>NZ_CP199582.1:0-5518467 GCF_052567285.1 Baekduia sp. Peel2402
TCCAAGAACGGCTCGAAATACCGGCGCAGCGCCGCCCGGCCGGCTTCCTGTTCCAGCAGCGGAAAGGCAGCGAAGCACGGGAGGTCAAAGCCACCCTTGAACAACAGGACGGTCTCAATCCCACCATCGGTCAGCGCGACCGGTTCACGTGCCATGACCGCCTCCTCGTCAGGAAGGCGAGACGTGTGCGTCCTGCTCGCCCGAGTGTCGGACCTTACCCCGACGCCGGCGGCCGAAGCAAACTCCGCCGCCGCGCCCGATACGGTCAAGCGACACCATCAACAAATCGCCCCCGCACCGTTGCAGCGGCCGGGGGCACGGCCCAAGGAGCAGCACTCCATGAGCACCCAGCAGCGTAACCACGCCTGCCTCGTCGCCGTCGACCCGTCCACGGCCGACATCCTCCGCCGCCAGACCCTCATCGTTCTGGAGGCCAACCACTACTTCTTCGAGGAGCTCCTCGAATTCGGCGCCGAAGCCCAATTCGCGCTCTCGGTCATCTACCGCGACGCCTTCGCCGTCCTCGACGCCATCGGCTGGTCACCGAACCCCTACGCCGGCACTGTCGACGTCCCGCTGACCGACGGTCACATCGACCAGCTCCGCCGCTGCGGCCACGACCTCCGCGTGACCAACATCAACCGCTGCGACCAGTTCGACATGGCCACCAACCAAGAAGCCGCCGCCATCCGAGCCGACCTCAACGTTGACCTAGCCGCTGCCCAGATTCTCGATCGCCTCTTCTCCGACTACGCCCGAGCCACCTGCGACTGACCCATAACCCATCCCACCCGCACTCCTCGATCCACGGCAGATCGGGGTCACGATCGAATCGAGATCGGCCCACGGAACATCCAGACCTCCCTGTCCCCGCCGCCTGCGGTGATGCCCCCGACCGGCGGGGTCTAGGGGCACCCTCGCTTAACCGCCTCACAGCGGAGGCGGTGCTGGTCCGTCAAAGGAAGTCGTCAGGACGGCGCGAAGCGCTCCCGAAGGGTGACTTTGACGGACCACCACCACCGGCCACATCTCCGGTCAGTTGTCGCGCCAGCATTTCGTGTTCGAGCCATCTGCTATTCCGTCCGCTGGGTCTGGCACCTTATCCAGAAACGGAGCTGTCCATGAGTTACAGAAACAAGACATACGTCGCATTCGCGAGCGAAGACATTCATCTCTATCGCATGATGGAAGCGTGGCGCGATAACGCCAAGATCGACTTCGACTTTTTCGATGCGCACGACTTGTTCATCTCGCGCGACACAAGTCGACCAGAGACAATCAAGCGCAACCTTCGAGAGCGAATGAAGAACGCCAAGCAGATCGTGCTGTTGGGGAGCACGTCGGCTAAGAAGAAGGGGGGCGACGGGACGTCTTTTCTTGCGCACGAGGTGGAGCTCGCCATCGAGTTCTCGCTGCCGGTCGTGATCGCGAATACGGACGGCGACCGAAACGTCGACCGGGGGTTCATTCCCGCGCCGTTCCTAGACGCCGATTACTACACGCTGTCCGTGTCCTTTCAACCCGCGATCATCAAGCACGCCCTCGACAAGTACGCGGCAGGATTTGCGAGCAGCAGCAACCAAGGACCGCACTACTACAAGCCGTCGATCTACGAAGGACTTGGCCTCTAGGTGAGCGCACTTCGCGCTGACCTACGCTCTCGGCGCTTCGTGGAGCGCCTTCTCAAGGAGGGACTCGCGGCATTCGGTTTGTTAGCGGCTATTGGCGGGCTTGTCGATGTTTTCTTCCCCGATACCTTCGAAGGCCATGGGCTGCCTGCGGTTCTAGTCGTCTGTGTTCTCGCCGTCTCCTTCGGCCTGTATCGCTCTTGGCCGCGCCCCATCGAACACTGCTTCACCGCCCCCAACACGGTCATCCGAATCGTTAGAGGCGATCTGTTTGGCGAGGACGGGCACATCGTGGTCGGTGCGTGTGACACGTTCGACACGGAAGTGCCGAGGGTCATCAGTCCTCGCAGCGTTCAGGGCCAATTACTGAGCCGTCTGTACGGCAACGATGTAGGTCTGCTTGATCGTGACTTGGACGTTGCTTTGGAGGGCGCGACACCGACCGATCACGTCCAGAAGTACGGCAAACAGTCGCGTTACGAGATCGGGACGGTGGCTGCCGTGCCTCAAGCCGGCAGGCAGATCCTGTTCTTGGCGTATACCAAGATGAACGAGCACAACGAGGCTCGGGGAACGACCGACGGCATTTGGAAGAGCTTGCTGAGCTTATGGTCAGCTGTCAGTCGGTGCTGCAACGGCCAGCCCGTCGCTGTCCCAGTTATTGGGGGTGGCCAAGCTCGGATCTCTCAGATCCTGCCTGCTCAAGACGCGATCAGATTCATTGCGTTCTCATTCATCCTGGCTTCGAGGCAGGAACGGATCTGCGATGAGTTGCGGATCGTTGTTCATCCGAACGACTACAACCGGCTTGATCGGCTTGAACTTCAAGCGTTCCTTGACTCGCTGGAGTCGCGTGACCTCTAGTCACAACATCGATCTTCCAGGACACGACTACGCCGTCTGTCCCTTTTGCGCGTATCTCCGCGGCGAGCGACCGTATGCGATCGTCGCTCGCGGGGAGCTAGTCGCGGTGATGGTGACCCAGGAGCAGCGTGGCACGCCCCACCTGCTTGTAGTCCCGATGCGTCACCGAGAGACGATCATCGACCTAGATGATGAAGAAGCGCGGCACGCAATAATTGTCACTCGGGAAGTTGCGCGAGTGATTGACGCCGAGTTCCGACGGCCCGGAGTCGCGATCTGGCAGAACAATGGCGTGTCGGCGCACCAAGCAATCCGACACGTCCATTTCCACGTGGCCGGCACCCTGGACCAGGGAGGGACGGACTGGGGGCCGGTCGAGGAAACCTCACTTGAAGACGCTGAAACGGTGGCGCTTTCGTTCCGGCCTCGTATTACTAAGGTTCTGTTGGGCTTATAGCTGCCGGACGTACCAAGTGGAGAAGCGTTGGGTCGTCGCTGACACGGGGTGCGATCGGGTGTAAAGCCTCGCTACGCAGCACTCACCGCCCCGACCGCCTCTCGTCAACGCGCAGGGGTCGTGACGGCTGGCCGAACGCGCCGTCGTGACTGAGAGCGGCCGGGTCTCCGATCTCGTGTTCCACGCATCTTCGTTTCGCAGGGCTTCGGCGGTGTCTCGGAGCTGCGCCGGAAGTCAGGATGGCCGCCGGGGCAAATACGACGTCAGTCGAGATCGAACGCCGCCTGGACGGCGTCGCTTAGCATCTGCTCTTGATGATCGAGCAGCATCCCGATGTGCTCTCCCAGGGCGCTGACAGGGATCGTGGTGATGTTGTCGCAGCTGGCAACGGATGGTTCGGCGAGGCCGTTTGTGGCATCGACGGGCACCTCGGTGGAGAGGCCGCGGATCGTTGTCGTGATCGGCGCCACCGTGACCGTCGTGAGGTGCGGGCGAACGAGCTCGCGCGTTAGGACGAGCACCGGCCGAGCCTTGTCGAGCTGGGCGACGTGGATCGGCCGCATCAAGCCAAGTCGGAGCGCAGCTCGACTGCGTGCTCGGCCAAGCCTTGCAGCTCAGGATCAGGGCCGGTGCGCGAGAGGATCTCCGCATCGCGTGCCGCGATCGTCCGCCGCCGCTCACGTGCCAGGGCTCGGGACACCACGGCCGCTCGACTGCGCTCGGCGCCGGAGTCCACCAACTCGTCGACGAACGCCACCAGCTCGTCCGACAGGCGCACCGCGATCTGCTTGCTCATCCCATTATGGTACCAAATTGGTACCGCGGCGAATGCCCTGGTTGCGAGTGACGCGTACGCAGAACCGCGTAACTCACGCAGACCTTCGACCAGGCTTGCTCGCCAAGCCCGAACCGCCGGATTAGCCTCACGGCGTGAAGTCCTACAGCCGCGCTGCCTTGTGCGCGCTCTTGATGGTGTTGGGCACGGCTGCCCAGGCGCAAGCGATCACGGTGGTCAACCTCGGGGACTTCATCCCCAATGGGTTGAACAACCATCGGCAGATCGTTGGCGGCAGCGTCGATCCCGCGAATGACGACGCGCCCAGCCACGCGGAGGTGTGGACCTCCGGCCAGCTGACGCGGTTGAAGGAGCCGGCGAACGCGGCGACCACCGCAGCGTATGCGATCAACGCCAGCGGCCGGATCGTGGGGGAGGCGCAGGTCAGTAGTCCGTTCGGTAATCACGCGATCTTCTGGGACAGCCCGACGGACACCGCGCACCAGGTCGGGCCGTTGTCGCCGGAGGCCGATGGGGACTTCAGCGCGGCGACGGGTGTGACGACGGCGGGGGAGGTCGTCGGGTACACGCTGGCGGCGGACTACAAGCCGTTCGGGTTCCTGCGCACGGCGGGTGGGGCGATCACGCGGGTTGGTGACGCCGACCGCGACGGTGGGTCGACGTCGGTGGCGGGGATCACACCGGATGGGGCGCACATCCTCGGGCATGTCGGGACCGCTGAGCATGGTGGCGCGGCGACGGGGTGGTACCTGTGGCCGAGCGCCGGTGGATCGGGGACCAAGTTGGATCTCACGCCGTTCCCCAACGGCTCGCAGATTCTCGGGTCGGCGATCTCGCCGCAGTACAACAATGCCTTGGCGAGCGATGGTGCGGTGCTCGGGTACAAGGGCGAGGGTGATGCGCGGGCGTACTACCTGCGGTTGCCGGAAGGGACCGAGACGGTGGTGAACGGGCTGATCGGCCACAACGGGGTCAACGCCAAGCACTCGGTCGTTGGCACGGTGCTCGGCTCGTACATGGGCCAGCCGATCCCGCATGCCGCGGTCTGGAAGCCGGACGGGACGGTCACCGACCTGCAGTCGCTATTGCCCGCGGACTCGGACTACATCCTCGAGGACGCGCTGGCGATCAACGACAACGGCGACATCGTGGGCATCGGCGGGCAGATCTCGACGCAGAAGCAGATCGGGTTCCTGATCCCGGCGGGGTTCGTCGTCGACAGCGTCGGCGACCAGGTCGATGCGACGCCGGGTGATGGCGCGTGCCTGACCGCGCAGAAGACGTGCACCCTGCGGGCGGTCCTGCAAGAGATCAACGCCGGGAAGGTCGCGACGCCGACGGAGGTCAACTTCGCCCTGCCGAGCGGGTCGACCACGATCTCGCCGACGACAGCGCTCCCGGCGGTCGCCTACCCGATCGCGATCGATGGCGGCAAGAAGGTGGTGTTGAACGGCAGCGCGGCGGGCTCCGGCGTCTCGGGCCTCGTCCTGCAGGGCGCGGCGTCGACCGTGCGCGGGATGGAGATCGACAACTTCAAGGGCGCTGGCGTGCGGGTGGAGGCGTCGAACGTGCAGGTCGGCGGGCTGCCGTCTGACACGCCCACGTGCGCCTTCCCCTGCAACACCTTCAAGAACAACGCTGGCGCGGCGGTCGCCATCGCCTCCGGCAAGGGGACCACCGTGACCGGCAACCGGCTCACCGCCAACGCGCGGCCCGCGATCGACCTCGGCGCCAACGGCCGCACGCCCAACGACAAGAACGACGCCGACACCGGCGCCAACAACCTCCACAACTTCCCGATCGGCGTGCTCGGCGAGCGGGATCCGGTCTCCAAGGTCCTCAAGGTCTCGGGCGTCGACGCGGCGGCCGACGGTGACGCCGAGGCGGCCGTCCAGGTCTATGCCCAAAGCAAGGTCAATGCCTTGCTCGGCGCCGAGCCCGCCGACTACGTCGGTCAGGCACAGGTGACCGAGACCGGCGGCTGGGAGATCGACCTGCCCGCGGGCCTCCCGGCCAACGACACATTCTTCAGCGCCACCGTCACCGTCCCCGGCGAGGGGACCTCCGAGCTCTCGCCGATTTGTGGGGATCCTGACGGCGACGGCCAGCCCGACACCGACGGCGACGGGCTGTGCGACGACTGGGAGCTCAACGGGATCGACGCCGATGACAACGGCACGGTCGACCTCACGCTCCCGGGCGCCTCGCCGACGCACAAGGACCTCTACCTCGAGGCCGACGCGATGGCCGAGGGCACCGGGCACAGCACGCCCGGCCAGGCCGCGATCGACGACGTCGTCGCCTCGTTCGCCAACGCGCCGGTCGAGAACCCGGCCGGTGGCACGGGGATCACGCTGCACGTCAACCCGGGCGGGAGCACGGTCGGCGACACGGTGCCCGAAGCGTTCTTCAACGTCGGCGGCAAGGGCCCGGGGACGCTCGACTACATCAAGAACGGCACCGCGGGCAACCCGTGCGACGGCGCGTTCGGAACCCACGACGACCGCGCCGCGCCGGACTGTTTCCAGCGGCTGGCGGCGCGCGGGCTCGCCTACCGCTGGGTCCTGTTCTCCCTCGGGTACAACGAGGAGAAGGGGTCCAGCGGGTTCTCCGCCGGCCTCGGCGGCCAGGAGCTGACGGTCTCGCTCGGCCAGTGGGACAACGCCAACATCATCTGGGGGGGCGGCGGCACCGCGAACTGCCCGACGATGGATGCGTGCCGGCGCGTCGTCTTCGCCGGGACGCTGATGCACGAGTTCGGGCACTCGCTCGGCCTGCATCACGGCGGCCGCAACGACGACCAGTTCAAGCCCAACTACCTCAGCGTCATGAACTACCTATTCCAGATGCGCGGGCGCGTCAACGACCGGCCGCTGGACTACTCGCGCTTCGCGCTGCCGCCGCTCAACGAGAACGCGCTGGTCGAGAGCTCGGGCGTCGCCGCGACCACCGACGTCCTGACGCGGTCGCGCGTCGGGGCGCTCTGGCCGCACACGGCGTTCTTCCGTGCCGGCGGGGGCTACTGCAACCTGCACACGGCCTCCTCGACCGGCCCGATCGACTGGGACGGCACGGTGCCCGTCACCGGCGGGTCGCTGTTGATCCACGACAAGACCTGTGGAGGCCAGGCGAACCAGACGACGCTGACCTCGACCGAGGACTGGCCGGACCTGCGCTACTCGTTCCGCGATCAGGAAGGCGTGTTGTCCGACCCGATCTACGCCGGTGACGCGAGCACCAGCCGCAGCGTGCCGGAGGAGACCAACACCGAGCTGATGGCCGAGGCCGCGCGCAGCGACGCCGACGGCAACGGGGTCAACGACCTGGCCGACGCGTGTCGCTTGGCGCCGGGGTCGGACTTCGCCGACGCCAATAACAACGGATTTGCGGATGCGTGCGAGGCGGAGCTGACGGCGCAGAAGGCGTTCCCGAACCAGGCCAATGGGTCGGGCGGCGGCGGCTCGACGGGCGGCGGCGCGCCGGGTGGCGGGGGAGTCGGCGGCACGGGAGCGCCCGCGCCGGCCAAGGACACCACCGCGCCGCTGCTCTCGCGCCTCGCCCTGAAGCCCGCCACGGTCGTCCGCGCGACCAAAAAGCACAAGGCCAAGAACGCCAAGTTGACCTTCACGGCGAGCGAGGCGTCGACCGTGACGATCACGGGCGAGCAGGTGCTCAAGGGCCGCAAGTCCGGCGCGCGCTGCGTCGCCGGACGCAAGACCGGCAAGGCGTGCGTCACCTACAAGAAGCTCGCGGGCGCGCTGCGCGTGAGCGCGAAGACGGGTGCCAACTCGCTGACGTTCGCGGCCAAGCTCGGGAGCAAGAAGCTCGGGGCCGGGACGTTCCGCCTCACGGTCGTGGCGTTCGACGCGGCGGGCAACCGCTCGAAGGCGGCGACGGTGACCGTGACCGTGCGCTGAGGTCTACGCACAAGCGCGTACCGGCGCGCACGCAGGCGTGGTGAGCGGTCTAAGGTCGTGCGATGAACCGTCGTCGCCTCGCGCTCGCCGTGCCGCTCGCCACTGTCGTGCTCGGCGGCTCGGGGGTGGCAGACGGCGCGTCGTCGGACGCGGGGCGGTACGCCGGCAAAGCGACGAAGGGCACGACGACGACCGCCAAGGGCACCAAGTTGGCGTTCGCCGTCAAGGTGATGGAGAACTGCCCGATGGGGGACGGGAAGTTCAAGAAGGCGCTGTGCCTGACGTGGACGCCGGGGATCTCGATGCCGATCGTCTGCGAGTACTGGAACGACGCTGATCCGACGCATCGGCCGGCGAACGAGCGACGCGCCGTCCCTGCCGCGGCAGCGGTCTCGGCGCGTGGGAAGGTCGACCTGAAGGTGAAGTCGTCCGGCTCCGGCTACAGCGACGCGACGCGGCTGACGGTGACGCTGCACGACGGCAAGGCGACAGGCCGCGTGACGTACACGGCGACGGGGCGGTCGTCGATCGTCAGCAAGGACTGCACGGGTCGGCTGGAGTTCACGGCGAAGCGCCGCTGACTCAGCGGTCGCGCGGTCCGAAGGTGAAGGCGTCGGACCACAGCGCCAGCTCGAGGACGAGCAGGAGCGCGGTGGTACCGATGGCGATCGCGCCGATGGTGCCGTCGCCGGCGAGCATGGCGCCGATGGTGGCGGCGGCGCCGAGGGTGCCGGTCCAAGCGATGGCGCGGATGTAAGTCCGCGGGCGGAAGAACGGGGTGGGGAGGCGGAAGCCGCGAGAGGCGGCGACGAGCAGCGTCAGGAGCCCGGCGGTGGCCAGGATCATGGTGATCGCGGCCACCGTTTCCATGGACGCTCTTCTACCCGGTGCGTGACTCCGAGTAGCGCCGGAGCGCGTCGGCCTGCGTGGCGTCGCACCACAGCTCCCAGCGGCCGCTCGCCGCGTGGCGCGGCTCGTGGAACCGATACGGCCGGCGGCCGCCGAAGCGCATGCGTCGGAGGTGGGCGACGCCGCCGAGGACGGAAGCTATGCGGCGGTGGGGCCAGCCGAGGGCGTCTTCGATGGCCGGGAAGGGACGCGGTGCATCCGGGTGAAGCGCGAGCTCGTCCAGCAGCGATGCCATCAGCGGCGAGCAGAGCTCGCGGAAGGCCGCGATCTCGCCCGCGTCTTCCATCCCGTTCTCAGGGCTGTGCTCGTGGAGCACCGTGCTGGGTGACGGCGAGCGGGTCGGAGAGGGACGGGTCGGGATCCTCGCCGGCGTCCAACCCTGCGAGCCGCCGGTAGAACGCGGCCGCGACGCGGTTGGCGTGGGCCTTGGCCTCCTCCGCCACAGGCCCGGCGAACAGCTCGTCGACGGTGCCCCTCCACAGCCAGAGCCAGCGCTCGAAGTGCGGCGCGCGAAGCCCGGCCTTGCGGTGCAGCGATACGTGCGGTGCGAAGGCGCCGCCGCCGTAGGACTTCTCCCCCAACAACATCGTCGCCCAGAAGTCGGTGATCACCGGGACGTGCTCTTCGAGATCCAGCTTGGCGACGTCCGTGAACAAGAACCCGATCATCGGATCGGTCATCGCCTTGCCGTAGAAGGCGCGCACGAGGCGTTCGACGTCGTCGCGGGTGGAGAGGTCAGCCACAATTCCACTCTAGGTGGTGACGGCGCTTCCCTGACAGCGTACGCTCGCGGACATGGCCACCGTCCCAGCCTCCCACGTCGACGAGCAAATCGCCGACGCCAACGCGACCGGGCTCACGCCCGTCGTCTTCATCCACGGCCTCTGGCTCCTCCCGAGCTCCTGGGATCGCTGGGCTGAGGTGTTCAAGGAGGCCGGCTTCGCACCCGTCCTCGCGCCGTGGCCGGACGACCCCGAGACGGTCGAAGAGGCCAACGCGCACCCCGAGGTGATGGCCAAGAAGACGGTCGGCCAGGTCGCGGACTCGATCGGCGAGCTCATCTCCGGCCTCGACAAGAAGCCCGCGATCGTCGGCCACTCCTTTGGCGGCCTGATGACGCAGATCCTCGCGGGCCGCGGCCTCAGCGCCGCGTCGGTCTCAATCTCGCCGGCGCCCTATCGCGGCGTGCTGCCGCTGCCGATCTCGGCGCTGCGCTCGTCGTTCCCGGTGCTCGGCAATCCCGCCAACCGGTCGAAGGCGGTCCCGCTCACGTTCGACCAGTTCCACTACGCCTTCGCCAACGCGGTCTCCGAGGACGAGGCCAAGTCCTTGTACAACACCTTCGCGGTCCCGGCCGCGGGCGTCCCGCTGTTCCAGGCCGCCGCCGCGAACCTCAACCCGTGGACCGAGGTGAAGGTCAACTCCAAGAACCCGGAGCGCGGGCCGTTGCTGATCGTCTCCGGCACCGAGGACCACACCGTGCCGTGGGCGATCTCCAACGCGAGCTACAAGAAGCAGCGCAAGAACGACGCCGTGACCGAGATCGTCAAGGTCGAGGACCGCGGCCACGCGCTGACGATCGACTCCGGGTGGCGCGAGGTCTGCGACCTCAGCCTGGAGTTCGTCAAGCGGTTTGTGTCGTAGCGCGCACCGCGTCGGCGGGCTCGCTCACATATTCGAAGTGCTCGGTCAGCGCCGCCAGCTGCAGGAACCGCTGGACGGCGCGCGACCCGCGCACGATCACGAGGCGCCGCCCGGTTCGCCGGGCGCGTCGTCGCGCGGCGAGGATCCGTGAGATCCCGGCCGAGTCAACGAAGTCGAGCTCGCGTAGGTCGAGGATCAAACACGAGGACGCGTCGCGCTCTGCATGGCGCAGCTCGTCATCGAACCGATAGGCATAGGCAAGGTCCAGAGCGCCGCGCAGCTTGATGCTGACCGCACCCGTCCCCATGTGCTGGACCGTCAACTCGAAGCCGTGCACCTGCACTCCTCCTCCATCGACGTTGCGCGCGGGGTACCCACCCGACTCGGTGGCTAACACGCTCGAGTTCGCGTGAGTAGTCTCCGCGCCCGCTCGTGAGCGCGTTGCTGCTCGGTATCCCGAATGTCTCCGAAGGACGCGACCTCGCCACGGTCGCGGCCATCGGCGCCGCGTACATGCGCGGCGGCGCGCGGCTGCTGGACACCCACAGCGACCTCGACCACCACCGCTCGGTGCACACGCTGGCGGCGCCGCCCGGTGTGCTGGCGGACGCGCTGGTGTCCGGCGCGCGCGAGGCGGTCGCCCGGATCGACCTCACGCGCGAGCGCGGTGTCCACCCGCACGTGGGCGCGATCGACGTGGCGCCGGTCGTCTTCCTGGACGAGGCGCGGCGTGGCGCGGCGTGCGCGGAGGCGCTGACGGTGGCCGAGCGTCTGGGGGAGGAGGCCGGGCTCCCGGTGTTCTTGTACGGGTTGCTCGCTGGAGGCCGGACGCGCGCGTTCCTGCGCCGGGGCGGGATCGCGGAGCTCGATCGCCGCATCCACGCCGGCGAGCTGACGCCGGACTTCGGCCCGCCGCGGCCGCACCCGACCGCGGGCGCGGTGCTCGTCGCCGCGCGCCCGCCGCTGATCGCCTTCAACCTGGAGCTGGCGGCGCCGGCCACGCTGGAGGACGCGCGCGCGATCGCGGCGCGCGTGCGCGAGGGCGGCGACGAGGGCCTGCCGGGCGTGCGGGCGCTGGGGTTGCGCCTCGACGCGCAGGGCGGCGTCGCGCAGGTGTCGACCAACGTCGAGGACCACCGCGTGGTCCCGCTCGCGCGGCTGGTGGAGGCCGTGGCGCGGCATGCGCGAGTCTCCGCGTGCGAGCTGGTGGGGCTGGCGCCGAGCGCCGCGTTCGAGGGCTTCCCCGACGACGTCCCGGTCAAGGGCCGCCGGACCGTCGAGGACGCCCTCGCCGAAGTGGTCTAGCGGCTATCGTCCAAGGCCATGGCCCAGACCAAGCGCAAGCGCCGGACGAAGCACCGTGGCAACGCCGCGGGCATGGTCGAGGTGCGGGGTCGCACCAGCAAGGGTGGCGCGCCCGCGGGCGGTGGCAAGGGCGGCGCGATCCGCACCGACCGGCTCGATCGTCCGCCGACGTGGCGCTCGGCTGCCAACCGCTCGGCGATCGCGACCATCCTGTTCGTGGTGGTCATCGGGTTCTTGCAGAAGAACATCCCGGCCGCCGTCGCGATCGGCCTGGTCATGTTCTTCGTCTACACCGCGCTCGGGTTCTACACCGACAAGTGGATCTACGAGCGGCGCCAGGCGAAGAAGGCCGCGGGGAAGCTGTAGGCCATGGCGCTCGACGTCCGCATGTTCACCGTGGGGCCGGTCCAGGAGAACTCCTTCCTGATCCGTCGGCCTGACGGCGACCGCGCGCTGCTCGTCGACCCGGGCGACGAGGCGCCGAAGCTGCTCGGCGCGATCGAGGCGCTCGGCGTCACGCTCGACGCGATCCTGCTCACGCACTGCCACTTCGACCACATCGGGGCGGTCCACCCGGTCGCGCAGGCCACCGGCGCGCCGGTCTACTGCCCGGAGATCGAGGTCCCGTTGTTGCAGGACATCATGACCTACGTCCCGTGGCCGGGCTTCGGGCCGTTCGAGAACCACGACCCGGAGCACACGGTCGCGGGCGGCGAGCGGTTGACGCTCGCGGGCTTCGACATCGACGTGCTGTTCACCCCGGGCCACTCGCCGGGCCACGTCACCTACGCCTTCGACGGCGAGAACGCGCTGTTCTCCGGCGACGTGTTGTTCCAGCAGTCGGTCGGGCGCACCGACCTGCCGGGTGGCGACCACGCCACGCTGCTGGCGTCTATCGCCACGCTGCTGGACCGCTTCGACGACGAGACCGTCGTCCATCCCGGGCACATGGGGTTGACGACGCTCGGCGCCGAGCGCGCCACCAATCCCTTCCTCGGCGAGCTTTCGCAATCGTGAGCGAGAAGCCTCAGGCGCCGCGCGGCACGTACGACGTGCTGCCGGACGACGACGCGGGTCGCCGGGCCGTCGAGGCCGCGGCGCGGTCGATCCTGGGCGGGTCCGGCTACCGCCGGATCGAGACGCCGATCTTCGAGCACACCGAGCTGTTCGCCCGCGGCGTCGGCGCGTCGACCGACATCGTCCAGAAGGAGATGTACACCTTCAAGGACGCGGGCGACCGGTCGCTGACGCTGCGTCCCGAGGGCACCGCGCCGGTCATGCGCGCCTACCACGAGCACGGCATGAAGAAGGACCCGCAGCCGGTCAAGCTCTGGTACCTGGGTCCGTACTTCCGCCAGGAGAAGCCGCAGGCCGGGCGCTTCCGGCAGTTCTGGCAGGTCGGCATCGAGGCGATCGGCTCCGACGAGCCTGCGGTCGACGCTGAGGCGATCGTGCTCCTGCACGCGCTGATCACCGAGTTGGGCGTCACCGGCGTGCGGCTGCGGCTGGGGTCCCTGGGCACGCCCGAGACGCGCGCGGACTACCGCGACAAGCTGGTCGCGCACCTGCGCGCGAACGAGTCGCAGCTAAGCGAGGAGGTCCGCGCGCGGATCGACCTCAACCCGCTGCGCGCGTTCGACGCCGACCACCCGGGCACCCGCGAGGTCATGAAGACCGCGCCGCTGCTGATCGACCATCTGAGCGCCGAGGACGCCGAGCACTTCGCCGAGGTGCGCGCCCGCCTGGACGCGGCGGAGATCGGCTACGAGATCGACCCGACGCTGGTCCGCGGCATCGACTACTACACGCGCACGCTGTTCGAGTTCACGTCCGACGCGCTCGGCGCGCAGTCCGGCGTGGGCGGCGGCGGGCGATATGACGGGCTCGCCGAGGCGCTGGGCTTTCCGGCGACGCCGGGCATCGGCTGGGCGGCCGGCATCGAGCGCCTGCTGCTGGCCGGCGAGCACCGGCCGGGGGTGGGCGGGTCCGGGTCTGTCTGCGACCTGTACGTCGCGGGCACCGGCGTCGCGGCGTTCACCTTGGCCGCCGAGGCGCGGCGCGCGGGGCTCAACGTCCAGCTCGAGCTCGCGGGCCGCTCGCGCAAGGGCCAGCTCAAGCAGGCCGACCGCTCCGGCGCGCGCTACGTCGCGATCCTCACCGACGATGAAGGGACCATCTTGAAGGACATGGACGGGGGCGAGCAAGAGGCGATCGAGACCGAGGCGGTCGTCGCACGCGTGCTGCGCGGGAGGCACATCTGATGAAGCCGATCACCAAGGGCAATGGGTTCCGCGACACGTGGACGGGCGAGCTGCGCGGAACCGACGCCGGCCGGCCGGTCCGCGTCGCCGGCTGGGTGCACCGCCGCCGCGACCACGGCGGCCTGATCTTCATCGACCTGCGCGACCGCTCCGGGATCGTCCAGCTCGTCTTCCACCCGGACACGTCCGGCGAGGCCTTCGCCGCGGCCGAGCGGCTGCGCTCCGAGCACGTGATCTCCGCCTACGGCAACGTCGTGGAGCGCGAAGAGGGCAACAAGAACCCCAACATCGCGACGGGCGAGATCGAGATCTCGGTCACCGAGATGAACGTCTTGGCCGAGGCCGAGACGCCGCCGTTCCCGGTCGACGACGACGAGGTCGAGGTCGACGAGACGCTGCGGCTCGCCAACCGCGCGGTGGACCTGCGGCGCGAGGTCATGCTGCGCACGCTGGAGCTGCGGTCCGACATCGTCCAGGCGATGCGCGAGGTGCTGGTCGAGCGCGACTTCCTCGAGGTCGAGACGCCGATCCTGACACGCTCGACGCCCGAGGGCGCGCGCGACTTCCTGGTGCCCTCGCGCCTGCAGGCGGGCGCGTGGTACGCGCTGCCGCAGTCGCCGCAGCTGTTCAAGCAGCTGCTGATGATCGCCGGCTACGAGCGCTACTACCAGATCGCCCGCTGCTTCCGCGACGAGGACCTGCGCGGCTTCCGCCAGCCGGAGTTCACCCAGCTGGACGTCGAGATGGCGTTCGTCGACGAGGACGACGTCATCGAGATGATGGAGTCGGTCATGACGCGCGTCTTCAGCCTGGTCGACTCGTTCGACGTGCCGCCCACGCCGTGGCCGCACCTGACCTACGCCGAGTCGATGCTGAAGTACGGCAACGACAAGCCCGACACGCGCTTTGGCCTGGAGATCCACGACGTTGGCCCGTTGTTGAAGGGGTCGGACTTCAAGGTCTTCGAGTCGGTGCTCGGCGGTGGCGGCGTGATCCGCGCCCTGAACGCCGGGCCGCGCGAGATGTCGCGCTCCGAGTTGGAGGGGCTCAACGACGTCGTCCGGATCTTCGGCGCCAAGGCCGTCGCGCCGATCTACGCCGGTGGCGACGCGGGCTGGCAGGGCAACCTCGCGAAGTTCTTCACGCGTGAGCAGATCGACGCCGTCAACGCGGAGCTGGAGGCGTCCGAGGGCGACCTGCTGCTGTTCGTGGCCGACGCCGAGTCGGTCGCGGCCGCGTCGCTGGGCGAGCTGCGCCTGGAGCTGAGCCGTCGCTTCAACCTCGTGCCCGAAGGGCGCCACGACCTGGTGTGGATCGTCGACTTCCCGATGTTCGAGAAGACCGACGACGGCTGGACCGCGATCCACCACCCGTTCACCGCGCCGACGTCGACCGACTTCAGCGATCCGGGCACGCTCGGCTCGCGCGGGTACGACCTGGTGCTCGACGGCGTCGAGATCGGCGGTGGCTCGATTCGTATCCACGAGCAGGCCGTGCAGGAGCAGGTCTTCGAGATCCTCGGCATGGACGAGGAGGAGGCCGAGCGCCGCTTCGGGTTCTTGTTGAAGGCCTTGAAGCAGGGCGCGCCGCCGCACGGCGGGATCGCCATGGGCCTGGACCGGATCGTCGCGATCCTCGCCGGCCGTGAGTCGATCCGCGACGTGATCGCGTTCCCGAAGACGGCCTCCGGTGGCGACCCGCTCACCGGTGCGCCTGCGCCGGTGGACACCAAGCAGCTGCGCGAGCTGTACGTGGCGTCGACGGCTCCGCCGCCGGCGAGCGCCGAGTAGCGGGCAGTTCGGGGCCGAAGGGCCGCTCGATCGCGCGGAACCCGCGATATACGCGGGTTACGTGCGACTCACCGATGAGCGGCGGCGGCGCCGAGGGCGCGCGCGACGTCGGCGATCGCGCGGTCCAGCGGCTCGCCGTCGGACATCACGAAGCCGTGCTCGGTCCCGGGCTCGGCGCGGTGGGTGACGTCCACGCCTGCGTCGGCGAGGCGCGCGGCGAGCGCGTCGCCTTCGGCGCGCAGCGCGTCGTGCTCGGCGGTCAGCAGGACCGTGGGCGGGAGGCCGGAGAGGTCGTCGATCAACAGGGGAGACGCGGCCGCGCGGCCGATCGGATCGGGTGACCAGAGGTGGGCGGCGGCGATGATCTCGGGTGAGGCGACGTCGGCCGTGAGGTCGGCGTTCGGGCAGAAGAGGAACAGCGCGTCGGGGGCCGCGTCGCCGCGCAGCGCGAGCGCCGCGAGGGTTGCGATCGTGCCGCCCGCGGAGTCGCCGCCGAGGCCGATCGTCGTCGCGTCGGTGGACTCGCGGACCCAACGGATGGCGGCCTTCGCGTCTTCGACGGGCGCCGGGTAGCGCCACTCGGGCGCGCGGCGGTAGTCGACGGCGAGCACGTCCACTCCGGCGCCCGCCGCGATCTGGCGGCACAGCCGGTCGTGGCTCTCCAGGTCGCCGAGGACCCACATGCCGCCATGCAGGTAGACGAGCGTCGGGCGCGGCGCGCCGTTGGCATCGACGCGGTAGCGGCGCGCGCGGACCGCGGGCGTGTCGGGGAGGATCAGGTCGCCGACGCGATCGAGCTCGGGGCCGCGCGGGCGATCGCGGGCGCGGGCCTGGGAGGCGGCGCGGAGGGCGGGAACGTCGAGCGGCATCCTCGGAGAGGATGCCGGGTCGGCGGTCCTAGGCGCGTTGACGCTACTTCGAGGACTTGGCGGCCGCAGCCCCGCGGCGCGCGTCGCCGACGGCCTGCTGGACCGCGCGGGTGTCGACGTAGCCGGTCAGCAGCGACGCCTTGCGGTTCTTGCCGATCACGAGGATCGACGGCGCCTGGAAGATCTGGATGTCGCTGGTGAGCGCGTCGTAGTCGCCGACCTTGGCGATCTTGACGTACGCGGAGACGACGTGCTTGGGGTCGGCCTTGGCGGTGTTGTGCACGGCCTTGCGGGCGGCCTTGTCGTCGACGCCGTTGCCGTAGAAGAGCACGACCAGCGTCTTGCCCTTGGCGAGGTAGGCGAGGAGACGGTCGGACGGGTCGACGTCGACGGCCTTGGCCTTCGTGCCGGCAGCAGAGGTCGTGGACTTGACCTTCGCCTTAGCGGCGGCGGTGGACGTCACGGTCGCCTTCGTCGCGGCAGACTTCGTCACCGCGGACTTGGCCGTCGCCGGCTTCGTCGCGGTCGCCTTGGCCTTCGTCGCGGTCGTCTTGGCGGCGGCGGCCGGCTTGGTCGCCGTCGGCGTCGCCTTCGTCGCGGTCGACTTGGCCGCGGTGGCGTTGCCGCCCGTCGCCGCCTGGATCTTGGCGTTGGTGGCGTCCGACGTCTTCGACACGGCCTTGGCCTTGTCGACGGCGTTGCTCAGCCCGGTCGTTCCGGGAGCGGCCGCAGCCGGCGACGGGGTCGGGGTGAACGACTCCTCGGCGGGCTTGGGCTTGAGCACCGTGAACCACATGCCGGCGAGCAGCACGACGGCCACGAGGGCGATCTGCATGGGGCGACTGACCTGGTCCACACCCGGGTTGTCGACCGCACCCCCAGTCAGGTTGAGCCGCGTTCGACGCGGGTGGACGCGAGGGACCTACACTCGGCGCGGACGTCATGCCCGACGAGCGCTTCGCCGAGCACCTGCAGCACCCGGTCGGCCGTGGGCACGAGCCCGCGGGCGGCAGCGTGGGCGCAGGGGCGGCGGGCGGCGCGGCGTGCGGCGATCTGGTCACCGTGCGGGTGGCGGTGCGCGACGGCGTCGTGGTGGACGCGGGCTTCGACGCGTCCGGCTGCGGCGCCGCGCAGGCGGCGGCCTCGGCGGCGGTTGACCTCGTGCGCGGCGAGACGGTCCTCGACGCCGCGCGCGTGGGCACGCGCGCGATCGCGGATGAACTGGGTGGGCTGAGCGTCGGCAAGCTGCACGCGGCCGACCTGGCGTCCGACGCGCTGCACCAGGCGCTGGGCGGCGCGGTCGCGCGGTCCGGAGAGACGCCCGAGCTGATCGAGCGCCGCGCGCTGGTGGCGATGTCCGGCGGCGTGGACTCGACGGTCGCCGCGGTCCTGCTCGCGCAGGGCGGCGACGAGGTCGTCGCGGTCACGCTGGAGCTGTGGCGCGACCCCGAGAACGACGCGGAGGCCTCGTGCTGCAGCGCCTCAGCGGTGCGGTCGGCGCGCGCGATCGCCCACCAGATGGGCCTGCCGCACTTCACGCTGGACTTGCGTGACGGCTTCCGTGACGGCGTCGTCGACCCGTGGCTGAGCGAGCACGCCGCCGGCCTGACCCCGAACCCGTGCGTGCGCTGCAACGGCCACGTCCGGCTCGATGCGATGGTCGACTTCGCCGATCGGCTCGGCGCCGCCACGCTGGCCACCGGCCACTACGCGCGGCGCAGCGCCGATGGCCTCCTGCGCGCCGCCGCCGACGACGCCAAGGACCAGACCTACATGTTGGCCGCGCTCGGCCGTCGCACGCTGGAGCGGCTGCGGTTTCCGCTCGGCGAGCTGAACAAGCCGGAGGTCCGCGCGATCGCGCGCGAGCACGACCTGCCGGTGGCGTCCAAGCCCGATTCGCAGGACCTCTGCTTCCTGGCCGGGACGGGGCGCGAGCGCTTCCTGGAGCGCCACGGCGGCCTGCGCGAGCGGCCGGGCGACGTGCTCGACGTGACGACGGGCTCGGTCCTCGGCACCCACCGCGGGCACTTCCACTACACGGTGGGTCAGCGCCGCGGGCTGCCGGTCCAGCGGCCGGAGCCCTTGTACGTCGTGCAGACCGACGCGCGCGCCAACACGATCACGCTCGGGCCGCGCGCCGCGCTCGACGTCGACTTCGTGACGCTGCGCGGGATCCGGCTGCACCGCGACGCCGCCGAGGTCGACGGCGTGCGCCTGCGCTACCACTCGCGAATCGTCCCGTGTCGGCTCGAACCCGGTGGCGTCGCGCTGGACGAGCCGTTCTCGGCCCCCGCTCCGGGCCAGACGGCCGTGCTGCTCGCGGGGGATGTCGTCATCGGATGTGCGACGATCGGATCGTGACGTCCGACGAGATCCGCGAGTCCTTCCTGTCGTTCTTTGAGAAGCGCGGCCACAAGCGCCTGCCGAGCGCCTCGCTGGTCCCTGCCTCCTACGACCCCTCGGTCCTGCTGACGACCGCGGGCATGCACCCGCTGAAGCCGTACTTCCAGGGGTTGGAGGCGCCGCCGCACAACCGCCTGACCTCGTGCCAGAAGTGCTTCCGCACGCCGGACATCGACGTCGTCGGCACGACCACGCGCCACCTGACGTTCTTCGAGATGCTCGGCAACTTCTCGCTGGGCGACTACTTCAAACAGGGCGCCGCGGAGTTCGCGTGGGAGATGTCGCTGGAGGGCTTCGGCTTTGACCCGGAGAAGATCTGGGTGACGGTCTTCGAGGGCGACGAGGCGCTCGGCCTCGGCCTCGACGAGGAGGCGGTCGACGCGTGGCTGAAGATCGGCGTGCCGCGCGAGCGGATCGTGCCGTGCCCGCGCTCGGAGAACTTCTGGCAGGCGGGTGAGACCGGCCCGTGCGGGCCGTGCAGCGAGCTGTACTACGACCGCGGCCTGGAGTGGGGCACCGCGGACGACCTCCCCGGCGGCGACAACGAGCGCTTCCTCGAGTACTGGAACCTGGTCTTCATGCAGTACAACCAGGACCCGGTCGGGACGCTCACGCCGCTGCCCAACCAGAACATCGACACCGGCCTGGGCCTCAACCGCATGGCCTTGATCCAGCAGGGCGTGGACTCGGTCTTCGACACCGACCAGTTCATCCCGCTGATGGAGCTGGGCAGGTCGTTGGCGACCAACGAGATCGACGAGCGCGCGCTGCGGATCCTCGCGGACCACACGCGCGGGATGACGTTCCTGATCGCCGACGGCGTCGTGCCGTCCAACGAGGACCGCGGCTACGTGCTGCGGCGCCTGATGCGCCGCGCGATCGCCCAAGGCCATCGCCTTGGCTTCCAGGGCGAGTTCTTGGACAAGTACGTCGACGTGGTGCAGGAGACGATGGGCGCGGCGTACCCCGAGCTGGGGCGCGAGCGCGACACGATCCTGCGCTGGGTGCGCGCGGAGGAGCAGGGCTTCGGCCGCACGCTGGAGACGGGGCTCTCGATGTTGGATGACTTGCTCGCGCGCGGCGAGGTCTCCGGCGAGGACGCGTTCAAGCTGCACGACACGTTCGGCTTCCCGATCGACCTGACGACCGAGATCGCCGGCGAGCGTGATGTGCCGGTCGACATCGCGGGCTTCGACGAGCTGATGGAGGAGCAGCGGCTGCGGTCGTCTGCGGGCGCGGGCTCCCAGGAGCGCGTGGGCGCCAAGCAGGAGGTCATCCGCCAGCTCTCGCAGGAGCCGACGGAGTTCACCGGCTACGAGAAGCTCGAAGAGCGCACGACGGTCGCGGGCGTCCTGGAGCAGGGCGGGCGGACGTTCGTCAAGCTCGCGGCGTCGCCGTTCTACGCGCAGGGCGGAGGCCAGGTCAGCGACGCGGGCGTGATCGTCGGCGGCAACGCGCAGGCGGTCGTCAACGAGGTGCTGCGCGCCGGTGAGGATCAGGCGATCGCCCTGGACGGCGTCGGCCGCGGGATCAAGGCGGGGGAGACGGTCGTCGCGCGCGTCGATCGCGCCGCGCGCCTCGCCACCCAGGCCAACCACACCGCGACGCACCTGCTGCACGCGGCGCTGCGCCAGACGCTGGGCACGCACGTGCGCCAGGCGGGCTCCTACGTGGGTCCGGACAAGCTGCGCTTCGACTTCACGCATGGCGAGCGCGTGTCGCCCGAGGACATCAAGACGGTCGAGGACCTCGTCAACGGCTGGATCCTGCAGAACGACCCGGTGCGCCCGGTCACGACGACGCTCAAGGAGGCCCAGGAGATGGGCGCCATGGCGCTGTTCGGCGAGAAGTACGGCGACGTCGTGCGGATGGTGCAGATCGGCGAGGGCGACTACTCGCGCGAGCTGTGCGGCGGCACGCACGTGCGCTCGACGGCGGAGATCGGCGTCTTCAAGATCGTGTCGGAGGGGTCGTCGGCCTCCAACGTCCGCCGCATCGAGGCGGTCACCGGGCCTGAGGCGGTGACGCTGCTTCGCAACCACGATGGGTTGATCCGCGAGGCGGCGGCCGAGCTGCGCACGTCGCCCGAGCAGGTGCCGGCGAAGGTCGCCGACCTCCAGAAGGCGCTCAAGGACGCGAACAAGAAGGGCGCGGCGGGTGCGAACGGCGCGGTCGACATCGCGGCGCTGGCGGGCGCGGCGGGGGAGGTCGAGGGCGTCACGGTGCTGACGTCGGCCGTCGCGGTCGGCGACGCGAAGGCGCTGCTGGACGCGACCGACCGCGTCAAGAACGCGATCGGCGACGCGGCGATCGTGCTCGGCGCGGTGACCGACGGCAAGGTCGCGCTGATCGCGTCGGTCGCGCCGTCGCTGGTCGAGCGTGGGCTGAAGGCGGGCGAGCTGGTCAAGGTCGCCGCGCAGGTCGTCGGCGGCGGTGGCGGTGGGCGCGACACGATGGCCCAGGCCGGCGGCCGCGACCCCGAGAAGCTCGACGACGCGCTGGCCGCGGCGCGGGCCCACATCGAGGCGACACTGGCCGGATGACCCGCCGCCGGAGCGTTCTCTAGCCTTCATGCGCGTGCTGGCGCTGGACTACGGCTCGGCGCGATGCGGCTGTGCCGTGAGCGATCCGACAGGAACGCTCGCGACGCCCATCGACCACATCGAGCGGCCAGGGACCCGCAAGGGCCTGGTGCGCGTCGCCGACCTCGCGCGCGAGCGGGAGGTCGAACGGATCGTGGTCGGGCTGCCGCTCGGGCTGAGCGGCCACGACACCGACCAGACGCGCGAGACGCGCGAGTGGGCGGAGAAGCTGACGGAGCGCGTCAAGCCGATCCCGGTCGAGCTCTATGACGAGCGCTTCACGACCGCGATCGCCGCCCGCTCCGGCGACACGCGGACGAGCGAGGACTCTCGCGCGGCCGCCGTGCTGTTGGAGGACTGGCTGGCGCTGCACGGGGGCGAGATCGGATGAGCCCGCTCTTCGGCGGCGGCAAGAAGAACGACGACGGCGGCGCCGCGGACCGCGCCCGCTCGGCCGCCGACCGCGAGGCCGCCCGCCTGGAGCGCGAACGCCGCCGCGCCGAGCGCGAAGGCCGTCCGCTGCCGCCGGAGCCCGCCGCCGCGCCGCCGGCTGAGGAGCCGATCCTCGACGTGCCGTCCTTCGACGCGCACCCGCCGGCGGCGGAAGAGCCCGCGTTCGAGGAGCCGCCGGCCGCCGAGCCGCCTGCGGCGCCGAGCGAGCCGCGCTTCGCCGAGCCGCCCGCATACGAGGAGCCGCCGAGCGTGGAGGCTCCGCAGCCCGTCGAGGAGCCGCATTACGAGGTCCCGTTCGAGCCGGTCGACGAGCCGGCGTGGGAGCCCGAGCCGGTCACCGTTCCTCCGGCGGAGGAGCACGATGACACGGCGGTGCACCGCATCGAAGCGCCTGCGGGCGTCAAGCGGGTCGCGTCGGTGTCGGACCTGCCGCAGGTCGGCGGGCCGCGGCCGACGCCGCCCGGGCCGGTGAAGGGGCCGGCGGGCAAGCCGCCGCGCCGGCGGGGCGTGCCGAAGTCGCGCAGGGGCGCGACGCGGGTGCTCCCGCTGCTGTTCCTGCTCGTGCTCGTGCTCGTCGCCTACTTCGCCTACCGCGTCTTCCAGCCAGGCCACGACGAGGGCGACGCCAAGCGGCCGGTCGTGGTCACGATCGCGCGCGGCGCGACCGCGAGCGAGATCGCCGATGAGCTTCAAGAGCAGGGCGTCATCGACTCGGCGTTCTTCTTCAACTTGCGTTCGCGGGTCGACGGTCGCCGCGCGGATCTCAAGGCCGGGCGGTTCACGCTCAAGCGCGAGATGTCCTACGCGGCGGCGCTCGAGGCGCTGACGCAGAACCCGGCCACGGCGCCCGTCGTCCACGTCACGCTGCCCGAAGGCCGTTCGATCTCCGAGGCCGCGCCGCTGGTCCGGCAGTCCGGCGTCTCCGGGTCCTACATCAAGGCCGCGACCAAGAACCCCAGGACGGTCACGGGCCTGAAGGGTTACGGTGTCCCGAAGGGCACGCGCTCGCTGGAAGGCTTCCTGTTCCCGGCCACCTACGAGCTCAAGCGGGGCACCGGCAGCGCCACCGCGTCCAAGCTCGTCACCCAGCAGATCGCCACGTTCAAGCGCTCCTTCGACCCGCTGGACCGCAAGGCCGCGCACCGCAAGAACCTGACCGACTACGACATCTTGATCATCGCCTCGATGATCGAGCGCGAGGCCGGGATCGCCAAGGACCGCCGCCTGATCTCCGCGGTCATCTACAACCGCCTCCAGGACCACATCCCGCTGGGCATCGACGCGACCCTGCGCTACCGCCTGGACAACTGGAGCAAGCCGCTCAAGCAGTCCGAGCTGGAGACGGACTCGGAGTTCAACACCAGGTTGCACCAGGGCCTGCCGCCGACGCCGATCGGCTCGCCGGGCCTGGCGTCGATCAAGGCCGCGCTGAACCCAGCGAAGGTGGACTACCTGTACTACGTCGTCAAGCCCTGCGGCAACGGCGCGCACGCCTTCTCGGCGACCGACGCGCAGTTCCAGAAGGACGTCGCGGCCTACAACAAGAAGCGCGACGCGCTGGGCGGCAAGGACCCGTCGCACTGCTAGTGAAGCGCCTCGGGGTCCTCGGCTGGCCGGTCGCCCACAGCCGGTCCCCGCGCATGCAGAACGCCGCGCTGATCGAGTGCGGCCTCAAGGACTGGCACTACCAGCGCCTGCCGGTGCCGCCGGAGGTCTTCGAGGAGACCGTGCGCGGCCTGCCCGCCGCGGGCTTCGTCGGCGCCAACGTCACGATCCCGCACAAGGAGGCGGCGCTCACGCTCGCCGACGCCTCCACCGCCGCCGCGCGTGAGATCGGCGCCGCCAACACGCTCACGTTCGACCCTGAGAGCGGCGCGATCCACGCCGCCAACACCGACGCGCCCGGGTTCATCGCGGCGCTCGGCGGCATCGGCGTCGATCCGCGCGGCCAGACCGCGCTGGTGCTCGGCGCCGGCGGCAGCGCCCGCGGGATCGTCTACGCGCTCCGCGAGGCCGGGGCGGCCCGCGTCAGCGTCTGGAACCGAACACGCGATCGGGCTGACGCGCTGGCCGCCGACCTTGGCGTTGATGCCGCATATCGACCACAAGCGGCCGATCTTCTAGTCAATTGCACGAGTGTCGGGCTGGCCGACGGGGAGTTCAAGGATCTCCCGGTCGACGCCGATGCGCTGGGCACATACGCGACCGTGGCGGACCTGGTCTACAGGGACGGCGGCACCGGGCTCGTCGCAGAAGCGCGACGCCGGGGATGCGCGGTGGTCGACGGGCTAGAAGTCCTCGTCCGCCAGGGCGCGATGAGCTTTGAGGCCTGGACCGGCCTCACAGCGCCTGTTGACGCGATGCGAGACGCCGCTCGCGGAGCGAACCCCGACGCCAATGACCCCGGAACCAGCGACCCATCTGACCGCCGTACCGCCGATGCCCGGCGGCCCGGTCGCTGATGGCGTAGGCGCCCCGCCGCTTTCGCCGCTGGCCCCGACCGCGCCTGCCGCGCCGCCCGTAGCCGCTCCGCCGTCGAACGAACGTCCACCGGACTGGAACGGCATCACGCCGCCGCGCCGGACCGGCGGCGGCAGCGCCCGCTTCCTGACCGACGTCATCGTTGAGCTCGGCTTCGTCGACCGCCCGCGCGTCGAGCAGGCGATCGAGGCGGCCCGCGCAACCGGCACGACGCCGGAGCAGGTCCTGCTGGACCAGGGCGCGCTGTCGCTGGAGAACCACGCCCGCGCGATCGCCGAGCGCCACGGCCTCGACCACCTGGACCTCAACGTCTACCACGTCGACATGTCGGCGGCCAACCTCATCAACCCGGCGGCGGCCAAGCGCTACGAGGCGGTTCCCGTCTCGTTCGTCGGCGAGCGCGGCTTGTTGTTGGCGATGGCCGACCCGGCCAACGTCCTTGCGGTCGACGACATCGCGTTGATGACCGGCTACGAGGTCCGCGTCGCGGTTGCCTCGCGCGAGGACATCCAGGTCCTGATCTCCAAGCAGTCGCGGCTGGAGCACGTCGCCGCGACCGCCGAGATCGACCTCACCGACGACGACGGCCCCGGCGAGATCGTCGACCTGCGCGAGAGCGCCGACGACGCGCCGGTCATCAAGCTCGTCAACCAGATCGTCGCCCAGGCCGCGTCAGAGGGCGCGTCGGACATCCACTTCGAGCCCGAGGACGGCTCGATGCGCGTGCGCTTCCGCATCGACGGCGTGCTCGTCGAGACGATGACCGTGCCGCGGCGGATGGTCTCCGGCGTCGTGTCCCGGCTGAAGATCATGTCCGACCTGGACATCGCCGAGCGGCGCCTGCCGCAGGACGGTCGCGTCGGCCTCAGCCTCGACGGTCGCCACATCGACCTGCGCGTCGTGACGCTGCCGTCGGTGCACGGCGAGAACATCGTCATCCGCATCCTGGACAAGTCCAACGTCCAGTTCGACTTCGAGAAGCTCGGCATGGGCGAGGACGACGCGGCGCGCTTCCAGAAGGCGTTTCACCAGGCCTACGGCGCGGTGCTCGTCACCGGCCCGACGGGCTCCGGCAAGTCCACGTCCTTGTACGCCGCGGTCGGCGAGCTGAACACGCCCGAGAAGAACATCATCACGATCGAGGACCCGGTCGAGTACCAGCTTGAAGGCGTCACCCAGGTCCAGGTCAACAAGAAGGCGGGCCTGACGTTCGCCAACGGCCTGCGCGCGATGATGCGCGCCGACCCCGACATCATCATGGTCGGCGAGATCCGCGACGCCGAGACCGCGAAGATCGCGATCGAGGCGGCGCTCACGGGCCACCTGGTGCTGTCGACGCTGCACACCAACGACGCGCCGACATCGATCACGCGCCTGGTCGAGATGGGCATCGAGCCCTTCCTGGTCGCGAGCGCCGTCGACTGCGTGATCGCCCAGCGCCTGTGCCGGACGCTGTGCCAGCACTGCAAGGAGCGTACGATCATCCCGGCGGCGATCCTGCAGGACCACGGCTTCCGCTCGCACGTCGACATCGAGGCCTACGACCCGAAGGGCTGCTCGCGCTGCGGCGGCTCGGGCTACAAGGGCCGGATCGGCTTGTACGAGGTGATGAGCGTGACCGACGAGATCCGCCGCCTGGCGATCGAGCGCGCGCCCGCCGACCGCATCGCGGAGGTCGCGATGCGTGACGGCATGCGCCGCCTGCGCGACGACGGCCTGGAGAAGGTCAAGCAGGGCCGGACGTCGATCGCCGAAGTGGCGCGCGTCACGGGCACGAACTAGGCCTACAGGTCGAGTCCTAGCACTTGGCCGGTCATCGGGATGCCCCAGTCGGCGTGGGGCTCCTCGGCGATGAGCTGGAAGCCGCGGCGGTCGTAGAGGCGGCGTGCGCCGGTGAGCGGGGCGTTGGTCCAGAGGACGACGCGACGGTCGCCGTTGGCGCGGGCGTAAGCGATCACGGCGTCGATCAGCGCGCCGCCGACGCCGAGGCCGCGGGCCCACGGCTCGACGAGCAGGAGGCGCAGCTTGGCGTCGTCCGGCTCGTCACCGCGGACGCACAGAACGCACCCGGCCGGCGCGCCGCCGGCGGTGGCGATCCAGGCGCGGTGGCCGGGCTCTCCGGCGTGGGCGGCGCGCGCGTAGTCGGCGACGACCTGCGCGCAGAGCGCCTCGAAGCCCAGGCCCCAGCCGAACTCCGCGGCGTAGAGCGCGCCGTGGCGGGCGACGATCCAGCCGAGGTCGCCGGGCTCCGGATCGCGCAGCACGACCTCGGCGGCGGTCGCCGCCGCGCGCTCGTCGTCGAGCACGTCGCGCACCGCGTCCATCGCGCCGATCAGCCGCGCGCGGTCGCCTTCGGTCAACGGATCCAGCAGCGCGGCCCACTGGTCGGCCGAGCCACGGTCGAGCTTCGCGAACGCCCGGCGGCCCTCGGCCGTCAGCTTCAGCACCTGTCGCCGCGCGTCGTGCGCCGAGCGCTCGCGCACGACCAGCCCGTCGTCATCCAGCCGCGTCAGCAGCCGGCTCAGCTGCCCGGCGTCCATCTCCAGCGACACCCGCAGCCCCGCGACCTCGATCGACCCGCCCGCGTGGCCCAGCTCCCACAGCACCCGCGCCTCCGGCAGCGGATGCCGCGACCCGTGCAGCCCGCCGCGCAGGACACCGATCTTGTTGGTGTAGAACCGGGTGAACTCGCGGGCAGCTTCGACGGTGCTCATGGTCGTCACAGCGTGCCGACGATCGTTGACCAAGTCAAGCATTCTGCGCTCGCTAGCGTGGAGGCCATGTCCCGCCCGCTCCCCACGCGCACCCTCGGACACGACGGACCTGCGGTCGGGTCGATCGGCTACGGCGCGATGGGCCTGAGCTGGGCGTATGGCAACCGCGAAGGGACAGACGCCGACGCGGTCATCGGTCGCGCGATCGAGCTGGGCTGCACGCTGATCGACACCGCCGACGTCTACGGGCCGTTCAACAACGAGATCCTGGTCGGCCACGCGCTGAAGGGTCGGCGCGACGAGGTCACGCTGGCCACGAAGTGCGGGCTGGTGGTCAAGGATCCGGAGACGCGGGAGCTGGTCCGCGATGGGCGCCCGGAGCACATCAAGGAGGCGATCGACGGCTCGCTACGCCGCCTGGAGGTCGACCACGTCGACCTCTACTACCTCCACCGCCCGGACCCGGACGTGCCGATCGAGGAGTCCGTCGGCGCGCTGAAGGAGGTCGTGGAGGCGGGCAAGGCGCGTTACATCGGCCTTTCTGAGGTCACGGTCTTCGAGCTGGAGAAGGCCAGCGCCGTGCACCCGATCACCGCCGTGCAGTCCGAGCTCAGCCTCTGGACGCGCGACCCGCTGACCAACGGCGTCAAGGACCTCTGCGCCCGTCACGGGATCGCGTTCGTCCCGTTCTCGCCGCTGGGCCGCGGCTTCCTCACCGGCCGCCTCCAGCACGACGCGCTGGAGGACGACGACGCCCGCCGCCGCTGGCCGCGCTTCCAGCGCGAGGCGATGGAGGCCAACGCGCAGATCGTCGACGCCGTCCGCGCGGTCGCCGCCCGCCACGAGATCGAGCCCGGCCAGATCGCGATCGCCTGGGTGCTCGCGCAGGGCGAGCACGTCGTCCCGATCCCCGGCACGAAGCGCATCCCCTACCTGGAGGAGAACGTCGCCGCGGCGCAAATCCTGCTCTCCTCCGAGGACCTCGCCCTGCTCGACGGGCTGCCCGAACCGGTCGGCGCGCGCTACTAGCCAGCGCGCCGCGCGGCGCCCGCACGTCCAGCCGCGCGGCCCGCGGCTCAAGAACAGACCGCACCCATCCGACCAAAATGGCGATGCGGTTCGACTTCGCCCAGCTCCTGCTCGATGTCCTCGAGCGTCGTGCCTCCGACCTGCACATCACGGCGGGTTCGCACCCGAAGATCCGTGTCCGCGGGCGCCTGACGTCGTTGGAGGACTATCCGGTCCTCGATCCGACGGACACCCGCGAGATCGTCTACGGGATCCTGAGCAACGACCAGCGCCAGCGCCTCGAGCAGGACTGGCAGCTGGACTTCGCCTACGCGATCCCCGGCACGGCCCGGTTCCGTGTCAACGCGTACATGCAGCGCTCCGCGATGAGCGCCGCGTTCCGCCTGATCCCGTCGGTCATCACCAAGATCGACGACCTCGGCCTGCCGCCCGTCGTCCACGACTTCTGCAAGAAGCCGCGTGGCCTCGTGCTCGTGACCGGCCCGACGGGCTCCGGCAAGTCGACCTCGCTGGCCGCGATGATCGACGAGATCAACGAGACCCGCGAGGAGCACATCCTCACGATCGAGGACCCGATCGAGTTCCTGCACTCCCACAAGAAGTGCATGGTCAACCAGCGCGAGCTGGGCTCGGACGCCACGGGCTTCGGCGCCGCGCTGAAGGGCGCGCTGCGCCAGGACCCGGACGTCATCCTCGTCGGCGAGATGCGCGACCTGGAGACGATCTCCACGGCGCTGACCGCGGCGGAGACCGGCCACCTCGTCTTCGCGACGCTGCACACGCAGAGCGCGCCGCAGACGATCGACCGCATCATCGACGTCTTCCCGAGCCACCAGCAGGATCAGGTTCGGACGCAGCTCTCGGTCGCGCTCCAGGGCGTGATGACCCAGACGCTGATCCCGTCCGCTGACGGCTCCTCGCGCGTCGTGGCCTGCGAGGCGCTCGTCCCGACCCCCGCGGTCCGCAACCTGATCCGTGAGGGCAAGACCCACCAGATCCTCTCGGCGATGCAGACCGGCGGCAACACCGGCATGCAGACGCTCGACACGGCGCTGGCCGCGCTGGTGCGCGCCGGCAAGATCACACAGCGGGCCGCCGAAGCCCGCTCGTCGACGCCCGAGGAGCTCAAGCGGCTCTCCAACGGCCTCGGCGGCTACGGCACCGTGCAGGCGGCATAAAGCATGTCCACCTACGTCTTCAAGGCGATGGACCTCACCGGCGCCAAGGCGACGGGTGAGGTCGAGGCCGAGTCCAAGCAGGTCGTCAACGACCAGCTCAAGCAGCGCGGGCTGATCGTCCTCGACATCGCGGACAAGCACGCCTCCAAGGAGCTCGAGCTCCCGTTCCTGAACCGGATCAAGCCGACGGACCTGACGATCATGACCCGCCAGCTGGCGACCATGGTCAACTCCGGCATGACGATTCTGCGCGCGCTCTACGTGCTCGAGGCGCAGACCGAGAACGAGAAGCTCGCGGCGACGATCTCGCTGGTCCGTAAGGACGTCGAGGCCGGCCTGCCGCTCAGCGACGCGCTCGAGCGCCATCCGAAGGTCTTCAACCCGCTGTTCGTCGCGATGACCCGCGCCGGCGAGACCGGCGGCGTCCTGGACAGCGCGCTGGTGCGCGTCGCCGACCAGCTGGAGTCCGCGGACTCCCTGCGCCGTCAGGTCAAGGCCGCGATGGCCTACCCGATGGTCGTCATGGGCTTCGCGGTCAGCGTCCTGGTCGCGCTCGTCGTCTTCCTCGTGCCGGTGTTCGTCGGCACGTTCAAGCAGTTCGGCGGCGACCTGCCGACGATCACCAAGTTCACCGTCGGCCTGTCGCACGCGATGACCGGCTACTGGTACATGTTCATCCTCGGTGGCTTCGGCGTCACGTGGGCGTTCAAGAACTGGAAGCGCAGCGACAGCGGTCGCAAGACCTGGGACACGTTCAAGCTGCGCATCCCGATGAAGATCGGGGACATCGTCCAGAAGATCGCGCTGGCGCGCTGGTCGCGGACGCTCAGCGCTCTGGTGAGCGCCGGCGTGCCGCTGATGCAGGCGCTGGAGATCACCGGCCAGACCGCCGGCAACTGGTGCGTCGAGAAGGCCATGGCCGACGTCATCGAGTCCGTTCGCCAGGGCGGCACGATCGCCGAGCCGCTCAAGGACGCACCGGTGTTCCCAGGCATGGTCACGCACATGATCGGCGTCGGCGAGGAGACCGGCGCCATGGACACCATGTTGTCCAAGATCGCCGACTTCTACGAGGACCAGGTCGCAGCCGCCGTCAAGCAGCTCGCCTCGATCCTCGAGCCGGTGATGATCATCCTCGTCGGCGGCATGGTCGGCTTCATCGTCATCTCCATGTACATGCCGCTCTTCAAGGTCTACGACTCGATCAAGTAGGCCACCATCTTCGGGCAGGGGCCCGATAGCGACACAGCAGGACCACGAGGGCGCCCGCCACGCGGCGCCCTCGACTCGTTCTAGGGGCAGCACGTTGCGAAAAAGGTGGATGAAATAGAAACGATGGGCTAAGATCGTGGAGATGGCCGTCACGACGCTCCCCAAGCCGAAGCAGATGCAGCGCAAAGCTGCGCGTGCCCGGCTGGAGCTCGAGGAGCTAAGCGCCGAGGTCGCGGAGCGCGAGATAGAGATCCGCACGGCTGACCCTGAGCAGCTGCTCGAGCACGTGGAGCAGCTGGTGCTGGAGATCCACAAGCGGATGGAGCAGCTGCGGCAGACGCTGGACGTGCCGGTCGGCGTCAGCGTCGATCAGACGGCCGAGCACCTGGAAGTCGCAGCGCCGACCGTGCGGAAATGGTTGGCCGAGGGACTGCTGTCCGCCGTCGAGGGTCGCAAGCCCATCGAAGTGGATCCGCGCAGCCTGGCGACGGTTGAGCGTCACCTGCGGCGTGTGCGAGAGCACTACCCGGCACGTGAGTGGACGAAGGCGCTGGCCGCCTATCTCCACGACCGAGATCTGCAGAAGCAAGAGTGGTCCCGCAACGGCGTCGAAGAGCTGCGGCGCGGCGAGTACGTCGACTTGTAGGTCTTGGCCGCCGAGTTCCACTTACGAGCCACGCCGTCCGCGGCAAAAGCGATCGAGGGCCTTCGCGGCAATGCGAAGAAGGCCTATGAGAAGCTACTGCCGCAGTTGAAGGCCCAGGGCTGCAAGGTCGCGGGATATCGGCTGTTAGCTGCGGATGGTGTCCCTGAAGGGTCCGTCTACTTGGAATTCTGCTGCAAGTCGTTGACCGGGACGTGGCGTCTCATTACGACAGGGCAGCGTCGCGACGAGAAGCCCGCCTGTTGTGGAGAACCTGGCTGGCCGACGCTCGGCAAGAGCCGCAGGGAGCGGCAGGTCGGCGCGCCTTAGGACCCGTGCGGCGCGGTCGCCTGTTCCTTCGCGAAGCGGGCCTGTTCGGCTGCGGCGGCGGTGACGTCGGGGTCGCCGGCGGAGGCGGTGTCTTCGGGGGCGGGCTCGGAGAGGGCGTCGATGAGGTAGGAGCCGGCGGTGGCGGCGGCGAGGGTGGCGAGGGCCCAGCGGCGGCCGTGCCAGTCCGGGAAGAGCTTGGAGTCGACCGAGGGGGAGCCGGGGCCGGATTCGGCGAGGACGGCCATGGCGGTGATGAGGACGGCGTTGTACTCCCAGCCGCCTTCGGTCACCCACGGGCCCTTGGGGGCGTGGACCTTGCGGATGGCGGTGATCATCGTGCTCGCCACCGTGGTGGCGGCCAGGGGCGTGGCGGCGCCGAGGACCAGGAGCGCGCCGCCACCTGCCTCGGCGGCGCCGGCGGCGATGGCATTTCTCCTCCCAGGGCGCAGGCCCATGGACTCGAAGGCGGCGCCGGTGGCCTCGGGTCCGTGGCCGCCGAACCAGCCGAAGAGCTTCTGCGTCCCGTGGCCGACGAACAGGCCTCCGACGACGCCGCGGAGGGCGAGCTTGGCGATGTCCATGCCTTCTCGTGTGCCCGGCGACGCGCGGAGGTGAACCCTCATGCCAGACTCCGCGCCCGTGGGCAGACGGGTCATCATCACGATCGCCGCCGCGTTCCTCGCGGTTATCGCCGCGAGCATCGCGACGAAGGCCGGCGACGACGACAAAGTGAAGTCCTATGGGACGTTCACCGATTGCTCGTCGTTCGGCACGCCGGTCGTGACCAACGACCCGCGTGGCGACCAGCGCACGACCAAGGGCAGCAAGGTCGAGTCCTCGCCGCAGGGCGACCTGATCCGCCTGCGTCTGGCCAAGGACGCCAAGGGCGATCGGCTCTGCGCGGAGTTCCAGGCCGACGGGCAGGTCAAGCCCTACGTAGCCTACGTGCTGACGATGCGCCCGCAAGACGCCGAGACGCCGTACCTGCAGCTGGAGACGACCGTCCTGGGCGGCGAGGCGCCGAAGGCGATGCTCGACGTCTCCGGCACCGGCAAGGACTTCCGCACGATCCCCGCGACGGTCGGCATCAAGGGCGACAAGCTCTCGGTCGTGGTCTCCAAGGTGCCGTTCACGGCCGAGGGCAAGGGTGCGATCTTCACCTCGTTCCGCTTCCAGGCGCGCTCCGCGGTGGCCGCGAAGGACGAGGCCCGGCTGACCGATTGCCTGCCGGTCTGCCAGTAGTTCACAGCAAACTCACAGGAAACGCGTGCGTTTGCATTATGTCGCTCCATCCGGGGCTCGAAAAGCTGTGCAAGTTCGGTCAGACCGTCTCAGGACGGTGGACGAATCGGCCGACTATGAGGGTGTGGAGCAGCAGCATCAGGAGATCTCCGTCGCGCCCCGCTCGTGGCTCTGCCCCGAGCCGGCCGACCGCGTCCGCGCGGTCGACATGGAGATGCGCCTGCGCCCGTTCCGCCGCCGCTCGTTCATCGCGCTCGCCGTCGCGCTGCTGCTGTCCGGCCACTGGGTCGGCTGGTGGACGCTGATCCCGCTGGCGGTCGCCGTCGTCGGCTTCCAGCTCGTCGACCGTCACCTGGCCACCGCGCCGCAGCCGGAGATCACGATCGCGACCGCGTGGCTGCTGTCCGAGCTGGCGATCGCTGGGTCGATCGCGCTGACCGGTGGCCCTGAGTCGCCGGCGCTGGCCTGGCTGGTGATCCCGCTCGTCACGCTGCCGGCGCGCTTCAACGCGCGCGCCGTCGCGGTTGGCGTGGGCGTGGTCTCGGCGTTGCTGCTGCTCGTGACCTTCGGCGTCGACGCCCGCTACATCGTCGACCACCCGCAGTCGATCATCATGCCGATCGCGCTGCTGATCGCCGTCGCGCTGCTCTCCTCGGCGCTGATGAAGTCCGACCTGGAGCACCGCAGCTCGTCGGTGATCGACCCGCTGACCGGGATGCTCAACCGCAACGCGCTGCAGACGCGCGTCGGCGAGCTCGCCCAGCAGGCCGCGATCCTCCGCGAGCCGGTCGCACTGATCGTCGGCGACCTGGACAACTTCAAGGCCATCAACGACGGCCACGGCCACGCCGCGGGCGACGTCGTCCTCAAGGACGTGGCCTACCGGATGCGCAAGTCGCTGCGCGCCTACGACCTCGCCTACCGCCTCGGCGGCGAGGAGTTCCTAATCGTGTTGCCCGGCGCTGACGCGGCACAGGCCGCCGAGGTCGCCGAGGACCTGCGCGCCGCGATCGCCGACGACCCGATCGCCGGCCTGCTCGTGACGATCTCCTTCGGCGTCAGCGCGTCGGAGGCCGGCACGTTCGACTACGACATGGTCTTCTCCGAGGCCGACCTCGCGCTGTACCGCTCCAAGCAGGAGGGGCGCAACCGCGTGCGCACCCACGCGGACTGCGGCACCGGCGGCGGCGTGCTCGCCACGGCCGCCGCGTAGTCCTACTCCTCGGGGTCGGACTCGATCAGCAGCCGCGCGCCCGGCCCGACGCGCAGCGTGCGCCGCCCGGCCAGTAGCTCCAGCAGCTCGTTGCCGACGACCTCGCGCCGCCAGCCCTGAAGCGTGCGGACGTCCGGCTCGCCGGAGCCTTCGCGCACCGAGGTCACGATCTTCTGCAGGTCGGCGCGCGCGGCGATCAGCTCGTAGGCCAACTCGGACTCCATCGCCCGCGTGCGGACGAGCGCCTCGCCGAGCGCGATCAGCGGCGCGTCCTCGGCGTCGGGCTGGGTGGGGCGGACGCCCTCGACGGGGATCGGCTCGCGCTCGCGGCCGCGCGCGACCGCTTCGACGATCGACTTCCCGCGCCGGTGCAGCGTCGCGTCGTTGAGGCCACGGATCTGGCGCAGGCGGTCGACGTTCTGCGGACGGCGCTTGGCGATCTCGACCAGCGCGGCATCGTGCAGGACCGACGAGACCGGCCGGTCGCCGGTGCGCGCGGCGTCCTCGCGCCACTCGACCAGCTCGCGAGCGACCGCGCGCTGGTTGGGGTCCAGCGAGTTGACCCGCGGCAGCTTGCCGAAGACGATCTCCAGGTCGCGGCGGTCGTCGATGGACTCGAACGAGCGGCACTCCTCGCGGGCCCAGTCCAGGCGGCCGAGCTCGGTCAGGCGGTCCTGCAAAGCGGAGGCGACTTGGAGCAGGTGCAGGACGTCCTCGCGGGCGTAGCCGAGCTGCTCGTCGGTCAGCGGGCGGTCGTCCCAGCGCGTGAACGACGCGGACTTGCGCAGCCGCACGCCGAGCGTCTCCTTCAACAACGGCTCGTAGCCGAGCTGGGCGCGCATCCCGGCAAAGCCCGCGGCGACCTGGGTGTCGAAGACGTTGCGGACCGGCTGACCCCAGTCGCGGCGCAGCAGCGCGACGTCCTGGCGGGCGGCGTGCAGGACGATCTCGATCTCCGGGTCCGCGAGCACGTCGGCCAGCGGCTGCGGGTCGTACTCCTCGGTCAGCGGATCGAGGACGATGACCTCGGTCCCGCCCTCGCCGTCGTCCAGCGCGATCTGGGCAAGGCAGAGCAAGGGCTGGTAGCGCCCTTCGCCCATGAACTCCGTGTCGATGCCGAGCCGCCCGGTCTCCCGGGCGCGCGCGGCGATGTCGGCGGTCGACCGCGGCATTGCCGGGACGGTATCCGTTCACAGGCCGGGAAGCGGCCCCGACGGGGGAGGGGTGAAGCCAGTTGGATCGAACCGCACCACCAGCTCGGAGGGTGAGGGACGCTCAGCGGGATCGCAAAGGCCCACCGACGCGGCCAGCCGGGCGCGCACGTCGGCGGTCGTCTCGCCCTGCTCGATCCGATCGGCGAGGGTGACCGCTCCGTGCCGCTTGGCCAGGCGCGCGCCATCGGCGCCGAGCACGAGGGGTACGTGCGCGAACGTCGGGCGAGCGAGCGAGAGGCGTTCGGCGAGCCAGAGCTGGCGGGGCGTCGAGTCCAGGAGGTCGTCCCCACGGACGATCTCGCCGATGGCCTGGGCGCCGTCGTCGACGACCACCGCCAGGTTGTAGGCGAACGCGCCGTCGTTGCGGCGCACGACGAAGTCGTCGACGACGCCCTCCTGCGCGCCGTGCACGCGGTCGGTGAAGGCGACGTGCGCGGCGTCGGCGGCGACGCGCAGCGCCGGCGGCCGGCCGGACGCCTCGCGCTCGGAGCGCTCCTCGTGCGTCAGCCGGCGGCAGGTCCCGGGATAGTGGCCCTCGGGCAGCGGGCCGTGCGGCGCCGACGACGCCTCGCGGATCTCCGCGCGTGTGCACCAGCAGGGGTAGACGAGGCCCGCCGCCTCCAGCGTCGCCAGCGCGTCGGCGTAGAGATCGAGCCGCGCCGACTGGCGCACCGGCTCGCCGTCCCAGTCCAGGCCGATCGCGGCAAGATCATCCAGCTGCTCGCGCTCAAAGCGCTCCCGCACGCGGCCGGTGTCGAGATCCTCGATCCGGACCAGGAACGGCGCGTCCTGGGCACGGGCGTAGAGCCAGGCCAGCAGCGCCGTGCGCAGGTTGCCGAGGTGCAGCGTGCCGGTGGGCGAGGGGGCGAAGCGCCCAGCGGGGATCAGCCGAGCACCTCCGCGAAGCCCTGGCGCCATGGCCGCGGCGCCCAGCCGGGGATGGCGGCACGGGCGCGGCCGTTCGCGTTGCCCGGGAGCGTCGTTCCGTAGTGGACGACGACGTCGCCCGCGACGCGGCGGGCCAACCAGGCCGGCACGTGCCGCGGCGGCTTGGCGCCCATGACGCGCGCGGCCTCCGGGATCCAGTCCGCCGCGCGGACCGGCTCGTCGTCGGTGATGTTGTAGGTCCCGGACGGCAGCGCGGGATCCAGGGCGCGGACGGTCGCGTCGACCGCGTCGTCGATGTGGATGAACGAGGAGCGGCCCTCGCCGGAGCCGACGATTGGGTAGCGGCGCTTGCGGATCATGGTCGCGAGGGCCCCGTCCGGCGCGTACCAGGTGCCGGGACCGTAGAAGAACCCATAGCGCATCACGACGCCCTCGATGGGGTGGGTGGGATCGGTCGTCCCCTCGCGCACCGCCGCCTCGAGCGCGATCACGCCCTCGACGTTCTCGGCCTGCGACGGCTCGTCGGCCCACAACGGCGCCTCCTCGTCGTGCACGGGGCGGCCGTCGGGCTTGGTGACGAACGAGATCGACTGCGCGATCACGCGCCGGGCGCCGGCGGCGCGGGCGGCATCCACGTAGGTCGGCACGGTCTCGCGCCGCAGCCGCGCGTTGAGTGACACCGCGGCGGCCATCGACTTCGGCGTCGGGTCCTGGGGCAGCGTCGTGAGCTGGTGGATCACGACCTCGGGCCGCGCCGTCGCTACTGCCGCGTGGACCGCGGGCGCGTCGAAGGCGTCCAGGACGACCGGCTCGACGCCGCGCCGCGCCAGCACCGCCGCGCGCGCCTCGTCGCGCGTCGTGCCGACGACCTCGTGTCCCTCGGCCAGCAGCCGTTCCGCCAGCGGCCGCCCGATCGCGCCCGTGGCACCTGCCAGGAAGACCCTCACTTCGACGCCTCCCGGTAGAGGCCGCCGATCAGCAGCACGCCGATCGCCAGCGTCGCGACGTCGAACGGCCCGACCCACGACGGGTCCGCCTTGCCGGAGTCAAAGACGTGGCCGATCGTGTGCAGGACGTACTGCATGCCGACGAGCGCCAATACCGGCGCGCGCCACGACGGTCGCCGCGCGGCGACCGCCAGCGCGACCGCCGACGCCAGGTAGTACGAGGCCACGTCGCGCAGGAAGTGGTCGTTGCGCGGCCCGAAGTTCGCGACCGCGTCATAGAAGGATCCGGGCGTCAGGACCTGCGACAGCCCGATTACGAGCTGAACACCGGCCAGGGCCCAGATCCCGGCCGTCAGGGCCGAAGCACGACCCGCGGGGGAGGAGGTGAGGGACTGCATGAGCGCGACGCTATCTCGCCACCGGTCCGGCGGACAGGACCACTGCAAGACGTCTAGACCGGACCGGTCGGACGGGCCACGCGCCAACCGGACGCAGTTCGGCGACCAGCAGCCGCTACGCTCGCGATCCCGTGAGCGCAGACGAAGAGACCCCGGACGTCGACGAGCCCGTGCCCTGCACGGTCTGCCGGGGCACCGGCACGCTCATCTCCAACCTCGGCGGCTCGCCGAACAACGTCACCTGCGCCTGGTGTGAGGGGACGGGGACCTTCATCCCCGACCACGACGCCCAGGCCGCCGGCCGCGCGCTACGCGGCGAGGCGCCGACCGAGTCCGACGCCGCCTAGCTCGACGACGTCGCCCTCCGCGTCGCCGTCGCCCGCGTCCTCCGCGGCCGCCGTGTCGCGATACGGCAGGAACAGCGCGACGAGCGTGAACGGCAGGAACCAGAGCACGTAGAAGTAGAACCAGTGGCCGGCCGGCAGCTGGAAGACGATCGTGATCGCCGCCGCCAGCGCCGCGATCTGCCCGATGCTGCGGCGGCCGGGCAGGACGGAGATCGCCAGCGCCAACAGCAGGCCCGCGCCCTCCAGCGCCTTGCGCAGCAGGTCGAGGTCCGGGTTGACGGCCCAGATCGAGATGTCCGGCACGCGGTCCATCTGGTAGCCGAGCGTGCAGTTCCACAGCTCGCGCAGCCCGCCGTCGGGGAAGTAGACGGCCATCGCGAACAGGAAGATGCCGATGCCGGTCGCCAGCGCGGTCAGCGTCGCCTTGCGGCCCTCGTCGCCGCGACCGCGGGCGATCAGCAGCAGCAACGCGCCCGGCATGAACTTCGTCGCCGCCGCGGCGCCGATCAGCGCACCGCGCGCGGGCGCCGAGCGGAACGCGACCAGCGCGAAGACGAGCATCGCTGAGACGAGCATGTCGTTGGTGCTGTCCATGACCGCCAGCAGCGTGATCGGGCACGCCGCCCAGGCCCACGCCATCGCCAGGCCCAGCCGGCGGCCCTCGGGCCCGGCGCGCAGCTTGAGGCCCAGCAGGAACAGCCCGACGATCGTCAGCAGGTCGAAGAACAGCGTCGCGGCGTGCGCGGCCGGCACGTCGGTCGCGCCGTCATCGGCGCGCCACGGCAGCGCCAGCTCGAACGGCACGTAGCTGATGTAGTTGAGCGGCCCGTAGGTGTCGCCGTGGTTCTCGTTGTCCTGGTAGAGCTGCTGCTTGTGGACCACGCGGTCGGCGCCGATCACCGACGCGTACCCAATGTCCATGATTCGCTCGGTCTGCAGGTTGAGCGCGACGCGGCCGCCGAACAGCGCGACGACGCCGACCAACAAGACCGCGGTCGGCAGATGCGGCACCAGGCGCCCGCGCGGGGCGCGCGGCGGCCTGCGCAGCCCGACCCACAGCATCCGCCCCAACACGTAGAGCAGCGGCGGGTAGAACAGCAGCGTCCCGGCGTCCGGGTGGCCATTGGTGAAGACCGCGTAGGAGAGCCCGAAGCCGCCCAGCAGGACGAGCAGGTCGACGTGCAGCATCCGACGTAGCCGGCGCACGTCGACGAACGGGACCAGGAAGAGGACCGCGAAGGTCAGCCACACCCACGGGCGCTCGAACGACGGCAGGTGATGGCCGCGGGCCATGTAGCTGCCGGCGGCGATCCCGGTCCACACGTGCAGGACGCGGCCGTCGCGGGCGATGTCGAGGTCGGCCAGCGGGCGATCGCCCTCGCCGACGACCTGGACATCCCACAGCGCGCCGCTGTGGATGCTCGGCTGGATCTGCGCCTCAGGGTGCTCGGCCAGCAGCCGACGGACCTCCGGTTGGCGCTTGGTGATCTCGAAGACCTGCTGCGCCGAGGTGCTGAACCCGGGCGGCGGCACGGTTTTTGAGGCCGGCAGCGAGAGGTCGGGCGTCAACTCCAGCGCCGGGGCGGAGGCGGGAACCAGCAGGGCGATCAGCAGCACGGCGCAGCTGAGGAGACGTCGCATAGCCCGGAGATCGGCGCTCGCCGCGCGCGCTTGAGCGCCTACGCGGGTGACGGACGGCCCGCCGGTCTGGGGTGTGGACCGTAGAACAGAAGTCCAGAGATCGGACATCAAGGCGAAAGCCCGGGCCACTCACGCCGACAACTCCGACTGTGCGGTGACGAACCACCGGGCAACTGACGGGGCTTGCTGCCAAGACCTGACCCCGGATGGCGCTGCAGGGACGTCGACCCTTCGCACGTGACGGACATAAAACACTTGATCTCACAGGAGGGATCGCCTTGCTCAACCGCTTCAAGAACGAGGATGAGGGCTTTACGCTCATCGAGCTCCTCGTCGTCATCCTGATCATCGGCATCCTCGCCGCGATCGCCCTGCCGAGCTTCCTCGGCCAGCAGAAGAAGGCCCAGGACTCCTCGGCCAAGTCGGATGCCCGCAACGCGGTCACCCAGATCGAGTCGTGCTACGCCGACACGCAGGACTACTCCGGCTGCTCCACGACGGCCGCCCTCGGCTCCGCTGGCCTGAAGCTGGTCACGACCGCTACCGGCACCGCGTCGACCTACACGGTCACCGCCACCGCCAAGTCGGGCAACACGTTCACGATCGCCAAGGACGCGACCGGCAACGTCGCTCGCACCTGCTCGGGCTGCTCCGGCTCCAGCTGGTAAGCACCTAAGCACCGAGCAGCAACCGCTGTACCTTCGGGGCGGGCCGCAAGGCCCGCCCCGAGTCGTTGTCGGGGCGAGGCTGGCCCGTCCGTCCGCTTTCTGCGCAAACGTGCTCAGTCGCGTGCCGGCGGTGCCGATGACGTCGATGGACCGCGCCTTCCGGGACTTGCTGCAACCTGACTCGGACGTCGCTGGACCGTTCATCACTCCAGACGACCGCCCGAGGAGGGCATCCGTGCACGCACGCATCCGTGACGAAGAGGGCTTCACGCTAATCGAGCTTCTCGTCGTCATCCTGATCATCGGCATCCTCGCCGCCATCGCCCTGCCGAGCCTGCTCGGCCAGCAGCAGAAGGCGCAGGACACCCGCGCCAAGTCCGACGCGCGCAACAGCGTGACGCAGGTCGAGACCTGCTTCGCCGAGACCACCGACTACACCAACTGCGCCACGACGGCCGTGCTCTCCAGCGCCGGCCTCAACGGCATGGCGGTCTCCGCCGTGACCGCGTCGACCTACACCGTGACCGCCACCTCGAAGTCCGGCGGCACGTTCTCGGTCAACCGGACCGCCACCGGTTTGACCCGAACCTGCAGCGGCGGCGGCTGCAAGTCCAGCACCTGGTAGGACCGCCGGCGTCAAGGGCGCGGGGGCAGCTGCCGATCACGGTGGCGAAATGGCTCCCGCGCTCGCACCGGCCGCCCTGCTCGGCCTTCTCATCGGCTCGTTCCTCAACGTCGTCGCTTGGCGCCTGCCGCGCGGCGAGTCGTTGGTCAAGCCTCGCTCGAAGTGCCCCGGCTGCGGTGAGCAGCTGAAGGCCTACGACAACGTCCCGGTCTTCTCGTGGCTGGTCCTGCGCGGTCGCTGCCGCGGCTGCGGTGAGAAGATCTCCGCGCGCTACCCCGTCGTCGAAGCGGTCACCGCCGTGCTCTACGTCGCGGTCGTCGCCGCCGAGTACGACAACGGGCTGAAGTGCGCCCTCGGGCTCGCGCTGGTCACGTTCCTGGTGCCGATCGCGGTCATCGACCTCGATCTCAAGCGCATCCCGAACGCGCTGACCGGTCCCGCGGCGATCATCGCCCTGGCCATCGGCCTGGCCTTCGATCCCTCCTACGTGCCCGAGCAGCTGATCGCCGGCGCCGCCGCCCTCACGTTCTTCCTGCTGCCGGCGCTCCTCTCCAAGAAGGGGATGGGCATGGGCGACGTCAAGCTCGCCGGCGTCCTGGGCCTCTACCTGGGCGCTGACGTCGCGCCTGCGCTGTTCATCGCCCTGATCCTGGGCGTCGTCGTAGGCGTGGCGATCATCGGCAAGGCCGGCGTGACCGCGGGCCGCAAGGTCAAGGTCCCGTTCGGCCCGTTCATGGCCGCGGGCGCCGTCATCGCCTTCTTCGCCGGCTCCGGCCTCCTGGACGCCTACACGGACTCCTTCTAGTCGCCGGGCCTCAAGCGCCCGCACCTTTGGACGAACAACCGAGGGTGTCGGGGCGTGTGCTTGAGGCACCGCCGATCCCCGCCGACCCACCGTCAAGAACATGGCCAAGCGCGCAACCACAATCGTCGGACTCGAGATCGAGCCTTCCGCCGTCCACGCCGCATCAGTGACCGTCAACGGTCACGTGTCGGTCAAGACCGCGGCGGTCGCCCCGTTGGAGACCGGCGTCGTCCGGGACGGCGAGGTCAATGACGTCGACGCCCTCGCCGACGCCCTCCGCTCGCTGTACCGCGAGAACAAGGGCCTCGACAAGAAGGTTCGCATCGGCATCGCGAACCAGAAGATCGTCGTCCGCGTCCTGGAGCTCCCACCGCTCGAGGACCGCAAGGAGCTGGAGGCCGCTGTTCGCTTCCAGGCTCAGGACCAGATCCCGATGCCGCTGGACTCGGCGGTCCTCGACTTCCAGCCGCTCGACATCATCGAGACCGAGCAGGGCCCGCGCCAGCGCGTCCTGATCGTCGCGGCCCGCCGCGACATGGTCGAGCGCGTCATGGCGGCTGCCAAGGCGGCCGGCCTGAAGCCCGAGGGCATCGACCTCTCGGCCTTCGCCATGATCCGCGCGCTGCACCGCCCGCAGGCGGCGACCGAGACGCCGGAGCCGGTCCTATACCTCTCCGTCGGCGGCCTCACCAACTTGGCGGTCGCGGAGGGCACCACCTGCCTCTTCACCCGCGTCGTCGGCGGCGGCCTCGAGGCCATCGCCGTCGAGCTCGCCGAGCGCAAGGCGCTCACGCTGGAGCACGCTCGCGGCTGGCTGCGCCACGTCGGGCTCGTCACGCCGCTCGGCGAGGTCGAGACCGACGACCAGGACGAGATCGTCGAGGAGGCCCGCACGGTCCTGCTCGACGGCGTTCGCCGCATCGGCGGCGAGGTCCGCAACTCGCTCGACTTCCACCACGCCCAGGAGGGCATGAGCCTGCGCGTTCAGCGGGCCGTGCTCACCGGCGCCGCGGCCGCCGTGCCCGGCTTCGATGACGCCCTCGCCGCCGAGCTCGGCCTGCCGGTCGAGTCCGGCCTGGTCGACGGCACGCCCGAGGGCCTGGATCCCCATCTGCTCACGATCGCGGCCGGCCTGGCCGTCGAGGAGGCCCCGCACGCATGAGGGCTGTCAACCTCATCCCGACCGACCAGCAGCGCGGCGCCGGCGGTGCCGCGGGCAAGTCCGGCGGCGGCGCTTACGCCCTGCTGGGCGGCCTGGCGCTGCTCGTCGTGCTGGCCGCGACCTACGTGGTCACCAACACGTCGGTCTCTGACAAGACGACCGAGCTGGCGAACGTCACCCAGCAGGCCGAGGCCGCCGAGGCCAAGGCCCAGCAGCTGACCAGCTACACCAAGTTCGCGTCGATCCGCCAGAAGCGCGTCGACACGGTCACCCAGCTCGCCGACAGCCGCTTCGACTGGGCGCACGCGCTGCGCGAGGTCGCTCGCGTGCTGCCGGAGAACGCCTGGCTGACGTCGATGTCCGGCACGACCTCCACGAGCGTCACGCTCACCGGTGGCGCGTCCGGCAGCTTGCGCAGCGCGCTCAACGTCCCGGCGATCGTGATCCAGGGCTGCACGACGAGCCAGTCGTCGGTGGCCAAGCTGATCTCGCGCCTGCGCTTGGTCGACGGCGTCCAGCGCGTCACGCTGGAGGACTCGACCAAGGGCCAGGAGCAGGCCGCTGGCACCGGCACCTCGTCGGGCGCGGCCACCAGCGCCTCCACGGGTGACTGCCGCGGCGGTCACGCCAAGTTCCCGATCTTCAACGTCGACGTCTTCTTCGAGCAGGGCACGACGGTCGCCACCGGTACCACCGGTGCGGCCGCGGGCGCCTCCTCGACGACGCCGGCCAGCACGACCTCGTCCACCGCCTCGTCGACCGTCCCCGCTTCGGGGACGACCGGAGGGACCAGCAAGTGACCGCCCGTGACCGCATCGTCCTGATCGTCGTCGGGATCCTCGCGACCCTGGCCGCGTTCTGGTTCCTGGCGATCAGCCCCAAGCGCCACGACGCCGCCGATCTCAACACGCAGATCGGCGCCGCTCAGACGCGCTTGTCCACCGCTCAGGCGTCGGCCTCCAGCGCCGAGGCCGCCAAGGCCAAGTACACGTCGGACTACGCGACGGTCGCCCGCCTGGGCAAGGCCGTGCCGGTCGACGACGACATGCCGTCGCTCGTCTACCAGCTCGAGCAGACCGCCAAGGCCAACAAGATCGACTTCCGCTCGATCAAGCTCGTCGGCTCGTCCGGCGCGGCCACCGCGGCCGCCACGCCCACCACGGGCTCGTCGAGCACGCCGGCCGCCACAGTCGCGGCCGCGCTCCCGCCGGGTGCGACGGTCGGCAGCGCGGGCTTCCCGACGATGCCGTTCACGTTCGACTTCACCGGCTCGTTCTTCGACCTGCAGCGCTTCCTGAAGTCGCTCGACGGCCTGACCGCGGTCAACGGCAAGTCGATCAGCGTCAAGGGCCGCCTGCTGACGGTCGACGGCGTCGCCCTGAAGGCGGGCCCGAAGGGCTTCCCGCAGATCGACGCCTCGGTCGTCGTGACCTCTTACCTCCTGCCGGCCGACGAGGGCCTGGCCCCGAACGGCGCGACCGCGACGGCCCCCTCGACCGCAACCTCCGGCACCACCGCCACCGCGAGCCTCATCGGGAGCGACAAGTGAGCTTCTTCAAGAACGTCCTCTCCGACCTAATCGAGAAGCGCCTCTGGCCGGTGGCCATCGCGCTGGTCGCCGCGCTGGTCGCGGTGCCGATCGTGCTCGGCGGCAAGTCCGACGACACCGGCACGCCGGTCGCGAGCGCCACTGCCTCGACCGCGTCCGGCTCGGGCACGTCGCAGGCCGAGGTCGTCAGCCTCGAGGAGCAGGCGGCGGGCAAGGTGCAGCGCAAGGGCTCGCTCAAGAACCCGTTCGTCCAGCACCACCAGCCCAAGCCGGTGAAGATCAAGACGACGTCGTCTTCGACCACCGCGCCGGCCTCGACGTCCTCGGGCTCGTCCTCGACGGGCGGCACGAGCGACACGCCGAAGACGACCACCGCGCCGGCGACGACCACGCCGGACGACGCCACCAACGAGCAGAAGAGCACGACCTACCGCGTGAACTTCCACTTCGGCGAAGAGGGCGCGATGCGCAGCTACACCAACGTCGCGCGCCTGACGCCGCTGCCCTCGTCCGACAACCCGTTCTTCGTCTACCTCGGCCTGGCCGACGACGGCAAGTCCGCGATCTTCCTGGTCGACGGCACCGCCGAGGTCTCTGGCGACGGCAAGTGCCAGCCTTCGCCTGACGACTGCCAGCAGATCGCGCTGAAGGTCGGCGACACCGAGTTCCTGGACATGCCGTCGGGCACCGCCGGCACGGTCGAGTACACGCTCACGATCAAGTCGATCAAGAAGTCGACGGGGGTCGCGAAGGGCTCGGCCGCCAAGGCCCGCGCTCGCGAGTCCAAGGCCGGTCGCGAGTACCTGCGCCAGCTGGTCGCCGACGACCCGACGGTGCTCGACAACTGGAACTACTCGCGCTCGCTGGGCCTGCTGGTCAGCAAGGACCCGGTGGCCACGCCGGACGTCGCCAACGTGCCCAGCACGACGGCCTCCGCTGCCGATGGGCAGGGCGTTGGGTCGACGTCGACGGTGCTGACGGTCCCAGGTTCATAGACTTCGGCGCCGCATGGCGCTGAAGCTGATCACCGCAGGAGAGTCCCACGGCCCCGGGCTGACGACGATCGTCGAAGGCCTGCCCGCCGGGTTGGAGCTCGAGCAGGACGCGATCGACCGTGACATGGCCCGGCGGCAGCTGGGCCATGGTCGTGGCGGGCGCATGAAGATCGAGAAGGACCACGCCAACGTCACATCCGGCGTCCGGCACGGTCGCACGCTCGGTGGGCCGATCGCGCTCCAGGTCCCCAATCGCGACTACGCGAACTGGGAGGAGCGGATGAACCCGTGGCCGGTCGAGGCCGACGTGCCCGAGGTGCACCTGCCGCGACCGGGTCACGCCGACCTGGTCGGCGTGCAGAAGTTCCGCTTCACCGACGTGCGCAACGTGCTGGAGCGCGCCAGCGCCCGCGAGACCGCGGCGCGCGTCGCGGGCGGCGCGCTGTGCAAGGCGTTCCTGGCCGCCGTCGGCGTGCAGATCCGGTCCCACGTGATCCAGATCGGCGACGTCTACGCGCCGCCGCGCGACGCCGCACTGACCGTCGAGGACTTCGAGGGCGTCGACGAGGACAAGGTCCGCTGCCTGGACCCGGAGTCGTCGAAGGCGATGGTCGGCCACATCAACGTGCAGCGCAAGGCCAACGAGTCGATCGGCGGCGTCTTCGAGGTGGTGGCCTTCGGGCTGGTGCCGGGCCTCGGCTCGCACGTCTCCTGGGAGCAGCGCCTCGACGGCCGCATCTCCGGCGCGCTGTGCTCGATCCAGGCGGCCAAGGGCGTCGCGTTCGGCGACGGCTTCGACCTCGCCGGCCAGCCCGGGTCGCAGTCCCACGACGAGATCTTCTGGTCTGAGGAGAAGGGCTACTTCCGCGAGACCAACCACGCGGGCGGCCTGGAGGGCGGCATGACGACCGGTCAGCCGCTGGTCGCGCGCGTCGTGCTGAAGCCGATCCCGACGCTGACCAAGCCGCTGCGCTCGGTCGACATCGAGTCCCACGACCCCGCGCAGGCGCTGCGCGAGCGCACCGACTCGTGCGTGGTCCCCGCGGGCGGCGTCGTCGGCGAGGCGATGCTGGCCTACGTGCTGGCTGACGCCTACCGGAGCAAGTTCGGCGGCGACCACATCGAGGACGTCCGCGAGGCCGTCGCGCGGTACGTCGAGCGGATCGCGTGGCGCGGCTGACGGTCGTCATCGGCTTCATGGGCGCGGGGAAGACGACCCTCGCCCGGGAGCTGGCGTCCGCCCGCGGCGTCACGCACGTCGACACCGACGCGCTGCTGGTCGAGCACTTCGGCCGTCCGATCGCGGAGGTGTTTGCGACCGACGGCGAGGCGGCGTTCCGCGAGGCCGAGGAGCGCGTGGTCTTGGCCGCGCTCGACGGCGCGCACGGCCCGGACGCCATCATCTCGCTGGGCGGCGGCTCGATTCTCAGCGAGCGCGTGCGAACGGCGCTCGCCGACCACTCCGTCGTGCTGCTCGACATCGGGGTGGAGGTGGCGTGGGAGCGCGCTGCCGACCCGTCCCGCCCGCTGGCCGCCGACCGCGCCGCCTTCGAGGCGCGCCACGCCGAGCGCGCTGAGTTGTACGCCTCGCTCGCGCACGCGCACCTGCCGCAGGTCCGCCTCGGTGACGTCCGGCCGCTGGACGCCGCGCTGCAGGTCCTCGCGCAGGCGCCGGCCGGCACGCGGATGACGTGGGCGGCCGCGGCGTCGGGCGAGTACCCCGTCTTCGTCGGCCCCGGCGTACTGTCGCTGGCCGGGTCGCTCGGCGGTCTGCCGGGCCTCGGCGGCCGCGCGTTCTGCATCGGCGACGAGGTCGTCGTAGAACATCATCTTGGGCCGCTCACGCAGCACATCGCCGGGCTCGTAGAGATCGGCTCGGGCGAGACCTACAAGACGCTCGACACCTGCGCCGCGGTGTGGCAAGCGCTGGTCGAGCAGGGGACGACGCGCGCCGACCACGTCGTCGCGCTCGGCGGCGGCGTCACCGGCGACCTGGCCGGCTTCGTCGCCGCGACCTACCAGCGCGGCGTCCCGGTCGTGCAGCTCCCGACGACGCTCGTGGCGCAGGTCGACAGCGCGATGGGCGGCAAGACCGGCGTCGACCTCCCGACCGCGAAGAACTACGTCGGTGTCTACCACCAGCCGTCGGCGGTCCTGTCGGACACCTCCACGCTCGGCACGCTGCCCGCCGCCGAGTTCGCCGCGGGCTACGCCGAGGTCGTCAAGACCGCGCTGATCGCCGGCGGCTCGCTGTGGGAGCGGATCTCCTCCGGCGGACCGGTCGACGAGGCCGTCATCTTCGACTGCGCCCGGACCAAGCTGGAGGTCGTGGCCGCCGACGAGCGCGACGGCGGCCGGCGCCAGGTGCTCAACCTGGGGCACACGATCGGTCACGCGCTGGAGGTCGAGCTGGGCTACGGGACGCTGCGCCACGGGGAGGCGGTCGGGCTCGGGCTGCTGGCGGCGCTGCGGCTGTCCGGTCTCTCAGACCTGCGTGGGCAGGTCGAGGCGCTGCTGGGCGACGCCGGGCTGCCGACGACGCTCGACGCGTCCTTCGGCGTCGACCCGGACGCGATCCTCGCCGCCACGCGCCGCGACAAGAAGCGCACCGACACCGCCCGGACGCCGTTCGTCCTGGTCCGCGCGGCCGGCGACGTGGTCCACGGCCAGGACGTCGCCGATGACGACGTCGCGCTCGCCGTGCGAGAGTTGACCGCGTGACGACCCGCAACCGCGTGGACGTGATCCACGGCGTCAACCTCGACATGCTCGGTCGCCGCCCGGCACAGCACTACGGCGACCTCACGTTCGACCAGCTCGAGCAGCAGATCGGGACCATCGCGCGTGAGCTGGACCTGGAAGCCCGCTTCTTCCAGACCAACCACGAGGGCGAGCTCGTCGAGCACCTGCACCGCGTCGGCGGCCTCGCCGACGCGATCATCTTCAACCCCGGCGCGTGGACGCACTACGCCTGGGCGATCCGCGACGCGCTCGAGATCGCCGGCCTGCCCACCGTCGAGGTCCACCTTTCAGACGTCGACGCGCGCGAAGAGTTCCGCAAGGTCTCGGTCATCCGCGACCTCTGCTTCGCGACCGTCAAGGGGGAGGGCGTGGAGGGGTATCGCACCGCGCTCGCCGCGATCAAGGAGAAGCTCGAATTATGACGACCATGGACCGCTCCGATCGGCTCGCTGACGCTTTCGAGGAGCGCGGCATCGACGCGCTGTTGGTCACCAACCTCGTCAACGTGCGCTGGCTCACCGGCTTCAGCGGAAGCAATGGCCTTGCCTTGGTCGGGCCGGCCGATCAGCGGTTGTTCCTCACCGACTTCCGCTACCTGACGCAGTCGGCCAAGCAGGTCGACGCCGGCTGGCGGCGCGAGATCGCCCAGGAGATCCTGCACGCGGCCGCGACGTTCGTCGGCAGCGATGGCGCGGCCGTCCGGCTCGGCTTCGACGACGCCACCATGTCGGTCAAGGACCACGCGACGCTCGCGGGCAAGCTCGCCGACGGCGTCGTGCTGGTGCCGGCGGGTGGGCTGATCGAGGAACTGCGGCTGGTCAAGGACGCCGACGAGCAGGCGAAGATCCGCGCTGCGGCCAAGCTCGCCGACGCCGCCTTGGAAGAGGTCCTCTCACGTGGGCTGGCGGGGCGGACCGAGCGCGAGGTCGGGCTCGACCTCGAGGTCACGATGCGCAAGGCCGGCGCCGAGTCGGTATCGTTCTCGCCGATCATCGCCTCCGGCGAGCACTCCGCGCTGCCGCACGCCGAGCCGCGCGACGTCGTGATCCCGAAGAACACGCTGGTGACGATCGACTGGGGCGCGCAGCTGGACGGCTACGCCTCGGACTGCACGCGGACCTACGCGACCGGGCCGGACCTCGACCCGCGCGACCGCGAGGTCTACGAGATCGTCCTGAAGGCCCAGCTGGAGTCGTTGGCCGCGGTGCGCGCCGGCGTCGGCGGGCGCGAGGTCGACGCGGTCGCCCGCGACGTCATCACCGCCGCCGGCCACGGCGAGCACTTCGGGCACGGGCTCGGCCACGGCGTCGGCGCCGAGGTCCACGAAGGTCCGCGGCTGTCGCAGCGCTCGGAAGCGACGCTGGAGGTCGGTCAGGTCGTCACGGTCGAGCCGGGCATCTACGTCCCGGGCGCGATCGGGGTCCGGATCGAGGACCTCGCGATCGTCACGGAGGACGGGAGCGACGTCCTGACGTCGCTTCCCAAGGACCTTCAAGTCATCGATTAGCAGCCGATTACGGTGGTGTGGAGGCAGGTCCACAGCCACCCTGGGCGCGCTGGGCGCTGGGAGCGCTCGCGTTCTGGCTGCTCGCGTGCGCGCTAAACCAGGCCGTCGGCCTCTTCCCGCTGACGGGGATCCTCTTCGGCCGCACGTCGCATCTGGTCGTCGACTTCGGCGCCGGGCTGCTGTGCGCGGCCGCCGCGCTGCGCCACCGCGGCGCCGACCGCGCCGGCTGGCTGCTGGTGGCGGCGGGCATCCTCTGCTGGGCGGCGGGCGACGTCTACTGGACGTTCGTGCTGCTCGACCAGGACGAGCTGCCCGTCCCGTCCCCGGCCGACGTCGGCTACCTGCTCTTCCCGCTGCTGGCCTTCGCCGGCCTGGCGCGCGTCTTCGCCTCGCGCGTCGTCGGGGCTCCGAAGCGGCTCTGGGTCGATGCGGCGACCGCCGCGCTGGCGACGGCTGCGGTCGCGGCCGCGCTGGTCGTGCCGTCGATCGTCGACCTGATCGGCGGCGACTGGAAGTCGGTGGCGACCAATGCCGCCTACCCGCTCACCGACCTGATCTTGTTGGGGTTGGTCGTCGGCGCAATGGCCGTGCGCGGCTGGCGGATCGACGCGACCTGGGGCCTGGCCGCGGTCGGCATCGTCTCGTTCTGGACCGCCGACTCGCACTACCTCGTGGCCGTCGCCGACGGCGGCGGGGGCTGGCCAGATCTCTGGAACGGCGGCTGGGACGTCGCGTTCCTCACGCTCGCCTGGGCGGCCTGCGTCCCGGCGCGGGCGGCGGTGGCGGTCGACCGGCCAGGGCGGCGCGGGACGATCTTGCCGCTGGCCTTCGGCGCCATGGCGCTGGGCGTGTTGGTGTACTCGGGCCTGGGCCAAGGGACGACGTGGGTCGCCGTTGTCCTAGCGGGCGTCGCGGCCCTGGCGGTGGGCGTCCGGCTGCTGATCTCGTTCCGCGACAACAACGTGCTCCTGGACGCGACCCGGCGCGAGGCCTTGACCGACGCGCTGACCGGCCTGGGCAACCGCCGCGCGTTGTTGAAGGACATGGAGCGGTTGATGGCGGTCGCCGACGCGGAGGACCCGGTCGTCCTGGCGCTCTTCGACCTCGACGGCTTCAAGCACTACAACGACTGCTACGGCCATCCGGCCGGCGACGACTTGTTGGTGCGGTTGGGCGGCAACCTGGCCCGCCGCGTCGAGGGCCACGGGAGCGCCTACCGGATGGGCGGCGACGAGTTCTGCGCGCTGCTGCGCCCGCGCCTGGCGCGGCCTGATTTGGTGGCCGCGCACGCCGCGGCGGCGCTGCACGAGCGCGGCGAGGGCTTCAACATCGGCTCGTCGCACGGCTTCGTCGTCGCGCCGGTCGAGACCGACGATCCGGCCGAGGCGCTGAGGCTGGCTGACCAGCGGATGTACGCGCAGAAGCACGGCGGGCGGAAGTCAGCGGGCTCTCAGTCGCGCGACGTGCTGATGCGCGCGCTGGCCGAGCGCGACCCGGAGTTGTCCACGCACTTGGCGACGGTCGCCGACCTCGCCGTCGCGGTGGCGCGTCGCTTGGGCTTGGACGCTGCGCGCGTCGAGGAGGTCCGCCACGCCGCCGACCTGCACGACGTCGGCAAGGTCGCGATCCCGGACGCGATTCTGGACAAGCCAGGACCGCTGGACGAGGACGAGTGGGTCTTCATGCGGCGGCACACGATCATCGGCGAGCGGATCGTCGCCGCGGCGCCCGCGCTCTCCGAGGTGGCCGTGTTGGTGCGGGCGTCCCACGAGCGCTTCGACGGCGGCGGTTACCCGGACGGCCTGCGCGGCGAAGAGATCCCGCTGGGCGCGCGGATCGTCTCCGTCTGCGACTCCTTCGACGCGATGGTCGCCGACCGGCCCTACCGGGCGCCGCTGAGCAACGCCGCCGCGCTGGCCGAGCTGGAGCGCTGCGCCGGCTCGCAGTTCGACCCTCGCGTCGTCACCGCCTTCCGCGCAGCGCTCGCCGATCTGTCGGCGCCCGCGGTCATCGCCTTACCGCGCGCCGCGTAGGCGACTCCGGCGGCTCCAGCCCCGGACGTATGGGGCGAACTCCTGGCCCAAGTCGTCTAACCCGCGTATATGGCGGTCAGAACGACATGGACCGCGAACGCAAAGTGCCGCCTACCACTGCGACTTCGCCGCCGCCCGCGGGAAGCGCTCGTCGACGTCCTCTTCGTCCCACTCCTCACCGGCTGGCCCGGCATCGAAGTCGCGCGTGTCGGAGCCGGTCTCCGGCAGCTGGCCGCCGTGTGTGCGCTCGTGAGCCTCCAGGACGACGTAGCGCAGTCCCTCGGCCTCGGGCTCCTCGACGGCGCCCTCGACGTCAGCCAGCGACTCGGGATCCTTCAGGGCCGCCGCGAAGACCACCGGCCCGCGGCTGATGATCCAGTCGCAGAAGTAGTCGAAGGCGTCGTCGCTCATCCCGCCCGCCAGCGCGAAGCCGACGCCCCAGACGTCCCAGCGGTACAGCTCGCCGAGGCCCGCGTCGTAGTGGCGACGGAACGCCTGGAGATCCTCGCTGGAGCGGCCTGTCAGCGCGGCGCGCAGCGCAGCCTGCTGCTCGAGGACGTCGCCGCCGGCTGCCTCACGCGCTTGATCGATGAGCGCCCAGAACTCGGTGATGTCCATGGGCGCACCTTACGGCTCAGTCCTCGCGGGCTCGGCAGATCGTCCGGCCGTCGGACGGGCGCTTGAAGCAGACCGGCGGCTTCGGCAGGCGACACACGGTCTTCCCGCCGCTCTTGAAGCAGACCTCCCGGCCCGCGCGCCGTGCCGCTAGGCGCTCCGCGACTTCGCGGCGGCGCTGGGCGATGCGGGCGTTGAGGTAGCGCCGGTGCCGCCGCACCGCCGCGGCCTTCAGGTGGTTCGCGCGCTTCTGCTTCGCCGCGTCGGTCAGCGTGCCCTCCGCCGTCCGGCCCTCCTCGGCGAAGGCGTACAGGTTGGTGTAGCCGACGAGGTAGATGCGCTGGCCATCGGAGATCACCGGGTTGAACGCGCCGCGCCCGATCGACCAGACCGGCGCGCCGGTGGCGGCGCCGACCGCAGCCGTCGACTTCCGCGACAGGTTGGAGTAGAACACCAAGTCGCCGATGACAACCGGGCCGCCGCTGATCTTCCCGCCGCTGTTGCGCGTCCACTTCACGTTGCCGGTGCGCGCGTCGAAGGCATACAACTTGCCGTCGTAGGACCCGGCGTAGATCGTGCCGCCGCGCACCGGCGACACCGCGGGGGAGGAGTAGACGAAGCCGCCGGTCTTGTGGCGCCAGGCGAGCTTGCCGTCCTTGGCGCCGAAGGAGTACACGAAGCCGTCGGTGTTGCCGATGTACACGCGGCCGTAAGCCACCGCGGCCGTCGCGTAGAAGTTCCCCGACTTCAACCCGAAAGCGCCGCCGCTGGTGCCGGTCTTCCAGATCCGCGAGCCGTCCGCGCGGCGCAGCGCCGTGACCGACCCGGCGTAGTCGCCGAAGATCAGGCGGCCCTCGCCGTCCATCGCGATCGCGGCCTTCACGGCGCCGCCGGCCTTGTAGGTCCAGACGATGTCGCCGTTGGCGGTGTTCACCGCGTAGACCGTGCCGTCCTCGGAGCCGAAGTAGAGGCGGTCCTGGAAGATCACAGGGGAGGACTCGCTGCGGCTCGGCAGCTTGCGCGACCACACGGTCCTGCCGGTGTAGCCGCGCACCGCGACGACCCGGCCCGCGCGGACGCCCTTGCCGCGTTGCAGCAGCGTGGAGTAGACGACGCCGTCGTGGCACGCGGGCGACGCGGCGGCGAGGTAGCCGAGCTTCTGCTTCCAGCGCACCTTGCCCGTCCGGCGCGAGATCGCGTACAACGCGCCGTTGTTCTTCAACAGGTAGAGCGTCTTCCCGCACAACACCGGCGGGAACTCCAGCAGCACGCTGCCCGTCACCTTCCAGCGCATCGTGAACGGCGGGCGCAGCGGACGGTCGAGCGGCAGGTAACGCGCGCGGTTGTCCGTGTAGCCGTACACGGGCCACTCGAACCCGTCGTCGAACGGGTCTTTGGTGTTCGTGGTCTTCGAGGGCTGGGTCGTGGTGGCCGGAGGCGCCGTAGGCGGCGCCGTGTCGAACGCGACGTCGGAGTTGGAGACGTCGCCGGGGCCGCCCGTCAGCAGCTTGACCGCGCCGGCGGCGAGCAGCAACGCCACCAGCACCGGCAGGATCCACACCAGCCGACGGCGCCGGCCGCCGGAGGGACGGGTCATGGCCGACAGGGTATGAGACCGCGCGGCGTGGGAGGATCGCCACCCGATGCGGACCGCGACCGAGGCCCTCGCCGCGCTGCGCGCGCTCCCGACCGGCGCGCACGTCCTCGGCGTGCTCGCCGAGCACCCGGAGGCGTGGATCGTCGGCGGCGCGGTGCGCGACGCGCTCCTCGGTCGGCCGCTCGGCCCGGACGTGGACGTCACCGTCGTCGGAGACCCCGAGCCGATCGCCCTCGCGCTGGGCGCCGTCGCGGAGTCGCACGGCCGGTTCGGCACCTACGTGGTGCGGACCGCGGAGGGCGGCGAGGTCGACGTCGTGACCGCGCGGAGCGAGACCTACGGCGGTCCGGGCGCGCTGCCGGACGTCACGCCCGGCGACCTGGAGGACGACCTCTTGCGCCGCGACTTCACGGTCAATGCCCTCGCCTTGAACGCCGAGGGCGCGCTGCACGCGGCGCCGGCAGCGCTCGACGACCTGGAGGCACGGCGCTTGCGCGTCTTCCACGCGGCGTCGTTCCGCGACGACCCGACGCGGCTGTGGCGTCTGGTCCGCTACGCGGTCCGGCTCGGCTTCGTCCCCGAGCCCGCGACCGATCGCCTCGCGCAGGAGGCCGTGCAGCGCGGTGCACTGGAGACCGTGAGCGGCGAGCGGCTCGGCGCGGAGCTGCGGCTCGCGCTGCGCGAGCCGGACCCGCTGAGCGTGCTGCACGCCGCGCAGAACCTCGGGCTGGTCGAAGGGCTGGCGTTGGATCCGGCGCTGGTGGCGCGCGCGCTGGCGCTGCTGCCCTGGGACGAAGGACGGACCGACCTCGCGACGCTCGGCGCCGTGATCCCCGACGCGTCGTGGGCCGAGGGCTGGGGCTTCGACGCGCGCGAGCTGGCGGTTCTCCGTGCCAGTGCGGACGCGGAGCCGCTGCGCGCGGGGGCGCCGCCGAGCGCGGTCGTCGCCGCGCTGCGCGGCCTGCCCGTTGAGGTCGTCGCGGTGGCGGGCGCCCGCGGTGACGCCGACATCGCGTTGCAGTACCTCAACGACTGGCGCCACGTCCGCCTGCGGATCGACGGCGGCGACCTGCTCGCCGCGGGCGTGCCGGAAGGGCCGGAGGTCGGGCGCCGCCTCGCCGCCGCGCTCGCCGCGCGCCTGGACGGCGCGCTCGCCGACGACCGCGACGCGCAGCTGGCGTTCGCTCTCAACTGCTAGAACAAGCCCCGTGGCCCTCGACGCCATCGACCTGGAGCTGCCCGGCGCCCGCGTGCGCTTCACGACCCGCGCGGGCGGCGTCTCCGAGGGCCCGTACGCCTCGCTCAACCTCGGGCGCTGGACCGACGACGATCCCGCCGCCGTCGAGGAGAACCGCCGTCGCGCCGCCGACGGAGCGCCGATCGCCTTCGCCCGCCAGGTGCACGGCACCGACGTGATCGCCCTCGACGGCGCGCCGCCAGCCGACCGGATCGCGGACGCCGACGGCGTCGTCACCCGTGCACACGGTGTCGCCGCGATGGTGCTGACCGCCGACTGCGTGCCGGTCGCGCTGGCCGCGCCCGACGCGGTCGCGATGGTCCACGCGGGCTGGAAGGGCCTTTCGGGCGGCGTGCTCGAAGCGGGCGTGGCCGCATTGCGGACCGACGGACCGATCCACGCCGCGATCGGCCCCGCCGCCGGCGCCTGTTGCTACGAGGTCGGCCCCGAGGTCGCCGAGCGCTTCCCCGACTGGGCGCTCAACGGTCGCCTGTTGGATCTCAAAGCGGTCGCGGCGGCGCGGCTGCGCGCCGCGGGCGTCGCGGACGTGCTCGACGTCGGGCGCTGCACGATGTGCGAGCCCGACGTCTTCTTCTCCCACCGCGCCAGCGGCCCCGTCACCGGACGCCAAGGAGGCCTCGCATGGCGGAGCTGATCACCGGCCTCTCCGCTGACGCCGTTCGGGCCAACGTGGAGCGCGTCCAGAGCGAGATCGCCGACGCCGCCGTCCGCGCCGGCCGCAGCGCCGACGCCGTCCAGCTCCTGGCCGCCGTCAAGTACGTGGCGCTCGAGGAGATCCCGGTCCTGGCCGAGGCCGGGATCACGCTCGCGGGGGAGAACCGCGCCCAGGAGCTGGTCCGCAAGGTCGAGGCGCCCGGCGGCGACGCGCTCACCTGGGACTTCATCGGCCACCTGCAGAGCCGCAAGGTCAAGCAGATCCTGCCGCTCGTGCGCATGATCCACTCGGTCGGCAGCGACAGCGTGGTCGAGCAGCTCGGCAAGCACGCTCAGGCCGGCACGAAGATCCTCGTCGAGGTCAACATCGCCTCCGAGGAGGGCAAGTCCGGCATCGCGCCCGACCGCCTCGACGCCTTCCTGGACTCCTGCCGCGCGGTCGAGAACGTCGAGGTCGCCGGCCTGATGACGATGCCGCCGCTGGCCCAGACCGCCGAGGACTCGCGCCGCTGGTTCGCCGCGCTGGCGCAGCTCGCGGCCGACCGCGACCTTCCCGAGCTCTCGATGGGCACCACCCAGGACTTCGCCGTCGCCGTCGAAGAGGGTGCGACGATCGTCCGGGTTGGCACGAAGTTGTACCGGTGATTGCAGGAACTTCAACGTGATTGGCGTACAGTTGGACCGTGGCCGTGAGCGACAGCTGGCATAAGGCGCTCGTGTACTTCGGCTTGGCCGAAGAGCGCGACACCTACGCCGACGACGAAGACGACGATTACCGGGACCGTGGACGCGATCGCGAGCCCGACCCGGAGCCCGAGTACCGGGAGCGCCCGAACGTGCGCCGCATCAGCTCGCGTCGTCGTCGCGACGAGTTCGACGACATCTTCGCCGACGACGAGCCGCCGACCCGCGCGAACCTGCGCCCGATCGGTGGCGGCGCCGCGCCGGCCAAGGCCCGCAACGGCGGCTCGGTCAAACTCCACCTCGTCATCCCCAAGTCCTTCAACGACGCCCAGCAGGTCGCCGACAAGTTCAAGGACGACATCCCTGTCGTCCTGAACCTCCAGTCGACCGACACCGACCTGTCCAAGCGCCTGATCGACTTCGCCTCCGGCCTCACCTACGCGCTCGACGGCGGCATGCAGCGCGTCGCCGACCGCGTCTTCATGCTCACGCCGCGCAACGTCGAGATCTCGGCCGAAGAGCGCGCGCAGCTGATCGAGAAGGGCTTCTTCAACCAGAGCTAGTCGGCGCGGGCGCACTGCCGCTCCGCCGACTACAGTGTCGCCCCGTATGCAGGTCGGCTTCATCGGTGCGGGGAACATGGCGCGCGGTCTCGCGCGCGGTTGGGGACGGCCCGTGCTCGCGGCCGATCCGCGCACGGAGGTCGCCGAGGCGCTGGTCGCCGAGTTGGGCGGCGAGGTCGTGGCGGACAACGTCGCGCTCGCGCAGAAGGCCGACCTCGTCGTGCTCGCGCACAAGCCGCCGCAGCTCGCCGAGGTCGCCGAGCAGATCGGCCCGCACGCCAAGGCAATTGCCTCGATCCTCGGCGGCGTCTCGCTGACCGACCTCAAGGCCGCTTATCCGGACCGGCCCGTCTACCGCTTCCTGCCCAACACGCCGGTCGAGCTGCGCCAGGGCGTCGTCGTCCGCGCCGCCGACGGCCACCAGGACACGCGGCTGGACCACGACGTCCCCGCGCTCTTCGCCGAGTTGGGGTTGCTGGTCGAGGTCGCCGACGGCCTCGTCGACGTCGCGATGGGGATGATGTCCAACGCCCCCGCCTACGTCGCGCTGCTGGCCGAGGCGCAGGTCGACGCGGGCGTCCGTCACGGCCTGCCGCCGGACAAGGCCGCCGAGATGGTGGTCCAGACCTTCGCCGGAACGGCCGCGCTGCTGCGCGCCCGCGGCAACGACACGCTCGCGGTGCGCCGCGAGGTCACCTCGCCGGGCGGTTCGACGGCGCGCGGGCTGGCGGCGCTAGAGCGCGGCGGCGTCCGCGCGGCGTTCCACGACGCCCTGGATGCCGTCCTCGGAGTGCGCTCATGATCTTCGCGTCCGTCGGCGGTCAGATCGCTGATTTCATCTCGGCGCTGATCGCCGTCTACATCATCATCATCATCGCCTACATCTTCACGTCGATGTACTTCAACGTGGGTGGGCGGATCCCGTACTCGCGCTGGTCGCGGGCGATCCTCGACTTCCTGCGCGACGTCACCGAGCCGTACCTCGCGATCTTCCGCCGGTTCATCCCGCCGCTCGGCCCGCTGGACCTAAGCCCGATGGTCGCGATCATCGTGCTGATCGTCCTCGGCGAGGTCGTCGACGCCGCGATCGGGCAGTGACCGGCGCGTCTGGCCACGGCCGGACGCTCGCGCGTGCCAGCCTTGTCCTGGTCGTCGTCGTGGCGCTGGACCAGCTCACCAAGGCGCTCGTGCGCGGCGGCATCGACATCGGGGACGAGGACTCGATCCTGCCGGGCGTGTCTCTCGTCCACGTGCGCAACTCCGGCGTGGCGTTCGGCGCGTTCAGCGGCGGCGGGATCATCGTGGTGGCTTTGGTCGCCGCCGCGCTGGCCGCGCTGTTGTTCTACTTCTTCACCCACATGGACAAGCGGTTGGTGTGGCTGCCGACGGGCATGCTGCTCGGCGGGTCGATCGGCAACATCATCGACCGAGTCCGCGATGGCGCGGTCACCGACTTCGTCAAGCTCCCGGCGTGGCCGGCGTTCAACGTGGCGGACATCGCGATCACCGTCGGCGTGATCGTGCTCCTGTGGGTCATCGAGCAGCAGGACAGCGCGAGCGAGAGCGAGGGCGAGGCGCGCGATGCGGCTGACGGCCGGACCGGATGACGCCGGCGCGCGCCTGGACGCGTTGCTGGCCGAGCCGCTCGGCTCGCGATCACGCGCCGCGCGGCTGATCGACGCGGGCGCGGTCACGGTCAACGGGCAGGTCGCCGCGGCCAAGCGGGTCAAGGTCGTCGAGGGCGACGTCGTCGAGGTCGACGAGGCCGCCGACGCGCCGCCGCCCGCGCCCACCGACGTCGCCGCGGGCGTCGAGTACGCCGTCCCGTACGAGGACGAGCACCTGCTGGTGGTCGACAAGCCCGCGGGCGTCGTCGTGCACCCGTCCAAGGGCCACCTGACCGGGACGCTCGCGCAGGCGCTCGAAGGAACCGCGGCGGGCGGGGAGGACGGCTGGCGCGCCGGCCTGGTCCACCGCCTAGACCGCGACACCTCCGGCCTGCTCGTGGTCGCGAAGTCCGACGCGGTTCACGCCGCGCTGAAAGAGGCGCTCCAGCAGCGCGAGATCATCCGCGAGTACGCGGCGCTCGTCGAAGGCCGCCCGCCCTCACGCTCCGGCACGATCGACGCGCCGATCGGCCGCGACCGCCGCCACCGCACCAAGCACTCCACCGACACCGACACGCCGCGCGACGCCCGCACCCACTTCGAGGTCGTCGAGGCCCTCCCGCGCTTCACGCTGCTCAAGGTCACGCTGGAAACCGGCCGCACCCACCAGATCCGCGTGCACCTGGAGGCCATCCGCCTGCCCGTCGCCGGCGACCCCGAGTACGGCCACGCCGGCGTCCTCGACCTCACCCGCCAGTTCCTCCACGCCCAGCGCCTCGCCTTCACCCACCCGATCACCGGCGCGCCGATCGCGGTTGAGTCGCCGCTGCCGCCGGACCTCGCCGCCGCGCTCGACCGCGCCCGCGCCGGCGCCTAGCTAGAAGAGAGCGCCGAGCAGCGTGACGTCGCCGCGGCCGAGCTTCGCCACGCCCTTGTCGAACGTCAACAGCCGCGCCCCGGCGCGCCGGGCGAGCACGAGTAGGTGGACGTCGGTGACCTGCCGGTGTCCGCTGATGTGCGGGACGTCGCGGTCGGTCAGCGAGACGTCGTCGGCGATGAACCGATGCGCACCGGCCTGGCGCAGCCCGACCAGGACGCGGCGCGCGTCGCGCGGCTGCAGCGGGTGCGGCAGGACCTTCGGGTTGGACGACACCCGCACGAACCCGCTCTCGGTGATCGGGCACGTCGCCCAGCCGTCGCCGGCCTGATCGTGGAACCACTTCCGCGCGTGGGCGTGGTGGACATGCGAGTCCCAGGCCAGCGCCACGAGGACGTTGACGTCGAGCAAGTGCACGGTGCCGCGCTCAGTCCTCGTCGAGCGCGCGGCGGACCATCTCGGACGTGATCACCGGGGAGTCGTGGGGGACACGGATCACCGGTAGGTCACCGTCCACGGTCACCTGCGCCGGCGTCAGCCCGCGCCGCGCCAGCTCGGAGACCACCGACCCGAGCGAGCGTTGCTCGCTCGCCGCCAGCTCGCGCGCCGCGGCGATGACGTCGTCATCCAGCTCGAGGGTCGTGCGCATACAATTGATGCTAACGCATCAGCGCATCATCATCCAAGCATCGCGGTCGCGCGCCGGACGGCAGACGGCCGCGGCTCTCGTCTATCCTGAAGGCTCAACCAGTTCCTTCGACCCCACCGGGTCACAGCGGAACGCGGTCCTGCCTGGGCAATTCGAGTCCAGGTCCCGCGCTCCGGCCGGTGGGCTACCAGTCCGTAAGCACCACCCAAAGGAGACCCTCCATGGCTGCGTCGACCGACGTCGGCATTCGCGAGCTGCTGGAGGCCGGAGTTCACTTCGGCCATCAGACCCGTCGCTGGAACCCCAAGATGCGTCGCTTCATCTGGGGCGAGCGCGGGGGCATCTACATCATCGACCTGCTCCAGACCGAGCGCCTGCTGCGTCAGGCCCAGGAGTTCGTCACCGACTTGTCCGCCCGCGGCGGCACGGTCCTGTTCGTCGGCACCAAGAAGCAGGCGCGCGACTCCGTCAAGGACGTCGCCGAGGCCTGCGGCATGCCGCACATCAACCACCGTTGGCTCGGTGGCCTGCTGACGAACTTCCAGACGATCAACCAGCGGATCAAGCGCCTTCACGACCTGGAGCGCTACGAGGGCGACGGCCAGCTGGCGCTGCTGCCGACGCGCGAGCGTCTGTCCGCCGAGGCCGACCTCGCCAAGCTGCGCGCGAACCTGGGCGGCGTCAAGAACATGACGCGCACGCCCGACGCGATCTTCGTCGTCGACCTCAAGACCGAGCTCATCGGCGTGCGTGAGGCCCAGCGCCTGCGGATCCCGCTGATCGGCCTCGTCGACACCAACTGCGACCCGGACGGCATCGACTTCGTCATCCCGGGCAACGACGACGCGATTCGCTCGTGCGACGTGATCACGCGTGCCCTGGGCAACGCGATCTCCGTCGGCGCAGGCCAGTGGAAGGCCGCCGAGGAGGCCCGCGTCCAGCGCGAGCAGGAGGCCGCCGCGGCCCGTCAGGCCGAGGATCAGGCCCGCCGCGACGCCGAGGAGGCCGCCAAGCGCCAGGCAGCCGCCGAGGCCGCTGCCGCCGAGCAGGCCGCCCAGGCCGCCGCCGCGGCGCCGAAGGCCAACCAGGACGAGGTCGCCGGTTCGCCGGCCCCGACCGCGCAGGACCAGACCCCGGACCCCGCCTCCACGGTGGAGACCCCGGTCACGGACGCTGTCCAGGGCACCGACGCGCCCGCCAGCTAAGTCAAACCCTTTTCGAACGGAGCACACACCCGTGAGCACCACGATCAGCGCCGCCGACGTCAAGGCCCTTCGCGAGAAGACGGGCGCCGGCATGATGGACTGCAAGAACGCCCTCACCGAGGCCGGCGGCGACGCCGGCAAGGCCGAGGAGATCTTGCGCGTCAAGATGGGCAACAAGATCGGCAAGCTCGCCGGTCGCGAGACGTCTGAGGGCACCGTCCAGGCCTACGTGCACGCCACCGGCAAGGTCGGCGTGCTCGTCCAGGTCGAGTGCAACACCGACTTCGTCGCCAAGAACGACGACTTCATCGACTTCGCCAAGGACCTCGCGCTGCACATCGCGGCCTCGCCGCAGACGAAGTACGTCAACGAGGACGAGATCCCGCAGGCCGACAAGGACGCCGAGGCCCGCGTCTTCGAGCAGCAGGTCGCCGACAAGCCGGACAACATCCGGCCCAAGATCGTCGAGGGCAAGCTCAAGGCCTGGTACAAGGACGTCGTCCTGCTCGACCAGGAGCACGTCAACGGCGACAAGCACGACGGCAAGACGATCGAGCAGCTGCGCGCCGACCTCTCCGCCAAGACCGGCGAGAACGTCGTCATCAAGCGCTTCGTCCGCTTCGCCGTCGGCGAGTAGTGACGCCACGCCAGGCGGCCCGCGCCTCCATTAGGATCGCGGGCCGTGCCTGAGCCTGTCTTCCAGCGGATCATGCTGAAGCTGTCGGGGGAGTCCCTTATGGGCTCCCGCGACTACGGCACCGATCCGGAGCGTGTCCGCGCCGTCGCGGCGGCGATCAAGGGCGTCCACGACCTGGGCGTCGAGATCGCCATCGTCGTCGGCGCCGGCAACATCTACCGCGGCATGAAGGGCGCGGCTGCCGGCATGGACCGCGCGACCGCCGACTACATGGGGATGCTGGCGACGGTCCTCAACGCGCTGCCGTTGCAGGACGCCCTGGAGTCCCAGGGCGTCAAGACGCGCGTGCAGAGCGCGATCAAGATCGAGGAGGTCGCCGAGCCCTACATCCGGCGTCGCGCGATGCGCCACCTCGAGAAGGGCCGCGTCGTGATCTTCGCGGCGGGCACCGGCAACCCGTTCTTCACGACCGACACCGCGGCGGCGCTGCGCGCGGTCGAGATCCACGCGGAGGCCATCTTGATGGCCAAGAACGGCGTCGAGGGCGTCTACACCGCGGACCCGCGCGAGGACCCCGACGCGATGCTGATCCCCGAGATCACGCACATGGAGGCGCTGCAGCGCGGACTGCGGGTGATGGACGCCACGGCGCTCACGCTCTGCATGGAGAACCGGCTGCCGATCCACGTCTTCAACATGGACGACGAGCAGAACATCGAGCGGATAGTGTCCGGCGAGAGGGTCGGGACCCTCGTAAAGCCGGAGGCGGGAGAGTCATGAGCGAGCTGATCGACGAACTGTTGGGCGAGGCACGCGAGCGGATGGACGCGTCCGTCCAGGCGACCCACAACCAGTTCCAGACCGTCCGGACCGGCCGCGCGAGCCCGACGATCCTCGACCGCGTCAACGTCGACTACTACGGCGCGGTCACGCCGCTCAAGCAGCTGGCGACGATCAACGTGCCCGAGGCGCGCCTGATCACGGTGCAGCCCTACGACGCGACGTCGATCAAGATCATCGAGAAGGCGATCATGGAGTCCGACGTCGGGCTCACGCCGAGCAACGACGGCAAGATCATCCGCCTGTCGGTTCCCGAGCTCAACGAGGAGCGCCGCCGCGACCTCGTCAAGGTCGCCGGCCGGATCGCCGAGGACGGCCGCATCTCGATCCGCAACGTGCGGCGCGACATCATGCAGGACCTCAAGTCCTTGAAGGACGACGGCGACGTCGGCGCTGATGACGAGCGTCGGGGCGAGCAGGAGCTGCAGAAGCTGACCGACGCCAAGATCGCCGACCTCGACGCCCTGCTGAAGGGCAAAGAGGAAGAGATCCTCGAGGTGTGAGCGGCCCCGACGGCAGGGCCCAATACGTCGCGATCATCACCGATGGCAACGGGCGCTGGGCCCAATCGCGCGATCTGCCGGTGGCCGAGGGCCACAAGGCGGGTGCCGACGTCGTCAAGGCGCGATTGCGCGACGCCGTCGAGCTGGGCGTCAAGGAGCTGACGGTCTACTCGTTCTCCACCGAGAACTGGTCGCGCAGCGCCGAGGAGGTCACCGCGCTGATGCGGATGTTCTCCGAACGGATCATCGGCGAGACGCCCGAGCTGAAGGCTGAAGGCGTCCGGATGCGGTTCATCGGACGGCGCGACCGCGTGGCGGGCGCGTTGCTGGAGCAGATGGACTGGGCCGAGGCCGAGACGGCGCAGAACGACACGATCACGTTGTTCATCGCCTTCAACTACGGCGGGCGCGCGGAGATCCTCGATGCGGCGGCGCGCTTTGACGGCGAAGGCGGCGAGGAGGCGTTCCGCAAGTTGTTGTACGCCCCCGAGATGCACGATCCTGATCTCGTGATCCGGACCAGCGGCGAGCAGCGCACGTCGAACTTCCTGCTCTGGCAGGCGGCGTACAGCGAGTGGGTGTTCCGCGACGAGCTGTGGCCGGACTTCTCGCGCGAGGCGTTCGAGGCGTCGCTGAACGAGTATCAGGAGCGCACACGGCGCTTCGGGGGGCGCTGAGCGACATGCCCCAGCCACGGCGGCGACCGGTGCAGCGTCGTGGGCGTGGCGAGGCGCCGCGGGCACGCCGCAGCGGCGGGTCGGACCTGGGCGCGCGCGTGCTGGTCGCGATCCCGGCGCTGGCGGTCGCGCTCGCCATGGTCGCCCTGGGCGACTACGTGTTCTTGGTCGGGGTCGCCGCGCTCGGCCTGGTCTGCCTGCACGAGCTGTTCTCGATGTTCGGCCGCGCGCGGCCCGCGCGCTTTGCGGGCTTCATCGGGTTGTTGGGGCTGTTGGTCGCGGCGCACCTCGGCGACCGCGAGACCGTGTTGCTGGTGTTCTTGGCCTGCCTGCCGCTGACGTTCGTCGTGGCCGTCAACCAGCCGGGTGGCGGCGGGGCGCCGGGGATCAGCGTGACGATCCTCGGGCTGGCGTGGATCGGCCTGGCGCTGGCGCACGCCGTGCTGCTTCGCGATCTCGACCACGGCGGGGGCCTGGTCTTCGCGGTGTTGTTGGGGACCTTCGTCGGCGACACCGGTGCCTACCTCGGCGGCCGGGCCTTCGGGCAGCGCAAGCTCGCGCCGACCATAAGCCCCAACAAGACCGTCGAGGGGCTGCTGATCGGCGTCCTGCTCGGCACCGCCGCCGTCTGGTGGGCAGGCCTCAGCCAGCCTTGGCTCGGCGGGCAGAACGGCGCGATCCTCGGCGTGGCGATCGCCATAGCCGCGCCGATCGGCGACCTCTTCGAGTCCTACCTCAAGCGCGACGCCGGCACGAAGGACACCGGCACGCTCTTCGGCGCCCACGGCGGCGCGCTGGACCGCCTCGACGCCATCATGTTCACCGCGGTCACCGGCTACTACGTGTGGCAAGCCCTGCTCTAGAAGCCTTCGCGCTCGGCGACGCCCTCGGTGTGCCGTGGGTCGGCGCCGCGCCGCGGACCATCACACGCCGCCGCCTGCTCGACGACGTCGGCCCGACCGGCGAGGCGACCCGCATCGCCCGCGCCGCCGACGACGCGTGGGCATCCGGGTCGCCTAATGGCGAACTATTCACCACGAGACGACCCGGATCGAGCGATGCCGGCGCGGACGCGCTGGCGCTGCCGGTCGCGTTCGTGATCGGGTTGCGCGAGGCCGACGCCGACGCGCGCCGAGCGGCCGCGCTGCCCTTGGGGCTCGGCGCCGTCGTGGTCGCCGACCTCACCGCCTGGGCGCTGGAGCGCCGCCCGATCTACCAGTCGCTCACCGACCACGCCAACAAGTGGGGTCCGCCGTTCCACGGCGTCGCGCTCGATCAGCGCGCGATCATCGACTCGCTGCTGGCGACGCTCGCGCGGCATGACGAAGCCACCGAGGGCATGCTCTCGTCGGTCCGCCTCGGCGGCAACGGCGTCGCGGTCCTGACCGCGCTCGTCGGCGGCATCCTGGCCGCCAAGCTCCCGACGGCGGTCGCGCGGATCCCCTGGTCAGGCCGCGTGGTGTAGCGGTCCTCGCCAGAGCGAGTGCTACCGTTTCCCGAAATCAGCGGCTCTCTTATCGGTCCGGCACCGGGCCCCTAGGATTTTGAGACCCCATCTGTGAGGGTCGTTGTAGACACCGTTTCTTCGTTTTCCGCGGTGCCGCGGAATTTCACGCGAGGTGACGGCTATGGCGGTTCCGAAATTCCTGACACCGAAGTCCGAGTCGTTGGAAGACTTCGTCCTCTTCCTCCTCCCCGCGGCGGCCGGAGCGCTTGTCGTCGTCGGAGTCGGGCGGTGGGCGTTGACCGCTGACGTCTCTACGGCGGCCGTGCCCGCAGCGGTCGGCGTGGTGGAGCGCTGGCTCTTCGGTTGGTCAGGCCGGCTGCAGCGTGCGGACGGCGAGCTCGAGGCCTAGGCGCGTCGGTGGGTCGTCGAGGTCGGCGTCGAGCAGGCGGGACAGCCGTGAGAGGCGGGAGTAGAGCGTCTGGCGTTGGATGGTGAGCGACTGCGCCGCGTTGGCCTTGTGCCAGCCGTGCTCGCAGAGGGCGGTGAGGGTGGGGAGGAGCGGGGCGGTGCCGCGGCTGTCGTGAGCGATGAGCGGCGCGAGTCGTTGGCGGGCGAAGGCGGAGACGCGGTCGTCGTCGCGTAGGCCCCAGAGCAGGCGCTCGACGTCGGCGATGGTCGCGTCGTGCCAAGCGCGAGGTGGGGCGTCGCGCATCGTCTCGGCGGTCTCGGCGGCGGCGCGCAACGCCGACGGCACGTCGGCCCAGGCCTCGACGACCGGGCCGGCGGCGATCGTCAGGCGCGTGCCGACCGCGCGCAGAGCACCTACAACATGGTCGACCGCGGTCGCTCGCAGCATCCCGGCGGGCAAGGACATCAACATCACCACGTCCTCCTCGGGCCGGACGCCGATCAGGCCGCCGATGCCCCAGGAGCGCAGCGTTTCGCGGACGTCGCGCAGCGCGGCGACGACGGCGCGCGGCGCGGCGGCGCCCCGGTCTCCAGAGGGCGCGGCCACGACCGGCAGCATCCGGGCGCCCGCAGCCAGGCCCAGCCGCACGGCGCGCCCCGGCATGTCCTCGACCGCGAGACGGCCCGCGATCACGTCGGCCAGGAAGTTGCCGCGCTCGCGCGACTCCAGTACCTGCTCCTCGCCGGTGCGCGCCAGCGCCAGCGCCAGCAGCGGCGCGACCCGCCCGACCGCCGACCACGCCAGCGCGTCCAGCGGCCGCTCGGCGGGCAGCACGACGACACGACCCCACTCGCGTCCGCCCGCGGCGCCCACGTCAGCCCACGCCGCGACCGGCTCGCCGTCCTCCAGCCGCCCGCGCGCGAGCTCCCAGCGCGCCAGCAGCTCGTCGGCCTGCGCGCCGCCCGCGGCGTGGAAGACGACGTCGCCGCCGCGCTCCAACACCACCGGGTTGCCGATCGCGCGTGCCAAAGCCCCCAAGATCGCCGGGACGCCCGCGCCGTCCAGCAGCATCGTCGTCAGCGCGCCGTGCAGGTCCGCGACGCGGCGCTCGACGGTCAGCTGCCGCGACAGGATCGCCGTGTGCATCTGCCGCGTGACCTCGACGAACGGCACCTCGGCGTGCAGCGCGACCAGCGGCAGCCGCTGGCGCCGCGCCTCCTGCACCAGCGCCGCGGGCAACACGGTGAACACGTGCCCCAGCTCGATCACCAGCGCGGCCACCCGCCGCGCGACGAGATCGCGCACGAACGCCCGCTGCTCCACCGGCCCGCCGGCCAGGCCCATCCCGGTCATCAGCAGCAGCTCGTCGCCCTCCAACAGCCCCGGGATGTGCCGCGCCTCGCACGAGTGCGCCCACCGCACCGTCCGGTCGAGCTGATCGGCGCCGGCCAGGACCTCAGGCGCCCCGCGCCGCAGCGCCGGGAGCCGCAGCGCGGCCTCGACGGTCATCGGCGGCTCGGACGGGAACCTGGACATGCCGTCCAAGCGTACGTCCGCAGGGCGCTGAAGACGGTCCATACCGGCTCGACCGAGGTGACAAAACGTCCACGGCCGGCGACCCTGAGTGGACACCGGGACGCTTGCCGCGCCCACCGTCCACAACGAAGGATGCGCACCGACACGATGCTCGTCGCCGAGACCCCCAGCCAGGCCGCCGCCCGCGACCACCTGCTGCTGCACTTCGCCCGCAACGGAGCCGCCGCGCCGCCGCTCGTGATCGAGCGCGGTGAAGGCCCGTTCGTCTTCGACGAGCACGGCAACCGCTACCTCGACGCGCTCTCCGGGCTGTTCTGCAGCCAACTCGGCCACAGCTTCGGCGAGGAGATGGGCCAGGTCGCCGCCGCAGCGCTCAACGACCTCGCGTTCACCACGATCTGGGGCTCCGCGCACCCGGCCGCGATCGAGTTGTCCACCAAGATCGCCGAGCTGATGCCCGGCGACCTCAACCACGTGTTCTTCACCAACGGCGGCAGCGAGTCGGTGGAGTCGGCGTGGAAGTTGGTGCGGATGTTCCACGCGGCCAACGGCGAGCCGCAGCGCGTCAAGGCGATCGCCCGCGACCGCGCTTACCACGGCGTCACGCTCGGGGCCCTCAGCTTCACCGGCGTCCCGGGCTACAAGGAGCAGTTCGGCCCGCCGGCCGTCGACGTCACCCACGTCAGCAACACCAACATGTACCGCGGTCTCCAAGACGGGGAGGACGAGGACGCGTTCTGCGCCCGTCTTCTCCAAGAGGTCGAGGACGCCGTCCAGGCCGCCGGCCCCGACGAGGTCGCGATGATCATCGCCGAGCCCGTCCAGAACGCCGGCGGCTGCCTCGTCCCGCCGAGCGGCTACTGGCCCGGCCTACGCGCGATCGCGGACCGGCACGGGATCCTGCTCGTCGCCGACGAGGTCATCTGTGGCTTCGGCCGCCTCGGCGACTGGCTCGGCTCGACCCGCTTCGGCGGCGCGCCCGACCTCGTCACCACCGCCAAGGGCATCACCTCCGCCTACGCGCCGATGGGCGCGGTGATCGCCAGCGACCGCGTCGTCGCGCCGCTCTACGACGACCCCAAGCGCACGCTGATGCACGGCATCACGTTCGCCGGCCACCCGCTGGCCGCCGCGATCTCGCTGCGCAACCTGGAGATCTTCGAGCGCGAGGGGATCCTCGAGAACGTCCGCGCGATGGAGCCGTACCTGGCGTCGCGCCTGAACGACCTGCAAGCGACCCTGCCGCTCGTCGGCGACGCTCGCGGCGCCGGCTTCTTCTGGGCGCTGGAGCTGGTCGACGAGACCCGCGACGACACCCGCCTGACCGCGCCCGAGCGCGAGTTCCTGCTGCGCGAGTACCTGCCCGCCCGCCTCATGGAGGCCGGGATCGTCACCCGCGCCGACGACCGCGGTGACGCCTGCCTGCACCTCGCCCCACCGCTCATCAGCGACCGTGCGATCCTCGACCTGCTCGTGGATCGCGTCGCGGATGTGCTGAGCGACGCGCACATCGCTCTCACCGACTGGAGGACCAAGGCATGAGCACCGACAGGGTCACGCTGCTGCAGGGCGGGAAGGTCGTCAGCGCGGACGGCGAGTACGACGCCGACGTCTTGATCGTGGGGGAGAAGGTCGCCGCGGTCGGCGACGTCACCGCGCCGGAGGGCGCGACCGTGCTCGACGTCTCCGGCTGTTACGTGCTGCCGGGGCTGATCGACAACCACACGCACTTGAGCATGCCCTTCATGGGGATGATGTCGTCCGACGACTACAACACGGGCACGCAGGCCGCCGCGGCCGGCGGCGTCACGTGCCTGGTCGACTTCTCGATCCAGCGCGAGCCCGACCAGCTGCGCTCCGCGCTGGCCGAGTGGCAGGGCCGCGCCGAGGGTGCCGCGCACGTCGACTACGGCTTCCACATGGCGATCACCAACGCCAACGAGGCGACGATCGACGACATGGCCGCGGTCGTTGAGCAGGGCGTCGCGTCGTTCAAGCTGTTCATGGCCTACAAGGGCGAGCTGATGACGCGCGACGACGCGATGGTCGCGTGCATGGAGCGCGCCCGCGACCTCGGCGCGCTGACGATGGTCCACGCCGAGAACGGCGACGTGGTCGACATCATGGTCAAGCGCGCGCTGCACGCCGGGCAGACCAACGCGATCCACCACGCCTTGACGCGTCCGGAGTTCGTGGAAGCCGAGGCGACCTCGCGCGCCGCGCGGCTGAGCGAGTTCACCGGCGCGCCGCTGTTCGTCGTGCACGTCACCTGCGACGCGGCCGCGGCCGAGATCCAGGCCGCCCAGCAGCGCGGCGTCCCGGTCGCGGGCGAGACCTGCACGCAGTACCTCGTCAACACCGTCGAGGACCTGCGCAAGCCCGGCGTCGAGGGCTGTCGCTACATCTGCTCGCCGCCGCTGCGCGCCGAGTCCAACCACGACCCGCTGTGGGACTACCTGCGCCGCGGGATCCTGGAGTCGGTCTCGACCGACCACTGCCCGTTCACCGACGAGCAGAAGGCGCGCGGGCTGGACGACTTCAGCCTGGTGCCCAACGGGCTGCCGGTGATCCAGCACCGCCTGGCCAAGCTGTGGGACGAGGGCGTCGTCGCCGGGCGGATCACGCCGTCGCAGCTCGTCGACCGCACCTCGACGACGATCGCGCGCCGCTTCGGCCTGGCTTCCAAGGGCGCGATCGCGCCGGGCAAGGACGCCGACATCGCCGTGTTCGACCCCAACGCGCCGCGCGACTACGGCACGCACACGTCGTTCATGAACGTGGACTACGACCTCTACGAGGGCGAGACCGCGTCGGGCTCCGTCCGGCACACGCTCTGCCGCGGGACCATGGTGTACGACAACGGCGAGATCGTCTCGACGCCGGGCCACGGCAAGTTCGTGGCGCGCGAGGTGCGCGCATGATCGATCCCGAGCGGGTGCTTGCAGACCTGCACGAGCTGGCGGCGGCGTCCGGCGGCGAGCACGCGGGGGCGAAGCGATTGGCGTGGAGCGCCGACTGGACCGCGGCGCGCGAGTGGCTGCTGGGCAAGCTGGAGGAGATCGACAGGCTGAGCGTCGAGCGCGACGAGGCCGGCAACCTCTGGGCGACGCTGGACGGCGACGGCACGGCCGACGGCTTCGTCATCGTCGGCTCCCACATCGACGCGGTCCCGTCCGGCGGCTGGCTGGATGGCTGCCTCGGGCTGCTGGCCGCGTTGGAGGTCGCGCGGACGTTGGCGGCGGCTGACGCACCGCCGCCGGTCACGGTCAAGCTGGTGGACTGGGCCGACGAGGAGGGCGCGCGCTTCGGGCGCTCCCTGGTCGGCAGCAGCGCCGTGGCGGGCACGCTCGATCCGGACGACGTCCGCGGGCTGCTCGACGCCGATGGCGTGACCTTGCAAGACGCGATGGCCTCGGTCGGGGTCGACCTGGACGGCGCGGGCGCGGCGCGCTCGCGGCTGGACGGCGCTCGCGCGTACCTCGAGCTGCACATCGAGCAGGGCCCGGTCCTGCTGGACAGCGGCCGACTGGCGTCCGCCGTGGCCGGCACGGTCGGCGACGAGCGTTACCTGATCACCTTCGGCGGCCAGTCCGCGCACGCGGGCTCGACGCCGATGCGGCTGCGGCGCGACACGCTGGCGGCGGCGGCCACGGCGGCGCTGGAGATCCGCGAGGTCGGCATCCGCCACGACGGCGTCACGACCGTCGGGGCGATCAACTCCAAGCCCGCGGTGATCACGGCGATCGCGGGGGAGAGCGAGATGATGCTCGACCTCCGCCACCTCGACGCCGACACGTTGGCCACCATGTTGGCCGAGTGCCTCGACGCGTGCGAGCGTGCGGCCGCGGCGTTTGACTGCACCGTGGAGCCGCGGCGCGTCTTCGGCGCGACGCCGACGCCGTTTCATCCCAAGTTGGTTGAGATCGCGCGCGAGGCCACCGGCGGCGGGGAGCCGATCCCGTCCGGGCCGCTGCACGACGCAACCGAGATCGGGCGCCTCGTGCCCACGGTGATGATCTTCGCCCAGTCCGATCCGCCGATCTCGCACACCGAGGTGGAGGACTCGTCGACGGAGGCACTGACCGCCGCGATCGCCGCTTACGGCGAGACGGTGGAGAAGACCATCGCCTTGGTTGCCGCCGGTGGCCTCGAAGGGGTGGCGGCCTGATGGACTTCGGCGTCGTCCTTCAGACCGACCCGCCTGCCACGCGCGTCATCGACCTTGCCAAGCGCGCCGAGACCTACGGGTTCAGCCACGCGTGGACGTTCGACTCCCACCTGCTGTGGGAGGAGCCCTACGTCATCTACTCGCGGATCCTCAACGAGACCCACAAGCTCGTCGTCGGCCCGATGGTCACCAACCCCGCCACGCGCGACTGGACGGTGACCGCCTCGACGTTCGCGACGCTGAACGAGATGTACGGGAACCGGACGATCTGCGGCATGGGCCGCGGCGACTCCGCCGTGCGTGTGATCAACGGCTCGCCGGTGAAGCTCGCCGACATGAAGGAGTCGATCGCGGTCATCCGCGGGCTGACCAACGGCGAGGAGGTCGACTACAAGGGCGCGAAGCTCAGGCTTCCGTGGGCGCCCGACTGCGAGCTGCCGATCTGGGTGGCGGCGTACGGACCCAAGGCATTGGCCTTGACCGGCGAGGTCGGCGACGGCTTCATCCTGCAGCTCGCCGACCCGGCGATCGTCGAGTGGTCGATCGCCGCGGTCCGCAGCGCCGCCGAGGCGGCAGGGCGCGATCCGGACAGCATCACCATGTGCGTGGCGGCGCCTGCGTACGTCACGGACGGCACCGATGCCGGCCTCGCCCACGGGCGTGACCAGTGCCGCTGGTTCGGCGGGATGGTCGGCAACCACGTCGCGGACATCGTCGCGCGCTACGGCGACGGCGGCGCCGCGGTCCCGGCCGCGCTGACCGACTACATCAAGGGCCGCGAGTCCTACGACTACAACGAGCACGGCCGCGCGGGCAACGCCCACACGTCGTTCGTGCCCGACGAGGTCATCGATCGCTTCTGCCTGATCGGGCCGCCCGAGGCGCACGTCGAGCGGCTGGACGAGCTGCGCGCGCTCGGCGTCGACCAGTTCGCGCTCTACCTCCAGCACGACGACAAGGACGGCACGCTGCGCTCCTACGGCGAGAAGGTCATCCCGCAGGTCAACACGCGGGAGGCGGCGAAGCGGTGATCGCGGCCGGCCGCGTCCCGACCCTGCGCCGGCCGGCGATGATCCTGCTTGCGCTCGTGCTGCTGTGCGTGCTCTGGGAGGCCTACAAGCTGGTCATCCCCGACGACGGTGTGACGGTCGGCGGCGCGCTGCTGCTGCCGCGCAGCGACGACGCGTCGATGCCGCACCTCAGCGAGATCGTGGGCGTGTTCGGCAAGCAGGAGGTCGCGGGATCGGCCGGCGGCTCGACGGTGTTGTCCTCCGTGTTGAGCGCGTTGTGGTACTCCTTGCGCCTGGCGGCAGCAGGCTTTGCGGCGGGCGTCGTGGTCGGGTTCCTGCTGGCCTTGGCGATGCAGCGCGCCCGGATCGTCGAGCGCGCGCTGCTGCCCTACGTGGTGCTGTCGCAGACCGTGCCGCTGATCGCGCTGGCGCCGCTGGTCTACGGGTGGTCGGGCAACCTCACGCTCTTGGGGCTGGACTGGACGCCGTGGATGTCGGTGTCGGTGATCTCCGCTTACCTGGCGTTCTTCCCGGTAGCGATCGGGGCGCTGCGCGGCCTGGAGTCGCCGACCGCCACGCAGTTGGAGTTGATGTCGTCTTACGCGGCCGGCTGGTGGGCGACGCTGCTGCGCCTGCGGCTGCCGTCGTGCGTGCCCTACCTCGTCCCGGCGTTGCGCCTGGCCGCCGCGGCGGCGGTGATCGGCGCGATCGTCGCCGAGATCTCCACCGGGTTGCCCGGCGGGATCGGGCGGCTGATCATCTCCTACGCCCAGCAGGCGACGGGCGATCCGGCCAAGGTGTACGCCCCGATCGTGGGGGCGGCGGCGATGGGGCTGATCGCGGTCGGGCTGGTGTCGACGCTGGACCTGGCGCTGCGGCGCTTCGAGCCGCAGGGGGAGGTGATCGCATGACCGAGACCACCAACAACGCGGTCGAGTTGACCGGCGTCGGCAAGACGTTCGCCGCGCGGGGGAAGGGCAGCGCGACGGTCGCGCTGACCGGCGTCGACCTCACCGTCGCCCCGGGCGAGTTCGTGTCCTTGATCGGCCCGAGCGGCTGCGGCAAGTCCACGCTCCTGCGGATCGTCGGCGACCTGATCGAGCCCAGCGAGGGCGAGGCGCTGGTCAACGGCAAGCCCGCGCGCCAGGCGCGGTTGGACCAGGACTACGGGATTGCCTTCCAGCAGGCGGGGCTCCTGGAGTGGCGGACGGTGCGCGCCAACGTCGAGCTGCCGCTGGCGCTCGGCGGCAGCGACAAGACCGCGCGGCGCGGGCGCGCCGACGAGCTGCTCGCGCTCGTCGGCCTGGAGGAGTTCGCCGACCACCGCCCGAGCCAGCTGTCGGGCGGCATGCAGCAGCGCGTGGCGATCGCCCGCGCGCTAGCGCGCCGCCCGGCGCTGTTGTTGATGGACGAGCCGTTCGGCGCGCTGGACGAGATGACGCGCGAGCGGATGCAGGCCGAGCTGATCCGGATCTGCGCCGAGACCGGTGCGGCGGTCGTGTTCGTCACGCACTCGATCCCCGAGGCCGTGTTCCTGTCGGGGCGGGTCGTGGTGATGTCGCCGCGGCCCGGCCGGATCACCGACGTGGTGGAGATCGGCCTAGGCGCCCGCGACGAGGACGTGCGCGAGGCCGAGGCGTTCTTCGCGGCGGTGACCGATGTGCGCGAGGCGCTGCGGGGGCGGAGGGCGGCGGCGTGACGCGCGCCCGTTCGATCCTCGCCGCCGTCCTCCCGCCGCTGGTCTTCGGCGTCGCGTTCCTCGCGCTGTGGGAGTGGTTCGTCGACGCGCGCGACGTCAAGCCCTACGTCTTGCCCAAGCCGTCGGTGATCTGGGAGCAGCTGCGCGACCACCACGACGTCATCTGGACGGCGACCTGGGCCACGGCGCAGAACGCGCTCGTCGGCCTGGCGGTCGGGCTCTTCTGCGGTCTGGCCGCCGCGCTGCTGGCGTCGCGCCTGCGCGCGCTGGACGAGCTGCTGACGCCGCTGGCCGGCGCGGTGGCCGCGATCCCGATCGTCGCGCTCACGCCGATCTTCAACACCATGTTCGCGTCGACCTCCACGATCCCGCGGCGGCTGGTCGTCGCGATCGCGGTGTTCTTCCCGGTCTTCGTCAACACGCTGCGGGGCCTGCGCCAGATCGAGCCGACGCACGCGGAGCTGATGCACAGCTACGCGGCCGGCCCGTGGACGACGATGCGCGTCGTCCGGCTCCCGGCGGCGTTGCCGTTCTTCTTCACGGGGCTGCGCATCGCCTCGTCGGCGGCCGTGATCGCGGCCGTCGTGTCCGAGTACTTCGGTGGCCTGCAAAAGGGTCTGGGTCCGGCCATCACCTCAGCCGCCGCGGCGTCGGCGTACCCGCGCGCCTGGGCGATCGTCTGCGCGGCGATCGCCTTGGGGCTCGCGTTCTACCTCGCCGCGCTGCTTGCCGAACGCGTCGCGATGCCGTGGCGCCGCAGCACCGCCTGACCCCTCAGCAGTACCGAGCACACACACGCACAGAGGAGAAGCACTTGTTCAGGTCCTACGGACGGGCGGCGCTGGCCGCTGCCCTGACGGCATGCGTCCTCGCCGTCGCCGCGTGCGGCGACAGCGACGACGACGCGGGCAGCGCGAGCACCGCTGCCTCGACCGGCACGAGCACCGCGCCGGCGGAGCTCAAGAAGGTCAAGCTGCAGTTGCAGTGGTTCACGCAGGCCCAGTTCGCGGGGTACTTTGCCGCGGTCGAGCAGGGCTTCTACAAGGACGCCGGGCTCGACGTCGAGATCCTCGAGGGCGGCACCGACATCGTGCCGCAGACCCAGCTGGCGCAGGGCAAGGCGGACTACGCGATCGCCTGGGTGCCCAAGGCGCTGCAGTCCCGCGAGCAGGGCGCCGCGATCACCGACGTCGGCCAGGTCTTCCAGCGCTCCGGCACGCTCCAGGTCTCGTTCAAGGACAAGAACCTGACGAACGCCGCGTCGCTGAAGGGCAAGAAGGTCGGCAACTGGGGCTTCGGCAACGAGTACGAGTTGTTCGCTGGCGTGGGCAAGGCGGGGATCAACCCCGGCAAGGACGTGACGCTCGTCCAGCAGCAGTTCGACATGCAGGCTTTGCTCAAGGGCGACATCGACGCCGCGCAGGCCATGATCTACAACGAGTACGCCCAGGTCTTGGAGGCCAAGAACTCCAAGACGGGCAAGTTGTACACCGAGGACGACTTCAACAAGATCGACTGGAACACCGAAGGCACCGCAATGCTCCAGGACGCGATCTGGGCGTCCACCGACAAGCTCAGCGACCCCGAGTACCAGGACCAGACCGTGAAGTTCCTGGAAGGCTCGTTCCGCGGCTGGATCTACTGCCGCGACAACCCGGAGAAGTGCCGGGACATTGTGGTCGCGAAGGGCTCGAAGCTCGGGGCCTCGCACCAGCTCTGGCAGATGAACGAGATCAACAAGCTCGTCTGGCCCTCACCCAATGGCATTGGCTTGGTCGACCAGGCCGCCTGGGACCAGACCGTCAAGATCGCCCAGGACACCAAGAACGCCGACGGCGACACCGTCCTCTCCAAGGCCCCCGAGGGCCAGGCCTACACCAACGAGTACGCCGAGAAGGCCCTCGCCGCCATCAAGGACGCCGACACCAAGGGCACCGACTTCAAGCCCACCACGGTGGAGCTGAAGGCGGGCGGGGCCTAGCCGCTCCGGCCGTGCCGCGCGGCCGTTCCCCGTGTTCAGGCGGGGAGCGGCCGCCGGCCGCGGCGCCTCAGAACGGGAAGAGCCCGCGGGGATACGAGGTCACCGCGTATCCGCACTGGCGGGCGCCCGGCGGGAGCCCGAGCCGGACCCGGCGGGGATGCGAGCCGTGGAACGTCAGCGCCTCGGCGCCTTCCCGCGAGGGCAGATAGGCGACGGCGACGGCCGCCGCGCCGCCTCGGCGCAACCGCGCGGGCAGGCGGATCGTGCGCGCCGTGACCGTGCGGCCGGCCGACGTCGGCACGAGCAGGCGATCCGTGGAGCGCGGCAGGAGGGCGATCACGAGCGTCCGGCTGCGTGCGCAGTCGACGACGAGCCGGGCGTCGGGCGCCGAGGGGTTGGCGTCGAGGAAGCAGTCACCGCGCTCGGCCAGCTCTCCGAGCGTGACGCAGACCCGGACGGCGCTCCCGGAGGTGGCGTGCAGGAGCCCGGCGCGCAGCGTCGTGGAGACGCCGGCAGGACGCCCGAGCGCGGTGACGCCCGTCAGCGGACGCGTCTGCGGCCCGGGAGCGTCCTCCAGCACGCGCCCGCGCGCGTCGAGGAGCTCTTGGCTCAGGGCGCGCCGTGGCGCGGGGAGGTCGGCCTCGATGACGCGCAGGACGTCCTTGTAGCGCCCGACGTACCCGACCGGCGGAACCGCGGCCACCGTGAGCTTCGTGCCGTCGTCCAGCGTCATGCGCGCGGCGGCGACGTCGAGGTTCGCCACGCCGACCAGGTGCGTGCCGTCCGCGGTCGGGTAGGCGCTGACGTCGGCACCGGACGGGGTCGTTGGCGCCAGCCGGCAGTCGTCGGGGACGCGCGGCGCGCGGTCGACCGCGACGCACACCTGTGCGCCGGCGTCAACGATCCGGGCTGCGTGCGGTCCCGCGCCGAGCGGGTCCGGGTCGGTCGACCAGGTGAAGAACACGTCACCACCGTTGGAGCCTTCGTCGCACGCGTCGGACCGGCGCAGCGGCGCGAGCCCGAGGTCCAAGCGAGCGACCTCGCGCCCGCCGGCGCCGAGCCCGGCCACGTGGCGGATCACGCCCTCGCCGCCCGCGAAGAGCACGCCGGTGCGCGTGCCGGCGGTCGCGCCGGTCAGGTGCATGAGCGGCACCGTCACGCGGCGTCCGTCACCGAGCAGCGCGACCGCGCGGCGGACGGCGCGCCGCGCGACGACGACCACGCCGTTGCCCTGCGCGGCACAGCCGTCGGTGAGCTCCACGGTCAGGGCCTGCGCGACGCCTGGCCGGTCGCAGGGCCCGGTCACGCTCGGGCCGCCCACGATGCTGCCAGCACCGACCGTCAGGACCGGGCAGACCTCCTCCACGTGCCGGTCAGGCTCCAGCGGCGTGGCCTCCAGGACCCGTCGTCGGGCCACGGCGAGACGCCAACGCTCACCGAAGGCGCGGCCGCGCCGCAGGACCGTCTCGCGGCCGAGCTCCGGGAACGCGCGCGAGTCGTCGACCCACCGCAGCGTGCCCGCAGCATCGCGCACGGCGACCTCGTCGGGGTCGACGAACACGTTGATGTCGGCCTCTGACTCCGGCAGCTCGGCGGCGTAGATCCGCAGGTCGCCCGCGGCAACGGGCAGTGGCAGGGAGGCGGTCGCCGAACGGCCGACGACCTTGCCCTCGTGGCGCAGCTCAACCGACGCGGCGTCGCGGCCGGTCACGCCGATCGCGATCCCGCCGGTGCTGGTGCGCAGCGTGGCGATCCCCTCGTGCCCGAAGGCGGGCAGGACCGGCAGCGTCACGCAGTTGCCGGCCTGCTCGTTGTCGGGCACCGGTTCCGCCACGCGGTCTGGACGAGCCTGGCCCTCCCACTGCATCGCCACGCAGAGGTCCTTGCCGTGAACGAACGCAATGATCGTGGTGCCCGAGGCGGTCGGGCCGAAGACGGTGGGCGCATCGCCCGGCACGGTGACAGGCGCCGCGTGGGCGGAGGCGGCGCCGGACGCGCAGACCAGGGCGAGTGCCACGATGTGCAGGAACGGGAATCGATCGCGGATGCTGCGCATAATGTAGCGACCGCTATGAGAACAGCGACGACGGCGTGTCGCCGTACCCGCACTGGTCGGCAGCCGCGGGGTAGGACGCCTTGACCTTCCGTGCCGCCTTGCCGCGCAGGCGCAGGCCGGCGATCGCGTCATGCGGCTTGAGCACGGCGAGCGCGGCGTAGTGGTCGGAGGACGCGATGTCTGCGGTGGCGGGCACGTAGTAGCTGCGCGCCACGACCTCGCGGCCGTCGCGGAGTCGAATGACGAGCCGATCGGTGGCGCGGCGCAACGCGGCGAGCACGACGAATCGGCGTGGTGAGCAACGCGAGACCACCTGGATCGTGCTTGGACCCGACGTGCGGTCGGTCAGGCTGAGCAGACAAGACCCGAAGACCGACGTCACGCGGCTGAACCCGACGCAGACGGACCGGAACTTCTCCGTCAGGAGGGTCACCGTCATCGGCGCCGCGCGCAGTGCCGGGAGCCCGTCGCTGGCCGGGCGCAAGGTGGTCGTGCGGCCGATCGCGAAGTCCACCGGCCCCAAGTCCTCCGACTTGCCCAGGACACGCCCGTTGACGTCCAGCAGCACCGCGGACCTCGCGACGCGTGGCGTGGAGATGTCCAGCGCGATCTGCGCGGTCGTGCCCGCGTACTGGCCGCGATAGCCCGGAATCGGCGTGGCAGGCACCGTCTGGGTCGTCTTGTCGGTGAACGTGATGCGCGCGGCGGCGACCTCCACCGGGACGAGCCCGTAGAGGTACTGGCCGCCCGGCACGTCAACCACGCCGACCGACGCCGCCTCGGGATCGGCGGGCGGCACGCCGCAGTCCAACGGCACGCGCGGCTCACGGTCGACGTTCACGCAGAGCTCGGCGCCGGAGTCGATGGCGTGCAGCGTGTGCGGCGGGGCGCCGTAGTTGTCGTCGAAGAGGTCGCGCAGGCTGGTGGTGACGAAGTCGGAGGAGAAGGATCCTCCGGTGCACCCGGACGGGTCGGATACCGGCGCCGCGCCGAGCGGCCACGTCCGCACGACCTGGCCGCCGGCCCCGAGCCCCTCGACGCGGCGCACCGCCAGCTCGGGCGAGACGAGCACCGCCCCGCCGCGAACCGCGCTCGCGCCCCCCAGCGCGTTCAGCGCAACCGCTCGTCGCCGGCCGTCTCCGAGCACGATGACCGCCGAGCGCACCGGCGCCCGCGCCAGGACCATGATGGAGGTGCCGACCCCGCACCGCGTGCCCTGCGCAACCAGCAGCGGCGTCACGCGGATCAGGCCGTCGTCGCAAGGCCCGGCGTCGCGATCGGCGGTGCTGCTGCGCGCGACCTTGGTCGCCAGCGTGAGGCAGCGGACCTCGACGCGGCGCTCAGGCTGCAACGGCGTCGATTCCAGCTGCTGCTTGACGGTCCGTCGCAGCTCCCAGGTGGTCGTGCCGGTGTGCCCGCGCTGCAGGAGCGTGCCTTTGGCGGTCGGCTCGTTCTGGTCGGTGCTGTACGGACCCCACCCGCCGAGGAGATCCTGAAGTGAGAACGCGCGCCGGACGGTCCCGGCCGCGTCGAGCACGGCGACCTCGTCTGGCTCCTGCGCGTCGCTTGCCTGCGCTAGGGCCCAGAACCGCAGCCCTGCGGCGGGGCCGGGCAGCGGCGCGGCCGTGGTCGGCGACGATGCCTGCACCGTCGCTGCGCGGCGCAGCTCCAGCCGCGCTGAGCCTGGTCCCGCGACGCCCCAGACGAGCGTCGTGGACCCCGACACGGTCTGGCTCCGCAGCGACGCGGCGTGGAACTGCGACAGCACCGGCGTCGTCTCGCACAGGCCGTTGGGCTGCTCCTCGCTCGTCGGGCCGAGGTCGACGTCGCCCTCGAACAGCGTGGTCGGCCGCGCCGCGCCCGGCGCCTGGAACACCGTGCAGGTCCGGCCGCCGACGACCCACGCGATCACGGCATAACCCGACGGCGTCGTCGCGACCACCGGCGCATCGGCGGGAACCGGCCGCTTCCCGGTGTCGAACGGGGAGGCGGCGCGCGCGGCGGCGGGGATCAACAGCAGGCAGACGACGGCACAGGCCGCGCTGAGCGCGCGGCCTGCCCTGGACCGGTCGAGCATCCTCCGCAAGCTACCGGTTGGCGCGTTGGAGTCCGTTCTGCGCTCACCATCCGGCGATCGCGGCCGGGTAGGTCCCCTCGCCGGTGATCGAGAGCCCGTAGCCGCACTGCTCGCGAGCAGACGGGAGGTTCAGCCGGACGGCCTTGGCGCCGGCCAAGCGCAGCTCGCGCAGTCCGCTGCGGACGACCGCGACCGCCGCCGCGCGGGCACCGCGCGAGGCCACCCGCGACGGGAGCGCCACGGTGCGCCCGTGGACCACGGCCCCTCGCGACGTGCGCAGCACAAGGCGGTCCTTCGCGCTGGGCAGGAGTGACAGGACGATGGTGCGCCGGGACGCGCAGTCCACGAAGACCCGGGCGAGGGGTGCCTGGTTGAAGACCGTGGTGATCTGGCAGTCGTCGGTCCAGCGCAGCGCGCCGAGCGTCAGGCAGGTGGCGGACCGACCGCTCAGCACGCCGGTGTAGCGGCCCGCGTGGAGCGTCGCGGGCACACCGCCGGGGCGACCGAGGCCGGCCACGGCCTTCAACCCGGAGTTGCTCGGGCCGACCCACTGGCCCAGCACGCGGCCGCGGGCGTCGAGGAACGCCTGACGCAGCGCCGTCCGCGCGGCGGGGATGTCGGCCTCGACGATCCGCATGACGCCCGCGTAACGGCCGGCGTACCCGGCGATCGCCGTCGCCGCGACGGTCTTGGTCGTGCCGTCGTCGAGCGTCAGGCGAGCGGCTGCGACGTCGGCGGGGACGATCCCGTAGACGTGGTGGCCCTCGGCGGTCGCCACCGCGCGCAGGAAAGCCTCGGCTGGGTCAGGTCGCGGCGTGGCGCAGTCTTGCGGTGCCCGCGGCGTCCGGTCGACCGCGACGCAGACCTCGAAGCCGTCGTCGGCGACCCGTGCCGCGTGCGCGCCGCGCTTCAAGGGCGGCCCGTTCTCGTAGAAGCTCAGCGCTTCGTCATCGTCGGTGATGGTGTCGGTGCCGCACCCGGTCACCGCGTTCGGCGGCAGCCCGGCGGCGACGCGCGCGACCGTGCGGCCGCCGGCGTCGAGGCCGAGGAGGCCGCGCACGGCCATCCGGCGGCCGCCGACGAACGCGCCGACCCGCGTGCCCGCGATCGCCGCGCCGGGCAGCGGCACCAGCCTCACGGCGACGCGGCGTCCGTCGCCGAGCACCGCCACGACCCGGCGCACCGCCGGACGGGCGATCACGACCGCGCGGCTGCCGGTCGCCCCGCAGTCGATCTCGAACTGCACGTCGAGGGGCACCTCATCGGGCTGGCCGCCATCACACGCCTTCTCGTACTCGTTGCCGTCGAAGGTCACGCACACGACGGGCAGGTGGCGATCGGGCTCCAGCGGCGTGGAGGCGAGCGCCTCGTACGGGGTCGTCGTCAGGGTCCACGTCACGCCCCCGATCCGTCCGCGCCGGACGACGCGCGACGCGGCCAGGGGGTGCGGAGGGCTGAACAGCTCCAGGTCGGCATCGTGGTCGGTGACGTGCCGCACGGTGCCGGTCGCGTCGAGGACGGCGATCTCGTCGGGCCAGGTGTCGACATGGTTGCTGTACGGGATCCCGGCGGCGTAGAGGCGCAGGTCGGCGGCCCCGTCCGGCAGCGGGAGCGGGGCGGAGGTGGCGGCGGTGCCGATGACCGCGCCGCGACGACGCAGCTGGACCGACGCGCCGTCGGTGCCCGTCACGCCCAGCACGATGCGGACGTCGCCGTGGTGGAGGTCGGGCATCGCACGGACGCTGGACGGAGCCAGGACCGGCAGCGGGCCATTGGAGCAGCCGCCGGTCTCAGACGGCACGGACGAGTCCGAGTCGTCGATCGTCGCCGGTCGCGGGGCTCCGGTCTCCTGAAGCGCCGCGCACAGCGCGCCGTCGTGGACGAAGGCGATGACCGCCGGCACGGCGGGCGTCGCGGCGAGCACCGTCGGCGCGTCGGCGGGCACCGGGATGGTCTCCGCGCCGGCGGGCGCGGCGGCGAGCGCGACAACACCGACAAGAACGGGAATCAAGCGCAGCAGACAAGATCGATGTGACACGCTGCGCAACCTAACCGCACGGCCCCGACGCAGGCGGACCGCACGCGTACCACTTCGCCGCGCGGGCCTGTCGCAGTCTTGAACCGGCCTTGAGACTCGCGCAGCTACCCTTCCTCACCACATGCCCCGCCGTCTCCTCGTGCTCGGGTCCACCGGGTCGATCGGGACCCAGGCGCTCGACGTGGTCTCACGGACCGACGACCTTGAGGTCGTCGGGCTCAGCGCCGCGCGTTCCTGGGAGCCCCTTGTCCAGCAGGCCATCGAGAATGGCGTGCGCCGCATCGCGCTCGCGGATGCGGACGCGGCCGCGCGCGCGGCGGAGGCGTGGACCGACGGCGAGGTGCTCGTCGGCGCGCAGGGGCTCGTGCAGTTGGTGATGGAGTCCGACGCCGACCTCGTCCTCAACGCGCTCGTCGGCTCCGCCGGCCTGGGCCCGACCGTCACCGCGCTGGGCGAGGGCATCGACCTCGCGCTGGCCAACAAGGAGTCGTTGGTCGTCGGCGGCGAGCTCGTCACCCAGCTCGCTGAGGCCACCGGTGCGCGGCTACTGCCGGTCGACTCCGAGCACGCCGCGCTGCACCACCTCCTTCAAGGCGTCCCGGCCGGGGCGCTGGAGCGCATCACGATCACCGCCTCCGGCGGCCCGTTTCGCGGCCGCACGCGCGCGCAGCTCGCCGACGTCACCGTCGAGGAGGCGCTGAACCACCCGACCTGGGCGATGGGCGGCAAGATCACCATCGACTCGGCCACGTTGATGAACAAGGGCCTGGAGGTCATGGAGGCCCACCACCTCTTCAACATCGACTACGACCGCATCGGCGTCGTCGTCCACCCGCAGTCGATCGTCCACGCCACGGTCGAGACCGCCGACGGCGCGCAGCTGGCGCACCTCGGCCTGCCCGACATGCGGATCGCCATCGCCTACGCCTTGCACCACCCCGACATCATGTCCTTGCCTACGCGGCGCCTCGATCTCGCGCAGACCGGCTCGCTGACCTTCGAGGAGGTCGACCACGAGGCGTTCCCGTGCCTGGACCTCTGCCTCCAGGCCGCCCGCGCCGGCGGCACCGCGCCGTGCGTGCTCAACGCCGCCAACGAGGTCGCCGTCCACGCCTTCCTCAACGGCCGCCTGTCGTTCACCGGGATCGCTGACGTGATCGACGCCACCCTGCAGGCGATGCCCGGCGGTCCGGTCCACGCGTTCGACTCGCTCTTCGAGGCCGACCGCGAGGCGCGGGAGATCGCCGCCGAGCAGATCGGGGCGCGTGCCTAAATGTCCTGGCTTCTCGCCTTCGTCGGCTTCGCCGTCCTGATCATCTTCCACGAGCTCGGCCACTTCGCCGCCGCCAAGGCCGTCGGCATGCGCGTCGAGCGCTTCTCGCTGTTCTTCCCGCCGCTGATCGGCAAGGTCAAGCGCGGCGAGACCGAGTACGCGATCGGGGCGATCCCGCTCGGCGGCTACGTGAAGATCACCGGGATGAACCCGGCGGAGGAGATCCCCGAGGAGCATCAGCACCGGGCCTACTACCGCCAGCCGGTGTGGAAGCGCGTCGTGGTGATCGCGGCCGGACCGTTGGTCAACATCGTCCTGGCGTTCGTGATCCTGTTCGCGCTGTTCGCGTTCAAGGGCCAGGTCGTCTCCACCGACAGCGTCGACGGCGTTCAGGCCAAGTCGGCCGCCCAGGGCGTGCTGAAGCCCGGCGACCGGATCGTCGCCGTGGACGGCGTCACCGGCAGCACCGCCGCGCTGCGCCAGCAGATCGGCACCCACACCTGCCCCGGGAGCACCAAGACCCAGGGCTGCGTCGCCGCGACCCCCGCGAAGGTCACGATCGTCCGCGACGGCGCGCAGAAGACCGTCGAGGTCAGCCCGCGCTACGACAAGGACGCCCAGCGCATGCTGATCGGCTTCACGTTCGGCGCGAAGTACGACCCGCTCGCCCCGGGCGACGCCGCCAGCAGCTCGGTCACCGGCATGTGGAACGTGACCAAGGGCACGGTCAGCGCGATCGGCAAGCTGTTCTACGACTCCGAAGCGCGCAAGAACGTCTCCGGCATCGTCGGCTCCTACGAGACGACGCGCCAGTCGATCCAGCAGGACGACGTCGTCCGGACGCTCACGCTGCTGGCCCTGATCTCGCTCTCGCTGGCGATCGTCAACCTGTTCCCCTTCCTTCCGCTGGACGGGGGGCATATCTTCTGGGCGCTGGCCGAGAAGGTCCGGGGACGGCCGATTCCGTTCCGGGTCATGGAGCAGGCCAGCTACGTGGGGTTCGTCTTGGTGATCATGCTCTTCGCGATCGGACTCACCAACGACATCGATCGGCTCCGAGGTGAGGGCTTCGGAGTGAGGTAGCAGTCCCGGTTCCGGAGGAGAGGGTCGAAGTGGAGAGCAGCACAGCACCGAAGCGCGGGGTGGACGCGGCGACGATCGCCGAGGCGTTCAGGATCACGTCGGCCCAGCGGCCAGACGACGTGGCCGTGAGGACGAAGGGCGACGAGGTCGCCTGGACGTGGTCGGAGCTGCGCGAGCGGGTCGACCGCCTCGCCGGAGGCCTGCACGGGCTGGGCCTGCGCAAGGGCGACACGATCGCCCTGATGCTCGGCAACCGCCCTGAGTTCCACCAGGCGGACCTCGCGGCGATGATGGTCGGGGCGACGCCGTTCTCGATCTACATGACCTACGCGCCCAACCAGATCGAGTACGTGGTCGGCGACGCGGGCGCCCGGATCCTGATCACCGAGACGCAGTTCTTGGACAACGTGCTCGAGGCGCGCAAGACGCTGCCGGATCTGGAGCACGTGATCGTCGTCGACCCGGACGGCGCCGCGCCCGAGGGCACGCTGGCGCTGGACGACGTCTCGGCCGACGACTTCGACGTCGAGGCGTCGATCGCCCAGCTGACCGGCGAGGACGTGCTGACGTTGATCTACACGTCGGGCACGACCGGGCCGCCGAAGGGCGTCGAGCTCGCGCACCGCAACCTGCTGGTCGCGGTGTCGGGGATCGAGGAGATCGTCCAGTTCCCCGAGGGCGCGCGCGTGATCTCGTGGCTGCCAAACGCGCACATCGCCGAGCGCGCCGCGCACCACTACCTGCCGATCGTCTTCGGCTTCACGGTCACCTGCTGCCCGAACCCGCGCGAGATCGTCTCGTTCCTGCCCGAGGTGCGCCCGCACTGGTTCTTCGCCGTGCCGCGGATCTGGGAGAAGCTGAAGTCCGGCCTGGAGGCGATGGTCGCCGGCCAGCCCGAGGAGCAGCGCGAGAAGGCCCAGGCGGCGCTGGCCGCGGCGCGCAAGAAGGTCCAGCTCGAGCAGGCCGGCGAGCCGGTGCCCGAGGAGCTGGCCGCGGCGGTCGCGACCGCGGACGCCGAGATGTTCTCCGGCTTGCGCACGATGCTCGGCCTCGACCAGGTCGTGGCGATCAACGTCGGCGCCGCGCCGACGCCCGTCGAGGTCCTGGAGTTCTTCCACGCCATCGGCCTGCCGTTGGCCGAGCTGTGGGGGATGAGCGAGACCTGCGGCGGCGGCGCGGTCAACCCGCCCGACCGCATCAAGCTCGGGACGGTCGGCCCAGCGACGCCCGGCGCGGAGCTGAAGATCGCCGAAGACGGCGAGCTGCTGATGCGCAGCGGCATGGTGATGCTCGGGTACCGCGGGCTGCCGGACAAGACCGCCGAGGCGATCGACGAGGACGGCTGGCTGCACACCGGCGACATCGCGGTCATGGACGAGGACGGCTACGTCAAGATCGTCGACCGCAAGAAGGAGATCATCATCAACGCCGCGGGCAAGAACATGTCCCCGGCCAACATCGAGGCGGCGGTGAAGTCCGCCTCGCCGCTGATCGGCAACGCGGTCTGCATCGGCGACGCCAAGCCCTACAACACGGCGCTGATCGTCCTCGACGCCGACTTCGCGCCTGCGTGGGCCGCGCAGAACGGGGTGGAGGGCACGCTCGAGGAGCTCTCGCACGACGAGCGCGTCCGCGCCGCGGTCCAGGAGGGCGTCGACGCGGCCAACGCCAAGCTCGCGCGCGTCGAGCAGATCAAGAAGTTCACGATCGTCGAGGGCGACTGGCTGCCCGGCGGCGACGAGCTGACGCCGACGATGAAGCTCAAGCGCAAGCCGATCGCGGCCAAGTACGACGAGACCATCGGCGACATGTACGCCTAGAGCGAGGCCGCGCGAAGCGGCCGGCCGCCAAGGGCGCCGGCCGCTTCGTCGCGTCTCCTGCCGCTAGCTCTGCTCGGCGGCGGTGAGGATCGAGCGGGAGCGCTTGGCCAGCTCGACGGTGGCCTGGCGCAGGCCGATCGGGTCGTCCCCGACGGGTTCGGCGAAGCCGACGCGCGCCGGCGCGCTGCCGCGCGGCGTCTTGACCTGGAGGTCGAGGCCGTAGCGGTCGGCACCCGTGCACTTGGCGGCGGTCGCGTCCGGGTAGCCGCCCAGCGCCTGGACCATCGCCAGCAGCGCGTCGGCGTGGTCCTCGTTGAGGTGCCGGACGGCGTCAAGCGGCTTGCCGACCGGATCGGCCTCGGCGTTGGCGTAGGCCTCGGCGTCGGCGGAGTCCATGCGGCCGTAGCCGCCGACCCAGCGCACGCGGTCGACCTTCAGGACGTAGAGCGAGAAGTCCGTGAAGTCGGCGTAGTACTTGGCCGTCGGGACGGCCTTCAGGTAGGCGGCGCGGGCGCGCGCCTCGTCGTCGCCCTCGGGCGAGACGACGCGTCCGGCGAGCGTGACGCGGCCGGCGGCGAGCGGGTCGTTGCCGGACGGCGTCTCGGCCACGACGAGGCTCGCGCGCTGGTCGCGCACGAGGTTGCGGCCGTGCTCGGCCATCGTCGAGACGAACAGGACGGGCGAGCCGTCCTCGAGCGCCGCGTAGCTGACCAGCGACGCCCACGGGCCGCCGTCGTCGCTCAGCGTGGCGAGCGTGCCGACGGCGGTCTGGGCGACCAGCGTGCGGGCTTCCTCGCCGGCCGTGCGGCGACGGGTCGGCGGGACCTCGTTCAGCGGCGGAGGCGGCGGAGGCGGCGCCGGGGTGCCGCCTTCCTTCACCTGGTGGTCGCCGAGGGGGATCGCGGAGATGTCGGTCACGATGGGATGCTCACGGTCTTGGAGGACTTGGCGCCGCTGACCTTGACCTTCACCTTGCCAGACAGCGACGTCACCTTGTCGGCGAGGGTCACCTTGAGCACGCGGCCCTTGAGGGTGCCCGTCGCCAGCTTCTTGTTGGCGGTGGAGTAGACGGTGACCTTGCGGGTCGCGGAGCCCGTGTAGGGCGCCTTGGCCAGCACGGCCTTGACGGTGCGGATCGTCGCCGAGGCGCCGTTCTTGCCCGCCGCGCCGTCCTTGCCGTTGGCGCCGGCCGCGCCGGTGTCGCCCTTCGGGCCCTGGTCGCCGCCGTCCGTCTTCACCGTCAGCGAGAACGAGCCGAACGTGTTCGGCGTGCGGTTGGGGCCGGCGCCGACGGCGTAGCTCGGCAGGAACGTCCCGGCGCTGGCCAGCGACGGGACGATGCCGGAGATGACGCGCGAGCCGTCGGCCTTCAGCGTGACGCTCGCGTTGGTCAGGTCGAGGCTGAACAGCGGCTGGCTGCGGTCGTAGGTCGGGGTTGCGCCGCCGCTCTTGCCCGAGGCGTAGAGCTTGCCGCTGAAGCCGTCGAGGACGAGCTTGGGCTTCTCGACGGTGATGTCGAAGCCGTGCGCGGAGCTCTGGAAGTCGAGGCCGCCGTCCAGCTCGATCGCGCCGGTGCCGTCGGTGGCGTCGTAGGTGCCCGACGTCGCCGGGAAGACGGTCGTGTAGGGCGCCGTGGTGCCGGTGCCGCGGGTGCTGGCCGGGGTGACGGTGTCACCGGTGGCCGGGGCGATCGGCGTCGCTGAGCCGAGCGCGCTCGGCGGCGCGGTGCTCGTCACGTAGCCGAGCCAGGTGCGGTCGGTGCCGGCGGGCTGGCCCGTGTCGTAGACGTTGTACTGCGTCCAGTCGAGCGTGGCCGACTTGACGGTGCCAGCCTGCGCGGCGGCGGGGAGGGCAGCGGCGCCGACCGCGATGAGCGCGACGGCGAGGCGGTGGGTGGTGATGGAGGTCAAAGGAGGTCCTTTCCAGGTACGACGGGCGCCGCGTCCGTGGTATGACGTGACGGTTAGGCAGCCCTAAGGCGTGTTAGGGTTGCCGAACATACCTGATCGCGCAACTCGGTTATCGCGCGATCCCCACCGCCCCCTTCGTCACGAATGACTCGCAAGCTTCCCCTCTTCCTCATCGCCGCCCTCGCCGTCGCGCTGCTTCCCGGCGCCGCACAGGCCAAGACCTACAAGCGCATCGCCGCGCTCACGCCGTTCACCGCCAACACGCTGGCCGAGCTCGGCGTTCGCCCGGTGGCCGTCGGCCAGACGCTCGGCGGCTATGACCGGCTCGACGCGCGCCTGCGCGGCGTGCCGACGCTCGCGCTGTCGCACCCCAACGGCCCGAACCTCGAGCAGCTCGCGGTCCGCAACCCGCAGCTCGTGCTGTCGGCCCCGATCTGGAAGAAGGGCGAGCAGGGCATGAAGCGCCTGGGCATGAAGGTCGCCTACAGCGACCCGCGCTCGGCCCATGAGCTGGTCGCCGCCACGAAGCTGATCGGCGGGCTGACCGGCCGATCAGCCGCCGCGGCGCGCTTGGCCGCACGCCAGACCGCGCAGATCCACGCCGCGTCGCGGGGCATCAAGCGGCGCCCGACGGTGCTGCTGATCATGGGCGTCGGCCGCACGTCCTACGCGATGCTCACCAACTCCTGGGGCGGCGACATCGTCAAGCGCGCCGGCGGGCGCCTGCTCACCGGCGGGCTGACCGCGTCCGGCGGCTACGCACGGGTCTCCGACGAGTCGGTCGTCCAGCGCAACCCCGACGTGATCATCGCGGTGCCGCACGGCGCGCCGTCCTCGATCCCGTCGCTGGCCAAGTACCTGGCCAACAAGGCGGGCTGGAAGAAGACCAAGGCCGCGCGCAACAAGCGGATCTACGTCGCGACCGGCAACTCGCTGCTGCAGGCCTACACCGACCCGGGCCGGATCATCAGCGACGTGCGCAGCAAGTTCCTGGGGAACTGACGGAGGAGCGTTGTGATCTCCGTGATCGCCCGGGCCGTCAAGATCCCGCACAACTAAGATGAGCGCGGTGACCGCCCCAGCGCCCGCGCCGCCTGCGCCCGCGCCCGCTCGTGCGGCGGGCGCGCATCGCCGGATGGCGCTGCGGCAGCTTGCCGTCGTGCTCGTCGCCGGCGTTGTGCTGGTGGTCGCTGCGGCGCTGTCGCTGACGCTCGGCGCCGTCCACGTGCCGCTGCACACGGTGATCGATGCGCTCACCGGCCGGGCCGAGGAGGGCCCGCTGCGCGAGATCATCGTGTCGCTGCGCGTGCCGCGGATGGTCGAGGCGATCGTCGTCGGCGCCGCGCTCGGCGTCGCGGGCGTGCTGCTGCAGGGCGCGCTCGGCAACCCCTTGGCCTCGCCGGACATCGTCGGCATTACCGGCGGCGCGGGCTTCGGCGCGATCCTCATCTTGCTCGCGTTCCCCGGCTCGGTGGCGCTGCTGCCGGTCGGCGCGCTGTTCTTCGGCGCGCTCGCCGGGGCGATCGTGCTGGCGATCGCCTGGAGCGGCGCCCACGCCGGCGCGACGAGCCGCCTGATCCTCGCGGGCATCGCGGTCGCCGCGCTGTTCGGCGCCGGGACGACGTCGTTGATGGTGGCCTTCAGCGATCGCGTGCAGTCCGCGGTCCTGTGGATGGCGGGCGGCCTGTCCTCGGACGGCTGGTCGGACATGGAGGTCGCGTGGCCGTACTTCCTCGTCGGCTTCCTCGCCGCCGCGGTCCTGGCCCGGCCGCTGGACCGCCTCGCGTTGGGCGACGACGTCGCCGAGTCGCTGGGCGCGCACCCCAAGCGGATCCGCCTGGCCGCGGTGATCGCCGCGACGCTGCTCGCGTCCGCCGCCGCGGCGCTCGTCGGCTTGTTGGGGTTCTTGGGTCTCGTCATCCCGCACTTGGTCCGCCTCGCGGGCGGGACCGCGTCGCACCGCTTCGTGATGGGCGCCTCGGCGCTGGTCGGCGCCGCGCTGCTGCTGGTGGGAGACACGCTCGCCCGCACGGTGCTCGCCCCGATCGAGCTGCCCGTCGGCCCGTTCATGGTGGTCTTGGGCGTGCCGGTGTTCCTGTGGCTGTTGCGGGGAGCGCACTAGGCCATGTTGTCGGTGCGCGACGCGGTCGTCAGCCTCGGCGGGACCGAGATCCTGCACGGCGCCGACCTGGAGGCCCTGCCGGGCCGCTTGGTCGCGGTCGTCGGCCCCAACGGCGCCGGCAAGTCGACGCTCGTGCGCGCCGCGGCCGGGATCCAGAAGATGGACTCGGGCACCGTCCGCTGGAACGGCACCGAGGTCGCCGCATTACGCGGCCGCAAGCTCGCCAAGCTGCGCGCGTTCGTGCCTCAGCGCGCCCGCGTCCCTGAAGGCGTCCGCGTCCACGAGGCCGTCGCGATCGGCCGCGCCCCGCATCTCGGTCCGCTGTCGCGCCCGACGCGAGCCGACCACGACGCGGTCGACCGCGCGATGCTCCGCGCCGGCGTCACCGCGTTCGCCGATCGCCGGCTGACGACGCTCTCCGGCGGCGAGCTGCAGCGCGTGCAGGTCGCGGTCGCGCTGGCCCAGGAGGCGCCCGCGTTGCTGGCCGACGAGCCGACCTCCGCGCTGGACCTCGGCGCCACCTCGACGATGGCCCGTCTGCTGCGCGGCCTGGCCAACGACGGGCTGACCGTCGTGCTCGTCGTCCACGACCTCGCGCTGGCGGCCGCCGTCGCCGACGACGTGGTCGTCATGTCGCACGGCCGGACGGTCGCCGCCGGCCCGCCCGACGACGTCTTGACCGAGTCCCTGCTCGCCGATGTGTGGCAGGTCGAAGCCTCCCTCTCCGGAGGCGCCGGCCGCACCGCCCTGCACGTCGACTGGCTCGGGCTCACCACGAAGACCAAGGAGTCCGCATGACCCGCCCCGCCGTCCTGGCCACCGCAGTCGCCGCTGCGCTGGCCGCCGTCGTCCCCGCGTCTGCGCAGGCCGCGGCGTCCGGCACGTCGGTGCTGACGTTCAAGGGGACAGCCGCGTCGTCGCTGTCCTCGGCCGGGGTCAAGGCGTCGGCGGTGTCGCCCGCGACCGCCAAGGGCAAGGCCGTCACGTTCCCGGTGAAGACCGTTACGGTCGGCAGCGCGGCGACGCTCGGGCACTCCGGGTCGATTCGCTTCAAGAAGGGCTCCAGGACGCTGACGCTGAAGACGCCGGCGCTGCGGCTGGCCGCGACCGGCTCGCGCCTGACCGCGAAGGTTGACGGCAAGACCACCACGATCCTCACGGTCGACGCCGCCAAGCGCTCGCTCAACGCGACCAACGGCACCGTGTCGCTCAAGAGCGCGTCGGTGAAGCTGACCTCTGCGGGCGCCGCGGCGATCAAGAAGGCGCTCAAGTTGAGGTCCTTGCGCAGCGGCACGCTCGGGACGCTGACCGTCGACGCGACGACCGGCGCGACCACGGGCACCGGCGGCACCGGCTCCACGGGTGGCGGCTCGACGGGCTCGGGCTCGACGGGCACCGGCACCACGGGCGGTGGCACGACCGGCGGCGGCACGCCCGGCACGCCTGCCGACAACCCCAAGAGCTGCACGAAGGGCCCGGTCGTCGTGCCGGCAGGCGGCCCGACCGCGCTGACCGCGCCGGTCACGTCGGTCCCGGTCATGTCGGCCTCGATCACCTGGCACGTCCGCGACTCGTTCATCCAGTACATCAACACGGGCGAGGGCACCGCGGTCGCCAACGGCGCCACCGCCGACCCCAAGCAGGTCCAGCCCGGCAGCAGCGCGTCGCTGGTCTACCAGTTCCACTTCCCGTTCAAGGACGGCTGGTACGACCCGGTGAGCGACACCACGCGGTTGACGTTCACGGGCACGGTGCTGTTCTGCTATTTCGACCACGGCATCAAGCTGACGGCCTCCAACCCGGAGATCGAGATCAACGGCAACAGCGCCTCGCGCGGGATCTTCATCACCGACAACACCGACGTGGCGGCCAAGCGCGGTGTGCTGGTCAACCTCGACCTGGCCAACAAGGGAGCGGCGACCAACACGCCGCCGACGCACGAGTGGGCCCAGGTGCCGGGCAAGATCCCGACCAACACGGGCGACTCGACGTTCGCGGGGTACTACGCCGCGGGCGACCCGTTCGGCTGGATCACGGTCACGGCGTCGACGAGCTAGGCGGAAGTTGAAGGCCTAGGGCCAGCCGGCGCCTGGCGTCGCGAGCCTCGCGGCGTCGCGCCCGGCGGCCTTGGCCTCGTACATCGCGCGGTCGGCCGCCTGGAGCAGCGCCTCAGCGCTGCGGTCCGGGCGGTCAGGCAGCGCGACGCCGATCGAGGCCGTGACCTGAGCGATGCCCGCGGCCAGCGGGATCGGCTCGGCGAGCAGCACGCGCAGGCGCTCGGCGACGTCCATCGCGTCGTCGGCGCTGCCGACGTCCTCGCACAGCGCCACGAACTCGTCGCCGCCGAAGCGGGCAACGGTGTCGCCGGGGCGCAGGTCCTCGTCGATGCGCGCCGCGGTGACCCGCAGCAGCTCGTCGCCGGCGTTGTGGCCGAGCGTGTCGTTGGCGTGCTGGAAGTTGTCCAGGTCGATGAACAGGACCGCGACGGTCGTCTCGGCGCGCTTGACGCGCTGCAGCGCGTGGCGCAGGCGCTCGGCGAGCTTGGCGCGGGTGGCGAGGCCGGTCAGCGGGTCCTGGTCCTGGAAGGGAGCGGGCAGCGATTGCGACGAGGTCGCGTCGCCGGTCAGCGCAGCCGCGGCCTGGTCGGCGAACAGGCGCAGCGCCTGGAGCGTCTCGCGGTCGGGCAGCAGGCGGTTGGCGGGGTCGTCGACCCAGATCACGCCGGCCAGCGCGCCGGTGCCGTCGCGCAGCGCGGCCAGCAGCCAGTGGCGCTCCCAGGCGTACGGGCCGCGGCCGTTGGACTGCGAGCGGTAGATCGTCGACTGGATGTGCAGCGTCGCCTCGGCGTCCTCGCGCGCGAGCAGGTGGCAGCCGTGGCGCTCGTGGAGCGGCTGCAGAATCGGCTCGATCTGGGAGGGCGTGAACGCAGCGTGTGAGAAGACCGGGTCCTGCGGCGACCAGCCGGCGGTCGCGTACGGCCGCATGAGGCCGCCGTGCTCAGACGCCAGGACGGCGACGCGGCCGAAGCCGAGCGTCTCGCGAATTCCGGCGCAGACGGCCTCGAGCGTCGTGTCGCGGTCGCGCGCCTCGCCGGTGCGGGCCGCGAGCGTGAGCAGGCGGTCCATGGCGGTGCGGTGGCGGGCGTCGCGCTCGGCGTTGGCGGCCTGCTCGACGGCCAGCGCGGCGACCTGGGTCAGCGAGACGAGGTGGTCGCAGTCGGCGTCCGTGGGCCGGGCGCCGCTGTGTGGCTCGTCGATCGAGACGATGCCCAGGACGTCGCCGTTGCCGCGGCGCATGACCGCCAGCAGCAGGTCGTCGGGATCCCACTGGTCATCAGCCTGCGAGGGCGCGCCGGCCGGGCGGTACATCGGCAGGCCGCCGGGGCGGTCGGTGAGCGCGCCGGCCGGGATGTGGTGCGCGCCGCCGCGCTCGAACTTCGCGGCCAGGTAGGGCGCCCACTGCTCCCAGGTCGAGGCCTTGCCGAGCAGCGCCAAGCGCGCGGCCTCTGGGCCGTGGATCGTGGTCGCCTCGAAGTCGTCCCAGGCCGGACGGTGGAGGTTGATCGCGACGCTGCGGTAGCCCATCGCGTGGGCGATCGTCTCCGCGATCCGGTCCAGCGCGAAGGTCAGATCCTCGCGCGACCGCACGCCGCGGGCGGCGTCGAGGGCACCTCGAAGTGCAGCGATCAGGGTCAGGTCGTCGGAGTCGGACACGCTTGCCTCATTTAACGGCGTTCGGCACGTTCGTCTTGAGGGTGGTCGGACGCGGGTACAGGGCGTGCATGGAAGCCGCGACCGCATCCTCTCAGGACGGGGCGCCTCTGCGCCAGGTCATCACCCGTCCTCTTCTGCTGCTGTTTGTCATCGGCGACGTGCTGGGCGCCGGGATCTACGCGCTGATCGGCGAGGTCGGCGGGCGCGTCGGAGGCGCGATCTGGGGCGCGTTCGTCGTCGCCCTGGTGCTGGCCTTCTTCACCGCGGTGGCCTACGCCGAGTTGGTGACGAAGTACCCGAAGGCCGCGGGGGCAGCGTTGTACGCCAACAAGGCGTTCAAGCGGCCGATCGTGACGTTCGTGGTGGCCTTCGCGGTGATGTCGTCCGGCATCGCCTCGGCGGCGACGCTGTCACGCGCGTTCGGCGGCGACTACCTGAGCACGCTGGTCGGGGACGTGCCGACGGTCGTGGTCGCCGTGGTCTTCCTCGGTGCGGTGATGGCGCTGAACCTGCGCGGGATCAACGAGTCGGTCAAGACCAACGTGGTGCTGACGCTGATCGAGCTCGGCGGGTTGGTGTTGGTGATGGTCGTCGCAGCAGCCGCGCTGGCCGACGGGCAGGGCGACGCGTCGCGCGCGTTCGAGATCAAGGAAGGCGAGACGATCGTCTCCGCCATGATCGGCGGCGCCGCGCTGGCGTTCTACGCGCTGATCGGCTTCGAGGACTCCGTCAACGTCGCCGAGGAGTGCAAGGACCCGCGGCGCGACTACCCGCCGGCGCTGTTCGGCGGCCTGGCGGTGGCAGGTGTGATCTACCTCGGCGTCGCGATGCTCGCGTCGATGGTGGTGCCAACGAAGGAGCTGGCGTCGTCTGATGGCGCGCTGCAGCTGGTGGCCTCGACCGGGCCTTTGGGAATCCCGGAAGACGTTTTCTCGGTGATCGCCCTGTTCGCATTGGCCAACGGCGCGCTCATCAACATGATCATGGCCTCGCGGATCGTCTACGGGATGAGCCGTGAGGGGATCGTCGCGCCCACGTTCGGCCGCGTGTCGAAGGGGCGCCAGACCCCGTACGTGGCGATCGCGTTCACGACGGTTTTGGCGATGGTGCTGGCGGCGACGGGGGATCTAAGCGATCTCGCCGACACCACCGTGTTGTTGTTGCTGTTGGTCTTCACGGTGGTCAACATCGCGGTGTTGGTCCTGCGGCGCGACAAGGTCGACCACGACCACTTCCACGCACCGTCGGTGCTGCCGGTTATCGGCGCGGTCGCGTGTGTGGTGCTCGCCTTCGACAAGGACGGCGCGATCTGGGCGCGGGCCGGGCTGCTGCTGGCGTTGGGTGTCGTGCTGTGGGGGCTGAATTGGCTGACGCACGGGCGGAATAACCCGTCGTATGACACCGAGCAGCTCCAGGCGGTGGCGCGGCCGAGCTGAGGCGACGGCTGTGCCCGAACGGCACGACTAGGCATCGTCCGCGGGCGCTGACCTGCCAATTGGCCAGTGAGTGGCACTCAGCGAAACGGGCGCGGGCCCGACCGGGCGCCTTGTCGCTGGGGCCTGACCTGACGGTGGAACTTCTCTAAACGCCGGTTAATAGGGAAACGGCGTTCGGTCGAGCTCGGCCGACTGCCGGACGGCAGGTCGTGCCGTCCTGGCTCTGGCTGGAGGTGGGGGAGTCCGGTGTCATCGTCACCTGCTCGCATCGCCGCGGCCGCAGGGCCGAAGGGGGAGGGGCGGTGAGTTGCCTGGTCGACGACGGAGACCGGACGGCTTGATCTCGTAGTTGAGGTCCTAGCGCCACGGCGCGTCCGCCGTCCTGCGGTGCAATGCATCGCGACTCTCAACCAAGATCAGGGTGATCATCATGAGCAGGATCTCTCGTCTCGTCGTCCTCGTGACGTCGGTGGCGGCGGTAGTCAGCGCTATGGCCGGAACGGCCGGGGCGGTGACGTGGCACGTCGGCGGCACGGGGTCGTTCACCGCCACGGCCGCTCCCGTGACGTTGTCCTCCACTGGCAGCAACTTTACGTGCCCCGCGTCATCGGCCACGGGCACCTACGCCGCTGGCTCGTTCGTCGGCGCGGTCTACAGCGGCATCTCGGGCTCGATCACTTGGACCGGCTGCTTCCTCGCCGGCCAAAACGTGGAGATGACCTGCGGGTTCAGGCTGACTGCGACCAATCAGCCGACCGTCACTACGGTGACGACTGGAAACCTCGATCTGACTTGCGGCGTGACTCTCGCTGTCCCTGGGACGAAGCTCTGCCACATTGAAGGTTCGCCGCACGCGATCTACACGGACAACGCGGCCATTACAGACACGTTGACTATCACTACTTCGCAACTTCGAACCACTGGTCCATCCTGTCTCTTCGGTTCGAACGACATCGCCCACTTGAGCCACTTCGCGTTCACGGTGACGTCGAACAGCGGGCGCGGTCCACACATCGTGCGCACTGCCTAACAGCAGATCGCGAGAAGCAGTACCTGCAGTACTCGTAGCTCTGCTCTGACTGACGGCCCGCTCCATTCGGGTGGGCCGTCAGCTTGGCGGTGGTCGCAGGAGACCACTTCCGCGCCTCCTAGGTGCGGCCGAGCCGACTTCCCCGCCCGGCCCGGTAGGGTCCGGCCGCACATGACCCCTCGTCGGCGCGCTGGCGCTCTGCTTCTGGCCACCGTGCTGGTCGGGCTCGCGTTGTTGTGGTTCTTCCGGCCCTGGTTCCACGGGCTGGTGATGTTCTTCTGGACCAAGCCGCTGGTGTGGCTGCCGCCTGCGGCGTTGGTCGGTGCGCTGCTCGTGCGGCAGTGGCGCGTGCGCCAGGACATCCTGCGGCGGCTGCAAGCCGGCGAGCGGCCGTGGTGGCTGCTCATCGCCGTGCCGATCTTCGCCCTGCTGTGGCTGTCGATCGCCGCGGCGTTCAACGGGCCGTTGGTCAACCGCGCGATCTACAAGCACACCGACTACGCCACGCTCGGTCAGCTTCCCAGCGGCGGCACCGTGCGGTTGCTGCCCAAGGAGGTCGCCGAGCAGATCGCCTCCAGCGGCTTCAACTCGCCGACCGAGGAGCTCACCGACTTCCACATCGTGCGGACCGACAAGGGCCTGGCATGGACCGCGATGCGCTCGCCCAACGGCGCGTTTCGCAAGCTCAACAAGAAGAGCCAGGGCCTGATCGCGCTCGACGCCGAGCAGACCGCACGGACCGTGCGCCAGGTCGACGCCACGTTCAAGTACGCACCGGGGCTGCGGATCACCGACAACTTGCGCTGGCAGCTGCTCAAACGCCATTACTTGATCGAGCTGGGCGAGGACACCGCGATCCTCGACGCCGCCGGCAAGCCGCTGATCGTCGTCCCGTACATGAAGTACAAGGGCTTCATCGTCCGTCGCCCGGTGTTCGGCGGCGTGTTCGTGGTTCATCCGGACGGCAAGATCGAGGACCTCAGCCCGGCACAGGCCCAGGCGCGGCCCGAGCTGGTCGCTTCCGGCAGGGTCTTCCCCGAGAAGCTGGCGCGGCGCATCCAGGACGCCTACGCCTACAAGAAGGGTCTTTGGAACGCGTGGTTCGTTCACGAGGAGCAGACCCACATCAGCGACACGGAGGACAACCAGCAGCCCTACCTGATCGACTTCGGGCCGCAGCGGGGCGCGAAGTGGGTCACGGTCGCCGAACCGTACGGGCGCGCGTTCGCGGTCAACGCGATCTTCCTCACCGACGCGGTGACCGGCAAGACCGAGCTCTGGCGCGTGCCGGCCGGATCGTCGCTGACCGGCAACCGGCGGGCGCTGCAAACCGTGCGGTCGGTGACGATCCCGGGCGTCGACTTCGCCAACCACGACCAGGGCGGCGCGCAGACCGGCGACTTCCGCGTGGTCGAGCCACGGCCGGTGTTCGTGGCCGGGCGGCTCGTCTACCTGGTGTCGATCATCCCCAACGCGGCCAACTCGGTGTCCAAGACCGTGATCGTCGACGCCGAGCGCAACAAGGTCGTCACGATCTTCGACAACGACACCGACCCGCAGGCCGAGGCGCGGACGCTGCGCTACCTGGCGACCGGCGTCGTGCCGCCGGCCGGGGCGGACGCGGGGACGAGGGAGACCGAGACGGCGCCGGAGTCCGATCCGTCGTCTTCGTCGCCGTCGAGCACCGCGACGCCCGGGTCGACCAAGCGGCCCTCGGACGCCGAGGTGCGCAAGCGCCTGGACGCGATCATCAAGCAGCAGGAGGCGCTGATCGAGGAGGCGCGCAAGCTGCGCGAGTCGCTCAGCGCGGATAGTGGCGGCTGACGAAGGTGCCAGCGGGGCAGGACCGAGCATGATCCTGGGGCGATGATCTGCCAGTTGGCCGATGAATAGTGCTGAGTGGCTGAGGTGTTGACAGTCGCACGCCCGTGCCGCTCGTGGGTTGGGACTAACGGCGGAAATATCTAGACGCCGAGTATCAGAGGAACGGCGTTAGGTCGAGGCGATCTGACGGCCGGGTGGCAGGTCTTGTCGTTCTGGCTCTTGTTGGAGCTGAGGGCCCAGAGTCTCATGGTCCTCGGCTCACAAGCCGCCGGATCGAAGGCCGGCAGGTCATGTGAGCGGTTGAGGTTGGCCGGTCACCGATGAAGACCGGTTGGCTTGATCTCGTTGCGATGGTTCAAGCGCTACGGCGCGTCCGTCGTCCTGCGGTGCCCGAGCGCATCGCGACTCCAAGCCAAGAAGGTCGGGTGATCAGCATGGGCAGGGTCTCGCGCCTCATCGTCCTCGTGACGTCGGTGGCGGCGGTGGTCGGCGCGATGGCCGGGACGGCCAGCGCGTTGACGTGGCACGTCAGCGGCACCGGGTCGTTCCACGTTACGGCGTCTCCAGCGGGCTTCGGGCTCGATCACTTACAGCGGCTGCTCCCTCGCGGGCCAGAACGTGGAAATAACCCGCGGCTCCAGCTGACTGGACAGACGCAGCCCACGGCGACTGTGGTGACTGGAATCGCCGATCAGACTTGAGCTTCGAGCTACTGGTCCATCCTGCCTGATCGGTCCGAACGACCTCGCCTACCTGAGCCACTTCACGTACGCGTTGTGAATGCTGGCCCACATCGTGCGCACTGCGTAGTAGCGGTCGCGCGGAGCAGTACCGCAGTTCTCATAGTTCTACTCCAACTGATGGCCCGCTCCTTTCGATGGGGGGTGGGCCATCGGTGTAGCGTTGCTAGCCGGCGGCGCCGGTGGGCCGTCGTAGAGTTGCCGCGGGCGGCGTAGGCGCCTCAGCGTTCGGCGTTATTGTCACAGGGCGCGGCTGCCACTGGCGGCGCGCTCCAGCCAGGTCACCGGGCCAGGCCGGGCCGACAGTGCTGCCGCCGATCGCCGTGCTTACGGGCTGCTAGTCAACCGGGCGATCTACACGCACATTTGACGACGCCACGCTCGTCGCCTGCCGAGCAGCGGTGCCGCGTGTCTGCTATCCAAGATCGTCAAGCAGCTCACCGACTCCCACATCGTGCGTACCGGCGCGGGCCTGGCGTGGACCGCGATGCGACGCTCAAGGACGCGCTGCGGCTGGGAATTGCTGACGACCAGCGCTGGCCGGTGCTCAGCGGTGCTACCTCCTGATCGACCGGCAAGGCACCGCTGGTCCTCGACGCGGCGGGAAAGCGCTGACCGTCGTCTCTCCATGAGTCCGCCGACGGAATTGAGGCGGGATCGGCGTGTCACAGGTACCGATGGGGCAGGAGCGAGGGCGATCCTGAGACCGCTTTCTGCAAGTTGGCCGATAACAGAGCTCAGGGTCTCCGTTGTCATCTGCGTAGGCACCACGTCACTGGTGGCCTGCTCCTAACGATGGATATACCTAGACGCCGGTTAGCAGAAGAACAGCGTTCGGGCGAGCCCATCCGACTGCCAACTGGCAGGTCCTGTCGGCCTGGCTGTGGCCGGCACTTGCGGCCTGCGGTGTCATGGTCCTCGGCTCGCTAGTCGCCGGAACAAGGCCGGAAGGGCGTGCGAGCGATAACGTGAATCGAGCAAATGTGATTATCGATCACTGTATTTCGTTGCGCGATTCTAGCGCCACGGCCGCCCGTCGTTCTGCGGTGCCGAAATTGCACCGCGACTCTCAAATCAATTCAGGTGATTTCTATGAGCAGGATCTCTCGCCTCGTCGTCCTCGTGGCGTCGGTGGCAGCGGTTGTCAGCGCGATGGCCGGGACGGCCAGCGCGGTCACGTGGCACGTCGCCGGCACGGGATCGTTCACGGCCGCCGGGACCCCCGGGACGTTGTCCTCGTCGACTGGCGGCAACCTGGTTTGCCCGGCCTCGTCGGCCACGGGCACGTACGCTGCCGGCCCGTTTGTCGGCGTGACCTACAGCGGTATCTCGGGCACGGTCAACTACACCGGCTGCAGCCTCGCCGGACAGGGCGTGTTCGTCAACTGCGGGTACAGGCTGACTGCGACGGCGCAGCCGACGGTGACTACTCTGACCACGGGGACCGCCGATGTGACTTGCGGCTTGACTCTGACGTCGAGCCCGACCACGAAGCTCTGCCACATCGAGGGCTCGGTGCTCGGGACCTACCACGACAGGACCGGGTCGGCGGACACGCTGACTATCGCAACTTCGTCGACCCTGCGAAGCACTGGTGCGGGTTGTGCCCTCGGGTCGAATGACCCCGCGCACCTCTCCGAGGGGACGTTCACGATCACGTCTAACGGCGGCAACGGCCCGCACATCGTGCGCACTGCGTAATCGCAGTTCGCGCACAGCTGTCTCTTAGTTCTACTCCGACTGACGGCCCATCCCTTCGGGGGTGGGCCGTTGGCCTAACGATGATCGCCACTCCTGGGCAATCGAGTCCCCGTATCCGTGCAGTTGGGTCTTTCGAGGCCGAAAGATAAAAGACGGAAACAGGGTTGACTCTAGTGTTAAGGTCGCTCTCTTGCGTCAGGTCTTAGGTCTGAAGTGACGCGGCGCTGTCTTACACGAGGGAGAAGGGTCGAATTATGCGCAGTGCCGCAGATGCCGTGAATGCAGCGGTGCGCGCCCGCTTGGTCTTGGTGGTGGGCGTGGTGCTATTGCTGTCGTGTGGGTTCGTGTCTGTCGCCAGCGGTGCGACGGCGATCGACTCCTATGGGTATCTCGCGTCCTTCGGAGGCGGTGATGCGCCTCAGGACCCGAAGCACACCGGCGTTGCAGTCGGGCAGTCGACCGGCGACATCTTCGTTGCGGTTCAGCAGAACGGTGGGGTCGCGGTGTTCGCGCCGGACGCCGCCGCGGGGGGCACCTCTCTCACCTCGGTAAGCGGCTCGTCGGTCTTCGCCCCGCAGGATGTGGCGGTGGACCCGATCGACGGCTCGCTGTATGTGTCGATGAACTCGTCCTCCTTTGGTTCGGGATTGGAGAAGCACGTCTCGGACGGTGCCCCGACGCCGGCTTACACGGTCGACCCGACGTTTGCCCCGTCGCTGTTGTCTCCACAGCCCAGGGCGTTGGCGGTCGATCCGGTCTCACGCGATCTGTTGGTCGCCGATCAGGGGACCGGGCTCATCGAGCGGTTGTCGGCGGCCGATGGTTCGCTGATCTCGTCGTTCGGTGGTGCTGGCGGCCCGTTTCAGGATCTGGGGGCCATCGCGGTTGGACCGACCGGCACGATCTACGTCATCGACGGTTCGCAGATTGGGCGGTTCTCCTCGGCGGGCACGTCGCAAGGGGCGTTGTCGCTGGTGAGCGGAAGTCAGCCGGTCGGGGTGGCGGTCCAGCCGCAGAGTGGCGATGTGGTCGTGGCCGTCAGCTGGCGCGGCCAGACGTATCTCCAGGGGTTCACCGCCGGTGGGACGGAGCTGTTCTTGACGCGCTTCCCGACCTCGCAGTCCGTGCAGGGCGTCGCGTGGGACGGAAACAGCGACCGGATCTACGTCGTGGACGGCAGTGCCACGGCCAGCACCTTCGTCCCCGCGGATCAGCCTGGCCTGGACACCCCGGTACTGTCGAATGTGACCGCAACCGGCGTGCACGTCGCGGCGCAGGTCGCGGCAGTGGGCCAGTCGACGGCAGCGCGGTTCGAGTACTGCCCGGCGACCGCCGCCTGCGGTGATTATCCGGTTTCGAATCCCGGTGATCCTGGGAATCCGTGGGTTCGCCTGGCCGACCAAAACGTCACCGGGACGGCGACGATCGAGGACGACGTGCCGGCGGGGGCAAACAACTCCTGGCGGATCCGCATCTCAGCCAATTCCACGCATGCGAACAACGCCGTCACCGAGAACACGTCGGCCGCGGTGACCTTCGACAGCCCGCTCGCGGCGCCGAACGTGCAGACCGGCGCGGCGGCGGCGGTCACCGCCGGTTCGGCGGAGTTGAACGGCACGATCGACACCTACGGCGGGCAGACGACCTATCACTTCGAGTACGGGACGACCACGGCGTACGGCAACCGCGCCCCGGCTGGCAGCGAGGCCCCGGCGGGGTCGAGCCGGACGCCGCGAGTGGTCAGCCGGCCGGTCACCGGGCTGCAGCCTGGAACGACCTATCACTACCGGCTGGTGGCCAGCAACGCGGCCGGCACGACCGAAGGGTCTGACCGCACCTTCACCACGACAGCGACAAATCCCCCGGCGCGAGGCTATGAGCAGGTGACCCCGGTCGACAAGAAGGGCGGCGTGGTCAACAGCAAGCTGGGCTTCCAAGCCGCCACGGATGGGTCCGCCGTGAGCTACACCCTGGCCGCGGCGCCGACCGACTCCCCGAGCGCGGTGATCTTCACGCGCTACCTTAGCCGCAGAGGCAGCGATGACTGGCTTCGCTGGACCCCCATGGACCCGCCGCTGAGCGTGCCGCGCAACATCACAGAGGTGGTCACGCAGGCGATCTCGTCGGACTTCTCTCACGCGCTGGTGGTCAGCAACCGTGTCTTGGCTCCGGGTGCGGAGCAAGGTAGCGGCAACATCTACGTCGTCGACGTGCGGACCGGTGACTACACGTTGATCGGCTCGGCGCCAGGGTGGAGGGCGTATCTCCTGATGTCGACCATCCAGGCCGAGAACATGTTCCTGGCCGGGGCACCGGACTTCAGCTGGATTACGTTCATGTCGCCGAGGAGCCTTCTGCCCGGCGCGCCGACGGAAGCGATGTATCGCTGGTCACGCACCGGGGGGCTGACACTGCAGAGCTCGAGCACCGCCTCCATCCGGAGGCCGGACACGGGGAACGAGTTGACGTCGCGATACGTCTCCGATGATGGCAACATCATGTTCTACGACTTGGAAGACGGCGATGGCGCGGTCCACCGTCACGTGCTGGGTGGCGCGACGACCCCGGTCTCCGTTGCGGAGGCCGGCGGCGATGTTCCGCAGGGCACGGTGGTGGCCGCCAAGCTTGACGGCGTCAGCCGCGACGGGCGGTACGCGATCATCCGTACGGAGCAGCGGCTGACGGCCGACAATCCACCGTCCCTCAACAACAGGTGGATGTATCGCGTCGACATGCAGTCTGGAGACGTGGAGTTCATCGGCCAGCCGTTCAGCACCTCTGCAGGCGCCGTGTACGCGGTCGGGGATGACGCCAACACGGTGTTCTTCGCCGCCGATGCCGGCGGATCGCAATCGTGGCGTGATGGTGTCACGCACACCTTCACGACCTCGTCGCTGATCTTCTCTCTCGACGCCGGCATCCAGCGCTTCGCGAGTCCCGACGGCCGGTATCTGGCCTACGTCGACTCCCAGGTCCCGTCGGTGCACTTGTACGACGCCGAGGCCCAGACCGACGTCTGCGTCTCGTGCCCGTCCGATGGCGGAAGCGGTGGACGTGACTTCGGCCTTCCCCTTGGGACGAGGACGGTCAGCAACCGGGTGCCGGCGGTGGTCAACAACGACGGGTTGATGTTCTTCGACACCGCTGCGCGGCTGGTCCCGGCCGATCACAACGGATCGCGTGACGTCTACTCCTACCAGGACGGCAAGCTGTCGTTGATCAGCCCGGGCGAGGGCAACTTCACCGCGCGGTTCGCCGATGCCACGCCGGACGGGAGCATCATGTACTTCACGACCGATCAGTCGCTGGTCGGCCAGGACAACGACGGGGAGATCGACGTCTACAGCTTCCGTGCCAATCCCTTCAGGCAGTCGCCGCCCGCGAGCGCTGAGTGCGTGAGGAACGAGTGCGCCGAGCCGCAGTCCGGCCCGGTCGAGAGCCCATCGCGGGGGACCTCGCCGCCTGAGCTTCCAGACCAGGAAGCAGGTCTCAAGGCGAATCCGCCGCGTGTCCGGCTCACGGTGACCAAGATGAGCGTTGGTTTGAAGTCCGTGCGCATCAGCTTCCGTGCCTCCCAGCGTGGGCGGGTGCAGGTGAGTGGCACGCGTGTGGTCAAGAGCGTGCGCAATGTGGCCAAGGCGGGGACCTACTCGATCACGGTTCCGCTCAGCCGGAAGGCGCGTGCGCTGAAGTCAGCCCATCGGAGGTTCAAGGTGTCGGTGAAGGTCACGCTCACCGGCGGTTGGGGCTCTTCGTCGGCCAAGTTCTCTCGGACCCTCGGCAAGTAGGTGATGGCCATGATTCGCAGGATCGCCATGGTGGTGTCGTTGGTCGGTGTGGTGCTCGCGCTGGCCGCGACCGCTCAGGCCGACTTCCGCTTCGAGCGTGTTGGTGTCTCGCTGACCGGGCCGGATGGGCAGTTCTCTCGCCAGGCGGGGGCGCATCCGGACTTCACGTTCTCGATCGAGCTGCCGTCGGATCCCAGTCCGGTCATCGGCGGCGAGCCGGCTCCGGCCGGCCCGACCGAGTCGGTGCACTCGATCGACCTGGACCTGCCCCCCGGCCTTGTGGGCGATCCGACGGGCGTGGCGACGTGCGACCCCATCGACCTGGCCAACCCGGCGGGCGGACTGGCGGCCTGCCCCGTCGCCTCGCAACTGGGGATCGCCCACGTCTTCACGAACGAGGAGCACACGGTCGGCATCTACAACATCGCCCACGGGCCCGATGTCCCTGCGCGCTTCGGGTTCAACGTCCTGGGCGTGGTCAACGTGATCGACGCGCGGGTCCGGCCTGGTGACTACGGGATCTCCTCCGGCAGCCTCGCGCTGTCGCAGGCCCAGCCGATTCGCAGCGCCGACATCACCTTCTGGGGGGTGCCAACCGACCCGAGCCATGACGCACAGCGCAGCGAGGTGCCACCCCGGTCCACCGACGCACGACGCGTGCCGTTCCTGAGCGCTCCGACGTCGTGCTCGTCGACGCCCGCCGCCTTCACCGCCCGCGGTGACACGTGGGAGCACCGGGGCGTCTTCGACACGCGCGTGCTGACTACCGACATCGACGGCACGCCGCTGACCTTCGAGGGCTGCGATCGCCTTCCGTTCACGCCCGCGGTCGACGTGCTCCCACTGGCGAAGGTCGCCGACGCGCCCACGGGCCTGACCGTCGACCTCAAGGTCCCGCAGAGCGACGACCCGGACGGCCTCTCGACGGCGCATGTACGCCAGGTCGTCATGAAATTCCCCGATGGCATGTCGGTCTCGCCCTCCTCGGCCGCGGGTCTCGGCGCGTGTTCGCCCGCCCAGATAGGCCTAGGCACCAACGACGCGCCCAGCTGTCCGACCTCGTCGAAGCTCGGCAAGGTCACCATCGAGACGCCGCTGCTCGACGATCCGCTGACCGGCGACATCATCCTGGCCACCCAGAACGACAACCCGTTCCGGTCGCTGATCGCGTTGTACCTGGCCGTCAAGGGGCCCGGGTTCTACGTGAAGCTGCCGGGGAAGATCGATCTCAATCCGGTGAGTGGTCAACTGACCGCAACGTTCGACAACACGCCACAATTGCCATTCTCGCGCATGCTGGTCCAGTTCCCCGGCGGCGCCCAGGCCGCGCTAGCGACCCCGACCACGTGCGGGTCCTACAACACGCATGTGGAGATCACGTCGTGGGCGTCGAGCACGCCGGTGGGCCTTGACTCACCGATGACGATCGATCAGAACTGCTCGTCCAAGCCGTTCGCGCCGTCCTTTACGGCCAGCACCACGAACACGCTGGCCGGCCAGTACTCGCGGTTCCTCTTCGCGCTCACGCGGTCGGACGGCATGCCGTTCCTGCAGCGGATCGACACCGAGTTGCCAAAGGGCCTGTTGGCCGACATCGGCTCGGTGACGCAATGCGATCCGAGCTCGGCCAACGCTGGCTCCTGCCCTGCGGCGAGCCGGATCGGTACCGTCGCCGCGCAGTCCGGACCGGGCAGTCAGCCGCTGGCTCTCACGGGCGGCGTCTATCTGACGGGGCCGTACAAGGGCGCGCCGTTCGGCCTGTCGATCGCCGTGCCGACGGCCGGGCAGGCCGGGCCGTTCGACCTCGGCGTCGTGGTGGTCCGCGCCGGCCTCTACGTCGATCGCAAGGACGCGCACGTCACAGTGAAGTCCGATCCCTTGCCGACGATCATCCAAGGCATCCCGCTGCGGCTGCGGCAGGTCCGCCTGACGATCGACCGCGAGAAGTTCATGTTCAACCCGACGAGCTGCGCCAGCCAGTCGATCTTCGGCAGCTTCGGCGCTCTGGGTGGCGCGGTCAGTGACCAGAAGGTCACCTTCCGCCTCGGCGGGTGCCGGGGCCTGGACCTCAAGGAGACGTTCAAGTTCAAGTTGCGCGGCAGCAAGTCCACCAAGGACGGCACGTCGCCCAGCCTTGAAGCCGCGGTGACCCAGAAGCCGGGTGGCACCAACATCGCCAAGGTCGAGGCCAAGCTCCCGCTCGCGCTGGTTCTCGAGCCCAAGAACGCCCAGGCGTTGTGCAAGCCCGAGCAGGCCGCCAAGTTCAGCTGTCCGAAGTCCTCGATCGTGGGCACCGCGTCGGCCCGATCGGTGCTCCCGCACGACCTCAACGGCCCTGTCTACTTCGTCGAAGGCCGCCGCACGACCAAGACCGGCCGCGTCGTCTCGACGCTGCCCAACCTCTGGATTCCCTTGTCGGGCGATGGGGTGACGATCGATCTGAACGCCAAGTCCCAGGTCGATTCGATCGACCGCTTGGTGACGACGTTCAGTGCCATCCCCGACGCTCCGATCAAGTCATTCAAGTTGAAGATCAACGGTGGCAAGCACGGAATCCTCGTGGTCGTGGGCAAGTCGACCTGCAAGCGAGACATGACGTTCGACCTGCGTATCACCGGCCAGAACGGATTGGTGCATACCAAGACCGCCAAGCCGGCGATCGACGGCTGCAAGAAGGCGGCCAAGGCCAAGAAAACCACCGGGCGCCGGTGATTCTCGACGACCACCGCGTCTGAGCGGAGGAGAGACAGAAAGCGTCGCTTTCGCGGGGTCATGCTCGTCCAACGGACGAGCATGACCCACTTTCCCCTGGTCACGCGCTCGCGGGCCCCGCGGAGCTGAGAGGGCTCGGCTTGACGAAGCTGCCAGAGCGGCAGGGCCGAGGGCGATCCTGGGCCCGCGATATGCCAGGTGGCTGGTGAGTGATACTCAGCGTCTGGGGTGTGAGCTGTGCGGGTGCCGTGCCGTTGGTGGTCTGGCCTATCGGTGGAACATCTCTAGGCGCTGTAACAGAAGAACAGCGTTCGGTCGAGCCCATCCGACTGCCAAATGGCAGGTCCTGTCGGCCTGGCTCTGGCTGGTCCCCTCGGCCTGCGGTGTGATGGTGGCTCGGCTCGTAAGTTGCCCGACCCCAAGGTCGGCAGGGCGTGCGAGCGGTGAGGTTGGCCGGGTTAGGGGTGGAACGGTCAGCTCGATCTCGTAGCGAGGTCCTAGCGCTATGGCGCGTCCGTCGTTCTGCGGTGCCGAAATTGCACCGCGACTCTCAAAATCAATTCAGGTGATTTCTATATGAGCAGGATCTCTCGCCTCGTCGTCCTCGTGGCGTCGGTGGCTGCGGTTGTCGGCGCGTTGGCCGGGACGGCCAGCGCGGTGACGTGGCACGTCAACGGCACAGGGACGTTTACGGCTACGGGGCCGGCCGTGACGCTGTCCTCGTCGACTGGCGGCACCTTCGTTTGCCCGAGCGCTTCTGTCACGGGCACGTATGTCGCCGGCTCGTTCGTCGGAACGACCTACAGCGGCATCTCTGGCACGATGACTTACACGGGTTGCAACCTCGCCGGTCAGAACACGGAAATCACCTGCGGGTACAGGCTGACTACGACGGCGCAACCGACCGTGACTACGGTGACGAGCGGGACGATCGATCTGACTTGCGGTCTGACTCTCGCTAATCCCGGGACGAAGCTCTGCCACATCGAGGGTACGGTGCCCGCGACCTACACGGACAACGCCGCGACCGCCGACACGCTGGCCCTCGCGACTTCATCGACCCTGCGATCGACTGGTGCGGGTTGCATTCTCGGTACGAACGACGTCGTGGAACGGTCCCCTCAGACGCTCACGGTGACGTCGAACAGCGGACGCGGTCCGCACATCGTGCGCACTGTGTGATCGTCGATCGGGCGAAGGGATACCTGCAGTTTTCGTAGTTCTACTCGAGCTGCCGCCCACTCCTTCGATGGGGGAGGTGGGCCGCCGGCCCAGCGCGCCTCCCTCAGCGCAAATGGTGCCGCGCCACGTCCGCCGGCGCCGCCGCGCCGAGCAGCATGAGGTCCAACTCCAGCTCCGCCTTCAGCGTGTCAAGCACCCACCGCGCCCCCGCCTCGCCGTCCCACGCCAAACCCCACAGCAGCGGACGGCCTACCAACACCGCGCAGGCGCCCAGCGCCAGCGCCTTCAACACATCGGTGCCGCGCCGCACCCCGCCGTCGACCAGGACCTCGGCGTCGCCGCCGACCTCCTGGACGACGTCTTCGAGCATGTCGATCCCGGCCGGGACGCCGTCGAGTTGGCGGCCACCGTGGTTGGAGACGATCACCGCGGCGGCGCCGTGCTGCAAAGCAAGGCGGGCGTCGGCGGCGGCGTGGATGCCCTTGACCACCACTGGGAGGTCGACGGCCTCGACGAGCGTCTCGAGGTCCTTCCAGGTCAGCGAAGCGTCGACCAAAGAGAAGAAGTCCGCGGGCGTGAGGCCGGACGAGTGGCCTGCGGCGGCGGTAACGCCGGGCATGTCGATGCCGGGTGGGACGGCGAAGCCGGTGCGCAGATCCCGCTCACGGCGGCCGGCGCGGGGTGCGTCGACGGTCAGCACGAGGGCCTTGTAACCGCAGTCGACTGCCTCGTCGATCAGCGCGTGGGTGACGCCGCGATCCTTCAAGACGTACAACTGAAACCAGCGTGGCGCGTCGGGCGCGGCCTCGTGGACCTCGCGCGCGGTGGCGGTCGCCAGCGTGGAGACCGTCATCAGCGTCCCCGCGGCCGCGGCGGCGCGCGCCATCCCGGGCTCGCCGTCGGGGTGCGCCATGCGCTGGAGCGCGACCGGCGCGACGATCACGGGCATCGAGATCGGCGTGCCGAGGACCTTGGTGGCGGTCGACACTTCAGAAACATCGACCAGCACGCGCGGCAGCAGCTGGCGCCGCGCGAACGCTGCCTCGTTGTCGATCAGCGTGCGCTCGTCGGTCGCGCCGCCCGCGAAGTACCCGAGCGGGCCGGCGTCCAGCTTGCCCTCGACCAGCGGCTGGAGATCACGGAGACAGACGGGCTGGGTCACGCGACGTGCCGGATCGCGATCCACGACTTCGCGAGCGGCCCGAGGCGCTCAGCGTGCACGTCGGCACCCGGGAACAGCGTGCCGACCTCGCCGCGCGTGAGCAACGACACGTCCTCCCAGAACCCCTGCGCGCCGAGGCGCCAATACGGCTTGCGAACCGCGACCGGCAGCCAGTGCGCGAACGGCAGCAGGCTGTGGGGCTCGACCGGGAACGACTTGGCCGGCGTCTGCACGTACAACCCGCGCCCGACGCGGTTGATCTCCGCCGCGAACGCCGCCCGCCGCGCCGGCGGGATGTGCTCGATCACGCTGGAGGAGTAGACGAGATCGAACTCGCCGTCGGCGTACGGCAGGCCCTCGGTCACATCGGCCTGTAGGAACGGCCCGGGGTAGGTGGGGCGCGGCGAGAGGTCGACGCCGGTGATCTCCAGCTCCGGCTCCAGCGCGCGTAGACCGAGCGTGCCGCAGCCGACGTCGAGCACGCGCATGCCTGGCTGCAGCCGGGTAAGGCCGAAGAAGGCCGCGTGCCTCCGCGCGCGGGCACGAGCGGCGATCGGCGACGCGATGCGCGCCCTCGTCTGACCCCGTGCGGTCCCGTAGACGTCTGTGGGGGCCACGGAGCGGCAGTCTAGGCGCAATCCGCCTTACTAGAATGGGTGCCATGGCCTCTGCCCGTCAGATTCACGTCGGCTCCGTCCCTGTTGGGGGCGGCGCGCCCGTCGCCGTCCAGACGATGACGAAGACCGAGACGGCGAACCTGACCGCGACGATGGACCAGATCCGGCGCGTGGCGGAGGCCGGGGCTGACATCGTCCGCTGCGCCGTGCCGCGCGAGCAGGACGTCGAGGCGCTGAAGACGATCGTGGTCGAGTCCCCGATCCCGATCATCGCCGACATCCACTTCAACCACACGCTGGCGATCAAGGCCATCGAGGCCGGCGCCCACTGCGTGCGGATCAACCCGGGGAACATCGGCGGGCCGGACAAGGTCGCCGAGGTCGTGGCCGCCGCCAAGGCCGCCTCGACCCCGATCCGCGTCGGCGTCAACTCCGGCTCGCTGCCCAAGCACTTGCGCGACCTCGAGTTCACCAACCCGGTCGAGGCGCTGGTGACGGCGGCGACCGAGTGGGTCGAGTTGATGCACACGCTCGACTTCTACGACTTCAAGGTGTCGATGAAGTCGACGTCGGTGCCGAACACGATCGCGTCCAACCGCCTGCTCGCCGAGAAGATCGACCACCCGCTGCACCTCGGGATCACCGAGGCGGGCACGAAGTGGTCGGGCTCGTTGAAGAGCGCCGTCGGTCTGGGGACGCTGCTGGCGGATGGGATCGGCGACACGATCCGGATCTCGCTCTCGACCTTCCACGCCGAGGAAGAGGTCAAGGTCGCCTGGGAGATCCTGAAGGCCTTGAAGCTGCGCGAGCGCGGCCCGGTGCTGATCGCCTGCCCGACGTGCGGGCGCCTTCAGTTCGACATGGACTCGGTCGTCATGGAGGTCGAGCGGCGGCTGGAGGCCTACGCGGACCCGATCGAGGTCTCGATCCTGGGCTGCGCCGTCAACGGCATCGGCGAGGCGCGCCACGCGGACTTCGGGATCACGGGCGCGAAGGACAGCGCGATGATCTTCTCCAAGGGCGAGCCGCTGAAGAAGGTCAAGACCGAGAACCTGGTCGAGGAGCTGTTCGCCGAGATCGACAAGTACTACGCGTCGGGCAAGCAGATCGTCGTGGACGACGCGGCCCGCGCCGAGGCGGCGCAGTGGCTGGTCGAGAACGAGGACGACACAGCGATGACGCCGGAGCGCCTGGCCGCGATGGAGGCCGCGCAGGCCGAGAAGGAGGCCGAGGCGATCGACGAGGCCGTCTCGCCGGTGACCGGCCGCCGGTTCACGCGTGCCTGATCGGCACGCGGGCTTGACTTCAAGCGCGGTTGAGGTCCGATGATGGCGGACGTGCAGACGCCCGCCGCCTTGGAGATCACCGACCTCGTCAAGCGCTACCCGACCGGGACCGAGGCGCTGAAGGGCGTCTCGCTCGAGATCGGCGCGGGCGAGTTCTTCGGGTTGCTCGGCCCCAACGGCGCGGGCAAGTCCACCTTGATCCACTGCACGACGGGGCTGGCGTCGCCGACGAGCGGCGGGATCCGCGTCTTCGGCCACGACGCGATCGACAATTACTCCGACGCGCGCTTGGCGGTCGGCCTCGCGCCCCAGGACCTCAACCTGGACCACTTCCTGACCCTGGAGGAGACGCTCGACTTCCACGGCGGCTACTTCGGGATGCGCAAGAAGGACCGCCGCGAGCGCACCGCCGAGTTGTTGGAAGCCTTCTCGCTGAGCGGCAAGCGCCACGACCGCACGCGGACGCTGAGCGGCGGCATGAAGCGCCGGCTGATCCTGGCGCGGGCGCTGATGCACCGGCCGCGGCTGCTGATCCTCGACGAGCCCACCGCGGGCGTCGACGTCGAGCTGCGCCTCGAGTTGTGGCACTACGTGCAGCGGATCAACGCGGAGGGGACGACGATCCTGCTGACGACGCACTACCTCGAAGAGGCCGAGCAGCTCTGCGACCGGATCGCCTTCATCAACGGCGGTGAGCTGGTGGCGTCCGGCTCCTCCGCGGAGCTGGCGGCGCGCTACGGCGTCGCCGGCCTCGAAGACGCCTACCTCGAGCTCGTCGGTCGCAAAGAGCTGTCGCGAGGGCTGGTCGCATGAGCGTCTTCGACTCCCGCGTGACGCTGACGCCCGCCCAGATCCGCTTCGCCTCGCTGCTGCGCCGCGAGGTCGCGCGGTTCATGAAGATCAAGCGCCAGACCGTCGGCGCGCCGCTGCTGGAGACCTTCCTGTACATCTCGGTCTTCGGCGCCGCGCTCGGCTCGCGCGTGGGGGAGCTGCACGGCTACGACTACGTGGTCTTCGTCGTCCCCGGCCTGATCATGATGGCCTGGGCGATGAACGCGTTCAGCAACAACTCGAGCTCGATCCTCCAGCAGAAGTTCCAGCGGGCGATCGACGACCAGCTGAGCTCACCTGCCTCGCCGCTGGAGCTGCTGCTGGCCTTCACCTTCGGCGGCTTCCTGCGCGGCGGTCTTGTGGCGCTGCTGACCTTCCTCGCCGCGACCGCGCTCGTCGGCGTCCCGGTCGACCACATCGAGGTCCTGATCCCGGCGCTGTTCCTCGTCGGCTTCTTCTTCGCCCAGCTCGGGGTCCTGGTCGGCGTCCGCGCCGAGCAGTTCGACGACGTCTCCTTCGCCCAGACCTTCGTCCTGCAGCCGCTGCTCTTCCTCGGCGGCGTCTTCTACTCCGCGTCGCTGCTGCCGCAGCCGTTTGAGACCCTCACCCACATCAACCCGATCTACTACATGATCGGCTTGACCCGCTACGGCTTCCTGGGCTACTCCGAGATCAACATCCCGCTGGCCCTGCTCTTCCTGACCCTCGCCACCGCCGGGCTCTTCCTCCTCAACCTGCGCCTCTTCCGGCAGGGCTACAAGCTGCGCGCTTAGAAATCTCGGACCTCGTAGAGCAGCGACCGCGCGTCGCGGTGGACGAGGCGCAGGTGGCGGGCGACGAAGCGGTCGGAGAGCAGCGCGATCGGGCCGTTGGGGCGGCTGTCGCGCTCGGCGCGGTTGATCACGATGAAGCGCAGGTGCCAGCGGCGCAGTAGTGCCATCTGGGCGGCGTCGCCGGCCGTCGGGTCGTAGATGCGGCCCAGCGCGGCGGCGAAGTAGGGCGCGTGCTCGACGTCGGTGTGGGAGTTGTCGATCCAGGAGTCGATCGACAGCACACGGTCGCCAGGCCGGGCGACCTTCGCGAGCACCCGGTCGCTGCCGTGGATCGGGATGTAGCGGTCGAGGTACTCAGAGCGCGTCTGGCCGCCGAGCAGGAACGGCAGCGGCAGGTGGTCGATGGCCACCGCGAGGTAATGGCCCTGGTCGCGCTCGCGATCCCACCAGCCCAGGAACGGCGGGAGCATGAGCACCAACAAGAGCGCCACGGCGGCGGTCAGCGCGGTGGCGGCGGGCCGGCCGGCGCGGCGGGCGAGCGTCAGCGCGCTCTCGAAGCCCGCGCCCGCCAGCGGCGCAGCCAGCGCGAAGGCGGGAACCAAGAAGCGCGCTTGCAGCGTGCGGCCGACGAAGAACCAGCAGAAGACGTATAGGAACGCGGTGAGCGCGACCAGCAGCGGCAGCCGACGCGGCCGCAACCGCACGGCGAACGGGATCAACACCAGGAACAACAGCCCGTAGGTGCCGTCGAAGTGTCCGGTCTTCATCGTCAGGTCCCACGGCAGCGTCAGGAAGCGCTCCACGCCGTGCCCGGCGCCGAAGTGCTGGAGCAGGCCGTCGAGGCCGCGCTCGGAGTCCGCGGTCCAGCGGCCGTCGTGCGCGCCGAAGACGTCGTAGAAGCTCGGGAAGAACGGGTTGCCGGTGAGGACCTCGGCGCGGATCAGGTACGGCAGCGCGGCCAGCGGCGCGATCGCGCCCATCACCACCGTGTCGATCAGCCGGTCGCGCACGGCCCGCTGCGGCGCGCCCCACAACATCAGCAAGACCAGGCCCGGCGCGACGAAAGCCATCACGAGCTTGGCCGACAGCGCGAAGGCCAGCAGGACGCCGACGGCGACTGCCGCGCGGCGGGTTGGCACCGGCCGTGTGGCGACCGCGACGTTCACCGCCCAGATCGCGAACGCCGCCGAGGCGAGGTCGACGTGCGCGGTCGTCGCCTGCCACATCACCATCGGCGCGGTCGCCAGGACGAGGCCGCCGACGACGCCGGCACGCGGGCTGAACAGGCGTCGGCCGAGGTCGATGGTCCCGGCGACCAGCAGCACGCCGAAGACGAGGTGCAGGAGCTGGGCCGGGACGTCGCCGTCAAGCGCGAGCGCGCCGCCGTACAGCAACTCGGTGGAGAACGGGTAGACCGCGGTGTACTGCAGCGGGAAGTCGTTCAGGTGCCCGGTCGCCAGCCAGTGGTGCGGGAAGCCGAGGTGGTACCAGAGCGGGTCGATGCCGACCTCCGGCGCCAACGCGCCGGCGAGGCTGTAGCCCAGCGCGACGGCGAAGAGCGCGACCACGCCCCAGCCGGTCGCGGAGACGCGCGGCAGGCGCGGCGCCGACGGCCGCGGTCGGCGCGCCAGCGCGGCGAGCCGGGCGAGCGACGGGAGCGCGAGCGCTGCGCACACCGCCAGCAATGCGATCACCGGCGCCGGGCGGTAGATCCCGAGCCCCGCGATCGCGAGCAGGACGACGCCGAGCAGTCCGAACCCGACGACGGTCGCCAGCGCGGCGCGCGCCCAGCCGGGTGCGTCGACCTCCGGGATCAGCCGCGCCGCGACCGGCGCGCCCAGCCCGTATCCGGCCATGACGATGAGCAGCGCGGCCGCGATCTGGTGCACCGCGGCGAAGTCCGGATGGCCGATGCGCAGCGGCACACCTCCGAGCCCGGTCAGCGGCCGCCCGAACCCCGGGGCGAAGTAGACGACCGCCACGCCGACCAGCCACACGGCGGCGACCGCGACCGGCGCGAACGAGCTGATGCTGCGGCGGTCGCGGTGGATGCGCCGCACCGTACCGGAATGCTGCGCGTTACGACCTCGCGCGCAGGCGTTTTACGCGCAACTCATCAGTTGCGTATTGTTTCGTCCATGAGCACACCGGAGCGCCAGACCCTGCTGCAAGAGATGTACGCCGCGTTCAACGCGCGAGACGCCGACGCGGTGCTGGTGCGGATGACGCCGGAGGTCGAATGGCCGAAGGCCTTCGAAGGCGGAGCGGTCAAAGGCCGGGAGGCCGTGAAGGAGTACTGGGCGCGGCAGTGGTCGGAGATCGACCCGCACGTGGAGCCGGTCGGGTTCGGGCCGGGCGACGACGGGCGCGTGGTGGTGACGGTCGCTCAGACGGTGCGGTCGCTCGACGGCGCGGTGATCGCCGAGGGCGAGGTTCTCCATGTGTATGCCTTCGACGAGGCGACCGGGCTGATCAGCGCGATGGAGATCGCCGAAGCGGCGTGACCGTCAGCACGTCGGAGGTGACGACGGGCTCCAACAGCGACGGCGCGTCGGTCGTCCGGTACCGATACGCGCCGCGGCCGGGCAAGGTCATCGTCTTGACGAGCACGCCGCGCGTGTCGGTGGTCAGCCGTGCGATCGTCACCCAGGCGCCGCTTGGCGACCGGCGCTGGAGCGCGACGCGATGTGAGCGGCCCGGGCGGATCTGGCCCCAGAAGCGCACGCGGGGCGCGAGCGTCGTCACGTCGGCGACGAAGGGGTGGCGGAAGCCGGCGAAGGACGGCTTCGGCTTCCCGTTCTTGTAGAACAAGCCCGACTGCCAGCCCGCGTACTTCTTGCGGCCGCTCCCGACCGACTTGGTCGGCTCGTCCTGCCACTCGTACTGCACCAGCGTCCGCACGCGGGGATCGCGCCAGGCGATGTAGGCGGCCTCCTGGAGCCAGCGGGACTGCCGCGCCACCGGGATCCCGTCGTAGGGGTCGGGCGGCGAGGTCTGGTAGCCGAACTCGGTCAGGTGCAGCGGCGTGTGCGCGCCGGTCGGCGTCGAGAACCCGCGGGCGCGCTGGACGCCGTCGAGCGTGTCCTCCAACTTCCTCAAGTCCGCGATGTTGGCGTCGTCGGTCCGCGCCGAGGGCGTCGACGGCGACGCCTTGATCGAGTGCGGGTGGTAGGCGAACCCGTCGATCCGCGCGGGCTGGAAGCCGCGGCAGCGGCCGGTGCGAATCGGCTTGTACTTCTCGTCGACGCAGCCGAACGCCCGGATGAAGGCCAAAGGACGCAAGGGCCGGTTGCGCTGCGTCGGATCGGCGCCGCGCGGCGCCAGCGTCCCCGCGATCACCTGCGCGCCCGGATCCGCGCGATGGATCGCCGGGTAGGCGGCCCGCACCAGCGCGCGGTAGGTGTGCGGCGCGACCGGGGAGCACTTGCGCGAACCCGTCACGCACTCCTGCTGGGGCTGAAGCCACAGCGGCTGGTTGGGCTCGTTCCAAATCAGGTACTGCGACGCGACCCGGCCGTAGCGTCGCGCCACCGCCGTCGCGAACTCCCCGAACTTCGCCGCATCTGGCATGTACCGCGGTGACCCAAGAGACGGCACCCGCGAGGACCACAGCGGCCCCGAGCCCGTCACCGTCAAGATGGGGTTCAACCCGTTGGCCACCACCAACCCAATGGCGTCGTCCAAGTACTTCCAGGAGTACTGCGGGTCGTCCGGGTCGCTCGGATGGAACCCGAGCGGCATCGTGGGCGACAGCTCACCCGGCGCCACGCCCGCCCAGCGGACCTGGATCCGCACCGACTCGATCCCCGCGGCCTTCCATGCGGCCACGACCTCGGGCGCCCGCTCGGGCGAGTGCAGCAGGATGCCGTCGTCGGCGATCCCGACCTTGACCTGCGGCGAGGCGACGGCGGCGGGTGCGAGACAGGCGAGCAGCGCGAGAAGCGCCGCCGCGAGGGAGAAGGCGGAGCGGAGGGGCACGCCGCCAATCGTGGCATGCCCCTCGCTCGGAACGCCCGGTGCTACTTGGCCGCGGCGTACCGCTCGGCGACCTTGTCCCAGTTGACGACGTTCCAGAACGCCTTCAGGTACTCGGGACGGCGGTTCTGGTACTTGAGGTAGTACGCGTGCTCCCAGACGTCGTTGCCCAGCAGCGGCGTCTGGCCGTTCAGGATGGGGGAGTCCTGGTTGCCGGTCTTGGTCAGCTTGAGCTCGCCGCCGTCCAGCACCAGCCACGTCCAGCCGGAGCCGAACTGCGTCACGCCGTTGTCCTCGAACTTGGCCTTGAACTCGTCGAACGAGCCGAAGGCGGCGTTGATCGCGTCGCCCAGCTCACCCGTCGGCTCGCCGCCGCCGTCCGGGCTCAGCGACTCCCAGAACAACACGTGGTTGGCGTGGCCGCCGGCCTGGTTGCGGACCGGGGTCTGCTTGGCCTCGGGCAAGGACGACAAGTTGGCGAGGACCTCCTCGACCGGCTTGTCGGCCCATTCGGTGCCCTCGAGCGCGGCGTTGGCCTTGTCCACGTACGCCTGGTGGTGCTTGTCGTGGTGGAGCTTCATCGTCGCCTCGTCGATGTGCGGCTCCAGCGCGTCGTAGGCGTAGGGAAGATCAGGTACGGAGTAGGCCATCGGGGTCTCCTTGTCGTCGTTGCGATCAGGTCTACAACATCATCGACGTTCAAGCGCGCTTGAAGTCAATTCGGATGGTTCTCGATCGGGGTTCCCCGAAACATATCCGCCATCGCGCCGTTCCCTCGGCCGACATGGTCAGAATGCACCGCTGCATGCACGGACGTCTCCGGATCCCCACCCTCGCGGCCGCCCTCGTCACCGCGCTGACCGTCATCGCGCCCGCCACGCCCGCGGCGGCCGACGAGACCCTCGCCCTCGGCGATCCGGCCACGCTGGACGGCGTGGTGACCGCCTGGACGATCACCGGCGCCAACGGCCAGACCGTGCGCCTGCGCAGCGCCCAGGCGCTCGGCGGGGGCGGGACGGCGACGACGGCGACCTCCGACCCGGCGCCGATCTCCGGCAGCCCCGCGACCGTCACGACAGCGCGTCTGCCGATCGCCGCCGGCGGCCGACTGGCGCTCGTCGGCGCGTCCGGCTCGCCGGCGGTCTCCGCGACCGTGGAGCCCGACGCCGACGGCGACGGCTACGGCGACACCAGCCAGGACTCCTGCCCCGCGGACGCGACCACCCACGCCGGCGCGTGCCTCGGCACCGTGACCGTGGGCAGCCCGCTGACCCTCCAGCCCGACCCCTACGGCTACTCGGCGTCCGGCAGCCCGCTCCAGGCCTACCAGCTGTCCGCCGCCGGGACGGTCGCCACCGTGCCGCGCAACGGCGTGCTCGTCCGCTGGCGCGTGCGCGTGAAGACCGGCCTCGGCGACACGGTCCTGCAGCTCCTGCGCCCGGCGACGCCCGGCGGCTCGACCTTCACGGTCGCCGCCGAGTCCGCGCCGGTCCACACGACGAGCGCCGACGTCGTCACGGTCGCGGCCAGCGTGCCGGTCCGCGCCGGCGACCGCCTCGCCGCGCGCTCCACGGCCGCCGGCGGCAGCTCCGACCTCGGGGCGCTCGCCTACCTGCCCGGCGACGAACTCGCCGGCCGCAGCCCGCCGACCACCGCCGGCGAGACCTGGACCCCGAAAGCCGGCGCGCCGGCCGCCCGCCGCCTGCTCGTGCAGGCCGACGTCGAGCCGGACGCCGACGGCGACGGCAAGGGCGACCTCACCCAGGACCGCGCCGATCTGAAGCTGACCGGCCAGGCCGCGGGCTCGTCGACGCACGTCTACACGGTCCGCAACCTCGGCCCGGACGCCGCGCAGGACGTGCTCGTGCGCTTCGCGGGCGTGATCGCCCCGAACGTCGTCCCCGAGGACTACCCGCCCGTCTACACGTGCACCGGCATCGGCGCCGATCGCACCTGCCGGATCATCAAGCTGGCCGCGGGCGCCGAGGTCTCGTTCTACCCCTACTTCCTGATCCCGATGACCGGCCCGTTCTCGGCGATCCTCACCTCGACGGTGAGCATCGCGGCGACGACGCCCGACCCCGACCACGCCAACGACGCGCCGGTGAGCCTGACGACGTCCTACTCCCGCACCGACGCGCCGCCCCCGCCGCCGCCCGCCCCCGGCCCCTGCGCCAACGTCATCCGCGGCACGCGCGACGACGACGTGCTTCGCGGCACCGCGTTCCCGGACCGCCTCGTCGGCAACGACGGCAACGACCTGCTGAAGGGCGGCGCCGCCGACGACTGCCTGGAGGGCGGCGCGGGCGCCGACGTGCTCGACGGCGGTGACGGCAACGACCGCCTCTCGGGCTCCTCGGGCCGTGACCGGCTCATCGGGGGCAAGGGCGATGACAAGCTCGTGGGCGGCAAGGGCAACGACCGGCTCTCTGGCGGCTCGGGCAACGACACGCTGTCGCCCGGCGCGGGCCACGACGCGATCGACGGCGGCGCGGGCAACGACACCATCAACTCGGTCGACGGCGTGCGCGAGACCGTCATCTGCGGCGCGGGCAAGGACACGGTGCGCGCCGATCGCCGCGACCGCCTGCGCGGCTGCGAGAAGGTCACGCGCAAGAAGTAGGCAGACCGCGCTCGCGTCCACCGGTTCGAGCCGAGCCGCCGCGCACGCGCGCAGCGCCGTATCGTCCGCGCCATGCGCATGAGCCAGCTCTTCCTGCCGACCGAGCGCCAGCCGCCCGCCGACGCGGAGGCGCTCTCCCACAAGCTGATGGTTCGCGCCGGGCTGGTCCGCCAGTTGGGCGCCGGGCTGTGGACGTGGCTGCCCGCTGGCTGGCGCGCGCACCAGCGTGTCGTGCAGATCGTCCGCGAGGAGATCGACGCGATCGGCGGCCAGGAGATGCTGATGCCGGTGCTCCAGCCGGCTGAACTGTGGAAGCGCTCTGGCCGCTACGACGCGATCGGCGGCGAGCTGTTCCGCCTCCAGGACCGCAAGGGCGCCGACATGGTGCTGGCGATGACCCACGAGGAGGCCGTGACCCAGCACGCCTCCAAGGTCGTGCGTTCCTACCGCGACCTGCCGTTCATCCTGTACCACTTCCAGATCAAGGAGCGCGACGAGCCGCGGCCCCGCGCCGGCGTCCTGCGCACGCGCGAGTTCATCATGAAGGACTCGTACTCCTTCGATCGCGACCAGGCGGGCCTGGAGGCCAACTACGAGCGCCACCGCGAGGCCTACGCGCGCATCTACGACCGCTGCGGCCTGGAGTGGTACGAGTGCCAGTCCGACGTCGGGATGATGGGCGGCACGATGGCCCACGAGTACATGGCGCCGTGCGTCGCGGGGGAGGACGAGGTCGTCCTGGGCCCCAACGGCTACTCCGCCAACCTGGAGATCGCCACCGCCGACGCCCAGCCCGTGCCCGCGCTTCCGGACACGATCAGCGGCGAGCTGCACACGCCCGGCCAGACGACGATCGAGGCGGTCGCCGGTGGCCTCGGCGTGCCCGCGGGGAACCTGCTCAAGGCGTTCCCGATCATCGTCGGTGAGGATCGCTACGCCGTGGTGGTCGTGCGCGGTGACCACCGCGTCGGCGAGATCAAGCTGACCAACGCGCTGGGCGAGAAGTGGCGTCCCGCGCGCGAGGAGGAGCTGCACGGTCCTGCGGGGTTCCTCGGACCGGCAGATGGCGTCGAGCTGCTCTTCGACCAGGCGATCGAGCGCGGCCGCTACGTCGTCGGCGCCAACTCCGTCGACCATCACAAGGTCTATGACTACGAGGGCGGCCAGACGCTGGACGTCCGGACCGTCGAGGTGGGGGACACGATCGGCGGCACCGAGGTCCGCATCGAGCCCGCGATCGAGATCGGCAACATCTTCCAGCTCGGCACGCGCTACAGCGTCCCGCTCGGCCTGACCTACTCCGACGAGAACGGCGCCGAGCACCCCGTCGTCATGGGGTCCTACGGCATCGGCCCGGCGCGCATCGCCGCGGCCGCGGTCGAGCAGTTCTCCGACGAGAAGGGGATCGCGTGGCCGAAGGCGATCGCGCCCTTCGACGTCGAGGTCGTCGCGCTCGGCAAGCCCGGCACGCCTGAGCAGGAGGCGGCCGAGCGCGTCTACGAGCAGCTCAAGGCGATCGGGCTCAGCGCGCTGCTCGACGATCGCTCCTCGGGCCCCGGCGAGAAGTTCGCCGACGCCGAGCTGCTCGGCGCGCCGCTGCGGCTGACGATCGGCAAGCGTTCGATGGACTCCGGCACCGCCGAGGCGCAGATCCGGCGTGGCGCACAGGACGTGGAGGGCGGGATCGCGATCAGCGAGGCCGCGGAAGGCGTGCAGAAGCTGTGGCCGACGATCCCGTAAAGGCCTGGCGCAACCCGCGCCTCACGTTCCGGCGGCTGTCGGGCCTGGATCGCTCGGGCCCGCCGCCGCCGCAGACGCTGCACGACGCGCCGTGGAACGTCTGGACGATCCCCAACGCGATCGGGTTCGTCCGCCTCGCGCTGCTCGTCCCCATGCTCATCCTGGGCCTGAGCAGCGACTCCGGGACCGACGCGTGGCCGGCGATCCTCTTCGCGATCGTGTCGTGGTCGGACTACGCCGACGGCATCGCCGCGCGCATCACCGGCCAGTACTCGCGCTTCGGCGCGCTGCTTGATCCCGTCGTCGATCGCCTGCTGGTCGTCACCGGCGTGATCATCTGCTGGAAGTTCGAGACGCTGCCGCGCTGGGGCATCGCGATCCTGCTCGCCCGCGAGCTCTACCTGCTGATCGCCGGCCGGATCGCGCTGAGCCGTGGTTTGGACCTGAAGATCAACTGGTGGGGCCGTTGGGGCGTATGGCCGACGATGAGCGCGATCTTCTTCGCGATGGCCGGCGTGGACGTCCTGGCGCACGTGCTCTTCTACATCGGCCTGGCCCTGTCGCTGATCGCCGCGGTGGTCTACACGCGGGACGCGTTGTCCGCAACTCGGGGTGCACCCTCAAGTTCAGCTTGAGCGAAAGCCCTTCACTGCTATTCTCGCCCGGCCCGTCCCCAGGAGGAGAAGGACCTCAGCATGGACACGTTCCCCGATCTCGGCTCGCTCTCTGATCAGGAGCTCAAGGACCTCATCCAGCAGCTCACGGAAGAAGAGGTTGACATCTCCTACCGTCGCCGCATCCTGCACGGGAAGATCGACATCCTCCGCGCCGAGCTGGTGAACCGCCTGCGCAAGCGCCATGAGGGTGGCGAAGAGGTCATCACCGGTGCCGACGTGCAGCGGCTGACCGACATCCTCGCGGGGCGTGCCGTCGGCGACGAGCCGGCGGAATAGGGTCCCCGGCCGCCCCGGCCCGAGGCCTAAACCGAGCATGGCTCGCCACTGCCCAGAGTGCGGCTTCACCAACGCGGAGGGCGCCAACTACTGCCAGCGCTGCGGTGCGTTCATCGGCGCGCCGGAACCGGCCGCGCCTGAGTCGTCCACGGCGACGTACCGCATCGACGAGACCGGCGAGCTGGTGCCGGTCGAGCTCGAGGACATCGTTGAACAGGGCGGTGGCGCCGCGCTGGTCGTCCGCGCGGGCGGCGGGCGCGTCGGCGAGAGCTTCCCGCTGGACCACGACCGGATGACGATCGGGCGCCGCCCCGACTCCGACGTCTTCCTGGACGATGTGACGGTCTCGCGCGACCACGCGCTGGTCGTCCGCCGCGGCGACGAGTTCCACCTCGACGACCTCGGGTCGTTGAACGGCACCTACGTCAACCGGCGCCGGATCGAGTCCCACCACCTGGCCGACGGCGACGAGCTCCAGGTCGGCAAGTACAAGCTCACGTTCCTCTCGCGCTGATGGCCGCCGTGGAAGAGGAGCGCGACAGCGTCACCGAGGACCGCCCGAGCGGCAAGGCGATGACGATCGGCGCCGTCTGCAAGGCGCTGCGCCAGGAGTTCCCGGACATCTCGATCTCGAAGATCCGGTACCTCGAAGACCAGAAGCTGCTGGAGCCGCGCCGGACGCCGGGCGGCTACCGCCTCTACGCGCAGACCGACGTCGCGCGCCTGCGCACGATCCTGCGCATGCAGCGCGACGAGTTCCTGCCGCTGCGGGTCATCCGCCAGGAGCTGGCCTCCGGCCGCGTCGACGGCGACCCGACCGTTCCGGCCCCATCGTCGGACGGCGGCGGCAGTGGCAGCGGGGCCGGCCCGCGTCGGCGCCCGGGCGTGAGCGTCACCGCCGGCGGCGGCGCGCTGTACTCGCTGGAGGACGTCGTCGAGGACACCCGCGCCGAGCCGCGCCTGATCGCCGAGCTGGAGGAGTACGGCGTCATCAAGGGCGAGCACCGCGCCGGGACCAAGTACTACGACGAGACCGAGCGCGAGATCATCCGCGCGGTCACCGAGCTGGCGCGCTACGGCGTCGGCGGGCGCAACCTGCGCGCGTTCCGGACCAGCGCCGACCGCGAGGCGGCGTTGTTGCAGCAGATCCTCGCCCCGGCGCTGCGGTCGCGCAACGTCGAGCGGCGCAAGGAGGCGGTCGAGGCGCTGGAGAACCTCGCCGCCGTCACGACGCACCTCAAGCACTTGCTGCTGATCCGCGATCTGCGCAAGATCGTCGGCTAGCGTCACAAGCACCATGAGCGTCGACATCGGCTCCTTCGTCCGGGACATTCCCGACTTCCCCAAGCCTGGGATCGTCTTCAAGGACATCACGCCGGTGCTCGCGTCGGCCGAGGCGCTCGACGCCGCGGTCACCCAGCTGGCGTCGGCGGCCCGCGAGTGGGGGCAGATCGACGTCGTCGTCGGCGCCGAGGCGCGCGGCTTCCTGCTCGGCGCCGCGCTGGCGCGCGAGCTGGGCGCCGGCTTCGTCCTGGCCCGCAAGCCCGGCAAGCTGCCGCACGAGACCGTCCGCGCCGAGTACCTGCTCGAGTACGGCACCGACGCGCTGGAGCTGCACTCCGACGCGGTCGCTTCCGGCGCGCGCGTGCTCGTCCACGACGACCTCCTGGCGACCGGCGGCACGGCGCGCGCGCTGTGCGAGCTGGTCGAGCAGTTGGAGGGCACGGTCGTCGGCTGCGCCTTCCTGATCGAGCTGGCGTTCCTCAACGGCCGGCAGCGCCTGGCGCCCTATCCGGTCGCGTCGCTGCTGTCCTACGACGGCGAGTAGGCCGAGCGCGCGATGCCGGTGACGCGCCGCAGCGCGACGGTCGCCTTGCCGCCCGCGGAGCTCTGGCAGACGGTCGCCGACCCGCACCAGCTGTCGCGCTGGTGGCCGCGCGTCGAGCGGGTCGAGGGCGTCAGCGGCCAGGGCTTCACGCTCGTGCTGCGCTCTGACCGCGGCGCGCTGGTGCGCGCGGACTACCGGATCGGGCGGCGCAACAAGCCGCGCGTGATCGAGTGGTCTCAGGATCTTGAAGGGACGCCGTTCGCGCGGTTGCTGAAGAGCGCGGTGACGACGGTGACGCTGGAGGAAGATCCGGCGCGCGGCGGAACGCGGGTCGAGTTGCGGCTGGAGCAGAAGCTGCAGGGCTCCAACCGCTTCGGCGGGTTCCTCGTCAAGCGCGCGGCGCGCAAGCAGCTCGCCGCGGCGCTCGACGCGCTGGCGGAGGTCAGCCGCTCAGCGACCCCTTCAGGATGATCGTGGACGGCGTCTTAGGCGTCGAGGACGCTTCGCGCGTCACGAGCATCTCCTTGTAGGACGTGAGGTCGCTAGGGGCCTCCACGAGGCCCTGGAGACGACCCTTGTCGGTGCCGGAGCCCGTGACCGGCGGGAAGAAGCCCAAGAACTTCACCTTGCTGCCGTTGCGCAGCCACAGGACGTAGTGGCCGGAGGCCGGGAGCTCCTGGCCGACGACGGCCAGCGCGCGCTTGCCGGACTGCGTGACGAGGCTCGCGACGCCCAGCGGCGTCTTGCCGCCGTTGGGCGGCGTCAGGTTGTACTGCTTCTCGACCGTGGCCTGGGTGTTGGCGTTGGCGGTCGAGGAGCCGGTCGTGGTGCCGGTGGACTGCGTCTCGGCGGCCGGCGTGCTGTCGTCCTTGTCGTCGCCGCCGATGACGCCGGTCAGCAGCAGCACGCCGAGGACGACGACCAGCAGCACCGCGACGATGATCAGCACGCCGCCCAGGCGGGAGCTGCGCTCTTGCTGCACCCGCGCCTCGCGGCGGGCGTGCAGCGCGTCGAAGGCCTCGTCGACCTCGGCCGGGTCGGCGGGGATCTCCGGCAGGTCGTCGCCGCCGACGCCGGCGCCGCGCAGCTCGGAGGCGACCTGGCGCGCCCAGTCCCGGCCGGGCTGGCTGTCCTCCAGGAACTCCCGCGTCGCAGCGCGCTCGGAGGCGGACTGCTGGCCGAGCAGGTAATCGCCGATCTCGTCCTGGCGCTCGTCATCCAGCTCCGCCGTCGCCGGCCCGATGGCATCGAGCGCCGTCAGGGCACGGTTCTGGACCGCGGCCTCGGAGATCTTGAGAAGGCCGGCGATCTCCGCGTACGTGCGCCCTTGGCGCAGCACGAGCTGGAGGACGGCCTTCTGGTCGGCGGGGAGATCTTCAAAGCGCGCCATGCGGCGCAGGAGGCTAACCGAACCGCCGCCGGTATCGTGCCGCTCCCTCATGGATCTTCAGTTGCCGTTCGTCTTGAACCAGGGGTTCGACGCTCTTTACGGGCTCGTCATCGACACCTACGACACGGACGCGGGCGTCATGACCGGCCACGTCGACGTCACCCCGGACCACCTTCAGCCCGCGGGTTTGGTGCACGGCGGCGTGTTCGCCTCGATCGCCGAGTCGATGACCTCGCTGGGCACCTGGGTCGTCGTCCAGGAGGACGGCAAGACCGCGCAGGGCCTGTCGAACCAGACCTCGTTCGTGCGCCCGATCCTCGAGGGCACGATCCACGCGACCTGCCGCGCCCGCCACCGCGGCCGCACCACCTGGGTCTGGGAGGTCGAGATCGCCGACGACCAGGAGCGCCTCTGCGCGCTGGTCCGCATGACGATCGCGGTGCGCTAGAAGCCCGCAACCTCTGGGCACGCCGCCCGTCGGTGGCGGTGATGCGGAGGATCTTGGTGGTGTTGGCGGCGGCGGCGCTCGTCGCTCCGGGCGGCGCGGACGCCCGCGAGCTGACGCGCTGGGACGTCGGTCGCGACTACCTGCGCTTCGTGCTGACCGGCACGCGCGTCGTCGGGCCGGTGCTCGCGGGCGATCGCGTCGTCTGGGCGCGTGGGAGCAGCTGGGGAGCGTGGACGATCGAATCCGCGCCGGGCGGCAGGATCGCGCGGCTCGGTCCGCAGGGGCACGACCTGGGCGAGTGGCGGGAGTGGCACGCCCTCACGCTGGCGGGCTCGCCGACGCGGCTGGCCTACCTGGAGCAGTTCTCGAAGACAGGCGACAAGTACACGCCGTCGCGCCTGTTGTCGGGTCGCGTCGCGGCGGGCGCGCCGGGCGCGGTGCCGCAGACCGTGGTCGCGTGCCACGCCGACGTCGAGCAGACCGCCTCGCAGTCGCTCAGCCTGGCCGGCGACGTGCTCCTCTACAACGACCCCTGCGGCGGGCCCGTGACGCACGCGCAGGACCTCGTGACCGGCGCGTCGTGGTCGGCGGAGACCCACGCCGGCCTCTCCGGTGGGGCGTGGACGGCCGGCGGGGTCCTCGCGGCCAGGGAGACGCTCTACGACGCCGCCACGGGCGCCGTGCGCGGCACCTACCCGCCGCTCGGCGGCGAGCGCTACGTGATCGATGGCGCCGTGCAGGACGACGGCACCGAGATCCTGGAGGTGCAGAACCGCACGTACCCTCGCACCGTCGTGGTCCGGGCGCCCGGTGACGTCGCGGCGCGCGTCGTGCCGACCGACCTCCCGCTGGTCGGCGTCGACGGCGATGACAACGACCACGCGCCCGCGGTGCGGATCGTGGGCGGCCGGATCGCGGTGCGCGTGCGGGCACCGAACGGCGCGCAGCAGATCGCGGTCGGCGGTCTCGACGGCCACCTCACGCCCGTCGTCGACTTCGGTCGCGAGACGCTCGTCCGGCCCGCGGCCGACCCACAGTGGTGGTCGTTCGACGGCACGCGGATCGCGTGGGCCTCGCAGCAGTGCGAGCGGGTCACGATCGGGGTGACCGAGGTCGGGGCGGGCACCGCCGCCGCGCCCGAGGCGGTGCCGCAGAAGGTCTGCGCGCGCCCGCGGCTGCTGTCGAAGTCCGCGCGCGTCGACGCCCACGGACGCTTCACGCTGCGCGTCGCCTGCGGCGCGCCGTGCCGCGACGTCCTGCACCTCTCCTACGACACCAAGCACCACAACTTCATCCGCTTCTCGCTGCCCGGCTCGACCCGGCCGCAGGTCGTGCACGGGCGGGTGCCGCGGGGCGCGAAGCTGAGCAAGGGCGCCCTCGCCTGGATCGACAGCGACCCCGACAGCGTCCTGCCGCGCGACCTCAGCCTGCGGAGCGCCCGAGCCAGTACTGCAAGAACGCCCTGAGCTGCGGGTCGCCGACGGCGTCGACCGCGATCGCGCGGCCGTGGGCGTAGGCGACGAGCGTCGCGTCGAGTGGGCCCAGGACGCGGGCGACGCGGATCGACTGGCCGGCCGCGCGCAGGTCGGCGGAGTCCGGCGCGCTGGCGACGTCGCGCGCCAATGTGCGCGCCGCGGCGGCGGTGGACGCGTCCGTGGTCGCGATCACCAGGTTGCCCTTGCGCAGCTCGGCGGCCCAGGCCTTCGGGTCGGCCGCGGTGACGCCGGGGACCGCCGCGTCGGGCGCGCGCGTGGTCGCGTCGTCCTGGGCGGTGAAGAACCACAGCGCGAGCGCCAGGCCCGCGAAGGCCAGGACGACGACGGCCGCCCCGCGCAGGACGCGCGCCCCGACGGTTCCCGTCACCGCGGCGCGGAGGCGGTCGGGCGCCGCCGCGGCCCGGTCCGGCCGACGCGGTCGTTCGCGCCGGTCGCCGCGCCGAGGTCGTCGATCGCGCCCTCCAGGTGCGTGGCGATGTCCTCCAGGTCGGGCAGCGCGTCGAAGTCCCCCAACAACCCGAAGCCCAGGCGCCCGTTGTAGGACATGATCGCGATGCCGAGCGCCTGCTTGAGCGCCAGCGGCACGACCGGGTACAGCCCGCGCATCCGATGGCCGAGCAGGAACAGCTCGACCTGCGGGCCGGGCACGTTGGTCACGACGACGTTGAAGAACCGCTGACGTGCCTGCAGCCGCGCGGCCTGGGACATGATCGTCGGCGGCGCGAAGTCCGCGAGCTGGGTCAGCGTCTCGGCGCCGACCGCCTGGCCGGACTCCTTCAGGCCGGCCATCGCCGCGTGGACCTCGTCGAAGCAGTCGACCGGGTCGCGCACGCCGACCGGCAGCGGCGCCCACATCGTCGCGACGCGGTTGCCGAGCGCGCCGTGCTCAGCCTCGGCGCGGACGCTCACCGGGACCATCGCGCGCAGGACGAGGCCCTCGGTGTCCTCGCCGCGACCGCGCATCCAGCGGCCGAGGGCGAGCGCGACGCTCGTCAACACCACGTCGTTGACGGTCCCGCCGAGCGCCGACTTGATGGCCTTGAAGCGGTGCAGGTCGGCGTCGACCCACGTGTAGCGGCGGTGCGGGCCGATCGCGACGTTCAGCGGCGAGCGCGGCGCGGGGTTGAGCCCGGCGGCCGCCATCGAGCCCAACCCGGCGACGCCGGTGGCCAGGCGCTGGGCGACGGCACGCGGCGCGCGGGTGGCGGCGCGGACGCCGCGCAACGCCTCGCCCGGGACCGTCGTGCGCTCCAGCAGCGCCTCGGCCAGCAACTCGGTCTGGGTCGGCACGGGGCGGGGGAGCCACGGCGAGGACGGGGGTGCGGGTGGGGCGGACGGCTCGGCCGCGGCGTCGAAGAGCACCGAGACGATGTCGACGCCGCTGACGCCGTCGACCAGCGCGTGGTGCGTCTTGCTGAGGATCGCGAAGCGGTCGTCGCTGAGGTTCTCGACCAGCCAGATCTCCCACAGCGGCTTGGAGCGATCCAGCCGCTGGCCGAAGACGCGCGCGGCCAGCCGCTTGAGCTCGTCGTCGCCGCCGGGCGCGGGCAGCGCGGTGTGGCGGATGTGGTACCCGGCGTTGAAGTGCGGGTCATCGACCCAGCGCGGGCGGCCCTGGCCGAGCGGGACGAACGCGAGCCGCTGGCGGTAGCGCGGCACGAGGTGCAGGCGCGACCCGATGGCTTCGAGCAGGTCGTCGTACGCGGGGGCCGGGCCGTCGAAGGTCATGACGGCGGCCACGTGCATGTGGGCGCCACCGTCCTCGAGGTGGAGGAAGGAGGAGTCCAGAGCGGTCAGGCGTGCGGGCACAATCACGATGGTCGCAGCCGTACGGCGTCAGGGGCAAGTCCGGCCCCATCCATCTTTCCGACCTGGCGAGGTTCTTGCATACGCACTGCACAGTGTATGTTGCGAACCTTCAACAGCGTGTGTAGGGTCTGTGTCACGCGGGTAGGTCGAGCCCCGTAGGACAGACCCCTTGGACTGGAGCACCCCATGGACCTCAGCGACCCCGCCATCTTCGGCCACGTATACGACGAGCACCGCCGCAGCGTGCACGCCACGGCGTTCCGCGTGCTCGGGTCCGCCTCAGCCGCGCAGGACGTGGTCCAAGACGTCTTCTTGCGGGTCTGGCGCAACCCGTCGAAGTTCGATGCGCGCCGCGGCGAGATCGGCAGCTACCTGCGCCTGATGGCGCGCTCGCGGGCCGTCGACCTGTGGCGTGAGGGCCAGGCGTCCGGGCGCGCGGAGGACCGGCTGAAGGTCGTCGTCGCGCACGATCCGCCGCGGCCCGACGTGCAGCCGGATCACCTCGCGCTTGCCTCCGCCGACCGCTCGACCGTGCGCGACGCGCTCGGCCGCCTGCCGGACGCCCAGCGCGAGGCGCTCGTGCTGGCGTACTGGGGCGGGCTGACCGCCGATCAGATCGCCGAGCGCGCCGGCGTCCCGCTCGGCACCGCCAAGAGCCGGATCCGGCTCGGGCTGGCGCGGCTGCGCAGCGAGCTGGAGATGCTGCGGACCGGCGCCGATGTCAATGCGGAGGCCGCGGCCGCGTAGAGTCGGGGCGTGCCCGTCCGCGGCCTGCCCTTCGACGACGTCGTCACCGAGCTGCGCGAGGCCGAGCTGGCATGGCTCGGCCCCGACGTGGAGTGGTTCGACGCCCACACGCACATCGGCCACCACGACCCGGACGGCTTTGAGGCCGACCCGGAGGAGATCGTCGAGGCGCTCGACGTCGCCGGCCAGCAGCGCGCGCTGCTGTTCGCGATGCACGAGCCCGACGGCTACCGCGAGGCCAACGACTGGGTGTTGAAGTCGTGTGCGGAGTCCGGCGGCCGTCTGGTCCCGCTCGGGCGGATCGACCCGAAGGCGCCTGACGCACTGGAGGAGGCGCACCGCCTGCTGGCGGCCGGCGCGCGGGGCTTCAAGCTGCACCCGCGCAGCGACGCCTTCACGTTGCCCAACCCCGTCGTCGACGAGGTCGTCGCGCTGGCCGGCGAGCACCGGCTGCCGGTGCTCTTTCACGCGGGGCGGGGGATCCCTGATCTCGGGTCCTCGGTCGTCGATCTGGCGCGGGCTCATCCGGGTGCGCGGCTGATCCTCGCGCACGCCGGGATCAGCGACCTCGGGCCGATCGCGCCGCACGCGCGCGAGCTGCCCAACATCCTGTTCGACACCTCGTGGTGGCTGATCAGCGACATGTTGACCTTGTTCTCCACGATCCCGCCCGGGCAGATCTTGTACGCCTCGGATCTGCCCTACGGCGGGCCGCGCTTCCCGTCGCTGCTGATGCTGCGCTGCGCGCGTGCGGTGGGGCTGACGCCGGAGCAGGCGCGGGCGATCGCGGGTGCGCAGACCGCGCGAGTGGTGGACGGAGCGGATCTTCTGGACCTCGGCCCGGCGCCGGGCGAGGACGTACCGCTCGGGCGCCGCGTGCTCGCGTTCGAGCGGGTCATCGCCTAGGTGTCGGCCGCGGTGCAATTGGCCTTCCGCGACGGGGATCCGAGCGAGGCATTGGCCTTGGCGCGGCTCGCGTGCGCGACGTCGCCAGAAGCACAGCATCGGGAAACGTTGAGCGAGATCGATCGTTACCTGGAGCTCGCTCAGCAGCGCGTGGGCGAGGGCTTCGATCCGTTCGCCTGCCTCTACCCGGCGATGGTCGGGATGGTCCTCGCGGGGACCGCAGACGCGCTCTCAGTGTGAGCCTCCTCACACAGTCATCAAGTTCTATGGGTACTCTGGCGAACGCTTGTTCGAACGCCGAGCCGTCTCCACCTGAACGCAAATAGGGAGACGGGCGGGGGACCCAATTGCCTGGTCGTGAGTGCGATCCGACCGGTATGGGGCGAATCACGGGCCTGATGGCCCGGTAGCGACGACGAAGTCGCCCGTATGTGCCAGACCGGCATGTTCGTGGTGGCGGCCTTGCCGCGAGCCCGACAGCTAACCCCGTAGGCGATGACCACAGGAGGTGCCTCCCTTGAGGCTCAAGAACCTGCGCGCCACGGGTCTCACCGGCGCGCTGCTGAGTACGACCATCATCGCGGTGGCTCCGGCCGTCGCGGATTCCGATACGCAGTCCCAGAACACGACGGCCGCCGCCTCGGCGCCGGCCGCTGCGAAGACCGCCGTCCCGCCGCCGGTGGCGACCAAGGCCTCGTCCTCGCTGACGGTGTCCTCGGTGCGCCGCACGGTGATCGCCGGCAAGCGCGTCGTCGTGCGCGGCACCCTGCGTCCCGCCGGCTCCGGCCGTGCGGTGGCGCTCCAGGTCCGCCAGAAGAGTGGCGGCGGCTGGATCACCGTCAATCACGACCGCACGAACGCCAAGGGCCGCTACGTGCTGGCCTGGCGCGCGGCGAAGACCGGCACCCGCCGGATCCGCGTGCACTTCGGCGGCACCCGCGAGCTGTCCTCGGCCCGTCACCAGGCCGGGACTACGCGCGTCTACCGTCGGGCGCTCGCGTCCTGGTACGGCCCGGGCCTCTACGGCGGCCACCTCGCCTGCGGCGGGACGCTGACGCCGGGCACGCTCGGCGTCGCCAACAAGTCGCTGCCGTGCGGCACCAAGGTGACGTTGCACTACAAGGGGCGCACGGTGCGCGTCCCGGTCATCGACCGCGGCCCGTACGTCGGCGCCCGCGAGTTCGACCTGACCGCCGCGACGAAGACGAAGCTCGGCTTCGGCTCGACCGGCACGGTCCTCACGACGCGCTAGCCGCGTCGACGTCGCACCCGCATCACCGGCCTGTCCGCCAGGGCCACGCGTCGCCGTCACTGGCGCCGCGTACCCTGGCGGGCATGGCCAAGCGGGTCATCGCCCACCTCGACTGCGATGCGTTCTTCGCGTCCGTCGAGCTGCAGCGGCGGCCCGAGCTGCGCGGTCTTCCCGTGATCGTCGCCGGGACCGGCCCGCGCGCGGTCGTGACGACCGCGTCCTACGAGGCGCGGAAGTTCGGGATCGGCAGCGCGATGAGCGCGGCCGAGGCCAAGCGCCGGTGCCCGCAGGCGATCACGATCCCGCCCGACCACGCCGCGTATTCGGAGAAGTCGCGCGAGGTGTGGGGGGTGGTCCGCGAGCGGATCGCGATCCTCCAGCAGGCGGGGATCGACGAGGCCTACGCGGACCTCAGCGACGTCGACGAGAAGCCGATCCCGTTGTTGAGGGCGTTGATCGCCGACGTCAAGGAGGCCACCGGCATCCAGATCTCGGCCGGCGTCGCGCCCAACCGGCTGGTGGCCAAGATCGCGTCTGACCTCGGCAAGCCCGCCGGCTTCGTCGCCATCGGCCGCGAGCAGTGCGCCGCCCACATCGCCGACCGCTCGCCGCGGATCGTCCCGGGCATCGGCCCCAAGACCGCCGCGCGCCTAGCCGAGATGGGCTTCGCGACGCTCGGCGCGTTGCAGAACGCGCCCGTTGAGGAGCTCCAGGAGCGCTTTGGCGAGCGCTACGGCTACGACCTGCACCGCCGCGCGCACCTGCACGACGAGTCGCCGGTCGAGACCACGCGCGTCGCCAAGTCGCGCTCGGTCGAGACGACCTTCGACGAGGACGTCGCCGACCACGCCCAGCTGGAGTCGATCCTGCGCGGCCAGGCCAAGAAGCTCGCCGAAGGCCTCCAGCGCAAGGAGACGCGCGGCAAGAACATCGCGATCAAGGTCCGCCTCGACGACTGGACCACGGTGACCCGCGCGAAGACGATCGACACCTACATGAACGACGAGGCCACGATCATCTCCGTCGCCCTCGACCTCTTCCGCGACTACGCACCTCAACGCCCCGTCCGCCTCCTCGGCGTCCGCGTCGCCTCCTTCGAGGACGAGGCCGACGACACGCCGTCGGAGGGCGGGCGGGGATCGGGTCCTCGCCCGGTCCCGCCGGGCCAGCTGGTCCTGCCGATCAGCGTGTAGCGTCCGCCGCATGACGCACCTGACCGTCGGCGGCCGTCAGCTGTTCCACCAGCGATCCGGGAGCGGGAGCGAGCCGCTGCTGCTGATCCAGGGGATGAGCGGGACGCACCTGGCGTGGGGTGAGCCGTTCCTGAAGGGGTTGGCGGAGGACTTCGACGTGGTGGCCTACGACCACCGTGGGATCGGGCGCAGCGATCCGGTTGGCGAGCCGTTCACGATCAAGGAGCTGGCGCAGGACGCCGCCGGGGTGCTCGACGCGCTCGGATGGGAGACCGCGCACGTGGTCGGCATCTCGATGGGCGGGATGATCGCCCAGGAGCTCGCGCTCGCCCATCCGGACCGGGTCCGGACGCTGACGCTCGGCTGCACGTACTGCGGCGGCGAAGGCTCCGAGCTCGCGCCGCCCGAGACGCTCGCCAAGCTCGCACAAGGCTTCCAGTCCGGCGACCGCGAGCTGGCGATCCGCACCGGCTTCGAGGTCAACGTGTCGGCCGAGTTCGCCGCCCAGCCCGGCGCCTACGAGGCGTTCCGCGCGATGGCCAAGGCGCTGCCCGCGCCGCTGCCGGTGATCATGCTCCAGATGCAGGCGATCGGCGGGCACGACACGAGCGCCAGGCTGCCGCAGCTCGAAGGGCTCCCGACGCTCGTGATCCACGGCGACGCGGACCGCATGCTGCCAGTTGGCAATGGCCGGATGATCGCGTCGCTGATCCCGGGTTCAACGCTGGAAGTTCTTCCCACCGTTGGGCACATGTTCTGGTGGGAAAAGCCCACCATCAGCGCGGATCTGATCCGTGGGCACGCGCTGGCCACCATGAGTGGGTAGACGCCAGATGGCCGGATGGCTTAGCCGTCCGGAGTTCATCAGGATTCTGACATTCAGTGAGTCTCGCTGCGTGCCGAGGAGAGGGACAGATCATGCTCGCCTTCCTCCGCTCCTCCAAGAAGCCCGACCCGGCGCTCGCCCAGCTTCAGTCGCGGCTCAACTCGCTCGAGGCCAACTGCCTCGCCTCCCTCGAACAGGGCCTCGCCGACATGGCGGCCGGCGACCTCACGCGCAGCGTCGAGCCCGTCACGCGCCCCATCGACCTTCACTCCGAGGATCCGCAGGTCACGGAACTGGTGGACACGTTCAACGCGATGCTCCGTCGCGCGCAGAACGCGCTCAACGCCTACAACGCCCATCGTGAAGAGCTGCGCGCCGCGCTCGGCGACCGTTCCTCGCTCCAGGACCTCCGCGGCCGCCTCCTCTCGCTGGACGAGCACTGCCTTACCGGCCTGGGCGCCGGCCTCACCGCCGTCGCCGAAGGCGACCTCACCCGCGAGCTCGCTCCCGCCACGGAGCCGATCGCGGTCGCGCCCGGCGCTTTCGCCGGCGCGCTGACCGAGACCTTCAACTCGATGCTCGGCCGCGCCCAGGGCGGCCTGGTCCAGTTCAACGTCATGCGCGAGGAGCTGCGCGCCGCGCTCGGCGACCGCTCCTGCCTCGGCGACCTCACCGCCCGCCTGAACTCGCTGAACGACAACTGCCTGACCGCGCTCCAGAGCGGTCTCGTCGCCGTCGCCGAGCAGGGTGACCTCAGCGTCGCGGCGACCCCGGTCACCACGCCGATCACCGCTCGCCCGGGCCACGAGATCGGCGCGCTGGCCGACACCTTCAACTCGATGCTGGGTCGCGCCCAGGAGTCGATCGAGGCCTACAACGGCATGCGCGGCGACCTCGCCGAGGTCGCCGAGACCGCGGCCGCGATCGCCGACGGCGACCTCACCGCCTCCGTCGCGCCGAAGTCCGGCGACGACGTCCTCGGCAACGCCTTCGCGGAGATGACCGCCAAGCTGGCGTCGATCGTCGCGCAGGTCTCCGACACCGCCATCGGCCTGCGCGCCGCGTCGACCGAGATGGCCCGCTCCTCCGAGGAGACGCACCGCGCGATCGAGGAGATCGCCCACGCGGTCGCCGACGTCGCCTCCGGCTCCGAGCGCCAGATGCACGTGATCGGCGGCGCCCAGGAGGTCGCGGTCGACGTCGTCAACGTCACCACCGCCTCCGAGTCGACCGCCGAGGGCGCCCGCGAGGCCGCCCGCGACGCTCGCTCCGCCGCCGAGGAGGGCGCCAAGGCCGTCACGACCGCCACCAAGGCGATGGCCGCCGTCCGCGACTCGTCCGCCGCGATCAGCGAGACGATGGAGGACCTCGAGCGCAAGTCCCAGCAGATCGGCGGGATCGTCGAGGCGATCACCGGCATCGCCGAGCAGACCAACCTGCTGGCGCTGAACGCCGCCATCGAGGCCGCCCGCGCCGGCGACCAGGGCCGCGGCTTCGCGGTCGTCGCCGACGAGGTCCGCAAGCTCGCCGAGAGCTCGCAGAAGGCCGCGCAGGAGATCGGCGCCCTGATCGGCTCGATGCAGACCGAGTCCCAGCGCGCGCTGTCGGTCGTCCAGGCCGGCGCGGCCCAGACCGAGGACGGCGCCGCCACCGTCGAGCAGGCCCGCGCGTCGTTCCTGCGCATCGACGGCTCGGTCGGCGACGTGCACGACCGCGTCGAGGAGATCACCGCAGCGGTCCGCAAGATCGCGCAGGCCTCGACCAAGATGCAGGGCGACATGGACGACATCGTCTCCGTGGCCCAGCAGTCGACCGCGGCCACCGAGCAGGTGTCCGCCTCGACGCAGGAGACCTCAGCGTCGGCCCAGGAGATCGCGACCGGCGCCCAGGACCTGGCGCGCCGCGCGGACTCGCTGGCCGACCTGGTGGCGACCTTCAAGGTGGCCTAGAGCAGGGCCAGGTGCCCACGTCCGCCCGGCGCGTCGCCTGAACGCGCGCCGGGTGGGCTGTAGTTCCCCTAGTAGAGCGCGCCCGCCAGGCGACGGCGGGCGTCGCGGGCGAAGGGGTGGTCGACGCCGAACGCGTCGAGGATCCCGACGACGACGCGGCGCAGGTCGTCCTTGGCGCCGTTCGCGCTGGCGATGGCGTCGATCAGGAGGTCGACGGCCTTCTGCGGGTCGCCGCCGTCGAGCGCCTTGAAGGCGGCCAGCGCGTTCTCGTCGCCGGTCTGCTCCAGCCGGATGCGGGCCGCGAGGCCGTCGGCGGAGAAGTCGCCCTGGGCGTTGGCGAGCGTCGCCAGCGCGGCGTCGAGGTCGCCGCCCTTGCGCTGGAGGATCGCGAGCTTGATCTTCGCGTCGGCGCGCTTGGGGTCCAGCGCGATCGCCTGCTTGAGCGACTCCTCGTCGCCGGCCTCGACGAGCGCGTCGGACTCGTTGGGCATCAGCCCGTCCAGGAACGCGGCGACGCGCGCGGGCGGCAGCGCGCCGACGAACTCGTCTACGACCTTGCCGTCCTTGAACGCCTTGACGGCCGGGATCGACTGGATCCCGAACTGCGCGGCGAGCTGCTGGTTGGCGTCGGTGTCGAGCTTGGCCAGGACGAAGTCGCCCTCGCGCGCGCCGGCCTCCTTCTCCAGGATCGGGCCGAGCGAGCGACACGGGCCGCACCACTCGGCCCAGAAGTCGACGACGACGGGGATCTCATGGGACTTCTCGATGACCTGCTGCTGGAAGTCCTGCTCGGTGACGTCGATGACGGCCATGTCTCCTAGGGTACGACGAGCGATGCTGTACGTAGAGCGAAGCGGCGAAGGGGCACCGGTCGTGCTCCTGCACGGGCTGACCGCGACCCACAAGTACGTGGTGATGGGCAGCAAGTCCCTCCAGCGCGCCGGGCACGACGTGGTGGCCTACGACGCGCGCGGGCACGGGGCGAGCGACCCGGCGCCGACGTCGGACGCCTACACCTACGAGGACCTCGCCAAGGACCTGCTGTGGGTGATGGACCAGGCGGGCTTTGACCGCGCGGTGTTGGCGGGCGCGTCGATGGGGGCGCACACGTCGATCCGCTTCGCCCTCGACCATCCCGAGCGCGTGGCGGGGCTGGTGGTGATCACGCCGGCCTACGACCCGGAGGCGTGGCCGGGGAACCTCGCGCGCTGGGACGCGCTCTCGGACGGTCTCCGCTCCGGCGGCGTCGAAGGCTTCGTGGAGGCCTACGGCGACGAAGGCCCTGAGAAGTGGAAGGACACGCTGAAGACCGTGCTGCGCCAGCGCCTGAGCGCGCACGAGCACCAGGACGCGGTGGCCGACGCGTTGCGCGCCGTGCCGCGCTCGCGGCCCTTCGCGGCGCGAGCGGATCTCGAGCGCATCGCCGCGCCCACCGTCGTCGTCGCCGACCGCGACGAGCCCGATCCCGGCCACCCGCTCGCCGTCGGCGAGTTGTACGCCTCGCTGATCCCGGGCGCGCGGCTGGTCGTCGAGGACGAGGGCTCCTCCCCGATCGCCTGGCAGGGCGGCCAGCTGAGCAAGGTCATCGCCTCGGTCGTGGCGGAGGCGGGCCTGTCGGCGGAGTGACCCGCATCGTTGCTCGTATGGCTGGGATCGCCGTGGTCGTCGTCGCGGCGACCGCTACCGCCTGGCTGCTCTTCCACGCGCTGCGCCCGAACCTGTTCGACGGCGACGACCAGACGTTGTGGGGGTTCTTGAACCGCGCGTTCCTGCACTTCGACTTCGGCCGCTCGCAGCAGGGCAGCCGGACGCCGGTCGCCGAGCTGATCCGCAGCGGCTTCCCCAACGACGTCGCGGTGCTCGCCGGCGGCCTGGCGTTTGGCGTCGCCACCGGGGTCAGCGGCGCCGTGTGGTGCTCTCGCAACCCGCGCGGCTGGGCGTCGCGCGCGATCCAGGGCGTCGCGATGGCCGGCCTCGTCGCGCCGGTCTACGTCGTCGGCCTGATGTCGCTGCTGATCTTCGGCGAGGACATCGGCCGGCTCTCGCTCGGCATCCCCTTGCGCTACGTCGACTTCAGCGAGTCCCTCACCGGCTGGCTGAAGTCGATCATCGTGCCCTGGATCGTCGTCGGCTTGCCACTGGCCGGCATGTGCCTGCGAACCATGTTGGGGCAGATGGTCGAGGTCGGCGACGAGGAGTACGTCCGCGCCGCCCGCGCCAAGGGCGTCAGCGAATCCGCGATCCGTCGTCGCCACATCGCTCCCGCCGCGCTCGCACCCACCGCGATGCTCGCCTCCAGCGCCATGCCCGTCCTGATCACCAACGTCGTCCTCGTCGAGCAGGTCTTCTCGATCGATGGCGTCTTCCACGACCTCACCCGCTCGATCGGCACCTCCAACGTCCCGCTCATCCTCGGCATGACCGCCGTCGGCGCCCTGCTCATCGGCCTGACGACGCTCCTCTTCGACCTCTTGCTGCTTTGGCTGGACCCTCGCGTCCGCGCCGGCGTCACCGCGTCGTAGGCTGTCGGGCCATGAACGTCGACTGGGTGATCCCGTGCCGCTATGTGGAGGTCCACGACAACTTGGGGTCCATGATCGGGGCGGGGATCGACACCTTCTGGGTGCCCGAGCTGCCGGCCGGGCTGCAAGTGCTGTGCGCGGTGCGGCTGACCGCGACAGCTGACGAGCTGACGGCGGGCACGGTCCACCAGATGCGCAACGTCGTCACCGATCCGGCCGGGAACGTCGTCAGCGACGTCGGCGGCGAGTTCGAGATCGGGACCGAGAACCCGCGGCGCGAGTGGCTCAACGGCATCGTCCTGCCCTCCGCCGTCCAGTGGGAGGCGACCGTCACCGGCACCTACCAGCTGGAGCACATCGTCGACGCCGACTCCAAGTCGATCCCGCTGCACGTCGTCGAAGGGCAGCCGGACGAAGCGGAAGAGTGAGCGTCACCGCGCGGCGGGATCTGGAGCGGCGGTTGGATGTCCTGCGCAAGGCGATCGCGCCCGACGGCATGGTCTGGATCGCGTGGCCGAAGAAGGCGTCGAAGGTGCCGACGGACGTGACCGAGGACGTGGTGCGCGAAGTGGTGCTGCCGACGGGCCTGGTCGACGTGAAGGTGTGCGCGATCGACGCGATCTGGTCCGGGCTGAAGATCGTGATCCGCAAGGAGCTGCGATGAGCGGCGGCGCCGACGCGCACGCCGTCTTCGTCCCTGACGGCGACCTGCTCGTCCCGACCGTCCACGCCCGCGGGCCGTGGGACGCGGCGTCGATGCACGGCGGCGGACCGACAGCGCTGCTCGCGCGCGCCATCGAGGCCCTCGACACACCTGCGCCGATGCGGATCGTCCGGCTCGCCGTCGAGTTCCCGCGCGCGGTCCCGATGGAGCCCGTCAAGGCCAGCGCGGCGATCACGCGCCCCGGCAAGCGCCTGGCGTTGGCGGAGGCGTCGCTCGCCACCGCCGACGGGATGCCCGTCCTGCGCGCCAACGCCACGCTGCTGCGCCGCGCGCCCGTCGCGATCCCCGACAGCGCGCGCATCGACGACCCGCCGGTCCCCGGCCCACAAGGCGCCGAGCCCGTCACCTGGTCCGGCGCGGGGGAGGACCACGGCTTCCACCTCTCCGCCGCCGAGATCGTCGTCGCCCGCACCAACGGGACTGCGCGGCTGGGCTGGTTCCGCTTCAGGATGCCGCTCGTCGCGGGCGAGGATCCGACGCCGCTCCAACGCGCGGTCGCCTTCGCCGACTTCGGCAACGGCATCTCGCGCGCGCTCTCGTTCGAGACGCACCTGTTCGTCAACACCGACTTGACCGTCCACCTGCACCGCGAGCCGACCGGCGAATGGATCGGCCTCGACGCCCGCACCGACTTCGGCGCCGAGGGCTCCGGTCAGGCGACCACGGTCCTGCTCGACGAGCGCGGCCGGATCGGCACCGGCGCGCAGTCGCTCTACGTCGACGAGCGCTGACCGACCACGGCGTGCTTGGTGCGCGCCGCCTTGACGGCCTTCTTCGGCACGTCGGCGTCCAGCACGTAGGTGCGCTTCCCGGTCCGCTCCGCGTACCCGGCGATGCTCAGCCGCTTGAGCACGACCGGGCACTTCTTGCACCGGGGCCCGCTCTTGCAGCACTTCTTCTTCGCGCGGACCTCTCGCGGCGTCGCCATCGTCTGCGAGGCTACCGCGACCAATGACCGCGATCGCGACCGAGTCCGAGCCGGCGACCGAGCACGAGCAGCGCGTCACCCCGCTGGAGCTGTTCTTCGACTTGGTGTTCGTCTTCGCGATCACCCAGGTCACCGCCTTCATCGCCCACGAGCCCGACACCAAGCACTTGTTCGAGGGCCTGGCGATCCTCGTCGCGATCTGGTGGGCGTGGGGCTGTTACGCCTGGCTGGGCAACACGGCCCGGGCCGACGACGGCCTCTTCCGCGTGACCCTGCTCGCCGCGATGGCTGCGATGGCGGTCGCCGCGATCGCCGTCCCGCGCGCGTTCGGCGCCGACGCGCTCGCGTTCGGCGTCGCCTACTGCGCGGTGCGGGTGCTGCACATCGTCGCCTACGCGGTCCTCGCCCGGCGCGACCCGAACCTCAACACCGTCGTCGTCAAGCTCGGCCGCTCGATGGTCCCCGTCGGCCTGCTGTTCGTTCTCGCCGGCCTCGTCGACGAGGGCACCGCCCGCTACGTCTGCTGGGGCCTGGCGATCGGGATCGACGTCCTCGCGCTCTACGTCCAGGGCGTCGAGGGCTGGCAGGTCCAGGCCGGGCACCTCGCCGAGCGTTTCGGGCTGATCATCATCATCGCCTTGGGCGAGTCCATCGTGTCGGTCGGCGTCGGCGCCCAGGGCCAGGCGATGGACGCCGACCTGATCGTCGGCGTCCTGCTCGGGATGGCCGCCGCAGCCGCGATGTGGTGGGCGTACTTCGACGTCGTCGCGATCGTCGCCGAGCACCGCTTCCGCGCCTCGGCCGGGCTGGAGCGCGCGCGGATCGCCCGCGACTCCTACACCTACCTGCACCTGCCGATGGTCGCCGGGATCGTGCTGTTCTCGCTCGGCGTCAAGACCACGCTCGGCCACGGCGAGCACCACCTGGAGACGATCCCCGCGATCGGTCTTTGCGGCGGCGTCGCGCTCTACTTCCTCTCGCACGTCGCGTTCCGCCTGCGCAACGTCAAGACGCTCAACACCGGCCGCCTCGTCCTGTCGGTCGTCCTGATCGCGCTTATCCCGGTCGCGACCCACGTGCCCGCGCTTGCCGCGCTGGCAGCGGTCTCGGTCCTCAGCTGCGCGCTGATGGCGTATGAGTTCGTGCACTTCCACGAGGCGCGCGAGCGCCTGCGCCACGCGCTCACATGACCACCAACATCACCGACGACGCCGACCACTACCGCCCGCGCCCCGCGCGCCTGGCACAGCTGCCCGAGCAGTACTTCAAGGGGATCCTCGCGCAGGCCGCCCACGCCGCCGCGCAGCCCGGGCCGGAGTTCATCGACCTCGGCCGCGGCAACCCGGACATCGCGCCGCCGCCGCACGCGATCGCCGCGCTCCAAGAGGCCGCGTCGCACACCGCGACTGCACAGATCCACGGCTACCCGCCGTTTGGCGGCCACCCGGAGCTCAAGCGGGCGATCGCCGAGCGCTACCGGATCGACCACGGCGTGGAGATCGACCCCGACCGCGAGGTCGCGGTGGTCCCGGGGACCAAGACGGGGATCATGCTCGCCACGCTGGCCGCGGCCGGCGACGGCGACGCGGTCCTGCTGCCGGACCCGGGCTACCCGGACTACCTCAGCGGCGCGGCGCTGGCCGGCGCGCGCGTGATCTCGCTGCGTCTGGACCCCGACGACGACTTCCAGCCACGCTTTGACGAGGCGGCGGCGGACGTCAACTCGCGCGACGTCGCGCTCGTCGTCCTCAACTACCCCTCCAACCCGACCGGCGCGACCGAGCGCCCCGGCACGTTCGAGCAGGCCGTGGCCTTCGCGCGCGAGCGCGACGCCTGGGTCCTCAACGACCTCGCCTACGGCTTCCTGGCCTTCGACGGCGCCCGCGCCCGCTCGATCCTGGAGGTCCCTGACGCTCGCGACGTCGCGATCGAGCTGTGGTCGCCGTCCAAGATCTACGGGATGGCCGGCTGGCGCGTCGGCCTCGCGGTGGGCGCGCCGGTGCTGATCGCGCGCATCCAGACGCTCCTGGACCACATGACCGCCGGCGTCTGGAGCGGGATCCAGCGCGGGCTGATCGCGGCGCTGACGTCCGACCAGTCAGACGTCGCCGCCCGCCGCGAGATCTACGAGCGCCGCCGCGACCTGATGGTCGGCGCGCTGACCGCCGCCGGTGCGCCCACCGCGCCGGCCCGCGGCTCGTTCTTCCTGTGGTGGAAGCTGCCGCCCGGTGTCACGCCACAACGGCTGATCGAAGAGCATCGCGTCGGCGTCGCGCCCGGCGAAGGCTTCGGTCCGACCGGCGCGGGCTGGGCGCGGCTGTCGCTCGCGCTGCCCGACGGGGCCATCGCCGAGGCGGCGGCGAGGCTGTCCTCTGCGGCCACCTAACCCGTTCGAATTCTGCCGTTCCGGCACGCACGGCGTTCCAGCGCGTTAGATTCAGGTGCATGGCCGAAACCACGGTCCTCGTGGTGGACGACGACGCGGGCTTCCGCGCATACGTCCGCGCTGCGCTGGAAGGCGAGGAATTCGCCGTGGTCGAGGGCGCCAACGCCCAGGAAGCCGTTGAGGTCGCGCTGCGCGAATGTCCGGACGCGATCCTGCTCGACTGGCGCATGCCCGGCGGCAGCGGGATCGTCGCGTGCCGCAACCTGCGTGCCGAGCCGACGCTCGGGGGCGTGCGGATCGCGATGATCACCGGCCTCGACGATGAGCGCGACCGAACGCTCGCGCGCCACGCTGGCGCCGACGCCTTCCTGATCAAGGACCCGGACCCGGACGCCCTCGCGCGCCAGGTCCGCCGCCTGCTCGCGGCACCCGTCACGCCGTAGCGCCTGGTCTCGGTCCCCTGGTTTCGGTCCCTGAGCGCCGGGGAATCCGTTGCGCTCCACACCGTCCCGAAACCCTTCAGGGAGCTCTCTCTTGCGTATCAAACCGGTCCTTTGCGCCCTTTCCGCCGTCGCGGCGGCAGGCGCAGTCGGAGGCGTCGTCGCCACCGGCTCCTCGGCCCAGGGCGAGGATGCCCGCACCTACGTCGTCCTCTTCGACCAAGGCGCCAACGTCGACCAGGCCACCCAGTCGATCGAGGCCGCCGGCGGCACGGTCCAGAAGGTCAACGCCGCGATCGGCCTGGCGACCGTCCGCTCCACCGACGGCGACTTCGCCGCCGACGCCGCGGCCCGGCCCGGCATCAAGGGCGCGGCGACCGAGCGGTCGATCGGCCAGGTCCCGGCGCAGTCGCGCACGCAGCGCGACCGTGACCAGGTCGAGCGGCTCAACGCCGAGCGCCAGGCGCAGAAGGCCCAGGGCGGCGCCGCCGATCCGCTGTCCGGCTACACGAGCCCGGGCGACCCGCTGTCCTCGCTGCAGTGGGACATGCAGGCGATCCACGCGACCACGGCGGGCTCCTACGCCACGCAGCAGGGCACCAAGGACGTCCGCGTCGGGATCATCGACACCGGCGTCGACGGCTCCCATCCGGACATCGCGCCGAACTTCGACCGCGCGCTGAGCCGCAACTTCACCGTCGACGACCCGATCATCGACGGCGCCTGCGACACCGACCCTGACGGCTCCTGCGAGGACCCGGCCGACGTCGACGAGGACGGCCACGGCACGCACGTCGCCGGCACGATCGGCGCGCCGCTGAACGGCCTCGGCATCGCGGGCGTCGCGCCGCGCGTCGACCTCGTCAACCTGCGCGCCGGCCAGGACTCCGGCTACTTCTTCCTCCAGCCCACGGTCGACGCCCTGACCTACGCGGGCGACCACGGCATCGACGTCGTCAACATGTCGTTCTACATCGACCCGTGGCTCTACAACTGCGCGTCCAACCCGGCCGACACGCCGGAGCAGCAGGCCGAGCAGCAGACGATCATCGAGGCGACGCAGCGCGCGCTGGCCTATGCCCGTGACCGCGGCGTGACGCTGGTGTCCGCCGAGGGCAACGAGAACACCGACCTCGGCTACCCGGACTTCGACGACACCTCGCCGGACTACCCGGACGCGGAGACCTCGCCGCACGACCGCAACATCGACAACTCGTGCCTGAACCTCCCGACGGAGGGCGAGGGCGTCATCGGCGTCACGTCGACCGGCCCGTCCGGCCGCAAGGCGTACTACTCCAACTACGGCACCGAGCAGGCTGACGTGTCCGCTCCGGGCGGCGACTACTACGACTTCCCGGGCACGGACAAGATCGCCAACCCGGCCAACGAGATCCTCGCTCCGTACCCGAAGGCCGTGGGCCTGGCCAATGGCGACATCGACCCGGCGACGGGCGAGCCGACCAACGCGTTCGTGGTCAAGGACACCAAGAACGGCCAGGTCGCGTACTACCAGTACCTGCAGGGCACCTCGATGGCGACGCCCCACGCAGTTGGCGTGGCGGCGCTGATCGTCAGCGAGTACGGCAAGAAGGACCGCTCCCAGGGCGGGCTGACGCTGCCGCCCGACCGCGTCCAGAAGCTCATCCAGAAGACCGCGACCGACACGGCCTGCCCGTCGCCGCGGCTCTACCACTACGACGGGCTGCCCGCGACGCGGCAGGTGCCGGACGCCTACTGCGAGGGTCCGGTCAAGCGCAACGGGTTCTACGGCGACGGCGTGATCGACGCGCTCGCCGCCGTCAGCAAGTAGCAGCGGGCGCGCTGCCCCTCGGAGCCTTGCGTAGGCTCCGAGGGGCATGCCCTACGACCCCACACCCGACCCGCAGCACCTCGCCGCCATGCGCCGCAGCTACGAGCGTGGCGGCCTGGAGGAGGGCGATCTGGCGCCGACGTGGAGCGCGATGCTCGCGCGCTGGCTGGGCGACGCCGAGGCGGGCGGGATCGGCGAGCCCAACGCGATGGTCGTCGCCACCGCCGACGCCGAAGGCCGCCCCAGCGCTCGTACGGTCCTGCTGAAAGGCCTGGACGAGGACGGCGTCACGTTCTTTACCAACTACGGGTCGGACAAGGGCCGGGACCTCGCGACCAACCCGGTGGCCTCGGTCCTGTTCCCCTGGCACGACCTCCAGCGCCAGGTGCGGCTCACCGGTGCGGTCCGCAAGGCCGACGCCGCGGCTTCAGACGCCTACTTCGCCTCGCGCCCCTACGGCTCGCGGATCGGCGCCTCCGCCTCACCGCAGTCGGAGGTCATCCCCGACCGTGCGGCCCTGGAGGCGGTCGAGGCGCAGCTGCGCGCCCGCCATCCGGACCCGCCCGGCGACGTGCCGCGCCCGGAGCACTGGGGCGGCTACGTCGTAGAGCCCGACTCCGTGGAGTTCTGGCAGGGGCGCCGCAACCGTCTTCACGACCGCCTGCGCTACCGGCGCGGCGACGACGGCGCCTGGGTCACCGAGCGCCTCGCTCCGTAGGAGCTGGCGCTTGCCGCCGCGGCACGGGCCTTTCCCACCCGACGCCCGCGGCGCATCATGATCCGCTCGCATGGCGGTGCGGGCGAGTGTCGAACGGCGGCCGCGGGTGTGGAGCGACACGGCGGACGCGGTCGCGCGGGCGGTCGTGCCGGTCATCGTGGTGGCGTTGCTGCTCGGCCCGATGGCCTTCGATCGCGGGATCCTCGGGATCGATTGGTTCGCCCACGCCTGGTACATCGACCACCAGGGACAGGCCCTGCGACACGGGATCCTCCCTTCGCTGTACGCGCACAACGCCGCGAGCGTGTTCGACCCGCACTTTGCCTACTACGCGGGCAACATGTACGCCTTGGGTGGGCTGCTGGCGCTGCTCACGGGCTCGGCGACGACCGCGCTCGTGCTGCTCTTCGCGCTCGCGTTCGCCTGCGGGTACGGCGGGCTGTCCTGGCTCGCCCGTCAGGCTGGCGCCGGACCGTGGGCCGCGCACGCGCCGGCGGTGCTGCTGGTCAGCTCGGCCTATTACGTCGCCACCGTCTACGGCGGCGGGTGGCTGGAGGTCACGGCGGTCTCGGCGCTGCCGCTGCTGGTCGCCTCCGCCTGGGCGTTGGTCAGCGCGGGGGAGTGGCGGACCGGCCCGGCGCTCGCGCTGGCAGGCGCGACGATCCTCTTCACGGGCAGCCACAACCTGTCGCTGGCGTGGGGGACCACGATGCTGTTGGTCGTCGGCGCGGCGGTGTTGCTGCTGGCGCCGGACGTGCGGCGGGCGTTCACGCGCGACGCGATCCTGCGGCTGGCGTCCGTGATGGTTCCCGCGACGCTGGTCAACGCCTGGTTCTTGCTGCCGGTCATGGCCTACAGCTCGAACACGGTCATCGGCTCGGACCGAGCGGTCGCCGACCAGTCGCTGCGCGACACGATGTTCATGGTGCAGCCCGGCCGCCTGCTGACCCTCTCGCGCGGCACGGTCGACGACACCGTCCCGTACTACGTCTGCGCGCTGCCGCTGCTGGCGATCGCCTGGGTGCTCGTCAGCCTCGTCCTCGCGCGTGCCCGCCACCGCTCGCCGTGGTTTCGCGTCGCGCTCGCGCTGCTGGCGCTGATCGCCGTCCTCAGCGTCGTCGCCGGGAGCCTGAGCCTGCTGCTCGCGCTGCCGTCGCCGTGGGGGCTGCTCCAGCTCGGCTATCGCCTCGAGGCTTACATCCAGCTCGCGCTCGGCGGCGCGATCATCGCCGGGCTCGTCCTGACCACCGGGAACCGCCGCTGGGCCTGGGCGCTCTTGCCGATCGTGTTGATCTCGCTGGCCCAGGGCCGCCAGCAGGCGACGCCCAGCATCAACCCCGACGTCGGCCCGTCCTACCAGCGCGCGAGCATCCCCTACATCTCGCCCAAGCCCGTTCAGGGCTCCGCCGACTACGCCGAGGCCGACGTCCCGCTCGCCCAGGATCCCGGCGGCGCGCCGATCCGCTTCGACCCGCGCGACCCGACCGCGCCGGTCGCGGTCGGGCCGGGCAGCGGCGGCACCGAGCGCGCCAGCAACCTCGTCGCCGCGCCGACGCTGATCGATCTCGACGGCGCCACGATCGTCGGCCGCAGCCCCGACGGCACCGCGGTCCTGCGCGTCGACGACGGCGCCACGCAGGTCAGCGCCGCCGCACGCCATCCATGGCCGGTGACCGCGGGCGCCGTCCTCTCGCTGCTCGGACTCGTCGCGCTCGGTGGTGTCCTGGTGCTTAGACCAGGTGCCAGAGGGCCGACGTCCCGACCGCCTCGCGACGCACGCGGCCTGCGGCGGCCGCCTCGATGAGGGCGCGCTCGGCCGCCTCCTCGTCCAGTTCGCCCAGGTTGGTGGTCATGCACGCGGCGACCTCGCGGGTGACGGGCGCGTAGGGGAGGGCGTTCAGGACGTCGACGGGATCCTCGGCCGCCGGGCGTCGGGTCAAGGACACGTCCAAGTTCGCCAACGCCGTGTCATAGGCCTCGACCGGCTGGAAGCCGCCGACCTCCAGGCTCGCGCCCTCGGTGGTGCGGAAGATGATCGACGGCGCGGTGTAGCGGACGGCGCCGTCGGTGTTGGCCTCGCGGCCCTGGGCCTCGGTCGGCGTGCCGGCCGCGGTGCGCGACTCCGCGCGGTCGGCCTGGTAGGCGGCCTCGACGTCGTCATCGCCGATCGCCGCCACCAGCGCGGCCGCGTCGATCCCCGCGATCGGGCGCTGCTCCAAGACCGCGACGAGGTCCTCCGGGTCGTCGAGCAGCAGGGTGGTGGTGAACTGCGCGAGCTGCAACGCGCGGAACACGGCGAACTCGGCGTCCGCGCCGTGACGCAGGCGCGCCGCGACCACCAGGCGGCAGGCGGTGCCCGTTCCGGTGACGCGCTCGCGCGGCTGGCCGCCGAACGGCATGCCGAAGCGCCGTCCGAACGTGCGGAAGCCCTGAGCGCTGCGCGTAGGCGTGTAACCGCTCTTCACATAGCGGTCGGGGCTTTCGGAGAGGCCGATCAGCACGAGGCGCCAGTCGAGCTGGGCGCCGAAGCGCCAGCGCAGCACCGCGTGCGCGGGCGACGCGGAGTACGCCCAGGGGCAGTGGGGATCGCTGAAATGGGTGAGGGAGACCGTGGGGGAGGACATCGCCACCAATCGTTGCACGAGCAACGGTCCTTGTCGAGCGGAAGACTCGACAACGTTCAAGCACAAGATCTTGCGGCTACTACTTGCACTAGAGACGACTTATAGGCAAGGATTTGCTTCGCGCGCGGCGAAGGTCCCGCGCGACGCAGTGCAAACCAATACGAGGAGGCCAACCATGGCTACGGAACGCCCCAGCGGCTTGAAGCAGCGGTCTTACCTGATCGGCGCCGACGAGATCAACTGGCTCGAGACGGCTGCTGGCAAGACGAAGCTGACGCAGAGCGACCTGGTCCGCCTGGCGCTGCAGCGCCTGCGCAAGGACCTCGGTGCTGCTCGCAGCCTCAAGCTCGAGTCCGTCGAGACGCTGGCCAAGGGCACCAAGTGGGCGCCGGTCAAGCGCGGCGGCCCGCGTCGCCGCTCGTCCTAACGGACGCGCTCTCGACCGCAACGTCACACTCCTGAGCGCCCCGGCGCCGCGGTGGACGGACGTCCGAACACGGGCATCCACACTGCGGGGCCGGGGCGTGGCGGTCGATCTACGGGACGTCCCCATGTCTTCCGCCGTTGACCTCGACTACGTCCGCATCATCAACCAGGCTCGTCTCGAGCTCGAGTCCGCGGGCAATCCGTCCTTCGTGGTCATCGTCATCGACTTGGCCGGCGAAGTGCATCTCGCGCCGATGGTCTACGCGACGATCGGTCCGGCGTCGGACCACGCGAGCCGTCTGAACCGCGCCGCCTTCGAAACCGGCGAGCGCGTCGTCATCGTCAGCCGTTCAGCCGCTGGCCGCCGCGCGATGTTCACCGTGGTCGAGCCGCGCACGATGCGCAAGCTCCACACGCGCCTCGAAGTCATCGAGGAGACGTTCGCGGAGATGGACACCAAGATCTAGGCAGCAGGCTCGTCGCGCGCGTCTGCGACGGCCTTGTACCAGAGCAGCTGCATCGGCTCCTCGTCGGTGAACTGCCAGCCCGGCTCGCCGAACAGCAGCGCGAGCTCGTCGCGGATCGTCGCGTAGAAGCTGCGCCGGTCTGACCGCCACGACTCCAGGTCGGTGCCGCCGACGTCGTCGGGATCGAGCCAGTCGTCGTTGATGTCCATGAACGGCACCGACGCCACGCCCGTGACCTCGACGGTCGCGCGACGGCGCCCGAGGTGGTCCATCACCGGCAGCCGCTGACCGACGCGCGGCGCGCCGCCCTCGAGCTCCCACTCGCGCGCGAGCGTCACCGACAGCGTCTTGCTCCCGCCGATCACGGCCTGGATGTTGCGCTCGCCACGGCCGCCGTCGTCCGGGTGCCCGAACTCCAGGAACGGCTCGTGCGCGCTGCGCCACGGTGCCAGTGGGATCACGGCCTTCAACGTGGTGCCCTTGCCTAGGGGCGAGTCCACCGACAACTCGCCGCCGAGCGCGGCGACGCGGTCGCGCAACCCGGCCAGGCCGCTGCCGTCGACCCCGGGCGCGTCGGCGCCGCCGCGGCCGTCGTCGGAGAGCGTGATCACGGCCTCGCCGAGCAGGCTCGTTGCGCTCACCCGCGCGCAGTCGGCCTGCGCGTGCTTGACCGCGTTGGTCAGGCCTTCAGACGCGAGGTAGAACGCGGTCAGCTCGACCGGCGCGGGCAGGCGCCGGTCCGGGAGCACGTCGATGTGCAACGGGATCGGCGACCGCGCCGCCAGCGCCTCCAGCGCGGAGCCCAGGCCCTTCTCGGTCAGCCCGGCGGGGTGCAGGCCACGGGCCAGCTCGCGCAGCTCGTCGGTGGCGAGCTTGGCCTCCTCCTGCGCGCGCTCCAGCAGCTCCAACGCGACCGGGTCGAGGTCGTCGCCGAGCTTGCGCCGCGCAATGCCTATGAGATGGCCGAGCGCGACGATCCGCTGCTGCGCGCCGTCGTGCAGGTCACGGCCGATCCGCTGACGCTCGCCGTCGGCGGCGTCCAGGACGCGGGCGCGCGCGGCGGCGACCTCGGCGTCGCGGGCGCGCAGCGCGGTCGCGTGGCGGCGGCGCTCGATCTCAGCGCCCGCGCGCGCCGCGAAGATCCGCAGCACCGCGAGCTCGTCGCCGTCAGGCTCGATCGGCTGCGAGGACATCAGCGCCACGTAGCCGACCTGCTCGTCGCCGGCGCCCGGGAGCGAGACGCCGAGGTAGGAGTCCAGCCCGAAGTCGCGGACGTAGCGGTCGTCGGGGTAGAGGTCGGTCGTCCCTGCGGGCAGCACGAGCAGCCCGTCGCGCACGACGACCGCGCACGGCATCGTGTCGTCGATGTCGAACTCGTAGCCCTCGTCCATCTCGACGCCGTTCTGCCAGCGCGCGAGCACGCGGACGCGACCTTCAGCGGGCGCGGGCAGGTGCTCGCCAATGAACGCCAGCTCGGCGCCGAACGCGGCCGCCAGGTGCCGCACCATCGCCCGCAGGAACGCGTCCCCGACGTACCCGGCGGTTCCGCCCGCGAGCCGGCGCAGAAGGTCGCGCTCGCGCACGGTCGGCGGGTCTTCTGGCACTTCGGCGGTCGGCACGGGCGCCGGATGGTACCCGTGCCGACCGCGGCTCAGGGTGTGGCTACCGCGTGTTCAAGGCGACGCCGCGCGGCAGCGTGAACGTCGGGTAGCTGCGCGGGTTGGAGGCCTTCTCGCGGACGCTGGTGGCGAGCCGGTAGACCGCCGCGCTCTGGCCCTTGGGCGCCGGGACCGAGACCGAGAACGTGCCGTTGGCGTTCGGCTTGAAGCGCTTGACGAGCACGACCTTGCGGCACGAGACGCGGCGCACGACGCGCACGTCGGAGACCGGCGTGGTCAGCGGCCCGATGACGCGGCCGGTGATCTTCACGGTCTTGCCGTCGGAGGACTGCTTCAGCGTGGACACCGTCAACCGGCGCTGGAGCTTGAGCGGCAGCGACAGCTCCTTGCCGATCTCGGCCCGGTAGCGCAGCGTGTTGGACTCCTTGTGCGAGGCCATGACCGCGGCGGGCGGCAGCGGCGCGGTCGTCTCGAAGGACCCGTCCTTCTTGACGACGGCGTGGGCCACGACCTTGTCGCCGCGGCGAAGCCGGATCGCCACCTTCTTGCCGACGTAGTCGCGGTTGGCCGCGCCGATCAGCTTGACCTTGCCGTCCTGCTTGAGCACGTCGACGAGGATCAGCTTGCGATCGCTGCAGGCCAGCAGCTGGTCGGAGACGCTGCCCTGGCCCGCCACCGTCGAGGTGGTGGTCTTGGTCGTCGTCGTGGTGCGCGTCGTCACGCACGCGTCAGACGCCGCGCCGGCTTTGGCCTCGCCGATCGTCGCGTCGAGGATCGGCTGGCCGCCAAGCGAGATGAAGGCGCGCAGCGCGCGTTGGGTCAGCGTGCCGCCGGCGATCGTCTGCTCCCTGGGCGTGACCGTCACCTGCGCCAGCGCGGCCGGGATCTCGATCGGCGGGATCGCGGAGAGCGCGGTCCGCACCTGCGCGAGGATCGGGTCCAGCAGCGTGAACAGGATCGGCGTCACGCCGGTCTGGTCGTAGATCGCCAACTGGGACACGTCGAGGCTCGCCAGCGAGATCGAGCGGCTGTCCAGCAGCGGCAGGACCGTGCTGACGACCCCGTCGACGCCGAGGTCCTGGCCGAGGACCTTCAGGCCGGTGATCGTGCTGTTGCCGGCCAGCGTCGGAACGCCCGCCTGGCAGGTGACCGACGCGTTGGAGGTCAGCACGTCGGCGCTCAGCAGCGACGGGATCGAGGACGGGATCAGGTTCAGCAGCGTCTGCTTGAGGTCGATCGTGACGCCGGTGACCTGCGGCAGCCCCGGGATCGGCAGCGCGGGCAGGCCGGGGATCGTGATCGGCGCCAGCGGCAGCGCGTTGATCGCGTCGACGACCTGCTGGCGGGCCATGGCGAGGATCTCGGGCGACGGCGCGATCTCGACGCCGGCCAGGCCGCCGGTCGCCGCGCCCGTGGCGGCGGCGCCGTCGTAGGCGGTCCGCGCGGTGAGGACCGAGGCGTTCAACAACGACGGCAGGCTGACCGTGGGGATCGCCTCGCCGGTCGCGCAGGCGCCGTCGCGGCCCTGGACGACGGGCTCGATCGGCGTCGAGCCCAAGATGGTGGCCCGCAACGGCGAGGCCTCGCAGTGGAACGCGGGCGCGGCCTGCGCGGAGGCGCCGGCGAGCGCGAACGACGACCCGATGGCGGCGGTGACGAGCACGACGCGCGAAACGATGGACTTCATGAAGGGACCCCTGTCTTCCCTGGCCTGGACACGGGCACCTCCCCGGCGCCCGCCGGTCGACTACCCATCCGGCGCGGATCTCACACCGCACCGGATGGATGATCGTCAGGCGAGGTCCTACTGCAACGCCATCTTCGGCTCGCCCGCGCTCGTGAGCCCGGTGCCGGAGATCGTGCAGGTGCCGCCCTTCGGCGTGCCGCCGTTGTAGGCCTGGCGCACGCAGTTGCGAAGCGCCAGCTCGCCCCAGTAGTTGGGGTGCAGCGACTCCTGCACCTGGTAGGGGCCGAAGACCGTCGAGACCGTGCGGATCTGGTTGACCCACTCGGACTTGTCGACGGCGCCGGCCTGCGTCCAGGACGTCAGGCCCTTCTCCTCCAACAGCCCGACCGTGTTCTCGCACAGGCGGCGGCCGTTGAAGGCCGACTGCAGCTCGAGGATCTTGATGTTGGACAGGCCGGTGGCGGTGGCCGCGTTCTTGACCGCGTTGTTGATGGTCGGCAGCGCGGTGGCGTTGGCCCAGTTGGCGTCGTTGTTCCAGAACCCGCAGCCGCCGGTGTTCTGGCGCGTGTAGCCGGACTCGCCGTAGCGGAAGCCCGAGCCGGGCGGCACCGGCGACTCGTAGTCCTGCACGACGATCTTGTAGGCGCTGTCGGCATAACCCGCGTTGAGCATCGCCTGGCGGATGTTCAGGATCGCGTTCTTGATCGCCGTCGTCTGCGCCGCGATGTTCGCCGAGGTGAAGTTGGCGGTCACCGAGGAGTCGTCGTTGCAGTAGTCCTTCCACCACGTCGGCGACGTCAGCCAGTCGACCACGCAGGACTGCACGATCGAGGCGAAGTTGAAGTTGTTGCCGCCGATCGACAGCGAGATCATCTTCACGTTGTGCGACGCGGCGAACTGCTGCAGCGCGAGCGCCTGACCCTGCTTGGTGCCGCTGGAGTAGAAGTCCAGGCCGGGCTTGAAGCTGTCGCCGTCCGACGTCGACGTCTTCGCGCCGCTGCACGCGAGGTTCACGCCGTTGACGCCGCCGCCGATGAAGACCTCGGCCGCCTTGGACCGGTGACAACCGCTGATCTGCTCGGCCGTGTTGGACGCGTTGTCGTAGTAGGCGGTGGACCCGAGCGCGTCGATCCACGATGAGTCCTGATTGGAGTTGCCGGCCCAGCGGCCGGCCTCACCCGAGATGTAGGAGTCGCCGACGCTGGCGACGTAAGGGGTTCCGACCCCGGGTCCGTCCGCGCGCGCAACGCCGCCTCCATGCAACGCCAGCGCGCCGAGCACCGCGATCGCAACCACAACCCCGTACCGGCGCACGCTTTCGCGCGCCGTGAAGATGTACGACATGTTCCTCTCCTCCTGCATTTGACCCACGAGCGCCCTTGTGACGCTCGACACGTGAGCGAACCTAACCGGCCCGGTCGTCGTCGTGTGACAAGTCCGTGCCAGATGTCCCGTCGAAGACGCTGCTAGCCTGCACAGGGCGTAGAACACCGATGTCCTACGCGAGGCAGCTACTTGGGTCCCGCCAGATCGAGGCGGTTCGGGTCAGCAGTCTCCCGAATCGTCCGCGGCACATGCCGCACTGGAGTTCCCCCATATGTCTTCTAAGACCTTCGCCGATCTCGGCGTGTCCAAGGCCGTGTCCGCGGCCCTGGAGAAGCGTGGCTTCACCGAGCCGTTCGCGATCCAGAACCTGATCATCGGCGACATCCTCGAGGGCCGCGACGTCCTCGCGAAGTCGCCGACCGGCTCGGGCAAGACGCTGGCCTTCGGCGTCCCGATGCTCGACCGCCTCGACGCCAACGGCTACGGCCGTCCGTCGGCCCTCGTGCTGGCGCCGACGCGCGAGCTCGCCTCGCAGATCGTCGACGAGCTCTACCCGCTGGCCCACGCCCGCGCGCTGAAGGTCACCACGGTCTACGGCGGCGTCGGCATCAGCAAGCAGGAGCGCGAGGCCGTCAACTCGCACATCGTCGTCGCGACGCCCGGCCGCCTGGAGGACCTCCTGCAGCGCGGCAAGCTGAAGCTCAACAACGTCAACTTCCTCGTGCTGGACGAGGCCGACCGGATGCTCGACATGGGCTTCCGCCCGGCCGTCGACCGGATCGTCGCCAAGTGCCCGCGCGAGCGCCAGACGGTCTTCCTGTCCGCGACGCTGGACGGCACCGCCGGTCAGATCGCCCGCGAGTACACGACCAACCCCGCCGAGCACGCGATCGAGCCGGACGTCGACCGCCTCGCCGCGATCGAGCACCGCTTCGTCGCCGTCGAGCGCGACGACCGCCTCACGCTGCTGGTCCGCGAGCTGAAGTCCGACCGCGACCTCGCGCTGGTCTTCGTCCGCACCAAGCACGGCGCCGACCGCCTGGTCAAGCGCCTGTTGCGCGAGGGCGTCAAGGCCGTCGCGATGCACGGCGACAAGTCCCAGCGCCAGCGCGAGCGCGCCCTGGACCAGTTCGAGCGCGGTGAGGTCGACACGCTCGTCGCCACCGACGTCGCCGCCCGCGGCATCGACGTCCGCGACATCTCGCACGTCATCAACTTCGATCCGCCGGAGGACGGCGACACCTACACGCACCGCGTCGGCCGCACCGGCCGCGCCGGGCGCACTGGCGAGGGCGTCACGTTCGTCGGCGCCGAGCAGGCCGGCGACGTCCAGAAGATGGCCTCCCAGCTGGGGATCCTCGACCAGTTCGGCCAGTCGGGCCTGCTGCGAAGCGAGCGCGGCGGGGCCAAGCCGCCGGCCCACGGCGGCGCGCCGCGTACGACGGGCGCGCGCAAGCGCACCCGCTCGCGTTCGCGCAAGGGCAGCGGCGCGACGTCGGGCCGCCACGCCCGCTAGCTAGCGCACCGCGCGGAGCGGCTCCGGCCGCCTCCGCGCTCGGTACGCTCCGCGCGTGCTGGGCGCCGTCATCCTCGGACTGTTCGCGGGCTACCTCGGCCGGGCTCTGACGCCCGGCCCTGGCCCGTCTGGCTGCTTCCCGACGCTGGCCATCGGCCTCGTCGGGTCGCTGGTCGGCTATTTCGTCTTCACCGAGGCCCTGGGGATCGGCGACGCCGAGATCCTCGACCTCGGCGGCCTGCCCGGCGCGGTGCTCGGCACCGTCCTCGTGCTCGTCGTGCTGCAGGCGGTCGGGCGGTCCTCGTCGCGATGACCGCCCGCGACGTGCCGATCCGGGGCGGCATGATCCGCCTCGGCCAACTGCTCAAGCTCGCCGACGTCGTCGACGGCGGCGGCGAGGTCAAGGACTTCCTGATGGAGGTCGACGTGACCGTTAACGGCGAGATCGAGGACCGCCGCGGCCGTCAGCTGCACCCGGGCGACGTCGTCGTCATCGGTGAGGAAGAGGAGCTGCACGTGGTCGGAGACGACGCGTGAAGGGCGTGCGCTGGCTGATCCTCGCGCTGGCGATCGTGGCGATCGGCGGGATGGCGGCGCTGTCGTCCTCGGGCGGCGACGACGACGGGGGCGGGAGCACCTCCTCCGCCGGCCCGTCGTCCACGACGGCGACCGAGGTCGCCCAGGCGCCGGCCAACGCGGTCGCGATCGGCTTCGCCTACTCGCCTGAGAAGGACGACCTGCTCAAGCCGCTGATCAAGGAGTTCAACAGCTCCGGCGCGCAAGTCGGCGGGCGGCCGGTGTTCGTCTCCGGGCAGAACGTCGCGTCCGGCGACAGCGAGCTGGCGATCGCCAAGGGCCGCTCCAAGCCGGTGGCGTGGTCGCCGGCCTCGTCGCTCTGGGGTCGTCTCCTGAACTACGAGACCGACCTGAAGTACGTGCCCGACGACAACCCATCGCTGGTGCGCACGCCGTTGGTCATCGCGATGTGGGAGCCGATGGCCAAGGCGCTCGGCTGGCCCAAGAAGGCGCTGGGCTGGAGCGACATTCTCAAGTTGGCTCGCAGCGGCGCCGGCTGGGGCGACTTCGGCCACCCGGAGTTCGGCGACTTCAAGTTGGTGCACACCAACCCGGACTTCTCGACCGCGGGCCTGTCGGCGGTCGTGGCGGAGTACTACTCCGCCACGGGCAAGAAGGAGGGGTTGGTCGAGGCCGACATCGCCAAGGCGCGCGACCAGGTCAAGGCCATTGAGTCGTCGATCGTCCACTACGGCGACACGACGCTGTTCATCGAGGAGCAGCTGCGCAAGGAGGGCCCGGGCTACGCGTCCGCGGTCGCGATGGAGGAGGCCACGCTGGTCGACTTCAACAAGAACCGCGGCACGCAGGACCGGCTCGTCGGCATCTACCCGCGCGAGGGCACGTTCTACAGCGACGACCCCTACATCACGCTCAACGCCGCGTGGGTGACGCCCGAGCAGAAGCAGGGCTCGGAGCTGTTTCAGAAGTTCCTGGCGGAGAAGCTCACCGCGGAGTCCGTCGGGCGCTACGGCTTCCGACCGGGGACGACCGACGGCGGCTCTGACGCCAAGACGCTGGCGGCGCCGCTGGACGCCGAGCACGGCGTCGACCCCAAGCAGCCCAAGCGCGTGCTCGGCCTGCCGGAGCCGCGCGTGCTGGCCAAGCTCAAGGAGGCGTGGCGCGCGGACCGCAAGCCCGCCAACGTGCTGCTGGTGCTCGACACGTCGGGCTCGATGGTCCAGGAGGACCGGCTGGCGCGCGCCAAGCAGGGGCTGACCGCGTTCCTGGCGCAGGTCGCGTCGCAGGATCGCGTCGGGCTGACGACGTTCTCCGACGAGATCCGGCCGCTGGTGCCGATCGGGTCGATGGCGGCCAATGGGGCCAAGCTTCGCCAGGTCGTCGCGGGCGTCAACGCCGACGGCGGCACCAGGATCTACGACGTGACGTCGGCCGCGGTGCAGCAGGTCGCCAAGGTCGCCGACAAGAGCCGCATCAACGCGGTGGTGTTGCTGACCGACGGCGAGGACACCGACTCGTCGCGCACCGCCGACCAGGTTGTCCAGGAGCTCGAAGGCCAAGGCGACTCGTCGAGGCGCGTGCGCGTGTTCACCATCGCCTACTCGTCGGGCGCGGCCGGCGCCGCAGATGTCCTGGCGAAGATCGCGGCGGCGTCGGGCGGCAAGTCCTACGAGGGGACGACCTCCGACATCGAGTCGGTCTACCGGTCGATCTCCAGCTTCTTCTAGGCCATGGCCGAACGCAGCCCCGAGAAGCCTCCGTCGCGCGAGCAGATCGCGGTCGATCTCGCGGTCAACGCCGCGACCAAGCCGTTCAACCTGGTGGTGTTGGTCGCGGTCGTCGCCGGCGGGCTGGCGGTGGGGACCCCGTTCGTGGTCGCGCTGCTCGTCGCGGCGGTGGTCTACACGGTCGCGGTCGGGGTGACGCTGATGAACGCCGACGAGGCCGCTCGCGTCGGTGAGGAAGGCCGCGCGCGGCGGCGCACCACGGCGGGGGAGACCGCCAGGCGGCTGGACCCGGCGACGCTCGCGCCCGGGATCGCTCGACCGGTGACCGCCGCGCGCACGACCGCCGGCCGGATCCGCGACGCGATCGAGCGCGCCGAGCTGCCCTACGCGGAGGTCGGCGACGAGGTCGACCGCCTGTTGACCACCATTGAGGGCTCCGCCACCCGCGCGCAGTTGTTGTACGAGGTGCTCCGCGAGTCGCCGCCCGACGCGATCGAGCAGCGGATCGCCGGCCTGGAAGGCTCCGGCAAGACCGAGCTCATCGCCGCCCTGCGCGAACAACTTGCCGTCCAACGCAAGGTCGAGACCCAACTCGAGCGCTTCGTCGACGAGATCGACCGCCTCAACGTCGAGCTCGACACCATCCGCGCCACCCTCGTCAGCCTCTCCGCCTCCACCGACGCCTCCAGCCAGCAGCGCATCGCCGCCGACGTCCGCACCTTGCGCGAGGAGGTCGGCGCCGTCGCGGCCGGCCTGTCTGAGGCCTACGACGAGAGCCGGTAGATCGGCCTCGACGGCGTGCGACCCGCGGCGACGAAGGCGTCTAGGGCGCCTTGGGTCGCGGGTGACATGTGCTCGAAGCGCAGGGCGTAGGTGTCGTGGCGCTGTTGGCGTAGGACGCGGGCCTTGCCGCCGCAGTGGCCCTCGGGGAGGGTGAGGTCGAAGCGGACCTCCTCGTCGATGCGCAGCGGACGGGAGCAGGTGATGCAGGCGCCGGTGGCGCTGAGGTCGCAGGTCTGGGCGTGCACGTCGTTGCCGACCTTGCGGCCGAGGCTGACCTCCAGCGCCACCTCGACCCGGTGACTCCCACGCTGATCGGGCATCGTGCGATGAATCCTGCCCGCTGGACCGGTCATAGAACCATGCCCAAGATCATCCCGAACCTCTGGTTCGACAACCAGGCCGCCGAGGCCGCGGAGTTCTACGTCTCCGTGTTCCCGAACTCCCGCGTGACGGCGACCAGCCACTACACGGACGCCGGGCCGGGAGAGCCCGGGTCCGTGCTGACCGTGGCCTATGAGCTCGACGGTGAGCCGTTCATCGCGATCAACGGCGGTCCCGCGCACGCGGGCTTCACCGAGACCGTCTCGTTCCTGATCGAGTGCGAGGACCAGGCCGAGATCGACGCCTACTGGGCCAAGCTCACGGCCGACGGCGGCTCGGAGCAGCCGTGCGGCTGGTGTAAGGACAAGTTCGGCCTCTCGTGGCAGGTCGTCCCGAAGGGCATGGACGAGTTCTTTGCCTCCAACGACACGGCCGCGGTCAACCGCGCGATGGAGGCGATGTTCACGATGACCAAGCTCGACGTCGCCGCGCTGGAGGCAGCCGCGAAGGGCACCGGCGCGCCAGCCGCCTAGAACGCCAGGCGCAACAGCGCGGTGACCGCGGCCGCCGCGATCACCACCCACACGACGGAGACCTCGCGCCAGAGCAGGACGCCGGCGAACGCGACGCCCGCCAGGCGGGCGTCAACGTCGAGGTCGCCGTCGTGGATCAGGGTCTCGGTGACGACCAAAGCCGCCAATAGCGCCGCGGGCAACAACGACAACACGCGCACCGTGCGCGGCCCGAACTCCTGCGCGCCGACGAAGAACGGCCCGAAGGCGCGCAGCGCGAACGTCGTGATCGTCAGCAGCGCGACGGTCAGCCACGCCTTCTCGGCGAAGCTCATCGCGCTCGCACCGCCCCGATCAGCGCGACCGCCGAGGCCGCGAGGATCCCGATCCCGGCCGGGGCCATCAGCCCCACCACGAGCGCCACGGCCGCGCCGCCGATCGCGACCGCGCCCGCCTCGGCGGTCTTCAGCTCGCCAAGCAGCAAGGCCAGGAAGAACGCGGGGAAGATCGCGTCGATCCCGAGGTTCTCGGGGTGGGGCAGGATGCCGCCGGCCAGGACGCCAACCACCGTCCCGCCGAGCCAGGTCACGTACTGCGGGGCGCTGGAGCCGAAGAGCGTGTGGCGGTCGAAGCGACCCTCGCCGCGGTTGGCCAGCGCCCACGACGCGTCGACGACCGCCTGGCCCTCCAGCGCGCGCCGCGTCCGGCCGCCCTTCAGCGACGGGCCGATCGCGACGCCCATCGCCAGGTAGCGCGCGTTCATCAGCGCGGCCGCGAGGACCGCCGCGGCGACCGAGCCGCCCTGGGCGAGGATCGCGACCGCCGCGAACTGCGCCGAGCCGGCGTAGACGAACGCCGACATCGCGATCGCCGCTAGGCCCGGGATGCCCGCCGCCTGCGCGCTGATCCCGAACGAGATCGCCACGACGAACCCGGCGGCGGCGAACGGGATCGCCTCTCGCGCGGCGGCGCGGGCGGTGGGGGAGCGGTGCAGCGAGAACGAGGGGCGGAAGCTCAGGCCGGCAAGGCTGCCACGTCGGGCGGCGGCTCCGACGCGGCCGGCAAGTCGAACGCCTCAGCCAGCAACTCGTAGGAGCGTCGCCGCGCCGCGTGGTCGTGGGTGATCGTCACGACGATCACCTCCTCGGCGCCGTAACCGCCGGCGAGCTCCTCGATCTGGGCGCGCACCTTGTCGATGTGCCCCACGATCAGGCGCCGCCCGGGCGGCGGCGCGCCGACCACTTCACCTTCGGACTCCAGGAACCGCAGCGCCTTCTCGACCGGCGGCACCGCGATCAGCCGCCCGCGGCGGAGCATCTTGAAGGCCATGCGCGACGACGCGGCCAGCCGCCACGCCTCGGCCTCGTCCTCGGCGGCGATCACCCACGCGGCGACCGCGGTGGTCGGGAAGCGGTGGCGCTCGGAGGGCTGGAAGCGCGCGCGGTAGTCGGCGGCGATCGTCTCGCCGCCGGGCGCGATGAAGTCCGCGAACGCGTACGGCATACCGAGCTCGGCGGCCCAGATCGCCGACTGCGGGGAGGACCCCAGCAGCCATGGCTCTGGCGTCTCCGGGCGGCCCGGGAGCTCCGCCAGCCGCGCGAAGCGGTGCCCGTCCGGGAACGTGTCGTTCACGTACGCCAACAGCTCGACGAGCTGCTGTGGGAAGTCATCGGGCGCCGCGTCGCGGCGGTCGCGCTGTAGCGCGTACTGCGTCAGCGGGTCGGTGCCAGACGCGCGGCCGAGGCCGAGGTCGATCCGCTCCGGGAACAGCCCCGCCAGGACGCTGAAGCTCTCGGCGACCTTCAACGGCGAGTAGTGCGGGAGCATGACGCCGCCGCTGCCGACCCGGATCCGCCGCGTGACCGACGCGATCGGCCCGATCAGGACCTCGGGCGCCGGACCGGCGAGCATCGGCCCGCCGTGGTGCTCGGCGACCCAGTAGCGGTGGTAGCCGAGTCGGTCGGCCAGCTGCGCGAGGTCGAGCGTCTCGTGCAGGGCCTGCGAGCCCGTGCCGCCTTCGCGGACGGGGGATTGATCCAGGACGCTCAACCGCACCATGGGATCGACGGTAGCGTCCGACGCATGAGCGCCCGCGCCTGGACCGCCTTCGCCGCCGTGGCCACCCTCTGGGGCATCCCGTACCTGTTCATCAAGGTCGCGGTCGACGACGGCGTCCCGCCGGTCTTCCTCGCCTGGGCGCGCGTGCTGATGGCCGCGGTGGTGCTGCTCGTCCTCAGCCACCGCGCGGGCGTCCTCAAGCAGGCGCTGGACCCGTCCCTGCGCCGCTGGTTCCTGCTCTATGCGGTCGTCGAGATCTGCGGGCCGTTCCCGCTGATCGCCGCGGGCGAGCGCCATGTCGACTCCAGCCTCGCCGCGATCCTGATCGCCGCCGTGCCGATGCTCGTCGCGCTGCTGGCGATCCGCTTCGACCCGACCGAGCGCGCGACCGGCCGTCGCGCGGTCGGTCTGGCGATCGGCTTTGCGGGCGTGATCGCGCTCGTCGGGCTCGACGTCTCCGGTTCCTCTGACGCGCTGATCGGCGCGCTCTGCATCTTGGGCGCCGCGGTCGGCTACGCGGCCGGGCCGATGATCATCAGCCTGCGCCTCAAGGGGATCGACCCGCGTGCACTGATGGCCGTCGCGCTGTCGATGGCCGCGGTCCTGCTCACCCCGGCCGCGCTGCTCGCGCCGCCGTCGCACACGCCGTCGACCGACGCCCTGGCCTCGATCGTCATCCTCGGCCTCTTCTGCACCGCCGCCGCGTTCGTGCTCTTCGGCCAGCTGATCGGCGAGGTCGGTCCCGGCCGCGCGACCGTCATCACCTACATCTCGCCGATCGTGGCGGTCGCGCTGGGCGTCGCGGCGCTCGGCGAGCGGCCGGGCACGGGCGCCGTCGCCGGCCTGCTGCTGATCCTCGCGGGCTCGTGGCTGTCGACCGACGGCCGCCTCCCGCCGGGCCTGGACCGCGTGTTGAACCGTCTGCGCGGTACAGTCAAGCCCGTTATTCCCGATCGGCAAACGGACCTTGCCGACGCAGAGCCACCTAGACGGAGCACGCACCCCATGAAGCCTCTTCGCCCCTTGCTGGCGACGGTCCTGATCCCCGCGGCCCTGTTCCTCGCCGCGTGCGGGGACAGCGACGACGACACCAACACCGCCGCCTCCACCCAGGCCGCCGCCTCGACGACCGCCGCGGCAGACACGAGCTGCGACAAGGCCAACCTGTCGCTGATCAACAGCGGCACGCTGACGATCGGCACCGACAAGCCGGCCTACCCGCCGTACTTCGAGGACGACGATCCCACCAACGGCAAGGGCTTTGAGTCCGCCGTGGCCTACGCGATCGCCCAGCAGCTCGGGTTCGACAAGAGCGAGGTCAAGTGGACGGTCGTGCCGTTCAACTCGTCCTACGCGCCCGGCAAGAAGAAGTTCGACTTCGACGTCAACCAGATCTCGATCACGCCCGCGCGCCAGAAGCGCGTCGACTTCTCCGACCCGTACTACACGGCTCCGCAGGCGGTCGTCGCGCTGAACAAGGCCGACGCGTCGAAGGCCGCGTCGCTGGCCGACCTCAAGAGCGCGAAGCTCGGCGTCCAGATCGGCACCACGTCGCTGGACGCGGTCACCGCCACGATCCAGCCGTCCACGCAGCCGAAGGTGTTCAACGACTCCAACGACACCGTCCGCGCGCTGAAGAACGGCGCCGTCGACGCGATCGTCGTCGACCTGCCGACCGCGTTCTACCTGACCGCCGCGGAGCTCGACAACGCCAAGATCGTTGGCCAGTTCAAGGCGCCCGGCGGCGACCAGTGGGGCGCGCTGCTGGAGAAGGATTCCAAGCTGACCTCGTGCGTCAGCGGTGCCATCAAGAAGCTCTCCGAGTCCGGTGAGCTGAAGAAGATCGAAGACCAGTGGATGGGCACGGCGGCCGGCGCGCCGGAGCTGTCCTGAGCACCACCGGTCTCACCCGTCAGCAGGAGCGCGCCGCCGCCAAGCGGCGGCGCGCCCGCCGCGGCGCGCTGATCGCCACGGTCTCCACGCTCGTCTTCTTCGCCGTCGTCATCGCCCTCGTGGTGACCGCACCGGGCTGGGACGACGTCAAGACGACGTTCCTGAGCTGGCACGACTTCAAGGAGGCGCTCCCCGACCTCCTGAAGGGCTTCTGGCTCGACATCAAGCTGTTCGCGGTGGTCGAGGTCTGCGTGCTGGTGCTGGCGCTGGCGATCGCGCTGGTGCGCTCGACGCGCGCCGCCGCGCTGTTCCCGCTGCGGCTGGTGACGACCGTGTTCACCGACGTGATGCGCGGCCTGCCGGTCGTGTTGTTGGTGTACACGATCGGCTTCGGCGTCCCGGCGCTGGCGCTCGACGGCCTGCCGACCGACCCGCTCGTGCTCGGCGGCATCGGCCTGACGCTCGCCTACTCCGGCTACGTCGCCGAGGTCTTCCGCTCCGGGATCTCCTCGGTGCACCCGTCGCAGACCGCGGGCGCGCTGGCGCTGGGGCTGACGCGCGCGCAGGCGATGCGCCACGTGATCCTGCCGCAGGCGATCCGCCGCGTGATCCCACCATTGTTGAACGACTTCATCGCGCTACAGAAGGACGTCGCGCTGGTCTCGTTCCTGGGACCGATCGAGGCGTTCCGCGTCGCGCAGATCGAAGCGTCGTCGAACTTCATCTTCACGCCGATCGTCGGCGCCGGGCTGCTGTACCTGTGCGTGACGATCCCGATGACGCGCTGGGTTGACCACCTCCAGAACAAGGAGCGGCGCGTGCGCGGCGTGGCGGAGGTGTCGGCGTGAGCACCGGCGCTCCGGTCCTCGAGATCCGCGGCGTCACCAAGGCCTACGGCGAGCGCGAGGTCCTGCGCGGCATCGACCTCAGCGTCTCCGAGCACCAGGCGGTCGCGCTGATCGGCGCATCGGGTTCTGGCAAGTCGACGCTGCTGCGCTGCATCGACCTGCTGGAGGAGATCGACGACGGCGACGTCTTCCTGGACGGCGAGGTCATCACCGACCCGAGCGTCTCGCCGCCGGGCGTGCGCAAGCGCCTGGGGATGGTCTTCCAGGCCTTCAACCTGTTCCCGCACCTCAACATCCTCGACAACGTCGTGCTGGCGCCGGTGCGCGCGCACGGCGTCTCCAAGCGCGAGGCGACCGAGCGCGCCCGCGACCTGCTGGCGCGCTTCGGGCTGGAAGGTCGCGAGCAGGACTTCCCGGACCGGCTCAGCGGCGGCCAGCAGCAGCGCGTGGCGATCGTCCGCGCGCTGGCCACCCAGCCGCGGGCGCTGCTGCTGGACGAGATCACCAGCGCCCTGGATCCCGAGTTGGTCGGCGAGGTCCTGCACCTGGTCGCCGACCTGAAGGCCGGCGGGATGACGATGCTGATCGCCACCCACGAGATGGGCTTCGCGCGCGAGGTCGCCGACGAGGTCTGCTTCCTGCACGAGGGCGCGATCGTCGAGCGCGGCAGCGCGGAGGCGATGCTCGGCGCGCCTGAGCATCCCGAGACCCAGAAGTTCCTTCGACGTCTGTTGGACGCGGGGCGTCTTTAGACACCCCGCCCGTGGTGGACGAATGTCCCCCTGCGGATCGCCCCGCGATGCGCCACCATGTTGAGCAATGGTGCGGGCCAGGGGACGACACGGACGTCGGCTGCTGCGCGCGGTCGCGATGGGGATCGCGATGGCGGCGGCTGCTGCAAGCAGCGCAGGAGCGGCGGGGGTCACGAACTCCGGCAACGACCTGCGCGACGGTTGGTATCCCAACCAGCCACGCCTGTCTCCGGACGCCGTCTCGGCCTCGAACTTCGGGTCGCTCTGGTACCAGAAGCTCGACGGGCAGATCTACGGCCAGCCGCTGGTCACCGGCGACAGCGTCATCGTCGTCACCGAGCACAACCAAGTCGCCAACCTGGACGCCGAGACCGGCGCCGTGCGGTGGAAGAAGGACCTCGGCGCGTGGTTTCCGGCGTCGAAGATCGGGTGGGGCTGCGGCGACCTGTGGCCGGACCTCGGCATCACGTCGACGCCGGTGATCGACACCACCACCAACACGATCTACACGACGCACAAGACCTACGCGCCGGGCTCGACCGTCGAGGCGGCGTACTACATGGACGCCCTCGACCTGGCGACCGGGACGCAGAAGACCGGCTTCCCGCGGCGCATCGAGGGCGCGGCGCAGAACCCGCCGCCGGGCGGCCAGCCGCAGACCTTCCAGGCGACGACCGAGCTCCAGCGCCCGGGCCTGCTGCTGCTGGACGGCGTCGTCTACGCGGGCTTCGGCGGCCACTGCGACATCCCGCCGTACACCGGCTGGGTCTTCGGCGTGAGCGCGTCGACCGGGCAGATCAAGGCGCGCTGGGCGGCGCTGGAGAAGGGCGACGGCGCGGGCATCTGGCAGTCCGGCGCGGGCCTCATGTCCGATGGGCCGGGCCGGATCTTCGTCTCGACCGGCAACGGCGGCTCGCCGGTCGGCCCGAGCGACACGCCGTCGGGCATGTTCGGGGAGTCGATCGTCCGGCTGGCCGTGCAGACCGACGGCACGCTCAAGGCGATGGACTTCTTCGCGCCGGCCGATGCGGCGCACCTGGACGACTACGACGCGGACTTCGCCTCGGGCGGCGTGACCGCGCTGCGCGACGACCTGTTCGGCACGAGCAAGTTCCCGCACGTCGGCGTCGCGGTTGGCAAGGCGGGCTACGTGTACCTCTTGAACCGCGACAACCTGGGCGGGATCCAGAACGGCGCGGGACGCGGCGACGACGTCATCGCGCGCGTCGGGCCCTACGGTGGCGTGTGGTCGCGGCCGGGCGTGTGGCCGGGCGACGGCGGCTGGATCGCGATCCCGACGGCGTCGCCGGGCGGTGGGGAGAACCCGGACCCGACGGGCTCGGCGGGCTTCCTGAAGGTCTACCGCTACCGCGTGAGCGCGAACGGCACGCCGTCGCTCGACGCGCCGGTGCAGTCCAAAGACGCGTTCGGTTTCAGCTCGGGCGCGCCGGTGATCACGTCGGACGGGACGACATCGGGGTCCGCGGTGCTGTGGATCGTCTGGTCGCCCAACGGCGGCGGCGGCGACTCCCAGCTGCGCGCCTACGACCCGGTGCCCCAGAACGGCAAGTTGGTGTTGAAGCGGTCGTTCCCGATCGGCACGTCGTCGAAGTTCTCGATGGCGGGCATCGGCGCGGGGCGTGTGTACGTCGGCAATCGCGATGGCGAGGTCATGGCGTTCGGCGCGCCAGTGGTGGCGTCGATCCAGGCGCCGGCGACCACGTTCCCGGTCACGACGCTGGGCCAGACGAGCAACGCCACCGTGAAGCTAACCGCGGGCGAGGCCGTGAAGGTGACGGGCGTGGTCGGGTCGGGCGTGTTCAGCGCCGCGACCGGTGGGCTGGGGCTGCCCAAGCAGCTCGCGCTCGGCGGGACGCTCAACGTGCCGGTGACGTTCGCGCCGACGGCGACCGGGCTGGCCTCGGGCACGCTGACCGTGACCACCGACAAGGGCACGTTCGTCTTCTCGCTGAGCGGCACCGGGCAGGCGGCCGCGGCGGTGCTCAGCGCGACGCCGCCGGTCGTGTCGTTCGGCGGCGCGGTGATCGGGGAGGACCGCGCGGGCGTGGTGACGTTCTCCAACAGCGGCGGACAGCCGTTGACCGTTCAGGAAGTCGAGCTTCCGGGCGCACCGTTCTCGGTCGAAGGCGCGCCGGCGGTGGGCGAGGTGATCGCGCCGGGCGCGGCGGTCAACGTGACCGTCCGCTACAAGCCGACCGCGGTCGGGGACTTCAACGACGACTTGGTCGTCGAAACCACCGCCGGTGCGAAGACGGTGGGGTTGAGCGGCAGCGCGGGGATCGGGCCCAAGTTGGGGTTGTCGCCTGCGAGCGGGTGGTCGTTCGGCGACGTCGTGGTGGGGGAGAGCAAGACGGTGTCGGTCGTGGTCTCCAACACGGGGGACTCGGCCATGACCATCAACAAGTCCAAGCCGCCGGCTAACGCGGAGTTCACGGTGGTGTCGGGGGCAGGACTCGATGAGGGGACCTCGATCGCCGCGGGCGCGTCGCGCACGGTGACGCTGAAGTACACGCCGGCCGCTGCGGGGACGGCGAGCGAGGCGTGGACGATCACGACCAGCGACGGCTCCGGCGTGCACAACGTGCCGGTCACCGGGCGGGCGCTGGCGCCCGCGAAGCTGACCGCGCCGGCTTCGGCGGCCGTGGGTGACGTGGTCCTCGGGGCGTCTGGGTCGGTGCCCGTGACGTTCGGGAACTCCGGCGACGTGCCGCTGACCGTGAGCGGCTTCGACGCGCCGGCCGCGCCGTTCTCGGTGAGCGACGCGCCGGCCGCCGGCACGGTCATCGCGCCGGGCGGGTCGCTCACGGTGCACGCCGCGTTCGCCGCGGGCGCGCCGGGCGCGGCGAGCGGATCGCTGACGCTGAGGACGTCGGCGGGCGACAAGGCCGTGCCGCTCTCGGCCACCGCCGTCACGGCAGGCACGCTGGCCGTCGACGACGTCGCGTTCGGCGAGGTCACGCTTGGCACGTCGCGCAACGCGTCGCTGACGCTGCGCAACAGCGGCTCCGCGCCGCTGAAGGTCCTGTCCTCGACGCCGCCGGCCGACGCGCGCTTCGTGGTCGACGGCAGCATCCCGGTCGGGTTGACGCTCGCGCCGGGCGAGTCCCGCACGGTAAGCGTGACGTTCACGCCGGTCATGGCCGGGCAGGCGATCGCGTACTGGACGCTGGCGACGACCGCCGAGGCGGGCGCGCGGATGGTGCTGATCACCGGTGCGGGCGTCGCGGCGCCGGTCGTGGAGGACCCGCCCACGACCGATCCGGATCCTGATCCGCCGGTGGTCACGCCGCCGGTCGTGACGCCGCCCGTCGTCACCCCTCCGGTCGTGACGCCGCCGGTGGAGGGCCAGGCGCCGATCGTCCTGCCGACGAAGTCACGCCCGGGCCTGACCCTGTCGCGGCCGGTCCTGGCGCGCGACGGGCGCACGCTGTCGCTGCGCGGCTACGTCGCGCGGGTCGCGACGGGCGCGCTGAGCGTGACCATCAAGGCCAAGGCGGGGCGCAAGACCATCACCTCGGTTGCGTCGATCGGCCTGCGCGGGAAGTCGACGTACGTCGGGACGCTGAAGCTGCCGAAGGCCGCGCTGGCGTGGTCGCATCTGGAGGTCCGGGTCGCCTACGCGGGCGACGCGCGCGTGTGGCCCGGGTCGAGCGCGTTCGTGCTGGTGCGCAAGCCGGCGCGCTAGCTTGGCGGTCCGTGACCGCCGACGCCGACGCTGACTTCGACGCGCTCGTCCCACACCCGGGTGTCGGCCGCGCCTTCGAGCAGACCGTGGTCGCGGGGTTGGCCGACGCCGCGCCCGGCGGCCGCGTGCGCCTCGATGCGCTCGCGCGCTGGCTGCAGGACGCGGCGCTGGACGACGTCGTCGACGCGGGCCTGGGCGGCGTCGCGTTGTGGGTCGTCCGCCGCTCGCGGATCAAGGTGGAGGCCTTCCCGCGCTTCGGCGACGTGGCGACCGTCCGCACCTGGTCCAGCGGCACCGGCCGGATGTGGGCGCAGCGACGGACGACGATCGCGGTGGGCGGACGGGCGCTGGTCGAGGCCGTCGCGCTGTGGGTCCACCTCGATCCGCAGTCCGGGCGTCCCTTCCCGCTGACGCCGGCTGAGCTCGACCTCTACGGAGCCGGGCGCGAGATCAAGGCTCGTCTTCGCCATCCGGCACCGCCGTCTGGCGCCGCCTCGGCGCCCTGGACTTTCCGCGCGACCGAGCTCGACGTCGCCGACCACATCAACAACGCCGCCTACTGGTCGCCGCTCGAGGCCGAGCTGCTGGCGGGTGTTGAGCCGGCTGCCGTTGACGTCGAGATCGAGCACAAGACGCCGGCGCAGCCCGGCGAGCACGAGGTTCTCGCCGCGGGCGATCGGCGTTGGATCGTGGATGCGGCGGACGGCGCGGTCCGCGCTTCGTTCGCGCTCGGCTGATCGCCCGTCGCTCACCGGCTTGACAGGTAAAACTAAGAGCCTTAGTCTTTTGGCTATGACCTCTCGCATCGTCCCCTTCTCCCGCTTCGGCTTCGTCAACGCCTACCTCGTCCCGGAGGACGACGGCATCACGCTCGTCGACACCACCATCAAGGGCGCGGGGAAGAAGCTGTTGGCGGCCGCCGAGGCGCTCGGCGCGCCGATCGTCCGGATCGCGCTGACGCACGCGCATGGCGATCACGTCGGGTCGGTCGACGAGCTGGCGGCGGCGCTGCCGGGCGTCGAGGTCCTGATCTCCGAGCGCGATGCGCCGCTGCTGACCAAGGCGGACATGTCGCTGCGCCCGGGCGAGCCGCAGGACAAGCTGCGCGGCGGCTACCCGGGGATCAAGACGGCGCCGACGGCGACGTTCGTGGCGGGCGATCGCGTCGGGTCGCTGGAGGTCGTCGCCGCGCCGGGGCACACGCCCGGCCACGTGGCGTTCTTCGACACGCGCGACGGGACGCTGTTGTGCGGCGACGCCTACACCACGCTCGGCGGCGTGCGCACGACCGCCAAGCCCTCGTTCCCGTTCCCACTGGCGGCGCTGTCGACCTGGAGCCGCGCGACCGAGCTGGAGTCGGCAAAGGCCTTGCGCGCGCTCGACCCGCAGCGACTCGCACCCGGCCACGGCAAGATCGTGGAGTCGCCCGCCGCCGCGATGGACGCCGCGATCGCCAAGGCGAGCTGAGGCGCGCGTGCCCCGCGCGGGACTGGACCACGACACCGTCGTCGCCGCGGCGGCGACGATCGCTGACGCCGAAGGCCTCGACGCGGTGACCCTGTCGCGCGTCGCCGCCGAGCTCGGCGTCAAGTCACCGTCCTTGTACAACCACGTCGCCGGCCGCGAGGGCCTGCTCCGCGGCATCGCGCTGTTGGGGTTGAGCGAGCTCGCCGCCGCCCTCCGCGACGCCGCCGTCGGCCGCTCCGGCGACGACGCCCTCCTCGCCGCCTCCCAGGCCTACCGGGCGTACGTGATCGCCCATCCGGGCCGCTACGCCGCCGGCGCCATCACCGCACCCTCACCCGACGACCAACCCCTCCAACAAGCCGCCAGCACCGTCCTCGACCTCCTCACCGCCATCCTGCGCTCCTGGAACCTCTCTCCGGACGACACCATCCACGCCCTCCGCGCCATCCGCGCCTCCGTCCACGGCTTCACGACCCTCGAGACCTCCGGCGGCTTCGGCCTCAAGCAAGACACCGACGAGTCCTTCCACCGCCTCATCCTCGCCCTCGCCGCCGGCTTCAGAGGTCGATGACGCGCAGGTCCGGGATGCGGGTCGTGAGGTGGTCGGTGATGGTGCGGCGGTGGCAGACGGCGGGGTCGGCTTCGAGGCAGAGCAACGCCGTGGGCGGCGCGTCGGCGCGGAGCTCTGCGGCCAGTTCGTTCAGCGCGGCGGCGCCGTCGTCCTCCTCGATGTGGGTGGCGAAGAGCGCGGCGCCTTCGGCCTCCTGGCGGTTCTTGTAGAACCAGCGGATGTCGGGCGGGGTGCCGAGGGCGCGGCGGTGCTCATAGGCGATCCCGTGCTCGCCGAGCAGCTCGCCGAGGCGCGTCTTCGACATGCCCGCGCGCCGGGACTGCGGGCGGTAGCGAACGTCGATGAGGCGCTTGACGCCGGCGTGGAGGAGCTCGTTCACCAGTGCAGGTGGGAGGAGCGCTTCGTAGCCGATGGTCCAAATCGTGGGCGGCATGAGCATCGGAGGGTAGGGGTGGGGAGAGTTGGGAACGCTGCTGAACATGCGGCAGCTCACCAGCCTGGATGCGCAGTTCCTCGGTGTCGAGTCGGGTCGAACCTACGGGCATGTCGGCTCGCTCTGCGTTTATGACCCGAGCACGGCGCCCGGCGGCGAGCTGACGATGAAGGACCTATGCCGGATGGTCTCCGAGCGCCTGCACCTGCTGCCGCCGTTTCGCTGGCGCTTGGTCAACGTGCCGCTCGGGATCGATCTGCCCTACTGGGTCGAGGACCCGGACTTCGACATCGACTTCCACATCCGCGAGTCCGCGATCCCGCCGCCCGGCGACGACCGCAAGCTCGCCGACACCGTCGCCCGGATCTTCGCGCGGCCGCTGGACCGCACCCGCCCGCTGTGGGAGCTGTACCTCATCCACGGCCTGCCGGACGGCAAGGTCGCGCTGCTCACCAAGGTCCACCACGCGGTCGTCGACGGCGTCAGCGGCAACGAGATCCTCTCCGTCCTGCTCGACCCGTCGCCTGAGGGCAAGGAGATCCCGCCCGACGAGCGGCGCGACAAGCACGGCGAACGCGTCCCGTCCGACGCCGAGATGCTCGCCCGCGGCGTCGCAGGTCTACCGTTCCAGCCGCTGAAGGCCCTTAAGGCGCTCCCGACCACGCTGCCCGCGCTCACCGAGGTCCCCGGCGCCAACGCGTTCCCGGTCGTGCCCGCGCTCTCCAAGGGCCTCTCCAAGCTCCGCGGCCTCGCCGGCGCGCCGACCTCGCCCGAGATCCTGGAGATCACCTCCGCCCGCGCGCCCAAGACCTCGTTCAACGGCCGCATCTCGCCGCACCGCGCCTTCGCGTTCGGCTCGCTTTCGCTCGACACCGTCAAGGACATCAAGAACGAGCTGGGCATCACGGTCAACGACGTCGTCGTCACGCTCTGCGCCTCCGCCGTGCGGCAGTGGCTGATCGACCGCGACGAGCTGCCGCGCACGCCGCTGGTCGCGATGGTCCCCGTCTCCGTCCGCGCGCCTCACGAGAAGGGCACCTATGGCAACCGGATCTCCGCGCTGATCGTCCCGATCCCGACCGACGTCGCCCACCCGCGCGAACGCCTTGTCCGCGCCCATGAGCTGCTGGCCTCCGCGAAGGCCAACCACGCCGCGCTCCCGGCGAGCCTCCTCACCGACGCGACCGCGTTCATCCCGCCCGCCGTCGCCGCGCTCGCCGCCCGTACGACGATCGACCTCTTGTCGCGCACGCGGCCGCCGCTGAACCTGGTGATCTCGAACGTCCCCGGCCCGCGCGAGTCGCTGTTCTGCGCGGGCGCCAAGCTGGAGCAGATGTTCCCGGTCAGCGTGGTGGTCGACGGCGTCGGCCTCAACATCACCGTGATGTCCTACCGCGACCACCTCGACTTCGGGATCGTCACCGACCAGGGCCAGATCCCGGACGCGTGGCCGTTCATCGACCACCTGCACACGGCGCTGGACGAGCTGCAGTCCGTGCTCCAGGACCCGCTCCGACGCGCCGGGCGGACCGGCGTCAGGCAGCGTCCGCAGAGAAGCGGTCGCGCAGCTCCCGCTTGAGCACCTTGCGCGACGGCCCGAGCGGCAGCTCGTCGACGAACCGCACGACGCGTGGGCGCTTGTGGCGCGCCACGCGCTCGCTGGCCCATTCCAAGATGTCGTCCTCGGTAACGTCCTTCGCGTCGGCGTCCTCGCGCAGCACCACGACCGCCAGGACCTCCTCGCCGTGCGTCTCGTGCGGCACGCCGACGACCGCCGCCTCGGCGATTGCGGGATGGCGTACAAGAACCTCCTCGACCTCGCGCGGGTAGACGTTGTAGCCGCCGCGCAAGATGAGGTCCTTCTTGCGATCCACGATCCGGATGAAGCCGCGCTCGTCGCGCGTGCCGAGGTCGCCGGACCGGAACCACCCGTCGATGATCGCGGCCGCCGTCGCCTCATCGCGCCCGTGGTAGCCGGCGAACACGTTGTGCCCGCGGATGACGATCTCGCCGACCTCGCCGTCGTCCTTCAACACGATGGCATCGTCAACGTCGGGGTCGGCGATCGCGACCTCCACGCCCCAGATCGGATGCCCGATCGACCCGGCCTCGACGCCGAACTCGAGTTGGTTGACGGTCGCTGTAGGGGAGGTCTCGCTCAGCCCGTAGCCCTCCTGGATCGTGACGCTGAAGTGGTCGTTGAACTCCTCCAGCACCCGCACCGGCAGCGGCGCGCCGCCCGACACGCAGAGCCGCAGCCGCGGCAGCGGGCCGCCGTCGTTGGCTTTCGCCGCCGCGAGCAACGCGATGTACATGGTCGGGACGCCGAGGAACGCGGTGACGCCGTGCTCGACCATCAGCGACAGCGCGGCCGCCGGCTCGAAGCGCTCTTGGAGGATCAGCGTCCCGCCGACCAGGAACGTCCCGTTCAGCGCGACCGTCTGCCCGAAGGTGTGGAACAACGGCAGGCACCCGAACATGACGTCGTCCGAGACGATGTGGTTGGCCGTGAAGGCATTGGTGAACGCGTTCATCACCAGGTTGAGCTGCGTGAGGACCGCGCCCTTCGGTCGCCCGGTCGTGCCGCTCGTGTAGAAGAGCACGGCCGGGTCGAGCGGCTCGCGGGCCTCGCGGCGCGGCTCGGCTTGCTCCGCGAACGCATCGGAGAAGCGCAGGACCTCGACGGAGGACTCGGAGAGGATCGGCGCCAGGTCGTCGGCCACCAGCGCCACCTTCGCCCCGCTGTCCTGCACCAGGAACGCGACCTCTTCGGGCACCAGCATCGGCGCCACCGGCACGACCACCGCGCCGCGCGCGAGGATCCCGTAGTAGGCCGTCACGAAGTCGATGGTGTTGAGGCCGAGCAGCGCGACGCGGTCGCCCGGCTGCACACCGGCGGCGCGCAGCGCGCCGGCCCGTCTCAGCGCGGCGTCCCACAGCTCGGCGTAGGTCGCGGAGCAATCGCCTCCGACCACCGCCACCTTGTCAGGGCGCCGCAGCGCCGACTCCTCCAACACGGACGCGAGCGAGAGATGCATCACGCTCCATCCTGCCACGGCGGGACCCCGCGACAGAGCAGCGCGACCTCTTCGGGCACCGCGAGCTGCGCCGGCGAGCGCCCGTCCGCCGCGCCGCGCACCCGCAGGCGCTCCAGCGGCAACGGCCCGTGCCCGGCGACCAGGACGACGTTGCCCTGCCGCTTGGCGCGCAGCACCGGCCCGGCGGCCAGCGCGGTCACCACCGCGAAGGACTCGCGCAACCCGGACGCGATCGCGCGCACGTCGTCCATCGGCGGCGAGTCCACCACGTTGATGGCGACGACGCCGCCCGGTGCGACCGCCCGCGCGTAATCGCGTAAAGCCTCCACCGTGGCGAGATGGCGCGGCACCCGCGCGCCCACGAACGCGTCGACCAACAGCGCGTCGATCGACCCGTCGTGGCGCCCCGCGACCCACGCCCGCCCGTCCGCGATCCGCACCTTCAGCCCGGGCGCGCGCCGCAGCCCGAGGTGCTCGCGGGCCACCTCGACGACCGCCTCGTCGACCTCGACCACGTCCTGACGCCGCACGCCCTCGCGGTCGGTCGCGTGCAGCGTTCGCGCCAGCGCGCAGCCCGCGCCGCCGACGTGCACGATCCGCCGCGCGCGCAGCGCCTCCACGACGTCGCGCATCCGGCGCAGGTAGTCGAACTCCAGGTGCCGCGGATCGGCGAGGTCGATGTAGGACGCGTCCATCTCGCCCTGGCGCAGCAGGCGCCCCGACGGCCGGTCCGGATCGCGTTGCACGATCAGCCCGTCGTGCTCGGCGAGGATCTCGGGTCCGGATCGGCGTTGGCGAGGCGACATCGTCGCCGTGCAACGTATTCGCTGCCCGTTGCACATGGTTCCGGTGCGGACAGGGAATGGTGTGCCGCATGGCCGCGACCACGTCTCCCGTCCCAGAGACAGCACCGCCCGCCGACCTCGCGCAGCTCCGCACGCTGCTCGACGGCGAGCACGCTGAGATCCGCAACCTCTGCCGCGCCTGGCTCAGCCTGCCTGAGAACGCGCCGCGGCCCGACCTGCCGCTCGAGGAGCACCGCGCGCAGGTTCTGAAGTGGGCCCGCGAGCTGGCCGACGCGGGGGAGACCGCCCGTGGCTTCCCGTCGGAGTTCGGCGGCCGCGACCAGGTCGGCGGCTCGGTCGCGGGCTTCGAGACGCTCGCCTTTGGCGACCTCAGCCTGCTCGTCAAGTGCGGCGTCCAGTTCGGGCTGTTCGGTGGCGCGGTCCTGCATCTTGGGACGCGCAAGCACCACGAGCGGTACCTGAGCGACATCACGTCGCTGCGCCTGCCTGGCTGCTTCGCGATGACCGAGACCGGCCATGGCTCCAACGTCCAGCAGCTCGGCACGACCGCGACCTACGACGACGCGACCGGCGAGTTCATCATCAACACGCCCGACGACGCCGCGCGCAAGGACTACATCGGCAACGCCGCGCGCGACGGCCGCATGGCCGCGGTCTTCGCCCAGCTGAGCGTCGGCGGCGAGGAGCGCGGCGTGCACGCGTTGTTGGTGCCCTTGCGCGACGAGGACGGCAACGCGCTGCCGGGCGTCCGGATCGAGGACTGCGGCGCGAAGCTGGGATTGGACGGCGTCGACAACGGCCGCCTCTGGTTCGACCAGGTCCGCGTCCCGCGCGACAACCTGCTCGACCGCTACGCGACGGTCGACGAGCACGGCGTCTACACGTCGCCGATCGAGTCCTCCACCAAGCGCTTCTTCACCATGTTGGGCACGTTGATCATGGGCCGCGTGAGCGTGTGTGGCGCATCGATCAGCGCGACCAAGGTCGCGCAGGCGATCGCGATCCGCCACGCCGAATCACGCCGCCAGTTCGGCCCGCCCGGCGAGGAGGAAGTGGTGTTGATGGACTACCGCACCCATCAGCGCCGTCTCCTGATCCCGCTGGCCAAGACCTACGCCTTGCACTTCGCCCAGGAGGAGCTGGTCGCGCGGTTGCATCGGGTGTTCACCTCCGACGACGACCTGGAGCGCGAGCGGCGCGAGCTCGAGACGCTGGCCGCCGGCCTGAAGGCGGTCGCGACCTGGCACGCGACCGACACCATCCAGGAGTGCCGCGAGGCCTGCGGCGGCATGGGTTACCTGAAGGGCAACCGCTTCGCTGCGCTGAAGGCCGACACCGACGTGTTCACCACGTTCGAGGGCGACAACACCGTGTTGCTCCAGCTCGCGGCCAAGAACCTGCTGACCGACTTCCGCGACCAGCTCGGGGAACTGGATCCGCTCGGCACCGCGACGTTCTTCGCGCGCCAGGGTTACGAGGTCGTCGCCGAGAAGTCCGCGATGCGCGAGATCCTCACGCGCTTGGCTGACGACCTGCTGCCGGGGCGCGATGACCAGGAGGATCTGAGCACCCGCGCGGTTCAGCTGGAGCTGCTGCGCTGGCGGGCGGATCACATCAAGGCGGGCGTCGCCCGTCGGCTGAAGGGCGGCATCGACGCCGGCCGCGACCCGTTCGCCGTGCTGCTCGATGTGCAGGATCATCTCATCGCGGCCTCCCGCGCCTACGTCGACTGCGTGGTGCTGGAGCAGTTCGCGGCGGCGGTGGAACGCTGCGCGGATCCGGGGTCGCGGTGGCTGCTGGATCGGTTGTGCGACTTGTATGCCTTGAGCACGATCGAGGCGGAGCGCGGGTGGTTCCAGGAGCATGGCCGCTTGTCGTCGACGCGCTCGAAGGCCACCATCAAGGCCGTGAACGCGTTGTGCGGTGTGTTGCGGCCGCATGCCGAAGGGCTGGTCGAGGCGTTTGGCGTGCCCGAGACGGCGCTGGGCGATGCGGAGCCGGTGGCGGAGGCTCGGCCGGCTGGGTAGGGCGCGGGGCGCCGGGGTTTGGCGGCGAAGGGCGTGAGGCTGTTGAGGCGTGGCGACCGCTAGCGGTGTGGATTGTCGTTGGGGGCACTGCCGGCGGCGGGGATTTACAGCCGCATCAAGACATCAGACTCGGCCTCCCGGGCGGTCCCTCAGCCGGCGGGGTTCGAGGGATCAGGGTTTCGGAGATCCGGGTCGCTGAGAGCTGCATATGCCAGCTCGGAGCGACCCGCACCTCGAAATCGAGGTCCGGGTCGAGTTAGCGTCGATATACGACGCTCAAACGACCCGGATCCCCGTTCGAGCGCCCTTCGGGCCCGAACCCTCAAACCCCGAGGTCGACGGACGCCACTTGAGGCCCAGATTCATGTCTTGATGCAAAAGCCAGCCCGGCCGGCGCCAGCCGAGGCGACGATCCACACCCCAAGCGGTCGCCACGCCCCAACAGCCTCACGCCCTTCGCCGCCAAACCCCCAGCGCCCGGCACCCGGCACAACCCACCGAGCGAACCGAACCCGCAGGAGAACTAGGCAGCGACCAACGCGCCGCGGCGCTCGTCGCGCCGCCGCGCCTCGTGCTCAACATGCTCGCGGAGCACGACGAACTCCATCGTCGGCAACTCGTGGAACGCAAGGGTCGCCGCACCATCAGCCTCGACATCGGCCTCAGCGGCGAACCGCACCACCAACCCCACCGCCGCCAAGCAAATCGCCAGCGACGCCACGTTGCCCAGCGCCAGCGGCGTCGCGTGGTAGCCCACGAAGTTGACGTAGGCCATCAGCGTGTTGACGGTCGCACCGAGCATCCAGCCGAGCGCCGATTGGCCCGCAGCGGAGCGGGCACGCACCATGGCGTACAACTGCGGCAGGGCGGCGGCGAGGCCGATGACGATGGCGGCGGAGGAGAAGAGGGGAAGCAGCGACATGACAGCGTTCGGTTCAGCGAGTCGGACACGCTAGGCCGTTGCTTGAGCAACCGGATGGTGATCTCGGTCACACGACGCCGCTCCGCTCCCCCGTGCGGGTGATCCTCAGGTCGCTGCGGAGACCGAAAGCCGCCGGCGGTGCACGATCCACGCGATCAGGCCGGCCGGGAGCATGAGCCAGTAGCTGACCAACCGGTAGGCCAACACGGCCACCGCCGCGTCGCCGCCGCGGACGCCGGCCAAGGCCAAGGTCGCGGTCAGGCCGGCCTCGACGACGCCGATCCCGCCGGGCGTGATCGGGATCTGCGCGAGCAGCTGCGCCGTGACGTAGGCGAGCAGGACCAGGGAGAAGCGCGGGGTCGCGCCGACGGCCTGGATCGCGGTGGCCAAAGCGAGCAGGTCGAAGACCCAGCGTCCGACGGCTGCCGCGCACGCGCGCACGAAGCGGTCGCCGAGGCGCTCGACGACCTCGTCGCGCTGGACGACCAACCGCTCCGGGAACTCCGGCGCCAGCGTGCGGTCGCCGGGCAGTCGCGCCGACACGCGCACCGCGAAGCGGCCAACGCCCTTGAGCGTCCCCTCGCTCCGGGCCACGCCGATCCCGAGGCCGAGCATCGCGATGAACAACCCGAGCGCGAGGATCGCGGTCTCCAGCAGCGTCTCGGGGACCGTGAACCCGAACAGCAGCACGGGCAGCGCCACGGCAGGCAGCACACACAGCGCCGCGATCTGCAGGACGGTCGCCGCCGCCAGGCCCGTGGCGATCGCCGCACGGGGCACGTCCGCCGTGGTCAGCATGTTGTACTGCGTGGCCGCCGCGGTGGCCGCGCCGCCCGGGATCACGCGCCCCAACGCGCCGCCCGCCAACTGCGACGTCGCCACCGCGGTCGTGTCGCGCGTCCCGATCGACAGCGCCTGAAGCTCCCACAGGCACCAGCACGACGCCGCCTCGAAGAGCAGCATCCCGGCCAACCACCAGGGCTTGAGGTCGGCGACCTTCGGCCAGGCGCCCAGAACCTCGACGATCGCGGGAGCGACGCCGTAAAGGACCAAGGCCGTGAGGCCGAGGGCTACCGCACGCCGGGCGAGGGACGGCATCGTGGCGCGGAGGCTATCGGCGACGGCGGGCGTCAGACCGCCATCGCAGGCTGCCACCCGGCCGCGCCGGGCAAGCGCGGCACGAGCGTGCACTCGAACGCGCCGCAATCCAGGAGCACCTCGGCGCCGAACGCCAGGCCGCTGGTCTGCCACGCGCGCTCAGGCCGCAGCGGGTGCAGGCCCAGCTGGGCGTGTCCGCGCCGAGACGCCGCGGTGCAGAGCGCGCGCTCAGCGTGCTCTTGGGTCAGCCGCCAGCCCGCGGCGACCATGTGCGCACCCAGCCAGAGCTCCCACCGCCAGCGCCGGAGTCCGACGCGGTTGGGCGGCAGAGGGTGGAGTGCGTAGGCGAACTGTGGGCCGTCGACCGTCAGCGGCACTCCTCCAAGCTAGCGCGCCGGCGGTCGATACACGAAGTATGGGGACCAACTCGCGGACCTGGATGGTGCCGCTCGTCATCGTCGGCCTGTTCGCCGCAGCGCTGTACCTACGCGCCCACCCGCAGGCCAAGGCCGGCGCCCAAAGCCGCCAGGTCGGCGAGATCAGCGCCGCCGAGCGCGGGGCGACGTTCACCTTCGCTCCTGGGACCGCGGAGGCCGACAAGGCCGCCATCCAACAGGCGATCGTTGACGCCCGTCCCGAGGCCCAGCAGCTGATCGCCGCCGTCGACGGCCTCGCCACGATCGTCGTCGCCGGCACCGCTGAGGGCGTCGTCGGCACGACCGAGTCGACCACCGGCGACCGCTACCAGGTCACGCTCAACCTCGGCCTCGCCTCGCGCATCCACGGCCAGCGCGGCATCGACCGCCTGGTGCTGCACGAGCTCGGCCACGTCGTGGACTTCGCGCTGGTGCCGTCGGCGCTGAACACGCAGCTCGACGCCGAGATCCCGCGCGGTTACGGCTGCGAAGAGGGCCAGACCGGCGCCTGCGCGATCCCAGACGAGCGCTTCGCCGAGAGCTTCGCGAAGTGGGCGCTGCGCGACATCGGCGTCGGCGTCAACATCGGCTACAAGATCCCGCCGCCGGACGACTTGGAGTCCTGGGGCGCCCCGCTGGCCGCGCTGCTGAAGGCGTAGGTCATCAGGTCGCCGCGGCGGCCGGGGCGCAGCTCGGCGTCGTGCTCGACGCCTTCGAAGACGTAGCCGGAGCGCTCGGCGACCGTGCGGGAGCCCACGTTCTCGGCGTCGATCAGCAGCACCAGCCGCGTGAGCCCCTCGTCCAGCGCCCAGCGCGTGAGCAGACGCACCGCCGCCGTCCCGATGCCGCGCCCGCGGGCGCTCGGCGCCACGAGGTAGCCCAGCTCGACGACGCCCTCGACGCGGTCCATCTCCACGGCCAGCGCGACGCCGAGCAGCTCGTCGCCGGGCGGTGGTCCGACCATCGCGAACAGCTCCCGCGTCCCGGTCGCGCGCCCTACCTCATAGCGCGCCAGCCACTCCTGCGGGAACGTGTCCTCCGGCGGATCCGGGAAGCGCGTGTAACGCAGGACATCGGGATCGTGGGTCATCGGCTCAAACGCGTCCAGGTGCGCGGCCGAGAACGGGACGAGGCGGACGGCGGGCTCCACGGCCCGATCTTCTCACGGCGACGGGGGAGGCGACCCATGCCGTGGGTCGCCTCCCCGCCGCCGAATGTCCCTCCCGATGAAGGACTAGGAGAACTTCAGGCCCGTTAGGACTGCTTCTGCGCGTCCGCCGGGTTGGACTGCGCGTCCTCGGACTTCGTCTCGGCCGGCTTGGGGTCCTTGCGGACGACCTTCTCGCAGGAGCCGTTGGGGTTCTCGGCCGTGGCGTCGGTGATCACGTCGACGTTGTCGAGCAAGGCGATGTCCTTGCCTTCGCCGCAGGTGATGCGGTCGACCTCGCCGTCGCGGGTGTGGAACTTGTCATTGCCATTGCCACCGTTGAGCGTGTCGCCGACCTGGTCGTTGGGACCGCTGACGTCGCCGCGGGCCAAGGCCCAAAGGTCGTCGTTGCCGTCGCCGCCGTTGGAGGTGTCGACGCCGAGGTTGGCGTAGATGCGGTCGTTGCCCGCCCCGCCGTCCTGGGTGTCGTCGCCCGAGCCACCGGCCATCACGTCGTTGCCGTTCTCGCCGACCGAGTTGTCGTTGCCGCTGCCGCCGTAGATGCGGTCGCGCGAGTCGCCGCCCTTGAGCGTGTCGTTGCCCGAACCGCCGAAGATGCGGTCAAACGACGTGCGGTCGCCGGTGTCGTTGGCGTCGCCCGAGATGGTGTCGTCGCCCGCGCCGCCGTTGAGCCAGTCGTTGCCCTGGACGCCGGCGATCGTGTCGTTGCCCGCGCCGCCGAAGATGCGGTCGTTGCCAAGGCCACCGACGAGCTGGTCGTCGCCGCCCCGGCCCCAGATGCGGTCGTTGCCGGCGTTGCCGTCGATCGCGTCGGCGACGTTGGTGCCCCGGAGGCGCTCGTTGCCCGGGCCACCGGTGATCGTGGCGGCCAGTGCCGAGCTGCTCGGGACCATGGCGAGCGCCGCGGTGGCGCCGATGAAGATCTTGCGCTTGGAGGTCATGCCCACAGCGTCACCGGTTCGGGAGGGGTTCTCAGCGGTCTCTCACCTACTCCTCACGCTCCGTGAGAGATTCGTGAGGACCGCCAGGAATAGGCCGCGCGACGGGCAAATGGCGCCATGATCATGTCGATGTCCTTCCGGTACGTGTTCCCCGTCGTCCTCGTCTCGCTGCTCCTCGGCCTGGCGGCCAGCGTGGTCCACGCGCAGACGCTGGCGGGCACGCCGAAGGCGGATGAGATCACCGGGACCTCCAGCGCCGACGTCATCAACGGGCGCGGGGGCAACGACAAGATCTATGGCGGCGGCGGCAACGACAAGCTCAGCGGCGGGCGCGGCAACGACCTGGTCGCGGGCGACGCCGGCAACGACCGCATCAACGGCGGTCCGGGCGACGACACGCTGCTCGGCGGTGCGGGCAGCGATCGCATCACGGGTGGCGCAGGGGCCGACCAGGTGTTCGGCGGCGCCGGGAATGACATCATCAACGTCCGTGATGGAGAGATCGACACCGTGCATTGCGGCGGGGGCAGGGATCGCGTGATCGCCGACGCCGCCGACGTCGTGGGCAAGGACTGCGAGAGCGTCTCACGTGGGTGAGGCCACGTCCGCGGGTCCCGTCGTCCTGCTGATCGACGACGACCCCGCGATCCGGCGCGCGGTGAGCGCCGGGCTGGAGTTGGAGGGGTTCTCGGTCGTGCCCGCGTCCGGCGGGCGCGCCGGGCTGGAAGCGGCCGCGCGCGTGCACCCGGCGGTGGTCCTGCTCGACCTCTCGATGCCGGACCTTGACGGCTTGGAGGTGCTGGAGCGCCTGCGGGCGTCCGGCGACCAGGTGCCGGTGTGCGTGCTGTCGGCGCGTGACGAGGTCGACGACCGCGTCGCCGGCCTGCAGGCGGGGGCTGACGACTACGTGGTCAAGCCGTTCGCGCTGGAGGAGGTCGTCGCGCGGCTGCACGCGCTGCTGCGCCGCCGTCCCGCGGGCGCCGACGAGACGCTCGTGGTCGGCGACATCCGGCTGGACCCGCGAGCGCGCACCGCCTCACGCGGCGAGCGCGTCCTGGACCTCACGCGCCGCGAGTTCGACCTGCTCGCGTTGTTCCTGCGCAATCCGAACGAGATCCTCGACCGCGCGCGCCTGCACGAAGAAGTCTGGGGCTACACGTTCGACCCGGGGACCAACGTGGCGGACGTGTTCGTCGGCTACGTGCGCCGCAAGCTCGAGCAGGACGGCGAGCCGCGCGTGCTCCACACCGTGCGCGGCGTCGGCTTCGTCTTGCGTCCCGAGCATCTGCCAGGCTGAGCGCTCGTGCGCAGCCTCCGCGGTCGCCTGACGCTCGGCGTCCTGCTCGTCCTGGCCGCGGTGATGGTCGCCGCGGGCGCTGCCGCGTTCCATGAGATCGACCGGTCCGAGCGCGAGGCGCTGGACGATCGGCTCAAGCGCACCGCGGAGCTGACCCGGCCGGCCGCGGTCGCCGCAGTGCAGGACGAGGTCCCCGCCGACGACCAGCGGCTCAACGCGGTTCTGCGCGCGACCGGTTCGTCGCTGCGGGTGCGGCTCGGGAAGGCGTCGCTGGTCGACGCGGGCGCGAACCCGCCGCGCCACGGCGCACTGCCGGGCGGCCTGTCGACGTTCACCAGCGACGGGCGCCGCTACCGCGCCTACGTGACGACGCTCGACGACCCGGACCTCGGCGGCACCGCTCGGCTTGAGGTCGTCTCCGGCCTCGGCGGGCTGGAGAACCGCATCAGCGACCTGGAGCGTCGGGTCGCGCTGATCGGGCTCGGCGGGCTGGTGCTCGTCGGGTTGTTGGTGTGGTTGACGGCGCTGGTGTTGTTGAGGCCATTGCGTCGCCTGCGCGCGGTCACCGCGGAGATCGCGCAGGACGAGGACTTGGACCGGCGCGTGCCTGACGACCGCGGGCCGTCCGAGCTGCGATCGGTGGCGCGGTCGTTCAACGCGATGCTCGCGCGGCTGGGGCGCAGCGCGGCGGACCGCGAGCGCGCGCTGGCGGCGACGCGGCGCTTCGCGGCCGACGCCGGCCACGAGCTGCGCACGCCGCTGACGTCGGTGCAGACGACGCTCTCCGCGCTGCGCCGGCATCCTGATCTCGACGCTGAGCGTCGCACCGCCATGCTCGGCGACGCGCTCGACCAGCAGCGGCGCCTGGTCGCCCTGCTCGACGGCCTACAGGCACTGGCGCGCGGCGAGACCGGCCCGCTGGCGCACGCGCCGGTCGACCTGACCGAGCTGGTCGACGAGGTCGTCACGCGCGCCGGCGCCGGCGTCAGCGCGACGCTGCCCGACGAGCCGGTCGTCGTCGACGGATGGGAGCCCGGGCTGCGGTTGGTGGTGGAGAACCTCGTCACCAACGCGGTGCGCCACGGCGGTTCGCAGGTCGCGGTCACGGTGCAGGCCGACGGGCCGGCGCTGATCGTGGACGATGACGGCGCCGGCGTCCCGAACGCCGATCGCGACCGCATCTTCGAACCGTTCGCACGCCTCGACGACACCACCGCGCCCGGCTCCGGCCTCGGCCTCGCGCTGGTCGCCCAGCAGGCCGGGCACCACCAGGCGAGCGTCGCCGTCGAGGCCTCGCCGCTCGGCGGCGCGCGCTTCGTCGTGCGCTTCTAGGACTCCGACGACGACGGCGCCGTCGCCCGCGGTGCCGCCAGCCGCGTCGGCTCCGCCCGGCCGCGCAGCGTCTCCTCGCCGGCGCCCGCCCAGCGCTCGCGCTCCGCGTCGTCGCCCGCGCGATCCATCGCCGCGTGCGACGCGAGCACGCGGCCGTCGTGCTGCTTGGCCAGCTCGGTCAGGCGCGAGGCCTCGTTGACCGGGTCGCCGATCACGGTGTACTCGAAGCGCTGCTGGGCGCCGATGTTCCCGGCGACCGCGGTCCCGGCGGAGACGCCGATGCCGATGTCCAGGTGCGGGACCGCTTCGGCGAGGCGCTCGCGCAGCGTGCGGGCGGCGGCCAGCGCGGCGCCCGCGGCGTCGTCGTGGGGCAGGGGTGCGCCGAAGACGACGAGCGCCGCGTCCCCGATGAACTTGTTGACGGTGCCGCCGTGCTCGTCGACCACGTCGATCACGACGCCGAAGAAGTCGTTCAACAACTCGACGACCTCGGCCGGCGGGCGCTTGTGGGCCAGCTCGGTCGACCCGACCAGGTCGATGAACAACACGGCGACGTCGAGCTCCTCGCCGCCGAGCGTGATCCCGCGCTCCAGCGCCTGGCGCGCGACGTCCTCGCCGACTTGGCGGCCAAACAGGTCGCGCAGCTCCTCGCGCTCGCGCAGGCCCGACACCATGCGGTTAAAACCCGCCTGGAGGAGGCCGACCTCTGAGCCGTCGTAGACGTCGACCTCGACGTCCTGCTCGCCGTCCTGCACCTGGCGCACCGCGCGGCGCACCGTGTCCAGCGGGTCGGCGAGCGAGCGCGCGGTCAGCGCCATCACCGCGACGCCGACGATCAGCCCGACGCCGCCCAGCACGACGCCGGTGATCGCGACGCGGTCGGCCGACGCGTCGATCGTGCCGTGCAGCTCGGCGGCGCCGACCAGCGTGATGCCGAGGACCGGGACGCCGGTCCCCAGCGCCCAGGTCAGCAGCAGGCGCGTGGTGATGCCCGGTAGCGCAGGGTCGTCCGGCACGGTGTCGGCCAGCGCGCGGGCGGCAACGGGGCGCAGCACGCGTTGGGCGAGCAGGTAGGCCACCGAGCAGGTCGCTCCCGCCGCCAGGCCGACGGTGATCGCGACCAGCAGCGCCAGCTCGCCGTTGTAGTGGGCGGTGATGATCGTGAACAGGACCGCGCCGAGCGCCCAAAGCACGCCGTGGACGACAATCTCGCGCGCGGGGGTCAGCAGCACGATCCGCTGCTCCTCGGCCGTCGGCGGGCGGTCGGAGCGCAGCCACCCGAGCACGGGGCGCAACAACCACAGCACCCACAGGACGCCGGCGGGCACGGCGAAGACGAGGTAGCCGACCAGCCACACGACCGTGACGCGCTGCACGTGGTCGGGCTCGTCGATGTCCGGCAGCGGCAGCACCCAGCGGATCAGCGCGAAGACGATCGCGACGCCGACGACGTTGGCGCCGATCATCAGGACCGCGTACGGGACGGCCAGCCTGCGCTCCAGGTCCGACAGCGATCCGAGCATCGGCCAGGAACCTACTTCCTGGCGCGCCCGGATCGCTGCGCCGGGGCGTAGGCTCAGCCCCATGACCACCGCGTGGCTGACGACCCGCGCGCCGCACCCGGCCCTGCGACCGCTGGTCGCGCGCGGCTACGTCGGCTACCACGAGCGGACCGGCGCGCCGCTGGCGCGGGTCGAGACGCCGCACCCGGCGATCGTGGTGATCGTCAACCTCGGCCCGGCGCTGCGGGTCGACGGGACCGCGTTCGGGTCGTTCGCCGCCGGGCTGACCGACGTCCCGGTCCTGACCGAGCACGCGGGCGAGCAGGCGGGGATCCAGCTCGACCTGACGCCTCAAGGCGCGCGGCGGCTGCTCGGCGTGCCGCTGCGCGAGGTGGCACGCAAGGTGGTGGAGCTGGACCGGCTGCTGGATCCGGCACCGCTCGCGCGGCTGCGGTCGGCCGACACGTGGGACGAGCGCTTCGCGCTGCTGGACGCGGCGCTGCTCGCGCGTCTCGCGCAGACCCCGGACGGCCGCCCCGACGTCGCCTACGCGTGGTCGCGACTGATTGAGACGCGCGGCGCGGTGAGCGTCGCGCGCCTGTGTGCCGAGCTCGGGTGCTCGCGGCGGCACCTCAGCGCGCGCTTTGGCGACGAGGTCGGGCTCGGGCCCAAGGCGGTCGGGCGGATCCTGCGCTTCCAGGCGGCGAGCGCGATGCTCGCGGACGGCGGCACGCCCAGCGCGGTGGCCGCCGCGTGTGGCTTCGCCGACCAGCCGCACCTCACGCGCGAGTTCCGCGCCATGGCCGGCGTCACACCGCGCGCGTCGTCACCGCCGTCGCCGTTCCCAAACCTTCAAGACGCGGGCGCGGTGCGGGCGTAAGGTCCGCGCCATGCCGACGATCATCCCGACGTTCCGCTACGACGACGCCCGCGCCGCGATCACGCTCCTCTGCGAAGCGTTCGGCTTCGAGGAGCACGCGGTCCACGAGGACGGCGGCGTCATCGCCCACGCGGAGCTGAAGCTCGGCGACGCCTACATCATGCTCGGCCAGACGCGCGACGAGAACCGCGAGCGCGTCCCGGCCGGCCCGTCGTCGGTCTACGTCGTGGTCGAGGACGTCGACGCGCTGCACGCCCGCGCGGTCGCGGCCGGGGCGGAGATCATGGAGGGCCTCACCGAGCGGGACTACGGATCGCGCGAGTTCGCGGCGCGTGACCCCGCCGGCAACGTGTGGTGGTTCGGGACGTACGCGCCGCAGGACTGACCGCTTGCGCGCGTCCACCCAAGTGCGGTACCTTGGATAGCGGCCCTCACGGGCCAGCCTATGCGCGAACTGATCTGACGACAGCTTCCCCGCTTCCCCGGCGCCTGGATGAGCCCTTGCTCTCCGGCCGGGTGTGAGCCGCTGCCGTCGCACCGCATCGTTCGTGTCCGCCTTCCCTCATAGGAGCTCCCCATATGCCGTCGACCCTTCTCGACGCCCAGAAGATCACCCGCCATCACGGCGACCGCACGGTCCTCGCCGACGTCGACGTCCGCGTGGACTCCGGCACGCGCCTGGCCGTCATCGGACCCAACGGGTCCGGCAAGTCCACGTTGTTGCGCGCGCTGGCCGGCCTCGAGACGCCGGACGGCGGAACCGTCCAGCGCCTCGGCACGGTCGGCTACCTGCCGCAGATGGCCGACACCGACGCCTCCGACGGCGCTTCGGTGCGCGCGACGATGCTCGAGCGCCTTGGCGTGGCGGGCGCCGCGCGCGAGGTCGACCGGTTTGAAGCGCGCCTGGCCGCGGGCGACCTCGATGCGGTCACGCCGCACGCCGCCGCGCTCGAGCGCTGGCTGGCGCTCGGCGGCGCCGACGCCGAGGCGCGTGTCGCTGCCGCGGCCGCCGAGCTCGGGCTGGACGGCGCGCTGCTTGACCGACCGCTGGCGTCGCTGTCCGGCGGTCAGGCGGCGCGGGCTGGTCTCGCGGTCCTGCGCGCTGCGCGCTTTGACGTGGTGTTGCTCGACGAGCCGACCAACCACCTCGACGCCGACGGCCTGGAGCGGCTGTCGGCGCTGCTGGCGCAGCGCTCCGGCGGCGTCGTCCTGGTCTCCCACGACCGCGCGCTGCTGGAGGTCGCGGCTGACACGCTGCTGGAGCTGGACGGCCGCACCGGCGAGGCGACGCACTACGCCGGCGGATGGGAGGCCTACGAGCACGAGCGCGAGAGCGCCCACGCGCGTGCGGTCGCCGAGCACGACCAGGCGCTGGCCAAGCGGGCGGCGCTGACCGACGCGATCCGCGAGACCCGCTCGCGAGCGCAGTCCTCGATCGGCCGCGCCAAGCACCTCGCCCACGACGGCGACAAGCACTCCGCGGAGTTCGTGCGCTCGCGGGCGCAGGGCATGCAGTCGCGGGCGCGCAAGGTCGAGTCGCGGCTGACGCGGATCGAGGTCCCCGACAAGCCGTGGGAGGACCGGGCGCTGCGCCTGGAGCTGACCGCGGCCGAGCGGCGCGGTGGGCCGGTCGTCGCGCTGGAGGGCGCGGTGATCGAGCGGTCGCCCGCGTTCCGGGTCGGCCCGATCGACCTGGCGCTGTCCTACGGCGACCGGATCCTGCTGCGCGGGCCGAACGGGTCGGGCAAGTCCACCATCATCGCCGCGCTGCTGGGTGAGCTGCCATTGACGGCCGGCACGCGGCGGGCGGCGCCAGGCGCGGTGATCGCGCGGCTGGGTCAGGCGCGCGACGCGCTCGCCTCCGACGCGCCGCTCGACGAGTCGGTGCGGGCGCTGACCGGGCTGGACGAGTCCGAGGCCCGCACCGCGTTGGCGTCCTACGGCCTGGGCGCCGACCGCGTGGGGCGACCGGCCTCGACGCTCTCGCCCGGTGAGCGGACGCGCGGTGAGCTGGCGGTCCTCGCGCACCGTCGCGCCGCGTGCCTGCTGCTGGACGAGCCGACCAACCACCTCGACGTCGCGTCGCTGGAGATCCTCGAGCGCGCCCTGGACGGGTGGCCGGGCGCGCTCGTCGTCGCCACGCACGACGCGCGGCTGCGCGACGCGCTGGCGATCACCGAGGTGGTGGACTTGGGCTAGCTGCCGTCGCCGGTCGCGTCGGCCTTGGCGTCCTCGGGCAGGTGCGCGACGAACACCGCGCACTTGGAGTGGTGCAGGACGTGCTGGCTGACCGAGCCGAACATCGAGCCGATGCGCCCGACGCCGCGTGCGCCGAGCAGGACGACGTCGTGGTCGCCGGCCTTGACCTGGGCGACGATCTCCGGGCCGGCGTGGCCGCGGCGCTGGACGCTCTCGACCGGCTGGTCGTCCGGGATCTCTTCGAGGGCCGCGCGGATGATCTTCTCGGCGGCGCGGTCGGCGTCGCCCTGCATCGCGACCGGGTCGACGCCGGCGCCATAGGCCATGGCGGCGGACTCGGTCACGTTGGGGATGACGGTCATGACCGTGAGGCGGGCGTGGTCGCGCTCGGCGATCGCCAGCGCGGACGCGAGCGCGAGGTCGGCGTGACGGGAGCCGTCGACGGCGACGAGGATGCGATGAAATGTGGGACGCGATGCCATGCCCATCAGTGTGCCGCACCGGCGGTCGCGGTCACGCTGGAGGGTTCGTGCGCGCGGCTTCGCGACGGCACCGCCAGGCCGATCAGCACCGCCGCGCCCATCGCCGCCGCCGTCACCCAGAAGACGACCGTGAACGCGTGCTCGGTCGGCACCGCGGTGCCGGCGATCGTGTGCGCGGCAAGGATCGAGGCGGGGATCGAGGCGCCGAACGCGCCGCCGACGGTCCGCATGATGGTGTTGATCGCGGTCGCGGCGCCGGTCTGGCTGTGCGGGACGGCCTCGACGATCAGGTTGGCCAGCGAGGCGAACGCGAGGCCGATGCCCAGGCCCTGGAGGACGAGGCCCGCGACGACCTCGGCGTGCGTCGTGTGGGCGACCGCGAGCAAGGCGTAGGCCAGGCCGGTCAGCGCGGTGCCCAACAGCGCCGGCAGCTTGGCGCCGTGGGTGTGGGCCAGGTGCGCGGCGAAGGGGCCGACGAGCAGCATGGCAAGGGCATTGGGAACGATGTAGAGGCCGGCGGTGAGGACCGAGTCGCCGAAGCCGTAGCCGGTGGTGGCGGGCATCTCCAGGAGAGCGGGGACCAGGACGATGCCCGCGAACATCCCGAAGCCGATGAAGAGCGTGACCGCGTTGGTGGTCCAGACGCCGCGCTGGGCCATGACCTTCATGTCGACCAGCGGGACCCGCGCGCGGACCTCGGCGGCGATGTAGGCGCCCAGGATCGCCAGGCCGGCGAGGACGAAGCCGACGTTCTTGGCCGAGCCCCAGCCCCACGAGTTGGCCTGCGTGATCCCGAGCAGGAGCGTGACGAGGCCGGCGGCGAGGAGGGCCGCGCTGCCCCAGTTGACGGTGGAGTCGACCCGCACCGGTGACTCGGGCACGAAGCGCCACGCGGCGACGGTTGCAACGGTGGTGACCGCCAGCGGGATCCAGAACAGCCAGTGGTAGGACAGGTCCTCGACGATCACGCCCGCGACGACCAGCCCGACCGCGCCACCGATGCCGAGCATCGCGCTCAGCAGCGCGATCGCGCCGGGCACTTTCGGCCGCGGCAGCTCGTCGCGCACGATCGCGAACGCCAGCGGGAAGACGCCGCCGCCTGCGCCCTGCAAGACCCGGCCGACGAGCATCGTGTTGAGGTTGGTCGCGACCGCGCTGATCAGCGTGCCGAGCGAGAGCAGGCCGAGCGCGACGACCAGCAGGCGGTGCTTGCCGTACAGGTCGCCGAGTCGGCCGAAGACGGGGGTGAGGACCGACGCGCTGAGCAGGAACGCGGTGAGGATCCACGTCGCGTTGGTCGACGACGTCCCGAGGTCCTGCGCCAGCGTGGGCAGGGCGGGCGCGACGATCGACTGCAGGACGGAGTAGGCCAGCGCGCCGAGCGCCAGCACGACGAGGACGAGACCGGGCCGTGGCTCGTCACGCAAAGCGGAATCATTCATTCCGGACACGGTACGGAATGACTCATTCCGCTTCTGCGCCGCTCGTCACACTAGGCTTCGTGGTGTGACGCCCGCCACAGGACGCGCTCCGCGGAGGGATGCCCAGCGAAACCGGGAGCGGATCCTGGCGGCTGCGCGGGAGGTCGTCGCCGAGCGCGGCGTCGCGGCCAAGATGGAGGACGTGGCCGCGCGGGCCGGCGTCGGGATCGGAACGCTCTACCGGTTCGTGCCGACCAAGGACGCCTTGTTCGGGGTCATCCTGCGCGAGGAGGCCGATCGGCTGGCGGTGATGGCGTCCGACGCGCTGGCGCTGCCACCGGGCGAGTCGGCGTTCCACACGTGGATGGAGACCGCGGCCGCGTGGCAGGGCGCCAACCGCGCGTTCATCAACGTGCTCGCCGCGCGTGACCCGGAGGTTCCGGTGCCGCAGCTGCTGTCGCGGCGACTGCGCACGCACCTGCGGGATCTCGTCAAGCGCGGGCAGGCCGACGGCGACCTGCGCGAGGACGTCAGCGCCAGTGACGTGTTGATGGTCTTGCTGGCGGTCGGGCGGATCGGCGAGGGCACGGACGGCACGAGCCCGGGTTACGCCAAGCGCTTCCTCGCGCTACAGCTCGATGCGCTCGCGCCCGGCGGCGCGCCGCTGCCCGGCAAGGCGCTGACCGAGCGTCAGCTCGAGCTGACGCTCGACGCGCTCGCCCACAACCGCCGCGGGAGCCGCGGGTGAGCGACGCGACGGACGTCGGAGGCGACGACGTCGACGACGGGCGCGACGCCAGCCTCACCAGCGTCTTCGCCGCGCTGGCCGCGAACACCACGATCGCCATCGCCAAGGGCGTCGCCGCCGCGTTGACGGGCTCAGCCGCGCTCTTCGCCGAGACGCTGCACACCGTCGCCGACGCCGGCAACGAGGTCTTCCTCTACATCGCGATCCGCCGCTCCGAGAAGCCGCCGGACGACAGCCACCCGCTCGGCTACGGCCCCGAGCGCTGGTACTGGGCGCTGCTGGCCGCGATCGGGATGTTCGTCGTCGGCGGGGCGGTGTCGATCTGGGAGGGCGTCAACGCGCTCTTCCATCCGCACGAGCTGGAGGCGTTCTGGGTCGGCGTCGCGATCCTCGTCGTCGCGATCGTCCTGGACGGGATATCGCGGACGATCGCGATCCGCGAGCTGCGGGGGAGAGCCTCCCGCGCCGGCATGCCGCTGCGCCGGTACATCAGCGAGTCGAGCGACCCGACGGTCACCACGGTGTACTTGGAGGACACGATCGACGTCCTCGGCGCCTCGCTCGCCCTCACCGCGTTGGTGCTGCACAAGGTCACCGGCATCGAGATCTTCGACCCGCTCGCCACGTTGATCATCGGCGGCCTGTTGACCTACGTGGCGATCAAGCTGACCGGCCGCAACCGCGCGCTGCTGACCAACCAGTCCGTCGCGCCGCACTACCTCGACAAGCTGCGCGCCGACGTCGAGGCCATGCCCGGCATCGTCGCCGTCCACTCGATCGAGGCCGTCCACCTCGGACCCACCTCGGCGATGGTCGCCGCGGAGGTGGTCCTCCGCGACGGCCTCACCGCCGACGACGTCGCGACGACGTTGCAGGTCACCCGCGACACGCTGTGCAGCACGGTCCCGGCGATCGCGCGGCTCTATCTCACGCCGGTCTCTCAGGCGGCCAGCGACGCCTCGACCGCTCGGACGTAGGCCTCGGAGCGCTCCGAGCCGATGATCCCCGGCGCCATCTTGTTCATCATGTAGGAGATGGTCAGGCGGCGGTCGAGGTCGGCGATGATCAGCGACCCGCCCCAGCCGCCCCAGTAACAGGCCTTGCCCTGCGGCGCGTAGGGGACGGTCTCGGTCTCCGGCAGCGCGAAGCCGATCCCGAAGCGCAGCGGGACGGCGAGCACGAGGTCGGGGCCGTGGCTCTGCTCGTCGAAGATCACGTCGATGGTCTCGGGCGAGAGCAGGCCCGCGCCGCCGAGCGACAGCACGCGCAGCAGCCGCGCGACCGACCGCGCGTTGCCATGGCCGTTGAGCGCACCGAGCTCGGCGGCGCGCCACGCGGGCGTGTTGGCGTTGTTGGCATCGGCGACCGGGCCGGTGAACGTCTTGAACATCGGGCTCTCGGGATCCAAGGCGGACATGTCGATCGGCAGCGGCGGCGGCGCGATCACGGGCGCGATCCGATCCCACGCCGCGGGCGGCGTGCCGATCGTGAAGTCGGCCTCCAGCGGGCCGGCCAGCTCCTGGGCGACGAACTCCGTCAGCGACCGCCCGGACACGCGGCGCACCAGCTCGCCGATGAGATGGCCCTGGTTCTGGGCGTGGTAGCCCGAGGCGGTGCCGGGCTCCCACCACGGCGCCTGCGCGGCCAGCGCGGCGGTGGCGGCCTCGGTGTCGTACATCTGCTGCGCCGTGAACGGCGCCTCCCAGCCCGACACGCCCGACGTGTGCGACAGCAGGTGGCGGACCTCGATCGCCTCCTTGCCGTTGGCCGCGAACTCCGGCCAGTACTTCGCCACCGGCGCGTAGGGATCCAGCAGCCCGCGGTCGACCAGCACCAGCGCGGCGAGCGCGGTCACGGTCTTGGTCGTCGACCACACGTTGACGATCGTGTCCTGCGTCCACGGGACCGAGCGCTCGGCGTCGCGCCAGCCGCCCCAGACGTCGACGACGGTCGCGCCGTCGAGGTCGACGACGATCGACGCGCCCAGCTCCTCGCCGGATGCGAGCTGCTCGGCGAGCGCGTCGCGCACGGGCGCGAAGCGCGTGTCGCAGTGGCCCGAGACCTCGGCCGTGATCATGGTCTTTCTCCTCCTCCGCGGTGGGGACAGTAAGCGCTTGCTTACCCGACGCGGCGTGCGCGTGTCAAGCGGCGATCCGCGCGAGGATCGCGTCAGCGGTCACGTCCGGCGCCTCGTCCGGGATCCAGTGGCTGACGCCCGGCAGCTCGACGTAGGCAAACGGGCCGTCGCAGTGGGCCGGGCAGCCCTCAGCGGCCGCGCGGCCGATCGCGTGGTCGCCGTCGCTCCACACGAACGTCGTCGGGACCGTGATCCGCCCGGCCGCGGCCGGATCGGTCAGCGGCGCGGCGGCGTACCAGCGCAACGCGGCGCGCAACGCGTCCGGCGCTTGCAGCGGCGCGACGTAGCGCTCGGGATGGGGGAGGCCGCCGAAGCTCGCGCGCAGGCCGGCGGCGCCGTCGGCCAGCAGTTCGGCGGCGGCGGTGTCGACGTCGCGGAAGGCGTACATGTACTGGGATCGCTCGCGCTGGTCGGCATCTCCGCGGACCGCGGCGGCGAAGGCCAGCGGATGCGGGACCGAGAAGGCGGTCAGCGTCGCGACGCGCTCGGGGTGGCGGCCGGCGAGGAACCACGCGACGGTCGCGCCCCAGTCGTGGCCGACGACGTGCGCGCGCTCGATCCCCAGCGCGTCGAGGATCCCGACGGCGTCGGCGGTCAGCTCCAGCGCGGCGTAGGCCGCCGTGTCGTCCGGGCGCGCGCCCGGTGAGTAGCCGCGCTGGTCGGGGACGATCGTCCGCAGCCCGGCGGCGTGCAGGCGCGGGAGGACCGCGTCCCACTCGCGCCCGTTCTGCGGGAAGCCATGGAGGAGCAGCACCGCGGGCCCGTCGGTCGGGCCTTCCACGGCGACGTTGAACGTGAGATCTCGGACGGTGAGTGCCGACATAAGCGGGCGCTTAGTTATGACAGACTCCGCGGACATGGCGACCGCCACACCGCCCTACGCCGCGGGGATCCTGACCGCCGCCGACGCCGCCTGCGACGGTCCGCCCAAGGCCCGTGAGCTGTTCGTCGCCGGGGTCGAGGCGTTCGCGGCGCGCGGCTACCACGCGACGACGACGCGCGACATCGCCTCGCGCGCCGGCCTCAGCCCGGCCGGGATGTACGTGCACTATCGCTCCAAGGACGAGCTGTTGGCCGCGATCTGCCGCTTCGGCCATGGCCGCGTGCTCGAGCTGATGGCCGCGGCCGCCAAGATCCGCGACCCCGCCGAGCGGATCGCGGCGATGGCGCGCGATTCGGCGATCTTCCACGCCGAGCACCACACGGTCGCCCGCGTCAACCAGAACGAGTACCGCGCGCTTTCGGACGGGCCGCGCGCCGAGGTCGTCGCCATGCGCCGCGAGATCAGCGCGCTGCACCTCAAGGCGATGCGCGCTGGCGTGCGCAAGCGCGCCTTCCGCGTGGCCGACGTCGACGGCACCTCGGTGGCGCTGCTGACGATGTGCCACGACGTCGCCCGCTGGTTCCCGACCCGGGAGGTCGACGACCCCCGGCGCGTTGGCGACCTCTACGCCGAGCTGGCGTTGCGTATGGTGGGCGCCGCATGAGCTACACCTTGAGCTCGATCGAAGCGACCGTTCGCGCGTCCTGGTCGCTGGAGAGCTGCGACCCCGTCGACGTCCCGGACTGGTCGCCCCAGAACCCGTCGCGTGGCCAGTGCGGCGTCACGTCGCTGGTCCTCCAGGACTGGCTCGGCGGCGAGATGATGATCTGCGACATGGTCCACGCCGACGGTTCGCCGCAGGGCGTCCACTACTGGAACCGCTTCGAGAACGGCCTGGAGGTCGATCTCACCTGGGAGCAGTTCCGCGATGGCGAGCGGATCGTCGCCGGCAGCGAGCGCAGCGTCGGCCATCCCGAACGCCGCGACGACGACCGCATCATCGACCAGTACCGGACGCTCTCGGCGCGGGTCGCCGAAGCGCTCAGCGCGGGTGCATCCCGCCGTCCAAGGCAATGACCTTGGACGTCAGGTAGGCGTTGCGGAGCATGGCGATGGCCATGTCTGCGACCTCGCTGGGCTGACCGAGGCGGCCGACCGGGATGGTGCGCTGGAGGTAGCCGGGGTCGCCCGGGAGCATGTCGGTGTGCTCGATGAGGGCGGGGGCGAGGGCGTTGACGGTGATGCCGGCCTCGGCGACGCGGGAGGCCAGGAAGTGGGTGAGGCCGTGGAGGCCGGCCTTGGAGGCGGCGTAGTGCGGTCCGACGATGCCGCCGGTGAAGCCCGCCACCGACGAGACGAACAGGATCCGGCCGAAGCCGCGGTCCTTCATGCCGGGGATGACGCGCTGGGCGAGCAGGAACGGCGCGCGGAGGTTGATGGCCAACGTCTCGTCCCAGGCGCCGACGTCGACCTCGTCGAACGACGCCCGGTGGGCGTGGCCGTGGTTGGAGACCAGGACGTCGACCGGCCCGAGCGCGGACTCGACGGCGTCGACCAGCAGCTCCGACGCGCGCGGCACCAGCAGGTCGGCTGGGAACGACGCGGCGCGGCCGCCGGCGTCCTCGATCTCCTGGACGATCGACCCCGCCAGCTCGGAGCGGTCGCGATAGCCAACCGCGACGATCGCGCCCTCTGCGGCCAGCGCGCGGCACAGCGCCGCGCCGATCCCGCCGCTGCCGCCGGTCACCAGGGCCACCCGTCCGCTCAGCATCCCGCCCGAACCTATCGCGCGGATCGCGTTTCTGAGATGGTCGAACGCATGTCCCGGGTCGTGTTGGCGTGTTTGGTCGTGTTGTGCGGGTTGGTCGGGGCGAGCGCGGCGAGCGCGGCGAGCGCCGCCGATGGCTCCTGGGACGGCGTGAACGGCGTCCAGCACCTGCACTTCGAGACCGGCCCGATCACGGTCAAGCCCGGCCAGAACTCGATCGACAACGTCTTCGTCCCCGACGCCCAGAAGCCCAAGGTCGACGGCTACATCGTCCGCGCCCGGCCAGACCTGACCTACCTCGACGGCAAGGTCCCGCCGGTCGACGTCATCCACCTGCACCACGGCGTCTGGCTCAACGCCTCCGGCACGTCGCCCGCCTCGCCGGCCGGCCAGGTCCAGCCGATCTTCTTCGGCGGCGAGGAGAAGACGGTCTTCCGCATCCCGCGCGGTTACGGCTACGCCTACAAGAAATCCGACAAGTGGATCTTGAACGAGATGATCCACAACAACACGCCCAACCGCGAGAAGGTCCGTCTCGTCTGGGACCTCGACTTCATCCCGGCGACCTCGCCGCTGGCCAAGTCGATCACGCCGGTCATCCCGTTCTGGCTCGACGTGCGGCGCGGCTGGGGCTACCCGGTCTTCGACGTCGCTCAGCGCACCGGCGGCGCCGACGGCCAGTTTACGTTCCCGGACGAGGTGCCGACCGACCCCTACGCCAACGGGCCGAAGCAGAACGAGTTCTCGATGCCCTACGACGCGACGCTCGTCTCCGCCGTCGGCCACCTGCACCCAGGAGGCCTCAGGGACGACGTGCGGCTCACGCGTGGCGGGAGCTCGAAGCTCATCTTCCGCTCCCAGGCCAAGTACTACGACCCGGCGGGACCCGTGTCGTGGGACGTCAGCCTGACCGCCTCCAAGACCAAGTGGCGCGCCGGTGTCAAGGCCGGCGACGTCCTCTCGATCCACTCCACCTACGACGCCCGCCAGTCTTCGTGGTACGAGAACATGGGCATCGTGCTGGTCTTCGTCGCGCCGCACGACACGTCAGGACCGGACCCGTTCGCGACGCCCGTGAGCCCCGAGGGCGAGCTGACCCACGGCCACCTGGCCGAGAACAACCACCACGGCGGCAAGGCGGTGGTCTACCCCGACGCGCGTCGCGCCGCCGGGAAGGCCGGGGCGACGACCGTGAAGATCAAGGACTACCAGTTCCGTCCTGGCGACCTCGGCCTCTTGTACAACAAGAAGGCCAAGGTCCCGGTCGTCGCAAAGGGCCAGTCGCTGACGTTCGTCAACCAGGACGACGCATCGTACGAGTGGCACTCGATCACCACCTGCCGCGCGCCGTGCAACCGCCAGACCGGGATCTCCTACCCGCTGGCCAACGGCTTGGCCGGCACGCAGTTCGACTCCGGCCAGCTCGGCTACGGCCTCGCGGGCGCCACGCCCGCCGCCAACCGCGTCACGTGGAAGACGCCGAGCACGCTCTCGCAGGGCACCTACACCTACTTCTGCCGCATCCACCCGTTCATGCGCGGTGCGTTCCGCGTGCAGTAGTACGGGCAACCGCACCCGCAGCGAGGACTAGGGTGGCCCCCGATGCCGCGCGCGCCCCCGCGCGGGATCGTGCCCAGCATGCCCCGCTTCCTCATCGCCACGCTCCCCGCGGACGGTCACCTCTCCCCGCTGCTGCCTCTTGCCCGCGAGCTGACCGCCCGCGGCCACGACGTCTTCTGGATGACCGGCCCGACCCGGCGCGCCCGCGTGGAGGCCACCGGCGCCGCGTTCCTGCCGTTCATTGACGCCTGGGACCTCGACTTCGGCGGCCTCGACGAGCGCTTCCCGGCGCGCGCCGAGGCCAAGGGCGTCGCGCGCTTCAAGCACGACATGCGCGAGATCTTCATCAAGATGGTTCCCGACCAGATCGCCGACCTCCAGCGCCACGTCGCCAACGCCCAGCCCGACCTGCTGATCGTCGAGCCGAGCTTCGGCGCCGCCGCGGCCGCGATCGAGGAGCAGACCGGCCTGGCGTGGGCGACGTTCGGGATCGGCGCGTTGATGATGCCCTCGCCCGACGCGCCGCCGTTCGGCCTGGGCCTGCGGCCGCTGCGGCACGGCGTGCTGAACCGCGCCCGCAACACCGTCCTCAACACGCTCATCGACCGCACGCTGTTTCGCAGCATCGAGGGCGACTACCGCGCGATGTGCGCCGGCGTGAGCATCACGCCCAACCCGGGCGGCCTCTTCGCCACCGCGCTCTCGCCGCACCTCTACCTGCACCCGTCGGTGCCGTCGTTCGAGTTCCCGCGCGGCAACCTCCCGGCGCAGGTCTGCCACGTCGGCCCGCACCTGCCGGCGGCGCCGGCGAACGTCGAGCTCCCGCAGTGGTGGGGCGAGATGGTCGCCGACGAGCGCCCGGTCGTCCTGGTCACCCAGGGCACGGTCGCGACCGATCCGGCCGAGCTGCTGCTCCCGACGCTGAACGCGCTCGCCCACGAGCCGGTCCAGGTGATCGCCGTGACCGGCGGGCCGGACCCGTCGTCGCTGCCGTCCGCGCCCGCCAACGCGCGCGTCGAGCGCTACATTCCGTTCGCCGCGCTGATGCCGCACGCCGACGTCTACGTGACCAACGGCGGCTACGGCGGGCTGCACTTCGCGATGAGCCACGGCGTCCCGATCCTGAGCGCGGGGTCGACCGAGGACAAGGCCGACCTCGCCGCGCGCGTGGACTGGTCGGGCGTCGGGATCGGCATGCGCGCGCAGTACGCGCAGCCGGCGAAGGTCCGCGCCGCCGTCCGCCGTCTGCTCGACGAGGACGCCTTCCGCGCGCGGGCCACGCAGATCGCCGACGAGATGGCGGCCTACGACGGCCCGGCGCGGGCGTCGGAGCTGGTGGAAGCGCTGGCGCAGCGGCGCGGGCCGGGCGCCTACGCGGCGGCGGGAGCTGGCGCCGCCGGGGCCTTCGCGGGCGCCAGCTCGTAGGCGGGCGCGTCGAACTCTCGCGTCTGCTTCCAGAAGCGGAACGTGAAGTCGGGCCAGATGGTGGTGTTGCGGCCCTCGGCGTCGATGTACCAGGACGCGCAGCCGCCGGTGTTCCACACCGTCTGGCCCATCTTGGCCTGGATGTGTGCGTTGTAGGCGCGCTGGGCGTCGGCCTTGACCTCGATCCGGCCGGCGCCCGCGGCGCGCATCGCGTCCAGCGCGCCGAGCAGGTACTGGAGCTGGGCCTCGATCATGAACACGATCGAGTTGTGCCCCAACCCGGTGTTGGGGCCGACCAGGAAGAACAGGTTCGGGAACCCGGCGATCGCGGTGCCGCGGTAGGCCTGCGGTGAGCGGTGCCAGTGGGCGGCCAGCGTGCGGCCGTCGGTGCCGGTGACCACTCCGGCCAGCGGGATGTCGGTGACGTAGAAGCCGGTCGCGAAGATGATGGTGTCGGCCTCGTGCTCGACGCCGTCGGCCGTGACGTAGCCGGTCGGCGTCATCCGCGCGATCCCGGACGTGACCAAGTCCACGTTGTCGCGCCCCAGTGCCGGATACCACTTGTTGGACGGCAGGATCCGCTTGCAGCCGATCGTGTACTGCGGCGTGACCTTCGCACGCAGCTCCGGGTCCGGCACCTGGTCGGCGATGTGCTTGCGAGCGACCTTCTCAACCACCTTGAGAAGCTTGGGTCGGTAGACCAGGCCGGGGACGAGCAGCTCGCGGCTGAAGTAGACGCCGGCACGGACCGCGCGCTGTAGCGGCGGGAACGTCTTGTACAAGAACCGCTCGACGCGGGTGATCGGCCGGTCGCGGTGGGGGACGATCCACGGCGGCGTGCGCTGGACGACGTCCAGGTGCGCGGCCTGCTCGGCGATCTCGGGCACGGCCTGGATCGCCGACGCGCCGGTGCCGACGACCGCGACGCGCTTGCCGCGCAGGTCGTGGTCGTGGTTCCAGGTCGCGGTGTGGAAGACCGTGCCGGTGTACTCGTCCATCCCGGGGAGGTCCGGGATCGACGGCGCGCTTAGCGGGCCGGGCGCGGCGACGAGCACGTCGGCGGTGTACGAGCCCTGCGAGGTCTTGATCTTCCAGACGCCTGCCTCTTCGTCCCAGGCCGCGCCCGTGACCTCGGTGTTGAACCGCACGCGCTCGAAGACGCCGAACTTCTCGGCCGTCGCGCGCAGGTAATCGCGCAGCTCGGGCTGCTTGGGATAGGTCCGCGTCCAGTTCGGGTTGGGCGCGAAGGAGAAGGAGTACAGGTGCGACGGGATGTCGCACTGGCAGCCGGGGTAGGTGTTGGCCCACCAGGTGCCGCCGACGCCGTCGGAGCGCTCCAGCACCAGGAAGTCGTCGCCGCGCTGGGCGAGCTTGATCGCGGTGCCGAGGCCGCCGAAGCCCGCTCCGAGGATGGCGATGTGGGTGTGGGTCGTCGTCATTCGGGCTGCTCCGGAGTTGCTCGAAGGAACACTTCTGTCTCAAGTGTACAATGTTGTCTCCATGAGCGTCCACCGCGAACCGACGGACGTCCTGCGCGTCCTGCCCCGTGGCCGTCACGCGGCCCCGCGCGAGGTCGTTGCCGAGTCCCAGCGCGAACGCATGCTGGTCGCGATGGCCGAGGCCTGCGCGGCCAAGGGCTACGCCAACGTGGCGGTCGCCGACGTGATCGAGCGGGCGCGCGTCTCACGCCGGTCGTTCTACGAGCACTTCTCCAACAAGGAGGAGTGCTTCCTCGCTGCCTATGACGCCGGCGTCGGCGGCTTGCTGGACGAGGTCGCAGACGCGGAGGAGGCCGCCCGCAGCGCCGCCGGGCCGACCGCCGGCCTGCTCGTCGCCGCGCGCGCCGGGACCGAGACCTACCTGCACCTGCTGGCCGACAACCCGGCCTTCGCGCGCACGTTCCTGATCGAGGTGCTCGGCGCGGGCCCGGAGGCGCTGGCCCGCCGCGACGCGGTCCACCAGCGCTTCGCCGACCGCCTCGCCGAGGCGCACGCGGCGATCCGGGCGTCCGCCGCGGCCGCGCTGCCTGCGCCGGCGCCCTACGTCTTCCGCGCCGCGGTCGGCGCGATCCACGAGCTCGTCACCCAGAAGCTCCTCTCCGACGGCCCCGAGGCGCTGCCCGAGCTGCTGGACGCGGTCCTCGAGGTCGAGCTGCGGATGCTGGGCGCGCCGCCGCAGCGGTAGGTTGGCGGGGTGGCGACCGAGGCCATCACCCCGTTGCGTCGCCAGCTCGCGGGCGAGGCGGTTGGCCGGCAGCCCTCGGCGCTGGACGCGTTCCTGGCCGCGCGGCGGCGGTTTGTCGCGGGTGAGCGCGTCGACATGACCGCGTTGGCCGTGCAGGTGGGCGTCAACCGCGTGACGCTCTACCGCTGGGTCGGCTCGCGCGAGCAGCTGCTGGTCGAGGTGGTGTGGTCGCTGGCGCGGCGCACGCTCGACGACCTGGAGGCGAAGAATCGGAAGCCCACCCACCCGCAGCGCGCCGTGAAGATCCTCACCGAGTTCCTGGGGGCGACGATCGCTCACCCGGGCATGCAGCGCTGGCTGGCCGAGGAGGGCGAGTCGGCGATGAAGCTGCTGACCCGCCACGACACCGACTTCCAGCCGCGGCTGATCGCGGCCGTCGAGGCGCTGATCGACCCGGCCGATCCCGACCGCCACGAGGTCGCCTACGCACTGGTGCGCGTGATCGAGTCCTACACCTACCTGGACCTGATCACGGGCGAGACGCCGGACGCGGGGCGCGCGCGGCCGATCTTCGCGCGTCTGCTACAAACCAGCGGCTTGTAGCGCCGTCTGTCCCTGTCCGAGGAGGAGCCCCGACCGATGTCCCGCACCCCGGTCCCGCGCGACCGCGCCAACGACTACACCCGCGACGCGGCCACGCTGCGGCGTGACTTCCTGACCGAGCGGACCGGTGCGTCGCTGGAGCACCTCGGCACCTACTCGCAGGACCCGGCCATGCTGCCGGGCAACATCGAGCACTTCACCGGCGTCGCGCAGGTGCCGCTCGGCGTCGCGGGCCCGCTGCTGGTCAACGGCGAGCACGCCCAGGGCGAGTTCTACGTGCCGATGGCGACCGCGGAGGGGACGCTCGTGGCCTCCTACAACCGCGGCATGAAGCTGCTCTACGAGGCGGGCGGGGTCACGACGACGATCGTCGAGGACCACATGCAGCGCGCGCCGTCGTTCATCTTCCCGTCGGCGCGCGAGGCGCGGGCGTTCAGCGAGTGGCTGGTCGAGCGCTTCGACGACGTCGCCGCCGCGGCTGAGGCGACGACGTCGACCGGCAAGCTGAAGGACATCGAGCAGTACTCCGCCTCGCGGATCATCTACACGCGCTTCAACTACACGACGGGCGACGCGGCCGGCCAGAACCTGACCGGCAAGGCGACGCAGGCGGCGTGCGAGTGGATCAAGGCCAACTACCCCGGGATCGAGCAGTACTTCCTGGAGTCGAACTTCGCCACCGACAAGAAGACCTCGCAGGTCAACATGTTGCACACGCGTGGCAAGCGCGTGATCGCCGAGGCGACGATCCCCGACGCGCTGCTGCGCTCGGTGATGAACTCGTCGTCGGAGCTGATGTTCCGCGCGCGCCAGGTGAGCAACCTCGGCGGGTTCATGAGCGGCGTGAACAACAACGGCGCGCACTCGGCCAACGGGATCACCGCGATGTTCATCGCCACCGGGCAGGACGTCGCCAACGTCGCCGAGTCCAGCGCGGCGTTCGTGTTCGCCGAGCTGCGCGACAACGGCGACTACTACTACTCGATCACGATCCCGTCGCTGATCGTCGCGACCTACGGCGGCGGCACCGGCCTGGCGACGCAGCGCGAGTGCCTAGAGATGCTCGGCTGCTACGGCGACGGCAAGGTCCGCAAGCTGGCGGAGATCGTGGCGGCGACGGTGTTGTGCGGTGAGTTGTCGCTGGGGTCGGCGATCGTGGCGGAGGAGTGGGTCAAGGCCCACGACGCCTACGGGCGCAACCGCCCGTAGGCCCGGCGGCGTGGTCTAGCGCCGCTTGAGCACGACCAGCGGGATCTCGCGGCCGCCGGTGCGCGCCTGGTAGTCGTTGAAGGCGGGGTACATGCCGGTGACCTGCGGCCACAGCCGCGAGCGCTCTTCCGGCGTCGCGACATGGGCGAGGACCGGGCGGTGCTCGCGGCCGACCTCGATGACCGTCTCGGGCGAGGCCTTGAGGTTGTGAAACCACGCCGGGTGCTTGGGCGCACCGCCGTAGGAGGCGACGACCACGAGGTCGTCGCCATCGTGCAGGTAGATGACCGGCGCGACGCGCTTCTCACCGCTCTTGCGCCCGACGTGGTGCAGGAGCAGCACCGGCGCGGAGTCGAACGTGCCGCCGAGCTTGCCGCCGCTGCGGCGGTAGATCCAGGCGTTGAAGCCGGTGATCGCGCTCCACGCCTTGAACATCGGCGTGCCCGGCTTCGGCGGTTTGGATCGCGAGGTGATCTGGCCCCAGAGGCCCTTGGAGTGCGCCATTGACCGGACACTAACCCTTCAGACATCCGTCCACGCGCCGATCACCCTGTGCATGCGACACATCTGCAACCGCTGCCTGCGCCTGTGGCATCCCCGGCGCAACGAGCAGCGCTCGACCTGCCGCCACTGCGGCGGAGTCCTGCGACCGCACTAGCGGCCCCCGGACCCCCGCCGCTCCCGGCGGTGCGCGTCCGTCCTACTTCTTCAGCGTCAGGGCCTTGGTCAGCTTCACCGGTTTGCCCGAGGCCCCGGCGACCGAAGCGGTCAGCGTCACCTTCAGCGTCTTCGCGCGCTTCAGCGACCGCTTTGCCTTCTTTGCGACCGTCAGCTTCACCTTCGCGGTCCCGGCCTCCAACAGCGTGGCCTTGCCGGTGGCGATCGTCTTGCCCTTCGCCGTGGCCGTCACCGTGATCCGGCACGCCGCGGCGCATGGGACGGCGACCTTCAGCTTGCCGTTGAGGAGCTGCTTGATCTTCGCCGCGCCGACGAGCGAGATGGTGGCCTTCTTGCCGCCGTCCTTGCCGCCGTTGGCGCCCGGGCCGTTGCCGCCGCTGGCGGCGCCCTTGTTCACCGTCTCGCAGTTGGCCACCACGTCGATCGCGTCGACGTTGGCGACGTCGGTTCCCGGGCCGCAGTCGATGTTGTCGGCCTCGCCGTCGACCGCGTTGATGGTGTCGTTGCCCCACGGCGTCTTGCACGAGCCGTAGTAGCCGATCACGTAGCAGCCGCCGGCCGTCGCGTCGCCGACGATCTGGTCCTTGCCCGGGCCGCCGGTGATCGTGTCGTTGCCGTTGCCGCCGTTGAGGTCATCGTCGCCAGCGCCGCCGTCGATCGCGTCGGGCGAGTCGCCGCCCTTGAGGACGTCGTTGCCGCCAAGGCCGATGATCGACGACGCGCCCTCGGAGACGTTGAGGACCGAGACGATGTCGGCGGCGTCGGTGCCGGTGAACGTCGCATTGACGTGGAAGTCGAACTTCTCGACGCCGGTGACGTTGTCAGCCTCGCCGGGACGGCCGTCGTTGGCGGCGCCGTCGAGCGACACCGTCGGCTGCGGGTGCGTCGGGGCGTCCGGGATGTTCCAGTCGTCGATCTGGTCGTAGCCGGGGCCGCCGTCGATGACGTCGTTGCCGGGCGTCTTGTAGTTGTCGCCGTTGACGACGTCGTCGCCGTTGCCGCCGCGGACCGTGTCGTTGCCCGCGTTGCCGTTGACGGTGTCGTTGCCGTCGCCGCCGTCAAGCGTGTCGTCGCCGTCGTAGCCCTCGATCGTGTCGTTGCCGGCGCCGCCGGAGATGAAGCGCCCGGCCGGGTCGTTGGCGGCGTCCTTGAGCAGGTCGTCGCCACCACGGCCGTCGATCGTGATCGGGTAGCTGGAGGGCAGGTCAGGCGCGTGGTCGACGATCGAGATGTTGTCCTTGAGATCCGTACCGATCAGCGCGACCGGGACGCCCGGGTTGTAGGTGCACAGCACCTTGTCGATGTAGTACTGGTCGGTGTGGCAGACCGAGTTGTCGACGTTCACGCTCGCGGCGCCGGACGTGCCGATCACGAGGTACTTCTCGTTGTCGATCGTGGTCGTCGTCCCAAGGGTCAGGAAGAGGCCGCCGTCGGAGGCCTCGCCACGCGCGGTGAGCGTGCCGTTCTCCATGCCGACGGTCATCGCCTGGGCGCCCGCGGGGACGAGCGCGCACGCCGCGACCGTGGCGGCGAGCAGCTTGGGGAGGGTGGGGAGGAAAGGCATGGCCGCCAATCTCCTCGCCCGCGCCCCCGCGCACATCCGGGGGTTCCCTAGGCGACCCGCAGGTGTGTGGTTATCCGCCCACGGGCGCGCGTGCTGCCTCGACGGCAGCGATGGCCGCCTCCACCGCGCCCGGCGTCGCGTTGCCCAGCGGCAGCCGGACGTCCGGCGTCGGGATCAGACCTTCGCGGTGCAGCACCGCCTTGATGACCGCCGGGTTGGGCTCGGCGAAGAGCGCGAAGGTGAGCGGGAGCAGCGCCTCGGCGTGCGGGCGGGAGGTGGCGACGTCGCCCACGGCGCCGGCGGCGAGCATCGCGGCGAAGCGGTCGGTGCAGAGGTTGGCCGCGGCGGCGATCGCGCCCGCGCCGCCCATCAGGACCGTCGGCAGCAGGTAGGCGTCGTCGCCGCCCAAGACCGCGAAGCCGTCGGGCGCGCCGGCCAGCAGCGCGAGCGTGTCGGCGTCCAGCGCGCCTACGGCCTGCTTGAGGCCGGCGACGTTCGGCGTGGCGGCGAGCTCCAGCAGCGCGTCGGCGCCGAGCCCGCGGCCCGTGCGATACGGGACGTTGTAGAGGACCAACGGCACCGGCGAGCGCTCGGCGACCGCCTGGAAGTGCGCGACGATCGCGGACTCCAACGGGCGCACGTAGTAGGGCACGACCGCCAACGACGCGCTCACTGCCGGGATCGCGCCCAGCGCCTCGTGGCGGGCGATCGTCTCACGCGTGTCGTTGGTGCCCGCGCCGACGATCAGGCCCGCGCCGCGGTCGCCGCAGACGTCGGCCAGCGTCTGAACCGTCGCCGCCCGCTCGTCCGCGGTCAGCGCGGTCGGCTCGCCGGTCGTCGATAGCCCGACCAGGCCCGCGGCGCCCGCGTCCAGCGCCTTGACCGCCAGGCCCTCGAGCGCGTCGAGGTCGACGCGGTCGTCGCCGTCAAACGGCGTGACGACTGGCACGAAGAGGCCGGAGGGGCGGTACTCGGAGGGCATGCGCCCAATCCTATGCGGGGTGCGTGAAGCGCAGGACGGGGCCGACCCGGCGGCCCTCGTAGATCCAACGCACCGCGTAGCGTCCGCGGCGGGCGTGCGGGAAGTGCTTGGTGAAGCGGACCGACGATGCGTAGGCGCCGCCGGAGTTGCGGACCATCTTGAACGACTTGCAGCGTTCAGCGGCGCCGGGCGGCGTGACGCAGACGCGGTAGGCGCCCTTCATGTCGAAGCCCCCGATGTCCAGGAACCGGCGGCCGTGCTTCATGAACGCGCCGACGCACCAGCGGTTGTCGGACGCGCACTTGAACGGGTCGGCGGCCCGGGCGGGCGCCGGCGCGGCGATGAGGGCGAGCGTCGTGGCCAGCAGCGCGGCCGCGAGGACGCGTCTCACCCGCCCACCTTGCCGAGGGTGCCGACCTCCGTCCCGTCGGCGCCGAAGGCTTCGATCACCGGCGGCTGGGCGACGCTGCTGAACCCGCGCGGGAAGAGCGCCACATAGATCCGCGTCACGCCGGTCAGGCGGCTGCGGCGGAGGTTCTCGGGCGGGATCGCCACGGTGTCGACGCGCACCGCGTCCCCGGTCGGGGGCGTGACGCGCACGCTGGCCGCGGCGTCGGAGGTCGTGCCAGCGATGACGGCGAGCGCGTTCGGGGCGATCGGCATCGCCGTGAGCGCGGCCGCGCCGCGCGGCGTGCTGCAGCCGGTCGAGGTTAACGGCCGGTCGTCCCCGCGCCAGACCTCGGTGCGCAGGCATACGCGGCCGTTGGAATTCCAGCCGCCGACCCGCCAGAAGACGTCGCCCGCGTGCCCCTCGGCGAGGCGGACCGACGGCGTCGACGGGTTCTCCTGCAGCGTGACGGGCGCGACGGGGTCGTCCCAGATCGAGCGGGTCGCGACGACCGCACCAGGAACGGCTAGGACGCCGATCGCCGCCAGCGCCGGGATCGCGCGTCGCCGCCAGCGGCGACGCCGCCGGTCGGCGCGATCCTGCTCTGCGCGCATCGTTGCGTCGAGGAGCGAGTCGCCCCAGTCGATGAGGCCGGGCAGTTCGTGGTCGTTGTCGGGGACCGCGGGCCGCTCCGTCACATGAGCTCCCGGATCTCGCCGCCGTCGCCGCGCAGGCGCTCGGCGAGCGTGCGCATGCCGCGCGACACACGGGCGCGCACAGCCTGCTCGTTGATCCCTAGATGCTCAGCCATCTCTTCGTAGGACTGCTCCTCCAGGACCCGGAGACGCAGCGCTTCTTGCTGTTCGTGGGACAAGTCGCTCAAATGTGACGCAACTCGGCGCCTTAGATCGTTGATCCCGGCCAGCTCTTCGAGCCGTTCGAGCTCCACATCACTGAGGTGAGGACGCTGAATGCCTAGGCGCTCCAATGCCCGCGCCTCCGCGCGGTCGCGGCGCACGAAGTGGCTGACCTGGTGGCGCGCGATCCCGTAGAGCCAGCCGATCGCCTCCTCGCGCGTGTGGCCGCGGAACTGGCCGCGGTTGGTGAACGCCTGGGCAAACGTCTCGGCGGTCAGGTCGGCGGCGATCCCAGCGTCCATCGTCTTGCGCGCGATGTACACCGCCATGCCCGGAGCATGTGAGCGGTACAAGGCGTCGAGCGTTTCGCTCGAAATCGCAAAGCGCTGAGATTCTGTGCGACGCCGGAGCAAGGGAGGAGGGGGAACTACGTCACAAGGGAGACAACAATGGCTCTTATTGGGTGCCACCCAACTCACGGAGGAGTCTCGCATGGATCGTCTCGCGCATCGAGCGGCCTTAGCCGCTGCGTGCGCTGTGCTCGGGGTGCTTGGAGTGTTTCCGGGCGCCGCAGCGGCCACGAACAACAGCTATTGCGGGGTGCTCATCAGCAACGGGACATGGTGCGGTGACGGCACCGATCACTTCTACACCTCGAACTCCGCCACCTATCCCGGCACCGGGGACGTCTGGGTCTGCGAGCGCCTGCTGATCGCCAACACGTCCACCCAGCGCGAGAGCCCGGTCTGCGCCTACAACTACGTCTCGCAGACGTTCGGCTCCTACGTCTGGCAGACCGAGGCCGAGGTCACGCATTACACCGGGGTCAACCACACCGTCAACGGGCTGGGGGTCTACTGATGGCATCGCTGCTGCGCTCGCTTGGAAAGCTGACGGCGCTGGGCGCGACCGCCGCGGCGCTCGGCGGCATCGCCGGCGCATCGGAGGCCGCGGCGCCGGGCGCGCCGCCCGCACCGCCGCCCGCGTTCCCGGCCGACCACGCGGCGACGCCGATCGGCGCCGTTGACCGCGATCAGCTCGCGCTGCTGGGCGTCCTGCGGCGCGACGCGCGCGACACCGACGCGGTGCCGGATCGCACGCGCGAGCACGTGGCGCAGGCGCTGGGGCCGGACGTCGGCGCCAACGCCGACCTGGCGCGCCGCGCGCTGCACACGGCGCTGGGCGAGGACATCTACGTCGTCCCGGGCCGCGGGTGGGTGTGCCTGGCGTCGTCGGTCGGCGCCGCACAGTGCGCGCCGACGGGCCGGATCGTGTCGGGCAACGCGGTCGGGTTGCAGCGGATCCCGTCCGGCGTGCGGATCGGCGGGCTGGTGCCCGACGGCGTCGCGCGCGTCGAGGTTCGCGGCCCGAACGGGGAGACGGCTTTCGCGACGGCCGAGGGCAACGCCTGGCGCGTAGACGTCGCCTTCGATCCCTCCACGGTCGCGTGGACGCGCGAGGACGGAAGCGGCGAGGTGTCGGTACCGGTCTCGGTGCCGCCGGTCGCGCCGACGGCGGAGCCCTAAAAGCCCTTAGCCCTCGGCCTGCTTGCCGGCTTTGGGCTTGGAGCGGCGGCGCTCGTTCTTGAGCAGCGACGTCGCCGTCTCCTGGCCCACGTAGGGCAGGACGACCGAGAACAGCAGGTCGGGCAACAGGTCGGGCAGCTCGGCGCCACGCCCCTGCAAGACGCGCGAGTAGACGACCTCGTAGATGCCGCCGACGAGCGTCTCGGCGGTCAGCGCCGGCGGGAGCTTGGCCTTCGGCAGCTCCTCGGCGGCGGCCTTCTCGATCATCTGCGAGAAGGCTTCCATCGTCCGGTTGCGGCGCTCGATCGCGATCGGGCCCGCCGCCATCACCTCGACGATGCACATGTCGGCGAAGGCGGGCTCCTCGGCCACGAACGTCAGGAAGGCGTTGAGGCTGTCGCGGACGCGCGCGACGAGGCCGTCAGCAGCCTCGTAGGAGGCGTAGACGCGCGTCAGAAGCTGCTTGGTGACCTCGTCGTAGGCCGCGAGGTAGACGTCTTCCTTGCCGCGGAAGTTGTCGTAGAACGTCCGGCGCGAGACGCCGGAGGTGACGACGATGTCCTCCACGCTCATCGCCACGTAACCCGCGGACGAGCAGACGTCGGCGACCGCGGCCAGGATGCGCTGACGCTGGTTCTCGACGACGAACGAGCGAGGCAGGCCGTGACGGCCGGCCGGCAACTGGTGCGGCTCGCGTTGCCGCTTCTTGCGGGGCGATTCAGGCAAGGCGGACGGAAACATACATGTCTCGTCGGCCGCCCTCCACGCTCAGGGTGTGGGGAGGGCTCTCTGGGCTGCCGAGAGCGTGGTTCGCTGGTACTCGGCCTCGGCCACTTCGGCGCCGACGAACGGCAGCAGCGCGCTGTGGAGGAGGCTCGGGAGGAGCGCGGGCAGCTCGTGCGTGCGTTGTGATGTCACGCGCGAGTAGATGACTTCGTAGATGCCGCCGACGATCGCCTCGATGGCGACCGGCGGGGCGTAGGCCGTGACCAGATCGTCGTCAGGCGGCGGCTCGAGCAGCGACTGGAAGGCCTGCATCGCCGCGGTTCGGCGCGCCAGTGCTCGCGGGCCGGCCGCGAGCGCCTCGACGACGCAGACCTGGGCGAGCACCGGCTCGGAGGCCAGCAGGTTGAGGAACGCGGCGAGGCCGCGGCGGACGCGAGACGGCCAGGTCTCCCCGGAGGCGAAGGCGGAGGTGACCCCGGACAGCAGCTGGTCGAGGACCAGCTCGTAGGCCGCCAGGAACGCCTCTTCCTTGTTGGCGAAGTGGTCGTAGAACGTGCGCCGGGACACGCCCGCGATCGCGATGACGTCCTCGATCCGCATTGCGGCATAGCCGGAACGGCTGGCCGCTTGGAGCACGGCGTCGAGGATGCGCTCGCGCTGGTTGGAGACCACAAACGCGCGCGGGAGACCGTGCCGACCAGCCGGAAGCTGGTGCGGCGCGCGGTTGTGCGACGTCCGGTGCTCCACGAGTCAAAACATACTGCTGTTTCTCACCTTGCGCCAGTGCTGAGGCCCGACCCGAACACCCGGTCGGGGGACGAGCAGGCGGACGTCAGTGATCGGACCGACCGGTAAAGACGCGTCACAACGGTGCATGATGTGGCTCTTAGGCTCTGTGTGGGTCGATCCGGCGGCTCGGAGCGCCGCCGGCAAGCGAATTTGGGGGAATGAGCTAATGCTGAGCGAGGTCCTGTCCGGGGCGCAGACGTGCTCGCCGGACTGCGTCATCTGTAGGCGCCTGCGTGCCGCGGCTGCGCCTGCGGTGTTGCTGGCGGGGAGAGAGTCGGTGTCGTTGTCGCACTTGGCGACGGCGGCCGGCGTCTCGTTGTCCGTGGCAGCGGGGCACTGCCCCGAGGGTGCGTCGTCGGCTGTGGCCGATGCCTACCGTCGCGCGGCCGACGAGCTGTTCGTCGAGTACGCCGCGTCGTTCCGGCTGGCACAGTCCTGGCCGGACAAGCTGAGCACTGGCCTGGAGCGCCTGCTGCAGCGCCTGGCCGCGGAGCCTGCGGTCGCGCACCTGTGCTTCGTCGCGCCGATGGCCGGCGACGAGGAGCTGTGCGAGCTCCGGGAGGCATTCCGGGCACGCCACGTCGAGCTGCTGGCGGTCGAGCAGGACCGCCACCTCGACGATGAAGAGGAGCTGCTGCCCGAGCTGGCGCTGGAGATGATGGTCGGCGCGGTCTTCCGCACGATCACGTCGCTGGTCGCCGAGGGCCGGGCGCCGGAGCTTCCGGCGCTGATGGAGGACGTGACGTTCTCGGCCGCGGTCTTCGAGCCCCGGGTGGCGCTGGCGGCGTGATCGTTCAGGCGGGTGGTCGGCGCTCCGGAGACGGAGCGCCGGCCGGCCGCTGCCCTACGGCGTCACCGCGGCGCGCCGTTCTGCGGCGAGCAGCGTGCAGATGGCCGGCGCGAGGCGCGGCAGCGAGGCGTGACGGCCGTCGATCAGACGGCGTTGGATGATCCGGTGAACGGCACCGAGGACCGCGTGCGCGACGTCGTCGCGACGCAACGCGCCGGGAGCGCGACGCTCCTGCGGGTCCTGGTAGCGAACGATCGCGGCGGCGAGCTGCGCCATCGTGGCCTCGTGGCGCGCCAGCCCTTCGGGGCCGACGGCGAGGATGTCGATGCACAGCACGCGCGCATGCGCGGGCCAGGCGGCGAAGTAGCGCAGCAGCGCCGTCAGGGACGGCTCCAGCGCGGGGCCGGCCTCTTCGACGATCCGCATCGCGTCGTCGCGGATCGCGTCGTAGGCGGCGTACATGCACTCCTCGCGGTTGGAGAAGTGCTCGTAGAACGTGCGCCGCGAGGCGCGGGCGGCGACGATCACGTCGTCGACCGTGACGTCCAGAAAGCCTGTGATGGCGGCTCGCTGCGCCATGGCGGCGAGGAGCCGGCTCTTGGCGACGGGCGGCCAGCTGCTCGGAACGGCAGCGGCCCCATCGCGAAGGACGACGGGGCGGGTGAGCTCAGCAAGCGCGGTGGCGGTGGGCACGATCGACCTTCCCTGATCTGTGAGCAATTCGCGGCTCCGGGGACCGAGCTGGCTCGGTCCCCGGAGCTCCGCGCTACGTCCGGCCCTATTGGGGCGGACGGACTGCTACTGCTACTTCCTGCACTTGACGGAGTCCGTGTAGGACGCCGTCGCGCCCGTGCTGAGCTTGGTGTCGACCTGGAACGGCCACTTGTTGCCGGCGCCACACGACGTCGTGGCGAGGATGTCCCTGGCGGCCTTCGTGTAGCCGGCGGTGAGCGTCGCGTTGTTGAGCGTGATCGGGATGCCCGCGACGACCTGCAGCGACTGCGGGATCGAGAAGCTGACCTTGTAGGCCCACTTCCCGCTCTGCGGGGTCAGCTTGGCCGGGACGACGGCGCGCACGCGCGCGGGGCGCTGGAGCGTGACGTAGCCCAGGAGCAGGTTCTTGCCGCCGTTGACGATGACGACCTTCGGGCCGGCCTCGACCGTGTCGGCGTTCGCGGAGCCGGAGCCCTTGCCGATGATCGACTTCGCCGGGCAGGCGTCGGGGCCACCACGGGCCAGCGTGGCCGAGGCGCACTTCGTGTACTTCTCGCCCTGGTACTTCGCGCCCTTGGGGACGTAGATCACGCCGCTCTGGACGATCGGGTGGTCGACGTCGCCGGTCGTCGTGACCGTGACCTTCGTGGTGAGCTTGTGGCCCTGCGGCTTGGCCTTGGACCCGCCGTTGTTCGGCGTGGCGGTGGCCTTCACGGAGATCTTCGTCGGACCCTCGTCCTGAGCGATCGTCGTGGCGACCTCGACCACGCCGACGGCCAGGACAGCGGCCACGGTGGTCGGGATCAAGAACTTGCGCATCGGTGCTCTCCTCATTGTTTCTGCGACGTCGGGCACCGTAACGGCTTCGCCGGACGTACGCAAACAGACGTGTCTGCAATATCAACTCGATTCCGGCGCGGAAGTTGCGCAGGATCGTGAAGCGCCGGAGGGGGGTGCGACGGTTCACTTTTGCCCCCGAAAACGACGGCGTGTACATTGCCGCCATCTCAACCGCGGTCCGCCATCCGTCTCGGGCGCCGCGTGGGGTCGCCATTGTTGCTCTCCTGCTCATCGTGGGAGTGGTCGCGTGGCTGCTCCTACGCAGCAATCCCCACGAGTACCGACTCATCTTCCCCAGCGCGGGTCAGCTGGTGAAGGGCGATGTCGTGCGCGTGGGCGGAACCGGCGTGGGCTCGGTCACGAAGGTCGGCCTCAGCGAGGACGACCAGGCGCAGATCGACATCAAGATCAAGGACTCCTACGGGCCGCTGCACCAGGGCACGTCGGCGACGATCCGTGCCGAAGGGCTCACCGGCGTGGCATCGCGCTACGTCGACATCAACCCGGCGCCGGAGTTCAAGCCGGTGATCGACGACCACGCGATCATCAAGGGCGACAAGACGACGTCGATCGTCGAGATCGACCAGCTCTTCAACACGCTGGACGGCAAGACCCGTAAGGGCCTGGCGGACTTCATCAAGGGCTCGGCGGCCTGGTACGACGGACACGCGACCGCAGCCAACGTGTCGGCCGAGGAGTTCCCGAAGACGCTGGCGACGCTCAACGCCGTCGCCGACGAGCTCACGCGCGACAGCGGCGCGTTCGAGGAGCTCATCGTCAAGGCCAGCCAGGCGACGAGCGCGCTCGCCGAGCATCGCGACGCGGTCACCGGCCTGGTGTCCAACACGCGCGAGACCGCCGCGGCGCTGGCCTCCGACACCGCGTCGCTGACGCAGGCGCTCGACGACCTGCCCGGCGCGCTGGACAAGGGCTCGGACACGTTCGTGACCCTCCGCCAGGCGCTGCCCGACCTCAAGAAGCTGAGCGACTCGACCAAGGTCAACGCGAAGGACCTGGCGCCGCTGCTGCACGACCTGACCCCGGTGCTGCAGGAGACCGGGCCGACGTTCGCGCAGCTGCGCAAGATGTTCTCGCAGCCCGGGGCCTACAACGACTTGCTCGACACACTGCGCGAACTGCCCGAGACCGCGCGGCTGTCGGACAGCGCGTTCCCCAGCGGTCGCAAGGCGCTGAAGGACTCCCAGCCGATCTTCTCCTTCGCGCGCCCGTACATCCCGGACGCGGTGGGGTGGCTCACCGGTTACGACCGCGCGGCCGCGACCTACGACGCCAACGGCCACTACATCCGCTCGGTGCCGGTCTTCAACGCCTACACGTTCAACGACGACGGCAGCGGCGGCACGCTGACGCCGCGCCCGGCCGCCGAGCGCGGGACCAACCCGGCGCTGTCGTTCGGCAACACGAACCGCTGCCCGGGCACGTCGGTGTTCGCGCCGTCCGACCGGTCGGCCCCGTTCGTGGACGACGGCCCGCTGGCCAACCCCGACTGCGACACGACCCAGACCGTGAGGGCAAGCGGATGAGCGCCACGCTTCGCCGTCGGATCGTCATCAGCGTCGCGGTCTTCGTCGCGGCCGTCTGCGTCGGCGCAGCGCTCGGCGCGGGTGGCGACGGGGACGGCAAGGGCAAGTACCTGGTCCGCGCGACCTTCGACAACGCCTCGTTCATCATCCCGGGCGAGGACGTCAAGGTCGCGGGCGTGGTCGTCGGCTCAATCGACGCGCTCGACGTCGACGCTCAGAACCGCGCGGTCGTCGTGCTGCGGATCGACGACCCCGCCTTCAAGCCGTTCCGCAAGGACGCAACCTGTCGCGTCGGGCTTCAGTCGCTGATCGGCGAGCAGTTCGTGGAGTGCGACCCGACCAAGGAGCGCGGCGCGGGGAAGGCGCTGGCACCGGAGCTGACGACGATCAAGGACGGCGACCCGGGCGCGGGCCAGCACCCGCTGCCCCTGGGCCAGACCTCGAGCCCGGTCGGCGTCGACCTGCTGCAGAACATCATGCGCGTGCCCCAGCGCCAGCGGCTGCCGCTGATCCTCAACGAGCTTGGCGCCGGCGTGTCGGGCAACGGCGAGGAGCTCAACCAGGCGATCAAGCGCGCGAGCCCGGTGCTACAGAAGGCCGACGAGCTGGTCGCGACGCTCGCGAGCCAGGACAAGATGCTCGGCAAGCTCACCGACGACTCGGACGAGATCCTCGCGTCGTTGTCGGACCGCCGCACGGACATCGGGAAGTTCATCAAGAACGCAGGCGACGCCGGGACCGCGACGGCCCGCCACGGCGACGCGCTCGAGGCGAACTTCGCCAAGCTGCCGGCGTTCCTGAAGGAATTGGGCCCGGCGACCGACCGGCTGGGCGCGTTCTCAGACCAGGCGTCGGCGGCGATCGACGGCTTCGCGTCGGAGGCCGCGTCGGTCAACGAGGCGACGGAGCTGCTGGGTCCCGCGCTGAAGCAGGGGACGCCGACGCTCACGTCGCTGGGCAAGGTCGCCGACCAGGGCCGCAATACATTCCCGGCGTTGCTGAAGGACGCCCAGCAGATCAACAAGCTCGGCACGTCGCTGGAGCCGGTCGGCGAGAACCTCGCGAAGCTGTCGACGAGCCTCGACCAGACCGGCAGCATCGAGAGCCTGATGCGGTTGATCTACTTCTACGTGGGGGCGATCAACGGCGAGGACTCGTCGGGGCATTACACGCGGACGGCGCTCGGGTTCAACTCGTGCGTGGACCGCTCCCCGGCCTTTGAGGACCTCGGCGCCTGCAGCATGCAGTTCATCCCGCCGGAGGAAGGCTCCGAGGACGACGCCTCGGCCGCCCGCGCCAAGACCTCCTCCGCGCTGCTCGGCTACCTGATGGGCGACGGCAAGTGAACCGCCGGCGCAACAACTCGATCGCCGCGAACCCGATCCTGATCGGTGGCGTCACCGTGCTGGTGACGATCGTCGCGGTCTTCTTGTCCTACAACGCCAACCACGGGCTGCCGTTCGTGCCGACCTACTCGGTCGACGTGGTGGTGCCCAACTCGGCGGGCCTGATCGCGGGCAACGAGGTCCGGATCGGCGGCGATCGCGTCGGCATGGTCCGCAAGATCACCGGCTTCGCCCGCGCCGACGGCACGACGGGCGCGCGCATGGAGCTGGCGCTGGAGGACAAGTCCGACCACCTGCCGGTCGACAGCACGGTCGCCATCCGCCCGAAGTCGCCGCTGGGCCTGAAGTACCTCGTGATCAACCGCGGCAAGGCGACGCGGACGATCCCGCAGGGCGGCACGATCACGGCGCCGCGAGAGCCGGTCCGCCCGGTCGACATCGACGACTGGTTCAACACCTACGACGAGCCCACGCGCGAGGGCTCGGCCGACAACCTGCTCGAGTACGGCACGGCGTTTGCCGGGCGCGGCGGCGACATCAACAGCGCCCTGCGCGACCTCAACCCGGCGTTGGAGCACGCCGGCCCGGCGCTGGAGAACCTCAACGCGACCGCGACCAAGTTGGACAAGCTGTTCCCGGCGCTCGCGCAGTCGGCCGCCGAGGTCGCCCCGATCGCCGGCATCCAGGGCCAGCTATTCACCAACCTGGCGCAGACGTTCAAGGCCTTCTCCGACAACACCTCGGCGTTGGAGGCGGCGATCGCCGGCGGTCCAGTCGCGCTCGACACCGCCACGCGCGAGCTGCCGGCGCAGGCGGAGTTCACCGACGAGACCACCGAGCTGTTCCGCCGACTGAAGCGCCCGCTGCGCTCGTTCGCCAACGCCTCGGTCGACCTCGCCCCGGCGCTGCGGGCCGGCGTCCCGGCCCTGCGCAACTCGCCGCAGCTCAACGAGCGGTTGGTCGACACGCTGAACGTGGTCGACGGCTTCGTCAACGACGAGCGCGTCCTGCCGCTGCTCACGCGCCTGACGCGCACCTCCGACCTGCTCGACCCGCTCGTCTCCTATGTGACGCCCGCGCAGACGACCTGCAACTACGTCTCCCTGCTGCTGCGCAACGTCGGCAGCATGCTCTCGGAGAGCGACGTCGTCGGATCGATGCTGCGCGCCACGCCGATGCTGAACCCGCAGGTCGCGGGCAGCGAGGTCGGGCCGTCGGACGTCCCTGCCAATAGCCCGCCCGACCTTAAGGACCAAGCAGGGAAGGGCGACTCGATCCTGCGCAGCAACCCGTACCCGAACACGGCCTCGCCCGGTCAGACGCGCGAGTGCGAGGCGGGCAACGAGATCCTCAACTACCCGAAGGGCCTGTCGATCGGCAACGTGCCCGGTGACCAGGGCACCGTGGTCGACAAGACGACGCGACCGGAGAACGTCAAGTGAGGCGCAACCACAACCTCGGCATGTCGCCGGTACGCGCCGGGCTGCTGACGCTGTTCCTCGCCGCGATCCTGACGTACTTCGGGTTCACGAAGGCGATCCCGCTGCGCCATCACTTCGAGATCCAGGCCGTCGTCAAGAGCTCCAACCTGCTGCGCCCGAAGTCGCCGGTGCGAATCGCCGGCGTCCAGGTCGGCGAGGTCGTGAAGATGGGCCGCTACAAGAAGACCGACCTCGCGGTCGTCACGCTGCGGATCAACGACAACGGCCAGCCGATCCATCGCGACGCGACGGTCAAGATCCGGCCGCGGCTGTTCCTCGAGGGCAACTTCTACGTCGACCTGCAGCCGGGCACGCCAGGGACCGGCAAGCTCGACGACCGCGGGCTGATCCCGATCTCGCAGACGGCGACCCCGACCCAGTTGGACCAAGTGCTCACCGCGCTGCAGTCCGACTCGCGCGCATCGCTGCAGGACACGCTCCAGGGTCTCGGCGACACGTTCAACGCCAAGCCGACGGCCGCAGAGGACGCGGTCCAGGATCCGGCGGTGCGCGGCATGAGCGGCGGCCAGGCGCTCAACGAGGCGCTGAAGACCAGCCCGCGCTCGCTGAAGCAGAGCGCGCAGGTCTTCGGTGCCCTGCAGGGTCCGCATCCGCACGACCTGTCCAAGACGGTCAAGAACGTGACGAAGGCGTTCACCGCCTTGGCCGACGAGCAGGATGACCTCGCGGACTTCGTCGTGGACTTCAACAAGACGCTCGGCGTAACCGCCGCCCATTCCGCCGAGCTGCGGACGGTCGTCCAGCAGCTGGGGCCGACCGTGAAGCACGCGTCACAGGCCTTCACGACGCTCAACGCGGGGCTGCCGTCCCTGCGCAAGTACTCCCGAGAGCTCGCCGTCACGCTGAACGAGGTGCCCGCGACGGTCACGGCGGCCGAGCCCTGGATCGCCCAGGCCAAGCCGCTGCTGAGCGACGAGGAGCTGGGCGGCCTGCTCGACGAGTTGCAGCCCGCCACCTCGAACCTCGCCAAGCTCGGGCACGCCACGCGCGAGTGGCTGCCGAGCATCGACCTGGTCAACCGCTGCGCGACCGACGTGCTGATCCCGACGGGCAACCTGAAGGTCGACGACGGCGCGCTCTCGACGGGCCAGGAGAACTACAAGGAGTTCTTCCACTCCTTGGTCGGCATGGCCGCTGAGGGCGGGGGCTTCGACGGCAACGGCGGGTTCTTGCGGTTGCAGGCGTCCGGAGGCGAGAAGACGATCCGGACGGGCAAGACCAACTTCACCGGGTTGCCCTACATCGGCAAGCCGACGCTGGAGCCGTTGATGACGCGCCCGGCGTACGGCAACAAGCTGCCGCCGTATAACCGCTCGGTGGCGTGCAAGGACAACCCGGTCCCGACGATCAACGACGCCGCCTCCAAGGGCCCCGCCGATGGTCAGGCCGCCAACGCGGCCGCTCCCGATCCGGACGCCGTCGAGAACGGCGGCGGGGGCAACTAGATGCGCGGCGTCCGCAAGCAGCTGCCGAACTTCCTCTGGCTCGTCGGAATGGTCGCCGTCGGCCTGGCGGTCGGCGCATACCTGCTCTCCCACCAGCGCATCCCGTGGCCGGCGTGGGTCCCGGGGTTGGGTCAGGAGTACTTCTACGTCAACGCCGAGTTCGAGACCGCGGCTGGCGTGCTGCCTGGGCAGGGCAACGCGGTGACGATCGCCGGCGTGAAGGTCGGCGAGATCGCCGGGGCGAAGCTCAAGAACGGCAGGGCGGTCCTCAAGCTCAGGCTCGAGGCCGATCACGGGCACGTCCATCCGGACGCGACGCTGCTGCTGCGTCCCAAGACCGGGTTGAAGGACATGATCGCCGAGCTGGACCCCGGCAAGAAGGGGCCCGAGCTGAAGGACGGCGACACGCTCGGCATCGGGAGCACCAACCCGGACGTCAACCTCGACCAGATCCTCGCGGGGCTCGACCTCGACACGCGCGATGCTTTGGTCGGGCTGCTGGCGAACGCCGGTGTGGCGCTGAAGGATGGCAACGGCCGCAACCTGGCGGCGACGCTGAAGCGCCTGGAGCCGCTGTCGCGCCACTCCGAGCAGGCCAGCCGCTACGTCTCGAAGCGCCGCGTGAAGCTGCGGCGGCTGATGGGCAACCTGTCGCTGATCGCCCAGGAGCTCGGCGATCGCGACCAGGACCTGCGGCAGTTCACCAACAGCAGCGCCGCGGTCTTCCGCCGTTTCGCCGCCCAGAACGACAACCTTGGTGAGACGCTGGAGCTGCTGCCGGCCACGCTGAAGAAGGCCGACAGCGCGCTGACCAAGTTGGACAAGCTCGGGACGTCGATGAACACGGGCCTGACCGCGCTCCAGCCGGCCGCCAAGTCGCTCGGGCCGTCGCTGAAGCAGAGCCAGACGTTCTTCAAGAAGACGACGCCGGTCATCGAGAAGCAGATCCGCCCGTTCACCCGCGAGGCGCAGCCGACGGCGAAGGAGCTCGTGCCGGCGGCGGGCAAGTTCGGCAAGGCGATCCCGCATCTCGACACGACGACCGACATGCTCAACAACCTGCTCAACGAGCTGGCGCATGACCCGCCGGGCGACGGGGTGCACGGGAAGAGCTACCTGTATTACCTGCCGTGGGCCGCGCACAACACCAACTCGGTGATGGCGTCCCAGGACGGCATCGGTCCGGTGCGCCACACGTTGGTGCTCATCAACTGCGACGGGCTGAACTTCGTCGAGAGCATCTTGACCGGCAAGAAGCAGCGCAACGACACGCTGACCGGCGTCCTGCAGCTGCTCGGGGCACCGCGGGTCAATGACGTCTGCAGCAAGGACGAGATCGTCGGATGATCAAGACCGCTCCCACCCTCGGTCGCATCGCGGTGATGGCGCTCTTCGCGCTGTCGAGCTTCGCCGCGTGCCTCTACCTGTGGATGGCCTTCGGCGGCTCGTCGCCGCTGAAGCCGCGGGGCTACCAGCTCCACATCGCGTTCCCCGAGGCGACGCAGCTGGCCAGCCAGTCCGACGTGCGCATCGCGGGCGTCAACATCGGCAAGGTCATCAAGTTGGATCCGTCTGAGAACCGGACGGACGCGACGCTGGAGATCAAGCGCGAGTTCGCGCCGCTGCCCGTCGACTCGCGGGCGATCCTGCGCGTGAAGTCGCTGCTGGGGGAGACCTACGTCGAGCTCACGCCGGGCAACCGCAAGGGCAAGATGGTCGCCGACGGCGGCACGCTGGACCCGGGCCACGTGGCGCCGACGGTCGAACTGGACGAGATCCTGTCGACGTTCGACGCCAAGACGCGCAAGGCGTTCCAGACGTGGATGCAGGCCGGCTCACAGGCGGTCGACGGCCGCGGCGCGGACATCAACGCGATCTTCGGCGAGCTGCCGGGGGTGGTCGACAAGCTCGACCAGCTGACGACGGTGCTCGACGATCAGAAGGCCGCGACCTCGAAGGCCGTCGCGCAGACCGGCGAGATCTTCGACGCGCTGAGCCAGCGCGAGGGTGAGCTGCGCGGGCTGGTGTCCGATTCGCAGCAGCTGTTCGCGATCACGGACGCCCGCAACGAGAAGCTCGGGGCGGTCCTGCGCGAGCTGCCGCGCTTTGAGCGCGAGAGCACCGCGCTGCTGCCGAAGTTCACCGCCTTCGGCAAGGACGCGCTGCCGGCGATCAAGATGTTGCAGAACGTGGCGACCGAGGCCGATCCGGCGTTCTCCGCGCTGGAGGACTCGGCGCCGGAGTTCCGCGGCCTGTTCACCCAGCTCCAGCCGGTCATCGACGCCTCCGAGAAGGGGCTGCCGGCGCTGAATCGGATCCTGAAGAACCTGCCGCCGGTCTTCGGCGACTTCTCGCCGTTCCTGCAGAACCTGAACCCGATCGTGGATTACGTCGGGGAGAACAAGCGCGAGGTCACGGGCTTCCTCGGGAACATGACCGCGGTCACCCAGGGCTACGACATCGGCGGCCAGACGCTGCCTCAGGGCAAGGGCTTCGTCCACTACCTCAAGGCGTCCCAGACGCTCAACCCCGAGTCGCTCACCTACTACCCGCGTCAGATCGGCACGACCCGCGACAACCCGTACCCGGCGCCCGGTTCGCTGGTCGAAGGCCTGAAGTCCGGTGCCAGCATCTTCGGGGACGGTCCGTGCCCGGTCGGCAACCCCGACATCCCGACGACGGCAGACCCCGCAGCGTTCGCGCCGCTCATCCAGCCGATCATCTTCCGGACCGCTGATCGCAACGCCGTCAAGGCTCCCTCCTGCAAGATTCAGGGCAACTACGCGGGCCACTCCACGGCCTTCCCGCAGCTTCGCGCTGAGCCGTAGAAACCGATCGAAATCGGTTGACACGGACCCCCGGGTCTGGTGTCATATCGATCGAGAGACGGGATCGTGTCTGGACCGGCACGAGACTCCCTCGCAGCAGACCTTCCGCTCGTCCGGCCACACATAGGCGCGTGGGGCGCCACTCGGTTCGGGCAGCGCGGAAGGGGGACATCACCGGGAGGCCTGCCCACCCCCGAGGGCAGGCTTCCTGGTTTTGTCGCGTCCTCGACCGCTGCGCCGCTCGCGCGAGCGCGCTGAGCAAAGAGCGACGCTCGCTGCTGGATCAGCCGCGGCCGGCGCCGATGGGTGGCGGGCCGAAGGGCTCGTCGCCGAGCGTGGCGAGCCGGAGGACGGCGTCGATGAGGGCGTCCAGGCGCGAGACGGCGTCGTCGCCCGGTACGCCGTCGGTGAAGTCGCGGGAGGTGAGGTAGGCCGACGTCGGCGTGACGAGGGCGCCGAAGAAGGTGAGGATGTCGCGCAGGTGGCGGTCGGCGCCGAGGAAGTGGTGGTCGGAGGCGCCCATGGTCGCGAGCGCGGTGGGGGTGTCGCGCAGGGCGGGGACCGGGATGTGGTCGATGAGGTTCTTCAACGAACCGGTCAGCGAGCCACGGTAGATCGGCGTCGCGAGGAGGACGGCGGAGGCGGTGCTCACCGTCTCGATCACGCGGGCGGTGTCGCCGGTGGGCGGCGCCCCGTCGGCGTAGGGGATCTCGAGTTCGGCGAGGTCGAAGGTGGTGACGACAAGGCCGGCGTGGCGCTCCGCGGCGCGGTCGGTCGCGGTGGAGATCGCGCGGTGCAGGCGGCCCGGAGGCGTGACGCTGCCGAGGAGCACGGTCAAGGTCGATGGCGTGGTGGGCATACGTGCTAATGTCTATCAAGCTTATGGGGAATGTGGACCAGCTCGAGCGGGTCGCACCGCGGTTCGTCCGGTCGGACGACCTGCGGAATGCTATGGGGCATTTCGCGACGGGTGTCTCGATCGTCACCGCCGCAGACGTGAGCGGACGGCCGTTCGGGACGACGGCGAACGCGATCTCCTCGGTCTCGCTGGATCCACCGCTGGTCCTCGCCTGCCTGCGTCGGGAGTCCGAGACGCTGGAAGCGCTGCGCCAGACCGGGAAGTTCACCATCAACCTGCTCGGCGCGGACCAGCGCGAGCTCTCGGACCGCTTTGCGAAGAAGGCGCGGCCGGAGACGTGGGACGGCGTCGGGCACCGCCTGCCGGACGGCGTGCCCGTGCTCGACGCGTCGCTGGCGACGGTCGAGTGCGTCACCCACGAGCTGGCCGAGGGCGGCGACCACGTCATCGTCATCGGCCGCGTCGTCGCGGTGTCGCATCCCGACGAGCACGAGGAGCCGCTGCTGTTCTACCGCGGTCGATACGCCACGCTCGGTGAGGATGCGGCGACGGTGGAGCCGTCCGAGGTCGCGGCGGAGTCCGTCGAGATCGCCCTGCCGTCGGCGCTGGGCGCCTTCCGCATGGTCGCGCTGGACGACGGCGGGACGGTCGAGGCGAGCGTCGCCGTCGTGATCGGCGCGGCGCATCGCAGCGTCAACGCGTTGTTGTACGTCCACCGCGGCTGCCTGCTCGGCGACGCCCTCGGCAGCCAGGTCTGCAAGGGCCGGGAGCGGCTGCACGCCGCGGTACGCGACATCGAAGGCTCCGGCCGCCCGGGCGTGATCGTCTACCACCGCGACAGCGCCCTGGGCTTTGGCAAGTGCTGCATGGGCGGGACCGAGCCGCCGCCGACCGAGTCCGAGCGCGCCGCGGTACGCGAGGCCGTCGCGCGGCTGGGGCTGCGCGATCCCGAGCTGTTGGAGGCGGTGGCATGAGGCGCTGTACCGCGGGGCGCCGTCCCCGCGCGCTCCGGCGGCGCGGGCCGGCGTCCCTCAAGGACGGACGAACGACGAGCAACGCAATCACCACCACTTCCTTAGGAGACCCATCCGCATGTCCATCACCACGACCACCGCTGCGCCGGCGAAGACCGGCGCGCTCTACGACTCGCTCCTGGCCACCGCCGATCGCCTCGCCATCCAATTGCGCGCCACCGCCGCCGAGCGCGACCGCGCCAACGAGACTCCCCGCAGCGAGATCGAGCTGTTGCGCGAGAACGACCTGCTCCAGGTCCAGGAGCCGATCGCCTACGGCGGCTCGGACCTCAACTACGCCGAGGCCGCCCAACTCGTGCGCCGGATCGCCCGCGGCGACACCTCGATCGCCCACCTGCTCGGTTACCACTACGCCCAGACCCGGGTCGCGCGGCTCTTCGGCACCCCGGAGCAGGCCGACGCCCAGTCGCGCCGCAACGGCGAGCAGCGGCTCTTCTGGGGCGGGATCCAGAACCCGCGCGGCGGCAGCGCGATCACGTTGAGCGAGGCGCCCGACGGCTCGTTCCGGCTGAACGGCCGGCGGACGTTCGCGTCCGGCGCGTCGCTGGGCGACGTGCTCTCGGTCACCGCCGACTACGACGGTGAGCTGGCGTTCGTGTCCCTACCGGGCTCCCGCGAGGGCTTCACGGCGCTCAGGGACTGGGACAACATCGGCCAGCGCCTCACCGACTCCGGCGGCGTCGAGCTGCTCGACGTGCGCGTCGAGCGCGACGAGATCCTCGGCGCGGACCCGATCAAGGGCCGCACGCTGACGCCGTACCAGACGCTCGTCACGCCGCACTGGCAGCTGGCGTTCGTGAACTTCTACATCGGCACCGCCGAGGGTGCGATCGCCGAGGCGCTGGAGTGGACCCGCGCGAACGCCGCCCCGTGGGAGACCTCGGGCGTCGAGCGTGCCACCGACGACCCCTACATCCTGGAGACGGTCGGGGAGATCACGGCGAGCGTCCGCGCCGCCGCGCTGCTGGCCGACCGCGCTGGCGACGCGCTGCAGAGCGCGCTGGACGTCGGGCCCGCCCTCACGGAGGACGAGCGCGCCGAAGCCGCCGTCGCCGTCTACGAGGCGAAGGTCGTCACGACGAAGACCGCCCTCGACGCGACGAGCCGCCTGTTCGAGATCCAGGGCTCCCGCGCCACCACCGCCGCCTACGGCTTCGACCGCCACTGGCGCAACGTCCGCACCCACACCGTCCACGACCCCGTCGCCTACAAGGCGCGCGAGGTCGGCGACTGGGCGCTCAACCATCGCGCGCCCGAGTTCTCGCTCTATCGATAAGCCCCGACAGAAGGCCTACACCTTGCCCGTCGTCCTCCACTGGTTCCTGCCCACCAACGGCGATTCGCGCGCCGACCTGTCGCTCGGCAACGCCGTCGGCGTGTCCGGCTCGCGCGTCACCGACACGGGCGGAGTGGAGCGGGCCCCGGACATCGGCTACATCGGGCAGATCGCCCGGTCGGCCGAGCAGCTCGGGTTCCGCGCCGCGCTGACCCCCACCAGTAGCTGGTGCGAGGACGGATGGGTGCTCACCGCCGGGCTGACGCAGGTCACGGAGCGCTTCCAGTTCCTGGTGGCCTTCCGCCCGGGCTTGCAGTCCCCGACGTTGAGCGCGCAGCAGGCGGCCACCTACCAGCGGATCTCCGGTGGTCGCCTGCTGCTGAACGTCGTCACCGGCGGCGACGACGCCGAGCAGCAGCGCTTCGGCGACCACGCCGGCAAGAGTGAGCGCTACGCCCGCGCCGGCGAGTTCTTGGACATCGTGCGCCGCCTCTGGACCGGCGAGACCGTCGACTACGAAGGCAAGTACTACGACATCCGCGGCGCCAAGCTGGTGTCCCCGCCCCAATGGCCGGACATCTACCTGGGCGGCTCGTCCCCGGAGGCGATCGACGTGGCCGCGCGCTACGCCGACGTCTACCTGACGTGGGGCGAGCCGCCTGCCCAGGTCGCCGAGAAGCTTGCTCGGGTGCGGGAGGCGGCAGCACGCGAAGGTCGCGAGCTGCGCTTCGGCATCCGCTTGCACGCGATCACGCGCGACACGTCGGAGGAGGCGTGGGCGGAGGCCCATCGGCTGCTCGCCGGGCTCGATCCGGAGGACATCGCGCGGGCCCAGGAGGTCCAGCGCGCATCTCAATCTGAAGGACAACGGCGCATGACCGCGCTGCACGACGGGCGCACCGACGCGCTCGAGATCGCACCCAACCTGTGGGCGGGCGTCGGCCTGGTCCGCGGGGGCGCTGGGACGGCGCTGGTCGGGAGCCACCAGCAGGTCGCCGACCGCATCGAGGAGTACCACGACCTCGGCATCGACGAGTTCATCTTGTCGGGCTATCCGCACCTGGAGGAGGCCTATCGCGTCGGCGAGGGCGTCATCCCGGAGCTGCGCCGCCGAGGACTGATCGACGACGAAGCAAGGACCCCAACACATGTCTGATGAAGCGCTGAAGTTCGCCTACTGGGTGCCCAACGTCAGCGGCGGCCTGGTGACCTCCACGATCGAGCAGCGCACCGACTGGAGCTATGAGTACAACAAGGAGCTGGCGCTGATCGCCGAGCGCGCGGGCTTCGAGTACGCGCTCTCGCAGGTCCGCTACACGGCGTCCTACGGCGCGGAGTTCCAGCACGAGTCGACGTCGTTCAGCCTCGCGCTGCTGTTGGCGACCACCAAGTTGAAGCTGATCGCCGCCGTGCACCCGGGCTTCTGGCAGCCGGGCGTGCTGGCCAAGTGGCTGGCGACCGCCGATCACCTCAGCAACGGCCGTGTTGCGGTCAACGTGGTCAGCGGCTGGTTCAAGGACGAGTTCCGCCAGCTCGGCGAGCCGTGGCTGGAGCACGACGAGCGCTACCGGCGTTCTGCCGAGTTCATCCAGGTGTTGAAGGAGATCTGGACGGCCGACGAGAGCGTCGGCGCGCAGTTCGCCGGCGACTTCTACCGGATCCGCGACTTCGTGCTGAAGCCCAAGCCGCTGGAGTGGGAGGGGAGGCCCCACCCGGAGATCTTCCAGGGCGGGAACTCCTCCGCCGCGCGCGAGAACGGCGGCCGCTACAGCGACTGGTACTTCTCCAACGGCAAGGACTTCGACGGCGTCCGCGAGCAGCTCGCCGACCTGCGCCGGATCGCCGCCGACAGCGGTCGCGCCGACGGCGGCCCGAAGTTCGGGCTCAACGGCTTCATCATCGTCCGCGACACCGAGGCCGAGGCGCGCGAGCAGCTGCGCGAGATCATCGCCAACGCGCACGTCGAGGCGGTCCACGGGTTCCGTGACGCCGTCCAGCAGGCGGGCGCGTCGACGAGCGACAAGAAGGGCATGTGGAGCGACAGCAGCTTCGAGGATCTCGTCCAGTACAACGACGGCTTTCGCACGCAGCTGATCGGCACGCCCGAGCAGGTCGCCGAGCGGATCGTCGCCTACCGCGAGCTCGGCGTCGACCTGATCCTCGGCGGCTTCCTGCACTACCACGAGGAGGTCGAGCGCTTCGGCCGCGACGTGCTGCCGATCGTGCGCGAGCTGGAGCGCGAAAAGCTCGGGGTCGCCGCCTGACTGGACCGGCCGGGCGCGCCGGTGCGATGCTGCCCGGCGTGTCCGCCCCGCCCGTCCTGACGTCTCACGAGGAGGCCGTCGCCGCCGCGCACGCCGTGGCGGAGGCCATCGCGCCCGGCGTGATCGAACGCGACCGCGCGGGCGCGGCGACGGTTCCGCACGCGGCGCTCGCGGCGCTCGACGGCTCCGGGCTGCTGAGCATCACGGTGCCGCGCGACGACGGTGGCCCTGGCCTCGGCCCGCGCACGCTGGCGGAGGTCACGCGGATCGTCGCCGCGGTCGATCCGGCGATCGCGCAGGTCCCGCAGGCGCACTTCCTGTTCGTGGACGTGCTCGCGGTATGGGGGACGGACGCGCAGCGCGAGCGGATCTTTGGTGACGTGTTGAACGGCGCACGCTTGGGCAACGCGCTCGCCGAGCGCGGCGGTACCCACGCGCAGGACCTCAAGACGCGCGTCGACGCCGACGGCGTTCTTAATGGCATCAAGTACTACTGCACCGGTGCGCTGACCTCGCGCTGGATCGCGGTCAGCGCGCTGGACGCGAGCGATCGCCTCGTCGCCGCGTTCGTCGCGCGCGACGCGCCCGGCGTCAGCGTCGACACCGACTGGGACGTCATCGGCCAGCGCGCGACGATCAGCGGCACCGCGCGGTTCGAGGACGTCGCCGTCGATCCGGAGCTGTTGGTGGACTACGCGCGCGCCTTCGAGGTCCCGCAGCAGCTCGGCGCGCGCGCCCAGCTCACGCACGCGGCGATCGAGGCCGGGATCGCCGGCGGCGCGCTGCGCGACGCGACGAGCTACCTGCGCGAGAAGGCGCGGCCGTCGATGGAGGCCGCCAAGGCGGTCGGCGCGACGGCGGCGGCCGACGACCCGCACGTCCTACACCGCTACGGCCGTGCGGCGACGCGCGTGCAGGCGGCCGAGGCGCTGCTGGAGCAGGCGGCGCTCACGCTCGAAGAGGTCGGGCTGGTGCCGCAGGACGCCGCGGCAGCCGCGCGCGGCTCGCTGGCCGTGGCCGCTGCCAAGGCGTTCGCGTCCGAGGTCGCGGTGGAGGTCTCCAGCGAGCTGTTCCAGCTGGCCGGGACGTCGTCCACCGCCGCGAAGTACGACCTCGACCGCCACTGGCGTAACGCGCGCACCCACTCGGTCCACGATCCGCTGGACTGGAAGTACCACCACATCGCGGCGCACGCGCTGGCCGACGTGCCGCCGCCCAACCACGGGCAGTTGTAGGTCTAGATCCGCAGGCCGTACTCGGCGCAGACCGTGACGAGGTCCGGCAGGTCCGTCGCCAGCGCGACGGGGTCGCCGGCCGCGACGAGGCGGCCGCGCGCCTCGAAGACCGCGTAGCACGGACGGTCGTCGAGGTTTGACCCGAACGTGATCGCGGAGGCGCCGCGCTCGTAGAGCGTGCGGGCGATCCGCTGCGTGACGACGCGCGTGCGCGAGCGGATCTCTGAGAGGTCGAGGTGGCGCAGGCCGTGCTCGGCGAGCATCGCGGCGTGCTCGCGCTCCAGGTCGGCGCGAACCGCCGGCTCGTCGATGTCGACCAGGCCGCCGCCGGTGCCGTCGGCGCCGCCATCAAGCACGAGCGTCGCGGGGGCGAGCACGCGCTCGCGTAGGAACGCGTCGGTCACAAGGCCGGCGGCGGCCTCCAGCCGCTGGTCGGGACCGAACAGCGCGCGGATCTCCGCGAGCGTCTCGGTGTCCGGCCGCAGGTCGGCGAGGACCTCGCGCAGGCAGGTGACCGCGTCGCGGGCGGCGTAGAGCGTGCGGAACGCGCGCCGCGGATCGTCCCAACGGTTCTGCCAGCCGCAGAGCTGCAGCGGGATGAAGTCCAGTGGCGCGTCGCGGTGGCCGAGTCGCCAGACCGCGGGCGCGGGGACGCTCAGGCCGGGCCCCCGGCGAACGCGCGAGCGGCGGGGGCGACGAAGCGCGCGGCCTCGGGGTCTTCGGCCTTGCGCAGGACGGCAGCCGGCGCGTGGTCGTCCAGCCGCGTGTTCGTGCCGACCCACCAGGCTTTCGCGGTGGTCGCGTCGTAGGCCTCGACGAGCATCCTGGTGGCCTTGTAGGCCTCGCGCAGGCGGAGGTTGGCGGCGGCGCGCGGCTGCACGCGACCGAGCGCCCAACGGCCGACCATCTTGGGGTCGTTGACGCCCGCGATGTAGGCGGTGAGCTTCTGCCCGAGCGCGGCCTGGAGGTAGGCCGACACCTTCATGATGTCGAGCGCGACCGCTTCGTGGGTGATGAGCTCAGGGTCGAGAAGCGTCATAGTTGCCCGGTTAGTCTACCAGGAAAGCCACCGGATGGCGCGTTAGCGCTCAACGATGACGTTGGTGGCCTTGATTACCGCGGTCGCGGTCATGCCGGGGCGCAGGTCGAGGTCATCCACCGCCTCGCGCGACATCAGCGACACGATCCGGAACGGCCCGCAGGCGAGGTCGACCTGGGCCATGACGCCGTCGCGCTGCACGGCGACCACGACGCCGGTCATCCGGTTACGGGCCGAGGTGTGCTCATGGGTCGAGCGCTCGCGCAGCAGGCGCGCGAGGTCGTCGGCGCGCAGGTACCGCTGGCCGCCATGGCGCTCGAACGCGAGGCGGCCGTCGCGCTCCCAGCGGCGCAGCGTGTCGACGCTCAGGCCGAGCGCCGCGGCCGCGGCGCCGATGCGGACCATGTTGTCCATGGGCCCACGCTATCCCGCGGTGGGTGAGAAGCGAAGCACGTACGGGAAGTCGCCGAACGAGACGTTCACGACGTAGCGGCCGTGCACAGTGATGGTCTTGGTTCCGGTAGGACGGGCGGCCCGGAAGAGACGCGCTGCGACGCGTCCGGAGGGCGTCTCGAGATCGGCGACGAACGCGGTCTGGCCGGCGAAGTCGAGGGCCGGGTCCTCGGGCGCGTATTGCTCGAAGCGCACGGTGTAACGGCCGTCGAGCGTGATCGGGCCGTGGGTCTGCGGCGAGGCGCTGGCGCGCAGGACGATCTCGCCGGCCTGCCTAGGCGCCTTGGCGAGCGTGGGGTCGCCCTTCAGCGCGGCGTCGCCGCGCGGCGCGCCGCTTGACGCAGCGTCGTCTCCGCAGCCCGCGGCGACGAGGGCAGCAGGGAGGAGCAGGGTGACGAGGAGCTTCCGGCGCATCGGCGGGATAGGATGCCGCACGTGAGCGTTCCTAGGCAATGCATAGGTTCCGGAGTCACCCGCGGCGCGCTGCTGCGCGGTGGCGCGGCGGCAGCGCTGGGCGCGGCGATCGCGCCGGGCGCGGCCCGTGCGGCGCTGCCTGCCCCGCAGCCACAGGGCGACGACGTGGGCTCCCTCCAGTTCGCGCTGCTGGCCGAGCAGGTTTCGGCGGCGTACTACACCGCTGCGGGCGACAAGACGACGGCCAAGCGCAAGGCGCAGCACGTCGCGAAGCTGATCGCCGGGCTCGGCGCCGACGCGCCCGCAGCCGACGACTTCGCGGTCCGGTTGCCGGCGAAGGTGACGCCGGCGCTGGGCGTGCGGATCGAGACGCTGCTCGTCCGGTCCTACACGACCGCTCTGGCCTCGACGACCGACGGCTCCACGCGCCTGCTGCTCGCTCGGCTGCTGGCGGTCGACAGCCAGCTGCTCACGGTCGCCCGCGCGGCGGCCAAGCTCCCGCCGGTGACCGGCCTGCCGGTCCCGATCGACCTCGAGCAGGCCGGCGAAGAGCTCGACGCCCTGTTGTCCGTCCCCAACTACCCGACCACCTAATGCGCATCAAGCTCGCCCTCGCGGCCTCCGTTGCCGTCCTGGCTTGGCCCGCCGCCGCGCAGGCCGCCCCGACCGTCTACGCCGCCGCCTCGTTGAACAACGCCTTCCCCGCGCTGGATGGCGCGCCGAAGTACAACTTCGCCGGCTCCAACACGTTGCAGACCCAGATCGAGCGTGGCGCGCCCGCCGACGTGTTCGCGTCCGCCAGCCCGACCGAGGCCGAGGCCCTCTTCAACAAGGGGCTCTGCACCCGCCCGGTGACGTTCGCGACCAACATCCTGGTGTTGGTCGTGCCGAAGGACAACCCGGCCGGCGTCAAGTCGGTGTACTCGCTGCGCGGCAGCGGCAAGCGTCTGGCGGTCGGCACCGCGGGCGTCCCGATCGGCAACTACACCAGGTTGCTCCTGCGCCGCCTGCACCTGACGTCGATCTTGTCCACCAACACGGTCAGCCAGGAGAAGGACGTGACCTCGGTGCTGACGAAGGTCGCGCTCGGCTCCGCCGACGCCGGGTTCGTCTACCACACCGACGCGCTCTCGACCCGTGGGCGCACGCGCGAGATCCGGGTGCCGAAGTGGGCGCAGCCCGCGGTCCGCTACCAGATCTGCGCGGTCAAGCGGCCGGGCGCGAACACCGCTGAGGCCGAGGCCTACATCAAGAAGGTCGTCGGCGGGGCGGGGCGGACGATCCTCAAGCGCTACGGCTTCGGCCTGCCGCCGCGGGGCTAGCGGGCGTCGCTCGTGCGCGGCCGCGCCTTCGACATCGTCACGGTCGCGGCCGCCGCGCTGGCGCTCGCGTTCCTGACGCTGCCGCTGATCGCGCTCTTCACGCAGGTCCCACTCACCGATGTCCCGGATCTGCTCGGCGACCCGGTCGTCAAGGACGCGATCACGGTGACGTTGAAAACCAACCTGATCGCCGACGCGCTGATCCTCCTGCTCGGCACGCCCACCGCGTTCCTGCTCGCCCGCCGGTCGTTCCGCGGCAAGGCCCTCGTCGTCACCCTCGTCGAGCTCCCGCTGGTGCTGCCGCCGGCGGTGGCGGGGATCGCGCTGCTGGCCGCCTTCGGCCGCGGCGGGCTCTTCGGCGACGGGTTGGCGGATGCCGGGATCGTCCTGCCGTTCACCGAGTGGGCGGTCGTGCTGGCGGTCGCGTTCGTCGCCGCGCCGTTCTACGTGCGCCAGGCGATCGCGGCGTTCGGCGCGGTCGACCCGCAGCTGCCGGCCGCCGCCCGGACGCTCGGCGCGTCGCCGTGGCGGACGTTCCGCCGCATCGACCTGCCGCTGGCCGCGTCCGGCCTGGCCGCCGGCGCGGTGCTCGCGTTCGCGCGCGGGGTGGGGGAGTTCGGCGCGACGATCGTCTTCGCTGGCAGCGTGCGCGGCGAGACCCAGACGCTGACGCTCGGGATCTACGATCAGCTCGAGTCGAACTTCGACGCGGCGATCGCGATCGGCATCCTGCTGGTGGCGCTGAGCGGCGCGGTGCTCCTGGGCGTCAAGATCCTGGCCTCATGGCGCAGCTCGACCTCGACATCGGCGTTGCCCTTCGGGCCTACGCGCTCCGCGTCGGCCTAGCGGTCGGCACGGCCGAAACGGTCGCGCTCGTCGGGCCGTCGGGTGCGGGCAAGTCCACCGTGTTGCGCGCGGTGGCGGGGCTGCTGCATCCGGACGACGGGCGGATCGCGCTCGGGGATGACGTCTGGTTCGACGCGGCGCGGGGCGTGCGGCTGGCGCCGGAGCGACGCAGCGTCGGCCTCGTCTTCCAGGACCACGCGCTGTTCCCGCACCTGACCGTCCTGCAGAACGTCGCGTTCGGCGGTACCGAGCCGGCGGCGCGCGAGCTCCTGGAGCGCTTCGGGATCGCGCCGCTGGCGAACGAGAAGCCGGGACGGCTGAGCGGCGGCGAGCGCCAGCGGGTCGCGCTGGCCCGCGCGCTGGCGCGGGACCCCGGCGTGCTGCTGCTCGACGAGCCGCTCTCGGCGCTGGACGCCCACACGCGCGCGGTCGTGCGCGCCGAGCTGGCGGGGCTGCTGCGCACGCTGGCGATCCCGGCGCTGCTCGTGACCCACGACCACCGTGACGCGATCGCGCTGGCCGACCGGATCGGCGTGATCGTCGACGGCGAGCTGCGCCAGGTCGGCACGCCGGGCGAGCTGCTGCGCGCGCCTGCGGACCCGTTCGTGGCGACGTTCACGGGCGCCAACGTGGTCGGGGGGCTGGCGGTGCAGCCGTGGGACGTGCGGGTGGCGACCGAGGCGCCGGACGATGACGCGCTCGTGGTGGTCGAAGGCCTGGTGGAAGCGATCGAGGACGAGGGCCCGCGGGCGCGGGTCCGCGTCGGCGGCGTGGTCGCCGAGGTCCCGGCGCCGGAGGCCGCGCGCCTGGCGGTCGGCGCGCGGGCGTGGGCGACGTTCGCGCGCTCGGACGCCCATCAGATGTAGCCGGGAAGGAACCGCCGCGGACGGGGTCTTGCCTGCCATGACCCGCCTCTTGCACTCCCTCGCCGTGCTCGCCGCCGCGGGCGCCCTCCTGGCCGGATGCGGCGACGACAACAACAGCGACGATTCCGCCGCGCCCGCGGCCTCCGACACCACCGCCACGGAGGCGTCGACGGGGTCGTCGGCGTCCAGCGGCACCGCGTCGGACCTGAGGCTTGCCGCCAGCGAGGACGGTGGGCTCAGCTTCGACAAGAAGACGCTGTCGGCCAAGGCCGGCACGGTGACCATCACCATGGACAACCCGTCCGGCGACCAGATGCCGCACGCGATCGCGATCGACGGCAACGGCGTCGACAAGGACGGCGAGGTCGTCCAGCCGGGCGGCAAGTCCACCGTGTCGGTCGACCTCAAGCCGGGCAAGTACACGTTCTACTGCCCGGTCGGCCAGCACCGTCAGAACGGCATGGAAGGAACGCTCACCGTCCAGTGACCGCCTCGACGCGGGGCGCGCTCGCGGTTACCGTCGGCGTCGTGGACGCCGGCTCCGACCCTTCCGCTGCCGCCCGGCCCCTGGACCCGCAGCGCCTCGGTGATCACGTCGATCGCCTGTACCGCGCTGCCCTGGCGCTGTGCGGCGGGCACCGGCACGACGCCGAGGACCTGGTCCAGGAGACCTACGCGCGCGTGCTCGCCCGCCCGCGGTTCCTGCGTCACGACGAGGACCTCGCCTACCTGCTGCGCGTCTTGCGCAACACGTTCTACAACCGCGTCCGCAGCGACCGGCGCCGCCCCGCGCCGGTGGAGTTAGACGCCGAGCGCGACGCCATGCCGCGCGCGACCGACCCGCGCCATCCCGAGGCCGCGCTGGAGGTCGCCGAGCTGCTGACCGCGATCGCCGCGCTGCCCGACGATCAGCGCGACGCGATCGTCGCGATCGACGTCGCCGGGCTGAGCTACCGCGAGGCCGCCCGCGCGCTGCAGACCAAGGAGGCGACGATCACCACCCGCCTGCACCGTGGTCGCGCCCGCCTCGCCGACACCCTTTCCGCCACCCGCGTCCCCACGAAGAGCCGATGACCGACCGTCCCGAGCACGAGGCCTTCGCCGAGCAGATCCGCGCGTTGACCGGCGCCATCGAGGCGCCGCCGTCGCTGCGCGAGGGCATCGAGGAGCAGCGGCGAGGCACGCGGTCACGGGTGCCGCGCGGGCGGCGCTGGATCGCGCTTCCGATCGGCGGCCTGGTCGCCGCGGCGGCGGTCGCCGTCGCGCTGCTGGTCGGCGGCGGCGCGGCGGGACCGACGGTCGACGAGGCCGCGGCGCTCGCCCTCCAGCAGCCGAACCTGCCCGCGCCCAAGATCGACACCACCAACATCCACCTCGTCAAGGTCAAGATCGACGACCTGCAGTTCCCCAACTACGGCTACGAGTGGTCGCGCTGGAAGGCGATCGGCCACCGCATCGGCACGGTCGCCGGCCGCGACGCGAAGACCGTCACCTACCGCGGCCCACTCGGCGACGTCGGCTACGCGATCGTCGCGGGCGACCCGCTGCCTGAGCCCAAGGACGCGCGCTACGTGACCGCCGGCGGCCAGCGCTTCGCGGTCGTGCGCCACGGCGACGCCGTCGTCGTGACCTGGCGGCGCGGCGGCCACACCTGCGTCCTGGCGGGACGCGGGCCGGGCATGGAGGAGCGGCTGGTCTCGTTCGCGGCGTGGGCGTGACGCGAACGAGGAGCGGTGCTGCTTAAGCGACGACCTTCTCGATCGCCGACAGCACGCGCTGGGCCTGGAACGGCTTGGCGATGAAGTCCTTCGCGCCGGCCTTGACGGCCTCCAGCACCTTGGACTCCTGCGCGAGCGCGGAGCACATGACGACCTTGGCGCCCGGGTCGATCGCGATGAGCTCCTTCAGCGCGGTCAGGCCGTCCTTCTCGGGCATGGTGATGTCGAGCGTCATCACGTCGGGACGAAGCTCCTGGTACCGCTGGAGCGCCTCGTTGCCGTTCGCCGCTTCGCCGATGACCTCGTGCCCTCCACCCTGGAGGACGTCGATCACCATGCGACGCATGAAGGCGGCGTCGTCCACTACGAGAATGCGGGCCATATCCCCCCGGATGGTCGGCCGGGAAGTTCAGACCTGAAACTTCGCTGTCAGGCGATGACGTCGATCAGCGACTGCTGGGTGTCCTCGTCGGCGTGGACCGCGACGACGTTGGCGTTGATCGCGACCGTCGCGGAGGCGAGGTTGGCCACCTGCTCGGCCAGATCGGTCGGCGCGGCGGCGAAGTTCGCGGTCTGCGCGGCCGTGCGGTCGAGCAGCATGGCGGCGGACTGCATGCCGGTCAGGGAAGCGATCGTGGACACCGCAGGTGGGTCGGCGCTGATCACGGCTCGGCTTGAGCGACCGACGCCAACGCTCGACGAACGTCGTCGTCGCTCGTCTGCTCGAAGTCCGCGTACCAGGCGCCGACCGCGCCGAAGGTCTTCGGGACCAGCGGGCAGATGAGCGCGTCAGCCGCCTCGGCCACCAGCGCGCACGCCTCGTCGCTGCCGACCGGCGCGGCCGCGATGACCCGCGCGGCCTGGAGCTCGCGCAGCGCCATGACCGCGGCGCGCATCGTCGCCCCGGTCGCCAGGCCGTCGTCGACGACGACCGCGGTGCGACCGCGGACGGACGGCGGCGGTCGCGCGGCGCCGCGGTAGATGCGCTCGCGCCGTGCCAGCTCCCGCGCCTCGGCCTCCACCACCGCGGCGATCGCGCGCTCGTCCAGCGCGGCAGTCGCGAGCACGTCCGGGTTCAGCACGCGCACGCCGCCGGAGGCGATCGCGCCGAACGCCAACTCCGGGTGCTCGGGCACGCCGAGCTTGCGGACGAGCAGCAGGTCGAGCGGGAGCTGGAGCGCGCTGGCGACCGCGGCGGCGACCGGCACGCCGCCGCGTGGGAGGCCGAGGACGATGGACGGCAGTTGCGGCGTCTGCGCGGGCGCGCCGAGGGCGTCGGCGACCGGGCGCGCCAGGCGTCGCCCCGCCTCGGCCCGGTCGGCGTAGCCGTCCATGGAAGGCTGATGCCCGGCGCCGAGACCGGTGAACCGCGAGGCGCTACGTTCGGAGGCGATGATCAACGTCGCACCCGAAGTCGCTGAAGCGCTGCAAGCCGGAGAGGCCGTCGTGGCCTTGGAGTCCACGATCGTCAGCCACGGGCTGCCGCGCCCGCAGAACGCGGAGATCGCGCGGCAGATCGAGGCGGCGGTGCGCGAGGGTGGCGCGGTCCCGGCGACGATCGCGCTGGTCGACGGCGTGGTGCGGGTCGGGCTCGACGACGCGGCGCTGGAGGCGATCGCCACGCGCGACGACGTCGTCAAGTGCTCCTCGCGCGATCTGCCGATCGCGGCGGCGCGCGGCGCGACGGGCGCGACGACGGTCGCCGCCACCGCGCACCTGGCCGCGCAGGCCGGGATCGGGCTGTTCGCCACCGGCGGCCTGGGCGGCGTGCACCGCGAGGCGGCCGACACGTGGGACGAGTCCGCCGACCTGGTGGCCTTGGCTCGCACGCGGATCTGCGTGGTCTGCGCGGGCGTGAAGTCGATCCTCGACATCCCCGCGACGCTGGAGCGCCTGGAGACGCTCGGGATCGGCGTGGCCGGCTACCGCACCGAGCAGTTCCCCGCCTTCTACCTGACCGACTCCGGGCACTCGCTGCCGTGGCGGCTGGACTCGCCGCAGGAGATCGCGGACGTGCTGGCGCAGCGCGAGGCGCTCGGGCTGGAGGGCAGCGCGCTGGTGATCGCCAACCCGCTGCCGGAGGACCGACAGCTCGACCCGGCGCTGCACGAGCGCGTGCTCAGCGAGTCGCTTGCCGCCGCGGCGGCCGAGGGCGTGCGCGGGCGTGACGTGACGCCGTTCCTGTTGGGGCGCTTCCACGAGGGCACGGCTGGCGAGTCGCTGCGGGCCAACGTCGAGTTGGTGTTGTCCAATGCGCGGCTGGCCGGAGAGATCGCGGCAGCCGAAGCATCCGCGCGCGGATGACGATCGTCGCCGTCGGCGACCTGATGGTCGACGTCGTCGCGGCCGCGGCGGAGCCGCTGGCGCACGCGTCTGACACCGAAGCGCGCGTGCGCTGGACGGGCGGAGGCGCGGCGGCGAACGTGGCGGCGTGGCTGGCTGATCAAGGCGTGGACATTGCCTTGGTCGCACGGGCGGGCGATGACCTGGCGGGCCGCGGCGCGGTCGAGGAGCTGCGGGCGGCGGGCGTGGAGACGCACGTCGTCTTGGACCCGGAGCACACGACCGGCACGTGCGTGGTGGTCGTCGGCGCCGACGGCGAGCGGACGATGCTGCCCGACCGGGGCGCGAACCTGGCGTTATCGCCGGGAGACCTGCCGTCCGAGCTGTTCGTGCAAGGCAATCACCTGCACTTGAGCGGCTACGTGCTGCTGCACGACGGTCCGCGCGCGGCGGGACTCGCGGCGCTGGAGCGGGCGCGCGCGGCGGGCATGACGATCTCGGTCGACCCCGCCTCGGCGGCGCCGCTTCAGGCGTGCGGGCCGGAGCAGGTGCTGGAGTGGATCGGTCGCGTCGACGCGCTGCTGCCCAACGCCGACGAGGCGCGCGTCCTGACCGGCGAGGACGACCCGGAGGCCGCCGGCCGTGCGTTGGCGCGGCACGTCGGGGAGGTCGTCGTCACGCTCGGCGCGGGCGGCGCGCTGTGGACCGACGGCCACGATGTCGTCTTCGCCGACGCGCCGGGCGATGTGCGGGTCGTCGACGCCACCGGCGCCGGCGACGCCTTCGCCGCGGGCTGGCTCGCTTCGTGGCGCGCAGGGGCGACGCCCGCCGTCGCGCTCACCGCCGGATGCGCGCTGGGCGCCCGCGCGGTAGCGCGGGCCGGGGCTCGTCCCTGACGCCGAGCGGGGCACCGTCCGTTGTCGGACAGGACGCGTCCAGAGCTGTCGAACGCCATACAGCGGTAGGTCGGCTCCGCCGACTGCACGGAGCGATGAGCAGAACCTGGGTCCTCTGCGCGCTGGCCGCCGTCGGCACCGCGCTTCCGGTGGCCGGCGGCCACGCCGCCTCGGCCGAAGGGTCGAAGGCGCCTGCGCCGTCCGCGACCACGTCGGACAAGGGCAAGTCGGACAAGGACGACAAGAAGGACGAAGGCGGGAAGCAGGGCAAGGACCCCGCTCCGCCGGCTCCCGCTCCGCCCACGGCCGCCGTGCCCGCGCCCGCCCCGGCTCCTGCGCCCGACGACCACCCCGGCACGAAGAAGGACAAGAACAAGGGGAAGGGCAAGGACGACGGCAAGAGCGGCGCGAGCACCACCGCGCCCGCGCCGACGGCCGCCCCGGTGCCGCCGCCTGCGCCTGCGCCCGCGCCCGCGGCCCCCGGCGCTTCTGCCACGCCGACCGTCGCGCTCGACACCGCCACGCTGACCCCGACGCTCGGCCAGAGCGTCGGCGTCGTCGCGGCGAAGGGCACCGTCAAGGTCCGCACCGCCGACGGCCGCGACGTCGTCGCGCTCAGCGCCGCCTCGGCGATCCCCACCGGTGCCCGGATCGACGCCCGGGCGGGCACCGTCGAGCTCACCACCGCGGTCGCTCCCGGCGCCCCGGTCCAGACCGCGACCTTCAGCGGCGCGGTCTTCGCGGTCAAGCAGGACGCCGCGACCGGCCTGACGCGGATCGCGCTCAAGGGCGGCGACTTCTCCCGCTGTCGCAGCACCCGGCGCGTCGGCGTGCACGCCGCGGCCGCCAAGCGCCGCAAGCCGGTGCGCAGCCTCTGGGGCAAGGACGACAACGGGCGCTTCGAGACCCGCGGCAAGGGCGCGGTCGGCACGGTGCGCGGCACGCGCTGGCTGACCCAGGACTTCTGCGACGGCACGCTCACGCGGGTCGTCGAGGGGACGGTCGCCGTCCGCGACCTCCGCACGCACCGGACGATCGTCGTGCGCGCGGGCCACTCGTACTTCGCGCGCTACTAGTCGACGACCCTACCCGGCTCGGGGCCGTCGGGGATCTCCTCCATGACCCCCAACAACTCGGCGACGCGGCAGACGAGCAGGCGCTCCTCGTCGACCTCGACCCACGCGCCCGCCGACGCCGGGAAGACCACGTGGTCGCCCGGCTGGATCGGCATCCGGAAGCCGACGTGCTCCCACCAGTCCTGGCCCTGACCGACGGCGAGCACGATCCCGTGCTGGGGCGGTGGCTCGTTGGAGCCGGCGGGCACGAGCAGCCCGGACCGGCGGAACCGCTCCGGCTCGAGCTCCTTGATCACGACGCGGTCGAAGAGCGGGCGCAGGAAGTGCTTCATCCCCGCGCAGCGTATGGGACCCGCGGTGCGGCAAGATCCGCTCCGGATGCGCACCGCCGTGGGGAACCTGGCCTTCGCGATCGCCGGCCCGGGGCTGGAGGCGGTCGTGGGCCCGTACCTGCTGGTGCTCGTCGCCGGCAGCGATGGCCTCGACTGGCCCGTGTGCCTGCGGGTGATCGGCGCGCTGCTGATCGCGGGCGGCGTCGCGGTGCTGGTCGACGTCTTCGCCCGATTCGTCCGTGAGGGCCGCGGGACGCCATCACCCGCAGCGCCGGCCAGCGCGCTGATGCGCGGCGGGTCCTTCGGCCTGGTGCGCCACCCGATGTACGTCGCGACCGCGACGATCATCATGGGGGAGGCGCTGGCCTTCGCGCAGCCGATCCTGTTCCTCGCGGCCGCGGCGTACGTCGCGGCGATGGCCACGTTGAGCGCGCGCGTGGAGGAGCCTCGGCTCGCCCGCCGGTTCGGCGCCGCGTACGACGCCTACCGGCAGGACGTGCCGGGCTGGGTCCCTAGGCGGCTTCCGGGACCTCCACGAAGCCCACGACATCCTTGAGGCGGCCGTCGGGCGTGACCGACGCGTAGTCATGGCCGATCAAGGCCACCGTGTCGGTTCCCGCCGGGCGCAGGTGCCAGCTGAATCGCACGTGCGTGTTGTGGTGGTCGGGCGCGCCCGCCAGGATCAGCTCGACGCCCGGGTGCTCGTCCTGGGCGGCGCCGATCATCGCGTCGATGCCGTCAGCGCCCGTGCCCGTACGGGCCGGGTCGACGTAGGTGGCGTCGTCGGCGAAGACCTCGGCGACCAGCGCGCGGCGGCGCTCCGGCACGCGCTCGTTCCAGGCGGCGAGGTAGGCGTCGACGGTGTTGGTGATGTTCTCGGTGGCGATCATGGACCCCATCTTGCGCGCCGCACCGCGCGGGGTCGATGACCTCCGAGGTCAAGCCGTCGCGAGCAGCTTGCGGATCCGCTTGGCCGACGGCTGGCCCTTGACGCCGAGCACCTGCGCGAACTGCGCGACGCGCAGCTCCTGGAGCATCCACCACGCGTCGCGAGCGGCCGCGGGCTTCGCGCGGACCTCCGCCTCCAGCTCGTGGATCGCGGCCATGCGGTCGCGGTCGACGGGGATGACGTCGGGCAGCTTCTCCAGCCGGCGGTCGGCGGCGCGCAGGTAGCGGACGACGTCGGGCAGCCGCGCCGCGCCGGTCGCGGCGACGAAGCCGGGGTAGACGAGCGAGCCGAGCTGCTGGGCGACGTCCTGGCGCGCATCGCGCAGCGGCGGCGCGATCATCGTCTCCATGCGGCGATGCAGGTCGGCGCGCGCGGCGAGGACCTCGACGACGTCGCGCATGACCGCCAGCGTCCGCTCGGCCAGCGAGCCCGCGACGTGGTCGCGCAGCTTGGCGAACGCCGCGGAGGTCCAGACCGGGCCGCCGGCCTCACCCATCAGCGCGTCGGCAGCGGCGTTGGCCGCATCGTCGACCACCGCGGCCAGCGACCCGTGCGGCGCGGAGGCCAGCGTCAGCTGCGCCTTGTTGTCCAACTTGCCGATCACCCACTTCGCGGGTGAGGGAATGCTGAGCCGCAGCAGGCGACGGGTGCCGGTGCGCATCGCGGCGTCCTGGGCGGCGCGCGACTCCAACATGCGGACGTCGACGTGGTCGCCGCGGTCGATCAGCGCCGGGAACGCGCGGCCCGCCTCGCCGGCCGACGGCAGCTTGATCTCGCGCGGCAGGACGTCGATCGACCACGAGGTCAGGCCGGTGTGCTCGAACTGCGCGGTGGCCGCGGAGAGCGCCTCGCGCAGTCGCGGGCGGACCTGGTCGCGGACCTGCTGGAGGTCGGTGCCGTGGGCGACGACCGCGCCGGTCTCGTCCTCGATCGAGAACGACATCTTGAGGTGGTCGGGCAATGACGTCGGGTCGAACGCGGCCGCGGGGACCAGCGTGCCCCGCAGCGCGCTGACCTCGCGGGCGAGGACCTCGGTCAGCGGGCCCGAGCGCGGCTTCATCCGCTCGACGGCCAGCCGCGCGGTCTCGGGCACCGGGACGAGCGGGCGGCGCAGCTCCTTCGGCAGGCCGCGCAGCAGCGCCGTGACCAGCTCCTCGCGGAACGCGGGGACGAGCCAGTCGAAGCCGACATCACGCACCTGGGCCAGCGTGGCGAGCGGGATGTGGACGGTGACGCCGTCGTGCTCGGAGCCCGGCACGAAGGCGTAGGTCAACTCGAAGGTGTGGTCGCCCTGGCGCCAGGCCGGCGGGCGGCCGGCGCCGGCGAGCGCGTCGCGCGCCTCGGGCCGGACGAGCAGCTCCAAGCTGTAGGTGAGCAGCTCGGGGTCCGTGCGGCGCGCGTCCTTCCACCAGCGGTCGAAGTGGCGGGCCGAGACGACCTTCTCGGGGATCCGCGCGTCGAAGAAGTCGTAGAGCGTCTGGTCGTCGACGAGCAGGTCGCGGCGGCGCTCGCGCTGCTCCAGCGCGTCGACCTCCTCCAGCGCGCGGGCGTTGTCGGCGAAGAAGCGGTGACGCGTGTCCCAGTCGCGCTCGACCAGCGCGCGGCGGATGAACAGGTCGCGGCTCAGCTCCGGGTCGATCGACGTGTAGGCGATCTTGCGCCCGGCGACGATCGGCAACCCGTACAACGTGACGCGCTCGGTCGCGACGACCGCGCCCCGACGGCGCTCCCAGCGCGGCTCGGAATAGGTGCGCTTGACGAGGTGCTCGGCGAGCGGCTCGACCATGGCCGGCTCGATCTTGGCGGCGGTCCGGCCGAAGAGGCGGGCGGTCTCGACCAGCTCGGCGACCATCACCCACGACGGCTGCTTGCGGGCCAGGGTCGAGCCGGGGAAGATCGAGAAGCGCGCGCCGCGGGCGCCCACATATTCACGCTTGGCCACGTCGCGGACGCCGATGTGCGACAACAGACCGCTCAAGAGGGCGGTGTGAATTTGGGTTGGCTCGGCCGGCTGTTGGTTGCGCGTGACGCCGAGCTCCTTGCTGGCCTGGCGCAGCTGGCCGACGAGGTCCTGCCACTCGCGCACGCGCAAGAAGTGCAGGAACTCGCTCTTCAACCGCTTGCGAAACTGGTTGCCGGTCAGCTCGCGCTGCTGCTCGCGGACGTAGTTCCACAGGTTGAGGTAGGCGATGAAGTCCGAGGCCTCGTCCTTGAAGCGCGCGTGCTGCTGGTCGGCCTGGGCCTGGAGCTCCTGCGGGCGCTCGCGCGGGTCCTGGATCGACAGCGCGGCGGCGATGACGATGACCTCGTCCACGCACGACAGGCGGTCGGCCTCCAGGATCATGCGCGCCATCCGCGGGTCGACGGGCAGGCGCGCGAGCTTGCGGCCGATCTGCGTGAGGCGCTTGCCGGGCGGCGCGTCGGGGTCCAGCGCGCCGAGCTCGTGCAGGAGGTTGACGCCGTCGCGGACCTGGCGCGCGTCGGGCGGGTCGAGGAACGGGAAGTCGGAGACCGCGCCGAGGTCCAGCGCGGCCATCTGGAGGATCACCGACGCGAGGTTCGTGCGCAGGATCTCGGGGTCGGTGAAGCGCGGGCGCTCGCTGAAGTCCTCCTCGGAGTAGAGGCGGATGCAGATGCCGTCGCTCGTGCGGCCGCAACGGCCCTTGCGCTGGTCGGCGCTCGCTTGCGAGATCGGCTCGATCGGCAGGCGCTGGACCTTCAGCCGCGCGCTGTAGCGGGACATGCGCGCGAAGCCGGGGTCGACCACGTACTTGATGCCCGGGACGGTGAGCGACGTTTCGGCGACGTTGGTGGCCAGGACGACGCGGCGGCCGCGATGTGATTGGAAGACGCGCTGCTGCTCGGCGGTGGAGAGGCGCGCGAACAGCGGCAGGACCTCGACGCTGTCGCCGAGCCGGCCGCGCAGGACATCGGCGGTGTCGCGGATCTCGCGCTCGCCGCTCAAGAACACCAGCACGTCGCCGTCGCGCGACTCGGCGAGCAGCTCGTCGACCGCGTCGCCGATCGCGTCGGGCTGGTCCTGCTCGGGCGCGTCGTCGTGGTAGCGGACCTCGACGGGGAACGTGCGACCGCTGACCTCCACGATCGGCGCGTCGGAGAAGTGCGAGGCGAACTGGCCGGGGTCGATCGTGGCCGAGGTGATGATCAGCTTCAGGTCCGGCCGCTTGGGCAGCAGCTGGTGCAGGAAGCCGAGCAGGAAGTCGATGTTCAACGAGCGCTCGTGGGCCTCGTCGATGATGATGGTGTCGTAGCGGCGCAGCAGCCGGTCGTGCTGGATCTCGGCCAGCAGCAGGCCGTCGGTCATCAGCCGCACGAGCGTGTCCTGGCCGGTGCGGTCGTTGAAGCGCACCGCGTAGCCGACGGCGTCGCCGATCGACACCTCCAACTCGCTCGCGATCCGCTCGGCGACCGTGCGCGCGGCCAGGCGTCGCGGCTGGGTGTGGGCGATCGTCCCGCGGATCCCGCGGCCGAGCTCCAGGCAGATCTTGGGGATCTGCGTGGTCTTGCCCGAGCCGGTCTCACCGGCGACGACGACAACTTGGTTGTCGCGGATCGCGGCGAGCAGGTCTTCGCGGCGAGCGGAGACCGGGAGCTGCTCGGGGTAGGTGATCTTCGGGACCGCGGCCCGGCGGCGCTCGATCCGCTGCGCGGCGGTGGCGAAGTCCCGGTCTAGGCGGGCCAATGCCTTCTCGTCGTCGGGATGACGGCGTGCGCGATCGAGCCGCCGCTTGAGGCGGTGGGCGTCGAGCAGCGTCAGCTCATCGAGGCGATCGTGAAGGTCGGCGAGGACCACACCTGTTCAGGATATGCGGCGCTAGGCCGACAGCTGGCCCGGGTCGACCAGCGGGCCGCTCGGATGCAGCTCCTCCTGGTCGTAGAGGCGGTACCACTCGCGGATGCGACCGCCCTCGACGCGGATCGCGCCACCGGTCGTGTGGCCGGCCGCGCCGTGGCAGTCGCCGCCCGTGCGCTCGACGAGCCGGGGTGGTGGTCGCGTTGACGTCCTCCATGCCCGTCAAGTCGACCACGAGCCATCGCGGAGCCGTAGGGTCGGGGTGGTATGGCCGGCGCCGTCCTTGACCTCCGCGCGCTCAACCGGGCGCTGCTCGCGCGGCAGTGGCTGCTCGACCCGCCGCGTGCCACGACCGCGCTGGAGGCGATCGAGCATCTTGGTGGCCTTCAGGCCCAGGACGTCAAGGCGCCGTACTTCCAGCTCTGGTCGCGTCTGGCCGACTTCGAGCCGGCCGAGCTCAGCGGCTTGCTGGAGCGTCGGGATGCGGTGCGGATCGTCGCCATGCGCGGGACGATCCATCTCGTCTCCGCCCGCGACGCGCCGCTGCTGCGCGCGCTGGCTCAGCCGGCGTTGAGCGGGCAGACGAACTCCAACCATCGGGTGCCGGAGGACGTCGACCGCGTGGCGCTCGCCGATGCGGGCCGTGCGTTGGTCGACGCCGAACCGCGCACGTTCGCGCAGCTGGCCGCCGAGCTCGGCGAGCGCTGGCCGCACGCGGATGGGCCGGCGCTGGCGCAGCAGGTCCGGGCCCGGGTCCCGCTCGTGCAGGTCCCGCCGCGTGGGCTATGGGGACGGAGCGGCCCGGCCGCGCACACCTCGCTGGCGAACTGGACCGGCGACGAGCCGCCGCCGCACGAGGACCTAAACCTCGCGCCCTTCGTCCTGCGCTACCTCGCCGCCTTTGGACCGGCGCGCCCTGCGGACTTCCAGAAGTGGTCGGGCCGCACCGGCGCCGCGCACGCCTTCGAGCGGCTGCGCAGTGACCACGAGTTAGTGGTGTTCGAGGACGAGCAAGGCCGCGAGCTCTTCGACCTGCCGGACGCGCCGCGCCCCGCCGGCGACACACCCGCGCCGCCACGCCTCACCGGCCCCTTCGACAACCTGATCCTGTCCCACGTCGACACGTCCCGCGTCCTGCCGCCGGCCCACAAGCCGCTCGTCATGACCCAGAACGGCCTGATCGCCGGGCTCGTCCTGCTCGACGGCTTCGTCGCGGGCAACTGGCGGATCAAGGCCACCAAGAAGCTCGCGACCGTCACGATCACCCAGTTCGGGAAGACCTACAACAAGCGCGACGCCGCCGCCGTCGCGCGCGAAGCCCACCGCCTGCTCGACGTCGTCGCGCCCACCGCGGCCGACCGCGACGTCGCGTTCGCCGCGCCTACGCCCGCTTGCTGACGATCCGCACCGTCGCGCCGCCCGACGGGATCATCGTCACGTTGCGGTGCACCGCGCGCTCAGGCTCTGGCGTCTCGTAGGTGATGTCCAGCCGGCGCGCCATCGTCTCCAGCACGACGCGCATCTCGGCCATCGCCAGCGCCGCGCCCAGGCAGCGCCGGATGCCGCCGCCGAAGGGGATCCACGTGTAGGTGCCGGGCTTGTTGCCCTCCCAGCGCTCCGGCCGGAACGCGAACGGGTCGGGGTAGACGTCCTCGCGGTGGTGCAGCAGCAGGATCGACATCGTCACCGGCGTGTCGGCCGGCACCGCGTAGTCGCCCAACCGCCACGGCAGCTTCACGCGCCGCCCGATGATCGGGATGACCGGCCGCGACCGCATCGCCTCCTGGATCGTCTGCTCGACGACCTTGGCGGACTCCGCGTCATCCCCGCCACGGACCGCGTCCCGGAGCCGGTCGTGCGCGTCCGGCGTGCGCACCAGCCGCTCCCACGTCCACGACAGCGAGTTGGCCGTCGTCTCGTGGCCGGCCAACACGAGCGTGAGCAGCTCGTCGCGGAGCTCCTGGTCGCTGAGCGCCTCGCCCTCCTCGGTCCGAGCCTGGAGCAGCAACGACAGGATGTCGCGGCGCTCTTCGAGGTCGCTGGCCTGGCGGCGTTCCGCGATGACCTGGTAGGTCGGCCGGTCCAGGAAGCCGAGCGCGTACTTCGTGATGCCAACCGGCTCATCGCGGCCGATGTTCATCAGCTCGGCGAGCTGCGCGGTCTTCCACGTCGATGCCTCGACCAGGCCGCGAACCGCGCGGCGCAGCGCGTGCTCGGGCGTGCCGCGCTCCGGCTTGCCCTCGATGCCGAAGATCCCCGACATGATCACGTCGAGCGTGATCGCCTGCATCCGCGGCGCGAGCGCGATCGTCTCGCCGACCGGCCACTTGTCGATCTCGCGATCGGCGGCGTCGGCGATCATCTCCATGTACTTGGCGATCGCCTCGCCGTGGAAGGACGGCAGCAGCAGCTTGCGCTGGCGCATGTGGCGCGGGCCGATCGCGGTCAGCACGGAGTTCGGCCCGACGATCGGCCGCAGCGGCGACTCGCCGGTGAGCGAGGGCGCCTGTTCGGGCTTGGCGGTGAACAGCGACTGCACGTGGTCGGGGTGCGACGTGATCACCGGGTCGCCGTCGACGATCCCGGCAAAGCGGAACGTCTCGCCCAGGCGACGGCGCCCGCCGAAGACGAAGTCGATCTGGCGCTGGTTGAAGCGCAGCGTCTGGAGCACGCGCGGGAGCTCGACCATCGGCGGCACCGGGTATCGCGCGGCCTCGGCGGCGTCGATCGGGCCCGCGGGAGACGGCGGGGCCGTCCCGATCAGGCTGGACGCGGGGATGGGGGCTTCGGGCGCAAGCGTCATGACACGAGCGAGTGTTCCATCAATCGGTGTAAAGAATGTGTGCGGTTCCGCACGCAAGCTGACCACGCGGTCAGGAGCGGTACCCCTCCGGGAGATTCCGGAGGCGGCGATGCGGGGACTTCCGACTACCGGCGGCGCGCCTGGAGCACCATGATCTGCAGCTATGGAGACCACGCCGCCACTGACCCGTCCGCGTGACGGCCGCGTGCTCGGCGGCGTCTGCGCCGGGCTTGCCGCGGCGTGCGGGCTGCCAGTCGGCGCGGTCCGGGTCGCGTTCGTCGCGGCGACCTTGGCCTTCGGGATCGGCGTCGTCGCCTACGTCGCATGCTGGCTGATCGTCCCCGGCGAGGACGAGCGCGGCGGACGCACGATCGTCGCGCTCGTCCTGGCCGGGGCAGGCGCGCTCGGCTTGGCGACCCTGGCCGCGCTGGGCGCCGCCGCGACGATCTTCGGCTTCGGCTGGGCGGTCGTGGCGATCGCGGCGGTCGCGCTCGTCGCGGGGCTGGCGTCCTGGCGGCGGCTTGGTCCCGGCTGGGCGCTGCTGCCGGTCGCGGCGCTCGTGCTGCCGTCGGTGGCGGTCGCCGCCGCGGGCGTGCAGGTGGCGCCGCAGACCTCCGACCAGGTCTTCGCGCCCGCCACCGCTGCCGACGTCGCGCCGACCTACCGCTCTGGCCTCGGGTACATGCTCGTCGACCTGCGTCGCACCGCGCTGCCGTCCCACGGCGAGGTCCGGATCCGGATCGCCGGCGGCCTGCGCAGGACGATCGTCGCGCTGCCCCACGACCGCTGCGTCTCGACGAGCGTCGAGTACGACGTGCGCTCGTTCGCCGCGCGCGCGGCGTCCGTCCTGCTCGGGCGGCCCTACCCGCTCTCCGACGACGTGGTGCTCTACGGCCAGACGCTCTACGGTCGGCGCGGCGGCATGGCGATCGGGGACGGCGGCCGCGGGCCGCGGGTCCATCTCGACTTCACCTCGGCCGGAGGCGGCCTCTACGTGCGTGACTACCCCGACGACGTCGATCCCCGGTCCGTCCCGGACTGGCCGCTGGACCCCGGCTACGTGCCATCGATGCCCGACACCACCGGCCTGAGCGCGAAGGCCAAGAAGCGCGTGCGCGCGAAGTGGCTGCCGCGCCACCGGGCGAACGTCGCCGCGCGGGCGACGTACCGGAAGGACCTCGCGGGTCCGTGCCTGGTCGACGGGGCCGGCTCGTGAGCGGCGAGGTCGCGCGCGAGAGCGTCACCGCCGATCCCGCGTGGCGGGCGACGGCGTTGGGCGGCACCGCGATGGTCCTCGGCCTGGCGCTCGCGCTGACCGACGCGGTGTGGCTGCGCGCGTCCGTCGCGGTCGCGCTGGCGGGTGCGGTCGTCGCCGCGTTCGTGCTCGCGCCGCGTGCGCTGGCCGCGGTGCAGCGCAGCCCGTCGCTCGTGATCGTGGCCGCGTTGCTGCTCGCGGGGGCCGCGTGGTTCTTGTTCGGCGCGGTCTGGCCGACGGGATCGCTGTCGCGCGCCGCGGGGGACGTCGCCCGTGCGCGGCTGTGGCCGCTGTTGCTGATGGCCGCGACCGCGACCGGCGGGGTGGTCCTGATCGCCGACGCCCTGCGCGTGCGCCGCGGCTCGCGCTGGCGGGCAATCACCGAGGGCAGCGCCCCGTTCCCGTGGTCGGCGGTCGTCGGCGTCCTGCTGGTCTGCTGGTCGGCGTTCCTCGGGCTAGGGCTCGCCAGGCCCTACATCGGCGATGATCCCGCGCGGTTGTTGATGGTGTTGGTGCTGGCGGGTGTCGGGGTCGCCGTGGTCGTCGGCACGCCGCTGCTGATCGCGAGCTTCGCGCGCGCCCGCGAGGCCGACCGAACGCGCTTTGCCGCGCACCTGCACGACTCGGTCTTGCAGACGCTCGCGCTCGTCCAGCGCCAGGCGAACGACCCGGAGGCCGTGGCGCGGCTGGCGCGCCGGCAGGAGCACGCGCTGCGGGCGTGGATGGCGGGGGAGGCCGAGCTGACGTCGGCGACGCTAGTCGGGGCGCTGCACGAGGTGGTGGACGCGGTCGAGGATGAGGCCGGCGTGGCGATCGAGCTGACCGCGCTCGGCGACCGGCCGCTGGACGCGCGCGGCGAGGCGCTCGTGGCGGCGGCGCGCGAGGCGCTGCGCAACGCGGCGCGCCATGGCGGCGGCGCGCCGGTCGTGGTCTTCGCGCAGATCGACGGCGGTGGGGCGGAGGTCTTCGTGCGCGACTCCGGGCCGGGCTTCGTCGTGGACGACGTGCCGGCTGAGCGCCGCGGGATCCGTGACGCGATCGTCGGGCGGATGGCGGCGGTGGGCGGCCGGGCGACGGTCGAGTCGGTGCCGGGCGAGGGCACCGAGGTGGCGCTGACGCTGTGAGCTCGCTTGCGCCCGCTGATCGTCTGCGCGTCGTCGTAGTTGATGACCATCACTTGTTCCGGGCGGGCGTGCGAGCCGAGCTGGGGGAGGCGTGCGACGTCGTGGGGGAGGCCGCGACGGTCGCCGAGGCGGCGGCGGTGATCGCGGACGCGCGGCCGGACGTCGTGCTGCTCGACGTCCACCTGCCCGACGGCGGGGGAGTCGCGGTGCTGCACGGCCTGGCCGCGGCCGCTGCGCCGCCCGCGGTCCTGGCGCTGTCGGTCTCCGATGCTGCGGAGGACGTCGTGCCGATGATCCGCGCGGGCGCGCTGGGCTACGTCACCAAGACCATCAACACGGACGACCTGATCGCGGCGATCCGCCAGGTGGCCGCGGGCGACGCCTACTTCAGCCCGCGCCTGGCTGCGTTCGTCCTCCAGGCGTTCAGCGCGCCGCCCACCGCGGTCGCCGACGAGGATCCGCTCGAAACGCTGACGCCGCGCGAGCGCGAGGTGCTGCACCACCTCGCGCGCGGCTACGCCTACAAGTCGATCGCCCACCGGCTGGGGATCGGGACGCGCACGGTCGAGTCGCACGTCCGCGCGGTCCTGCGCAAGCTCCAGTTGACCTCGCGCCACGAGGTCAGCCACTGGGCGGCGACGCGCGGGCTGCTCGAGGATGACCCGGGCGACGCCGCCGATCCGGACGCTGGCTCCGCCTAGCTCGCGGCCTTGGCCATCTCCCACGGCGCCTTGCCGGCCACAGCCTCGGCCAGCAGCGGCGTGAGGTGCTGCGCGACGTACTTCAGCGACAGCGGCGTCTCGAAGTACATGGCGCCGCTGAGGATCGGGTCGGTGAAGACCGCGTGATGGCCCTTGACCGCGTCCAGCGGCTTGAACGTCGGGATCTTCAGCAGGTTCTTGACGTCGGCGGGCTTCTCGGTGGCGAAGACCAGCACGTCGGCGTCGATGACGTCGAGGCGCTCGGCGGAGATCTCGGCCTGCGAGCCCGGCTCGGCCAGCGGCTTGATCTTGGGGTTGATCGTGAAGTCGAGCATCTCTAGGAACTCGGTGCCGAGGCCCTCGGGGTAGACGTACAACTTGCCGTCGTAGAACGCGTTCTGGCTGAACGTGACGGTCTTGCCCTTGAAGTCCGGGTGGGCGGCGGCCGCGTCGGCGAACGTCTTCTTGACGTCGGCGATGGCCTTGACGCCGGCGTCGTGCTGGCCCATCGCGTCGGCGATCAACTGGGTCTGGACGTCCCACGGCGAGAAGTACAACGTGCCGCCCTTGGGGCCCGGGATCGTCGGTGCCAGCGCCGACAGCTTCTTGAACATGTTCTTGTCCATGCCCGAGTTGGTGCCGATGATCAGGTCGGGTCGCAGCTTGGCGACGTTCTCGATGTCGATGCCGTCGTCGGCCTTCAAGACGGTGGGCTTGGTCTTCAGCAGCGGGTGCGCCCACGGCCAGGTCGCGTCGGGCTGGCCGCCGTACCATTCGGTGACGCCGACGGGCTGCTGGCCGAGCGCGAGCACGACGTCCTGCTCGGTCGAGCCGACCGTCACGATCCGCTGCGGCGCCTTATCCACCGTCGTCGTGCCGTACCGGTGCTCGACCGTGACGGGGAACGCCGTCTTCTCGGCGTTCGTCGCCGTCGTCTGCACGGCGGCAGAGCTGTTGTTGTCGTCATCGCTGCCGCAGCCGGCGGCGACGAGCAGGGCGAGGAGGAGCAGGACGGTGATGGGGAGGGAGCGAAGCGGACGCATGGTTAGGGGACCCTAACAGTCCGGCGCGTCAGGCAAGATGGTCGTCTCCCCGCAATGTCCCCATCGTCTCCCCGTCCCCGTCGTCGCGAGAAGCTGTCGGCCGCGCAAGCGCGGCGCGTCGCGCTGGCCGCGCAGGGGTTCGCGGAGCCGCCGCTCGAGCGTGAGGTGGATGCGCGGGCGCTGCGGGCGCGGGTGGTCGATCGGGTCGGGCTGATCCAGATCGACTCGGTCAACGTGCTGCAGCGGGCGCATTACCTGCCGGCGTTCGCCCGGCTAGGGGCCTACGACACGAACGCGCTCGACAAGCTCGCGCACTACGCGCCGCGGCGGCTGTTCGAGTATTGGGGCCATGAGGCGTCGCTGATCCCGGTCGAGCTGCACCCGCACCTGCGTTGGCGGATGCGCCGCGCGCATGACGACGCGTGGGGCGGGATGCGGGCGATCGCGCGCGACCGGCCCGAGCTGGTCGCCGCGGTGCTGGAGGACCTGCGTGCGCGCGGGCCGCTGACCGCGGCGCAGCTCGCCCACCACGACGAGCCGCGCGGCAAGAAGGGGCCGTGGTGGGACTGGTCTGACGTCAAGCGCTCGCTGGAGTTCTTGTTCTGGAGCGGCGAGATCACGAGCGCGCGGCGCCGCCGCTTCGAGCGGCTCTACGACGTGCCGGAGCGGGTCATCCCGGCGAAGGTGCTCACGACGCCGACGCCGTCCGACGAGGAGGCTCAGCGCGAGCTGCTGCGCGTGGCCGCCCGGTCTTTGGGCGTGGCGACGGCGACCGACCTGCGCGACTACTTCCGCCTGCCGGCCGCCGAGGCCAAGGACCGGATCGCCGAGCTCGTCGAGTCCGGCGAGCTGCTGCCGGTCGCCGTCGAGGGCTGGGCGCCGGACGCCTACCTCGCGCCGGGCGCGCGGATCCCGCGGCGCGTCGAGGCCCGCGCGCTGGTCGGCCCGTTCGACTCGCTGATCTGGGAGCGCCCGCGCGTCGAGCGCCTCTTCGGCATGCGCTACCGGATCGAGATCTACGTCCCCAAGCCCCAGCGCGTGCACGGCTACTACGTGCTGCCGCTGCTGCTCGGCGACCAGCTCGTGGCGCGGGTGGATCTCAAGGCGGACCGGGCGGCGTCGGCGCTGCTTGTCCAGGCCGCGCACGCCGAGCCGCTGGCCGGCGCCGACGCGCCGCCGCCGGGCGAGATCGCCGAGGCGCTGCTGGCCGAGCTGCGCTCGATGGCCTCCTGGCTCGGGCTCGACGACGTCACCATCGTCGGCGCCGGCGACCTCGCGCCCGCGTTGACCAAGGCGTACGGGTAGCCGCACGCCGAGCGCCCGGCGGGGGTTCCTGTTTAGCCGCTCGGGCTACGCCAGCGCCGGGACCAGCTCGCGGCCGATGCGTTCCACGAGCGCGAGGTCGCGGTGGTCCAAGTGCTGGATGAACGCGCGCGCCACGCCGAGCTGGTTGTAGTCCTTCAGCTGGGCGAGGAGCGCGTCGTAGCCGCCGTCGGGGATCGGTCCCATGGTCGAGAACGGGATCGGCTCCCGGCCGGCGGCGGCGCACGCGGCGTCGATGCGCGCCTTGCGCTCGACGATCTCCTCAGGCGTCGGCATGACCGTGTTGTACTCGTCGGCGTACTGGGCGGCCAGGCGCGCCGCGCGCGGGCCGGCGGCACCGCCAAGGATCAGCGGCGGGTGCGGCGTCTGGACCGGCTTGGGCTGGGCGTCGAGGTCGGCGATCGTGTAGTGCTCGCCGGTGAAGTTGTAGTGGTCGTCGGAGCCCCAGTGGCCGTCGTGGATGACCGCCAGCTGCTCCTCCATGACGTCCATGCGGTCCTTCAGCGGCGTGAACGGGAAGCCGTAGGCCGCGTGCTCGACCTCGTGCCAGCCGGTGCCCAGACCGAGCTCGATCCGGCCGCCGGAGACGTGGTCGGCGGTCGTAGCGAGCTTGGCGAGCACCGACGGATGGCGGAAACTCGCAGGCGAGACGAGCGTGCCGAGGCGCAGCGTCGTGGTCCGGGCTGCGAGCGCGTTGATCGTGCCCCAGGCGTCCAGCGCGCCCCGCTCACGGTGCCCAGAGACCGACACGTAGTGGTCGGACCGGAACAGCGCCTCGATCCCCGACGCCTCGCAGGTCTCGGCCAGCGCCACCCAGTCCTCCCAGGTGACGTCCTCCTGGCCCTCGATCATCAGCGCGATCCGCATGACCTACGTCATAGCGGATCGGCGGCGCGGCGAAGTGCTACTTCCGCGCCGGCTTCTTGTACTGGAAGGCGACCGACCCGGTGCCCTTCTTGCAAAGGTAGATGCCGGAGACGAACGTGCAGCCGAAGCCGTTGGCGCTGTAGCTCTTGCCCTTGGCGCGCTTGGCGACGGCCTTGGCGGTCGTGCACGAGACCTTCGAGGCGCGGATGTACTTCGCCTTGCCACCGTTGCTCGTGGCAACGTTGCCGCACTTCTTGGTGTTCTCCGCGCCCGGTGGAACCTTGGCGGCGAACGCGGTCGTGGAGGCGGCCAGCAGCGCGGCGGCGGCCAGGAGCGGAACGATCCGGGTCGTCATACACAAGACCGTACCTGACTCGCGCCGGCCCGTGTTGAAAATTCAAGCGGTCAAAATCAGCGCCCACAGACAGACGCCGAGCACGCACGCCGCACCGATCCGCACGGCCTGCGTGCGATCGCCTTCGCTGGAAACCGCTTCCTGCACCGCGAGCAAGATTCCGGCCAGCGGAACCACGATCGCGATGACGATTGGCAGCAGCTCTGCCGCGTTGCGCTTGATCCAGTACACGGGGTTGGATGCTGACAGCTCCGACGGCGGCGGTTAGTCTCGCGCCGTGGCAAGGATCAGCCCGACAGGGCAGGCACGCCCGTCAACCGCATGGATCCCGTAGTCCGCTCGACGGCTGGCCGGTCGCCGGCTGAGGGGATCGTGCGGCTGTTGGATGCTGCGGGCAAGACGAAGGGCACCGGGTTCTTCGTCTCGGAGGACGGGCTGATCGTCACGTGCACGCATGTCATCTCCGCGGCGCGCATGCCGGACGACACCGTCTGGATCGTGCCGCACGGGGCACCGGCCTCGACCTCGCCATCACGCGCCGAGGTCGATCGGGATCTGACGCGTGGCGAGGACGGAGAGGACATCGGGTTCCTGCGGCTGCTGGAGCTTCCGCCCGACGGCGTGAGCTGGCTGGCTTTGGCCGACGCCGAGCGGGCGCCGGGGGAGCGGCTGACCACGTTCGGCTTCCCTGGGAGCAAGCCGGTCGACGGGATGCCTGAGGTCGTCGAGGTCGTAGGTGTCACGACCGAGACCGGGTTCCCGGTCGTCCAGGTGCGCAGCAGCGTCGTCTCGCACGGCTTCAGCGGCGCGCCCGTGTGGGACGACCAAGGGTCTGTCGCCGGCGTGATCATCAGCGTCGCGTGCCCGGACGCGCTCGCGCGCCAAGCAGACGTGGCCTTCATGCGGCCGGCCCGGATGGTCGTCGAGATCTGCCCTGCGCTGCGAACCGACGATCCGAACCCCTATCGCGGCCTGGACGTCTTCGATCTCGGCGACGCCGACCTGTACTTCGGTCGTGACGCGGGGATCACCGAGTTGTTGTCGCTCTTGAGTCGCCACTCGATCGTGCCGATCGTCGGCGTCTCGGGCAGCGGCAAGTCGTCGCTGGCGCGCGCCGGGCTCGTGAAGGGCTTGAGGTCGTCGACGGTTCCAGGGCTTGCGGGGCGCGATGTCCGCGTGGTCGTCCCGGGGCCGACGCCCCTGCTCGACCTCGTCACCAGCGCGGTGCCGTCGAGGCTCGAAGGGACGCTCCGCGAGGCTGAGGCCCGGCTTCTCGACCGCTCCGTCGACGAGCTCACAGCGGCGATCCTTGCTCAGCTTGGTGGAACGATCCTGGTCATAGATCAGTTTGAGCGCGTGTTCTATGACCGCACGAGCGCGAAGGTTCGGGACCACATCGTCGCGATCGTGCTCGGCCTGGGCGCGGCCGGAGCTCGCTGCGTGCTGACGCTTCGCGCCGACTACTACGCGATCAGCCTGGCGCGGCCCGGGCTCGATCGCATCATGCAGGAGGCGCAGCTGACGCTGCTGCCGATGACCGACGCGGAGCTCATGGAGGCAATCACCGACCCTGCAGCGCTGCGCCGGCGGTCGTTCGAATCCGGGCTCCCGGAGCGGATCATCGCCGACGTCCGGGGCCGCACCGGCGATCTCCCGCTCCTGGAGTTCGCCCTCACGCGGCTGTGGGAGCTCAACGCCGGTCCTGGACCTCTGACGGTCGAGTCCTACCGACAGCTCGGCTATACCGCCGCGGACGGGCGCCAGTTCCCGGGCATCCAGGGCGCGGTGGCCGCGCGGGCCGAGGCGGTATGGGAGAGCCTTGGCCCCGGCGACCGGGACGCTGCGCGACGTGTCTTCGTCGAGCTGATCTCCGGTGGCAGGTCCCTGGACAGCGGTGACGAGGGCGCAGTGGCCGGGCGTGCCGCCTGGCTGAACGAGCTCGATGAGGCGGCCCAGTCGATCGCCAGGCAGCTCGCCGACGCCCGGCTGCTCACGATCGGGCGCTCGACGTTCGGCGACGAGGCGACCGTCGAGCTGAGCCACGATGCGCTGCTGCGCGCTTGGCCGACGCTGGCCGCGTGGGTGCAGGCGTATCGGCCGTTCACGATCTGGCGCGATCGTGACCTCGATCCGCTCTGGGAGCAGTGGGTGCGATCCGGCCACGATCCCGAGCTGCTCCTGCGGCCCGGGATGCTGTCAGCTGCGTCGCGGTACCTGGACGAGTTCGCCAGCGAGCTCACCGGATCGCGCGAGCAGTACATCCGCGAGAGCCTGGCCGCCGATCAGGCACGGCGTGACGCCGAGGTCGCGTCTGCCCGTCGTCGTGCCCTCCGGGCCGTCGCCGTCGCAGTCGGGTTCGCGGTCATCGCTGCCCTCGCGGTGGGCGGCTTCGCGGTGGCCCGCAACAACGCCCGTACCGCGCGAGAGACCGCGGCGCGGTATGACCGCCAACGCCACGTCGCCATCTCGGAGCGGCTCGCGGCCGCGGCGCTGGAGCAGGTCGGGCAGGACCCGGAGATCGCCTTGCTACTGGCGCGTGAAGCCGCCCGGAACGCCCGCACCAGTGGAGCCGAGAACGCGCTCCGCTCCGCCCTGACCTCGCGGCTGGAGCACACGCTCCCCGGTTCCGGCGACGCCATCAACGGCGTTGCGTTCTCTCCGCGCGGCGATCTCGCGGCAGTCTCGGTGGACGACGTCGTCCGGATCTACGACGTTGAGCGAGCGCGGCTGGTGCACACGATCCGGCCACACGCTGGCGATGGTCTGGCGATCGCGCTGGCGCGGAACACCGACACGCTCCTGATCGCGGGTACCGAGCGGGCCGGCACGTGGAACCTCAGGACCGGAGCGCGCATCGCGTTGGCCAGGGCCAAGACGCCGAGCGGCGACCCGTTCCTCGACGAGATCCACTGCTCGATCACCCCCGACGGCCGGCTGGCGACCTACGTCGGGAAGTCGAAGGCGATCGCCTGGGACACGCGCAGCGGGAGGCCTGTCCGCGTCCCGTGGACGCGGAGCGTGGCGCCGGTCTTCAGTGGCGACGGCTCGACCGTGGCGATCCAGCGTCGCGAACGCGATCTCGTGATCTACGACGCGGTTCACCAGCGGGTCATCCGGACGATCCGCAACGGCGAGCCGTTCTGGGCTCCGGCCTCGTTCGACGACCGCGGCCGGCGGGTGATGACCGAGGGTCACGGGAAGTTGCTCGTTCGCGAGGTTGGCGACGGCCGGGTGGTCTTGCGCCGCCGCGTCAGCCGAGCGGCGACGGCCCTGATCGATCCGTCCGGCCGTACCGTCGTCCTGGGGCCGAAAGGCCGTGGAATAGCCTGGTCCATCGCACTGGACAACGGCCGGCAGACCCGACTTCCCGTCGAGGACGTGGGCTTTCTCACGCTGTCGCCCGACGGCCACAGCGCCGTGGAGGCTCTGGACGATGGATCGCGTGCGTGGGACTTGGCCAGCGGCGTGCGCTTGGCCGACCTGCCGATGCAAGACCCGACGGGCACGGCGTACTTCGACCCTTACCGTCCTGTGATCCTGACCGAGGACAACGACGCGCATCTGCGCGTGTGGCACGTGACGGGCCGCGCGTTCGGGCGGACGCCTCCGACGACGACCGAGGCGATCGCCCTGAGCCCTGGCGGCAAGCTCCTCGCTGCGGTCGAAGGCCGGACGCTCCGGGTGCGCTCGGTGCCCGACGCCCGGTTGGTCAGGACGACCCCGGTGACGACGTACTCGCCGGGATCAGACCACGCGCTCGCCCACGGCTTCCTCTCGTTCGAGAACGGGACGCGGAGTCTACGCGCGGTCCTGGACGACAAGGTTGTCTATGACGTCGACCTGACGAGCGGCAAGGCCAACGCCGCCGCCATCGGGGCTAACGTCGCGACGATGACGACGAAAGGGACGGTCGTCGAGCTCGGGTACGGCGACCGCCGGGCGTGGGCGGACGTGCGCAGGCCAGGTACGAACCACCCCACACCGCGCGTCTACGGGCCCGTGGACAGCAGGGTATACGGCGGCATCGAAGACGCGGCGTCGAGCGACGACGGGCGCCTCTTGGCGATGGTGACGACGAGCGGTGACGCGGAGATCCGCGACTCTGGCACCCAGAAGCTCCTGGGAGCGTTCCGTGGGAAGTCCCTGCAGAAGACGGCCGTCGATCCCTCCGGCTCCAAGGTCGCGTTCGTCAGCGCCACCGGCACCGTGTTCCTCTGGACCCGTGGCAACGGGCGGTTCGTGCCGCTGAAGGACGGCGTGCAGATCCTGTCGTTCCAGAGCGCGTTCGGAGGGATCTCGGATCTGGCGTTCAGCCCCGACGGCGGTCTGCTCATCGCCAGGAACCCGATCCTGTCGGTCGTCGAGGTGCTAAGCGCCGACACCGGGATGCGAATCGCACGGATCGAGCATGCTGAAGACGTCGCGATCAGCCCGGACGGCGCGTACATCGCCGTGGGACGAGAGAAGCATCCAGTGGTCGTCGATCGCTGCGACGCCTGCGGCACATGGAGCCAGCTCGTAGAACGCGCCGATCGTCGGATTCGGCGTGGGTTCAGCGCCGCTGAGCGGGTGCGGTTTCTGCTGCCCGGGTGATGGCTGGAATTATGGAAACGATCAGGAGGATGTAGATGTCGACCCAGATCCTGGAAGTCGAGACGACGGAGGGCATCGCCAAGTTCGAGGTCGAGGACCATCGTCCGCCGGGCCCGGAACGCGTCGCCAGCGACGGGCGGCGTTCGGTCGCAAAGCTGGCGCATTCGCTGGAGGACATCCTGCGGCCGGCTCGGCCTGCGGCCGAAGCGGTCGTGGAGACGTTCCGCGCGATGGCTCCCGACGAGATCGAGGTGGAGTTCGGGCTCGAGGTCGACGCGGAGGCGGGCGTCGTCTTCGCCAAGTCAGGTGCCAAAGCGCACTTCACCGTGTCGCTGAAGTGGACGTCTGCCTCCTCCTAAGCCCCTTCTTCGTGCCCGGTTCACATAACGCTGATTAGCGGGCATTGATGGTGACGAAAGGGCCTGCTCCTCCGCGCTTTCGGGAAGATCCCGCGCATGGTCCGGGCTCGGGTGGTGGCAGTTACGGTGGTGCTGGTCGGAATCGTCTGTGGCGATGCGGTGGCGGCGGTGCGGCTGGTTGGGCCTGGGCATCCGTATGCGAAGCCGTGTGCGGCGATTGCCGCGGCGAGTCCTGGCGATGTGGTTCAGATCGATGCGGCTGGCAACGGCGGTTATGACGGCGATGTCTGCGCGTCGGGTGTCGCGAACCTGACGATCGAAGGTGTCAACGGCCGGGCGCGGATCGATGCGGCTGGACAGAGCAGCGGCGGCAAGGCGATCTGGGTGCTGTCGGGTGCCGGCACGGTCGTGCGCAATGTGGAGTTGAGCGGTGCGAAGGTGCCGGATCGCAACGGCGCTGGGATTCGGCTCGAGGGCGGCTCGCTGACGCTCGTCGGGTCCTCCCTGCACGACAACGAGGACGGGATCCTGGTCGGGAACGTCGGGACGATCGACCTGACGATCGAAGGATCCGAGTTCTCCAACAACGGCTACGGCGACGGGTACTCGCACAACATCTACGTCGGCGCGATCCATCGGTTCACCATGCGCTACAGCGCCTCGCGTGGCGCGAAGGTCGGGCACCTGGTCAAGTCGCGGGCGGCGATCAACGACATCAGCTACAACCGGCTGACCGGCGAGAGCTCGACCGACTCCTATGAGATCGACCTGCCCAACGGCGGGCGCTCGAATCTCGTGGGCAACATAATTGAGCAGGGGCCGAAGAGCGAGAACCCCACCCTGTTGGCCTACGGCCTCGAAGGCGCGTCCAACGCGGACTCGCAGCTGACGGTCGTCAACAACACGTTCGTCAACGACCGGCCCGGGAACGCGACGGCGGTCAACGTCGACGGCAGCGTCACGAGTCCCGCGATCATCGCCAACAACATCGCGGTCGGGACGACGACGGTCGTCACCCAGGGCTCCGCGTCCTTGTCAGGCAACTGCCTGGTCGCCGATCCGGCCTTCGTCGATCGCAATGTCCTTGACTACCACTTGCGCGAGGGTTCGCCGTGCCGTGAGATCGGTGACCCGGCGCCGGCCGGCGGCAGCGGCCTGCCGACCGAGCAGTACGTGTACGACTTGGGCCACGAGCCGCGGGCCACCTACGGCACCGGCCCGGACGCCGGCGCGTTCGAGTGGGCGCCAGCGGGAAGCGGCGGAGGCGGCGCGTTGCCGACGCCCGCGCCCGGCGGCGGGACCACCACGACCAAGTCACCGCTGTCGGTCACCGCTCAGCGCGTGCGCCGTGACGGCAGCCTTCGACTTACCGTAAAGGTCACCGGTGCCGGCCGCGTGTCGGCGACCGCACGCGCCAGGATCGGCGCGACGAAGCGCATCACCTACGCGTCCGGTGCGGCCCGTCGTGCCCGGCGGGCGGGCACGCTCACCCTGACGCTAAAGCCGACGCGCATCGATGCCCGCACGCTGCGCCGCAAGCACCGGCTCACGCTGACCGTGACGACCACGTTCCGACCGACATCAGGCGCCAAGGCAGCGACCCGAACGACGACGCTGAAGCTGCGCCGGACGGCGGCGGCCGTGCGACGCGGTTGATGGCGCGCCCGCCCTCCAGGTGAGAAGATGAGCGGCATGCCGCGGTTCCTGCTGGAGCGCACGCTCGGCGACATCACGAGCGAGGAGCTGGACGCGATGGCGGCCAAGTCCTCGGAGCTCCGTGACGCCCGCTATCCGCAGATCACGTGGGAGCACACGCACGTGGTGCAGACCGACGTGGGTCTGAAGGCGTTCTGCATCTACGCGTCGCTTGATGCCGAGAGCATCGAGGCCCATTCGGCGGAGCTCGGCATGCCGATCGACCGCCTCCACGAGGTCATGGCCGACCTCGCGCCGTGAAACGCGGGCTCCGCGGACACGGGTTCGTAACAGCATCGCGCGTGGAGCTGTCGAAATGGTGGGTGATGACGCGCGTGGATCTCCACCTTCACCTGCTGCCCGGCGTCGACGACGGCGCGCCCGACGAGGCGACGGCGCTGGAGCACGCCGCGCGGATGGCCGCCGATGGCGTGCACGTCGCGACCGTCACGCCGCACGTCGGCTCGCCGTTCTTCGACACGGTCGTCGAGGAGATCGCCGAGCGGACCTCGGCGTTGCAGCGCGCGCTGGACCGCGAAGGGATCGCGTTGCGCGTCGAGGCGGGTGGCGAGATCTACCCGGGCGCGGCGGTGGGATTGAGCGCGCGGCAGCTTGACGTGATCGCTCACGGTCCGTCCAACGCTCGCTGGGTCCTGGCCGAGGTCCCGTTCGCAGGCGTCGACGCCGCGTTCGCTGACAGTCTCGCCGAGATCCGCGCCAAGGGCTTCGGGATCGTCATCGCACACCCCGAGCGCGCCACCGGGCTGCTGACCGACGGCGGCCTGGCCCGGCTGCGGCCGGCGCTCCAGGATGGCGCGGTCTTACAAGTCAATGCCTGCTCGCTGCTGGGCCGCCAGGGTCCGGAAGCCCAGGACGCTGCGCGCCGGCTGATCCGCGCGCGGTTGGCCTACATCATCGCGTCCGACGGCCATCCCGGCACGCGGTCCCACACGCTCGCCGCCGGCGAGCCCGCGGCGCTCCAGGCCGGCGCCTCCTCCGCCCAGGTCGTGCAGCTGACCCAGGCCAACCCGCGCTTCCTGCTGCGCCACGGCCTCCCCCGCGTAGACACGCCCCTCCCCCTCCGCGCTGACGGCCTCCGCCACGCCCGCGCGGCAGCACGTCGCCTGCGCCCTGGCGTGCGAGGATGAGCGGCGTGAGCATCGTCAAGATCAACGCCATCACCGTCCCGCGCGACCGCTTCGACGAGTTCGCGCACCGCTTCGCCACCCGCGCCGGCAAGGTCTCCTCGGCCGAAGGCTTCGAGGGCTTCCAGTTGCTGCGGCCCAACGACGAGCGCGAGACCTGCCTGGTCATCACCCAGTGGGCCTCCGAGGACGCCTTCAACGCCTGGGTCCGCAGCCCCGACTTCGCCGCCGGCCACGCTCAGCACCGCGAGTCCGGCCCGGTCGGCACGAACTCGGAGATCTGGTCTTTCGACGTGCTGGAGACCGAGGTCCCGAGCGCGGGCTGAACGCCACGCTGGCAGCCGAAGCGCAGTCGGCTGGATGAGGCTTCGCGCAGGCGTTCAGACCGGCGGGCGGCGCTCACTCCAGGGCAGGGCGTCCTCGAGTTGGGTGGCGACCCTGAGCAGGACCTCCTCCCCCGGCGCCATCAGCTGGACGCCGACCGGCAGGCCGTCGACGTGGCCGAGCGGCAGCGAGATCGCGGCCCAGCCGGTGACATTGGCCAACGCGGTCCAGCCGGTGGCGGCGGTCTCGACCTCGAAGAAGGCCTCGACGGTGCCGCGCGAGGACGACAGGTCGCCCGGATGCGGCGGCAGGACGTTCAGCGTTGGCGCGAGCAGGACGTCGGCGGTCGTGAACGCGGCGGCCGCTAGGCGGGTCTGAGCGTGCAGCGTGTCGACCGCGTCGGCGTGCTCGATCCCGCTGACGGTCTTGCCCTCGCGGACCATGCCCCACGTCACCGGGTCGAGCTCGTCCGCGCGCGGGCTGCGGCCGAGGTGCTCGGCGACGAACGCGAACGTGCGCGCGTTGTCCACCGCATGGACAACCGAGATCGCGTGGACGACGGCCTCGGCGTCGATCTGCGGGACGTCGGTGACGAGCGTGTGGCCGAGCGCCTCCAGCCCGCGGGCGGCAGCGTCGGCGACGGCCTGCACGCGCGGGTCGACCGTGCCCGGGAACGGCGGGCCGGGCGCGTTCATGACCACCAACTTGCCCGGGTCGGCGCCGACCTCCGAGACGAACGAGGAGAGCGGCCCGCCGACCCCGTACGGATCACCGGGCGCGGCGCCCGCGATGACGTCGAGCAGAACTGCGGTGTCGAGCACGGTGCGGGTCAAAGCGTGCTTGTTGACGAGCCCGTCGAGCGCCTGCCCGGCGCCGGGCGCGAACGACGACCGTCCGCGGCGCGGCTTCAGTCCGACGAGCCCGCAACACGCGGCCGGGACGCGGATCGAGCCGGTGCCGTCGCTGCCGGACGCGGCCGCCACGACGCCCGCCGCCACGCACGCGGCCGAGCCGCCGCTGCTGCCGCCCGGCGAGCGATCCAATGCCCATGGGTTGGCCGTGCCGTCGGTCGCGCAGTGGTTGCCGAACTCCGGCGTGGCGGTCCTCCCCACGACGATCATCCCGGCGTCCTCGTAGCGCTGGACCGACCAGGCGGTCTCGGTCGCGATGTGATCTCGCAGCGCCCGCGAGCCCATCCGTTCCGGCTTGCCCTCCTGCGGCTCACCCAAGTCCTTCAACAAGAACGGCACGCCGGCCAGCGGCCCATCGCCGAGCCGGGCGGTGCGCGCCCGCTCTCGTGCGGCCTCGAAGTCGTCGTGGACGACCGCGTTCAGCCCGCGTGTCGCCTCGATCCGGGCGATCGCCGCGTCGACCAGCTCCAGCGCGCTCACCTGCCGGTCGCGGACCAGCGCCGCCTGTTCGACCGCCGACCGCCACATGAGGTCATCGCTCATGGAGGGCGAGGCTAGGCGCCAAAAGCCGGTCCGTCACTGGCCCGGGGCTTCAAATCACCCGCCAGGGCGTCGATCATGGAGGTATGACCACCACCGTCGCGACGGGGCAGGTGAAGCGAGTCGGCCACAAGGGCGCCGGCCAGCTCGCGCCCGGCAACACGGTGGCGAGCTTCGTGGCCGCGCTGGAGGCCGATGTCGACGTCATCGAGTTCGACGTCCTGCGCCGTCGCGGGCGCCTGGTGCTCGCGCACTCGCCCTTTGACGGGCGCCGCCGCGGCTGCCTGACGCTAGCCGAGGGCCTGGAGTGCCTGACCGACGCGCGCTTTGCCCACGTGACGTTCAACGTCGACCTCAAGCGCCCGGGCTACGAGGCGCAGACCGTCGACATGCTGCGCGCCGCGGGCGTGCTGGACCGCTGCCTGTTCTCCTCGCAGTTCGCGCGCTGCCTGGATCGCGTGCGGCGGATCGAGCCGAGCGCCCGGGTGGGTATCAGCGTCGGCGGCTGGCTGTCGCGCCGGCGCCATCGCTGGAACCGTCGCGTTGTGCCGCGGATCCAGGCCGCGATCGAGTCCGGGCGCTTCGACTGTCTGATGGCCCACCACCGCCTCGTCGACTCCGACCTCGTCGCGCGGATGACCGCGTGCGGTGGCGAGGTCTACGCATGGACGGTCGACACCCAGGTGGCGATGGATCGCCTCCTGCTGCTCGGCGTCGCCGGGATCACCACGAACGACCCGCGGCTCTTCCGCGTCCGCGCCACCATCTAGAACGCGCTGTCGCCGAACGGCGCGTCGCGGGCGTGGACGGCCGCGCGGAAGCCTTCGGCGCCGGCTTGCTGCTGGAACGCGTAGCCCTCCGGCGTGTGACGGGCGATGCCGTCGAAGACCGTGCCGATGAGCTGGGTCGCGGGCAGGCCTTGGGCGACCGTCTGCTGGTTGACCAACAGCTTCATCATGCGCAGCTGGTTGAGCGGCATCTGCGCGATCCGCTCCGCCAGCGCGTCGACGCGGGCGTCCAGCTCCGCCGCCGGCGGCGCCTCGATCGCCAACCCCCACTCCAGCGCCTGCGCGCCCGTGAGGCAGTCGCCGGTGAAGAGCAAGCGCTTGGCGCGTTGCGGGCCAAGGCGTGCGGCCCAGAGCGAGGTCGTCGGCGAACCCCAGACGCGCGCGGGCGGGTAGCCGATCTTGGCGTCCTCGGCGATCACCAACAGGTCGCTGCACAGCGCGAGGTCGGTCCCGCCCGCGACGCAGAAGCCGTGGACCTTGCAGATCACCGGCGTCGTGGCCTCGAAGAGCGACATGAAGGCCTTGACGTTGCGCGACATCATGGCGTGGTCGACCATCGGGTCCCAGGTGCGCGACGGGTCGTGGTTGGCGGCCATGACCGCGGGGTCGAGCGGCGAGCCGGCGGGTGGAGCGTCGCGGCTCGGTCCGCCGCCGAGCCCTTCCGCCGAGTCGACGAGGTCATAGCCGCCGCAGAAGCCCGTGCCGTTGCCGCTCAGCACGATCACGTGCACGTCCGGATCGAGGTCCGCGCGCTCGACGCACGTCGCCAGCTCGTCGATCAGCTGCCGCGTCAGGCCGTTGCCGCGCTGCGGGCGGTCGAGCGTGATCCGGGCGATCCGATCGGCCACCGCGTAGGTCATCGTCTCCATGGACGACTTCTACCGGTGATTGCGGGGAGAGTGCCAAAAGCGTCCGGGGTGTCGCCTAGGCTCCGTCGCCGCATGATGCCCCTGTCCGCGCTCAACGAGACCCGCCCCATGCTCGCCCATCACCCCATCGGCGCATCCACGGGCTTCCTGGTCGAGGACCGTGGAGACTGGCCGGCGCTGGTCGATGCTGCGGCGGCGCTGTCGCCGTTCACGGCCGAGCTGGCCGCGCTCAGCGAGCTCGAGCTGCCGGGCCTGCTGGCCTACCTGCTGGGCGCGGGCGACGAGGTGCCGGCGTTCCGGTATCTGTCCGTGCACGCGCCGTCGAAGGACCTCAAGCTCGCCGAGCCCAAGCTGGTGGACTGCCTCGCGCGCCTGCCCGCCAGCGTGGATGCGATCGTCGTCCACCCCGACATCATCGACAACCCGGGCGAGTACCGCCGCCTCGGCGCGCGGCTGGTGCTCGAGAACATGGACACGCGCAAGAACGTGGGCCGCACGGCCGACGAGCTCGCGCCGCTGTTCGCCGAGCTGCCGGACGCGGGCCTCTGCCTCGACGTCGCCCACGCGCGCGACGTCGACCCGACGATGGCCGGCGCGCACGCGCTGCTGGATCGCTTCGCCGGGCGCCTGCGCCACCTGCACGTCTCCTCGCTGGACGCCGACGGCCATCACGTGCCGCTGACCGACGACGACGAGGCCGCGTTCGGGCCGGTGCTCAAGCGCTGTCGCGACGTTCCCTGGCTGCTGGAAGCGCCGCTGTCGTCCTGATGTCGGGCAGCGGCGACGGCGCGGCGTCGGCGTTGGAGCGCCTGGCCGCGCACCGGCCGGACGGGTTCCCGCACCTGATCGCCGCGCGGGAGCGGACCGACGACGCGCTCGGGGCCCTGCGCGCGCGGTTCGCCGCGGCGCGTGCGAGCGGCGGTGCGGGCGAGGCTGGGCTCGGCGACGTGGAGGGCGGCGAGCTGGCCGTGGGGCGTCTGCCCTACGCATGGGCGGCGGGGGCGCTGCCCAGCGACGCGGCGGTCGTCCTGCTCGGCTCCTGGGGTCGGCAGGAGCTGACGGCCGGCTCTGACGACGATTGGCTGCTGCTCGTCGACGGCCCGCCGCGGGAGGGGCTGGGCGTGGCGGTCGACGCGGTGCGCGAGGTGCTCGGCGGCGAGCGGGCCGGGCCCGGGCCGCAGGGCTCGTTCGGCACCGTCGCCTTCGGGCGCGACCTCGTCCAGCACATCGGCCTCGAGGACGATGACAACCGCAACCTGACGCGGCGGATGCTGCTGATGCTGGAGTCGGTGCCGGTCGTCGGCGACGAGGTCCACCGCGCGGTCTGGGCGCAGGTGCTCGACCGCTACATGTCGGACTCGCGCACCGACCGCCGCGGGCCGCCGCGGCTGTTCCTCAACGACGTCATGCGCTACTGGCGCACGATCGCCGTCGATTTTGCGGGCAAGCACCGCGAGACCGACGAGAAGTGGGGCCTGCGCAACGCCAAGCTGCGCACGTCGCGCAAGATGCTCTTCGCCGGCGGGCTGGTGCCGATCCTGCGCTGCCACGCGCTGCGCCACGCCGACGCCGCCGAGTTCCTGGCCGCCCAGCTGGCGCTACCGGTGACCGATCGCGTCGCCGACGCGTTCCTGGACGCCGGCCAGCCGGACGCGGGCGCGCGCTGCCTGGGCGCTTACGACCGCTGGACCGGCATGCTCGGCGACCCGGCCGTGCGCGACGAGCTCAGCGCGCTGGACCGCGAGACGGCGATGTCCTCCCTCACGTTCCGGGAAGTTCGCCGCCTGGCGGCCGAGCTGCAGAACGGCCTGCTGGCGCTGCTGTTCGAGACGCCGCTGGCGTCGGCCGTGCGCGAGTACGCGATCTTCTAGATGTAGGCCTAGGCGCTACGCCGCGGCCGCGAACGCGTCGACGCCGGTCAGCGCGGCGCTGACCTCCCACAGGCGGCCCGCGTCGTCGCGGTCGTACGCGTGGGCGTCGACGCCCTGGAAGCGGGCGGTGTCGGAGTCCGGGTCGGTCGGCGCGGCGATGTCGCAGTCCTCGCAGTAGACGCCGCCCTTGCCCTCCAACTGCGGCGAGGTGGCCGCCCAGACCGTGGTCGACGCGCCCTGTTCGGGCGTCTTGAAGCGGGTCTCGATCGTGTTGCCGTCGGCGTCGATCCAGCCGAAGTCGATCATCTCCTCCTTGGAGAGGTGGCGCTGCAGCGGCGTGAGGATCCCACCCGGGTGGACGGCGAAGGCGCGCACGCCGGCGTCGGCGCCGAGCGCGTCGAGCTGGACGGCGAAGAGGCTGTTGGCGGTCTTGGCCTGGCCGTAGGCGGCCCACTTCTCATACGGGCGGCGGTCGAACATGATGTCGTCGAAGACGACCGGGGAGCGCTTGTGGCCGGAGGAGGAGAGCGCGACGACGCGCGCGCCGCCGGGTGCGGCGGCCAGCGCGGGCCAGAGCAGGTTGGCCAGCGTGAAGTGCCCGAGGTGGTTGGTCGCGAACTGCGACTCCCAGCCCAGACCCACGCGCGTCTCAGGGTTGGCCATGATCGCGGCGTTGTTGATGAGGAGGTCGACGGGGCGGTCGGTGTCCAGGAACGCGGTCGCGAAGGCGCGGACGCTGTTGAGGTCGGCGAGGTCCAGCGCGGCGACCTCGGCGGTGATGCCGGCCGTCGCGAGCTCCTCCTGCGCATGCTCGGGGCGGCGGGCCGGGACGACGACGGTCGCGCCGGCGCCGGTCAGCGCGCGCGAGGTCTCCAGGCCGAGGCCGGAGTAGCCGCCGGTGACGATCGCGAGCTTGCCGGACAGGTCGATCCCGGCGAGCGCCTCGGCTGCGGTGGTGCGGGCGCCGAAGCCCGAACCGAGGGGCTGCTGGGGAGTGATCGAGGTCATGGTCCAACGGTAGGGGCTGGAGCGCGCTCGAAGTCGAGGGCGGGGTACGATCGCGGTCGTGCCCGACCGCTTGCACTTCACCGCCGATGACGCGGCCAACGTCTTGATCGCGAGCGATCCGTTCGCGCTGCTGATCGGCTTCACGCTCGACCAGCAGGTGACCGTGATGAAGGCGTTCGTGGGGCCGCTGGCGCTGAAGGAGCGCCTCGGCGGCAAGCTCGATCCCGCGACGGTCGCCGACGCCGACCTCGACGCCCTGTTCCGGATCAAGCCCGCGATCCACCGCTTCCCGGGCGCGATGGCCGAGCGCGTCCACGACCTCGCGGTGTTCATCCGCGACAACTACGACGGCAACGCGGCGCGGGTCTGGACCGACGCGACCGACGCTGACGACCTGCGCGCGCGGCTCGCCGAGCTGCCCGGTTTTGGCGAGATGAAGGTGAAGTCGATGAGCGCGGTGCTGGCCAAGCGCTATGGGTTGAAGCTCGCCGAGCCGCTGGTGCCGTGGCATCCGACGCTCGGTGACGTCGACTCGGCGGAGGCGCTGACCGAGTACCAGGCGCAGAAGAAGATCCACAAGGCCGAGTGGTCGAAGGCTCAGGCGTGAGGGTCGCGACGCACCCCGGCGGCTTTCACGCCGACGACGTCTTCGCCGTCGCCGCGCTGCGGCTCGCCCATCCCGCCGAGCACGTGGAGGTCATCCGCACGCGTGACGCCGACGCGCAGGCCGCGGCCGACGTGCGCGTCGACGTCGGCGGCCGCGACGACGCCTCGACCGGCGACTTCGACCACCATCAGAAGGGCGGCGCGGGCGAGCGACCCAATGGCATTCGGTACGCCTCGTTCGGCCTGGTGTGGCGGGCGTTCGGCGCGCACGCGTGCGGCGGCTCGCAGGAGGCGGCCGATGCGATCGACGAGCGCCTCGTCCAGGGCGTCGACGCCAACGACACCGGCCAGACCATCATGGAGTCCTTGGTCGGCGGCGTACGGCCGATGACGGTCAGCGGCGTGATCGGCGCGCTGAACGCGTCCTGGGACGAGGACCTGGACAAGGCCGGCGAGGACGCGCGCTTCGAGGAGGCGGTCGCGCTGGCGCAGGGCATCCTCGCCCGCCAGATCGAGGGCTCCGCGGCGTTCCAGCGTGCGCGGTCGCTCGTGCACTCCGCGATCGCCGCGGCGGTCGCGTCCGGGGATCCTCGCCTGGTCGAGCTGCCATCCAACCTGCCGTGGCGCGAGACGGTCATCAACGAGGCCCCCGACGCGCGCCTGGTCTTCTACCCCAAGTCGGACGGTTGGGGCCTGGTCGCGGTGCCCGTCGCGGCGGGCGGGTTCGACAACCGCATGGACTTGCCTGAAGCGTGGGCCGGCCTGAGCGGCGCCGAGCTGGTGGCGGAGACGGGCGTGGAGGACGCGCTGTTCGCGCACACCGCGCGGTTCTACGCGTCGGCGTCCTCGCGCGAGGGGATCATCGCGCTGGCCCGCCTCGCGCTCGACGACGCGGCCTAGCTGCGCGCGGCCGGCCGCGGCGGCGGCGCCACGGGCGCCGTCTTCGCGAAGCGTCCCGTGCGGTCCGCCTCTCCCCCGTCGCCGCCGAGCAGCGTCGAGGAGCGCTTCTCGCGCACGAAGCAGAACAGCAGCGCGGCCGCGGCGATCAGGCCGGCGTCGAGGAAGATCGCCGCGTTCCAGGAGTCGGTCGCGTCGCGCAGCGCGCCGCTGACGGCCGGCGACAGGACCGCGCCGATCTCGCCGATCAGGTTGTTCATGCCGAACGCCGCGCCGTGCTGCTCGGGCGGTGCGATGTCGGCGAGCATCGCCTGGGCCATCGGCTGCATGGCGTTGAAGAACGTCGAGGCCCCGAAGAGCAGGCCGGCGAGCAGCCAGACCGACGGGTCGCCGGCGACGATCACCAGGCCGAAGGCGATCGTCAGCACGCACTGCATGGCCGTGAACGCGATCACCAATGGCTTGCGGCCGATCCCGGCCTTGACCGCGCGGTCGGCCAGCCAGCCGCCGGCCGGGAAGCCGAGGATGCCGGCGCCCGCGTTGAAGGCGGCGATCAGCGCGGAGCGGCCGAACGACGAGTGCGCGGCGTCGGCGACGATCGACACCGACCAGAACGAGAAGAACCACAGGTTCCACAGCACCGCGATGAACGCGAGGTTGATCAGCCACAGGTCGCGGTTGTGCAGGACCGGGCGCAGCTCCTCGCCCTTGCGCGCGAAGACGACCGCGACGAGCGTCAGCGCGAGCGCCACCTCCAGCACGGCGATCCAGATGTCGGCCAGGCCGGCGGCGTCGCCGACGAAGTACACCGCCATGACCGCGGCGAGGCCGACCGCCGCGTAGGCGCCGAGGTGCGCGGCGGCGCGCAGGTAGGGCAGGTTGCGCTCCTGCGTGCGGAAGTAGGCGATCAGCACCACACCCACCACGAGCGTCACGACACCGAGCAGCAGGAACGGCATCCGCCACGCGCCCTCGGTCCCGAACGCGCTCGTGCCGAGGTCGATCAGGTCGGGCGCGAAGACGGTGGCGATCGTGATGCCGAGCGCCAGGCCGGTGATCACGACGCCCATCCCCAGGCTGCGCTTCTCCGGCGGCGTGCGCTCGGCGACCAGGCTGCGGTCGTTGGAGAAGAACGCGCCCTCCCCCAGCCCGGTCAGGACGCGGATCGCGATGAACATGGTCAGGCCGGTGATGACGCCGCTGAGCATCGTCGCGATGCCCGCCCACACGAGGCTGACGCCGATCATCGTGCGGTGCCCGTACTTGTCGCCGAGGTAGCCACCCGGGAACTGGGTGAGCATGTACCCCGCGAAGAACAGCCCGCCGATGAGTCCTGCCAAGGCATAGGGCTTGTCGGTGTCGGCGAGGAACGCGACCTTGTTGTCGATCATCCACGTGACGACCGGGCCCGTCAGCGCCCGGTCCGCCGCGCTGACCGTCCACCCCAACATCAGGAGGAACCAGAGCGTGCGGTAGTTGCGCATCGCGGATCCTCATACCCGAGCTGTGCACAGCTGACACCAAATTGTCAGATGCTTTTAGAGAGCCACTGCCAGGTGTCACGCACGGTCTCTTCCAGCGGCCGCGGCGACAGGCCGGCGGCGTGCGCCTTCTCGACGCCGATGTCGTGCAGCGCCGCGTACTCGTGGTCGGGCGGCAGCCAGATCGGGACCTCCTCCCATGGCTTGCCCTCGACCTCCTCGGGCGGCGTCCAGACCAGGCGCGCGCCGCCGCCGGTGACGTCGCGCGCGGCCTCCAGCAGCGTGCGCATCGTCGCGTGGCCGCGGCGGGAGACGACGTTGTAAGCGCCGGAGCGGCCGGCGGTGGCGGCGTCGAGCGCGAAGCGCGCCATGTCGCGGGCGTCGATGAGCTGGAGCGGCAGGTCGGGCGGGCCCGGAGCGATGACGTCTCCCCCGGCCGCGAGCTGCGTGAGCCAGAACGGAAGGCGCCCGACGTCCTCGTGTGGGCCGAGCAGCAGCCCGAGGCGCAGGAAGAGCGCCCGGTCGCCGAACGCGGCCTCGACGGCGAGCTCGGAGCCGCGCTTGCGGGCCGCGTACTCGTCGTCGTCCACGTCCACGAGCGGCGCGGTCTCGTCCGCGCCCGGGCGCGGCGGCGGCGTGTAGACCGAGCACGAGGAGACGTAGACGTAACGCTGCCGCACCCGCTCCGCGAGGACGCCCGTGATCGCCGCCGTGGCCGACGGCGCGCCGGACCACGTGTCCACGACCACGTCCCACTCCCCCGCGGCGAGCGGCGCGAAGGTCTCCGGATCGAGGCGGTCGCCGATGATCCGCTCGGCGTCCGGGTGCTTCCAGGCTCCGCGGCCGCGGTTGAAGGTGGTCACGGCCCAGCCGCGCGCGATCGCTTCCTCCACGACGGCGCGGCCGGCGAAGGTGGTCCCTCCGAGTACGAGCAGGCGCATGCCTGCGCACTCTAACGCAACCAGCGAGTTGCATGTCGCTGAGACCGGCGGCGCCCCGTACGCCGCCGGTCACCACGAAGTATCGCAGCGCGATCAGCGATGTTGCTGCGCGCAGTGGTATCGCACCGGGTGAGGAACCGCAAGGTGTCTTTGGCCCTCCTCACCCGACCGGCGGTTCCGATTACCTGCCAAATCGGCAGGATCGTCCGCGTGCCGTCAGGTTGCGGTGCCCTACCGATCGGTCAGCGACTCGGCGTCGACGACCGTCGCGTAGGCGCTGCCCAGGGCGGCCATGAACGCGCCGTGGACGGCCGCGCCCGGGATCGCCTGGCCGCCGAACTCCAGGTTCGGCGCGGCGCACGCGTCGTGCACGAGCTGCACGGTGAAGCCGAGGTCAGAGGCGGCGCGCACGGTCGCGTCGACGCACATCGAGGACATCATCCCGGCGACGACGAGCTCGTCGGTGCCCGACGCGCGCAGCTCGGCCTCGAGCTCGGTGCCGAGGAAGCTGTTGGGCTCCTTCTTCTGCACGATGAGCTCGCCCTCGGCCGGCGCCACCGACGCGTGGATCTCGACACCGGGCGTGCCCGGCACGAAGAACGGATCCTCGGGGCCGGACAGATGCTGGACGTGCACGATCGCCTCGCCGCCGTCGCGGAACGCCTCCAGCACGCGCGCCGCGTTGGCGGCTGCGGCGTCCGGCTCCACGAGCGGGAACGCGCCGCCGGGGAAGTAGTCGTTCTGGATGTCGATGATCAGCAGCGCGCGAGCCATCGGCGAGCTACTTCCCGGAGACCGTCTGGCGGAACAGGATGCCGGACACGATGGCGATCGCCAGGCAGAGCCAGAAGAGGCCCATGACGCCGACGCCCGCGATCGACAGCACCAGCGCGACGACGCCGACGACGGCCGCGCCACCGCCGACGGTGATCAGGCGGAACGCGCGCTGCTCGCGCTTGTTGCGCGTCATGCCCGATCCGGAACGACGGGAGAGGTTGCTCATGACCTACAGGATGCCACGCGGTGCGGCATGCTCTGCCACCACGCATGGCCGCCGCCGTCCACGTCCCGCTCTGGATCGATCTCGCCGCCGTCGCCGTCGGCGCGATGCAGGGCGGCGCCTTCGCCGCGCGCTCGCACGAGCGCAACGAGTTCGACCTCCTCGGCGTCGCGGTCTTCGCGCTGGCGATCGGACTTGGCGGTGGGATCCTGCGCGACGTGCTGCTCGACGTCGTCCCGGCCGCGCTGCGCGACGACCGCTACCTCGTGACCGCGCTGCTCGCCGGCCTGGCCGGGATGCTCGCCGCCGACCACATCCCGCGGTTGGGCCTGGCGTGGGAGGCGCTGGACGCCGTGGTCGTCGGGCTGTTCGTCGTCGTCGGCTGCCTGAAGGCGTCCCAGAGCGCCGACGTCACCGCCGGCGCGACGATCCTGCTCGGCGCGATCACCGGCGTCGGCGGCTCGGTCCTGCGCGACCTGCTCGCCCAGCAGCCGGTGGCGCTCGTGCAGCGCACGACGCCCTATGCCTTGGTCGCGATCCTCGGGGCGGCGATGTTCGTCGCGCTGGACGAGGCGGGCGCGCGCAGCGCGGTCTGCGGCGCCGCCTGCCTGGCGGTCGTCTTCGTCGTGCGGCTGGTCGCCGTGGCGCGGGGCTGGCGGTCGCCCGCGCCGCGCGTCGCCAGCTCGCGCGCGGTCAACTCGCGCGCAGGAAGGTGAGCACCGCCAGCACGCGGCGGTGGTCGTCGTCGGTGGCGCGCAGGTCGAGCTTGTTGAAGATGTTGGTGACGTGCTTCTCGACCGCGCCGGGCGTGACGACCATGTGCCGCGCGATCGCCGCGTTGGTGCGGCCCTCGGCCATCAGCTCCAGGACCTCGCGCTCGCGCGGGGTCAGCGACGCGAGCGCGTCGCCGCCGCCGTCCGCCCCGTTGCCCGCGCGCTGACGCACGAGCTCGGAGACGACCTCGCGGTCCAGGGCGGTGCCGCCGCTGGCGACGCGCTCGACCGCGTCCATGAACGAGCGCACCTCGCCGACGCGCTCCTTGAGCAGGTAGCCGACCCCGCCCTCGCCGGACTCCAGCAGCTCGGCCGTGTAGATCGGCTCGACGTACTGGCTCAAGATGAGGATGTTGAGCGACGGATGCCGGCGCCGCGCCTCGATCGCCGCGCGCAGCCCCTCGTCGGTGAACGTCGGCGGCAGGCGCACGTCGACCACCGCGAGGTCCGGCTTGTGGCCCGCGACGATCCGCAGCAGGCCTTCGCCGTCCTCGGCCTGGGCGACGACGTCGACGTCGTGCTCCCGCAGCAGCGCGACGATGCCCTCGCGCAGCAGCGCGAGGTCCTCGACGATCACCGCCCGCACGGAAGCTCCGCGTGGACCGTGGTCCCCGAGCCGGCGACGCTCGTGACCGTCAGCGTCCCGTCGAGGGCCTCCACGCGGTGGCGCAGCCCGGTGAGCCCGTTCCCGTCGGGATCGGCCCCGCCCGGGCCGTCGTCGGAGATCTCGATCATCAACCGCCAATCCTGCTCGGCCAGCCGGACGTGTGCGGCGGATCCGGGCGCGTGCTTGGCGACGTTGGTCAGCGCCTCGGAGACGACGAAGTAGGCGGCGGTCTCCACCACCGGCAGCGGGCGCTCGAACAGCTCCTCGGCGTCGACGGTGACCGGCGTCGCGGCGCGGCGGCCAAGCGCCTCGACCGCGGCGGTCAGGCCGCGGTCGGCCAGGACCGGTGGCGCGATCCCGCGGGCGAGGTCGCGCAGCTCGCCGATCGCGGCGGAGGCCTCCGAGCGCGCCTGGCGCACCAGCTGAGCCTCTTCGGGGCGGTCGGCAAGGCGCTCCTCGGTGCGTCCGAGCAGCAGCGAGAGCGCCACGAGCCGCGCCTGCGCGCCGTCGTGCAGGTCGCGCTCGATCCGGCGCAGCTCGGCGGCCTGCACGTCCAGCGCGCCCCGGCGCGTGCGGGTCAGCTCGCCGACGCGCTCGGCCAGCTGCGCCTCGCGGCGGCCGCCGGGGAGGCGGTCGGCGTAGATCACGAGCATGTGGATCGCGAGCGCGACGCCGAGCACCAGCACCGGCCAAAGCGGCCAGAAGTCGTTCGGGCCGTCGGTCGTCAAGCCCCAGATGACGATGAGGATCGCCGAGATCAGCCCGGTGACCATGGCGTGCAGGTCGAACCCGTGGCGGGCGCTGACGGGGGCGCTGAGCCCGAAGCGGATGATCCCGTGGATCGCGACCGGGATCGCGACGCCGAGCCAGACCCAGGCAGGCCAGTAGTAGCCGCCGCCGGTGACCGCCCAGATGATCGAGGTGACCAGGCCGGCCAGCGCCGACAGCGCGACGTGCAGCGGCAGCGCGTTGGCCTCGGGCGGCGGCCCGGGTGGCGGTGCGTCGTGCGGCGGCAGCGCCGCCTCGGAGGGCGGCGGTGGGAGCGGGAGCGGGCTGGTGGCGGTATCGGCGTCCACGATGCGTCCCGCCATGATCGCAGCCTTGCGGACGTGGACAACCCGCGACGCCGCGGTTTCGCCAGTCCGGGCGGGGTCATCGCGCTACGGTCCGCGCGCATGCCGCGCCCCTGGCCCACCACCCCGCCGACCGCCGACGACCGCGCCGCCTACGCGGACGCCGCCAACGTCCCGTTCTGGCTCGACGATCTGCCGGAGCGCGCGGCTGACGCGCCGCTGGAGGGGGCGGTCGAGGCGGACCTGTGCATCGTCGGCGGCGGCTTCACCGGTTTGTGGGCGGCGCTGCACGCCAAGGCGGACGACCCGTCGCGTGACGTCGTCGTGTTGGAGGCCGATCGCGTCGGCGGTGGCGCGTCGGGGCGCAACGGCGGGTTCCTGATCGCGTCGCTGACGCACGGCTTGGGCAACGGGCTGGCGCGTTTCCCGGATGAGATGCGGGTGCTGGAGCGGCTGGCGTTCGAGAACTACGACGGGCTGAAGGCTGATCTGGCCGCCCACGGGATCGACGCGCAGTTCGAGGAAACCGGCGCGCTCGACGCGCTGCTGGAGCCGCACGAGGTCGCGGGCGCTGAAGAAGAGGCGGCGCACGCGCGGGAGTACGGGCACGTGATCGACGTCCTCGACGCTGAGGCGATGCGCGCTGAGGTCAATTCGCCGACGTACCTCGGTGGCGTGTGGTCGCGCAGCGGCAGCGCGTTGGTCCACCCCGCGCGGCTGGCCGAGGGACTGCGGGCGGCGGCGCTGGCGCTCGGCGTCCGGATCCACGAGGGCTCGGCGGCGATCGCGATGGCGCGCACGAGCGGCGGCGACGGCGTGACGGTGGCTGTGGACGGCGGTGCCGAGGTGCGTGCGCGGCGCGTGCTGTTGGCGACCAGCGCCTACCCGCCGCTGCTGGCGCGGCTTAAGGCCTTCATCGTGCCGGTGTACGACTACGCCTTGATGACCGAGCCGTTGTCCGCCGCGCAGAAGGACGCGATCGGCTGGCGCAACCGCCAGGGCATCGGCGACGCGGGCAACCAGTTCCACTACTACCGGCTGAGCGCCGATGACCGGATCCTGTGGGGCGGCTACGACGCTGTCTACCGCCGTGGCGGCCCGGTCGGGCCGCAGTACGACGACCACGATGAGACCTTCGGCAAGTTGTCGCAGAACTTCTTCACGACGTTCCCGCAGTTGGAGGGGTTGAAGTTCTCGCACCGCTGGGGCGGCGCGATCGACACCTGCTCGCGCTTCAGCGTGTTCTTCGGGACGGCGCTGGGCGGCCGTGCGTCCTACGCGATGGGCTACACCGGCCTGGGCGTGGCAGCAACGCGCTTCGGCGCGCGCGTGGCGTTGGATCTGGTCGACGGCCGCGAGACCGAGGCCACCAGGTTGAAGTACGTGCGCCGCAAGCCGGTGCCGTTCCCGCCGGAGCCGGTGCGCTCGGGCGTGATTGCGCTGACCCAGCGCGAGCTGGCGCGGGCCGACGAGCGCGAAGGGCGGCGTGGCCCGTGGCTGCGGACGCTCGACCGCCTCGGGCTCGGGTTCGACTCGTAGTCCTAGTCCTAGGACAACGTCGCGCGCAGCACCTGCGCGGTGTGGGCGTCGGCCGGGAAGAACGCCTCGATCGACAGCTCGGAGACCGTGATGTCCAAGGGCGTGCCGAAGGTCGTGATAGTCGACATGAAGGTCAACTCGCCGGCGTCGTCGGTGCGCAGCCGGAGCGGGACGACGATCTCGCCGTGGCGCGGGAGGTGCGCCACGGTTGCGCTGTCGTCCCCGGCCGGGTACTCCGACAGCTCGGCGAGCAAGGCCTTCAACTGCGGATCCTGCGTCGCCGTGACCTCGCGGCGCAGGCGGCCGAGGACGTGCGTGCGCCACTCGGCGAGGTTGGCGATCCGCGGCGCCATGCCCTCTGGGTGCAGGCTGAGGCGTAGGGCGTTGACCGGCGGCTCGAGCAGATGCGCGGCCGCGCCCGCCGTAATCAGCGCAACGCCGGCGTTGCCGTCGACCAGCTCCCAGCGCCGGTCCACCGCCACGGCCGGGAACGGCTCGTGGGCGACCAGCAGCTGCCGAACCGCCTCACGGACCTGGCTGAGCTCGCTGTCCTCCAGCGAGGACTCCGGGTAGGCGGGCGCGTAGCCGGCGGCGAGGAGCAGCTGGTTGCGCTCACGCAGCGGCACGTCGAGGTGCTCGGCGAGCTTGACCACCATCTCGCGGCTGGGCTTGGACCGGCCGGTCTCGACGAAGCTGAGGTGCCGGGTCGAGACATCAGCCTCGAGCGCGAGCTCCATCTGGCTCAAGCGTCGCTGGTCACGCCAACGGCGCAGGAGCGCGCCGATGTCGAGCGGCGTGGACGGGGAGAGCGTTGCGGCGGAGGTGCTCATCGTCCGGGACGCTACGCGGCGGCGCGCGGTGTGGCTATGACCTCGGAGGTAATGGGCGGTGCGCGGCGTTGGGGTTTGGCGGCGAAGGGCGTGAGGCTGTTGGGGCGTGGCGACCGTCGTCGGTGTGGATCGTCGCTTCGGTTTGCGCCGGCCGGGCTGGCTTTGGCATCAAGACATCAATCCGGGCCTCAAGGGGCGTCCGTTGGCCTCGGGGTTTGAGGGTTCGGGCCCGAAGGTCGTGCGTTTGGGGGTCCGGGTCGTTTTAGCGTCGTATATCGACGCTAACTCGACCCGGACCTCGGTTTCGAGGTGCGGGTCGCTTGGAGCTGGCATGTGCAGCTCTCAGCGACCCGGATCCCGGATTTCGAGGTGCGGGTCGCTTGAGCCGGACATATTCCGGTTGCAGCGACCCGGATCTCCGAAACCCCTGGTCCCTCGAACCCGGGCGGTCGAGGGACCAACCCTGGAGGCCGAGTCTGATGTCTTGATGCGCTGTAAATCCCCGCCGCCGGCAACGCCAACCACGACGATCCACACCCCAAACGGTCGCCACGCCACAACAGCCTCACGCCCTCGCTGCCCTCAACGCCGGCGTCGCCTAATCGGCCAGCGGCAGAGCAAACGACGCCGACGCTGGCGCCGCGCGCGCCGCCCTACGCGTGCGCCTTCGCCGCCGCGACCGCCAACCGATCCGCGCGGTCGTTCAGCGCCTTGTACGCGTGCTCCGCGCCGGTCTCATGGCCCTTCACCCAGTGCCAGCGCACGTCCGCGTGGCGGGCCATCTCGTCGTCAAGTGCGGTGACGAGGTCCTGGTTCTTCACCGGCTGGCCGGCGGAGGTCTTCCAGCCCTTCTTCTTCCAGCCGTGGATCCACTTGGTCATCGAGTCCAACAACAACGTCGAGTCGGTGACGATGCAGATCGTCGAGCCTGCCGGTAGCGATCGCATGCCCTCCAGCGCCGCGGTGTACTCCATGCGGTTGTTGGTGGTGTGCGACTCGCCGCCCGACAGCTCGATTGGCTCCGCGCCGTCCGGCCCGACGACGATCGCTGCCCAGCCGCCCGGGCCCGGGTTGCCGCTACAGGCACCGTCGGTCCAGATCAGGGCCTCGCCGGTGCGGGCCTCGACGGGCGTCTCGGGGGGACGCGAGGACTTCGCGCGACGACGGTAAGCGGGTGCGGAGGAAGGCATGCGGGGTGTGACTTTATGGGGACGGGTGGACGGCGAGATCGTGCGGCGATCGACGCACTCGCGGGTACGTTCCGCGCATGCCTGAACCGACCGAGCCCTGGCACGTCCTGAACGCCACCGAGCAGCCGTGGCACGCCGCCCCCGGGTGGGGCCGCTACGTCGACGTCGACATGCCCGAACGGCGCTTCGCCGACTACGGGATCAACATCCACGTGTTGGAACCCGGCGAGGTGAGCACGCGCTACCACGCCGAGGGCGGCCAGGAGGGCTTCCTGGTGTTGTCGGGCACCCCGACGCTGATCGTCGAGGGCGAGGAGCGAGTCCTGAAGCCGTGGGACTACTTCCACTGCCCCGCGTGGACACGCCACGCGTTCGCCAACGCGAGCGACGAGCCTGCGGCGATCCTGATGACCGGCGCGCGCAGCGACGGCAAGACGCCGGACTGCGTCTACCCGGTCGATCCGGTCGCGGCCCGTCACGGGACGAGCGTCGCGGAGGAGACCTGGGACTCCGAGGAGGCGTACGCCGGCACGCCCGAGACCGTCAAGGAGTCCTACAAGAAGGGAACCCTGCCCGGGGCGTGAAACCTCGACGCCCCGGGCTCTGTGGATTCCTAGTGCAACCGCAGCGCGCCGCCGCAATGGGGGCAGGTGCTGCGATGGCCATGGAGCTGCGCGTCCCAAAGACGCAGGCAGCTGCCGCAGATCAGTCGGATCATGGTCGATCCTTCCTGGTCGGCGCGATCAACGCGCCTTGTGCGGAGGCGAGCGCAATGCGCGCTCGCCGTCCGCAGTGCCGCGGGTCTGGCTTAAGGGCCTAGACCGGCGAGACGTTGACCGCGTTCGGACCCTTCGGCCCGCTCTCAGCCTCGTAGGAGACCTTCGCGCCCTCGGCGAGCGTACGGAAGCCGTCGCTGTTGATCGCCGTGTGGTGCACGAAGAGGTCCTTGCCCCCGTCGTCGGGGGTGATGAAGCCAAAGCCCTTCTCGTCGCTGAACCACTTCACGGTTCCGGTAGCCATCGAAATACCTCCACGTTGGTGCTCTGGTGCTGCGCGGAGGATGCTTCTAGGCAACGACTGCGGACACACGGGCACTGCTTCGCCGAGGTCTCTCCTCGGCCTGTACATCAACAACTGTAGCAGCGTCCGCCGATCGGTCTAGTCCGATCGGGTCAGCTTCCTGGTCTCGCTAGGATCTGTCGTCCGGCGGGCCGCCCACTGGACCGGGGTCTTCGGACCCAAACCTTGGCAACGCGCCGATCCTCGGATCGGCGGTCAGTCCGGGTGGTCTGGAGTGTGACGCCGCCCAGGCATACACACTCGTCCTGGGATGTTAGAAAACAGCGGTGGCCTATGACCGGGCGGAGGCGCTCGGACCCACGTTGGTCCGAGCGCCGTAATCCGCTTCAGGCTCCAGGCCGAGCGGCGGCCTAAGCCGCGTCTTTGAGCGCTTCGATCTCGCGGACCGTGGAGAGGTGCTCGAGCGCCCGGCGCTCGAGCGTTCGCACCTCGTTCTGGCGCAGGCCCATGCGCCGGGAGATCTCCTGGACGCCGACCGGCGCCTCTTCGCCGTCGAGCCCGTAGCGCAGCTCGACCACGGTTCGCTCGCGCTCGGGCAGCGACGCCAGCGCGTGGCGGACCGCCGTCTCGCGCAGCGACACCGTCACCTCTTCCTCGGGCGCAGGCGCGTCGGACGGCAGCAGGTCCCCGAACGCCGCCTCGCCGCCCTCGCCCACCGGCCGGTCCAGCGACGTCACGGTGCGCGCCATGTCCTTCAGCGCCTCGACGTCGCGCAGTGCCAGCTCGGCGCGCTCGGCGATCTCTTCAGCCGTCGGCTTACGACCAAGCTCGCTGGTCAGCTCCTTCTCGGCACGCGCGGCCTTGCGCTCGCGCTGGAGCACGTTGGTGGGGATGCGGATCGTGCGCTCCTTGTTCTCCATGCCGCGCTGGATCGCCTGGCGGATCCAGTAGGTCGCGTAGGTGGAGAACTTGAAGCCGCGACGCCAGTCGAACTTCTCGGCCGCGCGGATCAGGCCGAAGATGCCCTCTTGGATCAGGTCGAGCAAGGTCATGCCGTCGGTCGGGTAGCGCTTGGCGATCGAGACCACCAACGCCAAGTTGGAGGTGATCATCCGCTCCTTGGCGGCCTCGTCCCCGTTCTCGATCCGCTTGGCGAGGTCGATCTCCTCGGCGGCGGTCAGCAGCGGGTGGCGGCGGACCTCCTGTAGGAACAGCGACAGCGCGTCGGTGGTCGTGCTCGCCAGGTCGCCGTTGAGGTAGTGCGTGGCCGGGATCTCGGCACGCCCGCAGTCGTCGCTGAGCGCGATCCCGCGGCTGCGCGCCTCGTCCTCGATCTGGCCTTGGGCCTCATCGTCGAGGTCCAGTCGGGCCACGGTCTGGGCGATGTCCGCAAAGCACAGCGACCCGGCCTCCTCGGCCTGGTCGAGCAGGGCGGTCACCGCGGTGTGCTGCGTCGCGTCCAGCTGCATTGCCTCAGACCTACCCGTCCAGCCTCGTAGGATGCGCAGCCAATGCCAGGGTCAGCCGTCGAAGTCGTAGGTCTTGAGCGCACGTTCGGCGACTTCCGGGCGGTGGACGGCATCGACCTCGCGGTCGCGCCGGGCGAGGTGTACGGGTTCCTCGGGCCCAACGGCGCCGGCAAGACCACCACCGTGCGCATGTTGGTGACCTTGCTGCGGCCGACCGGCGGCCACGCGCGGATCGCGGGCTTCGATGTCGCTTCGCAGCCCGGCGAGGTGCGCCAGCGAATCGGCGTCGCGCTCCAGGAGGCGGCGCTGGACCTGCTGATGACCGGCCGCGAACTGATGGAGCTCCAGGCGACCCTGCACGGGATCCCGCGCCGCAGCGTGGCCGCGCGCGCCGCGGACCTGATCGATCGCGTCGGGCTCTCGGAGGCGGCCGAGCGCCGCGTCGGCACCTACTCCGGCGGCATGCGGCGCCGGCTGGACCTCGCGATGGCGTTGATCCACGCCCCCGAGGTCCTGTTCCTGGACGAGCCGACGACCGGCCTTGACCCGACGTCGCGCTCGACGCTGTGGGACGAGGTCCGCCGGCTGCGCGACGAGGGCACGACGGTCTTCCTGACCACGCAGTACCTGGAGGAAGCCGATCAGCTCGCCGATCGCGTCGGGATCATCGACCACGGGCGGATCGTGGCCGAGGGCACGCCGGCGGCGCTGAAGGCCGAGGTCGGGCGGCCGCACCTGGACATCACGTTGTCGCGCAACGGCGGCGACATCGAGCCAGACGCGGAGGCCGCGGGGCGCGCCGTGGCGCCCTACGGCGATCTCTGCTCGGCGGCGCCTGGCGTCCACGTGTCGTTGCGCGTCGAGTCCGGCGCTGCGGCGATGGCGCCGGTCGTGCGCGCGCTCGACGAGGCCGGCTTCACGGTCGAGGGCATCGAGCTCGTCCGCCCCACGCTGGACGACGTCTTCGCGGAGAAGACCGGGCACCGGATCGAGGGCGCCGCGCCGGCGCCGGCGGCCGTCTAAGTGCTCACCGGGATCGCCTCTCCGTCGTGGGCGCTCGCGGCGCGGACGCTGCGCAACATCCTGCGCCGCCCGCAGTTCCTGGCGCCGCTGGTGCTGATGCCGACGCTGTTCCTGGCGATCAACACCGGCGGGCTGCACCGGTCGACCGACCTGCCGGGCTTCCCTGAAGTCGACGGCTTCCTGGACTTCCAGCTGGCCGGCGCGATGACCCAGTCGCTGCTGCTCGGCGGCGTCATGCAGGGCATCGGGACCGCGCTGGAGATCGAAGGCGGCTTCTTCGATCGGCTGGTCGCCTCGCCGATCCCGCGCGTGTCCATCGTGCTCGGCCGGATCCTGGCCGGGACCGCGATCGCCGCCGCGCAGGTCGTCTGGTTCCTGATCCTCGGCGCGGTCTTCGGCGTGTCGTTTCACGGCGGCGTGCTCGGCGTCTTGTTGGTGATCTTGATCGGGGCGATCGCCGGGACCGGCTTCGCCGCGCTCGGCGTGCTGATCGCGTTGCGGGCGCGCAACGCCTCGACCGTCCAGGGGATCTTCCCGCTGGTCTTCGTCGTGCTGTTCGTCTCCAGCGCGTTCTTCCCACGCGCGCTGCTGGAGGCGCCGGCCGACTGGTTCGCCGACATCAACCCCTTGTCCTACGTCGCCGACGGGATGCGCGACCCCATCATCTCGGGGATCTCGGCTGCGCCTGTTCTTGAAGGCCTTGCGGCGGCGGTCGGGCTGGTGCTCGTGTTCGCCGCGCTTGCGGTGCTCGCGCTGCGCGGAAGGCTGCGCAACGCATGAGGCGCTCGCTGGCGGTCATCGGCGCGCTCGTGCGGCGGGCGCTGAACGAGCTGACGCGCGTGCCGGGCGCGGCGCTGCCGGGCGTCCTGGCGCCGTCGATCTTCTTGGTGGGGTTGAGCGGCGTGTTCGGCGAGGCGGCCCAGCTGCCGGGCTTCGACGCCACCGACTTCCGCACGTTCATCGTTCCTGTAGGCCTTTTGCAAGGAGCGGCGTTCACGGGCGCGGCGACCGGCGTGAACCTCGCGCGCGACATCGAGCGCGGCTGGTTCGATCGGCTGATGGTCTGCCCCGCGCCGCGCGTGACGATCCTCGCGGGGCTGGTGGCGAGCGCGGCGCTGCGCGCGTTGCTGCCCGCGACGTTCCTGCTGATCGTGGCCTTCGCGCTGGGCGTCGACTGGCCGGGCGCCGGCGCGCTGGCGATCGACGCGCTGCTGGTGATGGGCCTGGCGACCGCGATGGCGCTGTACGCGGTCCTGGTCGCGTTGAAGTTCAAGACCCAGCAGGCGGCACCGCTGATGCAGACCGTCGGCTTCATGGCCGTGCTGTTCACCACCGCCTACGCGCCGATGGACCTGCTGGCCGGCTGGATGCAGGCGATCGCCACCGTCAACCCGGTCACGCAGGTGCTGGATGGCGTCCGGCAGGGCTTCGTCGCGCACGTGACGTGGGCCGAGACGTGGCCGGCGCTGCTGGCCACCGTCGGCCTGGTGGGCGCGCTCGGGGCGCTCGCCGTGCGCTCGATGCGTCGCGTCGGCGTCTAGCACGGCGCTTTGCGGTTATGGATCCTGCAAGGGATCTTGCGCTTTGCAGGGATTTCGACTGGTAGAACGACGGCGTGCCGAGCCGTTCGGAGACGAACGGACGGGGGACCCACTGCGACCGCATCCCGGTCGCCGGGGCGAATCACGGTCCGGATGACCGCGTAGCGCCGTCTGTACGGCGCGAGCCCGACAGCTCACCTCGTAGGCGCAGCCCCCTATGCCTGTTCCCAGATCCCGCCACGCACTGGTCCCGCTCCTCGCGGCGGCCGCCATCTCGCTTCCGGCTGCCTCAGCGGCTGACGCCAAGCCGCTGAAGAAGGGCAGCCACGGCGTGCGCGTCAAGGTCCTGCAGCGCGACCTCGGCCTCTCCCCCGCCGACGGCATCTTCGGCAAGGGCACCTACAAGGCCGTGCGCCGGTTCCAGCGCAAGCACGGGTTGTCGGTCGACGGCATCGTCGGCACGGTCACCTGGCGCTTGGTCCACCAGTCCGGCAAGGCGCGCGCCGCGTCGCGCGCCGGCGGGACGTCGCGCGCTTCGCGTGGCGGCGGGTCGTCCTCCCGTGGCGGCTCGGTGCGGCTCCTGCAGCGCAAGCTCGGCATCGCCGCCGACGGCGTCTTCGGACCCGGCACCGCGAGCGCCGTCAAGACCTTTCAGCGCGCCCACGGGCTGACCGCCGACGGCGTCGTTGGCCCCGGCACATGGTCGGCGCTCGGCGTGACCGGCACGCACCCGGTGCTCAAGCGCTCCGGCATCGGCGGCGTCCGGGTGGTCCCCCGCCACGTGATCCTCCTGCGCCGCGCCGTCGCGGCCGCCAACCGCATCCAGTTCAAGCCCTACATCTACGGCGGCGGCCACGGCTCCTTCACGGCGGCCGGCTACGACTGCTCGGGCACCGTGTCCTACGTCTTGCACGGCATGGGCCGCCTGGGTCGCCCGATGGACTCGGGCGAGTTGATGTCCTACGGCAAGCCGGGTCGTGGCAAGTACGTCACGATCTACGCCAACAGCGGCCACGCGTTCATGGTCATCAACGGCCGCCGCTACGACACCAGCGGCCGCTCCGCCAGCGGCTCGCGCTGGGGCCCGGGGATGCGCTCGACGGCGGGCTACGTCGCGCGGCACCCGTCGGGCCTGTAGGCGCGACGCCCGCTACCAGGGCACCAGCCCGTCGCGGTCCTGGAAGGTCTGCGTCGGGCCGTCCTTGCCGACCTGCGCCATCGCCACGATCGCGTCGGTCCCCTCGGTCACCGTCTGGTGGCCGGAATGGCCGTTGAGGTCGGTGGCGGTGTAGCCGGGGTCGACGACGTTGACGCGGAAGCTCGGCAGCGCGCGAGCGTACATGTCGCTCAGCGCGACGACGGCGGTCTTCGACGTCGGGTAGCCGAGGCTGATGATGGTGTTCTCGACGCGCGACGTGTCGTTGTTGACCGCGAGCGATCCGAGGCCGCTTGCGACGTTGACGATCACAGGGTTCTCCGACTCCTCCAACAACGGCACGAACGCCTGGGTGACGCGCACGACGCCGAAGACGTTGGTCTCGTAGGTCTTGGCGACGTCGTCGGCGGTCGTGTCGCGCAGCGCGGCCATCGGGCCGACGATGCCCGCGTTGTTGATGAGGACGTCGAGGCCGGTGCCCGCGTCGCGGATCGTCTGGACGGCGGCGGCGACCGAGGCGTCGTCGGTGACGTCGAGCTGCACGAAGCGCGCGCCGAGCTTGTCGGCGGCGTCCTGGCCCGCGGTGGCGTCGCGGGCGCCGACCCAGACGTCGTGCCCGGCGTCGATCAGACGGCGGGCGGACTCGTGGCCGAGGCCCTTGTTGGCCCCGGTGATCAAGGTGGTGGTCATGCCTCCAGGGTGCGCCTTGGACCGTCGCGGCAAAAGAGGACGCCGGTTCCCTGGGACTGGCAGGGCGACGATAGGCGCGCCGGAGTGCGCGACAATGGAGCGCATGGAGACGCCTCCGCAGTGCCTGGGAGAACCAGCCGCGCCAGGGGCGCGACCGTGCTCCGAGCTCGCCGCCTGCCTGCGCACATGGCGCGACCGCCTCTCCCCCGCCGACGTCGGGCTGCCGAGCGGCGGCCGGCGCCGCGCGCCCGGGCTGCGGCGCGAGGAGCTGGCGCAGCTGGCGGGCGTGTCGGTGGACTACCTGGCGCGCCTGGAGCAGGGCCGGGCCGCGCACCCGTCGCCGTCCGTGCTGGCGCCGCTGGCCCGTGCGCTGCGGCTCAGCGACGACGAGCGCGCGCACCTCTTCCGCGTCGCTGGGCAGGCCGAGCCGCTGGCCGGGACGATCAACCGCCACCTGACGCCGTCGGTGCAGCGCGTGATCGACCGGCTCGGCGACGTGCCGGTGATGGTCATCGACGCGGCCTACGAGGTGGTGGCCGCCAACGCGCTGGCGATCGCGCTGGTCGGCGACAAGCGCGACCTGGGCCCGCGCGAGCGCAACATCGCCTGGAGCCAGTTCACGGGCGCGACGACGCGGTTCGTGCGCAGCTCGGAGGAGTCCCGCAGCATGGACTGCGAGGTCGTCGCCGATCTGCGCGAGGCGCGCGGGCGCTACCCGGAGGACGTCGTCCTGCGAGAGCTGATCGAGGATCTCCTGAAGGCCTCGCCGAAGTTCGCGGAGCTCTGGGAGCAGGCGCCGGTCGCGCCGCGCACGTCATCGCGCAAGTCGGTCGACCATCCCGAGGTCGGGCGGATCACGATCGACTGCGACATCCTCCAGGTCCGCGGCAGCGATCTGCGGCTGATCGTCTACACCGCGCCTCCGGGCTCGCCCGACGCCCAGGCGCTCCAGCTGCTGGCAGCGATCGGGACGCAGTCGTTCAGCGCCTCGTAGTCTCGGAGGCGTGAGCACCTACCGCGCCGAGGTCGACGCGATCCTGGCGGGCGCGCGGGCTGAGCGGGCCGCGCTGCTGGCGGCGGTCTCCGAGGAGCTGCGCGCGTCGCTGCCGGTCGACGCGACCGGGATCACGCAGGCGATCGAGCACCTGGCGGGCGCCGTGGCGCTGCGCGACGAGCTGGCCGCCGAGCAGGCGCTCGGACACCGCGCGAACCCGGCGGTCCTGCACGGACGCGTCTTCGGCCGGACACCGCTGTCGCCGGACACGGTCCTGGCGGCGTTCGCCGACGGCGCGCGCGTCCGCGAGGGCGTGCTCGCGCACCTGGCCGAGGCGATCGGCGGCGGCGAGCTGGCGCTGCGCGTGCGCGCGGCGCTGGCGTTGCATCCACCGCCCGAGGTCGTGGCCGATGAGGGCGCCACGGCGGCGCTGCGCGAGGCGTATGCGGCTCAGGAGCGGGTGGTCGCCGACCTGGCGACCGAGCTGGACGCCCAGGCGGCGTAGTCCTACGCTTGGGTGCATGTGCCGCAACATCCGCACCCTGTACAACTTCGCGCCGCCGGCGTCCGAGGACGAGGTCCGGGCCGCGGCGCTGCAATACGTGAGGAAGGTCAGCGGCTTCACGAAGCCGTCGCAGGCCAACGAAGAGGCGTTCGACCACGCGGTCGCCGCGATTACGGCGGCCACCGAGGAGCTGCTGGGGTCGTTGGTGACCAACGCGGCGCCGAAGGACCGCGAGGTCGAGGCCGACAAGGCGCGCAAGCGCGCGCAGGCGCGCTACACGCTGGTCGCGAAGGCGAGCTGAGGGCGCGGCGCCGCGCTAGCGGTGCTTCGAGGCGCGGCGGGCGCGCTTGGCGGCGCGCTTCTTGGTGCCGCCGCCGGTGAAGTCGTTGACGTAGGTCCCGGCCTCGCCGCGGATGCCGTCCTGCGGCGCGCCGTCGGCGATCCCGATCCCGATCTGGGTGAACGCGCCGTTGAGGATGTTGGCGCGGTGACCGGGGCTGTGCATCCAGCCGTCGACGATCGACTCCGGCGTGGCCAGCGAGCCCGAGCCCCAGGCGATGTTCTCGCCCGCGGTCCAGGAGCCCGACGGCAGCCAGCCGGCGGCCTTGATGCGGTCCATGAACGTCCCACCGCCCGGCGAGACGTGGTCGAAGAACTCGCGCTCGACCATGTCGGCGGCGAACTTGTCCGCGGCCTTGTCCAGCACCGCCGACCGCGTCAGCGCGCCCAGCCCACGGCTCGTGCGCTCCTTGTTGAGGAGGCAGAGCGTCGCGTCGGCCGCGGCCGGATTGCTGGCCGAGACGTCCGTGTTCGCGCACGCGGCAGCCGATGCGGACGGGACTCCGACCGCCAACGCGGCGGTCAGCGCAACCAGCGGGGCGAGGATGTGACGCAGTCGAGGCACTGCGGTGTCTATCGATCGCCTTTCGGCCGCGCGCGAGCAGAGTGCGCCTCGCATGGACGTCTGTTCGGTCCGGCAAACGACACATCGGCGTGGCGGATCGCGGTCCGGCGTCGTTGGGGAGGCGATGGCCGCCGCCGAGCACCCTGTCGCGCAGGCCCACGCGCCCGGCCCGATTCACTCCTACGGCGGCTGGGCGGCGTGGCAGGACACGACCGCGGACGGCAAGCGCTACGTGATCCGCGTCCGCGCGCCCGGCGGCAGGGTCACCACACGGCCGGAGCGCGCTCGCGTCCAAGAGGGCGACAGCCCGATCCCCGTCGGCATCCCGTTCGACCTCGGCCCCGACGCGGTCGGCCGGCCGTCGATCGTCGTCTCGGTCTGCGAGCCGGCCGGAGCGAAGTGCCGGATCCGGATCGGGCGGCTGCCGTTGATGCCCTCGCGCCTGGTCGGCCAGACGTCGCAGGCCGCGCGTCCTGCGACGTCGGTGACGCTCTGGCGCGGGCGCCTGGCGTGGACCGATCGCGAGGATGACGACGACGCGGTCGCGATGCGCTTCGGCCCCGGGCTGCGCCCGCGGATCCTGCACCCGTGGCGTGGCCGGATCCCAGCGCGGCAGCCCAAGTCCTACCCGAGCATGCGCGAGCTGGAGCTGCGCGGTGCGCGGCTCGTCTCGGTGATCCAGTACGTCGACTCGCGGGTCGGCGGCAACGACGCGCAGAAGGTGGGCGTTCAGAACGTCGCGACCGGGCGGCGGCGGACGCTGGCGACCGTCGGCGCCGGCGAGGGCGGACAGTCGATCCTCGCGCCGCAGTTCTTCGACGGGCGCACGCTGGGCTGGCTGACGACGTGCCTCGGTGACTCGAGCGGCTGCTCCGGGCCGAAGTGGGGCTTCGTCCGACGCGACCTGCGCACGGCCGCGACGCGGATCGTGCCCGACCACCACGCCCACCACGGCTGGGCGCCGATCGGGCCGCGAGCGGTCCTGACGGGCCCGGAGACCTGCGGTGGCGATGTCACCCCGTACTGGGAGTGCGTGATCAAGGAGCGCGCGCTGGGTCTTTAAGGGTGGCGGCGTCCCCGGCTGTGCGGAGCCGGGGACGCACGCCGTTGGCCGCCATTGTCCGGTCCAGCGGAGAGACGGCGACCAAGGTCCGTAAGTACGAAGGTGCTACGTGCTCACCCGATCATGAGCGACGTCCGGTCGCTCGGATCGACACGGACCGGGACCGTCGCGCCAGGCTGGAACGAGGGGATCGCGATCCGGGAGATCGTCTGGCGGTGCGTGACCGCGTAAGGCTCGGTGCCGTTGAGGGAGACCGCCAGGTCGAGCTCCACGGTCGGGTTGTCGTTGATGGTCATGCCCGTGTCGCGGACGGCGGTGATCGTCGCGGAGGCAACCTGGCCGTTGGCCATCAAGTGCTGGGCCTTCTGGCCTTCGGCCTGCATGCTGCCGAGCATCTCGTTGGCCTGCGCGACGCCGTCGCGCATCTGGCGGAAGCCGCCCATCACGCCGCGGTGCTCCGGCGGCGTCATGGCCTCGGCCTGCTTCTGCAGGTTTTTGATGTCCTTCAAGAACCCCATGTTGATCGTAAGCTCCTGGTGTGTCGGGGAGGGAGAGGGTGTCTGCCCTCCCAAACCGCCGTCCGGTGCGGCGCTTACGCGAACCTATGGGGCGATCGGGCGCGCGTCAGTATCGATGCGGTCTCACGCGCGCGGGGTCATCAGCGCGACCCGCGCGCCGAGGCCGGCGGCGCGGTCGAAGACCGCGATCTCCCGGCCTGGCTGGACGGCGGGGCGTGGCGCGGAGAGGTGCGGGCCGAAGGCGGGCGCGCTGAGGTCGGGCGCGACGAGCGTGATGCCCCAGATGGAGGCCGCGCCGCCGTCGGGCGGCGGCTCGGGCGGACCGACGACCTCGAGCACGCACTCCTCGAAGAGGAAGAAGCCCTGGCGCAGGGTGTCGCTGGCGTCGCGGATCCGGCGCAGGGTGAAGCCGGAGGCTTCGAGCGCCTCGAAGGTGCGGGTGGTGTCGGGCGTGGCGAGGACGACGTGGTCGATCGCGGTGACGCCGTTGGCGTGGGTTGCGGCCGCCGCTTGGCCTGGAGGCGCGGCGACCGTCGTGGGCACGCCTTCGAGCGTTCCGTCGCCGTCGGGCACGGCGCCGGAGAGGGTCCAGCTGAAGAAGCCGTCGCCTTCGTCCCGCAGCCGCACCTCGGTCGCGCCGATCCCGACGACGTTCCTCTCACCGATCGCGAACCCGGCCTCGCCCCACGCGACGGGCGAAGCGGCGAGGTCGAGGGCGAGCAGCCGCGGTCGCGCGTCGCTCACGCCCGCGTCTCCTGTGCCTCGTGCAGCGCCGCGTAGCGCCCGCCGCGCTCCAGCAGCTCCTCGTGCGTCCCGGTCTCGACGATCCGGCCGCCGTCGAGCACCACGATCTGGTCGGCGTCGCGCACGGTCGACAGCCTATGGGCGATCGCGATCGTCGTGCGCCCGGCCGCGAGGTGGTCCAGCGCGTCCTGCACGGCGCGCTCGGTCTCGTTGTCCAGCGCGCTGGTCGCCTCGTCCAGAACCAAGATCGGCGGGTTGCGCAGCACGACCCGCGCGATCGCGATCCGCTGCTTCTCGCCGCCGCTGAAGCGGTAGCCGCGCTCGCCGACGGTCGTCTCATAGCCCTCCGGCAGCGACGCGATCAGCTCGTGGATCTGCGCCGCGCGCGCCGCGGCTTCGAGCTCGGCGTCGGTCGCGTTCGGCCGCGCGAAGCGCAGGTTCTCGCGCACGGTCGCGTGGAACAGGTAGGTGTCCTGCGAGACCAACCCCACCGTCTCGGCCAGCGACGCGAACGAGACATCGCGCACGTCGGTGCCGTCGATCGCCACGCGGCCCGCGCCGACGTCGTACAGCCGCGCGACCAAGTACCCCAACGTGGTCTTACCGCTGCCGGTCTCCCCCACGATCGCCGTGAACGACCCGGCCGGGACGGTCAAGTCAATGCCATCAAGTGTCGGCGGCCCATCGGGGTCGTAGCCGAACGTGACGGACTCGAACGCGACCTCCCCGCGGACGTCGTGGAGGGTGCGCGGGTGATCGGCCTCCGCGAGGTCCACCGGCAAGTCGAGGTACTCGAAGATCCGGTGGAAGAGCGCCAGCGAGGACTGAAGGTCGACCGACACCGACAACAACGATCCGATCGGGAACAGCAGCCGCGTCTGGAGCGTTGTAAAGGCCACCAACGTGCCCACCGAGATCGCCGACGTCTGGCCGGCGAACCAGTAGACCAACGCGGGCATGATCGCGAACGACATCTGCACGGACGCCATCCGCCAACGCCCCGCCATGCGCGAGCGCACTTCCAACGTCGCCAGCTCGCGGGACTCGGCGGAGAAGCGGTCGGCCAGCTCCTCCCCGCGGCCCATCGTCCGGCCGAGCAGGATCCCGGAGACGCTCAGCGACTCCTCGACCAAGGACGACATGTCGGCCACGCGCCCCTGCCGCTGGGCGGTGATCTTGCGCCGCTCGCCGCCGACGCGCCGCGTCATCCACACGAAGAACGGCAGGACGGCGAGGCTGAACGCCGCCAGCCGCCAGTCCAGCGCGAACATCGCGGCGATCGTGGCCAGGACCGTCGTGACGTTGGAGACGATCGACGTCGCGGTCGAGGTCACCACCGACTGGATCCCGCCGATGTCCGACGCGATCCGCGACTGGACCTCGCCGGTGCGCGTGCGCGTGAAGAAGGCCAATGACAACCGCTGGAGGTGGCGGTAGACCGCGGCGCGGAGGTCGTGCATGACCTCCTGGCCGACCACGTTGGACAAGAACGTCTGCGCTACGCCGAGCGCGCCGGTGATCACGGCCACCGCGATCATCCCGAGCACGAGCCACGTCAGCAGCCCGGTGTTGTCGTTGGGGATCGCGTCGTCGAGGACCTCGCGCAGCAGGAACGGCGAGATCAGGCTGATGCTGGCGCTGAGCGCGATCAGCGCCAGCACCGAGCCCAGCCTCATCTTGTAGGGCTTGAAGAGGCGCCCGATGCGCCGGAGCTCCGAACGGCGGCTCGCCGTCGTCTCCGGCTCGGTCACGCGGCGGTGCCTGGCGCGGCCAGGCGTCCGTCAGCGACGTCGGCGACCTCGTCGAATACCGACGCCAGCCGGCCGGCGATCGCCGGCCAGGAGAAGCGCTCCTGGGCGGAGCGGCGGGCGCGGCGCCCGCGGCGGCGGCGCTCCTCGTCGTCAGTGAGCGCGGCGGCGATGGCGAGGCTCAACGCGTGCTCGTCGTCGGGTTCCACGAGCCAGCCGGTCTCGCCGTCGTCGATGATCGAGGCTGGGCCGAAGCGGTTGACGGCGACCGCGGGCAGCCCGCAGGCCATGCCCTCGACGAGCACCGACCCGAACTGCTCGCGGACCGAGGCAAGGACGTTGACATCGGCGGCCGAGAGGAAGGACGGGAGCGCGTCGTGGCCGTGCCAGCCCGCGAGGAAGACGCCGCGCGCGCCGGAGGCGGTGATCGCGTCGGCCGGGTGCTCACCCTCCCACTCGCCCGGGTAGCCGCCGAGCAGGACCAGGGACGCGTCGGCCGGCAGCAGCCGCTCGCGCTGCCCGCGCGCCCAGGCGCGGACCAGCAGCCCGAGGCGCTTGACCGCGGTGAAGCGGCTGACGGCGATCGCGACCGGTCCGCCGCCGACCAGCGGCGCGATGTCGGCCGCTGTGTAGTGCGCCGAGCCCTCGTCTTCACCGGGCAGCCAGCCGCGCGGTTCGTCGACCAGGTGGCGGCGGTAGTGGGCGGCGCGGTCGATCGCGATGCGCTCGAAGCAGGTCGGGTCAAAGCCGTTGGGGGTGACCACGCAGCGATCGGCGCCGACGCCGAGCAGTTCCTCGACGCGCGCGATCTGCGACCGCTCCAGGACGAGGATCTTCGCCGAGTCCTGCGCCCAGCGGCGCATCCGGCGGGCCCATGCCTGAGCGTGCGGCCAAGGGGCGCCGTCGGCGATCGCCTCGAGCATCAGCAGCTCGGTCCCGTGCAGGTGGGTGACGACCGGGACGTCCGGCGCGACGCGCGCGGCCGCCTCGTGGATCGGCGTCAGGTGGTGGAGTTGTAGGACGTCGGCGCTGTTGGCGTCGGCGTCTTCAAGCGCGTTGGCCCAGGCGTCGACGTGCTTGTTGTAGGTCTCGTCGTCGACCGCTGCGAAGACCTGGTCCGCTGCGCCCGGCCGGTCCTCGTAGGACGGATGCAGCGGCGCGTCGCCGGCATCGAAGTCCACCGGCCGCACGTCGAGGCCATCGAAGAACGTGCGGGCGTCGCCGAGGCCGGAGGAGCGCGAGCCGGTCACGAGCGTGACGTCCCAGCCGTGGTTTGGCATCTCGGTGGCGAGTGCGCGGGTGACATGCGCTGAGCCACCCCTTGGGAAGAACATCAGAGCGGAGAGCGCATGCACGCTCTCTGTTGTACAGCAGACCGGAAAGGTGACTGTCGTCGGGGATGGTGGTGCGGGCGTTTCGGGAGGTGACTGTCGGAGTGAGTGTCGGCGCGGGCGCTTAAGACGGCGAGGGCGTGAGGCTGTTGGGGCGTGGCGACCGCTTGGGGTGTGGATCGTCGCTGGGGGCGATTCCGGCGGCGGGGATTTACAGCCGCATCAAGACATCAGACTCGGCCTCAAGGGCGGTCCCTCGGCCGCTGGGGTTCGAGGGATCAGGGTTTCGGAGATCCGGGTCGCTGAGAGCTGCATATGCCAGCTCGCAGCGACCCGCACCTCGAAATCGGGATCCGGGTCGTTTTATGGTCGATATACGACGCTAAAACGACCCGGACCCTCAAACGCGCGTCCTTCGAGCCCGAACCCTCAAACCCCAAGGCCAACGGACGCCCCATGAGGCCCGCAATCATGTCTTGATGCGCTGTTCATCCCCGCCGCCGGCGGTGCCCCTGGCGACGATCCACACCAGAGACGGTCGCCACGCCTCAACGGCCTCACGCCCCTTCGCCGCAAACCCCAGCGCCTCGCGCAGCGCCACCAACGCCGCAGGCCCCTCAGCGCCGCCGAAACACCAGCGCCGTCGGCACCGTCCGCCCACCCGGCAGCGCCACCCCGTGCGACTCGCGCGGCACGTTGCGCAGCCGCCCGCCGCAGACCAGCGACGTCGAGCCCCCACCATCCAGGTTCATCGCCTGCACCGCGCCCAGCGCGGCCATCGCCTCGGCGAGCTCGTCGATCCGCAACCCGGCCTCGTCGTCGGCGCGGCCGTCGCAGGCCACCGCCAACAGCTCGCCGCGCCGCGTCACGCCCACCGCGGCGCGTGGGTGGCGGCCGTCGGTGATGTCGGAGTCAAACTGCGAGGCGCCGGCCGAGAAGCCCTCCTCGTCGCCGCGGACGACGGCGCCGCCGCGCACCAGCAGCGGCCCGGCCTGGAGGAGATCGCCGGGCGGCGACGTCGGAAATGCGGCGCGGCGCGCGATCGCCACGCTCGTCCCGTCGACGCTCAGGCACGCGCGCATCCCGTCGAACGGCGCCGTGAACGGCACGTGGCGCCGCGCGACGCCGCCGGTGCGCAACTCGCCGAGCGGGATCAGGTCCGGGCGCTCGTAGAAGCCGCCGACCAGCGCCTCGTCGAAGCCGTTCGCGCGGCAGAACGCCTCCAGCGGCGCGGGCTGCCGCAATCGCACGACACGCAGCTCGAAGCGGCGCAGGTCGTAGCGGGCCACGTAGAGCGTGGTCCGCGCACCGTCGGCCAGGCGCAGCCGTTCGCGGCGCAGGTGGCGGAGCCGCGGCTGCGGTGCACGCAGCGGCGTCAGACGGGAGGACAAAGCAGCCATGGGCGCGGACACAGAGTCGGTCGTGGGGTCGAGCTCGCGGTGAACGAGTGGTGAAGCGTCCGTTCGACGGACCTCCGCGGAGCCCTGCGAAGGCTAGGACTCGCATCGGCGGTTGGTCTGATCAGCGTGAGGACGCGGACGAGCGGCGGCGCGCCCGGAACTCGCGGCCCTTCACCCGGTTGCCGCAGATCTGCATCGAGCACCACTGGCGCGAGCGGTTCTTCGAGCCGTCGAAGAAGACCCAGCCGCAGTGCGGCCCGGGGCACGCCTTCAGACGCGTCCAGGTGCCGTCGGCCATCGCCTCGGCGACGACGGCGACCACCAGCGCGAGCGCGTCGTCGGGCCCGTCACCGACCGGGACGTGGACGGGCGCGTCGCCGGCCACGGAGACCCGCAACGCCGCGCGCGCGGCGGCCTCATCCAGGACGGCGAGCTCCGGCGCGCCCGCCGGCGCTGGCGTCGGATCGTCGTGATGGCGTCGCGCCAGGTCGCGCACCGCCTCGCGTAGAGCAACAGCCCGCAGGCGGTCCGCCTCGCCCACGTCGCCCCCGCCGAACCCGCGCGCCGCCAGCCACGCTGCGTACTCATCTGCATCGCCCCACTCGTCCGCCCCGTCGCGGTCCAGATCCCAGAACGCGTTGGCGAACGCCTGCACGAGCCCGAGCCGCCCCGGCGCGGGCGACCGGCCCGACGGTTGGGGTCCGGGGTCGAAGCGATCCATTGCGCCTTTAGTCTTGCGCACAACCACCAAAGATGTCTACGCTGGTTACGTCGTGCCCGACGAGACGCCCGAGCCTCCCCTGCGCACCTGCCCGCATTGCGGGCTCGAGGGCCGCACGCGGTACGAGCGCTGTCCGCACTGCCAGCGCTCCTACTACACGGCCTCGCGCTCCACGCTCCAGCGGCGCTGGCTGATCGCGGGCGTCATCGGCGTCCTGATCCTCGCCGGCGCCGGCGTCGTCGGCCTGCTCGCGCTGAGCGACCGCGACGATCGCGAGGCACGCCAGAAGGCCGAGCAGACCCGGCGCGTCGAGGCCCTCAAAGCGCGCCTCAAGAAGATCCAAGCTCCCCACCACGGCGCGGCGCCGCGACTCAAGCCCGCGGCCGACGCCACCGACGACCAGCAGCTCGCCGCGCGGCGAGCGCTGGTCGTTGCCGTGGAGGACCGCATCACCGCCGACGCGCAGGCGCGCGAGAAGACCGGTGAGCTCGACGGCCCGATCAAGGACACCGTCTGCGGCCCGATCCTGAAGTCCAAGGAGGCGATCCCCGACGATCGCGTCCTGACCAAGCCCATCGGTCGTTACGACTGCGTGGCGATCAAGAAGCACGTCACGACCGCAGACAACACCAAGGTCGCCGAGCTCGGCCACGCGTTCGTCGCCGCCCTCAACTTCAAGACCTACACCTACACCTGGTGCCGTAACACGCCGGCCCAGGGCGAGGCCGGCAAAGCATTGGTGTTCGTCCGCCTAGAGCGCGCCTGCCTGGCCGCGACCGGCGCCGCGCTCGGCACGGGCTACGTCGCCGAAGACGGCGACATCGGCGAGACCGAGACGTCCCGCTAGCGCTAGCGGTTCTTCTTGCGCGCTTGGCGCGACCGCTTGGCCGCCGCGCGGTTCTTGGCCTTGCGCCGCTTGAGGTCCACTTCCTTGCGCTCACGCGCAGCGTCCTGCTCCTCGGTCTTCTCCTCCGACGGCGCGCGGTTGCGGGCGTCGGTGAGGATCGCCCACGCGATCCCGAGCAGCAGGATCCCGCCACCCGCGAAGATCAGGATCTGCTGCCACGGATCGAGGCCTTCGTCCTCGTCAACCGCGGTCGAGGTCGTGGCGGTTGGCGTCTGCTGCTGTGGAGCGGCCTGCGGCAGGGGCGCGAACGGGGTTGCCTGCCCGTGCGCGGCGACCGGAACGGCGCAGGCGGCCAGGCAGATCAGGAGCGTGAAGCGGCGAAGCATCGCGCGCATCCTGCCACGTCTACGCCCGCGCGGTGATGCGAGCCCACTGCCGATAGGCTGCGTAGGACATGCCGCCCAAGCAGCGCCAGATCCGGATGCAGCAGACCGGCGGGCTCCAAGCCATGCAGCAGCTGGAGACCCGCAGCGACGAGGAGCTCGAGCGCGAGCAGAAGTTCAAGGCCGCCGCGCAGGCGATCTTGGGCGCCCGCGCCGCCGAGCGCTACGACGCCAAGGCCTCCCGCGAGCACTTCCGCAAGGCGCTGGCCTCGGCACGGCCGCAGGAGCGCATGGCGCTGCGCCGCATGGCCGACGCGTCGCTGGCACTCGCCGAGCGCCGGCCGGACGATCTAAAGGCCGCGGTCGAGCGCCTCGGCCAGGAGGCACCGTCCTCGCGCCAGCTCTTCCTGCTGCGCGCCATGGGCCTCGTCGCGCCGCCGAAGTCGGCGGGCACGTTCGCCCGCGTGCGCGGCATCGCGATCATCGTTGGCCTGGTCGTCGCGCTTGTCCTCGTCGGCACGCTGATCGCCAAGCTGATCGCGTGGCCGCTGGGCGGCGTCTCGATCCTCGTCGCGGTGTGGCTCGGGATCCTGATCGTCATCGTCGCGCTCGTCGTGCTGGCCCTGCTGGGCCGGCGTCGCCAGGCGCGCGCGCAGGCCTCTCGCGGGTCCTAGTCCGCCGTGTGCGGCCGCTACTCGCTCGCCACGCCGGCCGGGAACGACCTCCGGTCGCGCTTCATCGGCCTCGGCGAGTCGCTGGAGATCCGTCAGCGGTTCAACGTCGCGCCGGGCGACGACGTCGTCGCGGTCACGACCTCCAAGGAGGGCGAGCCGCGCGGCGAGCTCCTGCGCTGGGGCCTGGTCCCGTTTTGGGCCAAGGACGTCAAGGTCGGCTACAAGATGATCAACGCGCGCTCGGAGACGGTTGCCGAGAAGCCCGCGTTCCGCGACGCGCTGAAGACGCGGCGCTGCCTGATCGTCGCCGACGGGTTCTACGAGTGGCAGGCGCGCGCGGACGGTTCGAAAGGCCGCAAGCGCCCGTTCCACATCACGCGGGCCGACGGCGCGCCGTTCGCCTTCGCGGGGCTCTGGGCGTCCTGGCACGGCGATGGCGCCCCGGACGAGGGGCTGCGGTCGTGCACGATCATCACGACCGAGGCCAACCAGAAGATCGCCGACATCCACGACCGGATGCCGGTGATGCTGCCCGACGCGGCGGCCGAAGAGGCGTGGCTGGACCACGGCACGCCGGCGCCGCTGCTCCAGGAGCTGCTCGCACCGCTGCCGGAAGCGATGACCGCGCGGCGTGCCGTCAGCTATGCGGTCAGCGACGCGCGCCACGACGCGCCGGACTGCCTCGAAGACGCATCGCCGGAGGACGACGCCACGGCCGTCTCCGGCCCCGGCGACGACGCGGCTCCCACGCTCTTCTGAATCGCTCCGCTCCGGCGCGGTAGGGTCGGATCTACGTGACCTTGACGACCGCCCGCCTGCGCTTGCGCCCCCTCGGCCCAGCCGAGATGCAGGCGTTGTTGGAGGGCGTGCCGGTGCCCGGCCTGCGCTGGGCGGAGGACTACCCGCTGGACGGCACGCTGGTCGCGGTCGCGATGCAGGAGGACCTCGTCAAGCGCGGTGTCGATCGCGGCGGCTTCTGCCATTACCAAGTGGTCTTGAAGGACGAGGACGTCGTCATCGGCGACGTCGGCTTCCACGCGCCGCCCGACGAGCTCGGTGAGGTCAGCGTCGGGTTCGGGATCGTGCCCGCCGCGCGACGCCGGGGCTACGCGGTCGAGGCGCTGCGCGCGGTCCTGGAGTGGGCGCTGCAGCAGCCGGAGGTGCGCTGCATCCACGCCGACACCGATCTGGTGAACCTCGCCTCCCAGCGCGTGCTGGCGGCGGCCGGAATGCTCCTGGCCGCCGATGAGGGCGACCGCAAGGTCTTCGAGATCCAGCGCGACGCGGCGTGAGCGGCGCCGCGCGCATGCTGTCCGAGCTGGTCGCGGGCTACGACCACGTCCTGCTCGACCTTGACGGCTGCGTCTACGTCGGCGACGAGGCGACGCCGGGCGCGGTCGAGGCGCTCGCCGCGCTGCGCGCCGCCGGCAAGGGCATCGCGTTCGTGACCAACGAGGGGCGCCGCAGCGGCGAGGAGTTCGTCCGCAAGCTCTGGGGCCTGGGCTTCCGCGCGTCTTTGGAGGAGGTCGTGACGGTCGGCGGCGCGGTCCAGCACGTGCTGGCCGAGCGGCGCGACCGCTGGCGCTCGGCCTTCGTCGCCGGCGCGCCGGTCATCCACCAGCACGTGATCGACGCGGGGCTGAAGGTCGTCAACGGCCGCGACGTCCCCGCCGTGCCGGATGTCGTCGTGATCGCCACCCACGACGGCTTTGACTACGACGAGCTGCGCGAGGCGGTCCAGGCCGTCCTCGGCGGCGCGGCGCTGGTCTGCGCCGGCCGCGACCCGATCTTCCCGATGCCTGACGGCATGTGGCCCGGCACCGGCGCGGTCGTCGCCGCCGTCGAGGCCGCCACCGGCGTGACCGCCGAGAACCTCGGCAAGCCCGCGGCCCAGCCGTTCCTGACGGCGCTGGACCGCCTCGGCCCCGGCCGTGCGCTGGTCGTCGGCGATCGTCTCGACTCCGATCTCGCCGGCGCTGCCGCCGCGGGCCTGGATGCCGCGATCGTCCTGACCGGCGCCACCACCGCCGCCGAGGCGCGCGCAGCGCAGGACCCCGCACCCGTCGCGATCGCTCCGACGCTCGCCGAGCTGATCCTCGGCTGAGTGATCCCAGGCCCGCCCGCCCCGGCGCGCCGCCCCTCGTCCCGATCCGGCAGGATGGACGGCGCATGATGTCCCGCCCGCGGCCCGTCGCCCTGCTCGTCAACCCCTCGGCCGGCGGCGGCCGAGCGCTGAAGGCGCTGCCCGCCGTCGAGGCGGAGCTGACGCGGCTCGGCGTCCCGTTCCGGGTCTTCCAGACCGAGTCGATCCGCCACGCGATCGAGCTGGCCAACGCCGCCGCCGACGCGGGCGAGGTCGCCGTGCCGCTGTCCGGCGACGGTCTGGTCGGCGCGGTCGCCACCGCGCTGCGCGGCCGCGAGGACGCGATCATGGGGATCCTGCCCGGCGGCCGCGGCAACGACTTCGCGCGCGTCATGGGCATCGGCCGGGATCCAGTCGTCGCGTGCGGATTGCTGGCGCACGGCGTGCCGACGCCGATCGACGTCGGCGAGGTCGTCAGCGAGGGCACCAACGAGCCGGCACGCACGTTCGTCGGGATCGCGTCGGTCGGCTTTGACTCGGTCGCCAACAAGATCGCCAACGAGGCGCCGAGCGTCCTCGGGCCGATGGTGTACGCCTACGCCGCGCTGCGCGCGATGGGCAGCTTCAAGCCCGCGACCTTCGACGTGACCGTCGACCGCGAGCGCCGCACCTTCCAGGGCTGGTCGGTCGCGGCCGCGAACGGGAAGGCCTACGGTGGAGGCATGTACGCGGCACCGGAAGCCCGCCTCGACGACGGCGCGCTCGACGCCATCATGTTCTCCCCGTCCTCGCGCCTGCAGTTCATCGCCTGCCTGCGCGATGTGTTTAAGGGCACGCACCTCGAGCGCGAGGCGATCACGATGCGCCGCGGTGCCGAGGTCCGGATCGCCGCCGACCGCCCGTTCACCGTGTACGCCGACGGCGACCCGATCGGCGAGCTGCCCGCGACGATTCGCGCCGTCCCGGGAGCGATCCGGGTCCTGCTGCCCGCATGACGCTGCTGGGGGCCAAGGTCGCCGCCGCGCGCGCCGCCGGCGCGCTGTCCCGTCGCACCGGCCGGGGCGGGACGTCGCTGCCGGGCAAGCTGCTGCTGCGGCTGGAGCCGGATGCGGTGGCGTCGCTGTCTGGCCGCTTGTCGAATGGGTCGGCGGTGATCTCCGCCACCAACGGCAAGACGACGACCGCCGCGATGGTCGCCTCGATCCTGGAGCGCGGCGGGCACACGTTGGTGCACAACCGCGCGGGCGCGAACATGGCCGGCGGGATCGCGGGGACGCTGCTGGAGGCGGCAGGCTCGCGAGGCTCGATCGCGGGCGACACCGGCCTGTTCGAGATCGACGAGTTCTGGCTGGACCGGCTAGTGCCGCAGATCCGGCCGCGCGCGTTGTTGTTGGGGAACCTGTTCCGCGATCAGCTGGACCGCTATGGCGAGTTGGACATCATCGCCGACCGCTGGGCGGGCGTCGTCGCCGAGGCGGCGGACACCACGTTGGTGTTGAACGCGGATGATCCGCTCGTCGCCGACCTCGGCCGCGCTCGCTCGCCGGAGTCGGTCGTCTACTACGGCGTCGAGGACCCGGCGATGGCGCTGGACGGGATGGCGCATGCGGCCGACTCCAAGCACTGCCGCCGCTGTGGCGCGCCCTACCACTACGACTTGATCTTCTTGGGGCACTTGGGGCATTACCACTGCGACGCCTGCGGGGCGACGCGGCCGGCGCCGTCGGTTGCGGCCGAGCAGGTCGTGCTGGACGGGCTGCGGGGCGCGCGGGTGCGCTTGCGCCTCCCTTCGGCCACGGTCGACGTGACGCTCCCGCTGCCCGGCCTCTACAACGTGTACAACGCGTTGGGCGCGGCGGCGCTGACGACCGCGCTGGGCGCGTCGCCGGAGGACATCGTCGCTGGCCTGGCCGCGGTCTCCCCCGCGTTCGGCCGCGCGGAGACCGTGCGGATCGCCGACCGCGACCTGCTGCTGTTGTTGGTGAAGAACCCGGCGGGCGCGAACGAGGTGCTCCGAACCCTGGCCCTTGAACCCGGCGAACACGACCTGCTCGCGGTCCTCAACGACGGGATCGCCGACGGGCGCGACGTCTCCTGGGTCTGGGACGCCGACTTCGAGGTCCTCGCCGGGCGGTTGCGGCGCGTGGTCTGCAGCGGCACGCGCGCGGCCGAGATGGCGGTGCGGTTGAAGTACGCGGGCGTGCCGGAGGAGCGGCTGGTCGTCCAGCCGGCGTTGTCCACCGCCTTGGACTCCGCGGTCGCCGACGGGTCCGGGCGCCTGGTCGCGATCCCGACCTACACCGCGATGCTCGAGCTGCGCCGCGAGCTGGTCGGGCGCGGGATCGCCGGGAGCTCGTTCGGATGACCGACGCCGCGGTGGTCTGGCACGACGTCGAGTGCGGGTCCTACACGGAGGACCTGGAGCTGTGGCGAACGTTGGCTTCCCAAGCCGAAGGTCCCGTGTTGGACGTCGGCGCGGGCACCGGGCGCGTGACGCTCGACCTCGCCGCGCGCGGGATCGACGTGACCGCGCTGGACAGCGAGCCCGCCCTTCTGGCCGCGTTGACCGACCGCGCGACCGCCGCGTCGCTCTCGGTCTTCACGCTCGCCGCCGACGCCCGCGCCTTCGCCACCGACCGCCGCTTCGCGCTGATCATCGTGCCGATGCAGACGATTCAGCTCCTCGGCGGACCCGACGGCCGCGCGGAGTTCTTGCGCGCCGCCCGCGCGCACCTGACCGAGGACGGCGTCGTCGCGGCCGCGCTCGCCGACGCGCTGGACAGCTTCGAGGGCGAGACCGACGGCCTTCCGGAACCCGACGTCACCACGGTCGACGGCATCACCTACACCTCGCTTCCGCTCGCGGTCGTCGACGAGGGCGACCACGCCGCGATCCACCGCCTGCGCCAACGCTCCGACGGGGCACCCGAGGAGCACGACGTCATCCGCCTCGCCCGGCTCTCCCCCGCTGAGCTGGCCGAGGAGGCCGAACCGCTCGGCCTGATCGCCGAAGAGGCGCGGCGGATCCCGGCCACCGACGTCTACGTCGGCTCCACGGTGGTGATCCTGCGCAATGAGTAAGAGCACCCTGCGCGTCTGCGCGCTCTACCCCGACCTGATGAACATCTACGCCGACCGCGGCAACATGCTGCTGTTGGAAAAGCGCTGCGACTGGCGCGGGATCGGCTTCGAGCTGACCGCGGCGACGATCGGCGACGAGGTCGACCCCGACGCGCATGATTTGTTCTACCTCGGCGGCGGTCAGGACCGCGACCAGCAGCTCTGCGCCGAAGACCTGTACACGTTGAAGCGCGAGCCTCTCCACGCCGCGGCCGACCGCGGCGCCATCGTGCTCGGCATCTGCGGCGGGATCCAGCTGCTCGGCGACCACTACGAGCTCGGCACCGAGCGCGTCCCCGGCATCGGCCTCGTCGACCTCGTCACCAAGCGCGCCATCGACGGCTCGCGCCTGATCGGCAACGTCGCGATCGAAGTCGACCTCCCGGGCCTCGACGGCCCCCGCACCCTCGCCGGATTTGAGAACCACGGCGGCCGCACCCACCTCGGTCCTGCCGCTCAGCCCCTCGGCCGCGTCCTCAAGGGCCACGGCAACGACGGCACCTCCGGCTTCGAAGGCGTCAAGAAGAACAACATCATCGGCACCTACCTCCACGGCCCGCTCCTGCCCAAGAACGCTTGGTTCGCCGACTACCTCCTCGCCACGGCGCTGCAGCTCGACCCTTCGTCGCTTCAGCCCCTCGACGATCGCCTCGAAGACGCCGCCCACGCCTCAGCCCGCCGCGCCGCGGGCGTCTGAGCGCTCCGACATACTGCGCGGCCAGCATGGCCGATCGCTCCACGACCGCCGACGCCGCGCTGGAGATCGAGCGCCTCCACGCCGAAGGGTTGGAGGCATACGCGGAGTTCGTGCGCCTCACCAGCGATGTCATGAGGCTCGGCGGCCACGACCTCACGCGTGTGGAGGTGTCCCAGCTTCACTCGCTGCCGAATCCGGTGGCGGAGCTGCCGATCTGCGTGACGGCGAACGTCGCGGCACACGTGGTCGACGGGCTGCTGGCGTTCACCGGGCGACTTCGTGGCCCAGACGATCCCGAGCCCCTTCGCAAGTGGGTCGGCGAGCACCGCGTTCCCCTCGGCCTGCTCTGCCCTGAGACCTTCTTCCAGCCCGAGCGGCGGTGGCTCTGGAAGCCGCCTCCCTCGACGCCCGCGTTCGAGCCTGGGCATCTGACGCTCGCGCAGCTGAGCTACACGGCCGCCGAGCAGCGCAGGCTCCGCTGGGAGAACAGCGCTGACGGCCACGTACTCGCCTTCTGCCTGGTCCGCGACTGGTTCGTCGGGCTGACACCGCTGCTTCGCGCGCTCGATGCGAACGTCGGAGCGCTCTTGGCGTCCGTCGTCGAGGCCGCCGCGGCAGACGTGCCCGGGCCGAGCTTCGACGAGGTGCGGGGCCAACTCGACGTCATCACCCACAGGTTCGACGTCGCCGAGAGCCCGTGGAGCATCTTCCTGGCGCTAGCACGCTCGGAAGCCCTGCCGTCCTACCTCGGCATGGACTCCGAGCGAGTCGACGCCGTCTTTCGCGACCTCGCGGCATCCGGGTCCAAGACGTCCGCCACGGCGCCGGCTCGCGAGCCCCAGTACCGGCCCTCCACCACCATCGCCTCCGACCTTTGGACGACCGACGACGTCCTCGGCTACCGCCCCTATGCGGAGGCGCTCGCGGCGTTCATCTGCGATCCGCGGACGACGACGCCGCTCACCGTCGGCATCAAGGCGCCGTGGGGCGCCGGGAAGACGTCGTTGATGCGGATGGTCGCGCAGGAGCTGGCGCGCGGCGCGCCCGCACCGCCGGCCGCCGCGGCCGCAGATCGGCTCACGACCGGCGATGTGATCGCGCTGGCGGGCAAGCCGCCGGAGGTCGCGGCCCGGGACGTCGGCGGGCGGGCACCGCGGCAGGGCCGCGCGGTCTGGTTCAACGCGTGGAAGTACCAGAGCGGCGAGCAGCTGTGGGCGGGGCTCGCCCACGCGATCGTCGAGCAGGTCACGCGCGACATGTCGGCGATCGAGCGCGAGCGGTTCTGGGCGACGATCAACTTCCGCCGGGTCGACCCCGGCCAGGTCCGCCGCCGGATCCACGAGGCGTTCCTGCAGCGGCTCGCGCGGTGGGCGGTCATCGCTCCGGCGGCGCTCGTGGCGGCGGGCGCCACGGCGCTGCTCGACACCCGCGTCGGCGGCGGGCTCGGCATCGCGGCGGCGCTCGGCGTCGCCGCGGGGATCGGGCGCCAGTGGCAGGGCTTCGTCAAGGAGGAGGCGGTGACAACCGTGCCCGGCCTCGTACGCGACCCCGGCTACGACGGCCGCCTCGGGTTCCTCCACCTCGTCCACGAGGACCTCAAGCGCATCCTCGACCTCGTCGCCACGCCCGAGCGGCCGCTGGTGGTCTTCGTCGACGACCTCGACCGCTGCTCGTACTCGACCGTCGCGCAGGTGATCGAGGCCCTCAACGTCTTCCTCTCCGGCGAGCTCGCGAACTGCGTGTTCATCATCGCCATGGAGCCGGACCTCGTCGCCGCGCAGATCCACGTCGCCTACGAGAAGCTCTTCGACCGCATCGAGGAGCGCGCCGGACCGGTCGAGGCCGCCGACCTCGGCTGGCGCTTCCTAGAGAAGATGGTGCAGCTGCCGCTCGCGCTGCCGCCGCCAGACGCCTCCGCGCTCGACGAGCTCGTCGGCTCGCTGGCCACGCGCGTCGGGCCGGCCGAGCCCGACGCTGCGGACGCCCTCGACACCCCCGGCCGCATGGCGGCGGTTCGCGAGCTGCTGACCCGCCGGCGCGTCGAGTCCGCCCCCGAGGGCGCGCGGCCGTCGCTGGCCGGGCTGGGCGGCGCGCTGGCCGAGGCCTCCGCCTCCGCGCAGCCCGGCGACCGGGAGATCCTCCAGCGCGTGGCGCGCGACGTCTACCAAGAGGAGTTCGATGACCGCAACCCGGAGGTCCAGTCCGTCGTCGCGGAGTTCCGCCCGCACCTGGGCGCCAACCCGCGCGAGATCAAGCGCTTCATCAACGTCTTCCGCTTCTACGCCTACGTGTTGTTCTGGCGCGAGACCGCGGGCGCGCCGTCGGTCGGCCTCCGCGGCGCCGGGAAGCTCGCGACGCTGGCGATCCGCGCCCCGGAGGTCCTCGGCCTCCTCGGCCTGCGCGTCCTCGACGGGGCCGACGCCCGCCGGCCGCTGCTCGCGCTGCTGGAGGACGCCGGCGCCGACGACCCCGTGTGGGACGCGGCCCTCGCCCGCGTCGCGGCGCGCCCGCTCTCCGGCGCCCTGTCGCGCGCCGACCTGCGCGCGCTGATCACCGCCGAGCCCAAGGTCGGTGACATCGCCGGCGGCTTCCTCTAGCGCCGCTGGTGCTGCGGCGCCGGCCCCTCGTAGCGCGGTAGCCCGTCGTCGGGCAGCGCCTCCCACACCGCCGCCGTCTCCACGCGCTGGTGGTACTGCGGCCGGATGCCCGGATCGCCGTCGACGGTGCCCATCCGGATGCTGAACCAGTCCGGGCGGTCCGGGTGCCAGGACCAGAGTGCGCCGCCGCAGTCGACGCAGAAGGACTTCATGAAGCCGCCGTCGCCCGGGTCGTAGTCGCGGACGCTGCGGCCGCCTGAGAGGAGGCGGAAGGCGCCGGGTGCGACGCGGGCTGAGGCCGCCGCCGCGGTCCCGGTCCTGCGCTGGCAGCGCGTGCAGTGGCAGTAGCCCGCGGAGACGAGCGGCTCGGAGATCTCGTACCGGACCGCGCCGCAGAGGCAGCCGCCGGTAAGGGGCAGGTCGGGCATGGGACAAGCATCGCACGGGTAGCGCGGTCACTTCCGCGATCCACCCGATCGAGCGGGCAGACGCCCGACTGCGCCGGGTCCCCCGCACCGGCTACTAGGATCGAGGATTCCGCCCGGCCGCGGCTTCGTCTCTTCTCTGATGACCCCGTTGAACTCCGCCCAATCCGAGGGGCCGTGCCCCTACCGTTACGCATTCTTCACTAGGGTGGTGCACAAGTGATGTCGGGAAACGCCGCCGCCACGGTCGAGTTCGATCGCGCCGCCAAGCAGTACGCCGGAAGCGAGGACTACGCGATCCGCGACCTCTCGCTCACCATTCCGGCGGGCAAGCTGACGATCTTCATCGGGCCGTCGGGCTCCGGCAAGACCACGGCGATGCGGCTCGTCAACCGGATGATCGAGCTGACCGATGGCGACGTGCGCGTCGACGGCGTCTCGGTCAAGGACCGCTCGCCGGCTGAGCTGCGCCGCGGCATCGGCTACGCGATCCAGCAGATCGGCCTCTTCCCGCACCAGACCGTCGCCGAGAACATCGCCACGGTCCCGAAGCTCATCGGCTGGGACGACAAGCGCGTCAAGGCGCGCACGACCGAGCTGCTCGAGCTCATCGGCCTGGAGCCGGAGCTGGCCAAGCGCTACCCGGCGCAGCTCTCCGGCGGCCAGCGCCAGCGCGTCGGCGTCGCCCGCGCGCTCGCGGCCGACCCGCCGCTGCTGCTCATGGACGAGCCGTTCGGCGCGATCGACCCGATCACCCGCGGCCGTCTGCAGGAGGAGTTCCGTCGCCTCCAGACCGAGCTCGGCAAGACCGTCATCTTCGTCACGCACGACATCGACGAGGCGCTGAAGCTCGGCGACCACATCGCGGTCCTGCGCCCCGGTGGCGAGCTCGCCCAGTTCGCCACCGCCGAGGAGCTGGTGCGCGACCCCGCCGACGAGTTCGTCGAGCAGTTCGTCGGCGCCGACCGCATGATCGCGCGGCTGGAGTGGCTCACGCAGGTCCGCGGGGAGCGAACATGAACGTCGTCGCCGTCCTCGCCCAGGTCCAGATCCGCGAGCGCGACAGCGACAACCTCTCCTGCGTCCAGCAGAACGGGATCTGCCCGGACTGGATCTCCCACCACCTCGACGACTACCTGTCGCCGCTGTGGCGCCACGTCGAGCTGACGCTGTCCTCCGTGGTGATCGGCTTCGCGATCGCCTTCGCCCTCGCGCTCCTCGCCCACCGCCGCCGCTGGCTGAACGGCCCGATCGTCGGCGTCACCGGGATCCTCTACACGATCCCCTCGCTGGCGCTGTTCGCGATCCTGATCCCGCTGACCGGCTTCGGGTTCTTCACCGCGTTGATCCCGCTCACCGCCTACACGCTGCTGATCCTCTTCCGCAACATCATGGCCGGCCTGGACAACGTCCCCGCCGAGGCTAAGGACGCCGCGCGCGGCATGGGCCTCACCGACCGGCAGCTGCTGTGGAAGGTCGAGCTGCCACTCGCGCTGCCGGAGATCTTCGCGGGCCTGCGCGTCGCCACGACCACCAACGTCGGCCTCGCCGCGCTGGCCTTCTACGCGGGCGCCGGTGGTCTCGGCCAGCAGATCCTCACCGACATCGCGTTCAAGTCCAACGTGTTGGTCGCCGGCCTGCTGTGCGTGCTGCTGGCCTTCGTCCTGGACCTGATCCTGCTCGGCACGCAGCGCGTGCTGGTCCCCTGGCAACGCGCGAGGGTCGCGACGTGAAGGACGCGATCGACTACCTGCTGCACTCGCGCGAGTCGCTGGGCGGCGGTCTGGAGGTCGGCGGCAGCCACCTCTGGCCGCTGCTGTGGACCCACCTGAAGGTCACCTTCGAGGCGATCCTGATCGCGATCGCGCTGTCGCTCCCGTTGGGCCTCTGGCTCGGCCATCGCGGCAAGGGCCAGCTCGCGGCGACGACCGTCGCCAACATCGGCCGCGCGGTCCCCTCCTTCGCGGTGCTCGTGTTCGCGTCCACCTACCTGGGCCTGAACACCGGCAACCTCGTGTTCGCGATGGTGCTGCTGGCGATCCCGCCGATCTTCACCAACACCTACGTCGGCATCCGCCAGGTCGAGCCTGACATCGTCGACGCCGCCCGCGGCATGGGGCTCACCGAGCGCCAGCTCGCGCTCAAGGTCCAACTTCCGCTGGCGTTGCCGCTGATCTTCGGCGGCATTCGCACCTCGGTCGTCAACGTCCTGGCGACCGCGACGCTCGGCCCGTTCGTCGGCGTCGACACGCTCGGCGTGCCGATCGTCAACGCCAACGTCCACGGCGACGCCGGCCGGCTCGGCACCGCGATCCTGATCGCGCTGCTGGCCATCGCCGCGGAGCTGACGTTCGCTGCGCTCCAGCGCGCCGTCACGCCCCGCGGACTCAAGCTCTCCCAAGATCCCACCACCCCCAGTAGGAGGAACCGACGCATGCGATCCCGCAGCGTTCTCGCCCTGCTCGCGATCGGCCTGACCCTCGGGCTGGCCGCGTGCGGCGACGACGACAGCAGCGACTCCGGGAGCACGAACAGCTCCGGGGCCGCGGCCTCCACCACGACCACCAAGGCCGCCGACTCGAAGGTCATCCAGTCCAACCCCGAGAACGGCAGCAAGCCGACGATCACGATCGGCTCCAAGAACTTCACCGAGAACATCATCCTCGGTGAGATCTACGCGCAGGCGCTGCAGGCGGCCGGCTACAAGGTCAAGAAGCAGCTCAACCTCGGCTCCGAGCAGATCGCGCTGAAGGCGGTCAAGTCGGGCCGCGTGGATGCCTACCCCGAGTACACGGGCACGGTCATCACGAGCTTCTGCAAGGTCAAGGACGCCGACGTCAGCCACGACCCCGACGAGGTCTACACCCAGGGCAAGGACTGCCTGGCCAAGGACGGGATCACCGCGCTGAAGCAGTCGCCGTTCACGAACTCCAACGGCTTCGCCGTCACGCAGGAGAAGGCGGCTGAGCTCGGCAACATCACCAAGCTCAGCGACCTGAAGGGCAAGTCCGAGAAGCTGCGCGTCTCCGGCCCGCCGGAGTGCCAGCAGCGCGAGGACTGCCTGCTCGGCCTCGAGAAGACCTACGGCTTGAAGTTCAAGAAGTTCGTGTCGATCGACATCGCCAAGCGTCACGAGGTCATCAAGAACGGCCAGACCGACGTCGGCGAGGTCTTCACGACCGACGGCCAGATCAAGGCCGACAACCTGGTCCTGCTCCAGGACGACATGCAGCTGTTCCCTCCCTACAACTCGACGCTGCTGGCCAAGACCACGGCCGTCGACGCGGCCGGTGTCGACTTCACCAAGACGGTGGACGCGGTCACGGCAGGCCTCACGACCCCGGTCATGCAGGAGCTCAACTCCCGCGTCGACCTCGACAAGGAGAAGGCCTCCACGGTCGCGGGCGAGTACCTGAAGGAAGCGGGCTACGTCCAGTAGCTCGCGCGGCGCCGCATCGCGGTTCGGGCCCTAGCGGGCTCGGACCGTGATGTCGCCGACCTTGCTCAGGGCGGCGATGCGCTGCGGCGCGAGGTCGTCGCGGATCACGCCCTCGACCTTGACGTTGCCGGCGTCGGCGGTTGCGTCGACGCGGTAGGGCCCGTACGGGACGGTGACGTGGACGTCGCCGCCGTCGCTCTCGGCCTCGGTGCGCGCCGGCTCGCCGAACAGGTCGAGCGAGACGTCCCCGCCCTGGCTGGTCGCGCGGACGACGACCGGCTCTAGGCGCCGGGTGCGGATGTCGCCCTTGTCGGTGCTGACCATCGTGCGCCCGCTGAGGCCGCGCAGGTCGATGTCGCCCTGCTGGACGGCGATGTCGACGTCGACCTCCGGCGGGGCATCGATCATCAGGTCGCTGCGGCAGCGCAGCACCTGCGTGAGGCCGCCGCACGTGGTCTTGATCGTCAGGACGCCGTTGGCGAAGCGCTCGCTGATCGACGGGCGGTCCACCGTCCACGCGTCCTTGCGCTGCATGATCACGTCGCCCGTGAGGCCGGCCCGGACCGTGATGTCGCCGGTGTCGCCCTTGACCACGATCTTGTGGACGGGGCTGGTGATGATCGAGCGCGCCTCCGCGGTGCGATGCAGCGCTTCGGACAGCCCGAACGCGGCCCCGCTCAGCACGAGCAGGCCCAGCGCAGCCAGGATGACGATCCGCACGGTCGACACACGGGCAACGCTAGAGCCGCCGAACGGGGTTCGTGGTACGGCCACCACCCCTTCTCGCATCCCCACTGCAGGGATCCCCCGGTTAGGGGATGGCCTGGAAATGCGATGGTTCTGGGGACGATGCGCACGATGACCGATGAGTTTGCGGCGCGGGCCCGGTCCTGCACGACATGACGATCTCAACGCAGACCGACCGCGCCCTGTTCGTGACCCTGCCCGTGGCCGACGTCGAGCGCAGCAAGGCGTTCTTCGCCCAGCTGGGCTTCGACTTCGATCCCGCGTTCTCGGGCGAGACCGCCGCCTGCATGAAGGTCGGCGAGCACGCCTCCGTCATGCTGGGAGGCCGCGACATGTTCGCGGAGCTCTCGCACCGTCCCGTGGGCGACCCGACCACGCACGCGCTGGCGCTCTTCTGCTTCAGCGTGTCCGAGCGCGACGACGTCGACGCGGTGGCCGAGGCCGCGCTGGCCGCGGGCGCCACCGAGGCCGACGGGCCCGAGGACCACGGCTTCATGTACACCCGCAGCTTCTTCGACCTCGACGGCCACGGCTGGCAGGTCATGTGGATGAACCCCGCCGCGGGCTGACGCGCGCGTCGTCCTCACGATGGCCGTCTCGCTGGACGGCTACGTCACCGGTTGAGCGAGAGCCGGTGCGGTCACCTGCTGCCGTGTCTTTCGGACCCCGTGTCGGCCGAGTCCTTCCGGAGCTCATAGACGCGAATGTCGCTCTTTCCTCGCGTGAAGATGGGACGGGTCACCATCGCAAAGGTCGTGCGGTCGGCTTGGGCGATGCCGTAGTAGATGGGCGCCTTGATCGAGCGGCGAGGGAACAGCGGGCGACCGATCATCGACGCCGTGGATCCGTCGTCCGTCAGCCTCCAAGCGGTGAGCTCACCTTGGACGCCGGACTTCCCACGAGGCTGCGCGAATCGGATGGCGACCGGCCCCTCGGACGTCGAGTAGAGCGTGCCCTGCTCGAGCGCGAGCGGGTCGGTGCCGGCCAGCGGCGTGGACGTCCACGTCCCGTCGTGGAGCCGCATCACGTGCCAGTCGCTGTCGGTCTCGCCGTGCGCCAGGACCCCGGCGAATACCGAAGCGCCGTCGGCGATCGCGTCGTCGAGTTCGATGAACAGCTTGTTCGGGTCGACCTGCGGGCTGGTGAGTGCGGCGCCCAGGTCGCTCCAGCCTTCCCCGCCTGCGCACCGAACCTTCACCGTCGGCGAGGTCGCCGTCGCGCCCGGCGCGATCTGCGGCAGCGCGGTGTAGGCCATGCACGAGCGTCCATCTAGCGCTATGGGATTTGCCCGCGTGTTGCCTGCGGTAGCACCGTCCACCTGGCGCGACGTCACAGGTCGCCACCGCCCCCCTTCGAGCCTGAACAGAGAAGGCACGAGTCGGCCGGCGATTCCGACGCCGCCTTCTGTGAGGTGGCGATCGCGCTGCTCCTCCAGAACGGCCAACAAGCCACCGCGGGAAGCGACGAGCCGAGACAATGCGAAGCGATTGTCGGCGCTGGACCGCGAAGGCAGGCCGGGCCCGCGTTGCCACCGACGATCGCGGAGGCAGGCGAACTCTGGCTCGCCGTGCGCGGTGTACCCCACGCAGAGCGTGCCGCCGAAGCCCGCAGCTTGAAACCCCGACCCTCGATCCACGGTCAAGGCCGGAACGGTCTGCCATCGATCTCCGCGACGGATGAAGGTCAGCAGTCGGCTGGCGTCCTTTGCTTGCGCGGAACGGGTGACTGCGGAGACGTAGAGCGTCCGACCGACGCCGGTGATCGTCGCGCCATCAAGGTCCCGTCGCCCGATGGGCAGGTCGGTGACCGGCACCCACTCTTGAGCAGACGCCTCCCGCACCGCCGTTGCCCGGTTTGAGGGTGACCCGACCGCAAGAACGGCCATGGTCGCCGCCGCAGCAATAGCGGCAGCGACCACGCCGAAGAAGACCCGAGTTACCACGCGGCGTATGACGTGAACCGATCGTTCCATCCGCCGTTGCTCAGATCCCACACCTCGCGGCACTGGTATGACAACCCGTAGTAGTCGCCGCCGCCATTGGCGAGATCGTGCCAGCGCGCCGTCCCGTTGACGCCGTTCCAGTACGAGCTGATGCTGTTGTTGAAGTCCGAGCTGTGGTTGACCCAGTTGCCGTAGCCGGTCGCGTAGAACCAGCCCTGGATGCCGTTCCTGTTCGCGTCGGTCCAGACGAACGTCGGCGTCGCGTTGCAGTTGTCGGCCTTGTGCGCCTTCGGACGGCCCGCCGACTGCGCGGTCGCAGCAGGCGCCAGGGACTGCAGCAACTGAGCCTTGGACTTCTCATCCGGCATCACGGCGAAGCCGGGCGGAAGCGTCGCAGCCTTCAGCGCGTCTGCCACCGCGGCCTGAGCCAAGCGCGGCGTGCTGAAACACGCGATAACCCCGTCGGGAGAAGCGTTCGCTGCACAGCCACCCTTCCCATCTCCCGCGCTCGCGGCGATGGCCGCCGCGCGCTCCGCGGGCTGGCCGTCCAGCGTGTACGTCTCGGCCATCGCCGTGCCAGGCACGACGGCCGCTGCAAGGGTCGTCGCCAATAACATGAATTTGCGCATCGCGTTCCAGTCCTTGTCGATCAGAGTTTCCTGAGCGGCGAGAACCTATGTCTCATGAGCGATCGTCACCAAGAGCTATAGCGGACTCTATACGCCATGTCCGTTTGAAGCTGCGCAATAGCTCCATCGCCTGTCACGCCGACCTCTGGGAGACATCACGTCGGCCTGCGAAGGCTGGCGTGGGCGCCAGGGGTCACTTTTGCCGGGTTGGGGACATCGTTGGGGACACGGACCGCGCCTCTACTTCGCCACCGCACTGGACGTCTTACGCTGCGGTCCGTCGACCGCGCCCGTGAGTTCCGCGACCTGTTGTACCGCGCGGACAAGGTCATTGCTGCCGCGGACTTCGCCATCGCCACGGTGATCGGGCAGCGTCGATAGAAACACGTGGTGACCAAACGCCACACGGAGGCCCAAGCTCATCTGCGGGTTGGCGCCGAGCGACGCGCAAAAATTGTCGATGGCCTTGAGTTGCACATCAAGAACCTTTGCCCAGTCTGCGGAACTACGGTGGCGCGCCGACTCTCGACCGCAATAGGCCGCGAGTCCCGCCAATGGCAACGTCCAAGCGAGCTTCGCCAGCTCTGCCGCTGTGTCGACCTCGAAAGCAAACGCCACTACAACAGCCGCCGCGACCGTCAAGAGGGACAGGCCAATTGTGCTCCGTCGGAGCATGTCGGCCGTCTGGGTCTCACGTTTGCTGAACTCCCCAAACCCGGCGATGAGCTGGCCCACACTCTCCACTCCCGCGCTTTCCCGTGCCCGGTCGAGTGTCTCCTCCGCCTCGGCTCGCGTCTGTCCAAGCTCTGCTCTGAGTTGGGCGAGGGCCAGTTGCTCGCCGAGCGTTCCTAGGTTCCCGTAGGCCTGCTGTGCCATGGCGCGAGCATCGGCGGCTCGCTCAGGGTTACCCGCCGCGAGCACCGCCTCGTCCCGCCACTCGCCAATCGCATCCCCCACGCCACTTCGGAGACGCGTAGCCGCTGTGAGCATCGCCCGCACAGCACTGGGATCTCCACGGCTCCAGAGACTCTTGGTCTGGTCCCAGAAGCCACCCATAAGGTCGGGGTAGTACATCGCCGTGAAGCGGTTCAACTTATAGAAGTCGATCGCCTCCATAACGTCCAAGTAGTTGACCAAGATGCGCGCGATTTCGCGCCCCTCGTCGTATGGCAAGCCTTGCGCACGGGACAGGGCTTCCGCTGCTTGGTCGCGCGCTAGCTCCCATGACATCCCAAACGACGCGTCCTTCCAGAGACTCTCCATCAATGCCGCAAAGCGGGCAAGCTCAGGCACACCGTCGTCTGCCTGGCGTGACAGGTCGCGCGCTAGATCGGCCACCTCGTGGACGACCGAGGTCAGTCCGCCCTGGGCCTCTCGGCTGAACTCAGTGACTCGTTCTTCAGAGAATCCCTTCGAGTCGGGGAACGGCGCCGCAGAAAGCAGCTCACGCAAGCCGTCTACCGTGGCGGACGCCCCAACGGACAACCGGACTCCCGGCTCCTCCAGGCCAGAAAGCTCAGCGCGGATGCTTTCGATGGTGGCCAGACCGACCCGGCCCACGCCGCGGATACCTGGAGGCGTCCAACGCTCTTGAGGGATTCGTGCGAGGCTGCCGAACGCTTCGTGCAGTTCACTCAGCCCGTCATCCTGGGAACTCGCCGCAGCATCGCTCACCGCCGAACCGTATCGACCGGACGCGACGCGACTCCCGCCTAGTCCGACGTCACGGTCACGACGCCCTGCGAACGGCTGAACAGCCATTGCGATTCGGCGTGTGCGATGAACGTGGCGACCTGCTCGTTTAGAGCAATGATGCGGTCGTGGAGTTCCCGCGTCACCGGCAGTTCGGGTTCTTGCTCCTCAAACGGGTGCATGCGGTTGGCCGTCACCAGGTCGGCATAGTCGGCTCGCATCGTGCCGTCGTCGTTGACGAAGTAGACGCCCTCCATGTCCGCCACTTCCTCGATCGCTGCCCGCAGACGTTTCCGCGACGGCTTGTCGCTGGCATAATGGAACGTGTCGTTTCGGACGCGTGCCATGTCTCTCCAGACGACGATCCTCGGACGAAGCGTGAAGTTATCGTTCAACATACGTGCAGCTTCGTCACGGGCGTCACGCCCAGCCTGCGGGAGCTTGGCGACGAAATCCCGCACGTCCTGTCGATCGTCGAAGTCCCGGGCCAACAGCTTCGCTACCTCGCGAAGGTGGGACGCAAAGAGGCGCACGAAGTAGATTCGTTCGTAATCGGGTTGCTCGTCTCGCACCGCGTAATCAGCGACAATCCGCAGATCGCCAAGTGCGATGGACAGGTTCATGACCCAAACGGCGATGTCGTCGTCGGCCGGGAACACGTCGCCCATCCGGAATGTCACGCGGTCCGCCATGTGAACTACGGGATGACCATCTGCATGACGGAATCCCCGCCGACGATGACCCTCAGGTCGGAATCGGCAGCCCGCGCGGCAGGCTGGATCCGCGTCAGCGCATCAGCTTCGATGCTCGCCGAGAAGACGGCGACCGTCACCGAGCGATGGATGACGTCTTCGCCCTGCTCGGTGATTTCGGCCATCACCTGACCGTCAGGACCTAGCTGCTTGGCAACCGTCGCGAGCGCCTTCCGGACCTGATCCGGGGTGCCGCGGAGATCGAGTCGGATATTCATCGGTTCGACCTTGCCGTCTCACCCGGACGGCACCGGTCTACATGCCCCACCGCATCTCGCGACCCTATGCCAACGGACGAGGAGACTCCGAAGCATGCTTTTTGGGACGACACAAGACGAGCGCTGTGGGAGAGCTCCGATCGCGCTCAACTGGGCAGCTCGTGAGCGAGCGCTGTGCGATTCTGCCCGGCCGATGCGCCAAGATGCACAACGATGGCCAAAAACTTAGGGGTCGTGTGGGACCTCGATGATCACACCGAGAAGAAGCACGTCTTACTCGGCAGATACCTAAGTCGCTGGGTGCCGATCTTTCAGCACGGCCACGGCAAGACGGACAACTTGGTGTTCGTTGACGGCTTTGCCGGGCCAGGCATCTACTCCGGTGGCCAGCCTGGCTCGCCCGTCGTAATGCTCAAGACCTACTTGAATGCCCAGCGCCAGCCGGACACCGTGCTGCATTGTTTCTTCGTCGAGCAGAGCCCTAAGCGGCATGAAGAACTGGAACGCCAGATCGAAGGGTTCCGCAGCGACAAGATCAAGATTGAGACGTTCCTAGGCGACTACTCCGAGCACTACGAGACCATCAAGTCGCGGATCGCGACCCTCGGCAAGTCCACGGCCGTCTTCGCGTTTCTGGACCCGTTCGGCGGCGTCGAGGATCCGGACATGGCTGTCGAGATGACGGTCCGCTCACGAAGCGAGGCGCTGGTCTACCTGCCCGTCGGGATGTTCGGAGCGCGGTTCCTCGAGAACCCCAACATGCAACGGACCCTTACCGCAATCTTTGGGGACGAGCGCTGGCGGGTGCTTGTCGGCAAGACGCCGGCCGAGCGGACGCTCGGTTTGATGGACCTGTACGAAGCGCGCCTGAAAGAGGGCGGACCGGGCGCTCCCCGGTTCTACGTGGAGCGGTTCATGATGCGACCAGGCAACCCGGGGGCGAATCGCTACTGCTTGTTCTTCGCGACGAAGCACCGTAGAGCCGTTGAAGCGATGCGCGACGCCATGTGGCACGTCGATCCCGCCAACGGCCGCCAATTCGACCCACGCGAGCCTTCCGACCCGGGTCTAGAACTATGGAAGCCCGAGCTTGCGGCGCGACTGCGCGAACGTTTCCCGAACGGCACGACCTTCGATTTCGATGACGCCTGGCAATACGTTGTTGATGAGGTTCCGCCATTCGACAAGAAGCGGCTGACGGCTGTTCTCAAGCATCTGCGCGACGACACGAAGCAGCTCGTCGCGGTCAGGCGGGCAGACGGCAAGCCTCATCGACGAGGCTTCAACCCCAAGACCACCGATTGCAAGATGGTGGCCTAGCTAGGCCGTCGCCAGCGCGCCGGTACGCGGGAAGCCGTCGTACTCCTGTCCGTCAAGGGTTCTACCCCCGCTCTTCGGTCGTGCCCCGCCCCACTGCTTGAAGAAGAAAGCCACATCTTCGTCGTCGCAGCGGTCACGGAGGTCACGCAACCACTCCACCTTGACCGGACGATGGCGCGGACCGGACTCGCCACCGGCGATTAGCCAGTCGATCCCGCTCAAGTCGAGCCCCTCCAACGGACCGAGCAGTGGCTCGGCGCTGATGAACCGGACCGCCGCTGGCACACGGCGAAGACAATCCGCGCGGTGGACGAAGCGCCGATTCTCGATCGTCACGCCCATCCAGACGTTCGGGGGCCAGTCAAGCTCCGATGCCAGCTCGGCGAGACGATCGTGTCGCTTGGTGAGGATCTGGAAGGTGTGCCAGTCCGCTCGGCGCATCACGTCGAACACCGCATGGACGAACTCAACGGGAATGTCCTCATGGAACAGATCGCTCATCGAGTTCACGAAGATCATCCGAGGACGCTTCCAACGAAGAGGCACGTCGAGCCGTTGCGGCCAGATGCGAAGGTCGAAACCTTGCTCGTAGGGATGGCCGGGAATTCCGCGCCAGCGCTCGGCGAACGTTTCCGCGTAGCAATGTGCACATCCCGGTGAAACTTTGCTGCAGCCCGTAACCGGGTTCCAGGTCGCTTCGGTCCATTCAATGGCGCTGTTGTCAGCCACGGCGCACCCCTTCAGTAGATCCTCGATTGCGAACATATGTTCGCACCACGACCGGACGTCCCTGCCCATAGGGCTCTAGCACGAATACGTCGTCGCACTCATCGTTCCTCTGCCCTTGCAGACGAACTAGTAGTCCGGCATTGCATCGATCATCGCTGAGATAGCTGTGTGGCTTGCGTCCAGATAGGCAATGACCTTGCCCACCATCGTCCTGATATGGCTCAGGTCCACTCGCATGAAGGCTTCCGGCACCTCGCGCGAGCGCCCCTGACGATCTCGGTCGTACCGGAAGATCTCTGACTCAGGATCCACAGTGGCAAGCTCCGCCACGAGGCGAGCGACGTGCTCATGTACTGGATCCGTGTCCTCAAACGCTGACTCCACGACGACCGAAGCGCGCTTCCACAGCTCGTCGAGCCTGTGGGTGTGGATCACCTCCGGCGGTCCTCCCCGTTCGCGCTGCCCTAGATAGATGATGTCCTTCAGGGCAAGCTCGATAGCGTGGCGGTAGCAGTAAAGAACCGGGAACGCGACGAAGTCCTGCTGGCGTCGCTCTAGTGCCCGCGCCACTAGGGCATTGCCCGCGGTCTGAAAGCTCATCGCGTAGGGCATCCCCCAGGTCGTCGTGCTCAGCTGCAGGGCGTGGCGCTGCCAGTCTGGCCCGAGCGCGAAAAGACTGTCGTCTGGTCCTAGCTCGAAGTCCGACAGGGGCACGTCCTCGAACGGTCCGAGATCATCCGTCACTTCGCTTCTCCGGCTTTGCTTTGTCGTCGGTCGTGGAGCCAGTGTGCCAGCGGCCGTTAGACGGAGCGACAGTCGGCGGATCGCGGGTTCGACGTCTTGGGACTCTTCAACGACTCCTGACCAGCCTCGGGCCTGACCATGATCGCCGCAACTTGCTCACGCCTCGTCGCGATGCTTCAACCTTCGCGGCGTGTCCGTCGAGTTCAGTCCCGACGACGAGAAGCTCATCGCCGTCTGCGAAACCATCGTTGCCCTGACGCCAGAGACCTTGCGCGTTCGGACTGAGAAGCTGCCCGCAGCACTCATAGTCGTAGCGTTGATGCACCGCGGCGCGAAGACAGCGACGGGCGCAAATCTATTGTGCCGGGCTGGCCATGGTGAGCAGGCGCTCATCCTTGGGCGCTCCCTGTTTGAGGACATGATCGACGCCCACTGGGTGACGGCTCATCCCGACAAAGCGGTCACCCGCTTCGATGATGCCGCGCTCGTCACGAAGCAGTTGACGCAGGACCGAATTGAGCCGTATCGCGCGTATGTCGCGGACCTGATCACCGATCAACTGTCCCAGCCGGCTATGACAGATGAAGAGGCCGCCCGGGCGCAAACGCTCGTCAAGGGCTACCGGCATGGATCGTGGACCAAAATGGGACTAAGACGCCGGATCAACGACGTCGCGCACATGTTCGGCGAGGGGGTAGACCGCGAGCTGCTCGCGATGTTCTCTGACCTCGGCGAAGGCTTAGCTAGCGACTTCGTGCACGGCTCGGTCCTGTCTGTCTACAGTCAGCTTGACTTGGAGGCCGCCCGAGCGAACAAGGGCATCAACTTCCACGTAGGACCGTCGTCGCGATACGTACGGTCGGCGGCGCTGCTGTGCGGCTGGTCATTTGCACATCTACTCTCGACCGTGCTCGACGAGCCCGAGACCGAGAGCCGCGCCCAGCTCGACGCAGCCTACTTCGCACTTCTAGAGCTAATCAGCACGCGTCCGCCGGACTGAGTCTCGGCGTCTTGCGCGCCGTCAGGTCAGCGAGCGCAGCCAGTGCCACACGGCGCACACGATCACGGAGTTCTGTGTTCAACCCGGCGTGAGCCAAGCGATATGAGAAGCCTTACTGCGCCTGACCGCGGAGAGCTGCGGCGATTTCTTCTTCTGTCAGCGAGAGCGACGCGTAATAGTGCCTGGCCCAGCCATGAGCGTTCCGGGGACGTCGCTCCCAGTCGCTCCATTTATCGGGTGCTTCTGTGCGCCAGTCCTCCACCGCGATGGCGGCCCATGTGGGCCTCGAGATTCGGCGCCCTAGCTCCTCGTTGAGTTCCCGCACAAGGAAGGTCGTGACAGCGAGCGTCGCTCGGACCTCTTCCGGTCCTAACGGAAATCGCTTGCCCAGCTCCATCACTGGCGTACGCCCCGCGGCATCCGTCCAGATGGCCCTCTGGGCGTCTGAAAGCTCGCCCCATTTCATCGTGATGCCCTGCCTCACGATGGCGCCGTCATGGACGATCGAATTGCGAAGCTTTTGAACGAAGTTCATTACGGCTTCGTAGTCGCTTGAAGCCGTGATGTCGGCACCTTCCAAGGCCTCTCGCAACTGACCGAGCATCAACCGGCTCGGCTCTTTTCGCGTCTCCGCTTGCCCGTCGCGTTGAAGCAGCTCAAGTGCCATGACCAAGTACTCGTTAAACACAGCGACGTGAAACGGGATCGCCATCGCAGCGTGAACGCTCTCTGCGTCCCGCAGCTTCTGAATGACGTCGTTGCCCGGCAAGTTCAACCGGACGGCGTCAGCCACGTCGACCAGTTCGGGCAGCCGCTCGCGACGAAGGATCGGCGGGAGGGCGCTCAAGTGAGCGTCGCCAAGCCGCAACCCAAGTCCTATCGCGACACCGGCGTCGTTCGTTTCGACCCGCCACTTTCGAAAGCCCGATACCCGGGATGGAGAAGCGCCACCAGGACACTGTAGGCATGGGCAGGCAACCCGGCCGGCGGTCCAACGCAAAGTGGCCGAGCTGAGTCAATGGTCGTCGTCTCCGCGACCGGCTATCGCTTCTCGGCGAGAGCAGAACCCCGAACGATCCCGAGTGGCGCCCAGTTCGCGCGCGATGGTGGTGCGACGCGCTGGAGAGGGCACCGAGGGGAGGAAGAGCGGCTGGTGCCGCGACCGCTGGCGCCGTGCCTCGGCCCCGTGTCGGGACTCGTGTCTCCGTGACATGGATTGGGCTGCCGCCCGGCATGGGGTTGGTGGGTTGGGGCGCCTCGGGCGTGCTTGACCACCCGCTCACACCATGTACTTCGTAGCGATGGCGAGAGCGGGTGGTCAAGCCCGTCCGAGGCTGAGGTAGTTGGTGGGGTTGCCGGGCGGCAGCCCGGTGGGATCTTCGGGTGCCGGAAGGTGGCGGGAGTTGCGCCTTGGTGGTCATGGAGCCTGGGGAGTTGGTGTGGAGGGCGCGGCGTGGGTCGCGGGAGGCCGTGCGGGACCGGGAGTTCGTGGAGTGGATCGATCGGTTCCGGTACACGAACGTGGAGCTGCTGGCGATGCGGTTCGGCGTCGCGATGCAGAACGTGCGGGTGCGGCTGAAGCGGTTGGAGGCCGGTGGGTTGGTGCGGCTGGAGCGGCGGTCGGTGGTGGAGCCGTGGATCGTGTCGTTGACGCCGGCGGGTGCGAAGGCGATCGGGCATCGGCCGAGGCGGGCGCCGAGGGCGGAGCTGCACCAGGCGCACGAGCTGGCGATCGGGTAGCTGTGCGCGTACGTCGAGGCGAACCCGAGGTACGCCGGCGCGCGGGTGCTCACGGAGCGGGAAGCGCGGATGCTGGACGGCGAGCGGCAGCGGCGGGGTGAGGCGCCGAGGTTCAGCGTGCGACTCGACGGGGCGCCGCGGGGACAGCAGACGCGGTGGCCAGATCTCCTCTTGAAGCGCGGCGGGAAGGTGTCGGCCTTGGAGATCGAGTTCACGCAGAAGACGGACGATCGCCTACAGCGGATCATCGACGCCTACGCCTACAGCGACTTCGCGCTCGTGACCTACCTCACGGCTGACCCGCGCTTGGCGGCGAAGCTGACCAAGATGATTGGGTACGCGCGCGTCACGGAGGTTCGCGTGCGGCCGTGGCTGCGGCTTGATGACACGGGCCGGGCGAAGGTGCAGGCGGCCGTGGAGGCCGCCCGCACGTCCTTCGTCTAGACCGACGCGAGGAGGCGATCGAGGGTGATGGCGGCGTCGCGGTCGCGGTCGACGACCGCCTGATCCCAGCTCTCCTGCGACACGCGGTCGATGTTGGTGTGGCCGAGGTCGTAGCGCCGACGGTGGAGCTGCTCGATGAAGCCGGCGGTGAACGGGACGTCGACGGTCACCGGTTCTTCGGGGCGGCGCCAGCCGATCGCGTCCAGGACGGCGAAGGCGTCGCGGTAGATGACCGAGAGCGCGTGCTGGGCCTCGGGGCCGAATTCGAGGATCTCCTCGAAGTAGTAGTGGTTGGCCTCCAGGACCACGAGGGTCTGGTGGCGGAGGACGTCGGCCGTGGACGGGTCGACGGAAACCACGCAGGCGCTAATACGCTGCTGGGTGCTCATGGAGTTCACGCTCCTGGGCCATGCCCCCGGCCGTGACAGCGGCGCGGGGGCGATTTTGTTAAGGATGTTGCTCTAGGGGTTGAGAGTACCGCCACGTCCGGCGGACTGGCAAGCCGTCAGCCACGCCGCGAGGGCGCTGCGGTGGAAGCGACGGTGCCGGCCGACGGGGATAGACGGCAGCGGGTGTGCTGGCGCCGGGTGTTACTCGCAGACGCTCGATCGCGGGATCGAGAGCAGCTCGGCGACGTCGTCGGCCGTGAGGAGCGGCTCGGCGAGGGCAACGCTGACAGCTGCGGTCATGGGAGGTAGGGCGCGAGTGGCGTTGTGGTCCGGCACGGTGCTAGCTCTCTTGCTAGCCAGCTGGCGAGGAAGCTCGCCGTCTTCGACCTCGCGGAATCCATGCATCGCGCGCGCTCCTTGGGACATATCTGGGACATGAACTACTCCTCCAGAGGGCGCGACCAAACCGAAAGTCCAGCAACTCCAGGGACTTTCGGAAGCGGGCGCCGGGGGCGAACCCGCGACCTTCGGCTTGGGACCGCGTGGCCGCGGTACCCGCGTGGTGCGCTAGGCCCTCAGGTGCGTCGGGTTGGAGCGCTTGCGCTGCTCCTGCACGCCCGGGAAGAGCTCGTTGTACTGGCGAAACAGCGACTTGTAGTTGTCGGGGTTCCGGTAGGTCTTCTTCTGGAAGCCGTCGGGCAGCTCGGTGAGCTCGGTGACGCCGGACCAGCCGTCGGGGAGCGCGAGCGCGTAGTAGGGGTACTCGCGTGGGAGGTTCCGGGCGAGGATCACCGTGATCGGGAGGCCGAGGGTGCGGGCCGCGTAGACGCGGTGCAGGCCGTCGGCGATGACGTCGGTCACGCGCCCGTCGGGCTCGTGGGACTCCTCGACGATCGGCGGGATGACCGGGATGCGGTCGCCGTCGACGGTGATGAAGGCGCCGCCGGAGAGCGCGAGCGGGTCGAGGCCGTGCGGCGCGAGTGCGACACGGAGGTCGCGCATCGTCTGCACCCCTTCGGCCAGGACGTAGCGCTGGGGCGGCGCGAGGGCGTCGGGATCGACGGAGCGCAGCTCGAGCTGCGCATCGGCGTAGGGCCGGACGTCTGGGAAGCCGCGCAGCCGGACCGCGCGCAGGCGGTCGAGCAGCTCGTCCGCGGAGAAGGGCTCGACGGCGGTGACGTTCACGCCTCGTGCCGCCGCAGCTCGCCGCCCAGCCAGAGCGCGTGTGAGATCAGGCTCACGGCCTGGTCGGCGGCGACCTCGTGCATGATCGTGTCGGCCCGTTGTGCGCGGTAGGTCTTCACCAGGAGTCCCTCGTAGCGGTGCTCGGCGATCAGGTCGGAGCCGTCGCTCGAGACCACGAAGTAGCCGTTCGGATCCTCGCGCATGGAGGACTTGCCCGCGGCGCGGTCGACGTCGTCATCCCGCATCCACCGGGATTCGACGTCGCGCGCCAGCGCGAAGCGACTGCTCGCCGGGTTGATCCCGAGCGCGTGGCTGATCACGGTCAGCGGTCCGGCGGTCAGGCCGAGCGCGTCGGCCACGCGGCGCTGCACCGCCATCAACCCGTACACGTTGAGCAGCCACGCGGTCAGCAGGTTGTGCGCGCGGTAGGTCGCGGTCAGGGTGAGCCGGTCGTCGGCGATCCGGAACCAGACCGTCGTCAGGCACGGCGTCGCGGCGCCGTCCTCGGCGTGCAGGTCGATCGTGTTGTCCCACAACGCGACGTAGGCGCGGCGTGACGCGGGCTCGCGGCGCAGCAGCCCGATCACCTCGGCGAGCGTGTCGCCCGTGTGCGTGCGCAGGCGGTGCCCGTAGGTGTAGGCGACACCGTCGGGCGGTGCGCCGTCGAGGATCCGCTCGGCGTAGGCGCGCAGGTCCTCCTCGCGAATCCCGAAGGCGGCGAGCGCGCTCGGCTCGTCGGCGACCGGCTCGCGCACGATCGCCTTGACGTTGAGCAGCTCGATCCGCTCACCGTCGCCGACGGAGACGGTCCGTCCAAAGCGCAGCGTGCGGACGACCAGCTCCTCCCAGACGTCCAGCGGGCGGCGCCGCGCCACGGTGTGGCCGAGGACGTCGCTCGGCTGCTGCCGCCGGGTGTCGTCGTCGCGCTCCAACGCGACGGAGATCCGCGGCGGCAAGGTCGATGGGTCGGCGTGCGGCAGGTCGGCGAGCAGCGAGCGCAGTCCGTCCGGCAAGGCAGGGTCCGAGAGCCGCCCGAGGTGATGGAAGCCCACGCCCGCTCGCAGCCGGTCGACGTCGAACGTGTCGTCGTGCGGGAACACGCGGCCGGTCCCGGGCACGCGCCGCACCCGACGCCCGAGCAGCTCGTCCTCCTCGACGCCGCGGGCGAAGAAGAGCTCCAGGTCGTCCGTGGTCGACGGCCCCGCCTGCGTCCCCAGCGCGATCAAGTGCGACACCTGCGGGTTGTGCAACAGGTTGCAGAGCATGGCGTACATGCCGTCGCCGTAGAGCGAGCCGATCGCGGCCACGCGACTGCGCGCCGGATCCAGGATCGCCTCATCTACCTCGCGGAGCTTGCGCTCCACCGCCTCCCACGGCGACCACAGCGTCACCAGCCCGACGTCGCCCTCCGGGTTGACGACGCGCAACCGGTCGGCGAAGTGGAGCGCCTCGAACCTCACCCCGCGCGAGCCTAGACGCTGAACCGCGCGTACCGCTCCGCCACGGCGGCGGGCAGGCGCGCGACGACGTGGACGCCCTCGGCGGTGTCCTCGCGGTGCAGGTCCCCGGCGACGTCGTGCAGCTCGGCCAGCCGGCCGCCCTCGGAGTAGGGCAGCAGCAGCTCGACGGACTGCAACGAGCGCGCGAAGGCCTGCTCGATCGCGCTTTGGAGGTCATCGAAGCCCGTCTGGGTGATCGCGCTGACCTGGATCGCGTCCGGGTGGCGGTGACGCAGGCCGGTGCGCTGCTCGTCGTCGAGCTGGTCGACCTTGTTGAGCACCAACAGCCGGGGCCGCTCGCCGGCGCCGATCTCCTCCAGCGTGTCCTCGACCGAGCGCAGCATGCCGAGGCGGTCCTCTTCCTCGGCGGACGCGTCCAGCACGTGCAGGATGAGGTCCGCGCGGGTCGTCTCCTCCAACGTCGCGCCGAAGGCATCGACCAGCTGGTGGGGCAGCTTGCGGATGAACCCGACCGTGTCGGTCAGCAGGTACGGGCGGCCGTCGATCGACAGCTGGCGCGTCGTCGGATCCAAGGTGTGGAACAACCGGTTGCGGACCCCGACCTCGGCGCCGGTCATCGCGTTCAACAACGTGGACTTGCCCGCGTTCGTGTAGCCGGCGAGCGCGATCTGCGGCAGGTGCGCGCGCTCGCGCTCGGCCCGCTGAACGGCGCGCGTGGACTTCACGTGCTCCAGCCGGCGGCGCAGCGCCGCGATCCGGTCGCGCGCCAGGCGGCGGTCGGTCTCGATCTGCGACTCGCCTGGACCACGCGTCGCGAAGCCGCCGCTCGACACGCCGCCGAGGCGCTCGAGGTGCGTCCACAGGCCGCGCATGCGGGCCAGGTTGTACTCCAACTGCGCGAGCTCGACCTGCAGCTTGCCTTCGGCCGTGTTGGCGTGCGCGGCGAAGATGTCCAAGATGGTCGCGGTCCGGTCGACCACGCTGATCCCCAGCTCTTTCTCCAGGTTGCGCTCCTGGCGCGGGGATAGCTCATCGTCGCAGACGACCACGTTCGCATCAGCGGCCTTGGCCGCGTCCTTGACCTCGAGCAGCTTGCCCGGGCCGAGATAGGTGTTGGGGTGCGGCTTCTCGCGGTGCTGGACGGCCTGGCCGACGACGGCGACGCCCGCGGTGCGCAGCAGCTCGCGCAACTCGGAGAGGTCATCCCCGGTCTCGAGGGCGGCGATCAGGTAGGCGCGCTGCTTGGCGCGCCCGGTTGTGCCGGCGGCCGGCGCGCCGTTGCGCGTCGGCGTCGTGCGTCCGTTGCGACTGCGTTCCATGTGTTATCTGAGTCTAGGTGGTAAAGATGCGGAGCGGGCGCGTTCCTGTTGCGGATAACGCACTAATTTCCGGCCGACCCTACCGTCGTTATAGCTAGTCACTTCTGGGCAGTTCACTGGACGGATGATGCAGGTTTCCTGGGCAGCTCAGGAGTAGCGTCATGGGACCTAGGAGGGAGGTCCTGGATGTCGGTGTCGGAAGTGACCGGACGACCAGAGGATTGGATCCGCATTGGCGCGGCAGCCGCAGCATTGGGCGTCAGCGTCGACACCCTGCGGCGTTGGGAACGGGACGGGCGGATCGCTTTCGAGCGCCGCGGGCAGCAGCGGTATCTGCGTGCCGACAACCTCGCCAACTTGCTGCGCGAACGCGCTCGTGAGGGGCGATCCAGCGCGCGCAATCGCTTGCAGGGGATCGTGCTCGGCGTACGGCGCGACGGGGTGATGGCGCAGATCGACATGGCCTGCGGGCCGTACCGGATCGTGTCGCTGATGTCGCGCGAGGCGGCCGACGACCTCGGGATCAAGCCCGGGGATCAGGCCGTCGCGCTGATCAAGTCGACGACGGTGGTCGTGGAGAAGCGCTGAGCAGCGTTGCGCGGCGCGGCGCGGGCGGCTTGACGTAGCGCTCTTCGAGGTAGGGGACCGGCAGGACGATCACGCCCTCGCGCGGGTCCCCCACCCACCCGCCGTGTCCTGACGCGAGCGTGTAGGCGGCATAGGCGGCAGCGGTCGCGTCCAGCTCATCGAGCGTGCGCTGCCAAAGGCCTCCGTCGTCGTCCACGACGCCTTTGAGCCGGAGCGCGGCGATCCGTTGTTGAAGGCCATGAGGTGTGCGCTTGGCTGGCGGCCGGTGGCCGAGCAGCGCGCAGAAGACCGCGTCGGGGTAGGTCTCTGCGACGCGGCCGAGCCGCAGCGCGCCGTCACCGACCGGTCCCTCGTAGGTGGTGGTGTTGGCCGTGAGGGCGGCGTCCGGGCGAAACAGGTCCAGCTCGTCGAGCTGGGCGAAGAGGTCGAAGCCGTGCTGCATCCAGCCCTGCCAGCGCGTCAGCGCCTGGTCGGCGGCCGGGACCGGGTAGAGCGGCAGGCGACGGCGGTAGAGGATCGCGTCGCAGACGCGCATCGTTTCGTAGCGGCCTTCGGGGAGGCCGAGGGTGGCGCGCAGCGGCGCGCCGGCGGCGAGCAGATCGAGCCGTGGGCCGGACGGTGCGTCGATCGCGACGACCGCCTCGCGGCCGAACGAGCGGACGGTCTGGGCGACGTCGGCGACGGTCCCGGGCACGTAGAACGTGGCGACCAGCTCGGGGCCGTCGGGGCCGCGGCGCTCGTGGAGCGTGACGAGCTGCTGGTTGCCGGGCTTGGCGGAGACATCTATGCCGCAATACCTCACGGCGCAGCAGGCTAGTCGTGGCGGGCGATAGCGTGGCGGCTCCATGTCACCGGACCTCGCCGAACGCCTCGCCCAACGCGTCCTGGAGCTGGTCGACGTGCCGTCCGAGTCGCGCTCGGAGGACGCGGCGGTGACCTACGTCTTGGACGCGGTCCCGGGCGCGCGCGACGCGGGCGACACGTGTGTCTTGGCCGGCGTGACGGAGCGCTCTGCGGATCGGCCCCTGGTGCTCTTCGCCGGCCACCTCGACACCGTGCCCGCGCAGGGGAACTTCCCGGGGCGGTTGAGCGACGACGGCGCGGTCGTGCACGGGCTGGGCAGCGCGGACATGAAGGCGGGCGTCGGGGTGATGGTCGAGCTGGCGCGCGCGCCGTGGCTCGCCGACGCGTCGGTCGACGTCGGCTTCGTCTTCTTCGGCCGCGAGGAGCTGCCGTTCGGGGACTCCGCGCTCACCCCGTTGCTCGAGCGCGAGCCCGGCCTGCGCACCGCCGACTTGGCGATCGTGATGGAGCCGACGACCAATGCGATCCACGCCGGGTGCGTCGGGAACATCAACGCGACGTGGACGTTCCGCGGCGTCGCCGGCCACAGCGCGCGGCCGTGGCTGGCCGACAACGCGATCCACCGCGCGGGCCGGGGCATCAGCGCGCTCGCCGAGCTGGAGCCGGTCGACCACGTCTTCGCGGGGCTCACCTTCCGCGAGGTGATCAGTGCCGTGACGGTCCGCGGCGGCATCGCGCGCAACGTGGTCCCGGACGAGTGCGTCGTTGAGATCAACATGCGCTACGCGCCAGGGACGTCTGCCGAGGACGCCGAGGCGAAGCTGCGCGCGCTGTGCGAGCCGCACGGCGAGCTGGTGATCGACGGCAACGCGCCGTCGGGCGCGGTCCCCGCGGAAGGCAATGCCCTTGTGTCGAAGCTCGTGGCGGCGGGCGGGATGAGCGTCGAGCCCAAGCAGGCGTGGACGCCGGTCGCCGAGCTGGCGGGCGTGGGCGTCGACGCGGTGAACTTCGGACCGGGCGAGCCGCGGTTCGCGCACCGGCGCGACGAGCAGGTCGCGGTCGCCAACCTGGTCGAGTCCTACACCGTGCTGGAGCGCTTCCTGTGCGGCTGAACCCGGTCCTGGAGGCGCTCGGCACCTATCCGTTCGTGCGCCTGGACGAGGCGAAGGCCGCGGCGGTCGCGCGCGGGATCGAGTTGATCGACTTCGGGATCGGCGAGCCGCGCGAGGAGACCCCGGCGTTCATCCGCACCGCGCTGCGCGAGGCGTTGCCGGAGGTATCGACGTACCCGAAGGCGGACGGGCTGCCGGTGCTGCGCGAGGCGATCGCGCGCTGGGTCGCACGCCGCTTCGGCGCGTCGCTGGACCCCGCGACCCAGGTCGTCCCCACGCTGGGCTCCAAGGAGGCCGTGTTCCACATGGCCGAGCTGGTCGGCGGCGAGGCGGTCGCGGTGACGACGCCGGGCTATCCCGTCGGCGCGCGCGGGGCGCTGTTCTCGGGCCGCGAGGTCGTTGAGCTGCCGCTGGACGCGGCTGGCGGCTGGCTGCCGGGCCTCGGCGCGATCCCGGCCTCGACCCTCTCCCGCCTCGGCCTGCTCTGGCTCAACTTCCCCAACAACCCGACGGGCGCGGTCGCGCCGCTGGAGCTGTTGGAGCAGGCCGCGGCGCTGGCGCGTGAACACGACTTCGTCCTGGCCTGCGACGAGGCCTACAGCGAGATCTGGCTCGCCGGCGACGCGCCGGTCAGCGGGCTGCAGTTGAGCGACATCACCAACGTGGTGGTGTTGAACACGCTCTCCAAGCGCTCCTCGATGCCGGGCTACCGCAGCGGCTTCATCGCCGGCGACCCGCGCCTGATCGCCGCGCTGAAGAAGTACCGCCCCAACGTCGGCGTCGCGCCGCAGGAGTTCGTCCAGCTCGCGTCGGTCGCCGCCTGGGACGACGAGGCCCACGTCGACGAGGTCCGCGCCCGCTATCGAGAGAAGCGCGATCTCCTCTGGCCGGCGCTCCAGGACGCGGGCTTCGCCAACGCCGGCGGCGACGGCACGTTCTTCCTGTGGTGCCAGACGCCGGACGGCGAGGACGAGGAGGCCTGCGCCGTGCGCCTCCTGGAGCACGGCATCGTCTGCTCGCCGGGTTCGTTCTTCGGCCCGGGTGGTGCCGGCCACGTCCGCTTCGCGCTCGTCCCGACGCCCGAGGCCTGCGCGGCCGCGGCGCGCCGCCTCAAGCCCTAGGCGTCGCCGAGCAACGCTGGGGCTAGGCGTTGCTGTGCAGGGCGGCGTTGAGGCCGCCCCACGTGCCGGTGCGCGGCAGGACCTCGACGGCGCCGGTCGTGGAGTTGCGGCGGAACAGCAGGTCGTCGGAGCCGCTCAGCTCACGGGCCTTCACGGTCTCGCCGTCGGGCGTCGTAACGACCGTGCCGCCGGTGACGTAGAGGCCGGCCTCGACCACGCAGCCGTCGCCGAGCGAGATCCCGAGGCCGGCGTTGGCGCCGAGCAGGCACCCGCTGCCGATCGAGATGATGTCCTTGCCGCCGCCGCTCAGCGTGCCCATGATCGAGGCGCCGCCGCCCACGTCGCTGCCGTCGCCGACGACGACGCCCTGGCTGATGCGGCCCTCGACCATCGAGTGGCCGAGCGTGCCGGCGTTGTAGTTCACGAAGCCTTCGTGCATGACCGTCGTGCCGTCGGCGAGGTGCGCGCCGAGGCGGACGCGACGGGCGTCGGCGATCCGGACGCCGGACGGCGCCACGTAGTCGGTCATCTGCGGGAACTTGTCCACCGACGTGACGTGCAGGACGCGGTCCAGCGCGCGCGCACGGAGGCGGACGCCGGGCAGGTCGGCGGGGTCGACGGGGCCGCGGTTGGTCCAGGCGACGTTGGGCAGGACGCCGAAGATCCCGTCCAGGTTGATGGTGTTGGGCGCGACGAGCCGGTGGGAGAGCAGGTGCAGGCGCAGGTAGGCGTCGTGCGTGTCCTGCGGGGGCGCGGCAAGGTCGCCGATGACGGTGAGCACCGGGACGGTGGTGACGCCGCGCAGCTCGTCCGGCCCGACCGCGCCGGTGAAGGCGCCGCCGCCGAGGTCGGTCGCCTCGGCCGCGCCCTTCAGCGGGCGGGTGCCGTTCTCGGGGGCGTTCTGCGGGACGCCGTCGAGGCCGAGGTGCGGCTCCAAGTAATAGGTGTCGAGGACCTTGCCGCCGGGGACGGTCGTCGTGGCCAGGCCGACGGCCCACGCCGGGCCGGAGATCTTGGTCGTCTGCGTCATCGGGCTGGACGATAGGTCACGCGAGCGCTTCGAGGTCGGCTAGGAACGCTGGGCTCGCCTCGCCGGCGTAGACCGGGACGGCCCAACCGGTGAGCGTGAAGAGCAAGGACTCGTCGACGTCGACCGTGAGCTCGCCGCCGTCCAAGACGACCGTGACCGGCGAGTCGCCGCCGCGCAACACGTGGGCGATGGCGGCGCCGGACGCGCCGGTCCCGGAGGCGCTCGTCTCCCCCACGCCGCGCTCGAAGATCCGGGCGCGGATGCGGTCCGGCGCCAGCGCGCGGAAGAACGACACGTTGGTGCGGTTGGGAAAGGCGGGGTGATGCTCGATCCCTGGTCCCACCTCGGCCAACCGCAACTCCTCCAACTCGTCCGCATCGGGCACGTGGATCGCGCACTGCGGGTTGCCGACCTGCACGTGCTGGAAGCGCCACGTGCGGCCGTCCGCGGTCTCGATCTCCCCGAGCCCGTCGTCCGCGCCGCCCGGGTAGTCGCCGGACGCCAGGCGGGCGCGGCCCATGTCCAGCGTGCAGGTGCGCTCGTCGTGGATCGTCGGGCGGATCTCGCCGGCGGCGGTCTGGATCGAGAACTGGCGCTGGTCGGTCCAGCCGGCCGACTTGAGGTACATGACGGCCTCGCGCGCGCCGTTGCCCGACAGCTCGGCCTCGGAGCCGTCGGGGTTGTAGATGCGCAGCCGGGCGACAAAGCCGGGCTCGTCGGCCGGCTCGAGGTGCAGGATGCCGTCGCCCCCGATCCCCAGGTGAGGGTCGCAGATGCGTTGGACGCGGGCGGGCGTGAGAACGAACGGAAGTGCGTCCCGCTCGATGATGATGTAGTCGTTGCCGAGGGCCTGCCACTTCTCAAAGCGCATCGCGTGGCGACCTTATCCGCCGAGGATCTCGGCCGCGACGTCGTCGGCGCCGCGTCCCGTGATGTCGATCGTCTCGACCGGCGGCGAGGGCAGCTTGCGCAGCCAGGTGAGCTGGCGGCGGGCGTACTGGCGGGTGCGGGTCTTCATCGCGTCGACGTCGCCGGCGAGCAGCTCCGCGAAGCCGAGCGCCTTGCGCGCGGTCTCGCTGGCGCCGTGCGCGTTCGCCCGCCGCACCTCGTCGGCCGCGCCCGCTTCCACCATCGCGTCAACGCGCTCGCCGATCCGCCGCTTGAGCGCCTCGCGGTCCATGGTGAGCGCGATCAGACGCGTCGGGTGGCGGGTGTCGGAGGTCCAGAGCTGGCTCGTCGTCGGCGGCACCGCGTCGAGCGCGCCCTGGGCGTGGAGCTCCAGCGCGCGGACGATGCGATGGCGGTCGCCTTGGTCGATCACCTTCGCGATCTCCGGCGCGCGGTCTGCCAGCCGCGCGTGCATCACGCTCGCGCCTTGCATCTCCAGCTCGGTCATCAGCGCCTCGCGCACACCGGGCGCGGGCGGCGGCTTGAGGTCGAGCTCCGCCAGCGCCGCGCGCAGGTAGAGGCCGGTGCCGCCGACGACGATCGGCGTCCCGCCGCCTTCGAGGATCCCGTCGATCTCCTCGTGCGCGAGCCGCGCGTACTCCGCGACCGAGAACCGCTCGGCGACGTCGAGGATCGACACCATCCGGTGCTCCAGCACGCTGCGCTCCGCGCTGTCCGCGGCGCCGGTGAGGACCTCCAGGCCGCGATAGACCTGCAACGCATCGGCCGACACCGCCACCGGCGTCTCGCCCCGCGCCTGCAGGCGCTGGGCGACCGCGATCGCGACGGCGGTCTTCCCGACGCCGGTCGGGCCGAAGAGGGCGAGGATCTGAGGCACGCGGTGGACAGTGTCACGAACGCGCGCCGCCCTGTGTCGTCCGCGCCGCCCGGCGTCGCGCCACCCCACCGCTTCGTCCTACAAGCGCCTCCCTTTCGCCCCATGTGTGCCTCCGGCGTGAAAGAGTCCCGGCCATGGAGCTCAACGGGTCGTCAGTCCTGCTCACCGGTGCCACAGGCGGCATCGGCCACGCAATCGCGCGGGCGCTTCGCGCGGAGGGTGCGTCGCTGCTGCTCACCGGGCGGCGGACGGACGTGCTGGAGCCGCTGGCCGCGGAGGTCGGTGGCACGGCGACGGCGGTCGACCTCAGCGATCGCGCCGCGGTCGAGGCGCTGATCGAGCAGGCGGGCGACGTCGACGTGCTGGTCGCCAACGCGGCGCTGCCGGCGTCGGGCGACGCGCTGTCGTTCAGCGTGGACGAGATCGACCGGGCGCTGGAGGTCAACCTGCGCGCGCCGATCATCATGTCGCGCGTGCTCGGCGAGCGGATGGCCGCGCGCGGGCGCGGGCACATCGTCCTGATCTCGTCGCTGAGCGGCAAGTCCGGCCAGGCGGCGTCGTCGATCTACTCGGCCACGAAGTTCGGCCTGCGCGGCTTCGGCCAGGGCCTGCGCGGGGACCTCGCGCCGCGCGGCGTCGGCGTGAGCGTCGTCTTTCCCGGCTTCATTCGCGACGCCGGCATGTTCCACGAGTCGGGCGCGAAGCTGCCCAAGGGCGTCGGCACGTCGACGCCGGAGCAGGTCGCCGCGGGCGTCCTGAAGGCGATCCGCCAGGACAAGGGCGAGGTCGACGTCGCGCCCGTCGGCATCCGCGCGGGGACGGCCTTCGCGCAGCTCGCCCCCACGACGTCCGCGAAGGTGGCAAAGCTCATGGGCGGCGACAAGGTCGCCCAGCAGCTGGCCAGCGGGCAGGCGGGGAAGCGCTAGCGCGGCTCGCCCGCGTGCCCTACGCCGTCTCGGCGGCGAGGGTGGCCCTCGCCTACCTCCCTACGCCGCCTCGGCGCGGCGCGTCTCGGCGGCGAGGGCGTGCAGGACCTCCGAGGAGAGCCGTGCGCCCTCGGTCGGGTCCATTGGCGAGACGCCGATGCGGACGACGGTCTCGTCGCCGTCGATCTCCTCCAGCGCGACGCGCGGCTTGTCGCGCATCGGCGTGTCGATCGTCTCGCGCAGGAGCGTCTCGATGTCCACCGGCGTGACGCCGGGGCGCAGCCGCGCGCGGAGATCGACGCCCGCGGGCTCGTGCAGCGGGATGACCGCGACGGAGAGCACCACGTTGTTGGGCACCATGATCTGGTTCTCGCCGTCGGAGAAGGTGGTGTACAAGAGGCCGAGCGACGAGACGACGCCGACGATCTCGCCGGCAAGTCCACCACCTTGGAGCCGGACGCGGTCGCCAACACGGAAGGGACGCGCGCTGAGCAGGACGAGGCCGGCGAAGAGATTGCCGAACGTCTGCTGGGCGGCGAGACCGAGGATGACCGCGGTGAACGCACCGCCGACGGCGAGCGTGCGCGGGTCGAGGCCCGCGACCCGGAGCGCGACGAGCACCGCGAGGATGATCGTGAAGAACCGCACCAAGAACCCGACGGTGCCGGCGGTGCCGGGGTCGAGCCGCCGGAAGAGCGTGGGCCCGGCGGCGCGGCCGAGGTCACGCGCGAACTGCCAACCGAGCGCGACGAGCGCGGCGACGGTCGCGATCCGGACCGGCTCGTCGACGCCGAAGATCTCCTGGCGATACGAGTAGACGGTCAGGACGCCGGCGATCATGGGCAGCAGCAGGAGCGTCTGGATACGCGCGCGTTTGACGGCGCGAGAGCTCAACTGCCGGGCAAGTCCGGCTTCTCTCCAGGAATGGCTGCGGGTCTCCATCAAGCGCTTCATAGGCTCCTTGGGTCGGGGGCGGAGCACGTCCTTCGTTCGTCCTTCCCACTCTCGGACGAATCGCGCTGGGCTGTGTGATGCCCCTCACACGAGCCGGAAAACGGCTGCATGCGGACATGTTCGTTCGCTGCCGAGCCAGCACAGCGGCGAGGACGTCGCGACGCGATCGGCCGCGGCGCCCTCGTCGGCGCGCTCAGCCGCGGCGGTTCGTCCGCGCGACCTGCGCGCCCATGCCCGCGAGGGCGAGCAGGAGCAGGAGGCGCTCGCCATAGACGACGGCTCGCGCGCCCGGGCCGAAGCGGAGGCCCGGCGCGGCGCCGAGGCTGACCGCCGCCGAAAGCGGCTGCCCGACCGTCGGCGAGCGGCTGCCGCTCGTGCTGCCGCGCAGGTCGCCGTCGCGCGCGCAGATCGCGTAGGCGGATGCGAAGGCGAGCACGACCGCGAGCGTCACGGTCCCCGCGACTGCGGTCCGCGCCACGAATCCCCGCGCGACGGGACGCAGCGCAACTGCGCCCGTGATCAGCGCTGCGGCGACGAGGGCAAGCAGGACGATCGCCGCCGTCGAGACGCCGAGCCGCCACGGCGCGATCACGGCGAAGAGCGCGACGGCGAACAGCCCGAGCGCCTGACGTTCGGTGGTGCCCGGTGCCCGCGGTGACGCGACGGGCGGCGTCGCCGTGAGCAGCCGCACGAGCTCCCGCCGCCGGATGATCGCCGCGTGCTCCTCGTGGTGCAGGACCGGCCGGCTCACGGACGGAAGCAGCGCGAACGCCGCCGCCGGCTCGTCGTCACGATCGGAGGCGACGACGTCGCGCGGTGACGCGAAGGGACTCTGCTGTGCGCGCGGAGCGAGCGACGGTTGGTCGGCCTCCTCGGCCGCAGAGAAGGGATCGGCCTCGGTGATCGGCAGCGGGGCCAGATGGTCAGGGATGGTGAGAGGTCGGAAGGATTGGTCGGCGGCGGGTGAGTCTCCGAGCTTGTCGAGGCGGAGGTCCTCGTCGGGGACGTCGCCGGTGGGTTCTTCGAGGTGGTCGGGAAGCGGTGCGGCGGCGTCGAGGTGGGTGGAGGCGTGGTGGCGAGTGCCGGCGCCCTCGAACGTGTCGGGAACCCAGTGGTCGGTGAGGCCTTCGATGCGGATGGCGCGCTCTTCGACGACGAAGCCGAGGCCGAGGAGGGACTCGCCGATGCGGGTAAGCTCGTCGGCAGCCTTGGCGGCCGAGTCGAGCGCGATCTGGAGGTCGTCAACCGGGACGATGATGTCGAGACGATCCGGGGTGCCGGGCGTCTTGCGCACGGAGTGGCGCGAGGAGAACGAGGACAGGCCAAGCACGTCGTCGATGACCTCCGACAGCACCAAAGGCCGCGGCAGGCCCGGGATGAAGGCAATGCTGTAGGAAACGGTCAATCGCGCCATGGCTGATCTGTCATATTCTCTGAGCACTAGCGCATACACAGCGGTGTCTTTCTACCAGACACCGCGGCCCTTTCGCTATTCGATCTTTTGTCATTTTTAGAAGAGCGCTTCCTGCACGGCGGACGGAGGCTCTGGGTGACGGCGCGCCGTCGTAGCCGGTCGCGCCCGCGAGCCCATCTGACGGCGGAAGGCGCGGTCGAACGGGCGCTCGTCGGCCGGGTCGCGGCGAAACGGCCGCGCCGCGGGCGCGCCGGCGCGAACCAGTAGCCGGGCAATCCGGTCGCGCTCCGGCGGCTGGAGGTACGCGCCGCGCGCGTACAGCTCCTCGTAGTGCTCGACCAGGTCCGGCCGATAGGCCCGCAACCACTCCATGAACACGCCGCGGACCTCCCCGCGCAGGTGAAGGCCGATCCCGCCGATGCTCGTGGCGCCCGCGTCGATCGCGGTCTGGATGATCTCCTCGACCTGCTTGGGGTCGTCGTTGATGCCGGGCATCAACGGCGCGACGAGGATGCCCGTCGGGATCCCGTTGCGGTTGAGCTCGGCCACCGCCTCCAGCCGGGCACGCGGGTTCGGCGTGTGCGGTTCGGTCGCCCGCCACGCCTTCTCGTCGATCGTCGGGATGCTCAGGCTCGCGCTGATGTCCGTGACCGCGGCAATCTCCTTCAACAACGGCAGGTCCCGCAGCACCAGCGGCGACTTCGTCAGCACCGAGCACGGGTTGCGGAAGTCGCGCAGCGCTTCCCAGATCCCGGTCATCAGCTTGTACCGCCCCTCCACCCACTGGTAGGGGTCGGTGTTGGTCCCCATCGCGATGTGCTCGCCCTTCCACGACGGCCGCTTCAACTCTGCCCGCAGCACCTCGGGCACATTGACCTTCACCACGATCTCGCGCTCGAAGTCCTTGCCGGCGTCGAAGTCGAGATAGGTGTGCGTGGGACGCGCGAAGCAGTTGTGGCTGATGACGCCGTTGGCGATGAAGTCCCCGGTGCCCGTCGTGATGTCCATCAGGCGCTGTGCACCCTCCAGCGGCTCGATCGAGACGACGTCGAGCTTCGCGTCGGTCTTCAGCGCTTTGCCATTAAGCGACCGCTTGCGCGTGATCGCGGGATCGACGAGCGCGAAGAAGCGCAGATGCTGGACGAGCCCGCCGCGGATGCGGACGTTTCGGCAGCCGTTCGGGCGCGCGGGCTCGACGACGCAGTCGAAGCCAAGACGCCGCAGGCAGCGCTCGATCATCTGCAGGATCTCGGGATCCATGTTGGCGATGCGCAGGATTCCGCCGCTCCACGAGCCCTCGGCGTCGAATATCCCGGCTAGGAAGCCCTTGCACCAGTCGAGGTGAGGATCGTCCGGCCAGCGGATGAGGTCTTTGATGCTCCAGACACCGTCGCGCCGACCGGTCCGGATCTGGCGCATGGGCCGCCCGGGGTTGGCGAACGCGCTGAGGTGCGTGTGGACGTCCTCGCCCGCCAGATATGCCCGAGAGCGCAGGAGCGCCTCGTCGTCGGCGAGAGCGAGCCGGAAGCGGTCGCTGATCGAGTAGACCGGTTCGCGCCGACGCTGCGTGATGGCGACCGAGAACGAGCCGTCCCCGCGGACCATGCCGCACAGGTACCCACGCCGGTAGTCCTCGTCCTTCAGCGGCCCTTCCGGCAGCGCGCCAAAGCCCATCAGCGAGTTCCCGGTCGTGAGGTATGGCCTCTGGCTTGGGCCGCTCATCGCGCCCTGCACGAACTTCCAGCCGCGGTCGCTGAGAAAGCGGTGATCACCGCTGGCGATCAGCTCGGTGCCATCGGCGAGCGTCACCCGGAAGGCCGGTTTGACGGTCGACCAGACGTCGCGAACCTCGGTCGTCACAAACCGCCGGTACGCTCCCGATGTACGCGTGCCCACGATCTCATCTCCGGGGTGCAGATGGCGGATCTCACGCTCAGATCCGTCAGCCATCAGCACTTTGGTGAGTGGTCCCATGCAATAAACGCAGGCATGGCTGCATCCGCGGTACGGATTGATCGTCCAGCGGAACGGCATGCGGGACGCCTCGGGCACGCGGTTGAGCGCGGATTTGGCGTGGATCTCGTAGAAGCGGGTCTGGAGGGCCTCGGGTGCGTCGAAGGTCCGGACGACCGCTGGGTCCTTGTAGCCGGGGAGGCGGGTGCCCTCGGAGGCGTCGATCTTGAGGTTGTCCCAGCGCATGCGAACGCATGTTCGCACATCGTGGCGACGGAAAGCGAACGGGTGTTCGCTACGACGAGAGGGTCGGCCTCGTCTTACACGAGGGCGCGCGCCAGCAAGGACATCTCGCCCGCCAGCGTCTGCGAGGTCGCGCGGACGATCTCGACCGGCACGATCTCCCCCGCCTCGGCCAGCCCGGTGAAGTTCACCGTCTTGCCGTGGCCAGAACGGCCGCGTAGGCGTGAGGGGTCGGTGCGGGATGGGCCCTCGACCAGCACGTCCAGCGTGCGGCCGACGAAGCGCTGCGCCCGCTCGTTCGCGCGGCGCTGAACGACTTCAACCAGGCGGTCCATGCGCGCGACCGCGACCTCGTGGTCGATGAACGCGTCGACGAACTCCGCTGCCTCGGTCTCACGCCGCGGTGAGTAAATGAAGGTGAACGCGCCGTCGAAGCCGACCTCTTCACAGACCTCGAGCGTCTCCTCGAAGTCCGCCTCGGTCTCTCCCGGAAAGCCGACGATGATGTCGGTGGTCAACGCGATGTCCGGGTTGTGCTCGCGGATCAGCGCGACGCGGTCGAGGAAGCGTTCGCGCGAGTAGGTGCGGCGCATGGCCTTCAAGATCCTCGACGACCCCGACTGCAGCGGCAGGTGCATGTGCGGCATGACGCTGTCGAGCGTCGCGTGCGCGAGGACGACGTCCTCCTTCATGTCCTGCGGGTGCGGCGAGGTGTAGCGGATGCGCTTCAAGCCGTCGATCGCGTCGAGCTCGTGCAGCAGCGCCGCGAACGAGGAGCGCGGCGCCGGCGGCGCGATCGCCCGGCCGTACGCGTTGACGTTCTGCCCCAGCAACGTGATCTCAGTTACGCCGCCCGCGACCATCTCGCGGACCTCGGCGACTAGCTCGTCCAGCGGCCGGTCGACCTGGCGCCCGCGCGTGGACGGCACGATGCAGTACGAGCACTTCATGTTGCAGCCGGCCGAGATCTGCACCCAGCCCTGGAAGTCGCGCTCGCGCGCTGCCGGCAGGTGGCCGGTGAAGCCCTCGAACTCGAAGAATCCCTGAGCGGTGAGAGAATCAGACGTCAGGAACTCGGCGAGCTTGTGCACCTGCCCCGGCCCGAACGCGACGTCCACGTACGGAAACTGCCGGAAGACCTCGTCCTTGACCGACTGCGCCCAGCACCCGCCTACGCCGATGATCACGTCACCGTGCCGCGCGCGCTTATAGGACGCCGCCAGCTGTAGGTAGGAGATGAACCGCGAGTCGGCCTTCTCCCGGATCGAGCACGTGTTGAACAGGATCAGGTCGGCGTCGCGCTGCTCGCTGGCCTCTGTGTAGCCCAACGACCCGAGCATGCCCTTCATCCGCTCGGAGTCGTGCTCGTTCATCTGGCACCCGAAGGTGGTGACGTGGAAGGTCTTGCTCACGACGCGCCTGAGGGTACCGGGACCGCCGCGCTACTTCGCGTAGTCGACGGCCCGCGACTCGCGGATGACCGTCACCTTGATCTGCCCCGGGTACTCGAGCTCCTTCTCGATCTCCCGCGCGATCTTGCGTGCCAGCGCGTTGGCGCCGTCGTCGGTCACCGCGCCGGGCTCGACGATGACGCGGATCTCGCGTCCGGCCTGCATGGCGTACACCTTGTCGACGCCGTCGTGGCGGGTGGCGAGCTTCTCCAGGTCGCGCAGGCGCTTGACGTACTGCTCCAGCGACTCGCCGCGCGCGCCTGGACGTGCCCCCGAAAGCGCGTCCGCCGCCTGCACGATCACGGCCTCGACCGTCTGCGGCTCGACCTCGTTGTGATGGGCCTCCATCGCGTGCGCAACGGCCTCAGCCTCACCGTGGCGCCGCGCGAGGTCGCCGCCGACCAGCGCGTGCGGGCCCTCGACCTCGTGCGAGACGGCCTTGCCGATGTCGTGCAGCAGCGCGGCACGACGCGCGGTCTTCTCCGACGCGCCCAGCTCGCTGGCCATCAGCGCCGCCAGGTGCGCGCATTCGACCGAGTGCGCCAGGACGTTCTGCCCGTAGGACGTGCGGAACTTCAGTCGGCCCAACACCTTGACCAGGTCGGCGTCCAGGCCCTGGACGCCAGCCTCGAAGACTGCCTCCTCCCCGGCCTCGATCATGTGGGTCTCGAGCTCGGACTTGGCCTGGTAGTAGGTCTCTTCGATCCGCGCCGGATGGATGCGCCCGTCCTGGAGGAGCTTCTCCAGCGTCAATCGAGCGACCTCGCGCCGGACGCCGTCAAACGCGCTCAACACGACCGCGTTGGGCGTGTCGTCGATGATGAAGTCGACGCCGGTGAGGTTCTCCAGCGCGCGGATGTTGCGGCCCTCGCGGCCGATGATCCGGCCCTTCATGTCGTCGCTCGGAAGCTGGACGACGCTGACCGTGGTCTCGGCCGCGTGCGAGGCCGCCAGCCGCTGCATGGCAACCGAGAGGATCGACCGGACGCGCCGCTCGGCGTCGCGCTTGGTCTCCTCGTCGACCTGACGTAGGACACGCGCGGCGTCGTGGCGCGCGTCGTCCTCCACGTCCTTGAGGAGCGCCTGCTTGGCCTGGCCGGCGCTGAGGCCGGCGACGCGCTCCAGCGCCGACTCGCGCTCGGCGCGCATCCGCTCCAGGGAAGACGCCTCGGCGCGCAGGTGCTGGTCGCGGCGTTCGAGCTCGGCTTCGCGGCGGTCGAGGTCGGCGCTGCGACGGTCCAGCGCGGCCTCGAAGGCCTGTGTTCGGGCGGCGTTGCGCTCCAGGTCAGCAGCCCGGCGGGCGAGCTCGGCCTCCTCGGGCGTCGGCCCGGCGGCGGCCGCGACGGCGACCACGGGCACGTCTGACCCGGTGTGCCCCGCAGGGACGGCCGTGAGCGCGGTGACGGCGGCCGGCTTCTGCCGTCCGTACACGAGCGCCGCGACGACGATGGCGACTCCGATGAGCGCCGCGCCGATCAGGGTTTCCATTGTGGGGTGTCCTCTCCCCAGCGGCCGATGGACGGCGGTCGCTGGTCTCCGGTGCTGCGGTCGGGGAGCGGGCGTCGCGGCCGCGAGGACGCGGAGGGCACTGGGTTCGGGTGCTGCGGTGGCCGCGGCGCGCCTTTTAGAAGGATGCTGCGAGGTGGCGCGGCGCGGCCAAGGTGCGTTTGGGCTGCTATTCGGTGAGTTCGGGCGCCCTGCGGTGGTGACGTTCGCTCGGGGCGGATCGTAGTACCGAGGGCGTTGCGCGTGCAATCAGCCTGACCGCGCGGTCAGGCGACCCGCTTGGCGCCGACGAAGTGACCGCCCCAGTAGGCGTCGAAGATCGCGTGGTTCATCACGCCGTGGGTGGTCGCGGAGACGACCGTCGTCGCGCTCGTGGCGATGCCGACGTCCGACGCGCCCGGGCCCGCGGTGTTGAAGAACACCAAGTCGCCGGCCTGGATGTTGGACTTGGAGACCGCGGTGCCGGTGCCGTACTGGGCGAAGCTCGTGCGCGGGATCGAGACGCCGGCCTGGCGGAAGGCCCACGAGGTCAGGCCGGAGCAGTCGAAGGACGACGGGCCGGAGGCCCCGTAGGAGTACGGCGCGCCGACCTTGGACATGGCGGCGGCGACAGCGCCCTGGGCGCCGCTCGCGCTCGCCGTCCGGGTTGTGCTCGTAGTCTCGCTCTCGGCGGCGGTCGCCGTTGAGCCGCTGACGCCCAGCGCGGCGAGCGTCGCCGGGCCGACCACGCCGTCGACGGTCAACCCGTGCGCGCGCTGGAAGGCGCGCACGGCCTTGCGGGTCTGAGGGCCGAAGACGCCGTCGGCGGCGAGGCCGAGCTTGGCCTGGACGGCGCGCGTGGTGGCCGGGGGGAGCGTGGACTTGAGCGATGCGGTTGTGGCGGTGGAGGCGCCCTCGCCCGCCATCGCCGCGCGCGTGAGCGGCCCGACGATCCCGTCGGCGACCAGGCCGTGCGCGCGCTGGAACTTCTTGATGGCCTTCTTGGTCTGCGGGCCCAGGACGCCGTCGGCGGTGAGCCCGAGCGCCTGCTGCACCGCGCGGACCCCGTCGGTGGTGGTCGTCGTCGCGGTTGCGGCCTGCGCGGCGCCGATCAGCGGTCCGGTCTGGCCGACGATGCCCGCGGCGATGAGCGCCGCCGAGATCCTCGCGGTCGCGGTCTTGGGCAAGGCAATCAACTTGGCTGTGGCCGCCGCGCGGCGCCGGCGCGAGCGCGCGAGCGAGCGGTCCCACAGCTCGGGCAGGGCGAGGTCGCGGACCCCGGGCGGGTCGGCGAAGATCGCGAATCGGTCGTCCGTGAGGATCCGGGCGTCGGCGGCGTCCATCAATTGCTCCCTGTGGTGGCGGCCTACGAGGTGAGCTGACGGGCTCGCGCATGTGCATGCGCTACGCCGCGATGGAACGCTGCGGCGATTCGCCCCGTGGACCGGCCATCGTGGTCGGTCCGAGTGGGTCCCCCGCTCCCGGAGCCGCTGAGGCGCCGGGACTCGGCCTGTGCGTGCAGGTATGTCGGCGATCAGAACTCACGGCCGCGCCGCAAGTTGCGGTCCGGGTTATGACATCCCGCGGTTGAGGCGATAGACCACGTGCGGGAGCCCGGCGTGGACGGTCTCGCCGGTGTGCTCCATGCCGAGCTTCTCCATCACCGCGCGCGACGCCGTGTTGCCCATGGTCGTCTGCGCCACGAGCTCGTCGAGCTCCAGGACCTCGAACCCGACCCGCACCGCCTCGCGCGCCAGCTCGGTCGCGTAGCCGTGCCCCCAGTGGTCGGGGTCGACGAACCACATCAGCTCGATCTCGGGGCGCCCGTCGACCTCGTCGTGGCGCAGGCCCGCGTACCCGATGGGTTCACCGCCGACGAGCATCGTCCACGGCCCGAACCCCCACCGCTCCCAGTGCGCGATCGCATCACGCAGGAACGTCTCGGCCCGGTCAGCCGTCCGCAGGTGCTCCGGCCAGACCGCCTCGTCCACGCGCGCGTCGGTCCAGATCCGCTGGTAGGCGCCGAGGTCGCCGGGCTCGGGGCGGCGGCCGGCGAGGCGCGCGGTGGCGACGCGATCAATGCCGAAGTCGAGGGGCATGGAGTGCGGCCAGGCTATCTCGCCGCGCGGCCGTCGATCTCGAGAAACGGCCCTCCTGGGGCCTCAAGTCGAGATCGCGTCGAGGTCTTCGCGGCCGCGCGTCGGCCGCGCGTCGGTGTCTGCGTCGATCAGTCGCGCCCGTAGGCGCGGATGACGTCGTAGGCGAGTTCGAGCTCGTAGCCCTTGCGGACGAGGAAGCCGAGGGCGCGGTCGCGGTCGCGGTCGGTTTCGGGTGGGACGCGGAAGCGGCGCGAAAGGGTGGCGAGCGCGGCGTCAAACTCGGAGTGGGTCTCGCCGGTGGTGGTGTCCGGCGCGTGGAGGGCGGCGGTGATGTGCGAGGCGTCGATGCCGGAAGCGACCAGCTTGCGCTCGATGCGCTCGTTGCCCCAGTGGTCGAGCGTGCGGCGGTCCTCGACGAAGCGGCGCGCGAAGCGGGCATCGTCGAGGTAGCCCTGCTCGAGCAGCTCGGTGACGGTCTGCTCGATCGTGTCCGGCTCCACGCGCTTGGACTCCAGGTGCCGCCGCACCTCGAGCACCGTGCGATCACGGAACCCGAGGTAGCGGTAGCTGAGGTCCAGCGCGTGCTGGAGACGTGCCTCCGGGTCGAGCGCGCGCTCGGCGGTGGTCACGTGACGGCTCCTGTAGCGCCTAGGCCGTGGCCGGGGTCTTCCGCTCGGCCGTGATCTCGCCCGTTGCCGGGTCGACGCCCTCCGGGACGGCGTCCCGATCGATCTCGGCGACGAGGTCGCGGTTGAAGTCGAGCGCCTCATAGATCTTGGCCTCGATCTCGGCGCGCAGCTCCAGGTGCTCGTCGAGGAACTTCTTGACGTTGTTGCGGCCCTGGCCGAGGCGGTCGTCTCCGTAGGAGAAGAACGACCCGGACTTCGAGACGATGTTGTGCTCGATCCCGAGGTCCAGGATGCACCCTGACGTCGAGATGCCGGTGCCGAACTCGATGTCGAACTCCGCCTGGCGGAACGGCGCCGCGACCTTGTTCTTGACGACCTTGACGCGGACGCGGTTGCCGACGGCCTCGGTGCCGTCCTTCAGCGTCTCGATGCGGCGGATGTCCAGGCGCTGCGACGAGTAGAACTTCAGCGCGCGACCACCCGGCTGGGTCTCCGGCGAGCCGAACATGACGCCGACCTTCTCGCGGATCTGGTTCGTGAACAGGCACAGCGTCTGCGTGCGGTTCAGGTTGCCCGCGAGCTTGCGCATCGCCTGGGACATCATGCGCGCCTGCAGACCGACGGTCTGGTCGCCCATCTGGCCCTCGAGCTCAGCACGCGGCGTCAGCGCCGCGACCGAGTCGACCGCGACCAGGTCGACGGCGCCGGAGCGGACGAGCATGTCCGCGATCTCCAGCGCCTGCTCGCCGTAGTCGGGCTGCGAGACCAGCAGCGAGTCGATGTTCACGCCGATCCGCTGGGCGTACAGGGGGTCCATTGCATGCTCGGCGTCGATGAACGCGCACACGCCGCCCAGGCGCTGGGCCTCGGCGAGCACGTGGTAGACGAGCGTCGTCTTACCGGAGGACTCCGGGCCGAAGACCTCGACGATGCGGCCACGGGGCATGCCGCCGATCCCGAGCGCGAGGTCGAGCGACAGCGCGCCCGTCGGGATGGCATTGACCTTGACCTGGGCGCCCTCGTCGCCCATGCGCATGATGGAGCCCTTGCCGAACTGGCGCTCAATCTGTGTGAGAGCGCCGGCAAGCGCGGTGTCGCGGGCCTTGATGGCCTTCTCGTCGGTGGCGGGCATAGCGGTGTGAGACCTCTCTCGAAGCGGTAGTGAGTGGCAGTTTGCGGGGTGGGTCGGACGGAACCGAACCGTACGCATGTTCGTGTGGCCGTACGGGCCCGAAATGTGCCGAACCAGCGGACTCTCAGGCTTCGAACGTCGCCTGCGTCAGCGCTTCGTAGCGCGCCGGTCCGCCGCCGAGGAACGAGCGCATCAGCGTGATGCCGCGCACGTCGAGGTCGAGCTGCGGCGTTGGCGGGAGCGGCAACGCGGTCGGGGCGGACCAGCCGTGGCGAACGCGCGCGACGGTCAGGTGCGGGCGGAAGCGCCGCTCCTCGCGCTCGTAGCCGAGCTTCTCCAGCCCGTCCCAGACGGTGGTGTGCAGCGAATCCAGCGCGGCCGCGTCGTCGTTGACCGCGACCGTGAGGACGTGCGGCCGCCGCGGCGAGAGCCACAGCGCGGCCCCGGTCGAGAGCGCGGGCGCCGGCCAGCCCGAGAGCGACTCGACCAGTTCGGACAGCGGGCCGATCTCGTCGAGCGAGCGGTGGCCGAGGAACGCGAGCGTCAGGTGGACCTGCTCGGCGGCGACGACGCGCATCCCGCGGTCCCCAGCGACCGCCTCGCGCGCCCATGCGACGAGCGTGCGACGGTCCTCGTCGCCGAGCGACACGGCGATGAAGAGGCGAGCGCTCATCGCGCGGTGACCTCGACGGAGGCGAAGGCGTCGATCGCGGTGTGCGCCGAGCTCATCGCGCCCGGAGGCTAGAGGGTCGGGCGGAGGCTCAGCCGTCGCTCTGGCCGAGCAGGATGCGGCGAACGAGGTGCAGGGCGACGGTCGTGGACCGGTCGCGGACGTCGAAGCGGTTGCCGGGCAGCTGGAGGCGGCGGGTGATGCGGGCGCCGTCGCCGGTCGAGACCGAGAAGCAGACGGTGCCGACGGGCTTGTCCTCGGTGCCGCCGTCCGGGCCGGCGACGCCGGTGATGCCGATGCCGACGTCGGCGCCCAGGGCAGCGCGGGCGCCGTCGGCGAGCGCTTCGGCGACCTCGACGGAGACCGCGCCGAAAGACGCGATCAGCGACGCGTCGACGCCGGCGAGCGCCGTCTTGGCCTCGTTGGAGTACACGATCACGCCGCCGAGGACGTACGCGGACGAGCCCGCAAGGTCGGTCAGCCGGCCGGCGACCAGGCCGCCGGTGCAGGACTCGGCCGTTGCGATCGTGCGGCCGGAGTCCTTCAACAACGTCGCCACCTGCTGGTCGACCGACGTGCCGTCAGTCGAGAACAGATCGCGCGGGTGACGCTCGGCGACCAGCGCGGCGAACGCCTCGTACACGTCCTCCTGCGGCGGCTCGTAGCGCGTGACGACCTCGACCTCGCCACGCCGCAGGCAGGTGGTGATCTCCAGCGCGTCGAGGTCGATTCCGGCCTCGCGCGCCTTCAGCATGGTGTTGGCGATCTCCGACTCCGGGATCCCGAACAGGCGCAGCATGTGCTGGCGGTAGACCGTGGCGCCGGCAGCGGCGGTGCGGAAGGCGTCGGTCTCGACCGCGACCGCCCACATCGGCTGCAGCTCGCGCGGCGGTCCGGGCAGGACGACGATGGTGGGACCCGCGACGCCGTCGCGCGGCGGCACGACGAGCCCCGGCGCCGTGCCGACCGGCTCCAGCACGGTCGCGCCGTCGGGCACCAACGCCTGCTTGCGGTTGGAACGGCGGATGGCCTCTTGATCGAGATCAGGCCACCGCGACATGAGGCGTTCGAGGATCGCCCAGATCCGGCCCTCCAGCGCCTCGTCCAGCGCCAGCGGCCGCCCCTGGAAGTCGCCGACCACCTGCGCGGTCAGGTCGTCCTCCGTCGGCCCCAGCCCGCCGCTGGTGATGATCAAGTCCATCCCCGCGCCGGCGAGCCACCCGAGCGCGTCGCGGACGTCCTGCGGCCGGTCCCCCACGATCACGTTGTGCGCGACGTCGATGCCCAACTCGCGCAGTCGCTCCGCCAGCCACGGCCCGTTGCGATCCACGACGCGGCCCGTCAGGACCTCGGTCCCGGTCACGACGATCCCCACACGGACGCTCATGCGCAGTTCTCCACCGAGTCGGCGCTCACGCTCTTGAACGACCCCTTGCTGATTTGGAACGCCACCGGCGACTTCTGCGGCACCTTGCGCGACTTGCCGTTCACGCGCACCGTCGCGTTGCCGTTGCCGAGCAGCAGCTTGAACGAGCGCGACCGGAACGGCCCCGCGGTCTGCCCGTCGTTGAGCGTCACGCCGTTGATGCGCTTGGCGCCGTCGCGGTCGACCAGGCACGCGAAGACCTGGCCCGTGGCCGCGATCTGCACGCGCACGAGCTTCGACGACGAGGACGACTTCTTCGACGACGAGGACGACGACTTCGTGGTCGACGTCTTGGTCTGCGACGCCGGCACCTTCGTCGTGGTCGTCCGGTCGGTCGCGGTCGTCGACGCTTGGGTCCCACCGCCGCTGTCGTCGTCGCCCCCACCGGTGGACTTCCCCAACGCGTAGAGCGCCGCGATCAGCAGCAGGACGATCACGCCGATCACCAGGCCGGGCGGGATCCGCCGCGGCTCCCGCGAGCGCATCGGTCCGCCGCCACGACCACCTCGTCGGCGCGGCGCGCCGATCGGCATCAGGTCGTGATCCGACGGCCGCTCGTGGCGAAGCTTGTACTCCTCCAACAGCAGCTTGGCGTCGAGCCCAAGCGCCTCGGCGTACGTCCGCAGAAACGAGCGCACGTACGCGGGACCTGGCAACAGGCCCCATTCCTCGTTCTCCAACGCGCGCAGGTACTTCGCGCGGATCTTGGTCTCGGCTTCGATCTCCGAGATGTCGATCCGCGCGCGCATACGCGCTTCGCGAAGGGTGGCCCCGATCTCCGGCATGGTGCTCGGAGGCGCAGTCTATGGAGCCTGGTCCTCCGGCTGGTCCTCGGGCTCTGGCGAGGCCACCGCGGTGGCGTCGGGATCGGGCGTCGCGGGCGCGATGTCGCCCCGCTCGGTCAGCGCCGCGAGCATCCGCGGGAGGTCGGACGCGGTGATCAGCACCTGCCGCGGCTTGGAGCCCTCGTAGCCGGAGATCACGCCGCGTCGCTCGAGCATGTCCATCATTCGGCCGGCTCGCGTATAGCCCAGGCGCATGCGGCGCTGGAGCATCGACGTCGACGCCGTCCCCATCTCCACGACCAGCTCGATCGCCTCGGCCAGCAGCGGATCCTCGTCCGGGTCCTCGCCGTCGCGGTCGCCCTTGCCACCGTCGTCGGCGCTCTCAGCTTCGACCTCCTCCAGGAGGTCCTGGCGCAGCTCGGGCTCGCCCTGGCGCGCCCAGAACTCGGTGATCTGCGCGATCTGCGCCTCGTCGATGTAGGCGCCCTGGATGCGCTGCAGCTTGGAGGAGCCGACCGGCGAGAACAGCATGTCGCCCATGCCCAGCAGCGACTCGGCGCCGTTCTGGTCCAGGATGACGCGCGAGTCGGTCTGCGACGACACCGCGAACGCGATCCGCGACGGCACGTTGGCCTTGATCATGCCGGTGATGACGTCCACGCGCGGGGACTGCGTCGCGAGCACGAGGTGGATGCCGACCGCGCGCGCCTTCTGGGCGATGCGGATGATCGAGTCCTCGACGTCGCCCGGCGCGACCATCATCAGGTCGGCGAGCTCGTCGATGATGCAGAGGATGTACGGGAGGCGCTTCTCGCCCTCCTCCTCGCGCACGCGGTTGAGCTCGTTGAGCGAGCGCGTGCGCTTCATGGCCATGATTCCGTAACGCCACTCCATCTCGCGCACGAGGTTCTGGAGCGCGTTGGCGGCCTGGCGCGGCGAGGTGATCACCGGCGTCAGCAGGTGCGGCACGTCCTCGTAGTGGTTCAGCTCGACCTGCTTGGGGTCGACCAGGACCAGGCGCGCCTCGTCCGGCGTCGCGTTGAGCAAAATGGAGGACAACATGCCGTTGATGCAGGCTGACTTGCCCGCGCCGGTCGTGCCCGCGACCAGGATGTGCGGCATCTTGGCCAGGTCGGCGCCGATCGCCTTGCCGGAGACGTCCTTGCCGAGCCAGACCGTGAGCGGCGAGTAGCCCTCGGGCCGCGCGCGGAAGACGTCGCCGAGGTGGACCGTGCGGCGGTCGCGGTTGGGGACCTCGATGCCGACGGCCTGCTTGCCGGGGATCGGCGCGAGGATGCGGATCTCGGTGGCGGCCAAGGCGTAGGCCAAGTCGTCCTTGAGCTGTGAGACCCGCGACATCTTCACGCCCGGTGCCAGGCGCAGCTCATAGCGCGTGATGTGCGGGCCGGACACGGTCCCGACGACCTTCGCGTCGATCTTGAAGTGCGACAGCGCCTCGACCAGCGACGCCGCGGTCTTCTCGTTCTGCGACGTGTCGGGGCGGACCTGCTCGCTCGTCGAGCGCGTCAGCACGCGCGCGTCCGGGACGATGTACTCGATCTCGTGGTCCTCGTCGTCGCCGCGCGCCGCGGGCAGCTCGAGCTGGCGCGGCTCGTAGTCCTCGTCGTCCTCCAGCGGCTGCTCGATGTCGGGGAGGTCGTCGGTCGCCATGACCGCGTCGTTGACCTCGGCGTCCTTGGCCGCCTCCTCGGGCGTGGGCTCCGGATCGGGCTCGGCGTCGGCGAAGGGATCGATCGGCGGCACGACAGCTTCAACGGCGGCGTCGGCGTCCGGCTCAGCGCCCTTCTTCTTGCGCGACTTGGTGGCCTTGACCTCCGGCTCGCCCTCGGGCTCCTCGCCGAACAGGTCCGGGTAGCGCTCGCTGCCGTCCAGCGACGGCGCCTCGACGTGGGTGGCCTTGACCACCATGTCGTCGGCGAGCGCCTCCTCCCCGGGCACCTTGACGCGCGGCTTGCGCGTGCGCGTCGCCTTGACCTCGGGCTCCGGTGCGACGGCCTCGGGGCGCGCCGCGCGCAGCGCGCGCGTCGACTCGGCGACCGTGCCGGCCACGGTCCCGCCCGTCGCCTTCAGGATTCCGGCCAGCGACGCGCCGGTCAGCAGCAGCGTGCCCGCCAGGAACAGGAACAGCGCGAAGATGTGGGTGCCGATCGAGCCGATCAGCGTGTGCGAGACGTAGAACAAGGACTCGCCGAGGTAGCCGCCGCGGTCGCGGATGAAATCCGGGTCCCAGTAGCCGTCGCGGATCGTGTCCGGGCCGAGGCCGAGCGTCCCGGCCGAGAACATCAGCGCGAGCGCCAGCGTGAAGCAGATCCCGCCGGACTTGAACGGCCGCACCGACGGCAGCACCGGGCGCAGCACGATCACCGCGCCCGCGCAGATCACGCCGATCGGCGCGACGTAGCGCAGCTGCCCGATCATCAGCGCCAAGCCGTCGACCACGCCGTCCCCCGCCTGGCCGCCGTCCCAGCCGGCGTAGAGCGGGAACGCCAGGAAGACGCCGCAGGCGACGAGCGCCAGCCCGAAGAGGTCGAGGTGGCGCTGCTCGATCACCGGGACGCGCGGCGCCCACGTCGCTGAAGAGCGTCGCGCCCGTGCGCGCGAGGACGCACTGCCCTTGCGGGCGGGCGCGCGCTTCTTGGCGGCGCTGGTGGAGGTCTTGGACTTGGGCGCAGCAGGCTTGCGCTTGCGCGGGGCGGGCGTACGGGTGGTGGCCATAACTCGGACCCTCACCTTCGACGCGGCGCGCGCCGTCCCTCCCGCGGCCGGCGATCAGACGGACACGCGCGGGCGCAGCAGATCCCGCAGCGCCTCGGGCGGCATCGGCCGCGCGAAGTGGTAGCCCTGCCCGGTCCCGCAGCCCAGCTCGGTGAGGACCGCGGCTTGAGCGGCGTCCTCGACGCCCTCGGCCACGCACTCCAGCCCGAGCCCATCGGCGAGCTTGACGACCGCGCTGATGATCGCGGTGTCCTCGGCGTCGGCGACGACGCCGTCCACGAACGACTTGTCGATCTTGAGGATGTCGACCGGCAGGAGCTGGCGCAGGTGGCGCAGCGACGCGTGGCCGACGCCGAAGTCGTCGACGGCCAGCATCACGCCCAGCGTCCGCAGGCGCGCGAGCATCGCGCGCGTCCCGGCGACGTCGGCCAACAGCGCGGTCTCGGTGATCTCCAGGCAGAGGCGGTGCGCCTTCAGGCCGGTGCTGGAGAGCGCGTCGCGCACGACGTCGGCGAAGCCGTCGGAGACCAGCTGGCGCGGCGAGACGTTGACGGCGACCTCGACGTCCTCCCTCCCCCAGCGCATCGCCTCCGCGCACGCCTCGCGCAGGACCCACGCGCCGATCTCGTCGACCAGCCCGAGCCGCTCGGCCATCGGCACGAACTCGCCCGGGGAGATCGTCCCCAGCTGCGGGTGGCGCCAGCGGATCAGCGCCTCGACGCCGGAGATCTGCTCGCCCGGCAGCCGGACCTGGGGCTGGTACTCGAGGCGCAGCTCGCCGTTGGACAGCGCCTCGCGCAGGCCGCCCTCCAGCGCCAGGCGCCGGACCGCGACCGCGCGCAGCGAGTCGTCGAAGGCCTCGCAGCGCGCCTTGCCGCGCTCCTTGGCGCGGTACATCGCGACGTCGGCGTCCTGCAGGAGCTGGTCGGCGTCGAGGTGCAGCTCGCCCGCGACCGCCACGCCGACGCTCGCGGTCACGAACCGCGGCTCGCCGTCGAGGACGATCGGCGGCGTGAGCGTCGCGGCGAGGCGCTCGGCGACTGCCATCGCGTCGGCGGCATCGACCACGTCGGCGACCAGGATCACGAACTCGTCGCCGCCGAAGCGCGCGACGACGTCCTCGGGGCGCAGCCCGTCGCTGAGACGGTCGGCGACGGTCTCCAGGAGCCGGTCGCCGGCGCCGTGGCCGAGCGAGTCGTTGACGAGCTTGAAGTCGTCGACGTCGACGAACAGGACCGCGACGTGGCCCGGCGCGCCGGCGCGGCGCTCGGACAGCGCGCTCTCGACGTGCTCGGCGAACGCGCGACGGTTCGGCAGCCCGGTCAGCGGGTCGTGCGTGGCGCGATGCGCGAGCGCAGCGCGGGCGCCTTGGGCGGCGCGCCGCGCCAGCTCGTTGGAGCGCCAGGACACCAGGTTGACTCCGGCCAGCGCCCCGATGAACGCCGCGTGGATGCCGGCCCAGCGCCACGGGTGCGCAATCGCCGCCGAGTGCGTCCCGTACACCGACTGCGGGTCGAGCGCGCCCATGAGCCCGTGGTGGACGAGCACGTAGGCGATCGCCAGCAGCCACGGGATCCAGTCCTCGTACAGCGACAGCAGCGCGACGACGACGAAGAAGTGGAAGTGCGCCTCGGTCACGCCGCCCCAGAGGTGCGTGAAGATCGCCGAGCAGGTGACCAGGCCGAGCGCGCCGATGGACGCACGCGCCCGCGGGCGCAGCGCCCGGTAAGACGCGCCGGCGGCGGCGATCGTGATCGGCAGGACGTCAAGCAGGCAGTGCGGGAGCGCATACCCGCGCGCGACGCCGAAGGCCGGCAGGAGCACGACGTGCAGCCACAGCAGCGCGACCACGGTGCGGTGCCGCGCCTCGAAGGCGGCAGGGGGAAGCGTGCCGCCTGACGGCAGCCAGCGACGGGTCCTGCCCCTATCGCCGTCTGGGAACAGCAGCACGTATCTAGGAATCGGCCGCTGTTTCTGGAACTTTGGCCCAGATGACCGCTAACGCGCCTTGATCTGCCCTTGATCGGTCGCTTTACCATTTCTGTGTGATCGACGGTCATGAGCGGCAGGCACGCGTCCTCATCGTGGAGGACGACGACGACATCGCGCAGGTTCTCCAGCGCTCCTTGCGCCTGGAGGGCTACGAAACGCGCATCGCCCCTGACGGGGAAGCCGCGCTTGGCGCGGCCAACGACTTCGTGCCGGACCTGGTCGTCCTCGACCTCGGTCTGCCGAAGCTCGACGGCATGGAGGTCGCCAGGCGGCTGCGCTCCGCTGACGACGTCCCGATCCTGATGCTGACCGCGCGCGACGCGTTGGAGTCGCGCGTCGAGGGCCTGGACGCTGGCGCCGACGACTACCTCGTCAAGCCGTTCGAGCGCCAGGAGCTATTGGCGCGCTTGCGCGCGCTGCTGCGCCGCCGGCCGCCGCGCGGGTCCGCGTCGCTGGTCGTCGCCGACCTGTCGCTGAACCCCGACACGCACGAGGTCAAGCGCGGCGACCGCACGGTCGAGCTGACCCAGCGCGAGTTCGAGTTGCTCGAGTACCTGATGCGCAACGAGCGCATCGTCGTCCCGCGCCAGCGGCTGCTGGAGGACGTGTGGGGCTACGACCCGTTCGCCACGACCAACACGATCGAGGTGTTCGTGTCGAACCTGCGCCGCAAGCTCGAGGGCGGCGGTGAACCGCGGCTGCTGCACACGATCCGCGGCGCGGGGTACGTTCTCCGCGCATGAGGTCGTTGCTCCACGCGATGACGCTGCGCTGGCGGCTGGCGCTCCTCTCCGGAGGACTGACGTTCCTGGTGCTCTGCGTCTTCGCGATCGTGATCGGTCAGACGACGGCGTCGCGCATCCGCAGCGACTTCCGCAACGAGATGTCGCAGGCGGTCGACAACCTGCTCAGCCGCAAGCAGCTGCCCGTCTACTACAACTCCGACAACAAGGCGACGATCCCGAAGTCGACGCTCGGCACCTACGCGGCATCCAACCAGGCGGTCATCCGCGTGCTGTACCAGAGCGGCGGCGAGCTGGCGACGACCGACGGCGCGCCGAACTTCGACCGGCTCGGGCTGAAGCCGAACAGGAGCGGCCAAGTCGGCGGGTACCGCGTGCTGACCCGCGCGGTGACGCTCGGCATTAACGGTTCCAACGTCGTCGGCCTCCCCGTCTACGTCCAGTACGCGCGCAAGACCGCGCCGACCGAGGCGTCGGTCCACCAGGTCCGGCTGCTGCTCCTGTTCGGCGTCCTGTTCGGGACCGGGCTGGCGCTCGGCGCCGCGCTGATGCTGTCGCGCCGCGCGCTGGCGCCGATCACGCGCCTGACCGCGACGGCGCGCGACATCGCCAAGACGGGCGACCCGAACCGCTCGGTCCCGATCCCCGACACCGAGGACGAGGTCGCCGAGCTGGCGCGGACGCTGGACGAGATGCTCCAGGCGCTGGAGACTTCGCGCGAGGAGCGCGAGGCGGTGCTCGCGCGCCAGCGGCAGTTCGTCGCCGACGCGTCACACGAGCTGCGCACGCCGCTGACGGCCGTGCTGGCGAACCTGGAGCTGCTGGCCGAGGTGCTGGATGGCGAGCGCGGCGAGGCGGCGCGCGCGGCATTGCGCTCGACGCAGCGGATGCGGCGGCTGGTCGCCGACCTGCTGCTGCTGGCGCGGGCCGACGCCAAGCGCGAGGTCCCTCACGCGCCGACCGACCTCGCGCAGGTGCTGGTCGACGTCGCGGCCGAGGTCGGGCCGGTGGCCGGCGCGCACGAGCTGTCGCTGGACGTGCGGCCGGCGCCGGTCGACGGCGCGCGCGACGAGCTGCACCGCATGGCGCTGAACCTGATCCAGAACGCGTTCCAGCACACGCCGGACGGGACGCACGTGCACGCGAGCGTCACGACGGTCGGCGACCGCGTGCGGCTGGTCGTCGAGGACGACGGGCCGGGCGTGCCGGAGGCCTTGCGCGACGAGGTCTTCGATCGCTTCGTGCGCGGCGAGGGCGACCGCGGCGGCTCGGTCGGGCTCGGCCTGTCGATCGTCCGGGCGGTGGCGCGCTCGCACGGTGGCGACGTCGTGCTGGAGGAGCCGTCCAACGGCGGCGCGCGCTTCGTGGTGACGCTGCCGGCGGAGAAGGACGACGCCGCGGTCTCGCCGGCGCCAGACGCGCCGTCCTACGCGATGACCAACGACAGCTGAGGGGTGCCGCGCAGCGCGGCGATGCGCTGCGCTTCGTCGTCGAGCTCCGCGCGACGGAGCTTCGGCGTCTTGGCCAGCGGCTCGACGTCGAGGATGGTGGTGGTCTTGCCTTTGGCCTTCGCGCGCCAGAGCGCGACGAGGCGGCCGTCCTGGAGGACCGCGCCGGGGCTGGCGGTCGGCCGGAAGAGGCGCTTGCGCGTCGCGTCGTCGGGCGCGAGCAGCGCGCGGTTGGGCTTCTGGAGGTAGGGGTCGCCGGGCGGGAGCAGCCGGAGGCCGCGCGCGGTGGGCGGCGACGCGGCCGCCGCTACGTCGTCGGGCAGCAACGCGCCGTCGTCGGAGTCGGAGTCCACCGTCTCGACCGCGTCCCACAGCCGCTGCGCGTGCGACCGCGCGAGGCCGGCCCACTCCGCAAAGGCCGCTGGCGTCGCCGGACCGTAGAACGACAAGAACCGCCGCACCGCCTCGCTGGCGTCCGGCGCCTTCTTTGTGCGCCCCTTCGCCAGCAGATAGCGCCGCTCGGCGTCCAGACGCGCGCCGGCGGCGACCGTCGCGTAGCGCCACAGCATCGGCGCGACGTGGTGGCTCCCGCAGCCCTTGCACCACGGCATCAGCTCGTCGCGCACCCGCTCGCGCAGCGCGGCATGCAGGTCGTTCTTGTCCAACTTGGTGCCGTTGGCCAACACCTTGTCCACCGCCTCGGTCACCTCCGCCAACGCCTCGCCCGGCGGCACGCCGATCTTCTGCACTTGGCGCCCGAGCTGCGCGCCCAGCTCGTCGTCGTTTCTCGCCAGCAGCGCGCGGCCGTAGAGCGCGTGGTCGCCCGGCGCCACCGCGTGGATCGCCCCGCGCATCACGTACGCGACGACCACCGCGCCGTCCTCGACCGCCGCGTCATAGGCCTCGCGCGTCACGCCCTCCGCCCGCGCGGCGAGCGCCAGCAGCGCGGCGTGACTGGAGAAGTCCGACGCCGGGCAGGCCGCGGCTGCCGCGAGCTCCTCGCTCGCGGCAGCACGCTGGACCAGACCCGAGCGGGCCAGCCGGAAGGCCAACACCCGCTCGGAGTCCAAGACCTACACCTAGACCTCGACGACGACCGGCAGCACCATCGGGCGCCGCTTCAGGCGGTCGTAGACGAACGCGCCGAGGTCGTCGTGGAGCTTCTGCTGGAGCAGGTCGATCTCGCGGATCTCCTCGCCGGCGGCACGTGCGAGCGAGCCGTTGACGAACTCGCGGATGTCGCCCAGCAGCCTCTCGGCGTCCTCGGAGTACGGCACGCCGCGGAAGATGATCTCCGGGTCGGCGACCGACGAGCCGTCCTGCTCGGAGATCGTCGCGACGACGACGAAGATGCCGTCGGCGCTCAGCATGCGGCGGTCGCGCAGCGCGACGTCGGTCGGGTCGCCGATCTCGACGCCGTCGACGTAGATCATGCCCGCGCGCTCGCGCGAGCCGAACTTCGCCCCGTCCTTGTCGATCTCCAGCGGCAGGCCGTTCTCGCCCTTGAAGATGTTCTCGGCCGGGATGCCAACTGCCTCGGCCAGCTCGCCGTGCAGGTGGATGCGCTTGTGGTCGCCGTGGAACGGCATCACGTACTTGGGCTTGGTCAGGTTGAGCATCAACTTGAGCTCCTCCTGGTAGCCGTGGCCCGAGGCGTGGATCGGCGCGTCCTTGGGCGTGAAGACGTCGCAACCGATGTGGTAGAGCCGGTCGATCGTCTCGTTGACCGCGCGCTCGTTGCCCGGGATCGGCGTGGCGGCGAAGATGACCGTGTCGCCGTCGTGCAGCTCGACCTGCGGATGGTCGCGATGCGCCATGCGGCGCAGCGCGCTGAGCGGCTCACCCTGGGACCCGGTCGAGACGATCACCAGCTTGTGGTCCGGGAAGTTCTGCGCTTCGCGGGGCTGGACGAACATGCCGTCGGGCACGTCGATGTGCCCGAGCATCTTGCCGATGTTGATGTTCTTGCGCATCGACCGGCCGACCAGGACGACCTTGCGACCGTGTGCGGCAGCCGCGTCGACGACCTGCTGGACGCGGTGGATGTTCGACGCGAAGCAGGTGACGACGATGCGGCCGCTGCAACGGCCGAACAAGGCCTCCAGGTTGGGGCCGGCGATCGACTCGCTGGGCGAGAAGCCGGGGCGGTCCGCGTTGGTCGAGTCGCCGCACAGCAGCAACAGGCCCTCGCGGCCCAGCTCAGCCAGGCGCGACACGTCGGCCGGCTTGCCGTCGACCGGCGTCTGGTCGAACTTGTAGTCGCCGGTGATCAGCATCGTCCCGATGTCGGTCGTCAGCGCGACGGCCATCATGTCCGGGATCGAGTGCGTCAGGTGGATCAGCTCGATGTCGAACGGCCCGAGCTCAAGGGTCTCCCCTGGCCGGACGTCGGTCAGGTCGGTGTCCTTGAGGCGGTGCTCGTCGAGCTTGGAGCGGGCCATCGCCATCGTGAGCGGGCCGCCGAACACGGGGATGTCGGTCCCGAGCTCGCGCAGGATCCACGGCAGCGCGCCGAGGTGGTCCTCGTGGCCGTGGGTGATGACGATGCCCTCGATGTCGTCCGCGCGTTCGCGCAGGTACGTGAAGTCGGGCAGGACGAGGTCGACGCCGACCTGCTCGGCGGTTGGGAAGCGAAGACCGGTGTCGACCACGACGATCGCGCCGTCGTACTCGACGACCGTCATGTTCTTGCCGATCTCGCCGAGCCCGCCCAGGGGCAGGACTCGAAGCTTGCTGTTGGCCATGTTCTCCTTAGGGAGTCCCGGCGGAGGCGAGCAGCCCGTGGCGCTCCAGGACGGCGCGGATCTGTGCGCGCTCGTCCTCGTCGGCCTCTACGAGCGGCAGCCTGAGGCCGCCGACCTTGTGGCCGGCCATCTCAAGGGCGGCCTTCACCGGGATTGGATTGGTGGTGACGCCCATCGCGGCGTAGACGTCCCGCAGTGATTCATCGATCGCGGCGCGCTGATCGGGCTCGTCGACCATCCGACGCATCTCGTCGCCGACGAGGTGGCTGGCGACGCAGATGCCGCCGCAGCCGCCGATCTCCAACGTGCGGAGCAAGGCCTCGTCGTTGCCGGCGTAGATGCCGAGCCCGTCAACCGGCGCCAAGTTATCGTTGTTGGCCTGCTTGACGTACTCGACGTTCTGCAACTGGGCCAGCTCGGCGAGTAGGTCATTGGGCACGTCGATGACCACGCGCGACGGGATGTTGTAGAGGATGATCGGCTTGTCGGTGGCCTTGGAGACCTCCGAGTAGTGCGCGAGGATCCCCCGCCGGTTGGGCTTGTTGTAATAGGGGGTGACGCTGAGGACGGCGTCGACGCCGAGCGCGGTGGCGCGCTCGGTCAAGTGGATCGCGTGGCGCGTGTCGTTGGACCCGGTGCCAGCAATGATCGACGTGCCCTCGGGCCGGTTCTGGACCGCGACCTCGACGACGCGGAGGTGCTCCTCGTCGGTCAGCGTCGACGCCTCGCCGGTCGTGCCGCAGACGACGAAGCCGTCCGAGCCGTGCGCCGCGAGGTGATGAAGAAGGTCGACGAACGCTTGCTCGTCGACGTTCAGGTCGTCGTCAAACGGCGTGACGATCGCAGTGAGGATGGCTCCCAGCCCGGCCACAGCCGACATTGTCCCAGCTTCAGCCCGCGAGCGGGTCGCCGCTGCTGAGCTTCGGCGCCGCCTCGTGCGAGCGGTCGACGTCAGAGGGGCCGTCGGCGGGGGTCGACGCGGTCGGCGCGTCGCTCGCTGCCTGCACCGTTGCGGCGGCCTCGGCAGCGGGCGCGGGCTCGCTCGGGGCGACGGGCGCGGCGGTCTCAGGGGCTTCTGCGGCGGCGGCCACGGTGTCTGCGGCGTCCGCGGTCGCGGCCGGCTCGGGCGTGGCGGGCTCGGGCGTGGCCGGCGCGGACGCGGGCGCCTTGGCCTCGTCCTCGCCCCAGCCCTTCTTGGCCTGGCTCTCGTTGAACTGCGTCTGGACCTCGTCGAGCTTGGCCTGGGCCTGGTCGGCGATCGACTTGGCGCGCTCCTTGAGCGTCCCGTCCTTCGCTTCCTTCTGCGCCTGCTCGGCGAACTTCTTCGCCTTGTCCATGAAGCCCATCGTCTTGCGCTCTCCCTGTGGATCGATCGGCCTCACAGCGTACCCTCGTCGCGTGCCGGATCCCGCGTCGCTAGCCGCCGAGATCGTCGCGGTGCGGTGGCGCGCTGATGACGGTGGCTTCGCCGTGCTCGTGGGCGTCCCGGAAGGAGGCGATGAGGAGTTCGTGCTCACCGGTCCGATCGCGCACCTGCACGAGGGTGACTCGGTCGACCTGACCGGGACGTGGCGCGAGCATCCGAAGTTCGGGCGCCAGCTGCACGTCGAGCAGGTCAAGGTCGGCGCTCCGACGTCGACCGACGCGCTGACCACGCTGCTGGAGTCGGTCAAGCACGTCGGGCCCAAGGGCGCCGAGTGGCTGCTGGAGCGTCACGGGTCCGAGGTCCTGGAGATCGTCGACCGCGACCCGGGCACACGCCTGCGCGAGGTCCCCGGGATCGGGAAGGCGAAGCTCGCCGCGGCGATCGCGTCCTGGCAGCAGCAAGCGGGAGGCCGCGCGCTGCGGATGCTGCTGGCCGAGCACGACGTCCCGGCGGCTGTTGCCGCGCGCGTGCACAAGGCGCTGGGCGGCGGCGCGCTGGCGCTGCTCAACGAGGACCCGTACGCGCTGTCGAAGGTCGACGGGATCGCGTTCGCGACCGCCGACGCCGTGGCGCGCGCGTTGGGCACGGCCGCCGACGCGCCCGAGCGGATCCACGCGGCGCTGACCCACGTGGTGCGAGCGGCCGAGCAGGACGGGCACTGCTTCCTCCCCCGCGCCGAGCTGCTGCCGCGCGCCGCGCGCCTGCTGGAGCTGCCGGTCGAGACCGTCGCGGCGCACGTCGAGGACGCCGAGGACCTGGTGCTCGACGGCGACCGCGTCTTGGAGGCGCGGATGGACCGCACCGAGCACCGGCTGGCCGAGCGCGTCCGCGAGCTATCCGACGCGCCGCCGACTCTGGACGTCGACGTCCCGGACGAGCCTCCTGAGGACGGCGACGCGCCGCCGACCGCGACCCAGTGGCGTGCGGTCCAGTTGGCCACCGAGCATCGCTTGACGATCCTCACCGGTCTACCCGGAACGGGCAAGACCGCGACGATGCGCGCGCTCGTCGACCTGCTGGTCGAGCAGAGCCGGACCGTGAAGCTGTGCGCGCCGACCGGCAAGGCGGCGCGGCGTTTGAGCGAGGTGACGGGCGCCGAGGCGACGACCATCCACCGGCTGTTGGAGTACGTGCCCGGCGAGGGCTTCGCGCGGGACGCTGACGACCCGCTGACCGGCGTCGACCTGCTCGTGGTCGACGAGGCCTCCATGTTGGACGTGCGCCTCGCCACCGCGCTGGTCTCCGCCGTCGGCCCGCGAACCCACGTCCTGCTGGTCGGCGACGTCGACCAGCTCGCGCCGGTCGGACCCGGCCGCGTGCTTGAGGATCTGATCGCGTCCGGGACCGTCCCCTCGACCAAGTTGGTGGAGGTGTTCCGCCAGGCCGCGCGCTCGCTGATCATCAGAGCGGCCCACGCGATCGATCGCGGCGAATTGCCGCCGACCCAAGCCGGCGAGGACGACATCCGCGACTTCTTCCTGATCGAGCGCGACGATCCCCAGCGCGTCTTCGCCGAGGTCGTGTCGCTGGCGATCAAGCGGCTGCCAAAGCACTACGAGCTCGACCCGGTCAGCGACCTGCAGGTGCTCGTGCCGATGCACAAGGGCCCGGCCGGGATCGACGCCTTCAACGAGACCCTGCGCGCCGAGCTGAACCCGTCCGGCCGCGACGTCAAGGGCACGCAGTTCCGCCTAGGCGACCGCATCATGCAGACGCGCAACAACCACGAGCGCCAGTTCTACAACGGCGAGATCGGCGTCATCGCCGCCAACGACCCCGCCCGCGGAACGTTGACGATCGTCGGCGACGACGGCCGCCGCATCACCCTGGACGCCAACGAGGCCGGGACGTTGCGGCTCGCCTACGCCTGCTCCGTCCACAAGATGCAGGGCTCCCAGGCGCCGGCGATCGTGATCGCACTAGCGCGCGGCCACGCGCCGATGCTGACCCGCAACCTCGTCTACACCGCGGTGACACGCTCGCAGCAGGTCTGCGTCGTCGTCGCCGAGCGAGGGGCGCTGCCGACGGCGCTGGGGCGCGTCGACGCGTCGCGGCGAAACACGCGGCTGGTCGAGTTGGTGTCGTAGGGCCGGCGCTGGCGTTCGTGGCGCTCAGCGCGCGGCGTTAGTGGTGGTGCGTCGCGTTGGAGAGGGCACCGAGGAGAAAGAACGCTGATGCGTGGCGACCGTCGTCGGTCGTCCTCGGGCGCCTGGCCGGGCTCGAGAGGGCGGTTCGGGGCCGAAGCGATTGATCCGGGTCGTCTAATGGTTGATATAGGACGCTTACGCGACCCGGATCCCTGGCGGTGCTCCATAAGGGGCTGTTTCGCGATGCGGTCGAGTTGACCGGCATAGTTGCGGTCAACTCGACCAGCATCGGCCTTTCGGCCCCGAACCCTCCTCCCGAGCCCAAGAGACGGCCCGAGGACGACCGAAAACGGTTGCCACGCCGACCCGGCTTCACTCCCTCGCCGCCCTCTCCAACCCGGAGCACCCCCTCAACGCCCCGAGCTGGGCGCCACCAACGCTCGAGCCGCCGCCCAGCCCTACGCCGTAACCCGGTCCCGCGCCGTCGCCGTCCGCGCCTCCACATGACGCACCGGCGCATCGACCGCCCGCCCAATACGGTGCGGCAGATCGATCTGGAGCCACCGCGACGTACCGGTCGGCAGCGTCGAGACGAGGATCTCGTCCCAGCGGCGTGGGTCCCAGAGCTCGATGACGGCGCAGGCGGGGTCGACGTCTCCGAGCATGGCCTCGGCTTCGATGCCGGCGGCGTGGAGGCGGTCGAGCGCGGACTTGACGCGGGTTCCGAGGCCGGACTGCTGGTCCTGCGGGACCAGGAGGGTCACGGAGAGCGCACCTTGCTCAGTGCGTTCTCGGAGGGCGTCGTACAGCTCGTCGGAGTCGACCGTCTGGTTGGCCACGACGAGGAGCTTCAAGCGGTACATCTTCTGCCGCTCCTCTTCGGGTAGGAGTACTAGGACCTGCTTGCGACGGTACTCCCCGGTCTGCGGCCAGGCAATGCCGGACCCTGACCGGATGCCTAGACGATCGGACCCTAGATGTCGTCCTTGCGACGTTCGTCGTCGCGTTTCAAGACATCCGTGTACCGCTTGGGCACACGCGGCGGCGCGATGCCGCCCTCCTGCTCCCACAGGGTGACGACGACCAGCTCGCCGCCCTCGCGGCGGCAGACGAAGACCACCGAGCGGTCGACCAAGTCCTTCACGTACACCGACCCGCGTGTCCCGGTGGCGCCCGGCGGCGGCTCGTCGCTCAGCCGGCCCGCAGCTGCCGCGCGCGCCACGCGCGCCGCGATCTCAGTCTTGGCGTCAAGCGTCCCGGCCACGCGCTGGCGGAAGCGCTCGGCCGCGTGATCGGTCACCGCCACCAACATCTACAACACGCGGCGATAGCGGATCTCGGTGATGCCCGGCAGCGTCTCTTCGGCGACCCCGTCCTGCTCCCAACCGTGCCGCTCGTACAACGTGCGGTTGTGCTGGTTCTCGACGAAGGTCCACAACAACGCGGTGCTGTGCCCGGCGTCGCGCATCACCTGCTCGGCGTGCTCCAGCAGCAGGTCGTCGATCCCGTGGCCGTCGTTCAGCGCCGGCTCGACGTGCAGCACGCCGATCTCGCCGTTGGCGACGCCGACCACGCCGACGATCGCGCCCTCGGGGTCTTCAGCCAGCCACGCCTCCCCCGGCCGCACGCCGTTCCAGAGCCCGATCCGGTCCTCGACGGTCGGCATCTGCTCCTCGGAGACGAAGCCCGCGTGCTCAGCGCGCCAAGCGCGCACCTGCAGGTCGGCGATGGCGTGAACGTCCCGGGCGGCGACGGGGCGGATCGTCATACGGACAGATTCTGCCGGTAGCGGACTTCCGGTGCCTTCGCGACCTCGCGGCGCTCGCCATCTGCCGCCCACCCGCGCCGCTCGTAGAAGCCGCGAGCATGGCCATTACCTTCGAACACCCAGAGCACGCCCTCCGCGTACCCAGCGGCGACGAGCTGCTCGCGTGCGAAGTCATACAGGGCCGTTCCGAGCCCGGCGCCCTGCGCGGCCGGCTCGACGTAGAGAGCCTGTAGCTCGTCGTCTCCCACCCGCACGACGCCTACGACGCGCCCTTCGACCTCGGCGACGGACACCCCGCCGCTGCCGCCGCCGGTCCACGCCGAGACACGCTCGTCAACCGACGGCATGTCCTCCTCGGCGACGAAGTCCACGTAGGCCCAGCGCCACGCGCGGACCTCCAGCTCGGCGATCGCGCGCGCGTCGGCGTCGGTCGCGGGCCGGATCACGCGACGTCGTTGAAGAGCAGCGCCTCGAGGCCCACGACCAGCGGCGCGCCCTGGTCGGCCACGCGGCGGCACGCGAGCAGGACGCCCGGGACGAACGAGGTGCGGTCGGTCGAGTCGTGGCGGATCGTCAGCGTCTGGCCGACGTCGCCGAGGATGACCTCCTGGTGGGCGACCAGCCCGGGCAGCCGCACGCTGTGGATCGGCACGTCGCCCTCCATCAGCTCGGCGGTGCGCTTGGCGGTGCCCGACGGCGCGTCGAGCTTGGCGTCGTGGTGCAGCTCGATGATCTCCGCCTTGGCCATCAACCTGGAGGCCTCGGTCGCAAAGCGCATCATCAACACCGCGCCGATCGCGAAGTTCGGCGCCACGAACGCGTTGCCGGGCCCGCGGCGTTCGCGCAGCTGCTCCACGTCGAAACCCGTCGTCCCGATGACGACGTGAACGCCCGCCTCGACGCAGGCAATGGCATTGCCCAGGGCGACGTCCGGACGCGTGAAGTCCACCACGACATCAACATCGCCGAGGATCGACTCCAGCGGCGTGTCCAGCGCCGGGTCGGCGCGGCCGCCGAGCACCAGGTCGTCGGCCGCCTCCACCCCATCGCAGATCGCGCGGCCGACCTTGCCGGCCGCGCCCGCGACGCCCACGCGCAACGGCGAGGACGTCACGCGCCCTTGCCAACCGCGCGAGCGAGCGTCTGCGCGAGCTCGCGCCCGGCATGCGAGGCGCTCGCGAAACCACTCGCGCAGAGCGCTCGGGTTTCGGCGCGAGTCATGCCGTGGCCTCCGCGAGCCCCGGCGCGACCGGCTCCAGCGCGCCGCGGAAGACGGACTCGTCGCCGCCGATCCCCGCCGCGCTCAGCCGCTCCGGCGCGTAGAACTTGCGCGCCAGCGCGCTCACGTCGTCCAGCGTCACCGCGTCGATGCGCTCGACGATGTCGTCCACGGTCAGCACCGGCATGCCGGCCAGGACCGAGGACCCGAGGCGGTTCATCCGCGCCGTGGTCGACTCCAGCGACAGCACGACGCGCCCCTTGACGTGGTCGCGCGCGCGGTCGAGTTCCTCGGTGGTGATGCCGTCGGCCAGCAACTTGGACAACTCGTCTCCTACAACCTGCAAGGCCGTGCCGACGTTGTCGGGCCGCGTCCCCAGGTAGAGGCCGATCTGCCCGGTGCCCGCGTAGGACCCCGTGAACGAGTAGACCGAGTACGCGAGGCCCCGCTGCTCGCGGACCTCCTGGAACAGCCGCGACGACGACGTGCCGCCGAGGACCGTGTCGAGGATCCGCAGCGCGAAACGCCGCTCGTCGTCGCGCGCGATCCCGGGCGCACCCAAAGCCACGTGGTACTGCTCGGTCTCCTTGGCGAAGAACCGCCGCCGCGCCACCGGCGCGTCGGGGATCGCCAGCGGCGTCGGGGGCGCCCCTGAAGGCGCCGGGTCGCCGATCGTCGACGCCACCAGCTCGACCAGCCGGTCGTGGTCGATCGACCCGGCCGCCGCGACCACCACGTTCTGCGCCGTGTAGCGCGCCGCGTGGAAGGCCTTCATCTCGCTCGCCGGCGTGCCGGAGACGACCTCGCGCGTGCCGATGATCGCCCGGCCCAGCGGGTGGTCGCCGAAGACGGCCTCGCCGAGCACGTCGAAGACGCGGTCCTGCGGGTCGTCCTCGTACATCGCGATCTCCTCGAGGACGATCTCCCGCTCCTGCGAGAGGTCCTCGTCGGCGATCCGCGGACGCCAGACCATGTCGGCCATGACGTCGAACGCGCGCTCCAGATGCACGTCGAGGACGCGCGAGTAGACCGACGTGGTCTCCTTGCCCGTTCCCGCGTTGATCTCGGCGCCCATGCCGTCGAAGATCTGGTCGATCTCCAGCGACTCGTAGCGGGCCGACCCACGGAAGAGCATGTGCTCCAACAAGTGGGAGAGGCCCGCCCGGTCGGCGTCCTCGAAGCCGGAGCCCGTCCCGATCCAGAACCCCAGCGCCGCGGATCGCACGGAGTCCATGGACTCCGTGACGACCCGGACGCCCGAGTCAAGCTCGGTCAGGCGGTGCTCTTCGATCAGGGTGCTAGTCCCGCTCGGGGTCGCGGTCCGAGCGGTGCCGCGGACGGCCGGAGCCGCGCGGGCGGTCACCGCGGTCGCCGCCGCCACCCTCGCGGTCGCGACGCGGGCCACGGTCGCCCCCGCGGTCGCCGCCACGGTCACGGCGCGGGCCGCCGTTGCCGCCCCCACCGCCGCCGCCCGGGCCACCGGCGCCGACGGCCGCCAGCTCCTCGACGGACTTGCCCTCGATCTCCGGGTCCTCGGCGAGGCGCAGGCCGATGCGGCCGCGCTCGCGGTCGACCTCGACCACGCGGACCTCGATCTCGTCGCCCTTGTTGAGGACCTCTTCGACCGTGCCAACGCGCTCGCCGGGCTTGACGTTGCTGATGTGCAGCAGGCCGTCGGTGCCCTTGGCCAGCTCGACGAAGGCGCCGAACGTGGTGGTCTTGACGACCTTGCCGGAGAACGAGTCCCCGATCTCGACTTCCTTGGTCATCGTCCGGATGCGCTCGGCCAGCTTCTCGCCGAGCTCGCCGTTGGCGGAGTACACGAGCACCTGACCGTCGTCGTTGACGTCGATCTGGGACTCGAACTCCTCGGACAGACCGCGGATCGTCTCGCCGCCCTTGCCGATCAGCAGGCCGATCTTGGACGGGTCGATCTGCACCGTGATGATGCGCGGCGCGTAGGCCGACAGCTGCTCGCGCGGCGTGGCGATGACGCGCGCCATCTGCCCGAGGATGTCCAGGCGGGCATCGCGGGCCTGAGCCAGCGCGTCACGCAGGATGTCGAACGTGACGCCCGTGATCTTGATGTCCATCTGCAGGGCGGTGATGCCCTCCGACGTGCCGGCGACCTTGAAGTCCATGTCGCCGAGGTGATCCTCGACGCCGGCGATGTCGGTGAGGACGGTGTAGTCGTCACCCTCCTTGATCAGGCCCATCGCGATGCCCGCGACGGGTGCCTTGATCGGCACGCCCGCGTCCATCAGCGACAGCGAGCTGCCACAGACCGAGGCCATCGACGACGAGCCGTTGGACTCGAAGATGTCGGAGACGACACGCACCGTGTACGGGAAGTCGTCGATGTGCGGGATGACCGGCACCAGGGCGCGCTCGGCCAGGGCGCCGTGACCGATGTCACGCCGCTTGGGGCCGCGCATGAAGCCCGTCTCGCCGACCGAGAAGGCCGGGAAGTTGTAGTGGTGCCAGTAGTACTTCTTGGTCTCCAGGCCGAGCGTGTCGAGACGCATCTCCTCCTTCAGCGTGCCGAGGGCGGCGACGCTGAAGGCCTGGGTCTGGCCGCGGGTGAACAGCGCGGAGCCGTGCGTGCGCGGGGCGACCGAGACCTCGATCGAGATCGGGCGGATCTCGGTCTCGTGGCGGCCGTCAGGACGCTTCTTGTCCTTGGCGATCCGCTCGCGGATGATCTGCTTCTCGAGCTTGGCGAACGCCGTGGTGGCGTTCGACTTGTACTCGGCGTAGGTGTCGGCGTCGGGATCGCCGGCGTACTTCTCGACGACGGCGGCCTCGACGGCCTTGGTCGCGTCCTGGCGCTCGAGCTTGTCGAAGACCTGGGTGGCGGCGTCGAGGTCGGCGCCGTGCGAGGCGCGGATCTCGTCGATCAGCGTGGCGGGCAGCTCCTTGACGTCGAACTGGAGCTTCGGCTTGCCGACCTTCTCGGCCAGTTCGCGCTGAGCGCCGCACAGCTTCTTGATCGCGTCGTGTGCGATGTCGAGCGCGTCGAGGATCTCGGCCTCGGACACGACGTTCGCGCCGGCCTCGACCATCAAGATGGCCTCTTCGGTGCCGGCCACGATCAGGTCGAGGTCGGTGTTCTCGAGGAGGTCCTCCTCGTTGGGGTTGACGACGAAGTTGCCGTCGACCTTGCCGATGCGGACCGCGCCAACCGGGTTGGGCAGCGGGACCGGCGAGATCATCAGCGCCGCGGAGGCGCCGTTCATCGCGAGGATGTCGTACGGGTGCACGTGGTCGATCGACAGCGGGATCGCCACGATCTGCGTCTCGTAGCGCCAGCCCTTGGGGAAGAGCGGGCGGATCGGACGGTCGATCATCCGGGCGGTGAGCGTGCCCTTCTCGCCGGAGCGGCCCTCACGCTTGAAGAACGAGCCGGGGATCTTGCCCGCGGCGTACATGCGCTCCTCGACGTCCACGCTCAGCGGCAAGAAGTCGATGTCCCGCAAGTTGCCGATGGTGGCGGTGTTGAGCACCATCGTGTCGCCCTGGCGAACGACGACGGCGCCGGAGGCCTGCTTGGCCATCTTGCCCGTCTCGAAGGAGATCTCCTTGCCGGCGATCTCGACGGTGACCGTGGTCACGGCGTCATCTGACATATGTGTTCCTTCCTGTGGCCCACGCGTCGGACTCGGCGGGCCGGCTTCTTTGATTCTTGTCGATCCGAAACTTCGGGTCAGTCTACCGTGGGACGCAGGAGCGCAGGCGTCCCGGTGACCCCTGCACGCATCCCTTCACGGAGCTGCCGGGCTACCCGCTCGGCGACCGGATCGCAACGGCGGTCGGCCTCAAAGCGTCCGACGTCGAGCCCGAGCTCCTCGATCCGCGCCCACAGGTGCGGGTCATCCTGATGACCTTGGTCGGCGAACAGGCTGTCGTGGAAAGGCCAGAACGCCCCCTGCAACGCCACCGCCTCGGCGGCGTGCGCCAGCGCGACCGACCGCGGATGCCGCCGGTCCAGCGCGAAGTGGCGATAGGCGACCGGCGCGTTCGCGTCTCTCAGCTCCAGCGCCGTCTTCGCGCAGCGCGGACACGTGAAGTCCGCGTACATAACGACGAGGTCGGGATCGCGCGCGTCGCCCCGGACGTGATCGGCGTCCGTGACCGGCGGGATCGGGGCGCTGGTGAGCCGTTCAGACGACATGGACGCGCACCAGCTCGATCAGCTCACCGGTGGCCTCGAGCGCGTCCGCGAGGATCGCCGCCGGCACGACCTGCGCACGGTAGGACGCGTCGTTGCGCCAGGACTTCGACTCGTCAAGGCGCTCGAACAGCTCGATCAGGTCTCCGCCCAGCGCCGTCCGGGCCGTTGCGAGCCGGAGGTCGTGGCCACCGTCGACGCCGGCGATCCGCTGCCCTTCGAAGGTCAGCACGGCGTCACACGCGGCAACTGCGGCCTGATGCGTGAGCAATGCTCGGCTCTCGTTGCTGTTGTCCTGGCTCGACGCGTCGCTGAAGAACGTCTCGGCCTGCGAGAGGAACTCCCGCGCGGTCGATGGATCGGGGTAGGTCGTGACCACGCGCGCGCGCCCCTCATCGCTCCGCGATCGTAGAGAGATCGCCGACGAGCAGCGTCGTCTCATCCTCGGTCAGATGCCGAGCGAAGCTCGCGCGCTCCCGGGCCATCTTGCGGAACTCCTCGGAGGTGAAAAGCGCGATGTCGATGCGCCTTCCCGCCTGCTTGGCGATCGGGCGCGTGCGACGGCGAAGGGTCTGGAGATCCACCTTCCCGACGACCAGCAAGTCGATGTCGCTGCTTGGGCGCAGCGGCCCGGTCACCCAGGAGCCGTGCAGAAGCGCGAGGTCGATCGGAAGGTCGGCGAGCGCTTCGCGCAGTCGCGGCTCGACTCCGACCGTCAGCGCGAGCATGCGTGTGACCGGTGATGTGAGCGGAGACTCCACAGCCGCCTCGTAAAGGTGAGGCCGACTGGTGTCGTCGCGCTCGACGATGCCCATCGCGATGGCACGGTCGAGCTCGCGGTGAACCGAGGACACCGGCGCTCCCACGGCCTCGGCCAGCTCTTGCAGCGTCCACTCGCGCCCCGGCTGAAGCAGGAGGAGCGCAAGCAGCTGAAGCTGCATCTCGGACCGGAACATCCCGAGCTTCCATGGCGATGCCGTTCGCATTTCTGGGATCTATATTCACAGAATGCGAAAGTCGCCGCGCAATTCATCGTGCGCGCGGCGTGCACCGTACCCGTAGGCGATGAGGGTCTTCACGCTGCGGCGTCAGCAGGTTCTGCCCGGGGCGCCGGAGGAGGTGTTTCCGTTCTTCGCCGATGCGCGGAACCTGGAGGCGATCACGCCGCCGTTGTTGCGGTTTGAGGTGGTGACGCCGGAGCCGATCGAGATGCGGGTCGGGACGTTGATCCAGTACCGGCTGAAGCTGCGTGGGGTGTCGATCAACTGGCTGACGTCGATCCAGGCTTGGGAGCCGGGCGTGCGGTTCGTCGATCAGCAGGTGCGCGGGCCGTATGCGTTGTGGCATCACACGCACGAGTTCGAGGCGACGGCCGGCGGCGAGACGCTGATGACCGACACCGTGCGCTACGCGATCGGGTTCGGGCCGTTCGGCGAGCTCGCCGCGCGGGCGTTCGTCCACCGTGATGTGGCAGCAATCTTCGACTTCCGCCGCGAGGCGGTCGTCGGGGCGCTAGGCCGCGAGGCCGTCGAAGATCAGGTTCACGCCGGGTAGATCCCCGGGTGAGTCTGCGAGGTGTGACCACTTCACGACGCCGTCAGGCCCGACGATGATCAGCGCGCGGTTGGTCATGCCGGCGGGCTCGAAGTAGGTGCCGAGCTGCTTGGCCGTCGCGCCCTTGGGCTCGAAGTCCGAGAGCATCTCGATCGAGACGCCGAGCTTCTCGCGGAAGGCGATCTGCGAAGGCGTCGCGTCGGTGGAGACGCCGTAGAGCACGGCGCCCTCCTGCTTCAGCTCCGGGAGCGCCTCTTCGTAGATCGAGAACTGGTCGGTGCAGACCGACGAGAACGCGAACGGGTAGAAGACGAGGACCGTGGTCTGGCCCTTGAGGTCGTCCTGGGTGAAGTCGCTGCCGTCCTCGCGCTTGAGGACGAACTCCGGGACCGCGGTGCCCGGAGCGATGATCGCCATAGCTAGCGGCGCAGGCCGAGCTCGGCGATGAGGGCGCGGTAGCCCTCGAGGTCGTTCTTCTGCAGGTAGTTCAGAAGACGACGGCGCTGGCCGACCAGCATCAGCAGGCCACGACGCGAGGCATGGTCCTTCTTGTGCTCGCGAAGGTGCTCGGTCAGATCGTTGATCCGTGCGGTAAGCAAGGCGACCTGGACACGGGTGCTCCCGGTGTCCTGGGCGTTCTCCCCGAACTTGGCGACGATCTCTTGCTTGCGGTCAGCGGTCAGCGTGCTCATGTGCGACGCAGGAGGGTAGCAGGGCTCACCCGGCGACGATCTCCCGTGCCTCATCGACGTCGCGACCCATCTGCTCGACGAGCGCATCTACGGATTCGAACCTGCGTTCTCCCCGCAAACGGCGGAGGAACTCGATCCGGATCCGCTGGCCGTACAGGTCGCCGGACCAGTCGATCAGGAACGCCTCGATCAGCTCGCCGCGGCCGGTGACGAACTGCGGGCGGACGCCGACGTTGGTCGCGGCGGGCACGATCGTGCCGTCAGACAGCTGCACGCGGCAGGCGTAGACGCCGTGGCCCGGCACCACGTAGCCCGGCCGCGGGACGAGGTTGGCGGTCGGGAAGCCGAGCGTGCGCCCGCGCTTGTCGCCGTGCTGGACCTCGCCGTCGACCGCGAACGGCGCGCCGAGCAGCTCGTCGGCGTACTGGACGGCGCCGCCGCTCACCAGGCCGCGGATGTGCGACGAGGAGACCACCTCCCCATCGACCTCCAGCAGCGGCACGATGCGCGTCTCGAAGCGCGCGTCGGACTGCAGCAGCGCCGCGTCGCCCTTGGCCTTGTGGCCGAAGCGGAAGTTCTCGCCGACCGAGACCGACGTGGCCTGCACGCGCTCGACGAGCACGTGCTCTACGAAGTCTTCGGCCGACCGGGCGGCGAAGTCTCCGTCGAACGGGATCACCACCAGCTCCTCGACGCCGAGCGTGGCGATGAGCTCCGCCTTGCGCTCCAGCGTCGTCAGCAGCTTCGGCTGGCTCCCCGGGGCGACCACCGACTGCGGATGCGGATCGAACGTCACGACCGTCTCCGCCCCCGCGATCACCTCTCGATGACCCAGGTGCACGCCGTCGAACGTCCCGATCGCCACCCTGCGCGGGCGCGGCTCCACGTCGGGGAGATACGTGAGCTTCACGCCCGGAAGCCTATGACGATCGCCCGGCGAGCGCCGGTCAGGGGCATCCGGCGAGATCCACGACGGTCGCCTTGCTCTGCCCCGCGGGCCGCACCGACATCCTCGTGTAGGCCTTGGTCGCCCCGCCGCGGCAGGCCTTCAGGCGGCTGAGCCGGACCGCGCCCTTGCCCGACGAGCCCATGTTCCCCATGAACGTGCCCGTGCCGGTGGCGGTTGCCGTTCCCCAGCCCTTCCACTTCAACTTGGTGACCGTGACACGCGCGGCGCCGACGTCGTTACCCGTCTTCAGCACGAACGTGCACGCCTTGGGCTTGACGACGCGGGCGGGCGTGCCGGCGGCGTTGAGGCACGTGACGACCTTGCGCGTGGACGCGGCGTCAGCGGCCGTCGCGGCCAGGACAGCAGCGGCGGCCGATAGCGCGAGCCAGGGCAGGTGGCGAAGCCTCACGCGCGGAAGCCTACGCGCGGCTTGGCCTGGCCGTCGGTGACGAGCGCGACGCAGACCGGGTCGCCCGCCGGGTCGAGCAGGAGGTGCTCGCCGTCGGGGAGGTCGAGCGTGAGCAGCTGGCCGTGGCCGGCGCGAACGGCGAGGTCGGCCTCGAGGACCGTCGAGGGCAGCACGGAGCGCAGCGCGTCTCCCAAGGGGATCAGCGGCGGCGTGAAGGGTGTCTCGTCGGCGCGGTCGGGCGGTGGGATGGCGTCATCGACGCGGAAGGGGCCGATGGAGGTGCGCCGGAGCTCGAGGCAGTAGGCGTCGTGCAGGTCGGCGATCAGCGACCGGACGTAGGTGCCGGAGGCGCAGGCGATGGAGTAGGCGGCGCGCTCGTCGCCCTCGCGCCAGAGCTGCTCGAAGCGATCGACGCGCACCTCCCGCTCCGGGACCTCGACGGTCTCCCCGGCGCGTGCCATGGCGTAGGCGCGGCGGCCGTCGATCTTGATGGCGGAGTAGGCCGGAGGGCGCTGGCGGATCAGGCCGGTCGGCAGGACGGCGTCGGCCGGTGGGACGCGTCCGGTGACGACGATCTCGCCTTCGGGGTCACCGGTCGTCGAGGTAGCGCCGAGCGCGGCGACCGTCTCGTACTCCTTCTCCAGCCCCATCATCCACTGCTGGATGCGCGTCGCCCGGCCGATCAAGACCAACAACAAGCCGGTCGCGAAGGGATCGAGCGTTCCGGCGTGCCCGACCTTCGTGCCCCTCGGCAGCGCCCGGCGCACGCGCGCGACGACGTCGTGCGACGAGGGCCCGGCGGGCTTGTCCACCAGGATCACGCCATCCATGGCGAACGCTCGCCCAGGGGGCGAGGTTCGCGGCGGCAGCTCGCCTGGCGGCTCGCTCCCGCGGTCGGCGCGCTCCGTCACCGCCGTGGTCCTACGTCGACGACAGCGCCAGCTGCGCCGCGATCTGCTCGCGCAGAAACGCCACCAGCTCGTCGTCGCCGAGGTCGGTGGTGAAGCCAGCCGCCTGGCGGTGGCCGCCGCCGCCTCCAGCGCGGGCGATGGCGGACACGTCGACCTCGCCGTCGGTCGAGCGCAGCGAGACCTTCTTGCGCACGCGCGGGCCGGTGCTGTCGCCGTTGCCGCCGGCGGCGGTCGCGTCCGCGCCAGCACCTGCCGCGGCCGGGAACTCGACCTCGCGGCTCAACGCCGCCACCTTGGTCTGCTCCACCGACCGCAGGTGGTCGATGATCCCCTCGGTGTAGGAGTCCTCGGCGCCGACCGCCTCGAAGTCCTCGCGGGTCACGCGCGCCACGGTCAGCGCGCCGCCGTCCCAACGGTCCACGCGGCCCAGCGCGCGGCCGAGCAGCTCGAGCTTGGCGTAGGGCATGTCCTCGTACAACCGGCGGTAGATCGCGTGCGTGTCGACGCCGGCCTCGATCAGCTCGGCGGCCATGCGATGCGCGCGCGGCCCGGTGTTCTCATACATGAACCGGCCGGTGTCGGTGACCAGCCCGACGTACAGCGCCTCGGCGATCTCCTGGTCGGCCTCCACGCCGAGCCGGCGCATCAGGTCCCAGACGATCTCGGTCGTGCATGCCGCGCCATCGTCCACCAGATCGACCGTGCCGAAGCGCGTGTTGTCGTGGTGGTGGTCGACGTTGAGGATGTGGACGTCGTCGCCCTTGACGATCCCCAGCGGGTTGCGGTCGATGTTGCCGCAGTCGAGGTAGATGATCGTCCGCGACGGCAGGTCGGTCGGCGGCACCGTCGACAGCCCCGCCAGGTCGAAGAAGCGGTACTCGTAGGGCAGCGGGAACTCGTCGGCGGCCATCAGCATGACCGAGTCCTTGCCCAGCGCGGTGAGGATCCGGTGCATCGCGACCAGCGAGCCCAGGGCGTCGCCGTCGGGGTGCTCGTGCGTCACAAGGCAGAAGCCGGACCCCGCCCGGATCTCCGCCAGCACCTGGTCGCGTGCCGCTGCGGTCGCCCCCTCGCCACCGCCGTTGCCACGGTCCATCAGTTGTCGTCCTCCGTGACGTGCTCGATCAGCGCTTCCAGCTTGGCGGCCTTCTCGGCGGTGTCGTCGAGCGCGAACTCCAGCGTCGGCGTGCGCTTGAGGCGGAGCTCGCGCGCGATCCGCGCCTGGAGGATCCCGTGCGCGGACGCCAGGCCCTCCAGGGTCGCCGTCTTCTCGTCCGGCGTGCCCAGGACGCTGACGAACACCCGCGCTTGACGCAGGTCAGGGCTCGTCCGCACCTCGGTGACTGTCACGAATCCGACCCGTGGGTCCTTGAGATCTTGGGTGACGGCATCGCCGAGCACTTCGCGGACGGCTTCGTCCACGCGACGCATGCGCGCTCCTCCAGGACTCATCCTAGACCCTTACGGAAGCCGGGACTACGACGGCTGGAGCTGGCGCTCGACCTGGCGGGTCTCGTAGACCTCCAGCACGTCGCCTTCCTGGATGTTCTGGAAGTTCGAAAGGACGATGCCGCACTCGTAACCGGCCGCGACCTCGCGGGCATCGTCGTCGAACCGCCGCAGCGTGTTGACCGTCGTGTCCGCGAGCACCCTGCCCTCGCGCACCACGCGGACCTTCGAGCCGCGACGCACGACGCCGTCCGTGACGTAGGAGCCGGCGATGATGCCGATCTTCGACGCGCGGAACGTCTGGCGAACCTCGACCGTGCCGATCGTGTCCTCGACGATCTCGGGCGCAAGGAGGCCTGTCATCGCAGCGCGCAGATCGTCCAGAGCGGCGTAGATCACCGAGTAGTTGCGGATCTCCACGCCCTGGCGGTCGGCCAGCGCGGCGGCGTCGCCCACCGGGCGCACGTTGAAGCCGATGATGACGGCCTCCGACGCGGCGGCGAGCATGACGTCGGACTCGTTGATCCCGCCGACGCCGCTGTGCAGCACGTCGACGCGGACCTCGTCCTGCGGCAGGCGGGCGATCTCGTCCTCGAGCGCCTCGACCGAACCGGCGACGTCGCCCTTGATGACGAGCGGCAGCTCGGCCAGCTCCTGCTCGCGGGCGCGCTTGAACACGTCCTCGAAGGAGACCTTGCGGCCGGAGCGGCGAGCGATCGCCTCAGACTTCTCGCGCGTCTCGCGCTCGGCGGCGAGGCGACGTGCTTCCTTGTCGCTCTCGACCACGCGCACGACCTCGCCGGCGTCGGGGACGCCGTCGAAGCCGAGGATCTCGACCGGGTCGCCCGGGACGGCCTCGGTGACGCGCTCGCCGCGGTAGTCGATCATCGCGCGGACGCGGCCCGGCTCGGCGCCGGCCACGATCGACTCGCCGATCTTCAGCGTGCCGCGCTGGATCAGGACCGTCACGACCGGACCACGGCCCGGGTCGAGCTTGGACTCGATGACGACGCCCGACGCCTCGGCGGTCGGGTTGGCCTCGAGCTCCTCGAGCTCGGCGACCACGAGGACCGTGTCGAGCAGGTCCTGGAGGTTGGTCTTGGCCTTGGCGGAGACGTCGACGTACTCGGTCTCGCCACCCCACTCGGACGGCTGTAGGCCGCGCTGGGTCAGCTCGGTGCGGACGCGGGTCGGATCCGCGCCCTCCTTGTCGATCTTGTTGACCGCGACGATGATCGGGACGTCCGCCGCGTTGGCGTGGTCGATCGCCTCGTCGGTCTGCGGGCGCGCGCCGTCGTCGGCGGCGACCACGATGATCGCGATGTCCGTGACCCGGGCGCCGCGGGCACGCATGGCGGTGAACGCCTGGTGGCCCGGGGTGTCCAGGAAGGTGATGGTCTTGCCGTTGTGGTGGACCTGGTAGGCGCCGATGTGCTGCGTGATGCCACCGGCCTCGCCTGCGGCGACGTCGGTCTCGCGCATCGCGTCAAGCAGCGACGTCTTGCCGTGGTCGACGTGGCCCATAATCGTGACGACCGGCGGGCGCTCGACGAGATCCTCAGCGGCGTCGTCGTACTCGATCTCGGCCTCGGCCTCGTCGGACAGCGCGACGATCACGATGTCCTTCTCGAGCGCGTCGGCGACGAGCTGGATCTCCTCGTCGCCCAGCGACTTGGTCAGCGTCGCCAGGACGCCCATCGACATCAGCTGCTTGATGACGTCCGGCACCGGGACGCCGAGGTACTCGGCGACGTCCTTGACCGTCGAGCCGGAGTTGATCCGGACCGTGTCGGTGCGCGTCAGCTGATCGGCCGCCAAGACCTGCGGCGTGTCCTCCATCGGCGTACGGCGACGGCGACGGCGACGGCGCGGCGGACGGTTGGGACCGGGGCCGGGCGGGCCACCGGGGCCGCCGCCCGGACCGCGGCGTGCGGCCTGGGAGTCGATGACGACACGGCGCTTGCCGGCGCCGGGGCCACCCTCGCTGCGCATGCCGCCGCGCGTGGGACGGCCGCCCGCGCTGGAAGGCACGGACTGCGTCTCGTCGCGCTTGGGGCGCTTCGGGGGCTCGGGGACGGAGATGATGCGCGGGCCGGCACCCTTCGGGGGCGGCTCGACGTGCGGGACGATCTTCGGGCCCGTGTCCTTCTCCTTGGCGCCGCCCTTGCCGGCAGGCGCCTTGGCGGCGGTCTCGGGGGCCGTGGCCTCGGCGGCGGGCGTCTGGGCCTCGGCGGCTTCGACGGCCTCGGCGGGCTGCTCGGCGGTGGCGGGCGCGACGACCGGGGCGCCGCGGCGCGGCACCTTGTTCGACGTGCGCTGCGGAACGGCCGACGGCGCGCCGGACGGGCGCGCGGGCGCCGGGCGGACCGGTGCCTTTGCGGCCGGGGCCTTCGCGGCGGGAGCCTTCTTGCCAGCGGGCTTGGCGGGCGCGGGGGTCTTCGCCTTCGGGGCGGCGGGCGCAGGGGCCTGCGGCGCGGCGGCGGCCGGCGCGGGTGCCTGCTTCGGAGCCTCGGTGGCCGGGGCGGCCTGCTGCGGCGCGGCGGGCGTCGTGGCCTCGGGCGCCTGCGGCGCGGCCTCGACGGCCGGCTGCTCGACGGCGGCGGGCTGCTCAGGCTGCTGCGGCGCGGACGTGCCCGGCGCGGTGCGCGCCTGGCCGGGGCCGCTGCGGCCCATCTGGCGGCGCGGATCGACCGGCAGGTCGTCAAGGACGGGGCGGCGCGGAACCGGGCGCTGCGGCTGGTTCTGGCCGGGGCGACCACCCTGGCCGCCGCCCTGCGCGGGCGAGCCGCCGCGAGCGGGAGCCTGGCCCGGGCGCACGGGCGCTCCACGGCCGGCGGGAGCCTGACCCGGGCGGACGGGCTGTCCGCGGCCGGCGGGCGGGCGCACGGGTGCGCCGCGACCCTCCGGCGGGCGGACAGGCGCGCCACGGCCCTGAGGCTGACGCGCGGGCTGTCCGCGGCCGGCGGGCGGCTTGGTCTCTGAGCTGGATGCGGGCGCCGACGCGGCGGGCGCGCCGTTACCGGCGGCCTTCGCGGTCGAGCCGCCGCCGATCGCACGCAAGGCGTCGCCCTCCTCCACGGTGGAGGCGGCGGCCTTTACGTCGAGGCCGGCGGCCTGGAGCTTTTCGAGGACGTCCTTGGAGGACAGCCCCTGCTCCTTGGCAATCTCATGGATGCGCTTCTTTGCCATGCAGTCGAATCGATTCTACGAAGTCTTCGGAAATCTCGGCCGGGCCCCTCAGGGCACGGCTCACGGCGCGGCGCTTAACCGCCCGCTCGGCACACTCGGGACCGCACACATAGGCGCCGCGCCCGGGCAACGTCGCCGCCGGGTCTGCCACGACCCGGCCGCTTACCGCCACCAGGCGCAGCAACTCGGCTTTGGGACGTACTGTCCCGCAGCCGATGCAGCGCCGGTGCGGTGTAGAGGTTACGACGCCGGCTCCTCGGCTTCCTCGGTGGCGTCCGCGGCGTCCACCTCGCCGTCCGGCTCAGAGGCCTCGGGCGCGGGCTCCAGGCCCTCGTCCTCGGCAGGCGCCTCGCCCTCCTCGACGGGCGCCTCCTCCTCGTCAAACTCGCCCTCTTCGCCCTCTTCGTCGGCGAGCACCTCCGCCTCCTGGTCGCCGTAGAGCTCCTCGGCGCGGGTGACGATGTCGACGACGTCGTCCCAGGTCTTGTCGGGATCCGAGAGGTCCGTAATCTCCTCATCGGAGAGCGGCTCAAGGATCGCGACCGCCGCGGTCGTGAAGCGCGACAGCGCCTGGTGCTTGGGCAGGCCGCAGAACGGCGAGCCCGGCAGCGCCTCGTTCGGGCAGCGACGGCCACGGACGGAGATCGCCTGGCAGCGGCCGCCGACCTCCTCGGCCGCGCCCTCGTAGTCGTCGTCCGACTGCGTCGCGTTCTGCGCGAAGTCGGTCTCGGACTTGATGTCGATCCGCCAGCCGGTCAGGCGAGCGGCCAGACGCGCGTTCTGACCCTCGCGGCCGATGGCCAGCGAGAGCTGGTCGTCGGGCACGATGACCGTCGCCTGCTTGGACTCGTCGTCGACGAGCACCTCGCGGACACGGGCGGGGCTGAGCGCCTTGGCGACGAACCGGGCCGGCTCGTCGTTGTAAGGGATGATGTCGATCTTCTCGCCGCGCAGCTCGGAGACGACCATGCGCACGCGGGAGCCGCGCGGGCCGACGCAGGCGCCGACCGGGTCGACGCCGTCGGCGTGCGAGACCACCGCGATCTTGGAGCGGTAGCCGGGCTCGCGGGCGACGTTGGCGATCTCCACCAGGCCGTCGGCGATCTCGGGGACCTCGAGCTCGAAGAGCTTCTTGATCAGCTCGCCGTCGCGGCGCGAGACGATGATCGAGGGGCCCTTCGTGGAGGGCGAGACCTCCTTGATGACCGCCTTGACGCGCTGGCCGTGGTCGTAGCGCTCACCGTCGACCTGCTCGCCCTTGGGCAGCAGCGCCTCGACGCGATCGCGGAGCTGGACCAGCGTGTAGCGGGAGTCGGACTGCTGGACGATGCCGGTGATCAGCTCGCCCACACGGTCGCGGAACTCCTCGAACATCATGTCGCGCTCGGCCTCGCGGATCCGCTGCAGGATGACCTGCTTGGCGGTCTGCGCGGCGATGCGGCCGAAGTCCTCGGGGGTGTCGTCGATCTCCTCGATGCGGTCCCGGTACTGCTCGAACTTCGCCGGGTCGATCTCGGGATCCTGCGGCTCGACCTTGTCGCCCGTCTCGGGGTCGATGTAGGACTCCTCAGCGATCGTCTCACCGATCAGCTCCGCTTCCAAGTCCTTCGGAATGCGGTAGCGGATGACGACGAAGTCACCGGTCTCGGAGTCGACCTCGACGCGCGCGTAGCGGGCAGCGCCGGGCAGCTTCTTGTAGGCCGAGAGGAGCGCGTCCTCGAGCGCGGCCATGAGCTTCTCTGGGGAGATGCCCTTCTCGCGCGCAAGCGCGGTCATGGCTTCCAGGATGTCGCGGGACATGAGGCTCCTGCTCCTAGGACTCGACGAGGTTGGATCGGGAGATGTCGCTGTACGGGATCGTGACCACGCCGGTGCCGGCGGCGACCGTGATCTCCGTCTCGGAAGCTCCCACGAGCTCGCCGGTGAACGACTTGTGGCCATCGACCTCTTCGCGCGTGCGGACGCGAGCGCGATGGCCGATGAACCGCCGGAAGTGCTCCGGCTTGCTGAGCGGACGCTCGGGACCCGGTGAGGAGACGGTCAACCCGTACTCCTCCAACAACTCCGGCAGCGCGTTGGTTACGCGCTCGCAGAGGTCGAGCGTGACGCCCTCGGGGTGGTCGATGTAGAGCTCGATCTGCTCGCCTTGCAGCTCGGCGGCGAGAACCTCGACGTCCGGCTCGCGTTCAGCGAGCCTCGCCTCGATTTCGTCCTGGATCGTGCTCATGTCAACCCTCCCCTCTCAAATGAAAGAGCGGGCTCACGCCCGCTCCCTGTACATCACCGGGGGGCATGCCCCCGACACGGAAGTTGTCCAGCGAGAATAGCAGCATGGAGCGCTCTTCGAAGGACGCCGTCGCCGCCGTGACGGCGTTCTTGCACCACTCTGACGTGCCGTTTCGCGACGTGGCTGACGGCGAGTGGGGACTGATGGTCGACGGCTGCGAGATCGGCCTGCGGCTGCACTCTGGGTTCCTGCGCGCGCAGTGCTGGGCCGCGCCCGCCGGCGTCCATGATGCTCATGCGTTGTTGCACGCCAACCGCTTGGGCGAGCTCGCACGGTATGCGCACTCGGCGGCGGGTGATGTTCATGTCCATGCAGAGATCCCGGAGGCGGCGGTGGGTGATCGGGCGGCGCTGGATCGGTTGTTGGGTGCGGTCGTGGAAGCGCGGGCGCGGTTGGGGGCGTGAGGGTTTGCGGTGCCGCGGGCGTTAGGGGTTTGGCGGCGAAGGGCGTGAGGCTGTTGGGGCGTGGCGACCGCTGGAGGTGTGGATCGTCGTGGTCGGCGTCGCCACTGCCGGGGATTAACAGCGCACCAAGACATCAATCCGGGCCTCAAGGGGCGTCCGTCGGCCTCGGGGTTTGAGGGTTCGGGCCCGAAGGACGCGCATTTGGGGATCCGGGTCGATTTAGCGTCGTATATCGACGCTAACTCGACCCGGACCTCGGTCTCGCGGTGCGGGTCGCTCCGAGCTGGCATATGCAGCTCTCAGCGACCCGGATCTCCGAAACCCTGATCCCTCGAACCCCGACGGCCGAGGGACCGCCGTAGAGGCCGAGTCTGATGTCTTGATGCGCTTTTCCGCCCCGGCAATGGCGGCACCACAAGCGACGATCCACACCCCACGCGGTCGCCACGCCCCAACAGCCTCACGCCCTTCGGTGCCGACAAACCCCGCCCCGCAGCACGACCAGCGCCCCGCACTGGGCGCCACCCACACAGGCAGCGCCGGCGCGCCTACGCCACCTTGCGCCGCGCCTGATCTCGGTACTTCGCGTAATCGGCCCGCTGCGGTTGCAGCGTCGCCGCCAGCGTCAGCGGCTTCAGCGCTTCCGCGTCCTTCCCCAGCTGCTGCAGCGACCGACCCAAGCAGAACAACGCGTAGTCATTCGTCGGCGCGTGCTCGACGACGGCCTCGAACTCCGCCGCCGCCTCGGAGTACCGCTGGGCAAGGAACAGCGCCCGGCCGTAGGCCTCGCGGACGGAGTCCTTGTCGGGTGCCAGCTCGGCGGCGCGGCTCAGCGGCACGGTCGCCGCGTGGTGGTCGCCGGCTTCGAGGAGTTGGGTGCCCTGCTGGAACAGCTCGTAGGCGCCTGGCTCGTCCATGGCGCTCAATTGTATGACCGGCGGCGGCGCGGTCTCAACGCCTCGCGCAGCTCGGCGAACCTTGGCGGCAGCGCCCAGAGCGCGCGGATCCGGCCGCCGAGGCCGAGGCCTGCGGCGAGCTCGCGACGCAGCGCTCGGCGCTGGGCGGGCGTCGGCGCGGCGGTCGGATCGGACCCGTAGCGGGCGATCCGCAGCGCCTTCACGTACCCGAGCGCGCCCTCGCTTCCGGCGAGCATCCGCTCGACACGAGCCAGCGTCAGGTCGTTGGCGGGCGCCCGGCCGGACCGGCGCAGCGCGAGCTGGAGCTCGGCGACGTCGGGGTCGCCCGTCGCCACCAACCGCCGGCGCCGCCGCCACGCCAGAAGCCACCCGCCGAGCGCCAGGACCAGGACGCCCGCGCCAGCGACGTACCAGCCCGCTCCGCTCTCCCCCTTCGTCTCAGCGGCCTCGGCCGTCCCGCCCGCGGTCGGGTCAGACGTGCGGTCGCTCGGCGTCGCGCTCTTGCCCTGGGCGGTCGGCGTCGCGGCCTTGATCGACAGCGTGTCGGTCTGCTGCCCGCGCGCCGGCGAGTCGCCCGGCGTCGGGTCGAACGTCACCCAGCCGATGTTGGGGAAGTAGACCTCGACCCAGGAGTGCGCGTCCAGATCGCGGACGATGTGCTCGCTGCCGTCGCGGGAGCCCGGCGAAAACCCGGCGACCACGCGCGCCGGGACGCCGCCCATCCGCAGCAGCAGCGCCGTCGCGCCCGCGAAGTGCTGGCAGTAGCCGGCGTGGTCGCGAAACAGGAACGCGTCGAGCGGCGTGAGGTTCCCCGGCGACGGCGGCGTCTCGGTGTAGCGCGCTCCGCGCTGAACGCGCGCGATGACCTGGCGCACGTAGTCATAGGGGTCGGTCGAGGCGCCCTTGATCTGCTGGGCCAGCGTCCACTCGCGCGCGTACGGCGAGCTCGCCATCACGGCGTCGACGTCGTAGTTCTGAAAGCCGAAGCGACCCTGCGCGGTCGAGGCGGCGTCGCTGCCCCACGGCGAGACGTGCACCTCGACCGGTCCGGGCGCCGACCCGAACTGGCTCTGCAGCCGCAGCGACAGCCCGCGCGGCGCGAAATAGGGGTAGTCGGTCCCGGCCGCCTTCATCTCGATCTCGGTCGGCGTCGGGTAGTAGATGAGCGCGTCGTAGCCGTCGCCGCGGCGCAGCGGCTTGGCCGACGCCTCGAAGGTCCCCGGTGTGGCCTCGCGGACCTTCTTGGAGGAGTGGTTGACGAACGCCGCCGTCCCCGCGGTCAGGAACTGGGTGCTCTTCAGCCCCTTGATGTCGACGTGGATCGTCTGCGTCCACCCGCGGTGGCGGAAGGAGTACTCGGTGTCCTCGCTCTCGACCGGCGTGTCCTTGGACTGCACCCACTCGCGGCCGTCGAAGTCCTCCAGGTTGGCGGTCTTGTAGTACAGGTCGCCCCGGCCCTTGATCCGCGCCAGCTCCTGGCCGTCGCGCGCCCAATCAAGCGGCGAGTAGCTGTGGTTCCAGGTGAAGGTGGTGGTCTTGCCGCCCTGGAGTGACTCGGCCAGCGCCTCGTAGTCGACCCACGGCTTGGGCGAGTCGAGGTGCGGCGCCAGAATCGCTGAGGCGAGCACCGCCGCGATCGCCAGCCCGCCCGCGACCGGCGCCTCCTTGCCGGTCAGTCGCTCGCCCCACAGCAGCGCCGCCAGCAGCAGCGCGAAGACCGCGCCGCCGAAGTACGGGTGGTCGGGCCGGTGCTCGACGATCGCCGTCACGTACATGATGGTCAACGTGAACGCGGCGCCGAACGTCCACGGCCGCGGCGCGAGCGCGAAGACCGCCGAGCAGAGCAGCAGCAGCCCGCCGCCGGCGAGCAGGACGATCCGCACCCACTCGTTGGAGCCGCGATAGGGCATCCGCAGCGACGGCAGCGTGCCGATCCCGTTGGCGGCGTCGACGACCAGCGTGTCCCAGTGGTCCGGGCGCAGATACCAACTCGCCATGCCGGCGACCAACAGCATCAAGAACAGCGCGACGAGCAGCACGCCGGTAATTGCCGCCCGTCGCGTCCAGCGCGCGGGCAGCTCGATCGCCCGGGCGACGGCCACCCCGGCGACCATCGCCACCAAGAACATCAAAAAGAGCTTGCCGCCCTCCCCCGGCCGGACGATCCCGGCCCACTGCACCGCGCAGAACAGCGCGAGCGCGCCGACCGACACGAGCCGCAGCGTCCACGGTGTGACCTTCACGCCACCCTCCGGCCGCGCGGCGCTCGGGGCCGGGATCGCGGTCACGCCGCCGCCCCCGTCGTCCCCGCGCCCGCCGCCGGCTCGGCGCGCCGCGCCTCGGACAGCTCGTAGCCAATGCACTCGGCGACGGTGAAGGCCGCGCGGCGGTTGGGGATCGGGCCCGGGACGACGAGCACGCGGCCGCCGCCGGGCGCGTGAGCCAGCGCGCGCGGCGGGCGCGTCAGGCGCCGCGCCGCGACGTAGACGATCGGCCCGCGCCGAGCGGCCAACCCGGTCAGCGGCGGCGGCGCGCTCGCGTCGACCAGCGCCAAGCGCGCGTGTACGTGCGGCCAGGCGATGAGCCCCGGGTCCAGCGCGACCGGGCGCCGGTCGCCGGGGATCAGCAGCGCGCAGCCGCCGGCGTTGGCCAAGTGCACCGCCAGCGAGGCGGCGGCGCGCACCGACGCGTCGAGGTCCTCCTCGCTGATCGGCGCGCGAGGGTCGAGCACCACCAGCGGGCGCGTGTCGCTGTCGGCGCGCAGCCGGCGCTCCAGCAGCTCGCCGCTGCGCTTGGCCACCGACGGCCAGTAGATCCGCGACGCCGGCGTGCCCTCGCGCGCCTGGCGCAGCCCGTCCAGCTCGACCTCCGCGGCCACCGACGTGCGGCGTCCGAGCGTCAGCGCCCCCGACCCGTCCGAACCGCCCCCGGGCGCCATCACCGGCTCGATCCGCGGCAGGATCAGGACCTCGTCGGCCGCAATCGCTGGGCCGCGTGCGATCCGCACCATCAACCCGAAGGGGTCGCGCACCGCGACGCGCGGCGGCGTCAGCACCTTGCGCCCGCGGCGGGCGAAGCGCACGTCGATCCGCACGCGCGTCGACCGCCGCCCGGTCGCCAGCGGCGCCGGCTTGGGCAGTAGCTGGTCGATCACGCCGCCGGTCGGCAGCGGCCGCGGCGACGACACCAAGATCTCGACCGGGACCGCCTGCTCTTCCATCGCGCGCGTCACGCCGACCGTCCGCGTCGCGCGCACGCCGCGCGAGCCGGCGAGAACCCACAGCGCCGCGCCGACGGCCAGCACGATGAACGCCGCACCTGCGACGTACAGCGGCTCGGCGTCGAGCAGGCCCGCGCAGATCAGGAGCACCGCGCCCAGCGCGGCGGTGCGCAGCAGCGGGCGGGCGGTCTCCTCCACGCGCGCCGTCCGCCTCTACATCGCCGGCGTGGCGGCCAGCGCGTCGGCGACGATCTGGTCGGGCGTGGCCTCCAGCGCCTCGGGCGCGAGCACGATCCGGTGTGCGAGCACCGTGCGCGCCAGCGCCTGGACGTCGTCGGGCAGCGCGTGATCGCGGCCTTCCAACAGCGCCCGCGCCTTGGCGGCGCGCAGCAGCATCAGCCCCGCGCGCGGCGAGGCGCCCAGCTCCGTGCGCGAGTCCTCACGCGTGCGCTGGAGCAAGGCCACGATGTAGGACCGGAGCCGATCGCTGACGACGATCCGCTGCGTGATCTCAATGGCATCAAGAACGTCGGCCGCCGACGCGACCGCCTCCATCCGCTCGACGCGATCGCCCGCCTCGTGCGCGCGCAGCATGGAGACCTCGGCCGCGGGCGTCGGATAGCCGAGCGTCAGCCGCGCCATGAAGCGGTCGACCTGCGCCTCGGGCAGCGGGTAGGTGCCCTCGAACTCCACCGGGTTCTGGGTAGCCAACACGAGGAACGGCCGGGCCAGCTCGTGCGAGTGGACATCGACCGTGACGCGCCGCTCCTGCATGCACTCCAACAACCCCGACTGGGTCTTGGGCGACGCGCGGTTGATCTCGTCGACGAGCACGACGTTGGCGAAGATCGGCCCGGGCCGGAACTCGAAGCGGTCCTCGCGCTGGTTGAAGACGTTGGTGCCGACGACGTCGGCGGGCAGAAGGTCGGCCGTGCACTGCACGCGCTGAAACGCGAGGTCGGTGACGCGCGCGATCGCGCGGGCCAGCGTCGTTTTGCCGACGCCCGGCAGGTCCTCGATCAGCACGTGGCCCTCGGCCAGGATGCAGACCAGGAGGTTCTCCAAGGTGTCGTCCTTGACCTCGACCGCGTCCTGGACCGCTGCCGCGATCCGGCGCGCGAGCAGCCCGGCGCGCGCGACCTCGCTGCCGTCGAGGCCCTGGCCTTCGGTGCTCACGACACGTCCTCCGGCACCGGCGACCGCAACCGGTCGACCGTCGCGAGGATCGCCCGTGCGACCTCAGCCTTCGTCCCGCGCGGGACGGCGTCGTCGCCGGCGGCGGTGACGATCGTCACCTCGTTGTCCGTCGCATCGAACCCGATGCCCGGCTGGCTGACGTCGTTGACCACCACCGCATCCAACCCCTTCCGCTGCAACTTGTCGCGGCCGTACTCCAGCGCTTGGGCGCCATGTTCGGCGGCGAAGCCGACCAGCGTCTGCTCCGGACGGCGCGAGGCGGCCAGCCCGGACAGCACGTCCTCGGTCTTCTCCAACACCAATGACAACTCGTCGCGATCGGTCTTCTTCAGCTTGCCCTCGTGCGCCGTGGCTGGCCGGAAGTCGGCGACCGCGGCTGACATCACGAGTACGTCGCAGGACGCGAACGCGCTCACGCAGGCGTCACGGAGCTCGGCCGCTGTCTCGACGTCGACGTAGGTCACGCCCGGATGCCGCGGCAGCGCGACGTTGGCCGCGATCACCGTGACCTCGGCGCCGAGCGCCGCGGCCTCCTCGGCGACCGCGAAGCCCATCCGCCCAGACGAGCGGTTGCCGACGTAGCGGACCGCGTCGATCGGCTCGCGCGTCCCGCCCGCGGTGACGAGCACCCGCAACCCGTCCCACGGGCGCGCGCCGGTCGGGACCGCGGCCTCGAAGGCGGCGAAGAGATCCGCGACGTCCGCCAGCCGACCCGTCCCCCACTCGTTCTTGGTCGCCAGCGCGCCGGTCGTCGGCTCGATCACCGTGACGCCCCGCGAGCGCAACAACGACAGGTTGGCCTGCGTCGCCGGGTGCTCCCACATGTGGTTGTTCATCGCGGGCGCGACGAGCACCGGGCAGGTCGCGGCCAGCGCCGCCGACGTGAGCAGGTTGTCGGCCAGCCCGTGTGCGAGCTTGGCGATCGTGTTGGCCGACGCCGGGGCGATCAGGTAGGCGTCGGCGTTGCGGACGAGCTCCAGGTGTGAGGCCGGATCGTGCGACGGCGGCTCCTGGTCGGGGAACGCACCGCGTGCGGGATCGCGTTCGAACTCGCCGACGAGCACTGGCGCACCGGTCAGCGCCGCGAGGCTCGCGGCGCCGACGAAGCGCTGGGCGGTCGGGGTCTGGATCGCTCGGACGGCGTGCCCGGCCTTGGTGGCCAGGCGCACGACCTCGAGCGCCTTGTAAGCGGCGATGCCCCCGCTGACCCCGAGCAGGAGACGCGCCACGACCGTGTCCTAGCGGTACTGGTACTTGATCTTGCCCGCGGCGACTTCTTCGAGCGCGATCGTCAGGTAGTTCTTGGAGACGGTCTCCACCATCGGGGGCGGAAACTCGTCGAACGTCCCCTCACCCAAGTTGTGGTAGTACGAGTTGATCTGACGCGCGCGCTTGGCGGCGACGAGAACGGACGCGTAGTTGGAGTCGACGTGGTCGAGCAACTTGTCGATGCGAGGGCTGATCACGCGCTAGATGGTACCGCGCACGATGGCCTCCAGCGCATCGGCTGCGTCGTGGAGGCGATCGTTGACCACGACGTGCTCGAACTCGTCGGCGGCGGCGAGCTCGTCCTCGGCCACTTTGAGGCGTCGCTCGATCTGCTCGGGGTCGTCCGTGCCGCGCCCGATCAGGCGCTCGCGGAGAGCGTCGTCAGACGGCGGACGGATGAAGATCTGGGTGGCGTCGGGCAGCGTCTCGCGGACCTGGCGCGCGCCCTGGACCTCGATCTCCAGCACGACGGGATGGCCGCCGGAGGTGTGGCGATCGAGCTCCTCGCGCAGCGTGCCGTAGCGACGCCCGCTGTACTCGGCCCACTCGACGAAGTCGCCGTCAGCGACGCGCCGGGCGAACTCCTCGTCGGAGATGAAGTGGTAGTCCTCGCCCTGGGTCTCCCCTGGACGAGGCCGGCGCGTCGTCGCCGACACGCTCATCGCGAGCTCGGGCAGCCGCTCGCGCAGCAGGCGGATGAGCGTGCCCTTGCCGACCCCCGAGGGGCCGGTGATGACAAACACGCCCGGCATGGCGAAAGAGCTCGCGCGCGGGGCGCGGTTACTTGCTGCGGAGCATGCCGACGAGCTCGGCACGCTGACGGTCCGAGAGGCCGCCGATGGTCTTGGACGGCGAGATCCGGCAGGTCTGAAGGATCTTGTTGGCCTTCACGCGCCCGTACTTGGGCACCGCCAAGAGCATGTCGAAGACCTTCGCGGTCTCGAGGAACTCGGGCGGTTCGAGCAGAAGTTGGTGGATCGACACTCGACCGGCCTTCAAATCGCGCTTCAGCTGCGCGCGACGGGTGCGGATGACGTTCGCCTTTTGGAGGGCGTCCATCCGCTGATTGAGGCTGCGTTCGGGTGCCGCCGTGTGCTTGGTGGGCGAGTTGGCGGCCGGCGACATCGGGGCGCCGATACTACACGGCCGAGACCCTCCGGCAAGGCGCGAACGATCAATTCGGCTGGACCTCGACCTGAGGTCGACCCTTCATGAGGGTGGTCGATGGTGGAAACCCGTTTTGCAGGCACTTTGCGGGGCCTAGAGGGGGTCGAGGGCATGGGTGTCAACGCCCATCACCCGGTGTTTGCGGCATTCCGTCCGAACGGGTGTGCAATGCGGACATAGCCCGGCCTGGCGGTCCGTACGTCCTTGTTCAAACAGGCCCATCGCTCACAGCCAAGTGGCAGGTTCGAGCCTGCGTAGGAGCCTTACACCGAGAGGCGCCGCGCGAGCTCGCGCTGGACCCGCGCCGGCCACCGCGGGCCGCCGTAGACGAACGCGGTGTAGGCCTGGACCAACGTCGCCCCCGCGGCCAGCCGCGCGGCCACGTCGGCGCTGTCGGCGACGCCCCCGACCGAGACCAGCACGAGGTCCTCCCCCACGCGCTCGCGCAGCCGACGCAGGACCGCCAGCGAACGGTCGGCGACCGGCGCGCCCGATATCCCGCCGGCGCCCAGCGCCTCCACCTCGGCCGGCGGCGTGCGCAGGCCCTCGCGCGAGATGGTGGTGTTGGTCGCGATCAGGCCGTCGAGGCCGATGCGAACCGCGAAGTCAGCAACCGCGTCGACGTCCTCGTCGGCCAGGTCGGGCGCGATCTTCACGAGCAGCGGGACCCCCGGCGCGGCCTCGCGCACGGCGGCGACGATCGGCTCCAGCTGCTCGACCGCCTGCAGGTCGCGCAGGCCCGGGGTGTTCGGAGACGACACGTTGATGACGAGGTAGTCGGCGTGGGGCGCGAGCAGCGTGGCGCTCTCGCGGTAGTCGGCCACGGTGTCCTCGGCGACCTTCGTCTTGCCGATGTTCACGCCGACGACCACGCCGGGATCGCGCTGGCGCGCCAGCCGCGCGGCCGCCGCCACCGCGCCGGCGTTGTTGAAGCCCATGCGGTTGAGCAGCGCGCCGTCGGCCGGCAGCCGGAACAGCCGTGGCCGCGGGTTGCCCTCCTGCGGCTTCGCGGTGATCGTCCCGATCTCCACGAAGCCGAACCCGAGCGCGGCCAGCGCGTCGACGTGCGAGGCCTCCTTGTCGAACCCGGCGGCGAGCCCGAGCGGCGACGGGAAGTCGAGTCCCATCGCCCGCACGCGCAGCGCCGGGTCAGACGGGAGCGACGCCGCTCGAACTCGCGACCGCACCCACCGCGGCCGCAGCCCGATCGCCATCGCCCGCGTCCCGAGCCGGTGCGCGGTCTCGGCGTCCATGCGCCGCAGGACGACGGCGAAGAGCAGCCGCCAGATCAGGAGGCGCCCGCCTTGGCGCCGTGGGTGTGCAGCTCCTGGAGCGAGATCACCTCGGCCGGGCCCGACGTCCCCGAGGCGATCGCGCGCGCCGCACTGAGGCCGGCGGAGAGCGTCGTCAGGCACGGGATGCCCGCGGCCACCGCCGCGCGCCGGATCTCCCAGCCGTCGGTGCGCGCGCCCGAGCCGGTCGGCGTGTTGACCACCAGGTTGACGTCGCCGCGCTCGATCCAGTCGACCACGTTGTCGGGACCCTCGGAGACCTTGGGGATGGCCGTGGCCGGCACGCCCCAGCGCTGGATCGCCTCAGCGGTGCCGCGCGTGGCGACGATCCGGAAGCCAAGGTCGTGCAGCAGCTGCGCGACCGCGACCGCGCCCGGCTTGTCGGCGTCGGTGACCGTGATGAACACCGTGCCCTCCGACGGCAACGACGCGCCTGCTGCGGCCTGGGCCTTGGCGAACGCGGACGGGAAGTCGCGCGCGACGCCCATGACCTCGCCGGTCGAGCGCATCTCCGGGCCGAGCACGGCGTCGGAGCCCTCGAAGCGGTCGAACGGCAGCACGGCCTCCTTTACCGAGACGTGCTCCAGCGGCGCGTCCTCCGGCGGCAGCGCGAGCTCGCCGAGCTTCTCGCCGAGCATCAGGCGGCAGGCCATCTTGGCCAGCGGCACGCCGATCGCCTTGGAGACGAACGGCACCGTCCGCGACGCGCGCGGGTTGGCCTCGATCACGTACAGCTCGCCGGCGTGGACCGCGTACTGCACGTTGCACAGCCCGATCACGCCGAGCCCCTTGGCGATCCCGCGCGTGGCGGCGCGGATCTGCTCCAGCATGTCCGGCCCGAGCGAGTGCGGCGGCAGCACGCAGGCCGAGTCGCCGGAGTGGATCCCGGCCTCCTCGACGTGCTGCATGATCCCGCCGACCCAGACGTCGGTGCCGTCGCAGAGCGCGTCGACGTCGACCTCGATCGCGTTCTCCAGGAAGCGGTCGAGGAAGATGTCGCGCCCGTCGCGCGCGTGGCGCGTCAGGTAGTCGGCGAGGCCGTCGCGCGAGTAGACGATCTCCATCGCGCGGCCGCCGAGCACGTAGGACGGGCGGACGAGCAGCGGCCAACCGACCTGGTCGCCGGCGTCCAGCGCGCCCTCGATCGTCTGCGCGGTGGCGTACGGCGGCGCCTTGTAACCCAGGCGCTCCAGCAGCTCGCCGAAGCGGCCGCGGTCCTCGGCGAGGTCGATCGAGTCGACGCTCGTCCCGAGGATCTTCACGCCGGCCTCTTGCAGCCCGTGCGCGAGGCGCAGCGGCGTCTGGCCGCCGAACTGGACGATCACGCCCTCCGGCTTCTCGACCTCCATGACGCCGAGCACGTCCTCGAGCGTCAGCGGCTCGAAGTACAGGCGGTCGGAGGTGTCGTAGTCGGTGGAGACGGTCTCAGGGTTGCAGTTGACCATCACCGCGTCGCGGCCCGAGTCGCGGACGGTCATCGCGGCGTGCACGCAGCAGTAGTCGAACTCGATGCCCTGGCCGATGCGGTTGGGACCGGCGCCGAGGATCACGACCGACGCGTTGTCACCGCGCTTGACCTCGTGCTCGGCGCGTCGCTCCCAGCCGGAGTAGAAGTAGGGCGTCTCGGCGGCGAACTCGGCCGCGCAGGTGTCGACGGCCTTGAACGAGCGCTCGCCTTCGAACGGCCCCTCGGGGTCGAGCGCGACGGCTTGCAGCTCGCGCAGGTACCAGGGGTCGATCGAGGTGGCCTTGTGGATGTCCTCGATCGTCGCGCCCTTGCGGAACGCCTCCATCAGCACGTCGTAGCGGTCAGACGCAGGGCGCTCGAGCATCGTCAGCAGGTCGGGGACCTCCAACGCATCCAACTTGGGCACCGAGTCCAGCTCACGCGAGCGCATGGCCTTCATGAACGCCTGGCCGAACGTGCGGCCGATCGCCATCGCCTCGCCGACCGACTTCATGTGCGTGGACAACTCCGCGTTGGCCCCGCTGAACTTCTCAAACGCGAAGCGCGGCCACTTGACCACCACGTAGTCGATCGTCGGCTCGAAGGAGGCCGGCGTGACCTTGGTGATGTCGTTGGGGATCTCCTCCAACGAGTAGCCAACGGCCAGGCGCGCGGCGATCTTGGCGATCGGGAAGCCGGTGGCTTTCGACGCCAGCGCGGAGGACCGCGACACGCGCGGGTTCATCTCGATGACGAGGATCTCCTCGGTCGTCGGGTTGACCGCGAACTGCACGTTGGAGCCGCCGGTCTCGACGCCGACCGCGCGGATGCAGGCCATGGCCTGGTCGCGCAGCTTGTTGTACAAGCGGTCGGTGAGCGTCTGCTGCGGGGCGACGGTGACCGAGTCGCCCGTGTGCACGCCCATCGGGTCGATGTTCTCGATCGAGCAGACGATGACGACGTTGTCGTTGTGGTCGCGCATGACCTCCAACTCGAACTCGCCCCAGCCGAGCACCGACTGGTCGACGAGGACCTGGCCGATCGGCGACGCCTGCAGGCCGCGCGTCACGATCTTGCGGAACTCGTCCTCGGTGCGGGCGATGCCGCCGCCGCGGCCGCCGAGCGTGAACGCCGGGCGGACGATCGCGGGCAGGCCGACGGCCGCCAGCGCGGCGTCGATCTTGGACGGGTCGTCGACGATCGTGTTGGCCGGCATCGCCAGGCCGGCCTTGGCCATCGCAACCTGGAACAGCTCGCGGTCTTCGGCGGTGTTGATCGCGTCGTAGTTGGCGCCGATCAGCTCGACGCCGTACTTCTCCAGCGTGCCGTCCTCGCTCAGCGCCTTGGCCAGGTTCAGCGCGGTCTGGCCGCCGAGCGTTGGCAGCAGCGCGTCGGGGCGCTCCTTGGCGATGACCTGCGCGACCGGGCCGGGCAGCAGCGGCTCGACGTAGGTCGCGTCGGCGAACTCCGGGTCGGTCATGATCGTCGCCGGGTTGGAGTTGACCAGGACGATCTCGTAGCCCTCCTCGCGCAGGACCTTGCACGCCTGCACGCCGGAGTAGTCGAACTCCGCGGCCTGGCCGATGACGATTGGGCCCGAGCCGAGGATCAGGATCTTGTGGATGTCATTACGGCGTGGCATCAGGCGGGGCTCCCGCTGCGGACGGCGTCGAGGAAGCGATCGAACTGGTAGAGGGCGTCGTTGGGGCCGGGGCCGGCCTCCGGGTGGTACTGGACCGTCGCGGTGTTGTGCTCCAACAACTCAAGGCCTTCGACCGTGCGGTCGTAGAGGTTGACGTGGGTCAGCGCCGCCTCGCCGAAGTCGGTCTGCCAGCGCACGGGCTCGTCGGCCTCGACGCGGCCGCCGCCGTCCGGGGCCTTCACCGCGAACCCGTGGTTCTGCGCGGTGATCTCGATCTTGCCGGTCCGCAGGTCCTTGACCGGGTGGTTGCCGCCGCGGTGGCCGAAGGGCAACTTGTAGGTCTCCAGGCCCACGGCCTGGCAGAGGAGCTGATGGCCGAGGCAGATGCCCCAGACCGGGCGCTTGCCGACGAGGTCGCGGACGGTGTCGACGACGTAGCCCAACGCGGCCGGGTCGCCGGGCCCGTTGGCCAGGAAGAACGCGTCGGCGTCGGTGGCCAGCAGCGTCTCGCTGGTGACCGTGCAGGGATGCAGCGTGACCTCCGCCCCGCGCTCGACCAGGTTGCGCACGATCGAGGACTTGATGCCGGTGTCGATGGCGTGGATCTTGGTCGTCCCGCCCCAACCCACCGTGTGGGCTTCCTTGGGCGTGACGACCTTCGCGAAGTCGGCGCCGATCATCGACGGCTCGTCGGCGATGAGGCGACGGGCCTCGTCCTCGGAGATGTCCCCCACGAACACCCCACCCCGCATCGCGCCGGCGTCGCGGATGTGGCGGACCAGCGCGCGCGTGTCGACGCCGGTGATCGCCGGGATGCCGCAGTCGATCAGCCAGTCCAGCCAGCCGCCCTCGGCCTCGGGCGCGTCCTCGCGGTTGACCGCCTCGCGCATGATCGCGGCGCGCGCCCACACGCGCTCGGACTCCATCGCGTTGGCCGAGACGCCGTAGTTGCCGATGTGCGGGTAGGTGAAGGTGATGAGCTGGCCCGCGAACGACGGGTCGGTCATCGACTCCTGGTAGCCGGACATGCCGGTGGTGAAGACGACCTCACCGACGGCGTGGCCTTCGGCGCCGACCGAGACGCCGTCGAAGCGCTTGCCGTCTTCAAGCAAGACATAGGCATTGGGTTGACTGAAGCTCACAGGATCACCTTCTGGACGGCCTTGAACTCGGGGGTGCCGGCGCGCTCGCAGAGCTCGAGCAGCGCCGCCTCAACGGTGGTCAGAACGGCGCCCGCGCGGTCCAGCCGCTGCAGGCCGACTTCACGGTCGTTCGCGTGGCGGGAGCCGGTCGCGTCGGTGACGACCTGGACGGAGACGCCGCGGTCGAGCAGGTCCAACACGGTCTGCGCGACGCAGACGTGCGCCTCGATGCCGCAGACCAGCACTTGATTGCGTCCGGCGAGGTTGAAGCCGTCGGCGCGGACGGCGGAGAAGACCGACTTCTCGACCACCGTGACGCCGTCGCCCTCCTCTGGCAGCCCGACCTCGGGCGCGGTGTGCTGGAGCCCCTTCGGGTACTGCTCGGTGGCGATCACCGGAACGCCGAGGATCGTCGCGCCCTCGACCATCCGCCCGGCGGCCGCGGCCACCTCGGCGAACGTGTCGTAGGAGCGGAAGCCGTCCTGGACGTCGACGACGACCAGCGCGGTGCTGCGGCGGTCGAAGAACCGCGTCGAATTGCCGTTGCTCATCGGACCACTTCCAGTTGGCGGGCGCGGAACGCGATCGCGCCCGCGGCGACGGTCAGCAGGACCTTGCCGTTCAGCGTGCGGCTGTCGAAGCAGCAGTTCGCGCTGCGCGACTCGTAGCCGCCGTCGCCGACGACCCACTCGCGGTCGAGGTCCAACAGCGTCAGGTTCGCGGGCGCGCCGGGCTCGATCTTCGGCGTCGGCAGGTCGAACAGCGCGGCGCCGTCGGAGAGCCGCTGCACGAGCAGCTCCAGCGTCAGGACCCCGGGCTTGACCAAGTACGTGTAGATGGAGGCAAACGACGTCTCCAGGCCGGTGGTCCCCATCGGCGCCTGCTCGAACGGGACCTCCTTCTCGTCGCGCGCGTGCGGGGCGTGGTCGGTGGCGATGCAGTCGATCACGCCGGACTTCAGGCCCTCGATCAGCGCCTGGCGGTCCTGCTCGGTGCGCAGCGGCGGGTTCATCTTGCAGCGCGTGTCGAGGCTTCGCACCGCCTCGTCGGTGAGGCAGAGGTGATGCGGCGAGGCCTCGCCGGTGATTCGCACGCCCCGCTGCTTGGCGTCGCTCAGCGCCTTGATCGACTCGTGGGCGCTCAAGTGCTGGATGTGGATCGCGCCGCCCTCGTACTCGGCGATGAGCGCGTCGCGCGCGACCATCACGGCCTCGGAGATCGACGGGATCCCGGTGATGCCGAGCTGGGCCGAGACGTCGCCCTCGTGCATCGCGCCCTTGCCGCTGAGCGTTGGGTCCTCCTCGTGGAGCGCGATCACGCCGCCGCAGAGGCGCTGGTACTGCAGGGCCTTGCGGAGCATCCCGGCGCTCACCACCGGCTTGCCGTCGTCGGTGAAGCCGGCGGCGCCCTCCTCGCGCAGGGCAGCCATCTCGGTCAGCTCGGTGCCGGCCATGCCGCGCGTGACGCAGGGGACGAAACCGACCGGGATCCGGGCGTCGCGCGCGGCGGCGTCGCGGACCGAGCGCAGCAGCGGCGCGGAGTCCAGCGTCGGATCGGTGTTCGGCATCGCCAGCACGGCGCAGAACCCGCCGGCCGCGGCGGAGCGCGTGCCGGTCTCGAGGTCCTCCTTGTGCTCCTGGCCGGGCGTGCGCAGGTGGACGTGCGGGTCGACGAACGCCGGGAAGAGGTGGCGGCCTTGGGCCTCCAGGACCTCCGCGCCCTCTGGTGCGCTGAGGGTTCCGGCGGCGCCGATCTCCGCGATCTCGCCTTGGCGGACGAGGACGTCCCGCTGCTCGTCCAGGCCCGTGCGCGGGTCCAGGACGTGCGCCTCGCGGATCAAGATGTCCGCCTTAGGGGCGCTGGTGTTGTGCACCAACAAGGGCGCGGGCATCAGGCGGGTACCCCTTCTCTGGTGGGCGCTTCCGTGGGCACGTGCGCGAGGACCTCGTAGAGGACGGCCATTCGGACGACGACGCCCGCGGCGACCTGGGCGGTGATGACCGCTTGCGGCGAGTCCACCACCTCGGCGCTCAGCTCGACGCCGCGGTTGACCGGGCCCGGGTGCATGAGGATCTGCTTGGGCGACAGGCGGCGGCCGTTGATCTGGTACCAGGCCGCGTACTCGCGGATCGACGGGATCCAGGACTCGTCCATGCGCTCGTTCTGCATCCGCAGCGCGTAGACGACGTCGGCCTGACCGAGGTCGTCGAGCGTGTAGCGGACCTCGCAGCCCATGGTCTCGATGCCGCGCGGGATCAGCGTCGGCGGCCCGGCGAGCGTGACCTTGGCCCCCATCTTCTGGAAGGCCATGATGTCGCTGCGGGCGACGCGGGAGTGCAGGACGTCGCCGACGATCCAGACGTTGAGGCCGTCGAGCGCGCCGAGGCGGGTCCGGAGCGTGTGGACGTCCAGCAGCGCCTGCGTCGGGTGCTCGTGCTTGCCGTCGCCGGCGTTGACGATCGCGGCGGGCGTCCAGCGGGAGACGAGCTCGGCGGCGCCGGCCCAGGGCGTGCGGATGACGATCGCGTCGGGCTTGTGGGCGCCGAGGGTCAAGATGGTGTCCTTGAGGGACTCGCCCTTCTCGACGCTGGAGCCGCTCGCGCTGAAGTTCACCACGTCGGCGGAGAGCCGCTTGGCCGCCAGCTCGAAGGAGCTGCGCGTGCGGGTCGAGGCCTCGTAGAAGAGGTTGAGGACGGTGCGGCCCCGGAGCGCCGGGACCTTCTTGATCTCGCGGTCGGCGACCTCGGCGAACGACGCGGCGCGATCGCAGATGCGCTCGATGTCCTCGCGCGTGAGGTCCTCCACGGAAAGCATGTGCTTCATGTTGTTAGGCCACCACCCCGGTGTTCTCGGCGATCCGGACCTCGTCGACGCGGTCCAGCTCCTCGACGTGCACGTTGACCCGCTCGCTGCGCGACGTCGGCAGGTTCTTGCCGACGTAGTCCGGGCGGATCGGCAGCTCGCGGTGGCCGCGGTCGGCGAGCACGGCGAGCTGGACCTTCGCGGGCCGCCCGTAGGAGAACAGCGCCTCGATCGCGCTGCGGACGGTGCGGCCGGTGTAGAGCACGTCGTCGATCAGGACGATCGTGCGGCCGTCGAGGTCGAAGTCGACGTGCGAGGAGTGCACGGTCGGCTGCTCAGCGCGCCGGCCGACGTCGTCGCGGTAGAACGCGATGTCGATCTCGCCGATCGGGACCTCGCGTTCGAGGAGATCGGTCAGCAGCGCGTGGATGCGGCGGGCGAGGATCGCGCCGCGGCGGTGGATGCCGACGATCGCGAGATCCTCTGGCGCGTCGTTGCGCTCAACGATCTCGTGGGCGATTCGCACCAGCGTGCGACGCATGTCGTCCTCGTCGAGGACGACCTTCTCATGCTCCATCTTGGGTTCCGTCCTTCCTGGCCTCACAGGACCGGGTTAAAGGGGCGGGCGTTATGCACCCAAACCTAGCAGCGGCGTCGGCGTAGAGTCGGCCGCATGAGCGTGGACGACTTCAAGGCCCGGGCCCGTGCGATGTGGGCTTTGGGTGACTTCCCTCGCGTGGCGCGCGAGACGATCGCCGATGTGGGCCCCACACTGGTCGCCTCCGCGGGCGTGCGGACAGGCGCGAAGGTGCTCGACGTGGCCGCCGGCTCGGGCGCGACGTCGATCCCAGCAGCGCTGGCGGGCGGCGACGTGATCGCGTCTGACCTGACGCCGGAGCTACTGGAAGCCGGGCGCCACGCGGCGATCGCGGCGGGCGTCGCGGTGCAGTGGACGGAGGCCGACGCCGAGGCGCTGCCGTTCGACGATGCGTCGTTCGACGTGGTGCTGTCGTCGTTCGGGGCGATGTTCGCGCCGCGCCACCAGGTGGTCGCCGACGAGCTGCTGCGCGTCGCCCGGCCGGGCGGGACGATCGGGATGGCGAACTGGACGCCCGGAGGGTGGGTCGGGCAGTTCTTCCTGGTGATGGTGCCGTTCATGCCGCCGCTACCTGAGGGCGCGCTGCCGCCGGTGCTGTGGGGCTCTGAGGAGCACGTGCGGACGCTGTTCGGTGACGGCGTCTCCGAACTGACGTTCACCCGGCGAGTGCAACCCGTCACCCACTTCCCCTCACCCCAGGCGCTCGTCGACTACTACAAGTCGAACTTCGGCCCGACGATCATCGCCTATAACTCGGTCGCCGACGACCCGGGACGGACCGCCGAGCTGGACCTGAAGTTGTTGGACTTCGCCGAGCGCTCGCGCGGCGACGACGGCTGGGAGTTCGAGTACCTGGAGGTCATTGCCCGGAGGGCGTCGTGAGCGCCGCGGAGCCGCTGTACCGCGCGCTGCTGGCAGCGTGGAACGCCGACGACGCCGAGGCCTTCGCGGCGCCGTTCTCCGAGGACGGGGCCGTGGTCGGCTTCGACGGCTCGGAGATGCGCGGACGTGCGGAGATCGCCGCGGCGCTCGGGCAGGTCTTCGCCGACCACGCGACCGGGTCCTACGTCGGCATCGTCCGCTCCGAGCAGTCGCTGGCCGAGGACGTCGTGCTGCTGCGCGCGGTCTCTGGCGTGGTGCCCGCGGGCGAGCAGGACATCAACCCGTCGCTCAACGCTGTGCAGTCGCTGGTGGCGACCCGGCGCGAGGGACGCTGGGAAGTCGACCTGTACCACAACACCCCGGCGGCCTGGCACGGCCGGCCGGACGACCAGGTGGCGCTCAGCGAGGAGCTGCGGGGCCAGCTGCCGCTGGATCGGGACTGACCGGCGGCGCGTGACGCTTGGGGTCCCAGCGATGCAGCTCCGGGGGACCCTTCTCGGGGAAGGGGATCTCGATCGTGTCGAAGTCGCGCGGGACCTCGGTGTTGGGGAAGGACGCGCGGGCCTCGTCGCGGATCTCGCCGCCGGCGTAGCGGGTGGAGACGTGAGTGAGGGCGAGCAGCTTGACGTTGGCCTCTGCGGCGAGCTCGGCGGCCTGGCGGGCGGTCGAGTGGCCGGTCTCGCGCGCGCGGTCGACCTCTTCTGAGGTGAACGTCGCCTCGTGGACGAGGACGTCGGCGTGGTCGGCGGCGACGCGCACCATGTCGCAGGGTGCGGTGTCGCCGCTGAAGACGAGCTTGCGGCCCAGGCGGGTCTCGCCCATGACCTGCTCGGGCGTGACGCCGTTGACGGTCTCGCCGCGCTGGAGGCGGCCGAAGTCCGGGCCGGGCGTGACGCCGAGCTTGGCGGCGAGGGTCGCGTCGAAGCGGCCGGGTCGGTCGGGCTCGATCAGCGCGTACCCGTAGGCCTCGCCGCGGTGGCGCACGCGCAGCGCGTGGACCTCGTAGCCGGGCAGGTCGACGATCGCGTCGGGCTCCAGGTCGGTGACCGTCAGGCGGTACTTCGTGCGACCGATCATGGTGCGCTTGAGGTCGTCCATGAGGCGTTGCGTGCCAGGCGGGCCGAAGACGGTGAGCGGCGCGGTGCGGTCCCGGAGGTCGAAGGACTTCAACATGGCCGGGAGGCCGAGCCAGTGGTCGAGGTGCAAGTGCGTGAGGAAGACCTCGGTCACGTCGGGCAGGCCGAGCGTGCGCATCAGCTGGCGCTGGGTGCCCTCGCCGCAGTCGATGAGGATCTTGTCGCCGCCGCGGCGAACCAGCGCCGCGGGCAGGCCGCGGCGGGCGGTGGGCACGGAGCCGGCGGTGCCGGCGAAGAAGATCGAGAGGTCCGTCATGCGTGGCGCGATTGGAGGCTATCGGCGCAGGTAGGGTGCCGCGCATGCTCAAGGACTTCCGGCAGTTCCTCCTGCGCGGCAACCTGGTGGACCTGGCGATTGCGGTCGTCATCGGCGCGGCCTTCGGCGCGGTGGTCACGGCGCTGGTGTCGGACCTGGTCACGCCGCTCATCGCCGCGATCGGTGGCAAGCCCGACTTCGGCGACCTCGCCTTCACCATCAACTCGTCGAAGTTCGCCTACGGCCATTTCCTCAACGCGGTGATCTCGTTCGTGATCATCGCCGCGGTCGTCTTCTTCTTCGTGGTCAAGCCGGTCAACGCGTTGATGGAGCGCTTCCAGACCGAGAAGGCCGTCGATGAGCCGACGCGCGAGTGCCCGGCGTGCCTCAGCCAGATCCCGAACGCGGCGCGGCGGTGCGCGTTCTGCACCGAGGAGGTCGGGCCGGCGCCGGCAGGCGCGGTGGCTTAGGCGGCTTCTGTGGGCAAGCGCTCGCGAAATCTTTCGCGAGCGCTTGCTAACCATCGGTCAATAGCGGTGTACGTGTGGTCATGAGACTTCGCACGCTCTTGACCATCGGCCTCTTCGCGACGCTCGGCTTCGCGGTCTGGGCCCGCCGCGGTGACCTCGCCGCGTTCGATTGGACGACCGATCCCGGCACGCTGATCGCCGCTGCCGCGCTGCTCGCGGTGCCCGGGCTGGTGCAGGCCGGGACGTTCGTGGTGGCGTTGCGGCGCGTGGGCGCCGCGGCGCCGTTGCGCGAGGCGCTGCGGATGTGGTCGCGGTCGTGGCTGCTGCGTTACGAGCCCTCGGGCGCGGTCGGGTTCGCCTATCGGGTAGGCGCGCGGGAGAAGGTCGGCGCGACCACGCCGCAGGTCCTGACCGCCACCGCCTACGAGCAGTTGGCTGCCGTCGTGGGCGGTGCGCTGGCCGCGCCGATCGGCTTCGCCGTCGCGGGCCTGACGCCGCCGTGGTACGCCCTTGGCTCCGCGCTGCTCGCGGTGCTCCTCGTCGCTGCCCTGCGCCCTTCTTGGCTCGGCGGCTGGATCCGCCGCCGCCTGCTGGCGCGCGGCGTGGAGGCCAGCGCGCCCCTGCGTGGTCGCGAGGTGATGATGTTGGTCGCCGTCCACGCACTGGGCTGGATCGCGACCGCTGCTGGGTTGTCGCTGCTCGCGCCGAGCGGCGCCGCAACCGGCCTGCTGCTCGGCGCCGCCGCCTTGTCCTGGCTCGCTGGCGTGCTGGTGCCGATCGCGCCCGGCGGACTCGGCGTCCGCGACGCGACGCTGGCGATGACGCTCACGGCGCCCCTCGGCGCCGCGGCGGCGACGGCCTTCGCGCTGACCCTGCGCGTGATCGGCTTCGCGGGCGAGCTGTTGGCGGCGGCGGTCGCGGAAGCGGCGCTCGCGGCACGTCCCGCGCGCGTCACCTCACCGAGGCCCGCTACGTCGGTCGGCCTCGCCACGGCGTCGCTGCCCACGCTGTCGCCGAGCCCCGCCACGCCGCCGCTCGCTGACGCCGCGGCGCCCGACCCTTCGAGCGACGTCGTCATCGTCGTCCCGACCTTCAACGAGGCCGAGGCTCTGCCGCTCTTCGTCGAGCGCTTCGCGGCGACCGGCATGGAGCTGCTGATCGTGGACGACAACTCGCCGGACGGCACCGGCGCCATCGCCGACGCGCTCGCGGCCGAGCGCCCGTGGATGCACGTGCTGCACCGGACCGCCAAGGACGGCCTCGGCGCCGCGTACCGCGCCGGGTTCTCATGGTGTTTGGGTCGCGGCTACCGCGCGGTCGGCCAGATGGACTGCGACCTGTCGCATCCGCCCGAGAAGCTCGCCGAGATGCTGGAGGTCTTGGACGGCCGCGGCGCCGACCTCGTGATCGGCAACCGCTACCTGCCGGGCGGGAGCACCGCGTCGTGGAGCCGCTCACGCCGCATGCTCTCCCGCGTCGGCTGCACGTTGAGCAAGGCCTTGCTCGGCCTCCCCTACGACGACCTCTCCGGCGGCTTCAAGCTCTGGCGCGCCTCCTGCCTGCGCGACCTCGACCTCGACGCGACCCTCGCCGCCGGCTACGCCTTCCAGATCGAGACGACCCAGCTCGCGCATCTGCTTGGCAAGCGCATCGAGGAGATCCCCTTCGAGTTCGAAGAGCGCGTCGCAGGTGAGTCCAAGATGTCGCTGGCGATCTCGTTGGAGGGCATCGGCGTCTGCCTGAAGTTGCGCGGACGACGCCGCGCGCTCGGCCTTTAGGTCACCGCGTCGACCACGACATCGACCACGATCAAGACGCACATCAACCCACGGACCAACACCGGAACCGCCGCTATCTCGCGCGCCGCCTGACGACAAGCCGCTAGGCTGCCTTCACCGCACGCGCCCGTAGCTCAGTGGATAGAGCGCTCGCCTCCGGAGCGAGAGGTCGCTGGTTCGAATCCAGCCGGGCGCGCTGCACGGAACCCCCGCTGGTCGGGGGTTTCGTCGTTCTACGGGACCGCGCGGCCCTCGGCCTAACGCGGCTTGATTACATCGCTGGCGAGCCGGCGGCGCAGGAGGACCAAGGCTCAGCGTGGGCACGCGGTTGAGCGCACGTCGAAATGCGGCGCCTCCGTCTCCAGGTTCTGGAAGCGGCGACCCGCTAAAGCAGCGCGATGTGGTCGCCCGCCAGCAGGTCCGTGTCCGACAGCTGGTGTCGCGTGAGGTGGTCGGCCAGTGCCTCGCGGATGTACTCGTCGCGGTCGGTCGCCTCGACGGCTGCGTAGACGGCGTGCGGCACGCGAACGCGACCGGTGCGTCCCTCGCCGAGGTCCACGCCCCAGTCGATCATGGGACGATCGGGCGAGGCGAGCCGGTGGATCTGCCCGGCGACGTAGACCGTCATGGCTATAGCGTCGCAGGCGCGCCGCCACTTGTCCTGGACGTGGACGCTCCGCCACCCGTCCGCGTTGAGGTCCAACTTCCTTGAGGTCGGGTAGGCGGGGTGCCATGGTGAACGACATGGATGACGCCGCCCGCCTCGATGATCCGCTTGCCCGCCTTGCCGCGGAGCTGGAGCGGTTGTCGGCGGCGCACCTGAAGCTCGGTGAGGCGACCGCCTCGCTCATCCCGCAGGCCGAGCCGGAGCATCGCCGCATCCTCGGCCAGGCTGCCGCCGCCTCCCGCGCCGCCGCGCGGACCGCCGCCGAGGCGAGCGCGAAGGCGCTAGCCCATGGCGACGCGCAGTAGCGCGCTCGCCGTGGCCGTCGGCTAAGTCGGATCCATCAGCCGTCGCCGTGCTCGTGCACGGACTCACCGGCCACGCTGGTGGTGATGCGGCCCGGGGCTTGCCAGCGTTCGGCGCGTTCGATGGGTCCGGTCGGCTCGCCCTCGACGGCGACCTTTGCGCGGGTCGTCGCGGCGAGTGGACGAGGCGGTGGCGAACCGTCGCCGACGATGCCAAGGCCTTCGATGAGTGTGAAGAAGGCGCGCGCGAAGGGGCTCGTGTCGGTGCGAGCGCGGACGTCGTCCCAGTCAACTTGCTCCCGGACGGCGCGCGCGATCGCCAGGATGCGCGCGAAGTCGCAAGCGTGCTCGTCGAAGGCGTGGAGCTTCATCACCAGCACGTCGTCAAGGTGAACGACGGGCAGGTCTAGGGCTGCCACGGGCAGCAGCTCGGCACGGTCCAGCACAGCGCCGACGTCGCTGATGCCGCGCGGGCCGAAGATCAGGTCGACGAGCGTCTCGCTGCCGTCGTCGGCGGCGTCCCAGGCCTTCAGCAGCCAGCCCTCCGGCGGACGGTCAGCGCGCATGCCGGCGCCAACCAGCGCGTCCAGGGCGCGCTCGGCGTCCTCGGGCTTGACCAGGAAGTCGAGGTCGTTGCGCGACTGCGGCGCACCGCGCGCCCAGCAGGCGACGCTGCCCGCCAGCGCGAAGTCCAGGCCCGCATCGCGCAGCGCGGCCGCCGCGGTCTTCAGGCTGCTCTCGATCTCCTCGAACGTGGATCGCACCTCGCCCATGCTCGTTGGACTACCCACACGGGACGTTCCCACCACAGCCGAGCGGGTACTGCCAACGCGATGCCCGACGCACCGCCCCTGCGGATCGCCGCCGCCGGCGACATGCACTGCCAGCCGTCGCGTGCCGAGGAGGCCCGCGAAGCGTTCGCCGCGCTGGCGGGTGACGCCGATCTTCTCCTGCTCGCCGGCGACCTCACCACCCACGGCCAGCCGGAGCAAGCGCGGGTCCTTGCCGACGCCTGCCGCGACCTCGACATCCCCATCTACGCCGTCTGGGGCAACCACGACTGGCATTGCGACCAGGTGGACGCGATTCAGCCGATCCTCGAAGACGCCGGCATCACCGTGTTGGAGCGCGAGACCGCGATCGTCTGCGTCAACGACGTGGAGATCGGGCTGGTCGGCCTGAAGGGCTTTGTGGGTGGCTTCCCCGGCTCGCATCTGCCGGACTTCGGCGAACCGCTGTTGCGCACGGTGTACGCCGAGACCACGAAAGACGTGGAGGCGCTCGACGACGGCCTCAAGGCCATCGCCCACTGTCCCTTCCGGATCGTGTTGATGCACTACGCCCCGTCGACCACCACCTTGGTCGGGGAGCCCGAGACGATCTGGACGATGCTGGGCAACGACCGCGTCGCCGCGCCCATCGCCCAGCACGAGCCGGACATGGTTCTGCACGGGCACGCGCACGCGGGCACATTTGAGGGCGCCATCGGCGACGTGCCCGTGTACAACGTCTCGGTCCCCGTGCTCGGCAAGGACTTCTGGGTCTTCGAGCTGAGCGGGCTCGAGCGTGCAACGGCCCCGCTGCATTAGCTCGGCGCTCCCGCTGTGATCCGCGCCCGCGCCGCCGCGCTCGCCCCGGGCGCGCACACCGCCTGCAGGATCTCCAGCGCGCCCGACGGGTCGGTCCGCATCAGCGCGAACGCGGCACGCGCGTGCTCGACGTCGTCCAGCGTCACGTCTGGTCGCTCTACGCAGTAGCGGCCTAACCACCGCACGGCGGCGCGCTCGTAGCGCTCCGGCTCGCGGTCGCGGAGCAGGACGCACACCTGCAGCGCGTCGTCCAGCCGGATGACCGGCAGCTCCGCGGCGGCCGCGCGGATGATCGTGAGGTTGCCCGTTTTAAGGGCCCGCCTGAAGCGGCTGTACGGCGATCCGGCATCTCCCATGACCGAACACACGTTCGCATGGTGATTCGGGCCTCACCACGTCATATCTGACTTAGAGACCAGGCAGCTCCTGCGCCACGGTCAAGGCATCCGCAAACAGGTCCCCTCGCTCACGAACCCGCGCCAACACGTCCGCCATGTCGAACACCAACCCATCCGCATTGCCTTGATCGATCGCCGCCTGCACCTCGTCCCACGCCAGCGGCGTCGAGACCGTCGGCCGCTCTCGCCCACGCGGCGAGTAGACCGACACGGTGGTCTTGTTGACGTCGTTCTGCATCCAGTCGACCAAGATCTTGCCCTTGCGCAGGGTCTTGGTCTGGCGCGCCACGACCAGGTCGGGCGCCTCGGCCTCCAACAACTCGGCGACCGCCTTGGCAAAGCCCCTGGTCTGCGTGTAGGTGACGCCCGCGACGTTGAGCGGGACGTACATCTGCATGCCCTTGGAGCCCGACGTCTTGACCACGGACTCCAGCCCCAAGTGCTGGAACATGCCGCGCAGGACGGTGGCGATCTGGCAGCACTCCAGCAGGCCCGCTGGCTCGCCGGGGTCGAGGTCGAAGACGATCATCGCGGGCGGCGAGAGCTTCCCGTCAGGCGCCGCCCGGTGCATCGGCGTGTGCAGCTCGAGGTCGGCGAGGTTGCCCAGCCAGGCGAGCGTCGCGACATCCTCGGCCAGCACGTAGTTGATGGTCTTGCCGCCTTCGAGCTTGACCGGCGTCGTGCGGACCCAGTCCGGCCGGTGCGCCGGCGCCTGCTTCTCATAGAAGAACTGGCTCTCGGTACCGGAGGGGTAGCGCTTGAGCGTCAGCGGCCGTCCCTGCAGATGCGGCAGCAGGACCTCGGCCATTTCGACGTAGTAGTTGATGAGGTCGCCCTTGGTGTGCCCAGACGGCCAGAGCGCCTTGTCGCGGTTGGTGAGCCGCAGCTCGTGCCCGCCGACCTCGGCGAGCACCGCCTTCGCGCCACGCCCCGCGCCCTTCGGCGGCGCGACCGGCTCGCGCACCACGAGCGCTGCGGGCTTGTCGTCCCTCAGCCCCTTGTACGACGGCGCGCGCAGGACGCCCTCGCGCGTCCACTCGACGAACTCGACCTCGCAGACCAGCTCCGGCTCGACCCAGCACGCCTCGCGCGGGATCTTCACTGCGGTGGGCACGATGTCGAACGGCGACGAGCCGCGCTCGAGCGGCGCGAGCAGCCCCGCGAGACGGTTGAGCTCGGCTTCGGTGAAGCCGGTGCCGACGCGGCCGGCGAAGCGCAGCGGCGCTTCGGCGCCACCGTCCTCCCCGTCGCGGACGCCGACGAGCAGCGCGCCGATCCGCTCACGCCGGCGCCCCTCCCCCGGCAGCCAGCCGCCGATGATCAACTCCTGCCGGTTGGTGTTCTTGATCTTCCGCCAAGCGCCCGAGCGGCGACCGGGCTCGTAGGGCGAGTCGACCTTCTTGGCGACGATCCCCTCAAGGCCCTGCTCTCGGGTGGCGGCCAGCAACGCTTCGCCGCCGCCTACGACGTGGTCGGGAACCTGCCAGCGCTCGCCGTCGGCCAGCAGCGCGCGCAGCGCGGCGCGCCGCTCCAGGTAGGTCAGCCCCGTCAGCGAGCGGCCGTCCAACCACAACAGGTCAAACGCCAGGAAAGAGACCGGCGCCTCTTTCGCCATGCGCTTGACCTGCGCGTCGCGCGTCAGGTGCATCCGCCCTTGGAGCGCGGCGAACGACGGGCGCCCCTGATCGTCGAACGCGACGATCTCGCCGTCCAGCACGGCGCGGTGCATCGACAGCGCCCGGTTCAACCGCGACAACTCGGGATAGCGCGACGTGACGTCGTTGCCGTTGCGCGTCACGAACCGCATCCGGCCCGGCTCGCTGAACAGCACTGCTCGGATGCCGTCCCACTTGACCTCGTAGGCCCACGTGCCCGCTTTGTCCTCGCGGGCGGGCGGGACTTCCCCGGCTTTGGCGAGCATCGGCACCAGCGCCTCGGGCATCGGCTCGTGGCCGAGCACCCAACCGCCGACGGGTGCGGGGCCGCCCATGCGGTGGATCATCCAGTCCTTGGGCTCTGGCCCGATGGGGAAGAGCGCGAAGCCGCCGGTCACGCGCTCGCCGGCCAGCTCGACCTCGATCTTCTTGGCGTCCCACTTCTGGACCTCGTAGGTCCCGCGATCCCAGATCGTCATCGTCCCTGCGCCGTAGGAGCCCTTCGGGATCTCACCGTGGAACTCCAGGTACTCCATCGGGTGGTCCTCGGTCCGGACCGCGAGGCGGTTGTCGCCCGGAGCCCATGGCAGGCCGTTCGGGATCGCGAACGACGTCAGCGCGCCGTCGTGTTCGAGGCGCAGGTCCCAGTGCAGCCGGGTCGCGCTGTGCTCCTGGATGACGAACCGGAGCGCGCCGTCGGAGGACTCGGGCGACGACGACGGCGTGCCACCGCCCGCCGGCTCGGGCGTGGCGGAGAAGTCACGCTTGGCGGCGTACTCGGCGAGGTTCGGCGTGTCGCTCTCGGCGTCGGCGCGGGCCACTACCGCCCGACGCTACCCGCCCGCGACGCGCAGCACCGTCTCGCGCAGCTCGGCGATCGGTGCGTCCTTCTCCACGTAGGCCGCCGCGCCGCCGCGGCGCCGCTCGCCGTACTCGCGCGGATGGCCGCTCAGGACCACGACGCGCACGCCCGGCGCGACCTGCGCCAGCTCGGTGACGGCGTCGCGATCGGAGTCCAGGAGGTCGAGCAGGACGATGTCCGGTCGGGTCTGCTCCGCGAGCGAGACCGCACCGTCGATGTCGCCCGCCTCGGCGACGATCTCGATGTCGGCGTCGTCCTCCAGCTCGGCGCGAATCAGCGCGCGGAACGAGGGCGAGTCGTCGCAGTGCAGGACGCGAACCATGCGACGCCAACCTTACTGCTCCGCCCAGCGTTCTCCTGCGCGATGAGGAGGATTCTTCAACTCCCCCACGTTGTAGGTTTCCTCCAATGGCCGCGTTCAGCGCCGACCTGCGGGATGTCCTTGCCGCCCACCTCGACGAGCTCGCCGACGCCGTGCTGGAGCGTTTCGCCGCCGGCGGTGGTCCCGAGGGCGCACCGGACGCTGCCACGCTGCGCAACCTGCGCGTGGGCGCGCGGGCCGCGGCGGTCTGCTTCGTCGCGCGGCTCGGCGGCGAGCGTGCTCCGGCCGACCTCGACCTCTTCGTCGCCCACGGTCGCGCCCAGCAGGCCGCCGGCCGCACGCTCACCGAGCTGTTGTCGTTCTATCGGCTGGGTGGTTTGGCGATGTGGGAGCGGTCGACCGCGCTGCTGCCGGACACCGCCGACGCCGCGCCCTCTGCGAGCGACATCTTCACCTACGGCCGCGCGGTGCTGGAGCTGGTCGACGAGCTGTCGGTCGCGGCCGCCGAGGGGTTCGCGGCGCAGGAGGCCGAGGCGCGTCGGCGGGATCGCGCGCTGCGTGAGCGGCTGGTGTCACTGCTGCTCAGCGATCCACCCGCGGAGGACGTCGTGCTGCGCGCTGCCGCCGAGGCCGCCGGATGGGTTCTGCCGGACGCGGTACGGGTCGCGGTCGCGGCGCTGCCGGCCGACCCGCTCGCCGCACCGGCTGGCGCCGCCCCCGAGCGCGTGCTCACGACGACCGCGTCCGACGGCCGCCTCGCGCTGGTCGTCGGCGACGGCGAGGAGGCCGAGCGCTGGCTACGCCGTGCTGCGCGTGCGCTCGGGTTGGAGGCGCCGCTGGCCGTCGGACCCGCGGTCGCGCCCGCCGCCGCGGCGCGCAGCGCTGCCCGGGCGGCCGCGCTGCTAGACCGAGCGCGCAGCGATGCTGCCGGTAGGAACAGCCGCGGGCGTGGCGGCGGCGCGGGCGGTGTGCCGTCGGTCATTCGCGCTGACGACCATGAGATCGCGCTGTTGCTCGGCGCCGCACCAGACCTCGCCCACGACGTCGCTGCCCGCCGCCTTGCGCCACTGCGTGAGATGGATGACGCCGCCGCCCGCGAGCGCCTCACCGAGACCCTCGCGGCCTGGCTCGCCGACCCCGGACGCCCGCAGGCGATGGCCGACCGTCTCGGGCTGCACGTGCAGACCGTCCGCTATCGGCTCAAAGCGCTCCGCGCCCTCTTCGGCGACGCACTGGACGATCCCGACGCGCGCTTCGAGCTGGCGCTGGCGTTGCGGGTCGCGAGCTGAGCGCAGCGGGCTGCGCGCGGCGCTTCGGGCACGAAGCACCATGGCGTCGGGGATCTCGAATCGGGGTCCGGGTCGAGTTAGCCGCAATAGTTGGGGATAACTCGACCCGGATCTTCGATTCGGCCTCGAGCCTTGCCCGGAGGCGAACATCACCTCCCGCGGACACCTTGGTTCGACATCTGTCGAACTTTCGCTATGGTGTTGTTCGACCGTCTTCGAACCACCACCGGCACGTCCCCTCTCCTCCTCCCTCCCCTCCATGCTCATCGCCACCGCCGAATCCCCCACCGTCCCGCGTCGCCTCTCGCGCCCCGTCGCCTTCTGGGCCGTCGCGGGCACGTTGATGTTCTTGCTGTTCGCTTCCAGCGCGCCGTCGCCGCTGTACGTCGTCTACCAGCAGCAGTGGCACTTCTCGCCGCTCACGCTGACCAGCGTCTTCGCGGTCTACGTGGTGGCTCTGCTCGTGTCGCTGGTCGTCGCGGGGTCGCTGAGCGATCGCGTCGGTCGCCGCCCGGTCCTGCTCGGCGCGCTCGCGGTGCAACTCATTGCCATGGTCTTGTTCGGCCTCGCCCACGGCATCGGCGCGCTCTTCGCGGCGCGCATCGTCCAGGGCCTGGCGACCGGCGTCGCCACCGGCGCGCTCTCGGCCACCCTCATCGACCTTCAGCCGGAGAACCGCCCGCAGCTCGGCGCGCTGCTCAGCGCCGCGGCGCCGCCGCTCGGGCTGGCGCTCGGCGCGCTCGGCTCCGGTCTCCTCGTCCAATACGGCCCGGACCCGCTGCGCCTCGTCTACTGGCTACTGACCGGGGTCTTCGCGGTCACGATCGCGCTGGTCGCCGTCATGCCCGAAACCGTTCGCCCCACCCATAGCTGGGCGAGCGCGCTCAAGCCCAGGATCGGGATCCCGCACGAGGCGCGCGCCGCGTTCGTCGCGCTGGCACCGATCTTCGTCGCGACCTGGGCGCTCGGCGGCCTCTACCTCTCGCTCGGCCCATCGCTGGCGATCTCGCTCCTGCACACGACCAGCCACGTGACCGGCGCCCTGGTGATCGTCGCGCTGACCGCGACCGGCGCGGCGACCGCCGTCCTGACCCGCGCGCACCATCCCGAGCGCGTGATGATCGCGGGCGCCGCGGCGCTCGCCGTCGGCGTCGGGATCACGCTTGCCGGCCTGAACGCCGAGACGACCGCGCTCTTCTTCGCGGGCAGCGTCGTCGCGGGGTTCGGCTTCGGCGCAGGCTTCTCAGGCGCGTTCAAGACCTTGATCTCGCTCGCGCCGCCGACCGAGCGCGCCGGCCTCATCGCCGCCGTGTACGTCCTCTCCTACCTCGGCTTCAGCCTCCCGGCGGTCGCCGCGGGCGTCGCGGTCACCCACGCCGGGCTGCTGCCGACGACCAACGTGTACGGGTCGGTCGTAGCCGCGTTGGCGCTGGTCGCGCTCACCCTGACCCTGGCGGAGCGCATCCGCGCGAGGTAGGGGCGGTTAGCACCACCATCGCTTGAGACACGGTGGCGGTAGCTCTTACGATGGGCAGCAATGCCGATCGGAGCGGACGCAGGGATTGAGGTCGAGCGTGAGCTGGAGGTGCATCGGCGAGCGCTGACGGGCTACTGCTACCGGATGCTCGGCTCGGGGTCAGAGGCCGAAGATGCGGTGCAGGAGACGATGGTCCGCGCCTGGAAGGCCTCGGACAAGCTGCAGGAGAAGGCCGCGCTGAAGGCGTGGCTGTACCGGATCGCGTCGAACGTCTGCTTCGACATGCTCCAGGGACCGCAGCGGCGGGCGACGCCAATGGACATGGGGCCGGCGTCGCCGGCGTCGGCATCCCTCGGCGAGCCACTCGGTGAGTTCGCGTGGGTACAGCCGATCGCGGACGCCAAGATCGCGCCAGAGGGCAGCGACCCCGCGGAGGTAGCGGCGTCGCGCGAGACGCTGCGGCTCGCCTTCGTCGCCGCGCTCCAGCACCTCCCGCCCAAGCAGCGCGCCGTGCTGATCCTGCGCGAGGTGCTGCGCTGGCAGGCGACGGAGGTCGCCGAGCTGCTGGAGACGTCGGTCGCGTCGGTCAACAGCGCGCTGCAACGCGCGCGGGCCACGCTGGAGACGCTGGACCTCGATGAGGCGGCCGCGGGCGCGGCGGACGTCGACGATGCCGAGCAGCGCGACCTGCTTGCGCAATACGTCGCGGCCTTCGAGGCCTATGACATGAGCGAGTTGGTCAAGCTGCTGCAACGCGACGCGGCGTTCTCCATGCCGCCGTTCCCGCTGTGGGTCGTCGGCCAGGACGACATCGTGACGTTCATGACTACGACCGGCGCCAAGTGCGAAGGGTCGAAGGTCATCCCGACATGGGCCAACGGCGGCCCGGCGCTAGCGATCTACAACCCGATGGACGACGGGAGCTTCCAGGGCTGGGCCGTCGTCGTCATGGAGACCTCAGGGGGGAAGGTCTCCGCTCTGCACCACTACATCTTCCCCGAGCTGTTCGCCCAGTTCGGGCTGCCGCTGCGGCTCGACCAGGCCGAGGACGCGGTCCAGCCCGCATAGCGCCAGCAGCGCGCCGAGCTGCGGCGGCGGGGTGCCGTCGATCCTGATCCGCCAGCCGCGGCGCTGCGCGGCGAGCGCCAGGCGCGCGAGGGCGTCGACGAGCACGAGGTCGCCCTGGCGCGTGTCGAGACGGCCGACGGGGAGCTCGGTCGTCGCGTCGACGACCACCATCACGGTGGCCGGGCGGTCGGGGGGCGGGCACATCCCTGCTGAGACGGGCTGCGCGCTCGGAACTCATCGGTCGTCAGGAGACCTTGGACCGAAATGTCACGCGGCAGTCCGCGGCGCGACCGTAGAGCGTGTCCTCCAACAGCCGCACCAGCGGGCGGGCGTCGCGGGGCATGGTGTCGTGGTCAAAGCGCGCGTCGATCCGCCCGGCGACGAGCGTGTACCGCGCCGGACCGGGGACGTACATGGAGACGAACTTCCGCCTGGGCGCCGGCCGCGCGCGGTCGAGCGGGAGGTGCGCCAGCCGGGTACGCAGGCCGGCCAGTACGCCAGGGCGCAGCACGCAGCGCCGGATCTTCTCGCCCCCGCCGCCGTAAGCCTGAATGACCACGGCCGAGCCATCGGAGCCGAACTTGACGATGTCGTTGGCCCCCATCTGCGCGCCGCTCCGCTGGAGGCGCAGCAGCTCGCGACCGGTGACCTCGGGGTCGAGGTCGACGGGGCGAGCCCGCGACGCGGTGTCGGTGCGCAGCGCGCCGGCGTCGACCTGGCCGCCCCCGCTTCCGCCGCAGCCGCTCGCCGCGCCCGTCGCCAGCCCCACGGCAAGCATCACCGCTACACGCCGCCTCGCCATTGCATTCGCCATGAATGTATTCTTCCAGATCTGGCCGTCCCCGACCCCCGCCTCGTCAACCGCATCGGCGCCGCCGCGCTGCTGGTCGACGACGCCGTGCGGCGGTCGATCAGCGACGTCGCGGGCGCCGACGCCGAGGCACTGACCGCGCTGGCGAATTTCGGCCACGGCCGGCGGATCGAGGAGCTGCGTGCGGCGCTCTCGCTCTCCCAGCCGGGCGGCGCGCACCTCGTGACGCGCCTGGAGCGCGCGGGACTGGCGATCCGAGCACCCGACCCCGACGACCGGCGCGGCACGCTCGTACGCCTGACGCCCCGCGGCCGGGCGGCGGCGCGGCGCGTCGTCGCGGCGCGCGACGGGGCGATCCGCGACACGCTCGGCAGCCTCACCGGCGCCGAGCAGGACGTCCTGCTCCGGGTCCTGGACGATGTGCTGGCCCGCGCGACCGGCTCCCGCCGCGACGCGCGACGCGTCTGCCGCCAGTGTGACGGCGTCGCCTGCGGCCACCCCGGCGACTGTCCCGTGACGCAATCCGCCGACGCCGTGGACGGCCCGTTCGACCGCTGAGGGCCGCCCATCGTCTGAGTTCTGACGGCCCGTCCCGGTGGTCTAGTTCGATTTGGACCGAACTTCACGTTCACGTTCGCTATGTCTAGAGGCCATGGCCCGGTTCCAGCATCAGCCCGCCGCCGTCTGGGCGGTCCTCCTCGCGTGCGTCGTCGCCTTCATGGGCATCGGCCTCGTCGATCCGATCTTGCCGATCATCGCCGACGGGCTGCACGCCAGCCCGTCGCAGGTCGAGCTGTTGTTCACCTCCTACTTCGCGATCATCGGGATCTCGAACCTGGCGGCCGGCTGGCTGTCATCGCGCATCGGCAACAAGAACACGATGTTGGTGGGCTTGGCGCTGGTGATCGTCTGCAGCGCCGCGGCGGGAGCTTCTTCAAGCGTTGGGACCGTCGTCGCGTTCCGCGCCGGCTGGGGCCTCGGGATCGCGTTGTTCGTCTCGACGTCGATGTCGACGATCGTCGGCTCCGCCCGCGGCGGGATCCCAACCGCGGTGATCCTCTTCGAGTCCGCGCTGGGCATCGGCATCGCGTCGGGCCCGCTGGTCGGCGGCCTGCTCGGCGGGATCGGCTGGCGGATCCCGTTCTTCGGCGTCGCGGTGCTGATGGCGTTGTCGTTCGTGTCGGTCTACGTGGGCGTCGGGAAGACGCCGGCCGCGCCGCGTGAGCAGCGGGTCTCGCTCGCAGCACCCTTGAAGGCGCTGGCCGAGCGCCGCCTGCTGGCGGGCGCCGTGATCGCGCTCCTCTACAACTTCGGCTTCTTCATGCTGTTGGCCTACACCCCGCTGCCGCTGGACCTCGGCGTCCACGAGCTCGGCGCGGTCTTCTTCGGCTGGGGCCTGTTGGTGGCCTTGGGCGCGATCTTCTGCGCACCCGCGCTGACCGCGCGCCTGCCGATCCTCCCGCTGCTGGCCGCGACGTTCGCGATGCTCGCGGTCGACCTGCTGATCATCGGCCTCGGCATCCACGACAAGGGCGTGATGATCGTGGCGATCATCGCCTCCGGCCTGGTGCTCGGCATCGCCAACGCGGTGCTGTCGAACCTGTTGTTGGGGCTGTCGAGCGCGGACACGTCGATCGCCGCGTCCGGCACGAACTTCGTGCGCTTCGCCGGCGGCGCGATCGCCCCGTTCCTGGCCGGCAAGCTGTCGGAGCACGTCAACGCGGAGGCGCCGCTGTACGTGGGCGCGGCCGCGGTCGCGCTCGGCGTGATCCTGATCGGCGTCTTCGCCTCCACCTTGTCCCCCGCCCGCGCCGTCGATCCCGCCGAGGATGTCGAGGCGTGGGAGCTGGAGTTGGCTGGCTAGTCTCCGGGCGATGCCCGAGACCGAGCGCCAACGTGCCAAGCGCGACTTCGAGTTCGCCATCGCCTTCGGCCACAACCGGACGGCGATCACCTTCGCGCTGGCCGAGGCGCAGGGCGAGCCGCTGACGCTCGCGGAGCTTCAGAAGCACACCGACGTCTCGGCGACGACGGTGCGCAACGTGGTGAAGCGCTTGGAGGAGATGGAGCTGGTCGAGGAGACGACCAAGGACCGGCGCATGGCGTTCCGCTTCACCGAGCACGGTCTGCGCGGCGCCGCGGACTGGGAGGCCGAGCGCGCTGAGGAGGACGCGCAGCCGGAGCCCGAACCGCTGACGCGTGCCGCCCTCTTCCGCTGGCGCGTCCGCGGGACCGCGTCAAAGCCGTTCGAGGTCGACCCGGAGGAGGTCGGCGCGGACCTCGCCGTTGCGGGCCTCAATCCGGTCGAGGTCGGCGAGAACGGCAGCCTCCTGGTCACGGTCGACTACGAGATCGACGCGCTACACGAGCAAGAGGCGGTCGGGATCCAGCTTCCCTCCGGCTGGCACGTCGGTGGCTTCGGCGCACGGGCCACCCGGATCGGTCTGGCGGCGGCGACTCGCACCCGGCCGGACCACTGGCTGGTCTTCACGGACGTGGACGGCCCGACCGCGGCCGACGCCGCGCGCGGCGCCATCGCGCGGCGCGTCACGCTGTTGCGCGAGGCAGACGCGCCACGCCGGATGGTCGAAGAGGCGCAGCAGGCCAACGTCCTGGTCGACTACCTCTCCTTGGCCGGCTCCCCGGAGGACGGGCGCCTCCCGGTGCCTGACGACGACGTCCTCGTCCGCGCGCTGCGCTCGTGCTGGGAGGCGCTGGCCGACGTCGGACTCACCGCCGTTGGTGCGGCCTTCGCCGTCTCGGAGCGCGAGCTGCGCGGCGCGTACGCGGAACACAGCCTCGACCGCTTGGAACAGCGCCTCGACACGCTGCGAGCCCAAGGTCGCCTGGTTCCCTGACCGACACGCGTCGATGAGTCCGGGCGGTGCTCGCCGTCCGTGCTCGTCGATGAGTGAATTCGTGTTGGTCCCGGGCGCCGGGGGTGATGGGTGGTACTGGTCGCACGTGGCGGCGCTGCTGCGCGAGCGCGGCCATGGGGCGACGCCGATCGACCTGCCTGCGGGCGACGACACGGCCGGGTTGTACAAGTACGCCGACGTGATCATCGAGGCGATCACCGGCCGCTACGACGTCGTCCTGGTCGCGCACTCAATGGGCGCCTTCAGCGCGCCGATCGCGGCGGCGGACGTTGACGTCGAGGCGTTGCTGCTCGTCGCGCCGATGATCCCGGCAACTGGCGAGTCGGTGAACGACTGGTGGACGACGACCGCCGAGGGCCGTCGCGACACGCCGCCGTTCGACGAGATCGAGAGCTTCTTCCACGACGTGCCGGAGCCGCTCGTCGCAGAGGCCTTAGCCCGCCCCGGCCAGGAGCAGTCCGACCGCCCGTGCGTGGAGCCGTGGCCGCTGGACGCCTGGCCGGACGTGCCGACCCGCGTCCTCGTCGCCCGCGACGACCGCGTCTTCCCCTATGCCTTCGCCCGCGACCTCGCCTACGAGCGCCTCGGCGTCAAGGCCGACACGATCGACACCGGCCACCTGCCGTCGCTGGCCAAGCCGCGCGAGCTGGCGGCCTGGCTGGACGCGGTGTCGTGAGGCGCGAGAGCGCTAGCGGCCGCCGGCGACAGCCGGCAGCACCTGGATCTCGCCGCCGTCCTTGACCGGCGTCGAGAGGCCGTCGCCGAAGCGGACGTCTTCGCCGTCGACGTAGACGTTGACGAAGCGGCGCAGGCCGCCGTCGCCGTCGGAGAGCGAGTCGCGGAGATCGGGGTGTGCTTCGTACAGCGCCTCGAGCGCGGCACCGACAGTCTCAGCGGTGACCTCGACCTTGGACGCGCCGCCGGCGGCGGCGCGCAGCTGGGTCGGGAGCTTGACGACGACGGCCATCAGGCGGTGGCCCCGGCAAGGACGGTGTTCTCGAAGGCCGAGAACTTCGGCTCGATCTCGTGCGCCTCGAAGGTGCCGCGGACGGCGTCGAGGGTCTTGAGGCCGTCACCCGTGATGACGAGCACGACGCGCTCCTCGGGGTCGATGTCGCCGCGGTCGGCGAGCTTGGCCAGCGTCGCGGTGGTGACGCCACCGGCGGTCTCGGTGAAGATGCCCGTCGTCTCGGCAAGCAGGCGGATGCCGGCCTTGATCTCCTCGTCGGTGACCGAGTCGATGCCGCCGCCGGAGTTGTTGGCCAACTCGACTGCGTAGGGGCCGTCGGCCGGGTTGCCGATCGCCAGCGACTTGGCGATGGTGTCCGGCTTGACCGGGCGGCAGACGTCGGTGCCCTCGGCGAACGCGGTGGCGACCGGCGAGCAGCCCAGCGCCTGGGCGCCGTTCATCGTGGGCGCGTCGCCCTCGATCAGGCCCAGCTCGCGCCATTCGTCAAAGCCCTTGGCGATCTTGGTGTACAACGACCCGGAGGCGATCGGCGCGACGACGCGGTCCGGCGTGCGGAAGCCGAGCTGCTCGGCGATCTCGTAGGCCAAGGTCTTGGAGCCCTCGGCGTAGTACGGGCGCATGTTGACGTTCACGAACGCCCACGACTCCTGCTCACCGCTGATCTCGGTGCAGAGGCGGTTGACGTCGTCGTAGTTGCCCTTGATCTTCACCAAGTTGGTGCCGTACACGCCGGTGGCGAGGATCTTCTGCTCCTCGAGGTCCGACGGGATGAAGACGTAGGACGGCATCCCGAGCGCGGCGGCCGCGGCGGCGACGGCGTTGGCGAGGTTGCCGGTGGAGGCGCAGGCCAGCGTGTCGAAGCCGAGCTCACGCGCGCGGGCGGCGGCGACGGAGACGACGCGGTCCTTGAAGGAGTGCGTGGGGTTGTGCGCGTCGTTCTTGACCCAGACCTCCTTGAGGCCCAGGCGCTCGGCCAGCCGGTCCGCGCGGACCAGCGGCGTGCAGCCCGCGGGCAGTCCCACGCGCGAGAGGATCTTGGCGGACGGACCCGGCTGGCCCTCGACCAGCGGCAGGAAGTCCACGTAGCGCCAGATGTTCTGCGGGCCGGAGGTGATCCGGCGACGGAGAGAGGCGACGTCGTCGGCCAGCGCGGTGTGGTCGTACTTGACCTCGAGCGGGCCGAAGCACTTGTGGCAGACGTACTGCGCGGTGAGCTCGTACTCGGTGCCGCACTCGCGACAGGCCAGGTTGGTGACAGCCATTCGGGAAACCCCAGTTCTTCGTCGTTGTGGTGTGTGACGAAGAAGTGGCTTCTACCGCCACACGTCTCCAGGAATTGGCACCTACCCGCGCATGCGCGGGGGTTGCCGGGGTTTCATCGGGCCGGTCCCTCCACCCCTCTGGACGTGTTCAGCTATGTGGTCGGAACGATAGCAGTAGGACTTGAGGTCGCAAGCCGTGGTCCGTGTACAACGATTCGTTGTACGCCCAGTACACTGCTTCTCATCGTGATCCCGTCCGTCGACGAGCCCCTAAGTCGTAATGCCGAGGCTGCCCCGCCCGCCTCTGCGTCGCGCTGCCCGCTCTCGCGCGGACGGCAGCGCCCACGCCGCTGAGCCTGACGTCCCCAACGTCGAGGTCGTCGAAGCCGAGGGCCTGCGCTGGATCAACATCGAGCGCCCCCGTGCGGTCGACCGCGCCTGGCTGGAAGAGCACTTCGACTTCCACCCGCTGGACTACGAGGACGTCTACTCGCGCAACCAGCGGCCGAAGGTCGACGAGTACCCCGACTACCTGTTCGTGGTCCTGCACTTCCCGGTCTACGACAAGCGCGTCAACCGGCTGAACGCCGCCGAGGTCGACATCTTCGTCGGCCCCGACTTCCTGATCACGCTCCCGAACGAGCCGCTGGCGCCGTTGCAGTACGTCTTCGACCGCTGCCGGACCAACGAGGACGTCCGCGAGGACATGTTCTCCAAGGGTGCCGGCTACTTGTTGTACAAGGTGGTCGACGCCTGCGTGGACGCGTCCTTCCCCATGCTGCGCAAGATGAGCCTCAAGCTCGAGCGCCTGGAGGAGGCGATCTTCGACGAGGAGGCCAACCGCGAAGTTGTCCGTGATCTCTCCAACGCCAAGCAGGAGATCATCAACTTCCGCAAGATCGTCCGGCCGCAGCGCACGGCGCTGAAGGACCTAGAGCGCACCAAGCGCTACGTCACCGGCGAGTTGGACATCTACTTCGACGACATCAACGACGCGTCCGAACGCGTCTGGGACATGTTGGAGAACTTCAAGGAGGTGATCGAGGGCCTCGAGACCACCAACGAGTCCGTGCTCTCCCACCGCCTGAACGACTCGATCCGCGTGCTGACAGCGTTCAGCGTGATCATGCTGCCGCTGACGCTGATCGCGTCGGTCCTGGGCATGAACGTCGGCGTCCCGGGCGAAGGCTCGGTGCACGCGTTCTGGATCACGATCGTCGTCATGTTGTCGGTGTTGACCGGCATGGTGCTGTGGTTCCGCAAGCGCGGCTGGCTGTGAAAGCCTCGCCCTGCGGGCTCGTTTTCATGCGAGTACTCGCCTAGCGGCTCGTACGTCGCGGTGGCGGCTACCTTGGTCGCTATGGACGCCGGCGTCGCTTACTTCCCCACCCACGACGGCCTCGGGCCCGCGGAGCTCGCGCGGCTGGTCGAGGAGCGCGGCCATCGCTGGCTGCTGTGGGCCGAGCACACGCACATCCCGGCGTCGCGTGAGTCGCCGTGGGGTGGTCGCGAGGGCGCGCCGCCGCTGCCGCGCAAGTACGCGCGGACGTACGACCCGTTCGTGGCGTCGGCCTACGCGCTGGCGGCGACGCAGAACCTGCGCGTGGGCACGGGCATCGCGTTGGTGCCGCAGCGCGACCCGATCGTCACCGCCAAGGAGGTCGCGTCGCTCGATCACCTCAGCGGCGGGCGCTTCGAGTTCGGGGTCGGCGCGGGCTGGAACCGCGAGGAGATGGACAACCACGGCGTCGATCCGCGCACGCGGATGAAGCGGATGCGCGAGCACGTGCTGGCGATGAAGGCGATCTGGACCCACCACGAGGCGTCGTTCCACGGGGACTTCGTGAACTTCGACCGGATCTGGAGCGATCCCAAGCCGCTGCAGAAGCCGCACCCGCCGATCCTGGTTGGCGGCAACGGGCCAACGGTGTTGGATCGCGTGTTGGAATACGGCGACGCGTGGATGCCGAACCACGCCTCTGGAGTCCTGGAGCGGATCGGGGAGCTGCGCGAGCGCGCCGACCGGCCGATCGAGGTCGTCGTCATGGGCCCAGACCTGGAGCCGTCGCTGCTGGAGCGGTATGAGCAGGCGGGCGCGGACCGCGTGCTGTTCTGGCTGCCGTCGGGCCGGCGGTCGGTCGTGGAGGCCGAGCTGGATCGGGTCGAGCGCGTGATGTACGAGCTGCACGACGTCGGGATCGGCTGACCGGATGACCGACGAGCGCGCGTGGGAGCTGCTGGGCGGCGCCCGCGTCGCGCGCTTCGCCACGACCGCCCCGCGTGTCGTGCCGGTGACGTTCGCGGTCGTCGGGAGGTCGATCGTCCATGCGGTCGACCACAAGCCGAAGGCGACGCGGGCGCTGGCGCGGGTCGAGGACTTGCGGCGGGATCCGCGGGCGTCGGTGTTGGTCGACCACTACGGCGACGCGGACTGGAGCGCACTGTGGTGGGTTCGCGCGGACGGCGCGGCGCGGGTGCTCGAAGCGGCGGAGGCCACGGCAGAGCTTGACGCGCTGGTGGCCAAGTACCCGCAGTACGCGGAACGGCGGCCGGAAGGGCCCGTGATCGCGCTCGACGTGGAGCGGATCGTGTCCTGGTCGGCGGCGGGCTGAGAGCAGCCGCGCGCGCCGATCGCGCTCACCCGCAGCGCCGAAGCGTGCGAGCGAGCGCGACCGGCCCTAGGGCACGGACTGGGTGCTGACGCCGGCCGTGCCGTCGTGAGACGGCGCGTTTGTCGTTGAACCGGCGGCGTCGGCGATCCCTGCGGCCACGAAGATGGAGCTCGTCACAAGGAGGAGAGCGAGGAGCTCTCGGTGGGAGTTCCGCAGGGAGGTCACGGCAACCATTCAATCCCTCAACGGGGGGAGGGTCAGTGGTGGTCCCTTGCGTTTGGCAGGTGCGGAATCCCGAACCTGTTCCGTGTGTGACCCGCAGGCCAAAGCGGTGTATTCCCCCACGTGCCCGCCGCCAGCCTCGAGTCGCTCGAATCCCTCGGCGACCAGTTTGCGTTGAACGCTCCCACCGAGCGCAAGCGCATGCTGGTCATCGTCAACCCCTATGCGACCACGGTCTCCGACCGCCTGCGCAACCTCGTGGTCTACGCCCTTCAGGGGCGCTACGAGGTCACGGCCGTCGACACCGAGGCCCGCGATCACGCCACCGCGCTGACGCGCGAGGCGGCCGGCGAGGGCTACGACGTGGTCGTCGCGTTCGGCGGCGACGGCACGGTCAACGAGGCCGCCAACGGCCTGCGCGGCTCCGAGACGCCGCTGACCTGCCTGCCCGGCGGCTCGACCAACGTGTACGCGCGGATGCTCGGGATCCCGAACGACATCGTCGACGCGACCGAGCACCTGCTGCGGATAGCCGACGACTGGCAGCCGCGCGAGGTCCGGATGGCGATGGTCAACGACCGGCGCTTCCTGTTCTCCTCCGGCTTGGGCCTGGACGCCAGCGTCGTCGCGCGCGTCGACGCCCACCCGCACCTGAAGGCGCGCTTCGGCCCGTACTACTTCGCCTACTGCGGCTTCGGGGAGTTCTTGGGGAAGTACGTGCGACGCGCGCCCAAGCTCGAGGCCGTGACCGACGGCGGCGCCGGCCTGCCGGGCGTGACCGTGTTGGTGCAGAAGGGCGAGCCCTACACCTACTTCCGCAAGATCCCGATCCACGCCGCACACGGCGCGACGCTGACCGATCCGTCGCTCGCCGGCATCGTCCTGCGCTCGACGCGCCCGACGGTCATGCCCGGCGTGATGTACCGGATGTTCAGCGAGCGCGCGCGGCTGGATCGCCACCGCCAGGTCGACGGCTTCGCGGGTGTGCACGACGTGGTCGTGCGGTCGGTTGACGGGCGCCCGGTGCCGCTGCACGTCGACGGCGACTACATCGGGGACGTGACCGAGGCTCGCTATTCGGTTGACGACGCCCCCTTGCTCGTGGTGTCGTAGGTCGGGTGACCGATCCCTTCGCCGACGCGCTGGCCTCGCTGGACGACCTCGTCGAGCGGTACCCGGCGGCGAAGGACCGAGCGTGGACCAAGGACATCGGGTCGCTCGACGAGGCCGCGCGGGCGCTGATCGCGGCGTCCCCGCTGGTGGTCGTGGCGTCGCACGACGAGGACGGCCGCGCAGACGCGACGCCGCGCGGAGGCCCCGCGGGGTTCGTCACCGTGCTGGACGACGGGTTCCTGGCGATCCCGGACGCCACCGGCAACAACCGGCTCGACACGCTGCGCAACGTGGTGGTCACCGGCTACGTCGGGTTGTTGTTCTTGATCCCGGGGCGCGACCAGACGCTGCGCGTCAACGGGCGCGCGCGGGTGACCGAGGCGCCGCACGTGCTCTCGCGCGTGGGTGCGGTGGGTAAGCCACCGCGGACGGCGATCGTGGTCGCCGCCGACGAGGTCTACGCGCACTGCCCGAAGGCGCTCATCCGGTCGAAGCTGTGGGATCCGGAGGCGTGGCCGTCGCTGGACGCCGTGCCGACCGCGGCCGAGGTCATGCAGGCGCACGGGCGCGATCCGTCGGTGTCGGTCGCGGAGGTCCAGGACTACCTGGACGAGGCGATCCGGACGCGGCTGGCGTGACGGCGGAGGCGTCGGCGGCGGGCGCGGTCGTCCCGACGGCGCTGCGCGGCGTCGATCTGGCGGTGGAGCGGTTTGGCGCGCTGGGCCAGCGGTGGCTCGACGCGATGTGGGTGGGCGATCCGCTGGCGGACGCGGTGGCGCAGGACGGCGGCGGCGCCTCGGCACGGCTGGTGCGGAGGGCGATCGCGGAGGGCGTGGAGTCGCTCGGGGGCGACGCGCCCGCGCCGTTGCGCGCGCTCTTCGCGGAGCTCGACGCGCCGCCGTCCTGGATGGACCTCGACCGCTGCGACCGCGCCGCCGGACACCTGGCGCGGCAGGGGCGCGAGTACGGGCTCGTGCTTGGCGCGGCATCGCTTTTGGCGGGCGCGCAGAACACGGTCGCCGGCAAGCCATTGGCCTTCACGGGGCGCTACGCGAAGAACGCGGCGGTGCGGTCGATCGAGGTCGGCGACTGGCTGACCGCGGTCACCACGCCCGGCGGGATGGCGCGCGACGGCGCGGGCTTCGAGCGGACCGTGCGGGTCCGGATGATCCACGCGCACGTGCGGGGGCACCTGCGCTCGCACGCCGAGTGGGACACAGACGCGTGGGGCCTCCCGATCCCGCAGCCGTACATGGCCTTCACCCTGGCCGAGTTCTGCTCGGTCGCGCTGCGAGCGATGGGCCAGCTCGGCGCGCGCTACAGCGACGCCGAGACCGAGGACATCGTGCACCTCTGGCGCTGCGTCGGCTGGTACGTCGGCGTCGAGGAGGCGCTGTTGCCGAAGACGATCGACGACTACGCGCCGATCGAGCAGTTGTACGCCTTGACCTCCCCGGGCGCCGACCCCGACGACCGCGCGTTCGTGGACGCGCTCACGGAGTTCCAGGCCGCCGAGCTCGCCCGCCTCCTCCCCGCGCGCTTGACGCCGTCCATCATCCGCGGCCTCCAACGCGCCTTCGTCGGCGACGCGATCGCCAACGACCTCGGCATCCCGGACACGCGCTGGAAGCACCTCCCGCGCCTGGTCGCACCGCTCACCTACACGTTGAACGGCGCCCACGACCGGCTGATCCCGGGCGGCCGCGACCGCCGCACCGCTCGCGCGTTCCGAACGCGGGCGAGCGAGATGGAGCGCTTGCGCAAGACCTACAACGTGGGCCACGACCTCGTGGACGACGCGGCGTAGCCCGACGAAGGACTACGGCGCCAAGTCGTAGGGGAAGTCGGTCAGGACCTCGTGGCCGTCTTCGGTGACGAGGACGAGGTCTTCGGAGCCGAGGGCGCCGGTGGTGCGGTCCCAGAGGCCGGGTTCGATGGCGATGACGTCGCCCGGGATGAGGGGTGAACGGCCGGATTGGCCCATGCCGGGATCTTCGTGGACCTCGAGGCCAACGCCGTGGCCGAGGGAGAACTGGAAGCCCTCGTTGGGGTCCTCGCCGGGGCCGGTGCGCTGGGTGGCGTGACCGGCGGCCTCGAAGATGTCGCAGGCGATGGCGTGCAGCTCGCGGCCGGTGATGCCGGGGCGGATCGCGTCGCGGGCGGCCATGTGGGCCTGGTGGGTGAGCGCGTTGAGCTCGAGCGTCTTGGCGTCGGGCGTGCCGACGACGAACGTCCGGGCCATGTCGGCCCAGCAGTTGGTCTCCTCGTCGCGCGGCCAGAGGTCGATGTGGATCGGGAGATTCGCCGGCAGCGGGCCGGTGCCCGACTCGTGGCCAAAACCCTGCCAGACGCTGGCCACGATGATGTCCGCCGGCGCGGGCGCGCCGGCGGCGGCGCAGGCCGTGCGGATGGCGTCGCGGACCTGCTCGGCGGTGACCGGCTCGCCGTCGATGACGATCCGGTCGCCCTCGGGGACGGCGGCGCGCAGGAGTGCGGCCGCGGCGGCCATCCCAGCCTCGGCGGCCTTCTGCGCGCGGCGGATCCCCGCCAGCTCGGTGGCGGACTTCGCCCGACGGCGCAGCGCGAAGGTCTCGTGGTCGGGCGTCAGCAGGACGCCGTCGGCGCGCAGGCGGTCGGCGACGGCCAGCGGGAAGTCGGGGTCGACGATCGCGTCCTTGACGCCGATCTTCGCGACCGCGCGGGAGATCATCTCGATGACCATCTGGTCGCGCGGCATCCCGCTCTCCAACAACTCGTGGAAGCCGACGTCGCCCCATTCGATGATCGCGGCGTCCGGCCGCGCGGCGGCGGCACGCTCCTGGTCCAGCGAGCTGATGAAGATGGTGGCCTTGCCACCCACCTCCGCGTAGCCGAACGGGTCGGCGATCGTGATCGGCAGCTCGTGGCGCAGCGCGGCGCTGCGCTCGGTGTCGCTGTAGAGCAGGACGTCGGGCATGAGCCCGACCCTATCGGCTGCGATACGCCGCTAGACCGTCAATGTCATCGCGTTGGTGGTCGTCTTGTAGGTGCCGGTAAAGATCGCCCCGGCGACCGGGCAGCCGCCGGCGACATGGGCGAGCGGCGCGTTGACGAACTGGACGGTCGCCGGCGTGGTCGTCGACGGCGAGTCGCTCCAGGCGCCGGTCACGCTCGCCGGCGGGACGGCGGCGGCGCCGACGTAAGAGCACACCATGCCCCCGCACGCGACCGACAGCAGCCGGTTGGCCGGGAACGAGATCGAGAACGTCTTCGGCGGCCCGTTGCGCAGCCACACCGCGTTGCCCCACGGCAGGGCGTTGACGAACACGGCGCACGCGGCGCCGCCCGGCAGCGTGCAGCCCGCGAACGTCCAATTGTCCAGGTCGGCCCGGGCCGGGACCCCGGCGACGTTGTTGCTGGTCACGGTCGTGGCGATGCCTGAGCTCGTGCACGTCACCGGGTTGGCGAAGGCGCCGGTGATCACGATGCTGTTGCTCGTGAGGTTGAGGTTGAACCCGGCCGCGACCGGAGCACCGCCCTGGTTCAGGGCGTCGGCCGACGCGCCGGAGGCGCCGAGGACCAGCAAGAGCGCGACGGCGCTGCTGAGCAGCGCGGAACAACGGGCGAGCCGCATGTGAGACCTTCCTACTGCTCAGGAGCCATCAGCACGGCCGAAGGTAGCCGTCCGCCTCCGGCGACGCCACAGCCCGGTGGCAGATCGTGACTAGCTGGCGCCCGGGGTGATGCGGTAGGCGTCGAAGACGCCTTCGATGTTGCGCAGGCGCGTGACGGCCTGCTTGAGGCCCTGGGTGTCGGGGACCTCGACGACGAACTTGTTCTGCACCATCGGTGAGTTGACGATGCAGCGGGCCTCGACGATGTTGAAGCCGGCCTCGGCGAAGGTGCGGGACAAGTCCTCCAACAAGCGGTGGCGGTCCCAGGCGTCGACCTGGAGCTCGACGCGGAAGGAGGTCTGGTGGTCGCCCTCCCAGTGGACGCGCACGAAGCGCTCCGGGTCCTTGCGCAGCGCGACGGTGTTGGGGCAGTCGTCGCGGTGGATCGTGATGCCGCGACCCAGCGAGACGTAGCCGACGATCGGATCGCCGGGGACCGGGCGGCAGCACTTGGCCAACCGCACCAAGACGTCCTCCACCCCGTCCACGCGGATGCCGTAGGACCCCGCCTTGCCCGTCGGCTGGCGACGCGCGCGGCGCGTGCTGACCAGCGCCTCGGCGGGATCGGTCTCGTCCTCAGCTGCCTCGCCCGCCTTCAGGCGCTGCATCAGCTTGTTGACGACGACCTTCGGCGAGATCTTCGCGCCGCCGAGCGCGATGTAGAAGTCATCCGCCTTGCGGAAGCCCATCTCGCGGATGACGTCGGCCAGCAGCGGTGAGCTGACGAGCTTCTGCGGCGGCAGGCCCTGCTTCTTGAGGTGCTCCTGGAGCAGCTCGCGGCCGGTGTGCTCGGTGTCCTCGCGAGACTCGGCCTTGAAGAACTGCTTGATCTTGTTGCGGGCGCGCGTGGTCTTGACCAGCGCGAGCCAGTCGCGCGACGGGCCGCGATCGCGCTTGGAGGTCAGGATCTCGATGATGTCGCCGGAGTTCAGCGCGTAGTTCAACGGCACGATCTTGCCGTTGACCTTCGCGCCGACGCAGCGGTGGCCGACCTCGGTGTGGACCTCGTAGGCGAAGTCCAGCGGCGTCGCGCCCTGGGCCAGCGACTTGACCTCGCCCTTCGGGGTGAAGACGAAGACCTCCTCGTCGAACAGGTCGACGCGGAGCGTCTCCATGAACTCCTTGGGGTCGTTCAGCTCCGACTGCCAGTCGAGCATCGACCGCAGCCACTTGAGCTTGTCGTCGCCCTCCAGGCCCCCGCCCTTCTTGTTGGGGTCCTGCTTGTACATCCAGTGCGCGGCGACCCCGAACTCGGCCATGTCGTGCATGTCCTTGGTCCGGATCTGGATCTCCAGCGGCAGGCCCTCGGGCCCGATGACCGTCGTGTGCAGCGACTGGTACATGTTGAACTTCGGCATCGCGACGAAGTCCTTGAAGCGGCCGGGCAGCGGCTTCCAAAGGCTGTGGATGACGCCGACCGCGCCGTAGCAGTCCTTCACCGAGTCCACGACCACGCGCATGGCGGTGAGGTCGTAGATCTCGTTGAACTCGCGGCCCTTCTTGGTCATCTTGGAGTAGATGGAGTAGAAGTGCTTCGCGCGGCCGGAGATGCGCGCGTTGATGCCGAGCGCGTCGAGCTCGCGGTTCAGCTCGTCGCCGGCGGCCTTGACGTAGTCGTCGCGCTCCTCGCGCTGCTGGTTGACCAGGCCCTTGATCTCCTGGTACTTGCGCGGGTGCAGGGCGGCGAAGGCGAGGTCCTCGAGCTCCCACTTGATCGCGTGGATGCCGAGGCGGTGCGCGATCGGCGCGTAGATCTCGAGGGTCTCCTTGGCCTTCTCGATCTGCTTCTGCTTGGGCATCGCGTCGATCGTCCGCATGTTGTGCAGGCGGTCGGCGAGCTTGATGAGGATGACCCGGACGTCCGAGGCCATCGCGACCATCATCTTGCGGTAGTTCTCGGCCTGGGCCTCGTCGCGCGAGGTGAAGGTGATGCCGGTGAGCTTGGTGACGCCGTCGACGAGCGCCATCACCTCCTCGCCGAACAGCTCCTTGACCTCTTCGAGCGACGCGGTGGTGTCCTCGACCGTGTCGTGCAGGAGCGCGGCGACGAGCGTGTCGGTGTCCAGGCGCAGGCCCGCGCAGATCTTTGCGACCGCGGCGGGATGGATGATGAAGTGCTCGCCGGACTTGCGGCGCTGGTCGGCGTGGTGCTCGCACGCGAACACGAACGCATCCTCGACACGGACGCGGTCGATCGGCAGCGCGGCGTCGTCGGCGTGCTCCTCGACGATCGCGAAGAGGTCGGAGAGCAGCCGCTGCTGGTCCGGGGTGAGGTCGTTGCGCGCGACCGGCGGGTGGCCATCGGAATGGATGATCGTGTCCACAGGGGTACGGTCCCCGTGGTCGTCCGAACCGTTACCGCCGGTGGCGGCAGCGGCGGCGTCCGGCGTCAGGCCGCTTGCGGTGTCGCGCTCGCGCTGGTCAGCCATGCCGTCCCCTCCGCGTGGCGCTGTTGGGCGTGCTGGTAGGCCGGGGAGCGCTCGAGATCGGTCGGCGCGACGTCCGGGACGACCGCGACGCGACCGTCATCGGTGCTGACCAGGCCGAGCTCGGCCAGGACGGCGAGCAGCCGCCCCGCCGCGACCGCGGGACGGTGCCCGACGGCGTCGGCCAGCCCGCGGCCGTCGCGCAACGCCCGATAGGCGGCGACGAGGCCCGGTCGCAGGTTGTGATCTCGCTCCAGAACATCCCTGGAATAGCGTAGCTCAGGCTCGCCCCACGCTAGATGGGCCATCTGGGCCGGATGGCCCGCGGTCAGGAGGGCCTCCTGGTCGGGATGCAGCGGTGGATCGATGGCCACGAGGTGGTGGTACCCATCCGCGAGCGCGGGATCCCGCTCCAGCGCGTCCCAGCTGGTCACGGCGAACCCGCCGAGCCGGCCCGTGAGCTGCTGCGCGCGCGCCGGGCCGTCGGCGGCGATGGCCAGGACCGACTCGCCGGTGTAGACGAGCGCGGCGATGGTGCCCGCCAGGCCGGTGGAGCGGCGGTCGCGGAGGGTGCGGCCTTCGCCTCCTCCGTCGAGCCGTTGGGGAAGGGTGGCGAGCCGCTCGACCGTGTGGGCTTCTGGCTGCGAGGACGTCCCTCCGACGAGAGCGAGGGCCGGCACGGATGCGGTGGCCAGGCGAATGACCTCCGCCTCCCACTCCGCCGTCGCCACCGCGGGCTCGCCGACGAGGCGGGGCGACTCGGCGGTCGCGGGCAGGAGCTTGCGCAGGACGAGGCGGGGCTCGATCGTGCCACGCCACTCGTTGAGCTCCAGCGTGAAGGTGGCGTGGAGGTTGCCGCTCGCCGCGCCTTCAGGCAGGTGCGAGAGGTTGAAGGCGACGGCGCGCGCGCGGATGCCGCCGGCCTCGACCGTGAAGCGGACGTGCTTGCCCTCGGACATCTGGACGGGATCGACCAGGCGGGCGGCCGGGACGAGCAGGCTGACCGACGGGTTGCCGATGCCGAAGGGCGCGAGGCGGCCGAGCTCCTCGGCCAGCGCGGTGCCGAGCTCGTCGCCGCTGACGACGGCGTCGACGCGCTCGACCGGGACGAGGTCCTCGGGAGCGAGCACCTCGGCGGCGTGCGCGGCGAAGGCGGCGCGGAAGGCCTCCAACTCGCTGCGGGCGATCGTGCAGCCCGCGGCCGCGCGGTGGCCGCCGTGGCGCAGCAGGTGTCGCGACGAGGCGTCAAGGCCACCAAGAAGGTCGAACGCGGGGATCGAGCGGCCAGAGCCCGTGCCCTCGTCCTCCCCCTCGCGCAGCGCGATCATCACGACCGGCCGGTTGTGGCGCTCGGCGATCCGCGAGGCGACGATGCCGATCACGCCCGGGTGCCAGCCCTCGGCCCACAGCACGTAGGCCGGCTGCTCGCCGAGGTTGGCGACCTGCGCCTCGGCCTCGAAGCGGATCCGCTCCTCGACGAAGCGGCGGTCCGCGTTGGCGCGGTCGAGCTCTTCGGCGATCTGCGCGGCACGCGTCTCGTCGTGGGTGAGCAGCAGCTCCAGCGCGGCGTCGGCGCGATGCAGGCGGCCCGCGGCGTTGATTCGCGGCGCCAGGCCGAAGCCGACCGCCCGCGCGTCGACGCGCGTCGGGTCAACCTTGGCGACCCGCATCAGCGCCCGCAGGCCGACCTTCTCCGTCCGGCCCAGCGCCGTCAGCCCCTGGCGGACGAGGCGTCGGTTCTCGCCGACCAGCGGGACGCAGTCGGCGATCGTGGCCAAGGCCACCAGGTCGAGGTCGGCCAACGCGATCGACGCATCGTGCCCGTCGGCTGCCAGCAGCGCGCCCGCGAGCTTGTGCGCGACGCCGCCGGCGCAGAGGTCCACGCACGGGTAGCCGCAGACGCCCGGGTGCACGATCGGCGCGTCGGGCACGACCCCGTCCGCGCGCGGCTGGTGGTGGTCGGTGACGACCACGTCCAACCCCAATGACTTGGCCAGCGCGACCTCGTCGACGGCCGTGATGCCGCAGTCGGTCGTCACCAGCAGCTTCGTGCCGCGCTGGGCGAGCTTCTCGACGGTCCCGGCGCTGAGCCCGTAGCCGTCCTCGCTGCGCGACGGCAGGTACCAGTCGACGTCCGCGCCCACGCCGCGCAGCGCGCGCACGAGGATCGCCGTCGAGGTCACGCCGTCCACGTCGTAGTCGCCGTGCACGGTGATCCGCGATCCGGCCGCGACGTGCGCCAGCAGCAGCGCGACCGCCTCGTCCAGCGCCGCGCCGAACAGCGCCGCCGGATGCTCCTCGGCGCCCGCCAACCACGCGCGCGCGTCCTCCAACGTGACGATCCCGCGCCGCACTAGGACCTGCGCGACCGGGAACGACATCCCGAGGTCGCGCGCCAACGACAGCGCCGCGGCGCTGTCGCACGGCGGTACGTCGAGTCGCGGCGTGAGCATCGCCGCCCAGGGTGCCATCGGCACCGGACGCCACGTAGGCGCTCACCCCGCAACTACGGGGAAACCGCGCGGCGAACTCCCCGTCTTACAGGTGCAAGGCGGGGGTCTTGCGGCGAACGCCCTCGTAGTACACGAGGCCCATCCCGATCAGCGCGCCCGGCACGGCCTCGAGGGCCTGCAGGATGTGCGTCTCGCTCTCCCCCGGGATCGTGAACCCGGACAGGGCCAGGCCGCCCAGGGCGCCGCCGAAGAGCGCGCCCAGGAACGCGCCGACGATGCCGCCCCAGAAGCGGTCGGGGATGAAGATGGCGAAATGCCAGAGGGCGAGGCCCATCATGATCCAGGCGAACATGGCCATGGCTAACGCGGCCTCCCGTGGCGCTTGTTGCGGGACCGCTTCGGGCGGTCCTTCTTGTCGTCCTTCAACACCAGATCCTCGGGCGTCGCGTCCGCCGACGGATCGGACGGCGGCTGCGGCTCCGGATCGGGCGCCCGCTCCTTGGTCTTCTGCGCGACCCGCGACGGGGTCGTCTCGTGCTCGATGTCGGCGACCATCTGCTGGAACTCGGTCTGCGACACGCCCTGCGACGGGTCCTCCGGCGTCGTGATCCGGCGATCGGGGCGCTTGGACGCCTTCGGCTCGACCGTGACGCCGTGCGCCGCGGTCGCGTAGGCCGGCACCTTGCCGCCGGTCTCCTCGGCGATCCGCAGGCGGCGGCGCCGGTAGATCTCCTCGCGCTCCTTCCAGTGCGCAAGCACCGGCGAGGCGATGAAGACCGACGAGTACGCGCCCGAGATCACGCCGATGAGCAGCGCGAAGGCGAAGTCCTTAAGCGTGTCGCCACCGAAGAACAGCAGCGCCAGGATTGGCAGCAACGTGCAGAACGAGGTCGCCAGGGACCGCGTCAGCACCTCGCTCATCGACCGGTTGACGATCTGCGTGAACGCGGCACGCGGCATGCGCGGCATGTTCTCGCGGATTCGGTCGAACACGATGATCGTGTCGTAGAGCGAGTACCCCAAGATCGTGAGCAGCGCCGCGACCGTCGACGTCGTCACCTCCCGGCCCGTCAGGGAGTACACGCCCGCCGTGATCAAGATGTCGTGCATCACCGCGATCAACACCGGGACGGCGAACTTCCACTCGAACCGCAGCGCGATGTACACGCTGATGACCAGCAGCGACGCGATGATCGCGAAGATCGCCGATTTGGCCACGGTCTTGCCGAACGTCGGCCCGATCGAGTCTTGCTGGAAGGCCTTCGTGGCGCCGAACTTGGAGACCAGCGTCCGCTCGACGCCCGTCACCGCCGTTCCCGTCTCGCCGAGCGAGATCTGGATGCCGTTGCCGCCGAGCTCCTTGTCGCCCGTGACCTTCTGGACCTCGGGGTTGTTGAAGCCCGCGGCGCGCAGCGCGTCGCCGACCGCGTTCTCCGACGGCACACCGTTCTGGAAGGCGACCTTGGCGCGCGTGCCCGACTCGAAGTCGATGCCGAAGTTCAGGCCCTTGCCGCCGATCGCCAGCGCGCCGATCAACAGGATGATGCCCGAGGTGGAGAAGAACCACTTCGCCGAGCCGCTGAAGTCCATCGTCCAGCGCCGCTTGCTCTCGCCGGCGCCGAGCGCGCTCGGATGGGTGATCAGCGGCGAGCGCTGCATCGTGCCGAGGACCGCCTGCGTCGCCAGGACGGCGGTGAACAGCGAGGTCATCGTGCCGATGCCGAGCGTGAAGGCGAACCCGCGGACGCCGGCCGTCGCGACGACGAACAGGATGAAGGCCACCATGATCGTCACGACGTTCGCGTCGATGATCGCGGCGATGCCCTTCTTGTAGCCCTGCGCGATGCCGGCGGCGACCGATCTGCCGCCGCGGATCTCTTCCTTGACGCGTTCGAAGATGACGATGTTCGCGTCTGCCGCGACACCGATCGTGAGGATGAGGCCCGCGATGCCGGGCAACGTCATCGTGATCGGGATCAGCTTGATCAGCGCGAACAGGTAGATCGCGTAGACGAACAGCGCGCCGACGGCGACGATGCCGAGCACCCGGTAGAAGATCAGCAGGAACAGCGCGACGATCGCGAAGCCGACGATGCCGGCGACAAGGCCGTCATTCAGCGCCTGCTGGCCGAGCGTCGCAGAGACCTGCGACTGCGAGATCAGCTCCAGCTTGATCGGCAGCGCGCCCGTCTTGATCAGCGTCGCCAGGCGCTGGGCCGACTTGATCGTGAATGAGCCCGAGATCTGCGACCCGTTCTCGCCGTCGATCCCGTCCGGGTTCTGCTGGGGATCGATGTACGGGACCGAGATCAGCTTGTTGTCGAGGACGATCGCGAAGTGGTTGGCGAAGTTCGTGGCGGGCTGGCCCGGCAGGATCGCCGCCTGGCCGCGCTGCGAGATCTCGCGCGTGACCTTCTGCCACTTCTTCTTGCCTTCGTCGGTGAAGTTGAAGGTGACCGTCGGCTGGCTGGTCTGCTGGTCGGTGTTCTGCTCGGGGTCCTTGATGTCGCGGCCGAGCAGGCCCGGGTCGTCCTTGAGGATGAAGTAGGCGTCGTTGGCGAGCGCCTGAGAAGCCTTGTCGGTGTCGTCGGACTCGGCCTGGACGATGATGTAGCCCTGCGGGACCTCGACGAACTTGTTGGGCTTCTTGCCCACGTTCTGGCAGGACTCCTTGGCGTCCTCCTCCGTGGCCTGCGGCCCGCAGATGACGGTCTTGGCATCCGTGTCGACGCCGTACCAGAGGCCCTGCGTCGTGTCGTCGGGCTCGTCGGTGGCCTTGCAGTTGGCCGCCGCCTTGGTGACCGCGTCGAAGTAGGTCAGCGACCCGGAGCCCGGCTGGCCGGCCTGAGGTCCGCCCGTCACCGACGTGTCCGTGGGCGCCGCCTTGCACTCAGGGCTGCGGACGCTCTTCTCCCAGTCGTAGAACGCCAGGACCGCCGTCGTGCCCACCTGCTGCTGGGCCTGCTCGGCGTTCTTGACGTCCGGCAGCGACACCTCGATCTGGTTGTCGCCGGACTGCTGGATCTCCGGCTCAGCGACGCCGAGGGAGTCGACGCGCTCGCGCATGATGTCCATCGTGCGCTGCAGCGAGTCAGGTGTGACGTCGGCGTACTTCGTCGGCTTCGCCTCGTAGACGAGCGACGTTCCGCCCTTGAGGTCGAGCCCCTGACGGGTCGGCTTGGACAGGGGCGTCCCCGGGATGATCACCAGCAGGCTGAGGATCAGCAGCAGGGCGACGAGCCCGAGGATGAGGAAGTTGCGGCGGCGGTCGGTCATGCGAAGCGGACGGCAGCGTACTGCTCGGGGACAGGGTCCGAGGTGACGAGCCCTAGCCGAACGTCACTTGTCCGGCGTGAGGACGAGCAGCATGCCTCCGTCGTCATCGTACGCCGGGAAGAGATCGGCGGTCGCCTGGGCGGGCAGATCGCCCTCTGCGTGGACGGCAACGGGCTGCTTGAGCTTGCGCACGCCCCACTCGAGAACGGTGCCCACGGGATCGTCCCCGTTCGAGAACTGAAGTCCCAAGACGTCCCTGACGGGACGGCCAATGACCTTCTCGTCGTCGAGGCCGGTGAGCTCGAATGAGCCGCGGCCGCACGCGATGACCTTCCCCTGCGCGTCGCAGGCGAAGAACGCGGCGTCGGGCGCGGGGTAGTAGTCGTCGAGCAGCTCGAACAGGAAGCCGAAGCCGCACTTGGAGCAGCCACGGGCCTGGCGCCGGAAGCCGGCGTTGCGCTCGGTCTCGGTGGTGCGGTTACCGCAGTTGGGGCAGATGAAGAGATGGGCCATCGTTTCGGTGAGCAAGGGTATCCGGCGCGTGCGGATGCTTCATCTGAGCGCAACACGCCGGTGGACGCGTTGCGCGGATTCGCCGGGTCCTCTGCTAGACAGGCGGGCGACATGGAGGGCCTTCCTTCTTCTGAGGTGCCGCTGGCCGACGCCGCGATCGCGACCGAGATCGCGAACGCTGCTGCGCGCGGTCGCGGCGCGGACCGCGCGCCGACGTTGGAACAGCTGCTGGCCGCGTTCGGGGAGACGTCGCCGACGCCGGCGGCGCGCGCCCGGGTGGCCGCGGCGCTGCGGGTGGCGGGCATGGGCGTGCGGCCGGACCTGGCGTCCGCCGAACCGGGCCAGAGGTTGATGCTGCTGCCGCCGGGCGTGAGCGAGGGACGCTCGCGCGGGCGGGCGCTGCTGGGGATCGTCGGCGTCGCGGCGGTGTTGGTGGCCGCGGCGGCGGGCGCGTCGCTGTTGCAGGGCGACGGAGACGACGGCGACGGCAACGTGGCTTCGAACCTGCCGGCGGAGACGACGACGAGCGGGCCGGCGACGACGACCACGGCGGTGGAGACGACGGCGACGGAGACGACCGCCACGGAGACCGCTCCGGTGGAGACGACGGCCACCGAGACGACGCCGGCGGACACCGAGACGACCGCGACCGAGACGACCTCCGCCGACGAGGACGAGGAGGCCGCGGCCAAGCAGGCGGCGGCGGAGCGCAAGCGCAAGGCCGCGGCCAAGCGCAAGCGCGCGGCGGCCGCCAAGCGCAAGGCTGCCGCGTCGGCGCTCGTCACGGTCCGCGTCAACGCGCCGCTGCCCACGTTCCTGTGCGTCGACGACGGCTCCGGCAAGGTCCTGTTCAGCGGCACGCTGGACGGCAAGAAGGTCTTCAAGGACAAGCGCGTCCGCATGAACATCGGGTTGAAGTCCACCCAGATCACGGTCAACGGCAACCCCATTAGGTTGGACGGCTCGCCCGCGGGTCTGGACATCACGCGCAAGGGCGGAGCGAAGTCATTGGCGTCGGGGAACCGTCCCTGCGGCTGAGCGAGGCGCCCGTCGCCGCGAGCGCGGCGATCGCGACCGTCGCCCCGCACTCGGTGGCGATGACGGCGTGGTGAAGCGGAGCGACCGGGCGCTCGTCCGCCTTGCCGGAGGTCGCGTGCAGGACACCGGCGGCCGGGAGCGCGAGCGCGAGCAGCGCCACGGCCAGCGGCAGCGATCGGCGCCACCAGCGGCGGCGGTCGGCGGCGGCCCGCTCGGCGGTCTCGGCAGCGCGCATCGCGTCGGAGACGTCCGCGGTCAGGCGCTGCAGCGCCGGGAAGTCGGGGCGGTCAGCGGGCATCGATCGCCTCCTGGAGTGGCGTGATCGCACGGGTCAGGGTCCGCAGGCCGCGGGAGACGCGGGCGCGGGCGTTGTCGGGGGTGATGCCGAGCTGGGCAGCGAGGTCGTCGTAGGAGAGCTCGTCGACGATCCGCAGGCGGACCGCGTCGCGTTGGGCTTCCGGCAGCGCGGCCATCTCACGGGCGACGGCGGTACGGAGATCCGCAAGACCCGCGAGCTCCTCGACCCGACGGCGCTCGTCGTCGCCCATGGCGGGCGGCTCGACGCCGAGCCGCGCGAGCGCGCGCCGCTCCACCCCGCGACGCCGGAACTGGTGGTCGAGGACCGTGCGCGTGATCGCGTACAGCCACCCCACCGCCTCCTCCCGCGTGTTGCCGCGGAACTTCGAGCGCCGCTCGAACGCGGTTGCGAACGCCTCGCCGACGATGTCGAGCGCCAGCTCGGCATCGAACGTGCGGCGCGTGGCGAACGCCAGCAGCCGCGGCCCTTCGGCCTCGAACAGCCCTGCAAGCGTGTCGGCGTCCAGCCTCATGCGCCTCGTAAGACCCGCGAGCTCTCGATCCTGTGACGCTGAGGTAGCCGGACCGTCAGGGGCGGTTGCGGGCGCGCAGCGGGACGACCTGGCCGGCGGGGCGCGGCGGCGGGCCAGCGAGACGGCCGTCCTCCAGCGCCCAAACCACGTCGAACCCGGCCAGCTCAGAGGGCTCGACGGCGGTCGCGAGCACGGCGACGCCGTCGTCTGTGAGCCCACGCAGGAGGTCGAGAATCGCGCCGCGGTCTTCCTCGGCCATGCCCGTGATCGGGTCGTCGACGACGATCAGGCGCGGGCCGCGGACGATCGCTTGCGCGAGCGTGGCGAGCACGTGCTCGCGGTCGGACATCTCAGCCCAGCGCAGCGCGGCTGCCCCGCCGAGGCCGACGCGCTCGATCGCGGCGCCTGCGCGGCGGCGCGCGGTGCGCCACGAGCCGGCGCCGACGAGCGCCGAGGCGATCCAGGCCGCGGCAGTGAGGTCGTCGCAGCCAGGGTCGTCACGGCTGGCGAAGCCGACCCGCGCAGCATCGCTGAGCGGATGGTCCTCGAACAGCACCGTGCCCGCCTCCGGGGCGAGGCGGCCGGACGCGATCTGCGCGAGCGTCGTCTTGCCGGAACCGCGGCGCCCGTGAACCCCGGCGAGGACGCCGTCGTCCAGCTCCAGCGAGACGTCCTGCAGCACGCGCGCGGCGTCGCGGCTCGCCCAGCTCACGCGCTCGACCCTGAGGAGCGACATCTTCAGACACGTGAGCATATATCTAGTCCCGGTGGTCGCCGCCCGGGTTATGCTCGCCGCTTGTCGATCACCGGCCTGGAGCCGCTCGCCCCGGGCCGGCCACGCGTCGGCAGCGTGGTCATGCTCTACCTCGTTCGGCTGCGCCGGCGCTGGGCCGGCGAGCTGATGGCGGCGCTGGCCGTCGCCGCGGGCGTCGCGCTCGTTTACACAGCGAGCGTCGCCTCGACGTTGCCCTCGGAGTCGGTCCGGGCGCTCAGCGACGGTCTCGTCGGCGACAGCCAGCTGCAGCTGATCGCGCGCGGCGGGACGCGGATGCCCGAGGACTTCTACGCCCGCATCGTGGCGCTGCCGGGCGTGCGGCGCGTCGCGCCGGTCCTGCAGGTGCCGGGCAACGTGATCGGGCGGCGCGGTGAGCAGGGGCTGATGTTCTTCGGCGCCGATCCGCGCAGCGTGCGGTTGAACGGGAGCCTGCTGGACGGCTTCACCGGCAACGAGATGGTGCGGCAGGAGGCGCTGGTGCTGACCTCGCCGGTCGCCCGCGCGATCGGCGTCCGGTTCGGGGACGACGCGCGCGTGCAGCTGTCGGGTCGCACGCTGACGCTGCCGGCGATCGTCGCCGGGCGCGAGCAGATCGGCGCGCTGGTCGACACCGCGATCGTGATGGTCCCGCTGCGCTACCTACAGCGCTTGGCGCGCACCGGGCGCGAGGTGAGCCGGATGCTCGTCGAGGCGCAACCGGGCCGGCTCGCCGAGGCACAGGCGGGGCTGAGGCGGCTCGTGGCGGGGACAAACGTTGAAATCGTCCCGGCCGACCACGAAAGCCGGATGTACGCGACCGCGACGCGGCCGGCAGAGCGGATGACGCGGGCCTTCGGCGTCCTGGCCGCGCTGGCCGGAGGCCTGTTCGCGGCGTGCGCGCTGCTGGTGGCGGCCGGCGACCGGCGCGCGCTGGTCCGCCACCAGCGGATGCAGGGCGTGCGGCCAGCGGCGCGGGTGGCGACGTTGGTCGTCGACGCGCTGGCGGTCGGGGTCGTGGGGACGGCGCTCGGGCTAGCGCTCGGGGAGGCGCTCTCGCGTGCGGGATCGGGGGCAATCTCAGAGGCGGGCGTCCTGATGGACGCGTTCCCGGTGACGGATCGGCGGGTGGTGACGTGGGAGAGCGTCGCGCTGGCGGTGGGCTCGGGGCTCGGGGCGGCGGCGATCGGGGTTCTGGTGGCGCTGCTGCGGGGCGGCGACCGGCGACGGCGGCGCGTCGTGGTCATGTCCTGGCTGGGTGTGGCGTGCCTTGCGAGTGCGATCGTCGTCCTGGTCGCCGCGCCAGGCGGTGCGGTGGTCGCTGGCCTCGTCCTGCTTGCGCTCGCGTTGGTGCTGGTGGTGCCGGTGGGGCTGGCGGGCGCGGTTGGGGCGTTCGAAGCGGCTAACCGCGGTCTGGGTCGGCCGTCCAACGCAGTCGAGTTGGCGGTGCAGTACCTGAAGATCCGGCGCTGGCGGGCGGGCGCGCTGGCGGTCGCGCTGACCGCGGCGGTGACGGTCTTCGCCGCGACCGCGCTGCGCGGTACCGAGCAAGGTCTGGAGGCGGGCCTGGACCGGACGACGGCGCTCACCGCGCCGGCCGGGATCTGGGTGGCGCCCCCGGGCTCCGGGAGCATGCTGGGGACGACGCCGTTCTCGCCCGGCAGTACCGCTGCGGCCATCGCGGCGCAGCCGGGCGTGGCGCGGGTGTCGGCGTATCGGAGCGCGCTCCTGGACGTGGCGAGGCGCCGGGCGTGGGTGGTCGGCGTGGGCGTCGGCGACACCGATTCGGCGGTGCTGGCCGACGAGGTCGTCTCGGGAGATGCGGGTGACGTGACCGCGCGGATCCGCGGCGGCGGCTGGGCGACGCTGTCGGCCGGCCTGGCGCGGGCGCTCGGCGTGGGCGTCGGGGACACGTTCGTGCTGCCAGCGCCGCGGCCGGTGCGCCTGCGGGTCGCCGCGACGACGACGAACCTCGGATGGCCGTCGGGGTCGGTCGTGATCGGCGCGGACGACTTCCGACGCGCGTGGACCAGCGATGCGGTCACGGGCTACCGGACGGTCTTGGCCGCGGGGGTCAGCGATGCGGACGGTCGGCGGCAGGTGACGAGCGCGGTCGAGCGTGGCACGCCGCTACGGGTCGAGACCGCGCAGGCACGCGCCGATCGACAGCGGTCAGCCGCACACGCCGGGCTGACACGGGTGCGGCAGATCGCGCTCCTGACGCTGCTGGCCGGGCTGCTGGCGACGGGCGCGACCGTGGCCGCGCTGCTGCGCCAGCACCGCTCACACGTCGCCGGCCTGAAGTCACATGGGCCAACGACCGGCCTGATGTGGCGCACGCTGCTGATCGAGACCGGCGTCCTGCTCGGCGCAGGCGCGGCGCTGGGGGCGCTGTTCGGGGTGCTCGGGCAGGTGTTGGCGACGAAGGGCCTCGCGGAGGCCACGGACTTCCCGGTGGTGATCACCGCGCGGCCGGGCGTTGCGGTGGCGGTGGCCGCGGTGGTCGTTGGGGTCGCGCTGGCGGTGGCGGTCGTCGCGGGTTATGCGGTGGCACGCGCCCGGCCGGCGTGGCGGCACTGAGGTGGCTAGAACAGCCCTTGGTCGCGCTCGGGCGGCGCGGCGAGGCCGAGGTGGGCGTAGGCGCGGGAGGTCGCGACGCGGCCGCGGGGTGTGCGCTTGATGAAGCCGCACTGGAGCAGGTAGGGCTCGTAGACGTCCTCGATGGTGTCGGACTCTTCGGAGACCGTGATCGCGAGCGTGGAGAGGCCGACGGGGCCGCCGTCGAACTTGGTGCAGATCGCGGAGAGGAGCTCGCGGTCGAGCGGGTCGAGGCCGAGGTCGTCGATGCCGAGCATCTCCAGGGCGGCGTCGGCGGAGGCGGAGTCGACGACGCCGGCGGCGCGGACGTCGGCGTAGTCGCGAACGCGCTTGAGCAGGCGGTTGGCGACGCGCGGCGTGCCGCGGGAGCGGCGGGCGATGGCAGAGGCGCCGCCCTCGTCGATCGCGCAGCCGAGGATGTGCGCGGACCGGTGGATGATCGCGGCCAGCTCGGGGCCGGCGTAAGGCTCCAGGCGGTGCTGTATCCCGAAGCGGTCGCGCAGCGGCGTCGTAAGCAGCCCGGCGCGCGTGGTGGCGCCGACGAGCGTGAACGGCGGCAGCGGGACGTCCATCACGCGCGCGCCCGCGCCCTGGCCGACGGTGATCGGCAGCTTCCGATCTTCCATTGCGGGATAGAAGGTCTCCTCCAACGCGCGGCTGAGACGGTGGATCTCGTCCACGAAGAAGATCGAGCGCGGCTCGAGCGCGCCGAGGAACGCGGCGATGTCGGCCTTGCGCTCCAGCGCGGGGCCGGCGGTCTGGACGAACGGGACCTCCAGCTCGGAGGCCAGGATCTGCGCCAGCGAGGTCTTCCCCAGGCCGGGCGGGCCCGCGAGCAGGACGTGGTCCAGCGCCTCGCCGCGGAGCTTGGCGGCGGCGATGGACACGCTCAGCTGGTCCTTCAGGCCCTCTTGGCCTACGAAGTCGTCGAGCCGCCGCGGGCGCAGCGAGCGGTCGAGCTCGGTGTCGTCCTCGAAGGCCTCGTCGGGCGTCTGAATCCGCAGCCCGCTCATGCCCGCGCCGCCCGGAGAGCTTGTTGTAGGAGATCTTCAGGCGTGTCGCCGACCGCCTCGGCCAGCAGCGCCTCGGCCTCCTCGAGCGAGAACCCCAACTCGACCAGGCCGTCGCGCGCCAGCGTGCGCGGGTCGTCGGCGCGGCGGACCGTGATCTCTCCCCCGTCCCCCACGACCGGCACGGCGTCCAGCGCGCCGACCTTCTCGCGCAGCTCCACGATGATCCGCTCGGCGGTGCGCTTGCCGATGCCCGGGACCGCGGTGAGCCGCTTGACGTCGCCCGCGGCGACCGAGGCCACCAACTCGCGCGGCGCGCCGCCGCTGAGGACCGCGACGGCCATCTTCGGCCCCACGCCCTGCACGCCGATCAACAACAAGAACAGGTCGCGCTCCTCCTCGGTCGCAAAGCCGTAGAGCGACAGCGCGTCCTCGCGGACGACCAAGTGCGTCAGCAACGAGACCGACTCGCCCGCGGCCGGCACGTGGCGCAGCGTCTCCGCCGAGACCGCCAGGCGGTAGCCGACGCCTGACGCCGTCTCGATCACGACGTGGTCCGGGCGGCGCACGTGCACCTTGCCGGCGACCAGCGCGATCATCGAGCCATCACCGCCGCGAGCGGCGCGTGGTTGGCATGGCATACGCCAACGGCCAGCGCGTCCGTCGCGTGGTCGGGAAGCTTCTGGTCGACCGGGAGGCCGAGCATCGTGCAGACCATGTGCGCCACCTGCTCCTTCGCCGCGCGGCCGGTGCCGCACACCGCCTGCTTGACCTGCTGCGGCGTGTAGGACGAGCACGGAATCCCGCGCCGCCCCGCCGCGAGCATCACGACCCCGCGCGCCTGACCGACCGCGAACGCGCTCCGCGCGTTGGCGCCGAAGAACAGGTCCTCCAGCGCCACGGCCTCCGGCTCGTGCTCGACCAGCAGCGCGTCGACCTGCTCGAAGATCTCTGCGAGACGCGTTTCCAGGGCAACACCCGCACGCGTGGTGATAACACCACCATCACGCGCCACGAAGCGCATGCCACGCCGCGCGACCACGCCGTAGCCGGTGTTCGCGAGGCCGGGATCGATGCCGAGGACGGTCACGGAGACTGCATTCAACGGGATGCATCGGACGTCCTGCATACGAACCCGCGTTCGCATGCGGTCGATCACGCGTCCACGTTCGTGACGCTGCGCACGAGCCCCTCCCCGCGCGCGCCGAAACCTGGTCGCAAGATGTTCACGGAAAGCCGCCGCCTCCGCGATGAGCTGCGCACCACGCACGCGCGCATCGCCGCCCTCGAAGCCGAGCGCAACGACTATCTGCGCAAGGACCGCCGCGCCGGCGTCCTGACGCTGGATGCCTTCCGGGAGGCCGCCGCCGCGGCGCTGCGGGGGTCGCAGCGCCGCGGCGAGCCGGCTGCCCTCGTGCTGGTCGACATCGATGGCTTCAAGGCGTTGAACGGCCGGCGCGGGGCCAAGGCCGGCGATGAGGCGCTCGCCGCCGTGGCGAGCCGCCTGCGTGAGCTGGTGCGCGGCGGCGACGTCCTCGGCCGCACCGGCGCCGACGAGCTCGCCGTGGTCATGCCGGGCGCGAACCTCGCGGGCGCGCGCGGAGTCGCCGAGCGGCTCGTCGCGATCCTCGAGCAGACCGGGCCCGTGACCGTCAGCGCCGGGATCGCCGTCGACGGCGGCACCGGCCAGCTCGACGGCCTGATGGCCGACGCGTCCGCGATCCTGGAGCGCGCGCGGATCGCCGGCGGCGGGCGCGTGGGCGCCCCAGGCCGCCAGCCGAGCGTGGAGCCGTCGCGTGGGGCGATCGGCGCGCTGGCGCTGGCGTTGTCAGAGCGCGACCGCGGCACCGGCGAGCACGCCGAGCAGGTCGTGGCGCTGGCCGGCGCCGTCGCCCGTCGCCTGAACCTCGACGGCGAGGACGTCGAGCGCATCGCGGCCGCCGCGCTGCTGCACGACATCGGCAAGGTCGCGATCCCGGACTCGATCCTCAGCAAGCCCGGCGCGCTCAACGACGAGGAGTGGTCCGTCATGCGCGAGCACTCCGTCATCGGCGAGCGCATCCTGCGCGCGGTCCCCGGCCTCGGCCCGGTCGCGCGGATGGTCCGCCACGGCCACGAGAACTTCGACGGCTCCGGCTACCCGGACGGCCTGCGCGGCGACGAGATCCCGCTCGGCTCCCGCATCGTCCTGGCCTGCGACGCCTTCGACGCCATGACCTCCGAGCGGCCCTACCGCGAGGCGATGTCGCAGGCGGACGCGATCGCCGAGCTGGAGGCCAAGTCCGGCACCCAGTTCGACCCACGCGTCGTCGCGGCGCTCGTCGGCTACTTGGTCGACCGCACGCCGGTCGACTACGCGGCGCGGACCGCGGCGTAGATCACTGCCACTGCTGTTTGAAGATGCCAGGGGGGCAGGATGAAGGGTGATCCTGGAGCCGCGTCCTGCCAGTTGGCCAGTGAGCGACACTCAGCGCATAAAGCGTGAGTTGCCCGGGCACCGGTGCCACTCGTGGCCTGGTGCCCCGGTGGAATCTGTCTAGGCGCCGAGTATCAGAGAAACGGCGTTCGGTCGAGCCGACCTGAATGCCGGGTGGCAGGACCTGTCGTTCTGGCTCTGGCTGACGGTAGGGGTCTGCGGTGTGATCGTTCCTAGCTCGCAAGCTGCCGGACCCGTCGGCGGAAGGGCGTGCGAGCGGCGAAGTTGATCGATTGATGATGGTGCTCGATCAATTTGGCCTCGTAGCGAGGGTCCTAGCGCCACGGCGCGCCCGCTGACCTGCGGTGCGGAGTTCGCACCGCGACTCTCATATCAAGATCAGGTGATCAACATGAGCAGGATCTCTCGCCTCGTCGTCCTGGTGACGTCGGTGGCGGCGCTCGTCGGCGCCATGGCCGGGACGGCCAGCGCGGTGACGTGGGACGTCACCGGCCCCGGCGTGTTTCACGCCACGGCAGGTGCCGTGACGTTGTCTTCTACTGGCGGCAATTTCGTGTGTCCGAGCTCGACTGCCACGGGGACGTACCCCACCGGTTCGATCGTCAGCCCGGTTTACAACGTCACGGGCACGCTCACTGTCTCCGGTTGCCTCCTCGCAGGGCAGAGCACGGAGCTCACCTGCGGATACAACCTGACTGCAACGACGCAGCCCATAGTGACTGCGGTGACGACTGGAACCCTGGATCTCACTTGCGGTGTGACTCTTTCTTCTAATGGGCTGAAGCTCTGCCACATCGAAGGCTCTACGCACGCGATCTACAGGAAGAACGTCTCGCCGACCCTGGATACGTTGACTCTCACTACTACGTCGACGCTGCGAACCACTGGTTCCAACTGCCTGCTGCTCGGTTCGAACGACCTCGCACACCTGTCCGAGACGACGTACACGTTCACTAGCCCCGGCGGCCCGCACATCGTGCGCACTGCGTGAGCACCGTTCGCGAACAGTTGCCTTAGATCTGATCCCCACCGGCGGCCCACCCCTTCGGGGGCGGGCCGCCGGACGGGCGGGCGAACCTGCCGCTACCCCTCCAGCCTCGACATCCCCGTCCACACCACGTCCATGACCCGCGCGGTCAGCTCCGCCCGCGCGACGTCTGGGTGGTCGCCCCACCAGTTGGCGAGCGCCTGGCAAGCGCCGGAGATGAGCGAGGCGTACATCTCGACGTCCTGGTCGCTTCCGCCGGGCGGGACCAAAGGCACGATCGCCTGGGTGGCCTGGGACTGCAAGCGGTCGATCAGCGGCCGCAGCTCCGGGTCCGCGGCGTCGCGGAACAGCGCGCGCCAGGCCTCGTGGCGCTCGCCGACCCACTCGAAGAAGACGTCGATCCCCGCGCGCAGGCGCTCCTCCCCCACGACCCCGGACGCGGCGTTGGCGGCAAAGCGGCGCCCCAGCTCGGACGCGTGCTCGCGCAACAGCGCGTCGTGCAGCGTCCGCTTAGAGTCGAAGTGCTCGTAGATGAGCGCCTTGGAGGTCCCCGAAGCCTTGGCGATGTCGTCGAGTGACGACCCGTGGTAGCCGCTCTGCGCGAAGACCTCCTGCGCGGCGGCGAGGATCAGCGTTCGGCGCTCGGCGGCGGGCAGGCGGCGGCGGGTGGACACCCCCAGAGCGTAGGCTGCGGGCGTGGACTTCGCAGCGGAGGGGTTCTTCGAGGGGCTGAGCGACGACGGCGCGCGCACGGAGCGCCGCGCGCTGCTCGACTGGCTGATGGCCGAGGGCTTCTCCGACGACCAGCTGCGCCGCGCCCACCGCCGCGGCCTGCTCGTCTTCCTGGCCGCCGAGCGCGAGGTCGGCGGCGAGCCGCGCTACACCTACGACGAGATCTCACAGCAGTCCAACGTCGACCTCGACCTCTTGCTTCAGCTACGCCGCGCCCAAGGCCTCCCGCTGCCAGATCCAGGCGCCGTCGAGATGACCGACGTCGACCTCGCCGCCGCGCACACGTCGCAGGGGTTCGTGGAGCTCGGCCTGACCGACGAGCAGATGGTCGCCACCTCGCGCGCGCTCGGCCGCGGCCTCTCGACCGCCGCTGAGGCGATGCGCGCGGTCATGCTGGAGCTCGTCCTCGAGCCCGGGACGACCGAGCTGGAGCTGGCCCAGCGCTACGCCGCGGCCGTCCATGAAGTCATGCCGCGCGTCGGTCCGCTGGTCCTGCAGATGCTCAGCCAACACCTGCGCAACATGGTCCAGGGCGAGATGGTCGGCGCCGCCGAGCGCGCCACCGGCCGGCCGCCCGGCGCGCGCGACCAGGCGATCGCCTTCGCCGACCTGGTCGGATTCACGCGCCTGGGCGAGGAGATCGCGCCCGAGGACCTCGGCGGCGTCGCGACGCGCCTGGAGTCGCTCACGCGCGAGGTGATCGCGCCGCCGGTACGGCTGATCAAGACGATCGGCGACGCGGTCCTGCTCACCGCCGACGAGCCCGCGGCGCTGGTCGAGACGGCGCTCGCGCTGGTCGACGCCTCCGACGCCGAGGGCGCGCGCACCGCCTTCCCGCAGCTGCGCGTCGGCCTCGCCTACGGCCCGGCGGTCGCCCGCGGCGGCGACGTCTTCGGCCGCGCGGTGAACCTGGCGTCGCGCGTGACCGCGATAGCCCGCGCCGGCTCGGTGCTCGCCACCCGCGACGTGCGCGACCGGGCGCCCGACGCGTTCCGCTGGTCCGGCGCGGGCGCGCGCCGGATCAAGGGGCTGCCGGATCCGGTGCCGCTGTACCGAGCGCGGTCGCTCGCGGCAGGTTCCTGACCGCCGGGACCGTCAACACCAACAACGCTGCGGCGACGCCGATGACGCTCATCGCCGTGAGGGTTTCGTGGATCCCGACCGCCTCGGCGACCGGTCCGGCGAGGATCGTCCCCACCGGCATCACGCCTGCGCTCGCCACGTAGTCATAGGACGACACGCGCGACAGCGACGCCTCCGGGATGTGCTCCTGCAAGGACGTCTCCCAGAGCGTGAAGAACGCGCTGACGCCGATCGCCGCGCAGAACTCCACCGCCGCGATCGCCGCGATCGGCAGCCCGGAGCCGATGATCACCGCCTGGCAGGAGGCGAAGATCAAGGCAATTATCGACGCGCGCAGCGCAAAGCGCGGGCGCCACTTCAACAACACGATGTCGGCGACGATCGACCCCGCGCCAAACGCCGACACGAGTACCGCCCATGACGTCGCGCCGTTGAGCTCGTCCTCCATTAGCACCGGCCCGAGCACCCAGATCGAAGGCAGGACGATCACGTGGTAGACGACGACCGCGAGCATCACCGACCAGACCCACGAGCGCGACCGGACCTCGCGCCAGCCGCCGCGCAAGTCGGAGGAGAACGGCTCGGGCGCGGCGCGTTCCACGACGCGCGGCCGTAGCGCCAGCAGGCAGAGGACGGAGACGCCGAACGTCCCAGCGTCGACGATCAGCGCGCCGCCCTCGCCGATCGACGCCACCAACAACGCGCCGATCACCGGCCCGATGATCGACCCGGCCGAGTACGACATCCCGCGCAGCGCGTTGGCTTGTTGTAGGTGATGCGCGGCGCCGACGGTCTGCGGCATCAGCCCGACGAACGCCGGCTGGAAGAACGAGTCGGCCGCGCCGAAGACCGCGGCCAGCGCCGCGAGGTGCCAGATCTCGGCGCTGCCGGACACCAGCAGCGCGCCCGCGGCGGCCTGGGTCGCCAGGCGCACCGCGTCGGAGGCGATCAGGATCTTCTTGCGCTCGATCCGGTCGGCGAGCACGCCGCCGATCAGCCCCAGGAGCAAGAACGGCAGGAACCCGGCTGCCGCCACGAGCCCAACGTCCGTCGCACTGCCGCCGATCGACAGGACCGCGAACGGCAGCACGACCTGCGTCATGCGGTCGCCGATGACCGACAGGAGCTGGCCGAAGAACAGCAGCCGGAACTGCCGCTCCTGGCGGAGGACGGCGGGCAACATGGTGGCCTACGTTTGCGGCGCGCGGGGCGCTACGAGGCGGCCATGAGCCGCTCGAGCACCTCGGCGTCGACGTCGAAGTTCGCGTGCACCGCGTCGACGTCGTCGTTGTCCTCGAGGTTGTCGATCAACCGCAACAACTTGGCCGCCGTCTCCTCGTCGACCGCTACGAGCGCCTTCGGCCGCTGGATGACCTCGGCGTTCTGAATCTCGATGTTGGCCTCGTCGAGCGCCTTGCGGACCGCGGTGAGGTCGGACGGCTCGGTAACGATCTCGTAGAAGTCGTCCTCGAGCGCGATGTCCTCGGCGCCGGCGTCGATCGCGACCATCAGGTCGTCCTCGGTGTAGCGCTCGCCGGGGACCGCGACAACGCCCTTCTTATCGAAGTTGTAGGCCACGCTGCCCGGCTCGCCGAGCGACCCGCCACCCTTGGAGAGCAGGTGGCGGACGTCGGCGCCGGTGCGGTTTCGGTTATCGGTGACGGCCTCGATCAGCAGCGCGACGCCGCCGGGGCCGTAGCCCTCGTACATGACGTTCTCGAGGGCGTCGACGTCGGCGCCAGAGCCGGTGCCCTTGGCGATCGCACGCTCGATGTTGTCCTTGGGCATCGAGGCGTCCTTGGCCTTCTGCACGGCCAGGGCCAGCGACGGGTTGCCGTCGACGTCACCCCCGCCCTCCTTGGCGGCGACGGTGATCGCGCGGGCAAGCTTGGTGAAGAGCTTTCCGCGGCGAGCGTCGACGATCGCCTTCTTGTGCTTGATCCCTGCCCACTTGGAATGACCGGCCATCAGGGTGGATTCTAACGACGCAGGGTGAAGTAGCGGTCGATGCGCTTGGTGTTCCCGGCCCAGTCGTGGATCTCCAGGTGGAGCCGGAGGCGCTTGCCGGCGAGCTTGCGGATCGAGCTCTGGCGTTCGCTGGCGATCACGCGCAGCTCGCCACCGCTGCGTTCCGCGGTCGCGAAGCCGAAGCCGCGGTACTTCGTGCCCAGACGCGCCGACATGACGGTCTGGCCGGGCTCGTTGGTGGTGACGATCGCCAGGAAGCCGCGGCGGCGCAGGGCGTCTTTGACGGATTGGGTTGGGATGCGGACGGTGGCTTGTGGTGCCTTGGTGTCATCCGCGACCGTGCCGGTGGCGGCGATCGCGTTCAGGCGCGTGAAGAGGAAATCGGACTGCTGGCGTAGCTTGCCGGTGGTTGGGTTGTAACGCAGGAGGCGCGATTGCGTGGGCCGGTTCGGGAGGCCGGTGAGGATCCAGGAGGCCCCGTCGGCGGCGGTCGTCACGGCGGTTGCGCCGGGCGTGGGCACGGGGAGCTTGGCGAGGACGTTGGCGTTCGTGCCATCGAGTGCGACCAGCGTCTCGGCGGTCGGATCGACGCCGCGTAGGACACCATCGGCGCCCCGATCGGCTGCGACGTCGGCGTAGGGCGCCGCGACGTCGTTGACGATGGTGCGCGTGGTGAGGTCGATCGTCTTGTCGCGCCCGTTGGCGATCACGCGGACGGTCTTGCCGTCGGGCGCGACGCTCAGCGTGGCCGCGCGCGTGCCGGGCAGCAGCCGGGCGCCGAAGCCGCCGGCGATGTTGATCACCTTGGCGTGCGCCGCGTCGATCCCGTAGATCGTGCCGGTGACGCCGAGGCCGAGCAGCGCGCCTGATGGCGTCGGCATCGCGTCGAGTGCGACCAGACGCTCGCCGCCGGGCAGGCCAGCGATGTCGCTCGCCTCGCTGATGGCCGGGATCGTGTCGGAGTGGAAGGTGATGAGACGGTGCCCGCCGGTGACGCCGGCGAATCCGTCAGCAGCGCTGGCGGCCGTGGGGACGGCGGCACCGAGCGCGCTGGCCGCCAGGGCGACGGCCAGGAAGGAGGTTTGGGGAGAGGGGGTCATGCCCGTCTAACGAGCATGACCCGGCGAAGGCGACGCTCGACGCCTCTCCCCTTCCCTTTTGCCTTCCCGCCGGCGCTACCGCTTCTTCTTGGTCTTCTTGGTCTTGGCCTTGGCCTTCTTGCAGCCGTCGATCGTGGGCTTCGCAGACTGGGTCTCGACGACGCCGTTCTGGCCGGTGAGCCGCAGCGCGAACTTCATGTCGCGGCTGCAGGTCGACTTGCCCACGACCACCAGGATGCCGTGCTTTCCGCCGTTGATCTTCAACTTGAAGGACTTGATCGGCGCGTCCGGGAGGGCGTTGAACGTCGTCACCAGACGATCGATCGAGTCCACCTGCGAGCTGGCTCGGACGTCGATCGTCACGCCGTCGCCCGAGAGCGGGATCCAGAGGTTGGGCAACGTCGCGACGGTCCTGCCCGTCTTGGTCTTGCGACGGCCTTCGACGAAGTAGACCGGGCCCTTCAGCTCGTGCGGGAGCACCGAGCGGGCGGACGCCTGGCCGACGATCGAGGTCTTCGGGCAGTTGTACACCGCCGCCTGCTCAGGCTTGCAGAGCGCCTGAGCGTTCTTGGGCTCGAGGACGAGCGCGAGCGGCAGCTTCGCCTCCACCTTCGCCAGGTTCGTCCCGCCTGGCGACTGGGCTACCGAGGCTTCGAGCGATGGCGACGTGCCGTCCTTGGTGGACTTGCTGCCGCGCAGCTTGAACTTGAACTTCTCGCGGAGGTCGAGGTCACCGCAGCCGACGGGCTCGAACGCGACCTTCTGGTCGCTGGTCGCGCCACCGAGGGCGCCGAAGCTGCCGAAGATCGACCGCTGCTTGCACCCGGTCGGGTTCATGAAGAACTTCGGCCGGTCGATCGCCAGACGGATCTGCCGCATGCGCAGCGGGATGCCCTGGATGATCGTCGGCAGCGGATCGGACTTCACCGTGACGTGCGCGTCCGTGCGATCGACGTAAATGCCCGCACGGACCGTGACGACCCCGAGGTCAAACGGCCCAGCCTGGCCGGCGGTCGGCACGGCAATCGACAGGCCGAACGGCGCGCCGTTGTAGGGACCGGTCAGATACACGCCGCCGGTCAGCGACAGCGGCGTCGCCCCCGGGCCTGAGAGAGCCGTCACCGTCCCGATCCGGCTTGCTGCGGGGCAGGACCCGGCGTTGGCCGGGGCCGGCGCGCACTGCGGCACCGAGGCGATGTCGGCGAGCATGCCGGTCGGCAGCGACGTCTCGACGCGCTGCAGGTACGGCATCCCGTCGGAGCGGGTGAGGGTGAAGATGAACGGCGAGAACTGGCCGGCGGCCGGGTTCGCCGATCCTGCGGTGAACGACGGGGCGAACGGCTTGGCGGCGCATCCCTCGTCGATCGTCATCGGCGAGTCGAGGGACACCGGCGTAGACGAGGCCCACGACGTGAGCTCGACGTGCGTCGTGTAGTTGCCGCAACGCGGCGGCGTCGCCAGCGATGCGTTGGAACCGCCGGGGAACTCCACGCGCATGCGCGAGAACGGCAGCTGCGGCGTGTTGTCGAACGTCGCCGTCAGCTGACCCGTCGACGGGTCGAGGTCGACCTTGCCCGGCAGCTTGACGTAGAACCCCGGGCCCTTGACCGCGAGGTACATCGCGATCAGCGAGCGGAACGGGTTGTCGTTCTGCGTGGCGAGGATGACGTCGCCGATGAGGGGTTCGTCGAGCAACGGCGTGTCGATCGTGACCTTGCCGAGCTTGGAGGAGTTCGGGCAGGCTGGCGGGTCGTTGGTGCCGAGGCCGATCTGGGCGGGTGCGCAGGCGCCGAGGCCGGCGGCCGAGGACGGCGAGACCGACATGCCCTGCGGGAAAGTCATGACGACCTTGCGAACGTGGGCCGACGCCAGGCCATCGGGGTCGTCGCTCTGAGGCACCTTGAGGTCAACGGTGAGACCCGTGGGCGCGTCGGCGACCTTCGACAGGGGGAGCACGTCGATTGAGGGGGCGAACGCGAGGCGATCGCAGCCCTCGAAGGCCAGCGGCGTTCCTTCGATGTCGGTGGTCAGGGCGCGCGTGTCGAAGACGCCGAGGTGCTCCCATGTGTCGCCACGGGCGGTGAAGGACGCAGGCGTCGACGAGCACGAGGTCGGAGCGCTTAGGAACGGTACGCGCAGGGCTTCGGTGGCCCCGCCGCGCTGCGCGTCGTGGCGTGGATCGGCCGGAACGCCCCAAAAGGTGATGTCCGCGCTGACGAGCGCCTCCGCTTGGGGCAGCGCGAGACTGCCGGAGGAGATCCCGTAGTCGCCGGGCCGGACCCGCGCGTCGATGATGTTGACCACGCCGAGGACGTTAAAGCCGAAGCGCGCCGGCACGTCAGGCCCGTGGGCGATGTTGTAGATGCCCACCATGTGCTCCTCGGCCAAGTTCGCGCCAGCGGTGATGGCATGGACGATCCCGAGCTGGGAGGCGACCGGGCACTGCGCCCCCCCATTTCCTGGGTTGGCCAGGTCGACGGGGTCACACGTAGCGACTCCCGTGGGGTCGCCGACGAACCCGGGAGGCAGGTCGAGGTCGACCGAATGGACCGCCTCCGTCGGGCCCGCCGGAGCCGGCTCACCGCCGATGACCGGGCTGGGATCGGACGGCACCGCGATTGAGAACGTGAAGTCGGGATGCGCTCCGGCCTGCCGGGTGAACTGCCCGTCCGCACCGGTCAGAGAGACCCCAACGCGCTCAAATCGGAAGTCGGCCTGAGCGGTCGCGACCTGCGCGAGCATCAGGCTGACCAGCGACACCATCATGGCGATCTTGCGAGTCATGGCCATCACCTACTTGCCGAGGGCCCGGGAGAACTTGGCGGAAGAGGAGCCCCAGTCACCTGTGAGCGTGACCTTCACCGACACCTTGAACTTCCGGTGGGCCGACTTCAGCGAGCGCGCCTTCTGGGTCAGCGGGACCGTGATCGAGTAGGACCCCGTCTTGGCCACGTTGCGCACCGTCTTGACGACACGCGAGCCGCTGACCTGTACTCGCCCGTATTGGGTAACGCGGAAGCTGATGCGCAGGGACCGCGATCCGACGGTCACCTTCACGACCGTGAGACGGACGCGGGGCTGCGAAGGCTTTGCCTTCGGTGGCCCTCCAGGGCTGGGTGGGGCGACGACCGGTGGGCTCTCCACCGGCCCCGATGCCGCCTCCGCGCACTCGTTCCCGGCGCACTCACCCGTCGCCGACGGCGACTGACCGGGGAAGCCACCGCCGATGCGAGCGTCGTAGACGTCGATGGACTCGTCCGTGTCCTGACCGACGAGCGACTGAACGGTCGTGAAGAACACGTCGCTCCCGTCCGGCGTCGCATCGGCGAACCGCGCAGCGAAGTTGCCGTCGCCCGGGCTGATCAGTCGCAACTGGCCGTCCTGATACGCGTACACGTCACGTGACCCGTTGTGGTCGGCCGGGACCAGCCGCGCGGCGGTGTCGAAGAACATCAGCCCCCGGTCGTTGACCACCTGCGGGATGCGGTTGCTGACTGTCCTTACCGCTCCGGGGAGGCCTCTGTCGCGCCCGCCGCCGCTGCCGTCGGGCAGGCACGAGACGCACACGTCGTTCTGGGCTTCGGCGTCATAGAAGTGCACCGCCCCCGTCGGCGGGTCGACGTAGGCTAGGTACCGGCCGTTGGGGCTGGCGAAGCGCCGAAGGCCGAAGCCGTTGCCGGTATCCAACGCCGAGGGCGTGAACGTGTGCGACACCCCGTCGCGCCACGACTGCGAGCTGCCGCTGTCATCACGGAAAAGCACGGTGTTCGCGTCGTCGCCAACCCCGTAGACAGAGCCCGAACCCGTGTTGATCGCTTGACCGATGAGCTCGACGTCTCCGGACTGCGTGTCGACGCGGTACAGCCACGCGTTGTGGACGGTCGGTGGGTTGTCGGCCGTCAGCCGCCGCTCCGTGCGGATGATCGCATAGCGCCCATCGCGGCTAATGCCGTCGAGCTTGGCCTCCACCAGGGTGCCCGGTAGGTCGTCACCGCCGGCTTCCGCGACGGAGACCGGGGTCGTAGCACCGTTCAGGTCGTGGCGGTAGACCGCGCCATCGCCGTCGGCATTGTCATAGAACATGACGTTGCCGTCGTCGGAGACGAACCGCGACGTCAGCTCGCCCCCCGCGTTGGGCCGAACGATGGACGCGTTGGGCGAGCTCTCCAGCGTGAGCCCGCCGGTGCGTGACCAGCGGTACATCGCGGTCCCGGGCGCGCCCGGGAGGAGGCTTCTCGGGGAGATGAAGACGATCCAGCTGAAGTCCGGCGCCCCGGCCATGAACTGGTTCTCGGTCTGCAGGCCGGCCATGGCCACATACGCGCTCGAGCCCCGAGCCGTGCCAACCAGGGTGTAGGCGCCGGTGCGCAGGTCGGCAACGTAGTAGTTGCCCCCGCCATCCGTCGCGCCCGGAGCCAGTGCCCGGTTGCTGACCACCAGCGCATGGTCGAAGTCCGACGAGATGGCATGCGCGGACACGCCGACGATCGCGCGTGGCACGCTGAGCGGCGGATCGGTGGAGGTCCAGCGCAGCCAGTCCGAGGACCCTCTGCGGCTCAGGTACCGCGCGTTGACCAGCACGCTCGGGGCGTCCGTCGGCGCGGCGAGCAGGTTGTAGCTCGCAGCGGACCCGTCGGCGGCGACCTGGAAGCCGAACAGGCTGTTCACCACGCCGCCCTTCTTGTCGACCGGGGTTACCTGCTCATAACCGCGTGCCGGCGGATTCGCCGCAACCGTCGTGAACGTGCGGTCGGGCCCTTCGGTCATGCCGGCCGCGTTGCGGACCACGAGCCGGTAGTGGTAGGTCGTGCCGGGTGCTAGGCCCGTGATCGGACGGCTCACCGCGCGCGGTGTGCGGCTCGTCCCAGCCGGAGCCTCCCCGTCAACGGGGACACGGCTGCCGTACCCCGTGGTCGTCCCATACTCGAAGTGGTAGGTCGTCTGCCCGCCGTAGGTGTCGATTGTGCCGGTCAGCTCGGCTGAGCTGGTGGTGATCGCCGCCGCGGCGCCGGTATCGGCGCGTGGTGGCGCGAGGGGGCTGTCGAAGGACACCGCCGCCGCCGTGTTCTCGGTGACGACGCCGTTGACGTCCGTAGCCTGCGCCGCGACACGGATGCGCCAGGAGTTGTTCGCTCCGGCCGGCACGTCGTCCTCGATCGTCACCGTGCCGGTCAGGTTGTCGTGGCTGGCCACCCGGATCCACGGATTCCCAGGATCGATGGGATTCGACACGGGGTAGTCGCCACACGCCGCCGTCGCCGGGCAGTACTCGAACCACGCCGACGTCGACTGGCCGGCCGCCGCGATCTCTGCCGTGGCGTGCACGCCGGTGGCGGTGACGGTGGACAGGGAAGGAGCGTCCACACCAGGCTGATCGGCCGGGACAAAGGTGCTCGCGTTGGCATTGCCGTCGACCACGTAGATGCGATCGCTGCCGCCATCCCACGCGACGCCCTGCACGGCCTGCGCGGTCGGGAAGCGCGTCAAGAACTGCTCCGTCCCGCCTGCGTCAAAGCCCTGGAGATAGGTCTGGCCCTGTCGGTTAATCGCGACTACAACGTCCCCACTCTGCGGGTTGACCGCCGCGCCGACCGGTTGGCTTCCGTTCGCGAGCGACAGCGTTCCCAGTGGTGTGCCCGTCGAGGAGAACTGCCCAACTTGAGCGTTGTCGATGACATAGATCGTGCCGGTCGGTCCGGCCGCGATGGCGCCCAGGTCCTGGAACGCGCCGCCAGCGCCTCCGAAGGACGAGAGAAGCGACCCATCGTTGGCCGAGAGCCGCTCGACCAGCCCCGTGCCTTGGTCGGCGACCAGCAGGTCGCGAGTGACCGGATCGACCGCCAGCGCCCTCGGGGCCGGGGACAGAAGGGAAGGCGCGAAGGTTGGATCGAGGGAATAGGCGGGCGTCGGCGCACCGTCGGAGATGTGCTTCTCGAACCCGGCGCCCCCGATGCCGTTTGCGGACACGTAGAGGGAGCCGTCGACCGGGTCCGCTGCGACATCCTGCGGGTACAGCGACGTGGACACCGAGGTGAGGGACGTGCCGCCTAGTCCTGCGTCCGGTGCGTACACCGCAACCGAACTGCCGCCCTGAAGCACGCCCTGAATCGCCAGGAAGATGTTGCCGGTCGATTGCCCGACCGCGACTCCGCTGTGCTTGGCGTCGAACTGCTGGTCTCCGCCCCCGAACGAGGTCAGGTACCCATAGGAGTCGATGACGGTCGCTCCCCGGGCGACGGACACGAATCCACACGACAGCGACAGCGCAACGCCCACTACCAAAACCAAGCGGGCGCGCACCGCTGCGTCCACAGCACTGCGCATCATTCGACCCTTTTCCTTCGTGAAAATCAGCGCCGCGTCGACTTAGGCACCGGACGCGGAAGGGCGACACTACACACCGATGATTTCTAGAGTCAACCCTGTTTCCTCAGAGAATTATTTTGCAGCAAGTCAGCTCCCCTTGTTACTAAAATAAATCTACTACTAATGCTTATAGAATTCAGGTTGCCAGGCGGCCCACCTCTGATGAGATGGGCCGCCAACGGTAGAGTTACGCGACTCCAAGCGCTTCTACGCGGGATGGACGATCACGCAGTGCGAATGATGTGCGGACCGAGGCCCGAGCCCGTGAACGTGAACCGCAGATGGCTCAGGACCGCAGTGTCATTGTTGCCGGCCGGGCAAGTCGAACCAGTGACCCTCAAATTACTCGTAGTAGTGGTAGTCAGCGTATCCGCCGTAGCTCCGGGGTTGTCGGTGTAGATCGTGTGAAGCGATCCTTCGATGTGGCACAGCTTCTCGCCGCTCGAAGCAAGAGTCAGGCCACAAGTCACGTCAAGGTCCCCAGTCGTGACCGTAGTCACGGTGGGCTGCGCGGTCGCAGTGAACACGAATGCACAGGTGGTTTCCGTACCCGTGGCGCCGCAGTCGCTAAAAGTGACCGAGCCCGTAATGCCCGTGTAGATCGGGGTGACGAACGAGCCAGCGGTGTATGAGCCCCTGGCAGTCGACGTATTGCACGAGAGGTTAAGGCCAGTCGAAGACAGCGTCCCGGCCGGCGCCGTAGCGTCGAACGACCCGCTGCTAGTGACATGCCACGTCACCGCGCTGGCCGTTCCGGCCATAGCACTGACCACTGCTGCCACCGACGCCACAAGGACGACGAGGCGAGAGATCCTGCTCATGATGATGATCTCCTGATTTGGGTTTGAGAGTGCGACGCCAGGTAGGCGCCGCAGAACGACGGGCGCGTCGCTGCGCAGGACCCTCGCTACGAGGTCGTGCGTCTTCCCCCTCCACCGCGGTCAGACGTGCAGACCGCTCGCAACGCCCTTCCGATGAAGCATCCGGCGGGTTTGCGAGCCGCGAGGATCACACCGCGTGCGGCACAGGCCCTCCAGAGCCAAAGTGACAGGACATGCCAGCCGGCAACGAGCGGGTTCGCCCGAACGCCGTTCCTGTGCTAGGCGGTGCGTTGCGCGGTTTCAACGCGTGAGACGCCTATTTCCATATACGCTCTTGTTTAGTAATCGCTGAGTAACCCACACCGGATATCGCAATCGTGGTGCGCGCTCCCTGCCGGATCTTGCCGATCCGGCAACACGAACGTCGTACTGCTGACCGTCACAGAACCGTGTCTCGCGGCTCCCGCACACCCAATGTCCGTCCTGGCGCAATCGCGGTTGAAGAAAACCGCTCACCGGCCGATCACCCAATGGGGGGATGAATCGGATTCCGGCGACATCAGCACCACGGCTGTCTCAGCGGCTTACAGGCCGTAGGGCTCGGCTGTTCAACGTGCTGGTCGGTGCCGCCATCGCCCTGGCGGCGGCGGATCTCATGGTTTTGGCCGGTGTACGCCTGGCCTCCCCCACGATCGGTACGCAGGTGCTGCCGCTGGCAACGGCGTTCGTGGCAGCGGGATTGACGTTCGCGCGGGTGCTCTGGTCCAAGGGCGATCGGCTGCTCTGGATCCTGCTCGCCGCCGGGCTCACGGCGACGCTGCTCGGCGGGATCGTGTCGGCGATCGAGGGCAACCACGTCAACCACGCAGGGCTTCCGGATCTGCTGTGGCTGCTCGCCTACCCGCCGTGGTACGCGGCGCTGGTCGTCATCTCGCGCCACTATCTCGGCAACGCGCATAAGTCGTTCTGGCTCGATGGGCTGCTCATCGGGCTGGCCTCGGCGACCTACATCGCTGCCGTCTTCTTGGACGACCTGACCGGCCTCAACGACTTCACGTTGATGGTCAACGTCGCATACCCGGCGGCGGATCTGGCGCTGCTCGGGATCCTGTTCGGCACGCTGCTGATGATCGGCCGGCCGTCGCCGCAAGGCCTCGTCCTTGCCGCAGGCCTCACCTTCACCCTGGCAGCCGACACCTTGCGCGTGGTTTCCCTGACCGGCGGCCACCACGACGCCTCCGCCGCGATGGGCGTCTGCTGGTCGCTCGGGCTGCTTCTGCTGGCAACAGCATCATGGGCCCGTCCTGCTCCAGGCCGCATGCTGCCCGTCGGCGGCTGGTGGGAGCTGACGTCGCCGGCGTCGATCGCGACGCTCGCGGCCGCCGTCCTGGTCGTCGACCACTTCGACCGGATGCCGACCGCCGCGATCATCCTCGCGGCGGCCACGTTCGCCTCCGCGCTCGCGCGGCTGGTGTGGACGCTCCGTGAGGTCAGGTCGCTCGCGCTTCACAGACGCGAAGCTCTCACCGACGACCTCACCGGCCTCCCGAACCGCCGCGCGCTGTTCCGCGAGCTCGAGGTCCTGACCGCCGCCGGCGAGCGCTCATCGCGCCGCTTCGCGCTCCTCCAGCTCGACCTCGACGGCTTCAAGGAGCTCAACGACACGCTCGGCCACGCCGCCGGCGATGAGCTGCTGATCGCGATCTCGCGGCGGTTGGAGTCGGTCGTCCCGGGCACCCTCGCGCGCCTTGGTGGCGACGAGTTCGCCGCGATCGTCCCTGAAGGCTTTGACGCCCGCGCCGTCGCTGACCTCATCGGCGCCGCGCTGCACGCGCCGGTCGGGATCGAGGGCGTCGACGTGGCGGTCAACGCCTCGGTCGGCATCGCGCACTTCCCGCAGGACGCATACGACTCGCACGAGCTGGCCCGCCGCGCCGACGTCGCGATGTACGACGCCAAGCGTCTGGGCACGGTCGTCGCCGGCTACATGGCCGAGCACGACGACCACTCGCTTGACCGCCTCGCGCTGGCCACCGACCTGCGCAACGCCTTCCACCGCGACGAGCTGTGGCTGGCGTTCCAGCCGCAGGTCGACATCGCCACGGGCCGGATCTCCGGCGCCGAGGCGCTGATCCGCTGGAAGCACCCTCAAAGAGGCGACGTCCCGCCCGGGGTCCTGCTCCCCATCGCTGAGCGCACCGGCCTAATGCCGCAGCTGACGCTCTGGGTCCTGGAAGCCGCGGTCGCCCAGGCGGCGGCGTGGCGCCGGTCCGGGCTGGACATCCACGTGGCGGTCAACGTCTCCGCGATCGTCCTCGTCGACGCGACGCTGCCGGACCGGATCGCCGAGACCCTGGCGCGCCACGCGCTGACGCCGGAGAACCTCTGCGTCGAGGTCACCGAGGACGCGGTCATGCGCGACACTTCGCGGGCGATCGCGATCCTCAACCGGATCAAGGCCTCCGGCGTCGAGATCTCGGTCGACGACTTCGGCACCGGCCAGTCCTCGCTGGAGCAGCTGAAGAACGTGCCCGCGGACGAGCTGAAGCTGGATCGCTCGTTCGTCCTCGGGATGGTCGAGGACCCGCAGGACGCGGCGATCGTCGGCTCGGTCGTCGGCCTCGGCCGCGCGCTCGGGCTGCGGGTCGTGGCCGAGGGCGTCGAGACCCCGCAGGTCTGGCAGCGCCTGGCCGAGCTGGGCTGCGACGTGGCGCAGGGCTTCGGCCTGGCGCGCCCGATGCCCGCGGCGCAGTTCGAGCGCTGGGCGCGCGAGCCGAGTGACCGCGCCCGCCTGCTGGTGCCGCAGCTGCACACGTCGCGCGCGACGTGGCGGCCGCGGCGGCGCAGCGTCGCCTAGCGGCGGCAGCGCGACGGAGCCCTACAACAACGCCCGCAGGCCGTTAGCCAGCGGGATCATCGCGCGCCACCCGGTCGCCGCGGTCACCTTGGTGATGTCAGCGACGCGCGTCGTGCCGTCCTCCGGTCCTGACTCGTAGACCGCGTGCAACGGACGCGCGGTGATCGCCTCGAGCGTCTCGACCACCTCGCGCACGGACACCGGCACGCCCGAGCCGATGTTGTAGGCCTCGCCGGGCGTGGCGGCAGAGGTGTCCGCAAGCGCGAGCGCGATGAGCGCGCGGGCCGCGTCGTCGGCGTGCAGGAAGTCGCGGCGCGGCGTACCGTCGGAGCGCAGGCGTGGCGCGCGCTGCTCGCGGGCGGCGGCGACCAGCTCGGGGATCAGTCGCGTGGCGTGGCGGTCGCCGGGGCCGTAGACGTTGGTCAGGCGCGCGACGATCGCGCCGTGCTCGCGGGCCAGCTCATCAGCGCGCGCGTTGGTAATCGCGTAGGGCGAGACGGGCGCGAACGGGGTGTCCTCGCTCAGCGCGCCGTCGGCGGGGCCGTAGACCGCCAGCGTGCCACCGACGACGACGCGCGCGCCGCCCGATCCGGACGCGGCCGCCGCGCTGACCACCGCGCGGGTTCCGTCGACGTTGACCGCCCCGCCGCCGAGCGCGTCACCGGCCAGGTGGAAGACCACGTCGACGCCCTCCAAAGCCCGCGCGACCAGCCCCGCGTCGGCGACGTCGCCGCGGACGTCGGCTTCCGGGCCACGCGCGAGCACGATCACGCGATCGCCCCGAGCCCGCAGCGCGGCCACCAAAGCGCGCCCGATGACGCCGGTTCCGCCGGTGACCAACGCGGTGGCCGGGCCGGCGCCGCTTCCGCTCACGCCCACGTCCTCCACGGCGGCGCGCCGCTCGCCCAGAGGTCGTTCAGAAGGACCGCGTCCTTGTAGGTGTCCATGCAGTCCCAAAACCCGTCGTGGCGATAGGCCCGCAGCTCCCCGTCCGCCGCCAGGCCCTCCAGCGGCTCGCGCTCCAGCACGTGCTCGGGCGCGAGGCGCTCCAGGACCGGCGCGTCGAAGACGAAGAACCCGCCGTTGACCCAGTGCTCGCTACGGGGCTTCTCGCGGAAGCCGGTGACGCGATCCCCGGCGCCGCCGAGCTCCGTGACCCCGAACTGCAACTCCGGCCGCACGACTGTCATCGTCGCCGCGCCGTCGTGCTCGGCGTGGAAGGCGATCAGCGCGCGCAGGTCGACGTCTGCGACGCCGTCGGCGTAGGTGGCGCAGAACGTCCCGCCCTCCAACAGCGACGCCGCCGCGTGCAGCCGCCCGCCGGTCGGCGTGTCCAGCCCGGTGTCGACGCACCGCACGCGCACGTCCGCCGGCCACTCGTGCCCGTCCACGAACGCCGTGATCTGCTCGCCGAGGTAGCCGGTCAGCAACACGAACTCCCGGAAGCCCGCCTGCGCGTACAGGCGGATCACGTGCCAGACGATCGGCAGTCCGCCGATCTCCACCAGCGGCTTGGGAATCGTGCCGGTGTGCTCCTGCAACCGGGCGCCGCGGCCACCGCACAGGATCGCCACCGGGGGCATCGGGTCCGTCACGCGCGGGAACTCTGCCTGACACGGCGCGGCCACGCGGTGACGTGGTCGCCGACTAGGATTCCAGGCGATGAACGTCCCCTCTGAGATCTTCAAGGCCTACGACATCCGCGGCATCCACGGCGATCAGCTGGGGCCGGAGGCGGCCGAGCTGATCGGGCGCGCGTTCGCGCGGGTGATCGCGCAGCTGGAGGGCAAGGACACGACGGAGCTGCGGCTCGGGCTCGGGCGCGACATGCGGCTCAGCGCTCCGGACATGGCCGCGCGCTACCGCGCTGGGATGGTCGCGGAAGGCGCGACGGTGATCGACGCCGGCCAGGTCGGGACCGAGATGTTGTACTGGCTGGTCGGGTCGCGCGACCTCGACGGCGGCCTGATGTGCACCGCCTCGCACAACCCGAAGGCCTACACGGGCGCCAAGCTCGTCAAGCGCGGCGCGATCGCGCTGAGCGGCGACGAGGGGATCCAGGACATCCGTAAGCTCGTCCAGGAGGACGCGTTCGGCGAGCCGGCCGCGACGCCGGGCGAGGTCGAGGAGGTCGACCTCTACGAGGACTTCCAGGTCGCCGCGCTGAAGGCGATCGAACCGACCAACGTGAAGCCCTTGAAGGTCGTCGTGGACGGCGGCAACGGCATGGCCGGCCCGATGGCGGGCCCGGTCCTGCGCGGCCTCGGCCTCGACCTGGTCGAGACCTACTTCACGCCCGACGGCAACTTCCCCGACCACGAGCCCAACCCGTTGTTGGAGGAGAACCGCCAGTTCATCATCGACAAGGTGGTCAGCGAGGGCGCCGACCTCGGGATCGCCTGGGACGGCGACGCCGACCGCTGCTTCTTCATCGACGACACCGGTCGCTTCGTGGACGGCGACTTCCTCACCGCGATCCTCGCCGAGCACCTGCTGGCCAAGACCCCGGGCGCCGACGTGCTCTACGACGCGCGCGCCTCCCGGGCGGTGCCGGACACCGTCACGGCCGCCGGCGGCACGCCGCACATCAACCGCGTCGGCCACGCGTTCTTCAAGACGCGCATGCGCGACGAGGGCGCGATCTTCGGAGGCGAGGTCTCAGGCCATTACTACTTCCACGACTTCTACAACGCCGACTCCGGGACGCTCCCGGCGCTGTTGGTCCTGGAGAAGCTCAGCGTCGAGGGCAAGAAGATGTCCGAGTTGTTGGAGCCCTACAAGGCCAAGTACTTCATCTCGGGTGAGATCAACAGCGAGGTCAACGACGGCGCCGCCAAGATGAAGGAGCTGGAGGAGCACTACGGCAGCCAGCCCGGCGCGACGGTCACGCACGTCGACGGCGTCTCGATCGACTTCGAGGACTGGCACTTCAACGTGCGCCCGTCGAACACCGAGCCGCTGCTGCGGCTCACGCTGGAGTCGTTGGTCAGCGAGGCCGACATGGAGGCCAAGCGCGACGAGGTGCTGGGCCGGATCCGCGCGTGAGCGCTGACGACAGCATCAAGGTCCTCCCCATCCCGACGCCGTTCGCGGTCGGGCGGGTCAACACGTATCTGGTCGAGGACGACCCCCTGACGCTGGTCGACGCGGGGCCGAACTCCGGTACGTCGCTGACGACGTTGGAGGCCGCGCTCGCCGAGCACGGACGCAAGATCGAGGACTTGGAGCGGATCGTCCTCACCCACCAGCACATCGACCACATCGGGTTGGCGCAGATCCTGGCCGAGCGCTCGAGCGCTGAGGTCTGCGCGCTGGACGCGCTGGCGCCGTGGCTGGCGCGCTACGGCAGCGCGATGGAAGAGGACGACAACTTCGCCTCAGACCTGATGCGGCGCAACGGGATCCCGGGCGACGTCGTCGTCGCGCTGCGGGCCGTCTCGAGCTCCTTCCGCGCCTGGGGCTCGCCGGTGCAGGTAACGACGCCGCTGGCCGCCGGATCGACGCTCGGCTTCGCCGGTCGCACGTGGGAGATCCTGCACCGCCCGGGGCACTCGCCGTCGGACACCGTGTTCTTCGACGCAACCACCGGCGACCTGATGGCCGGCGACCACCTCATCAAGCACATCTCGTCCAACCCGCTGATCTCGCGGCCGCTGGACCTCGACGCCCCGGCGGATGCGCCGCGCCCGCGCGCGCTCATCACCTACCTCGAGTCGCTGCGCGCGACGCGCGAGATGGAGCTGCGCCAGGTCCTGCCGGGCCACGGCGAGCCGATCGACGACCACCGCACGCTGATCGACGAGCGCCTCGCCGGCCACGAGCGGCGCGTCACGAAGATCGCGGGGATCATCGCCGGCGAGCCGAAGTCCGCGTTCGAGATCGCCCAGCAGATGTGGGGCAACGTCGCGGTCACGCAGGCCTTCCTCACGTTGAGCGAGGTCCTCGGGCACGTCGACTTGCTGCTGGAGCGCGGCGAGGTGCGCGAGGTCGAGGACGACGGCGTCGTGCGGTTCGCGAGCGCCGCGTCGTGAGCATGCGGCGGGCGCGACCGGACGAGGCCGGCGCCGTCGGCGCGCTGGTCGAGGCCGCGTTCTCCCGCCACATCGAGGCCGTCGGCCAGCGGCCCATGCCGATGGACGACGACCACGCGGCGCGCATCGCCGCCGGCGAGCAGTACGTGCGCGACGCCGACGAGGGCTCCGGCGCGCTGGCGTCCTCGATCGTGTTGGTGGACAACGGCGACCACCTCGTCGTCAACAACGTCGCGGTCGCGCCCGCGTTTCAAGGCCATGGCCTCGGTCGCGCGCTGCTGGAGTTCGCCGAGTACGAGGCGCGCCGCCGCGGCTTCGCCGAGGTCCGCCTGCACACCAACGCCGCCATGGCCGACAACTTGGTCATGTACCCCAGGTTGGGCTACACCGAGACCGGGCGCGAAACGCAGAGCGGCTTCCACCGCGTCCTGTTTGTCAAGACGCTGGACGGCTAGGCGCGGGTGAGCAGGTAGTCGAGCGCCAGGCGCCACTGCTCGGCGAGCTCAGGGACAGCGTGGACGTGGCGCATGGCGTCGGCGTCGTGGCGGTCGCGGTAGGTAACGCGGAGGACTTCGGCGACGGTGACGTCGGAGACGCGGTCGGTGAGGGTGAGGGTGTCGCCGAGGCCGATGGTGCCGGGGTGTAGGACGCGGAAGTAGAACCCGGCCTTCAGCTCCTCGCCCATGAGGCGGACGAGCGTCTTGGAGGACCAGCGGACGCCGACCTTGTAGCAGGGGCCGCGTGGCTGGCTGACCTGGACGACGGCGCCGTCATCGCCCAAGGTGTAGGTGTCGCCGATGTGGGCGTCGTGCTCGGTGAGGCCGGTGAGCGTGACGTTCTCGCCGAAGGCGCCGTCATCGATCTCGGGGTGGATCGCGTCGCGCCAGTACGGAAAGTGCTCGGACGGATAGGCGCAGACGGCCTTGTCAGGACCGCCGTGGACGGTGAGGTCGGCCTGCTCGTCGCCGGGCAGGCCATCGACGGTCAGCGCGAGGCGGCCGTCGACTGGATCCTTGTAGATGCCGGACTCGACCATGTGCCCGCGGAAGGGCAGGACGGGCTTGGCGGCGCCGACGCGCAACGAGATAACGCGCGCGCTCACGCGAGCACCTCGCTCAGCACGGCGTCCACGCCGCGCGCGGTCGCGTCCCACGTGAGCGGCGCGGCCTGCGGCGGGCCGGCGGCGCGCCACGCCTCCCGATCGTCCAGCGCGCGCTCCAGCGCGGCGGCGACCGCCTCGGCGTCGGTCGGATCAACGAGCTGCGCGGCGTCGCCGCAGACCTCGGGCAGCGCGCCGCGGTCGGCGGCGACAACCGGGACGCCCGCGGCCAGCGCCTCCAGCGCGGTCAGGCCGAAGCCCTCGTAGAGCGACGGCAGCACGAACGCGGCGGCGCCCGCGTACAACCCCGGCAGCAGCGCGTCGTCGACGTGGCCGAGCGTGCGGACGCCCGCGGTCGGCGCGTCGTCGCGGAACTGCGGGCGGTCGCCGCCGGCAGCGACCAGCGCGACGCCGCGCGCGGCCAGCCGGCGCGCCGCGAGGTCGAGCACGTTGAGGTTCTTGCGCGCGGTTCGGCTCGCCACGGTCAAAACATAGTCCTTGTCTTCTAGCCCGAGCGCGCGACGGGCGCCCGCGGCGTCCGCAGATGGCGTGAACCGCGCGTCCACCCCACCCGGCACGACCGCGACACGCGAATCGGGCACGCCGAGCAACTCCACCACCTCGGCCTTCGAGAACGCCGAGGGCGCGATCACCTTCGCCGCACGCTTGGCGATCTGCGGGAGCACAGCCCGCTGCCACTTCACGTACAGGTCGCTGTACCAGCCCGGTTCACGCAGTGGCGCGACGTCGTGCAAGACCACCACATTGCGTCGCCCCGCCAGCGGCGCGAGGTTCGCCGGGCAGAGGATCGCCGCCGCCCGCCGCGCGCTGACCGGCAGCACGAGCTGCTCCCACGCGTGCCCCGCCCGGTGCGCGAACGCGCCCGGCGGCCGCGCGACGACGTAGCGCGCCGGCGCGAGAACGGGAAGCCGCGCGCTCAGCTCCCGCGCCCACCGCTCCACCCCACCGAGCTCTGGCCGCGCAGCCGCGCGGGCGTCGATGACGACACGCGGAGCGCTCAGCGCTCTGCCTCGATCGTCGCCAGGTGCGCGATAGTCCGCATCTCGGCCTTCGAGTATGACGGCGGCAACGGCGCAACCTCCGACCCGGGGCGTACGTTCCCTGAACATGCGCCGCGCACTTTTCCTCACCGTCGCCATCGCCCTGGCAACGTCGGGCAGCTCCGCCCACGCCGCCACGTGGAGCGCGCCGCAGTCGGTCTCCCAACCGCATACCTTCGCCGGGCCGCTGCTGGTCTCGCCGCGCTCTGACGGCCGGATCGTCGCCGCGTGGCCGTGGCAGGACAACATCGGCAACGACGCGATCGGCGGCGAGGCGATCGCCTCCCGTCCCGCCGGCTCCACCGCGTTCGAGCCTGAAGCGCCGGCGCTCGACGGCGTCGCCGCGATCTCCGCCTACGCCCGCGACCAGACGCTCTCCCTTGCCGCCCAGGGCCTGCCGACGCGCGACCGCTCCGGCTACTTCGTCTCGCGCCTGCGCGTGTCGTTCGACAACGGCACGGCTCGGACCCTCGCCACAGCGCCCGTCTACCACGCGCCGGTACTGGCCACGGCCCAGACCTCGACCCGCGCGCTGATCGCCTACATCCAGCCGACGAAGACCTCTACCGGCGCCAACCGCCGCATCGTGCGGGTCATCGACCGCCGCAACGGCGCGTGGACGCAGCCGTCGACCATCGCCGGAACCGGCCGCGCGGACCAGCTCGCGGCCGCCGCCAACGCGCGCGGCGACCAGGTCGTCGCCTTCGCCCGCCAAGGCCAGGTCCTCGCGCGCGTGCGCCACGCCGGCCACGGCTGGGGCTCGCTGCGCACGCTGGCGACCTCGACGACCGCCAGCCAGACCACCTTCACGCTGAGCGCCGCCGTCGACGCGCGTGGCCAGGTCCGCGTCGTCTGGCGCCGCCACGTCTACCGCGGCGCGACCTCGCTGCAGACCGCCGCGATGCTCGTCGGGCGCTCAACCTTCACCACGCCACAGACGCTCATCACCGACGGCGCGTCCGCCACGTTCACGATCGTCCAGGCCCCCGGCGGCTGGGCGATCGCCACCGTCGAGACCACGGCCGCTGGGCCCCGGCCCACGCTGCACCGCACCAGCGGCGGCAGCGCATTTGGCCCCACCGCCTACGCCGCGCCCACCCAGGGCGGCCTCCGCAACGCGACCGTCGCTGCCGGCTTCGACGGCACGATCGCCGTCGCCTGGATCGTGCCGCTCCCCAACCAGAACGGCGGCGGGATCGCCCGCGGCGCCGCGATCGCGCCCAACACCACCGCCTTCGGCCCGGTCGAGGACGTCTCCCCCGCCGAATCAGTCTCCTCGGTGCGCCTCGCCCCCACCAACAACGGCATCACCGCCCTCTGGGTCGGCCGCCCAACGACCCCAACGCAGACCGTGATCCGCGCCGCCACGCGCACGCCGTGACACCTGTCACGCCCAAGACGGGAGATCGGCCCCCTACCGCCGATCGGCCTGGAGGGGGACCATCCGTCCATGCTGCTTCCCCCGACCCGCGACCATTCTCGCGTGCGCGCTCAGCCCTGCCCACCGGAGGAGGGACTGCTCATCGTCCCTCGCCGTGGGCAGTGGGCGATGATGCTGTCGCTGGTCTTCGTCGCCGGCCCCGCGTTCGACGCCTTCAACGAGCTCGACGGGATCGCCACCGCGGCAGCCCTCGCCGGCCTGATCGCGTTCGTCGCGCTCTACTGGCGCACGATGATCGGCGGCTGGGTCATCCAGGATCGCTTCGCCGACGACGACCGCCAGTCGATGATGCGCGTCGCGGGCCTCGCGGTGCTGGCCGCCGCGCTCTCCGCGCTGGCCGGCAACAGCGACTGGTCGGGCCTGTGGTGCTTTGTCGCCGCCGCGACCGGGCTGCGGGTCGCGCGCGAGATCGCGATCCCGCTGATCGTCGCCGAGGGCCTGGCGGCCGCGCTCACCGCCGGCCTGGCGGCCAACGACGGCGGCGCCGCCTTCAGCCTCTTCATCGTCACCTTCGGCGTCGGCATGCTCACCGGCGGCTTCCGGCGCCTGCGCGTCGTCAACCGCCAGCTCGGCTACGCCCGCGACGAGATCGGCCGCCTCGCGGTCGCCGACGAGCGCCTGCGCTTTGCCCGTGACCTGCACGACCTCCTGGGCCACTCGCTCAGCGTGATCGCGCTCAAGAGCGAGCTCGCCAACCGGCTGATCGTCGACCAGCCCGAAGAGGCCGCCACCCACGTCCGCGACATCGAGGCGGTAAGCCGTCGCGCGCTCTCCGAGGTCCGCGAGGCCGTCGCGGGCTACGCGCGGCCCATCCTCGCCGCTGAGCTGGCCGGCGCGCGCGACACGCTCGCCGCCGCCGGCCTTGAGGTCGACGCCGCGCCCGCGCCGGCCGTCGATCTGCCCCCGGACGCCGAGGCCGTGCTGGCCTGGGCGATCCGCGAGGGCGCCACGAACGTCCTCCGCCATGCCGGAGACGCCCGGCGCGTCCGGATCCGCGTCGCGGTAAATGCGACCGACGCGGCGCTGGAGCTGGTCGACGACGGCAGCGCGTCGTCCAGTGGCGACACGTCCGGCACCGGCCTCGCCGGACTCGCCGAGCGGGTCGCCCGCGTCCGGGGCCGCATGGACGCCGGCCCCGCGCAGGACGGCGCCGCCGGGTTCCGCCTGAGCGTGACCGTCCCGCTGGAGGCCGCGCGATGATCCGCGTGCTGATCGCCGAGGACCAGGCGATGGTGCGCGGCGCGCTCGCGTCGCTGCTGACGCTCGAAGGCGACATCGAGGTCGTCGCGCAGGTTGCGCGCGGCGACGAAGTCGTGGCCGCCGCGCGCGATGCGGCACCAGACGTCGCCCTGTTGGACATCGAGATGCCCGGCGGCGACGGCCTGTCCGCCGCGGGCGAGTTGGCCGACGCGCTCCCCGACGTGCGCGCGGTCATCCTCACAACCTTCGGCCGTCCGGGCTATCTGCGCCGGGCGATGGAGAGCGGCGCGCGGGGCTTCGTCCTCAAGGACGCCCCGGCGACCGAGCTGGCGACCGCGATCCGGCGCGTCATGGACGGCGAGCGGGTCCTGGACCCGGCGCTGGCCGCGGCCGCGCTGGCCGACGGCGAGTCACCGCTGACCCCGCGCGAGGCCGAGGTCCTGGCCGCGGCGCGCGGCGGTTCCCCGGTGGCCGACGTCGCGGAACGCCTGCACCTGTCTCAGGGCACGGTGCGCAATTACCTGTCGAGTGCGATGCAGAAGCTTGGGGCCCACTCACGGGCCGAGGCCGTCAAGGTGGCGGAGGACAAGGGATGGCTGTGAACGAGGCGCTGGAGTACATGCCGCTGGATGGCCGTCTAGGCTCCGCGGCGATGGAAGGCAGTTCCGACAAGGGCGTCACGCCGGAAGGCGTGAAGGCCGGAGACCGCGCCGCTTTGGCGGCGCTCGTAGAGCGTCGTGGACCGGCGGTGGTCGCGTTCTGCACGCAGGTCTGCGGCCCCCGAATGGCCGATCGCGCGGCGGCTGAGGCGTTCGCCCGCTTCCGCGCTGCGGTGCGTGACGCGCCCGACCTGACCGCGCTCGATCCGGAAGGGCTGCTGCGCGGCGCCACCCGGCACGCGGCCGCGTCGCTGGCCCGCCAGCCCAGCGGCCCGCCGCCGTCCGGCAAGCTGCGCTCGCGCGGCACCCAGACCTGCCAGCACGTGCCGACGATGCTCGCCGCGCGGGCCAACGGCGCGCTCGGCAAGGCCGACCTGGAGCGCCTCGCGCGCCACCTGGAGCGCTGCGAGCGCTGCGATGCGCTCGCCGAGATCTTCCGCCGCGCGGAGCTGGCCTACCAAGACCCTGCGGTCGACACGCTGGGCACCGACACGTCGTCGGTGCTGATCGAGGCGCTGGAGGCCGTGTCGCTGACGCCGCACGGGGTCGCGCCGGCGCCTGCGCCGGACGCGCCGGTCGGCGAGACGCTGACGGGCGCCTACCCGCAGCTGCCGGACCTCGACGACGAGGTCCCGATCGTGGTCGAGGTGCCGGTCCCGGCCGCGGTTGAAGCCGAGACGCCCGCGGACGCCGAGGCCGACGCCTTGCTGGAGGACGTCGAGGCCGGCGTCGCCGCGCCGCTTGACGCCGGGGACGAGCTCGACTTCGGCGCCACCGCCGAGTGGAACAACGAGCTGCCGGACGCCATCGCCGACGAGCACGACGCGCTGCCAGAAGCCGAGCCCGGGACCGTCCTCACCGGCGGCAAGAAGGCCCGCCGCTCCGGCGCGCGCCCGCTGGTCATCCTGCTCCCGGTCCTGCTGGTGCTCGCGCTCGGCGCGGCCGCCGCCGCGCTCGGCGGGGTCTTCAGCGGCGACGACGGCGCCGCGACGGTCTCCAAGCCGCCCGCCCCGCAGGTCGAGGCGCCGGTCACGACGCCGCTGCCGATCAAGGTCAAGGCGAAGGCCAAGACCACGACGTCGACCACCGCCGCGACCGGCACCACCACCGCCGAGCAGGCCGACTCGCTGGGCACGAGCGCGCCCGAAGTCACCGACGCGACCGGCACGACGCCCTAGCCCCCGCAACACCCAGCAACCGGTCCAGATGTACGCTCGCTGACATCGAGCTGCCGCCGTTCCACAACGAACCCGTCCTGGATCTGGACGACGCGACCCATCGCGAGCAGCTGCTCGAGGGCCTCACATGGCTTGACGGCCAGCTCCCGCTCGCGGTGCCGGTGTGGATCGGGAGCAAGCGCCGCGACGGCGCGCAGCTGAGCTCGACCGACCCGGCCACGCCGTCACGCCGGGTCGGCGCCGCGCCGATCACCACGGCGCTGGAGGTCACCGCCGCCGTCTCGGCCGCCCAGCACGGGTTCGCCGAGTGGGCGTCGCTGCCGGCGCGCGAGCGCGCACAGGTCCTCTCGCGCGCCGCGACCTGGCTGCGCGAGCGCCGCACCACGCTCGCGGCACTCTGCGTCCGCGAGGCCGGCAAGCCGTGGCCCGAGGCCGACGCCGAGGTCTGCAAGGCCATCGACTTCTTGGAGTTCTACGCGCGAGGAGCCGTCGTGCTCGGCCGCGGGCGCGCGCTCTTCCAGGTCCCGGGCGAGCGCAACTTCATGCACTACGCGCCGCGCGGCGTGGTCGGGGTCATCAGCCCGTTCAGCCTGCCGCTCGCAGGCCCGGCCGGGATGACCGCCGCTGCGCTGGCGACCGGCAACGCCGTCGTCCTCAAGCCCGCCCACCAGACGCCGCTGTGCGCGTTCGTGCTGGTCGAGGCGCTGCGCGACGCGGGCGTCCCGCCCGACGCGATCGGGCTGCTGCCCGGCGGCCCGGAGACCGGCGCACACCTGGTCCGCGACCCGCGCGTGGCGACGATCGCGTTCACCGGCTCCACCCGTGCCGGGCTGGACATCGTGGAGGCCGCCGCGCAGCTCGCGCCCGGCCAGCGCCACCTCAAGCGCGCGGTGGTCGAGATGGGCGGCAAGAACTGCGTGATCGTCGCCGCGGACGCCGATCTGGACGTCGCCGTCGGAGCGATCCTGCGCTCGGCCTTCGACTACGCGGGCCAGAAGTGCTCGGCGGCGTCACGGATCCTGGCCGACGAGACGATCGCCGACGAGCTGCTGGAGCGCCTGGCGACCGCGGTTGACGAGCTGGTCGTCGGGCCGCCGGAGGACTTCGCCACCGAGGTCGGGCCGGTGATCGAGGCGGCCGCCCAAGACCGCATCGCGCGCTACGCCACGCACGCCGCGCGCTCCGGGAGGGTCGTCGCGCACCGGCGTCTCGGCGGCGACGCCAACGGCGGCTGGTACTGCCCGCCGATCGTGATCGCCGACGTCGACCCGTCGGCGCCCGCGCTGACCGACGAGGTCGGCGGGCCGCTGCTGACCGTCGAGCGCTACGGGTCGCTCGACGAGGCCTGCGCGCGCGTCGACGCGCTGCGCTACGCGCTGACCGGCGGCCTGTTCTCGTCGGATCCGGACGTGATCGACGCGGTCGTCGCGCGCACCCCCGTTGGCAACCTGTACGTGAACCGGCCGATCACAGGGGCCATGGTCGGACGCCAGCCGTTCGGCGGCAACCGGCTCTCCGGGACGGGCACGAAGGCCGGCGGCCCGGACTACCTATTGCACTTCGTCGAGCCGCTCGTGGTGAGCGAGCACACGGTCGAGACGGCCAAGCGGACTCCAGAGTCCACTTCACGCTAGGCTAGGTGGACCCCAAGGTCCACTTATGTCTCAGACTCCTTCCTCACACGCTCTCGATCGTCCCCACCCCATGCGCAGCCTGCTCATCCTGAGCATCGCCGCGCTCGCCTTCGCGCTCGCCCAGACCACGCTGATCCCCGCGCTCGGCGTCCTCAAGGAGGAGCTGCACACCGACTCCTCCGGCGTCGCCTGGACGCTCACCGGCTACCTCCTGGCTGCCGCCGTCTTCACGCCGCTCTTCGGCCGGCTCGGCGACATGTTCGGCAAGCGCCGGCTGCTGGTGATCTCGCTGATCTTCTTCACGCTCGGCTCGGTCGTCGCCGCGCTCGGCTCGTCGCTGGGAGTCGTCGTCGCCGGCCGCGTCCTGCAGGGCGTCGGCGGCGGCATCTTCCCCTTGTGCTTCGGGATCATCCGCGACGAGTTCCCGCGCGAGCGCGTCGGGCAGTCGATCGGCCTGATCTCCGCGACGCTCGGTATCGGTGGCGGCCTCGGCCTGGTCATCGGCGGGTTGCTGGTGGACAACGCCAGCTACCACGACATCTTCTGGCTGAGCGCGGCGATGTCGGCGCTCGCCGCGGTCGCGGTCCAGATCTGGATCCACGAGTCGCCGATCCGCACGCCCGGCAAGGTCGACCTGCGCGGCGCCGCGGTGCTCGGCGTCGGCCTCGTCCTGCCGATGGTCGGGATCGCCCGCGCCAACGTCTGGGGCTGGGGCTCACCCAAGGTCATTGCCTTGGTCGCGATCGGCCTGGCGATCCTCGCGTTCTGGGTGTGGTTGCAGAAGCGCACGGCCGAGCCGATGGCCGACATCGTCACGCTGCGCCGCCCGCCGGTGTTGATGACCAACGTCGCGACGATCCTCGTCGGCTTCGGGATGTTCGGGGCCTACATCTTGATCCCGCAGCTGGCCGAGGCTCCGGAGTCGACCGGCTACGGCTTCGGGCTGAGCGCCACCGCAGCGGGGGTCCTGATGCTGCCGTCGGCGCTGGCGATGTTGTTCGTCGGGCCGATCTCCGGCATTCTGGGCGCCCGCAGTGGCAACAAGCTGCCACTCGCGCTCGGCGGCGCGACCACCGCGCTGGGCCTGATCCTGATGGGGATCTGGCATGGCTCGGAGTGGGAGATCCTCGTGTTCAACACGATTGCCTCGGTCGGGATCGGGCTCGCCTACGCGGCGATGCCGAACCTGATCGTCGACGCGGTGCCGCCGGAGCAGACCGGCCAGGCGACCGGGTTCAACGCGGTCGTGCGGTCCGTCGGGTCCTCGCTGGGGTCGCAGATCACCGCGGCGGTGCTGGCGGGCAGCGTGCTGGCGAGCACGAACCTGCCGTCCGACAGCGGCTACGCCGACGCGTTCTTCATCAGCGGCGGAATTGCGCTGATCGCGGCGATCGCGGCGTTCTTGATCCCGACCGACGGCGGCCACCAGCACGTGTCGATCGCGTCGGAGATCGGCGCGGCGTCGCCGCTGCCGGACCCGGCGCTGGCGGCGGAGGTCTGAGCCGGATGCCGTCCGCCACCGCCACCGCCGCGCGTCCCCGCCGCGCTGACGCGCTGCGCAACCGCGAGCGCGTGATCGAGGCCGCGACCGAGGTCTTCGCCGCCAAGGGCATGGACGCCGGGATCCCGGAGATCGCGGCGGTCGCCGGCGTCGGCAAGGCCACCGTCTACCGCAGCTTCGCTTCCAAGGAGCACCTCGTTGCGGCGGTCGCCGTGCAGCGGCTGGCGTGGATCACCGGCCGGGTGACCCAGGCTCTGGTCCAGGACGACGCGGGCCGCGCCTTTGAGGACGTGCTCGTGGAGATCGCCGAGCGCCAGGCCGAGGACGGCGCGATCGCAGCGTCGTTGGCCTCCGAGATCCATCTGCCTGAGCTAGAGGCCGCGCGAGCGACCACGCATGCCGCCTTCGAGGCCCTGATCGACCGCGGCCGCGCCGAAGGCGCCCTGCGCGCCGACGCCACCGCAGCCGACGTGCGCGTGCTGTTCGCGGGCGTCTCGCAGGTGCTGCGTGCCGAAGGCGAGCGCGACCCCGTGACCTGGCGCCGCTACGGCCGCCTGGTCGCCGATGCCCTGCGCGCGTAGGCCAGCGCCTCGTCGGCCAGCGCGTCCCACTCGAACGCGCGCTCGGGGCCGATCACGACCCACTCGCGCATCTGCCGGCCGCCCATCGCGAACGGCCGCGCGTACCCGTCGGAGGCCAACTCCTCGCAGCGCCCTTCGGCGAGCTTGACCACCAACTCGCCCTTGACGTCCATCGCGAAGATCTTGTCGTCGAACCGCAGGCCGGGCGAGCTGAACGCGTGCTTGAGCTCGATCCGCTCATCCTCGGCAAGCAACCGCTCGACGATGCCGCGCCAGATCTCGTCGGCCTCGTCGTCGTCGCTCATCGCCGAGCCGCCGAGCGTACGCGATCCAGGAACAGCCGATGGAGGCGATCCTCACCGCTTAGCTCCGGGTGAAACGCCAACACCATGATGTCGCCTTCGCGCGCCGCCACCGGATGGCCGTCGACCGCCGCGAGGACCTCGACGCCGGGGCCGTGCTCCTCGATCCACGGCGCGCGGATGAAGATCGCGTGGACGGAATCGCCTTCGAGGTCGGCGAAGTCGAGGTCGGCCTCGAAGGAGCGGACCTGGCGGCCGAAGGCATTGCGCTTGGCGACGATGTCCATCACATCAAGATGGTCGCGGTCGAGCATGATCAGGCCCGCGCAGGTGCCGAGCACCGGCAGGCCGCCGCGGATCGCGTCGCGCAGCGGCTCGGCGAGGCCCTCGCGGGCGATGCCGAGCGTCATGGTGGTGGACTCGCCCCCGGGCATCACCAGCCCGTCGAGTCCCTCCAGGTCCGCGACCGTGCGGACCTCGCGCGCCTCCTCGCCAAGCGCGCGCAGGACCTTCAGGTGGGCGTCGAAGCCGCCCTGAAGCGCGAGGACCCCGATCACGCGTGCCGCGCCTACCAGCCGCGGTTCGCGAAGACCTGCGAATCGTCGAGCTTGCGCGCCTCGAACGACTGCATCGCATCGCCCAGGCCGGTCGACGCCGCCGCGACGCGCTCGGCGTCGGCGAAGTGCGTCGTGGCCTCGACGACCGCGCGAGCCATCGCCTCCGGGTTGGAGGACTTGAAGATGCCCGAGCCGACGAAGACCGACTCCGCGCCCAACTGCATCATCAACGAGGCGTCGGCCGGCGTCGCGATACCGCCCGCGGAGAACAGCGGGACCGGCAGCTTGCCGTTCTTCGCGACCTCGCGGACGATGTCGTAGGGCGCCTGCAGCTCCTTGGCGGCGACGAACAGCTCGGTCTCGTCCAGCGTGCCCAGGCGACGGATCTCACCGCGGATCGAGCGCATGTGGCGCACGGCCTCGACGACATCGCCCGTGCCGGCCTCGCCCTTGGAGCGGATCATCGCCGCGCCCTCGCCGATACGCCGCAGCGCCTCGCCGAGGTTCGTCGCGCCGCACACGAACGGGACCTTGAACGCCCACTTGTCGATGTGGTGCGCCTCGTCGGCGGGCGTCAGGACCTCGGACTCGTCGATGTAGTCGACCTCCAAGGCCTCCAGCACCTGCGCCTCGGCGAAGTGGCCGATCCGGGCCTTGGCCATGACCGGGATCGTCACGGCCTCCTGGATGCCCTTGATCATCTCCGGGTCGCTCATGCGAGCGACGCCACCATCACGGCGGATGTCGGACGGCACGCGCTCCAGCGCCATGACGGCGGCCGCGCCGGCGTCCTCGGCGATCTTCGCCTGGCCGGCGTCGACGACGTCCATGATGACGCCGCCCTTCAGCATCTCGGCCAGACCGGCCTTCACCCGGAACGTCGCTTCGTCGCGCATAGCGCGAATCTAGCGCACTTTGGCCCGCGTTCAAGGGCCGCCCAAGCGGACCAAATGCGGGCCAAGTTGGGGCCAACCGGGGTTGGCCCCGCCGAACTACTTCAGCCGGAACGCCTTGATGCGATCCGCGTACTGCTCAGTGTCGCGGGCGTACACGCCATAGGCCAGCGCCTGCAGCTGCGAGAGCAGCGCGGTGTGCGAGCGCACGTAGGCCGGGGAGTTGGACGAGTAGTACAGCTTGATCTGCGCGAGCTTGGCGACCTCGGACAGCGTCGCGTCGACAACCGCGAGCGTCGGGGCCTTGCGGTGGCGGGCAAGCTTCATCGCGCGGACGACGAGCGGGTGCGGGCGACCGGCGCTCAGGCCGATGACCAGCGTGCGCTCGTCGATCCGGCCCAGGCGCGACAGCGCCTCCTGTGACGGCGACGCCACGATCTCGGCGCGCAAGTCCAACAACATCAGCAAGTGGCGGAAGTAGCTGGCGAAGAACGCCATCTGATCGGTGCCGCAGACCAGCACGCGATCGGCCGAGGCAATGGCATTGATTGCCGCCTCGACGTCGGAGCGCGAGACGCGGCGCGCGGTCTCCTCGACGTTGTTGTAGTCGGCAGCGATCGCGGTCTCGAACTCGTTCTGATCCAGCGAGAACAGCGGCTCGGGCGACGCGGCGCCAGCCCCACTGACCTGGCCGGAGGCGACCTTGCGGCGGTACTCCTCACGAGCCGAGTGCTGCAGCTCCGGGAATCCCTCGAAGCCGAGCGCCTGCGAGAAGCGCACGACCGTCGACGACGAGGTGTTCGCGCGGCGCGCGAGCTCCTCGGCGGTCTGGAACGCGACCTCGTCGAGGTGGTCGACGATGTACTGCGCCACATCCTTCTGGCTGCGCGAAAACTCGTCGAAGCGCGCCTGGATGTAGGCCGACAGTGTCTGGTGGCCACGCGCCTCGTGCGGCGGGGCGGTGATGGTCGCGGACGTCCTCTTCATGGGCGGTCGGTCTTTCGACGCTCCGGCCGCGGTCTCCTCCAAAGACAGTCCTAGAAGACCCCTACAACGCGACGCGCCCGGCGAATGGCCGGGCGCGCGGAGGAGGGCGAAGAACCGGCGGCGGGGGATATGGCGCCAAAGGCCGGCCTTCGCAACTTGGTGTACGAAGAAGGTCCCCGGCACGGTGCCTAGGAAACCGGCGATCGCCCTCTGCGTGTCCGCTGTGGGACGACCAAGGCGCCAATGGGTAGGGCCAAGATCAGAGTGAGTTCCTCCCGCGACGTGATCGAGGCGGCGGCCGAACGCTCGCGGGTCACGGTGCGGGACCGGTGGGCGCGGCTGCGGCGCCTGGCCCCCACCCTGCTGATGGGCGCGATCGCCGCGGGCGCGTCGTGGCTGATCGCCCGCGAGCTGTTCGGGCAGACCGGCGCGTTCTTCGCGCCCGTGGCGGCGATCATCACGCTCGGCCTCACCGTCGGGTCTCGCCTGGAGCGCGCGATCGAGCTGTCGGTCGGCGTCCCGCTGGGGATCGCGCTGGCCGACGTCCTGGTGCTCGAGCTCGGCAGCGGGGTCCCGCAACTCATCGGGATCGTCTTCCTGGCGACGTGCACCGCGGTCTTCCTCGGCGGCGGCCCGCTGCTGGTGACCCAGGCCGCGGTCTCGGCGATCCTCGTCGTCACCCTCCAGCCGCCGACCGATGGCCTGTCGTTCACGCGCGCCGGCGACGCGCTGATCGGCTGTGGGGTCGCGCTGCTGCTGAACTTCGTGATCGCGCCGATCGACCCAATCGCATTGGTCCGGCGCGAGGCCGCACCGGTCCTGCGCGAGCTGGCCGACGTGCTGGACGGGATCGCCCGTGCGCTAGAGGATCGCGACCGCGAGGCCGCCGTGGCCGCGCTGCGCCGGGCGCGCGACATCGACGCCTCGACCCAGCGGTTCTTGGAGGCCTTGACGATCGGGCGCGAGACCGCGGCCGCCGCGCCGATCCGCCGCGACCAGCGCGGACCGCTGGCGGTCTATGGCGAGGCGGGCAGCCAGATCGACCTCGCGGTCCGCAACGTGCGCGTGCTGGCCCGCGGCGTGGTCCGGGCGATCGAGACCGGCGATCGCGTCCCACCCGCGGTCGGCGACGCGATCCAGGAGCTGCGCCAGGCGGTCGTGTCGCTCGCGCCGTGGATGGAGGACCCGCGGCGCGTCGACGGCGTGATCGATCCCGCCGTCCAGGCCGCGCGGCACGCGTCCGCCGTGCTGGAGCAGACGACCAACTTGAGCGTCTCGGTGATCGTCGGGCAGATCCGCTCGACGGCGGTCGACCTGCTGCGCACGGTCGGGATGGAGCCGGAGGCCGCGCGGGCGCGGATCCGGGGAACGCCGTCAGCAGTGGGCTAGACGGCCCGGGCGGAGCGGCGCGGCAGGACCACGCGGTCCTTGCCCAGCGCTTTGGCCGCGAGCAGGCACTCGTCCGCGGCCTTGAAGAGCGTCGCGACCGTCGCGGCGTCGACCGGCGCTACCGCGATGCCCGCCGACGCGGTCATGCGCCCGATGTTCGGCCACTCGGCGTCGCGGACCGCGGCGACCAGGCGCTCGGCGGCGCGGGTCGCCTCGGCGTCGTCGGCGTTCGGGAGCACGACGGCGAACTCCTCGCCGCCGGTGCGGCAGACGACGTCGCCAGCGCGCACGTGCGCCTCCAGCACCTCGCCGAACTTGACCAGGACGGCGTCGCCGACCGGGTGGCCGTACACGTCGTTGACGCGCTTGAAGTCGTCGACGTCGAGCAGGACGAGGCCGACCGACGACTCGTCGCGCTGGGCGCGGGACAGCTCGGCGGCAAGGCGCTCGTGGAAGTGGCGGCGGTTGAAGAGGCCGGTCAGCTCGTCGGTCCGGGCCTGGGCGGAGAGCAGCTCGCGGCGGCGCGCGTTGTCGTAGGCCAAGGCGGCGAGCGAGGCGAAGCGCTTGATCAGCTGCGCCTCCTCGGGCGTGAAGGTCGGCACCGCGCCGTGCAGCTCGGGGGCGGAGTCCTCGCGCCAGACGTTGAGCGTCCCGATCACGCGGTCGGAGACGATCAGCGGGCAGAAGACGATCGCCTCGACGTCCTGGGGCGTGTCGGCGATCTGGTGGCGGCCGAACCACGGGTGGCCGGGCTCGAGGTGCACGAGCTGACGGGAGCGGACGACCTTGCCGGAGATCGAGTTGTCGATCTCGGGCGCGTCGGCGAGCGTCTCCTGCACCCACAGGCCCTCGGCGAAGACCGGCCGCAGGCGATTGTGCTCGGCGTCGACCTCGTAGATCGCCAGCGAGGTGTAGGGCACGATGCCGTTGAGCGCGCGCGCCATCGACTGAAGCGTCGCATCGAGCGACTGCTCAGCGAGCACGCCGGCCACGGCGTCGATGATCGACTCCAGGCCTCGTACGACGCGGGTGGCGGACACGGTTTGCATCGGCTCACCGAAGACATCGGCCACAGAGCGGCAGAGATTGAGAGAGTTGGTCCGATTGACGCTCCTTGCTCAGGCAACTATTGTTTGAGCAACGGTGTCCGAGACCCTCTCCCCACGCAGTCTGATCCGCGTCGCCATCCCGCTGGCGATCGCCGTCTTGCTGCTGATCACCCTCCCTGGCCTCGGCGATGTGCGCGAGCGCTTCTCCGACGCCCGGCCGGGCTGGGTGGCGATCGCGCTGATCCTCGAGGTCGCCTCGGTCGTCTCGTTCGTCGTGGTCTTCCGCGGCGTGTTCTGTGCCCGGATGCCCTGGAGCTTCAGCGCGCAGGTCGGCCTGTCGGAGCAAGCGGCCAACGTGCTGCTGCCCGCAGGCGGCGCCGGTGGCCTGGCGCTCGGCGCCTGGGCGCTGAACCGCGTGGGGATGAACGGCGAGCACATCGCGCGCCGGACCGTGGCGTTCTTCTTGATCACCTCCTCGGCGAACTTCGTCGTGGCGATCCTCGCCGGGCTCGGTCTCCTGCTCGGCGTGTTGCCGGGCGACGCGAACTTCGCGCTGGCCGCCGTGCCCACGGCGCTGGCGCTGGTCGTGATCGCCGGCGTGATGCTCCTCGGCCGCGTCCTGCCCGAGCAGGCCGCGATCCCCGAGGAGCCCGGCCGCTTCGCGCGCGCCCGCACGGCGGGGGCCGCCGTCGGAGCGGGCGTGCGCGATGCGCTGGCCCTCCTGCGCTCCGGCCGCCCCGCGGTGGTCGGCGGCGCGGCGGGCTACCTCGTCTTCGACGTGCTGGCGCTGACCGCGGCGTTCCACGCGTTCGGCCACTCCCCCGCGTTCGGCGACTTCCTGATGGCCTACGTGCTCGGGCAGCTCGGCGGGCTCGTGCCGCTGCCGGGCGGCGTCGGCGGGACCGATGGCGGCCTGGTCGCCGCGCTCGCGCTTTACGGAACCCCCTTGGCGACCGCGACCGCCGCCGTCTTGGCCTACCGCGCCTTCCAGCTCGGCGTCCCCGCGCTGGCCGGGACGGTCGCCTTCGCCCGCCTGCGCCGCACGCTCGCGCGCCACGAGGACGACGGCGAGCCGCTCGTCGAGGAGGTCCTCGTCGAGCCCTCTACCGCTGTGGCTTGGCGCGTAGCCGCTTGATCCATTCGCGCGATCGCCGCGCTAAGCCCTACGAGACGGCTGAGGCGCCACCGCCGCCGTCGACGGAGCCTGACGGGTGGGGATTGCTCGTCAGGCGCTCCGGCGGCGGTGGTGCTCGTCTTCCACGCGCCTCTAGCACCCGCAGGTCGCCGGTGCGGCGGGCGTGCGCGATCCGCATGCGCGCTAGCGCCTCGCGCTCCAGCGTGCCGGCCCGATACCGCCGCAGGCGGTAGAAGGCGAAGGCGATCATGAAGACCCACATGATCACCGAGGGGACAATCACGGCGGTAGCCTGGTCTAACCGCTGACCCTTCGCATAAGTTTGAAGGGTCTTGAGCGCTCAGAGCACGAAAGGTGCGCAGAACCTGCCAGACCGGCAAGTTTTCTCAGCGGCTAAGCGCGTTCCGGTGTGTCGGGCGCGAGCACGTTCGCCAGCTGGGCGAACGGCATCGGACGCCCGAGGAGGTAGCCCTGCGCCAGGTCGCAACCGAGCGCCTGCAGGAACGCGAGCTGCTCGGAGGTCTCGATGCCCTCGGCGGTGACGGTGCGGCCCAGCGCATGGGCCATGCCAACGACGGCGGCGACGATCGCGCCGGAGGACGCGTCCGAAGGCAGGCCGGCGACGAACGAGCGGTCGATCTTGATGCCGTCGATCGGGCGCTCCTTCAACATCGACAGCGACGAGAAGCCGGTGCCGAAGTCGTCGAGCACCAGGCGCGCTCCGAGGCCGCGCAGCTCGGCGATCGCGTGGGCGGTCGCGGGATCGCTGCCCAGCAGCGCGGTCTCGGTGATCTCCACGATCAGCGCGCTGGCCGGGAGACCGGAGTCCTCCAAGGCGCCCTCGAGCGCTGCCAGGAACGCCGGGTGGCGCAGCTGCCGCGGCGACACGTTGACGCCCAGCTCCAGCGGGCGGCCGGTCGCGCGCGTCACGGCGACGGTCGCCGCGCAGGACTCGCGCAGCACCCACGCGCCGAGCGCGTCGATGTAGCCCGTCTCCTCGGCGATCGGGATGAACTCGTCGGGTCCGACCGGCCCGAGCGCCGGATGCGTCCAGCGCAGCAGCGCCTCGACGCCGACGATCTTCTGCGAGTTGAACTCCGCCAGCGGCTGAGCCACCAGGTGGAACTCGCCCCGGTCCAGCGCGCCACGCAGCGCGGCTTCGACCTCCAGCCTCCGCCCTGCGCCGTCGCCGTCCGCGAAGCCGCGCCGGTGCCGGTTGCCGCCCTCGTCCTTGGCGGCGTACATCGCCTCGTCGGCGCGCCGGACGGCCTCGTGGGCGTCCACGTCTCCCCCGACGATCACGGTCATGCCGACGCTCGCGGTCGGCGACAGCCCGTCGGCGCCGCCCGGGACCGCCTCGGCCACCGCGCCCACGATCCGTTCGGCGATCATCGCCGCGTCGTCGGGCTCGATGTCCTCGGCCACGACGATGAACTCGTCGCCGCCGAAGCGCGCCACCGTGTCGCCCGGCCGCACGCTGCCTGCGATCCGCTCGGCGACGTCGCGCAGGACCTCGTCGCCGACGTCGTGCCCGAGCGTGTCGTTGACCAGCTTCAGCCGATCGAGATCGACGAACAGCACCGACAGCGTGGTCCCGGACCGCCGCGCCCGCGCCAACGCATGGGTCAGGCGGTCGAACAGCAGCGTCCGGTTCGGCAGCCCGGTCAGCGGGTCGTGCGTCGCGCGGTGCACCAGCTCCTCGGTCGCCCGCTGGCGCTCGATCGCGATGCCCGCCAGGCGCGCCGCGTCACGCAGGAACCCGCGGTGCTGCTCGGTCGGCGTCCGCGGCTCACTGCCGTAGACGCCGAACGTCCCCAGCACGTCGCCCGCCGCCCCCAGGACCGGGAACGACCAGCAGTGCCGCAGCTCGTGCTCGCGCGTCAGCGGCAGGAACGTCGCCCACTTCGGGTCGAGCTCCAGGTCGCCGCTGACGATCTCGGTGCCGTGGTAGGCCGCGGCGCCGCAGGATCCGACGTCCGGCCCGATGACCAGGCCCTCGATCTGCGCGATGTAGGACGCCGGTAGGGACGGCGCGGCGCCGTGGTGGATCGTCCGCAGGACCGGGTCTAGCAGCAGCACGGACCCGCGCAGCCGCGGGTCGAAGTTCTCGATCGACAGCACGACCTCGCGCAGCACGTCTTCCAGCGGCGCGTCGGCGGCGATCAGCTCGTGGATGCGGTTGTGGTCCTCGACCACCGTGTTGGCCCGTTGCAGGTCCATCGCCGCGATCCGCAGCGAGATCTCCGACGCGATCGCCTCCGCGAAGTCCGCGAGCATCTCGAGGTCCTCACCTTGCCACTGCCGCGGGTCGTGCTGGGCGACGCAGAGCGATCCGATCGCCTGACCGTCAACGCAGATCGGCGTTCCCGCGTAGGCGTGCAGCCCGAGGCCGCGCGGGCCGCGGATCTCGCCGAGCTCCGGGTGCTCGCGCGCGTCGTCGACCGCCAGCGGCGCGCTGCCGGAGATCACGTATTGGCAGATCCCCAGCTCGGGCGCGATCGTCCGGTTCGTGGGAACCGCGCCGTCGAAGCCGATGATGCTCTTCAGGTACTGCCGCTGCTCATCGAACAGCGAGACCAGGGCGACCGGGGTGCGCAGCGCGCGAGCGGCGAGGGCCGCCCAGCGATCGAAGGACTCCTCCGGCGTGCCGTCGAGCATTCCGGTGCGGTGCAGCACGTCGAGACGGTCAGGGTCCGCAAGGGCGGCCGCGAGGCGCTCGGGGTGGAAGCGTTCCGGATCGTAAGGCACCGCTCCCCGGTTCATCGACTTGTCTTACCCCGACCGGCATCCCGCGATCGGGGGACGTCGCGTGGAAGACGCTCTACAGCTGGAAAGCGGCGATCGCTTCGCGCAGCTCACCGGCGGTGCGTGCCAGCTCCGCCGCCGACGCCGCCACCTGCTGGGTGGACGCCGACGTCTGCTGGGTCGACGCGCTGACCTGCTCGGACGCGGCCGAGGAGTCTTCCGCCACGTTGGCGATCTCCGCGACCTCGTCCTGCACGCGCGCCAGCTCGGCCACCACGCGGTCGGCGTTGTCGGCGATCGTGCCGACCTGCTCGGTCACGTCGTGCACCGCGGTCCCGATCGCCTCGAACGCGGCCGCGGCCTGCTCGACGGTCGCGGTGCCCGCGCCGGTCTGCTCGGCGCCGTGCTCGACGGCGGCGACCGCGCGGCCGGTGCCGTCCTGCATATCGGTGATCAGCGCCGCGATGGACCGCGCCGCCTGCTGGCTCTCCTCGGCGAGCTTGCGGACCTCTTCGGCGACGACCGCGAAGCCACGGCCCTGCTCGCCTGCGCGCGCCGCCTCAATTGCCGCGTTCAGCGCCAGCAGGTTGGTCTGCCCGGCGATGCCGCTGATCGACGCGACGATGCTGCCGATCTGCTCGGACTGCGCGGCCAGCTCGCGGATCGCGGCGGTCGCGTCGCCCGACGCCTCGCGCACCGCGGCCATCGCCTCGGTGGCGCTGCGGGCCGCCGCGACGCCCTCGCCGACGACCTCGGCCGTGCGGTCCGCCGCTTGGGCGGTGGCCGCCGCGACGCCCGCGCTCTCGCGGACGACGTCGCCGACCGCGTCTGTGCGCTGGCGGGCGCTCGAGACCATCTTGACCTGGCGCTCGGCGCCGTGCGCAACGCCCTCGACCGCCGTGGCGATCTCCTGGACCGCGCGGCCGGTCTGCTCGGCGGTGGTCGACATCTCGGCCGACGCGGCGTTGAGCTCGTCGGCGGAGCGCGCGACGCCGCCGATCATCGACGCCAGCGCGCCGCGCGTGCGCTCGTAGGCGCGCAGCGACTCGCCGGTGCCGTCGACGGCCTCGTTCAGCGCGTGGCCGGCACGGGCGATCTCGTCGGCGCCATGCACGTCCAGCGGCGCGGTCTGCGGCGTCACGGCGTAGGTCAGGTCGCCCTTGGCCATCGCGCCCATGCCCTCGCGCAGCGCGGCGACGTCGACCGACGACAGCTGCTCCAGGCGCTCGACGAAGCCGCCGATGGGCCGCGTCAGGCGGCGGGCGACCAGGACGATCGCGCCGACCAGCAACAGCAGCGCGACGAGCGCGACGACCAGCAGCTTGGTGCGCATCGCGTTGACGGAGGCGAAGACCTCGTCCTTGGGCGCGACCGTGATGAAGCCCCAACCGCCGGTCGTGACCGGCGACCACGTGATGATCGCGCGGCGGCCCGGGTGGAACGGGTCGTCGGCCTCGACCTGGCCGCCACGGTGCGACTTAACGCCCGCGGCGATCGTCTTCAGGACGGAGGCGTCGGAGACCTGCGTGAGCGTCTTCTTGCCCACGATCTTCGCGTCCGGCGCGCTGGCGAACGTGCCGTTGTTGGACACCAACATCGCGTAGCCCGAATCCAGGACCTTGACCTTGCGAACCTGCGCGTTCATCGCGTTGAGCGAGCGGTCGATGCCGACCACGCCGACGAACCGGTTCCGGTACAGGATCGGCGTCTGGTAGCTGGTCATCAACGTGCCCTCGTAGACGTAGGGCTGGACGACGAACGGCTTCTTGGTGGCCTTGGGGACGTCGTAGTAGGCGTTGCCGTCCATCGCGTCCACGGGCATGTTGGTGACCTTGCCCTCGACGCGCGTGAAGTACGGCGAGAAGCGCCCCGACTTGGTCTGGTCGGCGGCGCCGGCAAAGCGCGCGTCCTGGCCGTCAAAGGCGTTGGGCTCGTAGCCGAGCCAGAAGCCGAGCAGGTTCGGGTGGCCGATCGCGACGCGCTTGAGCATCGCCTCGGCCTCGGGCCGCGAGCCGCTGCGGTAGCCGGCCATCAGCGCGGCGAGGTTCTTGGAGGTGTCGGCCTGCTCGTGGAAGGCGCGGTCCTCCTGGGCGGCGCGGCGCGCGGTCTCCTCGGTCAGGCGCGCGGTCACTGCCCGGCGCTCGTTGCGGTCGGCCGTGCGGATCGCCAAGACCGTCAACAGCGCGATGGCGCAGACGGCGAGCGGGACGATGGCGAGGATCAGCTTCAGGCGGAGCGAGCGGATGACGGGCATACGACCCTGGAGGTCGGCAGCTCGGCCATTCGGTTGAGCTGGTGCCTAGGCGACGTCGGGCAGTGCCCAGAGGTCCAGCAGCGGCACGAGCGGCTCGTCGACCGGGCCGCGGGTGTCGCGGTCCAGCGCGGCGAAGGCGCGCACGCAGACCGGGTCGAACTGCGTGCCGGCGTCCGCGTGCAGGCGCGCGATCGCCTCGTCGTGGCTGAGCGCGGGGCGGTAGGAGCGGTCCGAGGTCATCGCGTCGTAGGCGTCGGCGACCGCCAGGATGCGGGCGTCGAGCGGGATCGCCTTGCCGGCGAGGCCGTCGGGGTAGCCGCGGCCGTCGTAGCGCTCGTGGTGGTTGCGCGCGCCGGGGACGAACGGGGCAAAGCGCGAAACCGCGCCGATGATGTGCGCTGACAGCGCCGGGTGGTCACGCACCTGCTGCCACTCGTCGTCGGTGAGCTTCCCGGGCTTGTGCAGGATCGAGCGCTCCAGCCCGACCTTGCCGACGTCGTGCAGCATCCCCGCGAGGTGGATGCGCTCGCAGTCGGCCGGCGGCAGCCCGAGCGTGCGGGCCAGGCGGACCGCGTAGCCGGCGACCTTCTCGGAGTGGCGCGCGGTGTACGGGTCGCGTGCGTCGATCGCGCGGACGAACGCGAAGATCGTCTCCTGGTTGAGCGTCTCCAGCTCCTCGACGCGGTTCAGCAGCGACGCGGTGAGGCGTCCGCAGACCCAGCCGACGAGCATCATGGCGCCCGCGCGGACGAGCCAGCCGTAGTCGATGGAGTCGAAGTGGCCGAGGAGCGCCAGCGCGAACGGCTCGGCCAGCGCGGCGGCGAAGGCGCCGACCAGGACGCCGGCGCGCGGGCCGTAGAGCACCGCGGCCAGGATGACGGCGAGGTAGTAGAGGTGGGTCGCCGGCGATGGCGGTCCGCCGACCGCGACGAGCACCGCGGTCGTGGCCGCGAGCAGCACGACGACGACCGCCGCTGAGGCGGGCCGGGTGCGCCATTCCTGAAGGACCTGCGCGGTGTCGGGGGGACGTGTGCCGGGGCGGCTCCAGAGCACCTCCCCGTTGTCGGCTGGTGACGACCGTCGCTTTATGGGTTCCTAGGAAACACCAGCGTCTTGGCGCGTCGCCGCGGCAGGGCGTCGGCGCGGCAGGGGCGTTCGACATGTCGTACAGCGCAATGCTGACCATTTGGCGGAAGACGCGGGCGTTTTGCGCTGCCACCATCGTTGACCAAGTGACACGGCCCCCGGCGCCGGACGACTCCGACCCCAACGTCCCGCCGCCTGCGCTGGTGCTGCTCGCGGGCGATGACGGCGTGCCGCTGCGCGTCCGCGAGGAGCTGTCCGGTGCCGGGGTGCCAATCGTGTCTTTGTGCTCGTCAGCCGACGCGCTGGCCGCACGCGACGCCTCGCGCGTCGTCCTCGGAGACTGGCTCGACCCGGCAGTCTGGGACGAGGCCGAGTTGGCCTCCGCGTCGGCGGTCGGCCTGCTCGGGCCCGACGACCTCGCCAACTTGAACGCGGCGCTGCTCGTCGCCGAGCGCAACGCCACCTGCCGGATCGTCGTGCGGCTGTTCAGCGCCGACCTGGCGACCGGCGTCGCGCGGATGCTCGGCGGGCGCGGCGTCGTGCTGAGCGACACGCAGGTCGCCGCGCCGGCGTTCCTGCGGGCGGCGCTGAGCGGGAACACGGGCCAGCAGATCACGGTCGCCGGGCGCGTACTGGAAGTCGCGGAGGTCGACCGCGACGATCCGCGCCTGGTCGTCGCGCTGAGCAACGCCGACACGCCGACCGACGTCCTGCCGCCGCGTGCCGCGCTCGCCGCGCACGTGCTCGGCCTGATCGATCCGCGCGGCGTGGTCGAGGGCGCGCGCGGCGCGCTGCCGTCCGTGGTCGCCGCGCAGCACCGCGCCCGGCGCGCCGCCTCTGAGCCGCGCCACTCCCGTGCCTCCCGCCTGCGCGCCCTCGCCGCGCTGATTCCGCGCCGCGCCGAGTGGCTCGCGCTCGCGATCCTGGTGGTCTTCTCGACGTCGACCGCCGTCTTCGCGTTGTCCAAGCACCTGGACCTCGTCGACTCCATGTACTTCACGGCGACGACGATGGCGACCGTCGGCTACGGCGACGTCAACCTCGCGACCGCCGCCGATTGGCTGAAGTTGTACGACATCGGGCTGATGGCGGTCTCGGCCGTCCTGCTCGCGTCCGTCCTCGCTTTCGTGACGGATCTGCTCGTGCGCTCGCGGATCGATCGCGCGCTCGGTCGCTTCCCCCGCCCCACGCGCGACCACGTGATCGTCTGCGGCCTGGGCAAGGCGGGCGCGGCGATCATCACCGGTCTGCGCGAGCTGGGCGTGCCGTGCGTGGGCGTCGAGCAACACCCGGACGCGGTCGGGATCGCGGTCGCGCGCGCGTTGGAGGTGCCGGTCGTCTTCGCCGACGCGCGTACGCCCGGCGTCCTCACCGACCTGCGCGTCGACCGGGCGCGCGCGGTCATGGCCATCACCAACGACGACCTCGCCAACCTCCAGTGCGGGCTGACGGCACGGGAGCACAACCCGGACCTGCGCGTGGTCCTGCGGATCTTCGACCCGCACTTGGCGGAGCGGTTGGATCGGAGCGTCGAGCTGGACCTGACGCGCAGCGTGAGCGGGTTGGCCGCCCCCGCGTTCACCGCCGCGTTGCTCGGCCGTGAGCACGCTGCCGAGCCGCTGTCGCTGTCCAACGTGCCCTTGCGCGTGCTCGAGGCCAACGTCCCGCCGGGCGCGTCCTTCGCCGGCCTCACGGTCGGCGAGCTGCACCACGGGTCGGCGCTGCGCGTGCTCGCCGTGGACGGCCGCTGGATGCCGCGCGAGGACCTGGTGCTGTCGCCCGGCTGCGCGGTCGCCGTCGTCGGGACCCGTGAGGCGTGCGATGAGTTCCTGGCCGTTCTACCGTCTGTGCCGGCATGAACGAGACCAAGGTGAAGGGCCCCGCCTCCTACTTCCCGTCGATCGAGGCGAAGTACGGCAAGCAGATCGACGAGTGGATGGACGTCCTGGCGGCCTCGCCCGCCGACGCCAAGCACATGCAGTTGGTGACGTTGTTGAAGGACGAGCACGGCATGGGCCACGGCCACGCCAACGCGCTCGTCGCGCATTACCGGGCTTCGCGCGGCGGTGCGTAGCGGCGTGCGACGCTACGGGCATGAAGTTCGACGAGTACCAGTGGATCACGCGGCCGCATGAGGACGGCGAGCCCGCCCGGCACATCGCGGAGCTGAGCGAGGCAGCCGGGCAGACGTGGGCGCGCACAAACGTGTGGCGCTATGAGCCGGGGGCGTTCGGCAAGCGCCACGTCCACGAGATCCAGGACGAGACGTTCGTCGTCGTGCGCGGGGAGTTGACGATGTACTTGGGCGAGCCGCCCGAGCGCGTCGACGCCACGCCCGGCGACGTGATCCACGCGCCGCACGGCACGCCCTTGCAGACCGCCAACCACGGCGAGGAGGACCTCGTCGTCTACGTCCACGGCTGGCCGCCGGAGGACGTCAACGCCACCCTCCTGCCCTCCGCGATCTGAGACCAAGGCATGTTCCTCGACAACCCGCCGGCCGACGCCCCCAACTACGAGCGCGCCTTCGCGCAGCGGCCGGAGGTCTACGCCACGTGGGTGGCGCTCAACACCACCATCAAGGCCGGGATGGACGCGCGGCGCTACGAGCTGGTGAGCATCGCGACGGCCCGCGCCTTGGGCAGCACCTATTGCGCCGTCGCCCACGCCACGGTCGCGCTGGACCGCGCGCTCGTGACGGAAGACGAGATCCTCGACCCCGCCTTGCTGCCCGAGGACGAGCGGGCCATCGTCGCCTTCGCCGAGCAGGTCGCCCGCGACGCGACGAGCGTCTCCGAGGCCGACGTCGCCGCGCTCCGCGCCCACGGCCTCAGCGAGCAGGACATCACCGACGTCATCCTCGCCACGACCGCCCGCTGCTTCTTCGCCAAGACCCTCGACGCGACCGGCGCCCAGGCCGACGCGCGCTACGCGGCCCTCGAACCCGCTGCGCTGCGCGAGTCGCTCACCGTCGGTCGCCCGATCGCCGCAGCCTGATCGGCCCGCGCACGCCGTCGAGGTCCACGACCTCGCCCTTCTGCGTCACCACGATCTCGCCCTCGTCCACGAGCTTGCGCGCCTCGTCGCGCACCGTGTCCATCGACGCACCGCTCGCCCGCGCAGCCTCCGACGGGCAGATCGTCTTGCCTTCGTCGCGCTGAGCCAGCAGGTCGAGGATCGCGGTGCGTGGGTCCATCAGCCCTCTCATACCCAGGGCCCCATCGGGAGATCCAAGTCGTCTACGCCGCGATATGCACGGACAAGACGACTTGGAGCCCGGATCCGGGCGTGGACCCACTTAGCCGACCGCCGCTCCGGTCTCCCTCGCGGCGACCCGCGCCGCCCAGGCGCCGAAGAGCCGATCGAGCGCCCACGCCTTCTGGCGGTTGGGCTCCAGATCGGCGATCGTCCAGTCGCTCGTGTGCTCAACGCGGTCGATGTTCGCGTGGCCCAGCTCGAACCGCCGGGCGCGGAGCTGCTCGACGTGCCCGGGCGTGAGCGGCACGGGCACGCGCTCGTCGTCCGCGCCCGCGTCCGCCGCTCCGCCCTCGCCCGCCGCCGGCGCGTCCCATCCGATCGCATCCAGGACGTCAAACGCCTCGCGGTAGATCCGCGCCAGCGCCTGCCGCGCCTCGCCCCCGAAGGCCTCGACCTCCTCGAAGTAGTGGTGGTTGGCCTCGAGTGTGAGGAGGGACTGCTCGCGAACGGCTGCAAGATCGTGACGATCGACGAGAACCGTGAGGGGGCTGTTACGTTGGGAATCGCTCATGGATAACGCCGATCCTTGGGCCATGCCCCCGGCCGTTGATGCGGTGCGGGGGCGCTTTTACTTGGATATGTCGCTGCATATGAACGCGACTCCCGCGCTTCGTCAAGGCCCGATCTCACCTTGCCCGTTCCGCGTAACATCCCGACCCTACGCACGTTCGGGTGATCAAAGATGAACGATGACGAGACCTACCTCGAGCTGGTGCTGGCAGCCGAAGCGTCGGTCCGCGCGCTGCTCCTGCGGACCGAGCCGGGCACCGGCCTGCTCCTCCACCAAGCGCTCGCCGAGCTCAAGCAGCTGCGCGCGGACGAGCAGCGCACCGCCGACATCGGCGCGCTTCGCGAGCACCAGTCCGAATGGCGCCGCCTCGACCTCCAAGAGCGTCACCGCCTCATCCTCATCGTCCTCGGCACCGGACACCTGACGATCCGCGAGATCACCGTCGCCCTCAACGACCTGCGCGAGGACTGGACCGTCTACCTCTCCCACGTCACTTCCACGGTCAACCGCCTCCACGCCCGCGGCGACCTCGCCCGCCTGCCCGACCGTGCCGACGGCCGCCTGCGCTACCGCTACTTCCACCCCACCACGCTCTCCGGCCCGATCGCCGACCTCGACCGCGCCTTCCACGACGACCGCCCCTGACGCAAGACCGCTTGCTGGCGGTCCGGCACGCGCCCTACCGTCGTCTCCGTGGCCGACGATGACGACGCCGACCCGGATCTCGCCGGGGAGCTCGAAGAGCGCGACGAGCTCCTGCTCTCCTGCCGCGAGCTGCTGCTCACGATCGGCACGCCCGCCGCGGCGGCGCTCGTCTCCCACATCAACGCCGTCCTGGACCTCGATGACGGCTTCGCGCGCTAGCGGCTAGCGCTTCAGCAGCTCCTGCGCCGACAGCCGCGATGCCACGGTGTCCGTGATGTCCGCGTCGACCGTGGCCGGATCGAGCGTGCGGACCGCCGCGCGGATCTTGCCGCGCATGCCGCCGCGGTCGACGATCACGAACCACGAGCCCTTCTGCGGCACGATCAGGCGCACCGGGACGTTCGCGGTCGCCGGGCCGCCGATCGCGCGGCCGTGCCGACCGCTGCGATAGAGCTTCAGGTTGTGCGGGTCGACGAGCAGCACGTTGCCCGGCTGCTCTGGCGTGACCTCGACGATGACTCCAGGCTGCAACTCCCCGAGGTCGTGCGTCACGAAAGCAGGCATGCGCGCAGGTTCTCGCAGCACGCCCGTGCTCGCCACACGGGCCCTCGCCGATCCGGCAGAGCGCACCACCGTCAAGTAGGCCGGCCAGGATTCGAACCTGGATCGGACGGATTATGAGTCCGCGGCTCTAACCAGTTGAGCTACCGGCCCGGGTGACGCTGGAGCGATCTTATGGGGCGATCCGGGGTAGATCCGGGCTGTGCCTACGGAACCTCATGATCTGACGTTGGCCGAGGCGGTCCGGAGGGCCGCGGAGGTCGTGGACCCCGAAGGAGGCGACGACGCGATCGCCCGGCTGGTCGTCCGGTTCGAGGACCGCGACGAGCCAATCAAGGCCATCGACGACGTCGACGGGCTGATGGCCGAGGCCGTCCGGTCGATCGACGTCGACGCCGAGGACGTCGACCCGGCGCTCGCGGTCGTCGGCGCTGTCGTCACCTACCTGCGCTTCCGCACGACGGAGGCCGACGACGATCCCGACCGCCTCATCGAGCTCGCAGTCGACGCGGAGTACAAGGGGTCGCCGCCGCCGGGCGTCGCGGCGTGGCTGGCCACCGAGGCCTGATGCTCGACGACATCCGCACCATGCTGACCGCCACCAAGACGTGGGCGGTCGTCGGCTGCTCGCCGAACCCCGCGCGGGACTCGCACCGGATCGCCGCGATGCTCCAGCAGCGCGGCTTCGACGTGATCCCGGTGAACCCGACGGCCGACGAGATCCTCGGCGAGAAGTGCTACCCGAGCGTCGCCGCGATCCCCGAGGACATCGCCGTCGACGTGGTCGACGTCTTCCGCCGTGCCGACCAGGCCGGCGCGCACGTCGACGAGGCGATCGCGCGCGGCGGCGTCAAGGGCGTTTGGCTGCAGCTCGGCGTCATCGACCCCGACGCCGCCAAGCGCGCGCAGCGCGCCGGGCTCCTGGTCGCGATGGACCGCTGCCCGGCGATCGAGCTGCCGCGCCTGCGGACCGGCTAAGAGACCTTCGTCACCGCGCGCTCGAGCTCGCCGGACGAGAACGCGCCCTCAAAGCGCGTCGAGACCACGCCGGCCTTGTCGATCACGAACGTCCACGGCTCGCTCTGCAACTTGTAGGTCGTCAGCTGCGGGCGGACGCCCTTGGCGACGTCGTTGTCCACGTAGACCTCCTGGTGGATGAACGACACCTTGTCGCCCACCTTCGCCGCCACCTGGTCCACCACGTCGACGACCGGGCCGCACACGCGCGACTGGCACAGCTGCGGCGTCGCGAACGTGATCACGATCGGCTTCTTGCCGACGACGTCGGCGAAGTCGTCCTTCAGCAGGTTCTCGGCCGGGGGCAGCCGCGTGTCGATCTTCGCCAGGTTGCCTGCGACGTCGGCCGGCGTCTCCGTGTGGATGACCGGCGCCTTGTCTCCGACGTCCGGCGGCGTGACCTTGTCCAGCCCGACCTTCACGCCGATCGGCGACGTCGCGACCATCCGGCCGTCCAGCCGCGCGATCGCCAGCAGCGCGTACTTGCCGTTCTTCTTGAACGGCACATCGGCGACGTAGACCGCCCGCGCGCTGTCCGGATCGGTCGCGGTCTGCTTGCTCTCGAACTGCGGCGCGACCTTCAAGGACTCGCTGCGCGCCGTGAACGGGCCGCGCGCCGACGAGCCGTCGGTCGACCCGATGTACAACGCGACGTCCGCGCCCGCGAGCTGCTTGCCGGCCGTGTCGAACAGCGCGAAGCCGATGCGGTTGGTGCCCTTGTTGAGGACCGAGACGCTCGGCGCGAGCACCGGGCCCTCGGACAGGTTGGAGGTGATGTCCACCAGCGTCTTGCCGGTCGTGGGCGGGAAGACGGCCTTCGGCGCGGCCGCGGGCTGCGCGGGCGTGGCAGCGCCGGTGTCGTCCCCGTCACCGGAGCTGCCGCAGGCGGCGGCGAGCAGCGCGCAGCAGGACACCATCAGGACCGGGAGTAGACGAGAGCGTGGCATCAGCGTCGGGAAGGCTAGTGGCCTGATTGGATACCACGCGCCGGTGTCGTGTTAAGCGGAGATGGAGGAGAACGGCGTGAGCGAGCAGCGTGCAGCGATCGTGACGGGCGCATCGAGCGGAATCGGCCTGGCGATCGCCGAGATGCTGGGCGAGGAGGGCTACGGGCTGACCGTCGCCGCGCGCCGCCCCGAGAAGCTCGAAGGCGCAGCCGCAGGGCTGCGCGAGAAGGGCTACGAGGTCGAGGTCGTGTCCGGCCCGCTGGGCGACGAGAGCGGCGTCAAAGCCGTGGTCGACGCCCACCGCGCGCGGTTCGGGCGCCTCGACGTGTTGGTCAACAACGCCGGCGTCGGGATCGGCGCCTCGGTCGCCGACATCGACACCAAGAAGCTCGACATGCAGCTCGGCGTCAACCTGCGCTCGATCATCCTGTTCTACCGCGAGACGGTGGACCTGCTGCGCGCCGCGGCGGCCGAGCACGGAACCGCGCAGGTCGTCAACACGGCGTCGATCGCCGGCAAGCGCGGCCAGCCGTGGCTGTCGGTCTACAGCGCGACCAAGGGCGCGGTCGTCAACTTCACCGAGGCCATGCACAAGGAGCTGTCGACCGAGGGCATCAAGTCGACCGCGCTCTGCCCCGGCTTCGTCGACACGCCGATGACCGAGTTCGTGAAGGGGTCGGTCCCGGCGGAGGAGATGATCACGCCGAACGACATCGCCGAGGCGGTGCGGCTACTGCTGAAGGTCTCCCCGGCGTGCATCATCCCGGAGATCCAGTTCATCCGGCCCGGGGAGTGACGGGCCGGCGCCGCGCGCGCTAGCGCTTGACGAGGTGGCGGCGGCGCTCGACCTGCGCGAGCGCCCCCTCCGCGGCCGCGTCGGCGCGCCGCTCGCTCAGCCAGCCGAGGCCGACGCGGCGAGCCTCCTGCGTCTTGCGCTCGCGCGCGATCCGCTGGTGGTCGGCGATCGCGCCGCCCAGATCGGCCTCGCTGAGGATCGAGTCCTCCAGCTGCGCAGTCAGGACGTGCAGCTCACGGGCCGTCGCGCGGCGGGCGCGCTTGGCGCCGCTGAAGCGGTCCCACGCGTGGGCGAAGGAGACGAACGACGTCCGGCCGCCGTGGCGGTGGGCGGCGAGCATCGGGCAGACGCCGCCGTCGCGGTCGGAGTACGCGCCGACGATGATGTCGTTGGCGCGGATCCCCTCCAACATCGCCTCGCGCGTGCGCAAGGGCAGGCAGTCGATCGCCAGGCGGAGGTCGTTGAGGGGCGTGTCGCGGCGGGCTCGCATAGGGTGCCGGACAAGCGTACGCCGGTCGGATCGCCATGGGAAGGCGATCTCCTCTTCCTGAAAGGGTCGTTGCAAAATGAAGCTGGGTGTCCACATCGGCTACTGGGGCCTTGGCCTCACGAGCGCCGATCAGCTCTCGATCGTCCAGGAGGCCGAGCGCCTCGGCTACGACAGCGTCTGGACCGCGGAGGCCTACGGGTCCGACGCGGCGACGATCCTCGCTTGGCTGGCCGGGCAGACGTCCACGATCAAGCTCGGCTCGGGGATCTTCCAGATGCCGGGCCGCAGCGCAGCGATGACCGCCATGACGGCGGCGACGATCGACCAGCTGTCTGATGGCCGCATGCTGCTGGGGATCGGATCGAGCGGGCCGCAGGTGTCCGAGGGCTGGCACGGCGTGCGGTTCGGCAAGCAGATTCAGCGCACGCGCGAGTACATCGAGGTGATGCGCAAGGCGCTGGCGCGCGAGCGCCTGGAGTACCACGGCGAGACGATCGAGCTGCCGCTGCCCAACGGGCCGGGCAAGGCGCTGAAGCTGACGATCGCGCCGGTGCAGGAGCACATGCCGATCTACCTGGCCGCGATCGGGCCCAAGAACACCGCCTTGGCCGGCGAGGTCGCCGACGGCTGGATGCCGACGCTCCTGTCCCCCGAGCACCTGCCGATGTTGAAGGAGTCGCTCGAGGAGGGCGCGGCCTCGGTTGGCCGGACGCTCGACTATGTCAATGGCTTTGACATCGCCCCGACCGTCAACGTGAACATCACCGAGGACGACGTCGCCGGCGCGCGCGACGCGATGCGCCCGTTCCTGGCGCTGTATGTCGGCGGCATGGGCTCGCGCGAGAAGAACTTCTACAACACGCTCGTGCAGCGCTACGGGTTCGAGGACGCGGCGCGCAAGGTCCAGGACCTCTACCTGGAGGGCAAGAAGGAGGAGGCGGCCGCGGCGCTGCCGGACGAGCTGATCGACCTGGTGTCCTTGGTCGGTCCGCGCGACCGTGTGCGCGATCGCCTGCGGGCCTACCGCGACGCGGGCGTCGGGACGCTCGGCGTGTCCCCGATGGCGTGGACGCGCGACGAGCGCATCGCACAGCTGCGCGCGGTCGCCAAGTTGATGGAGGAGATCTGAGAGTCCTCCTCGGCGCGTTCGGGGACGCGGGGCACGCGTTCCCGATCATCGCCTTGGGCCGCGCGCTGCGGGCGCGCGGCCATGATGTAGTGGTCGAGACGTGGACGCGGTGGCAGGAGGACGTGGAGCGCGAAGGCATGCGCTTCGCACCGGCGCCGGAGTACCACGTGTTCCCGACGCAGGAGCGGCCGCTGAAGCCGTATGAGGCGGTGCGGAGGGCGACGGGGGTAACGCGGGAGCTGGTCGCTTCAGTGGCGCCGGACGTCGTCGTGAGCGACATCCTCACCCTGGCGCCGGCGTTGGCCGCCGAGCTGGAGGGCGTGCCGTGGGCGACGCTGATCCCGCACGTGGATCCGCGCAGCGACGCCGGTTGGCCGCCGTACTCGATCGGAGCGCGTCTCCCCCGCACCGCGGTGGGCCGGAAGTGGTGGTCGCTGTTCGATCCTTTGGTCGGGCGCGGCCTGGCGTTGGGGCGGTCTGAACTGAACGAGACACGCTCGCGGTTGGGGTTGGCGCCGCTGGCCCACGTCCACGGCGGGATCTCGCAGCAGCTCGCGCTCGTCGCGACGTTCCCGCAGCTCGAGTATCCGCGCTCGACGCCGCTCCCGAACACGCACATCGTCGGGCCCTTGCAGTGGGAGCCGCCGTTCGGGGACGTCGAGCTGCCGCCCGGCGACGCGCCGCTCGTGTTGGTGGCTCCGTCCACCGCCCAGGACCGCGACGGCCGCATGCTGCGGGCGGCGTTGGCGGGGTTGTCGACGCTGCCGGTCCGCGTGTTGGCCTCCACCAACCGCCGCGGCGAGACCGCCGGCTTCGACGTCCCGCCCAACGCGCGGTTGGTCGACTGGGTGTCCTACTCACGGACGATGCCCTTGTGCGACCTCGTCGTCTGCCACGTCGGCCACGGCACGCTCATGCGCGCGCTGGCCGCCGGCGTCCCCGTCGTCGCCTGTCCCGCCGCGGGCGACATGAACGAGAACGCCGCCCGCGCGGCATGGGCCGGCGTCGGCGTGCGGTTGCCGCGCCGCCTCGTGACCGCCACGGGCCTGCGCCTCGCGGTCGAGCGCGCCCTCGCGACGCCATCGCTCACCACCCGCGCCCGCGCGCTCGCCGGCTGGGCCACCGCGAACGACCCGGGCACCCTCGCTGCCGAGCTGGTCGAGCAGCTCGCCGTCGCGTCGCACATCTCCCGCTGAAGCGGAACACAACGCGGCAGTTCCGTCACGCGCCACCGCGTAGCGTGCCTCCCATGCTCCTCGCACCTACACATCCCGTGCCCTCCCGTGTACCCTCCATCCCCATGGAGCGTCTCAACATCACCCTGGACGACGACCAGGCCGTCAAGCTCAATCGCCTCGCCGAGCGCATGCACGTGCAGCCGGGCACCATCGCGCGCTCGCTGCTCTCCAGCGCCATCGACGACGCCGATCCGGACCCCCGCAACGTGGTCGCCCTACTCGACGGCATTCCCGGCGCATGGGACCGCGCCCAGCTCGGCCGCGAGCAGGCCCGTACCGGTCAGACGATCTCGCTCGACGCGCTCTAGTCGTCTGCGCACGCTAGGTCGTCATGCCCGTCGTCGAGCTCGCCCTCGCGGCCGTCGAGGACCTCGACGCGCTGGTCCGCACGCACTCGCTGCCAGCGGACACGCGCGCGAGGGTCGTGCGGTCGCTGCGCCCGTTGGAGCAGTTCCCGTTGCTCGGTCCGGAGCTGACGGGCCGCTGGGCCGACCACCGCTTCTTGCTCGGCCCTTGGCGCTGGATGGTCATGGTCTACGTCCACTTGGCCGACGAGGATCGAGTGGTCGTCGTGACCGTCCAGGACGCCCGCGCGTCCGCCGCCGCGCACGGCGACTGAAGTCGAACGCGGCCCGTCCGATGTTCCCGTAAGATCAGGTGAGCCCGTTCGCGCGGGCGAAGCCGTGCCATTCCGGGGTAGCTCAATGGCAGAGCATTCGACTGTTAATCGAAGGGTTGTGGGTTCGAGTCCCACCCCCGGAGCTTTGAAGGACCGAGGCCCGCTGCTAGCAGCGGGCCTTCGTCGTTCTCAGAGGACGATCGACTCGTCGATGCGTTCGGCGAGGTGCGCCTGGAGCCGCTCGTTGGCGGCGGTGCGCTGGACGACGAGCGTGGCGACGGGTTCGCCCGCGGCGCGTGCGGCGGTGATCTGGCGGTTGATGTGGGCCAGCTCGACGCGGGCGAGTTGGGATTGCAGGCCGGCGCGGGTCAGCGGCTCGGCCCCGCCGCGGACGATGATGCCGGTGACGAGGCTGCGCAGGCGCGGGTCGGCGTCCTCGGTGAAGGCGTCGGCGGGAGCGTCCCAGTTGTCGCGTAGGTGCTCGGCCGCGCTGCGGGCGAGCTCGTCGCTGAACGCCTCGGCGGAGAGACGCTGAAGTGTGGCCAAGCCCTCGGCCCCGGCCGCGACGCAGTAGGCGAGCAGCGCGCGCTCCGCACGCGCCGACGGGTCTTGCGGGATCGGCGGAGCCGGGACGTCATGGCGCGGGCCGCCGCCGAAGCCGCCACCACCACCGCCGCCACGGCCTCCGAAGCCGCCGCGTCCGCCGTCTCGACGCCCGCCGCTGCCAGCGCCACCGCTCCCCCAGCCGCTGTCCGCGCCGTCCCAGCCGCCGCTCGCGCCGCCATCGCTCCAGCTGTCACCGCCGCTCCAGCCGCCCGCGCCGGCGTCCGCCGGAAGCTCCTCGGTCACGGCCAGCCACGACGACACCATCGAGGGCTGGAGGTCCAGCCGATCCGCCGTCAGCGCCAGCAGCTCTTCCCTCAGCGCGCTCGGCGGCAGCGTCGCGAAGACCGGGCGCAGCGCGGCGATCGCCGCGTCCTTGCCCTCGGCGTGCGACAGGTCGGCCTGGTCGAGCTCGCGCTCGATCTGGAAGCGCACGAAGGGCACCGACTCCTTCACCATCGCCCGTGCCGCGTCGACGCCGCGTTGCTGGACGACGTCGGCCGGGTCCAGCCCCTCGGGCAGCGGCACGACCCGCAGCGAAACGCGGGAGCCCGCCGCGACCTTCGCCGCGCGCAGCATCGCCTCCTGGCCAGCGGAGTCGGCGTCCAAGGCCAACAACACGGTCTTGGCGAGCTTGGCCAGCTCCCCGACCTGGCGGTCGGTCAGCGACGTGCCCATGATGCAGACCGCGTTCTCCATCCCGGCCTGGTGCAGCGCGAGGACGTCCATGTAGCCCTCGCACGCGATGACCTCGTCGGCCTTCGCCGCCGCGAACCGCGCGTGGTGGGCGGCGTAGACGATGTCGCCCTTGTGGAAGATGTCGCCGTCGGGCGAGTTGAGGTACTTGGGTTGCTGATCGGCGCCCAGGGCACGCGCGCCGAACCCGAGCACCCGCCCGCGCGCGTCTTGCAGCGGGAACGTGATCCGCCGCCGGAAGCGGTCGTACAACCGCCCCTGGCCCTTCTGCCCGCGCGTCACCAGCCCCGCGTCGTACAGCTCGCGGTGCGTGAAGCCGCCGCGGTGCGCCGTCATCATCAGGGTGTCCCACGCGCTCGGCGCGTAGCCGACCCGGAACGTCCGCAGCGTCTCCTCGGTCAGCCCACGGTCGAGCAGGTACTTCCGCGCCGGCGCCGCCTCGTCCGATTCCCACAGCAGCCGCTCGTAGTAGGACGCCGCGCGCTCCAGCAGCTCCAGCAGCCGCTCGCGCCGCTGACGGCGCTCCAGCGCGGCCGGATCCTCGTCCTCGACCATCAGCTGCACGCCGAAGCGCTGGGCCAGCGACTCCATCGCCCCGACGAAGTCCAGGCCCTCGGTGTCCATCACGAACTTGAAGACGTCGCCCGCCGCGCCGCAGCCGAAGCAGTGAAACAGCTTCTTGTCGGCATCGACGCTCATCGACGCCGTGCGCTCGTCGTGGAAGACGCACCGCGCCATGTACTGGCCCGGACCGCTGCGGCGCACGTCGGTGCGTGCCTCGACCAGCGCGACCATGTCGGTCGCGTCGCGGACCTTCTCCTTGCTGTCTTCGGCGTAGCGGGGCATGCGTGGCGGGACGTTGAGCATAGGCCGCCGAGAACCGAGAACGACGTCCGCCACGGTCCTGCGTTCCCGCACGCTGCGGGCGTTCGGACGATCTGACCAGGGGCGTTGCGACACTCCGCACCGATGGATGGGCTTGAGAGCTACCACGACTTCTTCGTCGCCTCCGCCGGCATCGCGGGCGCGCTGATCGGCCTGCTCTTCGTCGCCCTGTCCGTGGCGCGTGAGCAGCCCACCGAGCGCGAGCGCTACGTCCACCGCTTCCGCGGTGCGAGCGCGTTGACCGCCTTCACGAACGCGTTGACCGTGTCCTTGTTCTTGCTGATCCCCGACATGACCGCGGGCTATCCGGTCCTGACGGTGGCCATCATCGGCCTGGGCTTCGTGTTGCGGTCGCTGCGCGAGCTCGTCGCCGCCCGCGGGTCGCACCGCCCCACCTGGCAGGACCTCTCCGCCCTCCTCGGGCTGCTCGCCGTCTTCGGGATCCAGGCCTCCGCCGGCGTCAGCCTTCTCGATGACCACGACGCCACCTCGCCGTTGGACACCGTCTCGATCCTGATCGTGGTCTGCTACCTCATCGGGATCGCCCGGGCGTGGGAGATGATCGGCGGGCCGCACATGTCCTGGCGGGACTAGAGCGCGCTGTAGCAGAGTGCTACGCTTTTGTCATGGCGACGATGCCCACGCGGATCGACCAGACGCTGTTCGAGGCGGCGAAGGCGGCCGGGGAGCTGCACAGTCGCAGCGCCGCGCAGCAGCTCGACCACTGGGCGCGCGTCGGTCGGGAGCTGGAGGCCTCGCCCGCCGTCACGCACGACGAGATCGCCCGCGTCCTTGCCGGCCAGGCCTCCTACGACGCGCTGACCGACCGGGCGCAGGCGTTCGTCCGCGTGTCCTGGAACGACCAGGTCGCCGAGCGCATCGCCGGGTTGGATCTCGCCGATCAGCTGCGCTCCACCGGGCAGCCCTGGGTCGAGGCCGACGCCGACGGCAACGTCGTCGTGCGTGAGCCCGGCTCGACCGGTGCGTGAGCACCCCGGTCCTCCACGTACTCGCCGGACCTAACGGCTCCGGGAAGTCCACGTTCGTCGCCAAGGTCCTCGGGCCGGTGACGCACCTGCCGTTCATCAACGCCGACGAGATCGCCCGGGAGCGCTGGCCGGGCCACGAGCAGGAGCGCGCTTACGACGCCTCCACCGCCGCGGCGCAGGCCCGCGAGCAGGCGATCGCCGACCGCCGCTCCTTCATCACCGAGACCGTCTTCAGCCACGCCAGCAAGGTCGATCTGGTCCGCCAGGGCCTCCAAGCCGGCTACCTCGTCGAGCTGCACGTCATGCTCGTCCCCGAAGACCTCGCCGTAGCCCGCGTCGCACATCGCATCACCCTCGGCGGCCACACCGTCCCGGAGGACAAGGTGCGCCAGCGCTACCGCCGCCTCTGGTGGCTCGTCCTCCAAGCCCGCCAGATCGTCGACCGCGCGACCTTCTACGACAACACGACCGCCGCCCGCGCCTTCCGGACCGTCGCGGTCTACGAGCGCGGCCGCCCAGTCGGCACGCCCGCGTGGCCGGCGTGGGCGCCGGCGGAGATCACGACCGGCTAGACGACCGAGTCCGGGATCGTCAAGGACTCGAAGATGCGGACGGCGTAGCGGTCGGTCATGCCGGCGAGGTAGTCGATGACGCGTTGGGCGGGGTCGGTGGAGGGTGTGCCGGCGTCGGGGATGAGAGTCGGGTCGGAGATGTAGTGGTTGAAGAGGGTGCGCAGGAGGCGGTCGATCTTGGTGGCCTCGGCGCGTTGGCGGGCGCCGAGGTAGACCGTGTCGAACATGAAGGTGCGCAGCTCGTCCATGGCGGTGGCGGCGCGTGGGGACTGGAGGATGGTCCCGGTGGCGGAGGAGTGCTCGACGAGGTCGTGGACGAGGGCGTCGATGCGGTGAGAGCCGGTGTCGCCGAGGGCGGCGATGGCCTCGGCGGGGAGCTGATCCTCGTGGAGCAGGCCGGCGCGGATGGCGTCGTCGATGTCGTGGTTGATGTAGGCGATGCGATCGACGATGCGGACGATCGCGGCCTCCAGCGTGGTCGGCTCGGGCGAGCGGCCGGAGTGGCTGAGGATGCCGTCGCGGACGTCGCTGGTCAGGTTCAGCCCACGGCCGTCCTTCTCCAGCACGTCCACGATACGCAGCGAGTGCTCCCAGTGGCGGAAGCCGCGCTCGGGCCCGAAGTGCTCCTTCATGCAGGCGTCCAGGACGGCCTCGCCGATATGGCCGAAGGGCGAGTGGCCGAGGTCGTGGCCCAAGCCGATGGCCTCGGTCAGGTCCTCGTTGAGCGCCAGCGCGCGGGCGACGGTGCGAGACACCTGCGTCACTTCGAGCGTGTGGGTCAGCCGCGTCCGATAGTGGTCGCCCTCGGGTGAGACGAAGACCTGGGTCTTGTGCTTCAACCGCCGGAAGGCCTTGGAGTGCGTGATCCGGTCGCGGTCGCGCTGGAGCGGCGTGCGCAACCCGCAGTCGGTCTCCGGCACGCGCCGGCGCCCCGGGTACGAGCGGGCAGCCGACGGCGAGAGGTGCTCCTCCTCCCACGCCTGCTGGCGGGTGGCGAAGGCTTCAGCGACCTTCCCTGGTGCGGCAACGACGTCCATCATCTCGCTCCGAGTTTCGCACTGGGTCTCCCCCATCCTGCCCGGCCGACGCGAAGTCGGCACTGGCGCTGCGTCACTCGTCCACGCCGCGTGCGCGCCGGCGCATCGCGCGGAACGCGAAAGGGTCCTCGTGGGTGCGCTGCTCGGTCCACGGATCGCCGTCGTTGTGGTAGCCGTTGCGCTCCCAGAAGCCGGGCTCGTCGTGGTCCATCAGCTCGATCGACTGGACCCACTTCGCGGACTTCCAGAGGTAGCGCGAGGGGACGACCAACCGGGCCGGACCGCCGTGGTCGGGCTCCAGGGGCGCGCCGTCGGCGTGGGTGAGGATCAGGACGTCGTCGTCGCGCAGAGCGCTGAGCGGCAAGTTGGTGGAGTAGCCGCCGTAGCAGTGGATCAGCGCGTGGGTGGCGGAGGCGCGCGGCGCCGCGCGATCGAGGAGCGGCGCGAGGCGAAAACCACTCAGCGTCAGGTCGAAGCGCGACCAGCGCGTGACGCAGTGCAGGTCGCTGACCTGCTCGACGCGCGACAGAGCAGCGAGTTCCTCCCACCTCAAGGCATAGGGGTTGTCAACCTCGCCGTAGAACGACAACGACCACGTCGCGGTGTCGACCGACGGCGTCGGCCCCACCGTCAGCACCGGCCACTTGACCGTCGGCGACTGCCCCGGCGGCAGCCGGTCCGGGTCGATCCCCAGCTTGACCGCGCGCTTGCGTCCGCGGTCGCCGAACATCTTCGAGGTCAGCTTCGCCATGCGAGGTCCGGGTCGACGTCGCGGATCGCCGCCTGCGCCGCCGCCACGCGCGCGACCGGCACGCGGTAGGGCGAGCACGACACGTAGTCGATCCCGCTGTGGTGGAAGAAGTCGATCGAATCGGGATCGCCGCCGTGCTCGCCGCAGACGCCGAGCTTCAACCCCGGCTTCACCTTGCGCCCCAGCCACGCCCCCATCCGCACCAACTGGCCCACGCCCGGGACGTCGAGCGTCTCGAACGGCGAGCGGTCGAAGACCTTCATCTCGATGTACCGCGACAGGATCCGGCCTTCGATGTCGTCGCGCGAGAACCCGAGCGCGGTCTGCGTCAGGTCGTTCGTCCCGAAGGAGTAGAAGTCGGTCTCATTGGCGATGGAGTCGGCCCGCAGGCACGCGCGCGGCAGCTCGATCATCGTGCCGATGGAGTAGTCGGTTCCGCGCACGAGCCCGCGCGCGTCCGCCAGCCCCTCGATCTGCTCGCGCAGCAGCTCCAGCTCGCGCCGGTAGTCGACCAAGGGCACCATGATCTCGGCGTGCACGTCGACGCCGCGCTCCCGAGAGGCGGCCAGCGCGGCGAAGATCGCCTCCACCTGCATCGCGTAGATCGCCGGGTAGAGGATGCCGAGCCGCACGCCGCGCGTGCCGAGCATCGGGTTGACCTCCTGCAGCGAGACCGCGCGGTCGCGCGCCGGGCCTTCCGGCATCGACTCCGGGTTGGGGAGGAACTCGTGCAGCGGCGGGTCCAGCAGCCGGATCGTCACCGGCAGCCCGTCCATCGCCTCGAAGATCCCCTCGAAGTCGCCCTGCTGCAAGGGCACCAGCTCGGCCAGGCAGCGCTCGCGCTCCTCGTCGTCCTCGGCGAGGATCACCCGCACCATCTTCTCGTGGCGGTCCTCGCCGAAGAACATGTGCTCGGTCCGGCAGAGGCCGATGCCCTGGGCGCCGAACTCCCGCGCCTTCGCGGCGTCGTCAGGCGTGTCGGCGTTGGTGCGGACGTCCAGCCGGCGGAGCTCGTCGGCCCATTGCAACACGGTGAGGAACTCGTCGCTCATGTCGGGGTCGATGAGCGTGACGTCCTCGGTGGTGACGCAGCCGGTGGTGCCGTCGATGGCGATGAGGTCGCCGGCATTGAGCGTGGTGTCCCCCACGCGCAGGGTCCCCGCCGCCGAGTCGATGTCCAGCTCGCCCGCGCCTGTGACCGCCGGGACGCCCATCCCGCGCGCGACCAGCGCCGCGTGCGACGCCTTGCCGCCCTCGGCGGTCAGGACGCCCTGGGCCGCGTGGAAGCCCGCCACGTCGTCGGCCTCGGTGAACTGCCGGACCAACACCACGTCCTTGCCTTCCTCGGCGGCGGCCACCGCGTCAGCCGCGCTGAAGACGATCGCGCCCTTCGCCGCGCCCGGCGACGCCGCCACGCCGCGGGCCAGGACGTCGTAGGAGGCGTCCGGGTCGAACGTCGGGTGCAGCAGCGCGTCGAGCTTCTCGGCGTCGATCGTCATCAGCGCCTGCGACTTGTCCAACAAGCCTTCGCCCACCGCGTCGACCGCGAAGCGCACCGCCGCTTGCGCGGGGCGCTTGGCGTTGCGCGTCTGCAACATGTACAGCTTGCCCTCTTCGACCGTGAACTCCGTGTCCTGCATGTCGCCGTAGTGCTGTTCCAACTGGCGCAAGATGGAGAACAGCTGCTCGTGGACCTCCGGCTGCCACTCGCGCAGCTCGCGGATGTCGCGCGGCGTCCGGACGCCGCTGACGACGTCCTCACCCTGGGCGTTGGGCAGGAAGTCGCCAGAGGGCTCGGGCGCGCCGGTGACCTCATCCCGTGAGAACGCGACGCCAGAGCCCGACGTGTCGCCCTTGTTGCCGAAGACCATCTGCTGGACGTTGACCGCGGTGCCCCAGTCATCAGGGATCCGGTTGATGCGCCGGTACTGCACGGCGCGGTCGCCCATCCACGAGTCGAAGACCGCGCGGACCGCGCCCGCGAGCTGCTCCTGCGGATCGGACGGGAAGTCGTAGAACTCCTTGAACGTCGCGGTCAGCTCGCGCAGGGCGTCCACGTCGAGCTCGGTGTCGTCCTTGACCCCGCGCGCCTTCTTGGAGGCCTTGATCGCGTCCTCGAACTTCTCGCCCGGGATCCCGACGACGACGTTCCCGTACATCTGCACGAAGCGCCGGTAGGAGTCCCAGGCAAAGCGCTCGTTGCCGGTCTTGTCGGCCAGTCCGGCGACCGAGTCATCGTTCATCCCGAGGTTCAGGACCGTGTCCATCATCCCCGGCATCGACTCACGGGCGCCGCTGCGCACGGACACCAACAACGGGTCGTCCGGATCGCCGAGCGTCTTGCCGGCGGACTCCTCGAGCGCGCGCAACGCGGTGGCGATCTGCTCGTCCAAGTCCTCCGGGAACGCCCGGTCGGCGTTCATGTAGGCCACGCACGCCTCGGTCGTGATCGTGAACCCCGAGGGCACGCGCTCCGCTCCGAGGACGCGCGTCATCTCCGCGACGTTGGCCCCCTTGCCGCCGAGCAGGTCGCGCATGTCGCGCGATCCCTCGCTGAACTCGTAGACCCACTTCTCGGCGCCCATGGCGCCGAACCCTATCCGTGCGACGCCGCGCGCAAACGGACGTGCGCGTGGTGCTCGACGGTCTCGGCGATCGCGCGCTCGGCCTGCTTCAACGCACGCTCGGAGCCGGGCGGCGCCTGCGCGAGCGGTTGCGCGAGCGCGGCCGTGAGGAACTCGTGCGTCTCGGCCGCCAGCGGGAAGCCGCCGCCCTCACACGATCCGCAGACCACGCCGCCCGCGGCGCCGGAGAACCCGACGAGGTGCTCGCGCTCGCCGCACGACGCGCAGGCGGCGAGATACGGCGCGAAGCCCCCGGCGACCAGCAGCTTGAGGCGGAACGCGAGCTGGTTGGCGAGGCCGGCGTGCGTGGCCGCGTCGGCGTCCAGGAGCGTCATCTCGTTGCAGAGCAGGTAGAAGACCGGCTCGGAGGGCTCGGCCTCGCCGAACAGGCGGTTGACCGCGTCACAGGCGCGCGCGGCCGCGTCGATCGCCGCGCCGCTGGACCGCAGCCGCGAGAACGGCGCGATGGCCTGAGCGCCGGTGACCGTCATCAGGTCACTGCGGCCCTCGTGCAGGACCAGCTCGACGTGGCAGAACGGCTCCAGCCGACCGCCGAAGCGCGACTTCGTCTTGCGGACACCTTTGGCGATCGCGGAGATTCGGCCGCGATTCGGGGTATAGACATGGAGGATCCGGTCGGCCTCGCCGTAGCGCATCGAGCGCAACACGACGGCCTCGGTCTTCAGCGAAGCGCCCACGAAACCCTCGCTATACTTGATGAAGTAATGGCCGCCGTCACCGTCTACACCACCGACCCCTGCTCGTTCTGCGTCCGCGTGAAGCAGCTCCTGGCTGCCCGCGGCGTCGAGTACGACGAGATCAACCTCGCGCGCGATCCCGAGGGCCGGGCAGAGCTGCTGAACCGCACCGGCATGATGAGCTTCCCGCAGGTCATCATCGGCGGCGAGCTGGTCGGTGGCTTCCAGGAGACGTTGGCAGCGGACCAGTCAGGCCGGCTGGCCGAGATGCTCAAGGCCGCCGCCTGACCCGCGGCCGGGGCTGGCAGGACTCGCACACGTAGGTCCCCCGCCCGGCCGCGACCAGTTTGATCACCGTCGTGCCGCACGTGTGGCACGGCTCACCCTTGCGCAGGTGAACCAGGAAGTCGTTCTGGAACGCGCCCGAAACGCCGTCCGGATGGCGGAAGTCGTCGATCGTCGAGCCGCCGGCGTCAATGCCCGCCGCCAGGACGAGCTTCACCGCGTCGGCGAGCGCCGCGCACTGCGTCAGCGTCAGCTGCCCCGCGGGCCGCAGCGGATGGATCCCGGCGCGGTGCAGCGCCTCGTCGGCGTAGATGTTCCCGACGCCGGCGATGTGCCGCTGGTCGAGCAGGAACGCCTTGATCGGGGCGCGGCGGTTCTTGGCGAGCTTCCGGAGCGCGCGACCGTCGAAGTCGTCCGAGAGCGGCTCGATCCCGAGCTTGCCGGCGAAGAACTCCTCCAGGCCCTCCGGCCCAAGCGCCAGCTCACCCGTGCCGAACCGCCGCGGATCGCAGAACCGCAGGATCTGGCCGTCGTCCAGCGTGAAGATCACGCGCTGGTACGGCGTATCGGGCGCGGGATCGAGCAGCAGGTTGCCGGTCATCCGCAGGTGCACGAGCAGGTAGACGTCGTCGGTCAGCTCGAAGATGAAGTACTTGCCCCGCCGGCCGAGCTGCTCGACCTTCCGGCCCTGAACCGCGTCGACCAGATCCTCCGGCGGCCGCCCGACCGACCACCGCCCATCGAGGATCTCGACGCGATTCAACGTACGCCCCTCCACGTGGGGCGCCAGCTGACGGCGAATCGTCTCAACCTCGGGAAGCTCGGGCATCGCTCTCGCCCTCAGGGTAGGGCGCGGCCCGGCGCGATCGCACCGAGGCCGCCACCCAGGAGGTGACGGCCTCGGGCACTCTCAGGGCCGGTCGGTCAGGACGACCGGCGCGACGCTTAGAGCGTCGGGATCTGAGCCTTTGCCGGCTTGGCGCTCGCTGGCATCAGGTCGATCGTGTGCGACTCGGAGGCGTCGCTGTAGCTGACGCTCAGGGCGTCCGCGGGAGCCGTGAATACGCCGTCCGTCCCTGGCTTCGCCTCGATCTGGCGCCCGCTGGTCAACGTGTACGTCAGCTGCTCGACCGAGGCGGGCACGACCCCGATCGCCTTCCCGTAGGTGACGAGGATCGGAGCGTCACCGGTCGAGTTGCAGTTGGCGCCCGCACCGCCCTCGGCGAAGAGGACCTCCAGGCAGACCTGGCCGTCGGTGCGAGGGACGATCAGCACCGTCCGAGCCTCATCACGCGACACCAGCCGGCCGCGCTCGGGAATCAGCTCCGGGACGTGCTCGGCGAACTCCGCCGAGGTGACCGGACGGTCCGCGGCCAGGTCCTTGCCGGAGCCCGGGCGGCCGAGCAGCGGGAAGTCCTGCGCCAGCTTCTGAACGACGGCGTCCTTGTCCGGAGCCGCAGCCGCGTGCGAGGTCGTGTGCGAGCCGCCAAGCAGCAGCAGCGATCCGGCGGCCGCGCCGCAGACCGAAAGGCCGGCGAGCAACCGGCGCGTGGAGATCGAGATCGAGGAGCTCATGGCTACCACCCCACGTAGGCGTCGTAGATGTAGTCGGTCGTGGCACCGTTGGGGTTGAAGGCGGCGCCGTGCCAGGAGCCGCCATGGCTCACGTTCCAGTACGACGTGCCCGGGCCGCACGTCGACAGCGTGAAGTCCGCCGGCGCGCCGCTGAAGTAGCCGCCGTGGCCCACGTCGTACGAAGGGCAGGCGGTGTGATCCGACGTCGTCGCGGACTGCCACGGGTTGGTGTGGGCGTTGTATCCGGCGAACGTGTTGCCCGGCCCGATGTTCTGCCCCTGCAGGTAGTGGTCAAGCGTGACCGCTCCGGCCGTCCCGGCCATGGCCAGCGCCGCGACCGAGGCGGCGATCGCCGCCCTGATCGACTTCCTGATACTCAACATTAAGGCTCCAGTGTTGATACGCCTCGACTTTCATAGTTGAGGCTTTGTTACTGAGGAATACTGCGCGCCGGAGCCTAGGAGTCGGGTTTGGGTGCGTCAAGCGCCTCTGCCCTGCCAATTGGCAGGGCAGAGGCGACGCGGATCAGGGAGCCGAAGGGAGCGGGTTACCCTGGGCGTCGAGCCAGCGAAGACCCTCGCGGTCGAGCGAGCCCGCCGCGTCCGTCGCTTCGACGCGGAAGCCGTTGTCGGCGATCTTGGCCGTGATCGACGGTCCGCCTCGCATCGGGATCCGGACGGCGGCCGCGCCATCAGGTGCGATCCCGGTCAGCTCGAGACGGCCACCCCACTGAGCGCCGGAGACCAGCTTCCCGGCACGGATGTCGGCCAGGTCACCGCAACGGTAGGTTGTGCCCGCGCCGACCTCGCGGCCCGCGACGGTGTGCGCGGGCGTGGCCGTGGCCAGGCAGATGACGTCCTCCCGCACGACATCCGGCGTCCCGTCGGTCACCTGGCGGGTGACAGGGACCAGGAAGGTCACGCCCTCGCCGGAGGTGCTCAGTACCCGGACCCCGTCGGTGTGGACTCCGCCGACGTTCCGCGCACGCAGGCGGTTGATCGCCGCGCTGACCTCGGGGCTGCGGTCCGCGTCCGTCTGGGCGCGGCGCAGGACGCCGAGCGCGGCGGTCTGCTCGCCGGGCACGGCCGCCGTGGCCACCGTCGGGGGATCGGGGTTGTCGCCGCCGAAGGGGTTCCAGCCGCTCGTCGCCGCGACGGCGGCGGTGCCGCTGCACAGCACCGCTGCCAGGGCGAGGCCGCCGGTACGCAGCCGCCTGCGACGCTGGATCGCGCCCTGCGGGCGCTCGGCGCGCACCGCCTGGGCGAGCGCCTGTTGAAGCTCGGGCATCAGCAGCTGCGGATGTGGGTCACGGTCGTAGGTCATCGCTGAGGTCCCTCCAAGGTCGTTCTCATTCGGGCAAGTCCACGACTGACGCGTTGCCGCACGGTCGGCTCGGACACTCCGAGCTCGGCCGCGAGCTCCGGATAGGGCCGCTCGTCCAGGACGTGTCCGCGCACCGCCGCCCGTTGGTCCGGGGACAGGGCATCGAGCGCGTCCTGCAGCCGTTCGGCCTCGGCGGCCGAGTCGATCAGCGCTTCGATGCGCTCGAGCGCCTCGTCGCTGACGGATACCGTCACGCCGAGACGCGCCCGCGCGCGGGTCTCCGCGCTCCCGCGACGCCAGCTGTCCAGGAGTAGGTTGCGGGCGATGCCGAGCAGCCAGCCGATGGCGGACTCCCCGGTGTCGTGGTACTTCCCGGCCGACAGCAACGCTCGGCAGAACGTCTCGGCGGTGAGGTCGGCGGCGAGCTCCGCATCCCGGCTTTGCCGGGCGAGGTACGTCGCGACGACCCGCTCGTGCCGGGCGTACAGCTCGGCGATCGCGTCCGGGTCGCTGGTGGCGGCTCGGAGCAACTCCCCGTCGGTACGTGATGTCGGCCGGATGGTCATGCAAAAGGAACTTGCCGCAGCGAGAATTCTGTGACAGCGCGTGTCGCGCTGCGCCGCACCGCGGTCAGATCTCGAGGAACGGCACGCCCGGAAGCTCGGGCGTCTCGCGGCCGGTGAGCCACTGGAGGACGGTCGCGCCGACGTCGGACATCGGGCCGTCATGGCGGTGGCCGTCGGTGGCGGCGGGTGAGGCGGCGAGGAGGGGGACGTGCTCGCGGGTGTGGTCGGTGTGGGAGGAGAGCGGGTCGACGCCGTGGTCGGCGGTGAGGATGAGGAGGTCGTCGTCGCGCAGGAGCGAGTGCCAGAGGCCGACGGCGGTGTCGATCTCCTTCAACGCGGCGGCGAAGCCGGCGGTGTCGTGGCGGTGGCCGTAGAGCTGGTCGGTCTCGACGAGGTTGGTGAAGGCGAAGCCGTGATCGAGGTCGCGGATGAGGGCGGTGGTCGCCTCGATGCCCTGGGCGTTGGTCTTGCCCTTGTGGGCTTCGGTGATGCCCTTGCCCGCGAAGAGGTCGAAGACCTTGCCGACGGCGTGGACGGGCACGTCGTCGGCAGTGAGCTCATCCAGATACGTGCGCGACGGCGGATCGACGGAGAAGTCGCGGCGGCCGGTGGTGCGCTCGAAGGCGCCGGGCTCGCCCGTGAACGGTCGGGCGATGACGCGGCCGACGGCGTAGTCGCCGGTCATGATCGCGCGGGCCTTCTCGCACACCGCGTGGAGGTCGGCCTCGCTCAGCACCCGGTCGTGCGCCGCGATCTGCAGGACGCTGTCGGCCGACGTGTACAAGATGAGCTCGCCGGTCTTCAGGTGGTGCTCGCCGAAGTCGTCGATGACCTCGGTGCCGGAGTACGGCTTGTTGCAGCAGAACTCGTGGCCGGTCGCGGCGCGCAAGGCGTCGAGGATCTCCGAAGGGAAGCCGTCGGGGTACGTGGGCAGCGCGCGCGGCGTGATCGCCCCCATGAGCTCCCAGTGGCCCGTCGTGGAGTCCTTGCCGGGACCGAGCGGATGGAGCCGCCCGTGGACGACCGGCGCGGCGGCCGGAGGGACCCCGAGGATCGATGTGATGGAGCCGAGGCCGAGCGCGCCGAGGTTCGGCAGCGACAACCCATCGACGGCCTGCGCGACGTGCGTCAGCGTGTCCGCGCCCGCATCCCCGTACTCCGCGGAGTCGGGCAGCTCGCCGACCCCGCAGGCATCGAGGACGACGACGAAGGCGCGACGGGATGTTCCGGGACTCACTCCGGAGACGATACGTCCTTACTGGGCTGCGGATACGCGCAGCGACCGCAGCAGCGGCCGGAACACCTTCGCGTCGACGGCCCGGAAGCTGTCGGCGTCCGCGTAGGCGTCGATCACGTACTCGGCCCCGTGCGCGTAGATGTGCGTGGAGCGCACGGTCCGCGGCTGGCCGGCGATGTGCTCACGCGCGCGGATCTGCACGGCGGGCTGGCCGGCGATCGTCGTCGCGGCGGTCTTGATCTGCTCGAAGGTCGCGTCGCGCTTCTTGGACAGACCGAGGAGCGAGTCGCGCGCGGCCTGGAGCTGCAGCTTGGACGCAGGCAGCTTCTCGGACCGTGGATAGCGCCAGACGGCGACCGTCGCGGAGCCCGCCTGCGCGGTGGCGACCAGGTGGCCCTTGCCCTCGTTGACCGACCAGTCCGACGGCGGCGTGAACGACACGCCCTGCTTCGGGAACGCGCCGGAGTCGGCAGCGCTCTTGGGCGCCGTCGAGTCCGACGAATCGCTGCCGCACGCCGCCACCGAGAGGGTGAGGGCGGACACGGCCACAACGGTCAGGGCGCGCAGACGCATGGGCCGGGGATCGTGACATGGGCCCCGGTCGGTCTGGACGTTCGGCCGATGCGCCGGAAAGCGGCTACGCGCTACGCCGCCCGCGGATGTGCGCTGAAGTACACGTCCTTCAGCCGCTCCGCGCTCAAGTGCGTGTAGATCTGCGTCGTCGCGATGTCGGCGTGGCCGAGCATCTCCTGCACGGCGCGCAGGTCGCAGCCGCCCGCGAGCAGGTGCGTGGCGAAGGTGTGGCGCAGCGTGTGCGGCGACATCCGGTCCTCCAGCCCGACGGCGCGCGCGTGGCGCTGGACGATCTTGTAGAGGCCCTGCCGCGTCAGGCCAGTGCCGCGGCGGTTGACGAACAGGTGGCGGTCGTCGGAGGTCGCGGTCAGCATCGGCCGCCCGCGCTCCAGGTACAGGCGCACGGCGGTGATCGCCTCGCGCCCGACCGGCACGAGCCGCTCCTTGGAGCCCTTGCCGCGTGCACGTAGGACGCCGGCCTCGAGGTCGACGTCGCCGACCTCCAGGTCGGTGGCCTCGGAGGCGCGCAGCCCGCAGGCGTACATCAACTCCAACAACGCGCGGTCGCGCAACGCGCCCGGGTCGGTGCCGTTCGGCGCGCGCAGCAGGCGATCGACGTCGCCGCGCGACAGGACCTGCGGAAGCTTCTGGGACTTGCGCGGCGCGCGCAGGTCGGCGGTCGGGTCGTGCTGGATGATGTTCTCGCGGCGCAGGTGCCGGTAGAACGAGCGCAGGCACGCGGCCTTGCGCTGCAGCGTCGCCGGCCGCGAGGCGGGGCGGTCGTCGTGCGGCTGGGCCAGCGAGTCCAGGAAGCCAGCCAGATCGGTGTGCTGGGTCTCCAGGACGTCGACCCGGACCGAGCGCAGGTAGGCGCCGAACTGCAACAGGTCGCTGCGGTAGGCCTCCAGCGTGTTGCGCGACAGGCCGCGCTCGAATTCCAGGTAGGCCAAGAAGTCGAGCACGTGGTGCTCGAGCGCGCGTGCGTCAAGGGGTGCCGGTGCGACCGCCATGGCCCGTTGTTCGGGGCCGACCGGCACCCTCCTGGCGGTGCAAGGCCTACTGCAGGAAGCCGGCGAGGTCCGTGGACGACGGCAGCCCGGCGACCTTCTTGGTGGCCTTGGACGAGACGCGGTACTCGATCGCGCCCGGCGAGATGCGGAACGTGCGTGCCTTCTTGGTCAGCACGTAGTGCGCGGTCTTGCCGTCCTTGGACAGGTCGAACGAGCCGGTGCACTTGCCCTTGTCATCGACCTTGGGCACCGCGACGCACGTCACGGAGATGTTGGAGGCCTTGGCGCCATCGCCCTCCAGGCGGGCGACGTCGCGGATGCCCTTCTTGAACGCCTGCAGCGCCTGCGGGTTCTTGACGGCGGCGTTGGCGGGGGAAGCGATGGTCAGCGCCGGCGCCACGATCGAGGCGGCGACGACGAGGGGGAGGATCTTGTTCGGGGAGAGGGTCATGCTCCTTCAACGACCTCTCCCCTGCGAAGGTCACGGTCGGTCAGGAGCGGCGGCGCCGGGCGAGCAGCAGCAGCCCGATCACGGTCTTGCTGTCGCTCGTGGCCTCAAGTGCGCCGTCGAGGTCGTCCAGCGGCCACTTGACGATCTCGATGCGCTCGTCCTCGCCGGAGTCGTGCTCGCCGACCGCCGGGCTCAGGCCTTCGGCGAGGAAGAGGCGGACGGCCTCGTTGGTGAACCCGACCGACGAGTTGTAGGTCTTCAGGTGCGTCCAGCGCGCGGCTTGCAGGCCGATCTCCTCGGCCAGCTCGCGCTGCGCGGCGGCCAGCGGCTCCTCACCTTCGACGTCCAGCCGCCCGGCGGGCACCTCCAGCGAGTCGGGGTCGCCGATCGCCTCGCGCGGCTGGCGCACAAGCCAGACGTGCTCGTCGTCGGCCGCGACGATCGCGACGGCGCCGGTGGTCCGGACCATCTCGCGGTCGGCGGTCTTGCCGTCGGCGTAGCGGTAGGTCTCGTCGGTGACCGTGATGATCCGGCCCTCGTGGATCGTGCGCGTGGCGATCCGCTCGAAGCTGCGGTCCTCGTGCTCGGGGCTCATAGCGCGGCGGTCTCCTGGAGCAACGCGTAGGTGATGTCGAGCATCGCCTCCAGCGCGGCGACCGACACGCGCTCGGTCGGCTCGTGGTTGCGCTCGGTGCCGTTGGCCAGGCAGACCGTGTGGAAGCCGTTGACCGCGAACGCGTTCGTGTCGGCGGCACCGCCGGAGACGATGTGGCGCGGCGCGTAGCCGCAGGCGTCCAGCGCGCGCTCGGCGGCGAGGATCGCCGGCGACGTCGGCTTGTGGCGGTAGCCCTCGAAGAGCCGCTCGACGGTGATGTCGAGGTCGCACTCGCACTCGGGGTCGTTGGCGGCGTCGTGGCAGCGGTCGACCATCTCGGCGACGACGTCCTCGGCGACCGAGGCGTCCAGCGAGCGCGTCTCGGCCAAGATGGTGCACTTCGGGGCGACCACGTTGGTGGCGTTGGCCAGGCCGCCCTCGATGTGGCCGACGTTGGCGGTCGTCTGCTCGTCGAGCCGGCCCAGGCGCATGGAGGCGATCGCGCGCGCTGCGGCGAGGATCGCGCTGCGGCCGTCCTCGGGCCGGATGCCCGCGTGGGCGGCGCGGCCGCGGAACTCGGCGGTCAGCTTGTAGTAGGTCGGCGACGCGACGACGATCTCGCCGATCGGCGTGGCGTGGTCGTAGACGTAGCCGAAGGGGCTGGCCAGCCGCGAGACGTCGAACTGCTTGGCACCGGCCAGCGCGGTCTCCTCCTCGACGGTCAGCAGCAGCTCGAAGGGCGCCGCCTCCCCGCGCGCCGCTCGCTCCGCCGCGACGAGCATCACCGCGACCGCGGCCTTGTTGTCGGCGCCGAGGATCGCGTCGTTGGCGTTCTCCCAGCCCTCGTCGACCAGCACCGGCACGATCGGCGTGCCGCCGTCCGGGACCGTGTCGAGGTGGGCGCAGAGCAGAACGCCGGGCGGGCGGGTGGGGTCCGGGTTAACGCGGGCGAGCGTGTTGCCCGCTGCGTCGACGTCATAGGACACGCCCAACCCCTCCAACAACACGTGGACGCGCTCCCGCACCGCGGCCTCGCTGCCCGAGACCGACGGGATCGCGCAGAGCTCGGCGAACAGCCCGTTCAGCCGCTCGCGCTCGGCCTCCGTCGAGCGACGCGCCGGCGGCGCCTCGCTCACCGTGCTTCGGCTGCGGCGGCCTCGGCCGACCGCGACGCGCGCACCTCGCCGTCCGGGTGCTCCTCCTCGGCGCGGCGCAGCGCGGCGCGCACGAACTCGCGGAAGAGCGGCGCCGGGCGCTCCGGGCGCGACTTGAACTCCGGGTGGAACTGCGAGGCGACGAAGAACGGGTGGTCGTGCAGCTCGATCATCTCGACCAGGCGCTCGTCCGGCGAGGTGCCGGAGACGACCAGGCCCGCGGCCTCCAGCCGGCGGCGCAGGGAGATCGAGACCTCGTAGCGGTGGCGATGGCGCTCGTAGATGACGGCCTCGCCGTAGATCTCGTGCGCGGCGGTGCCGGCGTGGACCTTCACCGGGTCGGCGCCCAGGCGCATCGTGCCGCCGAGGTCGGAGACCTCCTTCTGCTCGGGCAGGAGGTCGATGACGGGCCACTCGGTCTCGATGTCGAACTCGGTCGAGTTGGCGCCCGGCATGTCGGCGACGTGGCGCGCGAACTCCGCGACCGCGATCTGCATGCCCAGGCAGACGCCCAAGTACGGGATCTTGCGCTCGCGGGCGACGCGCGCGGCGCGGATCTTGCCCTCGATGCCGCGGCCGCCGAAGCCGCCGGGGACGAAGATGCCGTCGGCGTCGGCCAGGCGCCGGAGGGCGGCCTCGTCGGAGTCGAGCGTCTCGGAGTCGACCCAGTCGATCTCGACCTTGCACTCGTGCGCGAAGCCGCTGTGGTTCAGGGCCTCGGTGCACGACTTGTAGGCGTCCTCCAAGGCCACGTACTTGCCGACCAGCGCGATCTTCACCGTCTGGCTGGCGCGCGCGGCGCGGTCCATCAGGTCGGCCCAGTCGGAGAGGTCCGCGGCGGGCGCGTCCTCGATCCCGAAGTACTCGCAGATGAAGTCGTCGACCTTCTTGTCCGCGTACCAGAGCGGCACCTTGTAGATGTTGTCGACGTCGATCGCCGACACCACGGCCTCGACCGGCAAGGACGCAAACAGCGCGATCTTCTTGCGGATGTCGAGGTCCAGCTCGTCCTCGGCGCGGCACAGCAGCATGTCCGGCTGGATGCCGATGCGGCGCAGCTCGTTGACCGAGTGCTGGGTGGGCTTGGTCTTCAGCTCGCCCGCGTGGCCGATGTAGGGCACGAGGGTGAGGTGGATGAACATCGTGTTCCGACGGCCGGCGTCGACCGGGAACTGGCGGATGGCCTCCAGGAACGGCAGCGACTCGATGTCGCCCACCGTGCCGCCGATCTCCGTGATGACGAAGTCGACGTCGTTGGTCTCGCCGATGAGCTTGATGCGGTGCTTGATCTCGTCGGTGATGTGCGGGACGACCTGGACGGTGCCGCCGAGGTAGTCGCCGCGGCGCTCGCGCCGGATGACCGAGTTGTAGATGCCGCCCGCGGTGACGTTCGACGCGCGCGAGGCGTTGGAGTCCGTGTAGCGCTCGTAGTGCCCGAGGTCGAGGTCGGTCTCCGCGCCGTCCTCGGTGACGAAGACCTCGCCGTGCTGGTAGGGCGACATCGTGCCCGGGTCCACGTTGATGTAGGGATCGAACTTCTGGATCCCGACCGTGAAGCCCTTCGAGACGAGGAGCCGTCCGATCGAGGCGGCGGCGATCCCCTTGCCGAGCGAGGAGACGACACCACCCGTCACGAAGATGTAGCGGGTCTTGCGGTGGGCGTCAGGCACGGGCATGGAGGGTAGCCGGAAAAGCGGACGGCGTAATGTGCGGTGCCCGACCTGAGACTGATGAGCATGGACAAGATCGCAAAGACCGAGGATCAGTGGCGCGAGGAGCTCTCGCCCGCCCAGTACGCCGTACTGCGTCAGCAGGCCACGGAGCCGCCTTTCACGGGCGAGTACGTGGACACCGAGACGCCCGGCGTCTACAAGTGCGCCGGCTGCGGAGCCGAGCTGTTCCGCTCCGATGACAAGTTCCACTCCGGCTCCGGCTGGCCGTCCTTCACGGACCCCGCCGTCGCCGACGTGGTCGAGCTGCGCCAGGACACCTCCCACGGCATGGTCCGCACCGAGGCCCTATGCGCCAAGTGCGGCGGCCACCTGGGCCACGTCTTCGACGACGGCCCGGCCGACAAGGGCGGCATGCGGTACTGCATCAACAGCTGCGCGCTGCAGCTGGACGCCGGCAACTAGCCGCCGGCGCTAGCCCGATTCGCCTCGCGCAGGGCCGCCCCGGAGAACGGTGGCGGCCCGGCGCTCGAGGCCGGATGGCGCCCTGAACTTCGCCATCCGGCCGCGACCGACGGACCTTAGGCCGACCTATTCCCACCTAAGTACGTTCTGTCACCGGTTCTGTGACGGCGAGGTCCGACGAAAGTTTCGCGCCGGCCGCGCAAGCGGCACGTGGGCGTTCCGCTCGGCGGAAGATCGCTAGCCGCGCACCGCGATCGAGCGGCTGAGCACCGTGCGGTTGCCGGCCGCGTCGGTGGCGGTGACGCGCAGGCGCGCGGTGAAGCGACGCTTGGCGTGCGCGACGAGCTTGGCCGACGGCTTCAGGCGCACCGTGCGCTTGCCGGCCGCGCGCGGGAGCGCCTTGGAGGCGAGCGTCACGTCGCCCGCGCGCGCAAGGGTCGCGCGGCCGGTGCTGCCGAGCAGCTCGACCTCCAGCGCGCTGGCCTCGCTCGGCGTGAGTTCGATCGTGACGCCGCGCAGGAACGCGGCGCGGGTCATGGTCTTCGGCGCGCGGCCGAGGACGATGCGGGGCGCGGCGCGATCGCCCGCTGAGGCCACCGGCGCGACGGGGGTCGGCGTCGGCGTGGGCGTGGGCGTGGGCGTCGCGGGCGGCGCGGGCGCGACCGGCGGGCGGTCCACGATCGTCAGCGTCGCGTTGGACGGGTTGGCCAGCGCGCCGCCGACCGGGTTGACCAGCGCCAGGTCGACGGTCTCGTCGCCCTCGGTCAGGGCGTCGGCGGCCAGCGGGACGGTCACGGTCTTGACGGTCTCCTCGGGCCCGAAGGTCAGCGTGGCGGGCGCGGGCGTGTAGTCCTGACCACCGGTCGCCGAGCCGCCGCCGAACGCGAGCGAGACCTTGGCCGGGCCGCGGCCCGAGCGCACGACCGACACGTTCGCCGTCCCGCCCTCCGCGCCGGTGACCTTGGCGTCGGCGAAGCGGAAGCTGCTCGGGTCGGCCTGTGGCTCGCCGTAGATGAGGTCGTCGAGCGCGACGACGTCGACGCCGGCCGTGCCGTCCACCGACCCGGACGCCAGCGTGTGGTTGCCGAGCGTCATCTCGACGCGGGCCACGCGCTCACCCGCGTTGAACGAGGTGCCGATGAACGACAGGCCGTTGTTGATGGTGTTGAGCGAGTTGCCGGACAACTTCTTGCCGTCGGCGCCGTAGTACTCGATGTAGGTGACGCTGCTGTCGACGTCCGCGAACACCGCGCCGAACCCGTTGACGGTGGCCGGGATCGTCGTCCCGGGGACGTAGAAGTACACGTCGATCGTGGTCGCGAAGCGGGGCGCGAAGAGCCGCTGGCCGCTGAACGTCTGGAAGATGGCGGAGTAGCTCGCGTCGACGTTGCCGAACCGCACGGCCGTCCCCGACGGGTTGAGCGTGGCGGCACTGACCCGGAACTGGTGCTGTCCACCGATGTTGGCGACCGACTCGAAGACCACGCCGCGCGGCGAGGTCTTGTTGAAGTAGTCGTAGGGCAGCGCGGCTGGCTCGGCGAGGCTGTCGGGCACGTCGTCCCAGTTGATCTCCCGGCGGCCGGTCGGAAGCGGAGCGGCCACGCCGTTGTCGGGCCCGCCGAGATCTGTCCGGAACTGGCCGACCGCGGTCTGAAGCGCGGCGGCGTTCGTGCCCGACGCGACGCGGAGCACCGACGCCCCGTACGCAGTCCCGCCAAGGAGCGGCGCCGCGAGCGCGGTCAGCGCGAACACCATCCGGGTCCGTCTCATGCCGCCAACGTACGGCGATCTGGCCCTCACGGTCAATGCGCGGCGCGCAACGCGTGAACGAATCGCACCGCGATCGACCCCTCACCGACCGCCGACGCTACGCGCTTGACGGAGCCATGCCGGACGTCCCCGGCCGCCAGCACGCCGGGCAGGCTGGTCTCCAGCGCGAACGGCCGGCGGTCCAGCGGCCACGCGGCGTCGCCGTCGCCCGGCACGTCGTCGCCGGTGCGCAGGAACCCGTGGTCGTCGCGCGCGATCTCCGCGGGCAGCCACTCGGTGTGCGGGTTGGCGCCGATCAGGACGAAGAGCGCGTCGGCCGCGACCGTCTCCTCGCCGCCGCTGGGGCCGTCGCGGAGCACGAGCTCGCGCAGGCGGCCGTCTCCTCCCCCGCCGGTGATCGTCGTGCCCGTGCGCACCTCGATGTTGGCCGTCGCCCCGATCTCCTGGACCAAGTAGTGCGACATGCCGGCCTCCAGCGCGGGGCCGCGCACGACGAGCGTGACGCGCCGCGCGTAGCGCGCCAGGTGCAGCGCCGCCTGCCCGGCGGAGTTTGCGCCGCCCGCGACGAAGACGTCGGTGCCGCTGAGCGCGTGGGCAAGCGAGGCCGGCCCGCCGTAGAAGACGCCGGCGCCGGTGAGCGCCTCTAGCGACGGGACGTCCAGGCGCCGGTAGCTCGCCCCGGTGGCGAGGATCACGGCGGCGGCGTTGACGCTGCGGTCGTCGGCCAGCGTCAGCGTGAGCTGATCGTCCGCGCGGGTCAGCGTCGTCACGTGGTGCATGAACACGAAGCTCGCGCCGAAGACCGCGGCCTGCTCGTGGGCCAGCTCGGCCAGCCGGCTGCCGCTCACGCCGCGCGGGAAGCCGAGGTAATTGCGGATCGCGGAGCTCGACCGCGCCTGTCCCCCGATCCCGCGCTCGTCGATCACCAGCGTGCGCAGGCCTTCGGAGGCGCCGTAGACGGCGGCCGACAGACCGGCGGGCCCGGCGCCGACGATCACCACGTCGAAGTCGCTGCCGTCGAAGTCGGTCGGCGCGCCCGCCGCCTCGGCAATCTCGGCGTTGGACGGATCGCTCAGCGCGCGCCCGTCCGGCAGGATCATCACCGGGAGCGTGATCGGGGGCGACGTCCGGGCCAGGAGGCGGCGTCCCTCCTCTGAGTCGGCCAGCGAGAAGGTGTGCGGCGCCGCGCAGCTCTGGAAGGTCTCGCGCAGCTCGTGGGCGCGGCCCGACCACTCCGCGCCGATGATGTGCACGGTGTGCGGGACCTTGCGCTGCTCGGTCGCCCACTCCAGCAGGAAGGTCGCGATGGTGTGGTGGAAGACCTCGTCAGGCCACGCCGCGGGCAGCGGGACGTAGTAGTCGATGGCGCCGAGCGCGATCGCGTCGACGATCGCCGCGGCGGTCGGCGGATCGGCCAACGCGTCCCACGCGACCATCAACCCGCACTTGGCGTGTGGATGGAGCTGGCGCGCACGCTCCAGCAGCCCGCCGCCCGTTACGCCGGCCAGCGTCCGGGCGATCAGGATCAGCGCCACCTCCTCCCCCGTGGCCAGCGTGTCCAGCGCGGTGTCAGGATCGTTCGCCGCGACGACGCGGTAGTCGCCGCCGTAGCGCCGGTCGAGCTGCGCCTCGACAGCGTCGAGCACAGCCGTGTCACCGTCGATGACCAGGATCAGGGGAAGCGGCATCGTGCACGCCTCAACGGCGCTCCGCGCACGCGCTTACGCGAGCGGGCGCGTCCGGGCTCAGCCGGCTTCGCGCAGGGCGAGGACGCCCATGACGATCGCGCTGAGCGCCACCGCCGTGACGACCGTCGACGTCGACTTGGGCAGGTAGCCCGCGCGACCTCCGGCGATGCCGGCCAGCGCGTCGGCGGCATCGCAGCCGACGCCGATCATCAGCCACTGGCGGCGCGCGTCGCCCGTGCTGGTCAGGATCCCGATCCCCAGCGCGGCGTCACGGACACCGAACAGCCGCGCGAGGTAGGGCGCCTGCGGGTTGGCCTCCGCGTCGAGCCCGAAGGCTCCGCCGGCCAGGCGCGGCGTCGCGAACGCCGATCCGCCCACCGCCAGTCGCGTGATCGCCAGGGACTTGATGTGACTGAGGCGGGCCATGGCGAGACCCTATCCGGGCTGGCGAGTCTTAGGCAGATGGGTCGACGACCGTCAGCGACACGCTGCTGGAACACCATTCGTCCAGCGACCCGGGCCCGCGATGCACAGGCTGACTCGATCACTTGACAAGCCTTTCCTTCTGAGTTTTCCTGCACGCCGCGCCACGGAGCCATGTCGGCGGCGCAAGCCACGAGAAGGAACTCGGAAGGGGATTCGCCATGGATGGGGTTGTCGCAAGCACGCGCCAGGACGGCGCGCTGTGCCGGATCGTCGCGTTCGTCGCCGTCGCGCTGGCCGCGGTCCTGGCACTGGGTGCACCGGTTGCCGCGGCCGCCCCGCCGGCCGCCGCGGGCCCGATGACGCAGGTGTTCGGAGACGAGTTCAACGCCTCGGCCCTCGACACGTCCGTCTGGACGCCGGGATGGATGAGCGCTGCGGCGATCTCCGGGCCGATGTCCGACCGCTGCGTAGCGAAGGACAACGTCACGCAGAGCGGTGATGGGGTCCTGCGGCTCAAGCTGACGCTGCCCAACGGCACCTGTGCCCTGGACTCCGGGACTGAGACCGGCGCGCTAGTGGAGTCGAGCCCGGCCGATGGCGTGGCCGGCCACGCGGGCTTCTCCTTCACCTACGGCTACGTCGAGTGGCGCGCGCAGCTGCCGGCCGGCAACGCGGAGTGCCCCACCACCAGCTGCGTCGCCGCCACCCCTCAGCTGTGGAGCATGCCGGGAGACGCCGTCTTCCACTCCTTCGAGATCGACACCATGGAGGGCCAGCACGGCAACGCGTGCTGGAACACGCACGGCGTGGTCGCCGACCCCGGCACGCCGCCGTTCGGCGCTCCCGCGCCCGGGTGCGCGGCGGGCTCGCCGTTGGTCACCGGCTTCCACACCTACGGCGCGCTGTGGACGCCGAGCGGGGTCGAGTTCTTCTACGACGGGCAGAAGGTCGGGGACGGGCGACCCGGCATCCACTCGACCAACGAACCCCAGTTCCTGGTGATGGACCTCATCAACGCCACCAGCTTCGTGATGACCTCGACCAAGGAGCTCCAGGTCGACTGGGTCCACGTGTGGCAGACCGACAGCGACGGAGACGGCGTGCCGGATGCCTCCGACCGCTGCCCGTCCGTGCAGGGTCCTGCGGCCTCGCACGGGTGCCCGCCGCCAACGGCGACGACCGGGACCGCCACGGGGATCGGGGAGGCCAAGGCGACGCTGACCTCAACCGTTGACCCGTACGGCGACACGGATGCGTCCTACCACTTCGAGTACGGCCTCACGACCAGCTACGACCACTCGACCGCCGCGGAGGGCACCGGCTCGGCGCTCGGCTCGCACGCCTACAACAAGACGATCTCCGCGCTCGCCCCGAACAGGACCTACCACTACCGCATCGTCGCGGAGGGCACGGGCGGGAGGACGAACGGCGCCGATCACACCTTTACGACACTCGCCCCTGAGAGCAGCCCGCAGTGGCTCGTTCGTGACTCGAGCACCAACAACCAGTGGTTGTACTTCCGCGGGAGCAGCGGCGTGATCTGCGCCGATGACTTCGACGCGCTGGGCTGGCACACCGGCTGCCCAGGCTCGGGCGCGCAGGCGGCCGCGGCCGGCAGCGTCCCGGTCGCCGTCCGCGACAGCGCGGGCAACCAGTGGGTCTACTACCGAGGGACCAACGGCGCGGTCTGTGCCCTGGCCTTCGCGGCCGGCAGCGGATGGTCGTCGGGCTGCCATACCGAGGCGCAGGCGATCGCCGCCAACTCGAGCCCCACGGCCGTGCGCGACGCCAGCGGCAACCAGTGGATCTACTACCAGGGCACCAACTCGGCCATCTGCGCGCTGACCTTCTCCGCCGGCGGCGGCTGGTCCTCAGGGTGCCAGGCCGGTCTTGCGGCGCAGCCCGCCTCGACCGGGTCGTCCCCGAGCGTGGTCCGCGACCCGCAGACGGGGAACCAGTGGATCTACTACGCCGGCTCGAACGGAGCGATCTGCAACCTCAGCTGGGACTCGAGCTCCTGGTCGAGCGGGTGCAGTGCCGGCTTGGCCGCGCAGGCCGTGGCGTCAGGGACGAGCCCGGCAGTGATGCGCAATCCCGGGACCGGTGCCCAGTGGATCTACTACCACGGCACCAACAACGCCATCTGCGGCATGAGCTTCGATGCATCCGCAGGATGGAGCTCGGGGTGCCAGGCAGGCCTGGCGGCGCAGCTCGCGGCGACGGGAACGAGCCCGACGGCACTGCGTGATGCCTCGAGCGGCAACCAGTGGATCTACTACCAGGGCACGTCCCACGCGTTGTGCGGGCTGAACTTCGACGGGTCATGGCACTCCGGATGCCAGACGGGCCAGGCCATCGGCTCGGCCAACAGCCCGATCGCCGTTCGCGACGAGACGTCCGGCAACCAGTGGATCTACTACCAGGACTCCGCCGCTTCGGTCTGGGGATACAGCTTCGACGCCGCAGGCTGGCAGAACGGACAGATCAGCTGAACCGTCGCCCTCGTCACCAGGGCGAGGGCTTGTAGTCCTTCAAGAACACGCCGTGGATGTCCTCGCCTGCTTCACCGCGGACGATCGGGTCATAGACGCGCGCGGCGCCGTCAACGAGGTCGAGAGGTGCGTGGAAGCCCTCGTCGGCGAGCCGCATCTTGGTCGGGTGCGGCCGCTCGTCGGTGATCCAGCCGGTGTCGACGCTCGTCATGAGGATGCCGTCGGAGAGCAGCTCGGCCGCGCTCGTGCGGGTCAGCATGTTCAGCGCGGCCTTGGCCATGTTGGTGTGCGGGTGGCCGGGACCCTTGTAGCCGCGGCTGAACTGGCCCTCCATCGCCGAGACGTTGACCACGTAGGTCCGGCGGGCGCTCGACGCCGCCAGCGACGGGCGCAGCTGGCTGATGAGGATGAACGGCGCGGTCTGGTTGCAGAGCTGGACTTCGAGCAGCTCGACGGGATCGACCTCGCTCACCACCTGGCTCCAGCTGTTGTGCGGGTGCAGGTCGGGGATCAGCCCGCCCGCGTCGATCGCGGTGCCGGCGGCGACGCGCGCCGCCGAGGCCGAGCCGGACGTCAGCGCCAGCGCGGCGAGCGCGCGTGGCGTCGGCGTCCAGTGCCCGCCGCCGATTGCGCCGGTGGCGGGAGCCTCCTCGGTCCGCCGGAGCGTCACGATCTCCGGCAGCGGCCCGCTCGGCAACGGCACCTGCGCGGTGGCGGCGAGGTGCGCGTACGCCTCGGGAGAGCGGCGCACGGTCTGGGCGGCGTTGTTGATGAGGATGTCCAGCGGGCCCTGGGCGGCGATGTCATCTGCGAGCGCGATGACTTGGCCGGGATCGCGCATGTCGATCCCGACGACGCGCAGGCGATCAATCCATTCAGCGCTGTCGTCCATCGCGGTGAAGCGCCGGACCGCGTCGTTGGGGAAGCGCGTCGTGATCGTCGTGTGCGCGCCGTCGCGCAGCAGGCGCAAGGCGATGTACATCCCGATCTTGGCGCGGCCGCCGGTGAGCAGCGCGCGGCGCCCCGTCAGGTCGGTGCGCGCGCTGCGCCGCTCGTGGTTGTCCGCCGCGCAGGATGGACAGAGCTGGTGGTAGAACGCGTCCACCTCGGTGTAGCGCTGCTTGCAGACGTAGCAGCCGCGAGCGCGCAGGAGGGTGCCCGCGCGGTCGCCGGCGACGCTGGGCTTCAAGGCGAGCCCGCGTGTCTCGTCGTCGATCCGCCCGGGCGCGCCGGTGCCGGTCGCCGCCGTCACGGCGTCGTCGTGCTCGCGGACCGTCGAGCGCCGCTCGGCACGTCGCTGCTGCTTGACGGCCTTAAACAGGCGGCCAACGGCGCGACGCACCGCCACCGCATCGGGGTGCTCGCTGGGAAGTTGCTCGACCTCGGCGATGACGCGGAGCGCGTCGGCGAGGCGATCGGGAGCGATGCTGTCCATAGTCGCGTCACAGCGTAGAGCGACGCGCCTCGCGCCCTGAGTCACATCGGTCCCGAAAAGACGGGCTCAGCGCAGGGTGCGGCGCAGGATGAGCGTCTTGGCGTGCGCCGCGCTCACGCGGATCTCGAGGCGTGCGGTCTTCGCCCGGATCGTCCGGCGGGCCTTCTCGGTCAGGCGCACGTGCCCGCCCTTGGGTACGCGGGCGCGCGCGTGCCAGACGACCTTGCCGCCGGCGCGCACGATTGCGTCGGCGGTGGCGCCCGGGCGCGCGCCGGCGATGGTCAGCGTGAGGCCGTGCCGACGCAAGAGGCCGAGCCGCGTGGCGTGGACCGTGACGCGGCGGGCGGCGGCGGGCAGCACGACCGACGCGGAGGTTGCGTGCGTTGGCTTCGGCGTGGTGAAGGGGATCGGCGTCGCGCCCGGGGCGCCGCCTGGGGGCACCGGCGTCGGCGTCGACGTCGGCGGGATCGTCGGCGTGTCCGCTCCCGGAGGCGTAGGCCCACCGGCGCCCGTCACGCCCACGACGCGTCCGTCGGTCGTCGCCACCGCGATCACGCCCCCAGCCACCGCGATTCCGCCGCTGCCCTCCACCGGCGGGTCGTTCGGCGGGGCCAGCTGCACGTTGAGGTCGACGTCGGCGCTCACCGCAGCGGTCGCGCCGTCGACGCCGATCAGGTGATGGCGGTTGTCCTGCACGAACGCGCGGTCGCCGACGAAGAACGGCCGGCCGAGGATCTGGCTGACGTCCGGGTTGTCGGCCGTGTAGGTCAGGGTCGGCGTCAGCGTCGCCCGGTCGGCGAACGTCAGGCGGCCGTGTTCGCCGAGCCAGGCCACGTGCCCGACGCCGAACGCGGGGACGCTCGTCCGCGTGAACGTGTCGACGATCGCGCCGGTCGCCGTGCTCAGCACGGCGCCGCTGCGGGAGTCGGTGAGCGCGCGCCCGTCGGCGACGACCACCTGCTCGCCGAACCCGGACGCCTGGCCAGGACACGACGTCTGCGTGCTCCAGCGCTGGGCTCCGGCGTGCGTGAACGAGAAGCCGAAGCCGCACTCGTAGCCGAGGTAGACGCCCTGGTCGTCGGCGGCGACGCCCGCGTCGGCGAGGTAGGTCGTAAACGGCGCGTGCCAGCGCAACGTCCCGTCCTGCGCGCCGAGGGCGACAAGCGCCGAGCCTTCGTCGCCGGTCAGGCCGACGTAGAAGATGGTGCCCTTGGCGTAGACGGGCGACTTGTACACGCGGGAGATGTCCAGCGACGCCGGCCCCTTGGCCCAGCGCGTGACGCCGGTGGCCGGGTCCAGCGCGGTGACCACCCCGTGCTGGTCCAACGCGTACAACGTGCCCTCGCCGTAGGTCAGGTCCGTCGCCCTCGCCAGCGACCGGCGCCAGAGCGGCGCTCCCGTCGCGGCATCGAGCGCCACGACCTCCCCCACCGGGCTGTCCCCGGGCACGGGTGAGACCACGAAGACGCGACCGCCGGCGGCCAACGGGTACGACAAGCTCTTGCTCAGCCGCTGGGTCCAGAGGACGTGCAGCGGCCCGTCGAGCGCCGGATCCAACACGCCGCCGGAGTGCCCGGCGTCGCCTTGGAAGGTCGTGGTCTCGGACGCCGCCGCGCCGCCTGCGGCGCCCGCCCCGGCCACGAGGGCCACTGCGGTCGCCAGGGCACGCCGATCGTCCGGATCCGGTTCATGAGCGCGCGTGGCGTACCCCAGCACGCAGTGCCGTTAACGCAATCCGGCCCGGCCGCGGGGCTGCATGGCCGATGTCCGGCCTAGTCGGCCGGGATGATCTCGACGACTACCGAGGAGACGCGCTTGGAGCTCTGGTCGACCACGAAGCTCGTCTCGATCCGGCCCGGGCTCTTGATGACGAAGTAGCCCTTCGACGGCGAGGTCGCCTTCGGGTAGGCCTTCTTGAGCTTCGCCTCGGTCGAGCCGATGCCGATCCCCTTGGCGGTCTTCGGGGTCGTGAACGGCGCCTTGAACGCGTGGCCCTCCCCGGAGGCCAGCGGGGCGGTGATCTGAATGCGCGTGATCTTGCCCTTCTTCACCGAGAAGAGGCCCTCGCCCTTGTCGCCGCTGACCGCGCCCTTGACGCGGAACAGGCACAGGAACGGATCGGAGCAGTCGCCGTTGGCCTTGCCCCACGCCGCCTTGCCGGAGGCGAGGCCGGCGCCGAGCTTCACGCCCGCGATGCTCTTGCCGACGACGATCGTCTTGTCCTTGAACGTCGGCAACGCCGCATCGGCGGTCGGAGCGACCCAGAGGACGGCGCCGAGAGCGAGCAGGCTGAAGGGGGTGCGGGTGCGCATGACGCGCGACCCTACGGGCTGCGGCGGAGGATGCGAGCGCCAGGTTCGACAAAGCACCACCGACCTGTACCAACGTAGAGGTTCACCTGGTGAGCCTCGTCCATCATTCGCACGCGCCGCGGGTTCGTGGCGTATGGTCGAGAGATGCCCACGCGTGCCGTCCCCGCTCTCCTCGCCGTCGCCGCGGTGACCGCCCTCGCCGCCAGCGCCGGGGCCGCGACGCCGGGCGCCACCGCCGAGAAGGTCAGCTGCGCCGCTGAAAAGAAGGCGGTCTCCAAGGCGACGGGCAAGAAGAAGACGACGGCGAAGCGACAGCTCAAGCGCTGCACGGACGTCAACACCGCCAACAAGAAGACGCTCGCGCTCGTCAAGGGCAGCCACTTCGTCGCGGCCACCTCCTTCAAGCAGGAGGACTGGACGTTCTGCGCCAACGGCAAGTACTCGACCGCCACCACCAGCGGCGGCTCCACCGGCCGTTCGACCGGAACCCAATGGCGGACCGCCGATGCGACCTACAAGAGCGCCGGGACCTTCACGGTCATCCTCGAGGACCCGAAGGAGGGCACCTCCGTCGGCGTCGCGCGCAAGGGCGGCAAGTGGATGATCGGCGTCTCGCGCTCCTTCGGCGAGATCGAGGATCTCATCCCGGCCACGCGCACGGCCGCGACCGACTGCTGAGCCGGGCCGCGCGCGGTCGGCGCCTCTGACCCCGTCCAAACGGTCAGGTCCGGCCCGTCGGGCGCCGCCCGGCCTTGTACGTTGGGCGCAATGCGCCTCGTCTCTCGACTAATCGTCTGCCTGTCGCTTTTGGCGGCCGCTCCCGCCTCGGCCTCGGCGGCGATCTCCTACACGCTCGACATCAAGGCCCACCCGAGCGTCTTCAAGGCCAACACCGTGGTCGACGTGCCGCTGTACTTCGTCGAGACGCGCGGCGCCGGGGACCCGGTCGGGATCACGAGCGGAAGCACCCTGCGCAACGTGCGCGCGGACTTCTACAGCTCGCACTCGAAGTTCCTGGGCTTCACGCCGGTGGCGGCGTTCGACGAGGACGGGTGCGACCTCTACTGCATCAACAAGATCCAGTACGTCCACACCTACCAGGAGGGTGTGAAGAGCTCGATCTACTTCAACGCCCAAAGCAAGACGGGCGTACCCATCACGCTCGACAACTCCGGCATCACGGGCCGGACCGAGGTGCTCATGGGCACGTTGAAGATCCAGGTCGGCCCGGTCGTCGAGGTCGCCGGCCACAAGGTGGTGCTCGACGTGGTCTTCCACGACGACCCGATCGGCGGCAACATCATCGTGCCGACGGTCTTCACCCCGGATCACGGGACGCACGGCCTCACGAACATGGTCACCAAGCGGATCATGGTCTTCAACGACGACGTGGTCCCCGAGGGCACCGCGCCCGGTGATGGCGGCGGGACAGGCGGCACGGGCGGCGGCGGCAGCGGTGGTGACGGGACCGGCGGCACGGGCGGCGGCGGGACCGGTGGCGGAAGCGGCGGCGGCTCGGGCGGGACCGGCGGCGCGGGTGGCGGTCCGACCGCAGGCGGTGGCCCGGCGGCCGGTGCTGGCGGACCGGCCAGCGGCAGCGGCTCGCCGACCTCGGCGACGGCCAAGGCGTGCTCTACCGCCAAGACCAAGCTCCGCAAGGCCACCGCGACGGTGAAGAGCGCGAAGAAGCTGGCCGCCAAGCGCGCCCAGCAGGCCAAGAGCGCGCCCGCCGCCAAGCGGACCGCCGCACGCAAGAAGGCCAAGCAGGCGCAGTCCGCGCTCAAGCAGGCCCAGAAGGCGCAGACGACCGCGCAGCGCGCGGTCCGGACCGTCTGCTGATCAGCCCGAGCCATCGCTGGGCGATGACTTCTCGCGAGGCGGTCGGTCTCTATGACATGAGCGATCGCAAAGTGGTTCTCAAGATGGTCCTGTCCCTCGACGGCTTCGCCACCAGCCCCGACGGGACCCACGAGTGGATGTTCGAGTTCTTCGGTGACGACTCGAGCGAGCGCAACCTCCGGGCGCTCGACGAGGCCGGCGTCCACGCGATGGGTCGCCGCAGCTACGAGATCATGGGCCCGCACTGGGCCGCGTCCGAAGGGCCGATCGCGACCGCGATGAACGAGAAGCCGAAGGCGGTCTTCTCCAACACCTTGGAGAAGGCGGACTGGGGACCGGTCGAGATCTTCGGGGATCTGGGCGCGGCGATCGCGGACCTGAAGGCTCGCGACGACGAAGGAACGATCCTCGTCCACGGCGGCCCCACCCTCGCCCAGTCGCTGACCCGCCTCGGCCTCGTCGACGAATTCCAGCTGTCGACGGTCCCGATCGCGATCGGTGCGGGACGCAGCCCGTTCGCGGACCTCGAGCAGCACTTGAAGCTCGAGGTCGTCGATGAGCAACGCTTCAAGAGCGGCGCCCTGGCGCAGGTCCTGGTGCCGAAGCGATAGCAGTAGCGATCGAGGACCGTAGCCCGGGCCTGGCCAGGTCGACGGCCGCGCGCGGGTTACCGCACCGCGGCGTGCTCGCCATCGCCGGGCAGGTCCCGCGAGTGTCGCCGAGGAGGCGCTGCGGCGGATCCGCGTCAGGCGACTACGACGCCGGTTGGCGCTACGGCGCAAGGGCGGCCGGCCTCGTGCCGCATGCCGTGCGGCCCGGAGCCGGGAGGCCGACGCGGTCTTCTCGGGCTACGCAGCAGCCCCGAAGTCAGGCTGGCTCAACTAACTCGCAGCGCCCCTACTCGCTCCAACGCTTTGCCGGTGTGTAGCGCGAGCATCGCGCCGCCGCGGGTTAGGGCTGCGGTGACCGCTTGCTCGTCCGTCACGATGTCGACGTCGCCATTAACCAACAAATAGACGGGCGTCCCGAGGTCCTCACGATGCTCTTGAAGCCGTTCCGCAGCGCGGCGGAGGAGATCCAACGTGACGCCGGCCTCGCGTAGTTCGGACAGGATGGCGACCGTGAGCGCGTCTTGCCGGTCGAAGAGATTCGCTCTGCCGGTGCCGGTCGCGCGGTGGACGCTAGGAGAGACGAGGTCGCGCTCGACCCATGAATGCAGGGTGCGGTACGGAGCGCCGAACGCCTTGGATAGCTGCGGCAAGGTAAAGGCATCGACAGGCACGGCAGTCGCAGGCTATGTCACCGCCGCGAGCGGTTCGGCTCCTCTCGCCCTCAGCGTCCGCATCGAGGCCGCAAGTTCCGGTAAACGCTTCGGGAGCGAAGCAATTTGAAGCCCTGCCGTGCTGGGCTTGCGCGGTAATGCGGCTCCTGCATTCTTCCGTCTGAGCCGCGGTCCACTATGTGCTCTCCGGCAGAAAGGAGAGCGAGATGGGTGGTGGCAAGCGATACGGCAGAGATCAGCCGAAGGCGGCGGCAGTCGACATCGTCACGGATACGAGGGCGGCGGTTGCCGTTGCGGGTGGGATCGGCGCGATGGACGATGCGCCGGACGTATGTCAATTGGTCCGTCGAGTGGCCTTCAAGGTTGCGGACGGCGCTGATCCGCCACCGGTAGGTGCTCCAGTCGTGTTACGGGTCGGTGTGGGGTCCGCGCTGCGGATCTATTTGGCCGTCGGGGATCCTGTAGGACCGGTAACGAACTCGTCGAAGTTGTTGTTGATCGACTGCATGCGCCGTGGATACGCGATGAAGGGCAAGATCGAGTCGGTCGATGCCGATCGGAGCTCCGGAGTCGCGCTCCTCCGTGGCAACCAACTCTGAGGAGGTGTCGTGTGCACGGGGTCGACTCACTGTTTGCCGTTTGTGAACAACATGTCGAGTGTCCCGCCGCGTCGGTCTGCGGCCTGGCGTACACGGAGCATGCATGTCGTGCGCACCAGCATCCTTCCGACCCTGGCGGTGAGCATGTGCTGCACCCGCGGTCGAATGCCTTCAACGACTGGTTTCGGGCGCTCGGAGGCCTGGATTTCGAGGACGTTGGTGCGCGGCCTTTGACATTGCCAACGCTCGGGGCGTACATCCCGCAGATCGACAACCACAGAGGGCTCCGCGGAAGCCTCGACGGGTCTGTGTACGCCGTCCGAGTGCGCAGCGTGCTGCGCTCCAAGGGTGTAATGCGTGCTGCGGAGGTCCGTGAGCGCCACGAGCTTCGGGCCGATCAGCAGCTGATCCTACTGTTGTTCGACCGGGACGAACTACTCGAGCGTCTATGGACCACCGACATGGTGATGTCGATCGCGCTCGCGCGGTACGACGTGGTTATAGCGCCATCCTACTCCGGGTGGATGCCTCGGCCCCCCGTCGAGTCGCTGGTCAACGCGAAGCGCTCGCTGGCGTACTACGCAGCGCTGAACGAAGCCGGAGCAAATGCTGTCCCGCGGATGCTCTGGCAGGCCGAGCACGACGTCGATCGCTGGGCTGACTGGGTGCTCAGCAATCTCAGCGCGGTCCGTTTGGTGGCCATCGATCTGCAGACCTATCGCAGCGCGTCGGATTGGGCTATGCAGATGGAGGGATTGACGCGATTCGACGAACGAACAGGACGACACCTCTCGTATCTGGTCAACGGGCCGACGACGCGGCCGCGAATCGAAGAACTGCATGATGCCGTGACGGCCGAACGGCTGCACTTGACCAACGCAACAACCCAGTGGGGTCTGCGTCCATTGCGCAGCGGCCAACGATCGCCGCTGTTGGACATCCGGCCGCGTGGAAGCCGCTTCGTCATGCAGGTCGCAGGTCAGGAAGCGATGCTCGCTGAGGCGGTAGCGGCAACCCGTCTTGCCGCCACCGGTTGAGTGTCTTCCGTTAGCTGTTCGCAATGGGATCGAGGAGGTCTTGGGCGTCACGCCGGGCAACCTCGAAGCCGTGGACATGTGAGCGAGCACGACGCCGGCCGATGGGCAAACGGCACCACGACGACCTGCGCGAGCCGCTGCGGCGGGCGCGTGCTCTCGATGACCGGCTGGTCTCAACGATTGACATTGCTGAACGTGTCCTGCAACTCAGCGACTGGCGTGATCGCCAGCGCCCGCCGCGGGCATCTGTGTAAATCGACCTTCCCGCTGAACCCGCAGCAGGGATCCCGCTACGAGAAGCAGGCGCGGAGCGAGCGGAAGCCCTGGAGCGTGTTGTTGCGCAGCCGTCGCGGGGTGTGGACGCTGACCGACTGCACGCACGGCAGCATCGCGCGCAGCAGCGCCTGTAGCTCGAGCTTGGCCAGGAAGATCCCGACGCAGGTGTGTGGGCCGTTGCCCCAGCCGAGGTGGGCGTTGTTGGGGCGGTCGAGGTCGAAGCGCTCCGGGTTAGGGAAGCGCCGCTCGTCGAGGTTCGCCGCGGCGAAGAGCAGCACCACGCGCGACCCCTTCGGCAGCGTCACCCCGTTGATCTCGTGGTCGCGGGCCACCGCGCGCGTGAACCCGCGGATCGGGGCGCCGAGGCGGACCGACTCGACGACCGCGGCGGGGACCAGCGTCGGGTCTGCACGGACGCGCGCGTAGACGTCGGGGTTGTGCGCGAGGTCCCAGAGCAGGTGCGTTGCCGCGAGGATCGTGGTGTCCAGCGACGGCGCGACGAAGTCGATGACCAGGGCGCGCGCCTCGCGGGCGCTGATCTCGCCGCGGTCGCGTGCGGCGAAGACCGAGGCTGCCCAGCTGCCCGGGGCGACGCGCCCAGGCCCGAGCCGCAGCATGTACAACAACATGCCCAGCGAGGTCGGCCCGGTCGTCGCGGAGCGGAAGTTGACCGGGCCGAGCGCGTTGAACGACGCCCCCGCCCAGCGCAGCAGCCGGTCGGCGCCGCCGCGGACGCCAACGAGGTCGGCCACGACGTTGACCGGCACGTGCCGCGAGAACGCCCCGGCCGCGTCGAACTCCCGGCCGACGCCCAACTCGGCGACCACGCGCCGCGCCTGCTGCTCGACGTGCCCCTCGATCTCCTTCAGCGCCTTGGGGTTCAGCGACTCGCGCAGGACCTTGCGGCGCGCGTCGTGCGTGGCGCCGTCGCTGAACAGCGTCGTGTCGCGGGCCAGCAGGTTGGTGACCGGGTTGGCCGCCACGCCGCGACCGCTGACGAAGACGTCGTCGTCGCGCAGCGCGGCCTTGACTTCCTCGTAGCGGCCGATCGCGAACATCCGGTGGCGCGGCAGCCAGACGACCGGGCCGGCGTCGCGGATCCGGGCGAACAGGGCGCGCGAGTCGCGCAGCGCGGGCGCGCCGTAGAGATCCTCGTCGATGACCGGCGCGCTCGTGGCCATCAGCCGCTCAGCCCCGCGGCGCGATCGGGCAGCCGGCGAGCAGGAACTTCAGCGGCGGCGGTCCACCCCACTGGTTGATCGTGCCCGGGTCGATCGGCCACTTGCGCGGCTGGTAGCTGCCCGCCGGCTCCATCTGGGCAAGGTCGGAGCACAGCTCGACCATCGCGCCGTCGTCGTCGTTGAAGTAGGCGAACTGGTTGTTGCCGGGTCCGTGGCGGCTCGGGCCGAAGATCAGCTTGCGGTCGCGGTGGAGCTTGAGGCGGTCGGCGGTCCGGCCCATCGCGTTGAGATCGGCCAGCGTGTAGGCGTAGTGCGACAACTCGGCCTTCGGCGCCCAGACGACGGCCATCCCGTGATGGTCGGGGTCGCAGTGCCACCAGCTGGCCAAGAACCCCATGCGGTCGCTGAAGCGGAAGCCGAGGCCGGCGGACAGGAAGCGCTCCAGGCGGCGCGTGTTGCGGACCTTCAGCGAGACGTGCTCGAACTTCAGCGGGCGATCGCCGGGCGGCGGCGGGGCGACCGTCTCCATCCCGCAGAAGAGCTTGAACACGTGGCCCTCAGGCCCCTCGACCAGCAGCGCGCGGTCGAGGCCCGGGCCGCCGTCGAAGACATCACCCAGCACGCGCCCGCCCGCGTCGGTGACCCGGCGCTTGGCGGTTTCCAGCGCGGCGGCGTCGGCGACCTGTAGGCCGACGTGGTCGTAGCCGCGGCGGACCGGGTCCTGGACCAGCACCAGCTCGTGGTGACGGTCGTTGCAGGTCAGGTAGGACACGTTGTTGACGCGCTCGGTCTCGACCAGGCCGAGGACGTCGCGCTGGAAGTCGACGGCGGCGTCGAGGTCGGGGACGCGGAACGTCACGTGGCCGATGCGGGTGACCATCGGGGGTGAGCCTTTCATGCGGGGGCGCGGGACAGGAGGCGAGCGACGCCGCGGTGGCGGCGCGTGCCGAAGGCGGCGTCGTGCTCGGCCAGGAACGCCGCGACCGCGCGCGGCGGGCGGCCGGTGAGCTCGGCGACCGCGCCGGTCGGCGCGCCGTCGGCGCCGCTGGCGAAGTAGGCGGCCATCCGCAGGGCGTGGTCGACCTCGTGGGCCGAGGCGCCCTGGCGGCGCAGCGCCCGACCAGCTGCGCGCGGCCGCAGCGCGACGTAGTGGACGCCCAGGAGCCGGGCGACGTCGTCGTAGGAAACCGCGGCCGGCCCGGTCAGGTGCCAGGCGCCGCCGGGCCGATCATCGTCGGCGAGCAGCGCGGCGACGGCGACGCTCGCGACGTCGCGCGCGTCGACCATCGCGATCGGCGCGTGCCCCATCGGGGCGAGCAGCAGGCCCAGCCGCGCCACGGTCGGCGCCGCGGTGGCCAGCAGGTTCTGCATCATGAACGAGGAGCGCAGGAAAGCGAACGCCAGGCCGCTGGCCTCGATCGCCTGCTCGCTGGCGAAGTGGGCGACGGCGGTCGGCGTCGGCCCGTTGGGGCCCAGCGACGGCGCGCCGCCGGAGACCTTCACGATCCGCTGGATCCCGGCGTCGCGCGCGGCAGCCAGCGCGTTGGCCTCCAACAACGCCTGGTCGGGGTCGTGCGGGGTCAGCAGGAAGAGGCGGTCGGCGCCGTCCATCCCGGCGCGCAGGCTCGCGACGTCGCGCAGGTCGGCGGCGGGTCGCGACAGGACGCGGACCGGGACGCCGCGTTCCTGGAGCTCGGCGGCGACGTGGCGGCCGATGGTGCCGGTCGCGCCCAGCAGCGCGATCACGCCGCCACCGCCGCGGCGAGCGCCGATGCCGGCTCCGGTCCGCTGCGCACGCCGGTGCCTAAGGTGCGCCGCAATGCGGCGATCGCCCGGGCGGTGTCCCGTGGGCCGGCGCCGCAGGCGAACACGAACCGGTCCGGACGCAGCAGCGCCCACGAGAGGCCGCGGCGCTCCAGCCAGTCCACGTCGCTGAGCGTTCGCGTGGCGATGCCCGCGGCGCGCAGCGCGGCCGTCGCGTCGTCGGCCGTCGCGACGGCCGCCCAGCCGCGTGGGAGCAGGTCGTCGAGCCGGACGCCGTCGATGATCGGCTGCGGGAACAGCGATCCGATCGTGCGCCGCCAGGGCAGCCGGCTCGGGCGCTGTGCGAACGCGCCGGCGCCGTAGGTCGGCAGCGGCTTGGCGCGATCCTCCAGCCACGTCGCGACGCCAGCCCGATGCAAGACCTCCAACGTGCGGTCACGGACGCGGCCGGTGCGCGGATCGGCGGTCTGGACGATCCCGCCCCAGCGCACCGCGAGGTTCTGCATGCTGGTCACGTGGGGCCGCCGCTCCTGCTCGTAGGTGTCGAGCAGGCGGGCGGGGGCGCCACGCAGCACGGCGTCGAGCTTCCACGCCAGGTTGGCGGCGTCGCGCGCGCCCGAGGAGAAGCCCTGGCCGACGAACGGCGGCATGACGTGCGCGGCATCGCCGGCCAGCAGGACGCGCCCCGCCCGCCAGCGCGCGGCCGTGCGCGCGTGGAAGGTGTAGATGACGGCGCGCTCGATCTCGACCTGCTCGTCGCCGATCCATGGCGCCATCAGCTCTGCCATCCGCGCGGGCTTCAGGAACGGCGCGGCGTCCTCGCCCGGGTGCAGCATGAACTCCCAGCGGTGGCGGCCAGGTGACATCGGCAGGCAGACCGTGGGACGGCGCGGGTCGCCGTGGAAGTGCGGATGCGGGGCGCGGGCCAGCGGACGATCCAGCAGCGCGTCGATCACGACCCAGCGCTGGGCGAAGGTCGAGCCGCCGAACGGGATCTGCAACCGGCTGCGGACCGCGCTGCGGCCGCCGTCGCAGCCCACGAGGTACCGCGCGCGCAACCGCTCGGTGCGTCCGCCGCCGGTCGGCCGGACCCAGACCGTCACGCCCTCGGCGTCGCGGTCCAGCGTGTCGAGGCGCAGGCCCCAGCGGGCGTCGACCGCCGGGCGGTCGGCCAGCGCGGCGACCAGCGCGCGCTCCATCGAGGGCTGGTGGATCGAGACCAGCGGCGGTTGGCCGAGATCGCCGGACTCGGTGCGCAGGACCTGGAGGGCTTGACCGGCCGCGGTGACGAACGAGATCGCCGGCTGCACCTGGGCGGCCTCGAGAACCGTCCCGTCGAGGGCCGCCGACTGGAAGATCCGCAGGACCTCGTCGTCGACGACCGCGGCGCGAGGCAAGTTGTAGGGCTCGCTTGCTTCGTCGAGCGCGATGACCGACACGCCGAGGTCGCCGAGCAGCAGCGCCAGCAACTGGCCGACAGGCCCCAGGCCGCAGATCAGGACGTCGGCGTCCACGGGTCAGGCGGCGACCGCGGTGCTCGGCCCAGCATCGGGGGTGATGCGGTTGGTCACCGTGCCGATGCCGTCGATCTCCAGCTCGACGGTCTGGCCGGGCCGGACGAAGCGCTCGATCTCCAGGCCACAGCAGCCGGGCATCGTGCCCGTAGAGAAGACGTCGCCCGCGTCGAGGCGCTCGCCGGCCGAGGCGTAGGCGAGCATCGCGCCGACGTCGTGGGCGGCGCCGGCCGTGGTCCCTTCGCACCAGACCTCGCCGTCGACGCGCACGCGGCCGGTCGCGCGTTGCCAGTCGCCGAGCTCGTCGGCGGTGAGGACGTCACACCCCAGCGAGTTGGCGAAGGTCTTGGACTTGATCACCGGCCCGAAGACGTTGTGGCGCGCGTCGTCGGCCTGCACGTCGCGCGCGGTCCAGTCGTTGAGCACCAGCCAGCCGCCGATCGCGTCGACCGCCTCCTCGGGCGTGGCGTCGATCAGCGGCTTGCGCAGGACGAAGGCCAGCTCGAGCTCGAAGTCCAAGGCCTTGGTGTGGCTCGGCCACCACATCGCGTCGCCGTCGGCGAGCGTCATGGTGTGGTTGGCCATGTACATGGTCGGCGCCGACCAGAAGCGCTGGTTGGGCTTCAGCTTGGGGAACGTGCGCCCGGTGAGGCGCTCGTAGCCGCTGACGACCTTCCACACGGGGGTCGGGAAGTAGTGCTTGACGAGCATCCGGCTGGACTGGATGACGTGCGACTCATACAACATGAACGCGCGGACCGAGCGCGGGCTGAACGGCAGCCCTGCGGCGGCTGGATCGCCGGCGACCGAGGGGTCGTCGCGCACCTCGGCCAGGACGGCGGCGGCCGCGGCGCGCGTGTCGTCGCCGGCGCGCAGGAAGCTCAGCACGTCGGTCGCCGCCGCGGCCAGCTGCGCGTCACGGGACCCGGTGGCCTCCAGGGCCGCGGGCAGCGACACCCACCGGTCCTGGTCGGCGATCAGCAGCCCGTCAGGGGCGGTTCTCAGACGCATGGCCGAGACCGTAGGCCAAAACTGAGAGCTTTGTCAATTCTGATCTGCTCGACCAGGTATTGAGATCCGCGCGGACGCGCTCGCCTAACGCTCGGGCATCGGGCGGCGCGCGATCTTGGCCGCCTGCGCCTTCGGGACACCGAGGCTGCGCAGCACGCCCTCGGCGTGCAGGACGTCGGCGTCAGGACCGACGGCACCATCGATGACGCCGCGCATGACACCCAGCAGCGCCCCGCCCATCGCGTGCAGGGCAACGCCGACGTCAGGCACGTCGAAGCGCCCAGCCTCCACCCCGGCCTCCAGGTCCTTCGTGGCACGAGGCCCCAGCGTCGCACTCAGCAGGCGGTGCGACAGATCCAGACGGACGACGAGTAGCGCGAACGTCGGGTCGACCTGAGCCAGTCGCACGAAGTGCCGATGAGCAACAGCCATCACTTCTGCCGGATCGTCCAAGCTGCCGGTCAGCTCGTCGACGTGCCGACCGTTGGCCTCGGCGGCCTCCGACAGCACCGCCTCGACGATCGCGTCCTTGTCGGCGAAGTGGTTGTAGAACGAGCCCGCCCCCACATCGGCCCGCTCGCTGATGTCGCCGACGCGGGTTGCGTCGACACCTTGGGCCGCGAACAGCTCGCGTGCGGCCTCCAACAGTCGCGCACGCGTCTGGGCGCGACGTCGAGCGCCGCGATTGGGGGTCGAAGCCGAGGTCGCCATCACGCAAAGGCTACATCAGCGATGGTGGCGCCTTCACAGTTGAGGATCACCTCAGTTAGCTATCGGCGCGCGCGACGCATGGCGCGCAGCCCTGCACAACGGCAATCCCTCACGTCACGTCGAGGACCGTAGCCAGTCGCCCGCGCGCGCCCTGGCCGGAAAGGCCGAGCTTGGCGTAGGCGTGCGACAGGTGCGTCTCGATCGTCTTGACGCTCACGTAGAGCTCTTGGGCGATCTCGACGTTGGCGCGTCCCGCGGCGGCCAGGCGGGCCACGCGCAGCTCCGACGCGGTGAGCGCGTCGGCGCCGCTGCGGGCGACGCGGCGCGGCCGGCCGCCGGCCGCGCGCAGCTCCTCGTGGGCGTGCGCGGTGAGGCGGTCGGCGCCGCAGCGGTGCGCCAGCTCCATTGCGGCGGCGAGGTGCTCGCGCGCCTCCACGCGCCGGCGCCCGCGGCGCAGCGCGGACCCGAGCGCGGCCAGCGAGCGCGCGCGCTCCAGCGTCGCCTCCGAGCGCTCGAGCGCCGCGAGCGACTCCTCCAGCAGCGCGACCCCCTCCGCCCCGGGCTCCAGCAGCGCGCGCCCGCGCAGCGCGACGCCCAGCGCGCGCGGCAGGCCGGTCGCGCGCGCCATCCCCAGCTCCTCGTCGGCCAGGGCCACCGCCGCGTCGCGGTCTTCCGCCGGCAGCGCGAGCGCGAGCGCGGAGCGCCAGGGGAAGTAGTTGGGGCCGAAGCCCAGCGGTCGCAGGACCTCCTCGGCCGCGCGCAGGTCCGCCAGGCCGCCCTCGCGGTCGCCACGCGCGACGCGCAGGCGCCCACGGGAGTAGGCGAGGATCCCGCCCGAGGTGGAGGCCATGAAGGCGGGTGGGAGCGTGAACGCCTCGACCATCGCGACGACGTCGTCCAGCTGCTCGCGCTCCAGCAGCGCGTCCAGGTACATCAAGAACAGGCTGACCGACCACATCGCCATCCCGGTCTGGTTGGCGAGGTCGAGCACCGTGCGCAGGTCGGCCTCGGCGGCGCGCAGGTCGCCGCGCAGATGGGCGACCTGCCCGCGGTAGGCCGGGCCGCCGAGCAGCCCGATCAGCGACCCGCCGCGGCGCCCTTCGCGCTCGATGTCGGCGGCGACCTCGAGCGCCCGGTCGTAGCGCTCGGTGTAGGCGAGCGCCATGATCACCTGCGTCCCGGCCCAGCTGCCGGCGTCGCGCTCGCCGATGAGGACGCCGTCGCGCAGCGCGCGCTCGGCCCAGTCGCTCGCGCCCGTGGGCTCCTCGCCCGACAGCGCGACCTGGGCGGCCAGCAGCGCGGCCAGCGCGTGGGCCGACCAGCTTGGCCCGGCCGCCAGCGCCTCGAACCGGGCGCGCTCGGCCGGGAACAGGGGCGCCAGCTCCGGGTCGTTGGTCATCAGCGCGGCGCGCAGCGCTTCGAGGTCGGTGATCGGCTCGACGTCCTCCTCGTCGATCTCGCGCAGCCCGTCGAGGATCAGCGACCGCGCGGCGTCCCACTGGCCCGCGGCGGCCAGGACGGAGGCCAGCTCGACGCCCACGACGGCGCGCCGCGCCGGGTCGGACGTCAGCTCCAGCGCCTCGGAGAGGTGCGCCACGCAAGCCGGGTCACGGACGACCAGCTCGGCGCGGCCGAGCGCCAGCAGCAGCTCGCCGCGCGGCGGCGTCGCCGCGCCCTCCTCCAGCGCGCGGGTCAGCAGCCGGATCGCGGCCTCGGGCGCGGCGCGCGCCGTCGCGGCCTCGGCGGCGGCCAGCAGCCCGGCGACGACCGCGTCGTTGCCCGCCGGGCGCAGCGCGGAGAGGTGCGCGGCGATCGCCTCGGGCGGTGCGCCAGCCTTCTGGAGCAGGCGGGCCGCCTCGGTGTGCGCCGCGTCGCGCTCGGCGATCGACAGCTCGTCGTAGACCGACCGACGCACCAGCGGGTGGACGAACGCAAAGGGATCCTCGGTGTCAAGGACCTCGATGTGGCGCAGGCGCCGCGCGATGCCCGCGGCGGCGCCGGCGTCCAAGCCGGCCAGCAACGTGGCGTTCTGCAGCGACTCGCCGTCGCCCAGCACGGCCATCGCCACGGCGAGCGCGGGCGCGCCGGCAGCGACCTTCGCGACGCGCCGGCCGACGCGCGCGGCCAGCGTCGGGACCGACGCCTCGGCGACCAGCGCGGCGGTCTCCGGCGCGCCGAGCGCGGCGCCGTCACCGCCGTCGAAGGTGCGCAGCAGCTCGCGCAGGTACAAGGGGTTGCCCGCGCTGGCGGCGTGACAGGCCGCGCAGGTCGCGTCGGTCGCCTCGGGCGCACCGGCCCGGACGATCGCGGCGACCCCGCGCTCGCTCAACGGCCGCGGCGTGAGCCGCGTGACGCCCGGGATCGCCCGCAGGTCGTCGATCAGCGCGGCGGGCGCGCCGGGCTCCTGTGGCCGCAGCGCGACGACCAGGACGACCGGCAGGTCGGCGATCCGCCGGGCCAGGTGGCCGAGCGCCTGCACCGAGGCGTCGTCGGCCCAGTGCACGTCGTCGACGACCAGCAGCAGCGGACCGGCGGCCGCGACGTTCGCCGTCAGCCAGTAGATCCCGTGCAGCGCGGCGAAGCCCGCGGCGGCGTGCTCGACGCCGGCGCCGGCGGGCGGGGCCACGACCCACTCGGCGGGCGCCGCCGCGCCGGCCAGAAGCTCCGCGCGCTCCTGGGCGGAGGCGGAGCGCAGGAGCGGCTCGAAGAGCTGGCGAACACAGCCGAAGGCGTACTCGCGCTCGTACTCGCCGGCGATCGCGTGGCGCACGCCGAGGTCGTGCAACTCGGCCAACGTCCGGATCGCGCCCACCAGCGCGCTCTTGCCGCTGCCCGCCGCGCCCTCGACGAGCAGGACGCGGCCGCGGCCCTCACGGGCGTCCGCGAGGGCCGTCTCGGCCGCAGCGAGCTCGGCGTCACGCTCGAGGAGCGGCACCGTTGCGCTCGCCAGCTCTGGTCTGCCCATGCTCTGGATAAGGGTGAAGCCTAACCAGAGCGGACAGGGCGCCGCGCGCGTGTCGCCGAAAGCTAGGTGAGCTTCACCGTCACGTTCGTCGTGCGCTTGGCCAGCGCCGGGACGACGCCGCCCTTGGCCGTCGAGCCGATGACCAGCGCGACCTTCACCTTGTAGGTGCCCTTCGGCGCCCCGACGCGGAAGCTCAGCGCCTTGCCGTTGGCGACCGCGGCCAGGTCGTCGGCGCCGATCGCGACGCTCCCCTTGCGCACGGCGCGCGTACTCTTGCCCTTGCGCGCCTGCCAGACCAGCGTGCCGGTCGCCGGGACGCCGCCGGCCGGGAGCTTGGCCTTGGCGGTGACCGTGACCTGGCCGCCCTTGCCGGCCTTGGCCTTCAGCGCCGTGACCTTGGACAGGGCCTTGGCGGCGTGGCCGCGCAGCGTGAGCTTGCGGGTCTTGCCGCCCTTGCCCCGGATGGAGACCTTCACGGCGCCCGGCGTCGACCAGGAGGCGGGACGGACCGTCGCGGTCTCGCCGCCGCGCAGGCGCAGGCCCGCCACCGTCATCGACCCGGCGCCGCGCGGCCCGACCTGGCCGAGCGTGAGCGAGACGGCGCCACCGGCTGCGCCGGCCTTGACGGTCAGCGCCGAGGCCGTCCCGAACCCGATGGCGTCATCCCCGCCGCCCGGGAACGTCGCGGCCGCCGTGCGCGTCGTCGCGCCGCTGGCGCTCGTCGCCGTCAACCGCAGGTTCTTGCTCGCGCCGCGCACGCCGACGATCTCGCCGGCGGCGTCGAGCGTCAGCGTCTTGCCGCCGCCCGCGACTTGGAAGGAATGGTCCTTGCCCAGCAGCGCGACCGTCTCTCCCGCGCCGGCCAGCGAGGTCGCGAGCGCCTCGCCCCGCGGGATCAGGTCGGTGCTCGGCCCGCCCTTGCCGCCGGTCTCGGCGGGCAGCCGGACCGCGTCGTCGATCGGCTTGCCGTCGGGCCCGGTCGGCGCGGCGTCGACGCCCATCGAGACGAGGAGGTCGTCGAGCCCCACGGGCGGCGAGAGCGACTGCGGGGTCTTGCTGATGTCGTACGCGCCGATCTTGTCGAAGCCGCCGCCGTAGCCCAGCTCGGTGAACGACCACGTGTTCTTGGCGGTGTCGACGTGCACGCGGCTGTTCTCGAGGTTGAGGGCGTGCGTGCTGGGACGCGCGTCGTCGTCCGCCGTGTGCGGGTCGTTGGGGTTGTAGACCTCGACGTCATAGCCCGTGGCCGTCGGCGTCAGCCCATAGGCGACGACCGAGTGCCCGGAGTCCTCGCCCTTCAGCGACAACATGACGGGGTGGTTCTGGGCCAGCCCGGCGGCGATGGCCTGGTACATGGAGCCGGCGTTCTGCTTGCCGACGATCGTGCGGAGCCTGAGCACCTCGCTGGAGTTCTGCGCGAGCATCATCAGGCGCACGTAGGCGCGCAGCGGTCCCGCCGGCCCGGCGGCTCCGTCGAGCCCGAACGGGTTCTCCGCGCCGGCCGGCGCGAAGTCCGACAGCGCCCGGCCGCGCGACCACAGGCGGTAGGCCGCGAGGTTCAACCCATAGCAGTTGCCCTTCTCCCCGAGGTCCTTCTGCGTGCCGAAGTAGATGAGCACCTCGGCCCGCGGGACGAACGACGTCACGCCGCAGCTGACCAACCCGAAGGTGATGTCCTCGCAGACGTTGACGCGGACGTTGGTCTTGTCCGTGCCGTAGAGCTTGACGATGTCCTCCCACGCCGGGCCCGCGGAGTTGAAGTTCGCAAACGGGAACCCGAAGGTGTTGGCGAACGTGATGATGCCCAGCGGGGACGTGCTGGTCAGGCTGCCGTCCGGGCCGCTGACCTTCACGGGGCCGCTGGTGGCGGTGATCGGGACGTGGACGAAGCCGTGGCTGCCGTCGGGTGCGACGTTCTCCAACGGCGCGCCCGTGGGGTCGCCACCGCCGAACTTGACGGTCTGGTTGGGGCACAGGCCGCGGCCGTTCAGCCGCAGGAAGCTGCCGGGCCGGCCCATCGACGGGGCCAGCGCGTTGGTGACGCGGCCGCCGCCGGGCATGAGCAGGACGCTGGTCACCTCGCCGGTGGAGCGGCCGACCGTCACCGTGCCGGTGGAGGAGAAGGAGCCGGAGCGGGCGGTGACCGTGAGCGTGGTGCTGGTGCTGGCCGTGGTGTCGGCGCTGACCGGGATCGATGTCGGCGGCGTCCCGAAGCCGGGTGTGAACGTGGCCGGCAGGTCGGCCTTGACCGCGTCATTGGACCGCGTAACGGTCAGGTTGATGGGATCGGCGAAGCCGGTCTCGACGTCCAGGCGCATCGGGATCGAGGACGGCGAGCACGGCGCCACCGCCGGTTGCGTGTCCTGCAGCGTCAGCGCGAACGGGCGGACGACGTCGACGGCGAAGCTGGCTTCGGCCCCTACGTCGCCGGCGCTCGGGGAGGGCGTCGCGGTGACCTTGGGCTCGAGGTGGCGCAGCACCGCGTTGCTGTCGGCCGTGAGGTGCAGCGTCGCCTTGGTGAGGAACGCCGAGCCGGTGGCCGGGTCGGGCGAGATCGTGCCCTTGACGTCCGCCGGCAGGCCGGTGACGTTGAGGTCGACGGCGCCGGTGGAGCCGCCCAGGCGCAGGATCCGCAGCGTGATGTCGATGCTGCCGCCCTGCCGCAGGTGGCTGCTGGGGAGGTCCTCGATGCCGAAGCCGATGTGCGGGTCCGGCGGGACGGGCGGGTTGTCGAAGGTGAAGTCGTCGACCGTCGGCGGGTTGGAGCTGATGCCGTCCCGGACGATCGTGAAGTAGTAGATGTCGGGCGTGCCCCGGGTGATCGAGAGCGTGCGCCCGGCGACGGTGTCGGGCACCGTCGCGCTGGCGACCAGGTTCTTGGAGTAGTTGAAGACCCTGAGCGTCGTCGTCTCGTCGGCGCTGTCGCCGGTGCCGGGCGCCGAGAGGCGCATGCTGATCTTCCCGCGTGGGCTGCCGAAGGCGCCCATCGTCGCGTAGAACGGGAACTCGTTGGTGCCGCCGCAGCGGCCGAGCTGGAGCTGGTTCTCGAAGGCGAGGGCCTTGCCGGGCGAGCAGTCCGTGTAGGCGGGCGGGAACGTGAAGGCCGACGCAGGACCGAAGAGGACGCCCTGGTCGGCGTACTGGTCGCGGATGTCGGTGCCGGCGGCCAGCCCGTTGAAGGTGATCGTGGTGTCGGCGGCGTGCGCGACGGACGGGACGGCGAGGGCGCCCAGCGCGAGCGCGAGCCCCAGGAGACGGCGGACGGACATGGGTTGGACTAGCCCTTCTTGCGCTTGTTGGAGGTCTTCTTGTGCGCGGCCGGGATCCGGCGCGACGCGCTGGTGGCGGTGCCTGCCGGGCGGCCGGCGATCGTGGCGGTGACGCGGCAGCTGACGCGGTGGCCGGCGTCGGCCCTGGCGATGCGGTGCCGGCTCGATTTGGCGTTCTTGATGGCCTTGCCGTCGCGCAGCCAGCGGTAGCTGAACTTCGGCTTGCCCTCCCACTGGCCGGACGTGCAGCGCAGCAGCTTGGGGTCCTTCTTGTCGACGCTCAGCCCGGGCTTCTTCAGGTTGTGCGGGGCCTTGGGCTTGGCGGCGGGCGGCGGCCCGCCGCTGGGCGGGACGAAGCCGGGCGGCGTCGGCGCCCCGGGGCCTGGGACTGGCGCGCTGACGTCCACCGTCGTCGTCTGCGTGCTCGTCGCGCCGTCGTTGTCGGTGACCGTGAGGACAACGGAGTAGCGGCCGGCCTGCGCGTAGCGGTGCGGACCGGTCGGCCCCGCCGCCGTCGTGCCGTCGCCGAAGGACCACGAGTAGCCCTCGACCCAGCCGTCGGGGTCGGTCGAGCCGGTGCCGTCGACCTGGACCACCAGGTCTCCCGGCGTCGCGGTCGCCTTCGGGACCGACGTCGGCGCCGAGTTGAGCGCGTTGTCGCGCAGGTAGGCGTCGCCGCGGCCGTTGGTGTCGGTGGGCACGAACGCGCCGAGGCTGTCGAAGAGGACGAAGCGGCCGGTGGCGGAGATCGCCAGCGCGTTGGTCGCCGCGGTCGACACCGACGGGCTGCCGTCGGTCACGACCGAAGCCCGCGTCAGGGCACCGGTGTCGCGGTCGGCCATGTACACGTCGTTGCCCGGGGTCGCCTCGCTGTCGGAGCCCAGCAGCGCCGCGGGCGTCAGGAACGCCACGAAGCGGCCGTTGGCCGAGACCACCGGCGCGATCGACCCGAAGGTCGCCTCGTCGCCGTTCTGCTTGACGCTCACACGGCTGGTCTGGGCGGAGCCGAGGTCGCGCGCGAAGACGTCGGTCACGCCGTTGGTGTCGCCCGCGACGAGGTTGGGCGCCGAGCTCTGGAAGACGACGACCGTGCCGTCCGCGCTGATCGCCGGGTCGTCGGCTTCGCCGGTGCCCTGCGTGCCGCCGCTGGACAAGGACGCCATCCTGGTGGTCTGCAGCTGGCGGTCGCGGACGAAGACGTCGCGCTGGCCGTTGACGTCGCCGGCGACGATGGTGGTGGCGCCGGTGGCGAAGGCGACGAAGCGGCCGTCGCGGCTGATGGTCGGCGAGGTGGCGGCGGAGACGCTGCCGCTGGGAGCCCCGCCGGACGTGCTGGCGTCGATCCGGTCGGCGCCGGGTTGGTCGAGGCGGCGGGCCCACAAGTGGTCGAGCGTCGAGGACGAGCTGGTCATCGCGCGCTCGACGGAGATCCAGGTGACGGTGGTGCCGTCGCCGCTGATCATCGGCCGCAGGTTGTCCTGGCCGCTGCCTTGGTTGAGGGTCACCGGCGTGCCGTCGACGCGGACGCCGGCACGGGTCGTGGTGCCCGCCGCGACGTCGCGCACGAAGACGTCGGCGCCGCCGTTGTCGTCGGCGGGGACGAGGCGGCCCGACGCCGACTCAAAGGCCACGCGGTTGCCGTCGTCGGAGATCGTCGGACGCGAGCTGGGGCCGTCGATGGCGCCACCGCGCCCTGGGTCCGGGACGTCGATCCGGATCACGGCGCCGGTGCGGCGGTCGCGCCGGAAGACGCGCCGCGGGCCATCGGCGCCGCCCCCGTCGACGTCCGTGGTGTTGGAGAGGAAGACGACGTAGCGGCCGTCGGGCGTCATCGTCGCCCCGACCTGGCCGGAGGTCGACGCCAGCGGCCCGCCGACGGCGTTGCCGGTGGCCAGCGTCGTGGTGGGCGTTGGAGCCGCGAGGGTCGGCGCGGCGAGGATGGCGAGGACGGTCGATGCGGCGACGACGCCGGCCTGGACCCCGAGCAGAGCGCGCATGGCCGGGCATCGAAACAGACCGGTGGGCCCCCGATGGGGGAGAACTCTCACCGAATGCGCCCGTGGCGCTTAATCTCAGTGGAGCACCCTGATGCGAGCGGGGCCGCCGGCGGCTGGAGCGGCCACGGGAGATTACTGGGAGCAGTCGCTGCTGAAGGCCTTCTTGGCCTTCGACAGGTTCTTCTTGGCCTTGGCCTTGGCCTTCTTGGACTTGGCCTTCTTGACGGCCTTCTGCGCCTTGGTCAGCTTGTCGAACTTGGTCGCGCACGTGCTCGTGCGGCGGAAGGACGTCGTGACCTTGTGGTCGGGGATCACGGCCTGGGACCGCGTGAGCATCGCCTGGCAGTCGGCCTCCGCCGGCGGCGGCCCGGCGCGGTAGCTGCCATCGCCGATCAGCACCCAGTGGCTGCCGTTGGGCGGCGACACGACGTTCCCACCGTACTTGAGCTCATCGTCGTACTTGGGCGGCGGGGACACCGGGAAGCTGTCGGTGCGGGACGACGGCGGCGTCCCCAAGGTCACCGAAACCTGGAAGGCCTCCCAGCCCTTGAACTTGGCGGCCTCCCACTGGGAGAACCCGAGGACCGCGCAGTTCCCGGGGATCTCCTGGCTGTAGGAGATGCGGTACTGGATGTCCGTGACCGTGGTCTTCTCGTTGGGGTTGTCGGTCTGAGCGACAGCGGCCGACGAGGCGCCAAGCACGACGGCGAGCGTGGTCAGGGCAAGGGCAGGTAGGCGCACGATCAGCGAACCATAGCTTGGTAGATGTAATTGGCGCACGAGTGCCGGCGCATCGCAGCCAAGCGCCACTGGCGACAAGACATCGATGATCTTCCATCATTCCGCGTCGGTGCGGCCCGGCGGCCCACCCCAGAGAGGGTGGGCCGCCCGTCGGAGCAGAACCGCGCGAACCGCGACCACCGCTTCGGGGTCAGGCGATCACGGAGTGCGCACGATGTGCGGGCCGTTCCCGCCGTTCGAGGTCACCGTGTACACCGTCGCGGCGATGTGCGTGAAGTCGTTCGGGCCAAGGACACAGCCCAAACCAGTCGATCGCAGGGTCGACGAAGTCGCGATGACCAGCGTGTCCGCGCCTATGGCGTTGTTCGTGTAGATCGCGGGCGCCGTACCTTCGACATGGCAGATCTTAATCGAGCTGAACAGAGTCACGTCACAAGTCAAGTCCATTGTTCCTGTCGTCACCACAGTCACGGTCGGCTGCGCCGTCAAAGTCAGGGCGTACCCGCATCTGGCTGACGTGTTCTGACCGGCGAGGGAGCAGCCCAGGTAAGTGAACGAGCCCGTGACCCCGCTGTAGGTAGCCCCAGCGAACGAGCCGGCGGTGTACGTGCCTGTGCCAGAGGAGCTCGGGCAAACCAGGTTGCTGTTAGTCGCCGAAAGCGTCACCTGGGGGCCCGTGACGGCGAACGACCCGGTTCCGCTGACGTGCCAGGTAAGGGCGCTGGCCGTCCCGGCCAGCGCGCCGACGACCGCCGCCATCGACGTCGCCAAGACGACGAGGCGAGAGATCCTGCTCATGTTGATCACCTTGATCCTGATTCTGAGTCGCGGTGCACGAGCACCGCAGGGCGACGAGCGCGCCGTGGCGCTAGGACCCTCACAACGAGATCAGGTGATCGCTCTCCATCGCCGACCGACCGGCCTCACCGCCCGTACGCCCTTCCGGCCTAGACGCCGGCGGTTCGCGAGCCGGCGATGATGTCACCGCACGCCTAATACGCCAACCAGAGCCAGAACGGCAGGACGTGCCGATGGGCCGCCAGAGCGCCTCGACCGAACGCCGGTCTCCCCCGGCGCGCGCTGCGTACCACTCACCGGCCAACTGGCAGGTCACCGCTTCCGGATCGCCTTCGGTCCTGCCGCACTGGCACGCGCATGCTGGTCCGGCACCGCCAAACGGCGGCGACGTACTCGCGGGAGGCGGCCGCTGCGCGAAGGTCGCGTCGACGAAGCTCTTGCGAAAGGACCTCGACGCCCAACCGCTGCCAAGTCAGGCGAACATCCCACCGGCGATGGCGCGACGCAACGGCGCCAGCGTCGATGAGCGCTGCAAAACGATGTGGAACACGGCTGTCTCCTGCGTCCAATGGTTCTTCAGCGGACAGACGCCGACCACGGTCAGGGCGCCGCCGTCCCATGACTGCGCGATGGACCGCGTTGCGGTCAATGCGGACGCGCCGAATGCGGGCGGCCAGGGGCCAAGATGGCGCGGGTTGAGGAAGGTCGGGGTTTTCCGTGACGGCCAGCGGTGAGATGCTCGGCGTGCTGCCTCGCCGTTCGCCGTGCGGCGCCGAGGCGGATGCAACCCCACATCGCTCGGCATATCCCAATAGTGGAGGTAGATGGCATGAGCCGTCTCATCCGGCGCGGATCCCTCGCCCTGGTCCTCACGTGCGCGGTGTCGCTGCTCGACGCGAGCGGCGCGATGGCGGTGGGCGGTGCAGGGCCGGAAGCCCCGGCCTCGAGTCGTTCGAACACCGACCTGGTGATCAACCGCCTCGGGTCGGGTCAGAGCGTCCGCGGGTTCATCCCCAACGCCGCCAATCCCTTTGACCCGGTGGCCGACGGCTACCCGGCAAGCAATCCGTCGACCGGCCCCGGATCCGGGTGGTCGACGCTTAACGAGGGCTTTGCGGGCATCATCCACGCCAAGCCTCCCCCGGGCGGAGACGAGCTCAGCCTCTACTGCATCGACATCTCCACGGGCACCAACATCGGGTACGGCTACGCGCTGGGCACCTGGGACGCCGGCAACGTGCCCAACGTCGGGTACGTGGCGCGCCTGCTGAACCGGTACTACCCGCACACCGAAGAGCCGGCCTCACTGACCAACCTCAACCAGCGGGCCGCGGCCGTGCAGGCGGCGATCTGGTTCTTCACCGACCGGTACGTCCTCAGCACCAGCGACCCGCTGCACGCCGCCGTGGTGGCGATCGTCAACGAGATCCGTGCGGCGGGGCCGGTGGTCGAGCCCGATCCGCCGACCGTGTCGATCGATCCGCCGTCGCGCTCGGGCTCCGGGGTGCTCGGGCCGTTCACGGTCACCACCGACAAGCCGCCCGCCGCCCTCGCGGCGACGGGCGCCGACATGTTCGCCGACGCGGCTGCGACCGAGCCGATCGCCAACGGCGACCAGGTGCCGTCCGGTCAGCGGATCTGGCTGCGGTCCAGCTCGCCGGGGACCGCGGTGCTCGAAGCCTCCGCGCGCGCCACGGTGCCCAGAGGCAACGTCTTCCTCTATGACGGCAACATCCGAGACGTCGAGGACGCTCAAAAGCTGATTCTCGCTGAGACGGGCGAGCTGTTCACGACCGTTCGGGCCAGCGCCGAGTTCCGCGCGTCCGGAGCGCTGCGGGTGACGAAGACCATCGCCGGACCGGCGGCCGGATCGCAGGGCCGCGTCGTGATCCACGTGGAGTGCGACGACGCCGTCGACCGGCCGGACTTCGTGAGCGACGCCGGGGCCACCGGCACGCAGACGCGGACCTACTCCGGCATCACCGAGGGGACGCGGTGCGTGACAACCGAGACCGCCGACGGATCGGGCGGGACCACCGCCGTCAACGTCGTGGTCGTCGGCAGCGACCGCACCGTGACCATCGACGCCGACAGGACCGCGACGGCGCAACTGACCGACACCTACAGCTTGGTCGACGTCCCGGTCCCCGCGCCGGGGACCGGAGCCCTGCTGGTCACCAAGTCCGTGACCGGGCCGTCGGCCGGGCGCCAGGCGGCCGTCACCCTTCGCGTCACCTGCGATCTGGCGGGCTTCACCCAGGACGTCGCCATCCCTGCCGGGACCGCCGCCGGCAGCGTCACGCGCCAGATCGCGGTGCCGGCGGGCGCGGTATGCACGGTGGCTGAGGTCGACGGCGGAGACAGCGGCGCCATCACCACGACCGTCAGTGGCAGCGGCCAGACGGTGGCGGTGCTCGGCGGGACGACGGTCCCGGTGACCGTGTCCAACCGCTACGACGCGCCCACCGAGGTGGCCGCGGCCAGCGTCGGGTCGGGGTCCTCCGGGGCGCTGCGGGTGTCCAAGACGATCGCCGGACCCGCGGCGGGCCGGCAGGGCCCGGTCACCATCAAGGTCTCCTGCGGCGGACCGCTGCACGCCTACGTGTTCCGCATCCCGGCGCGCACGCGCGCACGGACCGTGTCGCGGGCGTTCCCCGAGCTCTCGCCCGGCGACCGCTGCACGGTCATCGAGACCGCGCATGGTGCCACCCGCACGATCCGCGCGATCACGAACCGCTCGCGCCGGACCGTGACCATCCCCTCCAGCGGAGAGGCGACCGTCGCGCTGCGCGACAGCTTCTTCCCTCGCCGGCGAGCAGCGCCGGTCACCGGTTGACCCCACCCCACGCCAACCCGGCGGCCCGCCTCGGCGGGTCGCCGGGTCAGCGGATTGCCACCCGCACCCCCGGCAGCGCGTCCGGTCCGACGCGGCGCACGAGCCGATCGATCACGCGGTTGGGCAGCCGCACGCAGCCGTGGCTGCGAGCGCTCCCGAGCGGGTCGAGCAGGCTCTGCGCTCCGCGGCCGTGGAGCGCGATCCGCCCGTCTCCCCCGTCGAAGGTGTCCAGCACGCGGCTGTGGGCGGTCAGCCCGATCACCCATTGGCCGAGGAACGACCGCGCCGACCCGGGCTGGACCCACAGCACGGCGAAGTGGCCGCCCGGCGTGGGCGTGGACGGCGCGCCGATGACCACCCGGGACCGCAGCACCGGCGTGCCACGACGCAGCAGCGTGAGCGTCCGGTGCGTGCGCGACACGACGATCCGCCAGCGGGTGGGCTGTAGGCGAACGCGCTTCGCGTTGACCCAGCCCGAGGCGCTGCTCGGCCGCCACGGCAGGCGGACCCGCACCCAGCACCGCCCGCGCGCGTCCTCGGCGGCGCGCGTGACCATCAGCCACGAGGCGTCCCGCGGGCGCACGGCGCGCGCCGGCCGGCGCCCGTTCCCGGGCAGCCTGGCGTACACCGGGACCGGTCGCACGACGCGCGCGCGCCAGGCCAGCGCGGCGGTCGGGCGCCCGGCCGCGGCCGTGGTCGCCTGGGCGGACGTGCACCCGACGCGCGGCCGCGCCGCCGCAGGAGCCGCCAGCATGCACACGATCGCTGCGCATACGCCGCTTCCGAGGCTGGCTCGCCGGACGAGCATCTCCACGCGAGCGTACCGGCGTGTGGCGGGCCCGTTTCGCCCGGGTGCTCTCCAGCTGACCGACAACCCGCCGGCGTCCGCACGGCGGACCTACGCTCAGCGCTCATGAGCGGTCGCGCATATGTCGTCGTCGCCGGCGCCGCGCTCGCGGCGATCGTCGCCGGCCTGGTGCTGTCGAGCTTCGGCTACGACGACGCCGCGACCGCGCTCTGGACGGCGATCGTCGTCGGCCTGCTCTTGCCGCTGGTGTGGTCGGTGCTCGCGACGCTGCGGCGGGGACGCGTCGGCGTGGACGCGATCGCGTTGATCGCGATGGCCGGGGCGCTGGCCCTGGGCGAGGAGCTCGCGGGCGCGGTGATCGCGCTGATGCTCGCGGGTGGCAACGCGCTCGAGGCGGCGGCCGATCGACGGGCGCGGCGGGAGCTGACCGCCCTGCTCGCACAGGCGCCGCGGACCGCGCACGTCCACCGCGGTGATCGGCTCGAAGACGTCGAGGTCGAGGAGGTGATGCCGGGCGAGATGCTGATCGTGCGTCGTGGCGAGATCGTGCCGGTCGATGGTCTGGTCGCATCCGGCGAGGCGCTGGTCGACGAGGCGGCGCTGACGGGCGAGCCGATGCCGGTCGCCTACACGCGCGGTGAGGAGGTGCGCAGCGGTGTGGCCAACGCGGGCGCGCCGTTCGACCTGCGCACGCTGCGCAGCGCCGGGGACAGCGCCTACGCCGCGCTGGTCCAACTCGTCGCGCAGGCGCAGGCCGACCGCGCGCCGTTCACCCGCCTGGCCGATCGGTACGCAGCGCTGCTGCTTCCGGTCACGCTGGTGATCGCGGGAGCGGCCTGGGCGGCGTCCGGGGACGCCGTGCGCGCGCTGGCCGTCGTGGTCGTCGCGACGCCCTGCCCGCTGATCCTCGCCGCGCCGATCGCCCTGACCTCGGGCATCTCACGCGCTGCCGCGGCGGGCGTCGTGGTCAAGGGCGCGAGCGTCGTCGAGCAGCTTGGGCGCGTCCGCGCCGTGCTGCTGGACAAGACCGGGACGCTGACGCTGGGCACCCCGCGCCTGGTGCGGACCGAGGTGGCCGACGGCGATCCGAGCGAAGCGCTGCGGCTTGCCGCGTCGCTGGACCAGATGTCGGCCCACCCGCTCGCCGCCGCGCTCGTTCGGGCGGCCGGCGAGCAGCGGCTCGCGCTGACGTTCCCGGTCGACGTGCAGGAAGCTCCCGGCGAGGGCATCGTCGGAAGCGTGGACGGTCGCCGCGTCGCGATCGGACGCGCACCCGATGCCGACGGCGGCGCCACGCCGGACGGGGAACGCGGCTTGGCGCGCGTCGGCCTGGCCGTCGACGGCGTCCACGCGGCGACGTTCGTGATGGGCGACCGCGTCCGGGAGGACGCGGCGGCGCTGGTGCAGGCGCTCCGCGACGAAGGCGTGGGCCACATCGCGATGGTCACCGGCGACCGCTCGGCGATCGCCGAGCCGATCGGCGTTGCACTCGGGCTCGACGCCGTGCACGCCGACTGCACGCCCGAGGGCAAGCTCGAGATAGTGCGCACGACCGCTGACCGGCCGGTGATGATGGTCGGAGACGGCGTCAACGACGCCCCCGCCCTGGCTCTGGCCGACGTGGGCGTCGCGATGGTCGCCGCCGGCGGCAGCGCCACCGCCGCCTCCGAGGCAGCCGACGCGGTGATCGTCTCCGGGGCGATCGGGGCCGTCGCCGCGGCCGTGCGCGTCGGTCGCGGCTCGCTGGCGATCGCGACCCAGAGCGTTGTCGTGGGCATGGGCCTGAGCTTCGCCGCGATGGCGGTCGCGGCCGTCGGCGCCCTGCCGCCCGTGGCCGGGGCGCTGTTGCAAGAGGGGATCGACGTCGCGGTCATCCTCAACGCGCTGCGCGCAAGAAGGCTCTAGGCGATACGCAGTCGTCGTCTCGCTCGTCGTCTCACTGTCTCACCGGTGCCCGTCGCCGGCGGCGCGCTGGGCGAGCTTCTTGAGCTCGTCGGCCCACAGCACGCAGCTGGCCAGGCCAAGGCAGATGAGCCAGTCGTCGATCCCCAGCGGCGCGGTGTCGAAGGCGTCGTTGAGGAACGGCAGCTCGACGACGAGGAGCTGGAGGACGACCGAGAGCGCGATCGCGCCCCACAGCCAACGGTTGGTGAACAGGTGGTGGAAGGCGCTCGTCCGGTCCGAGCGGGCGTTGAAGCAGTTGAAGAGTTGGGCGAGCACGAGCGTGGTGAACGCCATGGTGCGCGCCTCGTCGATGTCGCCATGGCCGCCGAGATAGCCGCCCTCCAGGCGCAGGTCCAGGGCGACCAGCGTGACGATCGCCATGACGAGGCCGACCCACAGGACGCCCGCCCACATCCGGCGGTCGATGACGCGGTCGGTCACGGCGCGCGGCCGGCGCCGTATGAGGTCGTCGGGCGCGGGGTCCACGCCCAGCGCCAGCGCCGGCGTGGTGTCGGTGAGCAGGTTGACCCAGAGGATCTGCGTGGCGAGCAGCGGCACGGCGAGCGCATCGCCGGTGTCACGCAGCCCGAGCCCTGCGGCGAGCACGACGCCGAGGAACATCGTCAGCACCTCTCCGATGTTCGACGAGAGCAGGAACCGGAGGAACTTGCGGATGTTCGAGAAGATCCCTCGCCCTTCGCGGACCGCCGCGACGATCGTGGCGAAGTCGTCGTCGGCGAGGACCATGTCCGCCGCCTCCTTCGTCACGTCGGTGCCGGTAACGCCCATCGCGACGCCGATGTCCGCGGCCTTCAGCGCGGGGGCGTCGTTCACGCCGTCACCGGTCATCGCGACGATCATCCGGTCGGCCCGCAGCGCATCGACGATCCGGAGCTTGTGCTCGGGCGCGACGCGGGCGCACACCGCCGTGTCGCGCATCGCGGCGCGCAGCTCGTCGTCGCCGAGCCGCCCGATCTCGGCACCGGTGAGCACGCCGCCACCGTGCTCGGTGATGCCCAGGTCCTCGGCGATGCGGGCGGCGGTCCGCGGGTGGTCGCCGGTGATCATGATCACCCGGATCCCGGCCGCGGTCGCCTCCGCGATCGCCTGCTTGGCCTCTTCTCGCGGCGGATCGATGATGCCGACGAGCCCGAGGTGGATGAGCTCGCGCTCGACCTGCTCGCCCTGCGGCGGGTCTGCGGTCCGAGGAAGCTCGCGGTAGGCGACGGCGAGCGTACGCAGCGCGAGGTCGGCGAGGTGCTCGACGGCCGCGAGGATCTCAGTGCGGCGCCTGTCGGTGAGCGGGCGGACCTGGCCCGCGACGCGCTCGGCGGCGCAGCGGGCGAGCAGGACGTCGGGCGCGCCTTTGGTGACGATGTCGACGTCGCCTTCCTCGGCGTCGGCCTGGATCGTCGTCATGAGCTTGCGCTCGGACGTGAACGGCACCTCGCCGATGCGGGCGAAGCGGCTCGTCCGGACGTCGGTGAGCCCGTCGACCTTGGCCTCGGCGACGAGGAACGCGGCCTCGGTCGGGTCGCCCTGGATCGTCCAGCTGCCGTCAGGGGCCGGCTCGAGGACGGCGTCGTTGGCGAGGCTGCCCCCGGCGAGCACGGCCATGACCTCGTCGCGGAGTGGCCCGTCGGGCAGCGGGTCGCCGTTGGTCCGCAGTTCGCCTTCGGGCGCGTAGCCGGTGCCGGTGACATCGACCTCCCCCGACCCGGTGACGACCTTCTCGATCGTCATCTCGTTGCGCGTCAGCGTGCCGGTCTTGTCGGTGCAGATGACCGACGCCGAGCCCAGCGTCTCCACTGACGAGAGCTTCTTGACGATCGCGTGGCGAGCGGCCATGCGCCGCACGCCGACCGCCAACACGACCGACAGGACGGCCGGCAGCCCTTCGGGCACGGCGGCGACCGCCAGCGACACGCCGACGAGCAGGACCGCGACGAGGTCGGCCGTGTCCTCGACGTCGGCGGTGAGCAGGATCGCGACGACCACGACGACGGCGATGACGATGACCGCCACTCCGAGCGCGCGACCGATGAGCGCGACCTCGCGCTGGAGCGGCGTGCTCTGGGCCTCGGTGCGGCCGAGCAGCCGGGCGACGTTGCCCATCTCGGTCGCCATGCCCGTCGCGGTCACGACGGCGCGCCCGCGGCCGCGGGTGACCGCGGTGCCGCTGAAGACCATGTTGATGCGGTCGCCGAGCGCGGGGTCGCCGGCGAGCGTCCGCGGATCCTTGAGGACCGCCTCGCTCTCGCCGGTGAGCGACGCCTCCGCGACCATGAGCGAGGCGGCCTCGACGAGCCGGGCGTCGGCGGCGACCGCGTCGCCCTCGGTGAGGACGAGCACGTCGCCGGGCACGACCTCCGGTGCCGGGACGCGCTGCTCGCGCCCGTCGCGGATCACGCCCGCCGACGCGACCGCCATGCGCTGTAGGGCGGCGACCGCCTGCTGGGCCCGCGCCTCCTGGACGTAGCCGAGGATGCCATTGAGGACGACGATGACCGCGATGACGATCGCGTCCCACGGGACGCCGCCGGCGCCGTCGGCGATCCACGCGACGAGCGAGACGATCACCGCCGCGACGAGCAGGTAGATCAGCGGATCCTTGAACTGGGCGAGCATCCGCTTGAACGCCGGGACCTCCTCGGCCGCCGCCAACGCGTTGGGCCCGGCCTGCCGCAGGCGGGCTCGGGCCTCGTCAGACGTCAGCCCGTCGTCGACGTCGGTTTGCAGCTCCGCTGCCACCTGCGCGACGTCCTGGCGCCACCGCGGCAAGCGGGCGCTGGCGATCATCTTCAGGTCTTGCCCGATCGCGACGCATCCATGTCCACCTCGCCGCGTTCGTCACGACGGGTCTGTCGGCCCGCAGAGGGCGATGACGCCAGCCGACGGCTGAAATGCGTCTGGCCCGCGTACTCCGGGATTCGCTCCTGCTGCTCGGGCAGCGACGGGATCGCGGCGCAGGTCGAGGCGCTGACGGAGATTCGATCCCGCATCGAAGTCGCACGAGCGCTGCGCGCCGAACAGGCGCGTGACGTCCCCGCGGTGGCGGAGCCACGACCTCGTTAGCGCCACACCGCATCCGGGTACGTGCCCGCGATGTTTCGCAAGGTCCTCGGGGCAGCCCTCGCCGTCGTCGCTGCCGCGGCATGCTCATCTGCCGCGCAGGCCGCCGCCCCACCGGTGCCCGGCTTCTACACGGGGACGTCGGCGAGTGGGATCACCGCGGCGCTCTCGGTCGAGGTCGGCGCGAAGGGGCCGTACGTGTCGCGGATCGGCGCAATCTGCCGGACGTCGGATCCCATGGGGAACCTCGTTGACACGCCGACCACCGGCCAGGACGGCGACGGCAACGACGCGGCGTTCACGATCGAGGCCGACGGGCTGTGGGGCTATTGGGGCGACGACTCGCCGGTCGACCGCGAGTACGGCGGCAGCGTGGACGGGTCGACGGCGGTGTTCAACCTGTCCAACAACGCGTCGGTCGTGCGCGCGTGCGACCCGGGCGCGGATCCGGAGCACGCCAACGGCGTCCACCGCTATCCGATCACGCTGACGCGGACGGCCGACAAGCCGCCGGCGGTGTCCCCGGGCCGCTGGACGCGCCAGGAGCCCGGCGGGCAGCCCGGCCACTTCTACGTCTGGGCGGGCGGGGCGTTCGCCGGGCGCTTCGACGGCTCGCCCTACGTCGGCCAGGAGGACCCGCCGCAGTGCGCGGTCACGCCGGCGTCGCTGGTCGGCGGGGCGCAGATCGCGGCCGGCGGCGCGTTCACGCTGCCGTGGGAGATCCCGGTCAGCCTGCCCTCCTTCCAGCCGGTCACGCCGACCAAGGGCCAGCTCAGCGGCGGGTCGGGGACCTGGACCTACATCATCGACTCGCCCTATGTGAAGGACACGCAGCTGTCGGGCTGCACGCCGCCGGCATCGACCACCGTCCAGGTCTCGCTCGACACGCCGCAGAACGAGGGCGCGCCGCAGCCGGTGACGCGCCCGCCCGGGCCGCCGCCCACGACCACGCCGCCGGCCGCCGGCCCGGCGGGCGGGACCGCCGCGTCGACGACGTGCCCGAACGGGACGTTCAAGACCACCGCCGGGCCGTTCGTCCTGTGCAGCGCCGCCAAGCCGGCGGTCTCGGGCTCGACCGCGACGCTCAGCGGTCGCGTGACGATCAACGGCTTCCTGTTCCTCTCGACGTCGAAGATCTCCGTCGACGTCTCGCGCGCGGCGATCCGGACGAGCGGCGACGCCGACTTCGGGGTGATCGTCGGCGGGACCGACCTGCGCCTGGCGCGCACGGCGTTCGACGTCACCGCCGCCGGCCTGCGCGGCTTCCACCTGCCGGGCCTGAGCTCGCAGCTGAAGCTCGGCGGCCTGCCGATCGAGCTGTCGCGGGTCGGCGGTCAGGCGCCGTCGGTGTCGATCGACCTCGGCGCCGGGACGATCGCGCTCAGCGCGGGCATCTCCTACAAGTTGGCGGGCGCGGCGCTGGCCGCCAGCGGCAAGGTGTCGTTCGGCACGCCGGGGATCTCCGGCGAGCTGTCGACCAAGGGCTTCTCGGCCCCGTTGCGGATCGCCGGCCGCCAGCTGTTCGAGCTCAAGGAGCTCGGCTTCTCCTTCAACCAGGCTGACGCGAGCTGGAAGGTCAGCGGCGGCGGTTCGATCTCGCTGCCGACGGCCGGGACGGTGTCGGCGAGCGCCTCGGGCGGCGTGAAGGACGGGCGCTTCGACTCGCTGTCGCTCGCGCTGGCGGCCGGCGCCGGGGGCGGCGTGGCGGGACCGTACGGGACGTTCTTCTCGGGCGGGTCGTTCGACCTCGCCAACGCGGCGCAAGGCCTCGCCTCGATCACGGTCGGCGTCGGGATCGACGGCGGCTGGCCGTTCAAGGTCAAGAAGGCCGTCGGGATCGGCTTCCACGGCGAGGGGTCCTTCGACGTCGCCGACCTGCAGCTGCACCTCGGCGCGACCGCGCAGGTCACCGCGACCGACGTGACGCTGGCCAACGGCGAAGGCTCGATCGACATGGACTTCGACGACGGCGAGTTCGCGCTGGCGACCAACGTCAACGTCCTCGACCTGGTCCACGGCTCGACGACGCTGCAGGTCACCGGCAGCTCGTTCCTGTCGCGCGGGAAGCTGTCGGTCGAGTTCGGGCCTAGCTCGGAACCGATCAAGTTCATCCACGACCACTGGCCGTTCGGCTTCTTCCACGACGCGCCCGACCATCTCGGGCCGCTGCTGACCGGTGACGCGCTGATCTCCAACCTCGGCGCGGGCGCGCGCACGTCGATCGACGTGTGGAAGCTCCACGCCGGCGCGACGGTCATCAAGAAGTGGGGGTCGCCGCTGGACTACGACGTCGGCTGGGGCTCGACCAAGACGCTGACGTCGATCGACCCGACGGCCGCGAGCGCTGCCCAGTCCGGCGCGGTCAAGCGTGGAGCCGTCCGCGTGCCGCGTGGGCTGCAGGCGCTGGTCCTGCAGGCGCCGGGCAGCGGGCAGATCGTCGTCCGCGACCCGAAGGGCCACGTGGTGGCCGACACGTCGAAGGTGACCACCCCTACCCAGGAGCTGGCCGGAGGCCGCGTGCTCGTCGGGCGGCTCAACGGCCTCGTTGGCGTGGTCGTGCGCTCGCCCGCCCGCGGGCGGTGGCGCGTCCAGGGCGCCGGCGTGACGTCCACGCTGCTCGCGGCGCGCGCCGGCGAGCTGGCGCGCATCGCGAAGATCAGCGGCAGGCGCGTGCGGCCGGGCTCGCGCCTCACGTTGCGGCTGCGCCGGCCCGCCGGGACGAGCGTCGAGATCCGCGCCGCGCGCCGCAAGGGCGACGACGGCGTGCCGATCGCGACGACCACGCGGTCGGCCGTCCGCGTGCGCGTCCCCAGGACGTTCCGCGGCGCACGCCTGCGGCTCGTCGCGGTGACGCGCCGCGCCGGCGTGCCGATCGGGCGCCGCAACGGCCCGCGGACCGTCCGCGTCTCCCAGCCCAAGCCGACCCGCGCCTCACGCCTGCGGATCACCCGCGGGTCGAAGACCACCACCGTGCGCTTCCGCCGCGGTGGCGCCTCCGTCCGCTCGATCGTCACCGTGACCGTCGCCGGCCGCCGCTACGAGCAGCTCGTCCGCGGCTCCCACGCGACGTTCCGGTTCAGCACCCGCAAGCGCCGCGTGACCGCGACCGTCTCCCCCGTCCGCGCCGACGGCCGCGTCACGAAGGCGACGAGCAAGACGGTGCGGTAGGCGCGGCGGGGCCCGCGAGGATCACGACTACTCCAAGAGAAGCCGACTATGAGCTACGAGCTGAGCGATGCCGAACGCGATGGCGTGCTGGCGTCCGATGGCGACAAGCAGTACTGGCACTTCGTCAAGAAGACCGCGGACTGGGGCGAGGTGTGGGTCATCAACAACGGTGACCACCGGGGCCACGTGACGGATGAGGGCGTAAAGCTCCTCGCCGCGTGGCCGCACCCGGGGTTCATCGAAGGCCAGCTCGTCGGAGCGTGGAAGGGCTTCGAGCCCGAGAAGATCGAGGTCCACGACTTCCTCGACGTGTTGGACGAGGCGGAGTCCGGTGGGATGGAGGTCGCGGTGATGCCAACGGTGGATGGGACCCACCTGCGCCAGCCGGCGCCCGTCGTCGCCGGCGACCTGCGCGAGGAGCTCGAGCGCATCGAGTGATCGCCCGCCCCCCACCACCCGGGCGCGCTCGTAGAGTGCAGTGAGTCGCAGAAGGGGTCGTACCGGTTGACGGTGCGCGTCGAGTGGAGCTAGGGGGACTCGAAGCCCACGACCTCCTGGGTGCGATGCAGAAGAGCTGCGCCGTAAAAAGCGCGCTATTTGCAGGGTCTTCGTACGGGATCCATTGGCGGTGCTGGCCTCGGATACCGGCCGATACGGGGCGATTCCGGGCGATCCAGGCACTGGCGGTGTTCTAGTGCCTGGGAAGGTCGTCGGGCCGGAGGGCGCCTGCTCGACATCCATACGTCAGTCGCCGAGGAGCTCCTCGAACCGCACGTCGGGCCTGCGGGCCATGACGATCACCGGGCCGGCCGCCTCGGCCGTCACGTGCCGCGTGACGCCGCCGCGGAGGGTCGCCGGATGCGGGCCGTAGCAGCGCGAGCCGCACACGAGGACGTCGACCTCCGACGACGCGGCGACGAGGAGGTCGCGGGGGTCGCCATCGTCGACGTCGATGTCGATGCGGACCCCCGGCTCTGCGGGGAGCACCGCGCCCGCGTACTCCTCCACGCGCCGGTGCAGGTCCGCGTTGCCCGGCCGCACCGCGCACAGCACTCGCAGCCGCGCACCGGCGCGGCGGGCCAGCAGCTCGGCGCCGCGCACCGCCGCCTCGGCCTCCGGCGTCTCGACGAGACCGACCCCGATCGCGACGAATGTGACGCCGTGCTCCGCGTCGTCCTGGCTCTCGCCGCCGGTCTCGGTGGGCACGACGGCCACTGCGCACGGCGCGCCGTCGAGGAGGCGCTCGGCCGTCGTGCCGGGCGGGACGACGAGCAGCCCCGCTCCGAGCTCCACCGCCGCCAGGTGGAGCGCGCGCGGTGCGGTCGTCGCGCCCAACGCGGCCGTGTCCACATGCTCGCCGTCGATGCCGAGCTCGCGCACGACGGCCTCGAGCGCGGGGCGCGGATCATTCCGCGGCAGCCCTTCGCCCATCTGGACGTCGGCGAGCGGGTCGACGACGTCCTCGCCGGCGTACGCCGCGCCGATCACCAGCGGCGCGCCCATGACCGCGGCGACGGTCGCCGCGAAGCGCAGGGGCGCGAGCTGGGGCCGGTCGGGGTCGTACTGGGTCAGGATGGGGGCGCTCATCGCGTTCTCCTCGACGGTCGGTATTTGGCATCCGCGCGAAGGGGGCTAGTACAGGGCCATGGCCGATCGCCACGTGGTTGGGATGCTCATGCTGCACTTCGGGACGCCGCGCGACCAGGAGGCGCGATGGCAGCTCGCCGACGCGCTGCCCCCGGGGTCTGAGGTCGCCGAGCCCGACCTGCCCCGAGCACTGGCGCGCCCGCAGCGGGCGCCTGCCGCGGCCTGATCCCGTCACCCCACGACGATCACGGCCAAGAGCGTCGCGACGAGCAGGAGGCCGATGATGGCCAGCAGGCCGCGGATCCGGCGCATCATCTCCTCGATCTCCTGCTCGGCCACCCGCGCGCGCAGCTCGTCGAAGTAGACCGTCGACCGGTGGGTCGCGTCCCCGACGTCCTCCGCCGCGACGGCGTCGTGGCGCCGGATCAGCTCATCGTCGGTGAGCGCGCGCAGGTGGGCGACGTCCACGGCTACTCGACCGTGGCCAGCGCCGGGATGTCGATCTTGCCGGCGAGCACGTCGATGCGCTCGATCGTGGGCTCTTGGGCCAGCAGCTCCGGCGCCTTCTCCTTGAGCCCGGCGGCGACCTGGCCCGAGAGATGCGCCTCGCGCGCGTCCTCATCGGGGAACGCGTCGAAGATGCCGAACGTCGACTGGTCGAAGCGCAGCGCGAACCACAGGGGCGTGCCGTCCTCCGTGTCGACGATGTCCAGCGCGCTGCGCAGGAAGCTCTCGACCTCCTGGTCGCGGCCGGTCTTGGCCTCCAGACGTACGAACAGCGCTCGGGTGATCATGCTCCGAGAAGTACGACGCTGGCCCGCGCGGACAAGGCCCCGGGGGCGTTCGGACGAGACCGACGCGGCTCCTACAGTGCAAGCCGATGCCCGAGCCGGCGTCGATCGACTCCACGCTGCGGGCCCCGCGACGCGACGACCGTCGAGCTCACGGCCGACGAGCAGGCGTACGCCGTCGACGTCATCTGCCGCTGGATCGAGCAGGAGCTCGTGGCGGCCGGACGGCGCGCACCATGCTGAGGCGCGGTTGCGCCGGGCCGGCGGCGCCCTACCGCAGAAGCGGTGAAGTCGATCCGCCGGCCGCCGGACCACGAAGCGCGTGCGACCTCGATCGAGCTGTTCTTCGACCTCGTCTTCGTCTTCGTCATCACCCAGCTGTCGAGCCGGCTCGCGCACGACCTGACCCTCGGCGGCGCGGCGAAGACCGGGCTGCTGGTGCTCGCGGCATGGTGGGCGTGGGTCTACACGACGTGGGTCACGAACTGGTTCGACGCGGGCACGCTGGTGGTGCGCGGGATCCTCCTGGTCGGGATGTTCGCCGGCATGGTCGGTGCGATCTCGATCCCCGCCGCCTTCGGTGCCCGGGCGTGGCTGCTCGTGGCCGGCTACGTGGGCATCCAGGTCGTCCGCAACCTGTTCGTCGTCCTCGTGACCCACCGCGAGGACCCGCTGTATCGCCCGGCCCTGCGCATCTTCGGCTGGTCGTGCGCCGTGATGCCCCTGTGGATCGCCGGGGCGCTGGTCGACGGCTCGGCGCGTGTGGTCCTCTGGTCGATCGCGCTCGCCCTCGACTACGCCGGTCCGCTGGCCGGCCATGCGCTGCCGGGCCTTGGTCGCTCGCACCCGAGCGATTGGCACCTCGAGCCGTCGCACTTCGTCGAGCGGCTCGAGCTGTTCCTCATCATCGCGCTCGGCGAGTCGATCGTGGAAGCGGGCGCGACCGCCTCGCGCCTGTCCCCGACGCCCCTGCGGCTCACCGCGGTCCTGGTGGCGATGCTCATGACCGCCGCGTTGTGGTGGTTGTACTTCGACACCCATGCCGGGCGGACGCTCGAGCGCCTGCGAGGGGCGGCCGAGGAGCGCGGGCGCCTCGGACGTGATCTCAGCTACCTGTACGTCCTGCTCGTCGCCGGGATCATCGTCGCGGCGGTCGGCAACGAGTTGGTCATCGCGCATCCGAGCCGTCGCCTGGGCGACGCGGAGTTGGTCGCCCTCGCCGCCAGGCCCGTCCTGTACCTGCTCGGGAGCGTGGCGTTGAAGGTCCGTGTGCTCAGAGTCCCGTGGGAGCGGCGCTTCATCGCGGCGGTGGTCGTCGTCGGCGCGGTCGCGGTGGGCTCGTCGCTGCCAGGGCTCGCGCTCTGGGCGGTCGTGCTCTTCATCCTCGGCGGCCTCGCCACCGTCGAAGCCGTCGAGACGCGGCAGGACGCCACCGCGCCGACGCGATCAGCGTCACGTGGCTCCAGTTGACGACTGCACCACGCCGTCGGTGCCCTCGAGCTTGACCGGGTTGGGGTGGTCGCGGCGTGCTCAGCGCGTGAGGGCGGCGACCGCTGCCGCGATCGTCCGCGCGTTGGCCGGCACCGGCGTCCCGGCGACGTAGACGCTCGGTGTGCCGCTCACGCCGCGCTCGACCGCGCGCTCGGTCACGAACACCGCCCACGGCAGGTAGCGCCGGGCCATCACGCACGCGCCGAAGCTGTCGACGTCGAGCCCGACGTCCGCGCCGACGGCCACGAGCTGCTCATCGCTGAGACCGGGGCCGCCCTCCTCCGGCTGGACGGCGAACAGGGCGTCCTTGAACGCCACGAAGCGTCCGCCGTCCGACGCGCAGCCCGACGCGGCCGATGCGCGCGACGAGTAGGCCGTGGTCGACAGCCGGTCCAGGAAGCCGAGCGGGTGATAGACGAGCGTGATGAGCTGCTCGGCGACCATCTGCTTCAGCGCGTCGCCGGAGGCGGCCTCGAACTGGCGGCAGAACGGGCAGAGGAAGTCGATGTAGGCGTCGACGCGTACGCCGGTCTCGCCGACGGCGATGCCGTCGCCCTCGGCCGTGACGCCGGTGGGGAGCGCAACTTGGGTTCCGGTGGTGGTCATGCCGGTGGGCGATAGGACCCGGCGCGCGGCCAACAAGGACCCACGTTCGTCCACAGCGCCCGGCCTTGCATCGCACGGGCACAGCGGGCTCATCGCGCTTCGTCCTCCGGCGCGTACCGCAACGCCCGTTCCGCGTCGGGATCGGGGCGGTACCCGTAGGCCGCCTGACGCACGGTCTCGTCGTTCTCGAGGCCACCACCCAACGCCCCGCCGACCATCGACAGCGACGAGACGAGCCAGGCGAGCCGCAGGTAGTCGCTCGGGTGCGGCGAGTGACCGAGGGTCTGGGCTAGCTGGCCGTTGGCCAGCATGACCCACGCGCCCGCCAGGGCAATGGCGAACAGCGCTGCGTAGAGCACGAGCACGCCGAGGAAGACGGTGATCGTCGTCGCGGTGTTGAACAGCACGGCCTGCTCGCGGCGCAGGCCGTCGCCGCCGCGCTCCCACAGCTCGTGGGCCACGATCAGCGTCACGACCGTCGCGCCGACCGAAAGCACCGTGAGCCCGGCGAGCCGGATCGGTCCCAGGCTGTCGGCGAGCTTCCAGATGTCGCTGGTGACCAACGAGAACGCGACCGCCCCGACCGCTGCGGCGAGGGCACGCGACAGCCCGACCGCCAGCCGCCACGGCCGGTTCGCCGCCACCATGCCGAGCAGCAACCGCACGTTGCCCCGAAGGACGCCCGCGACGAAGCGGACGTCCTCGCCATCGGGCGAGCTGGCCGTCTCCGCGACGTCGGAGAGCCGGCGGTCGACGCGGCTGCGCCGCCGCCGGTCGCCGCGCTCGCCGGCGGTGACGGGGCGTACGGCCATGAGTCCGTCGATGAGCTGGAGGATCGTCTCGAGCGCGCGCGGGCGCAGCCGGGCCGCGCCCAGGGCGGGCAGCGACACGATCGCGACGCCGTGCATGGCGCTTGCATCGGCGATCACCGGGCGGCGGCCGTTGCGCAGCGGCAGATCGGTCAGGCAGACGGCGAGGTGCCAGCCCTCGCGCTGCATCCGCTCACGCGCCCGGTCGATCATGTCGACGCCGGAGAGCCGGGCGTCGGCGGCGAAGGCATCGGCGACCAGCGGGACCTCCCACTCGACCGCGGAGGACGCCTCCCCGCGCAGGGCCTCCGGCAACTGCGCGGCGATCTCCCGGGCGAGGTCGTGGGCGACGCCCGGCGTCGCAATCAGGCCAAGCCGGATCGTGCCCAGGCGCCGCTGGCCCGCTCCGATCGCCGCATTGGCCTCAGGCTCATCAGACATCGGCTGGGCGGAATCTATTCGCGCACCTCGCCGAGTGCACGGTCTTGCCCCGGGCTCCGGGTCTACGGTTGCGATCGTGGTGTCGCCGGCCCACGTCCTCCGGCGGCTCGTCGACGCCGTCGATCCGCCGCGGGAGCGGTTCGTGAAACTCGTAGTCGCGGCGGCATAGACGTTCGTCGGGCGTCGCCGGCTAAGCCGCATCTCCGGGCGCCTGCGCGGCGCGGGGCCCGACGCGACCTCGCGCCGCGCTGACAACGCGATGAGAGCGCTCTAGCGCTTGCGAGGGACACCGGCTCCCGCGTCGGGATGGGCGAGCGTCCGGAGGGCACCCGAACGCCGGTAATCCCCGGCGAACCAGTCACATATCTCGGAATAAAGGCCCTGGTGCCTGAAACGGAGCGGAACTCGGGGCGATTCAGGGCCACCCCTGAACGACGAAACCCCAGCAATAGCAGGGGTTTCGTCCAACATGGAGCCAGGGACTCGATCCCCCGACCTCCTGGGTGCGATCCAGGCGCTCGCGAAGGCGCGCGGCTCAGGCCGCCTTGCGCAGCTCCTTGGCATGCCGTCGCGCCGCGACGTCGTCGGTAGGTGCGCCGAGCATGCGGACGAGTTCGGAGACGATGGACTTCTCCGGGAGTTGGGTGACGGTGGTGAGGGTGGTGGAGTTGGAGGTGGACTTGGAGATGGAGAAGTGGCGGGTCGCGAGGGAGGCGACTTGAGGGAGGTGGGTGATGCAGAGGACCTGGCGGCCGGCGGCGAGGTCGCGGAGTTGGGAGCCGACGGCGCGGGCGGTGTGGCCGCCGATGCCGGCGTCGATCTCGTCGAAGACGAGGATGCTCGACCCGGTCGCGTTGGCGGCGCCGAGCAAGGCCAGCATCACCCGTGAGAGCTCGCCGCCGGAGGCGGTCTCGCGCAGGGGCGCGGCCGGCACGCCCGGGTTCGGCGCGATGAGGAACTCGACGGCGTCGACGCCCGTCGGACCTGCGTCGCGAGGCTCGATCGAGATCTCGAAGGACGCGGACTCCATGGCGAGGTCGGCGAGGCGGGCACGGACCTGCTTCGCCAAGGACTTCGCGGCCTTCACGCGGGACCCGTGCAGCTCGGCGGCCAAAGAAGCGCGGTCGGATAGAGCGGCAGCCAGCGCCGCCTGCGCGTCCTCCAGCGCCACCTCGGCGTCGTCCAGCTCGGCGATCCGCGCGCGGCACTCGTCGGCGTGCGCGAGCACGGTGGCGATCGTGCCGCCGTGCTTGCGCTTCAGGCGGTCCCACGCGGCCAGGCGCTCTTCGATGACGTCGAGACCGGCCGCGTCGTCGTCCTCCATGCCCTCGCCGTAGGAGCGCAGCTCGGCGGCGAGGTCGTCGGCCTCGATCGCGAGCGCGTGCCAGCGCGCCGTGAGGGTGTCGAGCTGAGCGTCGACGCCATCGAGCGCGTCGAGCAGCGAGGCCCCGGAGGCGAGCGCGAGCGAGACGCCGCCCTCGTCAGCCACGATCGCCTCGGCCGCGCCCAGCGCCGAGTCTCGCAGCGCCTCGACGTGCCGCAGCCGGTCGCGCTGCGCGACCAGCGACGCCTCCTCGTCCTCCGACGGCGCCGCCGCGTCGATCTCCGCCAGCTCGAACTGCAACAGGTCCAGCTCGCGATCCCGCGCGCCCGCCCGCTCGCGCAGCTCGTCCAAGGATCCCTCCAGCGACCGCACGCGCGCGTGCAGCGCCGCATAGCGATCCCGCCGCGCCGCCTGCGCGTCCCCGCACGCGCCGTCCAGCAGCTCGAGCTGCGACGACGCCAGCGTCAGCTTGCGGTGCTCGTGCTGCCCGTAGAACGCGATCAGCCCCTCGGCGGCCGCGCGCAGGTCCGCGACCGGCACCGAGCGACCGTTCATGTAGGCCCTGGTCCTCCCCTCCGACGACACGCGCCGCGACAGCACCAGCTCGTCGGCGTCCGGCGCCACAAGATCGCCCAACAACGACCGCAAACCAGAAGGCAGGTCGAAGACCCCCTCCACGTACGCCTCCGCCGCGCCTGGCCGCACGATCCCCGCCTTCGCGCGCCCGCCCAAGAGCAGGTCCAACGCGTGTGCCAAAACGGTCTTCCCCGCCCCCGTCTCGCCCGTCAGGACGTTCAGCCCGGGCGCCAGGCACAGCTCGGCCCGCTCGATCAGCAGGAGGTTCTCGACGCGCAGCTCGTGGAGCATGCGCGAACTTCTACTACCTCGGTCGGACGAACACGTGTTCGCGCAACGGAACCTGCACAACCCGAACGCACATTCGGCGCAGAGACAGACCGACTACGACGCCAAGCGCCCGAACCGCTCCCGAACCCGCAGGTAGAACGACGACCCCGGCAGCTGCGCCAGATCCGCCGCCTCGCGGACGAAGCGCGAGGCCAAGGCCTCACCGGGCGAGAGCTCCCCCGCCGGCCGGCCATCAATTGACACGTCAACCGGCTCCAGAGAGCGGTTGTGAACCTCCAGCACGTCGGTCGGCGAGACCACCAGCGCCCGCGCCGTCAGCGAGTGCGGCGCGATGAACGACACCACGTAGCCCTCCACTCCCCACGCCAGCACCGGGCCGCCGTTGGCCAAGTTGTAGCCGGTGGAACCCGCGGGCGTGGCGATCACCAAGCCGTCGCAGCGCACCGACCCGACCTCCTGCCCGTCGACCACGTAGGCCAGCGTCGCCACGCGCTCGCCGAGCTTGCGGTGGAAGGACACGTCGTTGATCGCGGCCTGGTCTCCCCCCGGCGTCTCCAGCGCCAGCGCGGGCAACGTCATGACCTCGAACTCACCGCGGAACGCCTTCGCAAAGCCCTCGCCGACCGCGTCCGGGTCGATCGTCGCCAGGAACCCGACCTCGCCGAAGTTCACCGCGAACACCGGCACCGACGTGCCCGCGTAACGCCGCAGCGCACGCAGGATCGTGCCGTCGCCGCCCAAGACCACGCACAGGTCGACGTCGTCAGACAAGGGCGCGTCCAGCTCCAGCCCCTCGGCCGGCGCAAGACCGTGCTTGGTGACCTCCTCGCGGTCGAACCGCAGCACGTACCCGGCCTCCAGCGCCGCGCGGCGCAGCGACTCCAGCGCGTCCGCGGTCTGCCCAGGGCGCCCGTGCGTCAGGACCGTCGCGAGCTTCACGCGGTTCATGACGGCTCCACCTCCTCGGCGGCAGCGACCACGCCATCGTCATCCAGAGCGCCCTCGCGCCCCGGCTCACCCAGCCACACGAAGGTCTCCAAGTTGCCTTTGGGTCCGGGCAATCCGGACGAGGCGAAGCCGAGCACCGAGGCGACCGAAGCGACCGACCGCGCGACCCCGACCAGCGCCGAGCGCCGGTCCGCGGCCTCACGCACCACCCCGCCGGAGCCGATCCGCTCGCGCCCGACCTCGAACTGCGGCTTGATCATCGCCAACGCGTCGAACTCATCAGCGGCGCAGGCCAGGACGGCGGGGAGCACTTTGGTCAAGGAGATGAAGGATACGTCGGAGACGATCAGGTCAGGCCGGTAGGGCAGCTCGTCGACCGTCATCGCCCGCGCGTTGGAGCGCTCGATCACGGTCACGCGGTCGTCTGATCGCAATGACCATGACAACTCTCCGTACGCCACGTCGTATGCGATCACGTGCGAGGCCCCCGCCTGCAGCAGGAAGTCCGTGAACCCGCCGGTCGAAGCGCCGACGTCCAGGGCAGAACGACCCGCCACGTCCACCCCGAACCCCGCCACCGCGTTCTCCAGCTTCACGCCCCCGCGCGACACGTACCGCGGCTTCTCATCCACGGTGAGCTCGATATCCGAAGCCACCATCTGCCCCGGCTTCGCCGCCCGCGCGCCGCCCGCGCCGCCGAGCCGCACCTCCCCGGCCATCACCGACGCCGCCGCTCGCGAACGCGAGTCGAACAGGCCGCGCTGGTGCAGCAGGGTGTCCAACCGAACCTTGACCACCCGGGAACCGTACCGACGCGGCGCCGCGCGGCTACTCCGGCTCCAACACGAACAGCTCGACGGCCATCTCCGGCTCGATGTGCGTTTGGCTGAAGTACGCGCGCACCCGCCGGCCGCAGGCGACCTCGACGGCGGCGCTGAACCGGTCGCGCATCACGTCGGCGAACGCAGTGCGCGTCGCCTGGACCTGGTCGCTGCGCCCCGCGGCCACCAGCGTGCGCTCAGCGGTCGTGAAGACGTCCTCCAGGACGACCAGGACGAAGTCCTCGTTGATGTGCGCGCGGGCGCGCGTTGGCCCGCGGCCGAAGTGCTCGGCGTGCAGGCGGACGATGGCGTTGGCGATCGCGGAGCGCGCGGATCCGCGGTCCGTCGTCGTCAGTTCGGGTTCGGTGCTGGATGACATGTGCCCCCTCGGGAATGAGGCCCGCTGGACGGTCGGCGTCGTAGTAGGTCGTACGCCGCGCCCAGTCCGGGCAAAGGAAGCTGTCCGCCACCGGCATCGACAGTCGGTCGCCGCCTACCGTGCGCCCCAGCCCCCGGCTAGAGCCGAGAACCGAGCGTGCCTGACAGGCGGTCAAGCGCCGCCGGGGCACCCAACGGGCGCAATGTAGCAACACGCGGAGACGTGCTGAGCGCCACGGTCAGCAGGCCACTGTGTCCGTGATCACAGTGCGTCGGGCTGACAAGGGGCATAGTGATTGCAGAGCGAACGAGACGCAGTACCGCAGGCCACAAACTTCTCTCATCGCTCGCCGCCCTCCGGGCGGACCCACATACGACACATAGCAGTATCTCTCCTCCCCTGAAACGGCCTGCCTCTCCCGGCGGGCCGTTTCTCTTTAAGCGATCGACGCCTGGGGACGCCTGTGCGCCAGGCCCCACCCAAAAGGCCGGACGTCCGTCGAGCCCACCTCCAGTTCCACGCGCGGGCGACCGACGAGACGAGAGATGGCCGAGCAAACCGCTCTGGCGGCCACCGCGCCCCCCGTTTCCGAGACCGAAGTCCTCTTCGCCCGCCAGCCGATCCTGGACGGCGATGGCCGCCTGGCCGGCTACGAGCTGCTCTACCGCGGCGAGACCGGTACCGAGTCGCCCCACGCTGCGACCTCGCGCGTCGCGGCGTCCGCCCTGAGCGACCTCGGCCTGCGCCAGGCCACCGGCGGCGCACCGGCGTTCATCAACGTCACCACCGAGTTCCTGCTGGCGATGGACCCGCTGCCGTTCGGCCCGGACGGCGTGGTCCTGGAGATCGCCGCCGACCGCGTGCCCGACGAGCCGCTGGTGGAGCGCCTCGGCCGCCTGCGCCAGCACGGCTACATGCTCTGCCTCGACGGCTACGCCGGCCAACCGGCCGCCGACCCGCTGCTGGACTACGCGACGCTGGCGAAGATCGACGCCAACGGCGTCGGGCCGTCAGGCCTCGCGGTCCTCGTGTCGATGCTGCGCGGCCGCGGCATCCGGCCGATCGCCAACAGCGTCGACACCCATCTCGACCACGACCGCTGCGCCGACGCCGGCTTCGAGCTCTTCCAGGGCGACTTCGTCTGCCGCCCGCGCGAGGTCGTCGGCACCAACGTCCCGACCGCGTCGATCGGCGCGCTGCGCCTGGCGGCCGGCATCAGCGCCGCGGGCGACGATGGCATCGACGAGCTCGAAAAGGCGATCTCGCTCGATCCGGGCCTCAGCCTCCGCCTGCTCCGATTCGTGAACTCGGCCGCGTTCTCGCTGCGCCACCAGATCAAGTCGATCCGCCAGGCGATCGTGCTGCTCGGGCCGCGCACGGTCCGCCAGTGGGCGATGCTCCTGCTGCTCAGCGGGATCGACGAGAAGCGCGGCCCGCTGCTGATCACGGCGCTGTCGCGCGGGCGGACCTGCGAGAGCATCGCGCGCCGCCTGGGCGCCGACGACGCCGAGGCCTACTTCTTCACCGGGATGATCTCGGTCGTCGACGCGTTGCTGGATCTCCCGATGGACGAGGCGATTCGCGACCTGCCGCTGAGCGAGGACGTCGTCGCGGCGCTCGTGCAGCGCGCGGGCGGCAAGGGCCGCACGCTGACGATGGCCGAGGCGTGCGAGCGCGGCGCGTGGGACGACGCGGCGCTGCCGTCGCTGTCGGCCGCTGAGCTGGCGGTCCTGCACGTCGAGGCGATCACCTGGGCCGACGGAACGGCGGCGGGGCTCACGTGAGCCTCGCGGCGGCGCCGGCGACGGACGCCCCGCGCGTGCTGTTCGCCCGGCAGGCGATCGTCGACCGCCGGGGACGGCTCGCCGGCTACGAACTGCTGTACCGCGGTCCGCGCGGTGCCGACGGCGAGATCCCGGACGCCGAGCACGCGACCTGCAGCGTGCTGGTCGGCGCGTTCGCCGAGGTCGGGTTCGGCGCGGCGGTCGGCGGCTCGACCGCGTTCCTGAACGTGACCGAGCGCTTCCTGCACGAGGTCGACCCGCTGCCTTTGGCGCCGGAGTCGACGGTGCTGGAGCTGCTTGAGGACGCCAAGCCGACGCCGGAGCTGCTGAGCCGCTTGCGGGCGCTGCGCGCTCAGGGCTTCCGCGTGGCGCTGGACGACTTCGCGCCCGGGCCGATGTCGACGCCGCTGCTCGAGGTGGCCGACCTGGTCAAGGTCGACCTGCGCGCCCACTCGCGTGCCGAGGCCGAGCGCTTGATGGGGTCCTTGGTCGCGCGCGGCGTGACCGTGGTCGCCGAGAAGGTCGAGGACCAGGCCGAGTTCGAGTGGAGCAGCGCCGCGGGCGCCAAGCTGTTCCAGGGGTACTTCTTCTGCAAGCCGGTCGAGCTGGCGGGCACCGAGCTGCGCGCCGCGTCGATCGAGCGCCTGCGCGCCGTGGCCGGGCTGACCCATCCAGACGCCGGCATCGAGGAGATCGAGCTCGCCATCCGGACGGACCCGCACTTGTCGTTGCGGTTGCTTCAGCAGCTGAACTCCGCCGCGATCTCGCTCCCTCATCGGATCTCGTCGATCCGCCAGGGCGTCATGCTGCTCGGCCCGCGCACCGCCCGCCAATGGGCCTTGGTGCTGCTGCTGAGCGGCATCGGCGAGCACCGCGGCCCGCTGCTGGCGACGGCTCTGGCCCGCGCCCGCACGCTGGAAACGTTGGCCCACATCAAGGGCGCCACCGACCCCGACGCCTGGTTCTCGGTCGGCCTGCTCTCCGTCAGCGACGCCCTCGCCGGAGCACCGCTGCCCGACGTCGTCTCCCAACTGCCGCTGGCCGAGGACGTCATCGACGCGCTCGTCCACCACGCCGGCCCCAAGGGCGCCGCCCTCCAGGCCACCATCGCCTGCGAGCGCGCCGAGCTGCCGGAGACCGACCGCCGCCTGGTGCTGATGGCCTATGGCGACGCGATTGCCTGGGCCGACGCCCACGCCCAGGGCGCCTGAGCGGCGATCGCCGAGATCAGCCTGGGCCGACGCGCACGCTCAGGGCGCCTGAGCGCCGAGCGCTCCACTCGATCGCGCGTAACCCGCGATATGCGCGGGTTAGGTGCGACTCACCGATCAGGCCAGCGCGTCGCGCGCAGCGGCGCCCAGCCAGCGCAGGCAGTCGCCGGCGTCGTCGACGGCGCCACCCCAGCGGATGAAGCCGTGGACCATGCCGTCGAAGGTGCGGACGGTTGCGTCCGGGAGGTGGGTGGCGAGGGTCGCCCCGTCGTCGTGGAGGAGGTCGATCTCGGCGAGGGCGATGGTGGTCGGCGGCAAAGCCGAGAGGTCCGTGGCGAGGAGCGGGGCGATGTCGGGGTTCTCGCGGGGCGTGTCGCCGAGGTAGTAGGACCAGCAGCGCTCCATGTCCTCACGCGTCAACATCGGGCCTTCGGCGTAGCGTGCCGCGGAGGCGCTCGACAGCGTCGGGTCGAGGGCCGGATAGGCCAACAACAACGCGCGGAGCGGCGGCGCGGAGGCATCAGCCGCATGCCGCGCCGCGACCACCGCCAGCTGGCCGCCGGCCGAGTCGCCACCCAACACGACCCGCGCCGGGTCGATCGAAAGCTGCTTCGCCCCCGCCCCGCGCGCCCACGCGACCACCGCGTCGGCGTCGTCGACCGGCGTCGGCCACGGATGCTCCGGCGCCAGGCGGTACTCCACCAACAACACCTTCGCCCCGCTCGCGTTCGCCAGCACGCGCGCGACGCGGTCGAAGGACTCGATGTCCCCCACGTACCAGCCGCCGCCGTGCAACCACACCAACAACGCGTCGGTGTCCTCGTCGTGCAGCGGCGCGTACACCCGCGCCGGCAGCCGCGCGCTGTCGGACGCCGGGATGACGACGTCCTCCGTCGACGCCACCTGCTCCGCCGCCCCGCCCAAGCGCAACGTGGCGTCCAAATACGACGCCCTCTCGGCCGCCAGATCCGCCGGCGGCGGCGCGCCGTCTTCGTCCATCGCCCGCAGGAGCGACCGCACCTGCGGGTGCAGGTCGCTCAAAGCCTACGCCTCGGACAGCACTTCGCCGCGGCCCGCAAACAGCGCGGCCTCGACGCGGCGGGCGATCTCGCGCCCCGTGAAGCCGACCTCGGCGTGCAGCAGCGCGGGCTTGCCATGCGTGACGTACCGGTCCGGCAGGCCGATCCGCAGCATCCGCGGCACCGCGACCCCGCGGTCGTTGAGCGCCTCCCAGACGCCGGACCCGAAACCACCGGTCAAGACGCCTTCCTCCACGGTCACCAAAAGCTCGTGGTCGGCGGCCAGCGTCGTCATCAGCTCGACGTCCAACGGCTTGGCGAAGCGCGCATCGACGACCGTGACGTCGAGGTCGTGCTCGGCCAGCAGCGCCGCGGCCTCGAGCGACTTGCCCACACCGGACCCATAGCCGACCAAAGCGACCCGCGAGCCCTCGTGCAGGACCTCGCCGCGGCCGACCGGGATCGCCGCCACGTCGCCCGCGCCGGGCAGCGGCACGCCGACGCCCTCGCCGCGCGGGTAGCGCAGCCCGAACGGGCCGCCTGTCGTCAGCGCCGTGCGCAGCAGGTGCTTCAGCTGGGCCTCGTCGCGCGGCGCGGCCAGCACGATGTTCGGCAGCGGCCGCAGGTAGGAGATGTCGAAGACGCCGTGGTGCGTCGGGCCGTCGTCGCCGACCAGGCCGGCGCGGTCCATCGCGAAGACGACGTCGAGCTCCTGAAGGCAGACGTCGTGGACGATCTGGTCGTATGCGCGTTGCAGGAACGTCGAGTAGATCGCGCAGACCGGCTTGGCGCCCTCGAGCGCCAGGCCGGACGCGAACAACACGGCCTGCTGCTCGGCGATGCCGACGTCGAAGTAGTGCTCGGGCTCGGCCTTCTGGAGGATGTTCAGGCCCGTGCCGGAGTTCATCGCCGCGGTGATGCCCACCACGCGACGGTCCCGGCGGACCTCGTCGACCAGCGCGTCGCCGAAGACCTGCGTGTACTGCGGCGGCGCGGTCGCCGCCGCGGCCACCGCCGCAGGCGACGGCACGGTAACGGTCGGCGCCCGGTTGACGATCGACTTCGGCTTGGCGGCATGCCACTTCTCCATGCCCTCCAGGCCACCGTCCTCGGCAGGAGTGAAGCCCTTGCCCTTGACCGTCGCCGTGTGGACGACGACCGGGCGCCCCGCAGCCAACGCAGCGGCCAGAGCGCGGCGCAAAGCCCGCACGTCGTGGCCGTCGATGACACCCATGTAGGCCCAGTCGAGCTCCTCCCAGAAGAGCCCCGGCGCCCAGAACGACTTGATCGACTCCTTCAGCTGCGGACCGAGACGGTCAAACGCGGCGCCGATCCCGCCGGGCAGCGTCGTGAGCTTCTCCTCCATGCCCTCGCGGGCGTGCCACAGCTTCGGGTTCAGCCGAACGCGGTTGAAGTACCGCGACAGCGCGCCGACGTTGGGCGCGATCGACATCCCGTTGTCGTTGAGGACGACGACGATCGGCGTACCCAGGCCACCGGCCTGGTGGATCGCCTCGAACGCCACGCCGCCGGTCATCGCGCCGTCGCCGATCACCGCGACGACCTTGCCGGCATCGATGTCCCCGGCGATCTTCATGCCCTCCTTGATCCCGACGGCGTAGCCGATCGAGGTCGAGGCGTGGCCCGCGCCCATGATGTCGTGCTCGGACTCGTGGATCGCGCAGAACGGGGCGAGCCCCTCGTACTGGCGGATCGTCGACAGCTCGTCGCGGCGCCCGGTCAGGATCTTGTGCGGGTAGGCCTGATGGCCCACGTCCCAGAGGATCTTGTCCTTCGGCGAGTCCAGCAGCGAGTGCAGCGCGACCGTGACCTCGCACATGCCGAGGTTGGCGCCGAAGTGGCCGCCGATCTCCCCGACCGTGTCGATGATGTGCTCGCGGACCTCCTGCGCGACGCGCTGCAGCTCCTCCTCCGACAGGCGGTGCAGATCCTGCGGGCGGTCGATGGAGTCGAGCAGGCGTTCGTGAGGAGGTTCGGTCATGAAGTCCGCGTGTAGATGAAGTCGGTGATCTGCTCCAGCTCGGGCGCGCCGTGCGGAGCGGAAGAGCTAAGGGTAGCCCTGGCAGCGGCATGGGACTCCTGCGCGAGCTTCTTGGCGCCTTCCAGCCCGAACTCCGTGACGTAGGTGCGCTTGCCGTGGCGCTCGTCAGAACCCTGCGGCTTGCCGAGCGCGTCGTCAGTGCCCGTGACGTCAAGGATGTCGTCGACGATCTGAAACAGGACGCCCAGTTCGGACGCGAAGCGGCGCCACGACAGCGTCTCGTCGGCGTCTGACGGCGAGCCCGAGAGCAGCAGCACGCAGATCACCGACGCGCCGATCAGCCGGCCGGTCTTCAGCTCGTGCAGCCGCCGCAGGTCGCCGGGCGTCTCGGAGACGCCCGCGACGTCCAGGTACTGGCCGCCGACCATGCCGTCGACGCCGGTCGCACCGGCCAGCTCGCGCGCTGCGGCCAGCACCCGCGCCGGATCACCGGGCTGCGCCGTGAGCAGGTGCCGGAACGCCTCGGCGTAGAGCGCGTCGCCGGCCAGGATCGCGACGTCCTCGCCGAACTTCACGTGGCACGTCGGCCGCCCGCGGCGCAGGTCGTCGTCGTCCATCGCCGGCAGGTCGTCGTGGATCAGCGAGTAGGTGTGGATCAGCTCCAGCGCCGCGGCCAGCGGGAGGATCGAGGACCGCTCCAGCCCGACCGCGCCCGCGGTGGCCAGCGCGAGCACCGGCCGGATCCGCTTGCCGCCCGCGAGGAGGCTGTAGCGCATCGCCTCCTCCAGCCCGTCGGTGCGCGGCGCGCGCGACGGGAAGCGCAGCGCGTCGAGGTAGACGTCGACCTGCGCGCGGAGGTGGTCGGGATACCCCACGGCCGCGGCGGCCGCGTGCGCTTCAGTCTTGGTGGACGGCGCCACGGCTAAAGCAGCCCGCCCTGGCCCGGATGCGGCTCCGCGGCGGCCGCGCGCGACAGACGCTCCAACTCCGCCGAGGCCTGGGACGCCAACGACGCGGCGTCCTCGACCAGGGTCGCGGCCGCGTCCGGGGACACGTCGCCGGACCGCAGCTGCTCGGCCGTGCGCTCCAGGCGCGTCACCAGGGCGTCGAGCTGGGAGGCGGCGTCGTCGGTCGTGCTCATCGCCTCGCATTGTGCCGCAGGCCGCGGCGGGGAGCGGTCAGACGCACCGGTGACGACCCGAAAAGCGGACGCATGGAGCGCGGACATGGTTTGGACGTTTGTCGGTCTTGCGGACTCAAGATCGCTCAGTACCCTCATCGCCGCCGAGCGCTGCGAACGCTCTCCCTCGGCATCCCCACCCCTCTTCAACGAACGGTCCAGTTCTTCATGTACGCCCTTCTGCGCGACCCGCGTCGCGTCGTCTTGCTCTGCTCTCTGGCGCTCGCCGCGCTGCTCGCGCTCGCCACCGGTCCCGTCGCCCCGGCACGCGCCGACTACGACTCTGCCGTCCGCGCCGACGCACCCGCCAGCCGCTGGCAGCTCAACGACGCGACCACCACCTCTGCGCCCGACAGCGCCGTCGGTGGCACCCGCACGCTCACCGGCATCACGACGTACGGGACGATCACCACCAACGTGACCGGCCCGTTCGCGGGCTCCAAGGGCGTCGCGCTCAACGGCGGCTACTACACCGGCACGTACTTCAACAAGACCGACAACTTCGCGATCGAGCTGTGGGCGCGCTCCAACCGCGCCTCTGGCCTGCAGGCGATCGCGTCCAACGGCTGGGTCGGCAACACCGCCAACAACCGCTGCTGGAACGGCGCCGTCCTCGCCGCGATGAGCGCCGACGCCCACGCCTGGGACAACACCACCTGTTACAACGTCGGCAACACCGGTGGCGGCACCAACGTCTTCGCCTCGGCGACCGACTGGCACCACCTCGTCTTCCAGCGCACCGCCGGCACCACGACCCTGTTCGTGGACGGCAACCCGCGCGGCGGCCAGGACACCCACACGATCACGCTCTCGGGCGGCAGCTTCCGCATCGGCAGCTGGCAGGACCCGTGGAACGCCGGCGGCATCGGCGACTCGGGCGGATCGTTCGGCCAGTTCACCGGCGCGGTCTCCAACGTCGCCTTCTACGACAAGGCGCTGAGCGCCGCCCGCATCGCCGCGCACTTCAACGCGACCATCGGCCTGCCGTCCAACACGACGGCGCCGACCGCCTCCCCGACGACGGCGATCGGCCCCGGCTCGCGCCTGCGCGCCACGACCGGCCAGTGGACAGGCGCCGGGCTGACCTACGCCTACCAGTGGCAGCGCTGCGACGCCGACGGCACCGGCTGCACGGCGATCGCCGGCGCCGACAAGTCCATCTACACGGCGACGGCCGACGACGCCGGCCACCTGCTGCGGGTGCGCGTCACCGCGACCTCCAGCGAGGGCGACACGAGCGCGGCCTCCACCGCAACCGCCGCCGTCTCGGCCAGCACCCCGTACGGCCAGGCGCTCTACGGCCAGACCGTGCTCGGCGACAGCCCCCTCGGCTACTGGCCGCTGGACGACGTCACGCTCGACACGGCCGCCGACCTCACCGGCCACGGCTACACGCTGACGCGCCAGGGGACCGTGACGCCGGGCACCGCCGGCCCGTGGCCGGGCGCGACGTCCGCGCGGTTCACCGGGGCGGGCGACCTCTCGCGCCCCTACTTCAACAACCCCAACGACTTCGCGATCGAGTTCTGGGCGCACTCTGACCGCTACGTGGCGCGTGAGGCCATGGTCAGCAACGGCTGGGTGACCTGGCAGGGCGCCAACCGCTGCTGGTACGGCGTGATCGTGGGCACCGACCAGACCACGGCGAACACGAGCTCCAACCTGTTCGGCTTCGACGCGGCCGGCTGCTCGGCGGCCAGCAGCCTCGGCAACACCGCCGGCTTCCCGACCGCGCAGACCTGGCACCACGTCGTGGTCCAGCGCACCGCGGGCCTGACCTCGATGTTCGTCGACGGCGCCCAGCGCGGCGGCAGCACCGACCGGACGCCGACGCTCAACGGCGGCACCTTCCGCGTCGGCGGCTGGCAAGACGCCACGCAGTCCGGCGGCATCGGCACCTCGGACTCGTTCACGCGCTTCCACGGCGACGTCTCCAACGTCGCCTTCTACGGCCAGGCGCTGTCGGCGGCGCAGATCCGCGCGCACTACGGCGCCGGGGTCGGCGTCCCGGCTGTCCTCACGCGTCCGTCGGTCACCCCGTCCGGCGCGGTCTACGAGGGCGACACGCTCACCGCCGACCGCGGCACGTGGGCCGGCGCCGGGACGTTGTCCTACACCTACCAGTGGCAGTCGTGCACGACGGAGTCCTCCTGCGCGCCGATCGCCGGCGCCACCTCTGGCACCTACACGCTGACGGCGGCCGAGACCGGCAAGACGATCAAGGTCGTCGTCACCGCCACCAACAGCCTCGGCGCGAGCACGTCGACCAGCCCGGCGACGACCACGGTCCGCGCCGGGATCCCGGTCGCGACCGCGCCGCCCGTGATCTCCGGCACCACCGCCGACGGCCGCACGCTCACGGCGACCGACGGGACCTGGACCGGCGCGTCGACGATCACGACGACCCGGCAGTGGCAGCGCTGTGACGCCGACGGCACGGGCTGCGCCGACATCGCCGGCGCCACGGGCAGCAGCTACACGTCGACGAGCACGGACGTCGGCCACACGCTGCGCGTCGTGGCCACCGCGACCAACGCGCTCGGGTCGACCACCGCGACGAGCGCCGCGACCGATCCGGTCGTCGCGGTCGCCCCGCAGCCCACGACCGCCCCGCAGGTCTCCGGCACCGCGACGGACCTCACCACGCTGACCTCCACGCTCGGCGAGTGGACCGGCACGACGCCGATCGCCTACGCCCGCCAGTGGCAGCGCTGCAACGCCGAAGGCAGCGACTGCGCCGACATCACCAACGCGACCAGCGACACGTACACGTTGACCAGCACCGACGTCGGCCATCCGGTCCGCATCGTCGTCACCGCGACGAACGTCGCCGGCACCGCGTCGAAGGCCAGCGCGCCGACGACGGCCGTCAGCGGCATCGCGCCGAGCAACGCCACCGCGCCCGTGATCTCGGGCGACACAACGGCCGGCGCGACGCTTTCCGCCACCGCCGGGACCTGGACCGGCACGACGCCGATGACCTACACCTACCAGTGGCAGCGCTGCAACACCGGCGGCATCGGCTGCAACGACATCGCCGACGCCACCAGCAACACCTACACGCTGACCGCCACCGACGTCGACCACACGATCCGCGCGGTCGTCACCGCGACCAACGTCGCGGGCTCCACGACGAAGACCACCGCCGCCACGGCGGTCGTCGTCGCCGTCGTGCCCAGCGTCACGAGCCTCCCGACGATCTCAGGCACCGCGGTCAACTACAACACGCTGACGGCCACCGACGGGACGTGGAGCGGCACCACGCCGATGACCTACGCCCGCCAGTGGCAGCTCTGCAACGTCGACCTCTGGTGCTGGGACATCCCCGGCGCCACGGGCAGCTCCTACACGTTGACCAGCACGGCCTTCCAGTACCGGGTCCGCGTCGTCGTCACCGCCACCAACGTCAAGGGCAGCGCCACGATGGTCAGCGAGCCCACCGCCGAGGTCGCCGCGGCGCCCCCGCGCAACCTCACCGCGCCGACCCTCGCGTTCGGCGACGCGTACGAGGGTGGCGACAAGCTGACCACGACCGGCACGTGGGAGGCCACCTCGCCGATCACCTACACCTACCAGTGGCAGCTCTGCGACGCCGACGGCGCCAACTGCGCCGACATCTCCGGCGCCGCCGCGAAGGAGCCGTCGTTCTACGCGACCAGCGCCTACGTCGGCCACCGGCTTCGCGCGGTGGTGACCGCGACCAGCGCCGCAGGCTCCACGTCGAAGGCCGGCGAGCTGACCCCCGTCATCCTCAGCGCCCGGCCCTTCAACACCTCCCCGCCCACCATCTCCGGCCAGCCTCGCGCGAACACCGCGCTGACCGCGAGCCCAGGCGCCTGGAGCGGCCAGCCCACCTTCTCCTACAGCTACCAGTGGCGGCGCTGCAACGCCGGAGGCACCGGCTGCGTCAACATCTCCGGCGCCACCGGCACCACCTACATGTTGGACTCCAACGACATCGACCAGACCGTTCGCGTCGTCGTCACCGCCCTCAACCCCGGTGGCACCGCTACCGCCACCAGCGCGCCCACGGCCGAGATCCGCTCCGCGGCGGACTAGCCCCTGGCCCCCGAGGTCGCGCGGCGACGGCCGCGCGGCCACGGGGCTCAGCCCTGATCCAACGCGCCGCCCAGGCGCCGCCGCGCGCCTGGGCCCGACAACCCCAACTTGGCGTAGATCCGCGTCAGGTGCGTCTCGATCGTCTTCAAGGACACGAACAACTCCTGCGCGGCGTCGGCGTTGGTGCGGCCGCCGGCGATCAGCCGCGCCACGCGTGCCTCGCTGGCGGTCAGCGCCTCGACGCCAGTGCGCTCCGGGCGCCGCGGCCGTGCGCCTGCCGCGCGCAACTCCTCGACCGCCTGCGCGGCGGTCCCCTCCGCCCCGCAGCGGTGCGCGAGCTCAAGCGCCGCGGCCAGCGGCTCACGGGCGTCGGCCCGCTGCCCGCGCCGGCGCAGCGCGGACCCCAGCGCGACCAGCGACCGCGCGTGTTCCAGCCGCGCTCGCGTTCCCTCCAGCAGCGCGACCGACGCGCGCAGCCGGTCGACCTCCTCGTCACCGCCGTCCACCAGCGCCAGCGTCCGCAACGCGATCCCGTGCGGACGCGCCAGGCCCGACGCCTCGGCCAGCGCGACCTCCTCGGCCGCCAGCGAGTGCCGCTCGTCGGCGGCGTCAGCGCCGAGCGCGAGCGCCAGCGTCGAGCGCCACGTCCCGCGGCTGGGCGCGAAGCGCAGGCGCCGGTAGGGGTGCGCGGCGGCGCGCAGGTCGGCGATGCCCGCCGCGCGGTCCCCGGCCTGCAACCGGTGGCGCCCACGCGTCTCGACCATCATCGCGCCCGCGGCCGTGCGGGCGAACTCGTCGCGCGGCTCGAACAGCGCCGCCGGGGCGACGAGCGCGTCCAGGCTGGCCCGCTCGCCGAGCACGTCGTTGAAGAACCAGTAGACCGACGCGACCTCCATCTGCAGCGCCGGCGGCAGCTCGACCGCGGCGACGGCCTGCATGTCGGCCTCGGCGGCGACGAGATCGCCGCGACGGACGTGGATCCAGGATCGGAACGCGGTCGACAGCGCGGTGCCGACCAGCGAGCCTTCCGCGCGCCCGAGCACCAGCGCCTCGTCGATGACCTCCAGCGCCAGCACGTCCTCGTCGGCCGCGATCAGCCCGCCGAGCACCTGGGCGACCGGCCACGCGCCGCTGCCGCGCTCGCGCAGCAGCGCGCCGTCGCGCAGCGCGTGCTCGGCCAGCGCCCGCAGGTCGGCGCTGCGCTCGCCGCGTCCGCCCCAGGTGATGGCCAGGACCGACGCGATCGCCCGCGCCGGCCATTCGGGCCCGCGCGCGAGCGTCTCCAGGCGCGCCTCGTCGCGGTCGTAGAGCTCGATCAGCTCGCTGTCGTTGGACAGCGCCCCGGCCCGCAGGGCCTCGACCTCCAGCGCGAGCTCGTGGTGGCTGTCGCCCAACCTGGCCAGCACCTCGTCCACGAGTGCGATGAGCCGGTCCCACTGCCCGAGCGCCGCCAGCAGCGCGGCCAGCGAGATCGCGACCCGCGCGCAGCCGCGCGGGTCCTCGGTCAACTCATAGGCCTCGGTCAGGTGCTCGAGCGCGCGGAGGTCGCGCGCGGCCATCTCGATCTCCCCGAGCTCGAGCAGCAGCTCGGCGCGTGGCGGCGCGGGCGCGTCCTCCTCCAGCGCGCGGCGCAGCGCCGCGGCGGCAGCCTCCGGCGCGCCGCGACCGATCGCCTCGGCGGCAGCGCCCCGCAACCCGGCGACGACCTCCGAAGAGCGCGCGGGCGCGAGCCGCACGAGGTGCTCGGCCACCGCGCCCGGCGCGGCGCCGCGGGCGGTCAGCAGTCGTGCGGCGGCGGCGTGCCGGCGCTCGCGCTCGGCCACCGTCAGCGCGTCGTAGACCGCGCGGCGCACGAGCGGATGGGCGAAGGCGACCGGATCCTCGTCGCTGAGGATCTCCACGCGACGCAGTCCGGCCGCGACCGACGCGGCCTCGACGGCGTCCAGCTCCGCCACCGCGGCGGCCTCCGCCAGCCGCGCGCCGTCGCCCAGGACGGCCATCGCCTCCGCCAGCGCGACCGCGTCCGGTCCAGCGGCCGCGACACGCCGGGCGATCCGGTCGCCCAACTCAGGCAGGGCGACCTCGCGGGCGCGGGCGGCGCTCGCGTCGCCGTTCATCGACGCCAGCAGCTCGCGCAGGTAGAACGGGTTGCCGGCGGTGATCTCCGCGCACGCCGCGCAGAGCGCGTCGTCGGCCGTCGGGACCGCGGCGCGCACCAGCGCGGCCACCGCCTCGACGGTCAGCGGCGGCACCGAGACCGCCGCGGCGCCGGGCTCCGCCCGCAGCGCGTCGAGGAGGTGGTGCGGCGCGCCGGGCTCGGCCGGGCGCAGCCCGACGACGACGCCGATCGGGACGTCGGCCAGGCGCCGTGCGAGGTAGACGATCGCCTCCAGCGACGGCTCGTCGACCCAGTGGACGTCATCGACGATGATCAACAGCGGCTGTTGCAGCGACAGGTTCGTCGCCAGCCAGTAGACCGCGTGCAGGACGCCGGGGCCGGCGGCCGCCCCTGAAGCGCCAGCCCCTCCGCTCGCCACCAGCGCCGCGGCCGGCGCCGCCGCGCCGGACAGCAGCGTGGCGCGGGCGTCCGGATCGGTCTCGGCGACCGCGCGCTCGAAGAGCTGGCGGATCGCCCCGAACGCGTAGGCGCGCTCCAGCTCGCCGCCGCGGGCGTGCAGGACGCGCAGCCCCGCGGCAGGAGCCTCGGTCGCCAGCGCGGCCAGCAGCGTGCTCTTGCCGCGTCCCGCGGGTGCCTCGACGATCAAGAGCCGGCCGCGGCCATCACGGATATCCGGCAGCGGACCACGCAAGGCCGTCAACTCGGCCTCACGCTCCAGCAGCGTGCTCGTCACGCGCCCCCGCAAAGATCAGGGGCAACCCCCGACGCGCAGCCCCGCTGTCCTGTGAAAGGTTGCCGCCGCCGTAGTGGCCGCTCGCGGTCCATCGGTCCAGCCAACCATGCGCAGCCTCCGGGAGCAACCCATCATGCGCCTAGGTATTGCCGTGCTCGTCGCTCTCCTGCCGACGGTGCTCGGGGTGGGGATCCCCGCAGCGCACGCCGCAGCACCACTCGTCGCCCAATACCACGTGGACGACTTGTCCGGTGCGGACTCGTCCGGCAATGGGCTGAACGGGGCGGCCGGGCCGGGTGCGACGCTCGTGCCCGGCCGCTTCGGCAACGCGGTTCACCCGGCGTCAGGCTCCGGTCTGACGGTCCCGGGCAACGCGCTCTTCCGTCCGGCGACGGTGAGCCTCGTGCTGTGGTTCAAGCAGAGCGGCGACCCGGGCACGTTGAAGTACTTGGCCAGCGGCGGCGGTGAAGGTCCGGGCGGCTGCAACGGCTCGCCGTACGCGATGTACACGCACTACCAAGCCGGTCAGGGGCTGAGCTTCTACGTGCGCGGGGTCTCCGGCGCGCCGCACCTGGTCAGCGCCGGCACCGGCGTCTGGGACGGCAACTGGCACCTGGCCGTCGGCACGTTCGACGGGACCTACACGCGCCTGTACGTCGACGGCAAGGAGGCCGGCGGCAGCGCGCCGCCCTCGCCCGACACCATCAACTACGGGGTCGCCACCGACCAGACGTTCCGGATCGGCGAGTACAGCGCGCAGGCCGGCTGCGGACCGAGCAGCTCGTTCCCGGGCGCGCTGGACGAGGTCCGCATTTACGACCGCGCGCTCAGCGCCACCGAGATCGCGCGGCTGGCCGCGGCGACCGGGTCCGAGCCGCCCGCGCTGGTCCCGGACGGCGGTGGCGGCGGCGACCCTCAGCCGATCCCGGTCGGCCCGTCGCCGATCCCGCTCGGCCCCGGCCAGGGCGCCAACCCGCCGCGGCTGTTCGGGCTGAACCCGAGCGCACCGGTCCGCGCCGGCGGCCTCTCGACGATCGGGCTCGGCGTGGAGGGTGCGTCGCAGATCAACGTCGACGCCAACGGCGACGGCAAGGACGACGGCTCCTGCCCCGGCACCTCCAACGCGATCGCGCTGCGCGCGCCGACCGCGGCCGGTCGGTCGGGGATCAACCGCGCGGCCGGCGTGCCCACCCTGACCTCGCGCATCAACCTGTCGGCCATCGGCCTCAACGGCGTCCGCTCGCCCGCGCAGCAGATCATCGTGCCGACCCTGCCGGCGCCCGCCGCGCCGGCGGGCGGCGGCCAGCTGATCCGCCCCGCGTTCATGTTCACCTGCGGCCACGTCTCGACCCCGGGCGACATCTCCAACGGGATCGGCAACGTGCTGTCCGCGCAGATCAACTGCATCGACCAGAGCCTGACGTTCGGGATCCTCGAGGTCAGCGGCTGCATGGTCCACGCCACCAGCCGCAGCGCGATCCCGACCGAGGACCGCAAGCTGATCGACGAGTGGACCAAGAACGGCGGCAACCCCAACGTGCCGATCGACGTCTGGGCCTCGGCCAAACCGGTGAAGGTCAACGGGTTGACGGTCGACGCTGACGGCGCCCGGTTGACGTACGTCTTCCCCAACCTCGGTCGCGTCGTCGCGAGCAAGGGCACGGTGAAGTTCGGGACGTTCACGGTCCGCGAGGGCGCCATCAACCTCGACGCCCGCGCCCAGCCCGGCACGCGCCACGACGGCATCCCCACGGTCGCGCCCGCGACCTACAACCCGGCGATCCGGGAGGGCGGCGCGACGATCGACGGCGGCTTCGACGCCAAGAAGTCGCTCAACGCGATCGGTGGCTTCCCGCTCGACGCCAGGGCGCAGCTGCAGCTGTGGTCCGAAGGCGGCCGCCACTACTCCGAGGCGATGCTGCACCTCGGCCTGCCCGACATCTTCACCGCCTTCGGGGGCAAGCCGCCAAGCGCGGCGGCGCGGATCACCGCCGACAACCGGGGCGGGCCGTCGATCGACGGCCTCGACATCAAGGTTCCCAACTTGGAGCTGGGAAGCGTCCAGCTGACCGACGTCGCGTTCCACTACAACGTCAACGGCCACGCCCAGGAGCCGACCTGCGGCGCGAAGTACTGGTCGGCCACGGCCAACATCTTCATCGGCGACAAGTCCTCGGAGAACGGCCGCGCCGGCTTCCGGTTGGCGCCCGACCCGCCGCAGAACGGCGTGCACTTCTGCGGCGGCGGGTTCTTGGCCGCGGGCGGCACCGTCGACTTCGGTGGGCCGATCCCGCCGCCGGTGATCTTCCCTGGCGTGACGCTTCAGAGCGTCTCGCTCCAGGTCCAGCTCGACCCGCCGCTGCTGCACGGCGGCGTGACGATGGACGTGGCGGAGGTCGCGCGCGTCAAGGGCGACCTGCTGGTCGTGCTCGCCTCGCCCGGTTCGCCGTACACGATCACCACGGCGGACGCGGCCAGTTTCCAGGCGGTCAGCGGGACGCGGCTGGTGGCGCCGACCGTGGCCGTGGGCGGCGAGGTCTCCGTCAAGCTCCCGGGCGGTGGCGAGCTCGGGATGGGCTCCGGGCACTTCTTGTACGAGTACCCCGACTACGTCGACCTCGGCGGCTCGGTCTCGCTCGCGGTACCGGGCATCCGGCTGACGGGCTCGCTGCGCGGCCAGTTCAAGGGCTCGACCAAGCAGTTCAACATCGAAGGCCGCGTCGACGCGTGCCTCGGCGTCGACCTCTTCTGCGGCACGGTCGCGGGCTGGATCAGCGACCGCGGCGTGGCGGTCTGCGTCGGCGACATCGTCAAGGACGACTGGGTGCCGGGCGTCGGCTACGGCTGGGGCAACCTGCTGCCCGACATCTGGTTCCCGACCGGCTGCAAGCCGAGCCGCTACTGGGACCACAACATCTCCGCGCCCCGCTCGGCGCGCGCCGCACAAGGCGCCGCGCCGGTGACCTTCGAGGTCTCCGCGGACGAGGAGCGCAAGTCGGTGATGTTGATCGGCGCCGACGGCAAGGCGCCGGACGTGACGCTGAAGGCGCCCGACGGCGAGACCGTCACGCTCGGGGCCGACAAGGCGCCGCCGCGGATCGTGCACGGCAAGCGCATCGGGCTGGCGCAGGACGCGTCGCAGGGGATCACGGTCGCCGGCGTGTTGAAGGGCAAGCCGGGCACCTACACGGTGACGCCGCTGCCGGGCTCGCCGTCGATCGTCAAGGTCAAGGAGACGCGCGAGGACGACGGCGAGGGCGTGACCGCGAAGGTGACGCGCGGCAAGGGCGAGTCCTACGTGTTGGAGTACGACGCGGGGCCGGTCGGTGGCAAGGAGGTCACGTTCGCCGAGGCCGCCAACGGCGTCGCGCACGACATCAAGACGGTCAAGGGCGGCAGCGGGAAGATCGCCTTCACGCCCCAGGACGGCCGCGGCGGCACGCGCGAGCTCGTCGCCCGGACGACGCTCGACGGCAAGCCGATCCCGGACGAGGAGGTCGCCAAGTACGCGGTGGCCGACGGCGTCACGCCCGGGACCGTGCGCGACCTGAAGGTCAAGCGGGTTGGCAAGGACCTTGAGATCTCCTGGGCCGAGGCCAAGAACGCCGAGCGCTACGGCGTCGCGCTGCGCCAGGCCAACGGCGCGCTGAAGCTGCTCTCCGCGCGCGCCGAGCACATCACCATCAAGAACGTCTCACGCGAGTTCGCCGGGACCGTGACCGTCTCGGCCGAGGGCGGCCTGCCCGGCGTCTACGGCACGCAGGACAAGGCGTCGTTCTCTGCGCCGGAGCGCCCGGACAGCGCGTTCTTGGACTACAAGAAGCTCGGGACGGGCCAGGCGAAGCTGGGGAAGGCGACGTCGAAGTAGCGCCCTTTTTGACGCCCGCCCCGTCCGTCGCGCGCCCTTAGCGGCGGCCGTTCGCGCCGCCGCGCGCCGCGCGGGCCTTCTTGGCCGTCGGCGTCTTCTTCACCAGCTTGGCGACCTGCTTCTGCAGCGTGGCCAGCGACTTGGACAACTTCGCGTTGGACTTCTCCAGCGCAGCGATCCGCCGGTCGGCCGCGGCAAGCGTGGCGAGGTCGGCGGTGGCGGCCGCGCCAGCGTCGCCCTTCGCGCCGGCCGCGCCAGACGATCCTGCCTCGCCCTTCGTCCCCGTGTCGCCCTTCGGCCCCGGGGTCAGCGCGATCGCGGTCACGCGCGCGTCCAGCGCCTTGACCGCGGCCAGTGCGACCGTGGCGACGTCCTGAGGCGCGAGCCACTGGTTGCTCGCCGCGCCCAGGCCGAAGGCGGAGTTGAACGCGACCGGGAGCGCGTGCGTCTCGCCCGCCGTGGTGTAGGTGTTGAGCGACAGCCCGCGCACCCCGGCCAGGACGCCGTCACCGTCGATCGCGCCGGTCGGGGCAACCGACTGCACGCTCTGCTGGACGAGCCCCGTCGTGTTGACCGTGCCGCTGGTCTGGATGTCGATGCTGCTGGTCGGCGCGCCCGGCCGGATCCGGAACGGCAGCTTGCTGCCGCCGGTGAGGTCGCGGATGAAGAAGTTGGCCTCGTTGCCGGCGACGTCCCAGGTCTGGGCCGTGTACCCACCGCCGTTGCCCTGCGCCAGCCGGATGCCCGGCGTGTCGTTGGACTTCTCCCACAGCAGCGGGCCGGTCATCGCCTCGCCGTCGGCGCAGGTCGGGCCCAGGCACTGGAAACCCTGGACGATCTGGTTGTTGGGGACGACGGTGTCGGCACCCATCGCGACGGCGGGCGCGAGGACGGCTGCCGACAGCGCAGCAGCAGCGGAGACGAGCAGGCGATGGCGCATGAGCACCAAAGCCTACGGGTTGCTTTTTCAGCGATCGGACACCGGTCCGCCGCCCTCAAGCACAGGCTCCGGCGACCGATCTCCTTCGTCTGAAACCCACTCCAACAGGTCGCCCGGCTGGCACTCCAGCACCGCGCACATCGCCTCCAGCGTGGAGAACCGGACTGCCTTCGCCCGCCCGTTCTTCAGCACCGCGACGTTGGCCGGCGTCAGCCCCACGCGCTCTGAGAACTCGCCCACGCTCATCTTGCGCTTGGCCAGCTCGACGTCGATGCGCACGACGATCGGCATCTAGATGACCGCGTCCATGTCGGTGCGCAGCATGGTGGCCTTGCGCAGCAGCGCGCGCATCACCACCATCAACAACCCGGCCACCGCGACGCCGACCGACAACAGGAACAACAGCAGCGGCAGCCCCGGGTCGTCGGCCGTGAAGCCGACGTAGAGGAAGACGCCGATCAGCGTCACCCACCCGGCGGCGATGGCGTACACGATCGCGTCGACCCATGCGAACGACGCGTCGCTGAAGATCCGGTCGCGCTCCACCCGCCCGAGCAGCTTCCAGATCGCGACGATCACGACCTGGACGCAGACCACCCAGAACACGGTCACGACCGTCAGCGGCCACCGCAGGTAGGCCAGGTCCGGCTCCTCGTCGGCCATGTGCGCGAACTGCCCCGGCAGCGACAGCGTCTGGAACACGACCAGCACGCCGAACAGCACCACCAAGAACGCCCGCAGCGCGACCACGACCCGATGCTCCGTGAACATGCATCGAGTCTCGCCCGTTATCTATCGAATGTCAATAGATACAGACCGATCGCGCTGCGGTGCCCTTGCCCTTACCTAGAAGCGGAAGTGGATGAAGTGGTCCCAGTCGCCGTTGGGGGCGCGGCTGATCCAACGCGTGCCGTAGCCGTGGTCGACGTTGTGGTTGTACTCCTCGACCATGAACTGGGTCTTGGTCACCTTGGAGACGATCGCGACGTGGCCCCACGTGCCGCTGTCACGGACCATGACCGAGCCGACCGTCGGCGTGGTGTCCACGCGGTAGCCGAGCGCGCGGGCGTTGTCATCCCAGTTGCCGGCATCGCCGAAGTGGCCGCCGTTCATGCGGTTGCTGAAGGTGAAGCCCTTGAGGCGGTTCAGGCGCGAGGCGACGAAGCTCGTGCACTCGCGGTAGTAGAACCCCCACTTGTCGGCATCCTTCGGCGACGCGTTCGGGAACGGGTAGTCGTCCTTCAGCGTCACGTCACGCGGCCGCCCCTTGGGCTGGGCCGGGGGCTGCGTGCCGGGCGTCGGGTGCGAGGCCTTCGGGCACTCGGGCGCGACGCGGCCGTCGGAGCCGGTCGAGACGTAGGTGTCGCTGACGTAGCCGCCGTGGATCAGCTTGTCCCACAGGCGCGAGGTGCCGAACGTGCCGGTCGTGCTCTCGCCCTCGGTCTGGCAGACGATGATGACCCCGGCCCCGTCGGCGAGCTTGCGCACCGCGCGCGCGCCGCTGCGGGGGCCCTTACGGACCGTGAGCGTGTAGCCCGCGGCGACGTCGACGGTGCCCTTTGCGTTCTTCGGGCCCTGCGGACACGGGTTGCCGCCCTCGCCGCACACGGGCATGGCGTGAGCCCCTGAAGCGGCGAGCGCCGCGGCGGCCATGCCGGCGGCCGCGGTGAGGGTCAATGAGCGAACGTTGATCACGAACAGCTTCCTTCCTGCTGTGGTTTGGACCACGGCGACCTCCCCGGCCGCCGAACAGGATCTTCAGTGCCCGGTGCGCCAAGTTCCGGTGAGCGCTCTCACAGTGCTCTCATGAGCGCGGTCCGCACGCCGACCACGCCGGGCGCAGCACAGCCGAGCCGTGCGCTGCGCCATACTGGGCGGCGGTCATGATCAGCACGAACCAGCTTAAGAACGGCAACCACATCGAGGTCGACGGGACCATCTACAAGGTCGTCGAGTTCCAGCACGTCAAGCCCGGCAAGGGCCCCGCGTTCGTGCGCACGAAGCTCAAGCGCTCTAGCGACGGCAACGTGATCGACAAGACCTTCCGTGCCGGCGAGAAGTTCCGGGCGGTGCGCACCGAGGCGCGCAAGATGCAGTTCCTGTACTCCGACGACACCGACGCGCACTTCATGGACACCGAGTCCTATGAGCAGATGGCGGTGCCGGTCGGCGGCATCGCGGACGCGCTGCGGTGGACGAAGCCCTCCGATGAGGTCGACGTCGTCTTCATGGACGGCAACCCCTCGTCGATCCAGCTGCCCTCCTCGGTCGAGCTCGAGGTCACCGAGACCGAGCCCGGCGTGCGCGGTGACACCGCCTCCGGCGGCGGCAACAAGCCAGCGACCGTCGAGACCGGCGCAGTCATCCAGGTCCCGTTGTTCGTGAACATCGGCGACCGCGTGAAGATCCAGACCGAGACCGGCGACTACATGTCGCGGGCCTAGGCCTCCGGCTCGCGCCCTCGCAGCTCCTCCGCCTCGCGCACCAGCGCGAAGCCGCGCGACCGGTAGTGGTCCAGCGCGTGCGGGCCGTCCAGCTCGCACGTGTTGACCGTGACCCTCGTCGCGTCCATCCCCCACGCGCGCTCGATGGCGGCCGTCAGCAGCACGCCGCCCGCACCCTGACCGCGAAACGGCGCCAGGATCCCGAACGTCCAGACCTCGACGGCGCCCGCGCCGTCGGCGTCAGCCCGCAGCTCCGCGTAGCCGGCCGGCGTCCCGCGCACGAGCGCCAGCCACGTCTCGACCGCCTCGGCGTGCGCCTGCCACTGCTCCGCGCTGTCCTCGCGCCGGTCCACCCAGTGGTGCCCGCGGCCGATCTCCAGGTACATCATGCGGTTCAGCGGCCCGAGCGGGATCTCCGCGCGCACCACCTCGACGCCCTCGCGCGGCGCCGCAGGGCGCAGCCGCTCCGGGTCGTTCATCTCCAAATACCAGACGCGGGTGGGTAGGCGGTCGGCCATCATCACCATCTTGACGCTACGCTGATCCGCTGCATGTCCCGCCGTTCTGATCAGCGCCGCGCCGCCGCTTTCGCCCTCTACCAGCACGACGTCACCAGCCGTGAGTTGGACGACGTGTTCCCGCGCGAAGCCACGACCTTCACCCGCGCGCTGGCGTACGCCTCTGCGGACTACTCCGAGGACCTCGACGGCATCATCGAGCGTCACGCCAAGGGCTGGACGATCGACCGCATCGCGCCGTTGGAGAAGGCGATCATGCGCGTTGCCCTCCTGGAGATGATCCACCCCGACGCGGTCCCGGCCGACACGCCGATCCCGGCCGAAGGCGCGATCGACGAGGCCGTGGAGACCGCCAAGGAGTTCTGCGGCGCCGACGCGCCGGGGTTCGTCAACGGCATCCTCGCCGCCGCGCTGCGCGAGCAGCGCGCCAGCGCCGACGCCTAGCGCCCGTCGGCCGGCAGCGTCGCCCGCACGCGCCAGCCTGCGCCGCCCTCTTTGGGCCCGACATCCAGCCGCCCGCCGGCCGCGGTAACGCGCTCAGCCATGTTGCGCAGGCCGTGCCCGCCGCCCGGGCCTTCTCCACCGCGCTCGGCCGGACCGTTGACGACGTCGACGACCAACGTGCCGTCCCGGTGCTCCAACAGGACCTCGACCGGCGCGCCGGGCGCGTGACGGACCACGTTGGTCAGCGCCTCCTGCACGACGCGAAACGCCGCCTGGTCGGCTTCCGGCGCGAGCGTCGCGGTCCCGCCGCCGCCCCGCACGCGCACGTCCACGCCGGCGGCCGCGGCACGCGCCACGACCTCGGCCAGCGCGTCGAGACCCGGCGCCGGCCCCGCCTCCAGCACGCCGCGCAGGCGCTCGACCTCGGTCCGGGCCTGGTCGCCCGCGGTGACGATGGCGGCCAGCGCCTGCGCCGCCGCGTCCGGATCGCTGCGGGCCAGGTGGCGCCCGGCCGCCGCCTGCAGGACGATCAGGCTCATCGCGTGGCCGACGACGTCGTGCAGGTCACGAGCGATCATCTGCCGCTCGCGCTCGACGGCGAGCTCGACGTAGGCGGCGCGCTCGGCCTCCAGCGCGGCCGCGGTCTCCTCCAGCTGCGCGGCCAGCTCCCGGCGCGAGCGCACGACGCGCCCGATCAGCCACGGCCCGGCCACGGCGTACAACAACGGCGGCGTGCCGTCTCCGGTGAGCGCGAGCTGCGCCCCGTAGCTCCCCGCGAGCAGGACCGCCGACGCCGCGATCGACGCGCCCAGCCCCGCCCACGCGCTGACGACGCCCACCGCGACGAGCATCACGTAGGACTCGTCGCGCGCGCCGAGCCCGGCCGCGAACGCGACGGCGCACGCGACGCCGGCGCCGATCGCCGCGATGTCCCGGCGGTCAGGCACCACCGGCGGCGGCCGCCGGCAGCAGGACGCGCGCCACGCCGCGCCGCAGGTCGATCGAGCCGCCGACGGCCGCCACGCGCTCGCGCGCCGCGGCGACGAGCGCGGGATCCGACTCGACGTCTGCACGACCGTCCAGCTCGACCGCCAGCTCATCAGCGCCGTAGCGGACGCGCACGCGCACGCCCGCGTCGCCGGGGTCGACGACGCCGAGCAGCAGCTCCACGATCCGGCACGCCGCGACCTCGACGCCCGGGGCCAGCGGCCGGCGCTCGCCCTCGACCGCGAGCGTGCTCGCGCCGCGCTCCGCCACGAGGTCGTCCAGCTGCGCCAGCGTCGGCGCGGGCGCGGTGCCTTGCAGCCCGTCGACGACGCGCCGCATCTCGGCCAGCCCGGCGCGCCCGTCGGCCTCGATCGCCGCGAAGTCGCCCTCGCGAGCGCCGGCCAGGACGCCCTCCAACCGCTCGTCGACCGTGCGCCCGACCTGGCCGCCGATCCGCACGCGCTCGTTCTCGACCGCCAGGCGCGCGGTCTGCTCGCGCTGGGCCTCCAGCGCACGCGTCCCGTCGGCCAGCCGGGCGACGGCGATGTCGCGCCGCCGCACCACGCGGCCGCCGACGACCGCGCCGCCGAGCACCAGCACGCAGGCCAGGATGCCTTCGGCGCCCAGCTCGAAGACGACCGTGAGCGTCCCGATCGCCGCCATCAGCCCGGCGATCGCCGCCAGCTGGAGCCGGTCGTTCGCCCGCCGTGCCGCGGCGAACCCGAGGTAGGCGGCGCTCGGCAGCACCACGCCGCAGCGGACGTGCTCGCCGAACGCGGCGATGTTGATGAGGTCGGCGAGCGCGAGGCCGGCCAGTCCCAGCAGCGGCGCGGGCCGGCGCGCCAGCAGGGCCAGCGCGACGAGGGTCATCCCCAACCCCGCCGCGGTGCTCCCGCCGGCCTTGTCGCCGTCGTCCCCGGTCACCATGAAGAAGCCCAGCACCGCGACCAGGACGGCCAGCGGCACGTCGCCCGCCGCGGGACCCCACCGCCCAACCGGCGTTCCGAGGGTCTTCTTCACCGGCAGGAGAGCGGTCATGGGCGCCACGCTACGGGCGTCCTGCGCCCGCGCCATCGCTCTCAGGAGCGATCTCGCCCGCCGCCTGGTCCTCCCCAGGAGCGACGAACCCGCTCTCATAGGCGAAGACCACCAACTGCACGCGGTCGCGCAGCCCGAGCTTCATCAGCAGCCGCGCGACGTGCGTCTTGACGGTGTGCCGCGTGACGACCAGCGCCTCGGCGATCTCGGCGTTGGAGCGTCCGCGCGCGACCTCGGCAAGCACCTCCCGCTCGCGCGCGGTCAGCTCGTCGGGCAGCGACGCGCGCGGTGTCGCGCCGCGTTCGGGCAGCGCCGCGAAGCGCTCCACCAGCCTGCGGGTCACGGCGGGCGCGACGATCGCGTCCCCGCGCGCGACGACGCGGATGGCGGCGACGAGCTCCTCCTCCGGGGCGTCCTTGAGCAGGTAGCCCGACGCGCCGGACCGCAGAGCCTCGAAGACGTAGGCGTCGGCGTCGAAGGTCGTCAGCACGAGGACCCGGAGCGCGTCGCCGTGCCGGCCCAGCAGCTGCCGCGTCGCCTCCAGCCCGTCGACGTTCGGCATGCGGATGTCCATCAACACCACGTCGACCGCGCGCCGCTGCGCCAGCGCGATCGCCTCCGCCCCGTCCGCGGCCTCGCCGGCGACCTCGAGGTCGTCGTGCTGCTCCAGAAGCACGCGCAGCCCGGCGCGCACCAGGCGCTGGTCGTCGGCGATCAGGACTCGGGTCGAGATGTGAGCGACCCTAATCGCTCTGGCGAGCGACGCCAAGATCGCTCGCAGGGGCGACCGCATCGTCGTGCACGGCGGGCTCTTCGACGCGGGACGCAAGCGCCTCGGCGCGATCTCCGTGTCGTGCACGGCCGTCGGCCCGACCCGGCCCGGCCCGTGGGCCGCGCCGAGCTGCTCTGCGACGCCACCTACGACGTCACCGGCCGCGGCCAGATCCTGGCCGCCGGCCACTTCTACCTCGACGGCCGGATCCCGATGCCGATCATCGGCGGCAGCGGCGAGTTCGCCGGCGTGACGGGATCGGTCGCGTCGAACACCGCGCCGGCCAAGGGCTTCGAGGACGTAGACGTCCTCACCCTTCAGCGCTGACCGGGCGGGGCCCGCGCGCGCTCCGCGCCGAATCTCGGCGCGGAGCGAGGACCAGCCCTAGAGCTGGTCCGGGTCCAACCCGCGCGTCAACTGCCAGGCCTCTTCGACGGGCTCGTCGCCCTCTTCGGAAGGGGCCGGCGTCAGCTCGCCACGCTGGCGAGCCTCCTTGCGCGCGTTCTTCTGCTGGCGCTTCTCCCGCTGACGGTTCTCGCGGTTGAGCTTCGCCATCGTCGTCTTCTTGTTACGCGCGGCCATAAGCAGCGACCGCCCGTCTAGATGGTCTGCACGTTGGCGGCGGCCGGGCCCTTCGGCCCCTGCTCTGCCTCGTAGCTCACCTTCGCGCCCTCGGGCAGCGAACGGAAGCCGTCGCTCTTGATCGCGCTGTGGTGCACGAACAGATCCTTGCCCCCGTCATCCGGGGTGATGAAGCCGAAGCCCTTGTCGTCGTTGAACCACTTGACGGTTCCGGTAGCCATGATGAGTTCCTCTGGTGGTGAGTGATGCGAACGCGGAGGATGCTCGGAGGCAACGACTGCAAACGCGGGATCCGAGTAGTCTAGCGACCGACCGGCGCGTCAACATGGTCGGGGTGAGCAAGAAGGACATCGCCGCCCGTATCCAGGAGCTGAGCGCGGAGGTCAAACGCCTCAACGACGCGTACTACGGCGAGGGCGACAGCGCGATCCCAGACGCGGATTACGACGCCGTCAAAGACGAGCTCACCGCCCTGGTCGCCGAGCATCCCGAGCTCGAGCCCGAGGACTCGCCGCTGGACAAGGTCAACGCCCCAGAGCAGTTGCAGGGGCCGACGGTCCGGCACGCGCGACCGATGCTCTCGCTGGCCAAGGCGACCACCGAGGAGGCGATCACGACCTTCTGCGAGCGCTACCCGGGCCAGGTCTTCCGCGTCTCGGAGAAGCTCGACGGCCTGAGCATCTCGATCGTCTACGAGGGCGGCAAGCTCGACTACGTCGCCACCCGCGGCACCGGCGCGATCGGGGAGATCGTCACCGAGAAGGCGATCCACGTGCTCCCGGCGCTGCCCAAGAAGATCAAGCCCAAGGAGCGCGTCGAGGTACGCGGCGAGGCGCTGATGACGCGCTCGACGTGGCAGGCCTACAACGACCTGCACCCCGACAAGCCGCTGACCAACCCGCGCAACGGCGCCGCGGGCACGTTGATGCAGAAGGACGCCAAAGCGGCCGCGGAGGCCGGCCGGCTGCTGCGCTTCTTCGCCTTCGGCGCCGAGCGCGACGTCGACTCGCGCAGGCCCGAGGACATCGACCCCGAGTCGATCGGGTTCGAGCTCGTCCACCAGACGCTCGCCGACACGCCCGAGGCGGTCATCGAGGCGATCCACGCGATCGGCACGCGCCGCGACAAGCTCGACTACGACATCGACGGCGCCGTCGTGCGCCTCCATGAGCCCGCCGCCTTCGAGGCCGCCGGCTTCAACAGCGCCGAGCCGCGCGGTGCGATCGCTTTCAAGTACCCGCCCGAGGAGAAGCTCACGAAACTGCTGGCGGTCGAGTGGCAGGTCGGCAAGGTTGGCCGGATCGCGCCCCGCGCGAAGGTCGAGCCGGTGTTCGTCGGCGGCGTCACCGTCGAGAACGTCACGCTGCACAACCCGCGGCTGATCCGCGAGCGCGACCTGCGCATCGGCGACACGGTCGCGGTCGTCCGGCGCGGCGACGTGATCCCGTTCGTCGGGCGCTCGATCCCGGAGGACCGTGACGGCAGCGAGAAGGTCATCAAGCCGCCGAAGGACTGCCCGAGCTGCGGGACCGAGCTGGAGATCCGCGGCACCGGCGAAGAGCGCTGGTGCCCCAACCTCCAGTGCCCGGCCCAGATCACGCGCCGCCTGATGCACTGGGCGTCACGGCCGGCCGCCGACATGGAGGGCGTCGGCGACGTCTGGATCGAGAAGCTCGCCGAGGACGGCATCCTGAAGTCCCGCGCCGACTTCTACACCAAGATCACGACCGAGCTGCTCCAAGGCTACGAGCGCATGGGCGAGGTCTCGGCCCGCAACATGGTGGACTCGATCGCCGGATCCAAGGACATCGGGTTGCGCCGCGCGCTGATCGGCCTGGCGATCCCGATGGCGTCCGACGGCGTCGCCAAGCGCCTCTGCCTGGCGGGCTACGAGGACCTGGAGGACGTCGCCGCCGCGCGCGTCCCCGAGCTGGTCTGGATCAAGGACATCGGCCCGAAGGTCGCCGAGTCGGTCGTCGCGTTCTTCCAGCGGCCCGAGGTGCGGACCGAGATCGAGGAGCTGCGCGCCGCCGGCGTCGACCTCGACGTCCACGACGAGGACAAGCCCGTCGACGTCGCCGCTGCCTCGGACTCGCCGCTGAAGGGCAAGACGGTGGTGATCACCGGCGCGTTCACCGACCCGCGCTCGGGCGCGAAGGTCTCCCGGCCGGACATGACGCGGATGGTCGAGCAGGCCGCGGCCACCGCCACCTCCAGCGTCAGCGAGAACACCGACTACCTCCTGGCCGGCGCGAACACCGGCGCGGCCAAGACCAACAAGGCCAACAAGCTGGACGTCGAGATCGTCGACCAGGACACGCTCTGGGCGTGGCTGGCGGAGGCCGGCGTGGCGTAGGCGCGGGCGCCCGCGCCTACGCCGGCACGTCCGCCGTCGCGTACATCTTGCTCTCGTAGTCCTGCAACATGCGCGTCGCCGAGAACTGCGGCCCGCACGTCTTCAACGAGGCCTTGACGCGCCGCACCCAGGCGCCGTCGCCGGCGTAGAACTCCGGGACGACCTCGTCCTCGAGCAAGCGGTACAACGTGGCCGCGTCGCGGGCGTCCTGGGCCTGGTGGTCGTGGTCGACCTCGCCGGGCAGCGCCCAGCCGTTGGTCCCGTCGTAGCCCTCGGCCCACCAGCCGTCCAACACGGACAACTGCAAGCCGCCGTTGAGCACGGACTTCATCCCCGACGTGCCCGACGCCTCCAGCGGCGGCCGCGGCAGGTTGACCCAGACGTCGCAGCCGCCGACCAGCCGCGCGGCGCTGGCCAGGTCGTAGTCCGCGAGGAAGATCACGCGCGACTCGGTGCCCTCCGCCCCGCGCAGGTGCAGGAGCTGCTGGATGAGCTGCTTGCCGGGCTCGTCCTTCGGGTGCGCCTTGCCGGCGAGGATCAGCTGCACCGGCCGGTCGCCGCGGAACAGGTCCAGCGCGCGCTGGGCGTCGTGGACCATCAGCGACAAGCGCTTGTAGGTCGCCACGCGGCGGGCGAAGCCGAGCGTCAGCGCGTCCGGGTCGAAGGCGACCTCGGCCGCCTGCACGAAGCTGCGCTCCTCGCCACGCACCAGCCGGTCGCGCGGGATCCGGTCACGCACGAGGTCGACCAAAGCGCTGCGCTGCTCGCGGCGCACCGCCATCAGCTCGTCGTCGGGGATCGCGTCGACGCCGTCCCACGTCGCCGGGTCCGCCGCGCGCGTGATCCAGCCGTCGCCGAGGTAGCGGTCCAGCAGCCCGCGCATCGGCCCGCCGATCCAGGTCGGCACGTGCACGCCATTGGTGACGTGCGTGATCGGGACGTCGTCGACCGGCGTCCCGGGCCACAGCTCCTGCCACATCTCGCGCGCGACCTCGCCGTGGCGGCGGCTGACCGCGTTGGTCGCCCGTGAGGTGCGGATCGCCAGCTGCGTGATCCCGAACGGCTCGTGCTCGTCCTCGGGGTGCGTGCGACCGAGCGCGAGGACCGACTCGTCGCCGAAGCCGCGCTGCTCGATGAGCGGCTCCAGCAGCAGCGCGACCTCGCCGCCGGGATAGGCGTCGTTGCCGGCCGGGACCGGCGTGTGCGTGGTGAAGACCGTGTGCGGGCGGGACGAGGCGACCACGTCTTCGATCGTCGCGCCCGGCTCCTCCAGGGACCCGAACGCGGCATGGCCCTCGTTGAGGTGGATGACCTCGGGCTCGATCCCCAGCGCGGCCAGCGCGCGCCGGCCGCCGATCCCGAGCAAGGCGTATTGGTTGAGTCGCACCTCGGGCGAGCCGACGTACAGCTGCGAGGTCGTGAAGCGCGCGAACGCGGAGTTCTCGGGCCGCTCGGCGTCGAGCAGGTACATCGGGACGCGGCCGACGTCGACCCGCCAGATCTGGGCGACGATCGTCTCGTCGCGTACCGGGACGGTGACCGTGAGCGGCTCGCCGTCGTCGCCGCGCACGAGCGCCGCAGGCAGCCGCTCGGCGTCGGTGTCCAGCCAGTACTCGCGCTGCCAGCCGGACATGTCGATCCGCTGGCGGAAGTAGCCCTGGCGGTAGAGCAGGCCGATCGCCACGAACGGCAGCGCGCGATCGCTGGCCTCCTTGACCAGGTCGCCGGCCAACGCGCCCAGGCCGCCGGAGTAGATCGGCAGCGAGGCGTGGATCGCGTACTCCGCGCAGAAGTAGGCGACCGGGGCGCCCGGCCGCGACGGCGGCGCGGCGCGGTGCTCGGCCAGCCGCCGATCCAGCGCGTCGGCGCGCTCAAGGATCGCGGCGTCGGAGGCCGCGGCGCTCAGCCGCTCCGCGCTGGCCTCCTGCAGCAACCGCACCGGGTTGCCCGCACACGAGACCCACCGATCCGGGTCCACATCCCCGAACAGCGCATCGCCATCCGGATCCCACGCCCACGCGTAGTTGTAGGCCACCCGCGCGAGCACTTCCAACTCACCGGGCAACTTGCCCGCGAGCCCAGCAATCGCACCATCGATGTCACGGCGTCCGGCGTCGGTCATCAAGCCTCCTCTACCCCGCCCTCCAGGGAAAACACGTCGCTGGGCGGTCGCGAACCTTGTCGTGCCCGGCCCTTTCGCGCAACCCCATCGCCAGTGAGCCGTTCTCACTGTCCATGAGACGCCTGCTCCTCGCCCTCACGCTGCTTGCCGTGACCACGACACCCGCCTCCGCCGCCGACCGCTGCCAGCGTCACGCCGGCGAGCAGCTCCTCGCCCGCTCCGCGCAGGCGACCGTGCTCGCCAACACCGTCCGCTCCACCGCGCGCCAGACCGTCACCGGCTGCTCTCGGCGCACCGGCCGCCGCCGGACGATCGTCGTCCTCGACCGATACGCCGACCAGCCAACGGCCCTGGTCGGCCTGCGCCTCGCCGGGACGCGCGTCGCTTACGTGATGCGCTTCACCGACCCCTACGCCTTCCCGCCGCAGATCCTCGTGGTCGACGACGCCCTCCACGGCGGTCGCCGGCACGACATGGGAATGGAGGCGACGTGGTGGACCGTCGATCCCGCCGGCGGCGTGGCCTGGACCGCCGGCAACGGGCTCATGGCCTGGCGACCGGGCCTCGGGCGCCGCAAGATCGACGGCCGCGCGCGCCTCGATCAGATCACGCTGCGTGACGGCATCCTGCGCTGGCGGCGCAACGGCGCGCCGCGTCTCGTCGACCTCTCCGCCGTCCGACCGTCCGCGTGCTTCTGGAGCGACTACGGCACCCTCGACATCGACTTCGACCGGCAGGCCTGGCCGCACACGGCATGTCTGCGCGCCACCGGGCGCACGACCTACCTGCCGCAGGCCGAATGGGCGCAGGTGCTTGACGTCGAAGGGCAGCACGTCGTCTTCGGCTGGATCCAGAAGGTGCACCAAGGGGCCTACCTCCTCAACGCGTCCACCGGGTGGATCACCACGCTCACCGAGCAGTACGAGCCCAACGACGCCGTCGTCGACGCTCACGGCTCCGTGGCCTGGCTCCACGGCGAGGAGCTGTGGGTCCGGGACGCGCTCGGCACTCGCAGCATGCCGGCCTCCGGCGTCGGCGGCCTGCTGCGCGACGACGCGCTGGTCACCCGCGAAGCCGGTGACCTCGCGGTCACGCTCAACCCCTAGGTCGTGTCGCCGAACGGATCCGGGCGCCGCAGCCAGGCTCGTACCTCCGAGGCGCAGACGACCGGCTCGCCGGTGGAGGTGTAGCCCATGACGGGCAGGTCCTCGCGGGTGATCGCGGTCACGACCCAGGTCTCGTCGACGTCCAGCCAGGCAGCGACGTCGGAAGGGCGCAGGAGCGCGTCGTCCGGCGGGTCGGCGGTCGGCGTCACGGCGCGGGTTTGACCTCCGCGAGCCGTTGGTGGAGGCGATCGCGCAGCACGTCGGGCGGGACGTCGGTGGTCGCGCGGCGGCGACGGGCCACGACCACGCCGGTCGCGGCGACGCCCGCCAGGCCGGCGAGCCCGAGGAGCTTCCAGGGCAGGGCCATCGGTCGCGTAGGTTACGGGTGGTGACCGACCGCGTCCCCGCGTTGTCCCTCGACGAGGCCGTCGCCACCGCGGCGACCGGCGACGTCTGGCTGTTCCGCGGCCGGTCGTTCGCCGATCGCGCGATCCAGACGATGACCAACGCGCCCGTCAACCACGTCGGGATGGCGATCGCGATCGACGACCTGCCGCCGCTGCTGTGGCACGCCGAGCTGGGCCGCTCGCTGCCCGACGTGTGGTCCGGCGAGCACCAGCGCGGCGTCCAGCTGCACCTGCTGCGCGACGCGGTCACGACCTGGCACGACAAGTACGGCCAGCGCGCGTGGGTCCGCCTGCTCGACGGCGGCGCGCTCACCCGCGATCACGAGGACCGCCTCATGGAGGTCCTCGACCGCTTCGACGGCCGCACGTTCCCCACCACCGCCGGCCTGTTTCGCAACTGGCTGACCGGCCGCGTGCGCCGGCGCGAGGCGCAGCTGGAGACGATCTACTGCGCCGAGCTGGTCGCGACCACGTTCCAGCACATGGGCCTGCTGCCCAAGAAGCGCCCCGCGTCCTGGTATGACCCGGGCAAGTTCTGGAGCGGTGACCGCGTCGGCCTCGTCCCGCCGTTCTCGCTCGGCGGCGAAGTGGCGGTGACCCAGTAGATGGCCGCCCCCGCGCGCAACCTCGTCAACCTCAAGGACGTGGTCAAGGGCTACGCGGCCCGCACCGTCCTGACCGGCGTCACGCTGGGCCTCGCGGAAGGCGACCGCGTTGGCGTCGTTGGGCGCAACGGCGACGGCAAGTCCACGTTGATGGCCTTGATCGCGGGCTCCGAGGAGCCGGACGCGGGCGCCGTGACGCGCTCGGGCGGCGTCTCGATCGGCGTCCTCGGCCAAGGCGATGATCTTGATCCGACGGCCACGATCCGCGCCGAGCTCGTCGGCGGCCGCGCCGACCACGAGTGGCAGGCCGACGCGCGTTTCCGGACCGTGCTCGACGGGCTGCTCGGCGGTGTCGGGATCGACCGTTTCCCGCAGGGCCTCGACACGACGATCGCCCCGCTGAGCGGCGGCGAGCGGCGCCGGATCGCGCTGGCGAAGTCCTTGATCGACAACCCCGACCTGTTGTTGTTGGACGAGCCGACCAACCACCTCGACGTCGAGGGCGTCGCCTGGCTGGCCGCCCATCTGGCGGCGCGCCGCGGGACGCTGCTGGTCGTCACGCACGACCGCTGGTTCCTGGACGCCGTGTGCACCGCCACGTGGGAGGTCCACGACGGCGGCGTCGATCAGTACGAGGGTGGCTACGCGGCCTATGTCCTGGCCCGCGCTGAGCGCGACCGACAGGCCGCCTCGCGTGAGGAGCGCCGCCAGCAGCTGATGCGCAAGGAGCTGGCGTGGCTGCGGCGCGGGCCGCCGGCGCGGACGTCGAAGCCGAAGTTCCGGATCGAGGCCGCCAACGCGCTGATCGCCGACGAGCCCGAGGCGCGCGACGCCGCCGAGCTGCTGCGCTTCGCCGCGCGGCGGCTGGGCAACAAGGTCCTGGAGGCCGAGGACATCAGCTTGCGTTATGGCGCCGACGCGCCGCCGCTCCTGCGCCACCTCACGTGGCGCCTAGGCCCAGGCGACCGTGTCGCGTTGGTTGGCGTCAACGGCTCGGGCAAGACGTCGCTGATCCGGATCCTCGCGGATATCCAAAAGCCCGACGGCGGCCACGTCGACCGTGGCCAGACCGTGCGCTTGGCCTACCTGTCGCAGGAGGTCACCGAGATCCCGGGCGACCAGAACGTCCTGGAGTCGGTGGCGTCGGTGCGCGGGCGGGCGACGCTGGCCGACGGCGTCGAGATCACCTCCGGGCAGCTCGCCGAGCGCTTCGGGTTCCGCGGCGAGCGGGCGCGGACGTTGGTCAAGGACTTGAGCGGCGGCGAGCGACGGCGCTTGCAGTTGATGCGGTTGCTCATGGACGAACCCAATGTGTTGGTGTTGGACGAGCCGACCAACGACCTCGACATCGACACGCTCACCGCGCTGGAGGACCTGCTCGACGGCTGGTCGGGCACGATGATCGTCGTCAGCCACGACCGCTACTTCGTCGAGCGCGTGACCGACAACGTGTACGCCTTGATGGGCGACGGCGATATCCGCCACCTGCCCGGCGGGATCGACCAGTACCTGGAGCTCCGCCACGCCGCGGAGGCGACGGACTCCGCGGTCGCCGCAGCAGCCGCTCCCGCCGAGCGCAAGGCCGGCGCGGGCGGCGCCGCGCGCGACGCCCGCAAGGAGATCGCCCGCCTCGAACGCGCGCTCGACAAGCTCGCCACCCGCGAAACCGAGCTCCACGAGGCGATGGCGCAGGCCGCCACCGACTTCGATCGCCTCCGCGCGCTCAACGAGGAGCTGGCCACGCTGGCCGGCGAACGCGACGACCTCGAAGCCGCGTGGCTCGAGGCGAGCGAGGCCGCGGAGGGCTAGCGCCCGAGCCGGCGTTCCAGCTCGTGCGCCGCGTGCGGCAAGGGCCCCAACAACGCGCGCGTCTCGGAGATCCCGGCCCGCACCTCGGCGTCGCCGACCTCGACCGGCAGCATCGAGTCCTGTAGCTCGCCCAGCTCGGCGCCGGCCCGCTCCAGCGCGGAGACGGCGTTGTCGATGTGGTCCTTCGGTCGGTGGGCGTGCGGCGCGCTGCCCGGGGCAAACGACCGCGGTGGGAAGCCGTGCTTGGTGGCGAAGTCGCCGTAGGTGCGCTTCGCCCGGCCCGACGCCGCCTGCGCCGGGCGGAACAGCAGCTCCTCGAGCTTGTCGGCGGTCTGCTCGTCGAGCAGCTCATAGGCCTCGCCGAGGGCGGCGATCGCGATCGCGATCGCATCGACCGCGCCGCCGAGCTCGTCGAGCAACTGCTGCCGGCCCTCTGCGTTGGTGTACGCCATGGCCCGGAGCCTACTCACGCCGCATACGTGTTCAAGGCACCCCCATCCACGTCGATCGTCGCGCCGTGCACGAACCGAGCGCCGTCGGAGGCCAGCCAGGCGACTGCCGCCGCGACGTCCTCAGGCTCGCCGACACGCCCCGCGGGCGTCCGGGCGGCCATCGCGTCGAGAACCGCCGCGGCGCCCGCCGTGCCCTCGGTGCGCGTCACACCCGGCGAGACCGCGTTGACCCGCACGCCGGAGGACCCGAACTCCGCGGCCCACGAGCGCGTCAGCTGCTCGACAGCTGCCTTCGTCGCGCCGTACAGCGCGCCCTGCGGCATCCCGACGCGCGAGATCCACGAGCCGACGTTGACGATCACGCCGTCGCCGCGCGCGGCCATCGCGGGCGCGATCGCCGCCACCAGCGCGTGCGGCGCCCGCACGTTGACGGCCAGCAGCGCGTCCGCATCGGCATCGCTGAGCTCCGCCGTCGCGCCGCTCGGGTAAACGCCGGCGTTGTTGACCAAGACGTCGATCTGCCCACCGAGCGCCTCGGTCGCGCGCGCCGCCAGCGTCCGCGCCGCCGCCGCGCTCTCCCCCAGGTCCGCGGCGACGAAGACGCCGCCGATCTCCTCCGCGACCGCCTCACCGCGCGCCGCGTCGCGCCCGCTCACCGCCACGCGCAGTCCGTCGGCGGCCAACGCCACGGCGATCGCGCGGCCGATGCCGCTGGTCGATCCGGTTACCAAAGCTGTTCTGGACTCCATGGTCCAAAAGAGATAGCACACGACTGGACCGCACGGTCCACTATCGTGTCAAGACGTGACGACGCAGCAGCAGCAGCTCACCGCCAAGGGCGAGGCCACCCGCGCCCGGATCGTCGAGGCCACCGCCGACCACATCCTTGCCGCCGGCATCGGCGGCACCAGCCTCGACGACGTCCGCGCCGCCACCACCACGAGCAAGTCCCAGCTCTTCCACTACTTCCCCGGCGGCAAGGCCGAGCTGGTCCGCGCGGTCGTCGCCTTCCAGGCCCAGCGCGTCCACGACGCCCAGCAGCCCGCGCTCGCCGCGCTGGACACGATCGCGTCCTGGGAGCAGTGGGCTGCCGCGATCCTCGCCCACTACCGCGCCCAGCCGCGCTTCGGCTGCCCGATCGGCTCGCTGTCGGCCGAGGCCGCCGCCACCGATGCCGAGCTCGCCCACGACGTCGAGGCCTACATGCGCGACTGGCGCCTCCAGCTCCAGGCCGGCCTGGAGCGCATCGGCGCCCGCGACCCCGAGCGCGTCGGAGCCGCCATCTTCGCCACGCTCCAAGGCGGCCTCCTGCTCACCCGCACCGAGCAGGCGATCTGGCCGCTCGAAGCCGCGCTGGACGGGATCCTCACGCAGGTCCGCGCCGCGGTAGCGTCCTGAGGCGACGATGCCCAAGCGCAGCAGCGAGCCCAACATGGTGTGGTCGTCCTCCGACGGCGACCTCCGCAAGGCCCGGGACCCCAAGACCGTCAAGCGCGCCACGAGCGGCCCCGTGAAGGTCCGCCGCGAGATCGCCGGCCGCAAGGGCAAAGGCGTCACCACCGTCTTCAACCTGCCGCTCAACGACAACGAGATCCGCGACCTCGCCGCCAAGCTCAAGAAGCGCTGCGGCGTGGGCGGCTCGGCCAAAGACGGCGTCATCGAGCTGCAGGGCGATCACCGCGACACCGTCATCGCTGCCCTTCAGGCAGATGGCTACGACGTGGTGCGCGCGGGTGGATAGCCTGGCGCCTCATGGCCCCTAACGAGAAGCCCGAAGTCAGCGTCCCCGGCGGCGCCCCGTCCTACCAGCTCGAGATCGAGGACATTGAGGTCGGCGACGGCCCCGAGGCCGCGTCCGGCCACCTCGTCGAAGTGCATTACGTCGGCGTCTCATGGGCGACCGGTGACCAGTTCGACGCGTCATGGGACCGCGGCGACACGTTCAAGTTCGGCCTCGGCAAGGGCCAGGTCATCCAGGGCTGGGACCAGGGCGTCGCCGGGATGAAGGTCGGCGGCCGCCGCCGGATCACGATCCCGCCGATGCTCGGCTACGGCAAGCGCGGCGCCCCGCCGGTCATCGGTCCCGACGAGACGCTGGTCTTCGTCGTCGACCTCGTCGGCATCCGTTAGTGCCATGGGCGCCCGGCGGTCGCACCTCGCCGCGATCGCCGGGACCGTCGTCCTCCTGGTTGGCCTCTGCCTGCTGATCCACCCCGTGCGCGAGGCGCTCTCGCACGCCGCGCACGGCGACACGACCGCGCTGCGCGAGCAGCTCCGCGGCACCGGCGTCGGTGGCATCGTCTTGTTGTACGCCTTGATGCTGGCGCACGCGGTCGTGATCTTCCCGGCCGAGATCACCAACTTGGTCGCGGGCTTCACCTACGGGATCGCGGGCGGGCTGGTGATCTGCGCGACCGGCTGGTGGCTGAGCGCGCTCATCACCTACGCCATCGGCCACGTCGCCGGCCGGCCGCTGCTGACGCGGATCGCGGGCGACGAGCGCACCGCCTCGGCCGAGCGCGCGATCGAGCGCGGCGGCTGGCTCGCGCTCTTGTTGATGCGGTTGCTGCCGATCGTCCCGTTCAGCTTCGTCGGCTACGTCGCCGGCGCGACGCGCGTGCCGTTCGCCCGCTTCGCGTGGACGACCGCGATCGGCGAGCTGCCGCTGATCGCGATCGCGGTGATCCTCGGCTCGCGCCTGGAGCACTTCTCGGCGACCGACCCGCTGATCTGGGCGACGATCGGCGGCTTCATCCTGCTGGTCGCGATCTCGCATCCGGTCGTGCGCCGGATGCAGCGCGCGCGCCAGCGCGAGCGGGTCTAGTCCTCGTCGCGCGGCTGCCGGGCGGCGCTGCGCTGCTGGTCGAAGCGACGCCGGTCGCGCTTGGTCGGGCGCGCGCCGCCGTCGTCGTATTGCGAGCGCGGGATCGACTGCAGCTCCAGCCGCCGCTGGTCGCGGAACGCCTCGCGCGCGGCGACCGACTCCGGCGTCTCGTCGAAGAGCGTCGCCGCCACGGCTGCGGAGCCGCGCCGCTCGGCGGTCGCCTTGATCCGCACGACGATCTTCACCGGCCCGTTGGCGTAGACCAGCTCGTCGCCGGGCTTGACGTCCTTGCTCGGCTTGACGACCACGCCGTTGACCTCGACCCGTCCGCCCTTGGCGGCCTCGGACCCGAGGGCGCGCGTCTTGACCAGCCGCGCGGCCCACAGCCACTTGTCGACCCGCACCGGCGCGGAGGCATCGTGCATCGCGACGTATGGTGGCACGGTGCCCGACGACGAGGTCCTGGAGATCGACACGCCGCACGGCCCGGCCCGTGCGCACATCCGCGCTGCCGCCGGCGACGCGCGCGCCGCGCTGCTGCTCGGTCACGGCGCCGGCGGGACGATCGACGCGCCGGACCTCCTGGCCGCGACCGACGCCGCAGTGGAGGCCGGCGTCACCGTCGCCCGGATCGAGCAGCCCTACCGCGTGGCGGGCCGACGCAGCGCGGCGCCCGCCGGACACCTGGACTCCTCCTGGCTGGCGGTGCACGCCGCGCTGACGGCGGACGGCGGCGTGCTCCACGGCCTGCCCACGCTGAGCGGCGGGCGCTCGTCCGGCGCGCGCGTGGCGTGCCGGACCGCCGCGGCGACCAGCGCCCTTGGTGTGTTGTGCTTGGCCTTCCCGTTGCACCCGCCCCAGCGCGATCCCGACGCCGAGCCCAAGACGCGTCTGCCCGAGCTCGACGCGGTGCGCGTGCCGATGCTGATCGTCCAGGGCGTCAACGACCGCTTCGGGATGCCGCCGGCCCGCCGCGGACGCGGCCGCCGCCAGGTCGCGCAGATCCCGGGCGACCACGGGCTCAAGAAGGACCTTCCGGCCGTCCACGCGGCGGTCGCGGCGTGGCTGCCGAAGGTCCTCACCAGCGCAAAGCCGGCGTCCTGACGGGCGCGTCCCAGAGCGTGGTCAGCTCGTCGTCGAGCGCGGTCAAGGTGATGGACATGCCCGCCATGTCCAAGGACGTGACGTAGTCGCCGACGAGCGAGCGCGCGACCGTGAGGCCGCGGTCGCCGAGGGTGCGTGAGAGCGCGCGATAGACGATGTACAACTCGAGCGCGGCGCTGCCGCCGAAGCCGTTGACGAACGCCAGCAGCGGCGTGCCGTCGGCGGGCTCCAGATCGCCGAGCAGCCGATCGACGATGGTCGTGACCAGCTCGTCGACCGGCGCGTACGGGATCCGCTCGGTGCCCAGCTCGCCGTGGATGCCGACGCCCATCTCGACCTCCTCGTCGCCGAGCGCGAACAGCGGCCCGGCGCCGGGCGGCGAGCACGGGTGCAGCGCGAGGCCCATCGACGCGCTGCGGTCCGCCGCGCGCCGCGCGACCGCCGCGACCTCCTCCAGCGACCCGCCCGCCGCGGCCCGCGCGCCCGCGACCTTCTCGACCACGAGCGTCGCGCCCGTGCCCCGTCGTCCGACCCCGTGCTCTTCGCCACCCGACGCCACGTCGTCGGCGACGATCACCGCATCGACCTGTAGGCCTTCCTCGCGCGCCAGCTCGCCCGCCAGGCGGAAGTTGAGGACGTCGCCCGTGTAGTTCTTGATGATCTGCAAGACGCCCGCGCCGCCGTCGGCCGCGCGGATCGCCGCGAGCACCTGGTCGACCGACGGAGACGCGAAGACCTCGCCCGGCGCGACCGCCGTCAGCATCCCGTCGCCGATGAACCCGCCGTGCAGCGGCTCGTGCCCGGAGCCGCCGCCGCTCATGAGCGCAACCGCGTCGCGGGCCGGCCCGTCTGCACGCGTCAGGATCCGCCGCTCGCCGTCCCACGCGACGAGATCGCCGTGCGCCAGCGCGAGCCCTTCGAGCGCCTCCCGCGCGGCGTCCTGGGGCCGGTTGACGAGCTGCTTGGTCGTCGCGCGCTTCGCCGGCGCATCGGCGTCGCCGGAGCCGCTCGCAGCCGCTTCCCCGGCGTTCTCGCCCACCCGGTGCAGCGCCTCCAGGCGCTGCGCGTCCCCGTCGCCCGCGCTTAACGTGACCGCCAGGACCGCGATCGCCACCGCACCCGGGTCGGCGGTCCCGACCGTGCGGTGGCCGGCGTAGGCCCCGCGGCCGCGCCGGGCACGCAGCTCGCGGGTCGCCTCGGCGCCCTCCAGCGCGGCGCCGGCCACGTCGCCGTCGCCGCGCGCCGCTTCGGCCGCGGGGATCAAGGCATCCAACAACGTCTTGTCGCCGCGCTGGGCCTCGCCCAGCGCTTGGATGCCGTCGACCGCGGCGGTGAGCATCGCGTCCACGTCACCGCCCTCGCCGGCCACCACGCCCGCGCGCAGCACGCCGACCGACCAGATCGGCCCCGACGTCCCGCCCATCGCCGCGGCGAGCACGCGGCTGACGTCGGCCAGGAACGCGCGCTCGCTGTCGCGGTCCAGCGCGTCCCAGCCCTCGAGGACCGCCGCGAAGCCGCGGTGCAGCGTGGAGCCGAAGTCGCCATCGCCGGTCGCGGCGTCCAGGGCGTCCCACTCGGCGCGGCGGGTGGCGGCGGTATCGGCGACCGTCCGGACGGCGGCCTCCAGCTCGGACAGCGTGGGCATGACCCGAGACCTACCCCTAGGCTCACACCCCTAGGCTCACGGACAATGCGCTGGGGACTGCTGTCAACCGCCCGGATCAACGACGCGATCCTCGGCGCGGGCAACGCCGACGTCGTCGCGGTGGCCTCGCGCGACGCGGCGCGGGCCAGCGAGTACGCCGCCGCTCGCGGCATCCCGCGCGCGTACGGCTCCTACGAGGCGTTGCTCGCCGACCCGGACGTCGAGATCGTGTACATCTCGCTGCCCAACAGCCTCCACCTGCCGTGGGCGATCCGCGCGCTGGAGGCCGGCAAGCACGTGCTCTGCGAGAAGCCGCTCTCACGCCGCGCCGCCGACGTCGAGCGCGCGTTCGACGTCGCCGACGCCTGCGATCGGATCCTCGCCGAGGGCTTCATGTGGCGCCACCATCCGCAGGTCGCGGCCGCCCAGCGCCTGATCGCCGACGGGGCGATCGGCCGCCTGCGCCTGATCCGCGCGACGTTCGCGGGCGGCGGCATCGTCGCCGACGGCGACCCGCGCCTCCAGCGCGCGCTGGACGGCGGCGCGCTCATGGACGTCGGTTGCTACTGCGTCTCCGGCGCCCGCACGCTGGCGGGCGCCGAGCCGGTCGCCGCCCAGGCCCAGCGGATCCGTGGCGGCGACGACGTCGACCTCGCGCTCACCGGCCTGCTCGCCTTCCCCGACGACGTCCTGGCGACGCTCGACTGCGCGTTCCTCGGCCCGCCCCGCGGCGAGCTGGAGGCGATCGGCGAGACCGGCTCGCTCCGCCTCCCGGATCCGTGGCACGCGTCCGAGCCGGTGATCGAGCTGCGACGCGACGACGGCGCGCCCCTGGAACGCATCGTCCAGGAGCGCGCCAACCACTACGCCTTGCAGATCGCCGACCTCGAGGCCGCGATCCGCGGCGAGCGCCCGTCGCTGCTCGGCCGCGCCGACGCCGTCGGCCAGGCCCGCGCGATCGAGGCGCTCTACGCGAGCGCCGAAGCGCCTAGTCCGACGCCAGCGACGCCTCCAGGGTGATCTCCTCCACGCCCGCCAGCGCCTTGCTGACCGGGCAGCCCGCCTTCGCCGCCTCTGCCGTCTCCACGAACTTCGCCTCGTCGATCCCCGGCACGCGCCCGACGGTCGTCAGCGCGATCTTGGTGATCGTCGGCGCGCCGTCGACCAGTCGCAGCGTCACGACCGCGTCGGTGTCGACCGAGTCCGGCGGCGTGCCCGCCTCCGCCAGCATGTTGGAGAGCGCCATCGAGAAGCACGACGCGTGGGCGCCGGCGATGAGCTGCTCGGGGTTCGCGCCCGGTCCGTCTTCGAAGCGCGACTTGAAGGAGTAGTCCCCCGAGATCGAGTCGCCTGCGGTGAACGTGCCGCTCCCGCTCTTCAGATCGCCCTTCCACTGCGCGTGGCCCTTGGCCGGCATGCTGTGCGTCCTCCTGTGGGTCGGTTCCAAATGGGATTGGACCCTCAGGCTAGGCCGCGCAAACCCGGGTCGGCCAGTAGCCGCTCGATCGCGTCCAGCGCCCGCGGCAGCCGCCGCGCCTCCGCGCGCCGCAGCACCGCGCGGTCCAGCGCAGCGCCGGCCCAGCCGAGCGCCGGGTGATAGCGGACGATCAGCTCTAGCCACGTGCCGTCGGCGCCGTCGGAGCGCAGCTCGAAGATGCGGTCCAGCGAGTGCCTCAGCCGCGCGTGCTCGGCGCGGTGGACCTGGCGGCGGGGCGAGTCGAACTCCACGATCCGCCACTCCCCCGCGCGGGTCTCGTAGCCCACGCCGAGCCCGGCCGGGCCGCCCGGATGCTCGACCGTGCGCGCCCAGGGGCACCAGTCGGGGTACCGCTCAATGGTACTCAGCAGCTTCCAGACGTCTTTCGGCGCCGCAGCGATCCAGCGCCGGTCCCGCACTTCCGTCACGTGAGGGCTCCTGATCGGGTAAGGCCGCTTTCCGGTGCGGCCCGCCCGCAGAAGCTACCACCGTCGCGTGCGGGCGCCCTCCCGGCGGACGGTCGTCTTGCGGCCCTTGATCGTCCGCTTGCTCAGCGCGGCCACGACGTGGTCGGCCGCCGCCTCGGGCACCTCGACCAGCGAGAACCGGTCGGAGATCTCGATCGAGCCGATCTGCCGCCCGCTCAACCCGGCCTCGTTGGCGATCGCGCCGACGAGGTCCTGCGGCCGGATCCCGCGCTCGCGACCGGCGCCGATGAACAGCTTCGTCGTGGGCGCGCCGCCGGCGTCGCGATGCCCGCCGCGCTTGCCCGGACGCTCCGGGCGCTCGCTGAACCCGCCCCGCTCGCCGCGCTCCGGCCGCCCCTTGCCCGGACGTCGGTCGTCGAAGCGCTCCGGCCGCGGCCGCGGCGCCGACAGGTCCGGGATCTCCTCGTGCTCCTCGACCGCCGCGCCACCGCCAGCGGCGCGATGCGCCATCGCCACGGCGGCCAGCGCGATCTCCATCGGGTCGTGCTCGTCGCCGAGCGTCTCGACGACCACCCGGAACTGGTCCAGCGCCTCGCCGCCCTCGGAGAGGATCGCGGCCAGCGCCTCGGTCGTCGCCTCCAGGCGGCGCGCGTGCAGGTCGGCGACCGTCGGCAGCTTCTCGATCGCGATCGGCTGGCGCGTCGTGCGCTCGATCGCCTTCAACATCCGGTGCTCGCGCGGCTGGGCGAGCGTGATCGCGGTGCCCTCGCGCCCAGCGCGCCCGACGCGCCCGATGCGGTGCACGTAGGCCTCGGGCGCGGCCGGCACGTCGTAGTTGACGACGTGGGTGAGCACGTCGACGTCGAGCCCGCGCGCGGCGACGTCGGTGGCGACGAGCAGCTCGATCGTCCCGTTCTTCAGGCGGCCGATCGCGCGCGTGCGCTGCTCCTGGCTCATGCCGCCGTGCAGCGCCTCGGCGCGCTGGCCGCGGGCGTTGAGCGTCTCGGTGAGCTGGTCGACCTCGGCGCGCGTGCGGCAGAAGACGATCGTCGCGCCGGGCGACTCGACGTCCAGCACACGGCCCAAAGCCGCCGGCTTGTGGGCGCGCTGGACGACGTAGGCCTTCTGGCGGACCTTGGGCGCCTCGCCCGGCGCGTGGCGCTCGCCGCCGAGCTGGATCCGGACCGGGTTGTTGAGGTGCGTGCCGACGATCTTGTTGATGCGCGGCGGCATCGTCGCGCTGAACAGCACGGTCTGGCGGTCGGTGGGCGTGTCGGAGAGGATCGCCTCGATGTCCTCGGCGAAGCCCATGTCGAGCATCTCGTCGGCCTCGTCGAGGACGATCGTCTGCAGGCCCTCGGGCTTCAGCGTCCGGCGCCGGATGTGGTCCAGCGCGCGACCGGGCGTGGCGATGACGACGTCCACCCCGCGCTCCAGCGCCTTGAGCTGGCGGACGATCGGCTGCCCGCCGTAGATCGCCAGCGTGCGGACGCCGAGATCGCGGCCGTAGCGGTGGACGGCCTCGGCGACCTGCGTCGCCAGCTCGCGCGTCGGGACCAGGACCAGCGCGCGCGGCGGGGCGCCGTTCGCTCCGCGGCCCAGACGCTGTAGCAGCGGCAGCGCGAACGCCGCGGTCTTGCCGGTGCCGGTGGCCGCCTGGCCGAGCAGGTCGCGCCCTTCCAGCAGCGCCGGGATCGCCTCGCGCTGGATCGGGGTGGGCTCCTCGTAGCCGAGGGAGGCGAGGGCTGCGACCAGCTCGGGGGCGAGGGAGAGGTCGGCGAAGCCGACGGTGTCGCCATCCGGCGAAGTCATAGTCATGCGGCGCGCCAGGGTAGTGGGTCGATGGCCCAAAAGCGGACTGATGGGACGTGAAGGTGTGTGAAGTCCGACGTTCGGTCCGCCGCACGTCCGCTACACGTGTAAGGGCGTGTCCGCTCTGCTCAGCGAACCTCGGACCCGGTCCTCTGCTCCCGCTCCCGCCGCGCCGCCCCTGCGCGCGGCGGTGCTGGCGCTCGCCCTCGGCGGCTTTGCGATCGGGACGACCGAGTTCGTGGCAATGGGCCTCCTGCCCCAGATCGCCGACGGCGTCGACATCTCGATCCCGACCGCCGGCCACGTCGTCTCGGCCTACGCGGTCGGCGTCGTCGTCGGCGCGCCGGTGCTCGCGGGCCTCGGCGCGCGCTTCCCGCGCCGCACGCTGCTCATCGCGTTGATGGTGGCCTACGCGCTCGGCAACCTGCTCAGCGCCTTCGCGCCGTCCTACGCCACGCTGATGGGCGCGCGCTTCCTCGCGGGCCTGCCGCACGGCGCCTACTTCGGTGTCGCCTCGCTCGTGGCCGCCGACCTCGCCCCGCCCGGCCTGAAGGCGCGCGCGGTCTCGCGCGTGCTGCTCGGGCTGAGCGTCGCCAACGTCATCGGCGTCCCCGCGGCGACCTGGATCGGGCAGGGCTTCGGCTGGCGCGTCGCGTTCGCGGTCGCCGCCATCCTGGCCGCGGCCACCGCCGCCAGCGTCCTGCGCGTCGTCCCGTGGGCGCCCGCCGACCAGGCCGCGACCTTCCGACGCGAGCTGACCGCGCTGCGCCGCCCGCAGGTCTGGCTGGCGATCGCGACCGGCGCGATCGGCGGCGGCGGGATGTTCGCCGTCTACTCCTACATCTCGCCGATCCTCACCGACCGCGCGGGCCTGAGCCTCGGCTTCGTCCCGGTCGTGCTCGCGATCTGGGGCGCCGGCATGGTCGCCGGGAACCTGCTCGCCGGACGGCTGATGGACTGGCGCCCGCACGCCGCGATGATCGGCGCGTTCCTCGCGATGGCCGCGATCTTCGGGACGTTCGCGTTCACCAGCGCGAGCCCGATCCTCGCCCCGATCACGGTGTTCTTCCTCGGGATGGCGCTGATGCTGCCGACCGGACTGCAGATGCGGCTGATGGAGGTCGCGGGCGACGCCCAGACGCTCGGCGCCGCGCTGAACCACTCGGCGTTCAACCTGGCCAACGCGCTCGGCGCGTGGATCGGCGGCGTCGTGCTCGCCGCCGGCCTCGGGCTGACCGCGCCGATGGTCGTCGCCGTCGGCCTCGCGCTCGCCGGCCTGGCGATCTTCATCGTGTCGCTCGCGCTCGAGCGGCGCACCGTGCGGTAAGCCCCACCTGGGAACGAACTGGGGCACCCCCCGATGCGGGGACGGACGCCGTCAAGCACGCTGCTCGACATGACCCCGACCCTGACCGCCGAGCCGATCGCCGCCCTCACGCCGCCGCCGATCGAGACCATCACCTTCGCCAGCGGCCAGCGCCACGAGGTCATGGCCGCCGACGCCGACCACCTCGTCATCGTCTTCAGCGTCGCGCCGATGGACCGCCCCAACGTCCCGCACGTCCACGACGACAGCGACGAGGTCTTTGAGGTCCTCGGCGGCCACCTGCTGTTCACGCTCAACGGCGTCGCCCACCACCTCGCAGCCGGCGACTCGATCGTCATCCCCCACGGCGCCGAGCACTCCTGGCAGGTGGTCGGCGACCAAGACCTACAAGCTCGCGTCACGTTCACGCCCGGCTGTCGCTTCCACGACTTCCTGCGCGACCTCGCCGCGCTCGAGCGCGCGGGCCGCCTGCGCGCCGACGGCGCACCCGCCTTCCGCGACTTCGCGCTGTTGCAGCGCCGCCACTGGGCGCACCTGCGCGTGACCAAGCTGCCGCGTCCAGTCCTGCGCGCGGTCGTCGTGGTGGGTGTGACCTGCGCCACGCTGACGGGACGGCGGCTGCCGTAGGAGAAGCGGTCGCGCCGCCCGGTCCACCGCCGCCGGCCCGCGCGTCCACACCGATGTCAACACTGTTGACTTTCGCGTAGGCGGCCGCATAGGGTCGGCCCGTGCCGACCTCCGCCCGCCCGCGCCTCGACCGCCCGCGGATCCTCGATGCCGCGCAGGCGATCGCCGAGACCGAGGGCGTCGCCGCCGTCACGATGCGGCGGATCGGGACCGCGCTGGGCAGCGACCCGACCGCGGTCTACCGCCACTTCGCCAGCAAGGACGAGCTGCTGCGCGAGCTGGCCGACCGGCTCTTCGGGACGCTGCCCGACGCCGACCCCGCGCTCGGCTGGCGGGAGACGATGAAGGCCGAGCTGCGCCACGCGCTCAACCGCTACCGCCACCACCCGGACCTCGCGCTGCTGCTGGCCACCCAGCCCGACGACACGCCGAGCCTGCAAGCGATCGCCGACCGCATGCTCGGCCTGCTGCGCGAGCGCGGCCTCAGCGACGCCGACGCCGCGCGCTTCACCCAAGTGCTGGAGAACCACGTCGTCGGCACCGGCCTCTACTACGCCGCCAACGGCAACGAGCTGCGCGACGCGACCGCGATGCGCCGCGTCTACGCGCTGCTCGACGAGACCACGCACCCGCACGCGGCCGCCGTCGCGCCGCACCTGTTCCCCGACTTGGACGCGACCTTCGACCTCGCGACCGACGCCCTCCTCGACGCGATCGAGGCCCACGCCGACCCCACGAAGAAGGACCGATGAGCAGCGAGCTGTACGCCATGAGCGCGACCGAGGCGCTGAGGCGCTTCCGCGAGCGCAGCCTCTCCCCCGTCGAGTTGCTCGACGCGCTGATCGCGCGCGCCGGCGAGGTCGAGCCGACCGTCAACGCGCTCGTCCACGAGCGCTACGAGGAGGCGCGCGCCGAGGCCAAGGCCGCCGAGCAGCGCTACGCCGCCTGGGCGGAGCGCGGCGGCCCCGAGCCGCGCGCGCTCGAAGGCATCCCGCTCGCAGTTAAGGAAGAAGAGGCGGTGGCCGGCCAGCCCTGGACCCAGGGCTCGTTGACCTACAAGGACCTCGTCGCCGAGCACTCCTCCAACTTCGCCCAGCGGATGCTCGACGCGGGCGCGATCGTCCACGCCCGCACCACCGCGCCGGAGTACTCGTGCGCGTTCTTCACGCACTCGAACATCCACGGGATCACGCGCAACCCGTGGAACCCGGAGTTCGGCGTCGGCGGCAGCAGCGGCGGCGCCGGCGCCGCGCTCGCCTCCGGCACCACGACGCTGGCCTCCGGCAGCGACATCGGCGGCTCGATCCGCGTCCCTGCGTCGTTCAACGGCGTCGTCGGCTTCAAGCCGCCCTACGGCCGTGTGCCCCAGGAGGCGCCGTTCAACCTCGACGTCTACTGCCACGTCGGACCGCTCGCGCGCACGGTCGCTGACACCGCGTTGTACGAGAACGCGATCGCCGGCCCGGACCCGACCGACATCGTGTCCTTGCGTCCGAAGTACGTGTTGCCGGTCGACGCCTACGAGTCGGTGCACGGCCTCCGCATCGCGGTCTCCACGGACCTCGGCTCGTGGGCCGTCGACCCCGAGATCCGCGCCAACACGCTGGCCTGCGCCGAGGCGCTGCGCGCGGCCGGCGCGATCGTCGAGGAGGTCGACCTCGTCGTCCCGCGGGACAAGGTCCGCCGTGCGAGCGCGATCCACTTCCACTTGGGCTTCGGCGCGTGGATCGGCGAGGAGACCGCCGCCCACCCCGACGAGGCCACCGTCTACGCCGCGCACTTCGCGCGGCAGGTCGCCCACTACGCCGAGGGCGGCACGATCATGGAGAAGCAGACGCTCGAGGCCGAGCTGTACCTGCCCGTCGGCGCGTTGCTGGAGAGCTACGACGCGCTGCTCTGCCCCACGCTCGCCACCCGCGGCCTGATCGCCGGCGACGACTACACCGACACCAAGCTCGTCGTCGACGGCACCGAGCTCGACTTCTACTTCGACGGCTCGCTGACCCCGGTGTTTAACATCATGTCGCGCTGCCCGGTGCTCAACGTGCCCTCCGGCTTTGCGGACAACGGCGTCCCGACCGGCGTGCAGATCGTCGGCCGCACCTACGACGACCTCACGACGTTCCGGATCGGCGCCGCGCTGGAGCAGGTGCGGCCGTGGCCGCTCGTCGCGCCGGCCGCGGAGGTCGCCGCGTGAACGAACAGCTCGACCTCGCGCTGGTCAACGGCCGGGTCCGGACGCTCGACCCCGATCATCCGAAGGCGACCGCGATCGGGATCAAGGGCGACCGGATCGCGGTCGTCGGCGACGACCGCGACGTCGCGGGCGCGGCCGAGACGCTGGACCTCAAGGGCGCCGCGGTGCTCCCCGGCCTGACCGACAGCCACGTCCACCCGTTCCTGGGCGCGTTGGATGCCCGCGGCGTCGACCTGCTCGACGTCCACACGCTGGACGGCATCCGCGACGCGGTCGCCGCCGAGCGCGCCAAGTGCGCGCCCGGCCAGTGGATCCTCGGCTTCGGCTTGGACTACAACGCCTTCGAGCACACGGGCATCAGCGGTGAGTTGATCGCCGACGCGGCCGGCGGGGCGCCGGCGATGTTGACGTTCATGGACTTCCACACCGCGTTGGTCACGCCGCGTGCGCTGGAGCTGGCCGGGATCGACGGGCCGCGCACGTTCGCCGAGCACGCCGAGATCGTCGTCGACGACGCCGGCACGCCCACCGGCGAGCTGCGCGAGATGGGCGCGATGCGCCTGGTCCGCGAGGCGATGCCGGCGCTCACGCCCACCGAGATCTACGCCTTCAACAAAGGCAACCTGGAGCGCTTCGCGGCGGCGGGCCTCACGGGCGTGCACGGCATGGACGGCACGGTCGCCTCGCTGGACACGCTGCGCGAGCTGGAGGCCAACGGCGACCTGCGCACGCGCATCGTGATGCCGTTCTGGTCCAACCCCGACACGCCCGAGGAGACCTGGGAGGAGTACGCCCGCCACCGCGACGCGTCCGGCGCCCGCTGGCGCGCCGGCGTCGCCAAGCTGTTCATCGACGGCGTGATCGACACCGGCACCGGCTGGCTGGTCGAGCCCGACACCGAGGGCGACGGGCTGAGCGCCTTCTGGCCCGACATCGACAAGTACTTCCGCGCGGTCGAGTTCTTCGCGTCCAACGGCTTCCAGATCGTCGCCCACGCGTGCGGCGACCGAGGCGTACGGGAAGCCTTGAACGCCTACAAGAAGTCCGGTGCCGCGCCCGGGATCCGCCACCGCATCGAGCACATCGAGACGCTCCAGCCCGACGACCTGTCGCGCTTCGCCGCCGAGAACGTGATCGCCTCGATGCAGGCCCAGCACATGATGCACTTGGCGCCCGACCGGTCCGACAACTGGTCGCGCCGCCTGGGCCCCGAGCGCTGCGACCGCGCCTTCCCGATCCGCTCGCTGATCGAGTCCGGCGCGACCGTCACGCTGGGGTCCGACTGGCCGGTCGCGCGCTTCGACTGGCGCGAGGGCATGGGCGCGGCGCGCCTGCGCCGCCCGCCGGGCGAGACGACGCGCGACGCCTACGACGACCAGGCCATCGACGCGCTCACCGCGCTGGAGGGCTACACCGTCCAACCGGCGGCGACCGTCAACATGGCCGACCGCCTCGGGTCGATCACGCCCGGCTTCCTCGCCGACATCACCGTCTTGGGCGACGACCCGGTCGACACGCCCGCCGACGACCTGCTCGCGCTCCCGACGGTGGCAACCATCGTCGGCGGCGAAGTCGTCTACCGCGGGCCGGACCTGGACTGAGCGATCTACTTCTTCGGCGTTTGCGGCGGCGTCGCCGGAGGCCTCAGCGGAACCTTGTTCTGCGGCGCCGGCGGCTGAGAGGGCGAGTCCCGAGGGCTCTGGGACCCGCGCTTCTCGCTTCGCCCGTCGCTGCGCGGAGGTGCAGCGCTCACGCCTTCTTGCTGGCTGAGGGCGAAAGCGGCACGAGCTTCGACGGCGCCGGCGGCGTCGTCGGGGTCTTGAGCGCGCTGAGTGCGCCCTCTTGGAGACGCACGTTGTCGGACTTGCTCATGCGCTCAGGGTACCTGACGCGTCAGCCGGCAACAGGTCGATACGCGCGATCTGCGACGCCGCGATGTAGACGCCGCGGGGAGGGTCAATCCGCGCCGCGAGCGAGCGAATACCGTCGTCATCTGTCACAACCGTGCACAGGCTTTCCAGATACACATCGTGAGGCGAGGGTGTCTGCCCCACTGCAGACCCGCGACCGTAGATGCCACCCACCAGCCGCTGCTGCTCCTGAGTGTGTCCGACCAACTCCACGATCACGTACCCGCCGTCCTTCCGCCAACGCTGGTAGGCGAAGTCGAACGCGTCCCGCGCTTCGCCTGCCCCAAACGCGGCAGCGAACAGGTTCGGTGGTCCGTCTTGCGCTTCCACATTCGCGAGATATCGGTTCAAGGCGGCGCCAACCATCCCGGGGACTCCGATCAGAACGACTACGCCATAGGCGGTCAAAGCGCCCCAGTGATCGGTCCAGTCCTCCGGCGGCCCAACGGTCGAGACAAGGTGCACGGTCCAGAAGCCGAAGACGACATGGATGATCAACGTGTAGCACAACGATCGCAGGGCCAGCTCGAGGTCGCTGCGCGAACCACGCGCTGAGCGTGCAACGCTCAACTCTGCCACGACGAAGCCCGGCAACAGTAGTGCGATCGCGGACAGGATTGCGACGGCGGTGGTCAGCATCGGCGTCTCCTCATCGGTTGCGGACCGTAGACCTCGTTGCGGTCAGCACCGCACAGCCGACGATTTGCTCGCAACCATCGTCGGCGGCGGGTCGTCTACCGCGGGCCGGACCTGGACTGAGGCGCGCGTGGGCGGGTATGGAGCGTGCATGTCCACGGTCCGCCCCGCCCTCGCCCGCCCTGCGCTCGCCGCCGCGGCGCTCGCCGCCACCGCCCTGACCGCCGCCGCGCCCGCCGCCAACGCCGCGGGCCCTTCGCGCGCGGTCGCCCAGTCCTACGCGCACCGCTCCTACGTCGTCGACGGCACGCTCGGCAAGCGCCGCTTCGCGCTCACCGGCCCGAAGGCGATCGCGCGCGGCAGCGACGGCTCGACGATCACCGCGTTCGGGATGGTCCTCGCCGACTCCGGCGACGGCACCGGTCAGGCCGTCCTGCTCTTCCGCGGCGCGCGCTTCCTCGGCTGGGCGTCCGATCACCTGCAGCTGCACCTGCGCGTCACGGGTTCCGGCCACGCGATCAACGTCAAGTACGGCGCCTACTCGGGCGACGACCCGTTCTGTTGCCCCTCGAAGACCAAGGTGGTGCACTACCGCTGGCGCGGCGGCAAGATCGTCGCCGACGCCGCGCCACCGCTGGTCTACGGCAAGCGCGGCAGCAAGCTGCACTTGGCGTCCTGAGCCGCCGGCCATCAGCCGCGGCCCACCGCCGCCACCACCCGCTCCGGGTCGAGCGTGATGTCGACCCCCGTGACCTGCTCGCCCTCGACCGCGAACGCGAGGATCACCGCCGGCGTCCCGTCGGCCTCGAAGACGACCGCGCCGGGCGTGCCGTCGATCAGCGCGGGGCGCACCGCGCGCCCGGCGCTCGTCCCGGAGCGAGCACCCACCGTGGCGCTGCCCGCCACGGCCTCCGCGCCGCGGACGATGCGCAACGGCTCGCCGCCCCCAGCGTCCACCCGCAGGACGACGTCCGGCGCCAACACGTTCAACAGTCCGTCGAAGTCGCCTTCGCGCGCGGCGGCCAGGTAGGCGTCGACGATCGCACGGCGGCGCTTGAAGTCCGCCGCGGGCGGCTCCGCACCGCGCACCCGCCGGCGCGCTCGCGATGCGAGCTGCCGCGCCGCGGCCGGCGTGCGCTCCACGATCGGCGCGATCTCCTCGAAGGAGAGGCCGAACAGATCGTGCAGGACGAACGCCAGGCGCTCGGGCGGCGAGAGCTGATCCAAGACCACCAACAACGCGCCGCCGACCGCGTCGGCCACCAGCGCCTGCTCCTCGGGCGCGCCCGCATCCGCGCCGCCGCCGACCACCACGACCGTCGGATCCGGCAGCCGGTCCTGCTCGCCCAACGCCTCCTCGCGTCGCCGCTTGCGCGAGTCCATCATGTTGAGGCAGACCCGCGAGACGACGGTCGTCAGCCACGCGCCGAGGTCGTCGACGTCATCGCGGCTCGCACGGCTGGTGCGCAGCCACGCCTCCTGCAGCGCGTCGTCGGCCTCCGCCGCCGAGCCCAGCATCCGCTGCGCCACGGCGTGCAGCCGGGTGCGGTGGGACTCAAAGCGCTCGGCCAGGAGGTCCGTCTCGTCCATCGCGGTCACATTCTCCTCGCGGCGTCGGTCATGCCATTGAGACCAACCCCGACCTCACGATGTGACAAGGAGCAACCCCACCATGTCGACGACCCCTCTCCTCCTCCCCCGCATGGCCAACCCGGCGCTCGCGCTCGACGGCGCGCTCCCCGCGCTGCTCGGCGTCTCCAAGGTGGCCGGCCGCGCCGACCTCGGCTTCTCGCCGGAGCTGCTGAACCTGCGCGCCAGCCAGATCAACGGCTGCGCGGTGTGCGTGGACATGCACGCCAAGGCGCTGCGCGCGGCCGGCGAGCCCGAAGCGCGCGTGTTCGCCGTCTCCGCGTGGCGCGAGACGCCGTACTTCAGCGAGCCCGAGCGCGCGGCGCTCGCGCTGACCGAGGCGCTCACCCGGATCGCGGACGCCGCCGAGCCGGTCCCGGACGAGATCTACGACGCCGCGGCCGAGCACTTCGACGAGCAGCAGCTCGCGTCGATCGTCCTGTCGATCGGCGTCATCAACCTGTGGAACCGGCTGAACGTCGCGACGCGCCAGGTGGTCAGCGCAGCGTGATCCGGCGCAGGACGTCGACCGCGACGTCCTGCAGCTCGGTCAGGTCACGGCCCTGGTCGAGGGCCGCCAGCACGAGGTCGCGGTAGCCGCCGGTGATGATGGTGGCGACCTCGAGCGGCAGCGGGCGCAGCGTGTCGTCGTGCCCGCGCGCCTCCTCGACCAGGCGCGTGATCTGCTGGCCCCAGCGCTCGTTCATCGCGCGGTGGCGCGCCATGCCGTCGGGCCCGAGCGACTGCGTCTCCTGGATGCAGGCGCGCGTCAGGACGGGCTCGGCGGCGAGCGCGCCGAGGTAGGCGGCGACCGCGCGGTCGACGCGCTCGGCGAACGGGCCGTCGCCGGTCGCCGCGTCGGCGATCGCCTCCAACAGCCGCGCGGAGACGACGTCGAAGAGCGCCAGGAAGCACGACTCGCGGTCGTCGAAGTGCTGATAGAACGTCCGCCGCGACGTCCGCGCGTGGCGGACGACCTCGGCGACCGTCACCGGCTTGAACGAGCCCTGCTCGCGGATCGCCGCGGCCATCGCGAGCAGCAGACGATCGCGGAAGCCGACGACCGCCTCGGGCTCGGGCAGCAGCGAGGACGTTGTGGGCTGGGTGGCGCTCACGCCGCCTGCGCGACCTCGGGCTCCTCGCGCGGTGCGGCCTGCGGCGCGCGGATCTCCGTGATCAGCGCTCGGCCGCCCTCCTTCGGGGACCACGCGACGCCCTTGAAGTGCCACTTCTCGTCGGGCGCGGTCGTCGGCACGAGCTCGACGCGCTGCAGGATCAGCCGCAGCACGACGTCGAGCTCCATCGACGCGAACGTCGCGCCGATGCAACGGCGCCGGCCGCCGCCGAACGGGATCCACGAGTAGGTGCCGGGCCGCACGCCGATGAAGCGGTCCGGGTCGAAGCGATCCGGGTTCGGGAACAGCGTCGGGTCGTAGTGCGTGAGCCCGGCGCTCAGGCCGATCAGGACCCCGCGCGGCAGGCGGTAACCGCCGACCTCGAAGGGCTTCATCGTGTGGCGGCCGGCGAAGGAGATCACCGGACGCATGCGCTGGACCTCCAAGATGGTGGCCTCGCGCAGCTCCTTGCCGCCCTCGCGTGCCTCGGTCTGCAAGCGCGCAAGGACCTCCGGGTGGCGGCGCAAGCGCTCGATCGCCCACGACAGCGTGTGCGACGTCGTCTCGTGGCCGGCGGCGAGCATCGTGACGAGCTGGTCGCGGATCTCCGCGTTGGAGAGCTCCGAGCCGTCCTCGCGCCGTGCCTGGACCATCAAGGCAAGGACATCGGGTCGCTCGGTGAGGTCCGGGTCGCGCTTGGTCTGGTCGATCAGCTCGTCGAGGATCTTGTCCACCTTGGCGCGCAAGCGCACGAACTTGCCCCACGGCGACAGCGGACCGAGGTCCTTGTGAATCTGCGGGAAACGGGAGAGCGACTGCCCCATCTCGGTCCAGCGCGGGAGCAACGCCTCCAACTCGTGCATCGTCGCGCCGGTCGCGCCGAAGACCGCGCGCAGGATCGCCCGCAGCGTGATCGTCGTCATCGTCTTGGTGGTCGCGAACTCCTGGTTGACCGGCCAGCGGTCGATCTCGGCGTTGGCGATCTCCTCGATCAGCGGCTCGTAGGCCTTCATCCGCTGGCCCTTGAACGGCGGCAGGAGGAGCTTGCGCTGCTCCATGTGATGGTCCTCGTCGATGCCGAGCAGCGAGTTGTCGCCCAGCACCTTGCGCAGCGGCGAGCGCGAGCCCGCGTGCAGGACGTCGGGCGGCGCCATGAACGTGTGCTTGATCAGCTCCGGATCCGACAGCACGACCATGCGGCCAAGGCCGAGCAGGTTGATGGAGAAGATCCCGCCGTGCTTGCGGCGCTGGCGCTCCAGGTACGGGCGCTGGCGCACCATGATGCCCAGCGTCTGCAACGGCATCGGGGCGGTCGGCCCGGGCGGAAGCCCGTCGACCACGGCGGTGTCGGTGGCGGTGGCGCTCATCACGATCCCCTCCTCACCACGCCCTCGAGGCGCTCGATGATGTCGAAGTACTTGGTCGGCGCGATCCGCACGAGCAGGTCGAGGAAGACCGCGTCGGGGCCGATCCGGATCCGCGAGCGCCCCTTCTCGATGCCCTCGTGGATGATCTTGGCCGCCCGGTCCGGCGTCGTGCGGGCGATCGTCGCGAACTCCCGCGCGGCCGAGTCGACGTCCTGGTGGTCGCCGCGGAAGTCGCTGCGGAACCGGGCGTTGGCCACGATGTTGGTCTTCACGCCGCCCGGGTGAACGACGACCGCGCGCACGCCGGTGCCCTTCAGCTCCTGCCGCAGCGCCTCGGTGTAACCGCGGACCGCGAACTTCGACGCGCAGTAGGCGGACTGGTGCGGGAAGCCGACCAGCCCGAAGACCGACGACGTGTTGGCGATCACGCCGGAGCCCTGCTCCAGCAGGATCGGCAGGAACGCGGTGACGCCGTTGGTGACGCCGTGGAAGTTGACGTCCCAGACCCACTGGTCGTCCTCCGGCGAGGCGTCCGCGACACCCTGCAGCACGGTCACGCCCGCGTTGTTGAACACCAGGCCGATCGGCGACGGCGCCCACTCCTTGACCTCGGCGGCCAGCGCCATCTGGCCCTGCCGGTCGCGCACGTCGAGCTTCTTGACCAGCGTCGGTCCCGAGATCGAGGCGGCCGTGTCGTTCAGCCCATCCTCGTTCCAGTCCGCAAGCACGACCGGACACCCGTGCTTGGCCAGCCGCCGCGCGACCGCCTGCCCGATGCCGGAACCCGCTCCGGTGATGACCGCCGTCTGCCCGTTGATGGTGCCCATCCGCCGCCCGTCTCGTTTCGACCCACGCTGGTACACATGCGTACCAGCCTTGACAGGGCGTCAGGATACTCGTTGGTATCCGGATTTCAAGGGCACGCCCCACGCCGCGCGACCTCGACCTCTGTGGAGGTCCGCTTTGGCGCAAGCGCTCCCACCGGGTTTAGCCTTCGATCAATGCGTCGCTCCTCGGCCGTCCTGCTGGTCCTCTGCTCGCTGGCGTTCGCCTCGACCTCGACGGCGGCGGAGCGGTTCGCGAGCGTGTCCGGCGCGGGTTCTGCGTGCAGCGCCGCCGCGCCGTGCTCGCTGCCCGACGCCATGCAGGGCTCCGCCAGCGGCGACGTCGTCACGATCGCTCCCGGCACCTACAACCTGACGCAGAACCTCAGCGGCTACGACATCCGCGTGCGCGGGACCGATCCGACCAACCGGCCGGTGCTCGACTTCCAGCTCGCGCCCAGCGGCGGCAGCGGCGCGAACCTGGGGCTGTCGGGCTTCCACGCCGCGGTGCAGAACCTCGTCCTGCGGAACCTGAACAGGGAGTTCGGCATCTTCCTCGACGTCGGCGGCGACCTGGAGAACGTCACCGCGTCCGGGGTCACCACGCAGGCGATCTGCTCGTTCATCACCAACATGGACGGAACCACCGGGACGATCCAGAACGTCAACTGTTACCAGCACGGCTCGGGCGCGGCGGGCGACGCCCGCTGGATCGCCAACGGCGGGCTGGACATCCGCAGCTCCACGTTCGCCTCGTCGACCGGGACCGCCCTGGCGTTCCGCAGCTTCGCCCCGGCCACCGCGCGAATCGACCTGCGCAACACGCTGGTCGCCGGCCCGCTCTCCTGCCAGAGCGGCGTCATCGTGCACAGCTCGCACAACCTGTTCGCCCCGCTGCCCCCGTGCAACGGGGAGCGGGTCGCCGAGGGCGGCGACATCACCCTCAGCCAGCCGCTGGTGCTCTTCACCCGCAACGACTACGGCGCCGGGGTGTCCGAGAGCGTCGGCACCGTCGACGCCGGGACGCCCGCCGGGGCCGCCCCGAACGGCATCGACGTCGACGGCGACGCCCGGACCTACGGCGCGGCGCCCGACATCGGCGACGACGAGCGCACGGTCGCACCGACGGCCCAGACCGGCGCGGCGACCGGTGTGACCGGCAGCGGCGCGACGGCCGCCGGCAGCGCGGCTACCGGCGGCGCGCGCTCCACCTGGTTCTTCGAGTACGGCCCGACCGCCGCCTACGGCTCGCAAACCGCGGCCGCGCCGCTCGGCGGCCAGAACGCGGCCGTGCCCGTCAGCGCCGCGCTCACCGGCTACCCGGCGGGCACGCTCGTCCACTACCGGCTGGTAGTGACCAACCGCTGGGGCCGGTCGGACGGCGAGGACCGCAGCTTCACGACCAGCGTCCCGGACGCGCCTCCGCCACCGGCCCCGCCGTCCGGTGGCCCGACGCCCTCGCCGCCGGCGGGCGGCCCGAACGGCCCGTCGTCCGCCGCCGCGACGATCGCCAAGGTCTCGCTGACCACCGGCACCATCGGCTTCGCCACCTCCCGCGCCGGACGCGTGACCGTGCTCGTCGAGCGCCGCACGACCGGACGCCAGCGCAACGGCCGCTGCTCGGCGTCCGCCCGCCGCGGCCGGACGTGCACCGCGTTCGTCCGCGTCTACCGCAAGACCGTCAGCGCCATCGCCGGGACCAACCACATCAGCTTGCCCAAGCCCAGGCTGCGCCGCGGCACCTATCGCGTGACGATCACGCCCGCCGGCGGCAAGGCCACCAAGAAGACCATCACCGTCCGCTGAGGCCCCTCACAGCCCCGGCAGCAGCTCCCGGAAGTCCACCTCGAGCGCGTCGGCGAGCTTCTGCACCGTGCGCATCGTCGGTGAGATCAGCCCCCGCTCGATCAGGCTGTAGTGCGACTGCGTGATCCCGGCCGCCAGCGCCACCTGCTCCTGAGTCATCCCGCGCTGCTTGCGCAACGCCTTCAAGTCGACTTCGAACTCCCAGACCGGTTCCCCCACGGCCGGCCACCCTTCGCGGCCAGCACTGCCCGATCAACGTCAGATATTGCATATCTCAGGACTCAAAATGCCTAAGCAGCCAAGTTCCGGCAGTTGCTGACGGCCTTCGCCCGCAAGATCCGGGAGTGGCGGTACCACTTCCGCCGCGGCGGACAGGTGGACGGCGGGGCGCGAAGGAAAGGGTGTGCGCCCCGCCGTCCGGTGGGACAGGATCTAGCCGCGGGAGCGGCCGGTGACGGTGAAGGTGTCCGTCAGGTCGGCCTTGGAGGAGTCGCCCGCGTAGACGTCGATGGAGCCGGGCTCCACGATGAACTTGCCGCCGTCGTCGTAGAACCCGATGTCGGACGCGTCCAGGCGGAACGTCACCGTCTTGGTCTGACCGGCGTCCAGTGACACGCGCTGGAAGCCGCGCAGGCGGCGGACCGGCTGAGACAGAGACGCCACGGGGTCGTGGATGTACAACTGCGCGACCTCGTCGCCGGCGCGGGAGCCGGTGTTCGTCACGTCAACGGACACCTTCACGCTGTCCCCGCGCCCTCGCAACGTCTTGCTCGACAACGACAAGTTGGCGAACTTGAACGTCGTGTAGGACAACCCGTAGCCGAACTCGTACAGCGGATCGCAGGAGTCGATGTCGCGGTAGCGCGAGTTGTACTTCTGCGTCGTGTCACACGGACGGCCCGTGGGCTCGTGGTTGTAATAGATCGGCACCTGGCCGACGCTGCGCGGGAAGCTGACCGGCAGCTTGCCGCCCGGGTTGACCGTGCCGAACAGCACGTCGGCCAGCCCGTTGCCCGCCTCGATGCCCGGGAACCAGGCCTCGATGATCGCGTCGGAGTTGGCCACCACGTCGGTCAGGTCCAGTGGCCGCGAGTTGAACAACACCACGGTCACCTTCTTGCCGGTGGCCTTGATCGCCTTCAACAACGCCAGCTGCTGGCCCGGCAGGTCGATCTTCGACCGCACCTCGGCCTCGCCGCCCTGCCCGCGGACCTCGCCCAGCGCGACCACGACCTGATCGGCGCCCTCAGCCGCGCTGACCGCGGCCGCGAAGCCGCTGTCGTCCGGGCACTCGTTCTCCGGCTTGTAGAGGTCCGCGTCGACCATCTTGCAGCCCTCGGCGAACGTCGTCGCCGGCGCTTGCGCCTTGACGCCCGTGAGCAGGCTCACCGCGTCCTCGTCCTTGCCCTGGCCCCACCACGGCCCGAGCATGTCGTGCTGGTCGTCGCCGAGCGGGCCGATGACCGCGACGGACTTCGACGCGTCAAGCGGCAGGACGCCGCCCTCGTTGCGCAGCAACACCACCGACTTGCCCACGGCCTTGCGGGCGTCCGCGCGGTCGGCGGCCGTCAGCGTGTTCTCGGCGATCTTGGTCTGGTCGGCGTACGGGTGCTCGAACAGCCCCGCGCGGAACTTCACGCGCAGGATCCGCCGCACCGCGTCGTCCAGCCGCCGCATCGAGATCTGGCCCGTGGACAGCAGCTGCTTGCCGTTGTCGCGGATGTGGGTCGAGACCATCTCGCTGTCGGTTCCGGCGTTCAGCGCCAGCGCGCCGGCGCTCGGCCCGTCGGCCGCCACGCCGTGCCCGCACGGGCCCTCGTCCGGGTTCTTCGGCGGGCAGGCCCGCAGTTCCGACACCGCGGTGTAGTCGCTCTCGACGAACCCGTCGAAGCCCCACTCGCCCTTCAAGATGTCGGTCATGGTGTGGGCGTTGGCGCAGCCCGGCGACCCGTTCAGCGAGTTGAACGAGCACATGACCGTGTCGCTGCCCGCGTCAAGCGCCGCCTTGAACGGCGGCAGGAAGAGATCCCGCAACCGGCGCTCGCTGATGTCGGTCGTGTTGTAGTCGCGCCCGCCCTCGGCCGCTCCGTAGCCCACGAAGTGCTTCACCGACGTGACGACCTTGTCGGCGGCGGAATAGTCGTTGCCCTGCGCCGCGCGCACCTTGGTGGCCGCCATCACCGAGCCCAGGTACGGGTCCTCGCCGCTGCCCTCCACGATCCGGCCCCAGCGCGGCTCGTGGCTCACGTCCACCATCGGGGCGTAGATCTGCTTGATCCCGACCGCCGCGCTCTCGCGCGCGCTGATCCGGAAGTCGTCAGCCGCGACGGTTGGATCGAACGACGCCGCCTCGGCCAGCGGCACCGGGAACGTCGTCCGGTAACCGTGGATCGTGTCGTAGGCAAACAGGATCGGGATGTGCAGCCGCGACTGCTCGACGGCGACCTTCTGGAAGTGGTCGATCTTCGCCGGGTCGGTGAGCGAGAACACGCCGCCGACGCCCTTCTTGGCCTCATCGTCGGTGATCTGCCCGTCGCTCAGCAGCTGGACCTGCTGCAGCTTCTCGTCGACCGTCATCTGCCTCAACAACCGGTCGACACGCCGCTCGACGTTCCCGTTGGCCGGCTGGCGCGCCGGCTGGAGCGCCTCGTCGTCCCCGGCGCCGGTCCCGGCGATCACCGCCCCACCACCAAGCATGCTCGTCGCGATTATCGCTCCCGCGATCGCGACCGTCCGTCCCCGTCGTTGCACGTTTCCTCCCACAGGACTGCGTTGACCCAGACGGCCGCTCGCTTCCCCTTCTCGCACACCGCTGAAACACCGATCTGGCGCGTTTGTACGCGCCACGAACAGCCGGTTTGAAGCGGTTTGGACACGGACATGACCACCGCCATAACACCCCTCCCTTCACCAATACAGGAGACTCGCTGATGCGCAGAGCAGGGACCTTCGCCGTGGCAGCCTTCATGTCCACCGCACTGGTCGGCGCCCCCGCCGCCCAAGCCTCCGACAAGGGGCTCATCAAGATCGTCGTCCGCCACGAGAAGCGGGTCAGCCCGCTCGCCAAGTCATGGGCCAAGGCCGACAAGGCGCTGGAGACCGCCACCGACACCAACGCCGCGTCGTCGGCGACCGGCAAGTTCCGCGACGGGCTGCACGCCTTCAAGATCGCGCTGACGCCGATCAAGACCGACACCTCAACGGCAGCCGCGGCCAAGAAGAAGATGCTCACGGCGATCCGGGAGTTCGACCTCGGCCTCGTCCAGTACCAGAAGCTCTTGGACAAGGTGAACGCGGGCGCTGACAAGGCGTCGCTGAAGTCGACGTTCGTGACCCTCAACAAGCGGATCGACGCCGCGGGTGACGACGAGGCCGACGCGATCAAGCTGCTGAAGAAGCTGTAGGCCCCGGGGCGCGCCCGGCGCCCTTGACTGATCGCAGGCCGTCTGACAACGTCGTTCGCATGGCGCGCACGTGTGCGCCATGCGAACGAGTTCGACAATCCGGGTCAGGGAGCAAGACAGTCTGATGAGCACCGTCAGCGCCGAGCAGCAGCCGCTGCTCATCGGCGGCGAGTGGGTCGCGGCCGATGGCGGCCGCACGTTCGAGAAGGCCGATCCGTTCACGGGCGACCCCGTGACCGAGGCGGCCGCCGCCGATCCCAGCGACGCCGCCAAGGCCGCCGATGCCGCCGCCGCGGCCTTTCCCGCGTGGGCCGCGACCGCGCCGCAGGAGCGCGCCAACTACCTCGACAAGGCCGCCGACCTCCTCGACGAGCGCGCGCCGGACATCGCCGCGACGATGACCGCCGAGTGCGGCGCGACCTTCGGCTGGGGCATGTTCAACGTCGGCCTGGCCGCTGGGATGCTGCGCCACGCCGGCTCGCTGGCCGGCAACGTCGACGCCGAGACGCCTATCGAGTCCAAGGTCCCGGGCCTCAACGCGCGCGCCATCCGCCAGCCCGTGGGCGTCGTCGTCGGCATCGCGCCGTGGAACGCGCCGGTCATCCTCGCCACGCGCGCGGTCGCCACGCCGCTGGCGTTCGGCAACACGGTGGTCTTGAAGGCCTCCGAGGAGTGCCCGCGCACGCACGCCGCGATCGCCAAGGCCATCAACGACGCCGGCGTCCCCGCGGGCGTCATCAACCTCATCACCAACCAGCCGTCCGACGCGGCCGACGTGGTCGAGGCGCTGATCGCCCACCCGGCGGTCAAGCGCATTAACTTCACGGGCAGCACGAAGGTCGGCAAGATCATCGCCCAGAAGGCCGCCGCCCACCTCAAGCGCACGCTGCTGGAGCTCGGCGGCAAGGCGCCGTTCGTGGTCCTCGACGACGCCGACCTGGACGAGGCGGCTGCCGCCGCCAACTTCGGCGCGTTCATGAACTCCGGCCAGATCTGCATGTCGACCGAGCGGATCGTGGTCGACAAGTCGATCGAGGACGCGCTGGCGAGCAAGTTGGTGGCCAAGGCCCAGGGCCTGACCGTCGGCGACCCGCGCGATCAGGGCACGATGATCGGCCCGGTCGTCAACGCCGCCGCCGCAGCGCGCGTTAAGGAACTGCTGGACGACGCCGTGGCCAAGGGCGCCAGCGTCCTGACCGGCGGCGACGCCGACGGCCTCCTGGTCACGCCGACGATCGTCGCGGGCGTCACGCCCGAGATGCGGATCTACTCCGAGGAGTCCTTCGGCCCGATCGTCACGGTCATCAGCGCCGACGACGAGCAGGACGCGATCCGGATCGCCAACGACACCGACTACGGGCTCTCTGCCGCGGTGTTCAGTACCGACGTCGCGCGCGCTGAGGGCGTGGCCCGCCAGATCCAGTCCGGGATCGTCCACGTCAACGGCGCGACCGTCCACGACGAGCCCCAGATGCCGTTCGGCGGCGTCAAGGACTCCGGCTGGGGCCGCTTCGGCGGCGACGCCGCGCTGGACGAGTTCACCGAGCTGCGCTGGCTGACCGTGCAGGACGGCGGTCGCCACTACCCGATCTAGGGCGGGTAGCCGCACCCGGGGGCCCTCGCGGGGGTCCCCCGATGTGCTCGGAGCCGTGGGCGGCGACAGTGCCGCCCATGCGCTCCTCCACCCTCCTCACCACCGCCGCCGCCCTGCTGGCAACCGCCGCGCTCCCCGGCGCGACCCACGCTGCCACGATCAGCTCCGACGGCGCCGGCCACTTCACCTACACCGCTGCGCCGGGCGAGAAGAACTCGCTGTCCTTCCAGGTCGCCGATGACGCCTCGTCGACGACCTTCTACGCCTTCGGCGTCCCGATCACGTCGATGCCCGCCGGCTGCACCACCCAGGACGACGGCACGATCCCGACCTGCGTCGGCGTCACGTCGGCGACGGTCGCGCTGGGCGACGGCGATGACTCCTTCGCCCACTCCGGCGCGCTGAGCGTCAACGCGGTCGTCGACGGCGGCGACGGCGCCGACTGGCTGCGCGGCGACGACGGCAACGACGAGCTCCACGGCGGTCCCGGCAAGGACAAGCTCGAGGGCTTCAAGGGCGACGACGTCCTCGACGGCGGCGAGGGTGACGACGAGCTCTACGGCGGCCTGGACCGCGACACGATCCAGGGCGGCGGCGGCAACGACATCATCACGCCCGACTACCACACCGACTTCATGGCCGACGTCGTCGACGGCGGCCCCGGGATCGACACGATCGAGAGCGACTACTCCGGCAGCTCGCTCGAGGTCCAGAAGCCGATCTCGTTCACGATGGGCGGCGGCGCCGACGACGGCCGCCCGGGCGAGAACGACGACCTGCGCTCGATCGAGCGGCTGAAGCTGTCCCAGAGCCCGACGCTCTACGTCGGCTCCGATGGCGACGACTACCTCAAGGTCGCCCAGGCCACCAACGCCGGCGACATCCGCGGCGGGCTGGGCAACGACGACCTCAACGGCGCCGACGGCGCGGAGAAGCTCGACGGCGGGCCCGGCGACGACCACCTCGACGGCGGCTTTGGCGACGACGTCATCACCGGCGGCCCGGGCAAGGACAACATCTCGGGCGACCTCAAGGCCGGCGACTGCGGCCCGTTGTGGTGCAAGTACCCCTACGGCAACGACATCATCAACGCCCAGGACGGCGAGATCGACTCGATCGTCTGCGGCTTCGGCACCGACGTCGTCAACGCCGACGCCAACGACGTCGTCGACCGCGACTGCGAGACGGTCAACCGCGCCGGCGCCCCGGCGACCGGCACGCCGACCAACACCACCAACCAGGGCACGGCCGGCGACGGCCGCGTCGTCCGCGCCGCGCTCGCCGGCAAGGTGACCGTCGCCCAGGCGCTCAAGCGCGGCTTCAAGATCAAGGTCGCCGGCGTCGCCGCCTCCAAGAAGGTCGCGCTGTCCGCCTCCCGCTCCGGCAAGGTGGTGGCCAAGGGCTCCGCCAAGGCCGACAAGAAGGGCGTCGCCACGGTCACGCTCAAGTTCACCGCCAAGGCCAAGAAGTCCCTGCGCAAGGCCAAGACCATCACGTTGAAGGTCGCGGGCGGCGGCGCGACGGCAACGGTCACGCTCAAGCGCCGCTGAGGACCTCAGACCGTGCTGGCGACATCGGCGCCCACCTGGACCTGCGGGGCCTTGGTCTGGGTGGGTGAGCCGACGTCGTTGAGCACGGACTGCGCCTTGGTGTCGATCATCCGCGTGAACAGCTCCTGGGCGTAGCCGAAGACCACCGCCCAGGCGAGGATCTGCGCGGAGCTGTCGAGATCCGAGAGGCCGGGCACGAAGCCGCCGCGCATCAGCAGCAGCCCGAGCACCGCGGTCAACGCGCCGGTTGGGAGCTTCAGCACCGCTGCCGCCAGCGGCAGCTGGTACGGCGTCGAGGTTCCTCCCAGTCGACGCAGCGCCGCCGCGCTCGCGACGGCGGCCGCGATCAGGCCGAGCAGCTCGACCAGCCCGAGGTCCCAGCGGGTCGTCGTGTCGTCCAGCGCTCGATCGATCTCCGCCTGGTCGAGTCGTGGCGGCTGCTCGGTCGGCGCGTTGAGGAACTTCGCGTCGTCCTGGCTGTGGACCGGGCAGACGAGCGTCGTGTCGTTGGGCAGGAAGCACAGGGGGATGACCCGCTGGTCGACGATCCCCGCCAGCGCGACAGCGCTCGCCAGCACCGTCAGCACGACCGCGGTGAGGTACAGGATCAGGCTGAAGTTGCGGACGCGGTTGAGCTGCTTGCGGTTCTCCCCGATCGCGGCGCGATAGCACGCCAGGATCGCCTCGCGATCGGCGTCGCACAGCGCCTCCTCCGAGCACGTGACCGCCGGAGCGGACGTGCCCGTGGCCGCCGCACGCAGCGCTCGCTGGATCCGGCCGCCCCCGGTCGCGGCCGTCGTCTGCTCCACCGTCGCGGCCTGAGCGTCGGGCAGCACGCTCCCAGCGCCGCGATAGCGCTCGGCCAGCCGCGCCAGGCGCTGCAACCGCGGGTCGCTGGGCGGCAGGTGGGTGCGCGCCTGGGCCAGCAGCGACGGCAGCTGGCCGATCACGTAGCTGTCCGGCGCGACGCGCAGCAGCGAGATCTCCGCCGCGTCGAGGTGGCTGCTGGCGCGTTCGAAGGCGGGTGCCCGGCGGCCGCGGCGCAACCGCCATTTGCCGTCGCGACGCGACCACCGCAACGGCGGCAGCGCCGCGTCCTCAGCGGCGGTCAGGTGCGCGTTGATCGCATCACGCGCATCGGCCGGGATCTTCCGGCGCGGGTTCGTGGCCTCGTCGCTGAACCAGGCGATCAGGAAGCGCAGCTCGGACAGGCGCGAGAGCACGCTCTCGCGCCACGGCGTGCGCGTCGGTCCCAAGACCCGAAAGCGCGGATCGCGATCGGGCGCGGGGGTGTCGTACGGCGGTGGCGGGGGCTGCGTTCCAGACATGGGATCGCCCCTGCACTGCGCAAGATCTCTGATCTTCTCGCGCCTATGCGCGTACGGCATCCCTTTTGCAGCACTTCCCCGTGGCGAAGTGCTGCACTAAGGCACGTCACTGCCTACGTGGGCAGGCCCACGTAGTTCTCGGCCAGCGACTTGGCCGCCGCCTCCGAGCTCGTCGCATAGCGCAGCCGCGAGCGCTGGAGGCCGTCGTCGAACGGGTCGCCGCCGAGGCGGTGCAGGAGCATGGTCATGTAGGTGGAGAAGTCCTGGACGCGCCAGACACGGTCCAGGCAGGTGTCGGAGTAGGCGTCCAGGCCGGTCTCGGAACGCGCGGCGCCCGGAGCGAAGAAGGCGACGAGCGCGTCGGCCAGGACGCGGACGTCGTTGACCGCGAGGTTGAGGCCCTTGGCGCCGGTCGGCGGGACGATGTGCGCCGCGTCGCCGGCGAGGAAGAGGCGGCCGCGGCGCATCGGCGCCGCCACGAACGAGCGCATCGGCGTGATCGACTTCTCGATGATCGGGCCTTCGGTCAGCGACCAGCCCGGCGCCTCGAAGCGCGTGTGCAGCTCCTGCCAGATGCGGTCGTCGGGCCAGTTGGCGATGTCGTCGCCGGGGTCGACCTGGAGGTAGAGCCGCGAGAGCGTGGGCGACCGCAGCGAGTGCATCGCGAAGCCGCGCTCGTGGTAGGCGTAGATCAACTCGTCGGTCGATGGCGCGACGTCGGCGAGGATCCCGAGCCAGCCGAAGGGGTACTCGCGCTCGGCGATGACCATCTCCCCCGCCTCAGCGACGACCGGACGGCAGATGCCGTGGAAGCCGTCGCAGCCGGCGATGACGTCGCACTCGACCTCGACGGCCTCACCGGTAGCCGAGGTGTAGGTGATGCGCGGGCGGTCGCCGTCGACATCATGCACTTCAACGTCGCTGCACTCGAACTCCAGCGGCAGCCCGCTCGCCTCGCGCGCTTCGATGAGGTCCTTGACGACCTCCTGCTGGCCGTAGATCCAGATCGCGCGCCCGCCGGTCAGGTCGCTCATGGCAATGCGATGGCCTTCGCCGTCGAAGCGCAGCTCGATGCCGTGGTGGACGATGCCCTCGCGGTCCAGCCGCTCCGCGACGCCCGCCTCACGCAGCAAGTCGACCGTGTTCTGCTCCAGGACCCCGGCGCGGACGCGCTGCTGCACGTAGTCCCGATCGCGCGCTTCCAGGATCACCGTGTCGATCCCTTGCAGCTCCAACAGGCGGCCGAGCACCAGCCCTGCCGGCCCCGCGCCGATGATCCCGACCTGCGTCCTCACGACCCGACCCACTCCCTCTTCGCTCTCGCAATGACCTCGGCTTGACGCCGTTCGGCGCAAGCTTATACCGTGGTGTGCGCATTGTGATCAATCGTACGCATGGCGCACACACTGTCCCTCTGCGCGATGCCATCGCCGACCTCGTCCATGACGGGGACGCCGTGGCCCTGGAGGGCTTCACCCACCTGATCCCGTTCGCCGCGGGACACGAGCTGATCCGCCAAGGCCGCAAGGACCTCGAGCTGATCCGGATGACGCCGGACGTCCTCTACGACCAGATGGTCGGCATGGGCTGCGCGCGCAAGTTGGTGTTCTCCTACGCCGGGAACCCCGGCGTCGGGTCGCTGCACCGCGTCCGCGACGCCGTCGAGCACGGTTGGCCGCACCCGATCGAGATCGAGGAGCACTCCCATGCGGGCATGGCCAATCGCTATGCCGCGGGCGCCGCGGGTCTGCCGTTCGGGATGTTGAAGGGCTACTCCGGGACCGACCTGGTCGCCCACACCAACGTCAAGTTCATCACCTGCCCGTTCACCGGCGAGGAGCTGGCGGCGGTCCCCGCGCTGGCGCCCGACGTGGCGATCGTCCACGCCCAAGAGGCCGATCGCCGCGGCAACGTCCAGCTCTGGGGCATCCCCGGCGTGCAGAAGGAGGCGGTGCTGGCGGCCAAGCGCTCGCTGGTGACCGTCGAGCGGATCGTCGACGAGCTGGAGCCCCGCCCGGGCGGCGTGTTCCTGCCGTCGTGGGTGATCGACGCAGTCTCCGAGGCGCCCAACGGCGCCTACCCGTCCTACGCCCACGGCCTGACCGACCGCGACAACGACTTCTACAAGCTGTGGGACAAGGTCTCCCGCGACCGCGACGAGTTCAAGGCCTACATGGAGGAGCACGTCCTGTGAGCGACGCCAGCTCGGGCGAGGTCCAGACGATCGTCGCGGCGCGGCAGCTCACCGACGCCGAGTCGGTGTTCATCGGCGTCGGCCGTCCCTCGACGGCGGCGATCCTGGCACGCGAGATCATCAACCCGGACTTGGTGTTGGTGTATGAGTCGGGGACGATCGGCGCCAAGCCGCGCAAGATCCCCCTGTCGATCGGCGACGGCGAGCTGGCGGCCACGGCCGACTTCGTGGTCTCGGTCCCCGAGATGTTCAACTACTGGATCCAGCCGGGCCGGGTCGACGTCGCGTTCCTCGGCGCCGCCCAGGTCGATCGCCGCGGCGCGCTGAACTCCACGGTCATCGGCGACTACGACGCGCCGAAGACGCGCCTGCCCGGCGCGGGCGGCGCGCCGGAGATCGCGCGCGGCTGCCGCCGCGTGATGGTCGTCGCGCCCCACTCCAAGCGCACGTTCGTCGACAAGCTCGACTTCCTGACCACCGAGGCGCAGCCGGTTGCGGTCATCACCGACCTCGGCGTGCTGGAGCCCGGCGCCGACGGCGAGCTGACGCTGACGCAGATTCATCCGGGCGTGGAAGTGGACGCCGTGCGCGACGCGACCGGCTGGGAGCTGCGCGTAGCCGACGACCTCGCCACCACCGACCCACCGACGGACGCCGAGCTGGCGGCCCTGAAAGACCTCCTCGCTCGCTGATGCCCGCCGCCACCGACACCTACATCCTGGACGCCGTCCGCACCCCCTTCGGCCGTTACAGCGGCGCGCTGGCGGGCACCCGTCCCGACGACCTCGCCGCGGGCGCGCTGAAGGCGCTGCTGGAGCGCACGCCCGCGCTGGATCCGGCCGACATCGACGACGTCATCCTCGGCAACGCCAACGGCGCCGGCGAGGACAACCGCGACGTCGCGCGGATGGCCGCGCTGCTCGCGGGCCTGCCGACGTCGGTCACCGGCGTGGCCGTCAACCGGTTGTGCGGGTCCTCGCTCGAGGCCGCGATCCAGGGCTCGCGGGCGATCGCTGCGGGCGACGCGAACGTCGTCGTCGCGGGCGGCGTCGAGTCGATGACGCGCGCGCCGTGGGTGCTGCTCAAGCCCGCCAAGGGCTTCCCGGCCACCAACGACACGCTGCACTCCACGACGCTCGGCTGGCGGATGGTCAACCCGCAGATGCCCGAGCGGTGGACGATCTCGCTCGGAGCGTCCGCCGAGAAGCTCGCCGACATCTACAAGATCTCGCGCGACGAGCAGGACGCGTTCGCGCTGCGCTCGCACACGCTGGCGGCGCGCGCGTGGGACGAGGGGATATTCGACGGCGAGATCGTGCCGGTCGCGGGCGTCGATCTCCAACGCGACGAGGGCATCCGCGCCGACACGTCGCTGGAGAAGCTCGGCAAGCTGAAGGCCGCGTTCGTGGACGGCGGCACGGTCACCGCCGGCAACTCCTCGCCCTTGAATGACGGCGCGTCGATGCTGCTGCTCGGCGACGAGGCGGCAGCGGGCCGGCTCGGCCGCGACCCGCTGGCGCGCGTGGTCTCCCGGGCCGCGCACGGCGTCGACCCCGACGTCTTCGGCATCGGCCCCGTCGAGGCGGCCAACAAGGCGCTGCGCGCCGCCGGCATCGGCTGGGGCGAGCTCGCCGCGGTCGAGCTGAACGAGGCGTTCGCCTCCCAGTCTCTGGCCTGCCTGCGCGACTGGCCCGAGCTCGATCCCGAGATCGTCAACACGCGCGGCGGCGCGATCGCCATCGGCCACCCGCTCGGCGCGTCCGGCGCGCGGATCGTCGGCCGCCTCGCCCACGAGCTTCACAACCGGGGCGGTGGGTACGGTCTGGCGGCGATCTGCATCGGCGTGGGGCAAGGCTTGGCGGTGGTGCTGCATGCGTGAGACGCTGATCGCGCGGACGAGCGACGATGCCCAAGGACCCGACATACACCACTACGGAGGGCGCATCTGACGCCTTGCTCGGCGGGATCTTCGCGCGCGGCGAGGCCGCCGCGGCGGTCGCAGACGGCCCGTTCCTACAGGCGATGCTCGACGTCGAGGCATCCCACGCGCGGGCGCGCGCGGCGCTGGACCTGATCCCGCTCGAACACGCCGAGGCGATCGCCGACGCGGCCGACGCCGCGCGGTACGACCTCGCCGCCCTGGGCGCCGAAGCCGCGCGCCACGCGACGCCGGTCATCGGCTTGGTCGCGGCGATGCGGGCCGAGGTCGGCGACGGAGTCGCACCGTCTCTGCATTCCGGCCTGACGAGCCAGGACGTCGTCGACACCGCGCTCATGCTCTGCGCCCACCGCGCGCTGGGCCCGCTGCTGGATGACGCCGCCGCGGCCGCCGACGCCGCCGCGCTGCTGACCGCCACGCACCGCGTCACGCCGATCCTCGGGCGCACGCTGTTGCAGCCCGCGCTGCCGACGACGTTCGGCGCGAAGGCCGCCGGGTGGCTGATCGCCCTGGATGAGGCGTCGCTTGAAGTCACGCGCGTACGTGAGCGCGTGCTGGCCGCGCAGGTCGGCGGCGCGGTGGGCGACCGCTCGACGCTCGGCGAGCACGCAACCGCGATCGCGACGGCGATGGCCGACGACCTCGGCCTCTGCCACCCGACGCTGCCCTGGCATGGCGACCGCCGCCGCCCCGCGCAGCTTGCCAGCGCGCTGGCGGTCCTCGCCGGCGCCGCCGCGAAGGTCGCCAAGGACGTGATCTTGCTCGCCCAAGGCGAGGTCGGCGAGGCGCGCGAGGGCGCCGACCCCGACGGCGCTGAGCGCGGCGGCTCGTCGGTGATGGCGCACAAGGCCAACCCGGTCGCGGCCGTCAGCACCGCGGCGTGCGCCGCGCGCGTGCCCGGCCTGACCGCGACCATGTTGTCGTCGATGGCCGGCGAGCACGAGCGCGCCGCCGGCGCCTGGCAGGCCGAATGGGAGACGCTGCGCGCGCTGATCGCCGCCACCGGCTCCACGGTCGCCTGGCTGCGCGACCTGCTGGAACGCCTGGAGGTCGACCCCGCGCGCATGCGCTTCAACCTCGACACGGCGCTGGGCGACGACGCCGTCGCCGCCGCCGAGCGGCTCGTCGCGGCCGAGACCGCGGCGGGCGCGTTGGTCGATCGCGCGCTGGCCGCCCACCGCGCGCAGCGAGAGCTATGACCGACATCCTCAACTACGAGGACGACGGCCCACGCGACGCGCCCGTCCTGCTGCTGGCCGGCTCCCTGGGCACGACGCTGCGGATGTGGGATCCGCAGGCCGACGCCCTTCGCAATGACCATGGGTTGCGCGTCGTCGCGTATGACCAGCTCGGCCACGGCGCCTCCCCCGTACCGCCCGGGCCGTACTCGATCGCGCGTCTCGGCGAGGCCGCGCTGGCGTTGATGGACCACCTGAAGATCAAGCGCGCCTCGTTTGCGGGCGTGTCGATCGGCGGCATGGTCGGCCAGTGGCTCGGCGCGCACGCGCCGGACCGGATCGACAACCTCATCTTGATCTGCACGAGCGCGTACCTCGGTCCGCCGGAACCTTGGCACGAGCGCGCGGCGACCGTCCGCGCCGCGGGCACGGTCGACGTGATCGCCGACATGGTGGTCAACCGCTGGCTCACGCCGCCGTGGGCCGAGGCGAACCCGGATGCGCGCGCCACGCTGCGCGCGATGCTCGCCTCCCAGCCGCCCGCGGGCTACGCCGCCTGCTGCGAGGCGCTCGCCGAGCTGGACGAGCGCGCGAGCGCCGCGGCGATCAAGGCCCCCACCTTGGTCATCGGCGGCGCGCAGGACGCCGCGATCGCACCCGACCACCAAGAGCGCCTGGCCGCCTCGATCACGGGCGCGCGCCTGGAGATCCTGGATCCCGGCGCACACGTCGTCAGCGTCGAGCGCGCCGACGTCGTCACCGACCTGATCGCCGACCACCTCGACCGAGAGACGAACGCCGCATGAGCGACGACCTGCACGCCGACGGCATGGAGGTGCGCCGCACGGTCCTCGGCGACGCCCACGTCGATCGCGCGATCGAGAACACCACCGACTTCACCGAGCCCTTTCAGGACTTCATCACCAAGATGGCCTGGGGCAGCGTGTGGACGCGCGAAGGCCTGACGCGGCGCGAGCGGTCGATGATCACGCTGGCGATCCTCACCACGCTGCGCGCTGAGGACGAGCTCGGGATGCACGTGCGCGCCGCGCTGCGCAACGGGCTGACGCCTGAGGAGATCCGCGAGGTCTTGCTGCACACCGCGGTCTACGCAGGTGTGCCGCAGTCCAACACCGCGTTCGCGCGGGCGCAGGAGGTCCTGCGCGAGGAGGGCCTGGTCGAGTGAGCGAGGCGCCGCCCCGCGACCGGCAGTTCGTCCAGTCCTTGGAGCGCGGGCTGTCGGTGATCCGCGCGCTCAGCGCGCCCGAGCCGCAGACGCTCTCCGACGTCGCCCGCGCGACCGGCCTGACCCGCGCCGCCTCGCGCCGCTTCCTGCTGACGTTGCAGCAGCTCGGCTACGTCCACCTGAGCGGGACGCGGTTCCAGCTCACGCCGCAGGTGCTGGAGCTCGGCTACGCGTACTTGTCGTCCTTAACGCTCCCCGAGGTCGCCCAGCCGCACCTGGAGAAGCTCGTCGACGAGATCCACGAGTCCTCGTCGGTGTCCGTGCTCGACGGCACCGACGTGGTCTACGTCGCCCGCGTGCCCACCCGTCGGATCATGCGCGTCGCGATCTCCGTCGGCACGCGCTTCCCGGCCTACGCGACATCGATGGGCCGCGTGCTCCTCGCCGGCCTGGAGCCGGAGACGCTCTCCGACGTCCTCGACCGCACCGAGTTGATGGCCTTGACGCCGGAGACGATCCACGAGGTCGGCCCGCTCCACACCGAGCTCGACCGCGTCCGCGACGAGGGCTACGCGCTCGTCGACCAAGAGCTCGAAGCCGGCCTGCGCTCGATCGCCGCCCCAATCCGCGGCCGCGCCGGCAACGTCGTCGCCGCCATCAACGTCTCCGCCCACGCGACGCGATCCGTCGAGGACGTCGTTGACACGCTCCTGCCACCGCTGCTGGTCACCGCGGGCGCGATCGAGCGCGACCTCGCCGCCGCGACGGCGCCGGCGCGGTAGGTCGAACGACGACATCAAGGGCGTGAGAGCGGAGTGGCGTGGCGACCGCCTCGTGCGTGGATCGTCGCCCGGGTGGTTCAGAGCGCCGGGGCTTCTTAACTGCGCATCGATCGCGGTGCGGGTCGCTTGAGCCGGACATATTGCGGTTGCAGCGACCCGGATCACCGAAACCAGGGTCCCGCTGTTCGCTCCGGCGCCGACAACCACCCCAGCGACGAGCCACACCGAAGACGGTCGCCACGCCACCACACTCTCACGCCCTCGCCTGCCAACAAACCCCGTCCCGCACCACGACCAACGCCCGCGCGGAACGCCACCAACGCCCGGCGACCCTACGCCGCCGGCAACGTGAACCAGAAGCGGCTGCCCTCACCCACCGTCGACGACACGCCAATCGCCCCACCATTCCGCTCGACGACCCGCTGCGCGATCGCCAGGCCCAGCCCGGTCCCCTCGTACTCCGACGCGCTGCTCAAGCGCGCGAAGGGCACGAACAGCCGCGGCCGGTCTGCTGGGTCGATGCCGATGCCGTTGTCCAGCACCGTCACGCGCCACGCGTCGCCCATCGGCTCGGCACTCACCGACACGCGCGGATCGTTGCCCGCCGCGAACTTCACGGCGTTGGACAACAAGTTGCGCAACGCGGCCTCGACGTCACGGCGCTCGGCGTGGACGCGGACGTCTGCCGGGACGTCGACCTCGACGCGCGCGCCGCGCGCCTCGATCGTCGCCTGAAGCTCGTCGAGCACCGCCGCGACGGCGCCGATCAGGACGGTGGTGGCACCGGAGCCCTCCGCCGGCTCGGCGGCGCGGGCGTAGCCGAGCAGGTCGTCGACCAAGTGCGACATGCGCTCGACGGCGCCGCCGATGTGCCCCAGGTAGTCCAGGGCGGTCGGATCCAAGGCATCCGCATGACGATCGCGCAGCAGGCCCGCGAAGCCCGAGATCGTGCGCAGCGGCTCCTGCAGGTCGTGCGCCGCGACCGCGGCGAAGCGGTCGAGCTCCTGGTTGGAGCGCGCCAGGCGCTCGTTGGCCTGTTGCAGCGCCTCGTCGGCGGCGCGGCGCTCGCTGAGGTCGCGGGTGACCTTCGCGTAGCCGATCACCGTGCCGTCGTCATCGCGCAGCGCGGTGATCACGACGTTGGCCCAGAAGCGCGAGCCGTCCTTGCGGACGCGCCAGCCCTCCTCCTCATAACGGCCGGTCGCGGCGGCGATCCGCAGCTCGTTGGCGGGATGGTCGCGAGCGCGATCGGGCTCGGTGTAGAAGATCGAGAAGTGACGGCCGATCGCCTCGGCGGTCGAGTAGCCCTTGGTGCGCTCGGCGCCGGCGTTCCAGGTCGTGATGCACCCGCTGGGATCGAGCAGGAAGATCGCGTAGTCCCGCACGCCCAGCACGAGGCGGCGGAACTGCTCCAGCTCGTCGTTGGCGGCGGCCAGCGCGGCGGCGTTGTCGCGCAGGCGCTGCTCGTGCAAGCGGCTCTGCGTGAGGTCGCGCGTCACTTTGCCGAAGCCGACGAGGGCGCCATCCTCGCCGTAGATGGTGGTGATGAGGACGTGTGCCCACAAGCGGGAGCCGTCGCGGCGCACGCGCCAGCCCTCGTCCTCGAAGCTCCCGTCGCGGCGGGCGGTCTCGAGCGCCTTCGCGGGCTGCTGCTGGGCACGGTCCTCGTCGGTGTAGAAGACCGAGAAGTCCTGGCCGATGATCTCGCCGGCCGCGTAGCCCTTGAGCCGCTCCGCGCCCGGGTTCCAGGAGACGATCGTGCCCTCGGCGTCCAGGAGCAGGATCGCGTAGTCGCGGATGTTGTCGACGAGCAGCGCCAGCTCGTGTGCGCGACGGGCGGTCCCCGACGCGTCAACCGACCCGGGCGCCTCGCCGCCGGTGGTCACCGGCCGTTGCCTGCCTCGGCGCGTTCGGAGATGAAGCCGACGAGGTCCCCGAAGCGGTCCTTCAGGAAGTGATGCGTTGCCCCCGCCTGGGCGAATTGGCGCTCGGCCCCCGGCACCGCGGTGAACGCCACCACCTCCAAGTCGCTGAACAGCGCCTTCAGCTCGCGTGTGGTCGTGACGCCGTCCATGCCGGGCATGTTCTGGTCGACGACCGCGAGGTCGGGCGGCTCGGCGGCGGCGAGCCTCAGCGCCTCCTCACCCCCGGACGCTTCGAGCACGAGCACGTCGGCGCGGTCGCCGAGCATCGCCCGCAAGAGCGCGCGGATGTCCGGTGCGTCGTCGACGACGAGCACGCGAAGGGGACGCTGTTGTGGCGTGGGGTCCACGATCTTGGTCATCGGCTTCCCAAGCGCCTCCTTGCAGCAAAGCGGTAAGGAGCACGACAGGTGGCCGAGACGGTATCGCTAGGGTCGGTCACATGCCGATCCGCGTGGGAGTCCAAGTCCAGCCTCAACACGCCGATTTCGAGGGGATGCGTGCGGCGTGGCGCGAGGCCGACGAAGCTGGCGCCGAGACGATCTTCACCTGGGATCACTTCTACCCGCTCTACGGCGAGCCGGACGGCAAGCACTTCGAGGCGCTGACGACGCTGGCGTCGATGGCCGAGGTCACCGAGCGCGCGGATATCGGCGCGCTGGTGATCTGCAACTCCTACAGGAACGCCGAGCTGCTGGCCGACGCGCACCGCACGATCGACCACATCTCGGGCGGGCGCGCGATCCTCGGGATCGGCGCCGGCTGGTTCCAGCGCGACTACGACGAGTACGGCTATGAGTTCGGCGAGGCGCGGGATCGGCTGCGCGCGCTGCGCGAGGACCTGCCGCGCATCGAGGCGCGCCTGGCCAAGCTCAACCCGCCGCCGCTGCGCGACATCCCGATCCTGATCGGCGGCAGCGGCGAGAAGGTGACGCTCAAGTTGGTGGCCAAGCACGCGCACATGTGGCACGGCTTCGGCGACGCGGAGACGTTCACCAAGAAGAACGAGATCTTGTTGGCGCACTGTGCGGACGTGGGTCGCAACCCGTCGGAGATCGAGCGCACGTGGGGCATCCACGGCAACGTCCTCGAGCACGTCGACGAGCTCGTCGCGGCCGGCGTCCAGCACGTGATCGTCGGCATCGGCGGGGACGGCACGGGCTACGACCTCGGGCCGCTGCGCGAGCTGATCGCGTGGCGGGACCGCGTCAACGCCGCGTGACGCAGCGCACACGCCGCGTGACGCACCGCATCCCGGGGTAGCGGCTCGGGGGATGAGCACGACGCAGACCGCTGGCTTCTCCCCATTCCCAAACCAGGGCCCGTTCCTGGAGCACGTCGGGCCGATCCTGATCCGCGAGGACGGCGACGAGCTGGTCCTCGCGATCCAGACCGAAGAACGCCACGCCAACCATCGCGGCACCGTCCAGGGCGGGCTGCTGTCGACGTTCGCGGACTTCGCGCTCGGCCGCGCGATCGAGGCCGACGCCGACGACGGCAAGGACCGCGCGACCGTCTCGCTGACCGTCGACTTCCTCAAGCCCGCCAAGCCTGGAGACTGGATCGAGTCGCGCACGAAGGTGGACCGCGTCGGCGGCACGTTGTCGTTCGCGGACTGCTCGCTCTGCGTGGGCGACAAGGAGATCGTCCGCGCACGTGCCGTCTGGGTGGTGGCCGGATGATTAGGCTTCCCTCATGCCGCCCGCCCCGGATGCCGACGACGACGTCGCCCGCCTCGCCTCCGATCTGCGCCTGACGCTCGGCCGCCTGGTGCGGCGCGCGCGGGCGGAAAGCACCCTCCTGCCCGTCGGTCAGACCGCGGTGCTGGGGCGGCTGGATCGCGAGGGGCCGATGACGACCAGCGACCTCGCGGCCGCTGAGAAGGTGCGGCCGCAGTCGATGGCGCGCACCGTCTCGCTGCTGCAGGATGAGGGCTTCATCGCGGGCGAGCCGCATCCGACCGACGGCCGCAAGACGCTGCTGCGGATCGCGCCGGCCGGTCTTGAGAAGCTCGTCGCGCAGCGCGACGGACGTGAGCATTGGCTCGCCGAGGCGCTGGCGGGCGAGCTGACGGCCGCCGAACGCAAGTCGCTGCGCAAAACGGTGGTCCTATTGGACCGCTTGACCGAGCGCTGACGCCGGGCACCGCAACTTCGACGGTCCCTGCGAGTCTCGAAGGCGATGTCGCGTCGTCTGGTCCTCCTGCTCACCGCCGCCGCCGTCGGGGTCTTCGGCGTCCCGTCAGCCGCCGACGCCGCGGTCTCGCGCGCGCCGAAGCTCGCGGCCGTGCGGTGCGTTCCGGTCAGCGCGTCGTCCTGCAAGAGCGGCGTGGCGCTGCGGGTCGGCAAGCAGGTCCAGCTGAAGGGCACGCGGCTGAAGCTCGGGATGCGCGTGACGTTCCGGTGGTCGAAGGGCGCGATCGCCACCAAGCTGCATCGCGGCAACGCGGGCTGGGTCGCGCGCGTGCCACCGGGCGTGCGGCCGGGCAGCGTCCAGATCACGGTGCGCGACAGCGCCGGCCGGCGGTCCAACGTGCTGAAGATCCGGGTGCTCGCGGAGCCCAAGCCGGTGCCCGCGCCCGCGACGACCGGCGGCGGGACGATGCCGGTGGCGTTCCGCGGCAACGGCATGTGGATCTGGCAGATGGAGAAGACCGAGGGCGGCGACGTCGACGCGATCGCGGCGCGTGCAGCCGCGGCCGGCGTGACGACGGTGTTCGTCAAGGCCGGCGACGGCACGACGCCGTGGTCGCAGTTCTCACCGCTGTTGATCGGCGCGCTGCATCAGCACGGGCTGAAGGCATGCGCGTGGCAGTTCGTCTACGGGTCCTCGCCGGCCGGCGAGGCGAAGGTGGCGGTCTCGGCGATCCAGGCCGGCGCGGACTGCTTCGTGATCGACGCCGAGTCCTCCTACGAGGGCAAGTACAGCGCGGCGCAGACCTACATGTCGGCGGTGCGCGCCGCGGTCGGGGCGAGCTACCCCATCGGGTTGACCTCGTTCCCCTACGTCGACTACCACCCGTCGCTGCCCTACTCGGTCTTCCTGGCGCCGGGCGCCGCGCAGGCCAATCTGCCGCAGGCCTACTGGAAGGACATCGGCGGGTCGGTGGACACGATCAGCGCGCACACGCTCGCGCACAACCGGATCTACCAGACGCCGATCGCGCCGATCGGGCAGACCTACGACAACCCGCCGGCCACGGACCTGCGGCGCTTCCGCCAGCTCTGGGCGGCCTACGGCGCGCAGGGGTTGTCCTGGTGGTCGTGGCAGGCGACCGACAACGCGCACTGGAAGGTGCTCAACGAGCCGCCGATCGCGACCACCGCGGTGCCGGATCCCGGCTATCCGGCGCTCGGCAAGGGCGCCAAGGGCGACGAGGTCATCTGGCTCCAGGAGCACCTCACGAAGACCTACCCCGACGTGACCGTGACCGGCAAGTACGACACGGCGACAATCGCCGCGGTCAAGGCGATCCAGACCGCGAACGGCATCGCGGTGACCGGCACGACCGACGCGTCGACGTGGCAGGCGGCGTTGAAGCTGCCGTTCGTGGCGGTGGACTGGACGGCCACGGGCGCGAAGGCGGCGCGAGCGGTGCGGGCGACGGCGTCGGCGGCGCGCAGCGCACGCGCTCACCGCTCCGAGCTGCGGCGCGTGGACTCCGCGCAGCAGTAGCCCGGGCGATCGGGCAAGATGGTGGTCATGTCCACCATCTCGCCCACCTACCGTCTTGCCATGGCCGCCTCGACGCCGGCGGTGAAGTGGTGGGGCCGGTTGCAGGTGTCGGGTCTGGAGCACTTGCCCGAGGACGGCCCCGTGCTGCTGGCCGGCAACCACGACAGCTACTGGGACACGGTCACGATCGGCATCGCCGGCCTGCCCAAGCGCCAGATCAAGGCCTTGGCCAAGTCCTCGCTCTGGAAGCCCGGCCTGGGCAAGATCCTCGACGGCATGGGCCAGATCCCGATCGAGCGCGGCAAGGGCGACCAGAACGCCATGCAGCGCGCGCTCGACGAGCTCCGCGCCGGGTCGTGCATCGGCGTGTTCCCCGAAGGCACCCGCTCCCTTGGCCGCGAGCTCCCGGCCCGCTCGGGGTTCGGTCGGTTGGCCGAGGCGGTGCCCGAGGCGACGATCGTCTGCTGCTCGGTGGTCGGGACGGTGGACATCCCGAAGTTTCCACGCTCGCGCCCGCGCACCGCGGTCCGCTTCTTCCGCCCGGCCGGCGGCGGCCTTCAGCCGGGCGAGTCCCACAAGGAGTTCGGCGCGCGGCTGCTCGCCGAGATCCGCGCCGAGGCGCCTATCGCCCACGCAGGCCGGCGCAAGCCGGCGGAGCCGAAGGCGAAGAGCGCAGCGTAGCTCGGGCGTTGACGGCGCCCGGTGCGGGGCGCTCGCTGGGCGCGGGGCGCGGGGCGCGGGGCGTCGGTGGTTCTTCGGCTCATCAAAAGGGTGAGAGCCTTCTGGCGTGGCCACCGCCCGGGAGTGATCGTCGCTTGGGGTGGTGCCGGCCGGGCTGGCTTTGGCATCAAGACATGAATACGGGCCTCAAGGGGCGTCCGTCGGCCTTGGGGTTTGAGGGTTCGGGCCCGAAGGTCGCGCGTTTGGGGGTCCGGGTCGTTTTAGCGTCGTATATCGACCATAAAACGACCCGGATCCCGATTTCGAGGTCCGGGTCGCTCCGAGCTTGTATATGCAGCTCTCAGCGACCCGGATCTCCGAAACCCCTGGTCCCTCGAACCCCAGCGGTCGAGGGACCGCCGTGGAGGCCGAGTCTGATGTCTTGATGCGGCTGTAAATCCCCGCCGACCACGACGATCCACACCCCAAGCGGTCGCCACGCCCCAACAGCCTCACGCCCTTCGCCGCCCAAAACGCCGGCGCCACCTAAACAGCCAGCGGCAGACCACCCAACGCCTGCCCCCTAAGCCGGGACCTTCTCCCGCGCCAGCTCCTTCGCCTCCTGCCGCTCCGGAGCGATGACGACAACATCTCGCGCCAGCCCGACCTTCGCCAGCCCCGAGATGAACAAGGCCGACAGGTCGATCTCCCACGGCTTCAGGCCGTGCTTGGCCGACCGCGGGAAGGCATGGTGGTTGTGATGCCAGGACTCGCCGAGCGAGGGCAGCGCGAGCCAGGCCACGTTGGTGGACTTGTCCTCGATGTCGAAGCGGCGCGAGCCGAAGTAGTGGCAGACCGAGTTGACCGACCACGTGACGTGGTGGACGAGGAAGATCCGGACGAGGCCGCCCCAGATGTAACCGCGCAGCGCGCCTTCCCAGGTGAAGCCGTGTAGGACGTAGCCCGTCACGGTCGGGATCAGCAGCGAGGCCACGACGTAGGCCGGGAAGTGACGGCCGATGGCCTTCATCTTGGGGTCTTCGTAGAGGTCGCGGGCGTACTTCTTCCAGTCCGCTTGCCCCTGCGTCTCCATCAGCCAGCCGGTGTGCGCGTGCCAGAGGCCGCTCAACCCGCTGCCGTGGCCGACGTGCGGGCTGTGCGGGTCACCCTCGACGTCGGTGTGCGCGTGGTGCTTGCGGTGGTCGGCGACCCAGTCCAGGACGCTGCCCTCGACGCTGAGCTGCCCCATCCGCGCGAAGGTGCGCTCCAGCCACGGGTCGACCCCGAACGACCGGTGCGTGAGCAGCCGGTGGAAGCCAACGGTCACCCCGATCGCCGTCGCGAGGTACATCACGGCGAAGATCGCGAGGTCGATCCAATCGACCCACGAGTTCCACAGCAGGACGATCGCGATCAGAACGCCCGCGAACGGGACGACTACCCCCGCGAGGTTGGCATAACGCTCGGCACGGCTCATGCCTTTGCACTTTGGCGCCAATCCCGCACCGCTTCTTGTGGCTTTGGCAGGGCCGGACCGTAGCTTGCTTATCACAAAGCTACAGTCGCCATCCGGGGCAACTGACCGGCGCTACACCGACGACCCACCCCCATCGAAAGGGTGAGCCGTCAGTTGGAGTAGAACTACTATGACTACAGGTACTGCTCCGCGCGACTGTTCCTAGGCAGTGCGCACGATGTGTGGGCCGCCTCCGGCCGAGGTCACGGTGAAGGTCTGCTCGCTGAAGTGCAGCGCGTCGTTGGTGCCGAACTGGCAGCCTGAGCCGCTGACGTTCAGCGTCGTAGTAGTGAGAGTCAACGTGTCCGCCGACGCTCCCTTCGTGTAGATCGCATGGCGCGAGCCGGCGACGTCGCACAGCTTGCCTCCGGATCCGAAAGTCACGGCGCAAGTCATGTCGAGGTTCCCAGTGGTGACCACAGTCACGGTGGGCTGTGCGGTTGCAGTCAACCGGTACCCACAGCTGAACTCGAAGCCCAGCCCGATGGTGCATCCGAAAGTGATCGTGCCAGCAACACCGCTGTAGACGGCGCCGGCGAGCGAGCCGGGGGCGTACGTGCCCGTGGCCGTTGCGCTCGTACAGGCCAGGGGGCCGATAGTCCCGGACAACGTCTCGGAAGGCGCCGTAGCGGTGAACGACCCGCTGCCACTCACGTGCCACGTCACCGCGCCGGCCGTCCCGGCGATCGCGCCGACGACCGCTGCCAACGACGTCACGAGCACAACGATGCGAGAGATCCTGCTCATGTTGATGGTCACCTGATCCTGATTCGGAGAACGACGGGCGCGCCGGGGCGCTAGGACCTCCACCAAGAGATCAAGCCGTCCGGTCTCCATCGTGACCGACCAACTTCCAGCGACGATGACACCGCACGCCCCAAACCCCAGCCAGAGCCAAAGCGACAAGACGTGCCAGTCGGCAGCCGGATCGGCTCGACCGAACGCCGTTTCTCTGCTAACCGGCGTCTAGAGACGTTCCACCGTTCGGCCCAGGCCACAAGCGGAAAGATGTCCTGACAGCTCACGCCCTCAGGCGCTCAGTCCTGCTCACCGGCCAATTGGCAGGGCACCGCCCCCGAAACACTCTCGGTCCTGCCACTCTGGCACCTTCGACCGGGTCCGCACGTCAGCGTGCGACCGTCGCGGATCTCGGCCTCGCCCGGTAAACACCGTGGTCAGTGCCTCGACGCCGACGCCGTCGTTCCATCTTCGCCTCGGCGCCGCCCCGCGCGCGGGCCGGTGCTCCGTGGCTGGAACCCGGTCTTCGTGCAGGACGACGCAGCGGGCGCCGTGGCGGCCGGCGCGGTGGTGGTGGCGGCTACGGCGGCTATGCCGGAGGCGGCCGACGGCGGCGCAACCCGCTGCTGTTCATCGTCCCGCTGCTGCTGCTCGTCGCTGTAGGCGGCGTCGTCACGCTCGTCGTCCGCCACAACCGCCACCTCGACCGCGAGCGCGCGGCGGCCGACACGTTCATGAAGGCCTACGTCAAGCGCGACAGCGCGGCGCTGTGGGATTCGCTGGACCCCGACTCCCAGAAGCGCTACCCCCGCGCACGCTTCGTCGCACAGATGAAGACCGCCGACGATGCGGCGACCACGCGCAGCCGCCGCGCCGGCGAGCAGTCCGATCCCAAGGGCGACCGTGTGCGCGTCCCGGTCGCGGTCGCCACGCGCGACTTCGGCACGCTGCGCGGGACGCTCTCGCTGCCGGTCTCCGAGGACGGCGTGCGCTGGAGCCCGACGATGCGCCTGCCCGGCCTGCGCACCGGGGAGACGCCGCGCCGCCGCACGTTGCAGACCGCCAGCCCCGGCGAGATCAAGACGCGCGACGGCAAGGACCTGCGCATCGACCCCGCGCTGTCGATCTTCTACAAGGGGTTGAACACCCGCTACGCCGACCGCCTGCACGGCACCAACGGCTCCGAGCTGCGGTTCGGCAAGCGTCGGGTCGCGCGCGTCGCGGCCACGCCCGGGAAGTCGATCCACTCCACCCTCCGCCCCGGCCTGCAGAAGACCGCCACCGAGGCGCTGGGCTCAAAGCTCGGCGGCGTCGCGGTGCTCAACCCGAAGACCGGCGACGTGTACGCCTTGGCCGGCATCGCGGTCTCCGCACCCCAGCCGCCGGGCTCGACGTTCAAGATCATCACCTTGGCCTCCGCGCTGGCGTCCGGCAAGGCGACGCCGTCCTCGTCTTATCCGGTGCGCACCAGCGCCACGCTGAGCGGCGTCAAGCTCGCCAACGCCTCCAACGAGTCCTGCGGCGGCTCGTTGTCCAAGTCCTTCGCCGACTCCTGCAACTCGGTCTTCGCACCGCTCGGCGTCGCCGTCGGTGCCAAGCGCCTGGTCGAGCGCGCCGAGGCGTTCGGCTTCAACGAGACGCCGCGCGTCCCCGTCGCCAAGCCGAACACCATCCCCGTCGCCAAGGACTTGCCCGACGCGATCGCCGTCGGCTCGGCGGCCATCGGCCAGAACAAGGACCTCGCGACGCCTCTGGGCATGGCGTCGGTCGCCGCCGCGATCGGCAACAAGGGCGTGCGCGCCAAGCCGCGCGTCGTCTCCGAGGACCCCGTCCTCAAGAACCGCGCGGTCAGCGCGACGGTCGCCGGCCAGGTGCGCGACATGATGATCGGCGTCGTCCAGGGCGGCACCGGCACGGCCGCGCAGATTCCCGGCGTGACCGTCGCCGGCAAGACCGGCACCGCCGAGCTGCGCTTCACCGGCGGCGGCGCGGCCGACCCCAAGAACACCGACGCCTGGTTCGTCGCCTTCGCGCCCGCCAACGACCCCAAGATCGCCGTCGGCGTCATGCTCGTCGGAGCGGGGGCAGGCGGCAAGGCCGCCGCGCCGATCGCCAAGCGGGTTCTTGCAGCGGCGCTGTCCTAACACGTAGTGTGCGACACATGTCCCGACTGTTGCGTGCCGTCCTGGCCGCGGCGCTCCTTGCGCTGCTCGCCGCCCTCCCCACCACCGCCTCCGCCAAGACGACCTGGCTCTGCAAGCCCGGCCTGGCGAGCAACCCGTGCGCGGTCGGCACGGGTACGACGTGGCTGAACGCCGACGGCACGGTCAAGGGCCCCGTCAACGGCCCGAAGACCAAGGCCACCAAGCAGGTCGACTGCTTCTACGTCTACCCCACCGTCTCTGACCAGAAGACGCCGCAGGCGACCACGCGCATCGACCCCGAGGAGCGCTCGATCGCGCTCTACCAGGCCGCGCGCTACAGCTCGCTGTGCCGCGTCTACGCGCCGATGTACCGCCAGATCACGCTCCAGGGTCTCCTGCAGCCGGCGACGGTCACAACGAAGATGCGCGATACGGCCTACGCCGACGTCCGCGCCGCGTTCCGCGACTACCTCAAGAACGACAACAAGGGTCGCGGGATCGTGTTCATCTCGCACTCGCAGGGCACGGCGATGCTGCGCGAGCTGCTGGCCAAGGAGGTCGACGCCAAGCCCGCAGTGCGCAAGAAGCTCGTCTCCGCGATCCTGCTCGGCGGCAACACCACCAACAAGGACTTCAAGCACATCAAGACGTGCGCGAAGGACACGCAGACCAGCTGCGTCCTCGCGTTCTCGACGTTCAACGAGACCCCGCCCGCCAACGCGGTCTTCGGCAAGAGCTCGGGCCTCGGCCGCCTCGCGCCCGCCACCGGCGGCACCGTGCTGTGCACCAACCCGGCCGCGCTGGGCTCCACGAAGCCCGCCACCCTGACGACGATTTACCCGAGCACGCCCTTCGCCCCCGGCACGACGATCGGCGCGCTGACCACGCAGGTCGGGATGCCCACGCCGACCGGGATCTCGACGCCGTGGCTCTACGCGCAGGCCTACAGCGCGCAGTGCGTGACCGAGAACGGCGTGCACGTCCTGAAGATCACGCCGCTGCCCGGCGCGCCCACGCTCAAGGCGCTTCCCGACGCGACCTGGGGCCTGCACCTCGTCGACGCGAACATCGCCCTCGGCGACCTGGTCAATGTCGTCCTGAAGCAGACCGGGCGCTACGTGGCGCGCGCTCGGGCCTGAGCACCAGCGGCTCGGCGAGCGTCCGCCGCAACCGCAGGAAGGCGATCGTGCCGAGCAGCGTCGGCACCCAGAGCACGATCGCGTGGTAGACGAGGACCGCGGCGGCGGCTGACGCGGGGTCGGCCCCGTACAGCACGAGCGCCGCGGTCAACCCGCCGTCCAGCGCGCCGATGCCGCCCGGCACCGGGACGACGTTGCCCAAGTACCCGATGAGGAACGCCAAGGTGAGCGCGCCGATCGGTGGCGCCTCGCCGAAGGCCCGGAACGCGACCCACAACATCGCGATGTCGAACCACAGGTAACCGACCGCGCCGAGCAGCCGCCACGACGGGTGGCGGATCTCGTCCTTGGCCTCCTCGACCACGCGCGCGGTCGTGTGCATCCAGCGCACCATCCGACCGGCGTCCTCGACCAGCGTGAAGCGCGCCGCCAGCGCCGGCACGAACCAGAACAGCGCCACGCCGGCGGTCGCGACCAGGCCGGGCAGCAACCCCAACAGGATGTGGTGCGGCGCGTGCAGCACGCCCACGCCGACCAGCAGCCCGGCCAGCGCCAGCGTCGCCGCGTTGATCCCGCTGGTCAGCAGGAACAGCACGGCCGAGCGCTCCATGAACCGCCGCAGCGACCCGCCCTTGGCCTTGGCGACCCACGCGCCGATCGCGATCCCGCCCGCGCCGCCGACCGGGAGCACCGCGCCGAACGCCATCTCCGACAGCGCCGTGCGCACCGCCAGGATCGTCGGCACGCGGTAGAAGATCATGCAGAACGCGAGCGCGTAGCCCGCGCAGGACGCCAGCTCGAGCCCGATCGCTAGCGCGATCCACCCCGGCGCGACGTCCCGGAGCCGGTCCTCGACCTCGCTCAGGCCCGGCACCGCCAGCAGCAGCGCGCCGACCAGGATCACTAATACGACGAGCGAGACGATCCCGTTGCGCAGACGCTTGCCCTCGTCGGCCTCGGCGTCGGCGCGCCGGGCCTCGAAGGCCTCTGCGTGGTTGGGGTCGGTGGTGGGCGTGTCGGTCGACACGCCCACCATCCTCTCCGGCCGGCGGCCAGAGCAACCCCATGACGTCGGCGGTTACCCGCCGACGCCCGCCAGGATCGGCGTGCAGAGCGTCGAGCTCTTGTGCGCCGGGTCCAGGGCGTTGAGGACCTCGCGGCCGACGACGTGGTCGTAGGGCATCGAGATGTGGTCACCGAGATCCAAGATGCACTTGTTCTGGATCGTGATGTTGGTGACGTTGGACCCGCTTAGGAAGGCCGACGTGTAGGGCGTGACGACCTCGTCGAACCTCGTCTGGATGACCGTGTACTTGACGCCGGGGACCGTGTCGCCGCCGGCGTTCAGCGCGGTCAGGAACGGCGAGCCGACGACCTGGTCCTGACACGCCGGGCAGGCCGCGCCGACGAGGTCCAGCGCGCCGGGGATGAAGCCGGCGAGCGTCGCCAGCCCACTGAGCGTCGTGCCGTGGTTGGACGGCGAGAGCCCGACCAGCGCGTTCGTCTTGGCCGCGCCGCCGAGGTTCTTGAGGTAGTAGCGCGGCATCATGCCGCCCTGCGACCAGCCGACGATGTCGACCTTCGACGCGCCCGTGGACGCGAGCACGCTGTCGACTTTGGTCTTCAGCTCGCCCGCGGACGCGGCAATCGGGCCCAGCGACCCGATCTGGCCGAGCACCAGCGGACCACCGTAGTTGAAGGTGTAGACGCAGTAGCCGTTGTTCTTCAACAGTGGTGCAAACGCGTTCCAGCTGATGATCGCGTTGGCGAACGTGCCGTTGACCAGCACGACCGGCCGCGGGTGGGCGGCCGAGGGCGTGCACGGGACGTTGGCGCCGGCGGGCGTCCCGCCTGGGTTGACCACCGAGGCGGCCAGCGCGGTCGGGAAGTTGTAGATGACGGGCAAGGCCGAGGCGCTCGGGGCGCTCACAGCACAGCACGCCGCGGCGGCCAGGACAGCGGCCGCCGCTCGCTTGATGTTCATGAAGGTCTCCTCCTCCTAGGAATGGACGAAGCGACCCTCTCAGAACCTCACACCAAATCGCAATCCAAGATGGAGGTTCCGTGGAGAAAAGCGGCCTTAGGCGGCCACGACCCGCACCGTCATCCCGAACGGGTCGGTGGCCTCAAAGCCGCCGTCGGCGTCGCGCGCCGCGATCCCCGCGGCGTCCAAGCGCGCCCGGACCTCGGCGACCTCGTCGGCCGTGTCGAGCACGATCGTCCAGTGCCGCAGGCCGATCACGCCGGACGCCGGCTGCGGCGCCGCGCCCACGCCGCGCCAGGTGTTCAGACCCAGGTGATGGTGGTAGCCGCCGGCCGCGACGAACGCGGCGGTCGGCATCTGCGCCCAGACGTCGAAGCCGATCGCGTCGCGGTAGAACGCCAGCGCCGCGGGCAGGTCGCCGACGTGCAGGTGGACGTGGCCCATCCGCAGGCCGGTCTGCGCGCGCGGGCTCGGCTCCTCCCCCGCGACGGTCTCCAGCAGCGCGTCGAAGTCCAGCGGCATCGGACCGCCGCGCGAGAACTCCTCCTCTGGCGAGGGCCAGACGTCGCTTGGACGGTCGGCGGCCAACTCGATGCCATTGCCATCCGGGTCAGGCAGGTAGATCGCCTCGTGCGTGCCGTGATCCGACGCGCCCTGGATCGGCGTGCGCGTGGCGGCCAGGCGCAGCGCGGCGCGCGCGAGCTCCTCGCGCGTCGGGTAGAGCAGGGCGTAGTGGTAGAGGCCGGAGCTGCGGCGGCCAGGCTGCGCGGCCTGGGCGTCCTCGTGCAGCACGAGCACGTCCTCGTCGCCCGCGCCGAGCGCGGCGACGCCCACGTCCTGGCGGTGGACCTGCATCCCGAGCGCGGCCTGGTACCAGGCGACGGAGCGGTCGAGGTCGGAGACCGTTAGGTGGACGGGCCCGAGGCGCAGCGTGGCGGGAAGCGTGGAGACCCCGAGGGCGGCGGGGCCGGTGGTGACGTCGGCAAATGGGGAGCTCATGACACGGTCATTGTCGTCCGCCCGCGCCGTCCTCGGAATGGGCGAACGGCGCCGATCCATGGACTTCTGCGCGATAGGCCTGCGGCGCGCGTCCCGCGTAGCGCTTGAACGCCCGCGAGAAGTACAAGGGGTCGTCGTAGCCGACCGCATGGGCGACCGCCCCGACGCCGGCGTCGGTGAAGCGCAGCAGACGCATCGCCTCGGTCATCACGCGCTCGACGATCAGCTCCTTGGTCGCCCGGCCGGTGACGTTCACCAGCGCCCGCGACAGCGCCGCGGCCGGCACCGCGAGCGCGTCGGCGTAGTGCGCGACGTCGTGGTGGCGCGTGTAGTCGCGCTCGAGCGCCTCGGCGAAGCGCCGGTGCAGCACGACGTCGGCGTCGTCGGCCTCCGGGCGCTCGGCACGCGACGCGTCGTGCCAGCGCGCCAGCCACAGCAGCGCGGTCGCGGTCAGGTGGCCGATCAGCTCGGCGGCGTAGGGGTCCGGCGGGCGCTGCGTCTCGGCGTGCAGCGCGCGCAGGACCGCCTCGAAGCGGCCGCACTCGCCGGGCGGGACGGTGATCACGGCGGCGCCGCGGCGACGGTCCAGCAGCCAGCCGTCGTCGCCCGCCACCGCCGCGTCGGCCACCCGCAGCAGCGCGCCGTCCAGCCCGCGCGCCCAGCGGAACTGGTGGACCTGGCCGCGCGCGATCACCGTGACCGTGCCGGGGACGATCTTGTAGGCCTCGCCGTCGATCAGCTGCTCGCCCTCCCCCGCGCGCAGCCACATCAGCTCGTGGTAGTCGTGGCGATGGGGCTCGCGGATCGGGCCTTCGCCGACCGCGAAGTCCTCCACGATCACCACCTCGACCGCCCCGTCAGACGCCAGGCGGTCGGTCCCCAAGCGGCGCGGATCAGGCGCGGGCACGCTGCACCGCCAGCAGCACCAACCCGGCGACCAGGCCCCAGAACGGCGCGCTGATCCCCAGCGCGGTCACGCCCGACGCGGTCACCGCGAAGGTGACGATCGCGGCCTCGCGGCGCTCGTCGTCCTCGGTTGCGGCGCGTAGCGCGCTCCCCAGCGTGCCGAGCAGCGCCAACCCCGCCACGGCCTCGATCAGCACCGGCGGCGACGCGGTCAGCAGCGTGGTCGCCAGCCCCGCGCACGGGCCGATCAGGAAGTACACCGCGCCCGCCGAGGCCGCCGCGATCCAACGCCGCGCCGGATCCGGCCCCGCGTCGGGACCCGCGGCCATCGCAGCGGTGATCGCCGCCAGGTTGATGCCGTGCCCGCCAAACGGCGCGCCGATCACGGTCGCCGCGCCGGTACTCGCCAGCACTGGCCGCATCGGCGCCTTGTAGCCGTGGGCGGCCAGCACCGCCATGCCGGCGACGTTCTGGGACACCATCGTCACCACGAACAGCGGCAGCCCGAGGCCGAGCAGCGTGCCGAGGTCCAGCGACGGCGTCGTCCAGGTCAGCTGCGGCAGCAGGTGCGTCGCGCCGGCGTGGTCGACCGGGTCGATGGCGACCGCGATCGCCGCGGCGGCCAGGGCACCCGGGACCGCGAAGCGCCGCGCGACCTTCCACAGCACGAGCCAGACCACGACCATCGGGATCGCGAGCTTCGGGACGTCGACGACCGCGTGGGCCGGCGCGACGCAGACCTGGAGCAGGACCCCAGCAAGCAGCCCGCTGGCCAGCGGGCCGGGGATCAGCGTCAGCAACCGCGTCAGCGGCGACCACAGCCCGGCGATCACGATCAGCACGCCCGCGAACGCGAACGCCCCGATCGCCGCCGAGTAGCCGCCGGAGACCGGCCCGGCGGCGATCAGCAGCGCGGCGCCCGGCGTCGTCCACGCCATGCTCAAGGGCATCTTGTAGATGTAGGACAGCGTGGTGCCGACGACGCCCATCGCCAGGCTCAGCACCAACAACCCGGACGACGCCTGCGCGTCGGACGCCCCCACCGCGTGCAGGCCGGCGAGCACGATCGCAAACGACGAGGCGAAGCCGACCAGCGCGACGACCACACCGGCGATGAGCGGCTGCGCGTCCCCCGCACGCACGACGCGGGTGGCGCTCACGCCCGGTCCTCCGGCGCCGTCGGGTAGATCATGTAGCACAACGTCCGCGTGTCGCGCAGCGCGTGGTAGTGGTGCGGCACGTCAGCGGTGAACCAGACCGCGTCGCCCGGCCCCAACTCGACCTCCTGGTCGTACGGCCCCACGCGCACGCGCCCTTTCACGCAGACGATGACCTCCTCGGTGCCGGGCAGGTGCGCGACCGTCTCCTGGTCCACCCCGCGCGGCAGCTCGATGTCGAAGACCTCAGAGCGGTGCTCGTGGCCAGCGGAGTTGATCAGCCAGGCGCTCATCCCGGACTCCGAGGCGATCGGCGCGCCGGAGCGCGCCGGGATCGCCCGCACGCGCGGGTTGCGCTGCGGCGGGCTGAGCAGCGCGCCGAGCGGGACGCCGAGCGCCCGGGACACGCGCCACAGCGTCTCGACCGACGGGTTGCCGTCGCCGCGCTCGATCTTGGCGAGGATCGTCTTCGACAGCCCGGACGCGCGCGCCAGCTCGCCCAACGACCACCGCTTGCCGTCTCGCAGCTGGGCGACGGCGGCGCCAATCCGGCTCGCGAGCACGTCGAGGTCGTCGTCGAACGGAACGTCAGCAGCGGCATCCATAGAGTCCGATCGTCAACTCTAGTGGACAGGTCAAGAACCTCGACTTATAGGCACTTGCGTTTTGCACACACTCGTGTGCAGGATTAGGCCATATGAGCTGCATGCGCCCCCTCGCCGCGGCCGCGCTGGCCCTTGCCCTCTTCGCGCCGGCCGCGTCCGCGTCGGTGACCGTCGACCCGGCGACGCGTACGGTGACCACCCCGCGATTCACGGTCGCCTTCGACGCCACGAACCCCGAGCAGCTCACCAGCCTGCAGTGGGCCGGCATCGGGACCGACGACCTCGCCTCCGACGGCGGCGTGAGCGCCTGCGGCGACGCGCTGGAGACCTGGGGCCAGAGCTACGGCGAGCCCGCGCCGATCGCGGCGATGGTGCGCCCCGGCTCGCGCGGCACGTGGACCGACCTCGGCGGCGGCGCGGTCCAGATCGACAGCCAGATCACCGAGCCCGACTGCAGCGGCTTCGAAGGCCAGCTACCGGTCCAGACGAACTACCAGTTCTACGGCGAGGGCGACCAGCTCGCCGTCACCCGCAAGCTGTTCCTCGGCGGCCCCGACCCGGTCACCTTCTCCCGCGGCCATCTGCGCCCGTACGTGCCGCGGATGCCGCGCTCGCCCTACACGCACACGCTGTGGAACGGCGAGGGCGGCTACAACGACAGCGTCGCGACGAGCTGCACGCTGAACTACTGCCTCGCGCCCGGCTGGGACGGCGCGTGGTTCGCCCAGCACGATCCCGACACCGGCCGTGGGCTGCTCGTGGTGCGCGCTGTCAACGACACGGCGTCGCGGCTGCTGATCAAGAACGACAACCCGTCGCTCTCCAACAGCAGCTCGGCCGACTTCGTGCCCGACGTCTTCGACACGACGCTGAGCGAGACCGAGTTCCTGTGCTTCTACACCGAGGCGACGTGGCCGGCCGCCGAGCGCGAGGCCAGCAAGCTGCCCGCGTGGTGTGGGCCGTCGCTGACGATCCGCGACGCGCGCGTGTCGGAGTCTGCGGGGACGGCGACGCTGACCGTCGAGCGCTCGCTGACCTTCGGGCCGTCGCCGCGCTTCACCGCCGTCGCGACCGACGGCACCGCCAAGGCCGGGGTCGACTACGGCCCGCCGGTGGCCGGCACGTTCGCCGACGGCGCGGCCACGGCGACGATCACGATCCCGATCGCCGACGACGGGGTCCGCGGCGACGGCAAGAGCTTCACGGTCAAGCTCGCCGACGTGCGCGGCGCGTCGATCGGCGCGGGCAGCGCGACCGTGACGATCGACGAGGACGATCCCGCACCCGTGCCGGTCAACCCCGACGACTACGCCTCGGTCGACACGCCAACGCCCGTCACGAGCACCGGGACGACGACCAAGAAGAAGCCGACGCTGCCCGGCTCGCAGTTCGTCTCGCTGCCCGCCACGCGCTCCTGCCAGGCCGGGCGCACGTTCAACGTCAAGCTGCGCCAGCCCAAGGGCCACAAGATCGCCACCGCGGTCCTGAGGCTGAACGGCAAGGTCGTCAAGACCGTGCGGGGGACGCGGCGGCTGGCGCTCTACCGCGTCCCGCGAGGGACGTTCACGGTCACGGTCGCCGTCACGACGACGACCGGTGCGCGGGCCACCGCGACGCACGCCTACAAGGCGTGCGCCGCGGCAGCGGCTACGCGCTGAGGGTGAAGCGCCCGACGAGGCGCTCCAGCTCCGTGGCGGTGGCGGCCAGCTCCTCGGCGGAGGCGGCGATCTCCTGCGCGGACGCGCTGGTCTGCTCGGTCGAGGCCGAGACCTCCTCCGAGGAGGCCGACGACTGTTCGGCGACCGCGACGACCTCGGAGACCTCGCCCGCGATGGCGGTCGACGCCGACGCGATCTCGCCCGCCGTCTCGCTGATCTCGCGGACGCGGCCGTTCATCGTCTCGACGCGCTCGACGATCGCGGCGAAGGCGGAACGTGCCTCCTCGACCGTCTCGGCGCCCTGCGCGGTCTGACGCGCGCCGGACTCGACGACCGAGACTGCGTTGCCCGTCTCGGACTGGATCTCGCGGATCAGCGAGGCGATCGAGCCCGCGGCGGTCTGGGACTCCTCGGCCAGCTTGCGGACCTCTTCGGCGACCACGGCGAAGCCGCGGCCCTGCTCGCCGGCGCGAGCGGCCTCGATGGCGGCGTTCAGCGCCAGCAGGTTGGTCTGCTCGGCGATCGACGTGATCGTGTCGACGATGCCGCCGATCTCGTCGGACTTGGCGCCGAGCTGGCGGATGGCCTCGCTGGCGGCCTCGGCCTGTGCGGAGACCTCGCCCATCATCGTGGTGGCCTGTTCGACGGCGGCAGCGCCCTCACCCGCGACGCGGCCCGCCTCAGCGGCCTCGTCCTGGGCGACCTTGGCCGAGTCGGCCGACTGGCTGGCCGACGCGGAGAGCTGCGCGATCGAGGAGCGCGTCGACTCGGCGGCGCGCACCTGGCGCTCGGAGCCGGCGGCGATCTCACCGACGGCAGACGCAATCTCGCCGACCGCGCGCCCGGCCTCCTCGGAGGTCGACGCCATCTGCTGCGAGGACGACGACAGCAACGTGGCGGTGCGGTCGACCTCGCTCAGCAGCGTGACCATCGAGTGGCGCGAGTCGCCGTAGGCGCTGACGGTCTGGCCCATCTCGTCGATGATGGTGTTGATCGCACCGGCCACCTGACCGAGCTCGTCGGTCGCGATGCGCTCGATCGGCTGCGTGGGGAGCTGGACCTCGCGGGTCAGGTCACCCTCGGCCATGGCGCTGATCGCGTCGCGCAGGCCCTTGACGCCGTGGTCGAGCAGCGAGTTGATGCGGTCGAGGACGTCGGCGACGGAGCGCTTCAGACCACGAGCCAGGACGAACGCCAGCCCGGCGCCGGCCAGGATCGCGACCAGGAGCAGCACGATGATCGCGGTGCGGCTGCTGGATGCGGTGTCCTTGACGGACGCGTTGTAGTCCGCGGCGGCCTTCGAGTTGAGCGCGATGTCCTTGTCGATGTCGGCGGTCAGCGCGTTGTGCGCCGCGGAGAGATCGTCGGTCAGGGCGATCGCCTCGCTGACGCGACCCTGGCGGGTGAGGCTGCGGATCTGGCCACGGAGCTTCTCGTAGCTGGCGTAGTTCGTGGTGATCCGCGCCATGAGGGGCTTCTCGACGGCGAAGAGGAAGCCGCTGTTCTGGTCCTGGAGATCGGCGCGCGCGGCCTTGACGGCGGTCGCCGTGGTCTCGTCGGCCTCGGCCTGCTTGTCGGCCTTTCCGGCCAGCGCGATGCCCTTCCAGACCATCCGCTGCTGGTCGTTGACCGCGGTGGAGAACCCACCCATCGTCTTCAGAGACTCGACCGAGTTGGTGTACATCTCGTTCGACTTGTCCTTGACGCCGTTGAGCTTGGCGATCGAGAAGAACCCGACCACTGCCATCAACGCAACCAGGACCCCTGCGGTGCCGAGCACCTTGCCCAACACACCCAACTTGACCCGCATCAGCGTGCTTCCTCAGTTCGTTTGCGACTACGTCTCGGTAGTCGGACGGCGGCATGGCCGATCGGCTCACCCGACCGGGGGAACCTTCCTGAGAACGTCCTGGCGATGACGGAGCGCGTTGCCGGCGCTCAGGCGTTTTGGCGAGCGCCCGCGAGCGCGAGCAGGCGCCGCGCAACGCCGCGGGCGCCGCGCAGCTCCAGGCCGACGCCCTGAGCGTGGGCGCGGAGCTGCTCACGGGCGAGGAAGCTGGCCGAGACGGTCTCGACCAGGTCGACGGCGTCGAGGTCGACCGTGACGCGCTGTGCCTGATGAGAGGCGATCAGCGGGCGCAGAACCGTGCGCAGACGGCTCGTGGCGGCGAGGTCGAGGTCGCCAGAGAGGCGGACGCACGGCACCCCGCTCTCGTCGTCGACGACGATCCAGAAGGTGTCGTCGGGGAGGCCGGCCGCTCGGTTCACGTAGGCGGAATACCCGGTCCCGCTTCGCGTACAACATGAGCTTGCGCGACCTGGCATGCTGCCGGTGGCCTGACCGTCCAGGAGGAGAAGACCCGTTGCCCAACACGCTCATGCTGCTGCCCGGTCGCTTGGAGGCCTGGCTCGGCGGCCGGATCGGCCGCCTCCTGTTCGCGCTGCCGCCTGGGATCCTGCGCCGCCTGGCCGGCACGCCGCCGGCGGTCGCCACCGGGACGCACCCCGAGGCGCTGCTGCTCGGCAAGCTCGCGGCGGCCGGCCCGGACCGGATGAGCGATGCGGCGCCGGTCGCCGAGCAGCGCAAGCGCTTCGCACTCCAGGCGGGCGGGCTCGCCGCGCCGGGTGCCAAGAAGCTGCCGGTGGCCGTGAGCGACCATCGCGCGCCGGGCCGCGGCGGGGACATCCCGGTCCGGCTCTACGTGCCAGAGGACGCTGAAGCCCGTGGGCCGTTGTTGGTGTACTTCCACGGCGGCGGCTGGGTGCATGGGAGCATCGCCACCCACGACCCGAGCTGTCGGACGCTCGCCCACCTCAGCGGCGTGCGCGTGCTGTCGGTCGACTACCGGCTGGCGCCCGAGCACCCGTACCCGGCGGCGGCCGACGACGCGATCTCGGCCTATGCGTGGGCGGCCGATCACGCCGCCGACCTGGGCGCCGACCCGGCGCGGCTGGCCGTTGGCGGCGACAGCGCTGGGGGCAACCTGGCCGCGGTCGTGGCGCTCGCCGCACGCGACGACGAGCGGCTGCCCGACGTGGCGTTCCAACTCCTGCTGTACCCGGTGACCGACGTCGCGGCCAAGACCGGGTCCTACGCATCGTTCTCCGAGGGCTATCTGCTGACCGAGGCGGGGATGGACTGGTTCATCGGGCACTACGTCCCTGACGCCAAGACCCGGAACGAGTGGCAGGCGTCACCACTGCGCGCCTCCTCTTTGGAAGGCCTTCCGCCGGCCTACGTGGCGACCTGCCTGCCGGACGTCCTGCGCGACGAGGGCGAGGCCTATGCCGCCCGGCTGAGGGAGTCCAGCGTGGCCGTCGCCACCCAGCGCCACGACCAGTTGCACGGGTTCTTCAGCACCGGCGCGGTACGCAGCAGTGCTGTCGCTTTGGCCCAGGTGGCGGGCGCGCTGCGCCAGGGTCTGGCGCACAGCTGAGAAACCGCGCGCGCCGTCACCCCGTGGCTGTAGGCTGGACTTCAGCGATGCCCGCACGTTCCTCTCAGCAGCCCACCGTTCCCGGCCTTGAGCATGCGCCGTGCATGGAGCTGACCGAGGGCGAGGCGCGCTACCTGCTCGCGCTGCGTGACCTCAACACGGGCGACGCCAAGCCGCCCTCGCAGGCCGCGGTCGCACGCAAGGTCGGCGTGTCGCACCCGACCGCGCTGGAGATGATCCGCCGCCTGCGCGCGCTGGACCTCGTCGCGCTCGACGCGCTGACGCTGACCGCTTCCGGAACCTCCGCCGCGCTGGTCCTGACCTCGCGCCGCCACGCGGCCCGCGTCCTGGCCCACGAGGTCCTGGGCTTGGATGACGCGCAGGCCGACGCCGAGGCCGAAGCGCTGGCCACCTCGCTCTCCCCCGTGCTCGCCCGCCGCCTCGTGGCCTGGCGAACTCGCCGGGACACCAGCCAGGCGTAGCGCCCACCGGCCGCGCGCCGCGACCTCCGCCCACTCATCCGGCAGATGAGAACCGGTCTCTTTTGCCTATACTCGGCCGACCGTGCCGGCGCCCTTCGACCTCCCCTTCGTGCAGCGTGCCGTAGTCGAGATCGCGCTACTGGCCGTCGGGTCCGGGATCCTCGGGACGTGGATCGTCCTGCGGGGCTTGAGCTTCTACGCCCACGCGGTCGGGACCGCGGCGTTCCCGGGGCTCGTGCTGGCCGACGGGATCGGGTTCTCGCCGTTGTTGGGGGCATTGGCCACCGCGGGGCTCGTCGCGGTGGCGGTCACCGTGCTCGCCAACCGCGGCCGGGCGGAGTACGACTCGGTCACCGCGCTGGTCCTGGTCGGCGCGCTCGCCGCGGGGGTGATCCTCGCCAGCGACGTCTTCCACTCCCAAGGCAGCGTCGAACGGCTGCTGTTCGGCTCGCTGTTGATCATCGACTCGACCGACCAGCTCGTGGCGGCCGTGGTCGGCGTGCTGGTCCTGCTCGCAGGCGCGGTGCTGGGCCGACGGTGGCTGGCCGCAGGCTTTGACCGCGACGGCGCGCGCGCCCTGGGCGCGCGGTCGCCGCTGCCCGACCTCGTGCTGCTCGCGCTGGTCGCGGCGAGCGCGGTCGCGGCGCTGGACGCGATCGGCGCGCTGCTGGCGACGGCGCTGCTCGTCGTCCCGGCGGCGACGACGCGGCTGTTCGTCGACCGGCTGCCTGCGTGGCAGGTCGCGACGGTCGCGCTCGTGCTCGTCGAGGGCGTCGCCGGGCTGTGGATCTCCGTGGAGGCCAACGCGCCGCCGGGCGCGACGATCGCGGTCGTCGGCGGCGGGGTCTTCGGCCTCGCGGCGCTGGCCCGCTTCGCGCGCGACCGTCGCCGGGTCGGTCAGGTGGCGACCGCGTGAGCGACGCGCTGCTCACCGTCTCCGGTCTGGCCGCCGGCTACCCCGGCGCGCCGCCGGTCCTGCGCGAGATCTCCTTCGCCGCGCGCGCGGGCGAGCGGATCGCGGTCCTCGGCCCCAACGGCGGCGGCAAGACGACGCTCTTCCGCGCGCTGCTGGGCGAACTGACGCCCGCGGCCGGGACGCTGGAGCGCCCCGCGCGGATCGGCGTCGTCCCCCAGACCGAGCGCTCGCGCCTGGACTTCCCGGTCTCCGCGCTCGACGTCGCGCTGATGGGGACGCTCTCGACGCTGCCGTGGTGGCGGCGCCCGTCGCGCGCCGATCGCGCCCGCGCCCGCCAGGCGCTGGCCGACGTCGGCCTGGCCGATCGCGCCGACGCGACCTTCGGCGACATGAGCGGCGGCCAGCGCCAGCGCGTGCTCGTCGCCCGCGCGCTGGTCCAAGACGCGCCGGTGCTGCTGCTCGACGAGCCCTACGTCGGCCTCGACACGCCGTCGACCGGCCTCCTCGACGGTCTCCTGCGAGATCTCGCCACCCAGGGCCGCGCGCTGCTGATCGCCACCCACGACGTCGAGCAGGCCCGCGGCTGGGAGCGCGTGTTGTGCATCAACAAGCACCAGGTCGCGTTCGGCGCGCCCGAGGAGGTCCTCACGCGCGAGGTCCTCGAGGCGACCTACGGCGCCGAGATGGTCGAGGTCGCCGGCGGCGACCGCTGCGTGATCCCCGCGCACCACGACCACGAGCACTAGGCGGACCTGTCCGATGCTCGCGACGGTCTGGCACTCGCTGATCGAGCCCTGGCAACAGGCGATCGACCGCCGCGCGTTCCTGGAGGTCTTGCTCCTGGGCCTCACCGGCGGCGCGCTGGGCTGCTGGATCATCTTCTACAACCTGTCGTACTCCACCGAGTCGCTCGCGCACGCGCTGCTGCCGGGCCTCGTGCTTGCCGCGCTGACCGGGATCCCGCTGATCCTGGGCGGTGCCGCCGGCCTGGTCGTCGCCGCGCTGGCGATCGCCGCCGCCGCGCGCACGCCCGCGGTCGGCCGCGACACCGCGGTCGCCGTCGTCGTCACCGGCTTCCTCGGGCTCGGGGCGCTGCTCGCGCTCTCCCCCGATACGCCCGCGGGCCTCAGCGAGCTGCTCTTCGGCGACGTGCTCGGCGTCACCGACGGCGACCTCGCGCTGGCCGCTGGCCTGGCGGTCGTCGTCCTCGCCGCGCTCACCCTGCTGCACGGCCGGCTGCTGCTGGTCGGCTTCGACCGCCTCAACGCCGGCGCGCTCGGCGTGCGCGCCGGGACCGTCGACCTCGCGCTGCTGCTGCTGATCGCCGGCGCGCTGCTGGTCGCGGTTCAAGGCCTTGGCAACCTGCTCGTCGTCGCCGTCCTCGTCGGCCCCGCCGCCTGCGCCCGCGCGCTCACGACGCGCATGTCCACCATGATGGCCATCGCCGCCGCGATCGCCGTCGGTGCCGGCGTCGGCGGGATCTACATGTCCTACTACGCGGGGACGGCGGCGGGCGCGTCGATCGCCGCGGTCATGGTCGGCGCTTACGCGCTGTCGTTGTGCGTCAGCCCGTGGCGCAATCGCGGCACGCGCCGTGCAGCACCACGTCGTGCTCAGCCACAGTGAAGGCGACGCGGTCGGCGAGCTGCGCGATCGAGCGCTCGAGGTCGGGATCGGCGAACGGGATCACCGAGCCGCAGTCGTCGCAGACCATGTGATGGTGATGGCCTTCCTCGCGGGCGGCCTCAAAGCGCGCCAGGCCCTGGCCGACCTCCACGCGGGTGATCAGCTTCAGCGCTTCGAGCTGCTCGAGGATGCGGTAGATCGACGCCCGCGCGACTGGCCGGCCGTCGCCGCCCTTCAGCGCGTCCTCGATCTCCGCGGCGCTGAGCGCGCACGACTGCGCGTCGAGCAGCGCGATCAGCGCCGCCCGCGCGCCGCCGCGCCGGTAGCCCGCGTCGGTGAGCGCGCCTGAGGCACGCTCCGACCACGGCTCGCCGCTGGGCGAGCCGTGGTCGTGACCGTGATGCGAGGTGGGACCCATTCCCACCTAGGGTAGCTAGGCGCTGAGCTTCGAGGCGACCTTGGACAACGGCTCGGCGAGCGCGTCGACCAACTGGGAGAGCTTCTTGCGCTCCGCGGCGTCGATCGTGTCGTAGGTCGGCCACGTGTCGCCGGTCTTCAGCGAGTCGAGCTCGGCGTTGACGGCGTCAAAGCGGGACGCAATCGTCGTGGCCAGCGTGGCGTCGGTCTTCTTCAGCGCCGGCGCCAGGAGGCCGAAGGCGGCTTCAGAGCCCTCGACGTTGGCGGCGAAGTCGCTGAGGTCGGTGTGGGAGTAGCGATCCTCCTCACCGGTGATCTTCGACGCGCTCACCTCGTCGAGCAGGCCGTTGGCGCCGTTGGCCAGCTCCTCGGGCTGGTACTTCAACCCGGTGGTCTTGCTCTCCAGCTTCTTGACGTCGGCCAGCAGCTTGTCGGCGATCGGCTCGAGGCCCTTCGTGGACTTCTTGACCCACAGCCCCTGCTCGATCTTGTGGAAGCCCGTCCACGGCGTGCCCTTCTCAACGTCATTGACACGCGCGTCGATCTCGGGGTCCAGCGTGCCGAAGGACTCGGCGACCGGCTCGATCGTCTCGTACGGCGCGCGGGTCGCGGAGAACAGCGACTTGGCCTTCTCGACGTCGCCAGCCTTGACCGCCGCGACGAACTCCTCGGTGCGCTTGGTCAGCGTCTTGCTCTGGTTGGTCACGTAGGACGCGTAGGACGCCGTCGCCGACTTCAGCAGCGGGTCGTCGGACCCGGCCGCCGCCGTGGCGCTGCCGCCGACCGTCAACACGCCCGTGGCCGCCGTCTTGCCACCCGGGCAGGCCAGCGAGTACTGGCCCGGCTTCAGGTTGACCGTGAACGAGCCCGACAGGCCGGCGACCAGGTTCTCCTTCTCCCCCAGGATGCGCGCGCCGCTCAAGACCTCGAACTCGCTGACGCGACCCGTGCCACCGTTGGTGACCTTGAACTCCACCCGCCCCGCGTCGAGCTTCATCGACGCCGGCTCGCACCCGGCGTCCGTGAGCTTGACGGCGACCTGCTTGGTGGTCGAGCCGGCGGCGTTGTCAGACGAGTCGTCCGAGCCACAGGCAACCAACAACAGTGCGACGGCGACGAGCGCCGACGCGACGATGGTGGACTTCATTGCGCCCTCCTTGGTGGGCTTCTTGCGCGCGGGCAGCAAGATGTAGGTGATAGCGGGGATGGCGTACGCCAAGTAGCCGATGACCTCGATGGTCGTCGGCTGCGGCTGGATTCCGAGCATCCCCGTGAGGAGCGCGGCGGTCCACGTGCCGGGTACGACCAGCCAGGTCAGGTCGAGCGCCTGGTCCTGGCCGAAGTTGATCCAGCCGGCCTCGTGCGCGGTGTGCAGCGTCGAGGCGACGAGGCCGGCGGCGACGAGCGCGAGCACGACGCCCGTGATGCGGAAGAACCGCGACAGGTTGAGCTTGATGCCGCCGCGGTACAGCGCGAAGCCGATAGCGATCGCGGCCAGCAGGCCGAGGACCGCGCCGGTTCCGGCGGTCCCGGGGTTGTCGGTGTTCTGGAAGACGGCCAGCAGGAAGACCGCGGTCTCCAGGCCCTCGCGGAAGACCGCGAAGAACGCCATCCCGATCAGCGCCTTGACCGAGCCCTCGCGCAGCGCCGTGGCCGTGTTGGCGCGCAGCTCCGCGCCCAGGCCGGCCGCGTTGCGGCGCATCCAGATGACCATCCAGGTGACGATGCCGACGGCGATCGCGCCGACGATCGTCTCTAGGCCCTCCTGCTCCTTCTGAGGCAGTTCCTGATCGATGATCTGCAGCAGGACGCCGATGGCGAGGCAGATCGCGGCGGCGGCGATGACGCCGACCCAGACCCAGCGCAGCGCATCCTTGCGGCCCTCCTGGCGAAGGAAGGTCGCGATGATGGAGACGATGAGCGCGGCCTCAACGCCTTCGCGCAGGCCGATCACGAACGTCGGGAGCATGGCTGCATATTAGGCGCCCCTAAGCGGCTATGTCGGGCGCCCTAACTATGTGGGGCGATAGCGTCCCGGTCGATGACGCACATCGTGGAGCACGACCTTGGCATCACGTGGGTCATGGACGAGCCCATGGAACGCGGGTCCCACGCGCTCGTCGACGACGGTCGCGTCTGGCTGGTCGACCCGGTCGACGACGCCCAGGCGCTGGAGCGCGTCGCCGAACTTGGCGCGCCTGCGGGTGTGATCCAGCTCCTGGACCGCCACAACCGCGACTGCGTGGCGCTCGCGCGGCGCCTCGGCGTGCCGCACCTCAAGGTGCCGGACGCGCAGCCGGACGGCGCGCCGTTCACGGTCCTGCGCGTGATCCGCAACCGCTTCTGGCGCGAGGTCGCCCTGTGGTGGCCGGAGCGCCGCGCGCTTGTCGTCGCCGAGGTGCTCGGCACCGCGCCGGCGTTCGCGCTGGGCGACGGCGACGTCGGCATCCACCCGATGGTGCGGATGACGCCGCCCGGCGGGCTGCGCGGCCTCGACCCCGAGCTGTTGCTCGTCGGCCACGGCCCGCCGGTGTCGGGCGCGTCGGTGCCGGGTGACGTCGAGCGCGCGATCGCCCACTCGCGCCGCGACGCACCCAAGTTGGTGTTGAAGCTCCCGTCGCTGATCCGCGACGCCCGCCGGTAACTCTGTCTCACCCCTGAACCAGGAGCAGTCCTCTATGTCGGATGTCCCGTCCCCCATCCTTGATGCCTTCCGCCTCGACGGCAAGGTCGCCGTCGTCACCGGCGCCTCGTCCGGCCTCGGCGTCGCGTTCGCCCAGGCGCTGGCCGAGGCCGGCGCCGACGTCGCGCTTGGCGCCCGCCGCGCCGACCGGCTCGAGGACACCAAGAAGCTCGTGGAGGCCGCGGGTCGCCGGGCGATCACGGTCGCGACCGACGTCAGCAAGCCCGAGGACGCCCAGCGCCTGATCGACGAGACCGTCGCGCAGCTCGGCCGCGTCGACATCCTGGTCAACAACGCGGGCGTCGGAACCGCCGTCCCCGCCTCGCGCGAGACGCCCGAGCAGTTCCGCCAGGTCATCGACGTCAACTTGAACGGCGCCTACTGGTGCGCGCAGGCCGCCGGCCGCGCGATGGCGCCGGGCAGCAGCATCATCAACATCTCGTCGGTGCTGGGAATCACGACCGCGGGCCTGCCGCAGGCCGCCTACGCCGCGTCCAAGGCGGGGTTGAACGGCCTCACCCGCGACCTGGCCCAGCAGTGGACCGGCCGCAAGGGCATCCGCGTCAACTCGATCGCACCGGGCTTCTTCGCGAGCGAGATGACCGACCAGTACCCGCCGGAGTACTTGGAGATGATGAAGTTCCGGATCCTGGCGGGGCGGACGGGGGATCCGGCGGAGTTGGCGGCGACGGTGGTGTTCCTGGCGTCGCCGGCGGCGGGGTACATCACGGGGCAGACGCTGCCGGTGGATGGTGGGTTGACGATTACGTAGGGGCGCCTTGGTGTTGGTGGCGCAGGCGTTTGTGGCGCGCGGTGCGGGGCGCTGAGGGTGGTGCGCGGCGTTGGAGAGGGGCGGCGAAGGAGTGAAGCCGGGTTGGCGTGGCGACCGCTGTCGGTCGTCCTCGGGCGTCGTCTTGGGCGCGGGGCGGGCGGTTCGGGGCCGAAGGGATGGGTCCGGGTCGTCTAATGGTCGATATACGACGCTAAAACGACCCGGATCCCCGGCGGTGCTCCATAAGGGCCGAGATTCGGGATGCGGGTCGCGTTATGACGAATAGTTGATGCTAACTCGACCCGGATCGCTCTTTCGGCCCCGAACGCTCCCCCCGAGCCCGGCAACACGCCCGAGGACGACACCAAGCGGCGGCCACGCCCGCCCGGCTTCACTCCTTCGCCGGCCCTCTCCAACGCCCCGCACCGCCACCAACGCCGCGAGCCGGGCGCCACAAACGCCCGCGCCGCGCGCCTACGCCAACCACCCCGCCGGGAACGCCCCCACCGGAACGATCCCCGGCCGCTCCTCGAACCACTTCCGCGCCACCTGCTCCGCCGGCCGGCCATCGATCAACACGCGCAAATCCCCGACCGTGCGCAACACCGAGAGCGTCGAGCCGATCTGCAGATCAGCCGCATTCGGCTCCTCACCGAGCAGAACGCCATCGGCGACGTACCGATCCACGCGATCGAGCTTCGCCGGCAGCCCTGCAAGATCCTCGCCCAACCGAACCGCCGTGAGCTTGTGGTACTTCCAGGTGCCGCGGATCATCCTGATGGCGAAGTCGGTCCCGGCCGGATCCAGCGGCGCGCCGCCGGGTGCGAACGTCCCGAGCGACTCGGGTCGGAAGTGCAGCGCGCCCCACGTCAGGCTGCGGCCCAGCGGCTGGAGCTCGGCGTCGCCCCAGGTCATCGCCTCGACGACCTTCTCCCCCAGCTCGCCGTCAGGGAACAGCGCCGGCGAGGGCGCGATCTGCTCCAGGCGCTCCAGGATCGCGTTGGATCCGTGCACCGGCTCGTCGTCGAAGACCGCGCCCGGCACGGTCGTGCGGTCGTCGCCGTAGACCGCGGCCATCTGCTCGATGTGCGGCCCCGGCTGCAGCTCGACCCGCTCGTAGTCGAGCCCCTTGAGCTTCAGCGCGGCCTCGACCGCGGCGCACGGATGCGACGGGCCGAGCAGGTGAAAGACGATGCGCGGCTGCGCGGTGGCGGACATCCGCGCATCGTATTTGCGAAACGTTGCGCGCGCCTAGAGGAGCGCCATGTCCGGGTCGTGCAGCAGGAACCCCGCCGCGTCGAGGATCCCGCGCTGGTCGAGGCGGTTCAAGCGCGCGATCAGCTCCGAGTCGCCGCTCTCCCACGCCGCGACGGTCGCGGACTCGTCGATCGGCTCCAGGCCGGCCTCGGCGGGGTCGTCGAGCGCCTGGCGGAACCAGGCGAGGTCGTCGGAGATGCGGCGCGGGCGCTCAGCGATCGCCTGCGCCTCGGGCTTCCACGGGTCCTCGCCGGCGCGGCGCTCGGGAACGCCGGGCGGACGCGTGAGCGCCACGCCAAGCGCGCCCATCCAGTCGGGCTGCGGCTGCACGAGCTCCAAGATGGCCATAGCCGACGTCCTTCCCGTTAGGACGGGAAACTGAGCATCACTGGTTGCTCGCCCTTCCAAATGTGGGCAAAGCTCACCAGCCCGCACGTTCAGGCAGCAGTGGCGAACGGTGAGTCGCCGAGCAGTTCGACGCCGTTGAGATAGGCGGTCTGCTGGACGGCGATCGCGGCGGCCGGGTGCGGCGGCGCGATCGGCGGCGGTGGCAGCTCGCGGCCGGGCGCCGGGACGCTGAGCGCCCGGAAGTAGCGCTCCTGGCCGGCGGGGATGCCGAAGATGATCAACTTGGTGTCCGTGTCGGCGCGCAGCGCGTGCGGCGTCTCGCGCGGGATGAACACGACGCCGCCGGCGGCGATCTCGTGCTCCTCGCCATCGATGTGGACGGTCAGCGCGCCCGACAGCACGTAGAGGGTCTCGTCGTCGTAGGGCTGGCGATGCAGCGGCGTGTCGGCGCCAGCGGGCATCTCGACCTCGACGAGCGAGACGCGATCGCCGGTCTGGGCGCCGGTGAGCCGCAGGTCCACCAGGCGGTCGCGGTACCAGCGAAGCTCGCCGTCGCCGGGGAGCGCGACGGTCGGCTGGGCCTCAGGAGCCGGGGTGGTTGGGGAGGAAGCGGTCATGGCGAGCACTGTGAAGGTCGGCTCTTGCCGCCCGCTTGCCATCCGCGGTCAGACCGCGCCGCCGCGCTTGCCGCTCGCTTGCCAGAGCCACGAAAGCCCTGCAAATCAGCGCTACACGGCCATGCCCGCGAGCACTCGGCGCTGGAGGCCGGTGGTGTCGGCGTCCGGCTCGATCCCGGCGCCTTCGACCAGCAGGCGGCGACACTCGAGGTACTGGCGCAGCGCCAGCGACCGACGGCCGGTCCGCGCGTGCGCGGTGATCAGCATGCGGTGCGCGCCCTCGTCGAGCGGGTCGAGCGCCACCAGCCGGCGCCCTACGGCGGCGACCGCCAGCTCATCCCCGGCCGCGCGATGCTCGTCGCCCAGCGCGACCAGCACGCGGTGCAGCAGCGCCTCCAGCTCCTCGCGCCAGTCGGTCGCCCAGTCCGCGTACTCCTCCTCGGGCAGCGGCGTGCCGGCCCACAGCCCGGCGGCCGACTCCAGCGCACCGCGGCGCGCCGGGCCGATCGTCGCCAGCGCCTCGGTCGCGACGACGGTGAAACGCTCGGCGTCGACGACGTCGCGTTCGTCGAGCTCCAAGATGTAGGCGCGGTCGGAGTACTTGATGGCACTGCTCTCCGTGCCGGGCGGATCGACGACCTGCCGCGCGCGGGAGACCGCGACCTGCAGCGCGCTGCGCGCCTTGTCGGCGGGCCGGTCCGGCCACAGCGCCTCGAGGATCCGCTCCTCGGCCACGGGCGCGCCGCGGTTCACGAGCAGGAAGCGCACGAGCCGGACGACGGTCGGGCGGCCCCAGGTGCGCTCGTCGACCTCCCACGCGCCACGGCGCAGCCGGAAGCCGCCGAGCAGCGAGAACACGCGCGCGGGCGGACGGCGGCGCACCCGCGCGACCGCCTCGGTGATCGCGGCGGCGACCGCCGGGTCCTCGTCGTTCTCCAACGCCTTGATCGCCGAGCCCGCGACCGGATGCCCGGATGCCGCGATGGCCGACGCGGCCGCGATCCGCACCGCGGCGCTCGGGTGCGACGCCAGCTCCAGCACATCCGGGCCGTCGCCGAACGCGCCCGCGACCGCCCCCACGACCGGCGCGGCCGGCAGCGCGCCCTCGGCCAGCAGGTCCCAGGTCAGCGCGCGCAGCCGCGGCCACTCGGCGCGCACCAGGTGCGCGGCGGCCTCCGGGCGGGCGGTCAGCAACGCGAGCGCGTCCGCAACGTCGCCGCGCGCGCCGTCCACGTCGCCCTCCTGCTCGCGGATCCACGCGCGCAGCACGAGCAGGCGCGCCACGTGGTAGCCGGCCTCGTCGCGGCCGAGCCGGGTCTCGACGCGCGTCAGCCCCTCCTCGATCAGCGCCAGCGCGCGGTCGCGGTCGCCGATCTCAGCCAGCGCGGGCGCCAGCGAGCAGATCAGGAAGTCCGCGAACATGATCGGCATCCGCGGCGTCTGAGCGATCGCGAACTCCGCGGCGCCGCGGGCGGTCTCGGCGTCCCCGCGCGCCGCGGCGGTGATCGCGACCGTCGCCGGCACCCACGCCATCGCCCACGCGTCCGGTGGCGCCCCGCCCGAGCCGACGACCGCCTGCACGACCGCGTCGGCCTCGCTGTAACGCCCGGCGACCGCCAGCGTCCAGCCGCGCAGCGCGGGCCCGAGCGTCCCGATGAACGGGTGTGTGCCGGAGCGCTGGACCTCGGCGGTCAGCCGCTCGTTGAAGTCCAGCGTCTCCTCGACCCGACCGACGTCGACGTGGGCGAACGCGGAGATCGCCAACACATACAGCACTTGCTCGGGGCGATCGAGGACGTGGTCGACCGAGCTGAACTGCGCGAGCATCTCCTCGTGGCGCCCGGCAGGGAACCACAGGTAGGCGTCGGCGATCCGCGCGACCTGCGCGCCCGGCCCGCTCCCGGGCTGGACGAGGATGCGCTCGCGCAGCCCGAGGGCGGTGGCGGCGTCGCCGCGCGCGGCGTGCAGGATCGCGGTCCACGCGGCGGCGACCAGCGCGATCGGCCGTCCGGCCAACGGCTCCGGGTCGTCATACAACTTGCCGATGCGCTCGACCTCGTCCAGGCGCCCGGACCAATACGAGGCCTCCAACAACGCCGCGCACGCGACGTCGGCGGGCTCCTGAAGCCCGGCCGCGGCCAGGCCGGTGCCGGCGTCGTAGAGGACGTCGACGGCCTCGCCGAGCCGGCCCGAGGCGACGAGCAACAACCCGTCGAGCATCGCCGCTCCGGGCGTCCCGCGAACGGCCGGGCCGAGGCGATCCAGCCAGGTGCACAGCAGGTCCGGCGAGGCGCGCACGAGCGTCGGAGCGTCGGCGAGCATGAGGCCCAGCGCCTGGTCGCCGCGCCCGGCGTCCAGCCACGCCTCGACCGCCTCGGCGTGGCGGCCCTCCTGCGCCAGCGCGCCCGCGGCGCGGTCCATCAGCGCAGCACGGTCCTCAGCGCCGCGCTCGCGCGCCCAGCGGGAGCGCAGCGCCTCGCGCACCAGCGGATGCCAGGCGGTCACGCCCGGCGAGCCGGCGACCTCGCGCAGGCTGAGCCCGAGGCGCGCGGCGGACTCCAGCACGCCCGGCTCCAACCCCAGCGCGCCGAGCGTCGCGGGCGACAGCTCGTCGACCACCGAGGAGTCCAGCAGCGCGCTGCGCGTCGCCGCGTCCAGCTCGTCCAGGACCTCCTCGACCAGGAACTGCTCGATCGCGGCCGCGCCGTCTGCCGCGCGCGCGGCGCCGAGCGCGACGCCCAGCGGCCAGCCGAGCGTGCGCGACATGGTGGCCTCGACCTCAGCGTCGCTCGGCGGGCGGCCGTCGCGCGCCTCCAGCACCGCGGCGCACTCCTCGGCGCTGAAGACGAGGTCGGCCTCCCCGAGCTCGGTCACGAGCCCGGCGGCGGTCAGCTTGGCGAGCTTCAGCGGCGGCCGGCGGCGAGAGGCGACGACCAGGCGCAGTGGCCCGCCCGCGCCTTCAAGCAGCGCGCCGAGCACCGCGATCGCGGGCGGCGCATCACCGAGGCGCTCGACGTCGTCGACGACCAGGATCAGCGGCTCGACCAGCAGCCGTCCGAGGTCGTCGACGAGCACCTGCGCGGCGGTCGCGGGATCGACGGTCTCCCCCGCCTCGCCGAGCTGGTCGAGCAAGACGTCGGCCGCGCCCGGGACGGTGCGGCGCACCGCCTCCAGGATCGAGACGATCAGCCGGCCGCCGTCGGCGTCGCGCTCGCGACAGGCGTGGAAGATCGCGGGCGCGTCGTGGGCCTCGACCGCCTGCTGAACCGCAAGCGTCTTGCCGTAGCCCGCGGGCGCGACGACGAGCAGGCAGCCGTCGTCCAGCGCGCGGCGCATGCGGTCGGTGAGCTGCGAGCGCTGGATCCCGTCTGGCACGTTGGCGCTGGAGCCTAATGTCAGGCGCCGACCGCGCCAAGAGCCTCGGCGGCGAGCGCGTACTGGGCCTCGGTGAGGCGGATGTGCGACTGCTGGCTCATCGACCGCGGCGGGACGCCGATCGCTTCGACCGGCGGCGCGTTCTCCAGGTGCGGGATCACGACCAGCGGCTCGATCGAGACCCACCACGGCCAGCGCGGCGCACCGTCGTTCTGCGGCTCCGAGGTCACCTCGGCGATTCCGAAGACGCGCTTCCAGACCGAGGCGTACAACACGAGGCGATCGCCGGGCGCCATGCGCGGCCTCCTCGGGAAGCCCGTGCGCGTGAGCCGTACCGCAGCGCGCTCGGGGTCGGCCAGCCACGCCTCGGGCAGCGGGCCCTTGGCGTGGCCGATGGCCTTTAGCCAATGGCCGCGCGTGGCCCGCGCAATCTCGTCTTGAGCTATCCCTTCAACACCCAGAACTTCACCCTAGCGACGGCGCCGTTGGGCTTGTTGTCCGCGCCCAGCGGCGTGACCGTGATCAGGTAGGTGCCGGCCTTCAACTTGGTGCCCTTGGCCAGCAGCGCCTGCGGACGCAGGGAGGCGATCGTGCCGATCGCGCTGTTCTTGGAGCCGGAGGCGATCGTCAGCGAGGTGCCGGTGGTCTGCTGCGTGCTGACCGGCGTGTACTTCCCGGGCTTGTACTTGCCGTCGTCCTGCTGGACGCCGCGCAGCGGCGGGCAGCTGCGGACCAGCGTGGAGCCGGTCGCGCGCTGGAGCGTGACGCGGACGGTCGCGGCGCCGCTCAGCTTGTACTTCAACTTGACCGAGCGCGTCGTGGCGGCCGAGGCCTTCACGCAGCGCGGGGCGACGCTCAGGCCCGACACCGAGACCGGCGTGGGCTTGGGCGTCGAGGCGGCCGCGACCGGGGCGGCGGGCGTGGGCGCCGGGGCCGGCGTCGTGGGCGTCGTGTCCGTCGTGGGCGGCGCCGGCGCGGCGGTGACCGTCGCGGTCGTGGTAGCCGCGGCGCTCGCGGCGCCGTCCTTGTCGGTGGCCGTGACCGAGATCGAGTACGTCCCAGCAGCGGCGTAGATGTGCGTCGCGGTGGTGTGCGGCGGGCCGGCGACCGTGTCGCTCTTCCCGTCGCCCCAAGCGATGGTGTAGGTGAAGCCGGCAGCCGCGTCGGCGCCGGAGGCGTCCGCCACGTCGGCCGTGAGCGTCAGCGGCGTGCCCTCCTGGACCGCGGCGGGCGTCGCGAGCGTCACCGCCGGCGCGACGTTGCCCACCGTGATGGCGGTCGTGTAGGTCGCGACGCCGTCGTCCTTGTCGACGATCGCGCCGCGGACGGTGACCGTGCCGTCGTCGTCGGTCGGGACATCCAGCGACGTGGCGATGACGCCGCCCGCGTAGGTGCCGTCGCCGACGTCCCACGTGCCGTCGTTGTCGGTGTCGTAGGCGTAGCGGAACCCGGCGCCGGTGTCGGCGGCCGACGGGTCGCTCGGCGCGGTGAACGCGACGTGCGCGTCTTCGCCCTCGTCGACCGCGCCGTCGTTGGCGAACGTCGCGGTCGGCGCGACGTTGGTCACGACGAGATCGCGGGCGTAGCGCGAGACGGCCTCGTCCTTGTCGATCACGGCGGCGGTGAGGTGCAGGGTCGCGTTGTCGTCGGGCGTGAACGTGGTCGACGCGTCGTTCAGGGCGTCGCCGTAGGTCTCGCCGCTGCCGTTGGCGACGCCGTCGCCGTCGGTGTCGAAGAAGTAGCGCAGCGTCGAGCGGTCGTTCGGTCCCGCGTCGGCGGCGTTGTCGAGGCCGATCGTCGCGGGCGAGCCTTCGGGGACCGTCGTGTCACCACTGGGCGTCGCGGTCGGCGTGGCGTTGAGGACCGTCAGCGGGACGGTCCCCGCGGTGGTGGTCTTGCCGTCGGAGACCCGCAGGCCCAGGATCGTGTTGAACGGGCCGTCGCCGAAGCCGAGCGCGTCGGCCTGGACGGCCGTCAGCGTCGGGGTGGCGCCGGTCGCGTCGTCGTACTCGGTGTCGCCGTCGAGGTCCCACGCGTAGGTCAGCACGTCGCCGTCAGGATCGGAGGACTGCGAGGCGTCGAGCGCCAGGCCGTCGCCCTCGGTGATCGTGTAGCGGTTCGCGGGCGCGGGGATCGCGACCGCGACGGGCGCCCGGTTGGGCGTCGCCGTGGTGAAGGTCTTGCTCGCGCCGTAGCCGGTGCCCGCGCTGTTGGTGGCGAACGCGCGGACGGTGTAGCCCTTGGCGCCCGTGAGGCTCGCCGCGGTGAAGGTGAAGGGGTCGAGCGAGTTGTTGGCGTCCTGCTCGATGCTCGTGCCGGGCGCGCCGAGCGTCGGCGTGCAGGGGCTCAGGCAGTAGGCGACGCCGCGCGCCGTGAGGATCCCGTTGCCGTTGTTGGTGACCTGGCCGCCGAGCTTTGCGCTGGTCGTCGTGACGTCGGTCGCGTCGGCCGTCGTGACCGCCGGTGCGATCGAAGCGCCCGCCTTGCGCAGCGCGGCGACCGCGTCGACGTGCGGGTTGAGCTGGCTCTGGACGTTGGTCCAGCGCCAGTTGATGCCCGCGGTGGTCGCCTGGTTCTGGCCGGTGTTGCCGATGCGCGTCGCGCCCGCGCCGCGGACCGTGCCGGTCAGCGTCGCCCAGCGCAGGTCCGCCTGGACCAGGTCGGTGGAGCCCTGCGTGAACGGCGTGCTCGTGTTGCTGACGTTGCCGAGCGCGAGGACGCCGAACATCCCGTCGCCCGCCGTCGTGTTGTTGAGGGCGATCGACGCGGCGTTGGAGCTGTCGTCGCCCGGGGTCGCGGTGGCGACGATGACCGGGTCGATCGCGTCGACGCCGGTGTAGGCGGTCGCGCCGACGATCGCCGGAGCGGCCGCGGAGAGCGTCACGGTCACGGTGCCGTTGCCGGAGGGCGGCGCGCTGAGCGTCCAGATCTCGGCGGCGACGCCCGTGACGCCCGTGCCGGACTGGCCCTGGGAGACGCGCTTGGTCAGCGCCTGCCCGGCGTAGGCGACGCCGGTCACCGTCGCGGTGTTGGTCGTCGAGATCCCGACCGCCAGGAGCTTGCCGGTGCCGGCGGCGGGCACGGCGATGCTCGCGGTGACCGTCGAGCCGGTGCCGGACCCCGAGGCGGAGACCACCGGGACGACGTCGGCCTGAGCGCTCGAAGCGCACGCGATTGAGAGCGACAGCGCGCACGCTGCCGCGGAGAAGACCCGCACCGCCCCTTGCATGGGGCCCAACGTATGCCGGTTGGTTCGGCGGCCCACCTATACGGTCGGCCAGGTTGTGGCGCGTCTACGGTCGCACAGGGATGCCCGCGGCCAGCAGTCGCTCCTTGGCCTCGTGCACGGTGTGCTCGCCGAAGTGAAACAGCGACGCGACGAGCGCCGCGTCGGCGCCGGCCTCCAGCGCCTCGGTCAGGTGGTCGAGGTTCCCGGCCCCGCCCGAGGCGATCACGGGGACGTCGACCGCCTGCGCGACCGCGCGCGTGAGGTCGAGGTCGTAGCCGTCCTTGGTGCCGTCGCGGTCCATCGAGGTCAACAGGATCTCCCCCGCGCCGCGCTTGACGCCCTCGACCGCCCACTCGACCGCGTCGCGGCCGGTCGGGGTGCGGCCGCCCGCAACGAAGACCTCCCAGCCGTCGGCCTGCGAGGCGTCCATGCGGCGCTTGGCGTCGATCGCCAGGACGACGCACTGGGAGCCGAAGTGCTCGGACAGCTCGTCGAGCAGGTCGGGGCGCGCCACCGCCGCGGAGTTGACCGACACCTTGTCGGCGCCGGCGTCGAGGACGGCCTGGGCGTCGGCCACCGACCGGATCCCGCCGCCGATCGTGAACGGGATGAACACGTTGTCGGCCGTGCGGCGCGCGAGCTCGACGATCGTCTCGCGCTGCTCGTGCGTGGCGGTGATGTCCAGGAAGATGACCTCGTCGGCGCCCTCGGCGTCGTAGCGCTCGGCCAGCTCCACGGGATCGCCCGCGTCGCGGAGCCCGACGAAGTTGGTGCCCTTGACGACACGGCCGTTGTCGACGTCCAGGCAGGGGATCACGCGCTTGAGGTGCATCGGCGATGGAGGCTATCGGCGGGCGCGCGGCGCGCGCCTTCAGAGGCGCTCGATGGTGATCGAGTAGTGCGCGTTGGAATGGATGGCGCCGCCATAGCTCGACGTGCCGGTCTCCTCGTAGGGCACGTCGACCGAGAACGTGTGCGGGCCAGGGTCGAGCAGCGCGGCGCGCGGCGCGGAGGTGACGACGGTGAACGGTCCGGCGGCCTGCGTGACCGCGATCTCGCACGCGCTGATGATCGGCGCCACGTCGCCGACGTCGGCCCGGTGCACGTGCCAGGTGAGCTTGGCGTCGCCCGAGCCCGCGGGGACGAGCAGGTCGAGCGCGAGGGTGAAGTCCTCGGCGCCGGAGTTCTGCAGCTGGCACGGGATCCGCGCGGTGGCGTCGTCGTTCCACTTGCAGCCGCTCTCCGCGACGGTCTTCTGGATCCGGCCGGTGGCGGTCAGCAGGCCGGTCTGCTCGCCGTTGCCGAACGGCGCGGGGATCGGCGGGCTGAGCGCGCCGTCCTCGGGGCGACCGGACGGGATCAAGGTGGTGGCGTTGCCCTGGCTTGTGCTCGGCGCACAGCCGAGGTAGGGCGCGATGCCGTCGAACGAGATCTGGTCGGTGTAGGTGAACGCGGTGACGCGGTAGCGCGGAGCGGCCTGCTCGATCGGGATCGTGCGGGTGCCGACCGCGACGCCGGCCTTGGACGTAGCGCGGAACGTCGCCGAGCCGGACGGTGCTCCGTCATCGGTGACGGTGAAGGTGAACGACGGCTTGGTCCGGCTCGCCGACTCCGGGCCGATCGCAACCTGGCGCTTGTCGGTCAGCGTCCAGCGCCCGGCCGCGTCGTTGCCGGGATCGACGCGCGGGCGCATGGTGGACGTGAACGTGCCGGTCCCGTTCTTGACCGTGGGCCGCGCGCCCTCGCCGGGCGGGTCGAAGAGCATGGTCGCGCAGGTGCCGGCCTGGTTGATCTCACCCTCGATCGTGCGGTAGACGCCGACGCCGCGGGCGACGATGCGCGAGAACGACTGGTCAGAGCCCTCCAACAGCTTGCGGGCGGCCTCGGCGTCCAGCGCCGCGTCCTGGTCGGGCGGAGCGCCCTGGACGTCAGCACGGAGATCGAGCTGCTTGGACTTCAACGTGTAGGCGTTGGTCGCCGATCGCATGTCGACCTGCGCGACGCGGTGGGCCTGCATCCGGATGGCGATCGCCGCGTGGCCGTCGCCGACCGACGAGTGGTTGAGCGCGCTCACGTGGTCGACGTCGAGCGTGTCGAGCTTCGCGTCGTCCGCCGTCTGGGCCTCGAAGTGCGCGGTGTCGGTGATCTGCGTCGAGGTCCCGGAGACCAGCTCGCCGTCTCTCGTGATGCGAATCGTGATCCGCGTCATGACCTCCAGGTCACCCTTGAGCAGACCGGCCGCCGTCGGGCAGCGCACGCCCTTGACGCTGCCGCCCTCGACGTCGTCGGTGCGGTAGGAGATCGCGATCCGGTACTCCCCCGCCGGCACGACCGCGTCGAACCCGATCGTGGTCCCCTGCGCGACGCCGGTGAGGCCGCCGCCGTCGCTCTGCGCCGCCCTGGCCGTCCGCTTGGCCGCCGCGAGCTTCAGCCCTTTCGTGACGGCCGCCTGCACCTTGTCCACCCCGCCGGGCACGTGCCGCAGCTCCTGGAGGGGCGATCGCACGCGCCGTCCGCGCTTGTCCTTCAACGCCGGCCAGGTCGTCGATAGCACACGGTCGAACGCGAGCCGCCCGTGGTCGACGACCTTGGGCTTCGGTGGCGCGACCCGCAGCTTCACGCACCGCGTCCCCTTCCCGAGCTTGACCGCGACCGTGCCCTTTTTGCACGCCTTCGCCTTCGGCTTGGCCGCCTCCGCGGGCGCCCCGGCCATCAACGCCACCGAGACGAGGAACATCGCTACGCGCAGAGGACCGCTCATGGCGCGCCGACCGTACGCGCCATCCAAGCCCGGCGACAACCATGCCTAGGCGCGACGGCCTGGACGCATGGACACCACCCGACCGCCTCGCCCTCCGCCCAGCACCCGCCTCGCCCGCCAACCACCGCGCCCGCTACCCGGCTGCCTACCGGAGAGCGGCGGGGTCGATCAGTCGCTGGCGGGCACGGCGCGGTAGGGCTTCTTGGTGTCTTCGGTCTCCGGCTGAAGGGCCTGCTGGCCCTCGGCGATCGTGAAGCGGCCTTCGTAGAGGGCCTTGCCGGCGATGACGCCGCCGAGGTTGACCTGACGGAGGTCGCGAAGGCCACGGAGGTCGTCGAGGGTGCCGATGCCGCCGGAGTAGATGAAGCGGCCGCGGACGACCTGGGCGATCTTCTTGACGGCCTCAAAGTTGATGCCGCCGAGCATGCCGTCGCGGTCGACGTCGGTGTAGACGAAGGAGCGTACGCCGCGGTTCTGCAGGCGCTCGATGACAGCCTCGGCCGGCATCTGGGTGGTCTCCTGCCAGCCGGACGTCGAGATGTTGCCGCCGCGGGTGTCGACGCTGACGATCGTGCGATCGCGGAAAGCGCCCAGCACGTCGTCGAGGAAGTCGATGTCGTTGAACGCCGCGGTGCCGAGGATCACACGCTCGGCCCCAGCGCGCAGCGCGTCGCGCACCGCCGGCAGCGAACGCAGGCCGCCGCCGTATTGGACCGGCACGTGCAGCTCGGAGGTGATCTGCTCTAGATGGTCGAGCGACTTCGGCGAGCCCGTGCGGGCGCCGTCGAGATCTACGACATGCAGGAAGCGAGCGCCGGCCTCAACCCACGCGCGCGCCGCTTCGAGCGGCGAGTCCTCGTAGACCGTGACTTGATTGAAGTCACCTTTGACCAGCCGGACTGCCTTGCCCTCGCTGATGTCGATCGCCGGATACAGGATCAAGCTGCCGTCGCCTCCACTGACGTACAGACCCGCACGAAGTTCGCCAGCAAGGCGATGCCGTCGCGCGAGGACTTCTCGGGATGGAACTGGGTGCCGAAGACGTTCCCGCGGCCGACGACCGAGGCGAACTCGCTGCCGTAGTCGCTGATGCCGAGCGCGATCTCGCTGTCGAGCGGGATCCCAGGAACGAAGCTGTGAACGTGGTAGAACGGCGCCGGGTCGGGCAAGCCCTCGCTGAGCGCGGAAGGCTGCGACCACCGGACGTTGTTCCAGCCGATGTGCGGGACTTTGAGCCCGCGCGTGTCGAGCGGCACGACCTCGCCGGGCAGCAGGCCGAGACCCTCATGCGCGCCGAACTCCGCCGACCGCTCGAAGAGCAACTGCATGCCCAGGCACGCGCCGAGCACCGGCACGCCCTCATCTGCGCGCTCGCGGATCAGCTCGGTCAGCCCTGTCGCGTCCAGTGCCTCCATCGCACGGGCGAACGCGCCGACGCCCGGCACGACGAGGCCGTCGGTCGCCCGCAGCGCGTCGTGGTCGCCGGTCAGCACGACCGTCGCCCCCGCGCGCTCTAGGGACTTCTCCATCGAGCGCCGGTTGCCCATGCCGTAATCGACGAGGCCGAGGGTGACCGTCATGGCGTGCTCGCGCGGGTCATGAGGTCAGCGTTCCCTTGGTCGACGGCACGCGACCCTGCTCAGCGGCGTCGATCGCGATCGCCGCGCGAAGCGCCCGCGCGAAGGCCTTGAAGATCGCCTCGATCATGTGATGGGCGTTGGTCCCGGCCTCGAGCGTGACGTGCAACGTCATCTTCGCCGCCGACGAGATCGCCCGGAAGAACTCCTCGGCCAGCTCGTGGTCGAAGTTGCCGGTACCGCCGCCGGGCAGCTCAACCTCCCAGGCCAGGAACGGGCGCCCGGACAGGTCGAGCGCGACCGACGCACGCGCCTCGTCCATCGGCACGACCGCGTGGCCGTAGCGGAAGATCCCCGCGCGGTCGCCAAGCGCCTGATCGAGCGCCTGGCCGAAGACGATGCCGGTGTCCTCGACGGTGTGGTGCGCGCCGGTCTCCAGGTCGCCCTTGACGTCGACCAGCAGGTCCAGCCGCCCGTGCCGCGCCAGCAGGTCCAGCATGTGGTCGAGGAAGCCGACGCCCGTCTCACGGGTTCCGGCGCCTTCGCCGTCGAGACCGAGCGTCAGGTGGACGTCGGTCTCCTTGGTCTGGCGGGCGATCTCAGCGGTGCGCGTCATCCCGAGGGATTCTCCCGCACCCGCATCGACTCCGCGTGCCGGGTGAAACCCTCGGCCTCCGCGATCGGCACGCCGGCCCGCGCGAGCGCGTCCGCAGCGCCGTTGATCCGCACCACGCTCATGCGCCGCCGGAACTGCCGCGTCGACAGCCCGGACGTGAATCGCGCGGCGCCGCCGGTCGGCAGCGTGTGGTTGGAGCCCGCGACGTAATCGCCGAACGCGGTGCCGCTCTCGCGACCCACGAAGACGCATCCGGCGCTGCGGACCGCGTCTACGACCGCCTCCGCGCCGGATCCCATCAGCTCGAGGTGCTCGGGCGCGAACGCCTCGGCGACCGCCAGCCCTTCGTTGATCGACGCCACCACGACGACAGCAGTCGCCGCGTCGCCATCCGGCTCGGCCGACAGCCGGGCCGCGACGTCCTCGGCTAGCTCAGCGTCGTCGGTGACCAGCGCCGAGATCGTGCCCGCGCCGTGCTCGGCCTGGGCGAGCAGGTCGGCGGCGACCAGCGCCGCCTCCGCGTCACCGCTGGCGAGCACGAGCAGATCCGACGGACCCGCGAAGCCGTCGATCCCGACGTCCCCGCTCACTTGGCGCTTGGCCTCCTGGACGTACAGCGAGCCCGGGCCTGCGATGACGTCCACGCGATCGACCGACTCGGTCCCGTAGGCGAACGCGGCGACCGCGTGAGCGCCGCCCATCCGCCAGACCTCGTCGGCGCCGCACAGCGCGCACGCCGCGAGGATCACCGGGTGCGCGCCCGGCGCGCAGACCACGACCTCGTCGACGCCCGCCGCCCGCGCGGTCACGACGCCCATCACAACCGTCGACGGGTAGGGGTTGCGCCCGCCGGGCGTGTAGATCGCCGCGCGACGGACCGGGACCTCGCGGATCGTGACCGACTGCCCCTCGGGCAAATCCACCACCTTGTCGTCGGCGCGTCCCGCCTCGGCAACCGCACGCACGTTGGCGATCGCGATCTCCAGGCCCGCGCGCACCGCGGGGTCCAGGGCCTCCAACGCCTCCGCCAACTCCTCTGCGGAGACCCGCAGTGGCCCGGTCACGCTGTCGAAGCGCTCCGCGTACTCGACGAGCGCCTGCTCGCCGCGCGTGCGGACCGACGCCACGATCTCGCTGACCGTCCCGGACACCGACACGCCTGCGGGCGTCAGCGCGCGCAGCGCCTCCGCGACCGCCTCGGGTCCGCCCGCCTCCTTGGCCTCCAGCCGCTCGACGTTCATCCGCCCGGCACCGGTGAGAACGAGGAGTCGGCGACAGCGGCCCGCATGCGACGGGACAGCTCGTCGATCGCGGCGGACTTCAGCTTGTGCGACACAGGGTTGGCGATCAGGCGCGCGGTCGAGGTCAAGATCTCTTCGCGGATGACCAGGCCATTCTCGCGGAGCGTGTTGCCCGTCGCGGTGAGGTCGACGATCGCCTCCGCCAGCCCCGTGAGCGGCGCCAGCTCGACCGACCCCTTCACCTCGACGATCTCCACCGCGCGGCCGGTCTCCTCGAAGTAGCGCAGAGCGATCTTGTAGTACTTGGTCGCGACACGCATTACGCCCAGGCGCCGCAGCGCCTCGGCGGCCGGATCCGGCTGACCCTCCGGCGTCCGGACCGTGGCGAACACCATGCTGCACGGCCCCAGACCGAGGTCCAGCAGCTCGACGACCTCGCGCTCCTCTTGCTCGGTCAGCACGTCCTTGCCGGTGATGCCGACGTCGGCCGCGCCCGCCTCCACGTAGGTCGGCACGTCAGACGGCCGCATGGTGACGATCCCGACGTCCTCGAAGAGCAATTTGCGGCCGTTGGCGCGCACCTCGGCGGTGTCGACCCCGACCGCGTCGAGCAGGTCGAGCGACTCGCCGAACATCGCGCCGCGCGGCACCGCGATCGTCAGCTTGCCCGGATCGCGAGTCATGCCGCGACCTCCTCGCCCGCAAGCGCCAAGTGCAACCGGTCGACGTTGAGCGCGAAGCCGACCGCCGGCAGGTCGCGCCCGAAGCGCGCCAGCAGGTCGTCGTAGCGACCGCCGCCACCGAGCGGCTCGCCCAGCGCGGGATCGAGCACGTCGAAGACCGACCCGGTGTAGTAGCCCAATCCGCGCGCCAGCCCGAGGTCCAGCACGATCCGCTCGGAGACCGTCGTCGGCAGGCCGGCCAGGATCGCCCGCAGGCCGTCGGCCTCGCCGCCCGTGATCTCGTCCAGCACCTCCGGTCCACCGCGCAGCTGGGGCACGCGCACGAGCGCGTCGTCCACCCCGGCCGCCGCGGCCTCACGCTCCAACCGGACAAAGTCGCGCGCGCCGAGCGCCGCGAGCAGCCGCTCGCCGACATCCCCGGGCACGTCGAAGCTCTTCAACAACGCCGGGTACAGCGATGCGCTGCCCAGCGCGATCCGGTAGCCCTTGAGGTTGACGGCGTCGAGCGCCTCGCAGACCAGCGACAGCGCCTCGACCGTCCCGTCTGGCCCCGCCGATCCGAGCAGCTCGACGCCCGCCTGCAGGAACTCGCGGTTCTGCCCGCGGTGCGGGCGCACACCGCGGTAGACGTGGGCGAAGTAGCAAAACCGCAGCGGCGGATCGGCCTGCGCGTAACGCGTCGCAGCGACCCGCGCGATCGGCACGGTCATGTCCGGGCGCAACGCCATCACGTGCCCGTGGTCGTCGAAGACGCGGTAGGCCGGGTCCACCCCGGTCTCGCCGCGCCGCAAGACGTCCTCGAACTCGATCGTCGGCGTCCACACCTCTCCGTAGCCCCGATGTTCGAACACACCCCGTATCGCCTCGGTGATGGCACGCAGCTCGCGCATCTCGTCGGGCAGGACGTCTCGCGTCCCGTTGGGGATGGGGTGGATCATCGGAGTCCGCAGACTACGAGACCAGGTGTTACGAAAGTCGCGCGGTATGTGACGAAGTCGCAAGCTCGCGCAGAGCGCTCGCTTGCGGGGCGGGTGTTCGCCCAGAGGGCGAAACCCGCGGCGGCGGAAACCTTCGGCGTCGCCGCTAGGCGAGCGCCGGCTGCTCCGCCACGCGCTCGATCGACGCGCCCAGCTCGCGCAAACGCTCGTCGATCCGCTCATAGCCGCGGTCGATCTGGCGGATGTTGCCGATCTCGGTCCGGCCCTCGGCCGTCAACGCCGCCAGCAGCACCGCCATGCCCGCGCGGATGTCCGGCGACTCCACGCGCGCCGCGCGCAGCTGCCGCGGCCCGTGGATCAGCGCGCGATGCGGGTCCGCGATGAAGATGTTGGCACCCATCGCGATTAGCTTGTCGCAGAAGAACAAGCGCGACTCGAACATCCACTCGTGGACCATGACCTCACCGTCGCTCTGGGTCGCCAGCGCGACCGCGATCGAGGTCAGGTCGGCCGGGAACGCTGGCCACGGCCCGTCCTGGACCTTGGACGTGTGCTCGCCCATGTCACGCTCGACGACCAGCTTCTGGCCGCCCGGCACGATCACGTCGGCGCCGTCCAACTGCGTCTCCAGGCCGATCCGGCGGAAGACGAGGCGGATCATCCGCAGGTCGTCGGGCTCGGTGTCCTTGATCCGCATCTCGCCGCCGGTCATCCCGGCCATGGCCATGAACGAGCCGATCTCGATGTGATCGGGACCGATGTCGTGCGAGGTGCCGCCGAGCTCGCCCTTGCCCGTCACGTGCATGACGTTGGAGCCGATGCCGCGGATGTCCGCGCCCATCTTCACGAGCATGCGCGCGAGGTCGACGACGTGCGGCTCGGAGGCCGCGTTGAAGATCTGGGTCTCGCCCGGCGTCAGCGCGGCCGCCATCAGGGCGTTCTCGGTGCCCATGACCGACGGCTCGTCCATGAAGATCTCGCCCGCGCGCAGCGTGCCGGCGAGCTCCAACATGGTGTGGTCGTGGCGCTCGATGCGAGCGCCCAACGCCTTGAACGCGTCCAGGTGCGGATCGAGGCGGCGGCGGCCGATGACGTCGCCGCCGGGCGGCGGCATGTCGGCGCGGCCGAAGCGCGCGAGCAGCGGGCCCGCCAGCAGGAACGACGCGCGGATCTTCGACGAGATGCGCGGATCCACGCGCGACTCGGAGGTGATCCCCGCCGCGCAGATCGCGACCTCGTGCTCCCCGCGCCACTCCACGGTGGCGCCGAGGTCCTCGAGCAGGTCGAGCATCGCCTGGACGTCGCGGATGCGCGGGATGTTGCGCACGACGACTTCCTCCGCGGTGAGCGCGGAGGCGGCGAGGCAGGGCAGGGCAGCGTTCTTGTTGCCGGCCGGGATCACGGTCCCGGAGAGCGGCACACCGCCGTCGATGACGAACTTCTCCATACGGTCAAAGCGCCCGGATCGGCCGGAATCGGCGGTCGCGGGGCGCTGGGCTAGGGTAACAGCCATGTCCTCGCAGCTTTCGCGGGAGGAGGCCTGGGACCTCCTCGCCGAGTGGGTCGAATCGCCGTCTTTGCGCAAGCACTGCCTGGCCGTCGAGGCGTCCATGGTCGCCTATGCCCGGCAGCACGGCGAGGACGAGGAGCGGTGGGCCGTGGCCGGCCTGCTGCACGACGCCGACTACGAGCGCTTCCCGGATCTCGACGATGCCGAGAACGGCCACCCGCGGACGATCCTGCGGGCGCTGAAGGAGCGCGACCTCGACCCCGAGATCGTCGACGCGATCGCCGGCCACGCGCCGTTCTTGGGCGTGGCGCGCGAGACCCCGATGGCGAAGACCTTGTACGCCGTCGACGAGCTGTCTGGGTTCATCGTCGCCTGCGCGTACGTGCGTCCCGAGGGCATCCACGGGATGACGCCCAAGTCGGTGAAGAAGAAGCTTAAGACGCCGGCGTTCGCGGCGGCCGTCAACCGCGACGAGGTTCGCGAGGGTGCTGAGGAGCTCGGCGTGGACTTCGACGAGCACATCCGGACCGTGATCGCGGCGCTCGAGGCGCGCGCGGACGAGCTCGAGCTGCACGGCAAGGCCGCCGCGGCCGAGCCGGACGCCGCCGCCTGAGGCTGGGACCCGAGGCCCGCGCGTCGTGAACGGCGCCCGAGAGCGTTACGCGCGCGTCCTGCGCGTGCCGCACGCCCGCGCGTTGCTGCTGGCCGAGCTGCCGGCGCGGCTCCCCATCGGCATCAACGGGCTGGCGATCGTCCTGTTCTGCCGCGAACACACCGGGTCTTACGCGTCGGCGGGCGCGGTCGCGGCGGGATTCGGGTTGGCGGTCGGCCTGACGTCGCCGCTGATCGGACGGCTGATCGACCGCCGTGGCCTGGCGCGGGTCGTCGTCCCGTTCTCGATCGTCCACGCCATCGCGCTGTGGGCGCTGGTCGCGTGCGGCCTGTCGGACGTCCCGGTCGGCGCGCTGTTCGCGTTGGCCGTCGCGGCGGGGGCGTTCATCCCGCCGCTGGGGTCGATCTCGCGCGCGATGTGGCCGCGCATCCTCGCTCGTGAGGAGCCCGGGCTGCTGGCGACCGCGCTGGCGCTGGAGGGCGTGATGATCGAGCTGATCTTCGTGACCGGCCCGCTGCTGACCGCGGCGCTGGCGGTGCTGATCGATCCGGCGGCGCCGCTGATCCTGTCGCCGCTGCTGCTGCTCGGCGGGTTGTGCGGGTTCTTGGTCCAGCCGCCCGTGCGCGCGTGGGTGATCAGCGCGCACGCCGGGTCGCACGGCGCGCTCGGGGCGCTGCGCTCGGCCGGGATCCGGACGCTGATCCTGACGACCGCGCCGATGGGCTTCTGCTTCGGCGCGATGGAGGTGACGCTGCCGGCGTTCAGCGAGCACGAGGGGCACCGCCCGCTGGCGGGCGTCCTGGTCGCCGTGTGGTCGTTCGGGAGCGCGATCGGCGGCCTGGCCTACGGAGCGCGGTCGTGGTCGGATCCGGCCGCGCGGCGCTACGCGCGACTGGCCGCGCTGCTGCCGATCGGGTACCTGCCGCTGGCGCTGGCGCCGTCGATCCCGGTGATGGCGGGGCTCGCGCTACTGGCCGGGGTCTGCATCGCGCCGACGCTGACCGCGGGCAACCAGATCGCCGGTGACGTCGCGCCAGAAGGTGCTGAGACCGAGGCCTACACCTGGCCGACGATGTCGCTGGTCGCGGGGATCGCGGTCGGCAACTGGGTCGCGGGCGTGCTGGTGGAGTCCGGGTCGTGGCAACTCGGATGTCTGGCCGCGGCGGGCGCCGCGTCGGTCGCGGCGCTGCTGGCCGCGCTGCGGTGGAGGACGCTGAGCGGCGCGCCGGTCGTTCAGGAAGCGGCCTTGTAGCGGCCGCCGCCTTTGGCCCAGTCCTCGAGGTGCTCTAGACGGCAGAACGCGTCGCCGATCCGGTGGTGACCGCGGTGGCGGACGACCAGGATCCGCTCGACCCCGAGCGGGTCGCCGCACAGCGCGCAGCGGCCGAGGGCATCGTCGGGCTCGCCGTTGGGGACGATCGCACCCGTCTGCCACGCCGGACCCTGGATGATCCACGGCACGACGTGCTCCAGACGGCAGAAGACGGCCTTGCGCTGCTCCTCGGGCTCGGCCACGCGGAAGCCGTCGTCCTCCGGGACCGCGGTGCCACACCAGGTGCAGTGCTCGGCCATCGCTGACGTGGAGAGTAGCCGGGCGGCCGTCGGACCGACGCAGGGGCTACTTTGAAGGCGTGGCCACCGAACCGCTGACGATCACCATCCTCGAGGGCGACGAGACCGGGCAGGAGCTCCTGGAGCAGGCGCTGCGCGTGCTCGACCCCGAGGTCGCCGGGCTGCCGATCGCTTTGGATCGCTTCGACCTCTCGCTCGCCAAGCGCCGGGAGACGGGCAACGGCGTGGTCGAGGAGTCGGCCGCCGCGATGCGCGCGTCCGGGCTCGGGATCAAGGCCGCGACGATCACGCCCGAGGGCAAGGACGACGTCGGCTCGCCGAACCGGATCGTCCGCGAGGGCGTCGACGGCAAGGTGATCATCCGGACCGGCCGGCGCATCCCGGGCGTCAACCCGGTCGCGGGCGTGTACCTGCCGATCTCCGTGGTCCGCATGGCGGTCGACGACGCCTACGGCGCCAAGCAGTGGCGCGAGGGCGCGGAGGACTCGCCGGACGAGATCGCCTACCGGACCGAGAAGATCTCGCGCTCGGTGTGCACGGCGGTGGCCGAGTACGCGTTCCGGACGGCGAAGAAGACGTCGGGCAAGGTGTACGGCGGACCGAAGTGGACCGTCTCCCCCATCTACGAGGGGATGTTGAAGGAGGAGATGGACCGGGCCGCCGAGCGCCATCCGGACGTCTGGTACGAGCCAGTGCTGATCGACGCGACGTACGCAGGGTTGATCTCCGGCGCGGCGGACTCGCCGTTGGTGATCCCGGCGCTGAACCGCGATGGCGATTGCCTCAGCGACCTCGTGATGCCGATGTTCGGCTCGATCGCGGGCGCGGAGAGCGTGCTGCTGGCGTTCGACGAGAACTTCAAGACGACGGTCGCGATGGCCGAGGCGCCGCACGGCACGGCGCCCGCGTTGCAAGGCAAGGACATCGCCAACCCGATGGCCATGCTGTTGGCGTGCGGCGCGGTGCTGGCCTACGCCGCCGACCGCGACGACGCGCCCGCCGGCGCCGACCGGGCGTCGCGCGCCATCTACGAGTCCGTGCTGGAGGCCGTCGCCTCCGGGGTCAAGACCCACGACCTCGGCGGCTCGGCGGGGACGACGGAGTTCACCGACGCGGTCGTCGAGCGCGTGAAGACGAAGATCGAGGTCTGGTCTTCGTTGGGCTCGACGGTCTAGGCCGCGGCGCCGCCGCCGCTGTTGCGCGCGCGGTAACGGCGGGTGCGCCGCGTGTAGAACGCGCGCTGGACGCCCAGCGTCAGCACGCCCGCGAGGTGGATCCCGGCGATGTTGAGCAGCAGCTGCTCCTGTGAGCCGCGCCAGGACTCCCAGTCGCCGTAGACGAAGGCGACCGCGATGTTCGCGGCGGCCGGGATGGTCGTGACGCTGACCAGAACGCCGATCAAGGCCCCTGACTTGGCGGTGGTTAGGCTGAGCATCCCGGCGATGCCGGCGCAGAAGGCCACGAAGAACGCCAGGAAGTCTGGATTGGCGATGGAGTTGGAGAGGCCGTGGTCGTCGGAGGAGAACTCGTCCGGCGTGATGTTGGTGGCCTTTAGCAGCAGCACGACGAGGACCGTGACGGTGATCCCGAGCGGGAAGCCGACGGCGAGCGCCGCGACCGACCGCACCGCCAGGTCGCCGCGCTTTTGGATCAGCGCAACGCAGGTGGCGGCGATCGGCCCGAACTCCGGCCCGACGACCATGCCGCCGACGACGAGGATCGGGCTGTCGAGCAGGATCCCGACCGCGGTGATGAGCATCGCCAGCAGGAAGAACGCGATGAAGGTGCCGGAGAGGGTGCTCTCCTCCGAGGTGCGGTTGACGACGTCCTCCCAGATGACGGCGTCGCCGGGCGCGCCCTCGGCGAGCCGCTCCGCCTCGTCCGCCGCATCCGAGATCTGCGTGTCGATGTGCTCGACCGAGATCGACCCGGTCCGGTCGACCCCGAGCCGCTTGAGGTCGGCGAGCACCACGCTCGCGTCCTCCTTGGCGACGTCCGCGAGCACCACGTCCCCCACCGGCTTGCGTGCCGCCCCCGGCAGGTGCACGACGTTGATGACCGAGTCGACCCGCTCCAGGACGCCGAGGACCTCCCGGCACATCCCTTCAGGCGCGACGATGCGGAGGTGGACCACGCGGGCGACCCTACCGATGGGCTCTTGCGCTCGGCCTTGCCGCCGACTCTGAGGGCGGCTCGACCCCGTCCGTAGCGGCGCGCCGCTGTCCACCCGCGCAATTTCCCTTGCAGGATTCGGCCGCAAATTCCGCATTCCAAAGCCAAATCTGCCGCCTGCGTCGATACGAACACGTGTTCTGCCCCATTCCGTCCGACGCCGTGATTAGCTTGCCGAACACATGTTCTCCCCCACCGCAGATCCCCGGCCGGTCCAGCGCTCTTGGCGCGAGACCGTCCGGCGTGCCGTCGACCTGGTCGTCGCCTTCGCCACGCTCGCAGATGAGCTGCCGCCGCGCTACCACGCCGACGACCTCGCGGAGGCCCATCCTCACCGCCGTCCGCTCCGCGCACCCTTACGCGCGGGCCGTCCCGGCGGGGTGCCTTCGCGAGCGCACTCCTGCACGACGCCAGTGGCTTCCCGCCCGCGGCGTCGGGCGACGACCAGCGTGCGGTGATTCCTCAGGCATAACGTGTCATGCGCCCCAGCTGGGAGGCCGTGGGCGCACCCGGGAGACGATGGGCAAACAGCGAGCGGGCCGCCAATAGGCGGCCCGCGGCGCGTTCTGGATCATGCCTTCCGGCATGGCCGCTTAGAGTTCCACGACCTTGCAGCCGGCGCCGTCTTGGACGCTGGCTGCCCGACCCCGAGACGGAGCAGCTGTGAGGATCAACGTGACGAGCGTCCTGGTGGACGACCAGGACAAGGCGCTGCGGTTCTATACCGAGGTGCTGGGCTTCGAGAAGCGCGCCGAGGTCCCGCTGGGCGAGCACCGCTGGCTGACGGTCGTGTCGCCCGAGCAGCCTGACGGCGTCGAGCTCCTCCTCGAACCCGACGCCCACCCCGCCGCGCGCACGTTCAAGGCCGCGCTGCACGAGGACGGCATCCCCTTCACCTCTTTCGCCGTCGACGACGTCGAAGCCGAGCACGCGCGCCTCATCGCCCTCGGCGTCCGCTTCACCCAGCCGCCGACCGCGATGGGCCCAGTGACCACCGCGGTGCTCGACGACACCTGCGGCAACCTCATCCAAATCGCGAAGATCGCAGCGCCGGAAGCGTGACGGCCGCCGCCGCGGACCGGTGACGGACCGCGGCGGCCGTCGGTCTCCTAGCGGTGGCGGATCCGGCCCGCGCCCTTCTTGGCGCGGTGGTGTGACGCCTTCTTCGATGCGTGACGCGCCGGAGGCGCCGGCGCCGGCGAGTCGATCCGGCAGAACGGAAGGGCCTTGGTCTCTTCCGACGACAGCGACCACGCGACCGGGCCGGAGTAGGTCAGGCAGCCCTTGATGTCGGTGCCGAAGTCCATCGTCGTGCCATCCGGCTGGACCAGGACCGCGGTCGGCGCCCCAGAGGGCGTCCCGGCGTCGGCGGTCCACGGAACGCGACCGCTTTCACCGAATCTCGGGGTCACACTAAGTCTGTGTCACTAAGCGCGGTAGTGGTAGGAGTGAGCGACAGCCATCCCGCGTCGCGCGTAGAGCGCCAACGCCGGCGCGTTGTCGGTCTCAACCTGCAGGTAGACACCGGACGCCCCTTGCTCCGCCGCCCACCGCTCGAGCGCATCCATGATCGCCGACGCGATCCCACGGCGCAGCGCCTGCGGCGCCACCGTCAACGAGAACACGCCAAGCCACGCGCCATCCACCACGCCGACCGCAACCGCCACCGGCTCCCCAGCCTCCCGAACGACCGCGAACCGCGCGGTCTCGCCCAGCTGTGAGAGCACCTTTGCCGCCGTCTCCTCAGCGCCCACCTCACCCGCAACCGCCGCCCACGCCTCAACCCACGCGCCATCGACGCGGCCGAGCTCCACCGCCAAGGCCGGCACACGCACAGAAAGCGCACCCGCCAACACCAGCGTCGATCCACCGACCGAGAGCCCTCGATCCTCGAGCGCCTCATCCAGCGCCAGATGCATCTCCGCCGGCGAGACCTGCACCGTCAACGGAAACCCCAGCTCCTCAGCCGTCGCGAACGCAATCTCCATCGTCCGCACCGCCACCCCAGCCTCCACAGGTGGCAACATCGAGTTCGACCGGCGCCGCCCAACCCCCTCCGTCCTACGCAGCACCCACCCCTCGACCTCTTCCACCTCTTCCGCCGGCCAAGCCCTCATCGCCGCCTGCTCGATCGCCAACGACACCTCCGGATCAAACCGGCTCGGAAGACGCATCACCTCAAGCTATCGAGGCCCTCGACGGACACCGCCAGCGAAGGACGAACGAGAGCCGAGCGACAGAGAGCAAGCGGCGAGCGCCGGCGAGCGACCGGCAGCGCGCCGCAGATCGTAAGGCGCGGAGTCGCGAGCAGAGCAGAGGTTCGGCAAAACAAGCCGCAAGTCCAGCGAAAGTGGCGAGCTCAGTGATCGGATTGTTGAGCGAACGAGCGGCGAGTTCGGCGATCGAGCGGCGAGGTTGACGAACGGAGCCGCTAGCTCGGCAAGCGAAGCGGCGACGCTGACGATCGATCGACGGAACCTTGGCGGTCAAGCGGCGAACTCGGCGATCGAGCGGCGAACTGAGCAGATGAGCCGCGAAGCGAGCGCCCCCCGGAGAAGCAGAGCGCTCGGCGTCGAGCGGCGGAGAGGGCGAGCGAGCGGTGGGGCAAGCGGCGCCTGGAGGAGTAACGCTGGGCCGGATGCCGGGCCGAGGGAGGTCGGCAATCCGTGACCTCGTGCTCCGAACGCAGCGTCAAGCGCGGGATCGATGCCACAGGACTCGCGTTGCACGAGACAGCGACACCAACAAGACGCGTCAACAGCGCCGTGGCAAAGCGCGACGCGAAGAGAGGAGACGAGCGTCACGGATTGACGGCCGACCAGCGACGTTGGTTCACCCCAGGCCACGCCCCGAGGCGTTAAATGCGACGAGCCGCCCGAAGGCGGCTCGTCTGACATTAAACCGGCGGCGTCCTACTCTCCCGGGCCCTTGCGAGCCAAGTACCATCGGCGCTGAGAGGCTTAACTTCTCTGTTCGGAATGGGAAGAGGTGTTTCCCTCTCGCCAAAGCCACCGGAAATCTACGAGAGATCCCGGCGGCCCCTCAAAACCGCACAGCCCACCACATGGGTAATTCAAGACGACAACTTGTAAATAAAAACCGTCAAGCCCTCGAGCCATTAGTACCAGTCTCCTTCGCGCGTTACCGCACTTCCAGATCTGGCCTATCAACCTGGTGGTCTACCAGGGCTCTTACTCCCTCAAGGGGATGGGAGAGCTCATCTTGAGGCTGGCTTCCCGCTTAGATGCCTTCAGCGGTTATCCAATCCGCACGTAGCTAACCTGCTATGCCCTTGGCAGGACAACAGATACACCAGAGGTGCGTTCACCCCGGTCCTCTCGTACTAGGGGCAAATCCTCTCAACTCTCCAACGCCCACGGCAGATAGGGACCGAACTGTCTCACGACGTTCTGAACCCAGCTCGCGTACCGCTTTAATGGGCGAACAGCCCAACCCTTGGGACCTACTTCAGCCCCAGGATGCGACGAGCCGACATCGAGGTGCCAAACCGGGCCGTCGATGTGGACTCTTGGGCCCGATAAGCCTGTTATCCCCGGAGTACCTTTTATCCGTTGAGCGACGGCACTTCCACTTGCTACCGCCGGATCACTAAGACCTGCTTTCGCACCTGCTCGACATGTCTGTCTCACAGTCAAGCTCCCTTGCTGCCTTTGCACTCTACGCACGATTTCCGACCGTGCTGAGGGAACCTTTGTGCGCCTCCGTTACATTTTGGGAGGCGACCGCCCCAGTCAAACTACCCGCCTGGCACTGTTCTCCGCCCCGATTCAGGGCGCGAAGTTAGACGTCCAATACATCAAGGGTGGTATCTCAAGGTTGGCTCCACACCAGCCGCAGCCAGTGCTTCAAAGCCTCCCACCTATCCTGAGCGAGATGCACCGAACGCCAATACCAAGTTGTAGTAAAGGTTCACGGGGTCTTTCCGTCTAGCCGCGGGTACTCGGCATCTTCACCGAGACTGCAATTTCACCGAGCCCCTCGCTGAGACAGCGCGCAAGTCGTTACGCCATTCGTGCAGGTCGGAACTTACCCGACAAGGAATTTCGCTACCTTAGGACCGTTATAGTTACGGCCGCCGTTTACCGGGGCTTAGCTTCGCTGCTTCGGGCGAACCCTAACAACTCCACGTAACCTTCCGGCACCGGGCAGGCGTCAGCCCCTATACGTCGTCTTACGACTTAGCAGAGACCTGTGTTTTTGGTAAACAGTCGCTTGCGCCTATTCACTGCGGCCCCCTCGGGCTCCGGCAGCAAGTGCCTTCACCCTACTGGGGCGCCCCTTCTCCCGAAGTTACGGGGCAATTTTGCCGAGTTCCTTAGCGAGGGTTATCTCGATCACCTTAGTATTCTCTACTTGCCCACCTGTGTCGGTTTTGGTACAGGCACGCGAGTTCTCCCTAGAGGCTTTTCTTGGAGGCATGGCGTCCGGGACTCGCCGGCCCTTGGGCCAGCTGGCATCGCGCCTCGGCTTAAAGGGACCCGGATTTGCCTAGGTCCCAACCTACACGCTTACCCCAGGGCAACCATCGCCTGGGATCCCATAGCCTTCCTCGTCCCCCCATCGGTCAAACGATCTCGACGTGGTACAGGAATATCAACCTGTTGGCCATCGACTACGCCTTTCGGCCTCGCCTTAGGTCCTGACTAACCCTGAGCCGACGAACGTTGCTCAGGAAACCTTGGGCAATCGGTGGAGGGGATTCTCACCCCTCTTTCGTTACTCATGCCGGCATTCTCACTTCCCAGGCGTCCACGGCTGGCTTCCGCCGCCGCTTCACTCGCCTGGGAACGCTCTCCTACCGCGCACACCTAAGTGTGCACCCGCAGCTTCGGTGACTAGCTTGAGCCCCGTTACATTATCCGCGCCCGAACACTTGACCAGTGAGCTGTTACGCACTCTTTCAAGGGTGGCTGCCTCTAAGCCAACCTCCTGGTTGTCTATGCATTCGGACATCGTTTCCCACTTAGCTAGCACTTAGGGACCTTAGCTGGCGGTCTGGGCTGTTTCCCTTTTGACGCTGAAGTTTATCCCCCAGCAACTGACTCCCGGAGTACACGTAATGGTCTTCGGAGTTTGCCTTCCTTCGGTAAGCTGGTAGGCCCCCTAGGGAAAACAGTGCTCTACGGCCACAACGCAATTTATCCGAGGCTATACCTAAATATATTTCGGAGAGAACCAGATATCACTGAGCTTGATTAGCCTTTCACTCCGACCCACAGGTCATCCGCCCAGTTTTCAACCTAGGTCGGTTCGGTCCTCCACGAGGTCTTACCCCCGCTTCAACCTGCCCATGGGTAGCTCGCTCAGTTTCGGGTCTACCGCCTACGACTCAAATCGCCCTGTTCGGACTCGCTTTCGCTTCGGCTCCGCTCATCGCTTAACCTTGCCGCAGACGAGTAACTCGCCGGCTCGTTATGCAAAAAGCACGCGGTCACAGAACAAGTCTGCTCCCACCGCTTGTAGGCACGCGGTTTCAGGTACTATTTCACTCCCCTTCCGGGGTACTTTTCACCTTTCCCTCACGGTACTAGTCCGCTATCGGTCACCTAGGAGTACTTAGCCTTGGAGGGTGGTCCCCCCAGATTCAGACCGCGTTTCACGGGTGCGGTCCTACTCAGGAACGCTAGACAGCAGATCATGCAGTTTCGTCTACGGGACGGTTGCCCTCTTTGGTCGACGTTTCCACGTCGTTCGACTACCACATGATTTTGTAACTGCTGCCAGGCCAGCTACGGCCTGGAACTAGCGCCCTACAACGCCATATACGCAACGCGTAGCTGCTTACACGTACATGGTTTGGGCTGATCCCTTTTCGCTCGCCACTACTCAGGGAGTCTCGGTTGATTTACTTTCCTCGGGGTACTGAGATGTTTCACTTCCCCCGCTTGCCTCCCACCTGACTATGTGTTCATCAGGCGGTGACGCCGCATTACCGGCGCCGGGTTTCCCCATTCGGAAATCCACGGGTCAAAGGCTATTCAACGCCTCACCGTGGCTTATCGCAGTCGTTCACGTCCTTCATCGGCTCTAGGTGCCAAGGCATCCACCATGTGCCCTTACTATCTTGACGGTGATCGTCATTCTGAGACGGGACCTGCATAGAGATCCCGACTCGGTGAATTACCCGTCCCTCCCCTGGCTCATCGAAGATGAGGGGAGGGATCAGCCCGACCAGCGTTGGATCCGGTCGGGCATGTGGCTGCTGTGCAGTTTTCAAGGGCCGCCGAGAGGTGCGCACGAGGGGATTCCTCGCTGAGCGCGGTCTCTCAAAACTCAACAGCATGCACGGGCTCGAGCTCCACGATGTGTGGCACCACGCGAAGGCGTGGTGGGAGACCCCATTGAGGATCTCCGGCTGGCCCGGCCAGGTTCGGTCGACGTACTAGGCCCCATGGTCGGAGGTCGCCGCATCGTTTCCCTCTACGAAGCACCGAAGTGCTAGGCAGAAGGCCGGCGACGACGCCGTGCCATGGGGGTCCCATCAAGGGACTCCCTAGAAAGGAGGTGATCCAGCCGCAGCTTCCGCTACGGCTACCTTGTTACGACTTCACCCCAGTCACGAGCCCCACCTTCGACGGCTCCCTCCCTTGCGGGTTAGGCCACCGGCTTCGGGTGTTGCTCACTCCCGTGGTGTGACGGGCGGTGTGTACAAGGCCCGGGAACGTATTCACCGCGGCAATGCTGATCCGCGATTACTAGCAACTCCACCTTCATGCAGGCGGGTTTCAGCCTGCAATCCGAACCGAGACGCACTTTGAGGGATTCGCTCCACCTCGCGGTATCGCAGCCCTCTGTATGCGCCAATGTAGCACGTGTGTAGCCCTGAACATAAGGGGCATGATGACTTGACGTCATCCCCACCTTCCTCCGGTTTGTCACCGGCAGTCTCGCATGAGTCCCCAACTAAATGCTGGCAACATGCGACGGGGGTTGCGCTCGTTGCGGGACTTAACCCAACATCTCACGACACGAGCTGACGACAGCCATGCACCACCTGTGAACCTGCTCCGAAGAGAAACCGTGTTTCCACGGCGGTCAGGCACATGTCAAGCCCAGGTAAGGTTCTTCGCGTTGCGTCGAATTAAACCACATGCTCCGCTGCTTGTGCGGGCCCCCGTCAATTCCTTTGAGTTTTAGCCTTGCGGCCGTACTCCCCAGGCGGGGCACTTAATGCGTTAGCTTCGGCACGGGAGGAGTCGACACCTCCCACACCTAGTGCCCATCGTTTACGGCGTGGACTACCAGGGTATCTAATCCTGTTTGCTCCCCACGCTTTCGCGTCTCAGCGTCAGTCACGTCCCAGCGAGCTGCCTTCGCCATTGGTGTTCCTCCTGATATCTGCGCATTTCACCGCTACACCAGGAATTCCACTCGCCTCTTCCGGACTCGAGCTTGACAGTATCCACCCGCCTCCCGGGGTTGAGCCCCGGGCTTTCAGAGCGGACTTACCAAGCCGCCTACACGCGCTTTACGCCCAATGATTCCGGACAACGCTTGCCCCCTACGTATTACCGCGGCTGCTGGCACGTAGTTAGCCGGGGCTTCTTCTGAAGGTACCGTCACCACAGACGGGTATTAACCGCCGTGGCTTCGTCCCAACTGAAAGAGGTTTACAACCCGAAGGCCGTCTTCCCTCACGCGGCGTTGCTGCGTCACGCTTTCGCGCATTGCGCAAGATTCCCCACTGCTGCCTCCCGTAGGAGTCTGGGCCGTGTCTCAGTCCCAGTGTGGCTGATCGTCCTCTCAGACCAGCTACCCATCGGAGCCTTGGTAGGCCGTTACCCCACCAACAAGCTAATGGGCCGCGGGCTCATCCCGATGCGGAAGCCGAAGCCTCCTTTCCTCGATCCACTGATGTGGAAAGAGCACATTTGGTATTAGCCCCGGTTTCCCGGGGTTGTCCCAATCATCAGGGCAGATTACCCACGTGTTACTCACCCGTTCGCGGCTTTGCCCCGAGGCAAGCCTCGGTTCGTCGCTCCACTTGCATGTGTTAAGCACGCCGCCAGCGTTCGTCCTGAGCCAGGATCAAACTCTCCGTGAAGTGAACTTCATCCGACACACCCGAAGGCGCGCCGGTTACGAAGAGCTGTCATGCCTCATGTGGCCCGAGCAATACACGGCTCAGGCCAAGGTATGACGGAATTTGTTTCTCAGACCCTCGCGATCGACCGCACCGAAGTACGGGACCGACCCGAGGGGTCGAACCTGGACGCACACCATCGACCCGGCTGGGTCGAAAGGTGCGCATGCTGTTGAGTTTTCAAAGACCGTCGCGCCCTGTCGGGAAGGGGATACCTTCGAAAGGACGCTCCCCAGAGCCGAGGCTCTTGGAGCGGGTCGAGAAGTTTAGCACCTCTCGACGGCGGTGTCGGGCGGCCGGTCAGACCGGACTTCCCTGCCCCGCTGAGCGGAAGTATACGCACAGTTCCGAGCCGCGCGTCGCCCGGTCGTCACGCGGACGCCCTGGCAGGGTCCGATCAGACGTCGGAACCCTTGTGCCGCAAGGCTATCCGCGCCCAACCGCTCGATGCAACCGCCAACTGGTCCAGTTCTGAGCGACTCGATGGTGCCCTACGGGACGCCCGCAACGGTGACCATCCGGTCAAGAAGCACGGTTCGAACCTGTCGCGTCGCCGCGCACCCCGCAACGACAAGGGATCCCGCCGACGCGGGCGGCGCGCGCGGCCTACGCCGCGTCGGTGACCAGGCGCCGGAAGTGGCGCTTGCCGACCTGCAGAACGCGGCCGTCGAGCTCTGCTGGCGGCAGGTCGATCGACGACGCCGGCACGACTTCGCCGTCGAGCTTCACACCGCCCTGCTCCAAGAGTCGCCGCGCGTCGGAGCGCGAACGGCCAAAGGCGGAGGCGATCAGCGCGGGCAGGTGGACGGCGCCGCCATCGCCCGGCTCGAAGGCGAACGACTCCACGTCATCCGGGACCGCGTGCGTGACGAAGACCGCCTCAAAGCGCTGCTCGGCGGCCGTCGCCGCGTCATCTCCGTAGAACCGAGCCACGACGCCTCGCGCGAGCGCGCGCTTGCGATCGCGTGGAGAGGTGTCCTCCGGCACATCCGGGATCGAGAGCAGCTCGAACCACGTGTCCATCGCCGCGTCGGGCAACCGCATGGTCTTGCCGAACTGCTCGTCGGGTGACTCGGTCACCCCGATGTGGTTGCCCAGCGACTTGGACATCTTCTCCACGCCGTCGACCCCGGGCAGGATCGGCATCGTGAGGATCACCTGCTCCGGCTGCCCGTAGGCGCGCTGGACGTCGCGGCCCAGCAGCAGGTTGAAGGTCTGGTCGGTCCCGCCGAGCTCGACGTCGGACCGTATCGCCACGCTGTCGTAGCCCTGCAGCAGGGGGTACATGGTCTCCAGCACCGAGATCGGCTGCTGGGCGGCGAAGCGCTTGGCGAAGTCGTCGCGCTCGAGGATCTGAGCCACCGTCGCCACGCGCGCGAGCGCGAAGAGATCGGCGGCGGGCATGTTCAGCCACTCGCCGTTGCGGCGGACTTCCAGCAGCTCCGGATCGTCGCGCAGGATCGTGAACGCCTGCTGCTGGTAGGTCTCGGCGTTGCGGTCGATGTCTTCGCCCGACAGCACCGGCCGCGTCGACGATCGTCCCGACGGGTCCCCCACGCGCGCGGTGTAGTCGCCGACGATCAGGACCACCCGATGCCCCAGATCCTGGAACTCGCGCAGCTTCTGTAGGACGACCGTGTGGCCCAAGTGGATGTCCGGCGCCGTCGGGTCCAACCCGAGCTTCACGCGCAGCTGCCGGCCTTCGTCAGCGGCCAGCGAAAGCTTGCGCGCCAACCCTCCGTCCGGGAGCGACTGATGGGCGTTTCGGAGCAGGTCGTCGGCGGGAGCCATGGAGACCCAATGCTAGAGTTCAAACCCCGAGCGCGGGCGTCTGCCGCCTCGCCGCGCCCCCTTCTCGCCTGCACCTGAACCCGCAGGCGTCAACGCCGCCATGAGCGACCCGACCGGAACGCATCTCGCACCCGTGCCCGACCTGCCGCCTGCGGCAGAGCCGAAGCGCAAGACCAAGATCAAGAAGCTGCGGCTCCTGGCGATCCTGGTCCCGCTCGCCGCGCTGGCGGTGATCTCCACGATCTTCGGGATGATGATGGCGGTCGCGTCTGACCTGCCGTCGCTGGAGCAACTCCCGCAGGTCGCCAAGCGCAAGAACTCGGTGCTGACCGACATCCGCGGCCGGCGCCTGACGACGCTGACCTCAAACCAGGGCCGGATCATCGTCTCCGACCCGCAGATCTCCTCCTACGCCAAGTACGCGGTGATCGCCGTCGAGGACGAGCGCTTCTACCAGAACTCCGGCGTCGACCTGCGCGGTATCGGGCGCGCGTTCGTCCAGGACGTCGTGCAGGGCCGCCAGGCCCAGGGCGGGTCGACCATCGCCCAGCAGTTCGTCAAGAACGCCCTACAGGCCCAGACGCGACGGACCGTCTTCGAGAAGCTCCGCGAGGCCGCGATGGCCTATCACTTGACGCGCAAGTGGTCCAAGGAGCGGATCCTCACCGAGTACCTCAACACGGTGTACTTCGGCAACGGCGCTTACGGGATCGAGGCGGCTGCGCGCACCTACTTCAGCGCCGACCCCAATCACAAGGACTGTGGACAGCCCAAGCACCCCATGTGCGCCGAGCAGTTGACGCCCGCCGAGGGCGCGCTGCTGGCGGCGATCATCGCGTCGCCGAGTGGCTATGACCCGGTCGCGCACCCGGCCGCCGCGATGGCCCGGCGCAACCTGGTGTTGAAGAAGATGCTCGACCAGAACCGGATCACGCCGGCCGTCTACGCCGACGCGATCCACGAGCAGCTCTTTGCTGACATCACGCCCCCGCACTTCGACAGCCCCAAGGGCACCGAGTACTTCGTCTCGTGGGTGCGCCAGTCGCTGGTCGACCAGGTCGGCCCGCAGCGCGCGTTCGAGGGCGACTTGAACGTCAAGACGACGCTCGACCTCGACCTGCAGAACGCCGCGACCACCGCGGTCAACAAGTACTTGTCGTGGGCCGAGGGGCCGACCGCCTCAGTTGTCGTGTTGGACAACAACACGGGCGAGGTCCGCGCGATGGTCGGCGGGCGCGACTACGAGAAGATGCCCTTCAACCTGGCCACCCAGGGCCAGCGCCAGCCGGGATCCTCGATCAAGCCCTTCATCTTGGCCGAGGCGCTGCGCCAGGGCATCGGGCCTGGAACGGTCTTCCCGTCGCGCAAACGGTTCTTCACCGTCAGCAAGGGGTCCAAGGAACAGTTCGTCGTCAACAACTTCGAGAACGAGTACGCCGGGCAGTCGACGATCGCCAACGCGCTGACGTTCTCCGACAACGCGGTCTTCGCCGCGCTGGGCATCAAGGTCGGGACCAAGAAGGTCGCCAAGCTCGCCGAGCGCATGGGGATCCGGACGCCCGTGTCCTCCAACCTGGCGATGACGCTCGGCGGCCTGCGCCAGGGCGTGACGCCCCTGGACATGGCCCACGCCTACGAGACGTTCGCGTCCGGCGGCAAGCGGATCACCGGCTCGCTGGGCACCAGCGACGCCGGGCCGGTCGGCATCCACGAGATCACCAAGCGCAGCAAGGACAAGGACGTCGTCAAGAAGAACAAGGTGATCGGCAAGCGCGTGTTGTCGGAGAAGCTCGCCTCCGAGGCCACGCAGCTGATGACCGGGCCGGTGAAGTTCGGAACCGCGACGCGCGCGCAGTACGGTGGGTTCGCGGCGGGCAAGACCGGCACGACCGAGAACTCCGGCGACGCCTGGTTCGTCGGGTTCACGCCGCGGTGGACGATCGCAGTCTGGGTCGGCTACCCGACGACGTTGAAGCCGATGTTGAGCGAGTTCCAGGGCAGCGCGGTGACCGGCGGCACGTTCCCGGCGATGATCTGGCACGACTTCGTGGTCGCGGCGAACAAGATCGTCGACGACCGCAACAACGCCGAGCGCAAGAAGAAGGGCCTGCCGCCGCTGGAGGAGACCACGTCGGTCCCCGCGACCACGCAGGTCGCGCCCTCCACCGCGCCGCGCGAAGGCGCAGCGCCCGAGGGCGCCGGCACGACCGGCGGCGAGACCGGCGGGACCGACGGCACCGACCCGGCGCCGGTGCAGACCACCCCGAAGACGACGACGCCGTCGACCGGGACCGGCGGCGGGACGGGGACCGGAAACGGGACGACGGGCGGCGGCACGGGCTCGACGGGCACCGGCAACGGCACGTCGGGTACGGGCAACGGGACGAGCGGGACGGGAACCGGGAACGGCACGTCCGGCACCGGCCAGACCGGCGGCGACGGCGGGACGGGCGGTGGCGGCACGACCGGTGGCGACACCGGCGGGACCGGCGCCCCGACCGGCGGCACCGGCGCGGGCTAGGCGCGGCGCGGCAGCGCGGGGAGCGTCGCCTTCAGCTCCGGTGGCCAAGGCTTGCTCACATGACGGCTGCCGGCGGCGCTGAAGCGCCAGGGCAAGTCCACCGCCTTGGTGATCCCGATGCGGGGGCCGGCGATGATCGTGGGTGCCGGCGCCTCGCGAGGATGGAGCAGGATCGGGCCCTCGTACAAGTTGGTGTCGTTGAGCTCGAGGTCGATGCCGAGGGCCTGGGTGAGCTTGCCCGGGCCGTTGCAGAGGTCGATGTCCTTGGCGACGTTGCGGCGGCCACGCATGCGCTCGATGCCCTCGGTCGGCTCGATGGCCCGGATCAGGACCGCAGCGCCGACCTCGCGGTGCTCGCAGACGGCGTTCAGCAGGGCGTGGATGCCGTAGGAGCGGTAGACGTAGGCCTTGCCGGGATCGCTGAAGAGGACGCTCGTGCGCGCGGTCAGCCCGACGTAGGCGTGGCAGGCCGGCTCGGAGTGGTGGTAGGCCTCGGTCTCGACGATGACGCCCGCGCAGCCGTCGTGCTCGACGATGCAGCCGACGAGGTCTTGGGCGACCTCGACGACGGGGCGATCGTAGAAGGACGGCGGGAGCGCCACTACCCCAACAACGCGCGGGCGGCCGTGAGCTGCTCGCGCACGCGCGCCAGCGCCGTGCCGCCCTCTGACGCCTTGGACTCAAGCCACGAGGACTGCGACAGCACCGCGCGTGCCTCCTCCCCCAGCTTGGGCACCGCGACGTCGGCCAAAGACTTGCCGCCCTCGACCGCCTCGCGCACCAGCCCGGCGATCACGCCGTGTGACTCGCGAAACGGCGTGCCCTGCTTGACCAGCAGGTCGGCGAGATCGGTCGCGGCGATCAGCTCGTCGCTGGCCGCGTCGCTCATCCGCTCGCGGTCAAAGCGCGCGCCCGCGACCATCCCGGTCGCCGCGGCCAGGCAGAGCCGGAGCGTGTCGACGGAGTCGAACAAGTGCTCCTTGTCCTCCTGGAGATCCTTGTTGTAGGTCAACGGCAAGGCGTGGATGACGCCGTGCAACGCGGTCAGGTGCGCGACGACCCGCGGCGCCTTGCCGCGCAGCAGCTCGCCGGCGTCCGGGTTCTTCTTCTGGGGCATGATCGAGGAGCCGCTCGACCACGCGTCCGGCAGGATCAAGAACCCGAACTCGCTGGAGGACCACAGCACGATCTCAGCGCCCAGGCGCGACAGGTGCGTCGCACAGGTCGCGGCCGCGCTGAGGTAGTCCAGGATGAAGTCGCGGTTGGAGACCGCGTCGATCGAGTTGGGCGAGACGCTGTCGAAGCCGAGCTCGCGCGCGACGAAGCCGCGGTCGGTGTCGAAGTTCACGCCCGCCAGCGCGCCCGCGCCGAGCGGCATCACGCCGCACGCACGCTCGACGGCCGCGAAGCGCTCGCGGTCGCGCGCCGCCATCCAGAAGTAGGCAAGCAGGTGATGTGAGAGGTAGACCGGCTGCGCGCGCTGGAGGTGGGTGTAGCCGGGCAGCGCCCAGTCGAGGTGGCGCTCGGCGGCCTCGACCACCGTCGCCATGAACACGCTCAGCTGCTCTTGGGCCGAGCGCGCCGCCGCCCGCGTGAACATCGCGACGTCCGTGACGACCTGGTCGTTGCGCGACCGTGCCGTGTGCACCTTGCCGCCGCTGCGCCCCGCGATCTCCGTCAGGCGCCGCTCCACGGCCATGTGGATGTCCTCGTCGTTGGCCTCGAACGGGAACGTCCCCGCGCGCAGCTCGGCCTCGATGGCGTCCAGGCCGGAGAGGATCGCGTCGCGGTCCTCGTGGCCGATGATCCCCTGGGCCGCGAGCATCTTCGCGTGCGCGCGCGACTGCGCGACGTCGTGGGGCCAGAGTCGCTGGTCAAAGCCCAGCGACGTGTTCATCTCCCGGAAGGCCGGGTCCTGCGGTTCGGCGAAGCGCGACATCGCGCGGGAGTCTACGAGCGGCCGACGGACTCGGCTATCTGGGCAACTTGCGTGGCCAGCGCGAAGCCGAGCAGGTACAGCGACACGCCCCAGCCGACCCACGCCGCGCCGGTCGGACCGTAGAAGCGACGGCTGCGGTTGCGCCAGTCCTGGACGGCGGCGACGAGCAGGCAGACCAGGCCGAGCGCCATCAGCACCCACGGCGACCAGCCGGTGATGAGATAGCGCACGTCGAGGCGGAACTCCGACGCGATGCCGGCGATCACGTCGCGCCAGAGCAGGATCGGCAGCGCGGCCGCGACCAGGAAGCCGACCGCGCCGGTGCGTCGCGCGCGCCGGCGCGCGGCGAGCTCGCGCTGTCGACGCGATCCGACGGCCATGGCCGCAGATAGTGCCTGAACGTGCGAGCGCCGTCAGGCCAGGATGTCGGCGAGCGTTGCCGATACGCGGGCGACCTGCGCCTGCGTGATCTGCGGGAAGAACGGCAGCGCCAGCGAGCGGGCGGCGATGTCCTCGCAGACCGGGAACTGACCCTCGCGGTAGCCGAACTGGTCGCGGTAGTAGGACATCAAGTGGACGGCGGGCAGGTAGGGCTTGGACTGCACGCCGCGCTCGCGCAGCGCGCGGATGACCTCGTCGCGTGAGGGGCCGTCGTGCGGGACCTGGACGACGAAGACGAACCAGCCGCGGCGGTCGCCCTCGATCGTGGCGCCGTCGGGGCACGGCAGGCCGAGGCCGCGCTCGGTCGCCAGCGGGCCGAGCGCCTCGCGGTACCAGCCGGCCGCGCGGGCGCGCGCGTCGAGCATGTCCTGCAGGCGGTCCATCTGCGCCAGGCCGATCGCGCACGCGATGTCGCTCAATCGGTAGTTGAACCCGAGGCGGTCGTGGTCGAGCCAGTCCATGTTCGGGGCCCGGCCCTGGTTGCGCTCGGAGTCGATCGTGACCTTCATCTCCGCCGAGCCGAGCGTGATCATCCCGCCCTCGCCCGTAGCGAGCTGCTTGTTGGGGTAGAACCCGAAAATCGACGGATGGCCGCGGCCGCCGATGGCAATGCCATCGTGATGGACGCCGCCGAGGCCCTGCGCGGCGTCCTCGACGATCGGGACGCCGAGCGCCTCGAAGGCCACCATGTCGGCTGGGTAGCCGAAGATGTGGACCGGGACGACGGCGGAGGTCCGCTCCGTGATCGCCGCGGCCGCCGCCTCCGGGTCGAGGTTCAGCGTGACCGGGTCGATGTCGGCGAAGACCGGCCGTGCGCGCTCGTAGACCGCAGCGTTGGCGGTGGCCACGAACGTGAACGGCGAGGTCACCACCTCGGTCCCGTCGGTCACGCCGACCGCGCGGTAGGCGAGGTGCAGCGCCGTCGTCCCGGACGACACGGCGGAAGCGGTCGTAGAACCCACGAACTCCGCGAACCGCCGCTCGAACTCCGGCACCTTCGGCCCCAGCGAGAGGTGCCCCGAGCGGAGCACCTCCAGGACCGCGGCCTCTTCCTCAGGCCCGATGACCGGCTGGGCGATCGGGATGACGTCGAGGTCGCGGTCCGTGCTGCTCACGACTGCCGCACCCGCGCGCCCTGTTCGGCGAACTCCAGCGAGTCCACGAGCGCCTGCCACGACGCCGCGATGATGTTCTCGTGGACGCCCGTCGAGCCCCAGACCTCGGTGCCGTCCGACGCGTCGATGAACACCCGCGTGATCGCGTCCGTGCCGTGCGTCTCATCGAGGATGCGCACCTTGAAGTTCACGAGCTGGACGTCGGCCAGGTGCGGGTGGACCTGCAGGATCGCGGCGCGCAGCGCGGCATCCAACGCGTTGACCGGGCCGTTGCCTTCGGCGGTCGTCACGTAGCGCTCGCCGTCGAGCCAGACCTTGATGGTGGCCTCGGTCTCGACCTTGCCGTCGGCGCGCTGCTCGACGATCACGCGCCAAGACTCCAGGCGGAACAGCGGCTCGTACTCGCCCGCCTCCTTGCGCAACAACAACTCAAACGAGCCGTCGGCCGCCTCAAACTGGTAGCCGCGGTGCTCGAGCTCCTTGACGCGCTCGATCACGCGCACGGCCGCCGCGTCGTCCAGCGTCAGCCCGACGTCAGAGGCCTTTTCCAAGATGGTGTGCTTGCCTGCCAGCTCGGACACCAACAACTCACGCTCGTTGCCGACGACCGCCGGATCGGAGTGCTCGAAGGTCGTCGCGTCGGCGCGGATGCCCGCGACGTGCAGCCCGCCCTTGTGGGCGAAGGCGCTGCGTCCCACCCACGCCGCGCGCGGGTCCGGGTTGCGGTTGAGCAGCTCGTCGACGAAGTGTGCGGTCTCGGTCAGCTTCGCCATCCGCTCGGTGCCGAGCAGCTCGTGGCCGAGGCGCAGCTCCAGGTTGGCGATGACCGTCACCAGGTTGGCGTTGCCGGTGCGCTCGCCGATCCCGTTCATGGTGCCCTGCACCTGCGTGACGCCCTCGGTCACCGCGGCGATCGTGTTCGCCACGCCGCATTCGAGGTCGTTGTGGCAGTGGATGCCCAGCGCGACCTCCTCCCCCAGCTGCGCGCGCACCGACCGGACGGCGTCGGCGATCTGGTGCGGCAGCGACGATCCGTTGGTGTCGCACAACACGACGCGCTCGGCACCCGCGCGGGCGGCGGCCCGCAGGCACGCGACGCTGTACTCCGGATCCTCGCGGTAGGAGTCGAAGAAGTGCTCGGAGTCGTAGACCACGCGCTTGCCGGCGCTCACGAGGTAGCTGACGCTGTCGGCGATCAGCTCGAGGTTCTCCTCGGGCGTGACCCGGACGACCTTCTCGAGGTGCAGCTTCCAGGTCTTGCCGACAATCGTGCAGACCGGCGCGAAGCACTGGGCCAGGATCTGTAGCGACGGGTCGTCGGCGGCGGCGACGTCGCGCCGGCGCGTCATGCCGAACGCGGCGATCTGCGCGTGCTGGAGCTCCTCCTTCTCCAAGAGCCCGAACAGCTCCAGCTCCTTAGGGTTGGAGGCGGGGAAGCCGGCTTCGATCAGGTCGACGCCGAGCTCGTCGAGCTTGCGGACCACGCGCACCTTCTCGGCGGCGGTGAGCGACATGCCCTCGCCCTGCATGCCGTCGCGCAGGGTGGCGTCGTAGGTCTCGATCTTGGGATGGGTCATCAGGTCTTCTGTCCTTCAGGGTAAGAGTGGATCGGGCGGATTCGAGGCAGCGGCACGCGACGCGCCCTCGCGGGCGCGATCGGGGTGCCGCTAACGAATTCGCCGACCCGCCCCCATCAGGAAGCAGCGACCTTGCTGAAGAAGTGCGAGGGGATCGGATCGAGCCAGTGGGCGTAGCGGTCGCTGCGGCCGTGCAGCGCGTCCTCGAACGCGGATTGGACGGCGCGCGTGACCTCGCCGGGCTTGCCGGTGCCGATCGCGTGGTCGTCGACCTCGCGGATCGGCGTCAGCTCGGCGGCGGTGCCGGTGCAGTAGATCTCGTCGGCGAGGTACAGCTCGGCACGCGAGATCGTGCGCTCGACGACCTCGTAGCCGAGGTCCTCGGCGATCGTGATTGCCGAACGGCGGTTGATGCCGTCCAGCAGCGAGCTGCTGAGCGGCGGCGTGGCGATCTTGCCGCCGCGCACGATGAAGAGGTTCTCGCCGGTGCCCTCGCACACGTAGCCGTGGTCGTCGAGGAGGATCGCCTCCTCATAGCCGGACTTGTGCGCCTCGACCTTGGCGAGGATCGAGTTGAGGTACTGGCCGGTGGCCTTGGCCTGCGGGATCAGCGAGTCCGGCGAGATGCGACGCCAGGAGGAGACGCGGGCGCGGATGCCGTTGGCCTTGCCCTCGTCGCCGAGGTAGCTGCCCCACGCCCAGGAGGCGATCGAGACGTCGACCGGCGCGTCGAGCGGGAAGAGGCCCATCGTCCCGTAGCCGCGGTAGACCAGCGGGCGGATGTAGCAGGAGCGCTGGCCATTGCGGCCGATCAGCTCGAGCGTCGCCTCGCGCAGCTGCTCGCGCGTGAACGGGATGTCCATGTAGTACATCTGGGCCGACTCGAACAGCCGGTCGACGTGGTCCTGGTGGCGGAAGACCGCCGGGCCGTGGGACTCGGTGTCGTAGCAGCGGACGCCCTCGAAGACGCCGGTCCCGTAGTGCAGGCCGTGCGTCAGAACGTGGATCTTCGCGTCGTCCCACGCGACGAACTCGCCGTTCATCCAGATGAGGTCCGCTGCGTCCACGTCCGTCGTTCTCCTTGTGCTTCTAACCCAGTGCGGCGAGCACGGCCTGCGTAGCCTCCGCGGTGCTCGCCTGCCCACCGAGGTCCCGGGTACGCAGCCCCTGGTCAAGGGCCTTGTCCACCGCCGATTCTAGGGCGCTGGCCTCGTTTTCCAAGTTCAGGCCGTGACGGAGCAGGAGCGCGAGCGACAGGAACATCGCCAGCGGGTTGGCGATCCCCTGGCCGGCGATGTCCGGCGCCGAGCCGTGGACGGGCTCGAAGAGGCCCGGGCCGTCGCCGCCGAGCGAGGCGGACGGGAGCATGCCGATCGAGCCGGTGAGCATCGCGGCCTCGTCGCTGAGGATGTCGCCGAACATGTTCTCGGTGACGATCACGTCAAAGGACGTGGGGTTGGAGACGAGCTGCATCGCGGCGTTGTCGACCAGGACGTGCTCCAGCGGGATGTGGCTGAACTCGCGCTGGTGGAGGTCGGCGACGGTCTGGCGCCACAGGCGCGAGGTCTCCAGCACGTTGGCCTTGTCGACGCTCGTGACCTTCGTGCGCGCGGCCTCGAAGGCGGAGCGGGCGATGCGCTCGATCTCCTCGACGCTGTACTCGCAGAGGTCCGACGCGGTCGTCTCGGTGCGCGTCTTCTCGCCGAAGTAGATGCCGCCGGTGAGCTCGCGGACGACGAGCAGGTCGGTGCCGTCGATGATCTCGCGACGCAGCGGGCTCGCGTCGTACAGAGCCGGCAGCGGGCGGACGGGCCGCAGGTTGGCGTAGAGGCCGAGGCCCTTGCGGAGGCCGAGCAGGCCCTGCTCGGGACGGGGCTTGCTCGGATCCGTCGTGTCCCACTTGGGACCGCCGACGGCGGCGAGCAGAACGGCGTCGGACGCCTGGCAGGCGGCGAGCGTCTCGTCGGTCAGCGCGATGCCGTTGGCGTCGATCGAGGCGCCCCCGAAGAGGTGCTCGTCGATCTCGACGTCCAGGACGAAGCGCTTGAGGAGGTCGACGGCGGGCTCGAGGATCTCGGGCCCGATCCCGTCGCCGGGAAGGGTGACGATGCGAGTGGCCATGCGGGGCGCCACGATATCGGTGACGCCCCGCGGGCCGACGTGCGGTGCTGCTAGCCGATCGGCAGGCCGGGCTTGAAGGGCTCGGTGCCCTTGACCAGCGTCAGTTCGGAGAAGCCGTGGGCCTTGGCGTATGCGATCTCCTTGCCGATGTCGCCGACGCCGTTGGACAGCGGCAGCGGCGCGATGGCGACCGTGGACAGGACGCCGAGCGCCTGGCCGTCGGCGTTGAGGAACGCGGAGCCGGAGTCGCCGGGGATGCCCGGGGTCAGCGTGTAGAGGCTGTAGGACCAGCCGCCCTCGGTGACCTCGACGACCTTGCCGCGCTTGGGGCTCAGCAGCGTGATGCCCTGGCGCAGCGACGAGTTCCCGTAGGAGTAGATGTCGTCCAGCGCGGCGGCGGTGCCGATGCCGGTCGGGCCGCCCCACTTCGGGATCGACGGGTTGACCTTGCCGACGTCGGCCGGGTCGAGCTCGATCAGCGCCAGGTCGTTGTAGGCGCAGGTCTCCTCGTCGGTCTCGCCGTTGGCCTGCATCGTGACCCACGAGTTGTAGGCCAACGTGCCGGGCTTGCTCGCGCCCGTGACCTCGACGGGCGTGCCAATCGGCAGCGACGCGGCGTCGCAGCCGTTGGTCTCGGTCGCCTCGCCCGTGCCGCTGCAGTGCGCGGCCTGGCCGAGGTAGGTCTTGCCGCCGGCCGTGAAGACGAAGTTGGCGGTGCACTGGGCGCCGTCGGTGAAGACCTGGACACCCGGGTGGACCGTGGCGGTGGACGCGGGGGCCCAGGCACTGGCGGCAGCCGGCAAACCGAGGACCAGCGTGGCAGCCGTGGCAGCGGCCGCCAGAAGGCGTCGGGACATAGGGAGTTCTCCTCCTGCTCGTTCGTTGCGGTGCGGTGGTGCAACGGCTTGGAACGAGCAGGAGGCGCAGAACTTGCGCTTAGCGCGCGCTACAGGGCGGTCGTGACCGGGCCGGAGCGCTCGCGCTCGGCCTCGTAGACGTCGATCGACGCGACCTGCTGGAGCGTGAGGCCAATGTCGTCGAGGCCGTTGAGGAGGCGGTGCTTGGTCTCCTCGTCGATGTCGAAGGACGCGGTGCGCAGCTGGCCGTCGACCTCCCAGCGGACCTCCTGGGAGGTCAGGTCGACCTGCGCGGTGCCGGCGTCGGCGATCGACTTGGCGTCCTCGGTGCTGACCTGGACCGGGAGCATCCCGATCTTGGTGCAGTTGGACTTGAAGATGTCCGCGAACGACGAGGCGATGACCACGCGGAAGCCGTAGTCCTCCAGCGCCCACGGCGCGTGCTCGCGGGAGGAGCCGCAGCCGAAGTTGCGGCCGGTGACGAGGATCTGGTTGACCGGGAGGTCCCAGCCGTCCTCCTTGGCCCAGTCGTAGAACAGGAACTCGCCGAAGCCGGTGCGCTCGACGCGCTTGAGGAACTGCTTGGGGATGATCTGGTCGGTGTCGATGTCATCGCGCATCAGCACGCTGACGGGACCGGTGATCGTCTCGATGGCCTTCATGTTGGTCTCGGCCTCTCTTAGTTCCAGTTGCGGATGTCGACGAAGCGGCCCTCGATGGCGGCCGCGGCGGCCATCTCGGGGCTGACGAGGTGCGTGCGGCCACCGGCGCCCTGGCGACCCTCGAAGTTGCGGTTGGAGGTCGACGCGCAGCGCTCGCCGGGCTCCAGCTTGTCGGGGTTCATCGCCAGGCACATCGAGCAGCCCGCGCCACGCCAGTCAAAGCCGGCGGCGGTGAAGATCTCGTGGAGACCTTCAGCCTCGGCTTGGGCCTTCACCTGGACCGAGCCGGGGACGACCATGGCGTACACGTCGCTGTTGACCTTCTTGCCCTCGACCATCCGCGCGGCGGCGCGTAGGTCGCCGATGCGCGAGTTGGTGCAGGAGCCGATGAACACGCGGTCGAGCTTGATCTCCTCGATCGGCGTCCCCGCTTCCAACCCCATGTACTGGAGCGCGCGCTCCTCGCCTTCGCCGGCGGGCGTGGGGATCGCGTCCGTGACCGCCGCGACCTGGGCGGGGTTGGTGCCCCACGAGACCATCGGGGAGATGGCGGAGGCGTCGACGACGATCTCCTTGTCGAAGGTCGCGCCGTCCTCGGTGTAGAGCTCCTTCCACGCCGGGTCAACCTCGACGCCGCGGTCGCGGACAAACTCGAAGGTCGTCTCGTCGGGGGCGATCATGCCCGCGCGGCCGCCGCCCTCGATCGTCATGTTGCAGACGGTCATGCGGCCTTCCATCGTCAGCGACTGCACGGCCGGGCCGGAGAACTCCACGACGTGGCCGGCGGCGCCGTCGACGCCCATCTGGCCGATCGTGGCCAAGATGAGGTCCTTGGCGGTGACGCCCTTGCCCAGCTCGCCTTCGTAGCGGATCCGCATCGACTTGGGCTTGTGCTGGACCAGGCACTGGGTGGCGAGCACGTGCTCGACCTCGGAGGTGCCGATGCCGAAGGCCAGCGCGCCGAAGGCGCCGTGCGTGGCGGTGTGGGAGTCGCCGCAGACGATCGTCATGCCCGGCTGGGTCAGGCCCAGCTCCGGCCCGATGACGTGGACGATGCCCTGGTGCTCGGAGCCCAGCGAGTAGATCGGGATCCCGAACTCCTCGCAGTTGCGCTCCAGCGTCTCGACCTGGGTGCGGCTGAGCACGTCCTTGATGCGCGCCGCGACGGGCGTGCCGTCGGTCGGGACGTTGTGGTCAGCCGTGGCGACCGTGCGGTCCGGGCGGCGGACCGGGCGACCGGCGAGCCGGAGCCCGTCGAAGGCCTGCGGCGAGGTGACCTCGTGCACGAGATGCAGGTCGATGTAGATCAGGTTCTGAGCGACCTCGTGGGCCTCCCAGATCTTGTCAAACAGGGACTTGGGCATGGTGATGTTGTTGTGGTCCTTAACTACGACGGAGGCCCGCGGAGACAACCGCCAGCAGGACGGCCTCCCCCGGTCCGGGGTTCTCGAAGCGGTGCGCCAGGTCGGCGTCGAAGGTGACGGTGTCGCCTTCTTGTAGTTCATGCTCGGCGCCGTCGATCTGCAGCGTGACGGTGCCGACCTCGACGACCGCGATCTCGCGGCTGCCGGGCTCGTGCATCGGCGGGTCGCCCTCGCCGCCGGTCGCGGAGCCGGGCGCGAGCACGTGGCGGCTCAGTTCGGCGCGCTGACCGGGCAGCGGCGGGGTGAGGATCTCGAACTCGTGGCCGTCGGCCCCGCCGCCGCGGCGGCGCTCGGTGCGGCGAACGATCGAGACGGAGTCCGCCTCGTCGAGCCGCAGGAGCTGGGAGAGCCGCAGGTCGAGGCCGAAGGCGATGCGCGAGGCCACCGCCAGCGTTGGCGAGGTCTCGCCGCGTTCGACCTGCGAGAGCATCGGGGCGGAGACGCCGGAGCGCTCCGCCAGATCGCGGAGGCTGAGGTCCATCGCCTCGCGCAGCGCACGGACGCGCGCCCCGATCTGGATCTGGTGATCGATCTGCTGGTCGACGACGGCCATGAGGAGGTCCGTACGTTATCACGTACAAACGTCTGATGGGCGGTTTGTAGGCTTTGGCGCAATGACCTCCACCGCGTTGCTGCGGCCCGACGTGTTGGTGCTCGCCGGCGGCGGCACCGTCGGCGAAGCCTGGATGCACGGCGTGTTGGCCGGCCTGGAGGACGCGGCCGGCGTCGACTACACGCGCACGGAGGCGTTCGTGGGCACGAGCGCGGGGTCGATCGTGGCGGCGCGACTGGCGGCGGGACGGCGGCCGCCGCGGCCGGACGGCGACGCGCGCGACGCGGCACCGGGGTTGGCGGAGGAGGCGGCGGAGGGCATAGACGGAGATGCGACGCGCGGCGGCCTCCCCCACGCGCCCCTTCGCGCGGCGCGGGACGCGGCGGCGGGCGCGGCGCGCGTCGGGTGGACGGTCTCGGCGCCGCTCGCCAACGCCTTGGCCGGCGCGGTGAAGCCGGCGGGCGCGCTGGCGCGAGCCGCGGTGCTCGGCAAGGCGGCGCCGCACGGCCGACCGCTGCACCAGCTGCACGGGCGGGTCGCGCGCTGGGACGCACGCTTCGATGGGCGGCTGCGGGTCTGCGCGGTCGACCGGCGGACCGGCAAGCGCGTGGTGTTCGGCGCGCCGGGCGCGCCGGCAGCGAGCGTCGCCGACGCGGTCTGCGCGAGCTGCGCGATCCCCTGGGTCTTCGCGCCCGTGGAGATCGGCGGCCGCGAGTACGTCGACGGCGGCGCCTGGTCGGTCACGAACCTCGACGCCGCCCACTCCGGCCCCGGCACCCAAGTGCTATGCCTCGACCCGACCGCCGGCTTCGGCGGTCGCGACCGCCGCATGGCCGCCCTTCGCAGCGCCTTCCGCCTCGCCTCCGGCCTGGAGATCGCCGCGTTGCGCCGCCACGGCGCCGACGTCGAGCACATCGCGCCCGACCCCACCGCGGCCGCCGCGATGGGCACCAACTTCATGGCCTTTGAGCGGGCGGCGCCCGCGCTGGCGGCCGGATACGCGCAGGGCCAGCACCTCGCTGCGCTCTAGTCCTGCACGTTTTGCTGATCGCTTACGATCGCTGATCCACGACAGATTCAGTCCGCCTGGCTCTGGCGCTGCCGAGCCTGAGGGTGTGACATACGTCCTGGTCCTGTTCCGCATCGTCAACGTGGGATCAGGAGGTCTCCATGAGCAGGATCATCCGTCTCGGCGTGCTGGTCACGGCATGCCTGTCGTTCATCGCTTTCGCCACCGCAACCGCCAACGCGGTCACATGGCACAACACGGGCGACACGGCCTACACCGCCACCGGCGCGGCCACCACGCTGAGCGTGACTGGCGCGAACCTGACCTGCCCGGGCTCCACGTTCACTGGCACGACGGGCGCGGCGCCTTTCGTCGGGGCCGTCTGGGTGGCCGCGTCAGGCACTGGCTCGTTCACGGGCTGCAGCATGGCCGGCCAGCAGGCGACGACGAGCTGCGCCTACAAGGTGACTGCGTTCATGTGGACCGCCGGCTCGCCCGCCGTGATGAACGGCAGCGCCGACATCACTTGCACTACCTACATCCTCGGCACGCTGAACTGCGTCACGCAGGGCTCGACGCCGGGTACTTACACTAATCCCTTTGGGGCGGTCAACGGCAACGGGGTCGCACCGACTTCATCGTCGTTGCGGATCACGGGATCAGGTTGCATGCTCGGCAACAACGACGTCGCGACGATCAGCACGACGCCGCTCAGGATCACCAGCGCGTCGGGTGGCCCGTCCTCCCCGCACCAGGGTCCGATCGTCACGCGGACTGCGTAGTCCGTCGGAGATGTAGGGGTTCAAACGACGGGCGAGCGCCGACGCGATCTCGCCCGTCGAATCCGAGCGCTTTTGCTGATCGATTATTTATGCTGACCGTCGGCAGGATCTGTCGCGCTGGCTCTGGCGACTCGCCGTCGGAAGGTGTGAGATCGACTCGGGCAGGCCATCTCAATCACGAAAGAACACCATCACCATGTCCAGGACCATCCGGCTGGGCGTCGCGCTCGCGGCACTGCTCTCGTTGTTCGCGATCGCTTCCTCCGCCGCCCATGCGGTGACATGGCACAACACCGGCAGCACCGCGTTCACCGCGACGAGTGGTCCCACGACCATCTCGGTCGGTTCGAACAACCTCTCGTGCAGCGGTGGATCGGCGGTCGGCACCGTCACCGCGGGATCGTTCGTCGGGTCTATCTGGCCGGCCGCCACCGGCATGGCGACGTTCACCCCCTGCACCATGGTCGGCCAAAACGTGGTCGCGACTTGCACTTACACCGTCACTGCCGCGAGCTGGACCGCCGGCCCGCCGGCGACCACGAGCGGCGTCGCCGACGCGACTTGCTTCTCGGTGCTCCAGTCGACCGGAACGACCTTGTGCGTCACGGAAGGGACGACGCCCGGGTCGTTCAAGAACCCGACTGGGGCCACGAAGGCCTCAGGCACTCTGCTCACTTCGGGGACGGGCCTGACGGTGACTCATGCCTCGGGCTCCTCATGCGCGATCGGCACGGGCACCGCTCACCTCAGCGATACGTCGTTCACGGTCACGACTGCCAACGGGACCGGGCTCGGGCCGTTTGTCACGCGGACTGCGTAGGAGCAGTGACGACAATATCTAGCTATCTCCTGTGCTGATCGATATTGCTCCCTGACCGACGGCACGTTCGGCCGGGTCGGCTCTGGTGGGGCCGGCCCGGAAGGTGTCAGATCGCCTTGGCCTCGTAAGGGCCAACATCGTGGCGGGTCCCGCGCCTCGACGTCGCTCACCCAAGCGGCGACGGTCGCCGCATACCGACGTAGGACCTTGGAGGTACGCCATGAGCAGGATCGTTCGCCTCGGCGTCTTGACAGCAGCGTTGTTGTCGTTGTTCGCCGTCGCTTCCTCAACCGCCGGTGCCGTGACGTGGCACAACACCGGCGACACCGCCTTCACCGCCACCAGCGGCCCGACGACGTTGACGGCCACTGGCACCAACCTCACGTGCTCGAACTCGTCGTGGGCGGGCACCGTGGGCGCCGCGCCGTTCGTGGGGGTCGTCTGGACCGCCGCCACCGGTACTGGGGCGTTCACTAACTGCGTCGCCCTGGGCATCAAGGCCACTACGAGCTGCACGTTCAAGGTCACTGGGACCACGTGGACCGCGGGCCCTCCCGCCGTGATGGGCGGCAACGCCGACGTCACTTGCACTAGCTACGTGGGCGGCTCGCTGAACTGCATAACGGAAGGCTCGACGCCGGGGACCTACACGAACCCCAGCGGCAGCACGATGGGTTCTGGCATCGCGCCCGTGTCCAACACGCTGAAGATGACTAACGGCGCGTCCGCCTGCATGCTCGGCCACAACGTGCAGGCCACTATCACGGCCACGCCGCTGACGATCACGGCGGCCAGCGGAGGCCCATCGTCCCCGCACGCGGGGCCGATCGTCACGCGGACTGCGTAGACCGTCCCATGAAGGCCAGCGCGGCATGGGCGGCATGGTGGCCGCTCATGCCGTGCGCGCCTGGGCCGGGTGGTGTGGCGGCGGAGCAGAGCAAGACGCCGGGGATCCCGGTCGCGTAGGGCGCGGTGGTCAGACGCGGGCCGAAGACGGCTCGCCTGACCGTGGTCGCTCCGCTGAGGATGTCGGCGTGCGTGGTCGCCGTGCTCGCTCGCAGGCGCGACCGCAGCGCCGGGGCGAAGCGCTCGAGCTGGGCGAGGACGAGCTCGGTCGCGTCACCGGCGAAGCCGCGCGGGACCGACGTGTAGGCGGAGACGGGATGCATCTCGCCGGCAGCGCGGGAAGGGTCGGCGAGAGACTGCTGGGTGACGATCACGAAGGGGTTGGTCGACACGCGGCCGGCGTGGACGTCGCGCAGCGAGGAGGTCAGCTCCTCGACCGAGCCGACGGCATGAATGGTGCCGGCGGCGCGGCAGGCGGCGGCGGTCCACGGGATCCCTCCGGCCACGGCCAGGTCCAGCTTGAAGGTGTCCGGGCCGTGGGGATATCGCCCATAGGCGCGGCGGACGCGGGCGGGGAGCCGATCGCCGGCCAGGCGTGCGGCGGCGGACGGCGTGAGGTCGAGCAGCGTGACGTCGGCAGGCGGAAGCTCAGCGAGCGACGTGACGCGATGGTCGGTCAGGACGGTGCCGCCGTGCTCGCGCACGATCGCGGCGAGGGCGGCGGCGATCGACCGGGAGCCGCCGACGGCGACGGGCCAGCCGTGGCGGTGAGCGGCCCAGATCAGCAGGACGCCGGCGGCGGAGCTGACCGGCCTTGAGAGCGGCGTCGACGCGTGCGCTGCGACGCCGGCGAAGAGCGCGCGGGCCTGGGGCGTGGCGAAGGCGCGGGTCAGGACGGTGGCGGGCATCGCGGCCAGCAGGCCCAGGCGGGCGGCGCTCGCCGGATGGCGCGGGCACGTGGAGAGCAGCGGCCGCAGGACGTCGGTCTCACGCAAAGCGGGCATCGAGAAGAGGCGGCGCCAGCGATCGCCGTCGCGGGCCAGGCCGCGGGCGGTCGCGTCGATGTCCTTCATCATCATCGCGGCGGTGCCGTCGTCGAACGGGTGCGCGAGCTCGACCGGGGCGCGTGCCCATGTCACGTCGAGGTCGCGGTGGGTCGCGACGGCCAGGGGGTGGATCGCCGAGCAGTGATCGTGCAGCAGCCCCGGGAGGGTGAGCTCACCGCTGCGGGTGCCGCCTCCGATCGTCGCTTCGGCCTCCAGGACGGTCACGCGGACCCCCGCAAGGGCGAGGGTCGCGGCCGCGGTCAGCCCGTTGGGACCGGAGCCGACGACGATCGCGTGCGGCGGCGTCAGCGTCGGCGCGGGCATCTCACTCGTCCTTGAGGACCGACACGAGCGACGGGCGCGTCGCCAACCACCCGGGATACGCCGCCGCGACCGCGCCGAGCACCGGCGCCGTGACCAGCGCCCCGACCACCAGCCCCAGGTCGAGGTGCAGGCCGATGCGCCACGCGAGCTGTCCCTCCGCCAGCTGCAGGACCACGAACCCCAGCACCAGCCCCACGCCGATCCCGATCACCGCGGCGACCGCAGCCAGCGCCGCGCCCTCCAGCAACATCGACCAGGCGATCGCCAGCGGCCGCATCCCGAGCATCCGTTGCACGGCCAGCTCACGGCGGCGCTCGAGCGTCGCGGTCAGCAAGGTGTTGGTGATGGTCAGCGCCGCGACCAACGACGCCGCGAGCAGCGCCAGGTGCGCGAAGGAGAACAGCCCACGGACCGTGTCCACCACCAGCGTCGTCAGCTCCGGCCCGGTCGCGACGGTCGCGCCGACGTCCCTTCGTGCGAGCAACTGACGGGTCGCTGCGGCAACGTCGTCAACGGCCGCGCCACGTACCGGGAAGAGCGCGAAGCGGTCCGCGTCGCGATCGCCGGTCACCCGCTGGAATGTCGTCAGGTCCATGTACAGCGAGTCGTCTGAGTTGATGTCGTTGAACAGCCCGGCCACGGTGAACCGCCCATCGCCGTGGGCGACCGGCAGCCGGATCCGATCCCCCACGCCGACGCCCCGCCGCCGCGCGAGCAGCCGCGACACCACCACCTCCCCGCGCGCCAGCGCCGCGATCGTCGCGCGATCGCCGGGTCGGACATCGCGCGTCAGCACGTCGCCGCGCCGCGCCGCCGCCACGATCGGCATCGCCAGCACCGCCACGTGCGTCCGCTGCCCGAGCAGGACGAACCGCATCGGGTACGCCGCCTCCACCCCGTGCACGCGCCCGAGCCCACCGGCCAGCGACGCGTGCAGCGGCTGATCGGACATCAGCGGCCCCGCGCCCGGCGCCCGGACGTACAGCGGCGCCGCCGTCCAGTTGCCGACCACCTGCCGCGCCTCGCGCTCGAACGACCGCGTCCCGGTCCCGACCGCGACCGTCACCGCCAGCGCCGCGGTCAGCGCCGCCACCGTCAGCACGGTCCGTCCCGGCGCCCGCGCCAGTCCGGCCGCCGCCAAGCGTCCCGCGACCCCGATCCGTCCCAGCACCCCCGCCCCCACGGCGCCCGCCACGCCTCGTACCAGCAGCGGCAGGACCAGGCCCACGCCGATCAAGGACAACGCCATCACCACGACGGTCCAGCCCGTGGCCAACCCCGACGACGCGTTCGCGGCCAGCACCAGCCCGCCGGCCACCGCCGCCGCGCCCCCGATCGCCAGCGGCGCGGACCCGCGCAGATACGCCGCCGCGACCGCGTAGGACTCCGCCGGACGCACGCCGCTCGCGGGCGCCGCCGCCAGGATCCGCCGACCCGCGAGCGCCGCCCCCGCCATCGCCACCACCATGCCGATCCCCACCCCGGCGACGACCTCGCCCACCGACAGCTGGACGTCGCCCGCCTCGGTCACCGGCAGCACCCCGGCGTAGGTCGCCTCGACGTGAGCGATCCCGACCTGCGCGACCGCGTACCCGAGCCCCACGCCGACCGCGCCGCCGACCGCCCCGACCAGCGCGGCCTCGAGGACCGACGCGACCACGAGCGCGCCCGGGCCGGCACCCGCCAGCCCGGCGATCGCGATCAGACGCCGCCGCTCGGCCACCGACATCGCCACCGTGTTGAACACCAAGAAGATCCCGATCAGCAGCCCGATCAGCGCGACCACGCCGACCGTTCCCGCGATCGCGTCGAACGTCCGCGCGAACGCCGCCTGCTGGACCTCCGGGCGCTCCACGGTCACGCCCGGCCCGACCGCCGCGTCCACCGCCCGCCGCAGCGCCTCTTGCGATCCGCCCGCGCTCGCGCCCGGGTAGGCATAGATCAAGTCGACGGTCCGGTGGTGATCGAACAGCCGCTGCGCCGCGGCCAGCCCGAGGATCGCGAAGACGCCGCCGTTGAACGTCGCACCCGTGTGGGGCGCGAGCACGTGGCTCACCCGCACCGCCACGCGTCCGCCTGGCGTGTCGAGCGTCACCGTCCCGCCGGCCCGTGCCCCCAGCGCCGCGGCCAACGGCCCGGACAGCGTGAGCCCGCCGGCGGCCGCGTCGCCCGCCAACCGCCCCCGCGCCCGCAGCGTGTCGTCCAGGAGCCGGAAGCCGCGCGGTGGCAGCCCGAGGACGACGACGCGCTCGCTCGCAGCGCCGCCCCTGCCCTCCCCCGACGCCAGCCGCGTCACCTGCCGGACGATCGGCACGACCGCACCCACTCGCGGCACCGCGCGGATCGCCGTGGCCGTGTCGGCGGCCAGCGGTCCGCCGCTCGCCGCCGCAACCACCAGCCCGGTGCTTTGCGGCAGCCCCGAGGTCCGCGCGACCGTCCGCTCCAGCGTCGCGTGGATGACCAACATGGACAAGATCAGCCCGACGCTGCCGGCGATTCCGAGCACGCTGAGCAGGACGCGGCGCGGCCGCCGCCGCACGTCGCGCAGGTTCACGTACCGCAGGACCGTGAGGACCGCGGTCATCCCGTTTGCTCAGCCGACCGTGACAGCGGGCGTCGACGTCACGGACGGCGGCGGCGAGGCCGCGGCGCAGACCACGCCGTCCTCCAACCGCACCAGCCGATCGGCGTACCGCTCGACGAGCGGATCGTGGCTGACCACGACCACGCTGGTCGCGGCCGCCGCCGTCGCGCGCAGCAGGTCGAAGATCACGCGGCTGGTCGCCGAGTCGAGGCTGCCCGTCGGCTCGTCGGCGAGCACGATCGCCGGCCGCGTGACCACGGCTCGCGCCAGGCCCACCCGCTGCTGCTCGCCGCCCGAAAGCTCAGACGGCCGATGCGCACCGCGATGCTCCAGGCCAACGCTTGCCAACGCAGCGAGCGCCCGCGCCTGCGCGTCGCGGACGCCGTCGAGGAGCAACGGGAAGGCCACGTTCTCCACCGCGGTCAGCCCGGGCAGCAACCCGTAGAACTGAAGCAGGAACCCGATCCGCCGCCGACGCACCAGCGCCAGCCGCCGCCCGCTCAGCCGCGAGATCTCCTGCCCCTCGAGCAGCACGCGGCCCGTGTCGGGTCGATCGAGGCCACCAAGAAGGTGCAACAACGTGGACTTGCCCGATCCGGACGGGCCGACGATCGCCAGCAACTCCCCCGGCGCGGCGACCAGATCGACGCCCGCCAGCGCCTGCACATGGCTCTCCCCGTCCTCGAAGCGCCGCCCCAAGTCCACACCGACCAGCGACGGAGCAGCAGGACGGGGTGGGCGGGCGCTCACGATGATGTCGATCTTCCGGCGCCTGCTCAGCAGAAGTCAACGCTGTGCCCGTGCCACGCGGCTCTGGCTTTGGGCCTCGCCGCCCCAAGACAATCGCCGCAAGGCAACTGGGTGATGAACCGCGACGTCGCATCTGTAACAGCGCTCGCCGCCGCCGGCGCGATGCTCATCGGCTGCGGAGGGTCCAACGACGCGGCGCCCGGCCGCGCCGAGGCCTCCCCGTCTCCTGCTGCCGCGACCCAGACGGTCGACGCCCAACTCGCCCACGCCGCGCTCCTACGCGCCAACGACCTTTCGGACGACTGGGCCGCCGACCCCGGCTCGCGACGGACGCGCTGCCGCTCCGGCGGGACGTTCGCGGGTGTCGTCGGCCACGACGCGTCGCAATCGTTCACGCGCGGCAACGTCAACATCCAGCAGACGGTCTGGCTGTTCGAGGACGCTGCCGCCGCTCGCCGCGCCTGGCGAGCGATGAACGCGCCTGACGGCCGCGCCTGCTTTCAGCTCCAGGTCTCGACCCAGGTCCGTGACCAGGGCAGCGAGTTCACCCGCGATCTGCGTCCCGTTCAGCAACGCCGCACGGCCGACGGCCTGCGCCGCAGTGTCCTGACGGGCCAGATCACCCGGATCGCCGACGGGCCTCTGGGGCCCGTGCAGACCCAGATGGCGCTGAAGGTCCATGAGGTCGAACGTCTACACGGGCGAGGGATCTCCACGATCGTCATGGTCGGCGCCGCCGAGGAGCCAGACCCGGACACGGCCCGCTGGCTGGTCACCCTCGCCGGACGGCGTCTGGCCTCCGTCATCGCCGCCGCCAGGCCGGTGAGCTGAGCGGCCATGGCGGAGTTGCTGCGAGGTCTCGGATTCACTCGCGCCCGCTGGTGGTCGGTCGCGTGGCTGGTCGGCGTCATCGGCGCGACGACCTCGGCGTTCCTGGTCCTCGCCCATCTGGCGGCAGCCGTGCTCGGCGTGCCGATCGCCGTCGTCCACGCCGTGTTGTGGGCGACCTGGCTGGTCTGGCTGGGCGGCGTGTTCCCGCGGTCGCGCCGGGCGTGGATGCGCGGCTTCGGCGCCGGCGCGTTCCGGCCGGCGTTCTACCTGGAGATCCTGCCCGGGATCGGGTGCAGCTTCGCGCAGATCGCGCGGCCCGGGTTCGAGGCGGTCGTCGGCGGGCCGCGCGTCACGGCGCTCGGCGTGGTCGTGGGCGGCGTCGTCGCCGTGACGGGCTTCGGCCTGGTCGTGCTGGGCGTCCGACGGCTCGGGATCGCCGGGACGCTGTTCGTCCGTGAGTACGAGGCGCTTCCGCCGCTGCTGGAGCGCGGCGGCGTGTTCCGCGAGATCCGGCATCCGCTGTTCGTAGGCGGCGTGGTGCTGTCGATGGGCGCGGCGATCGTCACCGGGACGAGCCAGGCGCTGCTGCTGAGCGCCGTCAACGTGCTCGCGATCCCGTTCTACGTCCGCTTCGAGGACGCGCGCTGCGGTCAGATCTTCGGCGCCGACTACGCCGTGTACCGCGCACGCGTCGGCGGCGCGCTGCCGCGCACGGGCGGCCAGCGGCTGCGGTCCCGCGCCCGCGGATGAGGCGCATCCTCGTCATCGGCGGGACCAGCGGCACGGGCGCCGAGGTCGTCCGGCGGCTCGCGCCCGAGGACCACGCGGTGCGCGTGCTCGCGCGGCGGCCCGGCGAAGCGCGGCGGCGGCTGCCCAGCGCGGTCGAGGTCGCGGGCGGAGACCTGCGCGACCCGGCGGCGATCGAGGCCGCGGTCGACGGCATCGACACCATCGTCCACACGGCCGGCACGCGCGACGTCCTGCGTAGCCGCCGGCACGAGGAGTTGGTGGTGGACGGAACCGCCGACCTGTTGCTCGCCGCCAGCCGCAGCTCGGCGTCCGCGGTCGTGTTCATGTCCTCGATGGGCGTCACCCGCACCTCGGTGCTCGGCGACGCGCTCAACCTCGTCAAGGGCGGTGCGCTAACGCACAAGCGCAGCGCCGAGGACCTGGTCCGCCGCAGCGGGCTGGACTACCTGATCCTGCGCGCTGCGGTCCTCACCGACCGCGGCTCCTACCCGGAGCGCGTCGTCCTCTCGCCCACGCCGCAGCCGCTGCGCCCGAACGTGCGCGTGTCGCGCGCCGACGTCGCCGCGTGCATCGTGGACGCGCTGCGGCGCCCGTCGCTTGGACGGGTCACCGCCGACATCCTCTGGGACCGCGCCGGACGCAGGGCCGGCGCTCCTTCTACTTCGCGGCCTTCGCCTTCGCCTTGACCACCGTCAGCGACGCGGCGCCGCAGTCGGCGCGGCCCGCGACCTTGACGCGGATCGTGCCGCGCTTGGCGACCTTGACCTTGAGCTTGGCCGCGCCCGCGGAGTTGGTGCTAGCGGCCGCGACGCGGCGGTTTGAGGCCGCCATAGCGACGACGCGGGCGTTCTTGAGCGGTACGCCTCGGAGGGCGACGCGAACGGTCACGGTCGTGGTGCGGCCGAGGGTCACGCGCGTCGAGGAGGGCTTGACCTGGCAGGCGCGGGCGGGTGCGCCGGGCGTGGAGGTCGTGGCGGCGCCCGAGGTGGCCGCAGCCGGTGCCGGCAACACGGTGCCCGGGGCGATCGGCTCGATCGTCGAGCGGGTGCCGGGCGCCTCGCCGTCGCTCTCGGACTGGTTGGCGGACGGGACGTCCGTCGTCGGTGGCCCAAGCGTCGGCTGCGGAGTCAGCGCCGTGTCGGAGAGCGAGGCCAGGTAGTCGGGCGCGAGCGCCCCCTGCCACATGCGGATGAGGTCGACGTCTCCGGTCAACGGCAGCGCGCAGGTGCCCTGGTAGGTGCCGATGAAGTGGTCGGCGGAGGTCAAGCTGTAGGCGATCGGCTTGGGCGCCGGGAAGGCGGTCCCGACCGGGTGACCGTCCAGGAACAGCCGGACGGTGGCGCCGTCGAACACGCCCGCGACGTGGTGCCAGGCGCCGTTCCAGACGTCGGACGGCTTGACCGCCGCGGTCAAGTAATAGGAGTCGCCGTCAAAGACGTAGAACGCGATGCCGCCGTCCTTGGCCGTGTACAAGCCGTACGCGCCGGCGACGCAACCCTGCGCGCCGTGCGAGACGACGTAGCGGTAGGAGCCCGGGCTCTGACCGGCGCGAACGACGGCCTCCAGCGTGAGCGTCGCAGGCTTGAGCTGCGGGGCCGCCGGAAGGCGCACGAGCGCGTGGCCGTCGAAGTGCAGCGCGCCGCTGTCGACGCCCGCGATGCGGCCGGGATCGCGCGAGTCGACGCCGTCGGTCAGCCCGAGGCGACCGTCCAGCGCGTAGGGGCCGTCGTCCAGCGCGACCTGCCCCACGGGCTCGTCGAACCTCCATTGGCCCACGACCGAGCTCGGCTCGGCCATGGAAATGCTCGGCGCTCCCAACGCCGTGAGCAGCAGGGCCATCGCAATGGCGCCGCGCCCCCAAACACGTCCCTGCATTCCTGCTTCTCCCTTGAAACGGCAGTCCAGCCGTACGTAAAGCTACTGACCGCCCCGGCGGAGACAACTGACCGAGGGCATAGGTCAGTCCGCGAAACTTGACGCGATCGCAGCCAAAATCCTGGCCAAAGCTCCAAGTTCCTCTATGGACACGCGCTCATCGACCGCGTGCGCGACCTCAATGCCGTGCGTGCCGACCATCACCGTCGGTACGCCCGCCGCGCACCACAGCCGCATGTCGGCGCCCCATGGGACGCCGGCCACGCGCGCGGCCTGGACGCCCGGTCCGTGCGCGGCGACCGCGTCCAGCGCCAGCCGGGCCAGCGGATGGTCGGCCGGGGTCTGCGCGGAGGCGAACTGGCCGCCGGTCCACTCGACCTCCACCGCCAGCCCGTCTGCGGGCGTCGCGGCAGCGATCGCCTCCACCACTGCCTCCCGCGCCGCCTCGGGAGACTCGCCCACCCGCACCGGCGCGCGGCCCTCGAAGACCAGCCGGTCCGGCACCGACGACGACCACTCCCCCGCCCGCAGCTGCCCGACGACCAGCGGATACGGCAGCGGCAGCTCCGCCATCAGCGGGTGGGCGACGTCGGCATTGAGCGACGCCTCCAACTCGGCCAGCGCCGCGTGGATCGACATGTAGCGGTCGATCGCCGAGACGCCGTGCAGGCGCTGCGCGGCGTGTGCGGCGCGCCCGTGGACGGTGCCCGTGAAGGTCAGCGCGCCGGCCTGGGCGCAGACGACGTCAAAGCCGGTCGGCTCGGGGATCACGCAACCGTCGAACGCCAAGTCCTCCAACAACGCCGCGAAGGCACCAGCGCCGCCGTCCTCCTCGCCGGAGACCAGCACGACCTCCGTGTTGCCGCCCACCGCCGCGAGCGCGTGCAGCGCCGCAGCGACCCCGCCCTTCATGTCGGCGCTGCCGCGCCCGTGGAGGAAGCCGCCGTCGATCGCGCCCGACCACGGCCCGCCGTACGACCACGGCTCCGAGCCGACGCCGACGACGTCGAGGTGACCGCAGAGCGCGAGGCGCGGGCGGTCGGCGGCGGGGACGGCGGACGGCGCGCGGACGCGGAGGGTGAGCAGCTCGGTCCGCGGCGCCTCCTCGCCGGGGAAGTCTGGGTGGCCACGCACGGCGTCGAGGTCGTGCTCCACAAGCCGTGCTTCAAGCCCGAGCGCCGAAGCGAGCGCAGCCGCGCGCTCTAGCACCGCGCGCTCGTCGCCGGTGACGCTCGGGACCCGGACCAGCTCAGACGCCGTCGCGGCGACCGCGGCGGCGTCGAGCAAGTCCATGTCCGTGCCTACGGCCTACGCGGCTACGGCGTCTGCGCGAGCTCGGCGTCGGTGGCCGCGGCCTGGGCCTTGCCCACCGCGTTCCCGAGCGCGCGCACGTAGGCGATCGCCGCGGCGTGGATGATGTCCGGCGCGACCGCCTGCGCGGCGCCCGTGACGCGCTTGCCGCTCAGCACGCCTGGCGTGTCGTGCTTGACCGCGTCTTCGGGCGACCCGAGCTCCACGACCACCGAGACCTCGCCGAGCGCGTCCTGGCCGCCCGTGACCGCGTCGACCCGGAACTCGCGCAGGCGCGCGTCGATCTTGGTGGCGGAGTTGATCGCGCGGAAGATCGCGTCGACGGGGCCGTCGCCGTTGAACGTGCCCTCGACGACGGAGTCGTCCGGCGTGCGCACGGCGACCTTGGCGAACGGCGGGCGCTGGTTGGAGGCCTCGACCTCGAACCACTCCAGCGCGTAGCCGGCCTGCGACTCGTCGGCGCGCAGCTCGTCGGTGACCAGCGCCTCGAGGTCCATCGCCGTGACCTGCTTCTTGCGGTCGGCGATCTCCTTGAAGCGCTCGAAGGCCAGCTTGAGCTGTGAGCCGTCGATCTTGTAGCCCAGGTCCTCCAGCGCCTGGCGCAGCGCCGCGCGGCCGGAGTGCTTGCCCAGCACGATCGAGTTGGCGTCCAGGCCGACGGACCGCGCGTCCATGATCTCGTAGGTCTCGCGCGCCTTCAGCACGCCGTCCTGGTGGATCCCGGACTCGTGCGCGAACGCGTTCTTGCCGACGATCGCCTTGTTGGGCTGGACGCTGTAGCCGGTCAGCCGCGAGACCAGCCGCGACGTGCGCGCGATCTCGGTCGTCACCGCGCCGGTCGTGTAGCCGAGGCGATCGCGGCGCGTGTGCAGGAGCATGATCAGCTCCTCCAGGGACGCGTTGCCGGCGCGCTCGCCGATGCCGTTGACGGCGCACTCGATCTGCCGCGCGCCCGCGCGCACGCCGGCCAGCGAGTTGGCGACCGCCAGCCCGAGGTCGTCGTGGCAGTGGGTCGAGACGACGACGTCGCGCAGGCCCGGAACCAGCTCGTAGAGCTCGGTCAGGAACTCCGCGTACTCGTCCGGCGTCGCGTAGCCGACCGTGTCGGGGATGTTGATGGTGGTCGCGCCCTCTTCGAGCGCGATCCGCAGGACCTCGGCGGTGAAGGCCGGCTCGGAGCGCGTCGCGTCCATCGGCGAGAACTCGACGTCCTCGCAGAGCGCCTTGGCCTGGGCGACCGAGGCGCGCGCCAGACCCTTGACGTCCTCGCGCGTGGACTGCAGCTGGTGCTGGATGTGGATGTCGGACGTGCTCAGGAACGTGTGGATCCGAGGTCGCTCGGCGTCCTGGATCGCCTCCCAAGCACGATCGATGTCGGCCGCGTTGGCGCGGGCAAGAGCGCAGATCACCGGACCCTGGACCTCTCGCGCGATCGTCCGCACGGCCTCGAAGTCGCCGGGCGAGGCGATCGGGAACCCGGCCTCGATGATGTCGACCCCCAGGCGCGCGAGCTGCTGGGCGATCTCGAGCTTCTCCGCCGCGTTGAGCGAGATGCCGGGCGACTGCTCGCCGTCGCGCAGGGTCGTGTCGAACAGCAGGACGCGGTTCGGATCTTCAGGGACCAGGGACATGTCGTTGCTACTCCGTTCTCAGATGGGCTCGTGTGCTGCGGCTTCTTCTTCGTGCTGGTTCGCGGCTTCTGGCGGCCGCCACGCGCTGCTATTCCCCCTAGCGGGGGAGGAGAAGAAGCCGGAGGTCGAGCAAGAGGAACGACATGGACTTGGGTCTGAGCCTAGCAAGGTCGCACGGCGACTTCTACGGAACCAGCACGACCTTGCCCACGTTCTCGCGCGCCCCGATGATCCGGTGGGCCTCGGGCGCGTCGGCGAACGGGATCGCGGCGTGGACGACGGGCTTGACCACGCCGGAGGCCAGCGCCTCGTCCAGCGGCGAGATCCACGGCTCCAGCGTGCCGCGGTCGTCCCAGAGCGACAGCATGTTCAACCCGATGATGGCCTTGGACTCGCCCATCTGCTTGATGAGGTCAAAGCCGCGGAACATCCGCGCGGCGTGCGGCAGCGCGTTGCGCAGGTTGCGCTTCTCGTGCTGGTGGACCGACGAGGCGCCGAAGGCGACCAGCCGCCCACCGGGGCGCAGCAGGTTGTAGGACGTGCGGAACGACTTGCCGCCGATCGCGTCCATGATCAGGTCGTACTTCGGCAGGTCCTTCCACCAGCCGTCGCGGCGGTAGTCGATCGCGCGGTCGACGCCCTGCTCGGCCAGCGCCGCGTGCTTGCCGGGCGACGCGGTGCCGTGGACCTCGGCGCCGGCGTGCTTGGCCAGCTGCGTGGCGGCGATGCCGACGCCGCCGGCCGCGGCCTGGATCAGCACGCGCTCGCCGGGGCGCAGCGAGCCGTAGCCGAGCAGCCCGGCCCAGGCGGTCGCGTAGTTGACGGGGATCGCGGCGCCCTGCTCGAAGCTCAGGCTGTCCGGCAGCGGGATCGCGTCGGACGCCGTCACGACGACCTGCTCGGCGTAGCCGCCGAAGCGCGTGCCCGCCATCATGCGCTGGCCCTGGCGGGCCGGGTCGACGCCCTCGCCGAGCGCGGTGATCGTCCCCGCGACCTCGTAGCCGACGACGGCCGGCAGCGGCGGCGCGTCCTCGTACAGGCCGACGCGCGCCATCGTGTCGGCGAAGTTCACGCCCGCGGCACGGACCTCGATCTTCACCTGCCCCGGTCCCGGCGATGGCGGGTCCGGCCGCTCCTCGACCTTCAGGACCGACGGATCTCCGGTTTTGGTGATGACGACTGCGCGCATGATGCGCGCCAGCCTACGCTTGTGCGCGCACCACCAGCACCGGTCGTGCGCTGAGGTGCAGCAAACGCGTCGGCGTCGAGCCGACGAGCACGGACTTCAGCGGCCGCTCGCCGTTGGAGCCGACGACGATCATCGACGCGCTGACCTCGTCGGCCGCCGCGATCAGGCCCGCGGCCGGATCCTGCATCCGCACGTCGGAGGACACGACGACGCCGGCGGCGGCCGCCGTCGCCAGGGCCTCGCCGACGACCGCCTCGCCGCGCTCACGGATCGCGTCGTCGAGGTCGTGCAGCTCGCCGCCCAGTCGCGGCGACTCGAACGAGAACACGATGTGCACGCCCTCCCCCAGCCGCCCGGCCAGGTCCAGCGCCGTGGCGTAGGCGGCACGTGCGCCGTCGCTGCCGTCGTAGCCGACCACGAGCGTCACGACGACACCGCCTCCTTGCGCGCGACGCGGTCGGTGACCGTCGCCGCGATCTCCGGGTCGACCGGCTCGGGCTTGCGCTTGAAGAACTCCGGCTGGGTGCCGTACTGATAGGCCAGCAGCGCGAGCCCGAGCAGGATCATGATGATGGTGATGACCACCGGCGAGCCGATGCCGAAGACCGCCTTGGCGTAGCCGCCGTCGGAGGCCGAGTACTCGATCGACGCCTTGACGAACACGTAGCCCAGGATCGTCGCGCCGAGCATCGGCAGGAAGCCGAGGAAGAGGAAGTTGCGCGCCGAGGCGAACAGGTGGCGGCGGTAGAACCACGTGCACGCCACGCCGGTGATCCCGTAGTAGAAGGCGATCGTCAGCGACAGCGAGGTGAAGGCGTCGGCGATCAGGTTCTCGCTCAGCGCCATCAGCGCCACGAAGACGATGATCGACACGGCGCCCATCCAGATCGTGGAGACCGACGGCGTCATGTAGCGCGGGTGGATCGTGCCGAAGCGCTTGGCCAGCGCGCCCTTGCGCGCCATCGACAGCGACGTGCGCGTCGCCGGCAGGATCGTCGTCTGCGTCGACGCGCTGGCCGACGTCAGGACCGCGATGATCAACAGCTTGTCCAACGGGCTGCCGAGCACGGCGTTCCCGATCGGCGCGAAGACGTCGTCCTGGTTGTCGATCAGCGACTGGACGCCGCCGAAGGCCTGCGCGGCGATCGCGACGAACACGTAGATCCCGAGCAGGATGAAGGTCGAGACGACGGCGGCCTTGCCCGAGGAGGTCGCGCCGTCCTCGGTCTCCTCGTTGACGCTGACCGCGGAGTCCCAACCCCAGTAGATGAAGATGCCGAGCAGGATGCCGCCCGCCAGCGCGCCCGCGCTGGAGATCTCGAAGGGGTTGATCCACGAGAAGCTCGGGTGGATCGAGCCCTCGGGATCCGAGGTGTACACCTTGACCAGCGCGACGACCGCGAACAGCGCGAGCGTGAGGAACTCCATCCCCAGCAGCAGCTGCTGGGTGCGCGCCGACAGCTCGATGCCGATGTAGCAGATGCCCGTCATCAGCAGGATCCAGATCACGCCGATGACCGCGACCGTCAGCGTCGACGGGTCCTCGACGCCGACCAGCTGGCAGGAGTAGAAGCCGGCGATCGACGCGAGGCTGGGCATCACCAGGACGTCAGCGACCAGGACCGCCCAGCCCGACAGCCAGCCGATCCTCGGCCCGAGCGCGAGCGTGACCCACGAGAACGTCGTGCCGCAGTCGGGGTCGGCGCGGTTCATGTAGTTGTAGGCCGCGGCGATGCAGCCCATCGGGATGAACGCCAGCAGGATGACGGCCGGCGCCTGGAGCCCGATGCCGGTGACCGCGACGATGAAACCGAGCGTCGCCGCGAGGCTGTACCCGGGCGCCGTCGACGCGACGGCGATGACGACGCCCGAGATGTAGCTGATGGCTCCGCTCTTCAGCGCGGGCGGCGCCGGGGCATCGGAGGGAGACGTGGGCACGGCGCTCATGGCGCGAGCGTAGTGCCCGTGTCCAGCCCGGCGCTAACCCCGCGCGCCCGCCTCCGCCAGCTGCTCAGCCGGGATGTCGATCCCGGTCGCCACCCGGTCGCGCTTGGCCAGGTAGCGCTGGAGGAAGACGTTCAAGGCCATCAGGACGAGGACGAACAGCAGCAGCATCGTCGCCAGCACGTTGACCTCTGCCGGGACGCCCTGGCGCGTCGCGCCGAAGATGAACAGCGGGAACGTCTGCGTCGAGCCGGCGTTGAACGACGTCACGACGTAGTCGTCGACCGAGATCGCGGCGGCCAGCAGCGCGGCCGACGCCACGCCCGGCGCGATCATCGGCAGCGTCACCTTGCGGAACGTCGTCCACTCGGCGGCCCCGAGGTCCATCGCCGCTTCCTCAATATGTCGGTCCATGCCCTCTAGTCGGGCTCTCACCGTCACCACCACGTAGGACACCGTGAACATCACGTGGGCGATGATGATCGTGACCATGCCCGTGTCGACGTGCGCGGTCAGGAACAGGCCCAGCAGCGCGGCGCCGAGGACGACCTCGGGCGTGGCCAGCGGCAAGAACACGAACATGTCGGTCACGGCCTTGCCGCGGAAGCCGTAGCGGACCAGCGCCAGCGCCATGAACGTGCCCAGGGCGACGGCGATGACCGTCGTCGCCAGCGCGATGATCAACGAGTTCTGCAGCGCCGTCGTCAGGTCGCTGTTGGAGAACGGGTGCGCCCAGTGCTTCAGCGTGAAGCCCTGCCACGTGAAGTTAAAGCGCCCCTTGTTGTCGTTGAACGAGTAGAGGATGACGATGAAGATCGGGATGAACAGGTACAGGAGCGCGAGCCCCGACCAGACCCCGAGCAACCCGTTGCGCAGGCGGTTGTTGTTGAGCATCACACGGCCTCCCGCAGCGACTTGGTCCCGAGCACCCTGGCGTAGAGCAGGATGCCGATCAGGATCCCCGTCATCAGGATGAACGACAGCGCCGCGGCCGTCGGGTAGTCCAGGATGTTGAGGAACTTGCTCTGGATGACGTTGCCGATCATGTACTGCTTGGGCGTCCCGAGCAGCGCGGCGTTGATGAAGTCACCGCAGGCCGGGATGAACGTCAGCAACGAGCCGGCGAAGATGCCGGGCAGCGCCAGCGGCAGGGTGACCTTGCGAAACGCGGTGGTGCGGCTCGCGTAGAGATCGGTGGCCGCCTCGATGAGCCTGCGGTCGATCTTCTCCAGGCTGACGTACAACGGCAACGCCATGAACGGCAGGAAGTTGTAGGTGATGCCGGCGATCACGGCCTTGGTCGTCGCCAGCAGGCGGCCGTCGTTGCTCAGCAGCCCAACGTCCTGCAGCCGCGCGACGACCCAGCCGTTGTCGTTGAGGATCAGCTGCCAGGAGACCGTCCGCAGCACGTAGGACGTGAAGAACGGCAGGATCACCAGCAGCAGCATGAAGTTCTTCCACCGGCCCGCCTTGTAGGCCATGAAGTAGGCCAGCGGGAAGGCGATGATCACGCACAGGACCGTGGCGATGCCGGCGTAGAGGATCGAGCGGCCAAACTGCGTGGAGTAGTCGCTGATCGCGTCGGAGTAGGTCGCCCAGTGCCACTGCAGGGTGTAGCCCTGCTCAGGGTTGCCGGTCATCAGCGACACGCCGAGCTGGTTGACCAGCGGGATCGCGTAGAAGACGATCAGCCACAGCAGGCCCGGCCCGAGGAACAGGTAGGGCAGCAGCGAGCGGCGGGTGCGGAGGCTCAGTCGCAGCATCGGCTCAGGCCCCTGTCACGTCGGCCATCGCCGACTGCATCTCGCGCTCTTCGGCGGGCGTCAGCGCCGGATAGGCGTGCAGCCGGGCCCGGACGTCGTCGGGCGGGAAGATCAGCGGGTTGTTGGCGATGTCGGGGTCGGTCTTGAGCAGGACCTCCTTGGCCCCGTTCACCGGCGTGATGTAGTTCACGTACGCCGCCACCTTGGCCGCGACCTCGGGCTCGTAGTAATAGTTCATGAGCACCTCGGCCCCATACGGATGGCTCACCGGCTTGGGCATCATCATGTTGTCGGTGAACAACATGGCGCCCTCCTTGGGGTAGATGAACTCCAGGTCGGGGTTGTCGGCTTGGAGCTGCACGAGGTCGCCGGAGTAGGCGACCGAGACCCAGACGTTGCCCTTGGCCAGATCGGTCGTGTAGTCGTTGCCGGTGAAGCGGCGGATCTGCCCGGCGTCCTTGGCGGTCTTGATCTTGTCGATCGCCTTGAGGATCTCGTCGATCGAGGCCTTCGACGCGTCGATCCCCATGCCCAGCAGCACCAGGCAGGCGGTGTCGTAGGGCTCGGAGAGCATCGTCACGCGGCCCTTGAAGGCGGGGTCGAAGAGGTCGTTGACGCTCTCCAGCTTGCGCCCGGTCTTCTTGGGGTTGTAGCCGATCCCGGTGCCGCCGGACTGCCACGGCAGCGTGTAGGTGCGCTGCGGGTCGTAGTTGATCGACTTGAGGTTGGAGACCAGGTTCTTGATGTTCGGGATGTTCTTCTTGTCCAGCGGCGTCGTGTAGCCGTCGCGGACCCAGCGGGCGGCCATGTAGTCGGTCAGCGTCACGATGTCGCGGCCGATGTCGCGCCCGGTCGCCAGCTGCTGGCGGACCTTGCCGAAGAACTCGAAGTTGTCGTTGATCTCCTCGACGTACTTGACCTTGGTGCCGTAGCGCTTGTCGAAGGTCTTCAGCGAGTGCTCGTCGATGTACAGCGGCCAGTTCGCCCACACCATCCCGGCCATCGAGGCCTTCGGGTGGTTGACCGTGACTTTCTTCTTGGCGTCGACGGCGTTCTGGGCCTCGCCCTCGATCGAGCAGCCCGCCAGCGCGGAGCCCAGGGCGGTCAGGCCGAGGGCGGCGGCCCCGCCGCGGCCGAGGAAGCGCCGGCGGTTGACGCCGCCGACGTGGTCCGGGCCGCCTTCGTCGAAGAGCAGGCGCTCCAGCGCCCGCTCGACGTCGGCGTCGCGCGGCTGCTCAGGCATCCCGGGTGACGACGAAGGTGTGCTGCGGGTCCCAGGTCAGCAGGACCTCGTTGCCGACGCCCAGGCCCGCGGGCTGCGCGGCACCGCTGTTGGGCGCGATGACCGTCAGCTCCTCCCCGCCCGGCGCGGTGATCACGTACTGGATCGACACGCCGAGGAACGACGCGACCGTGACCGTGCCGCGCAAGGCGTTGCGGCCAGCGGGGACGCCGTCGGCGGCCGGGACCAGCTCGACCTTCTCGGGCCGCACGCCGATGCGGACCGCATCGCCGGGCGCCTCGTCCATGCGGGCGCACGGGACGGAGACCGTGCCGTCGGGCGTCTCGACGCGCGCGATCTCGGCGCCGCGCTCCAGCACCTTGCCGTCGACGAGGTTCGAGATCCCGAGGAAGTTGGCGACGAACGCGGTGTGCGGGCGCTCGTAGAGGTCCTCGGCGGTGCCGGCCTGCTCGATCCGGCCCTTGTTCATGACCGCGATCGTGTCGGCCATCGACATGGCCTCCTCCTGGTCGTGGGTCACGTGCACGAACGTGATCCCGACCTCCTGCTGGATGCGCTTGAGCTCGATCTGGAGCTGCTTGCGCAGGCGCAGGTCCAGCGCGCCGAGCGGCTCGTCGAGCAGCAGCGCGCGCGGGCGGTTGACCAGCGCGCGGGCCAGCGCGACGCGCTGGGCCTGGCCGCCGGAGAGCTGGCCGGGCTTGCGCTTGGCCAGCGGGCCGAGCTGGACCATCTCCAGCGCCTCGCCGACGCGCGTCTTGGCCTCGGCCTTGGCGACGCCCTTGCGCTCCAGGCCGAAGGCGACGTTGCGCTCGACGCTCAAGTGCGGGAACAACGCGTAGGACTGAAAGACCGTGTTGACGTCGCGCTTGTAGGGCGGCAGGTCTGTGACGGCTTGGCCGCCCAGGTAGACCACGCCCGCGGTCGGGTCCTCGAACCCGCCGATCATGCGCAGCGTCGTCGTCTTGCCGCAGCCCGACGGGCCCAACAGCGCGTAGAACGCGCCGCGTTCGATCGACAACGTCAAGTCGTCGACGGCGACCGCGTCGCCGAAGCGCTTCGTGACGTTCTCGAGACGGATGTCCGCTTCCGCCGACGCGTTTTGCGCGCCGGGGCGCTCGCCCGCATCTGGGGCGGCGGTCGGTGACCCCTCCATTACATGGCCCTCCTCGTGTGGCCCTTCACCGGATCGTCCAAACCTAGTAACGCCTACGCACCCCAGTCAACGCGCTTTCGGCCTCGCGGTCGACGGTTCGGCATCAGCGTTGTCCGATGTGGAGCACGCGGTCGGGGGTGCCATCTGGCGGGTAGACACTGAAGGTGCCCCCGCGCACCACCGGCATGGCAGGTGCCGACGCCCAGGACGACTTCCTGCGCGCGCGCCGCCGCCTGGCCTTGTCCCGCCTGCTGCGGTGGATGCGGCGCGAGCCCGGCGACGTCGACCACATCCTGCCCTTCGACGAGGTCGTCGGCGCGCTGGGACGCCTGCAAGAGCGCGACGCGGGGCTTCGCGTCATCCCGTTGGATGCGATCGTCGGGACGGTCGACAAGTTGCAGGGCTTTGACCGGCACTTCCGGCCGACGTCGCCGGCGGTGCGCGCGCGCTGGGAGCGGATCGCGGCGGCGATGCGGCGCGGCGAGCCGATGCCGCCGATCGATGTCTACCGGGTCGGCGACGCGTACTTCGTCCGCGACGGGCACCATCGGGTGTCGGTCGCACGGGCTTTGGGTCATGGCGACATCGAGGCGCACGTGACCGACGTCGTGACCCGCGTGGGCGCCGGGCGGGACCTGCTGCGCGCCGACTTGCCGCTGAAGTCCCACGAGCGCGTCTTCTTCGAGCGCGTGCCGCTGCCGCGTGAGGCGCGCGAGCGGGTGCGGCCGAGCGATCCGTGGGACTTCGGGAGGCTGGCGGAGAACGTCGAGGCCTGGGGCTGGCGGTGGTGTCAGGAGCATTCGCGCTTGATCGATCGGCGCGAGCTGGCGCGGCGCTGGTACGAGGAGGAGTACGTGCCGGTGGTGACGCTGCTTCGCGACGCGGGGATGCTGGGTCGCTCCGGGACCGAGGCCGACGCCTATCTGCGGGTTGGATCCGACCGCTACCGGCTGCTGCGCACGCACGAGTGGAGCGAGGACGTGCTGGCGCGGCTGCGGGATGCGGAGGGGCGGTCGTCGTCCGCGTGAGCCTCGGCGTTGATGGTGGTGCGCGGGGCGTTGGTGGTTCTTCGCTCATCAAAGGGTGTGAGAGCGGTGTGGCGTGGCGACCGCCGTGTGCGTGGATCGTCGTGGTGGGCGCTGCCGGCGGCGGGGATTTAACAGCGCATCAAGACATTAATCCGGGCCTCAAGGGGCGTCCGTCGACCCTGGGGTTTGAGGGTTCGGGCCCGAAGGACGCTCGATTGGGGGTCCGGGTCGTTTTAGCGTCGTATATCGACGCTAACTCGACCCGGACCCCGATTTCGAGGTGCGGGTCGCTTGAGCCGGACATATTCCGGTTGCAGCGACCCGGATCTCCGAAACCCCTGGTCCCTCGAACCCCGGCGGTCGAGGGACCGCCGTGGAGGCCGAGTCTGATGTCTTGATGCGGCTGTAAATCCCCGCCGCCGGCAACGCCACAAGCGACGATCCACACCGAAGACGGTCGCCACGCCTCAACGGCCTCACGCCCTTGATGATTCAGGCCTGCGGCTGCGCGGGCGGTACGTCAGAAGCCGATGTGTCGGAGGCGTCGGCATCGCGGGCGAAGCGGCCAGCACCCGACGAGGCGGCGGCGTCGCCATCCGAAGCCCGCAGCGCCCGGCCGTCCTCCCCGTGGAACAGGTGGATCCGGCTCGTGTCCATCCACAGCCGCGCCTTCTCCCCCGTCTTGACCGAGGTCTCCGCGTCCAGGCGCGCGACGGCGCGGCCTTCGGTGTCCGGGAGGTCGGCGGCGCCGCTCTCGGCGGCGAGGTCGGCGAGCTCGTCGTGGTCGGGGCCCGAGCCTTCGTAGTTGAAGTAGGCGTAGACCTCGGAGCCCATCGACTCGGTGATGTCGATCGGCGCCTCGAACTCCACGCCGTGCGAGGACTGCTCGCCGACGAGCGAGGCGTCTTCGAAGTGCTCGGGCCGGATGCCGACGACGAGGTCGCCGCGGCCCGCGTCGCCATCGGACAGCGCGCGGCGGTGGGCGTCGGTCAGCGGGATGTCGGCGAACGGGAGCTTCAGGGTGTCCCCGTCGACCTTGCCGCTGAAGAAGTTCATCGACGGCGAGCCGATGAAGCCCGCGACGAAGAGGTTGTCGGGCCGCTCGTAGAGGTTCTTCGGCGAGTCGACCTGCTGCAGGATCCCCGCGCGCATCACGGCGACGCGATCACCCAAGGTCATTGCCTCGGTCTGGTCGTGCGTGACGTAGATCGTCGTCGTCTCCAGGCGCTTCTGGATCCGCGAGACCTCGGCGCGCATCTGCACGCGCAGCTTCGCGTCGAGGTTCGAGAGCGGCTCGTCCATCAAGAACGCCTTTGGCGAGCGCACGATCGCCCGCCCCATCGCCACGCGCTGACGCTGGCCGCCCGACAGGTTGGCCGGCTTGCGGTCCAGGTGCTGGGTCAGATCCAGGATCTTGGCGGTCTTGTCGACGCGCTCCTTGATCTCCGCGTCCGGCAGCTTGGCCAGCCGCAGCGGGAAGGCCATGTTCTCGCCCACCGTCATGTGCGGGTACAGCGCGTAGGACTGGAAGACCATCGCGATGTCGCGGTCTTTGGGCGCCTTGTCGTTGACGACCTGGCCGTCGATCAGCAGCCGCCCGTCGGTGATGTCCTCCAGGCCCGCGACCATTCGCAATGCCGTTGACTTGCCACAGCCCGACGGCCCGACCAGGATCAGGAACTCGCCGTCGCCGATCTCGAGGTCGAGGTGCTTGACCGCCTCGTAGCCGTCGTCGTAGCGCTTGGTGATGTCGTCGAGGGTGATGCCCGCCATGGGACTCGCTCCTTGGAACCCGTCTAGCCCTTGACCGCGCCGGCCGTCAGGCCCGCCACGATCCGCCGTTGGAAGAAGAGGACCATCAGGACGATTGGGATCGTCACGATGATGGCCGCCGCCGCGATCGCGCCTGTCGGCGCCGTGAACTGCGACACGCCGGTAAAGCTCTGGATCGCGGGCGGAACCGTCTGTGCCTTGGTCGTCGACGTCAGCGATAGCGCGAAGACGAAGTCGTTCCAGGCGTAGATGAACACCAGGATCGCCGTCGTGAACACGCCCGGCGCCGCCAGAGGCAGGATGACCTTGCGGAACGCCTGCGCCGGCGTCGCGCCGTCCATCTGGGCCGCCTGTTCGAGCTCCCACGGTATCTCGCGGAAGAACGCGCTGAGCGTGAAGATCGCCAGCGGCAGCGTGAACGTCATGTAGGGGATGATCAGGCCGGCCCACGTGTCGTAGAGGCCGAGCGTGCGCCACATGTCGTACAGCGGGCCGACGATCGACACCGGCGGGAACATCGCGATCGCCAGCGAGGCACTGAGGATCAGGCGCTTGCCCGGGAAGTCCAGGCGCGCGATCGCGTAGGCCGCCATCGACGCCAGGGTCACCGCGATGATCGTCGAGATCGCCGCGATCCCGAGCGAGTTGCGCAAGGCCTTGGTGAAGATGTCCTGGTCGAAGATCGAGCTGTAGCTGTCAAACGAGAACGTCTTGGGAATGAGCCGGCCGTCGTTGACCGTCGCCGGGTCCTTCAGCGACAGCGACAGCAGCCACAGCACCGGGAACAGCGCGGCGACGACGATGACGGCCTCGGCGCCGGCCCACCCGAACCACTTCTTGCGATCGACGGCCATCTAGTTCTCACCCCGCTGCTGGGCCAGGTTGGCCCCCAGGAACTTGACGTACAGGAACGCGATCAACAACACGCACACGAAGACCAACACCGACACCGCCGAGCCGAGCCCCAGGTTGAGGCGGATCAGCAGCGTGTTGTACGACAGCTGCGAGACCGTCTCGATCGCGCGGTTGGAGCCGTTGGACAGCACCTGGACCGTGTCGAAGATCCGGAAGGCGTCCAGCGTGCGGAACAGCAGCGCGACCAGGATCGCCGGCTTCATCAGCGGGATCGTGATCTTCCAGAAGCGCTGCCACGTGGAGGCGCCGTCGACCTTGGCCGCCTCGTGCAGGTCGTCGGGCACCAGCGCCAGGCCGGATAGCAACAGCAAGGCCATGAACGGCGTCGTCTTCCAGACCTCGGCCAGGATCGCCGTCAGGTAGGTCGACCAGGTCGTGATCAGCGGGTCGTCCTGGAGGTTCAGCACGGCCGGGACGAAACCGCCGTCGGCCTTGGAGAACGCCAGCCGCCACGCGAACGCGGCGACGACCGTGACGATGCCGTAGGGCACCAACGCGCTGGTGCGAATCAGGCCGCGGCCCATGATCGCGCGGTGCATCGCCAAGGCCAACAACATGCCGAGGACCAGCTCGATGATCACCGACAGCACGGTCAGGATCATCGTGTGGCCGAGATCCTTCCACCACAGGTTGGACGACAACACCGTGATGTAGTTGTCGAGGCCGACCCAGGCGGTGCGGTCCGGGAAGCGCAGGTCGCTGCGGTGCAGCGACAACCAGATCGCGTAGAGGATCGGGTACGCGGTGACCGCGAGCATCACGACCACGGCGGGCGCGCAGAGCATCCACCCCAGCTTGCGCTCGGCGCGGGTGCGCTCGCTCAGGCGCGGCTTGGCGCCGCTCTCCTTCAGCGCGCCACGCTCGATCTCAGCACCGGCAGCGGTTGGCGTCGTCGAGCTCACAGCAGCCCCTTCGATTCGAGCGCGTCGCCGAGGCGCTTCTTGAGCTTGTCCAGCGTCGTCTGCGGGTCCTTGATGTCAGCGGCGGGCGACAGCGTCGAGGAGACCGCGAGCGAGACGTCGGCGTACAGCGGCGTCACGGGCCGCACGCCGGCAGCATCGAGCTGCTCCTTGACGATCTCGGAGAAGGGATAGGACTTCTTGAACTTGGGGTCGGCGTAGACCGCCGACAGCGTCGGGGGCAGCGAGTCGAGCTGCGCGTAGAGGCGCTCGGGCTGCTCGGAGGCCAAGCACGTGGCGGCGTCGAAGGCCTCCTGGCTGTGCTTGGTGTGGGCGCCGACGCCCCAGTTGAAGCCGCCGATCGGGGCGCGGGCCTCGCCGCCCTCCTTGACGCTCGGGTAGGGCGCCCAGGCGATGTCGTCCTTCAAGCCCTTGACCGTGGTGTTGCTCTGGGCCGAGGCGTACACGAACGGGTAGTTGAGCTCGAACGCCGTGCCGGTCGGGACCTCGAAGGCCTGGCGCGCCTGGTCCTCCTTGGCGGCCGGCAGCGACGGGTTGCCCGGGCCTTGCGCGAAGCGCTGCATGATGCCGATGGCCTTGAGCGACGGCTCCTGCTGGAGGCCGACCTTGTCGGTGCCGTCGAGGATCGACCCGCCCGCGCTCTGGAGGACCGAGTTGAACCACACGGTCGTGCCCTCGTACTGCGCGTTGGTGTAGGCGATGGTCGTCTTCAGCTCTTTGGCCGTGTCGATGAGCTGGTCCCACGTCTTGGGCACTGACTTGCCCTTCAGCTGCGACTTGCGGTACCAGAGCAGCTGGGTGTTGGAGTTGCCCGGCGCGGCGTAGAGCTTGTTGTCGTACTCGGCGGTCTTCAGCGGGCCTTCGAGGCGATCCTTCTTCAGCTCGGCGACCTTGTCGGCCGGGAACGGCAGGATCCACTTGGCCTCCGCGAACTCCGCGGTCCAGACGACGTCCATCGCCATCAGGTCGATCGAGGAGTCGCCCGCGGCCAGCCGCCGCACCAGCGACTGGCGCTGGCTGTCAGCGTCGGTGCCGAGCAGGTTCACCTTGATGGTGTACTCGCCCTTGGACTGCTGAGAGCAGTATTCAGCCGCCTTCTGGAACGAGCCGCCGGGCTGGTTGCCCGCCCACCAGTTCAGCGTGACCGTGCCGCTGTTGCTGCTTTCCCCGCCGCCGCAGGCAGCCACCACGAAGGCAGCTGCGACCAGCGCCAGGACCGAGGTGACCCGACTCGACATGACGTCAGGTTCGGTACCCAGGACCAGGCGCCCCGAACCTTGGGTTCGGGGCGCCTTTCCGGTGTGACGTGCTAGAGCGTGATCGCGCGGCCGCCGCTGAAGCCGTCGGACGCCGCGATGGCGTCGACGACGTCGCGCGGGACGGGCGCGTCGGTGGTGACGACCATGACGGCCTCGCCGGCGACAGTGGCGTCGCCGTCCTCGTCGGTGCGGCCGACGGCGGCCGAGACGATGTTCACGCCGGCCTCGCCGAAGGCGGTGCCGATGCGGCCGATGACGCCGGGGCGGTCGCCGTAGCGGAAGACCGCGAGGTGGTCGTCGAGCTGGACGTCGAGCCGCTGGCCCCACGCCTCCAGGAGGTGCGGGCGGTTCTTGCGGCCGAACGTGGTGCCGACGACGCGCTCGCGACCGTCGCCCGAGTGCACGGTGATGCGCACCAGGTTCTCGAAGTCGCGCGAGCTGTCGTTCTTGACCTCGACGACCTCGATGCCGCGCTCCTTGGCGATCGACGGCGCGTTGACGACGTTCAGCTCCTCCTCGGTCTTGCCCGCGAGGACGCCGAGCAGCGTGGCGGTGGCCAACGGCCGCGTGTCGAAGTCGGCGATCCGGCCGAGCAGCTCGATCTCGATCTTCTCGACGCTGCTGCCCTCGGCGAGGACCATCGCGACGTGGCCGAGCTGCTGGCACAGCGGCGCGTACGGACCGAGGACCTCCAAGTCCTCCGCCTTGATCGCCGGGACGTTGACCGCGGTGGTGACCGAGCCGCCGGTCAGGGCGGCGACGACCTGCTCGGCGGCCTGGAAGCCGGCGCGGTCGGTCGCCTCGGCGGTCGAGGCGCCCAGGTGCGGCGTCACGATCACGTTGGGGCGGCCGAAGTACGGCGACTCGGTGAGCGGCTCGGAGCGGAAGACGTCCAGCGCCGCGCCGCCGACCTTGCCGCTGTCCAGCGCGGCGATCAGGTCCTCGTCGTTGATCAGCGGCCCACGGGCGACGTTGAGGACCTTGACGCCGTCCTTGCACTTGGCAATGGCCTCGGCGTCGAGCCAGCCCTCGGTGTCGGGCGTCTTGGGCAGGTGCAGCGTGAGGAAGTCGGCCTCGGCGTAGACGGCGTCGGAGTTCTCGGCCTTCTCGACGCCGAGGTCCTTGTAGCGCTCGGCGCTGACGAAGGGGTCGAACGCGAGCACCCGCATCCCGAAGGACTTGGCGCGCGCGGCCACGAGCTGGCCGATGCGGCCGAAGCCGAGAATGCCGAGGACCTTGCCGTCCAGCTCGACGCCGGACCACTTCGAGCGCTCCCACTTGCCCTCGCCGCTGAGCGCCGCGTGGGCCTGGGGCACGTTGCGGGCCAGGGCGAGCAGCAGCGCCATCGTGTGCTCGGCGGCGGTGACGACGTTGGACTCCGGCGCGTTGGCGACGATGATCCCGCGCTTGGTCGCGGCGGGGACGTCGACGTTGTCGACGCCGACGCCGGCGCGGCCGATGGCCTTCAGGTTGGTGGCCTTCTCGATGAGGTCGGCCGTCATCTTGGTGGCCGAGCGGATCAGGAGGCCGTCGTAGTTGCCGATCTCCGCCGCGAAGTCGAAGCCCTCGACGTCGAACGCCGTCGTGACGTCGAAGTGCTCCTTGAGCAGGTTGATCCCGCTCGCGCCGATCTTCTCGGCCACCAGGACGCGCGTGGCGCCGTTGCCGTTCCCGCTCATTAGGCCTGGGCCTCCACGACGTAGTCGATGGACTTGGTCAGCTGGCGCACGTCCTCGGGCTCGATGGCCGGGAACATGCCGATGCGCAGCTGGTTGCGGCCCAGCTTGCGGTAGGGCTCGGTGTCGACGATGCCGTTCTCGCGCAGCGCCTTGGCGACGGCGGCGGCGTCGATCTTCTCGTCGAAGTCGATCGTGCCGACGACGTAGGAGCGCTTGGCGGGATCGGTCACGAACGGCGTCGCGTACTCGCTCGCCTCGGCCCAGCCGTACAGCGCCTCCGACGACTCGCGCGTGCGGCCGACCGCGAAGTCCAGGCCGCCGTTCTCGTTCATCCACTCCAACTGCGCGTTGAGCAGGATGAGCGTGCCGAGCGCGGGCGTGTTGTAGGTCTGATCCTTGAGCGAGTTGTCCAGCGCCGTGGTCAGCGACAGGAACTCGGGGATCCAGCGGTCGGTGCGCGCGCCGACCTCGGCGATGCGCTCCTGCGCGGCGGGGCTGAGCAGCGCGAGCCAGAGGCCGCCGTCGGCGGCGAAGCACTTCTGGGGCGCGAAGTAGTACACGTCGGTCTGGCTGACGTCGACGGGCAGGCCGCCGGCGCCGGAGGTGGCGTCGATGGCGACCAGCGCGCCGTCGCTGCCGGCCGGGCGCTCGATTCCGACCATGACGCCGGTCGAGGTCTCGTTGTGGGCCCAGGCGACGACGTCGTGTCCGGCCTGGAACTGCGGCGCGGGCGCGTCGCCCGGCTCGGCCTTGATCACGGTCGGGTCGGCCAGGAACGGCGCGCCCTTGGCGACGTTGGCGAACTTGTTGGAGAACTCGCCGTAGCTGAGGTGCAGCGAGCGCTCGCGGATGATCCCGGCGGCGGCGGCGTCCCAGAAGGCGGTCGTGCCGCCGTTGCCCAGCGCGACGACGTAGCCCTCGGGGAGGCTGAAGAGGTCGCTCAGGCCAGAGCGGACGCGTCCGACGAGGTCCTTGACCGGCTTCTGGCGGTGCGACGTGCCGAGCAGGTGCGCGTCGCGCGTCGCCAGCGTGGCGAGCTGCTCCGGCCGCACCTTCGACGGGCCGCAGCCGAATCGCCCATCGGCCGGCTTGAGGTCTTCGGGGATGGTGAGCGTGCTTGCGCTCGTCGTCATGGGGCTCCTCGGGGTCGGGATGAAGGTGCCCAGGCGTGCGGCGGTTCTTGGGCCGCCGCTCCCCGGTGGTAGCCCACCTCAGAGACGCCAGTCGCGACGGCTTCTGGAGAGTACCGAACGAGTCGCGGTGGGTCCCGTTGCCGGACAGTGAACACCGGCCGATCCGGCTAGTCGGTCCGCGCTAGGTCAGCCAGCGGAACCCGATCGCGTCGGGGCGCGGAGGCAGCGGGCTGGCCGGCAGCGCGTCCGCCGGATCATCGGCGTGGAAGACGCTCGGGGCGACGTCGTTGGGCGCATCGGGGTGAAAGAGCGCGGCCAGCAGCTCGATCTGGCCGCGGCCGACGCCGAGCTCGCCCATGCCGCCGCCGTACATCGGCCGCTGCTGCGCGGCGCAGCGTGCGTAGACCTCCAGCAGCTCACGGACGCCGCCGATGCGCGACGGCTTGACGTTGACCACGCGCGCCGGCAGGGGCGTGGCGCCGATGTCGTCGGCATCGTGGATCGGCGCGTCGTAGGAGACGCGGTCGACGTGGCCGGCGAGCCTGGCCGTGATCTCCGGGAGGTCGTGCGGGTCCTCCAGGTAGGCGTCCGGGAACGCGGCGACGAGCTGGTCGTACAGCGCGCCGAGGCGCTCCGGGTGCTTGACCTCCATGCCGTAGTGGCCCTTGAAGTCGATCGTGTCGACCGCGCCGGTCGCCGCGAGCGCGTCGATCAGCTCCGGCGACCAGGTCGTCTCGGCGTCGAGCTTGAAACGCACGCTCGGCGCGCGGTCGAGCCGCCGGTGGACGTGGTCGGCCGACGGCTCCTCGCCCAGGCCCAGCGAGTTGACGAACCGCACCGGCTGGGGCTCCAGGCCGAGCACGTCGTGCAGGGCGCGACCGGCCTGGCGCAGCGCGAGGTCCAGCGCCGCGGACTCAAACGCCCAGTTGCGCCAGCGCCGGGCCGGCTCCCACTCGGGCGGCACGACCCACGGGTCGAGCGTCGCGAGGTGGTCGGTGAAGGACGCGAGCGTCCACTCGCCGGCGAGCGGCAGCTCCAGCTGCGTCTCGTGCAGCGAGCCGCCGTCCTCGACGTGGATCGAGACGTCCTCCCCCAGCCCGTCGACGCCGGCGCCGATGAGGCGCACGTGCGTCGTGACGCGCTCGAAGTCCTGCGGGAAGGCGGCGTGCAGCCGGTCGTACTCGCACGCCTCAACGGTCAGCGGCAGGTCCGCCAGCCGCGGCCAGAGCGATTCGGTGGGAGGAGCCATGTCCCTCCGACCGGGTCGCCGCGCCGAACTCATCGTCCGGCGCGGCGGATCAGACCTAGAACTCGGTCTGGATCCAGTCCATGTGCGAGCGCAGCTCCTTGCCGACGTGCTCGACCTGCGTGTCGGCCTGCTCAGCGCGGATGCGCTTGAAGTTCTCCTGGCCGGCCCGGTTCTCGGCGATCCACTCGCGCGCGAAGGTGCCGTCCTGGATCTCGCCGAGGATCTTCTTCATCTCGGCGCGCGTGTCGTCGTTGACGACGCGCGGGCCGCGCGTGTAGTCGCCGTACTCGGCCGTGTTGGAGATCGAGTAGCGCATGCCCGAGAGGCCCTTCTCGTACATGAGGTCCACGATCAGCTTGAGCTCGTGGAGGCACTCGAAGTAGGCCATCTGCGGGTCGTAGCCCGCCTCGACCAGCGTGTCGAAGCCGGCCTGGACCAGCGCGGACGCGCCGCCGCAGAGGACGGCCTGCTCGCCGAAGAGGTCGGTCTCGGTCTCTTCCTTGAAGGTCGTGTCGAACACGCCGCCGCGGGTGCAGCCGATGCCCTTGGCGTAGGCCAGCGCGAGCGCCTTGGCGTTGCCCGTGGCGTCCTGGTGGATCGCGACGAGGCCGGGGACGCCGGAGCCCTCGGTGTACTGGCGGCGCACGAGGTGGCCGGGGCCCTTCGGGGCGGCCAGGCCGACGTCGACGCCCGCGGGCGGCTCGACCTCGCCGTAGAGGACCGAGAAGCCGTGGCCGAAGAGCAGCAGGTTGCCCTCGGCGATGCCGTCCTTGACGTCGGACTCCCACACCTGGCGGTGCAGCTCGTCCGGGACGAGCAGCATCACGATGTCGCCCTTGCTGGCGGCGTCGGCGACCGAGAGGACCTCGAGGCCCGCGTCCTTGGCCTGCTGCACCGACGCGGAGTCCTCGCGCAGGCCTACGACGACGTTGACTCCGGAGTCCTTGAGGTTCTGGGCGTGGGCGTGGCCCTGCGAGCCGAAGCCGATGATGGCCACGGTCTTGCCGTCCAGGAGGGTGAGGTCTGCGTCGTCGTCGTAGTACATAGTTGGCGGAAGTCTATGCGTCACGCTTCCGCGATGGCGCCCAGGGCGCGGCCAGGGATCGAGACGCTGCCGTCCTGTGCCACGTACGGCGCCCATTTCGCCTCGGCGGCGTCGCGCAAGTTGTAGTGGTCGGCTGGCGAGAGGGACTCCAGCAGCGGGCGCATCGTGGAGGAGAACTCGCGCAGCGTGTCCCACCAGGCGTCCAGCGACGGCGCGTTGAACATCAGGTCGATGGGCTCGATGCGCGGCTCGTCGAAGCCGGCGTCTTCGAGCAGGTCGGCGAGCTGGGTCGGGTCGCTGAGCGCGAAGGCGCCGGGCGCGCCGGGCGGCGACGGCTCGGCGAGGCCGAGCGACTCGGCGGCCTTCGGCAGCCCCGAGAGCCACAGGTTCTCCTCCGGCGGCGCCCAGGTCGCCAGGACGATCCGGCCGCCGGGCTTCAGAACGCGGCGCGCCTCGCGCAGCGCCGCCTCGGGGTCGACCGCGTGCTGGTAGCCGAAGCGGCAGAGCAGGCCGTCGAGGGTCGCGAGCTTCTCGTCGACCCACTCCAGCTCCATCGGCTTGAACTCCACCAGGCCATCGGGCAGGCCGAGCGTCGCGGCGTGGCGCTTGGCGACCTCGACCATCGCCTCGGCGCCGTCGGTGAGGATCAGCTTGCCACCAGGGACCAGCAGCTCGGCGGCCAGCAAGCCGACATCGCCGCGGCCGGCGGCCAGCTCGAGCACCGTCTGGCCGGGCTGCGGCGCGAGCGCCTCGACCATCCAGTGCGCGACCGGCAGCGCGCCGCGCTGGTAGGCGTCCACGCCGGCCTCCCACTGCGGGGCGATGGCCTCCCATCGCTCGCGGGCGTTGGCGCGCTCTTCCTCGGGATCGATCGTCACGTGACCGTGAAGTGCATCACGGCCTGGCTCGCGTTGCCCGCCCGGTCCGTCGCGCGGACCGTCAGCGTCCACGTCCCGCGGGCGAGCTTGGCCTTCGCGGGCGAGTGCCAGGTGAACGTCGCGCCCTTGCCCAGCGTGGCGCGCCCCGTGTGCGTGACCTTGCCGCGCGCCAGCGTGACGTCGACGCGCGCGACGCCGCCGTCGTCGGTCACGCGGCCCGCCACCTTCAGCACGTTGACCACGCGCTTGCGCCCGCTGCGGCGCAGCTGCTTGTGCTTGGCCTTCTCGCGCGGTGTCGTGATCCCCAGCACGGGCGCGACCGCATCGGTGACCGTGATCGCCACCGGCGCGCTCGTCGTCCCGGCCCCGAGCGAGTCGAGCGCTCGAACCGTCACCAGGTAGCGGCCAGGACGCGCAAAGACGTGGTCGACGGTGGGCCACGTCAGCGGCTGGAAGACCGTGCCGTCGCCGTACTCGAAGATGTAGCGGTCGATGCGACCGCCAACGTCGGGATCGATGGAGCCGGAAGCGTCGAAGCGCACCGTGGCGCCCTGGCGCACGGTCGTCGCCGAGGCGGTCAGGATCGCGTTCGGCGCGCGGTCGGTGAACTGGAAGGCGCCCGGGGTGACGTTGCCGGACGTGGGCAGCGGGACGCCGTCATAGTCGGCCCGCGGCGCGTATTGCGCGAGGTGTGCGGGCAGCTGGAGCCCTCCCGCCTGGACGGCGGTCTCGCGCATGTGGAAGTCCAGCGCCGCGGCGTTGACGAACCCGGCCGTGCGGTCGCCGCCGTCGACGAGCGAGTTGTAGTTGTCGAAGTCCGGGCTGTGGCCTTGGCCGGCGGTCGTCGTGAAGACCGATGTCGGCGCGCCGGAGATCGTGGACTGGATCGCGGCGAGCGATTGGCCGCCGGTCGGCGTGACGTCGCCAACCGCGCCGTCGCTCAGCGCGATGCCGCGGCCCTCGCGACCGCCGACGACGATCGAGGTCGAGACGACGGTGCGCAGGAAGTCGGGCGTGTCGTGCGTGACGGTCAGCGCCGTACCGGCCAGCGCGGTGGCGCGGACCAGCACGCGGTCCAGGCGAGTGTCGAGCGCGTCCTTGATCGCGACGCTGTTCGTGTCGGCCAGGATCGTGCTGTCGAGTAGGCGGGCGCCGTCGCCTTCGATGCGCACGCCGCCGGGACCGCCGGCGATCATGAGGTTGTCGATCGTGGCGCGAGCGCCCATCAGCGCGACGACGTGGGGCCCGGTCTCGGAGACGATCGTCCCGGGCGCGCCGTGAAGCGTGATGTCGTCCTTGTCGACCCAGAGGTCCTCGTGGTAATGGCCTTGGTGGATGTCGATGGTGTCGCCGGGTGCGGCGGCCAGCAGCGCGTCGGTGATCGTGGTGTACGGCCCAGCCTGGGCGTCGACCACGCGGGTGGCGGCGACGACGGACGCGGGCACGCTCAGGACGGCGACCGCGCAGGCGGCCGCGAGCGAGATCCTTCTCCCCATGCGGCGACCCTATCCGGGGATTCGGAGGTCGCGCCGGAGGAGCTTGCCGGAGGCGGTGCGCGGGAGCGGGTCGGTGATGAGGTGGAGGTCCTTGGGGACCTTGAAGCCGGCGAGGCGCCCGCGGACGTGGTCGATGAGCTCGGTCGGCGTGGCGTGCGCGTCGGGGCGCAGGCGGACGAGCGCGACGACGGCTTCGCCCCACGTGTCGTCGGGCCGCGCGAGGACACCGGCTTCGGCGACCGCCGGGTGCGCTTCGAGGATCGCCTCGACCTCGGCGGGCGCGACGTTCTCGCCGCCGGTGACGATCGTGTCGGCCTTGCGGCCGACGATCCGCAGCGTGCCGTCGTCCGGGTCGAAGGCGCCGAGGTCGCCGGTGTGCAGCACGTCCTGTCCGTCGCCCGCGTCCGGCGAGACGGTGGGGCCGGAGACGACGATCTCGCCGTCGGGCTCGAGCTCCACGCGGGTGCAGAACAGCGGCACGCCCGCGGTCGCGACCTGGGAGCAAGCCTCGGTGAGGCCGTAGGTCGGCGCGACCGGGACGCCGGCGTCGGCGGCGCGTTCGAGCAGCGCGGGCGGCAGCGGGGCGCCGCCGAGCAGCGCCCAGCGCAGCGCGGGCGGCTTTTGCAGGCCCGCGTCGAGCAGGCGCGCGAGCGTGGTTGGGACCAGGGAGACGATCGTCGGGCCGTCCGGGCGCTCCAGCGCGTCGAGGACGCGGTCGGTCTCGAAACGCTCGTGAACGATCGCGGTCGTCCCGTAGATCGCCGAGCGCAGCAGGATCGACAGACCTCCGACGTGGGAGAGCGGCAGCGTGCAGAGCCACTGCTCGTCTGGATCGACGCCCAGCGCGACCGCGCTGCCCAGCGCGCTCCACAGCCAGTTGCCGTAGGTCAGGCGGATCGGCTTCGGCGCGCTCGTGGTGCCGCTGGTGTGCACGAGGATCGCCGGGTCGTCGAGGTCGTGCTCGTCGCGGACGTCGGCGGCATCGCCCGCGCATCGCACTTCGCCGCCGAAGACGACGTCGACGTCCGGGCGCTCGGCCTCCGTCAACCGCAGGTCGATCGGCACGACCAGCGCGCCCGCCAGCAGGCAAGCGTGCAGCGCGACCACGTAATCGACGCCCGGCGGGATCGCCAACCCGACGCGCGCGCCGCGCGGCAGCCCCGCCGCGGAGGCCTTCGCGCGCTCGTACAGGGTCTCGTAGGTGAGGTCGTTGACGGCAGGGGTGTCGGGACGCTCACGCGCCGCCCTCGCCAGCCAGGACTCGACCACCATGGCTCGGAAAGTAGCCTGCCCGCCATGGCAGTGACCTGGACCCCCGGCGACGGCGACTTCACCGACATCCGCTACGAGCTCAGCGGAGACGGGATCGCGAAGATCACGATCGACCGTCCGGACGTGCGCAACGCGTTCCGGCCGCAGACGCTCGTGGAGGTCTCCGAGGCGCTGGAGCGGGCCCGCGAGGACGGCGACGTCGGCGTCGTGATCTTCACCGGCGAGGGCCCGCACGCGTTCTGCAGCGGCGGCGATCAGAACGTCCGCGGCGACACCGGCTACATCCCGGAGGGCGCCAAGGTCGGGCGCTTCCACGTCACCGACCTACAGGTCCAGATGCGGCGGCTGCCCAAGCCGATCGTCGCGTCGGTCGCGGGGTTCGCGATCGGCGGCGGACATGTCCTTCACCTGTGCTGTGACCTGACGATCGCCGCCGACAACGCGCGCTTCGGCCAGACCGGCCCGCGGGTCGGGTCCTGGGACGGCGGCTTCGGCGCGTCGCTGCTGCGCGACCTGGTCGGGACCAAGAAGGCCAAGGAGATCTGGCTGCTGTGCCGCCAGTACGACGCGCAGCAGGCGTTGTCGATGGGGTTGGTCAACGCGGTCGTGCCGCTGGAGCGCCTGGAGGAGGAGACGGTCTCCTGGTGCCGCGAGATGTTGGAGTTGTCGCCGTTCGCGCTGCGGCTCGTCAAGTCCTCGTTCCACGCGCACGAGGACGGCTACGCGGGCATCCAGCAGCTGGCGCACGACGCCAACCTGTTGTTCTACGGGTCGGACGAGGCCAAGGAAGGGCGCGAGGCCTACAAGGAGAAGCGTGCCCCGGACTTCAGTCAGTTTCCGAGGAGGGCGTAGAGCACCATGTCGGTTTCCAGTCGCCCCTCCCCCATCCAGATCTGGCTGCTCGCCGCGCGGCCGCGGACGCTGCCCGCGGGCGTCGCGCCGGTGCTCGTCGGCACCGCTTTGGCGGTCGCCGAGCGAGATTCTCTGCGCGTCGGCGCGTTCATCGCGGCGCTGCTGGGCGCGATCTTCATCCAGGTCGGCGCGAACTTGTCCAATGACTACTCCGACGCGCGGCGCGGCGCCGACACCGAGGACCGCCTCGGGCCGGTGCGCGTGACCGCGGGCGGGCTGGTTCCGCCCAAGCAGGTGCTGACCGCGACCTACGTGTCGTTCGCGCTGGCGGTGCTGTGCGGCGTGTACCTGATCGTCGTCGCCGGCTGGGTGATCCTGGCGATCGGCGCCGCGTCGATCCTGGCGGGGGTCTTGTACACCGGCGGTCCGCGGCCTTACGGCTACGAGGGCCTCGGCGACGTCTTCGTCTTCCTGTTCTTCGGGCTGGTCGCGGTGACCGGCTCCTTCTACGCGCAGGTCGAGCGGCTGGAGTGGGAGGCGTTCGCGCTGGCGGTGCCGGTGGGGCTGATCGCGTCCGCGATCCTCGCCGTCAACAACATCCGCGACGCGGGCACCGACGCGCGCGTCGGCAAGCGCACGCTGGCGGTGCGGCTCGGACGGTCGGCGGCGCGCAGCCTGTACGCCTTCGAGGTCTACGTCGCGTTCCTCGTGCCGCCGATCGTCTGGCTGGCCGGCGGCGACCACGTCGGCCCGTGGGTCCTGCTGACCTGGCTCTCGCTGCCGCTGGCGGTGCCGCTGGTCCGGACCGTGCGCCAGCACGACGACGGCCCGACGCTCAACGGCGCGCTGGCCAAGACCGGGATGCTCCAGCTCGTCTACTGCGTGCTGCTGAGCGCGGGGTTGTTGATCACGGGGTGACCCTGGCGGGCGGTCGGCGCACTATGTGACCGGATGCCCGCTTCTGACGCCGATCTCGTCGCCGCCGCGCTGGCCCGCGATGCCGCGGGGCGCGCGGCGTTCGAGACGCTGGTCGTGCGCCATCACCCGATGTTGTCGCGGGCGTGCCTGCGCGCGCTGGATGGCGACCGCGCGCTGGCGGCGGATGCGACACAGGACGCGGTGCTGCAGGCGCTGGTCGGGTTGGGGTCTTTGAGGGAGCCGGGCGCGTTCGGGCCGTGGTTGACCGGGATCGGGCTGCGGGTGGCGCGGCGGCTGGGGATGCGCGCGCGGCGGGATGTGGGCGGCGATCTGGTTCCCGACGTGGTCGCTGCGGACGGTGACCCCGCGTGTGAGGCCGAGCGACGCGCGACGGTGGTGCGGGTGCGCGCGGCGGTCGCGGCGCTGCCACCCGGACAGCGCGACGCGGTGTTCTTGTACTACTTGGCCGGGTTGAGCCGCGCGGAGGTCGCCGAGCATCTCGGCACCGCCGAGAGCGCGGTGCGGACCCGGCTGCACAAGGCGCGCGCGACGCTGCGCGCGCGGCTCGACGAAGGGAGCGACGTGATGGTGACGGTGGAGATCGCCGACGTGGTGGCAACCGGTGAGGAGCGCTACTCGACCACCCACGTGGTGGTGCTGACGGAGAGCGGCGGCTGCCGATCTGGGTCGACACGTTCGACGCGGTGTCGCTGGCCGCGGCGCTGGACGACGTCGACCTGCCGCGGCCGGGGACGTTCGCGTTCGCCTTGGCGTTGCTGGGCGCGGCGGGCCGGTCCGTGGCGGGCGTGAGGATCGAGCGGTTGGACGCGGACACCGGGGTCTTCTACGCGGTCGTGGAGCTGGATGACGGCGCGACGCTCGACGCCCGCCCGAGCGACGCGCTGAACGTCGCGGTGCGGGCGGGCGTGCCGATCCGGGTGGCGGAGATGCTGCTGGACGGCGCCGAGCCAGTCCCGGAAGGCGGCCGCGGCGCCCTGGAGCTCGCGGTGGCGCTCCGGGAACGGCTGGCGCAGGCGGGCTAGGCGACCAGCGCGACCGGTGGCGTGCCGGAGCGGCCGTCGCGTCCGGTGTCCTCGGCGCGCTGGAGGGCGAGCTGGAGGAAGGCCTTGGCGGCCGGGGGCTGGCGGCGGTCGGCGCGCCAGACGAGCGCCGTCGGCCACGTCAGGAGCTCAGGGCCGACGGGCCGGAAGGTGATGGCGGGGCCGGGATCGGCGGCGATCGAGCGCGGCAGGACGGCGACACCGAGGCCCTTGGAGACCAGCGCGCGGACGGCGCCCATCTCGGTGCAGATGAAGGCGTTGCGCGGCTCAAGGCCGAGCTTGGCCATGGCCTTCTCCAGGCGCAGGCGCAGCGCGGAGTTCTCGCGGTAGGTGACGAGGTCTTCGGCGGCGAGCTGCTCGTAGGTGATGTGGTCGCACTCGGTCAGCGGGTGCTCGACGGGCAAGGCCACCACGAACTCCTCCTCGAAGACGAGGCTGGCGGCGAAGTCCTCGCCGAGGGCGTCAGGGTCGACGGCCGTGAACGCCGCGTCGAGCTCGTCGGAGCGCAAGGCATCCAACAACTCGTCCTGCGTGCGCTCGACCATGTGGATCGCGACGCCGGGATGGCGGGTGTGGAAGTCGGCGATGACGTCAGCGAGGTCGTAGAGGCCCGTCGGGTACATGCCGCCGAGCTTGAGCTCGCCGCGGAGCAGGCCGGACAGCTCCTCCAGCTCGTTCTGCAGGCCCTCGACCTCGTGCAGGACGCGGTGGGCGTAGTCCAGGACGAGGCGGCCCTCGGCGGTCAGCTCGACCGACCGCGACGACCGCGTGAAGACCTGGATCCCGAGCTCGGCCTCGAGGCGGCGGATCTGCTGGGAGATGGCCGACTGGGCGAGGTGGAGCTCCTCGCCGGCCTTGGTGAACGAGCCGTGGCGGGCCACGGCGGCGATGGTGCGCAGGTGACGAAGCTCCATGCTTTTGATCCTGGCACGAGGTCGTCGATATGTCGAAGTCACGTTCGCGTCAGCATCCATCACGCGCGCTGATGGATCCCTCCGGCGTCGCGACCTGCCAGGCTGCCGGAGGAGATGGACGTCGCGCTCGAACCGGTCACCCATCGCCTGCGCACGCCGCTGCGGACCTCCTACGGCGAGGTCACCGAGCGCGGCATGTACGAGCTGACGATCACGACCGCCGACGGGATCACCGGCCGCGGCGAGGCCGCGCCGCTGGAGCCCTACGACGGCGTGCCGCTGGACGTCGTCGGCGCGGCGCTGGAGCGCTACGCCGAGGTCCTGTCCAACGACCGCGGCCGCACCGGCCCCCAGCTCCTGGACGCCTGCCGCGAGGTCGCCGATCTCCCGCAGGCGCTGGCCGCGGTCGACCTCGCGCTGTGGGACGCCGCCGGGGTCCGCGCAGGACGGCCGATCTGCGAGTTACTGACCGACGACCCTCTGGACGCCGTCCCGGTGAACGCGACGATCGGCGCGACCGACCGCGCGAGCGCCGCCGAAGCGGCGGCCGCCGCGGCCGAGGCGGGCTTCGAGTGCGTGAAGGTGAAGGTCGGCGTGGGCGACGACGTCGCACGCGTGGCGGCGGTGCGCCGCGCGGTCGGCGACGCGGTCGCGGTGCGTCTGGACGCCAACGGCGCCTGGACGGTCGACGAGGCGGTCGACGCGATCGAGGCGCTCGCGGCGGACGGGGCTCTGGAGCTGGTGGAGGAGCCGGTCTCGGGGATCGCCGAGTTGCGGGCCGTGCGCGAGCGGGTCCCGGTCCGGATCGCAATGGACGAGACCGTGGCGGTGCACGGAGCGATCGCTTCGGCGGCGGCTGACGCGGTCTGCCTGAAGGTGTCGCGCGCGGGCGGGATCAGCGCGTTGCTCGCGCAAGCGGCGCTGGTCCGGGCGACGGGCGCCGAGGCGTACGTGGCCTCGACGTTCGACGGGCCTTTGGGGATTGCGGCGGCGCTGCACTGCGCGGCGGCGCTGAAGGTCGAGCTGCCGTGCGGGCTCGCGACGCTGGGGATGTTCGAGGGCGGCGGCGCGGTGGATGCGGGGTTGGTGGTGCGGCATGGGCGGCTGATGGTGCCGACGGGGCCGGGATTGTTGTAGGGGTCGCGCCCGCGCCGAGGGTGAGGAGCGCGGTTGCTCGGGTGGTGCGGCACGCCGGGGCTGGGCGGCGAAGGAGTGAAGGCGGTGGCGTGGCGACCGCCTTCGGTCATCCGCGGGCGTTGGCCCGGGCTCGGGGCGGGCGGCTCAGGGCCGAAGCGCCGGGACGCGGGCGGTCCAAGTCGTTCTGACCGCCTATATGCCGGTTAGGACGACTCGCGCCATCGTTCGGCACCGAATCCTGCTCCGTGTCGGATTGAGCTCCATATAGGGGCCGACGCGCGCGGACGACGCGCGGCGGCGGCCACGCCACAAGCGCTCACTCCTTCGCCGCCCTCCGAACCACGCCCTGCGCCACCCATGCGCCCCGCACTGCTCACCCCAGCGCCCCGCGCCACCCGAGCACACGCCGCGCCCCCGCCTCGACAACAGCGCGCGACAACGCGCCAGACCTCACCGCCCGCTCCAGCCCCGCCGCCGCCCGAGCGCCCGCGGTGTAGTCCTTCGCGAACAGCGGCAGATCGACGCCAGCCTTCACCGCGAAGAACGCCAGCTGCGCCGGTGAGCCGTACTTCGCGACCGCCGGCGTCTGGAGGTCATCGGTGATCGTCACGCCGCCGAACTTCAGACGCCCGTGCAGCTCGTCGCGCACCCACCTCGCCGAGAACGCCGCCGGCCGCGGGTCGACCCGCGGGTAGATCGCGGTCGAGAGCATCACGGCCGGGGCGCGGATGCGCTGGTAGGGCACCAGGTCGGTGGCGCGCAGCGCGCTCAGCGACAGGTCCACCCGCGCGGCGCCGTTGTCGGTGTTGATGGTCGCGGCGCCGAAGCCCGGGAAGTGCTTCAACACGGGTGCGACGCCCGCCGCCTTCAAGCCCTCGGCGAACGCGCCCGCCTTGGCGACCACATTCACAACGTCGTCGTCGTAGGTGCGGCCCTCGTTGGCCAGCGCGCTGTCGGCGCGGGCGACGTCGACGACCGGTGCGAGGTCGACGTTGACGCCGGCGGAGCGCAGCAGGTCGCCCGCGGCGCGACCGTAAGCACGCGCGGCGGCAGGGCTCGGCGTCTCGGCGGCGCCCTTCGCGGGCGGGCCGGGCAGGCGACGGACCGGGCCGCCCTCGTGGTCGACCATCACCAAGAGCGGGGCGTCGAGGCCCGCGGGGCGCTTGATCGCCTGGAGGCGCTTGACGGTCGCGCGGACCTGCGCGACCGAGCGGACGTTGCGGCCGAAGAGGATCACGCCCGCCGCCTCGCCGCGAGAGATCCGGCGCTCCAGCGCGCGCGGCGGCCTCAGGCCGGAGTAGGCGAAGACGAAGCGCTGGCCGATCGCCTGGCGGAGGGTGAGGCGCGGCGGAGCGGCGGCGGTGCGCGCGATCGGCGCGCCGGAGGTCGCAGCAACGGCGGTGGTGGATGTGGTCGTCGCGGAGCGGTCCTCGTCGGCGCCGCACCCGGCAACCCCCAGCGCGACGGCGAGCGCCGAGAGCGCCAGCGCCCTCACGCCGCGCCCTGGATGATCGCCGCCAGCTCGCGCGGCGCCTCGCGCGGGATCCCGTGCCCGGCGCCGTCGATCACGTGGACCTCCGCGTGCGAGATCAGCGCCGGGTACCGCTCCGTCGCCCAGCGCGCGAACTTCTCGTCGCGCGATCCCGCCACGATCGTCACCGGCATCGTCAGCTCCCCCAGCCGATCCCAAAACGGCTCCATCGCGCCGCCGCCGATCGTCCGCAGCGCCTCCGCCAGGTCGCGCGGGTCGCTGCGCAGCAGGTCCGCTCGCCACACCGCGGCGGCTTCCGGCGGCGTGCCCGCGAAGATCGGCTGCGCCATCCAACGGTCGGCGAACGCCTCGGCGCTCATGCCCTCGATCTCGTCGGCCAGAGCCCGGTCGTCCGCCACACGCGCGGCGCGCGCCGCCGCGTCCTCGATCCCCGCGCTCGTCGCCACCAGCACCAACCGCGAGACCCGCTCCGGCGCCGCCAAGGCCACCAACTGCGCGATCCGGCCGCCCATCGAGTACCCGCACAACACGAATTGCCCGGGCGCGGCGGCGAGCACGTCGGCCACGCAGCCGTCGAACGACACCGGCCGCACCACGGCCTTCGTGCCGTGCCCGCGGAGGTCCGGGACGATCGGGTTGTAGCGTTCGTGGTCGAGCTCGGGCAGGACTGGGTCCCAGGCGCGGTGGGTCCCGCCGAAGCCGTGGAGCAGCACCAGCGTGTCGGGCATCGCCTCCAACCTAACCATGAGCGCCCCCCGCGACACCTACCTCCTCCTGCGCGCCTTCACCGACGAGCTGCACCGCTGCGGCGTCGCGGGCGCGTGCACCTCGCCCGGGTCGCGCTCGACGCCGCTGGTCCTGACGCTCGCGCGCGACGGCCGGATCCCGGTCAGCTCGCACGTCGACGAGCGCAGCGCCGCGTTCTTCGCGCTCGGCCTCGCGCAGGCGACCGGCCGCCCGGCGGTGCTGGCGTGCACGTCGGGGACCGCGACCGCCAACTACGCGCCCGCGGTGATCGAGGCCGCCGAGGCCGGCGTCCCGCTGATCGTCCTGACCGCCGACCGGCCGCCGGAGCTGCGCGACGTCGGCGCTGGGCAGACCATCGACCAACTCAAGCTGTACGGGTCGAACGCGAAGTGGTTCTTCGAGCTCGGCACGCACGAGGCGACGCCGGAGCGGCTGCGCTGGATCCGGCAGCTCGCCTGCCGCGTCCACGCCACGGCGGTCGAAGGCCGGCCGGGCGTCGTGCACGTCAACGTCCCGCTGCGCGAGCCGCTGATCCTCGACGCGTCGCTGGAGGGCTCGCCAGCCGACGGGGGCCGCCCAGACGGCGCGCCGTGGACCGCGTTCACGGCGGCGCCGCGCGAGGTCGCCCCCCTACGCGAATGGCTGGGCGCCGCGGGCCCGCACGGGCTGATCGTCGCCGGCCGCGGCGCCGATGGACCCGCCACCGCCGCGTTGGCCGAACGCCTCGCGTGGCCGGTGCTTGCCGACCCGCTCTCGGGCGCGCGCCGCGGCGGCGCCGCGATCGCCCACTACGACGCGCTGTTGCGCGGGGCGGGCGGGTCCGGATCCGTGCCCGCGCCCGCGGCCGTCCTGCGCGTGGGCGATCTGCCGACCTCCAAGCCGCTGCGCACGTGGCTGGCCACGCTCGGCGACGTTCCCCAGGGCGCCATCACCGGCGGCGGCGACTGGCCGGATCCCGGCGCCGCGCTGAGCCACGTCTTCGCGGTCGACCCCAGCGCGCTCGCGCAGCTCGACGACGTCGTCGCCACCGACGCCGCCTGGCTCGGCCGCTGGCGCGACGCCGACGCCCGCGCCGCCGCGGCGGTCGACGCGACCCTCGGCGACGAGGCCAACGAGCCGCGCATAGCCGCCGCGCTCGCCACCGCGGTCCCGGCCGACGCCACCGTCGTCATTGCCGCTTCGATGCCGATCCGCGACGCCGAGACGTTCTGGCCGGTCCTCGACGCGCCGCCGCGCGCGCTGGCCAACCGCGGCGCCAACGGGATCGACGGCACGATCTCCACCGCCTACGGAGTGGCCGCTGCGGACCGCTCGAAACCGACCTTCCTGCTGATCGGCGACGTCGCGCTGGCCCACGACATCGGCGGGTTGCTGATCGGGCGGCGCCTGGGCGTGCCGCTGACGATCGTCTGCGTCGACAACGCCGGCGGCGGCATCTTCGACTTCCTGCCGGTCTCCGGCGAGGGCGCGGCCTACGAAGAGCACGTGCTGACGCCCACCGGCCTGGACATCGCCAAGGCGGCCGCGCTGTACGACGCGCGCTACGTCGCCGTCGAAGAGCTCGCGGCGCTGCGCATGGCGCTGGACGCTCGGCCCGAGGGCACCACGATCGTCCACGTCCGCACCGATCGGGCGGCCAACGTGGCGCTGCACCGTGACATCTGGGCTGCGGTCTTCCGGGCCAAAGGTGAAAGTCTTCTCCCGGACAGGTGACGAACGTCGCAATCGGGGGTAGGGTGCCGCCCGATGGTGTGGATCGTCGCCCTCTCGGCCGCTTGGGTCGGTGCGTTCGTGATGCTGCTTGCGCTCACGTCCGTCGCCGCCCGCAGCGACCGGCCGACCGCAGAGCACCTCGCGCGGATGCGTCCGGCGGGCGGACCCCACGGGCGGGCGCGGACGGCCGTCTGGCTGCCGCCCGGGCCCGAGCGCAAGCTCTAGTCGCTCACCCACCTGACGCCGGTCGGGCCCGTACCCTTGGCGCGTCGTGCAGATCTCGCTTCTCGGCGAACCCGAACCCGCCCCCACTGACGCTGAAGCCTCCGCGTCCGGCCGCCTGACGTCCAAGGGCATCGCGCCGGGCGACATCGTGGAGATCGACCGCAAGGGCCGGCGCTTCCACGCGCTCGTGGAGTCGGTGGAACAGCGCGAGTCGGGTCGCTTCGACCTCGCCGTGCGCCCGCTCGACGGCCGCTCGACGTGGCGAAGCGCCACCGTGCGCGAGGTCGTCGGCGTCTGGCGCCGTGCGAAGGGCTCGGGCGCTGTCCGGCCCGCGGAATCGGCGCCAGGCGATTCCGCAACGGGATAGCCCTCCGGTCTATCCCGCGAGGACCGGAAGCAGCGCCTGAAGCTTGATGTCGGTCTCGGCCAGCTCGGCGGCCGGGTCGCTGTCGCGGACGACGCCGACGCCGGCGTAGAGGCGCGCGACGCGACCGCGCAGGAGTGCGGAGCGGAGGCCGACGACGAACTCGCCGTCCTCGTCGCGGTCGGCCCAGCCGATCGGGCCGGCGTACCAACCGCGGTCAAAGCCCTCCAGCGCGGGGATCAGCGGCGCGGCGACCGACAGCGGCTCGCCGCCGACCGCGGGCGTCGGGTGCAGGACACCGACCAGCTCGAGGACCGAGACCGCTCGCGAGAGCTGCGCGCGGATCGGCGTGCCCAAGTGCTGGATGTTGGCCATCTTCACGATCTCGGGCTCGTCGTGGGCGGTGACCCAGACCGAGTAGGGCTTGAGCGTGTGAGTGATGCGACGGGTGACGATCGCCTGCTCCTCGCGGTCCTTGGTGGAGCGCAGCAGGCGCTCGCCGAGGTGGTCGTCGACGGCCGGGTCGGCGCTGCGGCGCGTGGAGCCGGCGAGCGCGAGTGTGGCGGCGCGCTCGCCGTCGCGGCGGATCAGCAGCTCGGGCGAGGCGGCGACGAACGCGGCGTCGCCGCGGCCGACGCAGACCAGATGGCAGGCCGGGAACGCCTCGCGCAGGACGCCGAGGACCGCGGCCGGGTCGTGGTCGACCGGCGCGTGCACCTCGACCTCGCGCGCGAGCACGATCTTGGTCAGCTCGCCGAGCGCGATCCGGTCGACGGCGCGCGCGACCGCCTGCTCGTAGTGCTCAGGCGGCATCGCCGAGACGACGCGGTAGCGGCCCGCGGGGTCCGGGTCCAGCAGCGGCATCCGGGCGGAGAGGTCGAGGGACTCCGCGCGCCGCGCGGCGCGGGCGACGAGGTCAGACGCGACGTCGTCCGGCGTCGCCAGGACGGTGAGCGTGAGCCGCACGTCCTCCCCACGCCGCACGATCGCGACCTCTGGCACCTGAAGCGACGCCGCCGCGAAGCCGTTCCAGTGCGGCGCCGCACCGCCCTCGGGCGCGAACGCGAAGCCGCCGACCGCGATCGGCCCCATCCCGCGCGGCCCGTCCAACAGGTCGCACACCGCCCGCGACGCCAGCGACCGCCAGCGCTTGGAGACCACGGCGAAGCGATCGTCGCCGGACGCCTCGATCGCGACCGCGCAGCCGAGGGCGGCAAGCGCGGCGCTCTCGCGATCCGGCTGCTCAAAGAGGAACCATGGGTCGTCCGAGGCGGCGGTCGCCCCCGCGCGCCGTGCCTTCGCGACCACCGCGCTCGGGTCCACGTCGCGCGGCAGTCGCACCGAGATCGCCGCCAGCGCCTCGCCGTGGCGCCGGGCGCGCCGCAGGGCCTCCTTCACGTGCCGCTCCAACCGCATGCGGTCGGCGGCGGACAGCGCAAAGCCGCCGGAGGCGGTGAGGACCGAGGCCATGGACTTGCAGTCTACGACCGCGTAAGCGGGCGCGGCCGGGCCGGTCTCAAGCCGCACAATGCGCCCCACCACGCTCCTCTTCTCCCTCGTCCTGGTCGCCGCGCTCGGCGCGATGGCCTATGGCATCGTCGGCCTCCTGGAGACCGGCACCTGCGCTTCCGGCGGGCCCTACGTCTCGGTCCGCGAGTGCCCGGACGGCACCGGCACCGCCGCGCTGCTGGTCGGCGCCGGCGCCACGATCTTCTGCCTGGCGACGATCGTCGTCGCGTTCCGCTCGTTCGCCCTCGCCGGCTTCTGGTTCGGCGCGCTCTTCACCGGCCTCGGCGCCACGTTCTTGTACGCCCAGCTGACCGACCGCGTCGATCCCAGCGGCGGTGGCGTCGCCTGGTTCCTCGGCGGCTTGTTCATCGCCATGGGCATCGGCCCGCTGATCGCCGGCGGCGTCTTCGCCTTCAAGGAGCGCAACGACAACGACGACGAGCCCGCGGCGTTCGCGGGCCCGTACATCATCGGATCGGTCATCGCCCACGCGCCGCCGCAGCGGCCGGGCGAGCAGCGCTAGATCAGGTCTCGCCGCGCCCGCGCGAGATCGCGATCTCGCCGGTGCGCATCATCTCGACCATGCCGAACGGGCGCAGGAGCGCCTCGAAGGACTCGATCTTGTCGGTCGTCCCCGTCACCTCGACGATGATCGACCGGCGCGTGACGTCCACGATGCGGCCACGGAAGATCTCCGTGAGCTGCAGGACCTCGGCGCGCTGCGCCCCGTCGACGGCGACCTTGAACAGCGCGAGCTCGCGCGTGACGGTCTCGTCGGGCTCCAGGTCGCGGATTTTAAGGACGTTGATCAGCTTGTGGAGCTGCTTGGTGACCTGGTCGATCGGGTGCAGCGCACCGTCCACGGTCAGGGTCACGCGGCTGATGTGCTCGTCGTCGGTCGGCCCGACGGTGAGCGTGTCGATGTTGAAGCCGCGACGCGCGAACAGGCCGGCGATGCGCGTGAGCACGCCCGGCTTGTTCTCCACCAGGATGGTCAGGACGTGCTTGCGCCCCGACCGCATCTGGCCGCTGGCCTCGAGGTCCTCGAGGTTCAGCATCTCCTTGATCCCGGGATCGCCCATGACGCTCACCCCACCATCTCGCGCGCAGCGGCGCCGGGCGCGATCATCGGGAACACGTTCTCCTCGCGGGTGACGCGGATGTCCACGACCACCGGGCCGTCCGTCGCGATCGCCGCACGCAGGTCATCGACCAGCGAGTCCTTGTTGGTCAGGCGCAGGCCCGTGGCCCCGTAGGCCTCGGCGAGCTTGACGAAGTCCGGCGACTGCCCCATGTCGACGTGCGAGTAGCGGTTGTCCCAGAACAACTCCTGCCACTGACGGACCATGCCGAGGTAGCCGTTGTTGAGGATCAACACCTTCACCGGGATGCGGTTGGCGACGCAGGTCGCCAGCTCCTGGGAGTTCATCTGCACGGAGCCGTCGCCGGTGACGCAGACCACGGTCTGGTCCGGGCAGCCGACCGCCGCGCCCATCGCGGCGGGCAGGCCGAAGCCCATCGTCCCCAACCCACCGCTGTTGATCCAGCGGCGCGGCTCCGGGAACTTGTAGTACTGCGCCGACCACATCTGGTGCTGGCCGACGTCGGAGGTCACGATGGCGTCGCCGCCGGTGGCCTCGTAGATCGCCTGGATCGCGCGCTGCGGCTTGATCTCGGTGTCGGTCGAGTCCTGGTACTGCAGCGGGTGGCGCTCCTGCCAGCCGTGGATCCGCTGCCACCACTCCTCCAACCGCGACGAGTCCGCGTCCAGCGCGCGGTACTCGTTGACGAGCTTGGCCAGGATGTTCTTGGCGTCGCCCACGATCGGGATGTGGGCCGGCACGTTCTTTGAGATCTCGGCCGGGTCCACGTCGATGTGGATGAACTTGGCCCGCGGCGCGAACTCCGACAGCTTGCCGGTGATGCGGTCGTCGAAGCGGGCGCCGATCGCGCAGATCAGGTCCGCCTCGTCCATCGCGTAGTTCGCCGCGCGGAGGCCGTGCATGCCGAGCATCCCGAGGAACTGCTCGTGCGTGCCGGGAAACGAGCCCAGGCCGTTAAGCGTGTTCGTGACCGGGAAGCGGTCGGAGAGCGCGAGCTCCCGCAGCTCCTCTGAGGCGTTGGCCAGGACGACGCCGCCGCCCGCGTAGAGCACCGGGCGCCGCGAGGACGCGAGCGCTTTGGCGGCCTGGCGGATCTGCTTGACGTTGCCCTCGGTCGTCGGCTGGTAGCCGGGCAGGTGGACGTCGGTGACCGGCTCGTACGGGATGTCGGCCTTCGACAGGTCCGTCGGGATGTCGATCACGACCGGGCCGGGCCGGCCCGTGCGCGCCACGTGGAACGCCTCGTGGATCACGCGCGGGATCTCCAGCGGGTGCTGGATCATCCACGAGTGCTTCACCGCGGGCATCGTGATGCCCATGATGTCGGCCTCCTGGAACCCGTCCGTGCCGAGCAGGTCGGTGCGGACCTGGCCGGTGATGAAGACCACCGGGACCGAGTCCATCATCGCGTCCATGATCGGCGTGACCAGGTTGGTCGCGCCCGGGCCACTCGTGCCCAGCGCGACGCCGACCTTGCCCGTCGCCTTGGCGTAGCCCGCCGCGGCGTGGCCGCCTCCGGCCTCGTGACGCACCAGGACGTGACGGATGCCCGCGTCCACGAAGGCGTCGTACGTCGGGAGGTTGGCGCCACCGGGATACCCGAATACGACGTCCACACCTTCTGCCTTAAGGCACTCCATCACGGCATCGACCGCTCGCATGCGCTTGACCTCCTTTCGTAAAAGGTCAGGGGTTGTAGAAGAGGACGCCGGAGTGTACCGACCGACCGCGCTGCCTAGGCAGCCGTGGCGGGCGGGATGATCTCCGACTCCTCCGGGAAGTCCAGCTCGCACCCGCAGCGGGTGCAAAGGGCGTCGTGGATCTTGCAGATGTGCCCGCAGTTGGGGCACGTGCGCAGCGGCTCGTCGGTCTCGAAGCGGTACAGGACCGCGGCGAGCAGCCCGATGAACGGGAACACGCCGCTGATCAGGAACCACAGGAAGAACGAGCTGCCCTTGATCTTGCCGACGAAGCCGCCGGCGAGGCCGAAGGAGAGCGCGATGACGATGTAGACCATCGTCTACAGCCCCGCGTTAGAGGGTGTTCAAGGCCCAGAAGACGGCGACGATCGCCAATACGATGACGATGATCGTCGCCAGGCCCGCGATCAGGCCGATGACGAACTTCAGCAGGATCCACGCGGCGACCGCGAGGACCACGAGCGCGAGCAGGCGCTTGAGCAGCGAGGGCTTGGCTGCCTCTTCGTTCATGCCTTACAGGCTAGTACCCGAAGACGTAGCGGTGGTTAAACGCGAAACGGCGACTGTGGGCGCCCCCTCGGAGCCCGCAGTCGCCGTTCGCGATTGGTCCCTCAGTCGTAGCTACGACGAAGATGCTCGTAACGGTCAGCCCCCGACGGCTTCTCATTGACGTGCAGGCGGGCGAGGCGGTAGCGGCGGATGGCCGGCGCGTCCTGGCCCGACCCCAGCCGCTCACGCTCGCCGACGAGGATGATCCTCGACAGCGGGGATGCGGTAGCGGTGGTCATGGACAGGATGATGCGCCACGGGGCGTCCCGATCCCATCGCCCGGCGGTCGGAAGTTCAGGACGCGGTGTCGTACACGCGGTCGAGCGCCGCGGCGGCGGTGAGCGCCGGCCGCATCTCGGCGGGCAGACGGCGGGCGATCCGCCAGCGCGCGCCGGAGAACGCCATGTTGGCGACGGTGGCGAAGCCGACCTCGTCGGCGCGCAGCGCGAGCAGCAGGTGCGCGGTGCGATCGGCGGGTGGCAGGTCGGGGTCGTCGACGCGGACGCAGAAGCAGGTGGCGCGCCGGCCGCGGGAGGTCAGCAGGACCGCGCCCGCCTCGCCGACCGCCCAGCCGCCCAGCGCGCCGCGCTCGACCACGAGGCCGGTCTGCGCGTAGAGGTCGCGTGTGTCGTGGTCGACGAGGTCGCCGAGCAGGCCGACCGCGGTCGCGGCGGCTCCGGCGTCGGTGGCGCCCACGACGGCCCCGCGACGCTTCGGGCGCAGCACGTTCGCGCCGCGCGCCGCGTAGAGCATGGGGATGATCCAGGCGTGCGCGAAGCTCGCCAGGCTCACCGCCACAGCGAGCGGCTGCACGACGAACAGCACCACGCCCGCGGCGACGAACGGCACGACGTGCGCGAACGTCGTCAGCGTCCACAGCGCGCCGCGGCGCCGCACGCGCGCGGCGTCCATCGGCGGCCGCCAATGGACGGCGGCGCGCTCGGGGAGCGCTGAGGCCTCAGCCGCCACTGATCGGCAGCCGCAGGATCACGAGGTCGGCGTCGACCGGCAGCTCCTTGACCTGCTCGGCGTGCCCCGGGCCCGTCGAGACCATCGCGAAGTAGCCGCGGTCGAGCTCCTCGCGAAAGGCGGTCACCGCGGCGTCGATGGCCTCCGGATCGCCCACGCTCCACTCGGCCAACGTGGTGTGGCCGGTCCGGTCCATCCGTACGAGTCGCGACATCTCCGCCTCCCGGTTGAAACGCTTGAACACGCCAATCGTAGACCCGTCCCTCAGGGTTCAGGCGCCAAACGCCGAATACACCACTGAGGAAACGCTGGTGTCCGTCCAGACATCCCCGCGCCGGGTGGTCGTGCCCACCGTCGCCGCCCTGATCGCCGCCGTCTATCTGGTCGGTCGGTTCCTCCCTGCCCTGGGCCACGACGCGCACCTCACGTGGCGCTGGTGGGGTTCGACGGTCGTCTACTTCGCCGCCGCCGTCATCGTCCTCATCCGCGCGTGGCGGATCGAGCGCGACCGCACCGCCTGGGCGGTCCTAGGCGCCGGCATGGTCCTGTACGGGCTCGGGACGCTGACCTCGATCCTCTCCAGCCGCCCGCACGACGACCCGCCGGCCGTCTCGTTCGCCTGTTGGATCGGCTTCTACGTTCTGCTCTACGGGGCGCTGATCACGATGCTGCGCTCGCGGCTGCGGCCGTTCACGCTGTCGTTCTGCCTCGACGGCGCGCTCGGCGGCCTCGCGCTGGCCGCGGTCTGCGCCGCGCTGGTCGAGCACGACCTCCACGGCGTCGGCACGGCCAAGGCGATCGCGGGGCTCACGCTGCCCTGCGCCGAGCTGGTGCTGCTGAGCATCCTCCTGTGGGCCTCGACGATGACCGGCTGGCGCGGCGAGACCTGGCGCTGGCTGATCGCCGCGATGGCGACGATGGCCGTCGCCGAGATCGTTAACGACGTCTCGGTCGCGCGCGGAACCTACGACGAGCTGGAGCCGCTCAGCGCCCTGTTCCCGCTCGCCCAGCTGATGATCGCGGTCGCCGCGTGGCGCCCGTCGCCGCCGTCGCGCCGGATGCGCACCGACGCGCGCGCCGTGCTCGCCCTGCCCGCCGCGTGCTTCGTCGTCGTCCTGGGCGTGTTGATCTTCGGCCGCTCCGACGACCCGATCACCGGCGGCCTGGTCGTCGCCGCGCTGGTCGTCGCCGCGGCCCGCGCCGGCCTGACGTTCCGCGAGGTCGGCCGCCTGCACGAGGCGCGCCGCTTCGCCCGCGGGTTCGAGGAGGCGACGATCGGCATGGCGTTCGTCTCCCCCACCGATCTGACGTGGACGCGCGTCAACCAAACCTTCGCGGACATGCTCGGTCGCACGCCCGAGTCGCTGGTCGGCTCGTTCATCGGCGAGGTCACACATCCGGACGACGTCGACAACGCGGCGCCGGTCTGGGAGACGTTCCGCCAGGGCGAGTCCGTCGCGCCCTACGTCCGGCGCGTCGTCACCGTCGACGGCACGATCGTGGACCTGGAGATCAGCGCCGCTCTGGTCGAGGACGACGACGGCTCGCCGCTGCTGTTCAGCCAGGTCAAGGACGTCACGGCGCAGCGGCGCACCGCGCGCCACAACCTCGCGCTGGCCGAGCTGAGCCGCGTCGCGCTGGAGGAGCGCGAGGCCGAAGTGCTGGTCGAGCGCGTCACCGCGCTGCTGCGCGAGCAGATGCCGGCCTGCGTCGTGGAGCTGGTTGATGGGCCGGTCGCCGATGAGCTGCGCACGGTGGCGGTCGCGATCGGCGGCGAGGCGCTCGTCGCGCGCCGCGCCGAGGACGAGCCGCCGTTCGCACCGGAGCACGCGCGCTTCATGGAGGCGGCCGCCAACGTCCTGGGCACCGCGCTGGACCGCGCGCGGATCGAGGACGAGCTGCGCACGCAGGCGCTCGAAGACCCGCTCACCGGTCTGGCGAACCGCTCCTACCTGGCCGCGCACGTCGAGCAGGCGATCGCCGCGACCGACCGCGGCGAGGTCGGCCTGGCGCTGTTGTTGTTGGACTTGGACCGCTTCAAGAACGTCAACGACACGCTCGGCCACGGCGCGGGCGATGAGCTGCTGTGCTCGGTCGCCGACCGCCTGCGGGCCGCGATCCGCCGCGGCGACCTGGCGGCGCGCCTGGGCGGCGACGAGTTCGTGGTCGTCTGTAGCGGCACGAGCGCCGCGCCGCACGAGGTCGCCGCGCTCGCCTCGAGGTTGTTGGAGAGCGTGTCGGCGCCCTACGTGGTCGATGGGCGCGAGCTGCACATCGGCGCGTCCGCCGGCCTGGTCTTCGCCGACGACGCCGGGGCCACCGCCGAGTCGCTGCTGCGCGACGCCGACGTCGCGATGTACCGCGCCAAGGAGCACGGCGGCGCCCGCTACGAGGTCTTCGACGCTGGGCTGCGCGCCGCGGTCGTCCACCGCCTGTCGATCGAGAGCGAGCTGCGCCACGCGCTGGAGCGCGACGAGCTGCGCCTGCACCTGCAGCCGGTCGTCGACCTGCACCGCGACGAGCTCGCCGGCTTCGAGGCGCTCGTGCGCTGGGAGCACCCGCAGCGCGGGCTCGTCGCGCCCGCGGAGTTCATCGGCGTGGCCGAGGAGACCGGGCTGATCGTCGGCATCGGCGGCTGGGTGCTGGCGGAGGCGACGCGGCTGCTCTCCGAGCTCGTCGAGGCCGCCGCGCGACCGTTGCGGATGAGCGTGAACTTGAGCGCGCGGCAGCTGCGGCCGGCGCTGATCGACGAGGTCGCGGCCGCTTTGGCGTCCTCGGGAGCCGATGCGCGCTGCCTGACGCTGGAGGTCACCGAGACGCTGCTGGTCGATGGGCCTGGAGCGGTTGAGGTACTTGGTGCCTTGCGCGCGTTGGGCGTGTCGATCGCGATCGACGACTTCGGCACCGGCTGGTCGTCGCTGGGGGCGCTTCAGCGGTATCCGGTGGATGTGTTGAAGCTCGACCGGTCGTTGGTGGGGCCGGCGGCATCGTCTGGTCCTGCCGCCGCGTTGGCGCGCGCGGTCGTGGAGATGTCGCAGGCGCTTGGGCTGGATGTGGTCGCCGAAGGGATCGAGGACGACGAGCAGCTGGCGGCGATGCGCGCTCTGGGTTGCCCGCATGGGCAGGGGTTCGTGTTTGCGCGGCCGATGCCGCCGGAGGAGGCGCTGGCGCTGGTGCGACCTTCGGGCGCGCGGCAAGGTGGCGCCGGCGTCGTGGCGTAGGAGCGCGTTTGTCGGTGGCGCTTTGAGGCGCCGGGGCTGGGCGGCGAAGGATTGAAGGCGGGTTGGTGTGGCCACCGCCCGGGGTCGTCCGCGGGCGTCGCGCCGGGCTCGGGAGGGCGGTTCGGGGCCGAAGCGCCGGGACGCGGAGCGGTCCAAGTCGTTCTGACCGCCTATATGGCGGTCAACACGACATGCATCATCGTTCGGCGCCGATCGAGACCCAAGTCGGATTGAGCTCCATATAGAGGCACAAAACGACTTGGAGTCCAATTCGGGCCCGAACCCTCCCCCGCGCCCGACCCGACGCCCGCGGACGACCGAAGGCGGTCGCCACGCCACAGGCTCTCACTCCTTCGCCGCCCTCCGAACCACGCCCCGCGCCACCGCAAGCGCCCCGCGTTGAGCGCCACAAACGCGAGCGCCAGCGCCCTACAACCCCAACTGCTCCCGCACCAGCCGCGTGATCTCCTTGCCGTCCGCGCGGCCCTTCGTCTCCTTCATCACGAACCCGACGATCACGCCAATCGGCTTCATGTCCCCACCCCGCAGCTTCTCGGCGACGTCGGGGTTGGCGTCAAGGGCCGCCGTCACGATCGGCGCCAAAGAGTCCGCGCCGCCCACGGCGCCCAAGCCTTCGGCCTCCACGATCGCCACCGGATCACCGCCCTCGGCGACCAGACGATCAAGGACCTGTCGCGCGCCCGCGCCCGTGACCTCCTTGGCGCCGACCATCGACACCAACTTGGCCAGTGCGGCGGGAGCGACCTGGGAGTCGGCAGGATCGACGTCGGCGCCGAGGCGCGGCATCAGCTCGTTGGCGACCCAGTTCGCCAGCGGCTGGGGCTCCACCCCGTTGCCAGCGTGGGCCTCCTCGAAGTAGTCCCCCAACTCAGAACGGAACGCGAGCAGGTGCGCCGACTCCTCGTTCAACCCGTGCTCGCTCGCAAACCGCTCCGCCCGCGCCAGCGGCAGCTCGGGCAGCGCGGCGCGCGCACGGTCGAGCATCTCGCTCGAGATCGCGACCGGCGTCAGGTCCGGCTCCGGGAAGTAGCGGTAGTCGTGCGCCTCCTCCTTGGAGCGCAGCGACGTAATCGCCTCGGTCCGCGGGTCGAAGTGCAGCGTCTCCTGCTCGACCCGGCCGCCACCGCGCACGATCGCGGTCTGGCGTGCGACCTCGGCGCGGATGCCGCGCTCGATGTAGCGGAACGAGTTCATGTTCTTGAGCTCGGTCTTCGTCCCGAGCTCCGACGTGCCGACGGGGCGGATCGAGATGTTGGCGTCGCAGCGCAGCGAGCCCTCTTCCATGTTGACGTCGCTGACGCCGAGCGCCCGCAGCGTCGTGCGCAGCATCCGCAGCCACTCGGCGGCCACGGTCGCGTCGCGCAGGTCGGGCTCGGTGACGATCTCGGCCAGCGGTGTGCCGCAGCGGTTGAAGTCGACGATCGAGGCGTCGGAGGCATGGAGGCGCCCGGACGCGCCGATGTGCACCAACTTAGCCGCGTCCTCCTCCAGATGCACGCGGTGGATGCGCACGTCGCCGAGCTGCCCGCCGAGACACAGCGGCTCGTCGTACTGGGAGATCTGGTACGCCTTGGGCGAGTCGGGGTAGAAGTAGTTCTTGCGGTGGAAGATCGACCGCGGCGCCAGCTCAGAGCCCAGCGCCATCCCCATCATCAGACCGAAATGGATCGCCTCGGCGTTCGTAACAGGCAACGCGCCGGGCAGGCCAAGGCAGACCGGGCAGGTGTGCGTGTTGGGCGGCGCGCCGAACTCCAACGGGCAGCCGCAGAACATCTTGGTCTGCGTCTGGAGCTGGACGTGGATCTCCAGGCCGATGACGGTCTCGTACTCCGTGATCTCGCTCATCGTCCTAGTTCCTCCCGGCGGCGGCCGCGGCCGCGCCGTCGAAGCCGATCGCCTGCTCCAGCGCATAGGCGGCGCTCAGCACGCGGTTCTCGCTGAACGCCGGACCGGCGATCTGAAAGCCGACGGGCAAGTTGTCGCTCAACCCGTTGGGGATCGAGATCGCGGGCAGGCCCGCGAGCGAGATCGGCACGGTGAACAGGTCCTCCAAGTACATCGAGAGCGGATCGTCGCTCTTGGCGCCCAACTCCCAGGCGACCGACGGCGCGGTCGGCGTGACGATCAGGTCGACGCCTTCGAACGCGTTCTTGTAGTCCTCGGCGATCTTGGTGCGGACGCGCTGCGCCTTGCCGTAGTAGGCGTCGTAGTAGCCGGACGACAGCGCGTAGGTGCCGAGCATGATGCGCCGCTTGACCTCGTCGCCGAAGCCGTCGTGGCGCGTCTTGGTGTACATCTCCAGCAGCGTGCTGGCCTCGACGCGCTTGCCGTAGCGGACGCCGTCAAAGCGCGCGAGGTTCGACGAGGCCTCGGCCGGCGCGATCACGTAGTAGGCGGAGATGCCGTACTCCGTGTGTGGCAAGGACACGCGCTTGATCGTCGCGCCGAGCGACTCGGCGAGCTTCAGCGTCTCCTCAAAGCGCGCGAAGACGCCGGGCTCGATGCCCTCGCCGGTCAGCGCCTCGGGCACGCCGAGCGTGATCCCGTCGAGGCGGTCGCCGGACGGCAAGACGATCGCGTCGGGATGCGCGAGCGACGTCGAGTCCATCGGGTCGCTACCCGTCATGTAGGAGTACAACAGCGCGGCGTCGGTGACGTCGCGCGTCAGCGGCCCGGCCTGGTCCAGTGACGAGGCGAAGGCGATCATCCCGTAGCGGGAGACCGAGCCATATGTCGGCTTCAACCCCACGATGCCGGTCATCGCCGCGGGCTGGCGGACCGAGCCGCCGGTGTCGGTGCCCAACGCCCACGGCGCACTCCCGCCCGCGACCGCAGCGGCGCTGCCACCGGACGACCCGCCCGGAACGCGCGCGCGGTCCCACGGGTTCAGCGTCGGCCCGTAGCCGGAGTTCTCGTTCGACGAGCCCATCGCGAACTCGTCCTGGTTGGTCTTGGCCAGCAGCGGAGCGCCGGCGGCGGCGAGCTGCGCGACGACCGTCGCCGTGTAGGGCGGCAGGTAGCCCTCGAGGATCTTCGAGCCCGACTGCGACGGCACGCCCTCGGTGCAGAAGAGGTCCTTGACGGCCAGCGGGACGCCGGCCAGCGGCGTGCCGGCGATGCCGTCGGCGACCGGCGCCGCCTCGGAGACCCAGGTGTAGGCGTTGAGCTCGTCGGCGTCGGCGCGGGCGCGGTAGGCCTCGAACAGCTCGGTCGGGTCGAGGTCGCCAGCGGTGACGGCGTCAGCAGCCTGCTTGGCGGTGAGCGACGTGATCTCGGTCATGACGCTTGCGGGCTCGGGACGAGGAAGCCGCCGTCCTGCACGGCCGGCGCCTGCGACAGCGCGACGTCGCGCGGCAGGCACTCCTTCGGCACGTCCGGCCGCAGCGCGTTGGCGACCTCCACGACGTGGCTGGTCGGCGGGACGCCGTCCAGATCCAGCTCGCCGATCTTCTCGATGTGGCCGAGGACCGACGACAGCTCGGTCGCCATCCTCCCCACCTCGTCGTCGGACAGCTCCAGCCTCGAAAGGCGGGCGACGTGCAGTACCTGCTCGCGGTCGATCATCCGACAGGCGATTCTAGGTGAGACGCCCGCCAGGCCCATGTCGCGCTGACCAGCAGGTCCGCGGCGAGCGCGATCCCCGCGTAGGCGGGCCAGCGCAGAGCGACCGCGTCGTCGAGCGTGAGCAGGTCGGTGAGCAGGATCGCGAGGGCGATCGTGCAGACCGCGACGGCGACGATGCCGCGCCCGGCGACGGTCGCGATCGCCGCGACGACGAGGAACGCGACCGAGAACGGCGAGAGGCCGGTCCAGCCCGAGATCCGCCCGTCGTCGGTGCCGACGATGAGCACGCCGCGCGCCGGCGCGAACCAGTCCAGCGACAGGACCACGACGAGGGCGATCCCGGAGACGGCGGCCGACGCGCGGGCCGCGCGCCTCACGTGCCGGGAACCGAGCGCGGTGGTGGCGGCGTGTATGCCCGCGCCTCGGCCGACGCGGTGCGCTCGTCGCGGATCGAGAGGAAGGCGCCGAGCGGGATCAGGAACGCGGCCACGAGGCCGAAGTAGGCCGGCGCCTGCAAGGTGAAGTTTTCGTCTACGCCCGGCTGGGCGATCGTCACGCGGACGAGCAGGATCAGGAAGATCAGGCTGCCGACAATCCACGTCAACACGCCCGCGCCGACCGGCCAGGCCGGGGACGCGCGCTTGACCGTCATGTAGGACAACGCGAGGCCGCCGAAGATCAGCACGCCGACCAAGGTGTCCATGAACCAGCCGAGCGTCCCCCAGCCGGAGAGTGAGCCCGCCCACACCACCGTCACGAGGTTCTTGATGCCGCCGCCGCTGACGGGCTCCGCGACCGGCGTGAACGCGTACCAGTCGAAGAACATCAACACGAGCAGCGCGACCGCGCCCGCCGCCGCCACCCACTCCCCCACGCGCATGCGGTTCACGCCAGCGCCTCCTCGCGCGCGACCAGCTCGGCGGCGGTCAGCGTGTTGCGCAGCAGCATCGCGATCGTCATCGGGCCGACGCCGCCCGGGACCGGGGTGATCGCGGCCGCGACCTCGCTGACCGCGTCGAAGTCGACGTCGCCGTGCAGGCCGTCGTCGCTGCGGTTGATCCCGACGTCGATGACGACCGCGCCCGGCTTGACCCAGTCGGCCTTCACCATGCGGTCGCGGCCCACCGCCGCCACGAGGACGTCGGCGGACGCGGCGACCGCCGGCAGGTCGGCGGTGCGCGAGTGCGCGATCGTCACGGTCGCGTTGGCGGCCAGCAGCAGTTGGGCCATCGGCTTGCCGAAGAGGTTGGAGCGGCCGATCACGACCGCGTGCTTGCCGGTCAGGTCGACGCCGGCCTCGGCCAGCAGCCGCATGCAGCCGGCGGGCGTGCACGGGCGCAGCCCCTCGCGGCCGAGCGCGAGGTAGCCCGCGCTCAAAGGCGTGAGCCCGTCGACGTCCTTGCGCGCGTCGATCAGGCCGGTCAGGTGAACGCCGTCGAGGTGGTCGGGCACCGGCAGCTGGCAGAGGATGCCGCTGACGGCGTCGTCGGCGTTGAGCTGCTCGATCAGCGCCTCGACCTCCTCGGTCGTCGCCGTCGCGGGCAGCTCGTGGTGGAAGGACTCGATCCCGACCTCGCCGGCGGTGCGCCGCTTGTTGGCGACGTAGACCGCGGACGCCGGGTCGTCGCCGACCAAGATGGTGGCCAACCCAGGTTTGCGGCCGGTCCGCGCGGTGAACGCCTCGACGTCCCGGGCCACCTCCTCCCGGACCTTCGCCGCGATCGCCTTGCCGTCGATGATCTCCGCGCTCACGTCCCCGGACGCTACCGCTTCTCGAGCGGCGCGTATTCGGCCATCAGCTTGCGCTCGCTGCCGTCGCGCGCGAAGCGGATCGTGACGACCCCGCCGGGCTCGGTGCCGGTGACCACGCCCTCGCCGAACGCGGCGTGCAGGACGTCGTCGCCGACGCGGAAGCCGGGTGAGGAGGACGATGACCCGCCGCCGCCCATCGAGTCCCAGCCCGCCATGCCGCGCGGCCGGATGCCTTGGCGTGACGCCGCGCTGCCGGCAGCCGCCGCGGCCCAGCCGCCGCTCGCGCCGCTGGCGCTCTCGCGGTCCACCAGCTCGGGCGGGATCTCGCCGAGGAAGCGCGACGGAAGCCCGTAGGCGCGCGACCCGAACACGTTGCGCTGCCGCGCGTGGGTGAGCGTCAGCGAGCGCATCGCCCGCGTCATCCCGACGTAGCAGAGGCGGCGCTCCTCCTCGAGCGTGCCCTCGTCCAGCGAGCGCGAGTGCGGGAAGACGCCCTCCTCCATCCCGATCATGAACACGATCGGGTACTCCAGGCCCTTGGCGTTGTGCAAGGTCATCAACGTGACCATGCCCGTGTCGTCGTCGAGCTTGTCGGTGTCGGAGCGCAGCGCGGTCTCTTGCAGGAAGACGTCGAGGCGGTCCTGCTCCTGCGGGTGCGAGGCGTCGAACTCGTGCGCGACCTCGACGAGCTGCTCGAGGTTCTCGATCCGCCCTTGGGCCTCGATCGTCCGCTCGGCTTGCAACGCGTCGAGGTAGCCGGACTCGTGCAGCACGGCCTCCAGCAGGTCGCCCATCGGGACCTTCTGCGCGACCCGCTCCTGCAAGGACTTCATGACGTCCATGAAGCGCCCGATCGACCGCACGGCCGCGGTGCCCAGGCCCGGCACGCCCTCGGGATCCAGCGCAGCGTCCCAGGTCGAGATCCCCATCGTCTCGGCGTGAGCCAGCACGCGCGAGAGCGACGTCTGCCCGATCCCGCGCTTGGGCGAGTTGGCGATCCGCGTGAACGAGATCGCGTCGGCCGGGTTGGCCAGCAGCGTCAGGTAGGACAGCGCGTCCTTGATCTCGGAGCGCTCGTAGAACTTCGTGCCGCCGATGATCTGGAACGGGAGGTCGGCGCGCGTCAGCTGGTCCTGCAGGACGCGCGACTGCGCGTTGGTCCGGTAGAGCACCGCGATCTCGGCCAGCGAGACGCCCTCGTCGCGCAGGCGCTGGACCTCGCCGAGCACGTAGCGGCCCTCGGCGTGCTCGTCCTCCAGCTCGCGCACGATGACCTGGTCGCCCGCGCCCTGGTCGGTCCAGAGCTCCTTCTCCATCTGGTCGCGGTTGTTGCGGATGACCGCGTTGGAGGCGTCCAGGATCGTCTGCGTGGAGCGGTAGTTCTGCTCCAACTTGATGACGTGCGCGTCCGGGAAGTCGTCCTGGAAGTCCAGGATGTTGCGGATGTCGGCGCCGCGGAAGGAGTACACCGACTGCGCGTCGTCGCCGACGACCGCGAGGTTGCGGTGCGCGCCGGCGATCAGCTGCAACAGGCGGTACTGCGCGTGGTTGGTGTCCTGGTACTCGTCGACCAGCACGTGCCGGAAGGCGTTGGAGAACCGCTCGCGCACCTCCGGGAACAGCTCCAGGACGTTGACCATGCGGAACAGCAGGTCGTCGAAGTCCATGGCGTTCATCCGGACGAGCTCGGTCTCGTACAGCTTGTAGGCCTCGCTCACCGTGCGCTCGTAGTGCGAGTCCACCATCTGCGCGTACTGCTCGGCTGAGCGCAGCTTGTTCTTGGCGTCGGAGATCTGGTGGGCGACCGCGTTGGGCGTGAAGCGCTTGGGGTCGGCGTCGATCTGGTCCAGGCAGCGCTTGACGAGGCGGCGCGCGTCAGACGCGTCGTAGATCGTGAACGTGCGCGTGTAGCCCAGCTTCGGCGCCTCGCCCCGCAGCATCCGCGCGCACGCGCTGTGGAACGTCATCACCCACATGGCGCGCGTGGAGTGCCCGAGCAGCAGCCCGACGCGCTCGCGCATCTCGGCGGCGGCCTTGTTGGTGAACGTGATCGCCAGGATCTCGTTGGCGCGGGCGCGCCGGGTGTGGACGAGGTAGGCGATGCGGTGCGTGAGCACGCGCGTCTTGCCGGAGCCCGCGCCCGCGAGGATGAGCAGCGGGCCGTCGGCGGCCATGACGGCCTCGCGCTGCGGCCCGTTGAGGCCTTCGAGGAGGTCGGCGACGCGCTGGTCGGCGGGGGCTTCGGACGGCACCCCTCCAGGATAGGCACGGTCGCGGCGGTGCCAGACGGCAGGAAGTGCACAGGTTGGGGTGGGTGAGCCAGCGCAGTTGCCGATGGACCTGTCTGTTGTTCGATGACTTGCGTCACAAACCCGCCCGTGCGGGGGACTTTCGACGGCGCGGCCGCCACGTATTCGTGCGGCCGTGGACAATTTTGGACGCGAGTTCTGCTGGCGCAGGCTCTAGTCTTGTGCGCGGCGGCCGCCGCCTTCTCATCCCCGGCGGCGGCCGCCAAACCTAAGTGCGCCCATGCCAGCGCGACGCCGTCGCACCTGACGGCGACCGCTGCGGCGCACACACTGCAGTGCCTGATCAACGGCGTCCGGCGCCAGCACGGGCTGCGCTCGGTGCGGGCCAACGGGCGGCTCGGGCTCGCGGCGCGACGCCACGCGCAGGACATGGCCAACCGCGACTTCTTCTCGCACGTCTCACCGGGCGGGGCGACGGTCGAGTCGCGCATCAAGCACGCGGGCTACCTAGGCGGCGTGCACGAGTGGTGGCTGGGCGAGGCGCTGGCCTGGGGCCAGTCGGGCGCGGGCGCGCCGCGGGCGATCCTGAAGGGGCTGCTGAACTCGCCGCCGCATCGGGCGATCCTGCTGAGCCGGTCGTTCCGGGACGTCGGCGTGGGCGTGGCGAAGGGCGCGCCGAACGGAAGCGGGCACAGCGCGTTGACGGTGGCGCTGGACTTCGGGCGCGTGAAGCGCTGAGGGACTAGCCTGCGCGGTCCTGTGGGCCGCCTGACCGACCACATCCGCGCGTCGTGCGCGCAGATCGCCGCCGATGCGCAGTCGGTGAGGATCGATCATGCGCGCCTCGACGCGTTCGTCGAAGACGGCCCACCCACCCGCGCGGTTACCGATCCGGGTCTGGATCCCGTGCGCCACTACCTGGAGGGCCCGCCGGAGGACGTCGCGCTCTACACGCTGGCGCTCGACACCATCAACTTCGGCAGCGGCTGGTTTCCGACGCTGCACAAGCGCGTCGACCCGGCGTCGGGCCGGACGGTGTCCGGCTACTTCACGGTCGCCTGGAACCTCGCCGACCACTTCCGGATCGACCGCCCCTGGACCGCCGCCGATCTGCGCGAGATGCGCACCGACCACCTGGCCGCGGTGCTCGGGCAGTCGGCCGACCACGAGCTGATGAGCCTCTACGCGCAGGCGCTGCGCGAGCTCGGACGGGTGCTCGGAGCGTCGTCGGCCTTGGACTACGTGGCGCGGGCGAACGGTTCGGCGGAGGCGTTGGCCACCATGTTGGCCTCGTCGTTGGCCTTCTACGACGACCGCGGTTTCTACAAGCGCGCGCAGATCGTTGGCAATGACCTCGCCTTGGCCGGCGTCGCCGGGTTCAGCGATCTCGACGAGCTGACGATCTTCGCCGACAACCTGGTCCCTCACGTCCTGCGCTGCGACGGGATCCTGCGTTACGACGACGCGCTCGCCGCGCGGATCGACGCCGAGCAGCTCCTGCCCGCTGGCCGCCAGGAGCGCGAGATCCGCGCCTGCGCGCTGCACGCCTGCGAGCTGCTGTCGGCCCGCCTGGAGGTTCCGGCGCGCGTGCTCGACATGTGGCTATGGACGCGCGGGCAGTCGCCGGAGATCAAGGCGCGCCCGCGCCACCGCTGCCGGACGGTCTACTACTAGGACTTCCGCGCTACCCGCCGGCGGGGTTGCGCCCGCGCACCGGGCGCAGCCGGCGCACCTGCGCCGGCGGCTCTTCGCCGTTGAGCGCGGCCAGGCGGCCTTCGAGCTCGTTGATGCGACCCGACAGCTCGCGGATCGCGTCGGCGACCGGGTCGGGCAGGTGGATCCAGTCGGCGTCGGGGCCCTCGGGGCGCTTGCCGTCGACGCGGACGACGTGGCCGGGATTGCCGACCACGGTCGAGTTCGGCGGGACATCGGTGATGACCACCGAGTTGGCGCCGACCTTCGCGCCGTGGCCGACCTCGATCGGGCCGAGCAGCTTGGCGCCGGAGCCGACCGTGACGTTGTCGCCGACCGTCGGGTGGCGTTTGCCGGTCGCAAAGCCTGTGCCGCCGAGCGTGACGCCCTGATAGAGCGTGACGTCGTCGCCGATGTCAGCGGTCTCGCCGATCACGACGCCCATGCCGTGGTCGATGAAGAGGCCGTCGCCGACGTTGGCGGCCGGGTGGATCTCCACGCCGGTAACCATCCGCGAGACGTAGGCGATCGTGCGCGGCACCAGCGGCACGTTGGCGTCATGCAGCGCGTGCGCGACGCGGTGGGCGAGCACGGCCTGGACGCCCGGCCACGCCGTCAGCACCTCGAGCGAGGACACGCCGCGCGCCGCCGGATCGCGCTCGTGCGCGGCGGCGATGTCGAGGCGCAGCTCGCGGGTGACGCGGCGAAGGGTGCCGAGGCCGAGCATCATCTGCTCGCTACGGTACTAGCCCAATGCCCGCTCGGAGAACCCTCATCTTGCATGGTTGGCAGGGGTCCGGTCCCGAGCACTGGCAGACCTGGCTGGCCGGACGGCTGGAGTCCGCGGGCGTCCACGTGCAGTACCCGATGCTGCCGGAGTGCGACGTGCCGTGCCCGGACCGCTGGGGCGCGGCGCTGCACCGCGAGCTGCGCGCGCTGGCCAAGGGCGACGGCGAGCGGATCGTGATTGCCCACTCACTGGGCTGCGTGCTGTGGCTGCGCGAGGCCGCCGCGGTGTCCGAGCGCTTGCGCGTGGATCGCGTCGCGCTGGTCGCGCCGCCGTGCCCGGGCGCCAAGGTGCCCGAGCTGGCGCGCTTCTACCCCACCGGCGCCGACAAGGCCGCGATCGACGCGGCGAGCAAGCACACCAGGTTGGTCTGCTCCGACGACGACCCCTATTGCCCGGGCCGCGGCGCGGCGCAGCACTGGGGCGGCCCGCTGGAGTGCGAGATCGACTTGCTGCCCGGCGCGGGCCACCTGAACGTCGAGGCCGGCTACGGGCCGTGGCCGGAGATGGAGGCGTGGGCGCTCGGCGAGGCGTCGACGCTGCGCGCCGCCGCACCCGCCCCGGTCTGAGCGCGGCTCAGTCCGGCGCGAAGAACGGCGCGCTGACGTAGCGCTCGCCGCTGTCGGGCAGGATCGCGACGATCCGCTTGCCCTTGTTCTCGGGGCGCTTGCCGACCTCGATGGCGCCCCACAGCGCGGCACCGCAGGAGATGCCGGCCAGGATGCCCTCGCGGGCGGCGCAGCGGTGGGCGGTCGCGATCGCATCGTCGTCAGAGACCGGCAGGACCTCGTCGATGACCTCGCGGTTGAGGACCGCCGGGACGAAGCCCGCGCCGATGCCCTGGATGCGGTGCGGGCCGGGCCCCTTGCCGCTCAGGACGGCCGACGACGCCGGCTCGACCGCGATGACCTGCGCCTTCGGATTGACCGACTTGATGGTCTCGCCGACGCCGGTGATCGTGCCGCCGGTGCCGACGCCCGCGACGAAGATGTCGACCTTGTTCTCCAAGGCCTTCAAGATCTCGGGGCCGGTCCCGAGCCGGTGCGCCTCGGGGTTGGCGGGGTTGGAGAACTGGTCGGGCAGGAAGGCGTCGCCGGTCGCGGAGGCAGAGCGCGCGGCCTTGACCGCCTCGTCCATCCCGCCCAGCGACTCGACGATCTCCACGCGCGCGCCGTAGAGCTTCAACAACGCCTCGCGCTCGCGCGACATGCCCTGCGGCAGGAAGATCACGAGCTCGTAGCCCTTGGCCGCGCAGACGAACGCGAGCGCGATCCCGGTGTTGCCCGACGTCGCCTCGACGATCGTCGTCTTGCCCGGCTCGATCCGCCCCTCGGCTTCGGCCGCGGCGATCATCGCGATCCCGATCCGGTCCTTGACCGACCCGCCCGGGTTGTAGGCCTCCAACTTGCCGTAGAGCTCGACGCCCTCTGGCTCCAGCCGCGTGAGTCGGACCATCGGCGTGTTGCCGATGTGATCGGAGATGTTCGTCGGGATTGCGGCCATTCCCGACCGACATTAGCGGGCGCGCGGGACGCGCCGCGCGTTTGTCCTAGGACGCGGGCGTCGGCGCGGAGCTGCCGCCGGGCCGCTCGCGATGGAGCTTTGTGAAGCGCTTGGCAGCCTGGCGCGTGGCGCGGTCGCCCGCCGAACGGGCGATGCCGGGCTTCGCCGACCGGACGCGGAGTGCGTCGGCCTGCATCTCGCGCATGGCGCGCGAATAGCGGCGGATGAGATCGAGCTGCGCGGGACCGGGATCGCTCATGTGGGGTTCCTCCAACTTGGACCAACCGTACCCCGGCCATCAGCCCGCGTCTACAGCGATTGCGCCAAACCGGACGAAGTTGGGACGGATGGTCCAAGTGGTTCGGACGGGCTGGCGGACGAGCGGTCCAGCTAGTGATCGAGGTGGCGCTCGTCGCGCTGGCGGCGCTTGAGCTCGCGGCGCTCATCGCGCGTCAGCCGGCGGCCGCGCTTGACGTTCGCCCCGCCCATCAGCGAGAACAGCTTCACGTGCAGGACCGGGCCGCCGGGCACGGGGCGCTCGCTTCCGAGGCGGACGTCGTTGCCGCCCATGAACGCGAACTCGCTGACGCGGACGTCAAGGCCATCAGGCACGTAGATGTCCGCGCCGCCCATGACCGAGAACACGCGGATCGTCGTCTCGCGCGCGCTCAACTCGGCGTCGTTGAGGTCGAGGTCGCTGCCGCCCATGATGTTGACGTTGGTCAGCGACTCGCCGATCCGCCAATGGCCGCGCCGATCGTGGCCGCCCATGATCGAGATCAGCCAGCGCCGGCCGCCCTCCCCCGGTCTGACCGGCAGCGTCGGACCTACCGCGGCGTGAGCCGTCGCGGGCAGGTCGGCGGTCAGCTCCGCCAGCTCGCCGTGGGTCCGCGCCGTGAACGCGCGATCGATCCGCTCGTCCAGCTCATCGACGGTCAACCGCCCCTCGCCCGCAGCGTGCCGCAGTACGTCGGCGACCTGCTCGCGGTCGGCATCAGAGGCACGCAGGTCCGGCGTCTCGGCCATGGCCGGGACCCTAGCGATCGCCCGCGTCGCAGCCCGCCCGCGCGCCCTCCGTTTTACGTATTGTGCGATCGCGATGAGCGATCTGCGCGCCTTGGTCGGGCGCCCGTTCGCCCTGCGGATGCTGCTGAGCGCGCTCGTGGGACGGCTTCCCGAGGCGATGGTCCCGCTGGCGCTGCTGCTGCTGGCCCGCCACGAGCACGGGTCCTATGCTATGGCCGGCGTCCTGGCGGGCTGCTTCGCGATCGGTGCCGCCGCTGGCGGGCCGGCGCTGGGCCGGGTGATCGACCGGCTCGGCCAGCCGCGCGTGCTGATCGCCTCCGCGGTCCTGCGGTCGGTCGCGCTAGCCGCGATCGTCGCGCTCGCGCCCGTGTCCCTCGCCGCCACCTGCGTGCTCGCGATCCCCGCGGGTGCCTTGACCCCACCGCTGGAGCCCGCGCTGCGCGCGCTATGGCCGGACCTCGCGGCCGACGACGAGCACGCGCTGGCCGCCGCCTACGAGCTGGACGCCGGAGCGCAGGAGCTGATCTTCGTCACCGGGCCGTTGTTGGTGGCCTTGGCGCTGGCGCTCGACAGCCCGGCGGGTGCGGTCCACCTCGCCTCGGCGATCGGCCTGCTCGGGACGCTGGCCTTCGCGCTCGCCCCGCCGGCGCGCGGGTGGACGGCGGCACCGCACGAAGCGCACTGGACCGCCGCCGTCCGCGCGCAGCAGGTCCCGATCCTGCTGGCGGTCGGCATGCTGGCGGGCGCGGCGACCGGCGCGGTCAACGTCACCGTGACCGCCTTCGCCGAGCGCGCGCTGGGCGACCGCGACCTCGCGGGCTGGCTGCTGGCCGCCTGGGCGGTCGGCGCGATGGCCGGCGGGCTCACCGCCGCGGCACGGCGCTGGACGCTGCCGCCCGAGAAGCGCCTGACGTGGTTGTTGGTGGCCTTCGGAATCGCGTTCGCACCCGCGCTGGTCGCGACGACCACGGTGACGATGGCGCTCGCGCTGGCGGTGCCCGGCGCGTTCCTAGCCCCCACGCTCGCCGCGATCTTCGTCCTCACCGGCCTGCGCGCGCTGCCGGGCGCGGTGACCGAGACGTTCGCATGGCTGACGTCCTCGTTCTTGGTGGGGTCGGCGGCCGGCAGCGCGTTGGCGGGCGCGATCGGCGGCGACGGGCCGCCCGGCTTCGCGCTGGCCGCGGCGATCGTGCTGATCGCCGCGGCCATGTGGGGCGCGCTCAGCAGATGACCGCGAGGTGGAACGCGCGGTCGATCGCGTTGCCGGCGCTGTCGCGCGTCTTGACCTCGACGGAGGCCAGGGAGTTCGCGTTGACGCGCTCGACGCTGATCTCGCCCGTGAGCGAGCCGTCGATCCCGGCGGCGCCGATCGACGCGAGGTAGGCGCAGCCGCTGATGTCGCGGTCGGTCTTGACGACGTAGAGGCCGGCCGAGCCGCGAGAGACGTTGACGATGTGGTTGCTGCGGTCCAGCACGCCGTTCTCGCGGACGACCGCGAACGGCGGCGACGGCGTGACGCCGTCCTTGCCCGCGGGGCCAACGGGGCCCGCCGCACCGGTGGCACCGGTGGCGCCGGTCGCGCCCGTGGCACCGGTCGGCAGCTGGCCGCGGCCGAAGTCGATGGCCTTCAGCGACCCGTCCTTCACCTTAGCCGACGTAACGGCTGAAGCGCGCAGCTGGGTGGCACCGACAGAGTTCTTGGGGAGCGTGACGGCCGCGTAGGCGCCGGCGCTCAAGGCCACGAACAACGCGACCAAAGCCACGGCCATGGACGGGGAGAAGTACTTGTTGGAGGTCATGCCGACCAGTGTGAGGCGCCGCGGCACCCGCGCCGGTGCGGCGGGCAGGCGGACGATCTGGCGGAGGACCGACGGGCTGCCGCCGGGCAACCCCCGTGAGGCTCAGCCCGCGCTATCGCGCACGTAAGCCAGGACGGCCAGCACGCGCCGGTGGCCTCCGTCACCGGCGCTCAGGCCGAGCTTCTCGAAGATCGCGGTGACGTGGCGCTCGACCGCGCGCTCGGTGACCGTCAGCGCCTCGCTGATCGCGCGGTTGGTCTGGCCCTCGGCCATCAGCTCCAGGACCTCGCCCTCCTTCGGGGTCAGCGTCTCCAGCGGCCCGTCAGGCCGCCGCCGGCCGAGCATCTGCGAGACGACCTCGGGATCGAGCACGGAGCCGCCCTCCGCGACGCGGCGGACGCCGTCCACGAAGCGGTCGATGTCGGCGACGCGGTCCTTGAGCAGGTAGCCGACGCCTTCGGCCCCGCCGGCCATCAGCCGCTGCGCGTAGGACTCCTCGACGTACTGCGACAACACGAGCACGCCGATCTCCGGCAGCTCGGCGCGCAGCGTCTCGGCGGCGACGAGCCCCTCGTCGGTGTTGGTGGGCGGCATGCGGATGTCGACGATCGCGACATCCGGCTGGTGCGCGCGCACCTTGCGCAGCAGGTCCTCGCCGTCGCCTGCCTGGCCTACAACTTCGATGCCCGCCTCCTCGAGGATGCGGACCGCGCCCTCGCGCAGCAGAACGGAGTCGTCGGCGATCACGACGCGCACGGGATCTCCCCTCGGAGGACGGTCCCGCCGGACGGCGGGCTGGTGACGGTCAGGACGCCGCCCAGGACGGCGAGGCGGTCGGCGAGGCCGCGCAGGCCGCCGCCGTCGGGATCGGCGCCGCCGGCGCCGTCGTCGCGAACTTCGACGACAAGAACGCCGGGTTCTTCGACGACGGCGATCTCGACGACCGTGGCGCTGGCCGCGTGCCGCGCCGCGTTGGTGAGCCCTTCCGCGACCAGGAAGTACGCGGCCGCCTCTACGTCGGCGCCGTAGCGGCGGCCGTCGGCGGGCGGCGCGGCGACACGCGCCGCGAGCGCGCTGCGGCGCACCAGGCCGTTCAGCGCCGGTGCGAGGCCGCCCTCGGTGAGGATCGCCGGGTGGATCCCGCGGGCCAGCTCGCGCAGCTCGGCGAGCGCCTCGGTCAACCCCTCGTCCAACTCGGTCAGCAGCTCGCGGGCGGCGTCGGCGTCGCCGTTGTCCAGGCGCCGCTGGGCGAGCCGCAGCGTGACCGCCAGCGAGACAAGCGACTGCTGGGCGCCGTCGTGGAGGTCGCGCTCGATCTGGCGGCGCGCCGCATCGGCGGTGTGGACGATGCGGGCGCGCGAGTCGCGCAGCTCGGCCTCGGAGCGCTTGCGGTCGGAGATGTCGCGGAGGTGGCCGGTGAAGAGCGTGTCGCCGCCGACGTCGATCCGTGTGATCGTCAGCTCGACCGGGAAGCGCTCGCCGTCGGCGCGCTGGGCCTCGATCTCGATGCGCCGGTCGAGCAAGTGCGGGGTGTCGGTCTCCAGGTAACGATGCAGGCCGCGTCGGTGCGGCTCACGCAGCTCGGGCGGGACGATCAGGTCGGCCATGTCATGACCTACAGCTTGAGTCGAGTTGTAGCCGAACGTCCGCTCGGCGGCGGCGTTGAACTCCACCACCTTGCCTTGGGCGTCCATCGTGACGACGCAGTCCAGCGCGGCTTGAAGCGTCGCGCGGTGGCGGGCGTCGGCAAGCCGGCGCTCCACGAGCTGGCCGAGCATTGCGCCGAGCAGGTCGAGCGTGGCGAGCAGCTCGGGGTCCGGGTCGCGCGGGCGATCGGCGAACAGCTCCACGACGCCGACGGTGCCGCGCTCGGAGCGGACCGGGAACGCGACCGCGGCGTGCAGTCCGGCGGCCGTGGCGGCGTCGCGGCGCGGCAGGCGGTCGTCCACGGTGGCGTCGGTCAGCCACTCGGCGGTCCCAGCGGCGAAGACGCGGCCGGGCAGGCCCTCGCCGAGGCGCAGGATCGTGGTGCGGGTGGCGTCCAGGAACGGCGCCAGGTCACCCGGGCCATCGGTTGACGAGCACGCGACGCAGGCCAGCGCGCCGCCCTCGGCGGTGGCGGGCTCCCATGCCGCGGCCAACCGCCAGTCGAGGCGCTCGGTGATCGTCCGCAGGAGCCGTTCATAGGCACCGGCCGACTGTTGCGCCACTGACATCTAGATGTGGACGCTACTGGGTGAGCAAGCCGTCAAGAGCGGCACCGGAGAGGTCCGCCTTCGCGAGGAAGCCCTTGGCGCCGTGAGCGGCGGCCAGCGCGGCGAAGTCCCCCGCGTCCTGGGTCGAGACCAGGACGACGGCGACGTCCGGCTGGGCGTCGGCGAGCCGCTGGGCGACGACCAGGCCGGAGACGTCCGGCAGGCCGATGTCCAGCAGGACGAGGTCGGGCGTCAGGCGCTGCGCTTCGGCCAAGCCGTTGGTGCCGTCCTGCGCCTCGCCGACGACGGTCCAGCCGTCGCACTCCAGCGCGCGGCGGGCGGTGCGGCGAAACCGCGGATGGTCGTCAACGATCAGGACGCGGCCCGGCACGCCGTGCATTGTCGCCGATCCCGCGCCACCCGATGTGTCGGTTTCCCGCCACACCTTTAGGCGACGGCGGTGGCGCGGAGCGCACCGCGGACCTGCGCGACGAGGCGCAGCAGGTGGTCGTGCTCGGCGACGGCGACCCAGTAGCGGCGCTGGATCGTGTCGAAGCCCTTGCGGTAGGTCAGGCGCAGCTGAAGCCGCGCGCCGAGCGCCGGGACGACCTCGAGGGCGATGACGTCGCGGGCGGCGACGCGCAGGCCGTCGCCGACGATCTCGAGGATGCCGTCGTCAAACCGCGCCAGGCCGCTGGGCCAGACCGGGACGTCGGCGCGCATCGTGAAGCTCGGGGCGACCATCGGGACGGGCGCCTGGTTGGCCTCACGGCTGAGGATGGAGAGCGGATCGCGGAACACGTCGGGGATCCTGCCGCCCGCGGCGCGGCCCGACCGTGGTGCGGGCTGGCGTCTGCGGTGGCGGAGAACCGACACCCGCCGGGGCCGTCACCTCGTCACCCTGCCGCGCGCGCCGCCCAGGCCGTTCGGTAGGCGTCTCCGAGGAAGGCGTCGATCCGCGCGAGGTCCGCGTCGGGCGGCAGGTCGGCGGCGTCGGCGGCCGCGCGCAAGCGCTCGGTGGCGTCCTCGATCTGCTCGAGGATCTCGCTCAGCGGCGGCTCGCCCGCGCGGACGCCGCGCAGCCGCGTGCGGTCTGGCTCGGCGACCGGCAGCGAGATCCGGCCGGTCTGAAGGAGCTCGATGCCCTGGTGGCCGATCCGCAGCGCGTGCATCGCGTACTTGGTGTCGTAGCCGTGGGTGGCCGACAGCTCGCGGGTGCGCGTGGCGTGGCGCTCACCGCGCAGGCTGCGGGCCTGGGCGTCGAGGTAGCCGAGAAACGCGCGGCCGGTGCGGCGCGACAGGAACGCTGGCGCGAGCTGTTGGAGTTGCTCTCCGAGCGGGTCGCGGTGCAGCACGTCGTCGCCTGCGACGAAGAACAGCAACAACACGGTGGGGCTGCCCTTGATCGCCAGCCGCGCGAACTTGCGCAGGCCGTAGATCGTGAGGTCGACGTCGCCCGGGCCAGACGGGTGGCCTTCCGGCTGCGTGCGGGCGACGCAGTGCTCGAAGCGGCGCAGACCCAAGATGTAGTCCTCGGACTCGATGCAGACACCCATCTCGTCGCGGTCGTCGGTTCCGGGGTTGGAAAGTCCGTGCACGGTCGAGCCGACGAGGCCGCGCAGGATGCAGCCCTCGGTCGCGACGCGCAGGGCGACGTCGCGGTCGGGCTCCAGCGAGTTGACGGTGACGAAGTCCACAGAGGACAGCTTGACCGATAGCGTCGTCGACCATGGACCAGGCGGCCATGCGCGCGTTGTTGATGGGGATGCCCCAGGCAGAGGAGTACGAGCACGGCGGCCTGCCCGCGTTCCGGATCCGCGGCAAGCCGCGCTTTGCGACGATGCTCGACGACGAGGGCGTCAACCTCTTCCCCGGTGAGGAGGGCATCCTCGCGTTCACGCAGTCACACCCGCAGTGGTGCACCGAGCGGTGGTGGGGCAAGCAGCTCGCGGCGGTGCGCTTGCACTACGCCGACGCGCCTCGGGAGTTGGTGGAGGACTTGGTCCTGGAGTCGTGGTCGGCGCGCGCGCCGAAGCGACTGCTGAGCACGTTCGAAGGGTTCTAGGCCGGGCGCGCGCGGAACGCAGTCAATCTCGTTCCCACCAGCGTGGCAGTGGATCATCACTGCGCCGCGCGACGCGCGTGACCGGCTGCTCCCACCACCGCATCGCGTGATCCTCGACCGCCCACCGGATCGCCGGCAGCGTCGCGGGCCCGACACCGCGGATCGAGAGCAACTGCTCATCGCTCATCTCCCGCAGTTGGTCGACACGCTCGACGCCCGCCCGGTTCAGCGTCGTCTGCACGTGGCTGCCGATCCGGAGGTGGTCGATCCCCTCCGTGTCCTCGTCCTCGTCGCCAGGCTCCCGCAGCTGCGGCGTGAGGTTCGCCGCCGCGCCCTTCAGGTTCCGCGCCAGCGCCGCCAGACGACCCCTTGACTCATCGCTCAGCAGACTGTCCTCGTCCGCGAGGACCGTCGTCACCGTGTCCGCGATCAGGCCGAGCGCCTCGGCCAGACCATCCGCCCCACGATCTGCCGGCATGGCGCGCAGTATCGCCAATTCGCCCCCGAACGCCAACCCCGTCTTCAAAGTCGCGTGACAACCCTCACTCAGCTGTCACCACAAGGGATGAGGCGTTCGCTCAGATGTAGTACATCGCCACGCCCGCGGCCTTCTTCTCCTGCTCGACCACGTCGGCGACGGTGGTCTTCTCCAGGATGGCGCGGGCGGCGTTGGCGGCGTCAAGGAAAATGCCTTCGGAGCCGCCGCCGAGGGGGCCGTCGAGGAGCTCGACGATCTCCAAGACGGTGATCTCGGAGGCGGGCTTGGCGAACGAGTAGCCGCCCTTGACGCCGCGCTGGCTCTTCAGCAGCCCGGCGCGGCGGAGGACCGCGAAGAGCTGCTCGAGGAACTGGACCGGGATGCCGCGCGCGCGGGCGAGCTCGCCGATCGGGATGGGCGAATCGCCGCCCTGACGGGCGAGCTCGGTCAGCGCCTTCAGCGCGTACGGTGACTTCGTGGTGATCGACAGCATCCCGGTGTCGATGCTACGACACCGGACGGCTGGGGAAGCTACGGCTGGCTCTACAGCCAGCCGCGCTCGGTGGCGGTCGCGACCTCGAGAGGCGCCGCCGTCAGTCCTACAACCACCCTCGCTCGGTGGCGATGAGGACCGCCTGCGCGCGGTCGACCGCGCCGAGCTTGCCGTAGATGTTGTGGAGGTGGGTGCGGACCGTGGAGGTGCTCAGGGAGAGCTCCAGCGCGATCTGCTTGTAGACCTTGCCCTCGGCGAGGCGCTTGAGGACCTCGAGCTCGCGGCCGGAGAGCGGGCACGGGTCGATCTGACGCGTGCGGCCGGTCGTCGGGTACGGCAGGTCGTACATGACGCTGCGCAGCTCGCTCGGCCCGAGGCCGATCGTCCGGGCGCACTTCAGCAGCTCGGTCGGCGACACGGCGCCGCCCTGGGAGTAGTGCGCGAGCATGTCGGCCAGGCGGACGAACGCGGCCTCGCCCTGGGCGTCGTCGGCGTGGTGGCGCTCGATGACCGACGCGACGGCCTTCGGCAGGCCCCAGCGACGGGCGAGGACGCCGCCGACCAGCGCGTGGTCGACGCCGAGCTCACGGCGCTCGCGGTGGATGCGCTCCTCCGGCGTGCGGGCGTTGCCGTGCACCTGGCCCGGGTAGCCGGGGTAGGCGTGCATCAGCACGAGCTTGCCGATGTCGTGCAGCAGCGCGGTGACCATCAGGCGGTCGCGGTGCTCGTAGCCGGCCTCGGTCGCGAGACGGTCAGCGGCACGCTGCGTCGCGACGCCATGCAGGCGGAAGCGCTCGGGCGCCGCGTCCCACACGGACGAGCGCTCGAAGAAGTCAAAGGTGCGAGCGCGGGTCGCCAAGGCCTGGACGGCCTCCGGCGAGAGCAGCTCGACGGCCTGCACGACGGACTCGACCTTGCCGCGGGTCTTGCCCTCGACCTGGTTGCCGAGACGCAGCACGCTGATCACCAGCGCGACGTCGGACTCAACCGCGGCGACGACCTCGCCGGTCGACACACGCTCCTGGCGCACGACGCGCAGCAGGCGGTTGCGGGACTCGGCCAGGGCCGGGAACGCCTCCAGGGCCTCGAAGGCAGCCGTCAGGCGACGGCCATGACCTTCGTTGTGACGGCGCTGGACATCAGCGGCCGGCGTGTGCTGGCTCTGGGAAGCGGCTGCGGCTGGGGGCATGTCGTCTCTGGGCTCCATGAAGGCAGGGGCACGGTTGTTCCGGCCCGTCGGTACATCCCGGTTATCGGCAGCCGTGGACGGATGATTGAGCACCAGATCCAACACTTGTCCGGTGCGTTGTCAGATCGGACCGAATCCCTGCTATTGCGCAGCCGTCGCGAGGGCCGCGTCGAGGCGGCGCAGCGACTCCTCGCGGCCAAGCACCGCAAGGGATTCGAAGATGCCAGGCGAGATCGTCGTCCCCGCCAGCGCAACGCGGATCGGCTGGAAGACATCCTTGGGCTTGCGCTCCGGATCGGCTTCCACGACCTCGCGCAGCGCGACCTCGATCCGCTCGACGTCGAACGGCTCCAGGTGGGCCAGCGCCTCGCGGGCCTGGACCAGCGCGCCGCGGTGGCCGGCGTCCAACCACTTCTCGCGCGCCTTGTCGTCGCCGTCGGCCGGGCCGTCGAAGAGGAAGCCCGCCAGCGGCCAGAAGTCCGCGAGCGTCCCGATCTTCTCCTGGGAGATCGCCACCGCCGCGCGCAGCCCGGTCCGTCCCGTGAACGCCTCGAGCCGCGCGGTGAGCGCGTCGACGTCCAGCTCGCGGATGTAGCGCCCGTTCAGCCACGTGAGCTTCTTGACGTCGAACTGCGCCGGGTTCTTCTGCACGCGCGCGACGTCGAACTGCTGCTGTAGCTCGTGCGTGGTCAGGATCGTCTGGTCGTCGGCCGCGCCCCAGCCAAGCAAGGCCAGGTAGTTGCGGACGGCCTCCGGCAGGAAGCCGGCGTCGCGCAGCTCCTGCACCGAGGCCGCGCCGTGGCGCTTGGAGAGCTTCTTGCCGTCCGGCCCGTGCAGCAGCGGCAGGTGCGCGAACAGCGGCGGCGCGGCACCCAGCGCCTCATAGACCAGCAGCTGCTTGGGCGTGTTGGAGAGGTGGTCCTCGCCGCGGACGACGTGGGTGATCTCCGCGTCGAGGTCGTCCACCGCGACGGCGAAGTTGTACAACACGCTTCCGTCCGCGCGGGCGATCACCGGGTCGTCGAGGTGGACGTGCTGGAAGACCGTGTCGCCGCGGATCAGGTCGTGGACGATCGTGGAGCCGTCGTCCGGGACGCGCAGCCGAACCGCGCCCTCGTCCTCGGCGATCCCGCGGAAGCCCTTGTCGGCGCCGTGCTTGGACTTGTACTCCTTGACATCGTCGCCGGTCGCCGTCGACCGGTAGGCCTTGCCCTCGTCGAGCAGCTTCTGCAGCAGCTCCTGGTGGCGCTCGGTGCGCGAGACCTGCGAGATCGGCCCCTCGTCGTAGTCCAGCTCCAACCACTTCAAGGCGTCGAGGATCTGCTCGACGTTCTCGGGCGTGGAGCGCTCGCGGTCGGTGTCCTCGATGCGCAGGACCAGGACGCCGCCCTCGTTGCCGCGGGCCATGAGCCAGTTGTAGAGGGCGGTGCGGGCACCGCCGATGTGGAGGGCACCGGTGGGCGAGGGAGCGAAGCGGACGCGCATTTCGGTAGGACTCTAGGTGATGCTCATCGGCGCACATGTCTCCCCGGCCGGCGGCCCGGCGAAAGCGGTCGAACGCGGGGTCGAGCGGGGTGCCCGCGCGATCCAGATCTTCAACCAGAACCCGCGGGCGTGGAAGCCGACGATCTACAGCGACGAGGCGATGGCCGACTTCCGCGAGGCGATGGAAGGCTCGGAGGTCGACGCGCTGCTGATCCACGCCGTCTACTTGCTCAACGCAGCGTCCGAGGACCCCGACATCCGCGCGAAGACGCTGACGTCGCTGATCGCCTCGCTGCGCGCCGGGGACGCCCTGGGCGCGGTGTCGGTGGTCCTGCATCCGGGCAGCGCGCTCGGCGGCGAGGTCGCGCCGGCGATCAAGCGGGCGGGCGCGGTGATTAAGGAGGCGCTGGCCGAGAGCGAGTCGTGCGCGCTGCACCTCGAGAACACCGCCGGCGCCGGCGGCACGCTGGGCCGCTCGTTCGGCGAGCTGCACGCGCTGATCGACGCCGCGGGCGGCGACGCGCGGTTGGGCATGTGCCTGGACTCCTGCCACCTCTACGCGTCCGGCTTTGACATCCGCACCGCCGAGGGCCTGACCAAGGTCCTGGACGAGTGCGACGACGTCGTCGGCCTGGACCGCCTCGGCTCGCTGCACTTCAACGACTCCAAAGGCACGCTGGGCTCCAACCGCGACCGCCATGCCGACGTCGGCCAGGGCGAGCTCGGTGAGGACGGCTGCGCGGTCTTCCTCAGCGAGCCGCGCTTCGACGGCCTGCCGGTGATCCTCGAGACGCCGGGCCCCGACAAGAAGGGGCCGACGAAGGAGGAGCTGGAGCTGTGCTGGACCCTGCGCGAGCGTGGGGCAAAGGCACGCGGCTAGCGGCGCGGCGCGCCTGGGCCGCCTGGCCGTCAGCGCTGGTTTCACCCGACTCGAACCCGGAGACACTGCGGTCGGACGCGCAACGTCCAACGCATGGGAGCAGCAACGCAGTGCGGCCCCCGCCCCCGGTCCAGCGACAGAGCGGGGGCCGCATTCGCGACGCTACACGGCCGACCGCGGCCTGCGGGGGAAATCGTTCACCCGTTGCTGGGTGATTGGCGCCCCGCATTCCGGATGATCGTGAACGAGACCATCGCTTTGGCTCCGTCGCGGGTGCTCGCGACGAGCCGGTAGCGGCCGTCGCGCCGTCGACTCGCCCTACGCCGCTGCGGGCTCGGGCGACTGAGGCCGTCGCGCCGTCGACTCGCCCTACGCTGCCGCGGGCTCGGGCGACGGCGGCGCGGCGAGCGCCTCCGGCCCGAGGATGCGCGCTAGCTCGGCGCGCAGCGACGGCGTCGGGTCGACGCGGAAGTCCGAGCCGAGCCGCAGCGTGCGCGGGCCACCGGAGGTGCGGACGTCCAGCAGGACCTCGGCCTCCCCCACGTGGTTGCCGAACACGTGCTTGAGCTCCTCGATGATCGAGGCGGGCAGGCGCGCGGCGTCCAGCACCAACGTCAAGGCCTCGGGACCCTTGGCGACCTCGACCGCGTTGGCGCGCGCGATGTCGACCTCTTGCTGGGTCGGCTCGAACAGCTCACAGGCCTGGACCTTGATCGTCAGGCCGCGGTCGTCGTTGCCCACGCGACCGCGCACGGTGACGATCTTGTCGATCTGCGCGATGTGCTCGTACTCGGCGAGCTGGTCGCCGAAGAAGATCAGCTCGATCGAGCCTTCGAGGTCGTCGAGCGTCGCGAACATCATCATGTTGCCGGTGCGCGTCTTGAGCTTGCGCGCCGCGGTGATGATCCCGCCGACCGTGATCCACTCGCCGTCCTTGACGGTCGGCAGTTCGCTCAGCGGCCGGTCGACCTTGGCGAACAGTGCCTCACGCACCTCCTTGAGGGGGTGCATCGAGAGGAACAGGCCGATCGCGTCCTTCTCGTGGGCGAGCAGCTCGTTCTTCTCGAACTCCTCCTCCGGGATCGCCGGATGCACCGGCCCGGCGAACGCGGCCGCCGCGCCGTTGCTACCGCCGCCGGAGTCGCCCCCGCCGCCGCCCGTGTCAAAAAGGTCGAAGATCGAGCCCTGGCCGATCTCGGCGTCCTGCTGGGCCTTCTGACCCGCGGACTGCGCAGCCTCCAAGACCTCCAACATGCCCTTGCGCGACGCGCCCGTGGAGCCGAAGGCCCCGCACTTGATCAGCGCCTCGATCGACCGCTTGTTGACGGCCTTGGGGTCGACGCGCTCGCAGAAGTCCCAGATCGACGTGAAGTCGCCGGCGTCCTCGCGGGCGCGCTTGATCGCCTCGACCGCCGCGTAGCCAACGCCCTTGACCGCGTCCAGGCCGAAACGGATGTTGCCCTCGACGACGACGAACTCGTGGTCGGAGAGGTTGACGTCCGGGGGCAAGATCTCGATCCCCATCTCGTCGCACCGGGCGGCGAAGAACGGGACCTTGTCCTTGGTGTCCATGACCGACGAGATCAGCGCGGCCATGTACTCGGCGGTGTAGTTGGCCTTCAGCCACGCCGTGCGGTAGGAGATCAGCGCGTAACACGCCGCGTGCGACTTGTTGAAGGAGTAGTCCGCGGACTTCTCGTTGGTCGCCCAGAGCCAGTCGATCGTCGACTGCGCGACGCCGTTCTTGGCGGCGCCCTCGCGGAACATCGGCTCCAGCTTGGCCATCGCCGCGCGGTTCTTCTTGCCGATCGCCTTGCGGAGGTCGTCCGCTTGGGCGCCCGTGAACCCGGCCAGCTCCTTGGAGATGAGCATGGACTGCTCCTGGTACAGGATCACGCCGTACGTCGGGCCGATGATCGGCTCCAGACGCTCGTCGGCGATCGAGACCAGGTCGGGGTTGCGCTTGCCGCGCGCGTAGGTCGGGATCTGCTCCATCGCGCCCGGGCGGTAGAGCGACACGAGCGCGACGAGGTCGTCGAACTCCGTCGGCTTGACCTTGCGCAGGGCCTCCTGCATGCCGTCAGACTCGAACTGGAAGACGCCGACCGAGTCGCCCGCGGCGAGCATCTCGTAGGTCTTCTCGTCGTCGAGCGGCAGGCGGGCCATGTCAGGCCGCTCGCCCGTGGAGCGGGCGATGATGTCCAGTGCGTCCTCGATGACGTCGAGGTTGCGCAGGCCCAGGAAGTCCATCTTGAGGAGCCCGAGCTCCTCGACCGGCTTCATCGAGAACTGCGTGACCTGCCGGTAGACCTTGTTGCCGTCGGCGTCGGTCTCGTTGGCGTCCGCGAGCTGCAGCGGCACGACGTCGGTGAGCGGCATGCCCGCGATGACGACCGCGGCCGCGTGGATCGAGTTGTTGCGGACGATCCCCTCGAGGCCCTTGGCGACGTCGATGATCTGCTTGGCCGTCGGGTCCTCGTCGTAGGCGGCGCGCAGCGGCTCGCCCGGCTGGAGGCAGTCGTCGAACGACGGCGGCCGGCCCATGATCGGATCCGGGATCAGCTTGGCGAGGCGGTCGCCCTGGCCGTACTCGTGGCCGAGCACGCGGGCTGCATCGCGCGTCGCCGCGCGCGGGAACATCTTGCCGAAGGTGATGATCTGCGCGACCGAGCCGCGGCCGTACTTCTCGACCACGTACTGCATCACGCGCTCACGGCCGCGGACGGAGAAGTCGATGTCGATGTCCGGCATCGACACGCGCTCGGGGTTGAGGAAGCGCTCGAAGAGCAGGTCGTAGCGCAGCGGATCGAGGTCGGTGATCCGCAAGGTGTAGGCGATGATCGACCCGGCGGCCGAGCCACGGCCCGGGCCGACGGCGATGCCGTTCTCCTTGGCCCACTTGACGAAGTCCCACACGATCAAGAAGTAGGCGTTGAAGCCCATCTTGTCGATGGTCGCCAGCTCGAACTCCATGCGCTCCATCGCGGCGGCCGGGATCGGATCGCCGTAGCGGTGGCGCATCCCCTCCATCACGCGGTCGCGCAGGTACTGCTTCTCGTCCTGGCCCTCGGGCAGGAAGCGCGGGATCAGCTGCTCGCCGAGCGGGATCTCGACCTCGCAGCGCTCGGCGACCTCGACGGTGTTCGGGACCGCATCCGGCCACTCCGCGAAGTCGCGGGCCATCTCCTCGGAGTTCTTGAGGTAGAACTCGTTGGTGTCGAAGGTCATCTTCGGCGCGGCGAGCGTCGACTTGGTCTGCACGCACAGCAGCGCCGTGTGGTGGTGGTAGTCCTCGCGCCGGAGGTAGTGGACGTCGCCGGTGCCGACGAGCTTGCCGCCCATCTCGCGGGCGATCTTGACGATGCCCTCGTTGGCCTTGTTCTGGTCGGCGATGCCGTTCTTCTGGACCTCGAAGTAGACGTCCCCAGGGCCGAAGACCTGGATCAGCTCGTCGACGTGGGCCCGGGCCTCGGGCTCGTTGTCGGCGATCAGGCGCTGGCAGAAGCGGCCGGCGAGGCAGCCGGTCAGGGCGATGACGCCCTCGGCGTGCGCGGCGAGCTGGGCCATGTCCAGCGACGGCTTGCCGCGGTGCAAGCCCTCGAGGAAGCCCATCGAGGAGAGCTTGACCAGGTTGCGGTAGCCGACGTCGTTCTGCGCGAGCAGCGTGAGGTGGTTGCGCTCGACGCGGCCCGGCGCGCGGTTGGCGTGGTCGTCGACGAGGTAGATCTCGCAGCCGAGGATCGGCTTGACGCCCTCGTCCTTGCACGCCTTGTACATCTCGATGGCGCCGTTCATGACGCCGTGGTCGGTGAGCCCGAGGGCCGGCTGCCCGAACTCCGCGGCGCGCTTGGCGAGCGCCTTGATGTTGCAGGCGCCGTCGAGCAGCGAGTACTCGGAGTGGACGTGCAGGTGGACGGCTGGGGACTGGCTCACGGGCGAAGATCGAGGATAGGTGTCGGGGCGGATGGCGTGGCGGGGTCGGACAGGGCTTGCCGCAAGGAGCGGATTTTGGGACTCATCGGCCTCCGCGCTGGGCGCGGTCGAGCCAGGACAGGAGCGTGCGGACGTCGCGCAGTGAGCCCTCGACGGAGGCCTGGCTGGGCTGCGCGGTCCCTGCGAGGACCGCGGGCAGGAGGCCGGCCGACGTGTGCAGGGTCGCGTCGGCGGGCGGCGCGTCCTCGGCCGACAGGATCGACAGCGGACCCTCACCGGAGGCGTGGATGCGCCAGCGATCGGCGCCCGCGGCGGCAACGTCGATCGACAGGCGACGGCCTTGGGTCCAGGCGGGATCGACCGCCTTGGCGAGCACCGTGAGCAGCAGGCCCGGCGACGGCGAGACGGCCTTGGCCGCCAGCTCGGCGAGGCCGACCGGCTGCCGCCGCGCCTTCAGCAGGCGACGGAGGTAACGGCGGTTCTCGATCGTCGTGTCCGGGAGCCGGCGGCCGGCGCCGCCCGCGACCAGCGGGACGAGCGCGGCGAGCGACCCGGAGACCTTCGCCTTCGGCGTCTCGCCCCGCGGCAGCGAGACCCGGACGAGGTCGTGCTCGACCTGCACCCGGTGCGTCGTGCCGCCGAGCACCTGCAGCTCGTAGGTGATGGGGTTGCGCGTGAGCCCCGCTTGGGCCGGCAGCAGCGCGACCAGCAGCAGCTCCGCGATGTCCGGCTCGCTGTCGGCCAGCGCGGTGAGCGCGTTGCGCAGCCACGGCGAGGGCTTGAGGATCGGCGCGCGCTGCGGCAGCGGCTGCCGCACCGGCTTGGACGCAACCACCCGCGGCCGGACCGGCACCGGCTCATCCTCGACCGGCTCGGGCACGGGCGCCGCCGCCGTCGGCACGAACGCGGCATCGTCGGGCTCGACCGGCGGAGCGACGACGAACGCTACGACCTCGGCCTCCGGCTCCTCCTCGACCGGCTCCGGCTCGACGACAGACGGCGCGGCGAAGCCGACCGGCTCCGGCTCGACGACGGCGACCGGCTCCGCGACCTCGACCGGCTCGGCGAGGTCAGGCGACTCCGCTCCAAGCTGCTCCTCGACCGACTCCAGCTCGGCGGCCAGCGACTCGGACTCGAAGCCCTCCTCGAGCGGCTCAGACTCCGGCTCGCGCTCCGTCTCCGGCGCCTCCGCCCGCAGGCGCGCGGCGGCCGCGGCGAAGTCGAGGTCCAGCGCGGGGTTCGGCGACGCGGGCGCGGTTGTGAGGTGGGAGAGCGCCTCGCGCAGGGAGGCGAGCGTCGCGGGGTTCGTGACGGGCTGGGCGATGCGCGAGGCGGCGAGCTCGGCCTCGGCGGCGGCGCGGGCGGCACGGTCGGTGTCGCCGCGACGGCGCTCGGTCTCCAGCTCGGCCTCGGCGACCCAGCGAGCGGCGCGCTCGGTCTCCAGCTCGGCGCGGAGCTCGACCAGGCTCGTCTGCTCGGCAGAGGCTTCGTCGTGCAGGCGCGTCGCGACCGCGACGACGTTCTCGACGCGCTCGGTCAGCCGCGACATGCGCTGGTCGTCGGCGCGCACCGCGGTCAGCTCGGCGTCCAGCGACTCCAGCGCCGCGCGCAGCTGCGCCTCGGTCGCGATCCGCTGCTCGAGCTCGCGCGACAGCTCCTCTGAGCGCGCCTGCGCCGCGGCCAGGGCGGTCTCCAGCTCGGCGATCCGCTGCCCGGCCGCCGCCTGCTGGCGCTCCAAGGCCGCCGCTCGCGTCCGTGCCGCATCGGCCGCGGACTCCGCGGCGACCCGCGCGCGCCGCTCGTCCTCCAAGCGCTCCTTGAGCACCCGCGCCGCGGCACCAAGCCGATCCTTCACGGAGGCGACCGCGCGCTCGACCGCCTCGACCCGCCCCGCGAACTCGCGCCGCTCAGCCTCGACGCGCCCGGCCAGTGCGGCCTGCTCGGCCGCCGCGCCCTCCACCAGCGCACGCTGCTGCGCCGCCAGCCGCGCGTCGGCCTCCGCGTCGCGCGCCGCCAGCGCCTCGCGCGCCGCGCTCACGGCCGAGGACGCCGCGGTCGTCAGCTCGTCGCGCCGCGCCAGCTCCGAGCGCAACAGCAAGCCCTCGCGCTCCAGCGCCTCGCGCCGCTCGCGCTCGGCGGCCACGCGCAGCCGCTCGTCCTCCAACGCCTTCCGCGCCCGGTCACGCTCGGCCGCGACCGTCGCCAGCTCGGCCTCCGCCGCCGCCAGCCGCTCGCGCAGCTCGGCCAGCTGCACGCCCGCCAGCTCGCGCGCCGCGGCGGTCTCGCCTTGAGCCTCCAGGCGCTCCTGCTGCTCGGCCCATTCGCGCTGACGCGAGACCGTCAGCTGCCCTTCGACCTGCGTGACCCGCGCCCGCAGCCGGTCGCGCTCGGCCGCGACCTCCCCCAGGCGCCGCTCGGCTTCGAAGAGCCGCAGCTCCAGGCCCGCGTCCTCGGACACCTCGGCGCGGCGCGCGCGCCGCGAGGCCAGCACCTGCGGGTCGACGACGTTGCCGCTCTCGGAGGACGGAGGAAGGGTCATGCGGCCCGGGACACTAGGCCCCGGGCCGGACGGATTCGGCGCCGAACGATCGGCTGACCCGAAGCCTTACTGCGTCTGCCGCTGCTTCGCGTTCGCCGCCACGATCAGCGCTCCCACGCCGACCCCGACCGCGCCCGCCGCGGCGAAGCGCTTCGCCCGCGACACGCGATGGCCGAGGTACCACTTTGCGCCCTTCCAGACGACGAACCCCAGGATCTTGTAGCCCATTACGGACTACGACTACCCGCGAGCCTCGTTGCGCAGACGCCACGCGAGCCGCGACTGCAGCGACCACAGCTCGATGAAGCCCGGCGACGCCTGCTGGGAGAACAGCCCGCCGGACTCGTTGAACGAGGCCAGCGACGCGTCGTAGACCGCGTTCGGGGACTCGCGCGTGACGACGCGCGCCATGCCCTTGTAGAGCTTGACGCCGATCGTCCCGGTCACCTGCTTGTTGACCTCGTTCATGTAGGCGTCGATGTCGGTCCGCAGCGGCTCCCACCACAGGCCGGCGTAGACGAGGTAGCCCCACTGCTGGTCCAGCCCGGTCTTGAAGCGGTTCTGGTGGATCGTCCCGACCAGGCGCTCCAGCTCGGCGTGGGCGGGCAGGATGATCGCCGCCGCCGGCACCTCGTAGATGTCGCGGACCTTCAGGCCGACGATCCGGTCCTCGATGTGGTCGACGATCCCGACGCCGTGCTTCATGCCGATCTCGCCGACGCGGTCCAGCAGCTCGACGAGCCCGAGCTGCTCGCCGTTGAGCGCGACCGGCACGCCCTGCTCGAAGCCGATCGTGACGGTCTCGGCCTCGTCGGGCGCCTCCTCGGGACGCGTGACGAGCTGGAAGACGTCGTCGTCAGGCGCGTGGGTCAGGTCCTCGATCCACTTGCCCTCAGACGACCGGCCCCAGATGTTGTCGTCGATCGAGTACGGCGCGGACTCCGTGCCGCCCTTGACCGGGATCCCGTGCTCGCGCGCGTAGGCGATCTCCTCCTCGCGGCCCATCTTCCAGTCGCGGACCGGGGCGATGATCTTCAACTCCGGCGCCAGCGTCGCGACCGTGCCGTCGATCCGGACCTGGTCGTTGCCCTTGCCGGTGCAGCCGTGGGCGATCGTGTCGCAGCCGGTCTCGCGCGCGACCTCGACCGCGATCTTGCCCAGCAGCGGCCGGCCCAAGGCGGTGAACAACGGGTAGTTGAGCCCGTAGTTGGCATTGGCCTTGATCGCCGGGACGATGTACTCGGCGGCGAACTCCTCGCGCGCGTCGACCACGCGCGCGTCGATCGCGCCCAGGCGCAACGCCTTCTCACGGACCACGTCGTAGTCCTCACCGGGCTGGCCCAGGTTGATGGTCAACGCGACCACCTCGGCGTTGTACTGGTCCTGGATCCACTTGAGCATGACGCTGGTGTCCAGGCCGCCCGAGTACAGGAGGCAGACGCGGCCGACCTCTTCAGGACGCGCCAGGTAGGACGCGGCGGGCTCGTGGGGATGGAGAAGCTGATCGTCGGTCATGGCACTCACTTGGTGTCGAGGAGACGCGCGAGCCGGGCGAGGGCGTCGTCCAGCTCGGCGTCGGTGATGGTCAAGGCAGGGAGAAGTCTCAGCGTGGTCGGGCCGGTCGCGTTGAGGACGAGGCGCTCTTCGCGCAGCGCGCGGCCGACGAGGTCGGTCGCCGGCTCGGTGCGGCTCGGGTCCAGCTCGGCGGCGAGCATGAACCCGCGCCCGCGCGTGGAGGCCACGCCGGGCAGCTCGGCCAGCGCGGCGCGCAGCTCGTCGCCCTTCGCGCGCACGCGCGTGAGGAGATCCGGATCAGAGACCACGTCGAACACCGCCAGGCCGGCCGCGGCCTGCACCGGGCCGCCGGCGAAGGTCGAGCCGTGGTCGCCGGGCTCGAAGCCCTCGGCGAAGCGCTCGTTGGTGACGACGGCGCCGATCGGCAGCCCGCCGCCCAGCGCCTTGGCGACCGTGATCAGGTCGGGGACGACCCCAGCGTGCTCGTAGGCCCACAGCCGCCCGGTCCGCCCGAGCCCGACCTGGACCTCGTCGAAGATCAGCGCCGCGCCGTGCTCGTCGCAGGCCTCACGGGCCGCGCGCAGGACGTCGTCGTCGAGCACGTAGACGCCGCTCTCGCCCTGGATCGGCTCCAGGATCACCGCGGCGGTGTCGGCGTCGATCGCGCTGCGCAGCGACTCGACGGTCGGCGGCACCGCGACGAAGCCCGGGACCAACGGCGCGAACGGCGCTTGCTTGGCCTCTTGGGGCGTGGCGCTCAAAGACCCATACGTACGCCCGTGGAACCCGCGGTGCACCGAGACGATCGTCCCGCCGCGCTTGGCCTTGCGCGCCATCTTGATCGCGGCCTCGTTGGCCTCGGTCCCGGAGTTGGCGAAGTGCACGCGGCCGCCGAGCGAAGACGACACCAGACGCTCGGCCAGCGCGGCCATCGGCGCGGTCCAGAAGAGGTTGCCGACGTGGATCAGCTGCGAAGCCTGCTCGGTAATGGCCTTGACGACAGCGGGATGCGCGTGGCCCACGCTGTTGACCGCCAGGCCCGTCTGGAGGTCGAGGTACTCAAGGCCATCGACATCCCAGAGCGTCGACCCGGAGCCGCGCACGAACTCGATCGGCTGCCGCGCGTAGGCGGGGACGAGCGCGTCGCGCGCCTCGCTCACGAATCCGCCTCGATCTTGGTGCCGATGCCCTCGTCGGTGAAGAGCTCGAGCAGGATCGAGTGCGGCACGCGTCCGTCGACGATGTGCGCCGCGGTGACGCCGCCGTGGATCGACTCCACGCACGCCTGCAACTTGGGCCGCATCCCGCCGGCGATCGTCGTCAGGGCGTCTTCCACCTCTTGCGCCGTCGCCTGCGAGATCCGCGACAGCGGGTTCTCGGGGTCGCGCAGCCAGCCGCTGACGTCGGTCAAGAACAACACCTTGTAGGCGCGCATCGCCCGCGCGACGGCGCCCGCCGCCTCGTCCGCGTTGATGTTGTAGGAGTTGTTGTCGCGGTCGGTCCCGACCGAGGCGATCACCGGGATGTAGTCGTCGGCGATGTGGCGCAGCACGTCGGTGTTGACGCGCGTGATCTTGCCGACGAACCCGACGTCCTCCCCACCCGGCGCCTCGGTGCGCTCGCACATGAACAGCCGGCCGTCGTCGCCGCTGAGCCCGATCGACAGTTGCCCGTGGCGGTTCAGCCGCCCGACGATGTCCTTGTTGACCTTGCCGACCAGGACCATCTTGGCAATCTCCACCGTCTCGGCGGACGAGACGCGCAGGCCGCCGACGAACTGCACCGGGATGTCCAGCCGGTTCATGTAGGCCGTGATGTCGGGCCCGCCGCCGTGCACGACGATCGGGTTCATCCCCACGTACTTGAGCAGGACGACGTCGCGCGCGAAGCCCTCTCGCAGCTCCGCGTCCTCCATCGCCGCGCCGCCGTACTTGATGACGACGGTCTGGCCGTGGAACTCGCGGATGTAAGGAAGCGCTTCGAGGAGCGTGCTGACGTCGCGCATGCGGTCGGTGGGCACCCTTAGGTGGTGTACTCGGCGTTGATGGTGATGTACTCGTGGCCGAGGTCAGAGAAGAAGACCTCGGTCTCGAAGCCGTCGCCCGGGAGCGTGATCGCGTACTCGACCTCGTCACCGGAGACGCGCTGGACGAGGTCGTCCTCGTCGTGGCGCACGGCGTTGCCGGCGACGCACACGGCGACGTCCTCGATGGTGATGTCGAAGGGCAGCGGCGCGGTGTCGGGCAGCGCCATGCCGATCGCCTGGGCGATCCGGCCCCAGTTCGGATCGCCGCCGTAGAGCGCGGTCTTGACCAGCGGCGAGTTGCCGATCGCCCGCGCGACGCGCTCGACGTTGGGCCCGTGCCCGCCGCGGACGGTGACGCGGCCGACGCGGCGCGCGCCCTCGCCGTCGCGGCAGAGGTCGATCGCCAGCTGGCGCAGCAGCGCGTCGAGCGCCTGGCCGAAGATCAGCTCGGCCTGGGACTCGGACTCCACGACGACGCCGGACGCGCCGCCGCACAAAAGCAAGGTGGTGTCGTTGGTCGAGAGCTGGCCGTCGACCGTGGCACGATCGAACGAGCGCTTGACGCAGACGCCGAGCAGCAGGTCGGCGGTCTCCGCCGGGACCACCGCATCGGTCTCGATGAAGCACAACATGGTCGCGTGCGAGGGCGAGATCATCCCGGCGCCCTTGCACTGCGCGGCGATCCGCACGGTCCCGTCCGGCAGCTCGACGTCGATCGTTCCGCGCTTCTCGAACAGGTCGGTGGTCATGATCGCCTGCTGGAAGGTGGCGACGCCGTCCGGATCCGCCGTCAGCCCCTTGCCGGCCTCGAGCAGCCCGCGGACGGTCTTGTTGCCGTCCAGCTGCACGCCGATCACGCCGGTCGAGCAGACCGCGACGCGGTCCTCGGTGGTCCGGGCCATCATCGCGCCGGCGCCCTGCATCCGCGCGGCCTCGTCCATGCCCTGGCGGCCGGTGGCGGCGTTGGCGTTGCCGGAGTTGACGGCGACGGCACGCAGCGCGTCCAGCCGCGCACGCTCGCGCGTGACCAGGACGGGCGGCGCGGCGGAGCCGGAGCGCGTGAAGCGCGCGGCGGACGTGGTGTCGTCGTTGTCGGACACCAACAACCCCACGTCGAGCCCACCGGACGGCTTGATCCCCGCGGCGGCACCGCCCGCGCGGAACCCGTTTGGCAGCGGCGCGCCCGGGACCTCGGTGACGCTGTCGGGCACGTCGACCCAGCGCGAGCGGAAGAACGGCACGCTCATGACGCCACCGCCGTGCGAGGGAGCCCCTGGGCGAGCTCGCGCCCGCAATCCGAGCCGCTAGGCGAGGTATTGCGCGAGGTCACAACAACCCCTCCGTCTCGTCCCGCCCGAACATCAGGTTCAGCGACTGCACGGCCTGCGACGACGTCCCCTTCCAGAGGTTGTCGATCGCGCCAAAGGCCAGGATCTTGCCCGTGCGCGGGTCCTCCTGGACGTTGATCGCGCAGAGGTTGGTCTCGCGCACGTCGCGCACGCCGGGCGGGCGGGTGACGACGTCGACGAACGGCTCGGCCGCGTAGGCCTCCTCGTAGAGCTCGATGATGTCGTCGACCTCGGCGCTGCCGGGCGTGACGTAGCAGGACACCAACTCGCCCTGGTCCAACGGGAGGAGGTGCGGGGTGAAGGTCACTTGAATGCCCTTCGCGCCCTGGGCGTCCAACTCCTGGTCGATCTCCGGCGCGTGACGGTGCGTTCCCACCCCATAGGGGGTGACGTTCTCATCGACGGACACGAAGTGCGTCTTCTGCGTCGCGCCGCGACCAGCCCCGGACACGCCCGACTTGGCGTCGATGACGACATCGTCCAGCAGGCCGGCGCGCGCGAGCGGCGCGAGCGTCAGGATCGCCGCGGTCGGGTAGCAGCCCGGCCCGGCGACCAGGTCGGTCTCGGCGATCTGCGCGCGGTACAGCTCGGGCAGCCCGTAGACCGCCTCGGAGATCAGCTCCGGGTGCGGGTGCTTGACGTAGTACTCCTCGTAGGTCGCCAGGTCGCGCAGCCGGAAGTCGGCGCTCAAGTCAATGACCTTGACTCCGCCTTCGAGCAGCTCGGCGACCAACGGGGCGCTCGCGCCGTGCGGGTAGGCGACGATCGCGGCGTCGACGTCGCCGTGGCGGTCGAGGTCCAGTTCCTCCAGCGTCAGCGGGACGCGGTGGTGCGGATACAGCTCGCTGAGCGGCTTGCCGGCGTCGCTGCGCGACGTGATCGCGCTGAGGTTGAAGTACGGGTGGCGGTCGATGATCCGCGCCGCCAGCGCGCCGGCGAAGCCGGACGCGCCCGCGATCAACACGGTGGCATTGGCTTGGTCAGCCACGGAGCTCACCTCCGACCGAGGACAGCGCCGCCACCACCTTCGCGCGCACGGGCGCGACGTCGTCGTCGCTCAGGGTCCGGTCGGGCGCCTGGAACGTCAGCGCCAAGGCCATCGACTTGCGTCCCTCGCCGACCTGCTCGCCGCGGTAGACGTCGAAGACGCGGACGCCCTGCAGCAGCTTGCCGCCGGCCTTCTCGACGGCGCCGAGCACGGTGTCAGCGCTGACGTCGTCGGCGACGATCACCGCGAGATCCTGGCGGACCGGCGGGAACGACGTGAGGTCCTCGTAGCGCGGGACCGCGACGGCATGGGCGACGACGGCGTCGAGGTCGACCTCGAACGCGGCGACGGTGCCGTCCAGCTCCCAGGCGCGGGCGACGAGCGGATGCAGCTCGCCGACCCAGCCGACGACCTCGTCGTCCGGCCCGGCGACGACGGTGGCGCTACGACCGGGGTGCAGGAACGGCTGCGGCTCGGCGCGCACCGACCACTGCACGCGCAGGGTGTCGAGCGTCGCCGCGAGCAGGCCCTTGGCGGAGAAGAAGTCCGCGGTCTTGGGCTGGCCGCTGTCGCCCCACGAGGGCGCGCTCAGCCGGCCGTGGACGACCGCGCCCAGCGAGCGGTGCTCGTGCGGCAGGGTCTCTTCGGGACGCGCCACGTACACCGCGCCGGACTCCAGCAGCGTGAGGTCCGCGTTGCCGCGCGCGACGTTGTGGCGCACCGCGTCGAGCAAGGACCCCAACACGGTCGTGCGCAGGACCGAGTGGTCCTCGCTCATCGGGTTCTGCAGCGCGACGAACGACCGGCGCGGGTCGCCTTCCGGCAGGCGCAGCTTGTCGGCCACGCCCGGCTCGGTGAACGACCAGCCGACGATCTCGTAGGCGCCGCGACCGACGAGCGCGTCGACCGCGCGGCGCCGCATCCGCTGCTCGCTCGACATCCGCCCCGCGGTGCCGCGCCGCTTGGGCAGCGTCGCCGGGAGCTGGTCCAGCGCGAAGCGACCGACCTCTTCGACGAGGTCCGCCTCGCGCGTGACGTCGTTGCGCCGGAACGGCGGGACGGTCACGTCGAGGCCGTCGGGCGCGTCCTCGACGGAGAACCCGAGCGCGGTGAGCGTCGCCTTCTGCTTGGCCCGCGGGATCACCAACCCCAACAACGCCGCGACCTTGGACTCGCGCAGCCGGATCGTCGCGTTCGGCCACGGGTCCGTCGCGAACGGGCCGGCGTCGATCGTGCCGCCGGCGACGGTGGCGCCGGTCAGCTCGATCATCAGCTGGGTCGCGACCGCTTGGGCCTCCATGGCCTGCTCGGGCGCGAGGCCGTCGGAGAAGCGGCTCGACGCCTCGGAGCGCAGCCCGAGCTTGTTGGACGTGCGGTGGATGTTCGGCCCGACCCAGGAGGCGACCTCCATCAGCACGCGCGTGGTGTCGTCTGAGACCTCCGACCGCGCGCCGCCCATGACGCCGGCGATCGACGTCGGCCCGTCAGCGTCCTCGATGACCAGCATCTCGCTGTCGAGCGTGCGGGTCTGCCCGTCGAGCGTCTCGACCTGCTCGCCGTCGCGCGCCCGCCGGACCGTCAGCTCGCCGCCCGCGACCTTGTCGAGGTCGAACGCGTGCAGCGGGTGGCCCGTGAGCAGCATCGCGTAGTTGGTGATGTCGACGACGTTGGAGATCGGGCGCAGGCCCGCGGCCAGCAGCCGCGCCTTCAGCCAGCGCGGCGACGGCGCGATCGTGACGTTCTCGAAGACGCGCGCGGTGAAGCGCGGGCACAGGTCGGGCGCCTCGACGCGCACGTGCGCGCCGGGGACGTAGCCGCTCGTGCCGGGATCCTCCGTCCACGGCGGCGGGGCGAGCGGAGCGCCGGTCGCGGCGTGCACCTCGCGCGCCAGCCCGTAGACGCCCAGGCAGTCCGGGCGGTTGGGCGTGATCTCGAACTCGATCACCGCGTCGAGGATCGGCAGGACGTCGGCCAGCGGCGTGCCGGCGGCCAGCTCGTCCTCCAAGACCATGATCCCGCCGGCGCGCTCGCCCGCGAGGCCGAGCTCGTCCTCGCTCAAGATCATGCCGTTGGACTCGACGCCCCGCAGCTTGGCCTTCTTGAGCTTGGTGCCGTCGGGCATGATCGCGCCCGGCCGCGCCACGGCGACCGTCTGGCCGGCGGCCACGTTCGGCGCGCCGCAGACGATCTGCTGCGGCTCCTCGCCATGGCCTACATCAACGGTCGTGACGTTGAGGCGATCGGCGTCCGGGTGCTTGCCGCACGACAGCACCTTGCCGATGACGAAGTTCGCGCCCTCGCCACCGACGCCGTGCGCGTGGATGGCCTCCACCTTGGTGCCGGAGATCGTGAGGAGCTGCTCGAGCTCTTGCAGGCTGACGTCAGGCGCGCAGTACTCGCGCAGCCAGCTGTAGGGAACCTTCATCCGAACTGCTCCAGGAAGCGCAGGTCGTTCTCATAGAACAACCGCAGGTCGCTGACGCCGTGCTTGAGGAACGCGATCCGCTCGATGCCCATGCCCCAGGCGAAGCCCTGGACCTTCTCGGGGTCGTAGCGGTCGTCGTTGACGTAGGAGTACACGTTGGGGTCCACCTCGCCGGCGCCGAGGATCTCGATCCAGCCCTCGCCCTTGCAGAGCGGGCAGCGGGAGCCGTCCTTCAGCCAGCCGTTGTTGCAGTTGAAGCACGAGACGTCGACCTCGACCGACGGCTCCGTGAACGGGAAGAAGTGACCGCGCAGGCGCACGTCGCGCTCGTCGCCGAAGATCGCGCGGGAGAACTCCAGCAGCGTGCCCTTCAGGTCGGCCAAGGTGATGTCCTCGTCAACGGCAAGGCCTTCAACCTGGTGGAACTGGGGCGTGTGCGTGGCGTCGTTGTCGCGCCGGTAGACGCGGCCGGGGATGACCACGTACAACGGCGGCGGGTGGGCCTCCATCGCGCGCACCTGCATCGGCGAGGTGTGCGTGCGCAGCACGGTGTCCTCGGAGACGTAGAACGTGTCGGCCAGCCCGCGCGCGGGATGCGTCGGCGCGTGGTTGAGCGCGTCGAAGTTGTAGTGGACGGTCTCGACCTCGTTGCCCTCGACGACCGTGAAGCCGAGGCCGACGAAGACGTCCTCCAGCTCGCGCCAGGTCTGCGTGATGAGGTGCAGGCGGCCGACGGGCTGCAACGGGTCGCCGGGCAGCGTGACGTCGACGCGGTCGCGCTCGAGCTTGGCGTCCAGCTCGGAGGCGTCGAGCCGCTCGACCGCCGCGGTCAGCTTGGCTTCCAACGCCTTGCGAACCTCGTTGGCGCGCTTGCCGACCTGGCCGCGCTCCTGCGGCGGCAGCTCACCGACGCCGCGCAGCAGGTTCGGCAGCTCGGCCTTGCGGCCCAGCAGGCGAACGCGCAGCTCCTCGAGCTGCTCGGTGCTGCCCGCCGCGTCGATCGCGGTCAGGCCCTCGTCATGGATCTCTTCGATGCGTTCGATCACGGTGCGGTCTCCGGGTGCTGCGGGGTGACCCTACTCAGCTCGTACAAGGCCAGCGTGGCGGCCATCGCGGCGTTGAGCGACTCGTTGGCGATGGGGATGTGCGCGGCGCGGTCGCACGCGTCGAGCACGTCCTGGGACAGGCCGGCGCGCTCGGCGCCGACGACGATGGTGGTCTCGGTTCCTGCCGGACCGATCAGCGGCGCTCCGCGACGGGCGTCGAGCGCGACGGTCTCCCCCGGCAGCTCGTCGACCGACGTCACGCGCGCGACCGGCACGACGAAGATCGCGCCCATCGAGGCGCGGACGGCCTTCGGGTTGTAGGGGTCGGCGGTCTCGGGGCCGAGCGCCACGCTGGTGGCGCCAAACGCATGCGCGGCGCGCAGGACGGTGCCGACGTTCCCGGGGTCCTTGATCCCCCACAGCGCAACGCACAGCGGGCCGACGGGCCGGTCCAGCCAGCGCTCCTCGAAGACGCCGAGCGCGCGCGTGCCGGAGGCCAGCGTTGAGATCTTCGCCAGCGCGTCCTCGGTCACCTCGACCCCGGCGCGCAGCAGATGCACGGGGTTCCAACCCGCATCGGACGCCGCGGCCAGCAGGTCCTCGCCCTCGGCGAGGAAGCGGCCGCGCTCGCGCCGGCTGCCGAGCCGGCGGATGTCCTTCAACAGCGGGTTGTGATGGGAGGTGATCAAGGGAGTGCGGTTCGGGCAAAAAGAAGGGCGCCGTTCCGATCTCGGAAGCGGCGCCCTTGAGAGCTTGATGTCGGCGGATCTGCGCTACGCAGCGGCTGCCGACGCCTCACGGGCGGCCTCGGCAAATCGGCGGAACGTCTCGGGATCGCGCACGGCGATGTCGGCCAGCACCTTGCGGTCCAGCTCGATCCCGGCCAGCTTGAGGCCGTGGATGAACTCGCCGTAGGACAGGCCGTTCAGGCGCGCGGCCGCGTTGATGCGCGTGATCCACAGGCGACGGAAGTCGCGCTTGCGGTTGCGGCGATCGCGGTACGCGTAGGAGTCGGCCTTGGTCAAGGCCTCCTTCGCGCGCTTGTAGTTGGAGTTCGCCTCGCCGCGGAAGCCCTTGGTGAGCTCCAGGGTCTTGCGACGCTTCTTCTTCGCGTTGACGGAGCGCTTGACGCGGGTCACTTCTTCTTCGCTCCCAAGAGGGTCTTGACGCGGGGCTGGTCGTGAGGAGAGAGCACGAAGTCGTTGCCCTTGTCGCGCTTCTTCTTCGGCGACTTCTTCTCAAGGATGTGGCTCGTGAAGGCGTGGCGAGCCTTGACCTTGCCCTTGGCGGTCAACTTGAAGCGCTTCTTCGCGCCGGAATGGGTCTTCATCTTCGGCATGACGGAGCGACCCAGTATGTCACGGAGGCGCGGAATTGCGCGGTCCGGGGGCGGTGGGCCGTTGCTTTAGCCTAGCAACGTGGCCGCCACCACCCTCTCCAGCAGCCTGATCGGACGCGACGCGGAGCTGGCGGCGCTGAGAGAGGCGGTCGGCGAGGCCGCTGAGGGCAAGCCGTCGCTGGCGTTCGTCGCGGGCGAGTCAGGCCTTGGGAAGTCCCGGCTGTTGACCGAATTGGCGCGCTGCGCGCGGGAAGACGGCGCGCGTGTGCTCAGCGGCGAATGCGTCGAGCTGGGCGACGGCGAGCTGCCCTACTCGCCGCTGGTCGGCGCGCTGCGCCCGCTGGCGCGTGCGGGCGACCCGGCGCTGCTGGAGCTGGCGCCGGCGGCGCGGCGCGAGCTGGCCGCGCTGCTGCCCGGGCTGGACGGCGGCGATGACGCGGGACCGGCGGGCGGGTCCGGGTTTGATTCCGAAAGGCGGTCGGAATCGCAGGCGCGGCTGTTCGAGGCGCTGCTCTCAGCGCTGGACCGCCTGGGCCGCGACGCGCCGGTCGTGCTGATCGTCGAGGACGTTCACTGGGCGGACCGCTCGACGCGCGACTTCCTGTCGTTCCTCGGGCGCAACCTGGCCGACGAGCGCGTCGTGGTGGCGATGTCCTACCGGCCTGACGAGCTGCATCGTCGCCATCCGCTGCGGCCCCTGCTAGCGACGCTGGAGCGCACGCCGCGCGCCCGGCGGGTCGAGCTGGCCGGCCTGACGGCGCCCGACGTGCGCACGATGGCGCGCGAGGTGCTGGGCTCAGAGCCGTCCGAGGAGCTGGTCGAGCGGCTCGTGCGACGCTCGGACGGCAACGCGCTGTTCGTCGAGGAGCTTCTCGCGGCTGGGCCCGGGCCTCTGGCGCCGTCGTTGGCCGACGCGCTGATGGTCCGCGTCGAGCGGCTGCCGGTCGCGGCGCAGGAGGTCGTCCGGGTCCTGTCCGTGGCCCAGCCGGCCGACCACGCGTTGATGGAGTCCTTGGAGGTGGCGGACGAGAGCGGGCTGCGGTCCGCGCTGCGCGACGCGATCGCCGGCCACGTCGTCGCCGTCGACGGCTCAGACCGCTACGTCTTCCGCCACGTGCTGCTGCGCGAGGTCGTCTACGACGACCTGCTGCCCGGCGAGCGCGCTGAGCTGCACCGCACGGTCGCGCGGTCGCTGGAGGCGCGGCTGCCGGGCGAGGCCGGGCCGGGGCTGGCCGCGGCGGTCGCCCACCACTTCTACCGCTCAGGTGACCAGCCGGAGGCGCTGCGCACCGCGATCCTCGCGGCCGACGCCGCGACCGCCGCGCACGCCGAGGCGGATGCGGCCGGCTTCCTGGAGCGGGCGCTGGAGCTGTGGGAGCGGGTCGTGGAGCCCGAGGCGCTGGTGGGCGTCGCGCGGTTCGATCACGTCGATCTGCTGACCGCGGCCGCGCGGGCGCACCGCAACACCGACGACGCGCGGCGAGTGACGCTCTTGAACGAGGCGCTGCGCGAGGCGCGCGCCGCCGACGTCGAGGACCCGCGCGTGCCGCTGCTGCTGCAACAGCGCGCGATGGCCGAATGGGGCCTGGGCCGCGGCGAGGCGTCGCGCGCGTCGCTTGACCTGGCGCGACGACTGCTGCCCGAAGACGCGCCGCCCGAGCAGTGGATCGCCTTGGCGATCGGCCGGATGAAGCTCGCGACGCTGCAGTCGCGCTACTCCGAGTCGATCGCGCTGTCGGAGGAGGTGCTCGCCCACCTGCCCGACGGCCGCGAAGGCCAGGTGCTCAAGTGCGAGACCTACAACAACTTCGGGCTCGCGCTGATCATGACCGACCGCCACGAGGAGGGCGTGGCGGCGCTGCGCGAGTCGGCCGATCTGGCGCGGGCGATCGAGGACTACGTGTTGCTCGGCATCGCTTACGTCAACCTGGCCGACGCGCTGCACCTGTCCGGGCGCTCGGACGAGGCGCGCACGGTGGCCGAGGAGGGTCTGGCAGAGGTCGACGCGGCGGTGCCGGGCCGAGCGTGGCTGCCGACGTTTGCGGCGGAGATCGCGATCGACCGCGGCGAGTTCGACGCGGCGACCGAGTACCTGCGGACCGTCGGGCGCGCCACGGGCAACACGCGCGTCAACATCGAGCTGCGCCGCGCCGAGCGCGCGCTGTCGATCGGCGAGGACGAGGCGGCGCAGGGCTTCCTGGAGGAGGTCGAGGCGTTGTTGGTGGACTCGCTGGAGCCGCAGTTCGTCGCGGTGGCGGGCGTGCTGCGCGCCGAGCTGGATCGCCGCGGTGGGCGGCTGACGAGCGCGCGCGAGGCGGTCGAGAGCGCGCTGGAGCGGTTGGAGTTCTGCAGCGACGACACCGTGCGGTTCGCGCGGCTGGCGGCGACGGGCGTGGCGGTCGAGGCGGACGCGGCGCAGCGCTGCCGCGACCTCGGCGACACTGACGGCGAGGCGGACGCGATCTTCCGCGCGGGCCTGATGCGCGAGCGCGCGGAGGCCGCCGCGGCCGCGGGCCGACCGGTCGAGAGCGCCTACGCGGCGCTGGCGTGCGCGCACCACTTCCGCGCGACCGGGGACGATCCGGGCGAGGCGTGGGGACGGGCGGTTGAGCTGTGGTCGGCGCTGGACCGGCCGTTGTTGGTGGCCTGCGCGCGACGCTGGGCGGCCGAGGCGTGCTTGGCCAGCGGCCGGCGCGAGGGCGCGGGCGAGGCGGCCGGCGAGGCGCTGGCGATCGCGCGGCGGATCGGGTCGCTCTGGCTGGTCGGTGAGCTCGAGGGCCTGATCGCGCGGGCGCGCTTGTCGATCGACTCGGGGTCCTCCCTGGGCGCCGCGGCTGCTGCGACGGCCGCTGACGCCGACGACGATCCGTTCGGGTTGACGCCGCGCGAGCGCCAGGTGCTGACGCTTGTCGCTTCGGGCGCGACCAACCGCGAGGTCGGCGACCGCCTGTACATGGCCGAGAAGACCGCGTCGGTCCACGTCTCTCGGATCCTCGCCAAGCTCGACGTGCGCTCGCGCACGGAGGCCGCGGCGGTCGCCCACCGCCTGGGCCTGGCCGGCGAGGCGGACGACGGCGCGACGCCTTAACGCGAAGGGCCCCTCCGCTCGCGCGAAGGGGCCCGGTCGCTTCAGTCTCTGGTTGAGAGGCGGCTAGGACGCCGCGGGCTGCTCGCCGTCGGCGGTCGGCGCGACTTCGGCATCGGCCTCAGCGGCCTCCGCGTCGTCGTCGTCCGCCTCAGGGGCCTCGTCGACCTCGGCCTCGTCGACCTCAGCCTCAGGGGCATCGGCCTCGGGGGCGTCGGTCTCGGGAGCCTCGGCGACGGGCGTCTCGGCGCCGTCCTCCGGCTCCGCGGCACCGTCGTCCGCAGGCTTCTCGCTGTCCAGCGTCCCCGCGAGGACGGCCTTGGAAGGGCCGAGCATCATCGTCATGTTGCGCCCATCGAGGTTCGGGCGCTGCTCGATGATCGCCAGCTCCTGAAGCTCCTCGGCAAGCCGGTCGAGGATCATGCGACCCCGCTCCGGATGCGTCACCTCGCGGCCACGGAACATGATGGTGATCTTCACCTTGTCCTTGTGGCGCAGGAACCGCTCGACGTGACCCTTTTTGGTGTCGTAGTCGTGCTGGGCGATCTTCGGCCGGAACTTGATCTCCCGGATGACGATCTGCTGCTGGTGCTTGCGCGCCTGCTTGACCTTCTGGGCCTGCTCGTACTTGTACTTCGAGTAGTCCAGGATCCGGCAGACGGGCGGGCGCGCCTCGGGCGCAACCTCCACCAGGTCGAGGTCGCGTTCCTGCGCCATGCGCAGGGCCTGATCGGTCTTCATGACGCCGATCTGCTGGCCATCGTCACCGATGACGCGAACTTCGGGCACACGGATGCGCTCATTGACGCGGGTCGTGTCCCGCTCGGGCGGGCGCCGGTCGAATCTACGAGGGACCGGCACTAGCTGTGATGTCGGCCGGCCGTCAAAGCGCGGGGGCCGACTGTGTCGTGATGCAAGTCAACGGATCCGAGTATAGACGGAACGACGAAGCCGCAACGACCGATGTTCGAAGGGCTTCAGGACGGTGGTCTGCTGCCGACCATCCTGGGTGGTGGCACGTCGAGGTCCCACGACCCCTGCCCGCGCGCGTGCGGGAGCGCTGATCCGGGAGGCGCCGGACCATTACGCGCTGCTCGACGCGCGGCTTGTCGGACGCCTGGCAGGCTTCCTGTACTGCTGCGCAGGGATCATCGCTGCGGCCCTGCTGGCGCTGAATCCGCCGACCGAGGCCGCCGGCCTGGGCCGTGCCGGCTGGATCCCAGCGGTCGTGTTGGTGACGCTCGCGTTCGTCTTCGGCCTGCTGATGCTCGCCAACCGGCGTCCGCTGCCGCCGCCGCTGATCTTCGCGGTCGCTTTGAGCGGCCCGCTGATGCTCGCGCTGCTGCAGTGGCTGTCGGGACCGAGCAGCTCGTTCGCCCAGATCCTGATCCTGAGCGTGGTCTGGTGCGGGGTCGTCCTGCCGGGAGGCCGGCTCGCGATCGTGCTGGCGATCAACACCGCCGTCGTCTTCCTGCCCGCCTTCAGCGACGCATGGAACGCCCAGGCGATGTTGCCCGGGCGCGTCGCGACGGTTGGGATCGTCTGGGCGTTGGCCAGCGTCTGCCTGATCCACGCGACGCGGATGCGCGACGTGCGGCGCTCGCTGAGCGCCTCGGCGGCCGAGGCGGACACGCTCGCCCGCGTCGACGCGCTGACGGGGTTGGGCAACCGCCGGGCGCTGGACGAAGGGCTCGTGGTGTTGGTCGCGACCGCGATGCGCACCGGCCGACCGCTCTCAGCGTTGGTCGGCGACCTCGACGGCTTCAAGCAGATCAACGACCGCCACGGCCATGGGGACGGCGACCGCATCCTCGCCGAGGTCGCGACGACCATGCGCGACCTCGTGAGGCTGCCCGACGCCTGCTTCCGCTGGGGCGGCGACGAGTTCGTCGTGCTCCTGCCCGATACGCCACTAACCGACGCCGAGCAGGTTGCCGAGCGCATCTCCGCGACCGTGTTCGGGCACGTGACCACCGCCTCCGGCGAGCCGGTCCGCATCACCTTCGGCTGTGCCGAACGCGTCGAGCACCAGACCGGCGCCCGCCTCCTGGCGATCGCCGACGCGGCGCTGCTGGCCGCCAAGTCCGCCCAACGCGCCTAAGCCCTTGCGCACCGCGCTCGACGTCTTCCTGCTGGTCGACGGCCTGACGCTCATCGCCGCCTCCCGGATCCTCGCCGACACCTTGAAGCTCCCGGGCAACCGCTCGACGGCCGTCCGCCTCCTCGGCCTCGCCGACGACCCGGCGTCGGCCACATGGCGCTTCGTGTCGTCGGTCATCGCCGGCGTCATCCTTGCCGCAAGCGGGTTGACCGACATCTTCCACTGACCTCGAGCGTTCAGGCTGCTGGTGGTGCGATCTACCGCGTAGTACGTCCGCACAACACGCACACGGACCACCGGCGACGTACCTCGGTTTTTCAACCGTTACTGACTACGGCGTGTCCGCCCGATTGGGGCCGACCGCCCGGCCGCAAACTTTCGCATGTCCTCGTTGAGGAAGGAGACCACGCGAAGCCGATCCTCTCCGATCACGTGCAACTGGTTGGGGTAGTTGGTTGCGCGATGGTAGGTACGCCATCGAACTGGCTCGACTCCGATCGACTGAACCCCATCGTTGGTGATCACTTTGAGGTCATCGTCGGTCTCGACGACAATTCCAAACGGTGCGACGTCACCGTCTGTCACGGCAGCATCGGTTTCCAGGTTCTCAATGCCAACATTCCGCAGACGCTTGCTCAACAGATCCGCCCGACCGTCGTACCGCACAATCTCGAGCTGTCTGTGGAACGCACGGCAGACAAGGCCTTGGCCTGCCCAGGAGAACCCATGTCTGACGCCGTTGATTAGCGGGGGAGCGTCATAACGAGACTCGATCCGAAGCCCGGCGTCACCAGCGTCAGCGGTTTCTGAGGGCGCCGGGTCGACGTCCAAAGATGCAGGTTCCGGCGTCGGCGACCAGGAAGCGCGGACAAGCCGGTCCAGCTCGTTTCGTCCCTCCTCGTCAAAAAGAGCCTCATCGTCCAACGCTGCCTCAAACGTTCTGATCGTCTGGCGCCCGCGCGTCGCATCTTCGCGCTTGGTTTGAGAGAAAACGGCCAAGGCCCCAGCGTGCACATGAGACGACGCATAGATGCTCGTCCGAAGCCAACTGCAAGCGGCGAAGTCCCCACGAAGGACTTCTTGAGGCTCCTCCAAACGTTCGGCCCACGACCGCAACCGCGCCTGACGGAGGCCATCCGAACCAGCAGCGACCGCGAGCATGCCAGCACCGCTAGCGCGTAGGCGTACTGCCTCCCCGTCCCACTGCCGGACCGTGCCTCCGCTGAGACGGTTCCGATCCACCATGCCAAGACCTGTCTCGCTAGCCGTATAAATCCGCGAGCGATGAATCTCGAGGTCGCTGATGGCTTCAGGCACTCCGCGGCGGTATCGGCCTACGACCGCCCGCTCAAACTGGTCCGGAGTCACCTCCAAGTCGCTGGCGGCGAGGCGATTGATCTTGTCGGTGAGTAGCTGACCGATCTCCGGATCTCTAACGAGACGCGCCCAATCATCTCCGTAAAGGAATCTCGCATCCACAAATGCGAGTTCCAGCCCGAGGCGATCCTCCCGTCTATCGACCAGGGATTCCACCAGCGTCGGCCAGTCAACTACGACAACGTCACCATCTATCGTGATGAGGTAGAGACGACCTGAATAGAGATATGCGTCCCACCAGTCCCCTGGTACGTCAAGCACAACGGGACTCGGCCCTCGGGTCACATCGGCCGACATGGCTTCTTCCTAAGGACGCGATCGATCGCCAGCTTGCTGATGTGGCCTTGCTTATGCCATTCCCTCAGAATCCTGACTTCGGGAGCGTCACCTCGCTGCCGACGGACGATGTCGGCGGGGTACCCGTGCCATGGCACGCGCTTCCCGACGAACTTGGCCCACCAAAGCTGGCGCTCTCCATCAGCAGAGACACCGAGTTCGAGCGCAGGTTCGCCGTTCTCTGCGTGAATACCCCACGCGACTTCGCTGTCGACGCCGATCCAATCGTTGTCCCACGCCCTGGCAAAGGTAGTTCGCTCCTCGTCGAGCGTGATGGACCACTGTGACTTGTCAGGTGCGTTATTCCGATGCACCGGATAAGGCTCGTATGGGGGGACAAGATCGCTCAAAGCGCGCGCCACGCTATCCGAAGTCCGGATCGGAGAGCACCACTGAACGCGGGTTTTCAGCCAAAGGGCGGCTCTTTCAGGCGACGGTGGAGCGGTCCTCGACGCACACACTGCTTTGCAGCCACCGCTGTCGAGCGGCGAGGAGAAAGTCTGCGTGTAAAGCAGCTCTCCGTTCATAGCTCTTACTGGCTTACCCTTGAGAAGCGGCCAATTCGTTCCGCTCGGTGGCGATGAGGTCGTCGATCTTGGTGATGAAGTCCTCGACGGCGAGGGTGCCTTCGTCGCCGCCCTTGTGGCGGCGGACGGAGACGGAGGAGGATTCGGCTTCGCGGTCGCCGATGATCAACATGTAGGGGATCTTCGAGATCTCGGCATCGCGGATCTTGCGGCCGGTGGACTCGGTGCGGTCGTCGACCTTCACCCTCACCCCGGCGGCGCGGAGCGTCGCGGCGACCTCGTGGGAGACGTCGTTGTGGCGGTCGGCGATCGGCAGCAGGATTGCCTGGGTCGGCGTCAGCCAGAGCGGGAACTCGCCGGCGTAGTGCTCGATCAAGATCCCGATGAAGCGCTCGAAGGACCCCAACAAGGCGCGATGGATCATCACCGGGCGGTGCTCGGCGTTGTCGGCGCCCGTGTAGGTCGCGTCCAGCCGCTCGGGCATCTGGTAGTCCAACTGGACCGTGCCGAGCTGCCAGGAGCGGCCCAGGGAATCACGCATGTGCAGGTCGATCTTCGGCCCGTAGAAAGCGCCGTCGCCCGGGTTGACCTCGTACTCCAGCCCCTGGCGCTTCAAGGCGTTCTCCAGCGCCAGCTCGGCGTGGTCCCAGACCTCCTCGGCCCCGAGGCGCTTCTCCGGCCGCGTCGACAGCTCCAACTTGGGCTCGAAGCCGAACAGCTTGTAGATGTCGAACCCGAAGTCCAGGCAGCCGACGACCTCGTCCTCGATCTGCTCCTCGGTGCAGAAGATGTGGGCGTCGTCCTGGGTGATGTGCCGGACGCGCATCAGCCCGTGCAACGTCCCGGACGGCTCGTGCCGGTGGACCAGGCCCTGCTCGGAGAAGCGCAGCGGCAGATCCCTATAAGAACGGCGGACGTCCTTGAACAGCTGGACGTGCCCCGGGCAGTTCATCGGCTTCAGGCCCATGGGCCGGTCCTCGATGTCCGTGAAGTACATGTTGTCGCGGTAGTTCTGCCAGTGGCCCGACGCCTTGAAGAGCTCGACGTCCCAGAGGATCGGCGTCTTGACCTCCTCGTAGCCGCGACGCCGGTTCTCCGTCCGCCACAGGTCCGTGAGCTGGTTCCAGATCGCCATCCCCGGCGGCTGCCAGAGCGGCATGCCCGGCGCCAGGTCCGAGAACGTGAACAACCCAAGGTCCTTGCCCAACCGCCGGTGGTCGCGCGCGCGGGCCTCCTCCAACATCCTCAAGTACGCGTTCAGCTCCTTCTGCTTGAAGAACGCCGTGCCGTAGACGCGCGTCAGCATCTGGCGGTCGCTGTCGCCGCGCCAGTAGGCGCCCGCGACCGACTGGAGCTTGAACGCCCCGATCCGCTTGGTCGTCGGCGCGTGCGGTCCGCGACAGAGGTCCGTGAACGGGCCGTTGGTGTACAAGGACACCGTGTCGACGCCCTCGTTCTTGACCAGGTCCTCGATCAGCTCGACCTTGTAGTCCTGGCCCTGGTCGCGGAAGCGCTCCAGCGCCGCGTCGACCGACATGACCTCGCGCACGAACTGCTCGTCGGCGTCGACGTGCTCGCGCATCTTCGCCTCGACGGTCTCGAAGTCCGCGTCGGAGAACTGCACGCCCTCCGGGAAGTCGAAGTCGTAGTAGAAGCCGTTCTCGATCGCCGGGCCGATCGAGATCTTCACGCCCGGGTAGAGCTCCAACATCGCCGCGGCCAGGACGTGCGCCGTGTCGTGGCGGATCAGCTCCAGCGCATCGGCTCCCGAGCGGTCGGTGACGATCTCCAGCACGGCGCCATCCGGCAGCGGCGCTGAGAGATCCTGGGTCGTCCCGTCGACCTTCACCGCCAGGGCCGCCTTCGCGAGCCCAGGCCCGATGGCAGCGGCCGCGTCAGCGCCCGTGGCGCCGTCGTCGAGCTGTAGTTCCTTGCCGTCCGGGAGCGTGACCTTCATGCCTTCGCATCCTAGGCGAGACCGCCCTGCCGCCCGGCTGTGGAATCGAACTCGCTACCGTTCTACAACCGGTTCTGCGCGAGGCGCCTCACTTCCCGTGACGCCCCAGACCGGTCCAGAGACACCACGACGCGGCTCGGACGCGTGCGCCACACGGGCGTTCCGTCACTACCGCTGCAAGGAGGGAAACCGCCCATGCGATCTCCCGCGCTCACCACCATCACGCTCGCCGGCGGCGCCCTGGCCGCCACCGCCGCGCCGGCCTTCGCCGCGAGCCCGCTGCACCCCGCACTGCCCACCGCGAAGACCGGCCTCGCGCCGCTCGTCAGCATCACCAAGACGCCTTTGGTTTCAAGGGACATCGCGCTCGCCAAGCGCGTCGCCCACGTCCGTGGCCGGACGCTTGAGTCCAGCTACCGAAAGACCGCGCGCTCGATGTCGATCACGACGCTCCGGCGCCATCACCGCCACCTCAAGCGCGAGCTGCGCATCGCGCGCCGCGCCCGCGCCGCCGAGCGCTCCGTCGCCTCGCCCCAACTGGAGGCGATCGCCGCCTGCGAGTCCGGCGGCAACCCCAACACGGACACCGGAAACGGGTTCTACGGCAAGTACCAGTTCACCCTTGCCACCTGGCAGGCGGTCGGCGGCTCCGGCAATCCCGCGCGCGCGCCCGAGGGCGAGCAGGATCGCCGCGCGCAGATGCTGATGGATCGCGCGGGCCCGGGCCAGTGGCCCGTGTGCGGCCGGTAGGGCTCGTAGTCTGGGCGGCATGGACGCCGCCCACAGCCTGCGCTCGCAGTTCCCGGTCCTGGAACGCAATGCCTACTTGAACGCCGGCACCTGCGGGCCGGTGCCGGAGACGGCGCATGCGGCAGCGCTGGACGCCTGGGCGTACGCGACCAACGAGGGCCGCAGCGGCGCGTTCTACGAGCGGCTCGTCCCGCTGGCCGAGGAGCTGCGCACGCGCTACGCACGGCTGTTGAACGCCGCGGCCGACGACGTCGCGCTGACCGCGGGGACCAGCGACGGCTGCGCGCACATCGTCGCCGCGCTGGGCCTCCGTGAAGGCGACGAGGTCGTCACCGCCGACGACGAGCACCCTGGCCTGACCGGCCCGCTCATCGCCGCCCGCCAGCAGCGCGGCGTGACCGTCAAGGCCGTGCCGCTGGCGCAGATCCCGGACGCGATCTCCGACACCACCACCTTGGTCGCCTGCTCGCACGTCTCGTGGCACAGCGGCGCGGTCGCGCCGGTCGCGGAGATCGTGGCGGCCGCCGCGCGCTTCGACATCCCCGTGTTGCTCGACGGCGCCCAGGGCGTCGGCGCGATCCCGCTGGACGTCGCTTCGTTCGGCGTCCAGTTCTACACCGGGTCGGGCCAGAAGTGGCTCTGCGGCCCGGTCGGCACCGGCATGTTGTACGTGTCGTCCGAGTGGACCGAGCGCCTGGGCTCCCCCGCCCCCTCCTACGGCGGCCTGACCGATCCCGCGGCCGGCCTGGCGAGCGGGCTAGTGGCCAACGCGCGCCGTCACGACACGCCGCTGCGCGACCTCTCGATCGTCGCCGCCGCAGTCGCCGCGTTCGACGTCCTGGACGCGTTCGGATTCCAAGCCCTACAAGAACGCGCGGCCGGGCTAGCGGCGCAACTGGCTGATGCGCTGCGCGAGCGCGGCGCGACGGTGATCGACCGCGGTCCGACCACGCTCGTCGCCTGGGACGCCGGCAGCGATGAGGCCGCCATCGCCGCCCGCGACCGCCTCCAGGCCGCCGGCGTCACGATCCGCGACCTACCCGGCGCGGGGCGCCTGCGCGCGTCGGTCGGCGCGTGGAACGACGAGGACGACCTCGACCGCTTGCTGTCCGGGCTGGACGCGGCGGCGCAGGCGTAGGCCACCATGTCGCTCCCGAGCGTCGCCGTCCTGATCGCCGCCTACGAGGCCGAGCCGTTCGTCGGCCAGGCCGTCCGCAGCGCGCTCGCGCAGGACTACCCGGCCGACCGCCTGCACGTGGTCGTGGTCGACGACGGCTCGACGGACGGGACCGCGGCGGTGGTGCAGCAGCTCGTGGACGAGCAGCCCGAGCGCCTCACACTGATCCGCCAGGAGAACCGCGGCAGCGTCGGCGCGGTCTCGCGCGCGGCCGCCGCACCCGCCGCGCTGGAGGCCGACCTGCTCGCGATCCTCGACGCCGACGACGCCTGGCCCGCCGGGAAGATCGCCGCCCAGGTCCAGCTGCTGGCCGAGCGCCCCGAGGTCGGCCTCGTCTACGGCGACATGGCGGTGATCGACGCCGCCGGGACCGTCGTGCAGTCGTCGTGGCTGGCAGGTGAGACGCCGCCGCAGGGGCGCTCAATCTCGCGCTTCCTCACCCAGAATCTCGTGACCGGGTCCTCGATCGTCGTCCGCGGCGAGCTGCGCGACCGCCTCTTTCCGATCCCCGTCGAGATGGCGTGGGCCGACTGGTGGCTGGCCGCGCGCACCGCCCAGCACGCCGAGATCGCCTACAACCCGCTCCCGCGCACGCTGTACCGCTTCCACGGCACCAACATGTCGCTCGGGGCTCAGGGTCCCGCGCGGCTGCGGGAGCTGCGCCGCGGGCTGGCACTACAGCGCTGGTTCCTGCGGCGGTTGGGGATCGAGCAGCCTGTAGAAGAACTGGAGCGCTGCTGGGACGCCTTCGCGCGCCTGGCCGCCGAGGCGCGCGAGGCCGCCGGGACGCCGTTCGCGGCGCTCATGGAGGTCACGGCGCAGGACGCCGACGTGGCGCGCGGCCTGACGGAGGAGGCTCGCGCGGCGATCAGCGACGATCCCCACCGCGCCCTTGCGCTCGCGCTGAACGCCGCCGCCGCCAACCCGTTTGACGCCACCGCTCGCGCTGCCCTCAACGCCGCGCGCGCGACGCTCGGTCCTGACGCCGTGGGCCCTCAGCCGTTGCGCGGCGCGCGCGCCATCGTGCTCGCGCTCGACGCCGACGACGTCGTCCGCGACCCCACGCTGCTGCGTGCCGCCGCCGAGCTCGTCGACGGCCTGGACGACGTCACGATCGCCATCGACGCCCAGTCCTTCGACCCCGCCGAGGCCGCCGACCGGATCTCCGCGCTCGCTGCCGAGCAGGGGATCGAGGACGCTGTCGACCTCGCGCTGGTCACCGGCCCGCTAGACGAGCTCGGCGCCGCGCGGCTGGCGCACGGCATCGCCCTCCGCGTGAGCACGCGCCGGCCGCAGGAGGCCGGACCGGCGAGCGCCAGCCACCCCACATGGCTGCCGCTCGCCGACCTCCCCGCCGCCCGCGACCTGCTGCTCAGCAGGCGGGCAGCGCCGCCTGCGTAACGGGATTCAGGCAGCTCGTCTGACGCTTGGGCTTCGCGCTCGCCCGCACCGTCAGCTTCTCCACCCGCACCGCGACCGCGGCGCCCGCGGCCACCTTGACCTCGAGCACCGTCCCCACCGGGAGCTTGGCCAGCTTGAAGGCCTTGGTCGCCAAGGACAGGATCTTGCCCTCCTTCGCCTTCGCCGAGGTCGAGGCGAACGGGCAGCCCTTGGCCTTCTTGGGGGCCTTGCAGGTCAGCGTGACCGTCGCGCCGCCCGGCGCGCCCGTCAAGGACAACTTGGAGAAGATGGTGGTCTTGGCCCCGGCCGTCTGCGCGAAGGCCAGCGCGATCGCCGGCGAGGTCAGCGACGCCGCCAGCCCGTCGCAGTCATCGTCCTTGCCGTTGGCCGGGATCTCGCGGGCGCCCGGGTGGACGGCCTTGTCGTGGTCGTCGCAGTCGGCGCCGAGCGGGCTGCCGTCGCCGTCGGCGTCCACGGCACCGCCGCCGCCCGCCGCGCCGCCACCGCCACCGCCACCGGCGCCGCCTCCACCCGCGACCGTCGCCGCATCAGCCGACTCGCACGAGTCCGCCGCGTCGAGCTGGTCGAGCACCGCGCTGTCGGCACCGTCGCCGCAGGAGACCAGGTCGGCGGCGCCGTCCCGCGCGTTGATCACGTCACCGTCGGCGCCCCCGACCAGCAGGTCAGAACCGCCGCCGCCGTCCAGCGTGTCCGCGCCCGGGCCGCCGTAAAGCTGGTCGGGTCCGCCCGCGCCAGACAGCGCGTCGCCGCCGCTGCCACCGTCGACACGCTCGACGTCAGCACCCACGTCGTCGCTCTCGCCGACCTGCCCATCGTTGGCACCGGCGCCGATCGTCACGGCCACCGGCGCGGTGTAGGTCGCATAGGTCAGCTGGTCGATCCCCGGGCCGCCGCGGTAGACGTCGGCGCCGAGGTTGGCGGTGATGACGTCGTCGCCCGCGCCGCCGTCGATCGTGTCGTCGCCGAAGCCGCCATCCAGGAGGTCGTCGCCGTCGCCGCCGAGCAGGATGTCGTTGCTGCCGTCCGCGCCGCGCAGCGTGTCGCGTCCGGAGCCGCCGTAGATCTCGGCGTGCATGCCGATCGGCAGCGTCGGCGCCGCGGCGATCGTGTCGTCGCCCGGTCCGAGGTCGATCACCAGCTTGGTGATGAAGTCGACCGCGCAGGTCACGTTGTTGGCGTTGCCGGTGCAGCCCAAGCCGGGCGCGAGGCTCTCGCCCGCGGTGCGGTCGATGCCGAGCTTGCCCGCCGTCAGCTTGTAGGCCAACGCGTCGTTGGGCGTCACGGCGGTGGACGTGACGGTGATCGTGTCCGCGGCCGTCTTGGCGACGGTGATCGCCGCCGAGGCGGGCGCGGTGCCGACGACGGCCATGAGGGCAGCGGCCGCCGGCAGGACGAGGAGCCTGCGCATGACGGGCCAGAGTAGGGATGTCAGTGCTCAGACTGGACGAGTGACCGATGCGCGGAACGACATCGGGTGATGACACGAACCATCTTCCGGGGTATGGTCGCCGCTGAGTTGTCCGAAGCGCTCTGCGTTGCGTTGCGGACACCTTCGAGCCCACGGGGCACCACAGGGCCGGCTCCTCAGGTGAGCGGGGAGCCGGCTCTCCCGTGCCGTGGCCGTGGTCAGGCGGGCGCGGGCTCAGCTTCAGCGTCCGGGCCCATGGCCTCCTCGACCTCCGGCCCCGGCGTGAGCACCGCGCCCGCCACCACCGCGGCGAAGCCGGCGAGGCGGAAGACCAAGGACGTGGTGTCGCTCGGGAGCGGCTCGCCGAAGACGATGGGACCGGCGGCGATCGTCACGACGTTCGCGGCCGCCGAGGTGATCGCGATGACCGCGACGGCGGGACCGATCTGCAGCGAGCGAGCGGAGACCACCAGGCCGATCAGGCTCAGGATCGTGATCGTCGCGGCCTCGGGCGTGAAGAACGCCAGCAGCCAGCGGTCGATGAGATCGGCGGACGCGGCCTTGATCGTCACGTCGCTGCCGCCCCACAGCAGGCCGGCGGCGAACGCCAGCGCGGGCCCGGTCCGCAATGTGCCGGCAGCCGCGCAGCAGGCGGCGGCCCCGGCGGTGAGGACCCCGACGTAGATCCACAGCGTGGCGGCGTCGAAGTCGCGGTGGGCGTCGTGGCCGGAGTCGCCGAGCGTCGCAGCAAGCGCCGTGAGACCGGCGGCGGTGATCCCGACGCCGATCCAGTCGCGCCGCGTCGTCGGCAAATGGAAGACCTTGCCTGCCAGCGGCGTCAGCAGCACCAGGCCGCCGGCGATCACCGACTGCACCAGGCTGATCGGCGCCATCGCCAGCGCGGCGACGTGGAAGACCCAGCCGCCGGTGGCGACGATGATCCCGAGCGTCCACCAGCGGTTGGAGAACAGCGCCTTGGTTGATCGCCACGGGTGGCGCAGCTGGACTTCGGGCGCGTCGACCGCGCCGCGCTGCTTGAACAGGAAGCCGAGCAGCCCGACGACCGAGCAGCAGAGCGCGAGCAGGAGCCCGATGGCGACGGGGAAGGACAAAGCTCGCTGAAGGCTAGGGCGCTAGCGCTTCTTGGTGCTCTTGGCCTCGTTGAGCGCAACGGCCTCTTGGAGGAGCGCGGTGAGCGCCGCCTCGTCGACGGCGTCGCCCTCGTGGAAGTCGATCGCGCGGCGGACGTTGCCGTCGAGGCTGGAGTTGAAGAGCTTCGACGGGTCCGTGAGCGACGCGCCCTTGGCGAACGTCATCTTCACGGCGTTCTTATAGGTCTCGCCGGTGCAGATGATGCCGTCGTGGTACCAGGTCGGCACGCCGCGCCACTTCCACTCCTCGACGACGTCCGGATCGGCGGCCTTGACGATGCCGCGTAGCCGGGCGAGCAGCTCGCCACGCCAGTCGCCCAGCTCCTCGATGCGCGCGTCGATCAGCTCGGCGGGGGACTTGGTCTCGTCGGTCACCCGCCGAATGCTAATCGTGTGGGTCAGCGGCGGACCAGCGTCACCCAGTACGGCGCCGGGGCCGGGTCGGTCGTGCCGAAGCGCGCGTTGACCGCGTAGAGCTCGCCGCGGAGAGCCGCGATCGTGCTCGGGACGTCGAAGCCGGTGGACTTGATGGTGGTCACCACGGCGCCGCTGGCGAGATCTTCGGCGAGGCGGACGACCGCGATCTGGTTGAGGCGGTTCTGGACGACGTAGAGGGTGCGGCCGTCGCCATGGCCGGCGCCGTCGCCCAGGAGAAGACCGTCGCCGTTGGTCAGCGCGGTGCCGCCGAGGTCGACCTGCTGCGCGTCGCCGTTCTTGGGGTCGATCTTCCACAGCCGGCCGGCGTTGGACTGGACGGCGAGCAGCGTGTCGTCGGGCGCCGCCACGATGCCGTTGAGGTTGTTGCCGTCCTCGAGCGGGACGTTGGGCACCTCGATCGTCCGTGCCTCGCCCGAGCGCAGGTCGACCGCGTAGATCGCGCTGCGGCGCGAGTCGGTGAAGTAGGCGGTGGAGCGGGTCAGAGCGATGTCGTTGACGAACGTCTCGGCTCCGGGTTGCGCGAGCTGAAGCTGCGCGACGTCGGTGCCGCTGCGCGCGTCGTAGATGAAGGCCTTGCCGGTCGGGCCGCCGGCGACGACGAGGCGGTCGCGCTTGTTGTCGTACTTCAGGCCGATCGCGGCGCGGCCTTGCTGGCCTGCGACCACCGGCGTCGTCTTGCCGCTGCGCGGGTCGAGCTTGAGGACCGCGCCGGTCGGGATCGAGCCGACGTAGAGGTCGCGGCCGCGCGCTGCCGCGATGCCTTCCGGCTGCCAGCCGGCCGGCAGGTCGAGCCGGTCCGCGAGACTCGCGCGCGGCGCACCGCCGTGCCTGTCGCCTCCGTGCCGCTCGCCCCCATGCCCCTTGCGCTTGTCCGCAGACGCTCCCGTGACGGCGGCGACCGCCAGCGCGATGGCCGCGAACAGTGCAACGACGAACCTGATCCTCATGGTGACCCTCCCGGGGCGGCTTCGGACGACGGGCTTCGTGTGACGTGGTCTTCACCGCCTGAGGCCCTCACGCGCCGAACCTTCCGCTGCGTGTCCTGCGCCGGACCCCGCGCCGCGCCCGCGTTCTACGCTGCGCGCTTCATGGTCACGCTCGAACCGCTGACCGACGCCAACCGCGCCTCCGCCAAGGCGCTGCGCGTCGCTCCCAGTCAGGAGCGCTTCGTCTCCACCGTGGCCGAGTCCCTGCGCGAAGCCGCCGAGCATCCTGATGCGCGCCCGATCTGCTGGGTCATTCACGCCGAGGCGGTGCCCGTCGGCTTCGCGATGATCGCCGACGACGTGGGCAGTCCGGAGTACATCCCCCACTTCCTCTGGAAGCTCCTCATCGACCAACACCACCAACATCGCGGCCACGGCACCGCGGCCCTCGACGTCATCGTCGACCACTTCCGCACCCACTCGACCGCCGAGGCGCTCACCACCTCCGCCCACCCCGGCGCCGGTAGCCCGATCCCGTTCTACGAGCGCGACGGCTTCGTCCGCACCGGCGAGCTGAACGGCGACCAGGAGCTCCTCCGCCTACCGCTCGCCCACTGACCGACCACAGCCGAGACCCAGGGGGAGCCGCGCTGACAACGCGAGAACGCGAGGCACATCCCGGAGCGAGCTTTCCGTGATGGAACCACCAAGTCGTCGAGAGGTGGCTCTAGATGTCGGACCACGTCCCCCGGTCTTCGATCTCCGGCATCGGCCCTTTGAGCCAGCCCATGGGAAAAGCGTGCTCCCAGAAATCTAAGAGCTCGCGGCGCATGTCCTCTGAGGCATCTGCTCGATCAGGGGCAGTACCTCCGAACATCTCCAGCCGTGGGGCCTCTGTGACGCGGTTCCCTTCATGAACGACGTACGACGTGTAGCGACCGGCAGAGCTCGTCCAGTATGCGTGGATGAGCGCTTGGTAGTTGCGGCCTTGGATGTCCCGATATTGGAGCAGGACGACCATGCTGTCGGGCTCGGTTGCGAACCCGAGATGTGCCTTGACGCTTCGGCGCGGCGGCACGGATGAGTAGACGATGTGGTCGAACACCCCGTATGCGCCATCGTCGGTCTCCCCAACGGCCTGCGCCTCTTCTTGGTGCTCGTCATCGACGTGCTGCGCCGAGTACTCCTCGAGCTCCTGATCGTCCGCCCAGAGGATCTGAAGGAGTGACAGGTCGACATCGATGGCGGGATAGTCACCGGGGTTGGAGACGCGCACATAGGCTGTTGTCCCGTCGCGCGAGAACTCACAGCCGACGGGCGGGAACGTCATGAGGCGGAACTGCTCCATCTGGCTTGCGCTCTGCACGTCGACCGACCGTTCCGCGGCGACGGCGGCACGCAGCGCAGCTTCAGCGGAATCCCGGGCGTCCGACCGTTGAAGCACTGCGACACCGAAGACCAAGACCGCGCCCACCGCCGCGACCGATTGTGCGATCGCGGCGATCGCCGTCCAGTCGGTAGCGAAGATGTGCATCGCTGGATCTTGGCGTGCCATCTGGACGTCGCCACCGCCCATGGGCCTGCGGCCACCACGGCAGACGAATGCGCCGGATTGGCTGACGGCGACCAGCGCCGCTTTGCAGCAGGTCGCCCCAACGCGAAAACCCCGCCAGAAGCGGGGCTTTCGTCATGGGCGATACTGGGCTCGAACCAGTGACCTCCTGCTTGTCGAGCAGGCGCTCTCCCAGCTGAGCTAATCGCCCCTGGGATCGAGAAGAGTATCAACCGGCGTCGGGGAGTGGTGCGTGGATGTCGACGGCGTTGGGTGGTGCGTCGGTGCCCGGGATGTAGTCGCGGATCCAGAGCTCGCCGGTGTCCGGGAAGAGGTTGATCTCGGGTGCGAGCATGGTGCTGACGAGCAGGACGACGATGTCCGCGTCGCTCTCGTTGCGCAGCTCGTGCGCGCCGGCGCGGCCCGCAAGGAACGCGACGACCTCACCGCGAGCCAGGACGCGCTCGCCGTCCAGCGTCCGCAGCGTCGGCGTGCCCTCGACCACAACGAGCAGCTCCTCGTTGTGCAGGTGCGCGTGCAGCGGGAAGGTCGTCCCTCCTGGCGGCACGCGGAAGAGCGAGGAGCCGAGGCGTTCTGACCCCGCGGCCCGCCCAAGGCGCGCGCGGCGCCAGACGTAAGGCGGCTCGTCGCGGTCGACGTCGTACTCGGGCTCGTAGATGTTCGGCATCACGAGACGAGACGATCGGGCACGGCTCGACCGGACGCAACGCCGCTCGTGTCGTCTACCCTTCCCGATTGCACCCCGGCGCCCTGGCGGAGTGGCTACGCAGCGGCCTGCAAAGCCGTTTACACCGGTTCGATTCCGGTGGGCGCCTCTCGCGACCGGTTCATCGCGCGTCAATACGAGGTTCCACGGATGCGGTGGATCACCTCACCGGTCACCGTAGGCGCCGCATGCGCCGTCTCCTCGCCGTTGTCGTCCTCGCGCTGCTGGCCGCCGCGCCCGCCGCTCACGCCGTCGTCCCCGAGACCGCCGTCGGCGGGGCTGGGTCGAAGTGGTTCTCGGGCTCGCTGATCCAGCAGCCCGGGTCCAACTGCAGCGTCCTGGGCTCGCCCACCTCGGAGATCATGGTCAGCGCGATCGGCTCCTACGGCGGAACCGGTGGCGTGGTGAAGGTCGGCGACCAGTACTGGACGTCGCTGCTGGTGTCAGTGCCCGGGAACCCGTGCGGGGTCGGCTCGTCGGGCATCTCCACCGACTTGATCCTGCCCAAGGGCACCGCGATCGACGGCGGCCGCCCGATCCGCTGCTTCTACCTCCCGCGCGGCGCCAACACCAACGCCTTCCAAGAGGTCACGGGCCAGACCTGGAGCGCGTTTGGCTCCTCCGGGCCGATCTGCCCGTCCTCGCCGTCACCGTCGGCCTACCACGCCGGGGCCTACAACATCGGCTACCGGCCGTTGGCGTCCGGGGGCATGTTGGAGATCTTCGTCCCGGTCACGACCAACACCACGCTCAACGGCATGGGCGGCCCGGACAAGTTCTCGTGGTTGACCGACGCGACCGGCGTGTACGCCAACCCGGGCCTCAGCGAGGTGTGGGCCAACGTCTTCGCGGGGCAGGCCGGCGACCAGCCGTTCGTGTACTTCGCCCGCACCCCGTCGGCGATCTCGTTCTGGAAGGCCGACGCGCCCACCACGCCCAGCGACCTGCGCAACCGCACCGAGTTCTTCGCCAACTTCTACGTCGCGGGCAAGGCCGGGGCGGTGTCGTTCGAGATCCGCCGGACCGACACCAATGCCTTGGTGATCGACTCCTCCAACCCGGCGGCGGCGTTCAACGGGACGGTCGGCGCCGGCCAATCGCTGATCCAGCTCAACCCCGCCGCCGACGCGCGCGGGCCCAACGGCGGCTACGCGCCGTTCGCGTGGGATCCGCCGGGCGAGTGGGGCGTCCCAATGACCATCACCTGGAAGTTCACGCCCCAAGGCGGGAGCGCGGTGACCGGCGCGCAGTCGTTCCGGACGCTGCCAGGGCCGGACGCCGACGGCGATGGCGTGGCCGACAGCGCGGACGCCTGCCCGGCCGTGGCCGGGACGCTGGCCAATGGGTGCCTGCCGGCGGTCGAGCCGGATCCGGATGGCGACGGCGTCTTCGGCACCGCGGACGCGTGCCCGAACGCGGCGGGTCCCGGTCGGATCGACGGCTGCCCGGTCGGCGGTGGTGGCGACGGCTCAGGCTCGACGCCACTGCCGCCGAGCGGGCCGCCGCCAACGCCGGCGCCAGCCCCCGGGACAACGACCGTCACCCCCGCCCCGGCCGCACCGCAGCTCGTCGCGACCCTCGGCGCCGTCAAGCGCAACGCGCGCCTGACCTACGCGGCGCTCAAGCGCGGCGTGAAGGTGAAGGTGACGTGCTCGGCGACCGCGCGCGCCACGCTCGTCCTGGCCCGCGGAGGCTCGACACTCGCCAAGGCGACCGGGACCTGCAAGCGCTCCCTCACCCTGACGCTCAAGCCCTCCGCCAAGACCCTGGCCAAGCTCAAGCGGCTGAAGAAGCCGGCGAGCGCCACGCTGAAGGCGTCGCTCAGCGCCACCGGCGCGCAGGCGGGCAGCGCAACGGTCGCGGTCCGCGTCGGCTGAGCGGACGACCGATCGTCCGCCCCGCTCGCGATACTTCAGGGCGTGCAGCGCGTCCTGAAGATCCTGTCGATCGTCGCGGCCTACGCCGTCACGGTCGGGGGCGTCCTGGTCGCGCTCTTGCTCGCGATTCCGGACGAGCCGTGGCTGCCCGCGCTGGCCGCGATGGCGATCGTCCACCTCGGGTTCGGGCTGATCGTCGCGCGCGTGTGGACGGTCGTCCTGCCGCTGGTGGTCTGCGCGGTGGCGGTGGTCGCCGACGTCGGCGGCTTCTCGATCACCACGTTCCTGGTCGGCGTGCCCTGCGCGATGCTCTTGCTGGCGGGCACGTGGCTGCGAATCGGCTGGGACGACGGTGGCCGCGCCAAGGAGAAGGTGCCCTCCTTCGAGGACGACATCCAAGCCTTCGACGGGCGTCAGGCCTACATCGACGACCACCCCGAGCACGAAGCCGCCTGGAGCGGGTGAAACCTTCGGGGCCACGGGCGCGTTGCAAGGGATGCCATGTTCTTGAAGCCTTCCGTTCTCGCCTCCCTCGCCGTCGCTGCTGCTGCGGCGGCCGCGGTTCCCGCCACGGCCGGTGCCGCCTCGTGGTCGGCGCCCGTCGACGTCATCCCCGCCGGCTCGGCCCCCAACGCGCTCGTCTCGCCCGCGACCGGCAAGTCATTGGTCTTGGCCGGGAGCGGCAGCGATGCGCTGCTGGCGACCGGCACCGCCGCGGGCGTCTTCGGCTCCCCCGTGCCGATCGCGTCCGGCGCCTCGGCGCTGGGCCTGACCAGCGCGCTCGGCGCCGACGGGACGGTCGCGATCGGCTGGGCGGCCGGCGGGACCGGTCACGTGACGGTGCTGGCGCCGAACGGGAGCGTCCGCGCCGACGCGGCGCTGCCGGGCACAGGCGTCAACTCGATCGACGTGGGCGTGACGAGCGACGGTGCGATCGTCGTCGCGTACCGCACCAAGGAGAGCGCCAACTCCTACAGCTTGCAGGTGGCGACGATGCCCGCGGGGACGACGGCCTTCGGCGAGCCGGTCGCGCTGCAGAGCGGCGCGGCGGTCGACTCGATCGACGTCGCGACGGGCGGCGGCGGGGCCGTGGCGATCGCCTACCGGCAGCTCGGCGGCAAGTACCGCGCGCGGGTGGCGGTCAGGCCAGCGGGCGCGAGCGCGTTCGAGGCCGGTGTCGCGATGAGCCGCAGCGCCAGTGAGGGAGACGACTACTCGCCGCGCGTGGCGTTCGACGCCGACGGCACGCTCGTCGCGGTGTGGGGCAACGCGGGCGGGGCGCTGTACGCGCTGCGCCCGGCGGGTGCGGGCGCAGCGTTCGGCGAGGCCCAGCCGCTCGGCTCCGGCCCCGCCTATGACGTCGACCTCGTTCCGGCACCGGGCGGCGGCGCCGCCGTGTCCTACGCGGGCAGCGGCTCCGTCTGGGCCGCGTTGCAGGGCGCGCCGGGCGCCTCGTTCAGCGCGCCCGTCCAGGCCGGCCCGGCGTACAGCAGCCCCATCACGGTGGACACCGCCGTGACCGCCGCGCCCAACGGCACGGTGACCGCGCTCTGGGCCGACCCGACCACCGGCGCCGTCCACGCGGTCGACGCCGGCGGCGCCGACACGACCGTCGGTTACGGCTCCCGCGACGGCGTGACGCCCGTTTCGATCGCCAGCACCGGCGACCGCACGCTCGCCGCCTGGAAGACCGCCGCTGGAACGGTGGTCGCTGCCACACGCAGCGCAACCACCCGCGCCGCCAAGCCGGGCGAGCTCGGCCCCGCGCCCGCCGGCCTGGACACGACGCGCCCGAAGCTGACGCTCGTCGGCTTCTCCAAGCGGTTGAAGGTGTCCTCAAAGACCAAGTCGGTGGTCTTGAAGGCCAAGTGCTCCGAGGCCTGCAAGCTCTTCGTCACGTCGAACCTGCGCACCCAGCCTCAGGGCAGCAAGTCCCGCCAGCGCGTTGCACCCCTGCCGCCTTTCCAGACCAAGACGCCGCGCACCGGCACCCAGAAGATCACGCTGAAGCTCGGCAACTACGCGCTGAAGGACCTCCGCGCCGCGCTCAAGCGCAAGCACGGCGGCCAGCTCTTCGTGGTCGTCGAGGCCTCCGACGCGGCCGGGAACACCGCCCGCCAGAAGCTCCAGATCACGCTTAAGCCAACCCGGCGCTGAGTCGACACCACGCCGCCGACCTTCGCTAGACTGCCGTGACCACGCGGATGTAGCTCAGTTGGCTAGAGCGTCTGCTTGCCATGCAGAAGGTCGAGGGTTCGAGTCCCTTCATCCGCTTCGTTCAGAAGGCCCCGCTCCGGCGGGGCTTTCTGCGTCTCTGGGTCAGGCCGTCGAAGCGCGGACGCGGCGATAGCGCTCGTAGATCACGCGCGACTCGAAGGTCCTGACTTCGGCCAGCTCGAGCGGGACGTCCGTGGTGACCGGCGGCAGCAGCGGCGTGCCGCCTCCGACCAGGACGGGGTAGCGGAACATGCGCAGCTCGTCGAGAAGGCCGAGCTCGATGGCCTCCCCGACCAGTTGGGCACCGCCGATCGAGACGTCCTTGTCGGTCCCAGCGAGCGCCGCGGCGATCTCCTCGGCGACCGAGCCCTCAGCGAGCCGGGTGTTGCTGCCCTCAACGCGGTCGAGCGTGCGGCTGAAGACGACCTTCGGAAGCGCGCACCAGACGTCGGCGAAGGCCGACCGCGCTTCGTCGGCGCGCATGGACGGATCCGTCTCCCAGACGAGCATCATCTCGTAGAGGCGACGGCCGAGGAGGTACCCGCCGAGCTGACCTACTTGCTCGAGGTGGAAGCCGAACAGCTCATCGCTGGGTGGTGACCAGGCAAACGATCCTTGGCGGTCGTTGATGAAGCCATCGGCCGAGACGCCCATCGAGCAGAGCAACATGGGCGGACCTTACGTGGTCCCGCAGCGTGGCCGCCTATGAGGCGGGCGGTGTGTTGAAGCGGCCCGAGCCGCTGGAGAAGGCGTGCGACCAGACGACCGGGAAGAGCGGGTGGTCGAGTGGCGCGCCGGCCTCCAACTCGACGTCCGGGAACGGCGGCGAGGTGCGGTGTGGGCGCGGTGCCCAGGTGGCGTCGTCGCCGGTGAAGCGAACGCTGAACGCCCGGCGGCGTGCCGGGGAGCCGGCGGCGGCGTGCAGGGTCAGCATGTTGAAGGCCACGGCGTCGCCGGGCTGCAAGGCCCAGCCCTTGATCGGGAACGCGGCGCGGTCGGCGTCGACGTCCGGGACTTCCTCCAGCGCGCCTTCGTCGAAGACCATCGCGGTCTTCTTGACGAACGAGCGCGGCATGAACCACGGGCCGGCGTGCGTGCCGGTGACGAACTCCAGCGTCGAAGGCCGCGCGACTGGGTCCAGCGGGATCCAGAACGAGATCGTCTGCGCGCCGTCGATCGGGTAGTAGGGCTGGTCCTGGTGCCACGGCGAGCGGTCGAGCGTCCCCGGCTCCTTGACCAGCAGGTGGTCGTGGAACAGACGGACCTCCTGCGACCCCATCAACAACCCGGCCGCCGCGCCCAATGCCGACCCTCGGATGACCTGCTCGTACTCCTCGATCTGCTGCCAGTTGCGGAAGTCTTCGACGAACGCGCCGGGCTTGCCGGGCTCGGTCGCGTTCATGCCCAGCGGGCTGAGGTCGGCGAGGTTCTTGTCCACCCCGCGCACGAGCGTGTCGACCTCGTCGCCGGTCAGCAGCCCGCGCAGGACGACGACGCCGTCGCGCGCAAAGGCCGCGGCGTCCTCGGCGGTCGGCAGAGCGGCGGAGGGCGCGGGCGACGTGCTCATGACGCGACTCTAACCGGAGGGCGCGAGCCCGCGCCGGTGCGCCCAGAGCCGGTCGCCGGCCGCCCAGACGGCGAACGCCAGACCGCCGACCAACCCGGTCGCGGTCGCGAGCACGCCGGCGGCGGCCGCCGCGGCGACCCCACCGCTGCCGAGGATCAGGACGGTCGCGCCCGCGCCGACGCTCGGGCCGACCGGCAGCTGGCCGATCGCGACCATCGCTATCAAGACCGCGATCGAGTCGAAGATCGAAGCGTCGACGCCGACCGCGTGCAGGAGCAGCCAGTTGCGGGCGATCTGCGCGAAGACGGCGATCAACACCAATAGGAAGAGCGTCCGGCCGTCGCGCAGCGTGTGGAGAACCCGCAGGCCCTGCCAGAGCGGCCGCGTCGCGCGGACCGACATCCGACGCAGGCCGAAGGTGAGCGCGCCGATCACCGCGACGAAGATGATCGGGCACCACCACGGCAGTCCGAGCGGGCCGATCAGCGTCACGGACGTCGCCGCGGCCAGGCCGGCCTCGATCGCCAGGATCGGCAGCTCGGCGGCCAGCAGCGTCGGGACCGGCGGCGCGTCGGCGGGGCTGGACCGGCGCAGCGCCGCGATCCGCGCGACGGTCCCGAGCTGCGCGTTGAGCAGGCTGCCGACGTAGCCCATGCTCGACGCCCGATACAGCGGCCGTCGCGCGACCGTGCCGCCCGCGGCCTCGATCGTCCGGTGCCACGCCTCGGTGCGCGACAGCAGCGCGACGATCTGCAGGACCGCGGCGAGCGCCAGAACTCCAATCGACGCGCGTGACAACGCGGTCGCGAAGTCGTCGCGGTGGCCGGCAATCACGTAAGCCAACAGGCCCGCCGCAACCAGCGAGCCCACGACGGCGACGAGCTTGCGATGGCGCTCCAGGCCGCGGCGCGTGGCGGCCCAGGTGCGGCGCACCGCGGAAGCCGGCGCGGCGGGCGCGACGGCGGGAAGAACGGGCGCGGGCAGCGGCGGCCCCACGGGCAGGCGCAGCTCGTCGGACTGAACGGCCATGGAACCGAGGCTACGCGCGCCCGCGCCTCAGGTCCCTACAGCTATCCCCCGGCTGGGGCTCCGGCGTCCTCCCCGCCGCGCCAATCGCCGGCCACCATCCGGTTGGGCGCGGTCGTGTGCCAGGCGTGCGGGTCGTCGGCGTAAATCGCGTCGAAGAGCGCGCGGGCGGTGTCGGTGTGAAGCTTGTCGCGGACGCGCTCGCGGGTCGGGCGCAGCGACGTGACCAGCGCGGTGTCGGGCGTCTCGGTCAGCTCGAGGTCGCAGTCGAGGTTGTCGGCGTCCTTGACGATCCGGGCCTCGAGCGACGCTTGGGCGTGGTACTCGTCCCACAGCGCGCGGACGTCTTCCTCCAGCGACGTGCCGGCGACGGCGTCACCTAACGCGTCGTCTTCGCGCCGCTCGACGTACATCCGCGAGAGGTAATGCACATCGCCCGTGCGCGTCTCGGCCAGGTCGTGCACCAACGCGAGCTGCGCGCAGCGCGCGCCGTCGGCGCCCTCGCGCCGCGCGATCGCCATCGCGATCCACGCGACCCGCAGCGTGTGCTCGGCGACGTTGGCCATCCCCGCGCCGGTGAACTGCACCCACGTGCGCGCGACCCGGCGCAGCGAGCCGACCTCGTGCAGCAGCTCGACGTCGCGGGAGACCTCAGAGCTCATGCGCTCACCTTGAACTTGACGGTGGCCGACGGGGCGTCGTCCAGGATCACGAAGTGCGCGTGCAGGTGCGCGACCGAGCCGCCGTTGTACCTCATGTCGCCCGAGCGCATGACGGTCGCGGTGGCCAGCGGCGCGTGGCGGTCCTTCAGCAGCCGCTGCAAGGACCACAGCTCGGCCCCCGCCGCGTCTGGCAGCTCGTCGAACGACGCCACGTGCGTCCGCGGCACGATCAGGTAGTGCGCGACCGTCCCCGCGTAGGGATAGGCGTTGCGCGTGATGTACCAGAACTCGCCGCGGTGCTCGACCGGGTGCTCCTGGTGCTCGGCGACGTGCTCCTCGCAGAAGATGCAGATCCCGCGCTCCTCCAAGGACGACATGTACGCACGTTGGTCCTCGGTGCGCGCCGCGTCGAGGTAGTACAGGGTCTCAGCGCCGGTCATACACCTTGATGGTGAACTCGTGGCCGTTCTCGGCGATGGTCTGCGACGACGAGGACACGGCCCACTGCGCGGGGTCGAGCGCCGGGAAGAACGTGTCGCCGTCGACGTCCTCGACGATCTCGGTCGCGTACACGCGGTCGGCGAGCGGCAGCGTCTCGGCGTAGGTCTGCCCGCCGCCGATCACGAACGCGTCGGTGCCCGCAGCCGCCAGCGCGGACTCCAGCGACGTGTAGGCCTCGGCCCCGTCAAACGAGGACGACGACGAGAGCACGATGTTGCGCCGGTCGGGCAGCGGCCGGAACTTCTCCGGGATCGACTCATAGGTGTTGCGACCCATGATCACCGTCCCGCCCGTCGTCAGCTCGCGGAAGTGCTTCATGTCGCTCGGAAGGTGCCACGGCAGCCCGCCGTCGCGCCCGATCACGCGTGCGCTCCCCGCCCAGGCGACGACCAGCGAGATCACGTCAGGACCGGGATGCCGCGCATCGCCGGGTGCGGGTGGTAGTCGCTCAGCGCGAAGTGGTCGGCGCGGAAGTCGTGGATGTCGGTGACGCGCTTGCCGGCCTCGGTCAGCTCCAGCGTCGGCAGCGGCAGCGGGTCGCGCTCAATCAGCTCGTCCACGAACTCCACCTGGTTGGAGTAGATGTGGGCGTACTGGATCCAGTGCACGTACTCCACGAACTCGTAGCCCGTGAGCTGCTCGATCATCAGGCCGAGCGCCGTGTACTGCGCCATGTTGGACGGCACGCCGATCGGCGTGTCGCCCGAGCGCTGGTTGTGGATCAGGTGCAGCTTGTCGTTGAACACCAGCGCGTGGATCCACCCGTGGCAGGGCGCGATCGTGTTGCGCGACTTGACGCCGGCCTCGCGGTGGTTGGCGTTCGGGATCCACGGCGACATCACCGCGGTCCGGTCCAGCGGCAGGTCCTTCAGCTTCTGGATCAGGTGCGGGAGCTGGTCGAAGCCGGGGTCGTCGGGGTCGTCCAGGTTGGTGGTGAAGTTCCGGAACGCGTGCCCGTAGGAGCCCGGCCCGAGGTCGCCGTCTGCCAGCCCGCGTGACGACGTCTTAGCCGGCGTCGCCCACGCGTCCCACCAGTCGCAGCCGAACGCCCGGAACTCGTCCAGCGTGCGCGCGCCGTTGATGAACGCGCACAGCTCGCCGATGGCCTTGCTCACGAACCCGCCGATCGAGCGCTCGGTGATGATCGGCGCGCCATGGGCCATCGAGAAGCGCATCTGGTGGCCGGCGACCGCCAGCGCGGTCTCGCCCTGCTTGGTCTCGACCTGCACGCCCGTCTCGCGGATCGTGCGCAGCATGTCCTGGTACTGGCTGCTGGGACGGCGCTCGTCGAAGGGCAGGTAGGTCGGCATACGAGGGACATGCTAGGAGCGCGTCGGACGGAATCCGGATGGCCCCGAACGATCCGCCGGAACCCCATCTATCCTTCCGCGCATGGCCGCCACCAGCGGCGTCCTGAGCTCGGACGTCAACTTCGCCGACCGCCTGGTCCCGTCCCTCGAGGAGATGACCCGCGTCGTCTCCCACCTGCGGGGGCTCGGCTACCGCATCGTGCTGACCTCGGGGTCCTTCGACCTCATCCACCTCGGTCACGTCAAGTACCTCGCGCGCGCGAAAGAGCTCGGCGGGATCCTGGTGGTGGGCGTGGACAGCGACGCGAAGATCCGCCGCCGCAAGGGCGACGACCGCCCGATGGTCCCCGAGAACGAGCGCCTGGAGCTCTTGGCCCACCAGCGCCCGGTCGACCTGATCTACCTCAAGCGCGAGGAGGACCCACAGTGGGGACTGATCCGCGCCGTCGAGCCCGAGGTCCTCGTGCTCACCGCCGATCACTCCTACACGCCCGAGCAGCTCACGGCGCTGGAGGAGGTCGTCGGCGAGGTCGTCGTGCTGGAGCGCCAGTCGTCGGTGACGACCTCGGAGCGGATCCGCCAGATGTACATGAACCTCGGGGACAAGCTCGGGCCCAAGCTCGCCGAGGTCCTGCCGGGGCTGATCGACGAGACGCTGCGGCGCGGACGATGACGGACCGCTCTCCGTCTGCGGCTCGGCCGTGCCGGCGGCGCGGCCGGTAGATGGCTCGATGAGCGAGGTCGTCCTCGCCTACGTCCCGGTCCTGCACGAGGGGTACCGGCGCTTCCTGGAGCGCCACGCGCGCGACCGGCGCGTCTTCGTGATCGGGCCGGAGCTGCACGCCGACTACCGGCCGCTGGCCAAGGACGTGCGGGCGCTCGACGCGCAGGACGCCGCGGGCGCGCTGGCGTCGCTGGGGATCGCGACGAGCGTCGCCGTGCTCGACGCGACCAGCGCCGAGCAGCTCGCGGCAGAGGACAGCCTGTCGCTGATCCTCCCGGCCGAGGACGTCAGCTACGCGGTCGTCGAGCGCTGGTTCCCCCGCGCCGCGGTCCGCTACGACCCGGTCTTCCTGCGCTGGGACAAGACCAAGACCGTGCAGATGCTCGACCCGGGGCCCGAGCGCGTGACCACGGACGCCGAGGATGCCGAGCTGGCGGCGCTCGCGGAGGACGCGGCCGACGGGTCACTTGACTGGTGGCGCCAGGTCGGCGCCGCGATCCGCTTCGCCGACGGCACCACCGCCGCCGCGGCCAACGTCCACCACCCGCATCCGCAGGCGCCCTACGTGGCAGGCGACCCGCGCTCGAACTTCACGCAGGGCGTCGAGCTGGAGCTGTCGACCGCCACCCACGCCGAGGCCGGGCTGATCGCCCGCGCCGCCCGCGAGGGCCGCGCGACCGACGGGGCGACGATCTACGTCACCGACTTCCCCTGTCCCCCGTGCGCCAAGCTGATCGCCAACGCCGGCTTCTCGCGCCTCTACTACCGCCGCGGCTACGCGGTGCTCGACGGGCGCGACGTGCTGGAGGCGGCCGACGTCGAGATCGTCGCCGTTACGGTCAAGGATCTGGAGCATCCAGCCGACTAACCGACCATGGAGCGAGCAGGCGCCATCCGGACGGGCGACGCGCGGCGCGTCGACCTCGACCTTTCCCCCATCACGCCCGAGCACGTCCTCGAGGGCGAGCCGATCGCGCGCAGCACGCAGCTGACCGCGTCGGACTGCGGCGCGGTCACGACCTACGTCTGGGACTGCACGGCGGGGCGCTTCCACTGGTACTTCGGCGTCGACGAGGTCGTCCACATCCTCGACGGCGAGGTCCACGTCACCGACGACGACGGCACCCAGCACGTGCTGCGCGCGGGCGACGTCGGCCACTTCCCGCTCGGCAGCCACTCGATCTGGCACGTGCCGGAGTACGTGCGCAAGTTCGCCGTCCACCGCGCCCCGGCGCGGCGGCCGCTGGTCCGGCGCGCGGCAGGACGGGTGCGGCGCCTGGCGCTGGGCCTCAACGCGCTGGCGCTGCCGGCGATCGAGCTCCTGCCGGTCTAAGGGCTAAAGCGCCGCGGCGTCCAGCGCCTGGTTGACCAGCGCGTCGGCGTCCGCGTTCTGCGCGCGGGGCACGGAGCGGATCGACCAGGACTCGAAGGCAGCCAGTGCCTCGGCGGCCTGGGCGTGCAAGGCCTTCATGTCAGGGTGCTTGACCTTGTACTCGCCGTTGACCTGCTTGGCGACGAGCTCGGAGTCGTTGATGACCTCGACGCGGGTGGCGCCCAGCGCGCGCGCTCGTTCGAGGCCGAGCAGGAGCCCGCGGTACTCCGCCACGTTGTTGGTGGTCTCGCCGAGGTAGGCCGAGGCCTCGTCCAGCACCGCGCCGCTCGACGCGTCGCTGAGCACCGCCGCAGCGGCCGCCGGGCCGGGATTGCCGCGGGCTCCGCCGTCGACGTGGACGACGACGTCCAGCGCCACGGTCACTCCGGGTCGAGCTGCGGGAACTCGCCGGGGACGCGTGCGCGACGGCGGTCGCGCAGCTCGCGGCGGTGCTCGCCGTTGTCGGATCCGCGATCGCGCCGCTCAGACTTGCGGCGGTCGATGATGACCTCGACGTTGGGATCTTCGGAGTAATACGACGTCAGCTGGTCGTACAACTCCGGTGCCAGCTCTTGTGGGACGACGCAGTAGATCATCGCTCGATACCCCCCGGCGGCGAACCCTAAGCCAGCGAGGCTGCAGGGTGCAAACGACCGCTGTCGTCGGCCGCCGCGTTCGGCGTCTGGTCGATCGTGTCCAGCTCGGACAGCTCCGAGCCCTGCGCGGCGACGCGCACGCCCGCCGCCTCGTTGCCCAAATCCACTTCAAAGCGGTACCAGGACAGCTCCCACGCGACGACGATCGTCACGACGCTGCCCTCGGTCTTCGACGGCCGCGCGCTGACGATCGGCGCGCCCAACGAGCGTGCGACGCCGGCGACGGTGCGGACCTGCGGCGACCCGTTGAAGAGCTCCATCGCGCGACCGACCTTCAGCTCCGCGTTGGTCGGCACGCCGTGGACGTCGCGCTGCGTGTAGAGCGTGTGGTCCAGCGGCTCGGCGACCTCGGGCTCCGGCGCGGCCGCGGCGGGCAGGGGCGCTGGCGCCGGCGCGTCGTCGTAGAACGGCGGCTCGTCGTCGCGCGGGTAGGCGTTGTCGGCCTCCACGCGCTCGACGTGCGCGCGCGGGCGCGAGTACGGCAGCTCGTCGGGCGCCAGCTCGCGCTCGCCGACGCGGGGCTCGCGGCGGCTGCGCAGGCGCGAGAGCAGCGAGCCCCGGCGGTTGCGTCCGTCGCGGCCGCGGGCCACGACGTCGTCCAGGCCTTCGCGGATCCAGCCCTCGTGCACGGCGCGTCCGGTGCACAGTTCACACACGCTGCGACGCTGGCCGCCCGCGATGAACACGTCGTGATGCTCGCCGCGCAGCAGCGTGCGGCCGCAGACGTCGCATGTGACGACGACGGGGTTTGTGGTGATCGACTTGCGGGTCAAGTCGCCGCCCACGGTAGCGAAGTGCCTCTTGGCACCGGCCTCCCGCAACGGCGCATGCGTTTAGGCGTGTGCCGCCTCCTCCTCCTTGGCCGCCGCCGCGACCACCTTGCTGGCCAGGTGCCCCGGCACCTCCTCGTAGCGCACGAACTCCATCGTGTAGTCGCCCTGCCCGCCGGTGATCGCGCGCAGGTCGGGCGCGTAGGTGAGCATCTCCGCCATCGGGACCTCGGCCTTGACCTCCGTCATGCCGGTCGCGCTGGGCTCCATCCCCTGCGGCCGCCCGCGCCGCGAGTTGAGGTCGCCGATCACATCGCCGACCGAGTCCTCAGGCACCGAGAGCGTCACCATCATGATCGGCTCCAGCAGGACCGCGCCCGCAGCCTCCATCGCTTGGCGCATCGCGATCGCGCCCGCGGTCTTGAACGCCTGCTCGGACGAGTCGACCGAGTGGTAGGACCCGTCGAAGACCGTCACGCGGACGCCCTTGAGCGGGTAGCCGGCGATCGGGCCGTGGGCCATCGCGTCCAGGACGCCCTTCTGCACCGCCGGGATGAAGCCCTGCGGGATCACGCCGCCCTTGATCGCGTCCACGAACTCGAACTCGCCTTCGGGATGCGGCTCGATCGTGATGTGGCAATCGCCGAACTGGCCGCGGCCGCCGGTCTGCTTCTTGTGGCGGCCGTGCGCCTTGGCCGGCCGACGAATCGACTCCTGGTATGGCACCCGCGGCGGCTTGAGCGTGACCTCGACGCCGAAGCGCGACTTCAGCCGGTCGACGACCACCTCGACGTGCATCTGCGACAGGCCCGCGACGATCTCCTCACCGGTCTGCCGGTCGCGGTGCAGGTCGATCGTCGGGTCCTCCTCCTGGAGGCGCCGCAGCGCGGTGAAGACCTTCTCCTCGTCGCCCTTGGCCTTCGCCTCGATCGCGAACGCCATCACCGGCGCCGGGAGCCTGATCGCCGGCATCGCGATCGGCTCGTCGACCGCCGCCAGCCAGTCGCCGGCGCGCGTCTCCTTCAACTTGGCCACCGCGCCGATGTCGCCGGGGCCGAACTCGTCGACGGTCTCGGACTCCTTGCCGGAGAAGCGGATCAACTGGCCGATGCGCTCCTTGCTGTGGGAGCGGGTGTTGAGCACGTGGCTGTCGTGGGCCATCACGCCCTGGTAGACGCGGAACAGGTTGATGCGGCCCGCGAACGGGTCGGCGCGCGTCTTGAAGACGTAGGCGAACAGCTCCTTGTCCTCGACCGGCTCCAGCGCGACGTGGTCGGTGACCTCCATGAGGCCGTGCTTGACCGGCGACGGCAGGTCCTCCACGATCGCGTCGAGCAGGCGGTTGGTGCCGAGGTTGCGCGTCGCGACGCCGCAGACGACGGGGAAGATCCCGCCGTGGTTGGTGCCGTCCTTGAGCGCGGCGACGATCTCGTCGTGGGAGATCTCGCCGCCTTCGAGGTAGCGCTCCATGAGCGTGTCCGAGACCTCGGCGACCTCGTCCATCAACTTCTCGCGGTATTCCTCGGCGGTCGCGCGGAGGTCGTCCGGGATCGGGATCTCTTGGCAGTTGTCGCGGCCGGCGCCGTCGTAGGCGTAGGCCTTCATGTCGACCAGGTCGACGACACCGGAGACCTCGTGCTCGGCGCCGATCGGGATCTCGACGGCGACGACGTGCGGCCCGAACGCGGCCTTGAGGCCGTCGAGCGACCGGAAGAAGTCCGCGCGCTCGCGGTCCAACATGTTCACGTACACCATGCGCGCGAGGTCGAGCTCGGACGCCCGATCCCACAGCCGGATCGTCGAGACCTCCACGCCCATCATCGCGTTGATGACGAAGACGGCCGACTCGCAGACGCGCAGGGCGCCGAGCGCGTCGGCCACGAAGCTCGGCTCGCCGGGCGTGTCGAGCAGGTTGATCCGCCGGTCCTGCCATTCGAACGAGTTCAGCGCGGCGCCGATCGACATCCCGCGCGCCTGCTCGTCCGGCTCGCTGTCTGAGAGCGAGGTGCAATCCGCGACGCTGCCTAGGCGGTTCGTCGCCTGTGCCTGGAAGAGCAGCGCTTCAAACAGCGACGTCTTGCCGCATCCGCGGTGGCCGACAAGGGCCACATTGCGGATGCGATCCGCAGCCTTGTGCATGCCCAGGCTCCTTTCCTCGGAGGCCGCCTCCAAATGCGCCCGGGACCCGTTTGACTCAGGCGCCCGCGGCCTGATGTTCGGTGCGGCGACCCTAGCGGCAAACGGCACAAGGCCGCAAGCGGCAGACATGCCCGGCGTCAGAGCCGACCCGCGGCGCGGACGTTCGGTGCGCCGTGCTACTCGGTCTCGATCAGCCGCGCACGCAGCCGCAGCACGGCCTTCGTATGCAGCTGCGAGATGCGCGACTCGGTGACGCCCAGGACCTCGCCGATCTCACGCAGCGTCAAGTTCTCGTAGTAGTACAACGCGACCACGAGCTTCTCGCGCTCGGGCAGTCGCGCGATCGCGTCGGCCACACGGTCCTTGAGGTCCGTCTGGTCCATCACCGCGGCCGGGTCCGGCGCGTTCTCGTCGGTCAGCGTGTCCAGCAGCGACACGGCGTCTCCGCTCGAGTCGCCGACCGTCCACAGCTCGTCCAGCGCCGCAACCGAGGAGTTGGAGATCTGGAGCAACGACTCCTGGAACTCGTCGGTCGTCACACCGAGCTCGCGCGACATCTCCTCGTCGGTCGGCGCGCGCTGCAGCTGGTGCTCGAGCTTGGTGTTGGCCTTCTCGATCTCGCGGGCCTTGGCGCGGACGGAGCGCGGCACCCAGTCCAGGGAGCGCAGCTCGTCGATGATCGCGCCCTTGATGCGGGTGATCGCGTAGGTCTCGAACTTGATCTCGCGCTCGAGGTCGAAGCGCTCGATCGCGCTGATCAGGCCGACCAGCCCGTAGGAGATGAGGTCGGCCTCTTCGACGTGTGCCGGCAGGCCCGAGGCCATGCGGCCAGCGACGTACTTGACCAGCGGCGAGTACGCGACGACCAGCCGTTCGCGCGCATGGACATCCCCCGTCGCCTTGTAGCGGCGCCAGAGGTCCCGTAGCTCAATCGCCTTGACGTTTGTCTCCATCCGTGTCCCCGACTTGCTCATGCCCTCGGATGCGCCCGCGCATACGCTGACTTGAGCCTCGCGGACTCTACACGGGTATAGATCTGCGTCGTGGAGATGCTGCTGTGGCCGAGCATCTCCTGGATCGCGCGGAGGTCGGCGCCGCCGTCCAAAAGGTGGGTCGCGAACGAGTGACGCAGCGCATGTGGGTGCGCGCCGCCTTGCAGCGCGGCACGCTTGGACCAGACGCGCAAACGCCGCCGGACGTCGCTTGTGGACAACCGCTTGCCGGACTTGGACAGAAACAGCGCGGGCTCGGCGCGATCAGTCTGCAACGCGGGACGCGCGCGTTCCACATACCTCGTCAGGGCGCGGACGGCGGCCTCGCCCACGGGGACGATCCGGGTCTTGCCGCCCTTGCCCTCGACGCGGACCTCCTCGGCGTCGAAGTCCAACGAGGGCGTGTTGAGGTTGACGAGCTCTTCGGCGCGCAGGCCGCACGCGTAGGCCAGCTCGAACAGCGCGCGGTCGCGGACGTCCAGCGGCGTGGTCTGCGGGATGCGATCCAGCAGCTCGGCGACCTCGTCGGCCTTTAGGACGCGCGGCAGCTTGGATGGCTTCTTTGGCGCCGGGACCAGGTCGGCGGGGTTGGCAGGCATGACGCCGTGCTCGCGCAAGGTCCGGTAGAGAGCGCGTAGCGCGGCGAGCTTGCGGGCGACGGTCGCCGGGACGACGTCACGCTCGCCGAGCGCTTGGGCGTAGCGGCGCAGGACGCGCGTGGTGACGTCGGTCGGCTCGCAACCCTGGGTCGTGCACCAGAGCGCGAACTGCGAGCAGTCAAAGCCATAGGCGCGGCGGGTGCGCTCGGCGGCGCCGCGGCGGACGAGGTCGGCCTCGAAGAGGCGCAGGGCATCGGTCCACGCTTCGCTCAGCGCGGGCCTATCCTCCGTGGGCGTGGGACTCTTCTTCATCGACACCAACTCCGGTCAGGTCGCCACGCACGCGCAGCTGATCGAGGCGGGCATCTCGCCGCCCAGCGACGACCCGCCGCGGCCCTGGCATCGAGTCCGCGGGGACATCGACGGAACGACCATGTGGTACGCGGTGCTGCGCAAGAGAACGCACGGGATCTTCATCGGCACGCTCGTTCTTCGCCACTCGGACCGCCAGGCCTCCCTGCTGGAGGACGGCTGGGAAGAAGTCCCAATCGACGCTATTCGCGACGTGGACCTCACCGCCGGCTAGGCGATGAGGATCGGCGCGCCGACCGGGACCCGCGGGTAGAGCTCTTCGACGTCGGCGATCCGCATGCGCACGCAGCCGTGGGAGGCGGCGTGGCCGATCGAGCCGTACTCGGACGGGTCGACGCCGTGGATCCCCGCGCCGTTGAAGATCCCCAGCCAGCGGGCCTTCAGCGGGTTCGCCGCCGTGCCGCCCGGGACGACCGTGCCCTGCTCATCCTTCGGGACCCAGTCGCTGTAGGGCTTGGTCCAGGCGGGGTTAACCGCCTTGTTCTGGATGTGGTAGAGCCCCTCGGGCGTGTCGCGGCCGACCGCGCCGATCGCCACGCTGTAGGTCTTGGCCAGCTTGAGGTTCTTGTAGAGGCGCAGCTCGAAGTGCTCGCGGTCGACGACGAGCATGGTCGCGGCCTGCTGCTCGATCGCGGCCTCGGTGACCTTCGGCTGAACGTGCCTGGTCGCCGCGCTGAAGCGCCGCTTGGCGTCGGGTGCGACGAGCGCGGTCTTGATCTTCCTGTGCAACGAGGTCGCGTCGACCGCGAGGCCGTCGTGCGACGGCGTCGTCTTCGGGCCCTGAAGCGTGTACTTGACCGTCGCGTTCATCGCGGGCCGGTCGATCGAGCGGCGCACGCGGTCCAGCATCCGGATGATCGCGGCGTCGGAGAACGTGACCTTCGGCTCGAGCTTGGCGTCGATCGACTCGCCGGTGACGCCGCGCCAGGCCCGCTGCACCATGTTGCCCTCGCGGCTGCGCAGCAGCGCCTCGTCGACGGTGGCGGTGAGGTTGGTCGCGACCTTCGCCTCGCGCGCGCTCAGCGTCCAGCGCTTGTTGCCGTGGTCCACGACGACCGCCTGGTTGAGCGGATCGAGGATCTCGGCGCGCAGCTTGGCCTCGGCCGCCGCGCGCTTGAGCCCCCCGACGTCCACCCCGCCGATCGTCACGCCCTTGGCGATCGTTTCCTGACGACCGTGGTCGTAGACGTACGTGCCGATGGCGAGCGCGGCAATGGTGGCGACGATGACGGCGCCGGCGATGAAAGGACGGGTGAGCAACACTGAGTGCGAGGAGGGGCCCTGGAGAGTGTCAGGGTAGTCGGTCGGACAACCCGAGAAAACCCCTGCAAGGACCGCTGCCCGCCGGATCGGGCGCGTCGGCGTGCTTCAAATTGTCAGCGAGCGGACGTCTGCGGTTCGCCCAACAGGCGGTCGATGCCCCGCAAGACGGTCTGGCGCGCGGCGTTCGCGGCCTCGTGATCGCGCAATGCGCGGAGATCGTCGTGGCCCAGCGACGGCAGGATCGCGAGGATCTCCCGCGCGGGCAGCGAGGCGTAGGGCGTCGTGGGCGCCGCGATGGGCGCGGGCGAGTCCCCGTCTCCCGCCTGCTCCTCGGCCAGCCGCGCCCGGGGCGCGCTGTTGGACGGCCCCAGCTGCGGCCGCGCATTGGCCTGCCGCACGCTCGGGCTGAAGCGCAAGAACTCCTCGACCGCGGACTCATAGCGGTACGACGTCCCCGTCACCCCGCGCAGGATCGGCTCCAGGCGCTGCTGCTCGCGCAGCTTGAGGACCGTCTCGCGTGTCGTGTGCTGGTAGACGAACCCGGTCGCCTTGTAGCGGCGGTTGTCCAGCGCTCGGCCAAAGCGCAGCTGCGGGAGCATCTCGGCCTGGATCGGCAGCCCGGCACGGCGCGCGACCGTCGTCGCCAGGCCCGTTCCCCACGGCGGCAGGATCGGCAACAGCGGCTTGCCGAGCAGGTCGGCGACCTCGCTGAGGACCAGGACGCCGTCGGCCGCGCAGTTGAACGTGCCGTCGAGGTCGTAGAGGACCGCGTGCTGGAGGCAGTTGGCCATGTCCTCCTCGTGGATGAACTGGACCCGCGGGTCGAAGCCGAGGATCGCCGGGATCGCCGACAGGCCAAGGTAGGTCTGCCACGAGGTCCGCAGGTCCGGGCCCAGCGCGTTGGCGAAGCGCAGCGTCGTGACCGTGACGTCCGGGTTCTTGTGGCGGAAGTCGCGGACGTTGGCCTCGGCCTCGCAGATGTCGCGCTCGATCGGCGTCGTCGGCGCGTGCGGGCGGCGCATCGTCTCGGTGAAGAACGCCGGGTCGTCCTGCTCGGCGCCGTAGTAGCGGGCGCTCGACTTGAACACCAACTTGCGCACGGGCGAGTCCGGCCCGCCCGCCGCGGCCAGGACGTTCATGGTGCCGATGACGTTGTTCTCGTGCGCGCGGGAGCGCGACGTGACGATCGAGTCGACGACCAACCTCGTGTCCACGATCGTGTCGATCTCCGCGGCGTCCACGATCCGGCGGATGAGGCTGTGGGCATCTGAGACCTGGACGAACTCCGTGCGCTCCAGCGCGAGCTTGGGCGGCGTGCGGTCGATCCCGATGACGGTCTCGATCTCCGGGTCGCGCTCCAGGGCCTGCGCCAGGCGCGCGCCCCAGTAGGTCGACAGGCCCGTGATGAGGATGCGGCGAGAGCGCATGCCGCTATCCGAACCAGACGGACTTGCGCTTGCCGAGCATGTCCAGCAGCTCGTCCTGGATCGTCGCGCGGATGTCGTGCGCGATCGTCTGCACGAGCGCCTGGTCCTCCCATGGCTCGTCGACGCCCAGGTCGTCGGTCGGCACCGGCGGCAGGAAGCGGATCTTGAACTTGGCGGGCAGGTAGGCGGTGCCGAGCAGGCCGAAGTGCGGGAACAACGGCGTGATCGGGAAGTAGATGAGGCCCGTGAGCTTCTGCAGCGGGCGGACGTGGGCGAAGATCGGCTGGGCCTCCTCGGCGCCGATGACCGCGATCGGGACGATCGGCGCCTTGGCGCGCATCGCCGCCTCGACGAAGCCGCCGCGGCCGAAGCGGCGCAGGCGGTAGCGCTCCTTGTAGAGCTTCTCGGTGCCCTTGCGACCCTCGGGGAAGACGAGCACGAGCTGCTGCTCGTCGTGCAGCAGGCGGTGGACGTTGGCCGGGTGTGCGGTGACGCCGCCGATCTTGGGCAGCAGCATGCTCAGTCCCGGATAACCCCGAAAAAAGTTCTCCATCGTGAGGTGCAGGGGCCGCGGGTGAGCGTGCTCCTCCTTGATCGCCTTGGCGATCATCGGCGCGTCGGGCGGCAGCGCGCCGCTGTGGTTGGACACCAACAACGCGCCGCCGTCGGACGGGACGTGCTCGATGCCCTCCACCTCGGTGCGAAACCACAGGTGGTAGTAGAAGTCATACAACGTGCGGTCGAAGAAGCCCTCGACGCGCTCGCTGCGGCCCCAGTCGCTGACCTGGCGGTCGGGCTCGATCGGCGCCAGGTACGGGCGCAGATCGGGCTCCTCGGGGCGCTCTGCGACCTCTTGGCCGGCGCTCCCTGGCGCCGCGGGCGCCGGTGCGTCGTCGACCAGCGCCAGCCGGTCGTCCTCGTCGATCCGCGCGGGCTCCTGCTCGCCCTGCCGCAACGTGCTCCGGGTCGTGTTCGCCATCCCGCCGGGGATTGTCCCAGGCGGGGGCGTGCTAAGCGACCGAGGTCTTGGTCTTGGCCAGCAGCGGGGCGAGCTTGGCGGCCAACTGCGCCCAGTCCTTGGCGCACATGACGTCTTCAATCTCGCAGACGTCGGCGTTCCACGGGTGGTGGATCGTCGCCACGCGGATGCCGCGCTCCATCGCCCGCTCGATGTTCTTGGGACTGTCGTCGATCAGCAGGTCGATGCTGATCTCGGTGCAGCGCGTGACCTTGTCGTCAGAGCAGTAGAGCTCGTCGTACTTCAGGCCGATCGCGTCGAGCCACTGCTCGGTGGCCGCGTGCGCGCGCTGCGCGCGGTGGCTCGTGATGTGGATGAAGTGGCCGTCGGCGTGCCACGCGTTGACGGTCTCGACGGCCTTGTCGTACGGGCGACCCGCGAGGATCGCCGCGTCGGCGTGGGTCTCGTCAATCACGCAGCGGAGCTGCTCGGGCTTCAGGCGGGTGATCCCCCAGTCGAACTGCTCCTCGTAGGGCAGGTCGATCCCGAAGCGGCGCTGGGCGGCGTCTGAGAGGACGTCCCAGTAGTGGTGGAGGGTGGAGTCGATGTCGATCGCGATGCGCATAGGTGTGACCCGGTGCGCCGACGGCCGTCTCCTCCCGCGGCGACGACGCTCCGGGACGTATCGTAGGGCCATGGCGAGCGTGACGATGCCGGACCAGCCGACCGTGGCCGTCGACCTATACGGACCGGCAGGTAGAAGCCTGTGGCTCGACATCGACTGGCGACAGCACCAGCGCTGGGTCGAGGTGGCCGGACGACCAGTGAACGTGATCGACATCGGGCCGGGGCCTGATGCGGGCGCCGCCCACGGCACGATCGTCTGGATCCACGGCCTCTCCGGCTCCTGGCAGAACTGGCTGGAGAACCTGCCCGTGCTGGCGGCGGCTGGCTGGCGCTGCATCGCGATGGACCTGCCCGGCTTCGGCGCGTCGCCGATGCCAGCGGAGAAGATCTCGATCACGGGCTACGCGGGGATCGTCGACGAGCTGCTGCGCGGGCTGGGCGTGACGCGTGCGGTCGTGGTCGGCAACTCGATGGGCGGCTTCGTCGGTGCCGAGATCGCGCTGCGGTTCCCGACGTGGGTCGACCGGTTGGTGCTGGTCTCCCCCGCGGGCCTGACGATCGAGTCCCAGCGCAACGTCTACCGCGCGGCGCGGCTGACGGCGAACATCACGGCGGCGAGCGCGGGCTGGCTGGCCTCGCGCGCCGACTCCGCCGTCCGCCGTCCACGGCTGCGCAAGCAGCTGCTGGCGATCGTCGCGGCGCATCCGGGCCGGCTGCCGGCTCCGCTGGCCGCCGAGCAGCTGCGCGGCTCGGGCAAGCCCGGGTTCGTCCCTGCTTTGGATGCCCTGACGTCGTACCCGATCCGCGACCGGCTGCCGGAGATCACCGTCCCCACGCTGGTCGTGTGGGGCACCAAGGACCCGCTGATCCCGGTGCGTGACGCGTGGGAGTTCGGGAAGCTGATCCCGGGGTCGCGCGTGGTCGTCTACGAGGAGACGGGCCACGTGGCGATGCTGGAGCGCCCGGTGGCGTTCAACGCGCTCGTCGAGGAGTTCTTGGAGGACTAGGTCGTCACCGCGCCCTGGCCGGCGCTGCCGACCAGCTTGGCGTACTTGGCCAGGACGCCCGTGGCGTCGGGGCTGACGGGCGGGTCGTAGGCGGCCACGCGCTCGGCGATCTCCGCGTCGTCGAGGTCGACGTCGATGCGCTTGGCGTCGACGTCGATGGTGATGACGTCGCCGTCGTGGACGGCGGCGATCGGGCCGTTGAGCGCCGCCTCGGGCGCGACGTGCCCGCCCATGAAGCCGTGCGTCGCGCCGGAGAAGCGCCCGTCGGTCAGCAGCGCCACGTGCTCGCCGAGGCCGGCGCCATTGAGCGCGGCGGTGACCGCGAGCATCTCGCGCATCCCGGGACCGCCCACCGGCCCCTCGTTGCGGATGACGAGGACGTCGCCCTGCTCGATGGTGCCGGCGAGCACCTCGCGCATCGCGGCCTCCTCGCCTTCGAAGACCCGCGCGGGACCTTGATGGTGGCGTCGCTCGTGGCCGGCGAGCTTGACGACGCAGCCGTCGGGCGCGAGGTTGCCGCGGAGGATCGCGAGACCGCCGCTCGGTTTGATCGCCTCGCTCATCTCGCGCACGACCACTTGCCCTTCCGCCTCTTCCGCCGCCCGCGCGATCTCCCCCACCGTCCGGCCCGTCACCGTCGGCGCGTTCTCGTTCAACCGCCCGAGCTGTTGTAGGCGCTTCAGCACGAGCGGGACGCCGCCCGCCGCGTAGAGGTCGACCGCGACGTACTTCCCGCCCGGAGCCAGATCGCACAGCAGCGGCGTCGCGTCGGAGATGCGGTCGAAGTCGTCGATGCTCAGCGCGACGCCCGCCTCGTGCGCGACCGCGAGCAGGTGGAGCACCGCGTTGGTCGAGCCGCCGCTGGTCGCGACGGCGGCGATCGCGTTCTCGAGCGAGTCCTTGGTGATCACCTGCCGCGCGGTGACGCCGCGCTTGAGCACCTCCACGATGAGTTGCCCGGCCTCGAAGGCGACCTTCTGCTTGGTCTCGGCCTCAGCCGGAACCATCGACGAGCCTTCGGGCGAGATCCCGAGGACCTCGAAGGCCATGGCCATCGTGTTGGCGGTGAACTGCCCACCGCACGCGCCCGCGCCCGGGCCCGGGCTGGCGACGCCCTCCAGCTCGTGCAGCTCCGCGTCGGTCATCTTGCCCGCGGCGTGCGCGCCGACCGCCTCGAAGACCGCCTGGATCGTGACGTCCTTGCCCTGGAAGCGGCCGGGCCGGATCGAGCCGCCGTAGAGCATGAGTGACGGCAGATCCAGCCGCGCGAGCGCCATCACGGTGCCGGGCAGCGTTTTGTCGCAGCCGCTCAGCGCGACGACGCCGTCGAACAGATGGCCGCGCGCGACCAGCTCGATCGAATCGGCGATCACCTCGCGGGAGACGAGGCTCGTCTTCATGCCGGAGGTGCCCATCGTGATCCCGTCGGAGATCGCGACCGTGTTGAGCTCCATCGGCGTCCCGCCCGCCGCCCGGATCCCGTCCTTGACGTGCTTGGCCAGCATCCGCAGGTGGAAGTTGCACGGCATCGTCTCGATCCAGGTGTTCGCCACGCCGATGATCGGCTTGGCGAGGTCCTCGTCGGAGTAGTTGATGCCCTTGAGGTAGGCGCGAGCGGCGGCGCGCTCCGGGCCCTCGGTCAGCGCGCGGCTCTTGTGCTTGGGGTCCACGATCCGTGGGCTACCCCGCGGCGTGCCGCGTCTCCCCTACGCGCGGCCCATCGCCGGCGCGGCCGCCGCTTACGACGTGGTCGTGCGCTGCTCGCGCGCGAGGCGGCGCAGGCGCGCCTGCTCCCACTGCGTCAAGCGCCACAGGTCACGGCGGACCTGCTTGGGGTCGACCTGGCGGCCGGGCAGGTGCATGTTGGCCTGGCCGACGAGGTGGCGCTCGTCGCCGGTCAAGGCCATCCACTTGGCCAGCGCGTCGTCGGAGTCCGGCAGGCGCGCAGAGCCGTAGGGCCGCGTCTCGTCCGGGAAGGCCACGCAGTACTCGGCGAGCAGCTCGCGGGTCTGCGGCAGGTAGGCGACGACCGGCTTGTGCGGGTAGATGAGGTAGGCGTAAGGCGCGCCGGCGCGGGTCGCGTTCGTGCCGCCCTGGTCGGGACCCTCGGCCAGGCCGCCCCAGACGCGGATGAACCCGAGCTCGCGATACATATCCCACTCCTCGTCGTTGACGCAGGAGCGCAGGAGCTGGCGAGCGCGCTGCTCGGCGCGGCGCTCGCGGCCGGGGTCGTAGACGTCGACGGGGACGCGCGCGCGGCGGGCCTTGTGCCGCTCGAAGGTCTCGGTCAGGCGCGGAGCGGCGACTTCCCACAGCAGCGCCACGATCACGATCAGGGTGGCGCCGAGCGCGAGCAGCATCGCGGTGGTCCTCTACCGCCCGCCCGCGGCGCGCGGGAAGAAGATGACGCGGTCGGCGTCGCGCGGGACGTCCTCGAAGGCCTTCACCATCCGGGCCTCGCGGCGCCCGGCGCTGGACGTGACCGGCACCGCCGCCCACATCCCCTCGTCGAGCTGGCGGCGAAACTCGTCCAGGAGCATCTGCTCCTCGCTGACGACGTCCACGTCGCCTTCGGCCAGGAGGACCTCGCCATGACCAGGCTTCATGCGCAGGAACCTCACCGGCGTGATTATGGCAAAGGCCGAACGGTCCGGTGCGCCGTGAATGTGCCGGATGTCCTACTCCGTGATGGCGGGCGCGCCAAGGCGGCCGGCGTTCGGGACCGCGTGGACGTCGCCGTAGCCGACGCCGAGGACGTTGACGGGCCCGGCACCGGCGCCAAGGTCGCGCAGGCCGTAGCGCACGGCCTCGGCGGCGATCGCCCGCGCGGCATGGGCGGCTTCGACGATCTCGAAGCCGAGCGCGAGGTGCGCGGCGAGCGCCGAGGAGTGCGTGCAGCCGGAGCCGTGGGCGGCGCCGTCGGGGTGGCGCGCGCCCGGGATCTCGATGGCGTTGCCAGCGTCGGCGCCGAGCGGGAGCAAGACGTCGGTCGCCGTCGCGCGGTGGCCGCCGGTGACGACGACGGCGTTCGCGCCGCGTTCGCGGACCGCGACGGCCAGCTCCGCCCCATCCAGCGTGGCGGCGGTCGCGCCCGCCAGCGCGCGCGCCTCCGGGACGTTCGGCGTGACCACCGTCGCCCGCGGGAGCAGCAGCTCGACCAGCGCGCGCTCGGCGTCCTCGGGCAACAGGCGGGCGCCGGACTCGGCGATCATCACGGGGTCCAGGACGACGGGCGTGTTGGGCGGCAGCGCATCGAGCGCCTTGGCCACCGCTTCGATCACGGGCGCCCCTCCGACCATCCCGATCTTCACGGCGCCGATCGTGAAGTCGCTCGCCACCGCCTCGATCTGCGCCACCACCATCTCCGGTGACACCGGCTCCACCCGCGTGACCGCCACCGTGTTCTGCGCGGTGATCGCGGTGATCGCCGTCGTCCCGTGCACCCCGCAGCGCGCGAACGCCTTCAGATCCGCCTGGATCCCCGCGCCCCCACCCGAGTCCGAGCCGGCGATCGAGAGGCAGACGGGGACGCGCGGGGAGGTCGTGGCCATCGGCGGCGATGCTAGCCGCCGCCCCTGCCAAGCGGCGTCCTCTTCGTGCTAGCACCCCTGGCCACGCGCTGCGACGGCTGGTACCGTCGGCGATGAGGCCTCTGACGACGATTCGTTGCCAAGACGCCGCCGGCCCTGTGCGCTGACCAAGCGCCGCCCGCGGCCCAATGCGATCTCCCCCGCCGAACGCGATGTTCGGCGCGGTCGTCGATTCCTTCCTGCCGAAAGGCCTACAAGAAGTGCTTTCCGATCACCGGATCCAGCAGTACCTGCGCGGCGCGGCCGCGCGTGGGCGCGACGTCGAGCGCGTCGGCCCGTTCCTCGCGACGTTCAACGCGCGCGATGCCATGCCCTACACCAACTACGCGATCCCCGACGACGGCGCGCGGCCGACGGCGGCGGACGTCGCCGCGCTGGTCGATGCCTACAACAAGCGCGACCGCCTGCCGCGGCTGGAGTACCTGCCGAACGCCGCACCGGACGTCGAGGCCGCGCTGATCGCCGGCGGCTTCGTGGTCGAGGCGCTCCTGCCGGGGATGGTGTGCGAGCCGCCTGACGTGGTCGCCCTGCCGGCACCCGACGGGATCGTGTTCGAGGTGCCGGCGTCCGACGACGACTGGCACGAGCTGGACACCGTGCAGCACGTGGCCTTCGGCGTTGAGCCATCGCCCGCCACGGCGGCCGAGCGTGCGGAGGCCGCCGAGCGTGGCCGCGAGCGCTTGGCCGACGGCGGCCTCACGCTGCTCGCCCGTGACGTCGAGACCGGCGCGGTCGTCGGCGGCGGCGTGGCGACGGTTCCGGGCGATGGCGTGACCGAGATCGCCGGCATCGGCGTCTCGGCGACCCACCGTCGCCGCGGCATCGCCGGCGCGCTGACCGCGTCGCTGGCGAGCGCCGCCTTCGCCGCGGGCATCGAGATCGTCTGGCTGACGCCCGGCGACGCCGGTGCCCACCGCGTCTACGCCCGCGCCGGCTTCACCGACGCGACGACGATCCTGCACGTCAGCTTGGCGATGCCGTAGAGCTCGCTCGGCGGGGCGACGGCCAACGCCGTCGCCCCGTCGCCGAGCGCGGCGGGACCTTCACCAGCGCACTGGGCCGTCGGCGTCGAAGAAGCCGCCGGTCGGGCCGTCTGAGTCGAGGAGGGCGAGGTCGACGACGACGTGGGCCGCATCGGCGGGCGTGGTGGGTGCGGCGGCGCGGTTGTGCGGGCCGCCGAGATCGGTCTGGACCCAGCCGGGACACACGGCGTTGACCTTCATGTTGGTGTCGGCCAAAGACTTCGAGAGGCCGATCGTGATCGAGTTCAGCGCGGCCTTCGACGCCTGGTAGGCCGGCACGACGAGGCCGTGGTAGGCGGAGGTGGGGTCGGACTGGTCGGCCAGCGAGCCGACGGTGCTCGACACGTTGACGATCCGTCCCCGCGGTGCGGCGAGCAGCAGCGGCAGGAACGCGGCGGTCGTCGTCACGACGCCGAAGAGGTTCGTTGCGAAGGTCTCGCGGAACATCGCGATGTCCATCGGCCCTTTGACGCGATGGGCGGCAGCCGCCTCCGGCAGGATCCCGGCGTTGTTGATGAGGATGTCGACCCGTCCGTGCTCGGCCCGGACGAGCTCCGCCGCGGCGCGGACGCTGTTGTCGTCGGTGACGTCGATCTCGACCGCGACGGCCTCGACGCCCTTCTCCACCAGCTCCGCCACCGCCGCCGCGCCCTTCGCCTGCTCGCGCGCGCCGACCACGACGCGCACCCCCATCCCACCCAGCCGCTCCGCGGTCGCCAACCCGATGCCCTTGTTGGCACCGGTGATGAAGGCAATGTCCATATCTCGCTCCCTGCCTCGTTCGCACGTTGTCGCCTTCCACAACGCGCCCGCGGCTCGGGACGTGAGATCGACGTCAGGCGAACGCCGAGCGCATCGTGCGGGTCAGGCGGCCGGTGGGCGAGCGGCGGACCAGGCCGAGGAGCTCGAGCTCCATGAGTGCGGCGCGGACAGTGGAGGCTCCCGCGGGGTCGGGTGCGAGAGCGGCGATCGTGTCTTGTCCGTCCTCGACCGCGGCCAGCAGCGCGGCGAGGTCCGGCGCGAGGTTGGCGGGCGGTGGGAGCGTGGACGTCGCGGCGTCGCGCAGCGCGGCCTGGGCGGCGGTGATGCCGACGGTGAGGTCGAGGGCGTCGATCGCGTCGCGGACCACCGTGGCGCCGTCGCGCAGGAGCGCGTTGGTGCCGCGCGAGCGCCAGCTCATCACCGGGCCGGGAACGGCACCGACGTCGCGGCCGAGCTCCAGCGCCAGCTCGGCGGTGATCAGCGAGCCGGAGCGCTCCGCGGCCTCCACGACGATCGTCGCGGGCGCGAGCGCCGCGATGATCCGATTGCGCGCCGGGAAGTTCCAGCGGAACGCGCGGAAGCCCGGCGGCATCTCCGACACGACCGCGCCGCCCCCGGCCAGGATCGCGTCATACAACTTGGACTTGCTCGCGGGGTACGGGACGTCGGCGCCGCCGGCCAGGACCGCGATCGTCCGGCCGCCCGCCTCCAGCGCGCCCGCGTGGGCGGCGGAGTCGACGCCAAGCGCCATGCCGGAGACGACCGTCACGCCCGCGGAGGCCAGCCCGCGCCCGAGCGCACGAGCGACCTCTAGGCCTTCATCCGACGCGCGCCGCGTCCCGACGATCGCCGCAACGGCCAGCGGCGTGCCCTCGGGGCGATCGTGGCCGAGCAGCGCCGCCAGGCGCGCCCGCGCCTCCTCCCCGCCGCGGACGAACAGCGCGTGCGGCGCGGCGCGGTCGTCGGCCAGCGGCTCCGGGTAGTCGGCGGTGTGACGGCAGAGCACCTCCAGCTCAGCGTCGGCGGCGGCGATCAGGAGGTCGAACGGGTCGAAGGCGGCCATGTGGTCACGCAGCGCGTCCACCCCGTCGCGCTTGCCCGCGGCCGCGACGATCAGCGACTCGTCGTCGAGCGCCAGCACGTCGCGGATCGGCCGCCGCTGCTTGTGGGCGACCTCCAGCCCGCCCGCGACCAGCGCGAGCAGTCGCGCGCGTCGCAGGCAGGCCGGGCACGCCACTCCCGGAGCGTCGCTCATGCCGCGCCCTCCATGCGCGCGTCGTCCAGCGCCTGGCGCAGGCTCAGCGCCTCCAGCAAGTGGTCGGTCGCGACCGCCTCGCGCTCCGCCAGGTCGGCGATCGTCCGCGCCACGCGCAGCACGCGATCGTGCCCGCGCGGGCTGAGCGTGCCGCGGTCATACGCCCGGCGCAGCACCGACGCGCCGCGGGCATCCAACGGGATCATGTCCCGGATCAGCGACGCGGGCAGTTGCGCGTTGCAGCGCGCGCCCGTGCGCGCGAGCCGCGCCACCTGGCGCTCACGCGCGGCGACCACCTGCGCGCGGACCTCCGCGCTGCGGCACGTCGGCGGTCCTTCGAAGTCCTCCGGCGTCGGACGCTGCACGTCGACCAGGAGGTCGAGGCGGTCGAGCAGCGGTCCGGACAGGCGCTGTTGGTACTTCATCATGTCGCCCTCGCCACAGCGGCAGCGCGGCGTGCCCGCGTGGCCGCACGGACACGGGTTGGTCGATGCCACCACCATCACTTCAGCTGGGAACACGGAGCGACGCTGCCCGCGGACGATCGCGACGCGACCATCCTCCAGCGGCTGGCGCAGCGACTCCAGCGCGGAGCGCGAAAACTCCGCTAGCTCGTCCAGGAACAGAACGCCCTGATGCGCCAGCGTGATCTCGCCCGGCTGCGGATAGGACCCGCCGCCGACCAACCCGGACGCCGACACCGTGTGGTGCGGCGCGCGGAACGGCCGCTCGGTCGCCAGCCCCTCACCCGGCCGCAGCCCGGCGATCCCCTGGATGCGCGTCACCTCGATCGCCTCCGCGCGTGACAGCGGCGGCAGGATGGTCGGCAGGCGCTGGGCGAGCATCGTCTTGCCCGTTCCCGGCGGACCGGCCAGCAGCAGGTTGTGGCCGCCCGCCGCGGCGATCGCCAGCGCGCGCAACGGTCCGGCGTGGCCACGGACATCGGCGAGATCGAGCGCGTACGCGGCAGTAGCCGGCACGTCCGATGGCTCGGGCGGCAGCGTCCCGGCGCTCTCGCCGCGCAGGATCGTCACAACCTCCGCGAGGTCCTCCGCACCCGACACGCCGACGTCCTCGACCAGCGCCGCCTCCCGCGCGCTGTGCGCCGGGAGCACGAGGGCCGGCAACCCTGCCGCCGCCACGCCCTCCCCCACGGCCAGCGCGCCGCGGCACGGCCGCAGCTCGCCACCGAGCGCCAGCTCGCCGAACACCGCGGTGCGCTCCAGCGACGCGGCCGGGAGCTGGGCGCTCGCCGCGAGGATCCCGCACGCGATCGCCAGGTCGAACCCCGGCCCCTCCTTGCGCAGCGACGCCGGAGCGAGGTTGACGGTGATCCTTCGCGCCGGGAACTCGAAGCCGGAGTTCAGCACCGCCGAGCGGACGCGCTCGCGCGCTTCGCGGACGGCGCGGTCGCCCAGCCCGACGATCGCGAACCCGGGCAGCCCCGGGCGGATGTCGACCTCGACGGTGACGCGGCGGCTCTCGACGCCGTGGATGGCAAACGTGGTGACGTGGGCGAGCATGGCCGCCGAAGCTATGGCGGCGGTCGTGACGGATCAGCGCGTGGCGGTGACGAAAGCGCGCGCGGTCCGCGCAGCGGCGCGCCGCCTCAGCGGTGCTTCTTGGCGGCGGCGGTGGCGCGCGCCCGCACCACCGTCACCTGCACGCGCGCGCCCTTGGCCACCTTCAGCTTCAAGGTCGCGCGGCGAGTCAACGTGATTGCCTTGCTGCACGGCGTCGTCTCGTCCGCCGCCGGCTTGACCAGGCACGCCCACGCGCGCAGCTTGCCCTTCGGTGCCTTCTTCGCGCGCGTGAGTGACACGCGGACCGTCCGGTCACGGGTCCCGGAACCAGCGGCCGCCGCACGCGCCACGCCGCCCGTCGACGCCGCCACCGTCGCCGACGCCAGCGCCATCCCGCTCGACGTGCGCAGCACCTCGGTCCCGCCGCGCGCCGCGAAGGACGACGACGCCACCGTGGGCGAGTGCACCGGACCGACCCACGCGCTCGCCCACGCGACGATCGTCCCGCCCGGGCCGACCGCCGTCTCCGACCCGCGGATCAGCGCGCCCGCGTCGTCGTTGGTCAGCACATAGGAGCCCGCGCCGCCGGTCGTCAGCGAGACGCAGCGCGGGTTGCAACGCCAGAACTCAAGCGTCTTGGACGTGATCTCGGTCGTCCCGTTCCAGGAGCCCGGGGTCAAGGTGATGGTCTTGCCGACGTCCGCGCGGCCGGTCGACGTCAGCCGCGGCGTGGTCATCAGGCCGGGCTTGGCGGGGACGATCGGCACCGTCACCGGCGTCGCGGCGGTCACGGTCCCGTCCGGGTTGGTCGCGCTCTGGACGACCCGCAAGCGCTTGCGCGCATCCGCGGTCTGCAGGCGGTAGTACTGGGCGCGCGCGCCCACGATGTCCGCGCAGTTGGCGCCATTGGCGTCGCAGCGCTGCCACTGAAAGCCGTAGTTGGTGTCCTGCGTCGTGCGCCAGGTGCCACGGCGGACCTGGATCGTCTGCGGCACCTGCAGCGTCCCGATGATGTCGCCGACGGTGACGAGCTGCGGCAACACCTGCGCGACCACGCCGGTGGCCGCCGACGGCGCCGCGGTGATGCCCTCGGTGTTCTCGGCCGATACGACGGCGACGATCGTGTGGCCGGTGTCGGCCGCGGTCAGGACGTAGTTGGCGCGCGTCGCGCCCGTGATGTCGGCGCAGTTGGCGCCGTTGGCGCCGTTGGCGTCGCAGCGCCGCCACTGGTAGCTGAACGCGGTCGGGTCGTTGCGCCACACGCCGCGCGACACCTGCAGGTTGGACGCGCGCGCCGCCGTGCCGGTGACGACCGGCGCCGAGACGATCACCGGCACCGGCTGGTCGGCGACGGTCGCGGCGAGGCTGTCGGCCGTCGCGTTGCGCCCCCAGGACGTCGCAGCTTCGCGCAAGACCAAGGTGTGGTCCTTGTCGCTCGTGACGACCTTGTACTCCGTGCGCGTTGCGCCGGGGATGTCCGCGCAGTTGGTCGTGCCGTCGGGGTCGCAGCGCCGCCACTGGTAGCGCAACGCGATCGTCGGGACGCTCCACGCGCCTGCGATAGCCCGCACGGTCTGGGCGACCTGCACGGTCCCGGAGATCACCGGGACCACCGAGTTGGTGAGCGCGCGGCCGGTGACGTTGGCGGTCAGCGCCGAGGAGACGACCGTCGAGGCGCCCGGGATCGTGCCGGTGACGCGGACGCCGATCGTGTGCCCGACGTCCGGGCCGACCAACGTGTAGGTCCTGCCGGTGCCGATCGTGATGCAGCCGCCGATCACGGTCGCGCCCGACGGGCAGCGCAGCCACTGGTAGGTCAGCGTGGTCGTCGACGGCGTCCAGGTGCCGCCGTTGATCGTGAGCGTCCCGGTGTCCTGCAGCGTGCCGGACGGCGCAGCGATCGTCGCGGGCGCGACCGGCGGGGCGATGACCGCGGGCGTGGCGGGGCTGTAGCCGTCGCCGGTGCCGTCGGCGTTGGTCGCCGTCACCTTCGACCGGATCTCCGCGCCCTCGTCAGCGGCGACCAAGGCGTAGGTCTGCGAGGTCGCCCCGCTGATGTCCGTGAACGTCCCGGCGACCTTGCGCTGCCACTGGTAGGCGTAGCTCGTCGCCGCCGGGATCCAGGTGCCGGTGTTGGACGTCAGCAGCTCGCCGACGCGGGCGCTGCCGGTCACGATCGGCGGGGTCGCGCTGCCGGGCGTGGCTGCGAGGACCGTGGCGGTCGGAGCCGAGTAGGCGGTGGTGTTGCCGTCCACGTTGGTGGCCTTGACCGCGACGCGGACCGTCGCGGCGACGTCGCCGGCGACCAAGGTGTAGGTGGTGGCGGTCGCGCCGCTGATGTTCGCAAAGCCCGAGCCGGTGTCGCGCTGCCACTGGTAGGTGTAGGCCGCGCCCGCAGGCGTCCAGGCGCCGGCCGAGGCGGTCAGCGTGAACGTACGCTTGGCGGTGCCGGCGATCCCGGGCGTGCCCGTGTTGACCGGCGGGTCGGTGGCGATGTTGGCGGTCGGCGCGGAGGTCGCGACCGTGTCGCCGAAGGAGTTAGACGCGGTGACGACGACTTGCAACGGGTAGCCGATGTCGTCGTCGCCGAGCGTGTAGGTCGTCCCGGTCGCGCCGGCAACGTCCGCGTAGCCGGTGCCGTCGTCGCGCTGCCACTGGAAGCTGTAGGTGTTGGCCGTAGGGCTCCACGTCCCGGCGGTGACCGCGAGCCGGTACCCGCGCTTGGTCGTGCCGGAGACGACGGGCGCGACGACGCTGGCGGGCTTGCCGGTCGTGATCGCGCCGAGCGCGTTGGTCGTAACCGTGGTCGAGGCGTAGGCGTTGGTCGCGGTGACCGTGGCGCGAACCGTGGCGCCGACGTCCGCGGGGAGCGTCGTGTAGGTCGACGTCGTCGCGCCGCTGATGGCGGTGTAGCCCGAGCCGGTGTTGCGCTGCCACTGGTAGGTGTAGGACGTGCCCGCGGGGTACCAGGAGCCGCGCGTGGCGGTCAGCGTGTTGCCGCCGACGGTGCTGCCGGAGATCGTCGGCGCGACCGTGTTGACCGGCGTGGCGGCGAGAACCGGGCCGACCACGTTGGAGTCGACGGCGCCGTTGCCCGAGGCGTTGGAGGCGATGACGTGGACGCGGATGGTGGCGGTCTGGTCCGTGGGGACCAAGGTGTAGGTCGTCGCGGTCGCACCGGAGATGTCGGCGTAGCCCGAGCCGGTGTCGCGCTGCCACTGGTAGGCGACCGAGGTCGCGGACGGGTTCCACGAGCCGGAGTTGACGATCAGCGTGTTGCCGCGGACGGGCTGTCCGGAGATGGCCGGAGCGCCGATGGAGATCGGCGGGCCGCTGGTCAGCGAGGACGTGGTCCCCGTGAACGGATCGTCATCGAACACGGTCCCGGCGCTCGCAGGGGCGACCGACGTCGCCAGGAGGGCGACGGTGGCAAGCAGACAGCGAAACAGGGCACCGAAAGCGCGCGGCACCCCCCTTGCAACGGCAGGCGCGCGCGTGGGGCACAGCGTTTTGGACGCATGTCGGGCGCGCCGTTAGGTCCGGACCGTGACGCGCGTGGCCGGACCGAGTTGGAGCTGGTCGCCGTCGTGGAGCGCGGCGCCGGTGCGGATCGCGCGGCCGTTGACGCGCGTGCCGTGGGTGGAGGCGAGGTCGGTGAGCAGCCAGCCGCCGTCGTCGAGGCGGTGCAGGACGGCGTGGCGGCGGGAGACGGTGGGGTCAGCGAAGCGGATCCGGGCGGCGCGGGAGCGGCCGAGCAGGAGTTGGGTGCCGGGCGGCGCGGCCGCGGGCGGCGGCAGGACGAGGACCGGGAGGTCGCCGGCCGTCCGGGCCTTCCGTGCCCGCGCCGCCGTCGCCCAGCAGCCGTGCCGGTGTGGATGCCTCATCAGGCTTTGAACGGCTTTCTGCGCCGGATCGTGACGTTCGCGCCTTGGTCCGTCACGGTGCGCCGCCGAGGGTGAAGCGCATGCCCGTCACCGATCCCCGACACCACCTCGGCCGCCTCGGCGAGCGCCTGGCCGCCGAGCACCTCGAGCGCCGCGGCTGCTCGATCATCGGCCGCAATCACCGCACGCGCTACGGCGAGATCGACCTGATCGTTATGGACGGCGACATATTGGTCTTCGTCGAGGTCAAGACCCGCCGCGGCCGCGGCTCACCTTGGGACGCGCTGCACGGAGCCAAGCAAGCGCAGGTCCGCCGTATGGCCCGTGCCTACCTCACCGAGGTCCCGGGCCGCCCGCGCGCTGCGGGGTTGCGCTTCGACGCGATCGGCATCCAGATCGATGGGCGCGGGCAGCTCACGTCGCTGAGCCACCTGGAGGGAGCGTTCTAGTGCTTGGCGGCAGGCGTGCGCTTGGCGACCACGCCGGCGATGATGAGCACCAGGATCACGCCGATGATGGCGCTGAGCAGGCCGCCGAGGTCGAAGGCGTCGTCGTCGCCGATCCCCAGCCCGCGCGTGAAGATGAAGTAGCCGACGAGCGCGCCGACCAGGCCGAGCACCACCGAGGCCGCCCAGGACTTCGGCCCTCGCTCCATGCCGCTGAAGACGTCGTTGGGAACCAGGGCGCGGCCGATGAAGCCGGCGACGAGGCCGAGGATGAGTGCACCGATCATGCGCTCGACGTACCCGACCGCCGCGCTCCGATACATGGGTCTTGCGTCGAACAGCGAGGCGCGGCGCGCCTACAGCGGAAGTCGCTGGTAGGCCGCCGACTGAAACGACATGCGGTGCAGCGGCGAGACGCCCTGGCGCTGGATCGCGTCGCGGTGCTCCGGGGTCGAGTAGCCGACGTGTGCGGCGAACTCCCAGCCGGGATGCAGCGCGTCGGCGCGGCGCATGAAGCGGTCGCGGGTGACCTTGGCGATGATCGAGGCGGCGGCGATGGCGGCGGAGGTCGCGTCGCCGTCGACGATCGCGCGGCGGTCGTGGCCGTCCATCTCCCCCACGGCGAACCCGTCGCTCAAGAGGATGCAGCCCGGACACGCGACCTTCAGCAGCGTCTCGCGCAGCGCGGCGATGTTCGTCTTGTGCAGGCCGCGGCGATCGATCCCGCCGGCGCTGCGCGACGTCACCACGACCTTGGTCGCGATGCGCATGACGAGCGGGTAGAGCTCCTCGCGCGCTTCCTCGGTGTGCTGCTTGGAATCGTTGAGCTTGCCGAGCGCGCGAACCTCGCGCGGGCCCAGTCGCTCGTAGTCGAACAGCACCGCGGCGGCGACCAGCGGACCGGCCAGGCAGCCACGCCCCGCCTCGTCGGCGCCCGCGACCCAGCGGTAGCCGAGCTTGCGGTCGTGCTGGAAGAGACGGCGGCCGCCCTTGGTCTTCGGCTTGCGCTTGGCGCGGGTACGCGGCTTCTGCGGTGCCGCGCCCTCCACCACGCCGGCCAGCTCGTCGGCGAGGTTCACGCGCGACCCACTAGAGGAGACCGATGCGCTTCGGTGGCCAGTAGGTGGCGAAGGCGCCGCCGATGATCCACTTGCGTGGGACGGGCCCCCAGAAGCGGCTGTCGTCGGACTCTCCACGGTTGTCGCCCATCATGAACCAGTGGTCCGCCGGAATCGTGATCGGCCGCGTGAAGTCGCAGCCGGAGCCGCCGTCGGCACACGGGCGGGTGAAGTCGTCCTTCTGCCGCTTGCCGTTGACGTAGGCGTGCCCGCCCTTGATGTACAAGGTGTCGCCCGGGCCCGCGACGACGCGCTTGATGAAGTTCACGTCCGATCGTTGCGACGTCGGCTTGTCGCACGCCTGGTCGGGCTTCTTGTTGTTGTCGCCGCAGGTGTTGGACTCGCTGCCCGCCGGCGGGTGGAAGACCACGACCTCGCCGACCTCGGGCTTGTTGAAGCGGTTGCCCAAGCGGTTGACGAGCACGCGCTGGCCGATCTTCAAGGTCGGGACCATCGACTCGCTCGGGATCCGGTACGGCTTGACCAGGAAAGCCTGGATGCCGAGCGCCAGTCCGAGGGCGACTACGACGATCACGACCAGCTCGACGAACGAGCTGCCGGCCGACTTCTCCTTCTTCGCTCCGCCGGCGGCGGCGCTCATCGACTGCTACTTGGCGTCGGCGTCGGGCTCCGTGGACGCCTCGGCGGCGGCCTCGGACTCGGCCGCGGCGCCGTCGTCGGTCGCCTCAGCGGCCGGCGCGTCAGGCGCCTCGACGACCGTCTCCTCGGCCGTCGCGCCCTCGGCGTCGACGGCACCGTCGCTCGCGGCGGCCTCGGCCTCGAGCTGGGCGGCGGGGTCGTGCAGCAGACCGGCCTCGACGACTTCCTCCGGGCCGATGTACCGACGCTCGCGGACGCGGGCGGCCTTGCCGACGCGATCGCGGAGGTAGTACAGCTTGGCGCGACGGACGTCACCGCGGGCGGCGACCTCGATCTTCTCGATCTTCGGCGAGTGCACGGGGAACGTGCGCTCCACGCCGACACCGAACGACTGCTTGCGGACCGTGAAGGTCTCGCGGGCACCGTGGCCCTGGCGCTTGATCACCACGCCCTCGAAGACCTGCGTACGGCGACGCGTGCCCTCGATGACCTGGAAGTGGACACGGACGCGATCGCCCGCCTGGAAGCGGGGGACGCGGCGCAGCTGGGCGCGCTCGAGTGAGTCGATGACGGTGCTCATGGCAAAGAGGGGGCGCGACAGGCGCAGAGCGGATCTCCGCGCGTCGGCCGGATGATGGTAGCGAACACGCTCTTCACGAGCGGAGCGCCTGGGGTTCGAGCCTGGCGAAGCCTCGCCCTGCGGGCTCGTTTCGCTGCGGCAGCTCGCCTGGCGGCTCGCTCCCGCGGTTTGCGGGTCCTTTTACCCGGACATGGGCCCGAACGGGTCGGGCCCGGACGCGCGTGGCGCGTCCTCGTCGCCGGACATCGGTCCGAACGGGTCCGGACCGGCACCGCGGCGAATGGTCGTGTCGCCCTCGGGATCCGGCGGGTGAGCCGTCGGACCGACGACACCGCGCTCGGCGGAGCGCATGCGGCGCCAGGTGTGGATCTCCTCGTGGTGGCCGCTCAGCAGCACCGGAGGGACCTTCCAGCCGCGGTACTCGGCCGGACGGGTGTAGTGCGGGTACTCGGGATCGCCGCCCAAGGCCTGGGAGAACGACTCCTCCAGGGCGCTCTCGGAGTGGCCCAGAGCGCCCGGCATCTTGCGCAGCACCGCGTCCATGACGACCATCGCCGCCAGCTCGCCGCCGCTCAGCACGAAGCGGCCGACGCTCACGGCATCCGACGCGAAGTGCTGGACGATCCGCTCGTCGAAGCCTTCGTAGCGCCCGCACAGCAGCGTGATCGCCGACTCCTCCGCGAGCTCGTTGACGAGGTTGTCGTCGAGCATCCGACCGCCGGGCGTCAGCGCGATCACGCGCCGCTCGCGCCGCAGGTCGAGCGGGTCCTGGTTGTAGATCCCCTGCAGCGCCTTGTCCATGACGTCGACGCGCAGGACCATGCCGGCGCCGCCGCCGAAGGGCGTGTCGTCGACCTGGCCGCCGCTCAGCGGCGTCCAGTCGCGCGGGTTGAACGCCCGCACCTCGTGGCCGCGCTGCACCGCGTTGCGCACGTGGCGCTGCGTGTGGAACCAGTCGAACCACTCCGGGAAGAGCGTGACGACGTCGAGCTGCATCTAGGCGTTGTCTCCAAGGAAGGCCAAGTTGATGTCGATGACCTTGGCCTGGACGTCGACGGTGCGGACGGCATCGGAGATCAACGGCACGAGGATGGCTTTGGTGCCGGGCTCGGGCCGTTGCACTTCGAGCAGCTCGCACGACGGGTACGGCAGCAGCTTTGCGACGACGCCGACCCGCGTCTCACCGTCTACGACCGCGCAGCCCACGAGGTCCTCCGCCAGCCACTCGTCCTCTTCCAGCGGCGGCGCCTCGGCGCGCGGGAAGAAGAGGTCGTGCCCACGCACCGCCTCAACAGCCTCGCGCGACGTCATGCCGCGCAGCCGCAGGATCGGCTCGGCGGGCGTGCCGTCGTGGCGGACGATCTCCACCTCGCGGCCATCGAGCACCAACCGCGTGGCGTCAGCGAGGACGCGCTCGCGCGGTTGGGTCACTTTGAAGGAGCCGTCCAGGCCGTGCGGGCGCCCGATGCGCCCGACGGCGAGGAGATCGCCGGCGGCGGAGTCGGTCACCGCCGCGTCAGTCGACGATGTCGACGAGGACGCGGCGCTGCTCCTTGACGGCGGAGGCCTTGACGACCGTCCGCAGGGCGTTGGCGGTGCGCCCGCCCTTGCCGATTACGCGGCCGTAGTCCTCCTCGCCCACCGACAGCTCGAGGACGACGGTGCCGTCCTCTTCGTCGAACTGCTCGACGGCCACCTTCTCAGGGTCGTCGACGAGCTGGCGGGCGAGGTAGTCGAGCAGGTCCTTCACGGCGATGGCGAGCTAGGAGAGCTCGATGCCCTGCGTGCGCAGGAGCTTGCGGACCTGCGGCGTCGCCGTCGCGCCGGTGGCGACCCAGTGACGCACGCGATCCTCGTTGAGCGTGATCGTCGAAGGCTCGGTCTGGGGGTTGTACTGACCCAGGATCTCGATGTTGCGGCCGTCGCGGGGAGAGCGCTGATCAGCGGCGACAATGCGCCAGATCGCGTTCTTCTTCGCGCCCACGCGCGTCAATCGGAGTCGAACTGCCATGAAGTTCCTTGCGTTACGGGATGAAAGCGGCGAAAACCGACGCTGGAGGTTAGCGAGCCTGGCGCATCAAGGCCTGGAGGTCGGGCATACGGCCCTTCCCCATCTGCTTCATGACCTTGCGCATCTGGCTGAACTGCTTGACGAGCTGGTTGACCGCCTGGACGTTCGTGCCCGAGCCCTTGGCGATCCGCAGACGGCGCGAGCCCTTGATCAGCTCGGGCTTGCGGCGCTCTTCCGGCGTCATCGAGAGGATGATCGCCTGAACGCGGTCGAGCTCGCGCTCGTCGACCTTCAAGTTCTTGAGCTGCTGGCCCGCGAAGCCCGGCATCATGCCCAGCAGCGAGGTCAGCGGGCCCATCTTGCGCAGCTGGCGGAGCTGCTTGAGGAAGTCGTCGAGCGTGAACTCGTCCTTGCGGAGCTTGCGCTCCAGCTCCTTGGCCTCGTCCTCGTCGAACTGCTGCTCGGCCTTCTCGATGAGCGACATGACGTCGCCCATGCCGAGGATCCGCTGCGACATGCGGTCCGGGTGGAAGGCCTCGAACTGGTCGAGCTTCTCGCCGACCGAGGCGAAGACGATCGGCTTGCCGGTGACGGCCTTGACCGACAGCGCGGCGCCGCCGCGGGCGTCGCCGTCCAACTTGGACATGATGACGCCGTCGAAGTCCACCGCCTCGGAGAACTGCTCGGCGACGTTGACCGCGTCCTGGCCGGTCATCGCGTCGACGACGAGCAGGATCGAGGTCGGCTTGACCGCCTTGCGGATGTCCTTGAGCTCCTGCATCAGGCGCTCGTCGACGTGCAGACGGCCGGAGGTGTCGACGATGAGGACGTCCTTGCCCTCCATCTTGGCCTGGTCCAGCGCCCAGCGGGCGATGTCGACCGGGTCCTTGTCGGTGCCCTGCTCGTAGACGGTGGCGCCGGCCTGGCCGCCGACCTTGATGAGCTGGTCGACCGCGGCCGGACGGTAGACGTCGCACGCGGCGACGGCGACCGAGGAGCCGTTGTTCTCCTTCAGGTACCGCGCGAGCTTGGCCGTGGCGGTCGTCTTGCCGGAGCCCTGCAGGCCGGCCATCAGGATGACGGTCGGCGGGCGCGGGGCGAACGTGATCCCGGCCGAGGCGCCGCCCATCAGGGCGGTCAGCTCCTCGTTGACGATCTTTACGACCTGCTGGCCCGGGTTGAGCTGCCCGATGACGTTGGCGCCGAGGCAGCGCTCCTTGACGGTCGCCGTGAACTGCTTGACGACCTTGAAGTTGACGTCGGCTTCCAGCAGCGCGAGGCGGATCTCGCGCATCGCCTTGTTGACGTCGTCCTCGGTCAGCGTGCCGCGGCCGCGGACGTCGGACAGGGTCTCCTGGAGCTTCTCGGCGAGGGCGTCGAACACGTCGCAGACAGTCTAGGGCGCGGGGCGCGCCGCGACCGAGAAGAGGCTCGACGTTCCGGCGAACTGGCCGAACTCGGCAAGCGCGGCGCCGGTGGTCGGCGCGAGGGTGATCTGCGGCGTGTAGGGGAACGACGTGTTGGTGGCCGAGCCGGTGACGGCGGCGGGCGCGGAGGCGATCGTCTCGGGCGCGCCGAAGGGCGCAGACGGCGTGGCGCGCGTGGCGGCGGCGATCGACTGCGGGCCGTTGTCGGGGTCGGCGCCGGCGATCCCGGTACGCCAGATCACGGCGGCGGTGCCGTCGTCGTCGACGCTCAGGTCGCCGAGGACCGCGTTGGCGCTCGTGCCCGACACGTTCTGCGCGGTCCCGACGTGGCCACCGCTGAGCGACGCGACGCGGACGACGTAGTGCGACGAGGCGGCGTCGTAGCCCGTCCACGCCAGCAGCGACGCGCCGCCGGTGATCAGCCGGACCGCGGGGTCGGAGACGTAGCGGCCGGTGCCCTCGACGCCGACGTCTTCCAGATGGCGGGCCTTGTTGAAGGCCTTGCCGGGCGCGGCGGTGACGAAGTAGACGGACGCCGGGGTGTGGGCGTCGCCCTCGCCGACGCGCTGGCTGACCCAGGCGATCATGAGGCGGCCGCCAGCCTCGACCGCGGCCTGCAGGTGCGATTGGACGCCGTCGCCGACGTGGTGCACGGAGCCGACGCTGCCGGACGGCCCGACGTGGCGCGCGTAGATGTGGTGCTCGTTCTCCCAGACCATAAGGACGTCGCCCTTGGCGCCGACGGCGACGGTCGCGCCGCGGCCCTGCGAGCCGACCTTGGTGGAGAACGCCTGGACGAAGCCGCGGCCGTCCGGGCGGCGGATCAGCAGGCGGCGCTCGGTGGTGTTGCCGATGACGATCGCGACCACGCCGTCGTCGTTGGCGGCGAGGCCGAACGCGTGGCGGCCGGTCGAGCCGGAGATGCCCTTCAGCGGGCCGAGGTCCGAGGCGCCGGAGCCGTAGCCGACCTGGACGTGGCTCTTGTCGGAGATCGTGCCGCGCGAGTCCAGCGTGGAGCCGGCGAGGACCCAGTGGTCGCGGGCGTAGGCGGCGGCCATCGTGGAGGCGATCGTGATCGGGCGGATCGTGCCGTTCGGCGCGCCGGAGGCGAGGTCCAGCGGGACGATCTGCGTCGGCGCGGTGGAGGAGGACGGGAACGCGAGCGCGTGACCGTTGGTGGTGATGATCAGCGGCGCGGGCGTCGCGGAGGCGCCGGGCGTAGTGACGGGGCTCGTCCAGGGCGCGGCGGCGGCGGCGCTGGCGGCGGAAGCGCCGAGCGCGACGGCGGCGGTCAGGACGGCGGCGGCGGCGGCGGGGAGTCGACGAAAGGCCATGACCCTTCGAACGTACTCCCTGCGCCGCGGGTTGCGTGAGGGTTCTATGAGGCGTCCGCGCGGCGCAGGATCGTCACGCCGTCGCGGACGGTCAGCTGCGTGGCGACCACGCGCGGGTCGCTGGCCCAAGCCGCGTTGAGATCGGCGATGACGCGGTCGCCTTCGGAGTCCGGTGCCAGCACGCCGCCGCCGCGCAGCGTGTTGTCGACGACGATCAAGCCGTTGGACGACAACTTGGCCAACGCGGCCTCGTAGTAGTCCGGGTAGCCGGTCTTGTCGGCGTCGACGAAGACGAAGTCGAACGGGCCGTCGATCTGCGCCAGCGACTCCAGCGCCGGGCCGCGCCGCAGCTCGATCCGGTCGCCGAACGGCGAGGCGTCGAAGTGGCGCTGGGCGAAGTCGGCGTGCGCGTCCTCCAGCTCCAAGGTGATGATCTTGCCGCCGGGCGGCAGCGCGGCCGCCATCGCCAGCGCGCTGAAGCCGGCGTACGTCCCGACCTCTATGACAACGCGCGGCTGTGTGGCGGCGACGAGCGTCGCCAGGAGCTGACCGACGACCGGCCCGGACAGCATGGACGGGTAAGGCAGCTCGCGCTCCGCCTCGGCGTGGAGCGCGAGCAGGCCGTCAGGCAGCGGCGTGGTGTGCGCCGCCGCGTAGTCCTCGATGTCAGAGCGAACGAGGTCCGCCATGCGGGGGCTCCGGCTTGCGGTCATCGGCGTTGCTCCCGCCCGTGAAGGCGGAGGACAGCTGCCCCAGCGCGGCGGTGAACTCCGACGGGATGACCCACAGCTTGTTGGCGTCGCCCTTGGCGATCTGCGGCAGCATCTGCAGGTACTGGTAGCTGAGCAGCTTGGGGTCCGGATCGCCGTCGTGGATCGCCTTGAAGACCGTGGCGATCGCGCTCGCCTCGCCCTCGGCCTGGAGGATCGCGGCGGTCTTCTGGCCCTCGGCCCGCAGGACCGCGGACTGCTTCTCGCCCTCGGCCGTCAGGATCTGAGACTGCTTGAAGCCCTCGGCGTTGAGGATCGCGGCGCGACGGTCGCGCTCGGCGCGCATCTGCTTCTCCATCGCCTCCTGGATGCCGGCCGGCGGGTCGACGGCCTTCAGCTCGACGCGGGCGATCCGAATCCCCCACTTGCCGGTCGCCTCGTCCAAGACGGTGCGCAACTGCGAGTTGATCTGGTCGCGGGAGGTCAGCGAGTCCTCCAGCGTCAGGCCGCCGATGACGTTGCGCAGCGTCGTGACCGTCAGCTGCTCGATCGCCTGTAGCGGGTTGGCGATCTCGTAGGAGGCGGCCTTCGGATCGGTGATCGTGAAGTAGAGGACCGTGTCGATGTTGACCGTGACGTTGTCCTCCGTGATGACCCCGGACGGCGGGAACGACACGACCTGCTCGCGGAGGTCGATCAGCGGCTTGACCCGGTCGATGAACGGAATGACGATCGCCAGGCCGGGCTCCAGCGTGCGGCTGAAGCGGCCGAAGCGCTCGACGACGCCGGCGCGGGCCTGCGGGATGATGCGGATCGTCTGCGCGGCCACGAAGAGCGCGAACAGCAGGACGACGATGAGCGCGATCAGCGCGACCACGGGTTGACCTCCAGGTCGGGGGTGTTGTTGAAGTGGTTCATGGCGCGACCAGCGCCGTGGCGCCGCGGATCTCGACGACCTCGACCTTCGTGCCCGCGTCGATGACCACGTGGTCGTCGAGTGAGCGGGCGGTCCAGACCTCGCCGTCGATGCGCACCGATCCGACGCCCTCGTCGTTGGCGACCCGTTCCAGCACGATCCCGCTGCGCCCGATCAGCGCGGCGGTGCCGGTGCGGATCGAGGGCGGCGTGTACATGTGGCGCCGGGCGATCGGCCGGACGAGCGCAAAGCAGGCGATCGTGACCGCGAAGAACGCGATCAGCTGGATCACCGCGCCCGCGCCGAGCAGCGCGGCGAGCATCCCGCCGAACGCGCCGGCGGAGAAGGGGGCGAGGAAGAAGCCGGCGGTGAGGATCTCCCCCACCGCGGCCGCTACCGCGCAGATCAGCCAAATGAGCCAGGCGTCCATCGGTGAAGCGAGTATCCCAGGGGCGGCATGTCCCTGGGAGAACCTGGGTGTTCTGGTCGTATTACGCGGACACGACGAGGGCGCGCGCGAAGTCGTCGGCATCGAACGGCCGGAGGTCTTCCAGGGCCTCGCCGATGCCGATCAGCTTCACGGGGATGCCGAGCTCGCCGGCGATCGCGAGCGCGATGCCGCCCTTGGCGGTGCCGTCGAGCTTGGTCAGGACGATGCCGTCGACCGGAACCGCCTCGGAGAAGAGCTTGGCCTGGCGGACGCCGTTCTGGCCGGTGGTCGAGTCGATCGTCAGCAGCGTCTCGTGCGGCGCGTCGGGCATCTGCTTCTGGATGACGCGGCGGATCTTGGACAGCTCGTCCATCAGCTGGTCCTGGTTGTGCAGGCGGCCGGCGGTGTCGATGATCACGACGTCGAAGTTGCCCTCGCGGCCCCGCTTGACCGCCTCGAAGGCGACCGAGCCCGGGTCGGAGTTCTCGGGGCCGGTGACGATCTCGACGTCGGCGCGCTTGGCCCACACGGCGAGCTGCTCGACGGCGGCGGCGCGGAAGGTGTCGGCGGCGCCGAGGACGACGGTCTTGCCGAGCTCCTGGCGCAGGTGCCAGGCGAGCTTGCCGATGGTGGTGGTCTTGCCGGTGCCGTTGACGCCGATGGCCATGATCACCGTGGGCTCGTGGCGCAGGTCGATCGTGTCGGTGCCGGTCTTGGCGATGCCGGAGAGCAGCTGGACGAGGCGCTCCTGGAGCGCGGGGCCGCCTTCGACCTCGCCGGAGGTCGCCTCCTGCTCGAGCTGGCCGACGACGCCGGCGGTCGTGCGCGCGCCGACGTCGGCCATGATCAGCGCCTCCTCGAGGCGCTCCCAGGTCTCGTCGTCGAGCGTGTCGAAGAGCGTGGCCTGGATCTCGGTGGCGAGTGCCTCCCGCGTCTTGGCCATGTTCTCCCGCAGGCGGCGGAAGAAGCCTCGACGCTTCTCGGGCTCCTCGGCGTTGTCGGGGGTGTCGCCGGCGGCGGGTGCCTCGCCGGTGATGAACAGTTCGCGCCAGTCTCGGGCCATCGCTGCGCGAAGATAGCGGGGTGATCGAGTTGCGCACCGTCCCGTCCGATGACCCGCAGGCATTGGCGCTCGTCGCCGCCATGGTCGACGAGGTCTCCGAGTTGTACGGACGCATCGACGTCCCGAACGCGCCGAGCGCCACGCCGGAGGACTTCAGCGAAGCGCGCGGAGGCTGCTACTTAGTGGTCTTGGAAGACGGCGTAGCGGTCGCCGGCGGCGGGCTGAAGCGACTGGACGATGAGGCGGTGGAGATCAAGCGCATGTTCGTGGTGCCGTCGGCCCGCGGGCGCGGGCACGCCTCGCGGTTGTTGAAGGGGTTGGAGGACGAGGCGCGGCGGTTGGGCTACAAGATCACGCGTCTGGACACGGGCGAGCACCAGCCGCAGGCGCAAGCGATGTACGAGCGCGCGGGCTATGCGTCGATCGGGAACTTCAACGCGAACCCGTTCGCGGCGTTCTGGGGCGAGAAGGCGCTGTGAGGGTTTTCGCTGTTGGGTTGCTCGCGGCGCTCGCCTTCGCGGCGCCCGCCGGTGCCGCGACCGAGACGGCAGCCCTCGGCGCGGTCAACGCGACGTTCTCCTATGAGAAGGTCGATGACTTCCAGTACGACGGCCTGACGCTGACGATCACGCGCGGCGGAGTCGCGGCGTTCGACGCGGTCGCGGTGCCGAAGCAGTGCCCCCTCCCCTACTGCGCGCCCGGCAAGACGGTGGACGAGCAGTCGCTGCGCGTGGTAGATCTCGACGGCGACGCCGAGCCCGAGGTGATCGTCGACTTCTACACCGGCGGCGCCCACTGCTGCCTGGTCGCGCAGATCTTCCGCTGGGACGGCGCGCGCTACGTGGCGACGTCTCGCGACTTCGCGGACTTCGGCTACACGTTGGCGGACGGGATCTTTGCCACCGGCGACGCGCGGTTCGGCTACGCCTTCGCGTCGTTCGCGGACTCCGCGATGCCGGTGCGGTTGTTGACGTTCTCGCATGGACGCTGGAAGGACGTGACCCGCGCGCATCCGGAGACGCTGAGGACCGACGCGGCGCGGTGGCTCAAGGCATATAAGTCTCGCCGGTCGGGGATCCGGGCGCTCGGGATCCTCGCCGCGTGGGTGGCCGACGAGTATCGGCTCGGGAAGCGCTCGGCGGCCGACGCGTTCCTCCGCTCGGAGCTGCGGGCGGGGCGGTTGCGGGGTGATCGCTATTGGCCGCGGGGCAAGACCTATATCTCGACGCTCCAGCGGCGGTTGCGGGTGTGGGGGTACACGTAGGGCGCGTTGTGTCGGGGTTTGGCGGCGAGGAGCGTGTCACGAGGGTGGCTGAGCGCCGCCGCTCGGGGTGTGGCTCGTCGTGGTGGCGTGGTGGACTGTTGGCGCCCTAGGGGCTGAGGGCACGATCGGCGTTGGGATCGGGTAGCCGGATCGCGGCCGTGGTCGTGGTTGGCAGCGCGCGAGGGTCGGTTCGGGACCGAAGAACCCCCTGATTCGAGGTCCGGGTCGTTCTAGCGTCGATAGGCGACGCAAAAGCGACCCGCATCGCCGATTTCGGGATCCGGGTCGCTCTATCCCCAATAATTACGGCTAACGCGACCCGGATCGACGCTTCGGCCCCGAACTTCGCCCCTGCGTCCCGAAACGGGCGTTTCGAGGCCGCGATCCGGCTACCCGATCCCAACGCCGGCCGTGCCTTTAGCAGCTAGGGCGCCGCCGGTCGCCACGCCCCAGCGACCAGCCACACCGCACACGGCGGCGCTCAGCCACCTCCGTGACACGCTCCTCGCCGCCTCCCCACGCCCGCGGACGCCCGCGAGCGCTCCGCGCCCTACGCCCCCGCCCCCACCGGCTCGCCCTGCGTCGCCGCCGCCTCGGCGTCGGCCACGTACTCCTTGGGCATCTTCCGCGACACGATCTTCGAGACGCCGTCGTTGCCCATCGACACCCCGTACAACGTGTCGGCCGCCTCCATCGTGCGCTTCTGGTGGGTCACGACGATGAACTGGGCCGAGTCGGCGTGCGCCTGCAGCAGGTCGAGGTAGCGCGTGATGTTGAGGTCATCCAACGCGGCTTCGACCTCGTCGAGGATGTAGAACGGGCACGGCTTGGCAAGGAAGACCGAGAACAGGAACGCGATCGCGGTCATCGTCTTCTCGCCGCCGCTCAGCAGCGTCAAGCGCTTCATGGACTTGCCGGCGGGTGTGATCTCGATCTCGACGCCGAGGTCGTCGTCGGGGGCGATGCCGCCCTCTTCGGCTTCGGCCTCAGCGTCGGCGGCGGCTTCTGCGGCGGCGTCCGCCTCGACCTCGGAGGCGCCGTCGCCGTTGTCGTCCGCCTTGGCGCCGCCGAGCACCGGCCGCGGTGCGTTCTCCTCGCGCACCAGCGTCAGGCGGCCCTTGCCTCCCGGGAACAGGGTCTGGGAGAGCTCCTCGAAGTTCTTGGCCGCAGCCTCGAAGGTCTCGGTGAACGTCGTGCGGATCTGCTTGTCGGTGTCCTTGATGAACGCCTTCAGCTCGCGCAGCGCGGTCTCGAGGTCGGTCCGCTGACGCTCCAGCTCGTCGACGTGCTGGACAGCCTCGTCGTACTCCTGCTTGGCCAGCGGGTTGACCGGGCCGAGCTGCTCGCGACGCTTGATCAGGCGCTCGATCCGCTGCCGCAGCTGGGACGCCTCCTCAGGCGCCAGCGGCTCGTCGCGCGGCTCAGCCGGCAGCTCGAGCTTCTCGGCGAGTTGGCCGAGCTCCTCCGAGGCCTCCTTCTCCTGGTCGCGCAGCTGCTGCGCGCGGACCTCGGCCCGCGTGACGGCCTCGTTGCGCTCCCCGAGCTTCTGCTGGATCTCGGCCTCGGCGGCCGCGCACGCGCGCAGCTCCTGAGCCACGCCCTCGCCCTCGGCGCGGTCGGCGGCCAGCGCGGCCTCCATCTCGCTCACGCGCGCGCGGACCGCCTCCAGGACCGTGGCCAGGACGTCGGCGACGCGACCGGCAGCCGGGCCGATCGCGCGATCGCGCTCCAGCTGCGCCGACAGGTAGGCGATCCGCTGCGTGCGCTCCTCACGCGCCTTGGCGGCCTGCTCGGCGACGCGCTTCTCCGCCGCCAACTCGCCTTCGAGCTGCGCGCGCCGGACCGCGGCCTCGCCCTGCTCGGGCGCCTTGCGGCGCTCCTCCATCAGCCACGCGGCCTGACGCTCGGACTCTTTGGCCTCCGCGTAGGCGCGCTCGGCGTCGCGCCGTGAGCGCTCGGCCTCGTCGCGCGACGCGTCCGAGGCGGTGACGGCCGACGTCGCCGCCTCCACGCCCTTGCCCGCCTCGTGCTCGGCCTGGACGTGCGTCTCGGCCTGCGCGATCAGCGCGTCGCGCTGGTTGCGCATCGCCAGGACGCGCTCGGCGCCGCCTTCGGCGGCCTGCTGCAGCTCGCGCGTCGCGCCGAGCCAGGCGCGCCCCGCCGCGGTGACTGCGACGCCGGTGAACGAGTCCGGCACGTCGTCGAGCGACTCGACCAGCCAGGCGTCGGCGAGCAGGCGACGCGCCAGGGAGAGCGCAGGCTCGGGGCCGCGGACGAGGTCGGTGAAGGGGCGCGCGCCGTCGACCGGCGGTTTGGCGTCGGCGAGCGAAGCGGCGTGGCCGGAGGCGATCAGCGTGCGGCCGCCGTCGCGCTTGGCCTTGTCGAGCAGGTCGGCGCCCGCGGCCCGGTCCTCTACGACCGCGGCGCTCAGCCGCGCGCCCAGCGCGGCGGACAAAGCCAGCTCCGCGCCGGCCTCGACCTCCAAGTCATCCGAAAGCGAGCGCGCGCCGCCCGCCGGCCCGGAGTGCGTGCGCAGGAACTGGTTCGCGCGGGCGAGCTCCGCGCCGACCTTCGCCGCCTCGCGTCGGGCCGCTTCGGCGGACGCTTCGGCCGCGCGCCGCGCCTGGCGCGCCACCTCGCACGCCTGGTCGGCCTCGGCCAGCGCCGCGCGCTTGGCCTCGACGTCGGTCTGTAGCTCGGCCACGCGGGCGGCCGCCGCGGCGCGCTGCTCGTCCAAGGCCTTCAACTCGCGCTCCAGCGCGGCCGCGCGGTCACCGTCCAGCTCGACGAGCTGCGCCTCGATCGACTCGATCCGCTCCAGCCCGTTCTCGTCCGGCTGGTCCTCCGCGGCCTGCAACTGCAACGCGCCCAACTGGCGCTCGCGGTTCTGCGCCCGCTCGGCGACCTGCTCGGCGGTCTCCCGCGTGCGCTCCAGGCGCAGCTCGATCCGGTCCGCCGCGGACCGCGCCCGCTCCACCCGCCGCGCCAGCTGCTCGCGCTGCTCGGAGCGCTTGGCCAGCGCCTCCTCGGCGAGCTGACGGCGCGCCGCGACCTCGCGCAGCTCGCCCTGGGCCTCCTCGCGCGATGCACGCGACGACGTCACCTTCTCGACGGCCTCGGCCATCTCCGCCCGCCGCGCGCGCACGACCTCGCGCGCCAGCTCCCAGCGCGCCTCGACCGTCTGGCGCTCCAGGCGCTCGTGCAGCTCGGCCGCCTCGGCCTGGCGCTTCAAGGGACGCAACCGAGAGCGAGCTTCCCGCTCCACGTCCAACGCGCGATCCAAGTTGTCTTGCGTGCGCTCCAGCTTCAGCTGCGCTCGCCGGCGGCGCTTGCGGTGCTTGCCCAGCCCCGCCGCCTCCTCGATCAGCAGCCGCCGGTCCTTCGGCTTGGACGTGACGATCGCCTCGACGCGGCCCTGGGAGACGACCGAGTGCGACTCCTTGCCCAGGCCCGTGTCGGAGAGCACCTCCAGCACGTCGACCATCCGGCACTTCGCGCCGTTAAGGCGGTACTCGCCGTCGCCACTGCGGTCCAGGCGCCGCAGGATCGAGATCTCGCCCACCGGCAGGTCGACCGTGCCGTCTGAGTTGTCCAACACCAACTCGACCTCGGCCGACGACCGCGCCTGCACGCCGCGACCCCCGCCGAAGATCACGTCCTGCATCGACTGACCGCGCACGGCGAGCGGCGACTGCTCGCCCATCGCCCACAGCACGGCGTCCGTGATGTTCGACTTGCCGGACCCGTTGGGCCCGACGATGACCGACACGCCAGAGCCGAACTCGAGCTTGGTGCGGTCGGGGAAGGACTTGAAGCCCTTCAGGGTCATCGACTTCAGATGCACCCGTACATCCTTGCGACTCCATCGGACGTTCGTGCCCGAAGGTTCGGCGCCCGTCCCTTATGCAGGGGTTTCGGCGGGCTCGTCGCTCTCCAGCGACTCCAGCGCCACGCGCGCGGCCTCCTGCTCGGCGTGCTTCTTAGAACGCCCGGAGCCGGTCCCGATGACCGCGCTGTCCACCTGCGCGGCCACCTCGAAGGTGCGATCGTGCGGCGGCCCGTGCTCAGCGGTGACCTCGTAGGCCACGACCTCGCCGCGCTGCGCCAGGCGCTCCTGGAGCGTCGACTTGTAGTCGACCGGGTGCTCCAGCGCGTTCTCCAGCTCCGGCTCGAACGCCGCGACGACCGCGGCCGCCGTCCGCTCGTAGCCCGCGTGCAGGAAGCACGCGCCGATGACCGCCTCGATGATCGACGCGAGCACGCGCTCGGTCTCCATCAGCGCGGTCGTCTGCTCGGCGCCCTCGGGCGCCGCGGCCCGCAGGCGCTCCGGCACGCCGAGCCGCTCGGCCACGTTGCGACACGACGGCCCGGACACCGTCTGGGCCCGGATCTTCGTCAGCCGCCCGGCGCCGTAGCGCTCGGCCTCCAGCAGTGGGTAGATGTGCGCGGTGATGGCGAGGCCGAGCACGCTGTCGCCCAGGAACGCCAGGCGCGCGTAGGAGTCCGACCGCCGGGCCGTCCAGGACGCGTGCGTGAAGACCTGGCGAGCCAGGTCTTCGGGCACTTCATCGAGAAGATCGCGAAGCTGCTGCACGCGGGTGACCGGGGACGAGGTCCTTCTCAGGTCGCGCTCGGCGCGTGGGCGAGGACGAAGTCGACCGCCTGGCCGACCGAGAGGATCTGCGCGGCCTGCTCGTCGCTCATCTTGACCCCGTAGGAGTCCTCGAGCTCCTGCACCAAGGTGTACAGGTCGAGCGAGTCGGCATCGAGATCCTCTTTGAAGCGCGTCTCCTCCGTGATGACACCGGCGTCGAGGTCGAGCTCGTCGGCCAGGTGGTTGCGGATCAGCGTGAGGACGTCTTCGCGGTTCATGACGGTTCCTGCACGGTAGTGCTCGGAGCGGACGCGAGCGGCGGTCGAGACTTCAAAGCGCCAGCATCGTCCAGCGCGGTCAGCGTAGAGCCGACCACGTCGTTGCGCACGCCGCGGGCCGCGAGCAGGATCGCCTGCGAGAAGCCGGCGCGCGTGAAGCGCCCGTGCGGGACCACGCCGAGCTTGCGCAGCCCGAGCAGGTAAGCGCCGCCCTGGGCCTCCGGGTCGATCTCGGCGCGCAACGCGGCGAGGTCGCCGCGCAGCAGGAGACCGCCGAGCTTCCCGCGCGAGGAGCCGAGTGCGGCCTCGCGGATCGAGCGCAGCGTCGCGGACGAGACGCCCTCGATCAGCTTCAGCGCGACGTTGCCGGTGAAGCCGTCGGCGACGACCACGTCGGCGACGCCGTCCATGATCACGTTGCCCTCGGTGTTGCCGACGAAGTCGACGAGCGGCGACGCGGCGGCGCGCTCTTCGAGCAACTTGTAGGCCTCTTGCACCAGCGGCGTGCCCTTGATCGCCTCGGTGCCGTTGGAGAGCAGCGCCACGCGCGGGCGCTCCAGGCCGAGGACGGCAGTCGCCAGCGCGGCGCCCATGAACGCGAACTGGACGAGGTGCTCGGGGCGGACCTCGGCGTTGGCGCCGACGTCCAGCAGCGTGACCGGCGGGCGGCCGCCGGGGACGGGCAGCGGGATCGCCAGCGCCGGACGGTAGATGCCTTGAGCGCGACGGATGTTCAGCAGGCCCGCGGCCAGCGCGGCGCCGGTGGAGCCGCCGGAAACGAGCGCGTCGGCGCGCCCCTCAGCGACGGCCTTGGCGGCCAGGACGATCGAGGCGTCGTTGGTCGACCGAGCCGCCGCGACGGGGTCCGGGACCTTGGCGATCGACACCGGCGCGTCGACGATCTCGACGAGATCGCCCGCGGGGAGATCGGCCTCGCGGAGCTTGTCCGCGGGCCCGAAGACGATGGAGCGGACGCCTTGGGCGGCCGCGAGGGCGGCGCCGGCAGCGACCTCCGCCGGGCCGAGATCGGCCCCATTGGCATCGACCGCGACGACGACGCGGCCGCTGGCCCCTTCCGAGGCCATGGCGCTAGTCGTGGCTGTGGCCGTGCCCGGCGTCGGGCTCGAGGACCTGGCGGCCCGAGTAGGTTCCGCAGACCGGGCACACGCGGTGCGGACGGCGCGGAGAATGGCACTGCGGGCACGCGTTGACGGCGGGCGAGCTGATCTTATGCTGCGACCGGCGCTTCGTCGTGCGGCTGTGTGACTGCTTCTGCTTCGGGACGGCCATGAGCGACCGGGAAGGGTAGCGGACGCGCGACCGCAGTGCCGTGCGGCCCTCCGCGTGGTTGACTCAGACGCCGTGTCCGCCGTCCCATCCGCCTCCGTTCGCCTCATGACCGCCGACGACGTCGACGCCGCTTCGGCGGTCGGCGGCGCCGCGCTGGCGAGCGTCATCCCGATCGAGTTCCAACCCTCCTCCGAGGCGGAGGCGCGGCTCTACGACGAGCGCCGCGCGCTGCGCGTCCGGCACATGGTCGCCAACGACCCCGCCGGCTGCTGGGTCGCGGAGTCCGACGAGGACGGCCAGATCGTCGGCGTCGCGCTGGCGATCGTGCGCGAGGGCATCTGGGGCCTGTCGCTGCTGGGCGTGGCACCGACCTGGCAGGGCGCGGGGCTCGGCGGGCGACTGTTGGAGGGCGCGCTGACGACGCTGGAGGGCTGCCGCGGGGGCCTGATCCTCGCCTCGACCGACCCGCGCGCGCTGCGGCGCTACTTCCGCGCCGGGTTCGCGCTGCGGCCGTGCGTCGCCGCGACGGGCCAGATCAACCGCTCGCGGATCCCCGCCGGGCTGCGGTCGCGCGCGGGCGACCCGGACGCCGACCGCGAGATCCTCGACGACGCCTCGCGGTTCGTGCGCGGCGCGTCGCACGCCCAGGACCTGCCCGGGTTCCTCGAGACCGGCGGCAAGCTGCTGGTGCACGACGGCGGCGGCTGGGCGGTCGTGCGCGACGGCTCGCCGATGATCGTCGCCGCACGCGACGCCGCGGTCGCCCAGGACCTGTTGTGGTCGTGCTTCGCCGCCGGCGAGCCCGGCCAGACCGTGCACCTGGACTTCGTCGCCGCCGACAACGACTGGGCGATCGCGGTCGCGCTCGACATGGGACTGTCGTTGACGACCGAAGGGCCGATCTTCGTGCGCGGCGAGACCGGGCCGCTGGCGCCCTACCTGCCGTCCGGCGCGTACCTGTGAGGCTGCGGCCCGCGACCCGCGCCGATCTGCGCGCGCTGGTGCGTCTCACCCGCCGCTGCGATGAGACGCACCGCGCGTGGGCCGGCGCCTCGCTGGCGGTCCCGGACGAGGCGGCGGAAGAGCTGGAGTGGGAGCTGCGGCTGGCGCGCTCGGGCGCATGGGTCACCGTGGCCGAGAACGAGGACGACGACGCCGCGAGCGGGATCCTCGGCGTGTGTGCGCTAGCCGGCGCGCAGGCCGCGCGCGAGGACCCCACGCCCGTTCCCGGCCTGGCGCACGTCAGCGCGCTCTTCGTGGACCCGGACCACTGGCGCCGCGGCATCGCGCGCACGCTGCTCGGCGCCGCCGACGACGCGATGCGCGCCGCCGGCTACAGCCGCGCCCAGCTCTGGACGCTGGCCGGATCGCCCGCCGAGCAGCTGTACCGCGCGCTGGGCTGGGCGCCCGACGGCCGCCGCGACGTCTTCGCCCCGATGGACCTCGAGACCGTCGCCTACGTCAAGGCGCTGGACTGACTCCCTGACGATCGGCATTCCGGACTAACCGGAGGTCGAGTAAGGAAGCTCACCAAAAGACGTTAGGTCTGGCGTATGCACCGATCGCTCATCGCCGCCGCAACCTCCGCGGCTCTCCTGCTCCCCGCTTCGGCGGGCGCCTCGACGGTCTCCAGCGCTCCGGTCTCCGGGTCCATCAACCTGACGACGTTCCAGGCCGGCCCCGGCCCCGCTGACGTCACGCTGGCCTCCAACAACCAGTGGACGGCCTCGGCTCAGACGCTGACCGCGGGCGCGAACTGCACGGCCTCCGGCGGCACGGTCTCCTGCCCGCCGACGAGCGACGTCGTGGTCAACCTGCGCAACGGCGCGGACACGTTCACCAACACCTTCTACTGGTACGGGCTCGTGGTCCACGGCAACGGCGGCCCCGACACGCTGACGGGCAACGGCAACACCACCGAGCTGTTCGGCGACAACGGCGCCGACCACCTGGACACGAAGGCCAACAGCCCGTCGCGCGCCCACGGCGGCAGCGGCGCGGACGAGATCCGCGGCGGCTTCCCGCAGGGCAACGGCACCTACCTCGACGGCGGCACTGGCCAGGACCTCGTCGTCGGCAACTCCAACGACGACCACGTCACCGGCGACGACAACGCCGACCAGCTATTCGGCGTGCGCGGCGTCGCCGGCACCTACGACGGCGGCCCCGGCCCCGACGTGCTCGTCAGCCTCGGGACGGCCAACCCGGCCTTCCTCGGCACGCTGTCGCTGAACGGCGGCGACGGCAACGACGTCATCCAGGGCGGCCCGACGACCGACCTCTTCAGCGGCGGCAAGGGTTCCGACGTCATCGACGTCTACGACGGCGTCGTGGGCGCGCCGCACCGCGACAAGGGCACCTGCGGCCCGGGCGTCGACACGGTCTACGCGGACTCCGACGACGTGATCGGCGCCGACTGCGAGAACGTCGTCAACGGCCCCGCGCCGACCCTCACCGCGGTCGACGCCGCCAAGGCGCACCTCGCCGCGGCGTTCCCCGACACGCCGCAGACGCCCTAGATCTACAGCGTCACCAAGCCCCGGCGGCCACCCCCGCCGAAGGACAGGCCGATGGCATGATGCCATCGGCCTGTCGCATTGATGGGAGCATTCCCGCCATGACCTACGACAAGGCCAAGACCAAGAAGTCGCTCGACAAGCCCACCGCGCGGATCGCGTCGTGGACCGGCTTCGGCTCGATGATCGCGATCTCCGCCGGCTCGGGGGCGATCGGCGCCCTAGCCGTCGGCGCCCTCGCGATCGGCGCCCTGCGCGTCGGCAAGCTCACGATCGGCCAGGCGAAGATCGACCGCCTGGAGATCGGCGAGCTGGTCCTGCTCAGCGACCTCGGCCCCGGGGCCGAGACCGTGGGCGCCGCTACTCCTCGAACTTGATCTGCGACAGGGCCGCCCAGCGCGAGTCGGGGCCCTTCTCGTGATGGTGGTCCGGGCCCGCGGTGTTGAGGTTCGTGCCGCAGTCCGGGCACAGGCCGAGGCACTGGGGCGTGCAGAGGATGTTGGCGGGCAGCTCGAGCGCGAGCGCGTCACGGGTCCAGCCCGCGATGTCGACGACCTCGTTGTCGACGTAGGGCGAGTCGAGCTCGGGGCCATCGCCGGGCTGGTCGACCTCGTAGGCGTCGACCGAGAACGTGGGCGACGCGGGTTCGAGGCAGCGCATGCACGGGCCGTTCAGGGACGCGCTGAGGCGCAGGCGCAGGGACCAGCCGCCGCCGGTCATGCGCGTGGCGTCGAGCTGGATCGGGATCGGCGTCGGCTGGACGTCGTAGCGCTCGTTGGAGAGCTCGAAGTGGTCGAGCCCGACCTCGAGGTCGAGATGGCGGGCCTCGCCGGCGCGAAGGCGCAGCGGGCCGAGATCGAAGGTGTCGGTGCGAGGAGCAGACATCGCCATAACGAGGGTAGAAGATGGTCCGGTGCGCACCGGACCATCGCCCCCGGAGCCGGCGCTCAGGCCTTGGCCTCTTCGTCCTGCTCGGCCAGCTCGCGCTTGAGGACCTTGCCCGTCGCGTTGCGCGGCAGCTCGTCCAGGAAGACGATCTCGCGCGGCACCTTGTAAGAGGCGAGGTTCGCCTTCACGTAGGACTTCAGCTCGTCCTCGCTGACCGCGCCCTCGCTGGACAGCACCACGAACGCGCGCAACCGCTGGCCGAACTTCTCGTCGTCCACGCCGAGCACGGCGCACTCGTCGACCGCCTCGTGGTGGGAGAGCAGGTCCTCGACCTCGCGCGGGAAGACGTTCTCGCCGCCGCTGACGATCATCTCGTCGTCGCGGCCGTCCACGAACAGGCGGCCGCCGTCGTCGAGGTGGCCGACGTCGCCGGTCGACATCAGACCGTCGACGACCGCCTTGGACCCGCCGCCCGTGTAGCCGTCGAAGACCAGCTCGTTGCCGACGAAGATCCGGCCGGTGTCGCCCTGGGCGACCTCGCGACCGTCCTCGTCGAGCAGCTTGACGATCGTCCCGAACGGCGGCTGGCCGGCGGTGCCGGGCGCGGCGCGCAGATCGGAGGGCGTGGCGATCGTCGCCCACGCGACCTCGGTCGACCCGTACAGGTTGTAGAGCACGTCGCCGAAGCGATCCATGACCTCGGTCGCCAGCGGGCCCGGGAGCGCGCTGCCGGAAGCGCCGATGATCTTCAGCGACCGCAGGTCGTAGCGCGCGACCGTCTCGGGCGGCAGCTCGAGGATGCGACTGAGCATCACGGGGACGACCACGAGCGTCGTGCACTCGTGCTGGGCGATCGCGCTGAGCGTGCCCTCCGGGTCGAAGCGGCGGCGCAGCACGAGCTGGGCGCCGAGCGCCATCCCGAGCGTGAAGTGCGCGAAGCCCCAGGAGTGGAACATCGGCGCCGCGACCATCCACGGCTCCTCGGCGCGCAGCGGGATCTTCGACAGGAAGCCGGCGGCGGGCAGCAGCGACTTGGGCTGCGAGCGGTTGGCGCCCTTCGGCGTGCCGGTCGTGCCCGACGTCAGGATCACGACCTTGCCCTTCTCGGCCGGAGGTACGAGGTCGGACGTGTCGCCGCCTGCGATCAGATCCTCCAGCAATGGATCCCCTGACGGCTTGCCTTCCTCGCCGTCGAACCAGGCGACGAAGCGCTTGCGGCGCTTGCCCGCGTCCTCGACCATGCCCGCGAACTCCTGGTCGTAGACGATGGCCTTGGGCTTCTCGCGCTTGCAGACGTCGGTGATCTGCGGGCCCGCGAACATCGTGTTGAGGTACAGCGCGTTGGCCCCCAACTTGGAGCACGCGACCGTCGCGTCGATGAAGCCGCGGTGGTTGCGGCACAAGATCGCGACGCCGTCGCCCTCGCCGATTCCCAAGTCGCTCCAGGCGTTTGCGAGCGCGTTGGTGCGCTCGTGGATCTCCTTGAAGGTCAGCGTCCCCAGCTCGTCGACGATGCCGATCTTGTCCGGGCGTCTGACGGCGGAGACGGTGTAGCCCGCGGCGGGCGTCGGGCCCCACCGCAACATGGTCGACGCCATGGAGAAGAGCTTCTCGGGCCGCATCGGCCGGATCACGCCGGCGTCGGCGAGGATCTTGACCGAGTGGCCGGCGTGACCGACCCGGTCGAGCACCTGATGAACCTGAAAGGACATGTGATTCGTGACTATCGCAGCTAGACGGGTGGAAGGGCGAGGTCGGCCGGGACCTCCCCGCGCTCGATCAGCGCGCGGATGTCGGCGGCACGCCGCGGGTTGAGGAACACGTGGCGTTGTCCCACGCTCGGCTTCTCGGCAAGCAATCCTGAGACCAGCAAGGCCTCGCCCACGGCGTCGGCCAGCGCGCGGTCGTTGCCCGCAAAGCCGCGCGCGAGATGGGTGAAGTCGGTGTGGTACCCGCCCCACTTCCCCATGCCGTCCAGGCGCTGGAGGATCCGGCGCGCGACGCGCCGGGCCGGGTCCGGATCGTCGTGGGGCCGCGCGGGCCCGCGGGCCTGGTCCTGGAGGGCGAGCAGCGCGTCCTCGTGCTCGTCGAAGGCCCGCGGGTCGGCGGGGCGAGCGCCGAGGCGGGCCAGCTCCAACGCGATCAGGAGCGGGTGCGCGGGACCGATCGGCGGCTTGAGGTCGTCGGCGTGCAGCAGCTCGGACGGGACCGCGAGCGCGACCGCCTTGAGGCGGTCCACCGGTTCGGCCTGTTCCTCGAAAGCCAGCGGCAAGAGCTCGAGGTCGGTGCTCGGGCTGGCCAGGTGGAGCGCGAGATGGCCGCCGGCGGCGACGCCCGCGGTGAGCGCGAGGAGCGTCTCGCCGGTGCACTGGACGAGCGCGCCGACGGTCGCGGCGACGAGCAGCCACGAGCGCTCGTCGATGACGTCGGGGTCGGCGCGCAGCTCGACGGGGACGGGCAGCACCGCGATCAGCCCGTCGTCGTCGGAGGCCGCGGCAACGACGATCGGATGGTCGTAGCCGGAGCGGGTCTGCTGGAGCTCGCCGGCGCCGTGCTGCAACTCGCGTTGCAGGAGGTCGCGGAGCTGGCCGTGGCGCTCGCGCGGCGCGTCGGCGCCGCCCGCGTCGGCGAGGACCTGCTCGATGCCGGTGACGGTCGGGCGCATGGGTCGGGCGCACAGAGTAGGTCCGTCCGTCGCGGGCCGCACACTGGTCGATCTTGGTCATGAAGCTGGTCCACGCCGCAGACATCCATCTCGACAGCCCGATGCACGGGCTCGCCGCCTACGACGGCGCGCCCGTCGACGAGCTGCGCCTCGCCGCCCGGCGGGCGTTTTCGGCGTTGGTGGACCTGTGCGTGGACGAGCGCGCCGACCTGCTGACGATCGGCGGCGACCTCTACGACGGCGACTGGCACGACTACGCGACGGGCGCGTTCTTCGCGCGCGAGGCGTCGCGCCTGGCCGACGCCGGGATCCCCGTGGTGCTGGTGACCGGCAACCACGACGCCGCCTCGCGGATCACGCGGTCGCTACGGCTTCCGGACTCCGTGCACGTGCTGCCGGTGGACGCGCCCGCGACGGTCTTGTTGGAGGATCTGGGGGTCGCGGTCCACGGGCAGGGCTACGCGACGCCCGTGGTCTCCACCGACCTCTCGCTCGACTACCCCGCGCCGGTCTCCGGGTTGATCAACGTGGGGTTGTTGCACACGTCGGCCGACGGCAAGTTCGACCACGCGCCGTACGCGCCGTGCCGGGTCGATCGCCTGGCGCAGCGCGGCTACGACTTCTGGGGCCTCGGGCATGTGCACGAGCGCGTGGTGCTGTGGGAGGACCCGCCGATCCTGTTCCCCGGGTGTCTCCAGGGGCGCTCGGTGCGGGAGACCGGGCCGAAGGGCGCGACCGTGGTCACGTTCGGCGCCGATGGGCGGCCGGTGCTGGATGCGCGGGTGCTGGACGTCGTGCGCTGGGCGGTTGTTGATGTGGATGCCTCGGATGCGTCGCATCCTGATGACGTGCTGGCGGACGCGACAAGCGCGCTGGCCGCTGCGGTCGAGGCCGCCGAGGGCCGGCTGCTCGCCGCGCGGGTGCGGTTCGTCGGCGCGTCTGCGGTCCACGGCGCGCTGCTGCGCGAGGCGCGGCGCCTGGAGTGGGACCTACGCGCCGCCGCCGGCGACGGCGTGTGGATCGAGAAGGTCCAGGTGCGCACGACCCCGCTGGTCGCGTCGTCGGCGTCGTCGTCCGCCTTCGCCGCGGATGCCGACGACGCGCTGGCCTCCGTTGCTCAGGCACTAGCGGAAGCCGACGCGGGGTCGCTGGCCGACGAGCTGGCGCCGCTGGCCGCGCGGCTGCCGGTGACGCTGGCCTGGGATCCGACCGACGACGCGACGCTGCGCGCGCTGCTGGAAGACGTCGAGCGCGAGCTGCCCGCGCTGCTGCTGGACGGCGGTGGCAGCACGTGATCCGGATCGCCCGGCTGGACCTCGAGCGCTGGGGCCATTTCGAGGGCCGCTCGCTCGCGTTCGGCGCTGCCGGCGCGCTGCACGTCGTCTACGGCCCCAACGAGGCCGGGAAGTCGACGACGCGGCGGGCCGTCGGCGCACTGCTGTTCGGCGTGCCCGAGCGGACCGGCGACACCTATGGCCGCCCGGGCGCGGACCTGCGGATCGGCGCGCGGCTGGAGCTGGGTTCCGAGTTGGGGTCTTTGGAGGTCGTCCGGCGCAAGGGGCGCAAGGACACGTTGTTGGACGCCGGCGGCGAGGTGCTCGATCCCGCCCCGCTGGAGGCCGCGCTCGGCGGGCTGACGCGCGAGGTTCACGAGAACCTGTTCGAGATCACGCACGAGTCGCTGGTCGAAGGCGGGCTGGACCTGTTGGCCGGGCGCGGCGCGGTCGGCGAGTCGCTGTTCGCGGCGGCGGCCGGGACGTCGCGGCTGCACGGGCTGATGCGGACGCTTGAGTCCGACGCCGACGACCTGTTCTCCACGCGCCCGTCCAAGAAGTCGCTCAACGTGCTGCTCGCGCGGCACGCCGAGATCTTGAAGGTGTTGCGCGACGCCTCGCTGCGCCCGCCGCAGTGGGAGCAGCTCTCGCGCGAGCTGGCGGAGCTGGAGAAGGCCTATGACAGCGCGGGCGCTGCGCTGCTGGAGGCCGATCGCGAGCGCTCGCGGTTGCAGCGGTTGCAGGGCGTCCTGCCGCTGGCCGCCCAGCGCACGACCGCGGCGCGCGCGCTGGAGGCCTTGGGCTCGTTGCCCGCGCTCGCGGCCGACGCGAGCGCCCGGCGCGTGGGCGCCACCGAGCGCCGGCGCGAGGCCCGTTCCCGTGCCAGCGCCGCCGAGCGCGACCTCGAGCGCCGCCGCGCGCGCCTCGCCGACCTGACCGTCGACGACGCGCTGCTGCCCGCCGCCGACGACATCGAGCACCTGCACGAGCGCGCCTCCGCGGTGGCGCAGGACGACGCGCGCCGGACCGAGCTGCTGACACAGGCCGGACCGCTGGAAGTGCGGCTCGGGGAGTTGTTGTCGTCTTTGAACGGCGCGCTTGGTGCGGACGGCGCCGAGCCGCCAACGCTGGATGACGCCTCGCGCGCGCGGCTGGAGAGCTGCCTACAAGAGCGGGCCGGGGTCGAGCAGGCGGCGCGCAGCGCCGTGGAGGCGCTGGAGGACGCGCGGCGTGCTGCCGCTCGTGCGGCGGACGCCGCCGAGCGCGTGGGGGCCGTCGCCGACGACGCGCCGTTGGCCGCCGCGATCCGCGCGGCCCGCGCGGCGGGTTCGCTTGACGAGAGCGTCGGCCGTGCCATGGCCGACGAGCGCGCCGCGCTGGACGAGGCGGACGCGCTCTGCGCCCGCATGAACCCGCCGGTCCGCGACGCCGAGACGCTGCGCCGCCTGCCGGTCCCCGACCGCGAGCGCATCGCGACGTTGTTGGAGTCCTTGCTCGACGCGCAGTCGGCCGCCGAGCACCTGGCGACCGAGGCTTCGGCCATCGCCGACCGCGTCGCCGTGCTGCACCGCGACCGCGACCGCCTCACCACCGACGCCCCGCTCCTCTCCCGCACCGCGCTCACCGAGGCCCGCACCACCCGCGCCGCGCTGTGGTCGCAGCTGCGCGCCGCGCTGACCACCGGCAACGCCGCCGATCCCGCGCCCTTCGAGCAGGCAGTCCAGCACGCCGACACGATCGCCGACACCCGTCTCCAGCACGCCTCCGCCCTCGCGCGCCTGGCCACCATCGACGACGAGCTCCAGACCCTCGCCCGCGACGCCGACGAGCTCGCCCACCGCCGCACCCGCCACGCCGCCACCCTCACCGAGGCCGAGGCGGCCTGGACGAGCGCCTGGCCCGAAGCCTTCGCCATCCCCTCCCCCGCCCAGGCAGGCGCCTGGCTCGCCGCGCGGGATGCGGTCCTCGCGCAGCTCACGCTCGCGACCGCCGCGGCGCGCGAAGCGGCGCTGGTGAGCGAGCTGCGGGAGCGCCATGCGGTCGCGATCCGGGCGGCGCTGGGCGAGCAGGCGCAGGCCGACATGCCGCTGCTCGCGCTCGTCGAGCTGGCCGATGCGCGGCTGGAGACGCTGCGCGAGCAGGCCGAGCGTGCGGCGCGGCTGGCCGACGACGCCGCGCGGACCGCGGCCGACCAGGAGGACGCGGAGGCAAGCGCCCGGCGCGCCCGCACGAGGCAGGACGAGTGGCGCGCGCAGTGGAGCGCCTTGCGCGATGCGTGCGGGCTAGCGGCGTCGCTGGACCCGGACGACGCGCTCGCGGCCTTGCGCGCGCTGGACCAGGTCGCGCGGGATCGCGCGCAGCTCGACGCCCTGCGCGGCGACGTCGCGTCGATCGAGGCCCGCCGTGGCGCGTTCGAGCAGGCGCTCGCCGAGCTGATCGCGCGCGTCGCGCCCGAGCTGGGCGACGAGGCGCCGCTCGCCGTTGCTGGCACCCTGCACCGCCGCGCCGCCGCCGCCCGGGCCGCGGCCGCCGAGCGCGAGGCGCTCGCGGCCGCCGTCGCCGAGCTGGAGGCCGAGCAGGCCGACGCGATCGCGATCGCCGACGAGGCCGATGCCGAGCTCGCCGCGCTGCGCGAGGCCGCGGGCGCCGAGGACGACGAGGCGCTCGTCCGGCGCGAGCGCGACGTCGCCCGCGCCGAGGAGCTGCGCGCTGAGCTCCAGCGCCTCGACGCCGACCTCGCCCGCGCGGGCGGCGCGCCCGCCGACGAGGTCCTGGCCGCGGTCGCCGCGCTGGACGCCGACGCGCTGCCCGCTCGCCTCGACGCCCTCGAAGCGGGCGCCGCCCAGCACCGTGACGAGCGCGACGCCATCAACAAGCGCCTCACGCTGGCCCGCGACGAGCTCGGTCGGTTGGAGCGCTCCGACGAGGCCGCTCGCGCCCGGCAGGAGGCGACCGTCCTGGAGGCCGAGATCCAGGCGACCGCCGAGCGCTACGCCCGCGCGCGCCTCGCCCAACGCGTCCTGCGCGACGCGATCGCCCGCTTCCGCTCCGCGCACGAGGGCCCGCTGCTCGCCCGCGCCAACCAGCTCTTCCCGGCGCTGACCTGCGAGCGCTTCGCGCGCCTGGAGACCGACCTGGACGAGAAGGACCGCGACATCCTCGTCGCGATCACCGCCGACGGCGCCCGTCTGCGCGTCGACCAGCTCAGCGACGGCACCCGCGAGCAGCTCTTCCTCGCGCTGCGCCTCGCCGCGCTGGAGCGCCACGCCGCAACCGCCCAGCCTGTCCCCGTCCTCTTCGACGACGTCCTCCTGGAGTCCGACGACGCCCGCGCCGAACGGATCCTCGCCGCCCTCGCCGACCTCGCCGCGCTGACCCAGGTCATCGTCCTCACCCACCACCGCCACCTCGTGGACATCGCCGCCGCCGCCGTCGGCGACCGCCTCGACGTCATCGCGCTCGCGGAGGGCGGCGACGACCTCGCGCCGCGCCCCCGCACCACGCCCGCGATCACGACCACGACCACGACCGCGCCACCCGTGAAGCGGCGGCAGCGGGTAACGGCGAACGTCGGCGCGCCGCAGGACGACGGCGTCGAGGACGAGGACGGCGTGGCGGCCACCGCGTCGCCCACGCTCGCCGAGGAGCTCACCGCCGCCGTTGGCGGTGGCGGCCCGCCGCGGGTGACTGAGTCGCCTTACGGCGAGCAGACGACGTTCTTGTAGGCCTCGCTCGCCGGTCTCAGGCGGCCGAGGGACTCGCGGCTGTAAGGCCGAAGCCGACGCCGGTCAGCTCCTCGGAGAGCGTCCAGAGGCGGCGGGCGACGTCGGCGTCCTGCGCGGCCTTGGTGCGGCCGACGATCTTCGGGTGCCCGCGCTGCTCGAGGAAGCCGTCAGGGCCGACGAAGGTGTCGCCGGGCAGGTCCTGGGTGGCGGCGTAGAGCGTAGGTAGCGCGCCCATCACGTCCGACTGGGCCAGCAGCCGGTTCCCGACGCCGACGAAGAGGACGTGCTGCAACCGGCTACCGGTGTGGCTCTGGAGGTGCGTCCGCGCGTAGCCCGGGTGCGCGGCGAGCGCCCGCACCTCGCTGCCGGCCTCCTCCAGGCGCCGCTGCAACTCCTTCGTGAACAGCAGGTTCGCGAGCTTCGTCTGCCCGTAGACGCGCCAGCGGTCGTAGCGCCGCCGCTCCCAGTTCAAGTCCTCCAACTGCATCTTGCCGATGCGGTGCGCGCCGGAGGAGAGCGTCACGACACGGTCGGTCACGTGCTTCAACATCAGGTTGGTCAGCGCGAAGTGACCGAGGTGGTTGGTGCCGATCTGCGCCTCGAAGCCGTCCTCGGTCTTCGCCTGCGGGACGGCCATGATCCCGGCGTTGTTGATCAACACGTCGAGCGGGCCGCTCCACCCCGCCGCGAACGCCCGCACCGACGCCAGCGACGCGAGGTCGAGCTCCCGCACCTCCCACGACCCTTCGAACGGCGCGGCGACGCCCTCGCCCTTGGCGACGTCGCGCACCGCCAGGACGACGTGCGCGCCCGCCCGCGCCAGCTCCCGCGCGGTGATCGCGCCCAGGCCGCTCGACGCGCCCGTCACCACGACGGTGCGGCCGGAGAGGTCGGGCAGGTCGGCGGCGGTCCAACGGGCGGCGGCAGAAGACATGATCCGCAAAGTAGACGCCGTCGACACTGTTGTCAATGACAACAATGCAGGCAGCGTCTACTCCGACCGATATCGTGGAGTGAGCGTGTCCGCCACCGCCCGCCCTTACCACCACGGCAACCTCCGCGAGGCCCTCCTCGTCGCGGGCGAGCGCGCGCTGGGGACGACCGGCGCGGCCAACCTGTCGCTGCGCGAGCTGGCGCGCGAGGTCGGCGTCAGCCACGCCGCGCCGCGCCGGCACTTCGCCGATCGCCAGGCGCTGCTGGACGCGCTCGCGCTCAACGGCTTCGAGCAGCTCGGCGCCCAACTCGACGCCGCGCTGGCCGGCGCCGGCGAGGACTTCACCACGCGGATCCTCGCCCTCGCCCGCGCCTACGTCGGCTTTGCGACCACGCGCCCCGCGCTGATCGAGCTGATGTTCGCCTCCAAGCACGAGGCCGGCGCGCCGCCCGAGCTGGCCCAGGCCGCCGACCGCGCGTTCGCCGCCGCGCTGGCGGTCGTCGCAGACGGCCAGGCCGCGGGCGCCGTCGTGCCCGGTGACCCCGAGCGCCTCGCCAAGATCGCCTTCGCGCTCTTGCAGGGCCTCGTGGCCATCGCCAACAACGACATGTTGGACGACCAGCCGCTCGACGCCCTCCGCGACGCCGCGGTCGAGCGCTTGCTGCTCGGCTTCGCGCCCCGCTAGCGGCGCGCCCGCCTAGTTGTAGTCCCTGCTCGCCTCCTGCACGAGCAGCGCGATCTGCACGCGGTTCTCCACCGCCAGCTTGACCAGCAGCCGCGACACGTGCGCCTTGACGGTCGGCACGCTCATGTGCAGGTCGGCGCCGATTTCTGCGTTGGCCTTCCCCTGCCCCACCGCGACCGCCACCTCGTGCTCGCGCGCGCTCAACCCCTCCAACAACTCGCGGGCGTCGCGCGCGCGCCCCGCCGCCTCGCCGTCGCCCGCGACCAGCGCGATCAGCTGCCGCGTCACGCCCGGCGAGAGCATCGCGTCGCCAGCGTGCACGCGCTCGATCGCCCGCACGATCTCGCCCGGCGGCGTGTCCTTCAGCAAGAACCCGGCCGCGCCCGCCTGGAGCGCGCGCAGCACCAGCTCGTCGGCGTCGAACGTCGTCAGCACCACGACCGCGGGCGCGTCGGGCTGCTCGCGCACCAGCCGCGTCGCTGCGATCCCGTCGACCACCGGCATCCGGATGTCCATCAACACGACGTCGGGCCGATGCCGGTCCAACGCTCCGAGGACCTCGCGCCCGTCGCCCGCCTCGCCGACGACGTCGATCCCCTCCGCTCCTGACAGCATCAACTTCAACCCGGAGCGGACGAGCGCGTCGTCGTCCACCAACAACACGCGGATCACGCGACGCCCTCGGCCACAGGCAGCACCGCGCGCAGGACGAAGTCGCCGCCCGCCGCGCGCCCGTGCTCCAGCGCGCCGCCGGCCAACACGACCCGCTCCCGCAGCCCGATCAGCCCGGTGCCCGCGCCCGGCGGCGGCGGGACCGCGTCGCCCGCCACCGCGGCCCGCGACGCCACGCGCACCTCCAGCCCGGCGTCGGCGTCCAAGGCGACCCGCACGCTCACCGCCGCCCCCACCGCGTGCTTGCGCGCGTTCGTGAGCCCTTCCTGCACGATCCGGTACGCGGTGCGTCCGAGCGCATCCGGCAGCGCGCCCTCGGGCACGGCGAAGTCCAGCTCCACCCGCGTCCCCGCCGCGCGCGACTCCTCGACCAGCGCCGGCACGTCGCACAGCGTCGGTTGCGGCGGCCCCGTCGCCTCCGCGACGTCGTCCTCGCGCAGCATCCCGATCACGTCGCGCAGCTCTTGCAGCGCCGCGTGCGCCGAGGAGCGCACCACGCCCGCCGCCTCCGCGATCGCCTCCGGCGGCGCGTCGGGCCGGAACTCCAGCGCCCCCGCGTGCACGCTCAGCAGCGAGATCCGGTGCGCGAGAACGTCGTGCATCTCGCGCGCGATCCGGCGCCGCTCGGCCGAGCGCGCCGCCTCCTCGTGCAGCCGCTGCTCGGCCACCAGCCGCACCGCGCGCTCGTGCAGCGAGACCACCAGGTCGCGCTGGGCGCGCGTGAAGAGCCCGGACACGACGACGATCGCGGTCGCCAATAGCCCGATCACCACCCCGGTGGTGTCGTAGCCGTCCGCGTTGCCGTAGGAGTACGCCGAGACCGCGGCGGTGACGCACGACCACGCGGCGACCGCCCCGACGCGCCGCATCGGCATCCGCAGCGCCGCGTTGAACGTCGCGGCCAGCGCCGCGCCCGCCGCCATCCCCGAGAACGCCGAGAGCGACAGCACGACGAGCGCCACGATCCCCGGGTGCTCGCGCCGCCACCACAGGGCGATCAGCGCGACGACGCCGCAGACGCCGTCGATGATGATGGTGGTCATGCTTCGATAGGAGGCGGTCGACCCCAGGATCACGGCCCCGAAGCCGCCGCACAGCACGTACATGAGCGCGTCGACGATCCAGTCGCGCGGCGTGCGGCTCCCGTCGGACTCCGCCAGCACGGCGGCGGGCAGCAGCGGCCGCTGCCACTGGGACACGCCGGCGAGGCTGGTCTGCTGCGCCATAGCCGACAGGCTACGGGCCGCGAGCGCGCACGACCCCCTACTGAAGTCGCTCCCCGACCCGACCACGGTCTCGGACATCGTCGACCGAAGAACGACGCAGGCGTCCTGACGAACCGGGATGCTGGTGGCCATGATCGAGTCCCACGGACTGACCAAACGCCTCGGCGGCCGGACGATCGTCTCCGACGTCACGTTCACCTGCCGGCCGGGCACCGTCACCGGCTTCCTCGGACCCAACGGCGCGGGCAAGACCACCACCATGCGCATGTTGTGCGGGTTGTCGGATCCTGACGCCGGCCACGCCGAGATCCTCGGCGTCAACTACCGCAAGCTCCCCAACCCGGGCCGCCGCGTCGGCATCCTCCTCGACGCGAGCGCCCAGCACGCCGGCCGGCGCGGCGAGGAGGTCCTGACGCTGTCGGCGCTCACCATCGGCGCCGATCCGGCGATCGTCCCCGAGCTCCTCGACCGCGTCGGCCTGCCCAAGCGGGCCGCGCGCCAGCGCCTGAAGGCCTACAGCTTGGGCATGCGCCAGCGGCTCGGGATCGCGGCCGCGCTGGTCGGCGACCCCGAGGTCCTGATCCTCGACGAGCCCGCCAACGGCCTGGATCCCGAAGGGATGCGCTGGATGCGCGGGCTGCTGCGCGACTTCGCCGACCGCGGCGGCACCGTGCTGCTGTCCTCGCACCTGTTGCACGAGGTCGAGGCGGTCGCCGACCAGCTCGTGATCATCGGCAACGGCAAGATCGTCGCGGCCGGCACGCGCGACGAGCTGCTGGCCGGCGGCGGGACGCTCGTGCGCGCCGTGGCCGACCACGGCGACGACCGGCTGGCGCGCGCGCTGGCCGACGCGAGCCTGACGGTCCACGCGCATCCGGACGGCGGCTTCATCGTCGAGGCCGAGCCCGACGACGTCGGCCGCGCCGCGCTGGCCGGCGGCGTCGCGCTGAGCCGCCTCGGACCGTCGGAGTCCGCTGGCCTGGAGCAGCTCTTCTTCGATCTCACCAGCAGCACGCCCGACGCACCCGATGTGCCCGCCCCCGACCTGCAGGAGGCCTCCCGATGAGCGCCACCACGTACGAGAGCACCACCGCGAGCGGGCGCGACAGCCGTCCCGGCCTCGGCCGCCTGATCCGGGTCGAGCTGCGCAAGATGCACGACACGCGTGCCGGCTTCTGGCTGCTGCTGACCGCGGTGCTGCTCGCCGGCCTGGCCGCGGCGCTGACGATCCTGACCGGTAGCGACAACGGGCGGAACTTCTCCAACGCCCTCGACAACTCAACCCAGGCCATCAACTTCCTGGTGCCGATCGTGGGCATCCTCCTCGTCACGTCGGAGTGGTCGCAGCGCACCGCGCAGACGACGTTCACGCTCGTGCCCAAGCGCGACCGCGTGCTGATCGCCAAGATCGGCGCCAGCATCCTGCTCGCGCTCGCCGCGTTCGCCGTGACGATCGTCCTCTCCGCCGTCTTCACCGCGATCGGCGGCAAGGAGTCGATCGACACCGGGCTGGGCACCTGGGAGATCGACGGCGGCGTGCTGGCCCAAGTCGCGCTGTTCAACGTCATCTCGATGCTGATCGGCGTCGGCCTCGGCGCGGCGATCCTGCTCTCAGCACCCGCGATCGTCGCAGCCTTCGTCCTGCCGGTCGGCGTCAGCCTGATCTGCGAGCTGATCTCCAGCCTCAACGACACGGCCAACTGGATCGGCCAAGGCGAAGCCCTCTCACCCCTGACCGACCACGCGCTCTCCGGGACCGAATGGGGCCGGGTTGTGACGGCGACGCTGATCTGGGCGGTGCTGCCGCTGACGATTGGGCTGTGGCGGTTCGTGAAGAGCGAAGTGCGGTAGGCGCGGCGCCGCTGCCGGTGCCGGCGTCGGGGCGTTCAGCTCGCGGCGCCGGTGGTAGTGCGGGGCGTTGGAGAGGGCAGGCGAGGGGAACGAGCGCTAGAGCGTGGCGACCGCCCGGCGTCGTCCGCGGGCGGCTAGCCGGGCGCGGGGAAGGCGGTTCAGGGCCGAAGCGTCGGTCCGGGTCGCGTAATGGTTGGTATGTGATGCGTGCGCGACCCGGATCCCGAGGGTGCTCCATAAGGGCCGGTTTCTGGGATGCGGGTCGAGTTAGCCGGAATAGTTCCGGTCTACGCGACCCGGACCACCCGTTCGGCCCCGAACGCTCCCCCTAAGCCCGGCCATGCGCCCGCGGACGCCCCGAGGCGGTCGCCACGCCTCCCGGCTCTCACTCCCTTCGCCTGCCCTCTCCAACGCGACGCACACCGGCAACGCATCGAGCTGAGCGCCACGAACGCCGGCGCCACGAACGCCCCCTCAGCGCCGCGCGAAGCCCTCGAGCCCGTCCCGCACCGCCACATCCTCCGCCTCAACGCGGTCGACATGCCCGTGCGGCGGCCCATCGCCCACCGCACGCTCCACAGCGGCGACAGCATCCTCGTCGCCCTGCAGCCACACCTCAACCGACCCGTCGGCCTGATTGGCGGCCCAGCCAGAAACACCACGCGCCTGCGCCCGATCACGGACCCAGGCGCGGAAGTTGACGCCTTGCACGCGCCCGGAGGCGCGTAGGCGGCGAGCGATCGGCGGGCGGCTCACGCCGCCTCGACCGACTCCTCTTCCTTGCCTTGCAGCCGCTCGCGCCCGCGGCGGACCGCGGCGATGAACTTGGACAAGTTCACTTCGAGCGTGTTGAGGATCTCGTCGGCGTAGTCCTCGGCGCCGAGGCGGATCTCGCGCTCGCGAGCGCGAGCGTCCTCGACGATCTCTTCGGCGGCGCGCTCAGCTTCGCGCGTCACCTCCTGATCGGAGACGAGCTCCTCCTGCTTGCGCACGGCGTCCTTGACGATGCGCTCAGCCTCACGCTTAGCCTCGGCGAGCATCTCCTGACGTTCCTTGACGATCCACCGCGCCTGCTTGATCTCCTCAGGGATGGTCGCGCGCATCTGATCCAAAATGTCGTAGATCTGCTCGCGATCCACCCGCACCTCGTCGGTGAGAGGGACCTTCTTGGCGTTGTGGACAAGGTCGTCGAGCTTGTCAATGAGGACCAGGACGTCCATGGCTAAGCGTCTTTCGTTATCGGGTGAGCTCTTCCTTCAGGCGACGTGCGACGCGTTCGGGAACGAGGCTGTCGATGTCACCGCCAAACGTGGCGAGCTCCTTGACTCCTGAAGAGCTGAGGAAACTGTACTGCGGGCTGGCCATCAGGTAGAGCGTGTCCACATCTGGGGCCTGCATCCGGTTCAGCTGACCCATCTCCAGCTCGTACTCGAAGTCCGAGATGGCGCGCAGGCCCTTGACGATCGTTCGGGCCCCGATCTGCTGGGCGAAGTCGACCACCAGGACGCTGAACGGCTCGGCGCGGACGTTGTCGAGGTGGGTGGTCGCCTCGGCGATGAACGACAGCCGCTCCTCGATCCCGAAGATCGGCTGGTTCTTGCGCACCGAGACGTTGACGACGGCCACCACGACCTCGTCGAACTGCGCGGCGGTGCGCGAAATGATGTCGAGGTGCCCGTTGGTGATCGGGTCGTAGCTGCCTGGACAGACAGCGATGCGCTTCTCGTCGGTCATGCGGTGTGGATCCGGAGGAGGGTGTCGCCGTAGCGGCGTTCGAACGTGGTGAGCAGTCCGGGCAGGTCGAGCGGCGTACGCCGGTCGCTCTCCCCGATCACGCGCGCGCCGGGCGCCAGCACCGGCGCCAGCGCACTCGCCAGCTCCGGCCCCAGCCCGGTCGCGAGCCGGTACGGAGGGTCTAGGAAGACCAGATCGTATGACTCGCCCGCCTCGCGTGCGTCCCGGAGCGCCGCGAGCGCGTCGCGGCGGCGCAGGATCGCGTCCGGCGCTTGGAGATCCAGGGCCTGCAAATTGGCCGCGATGACCTTCCCGGCGCGCCAGTCATTCTCGACGAAGACGGCGGTCGCGGCCCCTCGCGAGAGCGCCTCGATGCCCAGCGCGCCGGAGCCGGCGAAGAGGTCGAGGGCGTGCTCGCCGTCGAGCGGTCCTAGCGCCGAGAAGAGCGCCTCGCGGACGCGGTCAGACGTCGGACGCGTGTCATTGCCGGGCGGCGCGTCGATGCGGCGGCCGCCGAGACGGCCGGAGACGATCCTCATCGCGCGGGCCTCACGCAGCCACGGGCGCGGCTTCGGCGGCGATCAGCTCAGCGCGCAGCAGCTCGTGGTCGGGCTGCGAGAGGTCGGGATCGGTCTCCAGCAGCGCTTCAGCGGTCGCGTGAGCGGCCGCGAGGACCTCCTCGTCATCAGGCAGCCGCGCGAACTTGAAGCGCGCGAGACCGGACTGACGGGTGCCGGTCAGCTCACCCTCGCCGCGCAGCTCGAGGTCGATCTCGGCCAGGCGGAAGCCGTCGGAGTTCTTGCGCAGCGCGTCGAGGCGCTTGGACTCCCGCGGGCCGAAGAGCAGGCAGAGCGACTCGTGCGCGCCACGGCCGACGCGCCCGCGCAGCTGGTGCAGCTGGGAGATCCCGTAGCGGTCGGCGTCCTCGACGAGCATCACGGTGGCGTTGGGGACGTCGATGCCGACCTCGATCACGGTCGTGGCGACCAGGACGTCGGCGCCGCCCTCGGCGAAAGACTGCATCGCGGCGGCCTTCTCGGCCGGGCGCATCTGCCCGTGGAGCAGCACGACCTCGAAGTCCTTCAGCTCGCCGGTCTTCAGGCGCTCGTACTCGGCCGTGGCGGCACGGGCATTCAAAGCCTCGCTCTCGCTGACCAGCGGGCAGACCACGAACGCCTGCCGCCCCGCGCGCAGCTCCTCGCGGATGCGCTCATAGGCGCGGTGGCGCTCGGCCTCGGTCGAGCAGACGTGGGTCTGGATCGCCTTGCGCCCGCGCGGCAGCTCGCGCAGCGCGGTGACGTCCAGCGCGCCGAAGTTCGCCAGGCGCAGCGTGCGCGGGATCGGCGTCGCGGTCATGTGCAGGAGGTGCGGAACGAGGCCGCGCGGCGCCTTGGCGTCCAGCGCGGCGCGCTGACGCACCCCGAAGCGGTGCTGCTCATCGACGACGGCGACGCTGAGGTTGCTGAACGCGACGTCCGGCTCGATCAGCGCGTGCGTGCCCACCACGATCGCCAGCTCGCCGGACGCGAGGCGCGCGAGGATCTCGCGGCGGCGGGCGGCGGTGGTCGACCCCGTCAGCAGCGCCGCGGTGATCAGCGAGCCCGGCATCAGCGACTGGATCGTCGCGAAGTGCTGCTCGGCGAGCGTCTCGGTCGGCGCCATCAGCGCCGCCTGGCCGCCGTGCTCGACCGCGCGCAGCATCGCGTGTAGCGCGACGACCGTCTTGCCCGAGCCGACCTCCCCCATCAGCAGCCGCTGCATCGGGCGCTCGCGGGCCAAGTCGGCGTCGACGTCGCCCATCGCGTTGACCTGGTCGCCGGTCGGCGTGAACGGCAGCGACTCGGCGCGCCAGTCCGCCGAGAGCGTCGGAGCCTCCGCCAGCGGTGCCGCGCGCACGTCTCCCCTCCGCTCGCGGCTCAGCCGCAGCTGGACGATCTGGTCGAGCAGCAGCTCATCGAACGCCAGCCGCTGCCGGCCCGTGTCATGGTGGGGACCGAAGTGCGCGGCGGCCATCGCGGTGGCCTTGTCCGGCAGACCGAGGGCGCGTCGCATAGGCAATGGCAATGGGTCGACCACGTCGTGGACCGCGCTGCGATGCGCCTGCACCGCCGCGAAGATCTGCACCGAGCTGATGCCCTTGGTCGCCGGGTACTGCGCGGCCTCGGAGCCCACCGCGGCGACCGCGTCGGTCTTGGCATGTTGATTGACTCGGAAGCGGTTCTGGCCTTGGTACTTCCCGGACAACATCAGCCGCGTGCCCACCGGATAAGCGGCGCTCAGCCACGGCTGGTTGAAGAACGTGGCCTTCATGATCCCCGTACCGTCGCTGACCGTCGCCTCGACTAGCGGCTTCATCCCGCGCCGGCGCACCGGGCGCGAGGTGATGGACCGGACCTCGACGAGCACCGTCGCGGTCTCGTCCAGCGCCAGCTCGGCGATCGTGCGCGCCTCGCCGGTGGCGCGCGGCAGGTGGTTCAGAAGGTCGCCGACGGTCTCCAGGCCGATCGACTCCGCGGCCGCCTGGGCGGTCGGCGGCTTGATGTCCAGCGGCTCGGCGAGCCGGGACGGACGCGGCGTGCGACACGGCGCGCCGATCAGGTCCTCGTCGGACAGCGCGTGGCCTTCAGCGAACGCGCGCAGGAGCGGCGTCGCGGCGGCGGCCACGGCTACTCCGCCGCCAGCAGCCACCACCAGGACGGCTGACCGCCGTCCTCCAGCTCGAGCTCCACGCCCGCGGGCGCCAGCGCGGCCACCGCGTCGCCGTCCAGCGGCGCGTCCTGGCCCTCGATGCAGGTGACCAGCTCGGCGTCGGTCGAGAGCTGCCCCAGGACGATCTGAAGCGTCTTGGACGGCTCGCCCCACGCGACGAGGTCCTCGCCGACGTAGCCGACCGCGTCGCCGATCGTGAAGCGGCCCTCGGGGTCCTGACGTGCGGCGGGCGCGACGCCGCCGGTGCGGACGGCCTCAAGCGCCTCGTTCATCGCGGTGGCGTTCTCATCGGCCGAGCGATCGGCGGTCAGCGCGAACGCGGCGGACAGGCCCGCCTGCTGCGAGCGCGACTCGATGACCACGACCTTCTTGTCCGACAGCTCCGCGGCGCGCTCGGCGGCCATGAAGACGTTGGAGGAGTTCGGCAGGACGACGACCTCCTCGGCGGGCACGTCGTGGATGCCTGCGAGGATCTCCATCGTGGACGGGTTGAGCGTCGGGCCGCCATCCAGGACGGTCGCGCCAAGGCTCTCGAAGAGGCCAGTGAGACCCGCGCCGGTCACGATCGCCAGCGCGCCGCAGCAATGCTCGATGGCGGCCGCATCGCCGACGGGCGCGCCCGCGCCGTTGCCATCGGACCCGACCGCGCTCAACCGCGCCTCGCGCTCGATGACTTGCGCGCGCATGTCCGCGACGTCCAGGCGCGAGACCTCGCCCGCGCCCGCGAAGAGGTCGGTGGCCTTCTCAGGCTCGTCGGTGTGGACGTGGACCTTCAGCGTGGCGTGGTCGCCGACGACGAGGATCGAGTCACCGATCTGCTCCAGCAGCGGCACGAAGCGCTGCGCCTCCAGCCCGCTGCCGGTGACCGCGAAGTTGGTGCAGTACCGGTAGGTCTCAGACGCGTGCTCGGGGTGCGTGACGCGCGCGGCGGGCGCGTAGTGCTGCAACTCGGGCGCGCTGCCCTTCAGCGCGTCGACGATGCCCGCGAAGATGATGATGACGCCGTAGCCGCCGGCGTCGACCACGCCGGCCTCGCGCAGCGCGGGCAGCAGTTCGGGGCCGCGCTTGACGGACGCCTCGCCCGCGACGATCGCGCGCTCCAGGGCGGCGGCGATCAACGCGTTCTGGGTCGCGACGTCGGCCTCGCCGGCCAGACGACGCGCCTCTTCAGGCAGGTGCGCGAGGTCGTGGGCGATCGAGGTCGCCATGTCGCGCATGACGGTCAGCATCGTGCCCTCGGCCGGGGCTTGGACCGATGCGTAGGCGCGGTTGGCGGCGTTGGCGAACGCGGCGCCGAGCAGGACGGGATCGACCAGCTCGCCAGGACGGGAGACCAGCTCCTCGGCGGCGCCGCGGATCAGCTGGGAGAGGATGACGCCGGAGTTCCCGCGCGCGCCGAGCAAGGCTGCCCGCGCGACGGTCTCGACGATCTCGTTGCGGCCGATCTCGTCGATCGAGCGGTCGGTCGTCTCGGTCTCGAGACGATCCAGCTCGGTCAGCACGGCGCGCAGCGTGAGCGCCATGTTGTCCCCCGTGTCGCCGTCGGCGACCGGGAAGACGTTGAGGTCGTTGATCTCTTGGCGGCGCGACTCGAGGTGCGCGAGCGCGCCCTGGACCGCGACGCGGAAGCGGACGAGACTCGGATCAGACATCGTCAGCGACCGTAGCGGGTCCGTCGGCCGACATGCGGCGCCGGACGGGCGCCGCGGCGGCCGCTCAGACGGCCTTGGTGACCTTGCCGGCCTTGAGGCAGCGCGTGCAGACGTACACGCGACGCGGGGCCGCACCGACGAGGATCCGGACCTTCTGCAGGTTCGGGTCAAAGCGCCGCTTGGTGGCGCGCATGGAGTGGCTGCGGCTCTGACCGAAGGCAGGGGCGCGACCGCAGCTGTGGCAAACCTTGGACATTCGGCCGGGGAGTGTAGCGGGCTTGCTGGTCTCGCAGCTCGTGGCCGGCCCGCAGGGCGAGCGGGAGCCGGGTTCGAGCCGCGCGGCGCGAACGCCGCTCGTGCGTTTTGCCACACCTTTGCGGGTGTTTCGTCGGAGTGCCGAGCGTCGGTGTGCCGGTTGGCTGGCTAGGGTAAACGGCACGTGGTGCCCGCCCTTACCCAGCAGGTTGACCTGCCGCCGCGCTACCGCGTTGTACGGCACGTCGCCAATGGCGGCATGGCCACCGTCTGGGCCGCTGAAGACTCGCTGCTGGAGCGCCTGGTCGCCGTAAAGGTGCTCGCTCCCGGCTATGCGGCCGACGTCGCGGCCCGCCGGCGGTTCACCCGCGAGGCTCGCGCGGCCGCACGCGTGAGCGACCACCCCAACGTGGTCACGATCTTCGACATCGGCGAGCACGACGGCACCGCGTTCATCGTCATGGAGCACTTCGCCGGCGGGACGGTCAGCGACCGTCTCAAGTCGGGCGATCCGATTCCGGTGCCGTTGGCGCTGCGGTGGCTGAAGGAGACCGCGAGCGCCCTGGACGCCGCGCACGCCAACGACGTCGTGCACCGCGACGTCAAGCCCGGCAACTTGCTGTTGGATGAGAACGGCCGCCTCGCCGTCGGCGACTTCGGGATCGCGTCGCTGGCCGGCGAGACCGCAGTGACCGCGACCGGCCAGGTGCTCGGGACCGCGGCTTACCTGTCACCTGAGCAGGCCCGTGGCCACGCCGCTACTGCCGCGTCGGACCGGTTCTCGCTGGCCGTCGTCGCCTACGAGCTGCTCTGCGGCAGCCGCCCGTTCCCGGGCGCGACCGCGATGGAGCAGGCACGCGCTCGCTTGCAGCAGGATCCGGTCGCGCCGTCGGGCGTCTGCGGCGCCGCCTACGACGCGCTGAAGCACGGCCTCGCGCGCGAGCCGGAAGACCGCCCGGAGACCGCCACCGCGTTCGTGGCCGAGCTGGAGGCCGCGCTCGGCGACGACGCGACGCCGACCACCGTCCTCCCCGCGCGCCGTCGCACGAGCGGGCCGGAGTGGAGCGGGCGCGAGCACCCGCGTTTTGCTCGTGGTGCGCGCAGCGATGCCACGCCGTCCGCCTCCGCGGCGTCGACCGCGCCGGCCGCCAAGCTGCCACGCCGCGAGCCGCTGCCCGATCCGGTCGCGCGTGCACGGCACCCGCATCGCAATGCCCTTGTCTTGCTCGCCGTCGCGATGCTCTGCGTCGTCGTCGGCGCGGGCACGGCGTTGATCACCGACAACGGCAACAACGGCGGCAAGCCGACCGGCCCGCGGGCGACCGCCTCCAAGTCGCAGGGCGAGCCGACCGGCGGGATCGAGCGCGCGGCGACGCCGCAGGCCGCCGCCGGGACCGAGTCCGCGACGCCGACGACCGAGACGCCCACGACCGCGGCACCGGCCGGGACCACCACGGCGCCCGCGCCCACCGCGCAGGGCCAGGGCGATGACTCCCGCTCCGCCACCGAGATCAACAACGCCGGCTACGCGATGCTCCCGAGCAACCCACAGGGCGCGCTGCCGCTGCTCCAAAAGGCCGTTGAGAAGTTCCGCGCCCAGGGCGACACGTCGTCGCTCGACTACGCCTTCTCGCTCTACAACCTCGGCTGGGCCCTCGACCTCGCTGGCCGTCCGGCCGAGGCCATCCCCTACCTCGAAGAGCGCTTGAAGATCTCCAACTACAAGCGCGGGATCGTCGAGAACGAGCTGAAGGCCGCTCGCAAGGCCGCGGGCGGCGGGCCGACCGCGGGCGCCGCAGCCGACGCGGGCAAAAGCAACGGCCGCGGGCGGGACCGCGGCCCGCGCGGCGACCGCGACTGACCGGCCCGCGCCGCGGTCGCGATCGCGCTGCTGGCCGCCACGCCGGTCGACTTCACCTACGACGACGACTGCAACGACCACGAGACGGTCGTACCGCTGGCGCTGGTTCCGGTCCTGGGCCTCGCGCGCCCGGAACGCGCGGACGACGCCTACTTGGACTCGTCCACGCTCATGGCCTGCTTTGACTCCATGCCACCGCCGCTGCCCCACTAGGCTCGCGCGATGGACTCGCTCCGGATCGTTCCGCTCACCACCGGCCGCGTCCGGGTCCACGACGACATGCACCGTGGCCGCGGCCCTGGACTCGTCCGACGCGCACGGATCCTGCGCAAGGGCCCGATGGGCGAGCTGCTGCCGATCCACGCGTGGCTGATCGAGCATCCGCAGGAGGGCCGGATCCTCGTCGACACCGGCGAGACCCACGCCGCGCACGACGCGTCGTTCGCGGAGTTCCACGTCGCCCGCGAGGACGAGCTCGACCACCAGCTGCGCGCGGTCGCCGGGATCGAGCCGACAGACGTCGACCGCGTCGTGCTCACCCACATCCACGGCGACCACGTCGACGGCCTCCCCCACGTCGCCCACGCGCCGGTCTTCGCCTCGGCCCGCGAGATCACCGTCAGCGCCAGCCTCGCCGCCCGCGCCACGCGCGCGCTCACCAAGCAGCCGCTGCCCGAGCCGTTCGCGCCCCAGCCGCTGGCGCTCGACGGCCCGGCGGTCGGCGCGTTCCCGGCTTCCACCTCGCTGACCGCCGACGGTCGCGTGATCGCGGTCCCCGCCCCCGGCCACACGCCCGGCCACCTCGCGGTGCTGGTCATCCAGCCCGATCACCACGTGCTGCTGATCGGCGACGCCGCCTACGACGTCGCCCAGCTGCAAGACCTACAGGTTGACGGCGTCAGCCCGAAGGCCTCGGTCGCCAAGGACACCATGTCGCGCATCCTGCGCCACGCCGACGGCCACCCGACGGTCGTGCTCCCGAGCCACGACCCCGACGGCGCACGCCGGCTGGCGGCGACGGATGTGCTCCGCCGCCGCCAGGTGCACGCCGACTAGCTGGTTCAGACGCCGACCGGCTCCGGAGCCCGGGCGCCGTTGGGCGACGGCGCCGCCTCGTACTCGTCCGCGCCGCCCTCGAACGCCGCGCCTTCGACGTCCTCGGGATCGAGCGGATCGAGCTCGCGCAGCGGCGGCTTCAGCCAGGCGAAGGCCAGGCAGGTCACGGCCGCGAAGCCGTAGCCGAGCGCGATCTTCTCGTTGCTGAACACGTGGACCTCGGCCGAGTGGATCAACCCCACCAACGTGAGCACCGCGCCGAAGACGCAGAACCCGGCCGCCCACAGGAAGCGACGGTCGACGATGAACACCGTGATCGCCGCCAGCACCATGCCGACCAGGACCGCGCCCTGGCCGAGCGCGTTGAGCCCGCCGTAGATCGTGCCCGCCGCGCTGAGGTTGTCGAAGCCGACCTTGGCCGCGCTCGTTCCCGCCGCGGCCAGCGCGTTGTCGACCTGCCCCACGCCCCACGAGGCGACGTTCGGCACCATCGCGATGACGACCGCCGGGTAGTAGGCTTTCGGCACGGCCCGGAAGGACTGCGCGCCGATGACCAGGCCGATGAACAGCAGGATCGGGACGATCGCCGGGATCGGCAGGACCGCCGCCAGAAGCGGGAAGAAGCCGAGCACGCAGAGCAGGAAGATCACGACGCCGGTCGCCAGCGAGTAGGCGACGCGCCCGCCCGCTTCCTTCCAGCCCGGCTGACCGATGTACACCGCGGGCGGAAACGGGCAACCGGCGCAGGCGCCGACGATCGCGCCCGTGCCGTCAGCCAGCAGGACCGCGCGCAAGTTGTACTTGTCGCCCGCGGCGGCCGCCGACTCCACGTTGGACATGGCCTCCATGAAGTTGTAGATGCCGAGCGGAATCGCCGTCGCCAACAACGGTGAGATCGAGTCCAGGCCGTCAGCTAGGCGCCCGAAGTCCAGCGACGGCAGGCCGATCGCGATCTGCTCGACGCCGTCGCTGACCGCGCCGCCGTCCATGAAGCCGCCGATCCAGGCGATCGCCGAGCCGACGCCCAGCGCGACGACGCCCATCGGGATGTTCCCGGGCAGCCGCACGCCGGAGACGAAGCCGATCAGGATCAGCGTCAGCACCGGCAGCGCGATCCACGCGGCCTCCCACATCTGCGCGGCGGGCCGCATCGAGATGAAGGTGATGGAGATGCCGGCCAAGGTCCCCAACAAGGCCGCGCGCGGCGTGAACTTCCGCAGATATGGGCCGACGAACGCGCCCGCCAGGATGATCAACCCGATGATGAACGCCCAAGCCAGGCCGGCCTCCCACGCCTTCACGGGGTCTTTGGTCTGCAGGTAGGTCGGCAGCATGATCACAAACGTCACGATGAACATGTGCGGGACGCTCGGCCCGTAGGGCATCGCCGCGACGTCGGTGCGTCCCTCCTTCATCGCCAGGCGTCGTGCGAGGTAGAAGTAGAAGACGTTGCCGATCAGCAGCTCGACGCCGAGCGCGGGCAGGATCACCCGGTAGACGTCGTGGGCGGGGATGTTGACCACGCCTGCGGCCAAGCCCGCCAGCACGAGCACGTTGACCAACATGTTGATGCCGAGGCCGAAGAAGGCGTTCAGGTCGCCTCGGGTCCAGAAGGGAAGGGTCATCGATGCGCTCCGGTGGTCGTGGTGGTGACGGCGAGCTGCTCGAGCAGCGCCGTGGACGGGGCGACCCAGCCGAAGATCCCGCCCTGGGCGGCGATCATCTTCAGGCCGACTTCGTGGAACTCCGGGAAGTAGGAGCCGACGCAGTCCGAGAGCACGAGGCACTCGAAGCCGCGGTCGTTGCCTTCGCGCACGGTGGTGTGCACGCAGACCTCGGTGGTGACGCCGGTGACGATCAGCCGCGTGATCCCGCGGTTGCGGAGCATCAGCTCCAGGTCGGTGGCGTAGAAGGCGCCCTTGCCGGGCTTGTCGAGGACGGCCTCGCCGTCGATCGGCGCGAGGTCGTCGATGATGTCGTGGCCGTGCTCGCCGCGGACCAGGATGCGGCCGAACGGGCCCGGGTCACCGATCCCGCAGCTCAGGTTGCCTCGTGCGAGCTTGGCCGGCGGCGCGTCGGTCAGGTCCGGGCGGTGGCCCTCCCGGGTGTGGATCACGGTCATCCCGGAGGCGCGGGCGGCCGCCAGGACGTCTTGCAGCGGCGCGATCGTGCGCTGAAGCAAGGACACGTCGTTGCCCAGCAGCGACCCGAAGCCGCCCGGCTCCAGGAAGTCGCGCTGCATGTCGATGATGATCAGCGCGGTGGTCGCTGGGTCCAGCTCGAAGTCGTAAGGCGCTGCGGGTACGACGAGGGTCATGGCCCCTCCAGGGCTGTATGCAGGTCGGTCGACGGCGCGAACCTAGCCCTGCTGATGGGGCCTCCTCATTGGACGCGCAGGCGGAATCGCGGTGGACACACAGGCCAGCGGTCCAACCCGTTCGGCACGATCCTGGCCCGGATGTCCAAGGGCGAGGCGCGCCGCGCGGATTAGGTTCGCGGCATGCATACGCCACTGCATGCCGACCCCGATCCCGCGGTCGCCGCGCTGGCCGCGGCCGCGCCGATGCTCGTCGACGTCCAGCCCGCGGGCGCGGTCGTGCCCGCACTGACCGACGGCGTCGTCGGCCACGCGGGCCCGCCCATCCACCCGTCGCAGATGTGCGCGCCGATGCGCACCGCGCTGGGCGTCGCGCTGACGATCGAGGGCCGCGCGGAGAGCAAGGACGAGGCCTTGGTGTTGCTGGACTCCGGCGAGGTCGAGGTGCGACCTAATCATGATCTCGGCGGCGTCGGCCCGATGTCGGGCGCGGTGACGGCGTCGATGCCGGTGCTGGTCGCGCGCGACGAGGCGACCGGCAAGACCGCGTGGTGCCCGCTGAACGAGGGGTCGGGGAAGGTGCTGCGCTACGGCGCGGATGGGCCTGAGGTCGTCGAGCGCTTGAAGTGGATGCGGGATGTGTTGGGGCCGTCGCTGTCCAGCGCGCTGGCGCAGCACGGGCCGCTCGATCTCCTGGAGATCCAGCGCGTGGCGCTGGAGCGCGGCGACGAGTGCCACCACCGCACCGAGGAAGGCACGCAGCTCACCTACGACGCGCTGGCGCCGTACCTGCCGGACGACGTGCGGGAGTTCATCCTCGGCAACGGGCAGTTCTTCCTCAACTTGGCGATGGTGTCGGCCAAGCTCGCGATGGTCTGCGCGAGCGGCGTTCCGGGCTCGCCGCTGCTGACCGTGCTGGCGCGCAACGGCGTGCAGGTCGGAATCCAGGTGTCGGGGCTGGAGGGCCAGTGGTTCAGCGGCCCGGCGGCGCTGCCCGACCCGGCCCAGCTGTATGCCGGCTACGCGATGGAGGACATGAACCCCGACCTGGGCGACAGCGCGATCGTCGAGGTGTACGGGTTGGGCGCGATGGCGTTGAGCTCGTCGCCGATGAGCGCGCCGTCGGTCGGGTTGTCCTACGACTTGGCGCCGCTGCTGATGCAGCGCTTCTGGAAGATCGCGGCCGCCGAGCACCCGACGCTGCGACTGGCGGAGCCGACCGGACCGGCGCCCGCGATCCTCGGCGTCGACGCGCGCGTGGTCGCCGAGACCGGGATCCGGCCCCCGGTGCATACAGGGATCGCGCACCGTGAGCCGGGCGTCGGCCAGATCGGTGGCGGCGTGACGCACCCGCCGTTCGAGGCGTTCACGGCGGCAATGGCGGCGCTCGACGCGGCCACGGTGACCGCTTGAGCGCCGGGCCGCCGCCGCTCTCGCAGGCGGACCGGGTCTACGAGCTGCTCCGCGACCAGCTCCTGGCGGGCGCGCTGCCGGCGGGCGAGCGGCTCGTGGAGGTGCAGCTGGCAACGCAGTTCGAGACCTCCCGAACGCCGGTGCGCGAGGCGCTTCGGCGCCTGGAGGGTGACGGCCACCTCGTCCGGGATCCGGGCGGCGGCCTGCGCCCGCGGCTGCCGGACGTCAAGTCGATGCAGGAGGTCTACGACGTCCGCCTGGCGCTGGAGGAGCTGACCGCGCGGCGCGCATCGACCGGCGGCGACCGCGAGCTGCTGGAAGCCGTCGAGCGCGACTGGCAGGCGCTGGAGATGCAATGGCGCACCGACCCGAGCGCTTTGAAGACCCCGGACTTCGTCCACAGGGATGAGTCCTTCCACGAGCGCATCGCTGGGGCGAGCGGCAACGCCACCGCCACCCGCATGCTGCGGTCGACCAACGAGCGGATCCGCATCCTGCGCATCCACGACTTCACCCGCGACGACCGCATCGGCGCGACGATCACCGAGCACCTGGAGATCATCGGGCTCGTCCTCGCCGGCGACGCCGACGCCTCCGCCGCCTTCATGCGCGCCCACGTCCAGCGCAGCGCGTTGGTCGTCCGCGAGCAGGTCGGCGCCGCGCTGGCGCGCATGTTCGCCGCCGCGCCGGGCGCGACGGCCGTGCCTTAGGCGGCCCGCGCGGGTACGCCTCGCGGCATGCCCGACGGACGCGTGACCTGGTTCGAGGCGATCTTTTTCCACGGCGCCGTGGCCGTGCTCACGGCCGTCGTCGGCGTCGGCCTGCTCGTCACCGGGCATCTCGCCGGGCTGCTGCTCGTGGGGCTCGCCGTCTTCAACCTCTGGCGGGCACGGCACGTCGAGGGTCGTCTGGGCTGGCCGTCCAAAGACCCCGCCGACTACGCGCCGGAGAAGGACCCCAACATCCGGCGGCGGCGCCGGCCGGCGGGCTAAGAGTCGGCGGGCTCGCGCGGCGGCGCGGGTGCCGGCGTGCGCTGCGGATGTGCCGGGCGGCGTGCCGGGCGCGGGTAGCCCTCGCCGATGCGGCCGGGCTCGCGGAGGCGGACCGGGGACGGCGCCGCGTCGGGGAGCGGCGTCGGTGCCAGAACACCGCCACCGTCGGGACCCTCGTCAACCGGGGGCGGGTCGAAGCCCGGGCCGGGACCGTCGTCGTCGCCCGGGAAGAGCAGCCCGCGCCAGTCGACCTGCTCGCCGTCGAGGATGACCTTGACGAGCACCATCGCGCCCAGGAAGTGGACGATGACCGTCAGCAGGATCGCGATGACTTCGAGGGTCACTCCGCGCAGCGTACCGAGGTCGCCGCGCGGCGCGGCGCCCGGAAGTCCGCCTACGACCCAGAGGTCGATCACCGGATCGTGTCGTAGACCTCGGCGAGGAGGCTCTGCCGATCCTGCAACGTGAAATGCGCCGCCAGGTACCGATCGATGGCCTCGCGCGGTGCGCCGTTGAGCGCCATGTTGAGCGCGACCAGCCGAGCGCCCTCCGAGTCGTCATCGGCTTTCCCGGCCGCTGGCTCTGCGGCCTCCACCGAGGCGTACACCTCGTCCAAGAGCGACACGCGGTCTCGAAGGATGAAGTTCGCTTTCAGATACGCGTCGGTCACGGCGCGAGGCTCGCCATGCAAGGCCATATTGAGCGCGACGAGACGCGCTCCTTCCGCGTCCTCCTTGGTTTCGCCGATTCGAATCGTGTTGCCGGACATCTTGGGGGCCGCTCGCCACGACGTAACGTCGGATCGAGGTGGCCGGGAGGCACCCTGCGGTGGAGGCGTAGCCGGAACCGGAGTCATCACGCCAAACACCCCGTCCAGCAGCGCATCACGGCCGGACACCTCGAAGTTCTCCGCGATGTACCGATCGACGTCGGCCCGGGAGACCCCGTTCAACACCATGTTGAGCGCGACGAGCCGCGCGCCCTCGCTGTCATCGTCCTCGGGCGTCGATGCGGGCGGGATCGTTGGCACTGGCACTCGCGGCCCCGACCACACCGGTGCCGGAGCCGGTCGGCGCTCCAAGTGCTCCATTACCTGGGACCCCGTCGGGTCCAGTGCCGTGACCATCACATGCTCCACCCCACGTGCATCCGGGCAGGCCGCCCAGCGGACGACTTGCTGACGGCCCGGCTTCAGCTCGACGGCCTCGGCCAGGATCTCGCCGTCGGCGCGGCGGACGACGACCTCGGTCAGCCGCGTGGTGCCGATGTTGGTGATGGTCAACCGCCACGGGACGGCATCGTCCACCGCGGGCCCGTTCTGCTCGAACACGAGCCGGAAGTCGCCCGTCCCCCGCGCTTCCGTCTCCGCATCTGATGGATGTGCGGCGGCTCCCATCCACGCGACATTGCGCGCAAGCGCCAGGCGGGATGCCTCGTTCAGCCGCTGGACCTGGGGCTCCGGATAGCCTCGCTGTCGCAAGCGCCCGCGAATCCCGCGGAAGATCGTCTCGAGGTCGAGCAGCTCTCCTGCCTCGGCCACGCCGTCGTCCAAGGTGCCGATGAACGCACCGGTGAAGGCGGTGTATCGCTCGCCCACCGGTGCCACCGCCAAGGTGTTGGCCGCGGAGGCGGTCATGACGAACGTCCCTTCGACATCGATCTCCGCTGCCAGCGCTCCTGCCGACAGAGGCTGAACAGCCCGGCCGCTGAAGCAGCAGTCGAGCACGACGACCTTGGCCCGAGCCTGGCTTTCCCTCAGGGCGCTGCGGATCCAATCGATCGGCACGGCGGTCGAGTGCAGCCGCCTCCGATCGGTGCTAGCCACCCCGAGGTGCAGCGTTCCATCGGTCGGATGAGGAACGCCGTGACCGGAGTAGTACACCATCAACGTATCCTCGGCTTCGTCGACAAGCCGCCACAGCGGCGCGTCGACCTTCTCAGGCGTAGACGGGTCGAGGACCGTGACGCAGGACCCGCGGTTCAGCCCGGTGCGTCGGGGATCGATCAGCAGCCGCTCCAGCGCGACGATGCCGCGTGGCACCGACGGGAGGTCATCGAGCTGAGCTGCTGGGCCATATCTCCCGGCGCCGACCAACAGGACACGAGACCGCTCAGGATCTAGTAGCGGCGACCTGTCGGTCACCGCTCGGTCGTGATCGCCGACAGGAACTCGTCAACGAGCGCATCCGGGTCCCGCACGTCCGCATCCACCTCGATTTCGCGACCGCTCTGCGCGTCACGAAGACGCAGCGTCACGTGCTTTCGCTGGGTCGACAGCCACGTGGCGATGGACCCTGCCAGCACCGTCCCGGCACCGCCTGCGCCGAGAGCAACCTGGAGCGTGTCGCTCAGACCGCCCATCTCGCCCGGCGCCGCCCGTGCAGGGCTGAGGGTCACTCGGTAAACGCCCGGTTCGCGCAGCAGCCAGGCGTGCAGCGACCGCAGCTCGTCCTCGCCCGTGCTCGCCGTGGCGGGCGTGATCTCGACGTCCATTCCGCCACTGTGCCGTTTTTACCAGCACGTGACAAGAGCGGCTACGACGCCGCGGCGCCCGCGAGATCCCGCTTGATCTTCAGCAGCGCCAGGACAGCCTCGGCGGCGTGGCGGCCGGAGTCGCGCTTGTCGCCGCCGGAGCGGGAGAGGGCCTGCTGGAGGTTGTCGACCGTCAGCACGCCGAAGGAGCAGGGGACGCCGGTGGAGAGCTGGACGTCCTGGATGCCGCGGGCGGACTCGCCGCAGACGTAGTCGTAGTGCGAGGTCTCGCCGCGGATGACCGCGCCGAGGCAGACGACGCCGGCGTAACGGCCGCTCTCGGCGGCGTACTTGGCGGCCAGCGGCAGCTCATAGGCGCCGGGGACGTCGAACACGTCGACGTCGGTGATGCCGGCCTCTTCCAGGACGCCGCGGGCGCCGGAGATGAGGCGGTCGGCGAGGTCCTCGTAAAAGCGGGCGACAACGATCGCGACCCTCACGCCTGGTTCTCCTCGTCGCTCGCGCGGGCCTCAGCGTCGTGGACGTGCTCGTCGTGGATCATCTGCTCGTCGAGCGGCAGGCCCTGGTGGTGCAGCGTATGCCCCATCCGCTCGGCCTTGGTCCGCAGGTAGCCCTCGTTGTGCGGGTTGGGCGCGTGCGCGATCGGGATCTGGTCGGAGACCCGCAGGCCGTAGCCCTCCAGGCCGCGGATCTTCTTTGGGTTGTTGGTGAGGATCCGGATCGAGCTCAACCCCAGGTCCGCGAGGATCTGGGCGCCGATGCCGTAGTCGCGCAGGTCGGCGGGCAGGCCCAGCTCGAGGTTGGCGTCGACCGTGTCGTAGCCCTCCTCCTGCAACTTGTAGGCCTTAAGCTTGTTCAGCAGGCCGATGCCGCGGCCCTCCTGGGCCAAGTACAGCAACACGCCCTCGCCCTCGGACTCGATCATCGACAGCGCGCTCTCCAGCTGCTCGCCGCAGTCGCAGCGCAGCGAGTGGAAGACGTCGCCCGTCAGGCACTCGGAGTGCACGCGGACCAGCACGTCCTCCTTGCCAGCGACGTCGCCCTTGACCATCGCGACGTGGTGCTTGTCGTCGACCAGCGACCGGTAGCCGAAGACCGTGAAGTTGCCGAAGCCGGTCGGCATCGACGTCGAGACCACGCGCTCCACGAGCTTGTCGTGCCGCCGCCGGTAGGCGATCAGGTCGGCGATCGTGATCATCTTGAAGCCGTGCTTGTGGCAGTAGGCGGCGAGGTCGCCGACGCGCGCCATCGAGCCGTCCTCGTTCTGCACCTCGCAGATGACGCCCGCAGGCGTAAGGCCTGCCAGCCGCGCCAGGTCGACCGAGGCCTCCGTGTGCCCCGTGCGCTCCAGCACGCCGCCCTCGCGCGCCTTCAGCGGGTGCACGTGGCCGGGGACCACGATGTCCGCCTTGCCCTTCTGAGGGTCGACGGCGGTGCGGATCGTCGTCGCCTGGTCGGCGGTCGAGATGCCGGTCGTGACGCCCTCGCGGGCCTCGATCGTGACCGTGAACGGCGTCTCGTGCGCGGACTCGTTCTTGAGGGCCATCAGCTCGAGGCCGAGCTCCTCGCAGCGGTCGGGCGTCAGCGTCAGGCAGATCCAGCCGCCCGCCTGGCGCGTCATGAAGTTGATGTCGTCGGCGGTCGTGAACTCCGCCGCCATGACGAGGTCGCCCTCGTTCTCGCGGTCCTCGTCGTCGACGACGACGATCATCTTGCCGGCGGCGATGTCCTCCAGCGCCTCGTCGATGGTCGAGAACTGGACCTCGTCGCGGGCCACTGCGTCCTGTGAGGAGGCCTTCATCGCGTGTGCGCCCCCACGAGCTTCTCCACGTACTTGGCCACGACGTCGACCTCCAAGTTGACGGTGCGGGGTGGGCGGGTCACAGTCATGCCGCCCAGGTTGGTCCTCTCAAGCGTCTCGGGGATCAAGGACACGTCAAACGACGTGTCGTCCACCCGCGAGACGGTCAGGCTGACGCCGTCGACGGCGATCGAGCCCTTCTCCACCACGTACTTCAACAACTCGGGCCCGGCGTCGATCGTCACGACGCGCGAGAAGCCGTCTTCGGCCATCCCGCTGACCGTGCCAACGCCATCGACATGGCCCTGCATGATGTGGCCGCCCAGGCGCGCGTCGGCGCGCAGGGCCAGCTCCAGGTTGACCGTGGAGCCCGCGTCCAGCGCGCCGAGCGACGAGCGACGCAAGGACTCCAACATGACGTCGAAGGCGAAGCGGTCGCCCTCGATGCGCGTGGCGGTCAGGCAGACGCCGTTGACGGCGACGCTGTCGCCCTCGCCGACCTGCGGCGCCAGGCTCGACTCGACCCACACGACCGCGCCGTCGCCGTTGCTCTCGACCGCGGCGACGCGACCGAGATCCTCAACAAGTCCGGTGAACATTCACCACTCCCTCAACCGCGCGCTGATCAACACGTCGTCGGCCACCCGCTCGCAGTCGAGCGTCAGCGCACGCAGGGCCTCGGAGATCTTCTCCACGCCCTCGCCCTCCAGTGGGTCGCGGGCCTTGGAGCCGCCGAGCAGCAGCGGGGCCAGGAAGAGCCGGACCTCGTCGATCTCCCCCGCGTCCAGGAACGCGCCCGCCAGGTGCGGGCCGCCTTCCAGCAGGATCGCGTGGATGCCGCTCTCGCCGAGCTGGTCCAGCGCGGAGCGCACGCGGGCGGGCTCGTTCTCGCCGGTAGCGACGATGACGTCGGCCCCAGCGTTGGCCAGGCCGTCGGTCGTGCTGCGCGGCGCGGCGCGGGAGACCACGACGGTGAGCGGGATCTCGGGCGCCTGCTGAACGAGCTTGGAGTCCAGCGGCAGGCGGCCGGTCGCGTCGAAGACCACCCGGCGCGGCTGGCGCAACGCGGGCTCGTCGGGATCCTCTTCGATGCGCGCGGTCAGCTGCGGGTCGTCGGCCAAGGCGGTGCCGATCCCGACGACGACCGCGTCGACCGACGCGCGCCACTTGTGCGCGAGCGCCCGCGACGCGTCAGAAGAGATCCACTTCGAGTCGCCGGTACGCGTGGCGACCTTGCCGTCGAGCGTCATCGCGGACTTGAACAGCACCCACGGCCGCCCGGTCCGCGCGTGCTTACGGAAGGCCTGATTGGCCAGACGAGCGCGCGCGGCGAGCTCGCCGCCAGCGACGTCCACGGTCACGCCCTCGTCGCGAAGAATTCCCAGACCGCGGCCGCTGGCCTTCTCGGTCGGATCGTCGGCGGCGACGACCACGCGGGTGATCCCGGCCTCCAGGATCGCCTCGGTGCACGGCCCGGTCTTGCCCTGATGGCAGCACGGCTCCAGCGACACGTAGATCGTCGCGCCGCTCAGATCCGCGCCGTTGCAGGCCGCGATCGCGTTGACCTCAGCGTGTGACCCGCCGTACTCGGCATGCCAGCCCTCGCCGACGACCTGCCCGTCCTTGACGACCACCGCCCCGACCACGGGGTTGGGATGCACGCGCCCACGGCCCCGCGCCGCGAGGTCGATCGCGCGCGAGAGATGGGTGTGGTCGGTCTCGGTCCGCTGCACCACTAATGGAGGATAGGGCGCGGGCGCGGTGGTCGGCCGGGCGCTGGCGCTTGTGGCGTTCAGTGCGAGCGTTGAGGGTGGCGCGGGGCGTTGGAGAGGGGCGGCGAGGGAGTGAAGCCGGGTTGGCGTGGAGACCGTCTTCGGTCGTCCTCGGGCCGCCTCCCGGGCTCGGGGGGAGCGTTCGGGGCCGAAAGAGCGATCCGGGTCGCGTTGACCGGAACTATTCCGGCTAACGCGACCCGCATCGCGAAAACGGCCCTTATGGAGCACCACCAGGATCCGGGTCGAATAAGCGTCGTATATCGACCATTAGACGACCCGGATCGACCCTTTCGGCCCCGAATCGCCCTCCCCGCGCCCACGACAACGCCCGAGGACGACACCAAGCGGTCGCCACGCAACAGCGCTCTCACTCCCTCGCCGCCCCTCTCCAACGCCCCGCACCACCCTCAACGCCCCGAACTGAACGCCACCAACACCACGCGCCCGGCAACTTCAGCCCGACGCGCACTGCCCCCCGCGCAAGTGGTAAATCCACATCGTCGGCCCCGGCCGGTGGTACGCCAGCGGGTAGAAGTCAAACGACCAGTCGAAGTTGAAGTCCACCGGCCCCGCCCCATCGCGATACGGCGAGGCCACGTACGCCGTGTCCGCCCGGCGTTCGAGCTCCTTGTAATACGCCAGCGCCCGCGGCACCGCGTCTGGCTCGACCTCGGCCCGCCCGCGCTGCGTCGAGCCGACGACGACCCAGCAGTAGCCCTGCTCCTCGTACTTGTCGATCAAGCCCGGATACAGGGTCCGCTCGTAGTCCTCGATGTTGACGATGCGCCCGGGCGGTGGCAGCTCGGAGCCGTCGTTGGCGATCATCGAGCGCGAGGTCGGGAACTTCACCCAGCGGTAGCCGTTGGCGGTCAGCGGCGAGGGGTGGCCGACGTCGGACGCCCACGCGTCGGGCACGACGGGCTCGACGACGATCTTCGTCTTCGGCGGGACGTGCTTGACCATCCAGGCGCGGGCGAGGTTGCGCGTGTCGTCGCGCGAGAGCACTTGCCCGATGTGCAGCGAGTAGATCAGCCCTTGGCCGCACAGCAGCGCGGCGACGATCACGAGCATCGACGGCGCCAGGACCGGCCGCCGCTTGCCGATCGCCCCCGCCGCGCGCGCCATCGCGTAGGCCGCCAGCAGGCAGATCATCGGGAAGACCGGCATCAGCCAGCGCCCGAAGAAGCGCTCCTGCGTGCCCATGAACAACAAGAACAGCACCGGCGCGGGCACAAGCACCGCGGCGATCTTCCAGTTGTCGCGCGCGGTGACCACGACGCCGATCGCCGCCGCGACCGCCGGGATCCACCCCAGCCCCCACGTGATCGTCCAGAGGTAGTAGGCCAGCCCGTTGTCCTCGGTCAGCCCGAGCTTGCCGAGCGCGTCGTCGGCGACCGTCGTCTGGTGGTTGAGCCCGTCGCTGAACGCGCTGTAGTCGAGCAACGCGTAGGGGTTGGTGACGAAGAACGTGACCGCGGCGATGACGGCGGCGAGGAACAGACCGCCAACCACCGTGGACACGCGCAGCTTGCGCCGACCGACCAGCCACCCCAACCCGGCGGCGAGCACCGGCAGCACGGTGATCCCGCCGGTGTACTTCGTCGAGCACGCCAGCCCGACGCCCGCGCCCGCCAGCAGGAAGTCACCCAGCCGCCCCTGGCGGACGATCCCGGCCGTGCCGTACAGCGCCAGGCAGATCGGCGCCAGCGTCGGGACGTCATTCAACGCCAGGTGCGAGTAGAAGACCGGCAGGAAGCCGACGCCGAGCAGCCCGGCTGCCAGGAAGCCGACGCGGCGGTCGTTGAAGAGCTTGGTCCCGGCCAGGTACAGCAGCCAGACCGCGATCGTCCCGCACGCCGCCGAGACCAGGCGCGCGACGTAGAAGACCTCGGTCGGGTCGGCCGCGTAGGACGCCGAGACGCCCTCGCGCCCGCCGAACCAGACCGCGAAGACGACGTGCAGCAGGTACGTGTAAGCCGGCGGGTTGACGAAGTAGTCCGGGTTCCACGAATGCCCGAACAACCCAATGGCCTTGGGTACGAAGTGCGCGTTCTCGTCCGCGTTGTAGGCGTACGGCAGCCCTTGCTTGGCGCCCCACACGCGCAGCACGAACGACAACAACAACAGCAGCGCGACCCACGGCGCCCAGCGCAGGCGCTCACGCCGGCGCTCGCGGCGCACGGCGCGCTCCGCGGCGTCCTCGTGCACCGGGGCGTCGTCGAGCGCCACGGCGCCGGCCTCAGCAGTTGACATAGGCCGCGTAGTAGCCCGTCGACGCGACCTTCGTGTAGCCGGGCAGCGGGACGTTGTCGAGCGGGTCGTCGGTGTCGGCCACCAGCGCCTGTCGCAGCAGCGCGCCGCGGTCGACGACGAAGATCGACACGCCGCCCTTGGCCACGCGCGCCTTCTGGTCCGGATCAGCGCGCGCGACGACCTCGCTCGCGCTGCCGTTCGCGATCCAGCGCGTGTCGGGCACGAGCTTGTGGTTCGGCGTCGAGACCGGCCCGCACTTGCGCGCGATCGCCGCCTTGACGTCCGGGCGATCCAACAGCTCGACCAGCGACCGGTGCGAGTTGCCGCGCAGCGTCAGCTCGGAGTCGAAGTTGTGGAAGTTGACCTTGGTGGCGGTGAAGAGCACGCCGTAGGCGATGACCGCGACCGCCGCGACCGCCCAGATCCGGCGCACGAGCATCCCCGGCCGCAGGATCGTCCAGCCGCCGAGCACGAACGCGGCGAAGACCATCACCATCAGCGTCGGGACCAGCAGGTAGCGGTCGATGACGCTCAGCCCGGCGATGCCGACGAGCACGAACGTGCCGGTGCCGATCAGCCACAGGACCCCGGGCATGATCACCCGCCGCGGCGCCAGCCACAGCGCCGCGAGGAAGCCCGCGATCGCCGCGTAGAGCACCGGCGCCTTGGCCAGGTTGAGGAAGAACCGGCGCATCGAGTCCGGGACCTCGGCCAGGCCCTTGGTGCGCCCCAGCTCCTCAGCCAGGCCGGAGGTGTGGTTCAGCGAGAACATCGGGTCGCCGGTGACGACGAAGTCGAGCACCACCCAGATGAACGGGCCGATCGCCGCCCAGGTTGCGTACTTGGCCCAGCGGATCAGGCGCTCGCGCGGCGGATGCCCCGGCCCGAGCTCGCCGCTGCACATCCACAGGAAGTACAGGCCGATGATCAGCCACGCCTCGGGGCGCAGCAGCCCGGCGCAGGCGAGCAGGACCCAGACGATCCCGCCCCGCCGTGGCCGCGACAGCTCCAGCGCGGCGGCCCAGACCACGAACGCCAGGTACGGGATGTCGATGTAGGCGCGTGCGGCCAGGAACGGGAAGTCGAAGCGCGTGCAGAGGATGCCGGCGGCGGCGAGGCCGACCAGCGGCGTGAACGCGGTCCGCGCCAGCTTGTAGATCCCGGCGCACAGCACGACGAACGACGCCTCGGTGCAGAAGACCATGACGCGGTCGCCGCCGCGCCCGAGCAGCGACAGCGCCGCGCCGAAGGCGACCGCCAGCGGGTGCTCGGTCGGCGTCCGGTAGCCGTCGAAGCTCGGCTTGTGGCCGTGCAGGATCTCCCGGCCCCAGAGCAGCGAGTAGTAGCTGTCGTAGTTCGGATAGGTCGGGTAGAGCAGGAAGCCGACGAACGTGGCGATCGCCAGCGCGGCCAGCGCCAGCGCCGGCCACGGCACAGCCGCCAGGCGCGCGAGGGCGCTCTGGGATGGGGCCCGCCCACCCGTCGGCGCGGCGGCCTCAGCAGGCGGCATAGGCGAGGAAGTGCTCGGTGCGGTCAATCTGGCGCAAGCCGGGGCCGGGGACCTGAATCCGTGCATCGTCGCGCGAGCCGGGGACGAATGGGCCGTAGGTCGAGTTCGTGAGCATCGTCGGGCCGGTCACGAAGACCTGTACGCCCTTGGTCTGCTGGCCGAAGTCGTCGAGGTCGGTGCGGGCGCGCACCTGGTCCTCGTCAGCGTGAAGGATCCAGCGGACGTCAGGGATCAGCTTGTGGTTGGGCACGCTGACGACGCCGCAGCGGCGGGCCAGCGTGAAGGCCGGCGTCTTGGCGAGGCGCGCCAGCTCCTGGCGCAGCTCGCGGCGGGTGGTCAGCTCGCGGTCGATGTACCCAGGATGAAGGTGCGTGGCCGTAAACGCGGCGCCACCGACCGCGACGACCGCGGCGCCCACGATCCACGCCCGGTAGGCGGGGTGACCGGGCGGCAGCACCGTGAAGCCCGCGATGGCGAAGGCGGCGAAGACGATCAGGCCGACCGCGGTGATCGCCAGGTAGCGGTCGATGACGCTGAGGCCGGCGGCGGCGATGGCGCCGAAGGTGAACAGGCCGGAGGCGGTGATCGCGCCGAGCACCGCGGCCCGGCGCGGCGCGAACCGGGCGGCGAGGGCGATGCCCAGGACCGCGCCGATCAGAACCGGCCACTTGAGCGTCCCGTTCAGCGAGTGGATCGCGAACGAGGGCGCTTCGGAGGCGGGCTTGGTGCGCTGGAGGTCGTTGGCGAGCGACGACGTGTGGTTCAGCGAGAAGAGCGGGTCGCCGGTGGCGATGAGGTCGGAGAGGACCCAGAGGACCGGCGCGATTGCGGCGACAAGCGCAGTGCGAACGCGGGAGCGGACGTCGCGGCGCGCGGCGGGCGGCCACGCCATCCACAGCCAGTACAGGCCGAGCAGGATCCACGCCTCCGGACGCAGCAGGCCCGCGAGCGTCAGCAGGATCCAGACGGGCTTGCCGGCCCGCGGCGTCTCGGTCTCTCGCGCCGCGGCCCAAGCGACCAGCGCCAGGTAGGCGACGTCGATGTAGCCGCGCGCGGCCAGGAACGCGTAGTCCAGGCGGCTGCACACCAGCAGCGCGGCCACGAGCCCGACCCACGGCCCAAATGCGGCGCGGCCGAGCCGGTAGACGCCCGCGACCAGGAGGCAGAACGACGCCACGGACAGCAGCAGCCAGGCGCGCGGCGCCGCGTCCTCGCCGAGCAGCGACAGCACCGCTCCGACCACGACCGCCAGCGGGTGCTGGGTCGGCGCGCGGTAGGCGTCGAAGCTCGGCAGGATCCCGTCAACCAGCTCCCGACCCCAGATCAGCGAGTACGCGCTGTCGTAATTGGGATATGTCGGGTACACCAGGTACCCGATGAGGGCCCCGGCGCAGAGCAGGGCGAAGCCGGCGCGTGCGTACACGCGCTCCGGCACGGCGCGCAGCCGCGGCGAGGTGAGGAGCGTGCTGCTCTCCATGCGGAGTCGAGGCCCAGCGGCTCCGGTTAGGACATGTTGGGGGCGACCGCAACCGTCCAGAACCTCTGAGATACTGGGGCCGCGAGTGTACGGCACGCTTCCCTCCCTTCGCGCGCCGTCCCCACCCCTCTGCCTATGAAGCTCATCATCCAGATCCCCTGCCTCAACGAGGAGGAGACGCTGCCCGCGACGCTGGCAGACCTCCCCCGTGAGGTCCCGGGCTTCGACACGGTCGAAGTGCTCGTCATCGACGACGGCAGCACTGACCGGACGATCGAGGTCGCGCGCGCCAACGGCGTGCACCACATCGTCAAGTTGACGAACAACAAGGGCCTCGCCGCGGCGTTCCAGGCGGGCCTTGACGCCGCGCTGAAGCTCGGCGCGGACGTGGTCGTCAACACCGACGCTGACAACCAGTACTCGGGTCACGACATCCCGAAGCTCGTCGAGCCGATCGTCGCCGGCCGCGCCGACATGGTCGTCGGCGACCGCGAGACCGACTCGATCGAGCACTTCTCGCCGCTGAAGAAGCGGCTGCAGAAGCTCGGCTCGTGGGTCGTGCGCCAAGCGTCGGAGACCGACGTGCCCGACACGACCTCCGGCTTCCGCGCCTACAACCGCGAAGCCGCGATCCAGATGGCGGTCGTCTCCAAGTACACGTACACGCTGGAGACGATCATCCAGGCGGGCAAGCTGCTGGTCGCCACGGACCACGTCGCGATCGCGACCAACCCGAAGACGCGCGAGTCGCGGCTGTTCCCGTCGATGTCGTCCTACGTGCGCCGCAACGCCGTGGCGATCTCGCGGATCTACACCCAGTACGAGCCGCTGAAGGTCTTCACGCGGATGGCGCTGGTCCTGTTCGTGCTGGCGCTGATCCCGTGGATCCGGTTCTTCATCGCCTACGTCGACGGCGAGGGCGCTGGCCACGTCCAGTCGTTGATCCTCGGCGCGGTGCTGTTCAACGCCGCGGTCGTCGTCGGCGTCCTGGGCATCATCGGCGACCTGCTCTACTCGCAGCGCATCATGTCCCAGCGGATCTTCGAGCGCGTGCGCCGCATCGAGCTGCAGCTCAAGGTCCCGCCGTCGCACTACGAGCCCGGCGCCACCGAGACCGGCCAACCGGCCACGACGGGCGCCCAGGCCGGCCGCACCGAAGAACGAGAGGCTCTGAAGCTATGACCCCGACCACCGTCACCGTCGACTCTGAAGGCACCGTCACCGGCAACACGTACGACAAGTACGGCACCACCAACCCGGTGGCGCGGCGTTTGCAGGCGGGCTTCGAGCGCAACCTCGAGGAGCTGTTCGCGCAGGCCGCGCCGACGACGCTGCTCGACGTGGGCTGCGGCGAGGGCGTCCACACCTACAACTGGGCGCAGAAGCCGGGCGTGGAGCGGATCGTCGGGCTGGACCTGGACGACCCGCAGCTGCACGAGGCCTGGAAGGGCCGCCAGCACCCGAACTTGCAGTACGTGGTCATGAAGGCCGAGAACCTGCCGTTCGCCGAGAACGAGTTCGAGGTCGCGACGGCGATCGAAGTCCTGGAGCACGTGCCGGACCCGGCCCACACCGTCGCCGAGATGGCGCGGATCGCGTCGAAGTGGCTGCTGGTCAGCGTTCCGCGCGAGCCGCTGTGGCGCGGGCTGAACATGGCCCGCGGCGCGTACTGGAAGGACCTCGGCAACACGCCGGGGCACCTGAACCACTGGTCCAAGCGGTCGTTCGTCAAGCTGCTGTCCCAGCACGGCACCGTGGTCGAGGCGCGCTCGCCGTTCCCGTGGACCATGCTGCTGGTCCGCGTTGGCGCCTAGCGGGACCGACCCGGACCTGATGCCGGCGTCCGCCGAGGGCGACGCCGGCGCCACGGGCGGCGAGAAGTCCTACGGGTCGGGCGCGAAGATCCTGTCGGTCGGGATCGCCGCGACCGGCCTGTTCACGTTCGCCTACTTCGGCGTCGCCGGCCACGTCCTCGACGACGACGACTACGGCCGCGTGTCGTTGTTGTGGTCGTTGCTGTTCGTGATCATGTGCGTGATCTACCGCCCGGTGGAGCAGCTGCTGTCGCGGACGATCGCCGACCGCCGCGCGCGCGGCATCACCGCCGGCCATCCGCTGCGCACGCCGGCGCTGATCCAGGGCGCGTTCGCGCTGGGGTTCCTGGTGGTGGCGCTGGCTTTGAGAGGCCCGATCGAGGACGGGCTCTTCGACGGGCAGTCGTCGTTGTACTGGATCTTGATCGGCGCGGCGCTGGCCTACGCGGCGTCGTACTTCGCGCGCGGCTACTTCGCGGGACACCAGTGGTTCGGGCTCTACGGCGGGCTGGTGCTGTTCGAGTCGCTGTCGCGGTTCTGCTTCCCGGTGGCGGTTGCGGTGGGGATCGCGTCGGGCGAGACGGCGGTCGCGCTGGGCATCCTGGCCGCGCCGATCGCGTCGCTGCTGGTCATCCCGTGGGCGCTGGGCCGCCACGAGGCCGCTGCCTCGTCGGGTGTCGAGCGCGACGCGGGCGAGTTGAAGGACTCGGCGAGCTTCGCCGGGTCGGTCGCGGCGATCCAGCTCGCCGAGCAGACGCTCCTGAACGCCGCCGTGTTGTTGGTGCCCAACTCCACGACCGCCGGCATCGTCTTCAGCGCGCTGATGGTCGCGCGCGCGCCGTTGCAGCTCTTCCAGGCGGTGCAGACGTCGCTGCTGCCCCACCTCGCGGGTCTCGAAGCCTCCTCCGGCCACGAGGCGTTCGCGGACGCCATCCGCAAGACGATCCTCGCGATCGCCGCGTTCGCCGCGGTCTGCGCGATCGGGCTGCTCGCGATCGGCCCATGGGTCATGTCGATCGTTTTCGACCAGGGCGACTACGGCCGCGTCGGGTTGGCGGTGATCGCCGTCGGCATGGGCCTGCACCTGACCGCGGGCACGCTCAACCAGGCGGCATTGGCCCGCGGCCGCGCCCATCAGGCCGCCGCCGCGTGGCTCGTCGCCGCGGTGCTGTTCGTGGTGTGGATGGTCGTGCCGGTCGTCGGCGACGAGCTGGTGCGGGCCGAGGTCGGCTACGCGGGCGCCGCGGCGCTGCTGTGCGCGTTGTTGTACGGGCTGTACCGGCGGCCCGCCGGCTCTCACGCAGATCTCACGAACCGCCCGTAACCCGGCGGCCCCGGGCGCCGTTCTCCAGGCATGCGACGCACCTTCCTCCCCGCTCTGGCGACGGCCGCGACCCTCGCCCTGCTGGTCGTCCCCGGCGCCGACGCGGCGTCGTCCAAGACCTGTCCGGCGAAGGCCAACACCTTGGCCAAGACCAACGTCGGTCGCGTCTGGCACGCGAGCGGGTCGCTCTACGCGTGCACGACGGTCTACGGCCGCAAGCCCAACCAGAAGCGGCTCGGGCCGTGGCGGACCGGCGGCAAGGTCGCGTGGAACGGCAGCGACGCGGTCTGGTCGGTGCCGCTGACGAAGTCCGGCAAGGTCGTCGGCGACCGCGTCTACGCGGCCAACGCCGAGGACGGCTCGCGCTGGCTGCTGGGCGCGCGCGCCGGCGTGTCGGCCGAGGCGCGGACGCAGCGCATGTTCGTCTACGGCACGGTCGGCGGCTGGGTGACCAAGGACGGCACGGTCGTCATGGCCCAGCGCTCGCCGCAGGACGCGCCGACGGCGATCGGCACGCTCCCCGCGCCTCCTGTCGCCGCCGGCAAGCTCGTGCTCGTCGGCCGCTTCACCGGCCTCACCCCCACCGACCTCGGCCGCACCGTGAAGCTCGACGTGACGCCGAACTCCGGCGACGGCGACGAGTGCGGCGGCGCCGAGGAGTACCGCCTCACGCTGGCGCCGGACGCCAGCGCTCCCGACACCCGCGTCGGCGTCGCCTGGTGGGGCGGCTGGGAACGGCCGTTCTGCGGCTAGGCCGCCGGCGCCTCGGGCACGACCTCCGCGACCGGGACCGGAATCGGCTCCGGGCGCGGTAGGCGCAGCACGGCGCTCGTCCACCGCGGCATCCACCAGTTCGCGTCGCCGAGCAGGCGCATCAGCGCCGGCACGAGCAAGGCGCGGATCACCGTGGCGTCGAGGATGATCCCGGCCGCCAGCCCGATCGCCAGCGGCTTGATCTCATAGCCGGGGCTGGTCGAGAGCACCAAGAACGCGAACATCAGGATCAACGCCGCGCTGGTCACGAGCTTGCCGGTGCGGGCGAGGCCGAGCTCGATCGCCTTGTCCGTGTCGCCGGTCTCGTCGTAGGCCTCGCGCATCCGCGAGAGCATGAACACCTCGTAGTCCATCGAGAGCCCGAACAGGAACGCGAAGATCATCACCGGGATCCACGCAACCACCGATTCGGTCGCGGCGATGTCCCAGAGTCCGGAGCCGTGGCCCTGCTGGAAGACGAAGACGACGACCCCGAAGGCGGCGGCGAGCGAGAGCAGGTTCAACACCACCGCCTTGATCGCCAGGACCAGCGAGCGGAACGCTCGCGCGAGCAGGATCAGCGTCAACAGCAGCACGCCGGCCAACACGTAGGGGAAGCTCCCGAACAGCGCGTGCAGGAAGTCGCGGTCGACCGCCGCGATCCCGGTCAGCGTCCCGCCGGTGCCGGACAGGGCCGCACGCGAGTCGTCGACGATCCGCTGGATGCCGGGCGCGGCGCCGTCGATCGCGGGGAACGCCTCGACCAGCGCGTCAGGCCCGCTGCGCCAGGTCGGCGGCGCGCTCGCGGCCACCACGCCCGGGACGGCGCGCATCCGGGCGGCCGCCGCCTCAGCGCTCTGGCCGCCCTCGACCAGGACGTTCAACGGCTTCATGACGCCCGGGGTGATCTGAGCGTCGGCGAGCATCTGGCGCCCGGCGATCGCCGTGCCGGCGCCCGGGAAGTTCTTCAGCTGCGCCTCGTTGGGGTTCAGCTGCGTGCCCAGCCCGGCCAGCACCAGGACGATCGCCAGGCCGGCCCCGCCGACCACGACGGGGCGCCGCAGCACGAAGCGCGCCCAGCGTCCCCAGGCCCCGTCCTCGGGATGGCCGTGGTCGATCAGCCGCTTGGGCATTACCCGGACGCTGTTGATCCGCTCGCCGAGCACCGCGAGTATCGCCGGCAGGAGGGTCAGCGACGCGAGCACGGAGACGACGGGGATCAGCAGCCCGCCCAGGCCCATCGAGCGCAACAGCGGCAGCGGCAGCGCGACCATCGCCAGCAGCCCGATCGCCACGGTCGAGCCCGAGACGATCACCGAGCGCCCGGCGTGGGTCATCGTCTCGACCAGCGCCGAGTCCACGTCATTGCCTTCCCGCAGCTCGTCGCGGAAGCGGAAGATCATCAACAACGCGTAGTCGATGGCAACGCCGAGGCCGACCAAGGCGATGAGGAACTGCACGATGATCGAGACGTCGGTGACGTAGGTCAGCCCCCACACCAACGTGAAGGTGTTGAGGATCGCGGCGATCGCGACGGCGATCGGCATCAGCACCGCCGGCAGCGTCCCGAACACGAACAGCAGGATCACCAGCGCGCCGACGCCGCCGATCAACGCCTCCACCAAGACGCCGGACCCGCCGCCCTGGCCTTCGGTGCTCGCCTCGCTCAGCGGGTCGTGTCCTGTCACGTTGACGGTGGTCCCGGCCGGGAGGCCGCGCGCTGCCCCGGCGCGCATCGCCTCCGCGCCGCTCAGCTGGTCCAGGCCGCCCGGGCCCGGCGGATAGACCTGCATGAAGGTCGTGTGCCGGTCCTTCGACACGTACATGTCGCTGCGGGTCGAGAAGTACGAGCTCGTCCGGGCACCCGGCATGGTGGCGGCGGCGCGCCGCATCGCCGGCTCGATCGCCGCGTCTCGCGTCGCGTCGCCGCGGCTGTGGAAGACGACGACGCTCGGCGGGCGGACGCCAACGCCAAGCGCCTCCAGCGTCCGCTGACTGGCCTCGTAGGCCGGCTGCCCCGGCACCGCGAGGCTCTGGTACCAGCGCGAGGAGAGCTGCCCGGCCGCGAAGCCGCCGAACAGGGTCGACAAGACCCAGAACCCGATCACCGCCCGGCGATGCCGCGCCGTGAACAGCGCCAACCGTCCGAGCCGCCCCGCGCCCGTCGTGCCCGTCGGATCGCTCATGAGGCCTTTCCCCAGCGTCGCTCTCCGGGCACCGGCGGTGCCGCGGGTCAGCGTCGTCCGAGCATACTCCGGCCCCGAAACCGCTTAGAGGACCCGATAGGGTGAAGGGCAACCGGGCGCTCAACGCGGAAGGGTCGCATGACCCGAACCACCAGCCCAAGCCCCTCGTCGCGTTCGGTGCGGCGGGACGGCATCACTCCTACGTCGTCGCTTCGCCCGCTGCCACCGGAGCCGCTGCGCATCGCCATGCTCGCGCCGCCGTGGATCACCGTCCCGCCTACTGGCTACGGGGGCGTGGAGTCGGTCGTCAGCGCGCTCACCGAGGCGCTCGTCGCGCTCGGTCACGACGTGACGCTCTTCTGCGCTCCGGGGTCGGTGTCGTCGGCACGCGTCGAGACGCTGCTCGGGACGGTCCACCCGCACGAGATCGAGCGAGCGCTGTATGAGTCCGACCACGTCGCCCGCGCCTTCGCCGCCATCGAGCCGCACGAAGGCCTCGGGGCCTTCGACGTCGTCCACGACCACTCAGGCTTCACCGCGCTGGCGCTGGCCGACCGCCTCGACGTGCCCTTCGTGCACACCCTGCACGGGCCGTTCGACGCCGGGACGGCGGCGTTCTACTCCGGCCACGGGCACAAGGCCGCGCTGGTCGCGATCAGCGCCGCGCAGCTGCGGTCCGCACCGGTCGATGTGGTGGCCGACGCGATCATCCGCAACCCGGTCGACGTCGCGGCCTGGCCGCTGCGCGAGGTCAAGGACGACTACCTGCTCTGGGTCGGGCGCATCAACGCCGAGAAGGGCCCGCACCGCGCGATCGCCGTGGCCCGCGCGGCCGGCGTCCCGCTCGTTCTCGCCGGCATCGTCCAGGCCGGCCAGGAGGCGTTCTTCGCCGCCGAGATCGCCCCGCACCTCGACGGCAAGCGCGTGCGCTTCGTCGGGGAGATCGGCGGCGCCGCCAAGCTCGCGCTGTTCGCCGGCGCGCGCGGCCTGCTGATGCCGATCCGCTGGTCGGAGCCGTTCGGCATGGTGATGATCGAGGCGCTGGCGTCCGGGACGCCCGTGATCGCGTTCGACGAGGGCGCCGCGCCCGAGATCGTGGTCGACGGCGTCACCGGCTTCCTGGTCGCCGACGAGGATGAGATGGCCGCCGCGGTGCCCCGCCTGGAGTCGCTCTCGCCTCGCGCCTGCCGTACCTGGGTCGTCGAGCACTGCGACGCCGCCGTCATCGCCGCGGACTATGTCGAGTTGTACACCTCGGTCGCCGCACGCCCGCTCGTCCCGGCCGGCGCCGATGGCTGAGCGCACGGTCAGCGTCCTGGAGGGCAGCACGTTCGTCGTCGGCGACCGCAACGGCGACGTGCGTCGCGGCGGCGGGCGCGAGCACGGGTTCTTCTCCGACGACACGCGCTTCGTGTCGCACTGGGAGCTCCGGGTCGACAGCACGCCGCTGACCTTGCTCGGGCTCGACCAGCGATCGCACTTCCTGGCGCAGTTCTTCCTGACCCCGGACATCGTCGATCCCAGCGCGGAGGCGCCGTACTCGGTCATGCGCCGGCGGCTGCTGGATCAGGTCTGGACCGAGCAGGTGACGATCGTCAGCCACCGCCACGAGACCAGCGAGATCGCGGTGCGGCTCGTCGTCGACACCGACTTCGCGGACCTCTTCGAGGTCAAGGACGGCGTCGACGCCGACCGCGACATCACCTGGCACCAGGACGAGGCCAAAGGGTCGCTGACGCTCAGCTACGCGCACGGCGGCTTCGAGCGCGCGGTCACGATCTGCTCCGATCCGCCGGCGCGTCACGTGGGCGGCGGCTTGGCCTACACCTTGATGCTCGCCCCTGGTGAGAGCTGGACCGCGACGTTCACGCTCACGCCCCGTGCGCGCCAGCCGGGCGCCCGCTTCGTGGACCGGACGGCCGCGCGCGGGAGCCTCGAGGCGCAGTACACGACCAAGACCATGGAGTTGGAGGCCTGGCTGGCGCAGGCCCCGGCGCTGGAGACCGACGACGCCGCGCTCGCGCGCACCTACCGGGCCAGCCTCACCGACCTCGCCGCCCTGCGCCTGCATCCGGACCTCGGCGAGGCCGCGACGCTGCCGGCCGCGGGCCTGCCGTGGTTCATGGCGCTCTTCGGCCGCGACAGCATCCTCACCAGCTACCAGGCGCTGCCCTACCTGCCCGAGCTCGCGGCGACGACCCTGCGCGTCCTCGCCGCGCGCCAGGCGACGACCCGCGACGACTTCCACGAGCAGGAGCCCGGCAAGATCCTGCACGAGCTGCGCTTCGGCGAGCTGACCGCGGACGGGCGCCGTCCGCACTCGCCCTACTTCGGCAGCGCGGACGCCACGCCGTTGTTCCTGGTGTTGCTCGACGAGTACCACCGCTGGACCGGCGACGCCGCGCTCGTCCGCGCGCTCGAGCCACACGCCCGAGCCGCGCTGTCCTGGATCGACGACAGCGGCGACATCGACGGCGACGGCTACGTGGAGTACTCGCGGCGCAACGCCGAGTCCGGGCTGCTGAACCAGTGTTGGAAGGACAGCTGGGACTCGATGCAGTTCGCCGACGGGACGCTCGCGCAGGGTCCCATCGCCACGTGCGAGATCCAGGGCTACGTCTACGACGCGCGGCGCCGCTGCGCGCGGCTGGCGCGCGAGGTCTGGGACGATCCCGAGCTGGCGCGGCGTCTCGACGCGCAAGCTGACGCGCTGCGCGACCGCGTGCGGCAGGACTTCTGGATCCCCGAGCGCGGCTGCCACGCCCTGGCGCTGGACGGCGACAAGCGGCAGGTCGACGCGCTGACCTCCAACATCGGGCACCTGCTCTGGTCGGGGCTGCTGAGCGCGGAGGAGGCCGCGGTGACGGCCGACCGCCTGCTCGGGGAGGAGCTGTCCTCCGGCTGGGGCGTGCGGACGCTCGGCTGCCGCGAGGGCGGCTACAACCCGCTCGGCTACCACACCGGAACCGTGTGGCCGCACGAGAACTCGCTGATCGTCGCCGGTCTCGCGCGCTACGGGCTGGACGACGCCGCCGGGCAGATCGGCGGAGCGATCCTCAGCGCGGCGCCGTACTTCGAGCATCGGCTGCCCGAGGTCTTCGCCGGCTACCCCGCGGAGGTCACCGGCGTGCCGGTCGCGTTCCCGACGGCGTCGCGGCCACAAGCCTGGGCCGCAGGCGCGCCCTTGCTGCTGCTGACGACGCTGCTGGGCCTCGAGCCCGGCCACGCGCCGTCGACCGCGGCGCTGCCCGCCACCGGCGTTCCGGGAACGTCGTCCACGGCGACGCTGCACCGCGAGCGCATCCCGGTCTGACCGCCGACGGCTAGGCGCCGCCGAGCTCGCCCGCGCGCACCTTGGCGGCCATGTCCTTGGACTCGGCGCGGTAGGCGGTGCCGTCGGGCAGCTCGAGGACGGGCAGGAGCTTCTGGCCGCTGAGCGCGACGACCTCGGGGCGCTTGCCCTTGCCGAAGCCGTGCTTGACGACCTCGTACTCGATGCCCTGCTCGTCGAGGGCCTTCTGGACGCGCCAGCACGCGTCGAGATCGACGTGGAGGAACGTCCACGAGCAGCGGTGCAGGATCACCTTGTCGGCCATTGCCGCGCAGCCTACAGGCGGTCCGCTTTCTGGACTTGGCTTGTGGGAAATCTCGGATACCGTTGAGGCATGCTCCATCCGCAACTGCCCTGGTTCGTCGCCGGCCCCGTTCTAGGGTTGTGCGTGGTCGCGTGCCGCGCGCTGTTCAACGCGCGTCTAGGCGTGACCGGCGGCTTCTCGGAGATCGTCGGGCGCGTCGCATCGCGGTCGCTGGCCTTCGACTGGCGCGGGTGGTTCGCGATCGGGGTCGTGTTGGGCGGGACCGTGTTCGCGGTTGCCGCTGGAGGTCCCGACTTCCACGGCTACGGATGGCTGACCGAGCACGTGTCGTCGTCGGTGGCGATCGCCGCGCTGCTGCTCGTGAGCGGGGTGCTGATCGGCTACGGCGCGAAGCTCGCGGGTGGGTGCACGTCGGGCAACGGGCTATCGGGGAACTCGCTGATCTCCCCCGCGTCCCTAGCCGCGACCGCGACGTTCTTCGGGACGGCGATCGTCGTGAGCTTCGCGATCGAGGCGGTGATCTAGATGGCCAAGGTGAAGGGGTTGCTCATCGGGCTGGTCTTCGGCGTCACGCTGTCCTGGGCCGGGATGTCGTCGCCCAACGTGATCCGCGACGCCCTGCTCTTCCACGAGGGCTACTTGTTCTTCATGTTCGCGTCCGCCGTGGCCACCGCCGCGCTCGGCCAGGCGCTGCTGCGCCGCCGCGCCGGCGAGCGCTTCACGTTCCCGCGCGAGCGCGTCGAGCGCCGCCACATCGTCGGCTCGCTGCTGTTCGGCCTCGGCTGGGGCATCGCCAACGCCTGCCCAGGCCCGATCGCCACCCAGATCGGCCAGGGCATCCCGTGGGCGATCTTCCCCTTCGCGGGGATGATCGGCGGCGTCTGGTGGTTCCTGCGCGCGCCACGCTCCGTCGAGACCGAGCCCGCGCGCGACGCGACGACCACCGCCGCGGGCGGGCTCGGTACGGTGCCCGCATGATCGTCGTCACCGCGCTCGTCCAGGTCCGTCCCGACCAGGTCGACACCGCCCTCCCCGTCCTCGAGACCGCCATCACCGCCACCCACGGCGAAGCCGGCTGCATCTCCTACGCCTTGCACCGCGACCTCGAGAACCCGGCCCACTTCGTCATCGTCGAGAAGTGGGCCTCGCCCGAGGCGCTCGCCGAGCACGGCCAGACCCCGCACCTCAAGCAGCTCTTCACCGACCTCGGACCGCTCCTCGCCGCCCCGCCGACGATCGTCCGCACCGAGCCGATCCCGATCGGCGAGCCGACGGGCAAGGGCTTGTTGTAGGCGACGCCGACCCCATGCCGGGTGGCACGTCCTGCCGCTTCGGCTCTGGCGCTGGTGCCATCGATCGATTCTCATATCCGCGGCTCGTAAGCCGCCGGACACCGGAAGGGCGCGCGAGCGGTTCGATCGTCAGTTCGTGGTGGAGGGACCGCCGGAGTGAACCTCATGCGCTGGTCCTACGTGACGCGCTCGTCTCGCCCTCGCGCGTCTATGCGCGCGGAACTCCACGAATCAGGAGACGGTCATGAGCCGATTCAAGCGTCTTGTCATTCTGCTGACAGCACTGACGTCGCTGCTGGGGGTGATGTCAGCGTCTTCAGGGGCGGTCACATGGCACAACACGGGTGATACGGCGTTCACCGCAACGGGTGGGGCTTCCACGTTCACCTCCACTGGCGTGAACCTGGCTTGCTCGAGCGCCGACCAGACGGGCACCGCGGCTGCGAGCCTCGTAGGCGCGACATACCCCATCCCCTTGACCACGACCTACACTGGATGCTTCCTCGCCGGTCAGGCCGCTGGTCTTCGTTGCACTGATCAATTGACTGTCACGAGCATGACTACAACGCCTCCCGGCATCTCGCACGGGGTCCTTGACAGGACTTGCCACGTGAGCATCGGTCCAATTGTGATCTGCCATTTCGAAGGGTCGGCAGGAGGCGCCGCGCTCCACAACCGGAGCGGGTTCACAGCGGCCAAGATCACTTACCCATCCGTGATCCTTGGAAAGACGACTGGCAACTCATGCCCGATGGGTTCCAACGACTCTCTCCAGATGACGGCTCATACGTTCTCGGTCACGAGCGGGTCGCTTGGCCCGATCATCACCAGGACTGCCTGAGGGCACCTTGGCGTCGGCTCCGGGGTGGCCGCGTGCCACCTCGGGGCGCCGGCTTGTAGGACGGCGACTTCGCGCGCGACGCTAGGTCAGCGCCGCCGCGAGGCGATGGTGGCGCAACCGCTCGGGCGGCGTGCCGTGGAGCAGCCAGGCGCCGTCGTCGCGGCGGCTCACCGCGCCGTCGCGCGCCAGGTCGCCCATGGCCGTCGTCACCGACGGCCGGTGCGCGCCGACCAGCATCGCCAGCCGCTCGTGGTTGAGCGGCAGCGGGATGACGACGCCCTCGGGCGTCACGCGACCCCAGCGCTCGGCGAGGTGCCAGAGCGTGAGGCGCAGCCGGTCGTCGACGCGCTGGTGGTGGGAGATCGCCAGGGAGACCGCCAGCGCGTGCGCGCGACGAATCCCGCGGCTGAACAGCTCGACGCCCAGCTGGGGATAAGGCGCCAGGCGCTGGACGAGCGCGTGGTCGAGGACCGCCAGCCGCGTCGGCTCCAGGACCTCCCAGCCGACCTCGGCCTGGACGTGGGATCCCTCGGGATCCCACTGCCACGGACGCATCACGTCGCCGGGGCCCAGCAGCTCGCAGCAGGTGCGCCCCAGCACCTCGACCTCGCGCGTCAGCAGGCCCTCGTAGATCAGGAACCCGCGGTGGTGGGTCTCGGGCTCCATCGCCGCGGCGGCGTCCCACGCGCCGGGGCTGAGGCGCTGCACGCGGGTGCGCGCGTCCATCCGGGCGCGCTCGGCGGTCGCCAGGTCGAGGCCGTCGGCGAAGTCCGGGTCGGCGTCCAGCAGGGAGATGACGTCCTGTGCCACGGCCGCTGTGTACCCGGGATGTGCGGATTCGGACGTCGGAATGCCGACGTCGAGGCTCCGACGGCGCCGCTGGGAGACCGGCGCGGCCGTGCCTAGCGTGCCGGAGCCATACGCCAACCCAAGGAGGCAAGCGCAGCCATGCTCTGGCTCATCGTCGGAATCGTCCTGTTGGTCATCGCCATCGCCGGTGGCACCATCGTCCACCCGATCCTGTTCGCCGTCGCGATCCTCGCCCTGATCGTCTTCCTCACCGGCGCCCGGGGCGGCGGCGGCGCCCGGCTGTGACGGCTGTGACGGCGGTCGAGCACGTCGTCCTGACCGGAGAGCTCGACCCGGTCGGCGCGCCCAGCGCCGGCCGGCAGCTCGCCGCCGCCTTGCGCAGCGGCGCCGAGTCCATCGTCGTCCACCTCGACGAGGTGACGTTCATCGACTCCACCGGCCTGCGGACGCTCCTCGCCGCCGCCGACGCGGCCGACCGCACCGGGGTCGACCTCCGCATCCTGCCGGGATCGCTGGAGATCATGGCGGTGGTGGAGGCGGCGTCCTTGGCGGGGCGACTGCCGTTCGTGCGGTGGCCGTGAGGCCCGGCGCCTAAGCTCCTGCACGTGCGCGTCCTGCTCACCGGGATGTCCGGAACGGGGAAGTCGACGCTCGTGCACGAGCTGCGGCGCCGGGGCCACGTGGCCTACGACGCCGATGACGACGGCTTCAGCGAGCCGCGCGCCGACGGTCGCTGGAGCTGGCGCGCCGACGCGGTCGCGGCCCTCCTCGCGGAGAGTCTCGACGGCGGGGTGCTGTTCTTCGCCGGGTGCTCGGAAGAGCAGGCCGCCCTGCCCTTCGACCGCCGCGTCCTGCTGACCGTGCCGCGCGACGAGCTCGTCCTGCGGCTGGGCACCCGGACCTCGAACCCGTACGGACGGAGCCCGGCCGAGCGCGAGCAGGTGCTCGCCGACCTGGACGCGGTCGAGCCCCTGCTCCGGCGGTCTGCCGACCTCGTCCTCAGCACGATCGCCCCCGTGCCCGAGGTCGCCGACGCGCTCCTCGCCTTCCTCGGCGAGCCGCCGGCCTACTCGTAGGCCAGCGACTCGAGGACGTTGAGGCGAGAGGCCCGGCGCGCCGGGAGGATCGCGGCGAAGATGCCGGCGATGGTCGTGGCGATCAGGAGGCCGATGAGGGTCGCGATCGGGATCGAGAGCTGGAAGTCGTCGATCGCTCGGGTCACGAGGATCGAGAGGACGATTCCCAACACCAGCCCGATGACGGCGCCGATCTGGGCGGTGATGATCGCCTCGTAGCGGATCATGCGCCGGACCTGGCGACGCGACATGCCGATCGCGCGCAGGAGGCCGAACTCGCGGGTGCGCTCGGAGATGCTCAGCACCAGCGTGTTCACGATCCCGAACAAAGACACGACGATCGCCATCGCCAGCAAGGCGTAGATCAAGTACAGGACCTGGTCGATCTGCGCGGCCTGGCCGTCGATGAACTCCGTGTTGGTCTGCGCCTCGGCCTCGGGGAAGCGATCGTCCAACAGCTTGTCGATCGACGCCTTCACCTCGCCCGCGGGTCGCGTCCCGTCGTAGCCGACGAGCACGAAGGCGTCCTTGCGGAACCCGAAGTCCTTGGCCAGCACGTCGTTGGCGACGGTGAGGCCGCCGGTCAGCCCGCCCTTGTCATAGGAGATCCCGACGACCTTCAGCGGCAGGCTCTTGCGCAGGCTGGTCTCCAGCTGCAGCGTCTGCCCCACCTTGACGTCGTTGTCCTCCGCGTACTTCTTGCCGACGACGACGGTCCCCGGCCCGAGCTGCTGCCAGGTCGCGTCGCTGCCCTGCTTCCAGCCCGACCGGTAGAGGCTGGCGAACGTCGCCTGGTCGATGCCGGTCACGCCCTGCTTCTTGCCGTCGACCTTGGCCTGGCCGAAGCGGACCGCGGCGACGTCCTTGACGCCCGGCGTCTCGGCGACCGCCGCGGTCGCCTGCGGCGTGAACGACGAGAACCCGTCGGTGTTCTGGATGACCGCCTGGGCCTTGGAGCCGTTGGTCACCGCGTCGCGGAACGTCGTCTTCGCGCTCCCGGCGAACACCGAGGCGAACGTCACGAGCGCGACGCCGATCATCAGCGCGGCCGCGGTGACCGCGGTCCGGCCGGGCTGGCGGACCGTGTTCTCCCGCGCGATCCGCCCGGTTACGCCGCGCAGGCGCTCGAACGGCGCGCCGACGAAGCCGGCGATCGGGCCGACCAGGCGCGGGCTGAGGAACGCGACGCCGAGGAAGGTCAGAACGGCGCCGAGACCCATCAGCGACAGCGCCGCGTTGGGCTTCAGCGACGCGAACAGGCCGAGCGCCATGACGGCCAGGCCGCCGACGGTCAGCACCGACGCGACCGGCGTCGCCCAGCGCGAGCGCTTCTGGTCGGTGCTGAAGCCCTCGCGCAGCGCGGCGAGCGGCGCGACGCGCGTCGCCCGGATGGCCGGCGCGATCGTCGAGAGCAGCGTCACGATCGTCCCGACGACCAGCGACACGACGACCGTGCGCGTCTCGATCACCGTGCTGGTCGTCGGCAGGTCGGCCCCGAAGGCCTTGAACAACGCGCGCAGGCCGCCGGCGACGAGCACGCCGAGCCCGAGCCCGACGGCCGAGCCGAAGATCCCGATCGTCAGGCCCTCCGCCAGCACCGAGCGCAGCACCTGCTTGCGCTTGGCGCCCAGGACGCGCAGCAGCGCGAACTCGCGGGTGCGCTGGGCGACCGTGATCGAGAACGTGTTGAAGATCAGGAACGCGCCGACGAACAGCGAGATCCCCGCGAACGCCAGCAGCGCGGTGCGCAAGACGTTCAAGAACCCGTCGTTGATGTCCTTGGTCTGCTTGTCGGCCTGCTGCTCGCCGGTGCGCACCTCGACGCCGGACGGCACGACCTTCGCGATCCGCGTCCGCAGCTGTTCGGGCGTGACGCCCGGCTTGCCCGCGACCTCGATCTCGTCGAACGACTCGCCGTGGCCGGTCATCCGCTGCGCCTCGGGCAGCGTCATCACGGCGATCACGCCGCCGCCGAACGAGTCGACGCCGGAGATCTTCACGATGCCCGAGATCGTGTACAGCTTCTTGGGCGCCTCGTCGGCGATCTGGAGCTTGTCGCCGACCTTGAAGTCGTTGTTGTCGGCCGTGCCCTTGGGGATCGCGACCTCGTCGGCGGTCCGGGGTAGGTGGCCGTCGGTCGGCGCGAAGGACTCAAAGCGCTGCACGTCGTGCGCGCCGGCGATCGCGTTGAAGCCCTGGCCCTTGAGCTTGGAGCCGTCGGCCTTGCGGAACGAGCCACCCGCGCTGAAGACCGAGCCCTCCGCCTGCGCAACACCATCAACCTGCTCGACGCGCTTGAGCACGGCAGCCGGGATCGGCGGCGGGTCCTCATCACCCGACAGGTCGTCGTTGGGCGAGAGCGCGACGTCCGTGCCCTTGTTGGACTGGACGAAGATGTTCTCGAACGACTTGTTGATGGTGTCGGTGAAGATGTAGGTGCCGGCGATCAACGTGACGCCGAGCGCGACCGCGAGCGCGGTCAGGGCGAGTCGGACCTTGCGGGCGAGCAGCCCGCGGATGGCAATCTTGCGCATGGAGGACCTGGGGAGAGGGAGAGGGGTCGGAGGGGCTTAGACGGCGGCTGGGGAGCTGGCGCCGCTGGGCTCGCGGTCCTCGACGATCTGGCCGTCGCGCAGCACGAGCAGCCGGTCCGCGTAGGCGGCGGCCTCCTCGTCGTGCGTGACCATGATGATCGTCTGGCCGAACTCGTCCACCGAGCGCCGCAGCAGCTGCAGGATCTCGGTCGACGACGCGGAGTCGAGGTTGCCGGTGGGCTCGTCGGCGAACACGACGGCGGGCCGCGAGGCCAGCGCGCGCACGACCGCCACGCGCTGCTGCTGGCCGCCGGACAGCTCCGACGGCCGGTGCGTGACACGGTCGCTCAACCCGACGAGGTCGATCAGCTGGTCAACCCAGGCGTCGTCGGGCTTGCGCCCGGCGATCGACAGCGGCAGCTCGATGTTCTCGCGGGCGTTCAACACGGGGAGCAGGTTGAACGCCTGGAAGATGAACCCGACGCGATCGCGCCGCAGCTGGGTCAGCGCGTCGTCGTTCAGCGTGGTCAGCTCGGTGCCGTCGAGCGTCACGGTCCCGTCCGTCGGCCGGTCCAGCCCGGCGAGCAGGTGCATCAACGTGGACTTGCCGGAGCCCGACGGACCCATGATGGCCGTGAACGCCCCGGCGGGGAAGTCGACGCTGACGCCGTCCAGCGCGGTCACGGCGGCGCCGCCCTCGCCGTACACCCGACGGAGATCCTGCGCGGAGACGATGGAGGTCATGCTCAGCAGCCTTCCAGCATGGCCTCCGAGCAGGGGTACGGCTAGCTCCCCTTGACCCCCTAGGGGATGTCACAGGGCCAGCGGTGACGAACCCCTAGGACGACACGTAGGCGAGCACCGCCAGCACGCGGCGGTGGTCCTCCACCGTCGGCGGCAGCGAGAGCTTGGTGAAGATCGAGGTGACGTGCTTCTCCACCGCGCGCTCGGTGACGACCAGGGCGTCGGCGATCGCGTGGTTGGAGCGGCCCTCAGCCATGAGGCCCAGGACCTCGCGCTCGCGCGGTGACAGCGCCTCCAGCGGATCCTCGCGGCGGCGACGGCCGAGCAGGCGCGAGACGACCTCGGGGTCCAGGGCGCTGCCGCCCTCCCCCACACGCCGGACCGCGTCGGTGAAGCGATCGACGTCGCTCACTCGGTCCTTGAGCAGGTAGCCGATGCCCGCGGCGTCGTCGCTGAGCAGCTCGAGCGCGCTCGACTCCTCCACATACGCGCTGAGCACGAGCACGCCCGTCTCCGGGAACCGCTCGCGGATCTCCAGCGCGGCCTTGAGCCCCTCGTCGGTGTGCGTCGGCGGCATGCGGACGTCCACGATGGCCACGTCGGGCTTGTGGGCCCCGACCTTGCGCAAGAGGTCCTCGGCGTCGCCCGACTGGGCCACGACCTCGAAGTCCTTGCCTTCAAGCAGCGCCGCGAGTCCTTCGCGGAGCAGCACGGAATCGTCAGCGAGCGCTACGCGCACGGAATCCTCGCCCTCACGGTTGTACCGACACCAGGTGGTGAATCGACTTCCAGGCGGCCGTCCAGCGCCGCCAGGCGATCGGCCAGCCCACGGAGCCCCGTCCCTGCAGAGGGGTCCGCGCCGCCGATGCCGTTGTCCTCGATCTCCACCACTGCATAGCCATTCTCCCGAAGTACGCGGACACTCGCATACTCGGCCTCCGCGTACTTGGCCATGTTGGTCAGCGACTCGGCCACGACGAAGTACGCGACGGCCTCCACAGGCGTCGGCATCCGGTCCTCTGGGACGTCCTCGACCTCGACGGGAACGGGCGCTCGCGCGGCCAGCGCCTCCAGCGCCGCGGTCAGCCCGCGGTCGGTCAGGATCGCCGGGTGGATGCCGCGCGCCAGCTCGCGCAGCTCCTCCAGCGCGCTGGCCAGCTCGATCCGCGCGCCGTCCAGGATCCGCTCGGCCGTGTCGGGGTCGTCGCGCAGCTTGGTCTTGGCCAGCCCGAGCTGCAGCGACAGCGCCACGAGCCGCTGCTGGGCGCCGTCGTGGAGGTTGCGCTCCAGCGCACGCCGCTCCTGGAAGCCGACCTCGATGACCTTCGCCCGCGACACCTGCAGCTCGGCGACGCGCGCCTTCAGCTCGGCCTCCAGGCGCTCGTTCTCCAGCGCCAGCGCGGCCGCGGCGCCCGCCGCGCGCACCAGCCCGGGCTCGTCCAGCAGCGCCGCGTCGTGGACGATCGCCGCGACCGGCACCGCCTCGCGCTCGATCTCGGTCACCGCGCGCGAGCGCGACGTGGCCGGCGGCAGGTCGACGGGCTGGCCGTGAGAGTCGACGTAGCGCTCACTGCCGCGCGACCAGAACGCCAGCGCCAACGAGCGGTCGCCCAGCGCTTCGGCCAGCGCGTCGCGCAAGGACTCGCCCTCGATGCCCTGGGCGTTCAGGCGCTCCACGAGGTCCCCGACCGCGCCCGCTCGCGAGTACCGCGAGCGCAGCAAGCCGATCACGTAGGCCCACGGCAGCGCCGCGAACGCCACGAGCGCCGCGACGCCCGGTCCCGCGACCGCCGGGTTGTCGCCGTTGAAGAGCTGCTGGACCAGCGCGACCGCTAGCGCGGCCATCATCACCACGCCGGTCCACAGCACCGCCGCCATCGCGCGCCGCTGCGGCGCCGACGCCAGCGCCCGCTTTTGCAGCAGCTGCACCGCCAGCCAGATCGTCAGCACCGCGCCGACGAGCTCGAAGACCGACGAGAACACCTGCGCGCTGTCGGGCGAGTCCGCCAGCCCCCACGCGTTGCCCGGCGCGTGCGGCTCGTCCGACAGGTCCCCGCCCAGCAGCAGGAACGGGATCTGCACGAGGAAGACGTTCAGGTAGGCCAGCGCGACCAGCGTGCGCGCCGGCGTCGTCTCCAGACGTCCCGACGGATAGGCGAGCAGCAGGTGGCCGAGCAGCGCCAGGTAGAGCGACCCGAGGTAGACGCCGAGCGTGTAGACCCACGCGTCGTTGGCCTCCGTGAGGCCGCTGCTGAGAAACCACGCGAAGCCGACGCCGGTCAGCAGCGCGCCGAAGCGGTTGTGCGGCCGCCGCCACCAGGCGAACAGGCCGATCCCGCAATAGGAGAGCCCGATGACCGCCCCGACGGTCGCCGTCAGCGCCGGGTCGCTCTCGTGATCGGAGGACGTGACCAGCGCGACGAGGACCGCGGCCATCGCGACCGCGGCCGCAAACAGCGCGGCGAGCGCGGCCCGCAGCGAGCTCACGGCTGTCGCTCCGCGGACATCATCGTGGGGGTAGGACTACCGGATCAGCGCGGTGAGCGCAGCCCCTGAGAGCTCACCCTTGGGGATGAACCCCCGCGCGCCGCTGCGGTGGACGAGCGGCCCGAAGTCCGAGCTGTCGCGGCTGGAGGTCAGCACGACGGCCGGCGCGCCGAGCACGCTCGTGATCCGCGCGGCGACGTCGAACCCATCCAGATCCGGCAGGTTGACGTCCAGCAGCACGAGATCCGGGTGCAGCTCGTCGGCCGCGGCGATCGCGCTGAGGCCGTCCGGAGCCTCCCCGATTACGTCAAACCCCTCGCTCTCCAACAGGAGGCGAGCGGTCGACCGAAAGGTCGGGTGATCGTCGACGATGAGGACCTTCGTGCTCACGGGCTGTTCACATCATCGGTCCTGCAAAAGGACCGGGAGGTACGGCTGGCTACACCCCGGCCGCGGCAGCGATGTCGTGGTAGGCCTGCGCGGGGTCCGGCGCGCCAAATAGGGCGCTCCCGGCGACGAACAGCGTGGCGCCGGCGTCCGCGGCCAGACCCGCGGTCGAGACGTCGATACCGCCGTCGACCTCCAGCTCGACCGAATCGCCCAGGATGCTGCGCAATCGGGCGATCTTGTCCGGTGAGGACTCGATGAAGGATTGTCCGCCCCACCCCGGGTTCACGGTCATGCACAACGCCAGATCGGGCGTGATCTCGCGGAAGACGTCCAGCGGCGTCGCCGGGCAGACCGCCACGCCGGCCGTGCAGCCCAGCTCGCGGATCTTCTGCACGGTGTAGTTGACGTGCGGCGTGGCCTCGGCGTGGAAGGTGATGTTGTGCGCGCCGGCCTTGGCGAAGTCGGCGATGTGCTGCTCGGGGCGCTCGACCATCAGGTGGACGTCGTACTCGACGCCCTCGAAGCCCTGGTCGACCAGCGCGCTCAGCACGAGCGGGCCCATCGTCAGCGGCGGCACGAAGTGGCCGTCCATGATGTCGACGTGGATCACGCGGGCGCCGGCGTCGACGACCTCGCGGACCTGGTCGCCGAGCTTGGCGAAGTTCGCGGCCAGGATGGACGGGGCGATGCGGCGGTTCAGGCTCATGGGACGCGCGGCAGGGTAACCGCTAGACCTCGATGAGCATCGAGCCGCCACAGTGATTGCACTGCGTGGTGGCCGTCGACGACATCCGGACGATCGTGCCGTGCTCGCCGCAGTCGGGGCAGACGGAGCGCAGCTCGTAGCGGTGCAGGCAGTACACGCAGCGGTAGCGGCCAGCCAGCGTGGTCGGTCGCAACCACGGCTCGCCGCATCCGGGGCACTTCAGCCCGAGCTCTTTAGACGTCGCCATCCGAAACGGCAATATAGAAGCCGTCGGTCCCGTCGCGGTGCGGAAGGGTGCGTTGAACCGTGCCGCCCGCCACGACCTCTTCGCGCGGCGACAGCGTGCAGGTCGAGTAGACGAGGCGCCCGCCGGGCTTCAGCAGGGTGCGGGCGGTGTCCACGATCGCCTCCTGCTCACGGCGCAGGACCTCGATCGCTTCAGGCGTCGCGCGCCAGCGCAGGTCGGGGTGCGTGCGCAGCGTGCCCAGGCCGCTGCACGGCGGATCGATCAGGACGCGGTCGAAGCTGCCGCCGAGCTGATCGGCCGTGACCTCCTTGGCGTCGCCAACGTGGACGGTCACGCTCGTGGCGTGCATCCGCGTGGCTTGCGCTTCCAGCGCCTTGGCACGCTGGGCGTGCTTCTCGACGGCGACGATCGTGCCCTGGTCGCCCATCAGCGCGGCCAGGTGCGTGGTCTTGCCGCCGGGCGCAGCGCAGAGGTCGAGGATGCGCTCGCCGGGCTGCGGGTCGACGACGCGGGCGACGCGCTGCGAGGCGCGCGACTGCGGCGTGATCGCGCCGGCGGCGTAGAGCGGATGAGCGAGCACGTCGATCGGCCCCTCGATCACCAGCGCGTCGTCCTCACGACGGCCCTTGATGTCGACCTCGACGCCGGCCAGCGGGTTGATCCGCAGCGCCAGCTCGGCGGGCTCGTTGTCGGCGGCCAGCAGCGCGCGGGCCTCGTCGGGGCCGAGCCAGTCCCACCACATCTTGGTCAGCCACTCGGGGTGCGAGTGGACGATCGCGGCGCCCTCGGGCGTGTCGTCTGAGGGCAGGTGGACGCCCTCGCGCTGGACCTTGCGCAGGACCGCGTTGACGAGCTTGGCGCCGGGCGACGGCTTGGCCAGCTCGACCGACTCGGCGACCGCGGCGTGCGCGGGCACGTCGGTGTAGAGCAGCTGGTAGAGGCCGAGCAGCAGCGCGGCGCGGACCTGCGGTTCCAGCGCGCGCGTCACGTGCCGGGCGATGATCCAGTCGAGCGTGCCGCGGCGCTGGATCGTGCCGAAGACGAGGCGCTTGGCGAGCGCGCGATCGCGGGCGTCGAGCTCCTTCGCGTCGCCGTGCAGCGCGCGGTCGGCAAAGGCGCCCTGCTCCTCGACGCGGCGCAGGACGGTGAGCGCGGTCCGGCGTGCGGGGCTGGCAGGCACCGCTCCTAGACTAGGAACTTCCCTGTGGCACTCGCTGTCCGACGGCGAATACCGTGGTGGTGCTATGTCGCTCAGTGCTCCCACCGCTCCCGCGTTCACGCTGCGCGACGTCGTCAAGAGCTTCGGCGGACGGCGCGTGCTCGACGGCCTCGATCTGGAGGTCGGCCCGCGCGCCCGCGTTGGTCTGGTCGGACCCAACGGCGCGGGCAAGTCGACGATCCTGCGGCTGCTCGCGGGCCACGACACGCCCGACGCCGGGACGCTGACGGTCCGCAAGGGCGCGACGGTCGCGTTCCTGCCCCAGATGGTCGCGGGTGACGGACGCACCGCGATGGGAACCGTGCGCGCGGCGGTGCCGGAGGTCGCGGCGCTGCACAAGGATCTGGGCGAAGTGGAGTCCGCCCTGGCCGACCCGGCGCTGGCGAGCGACCTCAAGCGCATGGAGCGGCTGCTGGAGCGTCAGGCGCGGCTGGTGGAGGCGCTGGGCGCGTCGACGGTCGAGGGCGACGCGCTGCGGATCCTGCGCGGCCTCGGAATGCGCGCTCCGGAGCACGACGCGCGGCCGACGCGCTCGATGAGCGGCGGCGAGCGCAAGCTGGTGGCCTTGGCCGCGTGCCTGGTGCGCAAGCCGGACCTGTTGTTGTTGGACGAGCCCGAAGCGCACCTGGACATGGACCGGCGCGCGTTGTTGGAGGAGTTGGTGGCGCGAGCGTCCGGCGCGGTCGTCGTGGTCTCCCACGATCGCTACCTCCTGGACGAGGTCGTCACGTCGATCGCCGAGCTCGACGGCGGCCGGGTGAAGATGTGGCCGGGCGCCTACAGCGCCTACACGGTCGCTCGCGAGCTGGCGCTCAAGCGCCAGGCCGAGGTCTACCAGGCCCAGCAGAAGGAGATCGCGCGCATGGAGGCCGCGATGAAGCAGTTCAACGAGTGGGCGCGCCGCACGCTCGACGAGCGCTTCGCGACGCGGGCGCGCAACATGCAGCGGCGGATCGACCGCATCGACACGGTCGACCGGCCGGTGCTGGAGCGGCGCAAGATGGCCTTGGAGCTGCGCAGCGCGGCGCGCGGCGGCGAGCGCGTGGTGGCGTTGGACGGCGCGGAGTTCGACCCCGTGTTGATCGACGTCTCGCTCGAAGTGGGACGCGGCGAGCGCCTCGGGATCGTCGGGCCCAACGGCGCGGGCAAGACGGTGTTGTTGAAGCTGCTCGCCGGCGAGCTGCCGTTGAGCGGCGGGGCGCGCTGGGCCGGTCCCTCGATCGCCTTCGACCACCTCTCGCAGTCGGTCGGCGAGCTGCCCGACGACGCCAGCGCGATCGACGTCGTCCGCGCCATGGGCCGCATGACCGAGGACGAGGCCGTCCGCAAGTTGATGGGGTTCCTCTTCGACTACGAGCAGGTTCGCCGGCCGGTGTCGTCGATGAGCGGCGGCGAGCGCACCCGCCTGCGCTGCCTGACGCTGATGCTCGGAGGCGCCAACTGCTTGTTGTTGGACGAGCCGACCAACCACCTCGACATCGCTTCGGTCGAGGTCCTCGAAGGCGCGCTGGAACGCTTCGACGGGACGATCATCGCGGTCTCCCACGACCGCTACTTCCTGGACCGGATCGCCGACCGCGTGGTCGAGGTCAAGGACCTGGAGGTGCGGACGCTCAGATGACCGGCGCGTGGCCGCGCAGGTACTCCGTGTAGGCCATCGCGCGGCCGCCGGCGGGTTGGACGGTCACGAGCTCGAGGCCGCCGTCGAGGTTGATGGTGGCCTCTTGGACGCCGAGGAAGTCGCCGGACGGCAGCGCGATGCGCGCGCCGATGTGCGGGTGCAGCGCGCGGATGATGCGGACGTTCTCCTCCGGCGCGCGGGTGAGGTCGAGCGTGCGGTCCTCGGCGGAGAGCTTCTCGGCGTAGGTGATGCCGTCCTCGGGCTGGGGCTCCGGCGCGGGCGAGGTCTCCAACACCTGCTCCAGGAGCTTGACGCTGATGTCCTCCAGGCGCGCGGCGAGCGAGGCGTAGGTGTCGGTCGGCAGGATCGGCTCGGGCTTCTGCGCGTAGACCGGTCCGGCGTCCAGGTCGGCGACCAGGCGCATGATCGAGACGCCGGTCTGGGCGTCGCCGGCCATCATCGCCCGCTCGACGGGCGCCGCGCCGCGCCAGCGCGGCAGCAGCGACGGGTGCACGTTCAAGATGTCGTAGTCGCTCAGCAGCGGCTCCTTGACCAGCGCGCCGAACGCGCAGAGGATCACCGCCCGCGGCTGCACGGCGGCGATCCGGGCGACCGCCTCCTCGTCGTTGACCGATGCGGGCTGGTCGACGTCGATGCCGAGCTCGCGCGCGGCGACCGCGACCGGCGGCGGGCCGATCTTGCGCCCTCTGCCCTGCTTGGCGTCCGGTCGCGTGACGACCAGCGACGGCTTGTGCGGGCCGTCGGCGAGCGCGTGCAGGACGTGGGCCGCGAAGGTGCTGGTGCCCAGGTAGACAACGCCGCCGCTCACGACGCGGCCGTCTCGGCGTCTTCCTCGGCCTCGAGCGCGGCGCGCAGGGCGCGCATGCCCTCCTTGCGCTGGTCGCGCGGGGTGCGATCGAGGATCAGGACGCCGTCGAGGTGGTCCATCTCGTGCTGGATGACCCGCGCCTCCAGGCCGGACGCCTCGACGAGGATCTCCTCGCCCTGCTCGTCCTGGGCGCGCACGCGGATGTGGACGGGACGCTCGACCTCGACGTGAACGGCCGGCAGGCTCAGGCAGCCCTCTTCAGCCCATTCCTTGTCCTTCGAGCTCCACTCGACCTCGGGGTTGACGAGCGCGTTGACCGGGCTGTCCTGCTCGACGCGGTAGACGAGCACGCGGTGCAGGATCCCGACCTGCGTGGCGGCCAGGCCGATCCCGTAGGCGTCGTGCATCAGCACGCCCATCCGCGCGATCTCGTCGCGGAGCTCGTCGTCGAACCGATCGACCTTGCGCGCCGTGCTGCGCAGCACCGGATCGCCGTACTTGCGCACGTGCGCGAGCGCGGCCCGGCGCCGTGCGGCGGTCTCCGGGTCGAGCTTGGTCTCAGGCTCGAGCGCCTCTTCCAGTTCCTCGTGGTGCTGGGCCATTCGACCTGAATGCTAGAGGGTGCTACTGCGGGTCGACGTCGACCGAGAAGTTGACGTTCTTGTTGGCCTTAACCGCGCTGACCTCGCGGACGGCGGCGTCGACCTGGTCGATCGCTGAGCGGCGCTCGGCGGCCTTGACGACAACTTGCGCGCGCTCCTTGCCGCGCAACCGGAAGAGCGGCGCCGGGCCCAGCGACTGCGGCAGCCGCGCCTGGATCTCGGCGGCGGCGAAGAGCGCGGCGCCGGGCTGCTCGGAAGCACAGACGACGCGGATCAGCGTCGAGAACGGCGGATAGCGCAAGAACCGCCGCCGCTCCAACTCCTCGGCCAGGAAGCCGTCGCTGTCGTGCTCGGCGGCAAACCGGATGGCCGACGCGGTCGGGTCGATCGTCTGCACGATGACCTTGCCGTCGCCGCCGCGACCCGCGCGGCCGGCGAGCTGGGTGACGAGCGCGAACGTGCGCTCCTCGGCGCGGAAGTCGGGGAACCGCAGCGTCGAGTCCGCATCGAGCACGACGCCGAGGTCGACGTCTGGGAAGTCGTGGCCCTTGGCGACGACCTGGGTGCCGATGAGGATCGCGCGCTCGGCGTGCTCGAAGGCCCTGAGCACCGCGCCGGCGTCCTTGATGTCGGCGTCGAGCCGCAGCACCGGCTTGCCCAGGCCGGCGAGGTCGTGCTCCAGGCGCTCGGTCCCGGAGCCGTGGCGGGCGATCGACACGCTGCCGCACTTGGTGCACTTCTCCGGGATCGGCTCGCGGTGGCCGCAGTGGTGGCAGGCGACCGCGTGCTGGTCGCGGTGCAGGATCAGCGCGACGTCGCACTGGGGGCACTCCCAGACGTGACCGCACGAGCGACAGGTCAGGAAGTTCGACCAGCCGCGCCGGTTGAGCAACACGATGGCCTTGCGCGCGTCGACCAGCGCCTCGTGCGTGCGCGGGTGGACCGGGCCGTTGGTGTCCTTGAGGTCGACGATCTCCACCGGCGGCATCCCGGAGCCGTCGACGCGCCGAGGCAAGGTGATGGTCTTGAGCTCGTGCACCGACTCGGGGCGCGGGGTCGCAGAGCCGGCGACCAGGACCGCGCCGTGCTGGGCGGCGCGGCGTGCCGCCACCAGGCGCGCGTCGTAGCGCGGGTCGCCCTCGTTCTTGTAGGAGCCATCATGTTCCTCGTCGACGACGACGAGGCCGAGGTGGGCGATCGGCGCGAAGACCGCGGAGCGCGGACCGACGCAGACCTGCGCCTCGCCGGAGCGCAGGCGGCGCCACTCGTCGTAGCGCTCCCCCGCGCTCAGCTTGGAGTGCAGCACCGCGACCGTGTCGCCGAAGCGCGTGACGAAGCGGTCGATCATCTGCGGCGTCAGGCCGATCTCCGGCACGAGGATCAGCACGCCGCGCCCGCGCTGCAACGTGTCGGCGGCGGCGCGCAGGTAGACCTCGGTCTTGCCGGAGCCGGTAACGCCGTGCACGAGGAAGCGCTGCGGCCCGTCGGCCTGTGGCGCCCGCGCGGCACCGATCAGCTCGTCCAGCGCCGCGAGCTGGTCGGCGTTGAGCTTCGGCGGCGGCTTGCGCGCGCCGACGGCGTGATGCTGAGGCGCGCGGCGCACGCCCTCCTTGGAGATCCGCACCAGGCCGCGCGCCTCGAGGCGACGCAGCGCGCCGAGGTCGCTCTCCGTGAAGCGCGGCAGCGTGTCCAGCAGCGCGCACTGGCGCTCGGTCAGGCGGACGCCGTCTTCGTCGGCGGCGGCCGTCGCCTCCGCCCACAGGCGCGTCTTCTCGCGTGCGCCGCGCGGCGGGAGCATGAGGCTCAGCGCCCGTGCGGGGGTCGACGCGTACTCGTGCGCGAGCCACATCCCGAGGTCCACCAGGTCGGCCGGCAGCGCGTCGGGCAGCACCTTCAGTGGGGAGACCAGCTTATGCTCGGACTCGTCCGTGAGCCCCGTGACGACCGCGGTCAGGCGCTGGCGGCCGAACGGCACCTCCAGCAGCGAGCCGACGTCCACGCGCTCGTCGGGGCGCACGTAGTCGAACGGCCCGCGCAGCGCACGGGCCGTCGTCAGCGGCTCGACTTGGATGATCGGATGGTTCACGGCGGGGATCCGAGGATAGGCTTCGGACACCATGGACCTGCATCCGGGCGAGGAGATCGTCTTCGAAGGGCACCCGTCGTGGCGCGGCGTGCTGAGCTTCTACGCCAAGGGCTTGGGCATCGCGCTGGCGATCGGCCTGATCGTCTACTTCGCGGTCGATCCCGGCCCGGGCATCGGCGCGTTCGCCGCGGTGATGGTGGTCGTCATCCTGGTGGGGTTGATCAAGCGCATGGCCACGCGCTACGCGATCACCACCGAGCGGTTGAACATCCGCACCGGGATCCTCTCCAAGCACGTGCAGCAGACCAACATCGACCGCGTGCAGAACGTCAACACCGAGCAGACGGTCATGGACCGGATCCTGCGCGTCGGCGCCGTCGACTTCGACACCGCAGGCACCGACGACTCCGACTTCACCTTCCGCGGCGTGTCGAACCCGTCCGGCATCGTCGCGGCGGTGGACCGCGCCCAGCGCATCCACCGCCGCGAGCTCGAGGACGACGCCGGCGCGGGCGGCCGGCCGCCTCAGTCCTTGTAGGGGTCGACCGTGTCGGCGGCCGCCATCGCGACGCCGATCGGCGTGAGCCGGTGGAGGATCTCGATCGTGTCGCCGTGCGCGGCCAGGACGGCGTCCAGCCGCTTGTAGGCCTCGGGCGCCTCGTCGGCGGCGCCGCCGCGTAGCTCCACGCCCGCGCCGCGCAACCGCTCCAGGACCGCGTCGAAGTCCACCGCCCCGTCCTTGGTCCGGCCGCGCCGCTTGACCATCCGGCCGTCCGGGTGCTCCGGGCAGAGCGTGAAGCGCGCGTCCTGCGCCAGCCCCGCCCGCTCACGCTCGTGGCGCAGCTGGCCGGGCGTGACCCAGAACGCGCAGTCGCGCTCGGTGCACTCCATCCGCGTGCCCATCCGGCCCGCCGCCTGCGTCCGCGACATCACGCGGCCGGCGCCGTGCACGGTCGAGAACAGCAGCGACGCGTTGTCAGGGTGGTCGGTCCCGCGCAGGATCACGCTCGGCTCGCCCATCGTCGCGCCGACGAAGCCCTCCTGTCCCGGGAACGCCGGGGTGCAGCCCTTGCGGACGACCCAGACGTCGGTCCCGGCGTGGTTCTCGCGCCAGGCGTAGTTGTGGTGGTTGTGAACTTCGTAGGTGGCGGTCGTGCCGAGGATCTCCAGGACGCGGTCAACGACGACGTCGCGGCCGGCGTAGGCGTACTCGCCGGCGAGCGTCATCGCCGAGATGTAGGCCTGCCCGAGATCGGTGTCGACGCCCAGCAGCGTCGGCGGCGCGTCCATCTCGCCGTCCGGCCCGCGCTCCTCGAAGCGCATTCCGGCGGCCAGCGCCAGGAAGCCCGACGCGGTCTTGTGGCCGAAGCCACGCGACCCGAAGTGCACGCCGATCCAGACGAAGCCGTCGTCGCCCGCGAACAGGTCCACGTAGTGGTTGCCGGCACCGACCGTGCCCAGCTGGGCGGCCGCCATGTCCTTCAGCTGGCGCTGCGGGGCGAAGTCGGCCTCGCCGATCGCGTCGAGCACCGGGTGGTCGACGCGCTCGGCGTTCTTGCGCCCGACGCCGAACGAGATCCGCTCGAAGATGATGTCCATGATCCCGGGCAGCTCGCCCGCGATGGCGTCGACCGGCAGCGCGGTGCGCACGGCCTTGTTGCCGCAGCCGATGTCGTAGCCGACGCCTGACGGCGAGATGTGGTCCGGGTAGGCGACGGCGCCGCCGATCGGCTGCGAGTAGCCGACGTGCGCGTCGGCACACAGGACGCCGGCGGTCGCGTCGCCCGCGGCCGCGCAGCGGCGGAGCTGCTCGACCGCCCGGGCGTCGATGTCCCCACGGACGGTGATCGGGATCGCGGTCTCGGTCATGACCACCATGTTGCCGCTCCGCCGGATCGTCATGCGCATTGGTTCGAACCCGCCTTGCGAAACGCCGCGTCATCGCCTACCGTCGTTAAGGCGATGGCGTACTGCATCAACACGACGCACCTGTGGACCAGCGAGCCGGCAAAGACCGGCGCCGCCGCTCCGTCGTGGCCGCGTACGCCGCGAACGTTCGACCGGCCTAGCGGCGAGTAGCGGGAGACCATCATGGCTCCCGCGACCATCGCGGGAGCCTCTCGGAACCGGACGGCCAAGGGCCGCCGGGGCGGGTGGGACCGCGACTCCGTCATCAACGCCATCCAGGAGTGGGTGGCCACATACGGCGAGCCGCCGCGTGCGGCGGACTGGAACCCGTCCTCGGCGAAGTGGTCCGGGCAGCGGTGGCGTGTCGAGCGCTATCGCGAGGGCCGTGAGGACGGCTCGGCGTGGCCGGCGCTCAACTCGGCGAAGCGGCCGTTCGGCGGCTCGCTGAACGCGGCGATCCGTGCCGCGGGGTTCGAGCCGGCCAAGCCGGGTCCGACCCGCCGTGCCGACGTCGACCCCGAGCAGGCCGACCGGGCGATGATCAGCCCGGAGGGCCGCGCGATGCTCAACGCCGCTCTTGCGCAGGCGCGTGAGGCGGAGAAGCGCGTCGCGGTGCTCGAGGCGCGGCTGGCACGGCGTGCCGAGGCGGTGACCACGAAGACCAAGGTCGTGCACGAGCGCGTCATCGACGACGCGGCGGTCGCCCGCGCCCAGCGCGCGGCGGCCGCCGCGGAGGCGAAGGCCGACGTGGCGATCGCCGACGCCCGCGAGCGGGCGGCGTCCGCGAAGGCCGAGGCGTCGGAGTCGCGGCGTGGGATCCGCAAGCTGTCGGCGCGGTTGGAGCGGGGCGAGGCGACGATCGCTGCGCTGCGCGCCGAGCGCCGGGAGCTGAAGGCCGTCCACGCCGCGGTCGCCGACCGCCTGGAGACGACCGAGCGCGCGCTCGCGGAATCGCGGGCCGAAGCGCTCGCAGCCGAAGGCGAGGCGAAGGCGGCTCGGGCGTCGATGGCCAAGGCGATCGCGGCGACGCGCTCCTGCACCTCGTCTTCCGAGCGAGACGCGGGAATGGAGGCGGTCGTCATCGCCCAGGCGGAGGCGTCCGCCGCGCGGCGTGCGGCACGTGAGGCCGAGGTGCGGGCGGCGACGCTCGCACGCGACCTCGCGGCGGTGCGCGGCGAGGCGCGGGCGCTGACGGCGGCCGAGCTGGCCGAGCTGCGGTCCGGCGGACCGAGCGGCCCGGCCGTGCTCGCGGCCAGCCTGAAGGGGCTGGCCCGAGCGCGCGATCGCAGCCGCACCGGTCATGACACGAGCCGCACCGCCCTGGCGGCGGCGCTGCTGGATGTCGCGGCGGCGGCGGTTAGCTGGCGCGAGCGGATCTGATGCGCCGGCCGGCCGCCCGGCGCTGGGGCGGGCGGTGTCGTGCTGCGAGAGCGGCCGGTGCCGCCCGCGCCGGGGCCGGCGTTTGTGGCGTTCAGTTCGAGCGGTGCTGGAAGTGCTCCGGGTTGGAGAGGGCGGCGAAGGAGTGAAGCCGGGCTGGCGTGGCGACCGTCTTCGGTCGTCCTCGGGCTGCCTCTCGGGCGCGGGGGAGCGTTCGGGGCCGAAGGATCGGTCCGGGTCGCGCTGACCGGAACTATTCCGGCTCACGCGACCCGCATCCCGAAAACGGCCCTTATGGAGCACCTCCAGGGATCCGGGTCGAATAAGCGTCGTATATCGACTATTAGGCGACCCGGATCGACCCTTCGGCCCCGAACCGCCCTCCCGAGCCCGGCCAGACGCCCGAGGACAACCGACAGCGGTCGCCACGCCACAGCGCTCTCACTCCCTCGCCGGATCCTCTCCAACGCGACGCACCACCACCAACACCCCGCACTGAACGCCCCCAACACCAGCGCCACCCAACGACCAAGGGGCGGCCCAAAACGGACCGCCCCTCGGCAAAACCAACTGCGACTACAGCGCGAGCTACGCGCCAGCCGGAACCGCCAGGCCCGCGGCCTCGGCTAGCGCCGCGGCCTTGTCGGTGCGCTCCCAGGTGAAGTTGGGGTTGTCGCGACCGAAGTGGCCGTAGGCGGCCGTGTCCTGGTAGATCGGGCGGTGCAGGTCCAGGGCCTCGCGGAAGGCGCCCGGGCGGAGGTCGAAGAACTCGTCGACGAGCTCGGCGAGGCGGCCGCGGCCGACCTTCTCGGTGCCGAACGTCTCGACCATCACGGAGACCGGGTGCGCGACGCCGATGGCGTAGGCGACCTGGACCTCGGCGCGGTCGGCGAGGCCGGCGGCGACGATGTTCTTGGCGACCCAGCGCGCCGCGTAGGCGGCGGAGCGGTCGACCTTCGACGGGTCCTTGCCGGAGAACGCGCCGCCGCCGTGACGGGCGAAGCCGCCGTAGGTGTCGACGATGATCTTGCGGCCGGTCAGGCCCGCGTCGCCCACCGGGCCGCCGATGACGAAGCGGCCGGTCGGGTTGACCAGGAACTCCTTGCGCAGCGTGTCGGCGTCGAACAGCTCAGCCGGCAGGACCGGGAGAACGACGTTCTCCCAGAGGTCGTCGGTGATCTGCTGGCGCGTGGCCGACTCGGCGTGCTGGGTGGAGATCAGCAGCTTCTCGATGCCAACCGGCTTGCCGTCGCGGTAGCGGACCGAGACCTGGGTCTTGCCGTCCGGGCGCAGGTAGTCGAGCGTGTTGTCCTTGCGGACCGCCGCCAAGCGCTCGGCCAGCTGATGGGCGAACGTGATCGGGGCCGGCATCAGGTTCGCCGTCTCGTTGGAGGCGTACCCGAACATCATGCCCTGGTCGCCGGCGCCGGCGACGTCGAGAGCGTCCGAGGAGCCGTCCTCACGGACCTCGTCGGCCTGGTCGACGCCCTGGGCGATGTCGGCGGACTGCTTGTCGATCGCGTTCAGGACCGCGGCGCTGTCGGCGCTGAAGCCCAGGTCGCCGTCGACATAGCCGATCTTGCGGATCGTCTCGCGAGCGATCTCCTGGATGTCGACGTAGGTCTCGGTCGTGATCTCGCCCGAGACGACGACGAGGCCGGTGTTGACCAGCGTCTCGCACGCGACGCGCGACTTCGGGTCGTCCGTGAGGCAGGCGTCCAAGACGCCGTCTGAGATCTGGTCGGCGACCTTGTCGGGGTGGCCTTCCGTGACGGACTCGGAGGTGAAGAGGTACTCGTTGTCGGCGTAGCTCATTGGGTAACTAGGAGGGAGATCTCCGCGGTGGATTCACTGTCGTTGCCGGTCGTGCTGGCGCCTATGGCCTGGACCCTGGTGAGGTCGCCTCTGGCGGCCTTATAAGCGCTCGAGTCGCCTAGGCCTGTCGCCTCGCCCAGCTTCAACAGCCGTGTGAAGTCCAGGAAGAGTAGCGACCCGAGCAAATCAGGGTGATTCCCGACTGCCTTTCGCCAATTGGCGGTGTCGGTAAGCCGCTGCCCCTTGGCCTTGACCGCGGCGATGCCCTTCGGGCTGGTCGACACCGCCACCTTGCCGTCGAAGATCGCCGAAGACAACGTCTTGCGCACCGAGGCGGGCAACCCGTCGAGTGCCTTCTGCGCCGCGGCCGGATCCTTGGCGTTGGCGATGATCGTCAGGATCGGCGCCGGGGTCGCCTCGGTCAGCACGACCGCGGCCTCGCCGGGGAACGCCTTCAGCAGCGGGCCGTTCAGCGAACCGGCGAGCTGCTCGATCGTGTCCGAGGAGGAGCCTGCGGCGGCCAGCAGGCGCTGCAGCGCGGGCCCCAGGTTGGAGACGCCGAGGTAGGCCATCGCGTCGGCCGGGACGGCGTCGGCCAGCGTGGCCTTGAACGGTTTGAAGCTCGACGCCGCGTCCTTGGCCTTCAACTTCGGGTCGAGCTGCGACTTGACCGTGAGCGAGACGCGATCGCCCTTGCCGGCGAGCCCGAACGCCGCGCCGACGAGCGTCGGCTGGTCGAACAGCACGCCCGCGGCGCCGAGCAGGCCGCCCTGGGGCGCGAGCAGCCGCCGCAGCCCGTCGGCCGACAGCCAGCCGTCGGCGACGCGGTCCTCGGGCAGCGCGCCCATTTCCTTCTTCGGGCCGGGCGCTTGAGCGAGCGAGCCCTTGCCATCGGTCTTCTGCAACGTCGCCGCGGCGTTCAGCGACTCGGGCTGGCCGATCGCCAGGAACGTGCCGACGTAGGTCGAGCTGAGCGAGCCGCACGCGCGCTGCTTGGCGCCTGGGTGCTCCTTGCCCGTGTCGACCAGGACGAGCGAGTTGGCCTGCGTCGTCGTGCCGGTGTCGAAGATCGCCAGCGCCGCCTCGTCGGCGCTCTTCAGCGCCTTGGTCGCGACGTCGCAGCCGGGCGCCTGCAAGCGGGAGACGATGCCGTCGCGCAGCGACGCCCACGACGGGAACGACGCGGCGACCTTCGCCGCGTCGCGCGTCTGCGCGCGGTCGGTATCCGTGGAGAGGTGGACGTAGACCAGCGCGTCGGCGGGGACCAGCCGCGCGGCCTCGGAGGCCGGCGCCTTCGCGGAGCCACCACCGTCTCCCCCACCGGCCAGCGCGATCACGGCGACGACCAACACCACCACCATGCCTACGGCGACCCCCGCCGCCACCAGGCGGCGCCGCCGCACTACCTCAACGCTCATCGCGCTGCTTGCGCTCCTTGAAGTCGATGATCAACGGGATGCCGTCCATCCCGAACCGCGCTCGCAGCCGATTCTCGACGAAGTAGGCGTAGTCGCGCGTCACTCGATTGCGCGAGTTGACCTGGATCGCGAAGCGCGGCGGGCGCGTCTCGAACTGCGCCATGTACAACAACCGCAGACGCGAGCCCTGCTTGGCTGGCGGCTGGCGCTCCTGGACGACCTCGCTGATGAAGCGGTTGAGTTGCGGCGTCGGGATGCGGGTCTTGACGCGGTCGCCGAGGATGATCGCCTCCTTCAGCAGACGGTCCACGTTGCGGCCGCTGACCGCGCTCGTCGTCAGCACCTTCGGGCGCAGGCGGATCTTGTTGTTGACCTTGGCCCGCTCGTGGTCGAGGTCTGACTCCTCCATCGGGGCGATGTCCCACTTGTTGAGTACCAGCGCGGTCGCGCAGCCGGCCTTCATCGCCAGCTCGGCGATCCGCAGGTCCTGCGCGGTGACGCCATCGTGCGCGTCGCAGATCACCAGCGCGACGTCGGAACGCTCCACCGCGCGCTGCGACCGCAAGGTGGTGTAGTACTCGACCGACTCGGTGACCTTGGCCTGGCGGCGCATGCCCGCGGTGTCGACGACGATCACGCGGCGGCCGTCGACCTCCATCGGGAGGTCGATCGCGTCGCGCGTCGTGCCCGCCACGTCGGAGACGATCACGCGCTCGGACCGCAGGAACTTGTTGACGAGCGACGACTTGCCGACGTTCGGCCGGCCGATCAGGGCCAACCTGATGGTCTCGTCGTCCTCGGGCTCGAAGTCGCCCTCGGGCAGGCGCTCCACCACCGCGTCCAGCAGATCGCCCGTGCCCAGGCCCTGCGTCGCGGAGACCGCCATCGGATCGCCGAGGCCCAAGGCATAGAACTCGCTCGCGCTCGGGACGTTCTTGACCGAGTCGATCTTGTTGACCACGACGACGACCGGCTTGTCCCAGCGGCGCAGCAGGTCGGCGAGCTCCTCGTCGCCCGGCCGCACGCCCGCCTGCCCGTCGACCACGAGCAGCCCGACCGAGGCGTCGGCCATCGCGGCGCGCGCCTGCTCGCGGATCGACCCGGCCATCGGGTCCTCGTCGAACATGTCCATGCCGCCGGTGTCGATCAGCGTGAAGCGCCGGCCGCCCCACTCGCACGGGATCTCGTGGCGGTCGCGGGTGATCCCCGGCGCCTCGTGCACCACGGCGACGCGCGACTCGCTCAGCCGGTTGACCAGCGAGGACTTGCCGACGTTCGGGTAGCCGAGGACGGCGACCTTGGGTCCGGGTCCACTCATGAGGACTGCGCCTCCCCCACGCGCGCGACGATCGCGTCGACGACGTCGTCGATCGACATGCCGGTCGTGTCGAGCTCCCACGCCCCGGGCGCGGCCCGCAGCGTCGTGCGGCCGTGGCTGGAGTCGCGCTCGTCGCGCGACAGCAGCTCGGCGGCCACGTCCTCGGGGTCCAGACCCAGCTCGGCGGCGCGGCGGCGCGCGCGCTCGGCCGGGTGCGCGGTCAGGTAGACCTTGACCTCGGCGTCCGGCGCGACGACCGTGGCGATGTCGCGGCCCTCGGCCACGAAGTCGCCGCGGGCGACGATCGACCGCTGCTGGGCGACGAGCGCCTCGCGCACCGACGGGTCGTTGGCAACGACCGACGCCTGGTCGCTGATCGCCGGCGTGCGGATGATCGAGCTGACGTCCTCGCCGTTGAGCAGCACGAGGTCGCCGTCGAACTGGATGTCGAGCGCCTCGACCTCGTCCAGACCCCGCGTCGACGCCAGCGCGACCGCGCGGTACATCGCCCCGGTATCCAGGTAGGTGAAGCCCAACGCGCGCGCAACGGCACGCGCGACGGTCGACTTGCCCGCTCCTGCGGGTCCATCAATGGCCACAAGCACGCGCGGGAGGGTAGGCGGGATTGAGCCGCTGTGGCATCCTGCGCATCGCTTGCGCTTGTTCGAGCCTCTGCGGGAGAGAGACTTCGCGCTGCTGTGGGCAGGGACGCTCGTGTCGCTTTTGGGCGACGGGATCTACCTGGTCGCGCTGCCTTTTGCCGTCCTGGACTTGGACGGATCCGCCACCGACCTCGCGTTGGTCGGCTTCGGCTGGTCGCTGGGGATGGTGGGCTTTCTGCTGCTCGGCGGGCTGGCCGCCGACCGCTACGACAAGCGCCACCAGCTGCTGGTCGCCGACGTCGTGCGGCTGGCGGCGGTGGCGGCGATCGGCGGGCTGTCGCTGGGCGGCGTCCTGGAGATCTGGCACCTGCTCGTGCTCGGGTTCGTTTTCGGCGCGGGCGAAGGGCTCAGCGGGCCGGCCATGAGCGCGATCGTCCCCGAGCTCGTGCCCGCCGAAGGGCTCGTGCAGGCCAACGCGCTACAGGGCTCGCTGCGGCCGATCGCGCTGCGCTTCGCGGGGCCGGCACTGGGCGGCGTGGCCGTCGCGCTGTTTGACACCGGCGGCGCGCTGATCCTCGACGCGGTCACGTTCGGCATCTCGATCGCCTGCCTGCTGGCGATGGGCGCGCGGGTACCGGTCCATGAGGGCGAGCACGAGCCGCTGCGCGCGCAGCTGCGCGAGGCGGCGCGGTTCGTGAAGACCCAGACGTGGCTGTGGGCGACGCTGGTAATGGCCGCCGTCTCGCTGCTGTTCTTCCTCGGCCCGCTCGAGGTGCTGGTCCCTATCCGGATCGACGACGAGCTGGGCGGTGGCGCCAGCGACTTCGGCATCGTGCTGGCGGCGGCGGGCATCGGCGCGACGATCGGCACGGCGGCGCTCGGCCACTTCGGCATGCCGCGCCGCGAGATCAGCGCGCTGTACGGCTTCTGGGGCATCGCCGGCTTCTGCCTGATCGGCTACGCGTTCGCCCAGGAGGTCTGGCAGCTCGTGCTGTTCAGCTTCGCGTTCGGCCTGTTCGAGGGCGCGGGCAACCCGATCTGGTCGACGCTCATGCAAGTGCGCGTGCCGGTCGCCCTGCGCGGGCGCGTCTCGTCGCTGGACTGGCTCGTGTCGGTCGGGCTGACGCCGGTCAGCTTCGCGCTGACCGGCCCGCTGGCGGCGGCGATGGGCCCCGCGGCAGTGTTGTGCATGGCGGGGCTGGTGGCCGGCGGCTTCACGGTCAGTGCGCTGTTCGTGATCCCCGGCCTGCGCGCCGAGAACGGCGGGATCGCGCGCGCCAACGCCGCCGCCGCCGCGGCCAGGGCGAAGCCGCCTCAGCCGCCGATGAGCGAGCCGATGTCCTCGGCGAACGCCGGGTAGGAGACCTCGGCGGCCTCCATCCCCTCGACGGTCACGCCGTCGTCGGAGGCCAGGCCGGCGATCGCTCCCAGCATCGCCAGGCGATGGTCGCCGTGCGAGTGGATTGTGCCGCCCTTCAGGCCGCCGGTGCCGCGGACGACGAAGCCGTCCTCGGTCGCCTCCAGGTCGCCGCCGAGCGCGTTGAGGCCGTCGACGACGGTCGCGATCCGGTCGGACTCCTTCAGGCGCAGCTCGTGGGCGCCCGTGACGATCGTCTCGCCCTCGGCGAAGCAGCCCAGCAGCGCCACGAGCGGCAGCTCGTCGATCGCCAGCGGGACCTCGTCGGGCGTGACGGTCGTGCCGGTCAGCGGGCCGTGAGCGACCTCCAGGTCGCCGATCGGCTCGGTGCCGACGACGCCGTCGCCGGGCGCGTCCTCCAGCTCGCCGATGATGATCCCGCCCATCCGCTCGACGATCCGATGAAAGCCGGTGCGGGTCCAGTTGGTACCGGAGCCGACGACCTTCACGCGTGACCCGCCGACCAGGACGCCGGCCGCGATCAGGAACGCGGCGCTCGAAGGGTCGCCGGGGACCGTGAGGTCGTCGAGGACGAGCTCGTCGACGTTGGTGACCGTGACGTGGAGGCCGTTGCGATGGACGGTGACGCCGGCGGCGGCGAGCATCCGCTCGGTGTGGTCGCGCGACGGCGCGGGCTCGACCACCGTGGTCGCGCCGTCGGCGAGCATGCCCGCAAGCAACACGCAGGACTTGACCTGGGCGGAGGCGACCGGCAGGTCGTAGGTGATGGCCTTGAGGTGGGCGCCGGTGACCGTGAACGGCGGCAAGCGGTCGTCGGTGGCGTCGATCGTCGCGCCCATCGCGCGCAGCGGCTCGGCGATGCGGTCGACCGGGCGGCGGCGGATCGAGCTGTCGCCGTCCAAGGTGTAGGCATTACCTTCCTGCCCGGCCAGCCAGCCGGGCAGCAGGCGCATCAGGGTTCCCGCGTTGCCGACGTCGATCGGGGAGTCGGGCACCTGCGCGTTGCGCAGCCCGGTGCCGCGGATCGTGACGAGGTCGCCTTCGATGGTGACCAGCGCGCCGAGCGCCTGGACGGCCTTCAGCGTCGAGGTGGTGTCCTCGGCGTGCAGGTAGTTGCGCACCCGGACCGGCTCGGCGGCCATCGCGCCGAGGATCGCGGCCCGGTGCGAGATCGACTTGTCGGCCGGCGGGCGGACCGACCCCTTCAACTTCTTGGCCGGAGCCCAGTGGACGGTGGTCATGATTCGGTGAGGACCTCGTCGATCAGCGACCGCGCGCGTTCATGGTGCTCTTCGGCCACCCAGAGGGCGACCTCGCCGCTGCGGAAGTCGGGTTGGGGAGAAAGGGTCATGTCGTGGATGTTGATCCCGGCGCGGGAGAGCTTCAGCGCGAGGTCGGCGACGACGCCCGGGCGGTTGGGGACGACGCGACGGATCTCGGCGAGCTGGCCGCCGGTCATGCCGATGTCGAGCAGCGCGCGGCGTTGTTGTTGGGCTTGCTGTTGCCACGCCTCGATCGCGGCGGTGTCATCGCGCGCCAGCAGCTCGCGTGCCTCGGTCAGCAGCGTGATCGTCGCGTCGAGCCCGTCGAGGACCGCGTCGCGGTTGGCGTCGTAGATCCCGGCCCAGAGCGGCGGGTTGGCGCCGGCCACGCGCGTGGCGTCGCGGAAGCTCGGGCCGACGACCGGGATCGCCTCGTCGCCGAGCGCCTTGGTGGCCTGCGCGACCATCGCGTTGGCGACGACGTGCGGGACGTGGGAGAAGGCGGCCATCAGGCGGTCGTGGTCGCCGGCGTCGATGATCGTCGGCACCGCGCCGAGGCCAACAACGAAGCGGTGCAGCCGCTCCAGCAGGATGCCCTCGGAGTCAGCGCGCGGCGTGAGGTACCAGGTGGCGTTGGCGAAGAGGTCGGCACGGGCGTTCTCCACCCCCGCGACCTCCGCACCGGCGAGCGGATGGCCGCCGATGTAGGGGTCGCGCGAGTTGGCGGCCACGAGCGCCGCCTTGGTCGATCCGACGTCGGTGACCACCGCGCCCGGGAACCGCTCGCAGGCATCGCCCACCAACGACGACAACTCGCCGACCGGAGCGGCGACGACGACGACGTCCACGCCCTCGATCGCGTCGAGGCTCGGCGCGGCGACGTCCACCACCCCCCGCTCCAGCGCCTTCTCGCGCACGCCCGGGTCCGGGTCCCACCCGACCACGCGCGCGCTCGTCCGCTCGCGCGCGGCCAGGCCGACCGAGCCGCCGATCAACCCCAGCCCGACGAGGGCCAGGCGAAACGACGGCTCGGAGCGAAAGGACTCGCCTGGCGGCTCGCCTTCCGGGCGCGAGCTCGCCGAGGGGCTCGCTCGCGCGCCTGTGGATGACTCGTCCGCCACGCGGCTCTACGCGGCTGCGCCCTGCGTGGCGGCGGCGCCGAAGGGCAGCTTGCCCGCCAGCTCGGCCGCCTGCTCGACCTTGCGGGCGTAGGCGTTGAACTGGTCGACGCGGATCTGCTGCGGGCCGTCGCAGATCGCCTCGTCGGGCTCCGGGTGCGTCTCGACGATGATGCCGTCGGCGCCCGCGGCCGCGGCGGCCAGCGAGAGCGGCTCGACCAGCGCGCGGCGGCCGGCGGCGTGCGACGGGTCGACGACGATCGGCAGGTGCGTCATCTCCTTCAGCACCGGGATCGCCGTGAGGTCGAGCGTGAAGCGGTAAGCGGTCTCGAAGGTGCGGATGCCGCGCTCGCAGAGCATCACGCTCTCGTTGCCCTCCTTGAGGACGTACTCGGAAGCCATGATCAGCTCCTCGAGCGTGGAGGACAGCCCGCGCTTGATCAGGACCGGGATGCCGGAGCGGCCGATCTCGCTCAGCAGCGGGTAGTTCTGCATGTTGCGCGCGCCGATCTGGATGACGTCGGCGACTTCAGCGACGGCCTCGATGTCGCGGGCGTCCATCAGCTCGGTGACGATCGGCAGGCCGGTGCGGGCCTTGGCCTCGGCGAGCAGCCGCAGGCCTTCCTGGCCGAGACCCTGGAAGGCGTAGGGCGAGGTGCGCGGCTTGTAGGCGCCGCCGCGGAAGAGGTTGGCGCCGGCGGCGAGCATCGCGTCGGCGGTGTCGAGCGTCTGGTCGCGCGTCTCGACGGTGCACGGGCCGGCGATGAGCGCGAAGTGATCGCCGCCGATCTTGGCCCCGCCGATCTCCAGGACAGTGCGCTGGTCGCCCTTGATCTGAGTCGAAGCAAGCTTGTAGGGCTTGAGGATCGGGACGACCTTCTCGACGCCGTCATGGCCTTCGAGGCCGAGACGCGCGACGTGCTCGCGATCGCCGATCGCGCCGATGATCGTCACCTCCTCCCCCCGGCTCGGGTGCGCCTGGGCACCGACGGACTCGATCCGCTCGATCACGGCGTTCACCTGGTCCTCGGTGGCCGTCGGCTTCATCACGATCATCATCTTGGTGCTCTTTCTGCGTGCTTGGAGTGGAAAGTCTAGGAGGCGATTGGGTCTGGCGCAGTGCGAGTCCATGCCAGACCGCACGCGCACAGGCGGGGGCTTTACCGGCGCTCGACCCCTGGGGTCCGATGCGGACACGGCCACGCGGCCGGACCGAGCGCCTAGCTAAATCGCCAATACCAAGCAAAAAGGGTGCCGCTCGCGAACACGTCGTCGCCACCGGCCGGGCCGGCGTGCGAAGTCCGCGTGGTGTAGGGCGAGCGGGACATGCTGCGGCGCGTATGTAAGCACACGGCCCGGGCGGTTGGGAAGGGCTCGTCGTGCCGGGTGGCTTGGGTGGCCTGGGTTTGCGCGCGGCGTTGGTGGTGCTTCGCTCATCAAAGGGCGTGAGGCTGTTGTGGCGTGGCGACCGCTTGGGGTGTGGATCGTCGCGTCGGGCGATGCCGGCGGCGGGGATTTACAGCCGCATCAAGACATCAGACTCGGCCTCCACGGCGGTCCGTCGGCCGCTGGGGTTCGAGGGACCAGGGTTTCGGAGATCCGGGTCGCTGAGAGCTGCATATGCCAGCTCGGAGCGACCCGCACCTCGAAATCAGGATCCGGGTCGCTGCAACCGGAATATGTCCGGCTCACGCGACCCGGACCTCGAAATCGGGATCCGGGTCGAGTTAGCACGAACTATTGGTCATAACTCGACCCGCATCCCGAAACCGTCCCTCCTTCGGGCCCGAACCCTCGAACCCCGCGGCCGACGGACGCCCCTTGAGGCCCGGATTGATGTCTTGATGCGCTGTTCGCCCCGGCGGTGGCGGCACCAACCACGACGATCCACACCCCAGGCGGCGGCCACGCCACAACGGCCTCACGCCCTTCGGTGCCAACAGACCACGCCCGCGGCACCCCAAGCGCCCCGCGCTGAACGCCTACAACAGCTCGCGCAACACGCCCAAGAACCGCGCGTTCTGCTCCGGCGTCCCGTACGTCACGCGCAGCGCGCCCGGGCGGCCGAGGGCCGCACCGGAGCGCACCAGCACGCCCTTCTCGGTCAGGCCCGCCACGATCCGCTTCTCCGCCTCGCCGGGCTCCTCCCCCTCCCGCGCCGGCAGATCGAACCACGCGAAGTTCGCCTGCGACGCCGCGGCGCTGATCCCCAGCTCGCCCAACCCGTCCTCGAGCTCCAGCCGCGCGACGATCGCGCGCTCGACCCGCGCCTGCACCGCGTCGCCGTGCTTCAAGGACTCCACCGCCGCCGCCTGCGCGGCCGCGTTGCAGAAGAACGGCTGACGCACCTGGTTGACCGCGGTGACGAAGGCGTCAGAACCGCATAGCGCGTAGCCGACGCGCAGCCCGCACAACCCGTACACCTTGGAGAAGGTCCTCAACAACACCAAGTTGGGGTGCTTCTTGAGCAGGTCGATCGAGGCGTCCGGATCTTCGAGCGTGTTGTACTCGCAGTAGGCCTCGTCGAGGATCACGCAGACCTGCTTGGGGACCTGCTCGACGAACCGCGTGATGTCGGCCAGCGGGATCGCGGTCGACGTCGGGTTGTTGGGGTTGCAGACGATCGCCAGGCGCGTGGCGGCGGTGATCTCCTTCAACATCGCGTCGAGGTCGTGCTCCTGGGCCTCGTTCAAGGCCACCTGCACCTGCGTCGCGCCGGTCGCCGCCGCCAGGTGCGGGTAGACGCTGAACGACGGCCACGCGTAGACCAGCTCGGCGCCCGGCTCCAGCAGCGCCTCGCCGGCGGCCAGCAAGATGTCGCACGAGCCGTTGCCGATCGCGATCCGCGACGCGGGCACCTCGTAGCGGTCGCTCAGCGCGCCGCGCAGCTTGGCGTTCGTCGGGTCCGGATAGCGGTTGACCCCGGTCAGGATCGCCTGCACGGCCGCTACGACCGGCTCCAGCGGCGGCTCGGGCGACTCGTTGGACGCCAGCAGCGCAACGTCCTCGGGCAGCGCATAGGCCGCGGCCGCGGGGTACACGGGAATGCGGCTGACCGCCGCGGAGAACTCGATCGCCATCGCCTGCGGGAGGCTACCGGCTGGGCGCGGGCGGCCTACTGTGCGGAGTCGAGGTCGACCCGCAGCTTCTGGGCGTCGCCGAGGTAGACGTGCTTGGCCTGGTGGTCAGGCTCGGCGTAGTAGTGCATCAACACGCGGACGACCTTCGGCAGCGAGCCGGGCACCGGGATCTCGCGGGCGCACATCAGCGGCACCTGGTCGAAGCCAAGCTGGCGGGCGGCGACCGCGGGGAACTCCGCGTCGAGGTCGGCAGTGACCGTGAAGATGCAGGAGACGACGTCGTCTGGCGTCAGCGCGTTGCGCTCCAGGATCTCCTTCATCAGCGCCTCGGTCGCCCCGAGGATGTCCGCTGACATGTTGTCTTCGACCGTGTTGGCCCCACGGAGGGCGAAGAGGCGCATCGGGGGCGGCATGATGTCAGGAAGTGCGGCGTCGCTCGTTCGTCCAGGAGCCTGCGGCCCGACGCACCGGCGGCCGACAACCAAGGTGATGGGGTCGACCCCGGCACGTCGCGTCCTCGTGCTCGGCCTTTTGGCCGGGTGTCTCGCGCTGCTCCCGTTCCTGCGGGAGAGCCTCGGCGCGGCCTTGTGGTTTCTGCCGGTCTCGCTGGTGCTCGTCGCGATCTTCGACCTGCTGACGGCCGGGCTTCTGGCCACGCGCTTCCTCGGGCTGGGCTCGTCGCAGCTGCTCGGCCTGGCGGGCGCGTACTTCGGCGCCGGGCTGCTGTCGGTCGTCCACCTGCTGGTGCTGCGCAGCGCGTTCGGCGACGGGCCACTGATCGACGCCGGCCCGCAGGCCGCCGCGTGGCTGTGGGCGGTCTGGCACGGCGGGCTGCCGCTGGCGCTGGCCGTCGCGCTGTGGGGCGGGCCGCTGGAGTGGCGGCGGCGCCTGGCGGGACCGACGGCGCGACGCACGCGGGCGGTGGCAATCGCGTTCTCGGGCGTGATCGTCGCGGTGGCCGCGGTGACCGGGGTCGTCCTGACCGTCGGCTCCTCGCTGCCGACGATCGTCTCGGGCGGCCGGCTCTCCGACGTCGGCCTGATCACCGCGCCGGTGGTGCTCGGACTGGACTTGCTGGCGCTCGTGATCGTGGCGCGGCGCGGGCGGCGCAGCGCGATCGAGCGCCGGCTGCTGATCGTCGTCGCGACGACCTTCGCGGGGACGGCGCTGACGCTGGCCGCACTTTCTCGCTACACGGTCGGCTGGTACGCGGCCGGCGTCCTGGACCTGATCGGCTCGGGGCTGCTGCTGTCGGTCGTCGCGGGCGGGCTGGGCCGGTTGGGCGTCTTGGGCGTGCGCGCCGACGCGTCGGCGGGCGAGCGGGATCCGCTGACCGGCGTGCGGACGCGTGCGGCGACGCTGACCGCGGCCGACCACCTGGCGTCGACGCGCGCCGACGGCGCGCCGTTGGGCCTGGCGCTGCTGGACGTCGACGGGCTGCGGCGGATCGCCGACGAGCACGGCCCGCTGGCGGCCGACGCGGTGCTGATGACGGTCGCGCGCCGCTTGCGCGGGCTGTTGCGCGACCGCGACGTCTTGGGGCGCGCCGGCGACGAGGGCTTCCTGCTGCTGCTGCCCGACACCGACTCCGAGGGCGTGACGCTGGCGGTCGACCGCGCGGTGGCGGCGATCCGCGAGCAGAAGGTCGGCACGTGGGCCTACGACGTGCGCACGACGGCGTCGGCAGGAATCGCGATGGTGGGCGTGGGCGACTCTGCGGTCTCCGATGGCTTGGCCGCCGCCGACCTGGCGCTCAACCAGGCCAAGGCGCACGGGCGCGACCAGGTGGTCAGCCCGGCGCGCGCGCTGGTGGTGCCGCTGCGTCGCGCAGGCGCTGGACCTCCGCGGGGCTGAGCCGGCGGACGCGGCCTTCCTTGAGGTCGCCGAGCCGCAGCGGCCCGAAGGCCACCCGCTCCAGCGACTGCACCGGGTGCCCCACCGCCGTGCACATCCGGCGCACCTGCCGTTTGCGGCCTTCTCTGAGGGTGATCTGCAACACCCCGGACTCGATCTGCCGCACTTCGGCAGGCAGGGTTGGTCCATCGTCCAACTCAACGCCCTCACGCAACGTGCGCAGCGCCTTCTCCCCCACGAACGCGCCCAGGTGCGCGACGTAGGTCTTGGGCACCTCGTAGCGCGGGTGTGTGAGGCGGTTGGCGAGGTCGCCGTCGTTGGTGAGGAGGATGAGACCGGTGGTCTCCGCGTCCAGGCGCCCGACGGGATAGAGCCGCTGGCCGGGCGCGTCCACCATCGACACGACGGTCGGCCGGTTGTGCGTGTCCTTGGCGGTGGACACGACGCCGCGCGGCTTGTGGACCATCCAGACGACGCGGTCCTCGGCGATCGCCACGTCGTTGCCGTCCACGCGCACGGCGATCGTGCCGTCGACGTCGCGCGCCGGGTCGGTCACGACCTCCTCGCCGACCGTGACGCGGCCGGCGCGGACGATCTCCTCCGCGGCGCGGCGGCTGGCGACTCCAGCGTGGGCGAGGTACTTCGCGAGGCGCATGACGGCCTGCGAGGCTACAAGCATGGACATGGACTACGACGGCCTCCTGGCGTGGCTGCGCGAGCGCCTGGGGCGCCGCGTGATGGCGGCCGTGCAGGGCGACGGCAACTCGGGGCTGTCGGTCGTCGGGCCGCTGCTGGTACGCGACGACGGCGAGGTGACGCTGGTCGAGCCGCGGCCGGGGCGGGTCGCAGCGTGGTCGATCGGCGGCGCGACGCTGCTGTTGCTGGAGGGCGACTTCGTGTCGTGCCGGAGCGCCGAGATGCAGCCGGGCGGGCCGATGATCGTGCAGGCGACGTTCCACGACATGGTCGTCACGGTCGGCGAGGTCCCGCCGGGAGCTAGCCTGTAGCGCTCTTCTTCGTCATGGACCTCCAGCTTCTCGACACCACGCTGAGTGATCTCGGCCAGCCATCCTTCCGCGCCAAGCAGGTGTGGGAGTGGACGGCGCGCGGCACCGCGGACTACGAGGGCATGACGAACCTGCCCGCCGAATTGCGGTCCCAGCTTCACGAGCGCGTGCCGTTCTCCACGTTGGAGGTCACCAACGAGGCGCACTCCAAGGACGGCACGATCAAGGCCTTGTTCAAGACGGTCAAGGACGGCCGGCCCGTCGAGGCCGTGTTGATGCGCTACCGCGACGGGCGCCGGTCGCTGTGCCTGTCGTCGCAGTCCGGGTGCCCGCTGACGTGCACGTTCTGCGCGACGGGCACGATGAAGTTCGGCCGCAACCTGACCGTCTCCGAGATCCTCGACCAGGCGCTGCACTTCCGCCGGATCGAGGAGGTCGACCACGTCGTGTTCATGGGCATGGGCGAGCCGATGATGAACCTCGACAACGTGCTCGAGGCGTGCCGCCGGCTGCCCGACGTCGGCGTGACGCACCGGCGCACCGCGATCTCGACGGTCGGCTGGGTCCCCGGGATCGAGCGCCTGACCGAGACCGACATGCCGATCCGCCTGGCGCTGTCGCTGCACGCCGCCGATGAGACGCTGCGCTCGCAGATCATGCCGGTCAACGACCGCTACTCGCTGGCGAGCGTGTTGGAGGCGTGCGACCGCTTCTACGAGACCAAGCGCCGCATGGTCTTCATCGAGTACGTGATGCTCAAGGGCGTCAACGACTCCTACGCCCAGGCCGTCCAGCTCGCCAACGTGCTGGACCCCAAGAAGTACAAGATCAACCTCATCCCCTACAACCCGACCGGGACCTATGACGGGTCGGGCCGCGAGGCCATCGCCGCGTTCAAGGCGGCGTTGGAAGAGCACGGGATCGGGGCAACCGTGCGGCTCACGCGCGGGCAGGACATCGACGCCGCTTGTGGCCAGCTGGCCGCCAAAGCACTAGCGTCCGCGTCCTAGTGCCATCACTTGACGATCTGCACCGCGAGGCGCGCCTCCTCGAACGCGCGCACCGCGCCGGGGACGAGGCGGCCATCGAGCGCGTAGCGCCGTGGCGCCCGGACGCGCGCAAGCCGCTGAAGGACGCGGGCGCGCAGCTCGTCGTCGCGCGCGAGCACGGCTTCCCGTCGTGGGCGAAGTTGCGGACGTGGGTCGAGCGCGTGGCGATCAGCTCCCCGGAGCACGCGTTCCATATCGACATGGAGTACTACGAGGAACGTGCTGACGGCTTGCTCGCGTCGGCTCTCGACGGCACGCCTTCCGCCGCGGCCGCGTTCGAAGCCGAGGGCCAGGAGCTGGACACCGACGGCGCCCGCGCGGTCGTCGCCCGGCGCCACGGGTTCCCGTCGTGGTCCTCGCTCGGCCGCCACGTCCGGGCGCTGGACGAGGCCGGCGACCCCTTCCGCCGCGCCTACCTCGCCCTGGAAGCCCGCGACCACGCCGGGCTGGCCGACATCCTCGCCCGCTTCCCCGAGCTGGCGACCGCCAACGGCACCAACGGCAACGCGCTCATCAACATGGCGCCCGACCAGGAGACGATCGCGCTCCTGCTCGACGCCGGCGCCGACGTCGCGCACCCCAACGCCCACGGCTGGACGCCGCTGCACCAGGCGGCCTATGGGAACCACGCCGCGCTGGCGTCGTTCCTCCTCGCCCACGACGCGCCGGCCGACGTCTCGGCCCGCGGCGCCGGCGGCACCCCGCTCGTCGTCGCACTGTTCTGGGGTCATCACGCGGTGGTCGAGCCGCTCGCCGTCGCCTCGCGCCACCCCAACAACCTCCGCGTCGCCGCCGGCCTCGGCGACCTCGACCGGATCCGCACGCTCGTCCCCGCTCCCGGCGCACCAAACGAGGAAGCGGGCGCGCTGCGCGGCTTCTACCGCCCGCACGGCGGCTTCCCGGCGTGGACGCCGTCCGACGACCCGCAGGAGATCCTCGACGAGGCCCTCACCTGGGCTTCCCGCGCCGACCGAGCCGATGCCGTCGCGCTGCTCGTGGAGCTCGGCGCGTCACCCGCCGCCGACGTCTACCGCGGCACCGCCCTCACGTGGGCGGCGGCGACAGACGCCGTCGCGGCGATCGAACGCCTCGTCTCTCTCGGCGCCGACGTCAACCAACGCGCCACCTTCGGTGGCCCCGACCACGGCGTCGACGTCACCGCCCTGCACATCGCCGCCCAGGCGGGCAATACCAGCGCCGTCGACGCCCTTCTCGCCGCGGGCGCCGACCCGACCCTCCGCGACGCCCTCTCCAACGGCACCGCCGCCGGCTGGGCCCATCAGGGCGGCCAGCTCACGCTCGCCGAGCGCCTGGCCGCCCTCGAACGCTGACGCGGCGCTCAGGCGCCGCCCGTGCCGGGCTTCATAGCCGGGTCCTTCGACGACAGGCCCTTCGCGCGCTTCTTATCGAAGGAGAACCCGGCGATGGTGCGCTTGAAGCCGTCCATCGTGATCGCGCAGACAGGGTCCTTGCCGCTGCAGGCACCCGCCCACTCGGCGAAGCGGGACGCCTTGCCGTTGTGAGCCGTCACGGTCACCTTGGTGCCCTTCGGATACCAGTGCTCGTAGCGGTAGTACTTGACCGACGTGTCGACGTTCCCGTTCGGCTTGACGCTGAGCGTGCCGGGAGTGCCGAGCCAGACCGGAGCCAGGCGCACAGTCCCGGCGTCGCTCCACGCCTTGGCCTTGGTCCCGACTGCGGGTGGCGCGTTAGGGTCCGTCGCGGCCGGCTGTGCCGCGGTCGCTGCGGGCGCGGCCGTGGTGGCGGCGGGCGCCGTCGTGGTCGCCGCGGCCTTGGTCTTAGCCGAGCCGTTGGCGGCGTCATCGGAGGAGTCTCCGCACGCGGCGAGCGCCGTCGCCGCTCCAAGGACCACCACCGCGCTCGCCATCATCGGGCGAAGTCGATACCGCGCGACGTCCTTGGGCTTCAGTTCTTCGGGCATTCCGCTTCCTTCATCGTGTGACGACCCTTTCGCTCGCGGGCCAACCCCCGAGCGCCGCGGGCGAGTCTCACATGTGAAGGACGCTCAGCGCCACGCCTTCCATTGACAGCCGGCCTGGTAACCGGCCGGGCGTCAGGGCGAAGGCGCGTCGCCGCTCGGCGGCGAGCCAGGCGCGTCCTCGAAAGACGCGGGGGTCGCGTCGGATGACGCGGTTGCCTCTTCGGCAGGCTCTTCGACGTTCGGCGCGCTCGGCACCGCCGGGACGTCGGTCGCTTCCGCCTCCACCGCCTCGACGTCCGCCTCCACCTCCTCGACGTCCGCCTCCGCCACCTCGGCCTCCGCGTCGGCCACAGGTGTCAGGCCCTCCGCCGCCGGGTCCGCGGCGTCGCCCTCGATCGGCCCATCGTCGCCCGTCTCGCTCGTCTGCCCCATCTCGCCCGTCGTCGGCGCCGAGCCAGCGCGGGCCTCGCCGGCGCGCAGCAGGCGCTCGCGGAGGTCGGACTCCTCCTCGGGCGAGGGGTCCCACTCGGCGACGTCGGGCAGGTCCTCCAGGGAGGTCATGCCGAAGAGCTTGAGGAAGAGCGACGTGGTCCGGTACAGCACCGCGCCGAAGGGCGAGCGGCCGGACTCCTCGATGAGGCCGCGCTCCAGGAGCGTGGAGGCGGCGGAGTCAGCGGATACGCCGCGGATACGCGTGATCTCCGGGCGCGAGACCGGCTGCAGGTAAGCGATGATCGCCAGCGTCTCGGCCTGGGCCGGGGACAACGGCGGCGTGCGCGGCTTGGACAGCAGGCGCCGTGCGGCGGCCTCGGTGTCGGCGGCGGTCGCCAGCGTCCAGCCGCCCGCCAGCTCGCGCAGCTCCAACCCGCGCTGCCCGGGCGCGAAGGCCTCGGTCAGCGCCGCCAGCGCCTCCGCGAGCTCCTCCTCGGAGCACTCGCACGCGGCCAGCAGCTCCATCTCCGTCACCGGCTCGGCCGAGAGGAAGAGGAGCGCCTCGATCGTGCGTGTCAGCACGCTCACGCGCCGCCTCCGCACCGGGAGCGAGCCGCCAGGCGAGGTCCCGGAAGGGAACCTCGCCCTCCGGGCGAGCGTTCCCCCGTCACGCCACCGCCGCGGCGGCCGGGCGAGCCGCCTCACCGGCGCGGATCTCGATCTCTCCGAAGGGCTCGTCCTGCGACCAGGTCGCCTCGCCCTGCTTGTAGAGCTCCAGCAGCGCGAACAGGGTCACGCAGACGGTGACGCGATCGGCGCCCTTCACGGCCTCTTCGAAGGTCGTGCGACCCGCGCGGCCGAGCAGGCGCTTGAGGTGCGAGAGCCGATCGGCGACCGTCACGCGCGGGATCGTCAGGTGGCGGATGTTGACCTGCGGCGGCATCGCCAGCAGCGATCCGATCGCCCGCCCCAGGCGCGCCGGCTTGTACACGGCCTCCTGGTCGATCAGCTCGGTCGTCGCCATGCCCTTCGGCAGCGGCGCGCTGCGGAAGCGCACGCCGTCCTCGGAGTGCAGCTTCTCGATCAGGTGCAAGGCCGCGCCGCGGTAGCGCTTGGCCTCGAGCATCCGCGCGAGCAGCTCCTCGGCCGCGATCTCGGGCTCGAAGTCCAACAGCTCCTCGTCCTCGCGCGGCAGCATGAGCCGCGACTTCAGCTCCAGCAGCGCCGCGATCAGGACCAGGAACTCGGTCGCGACTTCCAGGTCCAGCTCCCCGCGCGCCTCGAGCACGTCGATGTAGGAGAGGACGACGTCGGCCAGCTCCACCTCCAGCAGGTCGACCTCTTCGCGGAGGACGAGCGTCAGCAGGAGGTCGAACGGGCCGGTGAAGACCTCGAGGTCGAGCTCAAGCTCGGCGACCAGGGTGCTCATACGTTCCAGAACGTAGCGGCCCGACCCGACGCCACGGCCCCGTCATTCCCGCTATTAGCGAGGTTTCGGCCCGACGCCGATGGCGCGACGGACGTCCTGCAACACCGGCACCGTGATCTCGCGGGCCTTCTGCGCGCCTTCAGCGAAGATCGCCTCCAGCTTGGCCTCGTCCGGCCGCAGCTCCGCGTAGCGCGCGCGGACCGGCTCCAGCAGCTCGTTGACCGCGTTGGCGGTCGCGACCTTGAGGTCTCCGTAGCCGCGCGCGTCGGCCAGCGAGGCGATCGCTTCGGCCGGCGTGCACCCGCGCGTCGCGGCGAGGATGTCGACGAGGTTCGAGACGCCCGGCTTGGCCTTGTCGCCCGCGACGATCTGCGGCGGGTCGTCCGAGTCGGTCACCGCGCGCTTGAACTTCTTCTCGGTGGCCTTGGCGTCGTCCAGCACGTAGACCGTGCCCTCGGGCGAGTCGCTCGAGGTGGACATCTTCGAGGTCGGGTTCTGGAGGTCCATGATCCGGGCGCCGACACTGGGGATCTTCAGCTCGGGCACCACCAGGACGTCTCCGAAGCGCTCGTTGAAGCGCTGGGCGACGTCGCGCATCAGCTCGACGTGCTGGCGCTGGTCGTCGCCAACAGGGACCTCATTCGCGCGGTAGGCGAGCACGTCGGCGGCCATCAGCACCGGGTAGGTGAACAGGTCGGCCGAGACGAGGTCCCGCTGCCGCGCCGACTTCTCCTTGAACTGGTGCATCCGGTTCAGGTCACCGTGCGCGGTGACCGCCCCGAGGTGCCACGCCAGCTCGGTGTGCTCGGGCACGTCGCTCTGGCGGATGAACACGCACTTCTCCGGATCGAGCCCCGCCGCCAGCAAGATCGCCGCCGTGTCATACACCCGCTCGCGCATCTCGACCGGGTTCCACGGCACCGTCATCGCATGCAGGTCGACGACGCAGTAGATCGCGACGTCACCCGCGTCCGCCGCACGCTGCTGACCCTCCACGTACTGGACGATCGCCCCGATGTAATTGCCGAGGTGCTTGCGGCCGGTGGGCTGGATGCCACTGAAGATGCGCATTGCTAGGCGAGAGTCTATGAAGCGCGCCGGGCGCGGCGTGTGGTGGCTCGAACCCGCGGGTAGCCGCTGACGATGGATCCCGTCAGCCGGACCCCGACGAAGCCCATCGACTATGCCGCGCTGTCCGCGGGCTACGGCGCGCTGACGGGAGCGTTGGTGGTGGCGACGCGGGCGCAGGGCGGCAAGCCGATCCAGAGGGGCGAGCTGCCCGTCCTGGGCTTGGCTACGTTCGCGGTGGCCAAGTTGGTGGCCAAGGAGAAGGTGGACTCGTGGGTGAGGGAGCCGTTCCTGGAGGAGCGGCCGGATGGGGAGCGGCGGCCGAAGGGGCGGCGGATGCGGTACGCGGTCGGCGAGCTGCTGTCGTGCACCCGCTGCGTCGGCGCGTGGAGCGCGCTCGGGCTCGTGAGCATGCGCCTGCTGCGCCCGCGCGAGGCGTCGGTCGTCGTGCCCGTGCTGGCGCTGACGGCGGCGAACGACTGGCTGCAGACCGGCTTCACCGCGCTGTGCGCGGAGGCCAACGACAAGCAGGCCCGCGCGTCGATCGACGCGCACGAGGCGGGCGAGCGCGACGAGGACGCCTCGAACGTCCACCGCTTCGAGCGCCCGACCGAGCGGACCTAGACCCGCCGCCGTCGCCCGGCGGTGGCCGCCCACTCCGGCAGCCACCAGTTCGCGCGGCCGAAGAGCGTCACGAGCGCCGGGACGACCAGCGCGCGGACGACGGTCGCGTCGAGCAGGATGCCGGCGGCGAGGCCGGTCGCGAGGATCCGGATCTCGGTGTTCGGTGCCGCGCCGAGCGCGACGAACGCGAGGAAGAGGATCAGCGCCGCGCTGGTCACCATGCGGCCGGTCCGCCCCAGGCCGGCGACGACGGCCTCGTCGGTCGAGCCGCTGCGCTCGTACTCCTCGCGCATGCGGCTGAGGATGAAGACCTCGTAGTCCATCGACAACCCGTAGAGGAACGCGAAGATCGCCAGCGGCACCCAGTTGGTGATGGTGTCGGTCGCCGGGACGCCGCCGATCAGCTGCGAGCCGTGGCCTTCTTGCCACACGAGCACGACGATCCCGAACGCCGACGCGACGCTGAGCACGTTCAACACGATGGCCTTGATCGGCAGCAGCACGGAGCGCAGGGCGCGGGCGAGCAGCAGGAACGTGATCAGCGCGATGATCGCCACCATCAGCGGGAACGCGGCGTAGATCGCGTCGGTGAGGTCGCGGTCCTGCGCCGACGGGCCGCCCGCCTTGGCCACGTCGGAGGCGCGCAGGGCGTCGACGGCGTCCTGGCCGGCGTCGGTGGCCGCGTCCGGCCCCAGGAGCGCGACGCTGACGGCGACGTCGCCGCGGCGCCAGTCGTCAGGAGAGACGACCCCGCGGACGCCATCGACATCCCGCGCCAGCGCGTCACGCTGCGTCGCGGTCAAGCGAGCGCCGTCCTCGGAGACCAGCTCGACCGGCGTGAGCGCGCCCGCGCCAAGGCCTGCGCGCTCCAGCGTCCGCAGCGCCTGCTGCGCGGTCCCGCCCGAGGAGAGCGCGTCGACCGCCGGGCGGCCCGGGCGCAGCGTCGTCGCGACGGCCGCGAGCAGGACCAGGATCGCCAGGCCGGCCAGCGCGGCGGGCCAGCGGCGGCGCACGACCAGCCGCGCCCACGCGGTCCAGCGCGCGCCGGGCTGCGCGTCGCGCTCGGGGCGGTGGCGGCGGTCGATCCGCGGGCCGATCGCCGCCAGGACGGCGGGCACGAGCGTCAGAGCAGCCGCGACCGAGATCAGCGGGATCAGCAGACCGCCGAAGCCGATCGAGCGGATGAACGGAACCGGCACGACGACCAGCGCGAGCAGGCCGATCGCCACCGTCAAGCCGCTCACCGCGACCGAGTGGCCGGCGGTGCGCATCGCGGTGCGGATCGCCGCGAGGTTGTCGTCGTGGCGCGCCCGCTCTTCTCGCCAACGGATCACGATCAACAGCGAGTAGTCGATCGCCACCCCAAGGCCGATCAACGCCACCAGGAACTGGACGACGAACGACACGTCGGTCAGCGCGGCCAGCCCGCGGAGCGCGAGGAACGTCGTGAGGATCGAGACCACGGCGACCAACAGCGGCACCAGCGCCAGCCACGATCCGAACACCCACGCCAGCACCAGCAGCGCCCCGAGGCCGCCGGCGACCGTCTCGACGAGCAACCCCGCCCCGCCGCCGGAGTCCGAGTCGTCGGCGAGCGCCTCGACGCCGGTGACCGCCAGCGGCTTGCCGCCGACCTCCGTCGCGGCCGCCGCGCGGCGCGCCGCCGCCAGCGCCTGCGGGTTCTCGTCGGGTGCCGGCCGGCCGAGCGGCGGGAAGACGTAGGCGTAGGTCGTGCGGCCGTCGGCCGAGACGAACGCGCGGTCCCCGGTCGAGGCGTAGGAGACGCTGCGGGCGCGGCCCACGGCGGCGGTCACGCGCTCCACGGCACGCGCGAGGTCGGCCCGCACGGCCGCATCGGTGACCTTGCGGCCCTCCGGCACGGTCGCCACCAGGACGATCGGCGCGATCGTCCCGCCGTTGCCGAACCGCTGCGCGATCTCCCGGTTGGCCTGAAACGCCTCGCGCCCGGGCGCGTCGAAGGACTGCGACAGCGCGTCCGAGATCCCGGACGCCGCCCATCCGCCCGCGATCGCGAGGATCAGCCAGGAGATCGCCACCAGCCGCCGCCGCGAGGTGGCGAGGTCCGTGAGCCGCTGCATGCCGTGAAGCTACGTACCCGCCCGCGGGGTCGGTTCACGGATGGATCGGCCGGCGACGCCGCGCGGGCGCCGCCGGCCGCAAGCGGGGCTAGGCCGGGATCGGCTGCCGGATGATCGGCGACTTGGCGGCGCGGGCCTCGTCGAGGCGGCGGACCGGTGTCGTGTAGGGCGCGTTCTGCGCGATGAGGGGGTCGGACCCGGCCTCGGTGAGGATCGCCGCGATCGCGTCGGCGAAGCCGTCGAGGGTCTCCTTGGTCTCGGTCTCGGTGGGCTCGACCAAGAGCGCCTCGTCGACCAGCAGCGGGAAGTAGACCGTCGGCGGGTGGTAGCCGTGGTCCAGCAGCCGCTTGGCCAAGTCCAGGGTCTTGATGCCGAGGTCCTTCTTCATCGGCGAGCCGCTCAACACGAACTCGTGCATGCACAGCTCCCCGAAGGCGAGCGGCAGCTTGTCGGCGACGCCCTTCTCGCGCAGCTTCGCGAGCAGGTAGTTGGCGTTCAGCACCGCCGTCTCGGAGGCGTCCGTCAACCCTTCCGCTCCGAGCGAGCAGATGTAGGCGTAGGACCGCACGAAGCACCCGTAGTTGCCCTGGAAGCCGCGCAGGCGCCCGATCGACTTCTCATAGCCGTGGTCGTCGAGGTCGAAGACGCCGTCCTCGCCCTTCACGATCCGCGGGTTCATGAGGTACGGCTTCATGCGCTCGGAGACCGCGATCGGGCCGGAACCCGGGCCGCCGCCGCCGTGCGGCTGGGTGAACGACTTGTGCAGGTTGAAGTGCACGATGTCGAAGCCCATGTCGCCCGGGCGCGCCTTGCCCATGATCGCGTTGAGGTTGGCCCCGTCGTAGTAGAGCGTCGCCCCGACGTCGTGGACGATCTTGGCGATCTCCGTGATGTTGGGGTCGAAGATCCCCAAGGTGTTGGGGTTGGTCAGCATCAGGCAGGCGACCGACTCGTCCGCCTTGGCCCGCAGGTCGTCGAGGTCCACCCCGCCGTCCGGGTTGGTCCCGACCTTGACGACCGTCATCCCCGCCATCGTGACCGTCGCGGGGTTCGTGCCGTGCGCCGTGTCGGGCGTCAGGACCTTGGTCCGCGTCTGACCGCGATCCTCGTGGAAGGCACGCGTCAGCAGGACGCCGGCCAACTCGCCGTGCGACCCAGCCGACGGCTGCAGCGAGACGTGCGGCAGGCCTGAGACCTCACCGAGCGCCCGCTCCAGGTTGTACATCAACTCCAGCGCGCCCTGGGACTGCTCCGGCGTCTGCAACGGGTGCAACCGCGCGTGCCCGGGCAACGACGCGACCCGCTCGTGCAACCGCGGGTTGTGCTTCATCGTGCACGACCCGAGCGGGTAGAAGCCCGTGTCGAGGTCGAAGTTGCGCCGCGAGAGCTTGACGTAGTGACGGACGAGCTCGGGCTCGCTGACCTCAGGCAGGCGCGCCTCGGCATCCCGGCGGAACCCCGCAGGCAGGAGATCGGAAACCTCCGGCACGTCCAGCGCCGGCGCGGTGAACGCGCGGCGCCCCGCGGCGCCCTTCTCGAAGATCGTCGTCGCGCGGTCGCGCTGCATGGGCGTCGCGCCCTCGCTCGACACCGGAATCTCGTGGTGCAACGGATGAGCCTCGATCCCCGGGTCGCCGTGCAGCTTGTTGTCGTTCATCGGCTTGTTCATGCCGTCGCCCCCACGGCCGAGCGCTCGGCCGCGACCGCTGCGCCGAGGACCTCGGCGAGCTTGTCGATGTCGGCCTTGGACCGCTGCTCGGTCAACGCCACCAACAACCCATCCGGGAACTCGTCGTACTCGCGCCCGAGCGCGTAGCCCGGGTTGACGCCTTCGGCCTGGCAGCGGCGGATGACCGACGCCACGTCGACGCCCGGCAAGGACACCGCGAACTCGCGGACGACCGGCTGGGAGTGCAGCAACTCGACGCCGTCCAGCGCGCCCAACGCCTCACGGGCGTAGTGCGTGCGCTGCAACAGCAGCTCGCCCAGGTCGACCAAGCCCTGCTTGCCCAGCCACGACAGGTACACGACGCCGGCCAGCGCGTTCAGCGCCTGCGCCGTGCAGATGTTCGACGTCGCCTTCTCGCGCCGGATGTGCTGCTCGCGCGTCTGCAGCGTCAGCACGAACCCGCGGCGGCCGTCGGCGTCGACGGTCTCCCCCGCGATCCGGCCCGGCATCCGCCGCAGGTACGCCTCGGTCGCGGCGAAGAAGCCGAACGACGGGCCGCCGAAGTCCAGGCGGTTGCCAAGGGTCTGGCCCTCGCCGACGGCGACGTCCACCCCGCACTCGCCGGGCGGCTTCAAGATGCCGAGCGGGATCGGGTCGTACTGGCCGATCACGACGGCCGGCGAGTCCTTCGCGGCGGCCGCCAAGGCCGCGGCGTCCTCGACCGCGCCCAGGAAGTTCGGCTGCTGGAAGAAGACCGCGCCGGTCTCCCCGTCGATCGCCGCCGCCCACGCCTCAGGATCGGTCACGCCGTCCTTCAACGGCACCTCGACGACCTCCGCCCCGAACCCGTGCGCGTACGTCGCGAGCGTCTCGCGCGAGTGCGGGTGCAGCCCTCGCGAGACCACGAACTTCGGCTTGCCGTTGGCCAGCCGCGCCAGATAGCCGGCGGACGCCACAGCAGAAGGCCCTTCGTAGACCGACGCGTTGGAGACCGGCAGCGCCGTCAGCTCGCTGATCGCCGTCTGGTACTCGAACATCGCCTGGAGGTTGCCCTGACTCACCTCCGGCTGGTACGGCGTGTAGGGCGTCAGGAACTCCGACCGCCCCAAGAGCATGTCGATGACCGCCGGGACATAGTGGTCGTACATCCCGGCGCCGAGGAACGTGATCTCGTCCTCGGCCGACGTGTTCTTGGAGGCCAACTCACGCAGGTGCGCGTAGACCTCCTGCTCCGGCAGCCCCGCCGGCAGGTCCAGCGGGCGTCCCAGCCGCACGTCGGCGGGGATCTGGCGATCGAACAGCTCCTGGACGGAGCCGACGCCGATGGCGGAGAGCATCTCCGCCAGATCGGCGTCCGTGACGGCGGTGTACTGCGTCAAAGGGGTCCTTGGGGAGGGGCTTGCAGAAGAACTACGAGAGCGTCGCTTCGTACGCGGCGGCGTCGAGCAGGTTCTCGGTCTCCGACTCATCGGAGAGCTTGACCTTGACCATCCAGCCGTCGCCGTACGGATCGTTGTTGATGTTCTCGGGCGTATCGCCCAAGCCGAGGTTGACCTCGACGATCTCGCCCGTCAGCGGCGCGACGACGTCGGAGACCGCCTTGACGGACTCGACCTCGGCGTAGGACTCGCCGGCGGTGACCGTCGACCCAACCTCGGGCGGATCGAAGAACACGACCTCGCCGAGGGCGTCCTGGGCGTACCAGGTGATCCCGAAGACGGCGGTGTCGCCGTCGATGCGGGCCCAGTCGTGCTCGGAGTGGTAAAGCAGGTCGGTGGGGTAGCTCGCGTCAGCCATGGCGCGGCAGCCTACTTCGTGTAGAGGGGCTTCTTCGCGACGGTGGCGCGCCGGGGCTTGCCACGGACGTCGATCTCGATCTCCGTCCCCGGCTCAGCGGACGCGGCCGGCACGTAGGCCATGCCGATCCCGACGCCCAAAGACGGCGACATCGTGCCCGACGTGACCTCGCCGCCGCCGATGATCGGGTTGCCCTGACGGGCGATCCCCGACTCCATCGTGAACGCGACGAGCTTCTCGGCGGGACCCGCGGAACGGACGGCCGCGACGGCCTCGGACCCGATGAACCCGGTGTCCTCCTTGCACGCCCAGCCCAGGCCGGCCTCGATCGGCCCGCGCGACTCCATCAGGTCGTTGCCGTAGAGGTGGTAGTTGACCTCCAGGCGCAGCGTGTCGCGCGACGCGAGACCGGCCGGGACCGCGCCGCGGCGGACGACCTCGTCCCAGATCATCGGCGCGTCGGCCGGGTCGATCAGCAACTCGACGCCGTCCTCGCCGGTGTAGCCGGTGCCGCACACCAGGACGCGCTGGCCGCGGAGCATCTTGTAGCGGCAGGTGAAGCGGTCGGGCAGCGGGCTGTCGGAGATCGCGCCGACGATCTCGCGCGCCTGCGGGCCCTGGACGGCGAGCATGGCGTACTGGTCGGCGACGTCTTCGACCGTCACGTCGCCGCCGAAGGCCGAGGCCTGCTCCAGCCACCACGCGAGGTCCTTCTCGTGGTTGGCGGCGTTGGTGACCGTCAGGAACGTGTCGGCGCCGAGGCGGTAGGTGAAGAGGTCGTCCAGCACCCCGCCGTCCTCGCGCAACAGCACGCTGTACTGCGCGCCGCCGGTCTGGAGCTTGGTGAGGTCGTTGGACAGCAGGCGCTGCAGGAACGCCTCAGCGTCCGGGCCCGACGTCGCGATCTCGCCCATGTGGGAGACGTCGAAGACGCCCGCGGTCGCGCGTGTGGCGAGGTGCTCCGCCTTCACGCCTTCCGGGTACTGAACCGGCATCTCCCAGCCGGCGAACGGGACGAGCTTGGCACCGGCAGCGACGTGCTTGTCGTACAGCGGCGTGCGCTTCAGCGCGGGTTCGGTGGAGGCGGCAGCCACCCGGCCGAGGCTAGCAGTCGGCCTCCCGGTCTCCACCGGCCCGGGAGGCGTACTACGACGTGGCGTTAGTCGGTCTTCGCGCCCGGCGTCTCGCGGGAGAGGTACTCCTCGAGCAGCATCGGGACGCTCGCGGTCCGCTCGGCGATGTCGAGCAGGTCGGACATCGAGGACTCCTCCTCGGTCTGCTCCTCGAGGAACCAGTCGAGGAACTGCTCGGAGCGGTAGTCGTTGGTCTCGCGGGCGACCTTGACGAGGTTGCTGATCGAGACCGTCACCGACTGCTCCTGCTTGAGCGCGTGGCGGATCGGCGCGATGTGATCGTCGAAGTCGTTGACCGGCTGGTCGACCCCGCGCATCTTGACCGGCGCATTGGTGTCCAGCAGGTAGTTGACCATCTTGAGCGCGTGCTCGCGCTCCTCGTCGGCCTGCTTGTAGAAGAACGCGGACAGCTGCGGCCAGGTCTTGTCGGCGTAGTACGCGGCAATCGCCGTGTACTGATGGGCAGCCGCGAACTCCATCGCGATCTGGTCGTTGAGGGCGTCGACAAAGCTCTCTGAAGGCATGCCAGCGACCCTAGCGGCCAATAGCAAGATAATCAACAACTTAGGGCCCCCGAATTTGGAGTTAGGTCCTCCTGTTTAGGGTCCCCTACGATCCTTGCTACGCTCCGCGCGGGTCATGCCTTCCACGTCGCGCTGCTGCCGCTCCTGCCCTCGCTGCAACGACTGCCCTGTGCTCGTTGCCGCGGCCGCACGCGCACGCCGCCAGCAGGCCCAGCAGACCGGCGCCGTCACGGCGCTGATCGACGAGGTCTTCACGGGCGCCGTCGGCCTCGCCAAGCGCCCGCTCCCCGCGCACATCGAGGAGATGCTCGAAGCGCTTGAGTCGGCCCGCCGCGGCGACGAGCCGGTTTCGGCCGCGGCCTAGTTCCAGAAGCCGCTCAGCGGCCAGAGCACGAGCGAGATGAGGACGACCAGCCCGAAGGCGATCCAGCCGGCGAGGCTGGAGAAGGGCTGGAGCGCGAGGGCGACGACGAGCGCCACCACGATCGCGACCCCGGCGAACCCGTAGGGGATCCGCCTGCGCCGCACGGACTCAGTTGTCCTGCGTGACCTTCGTCGGGTACGGACGAACCAGGAAGTCCGTGAGGAGCTCGTCGCGCGAGTCCTCCGTGCTCAGCTCCAGCTGGGCGAGGAGCTCGGCGAGCTCGTCCGTGGTCATGTCTTGCATGCTGAGGCGTCCTTGCGAGGTGACGGTGTTCAGGTGGAACGGGTTTGCTCCCCTTAGTGTCGTCACTTCTGGCGCCCAGCGCCATCCCCGGTTTTCGGGATTCTGCAGTCCGTGTGAAGACCGAACCTGGCCTATTGGCCGGGGAAATGTCCCCGGCCAGACCCTCGGCGACCGCCGTGCCTGCTCAGCGCAGGAACGGCGGGATGTCGATCTCGTCGTCGCGAATCTCGAGCGACTCGCGCTCGACACGCGGCGAACGGTCCCGACGACGGGCGGTCTCGCGGGTCTCCTCGCGGGCCTGACGCGGACGCGCGCGGCCGTGATCGAAGCCCGTGGCGATGACCGTCACGCGAACCTCGTCACCCAGCGACTCGTCGATGACCGAGCCAAAGATGATGTTGGCGTTCGCGTCAGCGGCGCCCTGGACGATCTCGGCCGCCTCGTTGATCTCGAACAGCCCGATGTCGGGGCCGCCCGTGATGTTCAGCAGGATGCCGGTGGCGCCCTCGACCGACTGCTCCAGCAGCGGCGAGGAGATCGCGACCTTGGCGGCGTCCGCCGCGCGGGTCTCGCCCCCGGACTGGCCGATGCCCATCAGCGCGGAGCCGGCGTCGGCCATGATCGTGCGGACGTCGGCGAAGTCGAGGTTGATGAGGCCCGGGATCGTGATCAGGTCCGTGATCCCCTGGACGCCCTGGCGCAGGACGTTGTCGGCCTCGCGGAACGCCTCGAGGATCGTCGTGCGCCGCTCGACGAGCGCCAGCAGCTTCTCGTTCGGGATCACGATCAGCGTGTCGACGACGTCGCGAAGGCGCTGGACGCCCTCCTCGGCCTGCCGCATGCGCTGCGTGCCCTCGAACTCGAACGGCTTGGTGACGACGCCGACGGTCAGCGCGCCGATCTCGTTCTTGGCGATCTCCGCGATGACGGGCGCCGCACCGGTGCCGGTGCCGCCGCCCTCGCCCGCGGTGACGAACACCATGTCGGCGCCCTTCAGCGCCTCCTTGATGTCGTCGCGGGACTCGGCCGCGGCGCCGAAGCCCACGTCCGGGTTCGCGCCGGCTCCGAGCCCCTTGGTGAGCTCGTGGCCGATGTTCAGCTTGATGTCCGCGTCGCACATGGCGAGCGCTTGCGCGTCGGTGTTCGCGGCCACGAACTCGACGCCGCGCAGGCCGGCGTCGACCATGCGATTAACCGCATTGGTCCCACCGCCGCCGACGCCGACGACCTTGATGACCGCGAGGTAGCTGCCGCTTTCCATGTGCTTGAAGTTCCTGTCCGACCCTCTAGGTAGCGTCGAGAGTTCCCGCGCCTTGTGCGCGCTCTCCGCCAATGCACCGTACGCATCGGCATTCTGGGGTGTCAACGCAGAGTCTAGAGCGCAATCTTGCTTGCAGTTTGCGGAAGTCTGTAGTTGTCCTTGAGGCTTACGGCGTTCCGAAGCCTCAGGCTGAGGTTGAGGTTGGTCACGGCGTGGTGCCTGCCAGCGGGGCGGGCGTGGTCGTCGACGCGGTGGGATCCGCGGCGTTGACCGACTCCGGATCGCGTTGCAGCGCGGGGTCTTCCAGACCCCCAGCTGCCGGCAGCTCCGGATAGCGAACGTCGAGATAGGTGGCGCCGCGGGAGTCGTCGGACGCGAGCACGGCGGCGGCGGCGGCCCACTTGGCGGCTAGGCGATCGGCGCCGCCGAAGCGCAGCTCGGGGCCGTTGCTGAGCGTGATCGTCAGCCCCTTCTGCTTCGTGGTCGAGGCGCGCACGGCGCGCGCGCGCAGCGCGGTGGGCGCCGCTGCGAGGGCAGCGATCGCCGCGCGAGCGGTCTTGTCGGCGATGCGATCGCCACCGGGTGCCGCGCGCAGCGGGACGACCGGCAGGTCGCGCTGATCGGCGCCGCGCAGCAGCTTGCCGTCCGCCGAGACCGGGGTCTTGGCGCCGTCGACGGTGACGACCGCGACCGGCGTGTTCTCGACCACGGTGATCCGCATCCCGTGCGGGAAGTCGGTGCTGACCTGGATGTCCTTGACGACCGGATAGGGCTCGACGACCGAGCGCAGCTGGTCGCCGCGCACGTGCAGCGTCGTCATGTCGCGCGCCGCGGTCTCGAGCTGGCGGGTGACCCGCGCGGTCTCCGGGCCGCTGAGCCCGACGACCGTGACCTTGTTGACCGCGACCAGCGACGAATCGCGCAGCCACAGCAACCCGGCGATCAGCAGGGCGGTGAAGGCGAGGACCCAGACAGCCCACCGCGGCAGGCGCGGCATGCTGCGGACCCGCGGAATGGCGGCGGCGCGGTGCATCCGGGTGGAGGTTCGCCGCGCGGGGCGCGGTCCCTGCTTGGTCGTCAGGAAGGCGACGGCGGGTTGACGAGCGCCCGGCCCAGGGAGTCGACGTCTCCCGCCCCGAGGACGAGGACGAGGTCGCCCGCGTGCAGGCGCGGCGCGAGCGCGGTTCGAGCCTCTTCGAGGGTCGGCAGCCAGTAGACCGGACGGCCGCCGGCGTGGTCGGCAGCCGCGAGCGCGATCAGCCGGCCGGTGACGCCGGGGAAGTCCTCGGCGCGCTCGCGGGCCGGGTAGACGTCGAGCGCGACCGCGACGTCGGCCTGCGCGAGCGCTGCGCCGAACTCGCGGTGGAACTCCTGCGTACGCGAGTAGAGGTGCGGCTGGAAGATCGCGACGAGGCGGCGAGGATTCAGCGAGCGCGCCGCGGCGATCGTGGCGGCGACCTCGGTTGGGTGGTGGGCGTAGTCGTCGACGACCTCGGCGCCTTGCGGGGTCGACCCGAGGCGCTCGAAGCGGCGGCCGGCGCCGGTGAAAGACTCCAGCGCGGCGACCGCCGCGGCGAGGTCGGGCGTGGCCTGCGCGACCCGGATCGCCTCCAGCGCGGCGGCCGCGTTGCGCGCGTTGTGCAGACCGGGGACGGTCAGCGTGACGGCATGGCCGCGCCACGTGAAGCGCGAGCCGCCGGGCGTGAGCGTGACCTCGCCGGGGTCGAAGGCGACGTCGCTCGCGTCCTGCGTCAGGTCGGGCGCGACGACGACGCCGAGATGGGCACCAGCGCGGAACTCGTCGAACGCCGCGTTCAGCTCGGCCAGCGAGCCGCCGTAGGTCGCGTGGTGGTCGAGCTCGATGTTGAGGACGACGGCGACGTCGACGTCGAGCGCGAGCATCGAGCGATCGGATTCGTCGGCCTCGACGACGAGCCAGTCGCCATCGCCCCAATCGGCGTTCTCGCCGGTCGTGCGCAGCGCGCCGCCGATCAGGTAGCCCGGCGAGGCGCCCGCGCCGAGCAGCGCGTGGGCGACCATCGACGTCGTCGTGGTCTTGCCGTGCGCGCCCGCGACCGCGATGACGCGCTTGAGCGACGTCAGCTCGCGCAGCAGCTCGGCGCGCGGCTTGGCGTTCGGCGTGCGCTCGGGGTTGTCGGCCGGGATCGCGGTCGAGACGAAGACGTCGGCGCCTGCGGGGACGTTGGCCGCGTCGTGACCGACGTGGACCGTGACGCCGAGCGCGCGGAGCTTGTCCAGCGCGGGCGACTCGGCGCGGTCGGATCCGGAGACGGTCGCGCCGAGCTGCACCGCGACCCGCGCCCAGCCGCTCATCCCAGCGCCGCCGATGCCGACGAGGTGGACCTTCCGGCCGGCCCACGGCTGCGGCTCAGCCACGCGCAGCCTCCAGAACCTCACGCGCGATCACGTCGGCCGCGTCCGGCCGCGCCAGCGCGCGCGACGCCTCCGCCATCGAGGCCAGGCGCGCGGTGTCGGCCAGCAGCGCGCCGACCTCCTCGTCCAAGCGCTGCGGCGTCACGTCCGCGTCCTTGATCACGATCGCCGCGCCCGCGTCGACCATCCATTGCGCGTTGGTCGTCTGGTGGTCGGCGGCTGCATGCGGATAGGGCACGAGGATCGCCGGCAGGCCGGCGGCGGCGATCTCGAAGACGCTTCCGCCGCTGCGCGCCACCGTGAGGTCGGCGGCGGCCAGCGCCGGGCCGAAGGGCGAGAGGTACTCACGCAGGTCGTAGTTCTTCGGGGGCGGCGTGCCGAGGCGCTCGCGCAGGGCCTCGTAGTCGCGCTTGCCGCACGCGTGCAGGACCCGGAACGGCGCGTCGCGGAAGGCGTCGACCGACGCCTCGTTGATCGACCGCGCGCCGAGCGAGCCACCGAAGACCAACACGCACGTGTCGGTCTCCCCCAACCCGAACTGCGCGCGCGACGCCGCACGGAAACCGGGCCCACCCACCCACGGCACCGGCCGGCCGGTGACGAGGTACTTGTCCGGGTCGGTCCGGTCGGCGAGCGGGAACGCCAGGCAGACCCGGCGCGCGCGGCCGGCGAGCAGGCGGTTGGTCAACCCGAGGTGGCTGTCGGCCTCGGTCAGCACGAGCGGGATCCGCCCCGCCACCGCCGCCGCGCCGATCGGCCCGGCCACGTAGCCACCGCCGCCCATCACGGCGTCAGGCCGGACGTCGCGCAGGATCTTCTGGGCGGTGCGCAGCGACAGCGCCGCCCGCCCCAGCCCGCGCGCGGCCTTCAGCGGGTTCGTGCGCGAGAGCCCTTCGACGCGGATCGAGCGTAGCTCGTAGCCCGCTTCGGGGACCAGCGTCTTCTCCGCGCGCTCGCCGCCGACGAAGACGACGTCGGCGCCCTCAGCCCGCAGCGCGTCGGCGACCGCCAGAGCCGGCACTACGTGCCCGGCTGTCCCTCCGGCGGCGATCAGGATCTTGGGTCCGGCCATTGCTCCTGGACCCTGGCACAGATGGCACCGCGCGCAGCGTCACGTGGCCCCCGCCCGCGACGTTCAGCAGCACGCCCATGCCGACCAGCAAGACGATTAGGTTGGTCGACCCGTAGGAGATGAACGGCAGCGGCACGCCGGTCAGCGGCGCGAGGCCCAGCACGGTGAAGACGTTCAACATCGCCTGTGACAGGAACAGCGACGTCACGCCGGCCGCGAGCAGCTTGGCGTACGTGCCGCGCGCGTTCTTGGCGACGCGCAGGCCGGCGTAGGCGACCAACCCGTACAGGAAAAGGATCCCGCAGATCCCGACGACGCCGAGCTCCTCGCCGACGATCGCCAGGATGAAGTCCGTGTGCGCCTCGGGCAAGAACAAGTTCTTCTGCTGCGAGTTGCCCAGGCCCCGGCCGAAGAGCCCGCCGGAGCCGAGCGCGATCTGGCCCTGAACCGCCTGGAAGCCCTCGTCTCCGGCGTGCGCCCACGGGTCCAGGAACGTCATCAGGCGGTCGCGCCGGTAGGCGGCGCTCATCGCGTACATCATCACCAGCAGGCCGCCAGCGCCGGTCGCGGTCGCCAGCCACCGGATCGGCATTCCGGCGGCGACGAGCATCGCGGCCATGGTGAAGGAGATGACCAGCGCGGTGCCGAGGTCGGGCTGCGAGGCAATCAGCAGGACCGCACCGCCTGCGACCAAGCCCAAGGGCATCAAGTTGCGCGGGTGCTTGAGGATCTTGGGTCGCTCGGCCAGCAGCTTGGCCGCGTAGAGCACGAGCGCGAGCTTCATGACCTCCGACGGCTGGAAGACCAGCGGGCCCGCGCCGAGCCAGCGGCGCGCGCCGTTGACGCTGACGCCGAAGCCGGGGACCTTGACGAGGATCAGGCAGGCGAAGGCGAAGGCCAGCAGCGGCAGCGTCGCCTTGAGCACCAGGTCGAGGCCGCGCCGCGCGATCAGGTTCATCACGACGAAGCCGATCGTGCCGTAGACCACGTACTTGACCATGAACGACGTACCGTCACCCTGTCCGGAGAGGACGGAGCGCGCGGAGCTGGCCGAGAACACCATGACGGCCCCTGCTGCCAAGAGGCAGAGGGTCGCGGTGATCAAGATGCTGTGCTCGATCGGGTGGGGATGGCGGCGGCGGGCCATCAGGCCCTTAACTTCGTGCCGCCTCCCGGAATGCCTCCCCGCGGACCTCGAAGTTCTCGAACTGGTCCCACGAGGTGCAGGCGGGGGCGAGCAGGACCACGTTGCCGGGCTGCGCGGCGGCGCGCGCGGCGACCACGGCGACGTCGAGCGTCCCGCTGTCGTGGAGGGCGACGCCGCTGGTCTGAAGCGCTGCGCGGAGGGCCGGCGCCTCGGCGCCGATCAGGTAGACGGCGGCGGCGTGCTGGGCGATCGCGGGCGCTAGCGGCGCGTAGTCCTCCCCCTTGCCCTGGCCGCCCATGATCACGTGCAGCGGGACCTCGAACGACGCCAGCGCGACGAGCGCGGCGGCCACGTTGGTGGCCTTGGAGTCGTTGACGTAGGTGACGCCGTCGCGGACGAGGACCTCCTCCAGCCGGTGCGGGACGCCGGCGAACGTCCGCAGGCCCTCGCGTACGCCGTCGATTGGGAGGCCGCGGGCGAGCGCCGCGGCCGCGGCGGCCATCGCGTTGCGGACGTTGTGCGGGCCGCGCAGCGCGAGCTCCTCGACGCGCAGCAGCGGCTCTGAGTCCCACCACAAGGTGTCGGCGCGCAGCGCCAGCTCGGCCTCGGGCGAGTCGCCGACGCACACGCGCCGGGCGCAGCCGCCGAGGTCGACGACACCAAGGCCTTCGGGCGCGACCGCGACATCGTCATTGCCTTGGTTGGCGAAGACCTTCAGCTTGGCCTGGTGGTAGGCCGCCAGCGAGCCGTGGCGGTCGAGGTGGTCGGACTCCAGGTTCAGCAGCACCGCGCACTCGGGCGCGAAGTCGATCGTGTCCTCCAGCTGGAAGGACGAGCACTCGCAGATCACAACGGCGCTCTCGTCATGTTCCGCCAGGGCCAGCGACGAGTAGGCGGTGCCGACGTTGCCGACCACGTCGACCGGCACGCCGGACGTGCGGTGCAGGTGGCCGAGGAGCTCGGTCGTGGTGGTCTTGCCGTTGGTGCCGGTGACCGCGATGACCTCGTTGGGCACGCAGCGCCAGGCCAGCTCCAGCTCGCCGAGGACCGGGATCCCGCGCTCGCGTGCCGCGGCGATCACCGGCGCCTCCTGCGGCACCCCCGGCGACTTGACGACCGCGCGCACGCGCTCCAGCAGCGCGACGCCGTCGCCGCCCGCGTGGACTTCGACCTCCGGCGGCAGCTCGTCGAGGCCCTTCAGGCGCTCGCGCGGGGCGCCGTCGTAGGCGATGGCCTCCTCGCCGCGCGCCCGCAGCAGCGCGGCGGCGGCGCGCCCGGAGCGGGCGAGGCCGACGATCAGGTACGGACCGGGCGGAAGCGGCGGGCGCGGCGTCATGCGGGCAGGACGGTAGTCCTTCGCGCGATCGGGCACCCTTCTGCGGATGGCCGCCCGCCTGAGGCGGACGATCGCCGTCCTCCTGATCATCGCCGCCGCCGTCACCGGGACGATCGGCGCGCTTTCGCTCGTCACCGGCGAGCGCCGGCTGTCGGTGGGCTCGATCGCGATCGGGATCTCGCCGTTTCACCACGGCGCGCTGGACGTGTACGTGCCGCTGGTCGACTGGGGCGCGCGCTTCGGCGGCGTCCGCGCGCCGGCGCGGCTGACGATCGAGGTTCGCTCGGTGGACCGCGGCGCGGCGGAGACGCTCGCGCGCGGACATGCGTTGGACGTCAACAACGTCCGGGCGGAGGCGGCCGACGCGGTGGAGTCGGTCATCAAGCGCTTGTTGTTGATCGCGTTGTTGTCCGGGATCGTGCTCGGCGGCCTGACCGCAGCGGCCGAGCGGTCGCTGCTGCCCAAGGCATCGCTGCGCCTGCGCTGGGGCGGGCTGCTCGCGGTCGGGACGTCGCTGATCACGGTCGCCGCGGTCGCGGTGCTGCTGCCGCCGCGTGGGCGGATCGCCGAGCCGACCTACTACGCCCACGGCCCGGACCTGCCGCGCGCGCTGGAGGCGCTGCAGTCGCTCCAACGGTCCCAGACCGCGCTGGACCAGGAGCTGAACGCGCAGTTGGTGGGGTTGGCGCGGTTGGTCGTCGCGCCAGGCTCGCGCACCGAGCTGACCGGGCGACCGCGGCTGGTGGTGGCCAGCGACCTCCACAACAACGTGCTGGCGCTGCCGACGCTGGAGCGCGCGACCCGCGGGCTGCCGCTGATTTTTGCCGGCGACATGACCGACAAGGGCACGCCGCTGGAGGCGACGCTCGTGCAGCGGATCGCGTCGATGGGCTCGCCGACCGTGGTCGTCGGCGGCAACCACGACAGCGACACGTTGTTGAAGGACCTGGCCGCCGATGGTGCGGTCGTGCTGACGCAGTTCGGGCGGTTGAAGGCCGACGGCTCGCACGGCCCAATGGTCGTCAAGGTCGGCGGCCTGCGAATGGCGGGCTACACCGATCCCTTCCTGCGCCGCGCCGATCAGGAGTACGACGACAAGTACCGCGTAGGCCTGACCAACGCGGCCGCCGAGGCGTTCCGGCGCTGGTTCGACGGCATCGAGTCGCGCGTCGACGCGGTCGTCGTACACGAGCCTGAGGTCGCCTCGACCGTCCTGGGCGAACTGCGCCGCGACCCACCCAACCACCCCATCATGGTCATCGACGCCCACACCCATCGGTTGTTCCTCCAGGCCGACCCGAACCTGCTGGAGGTCAACCCGGGCACGATCGGCGCCGGCGGCACCGGCAACCTCGCCGACGAGCGCTCCGACCTGTCGCTGTCGATCGTCACCTACCGACTCCAGCCCAACGCCCTGCCGCTCGCCGTCGACCAGGTCACGATCGACCCCGGCACCGGCAGCGCCTCAGCCCGCCGCGTCCGCGTGGACGAGCGGATCCAAGGGAAGGTCGTGTCGCAGCCGTGAGCGCCGGGTCTGGTTGATCGCGATCTTCTGGGCCTCAGGAGATCGACTGCTGGTAGATCGTGAAGCCGGACGCCGCGCAGATCGCGGCGATGATCCAGAAGCGCAGGATGATCTTGGTCTCCGACCACCCCAAGATCTCGAAGTGATGGTGGATGGGTGCCATCAGGAAGACGCGCTTGCGGAAGGTCTGGAAGGAGAAGACCTGGATCAGGACCGAGAGCGCTTCGACCACGAAGATCCCGCCGAGGAGGATCAGGATCTCCTCGGTCTTGGTCATCACCGCGAGGCCGGCGATGGCGCCGCCTAACCCGAGCGAGCCGGTGTCCCCCATGAAGATCGTCGCCGGGAAGGCGTTGAACCACAGGAAGCCGACGCAGGCGCCGACGAGGCAGCCGGCCAGCAGCGCGAGGTCGTCCTGGCCAGAGGTGATGAACGTGATGCCGATGTAGGCCAACAGGACGATCGCCGCGCAGCCGGCGGCGAGGCCGTCGAGGCCGTCGGTCAGGTTCACCGCGTTGGTCGTGCCGGCGACCACCAGGTAGATGAAGAGCGGGTAGAGCGGGCCGAGGTCGACGGTCGCGTCGATCGTGCGCAGGCGCAGCGTCGCGGGCAGGTCGGCCTTCTGGGTCGCGATGTACCACAACAACAACGAGATCGCGACCTGGCCGCCGAGCTTCGCCTTGCCGCTGAGCCCCAGCGAGCGGCGGCGGATGATCTTGGTGAAGTCGTCCGCGAAGCCCAGGCCGGCGGACAGCACGGCCACCATGTAGACGCCGACCGAGCGCCAGTCGTAGTCGCTCAACAACAGGAACGGCACGCTGATCGCCGTGAAGATGATGATGCCGCCCATCGTGGGCGTGCCCGCCTTGGAGTGGTGGCCTTCCGGCCCCTCCTCGCGGATGTTCTGGCCGAACTCGCGGCGACGTAGATAGGAGATGAACGACGGGCTCAAGAAGATGCAGATGAGCAGCGACGCCATCCCGGCGATGAGGACCTCGCCCATCTAGCGCTCGGCCCCCAGCTCCTGGGCGACGACCTCTAGGCCGACGCCGCGCGAGGCCTTCACGAGCAGCGCGTCGCCGTCGCGGAGGTGCGGCTTCAGCGCCGGCGCCACGTCGGCGGCGGTCTCGACGGCCAGCGTCTCGCCCCCGAACGCCGGACCCATCGCAGCCGCTAGCGGGCCGACGGTCACCAGCAGGTCGAGGCCGGCGCCGCGCGCGTGCGCCCCGATCTCCTCGTGGAAGCGGACCTCGTCGGGGCCCAGCTCGAGCATGTCTCCGAGCACGGCGACGCGGCGTCCAGACGCGGACGCGGCAAGATCGTCGAGGGCGGCACGCATCGACATCGGGTTGGCGTTGTAGCAGTCATCGATGACGACGACGCCGCCGGGCAGCTCTCGGCGCTGGCCGCGGAGCTCGCTGAGAGCGACCGCCAGCGCGCCGGTCGGCTCCACGCCGACGGCGCGCGCAGCGGCCAAAGCCGCCAGCGCGTTGGAGCGCATGTGGGCGCTCGTGAACGGCAGTTCGAGGCCGTCCGGAAGCTCCGACACGTCGCCCCCCGAACCGAAGGTCACCGTGGTTACGCCCTCGGGAAGCTGCTCCAGATGGGTCTGCAAGAGCGGTTCGTCGGCGGGGACGATCGCGGTTCCGCCGGGCTGGAGGCCCTCGATCAGCTCGGACTTCGTCGCGGCGATCGCCTCGATCGTGCCCAGCAGCTCCAGGTGGACCGGGCCGATGTTGACGATCACGCCGACGTCGGGCTCGGCGATCCGCACCAGCTCGGCGATCTGCCCGGCACCGCGCATCGCCATCTCCAGCACGAGGACCTCGGTGTCCGCGGGTGCGCTGAGCACGGTCAGCGGCAGGCCGATCTCGGTGTTGAGGTTCAGCGGCGTGGCGACGACGCGGCGCTGCTGGTCGACCATCGCCGCGGTCAGGTCCTTCGTGGAGGTCTTCCCGGTCGAGCCGGTGATGCCGATGACCTTCGCGCCCAGCTCGCGGCGCCAGGCGGTGGCGAGGTCCTGCAGCGCGCGCAGCGGGTCGGACGACGCGAGGATCGCGCCGCCGTCGGTCGGGAGGTCCTCGGTGTGCTCCTCGCCCACCAGGATGCCCCAGGCGCCCGCGGCCAGCACCTCGGTCGCGTAGGCGCCGCCGTCCACGTGCTCGCCGATGAGGCCGATGAAGAGGTCGCCGGGCCCCGCGTGCCGAGAGTCGATCACCGCGCGCGTGGGGCCTTCGCCGGCGCCGGTGCCGCCCGCCGTGACGAGCCCCGCGCCGGCCGCTGCCGCGATCCGCTCGGCGTCCCAGCTACGCATTCAGGGCCTCCCGCGCGACCTCGCGGTCGTCGAACGGCAGCTTCACGCCGCCCGCGATCTCCTGGTAGGTCTCGTGGCCTTTGCCGGCGATGACGACGACGTCGCCGCTGCGCGCCGCGCCGATCGCGTGCTCGATCGCCTCACGCCGGTCGGTGATCCGCAGCGCGCCGTTCCCCGCACCGGCCGCGATCGCGTCGATGATCGCCTCCGGATCCTCGCTGCGAGGGTTGTCGGAGGTGAGGACGACGACGTCGGCCCACCTGGCCGCGGCCTCGCCCATCATCGGGCGCTTGCCGCGGTCGCGGTCGCCGCCGGCGCCGACGACGACGATCAGCCGCCGGTCGCCCGCCAGCTCGCGCGCGGTCTTCAGCACGTTGTCGAGCGCGTCGGGCTTGTGGGCGTAGTCGACGATGACTGCGAAGTCCTGCCCCGCGCTGACCGGCTCGAAGCGGCCCGGGACACCGCCGGCGCCCGGCAGCGCGGCCGCGATCGTCGCGTCGTTGGCGCCGAGCGCGCGGGCCGCGGCGATCGCGACGAGCGAGTTGAGGACGTTGAAGCGCCCGGGCAGCGGCGCGGTGAAGCGCGTGCCGTCGAGCGTGAAGCCGGTGCTCGCCGGGCCGGCGTCCAGCTGCTCGGCGCGCAGGGCGGCGTCCGGCGCGTCGATCCCGATCGTGATCGCCTGCGGGAAGTCTTCGGCCAGGCGCGCGCCGTAGGCGTCGTCGACGTTGACGACCAGCGTCGCGCCCTGCTCCGCGGCGACCTCGAACAGCTTGCGCTTGGCGCGGAAGTAGTCCTCCATGTCGGGATGGAAGTCGAGGTGGTCCTGCGTCAAGTTGGTGAACGCGGCGACGTCCCAGTGGATCGCGTCGGCGCGGCCGAGCGACAGCGCGTGCGAGGAGACCTCCATCACCACCGCGGAGTCCCCGCCATCGCGCATGTCGGCGAACAGCCGCTGTAGGTCGATCGCCTCCGGCGTGGTCCGCACGACCGGACGCTCCTCGCCCGCCACCCACGCCGTCACGGTCCCGATCAGCCCGGTCTGCCGCCCGCTCGCCTCCAGCAGCGCGCGCGTCAGGAACGACGTGGTGGTCTTGCCGTTGGTGCCGGTGATCCCGACCATGGCCAGCGCGGCCGTCGGGTCGCCGTTGAAGCGCGCGGCGGCGGGCGCCATCGCGGCGCGCACGTCCTCCACGCGGACCTCGGGGAGCTCCAGGTTCAGCGGGTGGTCGACCACCAGCGCGACCGCGCCGTTGGCCAGCGCGTCGGGCGCGTAGCGGTGGCCGTCGGCCGTGAAGCCGCGCACGCAGAAGAAGACGGAGCCCGGCGTGACGGCGCGCGCGTCGTAGTGCAGCGCGGTGACGTCCACGTCCGGGAGGGCGCCGTCCTCGAAGAGGTCCCCCAGGAGCATCGCGGCGACCATAGCGGGACGGCCCTTTCCGCTACTTCGTGGTCGCGACCGTCGGCGGGATCTTCAGGTAGCTCAGCCCGAACTGGGCGATCTTGCCGAACGCAGGCGCGGCGACGCTGCCGCCGTAGATCGCGCCGTGCGGCTCGTCGACCATCACGCTGATCAGCAGCTTGGGGTTCTTGGCCGGCGCGAACCCGACGAACGACGCGACGTACGCCGACTTGGAGTACTCGTGCGTGGTCGGGTCGATCTTGTTCGCGGTGCCGGTCTTGCCCGCCAGCTGGTAGCCGGGGATCTTGACCTCGGCAGCGGTGCCGCCCGGCGCCAGGACGCCCTCGAGCATGTCGCGCAGCGAAGCCGCGGTCGAGGCCTTCATGACGCGCTTGGACTTCATCGTGGTGACGAGCTTGCCGTCGACGCGGCGGACCAAGTGCGGGGTCTTGAGGATGCCGCCGTTGGCGATCGCGCCGTAGAACTGGGCGATCTGCATCGGCGTGACCGCCTCGCCCTGGCCGATCGGGAGGTTGCCCATCGAGGACCCGGAGTACTTCTCGAGCGCCGGGACGATGCCGCGCTCCTCGCCGGGCAAGTCGGTCCCGGTCGGCGTGCCGAAGCCGAACTTCCGGACGTAGTAGTCAAAGCGCTTGGAGCCGAGACGCTGGCCGATCGTGATCGCGCCGACGTTGTCGGACTGCGCCAGGATCTGGCGCGTGGTCATGGTCGCCCAGCCGCGCTCCTCGGCGTTCTTGATGGTGCGGTCGGCGACGACGATCTGCGGCGCGAGGTTGAAAGACGTGTCGGGCGTGACCTTGCCGTCCTCCAGCGCGCCGGCCACGGTGATGGCCTTGAACGTCGAGCCCGGCTCATAGGTGATTCCGACGGCGCGGTTCTGGAGCGCCGACGCGGGCGCGCCGGCCGGGTCGTTGGCGTTGACGCGCGGCCAGTTGGCCAGCGCGAGGATCTCGCCGGTCTCCGGATCGGTGACGATCGCGGTCGCGCCCTTGGGGCGGTAGGTCGCGCCGACGCCCTTCAGCACGTCCTCGACCTTGTCCTGGATGCGGGAGTCCAGCGCCAGCTCGACCTCGGCGCCGGGCTTGGCGGCCTTCAAGGTGTCCACCTTGACGTCCTCGCCGACGCCGTCGCGCACGACGCGGCGCTCGCCGTCGGTGCCGTGCAGGACGTCGTCGAGCGAGTACTCCAGGCCGGAGGCGCCCTTGCCCTCCATGTTGACCAGGCCGAGCACCTGCGAGGCGAGGTAGTCGCGCGGGTAGGTGCGGCGCTGACCCGGAGCGAAGTCGATGCCCTCGATGCCCAGGCTGCGGATCTTGTCGGCCTGCTCGCCGGGGACGTGGCGGCCGAGGTAGACGAAGCAGCAGTCGCTGCTGAGCTTCTTGAGGACCGTCGTCTCGTCCGTGCCCAGCAGCGGCGCGAGCTGCTTGATGGCCTTGGACTTGTCCTTGATCAGATAGGGCGTCGCGGTGACGTCGTCGGCGGCCTGGGAGACGGCCAACTCAATGCCCTTGCGATCCACGATCGTGCCGCGGTGCGCGGGGACTACGGTGTCGGCGGTCTGCTGGCTGGCGGCCGCCTTGGTGAGCATGTTGCCCTTGACCGTGCCGAGCTGCAGCGAGCGCAAGCCCGCGAGCGCGATCAGGCAGAGGAAGAACGCGAAGAGGAGGCCGATGCGCCGTTCGACCAGGACCATCGCGCGCTACCCCGCGGGAGGCGCGACGGCGCCACCGGAGGTCGAGGCCGTCTGCTGCTCGGTGGCGGCCGGGGCGACGGCGGTGCCGTTCGCCGCGGGGGCCTGGGTCTGCGTTTGGGTCTGGGTCTGCGCGACGGGCGTCTGCGTCTGGGGCTGGGGCTGCGCGACCGGGGTCTGCGCGGTCTGGGTCTGCGTCTGTGCGACCGGTGCCTGCGTCTGCGTGGTCGCCGCGGTCGTCGCGGTGCCGGTCGCGGCGGGCGCGGTCCCTGTAGTGCCCGTCGCCGCGACGCCGCTGGTCGCCACGCCGGTCGTGGCTACGCCGCTGGTCGTCGTCGCCGCCGTCGTGGCCGTGCCGGCCGCGGCCTGCGTCGCCGCCTTCGCGCGGGCCAGCGCGTCCGGGTCGGCGGCGGTCATGTGCTTGGCCGCGGCGGCCGCCTGCGCGGCGCCGGCGGCGGTCACGTAGCTGGGCGTCGTCGTCGCGGCGGGCGCGACCATGCCGATCTGCTGCGCGGTCTCGTCGATCCGCGAGCCGGCTTCCATCCCGGAGACCTGCGCGCGCATGACGGAGTTCTGGCGCTCGAGCGTCTGCTCCGCCTGCACGGCGCGGCCGATGCCGGCGTTCAGCTTCAACATCGACACCTGCATGAAGACGATGCCCATCAGGCCAGCGGCGACGAGCGGGATCCACAGGCGGCCACGGATCAGGCGGTCCAGGAACTTCGAGTCCGCCATCTTGATCGTGCGCTCGATTGCGCGGACGATGAAGGGATCCGGTGCGGGAGCGGCGCCGGCGGCCCGGCGGGTGCGCGGCGCGTCCGTCCCACGCTTTGGCTGCGGCGCGGGCCCCGAGACGCGGCGGGGCTTGCGCGGCGCAGGGGTGCGCGGCAGCGTCCGGCCGGTCGTGGCGGCTGCGGCGGGCGGGGTCATTCTGGCTGGTCCTCTTCCCTGAGCTTGCGGGCGGCCCGCATCCGCGCGGACGCCGAACGGGGGTTGCTGGCGATCTCGCCGGCGGATGGTGCGATGCCGCGACCGATCAGCTCGGCCTCCGGCGTCCGGCCGCACACGCACACCGGGAGCCCGGGCGGGCAGGTGCAGCCCTGGGCGCGGGCGGCGAGGAAGCGCTTCACACGGCGGTCTTCGCCACTGTGGAAAGAAATGCCTGCAAAGCGACCGTTTTGGCGCAGGATGCGCCATGCGAGCGGCAGGGCTTCGTCGATCTGGCCGAGCTCGTCGTTGACCGCGATGCGGATCGCCTGGAACGTCCGTTTGGCCGGGTGACCGCCGGCGAAGCGAGCGCGCGCGGGGATCGCGTTGTTGATGACGTCGACTAGCCCGGAGGTGGTGGTGATCTGCTCCTCCGCGCGCGTGGTGACGATGCGGCGGGCGATCTGCCTGGCGAAGCGCTCGTCGCCGTACTCGCGCAGGATCTGCGCCAAGCGGCGCTCTTCCCAGGTGTTGACGATCGTCGCGGCGTCGAGCTCCTGCTCGGTGTTCATCCGCATGTCCAGCGGCGCGTCGTAGCTGTAGGAGAAGCCGCGCTCCCAAGTGTCGACCTGCATCGAGGAGATGCCGAGGTCGACGTACACCAGGTCGGCCTTCACGCCCTCGGCCAGGAGCTGCCGCAGGCCGTCGGCGAACGACGCGTGCACGAAGCGCGTCGTGCACGCGACCTCGGCGGCCAGGGCCTCGAAGTGCTGCTCGGCGACGGGGTCGCGGTCGATCGCGATCAGCGTGCCGGACGGGCCGATCCGCTCGGCGACCAGGCGCGCGTGGCCGCCCGCGCCGAACGTGCAGTCGATGACGGTCTGGCCGGGCTGGGGGTCGAGCGCCTCGATCAACTCGCCCGCGAGGACCGGGACATGGGAGGCGGTCATGTCATAAGGGATAGTGAGCATCACGCGGAGGTGGGCGCATCGAACGCCGCGGAGATGTCGAAGATGTCGGCCGCGAGCTGGTCGTTGTAGGCCGTCCAGGCCTCGCGGTTCCAGATCTGGAGGTGGTCGCCGGCGCCGACGACGGTGCAGTCGCGGCTGGCGAGGTTGCCGTGGTCCAGCAGGAACGGCTGGAGCGGAACGCGCCCGGCGGAGTCCAGCTGCGCCGGGGTCGAGTTCGCGGAGAGGAAGGTCATGATCTTGCGCCCGCGCTGGCTCATCGGGTGCACGTCCTGGAGCGCGGCGCGGCGGAACTCGTCGTAGCCAGCGGTCGGCCAGATCGCGACGCAAGGCTCGATGTCCTTGGCGAGCACCAGGCCTCCTTCGAGCGCTCCGCGATAGCGCGCGGGAACCGTGAGGCGGTTCTTGGCGTCGAGGGTGTAGTCGGCTTGGCCGGTAAACGAGGTGTCCATGAGGACGTGCGCATCGCGGAAAGAAGGGGCCGGGGTGGAGGAGTGGGAGGAGCTCCTCCACCCCGGTCCGCAGGAGGCGTTCTATCCCACTCTCCCCCACGATGCAACACCGATTCCACACTTTCCCCCACACTCGGACCCTACAACCAGGTTTGAGCCGCCTAATCCCTTGCCGTTGCTGGGCTTTCGGCGGTGGGACGCGGTGGGTGAATTTGCGCGCACTTGGCGCAGGCGTCGTTGCATCTCGGCCGCGCGCAAGCGTCCTTGCAGGATTTCGGCCGTTCCGTCCGCGGGGTGTGCCTCAGGTGGGGCGGCGTGGGAGGCGCTGCGCGGGGCGTCGGGTACGCGTGCCCGCCACCCGCTCGGGTGGGTTTGCAAAAGGGCGGTTGTCCGCCCCTACGACAGGTGGCTGCCTACCGTCTCCCTCGCGGGCGGACCTGCCTAGGATTCGCGGATGGCCTCCTCCCTCCTGCACCGCCCGCGGCGGTTCGCCCTGCTCGCGGCGTCCTGTGCCGCCGTCGTCGTGCCGATCGCCGGCTGCGGCGACTCGGGCTCGTCGTCCTCCTCCGGCTCTGCCTCAGGGTCCGCCGGCGCCGACCCAGCGGCCCTGCTCCCGGCGTCCACCCCGGTCTACGTCGAGGCGCAGTTGCGCCCGACCGGCGAGCTGGCAGACAACGCCAAGACGGTCGTCGGGAAGATCCTGCGCACGACCGACCCGGGCGGCAAGATCGCCGGGCTGATCGACGACGCCGCCAAGGACGACGGCGTCACCTACAAGGAGGACATCGAGCCGTGGCTCGGCCAGCGCGCCGGGATCGGGATCACCTCGATCGGGAGCGGCGGGGACGACGTGGAGCTGGTGGGCGCGATCGCGTCCAAGGACGACGACGCCGCCAAGAAGTTCGTCGACGCGCAGGCCAAGGGCGAGACGCGCAAGTACCGCGACGTCGAGTACCGCTACAAGGCCAAGGACGACCTGGCCGCGGCGGTCGTCGACCACGCCGTGCTGATCGGCACCGAGAAGGCCTTCAAGTCGGCGGTCGACGCGCAGTCGGGCTCGGGCTCGCTGGCGACGGCGGGCGCGTTCAAGAAGGCGCGCTCGACGGTCGGGACCGACGGCCTGGGCTTCGTGTACGCCGATCCGAGCCGGTTCTTCGACCTGGCGATGGGCGCGGCGTCGGGCTCGTTGAAGGGCTCTGACGCGCAGTCGCTGCAGGCGATCAAGGGGCTGTTGACCGGCAGCGGCCTGCAGTCGATCGCGGCGTCGCTGGACGTGACCGACAACGCGCTACGCGTCGACGCGGCGGCGATCGGGCTGAAGAAGGGCGCCTTGGGCTCAGCGGGCTCGGGCTCGGGCGGCGCGGACGCGCTGGCGGCGGTTCCGGCCGGCTCGTGGCTGGGCTTCGGCATGGGCGACGTCGGCGGGACGTTCAAGTCGGCGCTGACGGCGCTCGGCCAGGCCGGCGCGACCGGCGGCGTCGATCCCGCGACCTTGTTGTCGCAGTTGAAGGCGCAGCTCGGCGTCGACGTCGACAAGGACCTGCTGTCGTGGATGGGCAACGCGGCGCTGTTCGTCCGCGGCTCCGGGATGACCGATCTGAACGGCGCGCTGGTCGTGACCTCCAAGGACCCGGCGGCGTCCAAGGCGGCGATCCCGAAGCTGAAGAAGTTGTTGAAGGGCTTGGATGTGCAGACGGGTGCTTTGAGTGGCGCTCCCTCGGGCGCTGACGGCTTCTCGATCGATATCGGCGGCGGCAGCCCGATCGCCGGCGACATCGAGGTCGCCAGCAAGGACGACAAGTTCGTGATCGCCTACGGCAAGGGCGCGCTGGCCGACGCCCTCGGCGGCGGCTCGACGCTCGGCGACAGCGATCCGTTCAAGACCGCCGCCGGTCTGCTGGAGGGCGTGAAGCCCGCCGTCTTCATCGACACGCCCGCGATCGTCAAGCTGGTCGGCACCGTCGTCGGCTCCGACGAGGACTTCGCCAAGGCCAAGCCCACCCTCGACGTCTTCGGCCCCGCCGCCGCCGGCGTCGAACAGGACGGCGACACCCTGCGGCTCAAGGCCGCGGTGTCGATCCCGTAGGGACCGCTCGTGTTCCGTCGCGCCGCGCGCCCTCGCGAGGGGGCGCGCGGTGCGGGCGGCGCGATACGCGGGCAGCGCGATGCGCGGGCAGCGCGCTGTGCGGGCGCGGCCGCGCGGGCAAGACGCTGAACGAGGCGTGCGGTGCGGGCTACGGCACGCGGACGAGGCGCGGGTTGGGCTTCTCCTCGCGGCCGATCTTCGCGGTCGGCCGGTCGTCGACGCGGACGATGTCGGCGGTGAAATCGTTCTGGCCGCGTAGGAGCGAGGAGCCGACGCCGTAGGCGTCGACGGGCGCGCCTTCGGACTCGAAGTGCTGGATCTTGGTCGCGTCGAAGCCGCCGGAGGCAACGATGCGCACGCGGGAGTGGCCGGCGTCGTCGAGCGCCGTGCGGACGCGACGAGCGAGCTCGACGTTGACGCCGCGAGGAGCGTCCGGACCGAGGTCGGCCAGGGACTCGTCGACGAGGCGCTCGGACGTGTCGAGGCGAACGCCCCACAGCTCGTCGCCAAGAGCGTCGGCGACCTCGACGGCGGTCTTGGCCGAGTGGTTCTCGAAGTCGACGAGCACGGTGACGTTCATCCGGTCGCGGTAGCGGTGGGCGAAGGCACGGGCGGCGGCGACCGTGTCCCCGCCGAACGCGGCGATCAACGCGTGCGGGACGGTCCCGACGCCACGGCCGCCCCACCACGATGCCTGGGCGTTGGTGGAGACGCCGATCGCGCCCGCGACGTGCGCGGCCCAGCCGTCGCCGGTCTGGACGAGCCAATGGTCGTGGCGCGCCGGGAAGAACAGGATCTCCTTGCCGCGGGCGGCGTCGACGACGGCCCGGACGTTGCGCATCACCAGCGACCGGCGCGCCATGCAGCCGAGGTAGACGGTCTCCAGGTGCGCGAACTGGGTGTAGTCGCCCTCGATCGTCATCACGGTCTCAAACGGCTCGATCACGTCGCCCTCGTGCAGGGCGTGCACGACGAGGTCGTCCCAGGCCGGGAGCCAGACGCCATCGCTGCCCACGTGCCCCGCGCCGACCTTGAGCACCGCGATCGCCTCGTCCACCCCACCTAGCAGCGACTCGTGCTTCTGAAATATCTGCATCAACACCCGCGGATGCCGATCCTCGGCCTCGAGCAGCTCCTTGGTCGAGGTGAAGTACGCGTCGCTGTAATAGCCCGCGCGCAACCGGCCAACGGGCAGCTGGAACGTGGCGGGGTCGAGTCGCAACGGATCGGACGCCATCGGGCGAACCTAGCGTCCGCGTGCGGTGGTAGCGGTGTGAGGTGCGGTTCGGGAGCGTGGAGCGGACATGTGGTTGGTTGGGTCAGGCGAGGCTGTGGACGAGGCCGGCGGCGACCAGGAGCAGGACGGCGGGAACGAGCAGGAGCGCGATCGCGAGCTGGATGCGGGGTGCGGAGCGAGCGGCTTGGTCGTGCAGGGCGCGGGCGCGGTCGGCACGGGCCTCCTCGGCGAGCGCGAGGAGCGTGGGCGCCAGCGAGGCGCCGTGGCGGTCGGCGCGGTCGATGGCGGCGACGAGCGTCGCGAGGGCGGGAAGGGGTAGCCGGAGGCGGAGCTCCGCCAGCGCGTCCGCGCGTGGGGCGCCGAGCGCGAGGCGCTGGGACAGGGCGCGCAGCTCCGCGGCGACGAGGCCGCCGCGGTGTCGCCCGACCTCGGTGAGGGCGCGGCCGGTCGGCAGGCCGGCGGCCACCGCGACGCGCAGGAGGTCGAGGACGTCAGCGAGCTCGACGCGCGCTCGCTCGGTACGGCGCTGCGCGCGACGGGCGAGGTGGAGATCGAGGGCCAGGAACCCGGCGGCACCGGTGAGGGGACCCGCGAGCACCATGAGTCGTAACGGGAGCGATGCCAGGACGGGCGCGGTGGCCAAGACAGCGGCGGCGCCACAGCCGGCCTTGATCGCCATTGCGTCGGCAGGACGCAAGCGGCCGGTGAGGCCGGCGGCGGCGAGGCGGGCACCGAGGTCGCGCGGCGCGTTGGGCGCGCCCAGGCGGCGGCCGAAGCGCGCGAGGGCGGCGGCCGCGCGGGAGGCCGGCGTCGGTGTCGGCGTCGGGCGTGCGCACGCGGCGGGATCGGTCGTCGTTGCCCGGGCGCGTGCGATCGCGCGGCGCTCGGCCACCAGCTGCGCCGCGTCGCAGAGGCCCGCGGCAAGCAGGGTGCCGGCACAAGCGGCGAGGAGAACCGCGGAGGTCATGCCGCTCCCAGGCGCGCGATGCGGTTGATGATGAACATGGCGACGGCGCCGAGGACGGCGCCCGCGAGCAACAGGATCCGGGAGCGTGGGTCGGCGGCGAGCGCGGAGAGCGATCCAGGCGCGATCAACTCGACGAGGACGAGGCAGACGCCGGGAAGCCCGGCAACGAGCCGCGCAGAGGCTCGCGCCTGGGACATCAGCGAGCGAGCGTCGGCCTCCACGCGGCGGGCATGTTCGGCGCTGTCGGCGACCGTCCGCAGGAGCGCGGCGAGGTCCCCGCCCGCATCGCGCTGTAGGAGGATCGCGGCGACGAGCGTGTCCCACGCCGGGTCCTGTGCCCGACGGCGAAGCTCGGCGAGCACGTCATCCGTCGGCGCGCCGAGCGCGAGGCGATGCGCGGCGGCGCGTAGCTCGCTGCCGGCGGTTCCCGTCATCGCGCCCGGACGCCCGAGCTCAGCCAGGGCGGCGCGCACCGAGCGACCGCCGGAAAGCGCGTCCGCCAGTCCGCGCGCGACCTGCGGCACCGCCGCCGCCAGCGCTCGGCGCCAGCGGCGACGACGCGCCGCGAGCACCGGCCCTAGGGCGGCGGGCGCCGCGACCGCCAGCCCGATCCCGGCGATCGGACCGGCGAGCAGCCACCCGCCCGCGAGCATCGCGACGCTGCCGAGGATCGCCAGACGCCGCCGCTCAGGCGCCGACGGCAGATGCCCAGCGCGGCCCACGAGCTGCAACGGCGCGACGACGCGACCAAGCGCACGTGCAGGACCGCCGGCCTCGACGACGGCGAGCGCGTCCCACACACCGAAGACCGCCAGCGCGGCGGCGGCCGCGGCGAGCAGCGGAGCGGGCGGTGAGGGGACGAGGAGCGTGAAGGTGGGAGATGTCAGGAGCACGGTGGAGCGGCGGCGGGCGGTGCCGGAAAACGGGCGGGAGCGACGGACGTGGTGGGTCGGAGGCGACGCGAAACAGGCTGGCCAAATACCAACGGGAAGTGATGGTGGTTGTGATCAGCCCATGGCCAGGCGGGTGGTGAGCTCGTCGGAGAGCGGGTGCCAGTGAGGGTTGTCGTTGGTATTGGTGTAGAGGGGACGCGTCGCGGGGCCGGCGGCGATGCGAACGACCTCGGCGATCGTGGTGATCAGGCGGTGACCTGAGGGGTGGCGGGTCTGGTGGACGATGAGGTCGAGGGCGTCGGGGATCTGGTCGCGGATGGCGGAAAGCGGTAGGTCGAGGTCGGTCATGAGCGCGAGGGTCTCGAGGCGGCGGAGGGCCTCCGGTGGCGAGCCGGCGTGGATGGTCGAGAGCGAGCCGTCGTGGCCCGTGGTCATCGCGGCGAGCATGTCGAGGGCCTCGACACCTCAGCGCCGAGTTGCCCCACGTCTAGGGCCTCCGCGACGACCCCCTGGACCTCGAACGACGGCACCCGCCGCTGCGCGTGGCACGACTGGCAGACCGTGCCGCCACGGCCACCCTGGACCTTGCCCTTCCCGCCGCAGACGTCGCACGGCTGCCAGCCCGTCACGGTCACGCGGACGTCCAGGAGGTCCAGGACGGCCCGCCGCTCGTCCGGTCCCATCGTGGCGAGCGCGGCCCGCGCCGAGTCGGCGAGGTCTCGCAGTCGCTCCGCTCGCGTCGTCGCCACCTCCCGATCCGCGGCGGCCGCGACGAGCCGAGCGCGGTGCGCTTCCAGCGCGCGCGCCCGGTTGTCCAGCTTCGACAGCGCGGCGCGGAGGGTCGCGGCGTCCACCCCGGCTTCGAGGGCGGTCGCGACGCGCTGGGTCCGGTCCTCGCCGAGTGCGGCGAGCTTCCGCTCGATCGCCTCGACGGTCTCGGTCTCGGTCCGATCGCGGGCGGGCTCCAGGTCCAGGTACTCGTCGGCGAGCGCCGTCAGCCGATCCGGCTCCGACAGCAGCGATGCGACCTCGCCCCACACCAGCGCCTCGACGGTGCCCGCGTGGACGTTGACGTCCTCGCACTTCTCGTGCGGGCCGGGACGCTTCGACCGGCAGCGGTACCACCTGGACCCGCGATCCTTACGGCTGATGCCGTGGTAGCTCGCGCCGCACGTCCCGACGAGCCGCCCGTGCGACAGCAGGTAGGACGCGCTCGGGCTGCGCTCGGTGCTCGTCTCCCCCAGCGCATCGAGCAGCGCGGCGTGCCGGTCCGGGTCCAGTACCGGCGGGATCGCGACCTCGATCGGGTCGCCGTCCTTCGGCTTGTAGAACCAGACGCCGCCGAGCGTCGGCGACAGCAGGATCCGGCGCAGGTTCACGTTCGTCCACCGGAGCCCGACGCGCGGCCCCATCCCCATCGAGTCGAGCTTCTGCCCGGCGGTCCAGGTTGAGTGCCCGTCGTCCAGGATCAGCGCCGTGGCGGTCCGCAGGATCTCGACCTCTCGCTCGTCGTGCGCGAGGACGTTCTTCGCGCCGGGGGCGTCGGAGCGTGGCACCAGCTCGAAGCCGAATGGCGGCGGCCCGCCCGTCCACGCGCCCTCGGCAGCGCGGGCGCGGAGGCCCGACGCCATCCGCTCCAGCATCCGCCGCTTCTCCTGTTCCGCGATCACGGCCCGCAGCTGGAGGTTCATCCGATCCGAGTCGCGGCGCGTGTCGATGTTCTCGCCGACCGACACGAATGCGACCCCGGCGCGCTCTAGCTCGCGCTCGGCCGTCAGGGTCTCCACGACATCGCGGCCGAACCGGTCCAGGTCCTTCACCGCGACGACGTCGACGCCGCCGCGCGCGGCTAGGTCCATCATCCGGCCCGCCTCGGGCCTCTCAGCCACCGGCATGTCGCCCGACACCCCGGCGTCGACGTACACGCCGACGACGGTCCAGCCGACCTGCTCGGCATGCGCCTGGAGGATCGCCGTCTGCGTCTCGACGCTCGTCCCCTCGATCGCCTGTTCCTTCGTGCTGACGCGGATGCCGAGCGCTGCCCGGACCCCAGCCTCGGGCTTCTTCGCGCGTGTCTTCGTCACTGGTCTGATCTCCTACAACTCGGGTGCGTGTGCCTGCCTCTCCCGAGACAACCGGGCGTCGCGCACCGTTGGAATGTGAGGCAACGCGTCCGGTGCTCGGGCACCCCAGCCGACGCCACCCCACACCGCGCGCGGTCTACCTGGACCGGCCCCGGCCCTCGCGCGTAGACCAGTGGCGCGGACGCGGCCGTCACGGGCACTCCTCGGCGCGCGGCAGAGCGGCGAGCGGGTCCGGCTCGTCCTCGTACGCCGACCTCCACCCATCCCGGGTCGACGCGAACACTCCGCGCCACTCGTCCGCCTCGCGCGGCGGCAGCTTCGACAGCGCGACCGCCGCAGCGGCCGTCCACGCTTCCTCGAACGAGCGGCCGGAGGCGCGACCGGCGGCGAGCGCGAGCCGCAGCGTCGTCGGCGGGTGATCCCCGACCAGCGACGGCGGCAGCAGGTCCGGGATCTCGTCGGCAGCCGGGGGCGCTCCGAAGGCGCCGGCGGCCTCCTCCGCGCGTTCGCGGCGCTCGGCATCGCGCTGGACCTTCGCGGCGTAGCGGAGCCTCTGCCGCACCCGCTCCCGGCTGACGCCGAAGCGGGCGGCGATCTTCTCGTGGCTCAGACCCTCGACGGTGCGGGCCTCGACCATCTCGGCCAGCCGGGCAGCGGCGATGGCGGGATCCTGATGGGCGCTGGGCACAGGCGGCGGCGCAGCCGAAGCTACGGATTCGCCCGCCTCCCGTTGCGGAGTGGGAGAAGACTCCGACCCAGCGCCCATCACGATCCCGCCCCTGGTCCAGGGGCGATCGGCTGCACCGACCGGTCCCAGCCGAGATCGACCATCGCCGCCAGCGCGAGCATCGACCCGGCGAGGTCGTCGCCCATCGCGAGCGCCGCGCCGAGTCGGTCCAGGGCGGCCCACTCCCGTGCCCGCAACGCGAACTCGGCATCGAGGCACGCGGCTAGAAGCGCGACGTCCTCGGAGTCGAGCGCGCGCCAAGCGTCCCACTGCTCGACGGTGAGCAGTGGGACGTCCTCGAGCGCGAGCAGGGCGGCTTCGGCGGGCTCGTGAACGAGCCCGCAGACCAGGATCGCCGCCTCCAGGCGTGCAGCCCGATCGATCACCGGTCGAACGCCACCGATCCCGTCCCCGGCGCGGCACCGACCCACGACGCCGGGTACTCCTCCGAAGCGGCCGGCGCCACCGGGACGAACGTCGCCCTCAGACGTGGCGTCGGAGCCAGGCGTTCGGTGACGGCCAGCGGATCCTTCGCGTACAGGCGGCGCCAATCCTCGACGTCCTCGGGCTTCACCTTCCCCGACTGGACCCCGCAGGCGATCAGGTAGTCACGCAGGTGGGCGCCCATCAGACCGCCTCCGGCAGCGGGCCGCGAAGCTCCGCCAGGTCGGCGCGGGCCTCGGCCTCCGCGATGGCGCGCTGCTGATCGGCGTGCTCCGCCGCGTACGCCCGCTTGTCCGCCGCAGCCTGCGCGTCAGCCGCGATGCGCTCCGCGACGCGACGCTGGCCCGCCTTCTGCTCCGCGTCCCACTCCGGGAGCTTCGGCGGATCGACCAGCGTCGGCATGCCGTCAGGCGACGGCGGCACCGGCGGCCGAAGCTCCTGCGCCCCGGTCCAGGTGAGGAACCGAGCCTCCGGCACGTTCCGGAACGACGGCCGCTCGTGGAGCTTCGCGTTGCGCGTCACCCACTCCTCCAGATGCCACACCCCGGCCTCGACGGCTGCGGCCTGCGCCAGCAGGCGCTCCGCCTCCGCTCGCTTCTCAGCCACGACGTCGCGGCGCGACGAGAGCAGGCCCAGCCACTCCACACCACGCTCCTCGATCGCCGCCACGGTGTCGGCGACGAAGCCGCGCAGGGCATCGCTCGCCGCCCGGACCTTCTCCTCGGCCGCAGCGATCGCCGCCTGCGCCCGACGCTCGACCGTCGCCAGGTCCGGGACATCCGCCTCCCGATCCGTCCGGGCCGCCAGCGCCAACGCCTCCCGACGCTGGGCCAGCGCCTGCTCGCGGGCGTCGGTCGCCGCGCCGTGCGCCTCCATCGCGACGTCCCGGGCGCGGAGCAGGCGACGGTGATCCGCCCCCAGGCCGTCCAGCCATTCGATCCCCGAGTCCCCGGGGAGCCATGCGGGCGACGTGAACGCTGCCGCGTCGCCCAGGTTGATCGCACTACTCATCGTGCCTCCTGTTGTTGTCGTACATCAATGAAGCGAGAGGGGTCCGAAGGGCTTGCTTCTTCATGTCGACCCCTCTCCAAGGACGGCCCCTAGGGCCTTCACACGAGCGGTCTCGTATGTCGAAAATTTGTAGTGATGGAGCGCACTCACCACAACGAAGGAGCATCCGCATGACCGCTGTCCGCACCACCACGATCGACGCCGTCGTCGCCGCGACCGACTGGACCGAGGCCCAGATCCGCGCGCTCGCCGCCGAGCGCGGCATCACGAAGAAGGCCGACCTGATCGCCGCGATCGAGGAGGCCGGGACGCAGCGCCCGAAGAAGGCGCCGCTGACGCTGTCGCGGCGTCGCGCGCTGCTGCGACTGGCGGCGCTGCCGAAGGGCACCGGGGAGGCGCCGACGAGCGGCTTCCGGGCGCTGCCGCTGGACGGGCTCGTCGAGGCCGGGCTCGCGACGCGGGAGGAGCCGACCGACGACGCGCCGCACGGCACGTACACGATCAGCGACGCGGGCCTGGCGCGCGCCGGTGAGACCAACCCGAAGTGGCTCACCTGGACCGCCGCGAAGGTCCAGGGTGACGGTGAGGGCACCGGCGACGAGGCCGCGTGATCGACGCCGGTCGCGACGTCGAGATCCGGGTGCAGGACCGGGGCGATGCCCTGGTCCGCGTCCGGGTCGGCGACGCTGACGGGTCCGGGCGTCCGGCGATGCAGCTGGAGGTCGAGCACGGCTTCCTGCCGGGCGGCCAGGCCGCCGTCGCGTTCAGCGACGCTGAGGTCGGCCGAGTGATCGACGCCATGCAGCAGCAGCGCCGCGTCCTCCGACGCCTGGAGGGCGCGCGACGCTGACCCGCGCACGGGGCGGGGCTTCGGCTCCGTCCCCCGCGCGGCGATGCCGGAAGCGAGGCATGCGCCCGAGGTGTCACGGCGTCCCGCGTGGATGCTCGACACCACCAACAACGGGAGGCCGCACGTGGCGGTCTGGAGGCGCACCCGGGCTCCACCCCTCGGGGCGCCACTTGAGACCCACGTTGGGGCCACGGGAGGCCTCACGTGGCCTCCCCGGCGCGGCCTGCGCCACCGGCCCGGCGCGGCGGGTACAGCCGCAGGTATTCGTGCGCCGCCGCCGTGTGGACGATCTGCTTCGCGCGCTTGAGGCTGATGCCGTACACGGCCGCGATCTGGCCGAACGACGCCCCGCCCTGGTACGCGGACCAGATCTCGACGTTCCGCTCGGCGGTCGATGCGTCGCTCACTCCGACTCCCCCGCCTCGATCTCGCCGATCACCTGGTGCTCCTGGATGCGACGGCGCAGCGCTTCGCCGAGCGCCCGGACCTGATCGCCCGGCAGCCCGATGTCCAGGGCGGCGTCCTTGATCGCCGCGACCATCAGCGCCGCCTTCGCCTCGCTCACCCGCACGGCGCGATCCGCGATCCCCGCGCGGACCATGTTGTTCGTCATCCGCTCCAGCTCATCGCGGTACCGATCGCGGAGCCGGATCCACTCGTTCGGCACGACACCCTGCGCCGTATCGCGGAACGCCTCGTCGTCCGGCAGCGCGTCAACCTTCGACTGCGCGTACCGGAGATCAGCGACCGCCCCGTCCAGGATCTCCTGCAGCACCTCGACGGGATCGGAGTGCAGCCGCGTCGCCGACCGGCCGCGCTCGACCTCCATCCGCGCCGCCCGAATCAGCTTGTTATTGGGATTGCTAGCCACGACGCATCGCTCCCCCGCGAGCGCGGATCCCGGGCACGCGCCTGGAGCCATCCGCCGAGACGATCCGGTCTAGGGAGGCGCCGGTGGTGTGGCGGGCGACGCGGCGCTGGGGGTCCAGGTGGGCCGTCTGGCCCCTCGGGGGACGGGGGGACGCACTGCGGCCCCCGCCTTTGTCCCCGGCCCCCTCCGTGCCGCTCCCCGCCCCTCCGTCCCTCCGCACAAAGGGGAATGGCGCGCTGCGTCCCCTGCGTCCCCCCTGCGCCGTGAGGCCCGGCGGGACGCGGCCTGAGAGGGGGGACGCAAGCTGGCGAAGCTGCGTCCCCGGGGGACGCAATTGCGTCCCCCCTTGCCGATCCTGCGCGGCCTCGTCGGCTCCGAGGGGGACGCATGCGGCCTCTCGGGGGACGAACGGGGGACGCAGATCACCGACGCTGCGTCCCCCCTCGCTGACGATCGCCGACCTCACGCGCCGGCCCCTTCGTTGACTCGCAGGTGCCACAGCTTCCCCTTCTTGTTGGAGGCGGATCGCTTCACCTCGACGCCCTGACGGGCGAGGTCCGGAGCTACGCGCGTCAGGCGACCGGAGAGCACCTGGCCGTTGGTCGGCCAGTCCTTCCCCCGGTGCTCGCGTTCGGTCAGTAGCTCGATCTCGCGGAGCAGTTCGGTCGCGGTGCCGGTCCAGACGACGTCGCCCTCGGTGGTCGTTTGGGCGCTCCGCTGGGCCAGATCGGCGATGGCGGCCCCGACTGGGTCGGCCTCGACAACCTGCTGGCTGATCGACTCGCGGCTGTCGAGGTACGCGGCCAGTGACTCGGTCCCGCGCACCTGATCGACCGCGGCGAGCACACGGGCGAAGTCCGCCATGCGCGGGTACTCGTCCAGTCGCACGGACGGCAGCGCGGCCAGCGTCGCCGACAGCAGATCGAGGAGAGCGCCGAAGAGTGACGGCACCAGGGCGTCCCACTCGGCCCGGAGCTCGGACTCCATCCGCCGTCGCTCGGGGCCAATCCGCGAGAACTCGACGGGCAGCAGCCGCTCGCCGAGGTCGCCGCGGAAGCCGCCGACGCTGATCCCGTTCAGCATCACGACGTTCCTCAGCTTGTTGACGACGAGGTCGTTGTCGCCGTAGAGCTGGCGGCGCGCGAGGCCGTCGCCGGTCGAGGCGCGACAGATCGCGTCCGACAGCCAGCCGGGGATCTGGCTGATGTTGTCGACGGGGACGACCCACGAGCCGGAGAGCACGACCACCCACTCCTGGATGTCGCGTGGCGGGGTCCGGGCCTCGACCGGCGACGGGTCGAGCAGCGACCCGACCATCCTGAGGGCCGACGTCTTGCCGGTGCCCTGCTCGCCGGTGAGCCACAGGACCGGGTGCGGGATCTCCGGGATCCACGACGCCACCATGTAGCCGACGAGCAGGTCCCAGGACTCATCCGTGATGTTCAGGAGCGAGCGCATGGCGTCGAGCGACCCGCCCCGCGCAGGCTCGGCGATCGGCGACGTCAGCGCGGTCCGCCGGAACAGGACGCCGCGCTGCGCCGTCGTCTCCCAGCCGCCGCCGGTGACGACGACGGAGCGCCCGGAGGGGTCCCCCAGGTCGATCGCCACCCGCTCCTCGTCACCCGCGATCCGCACATGGACCCGGTGCCGGTCGGCGGCCTGCGCCCGGCCTTCGAGCACGGCGAGCGCGTCGGCGACCGCGCTGCTCGACGCCGTCTTGCCCTCCCGAGCGAAGTACGCACTGGCGAGGTCCTGGCGGAATCCTGCGGCACCTCGGAAGGGCTGCGCGATCCGTGGCCCCTGGAGCGGGACCGCGTACGGCAGCCCTTCCTCCGACAGGACGAACTCGTGCGTCGCCTCGGCCTGAAGGACGAGCGTGGTCGCTACCGCCGGCGCCTTCGAGGCGGAGGGCGCGCTCGTCGCGAAGGCTGCCGAGTGGCCGTCCGCGTACTTCTCCCAAGCCCAATCGATCTTCCGGCGCGCGTGCGCCTGGTCCATCTCGTCGCCCGGCGGCTGCTCCAGCAGCGCGTGGAAGTCGTCCATCCGCTCGTAGGCGTCCTCCTGCGACATCCCGCCCCGGCCGCGCAGCGACGCCGCGTACTTCGAGAGGACGTGATCGCGAACGCCTGCCGGGACGCCCTCGGCCCGGTACCGCTCCTCGGGGAACGGTTCCCACTCAGCCGCACCGGCCGGGCCGCCGCCGTTGAGACCGGCGGCGGGGCCGGACGCGGCCTCCCGCACCGCCTCCAGGAGCGCCGGGGGCACGGGCAGGATGTGCCGGAACTCGCGCACCCACTCGTACCGACGGCCGGACTCATGGATCGAGGGTGGGGCGATGACGCCCTTGCCGTCCGCCTGGAAGTCCCACTTCCCCGTCGGGCCGCCGTTGCTGGCGCGACTCGGGATCGGCTGGCCCTCCGTCTGGAACCAGAAGTGCCACCCGCCGCCGCCCGTCCTGACGGCCGCCGTCTTGTCGAGGGTCCCGCCGAAGAGGCCACGCCAGTACTGGACCGCCGCCTCGTCGTCGCAGTCCAGCACGACGATCCCGGACACCGAGCCGGTGATGGCGTAGATGTTGCCGTCGCCCCGGCCGTTGGCGAAGGAGTCGGCGACATCGCGGAGCGTGAGGCGCTCCGCGGTGTAGCGCTTCCACGAGCCGCGCGGAGCCTTCCCCGACGCCGGGACCACGTTGACGCCCTGCTCGTGGAGCCTGATCGCGGCCTCCCTGGACCTGCCGGTGCTCACAGCGTGAAGACCCCCGACGCGATGTCCTCGAGGAGCGCAGGGATGTGCTCGCACATCACGACCGCATCGACGGCCAGCGGCTCGCCGCACTCGCTGCAGCGCAGGACCTCGACCTTGCCGCCGCAGCCCTCGCAGTCGGCACCGTCGCCGAACGAGTACGACGCGCCGGGGCACGGGTGGACGGCGAGGTGGTAGCGCTGGACCTCGGCGCTCGCGCCGACCAGCGCCGCGGCGGCGGCGCGGATCGGGGTGCCGGAGACGATGCCGGGCGGGAGCAGGAAGGTGCTCACGGTCGCGGCCTGCCGGTCGGCGTCGGCGCGGGGACCGGCTTCCGGTCACCGAAGAGGAGCGCGGCGAGTCGCCGCCGCCGGGCCGCATCGCGGACCGGGGACCACTTGACTTCGATCTGCGGCGCTGCGGGCACGGCGGTCCTCGACTCGGGTCGCGAGTTGAGGGCCGCTCGACGCCCTCGGTGAGATTCGCAGACTCCCGCTCCAGTCCAGGAGCGACGCCCGAGATCCGCCTGCGAGCCGCCCAGCGCCATCCGCTGAGCAGCCCGTACTCCGGTCGCGGTGGTCGGAGCGCCACCGCCCCGGGGATTCCACCACTCCGCGCCGCCCTCAGGTAGACGGCCCGTCCGGCTGCGCGGCGCTACTGACGCGCCGCCACGGCCTCGTGCGGCCCGGAGATCGGCTGCGGGCCGTCTCCGGCCGATGGCAGCCACCCGATCTCGGCCCGGGAGGCCAGGAAGAGGTCGCCGCCGCCGAAGTGCTGGGCGGCGTACACGCACGGGCCGAACGGCAGGGAGACGATGTACAGCTCCTCCAGGGACGGCGCGGTGTCGCCGACCGTGAAGCCCAGGCGGTCGGCGAAGGCGGCGAGCGCGACCGCCGCACCCTCGCAGAGCGCGCGGTAGTCGTCGGAGACATCGAGCCCCGGCTCGCAGGCCAACCGGCCAGCGGCAGCGGCGAACGGCGTCCAGTCGGTCGCCCGGTGGAGCAGGAAGTCGCCCGGCGGTGATACGCGGTAGTAGTGCATCGAGACCCTCCTCGGGTCATGCGTCGGTGGGTAGACGCAGCAGTGATCGCAGGTCCCGGAGCGTCTGTGCAGGCGCCCCGCCCGGAACAACTGTTCGCACCTACCGGGACGAATCGCCGCTCTTTGCGGGAATTCAGTCGTTACAACCCGACGAACACGCCGATCGACCGGGTACCCTACCGGCATGGACTCAGCGAACTCGGACCTGCGACAGCTGCTGCCGCAGCTGACCGCCGACGCGGCCCGCGAACTCGGGCACGAAGAGGACGCTACCGGCGACGAGCACAAGCGACGCGCCCGCGCCCTGTTCGCGTACGCCGACGCTCTCGATGGCGGACCGGAGCCTCTGGCCCCTGCAACCGAACCGACACAGCCGCGTACCGCTGGGCCGGTCATCCCACCGCCGGAACCGGAGGAGCCGCGTCGCGCGGCACCGGCCGCCCCGCCCTCGGACAAGAAGCCGCTGATCAGCGAGGTCGTGAGGGAGCGACCGCTGCCCGGTTGGAGCCCCGAGCAGGTCCATCACGTCCTGGTCCAGCGGGAGATGATCCCGCCGGAGACGACGAAGGCCTCGATCGGCGTGACCATGCGGCGCATGTACACGAAGTACGAGCACCTGGCGAAGACGCCCGACGGCCTGTACACCACGCCCGAGAACGGCGTGATGCACCGCGACGAGGCGCAACCCCCTCCGCAGGACAACCCGTTCGCCGACGCGCCGAACGGCCCCGCTCCAGGCCCGGCGTTGTCGTTCCGGGGCGCGCAACCCGCGACCGATCCGCGCGCCGTGACCCGCTGAGGCAGGGACGCGTCCCGGCCCGCGCTGGATAGCCCCGAACATGACCTCCTACACGCACACGATCTGGCCGGCGCTCGCGTCCATCGCGTCGAGTGGGTCCGCGCTGGCCAACGATGTGCCGTTCGTGGGGGCGTCGGTGCTCGGGATCGTCTCGGCGCTCGTGGTGGCGATCGGGCGGGACTGGGACGCGTTCGTCGGCGCGCTGCTCCGGCTGAAGCACGGATGGTCCGACCCCCGGTACGCGGGCCTGACGGGTCCGGACCCGCCGCCGACAGCCGCCCCGGCGGTCCAGTCGGTCCCGTCGCCCGAAGACCCCGCCGCCCTGCCGGGGGCGACCGAACCAGCCCGCGCGATCCCGCGCCGCCGGGCCGACGACAACAAGCGCGACGCCGCCTAGCGCGTCGGCTGCCCTCGACCCCTTCCCAGGCCGCCGCCAGATGGCGAGGATCCCGGCATGCGAATGCTCAGGATCTCTCCGCATACGGGGCGACGGTGAGCGGTGGCCGACGCCTGGGCCTACCTCATCCGCCGCACGATCCGGGTGCTGGCGGTACTCGACACGCCCCGCGCGGACGACGCACGCGGTCTCGCCTCCAGGGCCACGCCGACCGATACACCGGCGGCCCTGCGGGAGGCGGCCGACGCGCTCCGGGCGGTCCTCCCCGAGATCGACGGCCAGCCCTCGCGGACGACGGTCATCGCGACCGCCGACATGCTCTCGGAGGTCTCCGCGAAGCTCACCCTGCACGAGCGACTGGACCGACTCGAACTCGCGTTCGCGAGGCTGGAGCGGCGGTTCGACGAGGAGGCCGGAGGCACGCGGCCCCCGGCCCGCTCGTCCCGGCGGATCGAGCCGGTGTCTCCGCCGCCACCCGCTCCGCGGGTCCCACACGACCCGCTCCCGGCCTTCGCCGTCAACCTGCTCACCGAGCGCACCCGACGCGGCCTGACGCAGGAAGCCCTCGCCCTGGAGGCGGACATGGACCAGTCGTACTACGGCCGCCTCGAGCGAGGGGAGATCGACCCCGGCGTGCGGACGGTGGCGCGGCTCGCGGTCGCGCTCAGCGTCGAACCGGCCGACCTGATGGCCGACATCGGCCCGGAGCCCGGCTAGGCGACGAGCGCCAGCCGGAACGGCACGCCGCTGTGAGGCAACACCGCCACGCGAGACCTCGCCGCCGCGGATCTCGCCGACGACGATCCGATCGGGGCGCATCCGCAGGGCGTTGCGCAGGAGCGCGCGGATCGGGATCGCGCCGCGGCCCTCGACGTTTGCGGGACGGCTCTCCAGACGGACGACATGAGGCTGCTGGAGACGCAGCTCCGCGGTGTCCTCGATCGTCACAACGCGATCGCCCTCGGCAATGAACGAGGACAACGCGTTCAAGGTGGTGGTCTTGCCCGAGCCGGTGCCGCCGCTGACGAGCAGGCTCAGCCGCGCGTTCACCGCCCGCGCGAGAAAGTCGCCCACCTCGGGCGTCCAGGTACCGAGCCTGACGAGCTCGTCGGCGTCGATCCCGCGCTGGCGGAAGCGACGTATCGTCACCAGCGGGCCGTCGACCGCCAGCGGCGGCAGGACCACGTTGACGCGCGAGCCGTCCGGTAGGCGGGCGTCGACCATCGGCTCGGCCTCGTCGGCGCGGCGACCGAGCGGCGCCAGGATGCGCTCGATCGCGTGGCGCAGATCAGCGTCGCTGGCGAACGCCACATCGGTGCGTGCCAGGCGACCGCCACGCTCGACCCACACCGCCCCGTCGAGCCCCGCGCCGTTGACCATGATCTCGTCCACGTCCGGGTCGGCCAGCAGTGGCTCCAGCGGCCCGAGGCCGAACGACCTCCGCGCGATCCGCGCGGCGAGGTCTTCACGCGTGCGGGCGTCCAGCATGCCGGCGTCACGGTCGACCAGCGCGCGAATGCGAGCGGGCAGCGGGACGTCGTCGCCGCTTGTCGCAGCGGCGGCGCCGGCCTCGGCCAACAGGCGCTCACGGAGGCGATCCGCCAGGTCTTCGATGTGGGTCACGCGCGCCTTAGGCGCGACCCCCGCGAAGTTCGCCCCGGGTGTGTCAGCGCACGGACGTGGTGATGACTCGCGCGCTGCGTCGGCGCGTGATCGCGGCCAGCGTCGCCGCGCACAGAAACGCCAAGACGACGTAACAGAGGGTGTCGGAGGTCGCTTTGGCCAGCGTCCCTCCCCCGGCCGCACCACTGACCATCCCGACCGCCCACGCGAGGTTGACCAGCCCGAACGCCAGGCCTTGGTCAGCGCCCACGCGCTCCGCGGCCTCCGACAGGAGCGCCATAGCCGGCGCCCAGAACGCCCCGAACGCAGCGGTCGCGGCGACCATCAGCGCCGCGCAGAGGACCGCGACGCCCGGCAGCGGGACGATCAACACGATCACGGTCGCCCCGAGCAGGCCGAGCCGGATCGGGACCAGCGAGCCGCGCCGGTCAGCAACGCGGCCGACGATCGGGCTCACGCCGCCCTCGATCGCCGCTGACGCCAGGAACGTCGCCGCGACGGTCGCCTCGCCGGCGCCGAGGTCGTCGAGGCGTAGCGGCACCAGCACGTCGAGGACGCCGAAGGCCAGGCCCGGAAGCGCAACGAGCCACAGGCCGGCGCGCACGCGCGGTGCGGTGATGGTCCGCCGCAGCGAGGTCCCGGCCTCGGAGGCCGCCTGGCCTCCCTGGCAGGTCATCGCAATCAGGCCTAGTCCAACCGCGACCCCCGCCACCGCGCCGAACACCGGACGCGTCCCGAGCGCCGCGGCCGCCGCGCCCAGGACCGGGCCGAGCAGCGCGCCGCCGATCGCCGCGCCGAGCGCCGTCCCGATCAGCTCGCCGCGCCGCGACGCCGGTGCCTCCCCCACGAGCCATGCCAGCCCGCCGGCCCAGGAGCACGCGCCGCCGAGGCCTTGGACAAAACGCGCGATGTCGAGGACCAATGCAGACGACGCAAACGCGAAACCGACGCTGGAGACGCTCAGCAGCGCGAGGCCGAAGAGGACCGTCGGCTTCGGCCCAAACCGCACCGCGAGCATCCCGCTGGGCAGTGCGCCGACGAGCGTCCCAGCCGGGTAGGCGGCGAGCAGGAGACCCGCCGAAGCCTTCGAGAGATCAAGGTCCTCCGCGTAATGCGGCAGCAGCGGAGCGACCACGGCGTAGAACGTGGTGTCGACGAAGACGATTGCGCTGAGGACCAGCAGCAGACGACGCACCGGCGGAACCTACCTAGGTGATCGCACCGTACGTGTTTCCGGTATCGATTGCTAAAACGGCGACGGCCGGGCGGAGTTCCGCCCGGCCGTTCGCACAGCTTCTGATGTGGTGCGGGGCGCTAGCCCTGCGGGCCCATCGTGCCGTCCCACCCGGCGCGGAACCAAGGCGACGGGTCCCACGGGCCCGTGAGGAGGTACGGGTAGTCCGTGTAGTTGGGCGGCGAGCCCGCCGTCACCCAGTCCGAGTAGTTCGCGTGGTAGGTGAGGGTGTAGGTGCCGGCCGAGAAGATATACCGGGCCGGGAACGGGACGCCGTCGTTCAGCGACTGGGTGCCGTCGAACGGGGGCCACTGATCCTCGGCCGGTGCCGCGGGGTACCGGCTGCACGTCGGCCCGTTGGGGTCCGGCAGGCAGGGGTTGAACGCGTGCACCCGGTAGCCCGCCTTCCAGCGGTCCAGCTGCGCCTCGGCGAAGTTGCTCCAGCCGTCGTTGTCCTGGTCGTCGGCACCGTCGAGGACGCCGTCGCCGTCGCCGTCGGGGTTCGTGGCATCCAGGTCGCTGAACGAGCGGATCTTGTAGGGCTTCTCGTTCTTGTACTGGACCTCGGACCACCAGAGGTGCTGGCCCCCGAGGTTCCACTCGACCATGTTGGAGAGGCCGTCGCCGTCGGCGTCGCGCTCGTCGTCGGTCAGGTTGCCATCGTTGTCGAGGTCGAGGTAGACGTCGGCCAGCGTCAGGACAGGGTGCTTGCCGCCCGAGTTCTGGGTGCCGTCGCTGTACTGGAGCAGCGGGAAGCCCGACTTGGAGTAGACCCAGAGGGCGTACTCCTGGCCGGCGGTGAGGCCATCGCCGTCGAAGTCGTCGGTCAGGTCGCTCGGGTCGAGCGGGTTCGGCCACGGCTTGTTGCCCGGGTACGGGATGCTCGCGCCGTTGAGCTGCAGAGCCGAGTAGTACTCCCAGCCGTCGGCCAGGCCGTCACCGTCGGTGTCGGCGTTGCACGGGTCGACCAGGTACTTCAGCTCGAGCGCGTTCGGGAGGCTGTCGCCGTCGAAGTCGGCCGTCGGAGCGGCAGCGGCCTTCTGCTGGCAGGTCGGCTCCGCGGCGACCGGGGAGCCGGCCGGCGTCGTCGGCTTGGCCGTCGTGACGCTCTTGGCGGGCGAGACGATCGGCGAGCGGCTGTTCTTGGTCCAGGTCTTGCCCATCCGCGCCCCGACGATCCGCAGGCGCAGCTGGGTGGCGACCTTGACCTCATTGCGCTCGGCCAGCAGGTCGGCGGCCTTCATGGGCACGGTCACGACGAGCGTGGTCGACGTCGCCGAGTCGGCCTTGGCAAAGAGAACGGGCTTGCCGCTGCGGTAGAAGACCACCGTGCTCTTGCCCTTCCCCGCACGGAAATGGGCGCCCTTAACGGTCAGCTTCTGACCGATGGACACCTTGCGTGGCGAGATGCTGGAGACGGTCGGATAGACCGTCTTCGACGTCGCGGCTTCGGCAGCCGTAGGAGCCAGAACGCCGGCCGCTACGAGGATGAAGGAAAGGGAACGAAGGAATCGCAGCATGAGTTAGCCTCGGCCCGGGGTATCGGTCATGGTGAGGATCCCTTGAGGTGGGGACCCCCATCTGGACGGGTGGCCGAGGCGTACGCGGACATGCCGATCGCGTTGGTGAAGGTGTTTCATCGGAGGTCGGCTCCCACCGTCGTGCCGGTCAGACCGTGCCGGCGGTCGTTGGCTGCGCGCGGCAGCAGGCGCAGGTCACGGGCGAAGGACTCGGCGGCGGCCAGGAAGACGGCCTGGCGGACGGTGACGCGCAAAGAGACAGCGACGCGCCCCTGCGCGTCGTCGGCACCCACTCCGTCGGCGGCCGCGATCGAGCGCGCGGCGAGGACCTCGGCGTCTTCGAGGGCGACGGAGGTCGAACCGGCTCCCGCGCCGCTCTCGCGCGTGACGAGGACGTCGACGCGCGTCCCGGCGCGGATCAGGTCGGCGGGGCCGCGAGCGACGAGATCGGCCACGCGCTCTCCGGCCCGGACGGGCGCGCCGGAGGCCGCGGCCGAGGTGCCGTCGTCGATCGCAGCGGGCGTTACGTCCTCTCCGGCCTGGAGCGCCGCAGCCGCCTTCGTGTCGGCCAGCGCGGCGGGTGATCCGTAGGCCAGCGCGGGCGCGAAGCGCGCGGGAACGCGGCGGACGGTGAGGTTGCGCGCCGTCAGCGGCGTGCCCGCGGGGATGCGCGTACGAGCGACGACGACCGGGACGGACGGGCCGACCGCCCGGCGCAGCGCGGCCTCGCGCCCCGCGACATCCGAGGCGGCGAGGCCACCGAGGACGAGCGCGAGGCCGAGCAGGATGGCGGCGCGACGGCGGCGGGTCATCGCGGGAGCTCCGAGTGCGACCACTCGAAGTCGGAGCCTCCGGACATCGGCATGTCGCCGCCGAGCGCCAGGAACATGAAGATCGCCAGGACGAAGAGGAAGGCGGCGATCTGGAGCGCGACGAAGACGATCCCGAGGCGCAGGAGGATGCGGATGAGACGGTCGCGGGTCATGCGGGCTGCTCCGTGGTCGGGGTGAGGCGTGGGAGGTCGATCGCGACGCCTGGGGCTTCCTGCAACGCGGAGAGTCGGCCGCCGCAATGCGTCAGGACGGAGGCGGTGATCGCCAGACCGCGGCCGCGGGTGCCACGGCCGGCGGAGGGACGGCGGACGAGCTCGGCGACGGAGGCGGGCAGGCCGGGGCCGCCGTCGGTGACCTCGATGCGGACGTGGTCGCCGTTGAGCGCGGTGCGGACCGTGATCGCGCCGCCGCCGTGCTCGATCGCGTTGGCGAGGACGTTGCTGGTCGCCTGCGCGATGCGCAGCGCGTCGGCGTGGATGACCGCGGTGCCGATGCCGGGCGCCAGCGTCAGCGTCGTCCCGTGCGCGGCGGCCACGTCCTGCCAGGTGTGGACCTGGCAGCTCAGCAGCGCGTGGAGGTCGACCTCGTCGAGGCGAGCATCGGTCGGGTCGTCCAGCGCGTGCGCCGCGCGCCGCAGCTCTAGCTCCAGGGCAGCGACGGCGATGGGCGCGATCTCCCCGCGGCGTGCGGCGCCGTGTAGCGCGAGGTGCGCGGCAGTCAGCGGCCCACGGACCTCGTGGGCGACGCGCGCCGCACGCTCACGGAGGGCGCGGGCGACGCAGCGGGCGTGGAACGTCGCCAGCGCCGTGAGCGCGGCGAGGACCAGCAGCGGCGCGAGGGTCATGCGGCGGGCTCGGCGACAGAGGGCGCGGCGCACGGCCCGAGCGCGCGTCCGATCGGAGCGGCGGCGAGGTGCGCGCCCGGATTGTCGATCAGGCGGTAGCCGACGCCCCACACGTTGATGACGAAGCGATCGCCGTGGATGCCGAGCTTGTGGCGCAGGCGGCAGGCGTGGGAGTCGAGCGTCCGCGTGCTCGACTGAGCCGCGTAGCCCCAGATCGTCTGGAGCAGGTCGGCCTTGGTGTGGACCGTCGTCGGCGCGCCCGCCAGGACCCGCAGGAGCGCGAACTCCGTCTGGGTCAGCGAGACCGGATGGCCCTGGACGCGAACGTCGCGGGAGTTCGGATCGAGCTCCAGCGGCCCGATCCGCAGGCGACCCAGGCGACGGCGGTGCGAGGAGCGGCGCAGCAGCGCGTGGATCCGCGCGCGCAGGGCTCAATTTCAAGCTAGAGGCCGCGAAATTTGGCTCTGCGCCTTGGGTTTTGAGAGTGCGCGGAGCGGCGGTCCGGCGTATCCACAGGATTTCGCGCGTTTCGCTCACCCACGGACGCCCTTATCCACAGCGTGCCGCAGGCTGGCCGGAACGGGCTCGTGTGCGGCTTAGCGTCGGCGGTCTTGGCACTCGACTTCACCCCGCCCGATGCTGCCGGTGCCGCTGCCGCGCAATGCTTCGCACGCAACCTGCGACGGCGCAGGCGAGCGCTCGGATGGTCGCAGGAGAAGGCTGCCGAGCGCGCGCACCTGAATATGTCCTACTGGAGCCGTATCGAGCGCGGCCAGGTCACCCCCGGCATCCGGATGGCAGCTCGAATGGCGCACGCGGTTGGTACGACGTTGAGCGCCTTGGTCGCCGAGGACTCGGCACCGGTCGGTCCGGACCTGACGGTCCTCGTGCGTCGTCTCCGCCAAGTCGCAAGCGCCGCAGCGTTCGCGGACGCGGCTGCGTCCGCCCTGCTCGCCGAAGTGCAGGAAGACGCCGGCCTTTCGGCCGAGCCTCCGGCTGTCGGGCCTACTGACCCCGTGTCTTAGCCGCCGCCGACAACCGTGAACCTCCGCAGCGGCGGCGTCGCTGCCCTGGATGGCAACTACGTGCCCTACCCGTCGTCCTCGTGCTCGGCACGCCAGCGTGCGACGCGTCCGGCATCCCACCAGGCCTGACCGCTGATTGTGCCGTCCCGGGGCGGGTACTTGGCCATTCCCCGCTTCACGCCGCCGTACAGGACGCTGTGGCCGACGCCGTACAGGCGGGCGACCTGCGTACCGGTCAGCAGGAGGTGCCGAAGGTCACAGCGCTCGCGAACGGCGTCCGGCGCTTCCTTCCACGCCTCGATGTCGTCGAGCAGCCAAAGGTTCGCGCGGCCGAACCGCGCGGCCGGTTGCCAACGGTGCTGCCGCACTCGCTTCTCGAACACCCGGGAGGTGATGCCGAGGACATCACGCGCGGCGGTCGTCGTGAGAAGCGTCCGGCCGTCGAGCACGACGCGGTCATCCTCTTGCTCCCGTTCCCGCGCTGGTCGCGTTGCGGCGTCTGCTTGCCAGCGCTCGACAGCCGCGGCGTGCCACCAGAGTCGGCCGCCGAGTTCTCCGGCAGGCTCGGGCAGGAGATGCTGGTGGTGCATCATCCGGTCCCGCGCCGTTTGGGGGTTGATCCCGAGCTTGACCGCGAGTCGCTGCCAGTCGAACACGGTCGCGTCCAGCTCGCCCCCGCGCCGCTCGACCGTCTCGCCCTTCGCCCACAGCTCACAGTCCTCGCGCAGCCAGAAGGTCCGGCCCGCGTGGTGGAGCGCGGGCTCGGGCAGCGGCGTCTCGCGGACGCGCAGCGTGAACGTCGCACGGTGCATCGAGAACTCGCGCGCGAGGTCGGCGAACCGCACGAGCGTCCGGCCCGCCGCCTCGTAGCCTTCGGGCGGCGGCGGGTCGGCGTCGTCGAGAACGGCCTCGGCGTGACGGCGCGCCTCGGCGAACCCGTTGACCGACATCGCGAACGTGACGCCGCCCGCCAGGAGGTAGCGCGGCTCCCGAGGTCCAAGCTCCGCGTTTCGCGCTCGCGCCCACTCGTCGTACGCGGCGTTGTTCAGCTTGGCGGGCTTCGTGTCGAGCCATTCGAGCAGCCCGTCGAGCGGCGGCCGCCTGCTCGACCGGTTGAACCCGCGCACGAGCATCACCGCCTCGCGCTCCGCACGCCGCGGCGGCTTCGCCCCCGCGAGCACGTCCGTCGCGTTCCGCCACGAGCCCCACGCTCGCACGACGCGGCTCGCGTTCCAGCCTGGCACCCGTCCCGGCGCCGCCTCGTTGAACGCCCGGACCGTCAGCCGCTCGTCCGTGCGCAGGCCTAGTTCATCCCGGACCGAAGCGAGCGCGCGGAGCGCGTCCACACGCGCTTGCAAGCGGCGGTCGGCGCGCGTCTGCCCAATCGGCACGCCTTCGAGTTCCGCGACGAGCCGCCCGTACAGGTCAAGCAGGTCGGCCTCGGACAGCCGGTCCGCGCGTTCAAGCACGTCCCGCAGCTCACGGCTCGGCCGACGCCCCCGCACCGGAGACCCACCGTCCCCGACCTTCCGACGACGACGCCGCGCGCGACGAGATCGCGGGCGTTCGGTCGTGCTGGTGTCCGGCTGTGTGTCCTCGTGCGCGCTCGTGCTGGCGTCGTGCGCGCTCGTGCTGGCGTCGTGCGCGCTCGCGCCGGTCCCGGCACTCGTGGTGTCGGTGTCGCGGTCGGCCACGGCCCTTGCATCGGCCCGGTCCGCTGGTACCTGAACACCACGGACACGGAACTCAATCTTGTGTCACGCTGCCATTCTATGAGCTGGACCCCCGAGCGCTTCGCTGAGGACACCGATCATCACTACGCGCATGCGCAGTCCTACGAATCGCTGCGTAGCCCTGACGTCAACAGCGACTTGCAGAACGCGCTCCGGGCGGTCGCCTCGGCGCAGGATGCCGCCCGGGAGGTCATCAAGGCGCTTGCGCGCCATCCGGAACTTCTCGACGCGAACGAGCTGATACTCGCGGAGAACTACCTGCTTTCCGTCGAAGCGAGCACGCGCAAGCTCCGCGCGGGCTTCGACTTCCTCAAGCCTTCGTAGGCGGCGTCGGGACGCGCCGCAGCACTGCCCGGCGGGAGGCGGGCAGGATGGACACGCGGAAGCGTTCTCCCGTGTCCGTGCTGATGACGCCGAGGTCTTCCGCGTCCTGAGCATCGGTCACCGGTCCGATGAGCACGTCGAGGGCGTCGCTTACCTTGACGGCCGAGACACCGGCAAGCTCGCGGACCTGACCGTTACGACTACGGCCGTACGCGACACCGTCAGTGAGGTGCAGGTCCGTGCCTTCCGTCTCGGCGAGAGCTTGCAGGCAGAAGGCCAGGGCGTCCATCCCCCAGACGTACGCGCGCGCACGTCGTTCGGCCGCCGTACTCGCGATCGGCGTGCCGCCTTCCCCGGCCCACAGCGCGCCCCGATCACCCTCCTTGAACGACGAACGCCCCGGCGCACGGCCGGGGCGTCCGCAGGCGGTCACGATGGCGACGCGGCGTCCTCCGTCGCCAGGCTCGGCGGCTCGTGGCCGAGCGTGTCCCGCAACAGGATGAGGTCGCGCGTCAGCGTGGCGCGAACGATGAGGTCGTCCACCGCCGCGATGGTCTCCGGCCACGGCGCGAACGGCGGCCACGCTTCCGGCTGCTGGATCTCGATGGCGTGCCGCGTGAGGAGGACGGTCTCCTCGACGGTGAGACACCCCGCCTCCCAGCTATCAACGGTGCGCGCGGCGGTCATCACCTGCTCGTGCCGCACGCCGCGTCGTGACTCGTCATCCGGCCAGAAGCCGTCCGTGACGGCTTCGAGCTGCTGCTGCGCGGCAACGCCGAGCAACGGTCGTAGATGTACGGGAACGATAGGGTCCGGGTTGTCCACGGAGTGCTTCTCCTTGGGCCGTGCCCCGGGCGGTAGCCGCCGCGCCGGGGCGTTTTATAGGTCTGGCGTGTGGCGCCGTCGTCGGCGTCACGGTGAAGGTCGTGCCGGTCAAAGGCCGGCGTGAAGCGAGGCGAGGGAGTCGGGTTCGGCCGGGATGTGCACCCAGCCCTCGAAGTGCGCGCTGTCGCGCTGTTCCATCGTCGGTAGCAGCGTCGCCCCGGACGCCGCAGCCATCGCCATAAGCGCGGCGATGAACGCGTCGAGCGCGCGGTCACTCGCGAGCAGTCGGCGACGCGCCTCCCCCGCGAGCAGGAGCCAGCCCGCGGCCTCGGTCTCGATGCCCGCGACGATGGCCGCACGCAGGCCCTGCGCCGTGCGCGGCTCGATGTGCCTCCCGGCCCGGTAGCGGCGGAACGGCAGGCCCCACATCGCGAGCGCCGCGGACGGCTGCACTTCCACCACGCCGCGGGCGGCGACGAGGCAGCCGGGCTCGCGGCGGTTCGAGCCGTCCGGCTGCGTGAACGGCACGCCGAGGCGATCCGGCTGGTGGCCGGTCCGCTCGTGCAGGCGGCGCAAGAGATGTGCGGCGCGCCAAGCGGACGCACTGCTGCCGTCCGAGGGCACGGCGCGCGGGCGGACACGCACGCCCCGCGCCTCGGCGACGGCATCGCGGACGACCAGGTCGGTGACGCGATGGCGCATCCGCCTAAGGTCGGCCCACGCGGGCCAGAGCCCGAACGAGAGGTAGTAGCCGATCGCCTGCGCGTACGGCTCGGGCCAGCCGAGCGGCGCGTCCAACCCAACCCACGAGGCGGACTCCAGGGCATCGAGCAGGTCCGCGTCGCGAACCCGACCGGCCGGAACGTCCGTGATCGCCATATCCGCGTACCAACGAACTTCGCACAGGACGGTCTGCTCGGGCCGGGGCGTGAGGTGAACTCCAACGGTGCGTAGCAAGGCGGCGGACGCTAAGCCGCCTTTTCCACCGAACCGGCCGAGCGCGCCGACGTGCTCACGCGCCGCTTCCCAGGGACGTCGCCGAAAAGCAGGACCCCACTACCGCTGATGCGTTCACTTCCTCACCGGTACACGTCACAACTCCACGGCCCACCGCTCTTAACGAGCACATTAATGACCGTGACGCCTTGGAGAGTGATTAGTGAAGTACCCCCTGCATCATCCGTCGCCGGATGACGCCTTCCGCTTCCGACTCGTGCTGCTTGCTACAGCCGTGCTTGCGGCGACAGTAGCCGTGGCTGCGTTCGCCGCACTGCCCATCGCGCCGAACTCCATCTACAGCGGGTACGCGACGTACCGGGACTCGCCGAAGGACGGCCTGTCGAGCTTCGAACTCCGCACCTCTACGACTGGCCGGCGTCTCATCGTCACGCCCGGCTACTTCCAGCTTGCGAAGCACTGCAATGCGAAGTGGACGGGCACCGTGGACGTGAGCGCGCTGCCCAACCGCCACTGGCTGACGGTCCGTGACGGCGCGTTCAGCGGCGCGGGTCGCACGAGCTTCCAGCCTGCTGCTGACTCGCCGACGTACGCCGCGCGCTGGACGGTGCGCGGCAAGTTCACCGGCACGCAGCACGCCCGCGGCACCGTGCGCGTCTCGATGCGCCTCACGCAGGACGGCCGGACGGTCTTGTCGTGTCCGACTCAGACCGCGAAGTGGAGCACGACAAGCGTCCGCCCCGCGCGCGGTGAGGGCAGCGGGCGGGGCTGACGCAAGCGCCTTTACAGACGCATCATCGCGACACGCTCGACACGAGCGACCTTCAAGGCACAAACTCGATGCCTTCCGCTTTCGACTTCCGTTCCAGGCCGAAAGCTCCACTTGATGGGGTCATCGAAAAAGCCCATAACCCAGGACGCCCATTGTGGATCTTGATGGTCGCGCAGAACTAGGGCTCGAACGGTGTCCGGGTAGGCCTCGACTTCGTTTTCGACCATCCATACCGTCAGATCTGCGAAGTACCGCAGTATGAGAGGCCCGGGCCGGTGGTGGTAGCACACTGCGACCTGCTGCTGCACGTCCGCTAAGTGCGCGATGACGAACCGCTCATCAGGCGTGTCCCCCGTCTTCGCGTAGATGCCTCGAGTATACGCATCCAACGGGCATCGACCACGAGGTCGGGTGTTCCCACCGGTAGAGGTCGGCCAAGCAACATCTGAGAGAGACGCGATGTCGAACGCCCACCCGCGCCAGTTCTTCCACATTGGCAGAAGTACAGCAAGAGAGGGCGTGCTCGCCGGATAGTCCGACGTATGGACCCGATGCACGAACGGATGCGGCAGCGCATCGAACAGAACGTTCGGCGCTGGGAGACAATCGCCGCGCACGGACGCGCACAGATTGAGGAAATGGAAACGCTTTGTCCTAGTAACCCTGTTACCGCGAGCGAGCACGAGGACCAGGTTGAGAACCGACGCCGTGCGTGTGTCGAGCAGGAGAGCTTCGCCCAGGACGGACGTGAACTACTGGCGATGCTTGACACGGACGTCGTACCGCTCGAAGCACGGCACCTCGCTGCGCTGCTCTGATATTCGCTCGCTTCGAAGAAGCTGCCGGTCCGCTACCCGGGGCGGCCTAGCGTCGGCCCCAGATGACGGACCCCGTGGACGCGTTCCTCGCGCACTGGCGTGCGCTCGACCCGGACGACCGAGCGCGAGCGTTTCAGCGTCTCGCGGATGCGGTCGCTGCTGAACAGGCTGACCAGGACGGCCACGCGGGGCGCCTGCTGCGCTCGGTCGATGCGGTGGCCTCGCACCTCGGCCGCGTGCCGACGTCGCCGGAGTACAACGCCGCTGCGCGCGAGCTTCGTGCGGACGGCGTGGACGTCGTTCCCATCGGTCAGCTAATCCGGCATTTCGACACGTGGGCGGGTGCGCTGGAGGCGTACGCGATGTGGCGCGACCCAGCCAAGCTGACCACCCCGCGGCTCATCGAAGCGCGGTTCAAGAAGCGTCGTCTCGGCAAGGTCTGGCGGTACACCCCGGAAGCCCTCGCGGACGCGATGGCCGAGTGCGTGAAGGCGATCGGCCGGCCGCCCCGCGTCGCCGAGTTCGAGTGGTGGCGTCACGAACAGTTGGAGCGCGCGCACGCTGCTGGCAGTCCGAACGCGCACTTGCCGTCCGCGTCTCCGTACCGCGGACGGTGGAAGACGTGGGACGCCGCGCTCGTCGCGCTCGGCTACGCGCCGGAGTGGATCGCGGAACGCCATCAGGACGCCCCGCTCGCGCTTCCGGACGAGAGCGAGCAGACGCCCTAGGCGACCACGCGCCCATCGAATCCGAACCGGGTTCGTCCTCGTCGCCGGTTTGGGCCCAAAAATGGCGCAGCGTGACCGCGAATGGCTCGCAGGAGACGAACGACCGGGAAGGACGGCACCGAGCCGTCTCCCCTGTCGGCCGTCCCTGTTGACGCCGCTGATGCTGACGGTACGGCCGTCCCCGACGGCGTACCGGCTGGCCGGTCAAGGTCGTCGGCGCCCTCGCGGCGGCTGCGGTACACGCGCTTTCCGGAGCCGCCGGAGACCGTCGAGTTTCCGTGGGTCCGGACCCGCGAGCTTCACGCGTCGCGGAGTACGGCCCGGATGCTTCGCGACTGGCTCGATAGCCCCGCGTGGGCCGAGGTAATGACTCCGGAACTCGACGTCTGGGAGGAGGAGTTGCGGCGTCGGCCGAACGGCAGCCGGAAGACCTCCGCGCCGCTCTACTCGCCGCACGAGCTGGAAGCGATGGAGGCGTGGCGTCGGATCGTCGGCGTGACCACCGCGAAGGATGCGCGGACGCTGCTGTGCAGCGACCTGCACGCGGCTGACCGCGAAGCGCTCGGCTTCACGACCGCCAGGAAGGTGCCGACGCGCGGCAACCCGGATCGCTTCCGGATGGCCGGTGTCCCGAGCGAAGCAACGATGAGCCGGTACCGGACCCGCGTCGGCTACCAGCGCCGCGCCGACCTGTGGGCGCGGTTCCTCGCTCGCCTGCGCGAGGACTGGGTGGCGGGGTCGGGCGACGAGGCACGTATCGCGCACCTCGACGGCTTCAATATGCCCATCCAGGGCCTCGCGCCGGTCATCGCCCGCAAGACCGGCGAGGTCGTGAATGCGGACGCCATCACCGTCCCGGACGCTGGCTACCAGTCGCCGTACAACAACGGCCGCAAGGGCGGGCACGGCTTCAACAACGTCTGCGTCTGGGACGGCCTCGGCGTGCCCATCGCGCACCGTCTCGTGCCGATGCAGCACGCGGAGAACAGGACCGCAGTCACCGTCCTGGACGACCTGCACGAACGCCTCGGCGGGCTGCGCGAGCGGTTCGCCGTCGGCGTGCTCTCCGCTGACGCAGCGTTCGCCAGCGGCGACGTCCGCCGCGCTGCACGCCGCGCGGGCTACGTGGAAAATATCCACGAGGTGAGCCACGGCGACAAGCCCGAGAGCTTCAAGCGCGCGCAGCAGTACGCCGGCCGCAACGTCCCCATCCAGGGCTACGACAACTGGTTCGTGAACGGCCACCGCGAACTCGCCTGCGCCTGTGGGCAAGGCACGCAGGAGCGCGACGCCTGGCGCGAGCCGGACGGCACGGCGCGCGTTCGCCTCAAGGGCCGGTGCGTGAACTGCGGCTCGGCGAGCCTGCTCTCCGGCCGGTGGCGCCGCGCGCTCAACCCGACGCGGTTCGTCCCGATGCTCCCGGGCGACGGCGACGAGCACGCGGACCTCGCGCTCGGCAACCCGCTGACCTACAACGACCGGATGGCGAACGAGTACGGCCGCCAGCGCTTCGGGCGTGGCGAGTCGCCGCACGGCATCCTGAAGACGAAGTACAAGCTGAACACGCGGCGCCGCTACCGCAGCCGCGCGGAAGTCGAGCTAGAGACGAACCTCGTGTTCGCGCTCATCGTCAGCCTCGCCATCCAGAACCGCGAGCACGAGAACACCACGGCGGCTGCGACTGGCCCGCCCGTGCTTCCGCTCGCGGCCTAGCGCCGCACGCTAGGCGCTGAACTCGAAATACGAGCCGACGCCGTAGTCGTAGATGCTGATGTTCTTGCCGCTCACCTTCGCCTCGTAGTGGCTGCTCGTGCCGTAGTCGTAGCCCCTCACCGTCGCGCCTTCGAGATTGAAGTCCACGTAATGGGACTCGCCGTAGTCGTAGAGCGAAGGTGGCGAACCACCGAAGTAGAAGCCGCGGCCGTAGTCGTACACGTTCACGTGTGACGGGCCCACCTCGCCGCTGAAGTGGAAGTAATCGCCAGCCGTGTAGTCGTAGACCGCGGTCACAGACGGCGCGACCAGAAAGCGAGCCGCCACGTACGCGACCGTCCGACGTACTCCAGCGTTCATACGAGCAGCCTAGGACGCTACCCGGACGCGCCTCGTGCTCGCTCCCGCACGTCCTAGGAGGCTTATCCACAGCGGACGCCCCCGCGCTGGCCCTCGGTCAAGCCCCGTTTCGCCTGCAAACTAGCTTGAAATTGGACGGCTGTTCTAGGTTGAAATCAACCCCCGCAGGGGTTCGTTTTCAGTTGGAGGAGCCGCGAAATGTTAGTCGTGGCGCGGGGTTTTCGGGGCAAGCGAGCGAGGCCGTTTTCGCTGTACCCAAGATTTCAGCCGTTCCGCGTGGCTGAATCCGCCTTATACCCAGCATGCCCGCGGTCAAGATCCCAAGACCTCGCGTCAGACGGCCGGTTTCGTGACTGATCGCGCGCGGCACGGATGCGGTCTGCTGTGCTGCTTGAACCTAGTTAGGCCGCTCGTACTCGGCGTTTGCGTCTCGCCGCGTACTCGGGATGCTCGGCGAACCACTCGTGCGTCTTCTTCGCATCCCACCAGTAGGCTCGTCCAACCTTGCCTTGTGGTTGGGGGTAGTGAGGACTGCTGCGCTGGATGCCGAGGCTGATCGCCTGTTGGCTGACCCCTCGCAATACGGCGATGTTCTCTACGGTCTGCACGCGTCCGGCAAATTCGTCACCGACCGACTTCGGCGACTGGCCTTTTCCGAAGCGTTCAATGTCCTCGGCGAGGTAGAGCGATGCCCTTCCGAGTAGGGCAACGACCGGGAACCGTCCTTCGCGTGTCGCGTTCCTGACTGCTACTTCGGTCCATCCGAGTAACAAGCTGGCACCGATTCGGTTCACGAGCCGGTGGCCGTCAAGCACGAGGCTGTAGTCCTCGATCGTGCGTTCGGCTGCTTTCGGTGGCGTGTCTCCGTCGCGTTCGGCAACGGCTCGCCGGACGGCCCCGGCGAACGTCGTCGTGCCGAGCATCGAACGCACCGCGGAAGATCCTGGATAAGGCAGTTTCTCCGGCGACAAGCTCGCGTTGCGTTCCTTCGCCCAAGTGTCGTAAGCGTGGTTGGCGAGCGCTTGCGGCTTGGTCGCGACCCAGTCGGCAATAGCCTGGCGTGCGTCTTGTCGGGAGCGGCGAGCGAAGCCCGTGGTCAGGCGCGCTGCGCGCTCGCCGATGCGGTCGTGCGCTCGCGCGCCGTGGAGGACGTCGAGCGCAGTCCTCCAGCGTCCCCACGCCCGTACGACACGCGTCGCGTTCCAGACACTGCCCGTCGCACGGCACCCTTCGTTGAAATCGCGCGCGGTGAGACGCCGGCCGCTTCCTACCAAGCCCCGGCGCTCGTACTCCGCGGTGAGCGCGTCGAGCGCTGCGACGCGCTCGGTGAGCAGGTGCGCCTGCCCGACCTCATCACCTGACTCGCTCGTAAGGCTCTCTGAGAGCCGCTGCCACAGGCGCAGGCGATCCGCTTCGTTCAACCGCTCGGCAGCGTCGAGCGCCGTGCGCAGGTCCGGTCCGAAGGCAGCATCGGTCACCGCCACCGTGATCGGCAGCGAACCCCAGACGTTCACGCGCTCGGCGGGAGCAAGCCGCCTCATCGTGGCGGTAGGTTGCGCCGATGCGAGGGACCTCCGTGAAGCTGCCCGATGACGTGTACGTACTGATGGAACGCGCCGCCCGGGAGGTCGGGCAGTCGCCATCCCAGTTCATCCGCGAAGCCGTCCTCCTGCGCTGCGCAGTCGTCGGCGGCGAAGTCACCGACGAGCTCCGCTCGCTCGCAGCCACGCTGCGCAGCGCCGACCAGATCTAGCCGAGGCGCGCCGCGGGCTACAGCGAGCGTTTCGACGGGGAGGCTCGCCCTCCCGCGTCCGTCTGGCCGACGCCTTCGACGTCGGTCAGCAGGTCCGTGAGCGTCGCGTCCGTGGACGCGACCGTGTCCGCGACCGCGCGGAGACGACGGACGAGGTCCACGAGGTCCGGGCCGTACGGCGCGGACCGCTCGTGCTCGTCGGCGACCAGCTCACTGAGCGTCACGCCGAGGACCGTTGCCATTCGGGCGGCTACTCGGAGCCCCGGCACGATCCTGCCGCGCTCGATCCTGTTCCAGTAGGACGTGTTCATATGCGCTTCCAAGGCAGCCTGCTCCTGCGTCCACCCAAGCGTCAGGCGGCGAGCCCGCAAGTTCCGCGCGAAACGCAGCGCCGCCTCCTGTCCAGCCGCATCCGGTGCTGCGAAGTCGAACGCCAAGGGCGACAGAGTACCCCATATGCGATACGACTTCGGCGGCGTCCCGGTCGCGGGCGCTAGCGCGGCAGTGTTCCTGAACGTCGAGAGCCCCGGCAGGGGCCGGGGCTCTCGACGTTGCGGCGCGGAAGCCCGCCTCTCAGGTCGGCTCGTAGCCGAGCGTGTCGCGCAACTGGATGAGGTCGCGCGTGAGGGTCGTGCGGGCGATGAGGTCGTCCACCGCTTCCATCGTGTCCGGCCACGGGGAGTACGGCGGCCAGTCGGCCGGCTGCTGCTCCTCGATCGCGCGGCGCGCGAGGAGGATGACCTCCTCCCGGGTCGGGCAGCCCGCTTCCCAGTTGTCCACGGTATGCGCGGTCGTCATCAGTGCGTCCCGGTGCGCGCGGCGCGCAGCGAGATCGTCCGGCCAGAAGCCGTCCGTGACGGCCTCCAGCTGCTGCTCGGCAGCGCGGCCGAGCACGGGTCGAAGGTGGGCAGGAACAGTAGGGTCCACGTCGTCCACGGAGGTAGTTCTCCTTGGGCCGTGCCCCGGGCGGTAGCCGCCGCGCCGGGGCGATTTACAAGGTCGTGCCGGTCAGAGACCGGCGGGGGCAAGAGAGGCGAGCGAATCGGGTTCCGGCAGGTGAACCCAGCCCTCGAAGTGCGCGGCGTCCCGCTGGTCGAGCGTCGGCGGCAGGGTCGCGCCGCTCGCAGCGGCCATCGCCACGAGCGCGGCGACGAACGCGTCAAGCGCGCGGTCGCTCGCAAGCAGGCGGCGGCGGACTTCCCGGTCCAAGGTCAGCCAACCCGCGGCTTCCATCTCGATACCGGAGACGATCGCCGCGCGCAGCCCGGCCGCCTTCCGCGGCTCGACGCGCGTCCCAGCCCGGTAGCGGCGGTGCGGGAGCCCCCACATCGCGAGCGCCGCGGACGGCTGGACCTCCACGACGCCCCGTGCGGCGACGAGGCGGCCGGGCTCACGGCGGTTCGACCCGTCCGGTCTCGCGAACGGAACGCCAAGCCGGTTCGGCTCGTAGCCGGTCCGCTCGTGCAGGCGACGCAGGAGGTGCGCCGCCCGCCAAGCGGACTCGCCGCTGCCGTCCCCGGGCACGACCCGCGGCCGGAGGCGCACGCCGCACGCCCGGACGACCGCGTCACGAACCGCGAGGTCGGTGACGCGATGACGCATCCGCGACAGGTCCGCCCAGCTCGGCCAGATGCCGAAGGACTGGTAGTAGCCGATCGCGAGCGTGTAGTGCTCGGGCCAGCCGAGAGGCGCGTCGAGACCGACCCACGACACGGTCTCCATCGCGTCGAGCAGCCGGGCGTCGGGCACGCGCGTGAACGGCGTCTCCACGAGGGCCATATCCGCGTACCACGACACGGCACAGGCGACGGTCTGCTCGGCCCGTGGCGCGAGATGGATACCAAGCGTCCTAAGCAAGAGGCCGACGCTAGGTCACTCCTCCGGTCAAACCGGTTCAGTCGGTTGGCCGGGTCGTTTCGTCTCTCCGGGGAAGCGAACAGGCTACTCACCCGGCCGTGGACGGCGCTCGTCTAGACGAAGGCACAACGGGCTCCCTCCTCTTTGCACAGGAAGCCTAAGCGTGGTTCCGCCTTGCGCCGCAAGCGCAAGCAACGCCTTGCGTATCGTCCCTCATTGTTGTATGTCACAACAGTTCTCACCGTTCGTCCTATACGTCGGAGTGTTGCATCTACCGACGACGGGACCACTAGTGAGACTTTCCACGCGACGACTGCCCGGCACTGACGCCTCGCGTCTGCGACTCGCCTTGACCACCGCGCTTGCACTGGCCGTCCTCCTGGCCGCGAGTGCGCTCGCGGCTACGGTCGCGCCGAACTCGACCTACGCGGGCCGAGCGACGTACGCGGACGGCAAGACGGACTTCCGCCTGCGGACCTCCTTGACGGGCCGGCGCGTGATCGTCGTTCCGGGCTACTACCGGCTCGCGCAGCACTGCTCGAAGAAGTGGCGCGGGACCGTGAGCTTCAGCGAACTACAAAACCGGCACTGGATCACCGTCGCTGAGGGCGGCCGCTTCACCGGGACCGGACGCGGGAGCTGGCAGCCGCTCAGTACGGACCCGGCGACGTATGTCGCACGATGGACGGTGAAGGGCCGGTTCACGAGCGCGACGACCGCACGCGGCACCATCCGGATCACCGTCCGCACCACCCGCGGCCCAGGCGGCCCGACGACTCTCTCCTGCCCGACCGAAACCGCGAAGTGGTCCACGACGGACGTCAGCCCCCTCGGCCCAGGCGGCAGCGGCCGGGGCTGATCCGGTTCCGCGCCGAACTAGGCCTAGCGTCGGCCGCGGATGACCGACCCCGTGGACGCGTTCCTTGCGCATTGGCGAGCCCTCGACACGGAGGAGCGGGCCCGCGCGTTCGAGCGTCTCGCGGATGCCGTCGCTGCTGAACAGGCGGGCCAGGACAGCCACGCCGCGAAGCTGCTGCACTCCCTCGACACGGTGACCGCGTACGTCGGTCACGTGCCGACGTCCGTGGAGTTCAACACGGCGGCTCGGGAGCTTCGCGCGGAGGGTGAGGAGGTCGTGCCGATCGGTCAGCTCATCCGGCATTTCGACACGTGGGCGGGCGCGTTGGAGGCGTACGGTCTGTGGCGCGACCCGGCCACGATGACCACCCCGCGCCTCATCGAAGCGCGCTTCAAGTCGCGTCGTCTCGGCAAGGTCTGGCGGTACACGCCGGAGGCGCTCGCGGACACGATGGCCCGTTGCGTCGCAGCGATCGGCAGGCCGCCGCGCATCGCTGAATACGAATGGTGGCGACACGAGCAGCTGGAACGCGCGCACGCTGCCGGTGACGCGCACGCGCACCTGCCGTCCGCCTCTCCGTACCGGAGGCGCTGGAAGTCCTGGAACGCCGCGCTCCTCGCGCTCGGCTACTCGCCCGAGTGGATCGCCGAACGCTTCGATGGAAGCCTCATCGGCCAGCACGTCGAAGGGGAGCCCGAGGCGAGTTCAGGCGGTTAACCGGTTTGCGGCCCGCAGCGATGCACCGTGTGCTCGTGAGTGGGCCGTTCAGCACGCCAGACCGGGAAGGAGAGGAAGCCGTCACGAGCGGCTTCGCGGCGCGTCTCGTACGCGCACTTCCCGCCTGCGGTCGAGACGGTGGAGTTCCCGTACGCGTTCAAGCGGCCGTTGCACGCCGCGCGCGACGCTGGCGAGAAGGCCCACTCCATTCGGACCGGCGACCTGTGGCAGTCCGTCGTCGTTCCGGCCTGCGCCGAGTGGGACCGCGAGCGCGACTACCGGCCGGACGGTAAGCGGAAGCCCGGCCCGCGGCGCAAGTACACCTGCGAGGAAGGCGAGGTCATCGAGCTTCTCCGACGTCTGCTCGGCGTGACGAGCTACACGGCGGTCATCGACTGGCTGTCCAGCGACCGCGGCCGGATCGCCTGCGACCTGCTCGGCTTCGACCACGAGCGCCAGGCGCCGCGTCGCGGCGACCCGCGCCGCTTCCGGCAGGCGGGCGTGCCGAGCGCGAGCACGCTGTCCGACCTGCGGAAGGACATCGGCGAGGAGCGCCGCCTCGTGCTGTGGCAGCAGTTCGAGGGCGCGCTGCGTGAGCGTTACGCCGCCCAGACCGGACGCGAAGGCCGCGTTCTCCATCTCGACGGCGTGAACATCCGCACGAAGGGCGAGGCACCGAAGTACCACCGGGACACCGGCGCGTTGCTCAATCCCGAGAGCGTCAGCGTCTTCGACGGCGGCTACCAGCCGGTGTACGCGGCGGGGAAGAAGGGCGGCCACGGCTTCAACATGGTCTTGCTCACGGACGACCTCGGCGTCCCGCTCGCCTACGAGATCGGACCGATGCAGGCCTCCGAGAGCCAGACCGCCGTGCGCGTGCTCAACACCTTCAACGACCGCGTGCGACCGCACCTGCCGACCGAGGAAGTCCGCGTCGTCTCCGCGGATGCCGCGTTCTCCGCGCCGACCGTGCGGATGGCCGCGCGGCGCGCCGGGATCGTCGAGAACATCCACAAGGTCTCGCACCACAAGAAGGACGAGAGCTTCAAGAACGCGAGCGCGGCGGACAAGCGCTACTGGCCGATCCAGGGCTACGACAACTGGCGCGCGAACGGCCACCGCGAACTGCTCTGCGCCTGCGGGCAGGGGACATCGGAGCGTGTCGCGTGGATCGACCGTCACGGCCACGCGCGCACCCGCTCGAAGGGCCGCTGCAAGACCTGCGGGAGCATCACCCTCCTGTCCGGTGATTGGCGCGCCGCGCAGAACCCGGCGCGCTGGGTTCGTACGCTCCCGGGCGAGCCGCCCGAGCGCGCGGACTGGCAACTCGGCAACCCGCTGACCTTCAACGACCGAATGGCCGCGCGCTACGGCCGCAAGCGCTGGGTGCGCGGCGAGGGCGTCCACGGCATCCTCACCACGCACTACAAGCTGAACGCGAACCGACGTCAGTACCGGAGTAAACGCCAGGTCGAGCTGGAAGCCTCGATCGTCTTCTCGTGCATCCTCGCGCTCGCCTTACAACAGCGCGAGCACGAGCAAGCCCAGGCAAGCGCACAGCCGCCGACCAGCATCACGCCGATCGCTCTCGCGGTCGCGGCTTAGTTAGGAACCGTCGTCTGTTCCCTGACTGGCATCTCGGCGCAGTGCTCGCGCTCGGCAGAATGCCCAAGAACCAGGGCGCAGGTCCTGGCGAACATCTCGCACGATTGTGCGGAGTCGAGCGCGGCGGTCATCGATACCGGGCCACACCCAGGCGATAGCGAATGCTAGGCAGGGCGTGCCGATGAGCACACCGAGATATCTACCTGGTGTCGTAGGCAGGCCCGTCAGCCAAGGCGTGATGTAGATGTACGCCAGGTTGCCTAGTACGCCGAGGCACAGGACGGCAGCGCAGGAGATCAGGTGACGAAGGCGCGACATTCGGAGACCGTCACGCGCGCACCCCAGTTGGGGAGGAGTTTTTACGCAGCACCCGAAATCGGATTGTCGTGTGGTTCTTTAGCTTCCTTTTCTACGCAGGGTGTGCAGCAGCCGTGCTTGCCATCATTGCGGCTGGCTTCCAAGGCTTCGCGATACTGACTTCCAGTAACCCTCAATGGCCCGTACGGCAGTGCCTCATATGGACCGCCGTCGTCTTTGCCGTGGGTGTCGTTGTTGCGGTCCTCGCGGCGGTCATCGTCGTCATCGGGTTCCTCATCGGCTTGTTCAACGATCCAGTCGGCACACTCGGCGACCTTATGCGGAGCTTTGGCCTCGCTGATGAGCCCCCCACCCGTCCAGACGGCGGACTCAGGTAGCTCGGCCCTAGGTGCCGCATAGCGGTTGTGATGGCACGAGTCCCAGCCGCGACCGCCACGGAGCGCCTATGTCTGGCCTGCCGCCGTCACGATGCTCCTGTCCAAGGAAACTCGCCTAGCTACTGCATTGGGCCACACGGGCGCGCACGCGATACTCGACGTATGAGCGGCTCACCGGCACCCTGTCCCGTCTGCGGAACCAGGATGGAGGACTTCTACGGCGACGGCTCCCGGTACGAATGCCACGGTGACGTCACCACGAAGTTGTTCGGCACCGTGGCGTGCGGGGCCGGACCGTTCTTCCGGGACAAGAACGGGAACCTCTACGACGTGAACGACCGCAGCAGGACGCGTTCCTCCGAGACGTGTAAGAGCTGTGAGTCGCCGCTCTCACGCGAAGATGGCGATCTTCCTTACGCGGACGGGAGCACGGCTCACGGCACCATCGTCTGCCGAAACTGTGGGTACGAGAACATCTTCGACTTCGGGATGGAGTAGGGCGCTAACAGCCGGTGGGGCGTCGTGTCGGTTATCGCGGCCTCGCCTTGGGTCTCTTTCCTTCGCCGCGCCGACGACCCTCCGGACCCGAGCAAGAGCCGCGGAATAGGCGGCGGTCGGTGACGCTTCCCGCGCATCGGCAGCTCTTAACGACAGCGGCCCGCGTAGTGCGGGCCGAAGACGGCGAGTGGTTAGGTCGCACGCTGCCTGAGAAGCACCCTGAATCTAGCACCGCGCAGACTGCTATCAAGTATTTTTAAGCTGGTCCCGCGAGGCCCAGTCCGCCGAGACTTGGGAGTGGTCAGCTCGCAACGCTCGTGAGGCTCGGTGAGAAGTCGAGCCCGGCGCTCATCGCCGATAAAGGGCCTCCGGGGTGTGGCGGAGAGGGTGGGACTCGAACCCCAGCCCGGGGACCAACCCGGGCTACCTACTTCTCAGGCAGGCGTGCTGCACCCTACGCACCTCCGCTCTCCGTACCGCACAGAATAGAAGCGCGGACGGTTCGGCGAGCTACAGGCTCGGCGTCCGGCTCTACGGGCGTCCAGCAGCCCGCAGTGCTGCCTCCACACGATCGCCAACCTCCCCCGTCGCTGTGAGCACATCGTGCTCCAGCAGCCGCCCGCGTCGCTGGCCGAGCGTTCAGCGCGGGCAGCGGCACGGACGCGAGTCGCGGTCTGAAGACGGGAAGCCGCAACTGAAAACACCGCCATCCGTCCAACTGAAAACGAACCCCCGCAGCTCCCCGTAGGCGAACGGCTTGGCCAGGAAGTCATCAGCGCCCGCTTCGAAGGCCCGAATCCGGTCGGACTCCGCGCAGCGGCCGCTGAGGACCAGTACCGGCAGCGCGCTGTCGATCCGGGAGCCGGCGGCGTCGGCGATGCGGATCTCGCGCAGGATCCCGAGGCCGGAGCCGTCGGGTAGGCCGACGTCCAAGACCGCGAGGTCAGGAAAGCGCGTCTCGATCAGGCGCAGCGCGTCACGCGCCGTGTCGGCGGTCAGCAGCTCGCAGCCGTCGGCCGTGAGCTCGTCGGCAAGGAACGTGCGCGTCGTCGCGTCGTCCTCGGCGACCAGGATGGTGGCGGGCGGGTCATCGGTCATGCACCCCTTAGGGCGCCAGAAGACGAAATTCGCCCCCCACCGAGAGGATCGGCCGCAAACCAGGCGAATCCGCCTTCCAACGGTGGCCGCAGATCGAGCGGACGGACTGCAAGATCGCTCCCAGGACCTGCGAACGCGAAGGGTTCGGGCATACGATGCCGACGACTTCGGGAGGCCGCCGTCCACCTCGGCGCGACTACACCGACTTACGCAATGAACGACGCACGCCGAGGCAACTACGACAGCGGAGAGGACTTTGTCCTCGAATACGGGGAGCTCCGCTTCACCTTCAACGAGCGCGACTTCCGTGAGCGCTGCGAGCAGGCCGCGAACAAGCTCGGCTTCGTTTCCGGACGCCTCGACGACCCCGAGCTCGAGGACCTCGTGACGCTCAGCGTCAACGGCGAGATTCAGGAGCCGGCGTCGGCGCTCGGGGAGCACGTCAACGACTGCTGGCCCGAGCTCGTCGGCCCCAGCGACCGCTCGCTCGTCCACTGGCTGCGCCGCCTCGTCTTCCGCTCCGCGTGGTTGGACCAGCGTGTCAAGGAAGGCGAGCTCGACGTCGAGTTCGACGCCGACTCCCACACCTTCATGTACGTCCAGCCAGACCGCGACGGCGAGCCCGTCGAGCTGGCGCCCGAGCCCTCATGGGGCCGGGTCGCGTACGTGCCGCGCTAGCTCTCGCCAGCGCGGCACGGCCGGCGCGCTCTAGGCGCCGAGCGCCTGGGCGCGGGCCTGGGCGATGGCGTCCGCGCCCGCGTCGCCGACCAGCAGTTCCGGACGCAGCGTGCCGCTGCCGACCAGATCGAGGGCCGGGAAGCGGCCGGTGCGCGTGAGCGTGCGGTCCAAGGCGATGATCGTCGTCTCGCCGCCGACCGGCGTGCTCGCCGTCGCGACGATCGTCAGCGAGCCGCCGTCGACCACGTTGCGCGCGGCCGCCAGCGAACGGCGCGCCGCGTGCGGCGGCAGACCGTCGAGGCCGTCGATCAGGACGACGACGTCGCCGCCGCGCGCCGTGATGCGCTTGGCCGTGTCGATCGCGCGCTCGACCGCCTGCGTGGCGGCGTCCGCGGACGCGCCCAGCGACAGCGCGGCGACCGGCTCGATCTCACCGGAACGCCACTCGGCGCACTCCTCCGCGCGGACCGCGGCGAGGACGACGTGGACCTCCAGGCCCTCGATCGCCTTCAGCGCGCCCGCCAGGCGCTTCAAGGCCTCCGACTTGCCGGCGTGGGCCTCGCCGACGATCGAGACGCGCGAGCCCTTGCCGATCGGCGTCAGCCACTCGATCGCCTTGAGCGTCGCGTCCTCGGAGCCGAGCGCGAGGCGCTCGGTCGGCAGCGTGCAGGGCAGATCGTCGAAGTGCGTGCCCTCGGCGACCTCGTCGGCCGGGCGCCCGTTGATCGTGTCGATGCGGATCAGCGACGGGTAGCGCTCCGAGCGGCGCGGCTCGCGGACAGGGCCGCCGACCGTGTCGCCGGACACCAGCTCGCAGCGACGCACCTGCGCGGCCGAGACGTAGACGTCGTCGTCGGACGGCTCCGGCGGCGTGAGGCGGACGAAGCCCGAGCCGTTGGGCAGCAGCTCGACGGTGCCCTCGACGACGCGGTCCTCGCGGTCGCGGTCGCGGTCGCCGCCGCGATCGCCGCGGTCCCGATCGCCACGGTCGCGGTCGCGGTCGCCACGGTCCTCGTCGCGATCCTCATCGCGGTCGCGGTCGCGGTCCCGGGCGGCGGCGCCACGCCCACGCCCACCGCGCGAGCGGCGCTTGGGCTTCTCCTCGACCTCCGCGTCAGCGTCGGCGGCCTCGTCCTCGGCGATCGCCTCGTCGACGGCCTCGTCCTCGGTGGCGATGACGTCGGGGACGGCGTCGGCGCCGGCATCCTCGTCGGTCGAGCCCTCCTCGGTGGCGTCGGCGTCGGCGTCCTTGCGGCGCGAGCGGCCGCCGCGGCGCGAGCGGGTGCGCTTCGGGGCTTCCTCGGTCGCCTCAGCGTCGGCGGCGGCGCCCTCGGGCTCCGGGGCCACGCCCTGGATCTCGATGATCTTCTCGATCAGGTCGGCCTTGCGCACGCGGCGGTAACCGTCGATGCCGAGCTCGCCGGCGATCGTGTGGAGATCGGCCAGCGGGCTCGCTTCGAGCGCAGAACGGGTGATGACGGACATGTTGGTCCTCCTTGTTGGTGGTGTCGGTCGGCGTCCGTCCCGCGTTGCCATGTACAGCGGGACGGCGACTCCTGTGACCGCGGACGCTAGCGCAGTCGGCGGTCGGTTGTTGTCCGACTAGCTACCGGAGGTCTGCGCGCGGATCCACTTCAGCGCGTCGTCGTCGGCGTCGAAGGAGGGGACCTCCGCCCCGCCTTCGAGGACCTCGCGGACGCTGAGGTAGTCGACCGTCGCGGCGACGTCGTGGACGCGGACGATCGCGGCGCCGTGCGCGGCGGCGAAGCCGACGGCGGCAAGGGTGCCTGCAAGACGCTCGGCGGGCGGGCGACCGGTGATCGCGGCGAGGAAGTACTTGCGCGAGACGGCGGCCAGCCACGGATGGCCGAGCGCGGCAAGACGGTCGATCGCGCGCAGCGTCTCAACGCTCTCCGATGGGGACTTGGCGAAGTCCGGGCCAGGGTCGGTGATGAGCCTGTCGGCTTCGACGCCGCGCGCGATCGCGACCGCGCATCGTTCGGCCACGAAGGACACCACATCGTTGACGACGTCTCCGCCGTAGTCGGCGAAGTGCTCGGTCTTGGGCGCGGCCCGCGTGTGCATGACGACCAGCGACGCGCCGGTGCGCGCGGCGGCGTCGGCCAGCGCCGGGTCGCGCAGGCCGGAGACATCATTGAGAACGTGCGCGCCGGCGGCCAGCGCGGCCTCGGCGACGAGCGGCTTCCACGTGTCGACCGAGACGACGATCCCGTCAGCGACGAGGCGCTCCACAAGCGGGACGACGCGGTCGCGCTCGACCTTCGCGGCGGTCACGCCGGTGTAGGTGACGCCGGACTCGCCACCGACGTCGATCAGATCCGCGCCTTCCGCCACCAGGCGATGGGCGAGCGCGACCTGCGCGTCGAGCGTCGTCGTCCGAACCGCGTCGGAGAACGAGTCCGGGTTGGCGTTGACGATGCCCATCACCAGCGGGCGCCCCGGGCGGAGGTCGTAGGCGCGGTCGCGGAGGACGAGGCGGCGTCGGCTCACGGCCGCAGACCGTAATGCAGGAACAGGTGGTCGTCAGCGCGGTGGACGTCGCGCAGGTGCAGGCGCGGCACCTCCGGCAGGACGTCGCCCTCGAGGATGCTCGGCGCGCCACCCGCCGCCAGCAGCGGGGCGACGGTGAGGCAGAGGTCGTCGAGCAGGTCCTCGGCGATCAGGCGGCGCAGCAGCGACGGCCCGCCCTCACACAGCACGCCCTTGACGCCGCGGGCGCGCAGCGCGGCGAGAACCGCCATCAGGGAGAGCGGCGCAGGCAGCCGGACGACCTCGAGGTCGGCGGCGACCGGCGGCGCGCCGGCGTCCGACTCGGTGAACGCGAGGATCGGCACGTCCGCCTCGGAGAAGATCGGCGCCGCCGCGATCGGCAGGTCGAGTCGGCGCGAGATCGTCACGACCAACGGGTGCGGCGGTCTCCCCTCCGCGACCCGGCGCTTCCGCGCCTCGTCGTCCAACAACGAGGCGTAGCGCTCGGCCGCCAGCGTCCCCGTTCCCACGAGGATCGCGTCTGCCGCCGCACGTAACTCCCGCAGCAGCGCCCGATCCTCCGGGTGGCCCAGCGCCACGGAGCGACCGTCGACGGCCGCGCGGCCATCGGCGGTCGCCACCATGTCGGCGACCACACGCTCGCGCGACGCCAGCTCCAGCGACGCCACGAAGGCGCGGGCGGAGCGGGAGCCGGAGTCGCCGAGGATCCGCAGAAGCGCCTACTTCTTCTTCTTGGCGGCGCTGATGTGGATCACGCGCGTCGTCGCCACCGAGTTGCCAGCCTTGTCGGTCGCGCTCACGCGGACGGTGAACGCACCCGTGCGGCCGTAGCTGTGCGACGCCGTGCGCGCCTGCTCGTAGCCCGAGCCGTCGCCCCAGTCGATCCGCACGTACTTGACCCCCGACGCCTGGCCGGACGGCGGGATGACGTCGGCGGCCTTCGTGGTCACGGTCACCACGCGCTTCTTCTTCTTGACGCTGAACGACGCCGTCGGCGCGACCGTGTCGACCTTCAGCGGCTTGACCGCGGTCGTCACCGACTGGCCGCGGCGGTCGGTCGCCGTCACACGCCAGGTGTGCAGGCCTTCGGCGAGCGCGCCAACGGCCAGCGCGGCCTTGGTCGTCTGCGTCTGGGTCACCGGCTTGCCGTCGATCAGCACCGTGTAGGTGAGCGGGCCCCAAAGGTCCAGCGCCGTTCCCCACGCCAGCGGGTTCTTGACCACGTTGCGCCAGTTCTTCGAGGACGTCGAGATCGTGAACGCACCCGGCAGGCGGTCGTAGGAGGCGACCACCAAGCGACGGGCGTCGCCGGACGCCTGGATCCACGTAAACGCGAAGTCGCCCGTGCGGTCGCCAGCCGTGTCGAAGCCCGCGCTCGGGTCGACCGCGCCAAACTGCGGGTTGCTCAGCAGCGTGTCCGGCCCCGGGCCCGGCACGAGGCGCGACGAGGACTTGTCGTCGTAGAAGACGCCGTGCGCCGAGCCGTCGGCGACGTTGATCCAACTGACCGCGCGGTCGTAGGTCTCGGCGACGGCGCCGACGGGATGCGCCGGGCTCCCTGTTCCGCCCACCGCGCGCGCCGGGCTCAGCTTGTCGTCCTTGATGACCGCCGACAGCGCCACGCCGCCGCTCGTCCCGGCGGTCATGACGCCGACGCCCTTGCCGTTGAGGTCGACTTCCGGCGTCTCGATGCTCTGCCCGCCCCACGCCTGGCCGTCGTAGACCACAGGCGCGTCGCTGCGCGAGCCGCGCAGCCGGACGCCGACCGCGCGCGCCTGCGTCCCGCCAGCGCCGTCGGCGAACTGCTCGCGGAACGCGACCCACGCAAACGACGAGTCGTCCTCGATGTCGACCGACGGCGCGTCCGCGATCCCACCCACGTGGCCCTCCAGGTCCGGGAGCGTCAGGTCCTGCACGACGAGCGACGGGCTCGTCCCGTACATCCGCCGCGCGTACACGTGACCGGCCTCGCCCCAGACCGCCACGCCGGTGCCGTCTGCGGCGATCGCCACGCGCGAGCGGCCGGTGTCGGCGCCCGCCGTACGTGCCGGATCGGCGTCCAGCGGCCCGGTGAGCGGCACGAACGCCGTCGCCGTGCGGTCCATCCGCGCGCCGCCCACGTCGCCGCCGTTGACCGTGAAGGTCAGGTACGCCGCGCCGTTGAACGACATGTCGATCGACGGATCGCTCGCGCCGGCGACGATCGGCTGCGGCGCGCCCCAGGCCGGCGCGCCCGCCTGCCTGACGCTCGCGAACACGGTGCCGCCCCCAATCCACGCGACCGCCAGGCGGCCGCCGTCCGACGCCGCCACGACCGGCTGTGATGACGTGGCGTCGACGCCCACGTCGACGCGTTCGGGTGCCGCCCAGCCGCCGTTGACCAGGCGCGAGACGAAGATGTGGTCGACGCCGCCGTCGCGCTTGACGTAGGCGACGGCACCGGTGCCGTCACGGGCGATGTCGACGTCCCCGACCGACCGGATGTCGGCGCTGGGACCGTCGAGCGGCTCACCCGCGAAGAACGCGGCGTGCGCGCTCGAGGCGAACGCGGCGGAGGCGACGATGGACGTGGCGATGAGGACCAGGCGGCGGCGCATGGGTGGCGAAGCTCGCTCCTGCGAAGAGAGGGGAACGGACGGTACGGCGATCGTGTCGGGGAAACCGCCGGAGTGCTGGAAGTTACGGTGTCGCGCCGACGGCTCGTCAGCTCGGGACGTTGCCCTCGGCGGCTGATTCGGCCGCGAAGGCGTCCGTGGCGCGTGCCCGCGCGGGCTCGTCCCATCCCAGCTCGGTGCCCATCGCCGCCGCCACACGAGCCACCGCGTCCGGCTGCTGGGCCAAGGACCGCGCCGCGGTCAGGCCCAGGCGCGTGCGGCGCAGGAGCGCGTCGCCGACCGTGCGCGCCTGCTCGCGTCGCGCGGCATGGACAACCTCGGCCAGCAGGTCCGGCTGCCCGCCGACGACCGGCTGCGCGTACTCGCCGCGCTCGGCCGCGATCGCCAGGACGTCGTGCGCGGCGTGTCCGTAGCGGGCGGCCAGCGGCGCGTAGGCGTTCTCGTCCACGCCCTCGACGCGCGGTAGCTCCGACGCCTCGATCGCCTCGCCCAGCGGGATCTCGTGCGTGCGGCACGGCGCGTCGCGCGCCTCGCGCTCGACCAGCCGGTCGACCGCCATCTTGGCCATCCGCCGCCACGTCGTCAGCTTGCCGCCGGTGATCGTGACCATCCCCGACGACGTCTCATACAGCTCGGCCTTGCGCGAGATGTCCACCGACTTGCCCGCGTCGGCGCTGCTGATCAGCGGCCGCACGCCCGCGAACGCGCCGGTGATGTCCGACGCCGTCAGCTCGGTGGCGAAGAAAGCGTTGACCGCGTCGAGGAGGTACTCGAGGTCGTCGTCGGCGGGCTTTACGTGGTCGAGGTCGGTCGCGTCGTAGTCGGTGTCGGTCGTCCCGACCAGCGAGCCGCCCAACCACGGCAGCGCGAAGATGAACCGCCCCCCGCCCGCAGGGACGATCGCACCGACGTTCAGCGGCAGGTCTTCGCGGCGGAACGTCACGTGCGTGCCGCGCGAGGGCCGGATGATCGGAACCTCGGCCGCGTCATGCAGCTCCTCGGGGCGCAGGCGGTCGGCCCAGACGCCGGTGGCGTTGACGACGTTCTGCGCGCGGACGACGAACGACTCGCCCGTCGCGTCGTCGGTGACCCGCACGCCGCGCGCCCGCCCGCCGTCCTGGAACAGCTCGGTCACCAGCAGGCCGTTGGCGCAGACCGCGCCGAAGCGCTCGGCCTCGGCCAGGACGGTGAGCACCAACCGCGAGTCGTCGGTCTGGCAGTCGTAGAACAGGTAGCCGGACGTGGGCTCGCGCGGCGCCAGCGCCGGCAGGCCCTCAACGACCTCGTCGGCATCGATCATCCGGTGGCGGTCCGGCGACCAGTACGCGGTCTCCTCGCCGCCACGGCGGGCGCGCCGCCGCGACACCGACATCACGTCATACAAGTTGAGCCCCATGCCCATCATGCGATCCGGGCGCGCGCCGTCGAACGCGGGCACGATCAGCGGCAGCGGCTTGACCAGGTGCGGCGCCAACCCCACCATGATCTGGCGCTCGACCAGCGCCTCGCGGACCAAGCCGAGGTCGAAGTTCTGCAGGTAGCGCAGGCCGCCGTGAACGAGCTTGGACGACCGCGACGACGTTCCGCTGGCGTAGTCGAAGCGCTCGACCAGCGCGACGGAGTAGCCGCGGGTCGCCGCGTCCAGCGCCACGCCCGCGCCGGTGATCCCGCCGCCCACGACGACAACGTCGAACTCCTCAGCGGCAAGCGCGGTGACGGCGGCAGCACGATCCAGCATCAGGACGGCGCAGTCTGCCAGTACCGTCGGTCACGGCATGCCGGACCCCTATCTCGTCCTGTTCGTCGCCGACACCGCCACCGACGGTCACGCCGACGCCCTGCGCGCAGCCGCGCGCCGCGTCCCGCAGGCCGGGTTCTTCGATGATCCGGAGGGGGGCGAGATTCGCACCGTCGGCACCTACGTGCGCGCGCAGAAGCCAGGGGACGGCCTGGCGCTGCTGCGCGAGGTCGCGGCGATCTCCCGCGCGCTCGGCGTGCGCTTCGAGGTCCAGCACGTCGAGGTCGTCCTGGGCTTCCTGGTGGACGGGGTTCCCGACGCGACCCTCGCCGCGCACCTGGGGGACATCCCCGAGCCCCTCTAGGGTCATCCCCGATGGTTTGACCGCGCGCGACGCGGGATCGTGGATGCCATGTCCGAGACGACCCCTCCTCCCTCCCCCGAGTCGCACGACGCGCCCGAGGCGCCCGAGGCGCCGACCCAGACCATGCCGCAGCCGGAGCCTCCCCGCCGCCTGCTGCGCTCGCGTGACGAGCGGGTCCTAGGCGGCGTCTGCGGCGGCCTGGCGCGCTACTTCAACGTTGACCCGCTGATCGTCCGGATCGCGGCCGTCGCGCTGATCTTCGTCGGCGGCTTCGCGATCATCGCCTACATCGCCGCGCTGCTGCTCGTCCCCGAGGACGACGGCACCGGCCAGCCCGTCCCCGGCAAGCCCGGCCGCGTCTCCACGGTCGTCGGCGCCGTTGTCATCGTCCTAGCTGGCGTTGCGCTGCTGGACGGCGCGTGGGGCGTCGGTTTCGGCTGGGCGTTCGGCGCGCTCGCGCCGACGGTCCTGTGCGTCGCGATCCTCGCCGTCGCCGGTCAACGGCTGCTCGCGGGCCGTGGCGAGAACCAACCGGCGGCGGGCCGGATCGCGGGCGCCGCGCTGATCCTCGCCGCGGGCCTGATCGGGGCCGCCGTGCTGGCCGTGGGCGCCGCGTTCGCCACCGCCGCGGGCGGCGGGACGATCGTCGCGATCGTCGTGATCGCGATGGGCGTCGCAATGGTCGGGCTCTCGTTCCGGCACCGCAGCGCCCGCTGGCTGGTCGTGCCCGCGCTGGCGATCGCGATCCCGAGCGGCGTCGTGGAGGCCGCGGGCGTCGACGTCGACGGCGGGATCGGCGAGCGCAGCTACCTGCCCGCGACGATCGCCGACGTCAAGCCCGAGTACCAGCTCGGCGTCGGTCAGCTCGTCGTCGACCTGCGGCGCATGGACTGGCCGCGCGAGGCGACGACGCGCGTGAAGGTCGACGTCGGCACCGGCCACGCGCTCGTGCTCGTCCCGGCCGACACCTGCGTCCAGGCCGACACGCACGCCGGCCTCGGCTACGTCGGTGTCCTGGGCGAGGAGAGCGGCGGCGCGGACGTCGACGACCAGCGCGGCACGATCTCCCGCTCCAACGCGCGCCGGCTGATCCTCGACGCCAACGTCGGGATCGGCGCGATCGAGGTCCTCCACGACCGCCGCGACAGCGGCCACTGGGATGAGGACGACCACGTGTCCGACGAGATCAGCGACGTGCTGGCCGACGCCGGCTGCGCCGGGGAGCGACGGTGAAACCGGACTTCGCGACCTTCGTCCAAGGCCTCTCCGTCCTCGCGCTCGGAACCGTGCTGCTCCTCGACCAGGCCGGCCAGGTGAGCCTCGACTTCGGCTCGCTGGCCCCGATCGTCCTGACCGTGCTGGGCCTCGTGCTGCTCGTGGGTGGGCTCGCCAAACGCGATGGCGCATGATGGTGCGGTGACCGCCGACGTCGCCGCACCCCCGAGCGCCCGCCCGCGGCGCCCGCCGCTGCGCCGCGACACCGAGCGCAAGGTCATCGCGGGCGTCGCGGCCGGGCTCGGGCGGTCGCTGAACGTCGAGCCGGTGCTGATCCGCGTCGCGCTCGTCGTGTTGACGGTCGTGCCGGGCATCGGGCTGCCGCTCTACATCGCCGGTTGGATGCTGATGCCCGCCGCCGACGGCGGCCCAGCGATCGCGGCGCGGCTGCGGGCACGGCCGGGCGCGTGGCAGATCACCGCGGGCGTGGCGTGCCTGACGCTCGCCGGCCTGCTGACCGTGCGCGAGCTGGGACTGTGGTGGAGCGACGCGATCGTCTGGCCGTTCGTGCTCGCCTCGTCGGGGCTGGCACTGCTGTGGCGCCAGACGACCGGGCGCGCGCGGGCGCAGGAGGCCGAGCGCGACAAGCCGCGCGCGGCGATGGCCGAGGAGTCCGCCGCGGCGGCCGCGGCCGAGGCTGCGGCGGGCGCCGCACCGCAGCCGCTCGGCCACGGCCTGCCCGAGCGGCTGCGCTCGATCTACCAGGGCGGTTTCGCGATCGCGCTCGTCCTCGGCGCGATCCTGATCTTCCTGCAGGCCAACGGCGCGCTGCGCGGCGCGCGCGACCTCGTCCTGTCGTTCGTCGTCGTCGCGCTCGGCCTCGGCCTGATCCTCGCGCCGTTCTGGCTTCAGATGGTCCGCGGCATGAACGCCGAGCGCAACGCGCGGATCCGCTCCCAGGAGCGCGCCGAGGTCGCCGCGCACCTGCACGACAGCGTCCTGCAGACGCTCGCGCTGGTGCAGAAGCGCGCCGACGACCCGCGCGCGGTCGCGACGCTCGCCCGTCGCCAAGAGCGCGAGCTGCGCGCGTGGCTGTCCGGCGCGCCCGAGGCCCGCCCCGACGAGCGGCTGGCCGACGCGCTGCGCGCCGCCGCCGCCGAGTGCGAGGAGGCCCACGGCGTGCCGGTCGAGGTCGTGACCGTCAGCGACCGCGAGCTGGACGACCGCCACCGCGCGCTGGTCGCCGCGGCGCGCGAGGCCTTGGCCAACGCGGCGCGCCACAGCGGCGCCGCGTCGATCGCGCTGTTCATGGAGGTCGAGGACGGCCGTACCGAGGTCTTCGTCCGCGACCGCGGCGTGGGCTTTGACCCGGCCGCGATCGACGATGATCGTCGTGGCGTCCGCGAGTCGATCGAGGGCCGCATGGCCCGGCACGGCGGCCGCGCCACCGTCCAGAGCACGCCCGGAACGGGCACCGAAGTGGAGCTGATCATCGATGAGTGAGCCGACCCCGTTGTCATCGTCATTGCCAACCGTCGTGCTCGTGGACGACCACGCGCTGTTTCGCGCGGGCGTCCGCAGCGAGTTGGAGGGGTTGGTCGAGATCGTCGGCGAGGCCGGGGACGTCGACAGCGCGGTCGCGACGATCGTGGAGGCCGCGCCTGACGTCGTCCTGCTCGACGTCCACCTGCCGGGCGGCGGCGGCGTCGAGATCCTGCGCCGCCTGGCGACCGAGGCGCCGAACGCCAAGTGCTTGGCCTTGAGCGTCTCCGACGACCCCGAGGACGTCATCGCGGTGATCCGCGCCGGCGCCCGCGGCTACGTCACCAAGACGATCTCGCCACCCGAGCTGGCCGACGCGGTCCGCCGCGTGCAGGACGACGACGCGGTCTTCTCGCCGCGCCTGGCGGGCTTCGTGCTCGACGCGTTCGCAAGCGGCGGTAGCGGTAGCGCTGCTGCGGGCACGCCCGCCGCCTCCGACGCCGACCTCGACCAGCTCACGCCGCGCGAGCGCGAGGTCCTGCGCCACATCGCCCGCGGCTACCTCTACAAGGAGATCGCCCAGCGTCTCGGGATCTCGGTCAAGACCGTCGAGGCGCACGTCTCCGCCGTCCTGCGCAAGCTCCAGCTCTCGACCCGCCACGAGCTCTCCCGCTGGGCCGTCGAGCGACGCCTGGTCGATTGAACGCGTAGGTTTCCCCGAAGATGCCCCGCACCTACCTCCTCACCGGCTTTCCCGGCTTCCTCGCGGGCCGGCTCGTCCCCCGACTGCTGGCCGACGACGACGAGGCGCGGATCGTCGCGCTGGTCGAGCCGCGGATGGCCGAGCGCGCCCGCGCGCTGGCGCCCGACGGCGTCGACGTGCAGCCCGGCGACATCACGCACCCGACGCTCGGGCTCGACGAGAAGACCTACGCGCGGCTGACCGCCGAGACCGTGCGCGTCTTCCACCTCGCCGCCGTCTACGACCTCGCGGTCGGCGCCGAGCTCGCCGAGCGCGTCAACGTCACCGGCACCCAGCACGTCGTGGACTTCTGCGCGCGCTGCGAGAACCTCGAGCGCCACCACTACATCTCGACCGCCTACGTCGCCGGCACGCGCTCCGGCCTGGTGCTCGAGGACGACCTCGCCAAGGGCCAGGCCTTCAAGAACTTCTACGAGTCCACCAAGTTCGCCGCCGAGGTGATCGTCCGCGCGTCGATGGGCGACATCCCGACGACGATCTACCGCCCGGCGATCGTCGTCGGCGACTCCAAGACCGGCGAGACCCAGAAGTTCGACGGCCCGTACTACTTGCTGCGATCGATGGGCGCGCCGCTCGGCTCGCTGCTTCAGGTCGGGCGCGGCGACGCGCCGTTCAACGTGGTGCCGGTCGACTTCGTGGTCGACGCGATCGCCGCGGGCGCGGCCGACGAGGACGCGGTCGGCCACACGCTGCACCTCGTCGACCCCGAGCCGGTCTCCTCGGCCGAGCTCGCGCGGCTACTGGCGCGCGAGTACGCGGGCAAGGAGCCCAAGCTGCCGCTGCCGCCCGGCGTCGTTGACCGGTCGCTGAGGCTCAAGCCGGTCCGCAAGCTCTTCGGCGGGACGCCGCGGCAGTCCATCATCTACCTCAACCACCCCGTGTCGTTCGACGTCGCGCAGGCGGCGGAGGTGCTCGGGCGCAACGGGCTGCGCTGCCCGCGCTTCCCGGAGTACGTGGGGCCGATGGTGTCGTTCTTCAAGGCCCACGAGACCGACGACGCCTACCGCCCGGCGCACGAGAAGTAGACCTACGCGCGCAGGCCGCCGATCAGGAGGTCGACGAACGCGTCGGCGTCGATCTCCGGGCGGTGGCGCATCGCCATCACGGCGCCGACCGCGCACATCACCGCCGGGATGTCGCCGACGGTGAACGACGCTCTCAAAGTCTCCTGCGCCTTGGCGCGCTCGATGATCCCGCCGAGGACCTCGACGACCACGTTGCGCTCGACCGCGGCGATCGCCAGCGCCTCGTCGTCGTCGACCCAGTGCACGCGCTGTTGAAGGGTCGCGTCCTCGGCGACCTGCGCGAACGTCTCGCGCAGGAAGCCCTCAAACGCGGTCCAGCCGTCGTCCTGCACGGCCCACTTGCGCGCGATCTCCGCATGGCCGCGGAACTTCGCCGCCAGCAACTCCCCCAACAACGCCTGCTTGGTCGGGAAGTGACGGTAGACGGTGCCCACTCCGACGCACGCCCGGCGCGCGACGTCGTCCATCTGCGCCGCCGCGCCGCACTGCGCAAACACCGCGCCGGCAGCGTCGACGATCCGCTCGCGGTTGCGGCGGGCGTCGGCGCGCAAGGGCTTCTCGGACTCTGCGGACGCCATCTGACCGCACTGTAGCGCCGGGGCTTGACAAACGGAACCGCCTCTCCGTATTGTCGAAACCTCTCCCCAGAACGGTCCATAACCGGAGGCCCTCCCCCTTTGTCTTCCTCCGCCGCTCCCTCCAACAAGTGGCTTGCGCTCGCCCTCTTGGCGACCGCGCAGTTCGTCGTCGTCCTCGACGCGTCCATCGTCAACGTCGCCCTGCCGTCGATCGGCAAGGACCTCAACTTCTCCCAGGACAACCTGTCCTGGGTGGTCAACTCATACACCTTGGTCTTTGGCGGCTTCCTGCTGCTCGGCGGCCGCCTCGCCGACCTGCTCGGCCGCCGCCGGATGTTCATCGCCGGCCTGAGCCTCTTCGCGCTGGCGTCGCTGGCCGGCGGCTTCGCGCAGAACGAGATGTGGCTGATCATCGCCCGCAGCGTGCAGGGCCTGGGCGCCGCGCTGGTCTCCCCCGCCGCGCTGTCGATCGTCACCACCACCTTCAAGGAGGGCTCCGAGCGCAACACCGCGCTGGGCGTCTGGGGCGCGGTCGCCGGTTCCGGCGGCGCGGCCGGCGTCCTGCTCGGTGGCGTGCTCACCGAGTGGGCGGGCTGGGAGTGGGTGCTGTTCGTCAACGTGCCGATCGGCATCGCCGCCGCGGCGCTCGCACCGCGCCTGCTGGCCGAGTCGCGCGACGACGTGAGCGAGCGCCACTTCGACGTCGCGGGCGCCTTCACGGTCACCGCCGGCCTGGCGATCGGCGTCTACGCGCTGGTCGACGCCAACAACGCCGGCTGGACGTCGACCCAGACGCTCGCCCTCGGCGCCGTCTCGCTCGGCCTCCTCGGCCTGTTTGCGGTCGTCGAAAACGCGTCGCGCCACCCGCTCGTGCCGTTCGGGATCTTCCGGCTGCGCTCGCTGCGCGGCTCGAACATCGTCGGCCTGCTCATCGGCATGTCGCTGTTTGCGATGTTCTTCTTCATCTCGCTCTACCTCCAGCAGGTGCTGGAGTACAGCGCGCTGAAGACCGGCCTCGCGTACCTGCCGCTGGCGCTGTTCATCATCTTCTCGGCTGGCTTCGCCTCGCAGCTGGTGACGAAGTTGGGGTTCAAGCCAACGTTGATCATCGGGTTGCTGTTCGTGACCGCCGGGTTGGCGTGGTTCTCCCAGGTCTCGGCGCAGGACGGCACCTACCTCGGCGACGTCCTGTTCCCGTCGCTGCTGGCGGCGATCGGCCTGGGCTTCTCGTTCGTGTCGGTCACGATCGGCGCGGTCACCGGCACCCAGCCCGACGAAGCGGGCCTGGCGTCCGGGCTGATCAACACCTCCCAGCAGGTCGGCGGCGCGCTCGGCTTGGCGATCCTCTCCTCGCTGGCCAACAGCCGGACCGAGGACGTCTTCGCCTCCGGCGAGCGCAACCCGGCGATCGCGCTGACCGAGGGCTTCCAGACCGCGTTCGCGGTCGGCGCGGGCTTCGCGCTCACGGGAGCGATCCTCGCCGCGCTGCTGATCTCCTCGCGCGACTCGCGCGAGCAGGCAGAAGCCGCCCGGCGCGGAGACGCGCCCGCACCCGCGGTGGCCTGACACAGACTTCGCGCCCCGGGTCATCCCGGGGCGCGGACCAACTGCGCGACCCTCTGCCGAGTGGGCCGCGCTTTAGACGGGGGCGGCGCGTGGTGGCGCCGCCCCCGTCGCTTTTCCTAGGCCGGCGCGACAGCCGGAGCGGGCTCGCGATGGCGGTACCGCGCCGCGATCTGCGCGGTCGCCGCACGGGCGAGCGCGTGGCAGGGACGCTCGATCGCGCGGTGGAAGGCCTCGGCGGCCAGCAGCGACGTCGGCAGGGCGAGCGCGAGCAGCACGCCGAACGACGGGACGCCCAACCCGTACACGAACGCGAGCACGATCGGGAAGTGCACCAGGTAGAGGCTGAACGAGCGCGAGCCGAGCCACTGCATCGGTCTGGTGCACAGGACGCGCGCGACCGACCCGTACAACAACGGGACGAGCACCGCGAGCGCAGCGCCGACGAGGACGAGCGTCCCGCCCGGCCCAGACCCGAGTGCCCCATCCGGCCCAGACCCCAGCGACGTGCCCGGCAGCCACATGTCCGCGCTCAGCAAGGACATGGCCAGCGCGGCCGCCGGCCACGCCCCACGGCCACCCAGCGCGGCGCGCCAGGCGCCGATTCGCTGCTCGTGCAGCGCCAGCACGACGCCAACCGCGAACGGCGGCAGAAACCGCAGCGAGGCGTGACCCGCACCATGGTCGACCGCCAGCAGCGACACGATGACCAGCGGGATCGCCAGCCGGGCGATCGTCCCCCGCACGAGCATCAGCAGCGGCAGCGCGAGCGAGAACCACACCTCCCAGCGCAGCGACCACAGCACGCCGTTGAGCTTCCCGTTCCCGTAGACGGAGCCGTCGAGCACGAGCGCCACGCTGCGTGAGACGGACTCGGCCCCAACCGGTTGCGCGAGGTCGTTCAGCCAGTCGCTGGCGCCGGCCATAGGCGCCAACGACGGCGACCGCGGGACGAGCGCGAGCAGCGCGGCCGCGAGGCCGAGGCTCGCCCACACCGGCAGGTAAAGCCGGACGATGCGCCCGACGAGAAACGCACCCGGCCGTACGGGACGCGCCTGCAGCGCGCGCGTCAGCACCAGCCCGCTGAGCACGAAGAAGACGATGACGAGCTCGGGACCCGCCCACACCGTGGCCAACGGCGTGTGCACGAACAGCCACGCGACGCCTGACGGCTCCGCACCGAACACGGCCGCCGCGCCGAGCGCCGGCACGCCGGCCATGACCACGTGCGACAGCAGCACGACGAGCGCGGCGAGGCCGCGCAGGCCGTCGAGGGCCGGCCGTCGTTGGTCGCGCGCGGCGTCCACCTCCTGGTGATCGGCCGCAGACGGGCGCTACTGGACCGTCAGCGTCGCCTTCATGCCCGCGGCCTCGTGGCCGGGCAGCGAGCAATACAAGGTGTAGGTGCCGGCCGCGAGCGTGCCGGAGGCGTCGGCGACGCCGGAGGGCTCGGTGGAGACGATGGTGAGCAGGTCGGCGCCGCCGGAGGCGGGACGAAGGTGGAGGTCGTGGGCGTCTTCGCCGCGGTTGACGAGCTGGAGGACGAGCGCGCCGGCGGTGACGGATGGGCGCGAGAGCGTGATCGACCACTCGCGCGTGGTCGCCTGGAGGCGCGCGGCGGCGGGCGCGATGGGCGTGGGGTCGGACGAGGCGGGCGGCGACGCGGCGGGGATCGTCGTGCTGGCGGCGGGCGCAGAGGTGATGGTGGGTGCGGACGACGTGGGCGCGGATGAAGTCGCGGGCGCGGAGGAGGACGGCTTGGAGCCTGTCCCCTTTGCCGTGTCCTTCTTCGCCGGCGTCTTCTTCTTGGTGGTCTTCACCTTCACGCACACCTTGTGGCGTTTGCGCTTCTTGGTGGCCTTGACCCAGTGGCACTTCACCTTCGCCTTGCTCGCGGCGCCCGCGACCGCGTCGCTCCCGGCCAGGAGCGAGGCGGCGAGCACGAGGGCGACGAGCGCGCGGCGCATCTACCGCACCAAAGCCACGCGGCCCAGCGCGGCCGCGTTCGGGATGACCTGCGCGGCGTCGATCCCCATCCACTGCTCCAGCAGCGAGCAGTACATGGTGCGGAAGTCGCTGGTCGCGCGGAGGTTGGACTGGGCGTCAAGGGTGCTCAGGCCCGGGAACTCGCCGACCATCGTGCCCTTCGCGCGGGTGCCGATGACGAACGCGCAGCCGGCGGCGCCGTGGTCGGTGCCGGTGCCGTTCTCCTTCGGGCGGCGGCCGAACTCCGACCACATCTGGATCAGCACGCGGTCGGCCAGGCCGCGGGCCTCGAGGTCGCGCTGGAAGGCGACGATCGAGTCCACCGTCTTGCCCAAGTTGGTGGTCAACGTGGTGGCCTGGTCGCTGTGGGTGTCGTAGCCGCCCGCGCCCTGAACCGCGACGCAGCGGATCGGCAGCCCGGCCGCCAGCATCGCGCCCAGCGCCGCCAGCCGCGCGCCGAGATCACCGCTCGGGTAGGTCACCGGCGAGGTGTAACCGGGCTTGCCGTCGGCCGTGACGAACGCGCCGAGCGAGCGCCGCACGCCGTCGACCTGACGCACGACCGTCCGCGCGGTGTCCAGCGCGCCCGAGGCGCCGCCGGCCAGCGCGCCCATCCGGCCGTAGGCCTCCATCATCGGATCGGACGTCGGGTTGGCGACGCCCTGGACCCAGAACGAGTAGTCCGACGGCTTGGAGATCGCCGCGACCGGCACGCGCGAGGAGGCCAGCGACGGCGCCAGCGAGGCGTCCAGCGCGATCCCCTGCAACGGGTTGTCGACATCACCTACAACATCGAGGTAGCGGCCCATCCACCCCAGGCGCGCGCCCGGGTCCAGCGCACCGACCTCCCAGAAGTGGCGCGAGGTGAAGTGCGACTGATCCGGGTGGTCGTAGCCGATCGCCGGGAAGACCGACACCTTGCCCTCGGCGTGCAGCTGCGCGAGACCGGCGGCCGCCGGATGCCACATCAGCCGCGTGTCCTCCGCGAACGTCGCGCCGGTCCCGGCCGCGAGCTTCAGCGTCGGGCGCAGCGCGGCGTAACGCGCGTCGCCGACCGGCGCCAGCGCGCTCAGGGAGTCCAGCCCGCCGGGCAGGAAGACGTTGACCAACACGGGCGCACCCGAGCCAGAAGAGGCTGCCGCCACGCCCGCCTCGAGCTGGTCGAGGCCCAGCTTCGACGCGCCGTAGACCGACAGCGCCAGCCCCGCGCCGCGCATCAGGAACGCGCGGCGGTCCATGCCGGTGCCCGCCGGGTCCGGCATCCCGGGCTCGATCGCAGGCAGGCCGTGACCGGCGGTCGCACGGCGGAAGTCATCACAGCAGGCCATCAGCACACCTGGAGGTCGGGGGACGAGGCGATCAGCTGGCGCAGCGCGTTCTGGCGCATCGCCCGGTACTGCGACCGCGCCCACGACGGCGTCGTCGCCGGGACCGCCGTCAGCGCGAAGTCCGCGATCACCTTCTGGGTCTCGGCAGATAGCGACGGGTTCCCAAGCGCGGCCATCGCCCGGCTGACAGCGGTCGCCGCGTCCTCGGTCGCGTCGTAGGCCGGGCCGCTCCACGGGTTGACGTAGCTCTTCATCAACACGTAGTTGGCGGTCTGCCAGCGGCCGCGCATCGTGGAGGTGTCCAGCCAGCGGGTGTCGTCCCAGCCGGCGACGTTCGGCGGGTAGAAGAGGCGCTGCCCGGTGTAGGTCGCCAGCCACGACCACGCGGTCGTGTCGATCCCGCGGCCGACCGAGCGCAGCATCCCGGCGGTCCAGACGACCGGCGCGATCACCATGTCGGCGCCGTCCCAGAAGTCCGGGTGCAGCAGGATCGCCTCCAGCACCGGCTGGATCTGACGGCCCGACAACGTGTAGAGACCCATCAGCGACGCGAGCGTCTCGGCGCTCGGCGCGGTTGGGATGAAGTAGGACCACAGCTTGGTGCAGAAGAACGACGCGTGCAGCGGGTGGTTCAGGCAGAGGCGCAGCGCGTCCTGCCAGCCGAAGTCGCCGCTCTGGCCGAAGATCGTCTTGGCGCCGGTGACGCGCCACGTCGGGTCGAAGCGGAAGTTGTGCGAGCCCAGCTCGGCGGTCCAGTCGGAGCGGAACCCGGCCAAGGCCTTGGCCATCTCGCGCACGTCGGTCTCGGTGTAGGCCCCGCGGTCGGCGCCGAGCGTGAACAGCTCCATCAGCTCACGCGCGTAGTTCTCGTTGATCGACCACTTGTTGTTGGACGTGCCGTCGAGCCACAGCAGCATCGCCGGGTCGGTCGTCACCGCGGTCAGCAGGTCGTCGAACGTCCCGAGGCCCTTGTCGCGGAACGTCTGGACCTGGTTGAGCATCAACTGCTGCGAGTTGACCGTGTCGTTGGAGGTCGCAAACCAGTCGTGCCAGACCAGCGCCATCCGCTCGACCAGCGGCTGGTCGGAGCGGATCATGCGATCCATCCACGACAGGTGGTCGTGGCCCCATGCGTCGGCGGGCGCCAGCGGCTGGCCGTTCTCGTCGGTCGGCGCCGGGCCGGTCAGGCGCGCGGTGCCGGACGGCTGCGTCAGCGAGCGGACCACCGCGCCGACGTCCTGCTGGGCGAGCGCCGCGGCCTGCCCCGGCGCCGGGCCGAAGCCGGCGCGCCACAGCAGGCGCTCCATCTTGGCCTCCGACGCGGTCTTGATGAACTGCGGGACCGGCCCGTCGGCGGGCGCGGGCGTCTTGGCCGCGGGCGGCGGGACGACCTTGGCGGCCGGCGCCTTCTGGCCGATCGCGGGCTTCTTGACCGTCGGCTTCTTCTTGGTCGCGGTCGTCTTCTTCTTCGCCTTGGCCGGCGTGCAGACCTTGACCTTCCGCTTCTTGCCGCGGACCTTCTTGACCACGACCTTGCAGGTCTTCTTGACCTTGGCCGCTGCCTTCTTCTTGACCTTCTTTGAGGCCTTCTTCTTCTTGACGGTGCTCGCGACCACTCCCTACGGGTGGTCGGCGCCTCCGCGCGGCCCTTGACGTCAGGACCCGATCAGCCCACGAATGGCCGTTAGGCGACCGGTTCGCGCGGGCGCCAGCCGTCGCGGGCGCGGTCAAACGCGTCCCAGTCGATCGGCGTCGGCGGGTCGTCGTCGGGGCCTTCGCCCCCACCGCCTCCACCGTCGTCCCAGCCGTCGTCGTCGTCGCGACGCCGGGCGACCCACGCCGCCAGGCACAGCGCCTCGACGCCGCAGATCACGAACGCGCCGGCCATCCCGTCCTGGTTCTCGAGCAGCGCCTCGCCCGCCAGGACGTAGAGGCAGATCGACAGGCCGACGAGCGTCCGCGCGAGGCGGTCGTGCGCCCGCCGCGCGGGCACACCGAGGAACGCTCGGGCAACCGAGAGGACCAGGGCGACAGCCACGATGGCCTTGATCTCGAGCGGCAGGGCGCTCACCTCAATGAGGCTACCCCGCAAACGCGATGACGGAAAGGGGTTCGGAGCGCAATTGCGCCCCGAACCACCCGACCATCGGTCCGGGAAGGTTCCCCGGAACAGACGGCACGGCTGAGCGGGCCGGATCGTGGATGCCAGCGACGATGCGCGCGGTGAGACGGGCTGGTGGCCCGGCGATCCGCGCGCCTCGGCTCTGGCGCCGCGAGACGGTTCGCTCAGCCGCGGCGTCTTCCGGGGGACCTTCCCTAGAGGATCTTCAGCTCTTCCGTGATGCCCTCGACCGAGCCCTTGGCGTCCCCGAAGAGCATCGACGTCTTCGGGTTGACGAACAGCGGGTTGTCGATGCCGGCGTAGCCGGAGGACATCGAGCGCTTGAGCACGATCACCGACTGCGACTCGTCGACGTTGAGGATCGGCATGCCGTAGATCGGCGAGTCGGCCTTGTTGCGCGCGTCCGGGTTGGTGACGTCGTTGGCGCCGATGACCAGGGAGACGTCGGTGCGACCGAACTCGCCGTTGATGTCGTCCATCTCCTTGAGCTGCTCGTAGGGCACGTCGGCCTCGGCGAGCAGCACGTTCATGTGGCCCGGCATGCGGCCCGCGACCGGGTGGATCGCGTACTTGACCGTCACGCCCTTGGCCTCAAGCAGCTTGGCCATCTCGCGGACGGCGTGCTGAGCCTGGGAGACCGCCATGCCGTAGCCCGGCACGACGACGACCTGGCGCGCGTAGGCCATCTGGATCGCGACGTCGGCCGCGCTCGTGGCGCGCACCGTGCCCGACGCGCCGCCGGGGCCGGCCACCGCGGCGACCTCGCCGCCGAACCCGCCGAGCAGAACCGAGGTGATCGTGCGGTTCATCGCGACGGCCATCTGCTGGGTCAGCAGCGTGCCGGACGCGCCGACGATCATGCCCGCGACGATCAGCGACGTGTTGTTGAGCGCGATGCCCGTCGCCGCGGCGCTGAGGCCCGTGAAGGCGTTCAGCGTCGAGATCACGACCGGCATGTCCGCACCGCCGATCGGCAGCACCAGGAAGTTGCCGACGATCGCGGCGGAGATCAGCAGCACGATCATCAGCAGCTCGCTGTGCGAGCCGGCGACAATCGCCACGCCGCAGGCGATGGAGACCGCCAGCAGCGCGCCGTTGACCAGCGTCTGCGCCGAGCCGAACGGCTTGACCGACCCGCCGTCGATCAGCTCCTGGAGCTTGGCGAACGCGATGTTCGAGCCCCAGAAGGAGACCGAGCCGACGATCGCCGCAAAGCAGCTGAAGATCGCGATGTAGGTCGGCTCGAGCGCGAAGCCGTCGGACTCGCGGAACTCGACCCACGCGATCAGCGCGACCGCGCCGCCGCCCACGCCGTTGAACAGCGCGACCATCTGCGGCATCTGGGTCATCTTGACCTGGCGCGCGGCCGGGACGCCGACCGCGGTGCCGATCGCCACGCCCAGGATGATCAACACGATGTTGTTGACGTCGGGCACCAGCAGCGTCGCGATGACCGCGATGCCCATGCCGACCGCCGCGATGCGGTTGCCCTGCACCGCGGTCTTCGGGCCCGTCAGGCCGGAGAGCCCGTAGATGAACAGGGCGAACGAGACGATGTAGAGGACCGCGATGAAGTTCGGGTCCGTGATGAAGCTCGAAGCGATCACTTGCCCTCCTCCGGGGTCGCCTCGATGGCGTCCTTCGGCTTGGCCTTGAACATCTCAAGCATCCGGTCGGTGACCAGGAAGCCGCCGACCACGTTGATCGTGCCGAAGGCGACCGCGATCACCAGCAGCAGCTTGTTCAGGAACCCGTCGGCGAAGCCGTTGACCAGCAGGACGATGCCGCCGAGCACGACGATGCCGTGGATCGCGTTCGTGCCCGACATCAGCGGCGTGTGCAGCGTGTTGGGGACCTTCGAGATCACCGCGTAGCCGACGAAGCCGGCGAGCACGAGGATCGCGAGGTTCGTGACGAGGGTCGATGTCATGACTGCAGCTCTCCGTTCTTGACGACGACGGCCCCGGCGAGGATCTCGTCCTCGAAGTCGGGCGCGTAGGCCCCGGACTCGTCGTCGGCGATCAGCTCGATCAGCGCCAGCAGGTTGCGCGCGTACAGGGCGCTCGCGTGCTCCGGCATGGTCGCCGCCAGGTTCAAGGGCGAGACGATCGTGACGTTGTGCTTGACCACGGTCTGGCCGGGCTCGGTCAGCTCGCAGTTGCCGCCGGTCTCGCCCGCAAGGTCGACGATCACGCTGCCGGGCTTCATGCCCTCGACGGCCTCGGCCGTGACCAGGCGCGGCGCCGGACGGCCCGGGACGAGCGCGGTCGTGATGACCACGTCAAAGCCCTTGATCGCGTCGGTCAGCGCCTGCTGCTGCTGCGCGCGCTCCTCCTCGGTGAGCTCGCGCGCGTAGCCGCCCTCGCCGGCGGCCTCGATGCCGAGGTCCAGCCACTTGGCGCCCAGCGACTCGACCTGCTCGGCCGTCTCCGGGCGCACGTCGTAGCCGGTGGTCTGCGCGCCGAGGCGGCGGGCCGTGGCCAGCGCCTGCAGGCCCGCGACGCCGATGCCCAGGACGAGGACCTTCGCCGGCGGGATCGTGCCCGCGGCGGTCATCAACATGGGGTAGAAGCGCGTCGCGTGGTCGGCGCCCAGCAGCGCGGACTTGTAGCCCGCGACGTTTGACTGCGAGCTCAGCGCGTCCATGGACTGCGCGCGCGAGATCCGCGGGATCGCCTCCATCGCGAACGCCGTCACGCCGGTGGCCGCCACCTTCTGAAGCCCCTCAGGGTTGCCCCGGGGGTTCAGGAAGCCGATGAGGGTCTGGCCGCCGGAGAGCTTGGACAGCTCACCCTCTGACGGCGGTGCGACCTTGACCACGACCTCGGCGCCCCACGGGTCGCCGATCGTGGCCCCAGCGTCGGCGTACAGGTCGTCGGGGACGAGCGCGGCCTGTCCGGCCTGCGACTCGACGGTGACTTCGTGACCCTTCGCGACGAGCTTCTTGACCGTTTCGGGCACGAGGGCGACGCGCCGCTCGCCCTCCGCCGATTCCATAGGAACGCCGATGCGCATAAGAGGCGCGGACCCTATACGAGCAGGCGTTCGGGGTGATCGCTCATGCGCCATCTGGCACATACCGCGCCGAACCGTTTCGAAAATCGCGCGTTTCTGGATTCCGGTCTGGTCCTTCGGCTGTGGACGGCCGTGCGGCCACGCGCGTAGCGTCCACGTATGCGTCCCCTCCTCGCGACCGCCGCTCTGATGTTGACGTTCGCCGCGGCGCCCGGTGCCGACGCTGCCACGCTCACCGTCGACAGCGGCGGCGACGTCCTGGCCGACGACGGCCGCTGCACGCTGCGCGAGGCGCTGCTGGCGACGGCCGCCGACGAGCCGCGCGGCGGCTGCGCGGCGGGCACGGGCGACGGCGACGTCATCGTGGTCGCGGTGCCGGCCGTGACGCTGGCGCTGCCGGGCTTCTACGAGGAGGGCAGCCAGACCGGCGACCTCGACGTCCGCGGCATCGTCACGATCCGCGGCAACGGCGTGACGATCGACGCGGCGGGCCTGGATCGCGTGCTCGACGTGCGCCCTGACGGCGCGCTGACGCTCGAGGACGCGACGCTGCGCGGCGGCGCGACGCCCGCCGGCTACACCCCGACGAGCAGCGGCGTCAACGGCGGCGTCTCCGCCCCAGGCGGCGGCCTGCGCGCCGACGGCCCGACCACGCTGCGGCGCGTCGCGGTGCTCGACAACCGCACCGGTGACGCGGGCAACGCCGCGGGCGGCTCCAACCCGACCAACGACGTCTTCGCCAACGCGGGCGGGCGGGCCGGCGCCGGCGGCGGGATCGCGGCGACGGCCGCGCTCGTGCTCGAACGCGTGACGGTCGCCCGCAACCGCACCGGCGATGGCGGCGACGGCGGCAGCGCCCAGGCCGGGACCCAGGCGGGCGTCGGCGCCCTCGGCCTCGGCGGGCTGGGCGGTCGCGGCGGCGACGGCGGTGGCGTGCACGTGCTCGGTCCGACGACGATCACCGACTCGACGATCGTCGACAACGTCGCCGGCGACGGCGGCACGGGCGGCGACGGGCACGGCGGTGCCGGATCGGGCGCGTCGAGCGGGACCGCGGGCCGTGGCGGCGACGGAGAAGGCGGCCACGGCGGGCAGGGCGGCTCCGGCGGCGGGATCTTCGTGGAGGGCAGCTCGATCGTCACGGTCTCGGGCAGCGTGCTGGCGCGCAACGCGACCGGCGCCGGCGGCGTGGGCGGGAACGGCTACGGCGGTGGCGGGGCCAACGGGACGGGCACCGCGGCCGGCGGCGCCGGCGGCTCGGGCGCCGGCGAGAAGGGCGGCAGCGGCGGGCTCGGCGGCGGGTTGATGGCGTACGGGAACGGGAGCAGGAGCGTCCGGCTGCTGGAGTCGACGGTCGTCGGGAACACGACCGACGGCGGCGGTGGCGGAGGCAACGGCTACGGCGCGCCAGGCGGTCGCGGCGCGAGCGGCTACCCGGGCGGCAACGGCGGGTTCGGCCTGGCCGGGAGCGGCGGCGACGCCGGGAGCGGCGGCGCGCTGGCCCAGGACCCGGAGGTGACGAGCCCGACGGTGCGTGTGCGCGGGAGCACGCTCGCGCGCAACGCGGCGCCGGGCACGCCGGGCGCGCCGGGGTCGGGCTCCGGCGGGTTCGGCGGCAACGGGTCTCCGCCGGGCAGCGACGGGACCGCGCCGTCCGCGCTGCCGGGCTTCGCGGGGTTCGGCGGGATCGTGGCGGCCGCCGTCGAGATCCAGGGGTCGGTCGTCGCGGAGAACGCACCGGGCCAGTGCAGCCGCATCGGCGCGATCGCGTGGACCGGCGTCGGGAACGTCGTCTGGCCCGCGGGCAGCGACGGCTGCGGGGCGAGCGAGCTGGTCGCCGACCCGTTGCTGGAGAGCGCGCTCGGCGTCCACGGAGGCGCGACCGAGACGCTGGCGCTCAAGGCCGGCAGCCCGGCGCTGGACGCGGTGCCGGCGACGGCGGGCGGCGCGTGCGACGCGACCGATCAGCGCGGCGTGCCGCGGCCGTTCGGCGGCGCGTGCGACGCGGGCGCCTACGAGCGCGCGGCGGCGGGCGTGGTCGCGACGGGCGCAAGCGGGGTGACGACGGTCGGCGCGACGCTGGGCGGCACGGTCGACGCGCGGCGCGGGAAGACGACCGTCCACGCCGAGTGGCCCGGCGGCCGGTCGGCCGACATCGTCGTGGCCGCGGGGACCGATGGCGCGGTGCCGGTGAGCTTCGCGGCGACCGTGCTGGCGCCCGGCACGACCTACGCCTACACCTTGGTCGGCGTTGGCGAGGACGGAACGGCGCGCTCGGCGCCAGCGTCGTTCACCACGCCCGCGACGCCGGGCCCCGGAGCCGGCGGGAGCGGCGGCATCAAGGGCGGCCCGCCGCCGATCACGCCGGTCATCACCAAGGTGAAGCTGTCGACCGCGACGATCGCCTGGACCGACAGCGCTCCGGCGACCACGACGATCGCCTTCGCCCGCAAGGCTCGCGGCGTCCGCAAGGGCGCCCGCTGCGTCGCGCCGCCGCGCAAGGCCACCAAGAAGAAGGCGAAGGCCTGCACGCGCTACGTCACGGTCAAGGGCACGCTGCGCCACGTGGACGTCGCGGGCCCCAACAAGGTGGTGTGGAACGGTCGGTTGAGCGGGAAGCGGCTCGCCGCCGGGAGCTACCGCGTCACGCTGACGCCGCGCCTGGCTGGGGTGAGCGGCAAGGCGGTGACGAAGGCGCTCGTGATGAAGAAGGCGGCGGCGAAGCGCAAGCGCTGAGCGTCAGCAGCGCGCCGGCGTCTTGGACAGCGCGCTGACCGGCAGCGTGCGGCCGGCGAGCGCGACGACCGCGTCGTTGGTCGCCAGGACGCGGCTGCCCGCGTCGTTGCGCGTGAACTGGAAGGCGCCGCCGGAGCGCTGGAGCGAGGCCAGCGCGCGCTCGGCGCGCGTGTCCTTCGACCCCATGGCCTTGGCCGCCTCGATCGCCAGCGCGGTCGAGTTGGCCTCGTTGCGATCGCGGCGCGAAAGCGCGAAGCCGCCAGCCGCCGTGCGCTGGGTGCGCAGCCAGCGCAGGCCGGCTCGCAGGCGCGAGTCGCGGGCCGAGACCCCTGCCGCGCGGGCCGCGAGGATCGCCAGCGCGGTCGCGGTGACGTCATCGGCGCGACCGCCGGACGCGCGCAACTGGAAGTTCCAGCCGTTGGCGCCGCGGGCGTTGAGCAGGACGCGGACCGCGTTGGCCGACGGCCCGGCGTGCAGCGCGTGCGCAGCGAGCATCGCGTAGGCCTGGTCGTAGATCGTCGACCCGTAACGCCCGGCCTTCCCGTAGGAGTTGAGCCGGCCGAGCAGGTCGACGCGCCCGGCGCAGCGCGCGCTGCCCGAGCGCGCGGCGACCAGCGCGAGGATCGTCTTGCCGGTCGCGCCCGCGGTCCGGGCGTAGCCGCCGGCCCCAGCGCGCAGCGCCTTTGCCCGTCGTGCGGCATCCGCAGGCGAGAGGCGGCCGGCGGCGCGCAGCGCGACGATCGCGTCGGCGGCCATGCCATCGGCGCCGGGCTTGACCGCGCCTGACAGCCACGCGGCCCCGGAGCGCGCGGCGGCGCGGTCGGCGGCCTGGGCGGCGGGCGCCAGCGCGAGCGCGGCGGTGGCAGCGATGGCGAGGAGGACGGACAGTGGCTTGTTCATGATGATGTCGGGGAGTCGGGGGTCGTCGGAAGCACGGAGATCCAGCGGACCTCCAGGCGGGCGCGGTAGCGCCGCAGCACGCGGGCAAAGGCCGGGCCGAAGGCGAGGAAGAACACGACGTTGCCGACCGCGTGGGCGGTGTCGAACGGGATCCCGGTCGACTGCAGGGCGATGACCTGCGCCCACGACGGCGTCTCGCCGGTCACGGTCAAGGTGGACAGGTTCGTCAGCGCGCCGAAGAAGAACGCGCAGAGAACGAGCAACACCGAGGTCGAGATCCGCGGCAGGCGCCCGCGCGTCAGCGGCGCCCAAGCGGCGCCCAAGACGCCGATGATCCCCCAGCCGACCATCTGCCACGGCGTCCACGGCCCTTGCCCGAAGACCAGGTTGGAGGACAACGCGGCCAGCGCGCCGACCGCGAACCCGGGCGCGCCGCCGAGCACGTAGCCGGTGAGGAACACGATGTCGGTCGTCGGCTTGACGTTGGGCAGCGGCGCGAACGCGACGCGGCCGAGCGCAGCCAGCGCGGCGAGCGTCGCGACCATGGCCAATACCTTGCTCGACGGGTGCGTGCGCTCGTACCACGTGAAGCCGACCGCGAGCACGAGCGCGAGCAGGCCGAAGGTGACGAGCTCCCAGGTCACGAGACGCGCGCCTCGGCGTGTGACGTCAGCAGCGCCGCGCCGTCGGCGGGCAGCAGCGCGCGGCCGGCGGTAATCCGCGCGGTCTCGGTCGCGAAGTACCAACCGCCCGCCAGGACGGTGGACGCCGGGCCGTCGGCGATCGGCCGCCCGTCGGCCAGCAGGACCACGCGCTCGGCGACCTCGGCCGCGAACTCCGGGTCGTGGGTCGCGACGACCACCGCCGCGCCCTGCGCCGCAAAGCGCTCCAGCCGCTCGCCGAGCGCCGCCTTTGCGGCGCGGTCCATCCCGCGCGTCGGCTCGTCGAGCAGGATCGCCGCTGCCGGCTCGTCGCCGTCGAGCACGATCGCCAGCGCCAGGCGCTGGCGCTGCCCGCCGGAGAGATCGCGCGGGTGCCGGTCGATCACGTGCTCAAGCCCGACCGCCCGCAGCGCCTCGATCGACGCCTCCTCCCCCACGCGCTCGTGCAAGAGGTAGTCGTTGGGATCCTGGAGCAGCAGCGCGACCCGTCCCGCCGCCCGAACCTTCCCGCGCGTCGGCTCCATCAGCCCGGCTGCGTGGCGCAACATGGTGGACTTGCCCGCGCCGTTGCGTCCCATCAGCGCGACGCGCTCGCCGGGCGCGATCGCGAAGTCGACGCCGCGCAGCACGACCGCTCCGCCGCGCCGCTCGTGCCAGACGCCGTCGAACGCCAGCGCCGCCTCGCGCCGCGCGCGCCGGGAGGGTCGACGCAGGACGTCGTCGGCCGCGGCCGCCGACGCTGCCGCCGCCTCGCAGGGCGCGAGCGCCGTCACGTCGATACCGCGCGCCCGAAGCGCCTTGCGCGCCTCCTTGACCCCGGTCGGCGGCGGCGTCAGGCCCGCGGTCGAGAAGAGGCGAGCGGCCGGGGTCTGGAGCTCAGGCGCCGCGCCCGCGGCCCAGGCGAGGAAGTCCCGCGGCGGGGCGTCGCAGGCGATCGCGCCGTCGGCCATCGCGATCACGCGGTCGGCGGCAGGCAGGCAGCGCTCCAAGCGGTGCTCGGCGAGGACGATCGTGGTTCCCCACTCCTCGTTGAGCCGCCGCAACAGCCAGATCAGCTCGTCGCCCGCGACGGGGTCCAGCTGCGAGGTGGGCTCGTCGAGCAGCACCAGCTGCGGGCGGCCGGCCAGCGCCGCGCCGAGCGCCACGCGCTGGAGCTCGCCACCGCTCAGCTCGGTCGTCGCGCGGTCCAGCAGGTGCGCGATGCCGAGCGCCAACGCGGCCTCCTCCACCCCGCGCGCGACCGCCGAGGGCGACTCGCCGCGGTTCTCGAGCGGGAACGCCAGCTCGGCGCGCACGGTCGTCAGCACGACCTGCGACTCGGGATCCTGCAGCAGCGTCCCGGCCACGCGGGCGAGCTCCGCCGGGCCGTGCTCGCGCGTGTCCATCCCGCCGACGTGCACGCTGCCCGCCAGCGTCCCGCCGTGGAAGTGCGGTACCAACCCGCTCGCCGCGCGCAACAACGTGGACTTGCCCGACGCGCTGAGCCCGGCCAAGACCACCATCTCGCCCTCGTCCACGGTCAGCGACACGTCGCGCAGCGACGGTGCCGTGGCGCCAGCGTAGGTGTAGGACACGTGATCGAGCGCCAGGATCACGACGCGATCCCCCGCCGGTCCAGGAACGGCGCAAGAGCGACCAAGATGTAGGCCACGCTCAGCGCGATGACCTCGGCGGCGGTGCCGCTCACGTGCAGCTGCGGATAGGTGCCGAAGCCCGCGACGTCGAGCAACCGCGAGCCGATGGTCAACGCCACCACCAACACGGCCGAGACCAAGAACCCCAAGTCGTGGCGCGACCACGGCCGACCGGACCGGACCCCGCGCCGCGCGCTGCCGTAGCCGCGCAGCTCCAGCGTCGCCGCGACATCCAGCGCCCGGTCCAGCGCGCCGGACGCCACCGCGCGCAGCACCGCCACGCGCGCAGCCGGCCCTTCACCGCCGCGATCCGCGCGGCAGCGCCGCGCCTCGTCGATCCGCGCCGCGTCGGCCGCCAGCACCGGCACGAGCCGCACCGCCAGCGTCGCCGCCAGCGCGCTGCGCAGGGACAGCCGGCGCATCACGCGCAGCAGGTCATCCGGGTCCACGCAGACCGTGAAGACCGCGAACGCCGCGGCGATCAGCAGCAGCCGCGTCCCGAACAGCCCTCCGTAGACCAGCGCCTCGAGCGTGAGGTCGATCTGCCCGAACGGCGGCACCTCGCCCAGCCGCGCGAGGATCGTCAACCCGTCGCGCACCACCAACATGTTCACGATCGCGATCACCAGCGCCCACGGCAGCATCCACGCGACCATCCGCCCAACCTCGCGGCCCACCCCCGCGCCGACCGCGGCGCCGAGCACCACGAGCGCCAGCGCCGCCAGGACCACCGGGTGCTGCGCCGCCAGCGCCGCCGCGGCCACCGCGGCGCACCACGCGCCGCCCGCCACGGCGCGGGCCGCGTGCAGCGGGCTCGCGCGGCGGCGGTAGCGCATCAGGAGCCCCCGCGGTCCGGGAGGCCGATCGGCTTGCCGTCCGAGATGACGGCCGCGAAGCGCCCGGCCAGGGCGCCCTCGTCCAGCGCGTCGGCGGCCGCGCTGACGCCCGCTTCGTCGGTGCCGGTCACGACCCACACCGGGTCGCTGATCTGCTCGCCCTTGTCCCCGCCGCTGCCGTTGTCGTTGGCGCGCGTGGCGGCGACCAGGCCGGTGCCGGCGCCGAGCGTCCGCGTCGTCTTCCCGTTCTCGTCGAGCAACGCGATGGACTTGCCGTCGGCCGCGGGCTTGGCGAAGACGCCGCTCTTCTGCGGGCCCTCGCCGATCAGCCCCGCGGTGTTCTCGGCGGAGATCTTGCGCCACGGCCCGACGACGATCCGCAGCGTGTCCTCCACGAACGAGTTGCCGACGCCACCGCGCGCGGCGACCAGCCCGAGGTCCTCGATCTTGCCGGCCACCGAGTTGCACGCGTCGCTCTTGGGCTCGGCGCACTCGACGCGCGTCGGCAGGCGACGACCGTCGATCCCGTGCAGGAACGGCTCGGGGAAGGACCCGACGACCGCCGGGATCTCGTCCACGTAGTCCCAGTCGTGCCAGTCCCACCAGACGCGGTCGCCCTGGTGGACCTTCACCGCGGTCGCGCCCTCGCCGGACAGGATCCCGTTGACGTAGAAGAACCAGTCGACCGACTTGCCGTCGCGCTGGCCGCCGGCGACGCCGTCGATCGACTGCACGAAGTTGCCGCCGAAGCGCGTCTGCACCTTGGGCGCGTTGCGCTGCAACAACCGCATGACGGTGTCCGACCCGCCGGTCTTGGGCGTGTCGGACTGGACGACCGGCTCGGCGCCGAAGTCCTTGGACACCAGCAACTGCGTGTCCCCCGCCTTGGGGCCCGCGCCCAGGCCGCAGCCGCCCAGCGCCGCCGCGAGCACCGCGGCGGCGAGGGGCGCGACGAGCCGGGCGCGGGCCGCGCTATGCAACGGTGAACACCACGCGCGACGTCCCGCGGGCCAGCTGGCTCGTCTTGTTGCCGGCCTTGTCCACCACCATCACATCGAGCACGTAGCGGCCGCGCGCGAGCTTGGAGGGCAGCAGGTAGGACCAGTCGGCGCTCGTGCCGACCGAGAACCAGACGCCGCGCTCGGCGCCGCACTTCTTGATGGTCTTGAACTTCTCGGTCTTGCCGTCGTAGGTGGAGCACTTGCCCTGGTCGTTGCGCGTTAGGCGCAGGCGCACGTCGGCGATGCCGGAGCCGTCCGCCTCGACCGTGCCGCCGAGCTGCCGCGGGCCCTTGCCCTTGGCGTACTTCTTGCCCTCGCTGACCGCGGTGACCTTCGCGTAGGCCGGAACCGTGTCCTTGGTGCCGCAGAACCCGTCGTGGCCGTTGGTCACGCAGGGCGCCGGCGCCGGCGTCACCGTCGCGATGGTCGTGCCGCCGACCTTCGTGGTTCCGCAGAACCCGTCGCTGCCGGTGCTCGCGCAGCCGGCGACGCGCGCCGGGGCGCGGTTGCCCTGCTTGACGACCAGCGTGTACGGACCGGCCGCGACCGTGACCTGCGCCGTGCCGTTGGCACCCGTCGTGACCGGCGCGGTGCCGCCCGTGACGGTGGCGCCCGACGACGGCGCGGTCGTCGTGGTGCCGATGAAGTTGCCGTCGAACGTCGTGGTCGTGTCCTTGGCGGTGACCGTGAACGCCACGCCCGGCTTGGCGCTGGTGGGCGCGTCGAGCAGCGTCGGCTCGTCGTAGCCGGTGGACGCGAACGCGTTGGACCACCAGAACAGGACCTTGTCGCCGTCGTTGAGCGCGTGCGAGCAGCCGCCGTCGTTGTCGAACTGGCCGTTGACGTAGACCGACCACGACGGCTGACCGCTGGCGAACGGCCAGCTCTCGCTCTTGATGCGCGTCACCGCGAACGACGGGCCGTCCCAGTCGCCGGCGACCGCCGGCTCCAGCGCCGTGAACGGGACGGCGCCCGTGCAGCTGACGCCGCCGGGCTTGCTGACCGAGGCGGCCGTGTCGACGACCGTGGGCGCCTGGACGACGTTCTGGCCTTCGATCTCGACGGAGACCTTGGCGGCCGAAGCCGGACCTGCTGTCGCTCCAAAGAGCGCGATGCCGGCCACGAAAAGGCCGAGAGTCTTCTGCTTCATGCGGGAACCACCCCTTGCCGCGAGGGCGTGTTGATGTCCTTGATGGTCGGAGGCAGGTCTCCTGGCTTCCGGACCGCCTCCTCCGCGCCTTCCCAAACCCGTTGGTCCAGTGGCTCGCGTGCGGCACGCACGCGGTGCGGTGAGGCTCTCGCCCGGTCACAGTGGCGGGTCCGCGCCGGTCTCGCACCGGCTTCCCTTGGCCACCGACCCTTATTGAACGCCGATCGTACCGCCGCAGCGCCACCGGTAGCCTCCCCGGTGAGATGACGGTCAACCTCACGCGGATCTACACCAAGCTCGGCGACGGCGGGGAGACCCACCTCGGCGACATGTCGCGGGTGCCCAAGACGCACCCGCGGATCGAGGCCTACGGCGCGGTCGACGAGCTCAACGCCTACCTCGGCGTCACGCTGACGCTGCCGGACCTGCCCGAGCAGCAGGCGACGTGGCTGCGCCGCGTGCAGAACGACCTCTTCGACGTCGGCGCCGATCTGGCGGTCCCGCACGGCGGCGAGCGCGCGCGCCTGCGCGTCGACGAGGGCTACACGACGTGGCTGGAGGGCGCCTGCGACGAGGTCAACGCGACGCTCAAGCCGCTGAAGTCGTTCGTCCTCCCCGGCGGCACGCCCGCCGCCGCGCACCTGCACGTCTGCCGGACGATCTGCCGCCGCGCCGAGCGCCGCGCGATCCTCGTCGAAGACGGCAACCCGGAGGTCGTCCGCTACCTCAACCGCCTCAGCGACCTGCTGTTCATCCTCAGCCGCGCGGCCAACGGCGGCGACGAGCCGCTCTGGGAGCCGGGCGCGACCAAGTCCTAGACGCCTGCACGCTGATGCGGGCGCGCCACGGGCGGAGCGCTGCGGAACCCGATCGCCATCCCGCCCGCGATCAGCGCGGCCAGCGCGGCGATCGCCAGCGCGCCGAACGTGAACGTCGTGTGCGAGGCCGCGTAGCCCAGGAGCTGATGCGGGCGCGCCAGCAGCGCGCCGCCTACGACCGCCGCGACGACCAGGCCGACGATGATCGCGCCGATGCCGTCGCCGGGACGCGTCGCCGCCTCGGCGCCCGCTCGGCTCGGCCAGCGGGCCTCGCTGGCGTTGATCGTGGCGATCGCCAACAGCACGTAGATCGAGGCGACGAGGTAGCCGCCGAAGACGTCGGACGGGAAGTGCCAGCCGAGCGTGAGGATCGAGTAGGCAACCGCGACCGCGTAGGCGCTGCCGATCGCGGCGATCGTGGGCCGCAGCCGCGGCGGCGCGGCGAGCACCGCGCAGAGCGCCATCGTCATCGCCGCGGTCGAGTGGCCCGACGGCCACGACGCCGCGCCGACCTGCGCGAACGGCCCGAGCCACTCGTCGTAGCGCGGCGAGGCCAGGACGTGCTTGAGCGCCTCGGTGGTCGCGCCGGTCAGCACGAAGAGCACGGGGATGGCGATCGCGACTCGCGCGCGCCCGCGCGCGAGCGCCACCAGCGCCAGGACGATCGCGGCGATCGCGTACGGCCCGGGGTTGGCCGAGTGGGCGACGACGTCGAGCAGCGGCGTCAGCTGCGGGCGGTTGAGCTCCACGAAGCCGTTGAGCGCGTGGCCGTCGCCCTGCTTGGTCACCGGGATCAGCTTTGCGAGCACGCCGGTGATCGCCAGCGCGACGGCGGCGAGGGCGGCAAGAGCGAGCGGAGGTCCGGGGCGGCGCAACATCGGTCCGTCTCACCGTACCCAGGCAGGATCAAGGGAAGCTGAGGCGAACCCGAACGCAAGATGGCGCTTCCCGTCCCCGGCCTGGTCCCCTCGCTGCGCGAGACCCCGCTGCGCGACCGCGACGGGCTCCTGCTCGGCCGCGCGCACGACGTCCTGTTTGACGCCGTAACCAACCGGCCCGCGTGGGTCGTGGTCGGTCTGGCCGACGGCCGCACGACGCTCGCGCCCGCCGCGCGAGCACGCCACACGGTCGACGGGATGTGCCTGGCGATCGCCGCCGACACGGTCCGGGACTGCCCGGCCACGCCCGACGAGATCACGGTCGCCGCCGCGCATTACGGCGTCCGCCGGTTCGCGCGCGACGTTGCCGCTGCCACGCGGTTCACGTCTGCCGGACCGGCTCTGGACGGCGCTCGCGCCGCCTGACAGCCTCATCGCGTCCCCTGGCTGGAGACAAACCAACCCCCGGACCGCGGTCGCCGGCACTCGACCTGTCCGGGGTGAGGAGGCGCGGCGGACGGCACCTCGCGGGCTCGCGGCCCATGGTCCGAGGTGCCGTCGCCGCCGCCTCGCCCCCGCAACTAGCGCAGGGGCTTCGGGAAGAGCAGCGAGAGCGCTGCGTAGTACCTGTCGATCGGGAGCGCCTCCTTGAACACGGCGACCTCATCGATGTCGCCCGTGTAGAAGAGGTCACAGGTGCCCATGAAATCGCCAAGGGCGGCGTTGCTGGTCGTCGAGTTGTTGTAGTCGATCGAGCCGGGGCCGGCGGGCGGGACCGGATCGGTCGCGCTCAGCGGGATCAGCTTGCCGTCGACGAACAGCTTGACGGTCGTGCCGTCGTAGGTGCCCGCGACGTGGTGCCACTTGCCGTTGAAGACGCCGGCCGGAACCGCGCTGCCGGAGAGGCGGGTGACGCCGTCGGTGTCCTGCACGTAGAACCGGAGCGCGCCCCAGTAGTCCGTGTACAAGGCGTACGAGCTGGTCTGGCAGCCGTTGGCGCCCTTGCTGATGATGTAGTTGTACTGGCCGCCGGCGGTGCCGCGGATCCACGCGGAGACCGTCAGGTCCTTCGGCGCGAGCGTGCTGCCGCTGGCCGGGATCCGGACGAAGTCGTTGCCGTCGAAGCGCAGCGCCGAGCCGAAGAGGAACCCCTTGATCCAGGTCGGGTCGTTGGCGTCCACGCCGGCCGTCGAGCCGAGCACGCCGTTGTTGCCCTTGCCGGAGAGGTCGTGGATCGTCTGACCGCTCCCCTCGTACATGGGCCACCAACCCTGAACGGAGTCCAAGACCCCGGCATTGGCTGTGGCCGGCGCCGCAAGACCTACGGCGAGCGCCCCCACCGCAAAGACGCGTGCGGCGGCAGGTCGGAGCGAAACACGAGACATCCGTGACATGGATGTCACTCTGCTGACTGACGCCGTCCGGCGCTACTGGCAGAAAGGCGAGGTTCAAGCTGCGACGGCGAGGTGCCGTACTACGGGGATGGAGCGCGCTGAATGACCGTAGGCCACGCAGATCACGAGGTTTCGCGCCTGATCGAGGAGGCTCGTGGCTGGTTCCACGAAGCCCCGTCCGAGGCGATGGCGGCCGCGGTCAAGGCCGAACGCGCGGCGCGGGAAGCCGGTGCGAGCGCGGCCGAGGGCTGGGACGTCTGGGAGTTGCCGGAGGTTGTCGCCTCGGCGGCTCGGAAACTCGATGTACGCATCACGCAGGACGCCCGCCGCGCGCTCGCGTGGGCGGCCATCTACGAGTAGGAGGACACCATGACCCACACCACCAGCAACCCCAGCGACACGACGAACGCCCCGGACCTCCGGGACGTCAGCGACGCGGTCAACGAGGCCATCCTCAACGCGCGGAGCGCGGGCGCTGATGAGAGCGCCGCCGCACGCGGCGCGGCGGCGGCGCTCGGCGTCGACCTCCCGGATGACCTGCTGGCCGATGCCTTAGCGGACTGCCGCGACGACGCCTAAGCCGCTAGACGGAGGGCGACGGCTTCGGCCCGACTTCCCAGCCTTGCGCGTCGGCCAGTAGTCGCACGAACCGTTCGTCAGCGTCCTTGACGTCGTCGCCGATCAGATCCGTCTTGATCTCGAACGTCCCGTCGCCAGGAATGTTGAGCTGCCAGGTACGCCGCGGAAGCCCGTACAGCGTCTGAACGCACGAGACAACACGCACGTGCTCCATCGGCACGGGCTCGACGCCCAGTTCATCCCCGGCAGGATGGTCGAAGTACCGGACCCGGAACAACCGGCTGTCACCGATCGCGAGGAACGTGTTGGGGTTGTCGCGAGAGACGTTGCCTTTGGTCGTGACGAACCACTCCTCGACGATCGGGACCAGCCCGCGTAGAGCCTCGGCAACAGGGTGTCCTTGGTTCGGGCCGAGCCGCAGTTGTTGGGCCTTCGTCGACCCCATCAGCTCGTCGGCCATCATCTCGTGGCGGTCCATGGTGCGACCCTTCCACATCGCAGACGGCCACTCAACGATGCGCGGTCACGCATTCCCGCGCCCGGAAGTTCCCGGCTGGGCAGGTTGTAGTGGTACGAATGTCTCAAGACCCGCACAAGCGCGGGCCTTGAGCAGCAACCCCAACGACGCGGATCGCACGGGGGCGCCGAAGAACTCCCGGCCGCCGTCCGCATCGCTGGGGATGCTCTGTACATGCCGACCTTCAAGATCGCTGTACCAGTCGACGACGGCGACCCCGAGCGCACCGACGCCCGCCGGAAGCGGCTGCCCGAGTTCGTCGACCCGATTCGCGATGCGTCGTGGGACGTGTACCTGGACGAGCTGGAGGTCGACGCACCGAGCATGGCAGACGCCATGCGCCGCGCGCGGGAGATCGTGCGGGGCGCGTTCGACGGCACGGCTCTCTACGTCAACCCGCAGCCGATCGGCGAATGGCCGGGCTAAAGCGCGGAGGCGTCCGACGCGCCTGATAAGCCGTTCACCATGAGCGCCCACGACGACGACGAGCCGATCATCGAGTTCGGTCCTGACGATCACCTGCAAGAGTCCGCCTCGGACGTCCTGCCCTACTTGACCGCCGGAGGGGCGGCCCTCGGCGGCGCCGGCGCATTTATGGGTGGCGTTGCCGCCCTACGGACCTCCTTGCAGAGCCGTCCCGAGGCCCCAGCGGAGAAGCGCCCGGAGGTGATCTTGCCCGATCGCTTCGACGCTGAGGACTAGGTCAGCGCTTGCGGCGAGCCGCCAGCGCGTCTTGCGCGGCGACCCAAACCTTCGGGTGGACGATGCGCCACGCGCCCGTCCGCTTGTACTCCCGCGGGCGATCATGCCCGCCACGGTCGTCGGCATCCATCGGCGGCCCGTCTCGGCCGTCATGAGGTCAGCCGCCTTGCGGACGAAGCCGTTCGGCGGGCTCGAAAGGCGTCTAGGCGTGCAGCAGCCGTACGACGCCGTCCGCAACCGCGAAGCGGTCCGGATGCTTGGAGATGCGCGCGTGGATCTGGTTCGTCGGCAGCGGGCCTTCGTCGCCGCGCTCGTAGAGTCCCCGCCGGCCGATCTCGGCCGCTACGTCTGCGACGTGCAGGGGACGCCCGGCATCACGTAGAACTTGCTCAATGGCGTCGTCAAGCGTCATGGGGCCGGGCACGCGGCAAGGGTAGCCGGGCCGTCCGGGTGACTGGGGATGCTGCGCGGACGACGACCGACGCCCAGGCGTGCGCCTCGCTGATACGCGCGTGCCGAAGGGGTGGCAGATCTACACGCTGGTCGCGATGGCGCGGGCCGAGCGGGATCGCCGGAAGGCGCTCGCCGGTGTGGTCGACATCGCAACCGAGCTGGGCACGATCTTCGGTACGCGGATGAAAGAGTCCGACGAGCGAGACGCGGCGATGATCGACCTCACCGCCAAGCTAGAGAAGATGACGCGGACGCTTGTGCGGTTCGGCGTCGCAAGCCTCGTCGTGTCGATCGTCTCGCTTGTCGTCGCAGTCGTCGCGTTGACCGCCTAGCAATCCCAGCGACGCCCCATTCCGGGCCGTTCCAGCGCTCGCGGGCCTCGCGACGCTGGGATCTGGACTCGAACCCGATAGAGCCCATGTCTCCACCTGCGTCTCCACAGAGGCTCTAGAACGACGAAAGCCCTTGCAGTGCAAGGGCCTCCGTAGTACCGCCACGGGGATTCGAACCCCGGTTTCCGCCGTGAGAGGGCGGCGTCCTAGTCCCCTAGACGATGGCGGCAGGACTCGTCCAGCTTACCAAGCCATTCCTCCCCCACGTCCGGACGCACGACCCGCCTGCGCCGCTATGCTCATCCCTCGCCTGCGGATGTGGCGGAATTGGTAGACGCGCGGCGTTCAGGTCGCCGTGAGAGCAATCTCGTGGAGGTTCGAGTCCTCTCATCCGCATTGCACGGAAAGCCCCGCTCCGGCGGGGCTTTGTCGTTCTCGGAGGCGCCGCTACTTCAGCGCCGTGTAAGACAGGTCGAAGGACCCGAAGGTGGTGCTGGCGACGCCGTTGACGTCTTTGGCCTGGATGAGGGTGAAGTCGTCCCATTGGAGTGGGATGGCGGCGGCTTGGCCGACGATCATGGTGTCGATCTGGCCCCAGGCGGTGGCGCGGGCTTGGCCGGCGAGGAGGCGGGCCTTGGCCATGGCGGTGTTGATGGCCGGATCGTCGAGCTGGGAGAAGTTGGTGTTGCCTGAGGGCTTGGCGATCGCGGATCCGGCGAAGACGGGCTTGAGCATCGGCTCGGGATCGGAGAAGTCGCGCAGCCAGGCGATGCCGCTGCAGCTCAGGACCTTCTTGGCCGGCACCGAGCACCAGTTGGTGAAGAGCGCGTCGTCGGGCACGATCCGCAGGCGGATCTTGAACCCGAGCTTCTCGTACTGCGCCTTGACCACCTCGGCCACGTTGCGCTCGGTGACGGTGTTGCCGCCAACGACCAGGAACTCCTCGTCGCCGGTGTAGGACCCCGACGCGTAGCCCGCGCGCTGCATGTAGCGCTTGGCCAGCGCGAGGTCGCCGTCCTCGTTGGCCAGGTAGTCGGCGCCGCTGCCGCGCGCGCCGCCCGCCTCGTCGTGGCCCGGGATCCCCGGCGCGAGGAAGTGCGTGGCGATCGGGCCACTCGCCGCGCCGCCGCGGGCCTGCCGGGTCGCATCGCGATCGAACACGGCCAGGATTGCCTTGCGCACGTCCAGCCGATCGAACGGCTTGATCGTGGTGTTGATCGGCACGAAGCGGAAGTCGCCGCTCGGTGCCCGCACCGCCTGGCCGGACCACCGCCCCTTGCTCAGCTCCTTGAGCACCGATCCCGGTGGCGGCACCGCGTAGACGACGTGCGACCCGGTCAGCACCTGACGCGACGTCACCGTCGCGTCGCTCGCGTTCGTCCGGATCCGGATCGCGTTGAGGTGCGCCGGCCGCCGATCGGTCGACGCGCGCCAGTTCGGGTTGCGCACGAGCTCGATGAGCCGCCCCGCCTGGTAGCCGACCGTCCGGCCGGCGGCGTCGTTGCGCACCATGTACGGACCGGTGGCGACCACGTGGGTGTTGTAGGTCGACGGGTTCTTGGCGTCGAACGGCCGCGCGTAGTCCTCGGGCACCGCCGCGCTGGCCGGCATCGTCAGCGCCCCGATGAACGACGCCGACGTCGCCGCGCGCAGCCGGAACACGATCGTGTGGTCGTCGGGCGTGGTGATGCCGCGGATCGGCTTGACCCCGCGGGTCGGCGCGGACGGAGCGCCGACGAGGTCGCTGAAGTACCCCATGTACGGTCCGCTGACGTTGACGCTGAAGAACCGCTCGAGCGCGTAGGCGACGTCCTGGGACCGCACCTCCCGGCTCACAGGCGGAGAGAACCGGACGCCGCGCCGCAGCCGGACCGTGATCGTGCGGCCGCCGTCGGAGACCACCGGTGACGCCGCGGCCATGTCCGGGACGATCGTGGAAGGGTCGCCGGGCCGGTACCCGAACAACGGCCGCTGGGTCGCCGCGGCCACCTGCATGCCCTGCGCGAAGACCGTGTGACCCGGGTCGAGGAAGTCGACGTCGCTGCCCGACAGCACCGTCAGCGTGCCACCGTCCCTGACCGGGCGCTTGGCGTCGTCGCCGCAACCGCCCAACGCCACCAACACGCAGAGCAGCGAACCTGCGTAGGCGCGCCGGGTCAGGAACTGCACGCAGCGGACGCTACCGAGACTTGGCGCGGCGGCGCTTCGGCGCCGCCTCGCTGTCCTCGGCACCGGCCGGCGGTGCCGGGTACGCCAGCAGCGTCAGCCGCGCACGTACCTCGCTGCCGCCGGTCTGGCCGTCCTGGAGCCGGCCGGCCGCGGCCGCCTGCTCCTCGATCGTCCAGTCGAGCAGCTCGTTGAGCCGCTCGCCCAGCGCCGCCCAGCCCTGCTCGTCGAGCACCGGCGCCGAGTACGACAGGTGCCGGTCGGGGCGGTCGTCGAACGAGCCAGTCGCAACCGCGTTGCGCACGTCGCTCAGCGCCTTCGACAGCACCGTGTTCGAGACGGCACGGCGCGCGCTCGCGGGGAGCTGCGCCCAATCGTCGTCGTTGAGGAACGGACGCGTCAACGCGCGGTAGTGATGCTCGATCGCCCCGCGGCGTGGCGTGGTCCGCACGAGCTCGATGCAGTCGAGCTCGCGCAGGATGCGGACGTGGTAGCTGACCAGCGGGAGCGACTCGTCGAACTCCTTGGCCATCTCGTTGGGGCTGGCGACGCCCTCGTTGAGACGGGTCAGGATGCGCATTCGCAACGGGTGCGACAGCGCCTTGACGATGTTGCTCTCCAGCTCGTGCTGCTGGTTGTTCTCGCGCCGTGCCTCGGCGGACGTGGACTTGCTCATCGATGCTCTCCGCCTTCGTGCTCGGCCAGGACCTGCTGCAGACGCCCACGGGCCCGGTGCAGACGCACTTTGGCAGTGCCCTCGGGGATCCCGAGTGCGCTCGCCACAGCCGGCTGAGTCAGGTCGTCGACGTACCTCAAGGCCAACAGCTTACGGTCCTGAGGGGTCAGACTGCGAACTGCTCGGCGCACATCCACCTGCAACGGCAGCAGATCAAGCCGATTGGCAGCGGTTCGATCGTCCAATTCGAAGTGTTCTTCGAGGCTCGAAGCGGTTGCCGACCTGTTGCGCTGGCGAAAGCTCTCGCGCCGGACGATGGTCTTCAACCAGGCCGCGGGATGGTCCGGGACCACCCCGCGCTCCAGGCTCCGCCACACCCGGATCATCGCCTCCTGCGCGATGTCGGCGGCGTCGTCCGGGTCGGCCACGCGGCGGGCCTCGCGCAGGCATCGCGCCGCCAGCTGATCCCAATCGAGATGGTCCGCAGCGAAAAAGTTTGACTCGTGATGAAACGCTTCTGAGCGCTTTGAGGGTCTTGACATGGCATGACCCTGATCCAGGCGGACAGTTCTGCGGAAAAAGAAACGCTGATGGCTCCGTATGACGCGATGGCGCCGCACTACGAGGCCTTCGTCGGCGACGCGGAGGCGATGCGCTACGGCGAGTGGCTCGGCGGCCTGATCGCGCTCGCCACGGATCGCGGCGTGCCGCTGGGTCGTGCGTTGGACGTCGGATGCGGCACCGGCCGCAGCCTCCTGGCGCTGCAGGCCGCCGGCTTCGAGGCCGCCGGCATCGACCCGTCCAGGGGCATGATGGACTTGGCGCGCGAACGCGTCGGAGCGGACGTCCTGCTCGAGGTCGGCGGCCTGCCCGACCTCCCCGACGGCCCCAAGGTCCACCTCGTCACGGCGTTCAACGACATCATCAACTGCATCGGGACGAGCGTCCTGCCGCGGGCGATCGCCTCGATGGCGGCGCGGCTGGAGCCCGGCGGCATGCTGCTGTTCGACAGCAACGCCCCGCTGACGTTCTCCAACTTCTTCGGCGCGACGTTCTGCCGCAGCACGCCCGGCCTGTTCCTGGTCTGGGAGAGCCTCGAACCGTGTGAGGACAACGGCTTCCGCGCCGACCTGCACGCGTTCGAGGAAGACCCGGACAGCGGGCGCTGGGCGCGCTCTGTGAGCCACCACCTCCAGCACCTGCACCCCCACGAGGCGGTGCTGGACGCCCTCGCGGACGCCGGGCTCGAGCTGCTGCTGGTCCATGGCCAGCAGGACAGCGGCCCCCGCGACGAGTTCTTCGACGAGGACCTGCACACCAAGCGCATCTACCTCGCCAAGCGTTCATGACCCCGACACGTGAAAGGAGGGACACCACTCATGCTGCAGATCACGCAGATCGAGGAGCCGACGTTGCCGGTCCTCGCCACCACGAAGGGCATGTAGGCCCGGTCGTGCCCGCGATCCCGGCCGCCCCCCGTTGCGGCCGGGACCGTGGCCGATCGGCCTCGGTCCTTGCTCCGGAAGCCGCCCGCGACCCACACCGCGGGCGGCCCCGGCTGAAGTCGACCATCGAGGTGATCCTCGATGGCGACCGGATCATCCTGCACCGCGGCGGCCGTCCGGGCGACGACGCCGTCCTCACGGGCGACGTCGCGGTGCTCCGCTTCCTGCTGGACCAGCTGGATGGGACTCGGAGCCCGCAGGAGATCCTGAACGCCCTGCGAAACGGCCCCGCCCCTGAGCTGACGCTGGCCGTCCTCGACGACGCGCTCGCGGCGCTGGCCGCCCAGGCGGTCGTCGAGGATGCCGACGACGACGCGCTGCACCTCGACCCCGCCGCGCTGGAGCGCTATGACCGCCAGCTGCGCTACTTCGGCGACCTCGCCCCCGCGGGCGGGTCGCGTGCGGGTGCGCAGGCCAGGCTCCGGGACGCGACGGTCACCGTGCTCGGCCTCGGCGGGCTGGGCGGGATGGCCGCGACGATGCTCACGGTGTGCGGCATCGGGACGGTCGTCGGCGTCGACCACGACCAGGTCGAGCTGAGCAACCTCGCGCGGCAGGTCCTCTACTCCGAGGACGACCTCGGACGGCCGAAGGTCGAAGCGGCCCAGGACCGCCTCACCAAGCTCAACGCGCACTCGAACTTCGTCGGGATCCCGAGGCGCCTCAACAGCGCCCGCGCGATCACCGACGCGATCGCCGGCGCCGACTTCGTGGTGGCCGCCGTCGACTGGCCCGCCGCGGAGATCTCCGGCTGGGTCAACGACGCGTGCTTCGAGGCCGGCATCCCCTACACGTCGATGTCCCAGCACCCACCACTGGTGCGGATCGGCCCGACCTACATCCCCGGCGTCACCGGCTGCCACGCCTGTCAGGAAGCCGACTACCGCCGGCGGTTCCCGCTCTTCGACACGGCCAAGGCCTCGTTGAACCCGGACTCGCCGGCTGCGACCTACGCGCCGTCCTGCGGCGTGATCGGCTCGCTGGTGGCCAACGAGGCGATCGCGCACATCACGGGCCTGGCGCCGGTCGCCTGCGCCGGGCGCGCCGCGCTGATCGACCTGTCCGACCTCACCGTCTCCCACGAGCCGGTCCCGCGCGAACCGGGCTGTCCGGTCTGCGGCGCTCACCGGGAGTCGTCCATGCGTCCGTTGGTGGTCGGCTAGATCGGATCTCCGGCCGACCACCCGGACCATGGACGTCCGGCTATCGGAAGTGCTCGCCGCGCTCTCTCACGCCCTCGACATCACCGAGGGCCAGCCGCGCGGGCACGCCGAGCGCACGTGCCTGATCGCGATGCGCGTCGCCCGCCAGCTCGACCTCGACGACGCCACGCGCGGCGCGCTCTTCCACGCCGCGCTGCTCAAGGACGCGGGCTGCTCGTCCAACGCCGCCAAGGTCGCCCACCTCTACGGCACCGACGACGCAGACGCCAAGCGCGACCGCAAGGTCACCGACCACCTCAAGCCCGCCGAGTCGCTCAAGCACCTCTACCGCTCCACCGCGCCCGGTCGCGGGCCGATCGCCAAGGCCAAGCACCTCAAGCTGCTGGTCGAGCACGGCAGCAGCGGCTCGCGCGGGCTGACCGAGCTGCGCTGCGAGCGCGGCGCGATGGTGGCGCGCCACATCGGGCTGTCGACCGTCGCCGAGGCCGCGATCCGCGAGCTGGACGAGCACTGGGACGGCAAGGGCTACCCCTACAGCTTGGAAGGCGAGCAGATCTCGCTCTGCGGCCGGATCCTCTGCCTCGCGCAGACGGCCGAGGTCTACTGGCAGGACGGCGGGGGCGCGGCCCGCGCGGTCGCGGTCGCCAAGGAGCGCCGCGGCACCTGGTTTGACCCCGCGCTGGTCGACGCGATCGTCGCCTTCGAGGACGACCGCGCCTTCTGGGCCACGCTCGACGAGCCACGCGTCGGGGCGCTGGAGCCCGCGGACCGGCTGCTGCTCGCCGACGACGACGGCCTGGATCGCATCGCCCACGCGTTCGCCGGGATCGTCGACGCCAAGACGCCTTACACCGCCCGCCACTCCGAGGGCGTCGCGGAGATCGCCGCCGCGCTCGGCGCCGCGCTCGGCTTCGACGCGCTGCAGCAGCGCCGCCTCACGCGCGCCGGCCTGCTGCACGACATCGGCAAGCTCGGCGTCTCCAACCGGATCCTCGACAAGCCCGGCAAGCTCGACGAGGCCGAGTGGGCCGCGGTGCGCCGCCACCCGCTCTGGACGCTGGAGATCCTGGAGCGGATCCCGGCCTTCGCGGACCTCGCCGACGTCGCAGCCAACCACCACGAGAAGCTCGACGGCAGCGGCTACGCGCGCGGACTCACCGCGGCCGACATGACGACCGAGGCGCGGATCCTCGTCGTCGCCGACATCGCCGAGGCGCTGACCGCCGACCGCCCGTACCGCGGTCCGCTGCCGATCACCAAGGTGTTGGACATCATGTCGGGCGACGTCCCCCACGCGCTCGACGCCGACGTCTTCGCGCACCTGCCGCCGATCCTCGAAGCGCGCGCCGCGACGGCGCCCTCGGGGAACGCGGACGTTTCCCTGGCGGCTTGACCTCTCCCCCGATCGCGGGATGCCCGGACCGCTGAGATCCGCCGAACATCTTGGGGGTGGAGATGCGGCTGTCCGACATCGTCGCGGCCCTGTCGCATGCCCTTGACCTCACCGGCGGCCAGCCCCGTGGGCACGCCGAGCGCGCCTGCCTGATCGCGCTGCGGATCGCCGCCGACGCCGGGCTCGGCGAGGCCGACCGCTCCGCCCTCTTCTACGCCGCCCTGCTGAAGGACGCCGGCTGCTCCTCGACCGCCTCGCGCGTCGCGCAGCTCTACGGCGGCGACGACACCGCGGTCAAGGCGCGCCGCCGCCGCGTCGACTTCGCCTCCACCCCGCAGGCCGTCGTGCACCTGGCGAGCACCGTCGCGCCCGGCAGCCGCTCGCCGCTGCGCAAGGCCAAGCACTTGAAGCGCACGCTCGGCGCGGGCCGCGCCGGGTCCCGGGAGATCATCGAGCTGCGCTGCGAGCGCGGCGCCGACGTCGCGCGCGGGATCGGCGCGCAGGAGGCCGCCGCCGTCGCGATCCTGCACGTCGACGAGCGCTGGGACGGCCGCGGCGCGCCCGCCGGCCTCGCCGGCGAGCAGATCGCGCCACTCGGGCGGATCCTGTCGCTGGCGCAGTGCGCCGCGGTCTTCTGGGCCGACGGCGGCGCGCACGCCGCCTGCGCGATCGCCCGCGCGCGGCGCGCCACGTGGTTTGACCCGGCGCTGGTCGACCTGCTCGTCGCGCGCGAGGGCGACCACCGGTTCTGGGCGACGCTGGAAGATCCGGACGTCGCCGCGGTAGAGCCGGCCGAGCGGATCGTGATCGCGGGCGAGGCACGGGTCGACCGCGTCGCCGAGGCGTTCGCGCGCGTGGTCGACGCCAAGTCGCCCTACACCGCGCGCCACAGCGGCGGCGTCGCCGACATCGCCGCCGGGCTGGCGCGTGAGCTGGAGCTGGGCGCCGCCGAGGAGCGCCGCCTGCACCGCGCGGGGCTGCTGCACGACGTCGGCAAGCTCGGCGTCTCGTCGGCGATCCTCGACAAGCCCGGCCGCCTGGATCACGGCGAGTGGGCCGCGATCCGCCGCCACCCCGAGTGGTCGCTGCAGATCCTTCAGCGCGTGCCCGCGTTCGTGGAGCTGGCGCACGTCGCGGCCTCCCACCACGAGCGCCTGGACGGCTCCGGCTACTTCCGCGGGCTCGGTGCCGCGCAGCTCGACCTGCCGTCGCGGATCCTGGCGGTCGCCGACGTCGCGGAGGCTTTGAGCTCCGAGCGCCCTTACCGCGAGGCGCTGCCCGCCGACGAGGTCCTGGCGATCATGCGCGTCGACGCGGGCGTCACGCTGGACGCGGAGGCGTTTGCGGCGCTGGAGGGCTTCCTGCCGCGTTGGGGCGCTCCCACGACGGTCCCGGCTCCCACGGCTCGATCCGCAAGTACTTCAACAACGCCAGCGCGCGCAGCGTCGTGACCTTGTCGGCGGACGACATCAGGTCGCCGCTGCGCAGCGCCGCCGACGGGTCGAGCTTGCCGATGAACCAGCGGTAGGCGTCCTCGGCGGTACAGGAGAGCTCCAGCTCGGCGCCGTCGCCTCCGAGGTCGAGCGTCATCTCCGCGTCGGGCTCGCGCAACGTGAAGCGCACGCTCATGCCGACCCGGTCCAGGCGCTCGCGCACGGTCGCGTCGGCGTCGAGCGCGTCCCGGACCCGGCCGCCGAGCTGCTCGTGCACGGCGGCCGCGTCGGCAAAGCGCGGCGCCTCGCGCTCGGCGCGCAGCAGCGCCAGCACGTCCGCGGCGTTGCGCACGGGCGGCAGCGCGCGCAGGCGTTCCAGGCGGACATCGGCGAAGGCGTCGCCGCGGGCCGTCGTGTCGCGTTCCAGCATCGCCGCGTAGTGACGCCGCGCCGCGGCGCCCCAGGTGACCGCGCCGGCCTCGCCGTGCCAGTCGCGCGGCGCGAGGCGCAGCAGCCAGCCGGCGCCTTCGGGGTCGCGCGCGAGCAGGCCGGGATCGTCAACCAGCTTCGGGTTGACCGCCAGGACCGCGCCGCCGACCGGCGCCCAGATGCCGAAGGTGCCCTCGCCGGTGCGGACGGTCGCGACCATGTCGCCGGCCTCCAGCGCCGCGCCCGGCTCGGGCAGCGTGACCGTCGGCGCCGCGCCCAGCCCGCTCGCCAGCGCGCTGGTCAACCCGACCACGACCGAGCCCAGCGCGGTCTCCACCCACAGATGTGCGTCGAGCGCGATCCCACGCGACGCGGTCCCGAAGCCCGCCGGATCGACCGGCGGCACCGTCGGGCGCACGAACCGCTGCGCGGCGTCGCGGCGGCGTCCCGGCCAGGCCGCGGGCGGCGGCGCGGCCGGGAACATCTCCTCGGGCAACGGCGCGCCGTGGCGCAGCGCCTCCTCGCTCAGAGCATCCGCGGCCACCAGCGGCACGTTGTAGCGGCGTGCCGCGCGCTTGAGCGCCTCGCGCATCTCGTAGCCCGCGCCGTCCGGGATCGCCAACGCGGTCACGCACGCGTGCGAGGCGCGGAAGCCGGTGCGATGGACCTCCATGTCGCCCCACGCGGCGATCGCGCCGACCGCCTGGTCAGAGCGGAAGTCCAGCCGCCGGTCGGCCGGATCGGTCAACGCGTACAGCCCGCACATGCAGTCGGTCACCGGCGGCGCGTGGCGCACCTCGCGCGCGCAGACCGCCTCGTTGACGCCCGGATCCCACGGCAGCGCGCTGAACGTCCACGGCCGCAGCGTGCCGTCGTCCTCCAGGTGCCAAGCGCGGTAGCCAACGACCGCTTGGACGAAGTCGGGAGCGCCGTGCGCTTCGTCGGACATCAGCGCCCTCCACCGCCGTGCGAGCGAGCCGCCAGGCGCGCTCGCGCCCGGACGCCGAGCCGCCAGGCGAGGCTGTCCGCACTCACGCCGGCACGGGCTCGCGGTCGGGCGCCTCGTGCGGCGCCTCGACCGGCGCGGGCTCGCGCTCCGCGGGCGCCTGCGCCGGAACGGGGAGCACAAGCGGCTCCACGCGGATCCGTCGGGAGGGGCCAGGGAGATCGAGGCAGACCGGCACGGCCCGGGAGGGTAGAGACCGCACCTGATGGCACCCGTTCGCATCGGCTGCTCCGGCTGGATCTACCGCTCGTGGCGCGAGTCCGGCTTCTACCCCGAAGGCTGCCCGCAGCGCCTCTGGCTGGAGCAGTACGCCACCCACTTCGACACCGTCGAGCTCAACAACACCTTCTACCGCCTGCCCAAGCGCGACGCGGTCGCCGCCTGGGTTCAGCGCACGCCGGACGACTTCCTCTTCACGGTCAAGGCCTCGCGCTACCTGACGCACATCAAGCGCCTGACCGACATGGGCCCGGGCGCCGAGAAGCTCTGGGAACGCCTCCAGCCGCTCGTCGAGTCGCCCAAGATGGGCCCGGTTCTCTGGCAGCTGCCGCCAAACCTCGAGCGCGACGACGACCGCCTCGCCCACGCGCTCGCCCACCTCCCGCCCGGCCACCACGCCTTCGAGTTCCGCCACCCGTCGTGGTTCGAGAACGACGACGTGCTCGCCGTCCTGCGCGAGCACCGCGTCGCGCTGGTCATCGGCGACCGTCCTGAGCGCCCGTGGCAGCCGCACGAGCTCACCAGCGACTTCACGCTGATCCGCTTGCACTTCGGCCATCGCGGCAGGCGCGGCAACTACAGCGAGACCGAGCTGAAGGAGTGGGCCGCCACGATCGAGCGCCTGCGCGCCAAGGCCGCGGTCTTCGCCTACTTCAACAACGACTGGGAGGGCTTCGCTCCGCGCAATGCGGCGCGGCTGCGGCGCCTGGTTGTGCCGGAGAGCGTTTGATCTCCCGACGAAGAGGAACAACTCTGACCAGAGGCACGCAGGCCTCCCCCGCTCACCGCTCTCCCCTTGCAATGCCTGACCAGGTCACCGTCGACATCGACCGCGATCGCACCGCGCCCGCCCACGCCCGTCGTGCGGTAGAGGCATTCGGTGCGAACCTCGATCCCAGCGTCGTCCCCGACGTCAAGCTCCTGGTCTCCGAGCTGATCTCCAACAGCGTCAAGTACGGCGGCGAGGGCGGCGTGCAGTTGATCTTGCGCTCTGAGAACCCGCAGCACGTGCACGTCGAGGTCGTCGACCAGGGCGTCGGGTTCGTGCCCGCCGCGCGCGACCGCCCGAAGACCGAGCCCGGCGGCTGGGGCCTGCACATGGTCGAGGCGCTCACCGAGCGCTGGGGCGTGCGCGAGGGCTCGACGCACGTCTGGTTCGAGATCGACCGTCGCTAGCCCGGCGGCTACGCGTCCACACACCCATCAAGACGTCCTCTGTGAGGACGATCACACGGGAGAGATGGGTTCCTGGGTCGACCGCCTCGCTGCGTACCTGCGCTCGTCCTCCACGGCCGAGCGCTTGGTCGCGGGCCGCGTCGGCGGCGGCCTGTGGCTGATCGCGGCGGTCGCGACCGTCTCGCTGCCGCTGTTCCCGCAGGTCGACACGCCGCTGTGGCCCTGGCCGCTGCTGTGGACGATCGGCGCGGCGACCTGGGGCATCTGCGCGATGTTCGTCATCGACTGGCGCGTCGCGCCGCCGTGGCTGCTGGTCGCCGCCAGCGCGGCCGCGGTCGTGGTCGTCGCCGCGATCACCCAGCTGACCGGCGGCGTCGCCTCCCCCGCGCGGCTCTACATCTTCTTCGTGTTGTTCTACGGCGCGTGCTTCCTGACGCCCAAAGAGGCGATCGGGATCATCGTCGGCTGCGCCGGGGCCTGGGCGCTGCCGGACGTCGGCAAGCACGGCTGGTCGACCGGCCTGGGCGAGCTGGCGATGGCGCTGCCGATCTTCGCGACGCTCGGCGCGATCCTGCTGATCGGCCGCCGCCTGCTGGGAGCGATGCACGACGCCGCGCAGCGCCTCTCCGACGAGCACCACGCGCTGCGCGAGATCGCCACCGCGGTCGCCGCCGGCCGCCCGCCCGAGGTCGTCTGCTCGCTGGCCGCCGAGCAGGCCGCGACGCTGCTGGAGGTCGACGGCGGCGGGATCCTGCGCTTTGACCCCGACGACCAGCTGACGGTCCTGGGCTCCTACCAGCGCGGCGGCACCAAGATCCCGCCGGGCACCCGCTTCCCGATCGTCCCTGAGAGCCCGACCGCCGCGATCCGCCGCGACGCCCGCGCGGTCCGCCTCGACGACTTCGACACCTACCGCCCCGGCACGATCCGCGAGAACGGCATCGAGGCGCTCGTCGGCACGCCGGTCTTCGTCCGAGGCCACCTCTGGGGCGCGCTGGTCGTCGTCGCCCAGACCGCCGACGCGATGCCCGACGACGCCGAGGCCCATCTCGCCGACTTCGCCGAGCTGATCGGGATGGCGGTCGCCAACACGGAGGAGACCGCACGGCTAGAGGCTGACGCGACCACCGACCCGCTGACCGGCCTGGCCAACCACCGCGCGTTTCAGGAGCGGCTGCGCGCGGAGGTCCAACGCGCGGCCCGCCACGCGCGGCCGGTCGCGCTCGCGCTCGTCGACGTCGACCACTTCAAGGCCGTCAACGACGCCGGCGGCCACGCGATCGGCGACCAGGTCCTGCGCGCGGTGGCTGCCCATCTGCGCGAGCACCTGCGCGCCGAGGACCTGCTGGCGCGGGTCGGCGGCGACGAGTTCGCGGTCCTGCTGCCGGAGGCCGACGCCACGCAGGCCGCGGCCGCGATGGAGCGCGCGCGCCGCGCGATCGCGACCGCGCCGTTTGCCGGTGGCGCCCACCTGACGATCTCGGTCGGGATCTGCGACGCGGCGCACGCGCCCGAGGCCGAGGCGCTGAGCCGCTTCGCCGACGGCGCGTTGTACTGGTCCAAGGAGCACGGCCGCAACCGCGTCTCGACCTACGACCCGGCGACGATCCAAGAGCTGAGCGCCGACGAGCGCATCGGCCAGCTCCAGCGCTCCCAGGCGCTGACGGGGATCCGGGCGCTGGCGCGGGCGATCGACGCGCGCGACCCGTCCACGCACGAGCACTCCGAGCGCGTCGCGCGCCTGACCGCCCAGCTCGCCGAGGAGCGCGGCTGGCCCGCCGACCGTGTGGCGCTGCTGCACGAGGCGGCGCTGGTGCACGACGTCGGCAAGATCGGGATCCCGGACGCGATCCTGCTCAAGCCGTCGCGGCTGACCGCGGAGGAGTACGAGGTCATCAAGGGCCACGCGGAGCTGAGCGCGCGGATGGTCGAGGAGATCCTCGGCGCCGAGCAGGTGGCGTGGATCCTCGCCCACCACGAGCGACCTGATGGCCTTGGGTATCCACGCGGCCTGCGCGGCGACGAGCTGAGCGAGGGCGCCGCGCTGCTGGCGGCGGCCGACGCCTTCGACGTGATGGTCAGCGCGCGGCCGTACTCGCCAGGACGCTCCGTGGAGAGCGCGCTGGAAGAGGCGCGGTCGCTGGTGGGCAAGCAGTTCACCGCGGAGGCGGTGGCAGCGCTGGAGGCCGTGCATGCGCCGCTATCCGCCGCGGCCGCCGCATAGCGCTAGGACATCGCCCTAGGACGTTGTCCTAGAAGATGATCGCCTGACGCACCGCGGCGCCGGCGGCGAGGCGGTCGAACGCCTCGTTGACCTCGTCCAGCGCGATCCGGTGGGTGAGCAGCTCGTCGACCGGGAGGCGTCCCTCCTGGTAGGCCGTGACGAACGCGGGGATGTCGCGACCGGGGACGCACGAGCCCAGGTAGGAGCCCTTCAGCGTGCGCTCCTCGGTGACGAGGCTGACGGCCTGGATGTCGAGCCGCTGCTCGGGGTGCGGGAGGCCGACGGTGACGGTCGTGCCGCCGCGCCGGGTCGCCTCGTAGGCCTGCTGCAAGACACGCGCGCTGCCGACGGTCTCGATGACCTTGTCGCCCCCGCCGCTCGTTGCCTGCTTGATCGCCTCGACCGCGCCGTCGCCCGCGTGCACCGGCGTGGCGCCGAGGCGGCGGGCGTGCTCGAGCTTCTCCTCCACGACGTCTACGGCGACGATCTCCGCCGCGCCCGCCATGCGCGCTCCGAGCAGAGCGGCGAGGCCGACGCCGCCAAGGCCGAAGACCACGACGCGGTCCTCGGGCGTGACCTGCGCGGAGTTGACCGCGGCGCCGACGCCGGTCAGGACCGCGCAGCCGAACAGCGCGGCGATCTCGTAGGGCAGCGAGGGATCGACCTTGACCGCGCTGTGGTGATCGACGACAACATGGTCGGCAAAGGCGGAGACACCAAGATGGTGGTGAAGGTGATCGTCGCCGGGAGCGTGCCAGCGGCGTTCTCCGCCCAGCAGCGTGCCCGCGGCGTTGGCGGCGGCGCCTGGCTCGCACAGCGCGGGGCGCTCGGCGCGGCACGGGCCGCAGTGGCCGCACGTCGGAACGAAGCTGAGGACGACGTGGTCGCCGACGGCGAAGCCGCCCGCGTCTCCCCCGTCGCTGCCGCCGATCGCCACGACCTCGCCCGCCGCCTCGTGGCCGAGCACCATCGGCATCACGCGCGGGCGCGAGCCGTTGATCACCGACAGGTCGGAGTGGCAGAGCCCGGCGGCGCCGACCTTGACCAGCAGCTCGCCCGGCCCAGGCGGCGCGAGCTCGAGGTCGACGATCTCCAACGGCCGCGACTCGGCGTACGGCCCCGGCCGCCCCATCTCGCGCAAGACCGCGCCACGGACGTTCATGCCTCCGACACCTCCAACTTGGTCAACGCCGCCCGGACCGCGTCCGGGACCGACGCGGGCCGCCGCGTCTCGCGGTCGACGAACACGTGCACGAACCACCCGGTCGCCGCCGGCGTCGCGCCGCCGCCGCTGAACAGCCCGATCTCGTACTTCACGGAGGAGTTGCCCAGGTGCGCGACCCGCAGCCCGGCCTCGACCGGCTCCGGGAACCCGAGCGCCGCCGTGAACGCGCAGTGCGACTCCGCGCACAGCCCGATCACGGACCCCTTGAGGATGTCCAGCCCGCCCTCCCGGATCAGGTACTCGTTGATCACGGTGTCGAAGTAGGAGTAGTACTCCACGTTGTTGACGTGCCCGTAGACGTCGTTGTCCTTCCAGCGCGTCGGGATCGTCTGGCGGTGGGGATAGTCCTCGATCATGCCCGTCGCGCAACATATCGCTGGACCGTTGCGCGGTGGCCGCTGCCCGATCCCCGCGAACAGGTCGGCCGCGCCGATCTCCAACGCCACCGAGACCCGCGCCACCGTCCGCACGCCGGGATCGACGACCGCCCGCTCCAGGCGCCCGTAGTACGAGGTGCTCATCCCGGCTGAGGCGGCCACATCCTCTTGAGTGAGGCGGCGAATGGCCCGCTCGGTCCGCAAGTTCGCGCCGAACGTCTGAAGCGGATCCGGCGCGCGCACTACCGCCACATTGCGTCCAGGACCAGGACATTTCCAGCCCTTTAATGACCTTGACTGTCGATATTTGACACATAAATGTACTAGGGTTGGGGACGTGTCGCTGCTCATCCCCGTCCCGGTCGGGTGCCGTGCCGCGCCCTTGCTGGAGGTCCTGCTCGCGCACCTCCGCGAGCGTCGCGTGCTCCGCGCCGGGGGCGCCCGGGCGGAGGCCGAGCGCCGCCAGGCCGTCGCCGACGTCGCCAAGGCGATGGCGCGGATCGCGACCGCGGAGGCCGAGGTCCACGAGGCGCGGGCGCGGCTCGGCGGAACGCTCGACTCGTAGTGGCCCTTCACCGAATGGTCACCGCTGCGCGACCGCGTGGCAGCAGGATCGCGCGCCGACATGTCCAAGCTTTCTCGCTCCGCCGCGCTGGTCGCGGCCCTGTCCGCCTGCGCGGCCGCCGTCGTGGCGCCCGTCGCTGCCGCCGCCCCGCTCGCCTCGCCGGTCGAGGCCGGGCGCTACATGTTCGACCGCGCGCTCGTGCTGCCGACGCCGGCGCTCTCGCCCGCCAGCCCGATCAACGTGGCCGGCGGCCTGCGCGAAGGCGGTCTCTCCGCGCTCCAGGTCGTCCCCGGCACCGGCAACCGCCGCTTCCTCTCGATCTCCGACCGCGGCCCCAACGGCCAGCCGGGCGGCGCGAACGGCTCGACCAACGGCCGTTCCTTCCCCACGCCGAGCTTCAGCCCCATCATCTACGAGCTCGAGGCCCAGGACGACGGCCGCCTCGCGGTCGTCTCCCGCACCCAGCTGCGCGTGCCCGGCAACGACCCGGTCCGCGTCGACGATCCGGCCACGTTCCCCGGCGACCCGTCGCTGATCACCGGCATCCGCAACGTCACCAACACGCTGCTGGACGACCGCATCTGGCTGCTGACCGGCGACGCGATGCCGTCGGCGTTGAGCGAGTACGCAAAGACCGACCCGTACGGGATCGACTCCGAGGGCATCCAGCGCGACCCGCGCGACGGCAGCTACTGGATCAGCGACGAGTACCGCCCGTCGATCGCCCACTTCGACCGCAACGGCGTGATGATCTCGCGGATCGTCCCGAAGGCCAGCGACACGCTGACGACGCTCAACGGCGCCGGGGCGGGCACGGCCGGGACGCTCGGCGACTGGTACGACGGCGTCGCCCAGCCCAAGCTCCTGCAGGTCCTGCCCGAGGAGTACAAGGCCCGCCGCCAGAACCGCGGCTTGGAGGGCGTCGCCCTCTCACCCGACGGGACCAAGATGTACTTGATGATGCAGAACGCCCTGGACACGGCCAACGCCAACTACTACGCCAACCAGGGCTACGGGGTCCAGTGCAGCGCGGGCTCCTCCGACGGCAGCACCAGCGGCTACAGCTTCTGGCGCGATGTGCGCATCGCGGAGTTGGACATCACCAACCCGAACGCCCCCACGGTCAGCGGCGAGTGGGTCTACCGCACGCAGACGCTGTCGACGACCGACGCCGCCACGCAGGCCTTCGCGCGCGTCTCCGACATCGCCTGGGCCGGCCCGCGCAAGCTGCTGGTCGACGAGCACGACGACGCCAACCCGGCCAAGAACGGCCGCGGCGTCTACGAGGTCGACCTCTCGCAGGGCACCAACATCGCCACCGCCTACCCGACGCTCGCCTCGCGCCAGGGCTCCACGACCGCGGCGGGCAAGACCCAGCCCGCGCTCGGCTGCTTCCTGGACAACGGCTCGACCGACGAGCTGGCGGCGCTGTCGACGCCGGTCACGCCGGTCGGCAAGTCCTTGTACTTGAACCTCGGCCTCGACGGCGTCGACTTCCGCAACGACAAGCTCGAGGGCCTGACGCTGCTGGAGGGCGTCCCGGGCGTCGCGATGGTCAACGACAACGACTTCGGGTTCGTCCAGGACAACGACCTGACCGTCCGCCCGTCGGCCGACCCGTCCGAGACCGTGCGGATCTTCACGAGCCGCCCGCAGAACACGACCGCCCCGTCGCTCAGCGGCACCGCGAAGGCGGGCCGCACGCTGACCTGCGCGCCGGGCTCCTTTGACGGCACCGGCGCGTTGGCCATCACCTACACGTGGAAGCGCGACGGCGCGACCATCGACGGCGCGGAGGGCAACCGCTACACGTTGAGCACCGAGGACGTCGGCAAGGCCATCACCTGCACGGTCCTCGCCACGCGCGTCGCGGGGGCCGTCATCGCCACCGCCGTGCCGGTGAGCACCGTGGCGACCGCCGCCGTGGCCGACTTCGAGGCCGGAGCGCCAGGGGCGAAGGGCGACAAGGGCGACGCCGGCTCGCAGGGCGCGACCGGGCCGCAGGGCCCGATCGGCCTGACCGGCCCCGCCGGCCCGAAGGGCGCCAAGGGCGCCTCCGGCGCGATCGGCAAGGTCACCTGCTCGCTGGTCAAGAACAAGAAGAAGGCGCTCACCGGCGTCACCTGCAAGGTGTCGGCCAAGTCCGCCCGCGTCGCCGCCCGGGCCAACGGCAAGACCATCGCCAAGGCCACGGTCCGCAACGGCGTCGCCACCCTGCGCCTCCCGGCCCGCGTCCGCGCGGTCACCTTCGTGACCCTCGACGCCTCCGGGAAGGCGCTGAAGACCAAGCAGGTGACCGCGCGGCGGGCCGCCGCTTAGGACGCGTCGAACGGAACGCTGTCGCCGGGGAACACCAGCGCCCCGCCGGAGAAGTCGGCGGCGACGCGGTAGGTGCCAGCAGGCGAGGACGACGGCGCGACCAAGGTGAAGGTCGCGCCGTCCGCGCTCACCGCGGCGGTGATGACCGGGTTCTGCGTGTAGCGCTCGAAGCAGCCGGCCGGCGCGAGCGACTGTGAAGGCGCGATCGTCGTGCCGGGCGTCGTCGACCGCGGGTTGCAGATGCGCTCGAGCTTGCGGTCGAGGCGGACCTTGCGGCCGGGCAGCGCGGGGCTGATCGTGCCGGTCACTTGAAGGCGGCCGTCGGCCAGGCGCGTGGCGGCGGTCGCGGTGATCCGCGCGTAGGCGGGCATGTAGGTGGTGACGCCGGTCGGGATCGAGACGTCGCCTGGGCGTGCCACCGCGGCCAGGTACCGGAACGGCTGGACCGCACCGGGCACGGCGATCCGCGCGACGCCGTCGGCGCCGGTCGTCCCGGTCGCGCCGGTGGGCGTCGGCGCGGGGACCGGTGCCCGGATGTCGGTCGGCACGGCCATCAACAACTCGACCGGCGCGCTCGCGACCGGCGCCGAGCCCAACACCGCGCTCCGCGACGCTGAGCGCCGCGTGACGCTCACCTCGGCGCTCGGCGTCGAGTCGACGTAGACCGGCTGCGGCGCGACGGCCAGCGTCACGTCCGGCGCCAGCGTTCGGCTCGCCGTCGTGAACGGGTCCTGTCCGGCGACGACCAAGCACCCGCATTCGCCGACGCTCTCGTAACCGACCGACTGCAAGTAATAGGTCTGCCCCGCGTCGCGGGCAAACGCCCCTTCGAGCGTCACGAACGCGCGCGCCTCCGAGCGTCCGCCGCCGCGCAGGGCGAGCTTCACATACACGTTGGCTTGCCGGATCCCGCCGCGCGAGGTGAACAGCGAGCCGCGGTCCAGCGAGACCGACCCAATGAAGTTGGACTCCTCGCCCTGGGACTCGCGCTGCAGCGTCCGCGACGATCCGCCGCTCCACGCCACCACGCGCGCCTCGGTCGCCCGCGGCGTCGCGGTCGGCGAGGCCAGCACCGCGACGGTGCCCTCCCCCACGTCGAGCTGGACGAGCTTCGCGCAGTGCCCGCGATCCAGCCGCCGCGAGCCCGCGTACGGCACGTCGCAGGAGCCGGTTCGCACGGAGTAGGCCAGCCGCGAGCCATCAACGGCGACCGCCGGCGACCCGCCGCCGCGATACGGGATGTGACGCAGCACGCGCGGCGTCCCGACCGAGGACGGCGTCAGCGTCGCCGAGCGGACGACGCACGTCCGCGCCCGCGTCGAGCACGACTCGGCCCAGACGACCTGCCCGCGGTTGCCGCCCGCCGCCGAGACGCCCACGTCGAACGGCGCCGACGCCGGCGGCCTCAGCGCGGTGGTCCGCACCGGCCCCGTGCCCTGCCGGACGCGCAGGCGCCCGTCGTCCCCACGCCACGCGGCATAGCCCGCATCAGCGACGACCGGCGTCGCCTGCTTCACCGCCCCGGCCACCTCGTCGGCGCGAGCGGCGGCCGCGGGCAGCAGCAGCGCGGCAAGCAGCGGGACGGTGAGCGAAGCGCGACGAACGAACATGCACACCGAACTCTCCCACCTCGCCGGAGGTGACACCACGATGTCCGCGCGGACGCGCGCCCGCTCAGGCCCGGGACGCGCGCGGCTCGTGCGCGACGCCGTCGCGCCCCGCCGCCTTGGCCGCGTACATCGCCCGGTCCGCGCGCACGAGCAGCTCGTCGCCGGTCTCGACCGTCGCGTCCATCAGTGCCACACCGACCGACGCCGTCACACCGCGCGCCGCGCCGACCTCGCGCACCACCGTGACCAGCGCCTCCGCTGCGATCTCCGCCTGCGCGGCGGTCTCGACCGGCAGCAGCACCGCGAACTCGTCGCCGCCCAGCCGCGCCAGCACGTCGGTCTCGCGCACCCGCTCGTGCAACCCCGCCGCGACGTCGACCAGCAGCGCGTCGCCCGCGTGGTGACCGTGCGTGTCGTTGACGTCCTTGAAGCCGTCGAGGTCCAGCACCAGCAGGGCGCCCGCCGGCCCGTAGCGCCGGCAGCGCGCCACGTGCCCGGTCAGCGCCGCCTCGAAGCCGCGCCGGTTCAGCAGCGCGGTCAGCGGGTCGTGGTCGGCCAGGTGCCGCAGCCGCGCCTCGTACTCGCGCCGCTCGGTCACGTCGCGCATCTGCCCGAGCACGTGCACCGGCCGGCCCTCGTCGTCGGTCACCAGCGTCGCGTTGACCGCCACCCAGACCGTCTCGCCGTCCGGGCGCACCAGCCGGTGCTCCTCGGCGATGTCCTTGCCGTCGACCGCCGACAGCGCCTCGACCACCCGGTCCACGTCGTCGCGGTGGATGAGCGCGAGCGGGTCGCCTCCGACCAGCTCGTCCGGCCGCGCGCCCGCGATCTCGCAGAGCGCGTCGTTGACGCGCATGAACCGCCCTTGCAAGTCCGACAAGAACATCCCGATCGGCGCGCGGTCAAACGCGACCTCGAACTGCCGCTCGGCCGCACGCTGGGCCCGCTCGGCCGCGCGCTCCTCGGTCACGTCCCGCGCGACGACCAACGCGCCCGCGATCTCACCGTGCAGGTCGCGGTTGGGCGCGACGGTCAGGACCAGCTCGCGTCCGCTGTCGGCGACCGACACCACCACCTCGGACTCCTCGCCCGCCAGCGCTCTCGCCAGTGCCGGATCGAGCAACTCATAGGCCTCGGTCGGCAGCGTCCCGCCCTCGACCATCGTGCACCGCAGCTCGCGGTCGTAGACGGCGACGACCGCGCGCGGCAGGTTCCCGAGCACGAGCCGCATCTGCTCTTCGCCGACGCGCAGCGCGTCCTGCGCGCGGCGCAGCTCGGTGACGTCCTGGGAGATCCCCTCGATCCGCACGACGGTCCCGTCCGGCCCGGTCACCGGCAGCACGCGCGTGGCCAGCACGCGCACCTCGCCGTCGGTCCGCGTGATCCGCATGTCGAAGTCCGCGGCCTCGGCCTTGCGCAGGGCGGCGCGCGTCACGTAGGCGACGTGCTCGCGGTCGCCCTCGACGATCATCGTCGCCAGCCACTCGCGAAACGGCGGCAGCGGCGCCGACGGGTCGACGCCGTAGATCCGGCACAGCTCGGGCGACCACGTCATCTCCTCGGCGACCGCGTCCCAGTGCCAGGACCCGGTGTGCGCCAGCGCCTGCGCGCGCTGAAGCTCGGCGGCGGCTGCCAGCTGCTCGGTGATGTCGAACGTGACCGCCATCGCCTCGTCGCCGCCCAGGGGCCGGAACGCGGTGCGGTAGGTGCGGCCGTTGGGCGCGGTGTGCTCGTCGGTGTGCGACTCGCCCCGCAGCGCCGCGCGCCAGTGGCCGATCAGGTGCGCGCGCTCGATGTCGTTGATCAGCTCCTCGGCGCGTCGCCCGACGACGTCCTCCGGCGCGCGCCCGGCCGCCGCGAACGCGGCGCCCGCGGCCATCACGAACCGCAGGTCCTTGTCGACGACCAGCACGCCCGTGTCGGGCAGCGCCGACACGAGGTTGCGATAGCGCTCCTCCGAGCGTCGCAGCCGGCGCCGGTCCTCGCGGCGGCGCAACGCGTAGCGGACGGTCCGCGCGAGCATCGGCCCGTCGATCTCGTGCTTGACCAGGAAGTCGGTGATCCCGACGCGCTCGGCCTCCTGGTCCAGCGCCGGGTCGGCCATCCCGGTCAGCAGCACGATCGCCGCGTCAGGATCTTCGGCCAGGAGCCGGCCGGCCGCCTCTAGGCCTTCGCCGTCGGGCAGCCGGTGGTCGAGCAGGACGACGTCGGGGCGCTCGGCGCGCCAGCGCTCCCACATCTCGCCCAGCGTCGCGGCCTCGACGACGCGGACGCTGTCGCGCAGGCCGTCCGACAGCCAGATCGCGGCGAGGCCGCGAGAAGCCGGGAGGTCATCGACCACCAGGACGGTCACCGGATCGGTGGAGTTGGTCACTGCCGCGTCCCTAATTACCCCGACACGGGTGTCTCCGAACCGCCGGAGGCCGGAACCTCCCACGAACCGGGAGAACAGACCCGAGTCCGCCGCCGGCTGAGGAAGGCGGCGGACCCGGTCCACGCTCAGCTTAGGCGGTCGACGCCTAAGGCATCTCGTCTTTGTAGAAGTTGTCCTCGTCGAGGAAGACGCCCTCGCCGCCGGGATCGGGGTTGCCGGCCTTGTCGGTCTGGATCGCGAAGGTGTGTTCCTTGACCGTCCCGTCGGCGAACGCGAGGCGGATCTTGCCGCCCGCCAAGACCTCGTAGGTGCCGTGCTCGTCGGGCGGGTAGGAGCCCGCGGCGGTGAACGGGCCGATGCCCGGGTCGCCCATCGTCGTGGTGGTCGACTTGCTGTAGATGAACTGGCCGTCCGCCGCCAACGTCAGCCAGTTCTCCCAGGTCGTGCAGCCGAGGATCAACCCGCACATGCCCTGGAAGCCGCGGTGGACGAGCTCGACGCCGTACCGGGCGCCCGCCTCAGGGACCACCAGACGGTCGTAGTCCTGGAGGTCGCCCTCGTCGGTGATCTGCAGCTTGCCGTCCTTGAACGTGCCCGCCACGGTGCCGAGCGTGACCGCGCCGGTGGCCGGGTCGTAGGTGTAGGGGATGCACCCGTCGGTCGCGTTGCCCTTCTCGTCGACGCCCGCGGTCTGGGTCGTGCACGAGACCGGGAGGCCGCCCTTCGGGATCCCGCGGTAAGCCCATCCGTCGTTGATGAAGTAGACGCCGTGGTTGTCCCACGCCCAGTCGACGTGGTTGATCACGTACCACCAGTAGGTCCCGATCAGCGGGTTCTGCTTGCTCGGTGTGGTCGTGACCGGCGGGGACTTCTTGGTGGTCTTCTTCGCCTTGCCGATCCGCAGCGCGACGCGCCCGGTCGCCGCGACCTTCTTGGCGCCGCTGGCCTTCAGCGTCAGCGTGGTCGTCGTCTTGGCCTTCTTGGTGAGGTTGACCTTGACGCGGCGCGTGGTCGACTTGCCCGCCTTCAGCGTCTTGACCGTGATCGCCTTCGGCGTCGCCGACAGCCCGCGCGCCGCACCGACCATCAACTTGACGCCCGTCGCCGCCGCGGTGCCGGTGTTGGCGACCTTGACCTTGAGCGACATGGTGTGGTTGCGCTTGATCTCCGACGGGACGCCGCTGACGGTCACCGCCAGCTGCGCGACCTTCTTGGGCGCTGAGGCGGCGACGGTCTGCTGCGTGGGCGCGGGCGTGGGCGCGGGCGCGGGGGCCGGCGTGGTCGCCGCGGGCGGCGGCGGCGCGGGCGTCGTGGTCGTGGTCGTCGTCGGCGGCGCGACCTGCGCGGTCAGCCCGGCGGGCGTGTTCACGCTGTCGTAGAGCGTCTGGCCGTCCTTGGTGGAGACCTGGCCGGTGACGCAGTTCGGCGCGCCGCCCGACAGGCGCGAGCTCGTCGCCGTGATCGTCACCTTGCTCCCCGCGCGCGTGATCCTGGCGTCGGACTGCAGGTCGCCGTCAGCGTCGCCGCTGAGCCCCCAGACCCCGCTGGTCGCGTCGGTGTAGCCGCCGAGCGCGGCGAACGGCGGCCCGCACGTCGGGCCCGACAGCGAGCCGACCTGGAGGTAGAAGAACAAGGGGTCGGGGTCGGCGCCGAAGGTCAGCGACGCGCTGACGGTCCCCGCGTCGTCGTAGGCCGCCTCCACGCTGGCGATGTCCCGCGCGGGCGCCGGGCCGTCGCCGGCCGGGTCGGTCCCCGAGCCGGAGTAGGTGGTGGCGCCAGCGGGCGCGGCGCACGCAGCAGCGGCCGCCAGGGTCAGGGTGGCGAGGGACAGGCGGACAGACCGGTGCACGGGCGCGCTATTTTCCCAGGCGAATCGGCGGCGAAACCTAGGTTCACCGGACGATCACCACAGTGGGCGCGCCGCCGCACCCGCTATGACGTGTGGGGACATGTCCGACCTGCTGCGCATCGTCGCGGTCCTCGCCCTGATCGGCGCCAATGCGTTTTTCGTCATCGGGGAGTTCGCCGTCGTCACCGCGCGGCGCTCCGCGCTGGCCGCCGCCGCGGAGTCGGGCAGCCGCCGCGCGCTCGCGGCGCTGAAGTTGATGGACGACCCGGTCCGCGTGATCTCGACCGTCCAGGTCGGCATCACCGCGCTCGGGATCCTGACCGGCGCGGTCTCCGAGCCGCTCGTGCGCCACCTGCTCGGCGACGCGATCCCGACCTGGCTGGCGGTCGTCATCGCGTTCACGGTCGTCACCTACCTCAGCGTGCTGTTCGGCGAGCTGGTCCCGAAGGCGCTGACGCTCGACCGCGCCGAGACGCTCGCCGCGCTCGTCGCCCGCCCGATCGACCTGATCGCCCGCGTCGCCGCGCCACTGGTCACGGTCCTGGAGAAGTCGGCTGGCGTGATCCTCAAGCCCTTCGGCGTGCACGACATCGTCGCGGGCGACTCGATCCGCACGCCCGAGGAGCTGCGCGCGCTGGTCGACGAGGCCGAGGAGTCCGGCGTCATCGGGCGCGCACAGGAGGAGTTGCTGCACAACGTCTTCGACTTCGCCAGCCGTGAGGCGCGCGACATCATGCTCCCGGCCTCCGACGTCGTCTGGCTAGACGCCGAGCTGGATCCCGACGCGGCGCTCGGCGAGGCGCTGAAGGCGCCGCACGGCCGCTACCCGGTCGGCGCCGGCGACCTCGACCACGTCGTCGGCGTCGCGTTGTTGGTGGACCTGGTCGCCGCGGCGCGCGGCGAGAGCGACGCGGGCACCGTCGGCGAGCTCGCCCGACCGATGCTCGTCGTACCCGAGACCAAGGACGTCGGCGCGCTGCTGCGGGAGCTGCGCGAGCAACGCCAGCAGATGGCTGTGGTGGTCGACGAGTACGGAACGACCGCGGGGATCGTGGCGCTGGAGGACGTGCTCGAGGAGATCGTCGGCGAGATCGAGGACGAGTTCGATTTGCCGGATGCCTCGTTGCGACGCGTGGATGAGTCGACGGTCGAGGTGGCGGGGTCGCTGACGATCGACGACTTCAACGAGACGTGCGGGACGCGGCTGCCGCAGGATCGATCGGCGCGAACGCTGGCGGGACTGCTGTTCGAGGAGCTCGGCCGCGGGCCCCACGTCGGCGACGCCGTCGAGGTCGACGGGGTGACGTTGCGTGTGGTGGAGATGGATGGCCTGCGGATCAAGCGGCTGACGGTCGCGCCGGTGTTGGCGTCGGCGTCTGCGGCTTAGCGCTCGAGCTGTTGGTGGGGGTGCGCGGCGTTGGTGGCCGAGGGCATCAAAGGGCGTGAGGCTGTTGGGGCGTGGCGACCGTCTTTGGTGTGGATCGTCGCTGAGGGCACCGCCAGCGACGGGGATTTACAGCGCATCAAGACATCAGACTCGGCGTCCACGGTGGTCCCTCGGCCGCTGGGGTTCGAGGGACCAGGGTTTCGGAGATCCGGGTCGCTGCAACCGGAATGTCCGGCTCAAGCGACCCGCACCCCGAAACCGGGATCCGGGTCGAGTTAGCGTCGATATACGACGCTAACTCGACCCGGATCCCCAAATGCGCGACCTTCGGGCCCGAACCCTCAAACCCCGGGGCCGACGGACGCCCCTTGAGGCCCGTATTCATGTCTTGATGCCAAAGCCAGCCCGGCCGGCACCACCCAAAGCGACGATCACTCCCCCGCGGTGGCCACGCCATAAGGCTCTCACCCTTTTGATGAGCCGAAGCACCACCAACGCCCCGCACAACCCCGCACCACCCGCGGCGCCGGCGCCCCCGCGCCCCTCACCCCTCCGGCGACTCGCCCATCGCGCGCTCCGGGAAGGCGCCCTTCAGCAGCCAGCCGCCGTCTTCCAGGCGCTCGACCTCGCCCCGTCGGGTGAGCTCGCCGACCGCCTGGCTGACCGTCGGGCGTTGCGCGCCGACGAAGCGGGCCATCATGGTGTGGTTGATCGGCACCGGGATCAGCACGCCTTCGGGCGTCACGCGGCCGAAGCGCTCCGACAGGCCCCAGAGCGACAGCAGCACGCGGTCGTCGATGCGGACGACCTGGTGGATCAGCAGCCGCAGCGACGCGCTCGTCGCCCGGCCCATCACGCGCTCGGTGACCTGCCCGATCACGTGCGGCCAGCGCGCGGCGCGCGCCACGAAACCGGCGTCGAGCACGGCGAAGCGGACCGGCTCCATCACGTTGAAGCGCAACCGCACCTTCAGCGCCTCGGCGTGGCGGTCCTTCGGCCACGGCCGGATGACATCGCCGGCACCGAGGATCTCCAGGCTCACGCGCCGTCCGACGCCCGCGTCGCGCGCGATCACGCCGTCGAGCATCAGCAGGCCAAGCTCGGCGCCCGTGGCCGCCCAAGCGTGATCGAGGTCCCACCCGCCCCGCGGCGCCTCCATGGTGCGCACGAGCAGCTCGTCGCGGGCCGCCGCGAAGGCGTCCGGATCCAAGCCTGATCCGAGGTCCGGATCGACCTCCAGTAGACGAACCACCCCATCCATGTCGAAGACCAGTAGAGCACGGTCGCCCAAACGGGTAGCGCGCTTACGTGACCGCTTCCGCGAACGACGCCCCCGATCCCCATGTCCTGGTCCTCTTCGGAGGCACCGGTGACCTGGCCGCCCGCAAGCTCCTGCCGGGCCTCCTGCACCTGGCCGCCGCGGGGCTGATGCCGGAGGACTGGCGCCTGATCGGCTCCGGCCGCCACGCGCCCGACGGCGCCTGGCCGCCCGGCGAGGAGTGGGAGCCCCATCGCGACCGCGTGTCGTTCGTCACCTCCTCGGCCGACGACGGCGAGGACCTCGGCCGCGCCGTGCAGGAGGCGCGCCAGGCGTTGGGTGAGACGTCGCGCACGCTCTTCTACATGAGCGTGCCGCCGTCGGCGATGGAGCCGATGGTCGAGATGCTCGACGCCGTCGACGGGCTGGCCGACGAGCGCTCGCGCATCGTGATGGAGAAGCCGTTCGGGTCAGACCTCGCGTCGGCCAAGCACCTCAACAAGTCCGTGCACAAGGTCTTCGACGAGGAGCAGGTCTTCCGCATCGACCACTTCCTCGGCAAGGAGGCCGCGCAGGACATCCTCGCGCTGCGCTTCGCCAACGGGCTGTTGGAGCCGATCTGGAACCGGCGCCACGTGGCGATGGTCCAGGTCGACGTGCCCGAGACGCTCGGGCTGGAGGGCCGCGCGTCGTTCTACGAGGAGACGGGCGCGTTCCGCGACATGGTGGTCACGCACCTGGCGCAGATCATGGGCTTCGTGGCGATGGACGCGCCCGCCTCGCTGGACCCCAAGGACCTGCACGACGCCAAGGCCAAGGCGTTTGCCCACCTGCGGCCGTTCACGCGCGACGACGCGGTCTACGGGCAGTGGACCGGCTACCGCGAGGAAGACGGCGTCGACCCGTCCTCGGAGACCGAGACGTTCGTCGCGCTGCGCGCGTGGATCGACGCCGAGCGCTGGCAGGACGTGCCGTTCCTGCTGCGCACCGGCAAGAAGATGGCGCAGGACCGGCGCGTGGTGACCGTGACGCTGCGCGACTCGGCGCACGTCGACTTGCTGCCGCGCGCGGAGCCGCACGAACGACCCAATGAAGTGGTCTTCGAGCTGGAGGACGACCCCAAGATCCTGATCGAGGTGCGCGTCAAGGCCCCGGGACCGGCGCTGGAGGTCACCCCGGCGGCGTTGCGGCTGGACGTCGAGCGCGCGCTGGGCGGCGGCGGGCTGGAGGCCTACGAGCGGCTCCTGCACGACGTGATGCTCGGCGACCGCTTGCTGTTCACGCGCGGCGACGAGATCGAGCTGCTGTGGGAGCGCGCGGCGCCGCTGCTGGCCGAGCCGCCGGAGATCCTGCCCTACGAGCCGGGCTCCTGGGGCCCGGGCGCGGCGGACGCGCTGGCCGCATCGGACGGGCCGGGCTGGCGGCTGCCGGACGACACGAGCGCCTGAGCCGCCGCGAGCGCGGCCCGCGCCACGGTCTGCGGGTCGCGCATCTGGGCCTGGGCGATGGCGCCGTCGAAGAGCAGCGCCAGCTGGTCGGCGAGAGCGCTTGCGCGCGCGTCGTCGAAGCCGGCCTCCCCCGCCGCCACCGCGAAGACGTCGCGCGTCGCCGCCTTGTGGCGCCGCGCGACCGCGCGCGCCGGGTGGCCGGGGTCGTGTAACTCAAGCGAGGCGTTCATGAACGGGCAGCCGCGGAAGCCGCGGCTCGCGAACCACGGCTCGAGCATCGCGAACGGCGCCAGCAGCCGAGCGACCGGATCCTCGCCCGCGTGCTCCATCGCCGCGGCGAGCGCAGCGCGCGCCGGGCCGTCGCGCCCTTCGAGCACCGCGACGACGAGCTCGTCCTTGGTGGCGAAATGGCGGTAGAGCGTCATCTTGCCCACCTCGGCCTCGGCGGCGATCCGATCGACGCCGACCGCGCGGATGCCCTCGCGGTGAAAGAGGCGCGAGGCGGTCGCAAGGACGCGGTCGCGCGCGGCGCTCACGGCGTGAGGACCAACTTGACGTAGTCCTCCAACAACGCGTCAGCGGCCTCGTCAAAGGACACCACCTTGGTCGTGACCGGCGCGACGTCCAGCGTCCCGTCGGCCAGTAGATCCAGCACCGCAGGCGCGTCGTGGCGGGCGTGGATCCGGCCGGTGACGAACGTGCTGCCCATCACGTACATCGGCAACAACGGGAACGGCGGGATCGTGTTGGGGTCGAAGTAGATCGCGGTCGAGGTGCAGACGCCGTCGCGGTCCAGGCTGTTGAGCGCGAGCGCCAGGCCCTCGGTCGTGGCGGCGGCATCGACGGTGATCGGGAAGCGCTCGTCGAGCCGGTCGGGGACCTGGTCCAGCGTGCGGGCGCCGTACGCAGCCGCGATCCCGCGCCGCCGCTCGTCTGCATCGACATACAGCACATCCTCGGAGCCGAGCGCTCGGGCCTGCGCCACGGCGTAGAGGCCGATCGACCCCGACAGCGCGCCGCCGCAGATCAGCACGGGCGCGCCGGGCCGGGCACGCAGGTGCGGCACGATCGCGCGGTAGGCGTCGGTGATGTTGTCGGAGGCCGAGGCGGCGTCGATCGACGCGACGCCGCCCGGGACCGGGACGAGCATCGCGTCGGCGTACGGAACGCGGATGAGGTCGCTGAGGAAGCCGCCGTAGCGGGTCAGCTCAGGGCCGAAGCCGAAGCCGTAGGTCAAGCCGAGAGGCACGGATTCGCAGTTGCCGGTGCGCCCGGCGCGGCACGCGCCGCACGTCCCGCAGGAGATCTGAAACGGGACGAGCACGCGGTCGCCGGGCTTCACCGTCTCCACCGCGTCACCGACGTCCACCACTTCGCCGACGCCCTCGTGGCCGATCGCGAACGGCGCCGGGAACGGGGAGACGCCCCCGACGATCATCGCGTCCAGATCGCACGTGGCGACCGCGAGCGGGCGGACGATCGCCTCGCCGTCGCCGGCGAGCGCCGGGTCAGGCGCGTCGCGCCATTGGAGGTCCCGAGGGCCGGCGTAGGTCAGGGCGCGCATGGTGACGGCGACGATACAGATCGGTATCGCCAGACACAACAGCGCGACGTTTGGGTCGCTTGGTCCGTTCACAGATCACCCCCTCCCGAATGATGGAAGGTCGACGACGATGGACGTGACGGCACTGCGCCGCGTGCTCGTCGGCGTGCCCGCGCCCCGTGGCGCGGCGCTGCCGCGTGCCCATACAACTGAAGCGGTCCCACCGGTCCCGCCGCGCCACGGCGTGCGGCCTGAGATCCAGGCGCTGCGCGCGCTGGCCGTCTCATTGGTGGTGGCCTGGCACCTGTGGCCGGAAGACGTTCCGGGCGGCTTCGTCGGCGTCGACGTGTTCTTCGTGATCTCGGGCTTCCTGATCACGTCGCTGCTGCTGCGCGAGCTCGACGCGACGGGCCTGATCTCGCTGCGCGACTTCTGGGCGCGCCGCGCGCGGCGGATCCTGCCCGCGGCGCTGACCGTGGTCGCGTGCTGCGCGGCCGCGACCGCGCTGGTCGTCCCGCTCACCGAGTGGCAGCAGTTCTTCGGCGACTTCAAGGCCTCCGCGTTGTACGTGCAGAACTGGCACCTGGCCGCGGCGGCCGTCGACTACTTCCACGCCGAGGACTCGCCGTCGCCGGTCCAGCACTTCTGGTCGCTGGCGGTCGAGGAGCAGTTCTACCTCGTGTGGCCGGTGCTGATCGGCGCGGTGGCGATGGTCACCCGCGGCCGCCTGCGCCGCGTCGCGCTCGGCGTGGTCCTCTCCGCGGTGACGCTCGCGAGCCTCGTCTACTCCGTGCTGCACACCGCGGCCAACCCGGCCGACGCGTACTTCGCGACGACCACGCGCGGGTGGGAGCTGGGAGCAGGCGCGCTCCTGGCTCTCGCCCCCGCGACGCCGCTGGCGCGACGCCTCGCTCCCGCGCTCTCCCCTCACCACACCCGTGCCGCACGCGCCGCGCTCGCCCTCGGCGGGCTGGCCGCGATCCTCGTCGCCGCCTTCGCGTACTCCACGGCCACCCCGTTCCCGGGCATCGCCGCCGCTCTGCCCGTCCTCGGCGCCGTCGCCGTCATCCGCGCGGGCGACGTCCTCGCGCCGCTGCGCGCGCGGCCGGCGCAGCACGTCGGCGACCTCTCTTACGCGATCTACCTCTGGCACTGGCCGCTCATCGTCCTTGCGCCCTACGCGCTCGGGCACGCCCTCGACACCCCGACCCGACTGGCGATCATCATGCTCACGTTGTTGTTGTCCCTGCTCTCCAAGCGCCTCGTCGAGGACCCGGTCCGCTTCAGCCGGATGCTCGGTGCCCACGGCGGACGGCTCACGTTCGCGGGCGCGCTGACCGCGTCGGTCGCGGTGCTGGCGATCGCCGGCATGGGAACCGACCACGTCCGCACCGAGGTCGCCCAAGCCGCGGCCGTGACGCAGAAGACCCTCGCGCACAAGCCGAAGTGCTTTGGTGCGGCGGCCCGCGCGCCTCACCGGAACTGCGCCGTGGGCAAGTTGTCCAAGTCGGTCGTGCCGACGCCCGTGCAGGCACCCAAGATGGACAACGCGCCGTGCGAGGTCGTCGAGACCAAGGGCCGCGTGCGCGTCTGCGCCTTTGGCGCGCCCGCAGGTCCTGGCGTCCGGACCGTCGCGCTGATCGGCGACTCACACGCGTCGCATTGGCGTTCCGCGATGGCCGTGTTGGTGAAGGACAAGGGCTGGCGCGGGCTGTCGATCACGCACACGAGCTGCCCGTACTCCGCCGCGACCGCGGTGATCGACGAGCCGGGCCGAACCGAGTGCGTGGAGTGGAAGCAGCAGGTCGGCAAGTGGCTGAAGGCCCACCCGGAGGTCGACACGGTGTTCTTCGGCGCGCACACCGGCGGCGAGGTCGTCGTGCCCAAGGGCAAGAACCAGTGGCAGGCCCAAGTCAATGGCTATGCCAACGCCTGGAAGGCGCTGCCGAAGTCCGTCGCGCACATCATGGTCTTCCGCGACACGCCCAAGATGCGCAGCGCGACCATGGACTGCGTGCAGACCGCGCTGGACAAGCACCGCGACGCCGGCGCCGCCTGCGCCCAGCCGCGCGGACGGGCGCTCGAACGCGACCCGCAGGCCGTCGCCGCCGCGCACTTCGGCGGCTCTCGCGTCAAGACCATCGACATCACCCGCTACATCTGCACCTCGACCAAGTGCTTCCCGGTCGTCGGCGGCGCGCTCGTCTTCAAGGACATCCACCACCTCACCTCGGTCTTCGCCGAGTCGCTCGGGCCCTACGTCGAGCAGCAGGTGACGGCCGCCGGGCTCAACTGACCCAGCGGAAGAAGGCGATCAGGTTGCCGTCACGGTCGAGGGTCGCGAACTCGCGCGTCCCGAAGTCCGTGACGGTGACCCCGTCGCGCGACGTGGGATGGACCACGCCCGTCCCGGCCAGCTCGGCGTAGAGCGCGTCGACGTCCTCGACCGCGATCCGGCAGCTCGCCGTGCCGGCCAGGAACGACTCGCCGCCCGAGCGGACCGGGCGCTCGGCGAACCCATCGCGGGTCCGCCAGCCGTCGTCCGTCGCGCCCCACAGGTGCAGCTCCGCGCCGTCGCGCCGGATCACCGCGAAGTCGCCCTCCGCGTGCAGCGCCTCGAACCCGAAGGCGTCGCGGTAGTGGCCGACGGCCGCGGGGACGTCGGCGACCGGCAGGGCGGGGATCGTCTGACCGAGCATGGCCGGAAGTCTGAGGGTTGCCACCACCCGGCCGCAATGCGAACATGCGTTCGTGTCCGCATCGATCCTCCACGCTGACCTCGACGCCTTCTTCGCAAGCGTTGAGCAGCGGGATGATCCGGCGCTGCGGGGCAAGCCGGTGATCGTCGGGCCGGGCGTGGTGCTGGCGGCGTCGTATGAGGCGCGGCGGTTCGGTGTGAAGTCGGCGATGGGTGGGACGAAGGCGCGACGGCTGTGCCCGGAGGCGATCGTCGTGTCGCCGCGGTTCAGCGCCTACGTCGAGGCGAGCAAGGCGGTCTTCGAGATCTTCCGCGACACCGCGCCGACCGTCGAGGCGGTGTCGATCGACGAGGCGTTCCTCGACGTGCGCGGGCTGGAGAAGATCGGGCTCGGCACGCCGGGCGAGATCGCGGTGCGGCTGCGGCGGCGGGTGCGCGATGAGGTCGGGTTGCCGTTGTCGATCGGCGTCGCGTCGACCAAGCACTTGGCCAAGGTCGCCTCCAACGCGGCCAAGCCGAACGGCCTGCGGATCGTCTCCGCCGGGCGCGAAAAGGAGTTCTTGTACCCCTTGCCCGTCGAGGCGCTGTGGGGCGTCGGGCCGGCGACGCAGAAGCGGTTGCACGCCGCCGGGGTGCGCACCGTCGGCCAGCTCGCCGCGCTCTCCGAGCCCGACGCCGTGGACCTCCTCGGCCGCGCCGCCGGCCGCAAGCTCCACGCGATCGCCCACAACCGCGACCCGCGTCGCGTGCGCTCGGGGCGCAGCCGGCGCTCGATCGGCTCGCAGTCCGCGCTCGGCTCACGGCAGCGCACGCCGGCCGAGCTGGACACGATCGCCGCCGGCCTCGTCGACCGCGTCACCCGCCGCGCGCGGCGCGCTGAGCGCATCGGCCGCACCGTGGTCCTGCGCCTGCGCTTCGGCGACTACACCCGCGCCACGCGCTCCACGACGCTCGCCCACCCCACCGCCGCATCCGCGCCGATCCTCCACGCGCTGCGCGTCCTGCTCGCCTCCGAAGAGGACCGCATCCGCCGCCGCGGCCTGACGCTGCTCGGCATCACGCTCACCAACCTGGAGCGCACCGAGGCGGCTGGCGTCCAGCTCCAACTCCCCATCCCCACAGACCACGCCGCGCTGCCCCACCCCGTTGGCCACCGCGCTCCGCCCCCGCTGCGCGACCCCGCCGCGCTCGACGCCGCCACCGACGCGATCCGCGACCGCTTCGGCACCTCCGCGGTGCAGCGCGCCGCGCTGCTCGGCCGCCGTCAGGAGGTCTCGCCGTGGCTCATGCCGGGCGACGGCGCAGACGGCCTGCCGGAGCGCGGCCCGCCGCCGCCAGCGCCCGCGCCGCGGTAACCGCCCAGACGGCCGCCAGACCGACGAAGAGCACGAGCGCCACGCCGCGCAGCAGCTCCGAGTCGGTCCGGACGGCCAGCTCAGACATGCCGGTCACCAGCGTGCCGACCGGGAAGACGAAGCTCCACCACGCCGCCGAGAACGGCACGCCATCGCGCGCCGCGTGGTGGCGGGTCAGCCCGATCGCGAGCGCCAGCCACAGCGCCGCGAAGCCCGCGACCGGCAGGCCGTAGACGAGGCCGAAGGCCTGGAGCGCGCCCGCCGTCGGCGCCGTGACGACGTGGACCGACGCCGCGCCAAGCAGGTTCGCCGCGGTGATCGACGTACCGAGCGGCCCGAGCACGACCCAGATCGCCGGCGCCCGCTCGGCCGGTCCCGGCCCGTGCAGGAGCAGCCGCGCCCACACCAGTCCCGCGGTCGGCAGCGCCGCCAGCAGGCCGAGCCCGAACAAGGCGTACAAGATGATCAGCAGGTCGAGCCGCGCCTCGCCCGCAGGCACGTGCGCGACGAGCGCCGCGCCCGTCGCCGAGGACACCAGCGGCGGCACCACCGGCAGCAGCCAGACGCCCGACACGTCGTCCAGACGCAGCCGGTGCCGCGTCACCATCGCCGCCGGGACGGCGACCGCCGCGACGAGCCCGCCCGCCGTCCCGACCGCCCACAGCGCTCCGGCCAGGACGACCGCCGACTCCAGGCCGAGCACGTGCCTTCCGGCCAGCAACGTCGCCGCGCCGACGGTCAGCACCGCCATCGGCGGCACGCCGAGCGCCGGCGCAATCGCTGGATCGGTCAGTGCGGCCCGCCACCGTAGGCGCCGCCGCGGCACGACCGCCACGGCGACCGCCAACGCGAGCAGCACCATCGCCGCGACCGCCCACAGCCCGGCCGCCACGACCTCCGCGCCCGGCAGCCGCACCGGCAGCAGCTCCAGCGCCACGGCCACGATCCCGGTTCCCATCGCCGCGGCGAACCACGACGGCATCACCACGGCGGCGGCCGGCCGAGCCGCGCTCTCCCGCTCCGCCACGGCGAACCACTCCGACGGCGGCGTGAGCAGCGGCGGCTCGGCGAGGGCGATGGCATCCGTGTCCATGTCCTCCACCTTGCCTTGCCCAACGCCCTCGATCCATTCCGATCGCGCGCGCGGCGTTTCCGATCTGGAAACACTCTTCGTGGCACCATGCAACCTGAATGGATCCGCACCCGCTCTCCTCCGCCGACCTCGTCGCGTTCGTCGCCGCGTTCGAGGCCGGGACCGTGCACGGCGCGGCCGACGCGCTCGGCCTCACGCCGTCGGCGGTCACCAAGCGCGTGCAGTCACTGGAGAAGCGGACCGGCGCGGTCCTGTTCGACCGCGGCCGGCTCGGGCTGACGCCGACGGCATCGGCGCAGCGGCTCTACCCGCCGGCCAAGGAGGCGCTCGCCGCGCTGGCGACCGCACGCGAGAGCCTGGTCGACGGCGCCGACGGGCTCCTGCTCGCCGCCAGCCACACGATCGGCGAGTACCTGCTGCCCGCGTGGATCGCCGCGTTCCGCAGCCGCGACCCCACGATCCGGCCGCGGATCGACGTCGTCAACTCGCCCACCGTCCTCAACGCCGTCCGCACGCGGCAGGCGGCGCTCGGGTTCGTCGAAGGCCACGACTCGCTCGACGGCCTGGAGGCGATCACCGTCCAGCGCGACGAGATCGTCGCGGTCGTCGCCCGCGGCCACCGCTGGGACCGGCGCCGCACCGTCGCGGCGCGCGAGCTGCGCAACGAGCCGTGGCTGGCGCGCGAGGCCGGATCCGGGACCCGCGCGGTCGCCGCGACGGCGCTCGCCGAGGCCGGTGTGACGCTCGCGCCGATGCTCGAGGTCGCCTCCACCGAGTCCGTCAAGCGCGCGCTGGCCACCGGCGGCTTCGCGCTCCTTTCGCGCCTGGCGATCGCCGCCGACGTCCGCGCCGGCACCCTCCACGCGCTCCCCGTCAAGGGCCTGAACCTGGCCCGTGAGCTGCGCGCCGTGCGCCTTCCGGACCGCCATCGCCCGCCCCAGCAGACCGCCTTTTGGTCGTTCTTGAGCGGTCTAGAAGGCGAAAATTCGCGTTCGAAGCCGACCGTCTCCTGACGTCAGCGGCTGTCGGATCTAGGCAGAAACCGCCGAAACGCTGGCCTAGACGGCGAGTTTTCAACCCCAAAGACCGGCCGAAACGGTCTTCGGGAGGGGGTCGAGCCGTCATTCCGGCCTCCCCGTCTGTAAGCCTGTCCGCTCGTTTCCGGCAACACGCCGTGCACAGACAGGAGAAGCCATCATGGCCAGCATCACCAAGACGGACCTCACGGCGCTCGTCGCCGAGCAGACCGAGCTGAGCGGCGCCGACGCCAAGCGCGCGGTCGAGGCGGTCTTCGAGACCGTTGCCGCCCGCGTCGCCGCAGGCGATGAGGTGTCGGTCGCCGGCTTCGGCAAGTTCACCGTCGCCGAGCGCTCCGCCCGTCAGGGCCGTAACCCGCAGACCGGCGAGACCATCGAGATCGCCGCGTCCAAGGCGCCGAAGTTCAGCGCCGCCTCGGCGTTCAAGAACGCCGTCAAGGGCTAGTCGCTTCGAGAGAGGCGGGCGTCGTCGCAGACCGCGGCGGCGTCCGACCCTCCTCGGGGCTACAGCCCCAGGACGTGACGGGTGTGAAAGCCCGCCCGACGTCCGATCACCGGCCGCCAGCGCACGCCGCTACGACGCGTCGGGTCGCCGACCGGCGAGGTGTCGAGCCGCAGGCCCGCGACCTCGAGGTAGACGTGGCCCTTGTTGGCGTGGATCGACAGCCACTTGCCGCCGCCGGCCACCTGCCACTTCGCCAGCGTCCCGCTGACCATCGGCGAGCTCAGGACCCCCGCGCCGATCAGCGCGAAGCTGACCGCGCCGGAGCAGTCATAGCCCTTGTCGATCAACTTGGCGTGGCCGCCGCCCCACTTGTAGGGCTTGCCGACAATCTGGTTGGCCGCCGCGATCAGCGCCTGCACGCGCTTGGGCGCGCCGCGCGGGATCGCCGCCTTGCCGTCGGTCCGCAGCTTGGCGACCGTGCCCAGGACCGTCTTGGTCACCGGCACCGTCGGCAGTACAGGCGCGGGCGCCGGCTCGGGATCGAGCGTGTCGTCGTCGGTGTACGGCGCGTCCTGCTCGACGTTCGTGTCGGTCGGCTCGGTCGTCGTGACCGGCACCGAGCCGCCGTTGTCGTACTCCGAGGAGCCATCGTCGTAATAGCCGCCGCCATCGGTGTCGTAGGTGCCGTCGTCGACGTAGCCGCCGCCGTCGCCGTCGTGCCGGTGATCGGCAGAGGCGGTCGGCACGGCCGCGACGAGCGCAAGCAGGCACAACAAGAGAGCGGCGGGCAGGCAACGGGGGCGAAGGACCATCTCCCAGTCCATCGGCCGGACCCTCGCGGTCCTGCAACCCGTGAGTCCGAACACTGGACGGGTCCGTACTCCTGGTGATGCTCGGCCTCCTCGGCTACACGAACCTCGGCCATTGCCTGCGCGCACGCCGCTTCACCCCGCCGCCGCAGATGGACGGCCGCGTCGCGGTGGTGACCGGCGCGACCTCCGGCCTTGGCCAGGCCGCCGCCGCGGGCTTCGTGGCACTCGGCGCCCACGTGATCCTCGTCGTGCGCGACGAGCAGCGCGGCGAGCGCGTGCGCGCCGAGATCGGCCCGGACGCGTCGACCGTCGCGCGCTGCGACGTCTCCTCCCTGGCCGACGTGCGCGCGCTCGCCGCCGCGCTTCCCGCCGAGATCGAGGTCCTCGTCCACAACGCCGGCGTCCTGCCGCCGAAGCTGACGCGCACCGACGAGGGCCACGAGCTGACGTTCGCCACCAACGTGCTCGGGCCGTTTCTGCTGACCGCGCTGCTCGCCGGTCGCACGCGGCGCGTGGTCAACGTCTCGTCCGGCGGCATGTACACCAAGAAGCTCGACGTCGACGCGCTGCTCGCACGTGGCGAGGCGGGCGACGCCGACGACTTCAGCGGCACCCGCGCCTACGCCAACACCAAGCGCGCCGAGGTCGTCCTGACCGAGCTGTGGGCGCAGCGCCTAGATCCCGCACGCACCGTCGTCCACGCGATGCACCCCGGTTGGGCCGACACGCCCGGACTACAGGCGTCGCTGCCCGGCTTCCGGCGCGTGATGCGCCCGCTGCTGCGCGACGCGCGCGCCGGGGCCGACACGATCGTCTGGCTCGGCGCCGCGGCCGAGCCGCTGCGCAACAGCGGGCGCTTCTGGCTAGACCGCGCGCCGCAACCGACCCACTACGTCCCATGGACGCGCGAGTCGGCCAGCGACCGCGCGCGCCTCTGGGACGTGTGCGCCACGGCGACCGGCGCCTAGACCGCCTCCAACACCATCGCGTTGGCCAGGCCGCCCGCCTCGCACATCGTCTGGAGCCCGTACCGCCCGCCGCGCGATTCCATGGCGTTGACCAGCGTCGCCGTGATCCGCGCGCCCGACGCGCCCAGCGGGTGCCCGAGCGCGATCGCGCCGCCGTTGACGTTCACCTTGTCCAGGTCAACGCCCGTCTCGCGCTGCCAGGCCAGGACGACCGACGAGAACGCCTCGTTGACCTCGAACAGGTCGATGTCCTCCAACTTCAGCGAGGCCTTCTCCAGCACCTTGGCCGTCGCCGGGATCACGCCCGTCAGCATGTACAACGGGTCGTCGCCGACCACCGCGAAGGACTTCAACTTCGCCCGCACGGTCAACCCCATCACCTTGGCGACCGACGCCTCCATGATCAGCACCGCCGCGCTGCCATCGTTGGTCGGCGAGGAGTTGCCCGCGGTCACGCGCCAGTCGATCTGCGGGAACCGCTGCGCCATCGCCGGGTCCTCGAACGCCGGCTTCAGCCCGGCCAAGGCCTCCAACGTGGTCTCCGGCCGGATCGACTCGTCGCGCGCGATCCCGTCGATCGGCACGAGCTCCTCGGCGAACGCGCCCGCCTCGGTGGCCGCCGCCGCGCGCCGGTGGGACTCCAGCGCGAAGCGATCCAGCTCGGACCGCGGCAGCTCCCACTTCGCGGCGATCAGCTCGGCGCTGATCCCTTGCGGCACTAAGCCCTCCGGGTAGCGCGCCGCGACGCCCGGGCCGAACGGGTCGGCACCCTCAGGCACGTTGGACCACATCGGCACGCGGCTCATCGACTCCACGCCGCAGGCGATCACCACGTCGTAGGCGCCGGCGATCACGCCTTGGGCCGCGAAGTGCACGGCCTGCTGCGAGGACCCGCACTGGCGATCGACGGTCGTGGCCGGCACGGACTCCGGGAGCCCCGCCGCCAAGACCGCGTACCGCGTGGTGTTCATGGCCTGCTCGGCGACCTGGTCGACGCAGCCGCCGATCACGTCGTCGATCCGCTCCGGGTCGATCCCGGTGCGCGCGACGAGCTCACGCAACGAGTGCGCCAGCAGGTCGACGGGATGGATCGGGTTCAGCGCACCCTTGCCCGCCTTCCCTCGCCCGATCGGGGTCCGCACCGCATCGACGATCACCGCTTCACGCATCAGTCGTTCTCCTAGGGTTTGAGATTCCAACCAACTACCCGACCGGGCGCACCCTAGCGCACTCGGTTGGAAATCCAAACCGCCATCGCGGTAGGCTGGCGACACCGCCCATGGCCGCCGCTCCGGACCCCACCGCCCTCCCTCGCCCCTGCGCGATCGCCGACGCGCTCGAGGTCATCGGCGAGCGCTGGTCGCTGCTGATCGTCCGCGAGCAGTTCTGGGGCAACCGCCGCTTCAGCGACATCCAGCGCGCAACCGGCGCGCCGCGGGACATCCTCACCGCCCGGCTCAAGCGCCTCGTCGAGGAGGGCATCCTCGAGAAGCGCGCCTACAGCGAGCGCCCACCCCGCTCCGAGTACCGCCTGACCGCCAAAGGCCGCGCGCTCGCGCCCATCCTGATGTCGATCCAGGAGTGGGCCTACGCCAACCTCGAGGACGCCGACGCCTGCACCGCGCGCTTCCCGCACGGCGACCACGACGCCGACCCCGTCTCGCACTTCACCTGCCGCACCTGCGGCGAGGAGCTCAGCGCAGGTCGTCCGGCTTGATCTTGCGGTCGTCGCGCAGCTCGACCTGCATCTCGGGCAGCGCGTCCTCGCCGGACTGCAGCTCGCGCTCGCGCTCCAGCTCGGCGTTCAGCTCGGCGCCGAAGAGCACGGCGAGGTTGGCGACCCACAACCACACCAGGAACGCGATCACGCCCGCCAGCGTCCCGTAGGTCTTGTTGTATGAGCTGAAGTTCGCCACGTAGAACGCGAACGCCGCCGAGGCCACCAGCAGGACCACGAGGGCCACCGCACCGCCGATCGTGATCCACTTGAAGCCGGGCTGCTTGACGTTGGGCGCCGCGAAGTACAGGACCGAGAACATGATCGTGACGACCGCGGCCAGGACGGGCCACTTGGCGATGTCCCACACCGTCACCGCCGTCGATCCCGCGCCGACGACGTCGCCGAGCTGCTTGGCCACCGGGCCGGTCACGACAACCGCCAACGCCGAGACCGCCAGCAACAGCACCATGATGACCGTCACGACCAGCTGCATCGGCCGCAGCTTCCAGAACGGCCGCCCCTCGGGCACCTCGTAGATCGCGTTCGACGCCCGCGCGAACGCGCCGATGTACCCCGACGCGCTCCAGAGCGCCGTCGCGATCCCGATGAAGAACGCGACCGACGCGCTGCCGCGCGAGCCCGCCACCTGCTTGACCGCGCCCGACAGGATCTCGTTGGCCGGCCCGGGCGCGAGCGCCGCGAGGTTGTCAAGCACCGGCTGCGTCGCCGACGGCCCGACCAGCCCGATGATCGACACCAGCGCGATGATCGCCGGGAAGATCGCCAGCACGCCGTAGTAGGTCAGCGCCGCGGCCCAGTCGGTCAGGTTGTCGTTCTTGAACTCCTTGACCGTGCGCTTGAGGACGCCGACCCACGAGCGGCCCGGCAGGTCGGTGGGGTCATCTGGGGCGCGCTCCTCGCGCCGCTCGCCCCGCGTGAACCGCCGTTCGTCCGTCGAGCTCTCCTTGGCCATGTCGTCGTTCTGCCCGGTCGGCCCGGCCGCCCATGCGGCGGTCCATCCGAAAACGGCACACCGCCGTTCTGAAACACAGAAAGGTCAGGAGCCGGACGGTGTGCGCATACCGAACAGCCGTTGGCGGTTATGGTCCGCATCGTTGACCGGGGATTCGGGGAGGGCAGCAAAGTTGGCGTCGAAGGACGAGCAGCGCTTCATCGCGGGCAGTCGCCAGAGCAACGATCCGCAGGCCGAGCTGGTGCGCCGCTACGCGCGCATCCTGCGGTCCGCACCCGCTGAGGCCTGGAAGCCGCGCACCGCACGGGATGGTTCGATGGTCCCGCCGCGTTTCGGCCGGCCCGGCAGCGCCAGGCCCGACGACGCCGCCACCTCCTAGAAGACGTCGCACGCGCCGAGCACCTCGCGCGCATGTTGCGTCCCATCATCCGCAGCGCCGCGTCGGCGAGGTCTTCATGGATGTGGGCGACCGCGTCGCGAGGCACGACGAGGTCGAAGTGCCGCACGTAGGCGTCTAGCGCCGTGTAGAGGATGCACTGCTCGGTGACCTGGCCGGTCAGCACGATCCGGTCGACGCCCTCGGAGCGCAGCAGGTACTCCAACTGGGTGGCGTAGAACGCCGAGTGCCGCGCCTTGACCAGGAACGGCACGTCCTTCGGCGGCGCGATCGGCTCGATCAGGGACGGGTCCTCGCCTTCCAGCGCCCAGCGCGTCAGCCCTCCACGCCCGGACGTCCAGTCGCCGTGGTTGTCGTTGACGTAGGCCAACGTGACGTCATCGTCTTCGCGCGCCTGAGCGATCAGGTCCGCGATCTTCGGTACGGCCTCGCGTGCCGACTCGCGCAGGAGGTCGGCGTCCTCGTGGTCATAGCGGTTGAGCATGTCGACGACAAGCAGCGCGGTGCGACCCATGCCAGGCGCCTTACCCGATGGCGGCGGCGCGCCATCGGCCCGCTTTCGAGGGCGTGCGTCGCGGCGGATGTCCCGCCCGCCGCGACGCGCCCTCGAATCCCGTGGTGGAGGAGAAGGTGCACCGACGGGTTCCTGCCACAGCGACGAGCGGGTCGGTCTCGGCGCTGCACATATCAGGGAAGCGGACCGCGGAGAGTTGTCCGTCAAGATCCTGTGAAACGCGGGCGGCAGGAGGTCCAAAGCCTCCAACTCGAACCGCAGTTGGCGCACCAGCGCCACATGACCGAGCCGCTGCTCAAGCAGCTCCAGACATGCCCAATAGTGATCAAGCTTGTCTTCGTCCACCACCGACCCGCCACCCGCTCGGACCAACCCCAAGCGGAACTCGCGGGCCTTGGCGACCTTGTCGGCCGCGAACACCGCCGCCGCGTCAGCGGACGCCGCCGCCACCCGCTCGCGCAACCGCGCCTTGCGCTCGGCGTAGGTGCCGCCGCCCTCCGGCTCAGAGACCGACTCCACCATGTCGGCGACCGCGTCGCCGAAGCGCTCGCGCAGCTCGCCTCCGCGCACGTCGGTGTCCTCGATGACGTCGTGCAGCACGCCTGCGGCGATCACCGCGTCCGGGTAGTCGCGGCCCCGCAGGAGCTGCGCGACCTCCAGCGGATGCAAGATGAACGGCGCGCCGTCGGTGTCCCGCCGCTGGCCGTCGTGGCGGTCGGCCGCGAAGTCCAGCGCCGCACGGGTGATCGGCAAGTCGGCGACGAACGAGGGAAAGCGTGGGGACACGTCGCTCACGCTAGCCCGCCGCAGCGCACCCGTCTGTGACGATCGTGATCCGAACGACGTGGTTCGGTCGACCGCACCCCCTTAGGGCTGTTACCCACCCGCAAAGCGGTGGAGGCGCCCCGTAGATTGCGCCGATCGGCACGTCCTCGATCACGCTGCTGGAGCGCGCGGCGCCGCTGGAAGCGCTGGCGGCGCACTGGACCACCGTCTCGGAGTCGGGGGCCGGCCGCCTCGTGCTCGTGGGCGGCGACGCCGGCGTTGGCAAGACCTCGTTGACGCGCACCTTCGCCGCGGTCACCGACGCCGACGCGCTCTGGGGCGCCTGCGACGCGCTGCGCACGCCCCGCGCGCTCGGCCCGCTGGTCGACGTCGCCGACGCCATCGGCGGCACGCTGGCCGAAGTCATCGGCCGCGAGGCCGCCCCCGGCGACGTCGCCGCTGCGCTGCTCGCCCATCTCCGCGAGCAGGGTCCGGCGCTGCTGATCCTCGAGGACCTGCACTGGGCCGACGAGGCGACGCTCGACGTCCTGCGCCTGCTCGGCCGGCGCATCGGCACGATCCCGGCGCTCGTGCTCGTCACCTACCGCGCCGACGAGCTGCACGCCACGCACCCGCTGCGCATCGCACTCGGCGAGCTGCCGCCCGGCAGTGCCCACCGCCTGGCGCTCAAGCCGCTGACCGAGGCCTCGGTCGCCGAGCTGGCCGCCGAGGCCGGCATCAGCGTCGACCCGCTCTCGCTGCACCGCCGCACCGGCGGCAACCCGTTCTTCGTCACCGAGGTCCTGGCCGCCGGAGGCGTGGGCGGCGGGCTCCCGGAGACGCTGCGCGACGCGGTCCTGGCCCGCGCCTCGCGCCTGGACCCGCCGGCCCGCCGACTGCTGGACGCGGTCGCGATCGAGCCCGGCGGCGCCGAGCTGTGGCTGCTGCGCGAGCTGGCCGACGAGGCCGACGACGCGCTGGATGACGGCATCGCGTGCGGGATGCTGCTCGCCGAGCGCGAGACCGTCACGTTCCGTCACGAGATCGCCCGCCGCGCGATCGCCGACGCGCTGGCACCGCACCGCCGCGCGACGCTGCACGCCCGCGCGCTGGCGACGCTGACCGAGGCGGTCGACCGCCGGCCCGATCTGGCGCGCATGGCCCACCACGCCGAGGCGGCCGGCGACGAGCAGGCCGTGCTGCGCTGGGCGCCCGCCGCGGGCGCGCGCGCCGCCGGCGTCGGCTCCCACCGCGAGGCCGCCGCGCACTTCGAGCGCGCGGTCAGCGCCGCGGACGGGCTCCCGCCGCAGGAGCGGGCCGAGCTGCTGGAGCGCCAGTCCTTCGAGCTCTACCTGACCGACCGCATGGGCGAGGCGATCGCCGCGCACACTGTCGCGCTGGAGGCCCGCCGTGACGCCGGCGACCGCCGCGGCGAGGGTGACGCGCACCGCTGGCTGTCGCGCCTGCACTGGTACTCGGGCGACAACCGCTCCGCCGAGACGCAAGGCGCGCTGGCGATCGACGTCCTCGAAGGCCTCGGCCCGTCGCGCGAGTTGGCCATGGCCTACAGCAACCTCTCGCAGCTGCGGATGCTCGCCGAAGACAACGACGGCGCGGTCATCTGGGGTGAGCGCGCGCTCGCGCTCGCCGAGCAGTTCGACGAGCCGGAGATCGTCGCCCACGCGCTCAACAACATCGGGTCGGCCGGGCGGCGTCGCAACGAGCCCGGCAGCCACGAGAAGCTCGCCGAGAGCCTGGCGATCTCGCTCCAGCACGGCTTCGACGACCACGCGGCGCGGGCCTACACCAACATCGCGGTGTTCGCCGTCGAGCAGCACGAGGTGCACACGGCGAGCCGCCTGCTTGACGAGGGCATTGCCTACGCGACCGACCGCGACCTCGAGATCTTCCGCCTGTACATGATCGGCTACCGCGCCCGGCTGGCGCTCGACCGCGGCGACTGGGCCACTGCGGACGCTGACGCCCAGACGGTCGCCGACCACCCGGCCACGGCGCCGTGCGGCCGCCACAACCCGATGGTCGTCCACGCCCGCCTGCTCGCCTGCCGCGGTGAGGGCGACCCCTGGCCGACGCTCGACGAGGCGCTGGAGCTGGCGCGGCCGACCGGCGAGCCGCAGCGCGTCGTGCCGGCGGTGGCGGCTCGGGCCGAAGCGCGCTGGCTGTCCTCCGAGACGGGCGACACCGACGCGGAGACCGCCGAGCCGCTAGCGGCAGCGCTCGCTCGCAAAGACCCATGGAACGGCGGCGAGCTCGCGATCTGGCGCCACCGCCACGGGCTGGACGTGCCGGACCTGGCGCCCGGCGCCGTCGCTGAGCCCTACGCGCTGGAGCTGGCCGGTGACCCGCTGGCCGCCGCAGCGGCGTGGGACGCGCTCGGCTGCCCGTTCGAGGCGGCGCTCGCCCGCGCCCAGAGCGACGACGAGGACGCCCGCCGCGCCGCGCTGGACGCCTTCGAGGAGCTCGGCGCCCGCGCCGCCGCGGCCCGGGTCGCACGTTCGCTGCGCGCCGACGGCGTCCGCGGCGTGGTCGTCCGCAGCGGCCCGCGCGCGGCCACGCGCGAGAACCCCGCCGGGCTGACCGCCCGCGAGCTGGAGGTCCTCGCGCTGGTCGCTGAAGGCCTGCGCAACAGCGACATCGCCGGTCGCCTGTTTCTCTCAGAGCGCACGGTCGGCCACCACGTCTCAGCGATCCTGCGCAAGCTCGGCGTCCGCAGCCGCGCGCAAGCCGCCACCGAGGCCGCCCGCCTCGGGCTCGCCTAGACCTAGGTCTTTGAGCCAAGATAGGCAGAACGCCCGATGTCGGCGGTCCAGGTCGTCCGTACCTTCGGCAGCACCTCCACCCCATCCACCCAAGGAGCTGCTGAACACCATGAACCTCTACGTGATCTTGCGCCGCAACGGCTGGGAGAACGCCGCCGCCCTCGAGACGGCCGCCGGCGTCTCCGCCCGTGTCGGCAACGAGGAAATGCCCGACGAGGTCCGCTGGATCCGCTCGTACGTCCTCGACGAGGGCGCGGGCGCGGTCGGCACGGTCTGCGTCTACCAGGGCGTCAGCGAGCAGGCCGTGCGCGAGCACGCCCGCCGCGCCGGCCTGCCCTGCGACGAGATCATCCCGGTGGCCGACACCGTCCTGATCCGCCCTGATCCCACGCCCGCGGGCGCCTCGGCCTAGTCATAGGCCTTTAGGCCGTAGGCCTACTTCTGGGTCATCGCCCAGACCCCGACCGCCAGGAGCGCGACGCACGCCGCGCCGCCGAGGACGGTGAGGACCAGCCACTGGGCCTCGCCATCCTCGGCGCGGTCGAGCCCCACGAGCGCCACGCTGAACGCCAGCACGAGGCCGAGGGCGCCGAGCACGCCGTAGAGCGCGACGTGCAAGAAGGCATTGGTGTCGATGATCGTCGCCAAGAGCATGGTCTTCTCGTTCTCCTACACGTCGGCCGGGGTGACAGGACGCTTCTGCGCGACGACGAACAGGCCGACGGCCCCGATCGCCGCGAGCCCGAACAGCACCGGCGGGCCGACCGAGTCACCGCCGAGGCCGTCGGTCAGATACCAGGCGACGCCCGCGACCAGCGCCGCCGACGGGAGCGTCAGCAGCCACGCGGCGACCATCCGCCCCGCCAGCCCCCAATGCACGTCGGCCAGACGCTTGCCGACGCCCGCGCCGAGGATCGACCCCGACACGATGTGCGTGGTCGACAGCGGGAAGCCGTAGTAGGACGAGGCCATCAGGACCGCGCCGCCCGAGGCCTCCGCGCTGAAGCCCATCGGCGGCTCCAGCTTGACTAGGCCGTGGCCCATCGTCTGGATGATCCGCCAGCCGCCGATCGCGGTTCCGGCGGCGATCGCGGTCGCCGACGCGAGCTTGACCCACAACGGGATCGTGTCGACGTCGCCCGACAGCGAGCCGTGCGCGATCAAGGCCAAGGTGATGATGCCCATGGTCTTCTGCGCGTCGTTGGTGCCGTGGGCCAGCGAGACCAGCGACGCGGTCCCGATCTGTCCGATCCGGTAGCCGCGCTGCGCGGTGCTCTCGCGAAAGCGCGTCATCAACTTGTAGGCCGTGAACGTCGCGAGGACCGCGATCGCGCCCGCGATCAGCGGCGCCAGCAGCGCCGGGACGATGACGCGCTCCAGGATCCCGCTGCCGTTGACCGCATCGGCGCCTTGGGCGGCGAGCGTCGCGCCCACCACCCCGCCGATCAGCGCGTGGCTGGAGGACGACGGCAGCCCTTTCAGCCACGTCACGAGGTTCCAGGCGATCGCGCCGACCAGCCCCGCCAGCAGCGTGCCCAAGGTGATGACGTCGTTGTCGACCACCCCCTTGGCGATCGTGGTGGCGACCGCGATCGAGATGAACGCGCCCGCGAAGTTCATGACCGCGGCCAGCAGCACCGCGGCGCGCGGCGGGATCGCCTTGGTGGCGATCGACGTCGCCATCGCGTTGGCGGTGTCGTGGAAGCCGTTGGTGAAGTCGAAGGCCAGCGCCGTGGCGACGACGAGGACCAGCAGGAGATCGGAGCCCATGCCCGTTCGGGTTCCCGGGTTCGGGGCACCCGCACCGAAGCTCACGACCTGTTCACATCTCGGCTAGGCCGCGGCGCGCGCCGCCGCCGCCGGCTCGGCCATCACGCCCTCCAAGGCCCAGCGCTCGACGGCCGGCCACGGCCCGTACCCCTCGTCGAGGGAGAGGTGTCCCGCTCCCTCGACGACGTGCACGGGCAGGTCCAGGACGCGGCCGTACAGCGTGGCCGCGCCCTCCGGACACCAGGGGTCGACGTCGGTGCAGACCAGCTCGACGCCATGGCGGGCGCTGCGCTGGATCGCAGCCGCCTCGAACGGCCCGGCGTAGAAGTCCTCCAGCTCGCGCGGCAGCGTCGACGGACCGGGCGGACAGACGAGCAGGACGCGGTCGACGGCCTCTTCAGGCCGCGCGTCCTGGGCGTGGGCCAGCCACAGCAGGCAGCCCAGCGAGTGGCAGATCACGATCCGCTCGCCGTCGCCGAGCATCGCCAGCTCGTCGCGCAGCACGCGCTTCCACGTCGCCAGCGACGGCATCTCCGGATCCGGGAGCTGCGGGTAGAGCACCTGCTCGCCCGCGTCGCGCAGCGTCTCGGTCAGCCAGCGCTGCCAGTGCCCCTGCGGGCGCTGGTTCTGCCAGCCGTGGACCACCAGGAAGCGTCGGGCGTGGGGCATCTTGATACAGATACCATATTCCCCACTGAATTTGTGCAGTTGGCGCGTACGGCTACGATGGCCCGACGAGATGAGCGACGAGAACGGCAGCATCTCCATCGTGTTGGCCGACGACCACGCGGTCGTGCGTCGCGGCCTGCGGCTGGTGCTCGACGCCGAGGCCGATCTCGAGGTCCTCGCCGAGGCGGGCACGACCGACGACGCGCTGCGACTCGTCAAGGCGCACCGGCCCGACGTGGTCGTGTTGGACCTCAACATGCCCGGCAGCGTCGCGTCGAGCCTCGACATCCTCCCCACGCTCGCCTCCGACGCGCCGGCCACGCGCGTCGTCGTCCTGACGATGCAGGAGGACCCGCAGTACGCGCGCACCGCGCTGGCCGCCGGGGCCAACGCGTACGTGTTGAAGGAGGGCGCCGACTCCGAGCTGGTCGAGGCGATCCGCCGCGCGGCCGCCGGCGAGGTGTACCTCAACCCGCAGCTCGGCGCGAAGATCGCCGCCGCGCCGCCGGAGCCCGCCGGCCCGCCCGACGACCTCACCGAGCGCGAGGTCGAGATCCTGCGGTTGATCGCGCTCGGCCACACCAACACCGAGATCGGCGCGCAGCTCTTCCTCTCGGTCCGGACCGTCGAGTCGCACCGCGCGCACATCCAGCAGAAGCTGCGCCGCACGTCGCGCGCCGAGTTGGTGCGCTACGCGTTGGACCACGGCCTGGTCGACTGAGCCGCGCCGCTGACGCTTTCCGTAGAAACCCGCAGCCGCCCTGCGCCACCGCGCGGATGGCGCGCGCGCAACCCCGGCGTAGCGTCAGGCCCATGAGCACGTTCACCAAGGTCATCGTCGGCGACGACGGGCTGGCGGGCGGGGCCGACGCCCTCGCCCTGGCCCGGACGCTCGCCCCCAACGCCGAGCTGATCCTCGCCTCGACCTACCCGTGGGATCCCGCGCCGTCGCGCGCGACGCAGTCCGGCTACTCCGCGATCCTGCGCGAGGACACCCTCGCCACGCTCGCCGAGCGCGTCCGCGCCGCGGACCTGCCGGAGTCGGTCCGCACGGTCGCGGTCGCCGACTCGTCCCCCGGGCGCGGCCTGCACCGCATCGCCGAGAGCGAGGGCGCCGATCTGATCGTCATCGGTTCCGCCCACCACGGCCCCGTCGGCCGCCAGCTCCTCGGCGACGTCGGCCGCGCCGTCCTGCACGGTGCGCCGTGCCCGGTCGCGGTCGCGCCGCGTGCCTACGCGGCGAAGACCGCGCCGCAGACGATCGGCGTCGCGTTCGACCACAGCCCCGAGGCGAAGCTCGCGCTCGACGTCGCGCTCGAGCTGGCCCACACCCTGGGCGCGTCGGTGACGATCCGCGAGGTCGTCGCCGCCGACCTGCTGCCCGCGGCAGCCGGCATCCCGATGATCAACATCGAGGAGTTGACCGAGGAGCTGCGCGACGACGCCCAGCAGCGGCTGGACGCGATGCTCGCCGCGCTGCCGGACACCGAAAGCCTGACGATCACCGCCGAGGCCGTCGTCGGCTCGACCGCCGACCGCCTGGAGGAGCTCTCACACCAGGTCGGCCTCGTCGTCACCGGCTCGCGCGGCTACGGCACGATCCGCCGCGTCGTGCTCGGCTCGACCGCCGACCGCCTCATCCACCGCTCGCCGGCCCCGGTGATCGTCGTCCCGCGCACGGCCGTCACGGCCGAGCTGCCCGACCCGGCGAGTAAGGTCGACGCGTGCCCACAGCCAGCGAGCAGCTCGACGGGTGGCTGAGCGGTGACGGCGAGAAGACGCTCGGCGGCCTGATCGCGACCTTTGAGGAGAAGAGCTTCGCGCTGCTGTTCATCATCTTGATGGGCGTGCCCGCGTTGCCGCTGCCGACCGGTGGCGCGACGCATGTCTTCGAGATCATCACCATGCTGCTCGCGTTGCAGCTGATCGCCGGTCGCGACCAGATCTGGCTGCCAGAGCGCTGGCAGAAGCTCACGCTCGCGGGCGGCTCGCGCGAGAAGTTCATCACCAAGCTGATGGCGGTCATCCGCTGGCTGGAGCGCCGCTCCAAGCGCCGCCTCGGCTTCCTCTTCGGCCATCGCCTCTCCGGCGTCGTCTTCGGCCTGCTCGTCCTCGGCGGCACCGTCGCCGCCTTCTTGGCCCCGCCCTTCAGCGGCCTCGACACCCTGCCCTCGCTCGGGGTCGTCTTCATCTCGCTGGCGCTCCTGATGGAGGACGTCGCGCTGGCGATCATCGGCCTCCTGATCGGCGCGGCCGGGATCCTCCTGGAGGTCTTCCTCGGGGCCGCGATCGTGGATGGGGTTGGGCGCCTGTTCTAGGGGTAGCGTCGAGGAATGGCGACGTCTCCCCTCTCACCCGACGAGCTCGACCGGATCGACGCGTATTGGCGGGCGGCGAACTACCTGTCGGTCGGGCAGATCTACCTGTTGGACAACGCGCTGCTGCGCGAGCCGCTGACGCTCGACCACGTCAAGCCGCGTTTGCTCGGCCACTGGGGCACGACGCCGGGCCTGAACCTCTTGTACGCGCACGCCAACCGCGTCATCAAGCAGCGCGACCTGAACATGATCTTCGTCACCGGGCCCGGCCACGGCGGACCGGGCTTGGTGGCCAACACCTACCTCGAAGGCACCTACGCGGAGTTCTACCCGCACATCCGCAATGACGCCGAGGGAATCCAGCGGCTGTTCCGCCAGTTCTCGTTCCCGGGCGGCATCCCGTCACACGTCGCGCCCGAAACGCCCGGCTCGATCCACGAGGGCGGCGAGCTGGGATACGCGCTGGTCCACGCCTACGGCGCCGCGTACGACAACCCCGACCTGACGGTCCTCTGCGTCGTTGGCGACGGCGAGGCCGAGACCGGCCCGCTGGCCGCCTCGTGGCACGCCAACAAGCTGCTGGACCCCGCGCGCGACGGCGCCGTCCTCCCGGTGCTGCATCTCAATGGCTACAAGATCGCCAACCCCACCATCTTGGCTCGGATCCCCGAGGACGAGCTGCGCTCCCTCATGGTCGGCTACGGCCATGACCCGATCTTCGTGACCGGAGACGATCCGCAGGACGTCCACCAGCAGATCGCCGCCGCGCTGGACCGCGCCACCGACAAGATCGCCGAGATCCAGCGCGCCGCGCGCGACGACGGGCTCACCGAGCGCCCCGCGTGGCCGATGATCGTCCTGCGCACGCCCAAGGGCTGGACCGGCCCCAAGGTGGTCGACGGCAAGCCGGCCGAGGGCTCGTTCCGCTCCCACCAGGTCCCGCTCGCCGGGCTGCGCGACAACCCGGAGCACCTCCAGCAGCTGGAGGACTGGCTCAAGTCCTACAAGCCGGAAGAGCTGTTCGACGACAACGGGACCCTGCGCCAAGACCTCGCCGCCCTGGCCCCCGAGGGCACCCGCCGCATGGGCGCCAACCCCCACGCCAACGGCGGCACGCTCCTCCAGGACCTCGAGCTGCCGGACTTCCGCGACTACGCGGTCGGCCTCCCGGATGGTCCCGCCACCACCTCCAGCGAGGCCACCCGCGTCCTGGGCACCTGGCTGCGCGACGTGATCGCCGCCAACCCCACGTCCTTCCGGATCATGGGCCCGGACGAGACCGCGTCCAACCGCCTCAGCCCGGTCTTCGAGACCACCGACCGCGCTTGGATGGCGCAGCGCCTGGACACCGACGACCACCTCGCACCAAACGGCCGCGTCATGGAGGTGTTGAGCGAGCACCTCTGCCAGGGCTGGCTGGAGGGCTACACGCTGACCGGCCGCCACGGCCTGTTCAACTGCTACGAGGCGTTCATCCACATCGTCGACTCGATGTTCAACCAGCACGCCAAGTGGTTGAAGGTCACCAACGGGATCCCGTGGCGCGCGCCGATCGCCTCGCTGAACTACCTGCTCTCCAGCCACGTCTGGCGCCAGGACCACAACGGCTTCTCCCACCAGGATCCCGGCTTCATCGACCACGTCGTCAACAAGAAGGCCGAGATCGTCCGCGTCTACCTGCCGCCGGACGCCAACTGCCTGCTGTCGGTCGCCGACCACTGCCTGCGCTCGCGCCAGTACGTCAACGTGATCGTCGCCGGCAAGCAGCCCGCGCTCGACTACCTGACGATGGACGAGGCGATCGCGCACTGCACGCGCGGCATCGGGATCTGGCCGTTCGCATCCTCCGACGAGGGCGGCGAGCCTGACGTCGTCCTGGGCTGCGCGGGCGACATCCCCACCCTGGAGGCCGTCGCCGCGGCCGCGCTGCTGCGCGAGCACCTGACCGAGCTGAAGGTCCGCGTTGTCAACGTGGTGGACTTGATGCGGCTGATGCCGGAGTCCGATCACCCGCACGGCCTGTCAGACCCGCAGTTCGACGCGCTGTTCACCACCCACGCGCCGGTGATCTTCGCCTACCACGGCTACCCGTGGCTGATCCACCGACTCACCTACCGCCGCACCAACCACACCAACATCCACGTGCGCGGCTACAAGGAGGAGGGCACGACGACCACGCCGTTTGACATGGTGATGTTGAACGACCTCGACCGCTATCACCTGGTCATCGACACGATCGATCGCGTCCCCGGCCTGGCCGAGCGCCACGCCCAGCTGCGCCAGGAGATGGTTGACACGCGCCTGCGCCTGCGCGCCCACACGCGCGCGGTCGGCGACGACGCGCCGGAGGTGCGCGACTGGACGTGGCCCGCGGCGTGAGGGTCCTGGTCGTCAACGCGGGGTCGAGCAGCCTGAAGCTGTCGCTGCTGGACGGCGACAGCGACGACGCCACCGTCGTCGACCCCGACGAGCTGCACGACGTCGACGCCGACGCGGTCGGCCACCGCATCGTCCACGGCGGCACGCGCTTCACGGAGGCGGTGCGGATCGACGACGGCGTGCAGCGCGCGCTCGACGAACTGACCGACCTCGCCCCGCTGCACCAGCCCAAGTCGCTCGACGCGCTGCGCACGGTCCAAAAAGCGCTCCCCGATCTCCCCCACGTCGCCTGCTTCGACACCGCGTTTCACACCACCTTGCCGTTCGAGGCCTACACCTACGCGCTGCCGCGCGAGTGGCGCGAGCGTTACGGCCTGCGCCGCTTCGGCTTCCACGGCCTCTCACACGCCTGGATCGCCCGGACGGTCGAGAAGCCCCGCGTCGTCTCCTGCCACCTCGGCGCCGGCGCGTCGCTGTGCGCGATCCGCGACGGCCGGTCGGTCGACACCACGATGGGCTTCACGCCGCTCGAAGGGCTCGTGATGGCGACACGCAGCGGCTCGGTCGACCCGGGCCTCGTCCTCTGGCTCCAGCAACATGAAGGCCTCGACGCCGACACGATCGCCCACGCGCTGGAGCACGAGTCCGGCCTGCTCGGCCTCACGGGAACCAAGGACTTCAAGGAGATCCTCGAACGCGAGGACGACGAGGCCCAGCAGGCGATCGACACCTACATCCACCGCCTCGTCGCGTCTGTCTCCGCCATGGCCGCCGCCCTCGGCGGCCTCGACGCGCTCGTCTTCACCGGCGGCGTCGGCGAGCACGCGCCCGCCATCCGCGCTCGCGCCGCCGAGCGCCTCGCCTTCCTCGGTGTGCAGATCGACCCCACCAAGAACGCCGCGACGACCTCCGACGCCGACGTCTCCGCACCAGACGCCGCCGTCTCCACGCACGTCATCGCCGCCCGCGAGGACCGCGAGATCGCGCGGCAGGTGACCGCCCTGCTCGGGTGAGGTACGTTGCCGAGCGTGTCGCAGCGCGACGGCGTTCAAGGGGTGTTGGAGCTCGCGCGGAGCGTGCTCGGCGAGCTCGACGTCGAGGTCGTGCTGGAGCGCGTGCTGGTCGCCGCCCGCGAGCTGACCGGCGCGCAGTACGCCGCGATCGGCATCCTCGACGAGGACCGCACCGGGCTGGCGCGCTTCGTCACGCTCGGCCTCGACCCCACCGAGCGCAGCGCGATCGGCCCACCTCCGCGCGGCCGCGGCGTCCTCGGCGAGCTGATCACGCACCCGACGGCACTGCGCCTGGAGGAGGTCGGCGATCACCCGCACTCCTACGGCTTCCCGCTCGGTCACCCCGAGATGCACTCGTTCCTCGGCGTGCCGGTCCTGGCCGGCGGCGAGCCCTACGGCAACCTCTACCTCACCGACAAGGCCGACCGCCAGCAGTTCACGCCCGACGACGAGGCCGCGCTCGTCCAGCTCGCCGACTTCGCCGGCGTCGCGATCGACCACGCCCGCCGCTTCACCGGCTCCGAGCACAAGCGCCAGGAGCTGGGCCGCACGATCGCCGCCCTGGACGCGACCGTCCAGATCGCGCTCGCGCTCGGCGGGCAGACCGACCTGGACAAGATCCTCCAACTCGTCGCCAAGCGCGGCCGCGCGCTCGTGTCGGCCCGCGCGCTGGCGATCGAGCTGCTCGACGGCGATGAGCTGGTCGTCGCCGCCACCGCCGGCGAGGTCCCCGACGGTCTGCTCGGCGAGCGGCTGGCGGTCAAGGACACAGTCGCCGAAGCCGCGCTGCGCTCGCTGTCCACCCAGCGCCTGGAGGAGCGCGCCAACCAGGCGCGCCTGGAGCGCGGCATCGGCCAGCTCGGCTTCGCGGTCACCGCCGGCCTCGCGGTCCCGCTCGTCTTCCGCGGCCACGCCTACGGTGTGCTGCTCGTCGCCGACCGGCTCGAGGACGGCCCGTCGTTCGGCGACGACGACCGCCGGTTGTTGGAGTCCTTTGCCGCCAGCGCCGCGACGGCGGTCGCCACCGCGCAGAACGTCGCGCTGGAGCAGCGCCGGCTGCGGCTGGCCGCCACCGAGGAGGAGCGCCGCCGCTGGGCGCGCGAGCTGCACGACGAGACGCTGCAGTCGCTCGCCGCGCTGCGCCTCGGCCTGTCCGCCGCGCGCCGGGCCAAGGACGACCCCGCGACGCTCGACGCGCTGCTCGGCGACGCGGTCTCCCAGCTCGACGGCGAGATCGCGACGCTGCGCGCGCTGATCACCGAGCTGCGCCCCGCCGCGCTGGACGAGCTGGGCCTGGCCGCCGCGGTCTCCGCGCTGGCCGAGCGCTCGGCGAACTTCGGCCTGGAAGTTGATGTGGATGTCGATCTCGGGGTCGGCGGGCCTGGCCTCGCCGAGCGCGACGCGGAGTGCGAGATCGTGATCTACCGGATCATCCAAGAGGCCCTCAACAACGCGCGCAAGCACGGCGACGCACGCCGCGCCGTCGCCACCGTCGCACGCGAGGGCCGCGCGGTGACCGTCACCGTCCGCGACGACGGCATCGGCTTCGACTCCTCAGTCGCGACGTCGGGCTTCGGCCTGCTCGGGATGCGCGAGCGCGCCGAGCTGCTCGGCGGGACGCTGCACGTCAGCTCCGCGCCCGGCGCGGGCACGACGGTTGTCGCCACGCTGCCGGTCAACGCCGGCGGCACGCTGCCCGCAAGTCCGTAGAACTCCGCAGCAGCGGCACGGCCGACCACCGATGGCGCCCGCGCCGCGCGCCCGTACCGTGGTCCGCGGTGCTCCGCGACGACACCCACACCACCGCCGGCGCGCCGCCGTGCTGCCTGCGCTGCCGCGCACCCATCGGCGCCTACGAGCCGCTCGTTTACGAGGGCCCGGACGGCGAGCGCGTCACGTCCGCGCTGCTGCGGCTGCCGCGCGACCTGCGCGAGCATCCGTCCGGCGTGGCGTTCTTCCACCTCGCCTGCGCCACCGCGGCCTAGTCCCTAGGCGGTCACCTTCAGGCTGACAACCTTGCTCCTGCCGCCCACGGAGTAGCGCAGCGAGAGCGTGCCCTTCCCGGTCTTCTTGAGCTTCTCGGCCGGCAAGGACGACACCTTGATCGTCAACGTGGTGGCCTTCTTGGCCGGCAGGACCTTGGTCAGCGCGACCTCGGTCTTCTTGCCGGAGACGGTGATCCTGCCGCTGATCTTCAGCCTGCATCTGCTCGCGCAGGTGAAGGCGCCGAGCTGGATCGCGGTCCCCTTCAGCGCCGGCGCCTTCAGGAGCGCCGCGGTCAGCGGACCGACCGTGAGGCTCCTGGTTCTCGACGCGGGCGCGCCCGCGACGGGCGTGCCGGGCGTCGAGGCGCCGCCGGTCGATCCGGCCGAGCCGGTGGATCCCGTCGAACCGCCGGAGCCGGTCGAGCCGGGCGCCGGATCCGCGTCGTCGGAGTCGGGCGGCGGCACGATCCCGTTTCCGCTCAGCGCGACGACGGCCTCATCAGCATCACCCTGCGGCCACAGCGTGAGCGTCGCGCTCGCCGCCCCGGCGCGCTCCGGTGCAAACGTCACGACCGCCGTGCACGTCGCGCCGGGCGCGAGCACCAGGCCCGCGGCGCACGTGCCGCCGGTGACCTCGAACGCGTCGTCGCCGTCCGCGTCGACCTCGCCGACGGGGACGTCGACGTCGCCGGCGTTGGTGAACGTCACGGTGTGGCTGACGCTCGTGTCGACCGCCACGTCGCCGGCCGCCCAGCTCGCGGCGTCCGCAACCACCGCGTCAGTTGGTGTGCCCGCGGACTTCGCGACCAACGTGAGGGTCTTGCCCGGGTCCTTGGCGGCGGACGTCCGCGCCGGAGACAACAGCTCGTAGGGCACCCTCGCCGTGGGGGCGGTCACCGTGTGGTTCAGAAGCACCGACACCGATTTTACGACGAAGTCGTCCGCTCCCTGCGCCGCGCGGGTGGGCGGGTCCCACTTCTGGGGATGCGCGACTCGACCACCCGCCGAGACGAGCCGTGCGGGGCTCGCCTGCGACGGCGACCGCGGACGATGTGGGTCTCGTATGGCCCGCATCGTCCGCAACGTCGTCCTGCACCTGATCTGCGCCGGGATGATCGGCGCCTCCGTGGCGACCGCGGACCCCTACTGGCACAACATGGCGATGGCGCTCGCCGCAGGGGCCTTCGTCCTGGCCTGGGTCCCGCTGGACTGAGCGTCAGCCCTTCGCGATCCCCTTCAGCCACGGCACCAACCGCTTCAAGAACTCGTTCTTGGCGGGCGCGGCCGTGTTGGGGTCGTTGTGGGCGTAGGTGGTGTGGCGGTCAAGGAGCGTGAGGTCCTTGGAAGGTACGTGCGACTGCTGGGCCAGCTTCTTGGCCGCGTCGATGATCCGCGTCCCGCCCAGCGAGGCGCCGAAGGCGTAGATCTTGATCCCCTTCGGGAGATCGTCGCCGTGGGTGGTGTGGACGTCGAGGATCTTCTGGGCCGGGTTGGCGTTGCCCGCCGCCACGGCACCGGCGTCGATCGTCAGGCGCAGCGGGTGGTACCAGGCGGTGCCGTCGAGGCCCTTGATGCCCCAGCCCGCGAACGCCTCGGCGTAGCGCTTGATCGGCGTCAGCTCGTTCGCGTCGTCCCAGCCGCCCGTAGCCGTCAGGTGGCCGAGGTGCGCCTGCGCGGCGACCAGCCCGGCGGGTGAGGTGGCGGTGTCCAGCGCGTAGCCGTACTGGCCCACGTTGGTGACCGGCGTCGGCGGGACGAGGTTGGCGGGCAGTAGCCCCGAGGCCTGGCCGACCGAGGGCGAGTTGGGATCCTTGAGGACGCCGATCGACCCGGTGGAGTTGAACAGCCCGGTGAACGGCGCGGCGATGCCGCCGAACTGGAGCCACGGCGATCCGCCGTTCACCGTGTCGAGGTTCTTCTGGGCGTCGGCCGTGGCCACCGGCGTCGAGCCGGAGCCGCCGTCGATCAGCAGCAGGCCGCTGAGGCCCTTGGCGCCGGGCGTGCCCTTGAAGTCCCACGTCGCGTAGGCGGTGGTGATCGTGCCGCCCAGCGAGTGGCCGCCGACGACGACCTTGCCGCCGACCTTCTTGGCCTTCAGCACGACGCGGCGCAGGTCCTCGATCTCGGTCTTCATCCCCCACTGCCGGGCGAACGTGACCTCGGCGTCCGGGATCAGGCGCACGTGCGAGCTGATCGACGGGTCCTTGATCCAGCCCAGGTAGTAGTTGAAGGCCTGCAACGCGGTGGCCTTGCCGGCCTTGGCCTGGTCGAGCACCGTGTGGTCCTCGAGCAGGTTCTCGCGGCGCTCGACCGCCCACACCTGCCAGTCCTTGGCCTTGGCGACCAGCGACGTCGCCAGCGGCGCGAAGTACGCGGCGCTCGCCGACGTGCCCGGGTTCAGGACCAGGATGTTCTTGGCCTTGGACGAGCCGATCTTGAGGATGCCGACCTTGTCGTACTTGGCCGGCGTGCCTGGCGACTTGTAGCCGGCGATGCGTTCGAACCGCGGCTTCTCGGCGGCGTGGACGGTGGTGGGGAGCGCGAGCGCCAGGAGGGCGCCCGCGACGACGGGACCGAAACGGGACATGGCCGTGCACCCTAAGGGCGGCCGGGCCCGGATTGCAACGTCGTGGGACTTTGTTGCGCTACTCCGCCTCGACGACGCGGCCGGCCTTCGCCCACGCCGCGGCGCGGGGCCGCGGGCGTCCGATCATCGCGGCGTCGCCGTCGTCGAGGATCGGGCGCTGAAGCAGCGAGGGATGCTCGACGAGGATCGCGACGACCTCCTCGACGCCCAGACCGTCGGCGTCCAGCTCGAGCTGCTTGTACTTCGCGTCGCGGCGGATCAGCGCGTCGACGGGATCGCCCTGAAGGCGCTGTGCCAGCGACCGCAGCTCGTCCGCGTTCAACCGCTCGGCCACGAGCAGGTACTTGCGAACGGTCACCTCGCGGCCCGCGTCCTGGAGCGCGTCGAGCGCGTGGACAGACGTCGGGCAGTGCGGGTTGTGCAGCAGGGTCAGGGTGGACACGGCGCGGATCCTACGAGGTGCGCCATCATCCTTCGTCCGTGGCCGCCGCCGACCCGACCCAGAGCGACCCTCTCGCCGCCGAACGCGAGCCGGAGCCGCCGAGCATGATGGAGGCGCTCGGCGGGACGCTCGGCATCGCCGAGACGTCGCTGCCCGCCGTCGCCTACGCCGCCGTCTACCCGTTCACCGACACCAACGTGGCGGCGATCGTGGCCGTCGCGGTCGCGGTCGTCTTCGGCGTCGCGCGCCTGGTGCGCCGCCAGACGCCGCGCCACGCGCTGTCGGGGATCATCGGCGTCGGCTTCGCCGCGTTCGTCGCGGCACGCTCGGGCAAGGCCGAGAACTTCTTCCTCCCCGGCCTGCTGCTGAACGCGGCCTACGCCGCCGCGTTCTTCATCTCCGCCTCGATCCGCCGCCCGATCGTCGGCTACATCGTCGGCCAGCTGGACGGCGAGGGCACGGCCTGGCGCGAGGACCCGGTGCGCCTGCGCGCCTTCACCCGGGCCTCGTTCCTGTGGTCGGGCCTTTTCGGCCTGCGCCTCGCCGTGCAGCTCCCGCTCTACATCGCGGGCGCGGTCGTCGCGCTCGGCGTCGCCCGCACCGCGATGGGCATCCCGCTGTTCGCGCTGGGGCTGTACCTGACGTACCGCCTGGTCCAGCGCCACCGCGCAACGCCCGAGACGCCGGACGCGCCCGCGGCGCCTCAGGCGCCGAGCATCGAGTAGCCGCCGTCGCAGATCATGTAGGAGCCGGTGATGTGCATCGCGTCATCGGTGGCCAGGAACAGCGCCGCGGCGGTGACGTCCTCGGGCGGCGGGATCCGCCCCATCGGCGTGTCGCGTGTGATCTGCTCGCCGCGGCCGGCCTGGAAGTCCGGGCGCGTGAGGACGGCCTCGGTGGCCATGAAGCCCGGCGCGAACGTGTTGACCCGGACCTCGGGCGCCAGCGCCTTGGCGTAGGACTTGGTGATCCCGAGCAGGCCGTACTTGCCCGCGGCGTAGATCGGCGCACGCGGGCTGCCGCGCACGATGACGGTCGAGCCGATGTTGACGATCGCGCCGCGGCCGCGGGCCTTCATCGCCTTGCCGAACTCGTGGACCATCAACATGGTGCCCTTGATGTCGACCGCGAGGCAGTGGTCGATGATCTCCTCGGTGAGGTCGTCCCAGCCGTTCTGGTCGGAGGCCATGTCGCCGACGTTGTTGACCAGCACATCAACATCGCCGGCTTCGGAGGCCATGCGCTTGATGTCGTCCCAGAGCGAGATGTCGCCCTGGATCAGCGTGGCGCTCGCGCCGAGCGCCTCCACGCGCTTGGCCGTCTCCTCCGCGCCCGCCTTCGAGGAGCGGTAGTGGACGACCACCGTCGCCGCGCCCTCCTCGGCGGCCTTCACCGCCAGCTCCGCGCCGAAGCCCGTGCCCGCGCCGGTGACCATCACCGTCTTGCCGTCAAAACGACCCATATCGCTCCCTTTGCTCAGACGACCGTGCGGCCGCCGTCGATGTACAGCACCTGCCCGGTGATGAAGCTTGCCTGGCGCGAGGCCAGGAAGAGCACCGGGCCGACGACCTCCTCCAGCTGCCCGAACCGCCGGGCGGGGATGAGGTCGACCAGCGCGGCGCGCTTGTCCGGGTTGGCGTCCAGATAGTCCCGCGTCAGCTCGGTGTCCATGTAGCCGGGCGCGACCGCGTTGACCGTCACGCCGTCTTGGGCGTGCTCGTGGGCCATCACGCGCATCAGCTGGTTGATCGCGCCCTTGGTCGCCGCGTACGGGCCGTGCAGCTTGTGGCCGCTGCGTCCGGCGACCGAGCTGAAGAACACGATCCGGCCGTGTCCCTGCTCGCGCATCTGCGGCAGCGCGGCCTGCGCGGTCGCGAACGCGGAGGTCAAGTTGATGGCGATGAACCGCTCCCAGTCGGCGTCGTCGTAGGCCTCGATCGGGCGCCGGTCGTTGATGCCGACGGCGTGGACGAAGACGTCGAGGCCGCCGAGCTCCTCGCGCGCTTGGGCGATCGCGTCGCGGCCGGCCTGTGCCGTCGTGAGATCGGCGGTGACGCGCACCGCGCCGTGCTGGGGGTTGAGGTCGATGTTGCCGACGGTCGCGCCCGCGGTTTCAAAGCCGGAGACGAGGGCGGCGCCGATCGTCCCGGAGCCGCCCGCGACGACGATGCGGGCGCCGTCGAGGCCGAGCCAAGGATTCTTGGCGTCAGGCACGCGGCGTCTCCGGGCGGAGCGTCAGCACGTTGATCGTGATCGCCATGCCACCGGCCGGGACGGTCGCGGAGTGCGGGACGCCGCCGGGCAGCGTCGCGGTCTGGCCCGCGGTCAGGCGCACGGGGTTGCCGGCGACGATGAAGTCGATCGTCCCCATCAGGACCGTCGTGACCTGATCCTGGGGGTGCTGGTGCTCCTCCCAGGCCGAGCTGGGCCCGTAGCGGTAGAGCGTCGCGGTGAGCTGGGGCGTGTGGACGGTGGCGCCGAAGATGCCCGGGCGGACCTCCGTGAACTCCTGCGCGTCCCAGTCGACCTTCTGCGGGTTGCCCATGGACCGGACTATCGCATACAGTCCATCAGAGTGCATCCAACTTTGGAATCCGTCGCCGGGTCGCCGACGGTCCGCCTCGGGGTCGGCGCGGCGCTGACCCGGCTCCTGGTCGCCGCGGGCGTCCGCGAGGTCTTCGGCATCCCCGCGGGCAAGCTCGCGCCGTGGCTGCGCAGCGTCGGCGAGGAGGAGTCGCTCGCCCACGTCGGCGTCCGCCACGAGGCCGCGGCGTCATGGATGGCCGCGGCCGTCTACGCGTCCACCGGCCGGTTGTCGGTGGCCTACTCAGAGAGTGGCCCTGGCTCGCACAACCTCGTCAGCGGGCTCGGCTCGGCGTACGCGGACAACTTGGCCGTGCTGGTGGTCACCTCCGGCGTCCCGACCCACGTCGCCTACCCGTTCGACGGCCTGGTGATGGAGACCGACAACACCAAGCTGTTCGCGGCGTCGACGAAGTGGGGCGCGGTCGTGCGCGACCCGGCGCGGCTGCCGGCGCTCGTGCACCGCGCGGTCCGTGAGGCGCTCGCGGGGCGGCCTGGGCCGGTTCACCTCGAGATCCCGGCCGACATCCTGGCGCAGGAGGCCGACTTCGCGGTCGCCGAGCTGGACGCCCCGCTCGCCCGGATCGTGCCCGCGCCGCCGGCGCCTGATCCCGACGCCATCGCCCGCGCCGCCAAGCTGCTCGCGGGTGCCGAGCGTCCGCTGTTGATCGCCGGCGGCGGCGTCGCCCGGGCTGGCGCCGAGGAGCAGGCCCGCGCGCTCGGCCTCCCGACGACCGCCACGCAGATGGGCCTCGGCGTGGTCTCCACCGAGGACCCCAACTTCTTCGGCCACGGCGGCTTGATCGGCGGCGACGCCGTGCTGCGTGCCGTCCGCGAGGCCGACGTCGTGCTCGCCGTCGGCTGCCGCTTCTCGTCGTGGTGGTGGGAGGGCAGCGCGCCGCCGATCACGGGCGCGCTGATCCATGTTGATGTGGATCCCCAGGTCATCGGCCGCCTGATCACGCCGGCGGTCGGCATCGTCGGCGACGCGCGCGCGACGCTGGCCGCGCTGCACGCCGCCCTTGCCGATCGTCCGCGCGCCACGGACGGCGCGTGGCTCGACGGGCTCGCCGCCGAGCACCGCGACGCGCGTGCCGCGTACCTCGCCGACGCCGCCACGGCCAGCGCGGACGGCGGCCCGCTGTACCCCGCGACGCTCGCCGACGCGCTCGGCCGAGCCCTGCCCGACGACGCGTTGGTCGTCTACGACGGCGCCCACACCTCGTTCTTCGCCAACGACCTGACGCCCGCCCGGGCGCCGCGCACCCGCTTTCACGAGCCCGGCATGGGCCACCTCGGCTTCGGCCTCCCCTACGCCAACGCGCTCGCGCTCGCCTACCCCGGCCGCGCCGTCGTCAACATCACCGGCGACGGCGCCTTCGGCTTCACGCTGGCCGAACTCGACACCGCGCGCCGCCACGGGTTGTCGACGGTCACCGTCATCCACAACAACTCGGCCTGGGGCGTGATCCGGCTGGGGCAGAAGCGCGGCGGCTTCGAGCTGGGCACCGAGCTCGAGGGCACCGACCACGTCGCGATCGCCCGCGCGTTCGGCTGCCACGCCGAGCGCGTGACGACCGCCGCGGAGATCGGCCCGGCGCTGGAGCGCGCGCTGGCCTCCGGCCTGCCCGCCGTGATCGACGTCCCGACCCGCCTCGTCCCCCATCCCGGCCTGCCGCGCTTCGGCGCGGCGGGATCAAGGACCTCGTGAACCCCACGCTCACCGCCTCCGCCGCGGCCTCCGCCCAGGCCGCGCTCTGGGGCCGGCGCCCCGCCGACTGGGCCCGCCTCGCCGAGCCCCAGAACGTCCCGCTCTTCGCCGCGGTCCTCGACGCGTTGGACGTCGGGCGCGGCACGCGCCTGGTCGACCTCGGCTGCGGCTCCGGCCTGGCCGCGCAGATGGCCGCCGAGCGCGGGGCGACTGTGGCCGGGATCGACGCGACGCCCGAGCTGCTGGAGATCGCGCGCGAGCGCGTCCCGGACGGCGAGTTCGCCACGGCTGCGCTGGAGGAGGCACCGTTCGGTGGCGGCGCCTTCGACGTCGCCACCGGCTTCAACGCGTTCCAGTTCGCGGCCGATCCCGTCGCCGCGGTGCGCGAGGCCGCGCGCCTGGTGCGCGCCGACGGCGGTCTGGTCGCCGCGTCCACGTTCGCGGAGCCCGAGCGCTGCGAGTCCACCGCCTTGCACCTGGCGATGAAGGCGGCGGTCGGCGCGCGCGACGACGGCTACGCGCCCTACGCGCTGTCCGGCCCGGACGGCCTCTCAGACCTGCTCGCGCAGGCCGACCTGGAGCCCGTCTCCGCCGGGGAGGTCGCGCTCGCCTGGGCGCACGCCTCGGTGCAGGACACCATCTTGTCCGTGCTGTGCTCCGCGGGCGGCGCCCGCGCGATGGAGGCCGTCGGCGAGGCCGCGGTCCGCGCCGCACTCGCCCCCGCGATCATGCCGTTCACGCGCGCCGACGGCAGCGTCTCCATGGACAACGTGTTCCGCTATGCCATCGGGAGAACCACCACATGAGCGACATCCATCACATCGGCTACGTCGTCGAGGGCGACTTGCGCGACGCGCTGCCCGGGTTCATGACGCGGTTGGAGACCGGGCCGTTCTTCCTGATCGAGCACCTCGCGTTCGACGAGACGACCTACCGCAGCGGCGACGCCGAGTACGACCACTCCTCCGCGTTCGCCGCGACGCCGAGCGGGCTGCTGGTCGAGGTCAGCCAGGTCCACTCCGCTTCCCCGCCCGAGTTGGAGGCGTTGCTCGGCCGCCCCGGCTTCGGCCACCTCGGGATCGTCGCCGAGGACGCGGCCGCCGAGGTCGCGCGGCTGGAGGCCGCAGGCCTGGAGGTCTTCCACACCGGCAAGACCGGCCCGGCGCACGCGGTCTGGCTCGACGGCCGCGACACGCTCGGCCACCACGTCGAGGTGCTCCAGTCCGCGCCGCCGCTGTTGGGGTTCTATGAGACGATCCGCGCCGCGCGCGCCGAGTGGGACGGCGTCACCGACCCGATCCGGACGCGCGGATGACCGACGTGCTGGTGATCGGGTACGGCCCCGCGGGCGCCGCTGCCGCGATCGCCGCGCACGACGCCGGCGCCGAAGTGCTGGTGATCGAGAAGACCGCGGCCGGCGGCGGCAACGCGATCCACTCCGGCGGCTTCCTCTTCGACGCGCCGGACCCCGACGCCGCCGACCACGTCGACGCGCTCTGCTTCGGCCGCACGCCGCGCGATGTGATCGACGCCTACGTCAACGGCCTCCACGACCTCCAGCCGTGGCTGACGTCGCTCGGCGGGACGATCGAGCCCTTCGGCCCCGAGGGCCTCGGCTTCGGCGGTCGCTTCCCCGCATCGTTCCCCTCCTGGCCGTCGTTCCCCGCAGGCAAGTCCATCAGGTACGCGGTCGTCGGCGGTGGCGAGGGCCGCCGCGGCGAGGCGCTCTGGCGTCTGCTCGACGCGGCCGTGCGCGAGCGCGGCATCGCGGTGGAGTACGACACGCCGGCGCGCCGGCTGCTGCACGCTCCCGACGGGGCGATCGTCGGCGCGCGGCTGGCCAGCGGCCGTCCGGTCCAGGCGCGGGGCGGCGTGATCCTCGCCTGCGGCGGCTTCGAGGGCGATCCGGGCCTGGCCGACGCGCACCTGCCGCTCGGGCCGACGACGCCAGTCGGCCACTCAGCCAACACCGGCGACGGCCTGCGGATGGCGCAGGACGCGGGCGCCGCGCTGTGGCACATGTACGGGTTCTTCGGGTGGTTTGCGTTCCACGCGCCCGGCTTCGCCTCACCGTTCGCCATCGACTTCCACGCGCCCGGCCACATCCTCGTCGACGCCGACGGCCACCGCTTCGCCGACGAGACCGGCTTCGAGGTCCACGACCGCCTGCGCGCGCTGTCGACCTACCTGCCCCACCACGCCAACCGCCCGCGCCTGCCGACCTGGGCGATCTTCGACGAGGCCACGCGCCGCGCCGCCCCGCTCAACGGCCTGCTCGGCACGCCCAACGACTACACGTGGTCCGAAGACAACCAGGTGGAGATCGACGCCGGCTGGATCGTCGACGCGCGCGAGACCGGCCTCCCCCACCTCGACGCGACGATCGAGGCCTACAACTCCTTCGCGCGCGCAGGCGATGACCAGGAGTTCCACCGCGACCCTGCGACCCTCACGCCGCTGGAAGGCAACCTGTACGCCATCCCGACCTGGCCCGGCGTCGCCGGCACGACCGGCGGCCCGAGCCACGACCCCACCGGCCGTGTCCTGGCGCTCGACGGCGCGCCGATCGCCGGCCTCTACGCCGCCGGCGCCGTCTCGCTCATCTACGGCCACCTGATCGACCATGGCGGCGGCCTGACCGACGCCATGGTCTTCGGCCGGCTCGCGGGCGTGGACGCGGCGCGGAGGGCGGCGGCGTGAGCGACGAGCGGCGCACCGCGGTCGTCACCGGCGGCCAGGGCGCGATCGGCTCCGCCATCGCCGACGCCCTGCGCGCGAGCGGCCACGACGTCGTCATCCTCGACCGGGACCAGGTCGACCTCGCCGACGCGCACGACGTCGAGCGTGCCGCGGGCGCGCTCGAGCGCTGCGACGTCCTCGTCCACGCGGCGGCCGCGTTTGACCGCTTCACGCTCGCCCAGCTCGACCTCGACGCGCTGCGCCGCGTCTTCGCCGTCAACGTCGAGGCCGGCCTCCTGCTCGCCCACGCCTTCGCGCCGGGCATGGCGGAGCGCGGCTTCGGACGGATCGTCTTCGTCGTCTCCGACACCGTCTACGCGCCGCCCGCGCCTGACCTCCTGCCCTACGTCGCCAGCAAGGCCGCGCTGGTCGGGATCACCCGGACGCTCGCGCACGAGCTGGGACCCGATGGCATCGCCGTGACCGCCGTCGCGCCGGGCCTCACCGACACGCCCGCCGCCCGCGCGGGCATGCCGGCCGCGGCGTTCGAGGGCGTCAGGCACCGACAGGCGCTCCCGCGCACGCTCGTGCCGGACGACGTCGCCGCCACCGTCGCCTTCCTCGCCACCGACGGCGCCGCCGCCCTGACGGGTCAGACGCTCGTGCCCGACGGCGGGCTCATGCCGCGTTGAGCGGCACGCCCTCGGCGACCAGGTACCCGCAGATCATCCCGTCCGGGTCGCGCTGGGACCGGATCGCCTCCAGCCGCGCGTAGTTGTCATCGCTCATGAAGCGATCGGCGCGCCGGGTGAAGTCGGTGTCGCCGAGGTAGACGCCGCGGCCGCCCTCGCCCGCCGCCGCCAGCGCCGCCGTCTGCTCGTGGACCCAAGACCGATGACGCTCGTCATCGTTCTCGTCCGTGTAGATCACGTACGTCGCGCAGTAGACGTTGGCCTGCACCGAGAACGCCATGTCGGGCAGCGGCCGCGTCGGCGCCCAGCCGTACCAGATCGAGAACGAGTGCTCGGTCGGCAGCCCGGACCACAGCTCGCGCAGCGCCGGCGCCAGTTCCTCGGCGCTCGCGTCGGTCCACGTGCAGTCGACCGCGTAGCGGTGGTCCTCCGGGTTCTGGAGCGCCTGCGCCGCGTTCTCCTGCGCGATCGTCGTCAGCCCGCGCACGTGCCCGAGCGCATGTCCAGCCAGCGACGCGGGCGGCATCAAGGGCTTCAACAACGTCGCGGCCTGCGCCTCGCTCTCGCACATCGCGGTCGTGTGCAGCAGCAGCACGGGGCCATCGGGGCGCACGGCCCAGTCATAGAGCGGCACGTCGGGCAGACGCGTCGCGGCGACGACCGGCTCGACGATCTTGTCCAGCGTCGGGAGCACGTCGTGCAACCACGACAACAGCTCCTCGAGGTCCTCCAACGCGAACGTCCAGGTGTCCTGCACGAACGCCCGCGGCTTCTTGTAGGTCTTCAGGTGGAAGCGCACGACCACACCTGGGAAGCCCGGCCCCGATCCGCGCGCCGACCAGTACAGGTCGCTGTTGCGCTCGGCGTCGCAGCGCAGCAGCTCGCCGGCCGCGGTCACGACGTCGACCGCGAGCACGTTCTCGCAGCCCCAGCCCCACTGCCGTGAGTTCCAACCCTGTCCGCCCTGGAGCAGGAAGCCGCCGATCCCGACGCTCTCGCAGTGCCCACCGGGGAACATCCGCCCGTGGCTGTCGAGGAACGGCGCCAGGTCCATGCCACCGCGGACCGCCGGGTTGGCGGTCGCGACCTGCGTGACCGGGTCGTAGGTCATGTCCTTCATCAGGCCGAGGTCGATCAGCAGCGCGTCGTCGCGCACCGACCACACGGCCCACGAGTGGCCGCCGGAGCGGACCGAGACCTTCCAACCCTCCTCGCGCGCCAGCCGCACGCCCGCCACGACGTCGTCGACTGACTCCGCCAGCAGCACCGCCGCCGGGTAACGCTCCGGCCGGCGCGCGTTGAAGACGCGCCCGACGCGCGCCTCCTCGTAGCCGTCCTCACCACGCCGCAGCAGCCTCACACGATCACCGATTGCCCACCATCGACCACGATGTCGATGGCATTGAGATAGGCGGCGTCGTCCGACGCCAGGAACAACGCCACGCGCGCGACGTCCTCGGGCTGCCCGAGGCGCCCCAGCGGGTGCGCGGCCTCCATCCCGTGCATGGGATGCGACGGGTCGTCCAGGAACTCCTGGATCTGCGGCGTCACCGTCAGCCCGGGCGAGATCGAGTTGGCGCGGATCCCGCGCTTGGCCCCGCTCGCCGCGAGGTGCCGTGTGAGCGCCAGGACGCCGCCCTTCGCCGCGCCGTGCGCGGCCTGCTCGGTGAACGCCGCACCGCGCCAGGCGGAGACCGACGCCGTGTTGATGATCAACCCACGCGCCGCCGCCAGCGGCTCCCACGCGGCGCGTGTCACCGTGAAGATCAGGTCCAGCTCGTTGTGCAGCGTGAAGCGCCAGTCGTCCCAGCTGACGTCCTCGAACGGCCCGACGCGCGTGGCGGACGCGTTGTTGTACAGGACGTCGATGCCGCCGAGCACGCCGACCGCGTCCTCCACCCACGCGACCGCGCCGTCGGGGTCCGCGAGGTCGACCGGCGCGAACGCGGTGAAGCCCGCGTCGTCGGCGACGGCCTCCGCCCGCTCGGCGTCGAGGTCGCATCCGACCACCTCCGCGCCCTCGGCCACGAACAGCCGCGCAGCCGCCGCGCCCTGCCCGCCCGCGGTCCCGGTGATCAGGACCCGCTTGCCCTCCAGCCGCCCGCTCACGCGGGCCGCCCGACCAACTCGATCAAGTTGCCTTCCGGATCCGCGACGAACGCGAAGCGGATGCCCGGCTCGGGCGACGGCCGCGGCGAGACGCGCTCGGCGGCGCCCGCTTCCACGGCGCGCGCGAACACATCCTCCAACCCCTGTGCCTCAACCGTCAGCGCGAAGTGCCCGTAGCCGCGGAACCCGATGGTCTCGATCGGCGTCGCGCCCCGCTGCTCTCCGCCGCGGACGTCCGGCCGTGAGAACAGCTCCAGCCGCGCTCCTTCGGGGTGGCGCAGCATCACGCCGCGGATCCCGTCGACGCCCAGCTCGAACGGGAACTCGGCCGAGAAGCCGAAGGCGCGCGCGTAGAACTCCGAGGCGCCGTCGAGGTCCTCGACGGTCAGCCCCGCGTGGTCCAACGCGATCACGACTTCACCGCGGCCCGGGGTGCCTCCACCGGAGTGGGTGGGGCGGCACCGTTGCCGCTCCCGCGCTTCTCCCACTTCGAGTTCAGCCACGCCCACAGCTTCACCAGCGGAGGCGGCGGCGTCGCCGCGATCCCGTCCGGCTGCTTGATCGCCGTCAGCGTCAGCGCGACGCCCGCGACCAACAGCTGGTACTTGCCAACACCAAAGGCCTTGTCCATCGCGGTGACGAACAGGCCCGTCGAGGACAACATGACGCCCGCGACGACCGCGCCCGCGATCCGGCCCACGCCGGCCACGTACGTCACGGCCAGCAGCGACAGGGACGCGAACGTCGCGAACGACGGCGCGCTCACCGTCTGCTGCTGGTAGGCCAGCAGCCCGCCGCCCAGGCCGGCGATGAAGGCGCTGAGCCCGAAGGCCATCAGCTTGGTCCGCGCGACATCGATCCCGATCGCCGCCGCCGCGCGCTCGTTGGAGCGCACCGCGATGAACATGCGCCCCGCCGCGCCGTTGCGCAGCCGCGCGACCAGCACGCCGACCACGCAGACGATCAGCAGCGCGACGACGCCGAAGATCACACGCGGGTAGTCGTTGCCATCGGCGATCCCGACGTTCCAGCCGAACAGCGACGGGTCCGGCACGTCGCGGCCCGCCAGGCCGCCGCCGAAGTCCTCGCGGTTGAACAGCACCGCGTCCAGCGCGAACGCCGCGGCCAACGTCACGACGGCGAGGTTCACCCCGCGCAGCCGCAGCGCCGGCAGGCCGATCAGCAGCCCGAGCGGGATCGCGACCAGCGCGGACGCCAGCAAGGTGATGAAGAACGGCATGCTCGGGCCGAAGAGGTGCGTGACCTCGAAGCCGCCGATGCCCGCAAACGACATCTGCGCCAGCGACACCTGGCCGACGTAGCCGGTCAGCACGACCAGCGACAGCGCCAAGCACGTCGTGCAGATCGACGCGGTCATCGCGACGCGCAGCGACCCGCTCAGCACGATCAGCGCGATCGTGCCCACGACAAAGCACATGATCGCCGTCGGCACCGGCCGCGTCGGCCGGCCCAAGGACGGGTTCTTCAGCTCGGCGACCACGCCGCGCGCGCCGACGCCGCGCGAGAACAGGGTCATGGCGATGACGATGAGCAGGAACGGCAGCGCCTGCGGCAGCCCCTCCTCGGGCAGCCACGAGACGACCGTGAGCAGCTTGGTGATCTCGCTCTGCAGCATGCCGAGCACGAGGCCCGCGCCCGCGGCGACCGCGAACGACTGGAAGCGCGCGAGCAGCGCGCAGCCCAGCGCCGGCACGATGAACAAGGTGTAGGACGACGGGTCGACCGTGGAGACCGGAGCGATCAGGATGCCCGCGACACCGGCGAGGATCGTCGCCAGGACCCAGTTGCCCGCCGCGATGCGGTCGGCGCTGAGGCCCACCAGCGCGGCGCCCTGCTCGTTCTCGGCGGCAGCGCGGGTCGCCAGGCCGAAGCGCGTGAAGCGGTAGACCGCGGCCAGCAGCACGGCGAGCACGATCACGATGCCGGCGAACCAGAGCCGGTCGACCGGGACCGTGATGTCGCCGATCTTGAACGGCTTGTTGGGCAGGATCGCCGGGGTCGACTTGGCGGTCGTGCCGAAGTTGAGGACCGCGATCGCCTGCAGCGCGAGCATCGTGCCGACCGACGCGCAGACGCGCGTCAGCGGGGTCGCGGCCCGCAGCGGGCGGTAGATCAAGTAGTACAACACGGCACCGAAGATCGCCGCGTAGACGAGCGACACGGCGATCGCCGGCCAGGTGGACAGCGGGCCGCCGAGGTCGATCTCGTGTGGGATCCCCAGCCACGGGAACTGGAGCGTGCCCTCGTTCGTCAGTCCTAGGTAGACGTAGGCGATGAACATCGCGACGGCACCGTGACCGAAGTCCACGACGCCGCCGCTGCGGTGCTTGAGCACCAGGCCCAGGGCCAGCATGCCGTAGACGGCACCTGACCCCAGGCCCAGCAACAAGAACAGGACGTAGGAGGACACGACCCTGCTAGCTCTGCGGCTTGTACAGGTCGGCGCCGGTCACCCAGTTCTCGTCGACCGTCGTCACCTTGCCGCTCTTGACCTGCTTGATCAGCTGGTACGTGTTGCACACGGCCGTGTTGCCGGCCAGCTGCTTGCCATCGCACGTGTAGTCATGCGCGAGGAAGCTCTTGTGCGCCTGGCCGTCCTTGAACGCCGCGAGGATGTTCTTGGTGGACAAGTCGGAGACGTCGTCGAGCTCGGCCTGCACGTTCATCACCGAGCTGAAGCCGGCCTGCGCGATCGAGTCCAGGGCGATGTCGTCGCTCCCGTACTTCTTGATCGCCGCCAGCATCAGGTTGGCGTCATCGGTGCCGCTGTCGACCGACTGGAACGGCTGGGCGAAGTACAGGCCCTCGGCCGCGTCACCGGCCGCCTTCAGCGCGGGCGGCGAGGTGCACGGATCGATGCCCATGATCTTGCCCGAGTAGCCGACGGCCTTGAGCGCCTTCAGCACCGCCGGGCACGCGCCCGGGGTGTTGACGTACACCGCGTCGGGCGACGTCGAGATCGCCGCGGCCGCAGCCGAGCTGAGGTCCGCCGCTGACGGCGGCACGGCAATGCCCTTGACTTCGGCGCCCGCAGCCTTGAAGGCCGGCACGATCACGCCGAGGCCCGTAGCCTTGCCCTGCGTGTCGTCGGTGTAGAGGACGGCCGCCTTCTTGACGCCGAGCTCCTTGGTGGCGTATTGGACGGTCGCGGCGTTGTCGCCGACCGACACGGAGTAGAACTGGATCGCGTTAGGAGCGTTGGACTCGACCGGCGTGAACGGGATGCCGCCCATGTAGGCCAGGTCCTTGCGCTTGTACACCGGAAACGCGCCCGGCGCGCCCGTGTCGGCACCGCCGAGGATCGCCGTCGGCTTCTTGTCGGCGATCTGGTTGGCGCAGCGGCCGGACGTAGCCGGCTGGCCGTCGGTGGCGCAGGACGCCAGCTCGACGGGACGACCGCCGATGCCGCCCTTGTAGTCGTTGATGTACTTGACCGCGACCTCAGCCGCCTGGCGGTACTCGGGGAACGTGACCGGCCCGGACTCCAGGTTCAGGAGACCCAGGACGATCGGATCGCCGCTGGCCTTCTTGGGCGTCCCGAGCGCGTCAGCGGCCGGGGCGGCCGCCTGCGTCGCGGCGCCCGACGTCGTCTTGGCTGCCGCGGAGTCCGACGACGAGCTGTCGTCGCTTCCGCAGCCTGTGGCGGCCGCAGCCGCCAGCGAGAGCGCCAAGAGCGCCCCCGTCCACTTCCGACCCGTCATGCGTGTGCCTCTCTCCTCAGTATGCGTGCGTGCGTTAGGCAACAGCCACCTCGCCGAGGTAGCTGGACTTCAAGAGATCCGGGCGATCGCGCAGCTCCTGCGCCGTCCCTTCCAGCACCAGACGCCCGTGGTTGAGCACGTACGCCCGGTCGGCGACCTTCAGCGCGCTGGCGACGTGCTGCTCGACGAACAGCACCCCGGCTCCCAGGTCGGAGGCCACCCGGCGCAGGATCGGCAGCAACCGCTCGACGATCACCGGCGCGAGGCCGAGCGACATCTCGTCGACGAGCAGCAGGCGCGGCCGGCTGACCAGCGCGCGGCCGACGGCGAGCATCTGCTGCTCGCCGCCCGACAGCACCCCGGCCTTGCGGTCCAGGCACTTCTCCAGTTCCGGCAGCAGGTCCATCAGGTCCTGCTTGGCCAGCGGCTCCCGGCCTTCCGCGAGTTTCAGGTGCTCGCGGACGGTCAGGTTGAAGAACAACGAACGACCCTCGGGCACGAGCGCGACGCCGGCACGGGCGAGCTTGTGCGCCGGGCGGCCGGCGATCGGCTCGCCGTCGACGTGGATCGCGCCGTCGACCGGGGCTTGCAGCCCGGCAACGGTGTTCAAGGTGGTGGTCTTGCCGGCGCCGTTGGGGCCGAGCAGCGCGACGACCTCACCGGGCTGCACGTGCAGCGTGAGGCCGCGGACGACGGGGACGCCGTCGTAGCCGGCGTCGAGGCCGTCGAGCTGGAGGCGATGCGCGGTCGCGTCAGGCATGAGCCGGCTCCTCGCTGCCGAGGTACGCGGTCAGGACGGCCTGGTCCTGGCGGATGTGCGCCGGGTCGCCGTGGGCAATCAACTTGCCGAAGTCCAAGACGTAGATGTCGTCGCAGACGCCGAGCACCAGGCCCATGTCGTGGTCGACGAGCAGGACGCTGACGCCCTCGCCGGGCATGGCGGCCAGGCGCCGGCCGAGCTCCAGCGACTCGTCGGTGTCGAGGCCGGCGGCGGGCTCGTCGAGCAGGACCAGGCGCGGGCGGCGGGCCAGCGCGCGGGCGACGCCGACGAGCTTGCGGCGGCCGTGGGAGATCTCGGTCGGGCGCGCGGCGGCGATGTCCTCCAGGCCGCAGACGCCGAGGGCCCAGGTGACGTCGTCGCGGTGCGCGCGGGCGCGCGCGGCCGGGAGGAAGACGTCGCGCAGGGCGCGGGCGACGCCGAGGTCGTCAGCGGCGACCTGGAGGTTCTCCTCGACGGTGAGGTCGTCGAACAGCTCGACGGACTGGAAGGTGCGGACCATCCCGCGGCGCGCGCGCAGGTGCGGGCGCATCTTGGTGATGTCGGTCCCGTCGAAGACGACGCTGCCCGCGCTGGGCAGGTGGTAGCCGGTGAGGCCGTCGATCATGGAGGTCTTGCCCGCGCCGTTGGGCCCGATCAGGCCGACGACCTTCGCCTCGGGCACGTCGAGGTCCACGCCGCCCACGGCAACCACGCCGCCGTAGGTCACGCGGAGGCCGCGGACTTCGAGCAACGGGGTCATACGCTCGCTCCGGATCGGAGGGGCGCGATGGGGAACGCGGGACAGCGACTGACCATGTCTCTCCTCTCGCGGTGTGTGTCGGGGGACACAGTGCGCCGCGGGAGGCAGAACGTACACGAACCTTCAAAGTGTGTCCAGTCTTAGATGACGGACACAGTTTGTCCTCTTCCGAAGGTCTTCACCTCGGTGGCGGACCAGCCCGGCGCCGCGCCGCGGGCGAAAGCGCCGACCGCCGACATGTAGGCCTCGGAGGCTGCCGCGGCGGCGGGCGTGTCGCCGGCCAGGCGCGTGCCGGGACCACGGTCGCCGTAGGTGCCGAAGAGCAGCGGGACGTCGACGGAGTGCATCGCGCCGAGGTCGGGATCGGGGCCGGGGTGGTCGATGCGGAAGCGATGCACGGTGCCGCCGGCCTGCGCCCGCGCCGCTCCCCACTTCGCCGTCGGTCGCGCGACCATCGCCTCGGTGGCGATGCGCACGAGCAAGGTGTTGGTGTCGGTCGGCCCGCCGCCGCCGTCGTCGTCGCCGCCGCGGGCGCGCGCGATCTCCGCGTCGGGGTCCGTGACGTGCGGGAGCCGCGCGACCATCGCCCGCAGCCCGTCCGCGTCCGGCTCGGGTCGCCGTCCGGCCGCGCGAAAGAAGAACGTGCCCTCGTCGGCCGTGGTGCCGAGCATCACGGGGACGTCGAGCCGCCGCAGCGCCGCGTCGTCGGGGCCGACGGGCAGCGACGCGGGGTCGAGCATCGGCAGCGCGCCGCCGCGCGTCCCGGCCCAGGCGGGACCGGCGAGCAGCTCCTCGCTCCACACGACGACCTGCTCGGCCGGCACGCGCCGCAGGTCGCCCATCTCCCCCGCTTGCGCCGCGAGCGCTTCGGCCCAGCGGGTTCCCAACTCGGGCGGGTGCGCGGCGTCGTGCATCGGCGGCGAGACGATCAGCGCGCGGGCGAACGGCGCCTGGTCGGCGTCTACCGCGAGATGGTCGATCGCGCTCAGCGCTCCTGCCGACTGCCCCGCGAGCGTCACGTTGTCCGGGTCGCCGCCGAACGCCGAGACGTTCTCCTTGACCCAGCGCAGCGCCAGCCGCTGGTCCAGCAGCCCCCAGTTGCCACCACCGAGCTCGGGGTGGTGGAGGAAGCCGAGCGACCCCAGCCGGTAGTTGATGGTGATGACGATCAGCCGCTCGCGCTCGGCGAGCCGCGCGCCGTCGTACAGCGACGCGCTCCCCCAGCCCACGCCGAAGCCGCCGCCGTGGATCCACAGCAGGACCGGCAGCCGCTCGTCGGCGGCCGCGTCGCGCGGGCGCCAGAGGTTCAGGTTCAGGCACTGCTCGTCGGCCTCCGGCGGCTCGCCGTGGGTGAAGACGCCGATCGGGCGGCGCGGCTGATGGGCGATCGGGCCAGGGCGGTCGGCGTCCCGAACGCTGGAGAAGGCGACCGCCCGCGGCGGGGCGAACCGCCGCACCTGCCCGTACGGGAGACCGAGGAACGCGTCGCCGCGCGCGGAGGTGATCCCGCGGACAGCGCCATCGCCGAGGGACACGACCGGACGGGCACCCATGCGGGCGAGCGTACAGCTTCGACAACTGCATGCAGGATTGAGCGATGTCCGTCCATGGGTTCTGGCACAGTGTGCGCATGGCGAACCTTGAGGCTGGATGTAGAGTGAGCTTGTGCATCCACTGAGCGTCGCCTCATGACCGACACCGCCCCCGCCCGTCAGAGCGTCGAGCACGTCCATCGCGTCATCCGCGAATCGATCCTCGACGGGTCGCTGGAGCCCGGCGAGACGATGTCGCAGGTCGCGCTGGCCGACGAGCTTGGTGTGAGCCGCACACCGCTGCGCGAGGCCCTGCGGATGCTGCAAGGCGAGGGCCTGATCCTCAGCGAGCCGAACCGCCGCGTGCGCGTCGCGCCGCTGTCGCTGGCCGACGTCGAGGAGCTCTACGCGATCCGGATCCCGCTCGAGGTCACGGCGCTCCGTCTGTCTCTGCCGCGCATGACGCCGGAGGACATCGCCGACCTAGAAGGCTCGATGGCCGCGATGGCGCACTTCGCCGAAGCCGACGACTACGCCCGCTGGTACGTCCCCCACCAGGCCTTCCACCGTGGGTTGACCCAGCGCGCCGGCGCCCGCTTCGATGCGTTGTTGTTGCAGTTGTTCGACCACGCCGAGCGTTACCGCCGCATGCACTTCGGCCGCAAGTTCTCCACACAGTCGACCACCGACCACCGCGACATCCTCGACGCCGTCAAGGCCGGCGACACCGACCGCGCCAGCGCCCTGCTCGGCGTCCACCTCGCGCGCACGGTGGTCGGAATCATCGAGGTCGTCGAGCCGGCCTACGAGCCGACGGCGTTGCAGCTGGTCCTTGACGACCTGGCGAAGACGACCGGCCACCCGACGTCGCTGGCGACGGGCGGCGGGGGCGCGGGCGCGGGCGCTACGAAGCGCCGCCGCAAGTCCGCGGTATAGGGGCGGGCGCCGCGGGGCGTTGGTGGTTCTTCGCTCATCAAAGGGCGTGAGGCTGTTGTGGCGTGGCGACCGCTTGGGGTGTGGATCGTCGCTGGGGGCGCTGCCGGCGGCGGGGATTTACAGCCGCATCAAGACATCAGACTCGGCCTCCAGGGTTGGTCCCTCGACCGCCGGGGTTCGAGGGACCAGGGGTTTCGGAGATCCGGGTCGCTGCAACCGGAATATGTCCGGCTCAAGCGACCCGCACCTCGAAATCCGGGATCCGGGTCGCTGAGAGCTGCACATGCCAGCTCGGAGCGATCCGCACCTCGAAATCGAGGTCCGGGTCGAGTTAACCCCGATATACGACGCTAAATCGACCCGGATCCCCAATCGAGCGTCCTTCGGGCCCGAACCCTCAAACCCCGGGGCCGACGGACGCCCCATGAGGCCCGGATTGATGTCTTGATGCGCTGTAAATCCCCGCCCGCCGGCAGCGCCCGAGCGACGATCCACGCACACGGCGGTCGCCACGCCACCCCGCTCTCACGCCCTTTGATGAGCGAAGAACCACCAACGCCGGCGCCGCCCCGCAGGACCCCCTACGCCGTCGCGCCCGTCGCGGGCGCCGAACCCTGCGCCTCCGGGCGCTCGTCCCAGCCGATGACCGGGTTGCGCAGGGTGCCGACCTTCTCGATCTCGGCCTCGACGACGTCGCCGGGCTTGAGGTAGAGCGAGAAGGGGTCGTCGGAGAAGCCGGCGACGCCGGAGACGGTGCCGGTCGAGACGATGTCGCCCGGGTTGTAGCCCATGGGTGAGTAGTGCGACAGGATCTCGGCGACCGTCACGGACATGTTGCCCGTGTGGGACTCCTGGCGGGACTCGCCGTTGACGCGCAGCGACATGTTCAGGTCGGCAGGGTCGCCGACCTCGTCGGGCGTCACGATCCAGGGGCCCAGCGGGCAAAAGGTGTCGATGGACTTGCTCAGGCAGAAGACGCCGGACTTCATCTCCTCGCGCTGGATGTCGCGCGCGGTGATGTCGTTGAACACCACGTAGCCCGCGATGTAGTCCTCGGCCTCCTCGGGCGAGAAGAACTTGCCCTTCTTGCCGATCACGACCGCCAGCTCGAGCTCGTAGTCCAACTCCTTGGTCAGCGGCTCCGGATAGACGATCGGGTCGTCAGGGCCGATGATCGCGTCGACGTTCTGGAAGAACACGATCCACGGCAGGACCGGATGAGACCAGTTGACGTTCTTGGACTCCTCGTGGTGCTCACGGAAGTTCCCCGCCGTGTGGAAGAACTTCTTCGGGACGATCGGCGCGCGGAGCCGGACATCGGCTAGCGGCACCTCGCGTCCTGTGGGCTCCACCTGGCCTTCAAGCTCGAAGTAGCGCCGCATGTTCGGCACATCGAGCTCGACCACCAGGTCGCCGACGACCTTCCCGACGCGGCCGTCGTCGAACGTCACCAACTTCATCAGGATCGCCTTTCGGGCAGGGAAAACAGACCGCGGCCAGTCTACACAGATTGCGTATCTGTATGCAATTCAGAAATCGGACACATGACGCTTGCGCTGCGTGCACACTCGGAGTTAGTGTGCACACTATGTCCGACCCCACGCTCGCGTCACCCGCTGCGCCCGCGCTCCCCGACGGCGCCGTCCCCTACGTCCAGCCCGCCGGCACGGGCCGGGCGCACCTGCTGCTCGGCCAGGTCGCCCGCGCGATGCTCGGCGCCGAGCAGAGCAACGGCGTCATGTCGTTCATGACCAACTGCGGGCCGAAGGGCCGGCCGATCCCGCTGCACCACCACGACCGCGAGTTCGAGGTCTTCCTCTGCACGCGCGGGCGCGTGCAGGTGTGGGCCGACGGCGAGTCGCGCGTCCTCTCCCCCGGCGACCTGGCGGTCGTCCCCGGCGGCACGGTGCACGCCTACCAGTTCCACTCGCACTTCTCCGAGTTCGTCGGGCCGATCAACCCCGGCGGCTGGGACCGCTTCTTCGACCTCTGCGGTACGCCCTACGACGCCCCCGCGTTCCCGCCGGAGGACAACTCGCCGCCGCCGTTCGCCAAGTTCGGCCAGGCCGAGGCGCAGTTCAACATGAAGTACCTGCCGCCGGACTCGCCGTACGCGCCCGCGACGTGGGACGCGCCCGACGACACGCTGCCCGGCGCGTCGACGCCCTACTTCCTGCGCTCCGGCGAGGGCCCGCGCCACCTGCTCGGCGGCCAGATGGTCACGACCATGGTCACCTCCGCGGAGTCCAACGACGACCTGGGGATGTGGACCGTGCAGGGCACGATCGGCGGCGAGATGCCCGCGCACGTGCACGAGCGCACGCACGAGGCGATCTACGTGCGCAACGGCACCGTCCGCGTCACGCTCGACGGCGAGTCGCAGCTGCTCTCGCCCGGCGACATGGCGTCCATCCCGGCGGGCTGCGTGCACACCTACGCCTTCGAGTCGGCGGTCACGCGCGCGGTCGTGATGTCCTCGCCCGGCGGCCTGGAGCGGCTGTTCGAGCTGGCCGGCGAGCCCTACGCGCACCACGTCTTCCCGGCCACGCCCGCCGCGTTCCCGGACGCCGCCACCATGGAGGCCGCGGCCGCGGAGCTCGACGTGCACTTCGTGGACGCCTAGTGGCGCGCTTCGCCTCCCTGCTGGTCGGCGACCGTCCGGTCGCCGCGCGGATCGAGGACGACGACTCGGCGGTGGCGGCGGCGATCCCCTTGCGCGGGATCGCCGAGCTGGGCCGCGACACGCCAAGCGACGTGCTCGCCGACGAGTCGCTCTTGGACCGCGACAACCCCATCTCGCTCGACGACCCGGACGTGCAGCTCCGGACGGTCGTCCCGCGCCCCGACAAGGTCATCTGCGTCGGCCTGAACTACCGCGAGCACGTCGCCGAGTCGCTGAACGACGAGCCCGACTACCCCGTGCTGTTTACGAAGTGGGCGTCGACGCTTACAGGCCCCGACGACCACGTCGTTCTCCCAAGCGAGTCCACCATGATCGACTACGAGGGCGAGTTGGTGGTGGTGATCGGCAAGCGGGCGCGACGGGTCGCGAAAGACGAGGCGCTCCAGCACGTCGCCGGTTACGCCGTTGCCAACGACCTCTCGATGCGCGACTTCCAGCGCAAGTCCCACCAGTGGCTCCAGGGCAAGGCCTGGGACGCCTCCACGCCGGTCGGCCCGTTCCTGGTCACGCCCGACGACGTGCCGGACCCCCAACAGCTGCGCCTCAAGACCATCGTCAACGGCGAGACCGTCCAGGACGCCACGACCGACCTGATGATCTTCGACGTCGCGACCCTCGTCGCCACGATCTCCGAGTTCGCCACGCTCGAGCCCGGTGACCTGATCCTCACCGGCACGCCCGGCGGTGTCGGCGTTCGGCGCGACCCGCCGCTGCTCCTGGGCCCCGGCGACGTCGTCGCCGTCGAGGTCGACGGCGTCGGCCGGATCGAGAACACCATGACGCAGGACACCACGCGATGACCCACCGCATGCTCGGCCTCAGCTGCGGCCGCGCCGACGGCAATGCCGACCTGCTGCTCAAGGCCGCCCTGCGCGCCGCGGAAGGCGAAGGCGCCAGCGTCTCCCACGTCCGCCTCGACGACCTGCGCCTCGACGTCTTCGACCAAAACGCCGCCTGGTTCTGGGACCAGCTGATGGAGCACGACGCGCTCGTCATCAGCGCGCCGATCCACAACCGCACGGTCCCCGGCAAGTTGAAGCTCTTGCTCGACGCGATCCTCGGCCCCAAGGCCGACGTCGCCTTCGCGCTGGAGTACGTGCGCCTGCGCGATGCGGGCCAGGAAGCCGCGGTCAAGTTCCCCTTCGACGAGCGCGTGCTGCGCCCGCGCGTCGGCGGCTTCCTCGCCGTCGGCGGCGCCAACACCACGCGTTGGAAGGCGCTCGCGCTGCCGATGTTGCATCACATGACGTTCTCGATGCAGATCGGCGTGGTCGACCAGGTCGTCATCGGCGGCGCCGGAACGCCCTCGTCGATCGTCCTCGACCAGCAAGCGCTGGACCGAGCGGCGCTCCTGGGCGCCAACGTCGCCCAGCAGCTCGGCCGCGCCTTCGAGGACGTCGAGTACCGCGGCGCGCCCGGCGCCTGCCCGATGTGCCACCTCGACGCGATCGTGCTGCTCGACGACAGCGCGATCGAGTGCGCCACCTGCGGCGCGGCGGGCCGGCTCATCGCCGGAGCTGACGGCGCTCCCGTCGCCCACTTCGACGCCCGAGGCACCCACCAGTCGGTCCTCACCGTCGAGGAGAAGCACGAGCACTTCCTTGAGGTGCAGGAGACGGCGAAGGCGCAGTTCGCCCAGGCCGATGCGGTCGCCGAAGGCGTTGCGGCCTACGCCGGTTTCGAGCGCCCGCTGGCGCCCCGCGCGCCCGCGCACCCCTGACGTTTTCTCACTGCACCCCTGATCTTTTCCCGGACCTGGTCGCACGGCGAGGTCCACGCGCGCGAGGCTCCGACAGGGTCGGTGAATGGTCCAGCTTTTGCGCGCGCTGCTGGTGGGCAGCGCGATGGTCGTCCTTCTCGCTACCGGCTCGGCGACAGCCGACGAGCAGATCGTGCCCAACGGGCGCGCTGCGACCGCGGTCACCGACCGCGACGGCGTCACCCACATGGTGTACGTCATCCCGAACGGCAGCGCCTACGACACGCTCGGCTACTGCCGGATCGCCAAGGGCGCCGAGGCGTGCCAGGACGTCAAGGAGCTGACGTTCACCAACCTGTCGTGCTCGCCGCGCGCCCCCTCGGATCCGAACGACGCCGCCTTCGACTACAGCGACAACTTCAACAAGCCGCAGATCAAGCTGACGCCCTTCGGCGAGGTCTTCGTCCTCTGGTCCGCGTTCTGCTCGCACGGCGTCCAGACGTTCAACGACATGGTCGTCTGGAGCTCGACCGACGACGGCGCCACCTTTGCCAACCCGCGCACGCTGGGCTTCCTGAACGCCGAGTATCCGCAGGCCCAGCTCGTCAACACGTGGACCGACTCGGTACTCGACGCCGGGGACCGCACCGTCGTCAGCGCGATCTCCTACAACAACTGCACCAGCGACTCGGCTCTCTCCGGCGGCATGTTCGTCCAGAGCGCGGCGCTGGGCGCCTACACCTCTGACCGCGCGCGGGTGACGCCGACGAGCAGCAACTGCACCTATGAGGGCGGCGGCGGCGACCACCCGACGATCGCGCAGCGCGGCAAGCGCTCCTACGCGGTGGCCTACGTCGACCAGACCACCGCCCATGTCTTCGTGCGCACCTACGACCACCCGGAGCTACAGCCCTCGGCGGTCAACGACCCCGCCAACTGGAGCGCGGCGGTCGACGTCACGCCCGGCGAGACCCTGGTCTTCACCGACCAGCCGCACCTGGTCAGCGGACCGCTCGGCACGTTCCTGCTCTACCGCCAGTACGAGTACGACCCGCAGTCCGGGCAGTCGACGCCCTCCCGCTGGTGGATCCGCCGCGTCACCGGCACGACGCTCGGCGCGGCGACCGTGCTGCCGCAGATCGTCCAGCAGGAGTTCAACGGGTCCAACCGCCCCGACATGTTCGGCGGCCCGGCCACGGTCGTGCAGGACACGGCCAACGGCCGCATCCACTTCGCCCGCTGGGTCCCGGGCTGGTACGGGACCCCCAACTACGTGCAGTACGTGACCTCCGACGACGGCGCGACCTGGACGCCCAACGCCTACCTGCCGGATCCCGCGGACCTCGGCGGCGGCCTGCGCGCGAAGGACCTCGGCGGCTACGACGACTTCGGCCGCTACGCCTATGACCCGGTGCTCGCCGAGTCGACGGGCATCAACGGCTTCGCGGGGATCACCGGGTACTCGCGCGGCCGCTCACCGGGCGCCTACAACGGCCGCATCTACTGGCCGTTCGGCGTCGCGAAGCTGCCCTACCGCGACCCGCCGCCGACGCCGGGCGACCCGGGCGACGGCGGAGGAGGCGGCGGCACGGGTGGCGGCGGTGGCGGTGGAGGCACCGGTGGTGGCGGCGGGACGGGCGGCGGCACGACGCCCACGCCGCCCAACCCCCAGGACCAGCGCTGCAAGATCCTGCAGTTCGCCGCGCTGGACATCCTCGCCGACGGCTGCCTCACCCAAGAGAAGGGCGTGTACATCGCGCGCGGCGGCGTGTCGATCAACGGCCTGAAGATCGCGGGCGGCGAGCTGCGCTTCGATCCCAAGGAGCTGACGGTCAAGTCCACCGGCCCGGTCACCTTGACGGTCGGCGCGACCCAGCTGCTCAAGGGCGTCAAGCTCGACTGGAAGCTGCCCAAGGCCAACACCTTCGACCTCGGCGCGCTGAACGTCGGCGCGCTGGGCTCCAAGCTCTTCGGCTTCGGCCTCAAGGGCGACGTCGACGTCAAGCTCGTCCGCGGTGCGGTCGAGATCAAGTCGCACCTCGGCATGCCCGGCGTCCTGGGCGGCATCACCGCCGACGTCACGCTGCGCGCCGACAACCTCGCCGGCCTGCACACGCGCGAGCTGTTCGTGCGGTTCCCCTCGGCCAAGCTCGGCCCGCTCGAGCTGGCCGACGTCGAGTTCAACTACAACCCGGAAGAGGACGGCTGGGGCGGCACGCTGAAGCTGAAGCTCCCGCCGGACCCGCCCGGGCCCGCGCTGAAGGCGACCGTCGGCTTCAAGGGCGGTGAGATCACCGACCTTGGCGGCGAGCTGACGCTGCCGGCGCCCGGCATCGCCCTCGACCCGTTCCAGGTCGCGTGGCTGACGAAGATCCGCGCGTCGATGCATCGTCCGCCGCTGACGCTCAAGGGCGGGATCACGATCGCCGCCGGGCCGCCGCTGGACAAGGTCGGCTCCGATCGGCCGATCACCGTCGACGGCGACGTCACCATCACCTTGCCCGACACCGGCCCCTCGACGTTCCGCGCCGACGGCGTCGGCTCCGTGATGGGCATCCCGCTCGCCCGGGCCTACCTCCAGTTCATCACCACGGGCCAGATCAGCGCGGGCGGCAGCGTCAGCGCTGAGTTCGGGCCGTTCAGCGCCAAGGCCGCGATCGACGGCTGGTTCTACAAGAAGGCCTTCAACGTCCGCGGCGGAGCTGACCTCTGCGCCGGGCCCGTCTGCATCGGCGGCGACATGGTGTTCTCGTCGATCGGCTTCGCGGCCTGCGCGGACGTCGGCTTCACCGAGATCGGCGCGGGCATCAACTGGAGCAGCGACCTCGCGCTCGGGCTGATCAACCCGTTCTACCTCCTGACCCGCATCGACGCGATGCCGGTCGGCTGCGACGTCGGCGACTACGAGGCCAAGGCGGCAGCCGCGCAGGCGGCGCCGGGCGGCGAGCGCTCGGTCAGCTTCGACGCCGGGCTCCCCTCCGGGTTCGTCAGCGTGATCGGCCAGGGCGCGCCGCCGCACGTCGCGCTCGTCGGGCCCGACGGCACGCGGATCGAGCCGACGGCGACCACCACGATCAAGACCCCCGGCGCGTTCGCCTTCCAGAGCGCCATGGGCAACCTGACCTGGTTCGCGGTCAAGGCCCCCAAGGCGGGCACGTGGAAGATCGTGCCCGAGGCCGACTCGGTGCCGATCGCCTCGGTCTCCAAGGCCAATGGGTTGCCCGCACCGAAGGTGACGGCGTCGGTCAAGCGAGGCAAGGGCGGCGGCACGGCACGCGTCTTGTCCTACAAGATCACGCCGATCCCGGGCCAGACCGTCACGTTCGCCGAGCAGGGCGCGAAGGGCATCGGCGCGCCGCTGGGCAAGGCGAAGGGCACGGCCGGAACGCTGCGCTTCACCCCCGCGCCGGGCCCGGGCGGCACGCGCAAGATCATCGCCCAGGTCGCCCAGAAGGGCATCCCGCGCAAGGAGCTGACGGTCGCGCGCTACGTGGCGCCAGCGCCGCCCAAGCCCGCCCGGCCCAAGTTGAAGGTCAAGCGCGTCGGGACCAAGTTGGTGGTGTCGTGGGCCAAGGACGGCGCCTCGAAGCGCTGGACCGCCCGGATCACGCTGTCGGACGGCCGCGTCGTCCAACTCCTGCCGCGCAAGCCGACCGTCACCGTCGCCGGTGTGGCGAAGGCGACGACCGGCCGGATCGCGGTTTACGGCGAGGACTCCGCCAACCGCAAGGGCCCAACGGCGACGGCGACGTTACGCAAGGCAATTAAGAAGCGGAGCTCCTGATGATCCAGATCCTGCGCGCGCTGCTGGTGAGCAGCCTGCTCGCCCTGCTGCTCGCCGGCTCGGCGGCCGCCAACCCGACGATCGTGCCCAACGGGCGCGCGGCCGCCGCGGTCACCGACCGCGACGGTGTCACGCACATGGTGTACAACATCCCCAACGGCGTCGCCTACGACACCGTCGGGTACTGCCGCATCGCCAAGGGCGCCCAGACCTGCCAGGACGTCAAGGAGCTCACCTTCGGCAACCTGCCCTGCATCGCGCGCACCGGCTCCGACTCGTCGGCGAGCGAGCGCCAGTGGGACAGCGACTTCCTGATCGACAAGCCGCAGGTGCAGGTCTCGCGCTTCGGCGAGGTCTTCGTGCTGTGGCCGGCCTTCTGCCCGCACGGCCAGCAGATGACGATGGACATGCTCGTCTGGACGTCGACCGACGCCGGCGACACGTTCGACAACGGCCACCAGCTCGGCCACCTCACCGAGGAGACGCCGGAATACAGCTCGGTCCTGACATGGAGCGCCTCGATCCTGGACGCCGCCGACCGGACGATCGTCTCGGCGACCTTCGAGCGCGGCTGCGGCCTGCAGCCGGGCGCCCCCGGCGCCTACGTGCAGAGCGCGCCGCTGGGCGCCTACACCTCCGACCGCGCCCGCATGTCGCCGATCGCCTGCGGCACCGCCGGGTACTACGGCCATCCGACGATCGTGCAGCGCGGCAAGCGCTCCTACGCGACGGCCTGGACCGAGGAGCAATACAGCCGCGTCCAGTTCCGCGCCTACGACCATCCGGAGCTGCCACCGTCGGCAGTCAACAACAGCGACAACTGGAGCGCGGCGGTCGACCTCACGCCCGCCGACACCGCCACGACCGACTACGCCACCGACCAGGCGCACCTGGTCAGCGGCCCGCTCGGCACGTTCCTGTTCTATCGCCAGCAGGAGCACGACCGCAACTCGGGCCAGTACGGCCGCTGGCACTGGCTGCTCCGCCGCGTCAACGGCGCGGCCCTCGGCCCGGCGACCGACATCCCGCAGCCGGTGCCCGACGAGGGCTTCTTCCGCGGCGACCGCGCCCAGACGTGGGCCGGCGGCGCGTCGATCGTCCAGGACGAGGCCAATGGACGCCTGCACTTCGCGCGCTTCGTCCCGGGCACGTTCGCGATCCCCAACCTCGTGCAGTACCTGACCTCCGACGACGGGGTCACGTGGACGGCCAACACGTACCTCCCGGACCCCACGCTGCTCCCCGGTGGTGACCGCCACCACGACCTCGGCGGCTTCGACGACGACTGGGGCCAGTACGCCTTCGACCCGGTCCTCGCTGAGTCCACGTCGATCAACGGGTTCACGGGGATCGTCGGCGAGTCGCGCGGCTTCGCCGACGACGGCTACCAGGTGCGCACGATGTACCCGTTCGGCGTTCTGCCGCTGCCCTACCGCGACCCGCCGCCGTCGCCGGGCGATCCCGGTGGCGGCGACGACACGCCTCCGCCGCCGAGCGGCGGCGGAGGCGGCACGACGCCCGCGCCGGCTCCCGCGCCGGCGCCCAACCCTCAAGACCAGCGCTGCAAGATCCTGCAGTTCGCCGCGCTGGACATCGTCGCCGACGCCTGCCTGACGCAGGACAAGGGCGTCTACGTCGCCAAGGGCGGCGTGTCGGTCAACGGCATGAAGATCACCGGCGCCGAGGTCCGCTTCGACCCCAAGGACCTGACGCTCAAGACCACCGGGCCGGTCACGGTCACGATCGGGTCGACCGCGATCATCAAGGGCGTCAAGCTCGACTGGAAGCTGCCCAAGACCAACATCTTCGACCTCGGGTCGCTGGACGTGGGCGCGCTGGGCTCCAAGCTGTTCGGCTTCGGGTTGAAGGGCGACGTCGACGTCAAGCTCGTCCGCGGCGCGGTCGAGATCAAGTCGCACATCGGCCTGCCGGGCATCCTCGGCGGGATCACCGCCGACGTCACGCTGCGCGCTGACAACCTCGCCGGCCTGCACGCCCGCGAGCTGTGGGTGCGCTTCCCGTCCGCCAAGCTCGGCCCGCTCGAGCTCGCCGACGTCGAGTTCAACTACAACCCGGAGGAGGACGCGTGGGGCGGCACGCTGGGGCTGACGCTCCCGCCCAATCCTCCTGGCCCGAAGTTGAAGGCGACGATCGGCTTCAAGGACGGTGAGATCACCGACCTCGCCGGCGAGCTGACGCTCCCCGGCCAGGGCATCGCGATCGACCCGACCGGCATCGCGTGGCTGACCAAGATCCGCGCGGCGATGCACCGCCCGCCGCTGACGCTCAAGGGCGGGATCACGATCGGCGGCGGCCCGATGCTGGACAGCGTGACCGGCGAGCGCGTCGTCACCGTCGACGGCGACATCACCATCACCCTGCCCGACAGCGGCCCGTCGACGTTCCGCGCCGACGGTCAGGCGTCGATCATGGGGATCCCGTTCGCGACGGCGTACTTCCAGTTCATCACCGACGGGCAGGTCAGCGCGGGCGGCAAGATCAAGGCGGACTTCGGCCCGTTCAGCGCCGAAGCCGGGGCCGACGGCTGGTTCAACGGGAAGGCCTTCAACATCCACGGCGGGGCCGAGCTGTGCGCCGCAGGCGTCTGCGTCGGCGGTGACATCGTGTTCTCGTCGATCGGCTTCGCGGCCTGCGCCGACATCGCCTTCACCGAGATCGGCGCCGGCATCAAGTGGGGCGACGACCTCTGGGCCGGGCTCATCAACCCGTTCTGGCTGCTGAGCCACATCGACGTGATGCCGGTCGGCTGCGACGTCGGGCCCTACCAGGCCAGAGCGGCGGCCGCGCAGGCGGCGCCCGGCGGCGAGCGGTCGGTGAGCTTCGACGCGGGTCTCCCGTCCGGGTTCGTCAGCGTGATCGGCCAGGGCGCGCCGCCGCACGTCGCGCTCGTCGGGCCCGACGGGACGCGGGTCGAGCCGACGGCGACGACCGCGGTCAAGACGCCGGGCGCGTTCGCGTTCCAGAGCGCCAAGGGCAACCTGACGTGGTTCGCGGTCAAGGCACCGAAGGCCGGGACCTGGAAGATCGTGCCCGAGGCTGACTCGGTGCCGATCGCCTCGGTGTCCACGGCCAAGGGGTTGCCGGCACCGAAGGTGACGGCGTCGGTCAAGCGCACGAGCGGCGCCGCTCGCCTCCTGTCCTACAAGATCGAGCCGCAGCCCGGCCAGACCGTCACGTTCACCGAGCAGGGCGCGAAGGCCGGCATTGGCGCGGCGATCGGCAAGGCGAAGGGGTCGACCGGCACGCTGCGCTTCACGCCGACGGGCGGCCCGGGCGGCACGCGCAAGATCATCGCCTTGGTCGCCCAGAACGGGATGCCGCGCAAGGAGCTGACGGTCGCCCGCTACGTGGCGCCGGCGCCGCCCAAGCCCGCCCGACCCAAGTTGAAGGTCAAGCGCGTCGGGACCAAGTTGGTGGTGTCGTGGGCCAAGGACGGCGTTGCGAAGCGCTGGACGGCGCGGATCACGCTGTCGGACGGCCGCGTCGTCCAGCTGCTGCCGCGCAAGCCGACCGTCTCCGTCGCCGGGGTGACGAAGACGACGACCGGGCGGATCGCGGTCTACGGCGAGGACTCCGCCAACCGCAAGGGGTCGACGGCGACCGCGACGCTGCGCAAGGTCGTCACGAAGAAGAAGGCGAAGGCGAAGGGCTGACGTTCTGGTTGAGCGCGAAGACGTTGTGGGGTCGTAGGACGACTTGACCTCCTGTAGGCGGCGAGCGTGCGGGCATGGATGCCCGTGCCCGCCCCGTCTTCGTCGCCGGACATGAAGTTGATGTACGTGCCGCCCGTGAGGTGCGGCGCGAGCGAGTGGGTGGAACGTCCCGAGGATCAGGACCTCGCGCAGCTCGTGGCAGGCGCACGTGAACGACGTGACGACGCCGAAGCATCCGTCATCCGTAGCCCAGCGCACGCAGCCCTGCGGCCATCCCGCCGGCCGCGAGCACGACCACCAACAACGGCGCCCGGCGCCAGATCAGCAGCGCCGCGACCGCCAGCGCGGGCAGCCGCGCGTCCAACACGATGGCCTTGTCGCCGCCGACGGTCTGCACCGCGATCAGGCCGGCGATGACCGGGACGACGAGCGCGTCGAGACGCGTGTCTGCGGACTCGTCGTCGGCAGAGCCCGACGCGCGCGCGGCACCGACCGCACCGGCGAGCTTCAGCGCGTAGGCCGCGGCGCAGAGCAGCAAGACGGAGGTCCAGCTCATCGGCTGTCGCCCCCGCCGCCGCGTCGCAAGAGCGGCAGCGCCGCCAGCGCCGAGGCCATCACCGGCACGCCCGCGGGCGTGAGCGGCAGCAGCACCAGCGCGATCGCCGCGCCGGCCAACGCGCAGCGGACGACCGCGCGGGTGCGCAGCTGCGGGACGAGCAGCGCGAGGAAGACGGCCGGGAAGATCGCGTCCAGCCCGAGCGTGCCCGGGTCGCTGAGCACGCCGCCGGCCAGCGCGCCCGCCAGCGTGCCGAGGTTCCAGCACGCGAAGATCGCCAGCGCGGTCAGCAGGAACCCGCGGCGCCGCGCGCCCGGATCGTCCTGCGCGTGGGCCATCGCGGTCGACTCGTCGATCACCAGATGCGCGTCGACCGCGCGCCGCCAGCGCCCGGTGCGCAGCACGCCGCCGAGGCTGAGCGCGTAGATCCCGTTGCGCGCCGCCAGCAGGACCGCCGGGGGCAGCGCGGCGACCGCGCCGCCGCCCGCGCCCATCACCGACACGAATGTGAACTGCGACGCGCCGGTGAACGCGACCAGCGACATCACGCACGTCTGCGCGACGCTGAACCCGGCCGCGACCGACAGCACGCCGAACGAGATCGCGTACACGCCCGTTGCGACGCCGATCGAGAGCGAGTCGCGCGCCAGACGGTCCATGACGCGGCCATGATGGCGCAGGATCGCGAGCGGATGGTGCCGATCTGCGGCGGGTCTGTCAGCGTTCTGGCAACATCGTGCCGTGGATCGCACCGACCGCGCCATCATCGACCAGCTTCGCGCCAACGCGCGCCTCACCAACGTCGAACTGGCCGAGCGCGTCCGTCTCTCCCCCTCGCCGTGCCTGCGCCGCGTGCGCGCGCTGGAGGCCGCCGGCGTCATCCGCGGCTACCACGCCGACGTCGATCCGGCCGCGCTGGGCCGCGCGTTCGAGGTCGAGGTGATGATCGAGCTGACCCATAAGGACCGCGCGACCGTCGAGGCCTTCGAGGCGGGGATCGCCGACATGGAGTCGGTGGTCGAGTGCCGTCGCCTGTTCGGCGTGCCCGACTACCTGGTCCGCGTCGCGGTTCGCGACGCCGCCGACTACGAGCAGTTCTACATGAACGAGCTGGCCGAGCTGCCGGGCATCGGCCGGGTCAGCTCGCAGTTCACGATGAAGATCGTGAAGGGTCCCGCCCGCCCTAACGCCTAGCCCTACGGCGAGCCTTCTCACGGCCCGGGCCTGACATCCTGCGGGTGTGTCAACGGGTGAGCGAATCGGCGTCGTCGGCGCGGGCATCGTCGGCCTGGCCGTCGCGCGGCGCGTGGCCGAGGTGCGGCCAGGCGCGGCGATCACGGTCATCGACAAGGAGGACGCGGTCGCCGTCCACCAAACCGGCCACAACAGCGGCGTCGCGCACGCGGGCCTCTACTACCAGCCGGGTTCGCTGAAGGCCGAGCTCTGCCGCCGCGGGATGGGCTTGTTGAAGGCCCTGTGCGAGGAGCGCGGGCTGCCTTACGACGAGTGCGGCAAGCTCGTCGTCGCACGCGACGCGAGCGAGATCGAGCGGCTGCGGGAGATCGAGCGCCGCGCGACCGAGAACGGCGTCCCGGGCCTGCGCTGGCTGGAAGGCCAGACGCAGTTGCAGACCGTCGAGCCCAACGTCGTCGGCGTCGCGGCCGTGCACTCGCCGGTCACCGCGATCGTCGACTTCCGAGCGGTCGCCGAGGCGTTCGCCGACGACGTGCGCACCGCGGGCGGCAGGCTCCTGCTCGGGCGCGCGGTCACCGCGATCCAGCCGTCGACCTCCGAGGTCCGCGTGACCGCGGGCGGCGAGGAGCTCGCCTTCGACCGCGTGATCCTCTGCGCGGGCCTTCAGTCTGACCGCGTCGCGCGGCTGGCCGGTGACGCCGACGGTCCCGCGATCGTCCCGTTCCGCGGCGAGTACCTGCGGTTGAAGGACGGGCACACAGACTTAGTGAAGGGGTTGATCTATCCCGTGCCGGACCCGGCGTTCCCGTTCCTGGGCGTGCACTTCACGCGCCGCGTCGGCGGCGGCCTGGACATCGGCCCCAACGCGGTGCTCGCCTTCGCGCGCGAGGGCTACAGCTTCGGCCGCGTCGTCCCGCGTGACCTGGCGGCCACGCTGACCTACCCGGGCTTCCGCAAGATGGCCACCAAGTACTGGAAGACGGGCCTGAAGGAGATGCGCGGCTCGGTCGCGCCCGGCGTGATGGTGCGCGAGGCGCAGTCGTTCGTGCCGGCGCTGCGGCGCGAGGACGTCGAGCGCGCGCCCGCGGGCGTGCGCGCGCAGGCGATCGACCCCGACGGCGGGCTCGTCGACGACTTCCGCATCAACCACGTCGGCCGGGTCGTCGCGGTGCGCAACGCGCCGTCGCCCGCCGCGACGTCGTCGCTGGCGATCGCCGAGCACGTCGTAGGACTTGCGTTCAGCTAGCGCAGCACGACGGTCTTCGCGCCGTTCAGGGCGATGCGGTTCTCGGTGTGCCAGCGCACCGCGCGGGCCAGCGCGCGGCACTCGACGTCGCGCCCGCGCGCCTCGTAGTCCTCGGCGGTCATCGCGTGGTCGACGCGCTCCATCTCCTGCTCGATGATCGGGCCCTCGTCGAGGTCGGCCGTCACGTAGTGCGCGGTCGCGCCGATCACCTTCACGCCGCGGTCGTGGGCCTGGTGGTAGGGCGCCGCGCCCTTGAACGACGGCAACATCGAGTGATGGATGTTGATCGCGCGCCCCTCGAGCCGTCGGCAGACGCCGTCGGAGAGGATCTGCATGTAGCGGGCCAAGACCACCAACTCGACCTGCTCGGCCTCGACGACCTCCATCAGCGCCGCCTCGGCCTGCGGCTTGGTCGCGGGCGTGATCGGAACGTGGCGGAACGGCACGCCGGACGCGTCGGCCAAGTGCTTGAGGTCGGGGTGGTTGGAGACGACCGCGACGATCTCGAGGTTGAGCTCGCCGATCGACGTGCGGAACAGCAGGTCGTTGAGGCAGTGCGCGTACTTGGACACCATGATCAGCACGCGCTGGCGCTCGGAGGCGTCGACCAGCCGCCACGTCATCCCCCACGGGTCGGCGACCGCCGCGAACGCCTCGCGCAGCGCGGGCACGTCGAGCGCCGCACCCTCGGCGTGCGCGAACCGCACGCGCATGAAGAACGTGCCGCTGTCGGGATCATCGAACTGCTGGCTCTCGAGGATCGTGCAGCGCTTGTCCACCAAGAACCCCGAGACCGCGTGGACGATCCCGGGCGCGTCCGGGCAGGACAGCGTCAGCACGCAGGTCTGCGCGACGCTCATGCGGCAGACCCTATGCCGTGCATAGGCCCCGCGTGAAGGTCGCCTAGCCTCTTCGGCATGGGTCGCGACGGCTACACAGGCGTCGGCGCACATGATGGCCTGAGTCGTGCTTCCGGCCTGGTTGGCCGGCCGCCGTTCCGTGCCATCCGCTCGTCTCGCTCCGCCTCGCGCTCGCGCCACCGAGGCGCCGGCGCCGGGTGCTTCGAGGAGCGTCGCGGGCGCTGCCACCGCCGGAGCACCGAACGCCGCGCTCCGGACTGCGCTCGCCGACGGAGACACGGAACAGCCCTCCCTCGGCGTGGGCTACCGCACGCGCTCCGTGCTCGTGCTGCCAGCGCTGCGGGCTAGGCGCGGACGCGACATCTCTTCAGCGGCGGCCGCGACAAAGCGCGGCCTGCGTTGCCACCGACGCCCGCAGCACGGCGACAGATCGAGCAACAACGAGCGCCGGCGCTCCGGCAACCTGAGCGCGAGCGGCCGACGATGAAGACGGTGTCGTCGGCCTCGCCGATCCACCAACGCCCACGCCGCGCCACCAGAAACCTCAGCGCTGGTAGGTCTGCAAGCCCGGTCGGATGGCCTTGTCGTCGAGGAACTGCTTGAGGCCCTCGGAGCGGCCCGAGGAGCGGTCGTTGAACTGGGATTGCTCGAGCTTGGCGTACAGGTAGTCGAGCGCGGGCTCCCAGCCCATGTCGGCGGCGTGCTTGTAGCCGTTCTTGGCGGCGTCGAGGACGACGGGGTTCTTTTCGAGCAGGACCTTGGCGAGCTTGGTGGTCTCGTCGCGGAGTTGGTCCAGCGGCACGGACTTGTTGACGAGCTTCATCTCGGCGGCGCGGCGGCCGTCGAAGGTCTCGCCGGTCATGATGTACCACAAGGCGTCGCGGCTGCCGACGGTGTCGGCGAGGCAGCGGGAGACCATGCCTCCGGGAGGGATGCCCCAGTTGATCTCCGAGAGACCGAAGGTCGCCTCGTCGGCGGCGATGGCGAGGTCGCAGCTGACGAGCGGGATGAAGGCGCCGCCGAAGCACCAGCCGTTGACCATCGCGATGGTCGGCTTGGAGAAGTGGCGCAGGATCCGGAACTGCCAGGTCTGTGAGTCGTAGCGGACCTCGCGCTGGCGCCACAGCGGGCCGTTGTCGACCTCGCGGAAGTACTCCTTGAGGTCCATGCCGGCCGACCATGCGTCGCCCGCCCCGGTCAGCACCACGACCCCGACGTTCTCGTCGCGGTCCAGCGCCTGTAGCGCCTCGGCCATCTCGGCGTTCAGCGTCGGGTTCATCGCGTTGCGCTTGTCGGGCCGGTGGAACTCCAACCACCCGATGCCCTCCTCGACCGTGACCCGGACCGTCTCCCACTGGCTCTCGCTCATAGGCGAGAGGATAACAGTTTAACTGATATTGCGCTCGCGTCCGGCCCAGAACGGCGCGCGCAGCTCGTGCTTGAGCAGCTTGCCCGCGCCGGACTTCGGCAGCGGCGCCTCGGTGATCTCGATCGCCCGCGGGACCTTGAAGCCGGCGATGGAGGCGCGGCAGTGCGCGATGAGCTCAGCGGGTGTGACCTCGGCGTCTGTGGCAGTGACGCTGACGACGGCGTGGACGGCCTCACCCCAGCGTTCGTCGGGCACGCCGAAGACCGCGACCTCCGCGACCGCCGGGTGCTCGGCGAGCACCGCCTCGACCTCGACCGAGTAGACGTTCTCGCCGCCGGAGATGATCATGTCCTTGAGGCGGTCGACGAGGTACAGGTAGCCGTCGGCGTCCGCGCGGGCGGCGTCGCCGGTGCGGTACCAGCCGTCCTGCAAAGCGGCGGCGGTCGCATCCGGCTGATTGAAGTACCCCAACATGACGTTCGGCCCGCGGACCCACAGCTCGCCGATCTCGCCGACGGGCAGCGGCGCGCCGCTCTCCGCGTCGCGCACCTCGGCCTCGACGCCGACGACCGGCGCGCCGATGGACCCCAGGCGCGCGCCGTCAGGACGGCGGTGGTCGGCGGGCGTGCAGGTGCTGACCGTCGGCGCGGCCTCGGTCATCCCGTAGAACTGCGCGACGTCGACGCCGGCGAAGCGCTCCAGGACGCGGCGCTGGAGGTCGGGCGTGATCGGCGAGGCCGCGTACTGGATGTGGCGCAGCGACGAGAGGTCGGCGTCATGGTTGGCGAGGTGGTCGAGCAACATCCCCAACATGGTCGGGACGAGCGCGACGTGCGTGATCGCGTGCTCCTCGACGGCGGCGCAGAACGCAGCGGCGTCAAAGCGCGGCAGGACGACCTGATGCGCGCCGACCCAGGTGGCGGCGACGACGTTCGCGATCCCCGCGGCGTGGAACATCGGGCAGACGTGCAGCCAGCGGTCGCTGTCCTGGTGACCCGTGGCGATGAGGTTGTGGCGCGCGTTGGCCAACAGGTTGCCGTGCGAGAGCATCACGCCCTTCGCGCGCCCGGTCGTGCCGCCGGTGAAGGAGATCGCGGCGAGCGCGTCGGCGTCGGGCGCAGGTGCGGCGGCGGGAAGCGGCGTCGCGGGGAGGTCGTCCACGTGGAGGAGGCGCGCGACCCCGAGCGCCGCGGCGACGGAGGCGTGGCCGTCGTCGTGGACGAGCACGGATAGTCCGGCGTCGGCGACGAGCGCCCGCAGCTCGTCGGGCGCGAGCCGCGTGTTCAGCGACACGATCACCCCGCCCGCCGCCGGAACGCCGAGGAACAGCTCCAGGTGCGCGAGCGAGTTGGCCGCCAGCACGCCCACGCGCTCGCCCTCCGCGACACCGAGCCGCCCGCGCGCAGCCACCCGCGCTGCCAGCTCCGCGTAGGTCACCGACACGCCGCCGGCGACGTCGACGACGGCCGTCGACCCGCCGTGCATTCGCGCCGCGCGGCGCAGCGGCCAGGCCAGGTTCTCGCTCGACCCCATGGCCCGGCAACGTATCAGGCGGACTTACACCTCGTCGAAACCGGCGCCAAGCGCGCGGACCATCGTCAGCAGCGCGTCGCGCAGCTCGTCGCGCTCCTCGCGCGAGAAGTCGGCGAGCATCGCCTTCTCCATCTGCGTCACCGAGCGGTCGCACGCGGCGAGCACCTCACGGCCCTTCTCGGTGATCTCGGTCCGCAGGATCCGCCCGTGGTTGGCGTCCGGCGCGCGGACGATCAGCCCGTCGGCCTCCAGCTTGGAGATGACCTGCATCATCGACTGCGGGCGCACGAACGTCCGGCGCGCCAGCTGGGCGTTGGACAGGCCCGGACGCATTCGCAGGACCGACAGCGCGGTGTACTGCGGCAGCGTCAGGCCGTGCGCGGCCACGCGCTCCTCGACGGCCAGCGACAACGCGCGGTCCAATCGCCCGACGACGTAGCTGATCCGCGGCTTGGGGCTGGCGCTCACGGCCGGCGACGCTATCAGCGAGGCGGGAGCCGGTAGCGTTCCCGAGCATGCACGAGGCAAGGGGGCTTGGTGCGCGGGCCGAGGAGGTGCTCCACGCGGCGCGCGAGCTGCTGGAGGAACAGGGGCACGACGGGCTGCGCATGCGCCTGCTCGCCGACAAGCTCGGGATCAAGGCCCCGACGCTCTACGCGCACTTCCGCAACAAGGCGGCGGTGGAGAACGCGCTGATCGCGGTCGGCCTGCTCGAGCAGTCCGACGCCGCAGCCGCCGCGCTGGACGGCACGCCGCCCGAGGACGACATCGAGACGATGTGGGCCGCTTACCGCGCTTGGGCGCTGCGCAACCCGGCGCTGCACCTGCTGATCGCGTCGCGCGCGCTGGACCGCGACGACCCGGCCGTGCGCGAGGCCGAGCGGCCCGGGGCCGAGATGGTCCTGCGGTCGGCGCGCGGCGATGTCAACGCTGCGATCGCGTTCTGGGCGTTCGCCTACGGGTTGATCGGGCTGGAGCTCAACGACCGCGTCCCGCCCGGCTACTCGCTGGACGATGCCTGGGCCACCGGCCTCCGCGGGCTGGCGACGACGCTGCCGCCGCGGTCCTAGCCCGGCGCGCAGTGGCCAGGCACGGGGTGACTGTGCCAAGGTTGTTCGCGTGGGAACCAGCATCCGCCTGCTCGGACCGCCGGCGATCGTCCGGGAAGACGAGACGGAGCCCGCGCCCGCGCCGAAAGGGCAGAAGTCGTGGGGGTTGCTCGCCTACCTGCTGCTGTCAGAGCGCCCCGCGGCGCGGCGGCACCTGGCCGAGCTGCTGTTCGCCGATGCGAGCGACCCGCTCGGCGCGCTGCGCTGGAGCCTCGCGCAGCTGCGGCGCGCGCTGGGAGACGCCGCGACGCTAGAGGGCGACCCGATCGCGCTGACGCTGGCCGACGGCGTGGCGGTGGACGTGCGCGGAGAGGGCGGCGAAGGCGAGTTGTTGGAGGGTTTGGACTTCTCGGCCTCCCCCGCGTTCGAGGCCTGGCTGGTCGTCGCGCGCGGGCGCTTCGCGGGCCGGGCGACGGCGTCACTGCGCGAGGCCGCGCTCGACGCGCTGGCCGCCGGCGACGCCGCGGGCGCCGCCGAGCGCGCCGCCCGGCTGGTCGCCGTCGACCCGTTCGACGAAGGCCACCATGAACTGCTGGTGCGATGCCTGGCCGCCGGCGGCGACCGCGCGGGCGCGCTCGCGCAGGCCGAGGCGTGCCGGCGCCTGTTCCGCCGCGAGCTGGGCAGCGAACCGAGCGCCGCCGTGCGACGGGCCGCGGAGGGCGGCGGCGCGGGCGGGCCGGGCGGGCCGTCGTCACCCGGAAACCCGATCACCGCTCGCACGCGCCTGGAGGCCGGCGACGCCGCCGTTGCCGCGGGCGCCGTCGAGCACGGCATCGAGCTGCTGCGCCAGGCCTGCACCGAGGCCGCGGGCTGTCGCGACGACGCGCTGCACGGTCGCACGCTGCTGGCGCTCGGCAGCGCGCTCGTGCACGCGGTCCGCGGCCAGGACGAGGAGGGCGCGCTCGTCCTGACCCAGGCGCTCGCCGCGGCCGAGGCGGCGGGCGACCGCGACACCTTGGTCGGCACGCTGCGCGAGTTGGCCTACACCGACATCCAGGCCGGGCGGCGCACATCGGTCGACGAGCGGCTGGCGCGCGCCGACCGCCTCGCCAACACCGACGGCGAGCACGCCGCGATCCTCGCCGTCCAGGGCATGAACCGCTCCGACAGCGCCGACTACGGCGGGGCGTTCACCGCGCTGATCCGCTCGGTCGAGCATGCCGAGCGCGCCGGCGAGCGCCGTCGCGTCGCGTTCTCCTTGTCCTTGGTCGCGCGAGCGCACCTGCTGCGCGACGAGCACGACGAGGCCGCGGCCGCACTGGACGAGGCGCTCGCGCAGGTCGAGGCCGAGCGCTGGCTCGCGTTCATGCCGTTCCCGGAGGCGCTGCGTGCCGAGGTCGACCTCGCGCGCGGCGACCTCGACCGCGCCGGCCAGCGCCTGGAGCACGCGTTCGCGGTCGCCTGCGACATCGGCGACCCGTGCTGGGAGGGCGTCGCCGGACGCAACATGGGGTTGTTGGAGGCCGCGCGCGGCCGGGGCGATGCCGCCCGCGCCTGGATGGACGAGGCCCGCACGCGCTGCAACCGCGTGCCCGACCGCTACGTCTGAATGCAAGGCCATGTCCTTGACGCGGCGATCGGCACCGAGCTGGACACGGGCGGCGACGGACGCGCGCTGATCCGGGCGCTCGGCGCGCTGGCCGCCCGGACCGGGATGCGCGAGCTGAGCGTCCGCTGCCTCGCGCACGCGGGCCGCAGCGGCGACGGCGCCGCGCTGGAGTCCGCGCGGCTGATGGCGTGGGAGATCGACAACCCCGCGCTGGCCGACCTAGTGGCGCGAACGAGCGTGTAGCCCGCCCTCACACGGCCGCTCACACGCCCGGCGCGCAGCATGCTGCGCCATGACCACCCCCACCGTCACCATCGAAGCTCTCAAGGACGCCCACCACCGCACGTGGGCCTCGGGCGACTACGCCCACATCGCGACGCTCGTCACCGGCGTCGGCGAGTCGGTCGCCGCGCGCGCCGGGATCACGCCCGGCCAGGACGTCCTCGACGTCGCCGCCGGCACCGGCAACGCCGCGATCCCCGCCGCGCTGGCCGGCGGCCAGGTGATCGCCTCCGACCTCACGCCCGAGCTGTTCGCCGCCGGCCGCGCGCGGGCCGCCGACGCCGGCGTGGCGATCGACTGGATCGCCGCCGACGCCGAGGACCTCCCGTTCGAGGACGCGCGCTTTGACCGCGTCCTGTCGGCCATCGGCGTCCAGTTCGCGCCGCGTCACGAGGTCGTGGCCGCCGAGCTGGTCCGCGTCTGCCGTCCCGGCGGCCGGATCGTGCTCGGCAACTGGTCGGCCACCGGCTACATCGGCCGCTTCTGGTCGACGATGGGCCCGTACATGCCCACGCCGCCCGCGTTCGCGTCGCCGCCGCCCGGCTGGGGCCGCCCCGAGCACGTCGAGGCGCTGTTCGCCGACCACCCCGTCTCGCTGTTCTTCGAGCACGGAGCGGTGTCGTTCACCGCCGCGTCGGCCGAGGCGTTCCTGGACATGTTCACCGACAACTACGGGCCGCTGCTGCAGGCCCGCGCCAAGCTGAGCGAAGCGGGGCGCTGGGACGACCTGCGCGCCGAGTTGATCGGGCTCAGCGAGGAGCTCAACGTCGCGACCGACGGCACGTGGCGCGTCGACAGCGACTACGTGGTGATCGTCGCTGACAAGGACTAGCCGCGAAGGCGCACCGGCCGGGGACGAGCCCCAAAGGGCCCGTCCCCGGTCGATTTGTCCCGTTCCGCCCGGTCCGGGTCGTGGAGGCCGGGCGAAGCTTCCGACAGGAGGAGTGTCCGTGGATGCTGAGGACAGCGTAGCAGATTTCCCCATAAATCCGATAGGGAATTAGACGGACTGCCCTCAGCGCGCCAGCGTCGCCGTGACCGGCACCGGCACCGGCACCGGCACCGGCACCGGCGACCAACGCCTAGTCCAACTAGGCGAACAACGCCGCGAGCCGGGCGAGCGACGCGCGTCGCTCGTCCGGGTCGTAGGTGTTGGCAATGGCGATGACCTCATCGGCCCCGGACTCGGCGACCGCCGCCTCGATCCCGGCGCGCACGCGCTCGGGGCCGCCGACGTGGTCGGCGCGCGTGTCGATGAACTTGGCCTCGATCGCGCGCTCCTCGTCAGTCCACTCGTGCGCCAGCGCCTCGTCGACCGGCAGCAGCGGCGCGCGCTGGCCTTGGCGCGCGAAGACCATTGACAAGTGGCTGGGGGCGTCCAGCGCGCGGGCGTGTTCGTCGTCCTCCCCCACGATGACCTTCAGCGCGAGGATCGCGTGGGGCCGGTCGCCCGATCGCGCCGGGACGAACGCCTCGCGGTACTCGCGCAGCGCGAGCGCCGCGTCGTCGGGGTTGGTGTGCGCGGCGAAGCCGTAGCCGAGGCCCTTGCGCGCCGCGGTCTGGGCGGAGTTGCGCGAGGACCCCAACAAGAAGACCGGCGGCAGCTGGACGTCGGTCGGCGCCGCCCGCGCGGCCGCCAAGGGATGCTCGGAGGGCAGCCGCGTGACATCCCCGAAGTGCAGGAGCTCGTCGAGCTGCTCCTCGAAGCCCGCGCCGTGCGCGTTGTCGCCCGGGCGCCCGAAGGCCAGCACGGTCGCCGGGTCCAGCGCGCCCTCCGAGCGGCCGATCCCGAGGTCGACGCGTCCCGGGTGCAGCGCTTCCAGGCAGCGGAACTGCTCGGCGACGTGGATCGGCCGGTGGTTGGGCAGCAGCATCCCGCCGCTGCCGATCCGGATCCGCTCGGTCCGCGCGCCGATCAGGCCGATCAGGACCTCCGGCGCGGAGATCGCAACGCTGCCGATCGCGTGGTGCTCGGCGACCCAGAAGCGGTGGAAGCCGAGCGCGTCGGCGGCCTGCGCGAGGTCGACCGACTCGCGGATCGCGTGGCCTGCGGGCCCGCCGCGACGGGTCGGCGCCTGGTCCAGGAGCGAGAGCAGCATGAACAGACTTCCTAGCATGTCGGTCGGCAATGCCTGATTCGCTCTTGCTCGCTGCCTCCGTGACCGACCCCGCGCTGGTGCCCGCCGCGGAGGCCGCGGGCCTTGATCTGGTGATCATCGAGACCGGTCCGTTCGACCCGTTGCTGGTCGCCGCCCGCGCCGCCGCGGCCACCACGACGATCGGGATCGTCGCCGCCGCACCGACCACGACGACCGAGCCGTTCCTGGTCTCGACCGCGATCGCGACGATCGACTTCGTCGCGCTCGGCCGCGCCGGGTGGCTGGCCGAGACGCTGCCGCACGCGACCGCCGACGGGCTCGTGACGTGGGACGTGCCGAGCGACCTCCTCGGCGACGCGCGCGAGCACATCGCCGCGGTCCGCGCGCTGTGGGGCTCGTGGGAGAACGGCGCCGAGATCCGCGACCGCGCCACCGACCGCTTCCTGGACCGCGACCGCGTCCACCACACGGACTACGCCGGCGAGCACCTGAGCGTGCGCGGCCCATCGATCACACCGCGCCCGCCGCAAGGGCAGCCGCCGGTCGTCGTGCGGGACCCGGCGCTGGCGGACCTCGCGGACGTGCTGCTCGTCGCCGATCCCGCCGCCGCGCCGCCCGCGCGGCCGGGCCTGGTGCGGCTGCTCGAGGTGGACAAGACGGAGCCGGGTGGGTCCGACGCCGATGGCTTCGACGGCCTGCTCCTGCGAGGCGCGACCGCCACCGACCTCGCCGCGCTGGCCCGCACGCCACCCGAGGACGACAACCTGCTCCGCGCCCGCCTCGGGCTCGACGAGGTGACCGCGTGAAGCCCGTTCGCCTCGCCGCCCACTTCCCCGGCGTCAACAACACCACCGTGTGGAGCGACCCCGCCGCCGGCAGCCACATCGCCTTCGAGTCCTTCGCGCAGCTCGCCCAAGCCGCCGAGCGCGGCCGCTTTGACTTCTTCTTCCTCGCCGAAGGGCTCAGCCTGCGCGAGCACGGCGGCCATCTGCACGACCTCGACGTCGTCGGCCGCCCCGACGCGATGACGATCCTCGCCGCGCTCGCGGCGGTCACCGAGCACCTCGGCCTGGCCGCGACGCTGACGACGACCTACCACGAGCCGCTGGAGGTCGCCCGCCAGCTCGCGACGCTCGACCACCTCAGCGCCGGCCGCGCCGCCTGGAACCTCGTCACCTCCACCGACGCGGTGACCGGCGCGAACTTCCGCCGGGGCGCCTACCTCCCCTACGAGGACCGCTACGCGCGGGCGACCGAGTTGTTGGCCTTGTGCGACCAGCTCTGGCGCGACGGCCCTGGGCCGTTCAGCGTGAACGGCGACCAGGTGTCATTGCAAGGTGATTGGGATCTCGACACGCCGCCGCAAGGCCGTCCGGTGATCCTCCAGGCCGGCGACTCCGACGGCGGCCGCGAGTTCGCCGCCGCCCACGCCGACGCGATCTTCACGCGCCACGCGTCGATCCCCGACGGGCAGAAGTTCTACAACGACGTCAAAGGGCGGCTGGCCAAGCACGGCCGCTCGCACGACGAGCTGTTGGTGCTGCCGGGCGCGACGTTCGTCCTCGGCGACACCGACGCCGACGCCGCCGAGCGCGCCGAGGTCGTCCGCTACCAGCAGGTCTCGGCCGGCACCGCGCGCGTCTTCGCCGAGCAGCTCTGGAACCGCGACCTGTCGGAGTACGACCCCGAGGGCCCGCTGCCCGACGTCGAGCCGATCGAGGGCGAGATCACGATCGCGCCCGGCTCGATCCCGGCGCGCGCGTTCGCCGGCAAGCGTCACGAGACCGTCGCCCAGCTCCGCGCGATGGCCGAGGGCGAGAACCTGACGTTGCGCGACCTGATGGTCCGCACCCGCGCGCGCCACTCGTTCGTCGGCTCACCCGAGACGGTCGCCCAGACGATCTTCGACCACGTCCAGCAGGACGCCTGCGACGGCTTCATCCTGGTCCCGCACATCACGCCCGGCGGCCTGGACGACTTCGTCGACCACGTCGTCCCGCTGTTGCAGGAGCGCGGCGCGCTGCGCGCCGACTACACGCCGGGCGCGACGCTGCGTGAGCACCTCGGGCTGCCGACGCCCGCCCGCGCCTGACCTCAGAAGTGGCCGATGACGTCGGCCGCCACTTCACGGTGGTCTTCGAGCGCCGGGCGCAGGATCAGGACCTCCGCGTCGGCGCGGTCCAGGAGCCAGACGAGGTCGTCGCCGGTGAAGCCCGGGCCGAGCTGGTGCTCGGCGGAGACGATCACGCGGTCAAAGCGCTCGTCGCTGAGGATCCGGCGCAGCGCGTCGCGGTGCGTGCGCCCGCGCACGATGCGCCCGTCGATCGCGACGTCCTGGGCGATGGCGCGCTGCTCGATCGTCTCCAGCAACGGCATCGCGCGCAGGCACTGCGCGGGCAGCGCGGCGTCGAGCGGCAGGTTCAGCGGGACGGTCGCCAAGTAGCACGGCATCAGCGTCGCGTTCTCCGCGCGTGCGAGCCGCACCGCCGCGTCGAACGCGCGCCGTGAGATCGAGGACCCCGTGAACGGCAGGAGGATCCGCCGGACGGTCTCCGGCCGCTCGGCATGGGCCCGGCGCCGGCGCGGGGCGGCGCGCCGGCCGACGACCAGGCCGAGGACGAGCGCTGCAAGCGCGGCGACGAGCAGGGCGATCATCGCGGCCGCCTCCGCGTGCGGTCGGCCACGATCCGCACGTCGACGCCGGGCGCGAGGCGGACCAGCCGCGTCGGCAGCGGCTCGCGCAGGCGCGCGAATCCGCGCGGCGGGCGCGACGCGCCGAGCAGGATGTAGGTGATGCCCCGCTCTCCGGCGACGCGGACAGCGGTCTGCGCGACGTCGTCGCCCTCCTGCACCAGCAGCGTCGCGCCGAGCACGGAGGCCAGCTGGCGCAGGGCGTGCAGCGCGCGGGCGGTCTCCCCGCCCTCGGCGGGCGCGGCCGCACCGGGCGGCGCGACCCACAGCAGATCCAGCGGCGCGTTGAGCCGCTGGGCACTGCGCCACGCCCGGCGCACCAGCCGTTGCGCGCCTGGGTAGGGCTCGACCAAGGCCATCAACCGCTCCCCCACCGCTTGCGCGACCGCGGCGTCGGCCGGCTCCGCGCGCCGGGCCTCGACGTTCTCGGCCACCTGGCGCAGCGCGGTCTCGCGCAAGGCGTTCAAGTTCTCGATCTTGAAGAAGTTGCTCAGCGCCGCGTCGATGCGGTCCGTCTTGTAGATCTTGCCCGCGCGCAGGCGGTCCAGCAGCGCCTCGGGCGTGACGTCGACCAGGACGATCTCGTCGGCCCGCCGCAGCACGCCGTCGGGCACGGTCTCCCGCACCCGCACGCCGCTCAGCTCGGCGATCGTGTCGTTAAGCGACTCCAGGTGCTGGACGTTCATGGTGGACAAGACGTCGATCCCCGCCGCCAGGAGCTGCTCGACGTCCTCGAAGCGCTTGCCGTGGTCGAGCCCTGGCGCGTTGGTGTGGGCGAGCTCGTCGATCAGGCACAGCTCGGGCGCACGCGACAGGACCGCGGGGACGTCGAGGTCGCTGAACGTCGTCCCGCGGTAGGTGACGCGGCGGCGCGGCAGGCGCTCCAGGCCTGCCGCGCGCGCCTCGGTCTCCGTGCGGCCGTGCGTCTCGAGCAACCCGATGACCACGTCGCGCCCGGCCTCCAGCTCCGCGCGACCCTCGTCGAGCATCCGCACGGTCTTGCCGACCCCGGCCGCCATGCCGAGGAAGACCTTCAGGTGTCCGCGATCGGCGGTCATGCCCCCAGCAGGTTGTGGACGAGCAGGTCAATCACCTTGATCCCCACGAACGGGGCGATCAGGCCGCCCAGGCCGTAGACCAACAGGTTGCGGCGCAGCAGCGCGGTCGCGCCGACCGCCTTGTAGGCCACGCCCCGCAGCGCGATCGGGACCAGCAGCGGGATGACCAGCGCGTTAAACACGATCGCCGAGATGATCGCCGACTCCGGCGAGCCCAACCGCATGACGTTCAGCGCGTCGAGCGGGCCGGTCGCATCTCCGGGCGCCGCCCAGGTGACGACGAAGATCGCCGGCAGGATCGCGAAGTACTTGGCCACGTCGTTGGCGATCGAGAACGTGGTCAGCGCGCCGCGCGTGATCAACAGCTGCTTGCCGACCTCGACGATCTCAATCAGCTTCGTCGGGTTGCTGTCCAGGTCCACCATGTTGCCTGCCTCGCGGGCGGCCTGGGTGCCGCTGTTCATCGCGACGCCGACGTCGGCCTGCGCCAGCGCGGGCGCGTCGTTGGTGCCGTCGCCGGTCATTGCGACCAGGCGGCCCTCGGCCTGCTCGGCCTTGATCAACTCCATCTTGCGCTCCGGCGTGGCCTCGGCGAGGAAGTCGTCGACGCCCGCCTCCTCGGCGATCTTCGCCGCGGTCAGCCGGTTGTCGCCGGTGACCATCACCGTGCGGATGCCCATCGCGCGCAGCTGGTCAAAGCGCGCCTTCATCCCCTCCTTGACCGTGTCCTTCAGGTAGATCACGCCCAGCACCTGCGAGTCCTGGGCCACCGCCAGCGGCGTGCCGCCCTCGCGCGCGATCCGGTCGACGACGCCGCGTAGCTCGGCCGGCGGCGTGCCGCCCTCGGCCTCCACGAACGCGATCACCGCGTCGGCGGCGCCCTTGCGCAGGCGCGTGCCGTCGTAGTCGACGCCGCTCATGCGCGTCTGCGCGGTGAAGGGCACGAACTCAGCCTTGTGCGGCGCCAGCTCCCGCTCGCGGATCCCGTACTGCTTGGCCAGCACGACGATCGAGCGCCCCTCGGGCGTCTCGTCGGCCAAAGACGACAGCTGCGCCGCCTCGGCCAACGCCGCTTCCCCCACGCCCGGCATCGGGATCAGCTCCGCAGCCTGGCGGTTGCCGAGCGTGATCGTGCCGGTCTTGTCCAACAGCAGCACGTCGACGTCGCCGGACGCCTCCACCGCGCGGCCGCTCAAGGCCAGGACGTTGCGTCGGACCAGCCGGTCCATGCCCGCGATGCCGATCGCGCTCAGCAGCGCGCCGATCGTCGTCGGGATCAACGCCACCAACAAGGCGATCAGCGTGGTCATGGAGATGTCGGACCCCGCGAAGCGCGCGAACGGCAGCAGCGTCGCGACGACCACCAGGAAGACGATCGTCAGCCCGGCGAGCAGGATCCCGAGCGCGATCTCGTTCGGCGTCTTGCGCCGTTGTGCGCCCTCGACCAGCGCGATCATGCGATCGAGGAACGACTGGCCGGGCTCCTGGGTGATCTCCACGACGATGCGATCGGAGAGCACCCGCGTGCCGCCGGTCACGGCGCTGCGGTCGCCGCCAGACTCTCGGATAACCGGCGCCGACTCGCCGGTGATCGCCGACTCGTCCACCGTCGCGATGCCCTCCACGACCGTGCCGTCGCCGGGGATCACCTCGCCGGCCAGGACGACCACGACATCGCCGCGGTGCAGCTCGGCCGCGGGCCGTGTGCTGCCGTCGCGCAGCGTGGCGACCGTGTCAGAGCGCATCGCGCGCAGCGAGTCGGCCTGCGCCTTGCCGCGCCCCTCGGCCAGCGCCTCGGCGAGGTTGGCGAACAGCACGGTCAACCACAGCCAGACCGCGACGGTGACCGTGAACCAGGTGGGATCAGAGGAACCGACGACGATCGCACCGGTGACGATCGCGGCGCCGATCTCCACCACGAACATCACCGGGTTGCGGACCTGGATCCGCGGGTCGAGCTTCTTTACGGAGTCGGTCAGGACGGAGCGGGTCAATGCGGTGGTCATCGGGTGGTCTCGTGGTCGAGGGCGAGGTTGAGCTTGGTGACGTTCACGCCGGGCGCGCCGAAGACGCCGAGCGCGCGGCCGTCGGTGGCGTCGCGGACGAGCTGCTGGACGCGGGCGAGCGGGAGGCGGCGGACCGCGGCGACGCGGTGCGCCTGGATCGCGGCGTTGGCCTCCGAGATTTGTGGGTCGACGCCGGAGGCGGAGAACTGCACGGCGTCCGGCGGGACGGCAGAGGCGTGTAGGCCGGGGTCGTACTTGCCCTCACGCGACATGTAGGCCTGGAGGTTCTGCCGGGTCAGGTACATCGTCGACTGCTGGTTGGGCCCGTGGTTGCCGAAGTAGGTCACCGAAGCGCTGTAGTCGGTGGCCGACGGCCGCGGCTGGAAGTACTGCTCGCCCTTCCAGGCCTGGCCGAGGAGCGTCGAGCGGTCGCCGACGAGCGAGCCGTCGGCCTTGCCCGGGAACGCCACCTGGGCGATCCCGGTCATGACCAGCGGGTAGGCGAGGCCGAGCAGGACGGTGAAGAGCACCGTCGCCAGCACGCCGCGGATGAGGTCCTTGCGCATGTTGATGTCCTAGAACAGGGTGGTGGTGAGGGACTGGACGACCGGGCCCAGCAGGAAGGCCGGCAGGAACGTCAGGGCGCCGATCAGGACGACGACGCCGACCAGCAGCGCGCCGAACGTCGGCGTGTCGGTGCGCAGCGTCCCGAGGCCGGCGGGCGCGACCTTCTTGCGCGACAGCGCGCCGCCGACGGCGAGCACCGCGACGATCGGCACGTAGCGGCCGAGCAGCATCGCCAAGCCGCCCATCAGGTCGGCGAACGTGACGCCGTGGGCGCCGACGTTGCCGGGCGCGTTGGGCTGCAGGTAGCCGGTGTAGCCCGCCCACGCCGAGCCGTTGTTGTTGGCCTGGCTGAGGTAGGCGTAGAACGTCTCGCTGAAGCCCTGCGGCCCGCTCGCGTAGATCGACGGCCCGCCGTACTTCGTGGACAACGCCACGGCGGTGAAGACGAGCACGATCAACGCGGTGAACAACGCGCCGATCGACACCAGCTTGACCTCGCCGGGCTCGATCTTCTTGCCCAGGTACTCGGGCGTGCGGCCGACCATCAGCCCGCCGATGAACACTGCCAACAGGACGAACAGCAGCATCATGTACAACCCGGTCCCGACGCCGCCGAAGACGGACTCCGAGTACCCCAGGTTGACCATCGGGACCAGGCCGCCGAGGCCGGTCAGCGACTCGAACGCCGTGTTGACCGCACCGCAGGAGACGACCGTGGTGATCGCGGTGAACAGCGAGGATCCCGCGATCCCGAAGCGCTGCTCCTTGCCCTCCATGTTGGCGCCGACCAGGCCGGCGGCGTGCGCCGCGGGCGTGCCGTGGCGCTCGGCGAGGTAGACGACGACCACGCTGATCACGAACAGCACCGACATCGCGCCGAAGATCGTGTAGCCCTGGCGGCGGTTGCCGACCATCCGCCCGAACGTGAACGGCAGCGCCGCCGGGATGATCAAGATCAGGAACATCTCGACCAGGTTGGAGAACGCCGTCGGGTTCTCGAACGGGTAGGCGGAGTTGACGTTGAAGAAGCCGCCGCCGTTGGTGCCGATCAGCTTGATCGCCTCCTGGGAGGCGACCGGGCCGCGGGCGATGTCGCCGGCGCTTCCGGCCAGCGTCTGCACGACGCCCTGGGAGGCCAGCACGAGCGCACCGACGATCGACAGCGGAAGCAGGATGTACAGGACGATCCTGGTGATGTCCTTGTAGAAGTTGCCCAGCGTGCCGTTGCCGTGGCGGGCGGAGATGCCGCGGATCAGCGCCACCAGCACCGCGATGCCGACGGCCGCCGAGAGGAAGTTCTGGACGGCCAGGCCGGCCATCTGCGAGAAGTACGACATCGTCGTCTCGCCGCCGTAGAACTGCCAGTTGGTGTTCGTGAGGAACGACGAGGCCGTGTTGAACGAGACGTCCCAGGTGCCGGACTTGAAGCCGGCGGGGTTGAACGGGTGCAGGCCCTGCGTTTGCAGGATCAGGTAGAGCACCGCGCCCGAGACGAGCGAGAGGACGAGCAGCGACTTGGCGTAGGCCTTCCAGTCCTGCTCTTGGTCGGGATCGACCCGCAGCAGCTTGTAGAAGAGGCGCTCGACCGGGGCGACGACGGGCGTCAGGAAGACGCGCTCGCCGCTGAAGACGCGGGCCATGTAGGCGCCGGCGGGCGGTGCGGCGACGAGGACGATCGCGAAGAACAGCGCGATCTGAAGCAGGTCCTGTGCCATGGCCTACAAGCGCTCCCCGCGCAGCAGCGCGTACAGGAGGTAGGCGAGCACCAGCACGCTGACGACGAGCCCGAAGAGGTCGGATGGGTCCATGGATCCAGCATCGGGCCGCTCCCATCAAGGACCCGTTCAGGCTCGGGCGGCGCGCGTCAAGATTTCGTCAAGGCGACGTCACGAACCGATATCCGACCCCGGAATCGGTGCGGATGAACCGCCGTTCACGGCCTGCGCCCTCGATCTTCGAGCGCAGGTTGGCGATGTGGGTGCGCAGCACGTTGGTGGCGTCGCCGTACTCCGGGCCCCAGACCTCGGTCAGCAGCGCGCGATGGGTCATCAACTTGCCGCGGTTGCGCATCAGCGTCCGCAACAACCCGTACTCGATCGGCGTCAGGTGGACCTCGGCGCCGTCGAGCGTCACGGTCCGCGCCGCCTGGTCCAAGGCAAGGCCATCGACTTCGAGGATCGGCTCGTCAGCCGACGCGCCCGCGCGGCGCAGCGCCGCCTCCAGCCGCGCCAGCAGCTCGCCGGGCGAGAACGGCTTGGTGACGTAGTCGTCGGCGCCCGAGCGCAGCGCGCGGACCTTCTCGGACTCCTCGTCGACCGCGCTCAGCACGATCACCGGGATCTGCGACCACTCGCGCAGACGCCGGCAGACCTCGACGCCGTCGATGCCCGGCAACATCAGGTCGACGATCGCCGCCTCGGGCGGGCGCACGGCCATCCGATCGAGCGCCTCCTCCCCGCTCTCGGCCGGGATGACCTCGTAGCCCGCGTCGCGCAGCACGACGCGCAGCGCCCGCAGGATCTGCGGGTCATCGTCCACGACGCAGACGCGCGCGCCGCCGGCGTTCATGCCGGCACCCGCTCGACCGGCAAGGCCACCACGAACGTCGTCCCCTGCCCGGGCAGCGACTCGACGGTCACGGTCCCGCCGTTGGCCTCCACGAACCCGCGCGCGATCGACAGCCCCAAGCCGCTGCCGCTCGGCGCGGCGCTCGCGGTCTGCGGCGCGCGGTAGAACGGCGTGAAGATCCGCTCCTGCTCGCCCAGCGGGATCCCCGGGCCGCGGTCCACGATCCGGATCAGCAGGCGGTCGCCGACCGCGCGGGCGCGCACCGAGACCGGGTGGCCGCCGCCATAGCGCGCCGCGTTCTCCATCAGGTTGGCGAACGCGCGCTCCAGCTGCGCGGCGTCGGCCCGCACCAGCGGCAGCTCGGGGTCGACCGAGAACTGAAACAACGCCGGGTCCGACCCCGCGTGCTCGGCGGCCTCGCGCAGCGCCTCCTCGACCGACGACCACTCGCGCCGCGGCTCGGCGGTCCCGGCCTGGAGGCGCGAGAGGTCCAGCAGCTGGTCGATCAACCCCGACAACCTGGTCGCCGAGCCCGCGACGTCGTCGGTGACCTCGGCGCGCTCGTCCGGCGTCAGCGACGAGGACCGCAGCGCGCTCGCGCCCGCCAGGATCGCGGTGACCGGCGTGCGCAGGTCGTGGGAGACCGAGCGCAGCAGCGCGGTCTTGATCTCGTCGCTGCGGCGCAGCGCGGCGGTCTCGACGACGTCGGCCTGCAGCCGCTCGCGTTGCAGCGCCGCGGCCAGGACCGACTCGAGCACCGGCACGATCCGCTCGCGCACGCGCGCCAGCTCGCTCTCGGGAAGGTCGGCGGGCAAGACGAGCGCGCCGATCGGTGCCGCGCCGTCGTGCAGCGGGATCGTGACCCGGCGCTCGTCGGTTTCGGTCGGCTCCAAGTCGACGGACACGGAGCGCGCGCCAAGCAGCTCGGCCAGCCGCCGCGAGACCAGCGGCAGCGACTCCGACAGCCGCGGCGTGCCCAGCAGCGTGCGCGCCAGCTCGGCGCCGAGGTCGGCCTCGCGGCGGCGCTCCTGCGCCTCGGCGGCGCGGGCACGCGCGGCCTCCGACATGGTGGACACGACCAGCGCGACCACCAGGAACGCCAGCAACGCCACCCAGTTGCGGCTGTCGGCGATCGTCAGGCGGCCGGTCGGCTCCAGGAAGAAGAAGTTGAAGGACAGCGCGCCGAGGACCGAGCACGCCGCGCCGAGCACGATCCCGGAATAGGCCGACACCACCAGGACCGGCACGAGGTAGACGACCGACAGCGAGATGACCGGCGCCTGGTGCTTGAGCACGGCGATCGCCAGCGTCGCCAGCGCGACCCCGGCGAGGGTCGCGACGACGCCGATCAGCGGCGATCTCGGGGCGGTGGGCATCCGGATCAGGAGCGTAGTGCTCGTGGGTGACACGCAGACACTCCGACAGGGCCGGCGCTCACATCTGCCGTCCGTCGGTCGATACTTGAGGGTGATGGCCCGGAAGCTTCGATGGACCCTGGCGGCGACGGCCGCCGCCTGCCTGCTGTTCGGCGTGCTCGCCGGCGCGGCGTCGGCGACGCTCACCCCCACCCAGCGGCGCGTCGCAGACCAGCTCGTCAGCGTGTTCGAGAACAGCACCACGAAGATCCGCTACGACTACATCGCCAACCTGCACGACGGCTGCGGGCTGACCGCGGGCCGCGCCGGGTTCTGCTCGGCCACCGGCGACATGCTGCTGACCGTCGAGACCTACGCGTCCGCTGACCCGACCGCGACGCTGGCCGGCTACCTGCCGGTGCTGCGCTCGCGCGCCGAGGCCAAGAGCGACAGCACGCGCGGTCTCGGGTCCAACTTCGAGGCCGCCTGGCGGGCGGCGGCGTCGGACTCCACGTTCCGCGACGCCCAGGACGCGATCGTCGACCAGCTCTACTACGAGCCCGCCGTGCACCTGGCCGCCGCGATGCGCCTGCGCACCCCGCTGGCGACCGCGATCTTCTACGACACGGCCATCCAGCACGGCACCGGCAAGGACCCCGACGGGCTCATCACGCTGATCGGGCGGACCCGCGCGCGCCTGCATGCGCTGCCGGGCAAGCGGGTCTCCGAGCGCCGCTGGCTGGCGACGTTCCTGCGCCTGCGCCGCGCCGACCTCAAGCACCCGCACAACCGCGACCGCCGCGCCGACTGGCCCGAGTCCGTCGGCCGCGTCGACGCGTTCATGACGCTCCTGCGCGCCGGCCGCACCGGCCTGAACCCGCCGCTGCGCGTCGACCCGTGGGGCGGCGAGCCCTTCGTGCTGCGCTAGGCGCTGCGCCAGACCCCAGCAGCTCCCCAGGATCCACTCAGGGCGCGTGTCGATCCTGTCGGCATGACGTTGCGCACGCGCCTCGTGGGGCTCCTGATCGTGATCGCCGCGAGCGGGATGCTGCTGCTCGGCGCGGTCACGTACGTGTCGCAGCGCTCGTTCCAGGGCGACAGGATCGACGAGCAGACGCGCAGCGCCGAGCCGGCGATCTCGCGCGCGCTCGACACCCAGCTTGGGATTGACGCGCACGCGGGCGGGGGCGGTGGTGGCACGGCGGGCGGTGACGGCGGGACGCAGCCGAACCTGCCGTCGGGGACCTACGGCCAGCGGCGCTCGGCGAACGGCAGCGTGCTCGCGGCGACGACGATCTCCTACGGCGAGTCATCGTCCTTGGCGGCGCCATCGCTGCCGTCGACCCTTGAAGACGGCAAGCTCTACACCGTCGACGCCGTCTCCGGCGACCTGCGCTACCGCGTCCGGGCCGAGATCGAGCCGGACGGCAGCATGACCATCGTCGCCGTGCCGCTGGCGCAGGTCGACGCGGCGCTGGATCGCCTGCTGCTGGTCGAGGCGGCGGTGATCGGCGGCGTGCTGCTGTTGTTGTTCGTGATCGCCCGCGTGCTGGTGCAGATCGAGCTGCGGCCGCTGGCGCGGATCACGCAGACCGCCGACGACATCGCGGCCGGCGAGCTGTCGCGGCGCGTCGAGGTGGCTAGCCCGCGCACCGAGGTCGGCCGGCTGGGCGTCGCCCTGAACGGCATGTTGGGGCGGTTGGAGCACGCCTTCGACGAACGCGAGGCGTCCGAGCGCCGGCTGCGCACGTTCCTCAGCGACGCCTCGCACGAGCTGCGCACGCCGCTGGCGTCGATCCGCGGCTACGCCGAGCTGTTCCGGATGGGCGCGACGAGCGACCCGCAGGACATGGAGCGCAGCATGCGCCGGATCGAGGCCGAGGCCGCGCGGATGGGCGTGCTGGTCGAGGACCTCTTGACGCTGGCGCGCCTTGACGAGATCCCCGAGGTCGAGCACACCCCGGTCGACATGGGACGCTTGGTCGCCGACGCCGCGCACGACGCCCGCGCGGTCGCGCCAGACCGGACGATCACGCTCGAGGCCGACGTGCCCGGCAAGGCCATGGTGATGGGCGACGTCAACGGGCTGCGCCAGATTCTGGCCAACCTCGTGCGCAACGCGCTCGTGCACACGCCCGCGGGCTCGGCGATCGAGCTGAGCGCCCACGCCTCCCCCACCGAGGTGACCGTGACGATCCGCGACCACGGGGACGGCCTGCCGACCGACGACCCGGCCGAGCTCTTCGAGCGCTTCTGGCGCGCCGAGCACGACCGTGGCCGCGAGCGCGGCAAGGCCGGCGCGGGCCTGGGCCTCTCGATCGTCGCCGCGCTCACCGCGGCCCACCACGGCCACGTCGCCGCCGGGAACGCTCCCGGCGGCGGGGCCGTGTTCAGGGTGACGCTGCCGCTAGGCCGCGTCGGGGTCGGCGTCGTCGCGCCGGTTGCTGCTGCCGCCGCCGGAGAGCGACTCCTTGAACTCGCGCATCCCGTGGCCCAGTGACTTGCCGGCCTCCGGCAGCTTCTTGGGGCCGAGGACGATCAGGCCGATGACGAGGATGACGAGCATCTCGGGGAATCCGATGGGCATGTTCTTGGTCTCCTTGGCCTAGGCCTTGATGAAGCCGGTCGCGCCGACCGCGGCCAGCACTTGGCTCTTGGTCAGTGCGGGGTTGAACGCGGCGGGTGCGGGCGCCATGCCGCCGATGTTGCGGATCCAGGCGGCGTGGCGCGCCTCGACCGGGTGGATCGAGAGCGCGGCCTTGAACACGGCCTGGCTCTTGATGAACGGGGCCTGGCCCTGGTAGGCCTCCACGCCCGTGTCCTCCAACTTGATCGCGGTCGCCGTGAACGCCGACTGCGACGTGACGGCCGAGCCGAAGTCGAACGACGGGCGCTTGACGGCGGCGCTGCCGAGCATCTTCTTCAGCGCCGCGACGTGCGCGGCCTCGTGCTGGTGGACGGTGCGCGCGAGGCGCTTGTGCTCGCCGGTCAGCCCGGCGTGCTTGAGCGCGGACGCGTAGAACGCCGACTCGAGGTACTCGAGCGTCAGCGCGAAGTTCGCGATCGCGACGTCGCCCTTGGGCGTCGCGGCCATCGCGGTGCTCGATCCCATCCCGGCGACCAGCGCGGCGCCGCCGAGCGCGGCCCCACCGGACCGGCGCAGGAACATGCGACGCGACTGACGGCGGGCCTCTTCGGCGGTCTCCTGGAGGGCGCCGTCGACGTCGAACGCGACGACGTCGGTGAGGTCGACCTGGGACTCTCGGTGCAAGAAGGTCATGAAGGTCTCAGTTCTCCTAGGACTTGATGAAGCCGGTCTTCTTGACGGCCGCGAGGATCGCGGACATCGAGTGCGGGGTGCTGAACGCCTCGGGCGCGGGCTTGACGGACTTGCCCGCGTAGAGCAGGTCGCGCACCCACGCGGCGTGGCGCGCTTCGACGGCGAGGATCGCTGCGGCCGGCCCGAGCACCGCGTTCTGGTGGATGCGCGGCGCCTGGCCCTGGTAGGCGGCGACGCCCGTGTCCTCCAGCACCTTGGCGGTGCGCAGGAACGTGCTCCACTTCTTGGTCGTGCCCTTGAAGTCGAAGGACGGCTTGGCGACCGCCTTGGAGCCCAGCACGGACTTCAGCGTCGCGACGTGCGTGGCCTCGTGCGAGGCCACGACCTGCGCGAAGTTCAACACCGACCCGGAGTAGACGCCGCGGTTGACGGCCTCCGCGTAGAACGCGGCCTCCAGGTACTCGAGCGTCAGCGCGAAGTTGAGGATCTTGATGTCCTCCTTCTTGCTGCCGCCCTCGCGAGCGTTCGCGGTGCCGCCGAGGAAGCCCGGCACGATCGCCGCAGCGACCCCGAGCCCGCCGGCAGCGGCGCCCGCCCGGCGGAACAGCCCACCGCGCGTCGAGCCCGCCTCGTCCAGGCCGGCCATGGCCTCTGCCACAGCCTCGTTGTCGTCGAATTCGACAACCGTCAGTTGATCGGTCATGCAGGTGCCTGCGCGGCCCCGGCCCGATCAGATCACCAAGACGTAGGGATTGTCTTGCCGAAGGCGACGGCGAGCGGCGCCGCGCCCGAACGCGTTTAGCCGATCCGTCAGGCCGAGCCGCTCAGCGTCACCGTCGATCCCACCACCGCGATCGCGAACGCCGCGATCGTGATCCTTCGCAGCCGCTCGGGCGTGAGGAACGCCCAGCCACGCGTCTGGAGCCAGGCCCGTAGGCCGCTCGCGCCCGCCATCGCCGACATCGCACATCCCGCGCACATGAGGTGGAACGCTAGCTGAGACCGAGTCTCGCCTTGTCGCGCGCGTGTTGCGGCGCGTGTCACCCGGAGCGGGCGAGGCGGTGCCACCCTGGTGGCGCGCAGGGTTGTGCGATGTCCGCGTCGCGCGAGGCTGGGTGGTTGCCGATCGGGGTGCTGGCCGCCGCGCAGTTCGTGATGGTCTTGGACAGCTCGGTGATGAACGTGTCGATCTCGCAGATCGTCGCCGACCTCGACACGACCATCCAGGGCGTGCAGCTGGCGATCACGGCCTACACCTTGGTGATGGCGTCGCTGATGCTGTTCGGCGCACGCCTAGGCGACGTGCTCGGCCGCGACCGCTGCTTCGCGATCGGGCTGGCGATCTACGGGCTCGGGTCGTTGACCACGGCCCTGAGCCCGAGCCTGACGGTGCTGCTGATCGGCTGGTCGCTGGTTGAGGGCATAGGCGCCGCGCTGGTGATGCCGGCGATCGTCGCGCTGGTCGCCTCCACCTACTCGGGCCCGCGGCGCGCGACGGCGTTCGGGATCATCGGCGGCGTGGCGGGCGCGGCGATCGCGGCCGGGCCGCTGATCGGCGGCTGGTGCACCACCGAGCTCAGCTGGCGCTACGTGTTCGCCGGCGAGACCGTGATCGTCATCGGGATCTTGCTGCTGCGCCGGCGATTGACGCCGAGCCCCGCGACCGAGCCGAAGCCGCGACTCGACGTCGTCGGCGTGCTGCTGTCCTCCGGCGGCTTGGCGCTGGCGGTGTTCGGAATCCTCAAGTCGAGCACCTGGGGCTGGATCGAGCCGCTGGCCGCACCAGAGATCGACGGGCGGGAGATCACGCCGCTGGGGTTCTCGGTTGTGCCGTTCCTGATCCTCGGCGGCGGGATCCTGTTGTACGCCTTCGCGCGCTGGGAGGAGCGACGCACCCGCGGCGGCGCCGACACGTTGGTCGACCTCGCGTTGTTGAGGATCAAGCCGCTGCGCGCCGGGCTGAGCACCTTGTGCATGCAGCAGCTCGTGCTGCTCGGCGCGTTCTTCGTCCTGCCGGTCTACCTCCAAGTCGTGCTCGGCCTCGACGCGTTCGAGACCGGCAAGCGGTTGTTCCCCATGTCGGTGACGATGCTGATCGCGGCGCTCGCGGGCCCGCGGCTGGCCGCCGGGCTGGCGCCCAAGCGCGTCGCGCAGCTCGGCCTGCTCGCGCTCGTCGTCGCGGCCGTGCTGCTGGTCGACACGATCGACGTCGAGCTGGACGGCGCCGCGTTCGCCTTCGCGCTCGCGCTGTTCGGCGTCGGCGCCGGGCTGATGCTGTCGCAGCTGGGCAACATCATCATGTCGTCGGTCGGCGAGGACCACATCAACATCGCGGGCGGCCTGCAGGGCACCGCGCAGAACCTCGGCGCCTCGCTGGGGACCGCGTTCATCGGGTCGGTCCTGATCGCCGCCCTGTCGAGTGGCTTCGTCGAACGCGTCACCGCCAACCCAGACCTGCCGCAGGCGGTGCAGCAGCGGGCGGCGGCGGTCGCGCAGAAGGGGATCCCGCTTGCGCCGGTCGCCGAGGTGGAGGCGGCGGTCCGCGGGGCCGACCTCCCGGCGGCGCAGGCGCGAGCGGTCGCGCGCGACTACGGCGATGCGCAGCTCGACGGCCTGCGCCGCGCGCTGGGCGCCGTCGCGCTGCTGGCGTTCCTCGCGCTGCCGTTCACGCGCAACCTGCCGGGTCGCGCGCCGCCGGACGATGTGCTGATGTCCCGCGAATGACCACCGCAGAGGTTCGCGCCGTGCGCGAGAAGCTCGTCCTCGACCACTTCCACGACGAGGTCGAGCAGCAGTGGGACGACGTGCTGTCGACGTTCCCGCATCCCCGCTACGAGATCGTGCCGACGCAGACCGTCCACGACGGCGACGCAGCGGTGCGCGGCTACTACGACGAGACGCGCCGGGCGTTCCCCAACCAGCGCCACGAGATGATCGCGCTGCGCCACGCCGACGACGCGGTCATCACCGAGTTCTACTTGTTGGGCACGCACCTCGGACCGCTCGGGCCGGTGCCGGCGACGGGCGGCGCGTTCAAAGTCCGGATGACCGCGTACTTCGTCTTCCGCGGCGACGACGAACTGGTCTGCGAGCGCATCTACTTCGACCAGCTCTCGCTGCTGCGCCAGCTGCTGGGCGCGATCAACCTCAAGTCGCCCAAGGGCATCATCTTGCTCCTGAAGGTCCTGCGCGGGTTCGGGAGGCTGTCGCGCGCACCGAAGGACGTCATCCCGGACGGCGACGAGCCGACGGTCGCGGGGCCGGGCGTGCTGCGGGAATAGCGCTCACCCGTTCCGGGGAGTCTCGGGTACGGGATGACCAAACGGGTGAAGTCGCTCATCAAACGACTCGTCGGCGATCGCGGCGTGCAGGTGGTGCGCAGCCTCGGTCGCTTCCGGTACGGGGCGAAGATCATGGGCGTGAAGCGGGCCGGCTGGCGCTTTCGCGACGCGCCGTGGATGCTGACCAAGTACGTGCTCTTCGATCCGGAGTTCGACAACTTCACCTACGAGCTAGCGAACGTGGATGAACTGGTCGCGACGCTCGCGCCGATCACGGGCGTCGACGAGACCGCGCTGCGCGGCTACTACGAGGAGATCCGCACCGACCCGGCGCTGACCGACGAGCTCGCGCGGCGCCTGCGCTGGCGGCTGGACGTCAAGACGCGGCCGCCGCTGGGGCGGCGCTACAGCTGGTACATGCTGGCGCGGGCGCTCAAGCCACAGCTGATCGTGGAGTCCGGGACCCAAGACGGCCTCGGCGCGCTGGCGCTGCTGCGCGCCCTGGAGCGCAACGCCGACGAGGGTCGACCAGGCGAGCTGCTGTCGGTCGACCTCCTGGCGACCGCCGGGTGGATGGTGCCGCCGGAGCACCGCGCGCGCTGGACGCTGCGCAACGGCTCGGTCGACGAGGTCCTCGCGGCAGAGCTCCCGGCGCGGCCGCCGGTTGGGCTGATGATCGAGGACACGGGCGCGCCCGCAGCGGTCGTGGCCGCCGAGTTCGCGACGGTCGCCGCGCACGCCAGCGACAACCTTGTCCTGGTCGCTTGCCCGACCGCCCACCACCTCGATGCGTTCTGCGCGCAGCGCGGGCTCGACGCGGTCGTTCACCACGACCGCGCCCACGACCACTTCTTCCAGGGCTCGGCGACGACGTTCGCGCGCCTGAAGCCGGCGCCAGCGGCCTAGTCCTACTTCTCCAGCGCCTCCGCGAGGTGCTGGAAGCAACGCGTCCAGCCGCCTTCGTGGGAGCGGACAGCCTCTTCGTCCCACAGCCCGCTGTGCGCGAAGCGGACGGTCGTACCGCCGTCCGGTGCCGGGACGAAGTCGATCTCGATCAGCGTGCGCGTGGTGCGGTCGTCCCAGAGCCAGGTGAACGCCAGGCGCCGCGGCGGATCGACCTCGGTGTAGCGCCCGCCGCCGCCGTACTCGGCGCCGGTCGCGGGGTCGCGCATGACGACGCGGACGGCGCCGCCGACGCGCAGGTCGACCGACGCCTCCGGCGTCTCCCACGCCCGCTCGGCGTGGAACCAGCGGCGCAGGACCTCCTCGCTGGTCCACGCCGCGAAGACCTTTTCGGCCGGCGCGGCGTAGGTGCGCTCCAGGTGCAGCGTGAGGTCGCCACCGTCGACGGCGGTCACGGGCGCCGCCTGCGAACCTGGACCGCGACCCACGCGCGCGCCACCGCCAGCGCGGTGCCCATGCCCGCCGCGGCGGGCAGCAGCTCCTCGACGGGAACGCCGCTGACGTGCGCGATCACGCTGTTGCCTCGTAACGGTCGTGCAGGCGCCACCACTCATACGGCGGGGTCTGCTCGACGTCGGCGGGCGAGTCCTCCCACGTCTCCTGGCGCCCGAGCGCGGTGAGGTCGAGGTAGCTCCAGGTGCTGCCGAGCGCCTCGTCACCGCGGTTGTTGACGAAGTACGTGCGGTAGACGTCGTCGCCCTCGCGCAGGAACGCGTTGGTGCCGTGCCACTCGTCCACGCCGTGGTCGGCGTCGAAGTCGTCGGTGATCGTGTGCCACGGGACGTCCCAGCCCATCCGCGACCGGTAGCGCGCGATGTCGTCCTGCGGCGCGCGCGAGATGTAGGCCAACGTCGTGTCCCGCACGTGGAGGTGGGAGACGTGCGCGGCCTGGTCGGCCATCATCGAGCAGCCGGTGCAGCCCGCCTCCGGCCAGCTCTTGAGGCCCGGCTCGAAGAAGAAGCGGTAGAGGATCAGCTGGCGGCGGCCCTCGAAGAGGTCGAGCAGGCCGACCGGGCCGTTGGGCGTCAGGAAGGTGTAGGACTTGTCGACGCGCAGGCGTGGCATGCGCCGCCGTTGCGCCGCCAGCGCGTCGCGCGCACGGGTCAGCTCCTTCTCCTTGATCAACAGCTCCTGGCGCGCGGTCTCCCACTCCGCGGCCGGCACGACCGAAATGGTGCTCATCGTTCTTCTTGCTCCTTGAGGTAGTCGTCGACGACGTCGAACAGCCGGGTCCACAGGGCCCGCTGCTGATCCATCCAGTCGGCGGCCTCGCTCAGCACGGCGGGCTCGAGCGAGAGCCGATGCGTCCTGCCCTCCACCACGCGCACGACCACGCCCGTCTCCTCGAGCACCTTGAGGTGCTTGGAGATCGCGGGCTTGGAGACCCCGAAGCCGCCGGTGGCCTCGCCGACCGTCGCCGGCCCAGTGGCCAGCCGCTCGACGATGCCGCGCCGGATGGGGTGAGCGAGCGCGCGGAAGGGATCGTTCACCATGTGGTTAACAGTAGGCGCGGGTGGAGCGCGTTGTCAAGGCGAGCTGTAACGCTGCGCCCCCGTCCGGCCAGAAGGGAGGCGTGGAGGGCGTGATCACGAGCAACCCGACGAAGCGGCCGGCCCTCGCGGGTGGGGACGCGCGGATGGAGGCGTCCTACGTCGCGCATCGCGACGCGGTCTGGCGGTTCTTCGTCCGGCGGGTCGGCGACGGCGACCTCGCCGAGGACCTCACCAGCGAGGTGTTCGTCGTGGCGTGGCGACGGCGCGGGGATGCGCCCGCCGACGCGCTGCCGTGGCTGTACGGCACGGCGCGGCGGGTGCTCGCCGAGGACCGGCGCGCGGCGCGGCGGCGGACGGCGCTCGACGCGCGGCTCGCGGGTGAGGCGGCGGTTGGCGGTGGCGCGGCGGGTGCGGACGCTCCGGGCGAAGGCCTGGGCGGCTCGGCGGTGATGGCCGCGCTCGCCCGGCTCGCCGAGCCCGACCGCGAGCTGCTGCTGCTCGCCGCCTGGGAGGACCTCGACCCGGCGGAGATCGCCGTCGTCCTGCGCATCCGCCCGAGCACCGCCCGCGTGCGGTTGCATCGCGCGCGACGGCGGCTCGCCTACCACCTCGACCACGACGGAGCGACCCGATGAGCCTGACCTTGCTGAAGGACCACGACCCGGCGGCCGACTGGCACCCGGATCCCGACCGCGCGCGGCGCCTGGACGAGACAGTGCAGCGGCGGTGGGCGCAAGAGCGTGGAGGCGTCGAGGTGGAGGCGGCGCGGGGCGGGCGCGCGGGCGGACGACAACGGCGGCGCGCGCGCCTCGTCCTCGCCGGTGCCGCGCTGGTCGCCGCCGCGGTCGTGGCGATCCTCGTCCTGCCTGGCTCCGAGACGCGTCCGGGCACGGCGCCCGCCAGCGCCGCGGAGGTCTTGCGCGCGGCGCGGCAGGCAACGCCCGCGACCGGGAGCGGGCCCTGGTCCTACACCAAGGAGGCCTACGAGATGCCCGAGCGGTTCACCGGGCGAGACGGCCGCCAGGGCATCGCCCTGTTCTCCTGGACCACCGAGCACTGGATGAACGACGACGAGACCGAGCGGCTGCGCTCGACGCGCGACGCCACGCCCCGCTTCCCAACCGAGGCCGACCGCGCGGCGTGGGCAACGGGCGCCCATCGTCCGCGGCCCTGGCGCGAGGACGGCCGCGTGACCGCGGTCGAGCCCCGCGCGGGCGCCGACACGATCGCCTCCGTCCGCGCGCTGCCCCACGACCCCGTCGCGCTCGAGGCCGCGCTGCGGCGGGAGGCCGACCGCGACCACGTCACGCTCGTCTTCCGCGTCGCGATCCTGCTCGCCTCCCCCGCGCCGGACCCCGAGCTGCACGCCGCGCTGCTCGCCGTCCTCGAACGGCAGCCCGACGCGACGCTCGAACGCGACCTGCGCGACCCGCTCGGCCGCGTCGGCGACGGCGTCCGGTTCGTCACGCCGCAGCCCGGTCGCCAGGACGAGGACTGGACGTTCGTCTTCGACCGCGCCACCCACCGCCTGCTCGGCACGCTCACGCGCGGGGCCGACCCCGCCGGGCAGCCGACCCGCTCCTGGCGAATGCTGGTCGAGTCCACCCGAACCGCGTCGGCGCCCCCTGTCGACGCCGACCAATAGGCGGACATATCGCTGATCACGATCGCTCAGTGTGGGTACGGCTGCTGACATGCGCCGACTGCTGCCCGCCGTGCTCGCCCTCTCGCTGCTGCCCGCCGCGTCCGCCATGGCGGCGCCGCCCGCGTGGGAGCAGCACAACGAGGGGATCGGGTGCGCCGACACGCCGGGGACGGCGCCGCCCAAGTACGACCCGCCCTCGGCGTCGGCGGTCTATGACGGGATCTTCGGCATCGGGCACGCGGTTCCGGACGCGTTCCTGAACAGCTGGGTGCCCCAGGGCCTGGGGACGTGGCCGAACTGGGGTGGTGCCGGCAGCGATCTGCTGATCCAGTCGGGCTACAACGACGACGCCAACAGGGCCGCGATCGTCGGGATCGCGCCCGGCGGCGGCGTCACGCCGGTCGTGCCGCTGAAGAACCCCAACGGGACGTGGGTCAACGCACACGTCGGCGGCGTCGCGGTCGTCGGCTCGTGGCTGTTCGTGTCCGGCCAGCCCCGCTCTGCCGACGTCCCGACGATCCTGCGCTTCCCGCTGAGCGCGGTGCGCACGGCGCTGGCCACCGGCAACGCGCTGCAGGCCGCCGTGGAGATCCCGCTGAACGTGGGCACCGCAGGCTTCGCCGCGTCGTTCATCGCGCCCGACGACGGCACGCTGTGGGTCGGCACGTTCAACCCAGACAACCGCAACCGCATGTACCAGTTCACGGTCGGCCCGCACGGCGGCCTGGACCGCGTCGGCACCGCCGACAACTGGCGGCAGGTCCCCAAGAAGGCCCAGGGCCTGACGGTGACCAACAACCACTTCATCTTCTCCACGTCCCAGCACGTCAACTACCGCAGCAACGTCTACGTGGAGCGCCGCGGCTACAAGTACCTCGACGACGCCTACCCGGGCGACCTGACCTGCTTCGCGGCGCCGACCATGGCGGAGGGCATCACGCGCAGCAACGGCATCACGTTCCTGTCGTTCGAGTCCGGGTCCTACAAGTACCGCGGGAGCGCGGTCAACGTCATCACCCACCTGCACCGCACGCCGACGAGCAGCCTCACGTCGTTGACGTAGGTCCAGCTCGCCCAGCGGCAGCAGACCGCTCAGCCGTCCGCCGACCACTGCACGCCGATCAGCAGCTCGGCCGGCGTCGTGCGCAGCGCCCGCGCGACCCGCGTGAGCGTCCGGATCGACGGGTCGACCCGCGCGCGCTCGATGCGGCTGTACTGGCTCTGGTCCATCATCGCGCCCACGGCGACGTCGTCCTGGGTGAGGCCGAGCGCGCGGCGGCGGCGCACGAGGTTGGCGGCGAAGGCGTCGAGGGGATCATGGGACATCAGCGGTCCACGGACGACCGCGCCACCCCGCCGCGATCTCACCATTGCGTCCGCACGACTGAAGACGATGCGAATTGGTGTAAGACCTGCGGCAGACGAGACGGTTCGTCCCCGAACTTGCCGGTCCGGATGCCCGACATAGAACAGACCACAGTCGATCCCGACGCCTTCCTGCTCCAGCAGTTGGCGCACGCCCGTCGCCGCCCTGACGACGGCGGGCTGCGCGCCGAGCTGCTCATGCGCGAGCTGCTCGAACGGCACGTCGCGGCGATCGACCAGCGGATCCGCTGGAAGACGCACGGCTGGCGGGCGACCGCCGACGACCGCGCCGAGATCGCCAACGGCGTCCTGCTGCGGCTCGCCCAGACGCTGGAGCGCAAGACGACTTTCGCGACCGCGTTCCGCTACGTGGTCGCGGCGAACGTCGACTGGGAGGTCAAGGACGTCGTGCGCCGCCGGATGCGCCACGACGCCGAGGCCCCGCGCGACGTCGAGGAGCTGCCCGAGGTCGGGGCCGGGCTCGGCGGTGGCGGCGGACTGGGACGCAAGCGCGGCGCGGGCGACGGCGGTGCCGCGGACCCGCTCCCGGACGTCGCGCGCGGTCCGGATCCCGAAGGCCTGGTCGCCCAGGCACGCGACTTCGCCGACCGCATCGACCGGCTCCCGGAGCGCGACCGGCGGATCCTCACCGAGCGCTTCTTCGTCGGCACGCCAATCGAGGAGATCGCCGACATGTTGGACATGTCGCGCGGCGCGGTCGACACGGCCACGCACCGCGCGCTGAAGCGCCTCTACCCGGAGGACGGAAAGGCAGCATGAACCATCACTTGCTCACTGACGAGGCCACGCTGGCCGCCATGGACGAGGAGGCGCTGGAGCATCACCGCCGCGCGCTGGTGCTCGAGCTCGACGATCGCCGCCAGGTGGTGATCGACCACCTGATGGTGCGCGCGATGCCGACCGTCGCCCGCACGGCCGTCCGGCTGGCCGACGCCGCGGGCCTGCCCCGCGCGACGACGCTCATGGCCGGCGAGGAGGCCGCGATCACGTTGTTGATGCGGTTGCACACTCCCGAGCCGCTGGCGCCGATCACCGAGCTGGCGCGAACTGTGTCGGCGGTGGCGGTGCGCGCGCACGTCGTCGCTCCGGCCGAGCCCGGTGCGCCCGTGCCCGCACCCACGCCGCCGCGCCTGGCGCATCGCCGCCCGCACCTGCGCGTCATCCAGGGCGGCGCCGCATGAGCCCCGCCGCTGCCGGCTTCGAGCAGGCCTTCGCCCAGGCGCTGGACGACCTGCGCCAAGACCGCCTCGCCGATCCCGAGTCCTACTTGTCGATGGTTCCCCGCACGCGGCACGACGAGTTCGTCGACCGCCTGACCGCGGCGATGGCCGATGCACCGCCGACGGCAGCGGCGGCGGGCGACGGCGTCGCGGAGGCGCAGGCGCGCGCGGCGGCCGCGGTGGCTGCGGCGCGGGCGAGCGGCGGGCCGGCCGGGATCCTGCCGGGCGCGCTGGTCGCGCTGCGCCGCGCGCGCGGGATCGAACGCGACGACGTCCTCGACCACCTCGCGGCGGAGTTCGAGCTGGGCGAGAGCGCGCGGCCGACGCTGCGGCGCCTTTACCACGGGCTGGAGAGCGGGACGTTGTTGGGGTCCAACGTCTCACACCGACTGCTGGCGAGCCTGGCGCGGCGCTTCGGCGCGCGCGTGGAGGACTTCGTCGCGGCGATCCAGCCGACGGGCGGCGCGGGGCGCGGCGCGATGGCGCCGATGATGGCGCGCGGCGCGGGCGACGACGGCGGCGGCGGTCGGTCCGCCGGCGCCGCGCCGTCCCGGACCGCTCGCGCCACGCCGCCGGACCCGGACGCCGAGCTCGCGCGCCGCCTCTTCACCGGGGGCCCTGACGCCTGAGATGGCGACCGCTCGCACCTCCGATCCCCGCCGCGCGGCGCTCGCGCTTCTGAGCGACTTCGAAGCCCGTTTCGATCCCGGGTCGGTCCCGCCCGTGCCCGTCGAGCGGATCGCCGAGTCGCACCTCGGCCTGCTGATCGAGGAGGTCGACGACGTCCGCACGATCGAGGGCGCGCCGACCGACGAGGGCCGGCTGTCGGGTCTGCTGGACCCGGCCGCGCGAACGATCTGGCTCGACCGCCGCGAGGCGGCGCGCAGCCCGGGGCGGCGGCGGTTCACGATCGCCCACGAGTGCGCGCACTGGGTGCTGCACGTGGCGGGCGCCGCGGCCGGTGCCGCATCGACCGACGGCTGCCGCGTGGCGGACGTCGCCGAGCAGGACGAGGACGGCACGACGACTCGGGCGCGCGGGCGGACCAAGCGCGAGGCCGAGGCCAACGCCTTTGCGCGTGAGCTGCTGATGCCCGAGCTGCTGCTGATCGCCGAGATCGAGCGCACCGGCCACAACCTCCCTGCACTAGCCGAGCGCTTCGGCGTCTCGGTCCCCGCGCTGCGGCTGCGGCTGCTGACGCTTAAGCTCCTGCCCGCCTGGATGGCCTCCGCGCCGGTCGCAGAACGCGGCGGCGAGCGCCGATGAGGATCGTCCACCTATCGGACTCCCACCTCGGGTTCCGCCAGCTCCACCGCGTTGATGAGACGGGGCGCAACGTCCGCGAGCAGGACGTCGCCGCGGCGTTCGCGCAGGCGATCGACCGCGCGATCGCGCTGGCGCCGGACGCCGTCATCCACGCAGGCGATCTGTTCGACTCCCACCACCCGTCGGCCGCGGCGCTGAGCGTCGCTTTGGACGGCCTGGCGCGGCTGCGTGACGCGGGCATCCCCATCATCTTGGTCGCGGGCAACCACGAGACGCCGCGCGCGGCGTCCGCCGAGCACATCTTCAGCGTGCTGGAGCGGTTCGGAGACGGCGTCCACGCGCTGCACGGCGCGCCGCGGACGGTGCAGATCGGCGACGGCCGGCTGGCGGTCCATGGCATCCCCTATGACAACGACCTGGCGCGGATGGCCGAGGCGGTGCGGGCGGCGCGGCCGGACGAAGATGCGGAGAGCAGCGTGCTGGTCGCGCATCTGGGGCTGGTCGGGCTGGGCGGCGTGGTTGGTCCGGAGGCGTCGCTGGCGGTCTCCGGCGAGACGCTGTCGGACGGACGCGAGTTCTCCTACATCGCGCTCGGCCACCTGCACACGTTCGCGCCGGTCGCCGACAACGCGGCGTACTCGGGGTCGACCGAGCGGCTGTCGTGGGCCGACGACGCGGCGGTCAAGGGGATCGTCGAGGTCGACCTGGCGCGCGATCCGTCCGACCGCATGTACTTGGTGCGCCACGGCGTCGACGTCCGCCCGCAGTTCGAGCTGGAGCCGATCGACGCGGGCGAGGTGGAGGACTTGACCGCCGCGATCGTCGCGCGCGCCGAAGAGGCCGGCCCTGAAGCGCTGCGCGGCGCGATCGTCCGGCTCTGGGTGCGCAACGTCTCCGCCGCGGAGTGGAACGCGGTCGACCACCAGGCGATCGCGGCGGCCTACGCGGAGTGCTTGCACTTCGAGCGCCGCGCGGAGCCGCGCGGGGCGCGCTCCGGCACGTTGACCGACGCGGTGGCGGTGCCGGCGCTGCACGAGTTCCTGCTGCGCTGGCCCGGCGCGACCGCGCGCGGCGTCGACCCGGAGGACTTCGTCGCCCGCGCCGAGGCGTTCGTCGCCCGCGCCGACGAGGAGCTGGCGACATGAGGTTACTGTCGCTGAGCGCCCAGAACTTCCGCTCCTTCGGGACGCTCGACCTCGATCTCAACGTGGATGGGTTGATCGCCGTCGTGGGCGCCAACGGCGCCGGCAAGACCACGCTCTTCGACGCGATCGAGTGGGGGTTGTACGGCGGCGGGCGCGGGCGCAGCGGGCTGCCCGCGCGGCGCGACGGCGCGCCCGAGGACGAGGACGTGTGGGTCGCGGTGGAGTTCGAGATCGGCGGGCGCGCTTATCGGGTCCACCGGGTCGACGGCCGCGACGCGACCCTGACGGATCTGGCCGCGGCCGACGCCGAGCCTTTGGCACGAGGGCGCGAGGAGACCAGCCGCCAGGTCGCGTTGTTGTTGGGGTTGACCCGCGACATGTTCCGCGGGACGTTCTACGCGCGTCAGCGGGAGGTCCAGGCGCTGGAGGCCGACAACGACAAGCGCCGGGCGCAGGTCGAGTTGTTGTTGGGGATCGAGCGGCTGCGGCGCGGCGCGGGGTACGCGCGTGCCGAGGCGCGAGAGCAGCAGCTGATCGTGGAGTCGCTTGAGGCCGAGACGCCTGACGTCCCGGCGCTGAAGGCCGAGGCGGCGGAGATTGAGCGCGCAGCGCAGGCGGCGGCGCCGGTCGTCCAGGAGGCCGAGGCCGCGCTGGCGGCGGCGCGGACGCGGCGGGACGCGGCGCGCGAGGCGCTGGACGCGCTGCGGGCGACCGAGCGCGAGGACGCGGCGCGGCGCGGGCTGGCGGAGGCCGCACGCGCGAAGGCCGAACAGGAGGCGGCGGCGTTCGAGGCGCTGGCGACGCAGGCGGCGGCCGCCGAAGCGGCCATCGCGCAGGTGCAAGAGCTGGCGCCGCTCGCCGCGCGCGCCGACGCGTTGGCGGCCAGCGAGCGGGCGATGGACGCGCTGCGCGCCGAGCACGAGCGCGCGGAGGCGCTGGCGGTGGCCCGGCGCGAGGCGCTGGAGCGGGCGGCGGCCGCGGCCGACCAGATCGCTGTGCTCGCCGATCCGGTCGCGTCGCTTCAGGACGCGCGTGCGCGCGCGGGCGAGGTCGACGAGGAGCTCGACGCCCTCGATGGCACGCTGGACGAGGTCGCCCGGACGCGCGCGCTGGCCGAGCAGCGCGTGGGTGCGCTGCGAGCGGTTATCGCGCGCGGCGAGCGGGCGGCGGCGATCGACGAGCAGCTCGCGGCGCTGGCCGACGCCGAGGCCGTCGCGGAGGCCGCCGCGGCCGCCCTGCACGCGGCGCGTGCGCGGCGCGACGCGCTGGCCGAGGCGATCCGCCACGACGAGGAGCACCGCGACGCGGTCCTGGCCGGCGAGCGCGAGGCCGCATGTCCTACATGTCGCCGGCCGTTTGCCGAAGACGAGCGCGACGAGGTGCTCGCGCGGTACGAGGCGGATCTCGCGGAGGCCCGCGCGCGGCTGGCGACCTTCGACGCCGAGATCCTCACCGCCGACGCGCTGGCCGGCGAGACGCGGCGCCGGGCGCAGCAGGCCCGCACGCTCGCCGCCGACCGCCGCGCGCTCGGCGACGACCTTCCCGATGTCGATGTCCTTGCCTCGCACCGCGCCGAGGTCAAGGCGATCGAGGCGCAGGTCAAGGAGTTGGCCTTCCACCAGGACAAAGCGCGCGAGCGGCGCGCATCGCTTCAGGCCGAGCGCACGACCCTGCGCGCCGGGATCACGCGGCTGGAGGCGGCCGCCGACCAAGTCGCCTCGCTCAGCGCGACCCGCGCCGCCGCCGAGGGCGAGGCCGAGCGTCTCGGCGAACAGCACGCCGCCGCCGTGGCCGCTGCCGACGGCTTCTCCCCCACCGCGCTGGCCACCGTGCGCGCCGAGCTGGCCGACGCCCTCGACGCCCGCCATCGCTCAGCCGCGCTGCGCGACAGCGCCGACGGCGCGCCGCTGCTGCGCCGCCGACGCGACGCCCAGCAGCAGGTGCGCGTTGAAGCCGAGGCCGAGCACGCCCGTCTGCAGTCCGCGGCCGACGCCGACGCGGTCTCCCCCGACGCGCTCAGCACCGCCGAGGCCGAGCGCACCGACGCCGAAACCGCCGTCGACACCGCGACCGAGGCGCTCATCGAGGCCAACCGCGTCGCCTCCGCCGACTCCGAGGCGGTCGCCGCCGCCCGCCGGCGCCTGGACGACGCGCGGCGCGCCAGCGCCCGCCTGCGCGACGAGCGTCGCGAGCTGCGCGTGCGCCAGGAGGTCGCCGACGCGCTCTCGGCCTACCGCGAGGAGGCCTCGCGCGCCGCCCGGCCGACGCTGGAGCACGAGACCGCCCTGTTGTTGGGGCAGACGACCCGCGGGATGTACGGCGCCGTCGCGTTGACCGATGACTACCACCTGGAGATCCTCGCCAACGGCACCTTCCACCCCTTGCGGAGGTTCTCCGGCGGCGAGCAGGACCTCGCCGGGCTCTGCCTGCGCCTCGCGCTGTCACGAACCCTCGCCCGCCAGCGCGGCACCGAGACCGGCTTCATCCTGCTCGACGAGGTCCTCGGTTCCCAGGACCTCGACCGCCGCGCCGCGCTGCTCGAGCAGCTCCACACGATCACCGACTCCGAGTTCCGCCAGGTGCTCGTCATCTCCCACACCGACGACGTCGTCCAGCACTGCGACCTCACGATCACCGTCGCCCGCGGCGCCGACGGCCTCAGCGTCGCGACCGGTCCGCAGCGCTGAGCGGCCGATCGCGGCGAGCTCTACGGCACCTCCGCGACGGCTGCGCCACCGACCGAGGAGGACCAGTACTTCTTGCTCTGGAGATATTGGGTCGCTTCAGGCTCCTCGGCGAACTCGAGCAGGTTGCCGACCTTCTCCATCAGAACGGCGCGTACCTCGGCCGGTGTTGCGAAGAAGAACTCGCGACGGAGATTCACGTGGTTCACGCGCGAAGCAGCGAAGGCGCGGTGAAGTTCGGCTTCCACCGTCACCGCGTCATCGGCGAAGAACAGGGCGTGGACGTCGAACGGGAACGGAACAGACGCATCACCGAGCTCGCGGACACGATCCATAGGCTCGAGACGGCGGGTGAGTCCGATCTTCACCATCCCAGCACCGAACGCCCCTCGGTTGCTGATGACATAGACGTAACCCGCGCGGATGTTCGCCACCCGGAAGTCGTTGCGTTCGATCGCCTCCCCGATCTCCTCAAGCTTCTCGGAGAGCTCGACAATCGCCGCCTCGTCATTGCTGGACCTCACGGCTTCGAGCGCGTTGAGGTAGTGGCTCCGCTGCTTCTCGAGACGCTCGCGCTCCGCGGCGAGCTCTTGCTCGGCCTTGCGCTCCTCACGCAGGCGCTCCCGCTCCTCGCGGGCCTCCTCCTTCTCCACCTGCACCTTCATCAGGTAGTCAGCGGTCAGCTCGAGCTCCTGCAACCGGAGCCCGTGGTAGTCCGGGTTGATGTGCATCTCCATCATGGCCCCCAGCCGGGCGATGGCGGTGACAGAGGCCTCGAGCCGCCGCTTGGCCGTGACGACGTTGCCGGCGCGCAACGAGCGCACGCAGTTGTCGGCCTCGGCGTTGTAGGCGCGGAGCATGAGCTTGGAGAACTCCCCGGTCATCTTCCGGCCTTTGGCCAACGAATTGTTATATGTGAACATGTCCGACGCCAGGACCGCGACGCCAGCCTTGGCCATGTCCTTAATCTGCTCGCTGAGCGTGCCGAGGCGCTCCTTGTACTCCGCCGCGTTCTCCAGAGGGTGGTGGTAGCGGTAGATGCCGACCTCTTGAAGAACACTCTCGTCGTCGAGGTCCACCGCACCCGACGACGACGCGAGGGCCGCTTCGAGCCGTCTGACCTCGGCCTCGAGTTCGGCGACGCGCGAGCGCAGGACCTCGCTCTCCTCGGCGGGTTCGGGAGCCGCCGGCACTGGGACGGTCGTCGGCGGCGGAGGGATCGGCTGCGCGACAGGCGCAGGCGGCGCCATGGGCTTGGTCACCCAGAACGCCCAGCCTTCAGGCGCCGGGGGCCAGCTCGGATCGGGGATCCACCCCTCAGGCGGAGCCCAACCGCCACTAGGCACCGCCCACCCCGGAGGGGCGTTGAACTCATAACCCTCGGGCGTCATCGGCCGCGAACGCCCTGAGATTCATCGATGCCGACGAGGTCGTGCGGGCTCTTCGAGATCGAGGCCCCAAGGTGCTGGAGGGTGGCCGACGGCACGACGTTCGAGAGATCGAACTCCAGGAACGACTCGCGCTCGGCGGCCACGGCTGCCAGCGTCGTCCGCTTGCTACGGCCTGTCGCCGGATCGTTCGCCTCGGTGGCCACCTTCAGGGCGATGGTGTTGATCTGCGCTGCGCGATCGGCTTCGAAGATCTCGTGGAGCGTGCGAAGAGCCACCTGGTGCACCGCGCTCGCGTACCGATCCTTGAGCTCCTTCTTCGGCAGGGCGGTGGCCGTGATCTCGTCCTTGGCCTTGACGTACTTGTATGCCTTCTGCGTTGGCAATTGCTCGGGCGCCGACATGAGCACCGTGAGGGTGAGCTCCTTGAGCTCGGAATCGAAGGCGAAGTCGTGCTCGACATCCAGAACCGCTGGGTAGACGGAGTTGCCCAGCACGATCCCGACGTACTCCTGGATCGCTGAGTCGGTTCCGGTCTGCACTCCACGAATCAAGGTGTCCAGTCGGGCGTTGGCCTCAGTGACATCGGCTTCACGCTTCTCGCATGCGCGGCGGTAGGTCTCGCGAGCCGCCTCCAGCTCGGTCAGCCGTCGGCGCTCTGCCGCGTCTCTCTCCTGGATCTGCTCCAGCTGACGTGCGGGCACCTGTGCCGCCTCGGCCTGCCACGTCTTGAGGGTGGCATCGAACTCCGCCTCTGCTGCGGCCACGGCTGCCGCATGCTTCTTCTTCCCGCCAAGCATGGCGCCGAGGCCCTTGGGCGCCTCTGGCAGGACGAGGTCGGGCTTTGCTGGTGCAGAGATCGGCACGGGAGCTGCTGTCGGGACCTCGAGGTCCGCCCGTGGGAACGGCGGATGATTCACCTTGATTCGCAGCGCCTCCAGGTCGACGAAGTCATCGACGTCAAGCGTCGCCGCCAGGATCGAATCAAGCTCATCGGAAATCTCGGCCAACTGGGCGTTGAGAGATTCCACCTCGGCGAGCCGCGCCTCCTCATACAAGCGCTTGGCCTCGCGCTCGGCCGCCTTCCGCTCGGCGGCCGTTGCGCGCGCCAGCTGAGCGGCCGCCCGCTCAGCTTGGCGTTGTGCTCGCTCCGCCTCCCGTACTGCTCGCGCGTATTCCCGCGCCTGCGCTCGCTCCGCCTGGGCCGCCCGCTTCGCAGCGAGCTGGTTCTGGTACTGGATCTCTGCGAAGAATCCGCGCTTGGCCATTCCCGATCCCTTCCGGTCATCAAAAAGCAGTTCGATAGTGCATCGGGAGTCTCTCTGATTTCCATGCGTACGCGCGCGCCGGTTGGCATCGCCGGACCCGGTGCTCCTACTCGGGGTCCACTGACGCATGTCTCAGCCCGCGTGGTTCGCTACGACCTGCGGAACGCTCAGCGCTTGAGCGTCACCGCGACGCCGTCGGTGAACGTCTGCCCGTCGGCCCCGGCGCAGACGACGATCACGGTGGCCTTGACCCGCTTGGCGGCGCGCAGGCGCTTGCGGTAGGTCGAGGAGACGGCGACCTTCACCGTCCTCGCCTGGCCCGCGGCGAGCGTGGTCTTCGGGCTGGTCCCGAGGGTCGTGGCGCGCTTCTTCAGGCCGAGGGCCTTGGCCTGGGCCGCGGTGATCGCCAGCGCGATGCGGCTGATGCACGAGGCGTTCGCGGTCAGGCGGACGGCGAGCTTGGTCCCGCTCGCCAGACGGCCGAGCCGCGGCGGCGTCGACGGCTTGGCGGCGACGGCGAGCGTCACCGGGGGCAGCGCCGGGCCGGGGCTCGGCGGGTTCGGGGTGGGCGGGTTCGGGCCGGGAGCCGCCGAGCGATCGACCGCCTCGCAGCCGGCGACCACGTCGCCGGCGTCGACCTTCGCCTGATCGGCACCGCCGGCGCAGTTGACCGAGTCGATCTCGCCGTCGCGCGCGTCGATCGTGTCGTTGCCGTCCTCGTAGTACTGGGAGCCGTCGCCGTTCAGCATGTCGCGGCCGGGCCCGCCGACGATCGTGTCGTTGCCCTCGCGGCCTTCAACCGCGTCGTTGCCCTCGCCGCCGTCGATGGTGTCGTTGTTGCCCATCCCCGCGAGGTCGTCATCGCCGGGACCGCCCGCGATGACGTCGTTCCCGGACGCGGTCTCGACGTAGTCGTTCCCGGCGCCCGCGTCGACCTCCTGCGGGTGGTTGATCGTCGCCCACTTGTAATAGTCCTCACCCCCGCCGAGCTTGACGACGATCCGGCTCGAGGCGCCGAACAACCCGCAGTACACCCGCGACGCCGTCACCTGCGTGCAGCTGCCAGAGGCGGTTACCGCGCCGCCGTTGTCGTCCTGCAGCCCGGCCTCGGTGAAGTACTCGGGCGCGGTCAGGTGGCTCGGGCCGTCATCGCCGGTCACCGTGATCACGTCGCCCGTGCGATCCACGGTCGTGGCCGCCGACGCGCCGGTCGCCCCCATCAGGAGGATCGCGCAGGCGGAGGCAAGGGCGCTGAGGCGTCGCATACGCGCGGAGCTTCACGACTTTGCGGTCTCACCGCATCCGGGAAACCACGGGCGCGACCACCGGTCCGGCGCGACGACGCTCGTCGAGTAGCGTCACCGCATGGAGCTCCGCTCACAGCGTTCAGCAGCACCGACCCGATGGGCCCTTCCGTGCGTCGCGCTGTTGGCCGTGCTCGCATGGTCGATGGCGCTGGCGCCGGCCTCTCGCGCGGCGGACTTCACGCACCCGGTGTTCACCGAGTTCGCTGGTGGGCTGACGGCGGGGTTGTCGGCCAACGGCGCCCCGGCGGCGGCAGGCTTGGGTCCGGACGGCAACGTGTGGTTCGGCGAGACGGCTGGTCCCGGGCGGATCGCGAAGGTCACGCCTGCGGGTGTGGTGACCGAGCTGACGGGTGGGATCACGCCAGGTCTGAGCGCCGGGCGCGGCCCGGCGAACGTGGTCGCGGGACCAGACGGCAACGTCTGGGTCGCGGAGTTCGCCGACCCCGGCGGGATCGCCCGGGTCACCCCGTCGGGCACGGTGACGGAGTTCATGGGCGGCGCCGGCGCCAACGCCCATCCGACCGGCATCACCGTCGGCCCCGACGGCGCCCTCTGGTTCGCCGAGTTCGCCAACCCGGGACGGATCACGAAGATCAGCACCGCGGGGACGATCACCGAGGTCGCCATCGGCGGCTCGACGGCCGGGTTCTCGGTCAACGGGCAGCCGCGCGGGATCACGCTCGGCCCTGACGGCAACGTCTGGTTCACCGAGTTCGCGCCCCCGGGTCGGATCGGGCGCTACACACCGTCGGGCGTGATGACGGAGTTCACCGGCGGCGTCACCCCCGGGCTCCCGGCCGACAGCCGGCCGGTCGCGATCACGCCCGGACCCGACGGCAACCTGTGGTTCACCGACCAGGGCGGCGGCGGGCGCATCGGGCGGATCACGCCCAACGGCGTCGTCACCGAGTTCAGCACGTTCTTGCCCGACCGCGCACCGGGGCTGATCGTCAGCGGACCCGACGGCGCGCTCTGGTTCACCGAGCAGGCGAGCCCTGGCGGCATCGGCCGGATCACGACCGACGGCACGATCACGGAGTTCCTCGCCGGCACAACGCCCGGGTTCACGGCCGACCGCGCGCCGGTCGGGATCGCGGTCGGTGCCGACGGCAACGTCTGGTTCACGGAGTCCGGCGGCCCGGGCGCGGTCGTCCGGATCAGCCCCGGCGCAGCCGCTCCCGCACCGCCCGCACCCGGGCCCGCGCCGCCGTTGCCGTCACCTCCAGCGGCCGACACCAGCGCGCCGGAGACGACGATCAGCTCGGGGCCTGAGGACGGCGCGAGCGCCGGCGCCGCCGCGACCTACGCGTTCGGCTCCGACGACCCGGCGGCGGTCTTCCAGTGCCGCGTCTACGACGCCAGCGGAAACCCGGCCCTCGTGACCGCGCGCTTCACGCCGTGCAGCTCACCGCTCCACGTTCCCGATCCGTCGCGACCGCAGATCCAGGCCTTCGAGGTCCGCGCGGTCGACGCGGCCGGAAACGTCGATCCCACCCCCGCGGTCCGCCACATCGTCAAGCACGGCGCCGCGGGCGAGCCCGAGAAGCCCTCGCGCTGCCGGATGATCTCCGTGCGCCGCGCCCACGCCAACGGCGCCCGTCTGCTCCCCGGCTGCCGCCTCGCGCCGATCCGTCGCGGCAAGGTCGCGTGCCTGCAGATCGACACCCTTAAGAAGGGCACCTGCGCCTTCGACCGCAAGCGCAGCCGCTGGCTGGAGAGCAAGGCCGGCCCCGACTACGCGATGGTCGGCCAGGCGCTGCGCGGCGCCTCGAAGGCCAAGTCCCGGTGGATCGTCGCCGCGAGCACCGCCTCGGGTCACACGGTCCCGTGCCAGAAGCCGACGACGACGGCCAAGGCCGCCGACACCGCCGGACGGGTCTCCTCCGGCAGCGAGCTCGCCACGACCTGCATCGTCGAGGAGCAGTTGCAGGGGTGGAACTCGCTGTCGGCCTACGGCTGGACGCCGCTAGTCAACTGGGCCAACTTCGAGGTCTGCGCTAGCAACCGCCCCAGCGACGCCCGACACCCGAGCACCGTCCTGCACCCCGACGGCGTCGCGCCCACCCGCCTGCTCGCCGACGGCACGGGCGCCTGCTACACCGGCGCCGGCGCGGCGTTGAACGACATCAACGGCACCGAGCGCGACCGGTCCGGCCAGTACCTCCAAGGCTCGACCTACTGCCACTACATCATCGTCGGCGGTCTCGAGGTCCCCGGCGCCAAGCGCCCGGCCACGCGCTATCCCAAGACCAAGACCGCCGACGGCAAGACCCACTACGACTTCACCCGCCGCGAGATCAACCCGGCCACGCCGATCGTCTGGCGTCCGGTCGACCCCAACCTCAACCTCGCCAACGGCCCCGTCGCCGACGAGCCCGAGCCCCAACCGGCGCCCGCGCCCGTCGACGCGCCCTGATCGGTTAGCTCGGGCGGGGCGTGTCGGTCTGGCCCCAGCGGTTCCAGTAGGTGAGCTCGCGGATCGACTGACGGCGGGCCGGCTTGAAGTCGGTGCCGATCGTGTAGGCGACGGGCAGCAGCGCGATCTGCGCCACGCCGTCGGGGATGCCCAGCAGCTCGGCGGCGGCCGCTTCCTCGCCGAGGTGCAGCGTCGTCCAGGCCGAGCCGAGGCCGCGCGAGCGCAAGGCCAGTTGGAAGCTCCAAATCGCCGGCATCACCGAGCCGTAGGTCGGCGCGGCGTTGCCGTTGGACGACAGGTCGATCGGCTCGTCCAGGCAGGAGAGCACCAGCGCGGGGACGCGTTCGAGGTTCTCGGCGAGAAACAGCGCGCTGTCGCCGACGCGCTGGTGGGTCGCGTCCTCGGTTCGCTCGGCGGCGCGGGCGCGCAGGTAGGGCAGCGCGCTGACGCGGTAGAGCTCGGCCAGGCGCTGCTTCAGCGCCGGCTCGGTGACGACGACCCAGCGCCGGACCTCGTGGTTGCCGCCGATCGGCGACTGATGCGCCAGCTCCAGGCACTCGAGGATCAGCTCGGGCGGCACCGGCCGCTCCAGGTCCAGGCGCTTGCGCACCGCGCGGGTCGTCGAGAGCAGCGCGTCGGTCTGCTCGGTGTCGAAGGACGTCATGTCCCCCATCATCTATTGAGCGCGCGCGGCGCGGCGCGGCGTCAGGCCTGGCCGCGGCGGCGGCGTGGTGCGGCAGACCGTGGCGGGGTCGAGCGCATGTGGTCGCGCACCGGCTCCAGCAGCCCGGCAAGCTTCTTCACGTCACCGCTGGACAGCGGCTCGAAGAGCATCTGGCTGACGACCTCGATGTGGCCCGGGAACACCTGCGCGAGCCGTGAGCGGCCGGCTTCGGTGATCGTGACCGTGATGCTGCGCTCGTCGTCGGGCGAGGGCGCGCGCGTGACCAGGCCCGCCTTCTCCAGCAGCCCGGCCTGGTAGGTGAGGCCGCTGCGGGAGTAGACGACGCCGTCGGCGAGATCGGTCATGCGGTGGCTGCCGGTCGGCTGGTCGCCGAGCCGGGCCAGCAGCTGGAACTGCACGTAGCTGAGGTCGCCGGCGTCGCGCAGCTGCTGCTCGATCGCGTGGCGCAGCAGGCTCGAGACCTCGATGAGCGCGAAGTAGGCGCTGAGCTGGACGGGGTCGAGCGACGGCGTTTTCGGGGGCATGCGTAAAGCGTACTTGCTTCGAATTCGAAGCGTGCTACAGTGCCTGCCATGTTGCTTCGAATTTGAAGCACCCGGCTTTGAACCAACCCCATCAAGAACGAGGCAAGACCATGAAGGCAGTGCGGTTCCACGAGTTCGGCGACGCCGGCGTCCTGCGCTACGAGGACGACGTCGAGCAGCCGGTTCCCGGCGCGGGCGAGGTGCGGCTGCGCGTCGTCGCGACGACGTTCAACCCGGTCGACGGCGGCATCCGCGGCGGTTACCTACAGGGCCCGTTCCCCGTCGCGTTGCCGCACACGCCGGGCATCGAGGCCTCCGGAACGGTCGACGCCGTCGGCGAGGGCGTCGAGGGCTTCGCGATCGGCGACGCGGTCGTCGGGTTCCTGCCGATGGTCGCCGACGGCGCGGCCGCCGAGTACGTCGTCGCGCCGGCCGAGGTCCTGGCCGCGGCGCCCACGAGCATCTCGCTCCCCGACGCGGCGGCGCTGCCGATGGTCGCCTTGACCGCGCGGCAGGCGCTCTTCGACGACGCCGGGCTGACGGCCGGGCAGCGCGTGCTGATCAACGGCGCGGGTGGCGCGGTCGGCGGCTACGCGGTGCAGCTGGCCAAGCGGGCCGGCGCGCACGTGATCGCCACGGCCAGCGCGCGCAGCGCCGAGCGCGTGCGGTCCGCGGGCGCCGATGAGGTGATCGACCACACCAACAACTCCGTCGTCGACGCCGTAGGCGCCGCCGAGCCGGTCGACGTGCTGCTCAACCTCGCGCGCATCGCCCCCGAGGACCTAGTCGCGCTGGCCGCGCTCGTCAAGCCGGGCGGCGTCGTCGTCAACACGGTGCCGACGATCGAGACACCCGCCGACGAGCAGCGTGGCGTGCGCGCCGTCGGCGTCTTCGTCCGCAGCGACGCCGAGCAGCTGGCGGAGCTCGTGGCGCTGATCGACGGCGGCGAGCTGCACGTCGAGGTCGCTGAGCGCGTCCCGCTGGCCTCGCTGGCCGACGTCCACGCCAAGGACGACGCCGGCGAGCTCTCCGGCAAGGTCGTCGTCGTGGTCAACGACGACAACTAGCTCGCTGCCGCCGTCAGGCGATCTTCTCCGCCAGCTCGACGATGATCCCCGCCGGGCCACGGACGTAGCAGAGCTTGTAGCTGTTCTCGTAGTTCACCAACTCGCCGACCAGCTCGCCGCCTTGCGCTCGCAGGGCGGCGAGCGACTCGTCGATGTCGTCGACGACGAAGAGGACGTGGCGCAGGCCGGGGGCGTTGGGCGGCAGCGTCGGCGCGGCGTCGCCTTCGTACGTGGGGGCGCGATACGTGGCGAGTTCGAGCTGCATGTCGCCCCCTGGGATGCGCAGCATCACGACGTCCGCCCGGACGCCCTCGAGGCCGTTGATGCGGTCCACCAGGCCGCCCTCGACGGACGTCTCGCCGTCCACCTCGAGCCCGAGGGCGGTGAAGAACGCGGTCGCCGCCGCGAGGTCGTCGACGACGATGCCGATGTGCTCCAAGCGCTTGACGGTCATGAACGTGATCTCCTCGTGTCCTCGGCCGCGCCGTTCGCGGCCTCTGTCTCTGAGAGCGGAGCGGATCGGCCCTTCTCGACATGCGGTGTTCTCACCCTCAGGCCAGCACCGCCACCAGCCACGCAACCGTCGCCACCAGCGTCGCCGCCAACTCGATCGCGATCGACAGCCCCATCGCCCGCAACGCCTGCTGGGTCGATCGCCACGCCGTCTCGTGCTGACCCAACCGCCGACGCTCCTGCAGGTACACGCCCAACGGGAACCCGATGAACAGACCGACGAGCGGGATCAGGAAGAAGCCGACGACCGCCAGCACCACGCCCGCGAGCATCGACGCGCGCGGAACCCCGGCGGCGCGCAGCCGCCGCCCAGGCACCAGCACCTTCACGACCTGCGCGACGCCGATCGACACCGTCGCGACGGCCAGCACCACCCACGCGGTCGCCGAGCCGACCGCCAGCGCCCAGACGACGATCGCCGCCCACGCCAACAGGGCGCCGGGAAGGACGGGCAGGACGACGCCGACGATGCCGACGGCGATGGCGAGGCCGACGAGGACGAGCCCGGCGTCACTCATGGGCGTACGCCGGTGCTCGTTGACACACAGTTGTCATCGCCCCGCAGCTTGACGCACAGCGGCACTACTCCGGTCCAAGGCCCGTATCTGCGGGCCTTATCGCGTATCGGGGAGACAGGATTTGAACCTGCGACCGCTCGGCCCCAGCCGACGCGGACCGATGCCAGCCCACCAGGATCGTTCTCCTCTGTTCCCTCCGGCGATGGCGGCGACACGATCGCGAAGTTGAGGCCCATGCGATCAGCGCGCGCCGGCGTCGGGGGCGTAGGACCGACCTAGCCTCCTATTCGCGTGAGCGGCGCCTGAGACAGCCAGTTGACGGCTTCAACATCGGCGTCGCGCGTGGCGAGCATGCGCGCGATCAACTCACCCGGGATAAGCTCGGAGAACTTCACCGCTTGCCGTCGCGACTCGTCGATCGACGGAGCCGGCGCGTCGGCCAGTGACCTGCGCGCGGCCGCGTCCGCCGGCCAGGTCCGGTCGACGCCAATTCGGAGGTCATCCACGGCGGCCGTCCGGTAGCCGCTGCTCTCGAGCGTCGCTGCGACGTTTCGGTTAGCCCGGCCTCCGGCAAATGTCCACCACCACGCCTGCTCTGCGTCGCCGTCCTGGGTAATCCAGGTGCCTTGCGGCGGGATCAGCCCGATCTCTTGCCGAAGCTCGGTGAGCCGGTCACGACCGCGTCGCGTCAACAGCAGCTCGACTGCCTCGGCCTCCCCCGCTAACACCCGACGTTGCGCTTGGCAGAGCGCAAACGACAGCGCGCGTCCCTCGCCGGACCAGCGGGTGCGGCCTCGCTCCTTCGACGGCTCGACCCACACCGCGCGCTGGCCCCAACTCAGCTCGCGCACCGCCCAGGGGCGGCCGCCAAGAAGCAGCACCGTCGGCTCACCCCGTCCATGGCGGCCCAACGCGCTCGGGTCCACCGTTCCCAACTCGTGTCGCCCGTGACGCACGCTCAGCAGCGGCGCCGACAAAAACAAGGACATGACCTCGAGAAAGTGACGACCGCCGAAGGTCTCTTCACCGGCCGGACCGATCGAGAGCAGCCCTCCCTCATCGCGGACCATCTCCTGATCGACCGCGTAGTCGACCACAGCTGCGACGTCGGTCGGCGACAGGCCCGCAGCGTCGAAGACCCGTCCGAGTGCATGCGGCCAGGCGCTCCGATCGACGCGGCCTGCGCTGAGCGCGGTCGCCAAGAGCTGCTGAGCGACGAGCTGCACCGGCAGCGGTGGGCCAACAAGCGGCTCCACCCAGCCGGCGAAGACGCGCTCGCACAAAGCGAGCGCCTGAAGCAGCTCGCTGTCACGCGTGGCGAGGAACAGGCAGTTCCGATGGGTGCCAGGGCGCCTTCCCGCCCGTCCGAGGCGCTGCAGCAAGGAGGCGACCGTCGCCGGCGCGCCGATCTGGATGACTCGGTCGAGATCTCCTACGTCGATCCCGAGCTCCAGCGTGCTCGTGGCCACAATCACGCAGTCGCGCGCTTCGCGAAACGCCGCTTCGGCGTCGCGGCGCTCGGCGGCCGCGAGCGACGAATGCGAGACGAAGACGGTGACGTCGAGAGCACGAAGCGCAGCGGCCAGCTCTTCGACCCTCGCTCGGCTGTCGGCGAACACGAGTCGCTTCTCGCCTTGGTGCAACGCAGCGATGACGCGCGCCGCGTTCTCGACCGTGCCGACCCAGTCAATCTCCAGATCGATCGATTGCCCGTCTTGAGCCGCGGGAACCACGATGGTCGAGCTGCTCCGCTGCGAGGCCGGATCGTCGATCAGCCAGTCCAGCAACGACTCCGGGTTGCCGACGGTGGCGGTCAGCCCGACACGTTGCGCCGGGGCTTCGAGCAGTTCGTCAAGGCGCGCGAGCACCGCGAGCAGATGCCAGCCGCGGTCGTCGCCGGCGAATGCGTGCACCTCGTCCACCACCACGGACCGAACGCCACCGAGCAGGCTCCGATGGTCGATCCGCACCGACAGCGCCATCGCCTCCAGCGACTCCGGCGTCGTGAGCAGGATGTCAGGCGGATCGCGCAGGATCGCCGCTCTCGCCGCTTGCGGCGTGTCGCCGTGCCACAGCTCGGCCCGTCGGCCGACGAACGAGCACAGACGCTGGACACGCGGCTCAAGATCGTTGAGCAGCGCGCGCAGCGGGCACACGTACAGGACCGACATACCGCCCCAGCGCTCCCCCACCATCCTGGACAAAAGAGGGAAGAGCACGGACTCGGTCTTGCCTCCCGCCGTCGGAGCGCTGAGCACCGAGTGATCACCGGCCAACAATGGCGCGATCGCCCGTTCCTGCAGCGGCCGGAGGCTACGCCATCCGAGCGTCGCGACGATGTGGTGCTGAAGGGACGGATGTAGCGCGTCAAAGCCCTCTAGCGCCGGTCCGCCCTCATTCATGGGAGGTCAAGCTCCACATCGTCGGCGCGAGACGGCGCCCGCGCCGCCCGCTCCTCTTCCGTGAGCTCGGCGTCGCTGATCGTCAGGGCGTAGTCCCGACGCGGATCGAAATCCTCGAACTGATCGACACGGTCGAGGACGTCGCCGACGAGCTTACGAAGGAACAACCGCGGCGCCATCCCAGCCGATGCCCCCAGCTCGCCCGCAACCCCCGTGGCGAGCGCCGCGAGGTAGGCGTTGTCGACAAGTCGCCGGATGCGGTCCTCGCTCGGTTGGCCGCTGGCGTAGACGTCGCGCACGCGGCCGCCCACCTCCACGAGGCGGTCAAGGTCAAACGGACGCAGGCGAACTTGGGTGGCTCGCGGGTTGTCCCAACGGAGATCGGCACCGAAGTCCGTGTGCAGGCGCTGTTCCAAGGGCGGCAGACGCGGTACGCCCTGAGGGCCGTCGAAGAATGCCGACGTGCCGGTGATCACCAACAGCAACCGCGGGAAGCGTCCGGCGTCGATTTCGTCCAGCAGCTGTCGTAGAGCGTTAAGGCCCTTGTCCCGGACGTCACGGCGCATGCGCTGCAACGTCTCGACCTCATCCAAGACGAGCAGCAGGCCCGGGTGGCCTGCGTCGTGCAGTACGACGAGCAACGCCTGCAAGAACGCCAGCGCTCCGAAGTGGTCCAGCTCACCCTTGACCCCCGCGCCGCGCTTGACCGATGCGGCGACGTGCGGCTGACCCGACAGCCACGCCAGCAGCCCTTCGGCGCGTTCGGTGTCACCGTCGAGCGTCGCTTGCCGCCAGGTGCGAACGACCGCCGAGAAGGCGCCCGCGCGCTGACTGACGGCGGCCAGCCGCCTCTCCATCAGCACGTCGACACGCGCCGCGAGCTTCTCAGCGTCGTTCTCATTGACCTGGCCCTCGGCAAGGACCTCGTCCTCCAGGCCATATGTCCAGCGCTCGAGCACCGTACGCAGCGCGCCGGCCGGCTCGTCGGCGGTGCCGAGCCGCTCGACCGCACGGCGGTACACGGTCTCGAGCCGGTGAAGTGGCGTCTCGCTCTCGGAAATCTGGACCTCAGCTGTCGCCATCCCCAGTCGCTGCGCCTGTTCGGCCAGCCACCGAGCCAAGAACGTCTTGCCGCCTCCGTATTCGCCGCGAATCGCCTTGAAGCCGCTTCCACCCGCAGCAACGTGCTCGAGGTCGGCAGTCAGAGCGTCCTCAAGGTGGTCCAGGCCGACAGCCAGCGCGCCGAGCCCCTGCGGCGGGACGGTGCCGCGGCGTAACGCGTCAACGACGTCGCGGCGACGCAATGCTGAGAGCGGTGTCCTAGACACCGAACTGCTCGCGGAGGAGGTCGACGTTCAGCTCCACGGCGTCAGCGGCCTGGTCGACGGTCAGGACCTGAACACCTTCAACGTTGAGGATCGCGCGGATGACGGCCAGAACGCCATCGGCGCGAGCGACGGGCAGGCCTGCACTCTGGACGAGCGCAGCCTTGGTCAGCTTCCCTGCTCTCTCGAGGACCTCGAGCACCGTTCGGAGCCGGGCATCATCGACACCGGTCCGAGCGTTCCGTCGGCGTTGCTCGGCCAACAGGGCGCTCCGGAGCAGCGCGTCAATCCAATCGGGGCCACTCGTGTCCCTGGCCACGGACGCTTCGACGCCGGCGAGCGCGAGCTGTCCATCAGCCGCCATCCTTATGGGAGACGGTCGGCGGCCGATCGGATCGATGGCAACCGGCGACGTGGCATGCCACCAATCTGGCTCGTCGAGCGGCTGCTCCTCGAGCCCGTCGAGCGTCGACGCGGACGCGGTGAGCACGAGCACGGGCGCGACCAGCTCCTCCGGGCTCGCGCCGCCGTGATAACCCGCGGCCGGCTTGGCGACATACCGGATGAGCGGGTCGACGGCCAGCACGACACGATCGGTCCCCACCACGCGCGAACCATCAGCGAGGATCTCGCCCTCACGCGGTGACTCGCCATCGGCCGACCGCCGACGGGCTCCGGACGAGGAGGAACCAGCGGAGCCTATACCGCTCATGCCAGGACGCTCGGGCACGTGACCGTGGTCAGCGAGGATGACGACAGCACGGTTGGCGGCTGCCGCGGCGTCAAGAAGCGAGCGCAGAACGGGGACCTCGTCCGAGGTCCAACGGGTGCGCTGTTGCGCCCCACCGGAGAGGGCGTCGTCGACCGCGTTGACGACTACGCCCACCAGCCGCGGGCCATTGGCGATCGCCTCGGCGACGTCGGCGGCCAACCCCTCGGTGGCCGCTCTTAAGTCACGCTGGTGCAAGAGGAGGGGCGGTGTTGTCCCCGTGAGCTCGCGCAGGCGCTCGTGTGAGGCGAGTCCCGACTTCTCGACGGCTTGACCTGCACCTGCCCCGAGCACGCCCGACAGCAGCGCAGAGCGCGAGACGCCGGTGAGGCTCGGCAGTACCGCCAAAGCCGCGGGCCGCCGTGTCATCGACGTCGGCCGACGCTCCTGCCAACCGGTGGCCACCAGCTCGGCCAGAAGCTCACGGGCGACGCCTTGGCTCAAGCCGTCTACGACAACAACGAGTGTTGGCGAAGCCGCAAGCACCGGCGCGACGACCTCCTCGAGCACGTGCTCGACGCCGAGCACACCGTCGGAGCGATCACCGTCCCAAGAGCACGCCAGCTCGGCGAACCGCAGGCTCTCGAGGCGTCGGTCCGCGTCGACCGCCGCCAGGAGACGACCGACGGCATCGGCGGCCGAGCCGATCGCCGCGTCGGCGGCCACCGACCGCGCCCACACCGCCCATCCACCGTCGGCGACTTCCGCGGCGACTGCCTCCGCCAGCCGCCCTGTCTGCATGGGTTGCGGTCGCCGCGCGAGCCGCTGGACCATGTCCAGCGCGGACGGAAGACGAGGATGCTCTCGCGCAAGGACGTGCTCGCGGACCGCATCGCACGCTTGCGCGAGCACAAGGCGCTGCCCATCGAGAGCTTCGGCCATCCGTTGCAGACGGGCATCGAACCCCCCGGGCATCACGGGGCTGCGCTCGGCTCGGCCGGTGAGCTCCAGTCGTTCGGCGAGCTGGGCGGCCTCGCTCGCCCATCCCCGCGCCCGGTTAGGGTCCGGCTCATCGAAGACCACCCGCTCGGCCGCCTGCGCCCAGGCCGTCGCACCCTCCAGCCTCGTGTTGCCGAGCACCGCCGCCTCAAAGCGGCCGGCTGCCCGTTCTTCCGGGTCCAAGAGTCGGGCGACGAGCCCGCCGGTGATCGCCGCGCTCGCCGGTCCATGCTCGACGGCCGCGAGCACGGCGCCTGCGCCGTCGATGGGCCCCAGCAGCTCATGAAGCGCCTCTCGCAGCTCCGGGCGCGACTCGCGCAGGCGACGCACATGGCTGGCCGCAGCACCCCACCGGACGAGCTCAACTAGGGTCAGTGCGTTACCGGGGAGTTCCAGGCCGCGGCGCAGCAGCTCGTCCCATGCTCGATCGAAGGTCAACGTCCCCGCGGCGGTGCGCGGATACCCCTCCGCAGGGGCCAGGCGCAGCAGTTCGTCCAACATCCAATCGGCTCGGGCCACGCGGCGGTCGACATCGCGCGCGCCGAACAGGCTCAGTACCGCGAGTAGCGGACGAGGACGCACGAGGTCCTGACGCACGAACCGCGAGACGATGTCCATGCCGAGCTCACGGACCTCGAACGGGCTAATGAGCACGAGCCGCTCGTCGTTGCTCAGATGCGCGAGCGCGTCGTGGACCTCCAGGAGCGACGGACATTGGCGGACGACGTACGTGTCGCCGTCGACGACGAGTTGCTCATTGCCGGCCCACGCACCGTGATGGTGAACGCCGATGACCTGGCTGTCGCCCATGCGCGGCTGCAGCCGTCGCAGCAGCGGCAGCAGTTGCGCGGCGGTCAGGGGCCCAGCGCTCACGACGGCGGCCGGACACGCCACTGGATGGAGAACTCCAGTTCATCGTCAGCGCCTTCGGTGAGGCGGTCGATGACCGCGTGCGCGGCCTCTGAGCCGACGACGGTCTCCGCACTCGGAAGGGAGTCAGAAGAGGCGGAGACCGAACGGGCGGTTGCGGCCTCTTCTTGTCCGGGTGCCTTTTCAGCCGGTCGCGACCCGCCCGCCAGGCGGCTTGCTATGAGGTCGCGGCCAGCGCGCGCGCACGCGCGCAGCCGGGGCTCGAGCGGCGCCGCGAGCTCGTCGAAGCTCAGCGCCTCGTCGAGCGGGCCGAGGAGCGCAGCGGCGTCGACGTCGCCGTTGGCGGTCAGCGTGCGCAGCTGGTCGACCGTCGTCCAATCAGGATCGACGAGCAGCGCCTCCTGGACGTCAGGATGTGCGAGCACCACTGCAGCGACCACGACGTTGACTTCGAGGTCACGGGAGCCAAACGACCGCAGCAGCTCGACGTCGTCGCGGGCTTGAGAGACCGCGGTAGCGAACGAGGCCAGCGCTTGCGTCGTGCGAACCCGACTCCCGTCGGCCGGCGCGCCGCGCCCTCTCAGCTCCGTCTCTAGCCGCAGCAGCGGTGCGGCCGCTGCCGTCATCCGGTCGCGGATCTCGACCGCGAGCGTGCCGACAGCCTGCGAGGCGTAGGCCTCGATCGGCACGAGCCCGAAAAGCGCCTTGCTCCGCTCGACCGCCGCCGTCCACTCGGACTTCGACGGCATGGGCTGGTCGACGACCTCCCACCCATCGCTGAGCCGACCGATCACCGGCTGCGAAACCGGTCCACCGTGCTCGGCGAACCGCCGTCCGGCCTGCTCGACGATCGCGATGGCGGCGAGATCCTGTGCTGGTGACGGGATGCCCTGCAGGTCGGTGGTGTCGAGCCAGGCGCGCAACTGCTCGACGGTCGGCCGTGGCTCGCCAGCGAGCTTCTGCTCCAGCCATGTGACCCAGCGGTCCTTGAGCACGAACGCGGTCTCGCCCATGTCGCCGAAGCCCATCGGCTCCGCCGCCGCACCGAGCAGCTCCCGCGACGAGCGGTCCTGCACCACGAGCCGTCCGCCCTCCTGCTGCATCGCGTCACGGAGCAGCTCCAGCACCTTCGTCAGGTCGCGAGTCTTAGGCTCGCGCCGGAACTCGGGGTGGCCGGGCAGTTCGTGCTCAAGTCCCTGGCCGAGGAGCCGCTCAGCGGCATCACGTAGACCGGCACCAACCGGCCGCTGGACCTCGAAGCCGGATAGCAGCGTGCGGACGATGCCAGCCTCACCCTCCTCAGGCAACAGCGAGATGTCAATAAACTCAGCACTCGGCGTCTGCAATCCATAGGCCTGCATCAACGCCATCCGGACCCGTGCTCGGAGCGCGTCTCGCTGGGTCTCGAGCGTGCGGCGTGCGCTGGTCTGCTCAGCCTCGGAGAGATGGGCTGCGTAGCGACGGAAGCCGTCTCCGGCCAGCACGTGGTCATGGATGACGAACCGGCCAAGGTCGGTCTGCAACGCGCCCGAGAAGAACGATGGGATCCAGACGATGGTGCGAGCGCCCTCGGGGTTCGCGTCACGCCAGTGCTCGAGACGTGCGAGGTCGTCCGCCGGCCGGAAGCCTTCGCCGTCAAACGGGAAATCCACCACCAGGCACCAGTTGTCGCCCGAAGGCCGCAGCGCGCCCGAGGTGATGTCCTGCTCGTCGCGGACGTTGCCGAAACGGACGTCTGCCAGCCGAGCGGTGCCGCGCCAGAAGAACGACAACGTCAGCTGGTTCGCCAAGCGCGTGTCGTCGACCTCCAACAAGGCGAACACCAACTCGCGGACCTTCTGACGGCGGGTGCCGGGGCTGTCGGCCGCGCGCGCGCCGTCGAGCACGCTCTGCACGTCCACCCCGGAGAGCGCGATCCCGACAGTCGGGTCGTTGGGATCTTCACCGACCTTCAGCTCGCCCACCTTGGAGCTCCAGGTGTGCAACCTGCCGAGCAGCTGAGCGGTCTCGTTGCCCTGGATTCGCGACCGCACCGACCCGTGGTTGAGCGCCGCCAGGCGGCTGACGGTGAGGTCACGCACTGGCTCTGCCGACGGGACGAGCGCCGCGATCAACAAGGTCTTGATCAGTCGGTCGTTGGCGCGGAAGGGATGCGACCACGGCACATCGCGCGCGCTGTCCTCGTCGAGTGCCTGCTCCTCCAACAGCATCGGGCGGAGCTTCTCGCGATAGAGCCGCCGTGCCTGTTCAGCCTGGTTGGCCAGGGCGGCGCTGAACGGCTCTGGCGAGTCCAGCACAACGTCCCAGATCTCCCCTACTCCGACCAGGTCGCCGAGCCGCAGTTCGTCGCGGCGTTCAGCCAGGAGCGTCTTGAGAACCTTCAGCGCCGTGCGGTTGCGCTGCAGCGCGGAGGACAGCGCGACGAGCACCTGCATAAGGGCCGGGCTGAACGGATAGGTCGCGCGGAACTGGTCGACCGTGCCCGTCGACGTCAACAGGACCGATAGCTGAGGCGCCGTGCGTGCGGTCACGTCGCGGAAGGCGGCATCGATGAGCGCCGCCGCCTCCGGCGTCTTGGGCGCCAGGACGCGTTGGCGAGCGATCTCGGGGAGGTTCTGATCCTCCAGCTGCACCGTCTCGAAGCGTCCCTCGCCCCAGTCGAGCGTGTCGGCGAACGCCGCCTGCTGCGCGCCGGGGCTGTCGCGTCCAACGAACTCACGCAGGTCGCGCTGGCGAGCGACGAACGAGACGATCGGAAGGGCTCGCGCGGCGTTGCCAGATTCGCGAAGCTTGGGGATCTTCGAAGCCTCGTTCGCGACAAAGGACTCGTCGCTGAGATGGCTGGCCAGCCACAGGATCAGCTCGTCGAGGAAGAGGACAAGCCCGTCGTAGCCAAGGTCCTTGGCGTGCTGCGTGATGATCGCCAGCCCGTCGTCGATGCCTACGTACTGCGTTGCGTCACCGGAGGCCGCTCCACGCATGGCGCTCAAAAGGCCGCTGAGGAGTGCGGACTGCAGGGCGGTGCGCTCCTTGCTTGCGGGCGGCGCTTCCATCGCAGCCTCGAAGCGCTGGGCCGTCCAGGCTGTGCCTCCGAAGCGGCCGAACCCGCCGCCACCTTGCTCGGCTCCGAGCGCCTCGAAGAACGCGACGTCCCCGAGGCGATCGCGAAGGTCACGAGCGTTGGCGAACAGGTCCTGGTCACGGAAGACGGCGGGTTCCGGAGCCTCGGGATGCAGGGCGCGCACGTGCTTCGCGTACCCACCGAGCACACCCTGCTCGAGGCTCGTCGCGCTGATCATGTGGTAGGGCACCAACAACCATTTCTTGCCGTCCAGCGCTCCGTCGTGACGGTGTACGACCGCCTGCAAATCAGGCTTCGCGCGCGCGTGAGGATCGCCTTGGAGCAGCAGGTGCAAAACCGCCATGAAGTGGCTCTTGCCGGCGCCGAACGAGCCGTGCAAGAACGTCGCGCGGCTGCGCGCGTCGGTCGCCGACAGCGCGACGAGCCCGAGCGCCCGGTCGAATGCCTCGGCTAGCTGCGGGGTGACGACGTACTCGTCAACGGTCTGCTGCGCCTCAGCAACGGCGCTGACCAGCTCCGTGACCAGGTCGCTGGCGCTGACCTGCTCCGGGATATCGATGAGATCTCGCAGCAGCGGCTGCGCGTCGGGAGCTGTGCTCATGCGACGCTCTTCGCCTTCCGACCGCGCTTGGCCTTCTCAGGCGGGCGCCACCCGGGCAGCTCGTCGTAGGCGCGCCCCAGTCGGCGCAGCTCACCGTCGACGAACGCCTCTAGCTCGACGTGCGGCGGCTGCCCGGTGTCCGGATCGGGCTCGGGATTCCACTGACGCACCCACGGAAGCAACTCGGCGATCCCCGCCAACAGCGGCATCACCCGGTCTTCCCCGGCGCCATCTGCGTCGCGCAACAGCGTGACCCGCCCGGCCAAGGCAAACGCCAGCTGGGCATGGTCCCATCCCGCCCATCCGAGCACCGGTGAAGGGTCGCCCGTACGCTGCCCGTCCGGCACCGACGTGAACCGCTCCTTCGGGACATCGAGCTTGCCGCGGAGCTGCTTGTATCGCGAAGCGCGCCAGTCCTTGTCACCGTACTTGGGCGGCAGCGGAATCTCGCCTACTGCCTCGCCAGCGTCCTCGCGGCGCTGCAGATCCCATGTCGCCTCCCAGTCGGCGCGCTTGCGCAAACCGGCTTCGGTATGTCGATGCGCTGCAAGGTACGGGACCGACTCCTCAGCGATCAACGCAGTGAGCGTTCGTTCGAGATCGACGTCCACCGCGCCCGCATAGCGCTGGGTCGCCAAGCGCACACGTTCGTCCGCGGCGAGGCGGTCAGCGACCTGCGCGCAGGTGATCATCTGCCCCGCCGCCCAGTCGGAGAGCTCCTCGACACGGTCCAGGAGGTAGCTGCGCATGACTTGCCGCTCACGCTCGGCCCACGTCGGCTGGCTCCACCGCCGCTTGTTCTCGGAGCGCTCGATCAACCCGACGTCGCGGTCGGACTCGATCATCGCGATGCGTCGCTCGACGATCTCGCGGTATCCGGCCGGCCAATCGGCGGGCAGCTCGGTGACCGGGCTTGAACGATGCCGTGAGAACCACGTCGTCTCGGCTCCGGATCGCGCAAGCACGATCTCGAACGCCCGCTCGCCCAGCCGGATCGGTGGCGCCTCCAGCCCCGGACGCGACAACTTGTCCGACACCAGGCCGTAGGCCGCCAAGGTCTCCCAGTCGAGCTCTTCCTGCAGCGCGATCATCCGCGCCATGTCCTCGGTGTCGGCATGCTCGGCCTCGGCTAAAGCAACCGCCCCACCGTCGAGCAGCGCTGAAACCTCGGCCAGCCGCGCGGCACGCTGTCGGGCGAGGCGGTCAAGCTCCGTCGCGAGATCGGGCCGGCGGAGAGCCGGCAGGGGCATTTGCTTGGCCTTGGTGACGTTGAACTGAAAGAAGAACTCCCAGCCGTCGCCGCGAAAGCCCTCATTGACCCCACCGCCGCCTTTTGTCTGGCAGACCTGCTTCAACCAAAAGCATGTCGTCGAGCTGTTGAGCACCCCGAGCAACGCGAAGTGCGCCTCTTCACTTGTCCCCTTCGGCAGCTTGATCACGGGCGCGGTCCTGTTGAACACCTTGCCGCCCCTATCGAGCACGAAGTGATTGTGCGTCGCCACCTCGCCCCAGGTGATGGTCAACGGCACCTGGTGCTTCTCGCGATAGAACTCGCGCCACTCGTACCAAGCCAGGCCGCGCGTCGTGATCGGCTCGCCGAACAGCTTGCGAGCAAGCAGATAGCTTTGGCGTGGCCACAGCACCCGCAGGGTGGACGCCTCTAGCGGAGCGAGGGCGTTGCCCTCGTCATACGGCCACACGGCACGGTTCGTCGTCAGCGTCCACTCCCTAACGGCCGTTCCATTGACAAGCTCGACCTTCTGCGCAACGCCGAGACGAACGAGGTCTCGCTCGGCCGGGAAGAGCAGCGAATCGTCCTCACCGCTGATGGCGCTGAAGCCAATAGCTCCGGCAAGATCGTCGAGTCGCTCCTGCACGCGCTCGATGCGGGTACGCAACGAGCTGGCGCCACCCCCGGCCAAACTCCACGGATGCTTGTGCAACAGCGCTCTGTCGAGGTCCTCGACCGACACATAGGCGCTTTCACTGCCCGGTCGATCCACCTGCTCGACGATCGCACGCCACACATGTCCAGTAGCCGGATCGACCGGCGGCCCCGGCTCGCCGCGAATGCCCATGACTGCACGGACCGTGCCCAGCACCGGGTTCCGCGCTTGACCGATCAGGATCACGGTTGGGGTGCCGTGGCCTGGAATGTACGCGCCAGCCGTATCGATGACCGTTTGCACATCGACGGTGGGTATGAAGTCTTCAACTAGCTTGGAGCCGAACTCACGCTTCATGAAGTTGTTGCCGGTGATTTGCCCTACCCACCCGCCAGCGCCTCGCGCGAGATCGAAGAATCGCTGCATGAACGGCACGGTGAGCGCGTACTCACGGTGGCAGGCTGAATAGCGCGCCCGATAGGCCGCGTTCAACGCCGCGTCCTTAACCGTGATGTACGGCGGATTGCCTACCACAACGTGGTAGCCCGGACGCAGCCACCGTCCGAGGTCCTCGGCATCCTCGGTCAGGTAGTGGTGGTCCAGGCCCTCCCGCACGAGCGCCGCGCCGAACGCCGCAGCGTCCAACTGACCCTCCTCCGGGCCGTGCAGCAGCGAGTCCCCGCATGCCACCCGCACGTCCCACGCCGGAGCATCGGCGATTCGCCGGATCCCACAGGCCTGCAGGGCCGCCACGGTCAGCCGGAACCGGGCGATCGCCACCGCATAGGGGTTGACGTCCACGCCGTGGACGGCGCGCAGCGCCCGGTCGGCCAGTTCGGGCAGCGGCGTCCCCGGCTCGGCGTCCTGCCAACGCGCGAGCAGCCGCTCGAACGCCCCGATGAGAAAGTGGCCAGAGCCGCAGGTCGGATCGATGAGCTTCAGAGGCGGTAAGCCGAACTCCGCCAGCGCCGGCTCGAGCGTCCGATCCAGGATAAAGGACTCGACGAACTCCGGCGTCTGCAGCAACGCGTACTTCTCACGCGCCGCATCCGAGATGTCCTGGTACAGGTCGCCGAGGAACCGCGTGTCGCGTGCCGGGTCGGTGAAGTCGTGGCGCAGCCGCACAGCTTCGCTCGCGTCGTCCAGCCGATCCCACACCTCAAGGATCGCCCGGGCGCCGTCGCCGCTGACCGGCAACCGCCACAGCGGGTTGTGGCGCTCGTCGAATAGCGGGGCGGCTGCCGGGGCCGCTGCCGCCGCTCGGAACGCCGCGTGCAGCACCTCGCGATCGGTCTCCAGCGGATGCTCGGCGAAGTAGCCACGCCGACGCGCTCGGGCTTCCTGGCGGCGCGCCGCAGGCCCCGACAGCCACGCCACGTCGACCAGCCCGTTGTCCTCCATGAACCGGACGAACACGCTAGACAGCACCCACGCCACGGCACCTTGAACCAACAGGTCCTCGCGCCACGCCGACTCGCTTTGCGCCGTACGGCCCGCCGCCCTTGCCGTGGCGTACTCTCGCGCCACGGTCTCCGCTACTGGATCGCCGGTCGTGCTCGCACGATCGCGGAGGTCATCGGTGAGCGTGGCGACGAGCGCCTTGAGGTCGGCGAGCAGCGTGTGGCGTTCGATCATGCGGCGGTGATGGAGCGAGGGTCGACAGGGATCCAGGCAGCGGGCACTCGAGCCCACTCGTAGTCGCCGCGCACCTCCAGCGCAGCGCCGTCAAGCAAAGGGCGGCCGATCTGCTCGTCCTGGGCGATCAGCAGCCACCAACCATGCAGCGATGCAGCGCGAAGGCGTCGGAGAACGTCGAGACCACCGTACCGAGCCAGCAGCCCGGCGCGGTGCAGCAGCGGAACGCCGCCGACTGCGCTGACGCGTTCGGTGAGCGAATCGAAGACCTCGCTGAAGACGTTCACCAACGACGACCACTGCGCCCCGGTCGGTCCGGCAACGTCGGTCCGGGCGAGCAGAGACCAGTCGATGCCCTCGCTGTCAGCAAGCCGCCGCAACTGGTCAAGCACGAAGCGCTCTACATCGATGGGCACGACGCCATGCACGTCGACGAGCCGGCGGCGGACGCGTGCCACTTCACGAGGTGCAGCGAGCAGGAAGAACGGCCCGCCGTCGCGACGCGCGGTCCCCAACATGCGGTCGAAGTCGGCGGCCTCCAGCCGGCGCGCATCCGCTGTGGTAAGGGAGCCGGTCGTCTGCCCGCGCGTCAGCGAGGTGCTGCCTAGCAGGCCCGTGAGGCCCACCGGGAGTGCCGCGGGCAAGAAGACCCCACCCTCCTTTCGCGCAGGGTCGGTGCGCCACGTGAGATCCACCCGCGCCTGTTGCAGCAGCCCCTCGAGCTCTTGCGGACGGCTCGGCAGGAGCTCGGCCTCGGGGTAACGAGCGACGATCCGGTCACGGACCTCGGCGAACGTCAGCTCTTTGGCTCCGAGCAGCGCGCCTTGCGCAAGCACGACGGCACGGGCCGCGGGCATTCCCACGGGGTACAGCTCGCCGCGCGGGCTCGCGGCGGCGTCATCGCTTGCGGCGGCGGCGAGCGCCAGAAGCCGCGCAGGCAGCAGCGGGACGTCCGCTAGGCGGCTGTCGACCTCATGCAATCGGGCAAGGACCTGCGCGGGTGCAAGCAAGCGGTCTTCGCTGACGATCACGTCGGCCTCGCGACCGAGCGCTAGCGCTCGGTCGAGCAAGCTCTGAGCATCCTCAGCCAGCGTCGTGGAAGCCAACACGACGCGAGCACCTGCGCGGCGCTGGGTGAAGCGGCTCTCCTCGCCACGGGCCACCTCGACCTCGATCGCGGCACGGGTTGCTGCTCGGGCGTATGCCAGCCGCAGAGCGGCGTCCGGGACGACCGAGCCGCGGATCGCGAGCACCCGCACGGCCATCTCGTCAGCCGTCGCGACACCGCCGGAGCGCTCGAGCTCGCTTGCGAGCGAGGCGCGCAGGCGGGTGATTGCCGGCAGCTTCCCCCACCGGCGCAGGCCCGCGTCACGGGCAAGCCTCGCCTCTCCGGCCGACACTCCCGCGTGCGCGCCGACTTCCTGGGTGGTCGGCCACGTGCCCGCAGAGGCGGGGGTGCCTCCTGGTACCTCGGGCAGGGAAAGCAGCACGCGCTGCATGTGCAGGCCCTTGCGATCGGGAGCACGCTCCGGGGCGAGCTGAAGCACGAGCGCGTCCAGTCCCTGAACGTCAGGCGCGTCGGGCTCGTCGGTGGTGGTGGCCGTCGCCTGTGCACGCGAGAGGCCGGCCCGACCTATCTCGTCTGCCAGCGACCGGCGCAAGCGCCCTGTGATCGCCATCAGCTCCCGTCGCATCCGGTTGCCAACCCCGCGCAAGCGCGAGAGCTCGCTGCCAGGCAGCGTGACAAGGTCAGCGACGGTGACGACGTTGTGGCGCTCCAGGGCCGCCACCTGCTGAACTGACAATCCGGCAGCTGCCAATGGCGTGGCAAGCGTCGCGGCGTCCAGCAGCGCGTCGACGTCCTCTGCCGTTGTGGCGGTCGGAGCGGCCGGCTCTGTGACCTCGGAGAAGACCGCTCGCCAGGCGTCCAGCATCTCCTGGGCGGTGTGGAAGCGCCGGCCGACGTCCGAACACAGCCCGCGCTCGAAGAACTCCTGCAGCCGCGGTCGGACCGCAGGGTCGACGACGTCCAGGACAGGGGCGACGTCCGCGCCGGTGGCGGCCGGGTTGCTGCGCCCGTCACCACGGACCGGACGCCGGCCGGTCGCCATCTCATGCAGGGTGACGCCGGCGGCCCACCGGTCGGCCGCGGCGTCGAACCGGCGACGCTCGCCGAGGCCGAGGAACGGGTCGACGTAATTCGGCGTCCCAGCCCTGAGCGATGCAGGGTCAGCACGAGAGAGGCTGAAGTCGAGGAGCAGGAGATGCAACTCATTGTTCTTGCCCGCAGGAGCGAGCCCGAGGTTGTCGGGCTTAACGTCCCGGTGCAGGTAGCCCTCCCGCTCGAGGTGAATCAACGCCTGCAACAGGTCGACGCCAAGCCGTTCGAGCAGCTCTAGTCCGAAAGGCCCCTCTTCACGAAGACGGCGCGCGACCGTCCCCTCCGAGGCGAACTGTAGGACGAGCGCGGTGCGGCCGCTGACTCGCACCAGCCCGTCACTATGCACGATCGCAGGATGCACGACAGCCTCGAGCACCTCGAACTCGTCACGCAGGACGCCAGCACGTTCCTCGTCCAACGCAACCTTGAGCACCTTGCGCTGACCGCTGTCGACGTCTTGCACCAACAACGCTCGCGCCGTGCTGCCGGCGCCGAGCGCGCGCTCGACGATCAGGACGTCGGTCAGGACGTCGCCCTTGTCGGCCAGAAGGGGGTCCGCCGCGTCCTCGGCCTCCCCCTCGTGAGCCTCTTCCAGCGCGTCGGAGAGGTGAACGAGGAACTCCTCCGCATCCGGAAGCCGGTCTCCGATCGCGGGAGCCGTCGCCGACCGCACGAGGTCCCGGAGGCGAGGGCCAACGCCGTCGACGGCCGCCGCGAGATCAAGGCCTCCGGATTCGCGCAGTGCCACAAGGAGGTCACTAGCTCTCTCGGCCGGGGGCTGGCCCGTAACCAGAAGCCAGGCAACAGCTCCGAGAGAGAACACGTCAGCTGTCGGATCGAGCTCCGGGGTGATCGCGGTCTCCGGGGCGAGGTAAGCCTCCGCCCCACTTGCGGCGAGCGCACCGGGGTCGCGGGTCCCGGCCAGGGTGAGATCGCCGACTTCCGCTCCTATACGCGCGCCGGTGTGCCAATCGCCGATGCGCGGCTGGCCCTCATCGCTGATGAAGATGCTGCGGGGCGAAAGACCACGATGGACGAGGCCGTGGGAGTGCGCGTAGCGGACGGCGTCGACGATCTCCCGCAACAGCGTCAGCTTGTCGATGAGCGACAGCCTCGCTGCGTATTCGGTCAGCCAGGCGTCGAGCGTCGGCCGGTCGGGCGCGATGCCCAGTACAAGCGCGGGGCCGAGGTCGTGCTCGACGTACCCTTCGATGGGCAGCAGCCCCGGATGTTGTAGGCCTTCGAGCAGCTGGCTCTCGCGTCGCGCCGCACGGCGGAGCGCTTGTCGCCTTGGATCGTCGGCGCTTGGCGGAGCGTTGTAGATGCGCACGCGGCGGCGCCTCGCCTTGAGCGTCTCGTGCTCGCCGGCGAAGTCCTGGTAACCAGGACCTTCGACGAGCAGCTGTTCCAGCCGATACTCGCCGACCGTGCGCATGCGGTTGGACGGCTTGATACCCGCCTCGCGCATCGCCGTCACGATCAGCTCGCCGGTCGGTCGATCGAGTCGCCGCCCCGGACGACGCCTGAACTGCTCGTGGTCGGCGGGGGTCACGTCCACCAGCGCTCGTTGAAGGTCCAGGACCCCTGGACGTCGGTGATCGGGGTCGCTGCGTCCCAGGACACCCACCCGCCCTTGCTCGGTGAGGCGCACCTCGAGATCCGGCGTTGACAGGAACACCCAGGCCGTCACGAACGGCAGCTGGACGCGGTGCCCGGAGACGCTGCGCGCGAGCAGCGACTTGAGCGCCTTCGCCTTCGTGTTGGCCAAGCGCAAGGGGCTGTCGCGGGCCACGCTCCGCCCGTCTGGGTCTGTCCATCGCCATGTGTGGTCGTCGCCCTCGATGAGCCCCGGCCACGACTTCACCTCGACGAGGTGCAAGCCCTTCGGCGTACAGAGCAGGAGGTCGACCTCGTAGAGCCGGGATCCACCGTCGAAGAACTCGAAGTTCGTCCACGCGGCATATGGAGCGTGCTTGGGGAACCCACGGCGGACGTGCTCGAGCGCTTCGCGTTCCCAAGCGAAGCCGGAGGGCGTGATCTCGTTCCAGTTGCCGGGCGCCATTAAAAGCGCCTCCGCGTCAGAGGCGCGGAGACCGCGCGGCCGGAGTCAGCCACGGCCCGGGAGCCATGGCTCTGCGCCTGCGCGATCGACCTCGCAGCGTCGCGGTCGACACAATGCAGGCGCCCCGTTGTCAGCATCTCTAGAGCCATCCTGGCGCGCCCAATCTAGTGCCTTGGTCTGCGCTGCGTCGGCCGCGTGCACCGCCCTGACAGGTCTCCACGCTCTTGTCGTGCGGAGACCGATGCTTTCTCCGCTCGCCCACCGACGTCGAGCCTAGCTTAGAGCTCACGCGTGCCGAGCCATGACCATGGCGGGCAGGCGCGCACCCGCGACGCGCAGTTGCCAGGGGATATGCAGACGGTCCACCTCAGGCGCTGGTGCCGTGCCCGACACGGCAGCGAGATCACAGCGCCGCGTTCCTGATTCGAGGGGCGCCCGGACGTTCTGTGCCCGGTCGGCGCGACCGCCGCACCGGCCTCCGTCACTCAGTCGTGTGTGGAGAAGCTCAGCGGCAGTTCCGTGCGCCGAACGACTGCAAGGCTACGTTCGCCCGCTGCGTGTGATCTCGCGATGGTCTCGCCAGCGCCAGCGGCACGGGAGCGACGGACAGCAACGGGCAGTCAGACGATATTCATCGCGGCCCGTTAGAGGAGAGCCTCGAAGCGTCTGGCAGCACTCGCTGAGCTGGCACCCGATTCCCGACGCACAAATGGATTGATCCGCGAAGCCATGACCGGCGGTCTCGCTGGCCCGCTACCTACGCGCACTGGGCTACGACAGCTGCGGACGCGGCGTTCCCGCAGATCCGAGTCGTCACGCTCCCCGCGCTGTGGGACGACCCTGAGCGTCGGCGCGCATCAACGCCGTTGTGCGTCAGTCTCGGAGTGTCCGCTCAGTCGACGATCAGCTCCACTGAGCCGCACCAGATGCTCGGTAAGCACAAGCATCGGCAGCGTGGCCACTGTATAAGGAGTCGCTCATGTGACGGCGCAGCGCCGAACGTGGCTCGCATCTCGTAGGAGACTTTGAGCCCTTCGGCCATGTTGCCCCAAGGGACCGCTGGCATCTAGCCATTTCTGGAGCTCAGCCGCTGTCAGGAGCTGCCAATCGTGGTGGAGGATCTGGACGTTCGCGTCGCTGCCGTGAACCTCCTCGGCGTCTGCTTTCAGCTCTGTCCACGAATGTGGCCGCTCTCCTCACGCACACGGAAATCACTGCCGTTCAGACACTCCGATAGGTCGTGATCCAGCCACCATGCCGTGCATAGCCCACAGGCGCGAGGATGCCCTCACGGTCAGCTGTCTCCCAAGGTCTCCTGCGAACAACCCGAGGTCGCTGAGTCACGTTGCTTGAGCAGGGTGCGAAACGCTCCCAGCTCGACAAGTGGAAGCTGAACGAAGCACCACTCGCGAACCGCACGGGAGAAGGTGTAGTGCCTGGAGCCGTGCGTCTTCGATCATCGCGCACTCAACCGCTCCAGGGCGCGTACTCCAGAAGATCAGGGACTAGCACGGTTAGCCGCTGCGTCGGGGTCTCGCACGGTTGTACCGCGAGCCTGCGGCCGCGCCCACTCTCTTCACCAGAATGGCCCGCGTTTGCGGGCCATTCTTACGTATCGGGGAGACAGGATTTGAACCTGCGACCGCCCGGCCCCCAGCCCGATCTAGGGGGTTTCGCTGAGGCGTATCCCCTTTGTTTTCAAGGGTTTGTGGTTTCCGAGTACCTCTAAGTTGCGCTCAATTTGGACCGGGAATTGGACCGGGCGCGGCCGTTGACACGGGAAACTGCTCGCGGCACCCCTGGATGAGTCGGCGCGGTGTCGGACACTTCAGTCGTGCCTGACGGACTCACCGACATCAGAGCAGAGCTTCTCGAGGCGTTCGACAAGATCGCCAGCGCGGAGGACGTATGGGAATTCCAACGTCGGCTGATCGCTGCAATCGTCGACGCCGAACCAGTCGCGTTCGCCGACAAAGCGTCTCCCGAGCGTCGGCATCTTCGCCTTCTGCGGTTGTTCGGCGACGCTCTTGCTTGGCGGCTCCTCCACTCCCACACGATCCGCCAACTCGCCAAGAACCAGGCGTCGCCACCGGCGATTCACAATCAACACGGCTTCCGAGCGACAGCCGAAATCGCCGAGACGATCTGTCGCCGAGGGATCCCAGCATTGATCGCAGACTTGACGTACTGCCTTCGTGTCTCGGACGTGATCGTCTGTTCTGATCCGGAGCATCCCATCCTGATCGAGTCAGGCGGTCATCCACGGCACGAAGGTCGGAGCCGAAAGGGGCGCCAGCGGCGGCGGGCCGAAGCGATTACGAAGCTGCTCAACGTCGGCGACGCCGTTCTTGAGGGCGACTCGCACTTGACCTCGACGTTCGAGATCACGACGCCAGCGGACTACACGTTCGCCTCCGTCGCTGAGGCAATGCAACAGTTCGACGGCCTCACGTCATGGGCGATGCATTCGCCCGGAGACGTCGTGCTCGCGACCTCAGGAGAAAATGCCGAGGACTTCTCACCGTCTCCGTCTGCAGCAGAAGCGATCGACGCGATGAGCAGACCTGTCGTAGGCATCAATCTTGGACCGCTTGAGCGACCGTCGCCTCTGCTGGCACCTCCGCATGTTTGGCCGTTGGAGCTGAGCATGCGCCGCGCGCTCATCGAGTCCGAGATCGTCCTGGTGCATTTCGTGGATCTCGACGCCTTTGTCGGAGCCGCCGCCTCCGGCCGTGGTGCGCTTACAGAAGTGCGTGCGACAGGCCAAAGCGTGCGGGGATTCGTCGTCGAGACGCACAACATGCCTTCGCATGTCTCTCCACGGCTCCTGGACGACGTCCTCTACGGATTCCAGTCTGTCTTGTCGGCGCGAAACCAGATGGTGGACTTCACCGCGTCAGCCATCGACGCGTTGGAGCACTCTCATCCAACCCTCGGTCCACGAAGCTTTGCCCGGGTCGACACCCGGGCCGAGCTAGATGCGCTTGTCACTCGGATCGAGGAGGGCGAGTCACGACCGGCGTGGATCACATTCGCTCCTGAGATGGGGCCGAACCTAACGGCCAGAGATCGACGAGTTCTTGAGATCGACGCGCTTGGTGCGAGCGCACCTATCAGACGGGACTAAACGCGAGACGCCCCCTCGAGGGCGACAGCTTCCGAACCGGTCGTAGCCACGCACCATGAATCGTCCGCCGAGACAGACAGCCTGCGCACTTCACACCGCGCCGCGGACGCCACCTGCCGCCAGTCAGCGCGTGCCCGAGACGATCAGTGGCGCGGCATCTGCCGCGCGCTCGAGGGTTTGAGGGCGCCGGAACGTCGCCGAGTTGCTGACGATCAAGACCAGCACCGTCTATGAACTCAGCCGACGACGGCGGAACTCGCTCCCTTCCGTGCGCATCGGACGGAGCAAGCGCTTCAGCCGCCAGGCAATCGCACAGTGGGTTCAAGCTCAGGCCAACACGTAGATCTTGCTCGTCGGTAGAGGAACCAACGAAGGCAAGGGACTGGCTCGCGTCTCGACGGGCGCTCGGAGGCGAGCATGGTCCGCCGGGGCGGGTTGGCTCCGAGCTCCTCGATCGTCAGGTGCCCACGACGTTCGCCGCGCAGCCTACAGCTCACTCCGCCGGTCACCCCGAACTCCATGTCGACCTGCCGAAAGGTGTGTGGTAGGTTCGCCGCGAGGCGCCACTTTAACCACAATACGATAGGAGCGCCGATGGCAAACACGATGGTGTCTAGTCGACTGACGGTCGACGAGATTTTGGCTGCCGCCCAGAGTGACGTCGAGGCGGCCCTTTCCCGGGTCGGCCAGAACTCCGGCGCGCAATTCGCCGAGTGGGAGCAGGCGGGCGGGGACCCGATTCGCTTCTTCGCGGTCGAAGCCCGGCTGAGCGCCCGGAACACCGGCTGCGACTGACAATGTCATCGAGGTCCGGCGGCCACCACGACGCCGCCGGGCCTCGATTCCACACTCATGAGTGACGCAATGAAGTCTCTGAAGCTGTCGCGCTATTTGATCGCCGGCGCGACGGTAGGTGAGTCGCCAAACCGCTCACGCGTCCTGATGGCCACTCGCTCCGGCCAATGTTTTCTGATCCCCGAGCAAACGTGGCAGGCGCTGCGCGCCGGGAGGTTCGAAGACATCCCCGCGGCGCTTGTTGGGGTCCTTGAGAATGCCGAGATCCTGGTCGCGAAGGAAGCTGACGAACTCGCAGTGGTCGTCGCGGAGAACCGCGAAGCGATCGAGACGTCGCCAGTGCTGGTCCAGATCATCCAGCCATCCGCTGCTTGTCAACTCGGGTGCGGGTATTGCGGGCAGGAACATCGCAACTCTTCTATGGACGCCGCTGTCCAGGTTGGCCTGGTCACAAAGATCAGGTCGAGGCTCACCGACGCCGCTCGTCGTGGCCAGCATTATGAAGAATTGCGAATCGGCTGGTTTGGTGCCGAACCTCTGCTGGCCGTGCCCGTCATGCGGACGCTTACGACGCAACTCGTGGAGGTTGCCACGACGTTCGGGTGCGACTACACAGCCCGCGTCGTGACCAACGGCTTGGGACTCAGTCTTCCTTTGGCCAGGGAACTGCAAGACGTTCTGAAAGTCGGGCATATAGAGGTGACCCTCGATGGGCCCGCGCGAAGTCACGACCTGCGTCGGGTCACGAAGAAGGGCGGTCGCGGCACGTTCGCGCCGATCCTCCGAAGACTCCGGTCCATCGCCGCCGAGCCCGACCTGACTCTTGATGTCAGTTTGCGCTGCAACGTTGACAAGACCAACGCAGATGCGGTTCCCGAGTTGATCGACCTGCTTGCGGACGAGGGCCTCCACGAGCGCTTTTCGTTGTACTTCGCTCCGATTCACGCTTGGGGAAACGACGCGGCCGACGTGAGTCTGGACGCGAACTCGTTCGCGTCGCGCGAAATCGAATGGTTCGCGCAGATGCTCTCGTTGGGCTACGAAGTCCCGCTCCTACCGAGTCGGCGCGAGATCGTTTGCCTTGCCGTCCGCCCCGACTCGCGCGTCACCGACGCGGATGGGATCGAGTACAACTGCTCGGAGGCACCCTACGTCCCTGCCTACGGGAACCCCAACCGGTATGAGACGGGCCGAGTCGACCGCGTGGGCGACTCATCCGACCTCGACTTCGCGAATTTCAATGAGGAGGTCTTGGAGCGTGATGAACTACCGTGCCACTCTTGTCCCGTCCTGCCTGTTTGCGGAGGCGCTTGTCCGAAGTCATGGGCGGACGGCGCAGCACCCTGCCCTTCCTTTAAGTTGAACGCAGGCGAACGCATGATGCTATATGTCGCGGAGTCGGTGCGAGATTAGTTTCCGCGAGCGCGTCCGCCACATGATTCGTCCACCTTTGGCGACCATCGGTTCAACCGCTCTCGGGTCTCCTAGCGTTAGAACGGAGGCGGGCCGGGAGGTTGCTTGCCGAGAAAGAAAACGCAGAACCCGTGTGCTGCGCGACGAACGCAGATACGTCGTGGCCCAGATCACCGCCGGCGGGCCTCAGAGCGAAGTTCAGCATCGCTGCGATCGTGGACATCTCGGGCTCGGCCATACCCCGACGAGTCAACTCTTGCGTACCGATTCGCAGATACGCACGCGGACCGATGGCGGTGTCGACATTGCCCGAAATCCGGGCCCTGTGCAGGCGCGAAGCCACCTCGCTGGGGGTTCCGAACCGGTCGCAGAATAGATGCACCTGATGATTTTCGGAGAACGCCCCGTCCGGCGTCGTCCGAACGTCTAGCCCGAGTTCACTCAGGCTGGCGCCGAGCGCATTCGAGTTTGCAATAACTTGTTCTGCGTACTCGGACCCGAACTCCTCCATCTCGAGCAGGGTGACAGCGAGCGCTAGCGTAGATCCAGAGTGCGTGCTCGAGATAAGCGCATTGTCGATGACGTCGTTGGCGCGGTCCGCCAGGTCCTGATCTCGGAATGCCAGCAGTCCCTTCTGTGGGCCTGGCAAGGTCTTATGGGTGTTTGCCGAGATGACGTCTGCGCCTTCCGACAGGGGATGTTGAAAGCGCCCCCCCATGATCAGCCCGAGGACGTGACTTGCGTCGTAGATCAGGCGAGTATCGGGGCCGACAGCAGACCGAATCGACGCGAGATCGTGCGAGCGTATGGTCGAGGACACGTCGAGGTAAACGCAGCGCGCGCCTGAGGAGCACACGGCTTCGGCAAGTTGGCTCGCGTCAATGGACAGCGACTCGTGCTGGTAGCGGACAAACACTGGATGGCGACCCGACCGTCGCAGTATCCCTGCGGTAGCAAAGTGTCCACCGGTGCCTGGGTGAACGCATACGACATGGTCACCGGGTTCGGTGAGGGAGAGGAGAGCGCAGGTCATCGCGTGGACTCCGGACAGCGGGGCCAAACTGACTTCCGCTGCGCCTAGCATGTCTTTGGCTGCTCGAGTGGCGCTTGCAAGCAGCGAACTCGCGGCAGGGTAACCGGAGAACGTGAAGCCGGCGAAGTCCTCGACTCCAAGATCGTCGCCCGGACCAACGACGTACCGGTCGCCAACGCGCAATCCGCCGATTCTCCGCGCTGTCTCAGAGGCCCACGACTCGTTGGCCGTCAAATGGAGGAATGTGCCGGCGCTGGCATCCTCCGCCTCGACCGCATACAAGAGCTCTCGAATATCCCGACGCATCGTTCAAGCGGTTGCCCGATGGAAGATGCTTCCGGCGTCGCGGTGGCCGCCGGACCTCGAGGACATGTCAGTTGCAGCCGGAGTTCTGGCCATCCCGGGAAAGGGCCGCTTCGACCTCGCTCCGGACGGCAGCCAAAATCTCGTCGACCATCAGTCGCTCAGACACCGTCGCGTTTTCCATCCGCGTTCCTATCGTATAGAGGTTGAAGCGGCGCCTCGCGGCGAATCTACCACACACCTTTCGGCAGGTCGACGCGGCCCTGGCTTCGAGGGGAGTCACGGCGTTCGTTGAGACGACCGAGTAATCAGAATGAGGTCCTGACCGCTGATTCACGCGGAGCTGACAGATCCCCTATCAACCAAAGCGCGTAGCCGACGAGGAATGCTTCCGGCATGATCCGAGGTCCCGGGGCGGGATTCATGAGCCATTGACGGCCATCGTCCACACCCGTGGGGAAACGGCATGAGCAAACCGACCGAACGGCCCTACGGCAACCGCGACCGAACTCCAGAGTCACCGCACGCTGTGTTGCGGGCCGCATGGGAACTGCGGGAGTCGCATCCCGAGAAGGCCCGGAGGCTGGCAGCACGCGCCGTTGACGAATCAGATCCCCTCGATGGCAAGATCCGGAGCCTTGCTGGGGCGATCCTGAGCAGAGGAGTGCCCCGCTGGCATTTCGCAATCGTCCAGGACCGCGGTCGACTTGAGGCTTATCGCACTGCTCTCGCTCGGGCAATAACCCCCGGTGCACGAGTCCTGGAAATTGGTACTGGCTCAGGCATCCTCGCCGCCTATGCTCATCGACTCGGCGCTGGCAGCGTGGTCACGTGCGAGGTCTCGGAACCTGTCGCTCTCGCCGCGCGCCTCGTTCTCGACACCAACGGTTGCCATGACGTGGTGGTGGTGAACAAACATTCCACCGACCTTCAACTCGGCCGCAACCTTCTCCACCGAGCTGACGTTCTGGTGTCGGAGATCATCAGCAACGAGTTGATCGGGGAGGGCGTGCTACAGGCTCACGCCGATGCGATCCAGAGGCTTACCAAGCCCACGGCACAAGTAATACCTGCCCGCGGTCACGTCAAGGTGGCGCTAGCCAGCGACTCGCGTATCTCTCGTGGCCGAATGGACGTGGTCGACGGCATCGACTTGACCCCATTCAACCTGCTGGCGCCCCGGATGTACTCGGTTAGTTCGAACGACCCAGACATTGAGTTGACGAGTAAAAGCGCCACTCTCTTCACGTTCGACCTGACGACATGCCAGGCACCAGCGAGCAGCGAGAATGCGATCACGCTGGACGCGACCGGTCACGGGACCAACGGAATCGTTCAATGGATTGCGCTCGACCTCGACGACGACGTGCGTTATGAAAACCGGCCTTCGCCGTCGAGCGAGTCGTCGTGGGAGGTCCTTTTTCACCCGCTTCCGCCGGATCTTCACGTCAGCAGTGGCGACACGGTGTCGGTCGGCGGATCTCACGATGGCCGATCGGTGTACATATGGGGCGCTAAGCCCAGATCCACCTCCCACCTGGAGCGCGGTTCATGTCAACCAAGGAGGCGCTGACAGGTGCCTTGCTTCTCACGGCAGCGATCAGCCGCCTTTGCGATTGGAAGCAGCCTGCGTCAACCACCTCCCGGGGAGCCGAAGCTGCGGACGTGGTCTCAGAGTCACTCGCGGCGTCTTGTGCTGAGTCGGTCAGGGACGCCTTGGATCAGACTGCTGTTGCGCCGTTCGTGCGTGAGGCGGAATTCGACACGACCGCTCTGCGCGCCGACCTTCGGCAAACGCTCGAGCCGCTGCTCGCCGCAGACGAAGCTCGCTATCGGCAGATCGCGGGTGTCGCCGCCGCCGGTAGCAGGCTGGCTGACCATACGATCTACCTCGCGAGCGAAGGTTTTGGAGCCCTGCTCGCCGAGTTTCCCGCGTTGACCTATGTCTTGTCGGCGCGGATGGCTACGTGGGCGACCAGCGTGGCCACAGCAATTGTGGAGACCCATCGACTCGCAACGCAGCGAACGGCTGCTCTTGGCATCGCGCCGGCGGCCACGTTGCACCGGGTCGGATCCAGCGGTGGAGACGTCCATGACGGACGAGAAGGCATGGTGTTGGGATTCGCTGACCATACGTTCGTGTTCAAACCACGTGATCTCCGCGTCGACGAGCTCGTTGGCCGGGTGGCGCGAACCGTGGGACTGCTTCCCCGGATTCCGGAGACGATCTCTACGCCTTCATATGGGTGCGCACGTTTCGAAGCCGAGGCAACCGACCGCTCCGACCGGGACGTCAAGTCCTTGTACGAATCTTTGGGGCACGCACTGGCACTGAGCTACGTTCTAGGCCTGCGCGACCTCCACGCGGAGAATGTCGTTCTGGCGCGGGACCATCTCGTCCTGATCGACCTCGAGGTCGCCTTCGTCTTTGACGACGGGATGGATGCGACCGCGCCTTTCGGGCTGCCTTCATCGCATCTGATCGGAGATCACGAGGCGGCGTCCGTGCCTCGTTCAGAACAACGCGGGTTGGACTTGCTGATCCATACCCGACCAGCCGGTGCGAACGCTGCTCTAACCAAGTTGGCTGCAGCTACACCTGGCCAAGATCCGACCCGCTTTCGGCCTGAAGTCGTGCGGGGCTTCACCGGTGGTCTGGCACGCCTGCGTCGCCACGCGCACAAGGTCACAGCGCTTCTTCGACCCGGAGCACCGTTTGAGGTTCGTCATGTCTTGCGTCCTACAGTCGAATACGCACGGGCGCTGCGCGACGCCCGGCCCAGCCCGCAGCTGGGCACACTGGCCACTCGCACCAAGCTCTTCGGACTTCAGCTCGCTTCGTCGCCGGACGCTTGGCAGCCGCTGGTGCCAGGCGAAGTGACGGCCCTGACGCGCGGCGAGTTCCCGCGGATCACGACCAAGGCAGGGTCGCGTTCACTTGAGTGCCATGGGTATGTCGCGCGAGACGCCTTGAAACGAGCTGGTCTCGACGAGGCCATCGACAGGATCGCCGGTAGCGAGGCTCCCGGCGAGCTCGACGCAGCAATCGACGCGATCCACAAGGCCTTCCAGTAGCCGCCTCCAAAGGGTTGCTCGCCGCGAGCTCCGCCCGTGGAGGCGTTGCTATCGACGGGGCAGGTTCGACGTCAGAACTTTCAGCGTAGAAAGATCGCCGGTATAGGCTCACGGCGTGCAGATCGGCAGCCTGGACGGCCCTCCTGATCCTCCGGAGGTCCTGTCGCTACTCGAGCAGTACGGCGCGGTGCGCATAGCCAGCTTCTCACGGGACGAGAGCGGCATCGACCTACAGCGTCTCGCGACGTCGCTCGACACGCCATCGGCTGAGGACTTCACCGTCTCGTGCACCGCTCCGCTCGTGACGCGGGTGGAATCTCTTGCTGACCCCAAGCTCGATACGGAAGGCCTACCAATCAAGTCCACCTCGGCGGTGGAGTTTGCCTGCCATACCGACGAATTCTACCTGCCTGAACCAGCAAAGATCGTGATGTTGCAGTGCGTCCGACCGGACCCACACGGTGGCGGCGATACGATCCTCTCGGCCTTGCCGAACTTCCTACCCCTCATCTCCGGCGAGACCCGGAAACTACTCTCCCGGCGCGCGTTCCTCACGGACTTTGGACTTACCCAGATACTCTCACGGGTGGCCGGAGAATGGGAAATTCGCTACAACCGCGATCAAATCGAGCGCTTTCCGGTCACCTCGGAGGTCCAGCTCGCCCTGGAAGAACTCGAGCACTCTGCGAACGAGACTCGCTGTCTCCTCCGACTCGAAGCGGGTGACTGCCTCGTGTTGGACAACCGCACGCTTCTCCACGGACGGACCGAATTTCGCCCGAACTCGCCACGCCTATTTCTCCGAGCGCGCGTGAAATCTTCTGAGCGCTAAAACACGGCGGTTGGTGCATGTGAGCGCGGCGGCACTATGCCCACCCCGCCCACACGGCGGGAAGCCTGTGGACGGGCGACCGCTTAGCGGACCGGCATGAGACGCTTAGTCTGAGCGTCCGTGTCCAGCACCCTCGCCGAACGTGCTGCCCTCAGCACAGACCAGGAAGATCGACGTCGTCGCCGCCGTCGTCGTCCGGGTGCGGCGAGTAGTAGCCCGACGGGCTCACATACCCGAAGGGGCGGAACCAGCTCTCGAGGCGTTGGTCGACCTTGCCCATCTGCTGGCTCGTCCAACTATGGCCGGCGAGGGCCGCGTCGGCTGGCTCGGCCATGTCGAACAGGTCGAGCACGTCGTCGTCCTCGAACAGCTCGAAGATCCCGCGCAGCTCCTGCCGCGCGTGCTGTGTCTCCTCGGAGGTGAGGTCGCCGGACACGTGCTGGGCCTCGAGGTGGCCGGAGGCGATGTCGAGGATCTCGACCGAGAGGATCTCTTCGGCCAAGCTTCCGGCCGGGTGGCCGAGCCCGAGTCGTGTGGTGAGGGCGACTGCTGCGGCGAGGAGGTTCGTGGCGATCGACAGGTCGACAGCGGTGGCGAACGCAGGCGGCACGACCTGACGGGCGTGGTCGACGAGCTCGCCGCCGATCGCGGCGCCGCGAAACTGGTCGACGAGAACCGTCGAGCCGATGCGGAGTGCCGCGCGCGCGTGGAGGTCGTCGATGACGTCGCTGAGAAACGCGACGTCGGCGAGCGGGACGTTTCCGCGCGCCGCCAGGTACTGAGTTCCGGCGTGCAGAAGGATCGGGACATGCCCGTACCCGTCGCCGCCACGCAGGATCAGGCCGAGGTCCTCGAGTCATTGCAGCACCTCGATGACACCTTCGAGCTCTTGGCCTACCTCGTTCGCGATCTCGATCAAGTCCAGCGGATGGCCCGCTGCTGCGGCTAGCCCGACCTCCTTGAGGATCGGCGAGACGAATTCGAAATCCACGAGCACGATCCTCGCAGCCGACGGCGGCCAGACGCCAGAACCCGCCCGCTACGCGGGGCTGATGGTCAGCAAGTCGTACGCAGCTGCGGCGTCTTGCAGCCGCCGGTCGTATCCGCAGACGACGGTCGACCTCGCGGTGAGATGAACGGCTCGTGCGCTGGCGAGATGAATGGCGTCAAGCGAGCGGAGCATCGGTGGCTGGAGCTGCGCCGCAACCACAATGATGTTTTCGTTCAACGGGATGATGTTGATGGCCTCGAGGAGCTGCGTGACCGCTAGAAGACGGTCCCCGAGGACGACAGGCGCCACGGCACGGGTGACCGCGCGAGGCAGCTCCACCTTCGTCAGCGCGCTGGTGACGAGCCGCCCCTCTCCCCATCGCGCCAGCTCCTCGCGCAGCGCCGGCGTCTCGGCCTCGTCGACGACGAGCTTCATCAGTGCCGAGGTGTCGAGGTACAGCAGCCCGTCGCGGGCGAGATCAAGCACGGTCGCTGCGCTGCTCGTCCAGCGCGCGGGCGGTCGCCTGCGCGTCGTCGAGCTTGACCGGCGGGTGCTCGGCGAGCACAACGGAGAGCCGGCGCGTGGCGGGCACGACGACGCCGCGGTCGACCAGCTCGGCCAGGCCAGGCACTTCGGTCGCGGGGCTGTCAGCACGGCGTGCCATCGCCGTACAGGCTACCGCGACGATCCGCCGACGGCTACGCATCGGGGTCCTGCGCGAACGCGCGGTTGACCATCGCCACCTCGTGTTCGGAAGGCGCGTAGTGGGCGTAGATCTGCGTGGTCTTAGAATCGGCATGTCCGAGGAACTCCTGGATGAATCGCAGCGGCTCGCCCGAGGCGGCCAGCCGTGTCGCGAACGTGTGTCGCAGATTCTTGAAGGGGATGACGCGGACCCCGGCGTCCTTGCAGGCGCGCTTGAAGCGCCGGCTGACCTTGCTGCGGTCGACCGGCCGCCCGGTCTGCGGGTGGGCGAAGACGAGATCGTCGGGCGCGGAGTAGTTGGTGCGCTCGAGCCAGTGGCGCAACGCCTCGGCGACAACGTCGGCCATCGGGACCGAGCGCCGGGTCGAGAGGTCAGACTTGCCCTCGCCCGAGTGCTCGCCACGAACGAACGTGTTGCGCACGCGGATCCGCTGGGCCTGCCAGTCCACGTCGCGCCAGCGCAAGCCCAACAGCTCCGACTGCCGCAGTCCGGTCAGCGCCGCGACCAAGATGATGATCCGCAGCACCGGCCCCAGGACATCGGGAGGCGGCGGCGGCGCCGGACCGCGCCGGCCGCGCCGCGTCGGGGCAGGCTCGCGCAAAACCACCTCGTCGGGGATCGCACCAACGACCCGATGCAGCTCGGAGACCGACAGGAACAACAAGTCGGGATCGGCGTCGCCCGCGCGCCGGCGCTTGGGACGGGTGGCGCGACGCACCGGGTTCTCGGTTGCCCACCGCTTGTCGATCGCGTGCTCAAAGACCGAATGCAAGAACGTGATGACGTTGCGGACGGTCTTGGGCGACTTGCCCTGCGCCAGCATCTCCTCCGCGAGATCCTCAACTTGGGTCTGCGTCACACGGTCGACCGGCTTCGATCCCAACCGAGGCGAGATGTGCACGCGCTGCATCGACTCGCACCCCTGCAGATACGACGTCCGACAGCCCTCGATCTTCAGCTTGCGCCGCAAGGAGTCCGTCGCGTCATCCACGGTCCGGCGCTCGGAGACCGAACGCGTAGGCGTCCGCTCCTCTTCTTCCTGCATCTTGCGAAACCGCCGCTCGGCCTCGGCCCGCGTCAACCCCTCCGACGTGCCCTTCACCCGCGCCTTGCCGACCTTGCGGTTCAGCTTGCGGCCATCGGCCGTTCGCCACCGCCCGTAGTACGAGCCGAACTCGATGTACAACTGCCCGGTGCCGTAGTCGCGCTTAGCCACGTCACCAGTAGCTCTCAGCTCGCACTTCTCTCCCCCACCCCGTCATCGACGTCCCGGCCCGCGCTCAGCGCCCTCAAGCCATTGCTCGATGGCCGACCGGCGGTACCGCACATAGCGCCCGAGCCTCAGATGAGGAAGCGCGTTCCGCCGGGTCTCCGCGTACACCCACGACCGTGTCACGCGCATGAAGGCGGCGACCTCATCGGCGGTGAGCAACGGATCGACCACGGGATCTGTCTCGTGCGGACCCACGTTCCCTAGTCGACGAGCCCCCCGATCACCCCTCGCCGTCGACGTCCGTCCCACGTCTCAGACTGAGTCGATGGCCCGCACCGGAGCAGAGCGCACAGACGTTGCCGTCGTCTGGCCGTCGCGACTGCTGCGCTCCCAGCACACACGACTGGTGTACCTCGACCTCAATCACTGGATCGGCCTGGCGAAAGCAGCGGTTGGTCACTGGGACGGGAAGCGGTTCTCCACGGCGCTAGAAGCAGTCCTTGCTCACCGCGACGGGTGGACCTACGTCATCGGCGGCCCGTTGATGATGGAGTTGACCGGCATCCTCCGCCGACAGCAACGACAGGATCTCGGACAGATCATCGAAGAGCTCACCGGCTACTCGTGCGTCATGCCGCTCACCACCATCGCGGCGCTCGAGCTCGAAACGGCGTTGTGCCGCGCGACCGGGACGGCGGAGCGCTTCGAGGCAGTACCGCTCATTGGCCGCGGCGTGTTGCAAGCGCTCGGTCTCCGGGGCGGAATGCGTGTCCGGGACCGCGATGGCAACGACGTCACCGACCAAGCCCGACGAGAGGCGCCCGGCGGCGCAGCCTACTTCGACCAGCGCATCGGAAAGGCCGAGCGCGACCTCGATCGCTCCGTGATCCGCGGGCCCGCGGACGACACTGTCGAGGAAGAGCTGCGCCGAGACGGCTGGGATCCATCCGGGGCACGCCGAGGTGCCGAGCAGCGAGCGCAGCAGGAGCAGGACTTCGCCCTCCAGCTCGCGGAGGACCCGCAGTGGCGGCGCGGCCGCCTGCGCGACGTCATAGCTGCGCGGTACCTCGCGCTCGAGATCGAGTCCATCCGTGAGGACGCGCTCCGGGCGCACGAGGTGCGCCTCTCGGAGGTGTTGACCAGCGTCGAAGCAGCCCGGGAGTTCACCGACGCCATGCCGGCGGCAGACACCTGGATCACCCTCCGAACCGCCAAGCACCGCAACCCCGACTCGGCTTGGAAGCCGAATGACATCTTCGACATCGACGCGCTCTCCGTCGTCGCACCGTACTGCGACGTGGTGGTCACCGAACGCCACTCCGCCCATGTCCTGCGGCAAGCCGACGCGCCGAGGCGGTACGGAACGACCCTGCTGACAAGCCTCGACGAGCTTGCCGACCACGTGAGCACGACGACGGACTGAGACCGGATCAGCGGCGGACGAGGCCGCTGTCCGCCCGACGAGCGCAACGCGCCCGGAAGGCGGTCGCGTACCTCACGAACCGATGCCGCCGGCCGCGCCGCGCAGTCGTGCCTGCCAGGACTTAGGCAGCCGCTCGCTCAAGCGCGGCAACGTCGTCATGCCGCGGCTCAACGACTGACGAACCGCGAGATCGACCTGCTCGGTCCAGCCGTCACCGCGCACGACATCGGTGATCGTGCGCTCCACGCCCGTGACCGGAACCCCCGAGACCTGACGCCGGTCACGTCCCTCGATCGGCCGATCGGTGAAGTGCGCGCGAACCCCATCAGGGATCGTCGTACCGCGCTTGGAGCGAGGCATGGTCACGTGGACCTCATCGGCGATCACGTCGGTGAGGTCCAGCAGCTCCATCGCGCTGATGTGCGATACGACAGCGGCCGCGCGCGACAGCCTCAGCCAGGCGGGGACGACATGCTCATGCGACGAGCCGGGGAAGCGACGCAAGCGATAAACGCCTCGACCGGCACGCTGCAGCATTCCGCCCCCTCGGGCGTGATAGGTCAACGTCGCCCGCGGCACGCCCACGCCGATCGCCTGCTGCGCTGTGAAGTAACCGCTCTGCGGCTCAGCCAGCGCATACAAACGATCCACAGCACCGATGTCAGAAGTATCGCCAACTAAGTTGGCCATATGCGTGACAGTAATAGCTACGAGGCAGGAAGTCCACGTCAGTCGGCGCGCCCGCCGAAGCGGCATGCGAACAGGACGGCCCGCTCCTCTGCGATCACGCTGACCGTTGAACCTCACTCCACGTCTGGACCTCGGCCGGAATGCGTACAGTCGCCGTGCCGGAGACGGTGAGGACGTCAGGGTCGACGCCGCCAAACACTCGCCCCACGGCGTGCCGTACACGTCGAGGGGCGGCGCGCCCAGTTCGTTGAAGTCGGGACAACTCCATCGCAGGCTTAGCATCGGGCACGCGTGCCACGCGTGCGATCAGCGTCCGTCCGGCGGTCGCGCGCGGTCAGCTTCGCGTTGCTCAGCCTGCTCCAGCGCGACGCGACCGGCCTGGATCAGCGCATGGACGGTGGACGCGTCCCAGTGGCGGGTGTCCTCGCCAACACGCCACGGGATGCTGATGTGGGCGCCGAGCACCTTATCGCCGGCCAAGGCGCCCCGTACCAGCACTGGTCGCACGTGAGGCGGCTGCTGTGGGATGAATAGCCAGCCGTAGCCGTAGCCGCTGCCGGCGCGCGACTCAACCAGCCCGATGTCCAGGTCGGTCAGCAGCGGCACCAGGCGATCGGCGAGCGCGTTGGCCAGCGCCGGCACATTGACCGAGCTGAGCTTGAACGGATGGACGCGGTCGATGACATCGCCACCGCTGGCGCCGGGCTCGGTGACCAGGCCGAAGACGATGATGGCGTCCTGGCCGAGGTTGGCGAACGCGGCCACGTCCTTGCCCAGCTCAAAGCTCGCGCCCTCGCCGTCGAGCTTGTGCGGGATCGCCTTGGCGTCGATCCAGGACGACTCGGGCTGGCCGACGAGCGCTTGGGCGTGGCCGCCAGCCAGCAGGTCGCGGACCGTCCGCGCGGTCAGCGCCCCGTTGCCCGACGCCGCGTCGAGCAGGGCTTGGGCGTTCGTCGCCATCTCGAACAGCTCGCCCATCGTCCGCTCGTCGCCTGCGAGCGCCAGGGAGTGGAGCTCGAACCAGTGTCCCTCTTGCTCGTCGCGGAAGCTGTCGCCGTAGCTGCCGCCGTAGCGCTCCAGCAGCGGCGCGAGCAGGCCGGCGACGTCAAACGGCAGCCCGTCCTCGCGGTCCAGGCCCCGTCCGATCTCGGCCATGAGCCTGCCGCCGATGAAGCTCAGTGGGAGGTCACGTGGCGACTGGTCGCCGTCGAACTCGTTCGCCGGGACGTCGGAGAGGTACACCGCCGAGACGGTGGCGCCGTCGGCCTCCTCGTACTCGCCCAGCGCGCGCTCCATCGAGGTGACTGACGCCTTTGACACCGCTTCGACCGAGGCGACGACCGCATCGTCGCGCGCGATGTCGACTACCTGCTCGGCGCCGATGAACAGCGCGACTGCCTCGGGGTCGTATCGAAGCTCCGAGGCGCTCATGCGCCGACCTGCCTATCCGGAACGGGCTCGGCGCGCGCATCGGCCGGGGCGGCATCGGTGGCGTGCCCTGGGGCCGCGTCGGCCAGCTCCAGCCACCAGCGGCGGAGGGCGCCGCCCGTGAGGTACGCGAAGGTGTGCAGGTACATAGGCAGGCTCTTCGCCGTCCAGCGGCCGCCGGCCTGCTCGGCGCCCAGCCCTGGGAACCGCTCGGCGGCGACGCCCTCGCTGTCGCTGATCGGCCCTTCGCAGAGTGGGGCCGGAAAGGGGATGCCGTCGTGCAGGTCGCGCGATCGATGGTCGTAGAGCACGTCGAGCGCCTGCTCGAGTTCGTCCCAGGGCGCCCAGCCGAACTGCGGCCGGATCGGCGGTGAGCCGGGGTGGTGGGCCAGCAGGAACTCGACCATCTTGGCCTGCGCGCCGAGAGTGAAGGACAGGTGGCGGGCGACGATCTCCAGCGCATCGGGCGCAGTCTTCTTCAGCTCCCCGTACAAGCGTCCGCGTCGGCGCTTAAGAATCTGGACCGGGTCGACCGAGCGGTCGCCCGCCCACAGGTTCGCAGCCGTCTCCACCGCACCGGATAGCTTGATCCAGGCCACGCGCGGATCGGCGTCGGCCCACCACAGCGCGTCGCCGAACAGGTTGGCGGCGCGCTGCAGCACTACGGCCTGCGAGGCGCTCAGCGCCGCGTAGGCGCGCAGGTAGGGCGCTGCATCTTCGAGCTTAGCCTCGCCGGCCACGCTGGGCAGCACCGGTCGTCGGCTGGGCGGTCCGAGCGCGGGAGGGTGATGCGAGGCGAGCATAGGCCGGCCGGCCAGGTCACCGTCCAGCGCGTGGCGGAGCACGCCGCCGCAGCGCACCCGCCGGTCGAGCGCCAGCGAGAGCAACGCGGCGAGTTGATCGCCCAGGTCGCCGCCGGCGTAGGATTCGATGTCGACCTCCTCCAGCTCGCGCAGGTGGCCGTCGGCGTCGAGCAGATGATCGACCGACCGCGCCACCACGGTGAGCTGCGCGAAGCCTAGGCGGGGATCCAGCGGCGGAAACGCGAGCATGAGCTCATAGGGTCCGAGCCCTAGCTCGCCGATCAGGCGCGCGTCGGAGTACAGGCCCCACTCCTCCCAAGAGGGCACGATCGCCCCACTGGACGAGTGCGAGTTGATCCGCGCGGGCTGGCCAATGAGAAGTGCCTGCCAGTTGCGCCAGACCAGCGGCCCCTGCGGCTCGTCGCCGCTTGTCTCAAGACGAGCCGCAGCCGCCTTCGCATCCTGCTCCACCATGTCTTAAGGGTAGGAGCCAAGGTCGGTCTGCGCGGGCGTCCCACCACGCCCACGCTGACGCTTGCGCACCCTCGGCTAGGCGACGCGGCGCGCCCAGGTGGCGTCGGCCAGCAGTCCGACCGCCTGCTCGGCCAGCCCCGGCGCGAGCGTCCAGCCCGACCCACCCTGGCCGTAGAGGTGCGCCACGGGCACCGCGCCGTCGGCCTGCAGCTCAACGCGCACGCCCGCGCGACGACGCGGGCGCGCGCCGACCAGGTACTCGAGTATGGGCGCGCGAGCCAGGCGCGGCTCGACCTCGGCAGCCAAGGCGCGCAGGTGCTCGCCCATGCCAGGGAGGCGCTGCGGGACGCCGTCGACGTTGGGACTGTCCCACAACGTGCCGCCGATGACGATGTCGTGGCGGCGAGGGATGATGTAAAGCATGTTGACCGCGTAGGGGTCGGCGGCCACGTCCTCCGGGGCGCGCGTCTCGTCCATGAAGACGTCGTGCACGCCCGCCGTCGGACGTACCCGCACGATGTGTCCGTCGCCCCGGAAGAGCGTCGGGTCCTTCGCCAGCCGCGCAGCTCCGAGTCCGCTGGCGTTGACGATCCCGTCGACCGGCCCGACGTGCTCGGTCACCTGGTCGAGCGCCTCGACGCGCGCACGGACGAAACGCACCCCGTCGCGAGCCAGCCGCGCGCGTGTGGCCATCAGCCACCGGCTCGTCTCCACGACGTAGGTGGAGAAGCTCGCGGCGTCACCGTCGACGTAGCGTGCGGGAACCTCGCCTCGCGCCACCGGCCGGAACCCCTCGACCGCGTCGGCCCACGGCAGCGGCGGGCGGCTCGTCGCGCACACCGTGAGCACGCGGCGGCGGCTGATGAACGGCGAGCCGCTGGCGGCCACGGCACGCCAGACCTGCATCGAGCGCTCGAAGGCGGCCAGCTCGCGCTGCATGCCGGCGCGATCCTGCGTGCCAGCGACCGGCTCGATGAGCCCGGCGGCCACCCAGCTCGGCGTCTCGCGGACGTCGCGATCCTCGATGATGACCACCTTCGCGCCGAGCGCACGCAGATCGCAAGCGGCGCTCAGGCCGGCCACGCCACCGCCCACGACTGCCACCCGCACGCTCCCTCTGACGCGGCAGGCCTCACGGCGACGGCGCCGCTCGGCGTCCACTTCGCGCTCGCCCCCGGCGAGCCCGGACACGATGGCCGGTACAGACATCAGGACACCTCCATCTTCATCAGGGACAATCTGTACTGGCCGACATCCGCCGACCAGCCCTTCACGCGCGGACAGCAGCGCCCTACGCTGCAGCTCATGTCGATCCACTCGCGCCCGTGACCACCAAGGTCGTCGCGCTCGGCCTCGGCGCGCCGCTCGCCGACCCGATCTCCATCTGGCCGGTCACCACGGTGATCGAGCTGGTGCCCGAAGCGGCCGAGTGGCTCGGTGATGACCCGGCGTCGTGCGTGCGAGCCGCGATCGCCGCCCAGGCGGGCGTGGCCGTCGAGGCGATCGAGGCCGTCACCGTGACGCGCACGCCCGCCAGCGCGCTCGTGCAACTGGCTCGCGGCTCCGATGCCGAGCGCGCGCTCGACGTCGCCGCCCGACGCCGGGCCACCAACGCCGCCGAGGCGTTGCACGCAGCCGTCCTGGCCCTGGCCTGACATCACGCCGCCAGGCGCATCGCCGCGCCGATGTCGCGCAGCAGGCTCGCCACCAGCTGCGGCGCAGTGCAGTCGCCGTGGACGAGGCACGCGGAAAGCACGCCCGTTGAGCGCCAGTCGAGCATGCCGTCGACGTCGATGACCCACGCCTTGCCGTCGTCGTCGACGATCACGTCCACGGTGCTCAGGCCGCTGAGGCCGAGCGCCCAGGCCGCGCCGCGGGCCGCGTTGACGGCGACGCCGAGCGAGCTTCGGTCGACATCGTCGGCCGGCTGGAACTCCCGCGCCCAGGCGGCGGCGAGCGAGTCCTCGCTCTTGTAACTGACCTGGGCGACGCCGACCGCCATCGGCTCGTCGGCAGCGCCGGTCATCAAGACCGTCAGCTCCCGCCCCGGCACGACGCGCTCGACGACGACCGCGTCGCCGTAGTTGAACGTGTTGAGCACGGCACCTGCCAGGTCGCCGCCGCGGACGCGCTTGACCCCGAGCCCGCCCGTGCCGAAGCGCGGCTTGATCATCACGTCGGCGCCCAGCGCCTGCGCCGTGCGCGGCAGCACCGCACCGAGGCCGACGGCGTGGATCGCCGCGCGGGTGAACAGGCGTTGGTCGGGCACCGGCACGCCGTGGGCGGCCAGGCGCTCGGCGGCGACGACCCGGTCGGCGCAGGCCCGGAGCGCGGGCGCCGTCGCGCCGACGCAGGCAATTTCCAGCTCGGCGCAGACGTCCTGCACGGCGCCGTCAGCCAGTCGCTGGTCGAGCACGGCCACGATTGCGGCCTGGGGGCCCGCGGCCTGGAGGTCGCCGGCCAGGGACGGCCCGGCCTGCACCACCAGCGGCTCACAGCCGAGCGCCACGAGCGCGTCGACAACGACGCGTCCGGCCTCGGCGGCGGCGCGCTGTCGCTGCGCATCGCCTCCGACGATGACGGCGACGGGCGTCCCATGCGGGTACGAGGCGCCATCGGAGACGACGGTCAGGCGGGGCGACGCGTCGTGAGCGTCGGAGATGGTGCGGCGGGGCATCCGTTCTCTCCTCAAAGTCGTTGGCTACGGGTGCACGCGTACCTGACTCCTTGCGGCAGCCCTCAACAAGAAGGTCTTCGCGCGGTAGCGCGACGGCTTCAGGCCGTCGCCGACCTCTGGTCACTCGACGGCCAAGCTGGCGGGGTCGACGGCCGCGTGAGCGGTGGGCTCCCGACAGCTTCGACGCTGAGGAGCTGCACCGCCCGCGCCTCCGGAACCGCCGCCGCATCGTCACCGTGGCGAGCACGAGCGCGACGGCGGGTCACGAGGCCGATGGCAGGGCGAGGTCGAGCTCGCGCGAAAGCCCGGGCCGAGTGAGCACGTCGGCGGCCTCGGCCTGCCCATCCGGAGCCCTGGGGCGGAGACCGGTCCGCAGCAGGGGGATCGAGCGCCGCAAGAGCCCCCGGTTGGCGGAGACGCTGTTACCCCGGACTTCGGTCGACAAGACCGGTGGGATTGGTTAAGTTTCGCACCATCACTGAGCCAACTGACAGAGGGCCAAGAGATGGCACGAAGCGCACGGTGCTCGGCAGCCTGTTCGTGCACGGCGAGCTTGATCGCGCCACGCTGACGGGCAACTGGAAGGGACTCGTCCTTGAGTTGTACGGCGAGGACCACCCGCTGTCAGAGGACGCGTTCAAGTCGGTGATCCGCTGGGGGCTTGAGCGCGAGCTCGTCACCTGGGGCCCGAGCGGTCGGCCGCGCGAGCGCCACCACGTGATGCGGCTCAGCCCGCTCTGGGGCTTCGCCATCGGCGTGGTGCTGGGCCACCAGTCCATTCGCTGCGGCCTGGGGGACGCGCGCGGCGAGCTTGTGGTCGACGCTGACGGGCCACTGCTTGAGGGGCGCGCCGCGCCACAGCTTGAGCACAGCCAGCCCGCCCAGGTCTTCGGCATGGTCGCCGAGATGGCCTCATCGCTGGTGCAGCGAGCTAAGGTCGACGAGCACCTGATCCGAGGCATCACCGTCGCGCTGCCGGCTCCCGTCGACCTGGATGGCAGGCTGAGCAGCACCCGCATCCTCCGCGGCCTGACCAGCCATGAGGACCTGCGCCCGGCTGTTCAAGACGCACTTGCAGCGATTGGCCTGGGCGACTTGGCCATCGACATCGATAACGACGCGAACGTCGCCGGCGTGGGCGAGTGGTGGCTGCGCCAGCGCAACGATCCGCCGCCAACGACGCTGCTGGTCGTCAAGGTTTCCGGCGGCATCGGGGGTGCGCTCATCGAGCCCGCCGGCAGAGTCCTACGCGGCGCCACCGGCGCGGCTGGTGAGCTCGGGCACCTGCCGGCCGATCCCGAGATCCTTGGCGACCCACTCCACGGCCTGCCGTCGCTCAAGCCCGAAGCCCCCTGCACGCGATGTGGCGGGCACGGTCATCTGGAGTCTTACGCCTCAGCGCCCGCCATCGCCGATCGGGTGTTCGGACAGAATGGGTCGGGCGACTACGGCGAGCGCCATCGTCAGCTCATGGCCGCGCTCGAGGCGCCTGACAGCGTTGAGCACCAAGCGGCCGTCGCGGCGGTACGAGACGCTGGAACGCTGCTGGGGCGCGCGCTCATCCCCGTGGTCGAGTTCGTCGATCCCGACCTAATCGTCATCGCAGGACGGATGCGCAACGCCGGCGAGACGCTCACGTCGTCGGTCGACAAAGCCTTGCACCACCGAGACCACATCGTCTCCACCAAGCCGCCGGTGGTGGCCAGCCAGTACGGCTGGTCCGGAGTGCTCGGCGCCATCCGCAATACGCTGCGCAATGAGCCGCCCCCATTTGACGACGAGCTGGCCAAGAGCGTGCTCGGCCCGCTGTTGCGCGACATGCGCACCGGGCCGTCGTCCTGGCGAGCCGCCGCCGAGCTGCTCGGCCCGTCGCGCCGACCGTGACACCGGCGCGCTGACGATGGCACCAGCGCGCTGACGATGGCACCAGCGTCCTGTCGTGCGACCTGCGCCACACGAGCGGCTGGCCGTTCTGGGCGCCGGGGCGTCGGTCGCCTCCCACACGGACCTATCGCTGTTCGGCGCTGACCGACGGCGTCCGGGGCCGCGTGGGGGCTGAGTGGACGATATTCAGGCATTAACCTTCTCTACGACCGGTTTTAGTGCGCCGTGCGCGCGACTTGCCACCGTCAACGACGGTCGAGGCCTCGTCCCGGGCGGCATCGTGCTGGTTGGCGCGGTCGCTGCTGTCTCGATGTCGGTCTGACGGCCAAGAACCGCGGCAAGGTCGTCCCGATGCGGCGACCGCCACCCGACGATGGCACGCGTCCGTGCGTGCGGCGGGATGGCAACGGTCCCGCATCGGGCGGGACCTCAGCCGAGGAGGATCTCGTGTCGACCAAGACCGAGGCCGAGCGCCAAGCGCGGCGCGAGGCGGACCGAGAGCGCGCCGTCGAGGCCGTGGAGGCGCTGCAGTCCAGCGAGGGTTGGCGGAACTGGCTGACTCCCGAGCTCCAGCTCGCGGATGTGCCAGTACCGCGCAGTCTGGAGGGCGTTCGGGAAGTCGGGATCGCGCACGACGCTCCGCAGCTGCATCTCGACCACCTCCACCCACATGAGGTACGCGTCGCGCATGTCGGTCACGCCGTTCACGCCGATGCCGCGGGTAACGATGTTCCCCGCCTCCATGATGAGCGGCCGCAGCTGGTCGAGTACCTGCGAGGGCTGGACGCCCGGCCGCAGTCGCACACTGGTGACGACCACCGACCTCACTGTAGACACAAAGACGGACGTCCCGGCTCCGGTCATTCGGATCCAACACAGCGGCGGGCGGCCGTCGACGGCGATCGTCACGTCCACGTCGAGGGTCGCCCGCTGCAGCCGTGGAGCTGCAGCGCGACGCCGCCGACCAGGACGAAGCGGACGTCGTGGTCGACGAGCGTCTGCAGGAGCGCGCGGTGACGAGCCTCGACGTCGCTCATGCGGCAGCTTCGGCGCGTCGAGTAGCGTTCGCTCGCCAGCACGGCGCGCAGCCCGGGCAGGAACGCGAGATCCTCGCTCCACGGTGAGGCGACCGCAACGTCAAGCAAGTCCTCCACCAACGCCACGCGCACGACCCCGACGCCGTCGCCCGTCATGCCGACGAGGCGCGCTCGGTCAAGAAGCTCCGCGACCTGGACACCCCAGGCCGCAGTCCGGCGCGTGAGCTGCCCGCCGCCGACCGTCCAGCGCTCGCGGCGCTCTACGTCGCCCGGAGCGGCCTCGACGCCATCCGGATGCGCGTCGAGCTGCCACAGCCGCTCGAACGCTTCCTCCTGATCCTCGACGGCGACGAGCACGTCGGACGCCCGACGCTTCGTGTCGAGGTACAGCTCGCCGGTGCCGTAGTCGCGTTTCTTGGCGGCCATGTCACTTCAAGGAACGACCGAGGCGAACTTCGCCCCCTCGGGTCGTTGTGTGGTCCGCGGTCCGCGTTCCGAGTCGTCGAGCCATCGGTTGATCGCAGACCGACGGAACCGGACGTACCGACCAAGGCGTACATGTGGCAACGCACCTCGACGACTCTCCGCGTAGACCCATGCCGAGGTCACCTGCATCAGGGACGCGACCTCGTCGGCGGTCATCAGCGCCTCCTGATCCTGCTCCTGTTGTTCGCGGCGTCGCCCACGCATCAAGGTCGACGGCACCACCCGTGACCCCTCGGCCGACCGCCGACGACGCGCTCTCGGGAAGACTGCCTCGCGGCCCGACTACGCGCTCGCAGGTGTCAAGCCGGCACGCCCCCGCCGCAGACTCAGGACCGCCCCCTGCGTCGGCTCGGAGGTCGGCTGACCGGCGTCGCGGCGAACGGCTCGAGCGCCTTCAGCGTCGAACGCAACGACTTCCCGAGCCCGGTCTTGGCCAAGCGGTAGCGGCCTCGCGTGTCGGGGACGCGTTCAATCGCTTCGGCCTGGAGCAACACGCGGAGGACCTCGAAGACCCAGGCGTGGCCAAGGTCGAGCTCCTCTTCGAGAGCCCGCCCGGTCCATCCCCCGTCCTCAACGAGACGTTCGAGGATCCGCCGGCGCCCCGCGCCGCCGAGCAGCCAGTCGGGCAGCAACTCGGGCTGGCCCGCTCCGGCACGGCGGGAGGGCGCGTCATCGTCCATCGTCGTTGGTATGTTATTACCATACCAATGCTCCGCCTCGTTCCCGCAGATCGTTCCGCGCCCGAGCGTGATGTGCTGGCCTATGACTTGCGCCCGCACGACCTCGTCGCGCGACCGCAGCGCCCCGGTGAGTTGACCACTCTGGTCGTCGTCGATCTCGACGACGCGGCTCGCGCGCACATCTCGTCCAGCGCGCACGAGGCCGGCGTCCCTGCCGCGCTGTGGCTGACCGTCGCGCTCGAGGCTCAGCGCAGCCTCCGCCAGGCCGTGGCACTCGTCCGCGGCGACGAGGCCGATCTAGCTACCGCGCTCGACGACGCGGCTGGGCCGTCGGCGATGTCAGCCACCGGCGACAGGCGCTCGCCGGCACTTGCTCAGCTGCACTCGTATGCGGCGGCGCTCCGAGCCGGGGCGGTGCTCGCGGGCGCGTCGCCCGTCGGGACGAGCCTTCCGCTGTCCCCCGCCCTGCACGTCGCCGCCGCCTGGGCCGTCGACGCCCAACGCCACGGGCTCACCGTCTCAGCGTGGGCCGCCGACTGCACCTCGACGCTGCCCGCCGGCCGGCTGTCCTGGGAGGCGGCGTCCGCGTCTCAGGCGCAGACCCTGGCTGAGTGGGTGCTCGCTCAGGCGATGCGCCGCGCGCGCTCAGCAAGCACGTCGGCCCACACGCCGGCTCGCGGCTGAGCACTGGCCCGCAGCGACCGGATCAGCGTCGTCGTGTCCTGTACCACGGCCTCGCGCGCGAGCCGATCGAGCGTGTGGAGCCGATGCTCACGGAGATCGTCCAGTGACGGGTCGGCCGCGCGGCCGACCGGGCAGCTCGGCATGGGGCACGGTCCGAGCGCGGCGGCCTCGGCGCTCTCGCGCTCGACCTCGCGCCAACCTCGGTGCGACTCGACCGACACCGCCTGACCGCCACCGCCGCCGTCCCGACTGAGCAGCGCCTGGGGTGCCGAGCGGAAGAACATCGTCCCCGTCGAGAACCCGGCCGCGCCCGCGTGGACGAGCACGGGCCCGAGCCGACCCACGCAGTCGGGGAACAGCTCCACCCCGAGGGTCATGAACGCGTCAACCGCCGCCAGCCACGCGCGCATCCCGGCCGCATCGGCCTGCTCGCCGCCGCCGCGCACGCGGAGGTAGACCCGCTCCACACCGGTGGCGGCGTAGTCGCGGGCCAGCTCGGTGACCAGACCCGCGATCAAGCGCGCGCGAGTGACCTGCAGGAAGGCGACCGGTCGCTGGACGCCCTGGACGCTGATCACGCGCCGGAGCATCTGCATGTTGCGACGGTGCGCAGCGTCCTGGCGCGACCGCGGCTCGAAGTACGGCGGCGCGACCTCTGAGGCCAGGCGCTGGTCGTCCATCACGGCATCGACGAAGCGGTCGCGAATCACCGTGTTGACGACCGTCGCCGGCGTCGCCGGCAGCGAGACGACGCCCGCCCCACCTGTCGCACGCAACCGCGCCGCCGAGGCGTAGCGCGTGACGGCGCGCGACGACAGCTGCGGCGTCCCGGGATCAACAACCAACGTCCGCTGCGCTGCCAGCACCGCCCGCGCGAGACGGTCCGCCGGCTTCCCGAAGCTCTGATGACCCGGCGGGTACGGCGCGAGGTGCTTCGCCGCAACGATCGCCCCGTCATAGGCCCGGCTGCGCGCCTCAACGAACGACCACTGGTCGTGCTCGGGACGGACGTACATTTGGCCACGCTTGGGCACCGTCGAAATTCTGGACGATGCATCGGACGGTTTCGCGACCGTAGCTTCTGATCAGCCGCGTTCAACGATCGCGCGTCGCGATGAAGCTGCGCGCGCGAGCGGCCACCCCGTTCATCGGCTCCTGCCGGGTCTCTCTGCTGGTCACCAAGGGCCGCGGAACCTCGGCGATCACCCGCCTGACGATCGCGAAGTAGCCGCTGCGCCGGCTACCTCCGGGACGTGGACCTGGGCGCTTCCGTCCAGTGCCCGACAAACATCCCACCCGTCAGGTGGAACTTCTGCAGCCGCTCCGCGACGGCGTCGGCGTCCTTGTAGTTGTCGTCCTTGGCGATCGCTCGGGTGAACGCCGTGACGGTGTCGCGCAGCTGCTCCAGCTTGGCGAACGTGATGATCTTGGATCCGGCCGGAGCGGTCGCCTTGGCGTGCAGCTGTCGTGACGGATGGATCATGATGCCCGTCGCCGTCATGGTGTTGTCGAACTGGTTGTCGAACCAGTCCAGCGACTGGCCGAGCTGTTCGATGTCCCTGCGGGGGATCTCGTCCGCCAACGCGGCGCTCTTGCACTCGATGACCAAGTACTTGTTGTTGCCGATGGACCACAGGTCGTCGGGACCGTTGCCGATGTCGCGCTCGGGCCGCTCGGAGTTGAAGCCGAGGTGCAGGCCGAGTTGCAGGACGGCCTCTTCGAACGGGTTGACCAGGGCTTCGTCCTCCGAGGGGACCAAGTCCGCCAACAGCTCCTTGACCCCCAGGATCAGCTGGACCGGGCTGTCGTAGGTCTCCCTCAGGAACGCCGCCGCGACCTTGCCCTGCTGCTGGATCGGCTTCAGCGGCTTGTAGCTCACGCCGTCGACCGGACGCGCCGCGGCCCGGTTGTCCTGGACGGCGGAGAGCTGCAGCTTCTGCGCCGCCACGGGATCGGCCGCGTGGAGGTAGGCGGCCGCCTGTTCCTTGAGCCGCCCTCGTTGCTTGACGTCTACCGCGGCGCCGAACGCCATGCGCAGGCGCTCGGACGCCTCGGCGAACCGGCGCTGACCGGCGAGATCGAACGCGGCTCGCTGCGCGAGCGCGACGTCGGAGATGGCCACGTCCTTCTCGTAGGTCAGGCCGTCGAGGGCGTCGCGGCTGAGCGACACCCACTCGGGGTCGCGCTTGAGGCACTGCTCGACGAGCCCCTCCAGCGCCCCGAACTCCTCGCCCTCGAGCATGTCGGCCACCTTGTCCGAAAGCGCGAGCTGGGCCCGCGTCGCCGGGCTGAGCATCGCCCGCGCCTTGGGCGTGTTCAGGCGCGCCGTCAACTTCGAGCCGAGCAACATGACGACGCAGTAGTCCTTGTTGGAGCGCACGCCGCGCCCCATGCCCTGCTCGATGCGCTGCACCTGACGCATGAGCGTCACGTCGCTGCCGCCGAGCGCGTCGGAGTCGACCCGCTCCAGCGGGTCGCGGGCCTCGGGCAGACCGTCCAGGACGAGCACGCGGCACGCGTCGTCGGGCAGGTCGATGCCGTCGTACTTGCTGACCAGCACGACCAGCCCCACGTGCCCCTCGCGCAGCTTCTCGAGGACGTCATCGAGCTCCTTCGCGGTCGCCGTCTCCGCCGCGAGCGGCTCCCAGACCGCGAGGCGCTTCTTGGAGGGAACGATGACCACCACGTTGTAGGTCTTCGCCTGCTCGACGAGGAACGCATGGATGTCCTCCTCGGCGACTTCGGGGAAGCTCTCCTGCGGGGAGAGGATCATGCGCTCGCCGAGATCGTCCGCGCTTTCCGGCGTCACCGGGCGCCGGACGCTGTCGGGGTCCGCGTCGAACTCGGTGATCAGCACCGAGTCGTCGGCCAGCGTCGCCGTGAGGTAGATCCGGCGCTTGGCGTCGGCGAAGCTCGGCAGCATCTCCATCGGCAAGCACGGCGGCGCGATCTCGACCGTCGACGGCGTCATCGCCACGCGGCACAGGCCCAGGCTGTCAACGAGCAGCGGCCACGGCCACTGGAAGACCTTGTCGTCCCGATGGGGATGCAGGATGTCCAGCACCGCCGCCTGCTTGTCGGTCCACGCCCACGGCGGGACCGCCATCAAGGCGGAGCGATCGTCCTGCTCGAGGTCCTTGAACCCGGGCAACGACTGCGCGACCAGGTCCGGCTCGAAGAGCTTGATGAGCTTGGTGTGGGCCGCGTGGGTGGACGGGATCCTCAGCGTGAACTGCTCCGTCACGGTCGCCATGCAGGCGTGCGCGTCGTCGATCAACACCGCACCGAGCTCGATGGGCGTCCGGAACTGCGCGCCCTTGACGCCGAACTTGGACTTCCCGTTGAACAGCGTGTGCACGTTGACGATCAGGATCGCCCGGCCCTGCAGGAACGGCCGCGATTCCGGGTCTTCCGTGAACTGAAGCCCGAGCGCCGCGGCCTCCCGGCGGACCTGTCCGGCAAGGTAGTTGTCGGGCGTCAGGTACACGACCGGCCCGACGTCCTCGTTGAGGCACGACTTCAGCATGATCAGCCCGACCACGGTCTTGCCGCCGCCCGTGTTCATCTTGACCACGAGGTCGCGCTCGGCACGCCGAGGATGCCACGCGCTCCACACCTGCGACTGGACGTCGCGCGCGTAGCTGTACTTCTCGTCCTTCGCCGACAGAGCGCTGAAGATCCGCCGCGGCTCGGTGACGGTGTCCGAGACGGAGGACCGCCCGATCTTGCTGAAGTCGATGGGCACGGAAGTTATCGTCCTTGGTTTGCGCGCGTTTGGCGAGCCTCGACCTTATCTACACGTGGTTGAAACCGCTCCGAGGCTTGAACCGACCCGTGTCACGGCTCGCTCCGCGCACCGGGAGCGCGTGGGACTGGTCGCCGGACGGTCCTGCCTCAGACGAACGGGCACCGACACGCCGGCACCGCGCCGGACCCAGCGATAGGTTCTCGTGGCCGCGAGATCACCTATCCGAATCGAATGGCAATAGAGTTGTTGTACGACTTGGACAGGCAGTGACACCACCCTCTCGACTCACCGCGCCGGACGGGCGGCGGGCCGTAGGCGTGGCGGTCGAGCTGCTTGCGCTCGCCAGCGTGCATGTAGGGGAGATCGCTACCGGTCCGAGTCCCAGTGCTCGTCGCCGACCGAGTCATCAGCCCATTCGCGTGCTTCGGCATCTACCTGGGCACGGCGCCTGGCATCGAGCTGCTCGCGTAGCTGGTCCCACTCATCGCCGTCCATCGTCTCGATCTCCACGATGAGCCGGTTGACGATCTGGTCCTGATCTGCGCTTTTGAGGCGTGCCATGCCGAGAGTATTCCTGACCTCCGCTCGCCTTTCGGCGAAGGGTCCACGCCGAAGTGCCGCTTCTCGTCCAGAGTGGACGTCACGACCGCTGGCGCCTGCAGACGGCACGCGTGAGCCATGCCCGTCTCTGTGACCGGATCACCTGCACTTCCCAGAGACTGAGCTATTTTCAAGAGTGCTTGGCTGGTCCAGCCTTGCGACGCCATCTGCCCGAGACGCGATACTGCTCGACCCATCGCGCCCGCCCTATGCCGTCCGACGAACTGCTCCAGCTTCCGCCTCCGCCCGCATTGCCGCGTAGAACCGGCAGCGAACTGCTGGCGGGCGCGGCGATCAGCCCGGAGCGCCGACTCAAGATCATGCCGTCTGAGGAGCTGGAGTCGCTGGTTCTGCACTGGCTCGATGAGACGCGCAGACCCCGCTACACCCGACTGCTACGAGCCGGCGGGACCGGAGACATGGGCCGCGACGTCATCGGCTATCTCACCGCCGACCCGGCTGGCGCTTGGGACAACTATCAGTGCAAGCACTACGCCACCCCGCTGGTCGCCAGCCACATTCTGACCGAGCTGGGCAAGCTGGTCTACTACAGCTCGCAAGGCGCTTACTGCGTGCCCGACAACTACTTCTTCGTAGCGCCCAAGGGCGTGTCGGAGAAGACACGTTTGTGGCTTGCTGATCCCGAGCAGGTGCGCACTCGGCTGATCGACGGCTGGAAGAAATACTGCGCCAAGCTCTGCCCATTGACCGAGATACGCGACCAGTTGACGGGATTCGCCTTTCCGCCGCTGGACGTGATCAAGGGCGAAGACATCATCTTGAGCTTCAAGGGCAAGCCCAGCTATGCGGCGTTCTTCGGCGGGGGCCTAGCCAAGCCCCGGCCCGAGGTGAAGACGCCGCCGGATGAGGTAGAGCAAACTGAGCTGGGCTACATCGGGTGCCTGGTCGAGGCTTACGAAGAACATTCCAGCGGCGCCGTCAGCGACCGAGCGGGCGCGGACTCGCACGCCACCTATGGCCCGCACCTGCGCGGCAGCCGGCGCGACTTCTATTGCGCCGAATCGCTTCGGGAGTTCTCCAAAGATGTTCTCGTCGCCGAAAACGAGCAGTACGCGGAGCTGCAACAGCAACTGCTGGACGGCATCGAGCCAGTGGTACAGAGCGCCTTCGCTACCGGCTATGACCGCGTTCTGGGTGTGACCGCTCACGCGACGACGGTGGAACTCAGCGACCACCCGTTGGCCCCAGAGGTGCGGCCTTCCGACCGCAAAGGCATCTGTCACCAATTGGCTAACGACGGCCGCGTTCGCTGGAGCTCCGGATGAGTGCGCCCTTCAACACGCCGCTCGAAGCGGGGCTGCGCACGCTGTTTCTGTTGTCTGCCGCAGGCAAGCGCGGCTACGACACGCAGAGCCTGGTGTACCTGGATTATTTGGTTGTGCACAGTGGCGATCTCGATGGCCCGCCCAGCCTGCATCCGGAATCGCCTGGCAAGAAAGGCGAACTACTGGTCCGCCGCCAGCTGGTTCAAGCCGGCTTGAACCTCATGCGGAGCCGCGAGCTGGTCGAACAGCGCTTCAGTTCGCGCGGCATCCAGTACGCCGCTACCCGCGCCGGTGCACACGTGGCAAACCAGTTCGAGTCGAGCTACGCCGCCTCCATGCGCGAGCGTGCCGGGTGGGTGATCGAACGCTTCGGCCGGATGCAGGACAAGGGCTTGGCCGACGCTCTGCGACCGTTCGCCCAGTTGGGCGAGGACGAATTGATCACCGAAGGCCGGCCCGACTGGTCGCTGCATGATGTCTAGACCCCGACTGTGTGAGCTGCGGGTGATCGGCCCGGACCGGCCGGACGCGGTAATGGAATTCGGGGCCGGACTCACGCTCATCACCGGCCATTCCGACACCGGCAAGTCGCATATCCTCGAGTGCATCGACTATGCGCTGGGCGCCGGCGCTGCGCCGGATCGCATCCCAGAGATGAACGGCTACCAGGAGGTACTGCTGGAGCTGGCCGTGGGCGAGGCGAAGCACACCATCCGCCGGCGCTTCGCCGATCCTCGCGGCGAGGTGCTGGTGTTCCACGGACCGCTGGAGGATTGGAACGCTGACCAGGCCGAGGAGTACAAGGCCAAAGCGGATCCTCTCCACCCGGAGAAAAGCCTCTCCGGATGGCTGGTCGGCCTGAGCGGCTTCGACCCCTCCTGGCGCGTTTTGACCAATGAGAGTGGCAAGACCCAGGTGCTGAGCTTCCGCACTGTCGCTCCGTTTGTGCTGATCGACGAGGAAGAGTCGATCACCCAAGGTTCGCCGGTACTGCCTCCGGCCAACAGCGAAGCGACCGCCTACCGCGCCGTCTTCCACATGCTCCTGACCGGCCAGGCGCCAGACGCCAAGCGGCTGGCGGCGGCCAAGTTGGCCGCCGACGCGCGCGAGGAGGCCAAGCAGCGCCTCAAGGTGTTCGATGAGTTGATCCGCCAGCTGCACGCCGAGATCCGCGAGGGCAACCTTGACCGGGGCAAGCTCAAAGCAGCCATCGACGACATCGATTCCGAGCTCTCGGAGGTGTCCGAGCAGGCGGCGCGCAGCGGCGAACGGGTACGAGGATTGCTCACGCGCCGCAACATGGCGCTCAGCAACGCCGAAGCGGCGCGTCGCAGCTATCAGGAAGCCAGCGAGGTCCAGGAGCGCTTCGCGCTGCTTCGCCGCCACTACAAGTCGGACCTGGCGCGGCTCGAGTTTGCGGTTGAAGCCGGCCATTTCTTCACCCAGTTGGCCCCGGCACGCTGCCCGGTGTGCGACAGACCGCTGCCAACCGCAGAGGAATGTCACCCCGACGAAGCGCAGTTTCAGCAGATCCGGGACGCAGCGAGCGCTGAGCTTCGCAAGCTCCAGCCGCGCTTGGATGACCTGCAGCGCGCCGTCGAAGACGCGGTGCAGCAAGCCGAGAAGTCGCGGGAGCAATGGCGCAGCCAGCGCAGCCAGGCCGAGCAATTCGACGCTGACCTCAAGCAGGTCGCCAACCCGTCAGCCGCCGGTGCACGCCAGCGCGTCAAGCAACTCACCGGCCGGCGCGCCGCTCTGGCCCGCGACCTCCTGCGCTTCGAACAGCTCGACCAGTACAACCAGCTGCGCACAAAGGCGGAAACCGACTCGAAAGCCACGCTGGACAAGTTCAAGACGCCCCTCCAGGCGGCCGCGCTGAACAAGCTCAGTGAGCAGATCAGCAGCCTGTTGGACGCATGGAAGTTCCCCTTCCACACCGATGTCCATTACAGCCAGGAAGAGGACGACCTCTACGTCGGCGGCCAGCTGCGGCGCGGCCACGGCGCTGGCGTCCGGGCTGTCACCCATGCCGCTTTCACCGTCGGCCTGATGCGCTACTGCTTGGCCGAGAACACCCCCCACCCCGGCTTCGTCGTCATCGATACCCCGCTCAACAACTTCAAGGGTGTCAGCGATGACCAGGTCGACCCCGAGCTGACACGCGACGTCCATACCGCCACGCTCTTTGACTTGGCCCGCAACACGCAAGGCCAGATCATCGTCATCGAGAACGTCGAGGCGCCCGCCTCGATCCTGGACCTGGCTTCCGTTCACCGCTTCTCCGGGCCGCAGGGGAGCGGCCGTCAGGGCTTCTATCCGCCTAGAGCAGCCTGAGGGCAGGCCAAGTCGGCCCAGACGGACGGTCCGAAACCAGCGCACTGCCTCCGCGGTACGCGAAGCTTTTCTGCCGCGGGCGAGGAGGCCAGCATCAAAGACGTCGGTGGCGCCCACCTCCGAGTGCACCGCGTCCGCACGCTAAGAGGTCGTTCCGCCGTCTGGCTAGTGCGAACGACGGCTTGGGCTGCGCGTGATGCAGTGGTGACGGGTCGAGTGTGGCAATAACGCTCATCTCCAGATGAGGGCCGCTAGGTCGTCGTCATCCATGTACTCGTGCCAAGGCGGGCCAGCGATGGGTGAGTGACGCAGCCACCGAGTTACGTTGGCGACGTCGAACGAGAGCATCTCGTACCCCGGGATTCTCGCGGCAGCCGCGCTCACCCCTTGTCGTGCACCCCGCGTGTGACCGCGAGCCTGGTGACGGCCAGGTCTCCGCTCCTACAGCGCCGACCGAGGACTCATATCGCTCACAAAGCCGATATCCAGTCGGCCAAGGGCCTTCTTCTAGCCGGCGCTGGCACTGGCATCGGGGAGCCCGGCGTGAGTCGCTCCTGTCACACGCCGCGGAAGATTTGGACCGGGAATTGGACCGGGCGCGCTCTCCAGCCCGCCCTCCAGGGCACGAAAAAGGCCCGCATTTGCGGGCCTTTCCACTCGATCGGGGAGACAGGATTTGAACCTGCGACCGCCCGGCCCCCAGCCGGGTGCGCTACCAGACTGCGCCACTCCCCGTGGCTATGAGATGGGATGAAGCGGGCGACGGGACTCGAACCCGCTCCTAGAGCTTGGAAGGCTCCCGTGCAGCCGTTGACACCTCGCCCGCAGGGCCCGGGAGGGCAGTCTACCGGGGTTGAGTGGGGTCGCGGCGGGTCTCGGTGGGGACGGCGCCGCCGGGGTCGGTGATGCTCGTGGGCGGCCAGGGGCCCCACCAGTTGTCGACGGCGCCGTCCAACGTCACGACGGTGCCGCTCAACGAGGCGCCAACGGGGGACGCCAGCAGCGCGATGAGCCAGCCGAATTCGCGCATCTCGCCGAGGCGGCCGAGCGGAACGGTCGCGGCCGCGCCGCGCCAGACCTGCTCGGGGTACTTCCTCAACGACTCGGTGTCGAAGCGGCCGATCGCGGCGGCGACGGCCGTGATCCCGGACGAGGCCCAGCGCGAAGCGGTCTCTCGCGTCAAGGCCTCGACGGCCGCGCGCGCCGCACCCGTGTGCGCCATCGCCGGCATCCCGTGGTGGGGGGACACCGTGATGTTGATGATGGTCCCGGAGGACTCCGCGAGCGCCGGCAGCGCGGCCGAGATCATGTTCATCGTCCCCTCCACGTTCAGCCGCATCACCGCCCTCCACCCCTTCGCCGCGATTCCTTCGGCCGGCACGAAGTACTGGCCGCCGGCGTTGTTGACCAACACGTCCAGCCGCCCGTGCTGCTCTACCGCGAACGCCACGATGCGCGCCGCGTCGTCGGCCTCGCGGATGTCCCCGGCCACCCACGTACAACAAGGCCCCAGCGAATCGGCCGTCGCAGACAGCACCTCAGGTCGCCGCCCCGCGATCACCACCGAGGCCCCGCACGCCACCAACTCACGCGCCGCTTCCCGCCCCAGATTCGTCCCGCCGCCGGTTACCACAGCCACGCGGCCATCCAACAGGCCCGGCCGGAAAACGTCTGAAGACCCACCCATTAGGCGGGGAAGTCTATGGACACGGCCATTTGAGTGGACAGGCATGGCAGGCTTAAGCGCGATCGCCGCCGTGTCCAGCACCCTCGCAGAACGCCTCGCCGTCCGGGACGCGCAGCGCTTCGTCGGCCGCGAGCGTGAACTCGCCTTCTTCGACTCGCTCTTCGCCGATGACCCTCCGGCGCAGGTCGTGCTCGTCCACGGCCCGGGCGGGATCGGCAAGTCGACCCTTCTCAGAGAGGTCGCGCGCCGCGGCACGAGCAAGGGCTGGACTACGCGACTGGTCGAGGGCCGCGACCTCGCGCCCGTACCCGGTGAGATCGAGTCGGCGCTCGGCGACGTCTCCACCGACGCCCAGCCGCTGATCCTGTTCGACACCTACGAGCGCATGGCCGCCGCCGACGGGTGGCTGCGAGCCAGGCTGCTCCCGTCCCTCCCTGCGCGCTCCGTCGTCGTCCTCGCCGGCCGCACCGCGCCCGAGCCCGCGTGGTTCGAGAACGGCTGGGAGCGCCTCGCCGTCGAGCTCAAGCTCGAACCGATGCCCGCCGACGCCGCGCTCAACCTCGTCCGTGCCCACGGCCTCGCCGACGGCGACCTCGCCCAGCAGCTGATCGCCTGGGCGGACGGGTCGCCGCTCGCGCTCGCGCTTGCCGCCGACGCCGCCCTCCGCGACGGCGGCGGCTGGGCGCCCGAGCGGATCGTCGAGCATCCCAACCTCGTCCAGGCGATCCTGCACCGCGTCGCGCGGACCGAGCTCGATGGCGGGAACCTCGACGTCGTCGCCATCGCCGCGATCGCGCGCGCGTGTGACGAGCGGATGCTGCGCGACGTCTTGCCCGACGTCGACCCCGCCGCCGCCTACGCGTGGCTGCGCGAGCGGACGTTCGCCGAGCCGGTCGCCGGTGGCGTCGCGCTGCACGAGATTGTCCGTCAGGCGATGCGCGCCGATCTGCGCTCCCGCGACCCCGAGCGCGACCGCGAGCTGCGCCGCCGCATCGCCGACCACCTCTTCGTGCGCGGCCTGCGCGCCGGACCGCGCACGATCGTCGACATGACCGAGCTGGTCGAGAACCCCGCCCTCCGCTGGGGCTACGGGGCCGACGGCTCGACGACGCACCGCCCCGACCTGTGGCGGCCCGAGGACGCCGCGTACGCGCGCGACCGCTTCATCGAGGCCGAGAAGCCGTCGGGCGAGGAGTGGTGGGCGGCCACCACGCCGATCCTCGACGAGGCGCCCGACCGCGTCGTCACGCTGCGTGACGCGCATGACCTCCTCTGCGGGATCGCGATCGCCGTGACGCCCGAGAACGCCCCACCGGTCGCCGAGCGCGACGTGTGCCTCGGTCCATGGCTGACCCACGCGCGGGCCGCCCACGCCGGTGACGAGGTGCTGATCTGGCGCGACTCGATCGACCTGGTCGCCCCGGGCGACCTGAACTCGCCCGTGCTGTCGATCCTCAACACCGCGGCGATCCTGCGGTCGGGGCTCAGGAACATGCGATGGTCATACATCCCCATCGATCCGCGCAACGAAGCGGCCTTGACCTACGCGCGCGCCGTCAACGCCACGCACCTGGAGCACCTCGACATCCACTTCGGGGACAAGGTGATCCAATGCCATCAGGTCGATCACACCGACGAGGGCATCCTCGGCGGGACGCGCGCGGCGATCTACGCCGAGCTCGGCCTCGGCGCCCCGGGGCCGGTGCGCCTGGGCCCGGACGCGGCGGCCCTGACGCCGGCGGGCATCGACGACGAGATCGCCGGACCCTCGCCCTCGCCCGTGACGCTCGACGTGGTCCGCGACGCCCTGCGCAGCCTCCACCAGCCCGTCGAACTGGCCGCCTCGCCCCTAGCCCGCGGCGCGACGCCCGAGGAACGCGCGGCATCGGTCCGCTCCGAGGTCGAGGACGCGGTCGCCCACGCGTTCGGCAGCTCGCCCGACGAGCAACTCCTACAGGCGATCGTGCGCCGTGGCTACCTGGACCCCGCCGGCAGCCACGAGCTCGCCGCCGACGAGCTGCACGTCAGCCGCGCCACCTACTTCCGGCGCCTGAAGGTCGCGTCCGCGCGCGTCGCGGACTACCTGATCGCCAAGCACTCGTAGCTCGCCGACAACCGTTCGGGCCCGTACACTCAACCGCGGGCCAGGAGGGCCGACCGAGTTGGTGCACCGATGACGTGGGACGTCGCACAGGCTGAATGGGCGGGCGGGGGGCCGGGCTACGCGCTCGTGCGCCTGAGCGGCCATGCCCGCGGCGCGGGGCCGTTCGCGCCCCCGACGCTGCTCGTCCCCGACGGCGCGCGCTGGGCGCGCCTGGCGCCAGAGCCCGGGACGCCCCCGGTCCGCGGCTGGTTCACGGTGGACTTCGCGCTGCCGCTGCACCTGGCGATCGACGACGCCGCGGAGTGGTGGCTGGAGCCCGGACCGCGCCTGGCGACCGACGACGTCCCGACAGATCCGCGCGTCGAGGCGATCGCCGCGCGCGTGGCGGACCTTGCGGACGAGATCGCGGCGCTGCGGGCGCGGCTGGAAGAGCCCACCCCGGTTGGAGTGGGCGCAGACGCCCCCGTCCCCGTCCCCCGCCGCCACCGCTTCCGCCCGCGCCGCCCCGGCCTCCCCGCCCTGCTCTTCGCCGCCGGCGCCCTCGCCGTCGGCGACGCCGCGGCGACCGTCCTCTGGCAGGAGCCGGTCTCCGCGTTCTGGACCGCGCGCCAGCAGGACGCGCTCGAAGGCGACCTCCAGCGGTTGGATACCGCCTACGCGTCGCCCGCCGCCGCGCAGAGCATCGCTCCGAAGACGGCGAGTGCCAGCCCGACGACGCCCGAGCAGCGCATGCGCACCCTCGCCCGCACCCTCGATGCCAGCGCCAAGGCCGGCCGGCCGATCGGCGAGCTGCGCATCCCGCACCTCGACAACCACTACGTGATCGTCGCCGGCACGGGCGCCGGCTCTCTGCGCAAGGGCCCCGGCCACTACGACGGCACCGCCCTGCCCGGCGAGCCCGGCACCGTCGGCATCGCCGGCCACCGCACCACCTATGGCGCGCCGTTCCGCCACCTGGACGCGCTCGATCGCGGCGATCCCATCACGGTCACCATGCCCTACGGGACCTTCACCTACAAAGTCGAAGGCACCCGGATCGTCAAGCCCTCCGACGTCTCAACCCTCAAGGCCGCCGGCCGCCAGCGCCTCGCGCTCACGGCCTGCCACCCGCTCTACAGCGCCAAGCAGCGGATCGTCGTACTGGCGCGCCTGGTCTCCGCTACGCCGCGGGGTGCTGCCGCCGCCGGCGGTGCAGCGCAAGCCCGGCCAGCATGAGCCCCGCACCGGCCGCGCCGACGATGATCGGCTCGCCGCCGGTGAACGCCAGGTGCGTCGGCCCCGAGCGCGTCGCCTTCGACGGGATCGCGACGTCGCGCTTGCCGTGCGTCGTCTCAGGCTTGGTGCCGTTGGTCGTGACCGGCTCGCCCGCGCCGGTGTCGGTCGGCGTCGTCTCGGTGGGCGTCGTCTCGGTCGGCGTCGTGTTGGTGTAGCTCGACAGCGGCTGCGTCGACGTCGCGGGCGTCGTCTGCGTGTAGTCGCCGAGCGGGACCGTGGAGTCCGGGTTGCCCCCGGCCTGGCCGAAGGCGCCGACGGCCAGGCTCATCCCACCCAGGCAGACGCCTAGGGCGACGAGCAGGACCACGACCGTGTGGCGTGACAGGCGCTTCATGGAAGGCAGCACTCTCGAATCCGTTCAGGGGCACGCCTCCCCGGCGTGCCGCACGAAAAACCAGCCTAGACCGCCTCATACCCGCTCATCAAGCGCCAAAGCGCCGACCTCACCGAAGGTTCAGGCCGCGCGGCGCACCGCACGCTCGGCGCGGACCGCGCGGCGCACACGACGCCCGGGAGCGCGCCGGTTGCGCTCGGGCATCAACTGACCGGTGCCGCGCAGGTCGCGCAGCGCCAGCGCCGTGGTCTGGCGGGCGCGCTCCATGACCTCGACGCGCCGGCCGCGGGCCATCAGGTTGATGCCCATCCCGGCGACGTCCTCGTCAGTCGGCTGGACGATCAGCAGCTCGGTGCCCTCGTCGCGCAGCTTGCGCGCCTCGCGCCCCAGGCGCCGCCCGGACATCCCGCGCACCAGGCCGCCGACGCGCTCGGCCGGCGTCCCGCCTGCGATCTCCGCCATCGACGAGGTCGGGTTGAGGCAGATGACGAGGTCGAGACCCTGGCCGGCAAGCAGGTCGAGGTTCGACATCGAGCAGACGCCGCCGTCGACGTAGCGACGTCCTTCGACGCCGACCGGGTGGTAGAAGCCGGGGATCGCACAGGACGAGGCGACCGCCTGACCGACCGTCGCGCGCGGGGCGTCCTCGCGGCCGAAGGCGACGCGCTCGCCGGTCCGGTAATCCGCGGCGATCGCCCAGTAGTTGGGGTGGTCGGGCCACTCGCCGACGACGAAGGTCTCGATCAGCGCGCTGATCGGCGCGGTCGAGACGAAGCCGCGCGGCAACCAGCCCGCGAGCATCGCGCTCGGCGCGTGACGGCGCGGGTGGCGCAGCGTGTTGATGGCCAACCGCCAGGAGCCGGGACCGATCGGCGGCGGCGCGAGCTGGAGCTTGAGCTCGTCGCCGGACAGGCGCTCAGCGACCTGGTCGAGCTTCTCCGGCCCGCCGACGCGCGCGGCCAGCCGGGCGACGCGGCCGTCGACGTCCTCGACCTCGTCGAGCGTGCGGCCTCCGGTGTAGGCGGCGAGGTACTCCGGCGCGATCCCGTCGGCGATCAGCGCACCGACGACCGATCCGGCCGACGTGCCTACGACGTGATCGGCCGACGACGGGTCCCAGCCCGTCTCCGACGCAAGCGCTTCGAGCGCGCCGATCAGCCACGCCGCACCGACGACCCCGCCCGCTCCCAGCACCAGACCCACCTTCATGATGCTGGCTTCTCCTAGAACTTCCCTGCAGAAACTCGTTTTCCGGAACCCCGGAGTTCCTACGGCCCGACTTCCGGAGCGCCCGTCGACCGGGTTTGGTCCGCAGCCGGACTGGCCATACTGCGGCCGACATGCCCGAGCTGAGCATCCAGGACGACCGCGCCGTCGTCGAGCTGCAGGGCCGCCAAGCGGTGATGGCCCTGGCCCGCCAGGTCTCCGTGCCGTTGGCGGCGATCGCGTCGGTGGAGGTCGTCTCCGACGGCGCCGACGTCGACTTGGGCTGGCGCGTCGGCGGTACCTCGCTGCCCCGCCGGCTGTGGTTCGGCCGCTACCGCCGGCGCGGCAAGGGCCGGACGTTCGCCGCCGTGTACGCGGGCGAGCCCGCGGTCGTCGTGCGGACCAAGCCCGGCGAGGCCGACTGGGACAAGCTCGTGCTCACGCTGGACGACGCGGAGCGCGCGGCCCAGACCGTCCGAGGTGCCGCCGGACTGCCCTCCTCCCTACAATGAGCCCGCGCTGGGGGACTGGTGTAGTGGTAACACGACGGTCTCCAAAACCGTAACTCGAGGTTCGATTCCTCGGTCCCCCGCTCGTCCGAAAGCCCGCCAACCGCGCGGGCTTTCCGCGTTCTAGAGCGCCAGCTCGCCGCGCCGCAGCGCCACCACGATCGCGTGGGCGCGCGTCCGGGTCCCGAGCTTGCCCATCGCGTTGCGAACGTGGGTGCGGATCGTCTCGGTCGACAGCACGAGCTCTTCGGCGATCTCCTCGATCGAGCGGCCCTCGGCCAGGCGCGCCAGCACCTCGCGCTCGCGCACGGACAGGACGCGCTCGGGCGGCGGACCGCCGCGCGCCGCGCCCGCGGCGGCCAGCAGGTCGCGGACGCCCGGGTCGACGAACGTCCCGCCCGCCGCCACCGCGCGGACCGCGTTGAGCATCGTGTCCGGCGTGCTGGTCTTCAGCGTGACCCCACGGGCGCCAGACGCGAGCGCGTCCTCCAGCACCTCCGGGTCGTCCATGCCGGTGTAGAGCAGGACGCCGAAGCGCCCGTCGCGGCGCAAAAGGCGGCGAGCCAGCTCAACGCCGCTGCCGTCGGGCAGGTCGACGTCGACGAGCGCGACGCTCGGATGGGTCGCGATGATGGCGTCGTGGCCCGCCTCCGCGGTCCCCGCGCGTCCGACCACGGAGAAGCCCTCCCGCTCGAGCACGAGGCAGATCCCCTCGCGCACGGTCGGGTGGTCCTCGACCACCACGATCGATCGTCGCGTTTCCAGCACGGGGCTCCACGGTAGATCACCGATGACGTCCATGGCGTTTGATCCCGAAGCTGAACTCGACGCGGTCGCTGCCGCCCTCGCGCACGACCTACGTGCGCCGCTGCGTGCCATCGACGGGTTCTCGCGGATCCTGCTAGCCGAGGACGCGGTCCGGGACGACCTGCCGGAGGACACGCGCCGCTACCTGGCGCTCGTGCGCGACGCGGGGACCGAGCTGGCAGAGCTGCTGGACGACCTGGTGGACGTGGTCCGCGTGGTGCGCGCGCCCGTCGCCTTCCGCGATGACGTCGACGTGGCGCTGCTGGCGTCCGAGCTGGTCGAGGCGATGCTGGCGCCGCGCGCGGCCGGCGCGGGGCGCGATGTGGAGTGGGTCGTGCCGAGCGAGGCGCTGCCCACCGCCCACGCCGACCCGGTGCTGCTGCGGCGGTTGTTGGAGGAGCTCCTGGACAACGCCTACAAGTTCGGCGCGCAGCGGGTCGAGCTCGGATGGGCGGACGGCGCGTACTTCGTGCGCGACGACGGCGTCGGCGTGGACGACGCAGGCCTGCCCGAGAAGGCCTATGAGATCTTCGGGCGACTGCAAGGACGCGACGACTACGCGGGCACCGGCGCCGGGCTGGCGATCGCGCGGCGGATCGCGGCGCGGCACGGCGGGCGCCTCTGGGTGACCGCGCGGGCCGACGGCGCGCGCGGCGCCTGCGCGTGGTTCACGCTGAGCGGCTGATAGAACGCGCGGTCCCGTGCCGTCCGCGCCCGCACTCGAAGCCCGCGTCCTGGCCGTCGTGTTCTGCGGCGGGTGCGTCGGCACGCTGCTGCGGGCAGGGGTCGTCGAGGCGATCCCGCCCGAGGCCGGGCACTGGCCGTGGGCGACGTTCCTGGTCAACGTGGTCGGCGCCGCGTTGTTGGGCTGGATCGCGACCGGGCGCGGGCCTGGGGACCCTGCGCGCGCGCTAATCGGGACCGGGTTCTGCGGGGCGCTGACGACGTTCTCGACGATGCAGGTCGAGGTGTTGCACATGCTCGACGCGTCGCGCGTGGGGCTGGCGTTGTTGTACGTGTCGGGAAGCGTGGCGGCGGGGCTGCTGGCGGCCGAGGTTGGGACGCGGGCGCGAGCGGGAGCGGATTCTCAATGAGCGCGCCAACCTGGATTGCGCTCTCCTTGGCCGGCGGCGTCGGCGCGGTGGCCCGCGCGCTCGCGACGCACGCGGTCAACGTGCGGCTCGGCCGCGCCTTCACGTTCGGGACGCTCGCGGTGAACCTCAGCGGCGCCTTCACGCTCGGCCTGCTCTCCGCCGCCGACCTCTCGACCGCGGCGCTGGCGATCTGCGGCACCGGCTTGCTCGGCGGCTACACCACGTTCAGCACCTGGATGTACGAGACGCACCGCACGTCCCGCGCGCACGCCGTCGTCAACGTGGTGGTCAGTGTGGTCCTCGGCGTGGCCGCGGCTTGGCTCGGCCGGACGCTCGCGGGCTAGCGCTAGAACAGCTTCTGCGTCTGGCGCGAGAGCACGAAGCCGTGCCCGGCGCGCGTCGTGCAGCGCAGCCCGCTCATCTTCGCTGTGCACGTGAACGGGCCGTAGTGCTTGGTCTTGCCGTAGGCGAGCACCGGCGCCTTCGGGTCCAGCACCGTGTCCCCCGCGCACAGCCGCGTCGCTCGCCCGGTCGCCTTCAGGACGAAGGCCGTCCCGTAGTCCAGCGCACACGACGCCGGCCGCTTGGGCAGCTTGCGCACGTCGGCGACGTCGCAGCGCAGCTCGCTCGGCTGACCACCGCCCCGCGAGTACATGCAAGCGATCTGCTTCGACGGCGTCTGGAACGCGGTCAGCGTCTCCGCCGTCGCCGCCGCGCGACCGCCGGCCGGCGCCGCCAAGGCCATCATCATCGCCATCGCCACGAGAACCGTCCTGCGCACGGCGGCGACCCTAACGGGCATGCTGGACGCCATGGAGATCCGCGACGCGACCGCCGCCGACTGGCCCTCGATCTGGCCGTTCTTCGACGAGATCGTCCAGGCGGGCGAGACCTACGCCTACGACCCGGCGATGGACGGCGACGCCGCCCGCGCGCTGTGGCTCGACGGCAACGCCCGCACCACCGTCGCGACGACCACCGACGGCACGTCCAGGATCCTCGGCTCCGCCGCGATGGGCGCCAATCGCCCCGGCCGCGGCGCCCACATCGCCACCGCCTCGTTCATGGTGGACAAGTCCGCCCGCGGCCAAGGCGTCGGCCGCGCTCTCGCCACCGACGTGATCGCCTGGGCGACCGCCGCCGGCTTCCACGCCATCCAGTTCAACGCGGTCGTCGAGACCAACCACGCCGCCGTCGCCCTCTGGCGCTCGCTCGGCTTCGAGGTCGTCGGCACCGTCCCCGGCGCCTTCGACCACCCGACGCACGGCTACGTCGGCCTGCACGTGATGCTCAAGCGCCTGGATCGCCCGGACACGGCGCTGCCGCCATCCGGCCGGTGAATGCGGGCGGAGGGACTCGAACCCCCACGACCAAGGTCACAAGGACCTAAACCTTGCGCGTCTACCAATTCCGCCACGCCCGCTGGAACACGCGGATTGTGACAACCGTCGCGCGCGACCGCGAAGGATTGTAAGGTCGCGCTGGGATGGAGGAGCAGCCGAACGTCATTATCGAGCACCCGAACCGCGCGAAGGCGTCCAGCAAGGCCGCCAAGGGCGCGGTGCTCGTGCTGCTGATCGCCAGCGTCGTGCTGATGGCGATCGTCACCATCGGCGGCTGGTCGGTCCTGGAGAGCGCCAAGGCGATCCAGATCGCCTACATCCTGATCTACGTGGTCATCGCGATCTTCGTGGCGCAGTGGAACCGCGGCGTGCTGCCGATCGCCGCCGCGCTGGCGATCATCCTCGTGATCTTCGCGGCCGTCGCGATCCCCGGCTGGGTGGACCGCGACGCCACCGGTTTCGAGCAGCCCGCGCTGGACTCCGGCGTCCTCGCGATCGTCACCGCGCTGATCATCCCGGTGCAGATTCTCCTCATCGCCTTCGCGATGCGCGCGTTCAATCAGGCCTGGAACGTCGAGGTCGAGCGCATGCCCGACTCGCACTCCGCACCCCAGCCCGCCTAAACTGCTTCTCTCCTCACCTGCCCGGGTGGCGGAACGGTAGACGCAGAGGACTCAAAATCCTCCGCTCGCAAGGGCGTGTGGGTTCGAATCCCACCCCGGGTACTGGCCTTCGGGCCGCGTCAGCGTGCTGCCGCGATGCCCAGCCGCGCGGGGGTGTCGTCGTCGGCCGTGGTGAAGAACCCGCCGACCAGCTCGTCTAGGTGGTCGAGGGAGTCGGCGGCGTAAAGCACCGGCTGGTACTTGGTGATGTCGTACTCGATGGTCATCATCTCGGTGAGGTCGAGGCTGCGGATCTCCATGTGCTGGAACTCCTCGATTTCGCCGTAGGAGGACAGGATGCCGGCGCCGTAGGCCTTCAACTCGCCGTGTTCGCGGACGACGCCGAACTCCAAGGTGAACCAGAAGACGTCGGCGATCACCTGGAGCGCGGCGTCGGTCTGGACGCGCTGCGCGGCGCGGCCGGCCTCGCGCTTGAGCGCGGCGAAGCGGGGCGAGGCGAGCAGGTTGCCGTGTCCGATGACCTCGTGGATGACGTCCGGCTCGGGCGTGTACAGCGGCTCGGATGGATGCCGCACGTACTGCGTCGAGTGAAAGACGCCGTCGCCGAGTGACCCGTAGAACTCGCGCAGCGCCACGAGGCCGGGGGCCGGGTGGTAGGCGAAGCCGGTCAGCTCTTGTAGGCCTTGGGTGACCTCGTCGAGCTGCGGGACGCGGTCCTCGGGCAGTTTCAGCGCGGACTTGGCCTCCAAGAACTCCGCGCAGGCGTACTTCTCGTGCTTGACGTGAAGCTCCTCGGAGACCGTGCGCCAAACCCCGTCTTCGGCGTTGTTGTAGGCGATGCGCGGAACGGGCTGGCCCGGTGTCCACCGCAGCGCCGCGGCGGCGATCTCGTTGCGCCGCGCGCGGTAGGCCTCGTCGTGGAAGCCGGGGTGGTCTTCGCCGAGGTGGACCTCGACGCTCCCGTCTTCCGCGGTCGTCACCGGCGAGTAGAGCTGGGCTTCTTCGAACATCCTGCTCGTCAGTGGACCACCAGCGCACGCGACTGACAAGAACGACCAATGGAACTGGTCATTCCGCCCTGTCATGTCCAGGTGATCGGCATACTTGATGGTCGCTATGACCATCGACGCGCTTGACGCCCGCATCATCGAGGTCCTCCGCGCGGAGCCGCGGATCGGGTTGGTGGAGGTCGCCCGGCGGCTGGAGGTCGCGCGCGGGACCGTGCAAGCGCGGCTGGCCAAACTCCAGGAACGCGGGGTCATTCGCGGACACGGACCCGAGGTCGACCCGGCGAAGATGGGGTATCCCGTCCTGGCGTTCGTGTTCCTGCAGATCGCCCAAGGGCGATTGACGGAGGCGGTCGCCGTGCTGTCCTCGACGCCCGAGGTGCTAGAAGCAACGGCGACCAGCGGACCGTCGGACTTGCTGTGCCGCATCGTCGCGCAGGACACCGAGCACCTCCAGGAGATCGTGAACCGTTTGTTGTCCAACAACGCCATCCGCCGCTCGACGAGCTACATCGCGCTGTCGCAGCCGATCCGGTTCCGGACGGGGCCGCTCGTCGCGGAGGCCGGCGGCGGTGGCGGCGGCGCGACGGGAGCCGGCGCGTGATCGCCGCCGCCGCACTGACCGCGACCCTCGCGCTCGGCCTGTCCTCCCAGCCGGAGACGGCCGCGCACGTCAAGGCGTCGCACGCGACGTGGCGCTACCAGTACCTCGCGGGCGGGGTGAACACCGGCAACGGGTGGAGCGGGTGGAATCCCGACGGGACGTTTGTGTCCAAGTACGTGAAGGAGTCGCGTACCCACCAGTTGACCACCGTGTTGACCTACTACCAGCTCTTGCAGTCCAACGGAGACGGCGACGGGCGCGGTGAGGCGGAGAAGGACCTCGCCAACCTGAACGACGCGTCGTTGATGAAGGACTACTACGCGGACTTGTCGTTGGCGTTGAAGCGCGCCGGTGACGCGAGCGGCGGCCGACGCGTGATCCTGCACGTCGAGCCCGACCTGTGGGGCTACGTCGAGCAGCGCGACGCCGACCCGGCGAAGGTGCCGGCGGCAGTGGCGTCCTCCGGCGACCCCCGGCTGGCGGGGCTCCCGGACACGGCGGCGGGCTTCGCGCAGGCGCTGATCCGGATCCGGGACGCGGTCGCGCCCGGCGTCGAGTTGGGGTACCACATGTCCACGTGGGGCACGGGCGTCGACCCGGTGCAGCAGAACCCGTCGCTCGCAGCGGTCGACAAGCTCGCGACGCGCAGCGCGGAGTTCTACAAGGGGCTGGGGACGCGCTTCGACCTGGTGTTCAGCGACCCGTCAGACCGCGACGACGGCTTCGACCTGAAGGTCAACGGCGACGGCGGCCGGAGCAAGTGGACGACCGGGGACTACCGCCGCGACGCCCGCTGGCTGAGCGTGATGCACCGGGCGACCGGGCTGTCGATCGCGATGTGGCAGATCCCGCTCGGCAACACGAAGCTGCCCAACAGGCGCGGGCGCTACCGCGACACGCACGTCGAGCGGCTGCTCGGCGCCGACCCGCGCTGGCGGCACGCCTACCGCGACGCGGGCGTGGTCGCGTTCCTGTTCGGCGGCGGCGCGGACGGCACGACGACCGAGCGCACGGACGGCGGTCTCTTCCGCAAGCTGGCAGCCCGCTACGCCCACGCTAGATTGCCAACCAAATGACCGCCACCCTCGAAGGCCCGGCGCGCGCGATCGTCGCCGACAAGAACTACGCCCACCTCTCCGTCCCGCGCGAGGACGGCTCGATCCTCAGCGTCGTGATCTGGTCCGACGTCGACGACGCGGGCAACATCATCGTCAACTCCGCCGAAGGCCGCGCTTGGCCGCGCCTCCTGCGCCGCGCCGGCCGCGCGACCCTCTCCTGGGCCAACGGCTCCAACCCCTACGAGTTCGTCTCCGTGACCGCCGCCCTCGTCGGCGACACCCATGACGGCGCCGACGCCGGCATCGACGCCCTCGCCAAGAAGTACATGGGCGTCGACACCTACCCCGGCCACTCGGACGCCGAGCAGCGCGTGCAGTTCACGCTCTCCCCCGAGCGCGTGACCCACCGGGGCTAGCGCGCCGCGCCGCTCAGCCGACGATCGCGTGGAGGTCGGGCGTGATGTTGGAGTGGGCGGCGAGGACGCCCCAAGGGAGGTCGGCGGTGGGCTCGAGGCGCTGGACGGCGAGGCCGGCGCGAGCGCAGATGAGCTCGCCGGCGGCGATGTCCCAGAGGTTGAGGCCGCGCTCGTAGTAGGCGTCTAGACGGCCGGCGGCGGCCCAGGCGAGGTCGAGGGCGGCGGAGCCCCCGCGGCGGATGTCCCGTGCGAGCGGCAGGATCTGGCGGACGATGTCGGCCTGGAGCGCGCGGCGGTCGGCGTCGTAGCCGAAGCCGGTCGCGACGAGCGCGTGGCCGAGGTCGTCGGGCGGCGTCGGCGACAGGACCTGGCCGTTTAGGTACGCGGGGCCGTCGGCGGTGGCGGTGAAGAGCTCGTCGAGGACCGGGTCGAAGACGACGCCGACGAGCCCCTCACAGGCCACGCTCACGCACCACTGGGGCAACCCGTACAAGAAGTTCACGGTGCCGTCGAGCGGGTCGACGATCCAGCGGCGGCCGGTGGTGCCCGCCGTGTCGTCGCCCTCCTCCCCCATGATCGCGTCGCCGGGCGCGCGGCGGGCGAGGATGTCGCGGATCGCGGCCTCGGCGGCGAGGTCGGCGGCGCTGACCAGGTCGGTCGAGGTGGACTTCGTCGCCAGGATGCGCTCAGAGCCGAAGCGCTCCAGCAGCAACGCGCCCGCGGTGCGCGCGCACTCGACGGCGACGTCGAGCAGCGCGTCGTTCGGGACGGCGGCCCCGGCGCTCATGCGATCGCCCCCGGCCGGCGGTCGATCCACGGTCGCGCCTGCTCCAGCTGCGCGGCCAGCGCGACGAGCCGCGCGTCCTCCCCCGAACGCCCGACGAGCTGCACGCCGACCGGTAGGCCGTCGTCGTCCAGGCCCGCGGGCACCGAGGCGGCCGGCTGGCCGGTGATGTTCCACGCGGGCATCCACGTCAGCCGCTCCGAGCCGCGCAGGAGGTAGGCGCCGGTGCCCCAGCGGCCGACGACGCCCGCGCGGTAAGGCCCGTCGGCGGCCGCGGGCGTCAGCAGGACGTCGACGTCGTCCCAAAGCCGGGCCAGCCGCGCGGTCTGCTCGGCCTCCGAGGTCCGCGACCAGCGGACGAGGCTCGCGGGCAGCCGGCGCCCAAGCGCCGCGATGCTCCGCGTGCGCGGCTCCAGCCGCTCGGGATGCGGCATCGACGCCGTGACGTCATCGGCGATGCCACGCGCGATCCGCACGATCATCGCCGCCCACAGGCCGCCCGCGTAGTCCGGATCGCGCTCGAGAACCGTGTGACCGAGCCCGCGCAGCAGATCGGCCGTGTCGCGCACGGCCTGACGCTCCTCGCGCCCCAACCGCGGCAGCGCGCCGGGCGGCGCCTTCGTGCTGACCGCGATCCGCAGCGCGCCCGGGTCGGCGGACGCCGCGGCGGCAGAGAACGCGCCGGCCGAGCCGTCGATCGTCGCGTCCAGGAAGAGCGCCGCGTCGGCGACGCGCCGCGCCATCGGCCCGTTGACCGAGAGACCCTGCCAGGCATCGTGGTGCGGCGCGACCGGGACGCGGTCGCGCGTCGGCTTGAGGCCGAACAGGCCGGTCCACGCGCTCGGGTTGCGGATCGACCCGGCGCCGTCGGAGCCCAGCGCCACGCCGCAGAGGCCCGCGGCCATCGCCGCCGCGCTGCCGCCGGACGAGCCGCCCGGCGTGCGCGACAGGTCATAGGGGTTGCGCGCCGAGCCGAAGGTGGTGGTGTCGGTCGCGGGCAGCATCGTCAGCTCGGGCACGAGCGTCTTGCCGACGATGACCGCGCCGGCGGCCCGCAGCCGCTGCACGACCTCGGCGTCGCGCGCGACCGGGCCCGCGTGCGCGGCGGTGCCCCACGCGGTGGCCTCGCCCGCGACGTCGACGTCGTCCTTGATCGCCACCGGCACGCCGAGCAACGGGCGCGAGTCGTCACCGGCGCCACGGCGCGCGTCAGCCTGGTCGGCATCCAGCAGGGCGCGCTCGGCGAGCACCGCGCGATAGGCGTTGAGCACCGGGTTCAACGTGGTGATGCGGGCGAGCGTCGCCTCGACCACCTCGCGCGCGGTGACCTCTCCGGCGCGGATGAGACGGGCCTGCTCGGCGGCGCCGGCGAGGGCGAGCGTGGTGGCGTCCATGTGGCCTGGACGGTATCGGGGCGACGGCGGCGAAAGGTTGAGGACCGCGGCGAAAGGGCCGATGCACTGCGACGGCATGACCACGTCCGCACGCAGACTCCTCGCGCTGGCCGCGCTCGCGGCCCTCGGCGGCGCGGCGACCGCCCAGGCGGTGGCCGCGACGGGTGGCGCGCAGGGGCACGCTACGGCGAAGCAGTCCGCGAAGAAGCGGGCGAAGGCGAAGGCGCGCGCCGTCAAGCTTTCCGGCGGCGTCGCGTGGGTGCCCGCGAGCGCCTTCGCCACATCGCGGCCGCCGCTGACCGGGACGACAGGCGGCAACGGCGGCGCGAACGGCGGAACGGGAAGCACGGGCACCGGCGCGCCGGGCGGGACCGGCGCCACGCCGACCACCACGACGCCGACGACGACCACCGACCCGCCGCCCCAGCAGCAGGCGCTCGGCGCCACCGTCGACGAGCGCAGCGGCTACACGATGCTCCTCTCCCGGACCACGCTCACCGCGGGCTCGGTCGTGGTTCAGCTCATCAACAAGGGCGAGGACCCGCACAACCTGCGGATCGTGCGGACGAGCCCGAGCGGTGGCGCTCCCGCCGATCTGCCCGAGGCCGCGCCGCAGCAGCAGAGCTCCAAGTCACTGACGCTCAGCAGTGGCACGTATTACCTCTACTGCACGCTCACCACCCCGGTCTCGCACGAAGCAGCCGGCATGCACGCCACGCTCCGCGTCGACCCCTGAGTCTGGTGTGAAAGAGTCCCTCGCGTGCCCAGCGAGGAGGAGCCCAAACTGCTGTGGACGCCGTCCGCGGAGCGGATCGAGTCCGCGACCCTGACGCGCTTTGCCCGCTGGGTCCAGGCGACGCACGGCGTCGACGTCACCGACAGCTACGACGCCCTCCACCGCTGGTCGGTCGACGACCTCGCCGGCTTCTGGCACTCGGTCTACGAGTTCTTCGAGGTCACGGCGTCAACGCCGCCGCGAACCACTCTCGGCAGCACCGACATGCCCGGCGCCGAGTGGTTCCCCGGCGCCACGCTCTCCTACGCCGAGCACCTCTTCCGCGGCAAGCCGGACTCGGCGCTCGCTCTCCAGCACGCCTCGGAGCTGCGCGAGCTCGACTGGATGACCTGGGGCGAGCTGCGCGACCTCACCGCGCGCATCGCCACCGGCCTGAAGTTCCTCGGCGTCGAGCCCGGCGATCGCGTCGTCGCCTACATCCCCAACATCCCCGAGGCGATCGCGGCGTTCCTGGCCACCGCTTCGATCGGCGCGATCTGGTCCTCGTGCTCGCCGGACTTCGGCGTGCGCAGCGTCGTCGACCGCTTCGCCCAGATCGAGCCGAAGGTCCTGCTCGCCGTCGACGGCTACCGCTACGGCGGCAAGGACTTCGACCGGCGCGAGACGATCGCCCAGCTCCAGTCAGAGATCCCGAGCCTCGAGCACACGGTCGTCCTCGACTACCTCGGCTCGGGCTCCGGCAGCGACGCGCCCGCGAACACCACGTCCTGGCGCGAGCTGATCCGCCAGCAGGAGCCGCTGGAGTTCGCCCAGCTCCCCTTCGACCACCCGTTGTGGGTGCTCTACTCCTCGGGCACCACCGGGCTGCCTAAGCCGATCGTCCACGGCCAGGGCGGCGTCCTGCTCGAGCATCTCAAGCTGATGAACTTGCACCTGGACGCCCAGGACGGCGACCGCGTGTTCTGGTTCACCACCACCGGTTGGATGATGTGGAACTTCCTGGTCGGCGTGTTGCTGACCGAGGCCTCGATCGTCCTCTTCGACGGCAACCCGGGCACGCCGACACTCGACCGCCTCTGGGACCTCGCCTCCGAGGCGCAGGTCACCACCTTCGGGACCAGCGCCTCCTTCATCGCGTCGTGCATGAAGGAGGGCACGGAGCCCCGCGGGGGCGGCCGCGACCTCAGCGCGCTGAAGGCCGTCGGCTCGACCGGCTCGCCGCTGGCGCCGGAGGGCTTCGGGTGGATCTACGACCACGTCGGGGCCGACACGTGGCTGTTCTCGACCAGCGGCGGCACCGACGTCGTCTCCGCCTTCGTCGGCGGCGTCCCCACGCTCCCCGTCTACCTGGGCGAGCTCCAGGCGCGCGCGCTCGGCGCCGACGTCCAGGCCTGGGACCCGGAAGGCAATGCCCTCGTCAACGCGGTCGGCGAGCTGGTCCTCGCCCAGCCGCTGCCGTCGATGCCCGTCTTCTTCTGGGGCGACGAGGACGGCCAGCGCCTCCACGAGTCCTACTTCGACACCTACCCCGGCGTGTGGCGCCACGGCGACTGGATCGAGATCACCGACCGCGGCACGGCCGTCATCTACGGCCGCAGCGACTCCACCATCAACCGCGGCGGCATCCGGATGGGCACGAGCGAGATCTACCGCGCCGTGCTCGCCGAAGATGATGTGGTCGATGCGCTGGTCGTCGACGTGGACGGCTGGATGCCGCTGTTCGTGGTCTTGCGCGAGGGCGAAGCGCTCACCGACGAGCTCACCGCGCGCATCAAGACCCGCATCCGCACCGACTGCTCGCCGCGCCACGTGCCATCCGAGATCCGCGCGATCGCCGAAGTCCCGCGCACGCTGTCCGGCAAGGTCCTGGAGGTCCCGGTCAAGCGGATCCTGATGGGCCAGCCCGTCGACCAGGCCGCCTCGCGCGACTCATTGGCCAACCCGGCCGCGCTGGACGTCTTCGTCGCGATGGTGTCAAAGGACGGTTAGCCGCCCTGGCAGACGACCGGCGCGCCGATTAGGCTCAGCGCCGTGATCGATCAGCCGACCTTCGACGCCGACTACGTCGAGAAGCGCAGCCGCCTCTCCACGTTCTTCCGGTTCCTCCTCATCATCCCGCACCTCATCGTGGTGTCGGTGTGGGGCTTCATCGCGTTCTTCGCCGTCGTGCTCGCGTGGTTTGCGATCGTCTTCACGGGCCGCTACCCGGAGGGCCTGTACTCGTTCGTGGCCGGGCTGAACCGCTACGCCACGGCGATGTACGGCTACTTCTACCTGCTGACCGACGAGTACCCGCCGTTCGGCCCCGACACGGATAACTACCCGGTCCGGATCGGGCTCTCGCCGGAGCCCAAGGCCGAGTACGACCGGATCAAGACGCTGCTGCGGATCTTTCTGATCATCCCGCCGTACATCATCGCCTACGCAATGGGCGTCGTCGCGCAGGTCGGCGCGTTCCTGTCGTGGATCGTGATCGTGATCACCGGCAAGCAGCCCAAGGGCCTGCAGGACATGATCGTGCTCGGGCTCAGCTACCAGCAGCGGGTCATGCCGTACTACTGCCTGCTGACCGAGACGTGGCCGTCGTTCACCACGCCGGAGGGCGGATCGCTCGGCGGGCCGTCGAACGCCTCGGGCCTGCCGCCCGCCCCGGTCACCGCGCCTGCGCCCGCCGCCCCGGAGGCTCCCGGTGGGAGCGTCGCGCCGCCGCCGTCTTCGGCGCCGCCGCGTGACGGCGGGTTCACCGGTGGGGATCCGCTGAACGGCTGACGCGCCAACTACTGGACGGTTCTCGGCCGATTCGGGCCGAGAACCTCCACATAGTCGACGACCGGACAGGTGTTCTAGGCCCGACCGGCCGACCACCGGCCCATGTTCTTCTTGGGCCTTCGTCATCTTGCTCTCGTCGCCGGGTTCGCCGCGCTTCCGCTGCTCGCGCCGCCCGCGGCCCACGCGGACCTCATCCTCACGCGCGCCGGGACCGGCACCGCCGGCGCGATCGGCGACGGCTCCACGGCCGCCGGCGCCCAGCTCAACGGCCCGCGCGGCATCGCGCGCCTGGCTGACGGCTCGGTCCTGATCGCCGACACCGCCAACAACAAGATCCGCAAGATCGCGACTGACGGCACGATCACGACGGTCGCCGGCTCGGGCAGCGCCGGCAACGCGGGCGACACCGGCCCGGCGCTGCTGGCCCAGCTCAACGGCCCGCGCGACGTGGCGGTCGCCCTCGACGGCGTCTCCTACTACGTCGCCGACACCGGCTCCAACAAGATTCGCTTCGTCGCCGCCGACGGCACGATCACCTCCTTCGCGGGCAACGGCATCGCGGCTGCGACCGGTGACGGCAGCGCGGCGACGCTCGCGTCGCTGAACGCACCGTCCGGCGTCAGCGTGACCGCCACCGGCGGCGTGCTGATCGCCGACACCACCAACAACAAGGTGCGCTTGGTCAGCGGCGGCACGATCACCACGGTCGCCGGCACCGGCACCGCCTCCTCGACCGGCGACGGCTCCCCCGCGCTGCTGGCGACGATCAGCGGCCCGCAGGACGTCAGCGCGGTCGCGGGCGGCGGCTTCCTGATCGCCGACACGACCGGCAACCGGATCCGCAAGGTCGACACCGGCGGGACGATCACGACGGTCGCCGGCACCGGCACCGCGTGCGCGACCGCCGGCTCGCTGTGCGGTGACTACGGCCCCTCGGGCCTGGCGAACCTCAACGCGCCGGCGGCGGTTCTCGCCGACGCGACCGGCACCGGCTTCCTGATCGCCGACACCGGCGCCAACCGCGTCCGGCGCGTGTCCGGCACGGGCACGATCACGACGGTCGCCGGCTCCGGCACGGCGTGCGCGACCTCGACGCTGCTCTGCGGCGACGCGGGCCCGGCGGCGTTGGCCTCGCTGAACGCGCCGCGCGGCGTCCTCGAGGTGCCGGATGGCACGCTGCTGGTCGCCGACTCGGGCACCAACCGCCTGCGGGCGCGGATCCCGGGCCCGACCGGCCCGGCGGGGACGAACGGGTCCAACGGCACGAACGGGTCCAACGGCACGAACGGCCTGAACGGGTCCAACGGCACGAACGGCCTGAACGGCGTCGACGGGACGAACGGCCTGCGCGGGCCCGACGGCCTCGACGGCGCGGCCGGCAAGGACGGCGCGGCCGGCACGCTCGGCGCGATCGGTCCGGCAGGCCCCGCGGGCAAGGACGGCATCGTCCCGCTGGCGATCGCCTTCGCCTCCGGCAAGCTGACCGGCCGCACGGTGCGCACGACGACGCTGCGGATCGTGCTGACCACGGCCGCGACGGTGACCGTCCGCGTCAAGCTCGGCACCAAGACGGTCGTGGCGAAGAAGCTCAGCTTCAAGACCGGCGGGCGCAAGCAGCTGGCGCTGGGCAAGCTGAAGGCCGCGACCTACGCCGTGACGCTGACGGCGACCGACGGCGCCACGCAGTCGGTGGACCGGGCGGCGCTGCGCGTCATCCCGGGGCGCTAGCGCCCGGGGAGCGATTCGGGGCCCAAGCGCCACGCTTCGCATCTAACCCGCGATATACGCGGGTTAGATGCGACTCATCGATGAGCGGCCAGGCGCTCAGACGCGCTCGGCGACCCAGAACCGCGGGCCCGGTCCAGACCGGGCCGCGCGGTCGTCCGGGTTGGCGAGCTTGCAGCGGTCCAGCGACAGGCAGCCGCACCCGATGCACTCGGTCAGCCCGGCCTTCAGCCGCTCCAGCTCGGCGATCTGCTGATCGATCCGTCCCGACCAGCTCGCCGACAGCCGCGACCAGTCCTTGCGCGTCGGCGCCCGGTCCGGCGGCAGCTTCTCGAGCTCCACCCCGATCTCCTCGAGCGTCAGCCCGATCTTCTGGGCGAAGACGATGAACGCGATCCGCCGCAGCACGGGCCGCGGATACCGCCGATGCCCCGACCCAGCCCGCTCGGACTCGATCAACCCCCGCTCCTCATAGAACCGCAGCGCGCTCGCGGCCACCCCGCTGCGCTTGGCGACCTCGCCGATCGGGAGCAACGTGGACATGCCGAGATTAAAGCGAACTTGAGCTTGAAATCTCGTGGGGCGCCGCTCAGCGCCAGGGCAGCGGCGGCGGCTCGGGCGCGTCGATGTCCGGCGGTGGCGGCGCGGGCGTGGTCGGGCGTAGGCCGACGACGAGCAGGAAGACGGCGGCCAGCGCGAGGGCGAGCGGCCAGCCGAGGAGCGTCGGGCCGTCAATATCGACCGACGTGATGATCGTAAACAGGATCAGGGTGAAGACGCCGATGTAGGCGGGCCCCGGCTGGCGGTCGACCGAGCTGTAGGCGATGAGGCCGAAGCCGGCGGCGACGAGCACGAGCTCCCAGCCCCAGTTGGCGCCGTGGAGGTCGTCCCCGAACCCGAAGAACCAGGGGTACACGTAGGTCATGCCGATGGCCACGACGGCCAGGCCGGCGGCGTCGATCAGCGCCACGCCGTGGCGGAGGTGGCGGTCGCGCTGGCCGATGGCGGCGAAGCCGAGGACGACCGTCTCGGCGAGCAGGACCCAGCGCACGGTCTCCACGCCCGGGCTCCACAGCGCCCCGACCGCGAGCAGCACCGCGATCTGCAGCGCGAGGCTGCCGATCAGCGTGCACGCGGCGCTGTTGCGCCGGATGGCGAACGCAAAGGCCGGAACGGCGACCGCCGCCCCCGTCACCGCGTAGAACGAATTGGCGTCGTCGTCCTCCACCAGCGTGAGCAGGACCGCGGCGACGAGCGTCCAGAGCGCGATCGTCGCCACGTAGAGCACGGACTGGTAGGCGCGGGGCGCCTCGCCCTCCATCGGCGCCCGCAGCGCCAGGACGCCCACGAACACGCACGCGACCGCGCAGTAGGCGAGGTGCGCGCCTGTCGGCCACGTGTCGCCGAAGCGTGCGAAGAGCGTCCACACGAGCGTGACGAGCACGACCACGCCCGCGGCGATCACGTCGCCGCGAAACGGCTTCGGCGTCAGGATGGCCAGCACCCGGCGGCCTTCGCCGCGCGCCGGGTGCCTCCTGCCTGCGACGGGCCTACGCGCCGGTGAACGTGTCCGGGTCCGGCCCGGTCCGCTCGCCGCGGTCCAGCGCGTCGATCCGCGCCATCTCGTCGTCGGTCAGCGTGAAGCCGAAGACGTCGAAGTTCTGCTCGATGCGCTCCTGCGTCACCGACTTGGGGAACACGACGTGGCCGAGCTGCAGGTGCCAGCGCAGGACGACCTGGCCGGCGGTGACGTCGTGGTCGCCGGCGATGGCCTCCAGCTCGGGGTCGTCCAGGACCTTGCCCTGCGCCAGCGGCGACCAGGCCTCGGTGACGATCCCGAGGTCGGCGTGCTCGCGGCGCAGCCCGACCTGCTGGAGGTAGGGGTGCAGCTCGACCTGGTTGACGGCGGGCGTGACGCCGGTCTCGGCGATGATCCGCTCCAGGTGCGCGGGCTGGAAGTTCGAGACGCCGATCGAGCGGGTCAGGCCCTCCTTCTGGAGCTCCACCAGCGCCTTCCAGGTCTCGACGTACTTGTCGTGCGCCGGGACCGGCCAGTGGATCAGGTAGAGGTCGACGTGGGTCATCTCCAGACGCTCCAGCGACGCGTGCAGCGCGCGCTTGGCCTGGTCGAAGCCGTGGTCGTCGTTGAAGCACTTGGTCGTGATGTACACGTCCTCGCGCGCCAGCCCGCCGGCGTGGATCGCCTGACCGACCTCCGCCTCGTTGTTGTAGGCCTTGGCGGTGTCGATGTGGCGGTAGCCGACCTGCAGCGCGCGCACGACGGTCTCGACGGTGTCCGCGGGCGGGATCTGGAAGACGCCGAAGCCAAGCTGGGGGATCTGCTCGCCGTCGTTGAGCTGGACGGTGGGGACGGTCGTGGGGGTCGATGCCATACCTCTGGCGCTTCCCGAGGACCGGCGTGCCTAATCCGCTCTCGCTGCCGCCGCGGCGATGATCGCGCGGGCGACGTCGAGGCAGGCGGCGACGCTGTCGTCGTCTACGCGGTCCGGCGTGTCGGTGAGGCGGTGGTAGTTCGTGAAGGCACCTTCGGGCCCAATCGAGAGCAGCGAGAGCGCAGGAAGGCCGGCGAAACGGGCGAGGATCGCGTCGGTCCAGCCGCCGATGCGCCAGCGCTCGACGTCGGGCGGGACGAGCGCCAGGTCGCGCGGCGCGTAGGCGTGCGGCAGGAGCGCCGCCTCGGCGCGCAGGACGATCGGGCGACCGGCGCCGAGGGTGTCGAGGCCGAGCACCAGATCGGGCGCCAGCGCACGGCCCTCGGCGCGTAGCCAGTCGCGCGTGCCGTCCATGCCGGACTCTTCGCAGCCGGGGAAGACGCCGACGAGCCGGACGCCGGGCGGGGGCGGCTCGGTGAGCAGCGCCATCGCGGCGGCGACGCCGGTGGCGTTGTCGCTCGCGCCCGGGACGTGCGGCGAGCGCGCGACGTCGACCTCGGCGGCGATCGCGAGAGCCAGGATGGCGCGGCCAACGCGGCGGGCGGCGCGCCACGGCAGCGCAGCGAGCAGCATCGCGGCCGCAACGGGTGCCAGGTAGGGCGGGACGGTCCGGGTGCGCAGGCGGCGCGCGGCGCCGGGCGAGGTGACCCGCGGATCCCAGACGAAGCCCGTCCGCGCGGTGTCGAGGTGGGCGACCAGGACGATTGTGACCGGCCCGTCGCCCGACGAGGCCACGACGGTCGTCCCTCGCCCGCGCCGCGGCAGCCACGACGCGCGGCCGCTCGCGTCGGCCTCCAGCGAGGCGAGAGCCGCAAGGGAGACCACGCCGCCGCGCAAGGCGACCAGGCAGTGCGCCGCGTGCCGCCACGCGTAGGTCTTCGCGCCTCGGAACGACCGCAGGCGCACGTCGTCGACCCCGCGCTCGCGCAGCCGCGCCGCCACCCACTCCGCGGCGCGCCGCTCGCCGGGTCCGGCCGAGCCGCGCTCCATCGCCGCCAGCGCGGCGACGTCGGCGCTCAGGCGTGCGAGGTCGGCGCGGACTGGTGCCTCGCTCCCACGACGCGGCGCTCGTGCGTGCCGACGCCGATCGTGCGGCCCTCGCTCGAGACCTCGACGTCGAAGCGGTACTTGCGCTCGTCGACGACCTCGCGCAGGACCGCCCGCGCCACGCACGCCGAGCCCTCGACGGCCGCCGCCACGTGCTTGACGCAGACCTCGAAGCCGACCGTCGCCGTTCCGGGCGCGAGATGCCCGAGCGCCAGCGACGTCGCCGCGTACTCCATCATCCCGATCATCCCGGGCGTCGAGAGCACCTTGGTCTCCAGCGCGCCGCGCACGTCGGTCAGGAGCACCCCCTCGGCGACGAACTCGTGCTCGTGGATCTCGGTGGTGCTCACCGGCGGCACGTTATCGTCCGCCGCCGCATGGACTTCGACTCCCGTTCCCCGGTGGTCGTCCTGGCCGGCGGCACCGGTGGCGCGAAGCTCGCGCGCGGGATGGCCGACGTGGCTGGCGACGACCTCGTCGTGATCGCCAACACCGGCGACGACATCGAGATGTACGGCGCCTACGTCGCGCCCGACCCCGACCTCGTCGCGTTTTGGCTGGCCGACCGCATCGACGAGCGCGGCTGGGGCCTGGACGGCGACACCTTTCACGTGATGGACGGGCTGCGCGAGCTGGGCGTCGACATCTGGTTCAACCTCGGCGACCGCGACTTGGCCTACGGCGTGCGCCGTGCCGAGCTGCTCGCCGGCGGGGCGCGGCTGACGGACGCGATCGCCGAGCTGACCGGCGCGCTGAAGATCGACGCGACCGTCCTCCCCATGGCCGACGCGCCCGTGCGCACCGTCGTGACGTCCGGCGACCGCCAGCTCGCCTTCCAGGAGTTCATGGTCCGCGAGCGCGCCACGCCCCCGATCTCCGGCGTCCGCTACGACGGCGCGGCGGACGCGACCGTGACGCCTGAGGTCCAGAGCGCGCTGCGCAACGCCCGCGCGATCGTCATCGGCCCGTCCAACCCGGTGATCTCGATCGGCCCGATCCTCGCCGTCCCCGGCATGGCCGAGGCGCTGCGCGACGCCGCCGCGCCGGTAGTCGCCGTCTCGCCCGTCGTCGGCGGCGCGATCCTCAAGGGCCCGTCGCAGGCGTTCCTGGAGTGGGCGGGCGTGTCGATCGACGCCGCCGGCGTGGCCCAGTACTACGGCGACCTGCTGGACGGGATCGTGGCCGACGAGGACGTCGTGGCCGGCGAGCTGCCATCGCTGCGCGTCGATACGCTGCTTGGCGATGGTGAGCAGCGACGCCGCGTGGCCGCCGACGTGCTGACGTTCGCCGAAGGGCTCGCCGGATGACGCCCGTGCGTCGCGGCAAGACCGTCGCCGTGCTGCCGGTCAAGCGCTTCGGCGCCGCCAAGCAGCGCTTAGACAACGACCTCTCCGACGGCACGCGCCGCGCGCTGGCCGAGGCGATGGTCACCGACGTGCTGATCGCCCTGCGCCGCTCTAAGGAGGTCGACGAGGTGCTCGTCGTCTCCGGCGAGACGACCGCGGTCGCGCTGGCCGCCGGCTACGACGCGGCCGCGGTGATTGACGATCCCGAAGACGCGGGCCACAGCGCCGCCGCGCTGCGCGGCGTGGACGCGGCGATCGACCGCGGCGCCACGCGCGTCGTGCTCGTCCCGGGCGACTGCCCGGCGCTCGACCCGGCCGAGCTCGACGCGCTGCTGGTCGACGCGCCTGGGCCCGGCGAAGGCCCGAGCGTGATCGTCGTCCCCGACCGCCACGGCGACGGCACCAACGCGCTCGTGCTGATGCCCCCGGACGCGATCGACCCGGCGTTCGGGCCGGGCTCGCGCGAGCGCCACGAGCGCCTGGCCGCCGAAGCAGGCGCCGCGTGCGTGGCGGTGCCGGTCCCGACGCTGGGCCTGGACGTCGACACCGTCGACGACCTCGCCGCGCTGCGCGTCGCGCTGGAGGACGTGCGCGGCGGCGCCTCCCACACACGCGGGTTGCTGGCGCGGTTCGGGCGGGTCGGCGGCAGCCGGTGATCGCCGCCCGCGCGCTGCCGGGCATCCCGGAGGTCGCTCGCGGGGACGACTTGGCGGCGCTGCTGGCGACCGCTCGCGGGAGCGCCTTCGCGCCAGGCGAAGTGCTGGTGGTTGCCCACAAGGTGGTGTCCAAGGCTGAAGGGCGCGTGGTGCGCCTGGACGACGTGACGCCGTCGGCGCGCGCGGTCGAGCTGGCAGCCGCGCTGGGCAAGGACGACCCGCGCCACGTCGAGGTCGTCCTGCGCGAGACGGCCGAGGTGGTGCGCGCCGAGCACGGCGTCCTGATCTGCCGCACGCACCACGGGTTCGTGTGCGCCAACGCGGGCGTGGACGCGTCGAACGCCGCAGGCGACGGCGAGCTGATCCTGCTGCCGGAGGATCCGGATGCGAGCGCCCGCGCCCTGCGCGCCGCGTTGGGCCGGATGAGGGCTGGCTCTCCGGCCGTCATCGTCGCCGACTCCTTCGGCCGCGCCTGGCGCCACGGCCAGTGCGACGTCGCCGTCGGCATCGCCGGACTCGCGCCGCTGGAGGACTTCCGCGGCGCGACCGACCGCGCCGGCCGCGAGCTCAAGGCCACGTGGATCGCCACCGCCGACCAGATCGCCGCCGCCGCCGACCTCGCCCGCGGCGCCAAGGACGCCGGCAACCCCGCCGTCGTCCTCTCCGGCCTGGACCGCCACGTCCTGCCGCCGGACGACGACGGCCCGGGCGTTACCGCGCTGCTCCGCACGCGCGACGAGGACCTGTTCGGATGAGGCGCGCGCTCGTCGTCGCCCTCGCTGCGCTCGCCTTCCCCGCTTCGGCGTCGGCCGTCTTCCACGGCGCACCTGTCGCCGCGGGCGACGCGCCGTGGTCGGTCGCGCTGACGACCCGCGGGCTGGCGTGCGGCGGCGCGCTCGTCGCGCCCGACCGGGTGCTCACGGCCGCGCACTGCGTCCAGGGCGCGGATCCGGCGAAGCTGCGCGTGCGGCTCGGCGGCGGGCGCTGGCAGAGCGGGCGCAAGCTCACGTGGCGCGGCGCGTTCTTCCCCAAGACATACAAGATCGTCCCGTCGCCGACCAACCCGGACGAGCCGCTGCGCTCGGCGACGCTGGCCGACGTCGCGGTGATCGTGCTCGCCGCGCCGGTCCGGGACGTCGCGCCGCTGGCGCTCGCGACCGACGCGACGCAACCCGGCGAGGCGACGGCAACGGTCGGCCGCGGGCGCACCGGCCCGCCGCCGGCCGGGACGACCGAGGCGCCACGCAGCGCCAACCAGACCGTCCAGGATCCGGCCGCCTGCGCCAAGGCCTACGACTCGCTCTTCGTCGTCGCCGACCACCTCTGCACGCTCGACGCCACCTCCACCGCATCGCAGGCGTGCAGCGGCGACTCGGGCTCGCCCGTCACCGTCCAGCGCGACGGCCATCCCGCCGTCGCCGGCGTCGTCTCCTGGGGCGGCGAGACCCAGGGCCGCGACTGCGGCGAAGGCCTGCCGGACGTCGCCACGCGCGTCGACGCCTACATGTCGCTCATCACCGGCGCCGCACCCGCGCAGCTCGCGCCCTACGCCCACCGCCGCGTCCGCGTGCGCCGCACCGGCGGCACCCTGCGCTGCGTCGTCGGCGACTGGACGCCGTCCTCCGCCACGTTCTCGATCCGCTGGTGGACGCGCTCCACCAGCGGCCGCGTCACGACCGTGCCGGGCACCCACCGCACCCGCCCCACCTCGCGCACCGCGAAGCTCGGCTGCTCGGTCACCGCCCGCACGTCCGGCGGCTGGGCGTCCGAAGACTCCTACAACCTGCTCTGAGCGACGACCGGACCACCCGATGAACCAGCGCCTGCGCACCACGCTCGTCTCCCTCGGCATCCTCTCGGATCCCGAGGCCGAAGCCCGGCAGCGCGCCGAACGCGCGGAGAACACGCTCGCCGAGGACCTCCGCGATCTCGCCGTCGGCGTCGTCAGCCTCGCGCTGGGGCTCGGGCTCGTCGTCCTGGCCAGCCTCGCCCTCGGCCGTCACCTCGACGCCGAAGACGCCGCCACGATCGGGGCGATCCTCGCCGGCGCGCTGTTCCTGAAGGGCGGCGCGATCGCCTGGCGTCGCTGGCGCCCCAACGAGCGCCGCGAGCCCTAGCCCAGCGACTCGACCTTCAGGTCTCGCGTGCCGGACGGCGTCGAGACCTGGACCACGTCGCCCGGGGCCGAGCCGATCAGCGCCTTGGCGACCGGCGACTCTGCCGACAGCTTGCCGGTCTTGAGGTCGGCCTCGGTCGCGCCGACGATGGTGTAGGAGTTGGTGCGACCGGACTTGACGTCGGTGACGTTGACCGTCGCGCCGAAGACGACCACGGTCGCGTCCGCGTCGGACTCGACGACCTGCGCGTTGCGCAGCCGCTCGGTCAGGCGGGCGATCTTGGTCTCCAGGTGCGCCTGATCCTCCTTGGCCGCGTGGTACTCCGCGTTCTCGGAGAGGTCCCCGAGCTCGCGCGCGACCAGGATGCGCTGCGCGATCGTCCGACGGCCTTCGCCCTCAAGCTCCTCGAGTTCAGACTTCAGTTGTGCCAATCCCTCGCGGGTGATCGCTTCGGCCATCCGCACAACCTAGCGGCTACGGTGTCCCGGACATGGGCCGCTCACGCCGCCGCGCGCGCACCGTCGCCGCCTCCACGCCCGCTCCCGCCCCGGCCCGCACCGCGAGCCCCGCGGAGCTGCGCAAGACGCTCGGCGCCTACCTCGCAGGCGCGATCGCGTTGGCGATCCTCGTCATCCTCGGAACCGTGACGCTGGCGGGCGCGCTCGGCCCGTGGATCGTGCTCGTCGCCGACGCCGCGCTGTCCTACGGCCTCTACCGCTGGGCGCAGGCGCGGCTGGCGGAGCTGCCGCTCTCCGACGAGGACCGGATCATCCAGACCCTCGCCGGCGGCATGCTCGTGGTCGCGCTCGGCTTCGCGCTGCTGGCCGCGGTCCTGCTGACGGTCGCCGACCTCTAGGCCTACGCGACGCGCACGGCGCCCAGCGGGTGCTCGTGCAAGATGTCGTACAACGTGCTGCGCTCCGCTGCCGGCCGCCCGGCGCGGTGCGCGGCGGCGATCAGCTCCGGCGGGTCGAGCTTGACGCCGTGGTAGGACCCCGCCAACCGCGAGATCGACTCCTCCATCAACGTCCCGCCGAGGTCGTTGACGCCCCAGCGCAGCGCCTCGGTCGCGGCCTCGATGCCCATCTTCACCCACGACGCCTGCACGTTGGTGATGGTCTTGCCGAGCGCGAGCCGGAAGACCGCGGTGTGCTTGAGGTTCTCCTCGCGGGAGATCTCCTCCACCCCGTGCGTGCGGCCCAGGAGCGTCATGAAGGGGATGAACGACAAGGGCACGAACTCGGTGATCCCGCCCGTGCGCTCCTGGAGCTCACGGATGACGCGCAGGTGCTCGGCCAGCTCCCACGGCTCCTCGATGTGCCCGAACATCACCGTCGACGTCGAGCGCAGGCCCGCACGGTGCGACGCCTCGATGACCTCGATCCAACGCGCCACCGGCAGCTTGTTGGGGCTGATCCGCTCGCGGACCCCATCATGGAGGACTTCTGCGGCCGTACCCGGCGTCGAGCCCAGACCCGCGTCGCGCAGCCCGGCGAAGATCTCGCTCAGCGGCAACCCGGAGATGTCCTGCATGTGCGCGATCTCCATCGGCGAGTAGGCGTGGAGGTGCAGATGCGAAGCCTCGTCCTTGGCCACGCGCAGCCAGTGCATGTAGTCCTCGAACGTCCAGTCCGGGTGGATGCCCGACTGGATGCACAGCTCGGTCGCGCCGTAGTCCACCGCCTGGCGCACGCGGCCCCGGAACTCCTCCTCGGAGTGCTGGTAGGCGTCGGGCGAGCGCTTGCCCTGACCGAACCCGCAGAACGCGCAGCCGACCGTGCAGACGTTGGAGACGTTGATGTTGCGGTTGACCACGAAGGTCACCGTGTCGCCCGCCAGCTCGGCACGCAGCTCATCGGCCGCGGCACGCATCTCCTCGATCGCGCCCGCGTCGGTCGACGCGAACATCGCGGTCAGCTCTTCGAGCGATAGCGCCTCACCCGCACGCGCCCGCACGACCGCCGGCCCGACCAGGTCGTTGTTGATGCTGAACGGCGCCTCGGTGCGTCCCGATCCGCGGCGCGGGATGAAGGACCAGTACTTGGTCGTGATCGTGTCCAGCACGCCTTGGGCGACCCAGTCCGAGTCGATGTACTTGCCGTACACGCACAGGCGCTCGGTCAGCGCGACGCCGTCCTGGGCCAGGCGCTTGCGGACCTGGTGCGGGGACGGGAACGGGTGCTCGGGCGAGATGTGGTCGCCGTTGGCCGACAGGCCGCCGAGGTCCGTCGCGCCGGCCGCGACGAGCTCCGGCCAGTGCTCGGAGAGGTTCGGCGGGACCTGGATGCCGACATCAGGCATCAGCTCGCGCGCGACCTTGATGACCTCGATGAGGTCCTCCAGCGAGACGGGCGACGCCCAGTCCGGCACGCCGTGAATCGGGACGTCCCTGAGCCCCGTCCGCCAGAAGCGCTCGGCGGCGTCGGACGCGATGTCCGCGGGCTCCTCGCCGTAGTACTTCCGGTGCGGGACGAAGTTCTGGAGGATGACCTCCTGGAGGTGGCCGTGCTCGGCGTGGATCTCGGCCAAGGCGCGCAGGGCGTCGACGCGGTCCTCCCGCGTCTCGCCGATCCCGAGCAGGATCCCCGACGTGAACGGGATCTTCAGCTCGCCCGCCCAGCGGATCGTCTGAAGGCGCAGCGCCGGGTCCTTGGTCGGCGAGCCCTGGTGGGCGACGAGGTCGTCGCGGACCGACTCCACCATCAATCCCTGCGAGGCGGTGACCTCGCGCAGGCGCGCCAACTCCTCCTTGGTGACCGCGCCGAGGTTGGTGTGCGGCAGCAGCCCGCGCTCCAGCGCGCGCTCGCAGCACCACACCACGTAGGCGACGAAGTCCTCGAAGCCGAGCTCCTCCAGCCGCGCCTTGACGCCGGCGTGGTGGGCAGGGTCATCGCCCGTGAGGATCAGCAGCTCCTTGACGGAGCGCTTGGAGGCGCGATCCAGCAGCGCGAGGACCTCATCCGGCGTGTGCAGGTGGGTCTGGTGCGTCTGGAAGGCGCAGTACTTGCAATGCGAGACGCACGTCCGCGAGAGCGACAGCGTCAGGTTGCGCGAGAAGGTCACACGGCGGCGCACCTGCCTGATCCTACGACGCCGCCGTCGCTACTCTCCCGCGCCGATGTTTCGCCGCCTTGTCATGACCGTGTCGCTGGTCGTCGCCGTGGGGCTCCTCGCGGGCTGCGCCGGGTCCGGAGGCTCCAGCGACAGCCGCCCCGAGCAGGACGCGGATCTGCTCCTGGACTTCGCGCCCAACGCGGTCCATGCCGGCATCTACCTCGCGCTGGAGCGGGGCTACGACGAGGCCGAGGGCGTCGACCTCGACGTCGAGACGCCCGGCCAGTCGACCGACGGGATCAAGGCGCTCTTGAGCGGCCAGGAGGATCTGGCGATCGTCGACATCCACGACCTGGCGATCGCGCAGAGCAAGGGCAAGGACGTCGTCGGGGTGATGGCGATCGTCCAGACGCCGCTGGCAGCCGTCATGGCGCAGCCGGACGTGGCGCGTCCGCGCGACTTGGAGGGCCGCAAGGTCGGCGTGACCGGCCTGCCTTCCGACGACGCCGTCCTGGACAGCGTGGTCAAGGGCGACGGCGGCGACCCTTCGAAGGTGGATCGCGTGACCGTCGGCTTCAACGCCGTGCAGGCGCTGCTGTCCAAGAAGGTCTCCGGCGCGACCGCGTTCTGGAACGCCGAGGGCGTCGCGCTGAAGCAGAAGCGCCCGGGGATCAAGCAGTTCCAGGTCGACGACTACGGCGCGCCGTCCTACCCCGAGCTCGTCCTCACGGTGTCGCGGGAGTACCTGGAGACCGAGAGGCCCGTCGTGCGCGCCACCATCCGCGCGCTACGCCGCGGCTACGAGGGCGCGATGAACGACCCCGAGTCCGCCGTGTCCGCGCTGACCGACGCCGAGCGCTCCCTGAACCGCACCCTGACGGCCGCCGAGCTGGACGCGGTCTCGCCGTCGTTCAAGGCGGGCGCGGCGTTCTACGGCCAGCTGGACCCGGCGACCCTCGGCCCCTGGGCGACCTGGGAGCAGCGCTTCGGGATCGTCAAGGAGAAGCCCGACGTGGCGAAGCTGTTCGACACGTCGATCTCCGGCGCGGGCCTCAAGGACGACCCGAACGCCTAAGCGCCGGGCGTGACCCGGCGCCGCGCGCTTACTGCGCGCGCAGGCGCTTGAACTCTTCCCGAACGGACTCGGGACGGCCCCACATCTGCACGACCTCGACGCGGCCCGAGCGGACCTCGCGGACGACGAGCTCGCCGTCCAGGTTGGCCTGGTCGAGCAGCTTCAGCGCGCCGTGGACGGCGGGCGCCGCGGAGGCGTGGCCGAAGCGATGGGCGATGAGGATGCGCCAATGCCAGTCGTGCTTGGAGTACGGCTGGGCGTTGACCGTGGCGAGGTAGACGGCGGCGTCGACGTAGCGCTCCTCATCGAAGATCCGGACGTCGATCTCGAGATCGGTCCAGTCGTCGGGAAGCGAGTCGACGATCTCCTGGAAGGTGTCGGCGAGGGCCATAGGTGCCTTGCAATGTACCCGTCCAACGCCCGGCGATGAGTTCGCGCGCGCCGTCCCGTCTGAGGAGGCATGAGCACGAGCGCCCGTCCCGTCGTGTCCCCGGCCGAGTGGCAGCACGCCCTCGACGAGCTGCGCGTCAAGGAGAAGTCCGCGACGCGCGTGCTGGACGCCATGGCCGCCGAGCGACGGCGGCTGCCGATGGTCGCGTTCGACCCGACCTACCGGTTCGCGGCGCCGGAGGACGAGGGCGGCGGCACGCGAACGCTGCGGGACCTCTTCGCCGGCCGTCAGCAGCTGATCGTCTACCACTTCATGTTCGAGGACGACGGCGACCCGTGCACGGGCTGCTCGTCGTTCGTCGACAACCTCGGCCACATCGCCCACCTGCATGCACGCGACACGACGTTCGTGCTGACGTCGCGCGCGCCGCAGGAGCAGCTTCAGCCGTTCCGGGCGCGCATGGGCTGGGACGGGATCCCGTGGTACTCGGTCATCGACGAGACCTTCAACGTGGTCTGCGGGATCCGCGGCGCGTTCGGTCTGAGCGTCTTCCTCGCCGAGGACGACGAGGTCTTCCGCACGTACTTCACGACCAACCGCGGAGTTGAAGGCATTGGGTCGGTCTGGGGTCTGCTGGACCGCACGCCGCTCGGCCGCCAGGAGGACTGGGAGGAGTCGCCGCCCGGCACGCCGCAGACGCCGCCCTACACCTGGTGGCGCCTGCACGACGAGTACTAGGCCTTGGCCTTGGCCTTCGCCTTCGCCTTCGCCTTCGCCTAGAAGGACACCAACCCGAACGTGTCCAGCAGCAGGAACACGTTCAGCGCGCTGATGATCGCGGCGACGACTGCGGCGACCGCGGTCGTGATCGGGCGGTTGACCAGCGCGCCCATGACGTCCTTGCGCCGCGTGAGCAGCACGAGCGGGATCAGCGCGAACGGAATGCCGAAGCTCAGGACGACCTGGGAGATCACCAAGGCCTTGGTCGGGTCGACGCCGATCGCCAGGACGACCAGCGCCGGCGCCATCGTGATCGCGCGCCGCAGCGCGAGCGGGATCGTCCGGGCGATGAAGCCCTGCATGACGACCTGGCCGGCGTAGGTGCCGACGCTCGACGACGCGAAGCCGGACGCCAGCAGCGCCAGCGCGAAGGCGATCGCCGCGGACGGGCCGACCATGTCCTTGAAGCCCTGGTGGGCCTTCTCGATCGTGTCGACCTCGGGGCCGTTGTTGAAGAACAGCGATGCGGCGATGACCAACATCGACATGTTGATGAGGCCGGCGATGCCCATCGCGAACGAGACGTCGATGCGGTTGAAGCGCAACAACATGCGCTTCTCGGCGTCGTCCTTGGCGTGCACGCGGTTCTGGGTCAGCGCCGAGTGCAGGTAGATGACGTGCGGCATGACCGTCGCACCGAGGATGCCGACGGCCAGCAGCAGCGAGTCGGAGCCGTCGAGCTTGGGGACGAAGCCCTTGGCGGCGTCGCCGGCGTCGAAGCCGATGCGCAGCGTGTCGTACAGGAAGCCCATCAGGATCACGGCGAGGAAGCCGATGATCGCCAGCTCGAAGCGCCGGTAGCCGCGCGACTGCAGCGCGAGGATCGCGAACGCGGCGACCGCGGTGATCAAGCCTGCCGGCAGCAGCGGGATGCCGAAGAGCAGGTTGAGCGCGATGGCCGCACCGACGAACTCCGCCAGGTCGGTCGCCATCGCGATCAGCTCGGCCTGGATCCAGAGCCCGTAGGTGACCCGCTTCGGGAAGTGCTCGCGGGCCAGCTCGGGGAGGTTGCGGCCGGTGGCGATGCCGATCTTCGCCGAGAGGTTCTGGATCAGCATGGCCATCAAGTTGGCCCCGAGCAGCACCCACAGGAGCATGTACCCGTACTTGGAGCCGCCGGCGATGTTGGTGGCGAAGTTGCCGGGGTCGACGTAGGCGATGCAGGCGACGAACGCGGGACCGAGCAGCGCCATGCGCGCGCCGAAGCCGCGGCGGGTGTGGAGACGATGCTGGCCAGCCTGGCGCAGCGCGTGCGGGCTAGGGAGAGCGGCGGCGTCAGCGGCGCCGCCGCCCGGAGGAGCCGGCGGCGGGGCGTTCATCGGCCGACCTCCACGCGCATCGCGGCAGCGAGCAGGCCGCCGAGCGGGTGGACATCGGGCGAGTCGCCGAAGCGGGCGAACACAGGGCCTCCAAAAGGCTGCTTGTCGACGATCTCGAAGAGATCGCCTGGGGTGATGCCGCGGGCGCCGAGGTAGCGCAGCATCTCGGGGTCGGAGTCGGAGACGCGCACGAAGCGCCCGCTGTCGCCGATGTCGAGCGCGTCCATGCCGACCGTGGGGAACTCCACGATCTTGAGGTCCGCGGTCGGGATCGGATCGCCGTGCGGGTCGATCGTCGGATGGCCGAGCTTGGCGGCGATCAGCTCCTCCAGCTCCTCGGAGAGCACGTGCTCGAGGACCTCGGCCTCGTCGTGGACGCGATCCCACGGCACGTTGAGCTCCTCGGCGAGGAAGCGTTCAAGCAAACGGTGGTGGCGGAGGACTTCGAGCGCGACGTTCATCCCGCGCTCGGTCAGCACGACGCCGCGGTAGGGCACGTGCTCGACGATCCCGAGCCCGTCGAGCTTCTTGACCATCGACGAGGCCGAAGCCGCCGAGACGCCCATGCGCTCAGCGAGCGCGTTGGTCGTCACCGCCGCGCCGTCGGCGCAGCGCTGCTCGAGCGAGTAGATGGCCTTCGCGTAGTCCTGAACGGCTGAAGAGACTTCTAGCGTCATCGCAATTTAGAGTTTAGCCATGACTGAAAATCTTTCAAGGGGATGCACGGAGAGCGCCCTACGGAGTGGCGACCCAAGCGTCGTATGCTCGACTCCATGGCCACCGTCGACGCCCTCCAGACCGGCTACGACGCTTGCGTCAACGGCGTCGGGCTGGTCGATCGCTCGGAAGCCGGCAAGCTGCTGTTGACCGGCCCGCAGGCCCGCGAGTTCCTCGACGGGCAGGTCTCCAACGAGATCAAGACGCTCGCGGCGGGCAGCGGGCGCTACGCGACGTTGTTGACCAACAAGGGCCGGATGCTCGCCGACCTGCGCGTCCTGGCGTTCAGCGAGGAGTCCTTGCTGTTGATCACCGAGCGCCCCGCGCTACAGGTGCTCTTCGACCAGGTCCGCCGCGGGCTGATCGGCTGGCAGGCGGAGCTGCACAAGCGCACGCTGGAGCTGGGGTTGTTGTCGTTGATCGGCCCCCGGAGCGACAACGTCGCGCGCGCCGCCGGGCTACCGCTGCCGGGTGGCGACGAGCACGACGTGGTGGCGCTCGGCGACGACGGCGCGGTGATTCGCACGGATCTCGGGCTGGATGTGCTGCCGGCGACTGACGACGTCGCCGCGGTGCGCTCGTCCCTGCTGGCCGCCGGAGCCGTCGAGACCGCCGAGGACGCCGCGGAGATCGTGCGTGTCGAGACCGGTCGGCCGCGCTTCGGGGTGGACGCCGACGAGTCCGTGATGCCGGAGGAAGCCGGCATCGTCGACCGCGCCGTGAGCTTCAAGAAGGGCTGCTACGTCGGCCAAGAGACCGTCGCGCGCCTGCATTGGAAGGGTAAGCCGAACCGCCACTTGCGCGGCCTGCGCTCGGCCGTCCCGCTCGTGCCGGGCGCGCCGGTGATCTTCGTCCGGGAGGACGGGACGGAGCGCGAGATCGGCCACGTGGGCAGCGCGGTCGTGTCGCCGCGTCTTGGGCCGGTGGCGCTGGCGCTGTTGCGGCGCGAGGCCGAGCCGGGCGCGACGGTGCGGGCGGGCGAGGTCGACGCGGACGTGGTCGCGCTGCCGTTCGCCTGAGGGTTGCGCGGCGCGGCTGCGTCGGGGCGCGGGCGTTGATGGCGTCCAGTGCGGGGCGTTGGTCGGTGGTGTGGGGCGGGGTCTGTTGGCACCGAAGGGCGTGAGGCTGTTGTGGCGTGGCGACCGCTTGGGGTGTGGATCGTCGCTGTGGGCGCTGCCAGGGGCGGGGATTTACAGCCGCATCAAGACATCAGACTCGGCCTCCACGGCGGTCCCTCGACCGCTGGGGTTCGAGGGAACCGGGGTTTCGGAGATCCGGGTCGCTGCAACCGGAATATGTCCGGCTCAAGCGACCCGCACCTCGAAATCCGGGATCCGGGTCGCTGAGAGCTGCACATGCCAGCTCGGAGCGACCCGCACCTCGAAACCGAGGTCCGGGTCGAGTTAGCGTCGATATACGACGCTCAAACGACCCGAACCCCCAAATGCGCGTCCTTTCGGCCCGAACCCTCAAACCCCAAGGCCAACGGACGCCCCACGAGGCCCGCATTCATGTCTTGATGCGCTGTAAATCCCCGCCGCCGGAATCGCCCGAGGCGACCATCCACACCGCTAGCGGCGGCCACGCCTCAACAGCCTCACGCCCTTCGGTGCCGACAGACCACGCCCCGCACCGCCCGCAAAGTCCCGCACTGAACGCCACGAACGCCCGCGCCACGGCCCAGGCGGACAGCAGCCACACCAGAACGGTCCGTCACGCCCCCCGCGCCCCCTTGGCGCGACCCCAACCCCTGGCGCGAGGCCGTCGCGTCCGTCCTAACGACGGGCCTCGCGCCAGCGGCCGGAGCTGCCGCCGGACCGCGCGCCCAGCCCCTCAGCCGCTGCTGGGCGCGCGTCCTTCGGCGTGACGGACCCGCCCGATGGGAGGTCCCTCTCTTCCGTTCGCGGCGATCCTTGCCACGTCAACCGATCTCCGTCGCCCGCATACGCACGCTCCGTCGGCACGGCTGCAATTTCCTTGGCAGATCTTGCACAACTTCTAGGGTCTGCGCGCTCGAACATACGCCGACTCGCGCCCCACTTCAGGGGAGGTGGCATGTCTGTTTGCGGACCTTGGACGCTGCGCGCTAGACCGGCCCCGCGGCCAGCGCTCGCCCCGCGAACTTCCGCACGCGCGCCGACGAGGTCTCCGAGCTCAACGCCAGCTCCAGCGACGGGTGCGATGCCAGCCACGTCGTGGCGATTCGCAGCGCGGCGACCTCGTCGGGCGACGCGCTCCCTGGACCGCCGCGGCCGTCGCCGCCGCGCAGCGCCCGCTCGGTCCGCTCCCAGGCCTCGTCGGCGTCGACCAGCGGCGCCCAGTCCGCCACGCGCCCGCCGACCAGCCAGATCGCGTCGAACACCGCGCGCTCGGGATGCGACGCCAGCACCAGGCGAGGCCGCGCGTGCGTGGCCGCGACAGAGGAGCCGAGGCGATCGAGCAGGACCGCGATCCGCGCGCGACGCCGCAACAGCCACGCCGCGCGCTCGAACCGCTCGTCCGCCGCTGCCGCGCGCATCTCGGCGTCGAGGTGCTCGAGCAGCGCGGGGCGCTCCCCGGAGAAGAGGTCCAGCGCGGCGTCCAACCGCCGCCGGTAGGCATTGGGGTCGAGGTCGCCAAGGCAGGGCGACACGCACCGCCCCATCTGCCCGTAAGCGCTCGGGAACTCGCGTCGCTTCATCCCCCGCCCGCAGTGCCGCAGCCCGAACAGCGACTGCAACTGCTCCATCAACTCCAGCGCCGCGAACCGCCCACGCAGCGGCCCGACGTTGACCGCCAGCCCCGGCGCCGGCTCCGGCGCGACCTCCAGGATCGGGAACGGGATGTCCAGGCGACAGCGCAGGTACACCCACGTGTCCTCGTGCTTCATCCGCTGGTTGCCCGGCGGCTTCAGCTCGCGGATCAGCGCATGCTCGCGCAGCAGCGCGCCGAGCTCGGACCGCGTCTCCTCCCAGTCGACCGTCTCGGCCTGCGCGACCCAACCCGTGTCCGGCGACGACGGCCGGAAGTGCGCCTTGGCCCGCCCACGGATGTCCACCGACTTGCCGACATACAGCGGTTGACCCGCCGCGTTGCGGAAGATGTACACCCCAGGTTCAGAAGGCAACCCAGAACAGTCCACCTTGCGCCGCCGCGTGCCGAGCATCGACACGCCGCCGTCGGTCCGCCCACCCCGCGCCGCCCGACGCCTGCGCGACTTCAACAACGACAACGCTCCCGCCACCGACCCCGTGTTCGCGCACAGCCGCGGGAACAGCGCGCAGAACACGCGCGCGCACGTCTCCGCGTCGGCCAGCGCGCGGTGCGTCGTCTCGACCTCGATCCCCAGCGACTCGGCCAACGGCGCCAACTTCCGCTGCCGCGCCAACGGATGCAGCTGGCGCGCCAAAGCCACCGTGCACAGCGTCGGCGGATCCGGCCACCCGAGCCCCGCTCGCTCGAACGCCTGCGCCAGCACGCGCCGGTCGAACGACGCGTTGTGCGCGACCAGCACGCGCCCTTCCATCTGCTCGAGCAGATCCGGCAGCGTCGCCTCCGCGGGCGGCGCCGCGTCGACCATCTCCTGCGTCACGCCCGTGAACCGCTGGATCCCGCGCGACAGCGGCGCCCGCACCGGCACGAGCGTCTCCCAGCGCTCGTGCAGCTCGCCCCCTCCGACCAGCACCGCGCCGATCTCGGTGACCTCGCAGCGGTCGCCCGCCAACCCATTGGTCTCGGTGTCGACGACCAAGAACTCGGTGGTCGCGAGAGGGGCATCAAGCAGCGAAGAAGCGGAGGCGAGCATACGAACGTGTGTTTGTACTCCCACGCTCGGACACCTTGAAAGGCGCATTGCGACCGCCGAGGTGGCTACCGTGACGGGGCATGACGACGTACGCCCCGCACGACGCAGCACTGGACGAGCGCACCCGGCAGGCGTGGGCCGCCTACCGCGACGACCTGTCCGAGCTCTCGGGCAAGGCGTATGACGAGGCCGAGACCACCGCCTGGGAGCACCTCCAGGAGACCCTCCGCGACATCGCCGAGGACCGCGCTGCGCTCCACACCGGTGGAGCTTCCGAGCACTAAACTTCACTCCGAAGCACCGGACGATGGCGCGAAGCGCGCCGAGCGGCTAGGGTTCCGGCCGGGTCGCACGTTCACCGCCCTCCGGGCCGGGGTATGAGGCGGACCCGGGTCGAGGATGAGGAGCCAGAGGCCACCACTGCTGAGCGGGACACGACGCCGAGCGTCCGCGTTCGCCTGCGCGCTTATCGCCGCGGGCACGCTGACCTCCTGCGGCAGCGACGACGGCGCCAAGTACGCCAACGCCAAGCGCCCGCCCCGGCCGATCGTGATCTCCGCGTCGATCAACGACGACTCGGTCGTGGTCTCGCCGAAGAAGTTCGGCGCGGGCCCGATCACGTTGGTGATCTCCAACCAGTCGACGGCCTCTCAGCAGGTGACGCTGGAGACCGAGGACGATCCCGGCGGCAGCAGCCCCGGCCAGAAGGCGATCGAGACCGGCCCGATCAACCCGCGCGAGACCGCGTCGGTCAAGGGCGACGTGGGCGAGGGCAGCTACACCCTGCACGTCGGCGGCGACGAGATCCGCGCCGCACGCGTGACGGTCGGTACCAAGCGCCCGTCCGCGCAGAACGACCTGCTCCAGCCCTAGGGGCCCGGCCCACCCGCCCAGCATGCGAGGATGTGGGTCGTGCCGCGTCGTCGCCTGATCCCGCTGACCGCCCTCGGCGCCGCCGCCGCGCTCGCGGCGGCCATCGCCGGCCCCGGCTCGCCCGCCGGCGCCGCGCAGACCCAGTCGCAGAAGGTCTTCACGCAGAAGCTGATCGACGACGCCAAGACGAGCTCCGGCGTCAAGAAGATGCTGCAGGCCAAGACCGCGATCGTCGACCCGCGCTCGGGCTTCGTCGACGTCACCGGCGACGGCCGCCAGGACGCGCTGATCCTCGTCTCGACCGGCGGCGCCGGCGGCGCGGTCGCGCTGTACGTCTTCTCCACCCACGGCCAGAAGACGACCGACGACACGTCGTTGAAGGTCGTCTTCCGCCTGCAGTCGCTCTACGACGCGACGCTGCGGATCAGCGGCCAGACGATCAGCATCCTCGAGCCGCACTGGGAGAAGGGCGACGACCTCTGCTGCCCAGACAAGCTCCGCGAGCGCGACTACGCCTTCGACGCTAAGGCGCTCACGTTCCGCCGCACGGCGGACAAGGACATCGACTACACGTCGACGTCCACGACCGGCGCGTCGACGACGACGCCCGGCACCACGCAGTAGCGCCGCCGCCGACCGCGCCGCCGCCGTCCGCGCACGCAGATCCTTGCTTGCGCAATCGCTACGCGTGCGCAACACTTGCTTACGTGCATGCAAGCAATGCATCGACGGAAGCGACCGGCGCCGAGGTGGAGACCACCCCCGCGGCCCTCGCCGGCGTGCTGCTGGACCTGTGGCGCGAGATCCTGAAGGGGTCCACGCGCGACCTGTACAAGCTGCTCGCCGAGGTCGACCTCTCGATGACGCAGATCAAGCTGCTGCACGTCCTCGTCGAGTGCGAGACCGAGATCTCGGTCAAGGAGCTCGCCGAGGCGCTAAGCATGTCCCTCCCCAACGCCTCCCGGACCGTCGACGGCCTGCTTCAACGCGGGCTCGTCGAGCGCCGGGAGGACGAGCACGACCGGCGCGTCAAGCGCGTGGGCGCCACCGAGGCCGCCCGCGTGCTGATCGACCGCGTCGACACCGCGCGGCTCCAGGGCCTTGAAGCCTGGGCCGCCGACCTCTCCCCCGTCCAGCGGGCCAAGCTGCTGGACGCCCTCTCCGATCTCCCCAAGAAGGAGCGCCGCCGATGACCTCCCAAGCCGCGCTGCGCACGCGCTTCGTCAACGAGGACAACCGCCGCTGGTGGACCCTCGCTGCGATGTGCTTCGCCCTGTTCATGATCATGTTGGACAACACGGTCGTGAACGTGGCGCTGCCGTCGATCCAGACCGACCTCGGAGCCTCGATCTCCGGGTTGGAGTGGACCGTCAACGCCTACACCTTGTCCTTCGCCGTCCTGCTCGTCACGGGCGGCCGGCTCGGCGACCTCTTCGGCCGCCGCAAGATGTTCCTCTTCGGCGTCGTCGTCTTCGGCGCGTCGTCCGCGCTGATCGCGCTCGCTCAAAGCGAAGCCTGGCTCGTGACCTTCCGCGCCGTCCAGGGCATCGGCGCGGCGTTCATGATGCCCGCGACGCTCTCGATCATCTCCAACGCCTTCCCGCCCGAAGAGCGCGGCAAGGCGATCGGCACGTGGGCGGGCGTCTCCGCGCTCGCGCTCGCCATTGGCCCGGTCGTCGGCGGGTTCTTGGTGGAGAACGTCTCCTGGCAGTCGATCTTCCTGCTGAACCTGCCGGTCGCCGCGGTGGCCGTCGTCGTGACGCTGTTCGCGACGCACGAGTCCCGCGACGAGACCGCGCCGCCGTCGATCGACTTCGCGGGCGTGAGCGCGATCACCGTCGGCCTCGCCGCGCTGGTCCTCGCGCTCGTGCAGGGGAACTCGTGGGGCTGGGGCTCGGGCCGGATCGTCGGCCTGCTGGCCGTCGCGGTCGTCGGCCTGGTCGCCTTCGCGGTCGCCGAGACGCGGGTGAGCAACCCGATGGTCGACTTCAAGTTCTTCAAGTCGCGCTCGTTCGCCGGGGCCAACATGGTGGCCTTCATCGTCAGCTTCGCGATGCTCGCGACGTTCTTCTTCTTCGCCTTGTACCTGCAGAACGTCCGCGGCTACTCGCCGTTGCAGACCGGCGTGCGCTTCCTGCCGATGACCGTGGTCATCATCTTCGCCGGGCCGATCGCCGGACGGTTGAGCGACAAGATCGGGCCGCGGCCGCTGATGACCGCCGGCCTGGTCCTGAACGCGATCAGCCTCTTCTGGCAGGGCCACCTCGAGGTCGACACGCCCTACACGACCTTGTTGGGGTCCTTCATCCTGATGGGCCTCGGCATGGGCCTGGTCATGTCGCCGATGAGCACCGCGGCGATGAACTCCGTCGACGCGACCAAGGCCGGCGTGGCCTCCGGCGTGTTGTCGATGAGCCGCATGGTCGGCGGCACGTTCGGCGTCGCCGCGATGGGCGCGCTGATCAGCGGCCTAGGCCGCCACCAGCTCGACCAGTCCCTCCCGCAGCTCTCGGCCGACGCGCGCGAGAAGCTCGCCGACGGCCTCGGCGCGGGCGCCGCAGGTGACACCACCGCCCAGGTCAACAGCGCCGTCCAGGACGCGTTCCTGTACGCGTTGAACGACTCGCTGCGGATCGCGTCGCTCGTCGCGCTGCTCGGCGCGGTCGTGGCCTGGGTGCTGATCGAGCCGACCACGCCCAAGCGCGAGATGACGCCAGAGGCCGAAGCCGAAGCGGAGCTGGTCGGCGTCTAGCCCACGGCTCTGTCCTGCACCGGCGTCAGCATTGGCGCCGGTGCAGATCCTCCACGCGGTCGATGACCCCAAGATCCCCGAGCTGCTCGCCAAGAACGAGTTCTTCTGGCTGAAGGTGCACGGCTGCTCCACCGAGCAGATCGCCGAGCTCGGGAAGGAGTTCGGGCTGCACCCGCTGGCGATCGAGGACAGCCAGGAGTTCGGGCAGCGGCCGAAGCTCGACGACTACGAGAGCGCGGCGTTGCTCGTCTACTACGGCGTCGATCCGGACGGGACGCCGGTCGAGGTCCACTTCCACGTCAGCGGCGCGTGGATGATCACGATCCACGAAGAGGGTCACGAGATCTTCCATCAGGCAGTCAAGCGCCTGGGCTCTGAGCCGCCGAAGACCGAGGAGGAGGCGATCTACCGCGTCCTCGATGCGCTGACCGACTCGTTCTTCCCGGTGCTCGACGGCATCGACGACCGCATCGACGACCTGATGGACGCGATGATGGAGAAGCCGTCCCAGGACCAGCGCCAGGAGCTGTTTCACCTGCGCCGCAAGCTGATCGAGCTGCGCCGGATCGCCACACCGCAGCGCGACATCCTCGCCCGCGGCGGCGACGTGCTCGGCCGCCTGCCGGGCCTGGAGGCCGACGACGCCCGCGACTGGTTCCGCGACGTCTACGACCACCTCGTGCGCATCAGCGAGCTGATCGACTCCTACCGCGACCTGCTCGCGGGCGCGCTGGACCTCTACCTCTCCACCGTCTCCAACCGGCTGAACTCGATCTCGGCGCAGCTGACGATCGTCGCCACGATCTTCCTGCCCCTGACGTTCGTCACCGGCTTCTTCGGCCAGAACTTCGGGATGCTCGTGCGTCACATCAACTCCGCCGCGGCCTTCTGGGGCTACGGCGTGGGCTCGATGGTCATCTCGGCGGCGCTGCTGTTCTGGTTCTTCAAGCGGCAGGGCTTCTTCAACACGTCCGAGTGAACGCGCACGTTCCGCGGCGCCTTAACCCGATCTGGCGTAATCTTCCGGCCTCGCAGCACCGCTGAGAGCACCGCCCGAACCCCGACTTCCCAAAGGGTCTGAACGAGAACATGGCCGTTGATGTGACGCAGGTCGCCACCGTCGACACCGAGCCCGGCACGCTGCCGGAGCGCATGACCGCATGGGTCATCCGCCCCGAGCGCGAAGGCGAGCCGGTCGACGCGTTCCAGCTTGAAGACATCGAGGTACCGGAGCCCGCCGCCTTCGAGGTCATCGTCCGCGTCATGGCCGCCGGCGTCAACTACAACAATGTCTGGGCGGCGCTCGGCAAGCCGATCTCGGTCATGAAGTACGGCGACCACCCGGAGTACGGCCACCACATCGGCGGCTCGGACGCCTCCGGCGTCGTCTGGAAGGTCGGCCCCGGCGTCACGCGCTGGAAGGTCGGCGACGAGGTCGTCATCCACTGCAACCAGGCCTCCTACGAGGACCCGGAGGTCCACGGCCTGGACCCGATGGCCGCGCCGTCGCAGCGCATCTGGGGCTATGAGACCACGTGGGGCTCCTTCGCCCAGTTCACGAAGGTCCAGGCCCAGCAGCTGCTGCCCAAGCCGCAGAACCTCACGTGGGAGGAGGCCGCCTCCTACGGCCTGACCTACTTCACCGCGTGGCGCATGCTGATGACGCGCTGCAACCTGCAGGCCGGCCAGAAGGTCCTGATCTGGGGCGCCGCCGGCGGCCTGGGCGTCTTCGCCGTGCAGATCTGCAAGGCCGCGGGCGCGGAGTGCGTCGGCGTCGTCAACTCCGACGAGAAGGGCAAGCTCGTCATGGAGCTCGGCGCGTCGGGCTACATCAACCGCAATGACTACGCAGGGATGATGCGCAAGGGCGGCGAGACGCCCGAGGAGGAGAAGGCGCGCTTCAAGGAGTCGCGCCGGTTCGGCAACGCCGTCTCGGAGATCCTCGGCGCCGCGCCCGACATCGTCTTCGAGCACGTCGGCGCCGCGACGTTCCCGACCTCGGTCCTGACCGTCAAGCCGTTCGGCAAGGTCGTGATCTGCGCGGGCACGACGGGCTTCAACCTCGACTTCGACGTCCGCTACCTGTGGATGAAGCAGAAGGAGATCATCGGCTCGCACTTCGCCAACGCGTACGAGTGCCTGAAGGCCAATGAGCTGATCGAGTCGGGCGCCATCCGACCGGTGCTGTGGCGTACCCTGGGGTTCGATGGCGTCGCCGAGGCCCACCAGCTGATGAAGGACAACAAGCACGCGGGCAAGATCTCCATCTTGGTCGGCGCCGAGAAGGAGGGCCTGGGCAAGACCGCCGAGGGCCCCGGAGCGATCTACGCGGAGGTGGGCTAAGCCCATGGCAGGTGTGGTGCACGTCCCCTTCTACGCCACGTTGTTCAGGGGAGACAAGCTGGAGGCGGCGGTGGCGGAGCTCGCCCCGATCGCGCTGCGCTACGGCGCCACGGCGTACGCGGTCCATCGCAACCGCGACGACGCGTACAAGATCCTCATGATGGTCCAGTTCGAGTCCAAGTCGGACTGGGAGCGCTTCTGGAACGGCCCTGAGGTGATCCGCTTCCGCGCGATCAACCAGTCGCTCTACCAGGTGCCGCAGCTCTACTCCTGGGCCGACATCTCGGCCGAGGGCCGCGCCGGCACCGGGAACGGTGGCAACGGCGGCTCGCACGCCCCGGCCCCGGCGCCCGCGCCGTCGGCCGCCCCGGTCGCCTAGCAGCACCGCGCTTTTCGGGCCTGGGTTGAGACGGCCGTCTCAACCCAGGATCCACCCGAAGATCAACCCTGGCGCTGGAAGGCTAGGTCGCTGCGGGCGACTTGTCGATGTCCAAGCGCAGCTTGGCGATCGACTGTCGGATGATCCGCGACACCTGCATCTGCGAGACGCCGATGCGGTCGGAGATCTCGGTCTGCGTCAGGTCCTCGGCGAAGCGCAGCCGCAGGACCTCGCGGTCGCGGTCTGACAGCACGCCCATCGCCTCGTCGAGCAGCACGCGCATCTCCGCGCGCTCCAGCTCAACGTCGCGGCCGCCGATCGAGTCGGCGAGCGTCATGTCCTCGCCCGTCGGCTCGTCCAGCGAGCGCGTGCGGCGCGCGCCGACCGACTGGATCGTCGCCAGGACCTCCTCGAACGGCGCGTCGATCGCGTCGGCCAGCTCCTGTACGGTCGGCGAGCGGCCGAGCGCGCCGGTCAGCTCGTCGCGCTTCTTGGCGACCTCCAGCTGGAGCTCCTGCAAACCGCGCGGGACGCGCATCGCCCACGTGCGGTCGCGGAAGTGGCGCTTGATCTCGCCGAGCACCGTCGGCGTCGCGTAGGAGCTGAAGCGGACCTCGCGCGTCAGGTCGAAGCCCTCGATGGCCTTCATGATCCCGACGCACGCGACCTGGAGCAGATCGTCCATCGGCTCGCCGCGGCCCGCGTAGCGCCCGGCGAGCGCACGGGCGAGCGGCAGCATCTCCTCGGCGAGCTGATCGCGTGCACGGATGTCGCCGCCGTGGTGGTACCGGCGCAGCAGCTCCTGCTCGCGCGCCGCGCGAGCGGCCGTCTCGATCTGCCCCCCTGGCTCGGCCATCCCCAAAACAGGGTATAGGGCGAGCGGTCAGGAAGTTGACGATGGGCGCCGATCCTGGCGCCAGTGAGCGCTACTCAGCGGATGTTCGAGCGCCGCGACGAGGGCACTAGCCCTGCTCAAGCGGGGCCATCGTGAGGCCCGCGTCCCGCAACTGGCTCCAGTAGTGCTCGGCCAGCTCCTTGTGGCCGGACCAGACGACCGCCAGCCCGGAGGCGTGGATGCGGTCGGCGATCGCGAAGCCCTTGTTGACGTCCACACCCGGGATGAACCGCGCCAGCGTCGTGGCGACGTGGTCGAAGGTGTTGTGGTCGTCGTTGCGGACGATGACCCGCCAGGCGCCGCCTAGGGCGCCGTCGGGACCTGCGGTTCTCGGTAGCTCGATGGTCTGGCTCATGTCGACGCGGCAGTATCGCGCTTTTTCCAATAACGAGCCAGTCCGCCGTACAGCGTGTCCGGCGGCATCGCCTTCAAATAGCCCTGCTCCTGGTCGGATCCGGCCAGTGCGGCGCGGATCTCGGCCTCGAATCCGGCCTCGTCGGTCCGCCGGGCGACCTGCGCCCAGCGATCGAGCTCCTCGTGGAGCTGTTGCAGGTGCTGGGGCACGTCGTCGGAGAACGTGCCGAAGTGCGTGACGGCCAGCGCCGCAGGCTCCCACGCGGCGATCCGGTCGATCGACGCGTGCCAGGCCTCGACGTCGATGTCTGGCGGCGGCGTCGGCGGCAGGATCGGGCCATCGCCGATGCGCACGCCCGCGACGTCGCCGCTGAACACGATGTTCGTGTCGCGATGGCGATAGGCAGCGTGGTGGACCGCGTGACCGGGCGTGTACGCCCACTCGAACGGCCCGGCGTCGCCGCCATCGCCCGCCAGGATCCGCACGTTGGCCTCCGGCACCGGCACGATCCGGCCCCACAGCCGCTCCATCGCATCGCCGTAGATGCGGCTCGCAGACGCCACCAGCCGCGACGGATCGATCACGTGCTTGGCGCCGTTCTCGTGCACCCACACCTCGAGATCCGGCCACTTCTCGACCAGCGCGCCCACCCCACCGGCGTGATCCAGGTGGATGTGCGTGAGCAGCACCGCCTCCGGCCGCCCATCCCCGAGCGCCTCCAACAGCGTCCCCACCGAGCTATCCGGCCCCGGATCGACCAGGTACCCATCGATCACATGGGTGCAGACAGCCTGCTCGGCGCCTTGGAAGTGGACGTCGATCTCGCGGTGGGGCACCTCCCCCACGCTATCCGTCGGGGCAGGATGGGCGCCGCCGGTAGCCCACTTGGGTGCATCCGCAAGTACGATTCGGCGCATGGACCACCGTCTGCCGGAGCGCGATCGACCCTGGATGATGCGGACCTACGCGGGGCACTCGACCGCGAAGGCGTCCAACGAGCTGTACCGCGCGAACCTGGCGAAGGGTCAGACGGGGCTGTCGATCGCCTTCGACCTGCCCACGCAGACGGGCTACGACCCCGACCACGAGCTCGCCAAGGGCGAGGTCGGCAAGGTCGGCGTGCCGGTCGCGCACAAGGGCGACATGCACCAGCTGCTGGACGGCATCCCGCTCGACGCGATGAACACGTCGATGACGATCAACGCGACGGCGGCGTGGCTGCTGGCGCTCTACATCGGCACGGCGGAGGAGAACGGCGTCGATGCCAAGGCGCTCCAGGGCACCACGCAGAACGACATCATCAAGGAGTTCCTGGCGCGCGGGACCTACGCGTTCCCGCCCGGTCCCTCGATGCGGCTGATCGCCGACATGGTGGCCTACACGGTCACCGAGGTCCCGAAGTGGAACCCCATCAACATCTGCTCCTACCACCTGCAGGAGGCGGGCGCGACGCCGGTGCAGGAGATCGCCTACGCGATGTCCAACGCGATCGCCGTGCTGGACGCGGTCCGCGAGCGCGTGCCGGAGGACCAGATGGGCAAGGTCTTCCAGCGCATCTCGTTCTTCGTCAACGCCGGCGTCCGGTTCATCGAGGAGCACGCCAAGCTGCGCGCGATGTCCGTGCTCTGGGAGGAGCTCGGCCGCGAGCGCTACGGCGTCACCGACGAGAAGCAGCTGCGCTTCCGCTACGGCGTGCAGGTCAACTCGCTCGGGCTCACCGAGTCCCAGCCGGAGAACAACGTCCAGCGGATCGTTCTTGAAGCGCTTGCCGTCACGATGGGCCGCAACGCCCGCGCCCGCGCGGTGCAGCTCCCGGCGTGGAACGAGGCGCTCGGCCTGCCGCGCCCGTGGGACCAGCAGTGGTCGCTGCGCATCCAGCAGGTGATGGCCTTTGAGACCGACATGTTGGAGTACCCCGACATCTTCGAGGGCTCGGTCGTCATGGAGGGCCTGGTCGGCGAGTTGCTGGAAGGCGCGCGGGCCGAGATGGCGGTCGTCGACGAGCACGGCGGCGCCGTCAAGGCGGTGGACTACATGAAGTCCTCGCTGGTCGACTCCCACCGCGAGCGCATCCGCCGCATCGAAAGCGGCGAGCAGATCGTCGTCGGCCTCAACAAGTACACCGAGTCGAACCCCTCGCCGCTGATCGACGAGGAGGGCGGGATCATGACCGTCGACCCCGAGGTCGAGGCGATGCAGCGCCAGGCCGTCAAGGAGTGGCGCGAGGCGCGCGACAACGACGCCGCCGAGAGCGCGCTGGCCGAGCTGCGCCGGGTCGCGGCCAGCGACGAGAACATCATGCCCGCGACGATCGCCGCTGCGAAGGCCGGCGTGACGACCGGCGAGTGGGCCGCGGCGCTGCGCGAGTCCTTCGGCGAGTTCCGCGCGCCGACGGGCGTCGGCGAGGCCGCGGCGGGCTCGCATGACGAGGCCGACCTGGCCGAGCTGCGCGAGGAGGTCGAGCGCGTGGCCGACGCGATCGGGCGCCGCCCGAAGATCCTGGTCGGCAAGCCGGGCCTTGACGGCCACTCCAACGGCGCCGAGCAGATCGCGGTCCGCGCGCGCGACATCGGGTTCGACGTCGTCTACGAGGGCATCCGGCTGACGCCGTCGCAGATCGCGGCCAGCGCCGAGCAGGAAGGCGTCCATGTCATTGGGTTGAGCATCCTGTCCGGCTCGCACCGCGAGCTGATCCCGGACGTGGTCAACGCGCTGCGCGAGCGCGGCGTCGACGCGCCGGTGGTCGTCGGCGGGATCATCCCGACGGCCGACGTGCAGCCGCTGAAGGACGCGGGCGTCGCCGCGGTCTACACGCCCAAGGACTTCGACCTGGGGCAGATCATGCGCGACATCGTGGCCTTGGTCGCAGAGAAGCACGCGGCTGCGGCAACCGAGGCCTAGGGGTTGGCCGCGCCTGACGGCGAGGCACTCGGCGCGCGGCTGCGCGATGGCGACCTGAGCGCCGCGCCCGCGGTGCTCAACCTGGTGGAGTCACGCGCGGCCGCCGATCGCGCGGCGGTCGCCGAGTTGTTGAAGGCCGTGGCGCCGGCGGCGCTGGGGCGCGAGGCGCCCGGGCATGTCGTAGGCGTTACAGGCCCGCCGGGCGCGGGCAAGTCCTCGTTGTTGAGCGAGCTGTGCCGGGCGTGGCGCGCTGATGGGCGCAGCGTCGCGGTCCTGGCGGTCGATCCGTCGTCGAAGCGCTCCGGCGGCTCGCTGCTCGGCGACCGCGCGCGGATCGCCTTCGACCCCGACGACCGCGGGCTGTTCATCCGCTCCACGGCGGCCGGCGACCGACTTGGTGGCCTTGCTCCCGCGACGCGCGCGGCGGCCCAGGCGCTGGCGGCGGCGTTCGACGTGGTGGTCATCGAGACCGTCGGCGTCGGGCAGTCGGAGACCGAGGTCGGCGAGGTGGCCGATACCGTGGCCGTCATCGTGCAACCCGGTTCCGGCGACGTGCTGCAGTTCCTGAAGTCGGGGATCATGGAGATCCCCGACGTGCTGGTCGTGACCAAGGCCGACCTCGGCGACATCGCGATGCGCGCGCGGCGGGACCTCTCGGCGGCGCTGCGCAGCGCTGGATCCCGCGACACGAAGGTTGTCGCGGTGTCGAGCGTCTCGCCGGTGTCGGGGATCGACCAGCTCGTCGCCGCGCTGGACGAGCACCGAGAGCGCCTCGACCTCCCCGCCCGCCGCACCGCGGCCCGCCGCGCCGGCGCGCTGGCCGACTTCCTCGTCGAGCACGGCGAGCGCGGCCTGCGCGCCGTCGGCGGCCGCCGCTCCGCGACCAAGCTCCTCGCCGCCACCGACCCCGCCGCCGACGAGCCCTCGCTCGTCGCCACCCTGGAGTCCCACCTGTGACCCGCGACCTCCTCACCCTCCTCGGCGCCTTCGCGCTCGCCACCGCAGCCGCCGCCGCCCTCGGCGCCACCAACTTCGGCACCGCGCTGACCTTCGGCCAGATCGCCTTCGCGGGCGCGCTCGTCTGGGTACTCGTCAAGCGACCCTGAGATGCGCCGCCGGGCGGTCCTCCTCGTCGCGTTGCTGGTCGCCGGGTGCGGCGGAGGCGGTGCGACGAAGACGACGACCACCGCCACGACCCCAGCCCTGCGCGCCGCGAGCGACTGCGGAGCGCCGAGCGGTTTTCGCTGCGTCGCGTTCACGGTGCCCTTGCATCGTCGCGGGCCGCAGCGTGGCGACGGCAAGACGCTGACGCTGCGCGCCGCGGTGCAGGACGTCCCGGCCGCGCCGAAGGGCGACCTGCTGTTTCTGGCCGGCGGGCCCGGGCAGGCGGGGATCCCGTTTGCCGCGCGGCTGGCGTCGCGGCTGAGGAACTCCATCGCTGGCTACCGGCTCGTGATCGTCGATCAGCGCGGGACGGGTGCGAACGCGCTGCGGTGCGAGGCGTTGCAGCGGGAGGCCGGGACGTCGGACATCGCGGTGCCGTCAGAGCGCGCGGTGCGCGAGTGCGGGGAGACGCTCGGCGCGGCGCGGGATGCGTACGCCACCGCCGACACGGTCGCGGACCTCGAGCTGCTGCGGCGAGCGCTGGGGCGGCGAAGCTGGGTCGTCGGCGGGATCTCCTACGGGACGTTCGTGGCGGAGCGGCTGGCGCTCGCGCATCCGGCGACGGTGAGCAAGTTGGTGCTCGACAGCGTCGTCCCTCAGGCCGGCGCGGAGCTCTTGCTGCGCGATCCGCAGCGGGCGGTCGGGCGGGTGCTGCACGACGTCTGCGGTGCGCGCTGCGTCAGCGACCTCCGCGCGCTGCTGCGCCGCGACGGGCCGCTCGGCCCGCGGGTGCTGGACGCGCTCGTCGCGCGGTCGATCGGCGTGCCGCGGCTGGACGGGGTCGGCGCGGTGCTGCGCGCCGCGGTCACCACCGACCGGCGGCCGCTTGAAGCGTTCCTGCGCATCGACGACGCCGCGCCGCCAGCGCTCTTCTCCTCCGGCCTTCACGCCGCCACGCTCTGCGCCGACTCCCCCGCGCCGTGGTCTGACGGCTCCGGCGCGACGACCGCGGTCCGCAACTCCGCCGCCGACGCCCAGCAAGCGCGGATGGGCCCGCGCGCGACCGACCCGTTCCCGGTCTCGACGGCGGTCGACCAAGGCCTGTTCGTCACCTGCCGCGCGTGGCCGCGCACGGCCGCTCCGCCGTCGCCGGACCCGCTCGCCCGGATCGCCGCACCCGCGCTGCTGCTCGCCGGCGACCGGGATCTCTCGACGCCGCTGGAATGGGCTCGCGGGCAAGCGGCGCTGATGCCACACGCGCACCTGGTCACCGTCGCGGGCGCCGGCCACTCGGTCCTCTCCCGCGAACGCGGGCGCACCGGACGGGATGCGCTGCGCGACTTCCTCGCATAGGTTGCTGCCATGTCCGCCGCCGCCGCCCGCCGCGCAATCTTCGTCGCGCCCTTCGACGAGCTAGCCGACCCGCGACTGCTCGCCGAGCTGGCGCGCGACGCCGAAGCGGCCGGGTTCGACGGGTTCTTCCTGTGGGACCACATCACCTACAACCAGCCCGCCAGCGCCGTGCTCGACCCGTGGATCTGCATGGCGGCGATCGCCATCGCGACCGAGCGGATCATCACGGGGCCTTTGGTCACGCCGATCGCACGGCGGCGTCCGCACAAGCTCGCCAAGGAGACGGTCACGCTCGACCTGCTGGCCGGCGGACGGACCGTCTTCGGCATCGGCCTGGGCTCCGACCGCCACGGCGAGCTGTCGCCGTTCGGCGAGGAGACCGAGCCGCGCGAGCTCGCCAAGCTGCTCGACGACGGCCTCGCCAAGCTCCTCGACTACTGGTCGGGCGAGCTCTTGCCGCCGCCGGTCCAGCAGCCCCGGATCCCGATCTGGGCGGCTGCCCGGTGGCCCGCGCGCAAGCCCGTGCGCCGTGCCGCGCGCCTCGACGGCCTCTTCCCCATCGAGCTCCCGGACCCCGAGGCGCTCGCCACGCTCCGCGACGAGATCGCCCAGCAGCGCGACGAGGAGGGCCTGACCGGCCCGTACGACCTCGTCGTCACCAACGAGCCCGGGACCGACCACGCGCCGTGGGCGGAGGCCGGCGCCACCTGGTGCCTGACCGGCTTCAGCGCGCAGCCGCGGCTCGCCGACGTGCGCGCGGCGATTTCGGCCGGCCCGAACGGGTAGCGCTCCTGGTGTGAGCCGCATCGTCGTCGGCACGTCGAGTTGGGCGGACCCGGGCTTCGTCGAAGCCTGGTACCCCGACGACCTGCCCGAGCGCGAGCGGCTGCCGTGGTACGCGGAGCACTTCGAGGCGGTCGAGGTCAACAGCACGTTCTACGCGGTGCCGTCGGTCGCGACCGTGCGGCGCTGGGCTGCCGTGACACCCAAGTCCTTCACCTTCGACGTCAAGTTGCATCAGTCGCTCTCGCGCCACAGCGCCGACGTGTCGCACTTGCCCAAGGACCTGCGCGACGCGGTCGACACGACGCCGCGCGGCCGGGTGCGACCGTCGGAGGACCTCGATCGCGAGCTGGCCAAGCGCTACAAGAAGGCGATGAAGCCGCTGATCGACGCGGACAAGTTGTCGTCCTTCCTTTTGCAGCTCACCCCGTCGTTCAAGCCACCGTCCCACAGCCTCGACGAGTTGGACACCTTGATGGCCGCGCTGGCGCCGCACCCGGTCGCGGTCGAGCTGCGCCACCGCGCGTGGCTGGGCGACGACCTTCGCGAGGAGACGCTGGAGTGGTTCGCCGACCACGGCGCCGCGTTCGTCGCCGTCGACGCGCCGCAGGGCAAGCCGCCGACGATGCTGCAGCCGCTCGACGTCGTCACCCGCGACGACCTCGCCTACCTGCGCGCTCATGGCCGCAACGCGCGCGGGTGGGTCAAGGGCCGCAGCGTCGCCGAGCGGTTCGACTACAAGTACGACGACGCCGAGCTGGAGGAGCTTCAGGGCCGCGCGGAGCGTCTCGCCGAGGAGGCCGATACGGTCCGCGTGATGTTCAACAACAACCACAAGGACTACGCGCCGCTCGCCGCTCAGCGCCTGCGCGAGCTGCTGGGCCAGGAGGCCGCGGCGCGGTGAGCGCGAGCGCGAAGGCGCGCCTCGAGGCGCTCGCGAACGAGATCCGCGCGCACAAGGGCGCGGGGTGCGGCTTTGAGGTCTGCGAGACGTGCACGCAGCTCGTGCCGGGCGTCGGGCCGGCAAGCGCGTCGATCGTGATCGTCGGCGAGGCGCCGGGCGCCAAGGAGGACGCGGCCGGAGTCCCGTTCGTCGGCGCAGCGGGCAAGTTCCTGGACTCGCTGCTCGCCGAGGCGGAGATCGCGCGCGACCAGGTCTTCATCACCAACGTGGTCAAGGCGCGGCCGCCGAAGAACCGCGACCCCACGCGCGACGAGGTCGCCCACCACTGGCCGTGGCTGGAAGCGCAGGTCGAGATCATCAAGCCGCAGCTGCTGGTGCCGCTCGGGCGCCACGCGCTGGCGCGTTTTGCCCCAGACGCGAAGATCGCCGAGGTCCACGGGAGCGTCCTGGAGGTCGACGGACGCCGCCTGTTCCCGCTCTACCACCCGGCCGCGGCGCTCTACAACGGCGGCCTGCGCGCCACGTTGGTGGAGGACGCGCGTGCGCTCGGCCGTGAGTTGTCGTAGAACTCCGGGTCGATGACCACCACCGCACGCGCCCTGCAAGCCCCGTCCGCGAAGGCTCCGCTGGAGCCGACGACGATCGAGCGGCGAGCGCTCGGGGAGACCGACGTCGCGATCGACGTGAAGTTCTGCGGCATCTGCCACAGCGACATCCACCAGGTCGACGCCGACTGGGGCCGCAAGATCTTCCCGATGGTGCCGGGCCACGAGATCACCGGCGTCGTGACGGCGGTCGGCGCTGGCGTGACGCGCCACGCCGAGGGCGATCGCGTCGGCGTCGGGTGCTTCGTGGACTCGTGCGGCGAGTGCGAGTGGTGCGTGGCGGGCGAGGAGCACTTCTGCGCCAAGGGCGTGGTCGCGACCTACAACGGCAAGGGCTACGACGGCGAGCCAACGCTGGGCGGCTACTCGACGCACATCGTCGTCGACGAGCGCTTCGTGCTGCGGATCCCGGACGGGCTGGAGCTCGACGTCGCGGCGCCGCTGCTGTGCGCGGGCATCACGATGTACAACCCGCTCAAGCGCTGGGGTGCAGGACCGGGCAAGCAGGTCGCGATCGTCGGCATGGGCGGCCTGGGCCACGTCGGCGTCCAGCTCGCGGCGGCGATGGGCGCCGAGGTGACGGTGCTGTCGCAGACCTTGTCCAAGGAGGCCGACGGGCGGAAGTTCGGGGCGTCCGCCTACTACGCGACCGCCGACGGGAGCGCGTTCAAGGAGCTGCGTGGGCGTTTCGACCTGATCGTCAACACGGTCAGCGCGAACCTGCCGCTCGATGCCTACATCTCGACGCTGAAGCCGCGCGGCGCGCTGGTCAGCGTCGGTCTGCCGACGGAGCCAGACACCTTCCACGCAGGGTCGCTGATCGGGCGCGACAAGATCTTGTCGGGGTCGAACGTCGGCGGTCTGCCGCTGCACCAGGAGATGCTCGACTTCTGCGCCGAGCACGGCGTGGCGGCGGCGATCGAGCTGATCGGCGCGGATGGGGTGAACGAGGCGTACCCGCGCGTCGTGTCAAGCGATGTGCGGTATCGGTTCGTGATTGACGTGGGGTCGTTGGGCTAGCTATTGGCGCTCAGCGCGTCGCGTTGGTCGTGCTGCGGGGCGTGGTCTGTCGGCACCGAAGGGCGTGAGGCTGTTGTGGCGTGGCGACCGCTTGGGGTGTGGATCGTCGCTGGGGGCGATTCCGGCGGCGGGGATTTAACTGCGCATCAAGACATCAGACTCGGCCTCCAGGGTTGTCCCTCGGCCGCCGGGGTTCGAGGGATCAGGGGTTCGGAGATCCGGGTCGCTGCAACCGGAATATGTCCGGCTCAAGCGACCCGCACCTCGAAATCGGGATCCGGGTCGTTTTATGGTCGATATACGACGCTAACTCGACCCGGACCCCCAAACGCGCGCCCTTCGGGCCCGAACCCTCAAACCCCAAGGCCAACGGACGCCCCTTGAGGCCCGGATTGATGTCTTGATGCCAAAGCCAGCCCGGCCGGCACAACCCGAGGCGACGATCCACACCCCAAGCGCCAGCCCTGCCTCAACGGCCTCACGCCCTTGATGCCAAACCCCCAACGCCCGCGCCACCGCGAACGCGCCGAGCGCCCCGAGCGCCGGCTCAGCCCTTCTTGGTCGTGGACGTCTTCGACTTCTTCTTCGTCGTCGACGTCGTCCGCGTGGTCTTCGACGTCGCCGTCTTCGTCGTCGCCGTCTTCGTCGTCGACGTCGACCCCGGCACCGCCGTCGTCCCCGGCGCCTCCGTCAACTCCCCACCCTCCGGCGCCGCCAGCGAAGCGATCCGCCACTCCCCGTCTTCCTTCACCAGCTGCAGCGCATCGTCGGACGCCTCCTGCCCGGCCGCCGTCGTGTGGATCGACACCAGCGCGCGGGCGCCCGCCAGCGACACGTCCGTGATCTGCAAGGTGGGGTTCTTGACGTCGCCGAGGCCCTTCTCGATGGCGGTCTCGCAGGGCAGGCCGACGTCCACGATCTTCGTGACGAGCGCCTTGGAGAGCAGGTCGTCGCAGATCGTCTGCCAGTCGTGGGTGCGGGTCGCGACGCCGAACTTGGCGACGGTCGCGCGGACCTCGGTGGTCGCGTCGGGGCCACCGCCGTCTTCGGTGTCGGCGCCGCAACCGGCGGCGACCAGAAGCGACGCGGAGACCAGAGCGAGCGCGGCAAGACGGGGCACGGGCGGCAGAGTAACCTGCGACCGATGGCGCGCGATCCGCTCCAAGATGGGCACGGCCGCCGGATCTCGGATCTGCGGATCTCCGTCACCGACCGCTGCAACTTCCGCTGCCAGTACTGCATGCCCGCGGAAGGCCTGCCGTGGATCGAGCGCGACGGCGTCCTGCGCTTTGAGGAGATCGCCCGCCTCACCGCGCTGATGGCCGAGATGGGCGTGAAGACCGTCCGGCTGACCGGCGGCGAGCCGCTCGTGCGCCGCGACTTCCCGACGCTCGCCTCCATGCTCACGCCGCTGGTCGACGAGGTCGCCGTGACCACCAACGGCTACCTGCTGGAGCGCGACGCCGCGGCGCTGGTCAAAGCCGGCATCGCCCGCTTCAACGTCTCCGTCGACTCCCTCCAGCGCGACCGCTTCTTCGCCCAGACCCGCCGTGACGCCCTCCCCCGCGTCCTGCGTGGCCTCGAGCACCTCGCGTCGTTCCCCGAGGCACACCCGATCAAGGTCAACGCGGTCGCGATCCGCGGCTTCACCGAGCAGGAGGTCCTCCCGTTCGCGCGCTTCGCCCGCGAGCATCCTTACGAGGTGCGGTTCATCGAGTACATGCCGCTCGACGGCGACCGCAACTGGGACATGACGCAGGTCCTCACCGGCGAGGAGATCCGCGCGGCGATCCACGCGGTCTACCCGCTCGCGCCCGCCGACCGCGCGCCTCACGCCACCGCCCGCACCCACCGCTTCGCCGACGGCCACGGCTCCATCGGCTTCATCAACCCGGTCTCCGAGCCGTTCTGCGGCGACTGCGACCGCATCCGCCTCACCGCCGATGGCCGCCTGCGTACCTGCCTGTTCAGCCTCAACGAGACCGACCTGCGCACGCCTCTGCGCGCCGGCGCCACCGACGACGACCTCGAAGCGATCATCCGCGACGCGATCTGGCGCAAGGAGCTCAAGCACCGCGTCAACGAGCCGGGCTTCGTCCAGCCCGCGCGGACGATGTCCGCAATCGGCGGCTAGGCGGCGACGAGCAGGCGGGCGTCCGCGGGCATCCACTCGCTCACCGAGAGGACCACGAACGTGCAGCCGCACTCGCAGGCGGCGAAGTCCAGCTCGACCTCGTGGCCCACGATGCGCTCCGCGAGCTCGGCGCAGTCCTCGGCGGAGCAGATGAGTTCGGCGATCAGCATGCGGTTGAGGCTCGCGACCTGCCCGGACGTCCTGCACGAGACATTGCAGTTGAAGATCGGCGACATCCGGTCGATGACCTTGGCGTGGAAGTGCTTTTGGAGCGCGACACGCCGGTCGACATCACGCTCGACGGCGGCTGGCAGATCACCGCGCGGGTCGCGGCGGTCGGGCCGGATTACGTCGACCTCGGAACGGCCGGCGGCCCCAGCCTGCAATTGCCCGAGCAGCTGCGCTGGTGCGGCGCCACGATGGCCTGGAAGACCCGCCTGGGCGCCACGCACCGCCGCGGGATCCTGGTCAACTCGCCCGAGAGCGGCGTCCTGCGGATGCACCCCGTCGGCGACCCGCTGAAGGTCCAGCGCCGCCAGTTCGTGCGCGTCCCCGCCGAGCTGAGCACCGCGGTGATCGCGCCCGACAAGCGCCTGACGACGCGCACGTTGGACGTCAGCGTCGGCGGCATGCTCGTCGCGCCCGCCGAGACGCTCGTCCTGGACGACGTCGTCCGCTTCGCCCTCGACCTCGGCAAGATCACGGTCGCCGGGGACGGGCGCGTCGTGCGCGGCACCTCCGACGGCGCCCGCGGCATCCTCTTCGACGACCTACAGGGCCGCGCCGAACGGCAGCTGAGCCACTACGTGGCGCAGCGTCAGCGCGAGCTCATCGCGGGCTCGCGCCCTTGACGAGCACGCTCGCGCGCAGGATGTCCTCTGGCGCGTTGACGTTGTAGAACGCCGTCTCTTCAAGTCCTTCGACCGCGCGCACGCCGAGCGATTCCACGATCTCGGTCACGCGCTGCGACGGGTCGAAGCGGTTCAGCCCGGCCTGCAACGCGCTCGGGAAGTACAGCGCGCACAGCGGTTGCAACCGACCGTTGACCAGCGGCGCGACGACCGACGCGCCCTCGGGATCGACCGACAGGATCGCCCGCAGCGTCGCGGCGTCGATCAACGGCAGATCCACCGGGACGACCAGCACCGGCCGCCCCACCGCCAGCCCGAGCGCATGCGCGACGCCGACCAGCGGGTGGCGCGGCTCGTCGGGCTCGATCCAGAGGTCGGCGACGCCGCTCAGCGGGGGCAGCAGCGTGTCGCGCTTGGCGACGACCACGACCTCGTCGCAGACCGAGTGCAGCGCCTCGATCGGGTAGTGGACGAGCGCTCGCCCTTCCAGCTCCACGATCGCCTTGTCCCCGCCCAGGCGCCGCCCTCGGCCACCGGCCAAGACCACCCCGACGGGAGGCGCGCCTCGCATGCGATCGGACCCTACACTGAGGACCCATGGGAGATCTGATGGGCGCCCATCCCTGGCTGCGCTGCTACCGCTGTTGGTCGCAAGATCTGGAGGTCCAGGTCCACTACGAAGGCATCCACCGGATCGACCCGATGACCGGCGAGCGCGCCGAAGTCGTGGACGAGATCCAGGAAGCCGTCGTGCAGTGCCTGGAGTGCATGCACGACCAGCCGCACCTGACCTTCGCCAACGGGCGCGTCGAAGCGGTCGAGGACCGCTGGGAGCGCATGATCGCCGGGACGCCGTGGGTCGCGTCGTGCACGGTGACCGTCGACGCCGACGACGTCGAGACCTGCAGCGGCCCCGAGGCGGGCGACGCTTTGAGCTTCGCCGCGTTCGGCGACCACGGCACGCGCGAGTTCTTCACGCACGTCCGCTTCCACAAGCACGAGGACGGCAACCGCATCGTCGTCCACCTGCTCGTCGAGCTCTACGCCCGCTCGGTCGAAGAGGCCACCGAGGTGCTCGAGGAGGCCGCCCGCGGCCACCTGACGATCACCTCGCTGGCCGAAGAGTCGCGGCCGCCGGCCGCGGCCGAAGAGCGCCACTGAGCCTCCCTCACTCAGACATCCCCTGATCGGGGGAGACCGCACCTCCAGTTCCAGGGGTTTCGTGCCGATTGACCGGGGCGAATGGAGCAGGCGCAGCGCATCTTGGTCGCTGAGGACTCCGCGTTGCTGCGGAGGATGATCGGCGACGTCCTGCGACAGCAGGGTTGGGACGTGGTCGAGGCCGGCGACGGCAACGCCGCGCTGGAGGCTGCGCGCACCCTGGATCCGTCCGTGCTGCTGATGGCGCGCGAGATGGAGGGCATGGACGGCCTCGCCGTGCTGGACGAGCTGCGCGCCGACCCGCGCACCGCCGACGTCCCGGTCGTCTTCGTCACCGGTCACACCGACGCTCGCGACCTGGCAGAGGGCCTGGAGCGCGGCGCCCACGACTACGTCCGCAAGCCGGTCGACCCGGTCGAGCTGGTTGCCCGGCTCCGCACGGCTCTGCGATTGCGCTCGTTGCACGACGAGCTCGCGCGGCGCAACGCCGAGCTGGAGAAGCTGGCGCGCACCGACGTGCTGACCGGCCTGGCCAACCGCCGTCACGCGGATGACGTGCTGCGCGCGACGATCGCCTCGGCGCGCCGGCACGACCGCACGTTGAGCGCCGTGCTGATTGACATCGACCGCTTCAAAGGCGTCAACGACGCCCACGGCCACGCGGCTGGAGACGCGGTCTTGCGCGAGGTCGCCGTGCGATTGCTGGCGGGCTTGCGCGAGGAGGACACCGCGGCGCGCTGGGGTGGCGAGGAGTTCTTGTTGCTGCTGCCCGACTCGCCGGACGCGGGCGTCGTCTGCGAGCGCCTGCGCTGCGCGATCGCCGGTCGTCCTATCGACGTCCACGGCGTGCTGCAACTCGGTGTCTCGGCGTCCTTTGGCTGGGCGGCGTGGAGCGGCGAAGAGACCGGCGAGGCGCTGGTGGCGCGGGCGGACGTGGCGCTGTACGCGGCGAAGGGTGGCGGGCGCGATCGGGTCGTGTGCGCGGAGCCAAGCGCCAGCGCTGACTCGCTGGCCGACGCGGCCTGAGCACGAGGCCTATCGGCGGCGAACCAGCCGTGCGAGGTTGAAGGCCACGCCGAGCAGGCCGAGACCGCTGAGGACCCGGCCGAGGGTCACGGGCCAGGGATGAGCGGCCGAGATCGTCACGCTCGCGGCGTTGGGGACGACGTCCGGGGCCAGCTTAAGGACGGCGTGCCCGGTGCTCTCGCGGCCGATGAAGCGCGCGCCTTGCAGATGGACGAGCTGAGGCATCGTGACGATGTTGCTCAAGACCACCTGCCCCGGCAGCGCCTTGACGGTCACGGTGGCGCGGTCACCGTCTTCGGCCGATGCCGGGAAGCGCACCACCGGCGGCTTGCCGGCGTAGGACACCATGTTGAGGTCCTTGCTGACGTAGTCCCCAGCGCTGGGCACGCCGTTCTTGGTCAGGTACGACCCAGCGGCTTTCCACTCGGGCTGCTGGCTCGGCGGCCGCTGACGCAGTTGCACGGCAGCGCCGGCGACCGAGACCATCGCCACGACGCCGAGCACGCTCACTGCCACACGACGCCGGCGTCCAGCGAGCGGCTGGACGAGCACGAGCGTCGCCACCAGCGCCCCCAGAACCGCCAGCACAATGTAGGTCTCCAGCCGGTACGCGAACTGAATGTTGTTGTAGGGCTTTGGCAACCCCCACAACAGCGAGAAGCGGGTCATCACGAGATAGACCGACACGGTGATGAGGCTGAGCAGGACGGCGAGGCGGTACCACGGCGACCGGTAGCGCCGCCGAACCGCGAGAAGACCGCCGAGGATCCACACCGCAGCCAGCAGCGGGAGGCCCAGCGCGTGATGAGGCACCGAAGGCCACGCGCTGCCGCGACCAAGCGTGAAGAGGTGCTCAGGACGGACGAACGTCATCGTCACCTCGAGCTGGCCGCGGGCGAAGCCCTGCCACGAGGCGATGACCGTGTGCGACTGGTAGGCGACGTCCGGAAGCAGGAACCAGGCGTTCACGAGGGCCGCGGGGAGGACGACGACCGCCAGGCGCAGCACCCCTGCTCGGGTCACGAGCTGACGTGCATCGGGGATGAGCAGGATCGAGAGAGCGGCAACGGCCGCAAGGAACGTCGTCGCCCACAGCAGCGTGATGTTGTGACTTCCGGTGACGAGCACGACCGCGATGGTCAGTAGCGTCGAGGGCCAGAATCGGAGCCGGTCCGCGCGCAATACCGCCAACACGCCCGCGGCCAGCAACGGGATCATCGACACGGCTACGAACTCGGCGAAGCCACCCGTCGAGTAGATGATCGCGAGCTGGTACGGAGCGGTCACGAACAACGCCGCCGGCACGTGCGCGACCCAGCCGCCCAGGCCCGCCTGCCTGGCGAGCCACCACCAGCCCCCATAGCCGCCCGCGAACGCAAGCGCGAGCACGATCACCATCGCCGCGCCGGGATCACCGACCACCAGGGTTACGCAGCCGGCCAGCGCGTAGAGCGTTCCTCCGTAAAACGCGTAGTGCGGGTTGAAGACAGCGATCGTGTCATGCGCGAACAACGACGGCATGAGGTTCGCCCGGATCGAGTGCGCCTGGTGCCAGACATACCACTGGTGCGGATACCAGTCCCAGCCGATGAACGTGCGCCCGAGCACCATGGGCCGGACGACCAGCGCGATGAGGACCGCCGCACCGACAACCTGGAGCACACCGCTACGCGACCAGGACGGAAGACGCGATGTCCATCGAGCCGGCTGAGCGGGAGCGGTCCGACTCGACATCACCATGCGCCGAGTCTCCCGCGGGCTCACCCGAGTTTGGGATCGCCCCATGACACTTCGGCACGCGGCGCAGGGGGTCGCAGAACGTACTGCTAGTACCGCTCGCTACGCCGCGAACGCGCCGAGCGCCAGGCTCAGCGCCGCGACGGTTGCGGAGTCCTGGATGCGCCCCTCACGCACCATGGTCCGCACCTCGTCGACCGGGAACTTCGTGCAGATCAGCCCCTGCTCGGTGACCTCCAGCGCCTGCTCGCCCTGCTCCAGGTCCCGCGCCACCCAGACGTCAAACGGCTGGTTGGCGATCCCGTAGGCGAAGTACAACCGGCCGAGCTTCTCGATCCGCCCGGCGCGCAGCCCCGTCTCCTCCGCCAGTTCGCCGCGCGCCAGCTCCTCAGCGGGCGCAGACGGTGAGTCCTCCCAGGCGCCTTGCGGCACCTCCCAGAAGCGCGCGCCGACCGGATGGCGGTACTGCTCGACCAGCCACACGGACCGATCGTCGTCATCGAAAGGCACGATCACCGCCGCCGGCGGCTTCTCGACCACCGCGTAGATCCCCGGCGATCCGTCGGGCAGGAGGGTCTCGTCCTCGCGGACCCGCATCCAGCGGTTCTCGTAGACGACCTTCGTCGCGGTGACCTCGATCACCCCGCCAATCCTCGCAGGTGCCGAATCGCCAGGGTCAGGCCAGCCAGGTCACCGTCGCCCTCGACGCGCAGCGCGCGCGAGACCGACTCCAGCCGCCGCAGCGCTGCCGCGCGCTTGTCCAGGAACGCGTCGACCGCGTCGGCCGGCGAGGTGTCCCCCGCCGCCTCGCGCAGCGCCTGCTCGCTCAGCACCCGCCGCGCGTCGAGCACGTCGTCCAACAGCGCCTGCTGCGCCCACCGCTGCACGCGCGTCCCCGCCGGCAACCCGAGCACCTCGCTCTCCAGCCACTCCAGCCCGAGCCGCTCGCCCAGATCGAAGAACGCGGTCGCGACGTCCACGACGTCCCGGCGCGTCGACTGCGCCACCACCACGATGTCCGGCGCGTGCCGCAGCGCCCGCTGGAACGCGTGGCGCCGCGCGATCTCGTCGGGCACGCCCGCGTCGATCAGCTCGATCGCCAGCGTCTCGTGCTCCTCACGCCAGCGCTCGGACCGCAACTTCGGCATCGCCTCCGCCAGCGTCACGAACGCGTCGCCGACCGACTCCACCGTCTCCTCGACGTCGGCCTCCGGCGCGTGCAGCAGGTACCACCGCGCGACGCCCGCGACGAGGTCGTCGACCCCATCAAGAAGTCGCCACGCCGCGTCGGCGTCGATCGTCGCGACCTGACCTTCGATCTCCAACCACCGCTGCGTCGCGCCCGTGACCTCGCGCGCGATCCGGTAGGACCGCACGATCTCCGCCGGCGACGCGCCGAGCTCGCCGCTCAACCCGGACACGAACGTCGGCCCAAGGGCATCAACAACGTCGTTGGCCGCCAGCGTCGCGACCAGCTCGCGCCGCAGCGGGTGCTCGGCCAGCAGGTGCCCGAACCGCTCGACCACCGGCCGCGGGAAGTAGGAGCGCAGGTCGTGGTCGAACGCCGCCTCGTCGGGCAGATCCGAGTGCAGCAGCGCGTCGGTCAGCAGCCGCTTGGAGTAGGCCACCAACACGGCCAGCTCCGGCCGCACCAGCCCCCGCCCCGCGCGCCGGCGCTCGGCCATGTCGTCGCTGGTCGGCAGCGCCTCGTCGCGCCGGCGCAGGATCCGCGCCTCCTCCAGCGCGGCCATCAGGTCCTCGTAGGCGAACACGCGCGCGGCGCTCGACCGCACCTCCTGCGACAGGATCTGCGCCTGGAGGAACGAGTCGTAGAGCACGTGCGCGACGACGTCCTCGGTGACCTCGGCCAGCAGGTCGTCGCGCGCCTCGGAGTCCAGCTCGCCTCGCCGGACCGCCAAGTCCAACAGGATCTTCAGGTTGACCTCGTGGTCGGAGCAGTCGACCCCCGCCGAGTTGTCGATGAAGTCGGCGTTGATCAGCCCGCCGTGGCCGTCGTGCCCGCCCTCCGACGCGTACTCGATCCGCGCGCGGTGCGTGAACCCGAGGTTGCCGCCCTCCCCCACGACCCGCGCGCGCACGTCGCGCCCGTCCACCCGGATCGCGTCGCTGGACCGGTCGCGCGCGTCGGCGTCGCTCTCGCCGCTCGCCTTGACGACCGTGCCGATCCCGCCGTTCCACAACAGGTCGACCGGCGCGCGCAGGATCGCGCGGATCAGGTCGGCCGGCGCCAGCTCGGCGTCGTCGATCCCCAGCGCGCGGCGCACCTGCGGCGTCAACGGGATCTTCTTGAGGTTGCGCGAGAAGACGCCGCCGCCCTCGGAGATCGCCTCGCGCGCGTAGTCGTCCCACGACGACCCGGACATCTCGAACAGCCGCTCGCGCTCGGTGTAGGACAGCTCTGGGTCCGGGTCCGGATCAAGGAACACATGTCGGTGGTCGTAGGCCGCGATCAGCTTGAGCGACCGTGACAACAACAGCCCGTTGCCGAACACGTCGCCCGACATGTCGCCGATCCCGACGACCCGTACAACATCCTTCTCCGGGTCCGCGCCGAGCTCGCGGAAGTGGCGCTTGACCGACTCCCACGCGCCCTTGGCGGTGATCCCCAAGCCCTTGTGGTCATAGCCCGCCGAGCCACCCGACGCGAACGCGTCGCGCAGCCAGAACCCGCGCCGGACCGCGATCGCGTTGGCGGTGTCGCTGAACGCCGCGGTGCCCTTGTCGGCCGCGACCACGAGGTAGGAGTCGTCCTCGTCGTGGACGCGCACGCCCTCCGGAGCAACCGTCGACCCGTCTTCGGCCAAGTTGTCGGTGACGTCGAGCAAGGCCTCCACGTAGCGCACGTACTGGCGCTTGACCGCCTCGCGCAACGCCGCGCCGTCCTCCGGTCGCTCCTTCAGGAAGAACCCGCCCTTGGCGCCTGTCGGCACGATGATGGAGTTCTTGGTCATCTGCGCGCGCATCAACCCGAACACCTCGGTCCGGTAGTCCATGCGGTCGCTCCAGCGGATGCCGCCGCGCGCGATCCGGCCGCCGCGCAGGTGGATGCCCTCCATGTCGGGCGCATAGACGTAGATCTCGAACAGCGGCGCGGGCTGCGGAATCGCCGGCACCTCCGCCGACCGCAGCTTGAAGGCCAACGCGTCGCGGCCGTTCTTGTAGACGTTGGTCCGGACCGTCGCGTCGATCAACCCCAATTGGTTGCGCAGGATCCGGTCGTGGTCGAGCAGCTCGACGGCGTCCAGGTCTTCGCGGATCTCGCCCCGCAGCGCCTCCTCGGCCGCCTCCGACCCGTCGCCACTGCCGCCCCCGTCTCCGAGCGCGAAGCGCAGCTCAAACAGCCGGATCAGCTTCGCCGTGATCTCCGGGTTGGCCGCGATCACGTCGTTCTGGAAGGACTCCGTGTAGCGTGAGCCGATCCGCTGGCGGTAGCGGCGGTAGGCGCGCAGCACCTGCACCTGCGGCCAGCGCAACCCAGCACGCACGACCAGCCGGTTCAGCGAGTCCGACTCCGCGTCGCCGCGCCAGACCGCCTCCAGCGCCTCGGCCACGCGCTCAGCCACCGACGCCAAATCCAGCGGCTGGTCGTCGGCCGCGCTGAGCACGCCGAAGGCCTGGACCCACAGCTCCTCGTCGGCCTGGAGCCGCGCCGGGACCTCCTCGATCACGCGCAGGCCCAAGTGCTCCAACATCGGCGTGGCCTGCGACAGCTCGATTTTCGGCCCTCGCCGGTAGAACGCAACCCGCGTGCGCCGCGCGCTATCGGCGCCCCGCTCGTCCTGCAACCCCACCAAGAAGTCCGCACGGCCGGTCGCCAACGTCTCGAACCGCTCGACGTCCTCGGCCGCCAGCAGCGGCTCGGCGCCCGCGCGGTAGGACTCCGGCAAGCGCTTGAGCCAGCGCGCCGCGAGCATCCGCCCGCGCTCGGGACCGTGCCGGTGCACCAGCGCCGCCGCCACGCGGTCGCGCCACGTGCGCGCCTCCAGGATCAGCCGGCGCTGCAGGTCCTCGACGTCGACCTCCGGCAGCCCGCCGCCCGAGCGCACCGTCAGGTGCAGGTAGACGCGGTCGTCCTCGCCGAAGACCTCATGTTGTTCAACATGGTCGGTGCGATAGGCCGAGGCGACCATCCCGCGCAGCCGCTCGCGCAGCGTCGCGCCGTAGCGTTCACGCGGCAGCGTGGCGACCAGCGACGCCCCGCGCCCGTCAGAAGACCTCCGGCCCAGCAGCCGGACCTCGTCAGCGCGCAGCGTGAGCAAGACGGACAACTGCGCGCGCAGGTCCTCGACCGGCGCGGCGAACAGCTCGCCCTTGGGGTAACCGTCGAAGAGCGTGATCGCCGCCTTGGAGTCGTGCGAGCCCTCGATCAGGTCCTCGGCATCGAGGATCCGGCGCAGCTTGTCGCGCAACAGCGGCGTCGAGGACGCGGGCTCCGCGTAGGCGCGCGTCGTGAAGAGCCCGAGCAGCCGCGCGCTGCCTGCCAGCAGCACGTTCATCGGCTCGCGCCGGTGCACCGGCGACAGCGTGTGGGTCTTGGTGATCTCCAGCGCCGGCGGCTCGCCGCTCGCGCCACCGCCCGCCGGCGGGTCGTGCGCCGGCACGCGCAGCTCGCCCGCCTCCCGCTCCTCGCGCAGCAGCCCCAGCCCGCTGCCCGGGACGTCTTCGTCGCGGAAGCCGAGGAAGACGAAGTGCGACTCGCCGACCCACTTCAGGAACGCCTGCGCCTCGGTCAGCTCGACGTCGAGCCGCTCCGCGCCCGCCTCCACCTTCTCGGCCAGCGTGTCCAGCGACCCGCGCAACGCCGCGTGGTCGTCGACCACCGCTCGGACCGTCGCCAGCACGTGGCGCGCCGCGTCCTCCAGATCGGCCAGCTCCTCCGGCGTCAGCCGCCGGTCCAGCTCGAAGTGCATGACCGACTCGCGCGGCGCCTCGCGCGGATGGGCGATCGCCTCGATCCGGCCGGACGACGTCCGCCGCACGCCGATGATCGGATGCGTCACCCGCACCGCCCGCAGCCCGCGCGCGCTCAGCTCCGCGGTGATCGAGTCCACCAGGAACGGCAGGTCGTCGGTGTTGGTCTCCAACACCGAGCCGGGCGTCTCGTAGCCGTGCTCGCCGCGATAGGGCGTGAACGCCCGCACCGCCGCGACCGCGCCGTCACGCGCGTCGGCGAGCGCGAACGCGCCGCGGACCTCCGCGAGCAGCGCCTCGGCGTCGCCGTCTCCATCGGCGCCGTCGGCCAACGGCGCGCGGTGCAAGTACGCCCGCGCGAACGAAGCCAGCGTCTCGCCCTCACGGGCGCGCGCCAGCTCGACGACCTCGTCGGCCGACCCAGCCGACGACGACTCCTCCTGAACGCTCACGGGCGAAACCTACCCCCGCGGGAGGACCCCACCCCCAGCTTGCTCCGCAACGTACGAAGGGCGCCCCACCAGGGGCGCCCTTCGGTCCAGCGTGAAATGCGGTGCGACAGGCGGCCTACGAGCCGAGGCGCTGCTCCAGCGCGGCGAGCTGCGTGCGGATCTCCGTCGGGAGATCGTCGCCGAACTTCGCGAGGTGCTCCTTGACCTGCGGCAGCTCGTCACGCAACGCGTTGACGTCCACCGACAGCACCTCGGTCAGCGCCTCGTCGGCGATGTCGAGGCCGGAGATGTTGATGTCCTCCTTGCGCGGGACGAGGCCGACGGGCGTCTCATCCGCCTCGACCTGACCCTCCAGACGGCGGACGACCCACTCCAACACGCGGGAGTTGTCGCCGAAGCCCGGCCACAGGAACTTGCCGTCAGCGCCCTTGCGGAACCAGTTGACGTAGAAGATCCGCGGCGGCTGCGCGCCCTTCTTGGAGCCCATGTCCAGCCAGTGCTGGAAGTAGGACGCCATGTTGTAGCCGCAGAACGGCAGCATCGCGAACGGGTCGAAGCGCAGCTGGCCGACCGTGCCGAACGCGGCCGCGGTCATCTCCGAGGACATCGTCGCGCCGAGGAACACGCCGTGCTCCCAGTCAAACGCCTCGCGGACCAGCGGCACGACCGACGCGCGACGCCCGCCGAACAGGAAGGCGTCGATCGGCACGCCCGCCGGGTCCTCCCACTCCTCGGCCATCGACGCGACCTGCGTCGCCGGGACCGTAAAGCGGGAGTTCGGATGCGCGGCCGGGTGGTCGGCCTCCGGCGTCCAGTCGTTGCCGTGCCAGTCGATCAGGTGCGACGGGACGTCCTTGGTCATCCCCTCCCACCACGTGTCACCGTCGTCGGTGAGCGCCGTGTTGGTGAAGACCGCGCCCTTCTCCAGCGCCTCCATGGCGTTGGGCGTGTTCTCCCAGCCGGTGCCCGGGGCGACGCCGAAGAAGCCGTTCTCGGGGTTGATCGCCCGCAGGCGGCCCTCGTCGTCGTACTTCATCCAGGCGATGTCGTCGCCGATCGTCTCGACCTTCCAACCCTCGATGGTCGGGACCATCAGCGCCAGGTTCGTCTTGCCGCAGGCCGACGGGAACGCGCCGGTCACGTACTTGACGTCGCCCTCCGGCGAGGTGAGCTTGAGGATGAGCATGTGCTCGGCCATCCAGCCCTCGTCGCGCGCCATGATCGAGGCGATCCGCAGCGCGAAGCACTTCTTGCCCAGCAGCGCGTTGCCGCCGTAGCCCGAGCCGTAGGACCAGATCTCACGGGTCTCGGGGTAGTGGACGATGTACTTGACCTCGGCGTTCGTCGGCCACGGCACGTCCGTGTCGTCCGGGCCCAGCGGGGCGCCGATCGAGTGCACGCACGGCACGAACTCGCCGTCCTCGCCGAGGACGTCCAGGGCGCCGGTGCCCATGCGGGTCATGATCCGCATCGAGACGACGACGTAGGGCGAGTCGGTGATCTCGACGCCGACGTGCGACTTGTCCGAGCCGAGGGGACCCATCGAGAACGGGACGACGTACATCGTCCGGCCCCGCATCGAGCCGGCGAACAGCTCGCCCATCGTCTCGCGCATCTCGCTCGGCGCGCGCCAGTTGTTGGTCGGGCCGGCGTCCTCCTGCTTCTCGGAGCAGATGAACGTGCGGTCCTCGACACGAGCCACGTCGCTCGGGTCCGACCACGCCAGGTAGGAGTTGGGGCGCTTGGCGTCGCTGAGGCGCTTGAACGTCCCTGCATCTACCAGCTGCTGGCAGAGGCGGTCGTACTCCTCCGCCGAGCCGTCACACCAGTAGATCTCGTCAGGCTGCGTGAGGGTGGCGATCTCCTCCACCCACGCCGTCAACCTGGCGTTCTTCGTCGGAACCGTGATGCTCACGTCACTTCCTCGGTATCGGATTCAGCCGAGGCGAGCGGGGAATGGGTAAGACGGCCCACCTCGGTGCGCATTCCCGAAAGCTACCCGTTCGGGCTATTGGAGGCATCCCGCACTTGCCCAACCTCTGGCCGGTTGGGGGGTGGTTCGTCCAAGCCGTATGGCGGGGTAGCGGCCGATTCCGCCACCCCGTCCAACGGGCGAAACCGGCTAGGAGCCGGGGTTCTTGCGCGGGACCAGCACGAGGCGCTTGAACTCCGCGACCAGCGTGCCGTCCTGGTTGAAGACGCGCGTGTGGACCTTGACGGTGCCACGGTCCAGCTTGGTCTTCGACTCGCGCTTCTCCAGCACCTCGGACTCCACGAACAGCGTGTCGCCGTGGAAGACCGGGGCCGGATGGCTGAGCTCCTCGGTGGCGAGGTTGGCGATCGCCTTGCCGGAGACGTCGCTGACGCTCATGCCGAGCGCGAGCGAGTAGACCAGCGGCCCGACGACGACGTTGCGGCCCTGCTGGGAGTTGGCCGCGTACACGTCGTTGAGGTGCAGCGGGTGGTGGTTCATCGTGATGAGGCAGAACAGGTGGTCGTCTGACTCGGTGACGGTCTTGGCGGGCCAGTGCTTGTAGACGTCGCCCACCTCGAACTCCTCGAGGTAGCGGCCGTAGGGGTGGCCGCCGGTGGACTCGCGCTCGCGCTGGTCGGTGGTGAAGCCGGAATCGGACATCTAGTTGTTGTCTCCTTGGGTGGGGCTGTGCTCGATTCGGCGCACGAGGCGCCACGCGGACGGCAGGACCGCCGCGCCGATGGCCGCCTTGACCAGGCCGCCGAAGATGAACACCGTGAAGCCGTAGTGGATCGACCAGCCCCAGTCCTGGTCGGTGGCGAGCTTCACGCCGATGACGCCGGGGACGAAGACGATCAGCTGCCCGACGACGAACGCCAGCGCGGCCGTGGCGACCTTGCGGTCCTGGCCCAGCTCGGCGAGGCGGCCGACGACCGCGGCGGCGAGGATGAAGCCGAGCAGGTAGCCGCCGGACGCGCTCCAGACCGTCGACCAGCCCGAGGCGCCCTCGGAGTAGACCGGCAGGAACAGGCCCATCAGGACGTAGAGCAGGAGCGAGGCGGCGCCGCGGCGCATGCCGAGCGTCGCGCCGATGAGGCCGACGCCGAGCGTCTGGCCGGTGATCGGGACCGGGGAAGGATCGACCGCGATCGAGACCTGGGCGAGCAGGGCCATGAGGCCGGCGCCGCCGATCACGAGCGCGACGTCGCGCACGCGCTCGCCGGGCAGCACGTCCGCGAGGACACCCGGCCGCGACGCGGTGTTGGGGATGGCGTAGGAGGCGTTCATCGGCGCGGACCCTAGACGAGAAGGCGTGTGCCTCGACCCCTGCCCTGACCGAACGGCGATGCTTCGTTGACTCGCGAGTCAATATCTTTCGCCCATGCGCAGCCCCCGAGACTTCTTCCAGCCGCTGGCCGTCGGCGCCCCTGAGCCGCTCCGCGAGATCCCGTTCCCGCCGTCGCGGATGATCCACTTCTTCGACGCGTCGAACGAGAAGATGGTGGCCAAGCTGCCCGACACGATCGCCAAGGCGGACATCGTGCTCGGCAACCTCGAGGACGCGGTGCCGGTCGATCGCAAGGAGGCCGCGCGCGAGGGCCTGGTGAAGGTCGGCAAGACGGTCGAGCTCGGCGAGACGCAGCTCTGGACGCGCGTCAACTCGCTGGAGTCGCCGTGGGTGCTGGACGACCTCACGACGCTGGTCTCCGAGATCGGCGACAAGCTCGACGTGATCATGGTCCCGAAGGTCGAGGGCCCGTGGGACATCCACTACGTCGATCGCCTGCTCGCGCAGCTCGAGGCGCGCGCCAACGTCAAGAAGCCGATCCTCGTGCACGCGATCCTGGAGACCGCCCAGGGCGTCGCGCACCTCGAGGAGATCGCGCAGGCCTCGCCGCGCATGCAGGGCATGTCCTTCGGCCCGGCCGACCTGGCCGCCTCGCGCCGCATGAAGACCACGCGCGTCGGCGGCGGCCACCCGGGCTACGTGTCGATCTCCGACCCGGACCCGCAGAACCCCGACGCCCCGCGCGCCACCGCGCAGCAGGACCCGTGGCACTACTCGATCGCGCGCATGGTCGACGCCTGCACGTCCAACGGGATCCTCCCGTTCTACGGTCCGTTCGGCGACATCAAGGACACGGTCGCCTGTGAGGCGCAGTTCCGCTCGGCGTTCCTGCTCGGCTGCGTCGGCGCCTGGTCGCTGCACCCCGTGCAGATCGACATCGCCAAGAAGGTCTTCTCCCCGGACCCCGACGAGGTCAAGTTCGCCAAGAAGGTCATCGAGGCGATCCCTGACGGACGCGGCGTCCACATGATCGACGGCAAGATGCAGGACGACGCGACCTGGAAGCAGTGCAAGGTCATGGTCGACCTCGCCGAGCAGCTGGCCGCGAAGGACCCGGAGCTGGCCGAGGCCTACGGCTTCGAGACGGCAACGGCGTAGGGCAGCCGAACGCAACCCGGTGTATAGGCTCCCGCGCCTTCTCACCCTCCCCCTGACCGGAGGCAACAACCCTTGAGATTCTTTGAATACGAAGCCCGCGAGATCGTCAAACGGGCCGGAATCCCTGTCACCGACTATGGATTCACCACCGACGCACAAGAGGCCAAGGAGATCGCGGCCCGCATCGGCGGACCCACGGTCATCAAGTCCCAGGTGTTGTCTGGCGGCCGCATGAAGGCCGGCGGCGTGAAGTTCGCCGACACCCCGGAGGAGGCCGAGGCGCACGCCAAGGACATCCTCCAGCTGGAGATCAACGGCCACCAGCCGCGCGGCATCCTCGTCGACCCGCGCGCGGAGTTCGAGCAGGAGTACTACGCGGGCGTCGTCTGGGACGGCACCCGCAAGCAGCCGGTGATGATCTTCTCGCCGGTCGGCGGCATCGACATCGAGCAGGTCGCCGAGGAGCAGCCCGACAAGGTCGGGCGGCGGCACTTCTCCAACATCCTGCCCTTCGGCGACTTCGAGGCCAAGGAGGTCATCGCCTCCACGGGCGTGACCGGCGGCGCGCTGAACAAGCTCGTCCCGATCCTGACCAAGCTCGCCAAGCTGTTCGTCGAGAAGGACATGACGCTGGCGGAGATCAACCCGCTGGCACGTATGGCCGACGGCTCGTTCATCGCGCTCGATGCCCACATGGACATGGAGAACGAGGCGCGCGGGCGGCACAAGAAGCTGCTCGCCGACCTCGGCGTCGGCGACGATGAGACGCGCGAGGCACGCGAGCCCACGGAGTTCGAGCTGGCCGGCGAGGCCGTCGACTCCCAGGACCACCGCGGCGTCGCGGGCAACGTCACGGAGTTCGACGGCAACCTCGGGCTGGTCATCGGCGCCGGCGGCGGCTCGCTGACCCTGTTCGACGCGGTCCGCAAGTACGGCGGCGACCCGGCCAACTACTGCGAGATCGGCGGCAACCCGTCGGTCTCCAAGGCCAAGGGGTTGGCCAAGTTGGTGTTGTCCAAGCCGGGCGTCGACAAGATCGCGGTGATGATGTCGATCGTGTCCAACACGCGCGTGGACATCGTCGCGCGCGGCGTCATCGCGGCGTGCCTGGAGCTGGGCATGGACCCGGCCGAGAAGATCGCGATCTTCCGGATCCCGGGCGCGTGGGAGGAAGAAGGCTTCAAGATCCTCGAGAAGTACGGCGTGGAGTACGCGGACCGCTCGGTGTCCTTGCACGAGGCGGCTTCGCGTGCCGTCGAGAAGATCCAAGGAGCGGCTGCTTAATGTCGATTCTCGTCAACGCGGACACGACGTTCATCGTCCAGGGCATCACCGGTCGTGAGGCCGTGAACCTGACGCGCGAGTGTCTGGACTACGGCACCGGCGCGAAGATCGTCGGCGGCGTGACCCCGGGCCGTCTGGGCCGCGAGGTCCACGGCGTGCCGGTCTTCGACACGGTCGCCCAGGCGGTCGCCCACCACGGCCAGCCCATCGACGGCTCGGTCGTGACGGTCCCGCCCGCGTTCACCAAGGACGCGGTCTTCGAGGCCATCGAGAACGGCATCAAGATCATCGTGATCGTCACGGAGCGCATCCCGCGCCGCGACGTCGCACAGATGGTCGAGCTGGCGTCGCTGCGCGGCGCCCGCATCATCGGCCCGAACTGCCTCGGGATCATCGTCCCCGAGGTCATCAAGATGGGCGGCATCGGCGGGCCGGCAAAGGACGCGGCCAAGTCGTACAAGAAGGGCTCGATCGGCGTCATCTCGCGAAGCGGCGGCATGACGACCGAGATGTCCTCGACGCTGTCCGCCGCGGGCCTCGGGATCTCGACCGCCGTCTCGATCGGCGGCGACGCGATCATCGGCTCCACCTACGCGGAGCTGATGCCGCTGTTCGAGGCCGACGAGGAGACCAAGGGCATCGTGATCTACACCGAGCCGGGCGGCCGCATGGAGGCCGAGCTGGCGCGGTGGGTGACCGAGAACGACTCGCGTCTGCCGATCGTCGCGTTCATGGCCGGTCGGTTCATGGACGAGATGCCGGGCATGAGCTTCGGCCACGCCGGCACGATCGTCGAGGGCAAGGAGGACACCGCGACCGAGAAGATCGCGCGCCTCGCCGAGGCCGGCATCACGGTCGCGGAGGAGATCTCCGCGATCCCCGAGATCATGAAGTCCAAGCTCGCGGAGAGGAGCGTCAGCGCATGAGGGTCGACGGAACGTTCATCGGCATCGAGGTCGACGACGCCATCGTCGACGACGCGGCCGTCGCCGCCAAGCTCCGCGAGGTCTGCCCCGTGGACATCTACGGCGACGCCGACGGCAAGGTCCAGATCGTCCAGGGCAACGTCGACGAGTGCGTCCTCTGCCGCCTCTGCATCGACGCGACCTCGCCCGAGCAGGTCAAGGTCCTGAAGTTGTACGACAACGAGGCCTCGCTGGCTTAGCCGGCCGCCTCATCGTCACCGCTTCATCGAAGGGCGCCCCAGGGCGCCCTTCGTCGTCCTAGGATCAGCGCATGGACGCGCCGCGCTTCTTCCACCCCACGCCCGCCGGCTACAGCCACGCGGTGCGGATCCCGCGTGATCGGGAGATCGTGTGGACGTCGGGCCAGGTCGGCTTGACCGAGGACGGCGTCGCGCCGCGCACCATGGAGGCGCAGGCCCGTCTCGCCTTCGAGGCCGTCGGCCGCGCGCTGGAGGCCGCAAGCGCGAACTGGCACGACGTCGTCAAGTTGACGCTCTTCGTGACGTCGACCGACGAGATCGAGACGCTGCGCCGCGTCCGCGACGAGTTCGTGGACACGATCGCGCCGCCGACCTCGTCGCTGGTCGTCGTCGCCGGGCTGTTCCGCCCGGACCTGTTCGTCGAGGTCGAGGCGGTCGCGGCCGTCGCGGCCGCGCCGGCGACCTAGCGCCGCTCGGTCGCGAACATCTTCAGCGCGTGCTGCCCAGCGGGCGACGCGCGGTGCTCGCGGACGATCTCGGCCATGCGCGGCGGGAGGGTCTCGATCGTCGGGAGCGCGACGGCGTACTGGGGCGGTGCGATCAGCGGCGCGGCGAGCGCCGAGAAGGTGAGGTCGGCGATCGAGAAGGCGTCGCCGACGAGGTAGGGACGGCCGTCGGCGAGGCGCTCGTCGACGTCGGCGAAGATCGCGCGGAAGGTCTGCTCGGCATCGCGGGCGGAGCCGTCGTCGATCTTCAACACCGTCTTGACCGTGAACCCGATCGGCCTCTTGCCGACGCGCCAGAGCGTCTTCTGCCAGGCGCTGACGCCGTCGGTGATCGGGATCGTCGTCAGGTCCGGGTGATCCAGCAGCGAGTGGTAGACCCACAGCCGCGTCGCCGGGCCGAGGCGCTCGTCGTAGTCGTCGGCCAAGGCGCGCGCCTCGGCGTCGTCGCACTCCACGCGCGCGCCGCGCGCGTCGGCGTAGGCGATGATGTCGCTGGACTCGCCCAGCATGCCCGTCTCGGCGCAGATCAGCACCGGCGCGGTCATGTTGCGACGGCGCAGGGTCGCGAAACGGTGAACCGCCGGCAGGTAGCGCTTCTCGTCGTAGACGATGCCCGCGCGGTCCAGCGCCCACCGCGCCTTCTCGCAGTAATGGCTGACCGGGATCGTGATCAGGACCGGCGGCTGTCCGCTCATGCACGCGATCATCTCCGATCCGCGAGCGCCTGGCCATTACGCTGTATGTAATGCCGGAGCTTCCCGAAGTCGAGTTCGCTCGCGCCCTGATCGCCGAGCACGGACTCGGGCGGGAGATCGTCGCGGTCGACGACTCCGACACGTACGTCTGCCGCCCGCACGCGCCGGGCGAGATCGGCGAGGCGCTTGTCGGCCACCGTCTCACCGAGGCCCACCGGCGGGGCAAGTCGATGTGGATCGAGACTGACGGCGGCCCGGTGCTGGGCCTGCACCTCGGGATGGCCGGACGGATCGTGATCGACGACGAGGCCGCGGGCGACTACTGGTCCGACGGCGGTCGCAAGCACCTGCCCGTATGGGATCGCTTCACGCTGCGCTTCGCCGACGGCGGCTGGCTCGCGCTGCGCGACAAGCGCCGGCTCGGCCGCGCGATCCTCGATCCCCGGATCGACCGCCTCGGGCCCGACGCCGCCGACGTCTCCCGCGACGCGTTCCGCGAGCGCGTCGGCCGCGGCGAGCTGCCGCTGAAGGCGCGCATCATGGACCAGACGGTGATCGCGGGCGTCGGCAACCTGCTCGCCGACGAGGCGCTGTGGCGCGCGAAGCTCGACCCGCGCCGCCCGGCCGGCCGGCTGGACGACGACGAGCTGGATCGCCTGCGCCGCGAGATCCGCGCCACGACCCGCCGGGCGCTAGAGCGCGGCGGCGTCCACACCGGCGACGTCATCCCCCACCGTCGCCGCGACGGCGTCTGCCCGCGCTGCGGCGCCGACATGGCGCGCGCGACGGTCGGCGGGCGCACGACGTACTGGTGCACCGCCGAGCAGCGCTAGACCGGGTAGAAGCGCTTCATCAACGGCAGCAGGATCGACCGCGGCGTCAGGCGGCCGCTCATCGTCACGCCCTTGATGGCCAGACCAGGGACGATCACGCGCTTGTTCTTGGCCAACCCGTCGATGGCGATCCGCGCGCAGTCCTCGCTCGACACGCGCGCGAAGTCCGGGACGCCGTCGAAGGCCTCGGTCATCCCCGCGCGAGCGGCGAACTCCGTCTCGACCGGCCCCGGGCAGAGCGCGCTGACCGCGACGCCCAAGTGCGACACCTCGGTGTGCAGCCCCTCGGCGAAGCTCAAGGCGAAGGCCTTGCTCGCCGCGTAGGTCGCCTGGCCAGGGATCGGCTGCATTGCCGCGCTCGACGCGACGATGAGGATCGCGCCACCGCCGTCGCGGGCGATCAGCTTGGGGACGTAGGCCCCGCTGAGCCGGACGACCGCCTCGCAGTTCAACCGCACCATCTCGGCCTCCGAGGTGGTGTCCAACTCCGAGAACTGCCCCGCCGACCCGTAGCCCGCGTTGTTGATGAGGATGCTCACCTCGAGGCCCAGCGCCTCGACGCGACCCGGCAGCGCGTCGGTCGCCGCCGGGTCGATCAGGTCGCACGCCAGCGCCTCGGCGCGAATCCCATGTGCGTCGGCCAACTCCTTGGCCAGCGCCTCCAGGCGGTCCGCCCGCCGCGCCACCAGGACGACGTTGTGCCCGCGCTGGGCGAGCTGCCGAGCGAGGTCGACGCCGATCCCCGACGAGGCGCCGGTGACCAGCGCGGCCGTGGTGGACGACGGTTCGGGGAGAGCCATGTGAGCGATCCTAACCGGCTTCTACTTCAGGCGCGCGCGGTACTTCACCATGAACTTGCGCGGCCAGTCCTGATGGGTCTGGCGCTTCAGCCGCGCGACGCGCTCCTCGTGGTACGGGCTGCTGAGCGACTCGTTGTGGCCGATCACGTTCTTGTCGCTGATCCCGTACTTGGCCTGCAACCACTCGGTCAGGCGCAGCGACGCGCGGATCATCCGCGTGTTGTCGAGCACGCCCGCCTCGCTGAAGCCGACGTGCTCGATCCCGATCGCGGTGTAGTTGAGCCCCACCGTGTGGCGGCAGATCCACTTCAGCGACACCAGCTGATGGATCTTGCCGGCCGTGTCGATGATGAAGTGCGAGCAGATGCCGGGCAGCTCGTGCAGCTCGACGTCGGGCGCGTCGGCGGCGAACGTGTTGAAGGCCGACGCGTAGGTTGGGCCGGCGGTCATGTGCTCCACGATGACCTTCGGCGCGATCAGCCGCGCCCGGTTCAGGCCGTAGTGCCGGACGGCGTAGGCGCGGGTCTCGGCAACCCGCTTGTCGCCGAACGGGATCGGGTCGTGGACGATCGGCGGCATCGCGGCGAGGGGCATCGCCGCGAGTCTAGGTCGGCTAGGTCGCGTCCCGCCGCAGGGAGAACGCCACAGGTCCGGACCGACACAGGACCTGGGTCTCGCCGCGGACCCACGTCAGGCGGACCGACGCGGTGCCGTGCGGGCGATCCCCGACCACCATCTGCAGCTCGCCCTCGAAGCTCCGGCGCCATCCGTCCGTAGCCTCGAGCTGCTGCGGCGCCTCGTCCGCGGTGACCTCGTCGCCGTTCTGCGCGTACAGGTCCGGCGACGGCGACCACACGAACGTCTCGGGCTTGGCGCCGCCGTCGCAGCGCAGGCGCACCTCGACGCTGACGCCGTCCAGCCAGCGGCCGTTGATCGTCGCCGTGGCGGCCAGCCCTTGGGCCGTCCGGCCACGCCAGTCGGCGGGGTCGGCGCCTGAAGGCATCGGCGACTTCTGCGGGTGGAGCGCGGCGAAGACGACCAGCCCGATCGCGAGCGGGACGATCACCAGCCATGCGCCCAGCTTCGGGGTCGCCATCACCCGGTGATCGACCGCTGGGCGCCGAAGCCGCAACCTGGTGGACGAATCTCAGCCCAGCAGGTGCCTCCAGGACAGCGCGACGTCCTCGACGGGCTCGATGCCGACCCGCTCGCCGTCGGCGCTGACCCACGATCCGTCGGGCGCGACGTCGACCTCGGCGCGCGTGTCGTTGCGCACCATGTCGGCTGCGGTGACGTCGCGGCAGCCGCGGACGGTCGACCGCACGCGCTCGGTCGGCAGCTCCGTGTCGGCGGCCGCGGCGCTCGTGAAGGCCAAGGACAACCGAGCTGCCGCCCGACCGCGCCCGCCGACCTGCGGGCGCACGACGACCGGCTCGCAGAGCATGGTGGTGGCGTTGGGGTCGCCGGACGCACCCCACGCGGCGACGCCCATCTTCACCACCAGCTCGGGCCGGATCCCGAAGTTCTGCGGCAGCCAGAAGACGCAGTCGGCGACGCGCCCGGGCGTCAAGGCGCCCACGTCGTGCGAGAGCCCGTGGACGATCGCCGGGTTGATGGTGACCTTGGCCAGGTGGCGCAGCACGCGCTCGTTGTCGGCGCGGCCGGGGTGGGCGGGCCCGTATCCCGCAGAGCCCCGCGCCCGCTTCATCACGTCCGCGTTCTGAAACGCCCGCCGCACGACCTCGCCCGCGCGCCCCATCCCCTGCGAGTCGCTGCTCAGCATGTGCACGATCCCCATGTCATGGAGAACGCCCTCGGCCGCCATCGTCGCCGGGCGCACCCGCGCCTGCGCCGCCTGCCGATCGCCCGCGACGATCCCCGGCTGCAGCACGTGGACCGCCGCGACCATCGCCTCGTGCTCGGCCGCGGTGTCGACGCCGAACGGCACGGTCGGCGAGGTCGACGACGTGAGGATCCGCTCGCGCCCGGCCAGCTTCAGCAGGTCCGGCGCATGGCCGCCGCCCGCGCCTTCGATGTGGAACGCATGCACGGTCCGGCCGCCGAACGCCGCCAGCGTGCCGTCGACCGAAAGCACCTCGTTCAGCCCGTCGGTGTGGATCGCGAGCTGGACGTCGTGCGCGTCGCAGACATCGAGCGCCGTGCGGATCTGGATCGGCCCGGCGCTGACGTCCTCGTGGATCTTCAGCGCGGCGCCGCCGGCGCGCAGGCCGTCCTCGACGCGCTCGCGGCGCGACGACGAGCCACGTACGAACAGCGCCGCGTTGATCGGCCAGTCCTCCAGCGCGGCCCAGGTGGCGCTCAGGCCGAACTCCGGGTTGGTGCCCAGGTTCCAGACCGGGCCGTAGTCCTGGGAGACCATCGTCGTCACGCCGCCGGCCAGCAGCGCGTCGATGACCTGCGGCGACAGCCAGTGCACGTGCGTGTCGATCCCGCCGGGCGTGACGATCATCCCGGTCGCGTCGAGGACCGCGGTGCCGACGTCCAGCACGACGTCGATGCCGTCCATCGTGTCCGGGTTGCCCGCGCGGCCGACGCTCACGACGCGCCCGTCCCTGACGCCGATCGACGCATAGCGGACGCCGAGGATCGGATCCAGGACCAGGCCGCCGGTGATCGCGACGTCCACCCCGCCCCGCTCGGCGCGCACGCCGAGCCCGTCGCGCATCGTGTTGCCGAAGCCCGGGACGAGCTGGTCGGGGCCGTGGACGTCGTCGCGCTCGGCGATGACCTCGAGCGACGTGTCGCCGAGACGGACGGGCTCTGTGTTGGCGTGCGGCTCAGGCACCGCGATACCCCTTCTGCTTCGCCGCCGCCAGCGCGGCCTCGCGGACCGCGGGATCGTCGAGCGCTCCGTCGACCAGGTCGCCGTGCCCGCGGACGATCCGCGCGCCGCCGATCCGTGCCAGCGCGACCTCGCGCTCCTCGCCCGGTGCGAAGAAGACCTTCGTCCGCGCCGGGATCGCCAGTCGCATCCCCCACGCCGCCGCGCGGTCAAAACGCAGCGCCGGGTTGGTCTCGAAGAAGTGGATGTGGCTGGTCACGCCGACCGGGACCGCGCCCTCGTTGACCACACGCACGCGCCCGACCGTGAGCGCGTCGTCCCACGGCACCTCCGGCTCGCCTTCCGGCGCCGCGGACGGCGGCGGTCCGAGCGGATCCTCGACGACGACCAGGTGCCGTCCGTCGCGGAACACCGCCTCGACCTCGATCCGCGGCACCAGCGCGCGCACGCCGCCGAGCACGTCCTCCTCCCCCAGAATGTCATAGGCCTTGCCTACGACCTCCGCGTAGCGCAGGCCATCTCGCGCCAGCTCGCAGATCCCGTCGGCAACGATCGCGGTGGCCTCCGCCTGGTTGAGCTGCAGGCCGCGCGCCCGCCGCGCACGAGCCAGCTCCGCGGCCAGGAAGAGCAGCAGGCGGTCCTGCTCCTGGGGCAACAACCTCATGTCGTGCAGCGTATTGCCGTCGCGCTCGCCGCGACAGCACACCCGCCGCGTCGGCAGCTCATCGCGAGCGCCTTGTTCACCCCGTCGGCGGAAACCGCCGGCCCAGCTCCTCCAGCAAGGCGTCGAGGTCGGACGTGACGACGTCGGCGCCCCACGCGTGCGCCAGCTCGACGACCGGCCCGCGGTAGAGCGCGCCGCCGAGCGCGATCAGCGGCCGCGGGCGGACGCGGTGCAGCAGGCCGACGGCCTCCTCGGCGCCGGGCAGGCGGCCGACCGTCGCGGTCGAGAGCGCGACCACGTCCGGGCACTCGTCGGCGACGAGCTGGGCGAGCGCGTCGGCGGGCGCGGCCGCGCCCAACGCGATGACCTCCCAACCGGCGCGCTCCAGCAGGTCAGAGAGCATCCGGGGCCCGAGGGCGTGCAGCTCGTCGGGCGTCGCGGCGACGACCGCCAGGCGTCCGCGCGTGGGTGCGCGGCGGCGGTCGGGCGCCAGGACGCCCATCAGCTGTGCGGTCGTCTCGCTCGCGTAGTGCTCGTCGGCGACCGTCACCTTCTCCAGCGACCACAGGTCGCCGATCTCCTGCAGCGCGGGCGCCAAGACTACGGTGTAGATGTCGACGATCCGGGCGCCGCGGCCCGCGAGGTCCTCGACGATCTCGCGCGCACGGCGCTCGTCGCGGGCCAGGAGCGCGGTGCGGTAGTCGTCTGACGCGGCGCGCAGCTCGTCGGACCCGGTCGGCTCGGGCACCGCCCGCAGCGTGCGGGCCAGGTCGCCGTGCAGCGCGCGGTCGATCGCGACGTTGACGAAGTGCGACAGGTCGCCGTCGGTGCCGATGCGGGCCTCGACCTCGTCCAGCAGGACGTCCTGGAACCTGATCGGGCGCACTTTCGTCCCCATAGGAGCAATCTTAGGTGGCATCCTCCAGGCCCGAATGAGCACCCCCCACACGCCCGCCGCCGAAGGTCTGTCGATGCCGCCCGAGTGGACGGCGCACGAGCGCACGCTGATGGCGTGGCCGTGCCGTCGCAAGCTGTGGGGCGGCCAGCTCGAGGCCGCGAAGGCCGAGAGCGCGGGCGTCGCCAACGCGATCGCCGCGTTCGAGCCGGTGACGATGGTCGCCCGCGACGCTGATGACGCGGCCGAGGCGCGCGCGGCGCTGGACGGCAACGTCGAGATCCTCATCAAGCCGGTCGACGACTCGTGGCTGCGCGACAGCGGCCCGATCTTCGTGGTCGACCACCACGACGAGCCCTCGCGCCGCGTCGGCGTGCACTTCGGCTTCAACGCCTGGGGCTCGAAGTTCTCCGGCTTCGAGAACGACGCCGCGGTCGGCCGCTTGCTCGTCGAACACGTGGATTCGGAAGTCGTACGCGCTCCACTCATCCTGGAAGGCGGGTCGATCGGCGTCGACGGCACCGGCACGCTGATCACCACCGAGCAGTGCCTGCTGCACCCCAACCGCAACCCGGACCTCTCGCGCGAGGAGATCGAGGGTCACCTGAAGGACTACCTCGGCGTGACGCGCGTGGTCTGGCTCGAGAAGGGGTTGTTGGAGGACAAGGACACCGACGGCCACGTCGACCTCATCGCCGCGTTCCTGGCTCCGGGACGCATGCTGCTCCAGCGCTGCGCGCCCGACAACCCCAACCACGACAACATGGCCCGCAACCGCGAGATCGCGGTCGCTGCGGGGATCGAGGTGGTGGACTTCGACCCGTTGGCCTACGCGTCGGTCGAGGGCGAGGAGATCGTCGCGTCCTACATGAACTTCTACGTCGGCGAGAAGTTCGTCGTCGTGCCGATCGCGGGCCAGGCGGAGCTCGACGCTGAGGCACTGGCCGCCATCGACGCCGCGTACGGCGGCGCCAAGGAGGTCGTCGGCGTCCCGGGCGTCGTGCACGCCTTCGGCGGCGGCGGGCCCCACTGCATCACGCAGCAGGTCCCGGCGCTGGGCTAGACGGCGGCGCTACTTGTGGGCGCGCCGCAGGCGGGCGCGCTCCTGGTGCTTCTCGACCACGCGACCGATCAGCTGCAGGTACTGCTGGACGCCGGTCGCCTTGAGGCGACCCTCGTGGTAGGCCTGGGTCCAGTCGTCGACCTTCGCGCCGTGCTCGACCATCAGGTTGAAGAAGTCACGGCGCAGCTCGATCCGCACCCGCGCGTCGGCCGCGATGTCCTTGGTCACGGTCAGGTCGGGCAGCTCCAGCCGGAACTGCTGGACGTCGCCGCGCCCGTGCAGGTCGACGCCGACCACGAGCTTCATCGGCTTCAGCGCCGGGACCTCTTCCAGGACCCCGCGGACGGCGGCTTGGATCAACATCGGTGCGTCGCTGCTCACGGGACGGACGTTATCGCGTACGGCGGGTACGCAACTCTGCGTATGAGGGGAAAACGCCACCCGCCACAGCGCCGCTCGGTGAGTAAGTTCGCGCGCCATGTTGCGCCGCGCCCCGGTCCTGGCCCTGTTCGTCGTGCTCGCCCTCAGCGCGGCACCCGCCGCGGACGCCGAGACGCACGTCTTCTCGATCGCCGGCTCGCCGACGACGCACATCGCCTCCACGCGCGAGCCAGACGGCGTGACGACGTCGCTGCGCGACGTCAACGCCAGGGCCGTCGCCACGGACGGCCGCTACCTCTTCTGGAGCGAGCAGCGCATCGACGGCGGCGCGATCGGCCGCATGGACCTCGACGGCGCCAACGCGGATCCGAACTGGCTCACCGGCCTCAACCACGGCGTGGGCTCCGGCCTGGCGACGGGCGGCGCCCACGTGTGCTGGAACACGACCTACGGGCCGCAGGTCGAGATCGGGTGCGTGCCGCTCGCCGCCGACGGCTCCCACGGCACCCCGACGCAGGGCGTCGTCAGCGACCAGGCCATGAACGGCCTCGCGGTCGACGGCACCGGGCACCTCTACTGGGGACGCGCGATCTCGATCGACCTCCCGGGCTCGATCGCCCGCGCCAACGCCGACGGCAGCGACGTCCGGCTCGACTTCATCCCCTACGTCATCTACCCGCGCGGGGTCGCGGTCAACGGCGACCACCTCTTCTACACCGAGTCGCACCCGCAGAGCCTCGCCCCGCCGCCCGCGACCATCAAGACGGCCCTGCTGCCGAGCGGTGCTCCGCTGGCGATCGTCTCGCTGCCGGCCAGCACCAACATCGGCCCGCTGGCCGCCAACGGCGACCACGTCTACTGGACCGAGAACAGCGGCCAGCCGAAGCTCGGGCGCGCCACGCTGACCGGCAGCGACCAGAACCGGGCGTGGGCGGCGCCGGGCGGTCCGCTGTCGAGCGTCGCGACCGAGCCGGGCGGCAGCGACACGCTCGACGTCGACCTGTCGGCGACCGCCGCCGACGGCCGGCCGCTGGACAGCGGCGGCCTGACCGAGCAGGAGAGCTTCGACGTCCACGTGACGCTGCGCAACACCAGCCCGACGCAGACGATCAACGACCTCAACTACGCGGGTGGTGCGCCGCTGACGATCGACGGGCGCTCGATCGCCAGGATCGGCGTCCTGGCCGCGCCGGCCGGCGCGCCGCCGACCACGCTCGGACCGGGCGAGAGCAAGACCTTTGACTACCGCTTGACGGCGGCCACCGATGGCGTCGCGGCGGCGATCGTCAAGATCACCGGCCGCGCCGGGGACGGCACCGCGCAGGAGGCCACGGGCTCGCTGAAGCTGACGGTGACCCAAGCGGGGCGGCTGAACGCGGCGCTGGCGCAGTGGGCGCGCGTGCAGGGCCTGGACACGCTGATGCTCGGGATGGCGCGCAAGCTCTACAAGGGCTGGGACAAGCGAGGTTTGGCGATGCAAGCCCAGCTGCGCAAGGTGCTCAGCCCGGCCGAGCGCAAGCGCTGGTTCGGGACCGCCAAGCAGGCCCTCTCCGACAACGTCGCCGTGGCTCGTGCGCTGCTGATGGGCCGAGCGCCAAGCGCGACCGCCGCGCAGTTCCCGCGCCAGGCGATCGCCGGCATCAGCGCCGATGAGCTCTACGCCGAGTACAACAACGCGTTCAAGACCGAGGTCGGCAAGGGCGCGGCCAAGTACGTGGAGAAGTGGAAGGACCTCGGCGCGGGCGCCAAGAAGCAGGTCGGCCTCGCCTACGCCGAGAGCGGGCTGGCGGTCAACTACATCATGAACACGGCGTCGCAGGACCAGCGCGAGGAGGCCGAGGCGATGGTGCTGGCCTTCTCCGACGGCGTGATCAAGGACACCACGTCCTACGCGAACTGGACGCTGAACGAGGCCACCAACCTGCTCAACGACGGCCAGGCGGCCTTCTACGCGGTGGCGAACATGGACCAGGGCGCCAAGGACGCGGTCGACGCGATGTCGGTGCCCTTCGACCAGGACGCCGCGGCGCGCGCCCGGATCGCCAAGTACGCCGACGACCAGCCGATCAAGTACCAGCGCGAGATGGCCAAGCTCGACGCCAAGATCTTCAACGCGGGCATGGAGGTCGTCGCCGACACGGTCGCCGGCGGCGCCGCGACCAAGCTCGTCACGTCCACCGGCAAGGTCGTCCAGCTCGGCAAGAAGGGCGCCGCGCTGCTGAACATGGCCAAGGCGACCGAGGTCGTCGACGAGTCCGGCAAGCTCGCCAAGGGCGTCGAGGCCGTCAAGGACACCAAGAACGCGTTGGGCGTCGGGCTGAGCGGCGAGGAGGCCGCCGCGATGCTGTCCGACAGCGAGAAGTCGCTGCGCAACGTCGAGGGCGCAACGGTCGTGCAGTCCAGCGACTACGGCAACGTGTACAAGCTGCCCAACGTCGGCGGCGTGCCCGAGGTCACCCTGGACGCCAAGGCAGCAATCCTGGAGGGCGTCGAGGACGACTTCGCCAAGACCTTCGGCAAGCCGATCGAGCTGGCCGAGGTGTTGAAGCCCTCGACCGAGCTGCGCAAGCCCGGCGCGGTCGCCAAGCTGGAGCTGACCGGGCAGAAGACCGGCAAGGCGGCGATGGTCGACGCGGGCATGCCGCCCGACGCGCTCGGCGAGGCGGTGCTTTGGAAGCCGAAGGTCCCGCCGCAGAAGATCCCGGGCTTCAGCAAGCTGTCGGAGTCGCGCCAGGCCGCGGCGATCAAGGAGTACGAGAACGCGCTGAAGGCCAACAAGGAGTGGGCCCGCCCGGCGTCGGGCTCCAAGACCTCCAAGCTGAAGTCGGTGCTCGGCAAGGAGGGCACGGTCCCGCTGGACGACAAGCCGTGGCCCGGCGGCCTGCAGCGCTTCGTCGACGCGGAGTTCGAGCTCGTGAAGGTCGAGGGCAAGTACGCCGACGCTTACCTCATCCGCGTCAAGAAGTACGAGTTGGTCGTCAAGGACATGGCCCGCGGCGGCAAGGTCGTCAACACCAAGACGGTGGTCAAGTCGACCAAGGCGCTCGCGCAGGGCGTCGACGCCGACGCGGTCGCCGTCATGAAGGTCGTCGGCCGCGACAAGGCCGGCAAGCCGATCCTCGCGTCGCTGGACGCCAGCGAGCGCTCCTTCGCGATGAGCCGCTACATCGACCGCAACATCAAGGCCCGCGCCGCCGGCCTGGTCACCGACCTGGCCGAGCACGGCGCCACCCTGGTCATGGACGACGCCGACGCCCTCCACGCCGGGTTCCTGGCGCCCAAGTTCGGCGTCCCGTTCATGCCGGAGGACGTCGGGATCCCGTTCCTGCAGCGGATCGCGAAGTTCGTCGCGCCCAAGGGCGTGACGCCCGACCAGATGTTGCAGAACATGCTCCAGGCGGTGCGCAGCGAGGGTGGCTTCGGCCAGCACGCGGTGATCCTCACCAAGGACACGCGCTATCTCGGCGAGGTCCCGGTGGCGTCCTGGTGAGGACGCGACTGCGGTACGCGTTCTTGCGTACGAGGGGAGAAATTCCCCCGCCAGGGGCGCGCCGGCCCGGGTAACTTCGCGCGCCATGCTGCGCCGCGTTCTCGCCCTGGCCCTGCTCGCCTCCGCGCTCGCCGCGGCCGCGTCCGCCGTCCCGGCCTCGGCCGACTACGTCGAGTTCCAGAAGCCGTACGGCTACGTCGAGCCGCGAGCCGTCAACCGGGACGGCATCGTGATGGTGGAGGCGTCCTACGACCTCGCCGATCCCAACGAGACGCACGTGGCGTTCACCTGGAACGGCTCCTACACGAGGCTGCCGGCCTCGCCGGCGGAGTCCGTGAGGGTCACCGGGATCGACATCAACGACCAGGGCCGGGTTCTCGGGACCAGCTCCTACTACAACCCGGCGTCGAACTGCACGTACTGGCAGCACCTGGTCTCGCGCGGGATCGTCTGGGCCGGCGCGGGCGTCCTCACCGAGCTCGGCGGCCTGCCGCACGAGGCCGACACCTCCCCCTGTGTCTGGACGCCTGTGACGCAGCCGGTCGCCATCAACAACGCCGGCGTCGTGCTCGGCTTCTCGGAGGGCAAGACCGTCACGGCCGCGGCCGGGTCGTCCGTCGTCACCCCGGTCCCTGCCGCCTGCACCCCGAACGGGATCGTCCAGCCGCCGGTGGCCATCAACGACGCGGGCACGGTCCTGCTCTCGTGCAGCGGCGGCGCGCGGCTGGTGTCCTCGGTCGGCGCGATCACCGACCTGCCCGGCTTCAGCCCCTCGCCCCGCGGGCTCACGCCGTCCGGCGTCGTCCTGGGCCGGAAGGCCGGCAGCAGCCTGCCCGCCAAGGCGATCGGCTCCACGATCGTCGAGCTTCAACCGCTGCCGGGCGACACCAACGCCTGGGCCGAGGCGATCGCCGACGACGGCACGGTCGTGGGCCACTCCTACGACGAGAAGGGCTCGCACGCGACGCTGTGGCGGCCTGACGGAACGCCGGTCGACCTCAACACGATGGCGCCGGGCGCGACGGGCACGCTGGTCACCGCCACCGACATCTCCTCCGACGGCGCCTACATCATCGGCCGCGTCACGGAAGGGGGCGGGCAGAGCGACGCCCCGTCCTACCGCATCGGCACCGGCCAGGACACGCTCGACGTCGAGCTGTCGGCCACCGCGCTGGACGGCCGCGTGCTCGGCGAGGGCGGCCTGACCGAGTCGGAGGCCTTCGACGTCCACGTGACGCTGAAGAACACGAGCACGACGCAGACGATCAAGGACATCGAGTACGCGGGCGGCGCGCCGCTGACGCTCGACGGCCGCTCGATCGCGCACGTCGGCGTGATGTCGCGGCCCGCGGGCGCGCTGCCGTCGACGCTCGGCCCGGGCGAGAGCAAGACCTTCGACTACCGGCTCAGCGCGTTGACCGACGGTGTCGCGGCGGCGATCTCCAAGATCACCGGCAAGGCCGTGGACGGCACCGCGCAGGAGGCCAAGGGCTCGCTGAAGCTGACGGTCACACAGGCCGCGCGGCTGAACGCCTCGCTGGCGCAGTGGGCGCGCGTGCAGGGCATGGACCAGCTGATGCTGTCGCTGGCGCGCAAGTTCTACAAGGGCTGGGACAAGCGCGGCGAGGCGATGCAGAAGGAGCTGCGCAAGGTGATGAGCCCGGCCACGCGCAAGCGCTGGTTCGGCACCGCCAAGAAGAACGTCATCGGCCAGATCGACGTCGCTCGCGCGCTGCTGATGGGCCGCGCCCCGAGCGCGACCGCAGCGCAGTTCCCGAAGGGGTCGATCAAGGACGTCAGCGCCGACCAGATGTACGACGCCTACAACAAGGCGTTCATGGAGGAGGTCGGCAAGGGCGTCTCCAAGTACGTCAAGAAGTGGGGCGACCTCGGCGAGGGCGCCAAGGAGCAGGTCAAGCTCGCCTGGGGCGAGAGCGCGCTCGGGCTCAGCTACATCATCAACAGCGCGTCGAAGGACCAGCGCGAGGAGGCCGAGGCGATGGTGTTGGCCTTCTCCGACGGCGTGGTCAAGGACACCACGTCCTACGCCAACTGGACGAAGAACGAGGCCAGCAACCTCCTCAACGACGGCCAGGCGGTCATCTACACGCTGGCGAACATGGACCAGGGCGCCAAGGACTTCGCCGACATGGTCTCGGCGCCGTTTGAGCGCGACGCGGCAGCGCGAGCGCGGATCGCCAAGTACGCCGACACCCAGCCGCTGCTCTGGGAGCGCGAGTCGGCCGAGCTCGACGCCAAGATCTTCAACGGCGGCATGGAGGTCGTTGCCGACACGGTCGTCGGCGGCGCGGCCACCAAGCTCGTGACCTCGGGCGGCAAGGTCGTCGAGCTCACCAAGAAGGGCGCGGCGCTGCTCAACCTGGCCAAGGCGACCGAGGTGGTGGACGAGACCGGCAAGCTCGCCAAGGGCGTGAGGGCGGTCAAGGACACCAAGAAGGCGCTCGACGTCGGGCTCAGCGGCGAGGAGGCCGCGGCGTTGTTGGAGGAGAACGCGCTGAAGAACACCGAGGGCGCGACGCTCGTGCAGTCCTCCGACTACGGCAACGTGTACAAGCTGCCCAACGTCGGCGGTGTGCCCGAGGTGACGCTCGACGCCAAGGCGGCGATCTTGGAGGGCATCGAGGGCGACTTCGCCAACACCTTCGGCCGCGAGATCGAGCTGGCCGAGGTGCTGAAGCCGTCCACCGAGCTGCGCAAGCCCGGGGCGGTCGCCAAGCTGGAGATGACCGGCCAGAAGACCGGCAAGCCCGCGATGATCGACGCCGGCATGCCCGCCGACGCGCTCGGTGAGGCCGTGCTCTGGAAGCCGAAGGTCTCGCCGGACAAGATCCCGGGCTTCAAGAACCTCAGCAAGACGCGCCAGGCGGCGGCGCTCCAGGAGTACGAGAACGCGCTGAAGGCCAACGCGGAGTGGAAGAACCCGGCGGCCAACTCCAAGACCTCCAAGTTGAAGAAGCTGATCGGCAAGGAGGGCGAGGTCCCGCTCGACGACAAGCCGTGGCCCGGCGGCACCAACATCGCGGGCGAGCCCGCGCCCGGCCTACAGCGCTTCGTCAAGGCGGAGTTCGAGCTGGTCAAGGTCGAGGGCAAGTACGCCGACGCCTACCTGATCCGCGTCAAGAAGTACCAGATCGTCGTCAAGGACATGGGCCGCGGCGGCAAGGTCGTCAACACCAAGACGGTGGTCAACTCGAGCAAGGCATTGGCCCAGGGCGTGGACGCCGACGCGGTCGGAGTGTCGAAGGTCTTGGGCCGCGACGCGGCGGGCAAGCCGATCCTCGGACCGTTGGACGCCGCCGAGCGCGACTTCGTGATGAAGCGCTACATCGACCGCAACATCAAGGCCCGCGCCGCTGGCGTGACCACCGACCTCGCCGAGCACGGCGCCACGCTGGTCATGGACGACGCCGACGCCGCCCACGCCGGCTTCCTGCAATCGAAGTTCGGCCTGCCGTTCCTGCCCGAGGACGTCGGCATCCCGTTCCTGCAGCGCATCGCCAAGTTCGTCGCGCCCAAGGGCGTCTCGACCGAGCAGATGATCAAGGACATGCTCGCGACCGTGAAGAAGGAGGGCGGCTTTGGCCAGCACGCGGTCGTGCTGACCAAGGACACGCGCTACCTCGGCGAGGTCCCGATCGCCCTCTGGTAGCGGACGTGGGTGGCGTACGGCGAGGAGATCGACTCCACGACCTCCAGCCGCGCGTCGCCCAACGCGCCGGGCGCGAACAACAGCTCTCCCCCACCGAGCGTGATCGGGGCGTAGTGCACGTAGAGCTCGTCGAGCACGTCGGCCTGGAGGGCCTGGTTGACGATCGATGCGCCGCCGGCGATGCAGACGTTCTTCGTCGGCCCGGCCGCCTCGCGCGCGCTGGCCAGCGCCGCGTCGAAGCCTTCGGTGACGAAGTGAAAGACGGTGCCGCCCTCCATCTCCACCGACTCCCGCGCGTGATGCGTCAGGACGTAGACAGGCACGTGGTACGGCGGCTCCTCACCCCACCACCCGCGCCAATCGCCACTCCACTCTCCGCGGATCGGCCCGAACATGTTCCGGCCCATGACGTAGGCGCCGTTGCCATCAAGCAGCGTCCTCGCGACCTTCTCGTCCACGGGATGCCGCTCCCGCTGTCCCATGAACCACTCGTGCAGACGCTCCCCGCCGATCCCGAGCGGGTTCTCCTCGCTCTGCTCCGGGCCCGCCATGAACCCGTCGAGCGACACCGTGATTTGGCTCGTGACCTTGGTCATGCCGTCAAGACTCGCACCTGGCGCCGAACTCATCGTCCGCGGCGCCCAGCTCGCGGCGCTGGGGGTGGTGCGGCGCGCTGGAGAGGGCGGCGAGGGAGTGAAGCCGGGTTGGCGTGGCGACCGCCATCGGTCGTCCTCGGGCGTGGTGTAGGGCGCGGAGAGGGCGGTTCGGGGCCGAAGTGTCAACCGATCGCATCTAACCCGCGTATATGGCGGGTTAGATGCGAACCGTCGACCGAATGGCACTCAACCCGCGATATACACGGGTCAAGTGCCGCTCATCGGTGAGCGACTGCCCGAAAGGCGCGTTGACCGGGAATATCCCGGTCAACGTACCCATGACTGCGACGACGAGCCCTCATTCGGGCCCGAACCCTCCCCGAGCCGACACGACGCCCGCGGACGACACCCGGCGGTCGCCACGCCGACCGGCTTCACTCCCTCGCCGCCCTCTCCAACGCCCCGCACCACCACCCACGCCCCGAACTGAGCGCCACCGACGCCCAACGCCCCACAACGACAACGGGGCGCGGCCAACCGGCCGCGCCCCGAGGCACCGCAAGCGCTACGAAGGCGCCTAGATCTTGTGCCGCTGCAACAGCTTCTTGCCGATCACCATGCGCTGGATCTCCGACGTCCCCTCGCCGATCAGCAGCAGCGGCGCGTCGCGGTAAATCCGCTCGATCTCGTACTCCTTCGAGTACCCGTAGCCGCCGTGGATGCGCAGGCACTCCTCGGCGCAGAACCGCGCGGCCTCGGAAGCGAAGAGCTTGGCCATGCCGGCCTCCATGTCGGAGCGGATGCCCGCGTCCTTCATCATCGCCGCGCGCCGCGTCAACAGGCGCGCCGCGTCGAGCTGCGTGGCCATGTCGGCGAGCTTGAACTGGATCGCCTGGTGCTGGGCGATCGGCTTGCCGAACGTCTTGCGCTCCTGGGAGTACTTCAGCGCCAGCTCCAGCGCGCGCTGCGCCAACCCCACACCACGCGCGGCGACGTTGGCGCGACCGACCTCGAGCGCGTCCATCATCTGCGCGAAGCCGGAGTTCAGGCCTGCGTCCTCGCCGCCGAGGATCTGCTCGCCGCCGCACTTGTAGCCGTCGTAGACCAACTCGGTGGACTCGACGCCCTTGTACCCCATCTTCTTGATCTTCGGGGGCACCGTCAGGCCGGCGTAGGCGCCCGTGTTCTCGGACACGCCCGCCTCCTTCTCCGTGATGAAACACGTGAAGCCCTTGTGGCGCGGCTCCGCATCAGGGTCGGTCTTGACCAGCAGGAAGACCAAGGACGACATCAAGCCGTTCGTGACCCACATCTTCTGGCCGTTGATCTCGTAGTTGCCGTCGTCGATCTTCTTGGCGGTCGTCTTGATCGCCTGGACGTCGGAGCCCAGCTCGGGCTCGCTCAACGAGAACGCGGCGCGGATCTCGCCCGTCGCCATGCGCGGCAGGTACTTCTGCTTCTGCTCGTCGTTGCCGTACTTCAACAACAGGTACGAGCCGATGAAGTGCGTGTTGATCACGCCGGAGATCGAGATCCAGCCGCGCGACAGCTCCTCAACGACCATCACGTAGGTCGTGAGGTCGAGGCCGAGGCCGCCGAACTCCTCCGGGATCGTGATGCCGAAGAGGCCGAGCTCCTTCAGCTGCTCGACGATCTCGGCCGGGTATTCGTCAGCGCCGTCGTAGTGCTCGGCGTTCGGGATGATCTGCTCGTCGACGAACTGTCGGACCATCTCGATGATGGCCTTCTGCTCGTCGGTCGTGTCGTTGTAGACGCTCGTGGTCTCAACAGCCATGTCCGTGCTCCAAGGGATCCGTCTGGTCAGGTCGGGCGGGGAAGGTTACCGGCGGACACCCGAACGTTCGTCCGCGGTAGGCGCCAACAATCCGACGCACCGGGTTCTGGGGTCGATGAGGGGCCCAGACGTGACCGAGCCGAACCCCAACGGCGGCGCCGCCCAGCGCCTCGGAGCCCTTGCCGACGCCCTTCTCGACGCGACCCTTCCGGCCTGCGTGCGCGACGCCGGTGGCCGCTACGTGGCGGTCAACCCGGCGTTCGCCGACCTCGTCGGCCTGGAGGCCTCGCGCCTGGTCGGCAAGACCGACAACGCCCTACAGCCGGCCGACGTCGCCCACCGCGTCGCCGAGCTGGACGCGCTCGTCCTGGAGGCCCACGGCCACCTCGACGCCCGCGAGACCGTGCTGGCCCGCGACGGTCGCCGCGCGATGCGCGCCTGCCGCTTCCCGGTCTACGACAACGGCGAGCCGTGGGCGATCTGCGTGGTCATGGCGCCCGGCGACGAGCGCGAGGTGGGCCGCGAGCAGCGCGAGAAGCTACAGGCGTCCGTCGGCCAGGTCGCGACCGCCGGCCTCACCGCGCCGTCTGAAGACCTCATCGCCGAGCGCACCGCGCGCGAGGCCGCCGACGCCGAGGCGTTCGCCGCTCGCGAGGCGCTGGCCGTCGAGCGCGAGGCGCGCCTCGAGGCCGAGATCGCCCAGCGCACCGCCAACGAGCAGCTCGAGCGCGCCGCCGAGGAGCTCGAGCGCCTCCGCGCCGAGGCCGCCCGCGCCGAGGCCGAGCGCGAGGAAGCCGCCGCGCGCGTCGAGGATCTCGGCGCCCAGCTCTCCTCCGTCCGCGACCACACGTCGTCGCTCGATGCCGAGCTGGAGGCCGCGCGCGCCCGTGCCGCCGAGGCCGAGGCGCGCGTCGCCGACGCGACCGCCCGCTTCGAGGAGGTCGCCCGCGAGCTGACCGACGCGCAGGACCGCGCCGGGCTGCTGTCCGGCGAGCTGGAGGCCGCACGCTCCGGCGACGCCGACCTGCAACGCCAGGTCGCCGACCTCGGCGGCCGCTGCGAGGTCCTGCAGTCCGAGCTGGCCGCCGCCGCGCAGCGCCGCGACGAGCTCGACGCCGAGCTGGCCGGGATCCGCGACGGCCGGGGCAGCGTTGAGGCTCAACTGAGCGAAGCCGCGGCCCACGCCGAGGCGCTAGCCGCCGAGCTGGAGGACGTCCGCGCCTCCCGCAAGGAGCTGAAGGCGCGGGCCAAGGAGGCCGAGGCCGAGGTCGAGCGACTTCGGTCCGGCGCCGCCGCCGCGTCGCCCGAAGAGCTGGCCGAGGCGATCGCCGCGCGCGAGGGCTTCGCCACCGAGCTGGCGTCGCTGCACCACGAGCACGACGACCTCAAGCGCCTGCTCGACGAGACGATCGCCTCGCGCGCCGAGCTGGATGCCGAGGTCGCGGCGATGCGCGACCGCTTCGACGTCGCCTCCAAGGAGCTCGAGCAGGAGCGCGGCCGCGCCGAGTGGCTCGGCGGCGAACTTGGCGCGGCGCAGGACGCGGCACGGACGGCTGCCGATGCCGCGGCGGCCGCCGATGCCCGCCGCGAAGACCTGGAGCGCGCGCTGCACGGCGCGCACGAGCGCACCGAGCAGCTGCTGCGCGAGCTGGAGGAGGCGCGTTCGGGCGCCGGTGACTCCGAGCGCCTGGCATCGGCGTTGGAGGCCGAGCGCGAGTCCCGCGCCGCCGCCGAGGCCGCCGTCGCCGACGCGCGCGAGCGGGCCGAGTCGTTGTCGCGCGAGCTGACCGCCGCGCAGGAGGCGCTCGCCGCCGCGGACGCCCGTCTCGCCGCCGAGCACGAGCGGGTGGCGCAGCTCGCCGAGGAGGCCGACCGCCGCGTCGCCGCCGAGCGCGAGCGCGCCGCTGCGCTAGAGGAGGAGGCGCTGGGCGCCGCCGCCGGTGGCGAGGCCGCGGTCGCCGAGTTGGCCGCCGAGCGCGAGGCGCGCCGCACCGCCGAGCTGGAGCGCGACCGCGTCCGCGACGCCCACGCCCGCACCCGCGAGGCGCTTGACCATCACCGCTCCGTCGCCGAGGAGGCCGCGGGGCGGCTCGCCGAGCTCGAGGCCGCGCGCGCCGAGGCCGACACGCGCCTGGCCGCCGCCGAGACCGCCCGCGAGGAGCTCCTGGCCCGCGCGCACGCCGCCGAGGCCGATCGCGGTGACGCCGGCGAGGCCCTGCGCAGCGCCGAGGCCGAACGCGACGAGGCGCTCGCGCAGGTCGAGACGCTGCGCGCGGACGTCGACGCGGCGGCACACGCGCTGGCGCAAGCCGAGCAGCGCCGCGAAGCCGCCGAGAACACGCGCACGCAGGCGATCGAGGCGCTCGCCGCGGCGGAGTCGCAGCGCGACGCGGCGCTCGCCGCCGCACCAGAGGAGCGCGACGCGCTGGTCGCCGAACGCGACGACCTCGCCGCCCGCCTCGCCACCGCCGAGGAGCACGCCGCGCAGGCCGCCGAGCTGCGCGACCAGACGGCCGCGTCCGACGCCGCCCGCGAGCAGGCCGAGGCCGCGCTCTGGCAGGCGCACGCCGACCGCGACGCGCTCGCCGACCGGCTGTCCGCCGCCGAAACCCAGGTCGCCCGCCTGGAGGCGCTTGAGTCCGCCGTCGAGGAGGCCGAGGCGCGCGTCATTGCCGCCGAGGGCCACGCCCGCGAGGCCGAGGCCGCCCGTGCCGCCGCCGCGGATGCGCTGGGCTCGTCCGACGCCCAGGTCGCTCATGCACTCGCCCAGGCGCAGTCCGCCGAGCACGCGCGGGTCCAGGCCGCCGAGGACCTCGGCGCCGCGCAGGCCGTCGCCGCCCAGGCGCAGGCCGCGGCCGACGAGGCGCTGCTGCGTGCCGCCAACGCCGAACGCGAGCGCGACGAGGCGCTGGAGCGTCTGGCCGCCGCGGAGTCCGCGCGCGACGACGCGCTGGCTGACGCCGACGCCGTCCGGATCGAGCGCGACAACGCGCTGGTCAACGCGGTGCAGGAGGCGACCGCGGGCGCGGGCGAGCGGCTGGACGAGGTCGCGGCGCGCGCCGACGCGGCCGAGGCCGTCGCCGCCGAGGCCCACCGCCGCGCCGAAGTCGCCGAGCTGCGCGCCGACGACGCCGAGCGCCGCCACGACGAGGCCGCCATGGCCCGCGACGAGGCGCGCGCCGCGCTGGTCCGCGCCGAAGCTCAAGTTGATGATGAAGTGGCGACGCTGCGCCACGACCTCGATCTGGCGCTCGCCGCCCGTGATGAGTTGCAGGCGCTGTTGGACGCCGAGCGCGAGGCCCGCGAGCTGGCCGAGCGCCGCCTCGCGGACGTGCCGCCGGCGCCGGTGATCGCGCAGGTCCCGGCGATCATGACCTCGCCGTACTCCAACGGCCGCCCGGCACTACCGCCGCTCGCGGTCGCCGCGGCCCAGGCCAAGGCGTTCGCCTTCGCAGCACCCGACGAGCCCGACGGCCCGCCGCCCGGCTTCACCCCCGACGCGCTCGACGACCTCGACCGCGCGCTGGCCAAGGCGTCCTCCCCCCGCGCCGCCGGCCGCGCCGCGCTACAGGCGTTGGCGACCGCCACCGGCTGGAAGGGCGGCGCGCTCTGGCAGGACGCCAACGGCGCCGGCACGTTCTCCTGCTCGGAGACGTGGAGCGCCTACATGGCGGGCCTGGACGCCTGGGAGACCATGGCCTGGCGCGCGCACCTCGAGGACGGCCTCGTCCCCGCCGCCGCCGGCTCCGGCGAGGCGCACTGGGCCGACACCGAGGAGATGCTCGCCTGCCCGCGCTCCCGCTCCGCCGCCTGGGCCGAGCTGGGCACCCTCGCCACCGTCCCCGTCGCCCACCCCGACGGCCGCGTCCTCGCCGTCTTGGAGCTCGTCCGCGAGACCCGCGACCCCGCCGACCCCGAGCTCCTCGCCACCCTCTCCGCCGTCGCCGTCCGCCTCGCCGAGCGCCTGGGCTCGATCGAGGTCGAGCTGGCCTCGACGGCCGGCCGCTTCTAGAGCGCCCGGCGGGCGTGCGAGCACGGCCGCGGGAATTTCGCAGCAGCATTTAGGGTTCTCAGGCGATGAACTTCGCCGTGGAGGTCGTTGAAGGTGCGGATCCGGACGCGCTGGCGCTGGTCGAGCTGGCGCGGGATGGCGCGCGGCGGGAGCACCGGTTCGGGGCGGTCGCGGGTGCGGTCCGGACGATGGCGGCGCATCTGCATCAACAAGGGGTGCGGCGCGGCGACGTCGTGCTGACGCTGGTCGGCAACCAGCCGGACTGGGTCGTCGCGATGGTCGCGTGCTTCCGCCAGGGCTACGTCGTCCTGCCGTGCACGGAGCAGCTGCGACCCAAGGACCTTGCCTTGCGCCTGGAAGTCACGCGGCCGCGTGCGGTCGTCGCCGACGGGCGCAACGAGGCGGTGTTGCGCGAGGCCGGTTGGGATGGGCCGACGATCTGGGCGCCGGGCGTCATGGACTGGCCGGCGCCCGAGGCGCGGGCGGTACCAGCCCCCGCGGCGCTCGACCCACTGGACCCGTGCCTAATCACGTTCACGAGCGGCACCGCCGGCGAGCCAAAGGCCGTCCTGCACGGCCAGAAGTACCTCGACGGGCAACGCCTACAAGCTGAGCACTGGCTCAGCGCCCGCCCCGGTGACCTCGTCTGGTGCACCGCGGCGTCCGGCTGGTCCAAGAGCGCGCGCAACGTGTTCATCGCGCCGTGGCTGCGCGGCGCGGCGGCGCTCCTGCACGACGCGCGCTTCGACCCCGCCGAGCGCCTGGAGATCCTCGAGCGCGAGCGCGTCAACGTGCTGTGCATGGCGCCGACCGAGTACCGCGTGATCGCCAAGCGGGTCGAGTTGAAGGCCTTCCTCGACCTGCGCGGCCTCGTCGCCGCGGGCGAGGCGCTCAACCCCGAAGTCCTCCAACTCTGGCACGCCGCCACCGGCCTGGAGATCCGCGACGGCTACGGCCAGACCGAGACCGGCCAGATGACCGGCAACCTCGACGGTGAACCCGCCCGTCCCGGCTCGATGGGCCGCCCGCTGCCGGGCGTCAAGCTCTGGATCGAGGACGGCGAGCTGGTCGCCGACCCCGCCACCGTTCCGACGTTCTTCCTCAACTACATCGGCAACGAGCCGCCCACCGGCATCTGGCGCACCGGCGACCGAGTCCTACAGGACGACGACGGCTACCTCTTCTTCGAGGGCCGCACCGACGACGTCATCATCTCCGCCGGCTACCGCATCGGCCCCTTCGAGGTCGAGTCCGCGCTCGTCGCCCACCCCGCCGTCGCTGAAGCCGCCGTCGTCGCCGCACCCGACGACGAGCGCGGCTCGGTCGTCCGCGCGATCGTCGTCCTGCGCGAGGGCCACTCCTCCTCCGACGAGCTCGCGCGCGAGCTGCAGGACCACGTCAAGGAGTCGACCGCGCCCTACAAGTACCCGCGCATCGTCGAGTTCGCCGACGACCTGCCCAAGACGACCTCCGGCAAGATCCGCCGCGCGCTGCTGCGCGAAGACGCTCCGGGAAGCTGAGCGTTCTTGTGCAGACGGCGGCTCGGCACGTCGTCCCCGCCCGCCCCGTTCGACCGATGAACGACCCCACTCCCAACCCCCCGGAGGTTCATCATCATGTCGATTACTCGCACCATCGCGGCCGCCGCCGCGATTGCGTCCTCGCTCGCTGTCGCCGCACCCGTAACCTCGGCCTCGGCCCACGGCGGCAGCTCCAGCGTCCTGGAGTACAACAAGGTCACGACGATCTCCGGCTCGGCCGGCAACGACGGAACGACGTCGATGACCGGCTTCGTCGGCGCGCACGGCAGCCGTTACGTCTACGCCGACGAGGCGACGGGCGCGGTCAAGACCGAGAACGCGGTCTCGCCCCGGATCTGGAAGGCCTTCGACGCGTCGACCAACACCATCACGCTGCGCGACGGCTTCGACGAGCCGCTCGACCCGACGCCCGCCCAGGAGGCCAAGTACTTCCAGGACGGCGTCGCGAAGGGCTGCTACGTCAAGGTCGGCAGCGCCGACGGTATCGACCGCTACAAGATGGTCGACCAGCCGCAGCTGCCGTGCTCTGACGACCCGGCCACGCAGGAGACCGACCTGGTCGACCAGCGCACCGGCTACCTCGTCCAGCGCGTCACGACCAACGGCACGTTCAAGCAGGACACGCGCCTGACCTACACCCGCACCCACCACGGGCGCGGCGCGGCGAAGCTGCTGAAGCTCGCGCCGCACCCGGGCGCGAAGGTCATCGACGAGCGCTCCTAGCGCGCCGGAGCGTCGCCCGGCGCGGCGGCGGCCGACTCGGTCAGCCGCCGCGCCACGGCGCGCACCTCGTCGCGCAGCGCCTCCGGCGTGTGGACGACGAACGCGCAGCCGAGCCCGGCCAGCACCTCGGCGACCCAGCTCAGCGAATCGGCGCGCATGCGCAGCAGCGTGCCGCCGCCCTCGTCCTCGCTGAGCTCCGCGAGCCCCGCGGGCAGGCGCTCCGCGATCGCCTCCGCCGACGCGTCCAGCCAGACCTCCACCGCGTGCGCCCACGGCACGCGGGCCAGCGAGCGCGTCACCGCCGCTACCGCGTCGAAGCCCGCCGGTGGCGGCGCGGCCGGCGCGCTGAGGACGGCGTCGCTCAGCCGGTCGACCCGGAACGTCCGCGCCTCCCCGCTCTCGGCCGCCCGCGCGCTGACGTACCAGCGCCCGAAGTGCACGACGACGCCGAACGGATCCAGCTCGCGGCGCCGCGCTCCGCCGTTGGGCGGCGTGTAGGTCGCCGCGACGCGCCGGTGACGCAGCGCGCCGTCAGCGAGCACGAGCAGCGTCGCGCCGACCGGCGGGATCGTGGACGCGTCCACGTCGGTGAAGGCCACGACGCTCTCCAGCGCCTCGACCTGCCGCCGCAGCGTCGCCGGCAGCACCCGCCGGACCTTTGCCAGCCCTGGCTCTGCACCCGCCAACCCGAGCCGCCGGACCGCGAGCAGGCCGGCGACGACCGCGACCGCCTCGTCGTCGCCGAGCATCAGCGGCGGCAGCCGGTATCCAGGCGCGAGCCGGTAGCCGCCGCCGGCACCGCGCTGGCCCTCGACCGGGATGCCGAGCTCCTGCAACGCCTCGACATAGCGGCGCACCGTGCGGCCATCGACGCCCAGGCGCGCCGCGACATCGGCGCCGCCGACCGCCGGCGCGCTCTGCAGCAGCTCCAGGAACGCCAGCAGCCGTGTGGCGGGACGCGACATCGCACCGCAACCTTATAGGGCCGAAATGGACCTAAATCCGATCTAGCCTCCGCCACCCATGAGCCGCCTGAGCCCGATCATCACCGCCCGCCCCGCCGCCACCAACAACTTCGCCTTCCTCGCCGGCGGCGTCTGGGACGTCGCTAACCGCCGCCGCGACCCCGACGGCGTCTGGCAGGAGTTCGCCGCCACCTGCACGGTCTCGATGGCCGTCGACGACCTCGTCCAGATCGACCACTACGACGCCCCGGACTTCCCTGGCCGCGGCCACGTCAAGGCCGTCACCGTCCGGGCCTACGACGCCACGACCGAGCAGTGGTCGATCGTCTGGCTCTCCAACTACGCCGATCCCGACTGGCGCCCGATGGTCGGCGCCTGGGACGGCGACAAGGGCGACTTCCGCGCGACGATCGCCGACGCCGACGGCGCGGCGCTGGACGTGCGCTTCCGCTGGACCCGAGACGGCGACGACCTCGCCCGTTGGGAGCAGGCGTTCTCATCTGACGGCGGCGCGACCTGGGACTGGAACTGGACGATGGACCTGACGCGGCGGCCTGCCTAGCGCGACAACGCGCGCACGACCTCGGCGGCCGGCTTCGCCCGCCCGTAGTAGGTGAACAACCCCTTGGCGTTGATCCCCGGCACGAGCCGTAGCGACGGCATGGCGCGCCCGGCCGAGCCGCCGCCGAACGTGGGCGTCAGCGCGAAGTCCTGCAGCGCCCAGACCAACCACCCTGACAACCGCCGGTCGGCGCGCAGGGCGCGGAGCTGGTCGGCGATCAAGCGCGCCTGGTAGGTCTCGGAGCCGGGCGAGCCGGGCGCGTTCAAGGTGTTGGCCTCGGCCCCGAACTCGGTGAGCACGAGGACGCGGTCGCGGAAGATCGCGTGGGCGACGGCGAGGCGGCGGCTGAGGTTTGCGACGACCGCGCCGCGCGGCTCGCCGGGACGTTCGTACCAGCCCTCGTACATCGTGACGCCGAAGACGTCGATGTCGCGATAGAGCGGGCCGTCGTCGTCAGCGGGCAGCCCGCGGCCCCAGACGTCGAGCGCGACCGGACGGCCGGGATCGAGTGCATGAACAAGCCGCGCGGCCCGCTGGATGTAGGCCGCCTGCCCGCCGGCCGCGCCCTGGTGCGATGCCTCGTTGGCGAGGTTCCAGGCGAGTATCGACGGGTGCGTGCGGGTCTGCTCGACGCTGATGATGTCGCGGCGCAGAGCGACACGGCGGAGCGCCGGCGTCGTCGACGCCCACTTCCCCGGGCCCTCCATCGGGCCGATCTCCTGCCAGACGAGGACGCCGGCCGCGTCCAACCGCTCCAACAACGCCGGCGACAGCGGATGCTGCGCGCGCGTCGCGTTGGCACCGATCGCCCGCAGCCGCGCGACCAGGTTGTCCATGTCGCTCGGGCGCAACGCGGTGCCGCGCCCCGCCGCGTCCTCCTGGATCGACGCGCCGTGCAGCGTCACAACGCGCCCGTTGATCCTCAACTTCCCGCCGTCCCAGCGCAGCTCGCGCAGCCCGACGCGCTCGGTCCACCCCGCGCCGCCAGCGCGGAGGTGGAGCGTGTGAAGCGCGGGATGCGACGGCGACCACAGGTCTGGCCGCTCCACGCGGAGGCGTGCCCGTGCCACCCGGTCGGCGCCGACCGGGTCGAACGCGAGCGGCTCGCCGCCGAGCGTCCCTTCGACCCGCCCGCGGAGGCGTCCGCGCACGCGCACCGAGACGTCCACGAGCGCCGCGCCGCCACCGCGCGCCAGCCGCGTCACGATCGCGGGCGCCTCCAGCTCGACCTCGCCGACCGGCCGGATCGTCACCTCGCGCACGATCCCGCCGTAGTTGAACCACGCGCGATGCCAACCGGTCGCTTTCATCGCATCCGGGTCGCGCCAGTCGGCGCGCACGGTCAGCCGGTGCCGCCCTCGCGCCAGCGTCACCCGTGCCTCGAACGGCAGCGAGTCGCCCACATGTCGCGCCACCACGCGCCCGTCGACCCACACCGTCGCCCGGTGGTTGACCGCCTCGAACCGCAGCGCGTACCGCCCGCCGCGCACCGCGAACGTCGTCCGGTACGTCGCCACGCCGCCCGCGTAGGACGCCGCGGTCAAGGACCCCGCGTTGGGCGAGTACGGCACGTGCACGCGCCGCCGTCCGTCCACGGTCCAGACACCATCCAGCGCGCGCCGCCCGTCCGGCCCGCCCCACGTCATCGGAGGATGCTCCGGATCCACGCGTGCTGCGACGACCGCGGGCGCGTCCGGGCGTGCCTTCGCGCCCGCCACCAGTCCGGCGACGAGCGCGAACAGCGCGAGGGCAACCGTGCCCGCCTTCCACAGGCTCATCCACCCCGGAACGAGACGAGGACCGCCATGGTGGCGGTCCTCGTACGGACGATCCTCCGATCGCCCGCGGGAAAGGCCCTCTGGGCCGTTCCCGCAAGCCGACTTGGCCGCCCTCTAGGCGGTCAAGTCGGCCGCCATCTCGTCGAAGACCGCGATGTAGGCGTCGACGGACTCGTCGGTGTGGGTCACCGAGAGCGTCCACTCCTCCTCGCGGCCCGGCGTCATGAAGATGCCGCGGTTCATGTTGTACAACCAGGCCAGCTCGGCGATGGCGGCGTCCTGCTGGGCCTTGAAGGTCTCGTAGTCAATGACCTTGCTCGTCGCGAAGGTGACGCAGCCCTTGGAGCCGATGCCGACGCCGTAACCGGGCAGGTTGTACTTCTCGATGACGCCCTCGCAGCCGGCGAGGATGCGCTCGTTCAAAGCGTCGAGGTGCTCGTAGGCCTCCGGCGTCAACACCTCCAACAAGTTCGCGCGCGTCGCGGCCATGCCGAGCGGGTTCCCGTTGTAGGTGCCGACCTGGTAGACGGTGCCGTCCTCGACGACCTTCGCGAGCTCCTCGCTCATGCCGATCGCGCCCGACGGCAGGCCGCCGCCCAGCGCCTTGGCCAAGGTCACCATGTCGGGCAGGACGCCGTACTTCTCGGTCGCGCCACCGGGCGCCACGGTCAGGCCGGTCTTGACCTCGTCGAAGATCAGGACGATGCCGTGCTTCTTGGTGATCTCGCGAACGGCCTCGAGGTAGCCGTCCTCCGGGAGGACGACGCCGAGGTTCATCATCGCCGCCTCCATGATCACGCAGGCGGGCAGGCGGCCGTCGGCCTTGAGCTCCTCGATGCGGCGGTCCATCGAGTCCGCGTCGTTGAAGTGCACGGCGAAGACGTGGTCGACCGTCGACTGCGGGATGCCGCCGCCGTAGGCCAGCGAGACCGGGTGGTCGTGGTCGCCGATCTTGTCGTACTCGACGCCGATGGACACCATGACGGTGTCGTGGTGGCCGTGGTAGCTGCCGAAGATCTTCAGGACGTCGTCGCGGCCGGTCGCGGCGCGCGCGATCCGGATCGCGTCCATCGTCGACTCCGAGCCGGAGTTCGTGTAGCGCCACTTCGGCAGACCCCAGCGCTTGGCGAGCTCGTTGCCGACGACGATCGCGTCCTCGGTCGGCGCGGCGAAGTGCGTGCCGAGCTCGTAGCGCTCCTTGATCGCGGCGCCGATCGCCGGATGCGCGTGGCCCTGGACCATCGAGCCGAAGCCGTTGTGGAAGTCCCACATCTCGTTGCCGTCGACGTCCCAGACCTTCGGGCCCGCGCCGCGCTCGAGGTAGATCGGCCAGGGCTCACGGACCTGGTAGGAGGACGCAACACCCGAGGCGAGGTGCTCGTTGGCGCGCTTGAAGGTGTCGCCGCTGCCCTTGGTCGCCTCGTTGAGGCGCTGGGTCTCGCGCTCCGTCAGCTCGGCGATCCGGGTGCGGTCGATCGTGATGGGGTCAGCGTTTGCAGCCATGGTTCACCTGATGGTAGGGGTGGTCGGCACTCCTGTCTGGAGCCCCTTCACGCGTGCGGACTCCGGGTCGTACAACGGCTCCCGTGCGATTCGCGCGCCGACCCACGTTCCGAACACGTCGACGTCCACGCGGGTGTCCGGGGTGGAGTGGGCCGCCGGCACATAGGCGTACGCGATCGAGGCGTTCAGCGTGTACCCGTAGCCCCCGCTGGTCACGCGGCCGATGACCGCGCCGTCCAGCGCGACGGGCTCGTTGCCCAGGCAGACCGAGCGCGGGTCGTCGAGGACGAGGCAGACGAGCTTGCGCTCCGACTCAGCATCGAGCGCGTCCTGGCCGAGGAACGCGACATCCTCCGCGCCGCGCCGAACGCAGAACCCGAGGCCGGCCTCGTAGGGCGTCTGATCGGGCGTGATGTCCGCGCCCCAGACGCGATAACCCTTCTCCAAGCGCAGCGAGTCGATCGCGCGATAGCCGCCGGCGACCAGGCCATGCGGCTCGCCCGACTCCCACAGCGCGCGCCACAGCGCGGCGCCGTACTCGGTCGGCGCGTAGAGCTCCCAGCCGTACTCGCCGACGAACGTGACGCGCAGCGCGCGCACCGGGACGTCGCCGACGACGATCTCGCGCGTCGACATGTAGGGGAAGTCGAGCGGGTCGGGCGTGAGCGGCGCGAGGACGTCGTGCGCGCGCGGCCCCCAGAGCGCGAAGCACGCCCAGCGGCTCGTGGTGTCGGTGATCGTCACGGAGCCGTCGCGCGGCGCGTGCTTGGCGATCCAGGCGCGGTCGTGCTGGCCGAACGCGGTGCCGGTGACGATCTGGAAGACGTCCTGCGCCACGCGCGTGACCGTGAAGTCGCACTCGATCCCGCCGCGCGCGTTGAGCATCTGGGTGTAGGTGATGCGACCGACCTCGCGTGCGACGTGGTTGTCGCACAAGGACTCCAAGAACAGCGCGGCGCCCGGACCCGACACCTCCATCTTGCTGAACGAGGACTCGTCGAACAGCGCGGCGCGCTCGCGGCAGGCGCGGTGCTCGGCGCCGATCGCGGGCGACCAGTGGTGGCCGGCCCAGCCGCGGGGCCGCAGGTCGGGATCGGCGCCCTCGCCTGCCGCGTTGGACTCATACCAGTTGACCCGCTCCCACCCCGACTTCTCCCCGAACGCCGCGCCGTGCTCCTGGTGCCATGCGTAGTTCGACGACACCTTGAGCGGCCGCCCCGCCTGGCGCTCCTCGTTGGGGTAGTGGATGTCGTAGTAGGTCTCGTAGACCTCCTTGGTGCGCTTCAAGGTGTAGGACGGCGACCGGTACTGCGGGCCGAAGCGCCGGATGTCCATGCGCCAGAGGTCCATCTGCGGCTCGCCGGCGACGATCCACTCGGCCATCACCTTGCCGATCCCGCCTGCGCCCGCCAGGCCGTGCGCGCAGAACCCGGCGGCGACGAAGAGCCCGCCGACCGCGGTCTCCCCCAGGCAGAACTCGTTGTCGGGGGTGAACGCCTCTGGGCCGTTGATCAACTTGGTGACCTTGACGTCCTCCATCGCGGGCACGCGCGCCTTCGACGCCACCGCGATCTCCTCGAAGCGCGGCCAGTCCTCTTCGAGCAGGCGCCCGTTGAAGTCGGGCGGAATCGCGTCGACCAAGTTGTCGTCCAGCGCCCACGGCGCGCAGGCGCGCTCGTAGCCGCCCATGACCAGGCCGGCACCCTCCTCGCGGAAGTAGATGAGGTTGTCGGGATCGCGCAGCGTCGGGAGGTGCCAGGCGCCGTCCGTACGGTCCCGGAACGGCTGCGTGACGAGGTACTCGTGCGCCATCGGGACGATCGGGATCCGCACGCCCGCCAGGCGCCCCAGCTCCGCGGCGTACATGCCGCCGGCGATCACGACGCGCTCGCACTCGACGTCGCCCCACTGCGTGCGCACGCAGCACACGCGACCGTCCGGGCCCACGTCGATCCCGGTCACCCGCGTGTGGGTGAAGATCTGCACGCCGCCCTCGCGCGCGCCCTCCGCCAAGGCGTACGTGAGCTGCGACGGGTCCAGGTACCCGTCGGTCGGCAGATAGGACGCCACCCGCACGTCGTCCTCGACCATCAAGGGGAACTTCTCGCGCGCCTCGCCCGCGGAGATCGTCTCCAGCGGCAGCCCGAACGTCCGCGCCCACGCGACCTGCCGGTGGACCTCCTGCTCGCGCTCCGGCGTGCACGCCAGCCGGATCCCGCCGCACTCCACCCACCCGCAGTCGAGCGACCGGTACAACTCGACCGAGTACATCATCATGGTCGTCAGCGAGACCGACGACCGCAGCTGGCCGACCAGCCCGGCGGAGTGAAACGTCGAGCCCGACGTCAGCTCGTCGCGGTCGACGACGATGACGTCGCGTTCGCCCAACTGGGCCAGGTGGTAGGCGATCGACGCCCCGCCCACCCCGCCGCCGATGACGACGACGCGGGCGCGGTCGGGGAGCTCACGAGGTCGCGGCATCGCGCAGCCAGCCTTCGAATCGGGGATCGGCGGTGGTCGCCGCCAGGCGTCCGAGGTGCTTCTCGGAGTAGGCGGCGAAGTCGAAGTCCAGCTCGGAGATCGCCTGCTGGACCGTGCCCCAGAGCGCCTCGCGCACGTCGGACATCGCGCGCATCAGGCGCAGCGCGGCGAAGCGGCGGTCGGTCGCGGGCTCGTCCCAGTAGGCGGACAACAACGCGCGGTCGTCGGCCTCGGTGAAGCCGTTGTTGATGGACAGGTTGCCGAGGTCGAAGTAGCGGTCGCCCATCCCGGCGTACTCCCAGTCGACCAGCCAGACGCGCGTGCCGTCGCCCAAGATGTTGGCGTTGAGCAGGTCGTCGTGGCACGGGACGACCGCGTGCTCGGGATGGCCACGCACCGCGGTGGCGATCGTCTCGGCCAGGCGGGCGGCGTCCCATGCGGCCGGCATCGGCGTGACGCCGCGCTCGCGGGCCAGCGCCAGGTAGTCGCGGGCGATCTGCGGGACGTCGAAGCTGGTCGGCAGCGCGGGCGCGTGCTCGTGGAAGGCCCGCAGCGCCTTCGCCACCGCGGGCAGCACCGGCGGGTCGCGCAGCTGCGCGTCCGGGACCGGCGTGCCGGCGACGAACTGCGTCACCAGGCACGTGTGCTGGGGCAGGAACGCCAGAACGGCGGGCGCGACGTCGAGCTTGGCGGCCGCCTCGGTCGCGACGTGCTCGGCGGCGCGATCGATCCCGAGCAGCTCGGTCTCGGCGCCGGCGACGCGGATGACGACGTCGTGGTCGCCGAACGTGGCGCGGAAGTTGTGGTTGGTGATGCCGCCGCCCAGCGCGACCGGCGGCGCCGCGAGCGGGCCGAGGCGGTCCTGGACTGCGTCGATGACGGCGCGCGGCGGGGCCATACGTGGGGTGCCGCCCGCGACCCTAGAGCGGCCGAGGGTTTGCGGTCAATGGTGCGCTGCATATACCTTCGCGACATATGACGCTTGACGAGCTGCGCGCCGAGGTGGAAGCCGGACGAGTCGACACGGTGCTCCTGTGCCTGACCGACATGCAAGGCCGCCTCCAGGGAAAGCGGATGCACGCGAGGTTCTTCGTAGACGAGGTGGTCGAGCACGGCGCCGAGGCCTGCAACTACCTGCTCGCCGTCGACGTGGAGATGAACACGGTCGACGGCTATGCCATGTCCTCGTGGACGAAGGGGTATGGCGACTTCGTGATGGCGCCGGATCTCGACACGCTGGCGCTGGTCCCGTGGCTGGAGGGGACGGCGCTCTGCCTCGTCGACCTGCAGTGGCAGGACGGCTCCGACGTGGTCGCCTCCCCGCGCCAGGTCCTGCGCGCGCAGCTGGCGCGGCTGGCCGAGAAGGGCTGGACCGCCAACGCGGGCTCCGAGTTGGAGTTCATCTTGTTCGAGAACTCCTACGAGGACGCGTGGGACCGCGGCTACGTCGGGCTGACGCCGGCCAACCGCTACAACGTGGACTACTCGATCCTCGGCACGACGCGGGTCGAGCCGCTGCTGCGGTCGATCCGCAACGCGATGGCCGGCGCGGGGATGCGCGTGGAGGACTCCAAGGGCGAGTGCAACTTCGGCCAGCACGAGATCAACTTCCACTACAGCGACGCGCTGACGACGTGCGACCGGCACGTGGTGTTCAAGAACGGGGCCAAGGAGATCGCGGCCCAGCACGGGTCGTCGATCACGTTCATGGCGAAGTGGGACGAGCGCGAGGGCAACTCGTGCCACCTGCACCTGTCGCTGGCTGATGAGGACGGGAAGAACGTCTTCGCCGAGGATGACGCGTTGTTCTCGTCCTTCCTGGCGGGCGCGATCGCGGGGCTGAAGGAGCTGACGCTGCTGCTGGCGCCGAACATCAACTCCTACAAGCGCTTTGCGGCCGGGTCCTTCGCGCCGACCGCGGTGGCGTGGGGCAACGACAACCGGACGTGCGCCTTTCGCGTCGTGGGCCACGGGCCGGGCAAGCGCTTCGAGTGCCGTCTGCCGGGCGGCGACGTCAACCCGTACCTGGCGCTCGCCGGGCTGATCGCCGCGGGGCTGCACGGCGTGGAGCAGGGCCTGTCGCTCCCGCCCGCGTGCGAGGGCAACGCCTACACCGCCGAGGACGTCGACCACGTGCCGACGAACCTGCGCGAGGCGCGCGAGCTGTTCGCCGGATCCGAGATCGCGCGTACCGCTTTGGGCGAGGAGGTCGTCGCCCACTACCTCAACATGGCCGACGTCGAGCTGGCCGCATACGATGCGGCCGTCACCGATTGGGAACGAGTGCGCGGTTTCGAGCGCTTGTGAGATGAGCCTTTCCACGTCCAGCGACCTACCAACGTTCGAGACCGTCTTCGCGCCGGTGCGCTCCCAGACGGCCTTCGAGGAGACGCTGGAGCGCCTCGGGACCGCGATCAAGCTGGGGCTGCTGGCCCCGGGCGCGCGGCTGCCGGCCGAGCGCGAGCTGTGCACGCGGCTGGAGATCTCGCGCTCCACGCTGCGTCAAGCGTTGACGGCGCTGGCGCAGTCCGGCCATCTGCACGCGGTCCGCGGACGCGGCGGCGGGACGTTCGTCGCCGAGCGCCCACCGCCCGCGGATCCTCCGTCGCGGGGCGTGCTCGAGTCCTGGCAGGGCGCCTGCGACGTCCGGCTGGGCGTCGAGCTCGGCATCGCGGCGCTGGCCGCCGTGCGCGCGACCGAGGACGAGCTGGCGCCGCTGGACGAGCTCGTGACCGCGATGGACGACATGGCCGTCGACTTCCCCGGCTACCGCCAAGCCGACGTCCGCTTCCACATCGCGCTCGCCGAGTCGACCCGTTCTCCGCGGCTGGTCGCGCTGGCCACCGAAGCCCAGGGCCAGATGACCGACCTCATCTCCTACATCCCACACCCGCCGGAGATCCTGGAGCACGCCAACGCACAGCACGCGCAGCTGCTGACGCGAATCCGGGCGCGGGATGCGGACGGCGCGGTGCGGATCATGGCCGAGCATTTGCGCGGCACGGAGCTGGTGTTGGCGGGGCTCTTGCCGGGCGCTTCGGACTGAGCTGGCACGGGGTCGCTGAGAGCTGCACAAACGAGCTTTGAGCGACCCGCATCCCTCAAATCGGGATCCGGGTCGCGTTAGCCGGAATAGTTACGGATAACTCGACCCGGATCATCGCTTCGGCCCCGAACCCCGCCCCGAGGCGACGACGGATGACCACACCACAGCGGCTTCACACCCTCGAGGAGCGAAGAACCACCAACGCTAGGCGTCCTAGACTCAGCCGACCACATGGCCGAACGTCGCTCACCGAGCACGCAAGAGACCTGGGACGCGTTCTTCAGCGAGTTCTACCTGCACGTCCACGCAGCCGAGTCGCGGCGGGAGGCGGAGGCCGCGCGCGAGCAGGCACGGGCCGCCGCGGAGCTGGCCAGGACGCCTGAGGGCGGAAGCCTGCTCGACGTCCCATGCGGCTTCGGGCGCCACGCGATCCCCCTCGCCGAAGACGGGTTCGACGTCACCGGCGTCGACCGTGCGGCAGCGTTGCTGACCGAAGCCAAACGGCGCAGCGAGGCGCCGACGTGGGTCCTCGGCGACTACCGCGAGCTGCCGTTCGCCGACGGGACCTTCGACACCGCCATCAACCTGTACACCTCGCTCGGCTACCTCGGCGACGAGGGGGACACCGCCGTACTCGCCGAGATCGCGCGGGTGCTGAAGCCCGGCGGCCGGCTCGTCATCGAGACGATGCACCGCGACCTGCTCGTCCGGACCTTCGACGAGTCCGGCTGGCAGCTGCTTGGCGAGGGCCGCCTCCTGCTGGAGCAGCGCGCCTTCGACCCGATCGGCGGCATCGCCCAGGACACGCAGACGCTGATCGGCTCCGACGGCCGCCGCGAGTCCCAGACCTTCGCCACCCGCGTCTACTCGGCGACCGAGTTGGTGGCCATGGTCCGCGCGGCCGGCTTCGAGAAGGCCACCGCCTACGGCGACCTCGCCGGCGGACCGTTCGACACCAACACGCGCCTCGTGTTGGTCGCGCGGACGCCTCAGGACGCGGAGTAGGCGCTCAGGCCGCCATCGCCGCGTCGAGGCCGGCGCGCGCCTGCCCGCGGATCTTCGCCTGTAGCGGCGGCGCCCACCCGAGCAGCAGGCCGACCGGCCCGAGCGCCTGCTTGGCCCAACCGTGGAAGGAGAACTCGTCGCGGTGGTCGGCGATCAGCCCATCGCGGAACGCGAACGTCGCGCGCACGTCGTTGTGAACGCGACGTCCGGTCGTCGCGAACGTGTAGTCGGCCAGCCAGCGCGCGGTGCCGCGCTCGTCGTCGGCCTCGTGCTCGACCAGCTGGATCTCGAGGTCCTGGGCGCGACCGGTGAGCATCACCCACATGGCGCCCGGCTCGGCCCCGTGCAGGTCCTGGAAGACCGGGTCGTGGAAGTGCGCGTCGGGCGTGTAGGCGGCGGCCATCGCCGCGCCGTCGCGCTGCGCGAACGCGCCGTAGAAGCGCTGGATCAACTCGTCGTTGGGATGGCTCATCTCAGTCTGCTCCTAGTCCCGTGGGGTCGGCCGGTACGTCGACGCCGTGCTCGCGCAGCGCCTCCAGCGGCACGAGCTCCAGCGCGCGCTCGTGCGTCGAAGCCAGGACGACGTAGGCCGCCGCCCCGTCCTCGTAGGCGCGCAGCCAGTTGACCGCGGTCACGCACCAGCGGTCGCCCGGGATCAGCCCGGGGAACCGGTACTGCGGCATCGGCGTCACGAGGTCGTTGCCGATCGAGCGCTGGTGCTCGAGGAACTCGGCGGTGACGACCGCGCAGATCGTGTGCGAGCCGAGATCTTCGGAGCCGGTGTTGCAGCACCCGTCGCGGTAGAAGCCGGTCAGCGGATCGGTCCCGCAGGGCTCCAATGGCCCGCCCAGGACGTTGCGCTCCTCGGAGGTCACGGCGCGGAGTATGCCGGCGCTTGACTTCAACCGCAGTTGAACCCCCACGATGCGACGGGTGCACGCCATCCGCCTTCACGCGTTCGGCCCGGCCGAGAACCTCCGCTACGAGGAGGTCCCCGACCTCGTGCCCGGTCCCGGCGAGGTCCGGATCGCGGTCGAGGCCGCGGGCGTGCACCTGATCGACACCATGATCCGCCGTGGTGTCGCGATGGGCCCCATCCCCCTCCCCAGCCTGCCCGCAATCCCCGGCCGAGAGGTCGCGGGCAGGGTCGACGCGGTGGGCGACGGCGTGGAGGCGACCTGGGTCGGTCGCCGCGCCGTCGCCCACTTCGGGCCGCACGGCAGCGGCGGCTACGCCGAGCAGGCGACCGTCGCCGCCACGCGGCTGCACGCGCTCGAGGAGGACGGCCTCAGCGCCGAGGACGCGGTGACCGCGATCGGCACCGGCCGGACCGCGCAGCTGATCCTGGACGCGGCGGCGATCGGACCGGACGACGTCGTCCTGATCCCCTCCGCCGCGGGCGGTCTGGGCCCGCTGCTCGTGCAGGCCGCGCGCGCGGCGGGCGCGGAGGTCGTCGCCGTGGCGGGCGGCCCGGAGAAGGTCGTGCTGGCGCAGTCGTTCGGGCCGTCGGTGGCGCTCGACCACCGCGACCCGGAGTGGCCCGCGCGCGTGCCGGAGGGGCTCACCGTCGTGCTCGACTCCGTCGGCGGCGACTTCGGCGCGCTCGCCCTCGAACGCGTCGTGCCCGGGGGCCGCGCGGTCGTCATCGGCGGGCCAGCGGGCCCAGGGTCGGCCCGCGACGACATCAAGCTCGTCCCGCTCGCGCCGCCCAGCAACATCCGCCCCCTCGAACAGCGCGCCCTCGCCGCCTTCGCCACCGGCGCGCTGCGCCCGAACCTCCACCCCGCCTTCCCGCTCGCGAACGCCGCCGCGGCCCATGCCGCGCTGGAGTCCCGCGCGACCGCGGGCAAGGTGGTGTTGAAGCCCTAAGCGGGCAGCGCGAGGACGGCGAAGTGCATCGTGATGAGCCGCTCGCCGACCGGCGGCACCGCCGCCGCGCCCGCGCGCAGCGCCCACTTCACGTCGCCCTTGAGCCGCGCCTGCGCGGTCTGGGCCCCGAAGCGGTGCACCTCGCGCGGCAGCGGGTCCAGCACCTCGGCCGCCACCCGCCCGCCGCAGTCGCGCACGAGTGAGCGAATCGCCCTCCGCGAGAAGCTGTGCAGATGGCCGACACCTTCGCTGGCCGCCCGCGCCGCCGGCCGCCGCGCGCTGAGGTTCGCCTCCAGCGGGACCTCGATCACGACCGCACGGCCCACGCGCAGCATCTCGCGCGTCAGCGGCGCCGGGTCCGGCACGTGCTCGAGCACGTGCGTGGCGATCACCAAGTCATAGGCATCGTCAACGTCCGGCAGCGTCGCGCCGTCGAAGACCCGCGCCTCGTCGACCTCCGCTCGCTCAGCGGTCAGTCGAACGCCGGTCGAGGAGATCTCGTAGCCGACCCGCCGTGCGCCGAAGCCGCGCCGCCCCAGCACGCCGAGCACCGCGCCGTCACCGCAACCGACCTCGCAGACCGTCTCCGGCGCGGCCAGCCCCGCGCGCGCCACGAGCGCCGCGACGTGATCGGCCTTGCCCTCCGCGCCCAGTTCCCGCCAGCGGCGGTACTTCTCGCCGTCAGCGCCGGGCGAGTAGCAGTCCTCGTAGAAGTCCTGGATGTCGTCGTCGGCGAGGCGGGCCATAGGGCGCCTCTGATGCTGTCAGGTTCCCGGCTGCGCCGGCTGGTCGGTCGCCACCGCGCCCAGCGCCGTCCGCAGCCAGGCGCGCTCGGACTCGTCCGCCACGCGCATCCGCCGCTCGATCCACTCCGTCACCTGCCGGCGCGCGCCGACCACCAGCACCGACCCGCACAGCGCGTAGCGCCCGTCGCCGAGCACCACGAGCGAGCCGGGCGCGTCACGGCGCAGGCGCAGCAGGTCGATGACCTCCTGGCCGGAGATCGCGGTCGGCCGCGTCGCGTCGCCGTCGCCCTCGGTCCACGGCCGCGCCGTGAAGATCGACGACGCGCTGCGCACCGTGCGCGCCGGGCGCGCCCGCGGCCCGATCGGCCCGGTCCGCCACGATGACGTCAAGGACACCAACTGCCGCGACGTCTCCTCGCGGTAGAGCACGTGGAGCCGGTCGCCGGCCTGCACGCGCGTCGAGCCGCGCGGCGGGATCGCCTGCCCCTCACGCACGATCACGTTGATGACCGCCTCGCGCGGCAGGCCCAGGTCGCGGACCGCCAGCCCCACGATCGCGTCGTCGGGCGCGACCGGGAACTCCAGCACCTCCGCGCCCAGCCGCCGGATCGTCCCCGACTCCGCCAGCGGCCGCGGCAGCGCCGGGTCGTCGGTCGTCACGCCGAGGCGCTTGGCCAGCGGCTCGAACGTCGTGCCCTGCAGGATCGTGGACAGCAAGACCACGAAGAACACGATGTTGAAGAACTCGTGCGAGCGCGGGATGCCGTCGATGACCGGGAACGTCGCCAGCACGACCGGCACCGCGCCCTTCAGACCCGCCCAGCCGAGCACGGTCTGCTCGCGCCAGTTGAACCCGAACGGCGCCGTGCACAAGACGGTCGCGATCGGGCGCGCGAGGAACACGAGCACGAGCGCCAGCACCGTGCCCTCGAACGCCACCCCGCCGAGGTCGGATGGGAAGATCAGCAGCCCGAGCACCAGGAACATGGACAGCTGAGCGACCCACGCCATGCCCTCGTGGAACGTCGCGATCGTCTGCTTGGCCGGGATCGTCGCCGTGCCGAGGCTCAGCCCCACCAGGTAGACCGCCAGGAACCCAGAGCCGTGCGCGACGTCGGCGATGCCGAACGCGAGCGCGACCGAGGCGAGCGTCGCGACCGGGTAGAGCCCAGCGGTCGTCAACCGCGCCTCGCGCAGCGCGAACGAGAACACGTAGCCGACCGCAACGCCGACCACCGCGCCGATCGCCAACTGCTGGGCGAACAACCCGATGAAGTCGAGCAGGCCGTAGTCGGGGTTCTGCAGGTGGTGGATGAACCCGAGCACCAGCAGGACCGCGACCGGGTCGTTGAGCCCCGACTCGCCCTCCAACGTTCGCGCCAAGCGCCGGCGCAGCGTCGACCCGCGCAGCAGCGCGAAGATCGCCGCGCCGTCGGTGCCGGCGACGATCGCGCCGACCAGCAGGCCCTCGGTGGTCGAGAAGTCGAACAGCCACGCCGCGACCAGGCCGGTGACGACCGCCGTCACGACCGTCCCGACGATCGCCAGCGCCAGCGCCGGCGCAAGGACCGGGCGGATCTCCGGCAGGCCCGCGGCAAGACCACCCTCGAAGAGGATCAACGTCAGCGCGACGATGCCGACGGTGCGCGCGACCTCATAGTCGTTGAAGTCGATCCAGCCGGTGCCATCGCTGCCGACGAGCATGCCGACGCCGAGGAACAGGACCAGTCCGGGGACGCGGACGCGGCTGGCGACGAGCGACGCCAACAGGCCCGCGGACAGCAGCGCGCCCACGATGAGGATGCGCTCGCCGTCGTGCACCTCGACACCCTTTCACACGGCCCTCTGGGTCCAACACCCATTTGATCGCCGTTCGACAACCGGGCAGGTCGATTTTGGACGCCTTCGTGGCGATCGGCACTTGACTTCCGTCCGCGAGCGGGCGTAGATTCGCGCCCGCCGCCCAGAAGGACGGCCCACCACACCTTTCGGAGAGGGACTGCACGCGCAATGGCCAACCTGGACGCCGCGGCGATCGCATCTAGCGACGAGCAGCGGCTTGCGGAGCTGGGGTACAAGCAGGAACTGGATCGGAGCTGGAGCGGCTTCCAGAACTTCGCGATCTCGTTCACGATCATCTCGATCCTGGCCGGGTGCTTCACCACCTACGGCCAGGCCTGGAACAACGGCGGCCCCGTCGCGATCTCGTGGGGCTGGCCGCTGATCTCGATCCCGATCCTGATCATCGGCTTCTGCATGTCGGAACTGGTGTCGGCCTACCCGACGGCCGGCGGCATCTACTGGTGGGCCGCCAAGCTCGGCGGCGCCGGCTGGGGCTGGTTCACGGGCTGGTTCAACCTCATCGGGTTGATCGCCGTGTGCGCGTCGGTGGACTTCGGCGCGGCCACGTTCATGAACACCGTGTTCGGGTTGTATGACTTCAACCTGTTCAACGGAGCCTCGTCGGACGCGGCCGCCTTCCAGCACGGGACGTTCTTCCTGTTCTTGGTGATCATCGCCTTCCACGCGGCGGTCAACATCCTGGGCAGTCACCTCGTGGCGACGTTCAACTCGATCTCGGTCTGGTGGCACGTCGCGGGCGTCGCGATCATCATCGCGGTGCTGATCATCGTCCCGGACCACCACGCGTCCGCCGACTTCGTCTTCACCGAGCGCTTCAACAACTCGGGCTTCGGCGGCGGGATGTACTGGTTCTACGTGCTGCCGCTCGGCTTCCTGCTGACGCAGTACACGATCACCGGCTTCGACTCCTGCGCGCACATCTCCGAGGAGACCCACGGCGCGGCCGACGCGGCCGCCAAGGGCGTGTGGCGGTCGATCTTCTACAGCGCGGTGATCGGCTGGTTCCTGCTGTTGGCCTTCACGTTCGCGGCGTCGGACGCCAAGGGCATCACGGAGGCGGGCGGCAGCTCGATTGCGGTCTTCGAGTCCGCGATGGGCTCGGGCGGTTGGACGAAGGTCATCCTGATCATCTCGACGGTCGGCCAGGTCTTCTGCGGCGCGGCCTGCCTCACCAGCGCCTCGCGCATGTGCTACGCCTTCTCGCGTGACGGCGCGATCCCGGGCTGGCGGATCTGGAGCAAGGTCAACGACCGCAAGATGCCAGTCAACGCCGTGCTCTTCATGGTCGGCTGCGCGATCCTCCTGACGATCCCGGCGTACTTCCCGAACGAGGCCGGCATCCCGGTCGCGTTCTACGCCATCGTGTCGGTCGCGGTCATCGGGCTGTACATCGCCTACGTGATCCCGATCTACCTGCGCTGGCGCATGGGCGACGAGTTCCAGACCGGCCCGTGGAACCTCGGTAGCAAGTACAAGTGGATGAACCCGTTCGCGGTGGTGTGGGTCGCGATCATCACCATCATCTTCATCCTGCCGACGACGCCCGCGGGCGTGCCGTGGCGCGACGAGTTCGACTGGAGCGCGGTCAACTACGCGCCGCTGGTCACCGGCGGCATCATCCTCGCGGTCGGCCTGTGGTGGGTGCTCGGGGCTAAGAACACGTTCACCGGCCCGCGGATCACGGTTGCCGAGCTGGACGCGGAGCTGGGTGAGGAGCACAAGCCCGGCGACCTGGGCGGCCCGGGCGGGCCGACCTCGGCCCCCGCCGGAGTCTGACGGGTGCCGGAAGAGACCCTCGAGGTCCTGGAGCCCGCCACCGAGCAGATCCTGGACACGATCCCCCGCGGCGGCGTCGACGAGGTCGACGCCGCCGTGGCGTCGGCCAAGGCGGCGTTCCCGGCGTGGCGCGCGGTCGCTCCGAGCGACCGCGCGCGGCTGTTGCGCCGGGTGGTGTCGGTCATGGAGTCGGCTCACGAGGAGCTGGCCGTGCTGGAGGCCCGCAACGCGGGCAAGCCGATCGGGTCGGCGCGCGGCGAGATCGGGATGGCGATCGAGACGTTCCGCTACTTCAGCGGGGCGCCGGAGCGGCCTATCGGCGAGACGATCCCGGTGGCGGGCGGGTTGGTCTTCACCGTCCGGGAGCCCGTCGGCGTCGTGGGGCTGATCACGCCGTGGAACTTCCCGCTGGCGATCGCGTCGTGGAAGATGGCGCCGGCGCTGGCGGCGGGCAACACGGTGGTGTTGAAGCCGGCGGAGCTGACGCCGCTCACCGCGCTGCGGTTCGCGGAGCTGGCGCTGGAGGCGGGGCTCCCGGAGGGCGTGGTCAACGTCGTCGCGGGGCCGGGGCGCTCGTGTGGCTCGCGTTTGGTGGAGCACCCGGACGTCGCCAAGATCGCGTTCACGGGCTCAACCGAGGTGGGTCGCTCGATCGCGGCGGGCGCGTCGGAGACGATCAAGCGCGTCACGCTGGAGCTGGGCGGCAAGTCGGCGAACGTGGTGTTCGCGGATGCCGATGTGGCCGCCGCCGCGGCGGCGGCGCCGTGGGCCGTCTTCGACAACGCGGGCCAGGACTGCTGCGCACGGTCGCGGATCTTGGTGGAGCGCTCGGCCGTGGACGACTTCCTGTCGGAGCTGAAGGGCGCGGTCGAGGCGATCCGCGTCGGCGATCCTCTGGATCCCGCGACCGAGATGGGGCCCTTGATCAGCGCGGGGCAGCGCTCTTCGGTCGCCGCGTTCGTGGACGGCGGCGCCGAGGTCGCGATCCAGGGCAGCGTCCCGGACGGCCCCGGCTACTGGTTCCCGCCCACGGTCCTGTGGCCGGTCGCCGAGGACCACCCCGCCGCCGTGGACGAGATCTTCGGCCCGGTCGCCGTCGTCATCCCTTTCGACTCTGAAGATGATGCGATCGCCAAGGCCAACGACACCATCTACGGGTTGAGCGGCTCGGTGTGGACCCGCGACGGCGCCAAGGCGCTGCGCGTCGCCCGGGCGCTCGAATCCGGCAACCTGTCCATCAACTCCAACAGCTCGGTGCGGGTGACGACGCCGTTCGGCGGGTTCAAGCAGTCGGGGTACGGGCGCGAGCTCGGGCCGCATGCAACCGACGCCTACACCGAAGTGAAGACCATTTACATGAACACGGAAGGGAAGTAAGTGCCGGGTCGTCTCGAAGGCAAGGTCGCGGTCGTCACCGGAGCGTCGGGAGGCATCGGCGCTGCCACGGTGGAGGCCTTCCAGCGCGAAGGCGCGAAGGTCGTCGGCATCGATCTGTTGGAGGGCGCGCCCGGCGACCTCGCGCTGGCGGTCGACGTGACCGAGGAGTTCGCCGTTCAGCAGATGTACCAGCAGGTCGCCGAGCAGTTCGGCCGCATCGACATCCTGTTCAACAACGCCGGCATCTCGCCCGACGACGACACCTCCGTGTTGGACACCACCTACGAGGCCTACCAGCGCGTCCAGGACGTCAACCTCAAGTCGGTGTTCTTCTGCTGCAAGCACGGCATCCCGCACCTGCTGAAGAACGACCCGCCCGCCCGCGGCTCCGTGATCAACACCGCCTCGTTCGTCGCGATCATGGGCGCCGCCACCTCGCAGATCTCCTACACCGCCTCCAAGGGCGGTGTGCTGGCGCTGTCCCGCGAGCTCGGCGTCGAGTTCGCCCGCCGCGGCGTCCGCGTCAACGCGTTGTGCCCCGGTCCCGTCGACACGCCGCTCCTCCAGGAGCTCTTCGCCAAGGACCCCGCCCGCGCCGCGCGTCGCCTCATCCACGTCCCCATGGGCCGCTTCGGCAAAGCCTCCGAGATCGCCAGCGGCGTCGTCTTCCTGGCGAGCGACGAGTCGTCGTTCATGACCGCGTCGACGTTCCTGATCGACGGCGGCATCTCGGGCGCGTACGTGACGCCCGAGTAGGGGCATCGACTTCCCCCACGCGGCGATGAGCGGCCCAGTTAGGGTCGCCCATCATGGCCGCGTCCAAACCGCCGCCCGCCCACCCCGACCCGCCGCTGTCGTGCGACATCGTCATGAAGGGCGGGATCACCAGCGGCGTGGTCTACCCGGGCGCCGCCGTCGAGCTGGCCGCGCGCTACCGCTTCCGTGCGATCGGCGGGACGTCGGCGGGCGCGATCGCGGCGGCGATCGTGGCCGCGGCCGAGCACCGGCGCCAGCACGATTCGACCTCCGGGTTCCAGGCTCTCGGCGAGCTCGCCGACGAGCTGGCGGGCCCGGACGGCGGGCAGCCGCTGCTCTTGAAGCTCTTCCAACCGGATCCCGCGACGAAGCCGCTGTTCGACGTGATGATGGCCTTCATGAAGCACAAGCGGACCGCTGCGTTCCGCATGCTCGGGATCTTCCCGCGGTTCCCGGCGCTCGGCGCGCTGATCGCGGTGGCGTGCGGCGCGCTGCTGGCCTTCGCGGGGCTCTCGCCGTGGGTGGGCCTGCCCGCGATCGGCGCGGCGCTCGTCCTGCTGGCGGTCGGGCTCGCGACCGACGTCCTCCGAGCCGTGCTGGCGCTGCCCGCCAACGGCTTCGGGGTGTGCACGCTCGGGCCAGGCGGTACGGGGCCCGGCCCGGCGCTGACCGCCTGGCTGCACGAGAAGATCCAAGAGATCGCAGGCTGCACGGACGAGGACGCGCCGCTCACCTTCGCCGACCTCTGGGGCGTGGACGAGACCGACGACCTCGCGCTCCGCCACCAGCTGCTGCTCGCTCGCAGCTGGGATCCCGGGCTGCGCGACGTCGACCTGCAGATGATGACCACGGACCTCACGCACGGACGGCCGTGGCGTCTCCCGGCGCCGTTCCAGCGTCATGAGGACCGGCTGGAGTTCGGCGGCGAGCTGCTGTTCAAGCCGGCCGAGCTGCGGCGGTTCTTCCCGCGGGAGGTCGTCGACTACATGGAGAACTGCGGGAGGCCGATCAGCGAGGACCGTGCCCGGCACCTGCCCGATCACGGGCGTGACTTCCGGCGGTTCCCGATCGGGCCTGACCTGCCGGTGCTGGTCGCGACGCGGATGAGCCTCAGCTTCCCGGGGCTGATCTGCGCGATCCCATTGTGGAACCTGGACTACGCGGCCGACGGCCGTCATCCGCGGCTGGAGCGCGTGCTGTTCTCCGATGGCGGGATCACCTCGAACTTCCCGGTCCACTTCTTCGACGCGCCGCTGCCGCGCCGCCCCACCTTCGGGTTGCACCTCACCACGTTCCCCGAGGGTGAACAGCCCCCGGACGGGGTTGAGAACCAGGGGACGGCGATCGTCCCGCCCGTGCCGCCCGCGCGACCCGCACCCGAAGAGCCGCGGACGATCGAGTCGCTCGGCCAGTTCCTCGTCGCGATCAAGGACGCCATGCAGAACTGGCGCGACAACACCCAGGCGCGTCAGCCCGGGTTCCGCGACCGCATGGTCCACATCCGCCTCGGCGCCGGCGAGGGCGGCATGACGTTGACCATGAACCGCAAGAAGGTCCTCGAGCTGAGCGCGCGTGGCGGTGAGGCGGCGAAGGTGCTCGCCGACCTCTTCGCGGTTCCGAGCGCCGCCGCCGACACGCGCTGGAACCAGCACCGTCTCGTCCGCTTCCGGATCGCTGCCGCCGCGACCGAGCAGACATTGGCGTCCTTCTCCGGCGCCTACGAGGATCCCGCCCCTGGGGACGGCATCTCGATGCCCTACCTCGAACGCGTCGATCTGGCCCGCCCCGGCGTCACCGGCATCGGCCCGTACTGCTTCAAGAGCAAGGCGCAGCTGCGCCGCGCGCAGAACGAGGCCCATGCCTACCGCCGCCAGCCACCGGAGCTCTACAGCCAATCCCTGGACAACGGCGCGCCCCGGCCGCCCTCGGTCCTGCGGATCGTGCCGCCGACATGAGCCTCGGCGATCCACTCGCTTTCGCCTCCTGCGCCGAACTGGGCGCGGTGCTCGCAGTCTCCACGGGCTGGGCGGCGTACGTCTGGCGGTTGTTCCCGAACCTGAGCACGCCCGATGTCGCCCCAGCAGGGATCTTCAGCCTGCAGTTCGCGCTGACGCGCGGGCGGGCGTCAGCGATCGTCGGTCGGTGGAAGCAGGAGCGCCGGATCGGCGCAGCGTGCCGCTCGCTGTGGCTCGACCTGGCGTTCATCGCGCTCTACGCCGCCGCTTGCGCGTGCGCGGTGGTGCTGACCGGCCGCGCGACCGGCGCGAGCGGGCTGATCCCGGTGACCCACGGCGAGACGGTCTCGGCGGTGGGTGCCGCGCTGGTGGCGGTCGCCGCGACGTGCGACCTCCTCGAGAACGTGGGGTTGGCGCTGACGCTGCGGGGACAAGGCGGACGCGTGGCTGCGCCGATCACCGCGGTGGCAGCCGGAATCAAGTGCTTCATCTTGGCCTGCTTGGCGATCGGGGTGCTGGACCTGCTGATCGCCAGCGCGGCCAGCACGCCGCGCTGAGGCCTAGACCGCCAGCAGCGCGCGCAGCGGCTTCGGCGGCAGCGGGTCCGCCGCGAGGATCTCGGCAGACAGCGCGCGCAGGACCGCGAGGCGGCGGTCGGGATGGAGTGAGAAGGCGTACTCCTGGGTGGACTCGTGGCCGCCTTCGACGCCGAGGTGCTCGCGGTGGGCGGCGGTGGCGACGCGGGAGAGGACGAGGCCGAGGATGTAGGCGTCGAGGTCTTCGACGGCGACCTCGATGGGGCCGTCGCCTTCGCCGCCGTTCTCCGAGCCGGGGCCGTAGGAGGCGACGATGCGGGGCTCGTTCGACAGCAGCTCGGCGGCGTCGCGGATCGGGCCGCCTTGGGAGCCGTTGGAACCGCCGCCGTTGCCGGACGACGAATCCCAGTCGCGCTGGTCGGCGTCCTGGTCCTTGGCGATGCCCTTCTCGCGGTTGGCCGCCCAGCGGGCCTCGTCGAGCTTCCTCGACTCCTCCTCGTAATTCTTCGGCTTGGGCGGCACGTAACCGACGCCGAGCTTCAGCGCGCCACCGGAGATCTCGCCGGCCGCGTGCTGCTCGACCAACTCGGAAGCCTCCTCAGCGGAGACGTCGCCGCGCGCGATCCCGCGGCGGACGATGTCGGCGACCGTGAACGACAAGTCGCCCTGCTGGACGCGCTCGACCACGTTCTCCGGCAGGTCCAACAGCTTCAGCGACTTGCGCGTCCAGGTCAGCGGCGCGCCGACCATCCGCGAGACCTCGGCCGCCGTCAGCGACGGGTCCTCGGCCATGATCGCCCGCGCGGCGCGCGCGAACTGCACCGGCTCCGGCTTGGCCTGATGGAAGTTCTCGGCGAACTGCATCGTCAGGGCCTCGCGCTTGGAGATCCCCTCGATCAGCGTGAAGCGCCACTCGCGCGGCTCCTCGGCCTCGTCCAGCAGCGTCATCGCCCCGAAGCGCCGGCGCCCCGCCAGCAGCTCGTAGGGCACGTCGTCCTCGCCCGTGGCGCGCACCAGCGGCGGGTGCAGCAGCCCGGTCTCCTTGATCGACACCGCCAGGTCATGCAGGTCCGGGAGCTGCCCGACGCGCATGTTGACCATCGTGCGCACCTGCGACAGCGGCACCTCGACCGTCGAGTGCGCCTTGGCCGCGGTGTCGCTCAGCGGCGCCCTCTGGAGATCCGCGGTGGCCTCTTCCCGCGCGCTGCGGGCGGCCTCCTCGCGCATCTGCGCGACATCTTCTTCAGCGTCTTGGAGCTTGTCGACCTGGGACATGAGCTGCCGGATGCAAGCACACCCTCCGGCCGTCTCGCAGGACTCGTCCCGCAACGAGCGGGAATCTCCGCCGGCTAGACGCCGGGCTAGATCTCGTCCGTGTGCCGCGTCACGCCGTAGCCCGCCTCGCGGACCGCCGACACGACCCCGTCCGCGTGCTCGCGCGAGCGCGTCTCGATCGTCAGCTGGACGCCCGTCTCGCGCACGTGCAGGTCGATCCCCTCGCGCAGATGCGAGACCTCCACGAGGTTCGCGCCCTGCGCCGCGACGCAGTCCAGCAGCGTCGCCAGCGCGCCCGGGCGGTCCGGCACGCGTGTCAGCAGGACCATCCGGCGGCCCATCTCGGTCTCGTGGCGCCGCGCCACGGTGGCCAGCAGCCCGGCGTCGACGTTCCCGCCGCTCAGGATCACGCAGGTGGTCCCGTGGGAGGCGGCTTTCACCTCACCGCCCAGCAGCGCCGCGACGCCCACCGCGCCCGCGCCTTCGACGACCAGCTTCGCCTTCTCCATCAACATCACCATCGCTTCGGCGACCTCGTCCTCGGGCACCGTCACGACGTCGTCCAGCCACTCCCGGATCAACGCCAAGGTCAAGTCCCCCGGGCGCTTGACCGCGATCCCGTCGGCGATCGTCAACGCGCCGCCGACCGCCACCGGCGCGCCCGCCGCCAAGGACCCCGGGAACGCCGCGACCGTCTCGACCTGCACGCCGACGACCCGCACTTCCGGCCGCACGCTCTTGACCGCGATCGCGACACCAGAAGCCAACCCGCCGCCTCCGACCGGGACCACGACCGTCGACAGCGCCGGCAGATCGGCCAGCAGCTCCAACCCCAGCGTCCCCTGCCCCGCGACCACGTCCGGATCGTCGAACGGATGCACGAAGGCCATCCCGGACTCCTCGGCGCGCGCCTTCGCCGACACCAGGCAGTCGTCAACCGACGCGCCGCCCAGCACCACACGCGCACCCAACTCGGCCGCCGCCTCCAGCTTGGCGATCGGCGCGCCCTCCGGCATGAAGACCTCGCACGGCACGCCCCGGGCGCGCGCCGCGAACGCCAGCGCTTGGGCGTGGTTGCCCGCGCTCCCGCACACCACGCCGCGCGAGCACACGTCACCCAACGCGTGCAGCTTGTTCAGCGCGCCGCGGATCTTGAACGCGCCGGTGCGTTGCAGCGACTCGGCCTTCAGGACGACGTCGCCGCCGCAGCGCTCGCTCAGCGTCGCCGACGGCAGCACCGGCGTGTGCCGCGCCACATCAGCGACGGCCGCCTGTGCGCGGGCGATGTCGTCGGCGGTGACCACGCGAGCGGTCGCCGGCCTAGGCCAGCGCCACGATCGCGTCGATCTCGACCTGCGCACCGACCGGCAGCGACGCCACCCCCACCGTCGACCGCGCCGGCGGGTTCTCGGTGAAGAACTCCGAGTAGGCCGCGTTGACCTCGCCGAACGTCCCGATGTCGGTGACGTAGATCCCGCAGCGCACCGCATCGCCCAGCGACGCGCCCGCGGCCTCGCACACCGCCTGCAGGTTGCGCAGGCACTGGCGCGTGTGCTCGCCGATGTCCCCCTCGACCAGCTTCCCCGTCGCCGGATCCAGCGGCGTCTGCCCCGACAGGAACAGGAATCCGCCGGAGCGCACCGCGTGGCTGTAGGGACCAACTGCGGCGGGCGCGTTCTCGGCGTTGATCGGCTGGCGTTCGACAGACATCGTGACGGCTCTCCTTCGACGTGGGACGCCCCCGGACGCTACCGTCCGCGCCTCATGCTCGCCCGTCGCCCCCTCCGCTCCGCGTTGCTGACCGGCGCGGTCGCCACCCTCGTGTGCGCGATCGCCCCCGCCATCGCCTCAGCCGACCTCCCCTGGGCCGCTTGCCCGACCGCCGGCTTCGAGTGCTCGTCGCTCGCCGTGCCGCTCGACCGCGCGAACCCCGCCGGCGAGCAGGTCACGCTGTCGGTCTCGCGCGTGAAGGCAGCGTCCAACCCCTCCAACGTCGCGGTCGTCCCGCTGGCGGGCGGCCCTGGCCAGGCGGCGCTGCCGCTCAAGCAGACGTTCGCGTCGGTCATGCAGCCCGCGATCGCCAACCGCGACCTGCTCGTCTTCGACCAGCGCGGCACCGGCGCCTCCGGCGCGCTGTCCTGCAAGGCCCTTAGCCAGCGCGGGTCGATCGTCAAGCTCTCGGAGAGCTGCGCCAACGAGATCGGCCCCAGGCGCGGGTTCTTCCGCACGGCCGACAGCGTCCAGGACATCGAGGCCTTGCGCGTCGCCGGCGGCTACGCCAAGTTGGTGCTGTTCGGCGTCTCCTACGGCACGAAGGTCGCCGAGGACTACGCGGCGGCCTACCCGCAGAACGTCGAGGCGCTCGTGCTCGACTCGGTCGTGCTCCCGGAGGGCCCGGATCCGTTCCAGCGCTCGACGCTCGTCGGCGCCCCGCGCGTCCTGCAGGACCTCTGCGCGGGCACCGCGTGCAAGGGCGCGACCGACAACGTCACGCGCGACCTCTCCTCGATCGCCTCCAAGCTGCGCAAGAAGGCGCTGCGCGGCAAGGTCGTCCTCTCGTCCGGCAAGCGCGAGACGCTGGCGATGGGCCAGAACGACCTCGTGGCGATCCTCCTGGCGGGCGACCTGAACCCGACGCTGCGCGCCGAGCTCCCGGGCTCGATGCGTGCCGCGCTGCGCGGTGACGCGGCGCCGCTGCTGCGCCTCGCCGTCCGCTCGGAGGGCCTGACGACGGGCCTGAGCGACCTGACCGGCCACGCGGTCGACGAGGGCGGCGACTCCGACGCGCTCTTCCTGGCGACGACCTGCGAGGAGGCGCCGTTCCAGTGGACGCGCGCGGCCGGCGTCGACCAGCGCTACGACGAGGTCACCGCGGCCGCCCAGGCGATCCCGAAGGCCCAGCTCGGGCCGTTCTCGCCGGCCGCCGCCGTCCAGGGCGGGCCGATCCCGTACTGCATCGGCTGGCCGGACGCCTCCCCCGCGCCGGCCCCCTCCGCGCCGCTTCCGGCGGTCCGGACGCTCGTGCTCGACGGCCAGATGGACCTTCGCACGCCCTACGAGGACGCCGCGCAGATCGCGCAGCGGATCCCGGGCGCCGCGGTCGTCCAGGTGCCGTACACGGGACACTCGACGGTCTCCGCGGACCTGACCGAGGACAGCGCCTGCACCAAGACCGCGCTGGCCACGTTCTTCGCCGGCCAGACGCCGGGCCCGTGCGCCGCGTCGAGCAACCCGTATGCGCCGACGCGCCGGCCGCCGACGACCTTCGGGACCGTCAACGCCAAGGGCAAGCGCAACAAGACGATCCTCTCCGCGGCCTCCACGATCACCGACGCCGCGCGCCAGATGATCGGCGACGCGCTCGCGCTCGGCGCCCTGCCGCGGCACGTCGCGGGCCTGCGCGGCGGCAACGCGACGATCCACGAGGACGGGTCGTTCCGGCTCAACTCCTACCAGTACGTCAAGGGCGTGGTGGTCAGCGGGTCGGTCGACGCCAACCGCAACGCGAAGGTGACGATCCACGGCGGCGGCGCCCTGAGGGGCTCGCTGCGGCTCAGCGCGTCGGGCAAGATCACCGGGACGCTGGGCGGCAAGAAGGTCTCGATCAGCGCGTCGGCCTCGGCGGCTTCGGCGGCCGTCCGCTCGTCCGCGGACTCGCTGCCGTCGGTGAAGGACGTGTTGAAGACGCCGTCGCTGCTGGCGACGCGCTAGGTAGGCTCGGGCGCCATGGCCAATGCCTTGGCGTCCGAGACCTCGCCCTACCTGAGACAGCACGCAGAGAACCCGGTCGACTGGCGGCCGTGGGGACCGGAGGCGCTGGCGCGCGCGGTCGAGTTGGATCGCCCGTTGTTGGTGTCGATCGGGTACTCCGCGTGCCACTGGTGCCACGTGATGGAGCGTGAGTCGTTCGAGGATCCCGCGATCGCGGCGGTCATGAACGACAACTTCGTCTGCGTGAAGGTCGACCGCGAGGAGCGACCGGACGTCGACGCGCTCTGCATGGAGGCCGTGCAGCTGATGACCGGTGGCGGCGGGTGGCCGCTGAACGTGTTCCTGACGCCGGATCAGGTGCCGTTCTACGGCGGCACGTACTACCCGCCGACCGCCCGGCCCGGGATGGCGGCGTGGCCGGCCGTGCTGGAAGCCGTCGCGGAGGCGTGGGGGACGCAGCGCGAGGAGATCGTCGCGCAGGGCGAGAAGATGGCTGCAGCGCTGGGCCGGAGCGCGGCGATGGAGCCTGCCGCGTCGCTCGCTCCCGAGGCGCTCGACGCCGCGTTGCGGGCGCTGCGCGGGTCGTTCGACGCCGTGCATGGCGGCTTCGGCGGCGCGCCGAAGTTCCCGCCGTCGGCGGCGCTGCTCTTCCTCTGGACGAGCGCGGCGCGCGGCGAGAGCGGCTCGCTGGCGACCAAGGCGGGTGACATGGCCGGCGCGACGCTGCGCGCTATGGCCCGCGGCGGGCTGTGGGACCAGGTCGGCGGCGGCTTCGCGCGCTACGCGGTCGACGCGGACTGGACGGTCCCGCACTTCGAGAAGATGTTGTACGACAACGCGCTGCTGGCGCGAGCGTACCTGCACGGCTGGCTGATGACCGGCGAGCCGCTGTTCCGACGCGTGTGCGAGGAGACGCTGGAGTTCGTGGCGCGAGAGCTGCGCGGCGACGAGGGCGGCTTCTTGTCCGCCTTGGACGCGGACTCCGAGGGCGTCGAAGGCAAGTACTACGTGTGGACGGTGGACGAGGTCCGCGCGGCGGTCGGCGACGAGGACTTCGAGGCGGCGGTCGCGTGGCTGGGCGTGAGCGAGGCGGGGAACTTCGAGGACCCGCACCACCCCGTGCTCGGCCGCAACGTGCTGACGGCGCGCGGGCCCGAGCCGCCGGTCGATGTCCGCGACCGCATCCGCGCGGCGCTGTTCGCCGCGCGCGCCTCTCGGGTCCGGCCGGGGTTGGACGACAAGCGGCTGGCCGCCTGGAACGGCCTGGCGATCCACGCCTTCGCCGAGGCGGGCGCGGTGCTGGGGCGCCCGGACTTCGTCGAGTGCGCGGTCGTCGCCGCGGACTTCGTCTTCGACGCAATGCGCGACGGTGACGGCCGCCTCCTGCGCACCTGGAAGGACGGGCAAGGCAAGTTGAACGCCTACCTCGAGGACCACGCGTTCTTGTTGGAGGCGTCGCTCGCGCTCTACGAGGCGACGTTCGAGCCGCGCTGGTTCGCGCAGGCCCGCGGGCTGGCCGACGCGATCCTGGATCGCTTCGCCGCGGCCCCGGACGACGGCGGCGGGTTCTTCTCCACCTCCAGCGACCACGAGACGCTCGTCGCCCGTCGCCGCGAGATCGAGGACGCGCCGATCCCGTCTGGCGCCTCGTCGGCCGCGGTCGGGTTGCTGCGCCTCTCCGCGCTGACCGGCGAGGCGCGCTATGAGGAGGCCGCGGCCTCGCACCTGCGGCTCGTCGCGCCGTACCTCGATCGCCACCCGCAGGCGTTCGCCTATGCGTTGCTCGCGCTCGACTGGGTGCAGCGGCCGACGCGTGAGGTCGCCTTGGCGGGCGACGACGCCGGCGTCGCCGCGCTGGCCGCGGTTGTGCGCGAGGCGCTGCGCCCGGGCGTGGTCGTCGCGGGACCGCCCGGCGACGACATCCCCCTGATGGAGGGTCGATCGGCCGTGGATGGCCGCGCGGCGGCCTATGTGTGCGAGCGTTTCGCCTGCCAGTTGCCGGTTACCGATCCGGTTGGCCTCCGAGACCTCCTCCACCCGTATCCCGAGACATGAGCCGAATCCTGACCCTCCCCGCCGGGCGCCGCGCCAAGTGGGTGTTCTTCGCCATCTGGATCGTCGCCTTCTTCGGCATCAGCGCCGGCGACCTGTTCACCAAGTTCTCCGACGCCGAGAAGAACGAGTCGACGTCGTTCCTGCCGGGCGACGCCGAGTCGACCAAGGCCTTGGACGTCACCAAGCGGTTGCAGGGCGGCGAGCAGGCGGCGACGGTGATCGTCTACCGGCGCGAGGGTGGGCTCACGGCGACCGACAAGCAGCGGATCGCCTCCGACACGACCAAGTTGAATGGGTTGACCTTCGCGGGCACGTCGAAGTTCGGCGAGCCGGTGGTGTCGAAGGACGGCACGACGGCGCTGATCACCAACCAGATCGAAGCTGACGGCGACGGCTCGCGAATCCAGGATCCGGTCGAGAAGTACCGCAAGCTGGTCAGTGACCCCGGCGGCGGGCTGGAGGTGAAGGTCACCGGCCCGGCGGGGTTCAGCGCGGACGCGATCAAGGTCTTCGAGGGGATCAACGGGACGCTGCTGGCCGCCGCGGGCGCGCTCGTGTTGGTGTTGCTGATCGGGATCTACCGGTCGCCGTTCTTCTGGTTCTTCCCGCTGCTGGCGGTGATCATGGGCGAGGCGGCGTCGCGCGGCTTCGGGTACGCGCTGACCGAGGCGGGCGTGACCGTCAACGGGCAGTCGTCGTCGATCTTGTCCGTGTTGGTGCTCGGCGCGGGGACCGACTACGCCTTGTTGTTGGTGGCCCGATATCGCGAGGAGCTGCGCCAGACCGAGGATCGTCACGAGGCGATGGCGCGAGCGCTGGCGACCGCGGGACCGGCGATCGTGGCGAGCGCGCTGACGGTGTCGATCGCGTTGTTGGCGTTGTCGCTGGCCAAGGTCAACGGCACGGCCGGCCTGGGACCGATCGGCGCGATGGGCATCCTGGTGGCCTTGCTGTCGCAGATGACGTTCCTGCCGGCGCTGCTGGTGATCGTCGGGCGCAAGCCGTTCTGGCCCTACGTTCCGCACGTGGGCGACAGCGGCACCGACGCCACGCACGGCGCGTGGCGTCGGATCGGCGAGCGCGTCGCCGCGCGGCCGGTGCGCGTGCTGGTGATGACCACCGGCTTGTTGGTGGTCATGTGCTTCGGGCTGCTGAACCTGAGCGGCGGGCTGACGCAGTCCAACTCGTTCCGCGACCGCGTCGAGTCGGTGGCGGGCCAGGAGCTGGTGGCCAAGGCGTTCCCGGCGGGCGCGAGCGCGCCGACGGACGTGATCGTCAGCGACCCGTCGCGGGTGGCGGCGGTAACGCGCGCGGTGTCGGGGGTTCCCGGCGTCGCCGCGGTCCGCGCCACCGGCCAGTCAGGACCGGAAGGCACGCTGCTGGCGGCATCGCTGTCGATGGACCCCAACTCGACCGAGGCCTACGACTTGGTGCCGAAGCTGCGCAGCGCGGCGCGCTCCGCGGACCCTGAGGCTTTGATCGGCGGCACGAGCGCGGTCGAGCACGACCTCCGGTCCGCCTCCGCACGCGACACGAAGCTGCTCGTCCCGCTGACGCTCGTGATCGTCTTCATCATCTTGGGTCTGCTGCTCCGCGCGATCGTCGCGCCGGTCGCGCTCATCGCGACGGTCGTGTTGTCGTTCGCGGCCACCCTCGGCTTCTCCGCCGTCATCTTCGACGTGGTCTTTGGCTTCCCGGGCAGCGACCCGACCTTCCCGCTCTTCGCCTTCATCTTCTTGGTGGCCTTGGGCGTCGACTACAACATCTTCCTCATGGCCCGCGTCCGGGAGGAGACGCTGACCCACGGCACCCATGAGGGCATGCTGCGCGGCCTGGCGGTGACCGGCAGCGTGATCACCTCCGCGGGCATCGTCCTGGCGGGCACCTTCAGCGTGCTCGCCGTCCTGCCGCTCGTGTTCCTCACCGAGCTGGGCTTCGCGATCGCCTTCGGGGTGTTGTTGGACACCTTCCTCGTGCGCTCGGTGCTGGTCCCAGCGCTCGTCTTCGTGCTCGGCCCGAAGGTCTGGTGGCCGTCGAAGTTGGACCAGTCCAACTGACGATGCATGCATCTTGCATGCAATACATGCATCGAGCTAGCATTTGACGTCATGGCCACCGTCCAAGTTCGCAATGTGCCGGACGACGTGCTCCGGCGCCTGAAGGTCGAAGCCGCGCAGAACGGGCGGTCGCTGAACGCGTTCATGCTCGAGCGGATGACAGCTTGGGCACAGCGGCCCACCCTGGCGGAGTACGCGGCGCGCGTGCAGCCACGGCCGGCGGGCAGCACACCGACGATGGCGGACATCGTCGCGGAGATCCGCAAGGATCGCGACAGCCATTGAGGGTCGTTGACGCCTCGATCCTCTGCGGGGTCCTGACCCATGAGTCCGTCGCGTTGGACGCGGTCGAGGCGGCAGCCAAGGCCGACCCGAGCGACGACCCCTTCCACTGCCCGACGATCGTCGAGGCGGAGACGTTGAGCGCGCTGCGCGGCATGGAGCGTGGCGGGCTGCTCACGCGGGCCGCAGCGAACCACGCCGCGGCCGCACTTGATGAGGTCCGCATGATCCTCTATGCCTTCGGCGCCTACCGTGAGCGCGCCTGGGCGCTGCGCCACAACCTGTCGATCTATGACGCGTCGTATGTCGCGCTGGCCGAGATGTTGGAGGAGAGCGTCCTGCTCACCGCCGACGCCGGCCTGGCGAAGGTCGCGAGCGACGCCGTGGGCGCCGCTCGCGTGCAGCTCGTCGCCTAGAGCACCGGCAGGTAGCGGTCGAGCTCCCACTGCGTGACCTGCACGCGGTAGTCCTCCCACTCCTGCCGCTTGATCTCGATGAAGCGGTTGAACATGTGCTCGCCGAGGGTGCGCAGGACGAGCTCGGACTCGGCGGTCAGCTCGACGGCCTCGCCGAGGGTCTCGGGGAGCTGCTCGATGCCGAGGCGCTTTCGCTCGTCGGGCGAGAGGTGGTAGAGGTTCTTCTCCATCGGCTCGGGCAGCTCGTAGCCCTTCTCGATGCCCTCCAGACCAGCCTGTAGGAGGGCGGCGAAGGTCAGGTAGGGGTTGCAGGCGGGGTCCGGGCAGCGCAGCTCCATGCGCGTGCCGTTCTCCTTGCCGGGGTGGTAGAGCGGCACCCGGACGAGCGCGGAGCGGTTGCGTCGGCTCCAGGCGACGTAGACCGGCGCCTCGTAGCCGGGGACGAGCCGCTTGTAGGAGTTGACCCACTGGGCGAAGATGGAGGACAACTCGCGGGCGTGCTTGAGCTGGCCGGCGATGAAGGCCTTGCCGATGTCGCTCAGGAAGTACGGGTCGTCGGCGTCGAACATCGCGTTCTTGCCGTCCTTGAAGAGCGACAGGTGCGTATGCATGCCCGACCCGTTCTCGCCGAAGAGCGGCTTGGGCATGAACGTGGCATGCCAGCCGTACTTCATGGCGTACTCCTTGACCGTGATCTTGTGGGTCATGCAGTCGTCGGCCATCTTGAGGGCGGGCGCGTAGCGCATGTCGACCTCGTGCTGCGAGGGGCCGACCTCGTGGTGGGAGTACTCGACGTGGATGCCGAGCTGCTCCAGCGCGATGACGGTCTCGCGGCGCACGTCGGAGCCGGCGTCCAGGGTGGTGAGGTCGAAGTAGCCGCCCTCGTCCAGGACCTCGGTCCCGTTCTTGTCCTTGAAGAGGAAGTACTCCAGCTCGGGACCGACGTTGAAGGTGTCGAAGCCCATCGTGTGCATGCGATCCAGGGCGCGGCGCAGCACGTGCCGCGGGTCGCCCTCGTAGGGCGTGCGCTCCGGCGTGAGGACGTCGCAGAAGACGCGGCCGACGCCCTGCTCCTCCGGCCGCCAGGGCAGGATCGCGAAGGTGCTGGGGTCCGGCATGGCGATCATGTCGGACTCCTCGATCGCGTTGAACCCCGTGATGGAGGAGCCGTCGAAGCCCATGCCGTTCTCGAAGGCGTCGTCCAACTCGGCGGAGTTGATGCTGAACGACTTCAGCTGGCCGAGGATGTCCGTGAACCAGAAGCGGATGAACCGCAGCTGGTGCTCGTCCACGAGGGCCTTGACATCCTCCACCGTGCGGGGTGCTTCGCTCATTGCCGGGACCCTAGAGGATCCGTGGTGTGACGCTGGTCGGAAGCTGAACGCCGTTGTGTCGAGGGAGACGGCGGTGGAGCGCTACGCGCGGGTGGCGCGGCGCGGCGGCGCAGCGCGGTTAGCGCTGGTGCAGGGCGAGCGTCGCGGCGCGGGGCGCGTAGACGGTCGTGTGGGAGGCCTTGGCCGCGGCGGGCTTGGCGCCGGCGTGGCGCACGGCGGCCTGCGAGGAGGACGTCATCGCCGCGAGGAGGATCAGGATCGCGCCGAGGGCGACGGCCCAGAGCGCGATGCGGTCGGGGCGGTGGCCGACGCGGTCGGAGGTCGTCCGGCCGCGATGGCGCTGGGCCATCGAACGCTCGGCGGCGTTCGCGAGACGACCGGCTTCGGTCGGACGGCCCTTGATCTGGATGGTGCGGCGCACGCCGGCGGGCGGCGGCGGGCTCGCAAAGGGGTCGTCGGCCGCGCTGAGGTGGGCGAGCTCGTGGGCGACGGCAGCGGCCGGGGTGTCGACGGCGGCGGTGGCGACGTCAGCCTCGGTGAGAAGCTCGATCGTGCGGCCGCGAGCGTCGTCGCTGGCGTGCAGCTCGATCGTGCGCGAGCGCGAGCGGGCGCCGCTGCGGGCGTCGTCCTGCTCGATCGCGCGGGCGACGGCGCGTGCGCGGCGAGCGTTGGCGTCGTCGTCCTCGGAGACGAGCTCGAGGGTGCGAGAGGTGCCGTGGGACAGGGCAGCAGCGTCAGCGGGGACGAACACGCCGTGGAGCGGGTGGGCGGCGCCGTCTGCGCCGGGGACGGCGGTGGCCGTGGCCGGAGCGGCGGTCAGGCGCTCATCGAGGGGCGCAGCGCCGGCGGCGTCACGCCCGCGCGTCATGCGACGGCGCGGGACGAAGTCGATGTCCTCACCGAGCCAGTCATCGGCCGGACGACGGCCGGGGGCCGCGAGATCCTCGCGCTCCTGCTGCACATCGGCCCACCAGTTGGGCGCGTCCGTCGATGGCATGACGTGTTCTCGGTTCCTCTTCCTTGGGCTTACGGGGTTAGCTGACGGGCTCGCGCCGAAGAGCGGCGCTACGCGAATGCGATTCGCCCCAAACCAACATGGGTCCCCCGCTCCACGACAGGTTGCCCTGGCGAGGATTCAGCGGTTGTGAACGGCGGCATCGTAGCAACGTCGAAATTCCCTGCTAGTTCGCAGAGTTATGGCAAGCGCGAACTGACGGCATAGTCAGGCATGCGTCGGACGGAATGAGCCCGCACCTAGCGGGAAACCGCCGCTTGACATCCGCGAAGCGGCCCGGTGACGAGTTGCTGAGCTCGTGCGAATCCGCTCTTGACAAGGTCGCGCGGCGGACACACGGACGTTTCGTCCCCTGGCGGGACCGTGTCGCGCCGGGCACGGCCGCGCTGCTTGCAACGCCACACACGATCCCGGCCAGCGACCCAGGCCGCTGGCCTGGCCCGGATCGTCAGGCGCGGCGAGGCGGCGGCGGGATCAGCGGCCCGAGACGGTGGCTACGTAGTCGGCGACGTCCTTGGCGTCGTCGCCGTACAAAAGCCCCGAGGGCATCTGGCCGTTGCCGGAGGCGCGGCCGTTCTTGATGGCATCGAGCACGAACGCGGGCTTGAGGTTGCCGCCGTTGAGCGTGTCGAGGTTCGGACCAACCCGGCCGACGGCGTGAGAGCCGGCGAGCGTGTGGCAGGTCGAGCACTTCTCAGCGAAGAGCGCGCGGCCGTTGGTCTGGGCGCCGGTGAGCTGAACGCCGCCAGCGCCGTGGCTGGCGTGATCCTCGCCGTTGTTGACGAGGATGACGGCCGGCAGCGTGACGCCAAGCGCGACGATCACGACCGCGATGCCGACGCTCCACACGCGGCGCTGGGCACGCGTCTCCTTCTTGGAGCCCGCGGGGGGCCGGCCACTGCGCATCGCAGCCAGCACGACCGACAGGCCGATTGCCAGGAACGCGAGGACGAACACGAGGGTCCCGATCACGAGCGTGACCCTATCCGCAGACCCGGGTGCCAAATCAAGTCCGGACCGTCGCGCCGGACTGACGAAGCGGCGGGAAGACGACGCGGAGGACAGCGCGAAGTGGTGCCCCGGGCAGCGAAGGACGGCGCGATGCTGACTCCAACACGGAGGAGGACGGTGCGAAACGGAGGGCCCAGCGCGGTGGAAAGAGAGGGCATGGCTCAGCGGCGGCGGCCGGCGGCGAAGCTCTGGACGGGTGGTGCGATGGCGCGAAAGTCGTCGGTGCCGGTGGCGGCGAGGTCGTCATCGTCGGCGGTGGCGGCGGGTGTGACGGGCCGGAGCGGTGTGGGCGCGATGGCGCCGTCGTCGGTGGCGTCGGTGGTGGCGGCCGCGGGTTCGCCCTCGGCGGCAGCGGCGTGGCGGGCCTCCTGACGGGCGAGCTCGAGGGCGTCGAGCATGGAGACGACGATGTCGGCGGAGATGGTCTCGGAGGAGCCGCCGGTGACCGAGGTGAGGTGCGGCGTCGAGACATCGGCGGCTGGACGCGCGCGGAGGGCGCCGGTGGCGTCGAGGCGGGCGAGGCGGCGGATGACGACGTTGATCGCACCGCCTGCGGAGGCATGACGCTCAAGAACGCCTTCGGCGACGACGAGCGGCTCGGCCCGGACGATCGTGCGGTCACGCTCGTAGACGTTGGGCGGCACGACGAGGTTGACCGTCCCCATCTCGTCCTCCAGCAGCAGGAAGCAGACGCCCTTCGCGGTGCCCGGGCGCTGGCGCGCGACGACCAGGCCGCCGATGCGGACGGCCGTGCCGTGGCGCAGGCGACGCAGATCGCCGCTGGTGACCATGTCCTTCGCCTTCAGCTCGTCGCGCAGCAGCCCAAGCGGGTGCGTGGCGGTTGTCAGGCCGGTCGTCGTGTAGTCGGCGATCATCGCCTCCCAGCCGGTGAGCGCAGCCAGGTCCGGCGTCTGGCCGACGCCGAGCGGCAGCGAGAGCTGGGTCCCGGAGTCGATGCGGGTACGGCGGCCGGACACGCCGACCACCGACGTCAGCAGGCGCTTGCCGGGCGCGGCGACCCCCAGATCCCACAGGGCCCGGCGCCGCGAGCCGTCCGTGAGCGCATCGCAAGCGCCCGACCACGCGAGCTGCTCCAGCGCCGCACGACCGGCTCCAGCGCGCGATGCAAGGTCCTCGATCGTGCGGAACGGCCCTGCCGCCTCGCGCGCGGCGACCAGCGCCTCCACGTCGTCCTGACGCACGCCCAGCACATAGCCCAGGCCGATCCGCACGCCGGGCGTGCCGTCCGCGGCCACGTCGACGACCGTGCACCCCACCCCGCTCGCGTTGACGTCCGGCGGCAGCACCTCGATCCCACGCCGCTGCGCCTCGTGCACGAGCGCGTCCGGCGGGTAGAAGCCCATTGGCTGCTCGTCCAACAGCGACGCCAGGAACTCGGTGGCGTAGTGCACCCGCAGGTAGGTCGACTGATAGGCCAGCAGCCCGAAGGCCGCGCCGTGCGCCTTAGGGAACCCGAAGCCCGAGAAGCCCTTCACCTGGTCCCAGACGCGCTCGCCGAGGGTCTCGTCGACGTCTTCCCAGCGCGCCATCGCCCGCCGCACGAAGCGCCCGTGGTAAGCCTCGATCGCCGCCGTAGAGCGCTTGCGCGACATCGCCCGCCGCAGGCCCTCCGCCTCGCCCGGCGAGAATCCCGCGAACGCCATCGCGACCTCAATGACCTGGTCCTGGAAGATGATCGTCCCGAGCGTGTCTCCGAGGACCTCCTTAAGCGACGGGTGCTCGTAGGGGATCTCGTAGGACGGGTCGGCCCGCAGGCGCTGCAGGCGCTCGATGTAGGGGTTGACCGCGCCGCCGACGATCGGGCCTGGCCGCACGATCGCGACCTGGATCGTGAGGTCGTGCAGCGTCTCCGGGCGCGTGCGCCGCAACGACCCCATCTGCGCGCGGGACTCGATCTGGAAGACGCCGGTCGTCTCCGCGTTTTGGATGCACTCGAACGTCGGCTTGTCGTCCATGGGGATCCGCGACAGGTCGATCCGCTCCCCGCGACGCGCGTGGATCATCTCCACGCACCGCTCGACGGCCGACAGCATCCCGAGTCCGAGCAGGTCGATCTTCAGGAAGCCCGCGTCCGAGCAGGAGTCCTTGTCCCACATGACCATCTGCCGGCCCTCCATCGCGGCGGGCACGACCGGGCAGCAGTCGATCAGCGGGCGCGTCGCGACGACCATCCCGCCCGAGTGCTGGCTGAGGTGACGCGGTAGGCCATGGGCCTCGCCGGCCAGCTCGTGCAGCCAGCGCCAGCGTCCTTGGTGCTCCCGGCCTTCTCCCAGCGCCACCGCGATGTCCTGGTCGACCGCCTGCGCCGAGTACGCCTCCGAGGACCGCGCGACGCGCTCGATCTCCCCGGGGGGCAACCCCAATGCCTTGCCCAGCTCGCGGATGGCGCCGCGCGCGCGATAGGTCGGGAACGCCGCGACCAGCGCCGAGTTCTCCGCCCCGAAGCGCTCGACCACCCGCGGTATCAGCACCGCACGCACGTCGCGCGGGAAGTCGAGGTCGATATCGGGCAGCGCGGTGATCTCCTCGTTGAGGAAGCGCCCGAGGAAGAGGTCGTTGGCGATCGGGTCGACGTGCGAGAGGCCGGTGAGGTAGCAGACGATCGAGGAGACCGAGGACCCGCGCCCGCGTCCCGGCGGCAGCAGCCCGCGCGCGGCCGCGCCGCCACGGACCTCGGCGGCGACCTCTCGCGCCAGCTCCAGCATCTCGTGGTGCAGGAGGAAGAACCCGGACAGGTCGAGGCCGCGAATCAGCGTGAGCTCCTCCTCCAGCCGCGCGGTCGCCGCCGCACGCAGCGCCGAACCGCGCGGGTAGCGACCGTCGAACAGCGAGGAGCAGACCTCTGCGAGCTTGTGATCCGCAGCGTCGTCCTCTGCGCCGGGGTAGCGGTAGCCGAGGTCGGAGCAGAGGTCGAACGTCAACTCGGAGGCCAGCCGCGCGGACTCGGCGACCGCGTCCGGATGGTCCTCGAAGCGCACCGCCATCGCTCCCGGGGAGGTCAGCACGTGGGTGTGGTTGCCGCGCCGCAGTGGCTCGGAGGCGTCGAGCGTCGTGTGCGCGCGGATCGCCACGAGCGCGTCCTGCAGGCGCGCCCGTACGGGTGCGTGCGCGTGGACGTTGCCGGTCGCCACGCACGGGACGCCCAGCCGCGCGGCGAGATCGGCCAGCTCGCGATTGCGGGCACGATCGTCGCGGTGGAAAGGGCGTTGCAGCTCGATCCGGAACGCGTCGCGCCCAAAGGTGGCCAGCAGCGCGCGGGCGGTGGGCTCGTCGTGCACGCCGTGGGTCGCGCAGCCCGAGAGGCAGACCAGGCCGTCGGAGTGCTCGGCGAGATCGTCGATCGTCAGGAACGGCCCGAGCACGCGTCGGCGCCCGGGCGTGTCGCGTGTGTGCGCATGAGCGCGGGTGAGCAGGCGGCAGAGGTTGCGCCAGCCGGTGGCGTCGCGGACCAGCAGCGTCACGTGGCGCGACCAGCGCGGATGGTCCTCGTCGTGGAAGACCGCGCCATCGCGCTGCTCACGCGCGGTGCGTTCGTCGACGAGGTCGACCTCCGCCCCATGGATCGCCCGGAGCCCCAGCGACGACGCGGCTTGCGCGAACTCCATCGACCCTGAGACGCTGTTGTGGTCGGTCAGCGCAAGCGCCTCGTGGCCACGGTCGAGCGCCGCGGCGACCAGCTCCTCCGGCAGTGAGGCGCCGTCCAGGAACGAGAAGGCCGAATGGCAGTGGAGCTCGACGTACGGCACGAACACATGTTCGCATGAATGGTGGATGGAGTCGAGCCTCATCGGATGCAGTCCTCCCGCGAGATCCACTTGCCGTCGAGGCCGCGCGAGGCAGCCGCGAGGAGGACCTCGTCGTGGCGTTGCTCGAGGTGATCGAGCCCCAACGAGGCCGGCCCGACCGTCGCGTTGCCGGCGAAGGAGCTCTCGTCCTCGTCGGTGGCCGAGAAGATCCGCGCCTCGATCGTCCCGCTCGTCTCGATCAGGCGTCGCAACGCCGCTGACGGCCGTGCGCGAGCGTGTTTGTGGGCAATCGCGTCAAGCAGCTCCGAGGCGGCGACGAGCGCAGCGGGCTCGGTGAGGTCAAGCGCAGCGGTGACCTCATAGCGGTCGGCGCCCGTGCTCGCGAGGCGGCCGACGACCGGTTGCACGACTGCGGGCAGGTCACGCGAAGCGCTGAACGCGCCGATCGACGTGATCGTGAGCGCGAGCGGGCGACCGGTCGGTGACGTCTCCACGGCGTAGACCTCGCTCGCCTCACGGGTCTCGGTCGATCCGAGCACGAGCGCCTTCGCACCCTGGGTGTCATCGGCCGTGACGTAGATCCTGTGCCGGCCGGTGCGGTGGTCGGTGACCGTGCCCACTCGCGTGTCGAAGCTCAGCTCAACCGAACCGGCCTCCAGGTGCCGGAGAGCATCGGCACCCACGGAGGCGCCGATCTGCGCCAGGGAGTCGAAGCCATCGGACGTGCGGTCGGGCGGGCGCCATGCGCCGCCGGTCTCGATGACCGCGCGAGCCTCGTCTTCGGAGCGGACGAACCACGTGCGGGCGTGGGGCAGCCGCGCGAGGTACGAGGCGGCGATCTCGCCACCTGCGGAGACGTCGACGCCAAGGGCGCGCACGCCGGCTTCGAGACCGATCTGCGCGGTGAGCCCGAGCGCGTTCCCATCGTCGATGGTGACCGCGTACGTGCCGTCGGAGCGATGCTCGATCAAGGAGTAGTGGTTGTTCTTGAGGCGCACGAAGAAGACGCCGACCTCTGTATGCCTGCTGAGCTCGTCTGAATCGAGAAGGCACGGCTCCTGGTCGCGGCGGCAGTCGCCGTCGCGCACGAGGCACAGCGCCCGCGCCATCTGGCGGGTGACGCGGCGGCCGACGGCGTCGGCCTGCGCGAGGCCGGCGCCGAGCGCGAGCAGGCCGCAGACGAGCGTGACGACAGCGAGCCACTCGAGCGAAGCCTGGCCGTGGTCGGATGACAGCTGTCGAAAACGCGAGGGCACCAGGCGCCAGCGTGGCGGCGCAGGTGTGACGGAACAGCACGTGTTCGTGACGATTCAGCGCTGTCGGTACCAGCCGCCGGCCTGGTCGAGCTCGCGGAAGAGGACGACGAGGTCGCCGCGGGTCGTGACGACCTCCCAGTAGCGGCGGCGCAGCGGCGCATCGGTCCACCAGCGATCTTCGACCAGCCAGGACTCGCGGACCGCCTCGACCGCGCGGCCATCGATCGCGAGCGGGCGACCGCGCGCGTCGGCGCGCACGGTCGCGGGCAGCGGGACGTTGATGCGGCGCGGGCCGGTCACGGCCGCGGCGGCGGCGCGGCTGCCGTGCCAGAGGGCCTCACAGCTCGTACGGCGCCAGCACTGCCTGACGCTCGGGGACGCGGGAGTCCGGGTCGACCGTGAGGACGCGGAGGGCGGCCTCAGGGCCAGCGACCGCGCGAGCCTGGCGGATTGCCTCACGCATGCGCCCGGTGCGGACGGCGGAGCCGTCGTCGAAGAGGGCGTGGGCGCCAGCAGCGGAAGGACCGAAGCGCTCGACGGCTAGGCGCAAGGCCTCAGCCGGCGCGGGCATGAGGATCAGCTTCTGGCCGAGCGCGAGGCGCATGCGGGTCGCGTCAGACAAGGGCTCGCGGAAGACGACGCGCTCGCGCCAGGTGCCGCCCTCGACCAGGCGCGCACCCAGGACGACCGCGCGCAGCGTCCGGCCGCGGCGCTCACGACGGGCCAGCAGCTGGTCCACCAACAACACGAGCGCCCGCTCGAGCTGCACGCCCGACGCCGACTCCGGCAGCTCCAGCATCTCCTCCAGCACCTCTCCGGGCACGCGCGGGCGCAGCTCGGTGTCACGCCCACGAGCGAGGTCGTGCGCCAGCTCCCCCACGCGACCGAAGCGGTCGGCGATCGACGCGCGGCTCATCGTGGCGAGCTGGCCCAGCGTCGTCACCCCGAGGCGGATCAGCGGCTCCACGACCTGCGCGGCTTCCGGCCTTCGCCGCAGCAGCGCGACCGGCTCGGACGCCAGACCGCGGGCGCCATCGACGACCTCCGCCCGTCGCGACCGCGCCTTCACCGCGCCGGCCAGCGCGCAGAACCGCGACGGCCCCGCGCCGATGCGCGCGGGCAGCCGGAGCGCCGCCCGCACCGCGCTCACCACCCCGGCCAGCCACGGCGGCGCACCTCCAGCGCGCCCCGGAAACGGCACGACGTTGCCGTCCGCCTGCGCAGGCGGCAGCGTGCCCCCGTGCAATCGCGCCAGCGATGCCGCGTCGAAGAAGGCCAGCCCCGGCGCGTCGCTCTCGACCGCCGCCCCGACCGACTCGAGCCGCGCAATGACCTTCTCCCAGGCGTCGGCAACGCCTACGGGGTCCGGCGGGATCAGCGCCAGCGACGGGCAGCGTGCGAGCGCCTCGCCGAGCCGCATCCCCTTGTGGACGCCGAAAGCCTCCGCCGAGGACGACACCTCCCCCACGCATTGCTCGCGCCCCGGCTCCGGTGCCAGGGCGGCGGGCCCCTGCGCGAGCGCCGCGCGCCCACCGGCGGCGATGACGAGTTCAAAACGGGAAAGGAGGACGGCAACGACCATAGGTTGAATCGAACACATGTTCGCATGAGCCGCGGTCGGTCGTCAACATCAAAAAGGTCCTGGCTGCCCGAACATCTCGCCGAGCTTCATCGCCACCGTGAAGTCCCCGGCCAGTTCCAGGCGACCGGTCAGAACCGCCTTGACCGGATCGAGATCGCGCCCCGCGATGCGGATGAAGTCGGCGGTCGACAGCGTGATCGCCAGGCGCGGATCGTCCGACGCACCCGGGCGCGCAGACGCCCGATCATCCGCGATCGTCACCGTCCACGATCGGATCTCGCCGTCCTCGCCGCGCAGGTTGTACTGGATGTCGCCGGTGAACCCGTTGGCCTTCGACGGAGCGAACTGACGCTCCATCGCGCCGAAGATTACGCGCAGGCCGGCCGACGAGCCCGCGGTTCGTGCCAGGCGCCCGTCGCCGGAGCGCGAGACGAAGGACTGAAAGGCGCGCTCGCCGCGGGACTCGAGCGCGCGCATGAGCCCGGCGGCGCGTGACTCGGAGGACCCGGACCCGGACGCGGCGACGGGAGGTGCCACCGGCAGCGGCGCCGCCGGCGCGCTCGACCCTCCCGAGGCACCCTCGTCTGCCCTGAACGCGTAGCCCCGCGGCGCCGCTCGGCGCGCCTCACGCCGCTCCAGCGCGCGCCGCGCGGCGTCGTCGGACAGCCGCGAGGCAGCATCGTCGTCGCGTGAGGCGAACGTCGGCATCACCTCCTCCGCGAACAGCTCGAGCGAGGCAATGACATGTTCATGCTCGATCTTGCCCATCTGAACCATGAACACCAACTCGTCCACGCCCGCCGCCGCGTAGCGCTCGACGAGCTCACGGACCTGGTCCGGTGTCCCGATCGCTCCACGCTGCGACGCAAGCCCCCCGCCCATCAGCTTGACCTTCAGCGGCGCCCCGTCGGCGACGATCGGGCGCCGCGCCAACCCCACGTCGTCGCGGCGTGCCTGGAAGTCCTCCCACACCGACGTCTTCCCCGGCCGGTGCTCGCCGAACGTCGTGTAGTGCCCGCGCGCGTAGGCCGCAAAGTGCGCGCCGTCGATCGCGCGTGCGATCGCCTCCTCCTCATCATGATGGACATGCATCGGCACGGCGGCGGCGAGCCGCGCGTTGACGGCAAAACCAACAGGAACCGCCGAGGAACCACTCAGTGCCGCGTCGTATTCCGACGCCCAGCCGGGCAAGTCCTCCGGGTCGACGGAGGACACCACCAACGCCCCCACCCCGCGCTCCCCCGCGGCACGTGCGTCGGACCGCCGCGCCACCACCGCCCACAGCGGCGGATGGGGCTTCTGGAGCGGCTTGGGGACGACATCGCGCGGCGGAAGGCCATCGCCTTCACCCGCGAACGGCGACTCCACCATCATGCGGATCGCGGTCAGCAGCGCCGTGTCCGCGCCGTCGCCGAACACGCCGCGCTCCGCGCCCGACGCCACCGCGGCGGCCCCCAGCTCGACGCGGCCGCCCGAGACCAGGTCCAGGGTGGCGACCGTTGCCGCCAGGTGCGCCGAATGATGCACCGCAGGGCGCGCGGCCAGGCCCAGGCGCAGGTCGGTCGTCCGCTGTGAGGCGGCGCTCAGCAGGACGCCTGGCGCGCTCGCGTGGGACTGCTCTTCGGCGAAGTGGTGCTCCACCACCCAGGCGGTGTGGAAGCCGAGGCGGTCGGCGGCGGCGAGCTGGTCGAGTGCCTCGGCGATCAGGCGCCGTTCGGCGTCGGCGTCCCACGGTCGCGGCAGTTGAAGCTCGTACAGCAGGGAGAAGCGCACCCGCGAAACGTAGCGAGGGCCCCGAAGGGCCCTCGCCGTAGCACGCCTGTAAGCCGGATCTTGTCGTGAACGACCATCCATCTGAGCGGCCGACCTGGACCTTGGCGGGCAGCCTGCGAACGGTCCTGCTTGGCCTTGCACCTGGTGGGGTTTGCCTGGCCGCCATGTCGCCATGACGCCGGTGCGCTCTTACCGCACCTTTTCACCCTTGCCTGTGCCGGACGCACGTGCAGCCCGGCCATCGGCGGTATGTCTCTGTGGCACTGTCCCGCGGCTTTCACCGGGTCGACTTGCGCCGACCACCATGCCCTGTGGTGTCCGGACTTTCCTCGACGGGATTTCTCCCCGCCGCGGCCGTCCAGCGTGCAGGAGTCAGGGTAGCGCTGTGGGAGCGTGACCGGGAAGGGCTGCAACTGTGTGATCGCGGCCCGGGACTTAAGTCCCAGTGCGCTCGGGACCGCTGAGCGGGGAGCCTGTCGTCAACCCCGATGAAGAGGAGTTGATGCAAGTGCTTCGCATGAGAACCTTGGTGGCGCCGGCCGCGGCCGCGGCCGGTTTGGCAGTAGCGGTGGCGGGCTTGCCGGTGGCCGGCGCGGGCGCCGCGGCCGTCCCGGTGAAGTCCTCGTCGTCGCTGACGAGCTACCACGGCACGGTGACGTCGGTCTCGACCGCGAACCGGACGTTCCGCCTGCGGTCGTCGAGCGGCACGACGCGGACCTTCCGCGTGACGAGCGCGACGGTCTACGAGCGGTTGAGCGGGCTGTCGTCGCTGCGCAACAAGGCCGTTGAGGTCAAGGGCAAGCGCGTCGACGGGCGCTGGGTCGCGCGCAAGATCGAGCCGGACGACGACAGCTCGGGCGATGACAACGGCGGCAGCGGCCGAGGCGGTTCCGATGACGGCGCCAACCACGACGCCGGCGACGACCACGGCAGCGGCGGGCACGGCAGCGACGACTGAGCCCTGCGCGGCACCGCGCCGCGCGAGGTAGCGTCCGGGTCACATGGGCCAGTTCCATTTCGACCCGGACGACTACGACCGGCTAATGGCCGAGGACGTCCCGGCGTACGGGGCGTTGCAGGCCGCGGTGGCGGAAGCCGCGGCCTCCGCCCCGCGTCCGGCGGCGCGTGTTCTGGAGCTCGGCACCGGGACCGGCGAGACCGCCCTGCGTGTGCTCGCCGAGCACCCGGGCGCCGCGCTGGTCGGCATTGACGCCAGCGAGCCGATGCTCACCCGCGCGCGTCCGAGGTTGCCCGACGCGGACCTGCGCGTCGCGCGCCTGCAGGACCCGCTGCCGGACGGCCCGTTTGACGTGGTCTTCTCCGCCCTGGCGGTCCACCACCTGGACGCGGCCGAGAAGGCATCGCTGTTCGCGCGCGTCCACGCCGTGCTCGCGCCGGGCGGGCGTTTCGTGCTCGGTGACCTGATCGTTCCCGAGGACGACGCCGAGGTCGTCACCCCGATCGACGGCGTCTTCGACACGCCCAGCTCGGTCAACGAGCAGTTGGGGTGGTTGGAGGAGGCGGGCCTGAGCGCCGAGCTGGCCTGGCGCGACCGCGACCTCGCGGTGCTGGTCGGAACACGTGCGGCGTGAACGACAATTCAAAGCCCCAACAACCACGAACGCCCGCGGGGAGCGCGGGCGCCGGAGGGGAATGAGGGGTTGAAGGCGCCCGCGGCGTTCCGCGGGCGGGGGAAGCGACGCGTTAGGCGATGGTCGTCCGACAGGACGAGCAGCGGCCACCGACCGGCGCGGGCCCGGCGCTGTAGCGGGGCGTCATCGCCTCGCCGCAGGCCGGGCACGCAACGGTGCGGTGTGCGGCGAGGCCCTCCCAGACCCCGACGAGCACGTCGTCAAGGGTCGGCCCACCGCCCTGCTGAACCATCACCTGGTCGGCGTCGCGTGCGGGCGCCGCAACCGGCGCTCGCATCTCGACGCCGGATCGCGCAGAGCCGGGCTCGTGCCGCTGAGGCTGCTCCCCGTCACTGGGAGCCGACCGCGGACGGTCGGGCACGAAGCCCGGCTCGCGCAGTTGGGTACGGCCGCCATCCTCGACAGGGTCGAGAATCGACGGACGGAAGAGGGTCAAGGTCGCCGACATGTCACACGCTCCGGAAGAGTCCGACGACGCGCCCCATGATCCTTACGTCCTTCGAGCGGATCGGCTCCATCGTCGTGTTCTCGGGCTGAAGGCGAATGTGGTCCTGCTCGCGGAAGAACCGCTTGACCGTCGCCTCCTCCCCCACCAGCGCCACGACGATGTCACCGTCGACGGCGCTCTCCTGCTTGCGAACGACCACGTAGTCGCCCTCGAGGATGCCCGCGTCCTTCATGGACTCGCCGCGGATTCGCAGGACGTACTCGCCCTGCTCCCCACCCGCGACGGGCGGGACCTCCACGTACTCCTCGATGTTCTCCTCGGCGAGGATCGGCTGACCGGCGGCAACCGCGCCGACCACCGGCAAACCCGCCGGTCGCACGATCGACCGCACGTTGTCCACCGCCTCCTCGACCGCGGAACCTACGGCCGACGACGCCTTGTCGAGCAGCTCCAGAGCCCGCGGCTTCGACGGATCCCGTCGCAGCAAACCGAGCTTCTCCAGGTTGGCCAGGTGCGCGTGAACGGTCGACGACGACGCAAGACCAACGGCCTTGCCGATGTCGCGCACCGTCGGCGGATACCCGTGCTTGGCGGAATACCGCTTGATGAAGTCGAAGATCTCCTGCTGGCGCTTGGTTAGATCCACCGGGGTCACCTCTCGCGGTCCGTGTTCTCTCGGTCGAACATGTGTTCGTGAAGGTAGCGGGGTCTTCAGACGGAATCAAGCCGACTGCCCGCAACCGACCCCGCTCGGTATGCTGATTCCGCCTGTCACGCGGATGTGGCGGAATTGGTAGACGCGCAAGGTTGAGGGCCTTGTGGGGCAATTGCCCCGTGGAGGTTCGAGTCCTCTCATCCGCATTTCGAAAGCCCTGCTCACGCGGGGCTTTCGTCGCTCTAGGCGCGCCACGCGTATGATCCGCGGCGCGTGGAGTCCGAGGAAGCCGGTTGAAGTCCGGCGCGGTCGCGCCACTGTGACCGGGGCATAAGCCCCGGGAGCCAGACACTCGACTCCGCGACATCTTCTGTCGTCACGGGACGCACGATCCCGAGAAGGAGCTCTACATGTCTGACGTCGCTCTCGAGCGTCACGCCGGTGCGGATGTCGCGCCGGCCCCCATCGCCTCCGCGCAGGACCTGTTGCCGTTCGTCCTGTTCGGCGGGCTGCTCCTGATGATCCTCATCTACTTCGTGGGCGCCGAGGAAGGCGCGACGTCGGTGATCGCCGGCATGGACGTCCACGAGTGGGTCCACGACGCCCGGCACCTGCTGGGCTTCCCCTGCCACTAGGGACCAAGGACACCATCATGGTTCGTTCCCTGCTCATCCGCGGGATGCTGGTCGGCGTCGCCGCCGGCGTCCTGGCGTTCTGCTTCGCCTTGATCTTCGGCGAGCCGCAGGTCGATCACGCGATCGCCTTCGAGGACCACCTCGCCCAGCTCGCTCACGAGCCCGACGAGGCCCCGCTGGTCAGCCGCGACCTCCAGAGCACCTGGGGCCTGCTGACCGGCACGCTGGTCATGGGCGTCGCGCTCGGCGGCCTGTTCTCATTGGCCTACGCCTGGGCGTACGGGCGCATCGGCAACGGCAAGCTGTCGGCGCGGGCGACCGCCGGGCTGCTGGCGCTGGCCGCCTACCTGACGATCGTGATCGTCCCGTTCACCAAGTACCCCGCCAACCCGCCGGCCGTCAGCAACGACGACACGATCGGGCGCCGGACGCTGTTGTACATCGTGATGGTGATCATCTCGGTCGTCGCGGCGATCGCCGCCGGGCGCATCCGCCGCTCGCTGTTGCCGTCGCTCGGCGTATGGAACGCCGCGATCGCGGCGTTCGTCGCCTTCGTGGCGATGATCATCGTCGCGCAGCTGATCCTGCCGGCGGTCAACGAGATGCCGGCGGGCTTCCCGGCCGACGTGCTCTACAAGTTCCGTCTGGCGTCGCTGGGCACCAACGCCGTGCTGTGGCTGGTCATCGGCCTCGGCTTCGGCGCCGCGGCCGAGCGCCTGCTGGCCCCGGCGGCCCGCCGCACCGCGGCGCCCGCCGCGACGCCGGCGGCCTGACCCGCACCCGTCAGCGACGAGCCGGACCGCGTCGCGGTCCGGCTCGTCCTGCGCGCAGACGCCCTGAGCGCCTCGCGCTCTGACATCGTCGCGGGCGATGCTCTCTCACCGACTCCTGAAGACCACGCTCTCCGCGGCTCCCGTGCTGGCGATCGCCGTCGCGCTCCCCGCACCTGCGGGCGCCGCCGCCCGAGTGGTGTCCTGCTCAACCTACTCCGACTACCCCAACGTGCGGATCTCCTCGGCACGCGGCCTCAGCTGCGCGACCGCGCGCGACATCATGAAGGCCTACCGCGGCGAGATCTCCAAGACCTTCACCGCACCGCGCGGCTTCACCTGCCGGCAGGTCAGCGGCGTGCCCGAGGGCGGCCAGTGGCGCTGCACCCGTCGCTCCCAGGCCTTCCGGTTCGAGTTCAAGGACTAGCCCCGCTCAGCAGCACGCGCAGGACTCGCCGCGCCACGCCTCGCGGCCTTCCTTGACCGCAACGAAGGCGATGAACAACCCGATCAGCGGGTCCAGCCACCAGGCACCGACGGCGGCGTTGGCGGCCAGGCCGAGGAGCACCGCCGCGGCCTGGATGCCGCAGAGGATGTTCTGGGTGCCCTCGCCGGCGGTCGCGCCCGAGCCGAGCCGCTGCGCGAGGTTGTGCTTGGCCTTGCCCAGCAGCGGCATCAGGACGACGCTCGTCGCGGTCAGCGCCATGCCGATCGCGGTGACGTCGGCGTGCCCGCCTTCGATCAGCGTGCGGATGCTCTCGACGGTCACGTACGGCGCCAAGATGAAGAACTGCAGCGCGACGAGCCGCTGCGCGCGGTGCTCGGCGGTGTCCGACAGCCGCCGGGCGCCGGTGAAGCGCCAGACGACGACCACCGAGGCCAGGCCCTCGACGAACGACGCCAGGCCCCAGCCGGCCAGCGCGATCGAGCCTGCGGCCAGGCCCTGCCAGAGCCCGACCCCGCCCTCGACGCCCATGTACACCAAGCTGATCCACGACAGCCGAACCGCCCACCGCGCGGCGCGCTCCCAGGCGGCGTCGCGTGCGGGCGCGGCGGGCGCAACAGGCGCGGCCGGGATCACCGGCAGCTCGAAGCTCACGACGTGACCACCGCCTCCGGGAGCACCGCGCTCAACAGCGCCGCGCCGAGCTCCGTCAGCTCGTACATCACCATCTTGCCGTCGCGCCGCGACCGCACCAGCCCGGCCGTCCGCAGTTGGCGTACATGATGAGAGACGAGCTTGTCGGACCGCTCGGTCACCCACGCCAGGTCGCAGACGCACAGCTCGCCGCCGGCCCGCAGCGCCGCGGCGATCGACAGCCGTGTCGGATCCCCCAGCGCCTTGGCGGCGCCCGCGCCCGCGGCCAGCTCCGCCGCGTCCGGGCGCGCGTGCCGCAGCGCCTCGGCTTTCGGCAGGTCCAGGCACAGCAGATCGCAGCAACCGTCGCTCATCCAAACATCCTAACGGACATGCGGATGACGGCGACACACGAGCAACACCTCACCCCCGCCGGACGACCACGGCTCACCCCAACAGCCCCGAGCATCCGCGTCGTGCTCCCCCAGATCGTCGCCGCCGCGGTCGTCGGCGCACTGTCCCCCGTCGCGGCGCTAACGACGATCATGCTGCTCGGCTCACGCCGGCCGGTCGCCAACACGGTCGCGTGCCTGGTCGGCTGGACGCTCGTGCTCGTCCTGATCGCGTCCGGGCTGCTGGCGCTGCTGTCCGGGCACGAGGGCGCGTCGGGAAAGTCGGCGAAGGCGTCGGTCGAGTTGGTGGTGGGGTTGATGCTGCTCTGCGTCGCCCTGCGCAACCTGATCGGCGCGCACCACCCCCTGGTCGATCCGAACACCGGCCGGCCGCTGCGCGTGAGCCAGGCGCCGGCGTGGATGCGGCGCGTCGAGGAGATGCGCCCGATCCAAGCGCTCGTGCTCGGAATGCTGCTGATCGCGATCAGCCCGGCCGACATCGCCGTCTACTTCAGCGCCGTGCAGGCGCTGATCGGCTCCGACGCCGACGCGGCGACCACGGCCATCGTGACGGTCGTGCTCGTGCTGTCCATCGACCTCTGCATCCTGATCCCGCTCGGCGTCTACCTCGCCCTCCCCCACCGCGCCGACGCGCTGCTGAGCACCGGCAAGGAGTGGCTGATCTCCCACCAGCGCGCGGTCGCCGGCGGCTCGGCGGGGATCTTCGGCCTGGTGCTGCTCGGCCAGGGCATCGCCGCGCTGGCCTAGAGCGGATCTACGGCGCGGGCTCGTCGTCGGTCTCGGCCGGCACCGTCACGGTGACCGGATCGGCGGTGACCGTCCGCTCGACCGTGCGCTCCGGCTGCGTGATCGTGACCCCGACGCTCGTCTTGGCGGGCGCTGTGGTCTTCACGACCGTCTGCGTCGCGCCCCGCACCGTCCGGGTCTGCTCGTCGCCGTCGTTGATCACGAGCCCCGCGACGACGCCGACGGCCAGTGCCGCCAGCGCCACGAAGGCCAGCATCCAGCCTCGACCACCGCTGCTGCCTGCGCTGCCGCCACCATCACCGGGCGGTGGCGGAGGCTCGCTCTCGTAGCGGCTGTAGCGCGTGGTCTCGTCGCTCATTGGCCAGACGATCGCCGCCGCGGGAGCGATCGGACCTCATCCCGCGGGGGTGAGATCAGACGTCCGAGCCAACGTGGCATTCGGAGGCTTCCTCCGCTTTGTACCCTCCGATGAATGCCTGCCGCCGGATCCCATACCGCCGAGCCCAACCGCTGGGCGGTCCTCGCCCTGCTCGGGGTCGCCCAGCTGATGGTCGTGCTCGACTCGACGATCGTCAACATCGCGCTGCCCTCGGCGCAGGAGGACCTCGGGTTCTCGACCGAGAACCGCCAGTGGGTCGTGACCGCGTACGCGCTGGCGTTCGGCAGCCTGCTGCTCGTCGGCGGCAAGCTCGGCGACCTCTTCGGCCGCAAGTGGACGTTCGTCGGCGGCTTGATCGGGTTCTCGGCCGCGTCGGTCCTCGGCGGCCTGGCGCCGAACTTCGAGGTGCTCGTGATCGCCCGCGCGCTGCAGGGCGTGTTCGGCGCGCTGCTCGCCCCGTCGGCGCTGTCGCTGCTGACCGTCACGTTCGCGGACTCGCCCGACCGCGCCAAGGCGTTCGGCGTCTTCGCGGCCGTCGCGACCGCCGGCGCGTCGGTCGGCCTGCTGCTCGGTGGCCTGCTCACCGACATCCTGTCGTGGCGCTGGTGCCTGTACGTCAACCTGCTGATCGCGATCCCCGCGGCGTTCTTCGCGCTGCGCCTGATCTCCAACGAGGCCCACCCGCAGCGCCCGCGGATCGACTGGCTCGGCGTCGTGCTGGCGTGCGTGGGCCTGTTCGCGATCGTCTTCGGGTTCTCGAAGGCCGAGACCGACTCGTGGGAGTCGGCGGTGACGATCGGCTCGCTCGCGGCCGGCGTCGTGCTGCTCGTCGCGTTCGTGCTCTCCCAGCGACGCTCCGCCAACCCGCTGCTGCCGCTGCACATCGTCTGGGACCGCGCCCGCGGTGGCGCGTACGCCTCGATCGCGATCGCCGGCTCGAGCGTCTTCGCCGTCTTCCTGTTCCTCACGTTCTTCATGCAGCGCGACCTCGGCTACTCGCCGCTGAAGACCGGCGTCGCGTTCCTGCCGATGACGGCGCTGATCTTCATCATGGCTCCGACGCTTCAGACCAAGGTGCTGCCTCGCACCGGCGCGCGCGTGCTGATCATCACCGGCATGACGCTGGGCGCGATCTCGATGCTGGCGTTCTTCGCGCAGCTCTCGCCGTCGTCGACCTACGCCGCCAACGTGCTCCCCGGCCTGCTCATCCTCGGCATCGGGATGCCGTGCATCTTCGCGCCGTCGTTTGCGACCGCGACGCTCGGCGTCGACCGCTACGAGGCCGGCGTCGCATCCGCGATGGTCAACACCTGCCAGCAGGTCGGCGGCGCGGTCGGCACCGCGGTGCTGTCGACGATCTTTGCGAGCTCCGCGTCGAACTACCTGACCGACCACGCGGGCGCCCCCGGCCTCGCCTCGGCGGCCGAGATCCACGGCTACACGACCGCGTTCTACGTCGCGACCGTCATGTTCGGGGTCGGGCTCATCGTCGCCATCGTCGTCCTCCCTCGCCGCCTGCGGCCCCAGCAGCAGCCGGCCGGCGAGCCCGCCGCCGAGCTGGCGTAGCGCCAAGCGCCACTCGTCACCGTGCCAGTCGGCAGTGTCCGTCCTCGACGGCGCTGTCGATCGGCCATTGACCCGCTCCCGTCGGCGGCCCTACCGTGACGCGAAAAGCGAAAGCGAAAGGAGGTCCTGTGGTGAGCGTGTCTCCCTCGACCGCGGCCTACGACGCGTTCGCGCCGTTCTACGACATCCTGGCCCGCGATCAGGACTATGACTGGTGGTGGTCGGAGATGCTCGCGCTGGCTACGGGCGCTGGGCTACCCGACAACGGCGTCCGCGCGCTCGACGTCGCCTGCGGAACCGGCAAGAGCACCGCGCCGCTCGTCGCGCGCGGCTGGGAGGTCGTCGGCGTCGACATCTCCGCCGGCATGCTCGCGCAGGCGCGCCGGACTCTCGGCCCTGACGTGCCGCTGATCCGGCACGACATGCGGGAGCTGTCCGTGCTCGGGACGTTTGATCTCGTCTCCGCGCTAAGCGACGCCGTCAACCACCTGCTCGACACCCAGCAGCTGTCTGACGCCTTCTCCAGCTTCCATCGCAACCTCGCGCCGGGCGGCGTCTTGGTGTTCGACGTCGTCACGCTCGGCGGGCTCCGGACTCTAGACACCCTCGTCCAGCAGGAGCCTGGGCGGATCGTGATGCTCAACAGCGGCGCCAGCCCGGACTTCGCGCCCGGCACGACGATGCGCGGGGAGTTCGTCGTGTTGGAGCAACGCACCGGCTTTCGCTGGGAGTCCCGTCGCGTCCCCCACCTGCAGCGCCACTTCACCGACGCCGAGATCCGCGATGGGCTGGCCGCCGCCGACCTGGAGCTCCATGGCGTCTACGGGTTGAGCGACAGGACGATCGCGAGGCCGGTCGACGAGCTCAACGACGAGCGGGCGATCTACATCGTGCGCCGGCCGTCATGAGGAGACGGGGCGAGCGGTGCTCGGACGCGTGGCCTCGAGATCCGCGACGAACGCCACGCGTTCCGAGGCGCCCGTGCGGTCGAGCGTCACTCGTGCATCGGCGCGCACGGAGGCGAGGGTGAATGTGGTGCCGTGGGCGGCGAGGGCGTCGGCCAGCTCGCCGAGCGCGTCAGCAGCCTGGACGTCGAGGCGCGAGCTGGGCGAGAGGTCGAGGACGACGTGGGCGACCGGCGTTCCGAGGCGCAAGATGGTGTCCTTGACGCCCTCGACGTTGGCATAGAACAACGGGCCGTCGGCGCGCAGCACCACCGTGTCGTCCGGGATCCACCCCGTGCCGTCGGTGGCCGCGTTGCGGGTCCAACTACCCGTCGCGTCGTCGCGCGCGAGCGGGGACACCGAGACCCCGGCCAGGAGCCGGATCACGTAGATCAACGTCAGCCCGGCGGTCACCACCAGGCCTTGCAACACGCCGAGCGCCAGCACGCCGGTCAGCGCCAGGCCCGCGAAGACCGCCGCGCTGCGGCGCACGTGCGCGATCCGCCGCAGCTCGCGCACGTCCCAGAACCCGGCGACCGCAACGATTACCACCGCGGCGAGCGTCGCCTGCGGCAGGTCGGTGAAGACACCACCGAGGAAGGCGCCGGTCAACAACACCAACACGGCGCAGACGACCGCGGTCAGCGGCGTGCGGCCGCCCGCGCCTTCGGCCGCCGCGGTCTGGCTGGCGCCACCGGACTGCACGAAGCCCGACGACAACCCGGCCAGCAGGTTGGACGCACCCAAGGCCATCAGGTCGCGGGCCGGCTCGATGCGCTCATCGTGCCGCGCGGCCAGCGCGCGCGAGACCCCGACCGCCTCGGCGCTCATGATCAGCACGCCCAACGCGGGCGCGAACAGGTTCACCAGGTCGCTCACCGAGACGTCCGGGACCGCGACGTCGGGCAGCGCGCGCGGGATGCGCCCGACGGTGTCGACGCCGTGGCCGTGGAGGTCGAGCAGCGCGGACAGGACGATCGCGCCGCCCAGGACGATGAGCGGCGCGGGCAGGCGCGGGGCGATGCGACGCAGGCCCAGCAGCGCGGCGACGCTCGCCGCGGCGACCACGGCGGTCTCCGCGTGCACGTCGTCGACGTGTCGCCACAGCGCGCCGAGCCGGTCGAAGAACGTCCCCTCCGCCCCCGGCAGGCCCAGCGCCGCCGGCACCTGCGCGATCGCCACGGTCAACCCCACGCCGAACAGGAACCCGACCATCACCGGCTTGCTGACCAGGTCGGCGATCGCGCCCAGCCCGAGCCGGCCCGCTACCACCAGCACCACCGCGCAGACCAGCGCCAGCGCCGCCGACAACGCCGCGAAGCGCGCCACGTCGCCCCCGGCCAGCGGTCCCACCGCGGCGGCCGAGACCGCCGACGTCGCGGTCGTCGCGCTCACGATCAAAAAGCGCGACGTCCCCAGCCACGCGTAGGCCAGCAGCGCGCCCGGCGCCGCCATCAGCCCCGCCGCCGGTGGCAGCCCGGCGATCTGCGCGTAGGCCACCGCCTGCGGCGCGACGACCGACCAGACGACGATGCCCGCGATCAGATCGGCGCGCAGCCACGCGCGGTCGTACTCGCGCAACCACGCGGGCGCGAGCGCGGTCACGGCCGCACGAGGCAGCGGAACCCCAGGTGCGACGTCGACGTGTCGACCGTCTCGCTCTGCCGCGCCGCCGGCCGATAGCGCAGGCAGTACGACGGCGCGCAGAGGTGCGAGCCGCCCTTGATCACGCGCCGCTCGAAGTGCTCGCCCGGCATCCGCTCCGGCGCGCAGCACGGGTGCGTCCCGCCCGTCGCCCAGCGGTCGGCCGTCCACTCCCACACGTTGCCGCAGACGTCGTACAACCCATAGGCATTGGGTGGAAACGCGCTCACCGGCGACGTCCCCTCGAACCCGTCGCGCAGCGTGTTCTCATACGGGAACCGCCCCTGCCACGTGTTGGCCATCATCTTGTCGCCCGGCGCGAACTCGTCGCCCCAGGCGTACACCTTGCCTTCCAGGCCGCCGCGCGCCGCACGCTCCCACTCGGCCTCGGACGGCAGCGCCTTGCCCGCCCACGCCGCGTAGGCCTCGGCGTCCTCGCAGGCCACGTGGGTCACCGGATGGCGGTGGCGCCCGCGCGTCGCCGACCGCCACGACACGCCCGGCACGTAGGCCCACCACGCGCCCGGCCGCCGCAGGTCGACCGGCCCGTCGGTGCGGTGGAAGACCAGCGACCCGGGCACCAGCGCGGCCGGGTCGGCGTCCGGGTAGTCCGCGGCGTCCAACGGCCGCTCGGCCACCGTCACGTACCCGGTCGCGTCCACGAAGCGCCGGAACTCGGCAACGGTCACCGGGTGCTTGTCCATGAAGAACCCGTGCTCGATCGTCACCGCCCGCACCGGCGTCTCCTCCTCGTAGAACCGGTCTGAGCCCATGATGAACGTCCCGGGCGGGATCCAGGCCATCCCGGGCGGCGCGGCGATCGTGGTCGTCGGCATGCCGCGAACGCTGGCGCCGAGAAGCGTGAGCGGGGATCACCCGCGCGGGGTGAACCGTGGTCACCCCGGCGGCGCGCACCATCGAGCGCACATGGGCACGAAGCTCTTCGCCTCGCTGCACGGATACCGGCGCACGTGGCTGAGCGGTGACCTGCTCGCAGGCCTGACCGTCTGGGCCGTGCTCGTCCCGGAGGCGCTGGCCTACGCCTCGATCGCCGGCGTCTCGCCGGTCGTCGGTCTCTACGCCGCGCCCGGCGCGCTGTTGCTCTACGCGGCGCTGGGCAGCTCGCGCCAGCTCGTGACCGGCCCGATGTCGGCGACCGCCGCGCTCAGCGCCGCCACGGTCGCGGCGCTCGTCACCACAGGAGCTGGCGCTGACCGCTTCGCGGCCATGACCGCTGCGCTGGCGATCGCCACCGGCCTCTGCGCGCTGCTGGCCGGCCTGTTGCGCCTCGGCTTCCTGGCCAGCTTCATCTCCGAGCCGGTCATCAAGGGATTCATCATCGGCTTGGCGCTGACGATCATCATCGGCCAGGTTCCCAAGCTGCTCGGCGTCGGCAAGGACGACGGCGACTTCTTCGAGAAGCTGGTCGGCCTCCTCGGGCGTCTCGGCGACATCGACGGGCTGACGGCACTCATAGGCATTGCCTCGCTCGCCGTCGTCATGGGGCTGCGGAGGGCCGCGCCGCACGTTCCCGGCTCGCTGGTCGCCGTCGCGCTCGGCGTCGCCGTCGTCGACCTCTTCAACCTCGATGGCCACGGCGTGGAGATCGTCGGCCCGATCGCCGGTGGCCTCCCGTCGCTCGGCGCACCCGACGTCAGCGCCCACGACCTCGGCACGCTGGTCCCCGGCGCGATCGGCCTGATGCTCGTCGGCTTCGCCGAGGGCCTCGGTGCGGCCAAGACCTACGCGGCGCGCGAGCACCAGGAGATCGACACCAACCGCGAGCTGTTGGGCCTCGGCGGCGCCAACCTCGCGGCGGGGCTGTCAAGCGGCATGGTGGTCAACGGCAGCCTGAGCAAGACCGCGGTCAACGGCGCCGCGGGCGCGCGCACGCAGGTCTCCGGTCTGGTCGTCGCGGTGCTCACCGTCATCACCCTGCTGCTCCTGACCGGCCTCTTCGAGCACCTTCCCGAGGCGACGCTGGCCGCCGTCGTGATCGCCGCCGTGATCGAGTTGGTGGACATCGAAGCACTGCGCCGCCTCCAGCGCCTGCGCGTCGCGCCGGACTTCATCGCCGCGCTCGCCGCGCTCTTCGGCGTGTTGGTCTTCGACACGCTCCCCGGCCTGTTCATCGGCATCGGCGTCTCGCTCGTGCTGCTGCTCTACCGCGCCAGCCGGCCGCACGTCGCGCGCCTGGGCCGCCGCAACGGCCAGTGGGTCGACACCGCGCGTGATCCAGACGCCGAGCCACCCACCGACGTCGCCGTCCTGCGCGTCGAGGGTCCGCTGTTCTTCGCCAACGCCGACGCCGTGCACCGCGCGCTGCTCGCGGCCGCCGCCGAGCCCGGCATCACCGCCGTCGTCCTGGACGCCGAGACGAGCCCGTCGATCGACGCGACCGCCGCGACGATGCTCGAGCAGGTCGCCGAGGACCTGGCCGCGCGCGGCGCCCGCCTGATCGTCGCCCGCGACGTCGGCGTCGTGCGCGACCTGCTGCGCCGCGCCGGGGCCGACCGCGACCTCTCCGCACTGCACCGCTCGGTCGACGAGGCGGTCGGCGCCGCCCGCGACGAGCGCGCCCGATCGTGAGCGATCGCGGCGTCTCCCCCGGCCTGGCGTCCGCCGCCGCGTGGAGCTGGCGCGCCCTGGTCGTCGCGGGCGCCGCCGCGCTCGGCATCTTCCTGTTCTGGACCCTGCGCGCGTTCGCGATCCCGCTGTTCGTCGCGGTCCTGCTCAGCACCCAGATGCTCCCGGCCACGCGCTGGCTGGCCACGCGCGGGATCCCGCGCCCCGCGGCGATGGTCCTCGTGATGCTCGCGCTGATCGCCGGGCTGGCGCTGCTGACCGTGGTGATCATCGGGTCGTTCGTCAGCCAGCTGGACGAGATCGGCGCGTTCGTCTCCCAAGCCAGTGACGAGATCGCCGACTGGGCCAAGCACAACGACGGGCCGCTGGACCTCGGCGCGTCCCCGGTCGGAGACGCCGCCGGCCAGGTCGGCCCCGCGCTGGCCAGCGCGGGCAAGGCGCTGTTCGGCGGCGTGCTGGGCGGCGCCTCGCTGCTGGTCGAGCTGGTCAGCGGCACGGTCCTCGCGGTCGCGTTCCTGATCTACCTGCTGACCGACGGCGAGAAGGTCGGTGCCTGGCTGATCCGGCGCTTCCGACCCGACCGGCGCCCGGCCGTCGAGCGGATGGCGCTGCGCGGCTGGGCGGCGCTGGGCGGCTACTGCCGCGGCGTCACGCTCGTCGCGGCGTTCGACGCGCTGCTGATCGGCCTCGGCCTGGTCATCCTCGGCGTGCCGATCGCCGGGTCGCTGGCCGCGCTGGTGTTCATGGCGGCGTTCGTGCCGGTCGCCGGCGCGTGGGTCTCGGGCGCGGTCTGCGTCGCGGTGGCGCTGGCGGCTAACGGCGTCGGAACCGCCGCCGTGGTCGCGGTGATCGTGCTCGCGGTGCAGGAGGTCGAGAGCCTCGTGCTCGACCCCATCGTCTACCGCCGCAGCGTGAACCTGCACCCGCTGGCGACGCTCGCCGCGGTGACGGCCGGCGGCATCCTCGCCGGGATCATCGGCGCGTTGATCGCCGTGCCGGTCGTGGCGTTCCTATGGGCCTTGCTCGACGAGCACGACCGGATCGCCCAGGAGGGATGAGGCGGCCTCACCCCCGGCCCGCGGACGATCCGGCCCATGAGCGTGATCGGACCCGTAGAGATCTTGGCGATCGAAGTCGAAGAGCCGGACGTCATCGCACCGGCGATCGCCGCGGCGGTCGACGCCGGGCTGATCCGGATCATCGACATGCTGCTCGTGCGGCGCGAGGCAGACGGCACCGTGACGAGCACCGAGGTGTCCCAGGCCGACGGCGACGCGGCGTCGGCCTGGGCAGACCTGGAGGGCGAGGTCCACGGCCTGGTCAACGACGACGACCTCGCCGCGATCGGCGCGGCGCTGAACCCCGGCGCGGCCGCCGCGCTGGTCGTCTACGAGCACGTCTGGGCGCGGCCGCTGGCCGATGCGCTGCAGGAGGCCGGCGGCCGGATCGCGCTGCGCCACCACATCCCCGCCGCCGACGCGCAGGTCGCGCTGGCCGCCCTGGAAGGAGCAAGCTGATGCCCTTGATCATGCGTCCCGGCCTGGGCGGCGCGCGCTTCGGGCGCCCCGGGCTGCTCGGGCTCGCCGCGCGGACCGCGGTCGTCGCGGGGACCGCCGGAGCGGTGCAGGGCCACATGGCGCACCGCCGGGAGGAGCAGGCGGAGGCCGACGCCTATGAGCAGGCCGCTGCCGCGCCGCCGCCCGCCGCCGCCCCGGCACCGACCGCGGCCTCCACCGACACGACGATCCAGCAGCTCCAGCAGCTCGCCGAGCTCCGCGCCCAGGGCATCCTCACGGATGCGGAGTTGGCGCAGGAGAAGGCGAAGATCCTCGGCTCGCGCTGACCGCGGCGCGGACCGTCGCAAAGCGGCGGTCCGCGGTGATCGGCGTCACGTCCAGCCTCGCGCTCAGCGGCGCCTTCGCGCGCGCCACGCAGACCTCGACCCCCTCCTCCTCCAGCTCGGCGATCAGCCCGCTGAGCGCGTCCAGCCCCGCGGCGTCGACGTGCGACATCCCCTCGGCGTCGAGCACCAGCCGGCGCGGCGGCGTCGGCGCGCCCCGCAGCGCCTCGCGCACGCGGCCCTTGACGTAGCCCGCGTTGGCAAAGAACAAGCGGTCGTCGAGGCGGTAGACGACGACCCCGTCGGTGACCTCCGCGCTGCGGTGCAGCGCGACGTCGGCGTAGCGCCCCAGCCGCGGGACCCAGCCGAGCACCGCGTCGTGCGGGCGCGCGCTGCGGCGCACGACGTCGAGGATCGACAACCCGACCGCCAGCGCGATCGCCTGCAGCACGCCCGCGCCGATCACGCCGCCGGCGGTGAACGCGGCGATCGCCAGCTCGGCGCGGTCGGTCGTCCACAGCGCGCGCCAGGTGCGCGGCTCGATCAGCCCGGCCGCGGCGACGACGATTGCCGCACCTAGCAGCGCCTTGGGCAGGTCGGCGATCGGCCCGGTCAGGAACAGCAGCACGAGCAGGACCGCGCCGGCGGCGACGAGGCTCGACACCTGCGTGCGCGCGCCCATCGCGTCGTTGACCGCGGTGCGCGAGCCGCTGCCGCCGACCGGCATCCCGCGCGTGATCCCCGCCGCCGCGCTGGCGGCGCCCATCGCCAGCAGCTCGCGGTTGGCGTCGACGTGCTGGGCGTGGCGCCCGGCGTAGGCGCGCGCGGTCAGGACCTCGTCGGCGAAGCACAACAGGAACAGGCCGAGCGCCGACGGGATCAAGGCGATGGTGTCGCTCGCGCCCGGCGTCGGCAGCGTCGGCGACGGCAGCCCGGACGGCACGTGGCCGACCAGCGCGACGCCGTGCGCGGCGAGATCCGCCGCGTCGGCCAGCACGATCCCGACCACGACGACGACCAACGCCATCGGCACCTTCGGCACCCAGATCCGTCCGGCGGCCAGCACCACGATCCCGCCGACAGCCACCGCGACGGTCGTCGCATCGGCCCCGTCCGCCTCGCGCACAACCTCCGCCAGCTGGGGCAGCGGGTCGATCGCCGCGATGTCCAACCCCATCAGCTTGCCCAGCTGGCCGATCACCAAGACGACCGCGACGCCGTGGATATAGCCGACCAGCACCGGCCGTGAGAGGTAGTCGGCGATCCACCCCAGCCGCAGCAGCCACGCCGCGACGAAGCACGCCCCGACCAAGAGCGACAACATCGCCGCCAGCTCCGCGGCATCCGCGCTGCCGGGCGCGGCGAGCGGCAGGACCGAGGCTGCCACCAGCGCCGCCAGCGATCCCTCAGGCCCGACGATCAGCGGCCGTGAGGAACCCAGCAACGCGTAGGCCACCGACGGCAGCAGCAAGGCGTACAACCCGATGACCGCGGGCAGCCCGGCGAGCTGCGCGTAGGCCATCCCGGACGGTAGCGCGAGCGCCGCGACGGTCAGACCCGCCACCACGTCGCGCCGCGCCCGCGGCGGCCCGTAGGACGGCAGGTCGCGCGTCAGCGGGACCGCGCGGTGCAGCAGCGGCTCGGCCTCGGCACCACGAAACGGCGAGCGGCCGCCGTAGGCCTCTCCGGCCCGCTCAGCCGTCGTAGCCGTCCTTCACGCCGTCCCAGAACGAGTTGGTCACCGAGTCGTTGGAGTCGCTGAACGACGACGCCCGCGAGCGCAGGTCCTGGACGCTGTCCTGGAGCTTGGTCCGTGCTTGGTCGCGCGCCTCCGCGTCGTCGGAGGTGATCGCGGTGCGCAGGTCTCCGACGACGGAGTTCAGCGAGTCGCGCTGCGCGTCGACCTGCTTGCGCACGCGGCTGCCGACGTCGTCGCTGACGTCGGAGACCGCTTGGCGGACGGCGACCGTCGCGTCCGTCAGCTGCTGGACGTCCTGCGCGTCGCCGAGCTGCGCCAGCGCCTCGCCGACTGCCTTGCCGTTGTCGTGCGCGGTGTCCTCGGGCGAGTCGCCACAGCCCGCGACGGCCAGCGCGACGACCGCGAACGCCGTGGCGAGCGACCGTGCACGGCCGCTCATCGGTTGCCCCCGAAGGCCACCAACAGCTCCAAGGCACCTTGCAGGATCAGCGAGATCCCGACGATCAGCACCAGCGTGCCCAGCGCGATCTGCGGCGAGGCCAGGATGATGATCCCGGCGATCGCGCCGATGATCCCCCAGACGATGTTCCAGACGCGGCCGACCGGGTCGATGACGCCGTGAACGAGCTGCATCACCCCGAGCACGAGCCACCAGAAGCCGAGGATCAGCGCCGCGGTCGCCACCGACGCGCCCGGCCGCACGACGAGCCCCAGCCCGACGAACAGCGCGATCACGCCGACCACGACGTCCAGGACGCGCAGGCCGACCGGCACGTCGCTGGCGCCGATCGCGCGCACGAGGATCCCGATCGCCCAGATCACGAAGTAGATGCCGAACAGCAGGCCGATCGCCAGCAGCGTCGGGCCCGGCCAGACCAGCGCCGCGATCCCGACGAGGATCGACAGCACGCCCGCCACGGCGGCCAGCCAGCGCGGCGGCCCCTGCACTGCGACGTCAGCCCCGAACGGCTCGGCGCCCGGGTAGACCGCGCTCATCGCGCGTAGCCCGTGCGCCCGCCGTGGACGGCGAGCCCGTAGATGATCAGGACGTCGACGCCGAACACGGCCAACGACCACAGCGGCTGGCCCGACACCGACATCAGCGCGCCGATCCCGTTGAGGAACGCCGCGAAGATCCCGAACCAGCGGCCGTAGACGCCGCGTTGGCTGATCGACCACGCGGCGATCAGCTCGAGCACGCCGAGGAAGAGGACGATCCAGCCCCACGTCTTCAGGTTGCTGAACACGAACTCCTGACCACCGGCGAAGAACTTGGAGTTCCCGATGGCCGCGATTCCCCAGACGACGTTCAGCACACCGCTGAGGAGGAAGAGGCACGACGCGAAGACCAGCCAGCCGTCGCCGGGCTGATCGTCGGCGGCGGGAAGTGACGTATGCACGCTCATGCCGGGCACCGTCGCAACGGGCGGGGTGACGAGCCATCACACCGCCGGGGTGAGGCGCGCTCACCCAACGCCGCCCCAGGCTGCGTCGCATGCGCCGCGTGCTCCCGGTCCTTGCCACGTTGCTGTGCGTGGTCGCCGCCCTCGGGGCGTGGGCCGACCGCCAGCTGCTCGACACCGACGAGTTCACGTCGGCGTCTGTCCAACTGCTGCAAGAGCCGGCGGTCCAGGCGACCACCGCCGCCTACCTCGCCGACCAGCTGATCGACGGCCCGCAGGTCGCCGACCGCCTACGCGAGGCGCTGCCGCCGAAGCTGGCGCCGGTGGCCGGGCCGCTGGCCGCGGGCGCCGGCGAGCTGGCCGAGCGGACCGTCCTGCGGATCATGCGCTCGGGCGCGTTCCAGACGCTGTGGGAGGAGAGCACCCGGCGACTGCACCAGCAGCTGACCGCGGTGATCGAGGGCGATGACACGCTGCTGGCGCGCAACGGGATCGTCCTCGACCTGCGACCGCAGCTCGGCGTGCTCGCGCAGCGGCTCGGCGTGACCAACGCGGCGACCGGCGACAAGGCGCGCGTGCGGATCCTGCGTGGTGACAAGCTCGACACCGCGCGCAAGGCGGTCGACGCGCTGCACGCCATGCGCTGGATCAGCGCGGCGTTGGCCATCATCCTGCTCGTCGCGACGGTCGCGGTGTGGCCGACGGTCGCGCGTGGGCTGGTCGTCGCCGGGCTCGTGCTGGTCGTCGGCGCGCTGATCATCCTCGTCGTACGACGGGTCGCCGGCCGCGAGGTCGTCGACGCGCTCGCCAACGGCGGTGCCGCGGCCGACTCGGCGCGCGCGACCTGGTCGGTGCTGACCGGGCTGCTCGCCCAGATCGCCGGGACCGGCATCGTGCTCGGCGCGCTGTGCGTGCTGGGCGGCTGGCTGGCCGGTGCCGGATCGTGGGCGGCGCGCGCCCGCGAGAAGCTGTCGCCCGGCGTCGTCGGCCATCCCGAGATCGCCTACGTCGTCGTCGTGATCGCGATCGTCGCGCTGCTGGCCGCCGGGCTGCTGCCGGCCGCTTCGCGCCCGCTGGCGATCGTGTTGTACTTGGCCTTGGCGGGCGCGGGCGTGTGGGCGCTGCACCGCCAGATGGCGCAGGAGGCGGCGTGACGATGGCCGGCGCCACGGCGCGCGCGAGCACCGAGGGCGCGCTCGGGTCCTACCCGTACGTGGTGAGAGACCGATGATCTGGCGCGTGGTTTCGACCGTCGTGATCGGCGCGGCCGCGCTGCTGGTGGCGAGCGCGATCCTGCCGGGCTTCACGGTCGACGGCGCGGGCGCGGCGATCGCGGCGGTGCTCGTCTCCGGTGCCATCAACGCGCTGCTGTGGCCGCTGTTGATCCGGATCGCGCTGCCGCTGACGGTCGCGACGATCGGGCTGGGTGCGCTGGTTCTCAATGCCCTTGTCCTGCTCGGCACGGCGGCGATCGTCCCCGGCGTCGACCTGGCCGGCGTGTTTGACGGTGTCCTGGCGGTCGTGCTGGTCACCGCGATCACGTCGCTGGGGACCGGGCTGGTGTCGATCAACGACGAGGCGCGCTTCCGCGGCCACCTCGCGCGGCGGCCGAAGCCGAAGAACCCGATCACCACCGACATCCCTGGCCTGCTGATGCTGGAGATCGACGGGCTGGCGCACGAGGTGCTCCAGCGCGCGCTGCGCGACGGGAACGTCCCGGCGCTGGCCGCGTGGATCCACGACGGCAGCCACCAGCTCGTGCGCTGGGAGACCGACTGGTCGTCGCAGACCGGCGCCTGCCAGGCCGGGATCCTGCACGGCAACAACCACGACATGCCCGCGTTTCGCTGGTGGGAGAAGGACACCGGCCGCGCGATCGTCACCAACCACCCGCGCGACGCGGCCGAGATCGAGGCGCGCATCTCGGACGGCAAGGGGCTGCTGCACGACGACGGCGCGTCGCGCGCGAACATCCTCTCCGGCGACGCGCCGCACTCGCTGCTGACCATGTCCACCGTCTTGGACGTGCGGCGTGACCGGCTCGGGCGCGACTACTTCACCTACTTCTCCGATCCCTACAACATGGTCCGCACGCTGTGCCTGGCCGTCGCCGACATGCTCGTCGAGCGGCGCGAGGCGGGCCGGCAGCGGCGCCGCGATGTGCGACCGCGGATCGCGCGCAACTGGTCCTACGCGAGCGTGCGCGCGTTCGCGACCGCGGTCCAGCTCGACCTTCAGGTCGAGACCGTGATCGGCGACCTCGAGGCCGGGCGGCCGACGATCTACACCACCTTCCTGGCCTACGACGAGGTCGCCCACCACTCCGGCCTGGAGCGCCGCGACACGCTGGCGGTGCTGAGCCGCGTCGACCAGCGGATCGCGCGGATCGCCGCCGCGGCCGCCCGTGCGCCGCGTCCCTACGAGGTCGTCGTCCTGAGCGACCACGGCCAGTCTCAAGGCGCGACGTTCCTGCAGCGCCACGGCATGACGCTGGAGGACGTGGTCCGCGAGGCCTGCGGCGCCGACGCGGTGGCCGCGGCGACCGATGCGGAGGACGAGACGCGCGGCCGCCTCGGCGCGGGCCTGGCCGAGGTCGCCGCGAGCGTGGGGCCCGACGGCGCGCGTGGAAAGGCGCTGGCGCGGGCGGAGCGCGCGGTGGTGGCGGAGGATCCGCTCCCGGCCGCGCCGGCGACCGACGCCGACGCCGTCGCCCCTCAGCCGCCGCCCGAGGTCGTCGTGATGGCGTCGGGCAACCTGGGGCTGATCTCGTTCCCACGGCGGCCTGGGCGCGTCACGCGCGAGGCGATCGACGACGCCTACCCGCAACTGCTGGACCGGCTGCGCTCGCATCCCGGGATCGGGTTCGTGCTCGTGCGCGACGAGAGCGGCGAGGACGTCGTGCTCGGCGCCGACGGCGAGCACCGGATCAGCGAAGGTCGCGTGATCGGCGCCGACCCGCTCGCGCCGTTCGGCCCGCGCGCGCCGCTGCACGTCGCGCGCACCGCGCACTTCCCGCACTGCCCGGACCTCGTCGTCAACGGCGCCTACGACCCGCAGCTCGGCGAGGTCGGCGCGTTCGAGGAGCTCGTCGGCTCGCACGGCGGCCTCGGCGGGGCACAGAGCTTCCCGTTCCTCATGGCGCCCGCGTCGCTGCCGCTGCCCGAGGGCGACATCGTCGGCGCCGAGGCCGTCCACCGGCTGCTGCGCTCCTGGCTAGCGCAGCTCGGCCACACGGCGTTCGCCGACACGCCCGCGATCGTGCCGTGAGCGACGGCGACCGCCTGCGCTGGCTGGGCCACGCGACCGTCGAGCTGGTGCTCGGCGACACCGTCCTGTTGACCGACCCGGTCCTGCGCCGGCGCGTCGGCCATCTCCAGCGCGCGACGCCGCCGGTCGCGCCCCCACCGCGCGTCGACGCCGTCCTGCTCTCGCACCTGCACCGCGACCACCTCGACGTCCCGAGCCTGCGTCGACTCGGCGACAACTACACCTTGATCGTCCCGCGCGGCGCGAGACGCTTCCTGCCGGCGGCGTTGCGCGCGCGGGCCACCGAGCTCGCGGTCGGCGACGCCACGCGGGTCGGCTCCGTGGAGATCCGCGCCGTCCCCGCCCGCCACGACGGCCGCCGTCACCCGCTCCAGCCCTCCGCCTCCGCCGCCGACGCGCTCGGGTTCGTGATCGCGGCGCCCGACGATGGCCCGCGCGTCTACTTCGCTGGCGACACCGACCTCTTCGACGGCATGGCGCGGATCGGCGCCGGTGGCCTCGACGTCGCGCTGCTGCCCGTCGCCGGCTGGGGCCCGCGGCTGGGGCCCGGCCACCTCGACCCGCCGCGCGCCGCCCGCGCCGCCGCGCTCCTGAACCCGGTGATCGCGGTGCCGATCCACTGGGCGACGCTCGTTCCCGCCACGCTGCGCCGCGGACGCGCCGCGCTACTGACCGCACCCGGCCCGGCCTTCGCCGCGGCCACGCGCCTCACGGCGCCAGAAGTCAAGGTGATGGTGTTGCCACCTGGAGGGACGTTGCCGCTGGTCCCTTCCGTCTGAGCCCGCGCGCGACCAGCACGCCGCCGTGGATGACGAACGCGATCCCGACGATCGTCGCCAGCGTGCGCAGCGAGATCTCGGGCAGCGCGAGCACGACGATCCCCAGCGCGACGTCGATCACGCCGCCGAAGGCGACCAGCACGCGCCGCTCGGTCCCGCCCAGCAGCGAGCGCACGAGCTCGACGAGCCCCGAGACGATCAGCCACGCGCCGAGCGCGACGACCAGCACGAGCAGCGTCTCCCCCGGCCGCCGCAGCACGACGATCCCGCCGAGCACCGCGAAGATCCCGAGCACCACGCGCAGCGTTTTGCCGTCGGCGTCCTCGTCGCCGAGCGCCTCGCCGACGGCCAGCGCGCCCAAGATCATCAGGTTGATCCCGGAGATCAGCGCGAGCGCCAACAGCGTGATCTTCGGGTAGGCGATCGCCAGCACGCCGGCGATCGCCGAGATTGCGCCGCAGGCGACCACCGCCCAAGCCGGTACGCCGATCGGAGGACGGTCGCCTGCAGCCATGACGACAGGTTGCGCGCGACCGGGGTGATCGGCCCTCACCCGGTTCGGGTGGTCTGAATAGGATCCCCGCCCATGAAGCCGCACGTCGTCATCCTCGGCGCCGGGTTCGCGGGCCTCGAGCTCGCCACCCGCCTCAGCGAGGCCCTTCCGGACGCCGTGCGCGTCACGCTGATCGACCGCAACGACGTGTGGAACTTCGGCTTTGACAAGTTGGAGGTCATGCTCGGCCGCGCGACGGCGGAGTCGGTGCGGCTGCCCTACAGCGCGATCGACAAGCCGGGCGTGGAGTTCCGCCAGGAGACGGTCACGGCGATCGACCCGGCGGCCAAGCGCGTCACGACCGATGCGGGCGAGTACGAGGCCGACTACCTCGTCATCGCGATGGGCGCCGACTACGACTTCGCGGCGACGCCGGGCTTCGCCGAGGGCGGGCACGAGTACTACACCTTGGCCGGCGCCGAGAAGCTGCGCGACGCGCTAGCGACGTTCGAGGGCGGCAAGATCCTGCTGTCGGTCCTCGCCCAGCCGTTCAAGTGCCCGCCCGCGCCGTTCGAGGGCGCCTTCCTGTTCCACGAGCACTTCACCCAGCGAGGGATCCGCGACCAGGTCGACCTGTCGATCGCGTTCCCGATGCAGCGGCCCGTGCCGGTCACCGGCGAGGTCTCGGCGATGTTCCGCGAGGGCCTCGCCGCGCGCGGGATCACCGAGCTGCCCCAGACCAAGGTCGTCTCGATCGACCCGGCCACCAACACCGCGCAGACCGAGTCCGGCGACACGCTGGACTACGACCTCTTCGTCGGCATCCCGGTCCACCGCGCGCCCGCGCCGCTGGGCGGCTGGGTCTCCGTCGACCAGTCCAACCTGCGCACGGAGCACCCCGGCGTCTACGCGGTCGGCGACGTCAGCACCGGCGCGCGCAACGTGCCCAAGGCGGGGATTTTCGCCGAGGCCGCCGCGACCGTCGTCGCGGGCGACATCGTCGCCGAGATCACCGGCGGCGAGGCCCCGGCGCCCTACGAGGGCTGGGGCATTTGCTACGCGGAGTTCGGCGACGGCCTAGTCAGCAAGGTCGAGGTGAACTTCCTGGCCGGCGACGCGCCGCAGGCGCAGCGCAACGACCCTTCGGAGGCGTTCGCCGCCGAGAAGGCGGAGTTCGGGTCCTCGCGCCGCGCGCGCTGGTTCGGGCTGGAGTAGCTACTCGCCGCGCACCGACGCGATGCTGTCGGCCAGCGGCAGCGTCAGGTCAAAGGCGGTGATCCGGAAGATGTCGCGGACCTCTGGGCGCGAGCCGGCGACCACGAACTCGTAGCCCTCCTCGCGCGCACGGCGATGCTCGTGGAGCAGCGTCTTCAGCCCGGTGGAGTCGACGAACGTCAGCTCCGAGAAGTCCAGCGCGACGATGTTCGGCGGCTTGGGCAGGGCGTCGAGGACGGCGGCCAGCTCGTCGCGCGTGTTGAGGTCTAGCTCGCCCGCGACCTTGACGACGTGCAGCGTCTCGTCGCTCTGCACGTCGAGGGTCAGCGTTCCTGCCTGCTCGGGGATGGGCATTCCGTGCACTCCAAAAAGGGGGTTGCGTGGGTGGTGGTTTGGGGACGCCCTTACCCGCCTCGGGCCCAACTCAGCCGCGGATCGCGCAAGCGCCTGGGCATCTAGGGTGCAGCCCATGTCCGACCCGCGCATCGCTGCCGGAATGGCCCGCCAGCTCGCCCGCCGCGACGCCGCCATCGCGGGCGGCGCCAGCCTCCGCGGATGGAAGGTCGCATTCTCGACGCCCGCCGCGCAGCAGGCCGCCGGCGTCAACCAGCCGCTGGTCGGCTGGCTGGCCGACACGTCGGAGCTGCCGTCCGGCGCGACGATCGACGTGGCCGGCTGGACCAAGCCGACCGTGGAGGCCGAGCTGGCGATCCACGTCGGCGCCGACGTCGCGCCCGGCGGGACCCTCCAGGACGCCGCCGCGGCGATCGCGGCCGTGGGCACCGCCATCGAGGTCGTCGACCTCGACCGCCCCACCTCCGAGGTCGAGGACGTCACGGCCGCCGGCCTCTTCCACCGCCATTACGTCCTCGGCACCGCCGACCCCGCACGCGCGGGCGGCGACGCGAGCGGTGTGACGATCAGCGGCGCGCTCGACGGTGAGACCTACAACGCCCAGCCCGACCCGACCGCGATCATCGGCGCCCTGGCGCAGGTCACCCGCTTCGTCGCCGACGAGCTCGGCCGTCACGGCGAGACCCTCCGCGCGGGCGAGGTCATTTTGGCCGGCTCCGCCCTCCCCCTTCAGCCGGTCGCCGCCGGCCAGCGCCTGGACGTCGACGCCGGCCCGCTCGGCACGCTGACGTTGACCTTCGCGTGAAGACGACGCCGGGCGTGACGGGCTAACGTCTGCGGGCCAACTTGCCCGCTTATCGCCCGCATCCCGACGAGACGATCCGCCGCCGGCGCCGCGCTGCGCTCGGCGCCGCGTTCGTCGCCGTGCTCCTGATCCTCGTGCTCTCTGGGATCGGCCCGTTCGCCGACGTCCGACGCGGGATCTCCGCGGTCTCGGGCCCGGTCGGCGACGGCGTCTCCAAGACCGTCAAGCCGTTCGACAACCTGTTCGGCTGGATCGACGACACGATCACCGCCAAGGGCAAGGTCGACGACGTCCGCAAGGAGCGCGACGCCTTCCGCGACCTCGCGATCCGCGGCCAGGCCGCCGCCACGCAGAACCCGCAGCTCGTGGGCCTGGAGACGATGGACCGCCAGCCATCGGACCTGAAGCCCTACGGCCCGGTCACCGCGCGCGTGCTCGTCCGCTACCCGACGGTCTGGTACACGAAGATGACGATCGCCAAGGGCGCGGCGTCGGGCATCAAGGTCGACCAGCCGGTGATCGCCGCCGACGGCTCCGGCCCCGACGACCGCGGGCTGATCGGCAAGATCGAGAGCGTCAAGGAGGACTCGGCGGTCGTGCGGCTGCTGACCAACGCCAGCGTCGCGGTCGGTGCCAAGACCGCCGACGGCGACTCCGCCGGGACGCTCGGCACCGCCGCCGGCAACCCGCGCGACCTCGAGCTCAAGCCGGTCCCGGCCAAGACCGACATCGCCGAGAACACGCTGATCGTCACCGAGGGCACGGTCTCCTCGCGCTCCGACCTACAGTCGATCTACCCGCCTGATCTCCAGATCGGGCGCGTCTCGAAGATCGACGACGAAGGCACCGTCGACCAGGTCCCCCACGTGGAGCTTCTGGTCAACCCGCGCAAGGTCCAGTACGTGCAGGTGCTGACCAAGCGCTACAACGGCAACCGCTAGCGCTATGCCGACGCGTCGGCGCCGGGCACGGTCAGCCCGGCGGCCTCCAACGCGCCGCTCGCCGAGCCGAACGTCCGCCCGTAGACGATCAGCCCGTCCTGGACCCGCCACAGCCATCCGGCGGGCGCGTCGATGACGCGGCCCGCGCCCCAGGCGTAGACGCGGCCGGTGGCGACGACGATCCCGCTGTCCAGCTCGTGGTAGGCGTCGGGGACGGGGCGCAGCTCCTGCCAGATCTGCGCGACGTCCTCCATGTAGCGCCGCAGCCCGGCGTGGCCGCGGTAGGGCTCACCGGCCGCGGCGATCTGCGCGGTCTGGGGCTCGAAGACCATCTCGCGGCTGCAAAGCACGATGAGCCCTTCGACGTCGCGTTGCTCGAACGCGGCCATGAACTGCTGGACGATCTCGACGTTCCGGGACGCCACGGTCGGTGCACTATGGCAAGGGACGCTGCCTCGGTGAACACTGAGCGGTTCCCGGTAGCGTCCGCGCATGCGCCTGGTGACGTTCCGTGATCCCCACAACGCGACGCGTGTCGGTCGTCTGGACGGCGATCGCGTCGTCGAGCTGGCGGCCACGTCGATGCTCGACTGGCTGCGCGGCGACGGGCACGAGCCGACCGGGCGCGACCACGCGCTCGCCGACGTCGCGCTGCTGGCGCCCGTGCCGGTGCCGCCGTCGGTCCGCGACTTCTTCGCCTACGAGGGCCACGTCGCCACCGGCTGGCGGCTGCGCGGCGGCGAGATCCCGGAAGCGTGGTATGCGGCGCCGGTCTTCTACTTCTCCAACCCGGCCTCCATCCAGGGCCCGGGCCAGCCGGTGCGCCGGCCGCAGGACTCCCAGCGTCTGGACTTCGAGCTGGAGATCGCGGCGGTGATCGGCGAGGACGGCGAGATCGCGGGCTACACGCTGTTCAACGACTGGAGCGCGCGGGATCTCCAGCGCACCGAGATGACCGTCGGGTTGGGCCCGGCGAAAGGCAAGGACTTCGCGACGTCGATCGGGCCGTGGCTGGCGACGCCCGACGAGCTGACGATCGAGGACGGGCGGATCCGGCTGGAGGCGAGCGTGTCGGTCAACGGCCAGGAGGTCTCGCGGTCTGACGCGGGCGCGATGCACTGGTCATGGCCGCAGCTCGTCGCGCACGCGGCGCGCGAGACGGTGCTCAGGCCCGGCGACATCCTCGGCTCGGGCACGTTGCACCGCGGCTGCCTGCTGGAGCTCAACGCCGAGCGCGCGCCCGAGGACGTGCGCTGGCTGGAGCCGGGCGACGAGGTGACGATCGCGGCGCCGGGGCTGGGCGCGCTGAGCGCGCCGATCGTCTAGACGGCGCTCAGAAGCCGAAGCCGAGCTGCTGGGCTGGGTAGGTCGGCAGGCCGTCGTCGCCGACCTCGGCAAACGCCGTGACCACGTGGCGCTCCAGCGTCCCGTCCGGCGCGATGTGCTGGATCTCGACGCCCTCGCGCGCGACCAGCACGTCGGCCAGCAGCTGACGGTGGCAGCGCCGCCAGTCGCCCTCCGCGCACATCACGACGCTGACGCGGGCGGCGCGCAGCCCGGCCAGCCGCGTGAGCCCGCGCGCGAACTCGTCTGACGCGAGGTGGTCCGCGTAGCCGTTGAACGCCGGGACGTCCCAGCCATCGTTGACCGAGCCGCTGACCGGATCTCGGTGGCCGCCCAGCTCCGACAGGTGCGCGTAGGCGATCCCGGACGGCGCCAGCTCGACCGCCAGCGCGTCGTCGTCGAAGTGCGGATGGCGACGCGAGCGCGGCCACCGACGCACGTCGGCGACCTGCGTCACGCCGTGGGCGCGCAGCAGCGCGACGAGCGCCTGGAGCGAGTGCGACGAGTGCCCGACGGTGAAGACGGTCGGCGCCACTACGACGCGAGCGCCAGCTCCGTGCGACGCGCGCCGAACGCGCCCGACACCTCGACCAGCACGTCGAGCATCGCCTGCTTGGCCGGCGACCTGTAGGAGTCGCTCAGCGTCACCGCGACGATCCGTCGCACCGGCGCGCGGCCGCTGCCGAACGAGCGGATGACGAGGTCGTCGCGCAGGTTGATCAGCGCGAGGTCCGGGATGAACGAGATGCCCATGCCGGCGGCGACGAAGCCTTGGATCGCGTTGTAGTCGTCGAGGTTGAAGGCCATCCGCGGCTCGAAGCCGGCGGCCTGGCAGGCGCGCAGGAAGATCGAAGTGTCCGGGCACGTCGTCCGCCCGCTGCCGATCATCCACTCCTCGTCGGCCAGGTCGGCGAGCTTCAGGCGGCTGCTGCCAGCCAGCGGGTGGTCGCGCGGCAACATGATGTACATGGGGTCGTCGAGCAGCGTGAGCGCGTCGAGATCGGCGCTGTCGGTGCGCGCGGGCGGGCCGGTCGCCTCGATCGCCAGCGCGACGTCGACGTCTCCGGCGCGCAGCAGCGTGAGGCCCTCCGGCGGCTCGGCCGGGGTAAGCGACAGCTCGACGCCGGGGTGGCGATCGCGGAACGTCGCGATCGCCTGCGGCATCAGCGCCGCGCACGCGCTCGGGAAGGCGGCGATCCGCAAGCGGCCGCCGCGCAGCCCGTTGATCGCCAGCAGCTCCTCCTCGGCATCGGCCAGACGGGCGAGGATCGCGTCGGCGTGGGCGACCAGCGCGCGGCCAGGGTCGGTGAGCTTGATCCCGCGCGCGGAGCGCTCGACGAGCTGGGCCCCAGCTTCGCGCTCCAGCGCGGCGATCTGCTGGGAGACGGCGGACTGCGTGTAGGACAAAGCCTCGGCCGCGGCGCTGAACGAGCCGTGCGAGGCGACCTCCCGAAGCACCCGGAGGCGGCGGACGTCGAGCATAAGCGGAACTTACTCCGTCGGTCACCAAATGTCATTTGAGCTAATCACCCCGGGTCAGCATGATCTTGCCCATGTCCGGCAGCGCCCCCTCTCCCCTCAGCATCGACGCCCTGATGATCCGCCCGGCGTACCCCGACGACCACGCGGCCTTGTCTCGGCTCGCGTCGCTCGACTCGAAGCGTCCGCTCGTCGCGCCGACCCTCGTGGCCGAGCGTGACGGCCGGATCCTCGCGGCGCTCTCCGCAGCCGACGGCCGCGCGATCGCCGACCCCTTCGCCCCGACCGCCGACCTGGTCGCCCTCTTGCGTCTGCACGCCGCCGCGGATCCGTCCGCGGCGACGATCCGCAGCGTCGCGGGCGGCTGGGAACTCCTCCGGCGCGCTGGGGCGACCGCCCGGCGGCGTCCCGCGCTCGCGCGCGGGTAGTACCGCCGGGACATGGCCCAACCGAGCGCCGCTTCCACCCACAACGTCCATCCCCCTCCTCAGGAGATGCGGGTGTGGGCGGCGCTCGGGGCCATCTACCTGATCTGGGGCTCGACCTACCTGGCGATCCGGGTGATGGTCGAGACCGTCCCGCCAGCGCTCGGCGCGGGCGTGCGCTTCGTCCTGGCCGGCTTGTTGATGTTGATCTTCCTGGCCGTGCGGGGCGGCGGCGTGGGCTCGCTGCGCATCCCGGCGCGACAGCTCATGTGGTGCCTGGTTGTGGGCACGCTGCTCGCCGCGGGCGGCAACGGGCTGGTGACGGTCGCCGAGCAGGACGTGCCGTCCGGGCTGGCGGCGCTGCTGATCGCGTCCGAGCCGCTGTGGATCGTGCTGCTGCGATCGACGCGCGGCGATCGCGTCGCGGGCGCGACGTTCGGCGGCGTGGCGCTGGGGTTCGTCGGCGTCGGGGTCCTGCTGCTTCCCGGCGGCCGACCGGAAGACGTGCCGATCGGGATGGCGCTGCTGGTCCTGCTCGCGGCGCTGTCGTGGGCGCTCGGGTCGTTCGTGCAGTCGCGCGTAGACGTGCCTCGCGATCCCCTCACCTCGACCGCCTACTCGCTGTTCTTCGGCGGCTTGGTGCTGACCGTGTGCGGCTTCGGCGCGGGCGAGGCCATCGACTTCGGCGCGTTCAGCTTCAAGTCGGTCGTCGCGTTCTTCTACCTGGTGTTCATCGGGTCGATCGTCGCGTTCACGGCGTACTCGTGGCTGCTGGCGCACGCGCCGATCTCGCGGGTGTCGACCTACGCCTACGTGAACCCGGTGATCGCCGTCCTCCTCGGCGCCGTCTTCCTCTCCGAGGACGTCGCCGTCGCGACCCTCGCCGGCATGACGCTCGTGATCGCCTCGGTGTGGGTGATCGTGCGGCAGGAGACGGTGACGGAGCCCGAACCTCCGCCGCCTCCGGCGGCCGCCCCATCGCGCGAGCACGCCTCCTCGCAACGCAGTTAGTTGCGTCACGCAACTCACTCCGCTAGCCTGCCGCGGCATGAGCCACCGTGCCCGTGTCGCGGCGATCGTCTCCGTCGGGGTCTTCGTCGCCAGCCTCGACCTCTTCATCGTCAACATCGCCTTCCCCGACATCCAGCGGGACTTCGACGGCACGTCGCTGGCGTCGCTGTCCTGGGTGCTCAACGCCTACGCGATCGTCTTCGCCGCGCTGCTCGTGCCCGCCGGGCGCTTGGCCGACCGGACCGGCCGCAAGCGCGCGTTCCTCGGTGGGCTGGCGCTGTTCACGCTGGCCAGCGCAGCGTGCGCGGCGGCGCCCTCGGTCGGCGTGCTGGTCGCGGCGCGGATCGTCCAGGCGGCGGGCGCGGCGATCCTGACGCCCGCGTCGCTCGGCCTGCTGCTGCCGGAGTTCCCGCCGGAGAAGCGCGGGCTGGCGATCGGGCTCTGGGCGGCGGTCGGCGGGACCGCGGCGGCGGCCGGCCCGGTCATCGGCGGCCTGCTGGTGGAGCTGTCGTGGCGCTGGGTCTTCCTCGTCAACGTTCCTGTAGGCATTGGCGCGATCGTCGCGGGGATGCGGGTGCTGCGCGAGGTCCGCGACCCGGATCCGGCGCGGCCGGACCTCGTCGGCGCGGGCGTGCTGACGGCGGCGGTGGCGACGCTGATCGCGGCGATCGTCGAGGGGCCGGACTGGGGCTGGGGCGATGCCCGCGTGGTCGCGTTGTTCGCAGCCGCGGTGGCGCTGTCGGCGATCTTCGCGTGGCGCTCCTCGCACCACCCCGTCCCGGTCGTCGAGCCCGCGCTGCTGCGAGTGCGCGCCTTCGCCTTCTCCCAGGCCGCGGGGCTGTTCTTCTTCATCGGGTTCTCGGCGATGTTGTTGGGGTCGGTGCTGTGGCTGACCGAGGTCTGGGGCGAGAGCGCGATCGGCGCCGGCCTGAAGATCGCGCCCGGCCCGAGCATGGCCGCGTTGTTCGCGGTCGCCGGCGGCGTGCTGAGCGGGCGCGTCGGGCCGCGCTTGGTCGGCACGGTCGGTTCAGTGCTGTTCGGCCTGGGCGGCGTGTGGTGGGCGACGCATCTTGGTGTTGAACAGCACTACGCCACCGACTACCTGCCGGGGATGCTGATCGGCGGCGCCGGGGTCGGGCTCGTCAACCCGTCGCTGGCGGGCGCGGCGACCGCGCAACTCCCGCCCACGCGGCTGGCGACCGGCAGCGCCGTGCTGACGATGTCGCGGCAGATCGGCAGCGCCCTTGGCGTCGCCCTGCTCGTCGCGGTCCTCGGCACGCCGGCGCCGTCCGAGGTCGTCGACACCTTCAAGGACGCCTGGTGGATGATGGCCAGCGCCGCCGCGCTCGCCGCGATCTCCTTCGTCGCGGTCGGCCCGCTGGTAAAGCACGCCGACGAGACCTTCGCCGAGGAGGTCGAGGACGCCCTCGGCTCCCTCGGGACGCCGGAGGTGGTGGTCCGATGACCGCGATCGACCCGCAGGCCGCGGCCGCCGCTGCCGCCGAGCGCACGCGCTCCGTCGAGTGGGACGACCAGGCGCCCACACTGGAGGCCGCCACCAGCCGCACCGGCCTGGAGGTGATGCGCGGCATCGCTTCCGGCGAGTTGCCCGCGCCGCCGGTCGCCCAGCTGCTCGGCTTCGGGATCGACCGCGTCGACGAAGGCAACGTCGTCTTCACGATGCCGCCGATCGAGGCCCATCAGAACCCGCTCGGCACCGTGCACGGCGGGATCATCACCACGTTGTTGGACAGCGCCATGGGCTGCGCCGTCCACACGACGCTGCCCGTCGGGGGCATGTACACCACCTTGGAGCTCAAGGTGAACTTCCTGCGGCCGTCGTTCGCAGGCGGCGAGACGCTCGTCGCCGAGGGCACCGTGCTCAACCGCGGCTCGACCGCGGTGCTCGTGGAAGCGACGATCACCGGCGCCGAGTCCGGCAAGAAGGTCGCCCACGCGACCTCGACGTGCCTGATCCTCGGGCCGCGCTAGAGCCGCTTCAACTCCACGTTGATCGCCCCGTCGACGATGCAGTCGCCGTCCTCGAGCGGGTTGAGCGGGGTGACCTCCGCCTTGCCGTGCGTGATCTGTGCGGCGTCGCAAGGGCCGACGATCCGCAGGCGGCGGATGAGCTTCTTGCCGTGGCCGAGCGTCAGCGCCGAGCGCGTGCGCAGGTCGAGCGGGAGCGTCAACGCCTGGCCGCCCCACTGCAACGCCGACAGGATCGCGTTGGGGTCGGTCGCCTTCATGGTCGGCGTCGCGCAGAGGCCGCCCTGCTCCTGCGGCGTGCCCGGGCCCGCGTTGAGGGCCAGGTAGAGCTTCTTGCTCGCGCCCTTGGTCGTCAGCGCGACGCGAGCACCGGGCACCGTGAAGCCCTGGCACTTCGGCTTGATCTGCTCGACCGGGGCAAACGGCGCGCAGAAGTTCGTCTCCGAGTAGCCCGAGATCTGCTTGGCGTGCTTGGCGCCCTTGATCTGCTTGGGCGAATACGCGCTGACGAACGTCCCCGTGCCTGAGACCTCGACGCGCGCCTTGAGGTTCATGTCGGCGCTGGTGCTCAGGGTCCAGCTCTGGCCGGGCGAGCACTCCAGCAGCTTGTCGTAGGAGAGCTTGGCGGTCAGCCCACCCTGGACGGTGAGCGTTGCCTTATAGGCGTCGGCCGACGCGGGCAACGCGACGGCGAGGAGCAGGACGAGCAGCGGGAGACGGCGCATGACCGCCCATCTCAGCGCGCGCGAGCGCCGCGCGCATCGGCGAGACCACGGGACCGCGCTGCAACCCGACGCGCGCGCGTGTTCGTCCGAGCGCCAGATCGAGCCGGGCGTCCGCGCTCGGCCGCCCCGCCGTTGGTGCCCCTAGCCGCCGTGCGAGATGGTGTGCTTGAGCTTGAGCGTGTCGTTGCCCGTGCAGGCCGCGAAGGCGTTGGACGCCGGCATGTTCCAGGACACCGTCCCGGTCGCCGCCTTGGTCTTCGGCAGCTTCGCCTTGACGGTCAACGTGCCCCCGACGCCGTCGGCCTTCTTGTTGGTGACGTTGACCTTGCCGTTGGCCAGCTTGCCGGTCGCGCTCAGCTCGACCTGCTGCTTCTCGCCTTCGGTCGTCACGCACTTGACGCTGATCTGGATCTGCACGGCCTTCTCGCCGCGCACGTTGTAGATCGTGATGCCGTTGGCCTTCTTATGGGTCTTGCCCGACCAGACGTCGATCGTCGGGGCCTTGGCGGCACCGGCGACCGCGACCGGGACAAGCGCGGTGGTGGCGAGGACGGCGAGAGCAACGGCGCGGCGACGGGCGAGCATGGCGCCGACCCTAGCGCCGTAAGCGGATTGGCCAGGAGGCCGCCAGCCCGCGACATACGCGGTTCTGCGTATGTCGTCAGGCGGCGAAGCGAGCGAACCGCCACGCGGTCGCGTCCTCGTCGACCGCCATGTCCGCGATCCCGCTCTGGACGACGAAGGCGTTGTGGTACTCGGCCGACCAGCGGTACTTCTCCCAGATGCGGTGGTCGCCGCGATGGGCGACGAGGCGGCGGGTGACGGCCTCGCGGTGCTTCTCGATGTCGGCGTCAGGCTGCTCGACCCGGTCGAACAGCCGGTCTAGGTAGTTGACGAACGCCCGTCCGTCACCGTCGCGCATCACCCGCGTCGCACTCCGAGGGAGCGCGAGCTCGGCCTCCTTGCTCAGGACGATCCGCGGGTGGACTGCAACCCGGCATTCCAACTCATAGGCCTCGACAAGTGCTGGGCCGAAGATCAGCCCTTCGCTCATGTGGAAGAGCCCGAGCGAAAGCCCACCACGAACGAAGAAGCCCCGCAGCGTCAGCGCGCGCTGGAGCTCCGCTGCGTCGCGCACCAACACGTCCACCGCCACGGCAGGATCGTCCGCGGGCGCGGCGACCACCAGCGTGTCGGAGAAGAACACGGCCGGGAACTCCGCGAACGGCCCGGCGTATTGGCGAAACGTCTCGGCGAACGCGTCGTCCAGCGCGGCCAGCCGCCGCTCGACGTCCTCGCGCGAGCCCTGGTTCATGGCTTGCACGCCGAGCAGATCCAGGAACAGGACCGCGCAGCGCTTCAGGCGTGGCGCCTCGCGCGCCCCGTGGGTGACGATCTTTTCGGCCACCGTCGCGCTAAGCCGCGTCCCGCGCCGCCGCCCGGGCCTGTGCGCGCCCGATCGGCCCGAGGACCCATGCCGGCGGCCGCACGCCCGGCACGGGTTCGATCAGCCCGCGCCACTCGGCCGAGTCCACCCAGGAGTACAACGCGGCCTGTAGGCGCTGGCTGCCGACCGCGCCGAGCAGGCCGTTGAAGTCGATCGGCCTCCGCTCCCGGACGAACGGGAGGATCTTGTCGTCGTACTGCTCGTACTCGCGCAGGCGATCCGGATATGCGCGGCCGTCCAACGTCCGCGGCGTATCGGTCTCCCACGACTTTGGATCGAGCACGCTCATGTGTTCGACTGTTGCTCAGGTTGGGGCGACCTTCAAAGACATATATGACCTAGGCCACCGGTCGCTCGAAGAGCGCCGAGAGCACGACCTGCGTGTGGGTGCGGCGGACGCCCGGGGTGTCGCGGATGCGCTCCAGCGCCTCCTCGAGATGCTGGGTGTCTTCAGCGCGAACGTGAAGGATCGCGCTCGCCTCGCCCGCGACGGTGTAGGCGGACTCGACCTCGGGGATCGGCTCGATCGCGTCGCGGACCTCCGTGCCGTTCATGCGACCCTCGCAGTAGAGCGCGACGACGGCGTGGGTGTGCCAGCCCATCGCGGCGGGGTCGATGACCGCGGCGTAGGAGCGGATGACGCCGTCGGCCTGGAGCCGGTCGACGCGGCGCTTGACGGCGGGCGCGCTGAGCGAGACGTGCGTTCCGATGTCCTGGAAGGAGCGTCGGGCGTCGGTTCGAAGCAGCGCAACGATCTTGCGGTCAATATCGTCCACAGAAGCACTCTAACGTGCAGGTTTGCAACGAATCGCGGTTGTTCTGTCATATATTCCGGCGGATCATTGTGCGTCATGAGCACCGTCGAGCAGACCACCACGGGCCGCGGCCTCCAGGACTACATGCCGCTCAACGGCGTCGACCACGTGGAGCTCTTCGTGGGCAACGCGAAACAGGCGGCGTACTTCTACTCCCGCGCGTACGGGTTCGAGGTGGTGGCCTACTCGGGGCTGGAAACCGGCGTGCGCGACCGCGCGTCCTACGTCCTGCGACAAGGTCGGATCCGGCTGGTGCTCACCGGCGCGCTGCACTCGGACTCCCCCATCGCCGAGCACCATCGCCAGCATGGCGACGGCGTCAAGGTGATTGCGTTGAGCGTGCCCGACGTCGACCACGCCTACCGCGAGGCGACCACGCGCGGCGCCGAGGGCGTCGCGGAGCCCCACGACGCGACCGACGCCCACGGCACCGTCCGGCTGGCGACGATCAAGACCTACGGCGAGACGCTGCACACGTTCGTGGGCCGGGGCGGCTACCCCGGTCCGTTCCTGCCGGGCTATGAGGCGTGGTCGGATGGCTCTACCGACACCGGCATGCTGCTGGCCATCGACCACATCGTCGGCAACGTCGAGCACATGGACCCGTGGGTGAAGTTCTACGAGGACGTCTTCAACATGAAGGAGATGCTCCACTTCACCGACAACGACATCTCGACCGAGTACTCCGCCTTGATGTCGAAGGTCGTCGCCGACGGCAAGGGCGTCGTCAAGTTCCCCATCAACGAGCCCGCCGAAGGCAAGCGCAAGTCCCAGATCGAGGAGTACCTGGAGTTCTACGAGGGCCCGGGCGCGCAGCACATCGCGGTCGCGACGCGCGACATCGTCGGGACGGTCGCCGAGCTGCGCAAGCGCGGCGTCGAGTTCCTGGACATCCCGGCCGCCTACTACGACGAGGTCCCCCAGCGCGTCCCGGAGGTCGCCCCGCAGCTCGACGACCTGCGCACCCAGGGCATCCTCGTCGACCACGACGACGAGGGCTACCTGCTGCAGATCTTCACCAAGCCGGTCGGCGACCGCCCGACGGTGTTCTTCGAGATCATCGAGCGCCACGGCGCGCGCGGCTTCGGCGACGGCAACTTCAAGGCGCTCTTCGAGGCTCTGGAGCGCGAGCAGGACCGGCGTGGGAACCTCTGAGGCATGCGCTACGTCACGCTCGGAGAGGTCCCCCGCAAGCGTCACGTCCAGGTCCGGCGCAACGGGCCGGCGTCGCCGCTGCTGACCGAGGAGGTCCTCGGCTACGAGGGCTTCAGCGGCAACGAGACGATCCTGTACCACCTGCACTCGCCGTGCCGGCTGGATCGCGTCGGTGGCTTCGTACCGATCCGCCGCGAGGAGTGGGTGCCGGAGGCGCACGTGCACCGGCTGGCGGACGTCAACGCGATGGCGCCGGGCGGCGATCCGGTCGGCGGCCGTGAGCTGTTGATGTTCAACGACGACCTCGAGGTCAGCGTCGTCAAGCCGACCGAGGCCCAAGAGGCGTTTCACCGCAACGGCGAGGGCGACGAGGTCATCTACGTCCACCGTGGCGGCGGCAAGCTGCGGACGGTCTTCGGGCCGGTGGTGTTCACCGAGCGCGACTACGTCGTCATCCCGCGCGGGACGACCTACCGCTTCGAGCCCGACCCGGGCCTGGAGCAGTTCTGGATCTGCTTCCACACGCCGGGCGAGATCGAGACGCCCAACCGCTACCGCAACCGCTACGGCCAGCTCCTGGAGCACGCGCCGTTCTCGCAGCGCGACTTCCACGGGCCGATCGAGGTCGAGACGCACGACGAGGAGGGCGAGTTCGACCTCTACGTGCGCGTGCGCGGCGGCGTGCAGCACTACATGTTGGACCGCCACCCGTTCGACGTCGTCGGCTGGGACGGTTACGTGTTCCCCTACACCTTCAACGCCGACGACTTCGAGCCGCGCGCCGGACGGTTCCACCTGCCACCGCCCGCCCACCAGACGTTCCAGGGCCCCAACTTCGTCATCTGCACCTTCGCCCCGCGGATGCTCGACTGGGACCCCGAGGCCGTGCCGCTGCCCTACCACCACTCGAACATCCAGTCCGAGGAGGTCATGTTCTACGCGGCGGGCGACTACGCCGCGCGCAAGGGCGTCGACGTCGGCTGCCTCACGCTGCATCCGAGCGGCCTCCCCCACGGCCCGCAGCCCGGCACCGTCGAGAAGGCCCTCGGCGCCCGCGAGACGACCGAGCTCGCGATCATGTGGGACACCTTCCGGCCGCTGAAGCTCGCCGCCCTCTGGCGCGACCACGACCGCCCGTCGTACGCGTACTCGTGGAACCCGGAGCGCATGGCGGCCGAGTCGGCAGAGAGGGCGCCGCCCGCGTGATCCGCGGCGCCGCGCGGCGCGCATGACCACCATGCTCTCCATCGGCACCGCCGCCGTCGCCGTCGCCGCTCTAACGGGCTCCGCGTCCGTCGCCGCCGCCTCCGCGCACACGACGATCGTCACGCTGAAGCACATCTCGTTCGTCAAGGAGACCGTGCGGATCCATAAGGGCGACAAGGTCAAGTGGGTGTGGAAGGACCCGACGGTCCCGCACAACGTCACGTTCGCCAAGCGCCACAGCAAGACGCAGCAGACCGGGATCTACACCTTGACCTTCGCGCGGTCCGGGACGTTCACCTACCACTGCACCATCCACCCGGGAATGAACGGCAAGGTCGTCGTTCTCTGACGCACCCGGCATGATGGGCGGTCGGTGGGACCGCTCTTCGCATTGGAGGAGGTGACGGTCGCGGGCGCGGCGCGCCCGCGGCTGGATCGCGTGTCGCTGGCGCTGGGCACGGACGGCGGCGTGACGGTCGTGCAGGGGCCGTCGGGGTCGGGGAAGTCGACGCTGCTGCGGCTGCTCAACCGACTCGTCGCGCCGGACGCCGGGACCGTGCGGTACCGCAGCGAGGACCTGGCGGCGCGCGACGTGCTCGCCCACCGCCGCGAGGTCGGCATGGTCTTCCAGGCGCCGGTGCTCTTCCCGGGCACGGTCGCCGACAACCTCGCGGTCGCCGAGCCCGGCGCGGAGACAGATCCCGCCACGTTGCTGGCTCGCTGCGGCCTCTCGCCCGAGGACTTCCTCTCGCGCGACGCGGCGACGCTCTCCGGCGGCGAGGCCCAACGCGCCTGCCTCGCCCGCGCGCTGGCGACCGATCCGCGCGTCCTGCTGATGGACGAGCCAACCTCCGCCCTGGACCACGACGCCGCCTCCGTCATCGAGACCCTCACCCGCCGCCTGGCCGCCGAAGGCGTCTCGATCATCCTCGTCACCCACGACCGCGACCAGGCCGCCCGCCTCGGCGACCACGTGATCGCACTGCGCGAAGGGCGGCTGGCGGCGTGAGCGGTGATGTTGGCGAGCACAACATCGCCCGGCGCGAGCGGAGGTGCGCGGCGTGAAAGGTGATGTTGGCTGGTGGGGTCTCGCCGCGTCGTTGGTGATGATCGCGGCCGTCGCGATCCTCTCGTTCCGCCAGAAGCTGCGGTTGGAGAAGGACCTCGCGGTCGCGGTCGTGCGGTCGTTGAGCCAGATGCTGTTGGTCGGGCTCGCGCTCGGGCTGATCGTGGATCCGGACACGTGGATCGGGTGGTCGTTCGTGTGGGTCGCGGCGATGGTCGCCTTTGCGTCGTTCACGATCGCGCGGCGGGCGCCGATGCTGCCGGGCGTGCTGCCGGTCGCGGCGATCGCGCTTAGCGCTGGCGCCACCGCGGGGCTCGGCGTGCTGTTCGCGCTACAGATCTTCCCGGTCTCCGGCCGAACGGTCGTGCCGGTCGCGGGCATGGTCATCGGGAACTCGCTGGCCGCCGGCGTGCTGACGGTGCGGCGGCTAGTCGAGGCGATCGGCGAACGCCAGGCTGAGTTGGAGGCGCGGCTCGCGCTCGGGCTGCCCTGGCAGCGCGCGGTCCGGCCGACCGTCCGCCAGGTTCTGCGCACCGGCATCGCACCCGATGTCGAGCGGCTCAAGGCGCTGGGGATCGTCGTCCTGCCCGGCGCGATGACCGGCCTGATCCTCGCGGGCGTCGACCCGCTCGACGCCGTCCGCGTCCAACTCGCGCTGCTCTACGTGATCCTCGGCGCGGTCACCACCACCGCCACCACGATCGCCCTGCTCGGCACCCGGCGGCTCTTCACCGCCGACCACCGCCTCGTGCCGCTGAGCCGCTCGACCGCCGACGAGGACTAGCCGCGGCGCCGCCCGCGCGCCGCGGAACGTCGCCCTCGCGCCTACGCCGCGCCATCTGCCGCCGGGTTCGCTCGCGCCCAGTCGATGATCGCGCGCGTGCCGGTGACGACCGAGTCGTCATCCAGCACCAGCACCGGCACGTCCTCCTGCCCGGTCAGCTCGCGGATCTTGCCGCGTCGGCCTCGGCGCGTGAAGCCGAGCGCCTTGAAGCCGCCGACGACCTCGATGTCGTACTCCCACCCCGCCTCGTCCAGCGCCTTGGCCGCGACGCCGCACGGGTGCTTGATCACCGGCGCCGTCGCGCCGTGCTTCTGAGCCGGGCACGTGTAGAGCTTCACGCCCGGAACCCTGGCGCCCCGGGCGGGTAGGGTCAAGGCCATGGACTTCACGTGGAAGGACGGCGAGCGCACGATCCGGTTCGGCCGCGGGACGGTCGCGGACGCGCCGGAGCTCTTCGGCGACACCTACACCTTGCTGACGACCGAGCGCGCCCAGCAGGCCGCGCCGGACGTCGTGGAGCGGGCGAGTGCCGTCCACCACGTCGAGTCCGGCCTGGTCGACGAGCTCGCCGCCGACCTGCACGACGCCGTCGGCGACGCCAAGCTGATCGTCGCCCTCGGCGGCGGCCGCGTGGTCGACGTCGCCAAGGCGCTGGCCGGCGTCCGCGCCCACGGCACGCGTGCCGCCGCGATCCCGACCACGCTCAGCGCCGCCGAGATGACGCACATCCACCGCACGCCCGCCGGCCACGAGAACGCGCGCAACGTCCGCGCAGCGATCGTCATCAACGACCCGGACCTCAGCGCCTCCCAGCCGACCGCCGAGCTCGCCGCGTCATCGGCCAACGCGCTCGCCCACGCGGTCGAGGCGCCCGTCACGATCTTCACCTCCCCCGTCCCGGCGCTCGCGGCGCGCGAGGCGATCCGCCTGATCGACGTCGCCTGGCTCGTCGAGGGCGAGGACCCGTCCTACCTCGGCCGCGCGCAGCTGGCCCAGGCCGCGTTGCTGTCGGGCTACGCGATCGACGCCACGCGCTACGGCCTCAGCCACGTGCTGTCGCAGACGCTCGTGCGCGTCGGGGGCGCCGGGCACGGCCAGGCCAACGCCGCCGTCCTCCCGGTGGCCATCCAAGCTCTGGAGCGCCGCAACCCCGGCCGCGTCGACCCCGACGGCACGCTCGGCGAGCTCGCCCGCCGCCTCGCCCGCCGCGCCGGCGCCGACGGCATCCGGCGCCTGGGCGTGGACGAAGCCAAGCTCGCGGAGTGCGCCGAGGCGGCCGCCAAGCGCCCCGACCTCGCCTACACCCCGCCCGCCGCGGACGCCGACGAGCTGCTCGCGCTCTACCAGGAGGCCTGGTGACCGCCGAACGCCGGCCCAGGGGCCCGGGTCTGGCGCGCGGCTAGGCTCCGGCGCATGCTCGACCTCCTCCAGGCGACCGTCGACGCCGCCGCCGACCACTGCGACTACGCCGAGGCGCGGCACGTCCACACCGCAGAGGAGCACCTCGCGATCCACGACAACTTGGTCGACGCCGCCGATGCTGCGGAGTCCGAGGGCATCGGCGTCCGGGTCCTGGTCGGTGGCGCGTGGGGCTTCGCGGCGACGCGCGAGGTCAGCGCGCGCGGCGCCCAGGAGGCGCTCAAGCGCGCGCTCGCGGTCGCCGCCGCCCAACCCGCAGCGGCCGCGCGGCCGCTCGCGCCGGTGGCGCCCCAGCAAGGCCATTGGGAAGGGCCGTGCGCGATCGACCCGTTCGCGCTCTCGCTCGAGGAGCGCCTGTCGCACCTGTTCGCCGCCGTCTCCGCGATGCGCGGTGATGCGCGCATCGTCCGCGCCGACGCCTCCGCGGCGATGATGCGCACGACCAAGGCGCTGGTGACCAGCGACGGTACCGCGGTCACGCAGCGGCTCACGGAGTGCGGTGCCGGGATCGCCGCTACCGCAGTCGGCGGCGACGAGCTGCAGATCCGCACCTACCCGTGCTCGCACGGCGGGACCGTCGCGGCGGCCGGATGGGAGCACGTGCTAGGCCTTAACTTGCTCGACCACGCGCCGCGCATCGCCGCCGAGGCCGTCGAGCTGCTCACCGCGCCGCTCGTCCCTGAAGGCCGCAAGACCATCATCTTGCATGCCGAGCAGCTCGCGCTGCAGCTGCACGAGTCGATCGGCCACGCGCTGGAGCTCGACCGCATGCTGCTCGGCGAGGCGTCCTACGCCGGCACGAGCTGGGTCGCGGCGACCGACCTGATGCACGGGCTGACCTACGGGTCCGAGCACCTGAACGTCACCGCCGACGCGACCACCCCCGGCGCGCTCGGCACCTTCGGGTGGGACGACGAGGGCGTCCCGGGCACGCGGACGCCGTTGATCGAGCGCGGACGCCTGGTCGCGACGCTGAGCGACCGCCAGTCTGCGGCCGCGATCGGCCTGGACCGCTCCGGCGGCTGCGCCCGCGCCGAGGGCTTCGCCCGTCAGCCGATCGTGCGGATGACCAACGTCTCGGTCGAGCCGGGCGAGGCGGGCACGTTGGAGGACTTGCTCGCCGACACCGAGGACGGCGCGCTGTACCTGGAGTCCAACCGCTCGTGGTCGATCGATGACCGCCGCTGGCAGTTCCAGTTCGCGACCGAGGTCGCGCGCGAGATCAAGGACGGTGCCTTGGGCAAGCTGTACCGGAACCCGTCCTACGCGGGGATCACGCCGGAGTTCTGGGGGTCCTTGGACGCCGTCTGCGGCCCGAGCGAGTGGGCGCTGTGGGGCCTGACCAACTGCGGCAAGGGCGAGCCGGGGCAAGTGATGCACGTCAGCCACGGCACGGCGCCCGCGCGCTTCCGCGACGTCCAGGTCGGGGTCGCGTCGTGAGCGGCGGCCTCGACCTCGCCGCCCACGCGCTGAGCTTCCTGCGCGGCGCCGACGACGCCCAGGCGACCATCGAGCACGAGCGCTCCCTGCTCCTGCGCTTCGCCCGCTCCGCGCCGACCCAGGCGACCGCGATCGACGACGCGACCGTCCACCTCCTCGCGCTGCGCGACGGCCACGCGGGCGCCGCGACCACCAACCGCACCGACGACGACGCACTGCGCGACGCCGCCCGCCGCGCGATCGCCGCCGCCGAGGCCGCCGCGCGCGCCGCGGGCGGCCCCGGCGACCACCCGGGCTTGCCGGGCCCGGCCGAGGAAGCGACGGCACGCGGCGAATCGGCGGCGGGCGGTCACGCCGATCCTGACGCCTGGGCCGCGCGCGGCGGCGCCGCCCTCCGCGGCGCCTTCGACGTCGCGCGCGACCACGACCTCGAAGCCTTCGGCGCCTGGACCGCCGGCACGGTCGAGACCGCCATCGCCAACGCCCGCGGCACGGCGACCGCCGGCTCCGTCAGCGACGCCTACATGAAGGTCATGCACCGCGACGCCCGCGCACGCACCGGCCGCGTCGCGCAGGCGGCGACCCAACCCAATGACCTCGACCCAGAAGCGATCGCCCGCGCCGCGGCGGCGAAGATCACGCCGCAAGAGCCCGTAACGCTCCCGCCCGGCGAGTACCCCGTCGTCCTCGACCACGACGCGGTCGGAGGCCTCCTCGACATGCTCGCGGGCCTGGCGTTCAACGGGCGCGCACACGTCGAGGGCCGCGGCGCGCTCTCAGATCGGCTCGGCGAGACCGTCGCCGCGCGCGGGGTGACGCTGAGCGACGACCCGCGCCACCCGCGTCAGTGGGCACGCGCGTTCGACCTCGAAGGCCTCGCCAAGCGTCCGATCACGCTCCTCGACGACGGCGTCGCCAAGGCCGTCGTCCACGACACCCGGTCGGCCACGTTCGCCGGCGACGGCGCGCGCTCCACCGGCCACGCGATCGCTCCCGGCGGCGATCCGTACGGCCCGGTCCCGACGAACCTGGTCCTGCACCCAGGCGACGCCGAGAGCCTCGACGCCCTCGTCGCGCCCATCGCGCGCGGCATCTACGTCACGCGGTTCTGGTACCTCAACGTCGTCCACCCGCGCCAGACGCTGATCACCGGCACCACGCGCGACGGCACGTTCCTGATCGAGGACGGCCGGATCACGAAGCCCCTCAAGGACGTGCGGATCACCGACTCGATCCTGGAGCTCCTCGAACGCACAGAGGCGCTCACCGAGCAACTCCAACTCGTCTCCGAGGCCGAGTACTACGGCCGCCGGTTCGCCCTCGGCGCGGTCGTCCCCGCTCTTCGCTGCACATCCTTGCGCATCACCGGCTGAGCAGTCCAGTCCAGGCCTAGCCGCCGATCACCACCGGCGCGATCTCCACAGGGCCGGCGAGCGGATCGAGCTCGTCGGCCTGGTCGACGCCCGCGGGCGTCAGCACGTCCATCGCCTTGGGCACGGTCCCCGGATCCACGGAGCAGAGCGGCGCGCTGCCGCCCGGCGCGCAGACGCCGAACTGGTAGTCCTGCGGCACCGGCTGGAAGCCGCGCGCCTGGTCGGGGGAGAAGCCGTCCTGGCCGTGCAGGACGACGCTGAAGCCCCAGCCCGCCGCCGGCGTCCCGCCCAGCGTGGCCTTGGGGACGCTGAACGTGATGTACCTCGAGATCTCGTTGGCGCTGATCGCCGCCGTCCCGACCGCCGCGCCGCTCGCGTCGCGCAACAGCTGGCCGAAGCCCTGGACCTCGATCAGCCGGCTCCACGCCCCGCTCGGCGCGATCGTGTAGTTGCGCGTCGCGTACGCGGAGCCGGTGGACGTCGAGGCCGCGCCCGGGTCGTGCACGTAGACGTCGAGCAGCTGCGCGCCGAGCGCCGAGCCAAACGTCGGCGTCAGGTCCCGCACGCGCGCTCGGAAGACCACGTCGTCGCCGTCGTCGTAGACCTGGAACTGCTGTAGGTCATAGGCGCCGTCGTGGAAGTCGCCCGCGGTCGGGTAGGCGAACGTCCCCGGCCCGTGGTCGTCGCCGTCGGGATCGTCGAAGGACGCGATCAGCGTGCCCGGCACGAAGTCATAGACGACGGTCCGCAGCTCGCGGCCGGTCGCCCCATCGGGCGCCGTCGCGACGACGTTGAGCACCGACGTGCCGCCGGTCACCGCGACGTCGACGCTGAACGCGCCGTCGTCACCCGCCACCCCAGACGCCTGCGTCGTCTTGTTGTCGTCGTCGACATTCGACGCGCTGATGGCAATGGCATTGCCCGGCGCGGTCGTGCCGGTCACGGTCACGACGCCACCGCTCACCGGCGAGCGGTCGTCAGGCGAGGTCACCGTCAACGGCGTCTCGCCTTGGGTCCGCGCGACGTAGCGCGACGCCACGTAGGACGGCGTGTCGAGCTGCCGCCCGGCCGCAAGGTCGAGCGTGAGCCGCACGAACTGCCCGGCCGACCACGTCAGCGCGCTCGCGCTGCCCGCCGCCTTGCCGTTCTCAAAGCCGATCGACGCCTGCGTCGGGTCCGTCCCGAACGGCGAGGCCGCGAGGTCCGGGAGCTCCCACGCCTGCTCGGGGATGAGGCCGACGCCGCTCGCCGTCCCCATCATCGCGCCCAATCGCGAGACCGCGCCCGTGACGTCGCCGCGCGCGAGCTCCCACTGCCCGCGCTCGCCGGCCAGGACCGGCCAGAGATGGCCATTGCCTTGGTTGCTCGGCGGCCATGGCCGCCCGTTGGAGGAGCGGTCGCCGTAGCCGTCGCCGTTGTAGCGGTAGAAGCCCTCGCCGGTCGCGGTGCTCACGCGGATCGCGTCGTCGACCACCGCGAGCGACCGCACGACGTCGGCGTCGTCCGCGGGCAGGAGCCCGAGCCGCACGTACTCCAGGAAGCCGGCGTCGATCACGTCGCGCTGGTCGAGCGTCGGCCCGCCGTTGCCCACGTTGTAGGAGATCGCCGCGTTCGGGTCCCCGGTCTTCGACAGCCGGATGAAGTACGGATCGGATGACCGCGGCCCGTTGGTCGTCAGCGTCCAGGCCTTCACATTGCGTTGGAGCTCGTCGGCGTAGCCGCGGTAGATCCGCGCGCCCGTCACGTCACCGTTCTTCGCAGCGATCTCGCCCGCCGCGACCAGCCCGACGACCTCCGCCGCGATCGTCGACGGCGAGTAGCCGCCTTGCTCCTCCCAGCGCTCGTTGCCGTACGCCGGACCGTGGGCGATCACGAAGTCCGCCGCCGGCTTGATGTGGTCGCGGTAGTACGCCCCGTCGGTCAGCCCGACCGCCAGCGCCATCACGATCGGGTAGGCGCACTCGTCTAGCTGCGTGCCGAACGAGTCCGGCGCGAGCTTGCCGTTGGTCAGCGAGTTGCGCGGCATCGAGCCGTCGGGCAGCTGCTGGCGCTCGAACAAAAAGCGCGTCATGTCGCGCGCGGTCGCTCGGTCTCCCGCCAGCCACAGCGCGGTCCACGCCTGGTACAGGTCGCGCGCGAAGACCTCGCGGTAAGACCCGAAGTAGGTCTGGTTGGGATCACCCGCCGAGACCGCCTGGCCCCACGGCGACGCCATCGCCGCGCCGACCGCGCCCGGGAACGTCTTGTCCTCGGCGATCTTCACGTAGTTGGCCGAGATGTAGTACTCGTCGAGGATCGCGCCCCACTCACGGCGCGAGACGCCGCGCGGGCGGTCCGGCCGTCGCAGCCCGGCGTCGTAGCGCAGCCATCCCAGCGCGTACTTGGCGGCCATGGCATAGGGGTTGGTCCGCAGCGAGCCGCGCGTCGTCCGCGCCGCGGCGTCCGCCGAGGTCCCGAAGCCGAGCGCGAGGGTGAACGCGCCGTCGCGGCCGAGGTCGACCTGCGCGGTCTGGACGAGGTTGCCGGGCGCGCTCGTGGATGCGTGCGGATCGGTCAGCCGGTGAGCGGCATCCAGCTGCGTCAGCCCGTCCGACGCCGCGCCCGCGAACCCGTTGGAGACCGCGCGGAACGGCCGGTCGGCGTCCAGCGCGGCGTACACCGGCACCGCGTAGTCGCGGTTGGGCGCGTTGGTCTGCGTGACCGGGTCCGAGCCGATCAGCAGGTCGTGACCGTCGCGACGCAGCACGGCGCCGCCGTCCGGTCCGCCGTTGCCGTCGCCTCCGCCGCCGTTGCCGTTCAACGTCGGGTCAAAACGCACGTACAGCTTCAGGTCGCGCACCTTGACGCCCCGCTTCAGCGGCTCCAGCCGCGCCCGCGTGACGACCGCGTCACGCGACAGGTCGGTCAGGTAGTCGGTCACGATCCGGTAGCGCCCGGACTTCGCCGTCGCGGTCACCCGGCAGGACGGGACGCGCGCGTCGCGCGAGCGCACCGTGTAGGTCATGTCCCGCGTCTGTAGGTCGGTGAACGTGCGCCCGTCGGTCACCACGTACTGCATGGTCTCGACGTTGGTGGTGTCGTTGGTCGGGAAGTGGACGTCGCTCAGGACGCCGTTGGCGACCGTGAACCAGACCTTGGACTCGCGGTTGCGCGCCGTCCCGACGCAGTCCTTGCGCGCGAGCCCGAAGTGCGACAGCGCGCCCGGCCCGTCGGCGGCTGGCGGCCCGACGGCCCCCTGCGCCCCTTGCGCGCCCAGCAGCGCGCCCACGACGCCAACGACCACGACCCAACGACCGCGCATACGACACCCCGAACCCCGACGGCGTCCGTGCCGGTTGACCCTCCTGACCGGCGCGAACGTACCACCGCCCCGTCAGGCCGCCGACGGCCCCGGCGTTCTGCCTGACATCCGCCAAGTTGGCGGAACCTGCCCGGGGGTCAGTTGATCTTCAACAGGATGATCGTGTTCAGCGCGAACAGCAGCGCGAACAGGACCGTCCAGCGGTTCAGGTTGCGCTCGACCAGCGAGCCGCCGCCCAGCGAGCCCTGTCCCGTGCCGACGCCGAACGCGCCGGAAAGGCCTGCGTCCTTGCCGGAGTGCATCAGGATCAAGAAGATCAGGACGATGCAGATGGCGACCTGCACGACGGAGAGAAGCGTCTCGAGCATTGCGCGCTGAAGGCTAGTCGGTCACGCCGCCGAGCGCATCCAGGCGGCGCAGGATCTCCATTGCCTCTTGGCGTAGCTGGCGGTCGATCGCCTTGTAGTCGGCCTCCGACAGCTTGCCGGTCCGGAAGTCCATCTCGGCCTCGCGGATCTCGCGGTAGCGCGACTCCTTGGCGGCCTCCAGGTCCTCCAGCCGCGCGGCCAGCGCCGCGTCCTCGGCCTCGGCGTTGCTGCCGCGCAGCGGGCCGGCGATCACCCAGCCCGCGGCGATCGCCGCGGCCAGCACGAGAACGACTGCCACCACGTCCATCCGCTCCGCCCCGTCGCGCCTACGCGCGCCCGAGGTCCCGCGCGACCTTCGCCGCGTAGCCGGCCGTCGCCCGGCGGTGCGCCAGGTCCGCGGTCGGCCAGATGCAGATGATCCCGCCGAGGAACGCCAGCAGCGAGCCGAGCCAGATCCACGTGACCATCGGCGAGACGATCAGGCGGAACGTCGCCGGCGGCGCGCTCGCCGCGTAGCGGTCGGTGAGACCGCGGACCGCTTGGCCCACCCCGGTCGCGTACTGGGTCGGGTCCATCTTGCCCTGCGCCGCGACGAAGAGCTTGTCGCCGCGTGCGACCTCTTTCAGCGTCGGGTCGAGGTTCGGCGTCACCGCGGTCCAGATGTCGAGGCCCAGGCCGGCCTTCATCGCGATCTCGGACGTCGACTCGCCCTCGAAGTAGGTGCCGATCGGGTTGGCGGCCGCCCCGCCCGAGATCGGGTAGTAGCCGCGCTCCGGCGCGAGGCGCGCGACGACCTTCTTGTCCTTGATCACCGTCAGCTTGGCGCCGAAGACGAGCCGCTCGACGCCGTCGTCCTTGACGTCGATCCGCGACGCCGGGCCGTCGTAGCGCACGGTGTAGCCGCGACCGATGTCGGTCGCCTGGCCCTTCTTCAACTCCACCGTGTGGACGTGCTGGAACGCGCTGGACGCCGCGACGCCGATGAACAGCACCGCCATCCCGAGGTGGATGACGTAGCCGCCGTAGCGGCGCCGGTTGCGACGGATCAGCGTGACGAACGCGACCGGCACGGCCTCGCCGGTCATCGCGCGCCGGGCGCGCACGCCGCGGACGAACTCTTGGGCGATCGTGCCGATCGCGAACGCCGCGAACACGAACATCGCCAGCGCCAAAGGCCGACCGGCGACGCCGAACGGGATCAGCACCAGCCCGGTGACCACGCCGGTGACGATCGGCCACGTGAAGTTCCGGCGCGCGTTGCGCGGGGTCGCGCGGCGCCAGGCGATCACCGGGCCGATGCCGCTCAGCAGCACCAGCGCGAGCGCCAGCGGCACCACGTACTTGTCATACCAAGGCGGGCCGAGCGACTGCTTGTTACCCGTCAGCGCCTCGGAGATCAGCGGGAAGAACGTGCCCCAGAAGACGACGAACGCCAGGCCGACCAAGACCAGGTTGTTGGCCAGGAACATCGCCTCGCGCGAGAGCAGCGAGTCGAGCTTGTGCTCGGAGCGCAGGACGTCGCGTCGCGACACCACCAGCACGACCGAACCGAGGATCATCAGCCCGATCAGGATCACGAACGGGATCCCGAGCGTGGATGCGCCGAAGGCGTGGATCGAGTCGAGGATCCCGGAGCGCACCAGGAACGTGCCGAGGATCGCCAGCGTGCCGGTCGCGAGGATCAGCGACGCGTTCCACGTCTTCAACATCCCGCGCTTCTCCTGCACCATGATCGAGTGCAGGAACGCGGTGCCCGTCAGCCACGGCAGCAGCGACGCGTTCTCGACCGGGTCCCAGGCCCAGTAGCCGCCCCAGCCGAGCTCGGCGTAGGACCAGCGCGCGCCGAGCAGGATGCCGACGCCGAGGAAGAACCAGGCGCCGAGCGCGAAGCGGCGCGTCGCGCCGATCCACTCCGCGTCGACCCGCCGCACGACCAGCGCACCGACCGCGAATGCGAACGGCACCGCCCACAGCGTGTAGCCGCTGTAGAGCATCGGCGGGTGGATCATCATCGACGGGTGGCGCAGCAGCGGGTTCAGGCCCGTGCCGTCCTGCGGCGCGACCGCCAGCGTGTCGAACGGCGAGACCGCGAAGACCAGCAGGCCGCCGAAGAACGCGGCGAAGCCCATCAGCGTCGCGATTGCGTACGGCTGCACATCGCGCATGCGGTGGCGCGTGAGGAAGATGACCAGCGAGGACCAGATCGCCAGCAGCCACAGCCACAGCAGCAGCGAGCCCTCCTGCGAGGACCACGCGGCGGCCGCCTTGTAGAAGAACGGCGTGGTGATCGAGCTGTGCGACTGGACGACGGCGAAGGAGAAGTCGTTGCGCAGGAACGCGATCTCGAGGACGACGAACGCGGCGGTCGTCAGGCCGCCGAGCGCGTAGACCGAGCGGCGCGCGCTGGTGACCCACTCGCGGCGTCCGCCGATCCCGCCGTACAGCGCGGCGCCGATGCCGTAGAGCGCGACGGCGAACGCCAGGAACGTCAGACCACGACCCAGATCAGCCATGGGTCAGGCCTAGGTGCTCTGGGTCTTGGACTGCTGCTCTTGGAACTTCGACGGGCACTTCGTGATCAGCGAGTCCTTCTCGCCCACGAACTGGCCGTCGCCGCCGGGCTTGACCGTCACGATGACCTCGCGACCGGCGCGGAACGTGTCGGCGACCGAGCCGGTGTAGGTGATCGGGACCGACGCGGTGCCGTCGCGGTCGCGGATCCGGAACTTGTAGGTCGTCCCGGACTTCTCGATCGAGCCGTCGACGACCTTGCCGGTGAGCTGGTAGCTCTTGCCGGCATCGGCGCTCGCGAGCAGCTGGCTCGGCGAGCGCGCTTCTGACGAGGCGCTGAAGCTGGTGTAGACGAGCGCGACCGCGAGGATCACGGCCGCGCTGAGCGCCACGACGAGTCGAGCGCGGCGCTTGCGTGCGGGGTCCATCGCGTCGCAGTATCGCACCCTCGCAGGTAGAACGACGCGCCAAGGACGCCCCAAAGCTGGGTAGAGCGGGTGTCCAACGGCGTTCAAGCCGTGTTTAAGTGACGACGATCACCCGGGCATCCCATGCGCGTCCGACCTCTGACCGTCAACCGGCCCCGCTCCGACCGCCGCCCGTTCGCGATCGTGGAGCGGCCTGCGACCGTGCCGGCCCCGGCGCCCGCCTCGGCCGCTGAGGCTGCCGACCACCCCGCCGAGCGCCGCCACCGCGCGTGCGTCTCGCCGCAGGACTCCGCGCTCTACACGTGCGGGTGCGGCGTCGCGTTCCAGGCCGCCGTCAGCACCTCGGTCGCCTGCCCGAGCTGCGGCGCCGACCAGGCTTGGTAGTGCCGGCGGCGCGCTAACGCGCCAGCTCGCGCAGCTGGCGCAACGCCGCCTGGCGCGACGGCTTGTCGGTGCGGTCGAGCATCAGGACCCCGTCAAGGTGGTCGAGCTCGTGCTGGAGCACCGTCGCGTTCGGGCCTTCGGCGACGACCGTCACCGGATGGCCGTCGAGGTCGACGCCACGGACCTCGACCAGCGCCGGCCGCTCAACCGGCACGTGGATGCCGTCGATCGACAGGCAGCCCTCCTCGAGCGTCTGCGTCTCCTCGCCGGACCGCACGACCTCCGGGTTGGCGAGCACGCCGAGCGCCTCCTCGTCGGCGAAGCGGTAGACGAACAGCCGCTTGAGCACGCCGACCTGCGGCCCGGCCAACCCAACGCCGATGGCCTCATCCATCAGCACGCCCATCCGCCCAGCGAGATCGGCCAGCTCGCCGTCAAAGCGCGTCACCGGCGACGCGACGCTGCGCAGGACCGGATCGCCCCACTGCCGCAACTGCGAGACCGCGGCCCGCCGCCGCGCCAAGCGCTCCGGGCTGTAGCGCTCCGCGCCTTCGTCGACCTGATGATCCTCGGACATGCGGCCCGGACAGTAGCGAGCCCGTGCGGGCGGGCTCTAGCGGCGGGGCACGGTGAACGCCACGCTCTTGCCCGGCACGTAGCCGGCGCTGTTCTCGGGCGTGACCCGGACCTCGTACTTGCCCGGTCGCAGCGCGCGCGCCGGGAAGCGGAAGGCGCCGTTCGTGCTCGACCGCGAGTCGCCGACACGGCCGGCGCCGCGGCGGTAGAGCGTCACCCGGCCCTCGACGCCGGGCTGGTAGCGCCCGGAGACCGAGAAGCGGTGGTGCCGCGCGCGCTGGAGCTTGACGGTCACCACCGCGCCCACGCGCACGCGCGTGAGGTTGCGGATGGTGAGCGGCAGCGCACCGTCGGCCACGACCCCATACGCGCCCGGCCGCTCGACGCGGAGGTCGAACACGTAGGCGCCGCTCGCGTCGGTCGTCGCCGTCACCCCGTCCAGGGGCGCGATCGGCCCGGTGAACGGGAAGGCCTGCTCGGCCAGCGTCACAACCTGGTTGGGCTTGGGGATCGTGCCGGTGATCGTGACGTGGCTGCCGTACGGGACGGCCGCCGGCGTGATCCGCGGCTTGGGCGTGGTGAACAGCGCCGCCGAGCGGAACGTCCCGCCGTTGCGGCCGCTGCCCGCGACGCTCGTGGCCTCGGCGGCCCAGCCGTAGTTGGCGTTCGCCTCCAGCCCGGTCAGCGGGATCGCGACGTCGCCGTCGGCGACGGCGATCGGTCCGAACGGCGTCCCCCCTCCGCCGGGGATCGGGATCGTCACGCGCGTCAGGCCCACCAGACGTAAGCCCTTGCCGAACATGCCGCTGATCGTCGTCGCCTGGCCGTGCGTCGCGACGGTGAGGTGCAGCGTCGCCGACTTGTGGGTGACGTCCGTGATGCTGCTGGCGAGGATCTCGGGGGCCTGGAGCGTCTGGAGCTCCACCCCGCCGCCGGTGACGACCCAGTCGTCGTTCTCGGCGACCGCGACCACGTAGTACTTGGTGGCGGGCGTGAGCCTGGTCAGGGTGGCGTTGAGCGGGATCTCGCCCGGGCCGGCGCCGAGCGACACCGCAGGCGTCTTGAACGTGAGCTGGTCAGGCGACGTGCCGTAGACGAAGTACGCGGTCGTGGCGGTGTTGTTGGTGGTGACCTTGGCGTGGAGGTTCGCCGACGTCGCGGTGACATCGGTCGCCGCGAGCGTGACGACGTCCGGCGCGGGCGGGTCGTCGGCCTGCGCCACGGCGGGCAGGCCAAACGCGAAGACGGTGAGTGTCGCGAGGATCCCCAACACAGAGCAGCGCACAGCGAACATGCGCGCGACCATACATCACCGCGTTTTCTCAACGACTAACCGCAAGTTCAGGGGAACTTCCGCGTTCCCGGAACCATGGGTCGATCTTGGCGGAAGGCGGCCGCGCTGGCGGTCACGGCGATGGCGATGGTCCCGACCGGCGCGCAGGCGGCGGCGCCTGGCGGTGGCGACGGCGGCACGTGGACGCCGTACACGCGCGAGGCGCAGTACGCGACGGTGACCGAGACCGACGTGCCGATCACGGTGCGTGACGGCACCGTGCTGAAGGCCAACATCACGCGGCCTGACGCGCCCGGGCGCTTCCCGGTCCTGCTGACGCAGACGCCATACGGCAAGGACACCGCAGGCGCGGCGCTCAACGGCGGCGGCAGCGATCCGCTCGTCGAGCGCGGGTACGTGCAGATCACCGTCGACATCCGCGGCACCGGGCACTCGGCCGGGTCGTGGGACTCGTTCGGGCCCAACGAGCAACGCGATGGCTATGACGTGGTCGAGTGGGCGGCCCAGCAGAGCTGGAGCGACGGCAAGGTGGGGTTGAACGGACCGTCGTACATGGGGTTGACCCAGCTCTACACCGCTGCTCAGCGCCCGCCGCACCTGAAGGCGATCTTCCCGGTCGTCCCGCTGGCCGACGGCTACCGCGACATCGTGTTCTCGGGCGGCGACATCAACCTGTCGTTCATCCCTTTGTGGTTGGGGTTGGTCACCGGCGGCGGGTTGGTCACCGACCCCATCACCCTGCTCCAGCACGTCGGCGGCGCGCTGAACTTCACGGTCCCGACGCTCGCCGGAGCGCTCACCGGCAGCGGTTCGGTCGCCTATGACGGACCGTTCTGGAAGACGCGCTCGCCGATCGAGGTGATCGACGACATCAACGTGCCGACGTTCGTCGTCGGCGGCCTCCACGACATCTTCCAGCGCGGCGAGCCGCTGATCTACGAGCGCCTGAAGAGCCGCGTCCCCGCGCGGCTGCTGATCGGCCCGTGGACGCACGTCGGCGGCTCGAGCGGCCAAGGCCTGCCGGCCGACGGCGTGCCGTCGTTGACCGACCTGCAGCTGCGCTGGTTCGACCACTGGCTGAAGGGCATCGACACCAACATCGCCGCGATCCCCAAGGTCACCCAGTACACCTACGGCGACGAGCAGTACGAGACCCAAGCCGATTGGCCGAACCCCAAGCTCGACCCGCAGACCTGGTACCTGCGCGGCGGCCAGACGCTGACGCGCGAGGCGCCCGGCACCAGCGAGCCCGCGCAGTCGTTCGTCCAGCACCCGGTCAGCGGGTTGTGCACCATGAGCACCGGCCAATGGACGGCGGGCCTGGCCGAGCCGCTGCCGTGCTTTACCGACGACCGGCCGAACACGCTCTCGGGCGGCGCCTCGTACCTGACCGCGCCGCTGGCGCAGGACCTCCGCGTCTCCGGCCCGATGGCCGCGCGGCTCTGGGTCACGACGACGGCGTCCGACGCCGCCGTGACCGTCCGGGTCGACGACGTCGCGCCCGACGGCACCTCGACGGGCATGACGACCGGCTGGCAGACGGCGTCGTTCCGGGCGGTGGACAGCAAGCGCACGCGCGTCGTCAAGGGCCACGTGCTCCAGCCGTGGCACCCGTTCACGGCAGCTTCGGTGCTGCCGGTCAAGCGCGGCGAGCCGACCGCGTTGGACGTCGAGATCTTCCCGACCAACTGGGTCCTGAAGGCCGGGCACCGGTTGAAGGTCGTGGTCGACCCGGCGGACTTTCCCCACCAGCTCCCGCCGCTCCCCGCGCTGCTGGCGCGGCTCGGCGGCCAGGTGAGCGTGCTGACCGAGCCCGGGCACGCGTCGGCGATCGAGCTGCCTACGATCGGGACGAGCTGCGTCCGAACGGGCTGCGCGTCGCTGCCGGTGCCGGACCTCACGCGCGCCGATTAGCCAACAACTAGGCACCCCCCTGATGTACCCCAGGCCCTCCTTCGGGAGGGTCTGGGCATGCTCCCCCGTCGTCTCCTCCCCCTCTTGGCGTGCGCCGCCCTTGCCCTCGCGTTCTGCGCCGCGTCCGCCACCGCCACCTCGTGGCCGGTCAACCCCGTCGTCGTCGGTGGCAAGGTCACCTACTCCGGCGGCGTCTCGGGCACGCTGAAGTCCAACAACCCCGAGACCAACGAGTTCTACAACGAGACCGCCGGCCTGGACTTCTCGATGACGTCCTACGCGGGCGACCTCTACGGCGGCCTGTCGGTCGTCGACGACGGCGGCGCGTCGATGGAGGTCAAGGACTACACGTCGAACCCCGGTAGCGGCACGGTCAGCGCCAGCTTCCGCCATTGGGACTCCACCAAGGGCTACTACTGGGAGTCCTTGTCGTGCAAGAACGGCGGCAAGGCGATCACCGCGCCGGCGCCCGCGCGCGGCCTGAACGGCAAGTTCGGCCCGGGCGGCGGCGTCGGCTGGGTCGACTTCACGACCGGCAGCACCTGCTCCAACTCTAAGAACAACGACAAGACCGGCAACGCGATCGGCTCTACGCTGGTCGGCGTCGTCGGCGACGTGTCGATCCCGGTCAGCGGCAACCCGCCCGCCGCCGCGAGCAAGACCTTCGACGTGCCGCTGAACTCCGGCGACGCGGTGTGCCCGCCCAACGGCCTGCCGAACTGCCGCTACAGCTACAGCGGCGAGGGCCACGCGAAGGTCGAGTGCGCGGTCTGCCTGACCAACGTCGAGCTGGAGCAGGTCCATGTGCGCACCGGCGAGCTGGTCGACGTGCCCTCGACGGGGACGATCGACGGCAACCGCGTGTTCGTCACCGCGACGTTCCATAACTCCTCGCCGTACACGATCAAGTCCATCGTCAAGTGGCGCGAGCGCGTCGGCAAGCGCGAGCTGATCGACGCCGGCTTCTCCAACGAGGATCCGTTCACGACGTTCCCGGCGGGCCAGACCAAGAAGGTCACGTTCGAGTGGGACACGTCGGGCTTCGCGTGGGAGAAGGGCAAGCCGATGATCGACCGCGAGCTCGAGATCCGCAACGGCTGGGGCGGCGGTTTCGTCAAGCTGAAGGTCCGGCCCAAGCCGATCATCGCGGTCCACGGCTGGAACGCCGACCAGGCGGGCTGGGACATCGCCAAGCAGGTCATCCCGTCGGCGATCGCCCCCGACTTCGCCGACCGCGTCTACGCCGTTGGCGACAACAAGGGCAAGGGCAGCATGGACACGCACCCGGCGGTCGGGAAGTCGATCGCCTACAACGCCGGCCAGGAGGCCGAGTACATCCAGTCGGTCCGCGAGACCGAGAACGCCCAGCACGTCGACGTCGTCGCCCACTCGATGGGCGGCCTGATCTCGCGGTACTACATCCAGAAGCTGATGCCGGAGCCGTTCTCCGACTACCGGCCGATGGTCTCGCACCTGGTGATGCTGGGCACGCCGAACATGGGCTCGCCGTGCGCGGACCTGATCGGGAAGGCCTTGTGGGGCATCCCGACCGATCAGCTCAAGCCGAGCTTCGTCGAGGGCGTCTTCAACAAGGAGATCACGCAGCGGCGGATGGTCCCGTTCTCGATCATGGCCGGCGACTGGGAGGAGCGCACGTGCAGCTCGCCCGAGCACGGCGACATGGTCGTCGCGCTGAGCAGCGCGTGGTGGACGATCGAGGACGTCGCCAAGACCTACGCCCAGCACTTGGAGCTGACCGACCTCGCGTCGATCTACTCGTCGTTCGTCAAGCCGCGGATCGGGCTGGATCCCGACCAGGCCGAGAACGTCTACCAGCAGGTGACGGGCGCCAAGCCGGCGTCGGCGGTGCCCGCTTCGGCGCGCCGCGCGGCGGCCACGCGTGAAGCCCCCGCGCCCGCCGCGATCGCGACGCCTGACCTCCAGGCCGGTGTGGCCAAGACCGTCACGATCCCGGCGGGCGGCACGGTCGACGTGGCGATCCCGGTCGGCACCGCCTCCGCGCTGGAGGTCGGCACGACCGCCGGCCCGGACGTGACGACGTCGCTGATCGCGCCGGGCGGCGCGGTGGTCGACACGGTCGTCGCGGGCTCGAAGGACGGGCGGACGCCGATGCGCTTCCACCGCGCCGAGTCCCCGGCTGCGGGCACCTGGACGCTGCGGCTCTCGCAGTCGGGCGGCAGCGCGAAGAGCGTGGCCGTGGTCGGCGCCTTCGAAGGCTCGCCGCTGGTGCTGAAGGCGACGCGCGACGGCGGCGTCGTGACGGCGACGCTCCGCGATGGCGGGGCGGGCGTCGCGGGCGCGACGGTGACGGCAGAGCTGCGCGCCGACGGCCAGACGACCCGGACGCTGACGTTGAAGGACGACGGCGCGGGGTCGTACTCGGCATCGGCGGGAGACCTGCCGGCCGGCGAGTGGTTCGGCTCCGTGCACGCGACGTCGAGCAAGGGCGAGCGGTTCGCGGACGTGCCGGTGGGCGGCGCGACGGGCGGCAACCCCGGCGACGGCGATCCCGCGCCGAGCGATGGCGGCTCGACCGGCGGCGATCCTTCGAACGGCGGCGGCTCGACGCCGGGAGGCGGCTCGAACGGCGGCGGCGGCTCGAACGGCGGCGGGACCCCTCCGCGCGGAGGCACCGCCGGCGGCGCGTCCGCGCCCGTCTCCCGCCCGGCGAGCGTCACGGTGTCGCTCAAGGCCACGCAGAACCGGATGCGCCGCGCGCCCTACCGCTTCACGCTGAGCGGCAAGTTGTCGCCGAAGTGCCCGGCGGGGACGAAGGTGCTGGTCGCGTTGACGACGGGCGGCAAGACGGTGGCCAAGGCGACGGTCAAGGTGAACGCCAAGTGCGCGTTCAGCACCAAGTTGAAGGTCGCCAAGCGGGCGAAGCTGCGCGCAACGGCCACGGTCGTCGGCTCGGACGCCGTCACCGCGGCGGTCTCGCGGCCGTTGAGCCTCCGAGCCGGGTAGGTTCCGGCGCCGCCGTCGCGGGTGGCGGGCAGGCCGGCGCGCGCCGCACCGCGCGCCGGCCTACCGGCCGTCTGCGACGGCGGTCCGCAGCGCGGCAACGAGCCGCGCGTCGTGCTCGCCGCCGCGCGGGGTCAGGCGCACGTGGTGCGCGCTGAGCCCCGGGAACGTCGAGGCCGGCCGGATCGCGATGCCGTGCGCGTCGCGCAGTCCTGCCGCGGTGGTGAGCGCGTCGGGCCCGTCCGGCGGCAACGCCACCAACAAGAAGTTCGCCGCGCCTGGGTACACGCGCGCGTCAGGGAGCTGCGCGGCGAGCATCGCGCCCAGCGCCGCCCGATCACGCGCCGCGCGCTCGGCGACCGGCACGAGGCGCTCCGGATGCAGCGCGGTGGCGCGCGCCACCGCGAGCGCGAGCCCGTTGACCGGCCACGCCGACCGCGCCGACCGCAGGCGCTCCGCCAGCGCGGCGTCGGCCATGAGGTAGCCGACGCGCAGCCCCGGCACCGCCAGGATCTTCGTGAGGCTGCGCAGGACGATCACGCCCGCACCGCCTTCCCCCGCCAGCGTCTCGGGTTCGCCGGGGATGAAGTCCATGAACGCCTCGTCGACCACGACCGTCCGCCCCTCCCTCACCAGCCCGCGGATCGCCCCGCGCGGGTGCAGGACGCCCGTCGGGTTGGTGGGGTTGCCGACGACGACCAAGTCGATGTCCTTGTCAACGGCCGCACGCTCCAACGTGTAGGGGTCGCGCAGCACGAGCTGCTCCACCCCACCGCCCAGCACGCGCTCTGGCTCGGTGAACTGCGGGTGGACGACCGCCGGCCGCCGCGGTGCGAGCACCTGCGCGACGAGCGCGAACCCGTGCGCCGCGCCGTTGAGCAGCACGACCTCCTCCGGCGCCCGGCCGTGACGGAACGCGATCGCCTCCGCCGCGGCGCGCTCGTCGGGGTAGGCGGTCAGCGCCTCGTCGTCCAACTCGCGTCGCAGCAGCGCGCGCAGCCAGTCCGGCGGCCCGCCGGTCGCGACGTTGACCGCGTGGTCGTAGCGCGCGCCGCGCGCCCAGACGTCGCCGTGGACGTCGGTCACGGCAGCTCCATCGCACGTCCGGCAACCACCAGCACAACGTGATCCGCCGCAGCGCTCAGCGCCTGTGCTGAATCGCCGAGCACGTCGAGCCACAGCCGGGTCGCGCCGCTCGGCGGCACCGGTCCCCAGCCGGCCTCCTCGGCGACGATCACGGTCAGCCCGTCGCGCGTTGCCGCTGCCTCCGCCAGCGCTCGCGCCTCCTCAGCCAACGCCGCCGCCGGCGCCTTCCCAGGATCCTCCAACGCCCCCGCGCGCCACAGCCGCTCGCTGACCCACGTGCCCAGCGAGTCGAGCAGCACCGTCGCCCCCGGCTCGGCCGCCCGCACCGCGCCAACCACATCAACATCCTCGACCGTCCGCCACCCCGCCGGCCGCGCCGCCCGATGCGCCACCACCCGCGCCGCCATCTCGTCGTCGGTGACCGTCAGCGGCGCGATCGCGACAACCGCCGCGCCCGCGTCCTGCGCCAAGGTCTCCGCGAACCGACTCTTGCCCGACCGCCGCGGGCCGAGGACGAGCGTCAGCGCCATGCCGCCCCCACGCCCACCGCGGCCGCTGCGAGGACCCGCGAGGTCATCGCGCTCAGCCGGATCGCGCGCCGCAGCGCCGCGGTGTCCGGCGGCGGACCGTCGCCAAGGCGCGGGCGCTCCTCGACGGTCCCGCCGTAGTCGTTGGCCCCGCCGAGCGTGACGCCCAGCGCGCCCGCGAACGCCGCCTCGACGCGGCCTGCGTTGGGGCTCGGATGGTGGGCGCCGTCACGGCGCCAAGCGCGGACCGCGCCCCGCGCGTCTTCGCCGCACAGCGCCGCCGCGACGACCGTGGCCGCCGCGCACGCCCGCGCCGCCGGCCAGCCGAGCACGTCGTCCAGCCGCGCCGCCGCCCACCCGAACTCCGCGTAGCGCGTGTTCTTGTAGCCGACCATCGCGTCAAGCGTGTTCGCCGCCCGATGCGCCACCACGCCCGGCGCGCCCGCGACCGCACCCCAGAACAGCGTCCCGGCCTCCGCATCCGCGGTGTTCTCGGCCAGCGACTCCAGCGCGGCCCGCGTCAGCTCAGCGCCGTCGAGCGCCTCCGTCCGCCGCGCGACCAGCGACCGCGCGAGCGCTCGTGCCGCCTCGATCTCGCCCGCGTCGACCAAGTCCGCCATCCGCTCCGCGGTCCGCCGCAACGACCGCCCACCGAGCGCCGCCCATCCGAACGCCGCGACGGCAACCGCGCCGCCACCGCCCAGCCGCCGCGCGCCGACCGCCGGCACCGCGACCAAGATGATGGTGTAGACCGCGCCAGCAGTTCGCGACGGCCGGTAGACCACTCGCTCGACCGCCGTCGCCGCCGTCCCGAAGCCCGCCACCGGATGCAACCGCGCCGGATCGCCGAGCAGCGCGTCGAGCGCCACCGCACCGGCCAGCCCGACGCCGCGCGCGAGCGACAACCTAGACGCCCTCCGCTGCGCGCCGGCGCGTGACGAAGTCCACCGCGCCTTCAAGCACCGCCGCGTGGACGCATCGCGCGATCGCCACCCCCGCGGAGGACATCGGGCCCGCGAAGGGCTCGGTGGCGCCGGGAAGGGCGGCGATGCAGACGCTGTCGGTCGCAGTGCCGGTGGCGAAGCCGTCGTGGTTCTCGGCCTGGATCCGCGCGTCGGCCAACGCCTGGGCCTTCGCCTCGGTCGCGGTCTGCACGGCGTAAACCAGCGCGGCGTCGGTCAACGGCACCTCGACCAGCACGAGCAGGTTGATGGTGTTGACCTTCGGGACCGAGCGCAGCAGGCGCCCCGCGGCGGCGAGCGGCACGCCGATGCCGACCGTCGCGACCGCTCGCCCCGCGCCGGGCTCCTCGCACGTCGTCGCACGCGACACGTCGGCGGCGGTCATCGCGCCGAGCGTCGTCGTCACGTCCAGGCCCCGCGCGCGCATCTCCTCGCGCAGGTGCTCCTCGGGGTCCATCCGCGCGTAGCCGTGCTCGACCTGGAGGTTCAGCCACGCGCGCGCGTCGCGCAGGCCGCCACCCACCACGCTGCTCGACAGGCAGCGTCGCGTGCCGCCGAAGTCGATGACGATGGCGTTGGTCATGCGTACAACAAGGCGTTGACCGCCGCGACCGCCACCGCGCTGCCGCCCCGCTCGCCGCGGTTGGCGACGCACGGCAGCCCGCTGGCCACCAACGCGTCCTTGGACTCCGCCGCGCCGACGAAGCCGACCGGGAGCCCGACGATCAGCGCCGGTGCCGCAGGCGACTCCATCAACAGCTGGAACAACGCCGTCGGCGCGTTGCCGACGACCCAGACCGCGCCCGCCGGCGCCTCGCGCGCGGCCAGCCGCATCGCTGCCGCGCTGCGCGTCGTCCCCGCCTCCTCGGCCAGCGCCGGCACGCGCGGATCCGCCAGCGGCACGATCACCTCGCGCGACGTGATCCCGGCCGCGACCATGCGCGCGTCCGCGTAGATCGGCGCGCCGTCGGCCAGCGCCGCGTGCCCCGCGCGCAGCGCCTCCTCGTCGAGCACCAGCGAATTCGCGAACGACAAGTCCGCCGACGCGTGACAGACCCGCTCGGCGACCGCGCGCGACAACGGCGCGAAACGCGTGAAGTCGTACCGCGACCGCAGGATCCCCATCGACTCGACTTCGATCGGGTGCGCTACACGACCACCGGCCACGGGGCCTCCTTCTCATCCATCTCTATGAACGCGTCCGCCGGGCAGATCTCCAGGCACTCGCCGCAGCCCGTGCACTTGTCCACCAACGTGAGCAGCGGCGGCCCGTCGAACCACGCGGGCGCCGGGCGCAGCGCGCGCTCCGGACACGTCTTGAGGCACGCGCCGCAGCCCTTGCAGTCGGTGGTCGCCGCGTAGATCATGACCTTGCCACCGCGCACGTCGCGTGCGTCGATCGACGCTTGTGCACCAACAACTCGGCGCCCGCGCCGCAGGCCAGCAGCGCCGCCGCTTCGGCGACGCTCGGCGTGCCGACGTGCGCCGCGACGACCGCCGACGGCGTCGGGACCGGCACACGCGCCAGCACGTCCGCGGCGAAGAAGGCTCGCCGTGGCGCCGGCAGCGCGAGCACCGCGGGCTCGCCGGCCTTCACGTCGGCCGAGGCAATCACATCGACATCCCCCCACGTCAGTCCCGCATCGTCCAGCGCCGCGGAGGCCAAGTCCTTCAACTCGCGCTCCGGGCAGCCGCGGCTGGCGCCGACGCCGACCGCGATCATGCCCGCCGCCCCACGGCCACGACCACCGGGTTGATCGCCGCCAGGCGATGCCCACCGGCCAGCGGCGCCAGCCGGGACGCCTGCACGAGCGTCGCCTCGGCCTCCATCCCGGCGGCGCGCAGCCGCTCCAAGACCGGGCCGACGCGCTCGATCAGCGCCAGCGTGACGACGACCGCGCGGGCGGTCTCACGTGCCGCTGCCGCGTCGACGATCGTCTCCAGGTCCTCGCCCCCGCCTCCGACGAAGACCGCGTCGGGATCGGGCAGCCCGCAGAGCTCGCGCGGCGCGCGGCCCTCCACGACCCGCACCGGCACGCCGAACGCCTCGGCGTTCCCGCGCGTGCGCGCGATCGCGTCCGGGTCGTCGTCGATCGCCACCACCGCCGCCCCCAACCGCGCGCACTCGATCGCCACCGATCCGCTGCCGCACCCGACGTCCCAGATCAGCTGGCCCGTCCGCGGGCCGAGCTGTGAGAGCGCGACGGCCCGGATCTCGCGCTTGGTGATCATCCCGGCGCGGTGGTCGAAGTCCTCCTCGGGCAGCGCCCAGGCGGGACCGAGCAGCTCGGTCGACGTGCCCGGCCCGAGCGACACCACCACGTTGGGTTGCTCGAAGGCCATCGCGGCGATCTCCTCGGGCGTGCCGGCGACCACCCGCTCTTGGGGATCGCCCAGGCGTTCAGCGACGGCGAGGGTCCGCGCTTCGCCCCACCCGCGCATCCGCTCCGCGAACCACACGGGCGTCGCCTCGCCATCCGTGAGGATCGCGACCTTCGGATGGCGCAGCGCCGCGGCCAGCGCCGGACGCGGGTCGCGTGCGTGGGCGCTGACGAGCAGCGCGTCGTCCCACGGCAGGCCGAGCCGCGCGAAGGCGACCGCCGCGCTGGCCGGCGCCGGGTGCACTGCCAGGCGCTCCGGCGGCAGCGAACGCCGCAGCGCCCGCACGATCCCGAAGAACCCCGGGTCGCCCGACGCCAGCACCGCAACCGGCCCTTCAAAGGACGACACCTCGCTCAGCGCGGCGTCGACCCCGGCGCCGAGCGTCAACGTCGAGACCCCCGCAGGCGCAAGCGCACGCAGCTGCCGCGCCCCGCCGACGACCAGCTCCGCGCGTTCGAGCAGCGGCTCGGTCCCGGGCGGGACGCGGTCGCCGTGGACGCCGAGGACCGCGACCGTCACGCGCCGTTCAACCCCATCACATCAAGTCGCTCGCGCGCGTCCGGCGAGGCCCCCGCCAACCGCGCGCCCTCGAAGTCGACGATCGCGCAGTCCACCACCAACGCGCCCTTGACGTGCGCGGCGAGGTTCTCGGCGACCTTCGCGCACAAGAGATCGGAGGCGGCGACCAGGCCCGCGCCCTCCCACAGCTCCCACGCGTGGCGGCCGGTGTTGGACTCCGCGACGGCCGCTGCCAGCGCCTCGTCGCCGCCGGCCTCGCGCGTGACGTCGGCCAAGAACAAGGGGTCGACCTTCGAGCGCGTCCAGTGGGTCATCATGATCCCGGCCGCGAGCTTGGCGAGCTTGCCCGCCATGCCGACGAACACGCAGCGCTCGAACTCCAGCTTGGCGGCGCGCTTGAGCGCGTAGCCGGTGAAGTCGCCGACCTCGACGAAGCAGACCTCGTGCAGCTCGGGCAGCAGCTTGCGCGCCGCCTTCTCGGTCCGTCCGCCGGTGGTCAACACCACCGTCTTGGCGCCCTGGGCGTCCATGACGTCGATCGCCTGGCCGACCGACGCGCGCCAGGCGGCGGTCGAGAACGGCCGGACGATCCCGGTCGTTCCGAGGATCGAGATCCCGCCGAGGATGCCCAGGCGCGGGTTCGACGTCCGGCGCCCCATCTTCTCGCCGCCCGGGACGGAGATCTCAACGTCCACGCCAACGGCATCGAGATCCAGCACTTCGCCGACCGCCGCCGTGATCTGCGCGCGCGGACCCTTGTTGATGGCCGGGCCTCCGACCTCCAGGCCCAGGCCGGGGCGCGTGACCGTCCCGACGCCCTCGCCGCCACGCAGCACGATCCCCGGCGTCTCGGTCAGCGTCACGCGCGCGGTGAGGTGGGCGCCGTGCGTGACGTCGGGATCGTCGCCGGCGTCCTTGATGACGACGGCAACCGCCCCATCACCATCGCGCTCGCAGCGCTCGACGGGAAACGACGGTCGCCGCTCGCCCTTGGGCAGCGGCACGATGACCTCGCTCGGCGGATCGCCGTCACGCAGCAGCAGCGCCGCGGCCTTCGCGGCGGCGGCCGAGCAGGTGCCGGTCGTCCACCCGTAGCGGAGCTTGCCGGTCGCGACGCGGCGCGCGGAGGCGGGGAGGTTGGGCTCCCGGAGATCAGCCATCCGTGACCCTCGTCTTCTTGTAGCGGTCGGGCCGGCCGAGCGGGCGGTAGCGGTGGCCGTAGCCGGGGTCGTAGACGTGTGAGCGCCCGGCACACGAGGTGTCGCCCAGCGCCGGCCCGACCAACACCAATGCCTGCGTCGTGATCTTGTTCGTCTTGATCGACGCCGCGAGGTCGCTCAGCGCACAGCGCACGACCAGCTCGTCCGGCCAGGACGCCCGGTAGACGACCGCGCACGGCGTCTCGGGCGCATAGCCGCCTTCGAGGAGGTCGGCCTGCAGCTCGCGCGGGCGACGGACGCTCAGGAACAGCACCAACGTGGTCCCGTGCCGTGCGAATTCAACGAGCTGCTCGTTCGGGGGCATCGACGTGCGCGTCGGGCGGCGCGTGTAGATCAGCGACTGCGAGACGTCGGGGATCGTCAGCTCCTGGCCGAGCGCCGCGGCGGCGGCGCTCACCGACGACACGCCCGGCACGATCTCGGTCTCCAGGCCCAGCGCGCGGCACGCCTGGAGTTGTTCGTGAAGCGCGCCGTAGACGGTGGGGTCGCCGCTGTGGACCCGTGCCACGTGCAGCCCCTCCCGCGCCGCGCGCGCGTAGATCTCCACGACCTGCTCGTGGGTCCGGTCGTCGGACGGGACGAGCTCGGCACCGTCCTTCGTGTGCTCGAGGATCGCCGGGTCGACCAGCGACCGCGCCCAGACGACGACGTCCGCGCGCTCGAGCACCGCGACCGCGCGCAGCGTCAGAAGGTCCGGCGCGCCCGGTCCCGCGCCGACGAAGGACACCAACCCGCCGCCGCTCATGCCGTCACCACCCGCACGAGGTCTGGCCGCACGGACTTCAGCGCGCGCACGATCAGCGCGGTCAGCGCACCCTCGACGACCGCGATCACCGCGTAGGCGCCGAGCGTCGACCAGGCGATCTTCGACAGGTCGATCGGGACGTCGGCGCCGAGCGCGAACTCGCCGACGAACGTCAAGGCCGACAACTCGACCGCGATCGCCGCGCCGACGCCGCAGGCGAGCGGCAGGGCAAGGACTTTGCGAAGCACCAAGATGATGGGGTAGCCGACGAACGCCGGGACGAGCGCGAGCGTCACGATCGTCAGACCGAGCGTCGAGATCCCGCCGTCGCCGAGCGCGAGCGCCTGGATCACCGCGACGACCGCGATCGTGATCGCGCCCAGCCACGGGCCGAGCAAGCACACCGCGAGCGCACCGCCAAGGAGGTGTCCTTGCGTCCCGACCGTGATCGGGAACATCGGCGCGTCGCCGACGAGGAAGAACGCCGCCGCCAGGCCGGCGATCGGCAGGTCCCGCTCACGCTCGGACCGCTTGACCTGCCGCAGGCAGACAGCGAGGCCGATGCCGGCCGCGACCGCGCCGACCGCGCACGCCTCGCCGGAGAGAAAGCCGTCAGGGATGTGCACGGACGACCTCCTCGCGCGCGGCGGCGGCGGTCAGGTCGAGCGCGGCCACGTCGCCGACCACGAACGTGACCGGCGGCGGAAGCGGACGGGGAAGGTCGCCGAGCGTGCCCCGCTCCACGATCTGCTGCGGCCGAGATGCGGCGGAGATCGCGGCGATCGGCGTCTGCGGCGAGAGGCCGCCGGCGATCAGCTTCGCAGCGATGCGGCGGATCCGGCCGCGGCCGATCAAGATCACCAACGTGCCTCCGAGCTGGGCGAGGATCTCCCAGTTCGGCGGGTGGCCGTGCTCGGGGTCGTCGTTGCCGTCGACGATCGTCGCGGTCACCGAGAGCTGGCGGAGCATCAGCGGGATGCCGGCGGCGGCGGGCGCGCCGAGGGCGCTGGAGACGCCGGGCACGACGGCGACCGAGACGCCCGCCGCACGCAGCGCCGCCGCCTCCTCCCCACCGCGCGAGGCGACGAACGGGTCGCCGCTCTTCAACCGCACCACGTTGCTTCCGGTCTGGCCCAACTCGACGAGCAAGGCATTCACCTCGTCTTGCGACAGCGCGCGACGGCCCGGCATCAGGCCGACGCACCGTCGCTCCGCCTCTGGCCGCGCGAGCGCGACGACGGCGTCCGCCGACGGGCGGTCGTAGACCACCACGTCGGCGGCTTCCAACGCCGCGCGCGCCGCGCCCGTCAACAGCATGGGGTCGCCCGGCCCGGCGCCCACGAGCGTGACGGTCATGCGCGCACCGCCGCGTCGCCACGGAGGGCGACCAGCCACGGCCCGGCCTCGGCGGCGGTGTCGCCCGCGACCAAGACGACGGTGCGCATCGTCACGCGCTCCGGGTCGAGCGTGCCGAGCGTCGTGCGCTCGACCTGCTCGCCCGGCCGCGTGACGTCGTGCGCGAGGACGACCGGCCCGTCGTCCCCGCGCGCCTCGCGGAGGATCGCGATCGCGCGATCAAAGCCCTCGGTCCGCCGCGACGAGCGCGGGTTGTAGAGGGCCAGCGCGATCCCGCTCGGAGCCAGCGCCCGAAGGCGGTGCTCGATGCGGTCCCACGACATGTGGATGTCGCTCAGCGACACCACCGCGAAGTCATCGGTCAACGGCGCGCCCGCGACGGCCGCAGCGGCCTGGGCGGCGCTGACGCCGGGCAAGACGATGACCTTGGGTCGGTCGCCATCGTCCAGCTCGGCGGCGCGCGCCAGCGTGCGCGCGGCCATGCCGTGGACGCCCGCGTCGCCGCTGGACACCAGCGCCACCCGCGCGCCCTCGGCCGCGAGCACGAGCGCCTCGTCAGCGCGCCGCTCCTCCTCGCCCATCACGCCGCGGATCACGCGCTGCCCGTCGTTGACAAGGTCATCGACCTGGTCGACGTAGGCGCCGTAGCCGACCACGACCTCGGCGTCGCGGACGGCCCGCGTCGCCGCCAGCGTGCGGTGCTCCGCCCCGCCCGGGCCGAGGCCCACGATGTGCAACGTCCCGGTCATCTCAGGCGGCGAGCGGGTTGAAGCCGGCGGGCAGCTCGAGGCGGTGGGCGCGCATGAAGCCCTCGTCGGCGAGGATCTCGCGCGTCGGTCCGTCGGCGACCACTTGTCCTTGGTCGAGCACGACCGCGCGCGGACACAGCTCCAGCGCGTAGGGCAGGTCGTGGGTGACGAGCAGCACGGTCAGGCTGAGCGACACCAACACGTCGGCCAGCTCGCGGCGCGCGGCCGGATCGAGGTGCGACGAGGGCTCGTCCAACACGAGGACATCGGGTCGCATCGCCAGGACGCCGGCCAGCGCAGCGCGGCGGCGCTGGCCCGCGGAGAGCGCGTGCGGTGCGCGGTCGGCGAGGTCGGTCATCGCGACGCGCGCGAGCGCCTCGTCCACTCGGGCGGTCAACTCCTCGTCCTTCAACCCGAGGTTGGCCGGGCCGAACGCGACGTCAGCACGGACGGTCGGCAGGAAGAGCTGGTCGTCGGGGTCCTGGAAGACGAGGCCGACGCGGCGGCGGATGTCGCGGCGCGTCTTGGGGCCGAGCGTCGTTCCGTGGATGGCGACGTCGCCGCTCGCGCCCTCGAGCATCCCGTTGAGCTGGAGCGCAAGCGTGGTCTTGCCCGCGCCGTTGGGCCCGAGGATCGCGACGCGCTCGCCGGGGGCGACGCGCAGCGAGACGCTCTCCAGGACCGGCGTGCCGTCGGGGTAGGCGTAAGACAAGTCGCGCAGCTCGACGGCGGGCGTCGCGTCGGCCGCGCCGTCGGCGAGCGGCGGCGCCGGGTGCAACGCCCGCTCGCGCGGCGGCGGGGCCAGCACCGCGGGCGCCGCCTGGGGCGCGCGCGTCGCGCGGCGCCGGCCGCGACGGCCGCTCGCCGGCGCGTCGCCGTGCGGCGTCAGCGCGATCGGCATCCCGACCTTGTCCTCGTAGCCGGGCAACCGCACGCGGTAGGTGCAAAGGTCGCAGTTCATGCGCACGTCGCCTTGGAGCGCCTCGCGGTAGCGCTCCAGCACCAGCCGCGCGAGGCGGCGGTCCGGCCCGAGATGCGCGGCGGCGCGGACGTCCAGCTCCGGGTGCTCGTTGGCATAGGCCTCGGCCTTGGCGTACAACCGCGGGACCAACACCCCCGTGAACAGCAGAAACGGCGCGACGACGATCGTGCGCGCGCCGAGGCGCCGCAGCCGCTCCAGCGCGGCGGGGACGTCCGGCTGGGCGACGCCCGCGAACGCCGGCTCGACCATCCCGAGCCCGCGGCCGTCGGCGAGCAGGCGGGCCACCTTGTACAGGTCGCCGCACGCGTCGGGATCCGACGACCCGCGGCCGACGAGCACGACGCCGGTGGTCTGCGGATCGTGGCCGTCTGCTGGCAGCGCGGCGCGGATCCGGTCCTCGGCGACCGCCAGGACGGCCGGGTCGATCCCCAGGTCGCGCCCCATCGAGAACGCGACGCCCGGATGGCGGCCGCGAGCGCGCGCGAGCGTCGCGGGCCCGTCGTTCTTGAGGTGCCCGGCGGCGAGCAGGACGAGCGGAACCGAGACGACCGCCCGCGGCGCGGCGCGCGCGACGAGCCGGTCGACCGCCTCGTCGACCAGCGGCTCGGCCAGCTCGATGAAGCCCGTCTCGACCGGGATCTCGCCCGCGGCGTCGCGCACGAGCGACGCAAGCTGATGGAACTCCGCGAGGCCATCAGCGTCGCGGGTGCCGTGGCCGACGACGAGCAGCGCGGGTTGGGTGGCGACCGTGGTGCTCACCATCTCGCCCCGATCGTGGCGACCAGCACGGGCAGCGCGCCGAGCGCCGCGAAGGCAATGGCATTGGCACGCAGGACCGCCTCGCTGCCGACGCGCGGCATGCGGCCGTCCCAGCCGCGGGCGAGCATCGCACCGTGGACGCGCTCGCCGCGGTCCAGGCAGCGGACGGCGAGCGTGCCCGTCGACTGCGCGACCGCACGCGCCTGCCAGAACCACCGCGCGTCGTCGCCACGGGCGATCCGCGCGGTGTTGACCCGGCGCAGCTCGTCGAGGACGACTTGGAGGTAACGAACCGCGAGCGCGCCGATCGCCGTGAACGTCGCGGGCACGCGCAGCCGTTCTAGCCCGGCGACGATCTCCGCCGCGGGCGTCGTCGCGCTCAGCACGCCGGTCGCCAACACGACGAGCGTCGCCTTCGCGGCGATCGCGCCGGCCAGCGCCCAGCCTTCAGCGCCTGCGACGACCGGGAGCAGGACCACGAACAACAGGAACGGGATCTCGACGACCAACCGCACGAGCAACCCGCGCACCGGCACCCGCCCCCAAGCCGCGAAGACGGCGACGACGGCCAAGTCGACCGCAAACGGCCACCACGCACCGCGCGGCACGAACGCCACGCTCAGCGCGAAGACGATCAAGGCAAGCACCTTGACTTCGGGCGCGGCGTCATGCAGCGCCGTCCGGACTTCTGCGACAACCTGCTCGCCGTGCGCGGCGCCGCTCATCGCTCGAGCCGCCCTCCGCGCGGTGCTCCGTCGCGCGCGGGCGTGACCAGGACGGTGGAGAAGTACGACGCGGGGCCGTTCGTCGCGTGGGCGGCGGTGACGGACTCCTGGTCGAGCCCGAGGTGCGTGCCGACCGACGCCTCGTCCTCGCGACCAGCTTCGCGGACGACGTCGAGGAGGCGCGGCAACTCGCGGCCGCCCTTGTAGATGACGACGGTCTCAAACGCGCCCAGCGCCGCGCGGACGCGGTCCTCTCCTGCGGTCCAGGGGACGAGCGCGAGGCCGTCGGTGCCTTCGGCCAGCAGCGAGCCGGTGCGGGCGGCGAGGTCCTGCATCGCGGTGATGCCGGGGACGGTGCGAACGGTGACGTCCGGCACGAGCGCGCGGACGGTGTGCACGACGTAGGCGAAGGTGGAGTACAACGCCGGGTCGCCGAGGGTGGCGAAAGCGGCGGTGCCGCCGTCACGGACGACGTCGGTGATCGCCGCGCCCGCGGCGTCCCACTTGGCGTCGCGACCGCCCGCGTCGGTCATCGCGAAGCCGAGGCGGACCAGGCGCTCGGGCGCGACGTGCTCGGCGACCACGGTCTCCGCCCGACCCGCGCTGCCCGACGACGCCGCGGTCGCGGGGACGAACACGCGGTCGGCGTCACGCAGCTCGCGCACGGCCTTCAAGGTGAGGTGCTCGGGGTCGCCAGGACCGACGCCGACGCCGACCAGCGCACCGGCGGTCATGCGGCCACCCCCGCCGCCGCGGACACCAGGCGCGTCGCGACCTCCGGCGTCGCCGCCCAGTGCGTGTGCAGGTAGGACGCGTGCACGCCGCCGAGCACGAAGCCCTCGGAGCGCTCGCGTCCGCGCGCCCGCAGCGTCCAGGCGGGCGCGAGCTCATCCGCCGCCGGATCGACCGAGCTGTAGTGGAACTCGTGCCCGCGCGCCACGGTGCCGCGCGGCCAGGCCGGGTGGTCGGCGGCGGACTCGGCCTCGCGGTAGCCGAGCGTCAGCTTCTCCCCCATCCACGCACGCGCCGGGACGACGTCGCACATCGGGCGGCCGTCCAGCTCGGTCGACAGGTACAACAACCCGCCGCACTCGGCGACGATCGGACGGCCCCGGCGCGCGAACGCGGCGACCTCGGCGCGCAGCGCCCAGTTCTCCGACAGCTCAGCGCCGAAGACCTCCGGGAAGCCGCCCGCGAGCAGGAGCGCCCCGCAGCGCGGCGGCAGCTCCTCGTCGGCCAACGGATCGAAGGACACCAGCTCGGCACCGGCCGCGGCCAGCAGCTCGTGGTTCTCGGCGTAGTGGAAGGAGAACGCCGGGCCGCCCGCGACCGCGATGCGGGCCTCGGCAAGCGCCGCGCCATCCTCGGTCGACGGCTCCGGCGACCACGCCTCCACGCTGTCCAGCGCGGGCGCGCTGCGCGCCAGCGCGACCAAGGCCTCCAGGTCGACCCCAGCGCGCATGGTCTCCGCCAGCCCGTCGAGCATCCGGCGCGCGTGCGGCTCGCGCTCGACCGCCGGCACCAGGCCGAGATGGCGCTCGGGCACGCTGAGCGCGGCGTCTCGGCGGAGGACACCAAGAACCGGGACGCCGGTCGGCGCGATCGCCTCGCGCAAGAGCTCCTCGTGCCAGTCGCTCGCCACGCGGTTCAGCACGACGCCGCCGAGCTTCAGCTCCGGGTCGAACGTCGCGAAGCCGTGGACGATCGCGGCCACCGACCGCGCCATCGCGCTCGCGTCGACCACCAGCACGACGGGGGCCTGGAGCAGCTTGGCGACCTGCGCCGTCGACGCCAGCTCGCCGCCGCCCGACGCGCCGTCGAAGAGCCCCATGACGCCCTCGACGATCGCGAGGTCCGCGCCGGCCGAGCCGTGGACGGCCAGCGGCGCGATCAGCTCGGGCCCCGACATGTAGGCGTCGAGGTTGCGTCCCGGACGGCCGGTCGCCAGGCGATGGTACGAGGGGTCGATGAAGTCAGGGCCGACCTTGAACGGTGCGACCGCGTGGCCGGCGCGGGTCAGCGCGGCCATCAAGCCGGAGGCGACGGTCGTCTTGCCTGCACCCGAGTGGGTCCCGGCGATGACGAGCCGGCCAGCGGTCATCGCCACGCCTCCGACGAGGACGACGACGGCGAGACGAGCGCGAACGGCCCGTCCCACACCGGCGCGCGGACGACCAGGCGCTCGTGCAACCGCACCGCGCCCGACGGCGCGACGCCCGGCCCGGCGACGACCGCAGGGACGGGGTCGCCGTGGTGCTGACCGGTCTCGACGCAGGTCGCGTGGTCGGAGGTGACGGCGATCGCCGCGCCATAGGCCGCCGCTGCGCGGGCGAGCGGGCCGATGACGTCGGTGTCGGCCGCCTCGAGCATCGCGCGCTTGCCGAGGCGATCGCGATGATGAGCGGCCTCGTCGGCGCCACCGACGTGAACGACAACGGTGTGCGCACCCTCGCGCAGGGCATGCAGCGCGGCGCCGGCCTTGGCGGCGAGGTCGCTGCCGACGTCGCCGGTCGCGCCCTTCGGGTTGATGACCGTCGCCCCGAGCAAGCGGCCACAGCCCGACGCCGCGCCCGGGGCGGCGATGAGGACCGCGCCCGGCTCCAGCGCGCCGTCCAGACCGGCGCCGTCCTCCCAGATGTAGGTGTCGAGCGCGGCGACCGACGCGATCTGCGGCCGCTCGATCCCGACGGCCAGAAAGCGATGGCCCTTGAGATGCTGGACCGCGTGGTCGGGCAGCGCGCTAGACAGCTCCGGCGCGAGCAGCAGCGCCTCGGCGGTGACCGCGCGGCGGCCGTCGGCGTGGTGCAGGTCGATTCGGTAGGCGTTCGCGCCGGCCGGGACGTCGATCCCCGCGGCCGCCGCCTCGATCAGCCCGCGGTCGACCGGCGCGCTCGGCGGTGCGCCGAGCAGCGTCGGGATCCCGACCTCCGAACCAGGTTGTAGGCCTTCAGGCGTGGTCGCGACGCGCGCGACGGCGCCGCGGTCGCAGAGGACGTCGAGCGCGGGCATGCGCGCCTCCTCCAGCGTCGACGGCCACGGCCAGACGGGCTCGGCGGCGCCGTCCAAGATGATGAGGATGCGCGGGGTCACCACTCGATCCCCTGCTGCGCGCGGATGCCCGCGTCCATCGGGTGCTTGACCTTGACGACCTCGGAGACGAGGTCGGCGGCCTCGATCAGCGCGGCGGGCGCGTCGCGACCGGTGACCACGACGTGCTGGAAGCCGGGACGATCGCGCAGCGTGGCAACCACATCGTCTTCCTCGATCCAGCCGTACTTGATGGGGTAGGTCAGCTCGTCGAGGAGCAAGAACTCGTAGCGCTCGGTGGCGATGCACTCCTTGACGTGCTCCCAGCCGAAGCGAGCCTTGTCGGCCGACTCCTCCAGGTCGCGCGAGATCCACGACCAGCCGTCGCCCATCTTCTCCCAGTCGATCCCGCCGAGCGCGGCGGCGGCCTTCGCCTCGCCGACCTTCCACTTGCCGGACTTCACGAACTGAAAGACGCCGCAGCGGTAGCCGCGCGCCCAGGAGCGCAGCAGCATGCCGAAGGCGGCGCTGGACTTGCCCTTGCCGTGGCCGGTGTTGACGATCAACAACGGCTTGTCGCGCGGCTTGCGGCGGATCGGGTCGGCGGAGCCCTGGTCGTCGGGCGTGTGCGTGGTGTCGGTCGGCATGTTGGTGCTCTCGGTCATGCGGCGAGGGCGCGCAGGCGGGTCGCGAGGGCAGAGCCGTCCGCGCGCGGGTCGAGGTCGATCGTGGTGCCGTCGGCGGCCGCTGCGATGCGCCGGGCGCCCCCGAGGCGGACGGGGCCCTGCTCGCCGTCGACCACCACAAGTTGGATGTCCTGCTTGCGCAGCCGGGCGGCGACGTCGATGGGGTCGCCGCCCGCGTTGGCGCGGCCGTCGGAGACGAGCACGACGACGGCGGCGCGGTCGGGCTCACGCAGACGCTCGCGGCGGACGACCTCCGCGGCGAGGGTTAGCCCGGAGGCAAGCGGCGTCCGGCCGCCCGTGGGCAGCGTGCGCAGCGCGGCGGCCGCGTGGTCGACGGCGCCGGTCGGCGGCAGCGGCAACTGGGCGCTTGCGCCGCGGAAGGTGACGAGCGCGACACGATCGCGGCGCTGGTAGGCGTCGCCGAGCAGCGCCAAGATGGTGCCCTTGACCAAGGCCATGCGCTTGCGCGCGCCCATCGATCCAGAGGCGTCGACGCAGAGGACGAGCAGGACGCCCTGCCGACCCTCGCGCTGGTGCGAGCGAAGGTGATGGGGTTGAACGGGCTCGCGCCGCGCGGCCAGGAGCGTCGGCAGGATCGCGACGTCGTCGGTGCCGTGACGCGCGCCGACGGCGACACCCACGCCCTTCGCGCGCGCCCGGCGGCCAGCGGCACCGCCGCCCTTCCGCCGCCGCAACTCGACGACGGGCGCGAGGGCGGAGGGATCGGGCTCGGCGTCGGAGGGACCGTCGGCGGCCGAGGGGCGTGAAGCCGAGTCGCTCGGCGCGGTGCTGGCGGGGGCGGGGGCGGAGTCTTCGCGCGAGGCGTCCTCGCTCGGCTCATCGGCCTCGGTGGAGGGGCCGTCGCTTGGCGGGTCGGGGTCGGGTTCGTCGTCGTCCTGGTCGGCGAGCGCGTCCTTGACGGTCTGCGGCGAGGGCGGTGGGGCGAGTGGGTCGCGGCGCAGGCGGTGGGTGAGCGCAAGGGTTGCGGCGTGCTCGACGTGCGCGTCCTCGACCTCTTCCGCTCCGTCGAGCGCGGCGAGGGCGAGGGCGGCGCGGGTGGTCGCGAGGTCGGCGCGGAGGCCGTCGACGCCGAGGCGCGCGCAGAGCGTGGTGATGCGGATGAGCTGGCGGTCGGGGAGGCGGACGCTCGGCAGGCGGTCGCAGGCGGCGAGCAGGCGGCCGGCGAGGTCGTGTTCCCCGGAGGCGAACTCCCCGACGAACGCGGCCGGGTCAGCGTCGAAGCGCAACCGCCTCCGCACGACCTCGGTGCGCAGCGCGGCGTCGCCGGGCGCGTGGACCTCGACGCCGAGGCCGAAGCGGTCCAGCAGCTGCGGACGCAGCTCGCCCTCCTCGGGGTTCATCGTGCCGACCAGCAGGAACCGCGCCGCGTGGCGAACGCCGTGGCCGTCGCGCTCGACCACGTTGACGCCGCTCGCGGCGACGTCGAGCAGGACGTCGACGGCGGCGTCCGGCAGCAGGTTGACCTCGTCGGCGTACAACACACCACGATGCGCGGCGGCGAGCAGACCTGGCTCGAAGACGGCCTGTCCCTCCTGGAGCGCGCGACGGACATCAAGAGCACCAACAACGCGCTCGATCGTCGCGCCCAGCGGCAACTCGACCATCGGCGCGTCGCGACGTTCCACCCCAACATGCTCGTCCTCGCACGGGCACGCCTCGCCTGGCGCAGCGCCATACGGGCACCCGCGCGCGACGTCCTGCGCGGGCAGCAGCGCCGCCAGCGCCCGCACCGCGGTCGTCTTCGCCGTCCCACGCTCCCCGCGCACCAGCACTCCGCCAAGCCCCGGATCGACGGCGCACAGCAGCAGCGCGGTCACCAGGTCGTCCTGGCCCACGATCGCGGTCAGGGGGAAACGCGGAGCGGCGGCGGTCACGCCGGCAGCACCTCCAGCGCGGGAACGAGCCGCCAGGCGAGTTCCCGCCGGTCGTGCGAGCGCTCAGCGCAAGTCACGACCCCGCGACCCCGGCTTCGGCGAACGTCGCCATCCCGTCGTGCAGGCGGCAGGCGGCGTTGACCAACAACAAGGCGGTCGCGGCGCCGGAGCCTTCGCCGAGGCGGAGGTCGAGCTCGACCAGCGGGCGCAGACCGAGCCGAGACAACAGGTGCTCGTGCGCGGGCTCGACGCTGCGGTGCCCCGCGAGCAGGCGCGGCTTCAGCTCGGGTGCGAGCTCGGCGGCGACCGCGATCGCCGCGGTCGCGATGACGCCGTCGCAGATCAGGCCGAGGCCGTGCTCGCCGGCGCCGAGGGCGAGGCCGGTCAGGACGGCGAGCTCGCCGCCGCCGAGGCGGCGCAGCGCTTCGAGGGGATCACCGGCGATCGCGGAGCGGTGAAGGTCGAGCGCGCGGGCGATGACCTCGCGCTTGCGCTGAAGACCAGAGTCGTCGACGCCCGTCCCGCGCCCGACGACCGCATCGGCCTCCAACCCGCACAGCGCGGCCGTGAGGCACGCGGCGGGCGTCGTGTTCCCGATGCCCATCTCCCCCGCGATCAGCAGGTCGACGCCATCGCTCGCCGCGGCCGCCGCCAGCTGGCGCCCCGCGCGGAGCGCGCTGCGGACCTCGTCGTCGGCCAGCGCCGGCTCGAGGGCGAGGTTGCGCGACGGCGCCGGAAGTCCTACGTCAACCGAAGCGACGCCCTCCGGCGGCGCGATCACGCCCGCGTCGACCAGCACGACGTCGGCGCCCGCGTGCTCGGCCAGCACCGTGATCGCCGCCCAGCCCGCGCCGAACGCGCCGAGCATCTGGCCGGTGACCTCCTGCGGGAACGCGCTGACGCCCTCGTCGACCACCCCGTGATCGGCGGCGGCGATCACGACGCGCGTCCGCGGGATGCCCGGCCGCGCACGGCCCGTGACACCCGCGACCCAGGCCGCGACCTCCTCCAACCGCCCGAGCGAGCCCGGCGGCTTGAGCAGCTGGCCCTGGCGCTCCTGCGCGGCGTCGCGCGCGGCGACGTCGAGCGACCGCATCGCCGGGATCGAGATGGTGGTGTTGCTCATGCCGGGTCTCCCGCTTCCTCGAGTTGTGCTTCAACGTCCAGCAGCTCGTCGCGCAACGCGTCGAGCGTTCCGGACTCCGGCGCCGCCCACAGCCCGCGCTCGGCGGCCTCCAGCAGTCGCTCGGCCATCGCGTGCAGCGCCCACGGGTTCGACTTCTTCAAGAACGCGTTGATATCCGCGTCGCGGATGTACTTGTCGCTGATCGCCTCGTACATCCAGTCGTCGACGACGCCCGTGGTCGCGTCGTAGCCGAAGAGGTAGTCGACGGTCGCCGCCAGCTCGAACGCGCCCTTGTAGCCGTGGCGCGCCATCGCGCCGATCCAGCGCGGGTTGGTCACGCGGGCGCGGAAGACGCGCCGCGCCTCCTCGGCCAGCGACAGCGCGCGCACGCGTGCCGGGTCGGCGCTGTCGCCGATCCACGCCTTCGGGTCGCGGCCGCTCAGCGCGCGCACGGCGGCGACCATGCCGCCGTGGTACTGGAAGTAGCCGTCGGAGTCGAAGAGGTCGTGCTCGCGGTTGTCCACGTTCTTGACCGCGACCTCGATCCGCGCGAACGAGTCCCGAACCGCGCCGCGTGCCTCGACGCCATCCAGGCCGGCCCCGTACGCGTAGCCGCCCCACGCCTCGTAGACGGCCGCCAGGTCGGCGTCGTCGCGCCAGTTGCGCGCGTCGATCAACTCCAACAAGCCCGCGCCATACGCGCCCGGCGCGCTGCCGAACACGCGAGCGGACGACCGCCGCCACGCGCCGCGCTCGCCGAGCTCGTCCGCGAGCCGCTCCGCATCGGCGCGTACGTGCTTGCGGACGTAGTTGTCGTCGTCGCTCTCGTCCAGCGCCGCGACGGTCGTCACGGCGTCGTCGATCAAGGACACCAAGTGCGGGAAGGCGTCGCGGAAGAAGCCAGAGATGCGGACCACCACGTCGATGCGCGGGCGGCCGAGATCCTCCAAGGCCACCACCTCGATGCCCGTCACCCGCCGCGTATCCGGGTTCCACACCGGCCGCACGCCGAGCAAGTGCAGGATCTCGGCGACGTCGTCGCCGTGCGTGCGCATCGCGGCCGTGCCCCAGACGACGATCCCGACCGTCTCGGGGTGGCGGTCGTCTTCTGCGACATGTCGCTCCAGCAGCGCGTCGCCGAGCCGGACGCCGACGTCCCACGACAGCTGCGACGGCAAGGCCTTCGGGTCGACCCCGTAGAAGTTGCGCCCGGTCGGCAGGACGTCGACGCGCCCGCGCGTCGGCGAGCCGGAGGGGCCGGCGTCGACGTAGCGACCGTCGAGCGCGCGGAGCACCGCGTCCATCTCGCCGGCCGACGCGAGCAGGCGCGGCACCAGGTCGGCGGCGGCGAAGCGGAGGGCAGTGAGGACGTCCGGCGCGTCGGTGTCGAGGACGTTCGCAGCGACCTCGGGGATCGCCTCGACGTCCCACGCGCGAGCCGAGAGGGCGTCCAACACCATGTCCTGCGCGGCGTCCAGCGCGTCGAGCGCCACGCGATCGCCGGCCTCGATCAACGCCAGTTCATCAACATCGCGAGCGCGGCCGATCGCGCGCCGCAGCGCCGGCACGTCCGCGTTGGGCAGGCGCATGATCGCCGCGACGAGGTTCCGGAGGGCTTCACCGGACGGAGCAAGGCCCAGCACATGCAGCCCGTCGCGCACCTGTAGGTCCTTGACCTCGCACAAGTAGGTGTCGAGGTGCTCGATGACCGTGTCGATCTCGCCCGCGTGGTCCTCGGTCAGCGACAGGTCGTGGTGGAGGTTGGCGGCGTTGATGGCCTCCCAGATCCGCGCGCCCAGCGCCGGCAGCTTGGACGGGTCCAGCGCCTCCATCCGCGCGTACTCGTCGAGCAGGTCCTCCAGGTCGGCCAGCTCGTCGTGCGTGCCCGCGCGCGCCATCGGCGGGATCAGGTGGTCGACGATCGTCGCGTGCATGCGGCGCTTGGCCTGCACGCCCTCGCCGGGGTCGTTGACCACGAACGGGTAGACGGTCGGCAGCGAGCCGATGGCCGCCTCCGGCGCGCAGGCCGCGCTCAACCCCACCGCCTTGCCCGGCAGCCACTCCAGCGTGCCGTGCTTGCCGAGGTGCACGAGCGCGTGGGCGCCCCACACGCGCTCCAGCCACCAGTACGAAGCAAGGTAATGGTGTGAGGGCGCCAGCTCGGGGTCGTGGTAGATCGCGCTCGGATCCTCGCCGTAGCCCCGCGGCGGCTGGATCGCGATGAAGACGCCGCCGAGGTCGAGGCCGGCGAGGACGAGCTCGTCACCGTCGCGCCACTGCGTGCCGGGCGGCGGGCCCCAGGTGTCGATGATGGAGGCCTTGAGCGACTCCGGCAGCTCGTTGAACCACGCCTCGTACTGCGCGACCGGGAGCCGCGCGTGGGCGGCGGCGAGCTGCGCGTCGGTCAGGTGGTCGGGGTCGTAGCCGCCGGCCGCGATCAACCCGTGGATCAACGCGTCGCCGTCCTCGGCAATGGCATCGACCTGGTAGCCCGCGTCGCGCATGGCCTCCAACAACGCGACGCCTGAGGCCGGCGTGTCGAGCCCGACCGCGTTGCCGATCCGGCCGTGCTTGGTCGGGAACGCGGAGAGCATCACCACCACCTTGCGTTGCGCGGGCGGCGTGGTCTGGAGCTTCGCGGTCCGGACGGTGAGCGACGCGACGTGCGCGCAGCGCTCGGGATCTGCGGCGTAGAGGCTGACGCCCTCGAACTCCGCGTGTGGCTCCTTGAAGGACACCACGCCGCCGAGCAGGCGCCCGTCGAACTCCGGGATCGCGACCTGCATCGCCACGTCCATCGGGCTGAGGCCGGCGGGCGACTCCTCCCAGGCGGCGCGCGAGCGCGTGACGCAGACGGCCTGGACCACCGGGACGCCGAGCGCGGCGAGCGCGTCGGCGCGCCACGCGCCTTCATCGGCGGCGGTCGAGCCGCCGCTGGCCAGGACGGTGACGATCAAGGCGTCGACGTCGAGGCCTTCAAGAACTTCGACGCGTCCGTCGGCGTCGGGGCGCAGCGTGTGGGTCCAGACGCATTCCGGGCGACCGCCGGCCTCGGCCACGGCGCGAGCCAGCTCGTCGACGAAGGCGGTGTTCCCGGCGGCGAGGTGGGAGCGGTAGAAGACGATGCCGACCCGTGGGCCGTCCTCTGGAGCCTGGACGTCGAGCGGTGCGTAGCCACCGTGCTCCTCCAGCGCTTCTGGGTCCTCGAAGCCGTAGCCCTCCAACAAGAACGTGTCGGCGAGGAAGCGGAGCAGGTTGGTGGCGTTGCTCACGCCACCGTGGCGGAGGTACTCGAACGCCTGCGCGAGCGCGCCCGCTGGCGCCTCGCTGAGCTCCGCCAATTCGGCGTCGGGCTGAGGCTCGCCGCCCAACAGGATGAGCGCGAAGCCGTCCTCCTTCGCGCGCCGTCGAAGGGTGTCGACGCCGTCCTCCCACGCACGACGGCCGCCGAGCAGGCGCACGACGACGATGCGCGCGCCGTCGAGGATCGGGTCCAGGTCGTCCAGCGCGGCCGGGTTCGCGACCCGAACCTCCGGGAAGCCGTCGGGCAGGTCGGCGAGCGCGCGCGTGACGGCAAGCAGGTCGGTATCGGCGTGGCTCAGGACGCGGAGCACGCGGTCCTCCGGAGATCGAGGGTGGGAAGGCCTTCAGGAACGCCCGCGGCCAGAAGCGCGTCGAGGACGTCGCGGTCGACGTGCTCGTCGATGAGGTCCCCGAGGACGTCGAGGCGGCGCTCGCGGACGTCGGCGAACGGGACATCGCCGGGGCGCCAGTCGCGTCCGCGCTCGCCCGCGACCCACGCCAGCAGCGCCCGGCGGAAGCCGTCGCCTTCGAGCAGGCCGTGCCAGGACGTCCCAATGACGTTGCCTTGCACGCAGCCCTCGCCGTCGAGCAGCGACTGAGCGCCCGCATCGGGTCGTGGGTCGCCATGGCGGATCTCATAGCCGGTCGCGGCGGCGCCGCCTGCCCACACGGAGCGGCCGGCCACGCGGCGCAACAGCTTCTCGGGCGCGAAGACCGTCTCGACCGGGAGCAATCCAAGGCCATCGACAACGCCGGCGCGCGACTCGACCTCGTCCTCGATCCGGCGCCCGAGCAGCTGGTAACCGCCGCAGATGCCGAGGATCGGGCCGCCCGCGGCTGCCCGGCGAGCCAGGGCCTCATCCAGGCCATCGCGACGCAGGCGCTCCAGGTCGGCGACCGTCGCCTTGGTGCCGGGGATGACCACCAGGTCGGCGCGTTCGACGTCGACCGGCGAGCGCGTGAAGCGCACGCCGACGCCGGGCTCGGCGGCCAGCGCGTCGACGTCGGTGAAGTTGGACATCCAGCGCAGGCGGACGACGGCGACGTCGAGCGTGTCGCGCCCGACCGGCGGTGCCGGAGCAAGTGCGGGTGCTTCGAGCGCGAGCGAGTCCTCCGCATCGAGCCACAGGCCCTCGCGCCACGGCAGCACGCCGATCGCGCGGCGGCCCGTGAGGTCGTGGAGCATGTCGAGACCGGGCGCGAGCACGCTGCTGTCGCCGCGGAACTTGTTGATGAGGAACGCCGCGATGTGGCGCTGGTCCTCGGCGTCGAGCACCGCGAGCGTGCCGACCAGCGAGGCGAAGACGCCGCCGCGGTCGATGTCGCCGACCAGCAGGACGGGCAGGTCCGCGGCGCGTGCCAGCCCCATGTTCGCCAGGTCGCGAGCGCGGAGGTTGATCTCGGCCGGCGAGCCGGCGCCCTCACAGATCACCGCGTCGAAGCGCTCCCGCAGCGTGTCGAGCGCGGCGAGCGTCGGCGCTTCGAGCTTGGCCTTCAGCGCCTGGTAAGAGCGCGCGGTCGCGTCGGCGAACGGCTTGCCCATCAACAAGACCTGCGAGGACGTGTCCCCCGCGGGCTTGATCAACACGGGGTTCATCGCCGCCTCGGGCTCGATCCCGCACGCGGCGGCCTGCATCGCCTGCGCGCGGCCGATCTCCGCGCCGGACGCGGTGACCGCCGAGTTGTTGGCCATGTTCTGGGCCTTGAACGGGGCGACGGAGATGTCGCGCCGCGCGAGCGAGCGGCAGATGCCGGCGGTGACCAGCGACTTGCCGGCATCCGACGCGGTGCCGCAGACCAGGAGCGCGCCGGTCATGACCACGCTCCCGAGAGCGCGACCAGGGCGGAGATCTCCACCAGCTTGCCCGTCGCGCCGAGCGTGTCGCCGGTGCGGCCGCCGAAGGCGCGGTGCTGGATGGCGAGGGCGGCGAGGAGCGCGACGGGGGCAGCAGCCAGCGCGACCGCGCCGCCGAGCGCGACCGTCGCGGCAGCCGCGACGACGACGGCGGCGAGCGCGACGAGCGGCGCGACATCAAGCGAGCGGCCGAGCCCCTCGGAAGCGCGCGCGTTCGGCAGCGCCGCCGCGGCGACGACCATCGCGGCACGCGAGAGCACGTGCGCGGCGACCAGCGCGCGCGCCGCGTGCTCGGCGTCGAGCGTGGCGAGCGACAACGCGGCCAGCAGCAGCGCGCACGCCATCGCCAGCGCGCCGTGCGCGCCGACGGCCGAGTCCTTCATCGCCGCCAGCCGCCGCTCCAGCGTGCCGTGGACACCGAGGCCGTCGGCCGTGTCCGCCAGGCCGTCCTCGTGCAGGCCGCGCGTGACGACGATCGCGAAGACGATCGCCAGCGCGCCGCCGACCGCGGACGACAGCCCGGCGACGTCGGCGAGCAGGACGACGCCCGCCGCGCCCGCGCCGACCAAGGCCCCCACGAACGGGAACCACACCGCAGCACGAGACAGCCACGTCTCCCCGGAGGCGCTGCCGCCCGCTGGGATCACGGTGAGAAACGAGATCGCGACGCGCGCGCTCATCCCGGCACCGCCGCTTTGGGCGCCGGCCGCGGACGCGGGTCGCGGTAGAGCGCCGGCTCCCAGTTGATCCGGGCGACGCGCCAGCGGGTGCCGCGGCGGCGCAGCTCGGTGACGGAGATCGGCGCGATGTCGATCGTCCAGAAGGCCTCTTCGGGGACCTCGAGGCCGCAGACCACAGCAGCGCGGATGACCGACGGGTGCGTGACCGCGATGCGAACGCCGTCGCCGTCGAGGGCGTCGAGCCACGCACGGGTGCGGGCGAGCAGCGCGACGAGCGACTCGCCCCCGTGCGGCGCGGACGCGGGATCCGAGCGCCAGGTCAGCAGCGCGTCGGGCGAGGACGCCTCGACGTCGGCCAGCGCGCGCCCGCCCCAGGAGCCGAAGTCCCAGTCGGCGACGCCCGCGTCGAAGGCGGCCGTCTCCCCCAGTCCGAGCGCGTCGGCGGTCTCCCGCGTGCAGCGGGCGTCGCTGCGCAGGACCGCGCGCGCCTTGGGCAGGTGCGCGGCCAGGTCGCCGACGCGGCGCGCGGCACCTTCCAGCAGCGGGCCGTCGCCGCCGAACGCCGCGCGACGGGTGTCGGCCGTCGCCGCGTGGCAGATGAAGAGGACCCGGAGGCTCACGCCAGCCGGCGCGAAAGGGGTGCTGCGGGGTCGACCAACGGAGGAACCTCCCCGGGATTTCGCGTCCCGTCATCGTGGGGTGAAGTGCGATGGCCGGGTTAAGTTCCTGGCTTGCCGGAGTGCGTACATCAACATGTACGCCTCCGGTCACAGTGGCGCGACCGCGTCGGACTCTCACCGACTTCCCGCTCCATCGCAAAGACGGCGCGGACAGTACCACGCCCCGTCCGTCTGGCAAGGTGCAGAGCAGATGAGCGAGCCGAAGCGATACCCCCAGCGGGCATGGTCCCTCCCCGAGAACGCGACCGAGGTCCTCCTCGTCCGCCACGGCGCGTCGCAGGACGCGGTCCCCGGCGAGTCCTTCGAGATGATCGAGGGCCACGGCAACCCACCGCTGTCGGAGATCGGCCAGGAGCAGGCGCGGCTGGTCGGCGCGCGGCTGGCGCAGTCGCCGCCCGACACGCTGTTCACCACCATCTTGCAACGCACCGCGCAGACCGCGGCGCCGCTGATCGAGGCGACGGGCCTCCAGCCGACCGTGATCCCCGAGCTGGCGGAGGTCCGCCTCGGCGAGTGGGAAGGCGGCGAGATGCGCGTGCGGGCCGCCAACGGCGACCCGATCTTCGCCAAGGTCTTCGAGGAGCAGCGCTGGGACGTGATCCCCGGCGCCGAGGACATGGACGCGTTCGCCGACCGCGTCCGCGCCGGCCTGCTGCGCGTCGTGGCCGAGACCGGCCCGGGCCGCGTCGCCGCCGCGGTCGTCCACGGCGGCGTCATCGGCGAGCTGGCCCGGCAGGCCACGGGCGCGCCACGCCTGGCTTTCGTCCACGCCGAGAACACGTCGATCTCCCGGCTGGTGGTCTTCGGCGACGGCCGTTGGCTGCTGCGCAGCTTCAACGACAGCTCGCATTTGCAGCCCTAGATGGTTGATGCGAAATAGACCGTGGTCGTGATCGTGCGCACGGTGGATGCTGGGCGTCGCGCGATTCCGCAGCCGATCCTGGTTGGATCGGCAAGGGATCGCGTGGCGCCCAGCGCCGCCGGGCGTGCGAGCACGACCACGGGAATTCGCATCAACCATCGCGCAGCCGCCGCCGTCTCCCCTACTTCTTGGCGGCGGTGAGCTTCACCACCGTCTTGCTCTCCCGCGGGAGGCCGTTCTGGGTCACCTCGACGACGATCTTCGTCGCGCCGGCGGTGGGCTTGTAGTTCAGCGTGCCCTTGGCCTTGTTGGTGGTCTTGAGGACGCGGCGCGTCTTGCCGTCGGCGTTGGTCTCGACCAGCTTGATCGACTGGCCCTTGATCGCGCGCAGCGCCCAGGTCAGGCGCTTGCGCTTCTTGTCGTGCTTGACCTGGACCGACGGCTCGGGCAGCGCGTTGGCCGACCCCACCGACTTGATCGCGCGGCCGTCGAGCGACCGGATCTTCCAGGTGCCCGCGGCTGGGGCGATCACCAGCACGCTCGTCGTGCCGTCCTGCTTGTTGGGCACGACCATGAAGCGACCGCTCTTGGTGGCCTGGCTGTTGGCCTTGGAGGTGATCTTCTGGCCCTTGGGCCCGGTCACCGCGATGCGCGGCGCGCGGCCGGGCTTGCCCTTGGCGACGAGAACCACGGCGCGCTGGCCGCCGGAGACCGACACCTTCTTGGTGGCGTTGGCCGCCGCACTCGCGCTCGACGCCCGCGCCACGCGCAGCCCGCCGAAGTCGCAGGAGTCCAGGAAGACCGTCGGCCAGTCGTCGCCGTAGCGGTAGGAGAACCCGGGCTCGACCGAGCCGACGCCGTAGCTGAACTTGCCGCAGGCCGCGATGCCCTTGGAGGAGATCAGCAGCGAGCCGCCGAGCGACCCAATGCCCTTGATGCCGATCTCAGCGTGGCCGAGCAGCTCGAGGGCCAGCGGCGACCACCCCAAGTAGCCTGAGATCTCCGCCTTGGCGTAGGCCGGGCCGAGCGTCAACTCTGCCTCGATGCCGGCGTCGACCGACGTGTTGGTGATGTCCAGCCAGCCCCAGCCGAGGTCCTGGCCCATGATCTTGACCAGGCCTTCGAGGTGCAGGCCGTCGGTGCCGTTGAGGCGGATCGAGCCCTTGGCGTAGGCCAACGTCTGCTTGAACAGCGCCGGGTAGGACGTGATCTCGGCCTGGCCGCTCAGCTCCTCCTGGCCCTTGTCGAGACGCAGGGTCAGGTTGGAGGCCTTCAGGCGCAGGCCCGGCGTCAACGGGACGTCGTTGAAGTCCAGCCGTACGGCGCTGATGCGACCGGCGCGGACCGTCGCCTTGGCCTGCGCGCTCGGCAGCGCCTGCAACGTGCCGAACTTGACGTCGGCGATGCCGTCCCACTGGTCGTCGCCGGTGCGCTCCAGGCGGATCTGCGGCATCGTCACGACGCGGCCGAAGAACGACTGGACCGTCACGGACAACTTGCGCTGGGCACAGTCGGTGTTGGTGGTGTAGGCGCCGTTGGCCTCGGCCGTCCAGTTCAGCAGCAGCCGTGGGAACAGGCCCGAGACGTCGAAGTGGCCGGTGCCGTTGTCGTCCAACTTGAGCTTGCTCGCGCTGCGGGGCGACAGGCCGGCGAACGTCTTGTCGGACGCCAGCGTGAAGTCCAGCTCGGGGTTGTTGGTGAACGACGCGAGGTCTGGGCGCGACGTGCCGAGCGCCTCACCGCATGAGGCGACGGTGACTTGCGGGACGGTCCCCTCCTCCGGTGCGTTCAGACGGCCGTCCAGGAAGTCCTGCACCTGCGAGCTGTCGATCGTGAACAGGCGGCCGCCGGCGACATCGACCGCGACCTGCGCACCGGCGGGGGTGCCGCCGAGCGTGAAGCCGTTGACCGTGACACCGTTGGGCGCGACGCGGCGCTGGCCCTTGACGGTCAGGCAGCCATCGAGCGTGAGGCGCCCGACCTTCTCGATCCCGCAGCGAACCTCGTCGCGGACGTCGAAGTTCACCTTCAGCTCGGCGTGGTCGCCGTCAGCGTCGGTCACGCGCAGCTTGGCCGTGTAGGACCCGATCTTGGTGAAGATGTGCTGGATCGTGCGCGCCTCGCCGCTGTCGGCGTCGAACGTGCCGTCGTTGTCGAAGTCCCACTCGTGGTGGATGACATGGGCATTGGGATCGGTGTTCGCGGCCGCGGTAAACGTCGCGGGCTGGTTGAGGACCGGCGTGGCCGGGTCGATTGCAAACGCCGCTCCGGGCTTGCCGGCGGCGAGGACCGTGATCGTCTGCTCGCTGGTGGCGGTGGCGCCGCTGTTGTCCTTGACCTTGTGTCGGACCGTGTGCGCGCCAGCCGTCGTGAACGTCGTGTGCGCGACGCTGCCGGTGGCGTCGTCGTAGGCGCCGTCGCCGTCGAGGTCCCACTGCTCGGAGGCGATCGTGCCGTCCGGGTCGGTGGCGGTCGAGGTCAGCGTCGTGTCGCCGCCGGTGAACGGCTGAGCGGGGTTGTAGGTGAACGACGCGACCGGCGTCTTGTTGCCGGTGCCGCGCGCGATCATCCACGACAACTGCGTGACGGGCGGGTTGCCGACCGGCTTGCGGCCGGTGCCGTCGGGCTTGATCGTCTCTACGGTGGCGGAGCCGCCTGCGGTGGTGAACGCGATGCGGGTGCCGTCCGGCGACCACTGCGGCCAGTCGAGGTGGTCCTCGGTCAGCAGCGTGTGTCGGTCGCCGCCGTCCAGGTTCATGATGTCGATGCGGTCGTGGGCGTGGGTGCCGTCCTGGGCGGTGAAGGCGATCTTCGCCCCGTCCGGCGAGAGCGACGGCGCGTCCTCGTCGAGACCGGCGGTGGCGGTCAGCGGAGCGCCCGCGCCGGTCGTCGGGTTGACCGCGTAGAGGTCGCGCTGCGCGCCGGCGCCCGCGGCGGAGACGATGATCGCCGAGTTGTCGTGGGCCCACTCGATCCCGGCGGCGCCATTGAACGTGCCGCCGAGCTGGGCGCTGGACGCCGAGCCGTCGACCGGGACCGTGTAGAGGTGGTCTTCCTCGGTGTAGGCGATGGTCTTGCCGTCGGGCGAGAAGGCGATGTCGCGCACGGCGATCGACGCGGCGAGCTTGCGGATCCGGGTGCCGTCGACGTCGCCATAGGCGATGCCATTATCAGCGTCGGACCAGTAGGCAACGTGGATGCCATCCGGGCTGGAGCGCGCGACGCCGCGCTGCTCGCCGTTGGCCCAGAAGGACGGCTGCTGGTCGTTGGGCGCGACGAGCGGGTCGTAGAGCTCGTAGGAGCCGGACTCGCGGAGGTTGGCGAGCAGGTCGCCGTTGCCGCCGGGCGGCGTGGCGTGCGCCGCGGCGGGCGCAAGCAGGGCGGTCGCGGCGATGGCCGCCGCGAAGGCGGCGCGCCATGGGGCGAGGCGATGGGGAGAGCGAGTCAGCATGGCGCGGCAGCATGCGGCGCGCCGCGCGTTCGGGCATCAGGCGAACCCCCGGGAATGCTTCGGGGTGGGGTTGCCCGTACCTAGGTTTTGCGTCAGTCCTGCGTCAGCGCGCCGTCGACCCGGCGCCAGATGTTCATCGGGTTGCCGTCGCGGAGCTCGGGCGGCAGCAGCGCCTGCGGCGCGTCCTGGTAGGTGACCGGGCGCAGGAACCGGCGCAGCGCGGTCAGGCCGACGGAGGTCGACATCCCCGCGTCGGAGGCGGCCGGGTAGGGGCCGCCGTGGGTCATGCCCCAGGTGACGGCGACGCCGGTCGGGACGCCGTCGAAGACGATGCGGCCGGCGACGCGGGCGGCGGCGTCGAGGAGCGGCTGGAGATCTGGGTGGTCTTCCGGTTGTGCGTGGACCGTGGCGGAGAGCTGGCCGCCGGCGTGCAGCAGCGCGGTGGTCGCCTCGTCGAGCGAGGTGTAGGTCAAGACGATCGTGGCCGGGCCGAAGTGCTCCTCGCCGATCGGCGCGATCGTGCCGAGGTCGGCGGCGCGGGCGCGGTGGACGACCGGGCGGGCGTGGAAGCCGTTGTTGTCGTCGTCGCTCTCGGCCGGCGTGAGGCGCGTGACGCCGGCCTCGTCCAGCGACGCGAGGCCGGTGCGCAGGCCGTCGCGGATCGACTCGGCGAGCAGGACCTCGGGGTCGCGGGCCCCGAGCGCGTCGGCCAAGGCGGTGGTGAACGCCTCCCCCGCCGCGGTGTCGGGCACGAGCACGAGGCCCGGCTTGGTGCAGAGCTGGCCGCCGAAGGTCGCGACCGCGCCCGCCAGCGCGTCGACGATGGCGTCGGCGCGCGCGGCCAGCGCGGCCTCGGTGACGACCAGCGGGTTCAAGGACCCCATCTCGGCGTAGACGGGGATCGGCGTGGGCCGAGCGGCGGCGCGATCCATCAGCGCGCGGCCGCCGCGGTGCGAGCCGGTGAAGGCGACGGCGGCGATGTTGGGGTGGTCGACTAGCGCGCCGCCGACCTCGTGCGACGCGGCGAGGACGTGCTGGAAGGTGCCGGCCGGAAGGCCCGCGTCGGCGACGGCGGCGACGACCTCCTCAGCGACAAGGGACGACGTGCCCGGATGCGCTGGGTGGCCCTTGACGACGACCGGGCAGCCGGCGGCCAGCGCGGACGCGGTGTCGCCGCCCGCGGTGCTGAACGCCAGCGGGAAGTTGGAGGCGCCGAAGACCGCGACCGGGCCGAGCGGGCGGACCGTGCGGCGGACGTCGGGGCGCGGCGGCGTCGCGGACGGATCGGGCGAGTCGAGGATCGCGTCGAGGTGATCGCCGTTCTCGACCACGGTCGCGAACGCCTCGAGCTGGCCGGTGGTCCGCCCCAGCTCGCCGTTGAGCCGCACCGGCGGCAGGCCGGTCTCACGGCCGGCCAGCTCCACGATCTCCTCGCCGCGGGCGCGTAGGCGGGCGGCGGCGCCGCGGAGGAACGCGGCGCGCTTGGTCGGGTCCGCGAGCGCCGGATCCGCGGCGGCCTGCACGGCCAAGGCGACCGCGGCGTCGACGTCGGTCAGCGTCGCCTCGTCATAGGAGGCGAGCGCCTCACCGGTTCGTGGATCGACCGCCTTGAACGCCGTTGACATGAGAGCTACCCTACCACTGGTTTGACGATCGAACCTCTTCTCCGAACCAATTCTGCGGTCCGTCAGCGCTACGAGCAGATCGCCGAGCTGCTGCTGGCCGACCTGCGCCGCGGCGTGCTCCAGCCTGGCGAGCGCCTCCCCGGCGAGCGCCAGCTGGCCGAGCACTACGGCGTCGGCCGCGCGTCGGTGCGTGAGGCGCTCGCCGCCTTGGTCGTCCGCGGGCTCGTCCAGACGCGCCAGGGCGCGGGCTCGTACTTCGTCGCCGACGCGCTGGAGCGCGTGACGCTCGCGGCCGACGCGGCCGCGGGCGCCGGGCTCAGTCTCCCGGCCGACGCCGGGCCAGGCGCCGTCCTGGAGGCGCGGCGGATCCTGGAGCCGGAGATCGTCGCGCTCGCCGCGCGACGGGCGTCGTCGGATCCGGAGATCGACATGTTGTTGGAGATCATGGAGGACAACCAGGATCCCTCCGACCCCGAGCAGCGGCGCCGCTGGAGCGACGCCGACCGCCGCTTCCACCGCCAGTTCGCCGTCGCGACCGCCAACCCCGTGCTGTTGGCGATCGCAGACCATCTGGCCGACCTGATGGACCAGCCGCTGTGGCAGCAGCTGCGCGACGAGTCCATCGCCGTGCCGGGCCGCACCACGCTGCAGCTCGCCGAGCACCGGCTCATCGCCGCCACGGTCGCCGAGGGCGACGCCGACGCGGCCCGCCAGCACGCCATCCAGCACATCGACCGCGCGCGCCGCTACATGGCGCTCGACTGAGAGGACCGCCGAGTCATGGCCATTGAGTTCCCCGGGATCATCCCCGCCGCGATCACCCCCTTCACCGCCGACGACCAGGTTAATGTGGAGGCGTTGAAGACCAACCTGGAGGCCTTGTTCGAGGCCGGCGTCGGCGGCCTGGTCGCGACCGGCACGATGGGCGAGGCCGGGCAGCTGAGCGACGACGAGCGCCGGCTGGTGACCGCGACGCTGGTCGAGGCCGCGGACGGCCGCGTGCCGGTGATCGCGGGCGTGTCGGCGGGCTCGACGGCCGCGGTGCGCAAGAACGTGGCGATCGCCCGCGAGGCGGGCGCGTCGGCCGTCATGTGCCTGCCGCCCTACAACTACCCGGGCACGCTGCCGGAGTTGATCGCCTTCTACGCCGACGTCGCGCGCGACGGGCTGCCGATCATGCTCTACAACAACCCGGGCGCGTCGGGCGTGGACCTGGCGCCGAACGTGATCGGCGCGATCGCGGCGGCCGTCCCGGATGTGGTGGCGGTCAAGGAGTGCTCGGGCGACGCGCGGCGGATCGCGCAGCTCGTGATCGAGACCGACCTGGAGATCCTGGTCGGCGGCGACGACTGGGCGCTGGAGGGCTTCGCGACGGGCGCGACCGGCTGGGTGTCGGGGGTCGCCAACGTGGCGCCGACCGAGTGCGTGGCCTTGCAGCGTCACGTGGAAGCGGGCGACTTGGCCGAGGCGCGCAAGGTGTACGCGAAGCTGCTGCCGCTGGCGCGGCTGGACATGACCCCGCACTTGGTCCAGTACTTCAAGGGGTCGATGGACGCCGTCGGGCTGCGTGGCGGCGCGGTGCGCGGACCGCGACAGCCGCTGGACGCCGACCAGCAGGCGCTCCTGGACGCGGCGATGGCGGCGCTGCGCACCGACGCGCCGGTCGCCGCCTAGCGCGATGCGCGCCTCTCGCTACTTCGCGGCGGTCGACTCGCACACGGAGGGCATGCCGACGCGGGTGATCACCGGCGGCGTGCCGGCGCTGCCGGGGTCTTCCATGCTGGAACGCAAGCTGTGGTTCGAGGCGCACATGGACGACGTGCGGCTGTTGTTGATGCGCGAGCCGCGCGGGCACTCCGCGATGAGCGGAGCGATCTTGCAGCCGCCGACGCGGCCGGACGCCGACTGGGGCGTGTTGTTCATCGAGGTCTCAGGGTGTTTGCCGATGTGCGGGCACGGGACGATCGGCGTCGCGACGGTGCTCGTGGAGACCGGGATGGTGCCGGTAACCGAGCCGGAGACCGTGGTGCGGCTCGACACGCCCGCGGGGCTGGTTGTTGTCCGTGTTGCGGTAGAGGATGGGCGCGCGCGGTCGGTGACGCTGCGCAACGTGCCGGCGTTCGCGGAGTCGCTCGATCAGGTGGTCGAGGTGAATGGGTTGGGCACCATCCCCTACGACATGGCCTTCGGCGGCAACTTCTACGCGATCGTCGACGCGGCGGCCGCGGGCGTGGTCGTGGATCCGCGCGAGAACGACGCGTTGATCGCGGTCGGCGCGAGCATCATGGACGCGATCGACGCGGTCGCCCGGCCGGTGCACCCGGAGGACGCGCGGATCAGCGGCTGCCACCACGTGGTGCTGCACACGCCGGGACTTGATGGTGCTGATGCGCGGGCCGCGACGTCGATCCACCCCGGATGGCTGGATCGCTCGCCGTGCGGGACCGGGACGAGCGCGCGCTTGGCGCAGCTCCACGCGCGGGGCGAGCTGGGCGTCGGCGAGGACTTCGTCAACGAGTCGGTGCTCGGGACGCGCTTCACGGGGCGGATCGTGGAGGAGACGACGATCGCTGGCCGGCCCGCGATCGTGCCGGAGATCACCGGCCGGGCGTGGATCACCGGCATGGGCCAGTACCTGCTGGCCGATGACGATCCGTTCCCGGCGGGCTTCCGGCTCGGATGAGCGACAGCGGCGGGCCGCCGGACGTCGTCGTGGTCGGCGCCGGCATCGTCGGCTGTGCGACCGCCTGGGAGCTGGCGCGCCGCGGTGCGTCGGTGACGCTCGTCGATCGCGGCGAGGTGAGCGGCGGGACGACCGGCCTCGGCGAAGGCAATGTCCTCGTGTCGGACAAGGACAGCGGGCCGGAGCTCGACCTGGCGGTGCTGGGGCGCGCGATGTACGACGAGCTGGAGTCGCTCGGCGACGGCGCGGCCCGCGTGCGGCGCAAGGGCGCGCTGATCGTCCACCCCGACGCGGAGACCTGGGCGCTGGAGCCTGCGCGGGCGGAGCGTTTGCGCGCGGCCGGCGTCGAGTGCGAGCTGGTCGACGGCGCGGACGTGCGCGCGTTGGAACCCAACTTGACCGGCCCGCTGCACGGCGCGCTGCTCGTCGGAGGCGACCTGCAGTGCGACCCGCGCGGGCTCGCCCGGGCGCTGGCGCGCGAGGCGCAGGCGCTCGGCGCGCGCGTGCGGACGCAGACGGACGTGGCGCGCGTGCAAGGCAATGGCATCGTCTTGGCCGGCGGCGAGCGGATCGACGCGGACGCCGTCGTCCTCGCGGCCGGGCCGTGGTCGCGGTCGCTGGCCGAGGGCGCGGGCGTGGCGCTGCCTCTGGAGCCGCGCAAGGGGCAGCTGACGCGGTTGCGTCTCCCCCAGCCCGACGAGACCTGGCTGCGACACAAGGTCGTGGACGGCTCGTACCTCCTCTCGGTCACGAGCGCTGCGACCGGCGTCGAGGTCTCGACGGTCGTGGAGACGACGGCCGACGGCCACCTGATCGTCGGCTCCTCGCGGGAGCGCGTGGGCTTCGACGCGTCCGTGGACGAGGCGCTGGTGGAGCGGATGGTGGCTCGGGCGGCGCGGATCGCGCCCGGCGTCGCGGCGCTGAAGCGCGACGCGACCTGGGTCGGCTTCCGGCCGTGGCTGCCAGACCACCTGCCCGCGATCGGCGAAGCGTCGGCGGTGCCGGGCCTCTGGCTGGCGACCGGCCACGAGGGCGCCGGCGTCGTCCTGGGCCCGATCACCGGCCGTCTGATCGCCGACGCGCTCACGGGCACGCCGCCCGCGCTCGACCTCGCGCCGTTCTCGCCCGACCGCTTCGCCGACGGCGCCTAAGTCGCGCGGGCGCGGGTCCGTCTCGACTTCGCGCCCTCCTGGGGCCGGAAGTCGAGACGCCGAGACGTCCTGGCGTTTAGTCGGCGATCTGCTTGCGCAGCACGACGTCGCCGACGATCGACCCCAGCGGCCCGCCGGTCACGAGCACGATCGCCGGGAACCACCAGCCCCACAGCTTGCGCAGCGCGCCGTCGGCGGTCATGAACAGCAGCGCGAGGAAGCCGAGGCCGTGGATCGGGCCGAGCACGTGGACGGCGTTGTCGGAGCGATCGATCCACGCGAAGTAGATGAGGACGACCAGCAGGAGCGCGTCGGCGATGCCGACGATCAGCACGCGGTTGAGGAGCTGCTTGGGGGAGGTGGAGGTCACGTCCGGCATTATCCCGGTGAACGCCCATGACCATGATCATCGACGCCTGGATCCAGCACCCCACCCCGAGCTTCCTCGCGCACGACATGTTCGACTCGCTGCGCCGCTGGACCGGCGACGCGATCCCCGAGGGCGAGGTGCCGCTCTCGCTGACCCTCGACGCGCTCGACGCCGGTCACGTCGACAAGGCGCTCATCGCCGCCTGGCACGGGCCCGCCGGCCCGCTGATCTCCAACGACGAGGTCGCGCAGTTCGTCGCGGCCGCACCGGACCGACTCATAGCCCTTGCCTCGGTCGACCTGCGCCGCCCGATGCGCGCGATCCAGGAGCTGCGCCACCGCGTGACCGACGAGGGCTTCCGCGGCCTGCGGCTGCTGCCCTGGCTCTGGGAGGTCCCGCCGACCGATGCGCGCTTCTACCCGCTCTACGCCGCGTGCGTGGAGTTGAACGTGCCCTTCTGCACGCAGGTCGGCCACACCGGTCCGCTGCGCCCCTCCGAGGTCGGCCGCCCGATCCCCTACATCGACCAGGTCGCGATCGACTTCCCCGAGCTGACGATCGTCTGCGGCCACGTCGGCTACCCGTGGACCGAGGAGATGGTCGCGGTCGCGCGCAAGCACCCCAACGTGGTCATCGACACCTCCGCCTACACCACCAAGCGCCTGCCACCCGAGCTGATCACCTACATGAAGACCAACTCCGGACGCCACAAGGTCCTATTCGGGTCCAACCACCCCATGATCGCCCCGGCCCACGCGCTGGAAGGCCTGGAAGACCTCCAACTCGATGACGAGACGACCGCGCTCTACCTGTCCGGCAACGCCGAGCGCGTCTTCGGGCTCGCGTCGTAGACCAGCGCAGTCAGCTCGTCGGCCGGGATCGGGCGGCTGAACAGGAAGCCTTGGCCGTGGACCGCGCCGAGGTCGGCGAGCGCGGTCCGCTGCGCGTGGGTCTCGATGCCTTCAACGACGACGTCGAGCTCCAGCGTGTGCGCCATGTCGAGCACCGCGCGCACGATCGACCAGCGCTGCGACTCCGGCCGGTGGTCGGCCAGGAAGGCGCGGTCGAGCTTCAGCGTGGACAACGGGAAGTCGGAGACCGACGACAGCGACGAGTAGCCGGTGCCGAAGTCGTCCAAGGCAATGCGTACGCCAAGGTCGCGCAGCGCCTGAAGCGTCGACTCCGCCGCGGCCGGGTCCTCCATCAGCGCGGTCTCGGTGACCTCGATCGTGAAGCGCCCGGGCGCGATCCCGTGCTCGGCCAGCACGCGCGCGACGTCGTCCACGAAGCCTGGCGAGCTGAGCTGCAGCCGCGACGCGTTGACGCCGACGATCAGCTCCGGCCAGCGCGTGGCCTCGCGCGCCGCTTCGCGCAGGACCCAACGGCCCAACTCGACGATCCGACCCGTGCGCTCGGCCAGCCCGATGAACTCGTCGGGCATGATCGTCCCGCGCTCGGGGTGATGCCAGCGCACCAGCGCCTCGGCGGCGTGCAGGCTGCCGTCGTCCAACCGCACGATCGGTTGGAAGACCAACGACAGCTCGCCTTCGGCGATCGCCCGGTCCAAGTCGTTCAACATCGCGACGCGATCCAGCGCCAGCTCGCGCATTGCGTGCGCGAAGACCTCGTAGCGACCCTTGCCCGCGAGCTTGGCGCGGTGCATCGCCAGGTCGGCGTCGCGCAGCAGCGCGTCGGCGTCGGCGTCCGCGTCGCCGTGCGAGAGCGCGATCCCGATCGATGCGGTCCGGCGGACGGTGTGGCCACCGGACAACAAACAGGGCTCGGACGCGGCTTCGAGCAGGCGATCGGCGACGGCGAGCGCCTCCTCCGGATCGTCGAGGTCCTCGCAGACGACCACGAACTCGTCGGCGCCGAAGCGCGCGAGCGTGTCGTTGGCGCGCAGCGCGGACTGTAGGCGCGGGCCCAGCGCGCGCAGCAGCTCGTCGCCGCCCTCGTGGCCGTGGCGGTCGTTGACGTCCTTGAAGTCGTCGACGTCGATGAACAGCGCCGCGACTGACCGGCGCTCGCGGCGTGCCCGGGTCAGCGCATGGCGCAGGCGGTCGACCAGCAGCGCGCGGTTGGGCAGGCGCGTGACCGGATCGTGCAGCGCGCGGTGGCGCAGCTCGCGCTCGGCGGCGTCGCGGCGCACGGCGGCGGTGATGACGTTGCCGGCCGAGGCCAGGAACGCCAGCTCGCCGTAATCGAAGCGGTGCGCGCCGATCGCGGTGTGGACGGTCAGGATCGCGAACGGCGCGTCGTGCTCGCCCGCGACGGTGACCGCGACGCCCGCGACCGCGCCGGCTTCCCGCAACCCGCGCGTCGGGAACCGCAGCTCGGTCTCGGGCTCGTGCAGCTCCAGCGGGCCGACGCCGTCCAGCGCGGCGCGCGCGTGCTCGATCGCCGCTGCGCCGCTCCAACCGTGGGCGGCGAGGACCTCGCCGGAGTCGGCGTCGACGATCGTCGCGAACGGCTGGCCGAGCGTCTCGGCGACCACGCGAACCGCGGCGCGCAGCAGGTCGGCCGGCTTGGTGGTCAGCGCGAGGCGACCCAGCTCGGCCAGCGCGGACTCGCGGCGCTGAGCGGCGTCGCGGTCGGTGACGTCGGCCATCTGGAGGATCGCGTGCTCGACGTTGCCGTCGCGGTCGCGCACGACGGCGCCGGTCAGCGCGACGTGGATCTCGCGTCCGTCCTGGCGGAGCATGCGGCCGTCGCGGTGGTAGACGTCATGGCCGTCGACCATCAGCGACCGGATCGCGGCGTCGCTGGCCTCGGTCTCGTCCGGGTGGCGCCAGTCGCGCATGTCGCCGCCGACCAGCGCTTCGACGGTCGTGCCGAGGATCTCGGCGGCGGCGCGGTTGGCCTGGGCGATCTCTCCCCCGGCAGCGATCATCACCATGCCCACGCCGGCGTCGCGGAAGATCCGCTCGAAGCGCCGGTCGCTGGCCTGGAGCGCCTCTTCGGCGTCACGCTGGGCGGTGATGTCGGTGTACTCGGCGAAGAGCCCGGTCGGGGTTCCGTCGTCGTCGTGCAGCACGGCGGCGTGGACCTTCACCCACGTCGTCGACCCGTCGGGCTTCATGTAGCGCTTGTCGAAGACGACCGTGCCCTGCTCGGCGGCGGCGGTCAGCTGCTCGAAGGAGATCGCGCGGTCGTCGGGGTGCGTGAGCGCGGAGGCGTGCATCCCGGCCAACTCCTCCGGCGTCCGGCCGAGCATCGCCGCGAACGCGCGGTTGACCTGGACCCAGTGGCCGGTGAGGTCGAAGAACGCCTGGCCGAGGACGCCCTGCTCAAAGGCGGCGTCGAGCTGGCGCTGGGTGCGCTCCAGCGAGTCGTAGATGACGCGGGTGACGGCACCGACGATCGCGATCGTGATGACGGCGGTCAACCACGCGGAGAAGTAGCGCTCGAAGGACAGCGGGTCGGCGAGGCGGTCGGCCTGGATCAGGAACGCGAGCGCGAGGGTCGCGGCGCTGATCAGCGTGTGGGCGATCCCGATGCGGCGGCTGGCGGCGTAGGCGAACGGGGCGCCCCAGGCGAGCGCGTAGCCCCCGCCGTAGGGGACGTCGCGGGTGGTGATGACCGCGCCGACGATCGGGACGCAGGCCACGGAGATCCAGCCGAGCTGGGTGTAGCTGAGACGGTCCCGGTAGAAGCAGGTCCAGACGCCGAGGACGACGGCGAGCATCGCGCCGATGACGAACCCGGCCGTGTCGTGGGCGATCGTGGCCCGCGCGAGCATGGCCAGACCGCCCGCGACGAGCATCACGCCGAAGGCCGCCGTCAGGCGTGGGGGTGCGACCCGGTGCACCATCAGAAGGAGGCTCGGCCCCGAACGACCGGAACTTGAAGAACCTGGCGCATCGATGTCTTTCCGTGGCTGACGTCGGACACCACCCGACCGGGTGTTTCAGGTCGCGCCCGGTCTCCCGTGAGAGGGGGCGGGCCCGTCATCGTGGATGACGGTGCCCGCTCACAAGGGATCTGGTCAGGACTCCCGCCGGCCTCGGGACGCCGGCAGCCGTGAGCGCGTTCCTTCTCCTCTGGTGGGCCGGGCGATGGCGCCCGGCCCATCGACCCTGTCATCTTGAGGGGCATGAGCGCTTCGCCTGGCTCCTCCGCGTCGTCGTCGCAGCAGTTCTCGCCGATCTCGGCGCTGCACGTGTTCGTCTCGCTGCTCGGCGAGGTCGAGCAGGCGACGCCGGACGCGCCGGGCGCGTTCTACAACCGGCTGGCGGAGGCGGTCTGCCGGTTGGGATCGATGCCGCGCGCGGTGGTCTTCGTCTACGACGACGTCGCACGGCGGGTGCGGGTCGTGGGCTCGCACGAGGTCGACATCGAGCTGTTCGACGGGCACATCCTGGCAATCGAGAGCGCGCCCATCGCGGGGCGGGCTCTGGACTTGGATGCGGTGGTCGAGGGGCGCGCGGACGAGCTGGCGGCGCCGTACGACACGCTCTTGGGGATCAAGCACCTGGTCGTGGTGCCTTTGGCCGCGGGCGGGCGCGGGTTCGGCGTGATCGTGGCCGAGGGCGGCGAGCGGCGGCGGCTGAGCGACCGCGAGCGCGAGGTGCTGCGGTCGTTGGGCAAGGTGTGTGCTTTGGCTCTTTCTGCCCGGCTGGCGACGCGGCAGCAGGTCGATGGGCGGCACCTGGCCGACCGGATTGACCTGGCTCGAGATATTCATGAACGCGTGGTGCAGCGCGTGTTCGGCGTGGTGATGGCGCTGCAGTCGGGCGCGCTGCTGGACGAGGCCGATCAGGGGCGGGCGGCGGCGGAGCTGGGCGCGGCGTTGGACGACCTGCGCGAGGCGATGGCACGGCCGTTGGCGGCGACGCCGAAGGTGGTGACGTTCACGCTGCGCGAGGAGTTGGCGCGGCTGGAGGCGTCCTCTTCCGAGGTCGATGTCGTCTGGCAGGAGGGCGTCTCGATCCCGGACGTCTTCGAGCCGGTGACGCAGTCGGTCTTGGGTGAGGCGATCCGCAACGCGCGACGCCACGCGGCGCCCGGGCGGATCGAGGTCGCGGTGCGTGGCGACGCCGATACCGTGGAGCTCGAGATCACCAACGACGGCGTCGGCGCCGCGCAGCGCGGTGGCGCGGGCATGGGCCTGCGGATCGCCGCTTTCGAAGCCCTACAACATGGGGCGTCCTTGACCTTCGGGCCCGACGGTGCCGAGCATTGGCACGTCGCGCTCGTCCTCCCTCGACCTGAGCACGAGCACTGATTCGCATGACTGACCGCAACCTCCGAGTTCTTGTTGTTGATGACCACCAGGTGGTCCACTGGGGGCTGCGGCTGATGTTGGGGCGGTTGGACTGGGTGGAGCGCGTCGTGCCGGCGGCTTCTGGCGATCAGGCGGCGGAGTTCGCTCGTAGGTATGAGCCGCACGTGGCGTTGGTCGATCTGTTCGTCGGCGAGGAGTCGGGGACCGAGATCGTCGGGATGATCAGGTCCGCTTCTCCGTCGACGCGAGCGTTGCTGTACTCGGGCGCGGGACGGTTGTCGGCCAAGGCCGCGAGGGCTGCGGGGGCGCACGGGTTCATCACCAAGGAGCGCGATGCTTCCGAGTTGGCTGACGCGATCCGCCGGGTCGGCCGGGGGTTGACGTTCTTCGACGAGGCGACGCCGAGCGGGATGGTGTTGACCGACCGCGAGCGTCAGGTGCTGGAGCGTGTGGCGGGTGGGATGACGAATGCGGAGATCGCCACGGAGCTGCATCTGTCGCCGAACACGGTCAAGCAGCACGCGTCGGGGATGTTCCGCAAGATCGGCGCAAGGAACCGGACCGAGGCCGTGCAGCGGGCGCAGCGGCTTGGGTTGATCTCGTAGGGGCGGCTTCGACTCGAAGCGCTCGTGGAGGTGCGCGAGGCGTTGGGGTTTGGCGGCGAAGGGCGTGAGGCCGTTGAGGCGTGGCCACCGTCCTCGGTGTGGATCGTCGCTGTGGGCGCTGCCGGCGGCGGGGATTTACAGCCGCATCAAGACATCAGACTCGGCCTCCACGATGGTCCCTCGACCGCCGGGGTTCGAGGGACCAGGGTTTCGGAGATCCGGGTCGCTGCAACCGGAATATGTCCGGCTCAAGCGACCCGCACCTCGAAATCCGAGATCCGGGTCGCTGAGAGCTGCACATGCCAGCTCGGAGCGACCCGCACCTCGAAATCGAGATCCGGGTCGTTTTATGGTCGATATACGACGCTAAAACGACCCGGACCCTCAATCGAGCGTCCTTCGGGCCCGCACCCTCAAACCCCGGGGCCGACGGACGCCCCATGAGGCCCAGATTCATGTCTTGATGCGCTGTAAATCCCGCCGCCGGAATCGCCCCCACCGACGATCCACACCCAAGGCGGTGGCCACGCCTCAACGGCCTCACGCCCTTCGCCGCCAAACCCCCAACGCCCGCGCCACCCCAACCTCCGGGCCAAACCAGGCGCCGGCGCCCTCCCCCCACCCGGGTGCAGTCACGCTGCAAGGCCTTTCACCGCGAAGCGCACGGCGCGAGGCTCTTCGGGGATGCGCTACTCCGCCGTCTTCGCCCTGGACGATCCCGACGCGCTCGTCGGCGCGGGTCTCTCGTGCCCGTCGTGCCTCAGCGACGCTACGCAGCTCTCGGTCGGCGCGGACCTGATCGGACGTTGCGGCTGCAACACGTGTGGCGGCGCGTGGTCGCTCGACCTTGAGCCCCAACAACTGCTCCGGCTCTCACTCGATCCGCCGGCTGCGGCGGACGTGCGGTTCAGCCGCGCGTCGCAGCTGCCGCCGGGCGAGTTGTTCTAGGCGTCGTTCGCCGCCGCGCGGAGCATCGCGGCGAGGACGCGGGCGATCTGGCGCTGCGTTGCGTCGAGGTGCTCGCGGAAGCGCGCGGCGGTCTTGGCGTCGAGGTCGCGGATCTGCCAGAGACCGCAGGCGCCGCAGCGCAGGCGGACGTGGGTGGCGCCGGTCGACGGGTCTGTCGTGGTTGAGAGGATCGCGAAAGCGTCGGCGTCGCAGGCCTCGCACGTCACCGGGGCGGCGGGCAGGAAGCGGGCGCGCATGCCGTGGGGTTCGACGGTCGGGCGCCGCGGCCTGCCGCCGTCTGCGACGCTGCAATCGCCATGCCGCCCATGCCGAGCCGCACGACCATCATCGCCATCGCCGGTGTCCTCGCGATCCCGCTGATCTTCGCCGCGCTCGGCGCCACGCAGGCCGCGGGCCTGGCGATCGGCGTGATCCTCGTGGCTATCGGCGTTGGTTGGTCGGTGCTGGGCTCCCGCCCCACCGATCCGGACGACGACTAGCCAGCGGCCACGGCCGCTGCACCGGCGGCGCGTCGGGCGCGACGCCGACGCGCAGGTCGTCGTCTACGTCCAGCAGCCCGAGATCGACCATCCGCGTCAGCTCGCGGGCCAGCTCGCGCGCGTCGTCAGGCTCCAGCTCGGAGGTCAGCTCCTCGATCAGCCGGTCGGCCAGCTCGTCGTCTGCGGGGCGATTCGGGACGGACATCTCGCTGCTCCAGTCAGGTGGCGTCATGTGAGTCGCCCGCTCTCGTCATAGCTTCTAGGGCGAGAACGGTTGATGGACGCTAAAGAGGGCGTCGGACGGAACCACGCAGCGAGGGCGAGGAGCGCGTGCCCGCCGCCGTCTCCGAGCCTTGTCGCCCTCGTCTTCGGACACCATTCGCCTCGCCCATGAGTCGCAGCGGCTTCCCGCTCCGCGCGGTGAAAACGTCATGAGTTCGTTGTGGACAAAGACGAACCTCCTGCAATTTGCGCAGAATTTCGCGGCGTGTGGATAGCGCTGTGGACAAGTCCGCTACCGGATAGGGCTAGGGAGGCCCGGTTGTCCACACCGATCCACAGGCGCGTGGCGCGCGCGACGGCGATCCAGCCGGGCGGATGGCTATTGATAGGGACCGATGGCAACCAGCACCCCACCCCATGCGTCCCTCGTCCGCGCCGCGGCGGCCGAGGAGGAGCGCGTCGACCGCGCGCTGGAGAAGCTCTCGCACCGGCGGGACACGCTCGCGGCGGAGCTGGCTGACCTCGAGTCGCAGATGGGTGAGCTGAACGAGCGCCGGCGGCTGCTGGCGATGCTCGTAGACGGGCCGGTGACGGAGGCGGAGGTCGCCGCGCCACGGACCGGTGTCACCGCGGTGCGCGGTCGCGACCTGCGCCGCGTCGCCGCGCAGCTGCTGTGGCAGACGTCCGGTGACCGTGAGATTCACTACCGCGAGTGGTTCGAACGCCTGCTGGCCGCGGGCTACGCCGTCGGCGGCCGCGACCCGCTGGCGAGCTTCCTCACCAACGTCCGCGACTCGCCCGCCGTCGTCCGCGGCGCCCAGCCCGGCTTCTATCGTCTCGACCCGTCCCGTCGCGCCGCGCTCTCTGCCGCGCTGGAGAAGAACGCCGCGTCGCTGGACGATCTCGAGAGGCTGCTCGCCGAGACCCGCGCGATCGGGGACGACGACCGCGTCGAGTCCCTACGCGCGGACCGCCGCGCGCTCACCGCCGAGCGCAAGCGCCTGGAGTCCCACGCGGAAGAGCTCGCCGTGGTGTTCGGCGAAGACGCGAGCAGCGTCGCCGCCTAGCTGCGCCGTGCAGCGCCGGGTCTCCCGCCGCCGCGCGAGGCGATGACACGTCGCGCCGCCTCTCCCTCTCACCCCAACCGCGCCGCGAGGCCCGAAGCGCGGGTGGCCGGGCGGGCGATCGCCGCTCGCAGCGAGGCCTCGGTGCCGGCGACGATGAGGCGGTCGCGAGCGCGGGTGACGGCGGTGTACAACAACTCGCGGGTGAGGATGCGCGAGGAAGGCGGTGGCAGGATGACCGCCGCAGTCTCGAACTGCGAGCCCTGAGCCTTGTGGACGGTCATCGCGTAGACGGTGTCGACCGCACCAAGTTGGTGAGGTCGGACGGCGCGGTCGGGGAAGGCGGCGACGAGGCGGTCGGAGTCGGAGACGATCACGCCGGTGTCGCCGTTGAAGAGGTTCAAGTCGTAGTCGTTGGCGGTGACTAACAGCGGCCGGCCCGGGTAGTCGCGCAGGCGGCCGCCCGCGGCGTCGATCTCCGGCGCGAGCCAGCTCTCGGTCATCTCGGTCCAGGCGGTCACGCCGTAGGGCCCGCGGCGGTGCGCGCAGAGGAGGCGGAAGGCGCCGAGGCCCTCCAGCGCGGTGGCGACGTCGCCCGCGCGGGCCGCCTCGATGACCGCGCGGCCGGTGGTCGTCGCGGCGGCGCGGATCGGCGCGAGGTCGGCGCCGTCAGCCGCGGCGTCGACCGGCAGCCAGGTCACGTGCTCGCCGCCCTCGCGCAGCGCGTGCACGGCTGCGTCGGCGTCGCCGCGGCGGATCGCGTCGGCCAGCGCGGCGATCGCGCCGCCGAAGCGGTGGACGCGCTCAAGGACGACAACTCGATCGGCCAGCGCCTCCGCGCCTACGACGTCACCCAGCACCGCGCCCGCCTCGATCGAGGAGAGCTGGTGCGGGTCGCCGACGAGCACGAGCCGCGCGTCCGGCCGGACCGCGTCGAGCAACCGCGACATCATGGTCAGCGAGACCATCGACGTCTCGTCAACCACGACAACATCGTGCGGAAGCCGGTTGCCCGCGTCGTGTCGGAAGCGGCTGCGGGTGCCGGGCCGTGCGCCGAGTAGCCGATGCAAGGTGGAGGCGTCGAGCGCGAGCAGCTGCGCGCGGATCGTCTCGTCGACGTCGAGCGCTGTCGCTTCCGCGTGCACCGCCTCGCGCAACCGCACCGCGGCCTTCGCGGTTGGCGCGGCGAGCGCGACGAGCTGCGCCTCGCCAAGCGTCGCCAGCAGCGCGACGACCCGCGCCACCATCGTGGTCTTGCCCGTGCCCGGCCCGCCCGCGATGACCGCCAAGCGCCCGCGTGCGGCCGGCTCGGCGGCGGCCGCGTCAAGGCGGGTCAGCGCGGCAGCGAGGGCGGGCTCGTCGAGCGTCGTCGGCGTCTGGGACGCCCGCGCGCCCAGGGCGGCCGCGACCGCCCGCTCCTCGCGCCAGTAGCGGTCGAGGTAGAGCGCGGTGCCCTCCAGGCGCAGCGGCCGATCGTCGGCGTCGCCGACCAGCGGGCAGGCCGCGACCGCGTCGCGCCAGGTTGCGGCGTCCGGCCACGGAAGCGCGTCGAGGTCGATCGGCTCCTCGGTGTCGACCGCGACCGTCTCACGGATCGTCGCGAGATCCACCAGCACATGCCCGAGCCGCGGCGCGCGAGCGGCCAGCGCGAGCGCGAGCAGGACCGCCTCGTCGCCCTCGCACCCGCCGATCCGCGCGAGCCGCCGCGCGACGTGGACGTCGGCTGACGAGAGCACGCCCGCGTCGTTGAACGCGCGCAGGGAGCCGGGCGCGTCGCGGGCGAGGCGGACGTCGAAGGGATCCCGGTCGCGGAGCGAGGTCATCGCGGAGTGGCGGCTTCGGGGGCGGAAGGGGCGCCGTCGAGGACGTCGCTCAGCGCGGCGAGCAGGCCCGACGGCGGGCGCCAGGCGAAGACGCCGCACGGGGCGCCGTCCTCGCGCGGCGTCTGCGCGCCCACCATGCCGCGCAGGAAGGTGTAGGCGATGGTGATCGTCGGCGTGGTCGAGGGCGCGCGCCAGCGGAGGTAACGATGCAACGCGACCCCGTACAACAACGCCTGGAGCGCGTAGTGGGAGCGGTGCATCTCCTCGGCCAGGAGCGACGGACGGTGGTGGAAGGCGGTCAACGGCTCGCCGGGCGCCGCGAGCTTGTTGGTCTTGTAGTCGACGATGGTGTAGGTGTCGTCGGGCCAGCGGGCGACGAGGTCGATCGTCCCGGTGAGGTAGCCGCGCAGATCGGCCTTCAACATGGGGTCGTCGAGGCGGTCGGCGTAGGCGAAGAGCGGGTCGTCGGCGGCGAGGTGCGCGCGCAGCGTGCTGGCGATGGCCGCGAGCGTGAGCGTGGCGGTGGGCTCATCACCTCCGGCCAGCGGGAGCTCGAAGGTCAGCTCGTCGAGGCGGTCGGCGGGCGCGAGGTCGCGCAGGCGGCGGTCGTCGAGCAACGGGCCGAGGGGCGTGGAGAGCGCGGCGTCGAGGCCGCCAGCCAAGATGATGGGGTCGCCGACGTCCAGCGGCCGGCGGCGGAGCTGCTCGGCGATGGCGAGCGAGAGCTCGCCCGGGAGGTCGGCGGCGCTGAAGTCCACCGCTTCGAGGATCGCGTGGACGAACGTGCCGAAGCGCGTCCCGGCGGGCGCGTCGGCGAGGGGGACCGGCGGGCCGGACGGAGCAGAGGCCTCGATCGGCGCGACGACGTCCGGGTCGTCCGAGCCCGCCGCCTCCTCGGTCTCGCTCGCCACACGCGCCTCGTAGGCGCCCGCCGTGATCGAGCTGTAGGACAACCGCCGCCAGCGCTCGTCGAAGCCCCGTGTGAACGACGCGGCGACCAAGTCCACCGCCTCGGTCCCCGGCCGCGACCAGCGCGCGCCCTTGTCGACCAGCGAGCGCTCCAGGCCGATCGCGCCGCCCGACGCCGCCACCAGCGCCGCCAACCGCTCGCGCGCCTCGGCCGCGGTCTCCTCGGCGCCAGGACCGCGGCCGCGCGACGACGACGGATCGATCGGATCCAGTACCAGCCGGCCGAAGGCCGAGGACCGCGCGTTGAACGACGACGCCCACCACACGACCGCCTGGTGCTTGGCCCGCGTCAGCGCCACGTACGCCAGCCGCAGCTCCTCGCCGCGCTGCTCCTCGCGGTCCTGCGCCAGGTGCGCGGCGAACGCGGCGTCGCGCGGGTCCAGCGACACGTCGATCGTGCGCGCGTCGCCCCGCGCGGCGTCGTGGTAGACCGCCGGCTCCGGCTCATCCGGGATCCAGAACGGGTCCCATAGGAACGGGCAGTAGACGACGCCGAACTCCAGGCCCTTGGAGCGGTGGATCGTCAGCACCTGCACGGCCTCGGCGTCGGACTCCAGGCGCCGCGCGCGGTCCTCGGCGCCCGCGTCGCGCTCGTCGGCCGCCATCCGCCGCCGCAGCCACCCGGCCAGCGCGGTGATCCCCAGGCGCCCGTCGACCGCCGCCGCGTGCAGCAGCTCGCCTACATGTCGCACATCGGTCAGCGACCGCTCGCCGCCCACCACCGACAGCAGGCGCTCGGGCAGGCCCTCGTCCTCGGTGATCGTCTCCACCAACGTGGCGACGCCCGCCCGCCGCAGCACCGCCGCCCACCCGTGGAGCGTCGCCTGCAGCGCCTCCCAGCGATCCTCGGACGCCCCCGCGATCGCCTCGGTCGACCAGCCCACGAACGCCGTCAGCGCTGCCGCGCGCGCCCGCGGCAGCGACTCCGGCCGCTCCAAAGCCTCCAACAACCGCAGCCAGTCGCGCGCCGACTCGGTCGCGAACACGCTGCCCGCGCCGTTGACGACCGCCGGGACGCCCGCCGCCTCCAGCGCCTCCTTGACCTTCCGCGCCTCGGCGTTCTTGCGCACGAGCACCGCGACGTCGCCCGGACCCAGCGCCCGCTCGCCGTCCACGCGCGCGCCGGACGCCAGCAGCCGCGCCACGTCGCCGGCCACGTCGCGCGCCACGTGCTCCCGCGCGCTGACCGCCGAAGACCAACCTGTAGGCGTCTTGCGGACGTCCGGGTCGTGCCGCGCGACGACCCGGATCCGTAGCGGCGTCGCGACCGGCGCGCCGTCCAGCCGCGCCGCCTCGTGCTCGGGCGCCGCGACGACCGTGCTGTAAGCGATCTCGGGATGGCCGAGCGTCTTGCCGCTGAACAGCGTGTCGAGGGCCCGGACCAACCCGCCGTCCGAGCGCCAGTTCACGCCGAGCGTCTCGCTTCGGCCCGCCTCGCGTCGCGCCTCCAGGTAGGCGTACACGTCGGCGCCGCGGAAGGCGTACACCGCCTGCTTGGGATCGCCGATCAACACCAACGTGGTCCCCGACCCTTCGCCGAACGCGACGTGCATGATCGCCCACTGGTCGGGATCGGTGTCCTGGAACTCGTCGACCAGCGCGACGCGGTAGCGCGCCCGCAGCCGCGCCGCCACGGCGTCGCCGCCGGGCCCCTCCAGCGTCTCGCGCAGCCGCGTGACGAGGTCGTCGTAGGTCATCAGCGCCAGCGCGCGCTTGCGGCGGTCCAGCTCGTCGCGCGCGTCGGTCGCCAGCTCGTGCCGGCGCCGCGGCGCCTCGTCGTGCGGCGGTGGCGCCAGCGGCGCGGTCGGGTTGGCGATCGCCGCCGCCGCGACCTGCCGCGCCTCGTCGCGCCCGAACACCGGCGCGCGGTCACGGAACGCGCGCACGTAAAGGTCGTCGACCACATCATCGACGAGGTCGCGCGCGTCGTCGCTGAAGTGGTGGCCGCGATCGACGTCGCCCGCGACGCCCAGGCCGCCGAGGACCTCCTGGCAGAAGCCGTGCGTGGTGGTGATCGTGGCCGCGTCGAAGTCGGCCAGCGCGACGGCGAGGTGGCCGCGGCGCTGGATGACCTCCGCGCGCGTGCCGTCGGCCAACAGCGCCTCGATCCAGTCGACGGGGTCTGGCCCGCCCTCCAGCACCGCGTCCAGCGCCGCGCGCGCCGCGGTCAGGCGCTGCCGAACGCGGTCGCGCAGCTCGCCGGTCGCCAGGCGCGTGAAGGTCACCAACAACAGTTGCTCCAACGGCACGCCATCCGCGACGTACCGCGTGGCCAAGGCCGCGATCGTGTAGGTCTTGCCCGTGCCCGCGCTGGCCTCCAGGACGGTCACGCCGGACGGCAGCGGCCCGCAGACGTCGAAGCTCACCGGTCCCGGACCTCCTCAGCGGCCGCGACCGCGTCCCACAGCCGGTGCGCGTAAACGCCGAAGCGCGTGGCGTCATCGGGAGCCCAGGCGGCCTCGTCGGCGTCGCGCGGGGGCGCCTCCAGCAGCGTGTCGAACGGCGCGTTCGGACCAAGGACAAGCACATGGTCGTCGTCGCGGTCCTCGAACGGCATCCCGCCGAACGGCGTCGTCCACGCCTTGCGCGCCAGCGTCTCCCCCGCGCGCCCGCCGCTCGCGTAGGCCGCCGAGGTCTCGGCGTAGAGCGGCAGCGGCTCGCGCATGCCGCGGTCGTAGAGATCCACTAGCACTTGCAGCAAGGCAATGGCCTGGTCTTGCCGGCCGGGCGCGTCGAGCGGCGGGACCGTCGCCACCGTCACGCTCCGCGTCTTCGGCGCGCCCCGCCGCGGGCGCCCAACCGTCACCGCCCGGAACGCGCGGTCCGGGTAGGTCGCGCTCAGCGCCAGCACCCGCGCCCACGCGCCGAGGCGGTGCTCAGCGGTGACGCGCGAGAACGTCACCAGCGCGACGACGTCGCCGACCACGCCGGACACCGTGCCGCCGAGCGTGCGGCCGTCGGGCAGCGTGACGCGGACGTCGAGGGACTCGGCATCGCCCTCCGGGATCTCCTGCCGGGCCTCTTCGAAGACCCGCCGCGCCCGCGCGTCCAGGCTCGCGAGCACGCCCTCGCCGATCGCGCCCGGCGGCAGGTCGCCGCGGGCGCGCTCAGCGGCCAGCGCATCGCGCCCATCGCGGTGCGCGGCGAGCAGCCGGTCGCCCACGCGCCACTGCTGGAGGAAGTCGAGCTCGACCGGCAACGCGTCGTCGACCTCGTCGGCCCGCGTCCCCGCACCGATCCCCAGGCGCTGGCGCAGGAACGCGCGCACTGGGTGGGCGAGGAACGCGAGCAGGTCCTCCAACTCGATCAGGTCGCCCTCCAGCGGCGGCAGCGCGCCCTCCAGGAACGGCGCGCGCGGCTCGCGCTCCCCCACGAGCGCACGGGCGCCGAGCAAGGTGATGGCGTCGAACGACCACGGCTCCGGTGCCTGGAAGTTGCCGGGGTCAAAGGGCTGCAGCTTGTGGCGCTTGACGACCGCGTCCCGTGAGCCGGTCATGCGCCCGACGACGTCGAGCAGCTCGCCGACCGGCACCGCGGGCGCGCGCTCGGCGTTGGTTCGCTCGTCGTTGCCGGTGTAGGTGATGATCAACCGGTCGGTCGCGGCCATCAGCGCGTCAAGCAGGATCTGGCGGTCCTCGGAGCGGCCGTCGCGGTCGCCGACGTGCGGCGCGGCGAGCAGAAGGTCGTCGCCATCGCGGGGCGCGCGGCGCGGGAAGACCGTGTCGTCGAGGCCGAGCAGCGCGATCACGCGGTGCGGGACCGAGCGCATCGGCTGCAGCGTGCAGACCGTCAGGTGGCCGGTGCGGAAGTTCGCGCGCGTGGGCCGGCCCGCCAGGCGCGTCTCCAGCAGCGCGGCGACGTCGGCGGCGTCCAGCGGCGCGGCGCTGCCGGCGGCCTCGTCGGCGACGTCGGACAGGAGATGCGCGAGCTCCGCGCGCTGCCACTGGTCGCGCGGCGCGGGCACGGTGAGCGCGTCGGCGGCGGCGCCGATCGCGTCAGCCCACTCGGCGGCGCTGCGCGGCGGGCCGGCGAAGTCCTTGAGCACCGCGCCGAGGCGGTCGACGTACTCGGCGAAGCGCCCCGCGAGGTCGATCGCGGCGCTGTCGACGTCGTCCAGCGGCAGGACGCCGTCGATCAGGCGCGGGCCGGTCTCGTCCATGGCGACGCCGGTCAGGAGGCGGTCGAGCGCGGCGTCCCAGGTGCCTTGTGCGACATCTTGGAGCCCGTACGGCGCGCGGTGTGGCGCGTCGAGCCCCCAGCGCGCGCCGGTCGCGCCGACCCACTCCTCCAGCCGCGACATGTCGTCGATGCCGATCCGGAAGCGCCGGCGGACGGGCTCGCGATCGGCAAGATCCAGCACTTCGGAGGCGGTGAGGCGAGCGGTCGTCAGCTCCAGCAGGCGGGCGACCACACCAAGAACGGGGTTGGTCTCGCGCAGTGCGCGGTCGGCGAGGCGGACGCGCAGGCGGTGGCGGTCAGGCTTGCGGTCGCCATCGGCGTCGCGGTCGACCTCGGCCTCCGCGTCGGCTCCCGCGCCGAAGGTCGCCTGGATCAGCGGCGCGAACGTCTCGATGTCGGGGCACATGACGACGACGTCGCGCGGCTCGAGCGTCGGGTCGTCCTGAAGCGCGTGGAGGATCGCGTCGTGGAGGACCTCGACCTGGCGGTTGGCGCCGTGGCAGGCGTGGATCTGGACGGAGGCGTCAGGGGTCGCGCCGGCGCCCGGCAGGCGGTCGGCGCGCACGTCGTCCTGGAGACGCTGGAGCAGCGACGCGGGCGCGCCGTCGTCGCCCTGGCCGTCGTGGTGCTCGTCGCGCGCCGCGTCGGCCACCGTCGCCAGCGCCATTTGCAGCTCGCGCGCGTCGCGCCCCCACGAGGCCAGCAGCGGATGGCGCGGCAGGAACGCCTGCGGCAACGCGGCGCGCGTGCGGGCGGGGCCGGTGCGCTCGATCTCCCCGGCCAGCGCGCGCCAGGCCGCGTCCGAGGGCTGGAGCAAGAGCAGGTGGACGTCGCGCGCCTCGGCTAGCGCGCGCAGGACCTCCAGATGGCGCGCAGGCAGCGACGTCAGCCCGAACAGCGCGATGCGCGCGGGCAGATCGCTCAGCTCCGGATCCGCGAGCAGGCGCGCGCACGCCGCGTCCTGGCGCTCGGCCGGGCCGGGCGCGCCTATCCGCGCGCGCAGGCGCCGCCACAGCTCGGCCTGCCACTGGTCGTGCGACGTCAGCGTGCCGGCCGGATCGCCGCCGTCGTGGTCGATCCCGGCACGCCACGCCTCCAACAGCGCCGGGCGGTAGAGCGCGTAGCGGTCGTAGAGGACCGCGAGGTGCTGGACGGTGCGCAGGCGTCGCGAGCGATCGCCGCGCCGGCCGTCAAGGTGGGCCGCAACGGACGCCATCCACGGCTCGTCCAAGCACGCGTCGACGACCTCCAGCAGCGGCCAAACCATCCGCGCGGGCTGCCACGGGTCGACCTCGGCGTCGAACCCGGACGCGGCGCCAACCGCCTCGTCGACCAGCCGACGCGGCGCAGGGAAGACCACGTTGGCGCAGATGCCGTCGCGACGAGCTTGGCCCTCTCCGGTGGTCCCCAGGCGCGCCGAGAGCTGTTGCGTCAGCCACCGCTCCACCCCGCGCGTCGGCACCGCGACCACCTCCGCGGCGAACGGATCCGGCCCGGGCACCGCGAGAACTCCGGCGAGCGCGCCGATCAGGCGATCTGCGCGGTCGGCGCGATGGAGGTGCAGCACGGCGCTGGGAGCATACGGCCTGGACAGATACCGCTTCGTTCCTGAAAACTACCGCTCTGTGAGCATCGAGGCGATCGTGATCGCGGCCATTCACGGCCAGGCACCGCTGCGGTTCAGCTATGAGGGGGACGAACGGCCCGAGCGCCTCGGGCATCCGCACGCGCTGTTCCTCGACGTCAACGGCGGCGTCGCGTGCGTGGACATCTGGCAGGTCGGCGGTTTCACGCGCTCGGGCACGCTCCCGACGTGGCGCACGTTCTTCCTGGACAAGATCGTCGCGGCGGAGCAGGTCGAGTCGAAGTTCGAGCTCGCGCCCGGCTGGGACCCGCTCGGCGACAAGTACGCCGGCGGGATGGTGGCGATGGTCTAGCTCGTCTTCTTCCCGGCCTTCAGCGTCGCGCTCGCGAGCGGGCCCTTGGCGTTGCCGGGCGTGAGGCCGCGGACGGTGACCTTCACGGCGGCGGTGGCTGCGATGCCCGTGAGGACCGTGGAGTGGCCCTTCGCCGGGATGATCCGCAGGAGCTGCGTGCCGTCGGGCAGCGCGATGTGGACGGCGTGGCGGAAGCCCGCGCGGGGCGCGCGCCAGGCGATCGTGACCTTGGTGGCCTTGCGCGTGAGCTTCAGCGCCTTTGGCTTGGCCGGCGTCACCGCCGACGCCGCCCGGAAGGAGGCGACGGTCAGCGTCGCGCGTGGGCGGCCGTTCTGCTGGACCGACGCCACCACCTTGCGCACGCCGGCCGACCCGCGGGTGGGCGTGAACGTCACGCGCCTGCTGGCGGCCGATGTCGTCTTGATCACGCGCCGCGCGTCCTTGCCGGACTCGACGAACGTGACCTTCTGGCCCGGGATCCGCGTCAGCTTCCACGACAGCACGCGCTTGGTCCCGCGCCGCGTGACCGTCGCGTGGACCTTCGGCTTGGGCAGGCCCTTGGCGTAGCGCACGACGGCCACCGGGACGCTGCCGTCGGAGCGCAGCCGCCACGTGCCGGCCGCGGGCTTGCGGACGGCAACGAGCGTCGTGCCGTCCTCTAGCAGCGCCGCCAGGATCCCGTCGCGCTTGATGTAGGGGTTGGCCTTGTTCACCGTGATGGTCCGGCCGCCGGGCGCGGTCAGCGTGACGCCGGGCGCGATCCCAGGCGCCGCTGCCCCGCGGCCGCGGACCTGCCAGGCCGCCAGCGGCACCCCGGGCGGGATCTCCACCGCGCCGAGCGAAGCCCCACCGCCGCCCGCCTGCGCCCCGCTCGCCGTCGGCTTCTGCGGGCGCCAAGGCGCGAGGTCGCAGCCGGTGAACGCGTCGAAGTCGCCGCTCCAGGTCGCCGCCGCGCCGACGCCGTACCCGTACACCTGGACGCAGCCGGCGATCCCGATGCTCGACACCAAGGCCTTGGCGCCCGCGCACGGATCCGGGAGCCAGTCAACGTGCAGGCAGCCCTCCAGCGAGCCCTCCACGTTGAACGCGCTCAGCCCCGCGACCCAGCCGTTGACGCCGCCCTTCAGCCCAAGCGGCCCGAAGGACCAGTCGACGCCGCCGCCGAACTCGAACAGCCCGAACGACGAGTACTTCAAGTACGCCGAGCCGATCGTCCACTTGCCGCCGAGCTTCGCGTTGCCGTTGACCTCGACCACGAACGGGTCGCCGAGCGCCGCCTTCAGCGTGCCGCCGACGCTGACCGCGACCTTGCCACCGACCGACGGCCCGCCGCTCAGCCCGATCGAGCCCGACAGCGACAGCGCCGGCGTCCGCTGCACGCCGAACCCGAGCGACTGCAGGTAGACGCCGGCGCCGATCGGGGTGTTCAGGTTCCCCACGCTGGCGTTGAGCCGGTCGAAGTCACCGTTCTTGATCCCGAACCCGGCGCCGACCGTCAGCTTCTTGGCGAAGTTCAGCGTGGCCTGAACGCTGCCGTTCCAGTTCCCGTTGTTCTCGTAGTGCAGCTGGACGCTGTCGAGCGTCAGCGCCAGCGCCTGGACCTTGGCGACCTTCAGGTCGAACCCGGCGAAGTCCGTGTTCCCGTTGTTGGAGGCCGTCAGCGTCGCCGACGTCGTGATCGCGCCGAGATAGTTGAAGGGCCAGAAGTCGAGCTTGAACGTCGGCGTGATCTGGGTCTTGGCCTCCTTGGTGAAGACCGTGGTCAGGCCCGTGATCGGCAGCCCGGCGACCGACAGGACCCGCCCGGCCGACGCGCCGATGCCGGTGACCTCGTGCGATCCCGACCCGCCCTTGGAGAAGTCGAAGTCGATCAGCCCGGCGTAGATCTGGATGTCGGGCGTGGCGTCGATCGCGACCGCCCAGGTCGAGTTGGGGCTCTTGATCGTCTTCTTGTCGTCGTCGATGACCAGCGTGCGCTGGCCGTCCAGCGGCGTGAAGACGAGCCCGTTGATCCGCAGGACCTGGTTGGTGATCTCATGCTGGTGCAGGCCCTCGCCGAACTTGTGGAAGCAGCCGTCAGCGCGAGCGTCGACGTACTCGAAGCCCACTTGGTGGTCGCAGTTCTGCTTGATCCGCGTGGAGAACGTGATCGACCGCGCAGCGGGGCCGACGGGCGCGCCGCCGGTGGGCGTCGCCGTGACGGTCGCGGTCGCGTAGTCGGTCGTCGACGCGCCGGCGGGCGCGGTCAGCGTCAGCACCGTGTGCGTGTCGGTGCCGCCGAGCGGGTTGGGCGCAAACGACGCGGTCATCCCCGGCGGCAGGCCGGAGATCGCGAACGTCACGTCGCCGTTGGAGCTGTTCAGGCGCGACAGGTCGAGGCCGACCGGCGTCGAGGTCCCCTCCAGCACCTCGGCGACGCCCGGGTTGCCGCTGATCGCGAAGTCCGCCGGCGCGGGTGCGTCCGGGTAGGTGATCGACAGGTCGTCCATCGCCACGTTGGAGGCGTACTGCGTGTAGAGCACGAACGACGCGATCGCGGCGCCGTGGACCGTCATGGTGGTGGTGAACGGGGCGTTCTCGGTGACCGTCGCGTTGGCGGTGTCGATCAGCGCGCCGCTCGCGTCGTAGGCACGCAGCTCCAGCGGCGCGGTGTTCGCGTTGCCGGTGTCGAGGTAGCCGACTTGAACGCTGACCTGCGTGGCCGACGCGCTCAGCCGCCCGCGCGTGATCGCGGGGCGGAACTCGCCGCAGTCGTCGGTCCCGCCAATGCACGTGTTGAAGTCGGCGACCTGCGTGCCCGAGCTGGCTTTGCCCGGCGCGCTGCGGACGACCGGTGCGATCCCGTTGTCGTCGGGATGCCCGGGCACCTGGCCCGGGAACGTCACGCCCGCCGAGGCCGCGTACTGTCCCTTGACCGTCGTCCCGGCCGCCAGGTCATCAAACGACACCGTCTTGACCGCCGCCCCCGCGCCCGGCGCCGCGATTAGCAGCACCGCGGCCACGAAGGCCCCCACCCACCAGCGTCCGCCCATGCCTCGCACCCCACCAGAGGACCCCGGACCGCTCAATACGTCGAACCCCTACGTTTCTCGGATCCGTGTGCACCCTCGTCTAGGGTCCGCGACCTATGAGGCCCCGTCCGCTCGCCGCCGCACTTGCCGTCCTCGCATTGTTGGCCGGTGCGACCGCCGCGCCGGCGAGCGCCGCCGCGCCACCCAACGACGCACGCGCAGACGCGGCGCAGCTGCCCGCGCCGCCGTCGAGCGTGTCCGGCACGACCGTGGGCGCGAAGGTCGACGCCACGGTCGAGCCGTACGGGAACTGCGGTTCGACGGGTGCATCGGTCTGGTACAAGCTCGACGCCGCGGCCGACGGGCGGCTGATCGTCTCGCTGAAGGCCTCCGGCGACCTCGACGCGATCGTCGACGTCTTCCGCCGCGTCCGCTCGCAGGCGACCGCCGTCGCGTGCGACGCCACCGACAAGTCCGGCGACGCGTCCGCCACGTTCAAGGTCAAGAAGGGCGAGAGCTACCTGGTCCGCGTGGCCGCGCTGCCCAACTCTGCGGCCGGGACGTTCAAGCTCGACCTCGGGACCGCCGTGCCCGAGCCGTCGGCCCCGGGCGCGCAGCTGCCGGCGCGCGGCGTCACGCGGACGCTGGACCGCGTCGGGCACGTCGCCGACGGCTTCTCGGCGCGGCTGCGCAGCGGCGTCGCGTACCGCATCAACTTGGCGTCGCTGTCGGAGGACGGCTGCGTGACGCTGTCGGTCTACGGGCCGGGAACGTCGTCGTTCGACGATGACGACCCGGAGCGGACGCTGACCTGCGGCGGCTACGTCCTGCTCACGCCCGGTCCCGGCGAAGGCGGTCGCTACAGCTTCCTGGCGCGGGCGGCGTCGTCGATCCGCGGCGCGCAGCGCTACCACCTACAGGTCGCGCGGGCGGGCGGCGACGACACCGCGCCCGGCATCTTCATCCACAACTTCGCGCGCGTGCGCGGCGCGGTGAAGGGCGCGGGCGTCGACGTGGTCGATCTGTACCGGTTCGACGTCAAGACGCGCTCGACGCTGTTTGCGTCGCTGGCGACGGGCGGATCGCTCGACTTGGTGTTGTTGCGCGACGACGGCCGTCGCCTGGCCTGCGCGTGCGACGAGGACGGCGGCGCCGAGCTGCACCGCGGGCTGCGGCCCGGCCGCTACTTCCTGGCGGTCCGGGCGCGCGACGGCAGCAACGCGCGCTACACGCTGCGGCGCGCGTCGCGGACGATCACCAAGTCCAAGATCCAGGTCAACGGCAAGCGCGTGGCGCAGGTGTCGCCGGGGACGACCGTGCGCGTCGCGGTCGTGACGTCGCCGAACGTGTCCGGGCCGGTGACGATCACGATCGAGCGCTTCGATCCGTTGAGCGGCTGGCAGTTCGTGCGCCGCGTGCACTCTGGCGGCTCGATCGCGTTCACGCCGCCCGCGGTCGGCAAGTACCGGTTCCGCGGGTCCTTCGACGGGACGCGGGGCGCGGCGCCGTCGAACACCGGCACCGCGCGGCTTACCGTGGCCGGTCCGCTGGTGGAGTGAGCGCGGCGGCGTTGGCGCCGGCGTCGACCTCAGCCATGCGGCGCCCGAGCTGCGCGCGCGAGCTGATCTCCAGCTTGCGATAGACGCGGGCGAGCGTCGCCTCGACCGTGCGTGGGGAGACGAACAGCGTCGCGGCGACCTCGCGGTTGGTGCCGCCTTCGGCGATCAGCGCGGCGATGCGGCGCTCGGAGTCGGTCAGGCCTTCGGATGTCGTGCGGCGCGGGCGGACGCGCTCCAGCTCATCGCGCGCCTGCTGGGCCCAGAGCGGCGCGTGCAGCGCGGTGAACGCCGCCAGCGCGGGCTCCAGCGCCTCGCGGGCCGCGCGGCGCTGCCGACGGCGGCGCCGCAGGCCGCCGAGGACCAGCAGCGTGCGGGCGCGCTCAAGCGGCATCGCGGGCAGGCGCTCGTGGTGGGCGAGCGCTTGGGCGCAGGCGTCCTCCGCAGCGTCGAGGTCGCCCTGGGCGGCGTGCAGGAGCGCGCGGGCGCGAGCCCCGGCGGCCTGGGCCCAAGCGCGGTCCAGCGTCGCGCCGCGCTCCTGGAGCCAGGCGACGATCGGCTCGGCCTCCTCGGCGCGGCCAGTGGCGATCAGCGCCTCGGCGGCGTCGGCGACGAGCAGGACGGCGGCGGGCTCGGCGTTTGGCGTTGCCACGACCATGGCGGCGAGCGCGCCGACGCGGGCGGCGGCGGCCTCGGCGTCGCCGAGCGCCAGGTCAAGCTGGGCGAGCGTCGTGAGCGGCATCAGCGCGCCGAGCATCGAGCCATCCTCGGAGAACGTGGTCAGCGCCTGCTCGGCGGCGGCGCGAGCGGTCGCGGCGTCGCCGGTCCAAGCCGCGACCTGCGCGCGCGTGGAGGCCGCGATCGCGCGGGCGGTGCGGGTGCCGAGCTGCTCGGCGTGGTCGTCGGCCTCGTCGGCGATCGCGCGGGCGCCGTCGGCGTCACCGCGCCATAGGCGCAGCGTGATCGCGTGGATCGCGGTGTAGATCAGCTCGACGTCCTCCCCACGCTCGCGACACCGCGCCCGCACCGCGTCGACCGCGTGCTGTGCCGCGTCCACGTCGCCTACGTAGGTGTACAACAAGGCGGCGAGCAGCGACGGGCGGTGGAACACGAAGCAGCGCCGGTCGGGATCCTCCAGCGCGAGCGCTTGTTGAAGGCCTTGCTCGTCGAGGCCGTGGCCGAGCAGCGTCGCGACCGTGATCTGCACGGTCTTGGCCTGGGCGAGCAGGCCGTCGTCTCCGAGCGCCGCGGCGTCGCGCGCGGCCTGCTCGACCAGCGGCTCGGCCGCGGCGACGAGGCCCTGGTTGGTGAGGACGAAGCTCAGCTCCAGGGCGGTGGTGACGGCGAGCGCGCCGCCGGACGGGGCTTCTTGTAGGGCTTGGGTCAGGACCTGCGCCGCCTCGGCGTAGCTGCCGTCGCGATGGCGGATCGTGCCGAGCAGGCTGCGGGCGGCGGCGGGCGCGTCGAGGTCCGGGATCGCGCTCTCAAGCAGGGCGCGGGCGCGGTCGGTGTCGCCCGCGTCGAAGTGGTGGGTGGCGGCGCGTGCGCGACGCTCGGGTGTATCGGCGCCCAGCGCGCGGGCGAGGTCCAGCAGCTCGGCGGCCGCGGCCGGCGCGCCGCGGGTGGTGGCCAGCGCGGCGGCCTCGTCGAGCGCGGCGATCGTCGCGGCGTCCGGCTGGACGCTCGCGCGGGCGAGATGGCGGGCGCGCTGCTCGGGGTCGGTGACGAGCTCGGCGAGGCGGGCGTGGATTGCGCGCCGCTGGGCGGCCGCGACGTGCTCGGCCGCGCCCGCGGCCAGGAGCGGGTGGGCGAAGGCGACGGCGCCTTGGGTGAAGGTGATGATGTCGGCGGCCTCGGCCTCGGTGAGCGCGGCGACGACGTCGAGGTCCGGCAGCGCGGCGGCGATCAACGCGATCTCTGGCCTTTCCAGCGCGGCCGCGGTGGCGAGGGCGAGGCGGACGTCGGGCGGCAAGCCGTCGAGGCGGTCGGAGACCAGGTCGTTGAGCGTGTCGGGCAGGCGCGTGGCGTCCGGCGCGCGGGCGATCTCCAGCGCGAAAAGCGGGTTGCCGCCGGAGAGCGCCTCCACGCGCTGGGCGGCGGCGGGGCTGAGCGGCGCGCGGAGGCGGCGGCGGATGAGACGGCCGATGCTGACGGACGGGAGCGGGCCGACGGGCAGGCGGTGGGCGTCGAGGCGGTCGGCGGGCGGGTGGCTGGCGGCCAGGAGGCCGACGCGGCCGGTGACGCGGCGCAGCGCGAAGCCCAGCGCGGAGGTGGTCGAGGCGTCCAGCCATTGGAGGTCGTCGACGAGGATCAGGACGGGCGCGGTTGTCGCGAGCGCCTCGATGGTCGTGAGCAGCGCGGCGGCGACAGCGCGGTGGTCCGGCGCGCGGGCGGTGGCGGCGTTCCCGCGCAGGAGCGCAGCGTCCAGGGCGGCGCGCTGGGCGGGCGGGAGCGCGTCGAGCGGCACGTCGCGCAAGAGGTCGGCCAGGCCGGCGTGGGCCATCCGGACCTCGGTCGGCACGGGCCGCGCGGCGAGGATCCGGAAGCGACGGGTGACGGCGAGGTCGCGGGCGGCGTCCAGCAGCGTGGTCTTCCCGATCCCGGGCTCGCCTTCGAGGATCAGCGCCGCGGGCCCCGCGGACGTCGCCTCGAGAAGGCCCTCCACCGCCGCGAGCTCATCGTCGCGGCCGACGATCGCACTCCGCACAAGGCGGAGCCTAGGCGAAGGCTGCTCGATGTGGAAACACCCGATGCGGAAAAGACCACCCATTCCTAGGGTTCGGCGGCGATGCGCACGCGATCGAGGCCGGGTCGCTCGACGACTTCAAGAACATGAAGTTGGACGCCGACCAGAAGACCTCGTCGCCGTTCTACGTGCACGTCGACGTCAAGAACGTCGGCGATGAGGACCTCTCGGACTCCTCGCCCGGGCGTGCGGTGGATCGTGTTTGACGAGAAGAGCGGGAAGTCCAACCTGGACTGGAAGGAGGTCCGGGCCTCAGCTGAGCCCGTCGAGCGCGGCGGCGACGGCGAAGCCCAGGACGGTCACCAGCCCTGCCCAGTCGCCGCCCTTGCGGACGGCCTCGGGGATCATCGTGTCGATCAACATCACCAACAACGCGCCGGCCGCGAAGCCGTCGACCGCAGCGTGGAGGTTGCCGGAGACCGTGTCGGCGATGCCGTAGCCCACAACGGTCGACGCGGCGCAGACGAGCGCGACACCAACCCATAGGCGTTGGATCGCGCCGTTGCGCCGGCCCGCCTGGCGCATGTCGGCCGAGGAGCCGATGGCCTCGGGCAGGTTGGACACGAAGATCGCGACGAGCAAGCCGATCGAGACGCCGCCGCCCGTGGCGATCCCGATGCCGAGCACGAGCTGCTCGGGGATGCCGTCGAGGAACGCGCCGAGCGCGAGCGAGGTGCCGCCGCCGCGGGAGCTCTTCCTGCCGACGACGCGATCGAGCGTGAAGTACGTCAACGCGCCCGCGGCCAGGCCGATGGCGGTGATGCCGTGATCGCCGAGCTTCGCACCCTCCGCCGCGAGGTCGAAGCTGACCGCGCTGATCAGCGCACCCGCGCCGAACGCCAGCACGAGCCCGACCGCACGATCGGGCCAGCGCCGCGCGCCGCCCAGCAGCGCGCCGAGGACCAGCGACGACGCCGCCAGCGCACCCCACCCGATCGCGGTTCCCATGTTCGAATGACGATACGGGAGCCGCGGGCGGGCGGGGCGGGTCGCAGCCGTGCGGTCCTACGCCGCGGGGACCTCGACAACCGCGATGTTGTTGCCGTCGAGGTCGCGCATCATGAACAACTTGGGCGCACCAGGGGCGTCCATCGGGGCGTCGACGTCGATGCCCTCGATCGCGCTGAGGCGCTCGTACTCGGCCTGCAGGTTCGTGGTCTCGACGCCGATCCCGCCGCCGCCGGGCTGGTACGGGCCCATCGGCGGGTTGAGTGCCAGGCGGGCGCCCGAGCCGGGCGGCGCGACCTCCAGCCAGCGGTTCTCACCGTTCTCGCCGAACGTGACGTCGGCGCGGACCTCCCAGCCCAGCTTGTCCGTGTACCAGGCCAGCGCCTGGTCCTGGTCGGCGATGGTGAACATCGCGACGCCGAGGTTCGTGACCGTCGTAGGGGTGTTGGTGGTTTCGCTCATGCCCGGTAAGACTGACGGCCTGCCGGGAACTCATCGGGTCATGAGCGATCTCTCCGACTTCGACGCCCTCATCGGCACCTGGACGACCACGGCGACGCACCCGCAGATGGATGCGACCGTCGCCGGTCGCACGACCTTCGAGTGGCTGGACGGTGGGAAGTTCCTCATCCAGCGCTCGCACAACGAGCACGAGCTCTTCCCCGACGCGATCGCGGTGATCGGGCCGCCCGAGGACGGCGACGGGTTGTTGATGGAGTACTTCGACTCCCGCGGCGTCCGGCGCACCTACGTGATCGCCCTGGAGGACGGCGTCCTGCGCGTGTGGCGCGACCACCCCACGTTCGCTCAGCGCTACAGCGCGACCCTCGCCGACGACGAGTTCCGCGGGCTGTGGCAAGCCGCGGAGACGCCGGGCGATTGGCGCGACGACCTCGCGGTGACGTACCGCCGCGTCCTCGAGACGCCGTCGTAGCTCAGCGCTGCCGGCGCTGCACGAACTCGATGCCGGTGACCTTGTCGAGGTCGACCCGCCCGAGCACCATCGCGGTCGAGAACCCTTCGCTCCCGATCTCGCCACTCCGCGCGCCGGTGACGACCGCCCGCAGCGCCTCGAAGCGCTCGTCGTCGCCGACGGCCTTGCGGCCGGAGTCCAGCACGACCAGGTGCGAGCCCGCGCGCCGATCGGCGAGCTTGGCCAGCGCGGTGCGCAGCTCAGCCGAGAGGTCCCCGGTCTCGATCACCGTCGCCTGCCCTTCGGCCTGACGCTCAGCGACGCGCTTGCCCACCAGCTGCAACGTGACCTCCGTGACCCGCTCCGGCCCCACCTTCTCGGCCACCGCGCGCGCCAGCACGTCGTAAGAGATCAGCGCCGGCCGCGGCAGCATGCGCGCGACGAGCCGATGAACCGTCACCGCATCCGCGCCCGTGAAGACCACCAAGCTGCCCGCCGGAAAGCTCAGCGTGTCGGACGCCGCGACCGGCAGCGCCTTCCCGGGAGGCCGGGGCGGGCGTCCGGGGCCGGAGCTCGCACGCTGCGGACGCTCGGACGACCAACCGGTCCGCTCATCAGCACCGATCTTGACCGACCGCACGCCGCCATCACTTGAAGCCATGCCCAAGACGGTAGTGGCGCGAGGGCCTTGCCCGCTTTGTGGCCGGCCAGGGAGAATTCTGGTCATGCCCGAGATGCTGCCGCTCTCATCCGTCAAGACCCGCCTCTCCGAGCTCGTCGGTCGGGTCGAGGGCGAGCATGACCGCGTCGTCGTCACGCGCAACGGCAGGCCCGCCGCGGTCCTCATCAGTTACGAGGATCTCGAAGGCCTCGAAGAGACGCTCGCCGCGCTCTCCGACCCGAAGCTCATGCAGCAGATCCGCGACAGCGAAGCTGCCGCCACGAGGACGGCGTTGTCTCCCTCGATGACCTTTGCGCGAAGCTGCGCGGCGATACGCCTCCGGCGTGAGCGCGAGCCCTGGCAGATCGTAGTCACCGGATCGTCGCCCGGATCGTCACAGCGCTTGCCGTCGCTCACAGCGCCGACGTGTAACGAGTCCCATGAGCCGAACTGGCAAGATCCGCGCAACAACGCGAACAGTTGAACAAGACGCTGCAATCACGCGTTTCGACGCCGTGAGGCAGCGACACTTCGAAAGGACAGCGAATGGGTGTTGGCGACCAGGCGAGAAAGACCCTCACAGTTGCCCTGGACAAGGGAATATCGGTTCAGCAGCCGACGGTCGAGAAGTACATCGCGCGTGCGAAGCAGCGCAACCCCGCTGCCAACCCGTCGGAGGTGATCGTCTCTCTCGAGAGGCAGTACCTGTCGGCCGTCATCGCGCTCGGAGGGGCATCAGGTGCTTCAGCCGCTGCGCCCGGCGTCGGCACCGGGGTGGGCCTCGTCGTCAACATCTGAGGTCGGAGCCTTCATCGAGGCCAGCGCGTTGTTCAGCATGGCCGTCTCCGAGGTCCACGGAGTCCAGATCAACGATCTTGAGCGACGTCGCACCCTGCTCATGGGTGTACTCATGGGGAACAGCGGGAGCCGGATCGTCGAGAAGGTGGCGGGACGGACAGGAGCCCACTGGGCGAAGACGGTCGTCAAGGCTGTGCCGATGGCGAGGATCGATGCCGTGAACAAGGTCCTCGGACCACGGTTCATCACGAAGTACGGAACCAAGCAGGGGGTCCTCGTCCTTGGACGCGACCTGCCGCTTGGCATCGGCGCAGCAATCGGCGCCGGAGGAAACGCTGCGTTTGGCCGGATGGCTGTTAGCGGAGCTCGACGTGCCTTTGGCCCAGCGCCCGAAGTCTGGCCGTCGAAGCTCGCCTCGCTTGATCCGTGATTTGAACGTCCTGGGAGGCCCGAACTACGCCGGCGGCTAGCTCAGGCCGGACTGAATCCGACTATCTGGGGTCCAAAACGCAGCTGGGCGACGCAAATGCGCCGCCCAGCCGGACGCCCGGGGCTATATTGGCGACCAAGCCAACCCCGAGCGCACTGTGAAGGATACCCTTCTCAGTCTTGTAGCGGAAGGGCGATTGGCGCCGCCGCCCGCCCGCGCTCGCTGCACTAGACCTGCGCGAGGAGGCGGTCCAGCGTGATGGCGGCCTCGCGGTCGCGGTCGACCAGGTCGCGGTCCCAAGTTTCCTGTTGGACGCGGTCGATGTTGGTGTGGCCGAGGTCGAAGCGCCGACGGTGAAGCTGTTCGATGAAGCCGGCGGTGAACGGGACGTCGACGGTCGCGGGCGGGTCGTCGGGGCGGCGCCAGCCGATCGCGTCGAGGACGGCGAAGGCATCGCGGTAGATGACCGAGAGCGCGTGCTGGGCCTCGGGGCCGAATTCGAGGATCTCCTCGAAGTAATAGTGGTTGGCCTCCAAGACCACGAGGGTCCGGAGACGGAGGGTGTCGGCCGTGGACGGGTCGACGGAAACGACGCAAGCGTCGTTACGCTGCGCGGTGCTCATGGAGGTCACTCTCCGGGGCCATGCCCCCGGCCGGTCGCACGGCGCGGGGGCGCTTTTTTAGTGGCGATCGACAGTACTTGTCGACGGGGCCGGAACGACGAAAGCCCCGCAAACGGCGGGGCTTTCGGAACAGAGCGGGCGACGGGGGTCGAACCCGCGACCTTTGGCTTGGGAAGCCAACGCTCTACCAACTGAGCTACACCCGCGCGGGAGAGGGCAGTCTACCGGACCCCGTGCGCTGGGACGGTTCGCATCGAACCCGCGTATATGGCGGGTTGGGTGCGAAGCGTGGTGCGCAGGCGCGGAATACCCTGTTGTGCGTGACCGAGAAGCGTCAGCGGGGTGTTGTGCCGATCGTCGTCGGGGTTCTGGCGCTGGCGCTGGTCGGGTTGCTGGTCTACGGCGTCGTGCACGGCGGCGATGACACGACGCTGGATGATGCGGTGAAGAAGGGCGAGTTGCCGACCGCGCCGGGGCGGGATGTCGCAAGGCCGCTGCTGAACGGCAGCGGGACGGCCAAGATCTCCGACTACAGCGGCAAGGTCGTGGTCCTCAACTTCTGGGCGTCGTGGTGTGAGCCGTGCATCGACGAGGCGCCGGTGCTCGAGAAGGCGCAGAAGGCGCTGACGGCGTCAGGCGCTGGCACCGTCCTTGGCGCGACCTACCAGGACGTCAGCGACAAGTCGGCGGAGTTCGAGAAGGAGCACGGGATCACGTATCCGTCGGTGCGCGATCTCGATACGAAGCTCGCGCAGAAGTACGGGACGTCGAAGCTGCCGGAGACGTTCGTGCTGGATCGCAAGGGACGGGTCGTCGCGATCTCGCGCGGGCAGATCTCCCAGTCGTTCCTGGACGCGGCGATCAAGAAGGCGGAGGCGTCGTGAGGCGCGCGCTGCTGTTGATGATGGCGATGCTCCTGGCGCTCACCGCGGTCGCCGGAGCGGCCACCCCGAAGACCTCCGTCACCGACATCGAGGACGAGGTCATGTGCGTCGCGTGCGGCGTGCCGCTCGATATCGCCGAGTCCCCGCAGGCGACACAGGAGCGCCAGTACATCCGCTCGCTGGTTGCGCAGGGCAAGACCAAGCAGGAGGTCAAGGACCAGCTCGTCGCCGAGTACGGCGACCGCGTCCTGGCGACGCCGAAGGACAGCGGGTTCGGCCTGGCCGCGTACTTGGTGCCGATCGCGATCGTGCTGATCGCCATCATCGCGGGGCTCTTCTTCGTCCCGAAGTGGCGCGCGAAGAAGGGCGGGGACGACCCAAGCGACCAAGGCCCGAGGCTGAGTGACGCAGACTCGCGCCGCCTGGAGGAAGATCTCGCCCGCTACGAGGTCTAGCTACTCACGATGTCCGCCGCCCTGATCGCCCAGTCCCACGTCGACACCACCGTCTTCGCCGCCTTCGCGGTCGGCTTCGTGTCGTTCATCTCCCCCTGCGTCCTGCCGCTCGTGCCGGGCTACCTGTCCGCCATCTCCGGCGTCTCCCTCGAGGAGATCCGCGGCGAGGAGCGCCCGCTGGGCAAGATCCTCGGCCCCGCGCTGATCTTCTGCCTCTCCTTCACCGTCATGTTCGTCGCGCTCGGCATGAGCGCCACCGGCATCGGCTCGACGCTGCACGACCACCAGACCACGCTGAACCGCATCGCCGGCTGGCTGATCGTCGTCCTCGGCGTCTTCTTCGTCCTGACCCTCTTCGTCCCGCGCTTCAACCGCGAGTGGCGCCCCGAGGCGCTCATCACGCGCGCCGGCGCGGGCGGCCCGGTCATCGCCGGCCTCGCGTTCGCCGTGGCCTGGACGCCCTGCGTCGGGCCGACGCTCGCCTCCATCCTCGCCGCGGCAAGCACGAGCGACACCGTCGGCAAGGGCGGCCTGCTGCTCGCCTGCTACTCGCTCGGCCTGGCCATACCCTTCCTCGTCACCGCCGTCGCCTTCGACCGCGCCACCGGCGCCTTCCGCTGGCTGCGCGACCGCCACGTCTGGGTCACCGCCATCTCCGGCGGGATCCTGATCGCGATGGGGCTGCTGATCCTCAGCGGCGAGCTGACGGTGCTGAACTCCAAGGCCCAGGAGTGGCTCTCCAACGTGGGCCTGGACTTTATCTACAACTTGTAGCGACCCCTACATCTCGGTCGGCGCCGAGACGCCGAGGAGATCCAGCGCGCGACCGATCGTCCGCTGCGTGGCGACGCTCAGGGCGATCCGGAAGGACTCCAGCTCGACCGGCTCCACGCCGACGACCTGGCAGTCGCGGTAGAACGCCGAGAAGGCCTGCGACAGCTCCAACGCGTAGGACGCGATGCGGTGCACGGAGCGCCGCTCGGCGGCTTCGGTGGCCTCGGCGGGCCACGCCAACAGCTTGGCGATCAACGCGCGCTCGGACGCGTGCAGCGACAACCCCGTTGCCGGGAAGCCCTCGGCCAAAGCGTCAGCGACCCGCACATCGCCGGCCTTGCGCAGCACCGCCGAGATCCGCGCGTGCGCGTACTGCACGTAGTACACGGGGTTCTCGCTCGTCTCCGACGTCGCGAGCTCCAGGTCGACCTCGATCGTCGTGTCGTGCGAGCGGTTCAGCAGGAACCACCGCGCCGCGTCAACGCCGATCTCCTCGACCAGCTCGTCGAGCGTCACGAACTCGCCGGCGCGCTTGGACATCGAGACCTTCTCGCCCGCCCGGACGAGGTGCACGAACTGCATGATCAACAGGTCGAGCCGGTCGGGCTCCCCGCCGAGCGCCTCGTAGGCGGCGCGCATCCGCGCGATGTAGCCGTGGTGGTCGGCGCCCAACACGTACACCATGCGATCGAAGCCGCGCTCGCGCTTGTTCTGCGCGTAGGCGATGTCCGACGCGAAGTACGTGTGCTCGCCCGTCGACCGCTCGATGACGCGGTCCTTGTCGTCGCCGAAGTCGGTCGTCCGCAGCCACAGCGCGCCGTCGTTCTCGTAGGTGTGGCCCTGCGCGGCGAGGACGTCGAAGCCGTGCCGGACGCCCTCAGGGTGCAGCGACTCCTCGCTAAACCACACGTCGAACTCCACGCCGAACGCGTGCAGAGAATCCCGCGCCCGCGCGACCATCATCGCTACCGCCTCGCGGCCGACCTCGTCCACGGGACGCGTCGCGGCATCGGAGATTTCCAGCGCCAGCGTCGCCACGTAGTCGCCCACGTAGCCGTCCTCCGGGACCTCCTCGCCCCGCGCGCGCGCCTGCACCGACCGCCCGAAGTTCGCCACCTGCGACCCGAAGTCGTTGATGTAGAACTCGCGCGTCACGTCGTGGCCGACGAACGAGAACAGCCGCGCCAGAGCATCGCCGTAGGCGGCGTTGCGCGCGTGGCCGACGTGCAGCGGCCCGGTCGGGTTGGCGGAGACGAACTCGACGTCGACCTTCTCGAAGACCGAGGCGCCCCCGGCGCCGTAGGTGTCGCCGGCGGTCAGCACATGGGCCAACGCGTCGACGTACCAGACGTCGCTCAAGAACAGGTTCAAGAACCCCGGCCCCGCGACCTCGACGCGCTCCAACGAAGCGCCGAGCCGATCCGTCAGCCCCGCGACCAGCTGGTCCGCCACATCCCGCGGCTTGGCCTTCATCACCGGCGCCAGCAGCATCGCCGCGTTCGTCGCGTAGTCCCCGTGGTCGGCCTGGCGCGGGCGCTCCAGCGACGGGCGCGACTTCGGAAACGGCGCGTCGGTCGCCGCCGCGTCGGTCGCGACGGCCTCGACGGCTTCACGGAGCTGGTCGACGGGAGAAGGCATCTCCCTCCATCCTACGACCGGCGGTCAGTAGTGGTAGGGCTCGTTCCCCAGGATCTTGTGCGCGCGGTAGACCTGCTCCAGCAGCATGACCCGCGCGAGCTGGTGGGGCAGCGTCATCGGCCCGAACGACAGCCGGTGGTCGACGTGGTCCAGCTCGACGCCGCCGAACGCGCCGCCGATGACGAACCAGACGTCGCGCCCCTCGTGCCGGCGCTTCTCGATCCAGCGCGAGAACGCGACCGAGTCCATCGCCTCGCCGCCGCTGTCCAGCAGCGACACGAAGGCCCGCTCCGGGATCCGCTTGGCCACCTGCTCGTCGTCGCGGACCTCGATCACCTCGACCCGCGCCTGGCCGCCGAGGAGCTTGCGGTAGTGGGCGACGTCGTCCGCATACGGCGGCTTGATCCGGCCCACGGCCAGCACGACGAGTTTCATCGCCTCGATCCTGCCAGGCCGCTCGATAGCCTGGAAGAGGGTCTGGGCGCCGACGGGCGTCCTTTTCGCATGCGCATCGCTGTCCTCTCCGACATCCACGGAAACATCCACGCCCTCGACGCGGTCTTAGCCGACGTGGAGCGCGAGGACGTGCACGACATCTGGTGCCTAGGCGACGTGGTCGGCTACGGCGCCGATCCCAACGACTGCTGCGAGCGGATCCGCGCCGAGGCGGACGTCGTCCTGTGCGGCAACCACGACATGGCCGTCACCGGCGAGCTGTCGCTGGAGGAGTTCTCGCGCGGCGCCGCGATCGCCGCGCGCTGGACGCAGGAGGTCCTGCACCCGGACAATGCCGCGTGGCTGCGGGCGCGATCCCCGGCCGGTGAGATCCGCGACGTCGGCCTCTTCCACGGCTCGCCGCGCGATCCGGTCTGGGAGTACGTGCTCTCCAGCCTGCTCGCCGAGCTCTGCTTCGACGCGATGAGCCAACGGATCGGGCTCGTCGGCCACTCGCACGTCGCGCTGAGCTTCGTGCGCCCCGAGGGCGAGCCGGCGACCGGCGAGCCGCGCAAGGGCGGCGACGCCGTCGATCTCTCGACCGGCGAGTGGATCCTCAACCCTGGCTCCGTCGGCCAGCCGCGCGACGGCGACCACCGCGCCGCCTGGCTGCTGCTCGACCTCGACCTGATGCGCGCCCAGTGGCGGCGCACCGAGTACGACGTCTCCGCCGCCCAGGCCGCGATCCGGGCCGCCCGCCTGCCCGCCTCGCTGGCCGAGCGCCTGGAGTACGGTCAATGAGCGTGCCTCGCGCGCCCCTCCCCCACCTCGTCGCGCTGATCCTCGGCGTGGCCGCCGCCCTCGCGGTCGGCTGCGGCGACCGCTCGAACCTGATCCCGGCCAGCAAGGCCAACGCGATGGAGCAGCAGCTCGCCGACATTAAGGCGCGCATCGACCAGGGCGACTGCAACGGGATCACGGCCGACGTCCGCAAGTTCCGCCTGGCCGTCACCGACGACCTGAGCGGCAAGGTCGACCGCGAGCTGCGCCAGCGCCTGCGCGAGGGCGCCGACTCGCTGGCCGCGCACGCGGCGACCGACTGCGCCGAGGTCCGCGACGGGCTGACGCAGCCGACCGAGACGACCGACACGCAGACCACCGAGACCGAGACGACGCCGACGGAGACCGAGACCACGGTCACGACGACGACGCAGCCGACCGACACGACGGCCCAGCCGACGACCTCGACGCCCAGCACGACGGAGCCGTCGACCGCGACGCCCGGCGGCGTCACGGGCACGACGCCCGACAACGGCAACGGCGGCGTCGTCCCGCCCGAGGACGACGGGACGGACACCCCGTGAGCGCCAAGGGCACCATCGCCGGCCGCTACGAGTTGGGCGACCGCCTCGGCCTCGGCGGCATGTCCACCGTGTTGGTCGCGTTCGACACGCGGTTGGAGCGCTACGTCGCGATCAAGCTGCTGGCCGAGCACCTCGCCGACGACGCGCAGTTCGTCACGCGCTTCCGCCGCGAGGCGATGGCCGCGGCGCGGCTCGTCCACCCCAACATCGTCCAGGTGTACGACTACGGCCTCGACGAGCCGAGCGGTCGCTACTACATCGTGATGGAGCGGATCGTCGGCCCGTCCGGCGCGCAGGTCCTGCGCGACCGCGGCAAGCTGCCGATCGACGAGGCCGTCGACTGGATCGCCCAGGCCTGCCGCGGGCTGGAGTACGCGCACCGCAACGGGCTGGTCCACCGCGACGTCAAGCCCGGCAACCTGCTGCTCTCCGAGAGCGACGGCACGATCAAGCTCGCGGACTTCGGGATCGCCAAGACCGCGTCTGAGGAGTCCTCGATCACGCAGGTCGGCTCCGTGCTCGGCACCGCGGCGTACCTCGCGCCCGAGCAGGCCGCCGGCGAGGAGGCCGGCCCGGCCGCCGACCTGTACGGGTTGGGCGTCGTCGCCTACCAGCTGCTGGCCGGCCGGCTGCCCTACGAGGCGGCGTCGCTGACCGAGCTCGCGTTGAAGCAGCAGCGCGAGGTCCCGCCGCCGCTGCACCACGTTGACCCATCGATTCCGCCGCAGCTCGCGGTGGCGGTCGAGCGCGCGCTGGCGCTGACGCCCCAGGCGCGTTACGCGTCGGCCGACGAGATGCGCCAGGCGATCATCGACGGCGCGCGCGGGATCGGTCCGGAAGCGGATGCCACGCGGGTGGTCGACGGGGCACGCGGCGACGACCCCACCGCCGCGACCTCGGTCTTCGCGGGCGATGCCGGCGCGCCGGTCGTCCTGCCGCGCGAGCCGCGCCAACCCCGCACCGCCGCGCCGCCCGCGCAGCCGCGCCGCGTCGCCCAAGACGCCCCGCCCCCGCGCGCCGCCGCCACGCGTCGCGACGCGCGCAAGAAGAAGCGCGGCGGCTTCCGGCGCTTCGTCACGTTCCTCTTCCTCCTCGCGCTGCTGGTCGCCGCGGGCGCCGCCGCCTACGTCGCGACCTCGCAGGACAAGGCCTCGGTGCAGCTGCGCCAGGTCGTCGGAGACGACGCGCGGCAGGTCGTCGACGACCTGATGCAGCTCATTCAGGACAACACGCAGTAGCGTCCGGGCCATATGGCCCGCTCGCGAGAGACCTACGACGTACGCGGCAAGGTCGCGCTCATCACCGGTGCCGCCCGTGGCATCGGCCTGGAGACCGCGCGGCGGCTGCACGCCCAGGGCGCTTCGGTCGCGCTCGTCGGCCTGGAGCCCGAGCTGCTGGCCGCCAACGCCAAGGAGCTCGGGGACGACCGCGCCGCGGCGTTCACCGCCGACGTCACGGACCCGGAGCAGCTCTCCGCCGCGGTCGACGGCGCGGTCGCGCGCTTTGGCGGGATCGACGTCGTCGTCGCCAACGCGGGCGTCGCGAACGTCGGGACGATCGGCGGGATGGCCGTCGCCGACTTCGAGCGCGTGATCGAGGTCAACCTGCTCGGCGTCTGGCGCACGGTCCGCGCGACCTACGCCCACGTCGTCGAGCGCAAGGGCTACATTTTGGTCATCTCCTCCATGTCGGCGGTCGTGCACCTGCCGCTGATGGGGCCGTACACGATGTCCAAGGCCGGCGTGGAGGCGTTTGCCGACTCGCTGCGGATGGAGGTCGCGCACACCGGCACGAAGGTCGGCGTCGCCTACTTCAGCTTCATCGACACCGACATGGTCCGCGACTCGTTCGCCCACCCGGCCGCCGCGGCGTCGCGGCGCGGCCAGCCGAAGTTCATGACCCAGCCGATCCCGCTCTCGGCGGCGGGCGACGCGATCGACCGCGCGATCTCCGGGCGTCTGCGGATCGCCTACGCACCGCGCTGGTCAGGCGTGCTGATCAAGCTGCGCGGGATCGTGCAGCCGCTGGTCGAGGCCGGGAACCGGCGACGGCCCAAGGACACCATCAAGGCGATCGAGGCCGCGCAGGCGGCCGAGCGCGGCGAAGGCGGCGGCGACGCGCCGACCGGCACGCACGTCGACGCCAAGTACGCCAAGCCGGAGCCGCCCAAGGGCACGTTGCCCCGCGTCGGCAGCGGCGACTAGCTACGGGGCGAGGCCCCCGCGCAGCGCCGCCGCCTCCTCCGCGAGGCGGCCGTCGATGATCGCCTGGCGTAGGCGGGTCATGGTGCGGCGGACGAATGCGAGGTTGTGGACGACCAGCAGGCGCAGGCCGGTCAGCTCGCGTGCCGCGACGAGGTAGCGCAGGTAGCCGCGGGTGAAGCCGGCCTCGCAGGTCGGGCACGGGCAGCCCTCGTAGATCGGGTCGTCGGAGTCCTTGAAGCGGCCGGCGGTGAGGTCGACGCGCCAGCGCTTGTCGGGGTCCGGAACCAGCGCCACGCCGTGGCGGCCCAAGCGTGTGGGCATCGCGCAGTCGAAGGTATCGATGCCCAGCTCGGTGCCGCGGATCAGGTCGTCGATGTCCCCGATGCCCAGCAGGTGACGCGGCGGCGCCTCCGGCAGGATCGACGTCGCCATCTCGACGACCTCGTACATCTGCGGCTTGTCGGCGCCGAGCGAGCCGCCGATCGCGACGCCGTCGGCGCGGGACTCGGCGATCACGCGCGTGGACTCCTGGCGCAGGTCCTCGTAGACGCCGCCCTGGACGATCCCGTACACCAACTGCCCGTCCGGCCCGTTGGCGTCGTGCCAGTCCAGGCAGCGCTCCAGCCAGCGGTGGGTGCGCTCGGTCGAGCGCGCGGTGTAGTCCTTGGACACGTTGAACGGCGTGCACTCGTCGAAGACCAGCGCGATGTCGGAGCCCAGCGCGGCCTGGATCGCCATCGAGTCCTCAGGCGCCAAGAACTTCTCGCTGCCGTCGATGTGGCTGCGGAACGCGACGCCCTCCTCGGTGATCTTCAGCGTCTTGCCATGGCGCTCGCCGCCGTGCGCGGCGCGGCCCTTGATCTCGTCGGCGACCGTGCCGTGGCCCATAGAGAAGACCTGGAAGCCGCCCGAGTCGGTGATGATCGGATGGTCCCAGCGCATGAACTCGTGGAGGCCGCCGAGCCCCTGGATCCGCTCGTGGCCGGGCGTGAGGAACAGGTGGTAGGTGTTGCCCAAGACCATGTCGAAGCCGAGGTCGCGGACCTCGGCCGGCGTCAGGCCCTTCACGGTGGCCTTGGTCGCCAGCGGGACGAACGCGGGTGTGCGGATCTCGCCGTGGGCGGTGCGCAGGATCCCGGCGCGGGCCAGCGTCTTCGGGTCGCGGGCGAGGATCTCCAAGGGGGAAGCCATCGCGCTGAAACCTAGCGGGCGTCCGCGGTTCGCTAGCGTCGGGCCATGACCCAGCTCGGATCCAGCGGCCTCGACGTCAGCACGCTCTGCCTCGGTACCAACGTCTTCGGCTGGACGGCCGACGAGGCCGCGTCGCACGCGGTGCTCGACGCCTACGTCGCGGGCGGGGGCAACTTCATCGACACGGCCGACGTCTACTCGGCTTGGGTCGACGGCAACAGCGGCGGCGAGTCGGAGGCGATCATCGGCTCGTGGCTGGCCAAGAACCCGGAGAAGCGCGACTCGCTGGTCGTCGCCACGAAGGTCTCGCAGCTCGCGCCGAACAAGGGCCTGGGCCGCGACGCGATCCTCGGCGCGGCCGACGCCTCGCTGAAGCGCCTACAGACCGATCACATCGACCTCTACTGGGCGCACTACGACGACGCCGACACGCCGCTGGAGGAGACGCTCGCGGCGTTCGGCGAGCTCATCGCCGCTGGGAAGGTCCGCGCCATCGGCGCCTCCAACTACTCCGCCTCGCGCCTGGCCGAGGCGCTGGCGCTCTCCGACCGCGAGGGACTGCCGAAGTACGTCGCGCTCCAGCCCGAGTACAACCTGGTCGCACGCGAGGACTACGAGACGCACCTGGCGCCCGTCGTCGCCGAGCACGAGCTGTCGGCGGTCCCCTACTACGGGCTGGCGATGGGCTTTTTGACCGGCAAGTACCGGCCGGGCGGCGACGCCGTGCAGAGCGCCCGCGCCCGTAGCGCCGCGGCCTACCTGGAACAGCCGGGCGCGGTCGCCGCGCTGGAGGCGCTCGACGTGATCGCCGCCGCGCACGACACGACGGTCGCCGCGGTCGCGCTGGCCTGGCTGGCCGCGCAGCCGCACGTCGCCGCGCCGATCGCTTCGGCGCGCACGGTCGAGCAGCTCAACGACCTCCTCCCCGTCAACGAGCTGGTGCTGAGCGCCGACGAGGTCGACCGCCTCACGTCGGCGACGGTCGCATGACGCCGTCGCGCATTGGGGTGGTGGTGCACCCGCATCGCCGCCTCGACCGCGCGCTGAACACGCTGCGCGAGTGGGCCGCCACGCGCGACGGCGAGGTCGTCCAGATCAAGGTCGAAGGCCAGGACCGCGAGGTCGCACCCTACGGCGAGGCGGCGGAGTGCGACCTGGTCGCCGCGTTGGGCGGCGACGGCACCACGCTGGCCGCGCTTCACGCCGCCGCCCCGCACGGCCTGCCGGTGCTCGGCATCGCCTGCGGAAGCCTCGGCGCGCTGACCGCGACCTCCGCGGAGGACCTCTCAGACGCGCTGGACCGCTTCGCCGCCGACGACTGGCAGCGGCGCGCGCTGCCGGCCGTCGCGGTCACGGTCGACGGGCATGGCCCGAAGAACGCGCTCAACGACCTCGTCGTCGTGCGCAAGGGCGCCAACCAGGTCGTCGTCGGCGTCGAGATCGACGGCGAGCCCTACGTGCGCTTCGCGGGCGACGGCGTCGTCATCGCCACGCCGCTGGGCAGCAGCGCCTACACGATGGCCGCGGGCGGGCCCGTGCTGGGCGGCAACGCGCCCGCGATCGTCGTCACGCCGGTCGCCTCCCATGGCGGCTCGACGCCGCCGCTGGTCGTCGGCGCGCAGAGCGCGGTGCGCGTCACGATCGAGGGCGGCTGGGGCGGCGCGCGGATCGAGCTCGACGGCCAGATCCACGACTACGAGCCCCACGAGCTGCTCGTCGCGTGGCAGGCCGACTACGCGACGCTCGTGCGCTTCGCGGGCGCCGAGACGCTGCTGGCCGGGCTGCGACGCCGCCGGATCCTGCAGGACAGCCCGCGGGTGGTGGCCCGCGACGAGCGCGAGGCCGGCGCGGGCGACGCCTGCGACTGACGCGGGGCTGCGCGACTAGCGGATCGACCGCGCGCTCAGCTCCATCGCCTGCTCGGCGTTGGCCTTGGTGACGAAGTTCGGCCCGGTCGGGATCACGTCCCCCTGGGCCGGGAACAGCCCGTAGCGCGCCCGCTCGGCCAGGAACACGACCGGCAGGTAGCCCTGGAGGTAGGCCTGCTGGTCGACCGCGAAGGCGATCGTCCCGGCCTTGACCGCCTTCAGCACGTCGGGCCCGAGGTCGAACGTCCCGAGCGTCACGCCTTTGCCCGCCAGCCCTTTACTCGCGGCCAGGCCCGACGTCGCGTTCATCGCCAGCGCGCCGTCGGCGTTCGCGGCCTTCACCGCGGCGGCGATTTTCTTCGGCGCGTTCGCGTCCTGGTCGTCGATCCGCACAATCTTCGACGTCCCGCCCGCCGCACGCATCGCCCGCGCCAACCCCGCGCAGCGCGCGTCCAGGCCCTGGTTGGCGATCAGCAGGTTCACGCACACCGCACGCTCCACGCCCGCGCGCGCGAGGCGCTGGCCGGCCTTGAAGCCCGCGTCGCCCTCCGGCTGGCCGACGTGCGCGAGCACGCCGAGCTTCTTGTACATGTCGCTGCCCGAGTTGATGCTGACGGTCGGGATGCCCGCCTTGACCGCACGCTCGATCGCGGCGGCGAGACCGGGCTCGGGCAAGGACACCACCAACCCGTCGGGCCGCGACGCGACCGCCTGGTCGATCAAGTTGGTCATGTCGCTCAAGGAGTACACGTCGGGCGCCTTGTAGTCGATGACCACGTCCATCTGACGGCCCGCGGCCTCCACCCCGTTGCGCACGATCGCCCAGAACGCCGACGACGCCTGGCCGTGGGTGACGACCGCGATCCGGATGGCCCGGGCGCCGTCAGGCGTCTCGGGCACGTCAGGGTCGGCGACGGTGCGCGCGCCGGGGTTGCCGGCGCCGGTGCCGCTCTCGGCGACCGTGACCGGGCCCTCGTCGACCGTCGTCGTGTCGCCGCAGCCCGTCGCCAGCAGCGCGAACGCGCCGGCCAAGGCCATCACCATCACAACCAACAGGCGTCTCATCCGCCCTCCTCCGTGATCTCGGCCGCCGGGATCCGCGCCCGCAGGCGCGTGCCCTCGCCCGCCGGGCTGTCGATGTCCAGCACGCCGTCCACCGCGGCGAGCCGGTCCTGCAGGCCGCGCAGGCCGCTGCCCGCGCTGATGTCCACCCCGCCGACGCCGTCGTCGGCGACGTCCACCAGGACCGCGCCGTCCTCGCGCCGGATCCGCACGTCCACGAACGACGCCTTGGCGTACTTCACCACGTTGGTCAGCGCCTCGGCGACGACGAAGTACGCCGCGGCCTCGACCGGCTCCGCGAGCCGCCCTTCCACCGCGACGTCGGCTTCGACCGGCAACGGCGCGCGCGTCGCCAGCGCCTCGATCGCGGGCGCCAGGCCCTGGTCGGTGAGGATCGTCGGGTGGATGCCGCGCGCCAGCTCGCGCAGCTCGGCCAGGGCGCTGGAGAGGCGGTTGCTGAGCGAGTCGACCAGCGGCGTGATCTCCTCCTGCTCGACGACCTTGGCGCGCAGCAGCCGCAGCTCCAGGGCCAAGGCCACCAACTGCTGCTGGGCGCCGTCGTGCAGGTCGCGCTCGATCCGGCGGCGCGCGGCGTCGGTCGCCTCGACGATCCGCAACCGCGACACGCGCAGCTCCTCCAGCCGCGCGCGCAGGTCGGCCTTCAACCGCTCGTTGTCGATCGCCAGCGACGACGCGGAGGCCGCCGCCTGCACCAGCTCATCGGTGGTCTCCAGCGCAGCGTCGTGGACGATCGCCGCGACCGGTCGCCCGTCGCGCTCGACCGTGGTCCACGTCCGGCCCGACGCTGGGTGCGGCAGCTCGACGCGGCGGCCGACGTCGTCCACGAACATCTCGCGGTCCGGCAGCCAGTAGGCGATCGACACGGAGTGGTCGCCCAGTGACTCGGCCAGCAGCTCGCGCACCGGGCCGGTCGTGGTCGCGTGGCGCGGGAGCAGTAGCGCGCGGCAGACGGTGCACATGACGGTCACCAGCGCGTCCAGCGCGGCGAGCGCGAGCACCGCGACCGGCAGCGCGAGGGCCAGCAGGACGAGGCCCGTGCCGAGCCCGAACGACCACGGGCCGAAGTAGTCGACGTCGCCGACGTCCATGACCGCCTCGACGCCGAGCTTCGCCAGCCACGCGAACAGGACCACGGGTGCGATCCCGACGGCGACCTGCGCGGCGGTCAGCACCGGCTTGAGGCCGAGCAGACCGACGGTGCGCCACAACGCGCGGTCCTGCAGCACGGCCAGCGAGCGGCGCCACGGGCTGCCGGTCGACGGCCGCGCCGGGATCGCCAGCGGCGGGATCTGCGCGCCGAGGAAGTGGTTGGCGGCGCGGCGGTCCAGCCGGACCAGGGCGCGGCAGGCGGCGGCGCCGGCCAACAGCACCGGCAGGCCGATCCCCGCGACGCTCAGCGCGGCGCCGACCGCCAGGACGACGACCGCCAGCACGCCGAGCACGGCGATGGGGACGCTGACGGCCAGGTAGGCGGTCGCCTCGGCCGCGCGCGCCACGCGCCGGCGCAGGTTCAGGGCGCTCACGGCGCGCCCATCTCCAGCCGCTCGACGGTGACCGCGCCGGAGCCGGACAGCGCCTGGATCGCGAACGGCGCGCCCGCGTCGGCCGTGACGCCGCTGACCCGCGGGCGCGGGCCGGAGGTCGAGGCGTCGACGCGGTAGCGCGCGGCGGGCACGTGCACGTGGACCGAGCCGGTCGTGGTGCGCAGCGAGAGCTGCGGCGGCGGGCAGGCGGTCGAGGCGTCGATGTCGCCGCCGTCGTCGGCGCGCGCCTGCAGCGCGAAGCCGCAGAAGCCGTCGATGTCGATGCCCCCGGCGCCGGTCGTGATCCGCGCCGATCCGCGGTAGCCGTCGAGGTGCACCGACCCGCCGTCGGTGCGGACCGCCAGCGGCAGGTTGTCGGGGACGGTGACGCGGTAGCGGACCGAGCACCCGTGCAGGACGGTCCGCGGGCAGCGCGACCGCACGCGGAAGACGCCGCCGGCGACGGACCGCTGGGTGGCCGGCGCGTGGCCGAACCCGTAGCGGTCGACGTGCTGAACAGCTACAGACGTCGCGCGGCCGCCGCCGCGGATCTCGACGTCCGCGTCGCCGAGGTCCAGCGAGACGCCGGTCAGCGCGCCCTGGACGCCGTAGGTGACCCGCCGCTCGTGCGACGACGCCAGGCTCCACGCGCCGAGCACGATCGCGACAATGACGACGACCGCGCCGCAGGCCGCCACCAGCCGTCCCCATGGTGAGAGTGCTGCGGCGCCGGGCACGCCGGCAACTCTAAACTGGTGAAGCGGCGGTCAGGGTGCGGCTAACGCCCAGGCGTCAACAGCCGCAGTCGTCGCCCGCGGCGCCCTTGGCGCCGGGCAGCACGCGCTCCCAGATCCCGCCGAGAACGTCCTGCTCCTCGGGCGAGAGGTGATCCAGGAACAGCGAGCGGACGCCGGCCAGGTGCGTCGCGCGGGCCGCGGTCAGCTTCTCGGTGCCGGCGGGCGTCAGCTTGGCGAACGCGCCGCGCGCGTCGCTGGCACACGACTCGCGGACGAGCAGGCCATCGCGCTCCAGCCGGTCGACGAGCCGCGTCAGCCCGCTGCGGCTGAGGATCACCGACTCGGCGAGATCGCACATCCGCATCTTCTTCTGCTCGGCATCCGCGAGGTACAGCAGGACCTCGTAGGAGGTCAGCGGCAGCCCGTGCTCACGCTCGAGCTGCTGGTCAAGGGCCTTCGACAGCGACGCATGAACCCGCAGAAGCCCGCGCCACGCGCGCAGCTCCCGGTCGTCCAGGGCGCCGGTCTCGGCGGAGGAGAAGGTCGTGGTGGTGGACACGAGGCGGCCATGGTTGCACGAACAACCGCTACGGGGAAGGTTCTGCAGGCGTACTGTCAGCCTGAATGCCGCTCGAAGGCCTGCACCACATCACCGCGATCTGCGCCGATGCGCCGCGCAACGTCGAGTTCTACGGGCGGGTGATGGGGTTGCGAATGGTCAAGAAGACGGTCAACTTCGACCAGCCGGACGTGTACCACCTGTACTACGGCGACGAGGCGGGGACGCCCGGGTCGATCCTGACGTTCTTCGAGTTCCCGGGTGCGGCGAAGGGCGTCGCGGGCGTGGGGATGGTGCACGCGATCGTGTGGCGAACTGCCGGGCCGGAGGCGCTGGCGTTCTGGGCGACGCGGCTGGCCGACGAGGGCGCGGCGGTCACGTGGGTCGAGGGCGGCGCGCTGCGGTTCGCGGACCCCGAAGGCCTGGTCCACGAGCTGGTGGCGTCAGACGCGGGCGATCCGCCGCTGAGCGCGGTCGCGCTCGACGTCCCGGCCGAGCACCGGCTGCTCGGCTTCCACGGCGTGCGCGCCTACAGCGCGGCGCCGGAGCGCAGCGCGCCGCTGCTCTGCGCCCTGGGCTTCGAGCAGCGCAACGCGGGCGGCGCGTGGGTCGCCCAAGGTGCGCAGCGCCACGGCGTCATCCACTACGACCGGCCGCCGACCGGCCCCCGCCACGGGATGCCCGGCGCCGGCACGGTCCACCACGTCGCGTGGTCGGCCGCCGACGACGCCGAGCTGACCGCGCTGCGCGACGTCGTGCGCCAGGCAGGAGGCCACCCGACGCCGATCATCGACCGCCAGTACTTCCACTCGGTCTACTTCCGCGAGCCGTCAGGCGTCCTCTTCGAGCTGGCCAGCCGCGACATCGGCTTCGCCGTCGACGAGGACGCCGCCGAGCTCGGCAGCCACCTCAAGCTGCCGCCCCAGTACGAGGACCGCCGCGCGACGATCGAGGCGTCGCTGACGCCGCTCCCGAACCCGCGCTACTGACTAGGACGCGGGTTCGAGGACCACGACCGGGATCGGCCGGTCGGTCTTCTTCTGGTACTCGTCGTAGGCCGGCCACTCGGCGGTCATGATCGGCCACAGCACGGCCTTCTCCTCGTCGGTGGCGTCGCGCGCCTGAACGGCGAGCTTCTTGCCCCAGACCTGGATCGTCGCCGACGGATCGGCCTTCAGGTTGACGTACCAGGCCGGCGGCTCGTCGGCCCCGCCCTTGGAGGCGACGATCAGGTAGTCGCCGTCGTGCTCGCCGTAAATCAGCGGCGCCTTGCGCGGCTCGCCCGACTTGCGGCCCGTCGTGGTGAGGATCAGCGTCTTGGTGCCCTCCCAGTCGTGACCCTCCTCCCCGTCGGTCGCCTCGTAGCGGTCGATGTGCTCCTGTCCGAAAAGCATGAGCGTGTTCTACCCGACGCGCTCGCGCAGTGCGAGGCGCGTCGCCGCCCAGGCGCGTTCGAGCTGCTCGGCGGTCACGCGCAGGTCGTCGCCCGGCGCGTTGGAGCGCCCCAGCTCCTCCAGCTCGTTGGCGAGGTCGTTGAGCCGGCCCGCGCCCACCGCCAGGCAGCCGCCCTTGAGGCGGTGCGCACCCTGGGCGATCTCGGTGTGGTCCTCGCCCTCGGCGGCCAGGACGATCCGCTCGATGATCGGCGGCGTGGAGTCGATGAATGCGTTGACGACCTCGCGGACGACGTCGGGCGTGAAGTCGCGGCCGAGGTCGTTGAAGCGCACGTCGTCGATCGGGTCGGCGTCGGGGTCGGCGGCCGTCGGGACCGGCGCGGCGCCGTTCCCATGCCCGTTGCCGCTGACGCCGACCGGCACCGCCGCCGGCAGCCACCGCGCGAGCATCGTGTCGACCTCCTCAGGCCGCAGCGGCTTGGCGACGTAGTCGTCCATCCCCGCCGCGATGCACTTCTCGCGGTCGCCGGCCATCGCGTGCGCGGTCATCGCCACGATCGGCAGCCGCCGCCCGCCGTTCTCGCGCTCGCGGATCCGCCGCGTCGCCGCGTACCCGTCCAGCTCGGGCATCTGGCAGTCCATGAACACCAGGTCGACCCCGGCTTCAGCCGCCAACCGGACCGCCTCCAGCCCGGTCGCCGCCGCGATCGTCCGGTGCCCGCGCTTGTCGAGCAGCTTCTCCATCAGGATGCGGTTGACGTCGTGATCCTCCGCGATGAGGATCAGCGCGCCGTCCTGCGATGCCGCCATGGTCCCGACCTCCCTGTCGTCATCCGCCGCGCGGATGCTTGCGTGCTGCGCCGCCGGCGCCTGGTACATCGCCGACGCGATCGCGTCGTAAAGCCTTGACTGCCGCACCGGCTTGGTGAGGAACTCGGTCACGCCCGCGTCGCGCGCGGCGGCGTGGCCGGTGCCCGACGAGGTCAGCATGACCATCCGCACCGAGCGCAGCGCGGGCGTGGCGCCGATCCGCCGCGCCAGCTCTACGCCGTCCATCCGCGGCATGTTGAAGTCCAGGATCGCGACGTCGAACGGCTCGCCGCGGTCGGCGGCGCGGTGCAGCTCGTCCAGCGCCGCGTGGCCGTCCGGGCAGCTCGTGACGCGCATGCCCCACGAGCCGAGGTAGGCCTCCAGCACGCGCCGGTTGGTCGCGGTGTCGTCGACCGCGATCACCTTCAGGCCGCGCAGCTCGATCTGCGGACGGACGTCGATCGGCTCGGCCTCGGCAGGCGGGAACCGGACCATGAACCTGAACGTCGAGCCCTGGCCGAGCGTGCTGGAGACCGTCAGGTCGCCGCCCATCATCCGCGCCAGCTCGCGGCTGATCGCCAGGCCGAGGCCGGTCCCGCCGAAGCGGCGGGTGGTCGAGGCGTCGGCCTGCTGGAAGGACTCAAACAGCCGCTCGAGGTCCTTCTCGGCGATCCCGATGCCGGTGTCGCGGACCGCGAAGGTGACCGGCGTGCGGCCGTCCTCGTCGGGTTCGCCCGCCGCCGCGACCGTCACCTCGACCGCCACCTCGCCCTCGGGCGTGAACTTGACGGCGTTGGACAGCAGATTGGTCAGGACCTGCGCGAGCCGGCCGCGGTCGCCGCGCACCGCGCGCGGCACGTCGTCGCTGATCAGCACCGACAGCTCCAGGCCCTTGTGGTGCGCGGTGGCGGCGACCACGTCGGAGGTCGTCTCGACGACCTCGCGCAGGTCGAAGTCGCGCTCCTCCAGCTCCAGGTGGCCGGCCTCGATCTTGGAGATGTCCAAGATGTCGTTGATGACCGCCAGGAGCTGCTCGCCGGAGTTGCGTGCGGTCGTGGCGTACTCGCGCTGCTCGGTGTCCAAGTTGGTGTCCAGCAGCAGGTCCGACATCCCGATCACGCCGTTCAGCGGCGTGCGGATCTCGTGGCTCATGTTGGCCAAGAACGTGGACTTGGTCCGCGACGCCTCCTCGGCCTGGGCGCGGGCGATCGCAGCACGCGCCTCGCGGCGGATCCAACGCACGGTGAACGACCCGAGCGCGACCAGGCCGCCAAGGATCAGCACGAGGCCGATGATCGCGAAGATCGTCGTGCGGTCCGAAGCGGCGTTGGCGTCGTCGGCGGCCTTCTCGGACAGCGCCAGCTCGGCGGTGCGCAGCCCGTCGAAGCGAACCCGGAGGTCGTCGAGCTGGTCCTTGCCGTTGGTGACCTGGCTGATGAGCTCCGCGCGCGGGGTGTCGAGCGGGAGCGTGGCGCCCAGGCTCGCCCAGCCCGTGCGGTAGCCCTCCAGGCGGCGCTTGACGTCCTCAAAGCGCGCCTGCTGCTCGGGATCGGAGAGCAGCGCGTCGAGCTGAGCCTCGGCCGTCGGGATGTCCCGCTGAGCCTCCCGATACGGTCTCAGAAATTCATCGTTGCCTGTAAGCAAGCGTCCGCGGACGCCGGTCTCGAGGTCGACCGCCAGCCGGTTCAGGCGCGATGACAACAGGACCACGCGCTCGGCCCGTCGAGCGCTCTCGGCGTTCGACTTCATGGACGACGATCCGTCGACCAGGAGTGCGAAGACGATCACCACCAGCACTCCGACCGCCACGAATGCGGCGATCGTCGGGCCGATGATGCCTCCGCGATAAGCAGCCCCCTTGCCCATCGGGAGCGAGTGTATTACGACGCAGAATTCCTGAGCGTCAGCCCTAGGACACGAGCGAGACGCCCGTCATGGCCGCCGGCTGAGCAATGCCTAGAAGTTGGAGCAACGTTGGTGCGACATCAGCAAGGATGCCACCGTCTCGAAGCGTCAAACCGTCCACGGTGACGATCACCGGGACCGGATTGAGCGAGTGCGCGGTGTCCGGCGAACCGTCCTCTTCGAGCATCTCGTCCGCGTTTCCGTGGTCGGCGGTGATCAACAGGGCGCCGCCGGACTCCTGTACGGCGGCGACCAGATCGCCCAGGCAGGCGTCGACCGTCTCGACCGCCTTGACCGCCGCGGGGATGACGCCGGTGTGCCCGACCATGTCGGCGTTGGCGAAGTTGATGATCCCGAACTGCGGCTCATCCTCGCGCCACGCGGCGATGAACTTGTCCGCGGCCTCGCGGGCGCTCATCTCGGGCTTCTTGTCGTAGGTCGGGACGTCGCGCGGCGACGGCGCCAGCTCGCGGCGCTCGCCGGGCTCCGGCTCCTCCTCCCCACCGCCGAAGAAGTACGTCACGTGCGGGTACTTCTCGGTCTCGGCGACGTGCAGCTGCTTGTGCCCCGCCTGCGCGATGACCTTGGTCATCGTGATCTCCGGCCGCTGCGGCGGGAAGGCGACCGGCCACGGCCAGCCCTCCTCGTACTCGGTCAGCGTCGTGTAGCGGGCGACCTGCGGGCCGAGGGCCTCGGTGAGCTGGCGCATCCGGTCCGGGCGGAAGTTGAAGGCGATGACCGAGTCCTGCGGGCGGATGCCGGCCTCGGTGCCGATGGTGGTGGCCGCGACGAACTCGTCACCGCGGTCGTCGCGCTCGTAGGAGGCGCGGACGGCGTCGACGGCGGACGAGGCGTGGTGCGGCGAGACGCCGTCGACCAACAGGTCCACGGCGGCCTTGGTCCGCTCCTCGCGCTTGTCGCGGTCCATCGCGAAGTAGCGGCCGATGACCGAGCCCACGCGCACGTTGCCGGCGGCGTCGGCCCACTCCTGAACTTGGGCGAGGTACTTCTCGCCGCCGGTCGGGGACGTGTCACGGCCGTCGGTGAAGGCGTGGATGACGACATCCGGGACGCCCTTCTCCCCCGCCAGCTTGATCAGGGCCTCGATGTGCTTCCAGCCCGAGTGCACGCCGCCGTCGGAGACGAGGCCGATCAGGTGAACGCGCTCGAAGCCGTCCATCGCCGCACCCAGCGCGGCGTTCTCGCCCAGCGTGCCGTCCTCGACCGCTTCGTCGATGCGCGTGAGGTCCTGCTTGACGACCGCGCCCGCCCCGAGGTTGAGGTGGCCGACCTCGCTGTTGCCCATCTGACCTTCGGGCAAGCCGACGGCCTTGCCGCCCGCCGTCAGCTGCGTGTGCGGGTACTTGGCCCAGAGCGCGTCGAAGACCGGCGTGTCGGCGAGCTCGACCGCGTTGCCGGGTCCCGGCGGCGCGAGCCCCCAGCCGTCGAGGACGACGAGGACCGCGCGCGGGACCGGCAACGACGACATCAGCCCTTGGCCGCTTCCACGATCGCGACGAAGTCCTCGATGTCCAGCGACGCGCCGCCGATGAGGCCGCCGTCGCAGTCCGGCAGCGCCAGCAGCTCAGCCGCGTTGCCGGGCTTCATCGAGCCGCCGTAGAGGATCCGCGACTTCTCGGCCTCCTCCTTGGAGCGGTCGGCGACGAGCGCGCGCACGAACGCGAGCGCGTCCTGTGCCTGCTCGGGCGTCGCGACCTGGCCGGTGCCGATCGCCCAGATCGGCTCGTAGGCCAGGACGACCTCGCCGAGGCGCTCGGCGGGCACCTTCTCCAGGCCCTCCTGGACCTGATGGCGCAGGCGGCGCTCGGTGTCGCCGTTCTCGCGCTCGTCCTCGGTCTCGCCGACGCACAGGATCGGGATCAGCCCCGCCTCCAGCGCGGCCGGGACCTTGAGCTGCAGGGCCTTGTCGGTCTCGCCGAAGAACTGGCGGCGCTCGCTGTGGCCGAGGACGACGCCGTGGACGTCGATCTCGGTCAGCATCGGCGCCGACACCTCGCCGGTGAACGCACCCGACGGCTCGTGGTGCATGTTCTGCGCGTAGACGCCGAGCTGCGACCCGCGGGTCGAGTCGACGACCGCCTGCAGTGCGGTGAACGGCACGCAGACGGCGACGTCGGCGTGCTCGACGGTGGCGATCCGGGGCAGCAGGGACGCGACGCGCTCCTCGGCCTCCTCGATCGTCCCGTTCATCTTCCAGTTGCCCGCGATCAGCGGTGTACGGCTCATCGAACGTGCCTCCCGGCCGGTCTACCACTCACGACTGCAACGTTCGACCTCATCCCAAAACCTCCACGCCCGGAAGCGTCTTGCCCTCGATCAGCTCCAGGGAGGCGCCGCCTCCCGTGGACAGGTGCGTCACCTGATCCTCGAGCCCGAACTGACGGAGCGCCGCCGCGCTGTCGCCGCCGCCGACCACCGTGGTGCCCGACGCCTTCGCCACCGCTTCAGCCACGGACCTCGTTCCGGCCGCGAACGGCTCCAGCTCGAAGGCGCCCATGGGACCGTTCCAGAAGATCGTCCCCGCGCTGGCGATGACCTCGGCGTAGGCCGCCGCGGTCTTCGGCCCCACGTCGAGGCCCATCAGGCCCTCGGGGACGTCCACGCCGTCGATCTCGGTGACCGGCGTGGAGGCGTCGAACGCCTCGCCGGCCACGATGTCGACGGGAAGCCTGACCTGGCCGTCCTGCGCCTCGGCCAGCACGCGCTCGGCCGGGGCGATGCCCTCGGCCTCACACAGCGACGCACCAACCTGATGGCCTTGCGCCTTGAAGAACGGGAACTGCATCGCGCCGCCGATCAGGATCGTGTCGGCCTTGCTCAGGAAGGCCTCCAGGACGCCGATCTTGTCGGTGACCTTGGCGCCCCCGACGATCGCGACCAGCGGTCGCTCTGGGTCGGCGAGGATGCCGGTGAGCGTCTCGACCTCGCGCTGCAACAGCAGCCCGGCGGCGCTCGGCAGCAGCTTGGCGATCGCGTGCGTCGAGGCGTGCGCGCGGTGCGCGGCCCCGAAGGCGTCGTTGACGTAGGCGTCGGCGAGCGAGGCGTACTTCTTGGCCAGCTCCTCGTCGTCCTTGGTCTCACCCGGCTCGAAGCGGACGTTCTCCAGCATCACGACGGCGTCGTCGTTGGGGACCTGGTCCAGGTCGGCGGCCAGCGTGACGTCGGTCTTCAGCAGCTCCGTGAGCCGCGCGGCGATTGGCGCCAGCGAGAAGTCCAGGTCCCGGCCCTTCGGCCGCCCGAGGTGGGCGGCCAAGAGGAGCCGCGCGCCGCGGCGGCGCAGCTCCTCCAGGGTCGGCAAGGCGGCCCGGATCCGCGCGTCGTCGCCGATCACGCCGTCCTTCAACGGGACGTTGAAGTCGACGCGGACGAAGACGCGCTTGCCCGTGAGGTCGCCGAGGTCGTCGAGGGTTCTCAAAGGACCTTCTGGATGAGGTCGGCGACGCGGTTGGAGTAGCCGTACTCGTTGTCGTACCAGGCCACCAGCTTGACCAGCGTGCCGTCGATGACCGAGGTCAGGCCGGAGTCGAAGATCGAGCTGTAGGGGTTGGTCACGATGTCGGACGAGACCAGCGGGTCCTCGGTGTACTGGAGGATCCCGGCGAGGTCGCCGGTGTCGGCCTTCTCCTTGAACAGCGCGTTGATCTCCTCGACGGAGGTCTCGCGCTTGGCCTCGAAGGTGAGGTCGACCAGCGAGCCCGTCGGGATCGGCGCGCGCACGGAGAAGCCGTGCAGCAGGCCGTTGAGCTCGGGCAGCACGAGGCCGACGGCCTTGGCGGCGCCGGTGGACGTCGGCACGAGGTTGATCGCGGCGGCGCGAGCGCGGCGCGGGTCCTTGTGCGGCGCGTCCTGCAGGTTCTGGTCCTGCGTGTACGCGTGGATCGTCGTCATCAGGCCGTGCTTGATGCCGATCGCGTCGTTGGCGACCTTCGCGACGGGCGCGAGGCAGTTGGTCGTGCACGACGCGTTGGAGATGACGTCGTGGGCGTCCTTGTCGTACTTGTCGAAGTTGACGCCGAGCACGACCGTGATGTCCTCGTCAGACGCCGGGGCCGAGATGATGACCTTCTTGGCGCCCGCGTCCAGGTGCTTGGCCGCGTCGGCGCGCTTGGTGAAGAAGCCGGTGGACTCGACGACGACGTCGACGCCGAGGTCGCCCCACGGCAGGTTCGCCGGGTCGCGCTCGGCGAGGACCTTCAGCGGCTTGCCGTCCACGACGAGCTCGTCGTCGCCGACCTCGATCGTGCCCGGGTACGGGCCGAGGATCGAGTCGTACTTCAAGAGGTTGCCGAGCGTCTTGGTGTCCGTCAGGTCGTTGACGGCGACCCACTCGATGTCGGCGCCGGAGGCCTGGGCGGCGCGGAAGAGGTTGCGGCCGATGCGGCCGAAGCCGTTGATCCCGACACGTACGGGCATGGTCGTGTTCAGTCCTTCCTGAGGGGAGGCAAAGTTCGATCTGGGAGACGGCGGACCCTATCGGTCCACTACGGGTCGATGTCCGCCCGTTCAGTGCCCGCCCGCCACGACCTCGACGCGCAGGCCGTCGGGGTCGAGCACGTACGCCGCGTAATAGCGCGGGCCGTACTGCGGGCGCAAGCCTGGAGGGCCGTCATCTCGCCCACCCGAGTTAAGCGCAGCCTCGTAGGCGGCGTCCACGGCCACCCGGCCTGCTGCCTGGATCGCGACGTGCCCGTAGCCAGGCGCCGGCGTCCGTCCGCGCTGGACGATCCAGAACCGCGGCTCGTGCTTGCCGTAGGCGACCGCCGCCTCGCCGGTGTGCACGCGGCGGATCCCGAGGCGGGAGAAGAGCGCGTCGTAGAAGCGCGCGGAGGTGGCGAGGTCTGAGACCTCGAAGCCGACGTGGTCCAGCATGGCGAAGCCTCGCCCTAAGGGCTCGTTTCGCGGCGCGAGCTCGCCTGGCGGCTCGTTCGCGCTGTGGTGGACACCTTCACAGTCGGCGGAGCCTACGTCTTGCGGCCGATGTCGCGGTGCTCGATCTCCACGACGACGTCATCGCGGGCGGCGAAGCGGTGACCGAGGTGCTCGGTGATCGCGACCGAGCGGTGGCGGCCGCCGGTGCAGCCGATCGCGACCGACAGGTGCGCCTTGCCCTCCTCCTCGTACTGCGGCACGAGGTAGTCCAGCAGCGGCTCCAGCAGCGAGTAGAAGGCCGTCAGCTTGCCTTCGCGACCGACGTACTCGACGACCTCGGCGTCCAGGCCGGTCTTGGGGCGCAGGTCCGTGATGTAGTGCGGGTTGGGCAGGAAGCGCACGTCGAAGACGAGGTCGGCGTCGCGCGGCGGACCGTGCTTGAAGCCGAAGGACTGGAACGTGAGCGCGAGGCGGCCGCGGCGGTGGCGCGGCAGGAACTCATCAGCGATCCGGCGGCGCAGGTGCGACGCCTTCAGCCCGGAGGAGTCGATCACGAAGTCCGATCGCTGCTTGATCGGCGCGAGCATCACGCGCTCGGCGGCGATGCCGTGGGCGATCGAGCCCTCGGGCGACAGCGGATGGCGGCGCCGCGTCTCCTTGTAACGGTCCATCAGCGCGTTGTCGTCGGCGTCCAGGAACAGGACGCGCGCCGGCAGCTCACGCGCGTGCAGCTCGTCGATGACGCCCTCTAGCGGCGTGAAGAACTCGCCGCCGCGAACATCGGAGACCACCGCCGCGCGCTCGACCTTGGAGCCCTCGTGGGTGAACAGCTCCACCAGCGACCGGATCATCTCCGGCGGCAGGTTGTCCACGCAGAAGTAGCCCGCGTCCTCGAACACGTTCATGGCGGTGGACTTGCCCGCGCCCGAGAACCCGGAGATGACCACGAGGTCCTCCAGGCGCGACTCGGTGGTCGACGGCGCCGCCGGCGTGCTGCTCACGGCCATGCGGACATCATGACGCGCCGCGCGGCGGTCGCGTCAAAGGCCTGTGTCGAATGGCTCGTTTGCGACCTTGTCGGTCTTGGTGAGCTTGAAGCTGGAGAGGCGCACGAGCGTCATCGGGGCGGACTTGGCGTTGAAGTCGACGTGTGCCGGGCCGAGGACGGCGTACATCGTGCCGTCGGCGGCGTCGCGCAGGACGCGGTAGGCGACGCCGCCGCCGACGTTGGTCGTCTGCGAGAGCAGGCCGCCGGCGCCGAACGAGGTCGCGGTGACGGTGCCCTGGGCAGCCTCGCAGAAGAACTGGAGGCTGACGAACAGGACGCCGCCGGGCGTGGCCTGCGGCGCGAGGTTCGAGCGGCCGCCGCAGGCGCCCGAGACGTAGCCGCTGCCGGCCAGCAGCGAACGGCCCGTCGCGGTCGCGACGACGCGCAGCTCCGTGCCGAACCCGACGCCGGTCACCGCGGGCGCGGAGAGGTGCCACGAGTAGGCGACATCGCGAGCGCCGAGGTCCAGCTCGCCGAACTCGCCCATGTAGCGCGGGTTCTTGCAGCCGGTGCGGTACGGGCAGTGGTGCGGGAGCGCGCCGTGCGGCAGCTTCTTGATCCGGTTGTGCTGCATGTCGTAGAGCATGAGCTGCGAGACGTCTGAGTTGCGCGCGCGGCGCTGGAACGCGACGCGGTAGCCCCAGCGCGACGGGACGCTGTCGCTCGCCGAGCCGCGGCCGGGGGTCGGAAGGCCGCTCTCGGCGGCGCCGTCCAGCGTCGCCTGGCGCAGGCGGCAGCCGCGCGCGGTCGCCCACGCCGACATCGCGTGGACGTCGCGCTCGGTCGTGCAGCGCGAGAAGACGATCGCGGGTCGATCGCGCGAGTCCGGCCCGGCGTCGAGGTCGAACGGCACCGTCCGGGGCGCGATCTGGTTCAGCGTCCGCTTGACGCCGTCGTGGTAGGCGACGACGCGGTAGAGGCCGTCGGCGCCCGGCTCGCTCCAGACGACCCAGCCGCCGTAGACGGCGATCGGCGTCTCGCCGACCGCGGTCAGCGGCGTGGCGGTGACGGCCGCCGCCGCGCGGGCGGCGGGGACGACGGCCACCGCGGCGAGCAGCGCGATGGCGAGAAGGACGAAGCGTCGGCGCATGACCGATGCAACGCGCTCCACTGGTGAAAGGTTGCGCTTTCTCGCTAGAACGCGCCGAGCAGCGGCGGCGCGACCTGCTTCTTGCGGCTCATCACGCCCGGCAGCTCCAGCACGCCGTTCTCGGCCTGCGCGTTGAAGGCGCGCTCGGCCGCGGCGATGTCGCCCGCGATCAGCAGCGACGTGTGCTTCTCCAGGATGTCGGTGACCATCAGCGCGCTGAGCACGTGGCCGTTCTTGTCGTGCTGGGCCTGAAGCGCCTCGCGCAGCTCGCCGAGGCGGCCGGCCAGGACCTTGCCGGCGGTCTCGACCTGCGCGATGCACATCGGGCCGTCGGCGGTCTCGTACTCCTTGGAGTCGCGCGCGAGCAGCGACTCGACGGACGCGTCGGCGGCGTCGGAGCCCGACTCGAACATCTCCTTGCCGAACGCCTGGGCGTCAACGTCCAGGAAGCTTGAGAGCGCTTCGACGGCCGCACGGTCGCGGTCGGTCGTCGTCGGCGAGTTGAGGATCACCGTGTCGGACAGGATCGCGCCGAGCAGCACGGTCGCCGTCGGGACCGTCGGCTGCTGGTTGGCCTGCTGGAAGCGCTCGATCACCAGCGTCGACGTCGAGCCGACCGGGTCGAACGTCGCCCGCACCGGCAGGCGCGTCTCGATCGAGCCGATGTGATGGTGGTCGAGGATCTCGACGATGTGCGCCTGCTCGATGCCGATCACCGACTGGCCCTGCTCGGCGTGGTCGACGAGGATCACGTCGCGCGGCGTCGGGTTGACGAGGTCGCTGCGCGTCACGAGGCCGATCGGGTGCCCGCGCCGGTCGACCGCCACGGCCGCCCGGTAGTGCACGTTCTTGATCTCCTCGGTGACGTCCTCGAGCAGGTCGTTGCCGCGAACGGTCAACGGCTCGGCGTCCATCAGCGCGCGGCACGGCGCGGCCAGCGTCGTCATACGACCGCAGACGTAGGAGTCCAGCGGCGAGACGACGACCGCGGTCCCAGCCTCGTTGGCAAGCTTGAGCACCTCGTCAGAGGGCGTGGCGCCGTTGGACACCAACATCAGCGCGACGCCGCGCTCGATCATCCGGCGCTGGGCGTCCTCGCGGTTGCCGATGACGACGACGTCGCCCTCGCCGATCCCGGACTCCGGGAAGTCGACCTCCATCGCGAAGACCCAGACGCGGCCGGCGACCGCGTGGTCGTCGCCGACGACCTGCTCGCCGCTGACGGCGGAGGCGATCGCGCTGATGCGCGTGGGCGTGTCGACCAGCGACGAGGCCTCGCGCGACTCGCGGATGTAGCGGCGGGCCAGCGCGCGCTCGGTCATGACGCCGACGAGCTTGCCGTCGTGGTCGACGATCGGGACGACGTCGAGCTTGTCGGCCGCCATCGTCAGGCCGACCTCGCGCACCGCGTCGTCCACCCCGGCCGCGTAGAAGTCCTGCTGCATCACGTCGCGGACGCGCAGCATGATGTGCGGCAGGAGGTCCGGCTCGGCCGCGCTGGCGCGCTCCAGGACCCAGCGGGTCTGGGCGTTCAGCTCGCCGAGGCGGACGGGAAGGTACGTGGTGTCCGGATCCAGGCGTGACCGCAGCTCGGCGTACCCGATCGCGGCGGCGATCGAGTCGGTGTCCGGGTTGCGATGACCGGTGACGTAGGTAAGCGGCACTCCCTGCATTGTGTCGCGGACAGGGCTCCGCGCGCGGTCTGGTTGCCTGCGCAGCTATTCGTGCGGTTAGCCCTGCGGGGGTGCGAAGCCTTGGGGAACGCCGGAGTCCGCGCCGCCGCTCGGGGTGGCGCCGCTGGTGCCGCCGCCCTGCTGCGTCGTGCCGCTGCCGGTGGTGCCTCCGGCCCCCGAGAACCCGCCAAGGCCGCCGAACGCGCTGACGCCCTTGGCGGTCGCGGTGATCGAGGTCGCGGTGACCGTGCCGTTGTCGTTCTTGGCGCCCTGGATCACGACGCTGTCGCCGGGATGCACGGAGCCGACGGAGGCGTCGGCGTTGCGGGTGACGGTCGAGTTGTCGTCCGTGCGGATCTTCACGGTCGTGCCGTCGGTGCCGGTCACGTAGAGCGTGCTGCCCTTGACGTTGGCAACGGTGCCGACGGTGGCGTTGGAGGCGCCGCTGGCGGCGCCTCCGCCCGTCGTCGCACCGCCACCGCCCGCTGCGGCCTGGCGCCCGGGGAAGCCTCCGGCGCGCGCCGCTGCGCCGCCAGCGCCGTTGCCGTCCTCCTGCCCCTTCTGGACTTGGACGCCCGCGATGAAGCCGCCGGCGAGCAGGACGATCGCGGCCAATCCGCCGCTGACGGGCGTCAGCAGCTTGCGGCGCGGGCGGGCAGGCGCCGTGTCGTCGTCAGCCGGCTCGTCCTCGTACTCGTGGTCCCACTCGAGGTCGGGGTCGTCGTAGGAAGCCGAGGTCTGGGAAGGGTGTTCGCTCATTCAAATCGGAGGGCGTCGATGGGACGCAGGCGCGCAGCGCGGCCCGCCGGGTAGGTGCCGAAGAACAGCCCGGCCAGGACGGCCGCGCCGAAGGACAAGGGGATCGAGTAGAAGGCGATGACGGGGTCGACGCCGGCGATCTCGAACTTCGAGCCGACGACCCCGACGATCACGCCGACGATGCCGCCGAGCATCGAGACCAGGACGGCCTCGGTCAGGAACTGGAGCAGGATGTCGGAGCGGCGGGCGCCGATCGCCTTGCGGATGCCGATCTCGCGCGTGCGCTCGGTGACCGACACCAACATGATGTTCATCACGCCGATGCCGCCGACGAGCAGCGAGATCGCGGCGACCGCGCCGAGCAAGGTGGTGAACACGGAGGTCGTCTCGTCCGACGTTTCGAGGATCGACCCCTGGTTGATGACCTGGAAGCTGCTGCTGCTCGTGCCCGTGGTCGACGACGACGCGCTCGCGTCGATGTCGTGACGCTCGTTGAGGATCGCGGTGACCTCGGCCTGCGCGGCGTTGAGCGACTTCTCGCTCTTGGCCTGCACGACGATCTGGTTGATCGAGCCGTAGCCGCTCAGCGCGTCCTGCACGGCGGTCAGCGGCGCGAAGACGACGTCGTCCTGGTCGGTCGTGCCGTTCGACCCCTTCGCCTTGGTCACGCCGACGACGGTGAAGCTCGACCCGCCCATCTTGACCGTCTGGCCGACGGGGTTGGCGCCGTTGAAGAGGTTGGTGACGACGGTCGGGCCGAGGACGACGACGCGGCTGTGCTTCTTGACGTCGTTGGTGGTGAACATCTCGCCATCGGCGACCTCGTAGTTGCGCGCGGTCGCATAGCTCGGGGTGGTGCCGGTGACCGACGAGCTGTAGGACAACGAGCCGGCGACGAGCGACGTGCTGCTTGCCGTCACGACGGGCGACGCCGACTTCACGTCAGGCACGTTGAACGTGTCCTGCAACGCGGTCGCGTCGTCCTGGGTCAGCGTGATCGACGAGCCGCCACCAAAGAGGCCGGGGCCGCCGCGCGCGCCGCCCGCCTGGACGAGCAGGACGTTGGAGCCCAGGGCGCGGACGCTCGCCTGAACCTGCTCCTTGGAGCCGTTGCCGACGGCGACCAGGACGATCACCGAGGCGACGCCGATCGTCATGCCGAGGATCGTCAGGCCGGAGCGCAGCTTGTTGGCCATGATCCCGCCGAGCGCGATGCGCAGGGTCTCGGCGAGCGTCATGCCGCGGCCTCCGCGCTTCTGCGCACGTCGGACTGCACGCGGCCGTCCGCGAGGCGGATCACGCGCCGCGCGCGCTCGGCGACGTCGTCTTCGTGCGTGATCAGGACGACCGTGCGGCCCTCGTTGTTGAGGTCCTCGAAGATGCGCAGCACGTCGTCGGTGGAGCGCGAGTCGAGGTTGCCCGTCGGCTCGTCGGCGAGGATCAAGGAGGGGTTGGTGACGATCGCGCGAGCAACCGCTACACGTTGCTGCTGGCCGCCGGACAGCTCGGACGGCAGGTGGTCGATCCGCTCAGCCATGCCGACGGCGTCCAGCGCGGCCTTCGCGCGGGCGCGGCGCTGCGCGCGCGAGACGCCCGCGTAGCTGAGCGGCAGCTCGACGTTGGCCAGCGCGCTCGTGCGCGGGACCAAGTTGAAGGCCTGGAAGACGAAGCCGATCTTGCGGTTGCGCAGGTCGGACTGCTCGTCCTCGTCCATGTCCCTGACGTCCACGCCGTCCAGCAGGTAGCGGCCGGAGGTCGGCAAGTCGAGGCAACCGAGCATGTTCATCAACGTGGACTTGCCCGAGCCCGAGGAGCCCATGATCGCCACGAACTCACCGGCGGCGATCGTCAGCGACACGCCGTCGAGCGCGTGGACGGCCAGGTCCTCGGTGACCTGGTAGGTCCGGCGGACGTCCTCGACGACGATGACCGGGCGGCGGCGACGGCCCCGCGGCGGGCTCACCGGCCTCCCCCTCCGGGGAAGCCGCCGCTCGGCGGCCCGCCGCTGAAGCCGCCGCCGCCAAAGCCTCCGGCGCCGGTGCCGGTGCCGCCGAAGCCGCTGCGGCCGGTGCCGTTCTGCGTGGAGTTGGACGTGCCGCCGCTGCGGGAGGCGGCGGCGCCCGCGGCCGCGCTCGACGAGGTGACGACGACCTGGTCGCCGGCGCTGAGGCCGCTGGTGACTTGCGTGGAGCTGTCGCCCGCGACGCCGGTCTGGACGCGCTGGGTCGTGCGCTCGCCGCTCTTGACGACGGTGACGCTGCTGCCCTGGAGCGCCTGGCTCGGGACGACGACGCCCTCGGCCTGCGCGGTGACGATCTCGGCGGTCGCGGACATGCCCGCGCGCAGGCCCTTGGTCGTCTGGGTCAGCGCGATCGTGACGGGATAGGAGACGGCGCTCGACGTGCCGGTGGAGCTGGACGAGCTCGAGAGCACGTCGATGTCCACCACCTTGCCTGCGACCTCCTCGCCGGACGCGGCGTTGACGGTCACCGTCGCCTGCTGGCCGACCTTGACGTCGTTGATGTCGGACTCGCTGAGCGAGACCTCCAAGTGCATGCGGCTGAGCTGGGTGAGGGTGATGAAGGACGAGGAGTCGGTCGATGAGGAGCTGGTCGTCCCGGTCCCGCCACCGCTCGCGCCCGCGCCGCCGCCCGCCGCGACGCTGCTGCTGGACGAGGACGCGGAGGACGAGCCGCCGCTGCTGACCTGGTCGCCGACCGCGCCGTTGACCGCGGCGACGGTCGCCGCACCAGGCGCGCGCAGAGCGGTGGCCGTCAGCGCGTCCTCGGCGTTGTCGACGGCGAGCTGCGCGGACTTCACGGCGGCCGCGGCGGCCGCTTCGGACATGGTCGAGCCGCCGCTCGAGGAGCCGCTCCCGGAGCCGCTGCTTCCGCCGGAGCCTCCGCTGCTCGACCCGCCGCCGCTCGCGCCCGACCCGGAGCCGCCGCTCGGCGCCGAGCCGCTGCCGGTCGTCCCGGTCCCGCTGCCCTTCGTCCCCGAGCCGCTCTGGCTCGGCGTCGTCGTCGTGCTCGGCGTCGTCGTGCTCGGCGTCGTCGTGCTCGAAGGCGTGGTGGTCGACGCGGGCGCGGTCGTGGAGGACGGCGTCGAGGAGGTGGCCTGCGCGGCGGTCGCCTTCACGCTCGCGGTCGTCGCCTTGACGGAGGCGGCAGTCGCGGTGGTCGCGCTCGTGGACGACGACGTGGACGCGGTCGACGCCGTGGTGGTCGTCGTCGTGCCCGACTGGATGTCGTCCAGCGTGTCCTGCGCGCTCTGAAGCGTCGCCTTCGCCTCGGCCAGGTCGACCTCGGCCGACGTCGGGTCGATGCGTGCGAGCAGCTGGCCCTCGGTGACGTGCTCGCCGGCCTTGACGTACACCTTGGTCACTTTGCCCGAGGCGCCGAAGCTCAAGTTCATCGTGTTGGCCGGCGAGAGGTTTCCGCTGCCGGACACCGTCGACTGCACGACACCCTTCGAGACGGTGACGACCCGCTCGCTCGTGGTGGACGAGGCGCTCTCCGGGCCGACCACGACGATCGCGGCGACCACGCCGCCAACGGCGACGGCGCCAAGCGCGACGTTGATCGGGGACAGCAGCTGGCGAGCACGGGACGTCCGGGGCATACGACACTCAGCATCCGTGCGTCCCGTGAGCGGTCTTTAAGCGCAGCGTGAGGAAATGCGAAGAAACGGCGACTTACAGACTTCTTCGCCCTCGCTTGCCCGACGTTTCGATTCGTGCGGCTGACTGCGAGGCCATGTCTCGCCTTGCCACGCCCATTTCCGTGCTCGCCATCGCCGGCGCCTCGATCGCGCTCGTCGCGTGCGGCTCCTCCGGCGACGACTCCTCGGGTGGTTCGGCGTCCACCAACGCCAGCGGCGGCAACGCCACCCAGAACGCCGCCTTCGAGAAGTACCGCCAGTGCCTGAAGGACAACGGCGTCACCTTGCCCGACCGCGGCAACGGCAACGGCGGGCCCGGCGGCCAGGGCGGCTACGGTCCCCCGCCCGGCGCCTCGACCAACGGCACCCCGCCCACGGGCACCAACGGCACCCCGCCCGCCGGCGGCTTTCCGGGCGGCGGCCAGATGGACGCCAAGACCCAGAAGGCCATGCAGGCCTGCGCCAAGCTCCGCCCCCAGGGCAACTTCCGCGGCGGCTACGGCCAGGGCGGCAGCAACGGCGGCCAACGCCCCCAACAGGACATCAAGGCCTTCACGCCCTACCTGACCTGCCTCAAGTCCGCCGGCCTCGACGTCAAGGTCTCCGACGGCTTCAACGCCCTGCGCAACCTCAAGCAGGACGACCCCAAGGTCCAGGCCGCCTTCAAGTCCTGCCAGTCCAAGCTCCCCCAGCGCCCGAGCAGCACCCAGCCGCCGACGACGACGTCCGGCTCGACCACCTGAGCGAGACGCCTAACGCCCCGTCCGCAGCCGGTGCAGGAACGTGTACAGCTCCCGCGCCGTCTTGCCCGGCAGGACCGCCTCAAGCTCTTCGCGCGAGGCCGCTAAGACCGCGTCCGGCGAGCCGAAGTGGTTCAGCAGCTTGCGCTTGCGGGCTTCGCCGATGCCCGGGAGGTCGTCGAGGACCGACACGGTCATCGCGCGGTCGCGGCGGGTGCGATGGTGGGTGATCGCGAAGCGGTGGGCCTCGTCCCGGACGCGCTGGAGGAGCTGGAGGGCGGGCGTGTCGTGGGGCAGGATGATCGGCTCGGCTCGCCCGGGAACGAAGACCTCTTCGATCCTCTTCGCGAGCGAGACCACGGCCACGCCGCGATCTAGGAAGCCGCGCAGCGCCTCGACGCCGGCGGACAGCTGCCCCTTGCCGCCGTCGATGACGATCAGGTTCGGCAGCGTCGCGAAGGACTCGTTGCGGTCCGGGTCGTGCGGTGAGAGGTCCTGCTGCTTCTCCCACTGCGCCAGCCGCCGCGAGAGCACCTCGCTCATCGACGCGAAGTCGTCGGGCACGCCCTCCTCGCCGCCGCGGATGTTGAAGCGGCGGTAGTCGGCCTTCTTCGGCGCGCCGCCTTCGAAGACGACCATCGACGCGACCGTGTGCGTCCCCATCAGGTTGGAGATGTCGAAGCACTCGACCCGCAGCGGCAGCGCGTCGAGCGACAGCTCACGCTGGAGGTCGTCCAGCGCCTCGACCCGCTGCTGCCGCGAGCGCTCGGCCTTCAGTCGCTCCTGGTCCAGCGCCAACCGCGCGTTGCGCTCGGCCAAGTCCAACAACCTGGCCTTGTCGCCGCGCTCCGCCGCGCGCACCTCCACCTTCGCGCCGCGCCGCTCGGTCAGCAGCTCGGCCAAGGGCTCAAGATCCTCAACTTCCCCTTGGACGATGACTTGCGGCGGGATCACGGTCGCCTCGCCGTAGTACTGCAACAAGAACTCCTGGGCGACCTCCCCCACGCCGCCCTCCTGGATGTTGTCCAGGTAGAACGACTGCCGGTCGCTCAGGACGCCGTCACGCAGCTGGAAGACCTGGGCGTTGGCGTCGGTGCCGTCGGCGGCGACCGCGACGACGTCAATCGTCCCGTGCGCCTCGTTGGCCACCCGCTGCTTCTGTAGGAGCGACCGCACCGCGGCCAGCCGGTTGCGCTCCAGCGCGGCCTGCTCGAACTCTTGCTCGGCGGCGGCGGCCTTCATGCGCGCTTCCAGGTCGCGCTCGATGTCGCGGTAGCGGCCGCTCAAGAACGCTCGGACGCCGTCGATCGACTCCATGTACTGCTCGCGGTTGACGCCGTAGTCCACGCATGGCGCGCCGCAGCGCTTGATGTAGAAGTCGAGGCACGGGGAGCCGCTGCGCCGTCCCGGCTCCGCCCCGTTGCACGACCGGTACTGGAAGACCTTGCCGAGCGTCTCGAGCGTCGACCGCGTCCGCTTGGCGCTCGAGTACGGCCCGAAGTACAGCCGCGTCTTGCGGTGCTTCTCGCGCGTGAAGTACACCCGCGGGAACGGCTCGTCCATCGAGATCGCGATGTAGGGATAGGACTTGTCGTCCCGCAACCTGATGTTGAACTGCGGCTGGTACTGCTTGATGAAGTTCTGCTCGACCAGCAGCGCCTCGGTCTCGCTGCCGACGAGGATGAACTCCACGCTGTCGATGACCTCGGTCATCTGCACCGCGCCGCGCGTCACGGGGTTGGCGAAGTGCGAGGCCACCCGCTTCTTGATGGACTTGGCCTTGCCGACGTAGATGACCTTCTGCTTCTCGTCGCGGAACAGGTAGACGCCTGGCCCGTCGGGCAGCTTGCGGCGCTGCGCGGCGAGACGGTCCTTGCGGTCTTGGTCTTGGGGGACAGAGGCCATGCCTCTTCGAGGATAGGGTCGGGTACGGACCAGCCGATGACAGGACTGCCGGACGAGGACGAGATCGAAGCGGCGGCCCGCGAGGAGCTGGGCCACGAGCACCTGCGCCCCGGGCAGTTAGAGGGAATCGAAGCCGCGCTAGAGGGCCGTGACGCGCTCGTCGTGATGGCGACCGGCAGCGGCAAGTCGGCGATCTACCAGCTCGCCGGGTTCTTCCGCGACGGGCCGACGGTCGTGGTCTCGCCGCTGATCGCGCTGCAAAGGGATCAGGTGGCGCAGGCCGAGGGCGGCGCGGCGGCCGAGCTGAACTCGACGCTCTCGCACGCCGCCCGCGAGGCCGTGTTCGCGGGCCTGGAATCGGGCGCGACGGAGTTCGTCCTGCTCGCCCCCGAGCAGCTCGCCAACGCCGCGACGCTGGAGCGGCTGCGCGCCGCCAAGCCGTCGCTGTTCGTGGTCGACGAGGCGCACTGCGTCTCCCAATGGGGCCACGACTTCCGCCCCGAGTACCTGGAGCTCGGCGCGGCCGCAGAGGCGCTCGGGCGTCCGCCGATCCTCGCACTCACCGCGACCGCCGCCGCGCCCGTGCGCGAGGAGATCGTCGCGGTGCTGCGGCTGAAGGACCCCGAGATCGTCGTCAAGGGCTTCGACCGCCCCAACATCTGGCTCGGTGTCGAGCGCTTCCGCGAGGAGGACGCCAAGGAGCGCGCGCTGCTGGAGGCGGTGGCCGCGCAGGAGCGCGGGACGCCCGGGATCGTCTACGTCGCCACCCAGAAGGGCGCCGAGCAGACCGCCGCCGCGCTGGTCCAGCGCGGCGTGCGCGCGACCGCCTACCACGGCGGCATGTCGCCCAAAGCCCGCGACGTCGCGCAGGAGGCGTTCATGGGGCGGGCGGGCCGGTCTCCCGTCGACGTGATGGTCGCCACGATCGCCTTCGGCATGGGCGTCGACAAGCCGAACGTCCGCTTCGTCTTCCACCTCGACGTCAGCGAGTCCCTCGACGCCTACTTCCAAGAGCTCGGCCGCGCCGGACGCGACGGCGCGCCCGCGATCGCCAAGCTCTTCTACCGCCCTGAGGACCTCGGCCGCCGCCGCTTCTTCGCCTCCGGCAAGCTCGACCGCGCGACGCTGGAGCGCGTCGCGCGCGTGGTCGAGGCCGTCGGCGAGCCGATCGACGCGGGCGCGCTGCGCGAGGAGCTCGGCATGGGCCGCTCGCGGCTGGCCACCGTGTTGCATCGGCTCCAGGACGCGCACGTCGTGGACGTCAGCGACGCCGGCGAGGTCACCGCGATCCCCGACGCCAACCTACGTGAGGGCCTCGCGGACGCCGCCGAGGACGAGATCGACCGCGAGCGCTTCGAACGCTCCCGCGTCGAGATGATGCGCGGCTACGCCGAGCACTTCACCTGCCGCCGCGCCTTCTTGTTGGGGTACTTCGGCGAGGCCTTCACCCCACCCTGCGGCAACTGCGACAACTGCAACGCCGGCCACGGCGTCGCCGACGACCTCATCGACGAAGACGCGCCCTACACCACCGGCGAGCGCGTCCACCACCCCGAGTTCGGCGACGGCACGATCCAGTCCATCGAGTCCGGCATCGTCACCGTCGTCTTCGACCGCGTCGGCTACAAGACGCTGTCGGAGGAGATCATTGTGCGTCGCGGCCTGCTCTGAGCGCCATTCCCTGTCACAACTGACGACGAGCAGCCTCTTAGTCGGTGGCCGGCGATTCGGCCTCACCATCGATGAAGAACTTCACGCTTCCGCGAGCACGCACGCTCGTCGCCCTGATCCTGACGGCGTTTCCGGTCGCCGGCACCCTCTCGTACTTCGTACTGTCCGTGCTGCACCAGCACGTGTACGGCTCTCTCGACGTCACGACGGCAGAGGTCGGGATCAATCGGGCCAAGATGATCGACGACACGGTCGCAGGCGTGAGCTTCCTGCTCGTCGCCCTTCCCGCCCTGGTCCTGATCGGCTGGCTCGTGGCCGAGGTGCTGGTTCGTGTGCTCCCGTGGATCGTTCAGCGGGTTCTCCGGTCGATCCCACGATCTGCCAACGGTCGGCTCGCGCGGTGGCTTCGACGCCGCACTACGTCGACGCGACCGTCGCAGCGGTTCATGCTGGCCTGGATATCGGCCTTCGTGGCAGCATCGACGATCCTCGCCCTGGGCGTCCTCTGGACCGCAGCCGGAACCGCGGCGCGATACACCCAAGACGGTTATTCGTACAGCGGGCGACTCTTCTGGGGGTTCCGAGCGCTCGATTTCGAAGGCGTTCCCTTCCGGTTCACCAAGATCCCGCCCGATCACCACTTCGATCGATCCTGCGTGCTGTATCTGGGACGTGCGAATGGTCAGCTCGTCCTTTACGACACCTACGCGGACGCGCCGCTCCGGCTCCAAGAGAGCCGTTACCAAGGAGAGGCGCTCGACCCTGACCAGCACCTCCTTCCGCGGCATTGCCTCAATGACCGGCCAGAGCAGGGGGTCCTGATCACCGCCACCCAGATTGACGACCTGGACAGCGTGCCGGGGACCTTGGTCTGGACGATGCGACCGCACCCCAGCGCCGCGTGGGAGCTGTTGGCGCAGACCGACGTGGGACCGAAGCTCCTCGCGCGCAGCGACCGCCCCATGGAGGCCGATCTCGGCCGTACGCACGGCGGCCGCCTGGTCGTCACTTATCGCTCGTGCCGGCAACGGCGGTGCGCGTCCATGGAACGAGATCTCGTCCGCGGACCCGCGCATCGGCTCCAGGGCCCCGCTCGCCCGGGGTGCGAGGTCGCGCAGATGGTCACCCACCGCGAGATCGTCGCCGCACGTCTCGCCGGCCCTGAGTGCCCGGCCGCGGATCGCGGGGTCTGGGCGCGCGCTCGTCGCGCGAGCTGGCGTCGCGTGACCGCCACGGATGCAGCGATCGTCGACATGGAGGCCTACGGCCGTAGGGTGGCGTGGATCGAGCGGCGCGATCCGTTCATCACGGTCAGAGCCGCCGTCATCGGCCCCAGTCGATCGACGATGCAACGGGAGACGCTGTTCGAGGACACCACCATGCTGCACGGCGGAAGTCCTTTGCTTCGCTCGCTCCACCTGACGCGCGATGGCACCTGGTGGCTTCGTGCCATCGAACACGGTCGCTATCCGGCGATCATCAGCCGCGGCCTCAACAGCGACGATTGCCAGGAGGCGTGGGACCCGCTCGTGGAGGTCGACAACCTCCGAGAGATCAGCATCTCCGGGCGAGCCATGTTTGTCGCTACGGGACACACCATTCGGCGACTGGCCGTCGAGGACGAGCCACTCGGCGGCGACCGCGTTCCGGTGCCGTCCGCCGACGAGATCGCGGGAACGCGCTGCCCAGCGCGCTAGCTCAGGGTCATGCGTCGCGGCCTGCTCTGAAGAACGCGACCAGCTCATCCACGTCGTTGGTCCACGGCCGCTCGGCGCCGGTGAAGCCGACGGCGTTCCAGAACGAGTCGTGGCCGGTGCGCAGGTCGGCGGGCGGGTTCCAGAGCGAGATGTAGGCGTAGGGCTCGGGGTGGTTGGCGTCGCCGGGTGAGAGGCCGTAGGTGGCCTCATCGTGCTCGATGGCGATGTCGAAGTGCTCGGGCCAGAGGATCGGGGTTGAGTCCGGGACGAAGGCGAGCAGGGCCTCCTCCCCGGTCGCCCAGGCCTCGGCGAGGATCTCGGCGGCGCCGGCGTGGATCTCCAAAGGCGCGTCGGTCAACGCGGACGCTGCGGCATCCAACCCCACGAAGCTCGCGGCATCCAACAGCGAGGTGATGCGCGTGATCTCGCGGGCGCCGTCGGCGTCGACGCGGACCAAGTCCGTCCCGTCGGTGCCGACCCAGCCGCCCTCGGGCAGCTCCGGCGTCCCGAACCCGCCCGGGCGCGGGCGCAGCGCGATCTCGTTGCCGGTCGCCTGGACGCGCAGCGGCGCGATCACCTGCTCGGCGAGCGCGTGGAGCGAGCGGCGGGTGGCGACGAGCGTGGGATCGGAAGGCATGACCATCATCTTCTACCGAACAGGCGGGCGAAGAGCCCGCCGCGGGACCGCCGCCGCGCCTGCCGCTGCGTGCGCAGCCACTCCTCGCGCGACGGCAGCCGGCCCTGCTCGCGCGCCCGCGCCACGCAGGCCATGTGCGCGTGGCGGCGGCCGTCGCCGCGGCCGAGCGGCCGGATCAGCACGTGCTCGGAGAACGCCGGCAGCTTGCGCGGGCAGAACGGGCACGTGTAGGTCGCGGGCTTCCCAGACTGCGCCCGCCGGACGTCGTACCACTCCGCTTCGACCAAGCCGCCCACGCCGTGCGAGCGTACGCCAACGACGAAACGCATCTAACCCGCGCATATCGCGGGTTAGATGCGAACCGTGGCGTTTCGGGGCCGAACGGCGCGCGCCGAGCCTGGCGGCTCAGGCCGCCAGGTCGTCCCGCAGCTCGGTCCCGGCGATCATCGCCCGCGACCGGCCTGCGCGCTTGGCGTCGAGCAGCGCCACGTCGGCGGCTTCGAGCAGATCCGCCAGCTCGTCGCCGTGCGTCGGCGCCGCGGCGCAGCCCAGCGAGAGATCGACCTTCGGGCCGCTCCCCGCCTCGAAGACCTCGCCCACCTGGGCCATGATCCGCTGTGCGGCCTGCACGGCCTCTTCCAGATTCCCGGGAACCAGCACGGCGAACTCGTCGCCGCCCAGGCGCCCGGCGTGCCCGTGCACGCTCAGGATCCGGCCGATCTCGGCCAGCACCAGATCGCCGGCGGCCATGCCGTGACGCTCGTTGACCGCCTTGAAGTTGTCCACGTCGCAGATCAGGATCGCGCCGCCGCCGTTCTCGATCAGCGCCATCCGCGTGGTCTGCAGCCAGTGCCGGCGGTTCGCCAGCCCCGTCAGGTCGTCGGTCTGCGACAGCCGCTCCAGCTCGGCGACGCGCTCCGCCAGGCGCCCGCTCTCGCCGCTGCCACCGCGCTGCTCCGGGTTGGCGATCTGCTCGGCAAGCACGTCCAACACGTCACTGGTCAGGTCGAGCCGGTCGAGCGACACCTCCAACAACGCGTGGTCGGCCTCGGTCCCGGACAGCATGCCCGCGACGTTGTCGGCCAGCTGCACCGCCGCGATCTCCGCGTTCGGCGCGCCGACGCCGGTCGGGCCGCCGTGGTGCCAGGCGATGATCGACGCGACCTCGTCCGGCAGGCCCCAGCGCTCGGCCAGCAGCGCGCCGCACTGGGCGTGGTCGATGCCGAAGCGCTCGCGCTCGGCCAGGACGCGCTCGGCGCCGGCCGGGAACTCGCGTGCCAGCGAATCGCACGCCTCTTCCCCGAAGACCTCGGGCAGGACGAGCTTGCCGACGTCGTGCAGCAGGCCCGCGAGGTGGACCGTGTCGCCCGGGACGCGCGCCTCCTCGGCAGCGGCCGCAGCGCCGATCGCGACCGTGATCGCGTGCAGGTGCATCTGGCCGCACGACGCGCGGCCGTTGCCCTTGGAGCGCTCCAGGAAGCGGAAGGTCGCGGCCTCCAGCGCCAGGCGCCGCAAGGCACGCCGGCCCACCAGCATGACCGCCTGGCGGATCGTTTTGGCGCGGATCGGGTGCGCCCGCGCGGCGGAGTTCGAGAACCGGAGCAGGTTCGCGGCGAACGTCGCGTCCTGTTCCAGAGCGTCCACCAGATCGGCGGCCGTCGACTCCTGGTCGTCGCAGAGCGCGATGATCCGGAGCACGGTGGCGTCCAGAACCGGGAACTCCGCGAGTTCGTCAATGGCGCCGGCCACGGCTCGGGCAGCGACTGGGTCGATGCCTTCCCGCCAGGGCGCGCAGTCCGTTGCGTGCTTTGCCTCCATGGCCCTCACAGGCATCGGTCGCCGGTGAGCGGCGTTGAGCTGGGGATGTGGTGGTTGGACGAGTGTCCGATGTCGGAGTACGGTCACCCGATGACCGTCGCCTTCCGCACCTGTCCCCTCTGCGAAGCGACCTGCGGCCTCATGCTCGAGGTCGACGAGGCCGCCCACACGGTCACCAAGGTCCGTGGCGACGCCGACGACGTCCTCAGCCACGGCTTCATCTGCCCGAAGGGCGTCTCGATCAAGGAGCTGCACGAGGACCCGGATCGCGTGCGCACGCCGCTGGTCAAGCAGCCCGACGGCTCGTTCGCGCCCGCGACGTGGGACGAGGCGTTCGCGCTGATCGCCGAGAAGCTCCCGCCGATCGCCGCTGAGCACGGCCGCGACGCGATCGGCGCCTACATCGGCAACCCCGCCGCGCACTCGCTCGCGTTCTTGTTGTACGGGAAGGTCTTGTTGAAGGCGTTGGGGACGAAGCAGATCTTCAGCGCGTCGACCGTCGACCAGTACCCCAAGCAGGCGGCCTCGGCGCTGATGTTCGGCAGCGGCACGACGATTGCGATCCCGGACCTCGATCGCACCGACTACTTGCTCTGCCTCGGCGCCAACCCGCTGGCGTCCAACGGCTCGCTGATGACCGCGCCGGACGTGCGCGGGCGGCTGCGCGCGATCCGCAAGCGCGGCGGCCAGATCGTCGTGGTCGACCCGCGCCGCTCGCGCACCGTCCAGGAGGCCGACGAGCACCTGGCGATCATCCCCGGCACCGACGCGCTGTTGTTGATGGCCTTGCTGAACGTGATCTTCGCCGAGCGCCTCGAGGCGCTGCCGTCGCCGCACGTCTCCGACGAGGACCTCGCGACCGTCCGCGCGCTCGCAGAAGACTTCACGCCCGAGGCCGTCGCGCCCGCCACCGGCCTGGACGCGGAGCGCATCCGCGCCGTCGCCCGCGCCTTCGCGACCGCGCCGTCCGCGGTCGCCTATGGCCGCATCGGCACCACGACCCAGGCGTTCGGCACGACGACGAGCTGGCTGATCGACGTCCTCAACATCGTCACCGGCAACCTCGACACGCCCGGCGGCGCGATGTTCCCGCTGCCTGCATCCGGTCTGCCCAACACCAAGGGCGCGCCCGGCCGCGGGCGCGGCGCGATCTTCGGCCGCTGGGCCTCGCGGGTGCGCGGGCTGCCCGAGGTCTTCGGCGAGCTGCCCGCCGCCGCGCTGGCCGAAGAGGTCGACACGCCCGGCGACGGCCAGATCCGCGCGCTGCTGACGATCGCGGGCAACCCGGTGGTCTCGACGCCGAACTCCACGCGCCTGGCCACGGCGCTCGACGGCCTGGACTTCATGGTCTCGATCGACATCTACGTCAACGAGACCACGCGCCACGCCGACGTCATCCTGCCCGCGCCCTCGCCGCTGGAGAAGTCGCACTTCGACCTGGTGTTCATGGGTTTCGCGGTCCGCAACTACGCCAACTACTCGCCGCCGGTGCTCGCGCGGCCGGAGGGCATGCCGGACGAGTGGGAGACCGTGCTGCGGCTGGTCGGGATCGCCACCGGCCAGGGGCCGGACGCGGACGTCGACGCCATCGACGAGTTCGTCGTGCGCGCCGCGATCGGCAAGGAGGTCGCCGACGAGCACTCGCCGTGGCACGGCCGTGACGTCGAGGACTGCGTCGCCGAGCTCGCACCGCGCACCGGGACCGCGCGGATGATCGACCTGCTGCTGCGCACCGGCCCGTACGACCTGACGCTCGCGGACCTGGAAGCCCAGCCCCACGGCGTCGACCTCGGCGCGCTCGAGCCCCGCCTGCCCGAGGTCCTGCGCACCCAGAGCGGCCAGATCGAGCTGGCGCCCGACGCGCTCGTCGCCGACAGCTCGCGCCTGCACGACCTGCTCCAGGACGCCGCTGACCCCGAGCAGCTCGTGCTGATCGGCCGCCGCCACCTGCGCTCTAACAACTCGTGGATGCACAACCTGCCGCTGCTGGTGCGCGGGCCGGAGCGCTGCACGCTGCACGTCCACCCCGACGACGCCGCGCGCCTGGCGCTGACCGACGGCGCGCCCGCGACCGTGCGCTCACGCGTCGGCGAGCTGCGCGCGACGGTCGAGGTCACCGAGGACATCCGGCCCGGCGTCGTCTCGCTGCCCCACGGCTGGGGCCACGACATGGACGGCGTCGAGATGGACGTCGCGCGCGCCCACGCCGGGATCAACTCCAACGTGCTGACCGACGAGGCCGTGATCGAGCCGTTCACCGGCACCGCGGTGCTCAACGGCATCCCGGTGACGCTGGCGCCGGTGGCTGCACCCGTGGCCGTCACCGGCTAGCCCCACACGGGCGGGTGCGGGCACCCGACCCGAACCTCAGGACTAGGGAACTCCCCCATTTCGCAGGCGCGTGGGGGCCGTCACGGTGGGACCACGATGACCTCCCCCGCTCCTTCCCCTTCCGCGGTCCAGCGCTGGACGCTGGCCGTCGTGTGCATCGCGACCGCGATGCTCATGCTCGACATCGCCGTGGTCAACACGGCGCTCTCGAAGATCGCTGACGACCTCTCGACGGGCCTCTCCGGCCTGCAGTGGGTCGTCGACGCCTACACGCTCGCGCTCGCCTCCGTCGTCCTGACCGCGGGCTCGCTGGCTGATCGCTTCGGCCGCCGCCGCCTGTTCACCGTCGGCCTCGGGCTCTTCACCGTCGCCTCTCTGCTCTGCGGCGTCGCGAACGACATCGCCGTGCTGAACGCCTTCCGCGCCCTGCAAGGCGTCGGCGGAGCGATCATGTTCGCGGTCTCGCTCGCGCTGCTGGCCAACGCGTTCCCGGACGCCAAGGAGCGCGCCGGCGCGCTGGCCGCCTACGGCGCGACGATCGGCGCCTCGTTCGCCGTCGGTCCGCTCGTCGGCGGCGCGCTGACCTCCGGCCTCGGCTGGCGCTGGATCTTCTTCGTGAACATCCCGCTCGGCCTGTTGTGCGTGTGGATCACGCGCCGCTACGTCGCCGAGTCCAAGGACTCCCACGCGCGCCGCGTCGACGTCGGCGGCCTGCTGACGCTCACCGGCGGCCTGTTCCTGCTGATCCTCGCGCTGCTGCGCGGCAACGAGGCCGGCTGGGGCTCGGCGGAGATCGTCGCCCAGTTCTCGGGCGCCGCCGTCCTGCTCGGAGCGTTCCTGGCGATCGAGGCGCGCGTCGCCGAGCCGATGCTGCCGCTGAAGCTGTTCCACAACGGCTCGTTCAGCGGCGCCCAGATCGGCGCGTTCGCGATCTCCGCCACGTGGTTCGCGGTGTTCTTCTACATCACGCTCTACATGCAGCAGATCCTCGGTCTGAGCGCGATCGAGGCCGGCCTGGTCTACCTGCCGTCGACGATCATCATGTTCTTCGTCGCGGGCGCCACGAGCGCCATGCAGGAGAAGCTCTCCAGCAAGTTGATGGTCGTGGCCGGGCTGCTCCTGGTCGCGATCGGGCTCGCGCTGATGACCTTCGCGCAGGTCGACTCGGCGTGGACCGTCGCGCTGCCGGGCTCGATCGTCGCGATGATCGGCACGGGCCTGTTCAACCCGTCGATCACCGCGTTCGCGCTGGGCTCGGTGCCCGAGTCCCAGAGCGGCCTCGCGGCCGGCGTCAACGACACGTTCCGCCAGGCCGGCATCGCAGTTGGCGTCGCGGCGCTCGGCGCGCTGATCCCGGCGGGTGCGGCCTTCGGTGGTGGCGATCCGCAGACCTACGTCAGCGGCATGCACGACGCGCTTTGGGTCTGCGCGGCGGTCTGCCTGGCCGGTGCCATCGCGTGCTTCGTGGTCCTGCGCGATCTCGCGGCACCCGCCGGCGAGGTCGCCGACGTCGCGGCTGAGACGCCCGAAGCGGTCGCCGTCACCGCCTAGATCAGACGTCCGGATCCCCCGTCAGCGGTCTTACCTACCGCGATCGGGGGATCCAGCCCGCCCCCGAGGCTGCCGAATCCTGCGCATGTGGGGACAACCGCCGCCGTCACCCCGTTGGTTCGCCGGATCGAGCTGATCATCGGGCTGCTGGCCGGCGGCTACGTCGTCTCGACGCTTCCCATGGTCCGCGGCGACGCGCGCTACATCGCCTGGCTCGACGCGCCCGCCCCAACCGCGGTCCTGCTGCTCTCGATCGCGCTCGTCCTGCTCCGCGCGGTCCGCGTCCCTGAAGAGCGCGCGTTCTGCCTCGCGCTCGCAGCGGCGATCGGCGCCTGGACGTTCGGTGACATCACCTGGTTCTTCCAGGTCGGGCCGGGTGGCAGCGCGCCGGTCCCGTCGATCTCCGACCTCGGCTTCCTCGGCTTCTACCTCCCGGCCTACCTGGCGATCGGCCTGCTGCTGCGCGTGCGCGGCGCCCGGATCCACGCGTCGATGTGGCTGGACGGGCTCGTCGCCGGCCTGACGGTCGCGGCGATCGCCGCCGCCGTGCTGTTCGACTGGGTCTCGCGCTCGACCGGCGGTGACGTCGCGACCGTCGCGGTCACGCTCGCCTACCCGATCGCCGACCTGCTCGTCCTGGCGCTGATCGCCGGGACGCTCGTGCTGCACGGCGGGCGGCCGATGCGCTCGCTGATCGTGCTCGGCGCCGGGCTGGTCGTGTTCGCGATCGGCGACTCGCTGTTCCTGTTCCTGAACGCCAGCGGCGACTACACGACGGGCACGCCGATCAGCGCGGCGTGGCCGGTCGGCTGCGCGATCATGGCCTTCGCGCCCTGGACCCGCGCGCGCCGCTTCGAGATGGAGTGGGCGGGCAGCGGGATCGTGCTGCTGCCCGCGCTGTGCACGCTGATCGCGCTGGCGATCGTGGTCGCCTCACGGTTCGCGGAGGTCCCGACGCTGGGCTTCGCCCTGGCCTGCGCGGCGATCACGGCCGCGGTCGGCCGCACCGTCCTGACGTTCCGCGAGGTCCGCGAGCTGGCCGACCGGCGGACCGAGGCGCGCACCGACGAGCTGACCGGGCTGGCCAACCGTCGGTCGCTGACCTGGCACCTGGAGCAGGTCGTGCGCAGCGGCGACGACGCGTCGCTGTTGTTGTTGGACTTGGACCACTTCAAGGAGCTCAACGACACGCTCGGGCACGCTGCCGGCGACGAGCTGCTGCGCCGGATCGGGCCGCGGCTGTCGACCGTGCTCGGGCCGGACGACGTGCTCGCCCGCCTGGGCGGCGACGAGTTCGGCGTGATCGTCGCGGCCGACGACGACCAGCCCAACCGCGCGCTGCTCGTCGCGCATCGGCTGCTGGCCGTCCTCGAGGAGCCGTTCGACCTGCGCGGGATCGCGCTGCGCGTCGACGGGTCGATCGGCGTCGCGCACTACCCGCTGCACGCCGACGACGCGTCCGGTCTGCTGCAACGCGCCGACATCGCGATGTACTCGGCCAAGGACCGCCGCAGCGGTGTCGAGGTCTACGACGCGGCCGGCGACCGCCACACGCCCGACCAGTTGGCGTTGGCCGGGCAGCTGCGCGGCGCGATCGCGCGCGGCGAGCTGATCGTCGCCCACCAGCCGAAGGTCGACCTGGCGACCGGCGCGGTCGTCTCGACCGAGGCGCTGGTGCGCTGGCAGCACCCGACCGAGGGCCTGCTGATGCCCTGCGCGTTCCTGCCGCTGGCCGAGCAGACCAACGCGATGGGCCCGCTGGCGCTGGAGGTCCTGGAGCTGGCGCTGCGCGACGTCGCGCGCTGGCGCGCCGAGGGCCGGGTCGTGGAGGTCGCCGTGAACCTCGCGACCGCCAACCTGCTCGATGTCGAGCTGCCCGGGATCGTCAGCGCCGCGCTGGCGCGCCACGGCGTTCCGGCGAGCGCGCTGCGCTTCGAGGTCACCGAGACCTCGGTCCTGGCCGACGCCGCCCGCTGCGTCGCGGTCCTGGAAGGCCTGCGCGCGCTGGGCGTCGGGCTGTCGCTGGACGACTTCGGCACCGGCCACGCGTCGTTGTCGCGTCTGGCCACGCTGCCAGTCGACGAGCTGAAGGTCGACCGCTCGTTCATCACGGACGTCGCGACCAACGCCGCGCACCGCGCGATCGCCCGCACGATCGTCGACCTCGGCCGCTCGCTCGGCCTGCGCGTGGTCGCCGAGGGGATCGAGGACGACGAGTGCCTGACGGTCGTCCGCGCGTTGGGCTGCGACGTCGCGCAGGGCTTCGGGCTCGGGCGCCCGGTCCCCGCGGCCGACGTCGTGTTCGGCACGGGCACGACGCCCTCGCGCGAACCTCGCGTTCACAGCATCTAGGCGCCGTCTCCCGCTTGCCCAGAAGCCGGGCCGGTGCGCTTGCGTGATCGCAAAGCATCTGCTTACGCTCATCGTCGCTCACCTTGAGTCCGGCCACGGAAAGGGCCCCGCGATGACCGCCGTCCGCCTCGCCACGTTCAACGTCGAGAACCTGTTCGCGCGCTGGAAGTTCAAAGACGGCTTGGACCCGCAAGAGGCCGTCAAGGACGGCTGGGCCGTCGACGAGACCAAGTTCGACGAGTACAGCGACGTCGACAAGGAGATCACCGGCGAGGCGATCCGCGAACTGAAGGCCGACGTTCTCGCGCTCCAGGAGGTCGAGAACGTCGACACGCTGAAACACTTCCGCGGCAGCTACCTCGGCGGCCCCAGCAAGTACCCGTACGTGGCGGGCATCGACGGCAACGACCCGCGCCTCATCGACGTCGTGGTGATCAGCAAGCTGCCGATCGTCGCGGTGCGTTCCAACCAGCACCTCAAGACGCCTGGCAACGCGCGCAGCGAGCTGTTCTCCCGCGACTGCCTGGAGGTGACGATCGAGACGCCCGGCGGCGGCCAGCTGCTGCTGTTCGTCCAGCACTTCAAGTCGATGGTCGGCGGGCGCGCGCAGACGCATCAGCGGCGTCTGGTTCAAGCCACGGCGGTGAAGCAGATCGTGACCCAGCGGCTCGGACCGCAGCCCGGCGACCAGCCGTTCGCCGTCCTGGGCGACTTCAACGACTACCTCGACGCCGACGACGACGGCACGACGACCGCGATCGACGACCTCGTCGGGTGGGACCAGGTCGAGAACGTCGTCACGCGCCGCCCTGCCGGCGATCAGTGGACGCACTACTACAACAAGGGCGCCGGCGAGTACCGCCAGCTCGACTACCTGCTGCTGTCGTCTTCGCTGGCGAAGGCCAGCCCCGCGGTGCCCGACATCATGCGCAAGGGCATGCCGCTGCGGGCCGCGAAGTACACGGGCCCGCGCTTCGACAGCATCGGGCAGGACCGGCCCAAGGCCTCCGACCACTGCCCGGTGGTCATGGACGTCGAGATGCCGAAGGGCGGCTAGCCCGCGCGCGCGGCGAAGTGGCCGTCGAGGTGCGGCAGCCCCTTCTTCGCGTCGTGGACCGCGAAGGCGCGGCCGCCCTCGGCCGCCTGGCTGGAGAAGCCGACGGTCGCGGGCAGCAGGACCGGGAGCTTGAAGCGGACCTCGACGCTCAGCGTCGGCGGCAGCTCGGCCTCCAGCTGAGCGAGCGCGCGGGCCTTCAGCCACATGCCGTGGGCGATCGCGCGCGGCATCCCGAAGGCCTTGGCCGACAGGTTGTGCAGGTGGATCGGGTTGCGGTCGCCGGAGACCGCGCCATAGCGGCGGCCGATGTCGCCGGGGATCTTCCAAATGGACTCGGCCACGGGCGGCGCGGACTTCTTGTCGTCCTTCTTCGCGGCGTCGCCGGGGTGGTTGGGATCGGTTCCCCCGCCGCGGCGCAGGTACGTCGAGCGGCCTTCCCAGACGCGCTCGTCGCCGACCGTCGCGATCGAGACCATGTCGAACTGCTTGCCGCGCGGGTGGTCGCGCAGGTCCTCGGCGTGGACGCGGAAGGAGACCTTCTCCCCCGTCGTCACGGGCCGCAGGACGTCGATCCGGTTCTCGACGTGCACGAGGCCGAGCACGCCGAACGGGAACGCGCCGTCGGTCATCAGCCGCATCTGCAACGGGAAGGCGAGGATGTGCAGGTAGGTCGGCGGGAGCGCGTCGCGCAGCGTGAAGCCGCAGACGCGCGCGTAGTCGGCGACGTGGCCGGCATCAAGGGCTACGTCTTGCAGCGCGAACGCGAGGTCGGGCAACCCCTTCACCTTGCCCGGGCCGACCACCGGCACCTTGCGCAGGAACGGCAGCGCGTAGGAGCCGGCGACCGCGCGCGGGTAGAGCGACGCGGCGCCGGGCGGGCCGTCGAGGGTCCGGGTCTTGACGTCGCTCATGCGCCGATCAGCGACTGGCCGCAGACGCGCACGACGTTGCCGTTGACGCCGCCGCTGGCCGGCGAGGCGAACCAGGCGATCGTCTCGGCGACGTCGATCGGCAGGCCGCCCTGGGTCAGCGAGTTCATGCGCCGGCCGCCCTCGCGGACGAACAGCGGCATGGAGGCGGTCATCTGCGTCTCGATGAAGCCCGGCGCGACCGCGTTGATCGTCGCGCCGCGCTGCGCCAGTTCAGGCGCCAGCGTCTCGACGATCCCGATCACGCCGGCCTTCGACGCGCCGTAGTTGGTCTGGCCGCGGTTGCCGGCGATGCCGCCGATCGAGGAGACCGTGACGACGCGACCGCCGTCGCCGATCAGGTCGCCGAGCAGCAGCGCGTCGTTGAGCCGCTCCTGCGCGGAGAGGTTGACCTCCAGGACCGCCTCCCAGCGCTCGGGCTTCATCCGCGCGACCGTGCGGTCGCGGGTGATGCCGGCGTTGTGGACGACGACGTCGACGCCGCCGTGGCGCTCCTGCAGGTAGGCGGCCAGCGCGGCGGGCGCGTCGTCGGCGGTGATGTCGAGCGCGAGCGCGGCGCCGCCGATCGCGTTGGCGACGCGGCTGAGGTCCTCGCCCTGCTGCGGGATGTCGATGACGATGACATGGGCGCCATCGCGCGCGAGCGTGCGGGCGATCGCCTCGCCGATGCCGCGCGACGCGCCGGTGACCGCGGCGATCCGGCCGGCCTGCGGCTTCTCCCAGTCCTTGGGCGAGGACGACTCGCCGGTGCCAACACGGACAACTTGGCCGCTGACATAGGCCGACTTCGAGCTCAGCAGGAAGCGCAGCGTCGACTCGAGGTCGTCCTCGGCGCCGGGCGCCACGTACACCAGGTTGCCCGTTGCGCCGTGGCGCAGCTCCTTGGCGGCGGAGCGGACGAAGCCCTCCAGCGCGCGCTGAGCGACGTGATGGCGGCGGTCGGCGGCGTGCTCGGGCGGCGTGCCGAGAACGATCAGGCGGCCGGAGGCGGCGATCTTGTTGATCGACGGCGAGAAGAAGTCGCGCAGCGCGATCAGGTCCTCGCTGGCCGTGATGCCCGAGGCGTCGAACACGACGGCGCCGAGCTTGCCGGAGCCGGAGCCCTCCGCGGGCAGGTCGCTCAGCGCCGTGGCGCCGGCGCTCTGGAGCACGCGCTCGACCGTGGAGAGGAGGCGACGCTCGGCGAAGCCGCCGATCAGCGCGGGGCTTTCGAGCAGCGATTGACCCGGCTCGTAGCGCCGCAAGGGCGTCGACTCGGGGAGGCCGAGGCGGCTGGAAAGGAAGCGACCCGGCGGCGTGGAGGTCAGGCGTTGATAGCGATCTTCGGTCGGCGACACGGTTCGATGTTACATTCTTCGATGTCACATGGCTGCCAAGACGAAGAACTCCCTCCCCCGCCCGGCCGCGATCCTCGGCGGTAACCGCATCCCGTTCGCACGCTCGAACGGTCCATACGCGCAGGCGTCCAACCAGGACATGCTCACCAGCGCCGTCGACGGGCTCGTCGCTCGCTTCGGCCTGGCGGGCGAGACCGTCGACGAGGTCGTCGCGGGCGCGGTCCTCAAGCACGCGCGCGACTTCAACCTCGTGCGCGAGGTCGTGATGGGCTCCGCCCTGGACGACGCGACCGCCGCGTTCGACATCCAGCAGGCGTGCGACACCGGCATCCAGGCCGCGATCCTCGCCTCCAACAAGATCAAGCTCGGCCAGGCCGAGGTCGCGATCGCCGGTGGCGTCGACACGACCTCCGACGCGCCGCTGGGCCTCAACGACGACCTCCGTCGTCTGCTGGTCAAGGTCAACGCCTCCAAGTCGACGGGCGACAAGGTCAAGCTGCTCGCGCATGTGCGGCCCTCGCACATCGCGCCCGACATCCCGCGCAACGAGGAGCCCCGCACGGGCCTGTCGATGGGCGAGCACGCGGCGGTCACGGCGCGTAAGTGGAACATCTCGCGCGAGGCGCAGGACGAGCTGGCGGCGACGTCGCACCAGCGCCTGGCCGCAGCCTACGACCGTGGGTTCTTCGATGACCTGGTCACGCCCTACCTGGGGCTGTCGCGCGACCAGAACCTGCGTCCGGACTCCACGGTCGAGAAGCTCGCCAAGCTCAAGCCGGTCTTCGGCGTGCGCGACGAGAGCCCGACGATGACGGCGGCGAACTCGACGCCCTTGTCCGACGGCGCGTCTGCGGTCCTGCTGTCGACCGACGAGTGGGCCGAGGAGCGCCGCCTGCCGGTGCTCGCGCACCTGACGCACTCGCAGACGAGCGCCGTGCCCTACGTCCACGGCGAGGAGGGGTTGTTGATGGCCCCGGTCTACGCGGTGCCGAAGATGCTCGAGCGCGCCGGGCTGACGTTCGCCGACTTCGACTTCTTCGAGATCCACGAGGCGTTCGCGTCGCAGGTGCTGGCGACGCTGGCCGCCTGGGAGGACGCGGAGTTCTGCAAGACGCACCTCGGCCTGAAGGGCGCGCTGGGGTCGATCGACCGCGCCAAGTTGAACGTCAACGGCTCCTCGCTGGCGGCGGGCCACCCGTTCGCGGCGACCGGCGGCCGGATCCTGGCGACGTCGGCCAAGCTGCTGGCCGAGAAGGGCTCGGGCCGCGCGCTGATCTCGGTCTGCGCGGCCGGCGGCCAGGGCGTCGTGGCGATCGTCGAGCGCGACTAGCGCTCGGCGGGTTGCGGCCGCAGCGCCGGCATCTCGCCCGTGCGCTGCCGCCGCGCCGCCGGCTCGCGGGCGGCCGCGGGCGCTGCCGCCGCGCGAGCCGTCCGCCCCTTCGTCGTCACGCGCTGCGCCCAGCGGATCGCCGGGCGCTCGACGCACAGCCACGAGAAGGTCGCGAGCGGGATCGTGATCGCCATCACCTTGAGGAGCTCCTGCGTCAGCGAGTCCTCGGGCCAGCGCTCGGTCATGCGCAGGAAGACGATGACCGGGAAGTGGATCAGGTAGACGCCGTAGGAGATCGAGCCCAGCCACTTCGCCGGGCCGCGAGCGAGCAGCCGCGCGGGCCACGGGCCGGCAACCAGGACGGCGATGACCAGCGCGAGGCCGAGGATGCCCGGCACGTCGCCGACCAGCGAGCGCGCGTCCTGCCAGCCGTAGCCGGTCGCGTGCCACCACGAGTTGCCGACGAAGAGCGCGACGCCGACCGCTGCCATCGCGCCGGCCAGCGGCTTGGCCAGCGTGTTTCGGCCGTGGAGGAGGACCGCCACCGTCATGCCCGCGCCGAACTCGGTGAGGTGCGGGAGCAGCGAGGTCGAGAGCGTCTGCGGCCAGTGGTGGGTGTAGGCGAGGATCGTCGAGACGACGCCACCCGCGACGACCAGCAGCGTCAGCGCGGTGAGCGCCGCCCGGCCCCGGCCGCGGACGAGCTTCAGCGCGAGCAGGCCGAAGATCGGCAGCGTCGCGTAGAACGAGGCCTCGATCGCCAGCGTCCACATCGGCGGGTCGAGGTGCTTGATCGTCTCCAGGAAGTGGTTCTGGGCGAAGACGACGAAGATCGGCAGCTCGGCCGGATCGACCTGCATCGGATGGTCGAGGTGGCGCAGCAGCAGGAAGCTCGCGCCGACCGCCAACCAGTAGGCCGGCAGGATCCGCGCCGCGCGACGCACGACGTAGCGCGCCATGCTCGGCCCCTTGCGCGCGCCGTCGAGGATCGCCGCCGCAAACGGACGGAAGATTAAGAACCCCGACAACACGAAGAACAGCTGCACGCCCATCCGCAGCTCGCCAAGCGCGAAGTCCAGGAAGCCCTTCGGCGGTTGGTGGTCGTCGCCGTAGCTGAACATCCACACGTGCAGCACGAGCACGCCGAGCGCCGCGAGCCCGCGCAGCCCGTCGAGCGAGTCGAGCCGACCGCGCCGGGGCGTGCCGCCGCCATCGCCTCCGCCTGAGTTCCCACCACCGGCGTCGCCGCCGCGGGAGCCTCCGGGCGGCGGGGCGTCCCCGCGCCGCTCGGCCTTCTCGCCTGCGTGCGTCCCTTCGCGCGCGAAGCGGCCACGCTTCGCCACCCTCTCCCCTGCGGGGGCGTGGGCGACGGGCGGCGCGGCCGTGGGCGTGTGCGGACGGTCGGTCACAGGGTGTGAGGGCGGCTGAGAACGCTCTGCTGGGGACGCCGAGCGTCGTCTGGCGTTCGCGCCGCTGGTCATTTCCGTACCCAGCGGCGCGCTCCCTACACCCTAGAGGCCTGCCTCAAGGCCCGATCAAGGGCGGCGAAGAGGTCCTGTTCAGCGGAAGGTCCATGTGATCGTGCCGATGTCCTCCACGCCGTCCTTCGCGGTCGCGACCACGACGATCCCCGCGCCGACCGAGCCGCCGGCGCGCACCGCGCTGCGCATCGCCTCCACGGTCGCCGCCGCGGCCTTCACCGTGATCACCGAGCCGTCGCGGATCGCGGTCAGCTTGTAGGACTTGGCGGTGCCACGGCCCAGGACGCCAACGCTCGCCTCCTGCACCGCCAGCGTGCAGGTGCGCGCGCAGGTCGCCTTGATCGTGCCGAGCGTGGTCGCGGGCGCGTCGCTGCGTCGCTCGGTCTTGACCTTCAGGCCGACCGGCTTGGGCGTCTGGCCCTTGGCGGTCGGCGTGCCGGCTGGGGCGCAGCCGGTGGCGGCGCCCGCGTCCGCGAACCGCACGATCCGGTTGTTGCCGCTGTCGGCGACGAGCAGGCCGCCGGCGCAGTCGAGGTCCAGGCCGCGCGGCTCGGCGAGCTGGCCGTCGCCGGTCCCGGGCGCGCCGAGCGTCTCGGCGATCGTGCCGTCGGCGGTGAAGCGCAGGAGGCGGTCGTTGGCCGCGTCGGAGACCCAGGCGCCGCCGCCGGGGATCGCGACGAGGCCGGCGGGGCGCGACGGATGGGCGCCGGCGCTGACTGGGCGCGGGACGGTCCAAGCGCTCAGCCGCTTCCCGGTGTGGTCGTAGCGGATGATCGTGCCGTCCTTGGGCTTGACCTGGTGGGGCGAGGTGCCTTCGGTGACGGCGATCGTGCCATCGGCCAGCGCGGCGATCGCGGCGGTCGAGCGGCCGGTCAGGTTGCGCTCGCCGAGCCACGTCGGCTTGGTGTCCTTGACGATCCGCGCGAACGTGCCGGTCCCTTGGACCGCCCACTGTGCGCCGTCGGGGCCGATGTCGAAGCTCGTCGCCCCCGCCTGGCCGAAGCCCGGGGTGAAGATGCGGTCGACCGCGCCGTCGCGGTACTCACGCACGTCGCCGACGTCCACGACCTGCACCGCGCGATCGCTAGCGAAGTCAATCGCATTGGGTTGGACGACGATCGCGGTCGAGTTCTGGAACGACCGGCTCTGCGCCCAAGCCCCGGCAAAGCGACCGTCGAGCGAGAACCACGAGATGCGCCCGTTGCCGTCGGCGACCGCGACCTCGCCGAGGCCGTTGGCGGCGACGTCGGCGGGCGAGCTGACGTAGGGCTGCTTGCGCCCGTTGATCCCGATCGTGCGCACGTAGCCGCCGGTGGCGGTGAACTGCTGGACGCGGTCGTTGCCCGCGTCGGCGACAACGAGGTTGCCGTTGCCGAGGACCGCGACCGCGCGCGGGTAGACGAACTTGCCGTGGCCGCCGCCCTGCGAGCCCCACGCGCGCTTGCGCTGGAGCTTGCGATCGAGCTGGATGATGCGGTGGTAGCTGTTGTCGGCGACGTACGCGCCGCCGTTGGCGTCGAAGGCGACGTCGTAGGGGAAGCTCATGTCGACGCCCTTGCTGTCGCGCACGTAGCGGCCGGAGGTCGTGAGCTCGACGACGCGGTGGTGGCCGTCGTCGGCGACCAGCAGCCGCGAGCCCTTGACCGCCAGCCCCTGCGGCGTGTCGAGCTTGCCCTTCCCGATGACCTTGGGGTTCTGGCCGGTCAGCGTGAAGCGCTGGACGCGGTTGTTGCCGGTGTCGGCGACGTAGACGGCATCGCCGGAGACCGCGATCCCGCCGCTGGCCGACGACGCCGCGTACCCGCCGCTGCCGGTGCGGAACTGGCCGCGCCCACTGCCGTTGCCGCCGAAGCAGCGCACAGAGGCGCCGTTGGCGTCGAAGACCTGCACAAGCTGCTGGTCGGAGTCCAACACATAGGTGTTGCCCTGGCCGTCGACGGCGAGCCCGCCAATCGCACCCAGCCGCCCACAGCCCTCGCCGCGCAGCCCGAACGAGCCGACGTAGCGGCCGTCGCGGAAGCGCTGGACCCGACCGGAGAAGTGGTCTCCGACGAGCAGGTCACCGCCGGGCGCGACCGCCACGGCCTCCGGCAGCCGCACGACGCCGGGCGCGTCGCCGAAGGAGGTCACACCGCCGGCCTGGGCAGCGTCGGCCTGCGCGTTCGCCTGCGCGGGGATCGCCGCGACACCGCTCGCAAGCACGAGGACGGCCACACCCGCGGTCGTCCCGGCGCGCGCGACGCGGCCGAGCGTGGCCGTGGCGATCAAGGAGGTCAACGCAATTCGCCCGATCATGGCGCGGCACGCTAACCGGGAGCCGGGCGTCCTACATCAGGGGAGTCCCTAAAACGCCCGTGAGCCGCATCGCCGCCGATCCTTGAGCGGCGAGCCAATGACCAGACGGCGTTCACGCCACCAACCGGACGGTGAGGGTCGCGGAGGATGTGGACGGGTCTCCGGCGCCCGACAGAAGCCCGAGGATCGCCGCGACGTACGCCGTCGTCTCCGGAATCGCAGGGATGCAGCCGCACGCGGCGACGGCCTTCGGACCCGCGTTGTAGGCCGCGAGCGCGAGCGGGACCGAGCCGAACTGGGCCAGGAGATCGTGCATGAGATGCGCCTGGGCGAGGATCGCCGCTTCGCCGTCGAAGGGGTTGCTCAAGTTGTAGTCCTTCGCCGTGCCCGGCATGAACTGCGCGATGCCCTGCGCGCCCGCGGAGGAGACGGCGTAGGGGTTGAAGTGCGACTCCTGGTAGAGCTGCGCGGCCAGCAGGGCGGCGCCGACGTTCCACCGCTGTGCCGCGCGCGAGATCGGCTGGGCCCAGCGCTCGGGGACGAACGACGGGACGCCGGAGCGGCCATCGCCGGGGCCGTAGCCGACGCTGCGGGTGCCCGTCGATCGCGTGTAGCCGAAATGCCAGTCCTCCCAGTCGTAGCGCTTCTTAAAGCCAAACCGCGACGCGTTGCGCGCCAGCCAGCCGTAGGCCGACGCAGGCCCGAGGTCGAGCTCGGTGCCGAGGCGGTGCAGCGACGTGCCCGGCCGCGCGACCCATTTGGGATCCGGGTGAGCTGCGAACAGCGCCGCCTGTTCGGCGTCGGTGCGGAACGCGCTCGTGATGACCAGCGCGATCCCGTCGCGGCGTGCCGCCGCTTCCATCCGGTCGAACGCCAGCGCGACGTCGGGGCGCATCCGCTTGCCTTGACGTTCGGCGAACGGCCCGGGGTACTCGCCCGACAGCGACGCGCCCGCCCCTGGCGTCGCGACTACCGCGATCTCGGCGACCGCTCGCGCAGGCCGCTTCACCTCCCGGCCCGCCACCTCCATCGGATCCTCGACCGTCACCGCGATCCGCGTCGGCGCCAGCTGCTCCTCCCCATCCGGGAACGTCACGGCCACCCGCTCCGCCCCGTTGCGCTGCGCCGTCTGGAACGCGATCCGCCGCGCGATCGCGAGGTACTGGGCACGCTCCAGATGCCTCGGGTTCGGGACACCCCGATCCAACTCGACCGGCTCGAACACCCGCGGCTGCGCCGCCACCATCGCCTCCGCCCCGGCCAAAGCCGCGATGTCGGCCACGCCCCGCCGCTCCTGGTGCACCCCAATTCCCATGGCCAGCGCCGCAAGCAATGCCCCGCCAAGCACGAGCGAGAGCAGCAGCGCGAGCAACAGCACCATCGCCTGACCGGACTCGCCATCCCGCCACGTCCGCCGCTCACCCATCGCGATCCCCTCCGAGCGCCGCCGTCGCCGCGGCGCGCAGGCCGGGCGAGAACGGACGGCCGGTGCTCGCCACGAGCGAGCCGAGCGGCGTGTCGGGTAGGTCGATACGAGCCACGCTGCGCCCGAGCGCCGCCGCCTCGTCGAGCGCGAGGTCGCCGAGGCCGGGCGGCGCATCGAGGGCGGTGACGACGACCAGGCGGTCCAGCGTGGCCAGGAGCGGATCCAGCGCGGGCGGGCGCGGACCCGCGACGAGGACAACCAGCGGCGTCTCCTCCACCGCGACGAGGAGGCGCTCAACAGCGGCACGGGCCTCCGCAGGCTCCGCCGCCAGCCCGACCGTCACGAGACGTCCGCGCGCCGCCGCCTGCACACCACGCCGCTCCAAGCGGTCCGCCAACCGCCGCGCCGATATCGACGCCAACCCCGGCCGCGGCGCCGCCTCACGTCCATCCCACCGACAGATCACCGCGCATCGCGCCCGCCGCGCGCCCATCGTTGCCAGGGCGACCGACGCCGCCGCGATCGCGCCCTCGCGCGGCGGGCCGAGCACGCCGACCGTCGCCGGCACGACTCGCTCGGCGACACGCCGCGCAGGTGCGCCGTCCGCCGGAGCCAGGAAGAGATCGCGGAGCCGAACCGACACGTGCGCGGTCATGCGGCGAGCGCCGCTCGGTCGACCGGTGAGGAGGCGCCAGGCTTCGCGGACCCGTTACGCGCGGGCGAAGCGACGAGCGCGCGGTGCCCCGCTCGCACCGCGTGGCGTGGGAGAGCGCGCGATGCGGCGGTCGGCCCCGGTCCCGCGTCTGCCTCGGCGGTCACAACGAGCAGACGAGCGGTGCCCGGCACGAACGTGCGGGGCCGTAGGCGGACGCGGATGTGGCGACCCGTAATCCTCACCGTCAGGCCGTCGCGAGACCAGGACGGCGCGGCGGCGTGAGCGGCGGCGGCCGGATCGCCGGTGTGCTGTAACACGGCTTCAGCAGCGGCTTCAGCAGCGGAGGTCGCCGCGGTATGTGCCGCGCCGGTGGCGAGGAGCTGGGCAAGGCAGAGGGCCACGAGCGCGATCAGCGGCAGAAGGCCGAGCAGCTCCACGGAGGACTGGCCGGCGTCGTCGTCGGCGGCAGCGCGGATCATCGCTGCGGCTCCATGCGCGCGTGGCCGGTCGCGGAGCCAAGACCCACCCCACCGACGACAGCCGGAATCGGCAAGCGGACCGTCGCCACGCCTTCCCGCGTGACGCGTACCCGCACGCCATCGGCAAAGGGCGACGGCAACGCGGCCGAGGCAGCACGAGCAGCCCGGGCCGGGTCACCGTCGATCGCCGCCGCCCGCGCCGCCTCACGCGCCGCGACGGTCGCCAGCCACCACGTCTCCCCCGCTACCAGCGCCTGCCAGGCCAGCGCGATCGCCAGCCCCAGCGCGGGCAGCAGCGCGAGCAGCTCGACTGAGGCTTGACCGGAGTCCGTGCGTGCGATCCGCATGCCCGCAACGTCGCGGGCCAGGCGTCACGGATCTACACGCGAAGGTGACGAAACTCAGTAGCCGTAGGCGCGATGGTGGCGCCAGACGGCGTAGGCGCCGCCAATGGCCCCGGCGAAGAGCAGGATCAGCACGAAGCTGCCTGCGCCGCTGTCGGTCAGCTTGTCCCGGCCCGCGAAGGCGACGACCAGCGCGCCGAGCGACGCGTAGGCGATCGCGCGGTACTTGTCGCCCAGAGAGAAGACCGCCACGCGGTTCTCGCGGTAGAAGCGGATCCCGAGCAGGACGAAGATGACCGAGATCCCGATCGACAGCACCCGCCCGATGAGGCCGGCGGCGTCGCCGCCACCCGGCAGGAACGCGACCACCGCGGCGATCGCGACGAGGATCAGGACGTTGCGGACCGTCTTGCTCACGGTCTCAGAGGATACGCCCTCGCGGAGCAGCGCCCGGCCCGCGTTGCCGCCCGCGCCGTGCGCGAGCGGCTACCGAGCGCGTGACCTAGGAGGTCAGCGCGCGCAGCTCGGCCTCGACGTCGCCGGCGTCCAGCGCCAGCGTCGCCGGCGCGGGACCGTCGGCCGGCTCGGCCGTGGCGGCCTCGAACTCGCGATCGGCGGCCTCAGAGCCGTCGACCGGCTCGGCCGCGAAGCGGTAGCCGACGCCGAAGTGGGTGTGGATGTAGCGCCACTCCGGCGACGCCTTCTCCAGCTTCTGGCGCAGCTTGCGGACGAACACGTCCACCGAGCGATCGCCGCGCGCCATGGCGTAGCCCCACACGCGCTGGTAGATCTCCTCGCGCTCCAGAACGCGCCCCTCGGACCCGGCCAGCAGCTCGATCAGCTCGAACTCGCGGCGCGTCAGGTCCACAGAACGCCCATCCACGAACGCCTGGAAGCGATCCGACCGGATCTCCAGCTCGCCCGCGGCGACCGGGCCCCGCTCGGCGCGCGCATCGGCGCGGCGGCGACGGCGGACGACCGCTTCGACGCGAGCGATCAGCTCCTCCGGGTGGCACGGCTTCGACAGCCAGTCGTCGGCACCGAGACGCAACCCACGGACGCGCTGAGCGACCGTCGACTGCCCCGTGCAGACAACCACCCCGAGGCCCGGCAGCTCCGAGCACAGGCGGTGCAGGTACTCCCAGCCGCTCGGGCCGAGCACGGCCAGGTCCACCACCAGCGCGCTGAGGCGCATGGCGACGATGGTCTCGACGGGCACCGCCGAGGCGAGCGTCCGGTGCTCCCACCCCAAGCGCTCCAAGCGCTTGTCCAGCACCTGCAGGAAGCCCGAGTCGGTGTCGATCACGGCCAAGCGCAAAGGCTGGGCCGACGTGCCACGTTCGGTCGTCATCTCGACCATCAGTCTAAACAGCCGCCCCGCCAACTGGCCCAGAAAACCATGCGAGGATCACAACAAAATCACAACTGAATTTCCGGTCGTAGCGGGCGTTACAAGGCACCACCCGCCTTGACGACCGGATCAGACCAACGGACGCGGCTGGGACGAGTCGGAAAACTCGCGGAACAGCCCCGTGACGATGAACGCCGTCTGCTCGCCGATATCGACCGCGTTGTCGCCAACGCGCTCCAGCGCCCGGGCGACCATCACCATGTGCATGCCCCACTCGCGCGTGTCGGGATCGGTCCCGATGTCGATCGCGAGCTGGAAGATCTCGCGGTTGAGCAGGTTGATCTCACGGTCCTGGCGCACCAGGTCCTCCGCCAGCTCGACGTCGCGCGTCGCGAACGCCACCTTGGACTGCTGAACCTCGGACCGCGCCGCGCGGCCCATGCGCAGGATCCGCTCCAGGACCTCCTCGCGCACCGGCGGCTCGTGGCCGGTCAGCGGGATCGTCTTGGCGATGTTCACGCACTGGTCGCCCATGCGCTCGATGTTCTTCATGATGTGCAGGAGCGCGGCGACGACCCGCAGGTCGGTCGCGACCGGCGCCTGCAGCGCGAACAGCGACAGCAGCTCCTGGTGGACCTCGAGGTAGCGGCCGTCGATGAGGTCGTCGTTGCCGATGACCATCGCGGCCAGCTCGACGTCCTGGTGCTCCAGCGCCTCCAGGACCTTGTCGAGCTGCCCGACCACGAGGTCGAGCCCGCCCAGCCCTTGTGCCTCGACGCGCGCCAGCTCGTCAGCGAAGTGCTGGCGCGTCCCCCCGCCGCCGGCCATCAGCCGAACTTCCCGGTGACGTACTCCTCGGTCCGCGAGTCCGATGGGTTGGTGAAGACCCCGTTGGTCGGCGCGTGCTCGATCAGCTCGCCGGCCAGGAAGAACGCCGTCGTGTCCGCCACGCGCGCGGCCTGCTGCATGTTGTGCGTGACGATGACGATCGTGAAGCGCGTCTTGAGGTCGTCGATGAGCTCCTCGATCTTCAGCGTCGCGATCGGGTCCAGCGCGGAGCACGGCTCGTCCATCAGAATGACCTGCGGCTCAACCGCGATCGTGCGGGCGATGCACAGGCGCTGCTGCTGACCGCCGCTCAAGCCGATGCCCGGCTCACTCAGGCGGTCCTTGACCTCTTCCCACAGCGACGCACCGCGCAGTGACTTCTCGACGCGCTCCTTGAGGTCGATGCCCTTGATCCCGTTGAGCTTGAGCCCCGCCGCCACGTTGTCGAAGATCGACATGGTGGGGAACGGGTTCGGCTTCTGGAAGACCATGCCGATCGCGCGGCGCACAGCCACGACGTCGACCGACGACCCGTAGATGTCGGCGTTGTCGAGCAGGACCTTGCCCTCAGCGCGCGCGCCCGGGATCTCCTCGTGCATGCGGTTCAGACACCGCAACACGGTGGACTTGCCCGAGCCCGACGGCCCGATCATCGCCGTGACCTTGTTGGGGGCGTACTCGATGGACACGTCCTTGATCGCGTGCCCGGAGCCGTAGTAGGCCTGAAGGCCGGTGACCGAGATGCCCGGCGCGGCGTTGGTGACAGGCGCCGTGGGGCCGTCGTGGTGGGCGAGCTCGCCCAGCGAGGCGCCGCGGGAGGGCAGCGACGCGCGCGGCGCCCCTGCGCCGGTCTCGCCAGAGGTGATGTCGTCGGTCATGGTGATGGTCTTGGTGTCCGTCGGGTCGGTCACGAGAGTCGGCTCCTGCGCGACGCGAGCCGCGCGATGAGGGTGGTGAGCAGGATCAGGCAGACCAGCGCGAGCGCCGAGCCCCAGGCGCGCTGCACGAGCTGGTCGTTCGGCGATCCCACGTCGGTGAAGATCTGCACCGGCAGCGAGTTCATGCGGTCGCCGAGGTTGAACGTGGTGCCGTTGACGATCGTCGCCGTGAACAGCAGCGGCGCGGTCTCTCCGGCGGCGCGGGCCACGGCGAGCAAAGACCCCGTGATGAGGCCCGGCAGCGCGGTCGGCAGGACGACCTTCATCGTCACCCGCCAGCGCGGCGTGCCGAGGGCGAGCGCGGCCTCGCGCAGCCCGTCGGGCACGAGCAACAGGACGACCTCCGCCGAGCGCGTGACGACCGGGAGCATCAGCAGCGCCAGCGCGACCGAGCCCTTCCAGCCTGCGAACGACGAGCCGCCCCAACCGCCCAGCACGAGCGTCACGTACACGAACAGGCCGAAGACGATCGACGGCACGCCGGTCATCACGTCCACGAAGTAGCGGACGGTGGCGGCGAAGCGACCCTTGCGGCCGTACTCCACCAGGTAGAGGGCGACGCCCCAGCCGAGCGGGATCGCGATCACCGAGGCCAAGAGCACCATCTCGATCGTGCCGAGCAGCGCGCTCTTCACGCCGCCCTGGTCGCCGAGGAAGTTGCCGGTCGGGTCCTTGGTGAAGAAGTCGATCGACCAGGCGCCGAGGCCCTTACTCAACAGGTAGTAGATGACCAGTACGAGCGGGATCAGCGCGATGACCGTCGCCGCGGCGAGCACGCCGCGCATGACCTTGTCGGTGGTCTTGCGCCGCCCGTTGAGCGGGGCCAGCGCAGAAGACGGGAGCGCGCTCATGCGGCACCCCCGGGAACGGCCTTCACTTTCGTGCCCTTCTGCTCAGCCCGTCGCACCAGCCCGCGTGCGGCGAAGTTGATCAACAACGTCAACACGAACAACACGAGGCCCGCGGCGAACAGCGCGCCCGCGTGGACCTTGTCGTTGGCGGCCTCGCCGAACTCATTGGCGATGACCGCGGCCAAGGTGTAGCCCTGGTCGAAGATCGCCTTGCCGATCGTCGGCGAGTTGCCGATCACCAGCGTCACGGCGATCGTCTCGCCGATCGCACGGCCGAGGCCGAGCATCGCGGCGCCGGTGATGCCCGCGCGCGAGTACGGCAGCACGGCCATCCGGATCATCTCCCAGCGCGTCGCGCCGAGGGCCAGCGAGGCCTCCTTGAGGTCCGGTGGCACCGTCGAGATCACCTCGCGCGAGATCGCGGAGACGATCGGCAGGATCATGATCGCCAGGATCAGGCCGGCGATGAAGTAGTTGGGGCCCGCGACGTTCCCGCCCACGAACGGCAGGAAGCTGAAGCTGTCGCTGAACCACTGCTCGGCGGGCTTCAACTTGGGGATCAACACGAAGATCCCCCACAACCCGTAGACCACCGACGGCACGGCGGCGAGCAGCTCCACCAGGATGACCAGCGGGGAGCGGACGCGGCGCGGCGCGAGCTCGGTGATGAAGAGCGCGGTGGCGACCGCGATCGGCACGCCGATGACCAGCGCGATCGCGGCGGTGACGAGCGTCCCGACGACCAACGGCCAGGCGCCGAAGATCTCCTTCGACGGGTTCCAGTCGTTGGTGAACAGGAACGAGAAGAAGCCCTGGTGGCTAAGCGCCGGCCACGCCTTGTTGATGAGGTAGACGAAGAAGAACGCGATCAGCGCGAGGATCAGCCCCGCGAGGGTCGCGAGGATCGCCTTGAACAGCGGGTCTGCGCGCCGCGCCGACGGCGACCGCTCCAAGATGGAGCGGCCGCCGCGGCGGACGTCAGGGGTGGTGGTGGCCATCAGGCTCCCGATCAGGCGATCTCGCTAGGAGATCGCGGTCCCGTTGCAGGTGAGCGCGTCGACGGCGGCCTGGTCCTTGGTCTTCAGGCTGTCCGGGATCGGCGCGTAGGACAGCTTCTGGATCGTGTCCTGGCCCTCGTTGAGGAGGTAGTTGAAGAAGAACTTCAAGCCCTTGGCCTTGGCCTCGTCGAGACCGGCCTTGCAGGCGTCCTTGTAGGAGATCGCGAACGTCTGGGAGACGATCGGGTAGGCCTGATCGCCGGGCGCGTCGATCGTGGAGACGCCGAGGTCCGCGGGGACCTCGATGCCCTCGGCCGCGGCCGAGGTCGACTCCAGCGTCGGGGCGACGAAGTTACCGGCCTTGTTCTTGACGTCGGCGAACGTGAAGCCGTTCTGCAAGGCGTAGGCCTGCTCGACGTAGCCAATGGCGCCGTCGGTCTGCTTCACCGAAGCAGCGACGCCGTCATTGCCCTTGGCGCCCGTGCCGGTCGGCCACTTGACCTCCTTGTCGACGCCCGGGCCGTCCTTCCACTCCGAGGAGTAGTTGGCCAGGAACTGCGTGAAGCCCTTGGTCGTGCCCGAGGAGTCCGAGCGGTGGACGACCGTGATCTTGGTCGACGGCAGGTCGGCGTCGGGGTTCGCGGCCTTGATCGCGGCGTCGTCCCATGACGTGATCTTGCCGAGGTAGATCTTGGCCAGCGTGTCACCGTCGAGCTTCAAGCCCGACTTGACGCCGCTCAAGTTGTAGGAGGCGGTGATGGCGCCGAGCGCGAACGGGATCTGGACGGCCTCGCCCTTCTTGATGGCGGTGCGGTCCTCATCGGCCAGGGCCGGGTCCGAGCCCGCGAAGTCGACCGTGCCGGCCGCGAACTGCGAGACGCCAGCGCCGGAGCCGACGCCCTGGTAGTTGATCGTCAGGCCCTTGTCCTTCAGGTCCGCGCCGAGCTGCTGGTAGATCGGGGCGGCGAACGTCGAGCCGGCGCCGTTGAGCGTGGCGCTGACCTTCTCGCTGCTGGACGCGCCGGCGGCAGAGCTGCCCGTCGAGGCGGACGAGCTGTCGTCGTCGCTACCGCAGGCGGCGACGCCGGTGGCGAGGGCGAGGGCCGCAAAGGCGGCCGGGACGATACGGGGGTTCACGTGCTGCACTCCTTGTCTTGTTGTCGCGCGGCAGGCTGACGCGGCAACGACCCCATCCTGTTATCGCGATGTGGTCGAGTTGTGAAAGACGTGTGAACCCTCGGGGGAGAAGCGATATCCGAACCCCACGTGGGTGTGAATAAACGCCCACGCGGGGAGCGCGGTCTCGAGCTTCACCCGCAGCTTGTGCACGTACACGTCGATCGAGCGATCGCCATCGCGCAGGTCGCTCCCCCACACCAAGCGGTACAGCTCGGCGCGGGACACGATGCGGCCGGTCCGCTGGACCAGCGCGACCAGAAGTCCGAACTCCCGGACCGAGAGCGTCAGCGCCCGGCCGGCAGCCAGGACCAAGCCGTCGTTGGGCCGGACCTCCAGCTCCCCCGCGTACAGCACGTCGTCCGTCTGCGCAGCCTCCATCACCGCGGGAGCCTCCCGCGCGGCGGCGCTGCTGCCGTGACCGTCCGGTGAACCGGGTGTGAACGACCTGTGAAGGCCGCGGGCCGGGCGGCCAGACGCGGTTAGGGTCGTGGAGGGATGGCCCTGTTCCGATCGACCGACACGGGCGTCCTCGACCTGATCGAGGAGTCCGGACGCAACGTGCAAAAGGCGACGTTGCTGCTCCGCGACCTGTTCGCGGACTACCCCGAGCGGGCCGACCTGGCCCGCGATCTCCTGCTCAGCGAGCAGGAGGGCGACCGGATCACGCACGACATCATCCACCGCCTCAACGGCGGCGGGAACGGCAAGCCGCCGATGGACCCGGCCGACGGGCACCTGCTGGCGACCGCACTGGACGACATCGTCGACTTCGCCGAGCAGGCAGCCGACGAGCTGTCGCTGTACGCGGTCGAGGCGCCGATGGAGCAGGCGACGCTGATCGCCGACGTTTTGGTCGGCGCCGGCGAGCAGGTCGCGCAGGCGCTGCGGTGTCTGCGTTCCGGCGCCGAGATCGCGCCGCACCTGGTGGAGATCCACCGGCTGGAGAACGAGGGCGACCGGCTATCACGCGACGCCGTCGCTTCGTTGTTCGCCAACGGCATCGACCCGATGGTCGTGATCCGCTGGAAGGACATCTTCGAGACGCTCGAGCAAAGCGTCGACGCGTGCGAAAAGGTCGCCCACGTGCTTGAGGGGATCTCGCTCAAGCGCCGAGGCAAGCGGCACTGAGCGCGGCGCGGTGGCCTGGCACTCTCGGGGAGAGGGGGTCATGCTCGTCCAACGGACGAGCATGACCCGGCGAAAGCGAAACGCCTTCTAAGCTCTCCCCCGCTCAGGCGCGGCGGTCGTCGAGAATCACCGCTGCCTGGTGGTCTTCTTGGCCTTCGCCGTCTTCTTGCATCCATCGATCGTCGGCTTGGCCCTCTGGGTCTGCACCAGCCCGTTCTGGCCGGTGATCCGCAGGGCGAACGTCATGTCCCGCTTGCAGGTGGACTTGCCCGAGACCACGAGGATCCCGTGCTTGCCGCCGTTGATCTTCAACTTGAAGCTCTTGATCGGAGCGTCAGGGATCGCGCTGAACGTGGTCACCAGCCGGTCGATTGAGTCGACCTCGGACTTGGCGTTCAGGTCGATCGTCACGCCGTCTCCGGACAGCGGGATCCACAAGTTCGGCAGGGTCGCGACGGTCCTGCCGGTCTTGGTCTTGCGGCGGCCTTCGACGAAGTAGACCGGCCCGCTGAGCTCGTGTGGCAGCACCGACTTCGCCGACGCGGTGCCGACGATCGATGACTTCGGGCAGCTGAACTTGGCCGCCTGCTCAGGCTTGCAAAGCGCCTGGGCGTTCTTGGGCTCGAGGACCAGGGCCAGCGGCAGCTTGGCCTCCACCTTGGCGATGTTCGTGCCACCCGACTTCTGGGTCACCGAGGTCTCGAGGCTGGGCGACGTGCCGTCCTTGGTGGACTTGCTGCCGCGCAACTTGAACTTGAACGTCTCCTTGAGGTCCAAGCCCTTGCACCCGCCGGACCGGAAGGCGACCTTCTGGTCGCTGCTCGCACCACCCAGCGCGCCGAAGCTGCCGAAGATCGACTGCGTCGCGCAACCGGTCGGGTTGAACATGAACTTGTCGCGATCGATCGTCAGGCGAACCTGCCGCAACCGCAGCGGGATGCCCTGGATGATCGTCGGCAACGGATCGGACTTCACCGTGACGTGCGCGTCCTTGCGGTCGACGTAGAGGCCGGCACGAACGGTGACCACGCCGAGGTCGAACGGCCCCGCCTGGCCCGCGGTCGGCACGGCGATCGAGAGCCCGAACGGCGCGTCCTTGTACGGGCCGGTCAGGTAGACGCCGCCCGTGAGGGCCAGCGGCTGCCCGCCGGGACCAGACTGCGCGGCGACCGTGCCGATCCGGCTCGCCGCCGGGCAGGAGCCAGCGTTGGCCGGGGCCGGCGCGCACTGCGAGACCGAGCTGATGTCGGCCAGGAGGCCCTTGGGGAGCGTCGCGTCGATGCGCTGGAGGAACGGCATGCCGTCCGAGCGCGTGAGCGCGAAGACGAAGCGCGTGAACTGCCCAGCCTGGGTGTTCGACGAGCCGGCCGTGAACGACGGCGCGAAGGGCTTTGCGTCGCAGTTTTCATTGATCGTCATTGGCGAGTCGAGCGCGACCGGCGTCGACGATGCCCACGACGTGATCTCGATGTGGGTGTTGTATTTCCCGCACGTGGTTGGCGTCGCCAGCGCCGCCTGCGAGCCGCCCGGGAACTCGATGCGCATGTGCGAGAAGGGCACCTGCGGCGTGTTGTCGAACGTCGCCGTCAACTGGCCGGTGTCCTGGTCTAGGTCGATCTTGCCCGGCAGCTTGACGTAGAAGCCGGGACCCTTGACGGCGAGGTAGAGCGCGACCAGCGAGCGGAACGGGTTGTCGTTCTGGGTGGCGAGGATGATGTCGCCGGTCAACGGGCCCTCGATCGGCGGAGACTCGATGGTGACCTTGCCGAGCTTGGAGGAGTCTGGGCAGGTGGGCGCGTCGTTGGTGCCGAGCCCGATTTGGGCGGGCGAGCACGCGCCGAGGCCGGCGGCCGAGGAGGGTGAGACCGACATTCCTTGCGGAAATTTCATGACTACGTTGCGAACATGAGCCGTGGCGAGACCGTCGGGATCGTCGCCCTGCGGCACATCGACGTCGACGGTCAGGCCCGTGGGTGCATCGGCCACCTTCGACGACGGAAGGACGTCGACCGTCGGCGCGAACGCGAGGCGCTCGCAGCCCTCGAAGGCCAGCGGCGTCCCGTCGATGTCGGTGGTCAACACCCGCGTGTCAAAGACGCCAAGATGCTCCCACGTGTCACCACGTGCGGTAAAGGACACCGGGGTGGTGGAGCAGGAGGTGGGCGAAGACAGGAAGGGGACGCGCGGAGCTTTGGTGGATTCAGGCGGCTGCTCGCTGCGCAGCGCGTCATGGATCGGATCGGCCGGAACGCCCCAGAAGGTGATGTCCGCGCCGAGAACCGCCAGGGCCTGCGACACCGCGAAGCTGCCGGAGGAGATGCCATAGTCGCCGGGCCTGACCCGCGCGTCGATCACGTTGACCACGCCCAGCACGTTGAACCCGAAACGCGCCGGCACGTCAGGCCCATGGGCGATGTTGTAGATGCCCACCGTGTAAGGACCGGTCGTGACGACACGGGCGGTCCCGACCTGTGAGGCGACCGGACAGGCTGCCTTCCCGACCCCCGCGTTGGCTAAAGCGACGGGGTCGCACGTCTCAAGGCCCGTCGGGTTGCCGACCAATCCGGGCGGCAAGTCCAAATCGACCGAGTGGATCGACTCGAGCGGGCCGGCCGGAGCCGGCTCGCCGCCGATGACCGGGCTGGGATCGGACGGCAATTCGATCGAGAACGTGAGATCGGGATGGGCTCCCGCCTGCCGCGAGAACTGCCCATCCGCACCGGTCAGCGAGACGCCGACGCGCTCGAAGTGGAAGTCCGCCTGGGCGGTCGCGGCCAGCGCGAGCACCAGGCCGACCAGCGACACCACCATGGTGATCCTGCGAATCATGGCCATCACCTACTTGCCGAGGGTCCGGGAGAACTTGGCCGACGAAGAGCCCCAATCACCGGTGAGCGTGACCTTCACCGACACCTTGAATCTCCGATGCGCCGCATGCAACTGACGCGCCTTGCGGGTGAGTGGGACCGTCATTGAGTAGATCCCTGCCTTGGCCACGTTGCGCACGCTCTTGACGACACGCGTGCCGCTGACCTGCACTCGCCCGAGCTGAGAAGCACGGAAGCTGATGCGCACGGACCGCGAGCCGACCCTTACCTTCGTCACCTTGATCCCGACGGAGGACTTGGGCGGCTTGGGACCCTCTTCCTGATTTGGGAGCTGAGGTGGCGCGCTTCCCGGCGATGGGCTCTCGACTGGTCCGGTGTTCGGCTCGCGGCAGTCGTTCCGCGCGCACCCGCCCCTCGAAGGCGGCGACTGGTTGAACGAGTTGGCCCGGAGGTCGTACACGTCGATCGACTCGTCGGTGTCCTGCCCGACCAACGGCTGATCGGTCGTGAAGAACACGTCGCTGCCGTCCGGTGTGGCATCGGCGAACCGCGCGGTGAAGCTGCCGTCGCCTGGGCTGATCAGCGACAGCTTGCCGTCCTGGTAGGAGTAGACGTCCCGCGACCCGTTGTGATCGGCCGAGACCAGCCGCGCAGCGGTGTCGAAGAACATCAGCCCGTTGTCATTGACGACCTGCGGTACCCGGTTGCTAACCGTCCTCGTCCCTCCAGGGAGGCCGAAGTCGCGCGCACCAAGACTGCCGTCGGGTGGGCACGAGACGCACACGTCGGTCTGGGTCGCAGCGTCGTAGAGGTGAACGGTCGAATTCTGCGAGTCGACATAGGCCAGATACCGGCCGTTGGGACTTGCGAAACGCTGGACGCCGAAACCGCCGGAGAGGTCCAGTGTCGACGACGTGAACGCGTGCGTTACACCGTCACGCCAGGAGTGCGAGCCACTGCCCGCTGCGTGGAAGAACACTGTCTGGGCGTCATCGCCTCCGACCGCGTAGACGGAGCCTGCGGACAGATCGGAGGGTTGGCCGATGTACACGAGGTCTCCGGTCTGGGTGTCGAGGCGGTACATCCAGAATGGGTCGAACGAAGACGAGTTGTCGGCCGTCAGCCGTGTGGCCGTGCGGAAGACGACATACCGTCCGTTACGACTGACTCCGTCGAGCCTGCCGCTCACCACCGTGTCGGGAGCTACCGCGCCGCCGGCCTTCGCTACAGAAACCGGGGTCGGCGCGCCGCCAAGGACACGGCGGTAGACCGCACCATCGCCGTCGCTCAGGTCGTAGTACATGGTGTTGCCATCGTCAGAGACGAACCGCGACAACAGCTCGTTCCCCGAGTCCGGTCGCTGGACGGAGTCGGCGGGTGAGCTCTGCAGCGTCAAGCCTCCGGCGCGCGACCAGCGGTACATCGCCGTCGGTGGCGCACTCGGCAGGAGGCTCCTCGGTGAGATGATCGTGATCCAGCTGAAGTCCGAAGCCCCGGCGAGGAACATGTTCTCGGTCTGCAGGCCAGCCATCGCCAAATATGCGCTGTGTCCTGGTGCCGAGCCGACCAGGGTGTAGTCCCGGGTGCGTAGATCGACGACGTAGATGTTGGCACCACCGTCGATCGCTCCTGCGGTTAGCGCGCGGTTGCTAACCACCAGAGCATGATTGAAGTCCGGCGAGATGGCCTGCGTGGTCACCTCGATAACGCCGCGCGGCACGTTGAGCGGCGGGTCGGTCGGGGTCCAGCGCAGCCAATCATCGTTGCCCCTGCGGCTCAAGTACCGCGTGAAGATCACCGCGCTCGGCGCGTCGGTCGGCGGCGCCGCCAAGGTGTAGCTCACGGCCGACCCGTCCGCGGCGGCCTGGAAGCCCAACCGGCTGTTGATCACGCCGCCCTTCTTGTCGACCGGGGTCACCTGCTCATAGCCTCGCGCTGGCGGAGGTGTGGCGGCCGTGACGAACGTGCGATCGGGCCCATTGGTTGTCCCGGCCACATTGGTGGCTACCAGCCGGAAGTGATAGGTCGTACCGGGCGCCAGCCCGCTGGTCGGACGGCTGACGACTCGCGGCGTGCGGCTCATCCCTGCCGGAGACTCATCACCAGCAGGGACGCGGCTGCCATAGGCCGTGGTCGGCCCGTACTCGAAGTGGTAGGTGGTCTGCCCGCCGTAGGTGTCGATCGTGCCGGTCAACTCCGCCGAGCTGGTGGTAATCGACGCCGCGGCACCGGTCTGAACGTTCGGCGGCGCGAGCGCGCTGTCAAACGACACCGTCGACGACGTGCTGTCGGTCACCACCCCGTTGGCGTACGTGGAATCGGCCGAAACACGGACCCGCCAGGAGTTGCTGGGCGTCACCGGCAGGTCATCCTCGATGGTCGCCGTGCCGGTGACGCTGTGATCGGCCAGGCGGACCCACGGGTTCCCTGAAGGGTTCGGATCCGAGACGGGATAGTCCCCGCAGGCAGCCGTTGCCGGGCAGTATTCAAAGCGCGCCACGGTCGACTGGCCGGCTCCTGCCACCTCGGCCGCGAGGTGGGCGCTGGTGCCGGTGACGGCGGACACGACGGGCGCGTCGACGCCGGGCTGGTCAGCCGGCACGAAGGTGTCCGCGGCCCCGCCCCCGTTGGTAGCGACATAGATGCGATCACTACCACCGTCCCACGCCAGACCACGGACCTCCTTCAAGGTCGGGAAGCGCGTCATGAACAGCTCCGTCCCTCCGGACGTAAAGCCCTTCAGGTAGGTCTGGTTTTGCCGGTTGATCGCCACCACGACGTCCCCGCTCAGCGGATTGACCGCCACACCCGTCACGTCACTTCCACTCCCAACCGACAACGCTCCTAGCGACGTGCCCCCCGAAGCGAACCGCTCCACCCGAGAACCGTTGTCGACCACATAGATCGTGCCGGTCGGCCCCACCGCCACGGCACCCGGATTCTGGAACACACCACCGGCGCTGTCGGCACCGTCAAACGAAGAGATCAACGAACCATCCGCCGCCGACACCCGCGCAACGCGCACCGTGCCCGCATCGGCCATCAACAGATCGTGTGAGACCGGATCGACCGCCAACCCATTCGGCACCGGAGGAGACAGCAACGACGGCACAAACGCCGGATCGACCGTATAAGCCGGCGTCGGAGCACCATCAGAGACATACTTCTCAAGCGCCGTCCCAAAGAACGAGTTCGCACCGACGTAGAGCGAACCGTTTGCAGGGTCGACCGCCACCTCCTGAGGGAAGTTCTGAGGCGACGTGTGGACCGTGGTGAGGAATGTCCCGCCCGCAGACCCGTCCGGCGCATAGACCGACACCGCTTGGCTTACCTGCTCCGCAAGAAAGATGTTGCCGGTCGACTGCTCTACAGCGACACCCGTGTGCTGGGCGCTGGCGCCTGTGCCCCCCGAGCCGAAAGTCGCCCCAGGCAGATACCCATAGGAGTCAATCGTGATCGCTCCTCTGGCGACCGGCACGACCAAGCACGACACCGACAGCACGACACCCACCACCAACATCAGGCGAGCACGCACCGATACGACCGCGGCACTGCGCATCATTCCGACCCATTTCCTCGTAAAAGCCAACGCCGCGTCACACTATGAGCTAACGCGAGAGAGCGACACTACACGGGAAGAATTTCCAGAGTCAACCCTGTTTCCGTTACGGACCGGTCCAACTTCTCAGATCAATGCACCGGCAATCCATCTTTTAGCGGCCGAAGACTCGATTACCGTTAGGTCCGCGATCACTGTTAGGCCGACGGCCCACCCCCGCAAGGGTGGGCCGTCAGATGGACTAGACCCTCCGAGAACTGCAGTTACGACCCTGCGCGATCAGTGATCACGCAGTGCGAACGATGTTCGGACCGTTGCCTCCGTTCGACGTGAGCGTGAACGTCGTCTCGTTCAGGTGCCCAGTGTCGTTCGGACCGAAGACACAAGCGGGGGAGGGACCGGTGACTCGCAGCGTCGACGTAGTAGTGAGAGTCAACGTGTCCGCACCGGCAGCCCGGTTGTGGTAAATCGCGTGGATCGCACCCGCGATGTGACAGAGCTTCGTCGTCGATGAGGGATGCCCGCCGAGAGTCACGCCGCAAGTCACGTCAGCGTCCCCAGTCGTGATAGTAGTCACGGTCGGCTGAGCGGCTGCAGTCAGGTTGTAGCCGCAGGCGACTGACGTTGCCTGACCGGCGAGGAGGCAGTTAGTAAAGGTGACCGTACCCGTAATACTGTAAATTGCGGTGCCGAACGAACCGGTGGCGTACGTGCCCGTGGCGCTCGTGGCCGGGCACGCCAGGTTGTTGCCAGTCGCAGACAGCGTCCCGGCGGGCGCCGTGGCCGTGAACGATCCGGTCCCCGCAACGTGCCACGTCACCGCGCTAGCCGTCCCAGCCATGGCGCTGACCACTGCCGCCACCGACGCCACGAGGACGACGAGACGAGAAATTCTACTCATGTGAATAATCACCTGATCTTGATATATGAGAGTTGCGGTGCAATTTGACACCGCAGGGCAACGGGCGCGCCGTGACGCTAGGACCCTCGCTACGAGATCAGCCGTTCAGTCTCCACCGTCGACCACTCAGCCTCATCGCTCACACGCCCTTCCGGTCTTGAGATCCGGCGGCTTGCAAGCCGGTGATCATGACACCGCACGCCCCCAGCCCCAGCCAGAGCCAGACGACACGACCTGCCATCCGGCCGTTGAAAGGGCCCGATCTAACGCCGTTCTTCTGCTACTCGGCGTCTAGACATGTAACACCCGTTAGGCATAGGCCACTATGCGCACCATATCTGGATATATCTCCCATTCTGGGCGCTGAACCTGACTTACTGTCTAAGTACGACGTCAGGACCACACGACCGCCCGTTGATCCTGCCGCTTCGGCACTTAAGGGTTCCGCCAGATGACGATCGACGGCCGACCCGCAGCATCAAGGATCGCGGTGTACCTGAACATCGCGTCGACCTGTGCGCCGTCTTCTCACTGCAAGCGTTCGACGCGCTGTCGGGCGCGTAGTTGCCACGAGGCGTGCCTCGGCCGCCGACGAGGTGCGACACTCGATGGCGATGCCCGAGATCGAGCGCAAGCTGCTCGTGGATGTGCCGCCGCCGCTGGATGACGGTACGTGGTCGGCGTCGCGGTTGGAGCAGGGGTATCTGGCGATCACCGATGATGCCGAGGTTCGGGTGCGGCGGACCGATGGTGGTGCGGCGCGGTTGACGGTCAAGTCTGCGCCCGGGCTGACGCGTGTGGAGGAGGAGCTGGAGCTGGATGGTGAGGCGTTCGGGCGGCTGTGGCCGTTGACCGAGGGGCGTCGGGTGGTCAAGACGCGGTGGACGCGGCGTGACGGCGATGTTCTCCTCGAGTTGGACATCTATGAGGGCTCGTTGAGCGGGTTGGCGACGCTCGAAGTCGAGTTCGCGTCCGAGGAGGCCGCGCACGCGTGGGCGCCACCAGCCTGGGCCGGCCGCGACGTCACCGGCCACAAGGCCTACGCCAACCAGTCGCTCGCGCTCTACGGCGCGCCCTAGCGGAGATGCGTGTCGTCTCGTGGTGAATAGATCACCACCAAACGACACGCGTCTCTGGTTCGGCCCTCGAACGCCCGTGCGCGACTAGCCGCGCCGCGGCACCGTCGTTCCGTCGCTCAGCGCTCGCGCTGAGGGTGGTGCCAGGGTCGGAGGTGCCTCGGCGGTCGGTGGTGGCACGACGGCGGCGCCGACGAGAGTCGCTTGGGCCTGGAGCATGAGCGGCTGGCCGCAGCGCCAGCAGTAAGCGGCGCCGCGGGAGTGAGGTGCGCCGCAGGCGCGGCATTGGCCGCCGACGCCTTGGTCGGCGTCGGCGACGAGGCGCTCGACTTCGCCGAGTTCGGCGTCGGCCTCTTGGAGCTCGGCGGCTTTGCGAACCAACACATCCAGGCGGAAGTGGTCGCGGATCGCCATCTCGTAGGTGAGACCGCCGAGGTCCCAGTGCAAGGTCGCGACCTTCTCGGCCAGCTCGTTGAGCCGGCGGTGCAGCTCGTCGGTGATCTCCGGGGTGGTCCTCATCAGCCGATCTCCTCCGTGTCGCTGCCGCCGCCGATGGGCTTGCTCTTGTCGACCGGCGGCGGCTCGCCGCCCGTGCCGAGGGTCTTGGGCAGCTTCTCGGACTTCTTGGTGTAGTCGTCGCCGCTGGCCTTGTCGAGGTCCTTGACCTCCGACGAGGCCTTGCTGTCGCTCTTGGAGGAAGACGATGCCTTCTTCTTGGAGAACTTGGTGGCGGTGTCGTCGTCGGCCGTGTCGGTCGCCGCGGGGGCGGTCGTGCTCGCGGGCGCGGACGTCGTCGCCGCCGCGGGCGCCGCGGCACTACCGCCGACCGTGATGATCTGCGGCGCTGCGTTGTTGCCGGCGCTGGCGTCGTCGCTCCCGAGGCCGCCGATCAGCACGCCGACGCCCAAGGCCAACAACAAGCAGGCGACGCCGGCCACCGCGGCGGCGTTCGTGCTCACGCGCCCAAGCCAGCTCGCGGGACCACTCGACGTCGTGCGCGTCACCGTCGTCTCAGGCGCGGCCGCGGCGGCGGCCGGGACCTGCCGGGCGAGGATCTCCAAGAACGGCAGGCGCGCCTCGGCGCGGCGGGCGCCGCACTGCAGGCAGTAGCGCTGGTCGGCCGCCAAAGGCGCGCCGCACGAGCGGCACGGGGCGTTCGGCTCGCCCAAGAGCGGGCGGTTCGGATCGGTCACTTCGTTGCTCCTGACAACACGGTGGGGGGCGCGACGCACTCCAGGTCGGCGCGCTTGGGGTCCCCGATGAAGAAGACGGTGAACTTGGTGGGCTTCTTGAGGGTCTTGGCCGGGTCGAGCTTCTCGACCACCGCGCGGCCTGCGGCGATCACGCGATCGCCGTCGCGCGCCACGCACGTCACGACCAGGCGCTTCTGCGGTATGTCGGACTCGTTGGCGATCGTGCCCTGCGCGTAGAACCCGTCCTCGTCCTTGTCGTGCATGACGTCGGAGATCGTGATCTTCGGCAGCGCACCGGGCGCTTTGCCCGTCGCCGCGCCAACGACCGCCGCGACCTTGGCGGCCTTGCCCGCGACCAAGATCTGGTTGTTGACCCAGTCGACTTCTTGGCCGGCCTCGATCACGGCCATCGACGTCAGCGACGGATCCAGGCCCGGGATGTCGTTGGCGTACAGCTTCTTGCCCTTGGCGTCGTCGACGGTGATCGCGATCGGCACCGCCGCCTGGACCGACCCGGTGTTCTTGATCCGGACGACCGCCGCGACGCCGTTGGGGTCCTGCACGATCGCCGACGTCTCGACCTTGATCGACGTATTGGGCTTGCCGATCTTCAGCCCTTGCTGCTGCTCCTCGAGCTCCTTGGAGGCCTTCGCCTCCGCCCTGGCGCTCTTCTCCGGCGTCGTCTCGACGCCAAGGCAGCCGGTCAAGCCGAAGACGGCCGCCGACGCGCCCACCGTCAACATGATGATCCTGCGTGCGCGCACCGCGAGCTACCCGAACGCCCCGCGCACGTAGTCGCGCGTGCGCTGCGCCTGCGGCGCGTCGAAGATCTGCTCGGCGTCGCCGTACTCGACCAGGTCGCCCAAGTACATGAACGCGACCTTGTCCCCCACGCGCCGTGCCTGCTGCATGTTGTGGGTGACGATCACGATCGCCAGGTCCTTGCGCAGGTCGCCGATCAGCTGCTCGATGACCTGCGTCGAACGGGGATCGAGCGCGGAGCACGGCTCGTCCATCAACAGCACCTCGGGCCGCGTCGCGATCGCGCGGGCGATGCAGAGCCGCTGCTGCTGGCCGCCGGACAGCCGCAGCGCCGGCGCGTCGAGCTTGTCCTTGACCTCGTCGAACAAGCCGGCGCGCCGCAGCGCGTCCTCGACCAGCGGCTCGACGACACTGCGGCCCGGCCGCTTGCGCGCCTGCTCGCGCAGCGCGTAGGCGACGTTGTCGAAGATCGACATCGGGAACGGGTTGGGCTGCTGGAAGACCATCGAGACGCGGCGGCGCAGCGTCGTGACTTCCAGATCGTCCACGTCGGTGCCGTCGAGCAGGATCGTCCCGCCGCGCGACGCGCCCGGCGTCAACTCGGTCAGGCGGTTCAACGTCCTCAACAACGTCGTCTTGCCGCAGCCCGAAGGGCCGATCAAGGCCAACACCTCGCCGAGGCGGATCGACAACGACACCTGCTTGACGGCCTCGTTGTCGCCGTAGAACACCGACAGCGCCTGCAGCGCCATGCGCTCGGGGCCAGGCTCACCGCGGTCGTGGCGGGCGACGGACGCGGCGGCCGCGTAGGCATGGCCATTGCCGTTCCCGTTGGCGGGCGGCGTGGGCGCCACCGTCGGCGGCGTGTCCACCACGATCTTGCGAATCGGTGGCGGCTGCTCTTCCGTGATCATCGTCCTGCTCCCAGTCGCGTGCCCTCGAGCCCGGTCTTCGCGCCGCGGCGCGCGATCAGGTCGACGGCGAAGTTCAACGCCACCACCAACAGCAGGAGGACGAACGCGGCGGCATAGGCCTTCTCCGGCGCGGCCCCCTCGCCGGCGGGCGAGTTGTTGTACACGTAGCTCGTCAGCGTCGACCCCGTGCCCTTCAGCACGTCCAGCCCTGGCACAGAGCCTTCGGATTCCAGGCGCAGCGTCGCGCCAAGGAGGATCACGACGATCGCCGTGTCCCCCGCAATCCGGCCCATGCCCAACGCGGCGCCGGTCGAGATGTTCGGCCGCACCGCAGGCAGCAGCACGCGCCGGATCGTCGCGATCTTCGTCTTGCCCAGCCCGTAGGACGCCTCGCGCACGTGGCGCGGGACCGACTGGAGTCCCTCGCGCGTCGCGCCGAAGACCATCGGCAACGCGATCAAGGACATCATCGCACCCGCGGTCAGGAACGAGCGGCCGAAGACCGCCCCACCTTCTGCGGTGAACGACATCCAGCCGAACAGCCCGTGCTGAAAGAGCGCTAGGCCGAAAATCGCCAGGACGATGTCAGGCGTGCCGGCGACCACCTCGATCCCGGACTCGACCGCGCGCGCCAGCGGCGCCGGGCGGCCGTACTCGACGACCCAGATCGCGGCGGCGACGGCCAGCGGCGTCGCGATCACGATGCCGACGATCGTCAGGATCATCGTGCCGAGGATCGGATCCAGGAAGCCACCGGACTTGGACTGGTCAACCTCGCCGGACGGGTGCGACCACAGCAGCTCGGGCTTGAGGTACTGCACGCCGCGGTAGGCCATGTAGCCGACGATCGCGAAGGCGATCGCGCACAACATCAGGCCCGCGCCCCAGCACATCACATAGGCAATGCGATCGCCCCAGCGCCAGGTCGACATCGACTCGTGCTGCTTGCGCTTCTTGCCGCCGGCGCCGCCGGCCCCGCGGCCAGAGCCGGCCGAGCCGACCCCGAAGCCGCCATGCGGCAGGTCGTCGAGCGTGCGCGGTTGCGTGACCGCCATCTAGATCCGCACTCCGTACTTCTTCATCGGCTGCTTGGCCAGGAACCCGGCCAGCGAGAGGAACAGGCTGCTGAAGAGCAACAACAACGCAAAGGCGTACACCATGGAACGGATCGCGGGCGTCTGGAGCGCCTCGGAGTCCTCCACGATCGTCGACGCCAGCGGGCGCAGCGGCTCCAGCAGGAACAGGCGCGGACCGTCGAACGGATTCGGCGCGAATCCGACCGACCCCGACACCATCGACAACATGATTGCCTCGCCGAGCGCGCGGGCGCAGGCGAGGACCGCGGCGGCGATGATCGCCGGGCGCGCCGCGCGGACCGACACGGTCCACATCGCGCGCCAGCGGTTGACGCCGAGGGCGACCGCGCCCTCCTTCCAGCCGCGCGGAACGGCGTAGAGCGCGTCGACGATGATCGCGATCATGATCGGCACGATCATCACGGTGAGGATCACCACGGCGACGAGGAGGCTCGCGCCCGTGAGCTGGACGATGAACTGCACCGACTGCTTGTCGCCCTGGTTGATGATGTGGTTGCCCACGAAGGGCACCAGGACGAGGATCCCGATCAGGCCGTAGATCACCGACGGCACCGCGGCCAGGAGCCGCACGACTGGGACGATGATGTTACGCAGACGATCCGGCGCGAACTCCACGATGAAGATCGCGGCCAGGATCGAGAAGACCAGGCCGAAGACGACCGCCATGCCGGTCGTCAGGATCGTGCCCCAGACCAGCGGCCAGGCACGGACGTAGTAGTCCTCGGCGGGCGCGTTGGCCCCCGAGTTGACCATCGTGTTGATCTGCTCGTCGACGTTGCCGCCGGGACCAAGCCAGCTCAAGCCGTTGTGCTTGAACGTGGGCCAGGCCTCGTTGGCGACGAACACGACCATGAGGACAATGACGAGCAGCACGGCACACGCCAGCGCGCCGAGCGTGAGCTCGGCGCGCCGGTCGGACCACGGCTCTCGAAGCCGTGTCAGCATTACTTCAGGGGAACCCAGTGCTTGCCCGCGATCTTCTGGGCGGCAGCGGAGTTCTGCACCCAGGAGATGAAGTTGGCGACGACGCCGGTGGCGCGGCCACGGGTGACCATCCAGAAGTTGCGCACGCCGCCGTACTCGCCGGACTTGGCGTTGCGCAGGTTGCACGCGACGCCGTTGTAGCCGGAGATGTTCGTGCCGCTGACGAAGTCCAGCGAGACGTAGCCGATGGCGTTCGGGTCAGACTGGACAGCCTGCTGCACGAGGCCGTTGGAGGCCTTGGCCGCGATCGACGTGGTCACCGTCTTGGAGCCCATGAAGATCTTCTGGAACGCGTCCTGCGTACCGGAAGCGGCCGTACGACCGACGAGGTCGATCGTGCCCGTCGCGGTGGCGCCGGGGACCTGGCTCCAGTCGCGGATGCTGCCGGAGAAGATGCCCTGGATCGTGGCCTGCGAGAGGTTGGCCAGGGTGTTCTTGGGGTTGGTGACCAGGCAGATCGCGTCGCGGGCGATCTTGTTGAAGAAGATGCCGTTCGGGTCACCGGCCTTGGGGTCACGCGACGAGTTGCCGATCGTGACGCGCCCTGCGGCGACGTCGGCGATGCCCACGTCGGAGCCGCCCTGGGCGAGCTTGAACTTCACCTTGCCGGGGTGGGACTTCACGTAGGCCTTGGCCAGCAGCGTGGCGAGCGGGGCGACGGACGTCGAGCCACTCATCGTGATCACGGGCGTGGCCTGGGCCGCGCCCGGGACGACGGCGGCGCTGACGCCGACCGCTGCCGCGCACACGCCGAGACGGCGGAGGCGGGTCGTCATGTTCGGGAACTCCTTTGGAAGGGGTGAGACTTGCGGGACTGCGGACGGCAGACTGAAGGGCACGAGGAGGAGCCTTGTGAAGCGCTGGTGCCTTTCCCGTGAACGAGCTGTGAACGCCCGTTTCACACGATCACCAGGCGTTCACATCGCCCCGCGCGAGCGTCACGAGACTGCGCGAGTCGATGCCTTGCCGCACCTGTGGATCGCCCCTGGCCGCCGACCAGCGCTACTGCCTGGAATGCGGCGACCGCAACGGACCGACGCGCCTAGACTGGCGCGCGCGGGTCCTCGCGCAGCCTGCCGTTGTTGAAGCGGTCGAGCAGGATGATGGGGTTGGTCCGGGTCTGCCGTCACCGCGCGTCGCGGCCGGGCTGGTGCTCGGCGTGCTGGCCTTCGGCGTGGCGATGGGCAACGCCGCCACGCCGGACCGCGCGGACGCCGGCGGGCGCCCGCCGTGGACGCTCGTGGCGCAGGCGGCCGCGGCGGCGGCAGCGCCGGCCGCGGCCGCTCCGGTGGTGGCGGAGGACACGACGCCCGCGGAACCGGACACGAGCGGTGACGTGGCGGACCTCGATGACACCGCGTCGACCGACGACGGGTCGAGTGCCGACGTGGCGGCCGGCGACGACGCGACGACGACGACCGACGAATCCGCGACGAGCGACGACTCCACGTCGACCGACACCACCGACTCGACCGGCGAGGACGACTCCACCGACAACCCCTCGACCGACACGGCCGCCGCCACCCACCCCGCGGTCAAGCACGTCTGGGTCGTCGCGCTCACCGGCCACTCGTTCCCCGATACCTTCGGCGAGGCGTCGCCCGCGCCCTACCTCGCGCAGGAGCTCCGCGCCAAGGGCACGCTGTTGCCCTGGTACCACGCGGCCGGCCACGACCCGGCGGCCTCCGGCGTCGCGCTGCTCGGCGGGCAGAAGGACAAGACCGGGCCGTTCGACGACCAGACGCCGACGCTCGCCGACCAGCTCTCCTCGCTGGGCCAGAGCTGGCGCGCCTACGTCGAGGGCGGGACGACCGGCGTCGCGCCCGGCGACAACCCGTGCGCGGTCGACCCCACCACACAACCGCGCAACCCGTTCCTGCGGTTCGGGACGATCACGGCCGGCCGCGATTGCCAGCTCGTCGAGCCGACGCAGCTGACGCAGGACGTCGAGGACGCCGCATCCGCGCCCGCGTTCTCCTACATCCTGCCCGCCGCCGCCCACGACGGCTCCGCCTCGCTGGCCGACGCCGACGCGTGGCTGAAGACGGTCGTCCCCACCATCTTGAAGTCCAAGGCCTATGGCGACGGCGGCCTGGTCGTGATCACCTTCGACCAGGGCGCGGCCGACGACGCCGAGGCCGGTGGCGGCCGGGTCGGCGCGCTGCTGCTGTCGCCGTTCGTGACCGCGGGCGGCACCGTCAACGCGCCCTACGACCCGTTCTCGCTGCTGAACTCGATCCAAGACCTGTTCGGCCTCTCGCCGCGCCTCGGCTTCGGCGCCGACACCAAGTTGAAGCCCTTCGGACCCAAGGTGTACGCCGAGTGGTCGGCGAGCTCCGACGGCGCCGAAAACGGCGATTCCTAATCGTCGTTCACCAACCATTCACGCCCGGGCAACCTCGCGGTCACACCGCGGACACCCCTCCCGCGGAGGATGCGAGCACAAGCGGGCGCCCTGTTTCCGGCGCGCCGCCCTATCCCCTGCACACGGAGGTCTCGAAGTTGTACGTCCCCGCCGTCACGCGCCTGCGGTCGCGTCTGGGCATCGCGCTGGCGGTGCTGATCGCCGCCATCGCCGCCGCGGTCTTGCTGAACCACTCGGCGCCGCAGTCGATCGCCGACAGCAACCCCAACAACACGATCTGCAAGGGCCACATCACCAAGGGCGCAGCCGATCCGGACGATCCTGACAGCGGCGTGATCGAGTACACGTTCGCCTGCTCGCAGCCGATCACCGGCTTCTCGGTCCTGCCGGACAAGCCGTCCACGAGCTTCGACACCGAGGTCTTCGGCACTGACCCGACGACCAAGGACGTCCTCGCGACCGACGCCTTCTCCTGCAACGGCGAGCAGCCGGGCTGGGGCGTCAACTGCACCGGCGCCAACGTCGGCAACTGGCACCCGATCACGTCGAAGTTCACGATCGACGGCGACGTCTGCGCCGAGCCGCGCGTCGACCCGCTCTTGGTCGTGACCTACGCCTCGGTCGCCTCTGGCAAGGCCACGCAGTACATCGCCGGCCCGTTCGACCTCGGCCGCCCGCGCGGCTGCAAGGCCTCCAAGAACTCCGGCAAGACGCGGATCCCCAAGGACACCGACGAGTCGACCACCGGCCTCGTCGCGCCGATCCAGTAGCGATCGCCTGACAGGAGCACTTCCGCGGGCCCCGGGCGAACGACTCGCCCGGGGCCCGCGGTCGGTTAAAGCAGCGCCGCCGGGGCGAGGTCGTCGTAGGTGACGGCCGCGCGGTGGCGGGCCGCCTTGAGGACCTTCTCGACGGCGCCGACGCAGCGCGTGTGGTCGAGATCGGCCGGGTGCAGGTCCAGGCGCAGCAGGTCGCCGGAGAGGCGTGCGCCCAGGCGGACGACCGAGGGTGACGTCCAGCGCTTGAAGGCGGTCGAGGTGCCAAGCGTCAGCGCGGGCGCGCGCGTGGAGGTGCGGTCGGCGCGGTGGAGACGGCCGAGGCCGGCCCACCAGTCGAAGGTCGTCGCCAGCGTCGCGCGCAGCGCCGGGGTGTAGGCGTAGGCGGGCGCGACGAAGCCGCGCGGCTGGACGCCGGCGAGCTTCAACAGCCGCCGTCCCGCGAGAACCGCGCGGCGGGTCTCGTCGACGTCAAGGCCAACGAACTCCGCGGCGGTGCCGCCCTGCACGCGCGCGACGAGCTGGCGCGGCGGGGCGGCGCGGCGGACCTGGCGGTGCTGGAAGCCGTGCTGGGCGATGGCGTCGCCGCCGCGCGCGCACTCCTCCAGCCACTCGGCCAGCTCCGGGCGGCGGTCGTGGAACGGGTGCAGGTCCAGCGCCGGGATCACGAGCAGCGTGACGCGGTCGACGCCGAGGTCGGCGAGCCAGTCGCGGATCAGCGCGCAGCGCTCGTAGGTCGCCGGCTCAACGTCGTGCAGCGCGACGGCGAGCAGGCCCATGGTTCAGACCACCAACTCGCGCAGCGCGGCGGTCTCGTCGCGGAAGACGCGGTCCCAGCGGTGACGCCAGGCGATCAGCGCGGCCTCGCGCGGGTCCTGCTCGGCGGCACGGGCGTTGCCGATCGCGCGGTCGAGGTCGTCCGCATCGCCGGGGACGAAGCCATGGCCAAGGCCGCCGATGGCGTGCACCGCGGGCGCGGTCCAGCAGGCGGCAACCGGCGTGCCGCACGCGGCCGCCTCCAGCGCGACGAGGCCGAACGTCTCGTGCTCACCGGGCATGACGACACAGCGGGCGCTCGCATAGCGGTGCGCGAGCCGGACGCGGTCGCGGGCGTGCGGGCGGAAGGAGATGCGGTGCTCCAGGCCGAGCTTGCGGGCACGGCTGCGCAGCGTCTCCTCCAGCGGGCCGCTGCCGACGATCCGCAGCGGCCACGGGTCGGCGCTGCGCGCGGCGGCGTCGAGCAGCTCCAGGACGCCCTTCTCCCGGGAGAGCCTGCCGACATACAGCACATGGTCCCCACGCTTGACGTCCGGGCGCGGGCGGAACGACTCGTGGACTCCGAGGCGCAGCGGCATCGTCGCGGTGCGGCCGAAGTCGGCCATCGTGTCGACGTTGGACATCACCGCATCGACGTGACGGCCGGAGCGCCGCAGCCAGCGACGCAGCAGCGGCGCGTAGACACGCGACGGGCCGGGCAGCGCCGCGGCCTCGAGGTTCGACGTGCCGTGGTGGACGGCGACCGTCGCGGCGCCGATCTCCTTGGCGCACGCGACCACGTCGACCGGCCACCAGAAGGGGTCGTGGAGGAGCACCACGTCAGGCCGTAGCTCGCGCAGCGTCTCTTTCAGCGCGCCGGCGCCGAGCGGGACGCGGTAGCCGTTGGCGGCCACGACGCGCAGCGACGGCAGCTCGTGCCGGCCGCTGGCGTGGCGCTCCTTGGCGCCGGGGATCAAGATGTGGTGGTCGATGTCGCGCGTGCGGATCGCGTGCTCGGCCTTGGCGTCGAGGTAGGTGCGGATGCCGCCGCTGCGCTCGCCGTAGAAGAGCGCGACGTCGGCGACGCGTAGGGGCCGCGTGGGCGTAGCGTCGACGGCGTGCAGCCGGCGGACGCGCGCGGCGCCGCCCTCGAGGACCGCCAGCTCAGGCGACACGGCGGGCCTCCGTCTCGGCGGCGGCAGTCGCGACGCCTTCGCCCAGCGCGCGGCGATAGCCGTCGGCGAGCCGTTCCAGCGCGCGATCCCACGTTCGCTCGGCGACCGCGGCACGGGCGTTGGCCGCCAGCCGTGCACGCTCGTCCGGCGCCGCGGCGAGCGCGACGACCGCGTCGGCCAGCGCGGTGACGTCGGGGGCGCGCAGGAGGCCGGTCTCGCCGTCAGCGACGATCGAGCACGGGCCGCCCTCGGCAACCGCGACGACCGGCAGGCCGCTGGCCTGGGCCTCCAGCAGGACCTGCCCGAAGGTGTCGGTGCGCGAGGCGAACAGGAAGAGGTCGGCGTTGGCGTAGGCGTCGGCCAGCGCGTCGCCTTCCAACCACCCCAAGAACGTCGCCTGCGCGCCGACGCGCTCACGCAGCGCCTCCTCCTCGGGCCCGCCGCCGGCCAACACGAGGTGCAGGCGCGGGTCGCGCGCGTGCGCCGCCAGGAAGGCGTCGGCCAGGAGGTCGGCGCCCTTCTCGCGGGTCAATCGTCCGGCGTAGAGGACGTCGATGCGGCCGTCGCCGTCGCCGCCGTCCCTGTCGCGCACCCGCCGCGCCGGATCAAAACGCGTGAGGTCCACCCCGCGGTCCCAGCGGCCGACGCGCTCGGACTCGATCCCAAGGCCATTGAGAACGTCGTCGCTGGCCTCGCTCGGCGACAGTACCACCTCGCACTGCGAGTAGAACATCGCCATGGCGCCCTGCGCGAAGGCCTCCAACATGGGGTCGGCGCTGCGCAGGCCCGCGTAGGCCCCCAACTCGGTGTGGTAGCTGCCGAGCACCGGCAGGTCCATGACGCGCGCGGTCATTAGCGCGGCGACGCCGGCTGGGCCGGGCGAGCAGAGGTGGACGAGGTCGTAGCGGCCCTCGGCCAGCGCCTCGACGATCGCCGGCAGCGACGGCACCCCGACGTTCAGCCCCGCGTAGAACGGGATCTCGACCTCGGCGACCGCGCTCATGCGGCGGTCGGCGATCAAGTCGGTGGAGACGATCTCGACCTCGAAGCCCGGGACGCCGCGGTGGCGCAACTCCTGGAGCGTGTGCGTGACGCCGTGCATGCCGCCGACGCCGTCGGCGACCAGCGCGACGCGGCGCGGCTCGTCCTCGCGCGCCGGCGCGACCTTGCCCTTCTCCTTGCCCAGGAAGGCGGCGGCCGGGACGTAGGGGATCGCCGGGACCAAGGCATCGAACAACTGCGCGGCGACCGGCGCGAGGCCCTTGGCGCCGTGGCGGCCGAGGCCGTCGACGACGTCCTCGACGCACTGGGCGAGCTTGCGCTCGTGGGTGCGGCGCGCGCGGCGGAAGAGGTCGCGGTGGCGGAACTCCGGGTCCTGCATCGCGGCGAGCAGATCGGCGCTGCTCAAGTGCCCCAGGTTGACCGCGTCCAGCCAGGCGCGCAGCAGCGCCCGCGCGTCGGCGGGCTCCAGGTCGGCGCCCATCGCGCCGCGCCGAGCCTCGCCCTCGCGCATGATGCGGTCGACGATCGTGAAGACCGCGGCCGGGTCCGGCGCCTCGTGGGCGTGCGCGTCAGAGTCGTGGTCCAGCGAGCGGACGGCCAGCGCCATCGCGGCGTGCGCCCACTTGGCGGCGCTGCCCTGGTCGCCGCCGGCCTTCGCGCGGCCGGCGCGCAGGTGCGCGAGGAACTCGGCCGGCGTGTCGGCTCTCGGGGTCTCGGTCCACGTGCGGCCGATGTCGACGCCCGCGTGGTCGTCGCTGCCGCCGATGCCGGTGCCGCCGTGCGTCTCGACGTAGACGAAGGCCGGGAGGTTCAGCTCCTTGGCGCGCGAGCCGTTGCGGACCTCCCAGACCGGGAAGAGCTGCGCGAGGCGGCGGCGGTGACGCGGGGTCAGCGGCGCCTCGACCGCGTAGAACGGATGCGCGAGCGCGCAGGCGATCTCGTGCTCGTGCAGGTACTCGGCGACCGACTCCACGCAGTTGCTGACGGCCTGTAGGTCGGCGAACTGGTCCGGTGTGATGCCGTAGATGAGGACGTGCACCGCCTGGGGCTCCTCGCGGAACCAGCAGGTCAGCTCGACCGAGACGAAGACGCGCGGGTCGTGGGCGATCTCCAGGACCCCGGCGATCGTGTCGTGGTCGGTGATCGTGACGAAGTCCATCCCGCGGGCGAGCGCGAGCTCCAGGACTTCCTGCGGTGGCGTCGCGCACTCAGGAAGGCCGAGTGCTCGCTGCACGCCCAGCTTGGAGAGCTGCGATGCGGTCGAGTGGCAGTGCAGATCGGCGCGCATAGGTGGAATTTCCCCTGCTTGCGCTCGGTTTCTGTGAAGACCCGACCAACATGATGTGATCGAGACGTGAACGCCCCGGTCAGGCGCCGGACTGCACGTCCATTGCCATACCGGCAACCAGCCAACGCAGTCCGGCCTCGAACCGCTCGTCGGTGTTCTGCGTCCAATCGTTGCCGACGAACGCGGCCAAGGCGGGGAACTCGCTGGCGCGCTCGGCGAGCAACCCCTCCACGTAGGGGCGCAACTCCTCCATGAACTGGCGCTCGTCCATCCCGGCGCGCTCGTACGCGCTGCGCGCGGCGGCCTCACGGGAGACGAAGCCGATCACGTAGTCGTCGGCGACCCCGAGCATCATCATCGCCTGGTCCTGCGGGATCCCCTTCATGATTTGCAGCGACTGCTCGATGTGGGCGAACGCGCGCGGGCCGAACTGCGGGCGCTCCCACGCGCCGGAGACCATCCACGAGTGGCGTGTGTAGACCTCGCGGGTGCGGCGGCTGATCTGCTTGAGTGCCTCCTGCCAGTCGTCGGCCAGCTCGTCGGCGCCGAGGACGAGCTCGCCCATCACCTGGTCGTGCATGAGATCGAGCAGGTCGTCCTTGGTCGGGACGTGGTGGTAGAGCGACATCGTGCCGACGCCGAGCTCCTTGGCGATCCGGCGCATCGACACCGCCTCGGGGCCTTCGGCCTCAGCGATCCGCAGCGCGACGGCGACGATCTCAGCCCGGTTGAGCCCGGAGCCGCGGCCGCGGCCGCGCAGGCCGGGGCGGGCGCCGCTGCGGGCGCCGTCGTCCTCGCGCTCCCAGAGCAGGCCGAAGGGGCTGGCGCCGTGGTGGACGTCGCGATGGGCGGCGAGCGCAGCCTCCATCGCCTCTTCCTTGATGCTCTCGGCGGCCTCCTTGGCCTTCTGGCGCGCGACCTTGCTGGCTTCGCGCCCAGCCTCGCGCGCCAGCTCCCGCTCCTCGCGGCTCGGACGGCGTCGGCGATCGTCGCTTGACATTCGTACAGCGTACTGCTTTCGTACGCCGTACGGTGAACGTACACCGTACGAACAACCCGAAGGACCCTCTCCCCATGACCCCACTCCCCACCTCCCCCGGCGTCACGGCGCGGGGCCTGGGCAAGCGCTTCGGCGATGCCTGGGTCCTGCGCGACGTCGACCTCGACGTGCCCGCGGGCACCGTCCTCGGCCTGCTCGGCCCCAACGGCGCAGGCAAGACCACCACCGTCAAGCTCCTGACGACGTTGCTCACGCCGTCTGAGGGCAGCGCGACCGTCGCGGGCGTCGACCTCGCCAACGACCCGCAGGGCATCCGCGAGCGGATCGGCCTGGCCGGGCAGCACGCCACGGTCGACGAGCTGCTGACTGGCCGCCACAACCTCGAGATGATCGGGCGGTTGAACCATCTCGGACGCGCGCGGGCACGTGCGCGCGCTCAGGAGCTGCTGGAGCAGTTCTCGCTGATGGACGCCGCCGGACGGCTCGTCCGGACCTACTCCGGCGGCATGCGGCGGCGGCTGGACCTCGCCGCGTCGCTGGTTACCGCGCCGCCGGTCCTGTTCCTGGACGAGCCGACGACCGGGCTGGACCCGCGCTCCCGCAACGACCTCTGGGACCTCCTGCGCGGCCTGGTCGCCGACGGCACCACGCTCGTGTTGACCACGCAGTACCTCGAGGAGGCCGACCAGCTCTGCGACGACATCGTCGTGCTCGACCACGGCCGCGTCATCGCGCGCGGCACGCCGAGCGAATTGAAGGCCATGGTCGGCGAGGGCGCGACGCTCGACGACGTCTTCCTGCACCTGACGGAGGTGGCGGCATGACCACCAACAAGGTGAAGTGGGCGCTGGCCGACGGCTGGGTCGTCGCGCAGCGCAACCTCACGCACATCCGCCACGTGCCCGAGAAGCTGCTGGACGTCACGCTCCAGCCGTTGATGTTCGTGTTGCTGTTCGCCTACGTCTTCGGCGGCGCGATCCACGTCGCGGGCGGCGGCGACTACAAGGAGTTCCTGATGGCCGGGATCTTCGTGCAGACCATGGCCTTCACGTTCATGGGCGCGGGGATGTCGATGGCCGAGGACCTCCAGCAGGGCGTCGTCGATCGCTTCCGGGCGCTACCGATGGCACGCAGCGCGGTGCTGTCCGGTCGCGTGATCGCCGACTTCGCGGCGGCTTTGATCGGCCTCTGCGTGCTCGTCGGCTCCGGCCTTCTCATCGGCTGGGGCATCCACACCGACGTCCTGCACGCGGCCGCCGCGTTCGGGATCCTGCTGTTGTTCACGTTCGCGATCCTGTGGGCGGGGACGCTCGTCGGCATGCTCGTCCGCACACCCGACGCGGTCCAGGGCCTCGCGTTCGTGGTCCTGTTCCCGCTGACGTTCCTGGCCAACACCTTCGTGCCGACCGAGGGCATGGACAAGGCCGTCCGGACGCTCGCCGACTACAACCCGGTCAGCGCGGTCGTCGCCGCGCTGCGCGACCTGTTCGGCAACCCCACCGCGATCGCCGACAACGCGCCGTGGGTCCTCCAGCACCCGGCGATCACCGCGATCGCCTGGTCGCTCGGCATCCTCGCCGTGACCGTGCCGCTGGCGATCCGTCGCTACCAGCGCGTCACGACCGGCTGACCGCGCGCTCGTACTGGTCGCGCAGGATCGCGATCACGTCGGCGACATCCGCGTCATCCTCGATCCGCCGCGCCCCCGGGCCGCGGCGGTCGGGGAAGACCGGGTGAAACGTGATCCGGCCCTGGGCAAAGTACGTGTCGAAGACGTCCTTGGGGAAGCCGAAGTGGGCGGCGTGGTCACCGTGCAGGTGGCCGATCTCCCGCCGGCCGACCTTGAAGGCCCACTCGCCCCGCGAGCCATGACCGGCGGTGACGCCGGGCCAGGAGGTGACCTCTTGGGTGATGCGGGCGCTGGCGCCGAGGTGCTGCTGGGTGGTCTTGGTCTGCATGCCACGCAGGGTGAGGGTTCAAGCGTGGTTGAGGTCAAGCGTTCGTGGCGCTCAGCTCGGGCGCCTGTGGTGGTGCGGGGCGTGGTCCGGGGGCGGCGAAGGAGTGAAGGCGGCTGGAGTGGCGACCGCCTCGTGTCGTCCGCAGGCTTTGCGCCGGGCTCCAGGGGGCGACCCATCGACGACCGGTGAGCGAAATGGTTCACACGTAACCCGCGATATACGCGGGTTAGATGCGAACCGTTCGCGATTCGGACCCGAACGACCCTCTCCCCCGGCGCTCGAGGACGACGCCAAGCGGTGGCCACGCCATACGCCTTCACTCCCTCGCCGCCCTCGGACCACGCCGCGCGGTGCCGCGAGCGTCCGCGCTGAACGCCTAAGCCGGCGCGCCCGCCGCCACCGACGCCACCGCGCGCACCCGCGCCGCGAAGACCGGCAAGACATCAAGCGTGATCGCCTGAGGGCCGTCGCAGCGGGCGTTCTTGGGGTCCGGGTGGCACTCGACGATGAGGCCGTCGGAGCCGCAGGCGGCAGCCGCGAGCGCCAGTGGCTCGACCAACGCACGCCGTCCCGCGGCGTGCGATGGGTCGACGATGACCGGCAGGTGCGTGTGCTCCTTGAGCACGGTGACCGCGGCGAGGTCGAGGCAGGAGCGTGCGGGCGTCGCCTTGGCGTGGATGCCGCGCTCGCAGAGGACGACGTTCTGGTTGCCCTCAGTGAGGATGTACTCGGCGGCCAGGAGGAAATCGTCGATCGAGGCGCCCATGCCGCGCTTGAGCAGGACCGGGAGGCCGGCGCGGCCGATCTCCGTCAGCAGCGGGAAGTGCTGCATGTTGCGCGCGCCGACCTGGATGCAGTCGGCGTACTCGACGACGGTCTCGACGTCGCGCAGGTCGGTCAGCTCGGTCACGATCGGCAGGCCGGTCTCGGCGCGCGCCTCGGCGAGGATCTCCAGGCCGGGCTTCCCGAGGCCCTGGAAGGCGTAGGGGCTGGTGCGCGGCTTGAAGGCGCCGCCGCGCAGGAGATCGGCGCCAGCGTCGGCGCACGCGCGGGCGGCGGTCAGCGTCTGGTCGCGCGACTCGACCGCGCACGGGCCGAGGATCAGCCGGAACTCGGGGCTCGGGCCGCCGAAGGAGACGCCGGCGATGTCGACCGCGTGCGGCTGATCGCCGTGGCGGTGCTTGTGGGCGAGCTTGTAAGGCGAGGAGACCGGGACGACGCGGTCGACGCCGGGATCGGCGTCCAGCTCCAGCGAGGTGATGTGGTCGCGGTCGGCGTCGATGACGCCGATGACGGTCTGCTCGGCCCCGACGACGCGCTGCGCGCCGGCTCCGGTGGCGAGGATCCGCTGGGTGACGGCCTCGATCTCCTCGGGCGTCGCGTCGGGGTGAAAGATGACGAGCATGGGTGCCGCCACAGTGCCACATCCGCGGTGTCGGTGGCGGCGTCGTACCCTGACAACATGACGACCAAGGCCTCGTTCAATGCCGAGGAGTGGGCGGTGGTCACCACGGCCCCCGCCCTCGCCGGGCTGTTCGTCGCTGCCTCCGAGCCGGGCGGCCAGCTGCGCGAGTCGGTCGCGCTGTCACGCGCGTACGCCGAGGCGCGCGCCAAGGAGCCGGGTGAGCTGATGGAGGCGATCCTCACGACCGCCCCCACGCTGAGCCCCCAGGAGACCCCGACGCCCGACGCGATCCGCGACCGCGCCCTCAACGACCTGCGCCGCGCCGTGCGCCTGCTCGACCGCCTCGCCCAGGACGACGAGTTAGTGGCCTACAAGCGGTTCGTGTACGCCTTGGCCGAGGAGGTCGCGCACGCGCACCGCGAGGGCGGCTTCCTGGGGATCGGCGGCAAGCCGGTCAGCGAGAAGGAGCAGGGAGCGCTGGACGCGATCGCGGCGATCTTCGACGAGCCGATCCCGGCGGTCGAGGAGCCCGACGCGGACGAGGACGTCCGGACCTACTAGGGCCTACGCCGCGGCGGCAACCGCCGCGCGGCGCCGCAGCAGGCCGGCGGTGCCGACCGCGAGCGTCTGCGGCGCGGCGTTGTGGGAGCGCTCGACGTCCAGCATCAGCGGCGCCGTGTGTGCGGCGAGCAGCGGGCCGAGGCGGTCCCACGGCAGGCAGCCCGCGCCGGGCGGCAGGTGGAGGTCGAGGCGAAGCGGGTCGACCCCGGGCGCGCCGAGGTCGTGGCGCCGAGCGCCAAGGTTGTCGTGGACGTGGAAGAGGACGACGTCGTCCAGCGCGGCGCGGACGGCGCGCTCGGCGCTCTCGCCGCGCAGCGAGGCGACGAGGTGCGCATGGCCGACGTCGAGCAACAAGCCGGCGGCAGGAGAGCCCAGGCGGCGGACGAGGTCGCGGACGGCGAGCAGGTCGTGGCAGACCTGGGGCAGCGCCGGCTTTATCGGGTACGTGGGCGCGAGGTTCTCCAGCGCCAGCGTCAGGCCGAGCGCCTCGGCGCGCTGCGCGCAGCGCCGTAGCGAGCGCTCCTCGGCGTCCAGCCGCTCGCGCAGACGCGCCCCCGCGGCGTTCCCGTCGGCGACCGGAAAGTTCATGGCATGGATGACGACGAGCTCCGCACCCGCCTCTGCCGCATAGTCCATCAACCCGTCGAAGGCCCGGTCGTGCTCGATGGTCCCGGCGCTGAGGTCGTCGGGACCGTGGAGGAGGAGCCGCAGGCCGTGAGGAGCGAGAGCAGCGCGAAGGGCACGCGCGTGGTTACGACCACGCTCTCGGTCGGCCAGCATGGGGCGCGGCGGTGTGTGGACCTGCACCCACGCGAACCCCGCCGACTCATAGGAGTGCAGCAGAGCAGCCGTGGGCCACTGGTCACGATGGACGTTGAGGCCGAGGCGAGTGCCGAGCTCGATCGTCACGACCATCATGGTGCCCTTCACGCGGCGGCCACCTGTGACGGCTCAGTGATGGAGGCGTGAACGACCCGTGAATGCCGGTCTGGCAGAAGACAAGGTCTATGCCTCGATCTTCTCGAGGTGCTCTTCGAGCGCGGCGTACGCGTCTTCGACGGCGCGCTTGGCAGCGGTGTGGCGAGCGGTGTTCTTAGCGGACTCGTACTGGGAGGCCCAGGCTTCGGGGGCGGCGAGTTCCTCTTCGAGCGTTGAGAGGGCGGCTTCGGCGTCCTCGATCGCCTTCTCGAGCTTGGTCGTCTGCTTGAGGGCGTTCTTGGAGGGCTTGGGGGTGCCGTTGGTCGGCGCGGGCGCCGGCGCGGCGGCCACGGGCTTGGGCTTCGGGGGCGCCTTCTTCTTCGGCGCGTCCGGGAGCGGGCCGGCCGGGTCCTCGCCGTTGGCGCGGCGCTCGTCGCGGATGCGGGCGTACTCGACCCAGCCGCCGAGGTAGGAGCGCAGCCGCTGGTGCTCCAGCGCGACCGTCCGGCTCCCGACCGCCTCCAGCAGCGCGCGGTCGTGCGTCACCAACAGCAACGCGCCTTCGAAGCTGCTCAAGGCATCCTCCAACGCCTCGCGCGACTCCAAGTCCAGGTGGTTGGTCGGCTCGTCGAGGATCAGGACGTTGGCGCTCTGCGACAGCAGGATCGCCAAGGCCAAGCGCTTGCGCTCGCCGCCGCTCAACCCATCCAAAGGCTTCTCGGCCTGCTCGCCGGAGAACAGAAACTTGCCCAGCAGCGACCGCGCCTGGTTGGGCGTCAGGCCGGTGAGTTTGACCGCCGCCTCGGCGACCGTGCGCGCCGTGCCGACGCCCTCCAGCACCGAGTCGTGCTGGCTCAAGTACCCCACCTTGAGGTTGTGGCCGGTGCGCAGCTTGCCGCCGTTCAGCGGCCGCTTGGACGCGAGCGCCTCGATCAGCGTGGTCTTGCCGGTGCCGTTCGGGCCGACCAAAGACACGTGCTCGCCGCGCTCGAGCCAGATCTCGGCGTCCTCCAGCAGCAGCTTGTGGCGCTCGCCCTCCCCCACTTCGAGCCGCCCCTCCTCCAGCTCGAAGATCACGCGGCCGGTCCGCTCCGGCTTGGCGAACGCAAAGCCCAGCTCGCGCGTGTCGCGGGGATCGCGCGAGATCCGCTCGATCTTGTCCAATGCCTTGACCCGCGACTGGGCCTGCTTGGCTTTCGTCGCCTTGGCCCGGAAGCGCTCGACGAACTTCTCCATCCGCGCGATCTCGGCCTCTTGCTTCTCGATCGCCCGGCCGAGCGCCAGCTCGCGCGCCGCCTGCTCCCGGCGCCACGCGTGCCAGGTGCCCTTGAAGTACCGACTCCGCCCCGCCTCCAGCTCCAGCACGGCGGTGCCGACGGCCTCCAGGAACCAGCGATCGTGCGCGACCAGGACGATCGCGCAGTCCAGCGACGTCAGCGTCTGCTCCAGCCACTCGAGCGACTCGATGTCGAGGTGGTTGGTCGGCTCGTCCAACAACAACAGGTCGGCCTCGACGGCCAGCGCCCGCGCCAGCGACGCGCGCGTCAGCTGCCCGCCGGAGAAGGTGTTCAACTTGCGATCGAGCGCGTCGTCGGTGAAGCCCAGACCGTGCAGGTAGTTGTCAGCGCGGTCGCGCCAGCCGTATCCACCGGCGGCCTCAAAGCGCGCGTAGACGTCGGCGTAGCGGTTCATCGCCGCGTCGTCGCCCTCGGCCATCGCGACCTCGAGCTGGGACAGCTCGGCCTCCAACGCGAGCTGCTCCTTGCACGCGCTCAGCACGTAGTCGCGCAGCGTGACGTCCTGGTCGCGCGGCGGGCGCTGGTCGTGCAGCGCGACGCGCATGCCCTTCTGGAAGACCAGCTCGCCGCCGTCGATCGAGGTCTCGCCGGAGAGCATCCGCAGCAGCGTCGTCTTGCCCGCGCCGTTGCGACCGGCGATCGTCAGCCGGTCTCGGCGCTCGAGCTTGAACGACACGCCCCGCAGCAGCGGGACGCCGGACATGTCCTTGGAGAGGTCGGAGGCAATAGCGACGGCCACGCCTCCATGGTAGGTATGCGCGATGTCCCACCGCCTACTGCTCGCCGCAGCCCTTGCCGCCGCGTCCCTGAGCGCCGCGTCCCTGAGCGCCGCGTCCAGCGCCCCTGCCGCCGAGGTCCAGACCACGATCACCGGCTGGACCAAGGCGCCTGGCCCGCGCACCTACGACAGGCTCGAGGTGACCAAGTTCGGGTCGACGAGCGCCAAGACCGTCCTCGTGCTCGTCCCCGGCACCAACGGCGGGCGCGGCGACTTCACGCTCACCGCGCGCGAGCTCGTCAAGGACGTGCCCGGGCTTCAGGTCTGGGCGGTCGACCGCCGTTCGCAGAAGCTGGAGGACACGTCGGTCTTCAAGCAGGCGTTGGCGGGCACGGTCACGCCAAAGGCGATGTTCGACTACTACGCGGGCTGGATCGCCGACCCGAGCATCACCCCGCACTACCAGCCGCCGGACGCGTCGAAGCTGAAGTTCGCCGCCGACTGGGGCCTGCGCGTCCAACTGGAGGACGTCAAGCGCGTCGTCGACAAGGCCCGCAAGAGCGGCGCCAAGCGCGTGATCCTCGGCGGCCACTCGCTCGGCGCGTCGGTCGCGGTCGCCTACGCCTCGTGGGACTTCAACGGCCACCGCGGCTATGAAGACCTCGACGGCGTCGTGCTGATCGACGGCGGCCTGCGCGGATCGTTCGACTCCGCAGACCTGGCCCAGGCCAAGAAGCGCCTGGCCGAGATCAAGAAGCAGCCGTTCCTCGACCTGCTCGGCCTCGGCCTGCCGTGGGTCACGGGCATCCTCAGCGAGTCCGCCGCGATCCTGGCGATCAAGGACCCGACCGGGCCGTCCGTGGGCCAGGCGTTCAGCCTCCTGCCGGCCGCGTTCAAGCCGCCGATCCCGGTGACCAACCGCGGCCAGTTCGGCTTCGCCTTCGACGCCACCACGTCGCCCAAGGAGCTGGGCCTGATCCAGGTGCGCTCCGGCACGCTGGGCGCCAACGGCGACTGGGTCGACGGTGAGGTCTCCCCCATCGCGCGTGTCGCCGAGACGTTCGGTCAGGAGCCCGCCAACGCGGTCGAGTGGTTCTACCCGGCGCGGCTGAACCTCGACGTCGACGCCGCCTCGCCGCTGGCTGAGAACGCCGCGGCCAAGTACCTGGGGTTGCGGATCAAGTGGGCGCGCCAGGCCGACGTCCCGGTCTACGCCGTCCAGACCTCGCTGACAAAGGGCAACGTCTTGAAGGGCGCGCGGTCGTTCGTCACCCGCTCGAAGTCGCCGCGCGCGCTGGCGGCTTACGTCGACGCGTCGAGCGAGCAGTCGCACCTCGACCCGCTCACCGCGGCGCCGAAGACCAACAAGTACCTGAAGACCGTCGTGCCGTGGCTGAAGAAGGTGATCGCCCGCGGCTGAGCGCCGGCGCTAGCGCGAGCGCGTCGCCGCGATCCGCTGCACCATCGCGTCCTCGGACGCCTTGGCGGCGCCCTCCGACCTCACGCCCTCGCGCAGGATCACGAAGACGCGGGTCTTGCCGTGGGTGCGGCACCAGCCGGCCAGGGCGCTGACGCGCGACTGCGGCAGCGTCCCGGTCTTCGCGTAGCAGTGAGCGGCCGCTGCGCCGCCGATCATGCGATCGCGCAGCGTCCCGTCGACGGCGGCGATCGGCAGCGACGCGGCGATCGCCGGGCGCGTCCGGATCGCCCGCACGAAGCGGGCGAGCTGGCGCGGTGAGGCCTTGGTGCGGCGATCGACGCCGGAGCCGTCGACCACGTTGACGACCGCGCCGAGCTGCCGCGCGTGCTGCGCGATGCGCGCGGCGCCCGCGGCCGTCGTGCCGCCGCCCAGCACCTTGGTCAGCATCTCGGCCGCGAAGTCGTCGGAGGTCTTGTTGATGACCTTGACAACGTCGGGCAGGCGGGTGGCGACGCCGCCCAGCTCGGCGGCGCCCGGCGGCGTCGTCCCGGTGCGCGGCGTGCCGCGGACCTTCAGCCCGCGGTTCTCCAACACGTCGTCAAAGCGCGTGGCGGCGGCCGCGGCGGGATCGGCCAGCAGCTGGCCGTTGGGCGTGTTGCGCCCGCGCGCGTAGGTCAGCGCGCCGAGGACCCCGGTCAGCTCGGGGTCGAACGCCCCGTTGGTCGCCGGCCCGCCGCGCAGCGTGTCGAACGCGCTCTCGTCGCCGACGATCGAGCCCGTGATCGTCCTGATCCCGCGTGCCTGGACCACGTCGGCGAGCTTGCCGAGCTGGGCCTCGTCGAGCAGCGGGTCACCGCCGCCGTGCAGGATGAGGTCGCCGCCGAGCGTGCCGTCGGGGGTGACCCCCGCGACGGTCGAGAGCGTGGTGTTCAGGGTCCCGCCGACGCCGAGCAGGTCGACCGCGGTGCCGGTCGTCAGCAGCTTGGCCGTGGAGCCGAGCGAGCGGACGGTGTTCGCGTCACTCGACGCGAGCGTCCGGCCGGTGGTGCCGTCGAGCACGACGTAGCCGCCCGAACCGCCCGCGGTGCGTGCCAGGCGCGACAGCTGGGCGCGCAGCTGGGCATACGAGCTGGGCTTGTGGGCCGCCTGCGCGGCGGGAGCGGCCGCGAGCGCGGTGATGGTCAGGACGGTGACGCTGGTGAAGATGGCGAAGCGCTGGAGCACGCCTTTCAGCGTTGCACACCGCCGTACGGGAGCCCACCACCTGTCCGTTGGAACTCCACGATCTCGGCGTTCTCCCGGGCGACGCGGTACTTGGTGCCCTCGTACTCGCGGAAGAGGTCCTTGAGGTGACGCAGGCCGGCGGCGGGGTGCTGCGCGATCTCGCCGGCTAGTGCGATCGCCGCCGCCTCGGCCTCCGCGGCGGGCGCGCGGCGGGCGAGCAGCCCGAGCGCCTCGGCTTCGTCGATCTGCACGACGCGCCCGGTCAGGATCAGCTCGCGGGCCTTGCTCAGCCCGACCAACGGGACCAGGCGCGCCGGCCCGACCGGCACGCCGAGCCTGGCGCCCGGGAACAGCAGCTTGAGGTTGTCGCCGCCGACGCGCAGGTCGCAACCCGCGGCGACCTCCGCCCCCGCGCCCACGACGTTGCCGACGCAGACGCAGATCGTCGGCGCCGGGAACGCCTCGACCGCCGTGTAGAGCCGCGCGAACGCCTCCATCCGCGCCACGCCCGCCTCATGGTCGAGCTGCTCGGAGACGTCGGCCCCAGCGCAGAACGCGCGCTCGTTGGTCGTGCTGAAGACCAGCGCCTTCAGTGTCTCGTCGAGCGCCAGCTCGGTCAGCGCCGTGTCGAGCTCCGCGAGCATCGCCGTGCCCATCGCATTGCGGACCTCCGGCCGGTCCAGCCGCAGGATCTCGATGCCGTCGTCCGTCCGCTCACGCGTGAGTGCCACCATGCCGCCGCATTCAATACGATGCCCTGGCGATGCGCCGCCTGATCACGTCTCTGCTGCTTACCCTGTCGCTGCTGGCCCTGTCCGCGCCCATGGCGTTCGCCCAGGCGTCCGGCGAGGGCACCTACGGCGAGACCGACGACAAGGTCGTCACGAACGCGGCGTTCATCGTCCTCGCCTTCTTCCCGATCGTCGTCATCGTCGTCTCGCTCATCCAGGGTCGCCTGGACCGGCGCAAGGATGCGAAGAAGGCGGCCGTCAAGGCCGCCGGCGGCGATCAGCGCTGGCACGGCGGCTGGTAGCCGCCCGCCGCTAGCTCGCGACCGCGGGCTGGCGCAGCGAATCGCCCGCGGAGGCCGCGGCCGCCGCGGTGGCGATCGCTTGCGAGCGTGAGCGCACGCCGAGCTTGCGGTGGATGCGCTCGGAGTGCTTGGCGACCGTCCGCTCGGAGATCCCCAGCGCGGTCGCGGCCTCGGCGGTCGTGCCGCCGCGAGCCAGCTCCTGCAGGACGTCGGCCTCGCGCTCGCTGAGGCCCAGCTCGACCAGCGCGCTGCGCGACAGGATCTGGCGGGCCTCGTCGAAGAAGAGGACGTCGCCGGCGCCGCGGCCGCCGCCCCGCACCACGCGCGCCACGAGGCCGTCGCCGAGCGCCAGCGCATGGCCGGCCTCAGGCCGCTCGACCCAGTCCTGCAGCGCACGTGGAAGCGTCGCCTCCTCGCCGGCGCGGCGGAACGTGCGGCGGTCAAGGCGTGCGAGCGTCGCGTGGCCGGCCTCGGTGGCGAACGCGACGCGGCGGTCGGCATCCAGCACGACGACCGCAGTCTGGCGGTCGTCCAGCCCCGTGCGCAGCGACTCGATCAGCGACGCGCTGCGCTGGCGCAGCTCCGCGTTGCGATAGGCCTGCACAAGATGCGGCCGGGCGAGGTCGAGCATCCCGCGCTCGCGCTCGCCGAACTCCTTGCCGCCGCGCGAGATCGCCAGCCCGATCGTCAGGAACCGCGGCGCGGGCAGCGTGAACGCGATCTGGTCGCGCAGGCCGAGCGGGACGAAGATCTCCTGGTAGACGTCCAGGCGCTCCAGGTCGCGGCGCGAGATGACGTCGGCAAAGCAGTAGGCGCGGCCGTCGCGCGTGCGCATGAAGCGCTGGTAGAGCGGGTTCTGCGCGGCGTAGCGCGCCCACGCCTCCAGCTGCGAGGGCGGCGCGACGGGGTCGGTGATCGTCGCTACGGGCACGCCGCCGTCGACCAGCTCGTTGTAGGCCGCGAAGTCGGCAGGCAGCAGCCGGTTCAGCGCGGGCAGCAGCACCGCGCGAAACTCGTCGAGGTCTTCCACGTCGTGCGCTTCGCCCACGAGGTCCAGGACAGCTCGCAGGTCGCGTTCGGACAGTCGTCCCATCGTGATCTGGCCAACCCTACGCATCTCCGATGCACCGGCTCCTCGACCATCGACCGGGCTTTAGGGTCTTGGCCCATGAGCGACCCCGTCCGTACAGAGCGCGTGGGCGCCGCCCTCGTGGTCACGATCGACCGCCCGGAGCGGCGCAACGCGGTGGACGGTCCGACCGCCGTAGCGCTGCACGCGGCCTACGAGGCGTTCGAGGCCGACGACGACGCGCGGGTGATGGTGTTGACCGGCGCGGGCGGGATCGCGTTCTGCGCGGGCGCCGACCTGAAGGCGATCGAGACCTACGCCGACCGGCTCGGCCTGGCCGAGGGCCCGATGGGCTTCACGCGGCTGACGCCATCCAAGCCGACGATCGCCGCGATCGACGGCTACGCGCTCGCAGGCGGCCTGGAGCTGGCGCTGTGGTGCGACCTGCGGATCGCGTCCCCGCAGTCGCAGTTCGGCTGCCCCGAGCGCCGCTGGGGCGTCCCGCTGATCGACGGCGGCACGCAGCGCCTGCCGCGCGTCGTCGGCCTCGGGCGCGCGCTGGACCTGATCCTGTCGGGCCGGATCGTCGACGTCGACGAGGCCGACCGCTTCGGGCTGCTCACCGAGATCGCCGGTGACCCGCTGCGTCGCGCGCTCGAGTGGGCGGAGGCGCTGGCGGCGTTCCCGCAGGAGACGATGCTCGCCGACCGGCGCGCGGCGATCGAGGGCTTCGGCCTGCCGCTCGCCGACGGGCTGGCGCTGGAGGCGGCCAACGCGGCGTCGACGTTCGGCGTGGCGGTCAGCGGCGCGGCGCGGTTTGCGGGCGGCGAAGGCCGCGGCGGGGCGGGCGCGGGCGTATAGGGTGGACAAAGTCCCGCTTTGGAGGAGTCGAGGAGAGGTGTCTGCATGGCGTATTTCGTGACCGGAGCGACCGGCTTCATCGGTCGGCATCTTGTCGAGGAGCTGCTGCGCAACCGCAGCGGCGACATCTACGTCTTGGTCCGCGAGACCTCGCGCGGACGCCTCGCCGAGCTGATCGCGAGCTGGCCCGACGGCGCGGAGGACCGTGTCAAGCCGGTGACGGGCGACCTGAGCGAGCCGCGCCTGGGCGTCGGTGACGACTTCGTCGCCGAGCACAAGGGCAAGATCGAGCACTTCTTCCACCTCGCGGCGATCTACGACATGACCGCCGACGAGGAGCGCAACGAGCGCCTCAACGTCGAGGGCACCCGCCACGCGGTCGACCTCGCCAACGCGTTGGAGGTCGGCACGCTGCACCACGTGTCGTCGATCGCCGCCGCCGGCGCGCACCGCGGGCTGTTCCGCGAGGACATGTTCGACGAGGGCCAGAAGCTGCCCTCGCCCTACCACCGCACCAAGTTCGAGTCGGAGAAGATCGCCCGCGAGGACGCGACCACGCCGTGGCGCGTGTACCGGCCCGCGGTCGTCGTCGGCCACTCCCAGACCGGGGTGATGGACAAGGTCGACGGCCCCTACTACTTCTTCAAGGCCTTGCAGAAGATCCGCGGCTGGCTGCCCGAGTGGGCGCCGCTGATCGGCCCGGAGCTCGGCTGGACCAACGTGGTCCCGGTCGACTACGTCGCCCAGGCGATGGACCACATCGCCCACGAGCCGGACCTCGACGGCCAGGCCTTCCACCTCGCCCACCCCAAGGGCCAGCGCTCCGGCGACATCCTCAACACGTTCGCCCGCGCCGGCCACGCGCCGCACATGGCGATGCGCATCGACAAGAAGCTGCTCGACATGCTGCCCAAGGGCACGTTGTCGATGGTGATGAAGCTGCCCGCGCTGAAGGGCGTGCGCGACAGCATCCTGTTGGACTTCGGTATCCCGCCGCAGGTCATCGAGCACGTCGGCTTCACCTGCCAGTTCGACACGCGCGACACCGAGCGCGCGCTGAAGGGCACCGACATCGCGGTGCCCGAGCTGGACACCTACGCGCCGCTGCTGTGGGACTACTGGGAGCGCACGCTGGACCCGGACCTCTACAAGGACCGGTCCTTCGAGCACTCCGTCAACGGCAAGACGGTGGTCATCACCGGGGCGTCGTCGGGGATCGGCCTGTCGGCGGCGATGAAGATCGCCAAGGCCGGCGGGATCCCGATCCTCATCGCGCGCTCGATGGACAAGCTGGAGGAGGCCAAGAAGGCGATCGAGGCCGAGGGCGGCACCGCCTATGCCTACTCCGCCGACCTGTCCGCCATCGACTCGATCGACGAGCTCGTCGCGCGGCTGCTGGCCGATCACGCCTCGATCGACATGTTGGTCAACAACGCCGGCCGCTCGATCCGCCGGTCGATCGCGCTGTCGCAGGACCGCTTCCACGACTTTGAGCGCACGATCCAGCTGAACTACCTCGGCACGATCAAGTTGACGATGGGGTTGCTCCCGCACATGCGCGAGCGCGGCTTCGGCCACATCGTCAACGTGTCGTCGATCGGCGTGCAGACCTCGCCCCCGCGCTTCAGCGCCTACGTGGCGTCGAAGGCCGCGCTGGACGCCTGGACGCGCGTCGTGTCCTCGGAGGTCATCGGCGACGGCATCACGTTCACGACCATCCACATGCCCTTGGTCCGGACGCCGATGATCGCGCCGACCAAGATCTATGACTCGTTCCCGACGATCTCGCCCGACGAGGCCGGGGACATCATCTGCGAGGCGATCCGCGCCAAGCCCAAGCAGATCAACACGCGCCTGGGCACCTTCGGCGAGGTGCTCTACGCGGTTGCGCCGAAGGCCGTCGACCAGATCCTGCACATGGCCTACAAGGTCTTCCCGGACTCCGCCGCCGCCAAGGGCGAGTCGAACCCGGACGAGAAGGCCTCGGTCGAGCAGATCGCGATGGCCAACATCATGCGCGGGGTCCACTGGTAGGCAGGCAGCGCGCCGTCCAGATGTCGATCATCGCCTGCTCGTGGGCGATGCCGACGTCGAGGGCGAGAAGCTGGCCGGGCGGCACGTGCCCGGCGATGTTGTCGCGAAGCTCGCGGTACTCCGCGAGCTTCGCCTCGTGGGTGGCGATCTGGTGGGTGGCGACGGTGGCCGGGTCGGCGCCGAAGAAGAGCTTCAGGACGCCCGCATCGCGCAGCTCGGGCAGGTCGTCGGGCGCGGTCTCGCGCCAGGCAGTCAGGGCGGCGCGGCCGGCGTCGGCGATCGCGTAGAAGCGACGGCGCCGGCCGGTCTCCTCGCGACGCTCGGTCACCAGGCCGCCGGCCGCGAGCCGCTCGGGCTCGCGGTAGACCTGCGCGTGCGGGGTCGACCAGAAGTTGTCGACGCTCACGGCCATCAGCTGCTTGAGGTCGTAGGGCGTCGCCTCGCCGTCGGCCGCTTCCAGGAGGCCGAGGACGATGTAGCTGGTCGGGGTGAGTTGCAATGGTCTCTTTCGGACGGTACGGTTCGGAGCATGTCGATCGTAGCCGCTGGATCCGCTGTCTCGCACACGCTCGGCTTCGCCGATCAGACCGAGGAGGTCCACGTCGACGCCCTGGCGGTGTCCGGCGAGGTGCCGACGTGGCTGCACGGCGGCCTCGTGCGGGTCACGCCCGCGCAGATGGACTTCGAGAAGCGCTCGGTCTCGCACTGGTTCGACGGCATGGCGATGCTCAACCGCTTCGGCTTCTCCGGCGACGGCAGCGTCTCCTACGGGTCGCGGTTCCTGGACACCAACGCGCGGCGCGAGGCGCTCGCGTCCGGCGGCACGTCGATCAACGGCTTTGCGACCGACCCGTGCCGCTCGCTGTTCCAGCGCGTGCAGTCGGTCTTCAACCAGGACATCACCGACAACGCCAACGTCAACCTGTCGCGCGTCGGCGACGAGTACATCGCGATGACCGAGACGCCGATCCCGGTCCGCTTCGACCCCGAGACGCTGGAGACGCTCGGCCACGACGAGGGCGCCAAGAAGTACGGGCAGATCTCCACGGCCCACCCCCACCACGATCCCGAGCATGGCGAGCTGATCAACTTCGCCGCGCACCTCGGGCGCAAGTCGGTGTACAAGATCTACGCGCGGGCCACGGCGACCGAGTCCCGCACGCTGGCGACGATGGCGGTCCGCGAGCCGTCCTACATGCACTCCTTCGCGCTGACCGAGCGCTACGTCGTGCTGCTGGAGAACCCGCTGGTCGTCAACCCGCTGAAGCTCGCGCTCGGCGCGAAGTCGTTCATCAACAACTACGTGTGGAAGCCCGAGCTGGGCATGCGGATCCACGCCTTCGACCGCAAGACCGGCGCCCTGGCGCGCTCGTGGAAGACCGACGCGTTCTTCGTCTTCCACACCATCAACGCCTACGAGGACGGCGACGCGCTGGTCGTCGACCTGTGCGCCTACGACGACGCGTCGATCATCGGGCTGCTGGAGCTGGACCGCCTGCGCACCAACGCGGACGCCTACGGCCCGCAGGCGCGGCCGCTGCGGCTGACGCTGGGCGTCGACGGCGGCGTGGACACGCGCGCGCTGGCCGACGTCGACCTCGAGCTGCCGCGGATCAACTACCGCGCCAACAACGGCAAGCCCTACCGCTACGTCTACGGCGGCTCGACGGGCGACGCGGCGTTCCTGAAGCGCTTGGTGAAGGTCGATGTGAGCGACGGTTCGCACCAGGTCTGGGACGAGCCGGGCGCCTGGGCGGGCGAGCCGGTCTTCGTGCCGCGGCCGGGCGCCACGGAAGAGGACGACGGCGTCGTGCTGTCGGTCGTCCTGGACACGGACGCGGGGACGTCGTTCCTGCTGGTGCTCGACGCGCAGTCGTTCACCGAGGTCGCCCGCGCGCGGGCGCCGCACCACATCCCGTTCGGGTTCCACGGGCAGTTCTTCAGCGCGTAGAGGCCGCGCGGATCAGCAGGTCGCCCGCGCGGGTGCGCCCGTAGAGCACGTGGCGCCCTGCGCGGCGGCCGCCGACCAGGCCGGCGCGCTCCAGCACCTTGAGGTGCGCCGAGACGCCGGCCGGGCTGGCGGCCAGGCGCACCGCCAGCTCGGTGGTGGCGACCGGGCGGTCCAGCGCGAGCAGGACCGCGGCGCGGCGGGCGCCGAGCAAGTCGGCGAGCGCGACGTCGGTGCCATCTGGACGCGGCGCCCACAGCTCGGCGACCCCGCGCGGCGCGTAGACGATCGACGGCTGCCACGGCGGGTCGTTCATCGGCCAGACGTCGGGCCACGCGAAGGCGGCGGGGACGAGCAGGAGCCCTTGCCCGGCCAGGTCGACCTCCTTGCGACCGGGCGCCCGGTCGACCTCGACGCACCCGTCGCGCCACGCCACCCGGTCGTTGAGATCCGCAAACGCGGCCGCCGGGCCGACGTCGGCCAGCCGCCGGCCGCGGTGGGCGATCTCCGCGTCGAGCATCGCGAGGATCCCCTCCCACTTCGGCGCCAGCAGCGCGTCCCACCACGCCCGCATCTGGCCGACGAGCCGCTCCAGACCGCGCGCAGGATCGTCGACCAGCACGCGACCACGCTCCGGGACACCGCCGGGGTAGACGTCCCGCAGCTCTTTGGCCAGCTGCGCGTGGGGGGTTTCCAGAACTCTGCGAAGCTCAGCCTCTAGTTGAGCCTGAGGCTCACGCGGCGGCGGGTTCACAAAATCCGGGTACACAGCCGAATCCGGCGGGATCACGACGTCGAGCAGGTCCCACTCCAGCCTGGTTATCCGTTCGCGCGCCCAGGCGACCCATGGCGCATGGATGACGAACTTCTCCGGCTGCCGGAACGCCTCCACGGACCCCGAGATCTCCATCAACGGCGAGATCGCGAAGCGCGTGCGCAGCAGGTCCTCGTGGCCGAAGCGGTAGGCGATCACGGCGCGCCTCAGAGTAGATGAGGATTCGCGCTGAGGCGAATCGGTTGCGGACAATGGAGGCCGACCGCCATCGTGCGCCGCGATGTCCTCGGTCCTCCGCCGCCCCGGCGTCGTCTCCCTCCTCGTCCTCAACGTCCTCGCCCGGATCCCGACCGCGGGCGCCGGCGTGCTGGTTGTCGTGCACGCCCACGCGCTGACCGGCTCGTATGCCGCCGCGGGCGCGGTCGCCGCGGCGGCGTCGTTGACGATGGCGCTGGCCGCGCCGCTGCTGGGCGGCGTCATCGACCGCCGCGGCCAGACCGGCGTGCTCGTCGGCTCCGCGCTGGTCGCGGGCGGCGGCTACATCGCGCTCGCTCTCCTCCCCCACGCCGCGCCGGTCGTGGCGATCGCCGCGCTGGCCGCGATCGCCGGCGGCGCGCAGCCACCGCTCGGCGCGTGCCTGCGCACGCTCTGGCCAGAGCTCCTCGACCACGACGAGGAGGCGATCGGCGCCGCGTTCTCGCTGGAGGCCGCGGTGCTGGAGCTGACCTACATCGCCGGCCCGCTCGGCTTCCTGACGCTGGCGGCGCTCACGTCCACGCGCGTCTCGATGGCCGTGCTCGGCGTCGTGCTGGCCGCCGGGACCGTCGCGTTCGCACTGCGGCGCGAGTCGCGTGCGTGGCGCCCGCACGTCCACGACCCCGCGACCGACGCGCCGCGCGCTCGCAGCGCGCTGTCCGCCCCCGGCGTCCGGACCGTCGTGGCGATCATGGGCATCGTTGGCGTGCTGATCGCGGGCGTCGAGGTGTCGGTCGCCGCCGCCACGCACGACGCGCACGCGCCCGGCGCGACCGGCCCGCTGTTGGCGCTCTGGGGCGTTGGGTCACTGATCGGCGGCGTGATCGCGGCGCGTGCGGGCGGCGTGCAGGCCCTGTCGCTGGTGCTCGTCGGGCTGGCGGTCAGCCACGGCGCGCTCGCGCTGGGCGCATCGGCGATCGTCGTCCTCGCGGCGCTGCTGGTCGTCGCAGGCGCGTTCATCGCGCCCGTCTTCGGCGCCACCAGCGCGCTGACCAGCAGCGTCGCTCTACCCGGCACCGTGACCGAGGCCTACGCCTGGACCACGACCGCGCTGGCCGGCGGCTTCGGGCTCGGCGCCGCTGCGGCAGGCGTGCTCATCGACGCCAGCGGCCCGGGACCGACCTTCGCCGCCGCGGGCGCGATCGGGCTCCTGGCGGCCGCGGTCGCCGTGGTCTTCGCGCCCGCCCCGGCACGTACCGTGGAGGCGTGAGGGCCTGGTCGCACAGCCGCCTGCTGTTCCCGTTGGGCACCAAGCAGCGCTATCCGCTGCCGAAGTACGCGCTGCTGCGCGAGCGCGTGGAGGCGAGCGGGATCGCGATCGCCGAGCCCGAGCCGATCGCGTGGCGGGCGATCGAGGCCACGCACGACCCGCACTTCGCGCACCGCATGCGCCGCGGGCAGCTCACGCTGCGCGAGGAGCGCGTGCTCGGCCTGCCGTGGTCGCCGGAGCTGATCGCGCGGTCGCGGGCGGGGATCGGCGGCACGCTCCAGGCCGCACGGGACGCGCTCGCAGGCCAAGGCCTCGCAGGCCAAGGCGTGGGCATCATGTTGGGCGGCGGCACCCACCACGCGGGCCGCACCTCGGCGCGCGGGTTCTGCGTGTTCAACGACCTCGCGATCGTCACCCGCGAGCTGCGCCGCGAAGGCCTCGCGCGCCGGATCCTCGTGATCGACCTCGACGTCCACCAGGGCGACGGCACCGCCGAGCTGCTGGCGCCCGACCCCGACGCGTTCACGTTGAGCATCCAGTGCGAGCGCAACCTGCGCTTCACCCGGATCGCGTCCGACCTCGACGTCGAGCTGCCGGCCAAGACCGCCGACGACGCCTACATGAACGCCCTGGACGCCGCGCTCGCGCAAACCGCACAGCGCTTCCCCGACCCCGACCTGATCCTCTACGTCGCCGGCGCCGACCCGTGGGAGGGCGACCGCCTCGGCCGCCTCGCGCTCACCAAGCCCGGCCTGCGCGCCCGCGACGAGCGCGTCTTCGCCTACGCGAAGACCAACACCATCCCGATCGCGATGACGCTCGCCGGCGGCTACGCGCCCGACGTCACCGACACGGTGGACATCCACGCCGGGACCGTCGCCGCCGCCGTTGCGGCGGCGACGACGGGCGACGCGGTCCTCTAGACGACGAAGCGCTCGACCATCTGCTCGAGCTCGCGCGCGCTGCGCGCCAGCTCCTGCGTCGAGGCAGCGACCTGCTGCGTCGACGCGGAGGACTCCTCGGCCGCGGCCGACACCTGGCCGGTCGCGTCGCCGGCCTGCATCGCCACCTCGGTGACCTCCTCGGTCGCCGCGGCGATGCGGTTGACGCAGTCCGACACCTCGGAGATCGACGTCGCCAGGCCCTCGAACGCCGTGCGCGTCTCGGCGACCGTCTTGGCCGACGACTCCGCCAGCTTGCGGACCTCTTCAGCCACGACCGCGAAGCCGCGGCCCTGCTCGCCGGCGCGGGCGGCCTCGATCGCCGCGTTCAACGCCAACAGGTTGGTCTGCTCGGCGATCGCCGCGATCTCGGTGGTCAGCGCCACGCCCTCGCGGGCGACCCCGTCGGCCTTCGCCGACAGCCCGACCGCCTCGCCGGTGATGTCGCGGGCCTCGGCGACCATGCGGATCTGCCGGTCGGCGCCCTCCGCGACGCCGGTCGACGCCTCCGCGATCTCCTGGATCGCGCGGCCGGTCTGCTCGGCCGTGGACGACATCTCCAGCGAGTGCTGCGCGACCGTGCCGGCCGTCTGGCCGATCTCGCCGATCATCGCCGCCAGCCCGCTGCGCATCTCGTTGTAACTGGCCAAGCCGCCCTGCGCCCGGCCCAACATGGTGTTGAACGTCTCGCCCAGCGAGCCGAGTGCAGTGCCCGGCTCGGTGGCCAGGGCCGAGGTGACCGGCAGCGCCTCGCGCGTCAGGTCGCCACGGGTCGTCGCGGCCAGGCCTTCGCCCAGCGCGACCAAGCAGTTGTCGCTCAGCGACGTCAGCCGTTCCTGCAGCGGGCCGAGCGACGAGTGGTCGCCCAGCGCCTCGCGCAGCTGGCCGCGGAGGAGCTCGTAGCCCTCCAGCGCGCGCTGGGCCGTGCCCAGCATCGTGTTGAAGAGGTCGACCAGCTCGGCCGCCTCCGGGTTGTCGGGCCGGCGCGCGATCGGCGCCGTGACCGGGATGACCGAGACGGTGAGGTCACCGGACGCCATGGCGTCCAGACCACCCGCAAGGTTCGTCAGGCAGTGAGCCTGAAGGCTACGCAGCCCCGCCTTGACCTCGTCGAGATCAGGGCCAGTGCCAGCGCTCGCGATTTCGGTCTCCTTGGAGATCCGAGAGTTCAGGTATCGCATTGCCCCACTTCTCGGCCCCCCGATCGGGTGATGGGAGCGGCAACGCGCCCGGACGATTGCTCAGGCTATGTGAAGTTTTGGAGAGAACTTCAGAACCTGTGCAGAGGTGCTCTTCAGGCCTCTTCCGCGACGATCTGGGCCTGCGCGAGGAAGTCCTCCGCCTTGGCCGTCATGCGCACCAACCCATAGGCATCGAGAACCGCGCGCGGCAGCTCGGTCGCCCCCGCCGCCCGTAGCCGTCGCATCAACTCGGCGACCTCGCGCAGCGGAACCTCGTCCAACGCGCGCGGGCCCAGCTCGCGTACGCGGACCTCCGGCGTGCCCGCCGGCCGCAGCACCTCGGAGCCCTCTTCCATCTCGATCGCGCCCGCGTTGGTCAGGCGGAACGTCGCGCCCGACAGCGGCGCCCGCGCGATCGAGGTCAGCGCCTTGCCGCCGCTGGCCTTCACGTAGAGCCGGTAGGCGCGCTCGGCCAGGATCGGGCCCTCGGCGTCGACGATCTCCAGCAGCACCGGGCCGATCGCCTCGCGGCCGGCGTTGCGCGGATCGGGCACCGCGCGCGACGTCCACGCCGTGTAGGGCTCCAGGTCGACCGTGATCGTCCCGCCCTTGCGCCCGCCGCCCGACAGCACCGGGAAGGCGCCCGTGACGTGTCGGTCGATCTGCTCGCCGCGCAGCACGAGCACGCCGTACTGGCGCGCCGGCTCCTCCTCGCCGACCGTGACCGTCGCCTGGTAGCTCAGGAGGTCCTGGGCCTCAACGGCGGATGTCACCTCGATCGCCGGCGCGCTCGCCAGCAGCGCCGCGAAGTGCTCGCGCAGCGCGTCGCGGCCGTAGATGGGTCGGTCGCCGCGCAGCAGCAGCGCGTCGTCGTGGTACTGCGACACGAGGGCTTCGAGCTCGTTGGCGGCGATCAGCCGCAGCTGGCGGTCGAAGACGGAGCGGGGCGTGTTGCTCATGGGTCCTAGAGTCGGAAGACGGGGACGAGCCGCTGCTCGTGCTCGGCGTCGATGCGCGCGACGACCTCCAGGTGCTCGGCCAGCGGCGTGCCGCGCAGCTTGGTGCCCAGGCCTTCGTCGACCTGGTAGATCCCGGCGCTGTTGGACATCTCGATCTCGACCCGCACCGCCTTCTCGCGGCCCGGCAGGATCTTCACCGACTCGATCGAGGCGGACGAGACCGAGTGGATGGTGGGCAGCAGCTTGTCGGCGCGCGAACGGCCCTTGGCCATGTCGAGCGCGTCGGCGACGCGCACGATCGAACCCTCGATCGTGAACGGCGCGCCCTTGGAGCGGTGCGAGATGATCGCGTGTGAGGCCTCGGCGACGAGGATCGTCCGCTCCGGGTCGTCGTAGATCGGCGCCAGCAGCTTGGGCAGCTTGTCGGCGGTCAGGAACAGCGAGAACTGCTCGTGGTCCTGGCGGTGGATCGACATGCCGACGCAATGGAAGAGCGCGGCGGCGGCGATCACGACCTCGGCGTCGCGCTCGGTCAGGCCGTGGTCGGTGACGATCGACGGGACGATCCCCTTGCGGAACAGCAACCTCGCAAGGCGCAAGCCGATGTTGGTGACGATCTGGATGTGGACCCACGAGTGGTCCGACATGCCGAGGCGCTCGGCGTTGATCGCCGCCGCGTGCCACCACGCCTTCAGCTCGACGTCCGCGTTGACCGCGGCGATCAAGCGCTCGAGCTTGCGGTTGCCGCGCGCGGGCACGCGGATGTGCGCCGCGTGGACCCGCTCGTCCAGGCTTTGCGCCTCGTCGCCGCCGTCGCCGCTCATCGTGGTCCCGACCCTATCGGGCGTTGACCTTGGCGAGGACCGACGCCGCGGTGTCGGACGCGTCGACCCGGATGCGCGACAGCGCGAAGCGATCCTGGTCGGGTGATGCGCGGCCCGGCAGCTCGGTCGTCGCCGACGTGTAGCCAGCCTCGCGAACGGCGTCCTCGACGGCCGGGTCAAAGCGGCCCGCGGGGTAGCAGAAGGCGTTGGCGAGGACGCCGAACGCCTCCTGGATCTTCTGGCGCGATCCGCCGACCTCGCGCCGCAGCCCAGCCGCGTCGAGCGTCGTCAGGTCGGTGTGGTTGATCGTGTGGGCGCCGATCTCCCAGCCGTCGGCGATCATCTGCTTGATCCGCGACCGCGTGATCCCGCCCGGTGTGCCGAGGTTGTGCCACGCCAGGTAGAGCACGCCCGGCCAGCCGCGCGCCGCGAGGATCGCGCCCGCGTCCTTGCCCTGGCTGAGGTAGCCGTCGTCGAACGTGAGCACGACCGGCTTGGGCGGCAGCGTCGGCTTGCCGTCCCACGCGTCGAGGACGGCGTCGAGCGTGACCGCCGTGTAGCCGGCCTTGGCCAGCGCGTCGACCTGGGCGCGCAGGGCGTCCGGCGAGACCCACAGGCCGGCGTACTTCGCCCCCGCCGGCGCGGGCGCGATCACGTGGTACATGAGCACCGGGACCGCGGCGCGCGAGGCGTGCAGCGGCACCGGCGCGGAGTTGCCGGACGAGGGGCCGTTGGCGACCTGGGCGATCGCCTGCGCCGCGGCCGGCGTCGTGCGCCCGTCGCGGTTGGCGTGCGAGTCGGTCGTCCCGCAGCCGGACACGCCCGCCGCAAGGGCGGCGCTCACCACCGCAGCAAGGGCGAAGCGGACCACGCCTTGACCGTATTGCGCCGTCAGGACGACGCGTCAGGACGTGCTGGCCGGATCCCGCTCGGCGGCCCGCGCGGTGTGGCCGAGCATCAGCTCGCGCTGCAGGTCGCGTGGTTCCGGTCCATCCACCCCGTCGTCGTGGACGCGGCGCGTCCACGTGCCGTCGGCGCCGAGGTCCCAGGAGTGCGTGTCGTCGGCGAACCCGCGCTCCAACGTGTCGAGCAGGTCGTCGCGCAGGACCTCGTCCTCGACCGGCACGAGCAGCTCGACGCGCGTGTCGAGGTTGCGCGGCATCAGGTCGGCCGACCCGATGTACACGCGCTGCTCCTCGCCGCGCTGGAACGCGTAGACGCGCGAGTGCTCAAGGAAGCGCCCGACGATCGACACCACGCGGATGTTGTCGCTGATGCCCTCGACGCCCGGCACCAAGCAGCAGATCCCGCGGATGTTCAGCTCGATCGGGACGCCGGCCTGCGACGCGCGGTAGAGCGCCTTGATGCACGTGCGGTCCACCAAGGAGTTCATCTTCATCTGGATCCGCGCGGGCTTGCCCTCGCGGTGGGCGGCGACGGTCTGCTCGATCTCGTCGACGATCCCGTCGCGCAGGTGGTCCGGCGCGACGAGGGCCTTACGGTAGCGGCGCGGCCGCGCGTAGCCCGTGAGGAAGTTGAACATGTCGGCGACGTCGGAGCCGAGGCGCTCGTCGGTCGTGAACAGGCCGAAGTCGGTGTACAACCGCGCCGTCTTGGGGTGGTAGTTGCCGGTGCCGACGTGCAGGTAGTGGCGCACGCCGTCGCCCTCGCGGCGGACGACGAGGATGCACTTGGTGTGGGTCTTCAGCGCCGGGTGGCCGTAGACGACGTGGACGCCGGTCTCCTCCAGCTTGCGCGCCCACTCGATGTTCGCGCGCTCGTCAAAGCGCGCCTTCAACTCCACCAGGCAGACCGCCTGCTTGCCGCGCTCCGTCGCGCGGATCAGCGCCGGGATCAGCGGCGTGTCGTCGGAGGTCCGGTAGATCGTGAGCTTGATCGCCAGGACGTCGGGGTCGTTGGCCGCCTGCTCCACGAAGCGCCCGACCGATGACGAGAACGAGTCATAGGGGTGGTGGACGAGGATGTCGCCCTGGCGCATCGCGGCGAAGATGTCCACCTTGGCGTGGTGCTCTTCAGGGCGCAGGCGCGGCTGGGTGACCGACGACCACGGCTCGTCGCGCAGGTCGTGGAAGCCCTTGAGCTTGACGATCTGCCACAGGTCGGTGAGGTCGAGCAGGCCGCTGACCTCGTAGACCTGGCGGTCCTCGACCTCAAGCGCCTCGGTCAGCGCCTCGCGCAGCGCGGGCGCCATCCCGTCCTCGATCTCCACGCGCACGACCTCGCCAAAGCGGCGTCGGCGCAGCTCGTCCTCGACCGCGGTCAGCAGGTCGTCGGCCTCGTCGGAGATCTCGAAGTCCGCGTCGCGCGTGACGCGGAAGACGCCGTGCTCGGTGACCTCCATGCCCGGGAACAGGGACTCCAGGTTGGCGGCGATCAGCTCCTCCAGCGGGACGAACGTCGTCGGCTCGTCCTCCAGCGCCGTGAAGCGATCGAGCATCTCCTTCGGAACCTTGACGCGCGCGAACGTGGTCTGGCCCGAGACCGGGTCGCGGACCAGCACGGCGAGGCTGAGCGACAGGTTCGAGATGTAGGGGAACGGACGACCGAGGCCGACGGCCAGCGGCGTGAGCACCGGGAAGATCTGGCGGCGGAAGCGATGGTCCAGCGCGCGGCGGGCGTCAGAGGAGACGTCGTCGACCGACACGATCCGGATGCCGTGCTCGGCCAGCGCGGGCAAGAGGTCGTGGGAGACCGTCCGGCACTGGCGGGTGTTGAGCGCGTCGACCTTCGCGCGGATCGCGTCGATCGTCTCCGCCGGCGTGCGGCCGTCGAGCTTGGGCGCGATGATCCCGGCGTCGACCTGGTCGTGCAGGCCGGCGACGCGGATCATGAAGAACTCGTCGAGGTTCGAGCTGAAGATCGCGGCGAACTTGCAACGCTCCAGGAGCGGCTGACTGGCGTCCTCGGCGAGCTGCATGACGCGGTCGTCGAAGTCGACCCAGGACAGCTCGCGGTTGATGTACAACTCGGGAGCGTTGAGGTCCTCCTGCACCGGAGGTGATGGTGGGACCGCCTCGACGGCGCGGATCGACTCTTGCGTGAGCGGCGTGGGATCGGGCGTCATGGCGAAGGTGCCTCCGACGGTAGAGGCTCGGCGGTGGGCGGGCCGTTATCTACATGTGAACGAGATGTGATCGCTTCGAGCAGCCGCTCGCGGAAGTCCTCGCGCTCGAGCTTGTCCCAGCGCTTCAGGAAGCGATCGAAGAGCAGGTCGCGCCGGGCGGCGAGCGCGACGTCCATCGTCGTCAGGCCGCGGTAGGCGGCGCGGTGCGGCGCCTGGGCGGCCAGCGCCGGGTCGAGGTCCTTGGCGTCGTCGGGCGCCAGCCCGCGCACGTGCCGGGCGTCCTCGTCGCGCAGCTCCTGCGCAAGCTGCTGGATGCGCGGGCGCGTGACGTCGCAGTCGTGGATCTCGCCGACGACGTCCTGGAGCTTCTTGGTCAGCTTGGCCGCGCGCACCGCGTAGGGGCCGAACTCGTCGGCGAACAGCTCCAGGACGTAGCGCAGGCGCTTGGCCGCGATGCGCAGGTCGTGGAGGGTGTTGACGCAGGCGGGATCGCGCGCCGCCGGCATGAACGACAACAACTCGTCGAGCCGGACCGCGACGATCTTGGCGACCTCGTCGGTGGCGGCGCCTTCGGGGTCGATGCCCTTGACCTTGCGGGCCTTCACGACGCCTCCGCGGCCGCGAGCTTCGTCAGGCGGCCCTCCAGGTCCTGGTCGGCCATGACCTTCAGCGCCGCGGCGAGCGTGGCGTTGCCGTCCCGCTGCTCGGCGCGAATGCGGTCGGCGAAGGCCTCGATTCCGGCGCGGTCGGCGTCGGGCAGCGCCGCTTCGAGCTCGGTCAGCGCGGCCAGCTGGACATCCGGATCGCGGCGCGCGCCGAGCGCGTCGGCCAGCGCCTTGACGTCCTTCAAGACGGCCTTGTGCTCGCGCTTGTCGAACGCGGGCGCGAAGACCTCCAGGACCGCGCGCAGGCGACGCGTGGCGACGCGCATGTCGTGGACGCGCTCTATGTCGTCGGTGTCCAGGACGCCCGCGGCGTGCTCGAAGACCTCGGCGGAGCGGACGGAGATCGCCTCGCGCGCGACCGCGCGAAAGCTGTGCGCGCCGTCGAGTCCGGGGATGTCACGGGCCTTGGCCATGGGAGACGTCTAGGTCTACCCGACTTGCGCCAGCAAATCGAGGATGACGCCCTCGCGCAGTCCACCGCAGCCGACGTGCAACGGACAGCGGGCCGCGCGGGCGACGGCGGCGAGCAGCAGTAGGCCAGCCGGCAGGAGGCGGACGCGCTCGACGTGGAGGTCGAGGTCGATCGCGGTCCGGTTGGCGGGCGCGACGGTCACCCGCGCTAGGGCGGCGTCCAGCGCGTCGGCGGTCAGCTGCTCGCCGCAGAGGCGCCGCAGCGACGTCGCGCTGCCGCCGACCGCCCACGCGACGTCGGCCTGCGGACAACCCGCGGCGGCGATCGCGGCGTCGGCGTCGGCGCGGGCGCGCTGGAGCTCGTCGGCGGTCGGCGGGTCGGCCGTGAAGTGATCCTCGGCGAAGACGCCGGAGCCGACCGGCAGCGACGCCCACCACGACGGCGCTTCGCCGGGCGCGCCGCACGCCAGCTCGGTCGAGCCGCCGCCGACGTCGGCGACGACGACGCGGCCGACGCCGTCACCCGCGAGCGGCGCGGTGGCGCCGCTGAACGCCAGGCGCGCCTCCTCCTCCCCGCTGATGATCTCGACCTTGACGCCCGCGGCCTGGCTCAGCTGCGTGAGCAGCAGCTCCCGGCCGGGTGCCTGGCGCAGTGCGGCGGTCGCGACGACGCGCAGCGCCACGATGTCGTGGGCGCGCGCGAGCAGCGACTGCTCGGCGACCGCCTCGCACATCGCCTGGACCTTGTGGGCGGGGATGCCGTGGGCGCGCTCGACAGCCGTCAGCCGGACGAACGCGCGGTGCGCCGCGACCTCGACGACGCCGCCCGGGCGCGCACGATCAGGCTCGGCCACGAGCAGCCGCGTGGTGTTGCTGCCGATGTCGATCACGGCCGCCCTGGGCAAGGTCACGGGGAGCTTCTCATGCCGGCACTGCTTGAATGAAGGGGTGGCTGCAACTGTCCCCGCCATCTTGGTGCGCGATCTGCGCAAGTCCTACGGCGGATTCCAGGCCGTTCGCGGCATCGACTTCGAGGTCGCACAGGGCGAGGTCTTCGGGCTTCTGGGGCCAAATGGCGCCGGCAAGACGACGACCGTCGAGATCCTCGAGGGCTACCGAAACCGCGACGGCGGGATCGTCTCGGTCCTCGGCCACGACCCCGAGCGCCGGCTGCGCGACCTGCGCAAGCGCATCGGGATCGTCTTGCAGACGTCGGGCATGTACCGCCATGTGACGGTCCGCGAGGCGCTGGCGCACTGGGCCCGCTTCTACCCACATCCGCGCGATGTGGACGAGGTCCTGTCGCTCGCCGGGCTGGACGAAAAGCGCGACGCGCTCGCCCGCACGCTGAGCGGCGGCCAGATGCGGCGCCTGGACTTCGGGCTGGCGCTGGTCGGCGACCCCGAGCTGATCTTCCTGGACGAGCCGACGACGGGCTTTGACCCGGCCGCGCGGCGCGCCGCGTGGGACGTGGTGCGCTCGTTGCAGGAGCTCGGCAAGACCGTCCTGATCACCACGCACTACCTCGATGAGGCCCAAGCGCTGTGCGACCGCGTCGCGATCATCAAGGAGGGCCGGATCGTCGCGTCGGGCCCGCCCGCCGAGCTGGGCGCGTCGTCCTCGATCTACACGGTCGCGTGGCGCTCGCCGGAGAGCGGGACGATCGAGTCGCGCCAGGTGGACGACCCGACCGCGCTGCTGCACCAGCTCACGAGCGCGGCGCTGGCGCGCGGGGAGTCGATCGTGGACCTCTCGGTGACGCGGCCGTCGTTGGAGGACGTGTACCTGGAGCTGACGACCGAGCCGGTCGCCGACGAGTCCGAGGCCGAGCCGTCCGAGTCCGAGTCGCAGGAGGTCGCTGATGTCTGACGCGGTCGTGATGGCGTACCACCAGTTCCGCCTCGAGCGCAAGATGTTCTGGCGCAACCCGACGTCGGCGTTCTTCAACTTCCTGCTGCCGCTGCTGTTCCTCGCGTTGTTCGGCGCGATCTTCAGCGGCAACCAACATGACTTGAACGTGTTGATCCCGGGCATCGCCGGGATGTCGATCATGGCGACGACGTTCTCGTCGCTGACGATGAACTTGGTGTTCTTGCGCGAGCAGGGCGTGCTGAAGCGGATGCGCGGCACGCCGCTGCCCGAGGGCTCGTACCTGGTGGGGATCTTCGCCTCGGCCGTCGCCAACGCCGTGATCCAGCTGACGCTGGTGATCGTCGCGGGCAAGCTCCTGTTCGGGACGGGGTGGCCGAAGGACTGGATCGAGTTGGTGGTCTACACCGGCTTCGGCGTCGTCTGCCTGGCGTCGCTGGGCGTGGCGTGGTCGCACGTCATCCCCAACTACGACGCGGCGGCGGCGTACAGCAACATCGTGTTCTTGCCGGTGATCTTCATCTCCGGCGTCTTCTACGACGTCAACGACGCGCCGCAGTTCCTATTGCACTTGGCGCAGGTGCTGCCGCTGGTGCACCTGATCGACGGCCTGAGCGGGGCGCTGGTGACCGGGCGGTCGCTGGGCGACAACGCGTCGGGGCTGTGCGTCGTCTGCATCTGGACGCTCGTCGGGCTGTTCTTCGCGGTGCGTGGCTTCCGCTGGGAAGCCCGGCGCGACTAGCCCGCCGCGGCGCCGCTGAAGTCCCACGGCTCGGGCGGGCGCCCGATCGCGGTGACGCGCGTCTCGCGCAGTGGGCCGTCCTCCCAATCGGCGCGCAGCATCCCGTAGATGTGCACGTCGAGCTGGGCGTCGCCGTGGCGGTGCCAGCCGCGCAGCGTGCCCTCGCGCGTGAAGCCGACGCGCTCCAGGGCGCGGGCGGAGCGGACGTTCTCGGGGTTGGAGTACGCGCCGATGCGCTCGAAGCCGCAGATCGCGAACGCGAGGTGGGCGATCAACGCCTTCGACTCCGCGTTGGCGCCGGTGCCCCAGTGCTCGCGGCCGAACCAGGTGCCGACCATCGCGCGTCGATCGCGGGTGCTGAGCTCGGCGAGCCCGGTGACCCCGATCGGGCCGTGCTCGCGGTCGTGGACGACGAAGTCGAGCTGGAGGCCTTGTTCGCGCTTGGCCTGCTGCTCGGCGATCCAGGCTTCCGGCTGGCTGGGGTCGGTGTACGGCCCCCACGAGAACCACTGGGTGACCTCGGGGTCGGAGGCCAGCGCGTAGAGCGCCGGGGCGTCGTCCGGGTCGGGGAGCTTGAGGGTCAGATGCGATCCGCGCAGTTCCATCGGCACGGCATCATGGCGACATGCTCGCGATCCTGTACGACATCCACGGCAACCGCCCCGCTTTGGAGGCCGTGATCGAGGACGCGCGCTCGCTCGGCGCGGACCGCTGGCTGCTCGGCGGGGACTACAGCGTGTTCGGGGCGTGGCCGGTGGAGTGCGTGGAGCTGCTGCGAGCCGAGCTGGGCGACGAGGCCGTGTGGCTGCGGGGCAACTGGGAGCGCTGGAACGTCGAAGCGGACGCGGTCCCGGACTGGGACGCACCGCAGAGCGCCGCGGCGTTCGTCCGCTCTGCGCTGGGCCCGGATTTGATCGCCGACCTCTTCGCCCTCCCCGCGTCGGCGGTGATCGACGACACGTTGTTCGTCCACGCCTCGCCGATCTCCGACGTCGAGCCGTTCGGGCCCGAGGCGTCCGAGGACGACGACCAGCTCCTGGCCGGCGTCGCGCAGGAGCGCGTGGTCTTCGGGCACTCGCACTTGCAGTTTGCTCGCCGCTCGGCGGGCGGCGTCGAGCTGGTCAACCCGGGGTCGGTCGGGCTACCGTGGGACGGGGACGTGAGGGCGGCCTATGCGACGCTCGAGGACGACGCGTTGGATCTCCACCGTGTTGAGTACGACGTTGGCGCCGCAGCTGCTGCCGTCGAGGCGATCGGCGGGGTGTGGGCGGAGGCGACGGCGGCGTGGCTGCGGTCGGCGCGCTTCTGAGGTTGGTGGCGCTTCAGGCGTAGGGCACCGAAGGGCGTGAGGCCGTTGAGGCGTGGCCACCGCCTGCGGTGTGGATCGTCGCTGGGGGCGCTGCCAGCGGGCGGGGATTTACAGCGCATCAAGACATCAGACTCGGCCTCCACGGCGGTCCCTCGACCGGTGGGGTTCGAGGGACCGGGGTTTCGGAGATCCGGGTCGCTGAGAGCTGCATATGCCAGCTCGGAGCGACCCGCACCCCGAAATCGGGGTCCGGGTCGTTTTAGCGTCGATATACGACGCTAAAACGACCCGGACCCTCAACCAGGCCTCCTTCGGGCCCGAACCCTCAAACCCCGAGGCCGACGGACGCCCCTTGAGGCCCGCATTGATGTCTTGATGCGCTGTAAATCCCCGCCGCCGGAAGCGCCAGCCCCGACGATCCACACCGAAGACGGTCGCCACGCCACTCCGCTCTCACACCCTTTGATGAGCGAAACACCAACAACGCCCCGCACCCAAACCCAACAGCTCTACAACAACACCGTCGGCGCATCCGGCAACAGCGTGTGGAACGCCGCGCCCTCCCCAGGCTCGGACTCCACGTAGATCCGCCCGCCGTGCCGCTCCGCGATCCGGCGGCAGATCGCCAAGCCGATCCCCGTCCCCGCGTACTCGTCGCGCCCGTGCAGCCGCGTGAACATCGCGAAGATCCGCTCCTGGTCGGCCTCGGGGATCCCGATGCCGTCGTCAGCGACCGTCACGACGCACCCACCGATCGTCCGGCGCGCGGTCACGCGCACGGTCGGCGCGACCCCCGGCGCGTGGAACTTCACGGCGTTGCCGATCAGGTTCTGAAGCAGCTGGGCGAGCTGCGAGGGCTCGGCTTCCAGCGTCGGCAGCTCCCCGACCGCGACCTTCGCGCCGTTCTCGTCGATCGCCGGGCCGAGGAACTGCAAGACACGCTCGACCAGCGCCTTGAGGTCGACCTGCTCGCGGCGCGGCTCCTCGTTGGCGACCCGCGAGTAGAGCAATAGGTCGTCGATCAGCTGGCGCATCCGCGTTGCGCCGGAGGTCGCCTGCGCGAGGTACTCGCGGCCGCGCTCGTCGAGCTGGTCGCCGTTGCGGCGGTCCAACAGCCCCAAGAACGACGCGACCATCCGCAGCGGCTCGGAGAGGTCGTGCGATGCGGTGTAGGCGAAGTCCTGCAGCTCGGCGTTGGTGCCCTGCAACCGCTCGGCGCGCTGGGCGAGCTCGTGCTCCATCGCCAGCCGATCGCTGACGTCGCGCCCGACGATGTAGAACGCCTCGTCGCCCGGGCCGCCGCTCCAGGCGACCCAGCGCACCGAGCCGTCCTTGCAGAGCATCCGGCAGACGTACTCGGCGATCGTCTCGCCCTGCGACAGCCGCGTGATCTGGTTCAGCGTCTCGGAGCGGTCGTCCGGATGGACGATCTCCATGTAGGGCTTGGTCTCCAGGTCGGCGCGCGTCCAGCCGAGCTGTGCCTCCCAAGCGTCGTTGAAGCGCTTCAAGAGCCCGTCGAAGCCCGCGGCCGCCAGCAGGTCCGGCGACATCGCGAACAGGCGGGTCAGGTGCTCCGTCTCGGTGGCGGCGTCCACGGCTCCAGCTCCTCCGCGGAGCATCCTCTCACAGGGCCGTGACATCCTGAGTCCGATGACCGAAGAACCCAACGACCTCGACGAGGAGATCGACCTCGTCGCCTCCGTCGGACCGCTCGACGCGGTCGTCGAGACCCTCCGGGACATCCTCCATCGCTCCGGCGCGCTGCGAGTGGCCGTCGTCGTCGACCTCCCCGACGGCGCGCCCGCTGCGCTGGTCGACGTCGGCCGCCTCGCGCCCGTCGAGGTCCGCATGGGCGACCGGATCATGCACCTCCCCCACGCGATCGAGCTCGAGGCCGAGGCGCTCTCCGGCGCCATCGAGCTGCGCCAGCTCCCGCCCTTCGACGTCGAACCCGAGACCGGCCAGGTCACCGGCACCCTCGGCGGCATGGACATGCTCGCCGACGCCATGCGCGACCTCGCCGCCCTCCTCGGCGGCCGCTCCGTCGCCATCGCCGTCTACCAGACGACCACGCCCAAGATCGACCTCACCGTCACCGCCCGCACCGGCGAGCCCGTCCTCGTGACGCTCGGCGACCACGAGTGGGAGCTGCCGGACCGCTAGGCGGTGTCAGTCCTGAGGGATCTCGATGATCTCGTCGTCGGAGACGACGACGGTCGGCGACGAGCGCTCTTCGTCGATCGTGATGACCTTGGGGAAGGGCCTCTCACTAAAGTCGAAGCCCGCACCAAGGCGGCCCAGGTCCAACGGGAGCTGCCCCGAGATCACCATCTCCTTCGGCGTGCGGGCGATGTTGTGGATCAGGCCCCCGCTCGCCGCCGGGTACATCTCAGCGACCTCTGCCACCGCGCCGAAGATGGGCTCATGCGCCGGATGCTCCAGGATCGAGAGTCGGCGCTCGACCTCATCCAGCCGCGCTGCCAAGCCGGCATCGGCGGCGGCTACCCGAGTCGTTCCGACAACATCAACAAGGTCCGCCCTCACGTCGAGAGCTTGGTGAGCCTCCAGACCTCTCAGGACCGCGACGGTCATCTCGGGCGCGAGGTCGCTGCCAGGCACGAGCAGGTACGTCTCGCCTTCACCGTAGTCGAGAACCCCGAAGTCGATGCCATCAACTTGTCCGACCGCCAACCCAGGCGTCTCATCATCGCCATCGTCGACTTCGACGAACGTCGCCCCCAGCGCTTCCCAACGCGCGCGGTCCAAGGCGACCGTGGCGGCCGGGTTGGCGTCGAGGTGGGAGACGCCGGAAAGCCAGGTGATCGTGTCGCTCATGGGTGGAGATCCTGTGTGATCTTCACAAAGGCTAGCTTCAGCTTGACGACTTCCTCGTTGGTGTCAATCTCCACAAACGGATTGGCAGTGCGCCAGAAGACACGCCGACCCCAGTTATCAGGCTCTGCGAAGGCCCAGAACTCGAAGCCGCTTTCGCCTTCCGGCAGCGCGTTGCGGTAGGCCTTGACGCGAGGGTCGCCTCCGCTAAGAGGCGGATAGCCCCACAGCTCGCCGCTCAAAACCTGCTTGACCAGGGTCTTGGTGTCCTGACCGGTCGGAGCCTCAAGACGGTGGAACGGCCCGTATACGGTGCGCTGGTCGTACATGAACGCTGAGGATCATCGCGCAGCGCGCGGCGGATCAGGCCGCGGCAGCCAGCGCGACCGGTGCGACGTGCGACGCGCAGCGGACCGCGTCGCGGCCGTCCTGCTTGGCGCGGTAGAGCGCGGCGTCGGCGCGGAGGTAGGCGTCGTCCCAGTCGAAGGCGCCCGGAGGTGAGGCGGAGACGCCGAAGGACATGGTGATCGGGAGGCCGGAGATCGGTTCGGAGGCGATCGCGGCGCGTAGACGCTCGGCCAGCGCGGCGGCGGTCGGCTCGTCGGCGCCGGGCATGATGATGGCGAACTCCTCGCCGCCGACGCGGTAGGCGAGGTCGAAGGCGCGCAGCTCCTTGCGCATCACGTAGGCCAAGTCGCGCAGGACGTGATCGCCAGTGGCGTGCCCGTGGGTGTCGTTGACGTCCTTGAAGTGGTCGACGTCGGCGACGACGACCGCGACCGGATGGCCCGTCACGGTCGACTGATGCTCGATCTCGTGCGTCCGCGCGGCCAGCGCGGTGCGGTTCAGCATCCCGGTCAGCCCGTCGAGGATCGCGGCGCTGCGGTGCTGCGCGTCGCTCTCGCGGATCACCGCCGACATCAGCACGACCGCCAGGACCGTGGCGATCGGCAGCGTCAGCAGGATGGGGTCGTGGAGCACGACAGCGCCCTCGAACGCCAGCGACGCGAAGCACATCAGCGCGATCGTGAACGCCGTGAACGCCCAGACCACGCGCGACGGGAAGCGGCCGCCCGCGGCGACCAGCGGCCAGACGAGGATCGCCAGCCCGACCGTGTGCTGCCGGCTGTCGACGACGACCGCCGTCACCAGCATCAGCTGCCCGAACAGCAGCCCGCCGGCGATCAGCAGCTCGGGCCGCTCGAAGCGTGTCGCGTTGTGCTGCGCCCAGGCGTAGCCGAGCACCGCGAAGACCAGCGGGATCGGCGCGTACATGCTGTCGAACGGGATCGTCGGCGCCAGCAGCAGCGCGATCAGCGCCAGCACCCGCTGATGGGCGGGCAGGATGCGCGCGTGCATGTCGAGGAACCGCTCGCGCTCAGGCTGATCGCGGCAGATCCAGGACGGACGACTCGAGGTGGGTGCGGGCGGGCGCACGACAATGTGATCGGCGCCCGCCCTGCCGTTCTGAACGAACGGAGACTTAAATAGCGCTCAACGAAGCTGCGCGGACGACAGCCCCAGGAGCTGCCGGGCGATGATCAGCAGCTGGATCTGCTGGGTGCCCTCGAAGATGTCCAGGATCTTCGCGTCGCGCGCCCACTTCTCCAGCAGCATCGACTCGCCGTAGCCGAGCGTGCCCGCCAGCGCCACGCAGCGCAGCGCGACGTCCACGCACGTCCGCCCCGCCTTGGCCTTCGCCAGCGACGCCTGAAGTGAGTTCGGCTTGCCGTTGTCGGCCATCCACGCGGCCTGCAACGTCAGCAGGTACGCGGCCTCGTAGTCGGCGTCCATCTGCAGGAACTCGGCAGCGGCCGCGACCTGCGTGGCCTCCGGCGCATCCCAGTCCGGCTCGACGCCCGCGTCCTTGAGCAGCGTCCGCGTCTCCTCCAGGCACGCGCGCGTCAGGCCGACCGCCATCGCCGCCACCAGCGGGCGCGTGTTGTCGAACGTCTGCATCGCGCCCGCGAAGCCGCCCGTGGACTCCGCGATCTCCGGCGGGCCGAGCAGGTTCTCCTTCGGCACGCGGCAGTCCTGCAGCGTGAACGCCGCGGTGTCCGACGCACGAATACCGAGCTTGTGCTCCAGCCGGTCGAGCTTCAGCCCCGGGTTCGAACGCTCCACCACGAACGACTTGATCGCGCCGCGGCCTTTGGCGCGGTCCAACGTGGCCCAGACGACGACCAGGTCGGCGCGCTCTCCGGCCGTGACGTAGATCTTCTCGCCGTTCAAGATGTACTCGTCGCCATCGCGCACCGCGGTGGTGCGGATCGCGGCGGAGTCAGACCCCGCCTCGGGCTCCGTGATCGCCATCGCCGCCCACTGGCCGGCGAAGCGCTCCAGCTGCTCGTCGTCGGCGACCGACGCGATCGCGCTGTTGCCCAGGCCCTGGCGGGGCATGGACAACAACAAGCCGACGTCGCCGCGGCAGAGCTCGATGATCGACAACGCGGTCGACAGGTTCGACCCATTGCGATTGCCTTGCGGCCCGTCGCCGTTCTTGGAGCGCCGGACGCCGGCGGCGCCCGCGCCGCCCATGTCGGAGCCGTCGTTCATGCCGTCGACGAGCGCCGCGAGCATGTCGAGTTCCTTGGGCCGCGCGTGCTCCTCGCGGTCGTACCGACGCGAGATCGGCCGGAAGACCTCGTCGGCGACCTGTCGCGCCTGGGCGATCAGCGGGCCGAACTTCTTGGGGGTCTCGAGGTTGATCATCAGACGACCAGGACGCCTTCCATCAGGCCGGCCGCGCGTAGGTCGCGGTACCAGCGTTCAACCGGGTGCTCGGTGATGTAGCCCGCGCCGCCCAGGATCTGGACGCCGTCGGAGCCGATCTGCATGCCGTGGCGCAGCGCCAGCGAGCGGGCCAGCGCGGCCTCGCGCCCGAAGTCCTTGTCCTGGTCGGCGCGCGACGCCGCCTTCAGCGTCACCAGCCGCAGGCCCTCCTGCTCGACCGCGATGTTCGAGATCGTGAACGCGACCGCCTGGCGGTGGCTGATCGGCTCGCCGAACGCGATCCGCTCGTTCGAGTACGGGATCACGTAGTCCAGGACGGCCTTGCTGACGCCCGCGGCGACCGCCGCCCACGCCAGCCGGGACCGTGCGATCAGCTCGGCGAAGACCTTCGGGTCGCCCTCAGCCAACAGCGCGCCGCGACCGACCGGCGCGTCCTGGAGCACGAGGCGCCCAAGCTGAGCGCCGCGCAGGCCCATCGCCGGCTCGTCCTTGACCAGGACGCCGCCGTTGGACGGCTCGATCAGAAACAGCCCGGCGGTGCCGCGGCCTTCGATGCGCGCGGCGACCAGCAACAGCTCGGCCTCGCTCGCGCGCGGGACCAATGCCTTCTCGCCGGAGATCACGAAGCCGCCCGCCTGCGGGCGCGCCACCGTCTCCAGGCGCTTGACCGGGTCAAACAGCGCGCGCGGCTCGGCGACCGCGACCGCCGCGGCGGGCACGTCCTCGCCGACGAGCGCAGGCAGGTAGGTCGCCTGCTGGTCGGCGTCGCCCCACAGCGCCAGCGCCGTGGCGACGCCCGCGGGCGCCAGCGCGCCGACCGTGAGGCCCGCGTCGCCGTGCGACAGCGCTTCGGCGGCGAGCACCGCGGTGACCGCGGAGCGCTCGCTGATCGCGCCGCCCAGCTCCTCGGGCACGCCGAGCATCGTCAAGCCCAGCTCGCTGGCCTCGGCGAAGATCTCCTTGTTGCCCTCGCCCTTCTCGGCGGGGCCCGCGGCGGGGCGCAGGCGCTCCTTGGCGAAGTCACGCCACGCTTCCATGAGCATCTGCTGCTCGTCGTCGGGCGTCAGGTCGAAGAGCCCGGAACCGGACCCCACCGGCCGCGGCCGCGCGGGGCGCCCGAGGCGCTGCGCCGCGGCGAACGTGCGGCCGGTGCGGCCCACGACCTTGAAGCCGTCCCGCGTCGCGCGGTACAGCGCGCGCTCGGCCGGCTTGCGGACGCCGAGCTTGTCGACGACCTCCGATCCGGCGAGGCGGTTCAGCGCGCGCAGCCCCAATCCCATGCTGCGCTCGGCGACGGTCATCGGACGTGTTCCTCCTGGTTGGTGGTGCGGACGAGCCCAGGCTCGACCGTGGCGATAAGCAGTTCGGCGGCGTCGCGCGCGGGCATCGCGCCCGTGCGCAGCCACCAGCGGGCGAGGCCTTCCGCGGCGGACATCAACATCACCGACGAGGCCTCGATCGTGGCGCGCGACCCGGTGCGCTTGTGTGGCGGCATCAGCGCCACCATCGCCTGGGCGAGCATCTCCAGCAGGCGATCGCGGTAGCGGTTGACGACGACGGCGATCTCGCCGGACTGCGGGACGGTCTCGTCGAACAGGACGCGCCATGCGTCCCGGTCCTGGTCGACGAAGTCGTAGAAGGCGATGACGCCGCGGCGCAGCGCCTCGGCGGGCGTGCGGGCACGGGCCACTGCCGCGGCGATGGCCTCGATCAGCGCGTCGCCCGCAGGCGACATGCACGCTTCGTAGAGCCGGTCCTTGTTGCCGAAGTAGGCGTACAGCAACGGCTTCTTGACGCCGACCTCGAGCGCGATGTCCTCCATCGTCACCGCCGCGAAGCCGCGGCGGGCAAACTGCTCGCGCGCCACGCGCAGCACCTGCTGCTCGCGGTCAGCGCGAGACAAGCGCTTGCGCGCAGGGTCGGGCTCGGGGTCGGTGCGGACCATCGGGCCGCGCACCGTAGCGTCAATTTATACGTCGGTCAACTGGCCGCCCGCGTTCGGACGACCGCACGTGTTTCTCTAGCCGTGCAGCTTCACCGGCAGCGTCTTGAGCTGGTTGATGAACGGCGACTCGGCGTAGACCGGGCGGCCGTCGAGCGCGATCTGCGGGAAGCGCGCCAGCGTCTCCTCGAAGAGCACTCGCAGCTCCAGCCGCGCGAGCGCCGTGCCGAGGCAGAAGTGCCGCCCGCCGGCGCCGAAGGCCTGGTGCTCGGGGTTGCGGGTGACGTCGAAGAAGTCGGGGTTCTCGTAGCGCGTCGCGTCGCGGTTGGACGACACGTACCACATGGCGATCTTGTCCCCCGCCTTGATCTCCGCGCCGTTGAGCTCCGTGTCGCGCGTCGCCGTGCGGCGGAAGTGCGCGAAGGCGGGGAACATGCGCAGCGCCTCCTCGACCGTGCTCGGGATGAGCGACGGGTCGGCGAGCACCTGCTCCATCTGCGACGAGTCCTCCATCAGCGCGCGCATGCCGGAGCAGAACGTGGCCTTGGTGGAGTCGTTGCCCGCGGCGACGAGCAGGAAGAACCCCATGACGATCTCGTGCTCTTCGAGCTTCTCGCCGTCGATCTCCGCGTGCACGAGGATCGACATGAGGTCGTCGGTCGGATTCTCGCGCCGCGCCTCGATCAGCGCCTGGCAGCGGGCGAAGATCTCGGGGACGTCGCGCTCCATGACGGTCTGAATCCCCTCGGGGTTCATGTCCGGGTCGCCCGCGCCGAGCGTCTGGTTCATCAGCCGCGCCCAGATCGCGTCGTCCTCGGGCGCGGTGCCCATGAACGAGCCGATGACGCGCGCCACGACCGGCTGCGCGACGTCGGCGACCAGGTCACACGTGTCGCGGCCTTCGAGGCGGTCGAGCACCCCACGCGTGATCTCCCGGATCGACGGCTCGTGCTCGGCGATGCGCCGCGGCGTGAACCCGCGCTGGAAGAGCGCCTTGAGGCGGTCGTGCTTCGGCGGGTCCATGCCGATGAACATGGCCTGCATCAGCTCCAGCGGCATGATCGCGTCGGTCAGCAGCGTGAAGCCGGTGGCCGAGGAGTACGTCTCCCAGTCGCGCGAGACCGCGTGGACGTCGTCGGCGGTCGTGACCGACCAGAAGCCCGCCTCCCCCGGGTACTCGGAGATCTTCGACGTCCAGTGGACCGGGCACTGACCGCGGAGCTCCTTGAACAGCTCGTGCGGCGGCCCGTCCAGCCAGTGCTCGCGATCGGTGACCAGCGCGTCCTCGAGGGGTGGCACGACGGGTTCTGCGGACATGATTTGACACTGTGTCAGACTTCTCGCTCGAAGACCAGTTCCAGGCCGTCGATCTCGTCGATCTGCTCACCGATGTGGACAAATCCGAGCCCATCGATCAGGGCCAGCGACGGGTCGTTGCCCGGCGCCACCGACGCGCGCACCACCGTCGCGCCGCCCGCACCCGCCAGCTCGATCAGGCCGAGCACGGCGGCCCGCGCGTAGCCCTGGCGCCGGTGCTCGGGCGAGGTCTCGTAGCCGACCTCGACCATCCCGCGCTCGTCCGGCGGACCGTGGAAGCCGGCCAACCCGACCGCGGCCCTGGTCGCCTCGTCGACCACCACGCGTGTCAGCCACGGGCCGTGCTCCGGCTCGCCGACGACCTGGCCGAGGCGCAAGGTCCACAAGAACTCGTTCTCCGGAAACCACGCCGGGAGCGCGACGCCGGCAGCCTCCGACGCCGCCGCGAGATCCCCGCGCACGAGCGCCTCCAGCGCGGTGGCGTCGAGCAGCGGCAGGCGAACGGATGGTGCGGGCATCCGCCCATCCTGAAGGACGCGGTGTGCGTCTGGGCGGGGATAGCTACGCTCCCGCGGGATGCCCTCCGCTCGCACCGAGACGTTCCTGCTGGTCGACGGCGAGAACATCGACGCGACGCTCGGTGGCTCGCTGCTCGGGCGGCGCCCGGCGCCGGAGGAGCGACCGCGGTGGGATCGCGTGCGCGACTACGCGCGAGCGGTCTTCGACCAGCCGGTCCGGCCGCTGTTCTTCCTCAACGGCTCGGGCCAGGTGCCGATGCCGTTCGTGCAGGCCTTGGACGCGCTGGACTTCAAGCCGGTGCTGATCAGCGGCCCGCCGGAGGTCAAGGTCGTCGACGTGGCGATCCAGCGGACGCTGGAGGCGCTGGCCGAGCGGGAGAACGGCGGCGACGTGCTGCTCGCCTCCCACGACGGCGACTTCGCGCCGCAGGTCGAGGCGCTGCTCCTGGGCGAGCGACGCGTCGGCGTGCTCGGCTTCCGCGAGCTGATCTCCTCGTCGCTGCGCGATCTCGACGGGCTCGAGCTCTACGACCTCGAGGACGACGTCGGAGCCTTCACGGTGCCGCTGCCGCGGATCAAGGTGATCCCGATCGAGCGGTTCGACCCGTGGACGTTGCTGGGCTGAGCGGCGGCGCCGCTCGCTGCTAGGCCGCGGCGGCGCTGTCGAAGACGTGCAGCGCGAGCTGCACGCGCGCGCCAGGCTGCTCGGGGCCGTTGACGACCTCAGCCAGGCGCGCGATCAGCGCCGGGCTGTCGGACGCCGTCGGGCCGGCGGCCAGGTGCTCGGCGGCCAGGCGCAGCCGGGTCGGGGCGGGCGTGCCGGGGCTCGTGAGCAGGTCGATGACCTGGGCGGCGGTGCTCATGCCCTTGATGTCGTCAGGTCACCTTGATGCGGCAAGCCTTCGGGCCGTCTTCGGACCCCGTTTGGACGCACGTCGCCGCAGGGTCCCCAGCTTTGGGTAACCACCAGCGGGCCGGCTAGTCCTAGTCCTCCAACAGCTCGGCGATGCGGGCACGGCCGGCCTCGGCGGCCGCGCGCAACGTCGCGGGGTTCTTCTCCAGCTGGGAGACCGGCTCGATGCCGGCGGGCAGCCGGACGCCGAGCGTGTTGTTGTCGCGGTCGGTCGCGATCCGGTCGACGACCTGCTCGTAGACGGCGAAGCGGTCGCGTGCGAGCGGGACGAGGTCCGGGTTGAGCGCGCGCAAGCGGCGCTCGATGATGCGCTCGATCAAGCCGCCAGCGGGCGTGCGCGGGACGCCTTCGGGGCGGGTCATGAGGACGAGCGCGTGGGTGGCGCCGAGCGCGAAGGCGGCGGCGACCGGGATCGGGTCGGCAAGGCCGCCGTCCAGCCAGCGGCGGCCGCGGAAGTCGACGGGCGGGCCACCGAGCCAGGGCAGGCGCGACGTCGCCAGCAACCCGTTCTTGAGGTCCTCGACCGTCGTCAGGTCGCTCAGCACCTCGGGCTGCGCGGTCTCGACGTCGATCGCGACCACGTGCAGCGGAGCGGCCGACTCCGCGGTCCGGCGATGGCGGTCGCCGTCCAGCCCCTCGTTCTCGCGATCCAGCGTGAAGGCGACGTCGACCGCGGCGCGCCCGATCAGCAGCCGCCGCGGCGCGATGTAGCGCCGGATCAGATCGGCGTCGTAGTAGTTGTCGGTGCAGCCGCGCGCGACGCCGGCCAGGAACGCAGCGCCGTTGAGCGCGCCGGCGCTGGTTCCGACGACGAGGTCGAAGGCGTCGGTCAGCCCGCGCGCTTGGAGCGCGTCGGCCATCGCCGACGACACGACGCCGCGCATCCCGCCGCCCTCGAGGACGAGCGCGATGCGCGCGCCGTCGTCGTCGCGGCAGCCGCGCTCGCGGTCCGCGCCTCCGCGCGCCGCGAGCAGCTCCAGGACCGGGTGGCTCAGCCCCGGACCTCGCCGAGACCGAGGTCGCGCCCGATGATCTCCTTCATGATCTCGTTCGACCCCGCCCAGATCTTGGTCACGCGCGCGTCCATCCACGCGTGAGCGACCTCGTACTCCTCCATGTAGCCGTAGCCGCCGTGGAGCTGGACGCAGGCGTCGATGACGGTGTTCTGCACCTCCGCGCTCCACCACTTGGCCTTGGCGGCGTCGACCGCGCTCAGCTCGTGCTTGGCGTGCGCGACGACGCATTGGTCGACGAACGACTGCGTCACGTCCAAGCGCGTCTGGAGATCAGCCGCCAGGAAGCGCGAGTTCTGGAACGTGCCGACCGGACGGCCGAACGCCTTGCGCGTCTTGATGTACTCCAACGTGACCGCGAAGGCCTGCTGCGCATGGGCGGTATTGGAGATCGCCGAGCCCAGGCGCTCCTGCGCGAGGTGCTCCATCATGTGGTGGAACCCGCGGTCGACCTCGCCGATGAGCTGGTCGTCGGTCACGCGGACGTTCTCGAAGAACAGCTCGGCGGTGTCGGCCTCGTGCTGGCCGATCTTGTGGAGCTTGCGCCCGCGGCTGAAGCCCTCCATGCCCTCCTCGATGGCGAAGAGGCTGATGCCGCGGCCCTTCGGGTCGGTCGCCGTGCGGGCGGCGACGATCACCATCTCGGCGTGCGCGCCGTTGGTGATGAAGGTCTTGGAGCCGTTGATGACCCACTCGTCGCCGTCGCGCTTGGCGTTGGTCTTCAGGCCCTGGAGGTCGGAACCGGCTTCGGGCTCGGTCATGCCGATCGCGGTGACCATCTCGCCGGTGCAGAACTTCGGCAGCCAGCGCTGCTTCTGCTCCTCGGTGGTCAGGCGCGTGAGGTACGGGGCGCAGACGTCGGCGTGGATCGTGAACGACGAGGAGTACGCCATGCCCGCGCGCGACAGCTCCTCGTTGAAGATCGCGTTGTAGCGGAAGTCGACGTCGCTGCCGCCGTACTGCTCGGGAATCGCGACGCCAAGGAAGCCCGCCTCGCCCGCGGTTCGCCACAGCTCCTTGGGAATCCGGCGCTGTTCGCGGATCTCCTCGCGGCGCGGCAGGATCTCCCGATCCACGAAGGCGGCGGCCGACTCGCGGAACAGCTTGTGGTCGTCGTCGAAGAGCGTGCGGGGCAGCGACATGCGGCGGAAGGATACGGTCGGCATGATTCCGCCGCGTGGACGGCCTTCAGATCGTGATCGCGGCGCTGTTCGTCTCCGCCGCCGGACTCAACGCCCTCGCCAACTGGCTCCGGGTGCCCTACCCGATCCCGCTCGTGCTGGGCGGGCTGCTGCTCGGGCTGCTGCCCGGGCTGCCGGACGTGCAGCTCGATCCGGACCTCGTGCTGCTCGTCTTCCTGCCGCCGCTGCTCTACTCGGCGGCGTTCTTCGCCGACCTGCACGCGCTGCGCGCCGACGCGCGGGTGATCTCGCTGCAGGCCATCGGCCTGGTGCTGGTGACGATCGTCGCGGTCGCGTGGATCGGCCACGCGCTGCTGGACCTCACGTGGCCGATGGCGTTCGCGCTGGGCGCGATCGTCTCCCCCACCGACCCGGCCGCGGCGACCGCGATCATGCGGCGCGTCGGCGCGCCCCGGCGGTTGGTGAACATCCTGGAAGGCGAGTCGCTGTTCAACGACGCGACCGCGCTGGTGGCGCTGAAGGTCGCCGTGGCGGCGGCGATCGGCGAGGGTGTGTCGGCCGGCGAGACCGTGCTGGACTTCTTCTGGGAGGCCGGCGGCGGGATCGCGATCGGGTTGGTGGTGGCGTTCGCCATCGGCGAGGTCCGGCGGCGCGCGCGGGACATCAACACCGAGCTGACGATCTCCCTGGCCAGCTCCTACGGGGCGTTCGTCCCGGCCGACCAGCTCGGCGTGTCCGGCGTGCTGGCGGCGGTCACGTGCGGGATCTACGTCGGCTACCGCGCCCGGGAGATCGCGTCGCCGGAGGTGCGGCTGCAGGCCGACGGGCTGTGGAACGTGTTGTCGTTCTTGCTCAACGCGGCGCTGTTCATCCTGATCGGATTGCAGCTGCCGGTGATCGTCGACGGGCTGGAGGGCCGCGCCGCCGGGCAGCTGGCGGTGGACGCCGTCGCGGTCTGCGCGGCGGTCATCGGCGTGCGCTTCTTGTACAACTTCGTGATCACGGCGCTGATCCGGATGCTCGACCGGCGCGAGTCGCAGCGGGCGCGTCGCGCCTCCTGGCAGACGCGGATCGTCGGCGGCTGGTCGGGGATGCGCGGCGCGGTCTCGCTGGCGGCGGCGTTGTCGCTGCCCTTGGCCGACGACGCGGGCGAGCCTCTGCCTGGCCGGTCGTTGATCTTGTTCATCACCTTCGTGTTGATCCTGGTGACGGTGGTCGGCCAGGGCCTGACGCTGCCGTGGCTGATCCGGAAGTTGGGCGTCATCGAGGCGTCGGACGAGGAGGAGCGCGAGGAGCTCCGTGCCCGGATGGCGATCGCCCACGCGGCTTTGGGCCGCGTCGACGAGCTCGAAGCCGAGGACTGGACGATCTCCGAGTCCTTGGATCGCGTCCGCCAGCTCTACAACTTCCGCCTGCGCCGCTTCAAGGCCCGCGCGGGGAAGATCGAGTTGGACGAGGACATCGAAGACCGCTCGATGCGCTACCAACGGCTGATGCACGAGATCTACGCGACGCAGCGCTCGACGTTGGTCGACCTCCGCAACCGCGGCGAGATCTCGACCGACGTCATGCGCCGCGTGGAGCGCGAGGTGGACCTGGAGGAGTCGCGGCTGGAGGTCTAGGCTGCGGCGGGCGCGCCCGTGATCGCGTCGGTCGTCGTCACGCGGCCGATACGCGGGAAGATGATGGACAAGGCGTGGTCGTGGGCCGAGGCCACCATGTCGGTCATCGCGTCGCGCGCGAAGACCTGGCCGTAGCCGAGCTCGCGGCCGTGGCGCGCGGTCGATTCGACGCCGATCGATGTGGAGATGCCCGCGTAGACGATGGTGTCGACGCCGCGGCGGCGCAGCTGGAGGTCGAGCTCGGTGCCGTGGAAGGCGTCCCATCCGCGCTTGGTGATGTGGAGGTCGGTGGGACCGTCGCCGATCTCGTCGCAGAGCGTGGCGAAGTCGGGACCGGGCTTCACGGCGGGCGGCGCAGCGTCGATCGGGGCGGCGAGCGCGTCGCCGCCGTCGGGCGAGAACGCGACGCGGACGCGGACGACGGGCAAGTTGTTGTCGCGGAACGCGTCGGCGAGGCGAGCCGAGGCGGCGAGCACGTCGGCGGCGGAGTGGGCGAGCGGCAAGGCGACGATGCCCTGCTGGAGGTCGATCAGGACGAGGGCCGGGTGGGTGCCGATGGAGGAGAGGTCGTGGGCCATGGGATCAAATATACACCTTAGGTGTACAGTCTTGCTGATGACCTTGGATGCCGCGCGCACGGCCGCCGACCTCCGCCCCGCGATCGGGCGATTAGTCCGCCACACGCGCCGCGAGGCGTCCGTCCTGCCACCGCGCCAGATGGCCGTCCTCGGTCACCTCGACCGCAACGGCGCGCAGACGGTCGCCGACCTCGCCGCCGCCGAGCGCGTCAGCCACCAGGCGATGACGCGGCTGGTCGGGGCGCTGCGCGCCGCCGGTCTGGCGGCCTCCGCGTCGTCGCTGCCCGGGGGCGACCGTCGCCGCAAGCCTCTCGCCGCCACGCCCGCCGGCATCGCCGCGCTCCGGGAGCAGCGCTCGCTCCGCCCAACCCACCTCGCGCGCGCGATCGAGACCCGCCTCACCGCCAATGAGCACCGCGCGCTCGCCGCCGCGATCCCGCTGCTTGAACGGCTCGCGGAGCACGATTGAGCCCACTTCGCCGCACGCTTCACATCCAGCCCGCGTATATCGCGGGTTAGATGCGAAGCGTGGCTCCCGACTTCATTAAGATGCTTTCTGCACATTCTTTGTCGAAATTAGCTAGATTGCGCGGCGTCCGATGTCAGACGCCGTTCACAAGCGCATCCTGCTCCGCGCGCTCTCGCTTGCCGTGTTCCTCGCGATCTGGTGGGCGATCGCCGAAGCCAACGTGTGGTCCGACCTGTTCGTGCCGGATCCGACGGCGGTGCTGGGGCGACTCGTGGACGGCGAGACCGTGCACGACGGCGCGCGCGGGTTGAGCGGGTACTACCTGCACGAGCACCTGTGGCATTCGCTGTGGCGGATCCTGCGCGGGCTGTTCTGGGCGATCGCGTTCGGCGTGCCGCTCGGACTGCTGCTGGCGACCGTCGCGCCGTTTCGGATCATCGTCGAGCCGTACGTGACGTTCGTCCGCGCGCTGCCGCCGCTGGCGTACTTCTCGTTGTTGATCATCTGGTTCGGCATCGAGGACGCAAGCAAGGTGTGGTTGTTGTTCCTGGCGGCGTTCCCGCCGATCACGCTCGCCGTGCTGCACGGGGTCCGGTCCATCCCCCGGCGGCAGCTCGACGGCGCGCTGTCGCTCGGCGCGAACCGCTGGCAGGTGACGCGGTTCGTGGTCCTGCCGAGCGTCCTGCCGGAGCTGTTCACCGGCATCCGGCTGGCGATCGGCTTCGCGTGGACGACGATCGTCGCCGCCGAGACCGTCGACGGCATCCCGGGCATCGGTGGTCTCGCCTGGGAGACCAAGAAGTTCCAGCAGACCGACGTCGCGGTGTTGTGCATCGTGTTGATCGGGCTGTCGGCCATCGTCCTCGACCAGATCGTGCGCGCGGTCGAGAACCGCGTCGTGCCCTGGCGGGGCAAGTCATAGATCAAGGAGGAAGGGCACCATGTTGAACCGCCGAGCTGGGGTCGTCGCGCTGCTCGCGTCGGCCGTCCTGGGCCTCGCCGCGTGCGGCGGGGACGACGACAACGCATCGGGCGCGAGCGCGTCCACCACCGCGAGCGGGAAGCCCGCCGCGCCGAAGTCCATCACCATTGCCTACCAGGCCATTCCCAACGGGGACCTGGTCGTCAAGCATGAAGGGTGGCTGGAGAAGGCCCTACCGGACACCAAGATCGAGTGGAAGCTGTTCGACAGCGGAGGCGCGGTCAACGAGGCGGTCGCGGCCGGGTCCGTCGACATCGGGTTGGCGGGCTCGTCGCCGGTGAGTCGTGGGCTGTCGCAGCCGCTGCCCTATGAGGTGCCGTGGATCCACGACGTGATCGGCAAGGCGGAGGCCTTGGTCGTCAAGAAGGACATCACGTCGATCGAGCAGTTGAAGGGCAAGAAGGTCGCGACGCCGCTGGCGTCGACCTCGCACTACTCGCTGCTGGCGGCGCTGGCGGACGCGGGACTGTCGAGCAAGGACGTCAAGGTGATCGACGCCGAGCCGGACGACATCTACGCAGCGTGGTCGCGCGGCGACATCGACGGCGCATACGTGTGGAACCCCAACTTGGCCAAGCTCGTCAAGGACGGCGGGCACGTGTTGGTGTCGAGCGAGGACCTCGCCAAGGAGGGCAAGACGACCTATGACTTGGCCGTTGTCACGAAGGACTTCGCGGGCAAGTACCCCGACGCGGTCAAGACCTGGGTCGCCCAGCAGGACAAGGCCGTGAAGTTTTACCGGTCGGATCCGAACGCGGCGGCTGCTTCCGTGGGCGCGGAGCTGAACATCTCGGCCGACGAGGTCCTGCCGCAGATGAAGGACCTCATCTTCCTCGATGCGGCCGAGCAGGCCGGCGCCGACTACCTCGGCGGCGGGCTAGCGAAGAACCTCTTCGCGGCGGCGCAGTTCAACAAGGAGTTGGGCCAGATCCCGAAGGTCGCCGACGAGGCGTCCTACACGTCGTCCGTGAACGCGACGTTCGCCAGTGGCGTCGGCGGCTGAACCCGTCCTGCTCCGCGGCGTAGCGCACAGCTACGCCGCGGTGCACGCCCTCGGCCCGCTGGACCTGGAGATCGCGGCCGGCGAGTTCGTGGCGCTCGTCGGCCCGTCGGGCTGCGGGAAGACCACGTTGTTGGGGTTGCTCGCCGGCTTCCTGACGCCATCGTCTGGCGAGGTCCTGGTGGGCGGGGTTCCCGTGCGCGGGCCGGGTCCGGACCGCGGCGTCGTCTTCCAGCAGCCGAACCTGTACCCGTGGTTCACGGTGCGCGACAACGTCGCCCTGGGCCCGCGCCTGCGCGGCGCGTCCAAGACCGAGCGCTTGGCGATCGCCGACCGCGAGCTGGAACGCGTGGGGTTGAGCGACTTCGCCTCCGCCCGCCCCTACGAGCTCAGCGGCGGCATGCAGCAACGCACCCAGATCGCGCGGGTGCTGGCCAACGACCCGGGGATCATGCTGCTCGACGAGCCCTTCGGGGCGCTGGACGCGCTGACGCGCGAGCGACTGCAACACCAACTCCACGACGTTTGGCGCTCCGCCTCCAAGACGGCGTTGTTCATCACCCACTCCGTCGAGGAAGCGGCTTTCCTCGGCACGCGGGTCCTGGTCATGTCGCCGCGACCGGGCCAGATCGTCTTCGACGAGCGGCCACCCTTCGGCGCGGAAGAACGGACGCCCGAGCTGCGGGCGGCGCCGGAGTTCGTCGCCTTCCGCGAGCGCATTCGCGCGGCGATCACGGAGTAGACGCCCGCCAGGTGCGGGACCTGAGAATTCAGCACACGCAGCCGTTTGCCGATGGCAGGATTACGCGTGTGCCTCGTTCTCGCCGTCGACGCCGCCTCTTGCTTGCCGGGACCGGTGTCGTGCTCGCAGTGCTCCTAGACATCTACGTGAGCGCCGCGTCGGCGCTCCTCCCGGGCGGCTGGCTCCGGGACCACCCGGTCCTCACCGTGCTAGTCCTCTTGCTCCTCGTCGCCCTCTACGTGTCCTACAAGATGTGGACCGACGAATCTGCGAGCGTCGGACAGGTCGCCCCGTCCGATACACCAAGCGTCCGCCTCGTTGGCCGTCCATCACCGCCGCTCACGCTGTCTGACCAGATGGTGATCGGCGAGTTCCCAGGCCAACCCCCGGGTTTCTTCGATCGACCGGAGGTCGAGCAGCTCGCGCGATCGCTGTCCGAAAGCACCGTCGCCACACTCAGCGGCGGCCGCGGATCCGGCAAGACCCAAGTTGCGGCCGAACACGCGCACCGTGCGATCGCCGCTGGCGTCGGCCTCGTGGCTTGGATCAACGCTGGCGACGAAGCGTCGCTCCTCGCCGGGCTGGCGACGGTCGCGCAACGTCTCGCCGTCGCCGATCCGTCTGATGACCTCGCGCTCTCAGCCATGCGACTTCGCGAGACGCTGGCGACCGGCGACGTCGAAGCGGTATTCGTGCTGGACGACGCTACTAGTCCGAGCCTGATCCGACGGTACCTGCCGTCCTCCGGAGCCACGCGCTGGATCATCACGAGTACGGACCGCGCGTTCGGATCTATGGGCACGGAGCTCGTGGTCGCTGAGCTGGAGCGTGAGCAGTCCGTCGCCTACCTTGCGGCACGGACCGGCTTCGACGACCTCGTCGGGGCGAACGCGGTCGCGGACGCCCTCGGCGACTTGCCGCTCGCGCTCGCTCAAGCTGCGGCAGTGATCCGGCTTCGTGGCTTCGAGTACACGGACTACCTGAAGCTGCTCGACGAGGTGCCGCTCCGAGAGGCGCTGCCCGCTCACCGCGGAGATCCCTATCCGCGCGCACTGGCCGCGGCGATCGTCCTGACCATCGAGGCCATCGAACGGTCCGCCCCCTCGATCATCACCACGCGCGCCCTCCAGGCCATTGCCCTGCTCTCTGAGGATGGCGTTCGGAGACGCACCATCGAGAGGGTCGTCGGTGGTGGCACGCACCACCTCAACGCTGTGCTGGGCCAGCTGGTGGAAGCATCGCTCATTGTCTGGAGCCGGGATCGCGAAGCGGTCATCATGCACCGCCTCGTCTCGCGCTCTGTCCGTGAGCGGCTACAGGACGCCAACCATCTGGATCCCGCGCTCGCGAATGTCGCAGAGCGGCTTACCCCGCTCATGCCGGATCATGGCCGTGCGTGGCAGGTTCGGGACGACGCCGCCGAAATCGTGCGGCACTCGCTGACGCTCTGGCGTAGAACCCTCCACTCCGTGGAACGCGGCGAGGTGTCTGCTGCGGCCGTCAGGGAGCGGTGGTCGCTATTCAACTGGGCGCTGTCGCACCTGTTGTCGATCTCGGACGGATCGGGTTCGCGCCCCTCCGAGACGGCGGCGACGACGTGCGACGCGCTGACCCGGATCCTCGGACCAGCCGACCCAATCACACTCAAGGCACGCAACATGTTGGCCTATGCCCACCGGACCCGGGGTGATCTGACGGCAGCCGTTCCGATGTTCGAGGCCAACCTCGACGACGCGAGTCATAAGCTGGGTCAGCGTCATCCGGACGCACTCATCGCCGCGGACAACCTCGCGACCACCTACATCGCCGCGGGGCGGTTACACGACGCCATAGCGCTTCTTCAGCAGATCCTCCCCGAACGCGAGGCGCTCCACGGCCGTTGGAGCGCACAAGCGCTCATGACGCTCGGCCATCTGGCGGACGCCCATGTCGAGGCAGGCGATCTCGCCCGCGGCCATGAGCTGCTGTGCCAAACGGTCGCCGGCCGGGAAAAGGTCCTCGGTAAGGACCACCCGGACACGCTCACCGCACGTCAGCGGCTAGCCCGTCTGCTACCCGACCTCGATCGCGCCGACGAGGCCATCGAGATGCTGACAACCCTGCTGCCGATCAGTGAGCGAGTGCGTGGCAAGAGCCACCCGGACACGGTTATGACGCAGGTCGACCTCGGGCGCGTACTGAGCCGCTGCGGACTTCACGGCCGAGCGCTCCCTCTGCTGAGGGCGGGCGCGAGCACGAGCGAAAAGACCCTCGGTGGCGAAAACCCGCAGACGCTGAAGATCCATCACACGCTCGCCGTAGCCCTCCTCGATGCGGGAAGGACTCTCGAGGGACGGCCGCTCATCGATCGTGTCGTCGCCGACTGCCGCCGTCTACTCGGCGCCAACGATCCCGAGACCATCCGAGCCGTGACCCACCTTGCGACGGCGCTGCGCGACGCGGGCAAGCCCAGTCGGGCCGTGGCGTTGTTGGAGAAGAACGCTGTCCGATGCAAGCGGGTCCTCGGCCCGGGACATCCCCACACCTTCTCAGCGCGCTTGCATCTGGCCGGTAGCCAGCACTCGATGGGATGGCTCAAGCAGGCTCGGGAGGGATTCCGCACACTCCTCACCGATGTCGAACGCGACCTAGGCCCGGACCACCCGATCGCACGCAACGCCCGAGCCAACCTGGCGGCGCTGGGCGGACAGGCACGCTGAACCTGGCGCTGTTGTCAGCGCCCGCTCGGTTGAGACCTCTAGTTCGCAGAGAGCGCAGCGCGACGGGAAGAGCTCGGAGGACTCGCGCGGTAGAGACCCTGATCAACACCAAGATGGTCTCGGAGGCCGGCCCGAGACCGGGACGACGTCGGTGTTCATGCGGTCGCCGAAGTAGCCCGATGACTTCGCGCCGGTAAACCCGTCTTCGGCTTATGAGCGACGATCTCCCCACCCTCTTCGTCTGCCATGGCGACGACGAAGGCCCGAAGTTCCACCCGTGCAAGAAGGTGCAGGAGGCCCTGCTCGCCGCGAACATCCCCTACAACAAGGTGATAGCTGGCCACGGACACCCGATCCCGTTCCTGCGCAAGGGATCGCGGCAAGTGGTCGTCGATGCGACCGGGAGCGACAAGCTGCCGGCGCTGCGGCTGAGTGACGGGACGGTGGTCACGCACTCCAAAGCGATCTTGGGGTGGGTTGAAGCGCAGGCTTGAGGTTCGGGCTGGCAGAGGACGCGGCGCGAGAGAGCCGCCGAGATGCTTTACGTCGGTGGCAAAGCGACGGCATCGCGATAGGCGACGGCCGCGGACGAAGGCGACAGCGCCCACGATGAACGCGTGGGCTAAGTGCGGAGAACACGGCACGTTGGAGCTGGCGCAAGGTCTCAAGTCGGTGGCAGGGCGATGGCGCAGCGACCAGCGAAGGCCGCGGCAACGAGCGACGGCGCCCGGCGGGGGGGTGAAGAACGCGTGTGCTGAGGACGACGGCGGCGCTAGGGCGTGGTCGCTTCCAGCTCGTCCGCCAAATCGGCGACCGAGTCGAGGATCCGCGACGGCCGGAAGGGGAAGAGCTCGGCCGACTCGCGGGTGGAGACGCCGGTCAACACTAGGATGGTCTCGAGGCCGGCTTCGAGGCCCGAGACGACGTCGGTGTCCATGCGGTCGCCGATCATGGTGGTGGTCTCGGAGTGGGCGTCGATGGCGTTCAACGCTGACCGCATCATCAAGGGGTTCGGCTTGCCGACGTAGTAGGGCTCGCGTTGGGTCGCGCGGGTGATCAGCGCGGCGACGGCGCCGGTGGCGGGAAGGGAGCCGTCGGGAGATGGGCCGGTGGCGTCGGGGTTGGTGGCGATGAAGCGGGCGCCGTTCTCGATCAGCCGGATGGCCTGGGTGATGCGCTCGAAGGAGTAGGTCCTCGTCTCGCCGAGGACGACGTAGTCGGGGTCGCGCTCGGTCAGCGTGTAGCCGCTCTGATGCAGCGCGGTGGTCAACCCCGCCTCGCCGATGACGAACGCGCTTCCGCCGGGGCGCTGGTCCTCGAGGAACTTCGCGGTGGCCAAGGCAGAGGTCCAGATCGACTCCTCCGGGATGTCCAGCCCCGAAGCGCGCAGCCGGGCGGCCAGATCCCGACGGGTGTAGATGGAGTTGTTGGTCAACACCAGGAACGGGATCGAACGCTCCCGCAAGGCCTGGATGAAGCGGTCCGCGCCGGGGATCGCCTCCTCCTCGTGGACCAGCACCCCGTCCATGTCCATCAACCAGGACTTGATCTCGCGACGGCCCGGCACGACAGCTACACCTTCTCCAGGAACGACACGACGGCCGCGCTGCAGCGCTCCGGCTCGTCGTCGAAGACGAAGTGCTTGGCGCCTTCCACAATCACTAGCTCGCTGTCCGGCAGCTCACGGGCGAAGCGATGGGCGCCCGCAACCGGCGCGAACGGATCGTCCTCGCCCCACAGCACCAACGCCGGCGCGCCGACCGCGCTCAGGTCGTAGTCCTCCAACTCGGAGAACTCGCCGGACCGATACATTTCGAGCTGGCCGCGGCGGCGCTCCTCCGAGGAGTAGGCCTTGAAGTACTCGTCGACGCTTCGATCGTCCAATCCCGGGCTCACGACCCGCAGCATGCCCGCGAAGCCGTCGCGGTCCAAGCCGTCGACGAGCTGTTCCCCCTGACCGGGCGTGCGCAGCCCTTGCGCCATGCCGTGCCACTTGCCATCTGAGAAGAACCCCGTGTTGCTGATCACCATCGCCCGGATCAGCTCGGGGTGCTCGCAGGCCCAGCGCAGGCCGATCAACCCACCCCAGTCGTGCACGACCAGGACGACCTCGCCGAGCTCCTGCTCGCGGTGGAACCGATCGACGGCCTCCACGTGCGCGGTCCAGGACCCGTCCCCGGAATACGGCGAGTCCCCGTAGCCCGGCAGATCCGGCGCGACCGCCTGCCAGCCGGCGTTCGCCACGCTCTCCAGCAGATTCCGCCACATGTAGGAGGACTCCGGATACCCGTGCAGGCAAAGCACGGTCCCCTTCGGCTCTTCGATCGGCAGCGCTTCCCGGTACACGAGCGGCACGTCACGCAGCCTACCCGCGATAGCTTGCCGGGCGTGAGCAAGCGACTGCCCCGTGCCGCCGGCCCGACCTTCGTGATCGCCGGGATCCTGCACTTCATCACCCCGAAGACCTACGAGTCGATCATGCCGGACTACCTCCCGGCGCATCGTGAGCTGGTCTACGCGTCAGGCGTCGCGGAGGCCGCAGGCGGCCTCGGGCTCCTCGCGTCCAGCGCGACGATCCGCAAGTGGTCGGCCTACTGGCTCGTCGCGACGCTCGTCGCGGTCTTCCCCGCCAACCTCCAGATGGCGCTGAACCCGGAGAAGTACAAGGACATCCCGCCGGCCGCCCTCTGGGCGCGCCTGCCGCTGCAGCTGGCCTTCATCCGCTGGGTGCTGGCCGCCGCCAAGCGCGCCGACTAGCCACCCAGCGCGCCACCGCCCAGCAGCGCGGAGGCCACGCCGAGCAGCAGCATGCCGATCACCAGCGCGAGCAGGTGACGGCCGGAGATGGTGGTTGGTTGGGTGCGCATGGGCGTTCGTAGGCAGGTCGTCAACGTCGGTCTTGAGCAAACGGAAAGGCCGAAATTCGGCGAACAGTTGCCGGACTGCTGTTTACGACGAAGCGAAGACGGACTGATCAAACATTGTGTGGTAATCGCCACGCTGGTCTAGAACTCGATTTCAAGGCAGCTTGGAGCGGACCATCATTCTCCGAAAAGCGCCGAAGGCACCGCACCCGTGGCCCATCCGACGTTCAGTGTCTCGCGTGCTCATGCAGGCTGCACCGATTCGATGCGGGGTCGGAACCCGATGTCAGCTGCGGATCTACGATCGCGTGCGTCCAATGGCCTCGATGTCTCGCCCTGCCTGGAGCCTCAATTTTGTCCTAACGCCGTTCTTCAGGGTAAAAGTTGAAAAGACCGCGTAATGGCAGGGACCCGAGCAATATCGGTACAGAACACAGGGTTGACTCTAGAAAACTCCGCTGTATATGGTCGCACTGTGGCCCCACGTCGGGCCGCCTTGCAGGTGCTGTGGTTCCACGAAGGAAGGGTCGAACAGTGCGCAGTGATTGGCCGCAGCAATGTGAGCCGCTCTTGATCGTGCAGACGAGCGGTATCTCGTCGCCAATGCGCCGGCACGTTCTCGAAGCGCGAGACGCGACCCCGATGGGCGTCTCAGACGATCCGGCAGCGATCGGCATGCCTTCGACGATGGAGCGGTCATGATCAAGCGGCTCGTCCTGGTTTCGGCCCTCGCTGGGCTGATGTGCTTGCAGGTCGGCTCGGCGCAGGCCGACTTCCACTTCGAGTCCGTCGGGGTTCAACTCACCGGGGCCGACCAGAACTTCTCCCGTCAGGCGGGTGGTCATCCCGATCTCACCTTCTCGTTCGCCGCGGCCTATGACGCCAACGCGGTCATCGGCGGCGAGCCTTCGCCGGGGCCTGCAGAAGCCGCACACGCCATCGATCTGGACCTGCCTCCTGGACTGGTGGGCAATCCCGTTGGCCTTGCCACCTGCGACCCCGTCGATCTCGGCATCCCCGCCAGAGGCGGAGCGAAGTGTCCGCCTGCTTCACAGATAGGTATCGCTCGTGTGGTCACGCAGGGAGCCGGCACCGAATCGCACAAGGTCGGCATCTACAACATCGCCCACGGGCCTGACGTGCCGGCTCGTTTTGGCTTCAACGTCCTGAATGTGGTCAACCTGGTCGATGCTCGCGTCAGGCCGGGTGACTACGGAATCTCGTCAGGGAGCCTTGCCCTTTCGCAGGCCGAGGCCGTCGTCTCCGCCAAGATCACCTTCTGGGGCGTACCAGCCGACCCTAGCCATGATGGAGACCGGCAGAAGCTCACCGAGACGGAGATCCCTGGACCCTTCGACGGCCCTCGACCTGATCCCTTCTCCACCGAGGTCACGCGCGCCCCGTTCCTCAGCTCGCCGACCTCTTGCTCCACGGCCCCGGTCGCCTTCACGGCCCGCGGTGACTCATGGGAGCACATCGGCGCCTTCGACACCCGCAGCTTGACCACCGAGCCCGACGGGACGCCTTTTGCCTTCGACGGCTGCGAACGGCTGCCGTTCAGGCCGTCGATTGACGTCCTGCCGTTGTCCCAGGCTGCAGATGCCCCGACCGGTCTCAACGTCGACCTCAAGGTTCCGCAGGCCTCTGACCCAGACGGCTTTGCCACGGCGCATGTACGCCGCGTGGTGATGCGCTTCCCGCAGGGCATGTCGGTCTCGCCGTCGTCGGCTGCCGGCCTCGGAGCGTGCGCGCCGGCCGAGATCGGGCTGGGCACGAACGCTGCCCCGGCGTGCCCGAACGCGTCGAAGTTGGGGAAGGTCACGATCGACACGCCGTTGCTGCCCGACCCGCTCACCGGCGACGTCATCCTCGCCAAGCAGAACGACAACCCGTTCCGCTCGCTGCTCGCGCTGTACATCGCGGTCAAGGGGCCCGGGTTCTACGTCAAGCTGCCCGGCAAGATCGACCTGGACCAAATCACCGGCCAGCTCACGGCGACGTTCGACAACACGCCGCAGCTGCCGTTCTCGCGCATGCTCGTCGAGTTCCCGGGCGGCTCGCAGGCCGCGCTGGCGACGCCGACGACGTGTGGCACGTACAACACGCACGTCGACATCACGTCGTGGGCGTCCAACACGCCCGTCGCGCTGGACTCGCCGATGACGATCAATCAGGACTGCGCGGCGAAGGCGTTCGCGCCGTCGTTCACGGCCGGGACCACCAACCCGATCGCGGGCCAGTACTCGCCGTTCGTGTTCACGCTCACGCGCTCGGACGGGATGCCGTTCCTGCAGCGGGTTGAGACGTCGCTGCCCAAGGGCATGCTGGCCGACATCAGCAAGGTGCCGCAGTGCGACCCGGGCCCGGCCAATGCCGGCTTCTGCCCGGCGGCGAGCCGGATCGGCACGGTGGCAGCGCAATCCGGTCCCGGCGGGCAGCCGCTGTCCCTGACCGGTGGCGTGTACCTGACCGGCCCGTACAAGGACGCGCCGTTCGGTCTCTCTATTGCCGTGCCGACAGCGGGCCAAGCCGGACCGTTCGACCTCGGGGTCGTCACCGTCCGTGCCGGCCTCTACGTCGACCGCAAGGACGCGCACGTCACGGTGAAGTCCGATCCGCTGCCAACGATCATCCAGGGCATCCCGCTGCGGTTGCGGCAGGTCCGCATCACGATCGATCGTGAGAAGTTCCTGTTCAATCCCACCAGTTGCGAGAAGCAATCGATCTTCGGCAGCTTCGGCGCTCTGGGCGGAGCGACAAGCGACCAGAAGTTCGCGTTCCAGCCTGGCGGGTGCAAGGCACTTGACCTGCGCGAGACGTTCAAGTTCAAGCTGCGTGGCAGCCGCTCGACCAAGGACGGCACGTCGCCCAGCTTGGAAGCCGCGGTGACCCAGGCCCCGGGCGGCACCAACCTCGCCAAGGTCGAGGCCAAGCTGCCGCTCGCGCTGGTGCTGGAGCCCAAGAACGCCCAGGCGCTCTGCAAGCCGGAGCAGGCCGCGAAGTTCAGCTGTCCCAAGACCTCGATCGTGGGATCGGTGACGGCCCGCTCCGTGCTGCCGCACGACCTCAAGGGTCCGGTGTACTTCGTGGAAGGCCGGCGGGTGACCAAGACCGGCCGCGTCGTCTCGACGCTCCCGAACCTGTGGATTCCGTTGTCTGGCGACGGCGTGACGATCGACCTCAACGCCAAGTCCCAGGTCGACTCGATCGACCGCCTGGTGACCACGTTCAGTGAGATCCCCGACGCCCCGATCAAGTCGGTCAACCTGAAGATCAACGGCGGCAAGCACGGGATCCTCGTCGTCGCCGGCAAGTCGACCTGCAAGCGCGACATGACGTTCGACCTACGCATCACCGGCCAAAATGGCGACGTCGAGACCAAGACGGCCAAGCCAACGATCGACGGCTGCAAGAAGGCCAAGAAGGCTGCCGCGAAGAAGCGGTAGCCCGCGCCGCGAAAGCGTGACGCACGCCGCACGGAGGAAGAGCCGAGTGGTGCGGTAATACCGCCACTCGGTCTCTCCTCGGCGGTTGCGTGTGCTCGGCCGGTGTGGCGGCACTGAGGGTCTTAGAAGAGGCCCTGATCGCGCTCGGGTGGCGCGGCAAGGCCGAGGTGCGCGTAGGCGCGCGAGGTCGCGACGCGGCCGCGGGGCGTGCGCTTGATGAAGCCGCACTGGAGCAGGTAGGGCTCGTAGACGTCCTCAATCGTGTCGGACTCCTCCGAGACCGTGATCGCGAGCGTGGAGAGGCCGACGGGGCCGCCGTCGAACTTGGTGCAGATCGCGGAGAGGAGCTCGCGGTCGAGCGGGTCGAGGCCGAGGTCGTCGATGCCGAGCATCTCCAACGCGGCGTCGGCGGAGGCAGAGTCGACGACGCCGGCGGCGCGAACGTCGGCGTAGTCGCGGACGCGCTTGAGCAGGCGGTTGGCGACGCGCGGCGTGCCGCGGGAGCGGCGGGCGATGGCCGACGCGCCGCCCTCATCGATCGCGCAGCCGAGGATGTGCGCGGACCGGTGGATGATCGCCGCCAGCTCGGGGCCGGCGTAAGGCTCCAGGCGGTGCTGGATCCCGAAGCGGTCGCGCAGCGGCGTCGTAAGCAGCCCAGCGCGCGTGGTGGCGCCGACGAGCGTGAACGGCGGCAGCGGCACGTCCATCACGCGCGCCCCCGCGCCCTGGCCGACGGTGATCGGCAGCTTCCGATCCTCCATCGCGGGATAGAAGGTCTCCTCCAGCGCGCGGCTGAGGCGGTGGATCTCGTCCACGAAGAAGATCGAGCGCTCGGTGACGATCCAAGACGCGCCGTCGGCGAGATCGTCACAGCGGTGGCGCCGGGGTAGGTATGGGAGCTTGACGAGGACGCTTGCGCCCGCCCTGTTCAGCGCGACCAGCGTCTCGGCGGCCGGTCGACGCCGCGCAGCCAGTGACCTTCGCCTGTACCGCGTCGATCTCGTAGATCGTGCCGGCGACGCCAACGCCGAGCAGCGCGCGCCGGGCATCGGCGTCAAGGGCGACTAGCCGTTCCCCGCCGGGAAGGCCAGCGATGTCCCGCGGGTCGCTCAGCGCGGGATTCTGTCGGAGTGAAAGGTGACCAGGCGATAGCCGCCGGGATGCCGACGAAGCCGTCGGCGGCGCTGGCGTGACACCGAGGACGCTGGCCGCCAGGGCAGACTTCTAAGGAGAGCGGTCATGCCTCTAACGAGCATCACCCCGCGAAGGCGACCCGAAAGCACACCACGCCCGCCGCGTCAGGGTGGGACGCGGCGGGCGAGGACAAGCACGTGACCTACTTCTTGCCGAGGGTCCGCGAGACCTTCGCGGACGACGCCCCCCAGCCTCCCGTCAACGTGATCTTCACGGAGACCGCGAACCGGCGGTGACTCGCGCGCAACGAACGCGCCTTCCTGCTGAGAGGGACGGTGATCGAGTAGGTCCCCGCCTTCGCCACGTTGCGGACGGTCTCCACGACCCGCGTGCCGCGGACCTGGACCCGCCCGCGCTCGGAGGCGCGGAATCGAATGGTCATTGACCGGGAGCCGATCGTCACACGATCGACCGAGAGTCGTGTGCGTGCTGGCGCTGGGGACTTGCTCGACGGCCCTGTGGGGTCCTGAGGGGCCGTCGGGACTGGGCTCTCGACCGGACCAGGCTGCGCCTCACCGCATTCGTTCCTCGCACACGCGGCGGTGCCGGATGGCGACTGGCCGGGTGGCGGGAAGCCGTCTCCGAGCCTTGCGTCGTACAGGTCGACGCTCTGGTCGGTGTCCTGCCCGACCAGCCCCTGATCGGTCGTGAAGTACACATCATCGCCCTCTGGCGTGGCATCGGCGAAGCGTGCGGTATAGCTGCCCTCGCCGGGGCTGATCAACCTGAGGGTGCCGTGTTGGTAGGAGTAGACGTCTCGCGTGCCATTGCGATCGGCGGAGAGCAGACGAGCGGCGGTGTCGAAGAACATGATGCCGCTGTCGGTGACGACCTGGGGCGTCCTGTTGCTGACCGTGCGCGTTCCGCCGGGCGTGCCCGCGTCTCGTCCACCTCCACCGGCCATGCACGAGACGCAGACGTCGATCTCCGACACCGCGTCGTACAGATGCGCCGTGATGTCCGTGGGGTCGATGTAGCCGAGGTACCGGCCGTTGGGACTCCCAAAGACCAGATAGCCGTTGCCGCCGAAGCTTCCGCGAGCCGGCTGCGACGTGGTGAATTGCCTTGCTGAACCGTCGCGCCACACGCTGGTGCCGGCGCCGTCATCGAAGTACACCGTCCGGCCGTCGTCGCCCACCGCGAGCACGGTGCCGTTTCCGGCGTCGGCAGCCATCCCGAGGTACTCGACGTCATCGGACTGGGCGTCGTAACGGTACAAGTAGGCATTGCCCCCTGGTGAGGACGGGCCCGCGGCGGACAGTCGCGTCTGGGTGCGGAAGAACGCGAACCGCCCATCTCGACTGATGCCGTCGAGCTTGCCACCCGCCGGCGTGCCTGGTGCGTTCAAGCCACCAGCGTGGGCGACCGAGATCGTGGTCGTTGCCCCGCCGAGCACGTGCCGGCGAACATCGCCCTGACCGGTGGCCAAGTTGTAGTACATGATGTCGCCATTGTCGGAGACCCACCTCGAGGTGAGCTCGACGGAGGCACCTGGCCTCTGGACGCTGTCCGTGCCCACACTCTGCAGCGTCAAGCCTTCAGCAGCACTCCAGCGGTACAGCGCCTGGGCCGGCGCGCCGGGCAGCAGGCTCCTCGGCGAGAGAAACGTGATCCAGCTGAAGTCGGCCGCTCCCGCGAGGTACATGTTCTCTGTCTGCGGAGAGGACATGTCGAAGTAGGCACTGATCCCGGGCGCCGAGCCGACCAAGGTGTAGCTTCGGCTGCGCAGGTCCTCGATGTAGACGTTGCCGCCGCCGTCCATGGCTCCCGGAGCCAACGCACGGTTGCTAATCACCATCGCGTGGCTGAAGTCGCGTGAGATCGCCTGGGTGACCGACTCGGTGACCAGCCGCGACACGTTGAGCGGAGGGTCGACCGGCTCCCAACGCAGCCAGTCCGTGTTCGTCCGCCGGCTCAGGTAGCGGGCGAGCAGCACGGCGCTGGGAGCATCGCTAGGGGCGGCGGTGAGGACGTAGCTCACCGCTGATCCATCTTCCGCAGCGTGGACGCCGAGGAGACTGTTAATGGACCCGCCCTTCTTATCGGTCGGGGTGACCTGCTCGTAATGACGAGCGGACGGGATTTCGGTGGGCGTGGTGAACGTTCGATCGGCGCCGGAGCTCTCACCGGCGGCGTTTCGAGCCACCAGCCGATAGTGGTAGGTCGCCCCCGGCACGAGACCGCTGATGACGCGACTGACCGGCCGCGAGCCGCGAACCGCCCCAGCGGTGCCCTCGCCATCCACCGGCACGCGTTGACCGTAGTCGCTGGTGGTGCCGTACTCGAAGTGGTAGGTCGTCTGGCCTCCGATCGTGTCGATCGTCCCGGTGAGCTCGGCGGCCGTGGCGGTGATCGACCCGGCGTCGCCCGTCACGACGACGGGAGCCGCAAGGGGGTTGAAGAACGACACGCTGGCCGAGGTGCTCTCGGTGACGGCGCCGTTGGCCATCGTGCTGTTGGCCGAGACCCTGATCCGCCATGTCGCGTTCGAGTCGAGCGGAAGGTCGTCTTCGATCGTCACGGGGACGCCAGCCGAGAGGGCCTGGTCAGGTGCGCGAACCCACGGGTTCGCCGGGTTCCCATCGTTCGACACGGGGAAGTCGTCACAAGCAGCCGTCGCGCGGCAGTACTCCAGACGCGCTGACGTCGTCTGTCCTGCGGGTGCGACCTCGGCGGCCGCGTGGACGAGGTCGTGCCTGGGATTCGAGATCGTGGGCGCGTCCGTACCCGGCTGGATCGCAGGAACAAACGGGCTGACCGTGCCTTCCGCGGTTCCGAGGTACAGACGGCTTGCGCTGCCGTCCCACGCGAGACCGGAGAGCGTGCTTCCACCCGTGTCGAATGAGATCCGGGCCTCCCATAGACGGGCACCGGCGGCCGTGAACCCTCCGAGGTAGCGACGACTCCCGCGGGTCAGGACTATGGCAACGTCGCCCGTGCTGGGGTTCGTCGCTACCGGTCCGGGGCTGTCTCCGGCGGCGAGCGCGACCGAGCCCAGCCAGGTGCCCGTTCCGTCGAAGCGATCGACAGCCTTCCGCCCTGTGTCCGAGACGTACACCGTGCCCGACGGACCGACGGCGATGCTGGCTACCCCGGTGAACGGTCCGGCGGCCGTCCCGCCAAGGATGTCCGAGCCATCGAAGCTGTCCAAGAGCGAACCGGTGGTCGACGAGAACCTGAGCACCTGGTTGGCGCCGCGGTCGGCGACCAGCAGGTCGTGCGTCACAGGGTCCACAGCCATGCTGCCGATCGCGCCGGACGGCACGACCGGGGACACGAAAGCGCCGTCCTGCGTGTAGGTCGGGATGGGTTGGCCGTCCGTGACCCAGCGGTAGATCGTCCCCGGATCGAAGAGGGAGTCGTGGACGTAGGTGGCGCCGTCGCTCGGATCGACCGCGATGTTGGCGGGGAAGACCCCGGGGGCGAAGCCGGCCAGCGCCGTGCCACCGACCAATGGGTCCGGGGCGTAGACCTCCACCCTGGTCTGATCCTGGCGGGTCGCCAGGATGTTGCCGGTGGTCGCGTCAACGGCGAGGCTGCTGAACATCTCGCCCGTGAAGACATTGCTGCTTCCTACGCTGAACTGCTGTTGGCTGTACCCATACGTGTTGGTGACGCTGGCCCCGCTGGCCATAGGAACAACTGAACACCAACTCGTCAGCGCCACGCCCGCCAGAACCGCGAAGCGGGCGCGCACCGCTGCCCCAACAGCACCGCGCATGTTGTCGACCCTTTCGTCGTGGGCTTGCCCACGGGCCAGGCGAATCCCGGCGTTACGGTGACTATAATCAGGCCCAATTCCCAGAGTCAATAGCGTGTCTGGAATGGTCGTTGACTCGGCGTGGCCGTCACGAACCTGACCTTCTGCTCGGTCACCTAACAGCGGTACTCGTCACCCCTGCCGGGCCCGCCCTCCCGAAGGAAGACGAGCCCTGAGACAGGAGTGAGCTACGAGCTACTCGGTATGAGCCACGACCTTACGCAGTGCGCGTGATGATCGGACCCTGGGTCCCGCCTCCGCTGCCGGCAGAGACCGTGTACGACTGCTCGCTCAGATGGGCAAAGTCGTTCGGACCAGCCAAGCAGCTCGAACCGCCGATGACCAACGTCGACGTAGTAGTAACAGTAAGCTGGCCCGTGGTGGCCCGGTGACCCGGATTAGCGTAAATCGCGTGCGCCTGACCCGAGATGTGGCAGTTCTTTGCACCCGAGACACCACCGATAGTGACCCCACAAGTCACATCCGCGTTCCCAGTCGTAGTGTTCGTGGCGGGCTGAGAGGCGCCAGTCAGGGTGTACCCGCAAGTGACGGTCACGGCCTGCGCTGCCAACAGACAACCCGTGTATTGGATCTGACCGGACACGTTGTAGAGCGCGTTGACCGTCGAGCCACCTGCAGCGGTGCCCGTCGCGGTGCCGCCCGTGCACGCCAAGTTGACACCAGTCGAAGCCGACAGCGTGCCGGGCCCCGTCGTGGCGGTGAACGCCGTGGAACCGGTGTTGTGCCACGTGACCGCACCGGCGGTCGCCGACATCACGCCCACGAGCGACGCCACTGCCGTCACGAGGACGACCAATCGCGAAATCCTACTCATGATCTATCTACTCCTTGATTGAAGAAACGATGCAAAGCACCGCTAGAACGACGAGCGCGCCGTCGCGCTAGGACCCCGCTTCGAGATCAAGCCGTTCAGCCTCCACCACAGAGCTGAGCAACCAACCGCTCGCGCGCCCCTTCCGGAGATCTCCGGCGGCTTACGAGCCGGCGACGATGACACCGGACAGGCTGAGTAGCAGCCAGAGCCAAAATCGCAAGACCTGCCCGATAGCCAAGCACGAGAATTGCCCTAACGATGTTCCACCACTAGCCAGCGTCTAATTATCTGACGCCGAAAATCTTGTTAAATCCAGTCGCACATCTAGGACGGACAAAATACGAGCGCTCGCCGGTACTCATCGGCCAACTGGGCAAATCGCCTCCTCCCGCCCCTCCCCGATCTTGCCGTCGCGGCAGACTCGCTAGCCCAGCACCGCGAGGCCCTATCAAGGCGACAGCAGGTCGCGGGGACGGCAGGAGGCCGACCACCCCTTGCTGGCACGGTGGTGCCTGAACATCGCTCACCGATTGGGTACCCACATAGCTCGGTGGGATAGCCATCCCGACATCCCGCACACAGATGCAACCGAGCGCCCGGATGTGTTCGACTGAGCTGGCGTCGATGGGTCCGTAGACCCAGCCTTCGAGCATCGTACGGATGAAGCGCTTGGCCTCGCCGTTGGTTGTGGACGGCCGGCCAGGTGTGCAGGGCTGGGGCGGCCCTAGCTGGTGGCAGAGCAATCACGTGAGCGCGGGAAGCGTTGGGCGAGCGGTTGTTGGTGATCGTTAGCGCGACGTCTCTCGCACTTGTTGCCCGCGCCGCCAACGATCTGGCCGAGCTTTCGATGCGGTGTGGAGGCCCTAACGCTCATAGCAATCGGCGGTCGCGGGAACTCGCGTCGTCCTAGGCAGCTCATCCCGATCCGGGACTAGCCGCCCGAAGCGCCCGGACTGAGCCTGGCGCGCGGACTCAGACCGGCGCGCCGCCGCCGATCAGGGCGGAGACCGCGCCGAGCAGGAGCATGCCGATCACCAGCGCAAGCAGATGACGGCCGGAGATGGTGGTGGGCTGGGTGCGCATGGGCGTTCGTAAGGCAGAACGCACGGCGCAGCCGAAGGTGACGGGGTTCCCCGTCAGCCGCGGATCAGCAGCACGACCGCGACCGTCACGCCGAGCGTGATCACCAGTCCGCGCAGCACGTGGTCCGGCAGCCGCCGCGCCACGCCGACGCCGACGCGCCCGCCGACCATCGTCCCCGACCCGACGAGCGCGACGCCCAGCCACGACACGGGCCCGAAGATCGCAACCGCCACCGCGCTGACGACCGCCACCGTCAGCGAGAGCACCTGCTTGATGGCGTTGAGCCGCTGCATCGGCTCCTCCAGCGTCAACCCCAACGCCGCCAGCAGCACGATCCCCAGCCCCGCGCCGAAGTAGCCGCCGTAGATCGAGGCGATCCCGACCGACACGACCAGCCGCGTCGGCGCGGTGTGGTGGTGCACGCGCGCGACCCACTTCGAGACGAACGGCTGCGCCGCCAACAGCGCGCACGCCAGCAGCACCAACCACGGCGCCAGCGCCTCGAACGTGTCCTCCGGGCCGACCAACAGCAGCGTCGTCCCGACGATCGCGCCTAGCCCGGCCGACAGCGCCAGCACCCGCACCCGCGCGCGCTGGCCCGCCAGCTCATCACGCGACGTGGCGGCGGCCGAGAGGTACCCCGGCAGCGTCGCGATCAAGTTGGTGACGTTGGCGCTCAGCGGCGAGAGCCCGGTGGCCAACAACGCGGGGAACGAGACCAGCGAGCCGCCGCCCGCGACCGCGTTGATCGCCCCGGTGGTGACCCCGGCGGCGGCGAGCAGTGCGGCGTCGGCGACGTCCATCGAGCGGCGGATCGTGCCAGACGGCCCGACGGACGCGCGTCCGGGCGCGGCCACGCGCCGTTAAACCCTGCATCCGTCCGGTCGATCCAACGGTTGATGGCCCTCCCGTCCAGCTCCGCCCGGCGGATCGCGCTCGTCGTCGCCCTCGCGACGTTCGTGCTCGTCGCCGTCGCGGGCGCGCTGGCGCACCACGACAAGCCGCTGGGCGTGCCCAAGGCGCAGGCCATCGCGCGCGCCAAAGCCGCCCCGCAGGTGCGCGACGTCCTGAAGCCCGGCGACCGCGCCCAGACGCTCTACGTCGACGAGGACCTGGTCAAGGTCCAGTTCTACCGCGGCGACCGCGCCGTCGCCGTCGCCGGCGTCGACGCGAAGGACGGCATCGTCTACGAGGGCGCGCACGAGAACCCGTTGGGCTGGGGCGCGCCGTTCACGCACCGCGCGCTCCCGCTGGCCGCGCTCGCGCTCCTCTTCCTGCTGGTCACCTTACGCGTGCCGCTGCGCCGCAACGCGACGCGCACCGTCGACCTGCTGGCAATCTGCGCCCTGGTGGTCCCCGCGGTCCTCTTCGACCAGGGCTACTTCGCGCACGGCCAGGCGCTCATCGCGTTGCTGCTGCTCTACCTCGTCGCCCGTGGCGCCGTGTTGGCGGTGCGCGGCCCGAGCCGCGCCGAGGACCCCAGCGCACCGGTCCTATTGGAGGCGCTCGCCGCACGCGCCGGGCTGCCGCAGCTCGTCCGCCAGATCGGTTGGGCGCTGCTGGCCGCGACCGTGCTGATCACGATCACCTCCAACGGCGTCATCGACATCGCGTTCGCCGACATGGAGGGCGCGACCGTCCTGCTCCAGGGCCACCTCCCCTACGGGAACATGCGGGGCGGCGACATCATCCACGGCGACACCTACGGGTTGCCGATCTACGCCTTCTCCGCCCCGTTCGCCGCGCTCTGGCCGATGCACGACGGCTGGGACGACCCGATCGGCGCGCTGATCTCCAACGCGCTGCTGATCCTGCTCTGCGTGTGGGGGCTCGCGCGCACGGTCGAGCACGGCCGTCGCTGGACGGCGATCGTCGCGTTCCTCGCCTTCCCCGCCACGCTGATGTCGGTCTCCAGCGGGACCAACGACCTGCTGATCGCCGCGCTGTTGTTGTGGGCCTTCCTGTGGTGGACGCGACCGGTCGCCTCCAGCGCGATGATCATGCTCGCCGGGACCGCCAAGATCGCGCCGCTGGTGCTGCTGCCGCTGTGGCTGGCGCGCCTGCGCGGGCGCGAGCTGGTCGCCGCCACGGCCGTCTGCGCCGGGATCGGGCTCACGGTCCTCGCCGCGCTGGTCGCGATCGGCGGCCTGCACGGCCCGCTCGACATGGCCAACGCGATCGCCTTCCAGCTCAGCCGCCAGTCCGAGCTGGCGGTTTGGACCCAGCTGCCGATCGCCGGGTTGCAGCCGCTGGCCCAGGGCCTGACGATGGCCGTCGCGCTCGGCGGCGCCGCGCTCGTCTTCCTAGACCGCGAGATCGCCGCCGACCCGCGCCGCGTCGCCGGCCTGGTCACCGCGGTGCTCGCCGGCCTGCAGCTGTCGGCCAACCACTGGGCGCCGATGTACCTGCTGTGGCTCGCGCCGCCGGTGATGCTCGCGCTCGCGGGCCCGCTCGGCGCCCGCGCGCCCGTCGCCGCGCACGACGCGGAGACGGTTCCCGCCGCCGCGAAGCTCGCCGCCGCCTAGACCCGCGCGGGTGACCCGCGCCCGGATCGGGCAAGCTGCCGTGCATGGCAGACGCAGTCCTCCGCGGAGGCGTGGACCTTGGCGGCACCAAGATCCAGGCCGTCATCGCCGATCCCGACCACAACGTGCTCGGTCAGGCACGACGTCCGACGCCCACCGAGGGCGGCCCATCCGACGTCGTAGACGCGATCGCCGAGGCGCTGGCCGAGGCCGCCGAGCAGGCCGGCGTCGAGCTCTCCGCGCTGTCCGGGATCGGCGTCGGCGCGCCCGGCGCGATCGACGAGTCCAAGGGCACGCTCGCGCGCGCGGGCAACCTGCCGGACTGGCAGGACCCCTATCCGCTGGCCGAGAAGCTGGCCAAGAAGACAGGCGCGAAGGTTGTCCGGCTGGGCAACGACGTCCAGGTCGCCACCGACGCGGAGTTCACGCTCGGCGCCGCGCGCGAGTTCGACTCGCTGCTCGGCGTCTTCTGGGGCACCGGCGTCGGTGGCGGGATCGTCCTGGACGGCAAGCCGTGGCTGGGTCGCGGCGCCGCGGGCGAGATCGGCCACATCCCGGTCCGCCACCACGGGCTGAAGTGCCCCTGCGGCCGACATGGCTGCATGGAGGCCTATGCCGGCCGGCGCGCGATGGAGACCCGCGCGCGCAAGGCCGTCGACGACGACGGCGAGAAGACGATCCTCTTCGAGATCATGGAGGAGAAGGGCCGCGACCGCCTGACCTCCGGGATCTGGTGGCGCGCGATCGAGCGCGGCGACGAGCTCGCCGAGCGGCTGATCGACGAGGCCGTGGAGGCGATCGGCACCGCGGTCGCCTCGGCGTGCAACGTGCTCGACCCCGAGGCCGTGATCATCGGCGGCGGCTTGGGCGTGCGCTTCGGCGAGCCCTACGCGCGGCGGATCGAGGACGCGATGATGCCCCACCTCTTCCACGACGCGCACCCGCCCCAAATCCGAGTGGCAGAGCTTGGGGACCTCGGCGGCGCGCTCGGTGCGGCATTGTTGGTGGCGTGAGCACCACGGAGGCCGAGGACTACAAGCGCGCGGCGGCGATCGCCGCCGCCGAGGAGATCGAGGACGGGATGCGGCTCGGGCTGGGCACCGGCTCGACCGTCGCCCACCTGCTGCCCGCGATCGCGGCGCGCGGGTTCACCCGGCTGCGCTGCGTGGCGACGTCGGTCGCGACCGAGCGCCAGGCGGCCGACCTCGGGCTGACCGTCGAGCCGTTCACGTCGCTCACGGCGCTGGACCTGGCGATCGACGGCGCCGATCAGATCGCGCCCGACGGCTGGATCGTCAAGGGCGGCGGCGGAGCGCACACGCGCGAGAAGATCGTGGCCGCGGCGGCGCAGCGGTTCGTGGTGATCGCGGACGGCACGAAGGTCGTCGACGCGCTGGCGGCGCCGGTGCCGCTGGAGCTGTTGGCCTACGGGTTGCCGGCGACGCTGGCGGCGCTGGGCGACACGGCGGTCCGCGAGGGCGCGCCGCCGAGCCCCGACGGCGGCGTCATCGCCGACTACGCCGGCGACGTCTCCGATCCGGCCGCGCTGGCCGCGCGGCTGTCGGACACGCCGGGCGTGATCGACCACGGGCTCTTCCCACCGTCGCTGACCAGCGAGGTCATCGTCGCGGGGCCGGACGGCGTCACCCGCCGTGCGTTAGCTTGACACCATGTCAAGCACGTTGCGCGTGGTCGTCGTGGGCGCGGGGTTCGGCGGGATCGCTGCCGCGATCGAGCTGCAGCGCCACGGCATCACCGACGTCACGATCCTGGAGGCCTCGCCCGACGGCGTCGGCGGCACGTGGTTGGCCAACACCTACCCCGGCGCGGCGTGCGACGTGCCGTCGCACCTGTACTCCTACTCCTTCGCCCAGCGCAAGGACTGGTCGCGGCTGTGCTCGCCGCAGCCCGAGATCCTGGAGTACGCGCGTGGCGTCGCGGCCAAGCACGGTGTCGACCGGCTGGTCGTCGCGGGCGCCGAGGTCAGCGCGTGCGCGTGGGACGACGACGCACGCGCCTGGCGGATCGACGCCGCCGACGGCCGCAGCTGGGAGGCCGACGCCGTTGTCTTGGCCACCGGCCAGCTGCACCAGCCCGCGGCGCCCAGGCTGCCGGGCGCCGAGGACTTCGCCGGGCACGCCTTCCACAGCGCGCGCTGGGACCACGACCACGACCTGCGCGACCGTCGCGTCGCGGTGATCGGCACCGGCGCCTCGGCCGTCCAGTTCATCCCGGAGATCGCGCCGCTGGTCAGCAAGTTGGTGGTCTTCCAGCGCACGGGCAACTGGTTCATGCCGCGCCGCAACCGGCCCTACCCGGGCTGGTGGAAGGCGCTGGTCGCGCGCGTGCCCGGCCTACAAGCCCTGCGCCGGCGCTACGTGTACAACTACACCGAGTCGCTGACGGTGCTGATCCGCCACCCGAAGACCTTCGGCCGGCTCGGGCGGTTGCAGTCCTCGTTGTTCATGCGCTCGCAGCTGCGCGGCCACCCCGAGCTGCGCAAGAAGGTCTGGCCCGACTACGTCTTCGGCTGCAAGCGCGTGCTCTTCTCCTCCGCCTTCCTCCCCGCGCTGGCGCGCGACAACGTCGAGCTCGTCACCGACCACATCGCCCACGTCGAGGCCCAGGGCGTCGTCGACGACCAAGGTGTCCACCACGACGTCGACACCATCATCTACGCGACCGGCTTCAAGACCACGTCCTTCATGTTCCCGATGGCGGTCACCGGCCGCGACGGCGTCCCGCTGGAGGCCGCGTGGGCGGGCGGCGCGTCCGCGCACCTGGGCATGACCGTCCCGGGCTTCCCATCCATGTTCATCATGTACGGGCCCAACACCAACACCTCGGGCGGGTCGATCCTCGTCTACCTGGAGGCCCAGGCGCGGTACCTGCGCCAGGCGCTCCAGCGGGTCGCGGCCGACGACGGCGCGGCGATCGAGGTCCGCGCCGACGTCGCCGCGGCCTCTGACGCCGACGTCCAGTCCCGCTTCGCCGGCACGGCGTGGACCGGCTGTGACTCCTGGTACCGCGACGGCGAGGGCCGGATCGTCACCAACTGGCCCGGCTACATGCGCGAGTACGAGGAGGCGACGGCGACGCTGAACGCCGCTGACTTCACCATCGTGCCGCGCGCGGCGGCCTCAGCCGACCTTCAAGGTGTAGGCGAGTCCGGCGGCGACGCGCACGCCTGAGGCGCGGACGACGGCGTAGAACGTGCGGCTCATCGCCGCCGTGTTGCGCAACTTGATGGTCTTGCTGCCAGACGCCACGCGCGTGGTGCCGCGGTAGCCGGAGAGCGTCAGGCCCTTGGCCGTGGTGGTCAGCTTCACCGTCTTGGTCGACCGCGCCTTGACGCGCACGCGGTAGAAGTCGGCCGGATCCTCGTAGGGCGCGGCGGTCGCCTTGACCGTGCCGGTCGCGTACGCGTCGGGCTTGTCGAAGAGCGAGCCATCGACCTGTGAGGCGTCGTCGTTGGGCTCGCCGCGATCGGCGGCCGGCACCGGCACGGTCAGCGCGGCGGCGAGGTCGACGGTCCCGAAGCCCGAGTGCGCGTTCCAGCCCGCGACGCCGGCGTTGCGCGCGGTCGTGCGCAGCAGGTCGGCGTACTGCGACGGGGCGAGCTTCGGGCGCGCGGCGATCAGCCACGACGCGACGCCGGAGATCATCGGCGCGGCGAAGCTCGTGCCGTCCACGCGCGTGAGGCCGTCGGCGGTGCCGTCGCGGTCCAGCGCGTTGGGCAGCGCGACCGGGATCGCCTCGCCCGGCGCGACGAGGTCCAGCCCGCGACCGCTCGACGAGAACGCCGCAGGCGCGTTGCCCAGCGACAGCGCGCCGACGGTCAGCACGTGCGGGTAGGCGGCCGGGTACTCGGTCGGGTCGCCGTTGTCGCCCTCGTTACCGGCCGAGGCGACGATCAGCGCGCCGTCGCCGTAGGCCGCGGCGACCGCGATCCGCAGCGAGTCGCAGTCCTCCTCGGTCTCGAAGCTCAAGTTGATGACCTTGGCTCCGGCGTCGGCGAGCGCGAGGATCCCCTCGCTGACCTCGTCGCACGACAGCGTCTTGTAGCCCCACGACAGCAGCGGCGCACCGGGCGCGATGCCGAGCACGCCCTGGCCGTCGGCGCGGCCCGCGGCGACGCTCGCGACCTCCGTCCCGTGCGCGACCTCCGCGTTGCCGCTCACGTTAAGGATCTTGCCCGGCGAGTTCTTCAACACCTTGGCCTGGGCGACGTCCGGCACGCCGGCGTCGACGACGTCGTCGACCAGCCCGATCGGCGCGAACGCCGCGGGCGGCACCAGCGTCGCGGGAACGACCAGGCCGCGCGCGTAGCCGTTCGGGTCGGCCTCGTAGGCGGACGCGCGCGTCAGGCCGCCGCCACGCTCCAGCCCGAAGGCGTTGGCGCTTGCTGCGGTGGGGACGGCGAGCGCCAGCAGCAGAGCGACGATGGGACCGGTCGTCCTCCGTGACATCGCGCGGCAGGGTACCGGAGCACGGCAGGACCGGTTGCATCGAGGTCGAACAACCCGGACGTGGAGGAGACCGCACCGCTCACCCCTGCCGTCTTGACGGCGCCCGGCGCGTTGGAGATGCACTTCCAGCCGATCGTGATGGTCGCGACCGGACGGGTGATCTGCCACGAGGCGCTCGCGCGCTTCCCCGGCCTGCCGGGCGTGCCGATCCCCGAGGTCTTCCGCGCCGCGCACGAGCAGGGCTTCGGCCCGCAGCTGGAGGCGCTGGCCGCGCGCCGAGCGCTGGAGACGCCGAACCGCCCGCGCGGCACCGTCCTCAGCGTCAACCTGTCGGTGTCGACGCTCAGCCATCCCGAGGTCTGGTCGCTGCTGCCCGACGACCTCTCCGACGTGGTCGTCGAGATCACCGAGGACGAGCTCTGGGGCCTGGGCGAGGAACTCGAGCAGGCGCTGGCGCGGCTGCACGACGCGGGCGCGCGCGTGGCGCTCGACGACGCGGGCGCCGGCTACTCCGGACTGCAGCAGCTGATGCGCGTCCGGCCCGACATCGTCAAGCTCGACCGCTCGCTGGTCAGCGGCGTAGCGAGCGACCCGGCGCGTGCCGCGCTGGTCGCGTCGTTCTCGTCCTTCGCCTCGCAGACCGGCGGCGCGGTCTGCGCCGAGGGGATCGAGTGCCCGCGCGACCTGCGCGCGATCGCCGAGCTCGACGTCGCCTACGCGCAGGGCTACCTGCTGGGCCGGCCGGCAGCGACGTTCGCGGACCCGTCGCCCGAGGCGGCGGTCTCGGTGGCGGCGTCGCTGCGCGGCGGCGTGCGCGCGCTGGACCAGGCGCGGCGCGACCGGACGACGTCGCTGGGCGGCAGCGTCCCGGAGCGGCTGGCGACGCTGATCGCGGCGGCCGCGGGCGCTGATCGCGTCGACCTGTGGCGCCTGGACCGCCGCGCGGGCGAGCTGGTCGCGGTGCGCGTGCCGGATCGCGATCCCGGCTCGCGCGTGCTGTTGGGCGACGTGCCCGCGCGGGCACACGCGCTCGCGCACTGCGAGGCCGGCCAGGTGCTGCGCAGCGACGTCGAGGCCGACCGCGTCGAGCGCCGCGCCCTGGCCGACTCCGGCTACTCGGGCGTGCTGCTGGTGCCGATCGAAGACGGCGGCGTCGTCCTCGGGCTCGTCGCGGCCTACCGGCGCCGCGCGCGGCCGTGGAGCCGCGAGGCGGTCGCGCGCGTCCGGGCGCGGGCGCTGCCGCTGACGTCGGTGCTGTCGTCGACCGGCGGGTTGACGATCGCCGAACCGGCGTGAGCGACGCGGCGCGCATCGAGCGCGTCGACGCCGCGGTCCTGCGGCCGCTGCGCCAGCGCGTCCTACGCCCGCACCAAACGCTCGCCGAGCAGCTCTTCGACGGCGACCAGGATCCGCTCGCCGGGCACTTCGCGGCGTACGCGAGCGACGGCGACGACCAACCCATAGGCATTGCCTCGATCACGCCCGAAGGCGGGCCGGGCGCGTGGCGGGTCCGCGGCATGGCGACCGACCCGGAGCGCGGGCGCGGCACCGGCGCGGGTGGCGCGCTCCTGCTCGCCTGTCTGGACCACGCGCGGGCAAATGGCGCCACGCGCGTCTGGTGCAACGCACGCACGCCGGCGCGCGGGTTCTACGAGCGCTACGGGTTCGTCGCCGAAGGCGAGGAGTTCGAGCTGCCGCAGATCGGCCCGCACTACGTGATGTCGCTACGGTTCTGACCCATGCCCGCCCGCGCCGTCGTCCTAGACCTCGACGGCGTGGTGGTTGACACCGAGGAGGTGTGGGATCGCGAGCGTCGCGCCTACGTCTCCCAGCACGGCGGGACGTGGACCGACGCGGCTACGCGGGCGATGCAGGGCATGAGCAGCGCGGAGTGGTCGCGCTACCTCGTGGAGGAGCTCGGCGCCGACGGCGATCCGGCCGAGGTGTCGAAGGCCGTCGCGCTGATGGTCGTCGCCGAGGTGCAGCGCGAGCTGCCGCTGCTGCCCGGCGCGATCCGCGCGGTCAACGCGCTGGCGACCGAGTTCACGCTCGGCCTGGCGTCGTCGGCCAACCGCGAGGTGATCGACGCCGTGCTGGACGGCGCGGGGATCACCGAGCGCTTCGCGGCGACGGTGTCCTCCGAGGAGGTCGAGCGCGGCAAGCCCGCGCCCGACGTCTACCTGGAGGCGGCTCGCAGGATCGGGGTCGACCCGACCGCCTGTGTGGCGGTCGAGGACTCCTCGAACGGGCTGCGATCGGCCCACGCGGCGGGCATGATCGTGATCGCCACGCCCAACCACGCCTTCCCGCCGGCCCCCGACGCGCTCGCTTTGGCGGCGGTCGTGGTCGACGGGATCAAGGACGTCACGCCAGACGTGGTGCGTGACGTCGCGGGCGCCTAGAGCGGCGCCCGGCCTACTTCATGCGGTAGACGATGCGCCCGCGGGTGAGGTCGTACGGGGAGACCTCGACACGCACGCGGTCGCCCGGCAGGACGCGAATGCGGTTACGGCGCATCTTGCCCGCGAGGTGCGCCAAGACCTCATGATCATCCATGTCGAGCTGGATGCGGAACAGCAAGTTGGGGAGCGACTCAACGACTTCGCCCTCGAGAGCGACCTTGTCCTCTACGGCCATACACGGCCTCCTTCAGCGATTTTCGGGTTCGGATTGCGCGAGTGAGCGACACGGCGCCGAGGTGACTCGGCGCGCCGGACCATCGCGCGAGAGGGGGCGGGATCCAAGCGCACGCACGGGTCCCACCGAACATTGTACCCGTCCGGCGCCCAGATCCCACCACCCTCGGACGGATGGCCCTTACGCCGCCGCCGGGGCGAGGCGGGCGGCGAGCAGCGCGGCGAGGCGGCGGCGGTGCTTCCCGGACGTGCCGAGCAGCGCCGCGTCGACCTGCGCGCGCTTGTAGAGCCAGTGGACGTCGGCCTCCCAGGTGAAGCCGATGCCGCCGTGGGCCTGGATCGCGGACGCCGTGACGTCGCGGCCGCCGTCCGATGACGCGGCCTTCGCCAGCGCCGCCGCTTCGGGCAGCCGCTCCGGATCCGCGTCAGCCGCCCAAGCGGCGAAGTACGTCGCCGACCGCGCGCCCTCGGTGTCCTTGAGCATCTGCGCGCAGCGGTGCGAGACCGCCTGGTAGGCGCCGACCGGCGTGTCGAACTGCTTGCGGTCCTTGACGTAGGCCAGCGTCATCTCCAGCGCGCGCTGGGAGACGCCGACCAGCTCGGCGGAGACGGCAACGAGCGCGCGGTCGATCGCGACGGCGGAGTCGGCGAGGGCCTCACCGCCATCGGCCGCCACGCGAGCGAAGCGGCGCGTCGGGTCGACGGCATCAACCGGCGTGACGTCGGCGTCGGCGCGCGCGATCACGCGGGCGCTGCCGTCGGCGTCGACCAGGATGATCACGGCCGCGGCGTCGGCGTCCGGCACGAGGCCATCAGCGTTGCCCAGCGCGCCGGTGATCTCACCGGACGCCAGGCCCGGCAGCCACTGCGCCTTCTGCTCGTCCGTGCCGCCGGCCCCGATGGCCTCGGCGGCGAGCACCGTCGCCAAGAACGGCGAGGCGGCAACCGCGTAGCCCAGCTCCTCGGAGAGGATCGCCAGCTCGACGGCGCCCAGGCCCTGGCCGCCGTGCTCCTCGGCGATCGCGATGCCCGGCCAGCCCAGCTCGACGAGCTCCTTCCAGAGGCCCTCGTCGTACTTGTGGGCCTCGGCGGCCTCACGCACCTTGGCGAGCGCCGACCGCGAGCTCAGGAGATCGCGCGCGGTGCGCTTGATCTCGTGCTGGTCCTCGGTGAAGTCGAAGTTCATGCCGACACCTCGCCCAGGGGCTCGGCGTCGGTATCGCGAACTCGCCTGACGGCTCGTTCGCAAGGCATCGTGTCTCCGCGATCGGTCATGCCGCTCCCTTCAGCCGCGGCAGCCCGAGCACGCGCTCCGCGACGATGTTCTTGAGGATCTCGGTCGTGCCGCCCTCGATCGTGTTGCCGCGCGAGCGCAGCAGCTCGTAGGCCCAGCGGTTGCCGTTGGTCAGCGCGTCGGCACCGAGCAGGTCGGCGGCGAACTGCGCCAGCTCCTGGTTGGTCTCCGACCACATCCACTTGGTCAGTGAGCCCTCGGGGCCGGGCGTGCCGTACTTCTCGATCGTCGTCAGCCCGCGGTAGGCGGTCAGGCGCAGGATCTCGGCCTTCATGTGCAGGTAGCCGATCTTGTCGGCGACGACCGGATCGTCGAGCAGGCCGCGCTCGGCCGCCTCCTCGACCAGCTCGTCGAGCAGCTGGCGCAGGCGGACCTGAAGGAAGAACGCCAGACCCGAGCGCTCGTTCATGAGTGTCGTCAGCGCGACCTTCCAGCCGTTGCCCACGCCGCCCAGGACGTTCTCGTCCGGGATCCGCGCGCCCTCGATGAACAGCTCGTTGAACTCCGGCTCGCCGGTGATCTGGACCAGCGGGCGCACCTGCACGCCGGGCTGCTCCATGTCCATCAGGAAGTAGGTCAACCCCTTGTGCTTGGGGGCGTCGAAGTCGGTGCGCGCGACCAACATGCACCACTTGGAGTACTGCGCGCCGGAGGTCCAGACCTTCTGGCCGGTGACGACCCACTCGTCGCCTTCCTTGACGGCCTTGGTCTTCAGCGCCGCGAGGTCGGAGCCCGCGTCCGGCTCAGAGAAGCCCTGGCACCAGATCTCCTCGGCGGTGAGGATCGGCGGCAGGTAGCGCTCCTTCTGCTCGGGCGTGCCGAAGGTCATGATCGTCGGGCCTGCGAGCAGGATGCCGAGCACGTTGGCCGGCAGCGGCCGGCGCGCGCGGCCGAGCTCCTCGAAGAAGATCGCCGACTCGGTGATCGACGCGCCGCGGCCGCCGTACTCGCTCGGCCAGTGGACGGCCGCGTAGCGGTCGTCAGCCAGGCGCTTCTGCCAGTCGCGGCGGTAGGCGTAGGACTCGTCCTCGCCCTCGGGGGACGGGCCGGGGTCGTTGTTCTCGAACCAGGCGCGCAGCTCGTCGCGGAACGCGGCCTCGGAGTCGGAGAAGGTCAGGTCCATGGGTCAGGAGCCTCCTTCGGGGGTGTGGGGTTGGAGCGCGGCAGCGCCTTCCAGGAAGGCGACCGCGGTGAGCGTAAGCTCGTCGGTGAGCTCGGGAAGGTGCTCCAGCTCGCCCGCTCTGACGCGAGCGCACACGAGCTGGTCGACACCGGCGGAAAGGATGAAGAGCGCGTCGTCGGACGGCATCCGCAGCTCGGGACGCTCGCGCAGGGCGGCGCGGAACGACGACTTGTAGCGGTCGGCGAAGGCGCGCAGCGCGGTGTCGCGCGCGGCGCCGGCGAGCGGGCCGGCCATGTGGACCTCGAAGAGGTGGGTGCGGGCGAAGCGCGGCTCGCCGGCCAAGGTCTCCAAGTAGGCGCGCAGACCGGTCCGCAGCCGAGCGACCCAATCACCTTCGGCCTCGGCGCGGATCGCGGCGCGGATGCGCTCCACGATCACGTCGATCCCGTACTGGTAGGCCGACAGGAAGCACTCCTCCTTGGAGGCGAACTGCGCGTAGAACGTGCCGCGGGAGACGCGCGCGGCACGGACGACGTCGGCGACCGTCGCGGCCGCGTAGCCCTTCTCCGCAACCGCCTGGATCATCCCTTCGACCAGGCGCGCGCGCTGGGAGCCGCGCGGGGCGAGGTGCCCGCCGATCTCCGGGTGCGCTGCGACGAGGGACAGGTCCGCCACCCTCCGTACCTTAGAGGTACACCGCGGTACTCGCAAGGTACCGAGTCAGAGATCTTGTAGTGGATCGGGTCTCCAACCCATGCTGACACGGTGTTCGGCGCGACCGCTGAGCATCGCTCGGCGTAGGGTCGGCCCGCGGAACGCCGCCCTATGCCCACACCGCCGTCCCCCTTTCCCCCGCTCGCGATCGCCGTCGCGCTTCAGGACGACGCCGACGCGCAGGAGCTGGACACCGCCGCCCGCGCACTGCGGGACGAGCTGCTTCTGCTGGACGTCGACGCGGTCGAACGCGTGCCGGCCGGCGCCGTCCCCGAGGGCGCGCGCGCCGTCGAAGCATCGGTGCTCGCCGCGATGGCCGTGCAACTCGGCCAAGCCACGCTCGGCGCGGTCCTCGGAACGATCCGCGACTGGGTCGGCCGCGGCACCGGCCGCTCAGTGAAGCTCAGCATCGACGGCGACACGATCGAGCTGTCGCGCGTCTCCGGCGACGAGCAGCGCGAGCTGGTCGCGGCGTTCTTGGCCCGCCACGGCGCCGACGGTCCGCCGCCATGAGCCCGGCGTCCGGCGGCCGGCATGCGCTGATCGTCGCGACGGCCCGCTACGACGACCCCAAGCTGGATGCCCTGCGCGCGCCCGCGACCGACGCCGCGGCGCTGGCGGCGGTGCTCGCCGATCCCGCCAAGGGCGCGTTCGAGGTCGAGACGGTCCTCGACCAGTCGCAAGGGACGGTCGCGCGCCGGATCGCGAGCTTCTTCCGCGACCGCCGACCCGACGACCTGTTGTTGGTGCACTTCTCCTGCCACGGCGTCAAGGACGACCGCGGTGAGCTGTTCCTCGCCGCCACCGACACCGAGGTCGACCTGCTCAGTGCCACCGGCGTCTCGACGCAGTGGCTGAACGACCAGATCACGCGGACGCGCTCCAGGCGCACCGTGGTCCTGCTGGACTGCTGCTTCAGCGGCGCGTTCCCGTTCGGGATGCGCCCGCGGTCGCCGACGATCATCGACGCGCCTGACGAGTTGCAAGGCCGCGGCCGCGCGATCATCACGGCCTCCAGCGCGATGGAGTACGCCTTCGAGGGCGACCAGCTGACCGGCGCAGGGCAGCCGTCGATCTTCACCGCGGCGATCGTCGAGGGGCTGGAGACCGGCCGCGCCGACCTCGACGGCGACGGCCGCGTCTCGGTCGACGATCTGTACGACTACGTGTACGACCGCGTCCGCGAGCGCACGCCGAGCCAGACGCCGAGCAAGAAGAGCGACCTCGAAGGGCCGCTGTACCTGGCGACGACCGAGGGCGGGACGCTGCCGCAGGAGGCGCCGCCGCCCGTTGCGCCGCCGCCCGGTCCCGCCCGTCGCCTCCGCGGACGCCGCCGCCTCGCCGCCCTTGCGGCCGCCGGAGTCCTCGCGGTCGGAGCGGTCGCGGCCGTCGTCCTCGCGACCGGCGACGGCAGCGGGGGCGCGGGCGACTCCGTCGACCCCACCGCCTGGACGCCGGACTGGTGCGCCCCGAGAGACGCGCAGGACCCGATCGCGCAGATCGACGCCCAGCAGGCGGTCAGCTGCGACGTCCCGAACCGGCTCGTGCAGAGCGACGTCCACGGCGCGTCGGCGACGTTCGCGCGCTACGGGAACGCCGCCGACGCGCGCCAGGCGCTCAAGATCGAGCGCCGCACCCTCGCCGCGAAGGGCGGCTCCTCGGCGTGCGACGACGGCGCCGAGCAGGAGCTGACCTCGATCTACGAGGCCGGGCTCGCGTACTGCGTCCCGCAGCCTGACGGCCGGACCTGGGTCGGTTTCAACGACGACGGCTCGGACGTCACCGGATCGATCAGCTTCGATGAGCCGACCACCGAGGGCGCCGCCGTGGACGGCGCCGGGAGCGCCATGGGCTGGATCGGGTAGGACCTGGCGCATGTCCCCCACCGCGGAGCGGCCCCGCGTCGGCGTCGTCATGGCCGGGCTCATGCTGGTCATGCTGCTCGCGTCGCTGGATCAGACGATCGTCTCGACGGCGCTGCCGACGATCGTCGAGGAGCTCGGTGGGCTGGAGCACCTGTCGTGGGTGGTGACCTCCTACCTGCTCGCGGTCACGGTCGTCACGCCGCTGTACGGCAAGCTCGGCGACCTCTTCGGCCGCAAGCTCGTGTTGCAGGCGGCGCTCGTCCTCTTCCTGGTCGGCTCGGTCCTCTGCGGGCTCGCGCAGGGGATGACCGAGCTGATCGCGTTCCGCGCGATCCAGGGGCTGGGCGGAGGCGGGCTGATGGTCTCCGCGCAGGCGGCGATCGGCGACGTCGTCGCCCCCGCGCAACGCGGCAAGTACTCCGGGCTGTTCGGCGCGGTGTTCGGCGTGTCGAGCGTCGCCGGACCGCTGATCGGCGGCTTCTTCACCACGCACATCTCGTGGCGGTTCATCTTCTACGTCAACCTGCCGCTCGGCGTGCTGGCGCTGGCGGTGCTCGCGGTCACGCTGCCCGATCCCGGCGAGCGGGTGAAGCGCGCGATCGACTGGGCGGGGACGCTGACGCTCGCGCTGGGCTTGAGCGCGATCATCCTGATGACGACGCTCGGCGGCACGTCCTACGACTGGGGCTCGCCGGTGATCGTCGGGATGGGCGTCTTCGGCGTCGCCTCGCTCGTCGCCTTCGCGTTCGTCGAGCGTCGCGCCGCCGAGCCGATCCTGCCGCCCGCGCTGTTTGGCAACCGCGTGTTCGTGGTCTGCAGCGCGGTCGGGCTGATCGTCGGCTTCGGCCTCTTCGGCGCGCTGACCTACCTGCCGCTCTTCCAGCAGGTCGTCCGCGGCCTCTCCCCTACCGCGTCGGGCCTCCAGCTGCTGCCGGTCATGGGCGGGTTGTTGGTGTCCTCGATCGCCTCCGGGCAGATCATCACGCGCACCGGCCGCTACAAGGCGTTCCCGATCGCCGGCACCGCGGTCGCCGCGTTGGGCATGTACTTGTTGTCGTCGCTGGACGAGAACACGTCCTCCGGCGTCGCCGCGCTGCACATGCTGGTCCTCGGCCTCGGGCTCGGCATGGTCATGCAAGTGCTGGTGCTTGCCACCCAGAACGCCGTGCCGTACCAACTACTCGGCGTCGCGACCTCCGGGGCGACGCTGTTTCGCTCGATCGGCGGCTCGCTGGGCACCGCGGTGCTCGGCGCGATCTTCACCAACAAGCTGACCTCCGAGCTGCCGTCCGGCGCCGCGCCCGGCACGCCCGGGTACGTCCCCGCGTTCACCGACGCGCTCGACCTGGTGTTCTTGGTCGCCACCGGCGTGCTCGTGCTCGCGTTCCTGCTGACGTGGATGATCCGCGAGCAGCCGCTGCGCCAGACCGTGGAGACGTCGGCCGGCCTCGGCGAGTCGCTCGGCGCGCCCGTCGACACCGACTCGCTGCGCGAGGTCACCCGCGGCCTGACGCGCCTGGTCGGCCGCGAGCGCACGCTCGTGTTCCTGGCCGACACGACGCGCCGCGCCGGCGTCGACCTCGAGCCCGGCCCCGCCTGGCTGCTGCTCGTCCTCGGCCGCCCGGAGCCGCCATCACTGGACGAGATCCGGGCTCGCGGCGTGCCGCCCGAGCGCCTCGACGCCGCGCTGGCGGCGCTGCGCGAGCAGGGCGCGCTCGCCCAGGACGGCGGCACCGAGCTGACCGACACCGGCTGCACGCTGCGCGAGCGGCTCGTGGCCGCCCGCACCGACGGCCTGCGCACGCTGGTCGCCGACTGGGAGCCGGACGAGCAGAACCCCGAGTTGGACCCGCTGATCGCCCGGCTCGCGCAGGAGCTGGAGCAGCCGACGCCTACAGCTTGACGACCATCTTCCCCGTGTTGGCGCCGCGCAGCAGGTCGATGAACGCCTGCGGGGCGTTCTCCAGCCCTTCGCGCACGGTCTCGCGGAACTGAATCCGCCCGTCGGCCACGGCCGGGGCGACCTCGGCGATCAGGTCCTTCACGCGCGCGCCGTGGTCGGTGACGATGAACCCGCGCAGCGTGATGCGCTTGCCGACCAGGGTCATCATGTTGCGCGGCGCCGGGTTGGGCTCGGTCGCGTTGTAGTTGGAGATCATCCCGCACAGCGCGGCGCGGCCGTGCAAGTTGAAGGCGTCGATCGCCGCTTCCAGGTGATCGCCGCCGACGTTGTCGAAGTACACGTCGATGCCGTCCGGCGCGGCGGCCACCAGCTGCTCGGTGACCGAGCCGTCCTTGTAGTTGAAGGCCTGGTCGAAGCCGAGGTCGTCGCGCAGGTGGGCGACCTTCTCGGCGCTGCCCGCGCTGCCGATCACCGTGTGGCCGCGCAGCTTGGCGATCTGGCCGGCGAGCGAGCCGACCGCGCCCGCGGCACCCGACACGAACACGACGTCGCCGTCCTTGAGGCCCGCGACGTCCAGCAGCCCGGCGTACGCGGTCAGCCCCGGCATGCCGAGCACGCCGAGGAAGGCGGACTCCGGGATCCCGTCGGCGTCGACCTTGCGCACGTGCTTGCCGGCCAGCACCGCGTGCTCGCGCCAGCCGAGCTGGTGGACGACGACGTCGCCGACCGCCAGGCCCTCGGCGTTGGATGCGACGACCTCGCCGACCGCGCCGCCGTCGAGCGCCGCGCCGAGCTGGAACGGCGGCGTGTAGGACTTCACGTCGTTCATGCGCCCGCGCATGTACGGATCGACCGACATGAAGGTGTTGCGAATGAGGACCTGATCCTCGCCCGGGTCGGGCAGCTCGACTTCGGCCAGCTCGAAGTCGGTGGGCTTGGGCTCGCCGTGGGGACGCGCCGCGAGCCGGATCTCACGTGTGGGGGTGGACATCCCCCGATCCTAGGACGGTGCGAGCCGCCCGTCGCCCGCGCGCTCGCTGAAGACCAGCTCGCGGGCCGTGTCCAGCGCGGTCGCGATCGCGCCGAGCAGGATCGCGTCGTTGCCCAGCTCGCTGAGCACCACCGGCGGGCGCAGCGGGGTCAGCGCCTCGACCGCCGCGCCGAGATGGTCGAGCAGGACGTCCGCGTTGGCGCCGACGCCGCCGCCGAGGACGACGAGCGCCGGATCGACGATCGCGGCGACCGTGGCAACCACGAACGCCAGGCGCTCAGCCTCGCGCTCGACCGTCGCGCGCGCGGTCGCATCGCCGGCCGTGGCCGCGTTGAAGATCCGTTCGGGCGTCAGCGCGCCCTTCATGCCCATGGCCTTCGCCGTGCGCACGATCCCGCCCGCGCCCGCTGCCTCCTCCAGCGCGCCGCGCGGCGAGCGCCGGTCGCCCTCGGCCAGCGGCAGGAAGCCGACCTCGCCGGCCGCGCCCGATGCGCCGCGGTGCAGCTCGCCACCGACGACGACGCCCATGCCGACGCCGGTGCCGATCGACAAGTACACGAAGTCGTCGACGTCGCGGCCGTGCCCGTAGGCGCGCTCGCCGAGCGCGGCCAAGTTGATGTCGTTGTCGATCGCCAGGCTCGGTGTCAGCGCGCCGCGCAGCTCGTCGACGAGCCCCGCCCGCCCCCAGCCCGGCAGGTTCGCCGCGTAGCGCAGCCGCCCGGTCTGCGGATCCAGCACGCCGGGCGAGCCGACGACCGTGTGGACGACGTCGTCCCACGCCAGGCCGGCCTCCTCGACCACCGCGTGCGCGAGCGTGCGGACGTGCTCGACGAGCGCACCGGCGCCGCGGGCGCGATTGCGCTCGTCGCGGCGGGCGACGACCTCGCCGCCGAGGTCGGAGATCGCCACGCGCACGTAGGCGCGGCCGACGTCGACGCCCACGACGTAGGCCGCGGTCGGGTCGACCTCGTAGAGCCCGGCCGAGCGCCCGCGCTCGCCGGTGCGCCGGCCCGCCGCGCGGACGAGCCCGGCCCGCTCGAGGTTGGCGAGCGCCTGCCCCGCGGTTGGCTTCGAGACGCCGGTGGCGGCGGCCAATTCGGTCCGCGACGCGGGCCCGCCGGCGAGCAGCCGCTGGAGCACGGCGCGCTCGTTGATCGCGCGCAGCAGCCGCGGGCGTCCGGGGCGCAGGTGCTCGTCGGCGGCCACGGCGGGCAGCCTATCGGCCTTGACGTCACGGCTATTCGGAAAGTAGGTTTCCTTTCTCGGCTGATGGCAGACACTCTCCTCCCTCCCTCCGGCTACGTGCTGGCCGTCGACTTCGGCGGCACGAAGGTCGACGTCGCGGTCGCCGGTCCGGACGGCCGCGTGCTCGCCACCGAGCGCCTGGCGACCGACGCCGCCCGCGGCGCCGAGCAGGTCGTCGACCGCGCGCTGGACGCCGCGCACGCGCTGCTGGCCGACCGCCCGCTGCTGGCCGCCGCGGCCGCGTCGCCGGGCATCGTGCTCGACGACCGGATCCTGCTGGCGCCCAACGTGCCGGGCTGGACGGAGCTGGCGCTGGCCGAGCGTCTGCGCGACGGCCTCGGGATCGAGCACGTCGTCACCGCCACCGACGTCAAGGCCGCGACGCTCGCCGAGCTGCGCTGGGGCGCGCTGCGCGGCGCCGACCCCGGCGTCTTCCTCAACCTGGGCACCGGCCTGGCCGCGGGGATCGCGATCGGCGGCCACGTGCTGAGCGGCGCGCACGGCGCGGCCGGGGAGATCGGCTACGCGCTGCGCGGCGCCGCGGGCGACGGCCCGCTCGAAGAGGCCGTCGGCGGCCGGGCGCTCGGCGAGCGCCTCGGCGCGGCGTCGGCTGCGGACGCGTTCGCGCGCGCCGAGGCCGGCGATCGCGAGGCCATTGCCTTGGTCGACGCGGCGCTCGACGAGCTCGCCGTCCACGTCGCGAACCTCGCGATCCTCGTCGACCCGCAGCGGATCGCGGTCGGCGGCGGGATGATGGGCGCCGCGGACCGCGTGCTGGCCGCGCTGCGCACGCGCCTGGCCGCCGCGCCGTTCCCGCCCGAGGTCGTCCCCGCGCACTTCGTCCACGACGCCGCGTTGCACGGCGCGATCGCGCTGGCGCTCGCAGCAGCAGACCACCACCGAGGAGGAGCAGCACCATGACCATCACCACGAGGCGCGCGCTAGCGACGCTGGCGTGCGTGGCCGCGACCGCCGGGTTGGCGGCCTGCGGCGACAGCAGCGACGACAAGGCCTCCGGCACGGGCACGAGCACCGCCGCGGCCAAGAGCGGCGGCAAGGGCGGCTCGATCGCCCTCCTGCTGCCCGAGACCAAGACCACCAGGTACGAGCTGCACGACCGCCCGAGCTTCGTGGCCAAGGTGAAGGCCTTATGCCCGGACTGCACGATCGACTACGCCAACGCCAACCAGGACCCGGTCCGCCAGCAGCAGCAGGCCGAGGCCGCGATCACCAAGGGCGCCAAGGTCATCGTGCTCGACGCCGTCGACGCCAAGGCCGCCGTGGCGACCGTCAACCGCGCGAAGGCCGCGGGCGTCCCGGTCGTCGCCTACGACCGCCTGATCACCGGCGCGCCGGTCGACTACTACGTGTCGTTCGACAACGTGAAGGTCGGCCAGCTCCAGGCCCAGACGCTGGTCGACAAGATCGGCGACGCGGGCAAGGGCAAGTCGGTGGTGATGATCAACGGCTCGCCGACCGACCCGTCGGCCGGGGACTACAAGAAGGGCGCGCACTCGGTCCTCGACAAGGCCCAGGTCAAGATCGGCAAGGAGTACGACACGCCGGACTGGTCGCCCGACAAGGCCCAGCGCGAGATGGAGCAGGCGATCACCGCCCTGGGCAAGGACCAGATCGTCGGCGTCTACTCCGCCAACGACGGGATGGCCTCTGGCGCGATCGCGGCGATGAAGGGCAACGGCATCGACCCCAAGTCGCTCCCGACGACCGGCCAGGACTCCGAGGTCGCCGCGATCCAGCGGATCCTCGCCGGCGAGCAGTTCATGACCATCTACCTGGCGATCAAGAAGCAGGCCGAGGCGTCGGCGCAGATCGCGGTCGCGCTGGCCAAGGGCGAGGACGTCCCGTCCGGGCTGGTCAACGCCAAGACCGACAACGAGGCCGGTCAGGTCCCGTCGGTGCTGCTGGCGCCGACGGCGGTGACCAAGGACACCATCAAGGACACGATCATCGCCGATGACTTCCTGAAGCCGTCGGAGATCTGCACGGGCAAGTACGCGGCGGCCTGCACGGCCGCGGGCATCTCCTAGGCCTAGGCCTGCGGCTCGCGGCGCTCGTTGCCGCGCTTGAAGTTCCCGGTGACGCGGGCCATGAGGAGCTGCTCCTCGTGGCCCGCGTCCAGCGCGGCGCGGAAGCGCTCGGCGCGCGCGCCCGTGAGCGTCACCACGTGGCGGTTGCGGTGGCTGATCATGACCGTGCCGTCCTTGCGGACGCGGTAGGCGAACTGACCCACAGGCCCGACGCTAGCGCCCAGTTGGTGTGAAGGCCACACGAGTTGGGGATACGCGATGCATCATGAAGCGCTTCCTAGCTCTCCTGCTGGCGGCCTGCGGGCTCGCCATCGCCCCGGGCGCCGTCGCCCACGACGGGCCCAAGGGCCCCACGCCCACGCCGGCCGACGCAGTCCCGACGCCCGACCCGATCATCACCAAGCTCGGCGCCACGCCGATGATCACGCTCTGGGACGGCGGCGGCGGGCTGCCCTACCTCGGGTCCACCACCTCCTACAACGCGGGCGACCTGAAGGCCGTCCTGACCCAGTACCACGACAGCGGCGTCTACGACGCCCAGATCGCCAAGGTCGACGGCGTCGCGATCAAGTGGCTGAACAAGTTTGGCCAGCAGCGCTCCGACCTGGCGCGCAAGGCCAAGAAGGCCCGCGCTGCTCACCACGGCAAGGACAACGACCGCCGTGGCGGCCAGAAGAAGTCCAAGTGGTGGCAAAAAAAGCAGGCGATCGTCTTCGACGTCGACGAGACCGCGTTGTCCAACTACTCCGCGATCGTCGCCGACGGCTTCGTCTACGGCCCCAAGTCGCAGGCCGAGGCGGTCGACGAGATCGGCACGGCGATCAAGCCGTCGCTCGACCTGTTCAACTTGGCCAAGTCCAAGGGCGTCGACGTCTTCTTCATCACCGGCCGCGGCGAGGCGGTGCGCGACCACACCGCTTCCAACCTCGCGCGTGAGGGGTTCACGGGGTACAAGGAGTTGGTGTTGAAGCCCGCGGGCTTCACGGGGACGACCGTGGCCTACAAGGCCGGCGCCCGCAAGGCGATCGAGGACCAGGGCTACAACATCCTCGCGTCGGTCGGCGACCAGTACTCCGACCTGGCGGGCGGCTACGCGGACCTCGCGGTCAAGCTGCCGAACCCGTTCTACTACCTGCCCTAGAGGTTCTTAGGGCACCTGCGCCGGCCGCGAAGGCCACGCACAACGTCGCGACGATCGCGAACGCCGCCGGAAGCGAGGCGGCGCTCGCGATCGCGCCGACGATTCCTGGCGCGGCGAGGCCCGCCCCGTAGGCGACGGTCGCCACCGCGGCGATCCCCTGACCGGCGTGCGGCACCGCACGGCCGCCGGCGGCGAACGCGAGCGGGACGACGGTCGCGATCCCGAGGCCGACGAGCGCGAAGCCGGCGATGGCGACCGGTGGCGTGCTCGCGACGACCACCGTGAGCGCGCCGGCCGCGGCCAGCGCGCCTCCGCCCCGCACCGTCGCTACCGGCCCGGCGCGCGCGACCACACGGTCCCCGCGCAGCCGCCCGAGCGCCATCGCGGCGGCGAACGCGGTGTAGGCCGCCGCCGCGGTGGCGGGCCCGGCGTCCACCACGTCGCGCAGGTAGATCGCCGACCAGTCCGCGCAAGCGCCCTCGGCGAAGACCGCGCCGAAGCCGACCAACCCGATGATCAACACGGGGCGCGAGGGCCACGCGAGGTGCGGGCCTTCTGACCGGTCCACCCCGCGCGGCGTCTTGCGTGCGACGACGCCGGTGACCGCGAGCAGCAGCGTCGCCACGAGCGCGAGGTGGACGCGCGCGTCGACGTCCGCGTGCGCGGCCGCGACGCCGGTCAGCGATCCCGCCATGCCGCCGAGCGACCACGCGCCGTGCAGCCCGGACATGAGCGGCCGCCCCGCGCGCTCCTCCAGCGCGACCGCCTGGGTGTTCATCGCGACGTCCGCCGCGCCGGCGAGCGCGCCGAAGACCAGGAGCGCGAGCCACAGCAGCGCGTAGCTCGGTGCCAGCACCGGCCCGAGGACCGCGACCGCCATCGCCGCGAGCAACACGCCGGTGACCGTCCGGCCGTCGCGGCGGTGGACCAGCGCGCCGGCGGGCGGCATCGCGACCAGGGCGCCCAGCGCGGGCGCCAGCAGCGCGAGGCCGAGTGCGCCCGGATCGAGGTCGAGGCGGTCGCGAATCCACGGGATCCGGGTGGCGAACGAGCCGTTGATCGCGCCGTGGACGGCGAAGAGGACGGCTACAGGGATGCGACCGGGCGTCGCAGCCAGCGCTTTTGTTGCGGGCGCAATCATCTGCTATAGTTGCGCCAGCAACCACTTCCACCCACTTCTTCACCGGAAGGCATCACATGCGTCTCGAGGGTCTCCACCACATCACCATGATCACCGGCGACGCCCAGTCCAACGTCGCGTTCTACGCCGACACGCTCGGCCTGCGCCTGGTCAAGAAGACCGTCAACTTCGACGATCCCAGCGCCTACCACCTCTACTTCGGCGACGAGTCCGGCGCCCCCGGCTCGATCCTGACGTGGTTCGAGTTCGCCGGCGCGGTCCGTGGCCGCGCGGGGATCGGCATGATCCACACGCTCCAGCTCGGCGTACCCAGCGCGGCGTCGATCGAGTTCTGGGCGACGCGCCTGGCGGACCGCGGCGTGAGCGCCGAGCGCTCCGGCGACGGCACCTCGCTCGTCTTCGAGGACCCCGACGGGCTGCGGCTGCAGCTCGTGGTCGCCGACGATGGCAACCCGCCGTTGCAGGCGGTGCACCCCGAGGTCCCGACCGAGCACGCGATCACCGGCCTGGAGGGCGCGCGCGCCTACTCGATGTTCAGCTCCGTCGAGGAGTCCGTGCTGACGGACGTCCTGGGCTTCGAGCACGAGGGCAACGGCGAGTACCGCCTGCAGGGCGTTGACCGCCACTTCCACTGGGCCTATGACGCGGCTCCGGCGCTGGCCCCGCGGCCGGGCGCAGGCACGGTCCACCACATCGCGTGGGCGTCGCAGGACGACGACCACTTGAAGTGGCAGGCGCGGATCGCCGAGGCCGACGGGTACGTCACCGAGGTCAAGGACCGCGACTACTTCAACGCCATCTACTTCCGCGAGCCGCGTGGCGTGCTGTTCGAGATCGCCACGATGTCCCCCGGCTTCGCGGTCGACGAGGATGCGGCGCACCTCGGCGAGGCGCTGCGGCTGCCCAAGCAGCACGAGCACCTGCGCGCCGAGCTGGAGCGGACGCTGCAGCCGGTCGTCAACCCGCGGACGGTCGCGTCGGAGGTGTCGGCGTGAGCTCCTTGATCTACCGCGAGCGCCCGGCCGCCGGGGAGGCGGCCGGGCTGCTGGTCCTGCACCACGGCCGCGGCGCCGACGAGAACGACCTGCTCGGGCTCGCCGACGTGCTCGACCCGGAGCGGCGACTGCACGTCGTCACGCCGGGCGGGCCGCTGACGATCCCGGGCTGGCCGGGCAAGCACTGGTACGTCGTGCCGCGCGTCGGCTACCCGGATCCGGAGACGTTCTGGGCGGCGCACGCCAAGTTGTCGTCCTTCCACGACGAGCTGTGGGAGCGGACCGGGATCGCTGCGGATCGGACGATCTTCGGCGGGTTCTCCATGGGGTCGGTCATGTCCTACACCATGGGGTTGGACCCGTCGCGCCCGGCGCCCGCGGGGATCCTCGCGTTCAGCGGGTTCGTGCCGACGGTCGAGGGCTGGACGCCGGACGTCGCGGGCCGCGCATCGAGCGGGTTGAAGGCCTTTATCGCCCACGGTCGCCAGGATCCGGTGATGGACGTCGAGTTCGCCCGGCAGGCGAAGGCCTTGCTGGAGGCCGGCGGCGTGCCGGTCGAGTACCACGAGTCCGACGCCGCCCACCACATCGACCCGGCGCACGTGCCGGCGGCGGTGCGGTTCGTGCAAGAGACGTTGTTGGGATGACCGATCGCGGCTGGACGCCCGCCGAAGCCGACGCCTGGATCGGCCTGCTCGAGACGCACAAGCGGATCACGCGCGCGCTCGACGCCGAGCTGGACGCGGCCCACGGCCTGGGGCTGAGCACGTTGGAATTGCTCAGCCGCCTGGCCGCGGCGGGCGACGCGTGGCCGCGGCTCTCGGTGCTGGCCGGTGAGACGGGGTTGTCGCTGTCGCGCGTGTCACGGCACATGGACGCGCTGGAGCGGCGGGGCCTCGTGCAGCGGCGCAAGTGTGAGACGGACTCGCGGGCGGTCGAGGCGCACCTGACGGTGGAGGGCGCGCGCGTCGTCGCAGAGGCCGAGGCCGCCCATGCCGAGGCGGTGCGCGAGCAGTTCTTGTCGCAGTTGAGCTCCGAGGAGGCGGCGACGCTCGCTCGCGTCTTCGCCCGCTTCGCCCCGCGTGCTGCCGAGGCGTGCGCGGTGGCCGAAGCCAGCGCCAGCGCCGCTCGCTAGGCGGCGTCGCCCTCGGCGGCGCCGCTTGGCTCCGGCGGGAACTCGCCCAGTGCCCATTCCACCGTCAGCTCCTCGCGCCAGTAGGGCCGACCGGCGATCAGCACGTACTCGCCGGTCCGCGGGTCCATCGGGAGCTGGCGCTCGACGGGGTACCACTCGTTGTGGTCGCGGACGAGGTCGTTGACGTCGTCGAACGAGCGCGCCTGCACCAGCGCGCGCCACTCGCGCGCGAACGCCGCGTCGTCGTCCGGATGCTGGGCGCGCAGCCACTCGCGATCCGCCGCCAGCCGCCGCCGGTGCATCCGGATCCCGGTCTCGATGTCGCGCAGCCGCTCCATCCAGCGCGGCATCACCGCCCCGCGCAGGTAGCCCTCCAGGCTGCGCTCACGGTGCAGCTCCTGTTGGGAGAGCGGCTTGCCCTTGCGGTCTTCGCCGTCGAGGCTGCGGATGACGCGCTTCTCGACGGCGGACAGCTTTGGATTGTCGGGAGTTCGGTCCTCGGCCACGACGCGCTTCACGCTAGCGCGCGTCGTGTGAGACTCCAGGGCGATGGTCGACGTCGTCATCGTCGGAGGCGGGCACAACGGGCTGGTCGCCGCCGCTTACCTGGCCCGCGCGGGCCGCTCGGTGCTGCTGCTGGAGCGCCGAGACGAGCTGGGCGGCGCGGCCGTATCGGAGCGGCCGTGGCCCGGCGTCGACGCGCGGCTGTCGCGTTACGCGTACCTGGTGTCCTTGCTGCCGCGGGTCATCGTGGATGACTTGGGGTTGTCGTTGCGGTTGGTACGGCGGCGGGTGTCGTCCTACACGCCGGACCCGCGAGTGGGCGGCGCGCACGGGTTGTTGGTGGACAATGGCGACGCGGCCGCGACCGCCGCGTCGTTCGCGCGCGTGACCGGGGGCGAGGGCGGCGCGCTGGAAGCATGGCGCGCGTTCTATGCCCGGACCGCGCGACTCGCCGAGCGGGTCTTCCCGACGCTAACCGAGCCACTGCTCACACGGGAGGAGATGCGCGCACTGGTCGGCGACGACGAGACGTGGACGATGCTCTTCGAGCGGCCGTTGGGCGAGGCGCTGCGCGCGTCGTTCGACGATGACCTGGTCGCGGGCGTGGCGTTGACCGACGGGTTGATCGGCACGTTCGCGGATGCCGACGACCCGAAGTTGGGGCAGAACCGCTGCTTCCTGTACCACGTGATCGGCGGCGGGACCGGGGACTGGGACGTGCCGATCGGCGGGATGGGCGCGGTCAGCGGGGCGCTCACGGAGACGGCGCGGGCGGCGGGCGCGGAGCTGCGCTGCGGCGCCGAAGTGCTCCATGTCGACGACGGCGACTGCACGGTCACATGGCGCGACGCCGCGGGCGACGAGCAATCCGTCCGGGCCGGACACATCCTCGTCAACGCGGCCCCGGCTGAGCTCGACGCGTTGCTCGGCCGCACCACCGCCGCCGACGCTCCGCGACCCGAGGGCGCGCAACTCAAGGTGAACGTGTTGCTCTCGCGCCTCCCCCGCCTGCGCGATCCCGACGTCGCGCCCGAGACCGCGTTCGCCGGGACGTTCCACGTCAACGAGACCGCCACGCAGCTGCGCACCGCCTACGAGGAGGCGGCGTCCGGCCGCATCCCGTCGCTGCCGCCGTGTGAGACCTACTGCCACTCCTTGACCGACCCCACCATCTTGGGTCCCGAGCTGCGTGCAGCGGGCGCACAGACGCTGACGCTCTTCGGCCTGCACATGCCGACGCGCCTCTTCATGGAGGACAACGACACCGCCCGCGACGCCGCGCTGGCCGCGACCATCCGCTCGCTGGAGTCCGTCCTCGCCGAGCCGCTCGACGACGTGTTGTGGCGCGCGCCCGACGGGACGCCGTGCTTGGAGGTCCGCACGCCGGTCGACCTGGAGCGCGAGCTGCGCCTGCCCGGCGGCAACATCTTCCACCGCGACCTCGCCTGGCCGTTCGCCGAGCGCGACGACGAGGCCGGCACCTGGGGCGTCGAGACCAACCACCCCAACATCCTGCTCTGCGGCGCGGGCGCACGACGCGGCGGCGGCGTGTCCGGGATCCCGGGCCGCAACGCCGCGATGGCCGTGCTGAGCCGCGGCCGCCGCGGCTAACCCAGCAGCCGCGCGACCTCGGGGTGCGCGTCGAGCAGCTCCCCGAGCGTCCGGGCCTGCTCCGCGTCGACGAACACGCCGACCTGCGTGCCGTCACGCACCGGCTCGTCCCAGACGCGCGCCAGGTCCATCACCTCCGGCGTCATCGACCCGCGATCGATCACCCGATCGCGAATCGCCTTCCACGCCCCCTCCGTCAACCACAGCGGCTCAGCCAGCGACATGCCCCGAGCCTAGCCGTGCCGGGCCACCTTCGCAGCCTTCCAACTATCCGGAGGCACCCTCCGGGTGTGCTATAGTTCGAAACGTGTCGAACCTCCCCACCCCCTCCTCCACCCTCCCCATCACCCCGACCTACCGCGCTCGCAAGCGCCGCGCCAAGCGCGGGATCGTGGCCAACTACATCCACGAGATCTCCCCACGCCACCGCGCGAGCGAGCCGGTGACGGCGACGGCGACGGCGACCGCGGTCGCCTCGGTACCCGCCGTCGCGCCAGCGGCGATCACCACTGCCATCGCCGCCGAGCCGAGCGCCGGTTAGCGCCGTCGAGAGCTCACACCGCGCGGCTAGGCCGCTCCACCGCCGCGGAAAGCCTGCTGAACCCTGAGGGCGCCGCGCGGCGCCCTCAAAGGCTTGACGTCGTCAAAGCGACTGAAGCGGATGTCCACCATGGAGTCGGTCTCGTCATCGTCGCCCTCGTCGCAGCCGGGGTCCGAGGGGGCGGTGCCGGGCTGGATCGGCCCGGTCTGCTCGGCGCGCAGGAGCCGGTGCGGCGCGTTGCGCCGGATGTAGAAGCGGCCGGACGCGCCGCCAGCCACGTCGCCGGCGTCCTCGACGATCGTCACGGCCTGGCCGTTGACCGTCCCGGTCCCCTTCTGGGTGAGGGTCCCGCTCCCGCTGAGCAGGCAGGCAGACATGTGCTTGGGGCCCATCTTCTCCAGCACGCTGGTGATGCCGCCGTCCGGCGCGTCCTGCACCACCCAGCGGCCGACGAGCCGCTTGATGACGTCGTAGGGCACCTCGTTGTCCGTCGTCTCGTTCCAGAACGCGGTGTTGCCCTTCAGATACGCGTCGCCCTTCAGGAGGATCATCTCCGCGCGGCTCTCGCCAACGGTCAGGACGATGTGCCCGGACCCGTTCGGCAGCAGGTCGCCGGTCAGGTCCGTAGACGTCCCGTCCGCGTCCTCGACGTGCCCGGCGATGTGGTAGCTCCGGACCTTCGCGAGCTCGCGCGCAGCGTCCTCCATGACCGCCCTCCCCGAGGCCGGCGCGGCGACCGCGCCCTTCGTGGCGGCGGACTCCGAGCCCTCGCCGCCGGCACCGCACCCGCCCACGACAAGCGCCGCGGCGACGATGATCACGAACGTTGACCGAACAGGACGCATGACGCTTCTTTCGGCCGCCACGGCGCCCACGACCACCGTCCTTGGACGGATGAACGACGAAGGCCCCGCCGGGGCGGGGCCTTCGTCGAACAAGGTGGAGACGGTGGGAATTGAACCCACGTCCGCGACCGCGTACTGGCGGCTTCTACGAGCGTAGTCGGCACTCTGATCTCGTCTCCCGATCGCCTTGCCGACGGGGTTGCGGGAGACCAGCCTCCTGAAGATGTCCCCCCTTTGGCGGAGGCGGACCGCCGGGGGTAGAGCCGGCATGTTTGATTCCGCGTCCCGACGGCCGGCAGGCCGGGGGCGAAACCTCACCTACTGAGTCTGGTTAGAGACTAAGCAGCGAGGGCGTACTCGTGAGAGTCCGCACATATGGTTTTCCCGGTGTTTTACGAGGCCTCCGGGACCTCGGCTCGCGACCACCAGAACGGAACCGACCACGTCGAAGCCTGTCGTCCCCATGCTGGTGAATCACTGGTCATTGTAGCTCGCCGGGCGAGATCCCGAGCACGGTCAGCCTCCGGCCGGTCGCGGGGTGGATCCGATCGGGGCGCGGCGACATCCCCAGCTTCTCCGCGACCCGCAACGAGCGGTCATTCGCAGGGTCGATGATCGTGATCACCTCGCGCATGTCGTGCTCCTCGAAGGCGAACGCCAGGGCGGCGCGTGCGGCCTCGGTCGCGTAGCCAACGCCCCACGCCTCGCGCGCGAAGCGCCAGCCCACCTCCACCGCCGGCAGCACGGCCGGCAGGAACATCGGCACGGTCAGGCCGCAGAAGCCGAGCAGCACCCCCGGATCGTCCCGCAAAGCCACGGCCCAGAGCCCGAACCCACGGTCATCCCACTCGCGCTCGAAGCGCGCGATCAGGTCGTCGCTCAGCCCGCGCCCCAGGACATGGCCGCGGCCGATCCAGCGCATGACCTCGGGGTCCGCGTTGATCGCGGCGAACAGCGCGGCGTCCCCCACCCGCCAGCGCCGCAGCAAGAGTCGTTCGGTCTCAACGTCCATGAACGACCGCAGAAAATAGGAGACGCAGGACCGGTCCGCTGTGAGGACCCACTCGCTCTCGCGCCCCGTAGGGCAAGCGTTGAACGGCGGGTGGCGTGGCCTCGCACCTCGGGCGGCCTCGCTCTTGCGCGGTCCGGTCCCGCGTCTTGAGAACGACGGTACGCCTCCCCACTCCCGAAAGTCAATGGCCGAACGGCTCCGTTGCCGCATCCAGCGGTCAATATCGTGAGGGACATGAGCACGACCGCACTCGAAAGCGTCGCCTGGGATCTCGACCCGCTCGTGGGCGGTGACGGCGAAGCGGGCGCCGACCGCCTCCTGGACGAGGCCGACCGCCGCGCCACCGACTTCCAGCGCCAGCACGCCGGCAAGGTCGCCGACCTGGACGGCCCGGGCCTCGCCGCCGCGGTCGCCGAGCTGGCGGAGATCTCCGAGCTGGCCGGCCGCGCCGGCAACTACGCGATGCTGCGCTTCGCCGTCGACACCGCCGACCCCGCCAACGGCGCGCTGCTGATGCGCGTCCAGGAGAAGGGCACGGCGATCGAGACCCAGCTGTTGTTCTTCGACCTCGAGTGGGCGGCGCTGCCCGACGAGCGCGCCGAGGAGCTGCTCGGCGCCGACGGCCTCGACCAGGCGCGCCACCACCTGACCACCGCGCGCCGCTACCGGCCGCACCTGCTGACCGAGGCCGAGGAGAAGATCGTCTCGGAGAAGTCGGTCACCGGCAGCGCCGCGTGGTCGCGGCTGTTCTCCGAGGTCACCTCGGCGATCAAGGTCGAGCTCGACGGCGAGGACGAGCCGGTCGCGCTGGACGTCGCGCTCTCGCGCCTGATGTCGCCGGACCGCACGCTGCGCGCGCACGTCGCCGAGCGCGTCACCGAGGCGTTGCAGCCGACGCTCCGGATCAGGGCCTACATCTACAACACGCTGATGGCCGACAAGGCCACCGAGGACCGCCTGCGCGAGTTCCCGTCGTGGATCTCGTCGCGCAACCTCTCCAACGAGGCCTCGGACGAGTCGGTCGCCGCGCTGGTCGAGGCCGTTCGCGAGGCCTATGAGATCCCCCGCCGCTGGTACCGCCTGAAGGCGCGCCTGCTGGGCGTCGAGCGCCTCGCCGACTACGACCGCATGGCGTCCGTCAGCACCGAGGACGAGAAGTCCTATGACTGGGACGAAGCCAAGGACATCGTGTTGAGCTCGTTCGGGGACTTCTCCGACGTGCTCGCCGACGGCGCGCGCCGCTTCTTCGATGAGAACTGGATCGACGCGCCCGTGCGCCCGGCCAAGCGCGGCGGCGCGTTCTGCGCCTACACCGTCCCGAGCGTCCACCCCTACGTGATGCTCAACTACACCTCCCAGCGTCGCGACGTCCTGACGCTCGCGCACGAGCTGGGCCACGGCTTGCACGCCTACCTGGCGCGCGACCGCGGCGTCTTCGAGCAGCACACGCCGCTGACGCTGGCGGAGACCGCGAGCGTCTTCGGCGAGACGCTCGTGTTCGCGCGGCTGCTGGACCAGGCCCAGACGCCGGAGTCGCGACTGGCGCTGCTGGCCGAGAACATCGAAGGGTCGATCGCGACGGTCTTCCGCCAGGTCGCGATGAACCGCTTCGAGGATCTCGCGCACACCGCTCGCCGCGGCGAAGGCGAGCTGAGCGTCGATCGCATCAGCGAGCTTTGGGTCCAGTCGCAGGAGGAGCTGCTCGGCGACGCGGTCGAGGTCACCGAGGGCTACAAGCACTGGTGGTCCTACGTCCCCCACTTCATCGGGACGCCCGGCTACGTGTACGCCTACGCCTACGGGCAGCTGCTCGCGCTGAGCGTGTACGGCAAGTACTTGGAGGAGGGCGAGTCGTTCGTGCCCAAGTACGTGGAGCTGCTGAGCGCCGGCGGGTCGAAGTCGCCGGAGGAGCTGGCGGCGATCGCCGGGCTGGACCTCACCGACCCGGGCTTCTGGCGCGCCGGGCTGGACCTCGTCAAGGGCCAGCTCGAGCAGGCCGAGGCGGCCGCCGAGGAGGTCTTGGCCAAGCGATGAGCGACGATCGCTGGCTTCCCCCGCGGGCTCCCGCGACCGACCCGCAGACGCCGGAGGACGGCGGCAGTGGGGCGTCGTCGTGGCGCGACGGCCTGCTCGGGAAGCTGGCGGCGCCGTTCATCGCGGTCGTCGCGTTCTTCTCCAAGATCAAGGTCGTCCTGATCGCGCTGACCAAGGTGAAGTTCTTGGTCAGCGCGGGTTCGATGCTCGTGTCGATCGTGGCCTACGCCTCGATCTGGGGTTGGAAGTTCGGCGTCGGCTTCGTGTTGTTGCTGTTGGTCCACGAGTACGGGCACGTGATCCAGCTGCGGCGCGAGGGTGTCAAGGACGCCAGCGCGCCGATCTTCATCCCGTTCTTGGGGGCCTTGATTTGGTCCAAGTCGCTGGGCGGCGACGCGGCGGCGGAGGCGCGCGTGGGCCTGGCCGGGCCGATCCTCGGGTCGATCGGCGCGGGAGTGTGCGTCGTGGTCTACGCCTTGACCGGCAACGAGTTCTGGCAGGCGCTGGCGTTCACGGGGTTCTTCCTGAACCTGTTCAACCTGCTGCCGGTCGGGTTCCTGGACGGCGCCCGCGCCGCCGCGGCGCTGTCGCCGTGGGTGTGGCTGCTGGGCGTCTTCGGGATCGTGCTGCTGATCCTCGTGTTCCCCAACCCCATCATCATCCTGATCGGCGTGCTGGCGATCTGGGAGACCTACCGGCGCTTCAAGCAGTTCCGGTCAGGCGACCCGGCGATCAAGGCCTACTACTCGATCGCCCGGCGCGACCGGATCGCGATCGCGGCGACGTACCTGATCCTGATCGTGGTGCTCGTCGTCGCGATGGACGTCACGCACCTGGAGCGGGACCTGTAGGTCAGCGCCCGGCGTCGCGCAGGGCGCGCTGGACGTCGCGCTCCTGGTCCTTGCGCTTGAGCGACTCGCGCTTGTCGAAGCGGTCCTTGCCCTTCGCTAGCGCGATCTCGACCTTGGCGCGCGAGTCCTTGAAGTACAAGCGCGTCGGGACGAGCGTCAGGCCGCGCTCGACCGTCCGGCCGGAGATCGAGTCGATCTCCTTGCGGTTGAGCAGCAGCTTGCGCGGGCGCTCCGGCTCGTGGTTGTCGCGCGACGCGGGGCCGTACGGCGGGATGTGCACGTTGTAGAGCCAGATCTCGCCGTCGCGGATCGAGGCGAAGCCGTCCTTCAGCTGAGCGCCGGACTCGCGCAGCGCCTTGACCTCGGTTCCTTGCAGCACGAGACCCGCCTCGTACTTGTCGAGGAACTCGTACTTGTGGGACGCCGTGCGATTGCTCGCGACGTCACCGGGTGCCACCTTGCGCTTCTTGCCCTTGGCCATGCCCGTTCGAGTCTAGGTGTTCGCGGTCGTTTGCCGGTCGTCGACCCGCCGGCGCGGCACGACGTGCCGTCCGGCTCTGGCGGCGCGACGCCCCAGATGGGTGCATCGAAGCCCCCACCACAAGGAGCGACGTCATGTCCATCCGCCAGCTCGCCGCGCCTCTCGTGGCGACGACCCTCATCCTCCTCGCGCTCGGCGCGACGGCCGCCTCGGCGCACACCACGCTGCGCACGGATCCCGGCAACGTCCTGATCGCCCAGCCGACTACTGTCCGCGCCACTACGAGCGACGTCTTCACGCTGTTCGCGCCCGGCACCGGCCAGCTCGATTGCGTCAACGCGTCGTTCGACCTCGAGGCGCTCGTCAACACTTCAGCGACCGCGATCCCCGCCACGCTGACTGCGTTCACTGCGACCGGCTGCACCGACACGTTCCCGGTGCTGGGCTTCACCGGCTGCCACCTGCACGTCAACGCCCGCGTGCACATCACCGCCAACTCGATGGGCGGCGGCGATTTCCGGGTCACTGACCCCGTGCTGCGCTGCGCGACGACCGGCGTCGGCGCCTGTTATTTCACTTCGGCTGTCGCCAACGGCGCCTACGACAACGCGACGGCGTCACTGAAGTTCGCGAACGTGCCCTACACGCCGATCGCCGCGACTCCCGACGCGCTCGGTGCGACGTGCGGCAACGGCGGGACCTGGAGCGTCGTCTTCACTCACGTCATCGGCGGCACGGCCGGCCAGACTCTCACTGTCCTGCCCGTGTGACGTCCAGCTCCACGCGACCGCGCGGCGGATCGATGCCGCGGATGAGGACCCGGATCGGGTCGGCGATCTTGATGGACTTGCCGGACTCCTCGCCGATCAGGATGGTGCCCTCTTCGTTGAGCTCCCACCAGTCGCCGCGCAGGCGGCGGGCGGGAAGGAAGCCTTCGAAGCCGTTGTTGAAGGAGATGAAGGCGCCGGCGCCGACGAGGCCGATGACCTCGCCGTCGTGCTCGCGCTGGATCTTGCCCTCGAAGAGCTCGCGCTCCAGCAGGAAGGCGCGGGCGACGTCGTCGGCGGCGCGCTCGATCTGCATCGCGTCGCGCTCGCGGCCGGAGGTCCACTCGGCGGCCTCGTCGAGCGTCTGCGCGCGCGGGGCTTCCTCCCCGCCGCCGACCGCTGAGAGCAGCGCGCGGTGGCAGATGAGGTCGGGATATCTGCGGATCGGCGAGGTGAAGTGGCAGTAGGCGGTGGAGTGCAGGCCGGCGTGGCCCTTGTTCTGCGGCGAGTACTTCGCCTGCTTCAAGGACCGCAGCACGAGCGACGTGAGGCCCAGGCCGCGCCCGTTGCGGCGCTTGATCTCGTCGGCGACCAGGCGCGAGGCCGCGGCGATGATGCCCGCCGCCTCACTGGGCTCGATCTGCTCCGGCGCCGGCGGCGTCGGGATGCCCAAGGACGACAACTGCTCCAGCAGCCGCTCGGCCGCGGGCGGCTCGGGGCGCTCGTGGATCCGGTAGAGCGTCGGGACGTCGCGCTCGCTCAGCAGCCGCGCGACCGCCTCGTTGGCCGCGATCATCAAGTGCTCGATCAACTGATGGGACTCGGTGCTCACCGAGCCCTCCGCGCTGGTGACGTGGCCGCCGCGGTCGAACGCGAACTCCGGCTCGGAGCTCTCCACCGCCAGCGCACCCGCGGCCTCTCGCTTCTCGCGGAGCACGGCCGAGACGGCGCGCGCGGCGGCCAGCGGCTCGGCCCAGGGCGCGTGAGCATCCTCGGAGCCCGCGAAGATCCGGTCCACGCGGTCGTAGTCCAGGCGCTCGTCGCTGCGGATCCGCGAGCGGTAGAACGCCGATCGCACGACCTCCGAGCCGTCGAAGTCCAGCTCCACCGTCACCGCCAAGCGCTCCTGGCCCGGCACCAGCGAGCACGCGCCGTTGGAGAGCACCTCGGGCAGCATCGGCTCGACCGCGCCCGGGACGTACACCGACGTCGCGCGCCGGTAGGCCTCGCGGTCGATCGCGCTGCCCGGCCGCACGAACGCGCTGACGTCGGCGATGTGCACCCACACGCGCCACTTGTCCTCGCCGCGGACCTCGGCGGAGATCGCGTCGTCGAAGTCCTTAGCCGTCGACGGGTCGATCGTGAACGTCGCGAGCGAGCGCAGATCGCGGCGCGACGGCGCGGGGTCGTCACGCTCCACCGCCTCCTTCGCCGCCCGCTCAACGCCGGCCGGGAACGACCGCCGCAGGCCGCGGTGGTGCATCAACGCCTCGATCACGTCGCGCGCGACGTCGGGCTTGCCGATCACCTTGGCGACCTTCGGATGGCCCTTGCCGCCGTGGCGGATCAGCACCAACTGCCCGGGACGACCGAGCTTGCCGGGGTCGACGGGGATCTGCCCGGACCCGAAGCGCCCCTCGAACAGCGGCTCGGCGACGACGAGGCGCCCGCGCTTGGCGAGCACGCCGACGGAGAACGACTCACCCGAACCGAAGCCCGGGCCAGCCCCGCGACCGCCACCGCGCCGCTGCCGCCCATGATCCCTCGGCAACTACTTCACCTTGCTCGCCAGGACGTCGAGCGCTTTGTCCAAGCCCTCGTCGGCCTTGGTCTTCGCGACGTCCGACGCCTTCACGTCCGGCGTCAGCCCCGACCCCGTCGACACGCCCGCGCCACCGAGATTCCGCCCCGACGGCAAGAAGTACTGGCCCGCGGTGATGTCCAGCGCGCCGCCGTTACTCAACTCCAGAACCTCCTGGAAGACGCCCTTGCCGAACGTGCGCGTGCCCACGAGCTCCGCGCGCTTGCGGTCCTGCAGCGCGCCGGCGACGATCTCGGCGGCGCTCGCGCTCCCGCGATCCACCAGCACCACCAGCGGCAGCTTCGGCGCCGTCGGGTCGCCGGTCGCGCTGAACGTCCGCGTCTGCACCGCACGGCCCTTGGTCGTCACGATCTTGCCGTCGCTGAGGAACTGCGAGGCCACCAGCTGCGCCTCGGTCACCAGCCCGCCCGGGTTGCCGCGCAGGTCGAGCACCGCGCCCTTGGCACCGTCCTTCATCCCCTTCTTCAGCGCCGCGGCCACCTCGCCGTGCGCGCCCGAGGAGAACTGGTCCAGGTGGATGACCTCCAACTTGGTCCCGTCGACCGTCTTCTCCGAGGACTGCACGACCGGGACCGAGATCGTCGCGCGCCCGACCGTCACGTCGCGCGTCGTCTTCCCGCGCTTGAGCGTCAGCTTGACCGCCGTGCCGATCTTGCCCTGGATCAGCCCGACCGCCGCGTCCTGCGTCTTGCCCTTCAGCACGACGCCGTCGACGCCGGTGATCACGTCGCCGACCTTGATCCCCGCCTGCTTGGCCGGTGAGTCGTCGTACACGGTGACGATGTGCAACCCGTCCTTGACGCTCGTGACCTGCACGCCGATCCCCGCGAACTCGCCGTTCTGCTGCTCGTTGAACTTCTTGTACTCGGCCGGGGTGAAGTAGTTGGAGAAGCGGTCGTTCAAGGACGACACGATGCCCTTGATCGACTGATCGGCCAGCGTGGACTTGGGCACCTCGCGGTAGTACACGTCGTTGACGCGGTCGATCGCCTCGCCAACCACGCGCGTGTCGCTGTCGCCCACGAGCGGGTCGCGGATGAAGCCGGGCAGCCCGGACGGGTGGGCGCCGAGGTAGATCCCGCAGGCGAGCAGGATCAGGCAGAGGAGCAGCGAGGCGAGGGCGCGGCGGATCATCGACCCGACAGGCTAGGGCGCTAGGCGGTAGCGGCGCGGAAGTGCTCAATCAGCAACGTGCTGACGCGCTCGGGCTCGTCGTGCTGGACCCAGTGGCTGGCGTCCGGCAGCTTGACGATCCGTACGTCCGGCACCCAGCGCGGGTCGGGCTGCGCCATCTGCTCGGTGAGGAAGCGATCCTGCGTGCCCCAGATCACCAGCACGGGCAGCGGGATCGGCTTGAAGAGCGACTGCGCGCGGCGCGGGGACTGGCGCAGCGCGGCGCGGTAGTAGTTGATCGGGCCCCTGAGCCCGCCGGGCGAGTCCAGCAGCGCCGTCTCGTAGCGCGCGTAGTCCTCGGCGGTGAACGCGCCCGGCTTGGCGTCGCGGTAGACGCCCTCAAGGAACTTCCGGCGCAGCTTGCCTGCCAGCCACTCCGGGAAGCGCGGGATCTGGAAGAAGAACATGTACCAGCTGTGCAGCAGCTGCTTGGGCGAGCGCCGCAGCGTGCGCAGCATCGTGTCGGGGTGCGGCACGTTGAGGATCGCCAGGCGCTCGACGCGGTCCGGGTGCAGCGTCGCGACCATCCACGCGACCGCCGCGCCCCAGTCGTGGCCGACGACGAACGCCTTCTCCTCCCCCAGCGCCGTGATCAGCCCGGCGATGTCTCCGGCCAGCGTCTCCATGCGGTACTCGCGCCACGACGACGGCGCGTGGGACTGCCCGTAGCCGCGCATGTCGACCGCGACGACGCGGTAGCCCGCCTCGGCCAACACCGGAATCTGATGGCGCCACGACCACCAGAACTCCGGGAAGCCGTGCAGCAGCACCACGAGCGGGCCGCTGCCGGCCTCCACGTAGTGCAGGCGCACGCCGTTGCCGACGTCGGCGAAGCGGTCCGCGAGGTCCATAGACCTCGCAGCCTTTCAGATCAGACCCGCAGGAACTTGCGCAGCGACAGGCTCGAGCCCGCCGCGCTCACGCCGATCGAGGCGACGAGCAGCAGGATCGCCAAGAAGGCGAAGCCGATCGTCTCGGGCGCCGCGATCAGCGCGAAGTCGGAGGCGAGCGGGTCGATGAAGGCGATCTTGCCCACGCCAAGCAGCATCACCGCCAGCACGCCGCCCAGGCCGCCGAGCACGACGCCTTCGATCACGAACGGCCAGCGGATGAAGGAGTCGGTCGCGCCGACCAGCTTCATCACCTCAACCTCGCGACGGCGGGAGAAGAGCGACAACCTGATCGTGTTGGAGATCAACAAGATCGACGCGATCACCAGCAGGATCGCCAGGCCGCCCATCGCGAGCTTCACGACGCGCGTGGCGGTGAGGATCTTGGTGGTCTCGTCCTTGCGGTTCTTGACCTGGTCGATCGCGGAGTCGACCGGCTGGCGACCGCCGGACGCGGCGCTCGGCGCCAGCGCGTCGCGCAGCTTCTGGACGTTGTCCGGCTTGTCGGGCGTGACGCGGAACGTGTCCGGAAGCGGGTTGGTCCCCAGCAACTCATAGGCCTCGGGGTTGCGCTTCTTCTCCTGCGCGTAGGCCTGGGCCTTGCTGACGTACTCGACCTTGCCGACGTGGTCGACGTGCTGGAGCATCGCCTGCACGCGGTCGACGTCGGACTTCTTGGCGTCCTTCTTGAGGTACACGTCAACCAGGACGCGGCCGCGAACCTCGTTGGCGGCGCCGGTCGTCGCCTGGACGACCGGGATGAAGACGCCGAGCACGAGCACGGTGACGAGCACCGAGGCCATGGCGGCGAAGGACGGGATGGCGTTGCGCGAGATCGAGCGGAACGCCTCCTTGACGAAGAACGCGGGCTTCATGAAGTCGTGGTCCTACTCGGGGAAGATGTCGTCGAACTCGTCGCGCTCGAGCTCGCGCTCGGTGCGCGCGCGCCGCGGCGCGGGCGCCGGCTCGCGCAGCAGCGCGCCGAACTCCGCGGTGTTCATGTCGCTCGGCGCGTAGCCGGCGTTGTGCTCGTCGCGGATCAGCTGGCCCTTGTGCAGCTCCAGCACGCGGCGGCGCATGCGGTCGACCATCGTCGCGTCGTGCGTGGCGACCAGGACGGTCGTGCCGGTGCGGTTGATGCGGTACAGCAGCTGCATGATCCCGACCGACGTCTCGGGGTCGAGGTTGCCCGTGGGCTCGTCGGCCAGCAGCAGCGGCGGGTGGTTGACGAACGCGCGCGCCACGGCGACGCGCTGCTGCTCGCCGCCGGAGAGCTGGTCCGGGAAGGAGTGCAGCTTGGTCGCCAGGCCCGTGAGGCGCAGGATGTCCGGCACCTTCGCGCGGATCTCCTTGCGGCCGTGGCCGGTGACCTGCAGCGCGTAGGCGACGTTGTCGTACACGGTGCGGTCGGGCAGCAGCTTGAAGTCCTGGAAGACCACGCCGATGTTGCGCCGGTAGAACGGCACCTTCTTGCGCGTGATCTCAGACAGGTCGCGCCCCGCGACGTTGATGGTCCCCGCCGTCGGATCGATCTCCTTGATCAGGAGCCTCATCAGCGTGGACTTGCCCGAGCCGGTGGAGCCGACCAGGAACACGAACTCGCCGCGCTGGACCGAGAACGACGCGTTGTCGAGCCCGCCGTTGGTGGGCCCGTAGGACTTGGATACGCCGCGGAACTCGATGACGGCCGGCGCGCGGTCTCCCGGCGCGGCGCTGCGGTCGAGCTCCTGCTTATGACGTTCGACGATCGCCATGGTCTGACCGACGTTAGCCCGGCGGCGGCCTTTTCCTGCCGGTGCACGCTCCTGTGCAAGCTAGATTGCGTGACGTGCCCACCATCACCAGCGAGACCCTCGCCAACGGCCTGCCGCTGCATCGCGTCGCCCTGCCCGGCACGCGCGCGGTCACGATCCTCGTCGCGTTCGACGCGGGCGCGCGCACGGAGCGCGCTGAGGAGAACGGCATGGCGCACTTCCTGGAGCACCTCGTCTTCAAGGGCGGCGAGAAGTACGACCACTACAAGAAGGTCAACGAGACCGCCGAGCGCATGGGCGGCTCGCTCAACGCCTACACCTCGCACGACCTGGTCGCGTTCCACATCACGGTGCGCGCGGAGGCGGCGCTGGAGGCCATCGACCTTTTGACCGACTTCGTCGGCCGCCCGCTGCTCAACGCGGACGAGCTCGATCGCGAGCGCGGCGTCGTCATCCAGGAGATCCAGCGCTACAAGGACCAGCCGTCGGCGGTCGCCGAGGAGCTGATCGACCGCGCCGCGTTCGGCGACCACCCGCTGGGCCGCACGGTCCTGGGGCCGGAGGAGCACCTGCGCACGTTCTCGCGCGAGGCGATCGTCGCGTTCCGCGAGCGCCGCTGGGCAGGCGCGCGCGGCGGCGCGTTCGTGGTCGGCAACGTCGACCACGTGGCGGAGAACGACCCCGCGGTCGCCGAGCTGTTCCAGCGCTTCCCGACGCTCGACGTCCCGGGGCCGTATGAGGCGACGCCGAAGCTCCAGCTGGAGACGCTGGTCGAGAAGCGCGACTCCAACCAGTCGCACCTGCGGATCATGTACGCGCCCGACGTCGACGCCACGAACCCGGCGGAGCGCGCCGCGCTGACGATCTACTCGACGCTGCTGGGCGGCTCGATGGGCTCGCGCCTGTTCGACGAGATCCGCGAGCAGCGCGGGCTCTGCTACTCGGTCTACTCGATCGACCACGCGCTGAGCGACGCCGCGATCCTGCAGCTGGGCGCCGGCTTGGAGTCCTCCAAGACCGACGAGGCCTACAAGCGGATGCGCGAGATCGTCGCTGAGCTGCACGCCGACGGGCCGACCGAGGAGGAGGTCGAGCGCGCCCGTGCCTACGCCGCCGGCCGCCGCGTTCTGGCCTTCGAGAACACCAACGCGGTGGCGCGCTTCGCCGCGTCGCAGGCGATCGTGTTCGGTGAGGACATCGATCCCGACCGCGCGATCGACGCGCTGGACGCGGTCACCTTCGACGACGTCGCCGCGATCGCCAAGAAGGTCGACCCCGGCGCGGCGGCGGTCGCGTGCGTCGGGCCGCACGAGGTCGAGGAGTTCGCGGACGCCGCCTGATTTGACACTGGCGCAGCGCGCGTCTGTGTGCCACAGTCGCTTGCCGTGGCGGTCGCCGAGATGCTGAACGAGCGCGAGCTGCGCCGGTACGTGAATCGGGTCGACGGGCGCTGGCCGCTGGAGCGCGTGCTGCTGGGCGGCGCGCGTGTTCAGGACATGCACGGCGCGCTGCCCCAGCGCGAGCGTGGCAGCGAGTACGTCGTCGTCCTGATCAGCGAGTTCTTCGGCGGGGTGCCGTGGCTGGAACGGGTCTACCAGGCCGCGAACCTGTGGGACGCGGCCGAGATGGGCGGCGCCGCCGACGTCCACTGCTACACGCCGGAGGAGTTCGCCCGGCGGCGCGAGTCGCTGCCCGTCGTGCGCGCGGTCGCCGACGAGGGCATAGAGCTGGTCGGCTCGGGTGGGTGGGGACCGGGTCTGGGGACCGGGTCTCCCCAGAACTGATTAGGCCTGCACTGAACGACCGTCCGGATCTCGGTCCAATCGGTCGGCCAACGGTGTTCTGACGCCGATCTGAGGGGCAACATGCCCCTCGCCATCGCCCCCTCGCGCCTCGGTGCCGCCCTCGCGGTCGCCGTCGCTTCCTTGGCGCTCCCGACCGGCGCCGTCGCCAAGAAGAGCGCGTCCCCCAAGCTCCCCGCCAAGTTCCAGAAGCGCTACCACGTCAAGAGCGCGACGGCCGACCCCGACAAGGACGGCCTGACCAACTTCACCGAGTACCGCGCTCACACGAACCCGAAGAAGGCCGACACCAACAAGAACGGCACGCCTGACGGGTCCGAGGATCGGGACAAGGACAAGCTCGACAACGCGACCGAGCAGCGTGCAGGCACCAACCCGGACAAGAAGGACACCGACCGGGACGGCAAGAGCGACGCCCGCGAGGACGCCGACCACGACGGGCTGAACAACCTGGCCGAGCAGAACACGGCCAACGATCCGGGCGATCCGGACAGCGACGACGACGGGATCAAGGACGGCAACGAGAACGCCGGCCAGGTCGTGTCCTTCGGCGACGACGGCGTGCTCTCCCTGCGCTTGGCGTCGACCGGCAAGGTCGTCTCCGCGACGGTCGACGAGGAGACCTCGGTCGACTGCTCCGCCACCGCCGACTACGAGAACAGCTACGACGACGGCGCGGCCGACGACACGCTGGGCGCCGAGGACGGCGACCTCTCCGACGACTCGGTCTCCGACTCCGACGACGACGCGTCCGCCTCCGACGACGACAGCGCCGAGGTGTCCTCCGACGACGCCGAGGCCTCCGCCGCTGCCGTGCGCCGCGCCGACGAGGGCGACGACGACCCCGTCTTGGCCGACGACGAGGACGGCCTCGCGACCGGCAACGAGTGCGTCGACGCCTACCTCGACGCCGGCGCCTGGGTCCACGAGGCCTCGCTGACGACCGCCGACGACGGCACGCGCCTCTTCGACGCGGTCGCGCTGGTCACGGGCGACTAGCCAGGAGCACCGCACTACCCTCGACGGCATGGACGTCGAGATCTGGTCCGACATCGCCTGCCCGTGGTGCTACGTCGGCAAGAAGCGCTTTGAGGCGGCGCTGGCTTCGTTCCCGCATGCGGATGAGGTCAGCGTCACCTGGCGGTCGTTCGAGCTGGACCCCGAGGCGCCGGCCGATCGTGGGCTGCCGCACGACGAGCTGATCGCCAAGAAGTACGGGCGGTCGCTCGAGGAGGTCCACGCGATGGACGCGCAGCTGACCGCGGTCGCCGCGGCTGAGGGCATCGACATGAAGCTGGCCGACGCGCGGTCGGGCAACACGTTCGACGGCCACCGGATCGTGCAGCTCGCCAAGACCCACGGGCTCGGCGAGGTCATGAAGGAGCGTCTGTTCCGCGCCTACTTCACCGAGGGCGAGCTGATCGCCGACCACGACGTCTTGTTGAAGACCGCGGTCGAGGTCGGCCTCGACGAAGCCGAGGTCCGCGAGGTCCTGCTGACCGAGCGCTACGCCGAAGAGGTCCGCGAGGACGAGCTGATCGCGCAGTCGGCCGGGATCTCAGCGGTGCCGTGCTTCGTGATCGACCGCAAGTTCGGCGCGAGCGGCGCCCAGCCGCCGGAGGAGATCCTGCGCTTCCTGGAGCACGGCTGGTCGCAGCAGCAGCCGGCTGAGACGAGCTAGCGCCGCGCGGCGGGCGCCGGCGCGCCGACGTGCTCGTCCAGCCAGGCGAGCAGCGGCGCGCAGGCTGACCAGGTGTCGCGGAGGTGCTCTAGCGCGGCGTCGCGGGAGATGCCGGTCTTGGGATCGGCGGGCGTGCGGGCGCCGGCGATGAGCAGCTTGTGGCGCAGGAGCGGCGCGCGTGGGTGGTCGCGGTCAAAACCGCGCGGGACGGTCTTCAGGACCTCGCCCCAGGTCTGGACGCCGCCGGCGTCGAGCGCGCCGACGATCGACTCCAGCGCAGCGCCGGACGCGTCGTCGGCGACCGCGGTGCGAAAGCGCGCGAGCTGCCCGGCGTCCATCGTCCGGCAGCCCGACCCAGCGAAGAGGCCGTCGCGGGCGATCTCGGCGTACAGGCGGAAGTCGACCGTCCCGTAGCAGCGGTTCTTGTAGGGCTTGGTCTTGTCCTTGGCGAACCGCAGGTCGCGGTTGGGGCGCGCGATCCAGATCGGCGCGTCGCCGGCCAGCTCGGAGAGCAGGGCCTCTAGCGCACCGCGCACGTCCTCGTCGTAGGTCGAGCGGTGCCCGTGGAACCAGTCACGGGTGTTCTCGGCCTCCAACCCGGCGAACCAGTCGAAGGCCGCCGGGTGGAAGCCGGAGAACGGCATCAGCTAGCCGATCGCGACCATGCGCTCGATCGGGATCCGGGCCCGCTCGGCGAGCGCCGGGTCGACTTTGACCTCGCCGCTGAGGTCGCGCAGCGCGTCGCGCAGCTTCGGCAGCGTGATCATCTTCATGTACTTGCAGGACGCGCGCTCGTTGGCGGCGATGAAGTCCACGTCGGGGGCGGCCATGCGGAGCTGGTGCAACATCCCCGTCTCGGTCGCCATGATGGCAGTGCCACCGTGCCCGGCGTGCTCCTTGGCGTAGTCCAACATGCCGCCGGTCGACAGCATGTGGACGCCCGCGGTGTCGATGTCGCCGGAGGCCACGTACTCCATGACCTGCGTCGTGCAGCCGCACTCGGGGTGCACGAGGAAGTCGGCCTCCGGGTGGGCGGCGCGGACGGCGGTGATGTCGTCCGGGCGGATCCCGGCGTGCACGTGGCACTCGCCGTCCCAGATGTGGAACGTGCCCGAGCCTTGGAGGCCGAGCTCCTTCTGGACGAACGCGCCGAGCCACATATCCGGCCCGAAGAGGATCTGGGTGTCCTTGCCGTGCGTCGCGTAGATGTGCTCGACGACCTTGACGGCGTTGGACGAGGTGACGCAGTAGTCGGTCAAGGCCTTCGTCTCGGCCGTCGTGTTGACGTACATGACGGTGACCGCGCCGGGGTGCTTGCTCTGCCAGGCGGACAGCTGCTCCGGCGTGATCGAGTCGGCCAGCGAACAGCCCGCGTCGAGGTCGGGGATGATCACCTTCTTCTGAGGCGAGAGGATCGACGCCGTCTCAGCCATGAAGTGCACGCCGCAGAAGGCGATGACGTCGGCGTCGGCCTCCGCCGCCTTGCGCGACAGGCCGAGCGAGTCACCGACGTAGTCGGCCGCGTCCTGCACCTCGGGCACCTGGTAGTTGTGGGCCAGGATGACCGCGTTTCGTTCTGCTGCGAGCGCACGGACCTCCGCGGTCAGCGCGCTACGTTCATCCGCCGTCAGGGCGGGGGAACCAGTGGGGCTGGTGGGGGCCATGGGGAGGTTCATGGCACACGCTCCAATATGAGGGAGAGGTCTAGTGCTGACGCGGAGTGCGTGAGCGCTCCGACCGAGATGAAGTCTACCCCGGTCTCGGCCGCAGCCCGGACCGTGGTCAGGTCGATGTTGCCGGAGGCCTCTAGTTCGGCCCGTCCGGCGACCTCGGTCACGATCGTGCGCATCTCGTCGGGGGTCATGTTGTCGAGGAGGATCCGGGGCGCTTGCGCCGCCAGGGCCTCGCGGACGTCATCGGCGGTCTCGGCCTCGACCTCGATCGCGATGTCCGGGTACGCGGCGCGCGCAGCGGTGACTGCCGCCGTGATCCCGCCGGCCGCGGCGATGTGGTTCTCCTTGATCAGCACCATGTCGAACAGGCCGAAGCGATGGCTGACGCCGCCGCCCGCGAGCACCGCGGCCTTCTCGAGCTGGCGCAGCGTCGGGGTGGTCTTGCGGGTGTCGAGGATGCGTGCGGCCGTGCCGTCGATCGCCCGGACGTACTTGGCCGTCAGCGTGGCGACGCCCGACAGGCGCTGCAGGAAGTTCAGCGCGGTGCGCTCGGCGGTCAGGATCGCGGCGGCTGGGCCGGTGACGCGGGCGACGACGGTGCCGGGCTCCTGCCAGACGCCCTCGGGCGCGAGGCGCTCGAAGGTCAGCGCGTCGCCACCGGTCTGCGCGAAGGCGGCTTGCGCGACATCCAGGCCGAAGACCACGCCCGGCGCCTTCTGGGTGATCGTGGCGATGCCGCGCGCGTCCGGCGGGACGGTCGACAGCGTGGTGACGTCGCCCGCGCCGACGTCCTCGGCCAGCGCCCGGGCGACGACGTCGGCGACGAATTCCTGATCCAGGTCCGGCATGGGCGCGGGAGGATATGGAGACGTGCCCCACATGGACCTCGACCTCGACGCCTGGCTGTCCGAGCCGGCGATCCGCACGCGTCACCGGCGCGTCGCGGACGATGGCGTCACGCCCACGGCGCTCTGGGCGGCAGCGGGCACGCTGCGCGTGGACGAGACCGGGCCGCTGGGGCGCGTGGTCCGCTGGAGAATTCCGGGCCTTCCGCCGGGCGTGACGTTCCGCGAGCTGTTCGCATCGGCGCCGTTCACGGTGCTGGCCGAAGGCGACGGCTGGTCGGTGTCCGGGCTAGTGGGCCGGATCTGGACGCTGCGGCGCGACTACCCGCGGCTCGACGGCGGCGCCGAGGCCTTCGCGACCTGGTCGCAGCCCGGGACCGTGCGGGTGCTGTTCGCGCACTGGGTCGAGGAGGACGCCGCGACGGGCGACGTCGCCCTGGTCTCCGAGGCCCGCGTGGCGCCCGTCGACCGGGGCGCCGCGCTGCGCCTGCGCGCGCTCTGGACGGTCGTCGGGCCGGCCGAGCGGCTTATCGGCGGCGAGGCTCTGGGGCGTGTGACACGGCGCGCTACGTTGGATCGGTGACCGCCACCTTCGCCCCGACGTGGATCGACCTCGAGGGCGCGGTGAACGCGCGCGCCGTCGTCCCCGGCCGGCTGCTGCGGTCCGACAACCTGCAGGACCTGACGACGGCCGACGTCGCGCACCTGCTGGACGACCACGGCCTGCGCGCGATCATCGACCTGCGCACGGGCGCCGAGGTCCGGCTGGAAGGCCCCGGCCCGCTGACTCGCGAAGAGCGCGTCGTGATCGAGCACCGGTCCCTGTACGCCGAGGCCGGCGAGCACACCGACGCGATCGAGGCCGACACGATCATCCCGTGGCAGAACGGCGTCCACGGCGCCGACCTGCCCGACGAGCCGCCGACCGTCCGCGCCTATTGGGGCTACCTGGAGCACCGCCCGGACTCGATCGTCGGCGCGCTGCGCACGATCGCTTCGCCACCCGGCGACGGCGCCGTCCTCGTGCACTGCGCAGCCGGCAAGGACCGGACGGGCCTCGTCGTCGCGCTCGCGATGGAGGTCGCCGGCGCGTCCCGCGACGACGTCGTCGCCGACTACGCCCGCACCTCCGAGCGGATCGACGCGATCGTCGGCCGCCTCGCGCAGTCCCCCACCTACGCACCCGACATGCAGACCTCCGACCCGATGCACCACGCGGCGCGGCCGGAGATGATGGCGCGCGTCCTGGAGCTCCTGGACGAGCGCCACGGCGGCGCGCTGGGCTGGCTGTCCGCGCAGGGCTTCGGGGACGACGAGGCCGCGGCGCTGCGCGAACGCCTCAGCACCGGCGCGTAGCCGCTGGGGCGTTGGTGGCGCTCAGTCCAGGCGCGTGGGGCGGGGCTCCGGGTTGGAGAGGGTCTGGCGAGGGAGTGAGAGGGCCGTTCGCGGCCGACCCGGATTCCTGGCGGTGCTCCACAAGGGCCCGTTCGAGATGCGGGTCGCGTGAGCCGGAATAGTTCCGGTCTACGCGACCCGGATCGCTGCTCACTACGAACGCCCGCGCCGAACGCCCCAACGCCCGCGCCCCACATCTGCCCCGTCTAGACGCGCGGCTGAGCGCTATCGGCCGCGGCGAACTGCGAACCGATGACGTCGAGGAGGCGCAAACGCTCGGCCGAGTCCGTGCCGGGCGTGGCGGTGTAGACGAGCAGCATCTGGGCCTCGGACTCGTCGTTAAGGACCTGGCACTCGAGCTCGAGGCGACCGACCTGCGGGTGCAGGATGGTCTTGGGCTCGGTGCCGACGCGCCAGGAGACGTCGTGCTGGGCCCAGAGGGCGGCGAACTCGGGGGACTCGGCGAGGAGCGCGTCGACGAGCGCGATGCCGCGCGGGTCGTCGGGGTGGCGGGCCATCGAGATCCGCAGCGCGCTGGCGTACGAGCGCGAGATGCGGTCGTGCTCCTCGGGCGCGTGGAGCTCGCGGTCCGGACCGCCGGTGAACCAGCGGTAGAAGCGCGAGCGGGCGACGCCGCGGTTCGCGTGCCGCGACTCGTCGCCGAGCAGCGCGATCGCCAACGGGTTCTGGACGAGCGTCTCGGCGAGGTCGTTCATCACCATCGCCGGCGTGTCCAACCGATCCAGGACGCGCAGGAGGCCGCGGCTGACGTGGTCGCTGCGGACGTCGTGGCGCGGCGGCGTGTGGCCGGCGAGCCGGTACAAATGGTCGCGCTCGGCGCGCGTCAGGCGAAGCGCGCGGGCGATCGCGGCGAGCATCGGCTCCGACGGCTGCGGGCCGCGCTGCTGCTCGATCCGCGTGTAGTAGTCGGTGGACATGCTCGCCAGCAGCGCGACCTCCTCGCGGCGCAGGCCGGACGTGCGACGGCGGGCGCCGCGGGCCAGGCCGACGTCCTCGGGCTGCAGCGCCTCGCGGCGGTGGCGCAGGAAGTCGGCGAGCTGCTCGCGATCCATGGACACCAGTATGCGACGGCGCCCGCGGCGTTAGCCAGGGATCGCCGATCCGTGGTTCGCGCGGTCTCTTTCGCGCGGCGCCGCGGCGCGAGACCGTGTTGGCCATGACCAACTCCTCCCCCATCGCCCTGATCACCGGCGGATCCCGCGGCCTCGGCCGCGCCACCGCGCTGGCCCTCGCCACCGAAGGCGCCGACGTCATCATCACCTACAACTCGAACGAAGACGCGGCCCGCGAGGCCGTCGCCGCGGTCGAGGCGCTCGGGCGCCGCGCGACGGCGCTGCAGCTCGACACCGGCGACGTCGCCTCGTTCCCCGCGTTCGTGGAGGCGCTGCCCGCCGACCGCATCGACATCTTGATCAACAACGCGGGCGGCTCCCTACACGCCGCGCTGGCCGAGACCACCGAGGCGGAGTTCGACGAGGTCTTCGCCGTCCACGTCAAGGGCCCGTTCTTCCTGACCCAGGCCCTGCTGCCCCATCTGGCCGACGGCGCCAAGATCATCAACATCGGCACCGGCCTCACGCGCTTCGCGTTCCCCGGCTCGGGCGCCTACGCCGCCGCCAAGGGCGCGATCGACGTGCTGACCAAGTACCAGGCCTTGGAGCTCGGCACGCGCGGCATCACCGCCAACGTCATCGCCCCGGGCGCCGTCCCCACCGACTTCAGCGGTGGGATGGTCCGCGACAGCGCCGAGATGCAGCAGGCGATCACCGGCGACACCGCGCTCGGCCGCCTCGCAACGCCGCAGGACATCGGCCAGGCGATCGCCGGCCTGGCGCTGCGGTCCGGGACCTGGGTCTCCGGCCAGCGCATCGAGGCCAGCGGCGGCTTCCGGCTCTAGGCCGCGCCGCGCTCCAAGCCCGCCAGCCGCGAGGTGCCGTCGAAGAGGACGGCGCCGCGGCGGCGGAGCACGACCCGCAGCTCGCCGGCCAGGTGCTGCGCGGCGGCGTCCTCGCGATGGCGCCGCGCGCCCGGCTCGGGGACCGGCAGCAGGTGCGGCGGCGTGCCGTTGGCATGGCCTTCAACAACGACGGACACCCCACCGGGTGTCCGACCGCGGAACCGCCAGCCGTCGGCGCCGACTTCGACATGTAGGGGTTGCAGCGGCCGGACCAACCGCACCAACTCGCCGCCCGCGGAGACGACCAGCGCGGTCGCGGTGAGGCGCAGCGGGCCAACGCCCGCGCGCCCGCCGGCAAACGCGACGCACGCGTCCGGGTCGGCGTCGAACGCCTGCGCCTGACCCCACCACCACGTCTCTGGGAAGCCGCCGTTGGACCAGTTCTTCTCCGCGTAGGCGGTCGCGCCGTCGAGATCGACCTCGCGCCCGCTAACGACCATCTGGCCCCGCACGCGAGCGCGCAGCAGCCACGGGTGCCAGTACTGGCTGAGCCCCGGGATCGCCTGCGCCGCGCCCAGCCCGCCGAACGCGCGCCGCGGCCAGCGTCCCGGCGCCTCGAAGACCGCGTCCAGCGACGCCTCGCCGAGCCGGACGGAGATCGAGCGCGCGTCGCCACGCAGCGTGGCGTGCTCGTCGCCGAGCACGACCGAGCCGTCCTCCCCGGCCCGCGCGCCATCCACCACCGCGGCCGCGACGAAGCCGCCTGGGTGCGCCGCCAGGCCGACCGTCCCCCACGCGCGACCCGCGTCATCGCGGTTGACGCCCGCCAGCACGACCGCGACGTCGCCCGTCTCCGCTCGCGTGATCCGCCAGAACCAGCCTTCCATCGCCACGCCGTGCGGGCGATGGGGATCGCCGAACGGCAGATCGGCCCCAGTCCGGCGGTAGGCGGATGTCAGCACGTCTGTAACGATCTCACACCTCGCTAGACTTCAGTCTTGTCGACTCAAGTTTTCGACCTCCAGATCGTAAGGAAACATGTCAGAACAGCCCTTCACCAACCTCGTGCCCTGCGCCATCTGCCAAGAGCGGCCGGGCACCCTGCACATGGTCGTCCAGACCGAGAGCGGCCGTCAGGGCGCCGTGATGTGCGAGAGCTGCGCCCGTGACCTCATGGAGGGCTTCGGCAACGCCGGCTTCGGCCCGTCCTCCGGCGCTCCCGCCTTCGGCCCCGGCGCCACCGCGCAGCGCACCCGCCAGGCACAGCCCCAGCAGAAGCAGTCCGACACGCCCGCGCTCGACGAGTTCGGCCGCGACCTCACGGGTGACGCCCGCGACGGCCGCATCGACCCCGTCATCGGCCGTGAGGACGAGATCGCCCAGACCGTGGAGATCCTCGCCCGCCGTCGCAAGAACAACGCCGTGCTGATCGGCGAGGCCGGCGTCGGCAAGACCGCGATCGCCGAGGGCCTCGCCCTGCGGATCGCGTCCGGCGACGTTCCCGAGACGCTCAACGACGTGCGCGTCGTCAGCCTCGACATGGGCACGCTCGTCGCGGGCTCCCAGTACCGCGGCCAGTTCGAGCAGCGGCTCAAGGCCGTGCTCGCCGAGGTCACCAGCGCCGACGGCAAGATCGTCCTGTTCCTGGACGAGCTTCACACCGTCCTGGGCGCCGGTGCCGCCGAGGGCGCGATGGACGCCGCGAACCTGCTCAAGCCCCTGCTCGCCCGCGGCGAGTTGCGGATGGTCGGCGCGACCACGCTGAGCGAGTACAAGAAGATCGAGCGCGACGCCGCCCTGGCCCGCCGCTTCAGCGCGGTGATGGTCGAGGCCCCGTCGGTCGAGGAGACCGTCGAGATCCTGCGCGGTCTGCGCTCCGCTTACGAGGAGCACCACGCGGCGACGATCACCGACGCCGCGCTGGACGCCGCTGCCCGGCTGAGCGACCGCTACCTGACCGAGCAGCACCTGCCCGACAAGGCCATCGACTTGGTCGATCAGGCCGCGGCCAAGCTGCGTCTCGCGACGCCGCGCCCGGTCGACGTCGAGAAGCTGCGCGCCGAGCTGCAGGAGGCCGTCACGGCCGAGGACTACGAGAAGGCGGCGTACGTCAAGACGCAGATCGCCCGCGCCGAGTCCGACGACGCGACCAGCTCCAGCACCGTGACCGTCGAAGAGACCGCGATCGCGCAGGTCGTCGCCGCCCGCACCGGCATCCCCGTCGGCGAGCTGGTCGAGGGCGAGCTGCAGCGGCTCGTGGAGCTGGAGGACGACCTCCATCAGCGCGTGGTCGGTCAGGACGAGGCGGTCGAGAAGGTCGCCGACACGATCCGCCGCGCGCGGGTCGGGCTGTCTGAGTCCGACCGCCCGCTGGGCTCGTTCCTGTTCCTCGGCCCCACGGGCGTCGGCAAGACCGAGCTGGTCAAGGCGCTGTCCGAGCGGCTGTTCGCCACCGAGGACGCTTTGGTCCGGATCGACATGTCCGAGTACCGCGAGCCGCACACGGTCGCGCGGCTGATCGGCTCGCCGCCCGGCTACGTCGGCTACGGCGAGGGCGGCCAGCTCACCGAGCCGGTCCGGCGTCGCCCGTACAGCGTGATCCTGCTCGACGAGATCGAGAAGGCGCACCCCGAGGTGTGGAACGTGCTGTTGCAGCTCCTGGACGACGGTCGCCTGACCGACGGCGAGGGCCGCACGGTCGACTTCACCAACGCGGTGGTCGTCATGACGTCCAACCTGGGCGCCGGCCGGGCGAAGCGGGGCATCGGCTTCACCGCGGCGGCCCCCGGGGCGGACGACGACCGCATGCGCGACGCCGCCAAGGCGGCGTTCCTGCCCGAGTTCCTGAACCGGATCGACGAGGTCGTGACGTTCCAGGCGCTGGGCGAGGAGCAGGTCGCTTCGATCGCGCGCCTGATCGTGGCGCGGGTCGCCGACCGGCTGCGCGTGGAGCGTGGGATCGAGCTGACGGTGGACGACGCGCTGGTCGCGCGCCTGGCCTCCGACGGCTTTGACGCCGACTTCGGCGCCCGACCGCTGCAGCGCCACGTGCGCCGCACGCTGGAGCGGGAGCTGACCCGGGCGATCCTGTCCGGGACGTTGACCGACGGCGCGCAGGTGCGCGCCACGGCCGGCGAGGACGGCGGTGTGGCTCTGGAGGTCAGCGCCGCCGCCGCGCCGGTGCAGGAGGAGGCGGCGGCCGCAGCCTAGGCCACGATCGCCGTCCCTGTGAAGGAGAGGTAGGACCGGCGGAGCCGGCGCTGTGGCAGGCGCCGGCTTCGTCGCGTCCGGACCGACCACGGTGAGGTTCTCCGCTGGTCGCCGCGGGTAGGCGGTCAGCATGGCGACCGATATCACCACCGACCGCCTGCGCGAGCTCGCCGAGACGCGCAGCGCTGTAGGCAAGGTCCTCAGCGTCTTCATCAACCTCGACCCGCGCGAGTTCGCCACGCCGTCCGCGCGTTCGACCGAGATCAGCTCGGTTCTCGACGAAGCCTCGCGGACCATCCGCGACCTCGAAGGTCTCACCCACGACGAGCGCGCCGCGCTCAAAGCCGACGTCGAGCGCGTCTCTGCCGCGCTCACCAACGGGACCGACCTGGAGGGCGCCCGCGCCCTCGCGGTCTTCGCCTCGGAGCCCGCCGGGCTGTTCGAGATCCTCAAGCTGCCGCGGCCGGTCGACCACAGCGTGTCGATCGGCGACACGCCGCGCGTCGAGCCGCTAGCCCGGATCGGAACGGGCGAGCTCTGGTGGCTCGTGCTCGTCGATCGCCAGCACGCGCGGCTGCTGGCCGGGAGCGTCGACGGCGTCGTCGAGCTGTGGCGCCACGAGGACGACCCACGCGCCCGCATCGACTCCGGCAAGAGCGACCAGGACGGCCGCTCGGAGCGCCGCTACGAGCGCAGCGTCGAGAAGGAGGTCGACAACCACCTGCGCGGCGCGGCCAACGAGGTCGCGCGGCGGCTGCGCCACGTGCGCGTGGCGGGGATCCTCGTCGGCGGCCCGCGCGAGACCGCGTCGCACTTCAAGGACCTCGTGCCCGCCGAGGTCGGCAAGGCGCTGAAGGGACGCTTCGACGTCGAGGTCTGGACGTCCAGCGCCGACGATGTCTTGAAGGCCGCGAGCGGCGTGCTCGAGGAGGTGACCGCCGCCCGCGACGGCGAGCTGCTGGACAAGGTCGACGCCGGCGTCGGGACCGGCGGCCGCGCCGTCTCCGGCCTGAGCGACGTCCTGGCCGCCGTGCACGAGCGGCGGATCGACACGCTGGTGATAGAAGAGGGCTTCACGGCCAAGGGCGTGCGCTGCCCGCAGTGCGGCTGGCTCGGCGTGAGCGCTGGCGGCCAGTGCCCCGCGGACGGGACGATGACCGAGATGGTGGACAACGTCGTGGAGGCCGCGGTCGGCCGCGCCTTCGGCCAGGACGCGCGCGTGCGCTACCTGCCGGCGGGCGAGGACGCGACGCGTCCGGTGCCGGAATCGATCGCGGCGGTGCTGCGCTTCTAGCGCTTGGGCTTCGCCGCAGGCTTGTGCTTCAGCTTGATGGTGCGCGTGAAGGTGGTTGCCTTCGCGCCGCCATCGGGCTGCAGGCGCAGCGTGACCGTCAGCTTGCCCTTGCGCTTGAGCTGCTGGCGCAGCTTGGCACTGAGCGGGACCTTCACCTGCTTGCTCTTGCCCGGCGCGATCGAGTAGCGCGTGCGGGTGGCGGTGGCGGCCGCCGACGCCTTGGCGCCGCCGGCGATCACGGACAGGTAGCCGCCGCAGTACTGCGGCACGTTCGGCGGGCAGGAGAGCGGGACGTAGACGCTGTTGGGGTTGGTCGGCGGCGCGATCGTGCCGGTCTTGGGGACCGGCACAGGAGCCGTCGGGGTCGACGTCCCGCCGCTCCCGTTCGTCGTTCCCGCGCAGACCGGCGCATTGCAGCCCACCGACAGCGGGTCGGGCGGCGGCGGGAGGACGACCGGCGGCGACGTCGGCACACAGCCCTCATGCACCGCGGCGTCGGCCGGCGCGCAGTCCTGCGTCTCGTCGCCGAAGCCGTCCTTGTCGGCGTCGGGCTCAACAAGCGCGCTGATCATCAGCGCGCCGGCGGTGTAGAACGAGCCGTAGGTGTAGCCGTTGGCCAGGAAGGTGTAGGTGACGCCCGGGATCGTGTCGTCGATGGCGAACGCAATCGGGTGGTCGGCGCTGATGGCGACCAGCTCGCCCGTGGCGATCGGCAGCCGCGCCGGAAGCTTCGTCGGCGGATCGGAGAGCAGGACGTTGCCCGGCGGGATCTCGAACGTGGCGCCCTCGGAGACGGGCGCGGCGGAGAGGTACGGCCCGCTGGTCAACTTGTAGGTGTAGAGCTTGAGATGGTGTGGGACGTCCGTCTCGCCGTCGCAGCACCCGGCGCGGAAGCTCCACGACGTGATGACGCCGTCGATCGGCGAGCCCGCGACCACGTCGGCGTTGGTGGAGTAGGCGTTGAAGAACGCGCACGGGTTGTATTGCGCCAGCTGCTGGCAGCCCATCGCGGCGAGGTGGAGGCCGCCCGAGGGCATCGGCTTCGTCACGTCCGGCCCGAGCCGAACCGCGGCGTTCCCGACGGCCGGAACGAGGAGCGCGAGGGCGAGCACGGCGAGAAGACGGCGCATGACCGCCCATCCTCGCACGCTCTGATCACTCCTCCTTCCGGTCTGATCGACCGGTTAGGCGTCTTGGCGCAATGCCGTGCGCAGGCTGACCCGCGAGCCGGTCCGCAGCACGACGTTGGCGTATACGCGGCCGGCGAAGGCGACGAGCAGGGCGATCGACGCGAGCATCACGAGAACGCCGATCACGACGTCGGCGGCGCTCGCCTCGCCGGCGATCTGCCGGATCGGCAGCACCAGCGGCGTGCACGGCGGGACGAACGAGAGGACCTTTGCGAGCGTCGAGGACGGGTCGTTGAGCGCGCCCAAGGACACCAGGAACGCGCCGAGCACCACCATCGTGATCGGCGTCGTCGCGCTCTGCAGCTCCTCCTGGCGCGAGACGAGCGCGCCGCCGGCCGCGTAGGCGCACGCGAACAGCGCGTAGCCGAGGACGAACCACGCGAGCGTGATCGCCAGCGCGCCCGGCACGCCGGAACCACCGACGTCGAGGCTGCCGGTCGCCGCGGCCAGCCCGATGCCCGCCGCGCCGATCGCCAGCAACTGCGCGAACGCGACGACGCCGATCCCGAGGACCTTCCCGGCCAGCAGGTCGCGCGGCCGGATCGCGCTGAGGACGAGCTCGACGATCCGGCTCTGCTTCTCCTCCACGATGCCGGTGGCGACGACGATCCCGTAGGTGAGCAGCTGGCCGTAAAGCACCAACAAGACGATGAACGCCAGGCCGCGCGAGTCCTCCTCCCCCACCGAGCTGGTCGGCAGCGGCGGCGGGGCCAGGATCCGGGCTGCGTCGGCGCCGGCGATCCCGTTGCGGTCCAGCGCGGCGGCGGCGCGCGTGCGCTGCGAGGCGGCCTGGATCGCGGCGACCCCACCGTCGTCGGCGTCGTCGGCGACCACCAGCCGCGCCCCGTCGCCGACGATCGCGACGTCCGCGTCGCCGTCGGCGACCGCGCGGGCCGCGGCCGCGTCTGAAGCAGCAGGGCGCGCCGAGATCCGCACGCCAAACGGCTCCTGCCCGTCGTGCGCGGCAGCGGCGACCGCCGTCGCCGTGTCACCCACGACCAAGACCTTCACCTTGGGATCGTCGCCGGCCCCGACCAGCGTCGGCAGCACCACGACGCCCGCGAGGATCACCAGCGTGACAAGCGTCGAGATCAGCGTGGAGCGATCGCGGCCGCGCTCGCGGATCTCCCGGCGAGCGACCGTCCGGATCGCGGGCCAGCCGCGCAGCGCGCTCACGGCGCGACCGCCTCGCGGAAGACGTCGGCCAGCCGCGGCTCGGCGGGCGCGAACGCCCGCACCGGCCCGGCGGCGCGCGCGGCGTCCAGCAGCGCCTGGTCGTCGGCGTCGTCGTCGAGCGCGAGCAGGCCGCCGCCCAGCGCCCGCGCGCCTGGCACGCCCGCAGCCCACGCCGCGTCGCCGTCGTCGCCCTCCACCTCGACGCGATAGCGCCGCCCACCGCGCCGACGCAGCTCTGCAACCGGTCCTTGGGCGACGACGCGCCCGTCGCGGACGATCGCGACCGCGTCGCAGAGGCGCTCGACCAGATCAAGCTGATGGCTGGAGAACACGACCGGGACGCCGCGGTCGGCTCGCGCTCGCAGCACCTCGGCCATGACGTCGACGCCGATCGGGTCCAGGCCGCTGAACGGCTCGTCGAGCACGAGCAGCTCTGGGTCGTGGACGAGCGCGACCGCGAGCTGCACGCGCTGTTGATTGCCCAGCGACAGCGCGTCGGTTCGTGTGGCGAGTTGGTCGCCGAGCCCGACGAGCTCCAAGGTCTCCGCGGTCGCTTGCCGCGCGGTCGCGCCGTCCAGCCCGTGCAGGCGCGCGAAGTGCTCGACCTGGTCGCCGACCCGCATCCGCGGGTACAGCCCGCGCTCCTCGGGCATGTAGCCGAACCGCGCGCGGTCGGCCGCCGTCACCGGCCGGCCCTGCCAGCGCACCGCGCCGCCGTCAGGCTCCAGCACGCCCAGCGCCACCCGCATCGCCGTCGTCTTGCCCGCCCCGTTGGCGCCGACGAACCCGGTCAGCGCCCCAGGCTCGACCTGCAGGCTCAGGCCGTCGAGCGCGACCGTCTCACCGAAGCGGCGGCTGATGTGATCGAGCTCGAGCACCCATAGACGTTCTTACCCGACGTTGGCGGCCAAAACGTGGATCGTCCTGATCGTCGGGTCCGCGGCGCCGTGGAGGCGCGCGCCGGAGTCGACGAGCTCGCGCAAGTACTCGGCGGTCTCGGCGGTGATGCGCTCGCCGGGCAGGAGCGCGGGGATGCCAGGTGGGTAGCCGGCGATCGACTCGCAGGAGATGCGGCCGACGGCGTCCTCCAGGTTGACCACTTCCGACTGGCCGAGGAAGGCGTCGCGCGGCGCCATGACCATTTCGTTCTTGAGCGCGTCGGGCGAGCGGACGAGGGCCTGGATCGGCGTCGCGTCGGGCGTGGAGATGCGCTTGACGATCTCGTCGACGTCGCCGGCGAAGCGCACGAGCGCCTCTGGCGACTGCCCGACGCCGAGCACGCAGACGATCGTCGCGACCGTCGCCAGCTCAGGCTGCACGTCATAGGCATTGCGAAGGGCCTCGGCGACCTGGTAGCCGGTGCAGCCCGTCCCGCGCGTGTCGAGCACGATCCGCAGCGGATCGTAGGCGGCCACGCCGTCGCGGCCGACCATGTCGTAGTCGATGGTCTTGATCCCGGGCGTGGTGGCGAGCTTCTCGCGCGTGGCCTTGGCCGCCGCGATCGTCTCGTGCAACAGCGCCTCGCCGTGGACGGCGAGCTGGCGGCGCGCACCGTCCAGCGAGGCCATCAACAACGACGAGGGCGAGGTCGACCGCAGCAGCCGCAGCGCGCGGCCGACGGCGGCGGGGTCGATGCGGCCCGTGGGCGCCACGTGCAGCATCGCGCTCTGGGTCAAGGACCCCACGATCTTGTGGGTGCTCGTCAGGACCGCGTCGGCGCCGAGGCGCAGCGCGCTCTCCGGCAGGTCCGGGTGAAAGCCGAAGTGCGGGCCCCACGACTGGTCGACGACCAACGCCACGTCGCGCGCGTGCGCCACCTGCGCCAGCGCGGCCACGTCCGCCGCCATCCCGTAGTAGGTGGGCGAGACCAAGAACGCGACGCGCGCGTCCGGATCGGCGGCCAGCGCGGCATCCAGCGCCTCCGGCGTCACGCCGTGCGCCATGCCCAGCTCGGAGTTGTAGGCCGGCGCCACGAACGACGGCAGCCCGCCGCTGAGCACCAGCCCGTCGACGATCGACGCGTGCGAGTTGCGCTGCGCGACCACGTGGGTCCCGAGCGGCGCCAACGCTAGGCACAGCGCGTGGTTGCCCTGCGTTGCGCCGTTGGTGAGGAACCACGTCCGCGCCGCGCCATGGGCCTCGGCGGCCAGCGCCTCGGCCCGCTCGTAGGGCGTCGGCTTGGGGCCGAGGTCGACGCCGTGAATGTCCTGCGGGATGTCGAGCCCCAGCACGCGGTCGCCGAGCGCGTAGCGCAGCCCCGGGTCCGCCCCCGGGCCGCCCTTGTGGCCGGGCACGTGGAAGCGTCCCGGACCGCGGAAGCCGTAGGCGACGACCGCGTCGAGGTAGGGCGCGGTCGGCTGCTCGGACGGTCCCGTCCGCGGGGTGGTGGCGTCGCTCATCGCCACCCGATGCTAGGCCACCGCTTGCTGACGCAGCGGCTAGTTCGAGGACTTCAACAGGTACGCCCTGACGAACCCGTCGAGGTCGCCATCGAGCACGCGCTGGGCGTCGCCCATCTCGCGGTCGGTGCGGTGGTCCTTGACCATCGTGTACGGGTGCAAGACGTAGGAGCGGATCTGCGAGCCGAAGTTCACGTCGAGCGTCTCGCCCTTCTCGCGGGCGATCTCCTCCTGGCGCTCGCGCTCCTGACGCTCCAGGATCTTGGACCGCAGCATCTTCATGGCCGTGTCCTTGTTGGCCGACTGCGAGCGCTCGTTCTGGCACTGCACAACGATCCCGGTCGGCCGGTGCGTGATCCGGACGGCCGAGTCGGTCTTGTTGACGTGCTGGCCGCCCGCGCCTGACGCGCGGTAGGTGTCGACCTGGAGGTCGTCGGAGTCGATCTCGACGTCGCCCGTGTCCTCGATGACCGGCGCGACCTCGACGCCCGCGAACGCCGTCTGGCGTCGCGACTGCGCGTCGAACGGCGAGATCCGCACGAGCCGGTGGACGCCCTGCTCGGCGTTGAACAGCCCGTAGGCGTTCTCGCCCTCGGCGCGGAAGGTGGCGGACTTGATGCCGGCCTCTTCGCCGTCAGACGCTTCGAGCAGCTCGACCTTGAACCCGCGCGACTCGGCCCAGCGCATCATCATGCGCAGCACCATCTCGGCCCAGTCCTGGGCGTCGGTGCCGCCGGCGCCGGCGTTGACGGTGACCAGCGCGTCGCCCGCGTCGTAGGGACCGCTGAACAGTCGCTCCTCCTCGAGGGCGGCGAGCCGCTCCTCGACCGAGGTCAGCTGCTCATATAACTCGGTCTCGAGCTCGGCGTCCTCGGAGGCCAGCTCAACGAGGCCGTCGAGGTCCTCGATGTCGGACTCGAGCTCGGTGAAGGTCTTCAACCTGCGCGTGGTGCGCGCGTACTCGGTGTTGACCTTCGCGGCCGCGCCGGAGTCGTCCCAGAAGCCGGGCGCCTGCATCTGCCCCTCCAGGCGCGCGACGTCGGCGCCCAGGGCCTCGGGGTCGGTGCCCTTGCGCAGGAGGCCGAAGCTCGACTTGATGGCCTCGATGCGCTGGGGGACGGGTGTGTCAGAGGACGTGACGGCCATGCGAGATCGAGAGTACCGCTCGCCGCCGCCCGGAGGTGGGATCTACAGGGTCCGCAGCCACGCGAGCGGAGTGCCGTCCGCGCAGTGGGAGCTGGGGAAGACCTTGAGCCCGTACGAGGTGATGGGCGAGGTGCCACGACGGTAGATCTTCGGCACGAGCTCCTCCAGGTACCGCCGCTCCACGTTGCCGAACTCGTCCGGCTCGACCGCGCGGAACAGCGCCGACGCAGCCGTGTCGGCCACTTGGAGCATCTCCACCCGGTCGGGAGAGCCGATCTTGAACGGATGACCGGCGAACGCCGACCACTCGATACTCGTGTCGCCGCGCTCAAGCGCGCTTCGGTAGTCGTGGAGCTTCTGGGTCTGGAAACGCCGGACGTGGGCGAACGTCACGATGGCCGTGCCGCCGCCGTGGTCGCGGATGAACCAGGACACGCGTTCGAGCATCAAGCGCACCGCCCACAGGTACATCGGGTCCGGATTTGCGATGTACGCGAGGTCACCGGCAGGGTTCGGCTGGTCGAACCCGCGCTTGCAGAGGATCGCACTGGTGATCGCGCCGATGCTCGAACCCGCGAGGTCCTGAGAGGCCTTGATGCGCTGGGAGTGGGTGAACTTCTGGAAGTGAAGCACCTGCCCGGGCTTGCGCCCCATCGCGTTCCGGAGCGCCGCCAACTCGTCCCGGACGTCGCCGTCTCGCGTGTCTCGGACGATCACCGCCGAGACGACGAAATGCGCAGACGAGAGGTTCGAGATCCCTCGATCGCCTGCCTCGTCGATGTAAACCCGCCAGAGCACTGCGCAAAAAGAGGACGGACCGGAGTCGCCTACTGCCGCTAACGCGGGTGCCACCCGTGAAGGTGGCAGGCGAGACCTCCGCGACCGTCCTCTCAGAGTATAGAAGCTACAACGCTCTTCGGACGGAAGCAAACATACGTTCGCATACGCCTCCGGCCGAAGGGCTCGTGACGTACTCGCGCGCTAGGCCCCGTGGCACTTCTTGTACTTCTTGCCGCTCCCGCACCAGCACGGGTCGTTTCGACCGAGCGTCTCGTGCTCGTCGACGCGCCGCTGCTGGACGACCGGGATGGCCGGGTCCTCGCCCTCAGGCGGTGCTTCGGCGTACGCGACACCCCCGCCACCCTGGGCGGCGTCCATGAGCGCGGACGGCTGCTGGGTCCCGACGCCGCCGGAGTACTGGATCTGACCGACGCCCGAGCCTGCCTGCGGCTGCGGCGGCTCGGCACCCTCGACCTCGACCTCCACGTGGAAGATCATGCGGGCGAAGTCGCCCCAGATCGAGTTCATCAGGTCGGTGAAGAGCTCGTACGCCTCGTTCTTGTAGGCGACCAGCGGATCGATCTGGGCGAACCCGCGGAGGTGGATGCCCTCGCGCAGGTAGTCCATGTCGTACAGGTGCTCGCGCCACTTGTTGTCGATGACCTGGAGCAGCAGGTAGCGCTCCAGGGCACGCATCAGCTCCTCGCCGAGCTCCTGCTCGCGACCGCCGTAGCGCGACAGCGCCTCCGACTGGAGCGACTCGACCAGCTCCTCGCGCTCCTGGGCCACCGTGATCCGCTCGGGATCGACGCCGCCCGGGAAGATGTCCGACAACGCGACCAGCAGGCCGTCGACGTCCCAGTCCTCGACGTACTCCGAGACCGTGTACTCGTCCACAGTGCGGCGGATGACGTCGGCGAGGTTCTCCCGCGCGACTGGGCCCATGTCGCGGCCCTCGAGCACCTCGTCGCGGTACTTGTAGACCACGCGGCGCTGCTCGTTCATCACGTCGTCGTACTCGAGGACGCGCTTGCGGATGAGGAAGTTCTGCTCCTCGACCTTCTTCTGGGCCTTCTCGATCTGCTTCGAGAGCATGCCCGCCTCGATCGGCTCCTCGTGGCCCTCGTCGTCGACGGTCCCGAGGCGGTCGAGGATCTTGTAGATCCGGTCGCCGGCGAACAGGCGGACGAGGTCGTCCTCGGCGGAGAGGAAGAAGCGCGACTCGCCCGGGTCGCCCTGGCGGCCGGCGCGGCCGCGGAGCTGGTTGTCGATGCGGCGCGACTCGTGGCGCTCGGTGCCGCAGATGAAGAGGCCGCCGGCCTCGAGGACCTTCTCGTGGTCCTCGGCGACGCGCTCCTCGATCTTCGGGAAGACCTGCGCGAAGCGCTCCTCGTAGTCCGGGTCGCCCGGCTGCAGGCCGAGGTTGCGCAGCTCCAGCTCGGTGCGGTGCTCGGCGTTGCCGCCGAGCTTGATGTCGACGCCGCGGCCCGCCATGTTGGTGGCGATGGTGACCGCGCCGGGGCGACCGGCCTCGGCGACGATGTCACCCTCGCGAGCGGCGTGCTCGGGCTTGGCGTTGAGGACCTCGTGCGGGATCCCGAGCTTGGTCAGGTCGCGCGAGATCATCTCGGAGACCTCGACCGAGATCGTGCCGACGAGAACCGGCTGACCGGCGGCGTGACGCTCCTGGATCGTGCGCAGCAGCGCGCTCCACTTGCCGTCCTTGGTCTTGTAGACCTGGTCGTTGCGGTCCTTGCGGACCATCGGCCGGTTGGTCGGGACCTGGACGACGGCCAGCTTGTAGATCTTCATGAACTCCGTGGCCTCGGTGAGGGCCGTGCCGGTCATGCCGGCCAACTTGGAGTACATGCGGAAGAAGTTCTGGTACGTGATCGTCGCGAGCGTCTGGTTCTCCTCCTGAACCACGACGCCCTCCTTGGCCTCGGTGGCCTGGTGCAGACCCTCCGACCAGCGGCGACCATCCAGGATGCGACCGGTGAACTCGTCGATGATCTTGACCTCGTCATCGACGACCGCGTAGTCGACGTCCTTCTTGTAGAGCGACTCGGCCTTGAGCGCCTGAAGGAGGTGGTTGACCAGCGGGCCGTTCTCGGCGCGGTAGAGGTGGTCGATGCCGAGGAACTTCTCGGCCTTCTGGACGCCCTGCTCGGTGACTGCGACCGTCTTGTGCTTCTCGTCGTACTCGTAGTCGAAGTCCGCGACGAACTCCTTGCGGGCGCGCGGGTCCATGCCCTCAGGCGTCTTACCCGCGGTCATGACCTTCGCGAGCTTGGCGAACTTGCCGTACCAGTCGGCGGCGGCCTCGGGGGCGCCGGAGATGATCAGCGGCGTGCGCGCCTCGTCGATGAGGATGTTGTCGACCTCGTCGACGATCGCGTAGAAGTGCATCGCGGTCGGGCGGCCGTCCTCGCCGATGCGCCCGCCGTGCTGGACCTTGTCCTCGATCGTCTGCGCCATGTTGTCGCGCAGGTAGTCGAAGCCGAACTCGGAGTTCGTGCCGTAGGTGACGTCGGCGCCGTAGGCGGCCGTGCGCTCATCCGGGTCCTGGTCGTGCTGGATGATCCCGACCGAGACGCCGCAGCCCTCATAGAGGGGCATCATCCACTCGGCGTCGCGCCGGGCCAGGTAGTCGTTGACCGTGACGACGTGGACGCCCCGGCCGGCCAGCGAGTTGAGGACGACGGCGAGCGTGCCCGTCAGCGTCTTGCCCTCGCCGGTGCGCATCTCGGCGATCGTCCCGCCGTGGAGGACCATGCCGCCGATGAGCTGGACGTCGAAGTGGCGCATGTTCATCCGCCGCTTGCCGACCTCGCGCGTGATCGCGAAGGACTCGGCGAGGACCTCGTCCAGCGCCTCGTTGATCTTCTCGTCGGTCGGTTGGCTGCGCACGTGCTGGCGCAGCGCGTCCATCCGCTCGAGGAGCTCCTCGTCGGACTCGAGCTCCAGCTCGGGCTCGAAATCGGCAATTCGCGCAACACGCTTCTCGTATTGGCGGAACTGCTTTGACTCTCCGATGTTCAACGCGCGGTCGAGCAGACCCATGCATCGGAGTGTAGTCGGCGGGAGGGGGACGAACGGACCGGACCAATGCCGATCCGTCCGCCTCCCGCGAGGCGCGCGCTACAGCGCGGCGCTGATGCCTTCGCCCGCGCCGCTCGGGGTCATGCCCGGCGGGTGCATGGCGGCCGCGCGTGACTCCCTTCGCTTTCGCCGCTTGTCGCGGTGGCGCTTGACCTGGACGGCGAGCTCGTCGGAGACGAGGTTGATCGAGTGGGCCATGTCACGGGACTTGTCGCACGCGCGGAGCGTCGTGCCCTTGACCCGCAAGGTCACCTCGGCGTGGTAGCAGTCCGGGGCGTTCGGCTCCCGGCTGAGCTCGACTTCCAACGTCGCGAGCTCCGACACCTGCTTGCCCACCTTGGCAAAGCGCTTCTCCACGTGCTCTCGGATGTCGTCCGAGATGGTCATGTGGCGGCCCTTGACCTCGATCTGCATGCGGCCCTCCTGGGGCAGGGATCACTGGTCTTCACGAAGTTACCCCTGCAATGTGGTAAGGGCAACATCCCTCAACGAACTTTGCGGATTTGCCCAGGATCATGTGGCCGATTACGCAACCGCCCGTGCGTAGGTGACCGCGACCACTCGCGAGGCGCCGAACCCCTTCAACGCCAAGGAACAGGCGTGCAGCGTGGCCCCTGTCGTGTGGACGTCGTCGACGAGGAGCACAGAGACCGGACAGTTCTCTTGGCGCGTCCGCAGCTGGACGTCAGCGGCGTCGGCGCGCAGACGCTGGCCGCGCGTCCGGCCGGCCTGACGAGCGTCCGAACCGGCGCGCCGGAGGATCGGGGCCACGTCGAGGTGGGTCCGCCGCCCGAGCGCGAGCGCCAGCTCCCGCGCGTGGTCGACACCCCGCCTTCGCCGCCGCCACGGATCCGCAGGGACGGGAATGAGGAGCGCGCCCGGCTCCCACAGCGTGTCCGGCGCCGCCACGGCGATCTGCGCGGCCATCGTGTCCGCGAGCTTGAGCGCGCCGCGCTCCTTAAGCCCGTTGACCACCGCCGGAACGGGCCCCGCGTACGCCATCGCCGCCCACGCGCCGTCGAACGCCCGCCGCCGCGCCGGACACCGACCGCACGGCCGCGGCTGAGCGCAGCGCGGGCAGAGCTTCGCGCCGAGCCACGGCAGTTCAGCGCGGCACGCCGCGCACAGCGGGTCGCCGCGGTCGCCGCGGCACGCAATGCAGAGCGCAGGGATGAGCCAGTCGAGCAGCATGACCGCCGACCTTGTCGGCCACCCTGCGCGCAATCAGGACGCAACGGTCACGGATCCGCGGCGACGGACGGAGGGGTGGCACAATCGGCCGCGGTGCTTGCCGTCGCGGCAGATACGTCGTTCTCTCTCGCTCCCGGTCCGATCCTGATCGTGATCGTGCTGGTCGCCGGGTACCTGCGGCGCTGGTTGAAGGTGCGCCGGACGAGCGGGCCGCGCGGTGCCGGGTGGGTGCAGCTCAGCGCGTGGCTCGGGGGCGTGCTGTGCATCGCGATCGCGTTGATCTCGCCGATCGACACGCTGGCGGATCAGGTGTTCGCGATGCACATGGTCCAGCACGTGCTGCTGCTCGACTTCGCGCCGATCCTGCTGATCGCAGGGCTGAGCAAGGTGCTGCTGCGGCCGGTGGCGCGCACGGTGCTGGACCTCGAACGAGCGCTGGGGCCGATCGCGCATCCGGCGTTCGCGGTTGTGTTCTACGTGGGGATGATGTGGCTGTGGCACATCCCGGTGCTCTACGACGCGGCGCTGGAGCACTCGGCCGTGCACGTGCTGGAGCACACGTTCTTCCTCAGCGCCGGCCTCCTGTACTGGTGGCACCTGCTCTCCCCCGTGCGCGGTCGGCACCTCACGGGCCTCGCGCCGGTCGTCTACATGGTGTCGACGAAGGTCTTCGTCGGCATGCTCGGCATCTTCCTGACCTTTGCGCCGACGTCGATCTACAGCTTCTACGAGAAGCGCCCCGAGGTCTGGGGCCTGCACGCCTCCGACGACCAGGCGCTGGCCGGCGCGATCATGGCGATCGAGCAGTCGATCGTGATGGGCGTCGCGCTCGCCTATCTCTTCGTCCGCGCCCTTGGCGAGGCGGACCGCGCCCAGGAGCGCGAGGACCGCTACCTCGACGCGGCCGAGGGCGGGACGAACTAGCCCTCGAGCACGGTCCCGTCGTCGACTCGCGCGACGCCCTCGACGATCACGTCGCCCTTGACCACCACGTCGGCGCCGAACGACACGTCGCCGACGACCCGCAGCGAGTCGCAGGCAACGAGCGACGGTGCGCCTTCGCCGAAGCGCGCGTCGAAGTCGGCGACCAGCTTGTAGTGGTCGGTGTCGAGGTCGATGAAGGGCGGGGTGCCGTCGCGTTCGGGGGCGAGGTGGACGGCGCGGCCGTCGCCGATGACGTAGGCGTCGGAGCGCAGCGACAGGAGGTCGTTGGTGGTCTTTACCGGCACGAAGCGCGAGCGCGGCACGCGCAAGGCGGCGGCGCCCTCGAAGACGCCGATCGCCGCGCCCATCGCGCTTTCGAGCTGGATGACCGGCGTCGAGGCCTTGTCGCTCGGGTCGACCGTCTTCTTGTTGACGATCATCGGCAGGTCGATGACGCCGGAGCCGCCGAGCACGTCGCGCAGCGCGTGCAGGTCGACCCACAGGGTGTTCGTGTTGAAGTACTTGTGCCGCGACGTGTCCTGGAAGGCGTCGATGTCGGCGTCCGGCGTCTGGGCGATCTCGCGCAGCACCAGCCCTCCGTCCGACACGCGCCGTGCCAAGTGCCCGCCCTTGCGATCCGAGGAGGTGCGGTCGGCGACCTCCATCAGGAACGGCGCACCGGACGACGCCAGCCACGCGAGGATCTTCGGATCCAGCACCGCGCCCAGGTTGTCGCTGTTGGACACGAAGGCATAGCGGTAGCCGCCGTAGAGCAAGGCCTCCAACATGCCGGAGGTCACCAAGGCGGTGTACAAATCGCCGTGGCCGGGCGGCGCCCACTCCAGCGCGGGGTCGGCATCCCACGCGACGGGCTCGAGCGAGTCCTGGCGGAGCTTGGGGACCTTGTTCTGCACGAAGTCCGGCGGCAGGCCGGCGGAGAGATCCTCGTATGCGGTCAACGCGGCGAGCGAGTCGTCGCGCGTGGCGAACGAGTTCATGAGGATGAGCGGCAGGCGCGCGCCGGACGACTCCCGCAGCGCGAGGATCTGCTCGGCGATCAGGTCCAGGAACGTCTTGCCGTTCTTGACCTCCAGCAGCGACTTGGCCTTGGTCATCCCCATCGACGTCCCGAGCCCGCCGTTGAGCTTGATGATGACGGCCTGGTCGAGCAGCGCAGCAGACGCCGGCTCGGTCAGCTCCGCCCCATCCGGCAGCGACGCCACCGGCTCGATCTCCGCCTCGGCCAGCGTCCCCGTCTCCCCCTCGCGCAGGCGCTCGTACTGGCGCGCGAAGCTCTCAACCGCTGCGTCGCCGAGGCCCTCGGCGCGCATCTTCTCGACCGCTGCTTCCAACCCGGACACGGACACGGGCGGAACCTATCGCGAGATGCGCACCCGGTAGGCCATAACGCCCCAGATCGAGGCCGTCCGGACCTTCGACCCGCGGTACACCGTGGCGCGCACGGAGGTCAGCGCGGACGACCCGAGCCGCCGGCGGCCCTTCGGCCCCAGCTTCGCGTGCACCACGCGCGGGCGCCCCGACTTCACGTTCACGGAGCGCTGCGTCAGCAGGTACGGGCTCTGGTGCTTGCCCTTCAGCGCGACGATCCGCAGCACGCCCTTGCAGCGCTCGGCCTTGCGGCAGCTCAACACGATCCGCAGGCGCTTCTTGTACAGCCGGACTTTCGGCGCCGACACCACCACCTCGGCCGACTCCGCCAGCCCGGCCAGCGTCGACCCGATCGGCTTGAGCGTCGACGCCAGCCGATCGATCCCGGTCAGCACGATCGTGTGCGACGCGGTCGCCGACGCGCCCGTGGAATCCGTCGCGGTCAGCGTCACCACGTGCGTGCCCGGGTGCGCGAAGGACACCGACAGCCACGGGTTCTCGACGTCCAGCACCTGCCCGTCGATCGACCACGAGTAGGTCATCAGCTGGCCGTCGGGATCCGTCGTGCGGTCGCCGTCGAAGGCCACCGGATCGCCGGTCTCAGCCGTATCGACCGCGTCGATGACTACGACGGGCGCCGCCGCGCGAGCGGCGCCGGGCAGGACGACGACAAGAACGAGGGCGGCCAGGACGGCCAGGCGGAACGACGATCGGGACAGAGCACGCCTCCAGGTGCGAGGCCCGGGAAGGTACTACGCGCGCCTGAGAACGCCCTCGCCGTTGGTCGAGGGCGGGCGGGCAGCTACTCCCAGGAGCGCCGGTAGCGCCGCTGCTCGGCGGTCAGCTCGTCGAGCTCCACGCCCAGCGACGCGAGCTTGAGCCGCGCGACCTCGCGGTCGATGTCGTCGGGTACCGGGTGGACGCCCGCACCCAGCGTGCCCTCGCCGGCCACGAGGTGCTCGACCGACAGCGCCTGCAGCGCGAACGACAGGTCCATCACCGACGCCGGATGGCCCTCGCCCGCGGCGAGGTTGACGACGCGGCCGGACGCCAGCAGGTTCAGCGAGCGCCCGTCGGGCAACCGGAACTGGTCGACCAGCGGCCGGACCCGGACGCCGCCCTCACCGCCCGCCACCTCGCGCAACGCCCCGAGGTCGATCTCGACGTCGAAGTGCCCCGCGTTGGCCAGCACCGTGCCGTCCTTCATGCGCGCGAAGTGCTTGGCGCCCAAGACGTGCGGCGCGCCCGTGACCGTGATGAAGATGTCGCCGCGCTCGGCGGCCGCCAGCGACGGCATCACCTCAAAGCCCTCCATCCGCGCGTCGAGCCCCGCGACCGGGTCGATCTCGCAGACGACGACCTGCGCGCCCGCGCCACGCGCGCGCAGCGCGATCCCGCGCCCGGTCGGCCCGTAGCCGAGCACGACGACCGTGCGCCCGGCGAGCAGCAGGTTGGTCGCGCGCAGGATGCCGTCGAGCGTCGACTGCGCGGTGCCGTAGTGGTCGTTGAAGACGCGCTCGGCGCGCGCCTCGTTGACCGCCAGGACCGGGACGGCGAGCCGCCCGTCAGCCTGCATCGCGCGCAGGCGGACCAGGCCGGACGTCGTCTCCTCGGTGCCGCCGAGCATCCCCTTCAACAAGTCGGGGCGCGCGCCGTGCAGCGTCACGAGGAGGTCGGCGCCATCATCCAGGGTCACGCTCGGCGCGCGGTCCAGGACGTCGGCAACATGGCCGGCGTAGGTGTCGAGGTCCTCCCCATGGCGGGCGAAGACCTCAACACCATCAAGTTGCACCAGCGCCGCGGCCACCGCGTCCTGGGTGGCCAGCGGGTTGGCGGCGCACAGGGCGACCTGCGCGCCGCCGGCGGTCAACGCAGTGACCAGGCCGGCGGTCTCCGCCGTGACGTGCAGGCACGCCCCGACGGTGATGCCCGCCAGCGGGCGCTGCTCGCCGAAGCGCTCGCGGATCGAGCGCAGGACGGGCATCTGGGCGTCTGCCCATGCGATGCTCGCCCGGCCCGCGTCCGCGAGCGCGGTATCAGCGATGTCGCTGGCGAAGCCTCGCCCAGAGGGCTCGTTTCGCTGCGGGGACTCGCCCAGGGGCTCCTCCCCGCGGCTGCGGCTTCGCTCAGCCACTGGGGCTGACTAGTACCGGTAGTGGTCGGGCTTGTACGGGCCCTCGACCGGGACGCCGATGTAGGCCGCCTGGTCCGGACGCAGCTCGGTGAGCTGGGCGCCGACCGCGTCGAGGTGCAAGCGCGCGACCTTCTCGTCGAGGTGCTTGGGCAGCACGTAGACCTGCTTGTCGTAGTCGTCGTTCTTGGTGAACAGCTCGATCTGGGCGATCGTCTGGTTCGTGAACGAGTTGGACATCACGAACGACGGGTGGCCGGTCGCGTTGCCCAGGTTCAGCAGGCGGCCCTCGGACAGCAGGATGATGCTGTGGCCGTCCGGGAAGCGGTACTCGTCGACCTGCGGCTTGATGTTGATGCGCTCGATGCCCTCGAACTTCGTCAGACCGGCGACGTCGATCTCGTTGTCGAAGTGGCCGATGTTGCCGACGATCGCCTGGTGCTTCATCTTGGCCATGTCGGAGGCCATGATGATGTCCTTGTTGCCCGTCGTGGTGACGAACACGTCGGCGGTCGAGATGACGTCCTCGAGGCGGGCGACCTGGTAGCCCTGCATCGACGCCTGAAGCGCGCAGATCGGGTCGATCTCGGTGACGATGACGCGGGCGCCCTGGGCGCGCAGCGACTCAGCCGAGCCCTTGCCGACGTCGCCGAAGCCGCAGATGACGGCGGTCTTGCCGGCGAGCATGACGTCGGTCGCGCGGTTGATGCCGTCGACCAGCGAGTGGCGGCAGCCGTACAAGTTGTCGAACTTGGACTTGGTGACCGAGTCGTTGACGTTGATCGCCGGGAAGAGCAGCTCGCCCTGCTGGGCCAGCTCGTACAGGCGGTGGACGCCCGTCGTGGTCTCCTCGGTGACGCCCTTGATGGCCTGGCCGACCTTGGTCCACTTCTGCGGATCGGCGGCGAGCGACTTCTGCAGCAGCGTCAGGAAGACCTGGAACTCCTCGGACTCGGCGCCCGCGGGGTCCGGCACGGCGCCGGCCTTCTCGAACTCGGTGCCCTTGTGGACGAGCATCGTGGCGTCGCCGCCGTCGTCGAGGATCATGTTGGGGCCGAGCTCGGGGTCACCGGAGAAGCCGGTCAGCGCCTGCTCGGTGCACCACCAGTACTCCTCCAGCGTCTCGCCCTTCCAGGCGAAGACCGGGACGCCCTGCGGATCCTCAGGCGTGCCGTCGGGGCCGACCGCGATCGCGGCAGCGGCGTGGTCCTGCGTCGAGAAGATGTTGCAGGAGACCCAGCGGACCTCGGCGCCGAGAGCGGTCAGCGTCTCGATCAGCACGGCGGTCTGGATCGTCATGTGCAAGGAGCCCATGATGCGGGCGCCCTTCAGCGGCTGCGCGGCGGCGAACTCCTCGCGCGTGCGCATCAGGCCGGGCATCTCGTGCTCGGCGAGGCGGATCTCCTTGCGGCCGAACTCGGCCAGGGACAGGTCAGCGACCTTGAAGTCGGTCAGCGTGCGGGATTCGGTGGCGCTCATGCGGTCTCCGTGGGAGAGGTGGGTTGGGTCTGTCGCGCGCGGACGGCGTCCAGCAGGCGCGAGTGCTTCTGCTGCTCGAAGCTCAGCCAGTCGGGCTCCGGCACGTCGGCGGGACGCTCGGGCTTGGCCTCGAACCACGCCTCCACCGCGTTGCGAAGCTGATGCTCGCGGCGCAGGCGTAGCGCGAAGCCGATGTCACCCAGGCCGAGGTCGTAGTCGCCGAGCAGCTCCTTGAGCGTGCGCAGGCGCTGCAACTCGGCGGCACCGTACAACCGGTAGCCCGAGGCGGAGCGCTGCGGCTCAATGAGGCCGTTGCGCTCGATGTAGCGGAGCATGCGAGGGGACCAGCCCGTCGTCTCCGCTGCCTCGTGGATGGTGAGGGCGTCCGTCACTGCGCCCAAACCTTACCACGGTTGTGTCAAGGTTTGGGCTAGGCGGTCGCCTTCAGGACCGTCTTGCGGTTCTTGTGGCCGCGCTCGTAGAGGGCGACGACGGCCTTGGTGGCGGCGTCGGCGCCGCGCAGGCGGGTGATGATCGCGCTCACAGGCTGGCTCGCGTAGCCGTCCCAGGGCTCCTCGACGGTGATCGTGCCGCCGACGTCGTCGGCCGGGCCGAAGGACTCCACGACCTCCGGCTCGGTGTCGAGGTGGCCGTTGCGCGACTCGGCAATTGGGCGCAGCGGCGTGACCGAGCCGGCGCTGGCGGTGGCTTCGCGGGCGACGCGGCGGTCGAGCACCTCGTCGGCGGTCGGCGGCGGCGCGCCGGTCTCCCCCACGAACGGCTCGGCGACGGGCGCGGTCGTTGAGCGCGTGGACGGCGCCGCCGGCGCGTAGGTGTCCTGGCCACCGCCGAACAGGCGGCGCAGCAGGTACTCGAAGAGCAGCAGGGGGAGGCGGAAGAGGAGGCCCATGGAGGACCGTTGCCCGGTCGCCCCCGCGGGCATGCGCGGTCCTGCCGTTACTTGCGCAGGACCGTCTCGCAGCCGGTGACCTTGTCGCCCGGGTCGATCTCGGCCGTGTCGATCCCCGCTCCGCAGTCGATCACGTCGCCGGAGCCGTCGGCCGCGGCGTGGACGACGTCGTTGCCCGGCCCGGTCCGCACGATGTCATCGCCTTTGCCGGGCCGGACCTTGTCGTTGCCGGCACCGCCGCGGATGACGTCGGCGCCGTCGTCGCCCTGCAGGACGTCGTTGCCGGGGCCGCCGTCGACGAGGTCGGGTCCGCCGCCTCCGTAGATGGTGTCGTCGCCCTCGCCGCCGAGCAGGAGGTCGGGCGCGGCGGTACCGGGGTCGCGGTCGCCCCACAGCAGGTCGTCGCCGCGCGAGCCGTCCAGGACGTCGCCGCCCGGGCCACCGAGGAGCTTGTCGGCGCGGTCGGTGCCGCGGTCAGCGTCGCCGGTGTCGGGCGTGAGGACCTGGATGCCGGCCTGCGGCGAGATCGCGGGCGGCTGCGCCTCCACGACGTGCTCGCAGTTGACGACGTCGCCCTGCTTGAGCATCTGCTTGTCGGCGTAGCCGCCGGGCCCGTTGGCCGGGTCGATCAGCAGCGTGTCCTCGCCGGGCCCGCAGTCGACGTGCTCGTCGCCGCCGCGGTCGTTGGCCCCCAGCGTGTCGTTGCCGGGGCCGCCGGAGAGCGTGTCGCGGCCGGTGCCGCCGGAGACGACGTCGTCGCCGTCGCCGCCGCGCACGACATCGGGACCCGAGCCGCCGTCGAGCGCGTCGTTGCCCGCGCCGCCGTCGAGCGCGTCCAGCGCCTCGCCGCCGTTGAGATCGTCGGTGCCGACGCCGCCGAGCAGCGTGTCGTGGCCGAAGCCACCGGCGAGCGTGTCATCGCCCGCGCCGCCGTCGAGGCGGTCGTCGCCCGACGCGCCCGCCAGCGCGTCGTTGCCCGGGCCGCCCTTGACGGTATCGCCGCCGGTGTCGCCGAACAGACGGTCGTCGCCGGAGCCGCCGTTGATGGAGTCCGGCGCCTCGTCGCCGTGGACGACGTCGGCGCCCGCGCTGCCCAGCAGCGTGTCGTGGCCGAAGCCGCCGGCGAGCTGGTCGTCGCCCGCGCCGCCATCGAGGCGGTCGTTGCCGCGCCCGCCGGTCAAGCGATCGTCGCCGGCGCGGCCGCGGAAGCTGTCGCGGCCGGGACCGCCGTGGCGGACGACCGGGAGCGCCGCAGAGGCGGAGCCAGAGGCGCTCCACCCCACCAGGTTCGCGCTCGCCGCCACGCCGCGCTTGACCGCCGCTACACCCGCCGTCGCCGCCTTGGTGGCCGGGCCGGCCTTGGCCTGCTTGAGCACCAGCGCGCAGCCGGAGGCCTTGTCCTTGGCGTCGGTGGTCGCGATGTCGGAGCCGTCGCAACTGACGACGTCGGCGCCCGCGCCGCCGTCGAAGGCGCCGAGCAGGTCCGCGCCGGGACCGCCGGTGAGCTGGTCGTTGCCCAGACCGCCGGAGAGCAGGTCGTCGCCGCCGGCGCCCTCGAGCACGTCGTTGCCCGCGCCGCCGCTGAGGACGTTCGGGCCGTCGGTGCCGGTGAGGCGGTCGTCGCCTGCGCCGCCGGTGGCCTCCTCGACGTCGGCGCCAACGAGGTCGCCCTCACCGGCCGCGCCGTCGTCGGCGGCGCCGTTGAGCGTCACGGTCACGCCGGTGCTGCGCGCCGAGTAGTCGGCGCGGTCGTGCCAGCCGGGGCCGCCGAGCAGGACGTCGGGCCCGTCGCCACCGTCGAGGCGGTCATCGCCGTCGCCGCCCTCGAGCGTCTCGGCGCCCGCGCCGCCCGTCAAGCTGTCGTCGAACGCGGAGCCGACCACATGTTCAACCGAGCGGACGTCGTCGGCCTCACCGGGCGTGCCGTCGTTGCCCTGATCGTCGAGCGAGACGACCACGGCTGCGGACGCGCCCGAGTAGTCCACCGTGTCGATCCCGGCGCCGCCGCGCAGCGCGTTCGGACCGGGGCCGCCGGAGAGGCGGTCGTCGCCTGCGCCGCCGATCAGGACCTCGACGTCGGCGGCGATCGCGTCGCCCTCGCCGGCCGCGCCGTCATCTGCCGCGCCGTTCAGGGTGAGCGCGACCGGCTGCGTGCGCGCGTCGTAGGTGACCGTGTCGCGGCCGAGGCCGCCGGCCATCGCGTCGGCGCCGAGGCCGCCCTCCAGGACGTCGTCGCCGTCCTCGCCCGCCAGCGCGTCGGTTCCGTCGCCGCCGGCCAGGCGGTCGCCACCCGCGCCGCCGTGCAGGACGTCGTCGCCGGCCTGGCCGTCGAGCTGGTCGTCGCCCGCGCCCGCGTCGAGCGCGTCGTTGCCCGCGCCGCCCCAGAGCAGGTCGTTGCCCTCGCCGGTCGCGACGCTGTCGAACCCGTCGCCGCCATCGGCGCGATCGTCGCCCTCGCCGCCGTCGAGCGCGTCGTTGCCGTCTGCGCCGGTCAACGTGTCGGCGCCCGCCGCGCCGTCGAGCGTGTCCGCGCCCTCGCCGCCGTCCAGGACGTCGTCGCCCACACCGCCGTCGAGGAGGTCGTCCCCGGCGCCGCCGTTGAGCTTGTCATTGCCATTGCCTGCGCGCAGGACGTCGGGTCCGTCGCCGCCGTCGAGCGTCGCCGCGCGCACGGTCGCCGCAGGCGCCAGGCGGTCCGCCCCATCGCCGCCGCTCAGCGCCGTGCCTCCGGAGAGCGTGTCGTCGCCGTCGCCGCCGCTCAGCGTCGCGGTGGCGACGGGCGTGGAGAGCTGGTCGTTGCCCGCGCCCCCGCTCAGCGTCGCGCCACCGGCCAAGGCGTCGTCGCCCGCGCCACCGTCGAGCTCCGCGGTGGCCAGCGGCGTGGAGAGCTGGTCGTTGCCATCGCCCCCGTCCAGCGTCGCGCCGCCGGTGAGGACGTCGTCGCCTGTACCACCGTCGAGCGTCGTGGTCGCCGCGGTCGTGGCGAGCTGATCGTTGCCGCCATTGCCGTCCAGCAGCGTCGTCGCCGCACCTGCGGACAGCGTGTCGTCGCCCGCGCCGCCGCGGAGCTGCTCGACGTCGACGCTGACCGTGTCGCCCTCGCCGTCGGCGCCGCTGCCCGCGGCGAGGCCCGGCGTCACCGAGACCGCGCCGGACCGCGCGCCGTAGTCCACCGTGTCGGTCCCGGCGCCGCCGGAGAAGTTGTCGGCGCCGTCGGCGTCGGCCGCGGCCACCAGGCGATCGTCGCCGCCACCGCCGGAGAAGCTGTCGTCGCCCGCGCCGTCGACGAACGTCTCGGCTCCGGCGCCGCCGCTCACGGTGTCGTTCCCGTCGCCGTCGGCGATCGTCAGTGGCAGCGCGGACGTCCCGGCGACCGTCAGCCGGTCGTCGCCATCGCCGAGGTCGATCGCCAGCGTCGTGGGCCGCGCGCAGCGCATCGCCTTGCTCGTGCGCAGGTAGCAGTAGCCCGTCGAAGAGGTGAGCTGACCGGCGGCCGGGAACGTGAGCTCGACGTAACTGGCGGCGACCGTCAGCTTCAGGTCGCTGGCCTCGCCGGGCGCGCCCGTCACGCGAAAGCTCGACCCGTCCAGCGCGATTGTCGCGGCGGACGCGGACGCGGCGCACCCGAGGAGGGCGCACACGAGCACGAGCAGGGGGAGCAGGCGGCGGCGGAGCATGGCGGCACGACGACCGCGGTCGTCGCACCGGGTGATCGGAACGGCCGCATCCCGCTTGACCGCCGCCGCGCGCCGGGGTCAGCTCCCCGACGCAACACGTCTCAGCGCTGCCTCAGCGCTCGGCCAGGCGCGACTTCAGCGAGTCGATCAGCTCAACCGGGCCGGGGTCCACGCCGCGCAATGCCGCGTGGTAGACCGACACGAGGTCGCCGAGCAGCACCAGCGAGAACACGCGCTCGACCGCCGTCGTCCCGCGCGTCTGCACGCGGAACGTGCTGGCCGCCGCGTCGCTGATCAGCGCCTCGGTCAACTCGACGCGGTCCTCGATCCGCGGGTGCGTGTCGGAGTCCTCCAGGAAGACCGCCGAGAAGCGCGCCAGCTCGGCTGCGCCGGCCCAGCCGACCAGCTCGTTGTGGTCGGCCTCGGGCAGCTCGTGGCAGAACGCCGGGATCTTCGCGTTCTCGTTGAACTGCGTCTTCCAGCGGTAGGCGGTCGCGGTCGTCGAGCCGGCGCCGTAGAAGATCGGCACCGAGCCCACCAGCGCACGCGCCAGCGCCTTCGCAGCCGAGTCCTCTCCGGACTCCGGGCCCCACTCCACGACGAGGTCCTCGAGGTGCTCGGCGGCGACGTCGATGTCCGACGCCATCCGCGGCCCGACGCCGCAGCGCGCGGCGACCTCCAGGGCGGCGACCGTGATGTAGGCGACCGCGGCGCGCGGCTGCAGGCCGCCGGCGATCGGGATGACCGGCACGCCGTCGGCACGCGCCAACTCGGACAAGCGTCCACCCGACGTCGCGACGACGCGCGTCGCGCCGAGCGCGCCCGCCGCCTCGTAGGCGGCCAAGGTCTCCTCGGTGTTGCCGGAGTAGGAGGCGCAGAGGACGGTCGTGTCGGGCGTCGTCCACGGCGGCAGCCCGTAGGCGCGTGCGGACAGGATCGGCCGCGATGCGGTGTCGCCGAGCGCTGCACGCGCCAGCGCGCCGCCCATCGCCGAGCCGCCCATCCCCGCCACCACTAGGCCTGCGGGCGAGTCCCACTCCTTCATCTGCGCGGACTCGGCCTTCCAGAGCGCGTCGCGCAGGTGCTCGGGAATCGCGAGCACGTCGGTCAGCTGATCGGTGCTGTCGACGGTCGCGATGCTGTCCCGGTCGAGCTGCTCCAGATTGGTCGTCGTCACGCCGCGCTCCTCGTCCCCGATGGCCATCGAGGACACAGTCCATCAGAACTTGATCGCGCCTGGCGGCAGGTCCGTGTCAGGGAACACACGGATGCCGGAGGCGAGCACGTTCCCGGCGCCGACGCGGACGTCGTCGCCGATCACCGCGCCGCCGCGCAGCACCGCGCCGTCGCCGATCACCGCGCCCGGAGCGACGATGCAGTCGACGACCTCGGCGCCCGCGCCGATCGTCACGCCGTCCAGCACGACCGAGCGCTCGACGCGCGCGTTCTCGCCGACCGTGACGTTCTGGCCGAGCACGACCAGCGCGCCGACGTGCGCGCCCGCGGCGATCGTGGAGCCCGCGCCGACGACCGCCGGCGGAACGATCCGGCCCGCCGCCGCGACGTCCTCGGCCACGTGTGAGTAGGAGTCCCCGAGCAGCTCGGCGACACCGGTGCGGACGTTGCCCTCGAGGATGTCGAACGTGCCCTGGAGGTAACGCTCGGGCGTTCCGATGTCCATCCAGTACGCGCTCTCGGCGTGCGAGCCGTACAGGCCCTCGCCGACGAGCGCGGGCCAAATCGAACGCTCGATCGACACGTTCTCGCCCGACGGGATCAGGTCGAGGATCGAGCGCTCCAGGACGTAGATGCCGGCGGAGATGTAATAGCGGTCGATACCGATGAGCTGCGAAGGCGCGGGCTTCTCCAGGAAGCCGGTGACGGCCCTTGTGCCGTCGCACAGCACCAGGCCGTAGGCCGACGGGTCATCGACGGGGACGAGACCGAGCGTGCCGCTCGCGCCCGTCGCCTCGTGCTGAGCGATCTGGGCGGTGACGTCGACATCGGTCAAGACGTCGCCGTTGAGCATCAAGAACCGCTCGGCCAGGCCACCGACCTGCTCGTCGGCGTACTTCAGCGCGCCCGCGGTGCCGCGCGGCTCGGGCTCGACGACGTAGCGCAGCTTCAACCCGAGCTGCTCGCCGTCGCCCAGCGCTTCGCGGACCCTCGTGGGCTCGAAGCCGCACGAGAGGATCACGTCCTGCACCCCGTGGCCGCGCAGCCACTCCAGCATGTACACCAAGAACGGCCGGTCGACTAGCGTGATGACCGGCTTAGGCTGCCGCGAGGTCAGCGGCCGCAGACGCGTGCCCTCTCCTCCAACGAGGATGACCGCCTGCATGGGTGCCACTTACTTGCCTCGGCCGATGCCCTCGTACGAGAGTCCGGCAGCGCGCACGGCGTCGGCTTCGAGCGCGTTGCGCCCGTCGATCAGGAGGTCGCCCTTCATCTTCGAGGCCACTGCCCCGAAATCGAGCTCCTTGAACTCGTCCCACTCGGTCACGAGCACGACGGCGTCGGCGCCGTCGGCGACCTCGAGCGGGCCCGGGGCGAACTCCACGCCGGTGATCAGCTTGCGGGCCTCTCCCTCGGCGATCGGGTCGTAGGCGACGACCGTCGCACCCGCGGCCTGTAGGCGCGCGGAGAGCACGAGCGAGGTCGCCTCGCGCATGTCGTCCGTGTTCGGCTTGAACGCGAGGCCGAGCAGGCCGACGCGCTTGCCGACCAGCGAGCCGAGGTGCTTCTCGAGCTTCTGCATGACGCGGCGCTTCTGCAGCTCGTTGACCTCGATGACCGCGTTGAGCAGCTGGAAGTGGTAGCCGGAGTTGCCCGCGAGCTGCTTGAGCGCGGTGACGTCCTTCGGGAAGCACGAGCCGCCGAAGCCGAGCCCGGCCTGCAGGAACTTCGGGCCGATCCGGTCGTCCAGGCCCATGCCGCGCGCGACCTCGACGACGTCCGCGCCCGTGGCCTCGCAAACGTTGGCGATCTCGTTGATGAACGAGATCTTGGTCGCCAGGAACGCGTTGGACGCGTGCTTGATCATCTCGGCCGAGTTGATGTCCGTGCGGACCAGCTCGGCGTTGAGCGGCGCGTACAGCTCGGCGACCGCGTCGCCGGCCCAGTCGCCGTCGTCGCCGATGACGACGCGGTCGGGCTGGAGGAAGTCCTTGACCGCCGAGCCCTCCTTGAGGAACTCCGGGCACGAGACGTAGGAGAAGTGCTCCTTGCCCGTTTCGGCGAACAGCCGCTTGATCGACGTGCCCGTACCCGCCGGGACCGTCGACTTCATGACCAGCGCGTGACGATCCGACGCCGGCATCGACGCGACGACCGCGTGGACGGCGGAGAGATCCGCGTCGCCGGAGTACGTCGGGGGCGTGCCGACCGCCACGAACAGCAGCCGCGCGTTCTTCAGCGCGTCCGCGATGTCGGTGCTGAAGTGCAGCCGCTCGCGGTTCTTGGCGATCAGGTCCTCGAGCCCCGGCTCGTAGATCGGGATCTCGCCGCGCTTGAGGCCTTCGATCTTGGACTCGTCGATATCGATGCAGTAGACGTCGCTGCCCAGTTCCGCGAACCCCGCCGCGGTGACGAGGCCGACGTAGCCGGTGCCGATGACGCCAATTGGTTCTGGGGCTGCCATGAGTCGCGAGAGGCTAGCGGAGCGCGGGCTAACGGATCTTGCCGACGCTGCGCGCCAGCGCGAGCATCTGCGCGTTCGAGAGGCTGCGCGACAGCGTGTTGGAGATCCAGTACGTCGCTTTTCCGGAGCGCCAGGAGACGATCCGGAGCTTCGAGCCGTCGTAGAAGAGCTCGTAGGTGCGGCCGCCCATGCGGCGACGCTCCGACGGGTTGTCGAGGATCGGCGGACCGGACCAGTTCGTGCCGGTCACGCCGTAGTACTGGCCGAGGCCGTCGGTCTTCACGACCATGCGGTAGGCCCGGTACTTGTGGCCGCCGCGGTCGAAGATGTCGTAGGCGCGGCTGTCGTCGGTCTGTAGCGACGCGCCCGACAGCGTGGCCTTCGGGTAGTAGACGGCGAACGGCAGCTTGGCCGCCAGCAGGACGGCCTCGTCCTCGGCGCCGGTGCCGGCCTTCTGCATGCCCGGCGGCAGCACGGCGGCCGACGAGGACTTCTTCTTCGACGACCCCTTCTTCTTCGACGACGAGCCCGACGACGTCTTCGCCGTCGCCGGCGCCACGTTGAGGAACCGGTGCGCGACCTCTTGGAGATGCTCCGGGGTCGCGGTCACGTAGTCGCCGGTGATGTCGCCTGGGAACGGGATCTCCTGGACCGGCTTCTGCGCCGACTCGACCGCCAGCTTCAACAGCCGCAGGATCGCGTCGCCGTCGTTGATGTCGGTCTGTGTGTAGCGCCCGAAGATCCGCAACAAGGCCTTGCGGTCGCTAAAGATCTTGCCGACGCCGATCTGGTCCTTGGCGTCCGCGAGGAACTGCTGCTGGCGGGCCGCGCGCACCAGGTCGGTGTCGAAGTGCCGGTAGCGCACGAAGTCCAGCGCGTCCTGCCCGCAGAGCTTCTGGTAGCCGGCCTTGACGTCGATCGTCGCGTAGTCCGGCCCGCCGCCGAACGGCGGGCTGTTGTCGTTGAAGTAGCGGCGGTCGACGTCGCTGTAGACGCACCCCAGCCGATCGACCGCGCGCCGGAAGCCCCCGAAGTTCACGTTGACCACGTGGTTGATCGGGATGTGCAACAGGTTGCGGATCGTCTTGACCGACAGCGTCGGCCCGCCGATCGCGTACGCCGCGTTGATCTTGTCCGTGCCGTGCCCGGGGATCTTCACCTTCAGGTCGCGCGGCAGCGACATCACCGCGGTCGCGCCCCGTTCCGGGTTGAGCCGGAGCAAGATGATGGTGTCGGAGCGGACCGGGTTCTTCTGCTTGATGTCGATGTAGCGCTGGTCGGAGCCCAGCAGCAGGATCGTCTGCGGCCCGCCGGGGTCGACGTCGTCCAAGGCGCCCTTGGTCGCCTTGTCCAGCGATCCGCCGCCGGCGCGCAGGAAGATGTCCTTGTCGTCCTTGAACTCCAGCAGCGCCGCGGTCGCCACCGTCGCCGCCGACGCGAGCACGACGACCAGCGCCGCCAGCAGGAAGCGCTTGTACATGCCCCACGCCAGGCGCGGGGGACGGTCGTCGATCGGGTTGGCGCTCACTTGAGGTAGGTGAAAGAGCTCGCGATGGCCAGCATCTGCGCGTTGGAGAGCGTCATCTGCAGGCTGTTGGAGACCCAGTACACGGCGTTCTTGCGCTTGTAAGCCACGTAGCGCAGGCGGCTGCCTGACTTGTACAGATACAGCTTCTTGCCGCGGACCGTGGTCGTGGAGGTCGGGTTGGCCAGCAGCGGCGGGTTGGTCCAGTTCGTGCCCTGGATGCCGTAGTAGCTGCCCTCCTGCTGGTTCTCCATCACCACCAGGCGGTAGGCCTTGCGCGGCTTGTCGGCGCGATCGCGGATCGTGTAGACGCGCGGCGTCGGGTCGACGGTCGTCCCGTCCTTGACCGTGGACGCGTAGCGCCCGCTGGTCGTCAGCTGCGTCGGGAAGTACATGCGGAACCCGAGGCGGTGCGAGGCGACCGTCCGCGCCACGAGGTCCTCCCCCGCCGTGCGCGCGCTGACGACCCGGGCGTTCTTGATGCGGCTGTTCCCGGACTTCGCCTTCTTGGAGGACTTCTTGCTCGACGACGAGGACGACTTCTTGGAGGACTTGGCCTTGGGCGCGCCGTGGAAGAACTGGTCGCGCAGGCGCTGCAGCGTCGTCTGGGACGCCTCGACGTACTCGCCCGTCTCGGAGTCGCCGGAGTAGACCGGCGGGAACTTCAGCTGCACCACGGGCTGGTCGGCGGAGAAGATCGCGAGCTTGGCCAGCGTCAGGACGCCCTTGATCGACCGCAGGTTCTCGTCGGTCTGGGTGTTCTTCTGCATGATCTTGATGAGCTTGGAGCGCTCGTCGATCAGCGAGGAGGTGCTGAGCTGGTCCTTGGCGGCGCGCAGGAAGTCCTGCTGGCGCGCGGCGCGGACCAGATCGGAGTCCGCGTGGCGGAAGCGCACGTAGTCCAGCGCGCGCTGGCCGCAGAGCTGCTGGTAGCCGGGCTCGATGTCGATCTCGGCGTAGTGGGCGGAGACCGGCAGCCCCAGGTTGGAGTGGTAGTAGCGACGGTCGACGTCGGCGTACACGCACCCCAGCGCGTCCACGACCTCGCGGAAGCCGCTGAAGTTGACGTTGACGATGTGGTTGATCTTGAAGTCCTCGCCGAACAGCGACTTGATGGTCTTCGCCGTCAGGTTCGGGCCACCGAGCGAGTAGGCCGCGTTGATCTTGTTGACGCCGTAGCCCGGGACCAGGACCTTGAGGTCGCGCGGGATTGACATCACCACGGTCGCCGCCTGCTTGGCGTCCATCCGGATCAGCAGGATCGTGTCCGAGCGCGCGGGGACGGACTGCTTCAGCGCCGGGTTGTTCTTCTTGAGGTCGCTCCAGCGGCGGTCGGAGCCGAGGATCAGGATCGTCTGCGGCTTGCCCGGCTTGGGCTTCTCGGTGGCGACCGGGTCCTCGCGGATCGCCTCCGGCGCGCCCTTGGGCGGCGCGATCTCCTCCTTGATCTGCAACAGGCCGGCCGTCGCTGTGGCGCCGGCGGTCAGCAGGACGATCAGCAGGACGGTGCCGAACGCGCGCCCGAGGAACTGCAGTCCCTCGCGCGGCGGCCGCTCGTCCCTGGGCAGGTGACGGCGCTTCACGCCAGACCGCCCTCGACCGCGCGCAGGTCGGGGCCGCCGCCTTCGCGCTCCAGCCACGAGGGCAAGAGCGTCACGAAGTCGGTCAGCGCCTGGCGGAAGCGGCGCAGCGAGGCGATCGAGACCCACTCGTCCGGGCCGTGGTGGCCGGCGCCGACCGGGCCGAACTCGACGGCGGGGATGCCGGCGTTGAGGAAGGCGATCGCGTCAGAGGCGCCGTCGCGGCCGACGGACATCGCCTCGCCTTCGATCGAGCGGCCGATGCCGTCGCGCAGCGCGCGGACGTAGGGGTTCTTGCGCGACACCACGGCGGGCGCGCGCGTGAAGCACTTGAGGACCTCGACGTCTGGGATCGCCCGGATCTGGCTGAGGATGTCGCCGGCGTCCTGCGTGGGCAGGTAGCGGATGTCGACGTCCATCGTGCAGCGGTCAGGGACCTTGTTGAAGGCGTCGCCGCCCTCGATCCGGGCGAGGTTGATCGACGGGCGGTCGAAGAGGTCTGACGACTCGCGGGAGAACGGCAGCGTCTCGATCCGGCGAAACGCGTCGTGGGCCTTGAGGATCGCGTTGTCGCCCAGCCACGGCGTGGAGCCGTGGGCGGCGACGCCGTGAACCGCGACCCGGACCGCTAGGACGCCCTTGGCCTGGACGCCGATGTGCAGGTCGGTGGGCTCGCCGGTGATCGCGAAGTCGCCGCTGTAGCCGGAGGCGACGAGGGCGTCGATGGAGCGGCTGCTCACGTCGTCGGACTCCTCATCCGGGACGCAGACGAAGCGCACCCGGACGTGCGGGTTGTCCGCGACGTCGGTCAGCGCGCACATCGTCGCCGCCAGCGCGCCCTTCATGTCGTAGGCGCCCCGGCCGATGAGGCGGTCGCCCTCGACTTTGGGCTCGAACTGGTGCGCGTAGGCGGGCACGACGTCGAGATGGCCATGGAAGATGACCGTCGGCAGATCCTCAAGTTGCGGTCCCGCCCCCCCGCCCACGTCGACCAGCACGACGGGCAGTCCGTCGTGCTCGTAGCTGCGCACCGGCAGCTCGTGAGACTCAAGCCACCCCTTCACGAACCCCGCTCCGGCCTTGAGGCCGTCCAGTGTCGACGTGTCGTAGGTGATGAGGCGCTCGGCAAGGACGCGCTCGTCCATCCGCTCCAGGGTATCGAGCGGGGCGGTTAGGGTCTCCCGCATGGCGGGCCGCATCGTCCTTTTCGGAGCCACCGGCTACACCGGCGAGCTGACCGCGCGCGAGCTGGCGGGCATCGGCGAGCGTCCGGTCCTGGCGGGGCGCGACGGCGCGCGCCTGCGGGTCCTGGCCGACGCGCTCGGGGGCTTGGAGTGGGCGGTCGCCGACGTCGATCGCCCGGAGTCGGTGCGGGCTTTGGTGGGCGAGGGTGATGTCTTGGTCTCGACCGTGGGCCCGTTCGCGCGCTGGGGCGCGCCGGCGGTGGAGGCGGCGCTCGGCACCGGCGCCCATTACCTCGATTCGACCGGCGAGACGCCGTTCATCCGCAAGGTGTTCGAGTCCTACGGGCCGCGGGCGGAGGCGAAGGGCGTCGCGCTGCTGACGGCCATGGGCTACGACTGGGTGCCGGGCAACCTGGCGGCGGCGCTGGCGCTGCGCGACGCGGGCCCGAACGCCACGCGCGTGGAGGTCGGCTACTTCTTCCGCGGGCCGGTCGGGATGAGCGGCGGGACGCGAGCGAGCGCGGCGGGCGTGATGCTGGAGCCGTCCTACACGTTCCGCGACGGCCGGATCGTGACCGAGCGCGGCGGCGCGCGGGTGCGGCCGTTCCTGGTCGGCGGGCAGACGCGGAAGGCGCTTTCAGCGGGATCGACGGAGCAGTTCGCGCTGCCGCGGTCCTTCGAGCAGTTGCAGGTCGTCGATGTGTACCTCGGCTGGTTCGGCGGCGCGTCGGACGCGATCCGGCGCGGAGCGGCGGCAACGACGGTGGCGCTGCGCGTGCCGGGCGTGCGGGGTGGCTTGAACGCGGCGCTGACGCGGTTCGTCAAGGGCTCCACCGGCGGGCCGAGCGCCGAGGAGCGCGCCGCGACCGGCTCAGAGATCGTCGCCGAGGCCAGCGACCCGAGCGGCCGCATCCTCGCGCGCGCCCGCGTGAGTGGCGTGAACGCTTACGACTTCACCGCCGGCATGCTCGCCTGGGGCGCCCACGCGGCGGCGAACGGGCGCCTGCGCGCCGTCGGGGCCCTGGGCCCGGTCGAAGCCTTCGGCCTGGATGCTCTCTGCGAGGGCGCACGGGCGGCGGGAATCGAGCGCGAGGTCTAGAGGAACCGCGCAGGTAGCCGATGCACCGGCGGGTAGTTCGTCACTCGCCGATCAAGCGTCCAAATCGCCACAAGTTCTCTGGTCCGGCTCCGTTCAAGTGGGCATGGCTGAGGACACGAGAGGCGCGAAGGTGCAGCGGGGGCTCGAGACATGCGTGACGTGCGAGCGGCCGTTCGTCGTGCCCGTCGCGCTCCTCGATCTGGTCGACGAGGGGCTCTACCTGCTCGCGTTGCACTGCAAGAACTGCGACCGGCTGTCGACCGGCATCCACGAGGACGCCGAGCTCGAGGCGCTGGAGCAGGCCAACGAGCTCGCCGAGGCCGAGATGCAGTCGGCGCTGGAGATCGTCTCCGTCGCGCGCTTCATCGACGACCTCGACGGCTTCACGCGCGCGCTGGAAGCGAACGTCGTGCTGCCCGAGGACTTTTAGGCGGGGCGAGTTTCCGCACGCCGCCACCTAGTGGCGGCATGCATCTCGTCCACCACGCCGTCGCGCGCAGCGCCGACGGCCTCCCGCTGTTCTTCGACGACACCGACCGCCTCGGCTACCTCGACCGTCTGGGCTCCGTCGCCGAGCGCTATTCCTGGCGCGTCCTGGCGTACTGCCTCATGTCGACGCACACGCACCTGCTGATCGAGGCGACACGCACCGACCTGCGCGTCGGCACCCGGCGTCTGCGCCGCGCCCACGGCACGGCACTCTCGCTGCGCCACGGCCTCTCGGGCCCGATCTGGTCGCCGGGCGCGCGACCGCTACAGGTCACGACCGACCACCGTCTCTGGGCCGTCGCCGCCTATATCGCCTCCAACCCCGTCGACGCCGGCCTCTGCCCCACCGCCGCCGACCACCGCTGGTCCTCGCACCCCGCCATGCTCGGCCACGCGATCGCCCCACCCTGGCTCGACCTCACCCGCCTCCTCGAACTCCTCGGCGGCACCACCCGCGCCCACTTCGCCCGCTACGTCACCGAGCGCGGACGCTCGCGCAAGGCGGCGCCAGCGCCGTGGGGGCGAGCGCGACGCTGATTCACCGATCCGGGTCGCGTAATGACGGACTATCAATTATTACGCGACCCGGATCCCGCGAGCAGGCGCCGCAGGCGATTCGCGGTCTCCCGGCGGCGACGCGTGACCTGCTCGTAGGTGAAGCGAACGACGCGGTAGCCGGCGAGCACGAGCGCCTGATCGCGCTCGCGGTCGGCGTCAAAGGCGCTGCGCGTGCGGTGAAAAGCGAAGCCGTCGGTCTCGACCACGAGGTCCGTCCCGGGCCAGTGGAAGTCGACGAGATGCCCGGCGACGAGGATGTTCGCCGCTGGCGTCGGCAGGCGGTGGTCGTCGCAGAGCTGGAGCAGGGCGACTTCCAAGGGGCTGCGGGTGTCCTGCACGCCGGTTCCCGCCAGGCGGTCAAGGACCCCGCGGAGCTTCGGCGCCCCGCTCTGGCGCGGGTGTGCGTCGAGCACGCGCCGCACGGCGACGAGGTCGAACAGCGCCAGACGATCCATGCGCTCGATCACCTCTTCGAGCGTCCGCGGCCGGAGCGACGGTGCGAGATCGAGCAGCGTCCGGGCCGGCGTGGTGACCGGGATCCCGTCGAGCTCCATCGACTCCTCGCCGGTGAGCGTTCCGACTCGGTGCAGCCGCACCCGGCGTCGGTCGGGGACCCGGCCCGCCCGCGCCGACGTCGTGACGTGGATCGCCGCGCCATGAGCCGGCCGGAGGTCCCACAGCGCGGCCGCGTCGCCATGGCTCAGCATCGCTCCCGGCCCGCACGTCAGGACCGCTGCCATCCAGCGTCCCTCACGTGAGAGACACGGGTGCCCAACCGCGTACACGGCCCGATACAGGCGGATCAGCCGCCCCGCGTCGATGCGATAGGCGATCTGCTGCGGCGTCAGGCCGAGCTCATACAGCTGCTGCCGGGTCACCGGGCCGTGTTGGCGGCCGGCGAGCGCGGCGATTCGGCGATCCAGGTCGCGAGAAGGCTCCATGTCAGCCATTAGGCGACCCGGACCTCGAATTCGCCCCCCAGAACGACGACGGGCGCCCCAAAGGGCGCCCGTCGGACGGCAAAACGTTGCGGCGGAGCTAGTGCCCGTCGCCCTCGGTCAACCGCAGGAAGGCCTCCCAGCGACGCTTGTCGCGGGCGGCGACGCGGGCGGCTTCGGAGCCGTCTTCGGCCTGCTCGAGCTCGCGCTCGGCGGTCTGGAGCTTCTCGCGCAGCGAGGAGACGTCCAGGGACGAGGGGTCGACGGCCTCCTCGACCAGGATCAGCACGCGACCGTCGGCGACCTGGACGTAGCCTTCGCCCTGAGCCAGCGACACGATGTCGCTCTCGCTCTTGTACAAGCGCAGCTCCGTCGGCTCCAGCATGCCCAGCAGCGGCTGGTGGTTGGCGAGGATGCCGATGGAGCCCACGGTCGTGCGGGTCGAGACCATCTCGACCTCGTCGTTGAAGACCTCGCCCTCGGGCGTCAGGACCTCAGCGGTGAACGTGGTGCGCGCCATCGTCTACTTGTTGCCCTTGGCGGCCGCGACCACGTCGTCGATCGTGCCCTTGAGCAGGAACGCCGACTCCGGCAGGTCGTCGTGATCGCCGTTCAGGATCTCCTTGAACGAGCGGATCGTCTCAGCGATCGGCACGTAGGCGCCCGGCGTGCCCGTGAACTGCTCGGCCACGTTGAACGGCTGGCTCAGGAAGCGCTCGATCTTGCGGGCGCGCTGCACCGTCACCTTGTCGTCATCGCTCAACTCGTCGATGCCGAGGATCGCGATGATGTCCTGGAGCTCCTTGTATCGCTGCAGGATCGACTTGACCTGGTTGGCGACGTTGTAGTGCTCCTCGCCGAGGATGTCCGGCTTGAGGATCGTGGACGTCGAGTCCAGCGGGTCGACCGCCGGGTAGATCCCCTTCTCGGAGATCGACCGCGACAGCGTCGTCGTCGCGTTCAGGTGGGCGAACACCGAGGCCGGAGCCGGGTCGGTGAGGTCGTCCGCCGGGACGTAGATCGCCTGCACCGAGGTGACCGAGCCGGTGCGCGTCGAGGTGATGCGCTCCTGGAGCTGGCCCATCTCGGACTCCAGCGTCGGCTGGTAGCCCACCTGCGACGGCATGCGGCCCAGAAGCGCGGAGACCTCAGAGCCCGCCTGCACGAAGCGGAAGATGTTGTCGATGAACAGCAGCACGTCCTGGCCCTGGTCGCGGAAGTACTCCGCCATCGTCAGGCCGGTCAGCGCCACGCGCATGCGCGCCCCGGGGGGCTCGTTCATCTGGCCGAAGACCATCATCGTCTTGTCGATGACGCCGGACTCGGTCATCTCCAGCCAGAGGTCGTTGCCCTCGCGGGAGCGCTCGCCCACGCCGCAGAACGCCGACAGGCCGCCGTGCTCGGAGGCGAGGTTGTGGATGAGCTCCTGGATGAGCACCGTCTTGCCCACGCCGGCGCCGCCGAACAGGCCGACCTTGCCGCCCTTGGCGTAGGGCGCCAGCAGGTCGATGACCTTGATGCCCGTCTCGAACATCTCGGTCGTCGGCGTCAGGTTCTCGACCGTCGGCGCGGGACGGTGGATGCCCCAGCGCTCGACGTCGTCGCCGAGCTCGTCGCGCTGGTCGATCACGTCGCCCAGCACGTTGAAGATGCGGCCGAGCGTCTTCTCGCCGACGGGCACGGCGATCGGGCCGCCGGTGTCCTCGATCTCCAGACCGCGCGACAGGCCGTCGGTCGTGTCCATCGCGACCGCGCGGACGCGGTCGTCGCCGAGATGCTGCTGCACCTCGCAGACCAGCCACTCCGCGCCGGCCTCGCCGGACGCGCCCTCCTCGGCCTTGGCCGCGTCGGGCAGCTTGACGCGGATCGCGTTGTAGATGTTGGGCAGCTTGTCGGGGAACACGGCCTCGATGACGACGCCCTGGATCTCCTCGATCCGGCCGACGTTCTTCGCGCCCGTCTCCGCGCCCGCGGGGCGCTCGGTGATGCTGGCTTCCATGGTCTCTAAATCTCCTGGAACGTTCTAAGTCTTGTTGTAGGCCTAAGGGCTACTGCAGCGCCTCGGCGCCGCCGACGACTTCCATGATCTCCTGCGTGATCTCCGCCTGGCGCGCGCGGTTCATCTCGAGCGTGAGGTCGTCGATGACGTCCCCCGCGTTCTCCGACGCGTTGCGCATGGCCGTCATCCGCGCGCCGTGCTCCGACGCGGTCGACTCCAGCAGCGCGCGGAAGATCGAGATCTCCACGTAGTCGGGGACCAAGCGCTCCAAGATCGCGGCGGGGTCGGGCTCGTACTCGACCAGCGCGTGGTGGCCGGAGTCGCCCTCGGCACCATCCTGCTCACGCTCGCCACCCTCGAGGATCGTCGCCTCCTGCAGCGGCAGCAGCGTCTCGCGCCGCACCTCCTGCACCAGCGGCGACACGTAGCCGTTGTAGAGGATCTCGACGCGATCGACCTTGTCGTCGACGTAGAGCGCCATAAGCGACTCGGCGACCTCACGGGCGTTGGCGTACGCGGGACGGTCGGTGAAGCCGGTGAAGGCCCCCTCGAGCTCACGGCCGCGGAACGTCAGCGACGAGACGCCGCGACGGCCCGTGGCCGAGAAGACCACCGTCTTGCCCTGGTCCTCGTACTCCTGCGCCGCGCGGATGCCCGCGCGGATGATCTGCGAGTTGAACGCGCCGGCCAGGCCGCGGTCGGCGGTGACCAGCAACAGCGCGACGCGCTCCTCGCGCTCGTGCTGCTTGAGGATCGGGAGCGTGCCGATCTCCCCGCCCGCCGCCTCGGCCGCCTGCCGCGTCATGCGGCGGATGGCGCCGGCGTACGGACGCAGGTGCTCGATGCGCTGCTCCGCGCGACGCAGGCGGGCGGCGGCGACCATCTCCATCGCCCGCGTGATCTTGCGGATGTTCTGGACCGAGGCGATCCGGTTCTTGACGTCGCGCTGCGACATGGGTTAGGCCGCGGCCCCCGCGGTCTCGGGCTCCTCGGCCGACTCGGAGGACGAGTCGTCGCGCGTCTTGACGCGATCGCTCTCGCCCTCGGCCAGCGGCTGGCCCTCCTCGTCGAGGTCGTAGCCGAAGTCGTCGGTGAACGTGCCGATCGCGTCCTTCAGCGCCGACTGCGTCTCGTCGGACCAGTCGCCGCCGGCGATCTTGTCCAGCAGCTCCTGGGACTCAGCGCGCAGGCGCTGGGTCAGGCCCTCGAGGTACTCGGTGACGCGGTCGACGTTGATGCGGTCGACGAACCCATTCGTCGCGGCGAACACCTGGGCGACCTGCAGGCCGACCGGGAGCGGCTCGCGCTCGTTCTGGTTCAGCGTGGCGACCAGGCGGGCGCCGCGCGCCAGCGTGCGCTGCGTGTCGGGGTCCAGGTCGGAGCCGAACTGCGCGAAGGCCTCGAGGTCGCGGTACTGCGACAGCTCGATCTTCAGGCGGCCGGCGACCTTCTTCATCGGGCTGATCTGCGCGTTACCGCCGACGCGCGACACCGAGATGCCGACGTTGATGGCCGGGCGCACGCCCGCGTTGAACAGCTTCGGCTCCAGGAAGATCTGGCCGTCGGTGATCGAGATGACGTTCGTCGGGATGTAGGCCGACACGTCGCCGGCCTGCGTCTCGATGATCGGCAGCGCGGTCATGGAGCCAGCGCCGAGGTCGTCGTTGAGCTTGACGGCGCGCTCCAGCAGGCGGCTGTGGAGGTAGAAGACGTCGCCCGGGTACGCCTCGCGGCCCGGCGGGCGGCGCAGCAGCAGCGACATCTGCCGGTAGGCGAACGCGTGCTTGGTGAGGTCGTCGTACGTGACGACGGCGTGGCCGCCCTTGTACAGGAAGTACTCGGCCATCGCGGCGCCGGCGTACGGGGCCAGGAACTTGATCGGGGCGGCCTCGTCGGCGCCTGCGGCGACGATGATCGTCTTCTCGAGCGCGCCGTGCTCGGCGAGCGTCTCGGCGATGCCGACGACCGTCGCCATGCGCTGGCCGATCGCGACGTAGACGAAGACGAGGTCGGAGTCCTTGTTGTTGATGATCGTGTCGATCGCGATCGCCGTCTTGCCCGACTGGCGGTCGCCGATGATCAGCTCGCGCTGGCCACGGCCGATCGGGATCATCGAGTCGACGGCCTTCAGGCCGGTCTGCATCGGCTGGGTGACCGGCTGACGCTGGACGACGCCCGGGGCCTTGAACTCGGCGGGGCGGCGCTCGGTGACCTCGATGTCGCCCTTGCCGTCGAGCGGGATGCCCAGCGGGGAGACGATGCGGCCGAGCATCTGGTCGCCGACCGGGATGTCCATCAGGCGGCCGGTGCGCTTGACCGTGTCGCCCTCGACGACCTTCTCCCACGGGCCGAAGAGCACGGCGCCGACGTTGTCGGACTCGAGGTTGAGGGCCAGGCCGGTCACGCCGTGCGGGAGCTCGAGCGTCTCGAACGACATGCAGTTCTCGAGCCCGTGGATGCGGGCGATGCCGTCCGCGACCGACAGGACGGTGCCGACCTCGGTCAGCTCGGCCTGCCCCTGGTCGAGGCCCTCGATGCGGGCCTTAAGGATGGAGGTGATCTCGTCGGGCTTGATCTGCATGCGGTTCGGGTTCCTTGAAAAGGGGTGGAAGCTCGGGGTCGTGGCGGAGCGCCGTCGCTAAGACGACGCCACGCTGCGGCGGAGGTTCTCGAGGCGGTTGCGGATGGATGCGTCGAGGATCGAGTTCCCGACACGGACGATGAGGCCACCGAGCACGTCGGGGTCCACGTTGGCCGTCAGCTGGACCTTCTGGCCCGTCTGCTTGCCGATGGCGTCGCCGATCGACTGCACCGTCGCCTCGTCCAACTTCACCGCGGAGGTGACGGTCACCGGCAGGAGCTGGTTCTCCTTCTCCCACAGCACGTCGTATTCACGACGCAAGCGGAAGATCACCGGCATGCGGTGGTTCTCGATCAGCAGCTCGAGGAAGTTCTCCACGATGGGATCGACCCCCTCGAGCAGACGGCCCAGGCCCTCGGTCTTCTCCTTGGTGGAGAAGTACGGCGAGAAGAAGTAGATCGACAGCTCGCGGTTGTCGTCCAGAGCATCGGCGAACTGGCCGAGCTGCTCCTTGACGACGTCGAGCTTGCTCTGCTCCTTGGCGACCTCGAAGAGGGACCGCGCGTAGACCTGGGCGATCTCCTCCATCTAGCGGCGCTCCCCCAGGGAGGAGAAGTCCAGCTCCGACAGCGCGTCCTCGACGAGGCGACGCTGGTCGTCCTCGGTGAGCGTCTTGCGGGTGACGCGCTCCGTGGCGGCGACGGTGAGGTCGGCCACCTCGCGGCGGATCTCCTGCAGGGCGCGAGCGGTCTCGGCCTGGATGTCCTTGCGGGCGCGCTCGAGCTGCTCCTCGCGGATCTCGGCGGCCTGCTCGGCAGCGGCACGCTCAGCGGCCTCGCCGTTCTTGCGGGCGCGGGCCACGATCTCCTCGGCCTGAGCGCGAGCCTCCTTGAGGCGCTCGCGGTACTCGGCCAGGATCTCGTCGGCCTCTGCCTTGGTGCGCTCCGCGGAGTCGATCGACTCCTCGATCAAGTGCTGGCGCTTCTCAAGCGCCGCCGAGATCTGCGGGAAGGCGTACTTGCGCAGGATGAACAGCGCGACGAGGAAGGCGAGCACCGTCCAGATCATCAGCCCGACGTCCGGGCTGACGAGGAAGTTGGAGCTCTCCTCCTCGCCGCCTTCTGAGGCGGCGGCGAGCGGAAGGGCAGCCGTGATGATGCCGGTCAGCAGCATCGAGACCTAGCCGAGGAAGAAGGCGATGAGGCCGAAGATGAACGCGTAGAACACGATCGCCTCGGTCAGTGCGAAGCCCAGCCACTGGATCGAGGTGATCTCGTCACGCATCTCGGGCTGACGGGTCACCGACTCGATGACCTTGCCGAAGATGAAGCCGACGCCCACGCCCGGGCCAATGGTGCCGAGGCCGGCGCCGATGCCCAGCGCGATCGCCTTACCGGCCTTACGGCCGTACTCCTGCGCGGTCTCCGGGTCGACGGCCTGCGCGAGGGTGGTGACCTCGTTGATGACGGACAGGTCCACGGTACTTGTCTCCTTGTTAGTGCTCCTCGGCGACTGCGCCGCCGAGGTAGATCGCGGTAAGGGTGGCGAAGATGAAGGCCTGAAGCGTTGCGACCAGGCCCACTTCGAAGAGGAAGAAGGCGACGGCCATCGTGCCGGTGATGAGGCCGAGGACGACCGAGCCGCCGACCGCCAGGTTCAGGAGGACGACGAGGCCGCCGCCCATGAACAGGATCAGCAGGTGCCCGGCCAGGATGTTCGCGAAGAGACGAACGGAGAGGCTGACGAGCCGGACGAAGTGGGAGATGACCTCGATCAGGAAGATCGGGAAGGTCGCCGGGCCCTCGACGCCTGCGGGGACCCAGGACTTCAGGTAGCCGACGGGGCCCTTGGCCCGGATGCCCTCGATGTGGTAGCCGAACCACACGAACAACGTGAGCACGAGCGGCACGGAGATGTTGGCCGTGGCGGCGAACAGCGCGAGGCTCGGGACCTCGAGGCCGAAGATGTCGACCTTGTGCTCGGTGTTGGTCGGCAGCGGCAGGTAGCCGAGCATGTTCGAGAACCAGATGAACAGGAAGAGCGCCCCGATGAAGGGGAACCACTTCGCGGCCATCTTGGAGTCCATGTTGCCGCGCGTGATGTTGTCGCGCATGAGCAGGAACACGGTCTCGACCGCGGTCTGCACCTTGTTCGGGCGCTCCTGCATCCGCTTGGCGACGTAGACCATCGTCCAGCACATCAGCGCCGTCGCCACGATCACGTAGAAGACGGCCTTGTTGATGGACATCACGCCGAGGTCGATCCACGGGTCGAGCTTGAACTCGTCCTGCGGGCGGAAGCTCTCGTTGATCTCGATCGCCGACGCACCGGCCGGGGTGGCCAGGAGCGCAGCGGTCGGCGCGGCGATGAGGGCAAAGCGCTTAAGCATCAAGAAGGCAGCTCTCGGTGGTTCTCGAACGGGCGAAGGATGATGGAGACGGTGAAGTACGCCGTGAAGAGGATGACGACGAGGACGGCGGCGGCCAGTCCGACTGCATCATCGCTCCCGGCGATCAGGTACGCGCCGAAGATCGTAAGGGCTACGAGCCATCCGCGTCCGATCATCGATCCGGCGGTCAGCCCGACGACGGTTTTCGGGTCGTCCGAAGCCGCCGCCCGCTTGGTCGTGTAGTCGCTGATCGCGCGCTGCGCGAGCCAGGCGATCGCACCCGCCGCGTACCCGGCCAGGGGCCAGCCGGCGGCGATGAAGATCGGCAGCGCGAGTGCCAGCAGGACCAGGTCGAGGTACTTGAAGAACAGGGACATGTCGTCGCCTAGCGCAGCGGGTTGCGGTCCGTGTGCGAGCAAGGCCGCAGCTGACGAAGGACGGGACGCGCGAGACCGTGTTCAGCCACGACCCGCGCGCAAGTGCCCCGCGTGCCGAGGCGCGCGTGGCGCACGATCGCTCGGCGCAGCCGGGAAGGGCGGCGCGAGGCGTCGTGAGCGAAGGGGTCGGGGTCGAGGTTCTCGTGGGGCTCGTTCATGGCGTCAGGGCGCGCGTTCGCGGGACCTGCTCGATGGCGTGGAACGCCGTCGTCTTCCTGCTCGTGACGGCGACCCTTCCGGAGGCGGGGACCTTGCCTCCTTGGCGGCAAGCCGCAGACTAGCGGAGTCGCGGACTTTGTAACAACTTCGTGACAGTCGCCTCTAGCAGTCTGACGCGCGCCCGAGTAAGAAGCGCAGCAAGGCTGCATTAGGTGGCCCTTCGTCAGACGGACGGGTTCGAGCCTAAGAGGTCCTCCAGGTCGAGTTCGCCGAACGACATCGCGACGTGGCCCTCGGCGTCGCGGGGCCACTGCTCGACGGGACGGTCCCACGCCAGCTCGAGGTCGTTGCCGTCGGGGTCGGAGAGGTAGATCGCCTCGTGCGTGCCGTGGTCGGAGAGCTGGCGCAGCGGGACGCCCGCGGCCTGAAGGCGGCGGGCGGCGTCGGCCAGCCCGGCGCGCGTCGGGTAGTTGAGGGCCACGTGATGCAGGCCGGTGACGCCATCGGGCTGCGGGCCGCCGTCCTTCGACTTCCACGTGTTGAAGCCCAAGTGATGGTGGTAGCCGCCAGCCGAGAGAAACAGGATGTCGCCGGTCGTCCCCCAGCCCGGGACGTCGCGGGCCTCGGCGACGACGTCGAAGCCGAGGACGTCCACATAGAACGCGCGGACGCGGTCGATATCGGCGGTCCGCAGGTGGACGTGGCCGATGCGCACGCCGGGGTCGATGGGGTTCGGCGCGGCCTGCGTGGGCTGAACGGAGCCTTGAGAACGGTCGGTCATGGCGCGGTCGAGCGTATCGCCGTCGTTTACCCCCAGGGGGTATCTGCTACGGTGTTGGCATGTCCACCACCTACGCCGTTTCCGGGATGACCTGCGAGCACTGCGTCCGCTCCGTGACCGAAGAGGTCTCCGAGGTGCCGGGCGTGGCTGGGGTCGAGGTCGACCTCGCGAGCGGGCGCCTGGTCGTCGAGGGCGACGCTCCCGTGGATGCGATCCGCGCGGCGGTCGACGAAGCCGGCTACGCGCTCGTGGGATGAGCCGCCCGGCCGCCTACCTCGTCGCGCTGGTGGTGCTCTTCGGCGCCGCGTTCCTCGCGGGCGGAGCGCTGGGCGGCGTGGATACGAAGGCCGCCGGCCACGACGACGAGGCGATGGAAGGGCATGACGCCGCCTCAGCCTCCGCTCCCGGCCTCGCGGTCGCCAGCGACGGGCTGCGGCTCGTCGCGCCGTCCACCCTGCGCGCGGGCGTCCGCAAGGACTTCGCCTTCCGTGTCGTCGACGATCACGGCGCGACCGTGCGCGACTTCGCCGTCGAGCACACCAAGCGCTTGCACTTCATCGCCGTGCGGCGCGACCTGACCGGCTTCCAGCACCTCCACCCCACGCAAGCCTCGGACGGCTCGTGGTCGACGCCGCTGACGCTGGCCGAGCCGGGCGCCTACCGCGTGTTCGCGGACTTCACGCCCAGCGGCGGCGAGAAGACGACGCTGGCCTCCGACGTCCTGGTCGCCGGCGACTTCGCGCCGCGCGCGCTGCCCGCGCCGACCGACCGCGCGACCGTTGACGGCTACGACGTCGCCCTGCGCACGTCCGGCGAGACGCTGCGCTTCGCGATCTCCCGCGACGGCACACCGGTCGACGTCGAGCCCTACCTCGGCGCCTCCGGCCACCTCGTCGCGCTGCGCGAGGGCGACCTCGCCTACCTGCACGTCCACCCGCACGAGGACGCCGTCGCCTTCGACGCGGAGTTCCCGAGCGCGGGGCGCTACCGGCTGTTCTTGCAGTTCAAGGTCGCCGGCCGCGTGCACACCGCGGCGTTCACCAAGGTGGTGGCCTAGGTGTCCAACGTCGATCTGCCGATCACGGGCATGACCTGCGCGTCGTGCGCGAACCGGATCGAGCGCAAGTTGAACAAGTTGGATGGCGTCAACGCGACGGTCAACTACGCGACCGAGCGCGCGGCGGTGGAGTTCGACCCGGACGCGGTCGCGCCGGAGCAGCTCGTCGACGCCGTGCGCGCCGCGGGCTACGACGCGACGCTCCCCGCGGCGCCGGGCGACGACTCGGCGGACGACGACGCGACGGCCGACGACGCCCTCGCCCCGCTGCGCACGCGCCTGATCGTCTCGGCCGCGCTCGGCCTCCCGGTCTTGTTGTTGTCGATGATCCCGCCGCTGCAGTTCGACAACTGGCAGTGGCTGGCGCTCCAGCTCGCCACGCCGGTCGCGCTCTGGGGCGCGTGGCCGTTCCATCGCGCGGCGCTGACGAACCTCCGCCACGGCGCGGCGACGATGGACACGCTGGTCTCGGTCGGCGTCCTGGCCGCCTGGGGCTGGTCGCTGTACGCGCTCTTCCTCGGCGACGCCGGCATGACCGGGATGACCATGTCCTTGTCCTTCACCGGCTCCGGCGGGGACGAGCTGTACTTGGAGACCGCCGCCGCGGTCACGGTCTTCCTGCTGGCCGGCCGCTACTTCGAGGCGCGTGCCAAGGGCCGCGCGGGCGCCGCGCTGCAAGCGCTGCTCGCGCTCGGCGCCAAGGACGTCGCGGTGCTCGACGCCGACGATCATGAGACGCGCGTGCCCGTCGAGCAGCTCGCGGTCGGTGACCGCTTCGTCGTCCGGCCGGGCGAGAAGGTCGCCACCGACGGCGTCGTGGTCGAGGGCGCCAGCGCCGTCGACCAGGCGCTGCTGACCGGCGAGTCCGTGCCGGTCGAGAAGGCGCCGGGCGACGCGGTCGCGGGCGCGACCGTCAACGTCGGCGGGCGCCTGGTCGTGCGCGCCACGCGCGTCGGCGCCGACACCGCGCTGGCCCAGATCGCGCGGCTGGTCACCGCCGCGCAGACCGGCAAGGCGCCGGTGCAGCGGCTGGCCGATCGCGTGTCCGGCGTGTTCGTCCCGATCGTGATCGCGATCGCGGTCGCCACGCTCGGCTACCGCCTCGGCGCCGGCGAGGAGACCTCGCGCGCGTTCGCTGCTGCGGTCGCGGTGCTCGTGATCGCCTGCCCGTGCGCGCTCGGCCTCGCGACGCCGACCGCGCTGCTGGTCGGCACCGGCCGCGGAGCGCAGTTGGGGTTGTTGATCAAGGGCCCGGAGGTCCTGGAGTCCACGCGCGCGATCGACACCATCGTGTTGGACAAGACCGGCACGGTGACGACGGGGCGCATGACGGTCACCGACGTCGCGGGCGACGACGACGCGCTGCGCCTCGCCGCCGCGGTCGAGGCGGCCAGCGAGCATCCGATCGCGCGGGCGATCGCGGCAGCGGGCGCGGCCGCGGCGGGCGGCCACCTGCCGCCCGTGGCCGAGTTCATCAATCACGCCGGCCTCGGCGCTGAGGGCATCGTGGAGGGACGGCACGTGCGCGTCGGCCGCCCGCCGTTCGTCGGCGACGTCCCCGCGGAGCTGGCCGGCGAGGGCATCTTCGTGGCGTGGGACGGCGCCGTGCGCGGGCGGATCGCGGTCGCCGACGCGATCAAGCCGACGTCGGCCGAAGCGATCCGCGAGCTGCGCGCGCTCGGCCTCACCCCCATCCTGCTGACCGGCGACCACGCGACGACCGCCCGCGCGGTGGCCGACGCGGTCGGGATCGACGAGGTCATCGCCGAGGTGCTGCCGTCTGAGAAGGCGGCGGTGGTCAAGCGGTTGCAGGACCAAGGCAAGGTGGTTGCCATGGTCGGCGATGGCGTCAACGACGCCCCGGCGTTGGCGCAGGCCGACCTCGGCCTGGCGATCGGCACCGGCACGGACGTCGCGATCGAGGCCTCCGACCTGACGCTCGTCTCCGGCGACCTGCGCGGTGCGGCCGACGCGATCCGGCTCAGCCGCGCGACGCTGCGCACCATCCGCCAGAACCTCGTCTGGGCCTTCGGCTACAACGTCGCCGCGATCCCGCTGGCGGTCGCCGGGCTGCTCGGCCCGCTGGTCGCTGGCGGCGCGATGGCGTTGTCCTCCATCTCGGTCGTCGCCAACGCCTTGCGGTTGAGGCGGTTCCGCTGAGCGCGTCGGCCGCCGCTACTTGACGAGCTCGGCGCTCGTCGCGCCAACCGGCGTCCCCGGGTAGCGCAGCCCGGTCGCAAAGCGCGAGCGCTCCCGCGGGATCCGGAACTCCACCTCGATCCCGTACCAGCCGCGGCACATCCGCCGGTCGAGCTTGATCGCGGCGCCAACGCGCGTGCCCGCCGTGACGTCTCGCTCGATCCCATGGCCCTGCGTGCCGAAGATGCAGCCGGACGGCGGACGGATCGTCACCCAGTAGCTGCCGCGCGCGACGCTCGCCGCGACCCGGCCGCGGAACGCGACGTGCAGTGTGAACGAGCCCTGGGCGTTGCGCGCGATCCGGGCGGTCACCCGCGCGGCGACCTGCGCGCGCGACGGCTTGCGCACCCGGATCGGGACCTCGCCCTTGATCGGGCAGCCGCCGATCGGGCCGATCTGGTGCTTGACCGCGCAGGTCGTCCCGTCGTCGTAGGTGATGGTCTTGATGCTGCGCGCCTGCGGCGTCGGGGCGATCAGGTAGTCGTCGCGGCCCCTCATGCGCCCGTCGCCGTGACCGCTGGGACCGCTGAGCTGCGTTGCCGCCTGCCGCGGCGAGACGATCAGGAACGCGCCGTCGGGGCGGCGCACGGCGACCGTCCGCTCGCGGCCGTCCGGCAAGGTGTAGGTGATGTTCCGCGCCTGCGGGCCGAGAAGGCCGTAGTCGACCGTCCGCATCCCGCTGGTCGAGCAGGCGTGCGTCTTGGGCGGGATGCGCCCGCCGAACGCGCTCACCATGCTCGGCGGCAGGCACGAGACCATGCCGCTGCCCGGCATCTCGGCCTGGTGGATCGCCAGGAAGCCGTGGCCGCGCGCGTCGAGCGGGACGCACGCGCCCTGGTCGAGCACCTGCGGCCTGAGCGCGTGGAAGAGGCCGTCGTCCTCGAACGCGCCATCGCGCCCGACCAGCCCGAGCTTCGCGCCCTGCACGCGCCCGAGCTGCAGGCACGCATACCCGCGCGTGGTCGTGAACGCGCGCAGCCCCCAGTCGAGCCGGTCGCCCTGCGGATCGCGCACGACGACCGGCGCGGCGACCGCGCCCGCCGGGACCCCGAAGCGCGTCTTCGGCGTCGGCGCCTTGCCCGACCGCGGCTGGACGTCCTGGCCCGTGTCGAGCAGACCTGTCGCGGCCGCGCCGATCGCGGCGAGCGCGAGCAGCGCGAGCACCGTGAGGACGAGCACGCGCGCGGTCGGGCGACGACGCCGTCGCGAGCGCGCGGCCCGCGCGGGCGCCTCCTGCCGCGCCGCCGCGGCGACCAACTCGCGCTGCAGCTCCGGGAGCCTGGTCATGCGCCGCGTCCTTCCAATCGGGTCCGAAGCGTGCGCAGCCCGCGGCTGACCCGCTGGCGCACGACGCTCTCCGAGCACTGCAGCGCCGCCGCGAGCTCCTCGTAGCTGCGTTCCTCGACCACGCGTCCGGCGACCGCCGCGCGCTGGTCGGGCGGCAGGTCGTCGAGCGCCGTCAGCGCAGACGCGTTCGCCAGCTCCTCGACGCGCGCCAGCGCCACGTCGTCCAACACGAGCCGCTCCATGCCCAGACGCCGCCGCGCGTCGTCCTCCACGCGCCCACGCCGCAGCGACGCCAACAGCACGTTGCGCGCGATCCCGAACAGCCACGCCCGCGCCTCGCCCCGCTGCGGGTCATGCGTCGCCCGGCCGCGCAGCGCCGCCGCGAACGTCTCGGCGGTCAGGTCCGCCGCGAGCTCCGGGCGCCGCACGCGCCGCAGGAAGAACGCGAGCACCGCGTCTTCGTGCCGGGCGTAGAAGACGCCGAACGCCTCGGCATCCCCCGCAAGCAGCTCGCTGTCGTCGCGCATCCGATGCCTACTTGTCGCACGCCGCCGGGTTGTGACCGATCAGTCGAGGTCGACCAGCGCGAAGGCGATCCGGCCGTCGGCCGTGACCGTCGCCTCCCCCATCGTGTGCCGCGGCTGCCGGCGACGATCCGTCGGGCTTCCGGGGTTGAAGAGCTGGAAGGCGCCGTCGGACGAGGTCTCGTGCAGCGGGATGTGGCTGTGGCCGAAGACGACCGCCGCGCAGTCGCCGAACGCCGCGCGCTGGCGCTCCAGCCGGCCGCGAGCCGGCCCGGCGTCGTGGACCATGCCGATCCGAACGCCGCCCTCAGGCAGGGTGACAATCCGTCGCTCCGGCAGTCGCGAGACGACGTCCGGACGGTCGACGTTGCCGTGCACCGCGGCGACCGGCGGGCCCAACGCCTCCAACATCTCCAGCACCGGGAGTTCGACGAAGTCGCCCGCGTGGAGGATCAGGTCGGCGGCGCGCAGGCGCGCGACGCAGGCCTCCGGCAGCGCGCGATCGCCGCGCGGGAGGTGCGTGTCGGAGATGATGGCTAGGCGCATGCTGCTCGAATCCTCCCCTACAGCCCTCCCGCCCGGACCCTCGATGGCGCCCGGCAAGCAGGTCGCGGCGTGGATCTTCCGGCCCGAGGCGCTGATGGAGCGCGCGCGGCGCGAGCGCGGCGACGTCTTCACGCTGCACCTGCCGCTCGGGCCGGTGGTGACGGTCGCCGATCCGGCGCTGGTCAAGCAGGTCTTCACGGGCGACCCGGATGTCCTGCGCGCGGGCGAGGGCAACCGGCCGTTGGAGCCGGTCGTCGGCCCAGACTCGCTGCTGCTGCTCGACGGCGCGCGGCACCTGCGCCGGCGGCGTCTGGTGCTGCCGCCGTTTCACGGTGAGCGGCTGCGCACCTACGCCGACGACATGGCGCGGATCACGCGCGAATCGGTGGCGACGTGGCCGCGTGACGTGCCGTTTGCGACCGAGCCCTACCTGCGCGCGATCACGCTGTCGATCATCGTCCGCGTCGTCTTCGGGATCGAGGACGCCGCCCGCGCCACGCGGCTGCAGGACCTGATCCCCAAGCTCGTGCCCGACGGCGGCTTCTCATCGCTGTTGCTGTTGCCCGCGTTTCGCCGGGACCTCGGCGCGCGCTCGCCGTGGCGCCGCTTCCTGGCCGCCCGCGCCGCGATCGACGCGCTGTTGTTCGACGAGATCGCCGCGCGCCGCGCCGACCCTGACCTCGCCGAGCGGACCGACATCCTGTCCTTGCTCTTGCAGGCCCGTGACGAGGACGGCGCGCCGCTGACCGACCACGAGCTGCGCGACGAGCTGATGACGCTGCTGCTCGCCGGTCACGAGACGACGGCGAGCGCGCTGGCCTGGGCGTTCACGCTGCTGACCCACGTCCGTCCCGACGCCTTGGCGCGCGCCCGCGACGACGACGCCTACCTCGACGCCGTCGCCTCCGAGACGCTGCGGCTGAAGCCGCCGCTGCCGATGGCCGTGCGCCGAACGGCCGAGCCGGTCACGCTCGGAGAGCACGTGCTGCCCGCGGGCACCCGCATCGCGCCGTCGATCTACCTGATCCACCGCCGCGCCGACCTCTACCCCAGCCCGCGCGCGTTCCTCCCCGAGCGCTTCCTGGAGCAGGGCACCGAGACCTATGCCTGGCTGCCGTTCGGCGGCGGGATCCGCCGCTGCGTCGGCGCCGCGTTCGCCCAGCTGGAGCTGCGGACGGTCCTGCGCGCGGTGCTCGAGACCGTCGACGTGACGGCCGGCGGCCCGCTGGAGCGCACCCGCCGCCGCGCGATCGTACTGGCGCCCGAGCGCGGCGCCCGCGTCCGAATCGCCGACCGCGCCTGAGCGCGGCGACGCCTAGCCCTGCGCGGCCTCGCGACGCGCCGCCGCGTCGCGGCGCTTCTGCAGCACCTTCATCTCGCCGCGCACGATCCGCAGCGCCGGGCGGGCCTTGCCGCGCGCGTCGACCAGGCCCGAATCCCAGTTCTCGCCCTTGGTCGCGTTCCAGTGGTACAGGTAGACGCGGGTGATCCGGCGGCTCAAGGGCACCAACTTGTCGAACACCCACCGCGTCGCCTTCGCCGCGTGCGCCGCGGACTCCGGGAAAGCCACGGTGTTCTTGGTCTTCTTGCGCTTGACGATGCCGCCGGTCTCGGTGAACCAGATCTGGCCGGTGGTGTGCCCAAGCAGCGTCCGCGTGCCGGTCGTGCGCATGCGGTTGGCGTCCAGGTAGTTGTGCAGGCCCCAGTAGCGCGGTGACTTCTTCTTGCCCAGATGCGCCTGGTACTGGTCGACCCACGTCGCCATGTTGGGCATGTCCAACAACTCGGCGCCCAAGATGGTGCACTTGGGGCAGGCCCGCGTCATCGACCGGTAGTAGGAGGCGACCAGCTGCGGGCGATGGCAGGTCGGCTCGCCGCAGTGGTTGGCCTCGTTCCAGGTCGCGAACGTGTTGACCCACGGGTAGCGCTCGCGGAACTGCTGGAAGTTGTACTTCAACCGCGACGGCGTCGGAAGCTTGCGCCGGTCCACGCGCGAGTGGCCGAAGCCGACCAGCGGCATGACGCCCGCGGCGCGCGCGCCGTCCATCCACGTGTCGACCTCCGCGCGCTCCCAGCCGTGCTCCATCGCGTCCCACGAGATCGCGACGCGCGCGTACTGGACCTGGAGCGACGCGAACAGCGGGTCGCTGAACATGTCGGGCTTCTGGTCGGCGATCCCGACGACCAGCGCGCTCGCGCTCGCGGGGGCGAGCACCGCCGCCGCGACGCACGCGACGACGAGCCGGACGAGACGACGGAGCCTCACGGCGCGGCCGGAGGCTCCTCGGTCAGGACCGTGTCCTCGTGCGAGTAGGGCGGTGAGCAGCAGCACAGCAAGACCAGCGGCTCGTCGTTGGGGTTGTCGAGCTTGTGCTCGACGCCAGGCGGCAGGACCGCGCAATCGCCGGGGCCGACGTCGACCCACTCGTCCGCGATCCGCAGCCGGCCGGTACCCGACGTGAAGAAGTACAGCTCTTCGGATTGCACGTGGTAGTGCGCGAACGTCGAGCCGCCCGCCGGCACGGTGGCCTCGGCCAGGCTCTGGTTCTTGGACGGCAGCGTCTGCCGTCCCGCGATCTCCCGGATCGTCGAGCCGTCCAGCGTCGTGAACGGCGTCTGCTCCTGCAAGTTCCCCACGTCCATCCTGACACCGCACGGTACCCATCGGAGCGGTCCGACGATCTCGATCCGCCCGGCCGCGCGGCGGTTTCCGCGCGGCCGGGCCCGTTGCGTCACGGGGAGGAGAAGGGCGAGGGGCTTTCAGCGCTCGCCCTGGGGGTTACGACGCGAGCGCCCTGCGGGCGGACTCGCGATCGACGCGCCGTGCCGTCGAGACCAGGGTCCGGGCCAGAAAGGCCCGCATCGGTCTCGGGGGAGGTTCGGCCCGGTACTGCTCCGCCAAGTGCCGCGTGGCCGCGCCAGTGCGCGGAGCGGCGGCCTTGGTGAAGTCGTTGTGGAGGTTGAACTGCATGACGGTGATGCTCCTTCGAGAGAGTGAGAAGGGGCCACCGCCCAACGGTCTGGGCTGCCTATGGAAGTCCTGTCGGGCGATGGACGCCCGCGGACTGGTGAGAAGGACCTAGCGCGCGAGCGTGACGGACGGCAGAGAACCGCCCTGAGAGATGCCATGGCCAACGGCGTGAACCGTCGGGACGGCCGTGAAGGCCGCCTTGGGCATCTTGGGGAGGATGTCGCGTCGGGTGACTCGCATTTAGGTCCCCTCCTCTCTACTTGTAGGCGTTGAACGCCTGCTTGTAGGAGAAGTCCACGGGACCGTACCGCGGTCCCGCAGATCCTGCAAGTGCGGCTGTCCCCACTCTTAACGGAACTTCATGCCGGCCGGCACTACACGGCCGGCTTGACGCCGAGGTACTGCTGAAGGACCGCCAGCGCTGGGCGCGGCTGGTCGTCGGGACCGATCAGGCCGGAGTCCCAGGTGCGGTCGTCGTCGGCGTCGGTCGCCGAGCCCACGCCGGTGTTCCAGTGGTACAGGTAGGCCCGCTTGACGCGCGGGCTCACCTTGATCAGCGTCTTGAAGATGAACTTGGTGGCCTTCGCCGCCTGGGACTTGCCGGTCGGGAACGTGACCGTTGAGGCGTTGTTGCGCGCGACGACGCCGCCGGTCTCGGTGAACCAGATGTCGCCCTTGACCGCCTTGACCAACGCCTTGGTGCCCTTGGTCGAACCGCGGTTGGCGTCGACGTAGTTGTGCAGGCCCCAGACCTTCGGGGTCCGCTTGGCGGCCTTGACGAAGCGCTTGGCCCACGTGCCGACGTTCGAGCGGTCCAGCAGGTCGGCGCCGAGGATCGTGCAGGTCGGGCACGCCTTGCGCATCGCCAGCCACCACTTCGCCACGGTCTCGGGCTGCTTGTTGATGTTCGCCTCGTTCCACGTGGCGAACTCCTTGACCTGCGGGTAGCGCTGGCGGAAGGACTTGATCAACGTCGCCATCTGCGCCGGCGTCGGGTTGCGCGACGTGCGCTTGCGCGAGCGGTCGAAGGTCACGAGCACCTTCAGCCCGTCCTTCTTGGCGCCGGCCATCCAGCCGTCGAGCCAGATCCGCTCCTGCTGATCGTGGATGGCGTCGTAGGGCACCATGATCCGCACGTACTTGACCTTCAGCGCCGTGAAGCGCGGGTCGGTGAACATGTCGGACTTGTTGTCGGCGATGCCGACGGCGACCTTCGCCTGCGCCGCCGTGGCGGGCACGGCGACGGCGACGGCGACGAGGGCGAGCAGGACGATCAGAAACGGGTGGCGGCGGCGCATTCGCCGCGGGAGGCTAGCGAGCCGGGCGGCGAGCTAGCGCGCGCCCGCGCTGCGGGCCAGGACGCCTTGCAGCGTGAGCAGCGACGGGCGCGCCTGGCCGTCAGGGCCGACGAAGCCGGAGTCCCAGGTCGGGCCGCCAGCGATGCCGGTGTCCCAGTGGTAGAGGTAGACGCGCTGGATGCGCGGCGAGATCTTGACCAGCTTGTCGAAGATGAACTTCGTGACCTTCGCGGCGTGCGCGGTGCCGGTCGGGAAGACAACGGTCGACGTGTTCGAGCGCCGGACGATGCCGCCGGTCTCGGTCAGCCAGATGTTGCCGCCGACCGAGTCGACGAGCTTCTTGGTGGTCTTGGTCGACAGCGTGTTGGCGTCGACGTAGTTGTGCAGGCCCCAGACCTTCGGCGTGCGCTTGGCGGCCTTTACGAAGCGCTGCGCCCAGGTGATCATGTTGGGCTTGTCGAGGAGGTCGGTCGCCAGGATGTTGCAGGTCGGGCAGGCCTTGGTCAGCGCCAGGTACCACTTCGCCACGAGCTCCGGCTTCTTGTTCATGTTGGCCTCGTTCCACGACGAGAAGTCCTTCACGAACGGGTAGCGCGCGCGGATCGCCTTCATCGCGCCGACGAGCTGCGCGGGCCCCGGGTTGTAGGAGACGCGCTTGGGCGAGCGGTCGAAGGTGACCAGCGGGCGGGCGCCGGTGGCCTGCGCGCCCTTCATCCAGGCGTCGAGCTGCGCGACGGCGACCGGATCGCTGAAGACGTCCCAGCGCAGGTCGAGGCGCGCGTAGCCGAGCTTCAGCGCCTGGTAGCGCGGGTCGGCGAACATGTCCGGCTTGTTGTCGGCGATGCCGATCTTCACCGCTGCCTGGGCCGTGGCCGGGACGAGGGACGCGAGCAGCAGCGTCAGGGGCAGCAGGAAGCGGCGCATGACCCCAGAGGTCGGCGCCGCTACCTCTCCCTTGAAGTCGGAAGGCTGACCCTAGACGCGAAGGCGACCCCCAGATGGTGGCACCCACCATCTAAACGGGGGTGGCCTCAGGCTCGGGCTCGGCCGGCGCCAGCGACACGCCGATCACCTTCAACCGCCGCGAGAGCGCCTGGAACGCGAAGCCGTGGACCTCGTCGGAGCGCACGCCGAGGATCTCGTAGGACTCGCCGACCTCGAAGCCGCGCGGCGTCAGCACGCCGGCCGCGATCGGGATCAGCTCGGCGAGCGTCTGCTGGATGCGCCGCGCCAGCGCCGGGTCCTGGCGCGCCTTCTGCTGCAAGAACCAGGTGCCGTAGGCGACGTGGCGGTGCTCGTCCTGGGAGATCTTGCGAAAGCCCTCCAGGAAGCCGGGCAGGATGCCGCGCTGCTCGAAGACGCGCGTGAGCGTGTCCTGGCCGGTCAGCGCGAGCGTGCCCTCGATGACCATGTGGTAGGTCGTGACGAAGTCGACCTTGGCGTCCATGTCGCTCGGATCGGCGAGCAGGCGCTTGTTGGCGTCGACGAGGACCTCGTCGAAGAGCACCTTGAACGCGTCGTTGAGGTCCTCGCGGGCGCGCTCCAGGCGGTCCTCGAAGCTGCCGTCGTGGCCGATGACCTCGCGGTAGAAGTTGTTGAAGTGCTGGGCGTGGCGCGCCTCGTCGACCTGCTGGGTCGTGAGGAAGTGCTCCTCGCTCTGGGTCTCGTAGGCGCCGACCAGGCCGTTGAACTGCGTCGCGACCCGCTCCTCCCCGATGAAGAACGACGACAAGAACCAGACGATGTTGTCCTTGTCCTCGTCGCTCAACGCCGCCCAGTCCTCCCGGTCTTGGGCGAAGTCGATGGTGTGGCTCTGCCAGGGCTGGCGCTCCCACAGCTCATAGAGCTTCTGGGGATCCATCAGCACGACCTTGGAGAGCTTGGACTCGTCGCTGATCGTGCCGACGTCGCCCTGCGAGGTCAGTTCGAGGAGGTTGGCCATAGGAGCGATCCTGACACCCTGTCAAACAGGGTGTCAAGCGATTTTTGACAGGGTGTCAGCCTCCCGCGGGTATCTTGGGATGCAGATGGCCGCCGACGACGAACCTCGCACGACCTCCCCCGTGTCCCATCGCGAGGGACCGGCGACCGCCAAGCGCGCCCAGGTCCAAGCCGACGTCCTGCGCGCCACCGAGGAGCTGCTGGCGTCCGGGTCCTCCTACGCCGACCTCAACGTCGAGAAGATCGCCAAGGCCGCGGGCATCTCGCGCACCGCGTTCTACTTCTACTTCGCCGACAAGCGCGACCTGCTGATGCGGCTGGCGGGCGACGTCACCGAGCTGCTCTACGCGCAGGCCGACATCTGGTTCTCGGGCGACGGCGACCCCGAGCAGGAGATCCGCGAGGCGCTCACGCGGATCGCCGCGCTGTACCGCGAGCACGGCGTGCTGATCCGCGCGATCGTCGAGGTCTCCACCTACGAGGAGGACATCGCGACGTTCTGGCGCGGCCTGCTCCAGCAGTTCGTCGACGCGACCGCGCGCCGGATCGAGACCGAGGCGCACCTGGACCACGACTCCGCCGAGGCGACCGCCTTCGCGCTGACCTGGATGGTCGAGCGCACCTTCTACCAGCAGTTGGTCCAGGACGAGCCCGTGCCCGACGCGCAGCTGATCGCCGCGATCGCGCGCATCTACCGCGGCACGGTCTACGGCGCTAGCGTGTGAGGCGTTCACCGCAACGCCCCTGAGCCGCTGGTCCTCACCGTGGGATGCACCTTCGGCTTCCAGACGCCCCAGCCCGTCGCGGCGGTCCTCCAGGTCGCGCCGTCGGGCTCCGGCCACGAGCTGCGCGCCGAGCGCTGGGAGACCGACGCCTCCCACCACGGCTACCTCGACCTGTATGAGAACCGCTGCGAGCGCTTCACGCTCCCGGCCGGCGCCTCGCGGCTGCGCTACGAGGCCGAGGTCGCGATCGCCGCACCCAGCGACCAGATCGTGCCCGGCGCGGCCGAGACGCCGATCATGGAGCTGGACGACCAGCTCGTCGCGTTCCTGATGCCGAGCCGCTTCTGCCTGCCCGACGAGCTCGGCCACGAGGCCTGGCAGCGTTTCGGCTCGCTGGCCCCGGGCTGGGAGCGCGTGCAGGCGATCGTCGACTTCGTCCACGGCCACCTGGAGTGGGTGGCCGGCGCGTCGAACCCGTGGACGACGGCGGCCGACGCCTACCGCGCCGGCCAGGGCGTATGCCGCGACTTCGCGCACCTGGCGATCACGTTCTGCCGCGCGCTGAACATCCCGGCGCGCTACGTCTTCGGCTACATCCCGGAGATCGACGCGCCGCCGCCGACCGAGCCGATGGACTTCGCCGCGTGGTTCGAGGTCTGGCTCGACGGCGCCTGGCACACCTTCGACGCCCGCAACAACCGCCGCCGCGTCGGGCGCGTGGTGGTCGGCCGCGGCCGCGACGCGATCGACGTCGCGCTGATCACGTCGTTCGGGCCGGTGACGCTGACGGAGTTCGAAGTGCGCGCGGCCTAGTCGGCCTAGTCGCCGCGGATCGCTTCGAACTCCCCCGTCTCCATCTGCCGCTCGACGTCCGCGTCGACCTCGGCCTCGTGCGCCTCGGGCCGCACGCGGCGGATCCGGATCGCGCTCAGGCGCCGCAGCTTGAGGATCTCCAACACGTACACCAAGTAGACCGAGGCGGCCGCGACGACCAGCGCCATCGCGGCGATGACGATCGCCCACCCCGAGTTCAGGTGGCCGTGGTTGTCGGAGTACGGGATGAACCGCAGCGACACGGCGAAGGCGCCGAGCAGCAGCGTCCAGGCGTACAGGTAGATCAACGTCTTGCGCTCGGAGAAGCCGATGCGGCTGAAGCGGTGGTGGAAGTGGTTGGCGTCGGCGACGTAGACCTTGCGCTTGTACTTCATGCGCTTGAGGACCACGAACGTGGTGTCCAAGAACGGCACCATCAGCACGACCAACGGGATGACCAGCGCCAGGACCGCCTGCGTCTTGACCGCGCCCTCGACCGCGACGCAGCCGAGCAGGAAGCCGAGCAGGTTCGCGCCGCAGTCACCCATGTAGATCGACGCCGGCGGGAAGTTGTGCACCAAGAACCCGGCGGCGGCGCCCGCGGTGCAGGCGGCGAGGATCCCGGCGTGGGAGCGATCGAGGTCAAAGGCGATGATCGCGAAGGCGATCGCGGAGATCGCGCAGATCCCGGCGGCGAGGCCGTCGACGCCGTCGCTGAAGTTGACGACGTTCATCATCGCCACCAGGCCGACGACCGTGATCGGCCCGGCGGCGCTGCCGAAGTCGACCGCGCCGAGGAACGGCGCCGTAATGTTGCCGACCTCGACGCCCGCGCTGACCGGCACGACCGCCGCCACGATCTGACCGAGCAGCTTGACCGCCGGGTGCAGGTCGAAGCGGTCGTCGATCGCGCCGACGATCGTGATCAGCGTCGCGCCGACGAGGATTCCGACGAAGCGGTCGTGCGTGCGGCTCGTGGTCTGGATGAAGATCAGCCCGGCGACCAGCGCGCCCGCGTAGATCGCCAGGCCGCCGAGCAGCGGCGTCGACTCGCGCCCGAGGCCGCGCGCCTTGGGCTGGTCCACGGCGCCGACGCGACGGGCGAAGCGCGCCGTCAGCGGCGTCAGGGCCGCCGCCACCGCGAACGCGGCGACGAAGGCGTAGACCGCGTCGATCTCCGTCATCAGGTGTGGAGGGTATTCGGCGCGTCGGCGTGCGAGGCTTCCCCTCGACGCCGTGAAGATCCTGCTCGTCACGCAGATGTGGCCCACGCCGGCCGAGCCCGACCTCGGCAGCTTCCTGCTGCCGTTGCGCCGCGAGCTGATCGCGCAAGGCCATCAGGTCGAGGTTGCGGCGATCGGGCAGCGCGGCGGCGGGAAGGGCAAGTACGCGCGCTTGGCGGCCGACGCGGTGCGCACGGCGCGGCGGATGCGGCCCGACGTGGTCTTCGCGCACTTCCTGTTCCCGGCGGGTTTGGCCGGGCTGGCGGCGGCGCGCGCGGCGAGGGTCCCGCTGGTTGTGATGGCGCACGGGCAGGACGTCGCGAACCTGGAGCGCGCGCCGTTGCGGCTCTCGACGCGGCCGGTCGTGCGGGGCGCGGCGGCGGTGATCGCCAACTCGCGCTGGCTCGCCGACCGCCTGACCGCGCACTTCCCCGGCCTGGCCTGCGACGTGTGCGACCTCGGCGTAGACCTGGCGCAGTTCGACCCGGACGGGACCGCGCCGGCGGAGTGGCCGGGCGGAGCGGCCGCCGCTGGCGGGGACGTGACCCACCCGCGCATCCTCTGCGTCGGCTCGCTGATCGAGCGCAAGAACGTGCTCGCCCTCGCCGACGCCTTTGCGAACCTCGGGCGCGGCTCGCTGACGTTCGTCGGCGACGGCCCGCTGCGCGGCGCGCTCGAAGGCCGTCCGGGCGTCACGGTCGTCGGCCGGGTCCCGCACGACGCGGTGCCGGCCTGGTACGCGGCGTGCGACGTCCTCGCCCAGCCGTCGCGCATCGAGCCCTTCGGCCTGGCGACGCTCGAGGCGATGGCGATGGCGCGCACCGTCGTGGCCACCACGAACGGCGGCCCGCCGGAGTTCGTCACGCCCCAGGCCGGCGTCCTGGTTGACCCCAACGACCCGGCCGCGCTGGCCGCGGCGCTGGCCGCCGCCGCCGCGATGCCGTCGCCCAACGCCGCCGCGCGCGTCGCCGCCGCCGCGCACGACGTCGCGCGCCAGGCTGCCGTCATGGCAGGGATCCTGGCGCGTTCGGGAACCACAGACGTTTCCTGACCAGTCGCCCGTGGAACCAGCAGACGGGTCATGTCCCTGTCCCGTCTGCTGCTCGCCCTGGCCAGCGCGGTCACCGGCTTGGTGATCTCGTGGTGGCTCTATGTCTACGTCGTCGGGTCGATCGGGCCCGTCGAGCTGCTCGAGGTGCTGCTGCTGACGGTCCCGATCGCGATCACGCTCGATCGCCTGGCGCGCCAGGCGATCGCCGCGTCGGTCAGGCGGTCGTCGCCGCGCTCAGCGCCTCGTAGAGCGGGTAGCGCTCCGCGATCGCGCTGACGCGATCGGCCAGCTCGTCGCGCTTGGCGTCGAAGTCCGGCGTCAGGGCGGTGGCGATGATGTCGCCGACCTCGGCGAAGTCCTCGGCCTGCAGGCCGCGGGTCGCAAGCGCGGACGTGCCGACGCGCAGGCCGGACGTGACCATCGGCGGGCGCGGGTCGAACGGCACCGCGTTGCGGTTGACCGTGATGCCGATGTCGTGCAGGCGGTCCTCAGACTGCTGGCCATCGATCTCCGACTCGCGCAGGTCGACCAGCGCGAGGTGCACGTCGGTGCCGCCGGTGAGGACGTCCACGCCGTGGCCTACGGAGACGAGCCTCTCCGCGACCGCCTTCGCGCCGGCGATCGTGCGCTCCTGGCGCTCGCGGAACTGCTCGGAGGCCGCGATCTTGAAGGCCACCGCCTTGCCCGCGATGACCTGCTCCAACGGCCCGCCCTGCTGACCCGGGAAGACACCCGAGTTGATCTTCTTGGCGTACTCCTCCTTGCAGAGGATGAGGCCGCCGCGCGCGCCGCCGAGCGTCTTGTGGACGGTGCTCGTCACGACGTCGGCGTAGGGCACGGGGTTGGGGTGCAGGCCCGCGGCGACGAGGCCCGCGAAGTGCGCCATGTCGACCATCAGCAGCGCGCCGACCTCGTCGGCGATCGCGCGGAAGCGCTCGAAGTCCAGGACGCGCGGGTAGGCCGACCAGCCGGCGAGCAGCAGCTTGGGCTTGCGCTCCTTGGCGATCCGCTCGACCTCGTCCATGTCGATCAGCGAGCTCTCGCGGTCGACCTCGTAAGGAGCGATGTCGTAGAGGCGGCCGGACACGTTGAGCTTCATGCCGTGGCTGAGGTGGCCGCCGTGCGGGAGCGAGAGGCCCATGATCGTGTCGCCCGGCTGCAGCAGCGCGTGGTAGACGGAGGCGTTGGCCTGCGCGCCGGCGTGCGGCTGGACGTTGGCGTGCTCGGCGCCGAAGAGCGACTTCGCGCGGTCGATCGCGAGCTGCTCGATGATGTCGACGAACTCACAGCCGCCGTAGTAGCGACGGCCCGGGTAGCCCTCGGCGTACTTGTTGGTGAGGACGCTGCCCTGCGCCTCGAGGATCGCCTGCGGGACGAAGTTCTCCGAAGCGATCATCTCCAGCGTGGTCTGCTGGCGGTTCAGCTCCTTGGCGATCGCGTCGGCGATCTCCGGGTCCAGTTCGGCAAGCGACTGGGTGAAGAAGTCGGGGCTCAGATCGGAAGACACGGCGCTGCTCCTTTGGGAAGGATCCGATGGATTGGGCCCAGGCGCGCGGCAAAGAAGTGCTGCTCGTCGCTCCCCGGAGGTCGATTCCTCCCTCGGCGCCAGTCGCGACGCCTTCGACGGTATCAGCCGACGGCCGGAGACTGAACGGCACTGCCGTCCAGATCCGCAATCTGCGACACGCGGCGCGCGTGGCGACCGCCCTCGAAGGCGGTGCGCAGGAAGCGTGCGACGATCGCGTCGGCGGCGTCGGGCGCCAGGCGCGCGCCGCTGAGCGTCACGGTGTTGGCGTCGTTGTGGCGGCGGGCCATCTCGACCTCGGACGGGTCATGCGCGTTGACGGCGCGGACGCCCGCGACCTTGTTGGCGACGATCGCGACGCCGACGCCCGAGCCGCACGCCAGCACGGCGCGCTCAGCCTGGCCCGCGGAGACCAGGCGCGCGGCCTGCTCGGCGAAGGCCGGGTAGTCGACCGAGTCGGGCGTCTCGGTCCCGACATCCATGACCTCGTGCCCGGAGGCGAGCAGCACGGCCTTGACGTGCTCCTTGAGGTGGTAGCCCGCGTGGTCCGACCCGACGGCGATCACCATGGCGGCCCGCAATCTACAGCGAAGACAGCGTGGCCGCCACGCAACTTTCCGCGACCGCGCCCTCGCGGATCACGTCCCACGATCCGTCGTCTTCGAAGCGGCGCAGGTCGACGACGGTCGACGCGGTGCCGTCCAGCTCGCCGGCGTCGAGGAGCAGGTCGGCCTGGTCGAGGATCGGTCGCGGGATGTCGGCGAGGCGGCGGGCGTCCGCGCCACCCGACGGGTTGGCCGAGGACTGCAGGACCGGCCAGCGCACGGCGGCCAGCGCGGTGGCGGTCGGCGCGAGGGCGGGGACGCGCAGGCCGACGGTGGTCGGATCGGGGCCACACGCCAGCGGGAAGCGCTCCGCCGGGTTGGGCAGCAGCAGCGTGACCGCGCCGGGCAGCAGGCCTTCGAGCGCGGTCGTCGTGCGCGGACCCAGCTCCGGCAGCGCGGCCAGCGCGAGGTCTAAGTTGAAGAACATCACCGCGGCGGGCTTGTCCGGCCGGCGCCCCTTGATGGCGTACAGGCGCTCGACGGCCTCGCGCGACGCGACGTCGCAGGCCAGGCCGTAGACCGTGTCGGCACCGAAGACCGCGACGCCGCCGACCGCCATGCAGCGCTCGAAGGTGGCGGCCTGCTCGGTGGTGATCATCGTTCGCCCAGGACCACGCGCTCGTGGCCGGCGAGGTCGGTGACGGTCGTGACCTCCGGGAAGCCCACGGCGGCGACCAGCGCGCGGACCGACGGCGCCTGGCCGGCGCCGACCTCCAGCGCGACGGTGGTCGCCTGCGTCTGCGCGGCCTGCGTGAGCAGCGGGCGGATCGTCCGCAGGCCGTCGGCGCCGGCGAAGAGCGCCAGGCCGGGCTCGTGGCGGACGACCTCGGGCATCATCGTCGGGCGGTCGCCGTCCGGGATGTAGGGCGGGTTGGAGACGATGACGTCGACGTGCGGGTCGACGCCGTCGAGGAGGTCGCCCTGGGAGAAGGAGACCTTGAGGTTGAGCTTTTCTGCGTTCGCGCGGGCCACGGCGAGCGCGTCGGGCGAGACGTCAGAGGCGCTGACCTTGAGGTCGGGCCGCTCGTCCTTGAGCGCTAGTGCGATGGCGCCGCTGCCGGTGCCGACGTCGTGGACGCGCGCGCCTTGGGGCAGGTCGAGCAGCGCTTCTACGAGGTGCTCGGTCTCCGGGCGCGGGACGAGCACGCGCTGGTCGACGAGCAGGTCGAGGTGGCGGAAGCCCTTGTGCCCGACGAGGTAGGCGACCGGGACGCGCTCGACGGTCCGGCGGCGGATCGCGTCGCGGAACCAGCGGGCGGCGTCGCCGGTGACCTCGCGGTCGGGATCGAGCCACAGCGCGGTGCGATCGACGCCGAGCGCGTGGCCGAGCAGGATCTCGGCGTCGAGGCGCGGCGTGTCGACGCGCGCGCCGTTCAGCGCGACGAGCGCGCTGTCGAGCGCCTCGCGGACCCCGACGCCGGCGAAGGGCGAGGACGCCATCGATGAGCTAGGCCGCGGCCTGGCTCTCGAGGCCGCGGCGCTTCTCGTCGTCCTGCAACGCGGCGGTGAACTCGTCGAGCTCGCCCGCGAGCACGTCGTCGAGGTTGTGGGCGGTGAGCTTGATGCGATGGTCGGTCACGCGGCGCTCGCCGTAGTTGTAGGTCCTGATCTTCTCGGCGCGATCGCCGGTGCCGACCTGCGAGCGCCGGGCCTCGGCGGAGGCTGCCTGCTGCTCGGCCAGCGCGGCCTCGTAGAGGCGCGCGCGCAGGACGCGCATCGCCTTCTCGCGGTTCTGCAGCTGGGACTTCTCGTCCTGCATCGCGACCGCGATCCCTGAGGGCTTGTGCGTGATCCGCACCGCCGAGTCGGTGGTGTTGACCGACTGGCCGCCCGGGCCGCCGGAGCGGTAGACGTCGATCTGCAGGTCGTTGGGGTCGATGTGGACGTCGACGTCCTCGGCCTCGGGCAGCACCGCGACGGTGGCGGTCGACGTGTGGATCCGGCCCTGGGACTCGGTGGCGGGCACGCGCTGCACGCGGTGGGTCCCGCCCTCGAACTTGAAGATCGAGTACGCGCCGTCACCCTTGACCGCGAACGTGTACTTGCCGTCGCCGACGTCCATGGGCTCTGTGGAATACCCGCGACGCTCGGCGTAGCGGGTGAACATCCGGTAGAGATCGCCCGCCCAGAGGCCGGCCTCCTCCCCACCCGCGCCACCCTGGATCTCGACGATCACGTTCTTGTCGTCATTGGGATCCGGCTCGACCATCGACAGCCGGATCTCCTCTTCCAGCTCCTCGATCTTGGCCTCGGAGCTCTTAAGCAGCTCACGGAACTCGGGATCCTCGCCCTCGGCCAGCAGCTCGCGCGCACCCGCGGCGTCGTCGGACGCATGCCGCCACTCCTCCGCCAGCTTCGCGGCAGGCTCCAGCCGCCGGTACTCCCGACCGACCTCGGCATACCGGTTGCGATCACCGATCACCTCCGGATCGGTCATCTGGCGGCCGACCTCGGCGAAGCGGGTCTCGATCTGCTCGACGAGGGACTCGATCATGCGACGTTTGAGGCTACCGCCCGGGACGCAGGGACGCCGGGACAACGCGACCGCCCGCGGGACACGATCGAACGGCACGTTCGTGTCGCTATGGAACACAAACATGCCGTTGGACCCGGCGAGCAGAGACGCGGGTCGCTCCCGCGTCGCATACCGACGCCGAAGCGACCCGGACCTCCGAGTTGCCCCGACGGCCGAGGTTCACCCACCCGCGGGCACTCGAACGCCACACGGCTGGGATACGCCGCTCGCTTGGCGGCGGCGCGTGGCGCTTAGGCCACTCGCTTGGCGGCGCTCAGCGCCGTCATGCGACAACCTCCATGCCCACCTTCTCCTCGTCCGTCGCACCCAGGGGGTTCTCGACGTCGAGGACGGCGTTCATGGCGGCGATGGCGACGGCGAGCTGGTCCAGGTCGGGCTCGCGGGTCGTCAGCTTCTGGAGCATCAGGCCGGGGTACATGACGGCGCGGACCCAGCCGCGGCGGCGGTTCTTGCCGGCGTACTTGATCAGCTCGAAGGAGATGCCGGCGATCAGCGGGACGCCGATGATGCGGGTCGCCACGAGCCAGTACCAGGCGGGCAGACCGATCGGCGCGAAGACGAAGATCGCGACGATCATGACCACCAGCAGGAAGCTCGTCCCGCAGCGGGGATGAAGGCGGGAGAACTTCTGGGCGTTCTCGGGCGTCAGCTCCAGCCCGGCCTCGTAACACGAGATCGTCTTGTGCTCGGCGCCGTGGTACTCGAAGACCCGTCGCAGATCGCGGAGCTTGCTCAACATCAGCAAGTACCCCAAGAAGATCGCGGTGCGCACGACGCCCTCGACCAGCCAGAACAGCAGCGAGGAGTCGAGCTGGTCCTTGATCAGCGACGTCAGCCCGACCGGCACGACGAAGAATAGGCCGACCGCCAACAACAGCGCGACCAGCACGGTGCCGAACCAGACGCCGCCCGAGATCTCCTTCTCGTCCTCGGGCACCTGCGCGTTGGCGCTGATCGCCAGCGCCTTGAAGCCGATCGACAGCGACTCGCCCAGGGCGATGACGCCGCGCAGAAGCGGCAGTCGGTAGAAGCGGTGCTTCTTGAGGATGCTCGTCAGCGGCTCGCTGACGACCTCGATCTCGCCGAGGGGCACCTCCTCCGACTCCAAGCCGCCTTGCTTGAGCTGCTCGGGCAGCGGCTTGCGGACCGCGACGGCCCACGTGGAGATGCCGCGCATCATCACGCCCTCGAGGACGGCCTGGCCGCCTACGGGGGCGTCGCGGATGGCGACGAGATCGCCGCTGAAGGCTCCCTCGCCCTGCGCGACGGCAGGGACGGGAGCTTCAACGACGGGCGAAGCGGACGCACCGGCGCCGACGGCGGGTGCGCCGTCGGCGGGGCGCGGTGCGTCCGACATCGCGCGGGCTTGCTAGTCCTTCGTGCCGGCGGCGCGCGCCTGGCGACGCTTGAAGCGGTCGATACGGCCGCCCGTGTCCATGATCTTCTGCTTGCCCGTGTAGAACGGGTGGCACTGCGAGCAGACCTCGACGTGGATCTCAGCCTGCGTCGAGCGCGTGTAGAAGTCGTTGCCACACGTACAGGTGACGTGCGAAACGACGTACTCCGGGTGAATGGCGGTCTTCATGATCGAGATCCAGTGTAGCGTCACGCCACCGTCTGGAACCCGTCCCTCAGGCCAGCGGGCAGGGGCGTTGGACGACGTTGGCGGCCTCGTCGCTCTCGTCGACCGCGTTGGCCACGTCGAGCGTCACCGTGATCGTCGATCCCGGCGAGCACCGCGGCGCCGCCACGGCCCCGCTTCCGCGCTCGCCGGCGTCCAGCGGACCGAGGATCGCCGGGTCCGACGTGACGCCGCCGACGGTCACCGTCACTGCAAACGGCTCGGCCTCCGAATGCCCCTCGTTGCTGACGGCGACCGTGTACGCAGCGCGCCCCGGCCCCGCCGCCACCGCGTCCAGCCCGCCCAGCACCAGGTCGGGCCGCGGATCGGCGACCTCGCAGGTCGCCGACGTCCGCGACGTGGTCTTCGTCACGTGGTTCTTGGCGTCCAGCCAGCGGAACGTGATCACGACGCGGTACCCCGCCGGCGCCGTCAGCGCCTCGATCCGCTTGGTGAACACGAACGCGCTGCGCCCCGGGTCGGCCTTCTCCCAGGACCCCCAGCCGGGAACCGCGACCTTCTTGAACGTCCCCTTCGGCCCGGTCCCTGACCGCTGCATCAGCAGGAACCTCATCTGCATGCGCTTGGCGCCCGAGGCCGACATCGACCCCGTGAACGCCGCGGCGCGCTCGGAGTCGGCGGTGCCCGTGGTGCAGTCGGCCACCTTCGCGGCCAGCGAGATCTTGGCCGACGCGGCAGGCGCCGAGGCGGGCAGGGCGAGCGAGAGCGCGGCGAGGGCGAGGAGGAAGGGACGTCGGAGCGGCATGCGGCATCCGTTTGAACAGGTGCGGACCCGAATGGTTGCGCAGACATCGCACAACGAGAAGGGGCGCCCTTTCAGGCGCCCCTCTCCGCTGCTTGCGGGTTTTGCCCTCTGGGCAAACACCCGCGACCGAAGCTCGCCCTCTGGGCGAGTCTTCGGCTACGTCTGCTGGTACAGCGGCCCGTCGCCGCCCTCGGGCGTCGTCAGGCGACCGCCCTTGGCCGTGATCGCGCCGCACTGCACGCAGTTGGTGTAGTTGACGATCACGTCGACGTTGCCGTGCTCCGGCGCGTCCTCCGGGATCTCGTACACGCCGGCCGGGCACATCCAGCGCCACGTCTCCGCGACCTCGCGCGGGACGTTCTTCTTGACGCGGATGTGGTTCGGCGCATCATCGCGGGTCGCGTTGCCCGTGATGAACACCGAGGACAGCTTGTCGAACGTGTACTTGCCGTCCGGCTTGGGGTAGCCGTCCTTCGTGTTGCCGATGAACATCGGCTTCTTGTCCTGCTTGTGCCACGCCAGCTTGCCGGGCGGGAACTTGCCCTTGGTGACGATCGCCGCGTTGACCAGCGGACCGCCGCGCAGGAAGCCCTTCTGGAACGGCTGGCGCGTGTTGCGGACCTGGTAGAGCTCCTTGCCGATCGACGACTCCTCGACGGCGTCCTCGTAGGACTCCAGGGAGGTGTTGCCGTTCTTGAGGGCGTTGTAGATCGCCTCGCCGGCCAGGATGCCCGACTTGATGCAGTGGTGGACGCCCTTCAGCGCCACCGTGTCGACCATGCCCGCCGAGTCGCCGACCAGCAGCGCGCCCGGCATCGTCAGTTTGGGCATCGACCAGTAGCCGCCGCCCGGCAGCGCCTTGGCGCCCCAGCCGACGCGCTCGCCGCCCTCGAGGATCTTGCGCACGAGCGGGTGCAGCTTGAACTGCTGCAGCAGGTCGTGAACCGACGTGGTCGCGTCGGCGTAGTCGAGGTCGACGACGAAGCCGATCGAGACCAGGTCGTCCCCGGTCTTCTCGTCCTTCATCGGGTAGATCCAGGTGCCGCCGATCTGGCCGTACTTGGCCGAGATCTTGACCGGCCACGGGCCGATCGTGTGGATCAGGCGATCCAGCGGCTTGGCGACCTTCCAGATCTCCTTGACCCCGAGCTCCCAGGTCTGCGGCTCAGCGCCGGCAGCCAGGTCGAACTCGCGGATCGCGGGACCGGTGAGGTGACCCCAGCAGCCTTCGGCCAGCACCGTGAACTGCGCGGTGATGTCCGTGCCGGGCTCGAAGTTGCCCAGCGGCTCGCCGTCCTTGCCACGGCCCTTGTCGCCGGAGCGGACGCCGCGGACGCGGCCGTCCTCGACGAGCAGCTGCGTCGCCGCGGTCTCGGTCAGGACGTAGGCCCCGCCCTCCTCCGCGAGCCGCTGCTGGAACCGGGCCAGCGCCGACACCGAGATGACCTCGTTGCCGTGGTTCTTAAACGGCGGCGGCGGCGGGATCCGGATCGCGAGCTTGGAGGTCGGCGTCATGTAGACGGCCTCCTTGTGGACCTCGCCGTACGCCCACCCCTCCTTGCGCCAGTCCTCGCGCGAGTACTCGGGGTACAGCTCCTCCAGCGGCCCCGGCCGAACGACCGCGCCGGACAGGTTGTGCCCGCCGCAGACCTTGGCCTTCTCGATGACCGCTACGGGGACCTCGCCCAGACGCTCCATCGTCTCCGGATCGTCCGCGAGGAGCTGCAGGAGCCGGTTGGCCGTGGCGAGGCCCGCCGTGCCGCCGCCAACGATGGCGACGCCGACGTCGATGCGCTCGTCCTCGGGATCCAGCTCCCGCTTGATGAACTCCTTCTGGGTGTCGACCGGCGGCGGGTACGCCGCCGGTGCCACCTTGCCGTTGCGGCCGGCCATGGTCCTAGCCCTTGCGGGCCTTCACCGCCTCGGTCAGCTTCGGGAGGATCTTGTTCAGGTCGCCGACGATGCCGAGATCCGAGAACTCGAAGATCGGGGCGTTGGCGTCCTTGTTGATGGCCACGATGTTCTCCGAGGCCTGCATGCCCACCTTGTGCTGGATCGCGCCGGAGATGCCCGCCGCGAGGTACAGCTTCGGCGCGACGGTCTTGCCCGTCTGGCCGATCTGCGCCGCGTAGGGGTACCAGCCGGCGTCGACCACCGCGCGCGTGGCGGCGACGGCGGAGTTGCCGCCGAAGGCCTTCGCGAGGTCGGCGCAGAGCTCGAAGCCCTCGGCCTTGCCGAGGCCACGGCCACCGGCGACGAGGATGTTCGCGCCCTCGATGTCGACGTCGGCGCCGCGCTGCTCACCGCGCGTGACGATCGTCGCCTGCTGCGCCTGCGGCGACAGCTCGACCGAGATGTTCTCGACCGGCGCGTCGCTGCCGGTCTCCTTGATCTCGAACGCGTTCAGGCGGGCGATGATGATGCCCTTGCCCTTGTAGCGGGAGGTGGAGATCGACGAGTCGCCGAGGATCGGGCGCTCGGCGACGAGCTTGCCGCCGTCGACGTTGACGCCTGTGACCTCCATGGTCACGCCGGCGTTGATGCGCGCGGCCAAACCAGCGCCGATCTCGAAGCCCAGGAGGCCGCCGCCGAAGACGGCGTACTCGTAGCCGCCGTTGTCGAACAGCTTGCCCAGGACGCCGATGACCGGGCCCGCGAGGCCCTCGGGGCCCTCAGCCTTGATGACCTTCTTGGCGCCGTACTTACCGAGCGTGGCGGCCAGCTCGTCGCTGATGCCCTCGCCGATGACGACCGCGTGGGCCTCGCCGCCCAGCTCGCCCGCGAGGCGCGAGGCCTCGGAGACGGCGCCGAGCGAGTTCTTGTTGAAGGCGCCCTCGTAGTGGAGCGCGTAGACCAGGATGTTGCTCATCGCTGTCAGTCCTCTCTAAGCCAGGAGCTTGCGCTCGTCGAGCCAGGCCACGATCTTGGCCACGGTGTCATCCGTGTCCTCGTCTTCGATGATCGTGCCGGCGGACTTCGACGGCGGAGCCTTGAAGTCGCCGCACTGCACGTTGGAGCCCTCGGCGCCGACCTTGCCGGCGTCGATGTCCGCGTCGCCGGCCGAGACCGTCTCGAGCGGCTTCTTCTTGGCGCCCATGATCGCCTTCAGCGACGGGTAGCGCGGCTCGTTGATCGCGTCGCCGACCGAGATGACGGCGGGCAGCGTGACCTTGACGGTGTCGTAGCCGTACTCGGCCTGGCGCTCGCAGGTGAGCTCCGTGCCGGCGATGTCGAGCTTGATGACCTGGGTCAGCGACGGCTGACCGAGGTACTCGGCCACGACGGCGCCGATCGTGTAGCACTCGCCGTCGTCGCTCTGCTGACCCAGCAGGACGAGGTCGGGGTTCTCACGCTTCAGGACCTGGGCGAGCGCGTAGCCGGTGGCGGCCACGTCGGAGCCCGCGAGGGCCGCGTCGCTCAGGTGCACGGAGCGGTCGGCGCCCAGCGAGACGGCCTTGTGCAACGCGCGCACGGCGGACTCGGGGCCCATGGTGACGGCCACGATCTCCTCGACCGGGACGGCGCCACCCTCCTTGATCTGCATCGCAGCCTCGATGGCATGCGTGTCATACGGGTTGAGGTTCTTCTCCCCGGAGCGGTCCAGGCGACCGGTGCTCGGGTCGATGCGCTTCTGGACGGCGGCGTCCGGGACTTCCTTGACCAACACGGCGATCTTCACGGTGTCAGGGCCTCCTCTGGCGAACGGTCATTCGGGATGGTACCTGCTTCGTTGACTGACGAGTCAATCGGGCGCAGAGACCACAAGAATCCTGCGCTTCTCACGGCCGGTCCGGCGTCCGTTCTAGACGCCCTGCCGAGGCGAGGCCTCGACGGCGGACCGGATGAAGTCGATGATGGCCTGCGTCGGCGCCCCGGGCGTGAACACCTCGGAGACGCCCAGGTCCTTGAGCGGCTGGATGTCGTCGCTGGGGATCGTCCCGCCGACGGTGATCAGCACGTCGTCGATGCCCTGCTCCTTGAGCAGCTCGACGATGCGGGGCACGAGCGTCATGTGCGCGCCCGAGAGGATCGACAGCCCGACGGCGTCGGCGTCCTCTTGGATCACGGTCTCCACGATCTGCTCCGGCGTCTGGTGCAGGCCGGTGTAGATGACCTCCATGCCTGCGTCACGCAGGGCACGGGCGATGATCTTGGCTCCGCGGTCGTGCCCGTCGAGTCCGGGCTTGGCGACGACGACGCGGATCTTGCGCTGTGTGGGAGTCGCAGACATGAGTGGCTCCTTCCGGCCGAGATGGGAACAGCGCCCGGTCCGGAGGCGCGCGGATCGTAGCGTCCGGGGCCGGTCTCGCGCATCGACGTCTGGATAGGCTGCCCGCGATGGCGGAGATCAAGGTCGGCGACGTGGTGCTCGCGCGGGGCGCGACCGGGCAGTTCCACGCCGTCGTGACCGCGATCCGCCTCGGGCGGCTGGGCATCGAGCGCTGCGACGGGCGCCCGTCGGGGCCCTTGTCCGCGCGCGACGTGGTGACGGTCTTCAAGCCGGCGGGCGGACCGGGCGCGGAGCCGCCGCGGGTGCAGCGGCTCCGGCCCAGCGCGCAGCTGAAGCTGGATCTCGAGTAGGACCCGGTCCCCGCCCGCCCCGCGCGCGCTACTTGACCTTGACGGTCATCTTCATGCCGGGCGCGTGGATCGTGCAGACGATCGAGTAGGTGCCCTTCTTCGTCAGCTTCTTGGAGAAGCTGCCGGAGGTCTGGACCTTCGACTTGAACTTGGCCGGGCCCTTGGTCACGGAGACGTCGTGGGGCGCCTCGCCCTTCCAGACCCACTTGACGGTCGTGCCCTTCTTGACCGTGATCGAGCTGGCGACGAACTTGTTGTCCTTGACCTGGACGGTCTTGGTGGCGGCCAGGGCGGGAACCGCCAGGGCGCCTGCGGCGATCGCGGCGACGGCGGCGCCGACGAGGGGCTTCTTCATGGGACGAGGCTTCTCCTGGAGAGCGGTTGGGACCTAGAACACCGGCGTCTCGGTGTACGACCCGAAGACGGCCTGCAACGCCTTGATGATCTCACCTTCGGTGGCGTGAACCCGCGCCGCGTCCAGGAGATGCGGCATGAGGTTCTCCTCAGGACGCGCGGCGGCGTCCTTCAGGGCGCTCAGCGCGGCCTCCACAGCGGTGCCGTCGCGGCGCCCGCGGACGGCGGCGACGCGGTCGACCTGCTTGCGCTCCAGCGCCGGGTCGATGCGCAGGATCGGCGTCTGGGCGTCGTCGCCCTCCGTGTAGCGGTTGACGCCGACGACGACGCGGTCGCCGTGGTCGATGCGGCCCTGGAGCTCATAGGACGCGTCGGCGATCTCGCGCTGGCAGAAGTTCTGCTTGACGGCCTCGACCATCCCGCCGAGCTCGTCGATGCGGCGGAAGTAGTCGTAGGCCGCGGCCTCCATCTCGTCGGTCAGCGACTCGACGAAGTAGGAGCCGCCGAGCGGATCGATGGTGGAGGTGACGCCGGTCTCGTGGGCGATGATCTGCTGCGTGCGCAGCGCGATCCGCACGGCCTCCTCGGTCGGCAGCGCGAGCGCCTCGTCGTAGGAGTTGGTGTGCAGCGACTGCGTCCCGCCCAGGACGCCGGCCAGCGCCTCGATCGCCGTGCGCGTGATGTTGTTGAGCGGCTGCTGGGCGGTCAGCGACACGCCCGCGGTCTGCGTGTGGAAGCGCATCAGCCACGACTTGGGGTTCTTGGCCCCGTAGGTGTCGCGCAGCTCGCGCGCCCAGATCCGACGCGCCGCGCGGTACTTGGCGATCTCCTCGAAGAAGTCGATCTGCGCGTTGAAGAAGAACGACAACCTGGGTGCGAAGTCGTCGACGTCCAGGCCGCGGTCGATCGCCTGCTCAACGTAGGTGAGGCCGTCCTTGAGCGTGAAGGCCAGCTCCTGCTGGGCGGTCGAGCCGGCCTCGCGGATGTGATAGCCGGAGATCGAGACCGGGTGCCAGCGCGGCATGTTGTGCGTGCACCACTCGACCATGTCCCCCATCAACCGCATCGCGGGGTCAATCGGGAAGCACCACTCCTTCTGGGCGATGTACTCCTTGAGGATGTCGGCCTGGATCGTGCCCGCGAGGCGGTCCGCCGGGATGCCCTGGCGTTCGGCGGCGGCGACGTAGAAGGCCATCATGATCGCGGCAGGCGCGTTGATGGTCATCGAGACCGAGACCTCGCCGAGGTCGATGCCGGCGAACAGGTCCTCCATGTCGTCCAGCGTGTCGACGGCGACGCCCTCGCGCCCGACCTCGCCCAGCGACATGGGGTGGTCGGAGTCGTGGCCCATCAGCGACGGCATGTCGAACGCCGTGCTCAGCCCCGTCTGCCCGTGGTTGAGCAGGTAGTGGAAGCGCTCGTTGGTCTCCTCGGCGGTGCCGAAGCCCGCGAACTGGCGCATCGTCCACAGGCGGCCGCGGTACATCGACGGGTAGACGCCGCGCGTGAAGGGGAACGCGCCGGGCAGGCCGATGTGGTCGGGCGCGTCGTTGACGTCGGCCGCCGTGTAGAGCGGCTTGATCTCCTCGCCGGAGAGCGTGATGAACTCCGCGTCGCGCTCGGGCGTTGCGCCGTAGACGGCCAGCCACTCCTCGTGGGTGGTCGGGACCGTGGGGCTCTGCTGCGTGGCCATTTAGGAGGATTTCCTCATATCTCGTGGGACCACCATGTTAGGCGACGAAATCGCCCGCGTCGAGGCGCAGGGTGCGCAGGGTGGTCGTCAGCCCTTCCTGCTCGTCGGCGCCCAGCGCGCCGAGGCCGAACTCCGCGTCGTTGAGGTCCTGGGTCGCGGCTCGCGCGACGGCGCGGCCGCGGTCGGTGATCTGCGCGAGCGTCGCGCGGCCATCGCGCTCGGACGGGATCCGGCGCACGAAGCCGTCGTCGTCCAGCGCGGCGACGATCGAGGACGCCGACGTGCGGTGGACCTGGAGGCGCTCGCCGAGCTTGCCGATCGGCAGCTCGCCGTTCTTGGTGTAGGACAACAGCACGAGCGCCTCGAAGCGCGGGAACGTCAGCCCGTGCGGCTTGAGCAGCTCGTTGAGGCGCGCCAGCAGGATCTGCTGGGCGCGCATGATCGAGGTGACCGCGGCCATCGAGGCGGTCGGCTCCTGGCCCCAGCGGTCGGCCCAGTGGCGGCGCGCCTCGGCGACGGGATCGATGCGCAGCGGCGCCATTGCCAAGAAGCGTAGTGTCGGCGCGTGACGACGATCCCGGGCGGACTGGTCGACGCGCACTGCCACCTGACGGTCGACTTCGGCGCGGGCGGCGGGATCGCCGGGTCGCGGGCGGCGGCGCGCGCCGCGGGCGTGCTGGCCTGCCGGGACGCGGGCTCGCGATCGGGGATCGTTGTCGAAGAGCTGGACGCCGGGCGCGAGGTGGCGGCCGGGAAGTTCCTCGCACCCGTGGGCGGTCACCTGAAGCACCTGCTCGATCCGACGCCGCCCGCGGCGCTGTTGGAGGAGGTCGCCGCGCAGGTGACGCGCGGCGTCCCGTGGATCAAGCTGATGGCCGACTTCCCGGGGCCTGATCGCAACTGGTTCGCGCCGGTCGTCAACTACGACATGGGGTTGGTCGCCGAGGTGGTGGCGGTCACGCACGCCGGCGAGGCGCGGGCGATGGCGCACGTGTCCGGGCCGATCGTCGGCGACCTGGTGACGGCGGGCGTGGACTCGATCGAGCACGGGCCGATGGCCGACGAGCGGGTGGTCGAGGCGATGGCGGCGCGCGGCACGATCTGGGTGCCGACGGTCGGGACGATCGAGCGGCACACCGGCCCGTTGGAGGCGTGGCGCCGCACGCTGCCGCTGGCGGTCGCGCTCGGCGTGCCGGTGCTCGTCGGCTCCGACGAGCTCGGTCCGGCGGGTGTGGCGGCGGAGGCCGCGGCGCTGGTGCGCCTGGGCGGGCTCTCCGCCGCCGACGTGCTGCACGCGGCGACGGAGGGCGCCCGTTCGGCGCTGCGCCTGCCGGTTCAGGACGGCGACGCGGTCACGGTCGACGGCGATCCGCGCGAGGACGTCACGTCCTTGGGTCGCTTGGTCTCACGCTGAGGTCGTTCCTCGCCGGTCACGCTCAGGCGCCGCGCGAGCGCCTCGAACGTCGTCCCCTGCACGACCGTCGAGACGAGCACCGCGAAGAACGCGATCGCAAACAGCTCCCGCGCGTGCGGCACGCCCTCAAGGACCGGGAACGTCGCCAGCACGATCGGGACCGCGCCGCGCAACCCGGCCCAGCCGAGCACCGCGCGCTCGCGCACGTCAAAGCCCTGACCGGTCGTGGCGATGAACACCGCCAACGGCCGCGCGACGACCGCGGCGAGCACCGCGAGGATCGTGCCCTCGAGCGCCACGGAGCCGAGCGCGTCCGGGAAGACGAGCAGGCCGAGCGTCAAGAACATCGCCAACTGGGCGACCCAGGCGAGGCCGTCGTGGAAGGTCTCCATCGCCTCGCGCTCGGCCTTCGGCGCGCTGGCCAGCGCGAGGCCCGCGAGGTAGACCGCCAGGAAGCCGGAGCCGTGCAGCACGTCGCCGACGCCGAACGCCAGCGCGCCGGTCGCCATCGAGGCGACCGGGTAGAGGCCGGGCGTCGTCAGCGGCTTGCGGCGCATCAGCGCGGCGCTCGCGGCGCCGACCGCCAGGCCCGCGACCGCGCCGACCGACAGCTCGACCACGAAGGCCTGGGCCATGTCGACCAAGTTGTAGCCCTCGGTCGTGATCCACGTGGAGAAGCCGATCACCAGCAGGACCGCGACGGGGTCGTTGAGGCCGGCCTCGCCTTCCAGCGTGCGCGCGACGCGGCGGCGCAGCGTCGAGCCGCGCAGCACCGCGAAGATCGCCGCGCCGTCGGTGGCGGCGAGGATCGAGCCGAGCAGCAGGCCTTCGAGCAGGCTGAAGTGCAGCAGCCAGGAGGCGGCGAGGCCGGCGAAGACGGCGGTGAGGGTGGTGCCGATGAGCGCCATCGACAGCGCCGGCTTGAGGACCGGGCGGATCTCCGAGAAGCCTGCGGCCAGCCCGCCCTCGAAGAGGATCGCGGCCAGCGCGATGATGCCGATCGTCTTGGCGACCTCGTAGTTGTCGAAGTGCAGCCAGCCGAGGCCGTCGGAGCCGATCGCCATGCCGAGGCCGATGACGAGCACCAGCCCGGGCACGCGGATCCGATCGCCGACCTGGGAGACGGCGATGCCGCCGGCCAGCAGCGCGCCGACGATGAGCAGGAGCGTGCCGTCGGCCATTACGTGACGATCGCGGCGAGCGCCACGAGGACGGCGCCGCCGACGAACAGCGCGGTGAGCATGAACCAGCCCCGGCGCGCCTCGGCGCGCGCGGCGTCGGGATCGCGGAGCAGGCCGTCAGGGCCGCGGCGCGTATCGGGCTCGGCGGTGCTGCGAGGGGTGCGGATCTCGGTCATACCTCAATGCTCGGTGTGCGACGGCTTGCGGACCATGGGGAGCGCTCCCCATCACGGTCGCGCGCGCGAAGCGCCACCATGGACGGCATGACGTTGCTCCAGCGGGTGATCGCGGGGAACGCGCTCGTGGTCTTCGCGGGCGCGCTGGTGTTGGCGATCTCGCCGGCGACGGTGAGCGCGCGGGTCACCGCGGGCGAGGCGGTGTTGCTCGCGCTCGGCGTCGTCGTGGCGCTCGTGATCAACATCATCTTGATGCGACGCGCCCTGGCCCCGCTGCGATCGCTGGCGACGGAGATGGCGACGGCCGACCTGTTGGGACGAGCGGGGGCGGTCTCGGCCAAGGCGCCGCGCGAGGGCGCTGGCGAGGTCGCGACGCTGGCGCGCGCCTACGACGCGATGTTGTCGCGGTTGCAGGAGGAGCGGCGCGCGAGCGGGCGGCGGGCGATCGAGGCCCAGGAGGCCGAGCGCGCGCGGATCGGGCGCGAGCTGCACGACGAGGTTGGCCAGGCGCTCACCGGCGTCGCGCTGGAGCTGCAAGCGGGCGAGCTCGACTCGGCGCGCGAGGCGCTGCGGGCGGCGTCTGACGGCGTCCGCGAAGTCACGCGCGGGCTGCGGCCGGAGGCGCTGGAGGACTTCGGGCTGCGCGGTGCGCTGGTCTCGCTGGCGACGTCTTTCGCCGACCGCACCGGCGTGCGCGTGCACCGGCTGATCATGCCGAACATCCCGCCGCTGCCACCGGAGACCGAGTTGGTGGTCTATCGGGTGGTGCAGGAGGCGCTGACCAACGTCGCGCGACACGCGGGCGCCGGGCAGGTGACGATCACGGTCGACGCGCAGCACGACGAGCTGCTGGTCCGGGTCGTCGACGATGGTTTCGGCCGCGAGGGCGCTCCCGAGGGGACCGGCATCCAGGGGATGCGCGAGCGTGCGCTGCTGATCGGCGCGCGGCTGACCGTGATGCGCGCGCCGCACGGCCACGGCACCGAGGTCGCGCTGACGGTGCGGTTCTGATGAGCGGCGTCCCGTTGAAGGCCGGCGTGCTGATCGCCGACGACCACGCGATGGTGCGGCGCGGGCTGCGCCATGTCATCGACGCGGCGCCCGACCTGCACGTCGTCGCCGAGGCGGGCGACGGGATCGAGGCGACCGAGCTGGGGCTGCGCGAGGACGTCGACCTCGCGGTGTTGGACGTCGCGATGCCGCGGCGGACCGGGCTGGCGGCGGCGCGCGAGCTCAGCGCGCGGCGGCCGGGCTTGAAGATCTTGATGTTGTCGATGCACGACGTCGACCAGTACTTCTTCGAGGCCTTGAACGCGGGCGCGGCGGGCTACGTGTTGAAGAGCGCCGCCGACCTCGACCTGCTGGAGGCCTGTCGCGCGGCGCTGCGCGGCGAGCCGTTCCTCTATCCCCCGGCCGTGCGGACGATCATCCGCGAGCACCTGGAGTCCGGCGAGTGGGACGGCGACGGCGAGGTCTTGACGCCGCGCGAGCGCGAGGTCGTCAAGTTGGTGGCAGAAGCGCACACGACCGAGCAGATCGCCGAGTTGTTGGTGATCTCGCCGCGGACGGTCGAGCGCCACCGGGAGAACATCCTCAACAAGCTCGGGATGCGTGACCGGGTGGAGCTGACGCGTTACGCGATCAGGCGGGGGTTGGTGGAGCCGTAGCCTGGTCGGCCGCCGCGGCGTGGTCCAGGACGCGCGGGATGACGGTGTCGGGGACCTCGAGCGTCGGGCTGTGGCCGACGCCTTCGAGACGCCAGAGCGTGGCGTTGGGCATCGCCATCGCGACCTGGTCGGCCCACGCGGGCGGCCGCGCGATGTCCTCGGTTCCGGAGACGACGAGCGTCGGCGCGGCGATGCGCGGCAGCAGGTCGATGACCGAGGCGCGGCGGATGACGCCGCGGATGGCGGGTGCGAGCGTCGGTGGCAGCGCGGCGATCTCGGCGCGCCAGCGCTGCACCTCGGCGGCGCGATCCGGGTCGGTGCGGGCGGTCTCGCCGTACATGATGGCCATGACCGTGTCGAGGATCTCGCCCTGGAAGCCGCTCTGTGCCACGGCGTTGGCGATCGGCTCGAAGGCGGCGAGGTTCTCGGGTGGCTCGGCCTGCGCGGAGGAGCCGAGCAGCGCGATCGAGGCGATCGCCTCGGGGCGGCGTGCGGCGACGCGCAGGGCGACGTCGCCGCCCATCGACTGCGCGACGAGGTGGACGCGATCGAGGTTCAGATCGTCGAGGAGCTGCTCAACGTCGTCGGCGCACTGGTCCATCGAGATGGCCTCGGCGTTGCCGCGGGCGGGCGCGCTGAGGCCCTGGCCGCGGAAATCGGGGACGACCACGCGGAAGCGGCCGCGGGCGGCGGCGGCGAGGCCGTCGAACATCGAGCCGTCGAGGAACAGCGAGTGCAGCGCGAGGATCACCGGCAGGTCCGGCTCGCCGGAGTCACGGACGTGGAGCGTGTCGAGCTGCGCGAGGTGCTCTTCGAGGACCGCGTTGACGGCCTCCGGGTTCTCAAGGGCATGGACATGACCGGTCTTGTCCATGGTGATCAGCTGCGCGTGCGGTACGCCGTCGGCGATCTGCTGGGACTTGTGCGGCGGGTAGGTGTGGTCCTCGGTCCCGGCGACGACGGTCAGCGGGATCTTGATGTCCTTGAGCTCGTCGCGGATGCCGGGGCGGTGCGCGATGTGCCAGGCGGCGTCGGCGTATTCGGGCGTGCGGCTTTGCAGCAGTGCGCGGACCTCTGCGAGGGTGTCGGCGCGCGAGGGATCGGTGAGCGTGGTGTCGCCCATCATGAAGTGCAGGACGCCGTCGAGGACCGGGGCCATGCCGTGCTCCTGGAGGGCGGCGATCAGCCCCTCCATCGCCTCGACTTGTTCTTCAACATCGGCCGATGTGCCCATCACGACCGCGCTGCGAATCAGGTCCGGCCGCCGCGCCGCGACCCGCAGCCCGATGAAGCCACCCATCGAGTTGCCGACGAACGTGACGTCGCGGAGTCCGAGCGCCTTGATCAGCGCCGCAGCGTCCTCGGCCTGCGTGTCCATGTCGAGGTTGGGGCGCGGATGGCGCTGCGACTCACCTTGCCCGCGGAGGTCGTAGCGGACGATGCGATAGCGGTCCGAAAGCTGCGCCGCCTGGGCGGCGAACATCCGGTGATCGAAGAACATCGACGGGCTGAAGAGGAGCGCGGGCGCATCCCGCGGACCCTCGTCGACGTAGTGGATCGTCGTGCCGTTGACCTCGATGGTGGACATGGCCGGCGAGCCTCTCACCGACTTGAAGCTGATGTCAAGTTCGGGCTTGGGGCGGCGCCGGGTGGTGCGGGCGCTGGCGGCGCTCGGTGCGCGGCGTGGGTGGTGGTGCGTCGCGTTGGAGAGGATCCGGCGAGGGAGTGAAGCCGGGTGGCGTGGCCGCCGCTGTCGGTCGTCCTCGGGCTGTCTCTCGGGCTCGGGGGAGCGTTCGGGGCCGAAGGATCGGTCCGGGTCGCGCTGACCGGAACTATTCCGGCTCACGCGACCCGCATCCCGAAAACAGCCCTCATGGAGCACCAACAGGGATCCGGGTCGAATAAGCGTCATATATCGATCATTAGACGACCCGGATCGACCCTTCGGCCCCGAACCGCCCTCCCGAGCCCAGCCACACGCCCGAGGACGACCAACAGCGGTCGCCACGCCACAACGCTCTCACTCCCTCGCCGGATCCTCTCCAACGCAACGCACAACCTTCAACGCCCCGAACTGAACGCCACAAACGCCAGCGCCACACCAGCGCCTCAGTCGCTCAGCCGCGCCGCCTCGCCCAGCAGCGCCCGGGCGATGACCAACCGTTGGATCTCGCTCGTGCCTTCGTAGATCTCGGTCACCTTCGCGTCGCGGTAATAGCGCTCGGCCGGGAAGTCTTTGGTGTAGCCGTAGCCGCCGAGGACCTGGATCGCCTCGCCGGTCCAGTGGCGCGCGACACGGGAGGCGAACAGCTTGGCCTGCGCCCCCTCGACCGTATGCGGCCGCCCCGCCTGCTTCAACCGGGCGGCGCGCCAGGTCAGGGCGCGGGCGGCCTCGATCTCGGTCTGCATGTCGGCGAGCTTCTGCTGGATGGCGCCGAAGCCGCCGATCGGACGGCCGAAGGCGTGGCGCTCCTTGGCGTAGGTCGTCGCCACGTCGAGCGCCGCCTGAGCGATGCCTACAGCTTGGGCGGCGATGCCGATGCGGCCGCCGTCGAGCGTCGCGAGCGCGATGCGCAGGCCGGCGCCGCGGCCGCCGAGCGGCTCGGCGGGCGTCTCCTCGAAGGCGAGGTCGGCGGTCGAGGAGGAGGCCAAGCCCATCTTCTCCTCCTCCCTCGTCACCCGGAAGCCCTGCGCGCCGCGGCGCACGATGAACGCGCTCGGCTTGTCCGGGTCCTTGGCGAACGCGACGAACGTGTGGGCGTGCGAGCCGTTGGTGATCCACTGCTTGGTGCCGGTCAACCGATCGTGATCGGCGCGCGTGCGCATCGCGCCGGCGTCGGACCCGCTGCCGCTCTCGGTCAGCGCGAACGCCGCGATCTCGTGGCCCTGGGCCAGCGGCGGCACAAGGCGTTGCACTTGCTCGGGCGTCCCGTTGGCGAGGATCGGCAGCGTGCCGGCGCTCGTGTGGACCGCGACGGTCACGCCGACGCCCGCGTCCGCGCGGGACAGCTCCTCCAAGACCAAGATGTAGGACAGGAAGTCCGCGCCTGCGCCGCCGTGCTCGGCGGGCACGCAGGTGCCCATCAACCCCAACTCGCCCAGCGCACCGAAGACGTCCTTTGGGAACGTGTGCCCGCGGTCCCACGCCGCGGCGTGCGGCGCGATCTCCTCGTCGGCGAAGCGCTTGGCCAGGTCGCGGATCTCGCGCTGCTCGTCGTACAACTCGTAGTAGCTCATCGAACGTGCCTCACGATTGGCACGGCCACAGCGACTGCAACGTTCGACCTCATCGCTTCGCTCCCCCTCCCACGCGCTTGCGTGCCGACGCGCCCGCGGCACCCAACAGCGTCGCCCCTGCCAGCCCGCCGAGCATCTTCAGCCTTCCGCCGAGCCGGTCGAAGCGCAGGATCTCCCAGCCCTCCTCGCGCGCCACGCGCATCAGCGGGCCATCCGGGTTGACCGCAACCGGGTGGCCGACCGCGCGCAGCATCGGCAGGTCGGACTCGCTGTCGGAGTAGGCATAGGACTCGTTCAGGTCGAAGCCGCGCTCCTCGGCGAGGCGGCGGATCACAGTCGGCTTGCCCTCGCGGTAGGCGAACGGGCCGGCCAACCGCCCGGTGTAGTTGCCCTCGGCGTCCTCCTCCAGCGGCGTGCCGAGGCCGCCGTCGAAGCCGAGCACGTGGGCGATCATCGACGCGGTGTCCTGCGTGGCCGCGGTGACGATGTACACCGGCCGCCCCGCGTCCTGGTGGGCCCACGCGATCTCCAGCATCTGCGGGTACAACCGCGGCAGCACGCCGGCCAGCACCTGCGGGCCAAGCCGCTGGAAGTCGCGCGCCGCGCGGCCTTCGAGCATCGCGCCGACCCGCACCATCACCTTGTCGGTCGACGCGTCGGTCGACCCGCGCAGGCGGAACTTCACGTTCTCCCACGCGTCGAGCGCGAGCCGCCGGCGGGAGATCATGCCCGCCCGCGCGGCGGCTCGTGCCCAGAAGAACCCGGAGGAACCGGACATCAGGGTCCGGTCCAGATCGAAGAACGCGGCTGAGGAGGAGACGGCGGTCACCTCCCTCAGCCTATGCCTCAGCCCGCGACCTTCAGGATCAGCGCGTCGCCCTGCCCGCCGCCCGAGCAGATCGCCGCGACGCCGTAGCCGCCGCCGCGACGGCGCAGCTCGTGGACGAGCACGCCGAGGATGCGGGCGCCCGAGGCGCCGATCGGATGGCCGAGGGCGACGGCGCCGCCGTTGACGTTGACGCGGTCCTCCTCGATGCCGAGCTCGCGGATCGACTGCAGCGTCACGGAGGCGAAGGCCTCGTTGATCTCCCACAGGTCGATGTCGCCGGGCTGGAGGCCAGCCTTGTCCAGCGCCTTCTTCGCGGCGCCCGCGGGCGTCGTGGCGAGGTAGGCGAAGTCGTTGGCGAACTGCGCGTGGCCGACGATCTCAGCGAGCACCGACTTGCCGTTGGCGGCCGCCCACTCGTCGGAGGCGAGCACGAGCGCGCCGCCGCCGTCGTTGACGCCCGGCGCGTTGCCAGCCGTGTGCGAGCCCTCCTTGGACGTCAGGCCCGGCAGCTTGGCCAGCGCCTCCAGCGAGGAGCCGCGGCGCGGGCCCTCGTCGGTCTCGACGACCGTGTCGCCCTTGCGGCCCTTGACGGTCACCGAGACGATCTCGTCGGCCATGCGGCCGTCGTCGATCGCGGCCAGCGCCAGCTCGTGCGAGCGCAGCGCCCAGCGGTCGAGGTCCGGGCGGGTGAGCTCGAGCTCGTCGCCGACCTCGGTCGCCTCGACGAACATCTGCTTGCCGGAGAACGGATTGGTGAGGCCGTCGTGGACCATCGCGTCGAGCGCCTTGGCGTCGCCCATGCGGTAGCCGAAGCGGGCCTGCGGCAGCAGGTACGGAGCCTGCGACATCGACTCCATGCCGCCGCCAACGCCGACCTCGACGTCCCCGGCGCGGATCGCCTGGTCGAGGATGACCGTGGCGCGCAGGCCGCTCGCGCAGACCTTGTTGACGGTCTCCGACGAGACCTCCTTCGGGATCCCGGCCTTGATCTGCGCCTGGCGCGACGGGATCTGGCCCTGGCCGGCCTGGAGGACCTGGCCCATGACGACGTGGTCGACCTGCTCGGGGTCAACGGACGCGCGCTCCAGCGCCGCGGTGATCGCGGTCGCGCCGAGCTCGGTCGCATCGAGGGTCGACAGGCCGCCGCCGAGCTTCCCGATCGGGGTGCGCGCGGCGCCGAGGATGACGGTCTTGGGCATCAGGTTCTCTCTCGCTCTGAAGGTCGTGGTCGGGACGACTGGATCGGGAACGGTAACGAGTACGGTCCGTGCCTATGCGCGTGACCGCCACCACCGAGGCCGCGGCGTCGACCGCGGCCGACACGATCGTCGTCGGCCTGGTCGAGGGCGAGGGTGTCCCGCACGACGTCGAAGACGGCGCATTGCAGGCGCTTGTGGACGCGGGCGAGGCGAAGGCCAGGCCGCGCGCGCTGGCGGTCACGCACGCTGCCGGCAAGCGCTGGATCCTGGTCGGGCTCGGGTCGCGGGAGAAGCTCGACGCCGAGGGGATCCGGCTGGCAGCGGGCGTCGCGCACGGGCGCGCGAAGGAGCTCGGGGCCAAGACGCTGTGCTGGGAGCTGCCGCACAAGGCCAAGGAGCACGACCCGGCGCGGGCGGTCGTGGAGGGCACGCTGATGGCGGCCTACGCGTTCACGGCGTTCAAGTCCAAGGGCGACGACGCGAGCGGCGGGATCGAGGAGCTCGTGATCTCCGACCACCACGACCACGCCGACGCGGTCGCCCGCGCGGTCGTCGTGACCGAGGCCGTCAACGCCGCGCGCGACCTGCAGAACACGCCGGCCAACGCGATGACGCCGACGGCGCTCGGCGAGCGCGCGCAGGCGGTCGCGGCCGCGCACCCGGAGACGCTGAGCGTCGAGGTCGTCGGCCGCGAGGAGATCGTCGCCCGCGGCATGGGCGCCTTCGCCGCGGTCGCCCAGGGCACCGACGAGGAGCCCGCGCTGATCACGCTGCGCTACGAGCCGGCGGGCGGCGCGGTCGCCGACAGCGTCCCCGTCCTCGGCTTCGTCGGCAAGGGCGTCACCTTCGACTCCGGCGGGATCTCGATCAAGCCCGGCGGCGGCATGGCGGACATGAAGTACGACATGACCGGCGGCGCGGCGGTGGTCGAGGCGCTCGGCGCGATCGCGGCGCTCGGGCTGCCTGTGCGCGTCATCGGCGTCGTCGGCGCGACCGAGAACCTCCTCGGCCCGCGCGCGATGAAGCCCGGCGACGTCTTCACGAGCGCCGCCGGCCTCACCGTCCAGGTCGACAACACCGACGCCGAGGGCCGCCTCGTCCTCGCCGACTGCCTGCACCACGCACGCGAGCAGGGCGCCGAGCGGCTGATCGACGTGGCGACGCTGACCGGCGCGATCATGTCGGCGCTCGGCCGCGTCTACTCGGGCTTCTGGGCCGACGACGAGGCGTGGGCGGCCGACGTCGCGGGCGCCGCGGCCGAGGCCGGCGAGCTGATCTGGCGGATGCCGCTGCACGAGCGCTACGCCGAGTTGGTGAAGGGGTCGACCGCCGACGTCGCCAACCTCTCCCCTCCGCGCACCGGCGCATCCTCGACGGCCGCCGAGTTCCTGCACCGCTTCACCGGCGGCGTGCCATGGGCGCACCTGGACATCTGCGGGACCGCGTGGGACTCGGGCCGCGCCTACGCGCCCAAGGGCGGCACGGGCGTCATGGTCCGCACGCTCGTGGCGCTGGCCGAGCGGGTCAGCCGCGACAGCGACTGACCCGCCCGACAGCAACACCTACATCTACTTCGCCAGCTTCAGCGACGCCGACTTGGTGGCGCTGCCACCAGCGCCCGACGCGCTGACCGTGATCTTCACGGTGCCCTTCTTGGCCTTCGACGCACCCAGCGTCGCGGAGCCGCCCTTCGACGACAGCGACTTGGTCGCCAGCGTCTTGGTCCCCTGCTTGAGCGTGACCTTGACGGTCTTGGCGTCGACCGCCGCGACCGAAACCGCGACGCCGGACTTGCGCGTCGCGCCCGACCGGACCGCCAACGCGATCCGCGGCTTGCCGACCGGCGCGGGCTTGACCACCGTCGTCGTCGGACCCGGCACCGTCTGGGTGACCGTCGTCGTCGTGGACGGCGCCGTCTGCGCGACCTTCGCCCCGCGCAGCAGGTCGAACAGGTCGGTGTGGTCGTTGGTGCCCAGGACCGCCGAGGCCTGCGGGCCGATCGCCCAGACCGGGACGACGGAGCCGGTGTGCTGCTGGCTGAGCGTCGACGGGTCGGCGACCGGGGACTGGCCCGCCCGGTAGCCGACGGTGCCGTAGGTCAGCGACAGCGTCTGGCCGTCCTTGGTGAGGACGTTGGACGAATAGCCCGTCGGCAGGCCCGTCGTGGCGCTGGAGTCCGCGTCCTCGGCCACGATCTGGCTCGTGTGCGAGTGGTCGGCGGTGACGACGACCAGCGTGTCGGGGTGCGAGGCCTGGTAGTCGAGCGCGACGCCGAGCGCCCGGTCCATCTCCAGCGTCTCGCCGATCTGCCCGCAGGCGTCGGCCGCGTGGTCGCGCTTGTCGATCGACGCGCCCTCGACCTGCAGGAAGAAGCCCTTGCCGTCGTCGAGCAGGTTGATGGCCTTGGTCGTCATGGCGGTCAGCGACGGCTCGTTGGCCGGGCGCGCGCCCTCGGTGCAGGCGACGGGCGTGTTGCCCTTGCCCAGCTGCGCGGCCGGACCCGTCCACTCCTGGGACATCGTGCCGCTCTTGAAGAGGCCGAGCACCGGCTTGCTCTTGTCGGTGAGGCCCGTCAGCCCGTTGGCGTCGGTGACGTACTGATAGCCCTTGCCCTGCGCGGACTGCACGACGGTCTTGCCCGCGTCGGGGCCGCCGGTGATCGGCTGCTCGAAGCGCGAGCGACCGCCGCCGAGGATGACGTCGAGCTTGTGGTCGACCTCCTGCTCGGCGATCGAGCCCGGCCCGCCCGCGGCCTTGGTCTCGGTCGCGCACGAGGCCGTCGTGTCGGTCGGGCCCTGGCAGCCGCGCAGCGAGATGTGCGAGGCCTGGACGGCCGGGGTCGCGTCGGTGATCTCGGCGGTCGAGACGTTGCCGACGCGCTTGCCGGCCGCCTGCCACTCCTCCATGACCGTCTTGTAGTTCTCGCCCGGCGTGCTGATCGAGGGGCTCGGGCCCTGGGAGATGCGCTCGTCGAGCGTCTTGCGGCCCGTGGCCCACTCCGTGCCGGTGGACGCGGAGTCCGGGGCGTAGTCGGGCGTGTACGGCGCGCTGGCCGCGGGCTTGACCGACCAGGTGGTGTCGAAGCCGGTGAACTTCAGGCGGTCGAAGTTGAGGCGGTTGGTCGCGCCGTTGTAGTAGCGCGCGGCGGTCACCTCCTGCGTCCCCATGCCGTCGCCGATGAACAGGATCACGTTCTTCGGCTTGGACCCGTCCAGCGCGGCGCGTGTGTCGTTGGTGGGATTGTCGGTGCCGCCGACGGCGAAGGACGCGCCTACGCCGAGGACCACGACGGCGCCCAGGCCGCCGAGGGCGACCGGAAGTCGAGAGAGAGTCATAGGCGTTGCATCCCAGTACGGGGCGTCGCCGATGGGGTGAACGGGTGGTGAAGTGTCCGCTGACGTAGGGTCCGTGGCCGATGCTGCCGGGGTCGATCCGACGGGCGTTGCCCCTGTGGGTGGCGTTGGTGGTCGTGTACGGGATCGCGTTCGCGATCGCCGGCGGTGGCACGAGCGCGCCCGAGGCGCACCGGTTGCTGACGGCCGAGTCGCTGGTGTCCGACGGCAACGTGGACCTGCGTGACGAGTACGCGACGGGCGCGTGGCGGTCGTTCTATGACGGGCCGGCGCTGCGCCCGGCGGCGGCGCCGACGGACGGGCGCCTGGTCGAGCCGGTCGGGTTGGGCTTCACCTTGGTCATCGCGCCGGCCTACGCGATCGGCGGCGAGATCGCGGTGCGCCTGTGGCTGGCGATGCTCGCGGCGCTGGGGATCTGCTTGGCGGCGGCGCTGGCGCGCCAGCTGGTTCCCGAACCGTGGGCGACGCGGGCGGCGCTGGTCGTGGGGCTGTCGCCGCCGATGGTGGGCGCGGCGACAGCGATCGCGCCGGGCGCGGTCGGCGCGACGGTCCTGGCGGGCGCGACGCTGCTGGCGCTGCGGGTGCGCGAGGAGCCGCGACGGAGCTACGCGTTCTGGGGCGCCGCGCTGGTGGCGGCGCTGCCGTGGCTGGCGACCGAGCTGCTCGCGCCGGGCGCGGTGGTCGCGGTCGCGCTGGCGCGGTGGCTGCGACGGCGCCAGCGCGGGCTGGCCGGGTTCATCGCGCTGGAGGTCGTGCTGTGCAGCGCGGTCGTCTACATCACGATCTCCGACCGGCTGTTCGGCGGGTTGACGCCGCACGACGTCGCCCGCGAGGGCGCGACCGGCGCGTCGGGTCTGGCCGAGCACTTCGAGCGGGCGCCGCGCCTGGCGACCGCGTGGGTCGGCGAGCAGGGGTTGTTGCTGTGGACGCCGTTCGTGGCGCTGGCGGGCGTGGCGTTGTGGCGGCTGTGGCGGTCGCGGCGCGAGCGGCTGTCGGTCGCGGTCTACGACCAAGTCGATGTGGAAGTGGCCGCGATGTTCTACGCGTTGATCGTGATCGCCGTGTGGCTGACCGCGGCCTTCGCGGCGCCGTCGCTGGGCGGCGGCGGGCGCGCGTGGGCGGACGCGCGGCACATGGTGCCGGCGCTGGTGCCGCTGGCCGCCCTGAGCGCGTGGGGCTGGCGCTTTGCGCCACGGGCCGGCACCGCGCTGGCGGCGGTGACGGTGGCCGCGACGGTCGCGGTCGTCGCGGCGCACGCGTAGCCCATGATGTCTCCGATGCCCGGCCCGCTGCCGTACCTCTCCGCCGACGACCTCTCCTCTCTGGCCGCCGTCGACGCGCTGGAGCGGGCGCTTCTTGGTGGTCTTGACGTGGACGCCGACCCGCCGCGCACGTCGCTGCCGGTCGGCGACGGCGAGCTGCTGGTGATGCCGTCGTCGCTGAGCGCGGTCAAGTTGGTGTCGATCGGCGGCGACCCGCGGATCCAGGGCGTCTGCGTGGTCTTCGATCCGAACACGCTGGCGCCGGTCGCGCTCGTGGACGGGATCTCGCTGACCAACGTCCGCACGGCGGCGGTGAGCGCGCTGGCGGTGCGGTGGCTGGCGGTGCCGGGCGCGCGGCGGGCCTTGATCTTCGGCCGCGGACCGCAGGGCGCGGCGCACGCGTTGGCGCTGCGGGCGGTAGCGCCGACGCTGGAGGTTGTTGATGTGGTCGGTCGTGAGGGCGGCGCCGCGGCGCGCGACGCGATCGAGTCCTATGACCTGATCTGCTGCTGCACGACGTCGCGCGAGCCGCTCTTCGACGGCGCGCGCGTGGCGGACGAGGCGACGGTCGTGGCGATCGGCTCCCACGAGCCGGACGCGCGCGAGGTCGACGGCGCGCTGGCGGGCCGCGCCACGGTCGTGGTCGAGTCGCGGGCGACCGCACTGCGCGAGGCGGGCGACGTGATCCTGGCGGTCGGCGAGGGCGCGCTGCGCGAGGACGCGCTCGTGGAGCTGGCAGACGTCGTACGCGGCGACGTCGCCGTTGACCGCGCGGCAGGACCGGTGTTCTTCAAGTCCACCGGGATGGCTTGGGAGGACGCGGTCGTCGCGTCAGCCGTCGTCGCCGGGGCGTGACGCCGCTGCGGCGTCGAGGCGCTCGAGGATCCGCGAGGCCGCTGTCGCCGGGTCGAGCTGGCGGGCGACGACCTCTTCCAACAGCTCGGCGAAGACCGTGTCGGCGTCGAGCTGCTCTTCGAGGCGGCGGCGCAGCCGGTGGGTGCAGATCGCGACGACCTCGGAACGGAGGTTGCGGCGGCGGCGCTCGGAGAGCGTCCCTTCCTCCTCGATGAAGGCGCGGTGCTCGTCGAGCTTGGCGACCAGCTCGGCCACGCCCTCGCCCTTGTGGGCCTGGGTCTTGATGATCGGGACGCGCCAGCCGCGCTGCGGCGCGAGGCTGAGAACGCCGCGGATCTCGCGGACCATCGTGTCGGTCAGCGGGTGGTCGGCCTTGTTGACGACGATGATGTCCGGGATCTCCATCACGCCGGCCTTCAGCGCCTGGATCGAGTCGCCGGAGCCGGGCATCAGCACCAGCACGATCGTGTCGGCGTGGTCGATGATGTCGACCTCGGCCTGGCCGACGCCGACCGTCTCCAGCAGCACGTCGTCCTTGCCGGCGGCGTCCATCAGCAGCGCGGCTTGAAGCGCCGCCTCGCTGAGGCCGCCCAGCGCGCCGCGGTTGGCCATCGAGCGGATGAAGACGCCGGGGTCGAGGAAGTGGTCGGTCAGGCGGATGCGGTCGCCGAGCAGCGCGCCCTGGGTGAAGGGCGAGGACGGGTCGATCGAGAGAACTGCGACCTCGTGCTCCTGCTCGCGGCGCAGCTTGGTCAGCGCGCCGATCAACGTCGACTTGCCCGCGCCGGGCGCGCCGGTCAGGCCGACGATCGACGCCTTGCCGGTGTGCGGGTAGACCTCGCGGACCAGGTCCCAGCCGGCCGGGTCGTCGGACTCCACGAGCGTGATCGCACGCGCCAGGGCGCGCTTGTCGCCGTCGAGGAGGCGCTGGGCAAGGGATGTCTGGGCCTGCGACATGTGGCGGCGGATTGTGCCGGACTCGGCGCGCGTCAGCCTTTTGGCGCGGGGATGAGCTGTTGGGCGATGTGCCGTGCCAGCTTGCGCTCGTCGCCGATCAGGCCGGGCGCGTCGCGGCCCAGCAGCGCGCGGCCGATGTAGGCGGAGTAGGCCAGGAGTGCTTGGCGGTGGGCGGTGGCGGGCGTGAGGCCGACGTCGCGGAAGGCGCGTTCGAGGAACGCGACGCGCAGCTCGGCGGCGCGCGTGACGGCGGTCTGGACGACGGGTTCTTGTACTCCTTCGAGCATCTTGAGGAAGATGCTCGGAGGCTTGGAGGAGGCGGCGCCGAGGATGGCGCTCAGGCGCTGGTGGGGGTCGTCGATCGTGGCGGCGGCGTCGAGCACCGCGTCGACGTGGAGGCGCTCCCAGCGCGCGACGGCGGCGGCCAGCAGCGCCTGGCGGTTCTTGTAGTGCCAGTAGAACGAGCCCTTGGTCACGCCGAGCGCGCGGGCGAGCGGCTCGACGGCGACCGCGGCGGCGCCGCCCTGCTCGAAGGCCTCCAGCGCGGCCTGCGCCCAGCGCTCGGCGTCGAGTGAACGGTCCGGCGTCATGCCTTGACCATACGCCACCGTATTGACAGACCCAACGCCATACGGCACCGTATGGACATCATGATCGACGTCGCTCCCGGCCTGAAGGCCATCCCCAGTCGCCCGGCGTGGGCGTTCAACGTGTACGTGGTGGGCGGCGTGGTGGTGGATGCCGCGACCCGGCACGCCGCGCGGCGCTTGCTGCGCGCGCTGGACGGCGTGGAGGTGCGCGCCCACGCGGTGACCCACGGCCACTTCGACCACCAGGGATCGAGCGCGGCGCTGGTCGCAGCGCTAGGCGTGCCGTTCTGGGCGCCGGCAGGCGAGGCGGCGGCGCTGGCGTCCGGGAACGTCATGCCGCTGGGACCGGCGAACGTCGTGACGCGGCTGCAGGACCGGTTCTGGGCGGGCCCGGCGGTGCCGGTGGCGCGCGAGCTGCGCGAGGGCGACGAGCTGGACGCCGGCTTCGTGGTCCTGGAGACGCCCGGCCACTCGCCCGGGCACCTGTCCTTCTGGCGCGAGGAGGACCGGGCGCTGGTCGCGGGCGACGTCCTGTTCGGGCGCCATCCGGTGAGCGGGCGGCCGGGGCTGCACCAGCCGCCGGAACGCTTCACGATCGATCCGGCCGCCAATCGCCGCGCGATCCGCAGGCTCGCGGACCTGCGGCCGTCGGTCGTCGTGTTCGGCCACGGCCGGCCGTGGCGCGACCCGGACGCGCTGGCGCGGTTCGCTGACGCGCTGCCGCAGGACCAGGCGGTGGCGGCGGCGGGCTAGGAGGCGCCGGCCCCTCGCGCTGACGGCCCGATCGCGCGGCCGAGCGATACGCTGCCTCGCTGTGGAACCGGTGCTGTCCCCGCCCGCGATCGCGTCGTCGCCCGCGCCGCCGATCCACCTGCGCGGCGATCCGCCGCCCTTGTCCGGCGGGCCGATCGCGCTGCTGCGATTCGCGCGGCGCAACGGGATGCTGAACTGGAAGTACGCGAGGCTGGTCGCGCGGCTGGGGTACTGGAAGCTGCGGCTGGGGCGACGGCTCAAGCTCGACGGTCTGGCGTTCATCTGCCCGGGCGTGAAGCTCGAGATCGGCCGCGGCGCGACGCTTCGCCTCGGTCGCTGGTCGTGGCTCGGACACGGCTGCAAGGTGCGCGTGCACGAGGGCGAATGCTCGATCGGCGCCAAGACCGTGCTCGGGCAGGAGTGCACGATCTCCGCGTTTCAGAACGTGTCGATCGGCCGCGAGTGCATCCTCGCCGACCGCGTGATGTTGATCGACTTCGACCACGGCGTCGTCGAGGTCGAGCGGCCGATCCGCGCGCAGGGGATCTACAAGCGCGACGTGCGCGTCGGGCACAACGTCTGGGTCGGCTACGGCGCGTGCTTCCTGCGCGGCGCGACGGTCGGGGACAACTGCGTGATCGGCACCAACGCCGTGATTACCAAGGACGTGCCAGCGGACGCGGTCGTCGCAGGCGCGCCTGCGCGGGTGCTGCGGATGCGCGAGACGCCGCAGTCGCTGCGCTGGGGCTAGCGGCCCAGGGCGTCGCTGAGCAGGCGCGCCACGAGCGCCAGCTCGTCGAGGTCCTCGTCGACCAACTCCCAGCGCCGAGCGGTCGCGACCTCCTCGCCCGCCGTGCGCCGTAGCGCGGCGCGATCCTCGCGCAGCAGCGAGAGCAACACGTCCCGCCGGCCGCCGAGCCAGCGCCGAATCGCCGGGTCGCCGACATCGATGACGCCGTCATGGGCCGCCTCGAAGATCCGGGCGATCACCTGCGTCTCAGCGACGACCTCGCGTACGCACGTCGCCGTGTGCTCCTCGGGGGCGCCGAGCCGCGCGGCGAGCATCAGGCGCTCCCCCGCCGGCTCCAGGGCATGGACGGCCAGCGACGCGAGAGTTCGCCGCTCGTCCTCGGCGAGGGCAATGGGCTGCATTGCGCATCTCTATGTCCTCGTGCGGACAGAACGGCGCGTGGCGCGCGGCGCGGCTACGGGACGAGCAGCATCGCCGGGTCGGCGAAGGGCGCGAGCGAGCGCAGGGCCGCGTCGTGGGTGCCGGGGGCGGCGAGCGCGGCGTTTAGTGCGGCGAGGTGGCCGTCGGCACGGTCGCGCGGATAGGGCCCGGAGATGTCGCGGGTGATGAGGAAGGCCCAGTCGGAGGACTGCAACGCCAGCAGCTCGCGGATCGCGCGGGCGTCGGCGGAAGGGCCGGCGGCGATGGTGCGCAGTTCGGCGGCGCGGGTGGCGAAGGCGAGGTCGGCGACTTGGGGGCCGTCCCAGGTCCACAGCGTCCGGGGCGTGCCCCAGGTGGTGGTGGGGAGGTCCGGCGGCGCGGGGATCGTGGGCGTCAAAGGCAGGGCGTCGTCCAGGCCGATCAGCTCGACGCCGTGCGAGGGCGCGAGGTCGAGGAGCGCCTCGAGCCAGTCGAGGCCCTCGTACCAGTGGTGGCCGAGCAGCTCGGTGTCCAGCGCGCAGACGACCAGCTCGCCGTCGCGGGCGGCGACGTGGGTCAGGAAGTCGCGGGCGTCGGCGGCGGCCTGCTCGCGTGCGCGGTCGCGGTCGTAGACGGCGCCGTCGTTGGCCCAGGGGTTGTGGTGGTGGACGGTCTTGCGGTGCGTGTCGCGGTAGGCGCCGCCGGCGGGGTAGCCGCCGTCGCTCCAGACCAACTCCAACACCTTGCGGTCGATCGGCACCAACAACGGCCCGTCCTCGGTCTCCAGCGGCGTGTTCACGCCGGGCAGGACGTCGGTCAGGTCGACGCACGTCGCATGGACGCCCGCCTCTTCGAGCAGCGGGTGCAGCCACGGCGCGTGCGCGCACTCGGGCAGCCAGAAGCCTCCGCCCCACGCCCCGTCGCGGCGAGCGCGGTGCGCCTCGATGCCGGCGCGCAGCTGGAGCCGCACGCCGGCGTCGGTGGCGACGAGCGGGAGAACGGCATGCGTAGCCGACGAGGTCCACGCGGCGTGCTTCATCAGCCCGCGGGCCAAGCCGCCGTCTCCAAGGGCGTCCAGAGCGTCGGCGGCGCGCGAGTAGTCGCCGCCCGCGCGCTCGACCTCGGCGGCCAACTCCGGCTCGCCGCCCGCCCGGCAGCCCTCGGCGTCCAAAGCATGCGTCGTGACGCGGAGGTCGCGCAGGAAAGAGAGAAGCCGAGAGTGGACGCCCGGCGCGTAGAGCTGGTCGGCGAGGACCGGCGTTACTGAGAGCGTGACCGCAGAGGGGTGGTCGTCGAGGAGGCGTAGAAGAGGGACGTAGACGGTCGCCGCCGCCTCGAACAGCCACTCCTCGCCGAACGGCCACGTCCCAAAGCCCTCCACATAGGGCATGTGGGTGTGGAGGACCAGCGAGAGGCGCGGCGCCATTACGGCCGGCAGACGGCCACGAAGTCCAGCGCGCCCGTCAGCGGGCGGTCGGCCGTCAACGTGAAGTCCTTGACCGAGATCGCGGGCGTGAACCAGTCGTAGAAGCGCTTGGTCAACCCGAGCCGCGCGTGCACGTCATCCCAGCGCGCGTTCTTCAATGCGAACTCGTGCACCGCCAGCTTGCGCGCGTGGAACAACCCGTACATCTCGACCGTGCCGAAGTGCGCCGCGCACAGCGCGTGGAACTCCTCCGGCCGGTACTCCTTGATGTGCCACGGGTTCCCGGACTTCTCCGCGCCCTCGGGCGCGAGCGTCAGCACGTTGGGCGTCGAGACGAACACCGCAGGCGACGGGCTATCGGCCGTCAGCGCCTTGAAGCGCTCGAGGATCTCGTCCGGGTTCTGCACGTGCTCGATCGTCTGGAGGAAGACGACGGCGTCGGCGGGCTCGTCGAACGTCTCGACCAGGTCGCGCTCAAAGCGAACGCCGCCGCCGGTGTAGCGCGCCTTCGCATGCTCGAACGCCTCGGGGTTGGCGTCGACGCCGACGACCTCGCGGGCCGCGCCCCCGAGCACCGACGACCCGTAGCCCTCGCCGCAGGCCATGTCGATGACCTTCAACCCGCCGACCCGCTCCCGGATCCACTCGTAGACCACCAGGTGGCGCCGGTACCAGTAGTTCTCCTCCGGCACGTCGGGCAGCGTGCGCTCCCCGGTCAGCGCCAGCGGCGGCACGCCGTCGGGCTGGTCTTGCTGGAGGTACAGCGTCGGCTCTTCGGAAACGGACTCAGTCATTCGAAGGCGCGCACGCTACACGGCCTGGGCTAGCATGCCGCGCCTCATGAGCCCTGCCGCCGCCACCGCCACCGCCGAGGAGATCCGCGACGTCAACACCCGGTACCACGACGGTGCTGCGGCGGACTACGACGCCAAGTGGGGCATTGACTTCGGCGAGATCGGCCGCGCGCAGGTGCTGGGCAAGCTCCGCAAGGCGCTCGGCGGTGAGCTGCGCTCGTTTGACCGCTCGCTCGAGCTCGGCGCGGGCACCGGCTACTTCAGCCTGAACCTGTTGCAGGCGGGCGTCATCAGCGAGGCGACCTGCACCGACATCTCCCAAGGCATGGTCGACGCGCTGTCGGCTAACGCCGACCGGCTCGGCCTCGACGTCACCGCGCAGATCGCCGACGCCGAGGCGCTCCCGTTCGCCGACGAGTCCTTCGACCTCGTCCTCGGCCACGCCGTCCTGCACCACCTGCCGGACCTCGATCAGGCCTGGCGGGAGATCCACCGCGTGCTGGCGCCCGGTGGCATCGCGGTCTTCGCCGGCGAGCCGTCCGAGTACGGCGACCGCATCGCCAACGTCCCCAAGCGCGCCGCGTCGCGCTTCGCCCCCGCCTGGCGGACGATCATGCGCGCCCAGCCCGCCTCGGAGGGCAACCTCGACGGCGGCGCCGAGAACCATCAGCTCGAGTCGATGGTCGACGTCCACGCCTTCACGCCCGAGCAGCTCGCCGCGGCGCCCAGGCACGTCCCCTTCGCCGACGTGACCGTCCGCGGCGAGGAGCTGCTGGCCAACTGGTTCGGCTGGGCCAACCGCGCGCTGGAGGCGACCGCGGACCCCGAAACCGTGCCGTGGGCGTGGAAGATGTACGCCTTCCGCGGCTACATCGGCCTCCAGGCCGTCGACCGCGTGCTCCTGGAGCCGCGCCTCCCGCCGGCGATCTTCTACAACCTGATGATCACCGCGCGGAAGTAGCGCGCGCAGCCGCGACGACCATCCCCATGTCCTGGTCGCCGTGGCCCTCGACCGCCGCGGCGACGAGGCGCTCGCGCACCGCCTGCGCGAGCACGAGGTCCAGCGCGTGGCGGTCGCCCGCCTCCAAGATCAGGTCCGCGTCCTTGAGCGCGTGCTTGAGCGGGAACGCGACCGGCAGGTCGCTGCCGATCATCCCCGGGCCTTTCATCTGCGCGTAGCCGACGTCGAGCGGCCCGTCCGCGATCGTGTCCAAGAAGCACGCCGGGTTGATGTCGACGCCCTCGGCGAACGCGATCGTCTCGGCGATGGCGTTGGTCAGCGCCAGCACCCAGTGGTTCATCACCAGCTTGAAGTTCGACGCCCGGCCCGGCACCTCGCGGAAGGTCAGGAGCTTGCTCCCGACGGCCTCAAACAGCGGGGTCAGCGTCTCGATCGCCGCGTTCGGGCCGGAGGCCAGGACCACCAGCTCCCCCGCCTCGGCCGGCCCCTTGGTCCCCAGCACCGGCGCGTCGACCAGCGTGAGCCCGTGGTCCTCGGCGAGGGCCACGAACGCCTCGGTGCCAGAGACCCCGACCGTCGACGCCTGCCACCAGATCGCGCCCTCCTTCGCGGCGGGCGCGGCCTCGGCCATCACGTCCTCGACCGCCTCGCCGTCAGTCAGCATGGTGACGACGACGTCCGCGTCCTTCGCGGCCTCGGCCGGGTCCTCCACGACGCGCACCCCGTGCTCGGCCAGCGGCCGCGCCTTCTCGGCCGTGCGGTTCCACGCCGTCACCGCGTACCCCGCCTGCGCGATGTGCCGCGCCATCGGGGCACCCATGATGCCCGTGCCCAGGAACGTGATCTCCATCTTCAGGACGCTACCCGGCGCGGAGGGCGAGATACTCAGACCGCGCAGCGAAGGTCACCTTCATGTCCCCCGTGACCTCCCCGAGGAACTCCTCGCGGTAGGTCGGATCGATCAGAACCGCGATCGCGTAGTAGAGGCCGGAGAGCGCGGCGATCGCGGTCGCGACGCGCAGCAGCTCGTGGCTCGGATGGACGTCGACGCCGAAGAGCGTGACGAAGAAGACGTCGTGGCCGCGGTGGCCGAGCCAGGCGTCCAGGACGCCGTCGTCGATCGCCAGCATCCCGAAGACCACGAAGAACGCGAACACCGCCAGCGCGACCACCAGCACTTGCAGGGACTGGCTGACGAACAGCACCATCGCGACGTTGAGCCGCTGGGCGCGGCGCAGCGGCGCGTCGGTCCCGGCCTCGCGCGCCAGCGCCTCGACCTCGCGCGGGATCCGCCCGATCACGAACAGCGCGCCGATCGCGATCAACATGACGCAGATCGCCAGCAGCGCGAGGTCGTCCATCTCGGCGAAGACCTGCCACATCTCGGTGGTGAGGAACAGGACGACCGCGAAGAGCATCAACAACGGCACGGCGCGGGCGACGAGCGGGATCGAGGCGACGAGCTGGGTGACCAGGCGCGCGCCCGCCCAGCGGACGATCGACAGCAGCCCGAAGCCGACCACGCCCCACAGCACGAGCAGGATGATGATGTTGCCCAGCGCGGTGACCAGGGCGCTGGTGAGCTGCTGGTTGAAGATCAGCGGCAGCAGCGCGGGGACGAGCACGAAGCCGGCCAGCTCGGGCAGACCGATGTTCTCCGGCAGCGCGAGCGGCGGGCGGCCGGTCACGCGGTTGCGCAGCGCCAGCGCGCCGAGGATCACGGCCAGCGCGCCGAGCACGGTCAGCACGTTGGCCCACCACGGCCAGGTCAGGTCGACCGCGCCGAAGACCTCCAAGAACGCCACGAACGCCAGCAGCGGCGCGACGCGCGTGAAGATGTCCTCGCTGGCGGAGTAGTCCTCGATCAGCAGCGGCAGGCCCGCAGCGCGGAACCGCCGCTCATAAGCCGCGAGCTCGTCCATTGGAGCGGCATCGTGTCAGGCCCCGCCGTAGCGCGCCATCGCTACGCGCCGCTCTTCCGCGTGGTCGACGATCGGCGCCGGGTAGTCGGTTCCGATCACGCAGCCGGCGGTTTCCTGCTCCTCGTCGCTCATCGTCCACGGCTCGACCAACCGCGCGTCCGGGACGTCGCGCAGCTCGGGGACCCAGCGGCGCACGTACTCCCCGTCCGGGTCGAACTTCTTCTGCTGGGTCATCGGGTTAAAGAGCCGGCGGAAGTACGGCGCGGGATCGGCGCCGGTCGACGCGATCCACTGCCAGTTGCCGTTGTTCTGCGCGGGCTCGCCGTCGAGCAGCAGGCGCGCGAAGTGCCGCTCGCCCTCGCGCCAGTCGATGTGCAGGTCCTTGGTCAGGAACGAGCCGACGACCAACCGCGCACGGTTGTGCATCCAGCCGGTCTGCGCGAGCTGGCGCATGCCGGCGTCGACGAGCGGATAGCCGGTCGTGCCGGTCTTCCACGCTTCGAGCGCCTCGTCGTCGTCCGCCCACTTCAGCGCGCCGCGGTAGCGCTCCTGGAACTCGTGGTGGGCGTTGTCGGGGAAGAGCAGCAGCTGGTGGGCGTAGAAGTCGCGCCACGCGAGCTGGCGGGCGAACGCGCGGGCGCCCTCGCCGCCGTGGCGCAGCGCGCGCTCCTCGCACTCGCGCGCCGACAGGCAGCCCCAACGCAGGTAGGGACTCAGCACGGACGTGCCGCCGCTCAGCGCGTCGTGGTTGGCGTCGTAGGCGTCCAAGGCGGACCCTAGGAAGCGGTCCAGCGCGGCGCGGGCGGCGTCCTCCCCCGGTTGCACGACCGGCTCTGGGACGCTGTCGTCCGCGATGCCCAGCGTGTCGGCGGACGGGATCCGGCCCTTGCGCAGGCCGCTCGGCAGCGGCGGCAGATCGTCGGGCGCGCGGTGGACCGGGCGCCGATCGACGCCGTCGATCGCGCGGTGAAACGGCGAGAACACCGTGTAGGGCTTGCCGGCGCCCTTGGTTCGCGGCTTGGAGACGTCGACCAGATACCCGCCGCCCTGGGGCCGCGCCGCGATGCCGGCGTCGTCCAAGGCCTCGGTGGCGCGCGTGTCGCGGCGGCGCGCGTAGGGCGCCACGTCGCTGGTCCAGTAGACCGCCTCGGCGCCAACCTCGCGGGCGAGCTCCACCAGTTCGCGCTCCGGCGTCCCGTGGCGGATCACGAGACCGGAGCCGCGCTCGCGCAGCGCCGCGTCGAGCTCGCGCAAGCACCCCAGCATGAAGCGAGCACGCGCCGGGCTGGCGTAGCGCCCGTGCAGCAGCGCGTCGTCCAAGACGAACAGCGGGACGACACGCTCGACGTCCGCGAGCGCGGCGACGAGCGCAGGCAGGTCATGGACGCGGAGGTCGCGCCTGAACCAGACGACGGCGGTTGAAGCGGCCACGCTGACGGGTACGGGGCCGACCTAGAATCGGATCCATGGGCGAGCACCGCGACGACTTCCCGCTCTTCCCGCTCGGCATGGCCGCCGTGCCGTACGAGATCGTTCCGCTGCACATCTTCGAGGACCGCTTCAAGGCGATGATCGGCGCGGTCCTCGAGGCCGGACAGGAGTTCGGCCTGGTCTGGGCCGACGAAGACGGGCTCAAGGTCAACGGCTGCGCGATGGAGGTCACCGAGGTCCTGGAGCGCCACGAGGACGGACGGATCGACATCCTCACGCGCGGCACGCGGCCCTTCCGGATCGTCGCCGAGCGCTTCGACCACGCCTACCCGAGCGGCGAGATCGAGTTCCTGGACGACAAGGACGAGTCGCCGGACGCCGAGACCGCAGCCGCCGCGCACGAGGCCTACGGCGACCTCGTCGAGGAGGCCACCGACAAGGTGCTCGAGGCGGACGTGCTCGAGCCGCTGACCGCCTACGAGATGGCGGCGACCGTCGACTTCGGGCCCGACGCCAAGCAGGGGCTGCTCGACCTGCGCTCCGAGAACGCGCGGCTGCGCCTGCTCACGCGGCTGTTCCGGGCCGCCGTCAAGCGCTTGGACTTCATCGAGCGCGCGCAGGCTCGGGCGCAGTCGAACGGGAAGGTTCGCTTCGGTTGAGCGGCGAAGCCTCACCCTGAGGGCTCGCATCGCGGCCCGGCAGGCGGCCGCTTGCCGCCAGCCACGAGCCGGCGAGGATCAGGACCAGCCCGCCGATCGTGCCGACGGTGAGGTCCTCGTCCAGCAGCGTGACGCCGTAGACCACGCTGAACGCCGGAGCGACGTAGGAGACGATCGACGCGCGCGCCGGGCCGATCTCAGCGATCGAGGTGTAGAACATCAGGAACGCCAGGCCGGTGCCGCCCGCCCCGAGGGCGATCATGCTGAGGATCGCGTTGGCGCCGGGATCGTGGGTGGGCAGCGTCGCCAGCGCCCACGGCAGGTAGACGACCGCGCTGATCGTGAGGTTGGAGACGACAACGCCGACCGGCGGGACGCCCGTGAACCCGCGCTTGGCGATCAGGACGGCGATGGCGTAGCAGAGGCCCGAGCCGACGACCATCAGGCCGCCGATGAGCGTCTCGGAGTCGCCGGAGAGATCGACGCCAAAGAGCAGGACGACGCCGGCCATCCCGAGCAGGACGCCGACCAGGCCCCAGCCGGAGGAGCGCTCCTCGGGGTCGACCTTGATCGCGATCAAGACGATGAACAACGGCGCGGTGGCGACGAGGATGCCGGCCAGCGAGCTCGGCACGTGGTTCTCACCGAAGGTGATCAACGCGAACGGGACGATGACCTGCATCGCGGCCAGCGCGAGCGCATAGCGCTTGCGGTCCATGATCATCGGGATCGCCCCGGAGCGGATCGCCAGCGGCAGCAGGATCGCCGCCCCGAGCAGCGTCCGGGAGCAGATGATGAACGCCTCGCTGAGGTCGCCGTCGAGGGCGACCTTGATGAACATGTAGCTCGCGCCCCACAGGGCGGCGGTGATCGCGAGGCTGAACCAGGTGCGGGCGGACACGCGTTCGAGTGTCGCACGGCCGGTGACGGCCGACGATGACGATGTCTTGCCTGACGGATCAGGCGCGCTTATACGGTGCGTGCGCGCTCAGCGCGGCAGGCCGCACGCTTGGCGCGCGAGGTCCCGGGTGAGCTTCGCCATCCGGTAGAACGCCTGCGGCTGACGGGCGGAGGTGTCGCTGAAGACGACGGTGCCCTTCTCGGAGCGGACGCGGTAGGAGAGCGTCGTGACGCTGCCGGGCGGCAGGTTGATGCGCTGCGCGGCGAGGCCCTCCTGCTTGGCCTTGTCCTTGGCGTGGTCGTCGCCGTCGAGCTCGCGCCGCAGCTCGCGCGCCTCGATCAGCTGCTCGGACGTGATGTCGTGGCGCGTGCCGCCGTTGCAGGAGACGCCGCCGTCGTCGATCACGCGCAGCGTGAGCTTCGCGCCGGGGATCGAGCCCGAGCGGGTGACGAGGAAGAGGTCGGCCGGCGGGCCGCCGCCGCAGGCGGTCAGGGTGGCGGCGATCGCCAGCGCGGCGAGGAGCGGGAGCTTCGTCACGAGGGCCATCCTGCCGGAGTGGGCGCTAGCCCAGCGCCACCAGGGCGACACCGCCGGTCACCGCGATCGCCCCGGCCCACCGAAGACGGCCGACTGGCTCGTGCAGGAGCAGCGCTCCGGCGGCGACCGCAAGCACGATGCTCGTCTCGCGGACGGCGGCCACCGGCGCGGCCGGCGCGCGCTGTAGCGCGGCGAGGACGAGCCCGTAGGCGGCGAAGGTCGCCAGGCCGGCGACGACCGTCCGGGGCGTGAACGCCGCGACGACCGCGGGCGCGCCCTGCTCCCGCGCCGTGAGGGCGACCGTGAGCACCGCGCTCGGCGCGGTCACCAGCCACAGGTAGGGCAGCGGGTCCGCGTGGCGCAGGCCGGCGTGGTCGACGAGCGTGTAGCCGGCGATCGTCGCCGCGGTTGCCAGCGCGAGGACGATCGCCGTCTCGTGCCCGCGCTGCACCGCGACGACGCCCGTGCCCGCCAGGACCACGCCGAGGACCTGCAGCGCACCGACCTGCCCGCCGAGGCCGGCGATGCCGGCCAGCAGGACGAGCACGGGTGCCGCCCCACGCGCGACCGGGTAGACGGCGGAGAGGTCGCCGGAGCGGTACGCCGCGGAGAGCAGCAGGAAGTAGGCGGTCTCCAGCGCCGCGGACGCGACGACGTACGGGATCGCCGCACCGTCTACGCCGCCGGCCAGCGCGGCAACGGGTGCGAAGACGACGAGCGCGGTCGCCAACGCCGCGGCGGTCGCCGCGCGGGGATCCGGCGCGCCGGCGAGCAGCAGGTTCCACGTGGCGTGCAGGACGGCGGCGCCGAGGGCGAGGAGAAAGGCGGTGGTCGGCACGGCGTTGTGACCAGCTATTTACTTCGAATGTCCCTTACCGGACATCGGTGACCGATTGGCACCATAGGCGCTCATCCAGACGGTGCATCAGCCGTACAGAGACGTTTGGTGACCGATCCCTAGGTATTGACGCGTTTTGCACAGGGCGCGCTGTTCGGCCGACATGACCTGCCCCAGACGAGGGATGGCTGAACGCTCGGTTTGCGTGGTAGAACCTCCCTATCCGACACGCGGGGCAGGGGGTCTTCGGACTTCCCGCGTGTCCAAGTCAACCAGTCCGCCTCGAGACGGCCGCTTCGCGCTGCGCGCGGCACGGCGTCCCGAAGGCGACCCCTGTCCCAACCCCGTCATAGACCGGAGGACTTGTCGTGCTCACCGCACGTTCTCTCCCGACAGCGCTCGCTGTCGGTTCCCTCGCGATGCTCGGCGGCTTGCTCGCCGCGGGCTCCGCCAATGCCGCCGACCGGCACGCGACCACCGCGAACTTCGCCAGCACGTTCTCCGCCGCGCAGGGCGGGGACACGATCTACCTGGCCGCCGGCAACTACGGCTCGTTCGCGGGCGCCGCCAAGGCGTCGACCGTCACGATCAAGCCCGAGTCAGGCGCCGCGGTCCAGATCAACCCGCGCTTCACCAGCGCGACCAACCTCAAGCTCGACGGCCTGACCGTCACCGGCGCGTCCATCGCCGGCACGAGCAAGAACATCACCATCTCCAACAGCCGCTTCACCGGCATGACGACGGTCGGTGACGGCTCGGCGATGTCCAACGCCAACATCGTGTTCGACAAGGACACGTTCGACGCCATCAGCGCCTGCTCGACCTGTTACGAGGGTCGCCTGACCGTGCGCGGCACGGGCAAGGCCGCGACGACGCCGATGGGCGTCGCCGTGACCAACAGCCACTTCGGCAACGCCGGCGAGTCTGACGGCGTGCAGATCATCGGCGCGGCGACCGGCGTGAAGATCGGCCCGGGCAACGTGTTCTCGGGGATCCGGCAGGGCGGCTACAGCCGCCACGTCGACTCGATCCAGCTCTACGGCTCCAGCCAGACGCAGATCGTCGGCAACTACTTCTACGGCAACGACACGATCCTCATGGCGCCCGACGGCGGCGACCGCGAGAACGTCAGCAACAACGTGATGGTGGGCAGCGGCGACTACCGCCCCGCGGTCCAGTTCGGCCACCACAACGGCTCGACGTTCATTCACAACACCACCAAGAACATCGACGTCAACACCTATGTGGTCAGCGGCGACTCCTCGCCCAACCGCAACATGGTCTCGCGCGACAACATCGTCATCAACGGCTCGCTGAACGCCAGCGGCTGCTCGGCATGCACCGTGTCCTACAACCTGTTCACCAGCGGCAGCACGGGCACCAACGCCATCACCGGAACACCGGTCTTCGCCGGCGGCACCGCCCCCACGACCTACGCCGGCTGGGCGCTCAAGGCCGGCTCACCCGGCAAGGCCAACGCCTCTGACGGCAAGGACCGCGGCATCAACCCGGGTACGTCGACGCCGACCACGCCGCCGACGACGCCCACCACGCCGCCTCCGACGACCCCGGCCGACAAGCCGGCGAAGGCCGTGTGGACCATCCCGAGCAATGCCCGTGTCGGCCAGGCGGTCACCCTCGACGGCACCCGCTCGACCGGCGATGGCACGCTCACCTGCACCTGGTCCTTTGAGAACCAGGACGCTTCGACGGTCTGGGAGACCATCACCGGCTGCAAGCTGGTCAAGACGTTCCAGAACGCCGACACCAAGTACGTCCGGCTCACGGTCCGCGACGCGGACGGCGACACGAACGTCAGCCGCCAGGCGTTCGCGGTGACGCGCTAGACGCGAGCGGACGCCCCGCCGCGGCGGGGATCCCCCGCACCGGAGAGCTTTCCGGTGCGGGGGTCGCGTTCGACGGCCTGAGCGCCGCCGAAGAAGAGGTTGCGAGAGCGGAACGGCGCGAGGGTGTAGGCCGTAGGCAAGGACGACAGGTCGATGCCGGGTTCGGCGTAGACGGTCGTGCCTTCGAGATGCAGGCGAGGCGCCTCAACGGCCGCGCCAGCGTCGAGGTCGTGGTCGATGACCCCGGTGATCACCTGAAGGATCGCGGAGCGAATGCGGTTCGAGCCGGCGCTGCCGAGGACCACCTGGACCTCGTCGTCGTCGCCGATCACCGCGGTCGGCGCCATCATCGACGGCATCCGCCGCCCAGGCGGGGCGGTGAAGAAGCCGAGCGGGTTGAGGTCCTCCTCACCCATGATGTTGTTGAGGTGGATGCCCGTCCCCGGCACGACCAGACCGGACCCCTCGCCGTTGGTGCACGTCACCGCGCAAGCGTGACCGGCAGCATCGATCACGCTGATGTGGGTCGTGCTCCCCAGCTGCGCGTCGAACTCCGGGGTGCGCGCCGCCTGGGCGCGGGCCATGGCCTCGACCAACGCAGCCGGCGTCGGAGCGTCGGCGCTGTCGAGATGCGCGAGCGCGACCGCCAGGAGCGTCCCGCCGGCCGAGGGCGGCGGGTTGGTCAGCACGCGGCGGCCGCGGTAGCGCACCTCAGCTGGCGAGCGCGCGACCGGCGCGAACGCGGCGAGGTCGTCCAACGAGAGCGTCCCGCCGCCGTTGGCCACGCACTCGACCATCACCCGCGCCACGTCGCCACGCATGAACGGCGCCGCGCCGTCGACGCCGAAGCGCTCGATCGTCTCCGCGAGGGCCTCGCTGCGGAAGATCTCGCCCGCGCGCAGCGCGCGGCCGTCGCGGGTGAACTCGGCGGTCGCCTCGGGCGTCGACAGCAGGATGCCTTCGAGGATCTCGAAGATGTAGGCCTGCGCCTCGTTGAGCTCCACGCCCGCACGGGCGAGCGCGACGGCCGGGGCGGCGAGGTCGGCCAGCGGCAGCGACCCCCAGCGACGCACGGCGTCTTCAAGGCCGCTCGGCGTCCCCGGCACGCCGACCGACGACGCGCCGACGTGGAAGACCTGCATCGCGTCCCCGAACGACACGTCGATCGGGACCAGCGACGCCCGTTCGCGCCCCTCCGCCGGCCCGCTCGGCGCCGCCACGAAGAAGTCGAGCAGCACCGGCTCCCAGCCACCGCCGGCGACCAGCAGGTACCCGCCGGCGCCCGGCCCGGTCAGCAGCGGCTCGGCCGCCCACGAGGCCAGGCACGCCGCCACCGCCGCGTCCACCGCGTTGCCGCCGGCGCGCAGGACAGAAGCGCCCGCCTCCGCGGACGCGGGGTGCCCCGCAGCGACGATCCCTCCCATCGACGCGGCATCCTCGCACGAACCTCTCCGCGGAAATCGTCCGGTCTTTCCGCATGGCGACTGCGACGATCCCCCTTTGGACCATCCGATCGGTGGATAGCGCGCTTGACCTGATCCCGACGAAATGAGGGGTGTGCTGTATCCCGCTGTAGCCGCGATGGATGCGGGCGGGCAGCGGCCCACCGCACGCGAGACCATGCGCGTCGTGATCGCCGACGACCACGAGACGTACCGCCGGGGCCTCGCCCGAGCCATCCGGCGCTTCGGCACGCTCGATCTCGTCGGTGAAGCCTCCGACGGCGCCCAAGCGCTCGAGGTCATCCGCGAGGCCTCGCCCGACATCGCGCTGCTCGACGTCCGCATGCCGGAGCTGGACGGGTTGGAGGTCGCCCGCCGCCTCAACGAGCTGGGCGGCATCATCGTCGTCCTGCTCACGGGCAGCAACACGGACGAGCTCACGATGGCCGCCGAGGCCGCCGGGGTCCACACGCTCCTGAGCAAGGACCTCTCCCGGGACGACATCTGTCGTCGCTTGCTCGCCCTGCGTTGACCAGTTATAAGGCGGCATGAGCCGCGTACGGGTGTTCGTCGCCGACGACCACCCCATGTACCGCGAAGGCCTCGTCCGGGCCATCAAGGAACGTCCCGACCTCGAGCTCGTCGGCCAATCGGCTGACGGGCGTACGGCGCTGCCCGAGATTCGGCGTCTGACGCCGGACGTCGCCGTCCTGGACGTGCGCATGCCCGGCCTGACCGGCACCGAGGTCCTCAACGCGATCGCCCGCGAGCGGATCTCCACACGCGTCGTCTTTCTGTCCGCTCACGTCGACTCCGAGCTGGTCTACCGCGCGGTCGCGCTCGGCGCCGCCGCCTACCTCTCCAAGGAGGCCGACCGCGCCACGATCTTCGACGCGGTCGTCGCCGTCGCCCGCGGCCAGACCGTCCTCTCGCCGGAGATCCAGTCCGGCCTCGCGGCGCAGATCCAGCTGCGCGAGACCGAGTCGCGCCCCGTCCTCAGCCCACGCGAGCAGGAGGTCCTGCGCCTCATCGCGGAAGGCGGCTCGGCGCCGGAGATCGCGCGGCAGCTGCACCTCAGCCCTTCGACGGTCAAGACGCACCTCCAGTCGCTCTACGAGAAGCTCGGGGTGTCTGACCGCGCGGCGGCGGTGGCCTCGGCGATGCGGGCAGGTCTGCTGGAGTGAAGGCGCGCCCCGCCCAGCAGATCCAGATCCTCTTCGAGGTCTCGCGCGACCTGCTCGCCGTGATCGGTCCGGACCGCCTGGTGGAGGCCGCCAACCCCGCCTGGGAGCACGTCCTGGGCCGCAGCCCCGAATCGCTGATCGGCACGTCGCTGATGGACCTCGTCCACCCCGACGACCTGCCGCAGACGATCGCGCTGGTCACCCGCCTGCGCGCGGGCGAGAACGACCTGGGATCGCTGGAGAACCGCTACCGCCACGTCGACGGCAGCTGGCGCTGGCTGCGCTGGAGCTCGGTCACCGCTCGCCACGAGGACGGCTTTACCTACGTCGCCGCCCACGACTTCACCTCCGAGCGTGAGGCGATCACCGGGGCGCGCGAGGCGGTCTCGCGGATGGAGCGCTCGCAGCGCGTCGCGCACGTTGGCTCCTGGGAGCGTGACCTGCGCACCCGCAGGCTCACCTACTCGCCCGAGATGTACAACATCCTCGAGCTCGACCCCGAGCGCGACGCGCCGCTCGGCCTGCGCGCGCTGCTGCCGCGGATCTCCCCCCAGCACCACCACCGCGTCCACGAGGCGCTTGACAAGCTCTTCGCCGAGCCGGGCGTGCACGAGCTGGAGTACGAGATGGTCCAGCCGCGCGGCCGCGTGATCTGGACGCTGCTAGAGCTCGACCGTGATGCCGATGGCCAGCCGACGGTCCTGCGCGGGACCTCTCAGGACATCACCGCGCTGCGCGAGAACGAGCGGCGTCTGGAGGCGGCCGAGCGGGTGGCGGGCATCGGCAGCTTCGAGCTGCACCCGACGACGGGCTTCGTCGTCTGGTCGCCCGGCACCTACCGCGTCTACGATCGCGATCCGTCCGAGGGGCCGATCGGCCTGGAGGCGTTCTGGGAGCGGCTCAACCAGGACGACCCGAACCTGCGCCGCCACGTCCGGACGCCCGGTGACGACGGGATCACGCAGTGGGAGCTCGAGTACCCGTGGCTGGACGCCAAGGGCCGCCAGCGGATCCTGCTCAGTCGCGGCGAGACGGACCACCGCGGCGACGAGGAGGTCGTCCGCGGCACGGTCATGGACGTCACGCGCGATCGCAACATCCGCCGCCAGCAGCAGGAGATCGCGCGGCTCGGCCAGCTCGCGCTGGCCGGCACGGACCTGCGGCTGCTGTTCGAGGAGGTCTGCCGCGTCACGATCGACGCGCTCGGCACCGACATGGTGACCATCCTCGCCTTGCAGTCCGACGGCAGCTACGCGCGCGCCGCGAGCCTCGGCGTCCCGAACGTGTCTGCCACGCACGGCGGGATCGCGATCCCGCACGATCGCGAGTCGCTCGTGCGGGTCGCGATGGAGCGCGGCGAGCCGATGGTCGTCCCCGACTGGGAGCTCGAGACCGAGCTGCCCTACACGGGCATCCTCAAGGAGCACGGGTTGCGCTGCACGATGGTGCTGCCGATCCATGGGCGCGACGAGCCGTGGGGCGCGCTCACCGCGCACACCTACGCACCGGGCGTCGAGGATCCGGAGACCAACATCGCGTTCCTCGGCGCACTCGGCTCGTTCCTGGCGACGGCGATCGAGCGCGCGCGCCATGAGACTGAGATCGCCGCGCTGGCGACGCTGCGCGGCCGGCTCGTCGCCGAGAACCTGGAAGCCGAGGAGCGCGTCCGCCAGCGGATCTCCGAACAGCTGCACGACGGCGCGCTGCAGGACCTGTTGGCCGCGCGCCAGGACCTCGTCGAGGCCGCGACCGAAGAGTCCTCCCACGCGATGCGCACTGAGATGCTCGGCTATGCGCGGGAGGGCGTCGAGCGCGCGGTCAAGCTCTTGCGCGAGGCGGTCCACGCGCTGCACCCGGTCGTCCTCCAACATGGTGGTCTCGAAGCGGCGATGCAGGCGGCTGCCGACCAGGCCGCGCGCCAGGGCGGTTTCCGCGCGGAGGTCACGGTCGACCCGGCCGCCACCGGGCTGCGCGACGAGCTGGTGATGTCCTTGGCGCGCGAGTTGTTGAACAACTGCGCCAAGCACGCGCAAGCCGATCACGTCAACGTCCTCGTCGGCCGCGAGGACGGCATGGTCCTGCTGGAGGTCGCCGACGACGGCGTCGGCCTCGACCCGCGCGCCGTCGAGCAGGCGCCGATGAACGGCCACATCGGCTTGGCGTCGCTGGCCCAGCGCGTCGAGGCGGTGGGTGGCACGCTGGCGCTCGGCGAAGGGGCGTCCGGTGGAGGGACGACCGTCGCGGCGCGCCTGCCGATCGGCTGACCCCGTCACTCCCCCGATCGGTGGAGGACCGCGTGCGGCCGAGAACCCCCTGCCTCACCGGTGGTCTAGACCGCTTTGAGCGGTGATGCTCCATGGCATGCTCCCTCCCCTCCGACAACGAAGTACCTGGTGGCCTCCCCTCCTCCTCGCCACCTCCCTCCTGGCCGCGCTCCTGTTCGGCGGACTCCTGAACTCCGACGTCGCCGGCACGCTGATCGCGCTGGCTCTGGGCGTGCCGGCCCTGTGGGTGACGACCCGCACCACGGCCACCGCATCCGCCCCGCCCGCCCGCGCCGCCTCAGGCCGCGCCACGCTCTCCTCCGCACCGGCGCTGCTCCCCACGCCGGGCGCGCTGCCCGAGCTGGACGTCGCCGGCCACGGCGCGCTCACCGACGACCTCACCGGCCTGGCCAACCGCCGCGCGCTGCACGAGCGCCTGGAGATCGCGCTGCCCGAGAGCGGCGCGCGCGCCGCGCTGATCCTGCTTGACGTCGACGCTTTCAAGGACGTCAACGACACGCTCGGCCATCAGGCCGGCGACCTCGTCCTGCGGCTCGTCGCCCAGCGCCTGGAGCACGTGGCGATCGAGGCCGACCTGCTCGCCCGCGTCGGCGGCGACGAGTTCGCGGTCCTGCTGACCGGCGACGCCGCCGAGGACGCCAACGCCGTCGGGCGCCGCCTGCGCACGCTGCTGGAGGCGCCGCTGGAGGTCGAAGGCCTGGCGATCCGGCTGGGCGCGAACATCGGCATCGCGCTGGCGCCGCGCCACGCGACCGACGCGACCGGGTTGGCGCGCCGCGCCGACGTCGCGATGCACCTGGCCAAGACGCACCGCACCGGCATCGAGGTCTACGCGCCCGAGCGCGACCGCCACTCCCCCGCGCGACTGGCGCTCACCGCCGAGCTGCACAGCGCGATCGACGACAGCCAGCTCGAGGTCCACTTCCAGCCGCAGGCCGACACGCGCACCGGCGCGGTCACCGGCGCCGAGGCGCTCGTGCGCTGGCGCCATCCCGAGCACGGGCTGATGCCGCCAGCCGCGTTCCTGCCGCTTGCCGAGCGCGCGGGCCTGATGGGTCCGCTGGCGCTGCTGGTGCTGGAGCAGGCGATCGGCGCCTGCGCAGGCTGGCGGGCGGACGGCAACGACCTCACGGTCGCGGTCAACCTGTCGGTCACCAACCTGATGGACCCGGACCTCCCCGCCGAGGTCGCCGCGCTGCTACGCGAATCCGGCCTGGAGCCTCGCGCGCTGGAGCTGGAGATCACCGAGGACGTCGTGATGGCCGACGCGGTCGGGCCGATCGGCGTGCTGCACGAGTTGAAGGAGTTGGGCGTGAGGCTGTCGCTGGACGACTTCGGGACCGGCTACTCCTCGATGGCCTACTTGAAGCACTTGGCCGTCGACGCGCTGAAGATCGACCGGTCGTTCGTCCGCGACATGGCCGAGTCGCCGGAGGACGCGGCAATCGTCCGCTCGATCGTGGCGCTGGCGCATGCGCTGGATCTCGTCGTTGTCGCCGAGGGTGTGGCGTCGTCGCGGGCGTGGTTCGCGGTGCGGGATGCGGGGTGCGATTTGGCGCAGGGGTACCAGTTGGGCCGGCCGATGCCGGCGGGGGCGTTTGGGGAGTGGTTGGCGGCGCGGTCGGGGCGGGCGGCGTAGGGCGCTGCCCGCCGGATGGCGCGGGCGTTGGTGGCGCGGGCGTTGGTGGCGTTCGGTGCGCGGCGTGGGTGGTGGGTGCGGGGCGTTGGAGAGGGGCGGCGAGGGAGTGAAGCCGGGTGGGCGTGGCCGGCGCTTGGTGTCGTCCTCGGGCTGTCTCTCGGGCGCGGGGGGAGCGTTCGGGGCCGAAAGGATGGGTCCGGGTCGAGTTGACCGCAACTATGCCGGTCAACTCGACCCGCATCCCGAAACCGGCTCCTTATGGAGCACCGCCAGGGTCCGGGTCGAATAAGCGTCGTATATCGACCATTAGGCGACCCGGATCGACCCTTCGGCCCCGAACCGCCCCTCCCGAGCCCGGCCAGACGCCCGAGGACGACCGACAGCGGTCGCCACGCCACAGCGCTCTCACTCCCTCGCCGGATCCTCTCCAACGCAACGCACAACCCTCAACGCCCCGAACTGAACGCCAGCCACAACCCGCGCCACCAACTACCGCGGCACCCGCACTCTCGCGATCACCGCCCGGTGATCCGACCGCGGCACCACGTGCACCGACACGTCGTCCGCCCGCATCCGCGGGTCGATCAGCACGTGGTCGATCGTGATCTCCGGCGGGAAGTCCCGGCCCGCCGGCCACGTCGTGTCATAGCCCTTGCCCACCGCGTCGGCGGCGTCGACGTAGCCGTCGTCGCCGCCGAGCAGGTCACGGAACTGCTGATGGTCGAGCGTCGCGTTGAAGTCGCCGGCGAGCATCCGCAGCTCGCCCTCCCCCGGCCGCGGCAGCTCGGAGAGCATGTGGCGCCAGATCGGCGTCCAGCCGTGGATCGGCGGCGGCGGGTGGATGACCTGAACGTCAATCGGCCGCGCGCCCGGCACGCGGACGAGCGCGCGTGGCTCGGCGTTGCGGTTCAGCGTGTTGTAGGGCTTGCGCTGCTCGATGGGAAGGCGCGAGAAGAGGCCGGAGCCGCTGGCGTCGCCCGGGCGTGCGTCGGCGTCGCGATGGGGCAGCAGCCGCTTCAGGCCGGCGGCGTCCAGGCGCGCGAGCGCCTCGGGCGTCAGCTCCTCCAGCGCGAGCACGTCGACGTCCTGCTTGCGCACGAGCCGGACGACCTCCCGCGCGTCCCCGGCGCCGACGAACAGGTTCGCGGTCATCACGCGGATCTGCGGCCCGTCGACCTCGGGCTGCGGGCCAGCCAACGCCCGCGGCAGCAGCGCGAACGCGAACGCCAAGCAGACGACGAGCGCCACGCCCGCCACGACCCACCGTCGGGCGACCAAGGCCACCACCAACGGGATGAACGATGCCAACCCCACGTACGGGCTGAACGTCATCAGCGGGACCAGGCGCGTCCCGCCCTCCAGACCAAACGTGCGGATGATCGCCCACACCAGCCACGGGATCACCAAAAGGCGCACCGCCCAACGACCGAGGGCCCGCGATCGGCGCGGGCCCTCGAAGTGCTGCATCTCGGTGTCGCCTAGCGACGCGGCAGGAACTCCGGCACGTCGAGGTCGTTGACCACGCCACCACGCGACGCGGTGATCCGCTCGCGGCGCGGTGCGGCCGGCTCATGCGAGACGCGCGCGACGCGCGGCTCCCCCGCCGGCTCCTCCATCGGCTGCGTCGGGCGGCGCTTGGGAGCGTCCCCGTAGCGCGTGGCCACGACCGTGACCCAGACCTGGTCCTCGAGCTTCTCGTCCACCATCGCGCCGAAGATGATGTTCGCGTCGGGATGCGCGGCCGCCGCGACGGCCTTGGCCGCCTCGTTGACCTCCCACAGCGACAGGTCGCGACCGCCGGTGATCGAGAGGAGGATCGACCGGGCGCCCTCCATGCTCGTCTCCAGCAGCGGCGACGACACGGCCTGCTCGGCCGCCTCCAGCGCGCGCTTGTCGCCCACGCCCATGCCGATGCCGAGCAACGCCGCGCCCGCCTCCGACATGATCGTGCGGACGTCGGCGAAGTCGAGGTTGATGATGCCCGGGAGCGTCACCAGGTCCGACACGCCCTGCACGCCCTGGCGCAGGACGTCGTCGGCGACGCGGAAGGCGTCGACCATCGACGTGTGCTTGTCCAGGACGGACAGCAGCCGGTTGTTCGGCACCACGATGAGGGTGTCGACCTCGTTGTGCAGCGCCTCGATGCCGACGTCGGCCTGCTGCGAGCGGCGGGAGCCCTCGAAGCCGAACGGCTTGGTGACGATGCCGACGGTCAGCGCGCCGATCTCCCGCGCGATGCGCGCGACGATCGGGGCGGCGCCCGTGCCCGTGCCGCCACCGGAGCCGGCGGCGATGAACACCATGTCGCTGCCCTTCATGAGCGACTTGATGCGGTCGTACTCCTCCATCGCGGCCTGACGGCCGAGGTCCGGGTTGGACCCGGCGCCAAGCCCGCGCGTGACCTGCGGGCCGATGTGGAGCGTGATGTCGGCGGTCGACTGCTGCAGCGACTGCAGGTCGGTGTTGATGGCCAGGAACTCGACGCCCTGGACCTCGGCCTCGACCATGCGGTTGACCGCGTTGACGCCGGCGCCGCCGACGCCGACGACGCGGATCACCGGCGAGCCGGCGACCTTCGCGCCCCACGGCGACTCGTCGTAGGCGGGCGCGCTGCGCGCGAACGGGTCCGCGGCAGGCGCAGCGGGCGCGGCCGGAGCCGGGGCTGCCGGCGCGGGCGCCGGAGCAGCGGCCTCGGGCGCACGCGCGGCCGGAGCCGGAGCGGGCTCCGGAACGGCCGGCGCGAGGATGTCGTCCGGCAGCTCGGTGCCGAAGGCGTTGCGCAGGCGCTCCTGCGCCGACGCGCGGCCCTCGCTCAGCGACGGGTGCGGGTAGCCGGTCTCGCGCGGGTGCGCGGGCGGCTCGGCCGGACCGCTGTCGCGCAGCGGGTCGGGCTCGCGACGACGCTCGGCAGCCGGCGTGACCGGCGGCACGGAGGCCTCCGGCAGCGGCGAGTGCTGCGTGGCCTGCGGCTCGCTCGGCGCCGCGGGCGGCGTCGGCGGCTCGACACGCGCGGACGGCGTCTCCGGCAGCACGGGCTGCTGGACCGCCTGCGGGCGCGCAGGCTCGGCGGCCGGCGCCGCGGACGTCTGCGGGGCGACGTCGCTCGGCGCAGCGGCGCTCGGCGCGGCCGCCTGGGGCGCGTTCGGCGTCGCCTGCTCGGGCGCGTCTTCGTCGGTACGGCGGAAGAGCGCCGCCAACGGGCCCTCCCTCATGCTGGCGCGCTTACCGCTGGCCATTGGCGAGAACCTCCGTCGCGAGATCGCGATAGGACTGTGCAGCCACTCCGTCCGGATCGTACTTCAGGACCGACATGCCCTTGACGGGCGCCTCCGCGAATCGGATCGTCTTCTTGATCCGCGACGCGAAGACCCGGTCCCCGAAGTTCTCTTCCAGGATCTCGATGGCCTCTTTGGCGTGAACGGTGCGCGTGTCCATCAACGTGGGCAGGATGCCCTCGATCTGGACGTCCGGGTTCAGGTTCTCCCGGATCATCTGCAGCGTGTTCTGGAGCTGGATGAGCCCGCGCATCGACAGATACTCGCACTGCACGGGGACGATTACCTTGTTCGCCGCCGTGAGGGCGTTGATCGTGAGCAGCCCGAGGCTCGGCGGCGTGTCGATGCAGACGAAGTCGTAGTCGTCGGCGATCGGCTTGAGCGCCTTCTCCAGCGAGCGCTCACGACCGATCTGGGCGGACATCGCGATCTCCGCGCCGGCGAGGTCGATCGAGGCGCAGGCGACGTCGATCTCGCGCTTGCGGATGACGTCGCGGATCGGGACGTGGTGGACGAGGACGTCGTACATCGACGTCTCGACCGTGTCGGGGTCGATGCCCTGGGACATGGTCAGGTTGCCCTGAGGATCCATGTCGATGCAGAGGACGCGGTTGCCCTTCTCGGCCAACGCGACGGCGAGGTTCAGGGTCGTCGTCGTCTTAGCGACGCCGCCCTTCTGATTGGCGAAGGCGATCACCTTCATGATGCTGCTGTCTCCCTCTGGGCGGAAGGCCGGAGTTGTGGGTCGAGTCCCATCGAGGCCGGTATTCGCAACGACCCGGCCGATTCCTCCCGGTTAGCATCGGCTGCGGATGGACCACCCGAACCTGATCCACTGGGATGACGTCGAGGTCGAGGAGGGCGTGGCGGGCGAGATCCGCGCGCGGGTCCGCGACCTCGGCAGCGCCGCCGGCTCGTTCCGCGCCGGCGTCGGGCTCTTCGAGCTGCCGCCCGGCGGCCGCGCCACGCCGGCCCACGTCCACGCCGACGAGGAGGAGCACCACTACGTGCTGGCGGGCGACGGCCGCTCCTGGCAGGACGGCCAGACCTACGCCATCGCCGAGGGCGACTGCCTGCTGCACCGCGTCCACGAGGAGGCGCACACGCTGATCGCCGGTCCCAACGGCCTGACGGTCCTGGCCTTCGGGCCGCGCGCGGAGTCCAACATCACGTGGCTTCCGCACGCGCAGGTGATGCGCGTCGGCCCGCGCTGGCTGCCGGCCGACGTCGAGTCGCCCTACGGCGCCGAGGCCGCCGCGGGCCCGCTCCCGCTCCCGGACGCCGACACGCCGCAGCGCCCGCCGACGATCACTGCGCTGGAGGACGTCCCGCCGTCCGAGGACCACCGCGGCAAGGTGCACCAGAAGACGCGCCGGATCGGCCGCATGCTCGGCGCCGAGACCACGGGCCTGCGCCACGTGCGGATCGCGCCCGACGCGCACGGCACGCCGCACCACTGCCACGGCGCAGAGGAGGAGCTGTTCGTCGTGCTCGGGGGCGCAGGCGACGTGCGCCTCGGCGACGACCGCTTCGCGGTCCGCCGCGGCTCGGTGATCGCGCGCCCGCCCGGCACCGGCGTCGCCCACTCCTTCATCGCGGGCGACCGCGGGCTCGAGCTGCTGACGTGGGGAACCAACGTGCCCAACGACATCGTGTACTACCCCGACAACGACAAGGTGTACTTGTGCGGCGTCGGGGTCATCGGCCGCATCGAGCAATGCGGCTATTGGGATGGCGAAGAGTGACGACCGGCGCTAAGCCGTTCGTCTAGACGCGGACGTCGACCCTTCCAGTCGTAGGGCCGCTGTCCGACGAAGGGGAAGAGGCGACGTCATCCCCGGATGTCGACTCCGGCTTCTTGCCGTCAGATGAATATGAGCCAGACGACTTCGCCGACTTGGCGACGGCGTCTGGAGAAGGCGCAGCATCCGACTCGCGGGTCGGATGGGCAAGGGCCTGCAGCAGCTCTGCGTCTGCGAACGGCTTGACAGGCCGGGCGAACGTCCGCGAAAGCAGGACTTCGGCCAGCGTCGGTGCTCCTTGCGGGATGCCGGGCGAAAAGGACATGGTCATCGCCGCATCGGCGTTTTTTCCATAGCCTTGAGCATGTCCACCCAACTCTGGACGCCAGTAGGGTCAAAGCCTCCGGATGCGGGATCTTTTAACCAAGCCGCTGGTCGTCGTGACCGGGAAGGGCGGCGTCGGCAAGTCGACCGTGGCGGCCGCGCTCGGGACCGCCGCGGCGGCGCGTGGGCTGCGCACGATCGTGGCCGAGGTCAGCGCGCGGGACGACGTCTCGCGGGCGTTCGCCCAAGACGGCGCCCACCCACCCTCCGCCGGCCCCCACCCGCCCTCCACCGGCACGTTCGTCGAACGCGACCTCGGCGACGGCCTGCACCACATCTCGATCGACCCCGAGTCCGCGCTGGAGGAGTACGTCAAGGACCAGCTGCCGCGCGGCGTCTCTGACGTCTTGGCCTCGTCGCGGATGTTCTCCTACCTCGTGGCCGCCACGCCGGGCCTGCGCGAGCTGCTGACGGTCGGCAAGGTCTGGGAGCTCGCCCAGCCGGACCGCCGCACGCCCGGCGCCCACCCCTACGACCTCGTGATCCTCGACGCGCCGGCGACCGGCCACGGCGTCGCGGTGCTCACCGCGCCCGGCACATTTGCCGACGCCGCCCGGATGGGCCCGATCGCGCGCCAAGGCGGGATCATCCACGCGATGGTCGCCGACCCAGAACAGACCGCAGTCATCGCGGTCTGCACCGCCGAGGAGATGCCGGTCAACGAGACGCTCGCGCTGCGCGACGCGCTGGACGATCAGCTGGGCCAGCCGCTGGCGGCGATCGTCGTAAACGGCGTGCTGCCGCAGCGCTTCCGCGGCGCGGAGGTCGCGACCCTCGAGACGGCGCCGCCGTCGCGGGCGGTCCGCGCCGCGCGCGCGGAGGCGGCCCGGGCGCGGGCGCACCGCTCCCAGCTGGCGCGGCTGCGACGGGCCGTCGGCGGGACACCGGTGCGGACGCTGCCGTTTGCCTTCTCGGCCGATGGGCTGGACGGGACGGCGATCGCGCGGCTCGGCGAGGAGCTGGTCCGATGAGCGACCTGGTCGATCGCCTCGCGGATCGCCGGGTGGTCATCTGCGCCGGTTCGGGCGGCGTGGGCAAGACCACCACCTCGGCCGCGATCGCGATGGGGCTGGCGGCGCAGGGCGCGCGGGTCTGCGTGGTGACGATCGATCCCGCACGGCGGCTGGCGGACGCCTTGGGCATCGAGCAGCTCGGGTCCGAGCCGCGGCGCGTGGATGATGCGCGCTTCGCCGGCCATGGCCTGGTGATGAACGGCCAGCTGTGGGCGATGATGCTCGACCCCAAGAAGACCTTCGACGAGCTGATCGCGCGGCTGGCGCCCGACGAGGCGACACGCGACGAGATCCTCGAGAACCGGATCTACCGCGAGCTGTCCAGCGCCGTGGCCGGGTCGCAGGAGTTCACCGCGGTCGCCAAGTTGTATGACCTGGAGCGCTCGGGTCGCTTCGACGTCATCGTGTTGGACACGCCGCCGTCACGCAACGCGCTGGACTTCCTCGACGCGCCCGACCGGCTGACCGGCTTCCTGGAAGGCCGCGCGCTGCGGGTGCTGTTGGCGCCGTCGGGGCTGGCGGCGCGGGTGGTCGGGCGGGGGACGTCGGTGGTCTTCAGCGTCCTGGGCCGGCTGACCGGCGTCGACCTGCTGAACGACCTGAAGGTCTTCTTCGCGGCGTTGTCGGTGGTCTTGGACGGCTTCCGCGAGCGTGCCAGCGGCGTCAAGGAGCTGCTCGCCGACCCGGCGACGACGTTCCTGATCGTGACCTCGCCCGAGCGCGAACCGGTCGCCGAGGCGGTCTTCTTCCGCGACAAGCTGCGCGAGGCGGGGATGCCCTTCGGCGGGCTGATCGTCAACCGCGTGCACCCGCTGGCCGCCGAGGAGCCGCCCGGGTCAGACGCCACAGCCGCCGTCCCCGGCCTGGAGCCCGCGCTGGCGCGCAAGGCCTTGAAGACGCTTGCGGAGTTCCGGGCGCTGGCCGCGCGCGACGCCGCGGCGATCGCCGGGCTGCGCGACGCGGTCGGCGACGACGATCCGATCCTCATCCCCCACCTCGACGGCGACGTCCACGACCTCGATGGGTTGGTGCTCGTACACCGCCACCTGTTCGCCACCGGCAAGGAGCGCGCGGAACTGCTGAACGAGGCGGCGTTCTGACCGGCGCGTCCCCCGATCCCCCGCTGGCCGTCATCGCGTGGCCCTTCGACCAGGGGATCCCAGACCACGGCATGGGCGCGGGCGCGTCGATGCTCGCCAGCGACATGGGCCTGCACGACGTGCTCGCCGATGCCGGCTGGGCGCCGACGCTGGAGCGCGTCGCGGCACCGGACCCGTCGCTCGGCGAGGTCGCGCGGACGTTCGACCTGCTGCGCGCGCACGCGGTCGCGGTCCGCGGGGCGGCATCGCGGGGCGCGTTCCCGCTCGTGCTCGCCGGCGGCTGCATCAGCGCCGCGGCGACGATCGCGGGCTGCGGCGCGCACGGCGTCGTCTGGCTCGACGCACACGCCGACTACGACACGCCTGAGAACAACCTCTCCGGCAACCTCGACGTGATGGCCTTGTCGATCGCGACCGGGCGCGCGTGGCAGGCCGCGGCCGCGACGATCCCTGGCTTCCGCGCCGTGCGCGAGGACGCCGTGGCGTTGTTGTACGCCAGGGACCTGGCGGACTACCAGCGCGACGCGGTAGCGGCCTCCGGGATCCACACCGACGCCGCCGCGCTGCCGCTGCTGGGTGACGACCTCTACCTCCACATCGACCTCGACGCGCTCGACGTCTCCGTCGGCCACGCCAACCGCTACGCCGCGCGCGGCGGCCCGTCGCTAGAAGAGCTGCTGGCGACGATCGACGCGACGTTCGCGTGCGCCACGGTCCGCGCCGTGGCCCTGACCGCCTACGAGCCGGAGTACGACCGCGGCCACCGCATCGGCGCCCTCGCGCGCGAGATCGCCGCGCACGTCGCGCGGCGGGCGCTCACCCAGCGAGGAACAGCTCGCGGCCGGAGCTGAGGTCGAGGCCCGCGGCAGTCGCGATCGCCTCGGGCGCCGTCGGTGCGTGGAACCAGCGCCCGTCCGGGAGGACACGCGCGAAGGACGTCTGCGAATGGCACGGCCCGGCATTCATGACGGCCAGCACACCGCCATCCGGGAGCCGGACCGGCCAGAGTTCGTAGGCGTCACCCGGCAACGCCATGTCCTTGACTTGTTCTCCCCACATTCGGATCGCTGACCGTACGCCGGTCCGTGGGGCGATTCCAGAGCCGAGCGGCCCAGGTTGAAGTTGTCCTACACGATGGTCCGCTGCCGCGCGTCCTCTTCGGCCAGCATCTCGTCGGCGACCGCGCGCAGGTCGGAGTCGAGGTGGCCGCAGAGCACGTCGCGCAGCAGCGCGCGCAGCCAGCCGGTCAGCTCGTCGACGAGCGGCAGCAACGCCTGGTCCTCGGGCGCGACGCCGGCGACGACCGAGCGCTCCAGCGCGACGAGGTGGGCGATCCGCTCGGTCACCTGCGCACGCGACTCGGGGATCGCGCAGAGCGCGGCGACGCGCCCGGGCAGACGACCGGTCTGCGGACCTTCGGGCTCCAGCAGCGCGCGCAGCGCGAGCAGGACGTCGGTCAGCGCATCGGACGCGCGCGGGCGCTCGTTGGCCAGCTCGAAGCGACCGAGCGCCCAGGCCAGCTCGCCGGAGCGCGGCGTGCGGCGGGCGATGAGGCTGAGGAACGCGCGCAGCTCGTCCTCCTGCTGGGCGGGCACGACGCAGACGCCGCGCGCCTGCGCGCCGGCCGCGATCGCGAACGGCTGCCACGGGTTGCCGCCGGTGCGCGTCCACGCCGTGCGCGCCAGGACGATCCCGGCCGTGTCGTAGAGGCGCAGGCCGGTCAGCAGGCGGCGCAGGCGGACCTGGGCGTGGCGCAGCGGGGCCTCGTCGCCGGGCGCGGCCTCCCAGGTCAACTTGGCCAGGACGACCTGGTGGCCGCCGTCGTCGGTGGCGCGGCGCGCCTCGGGCGGCGCCTCGCGATAGGCGTCGGCGCGAACGAGGCTGAGGCCGTCGCCGAGAGCGATCTCCTCGCTCGTCAGCGCCAGGCCCATGATCGGCGCGACGACCTCGGTCACCGCACGGCCCTCCATCACGAGCGACTCGAGCTCGTCGTAGGCGTAGGAGAGCCGGTCAGCGCTGAGCTGGAAGTCGGTGGACTCGTGGAAGATGCGCGTCAGGAAGTGGCGCAGGGCCTCCTCGGCACGGGCGCGCGGCTGGGCCGGGACCTGGACCTCGCCGCGGGCGACGAGGTAGGAGTCGAGACCGCCGCAAGCTGCGAGCGCGTGCACCGCGGGCAGGTAGGAGGCGAGGCGACCGAGGATCGACAAGCGCTCGTCGATGAACGACGCCGTCAGCGGGCGGTAGCAGTAGAGCGGGGCTTCCCGGCGGGTGCCGCCGAGCTCGACGACCTCGAACGGCACGTCGGCGCCGTCGGCGGTGTCGGCGGCGAGCTGGTGGGCGGCCTCCTCGGCGAAGGCGGCCAGCGCCGCGTGCAGCGAGCGGTTGCGCATGAGCCGTCGGTTCGCTGGTGAGGTCGTCTGTCCTGCGTGGCGCAAGGCGGCTTGCAGTCCGACCGAGGCGCGTGATGGAGGTTCCGGGCCGTTATGCCGTGCATGGCCGCGCCCAGAAGTGGGAGCCCCGCGCGGGCCGCCGAAGACCTGGAGCAGGATGTCCCGCCGTGTCGCTGTCGCGTTCCTGCTCGCCACGTTGATCGTGGTGTTGCCGGCGCGTGCCGATGCGGCTGGGACGTCATCAGCATCGGGCACCGGCGGTACTTCGTACTCGCCTAAGAGCTCGACACGCGGCGGCACCGCGGTACAGGCACAGGCGTCGGAACCGGCGCCTGTGCCGACCGCGACGGTCGATCCTGCTTCGGGGTTGGCAGTGGCGCCCGCGGGCGCTCCGGCCGAGGTCGTCGCGCTGATCGCCGCGGGCAATGTGATTGCCTCGACGCCGTATAAGTACGGCGGCGGCCACGGCGATTTCGAGGACACCGCCTACGACTGCTCGGGCAGCGTCTCCTACGCCTTGCACGGCGCGGGGCTGCTCGACGAGACCCTGGACTCCACCGCGCTCTCAAAGTGGGGCCTGGCGGGCGCGGGCGCGTGGATCACGATCTACGCCAACAAGACCCACACGTACTTGATCGTGGCGGGGCTGCGCTTCGACACCTCGGGCGCGAAGAAGGCCGGCTCGCGCTGGCAGGCCGCGCCGCGGTCCAGCAAGGGCTTCAAGGTCCGCCACCCCGCCGTCGCCGGACTGTAGGCTCGCGCCCGTAATGGGCCGCGTGCCACCGATGGATCCCGACGCACCGCGCTCACGGGTCTACCGCGCCTCCGAGGCGTTCGCGCAGACGCGTGGCGGTCGCTGGCTGGCGATCCACATCGCGCCGTCGCTCGACCGCGCGCTGAACCGCGCCACCGGCGGGAAGCTCGGCGCCTTCCCCGGCGCGCGCGTCGCCATCCTCACCGCGCCCGGCCGTCGCAGCGGCGAGCCGCGCACCACGCCGCTGCTGTACTTCACCGAAGGCGACACGGTGATCTTGATCGCCTCGTCCTACGGTCGCGAGAAGCACCCGGCGTGGTACTTCAACGCCGTGGCCGCCGAGACGGTGGACTTCCGCGTCGGGGCCCAGGGCGGCGAGTACCGCGTGGCCGAGATCGCCGACGACGCCGAGCGGGCGCGGCTGCTGGCGTGCGCCGCCGGGATCTTCTCCGGCTATCCGGGCTACCAGGAGCGCGCGGGCGCGGCCGGGCGGACGATCCCGGTCTTGGCGCTCACGCCGACGTCGCCCCGATGAGCGACGAGGCCTTGCGGACCGCGCGGACGTAGAGCGCGGAGGCCGAGGCCTTGGCGGTGCCGGAGCCGGTGCGCGGCGTCAGGCGGTAGAGGCCGGGCTTGGAGAGCGGCACCTTGGCGGTGAAGGCCGCCTTCTTGGGCGAGACCTTCTGGGTGCCGATCGTACGCCACTTGCCGTCCTTGCCCTGCTGCTCGATCTGGACGTGCACCGGCGCGAGCGGTCGGACGGTGCCGGAGACGGTCAGCGAGCGGCCGGCCTTGACGCGCGTCGTCTTCGCCTTGGCCAAGAGCAGCGGCGTGCAGCCGACGGCGACGCCGGAGGTCGCGCTCGTCCCGGAGCCGGTGACGGTCGCGCGGGCGCGGACCTTGCCGGCTGCGCGCCATGTGACCGGGACCGACCAGGCGCCATCGCCGTTGGTCTCTGTGCGCGCGACGGTGACCCAGCCGCTCGTGCCCTGCTTCTGGACCAGCACGCGCTGGCCGGCGATCCCGCTGCCGTCGCCGCGCTTCAACGTGCCGGTGACGGTCAGCTCGTCGCCGTAGACCACCGACTTGGTCGGTGCGTCCATCGCCAGCGCGGCCGCGCCCACCGGCGTCACCGCGGGCGCGATCTGCGCGGTGCGCACGCGGAGGTCCGGGAGCTGGGCGTACAACATGTTCCCCGGGCACTCGGTGGAGTCGCCGTCGCGGTGGCCGGAGATCCGCTGCAACGTGACCGGCGTGCCCGACTTGTAGCGGTTGGTCTCGCCGCCGGCGGAGGTGATGACGACCTGCCCGCTCACCGGCGCGCCATGCAGCGGCAGCTTCCAGGCGATCAGGCGCGCCATCGCGTTGAGTGCCGCGTCGGTCTGCCCCACGTCGGTGAACGTCCCGATGTTCGCGATGCCGGTCGAGTGCGCGTTGTAGCCCTGGGCCTGGGCGCCGATCACGGCCTGGTCGATCCCGCCCGCGCGGCCCTCGAAGATCTGCCCGAACTGATCGACCACGAAGTTGTAGCCCAAGTCGTTCCAGCCGTTGACGTCACGGTGGTACTTGGCCATCGACAACACGATCCCGGGCGAGTCGGCCGCGGTGTAGTTGTTGGCCGACACGGTGTGGTGGACGAACGCGACCTGCACGTCGCCGTAGGACGCCGCGGCGCGGGGCTTGACGCTGTCGCCGCCCCAGTCGGCGCGCGGGATGATCGCCGGCTGCGCGCCGGCCTGGGCCGCCTTCGCCTGCGCCGCGGCCGCTCGCGCGCCACGGCGCTTGGCCGCCGCAGGAACCGCCACGAAGTGCACGCGCAACGCGCCCTTCGGCTTTCCGCGCAGCTGCAGCTCGTCCGCCCCGCCGGCCCACACGGGGTCCGAGGCGTGCGCGCCGGTGCCGGAGTCCGGACGGTGGTCGTGCCCGGCCGCGAGCGGCACCCACGGCGACCACGCGCGACCGCTCTTGCGCACACGCACCTCCAGCGCGACGCCGGCCAGCCCGTCCTTGACGCCGAGCAGATCAAAGCGCCGCGGGGCGCGCAGGACGCCGGTGCGGCCGTCGGCACCGAACGCGTCGCGGGCGACGGTCAGCCCGAAACCCGAGGATGCCGAACGCGCCCACGCCGCAGGGACGGCACGGGAGGCAAGAGAGGACAGACCGGCGGCAGCACCCAGCGCGAGGGCACGCCGCCGCGTGAGCGACGGGGCGTCCACGCCTCCGAGGGTAACCGCGCGCCCCTCTCCTTCAAGGCTTGCAGGCTTCCGTGCCGACGGTCGCGAACGTCCCATCCAGAACCGGAACCCGGCACACGCGAGATCGATGCGAATGAGACCGCAAGTTCCGGGACACAAGGCCGTTGAAGCGACCAGATCTTCCCGAGAGCAGGACGACTAAGGGGTACGTCCAGCAGGTGGAGACGGCGACGGGTGCGGGCCCGTCGCCTGCCACCCGCGCTCTAGGCGATGGCGGCGATGACCGGCACGTCATCGGCGCCGGAGCCCGCGGCGACATCCGCGTCGCCGCACTGCCCACCGAGCCAGCGCTCGCCGTAGGCGCGCATGTCCTCGACGATCGGCAGCAGCGCCAGGCCCTTGGCCGTCAGCGCGTACTCGACCCGCGGCGGCACCTCGCCGAACGTCTGGCGCGCGACGATCCCCTCATCCTCGAGCGCGCGCAGCCGCAGCGACAACGTCCGCGGGCTGATCCCGCTCAACGACCGCTCCAGCTCACAAAACCGCGAGTGCCCCTCCGCGAGATCGCGGATCAGCAACAGCGTCCACTTCCCGCAGATGATGTCCGCCGTCTGGCAGACCGGACACGTGGGATCTACGGGCATCGGCCCATAACTATACCGACTGAAGCGCCCTTGCCGGTGCGGCTACCCGGCCGCTTCAGCGGGTCAAAGCCGCTAGTCGACGGCTACGCGAGTATTCGAATATTCGTCAACTCGCATGACGTGGTCGCATGCGCCGCAGCGACCCGGCCACCGGTGCCTGAACTCACCGGCGGCCAGGTGCGGCGCGGCTCAGGCGGGCTAGCCGCCGAGCAGGTTCCCCAGCGGGGAGTTGTTGGAGGTGGAGGGCGCGGCGGTGATGCGGCCTTCGGAGGGCTGGACGAGGACCCAGCCGGTGCCGGAGAAGGCCATCTGGACGGACTCGCCGGAGCTGCGGCCGATCAGGTTCTTCATCTTGAAGTCGGTCCGGACGGCGGTGCTGACGCCCTGGGACCAGGTGATAGCGGCCTGAGCGTCGGCGAAGGTCGGCGCGCTCGCCACGTTGAGCAGGACGGGCGGGCCGTCGCTGAGGATGGCGACCCAGCCGGTGCCTTGCAGCGAGGTGTTGTACAAGCCGCCGCCCATCATCGAGGAGGCGCCCTGGACGCGCTCGATGTTCCACTCGATGTCGGCGTCGAAGGCCAGCAGGTTGGGGCCGTTGACCGTGATCTTCTCGCCCTCCAGGTAGACCAGGTGGATGTCCTGGGCCTGGTCGGCCAGGAAGACCTCGCCGGAGCCGGAGATCTTCATCAGGTCCTGACCTTCGCCGGTGACCGCCTTCTTCAGCATCCGGCTCATGCCACCGGAGCCGGCGTGCTCGAAGCTCGCCTCGCCCTGGTAGGCGACCATCGACCCCAACTTGGCCTGGATGGTGTTGCCGGCGAGCGACACCTTCAGCAGCTTGGAGTTCTGAAGGGTGAAGCCCTCGGTGGACTGCGTCTCGTTGTACTGCGCCAGTGTCGTCTGCATCTCGCACGGCAGCGTCCCGGAACGCTGCCGCTGCGGCAAGGCGGTTAGCCGTACGTCGGACCCCAGATCGCCCCGCGCGCTAGCGCAGGACGCTGCCCTGCTGGGGCTCGGAGCGCTGGTCCTCGGCCTGCGTGAGGTCGTCCATCGTCGTGCCCTTGCGGCCGTCGGAGGCGACCAGCAGCTTGAAGTCGTGCGGCGAGGACGCGAAGTTCATCGCCTCGTCCATCGAGATCCGGCCGGCCTTCAGGTGGTGGAACAGCGCCTGGTCGAAGGTCTGCATGCCGTAGTAGCCGCCGTCGGCGATGACCTCGGGCAGCTTGCCGGTCTGCTGCGGGTCCATGATCATGTCCTTCACGCGGCCGGTCATGCGCAGGACCTCGCAGACCGCGACGCGGCCCTTGCCGTCGCTGGTCGGCACCAGGCGCTGGGAGACCGCGCCCTTCAGCGTGCCGGCGATCATCGCGCGCACCTGGTTGTGCATGTGCGGCGGGAAGAACTCGATCAGGCGGTTGACGGTCTCGGCGGCGTCCACGGTGTGGACGGTCGAGAAGACGAGGTGGCCGGTCTCCGCCGCGCTCAGCGCGGTCTGGACCGTCTCCTCGTCGCGCATCTCGCCGATCAGAATGACGTCCGGGTCCTGGCGCAGCACGCGGCGCAGGGCGGCCTTGAAGTTCTGGGTGTCCATGCCGACCTCGCGCTGGTTGATCACCGAGCGCTTGTCGACGTGCAGGAACTCGATCGGGTCCTCGACCGTCACGATGTGACGGGAGCGGGTCGAGTTGATGTGGTCGATCATCGACGCGAGCGTCGTCGACTTGCCGGAGCCCGTGGTGCCGGTCAGGAGCACGATGCCGCGCTCTTCCTCGGCCAGCTCGCGGATGACCGGCGGGAGGTCGAGCTCCTCGATCGTCTTGATGCCGTACGGGATCGCACGCATGACGATCGAGACGCTGCCGCGCTGGCGGAAGGCGTTGACGCGGAAGCGGGCCAGGCCGGCGACCGCGTACGCGAAGTCGCACTCGCCCTCGGAGTCGAACTCGTTGAGCTTGACCTGGTCGTCGCCCAGCATCATGCGGACGGCGCCATCGGTGTCTTCGGCCGACAGCGGCTCGGCGCCCGGGATCGGGACGAGGTCGCCGTCGACGCGGCAGAGCGGCTGCGACGGCACCTTGAGGTGCAAGTCGGAGCCGTGCAGCTCGATGAGCTTGGTCAGCGCACGATGAAGATCGAAGGACACGGTCTGGTGATCGGTCATCCCTCGATCGGGTGAAGGGCGCAGAGCGGTCCCTGGACGAAACGCCCAAAAGGTGTCCATAACGCCCGAAGGGCCCGCCAACTGTGGCGGGCCCTTCGGGCAGTGTTCGGGCGCGGTGCCTAGCGCGTGCTAGGCGACATCGCGGAGCTTCTGAGCCTCCGCGAGGGACTGCAGCTTCTTCAGCGACTGGTTCTCGATCTGGCGGATGCGCTCGCGCGTCACGTTGAACGTGCGGCCCACCTCGTCGAGCGTGCGGGGGTGCTCCCCGCCGAGGCCGTAGCGGAGCTCCAGGACGCGGCGCTCGCGGTAGGAGAGGTTCTCCAGAGCCTCGCGCAGCGCTTCCTTGGTGAGGATCTCCGCAGCCCGCTCGTACGGCGACTCGGCGCGCTCATCGGCGATGAACTGGCCGAACTCCGACTCCTCCTCGTCGCCGACCGGCTTCTCCAGCGAGACCGGCGCCTGGGCGGAGCGCTTGATCGAGTCGACCTCCTCCGGATCGATCCCCGTGACCTCGGCGATCTCCTCGGCGGTGGGCTCGCGGCCCAGCTCCGTGACGAGCTTGCGCTCGGCGCGGCCGATCTTGTTCAGCTTCTCCACGACGTGGACCGGGATGCGGATCGTGCGGGCCTTGTCGGCCAGGGCGCGCGCGATCGCCTGGCGGATCCACCAGGTCGCGTAGGTCGAGAACTTGAAGCCCTTGCGGTAGTCGAACTTCTCCGCCGCGCGGACCAGCCCGAGCGTGCCCTCCTGGATCAGGTCCAAGAACGGCAGGCCCTGGTTGCGGTAGTTCTTCGCGATCGAGACGACCAGGCGCAGGTTGGACTCCACCATCTTCTGCTTGGCGTCCAGATCGCCGCGCTCGATGCGCTTGGCGAGGTCGACCTCCTCCTGGGCGGTGAGGAGCCGGACCTTGCCGATGTCCTTGAGGAACAGCTGGAGGCTGTCCGTCGTCATGTCCGGACGCAGATCCAGGGCCTTGGCCTTGGTGCGCCGGCCGCCGCGCTTGTCGGGCGCGCGCTCAACCTCGTTGGCGGCGGTCGAAGCCGGGTCGATCTCCTCGACCAGCTCGATCTCGCTCTTCTCGAGGAAGCCGTGCAGATCCTCGACGTCAGATTCGTCCAGGTCGAGCTCTGAGACCGCCGTTGCGATCTCGGCAAAGGTCAGCACGCCCGTGACCTGGCCGCGAGCCAGAAGGCCCTTGATCTCCTCGAGTTCCTGCAGTTCAACTACTGACATCGACGTCCGTTCGGTTCACCGGCGAGGCGCCGCCGGCTGGGGATTATCGGGGTACGGAGGACGCGTATCGGAATACAGCCGGGCGTCAGCTATAGCGACGCTACTGTCCGAGCGTAGATCCAAGGGTAGTCGCTGTTTTCGGTTGCAGCAACGGAATGTGACCGCCATCACACAGTGACGGCGCTCCTATGGAGGATCTACGCGCGGAGTCCTCGTTCGTTTCGCGGTTTTGGTGTGTTCGCCGGAACATCGGCGTACTGGGTTGGCTCCTGGAGTCGCGGGAGCGCTCTATCAAACGGTGGACGAGCCGTGAACTTGCGCCCCTCTGCGTAGGATTGGCGCATGAGCCCCGCGGACCGCGACGTCCTGTCGAGCCTCCCGAGCAAGCGACCGACGCGGCGCAGCGCCAAGCGCGCCAGCGCGACGGGCGCCGAGCCGGCGGCCAAGAAGGCGACGCCCGCGAAGGCAAAGCCGAAGGCGCCGGCGGCCAAGAAGGCGACCGCGAAGGCGCCTGCCAAGGCCGCGGCGACGAGCAAGGCCGCGGCGAAGGCGACCGCCAAGCCGAAGGCGCCGGCCGCCAAGAAGGCGACCGCGAAGGCCCCGGCCAAGGCCGCTCCGGCACGCAAGGCGGCGGGCGCAGCGAAGGCCGCGGCGAAGCCGAAGGCTCCCGCCACCCCGCGCAAGCCGCGCGCGACCGCGTCGCGAAACGGCGCCAGTGCCGCCGCGCACGAGGCGCCGCAAAGCACGCCGCCCACCGCTCCGCCCCCGCCGCCGGCCGGCTGGGCGACGCCGCGCGACGAGCGGTCCGGCGCTGAGGGCGGCGACTTGATCGCCACCGCCATCCAGGCCGTCGGCGAGATCGCCCAGATCGGCCTGACCTACGGCGGCCAGGCGCTCAAGCAGGCGCTCTCGCGTCTGCCCAAGCCGTGAGAAGCCTCGCCTAGCGGCTCGCCTTCTCATTGCGCGAGCTCGCCAGGGGCTCCCTCGCGCGTGCGAAGGAACCCCCGGCGCACCGCTACTTCACCTTCTGAACGACCTTGCCGTGCTTGTCGAGCACGGTCAGCTTCAGCGTCTTCTGGCTCGTGATCGGGCCAGGGCGGAACGCGCGGTAGGCCAGCACGATCCGGCGGCTGTCGAGGTTCAGCGGCAGGATCAGCGTGAGCCGCCCGTCGCTGCGGGTCTTCAGGCCGGTCTTGCCGAGGCGGCGCAGCTTGCCGCCGACCAGGTGGTAGACGTCCAACCGCGCGCCCGTGACCGCCTTCTTGGCCTTCGTGCGCAGGATCCCGCGCACGACGACGCGGTTGCCGTAGTGGTTCGTGTAGCTCGTCTTGCCGTTCTTGACGAAGTACGCGGTCAGCCTGGCGTCCTTGCCAGTCGCGGGCGTGGTCGAGGCGCCGCCGACGCCGGTCGTCGAGTCGCCGGAGCCGGTCGACCCCGTCGCGCCCGGGACCGAGCCGTTGGCCTTCGGCAGCACGACCGGGCCGTAGACCGCGGTCGAGTTGCCGGCCGCGTCTTCGACGTCGATCTCGACCGAGTGCTCGGCCAGCGGGAGCTTGAGGACGTCGTAGTCGACCGTGCGGGTCGCTGACGCCGGGCACGGCGCGGGCGCCGCGAACTCGTAGGCGTCGTCGTTGGAGCCGTCGACGTCGGCGCAGGTTCCGCCGACCGGATCGACCGCGGCGACCTTGCCGTCCACGCGGATGACCGTGCGGTAGACGCCGCCACCCACGTCGCCCGCGACGTACGACAGCCTGATGCGGCCGGTCGACGCGCCGCTGTCGGCGACCGTCTTGGAGGCGATCGTCGGCGCCGCCGGATCGCGCAGGACGACATGCGGGTCGGTGATCGTCGCGCTCGGCGTGCCCAGCGCGGCGGCGCAGGTGTTCGGGTCATCAGCGCCGCAGCCGAACGAGAAGAGCACGGATGCCGCGTCCAGGCCGACCGCGTCGAACGGACCGGCGAGGTTGCCTGTGCACGTGTCGGTCGGGCCAGGGGCGCACGCCTCGAGCGTCTTGCCGTCCGCGCTGAGCGTGTAGGAGAACGTGCGGACCGTGCCGACGGGCATGCCGGTCGTGACGCGGCCGAGCGTCACGCGCGCGATGCGCGTGCCCGCGGGCGCGGTGAAGCGGTGGTAGGCGAATGTGCCGCCGTCCCACGGGCCGGGGCCGACGAGCGCGGCGGTCAGCCCACCGCTGGCCGCGCACGTGTCGGTCGCCGCTGAGCCGGTGTCCGCGTGGGCCTCCCAGCCCGCCGCGCACCCGCGCACCGTGTAGGTGTCCGCGGTCGCGCTCCCCGACGCGCCGAGGACGAGGGCCGTTGCCGCGAGGGCGACGGCCTTCCCTGCCTGCCTGATCAATGTTCCTCCGAAAATCTGGGTGGTGATGAGCCGGAAATGCCGCATCGTCGGCCTCCGGCAGCGCCCGTGCTTCGAGCCAGGCGGCAGCATTCCTGCGAACGCGGGTTCGCCGAATCGCCCGTACGTTGTTATGCTCCCGCGCCGTCAGCCGAGTCCGTTTGCCACCTCGGGCAAATGGAGCGGGGGAACCACCTGTGGAACGCGTGTTGGTTGCGATCCACCGGGGCGAATCGGTCCTTTTTCTGAGCCGTAGCGCCGTCATCCGGCGCGAGCCCGTCAGCTCACCCCGTAGGCCGTTGGATGAGGACCTACAGAGAACGTGCATCTTTCGAACCTTTCGAAGCTGGGCGCCGCCCTGGGCGCTTTCGCGATCGCTGCTCCCGCGGCGGCCGCTGATACGCCTGCCGTGGCCACCGCGCCCACGCCGGGCGGGATGACCTACGTCGACCCGTCGGCGCCAACGGTCTTCGCCGACGGCTCCACGCTGACTGCCCCACTGGGCCAGCTGCTCGGCGGCCGGGTGTCGGTGACCGGGACCGTCGCGGGCTCCAAGCCGGGCGACGCGATCGCCGTGCTGACCTTGGACCAGGCCGGCGCTTGGTCCAACGCGGCGGCTTCGACCGTGGCGCCCGACGGGACGTACACCGCGACCTGGAAGCCCGCCCACTCCGGCCACCTGACCATCAAGGCCGTGCTCGCCGCGCAGGCGACCGCCGCGACGCGCGTCGTCGGGACTTCGGTCAGCGGCACCGCCGAAGGCCGCGCCGTGACGCTCTACAAGCGCGCCCGCGTCACCTGGTACGGCCCGGGTTTCTACGGCCGCAAGACGGCGTGTGGCAAGCGGATGTCCAAGAGGCTCTTGGGCGTCGCCCACAAGACACTGCCCTGCGGAACGCTGGTCGAGTTGTACAACAACGGCAATGTGGTGACGGTGCCGGTCGTCGACCGCGGACCGTTCCGCAAGGGGACGTCGTACGACCTGACGTCGGCGACGGCGGGCGCGCTTGGCGTGACGGCGACGGCGACGATCGGCGCGGTGCGCGCGGTTGTGCCGACGGCTGTTTCGGCTGCGGCATCGCGCTAGGGGCCTGGGGCGCGCCGGGTGGCGCGGGCGTTGGTGGTGTTCAGCTCGCGGCGTTGATGGTGGTGCTCCGCGTTGGAGAGGGGCGGCGAGGGAGTGAAGCCGGATGGGCGTGGCCGCCGCTTGGTGTCGTCCTCGGGCCGCCTCTCGGGCTCGGGGGAGCGTTCGGGGCCGAAAGGATGGGTCCGGGTCGAGTAAGCACCAACTATTCGTCATAACGCGACCCGCATCCCGAATCTCGGCCCTTATGGAGCGCCACCGGGGATCCGGGTCGAATAAGCGTCGTATATCGACCATTAGGCGACCCGGATCGACCCGTTCGGCCCCGAACCGCCCTCCCGAGCCCGGCCACACGCCCGAGGACGACCGACAGCGGTCGCCACGCCACAACGCTCTCACTCCCTCGCCGGATCCTCTCCAACGCGACGCACCACCACCAACGCCCCGAACTGAACGCCACAAACGCCAGCGCCACCCCGCGCCCACCGCCGCCCCCGCCCTCAGGCCAGCGGAACCCCCGCCGCCCGCGCCGCGAACATCCCCTCATCCGCCCGACCGGCCAGCGCGTCAATGGTCTCTCCATCCTGCGGGCAGACCGCAACGCCAACGGACGCCGCCAGCGGCGCGCCCCCCAGCTCGGCCGCAGCGATCGCGCCCGCCACACGAACGCCCAGATCGCGCGCACCAGCCGGATCGCGGTCCGGGCTCGTCAGCCACCAGCGCCCAAGGCGCTCGCGCACGATCAGGTCGGCAGGTGCGAGCTGCGCGGTCAGGCCGCGCTCGGCGGTCTCCAGTGCGATCGCGACCTCGCGGCCGCTCTCGGCGGCGAGTAGGCGGTCGAGGTCGTCGACCTCCACCACGAAGACCGCGAACGAGAGGCCGTCCTGCTCGCGGCGCTCAAGCCGGCGGGCGATCGCGGCCAGCCACGGCGGACCGGAGTCCCGCGAGGCCTCCCAGGAGGTGTCGACCCGGCGCAGGCGCGTGACCGACGGCGCGTCCGCGGGCAAGGCGTACATCTCGTCCGTCAACCCACCGACGACGCCGGCCGGCGGTGCGGAGGCCAGCTCCTCAGCAAGTGTGGAGAGCGGATCGGCGTCGACGGAGACCGGCGACGGCGGCAGGTCGACGACCTCCACGCCAGCTGGCGGCGGCGCGATCGGCTCATCGCCCTCCGGCACGTGCGACGGAGCCGGCGCGGGCGCGTCTCGCCCCGCGGCCGTGAAGCGCACCATGCGACCGCCCTCGGCCGCCTCGCGCACCGCATCCGCCGCGTCGGGCGCGAGCGGGCGCCGCTCACTCCCGTGCGCGGCCGGAGCGGCAAAGGGATCGCCGTCATGCGACGCGTCGTCGCTCGGTGCCGGCGCGACAAAGGCCTCTGCCTCGTCCGGCACCGCAGGCCGCAGGCCGCCGCCCCCACGCGTACCCGGCGCGGGCGCGTAAGCGCGGATGCCCGAGGTACGCGGCGGTGAAGCAGGCGTGGGCGTCGCGAGCGCCTCGGCGAGCGGGCCGTCGGCGCGGGAGGTCTCGGCCGAGGGCGACGTGAGCGCGGTCTCGACGACGCGGGCGCAGACGAAGGCGAGGCGGTCGGAGAGGTCGGCGACGACATCGGGATAGGCGTCGTGCAGCTCGCGGCGCAGCGCATGCCAGGTCACGCCGCGCAGCGACTCGATCGCCGCCGCCAGCGCGGCCGGGGTGCGAGCGCCGGTCAGGCGCGCGGCCGAGGCGGCCAGCGGCGCGCGGCCGTCGGCGCCGCCGACCAGCCGCTCCAACTCGACATCAGAGCCCAGGGCCGCGAGGATCCCGCTGCAGAGCGCCGGGCCGCCCCGAGCCAGCTCGGCGGCCGGCACGTTGCCCGCCTGCGCGAGCGGTGCGTCCGCGACAAGCGATAGAAGCCAGGCCTTGGCCACACCCGCGGCGTCGACCGTGGGCGCGTCCGCAACTGGCCGCGGCCGGCGGCTAAGTGGGACAGCTCCGTCCATGGAGCGCGCATCTTTGCACCAGAAGATGACGGTTTGGTGAAGGACCACCGACGAACTGGTCGGTCGGATGGGCACAATGCGGGCCGTGCCCCCGCTTCCGTCCGTCGACGAGGCGCGCGCGACGCTGCTGAACGCCGTCCGCCCGCTTACCCCCGTCAACCTCCCCGTCGCCGAGGCGCTCGGCCTCGTCCTGGCCGAGGAGGTCACCGCCGGCTACGACTCCCCCGCCTTCGACAACAGCGCCATGGACGGCTTCGCCACGCGCAACGGCCGCGCCGGCGACCGCCTGCGCCTCATCGGCGAGTCGCGCGCGGGCGTGCCGTACGACGGCACGCTGAACGACGGCGAGGCCATCCGGATCTCGACCGGCGCCGCGCTGCCCGACGGCGCCGACGGCGTCTTGCAGCAGGAGCTGGTCGATGTCGAGGGAGACACGATCGTCTTGCGCGAAGACGTCCCCGCCGGGCGCAACCTCCGCACCGCGGGCGACGACCTGCGCAAGGGCACGCGCGTGCTCACCAAGGGCACGCGGATCGGCCCCGCCCAACTCGGCGTCGCCATCGGCGCCGGCCGCATGCACCTGCTCGTCGGGCCGCGCCCGCGCCTGGCGGTCGTCACGACCGGCGACGAGCTCGTCGCGCCCGGCACGCCGCTGCAACCCGGCCAGATCCACGACTCAAACGGCCCGACGCTCACCGCGCTCGCGGCTCGTGCGGGCGCCGAGGTCGTCGGCTACGGCCACGCGACCGACGACCCCGAAGCGACGCAGGAGATCGTCAGCGAGGCGCTCGACGCCGCCGACGTCGTCGTCATCGCCGGCGGCATCTCGGTCGGCCCGCACGACCACGTAAAGCCCGTCCTTGAAGCCCTTGGCGTCCGCCAGCTCCTCTGGCGCGTCGCGCTGAAGCCCGGCAAGCCGACCTGGATCGGGATCCGAGACCAAGACGGCAAGATCGTGCTCGGCCTGCCCGGCAACCCGGTCTCCGCCTACGTCACGTTCCTGCTCTTCGCCCGCCCAGCGCTCGCCGCGCTCCAGGGCGCCGACGGCTCGGTGCCGCGCACCGAGGCCACGCTCGCCACCGCCGTCCCGCGCAACGCCGACCGCGACGAGCTCGTCCGCGTCCGCCGTCTCCCCGACGGCACCGTCGAGCCGACCGGCCCGCAGGGCTCGCACGTCCTCTCGTCCCTGCTCCACGCCGACGCGCTGGCGATCATCCCGCGCGGCGATGGCGCCATCCCGCAAGGCGCCACCGTCGACCTAGAGCCCGTCTAGGTACTCGATCATCCGGTTGGTCAGCGCGGTCAGCGCCGGCGCGGGCTCCTCCAGCGCCAGCGGCCGATCCGTCAGCAGCTCGCCGATCCGCTCGCCGACCTCCGGATCCACCCGCCCCACCAGCCGCGCCGCGACCTGCGCCGCGCGCCGCGTCGCCTCCGGGTCGATCGTCCAGATCGCCTCAAAGCGCCGCTCGCTGTCGGCCGACGCCCCCGGCTGCTCCCACGCCAGCAGGCAGGCCGCGTAGCCCGGCGCGTCGATGATCACGGCCCACTCGTTGCCCAACGCATCGTCGGGCCCGATCGGGATCTCGACCGGCCCGCCCGCCGGCGCGCGCAACCCGTCCGGGAAGTCGGCGAAGACCGCCGCCGCGTCGGCGTGCACCGCCAGCCGCCGGTAGCGCCGCTCGACCTGCCGGTAGAAGCGCTCCTCCTGGAAGGCGCCGAACACGACCGGCGCCGCCGCCAGCGCCAACGCCTCGTGCTCGATCGCCCGCGACAGCGCGACCAGCGACGCCTTGCGCAGCACCCGCGGGCGCGCGGCCGTGTCCTGGGCCGCGACCGCGGCGTAGATCGACGGGTGGTCCGACGGCCCACCGGTGTCCTGCGCACGGGAGATCGCGGCCGGCACCGACAGCCCACGGTGGCGCAGCGCGAGCACCTTGCGCAGAGTGTCGACGTCGTCCTCGGTGTAGCGCCGATATCCGGATGGCGTCCGCCCCGGGACGGGGAAGCCGTAGCGCTGCTCCCACATCCGGATGGTTCCGGCGGCGATGCCGGTGCGCTCCGCGACGTCCTTGATGGCGAGATCGGTGCTCATGAAGTGTGCGACGAAGGTTCAACGACCTGTTGAGCGTTCCCTGCATCGCCCAACGCATGTACGGAGATGAACGTTGCGGAGTTCATCGACTTGACGCCCGGGCCTCGTACCCGTCACGTGACCGCTCCGATCACCAAGACGATCCTGCTCACCGGCGCCACCGGCTACGTCGGCGGACAGCTCCTCCCCCGCCTCCTGGAGGCCGGCCACGACGTCCGCTGCCTCGTGCGCGACAAGCAGCGTGCCGCGCAGAAGCTGCCGTCCGAGGCGACCCTGATCCAGGGCGACGTCCTCACCGGCGACGGACTGGACGAGGCCGCCGAGGGCGTCGACGTCGCCTACTACCTCGTCCACTCGATGGGCGGCGACGACAAGGACTTCGCCAAGCGCGACCGCGACGCCGCCCAGGCGTTCGGCGACGCCATGGCCCGCCACGACGTCGAGCGCACGATCTACCTCGGCGGCCTGGAGGGCGAGGACGACGAGACGGAGTCCGAGCACCTGCGCTCCCGCGCCGAGGTCGCCAAGGTCCTGGCCGACACCGCGCCCCAGGCCGTCCACGTCCGCGCCGCGATGGTCGTCGGCGACGGCTCCACGAGCTTCCTGATGCTCAAGGGCCTGGTCGAGCGCCTGCCCGCGATGATCACCCCGAAGTGGCTGGAGACCCACTCCCAGCCCGTCGCGATCCAGGACGTCACCAAGACGCTCGCCGCGCTGGCGACCTACGACGACCCGCCGCAAGAGGTCCAGCTCGGCGGCGCCGACGTCCTCACCTACCGCGACATGATCCGCCGCTACGCCGAGGTCACCGACCGCCGCCAGCCGCTGCTGGTCAAGGTCCCGCTCTTCACGCCGCGCCTGTCGTCCTACTGGGTCGCGCTCGTCACGCCCGTCAAGCTCGGCCTCGTCCAGCCGCTCGTCGAGGGCCTGAACTCCGAGACCGTCGTCCGCACGCCCCCGCCGTCAGGCCTCAACGACGACCCGCTCGGATTCGACGAGGCGGTACGTGCGGCGCTCGCGGGGTAACGTCCGCAGCAAGATGCTGTGGATCGTCCTCGCGGCCGTCGTGGCCCTGCTGGTCGCGCTCGTCGCCACCCTGGTGCATCGCCTCGGCGGTGCCGGGAAGGTGGCCGACGTGATCGTCCGCGACCCGACCGACGACACGCGCACGGACGAGAACGGCGCGGTCCGCTCGGTCCAGGGCGCCGACATCGTCCTCACCGACCAGCTCTTCAACGAGCTCTGGACGCCCGAGACGCTGGAGCGCCTGGCCCGGACCTACTGGTCGTATCTGACCTACGTGACGCTCGGCCTGATCCGCGTGTACTACACCGAGGGCGAGCGCTACGTCTGCCTGCTGGTCCGGCCGCTGAAGCTGCTGACCTTCCAGGCGCCCGAGTACGAGACCGAAGACGACCGCGGCATCGTGCGCTGGCGGATCGACAAGGGCCTGCTCGTGGCCGCGGCCGGCCGCGGCGGCGACGGCTACCTGGAGATCGACGTCCGCCGGCTGGACTGCGACGACCCCGGCCATGAGCGCATCAACGTCGAGGTCGAGATCGCGAACTTCTACCCGCAGATCGCGAGCCGCCTCGGCCGCTGGTTGTACACCAACACGCAGTCGCGGATCCACGTGCTCGTCACCCATGGCTTCCTGCGCCGCCTGGCGCGCCGCGAGCTGGACGAGTCGGTGACCGGCCGCTACCGGCGCGGCGAGGGCCGCAGCGCCGGCGTCACGTCGTCTTAGACCTAGCCGTAGCGCGCGTCGGAGACCAGCGCGCGCAGCTTGGTGCGGTCGTGGCGCGCGTGGATGCGCCGGACCGTGCCCGAGCGCGAGCGCATGACCAGCGACTCGGTCGTCGCGGCGCGCGCGCCGAGGTAGCGGACGCCCTGGAGCACGTCGCCGTCGGTCACGCCGGTCGCGGCGAAGAAGCAGTCGTCGCCCTTGACGAGGTCGTCCTGGGTGAGCTGCTTGTCCAAGTCATAGCCCTCGTCAAGCGCCGCCTGGCGCTCAGCGTCGTCGCGCGGCCACAGCTTGCCGACCAGCCCGCCGCCCAGCGACTTGATCGCCGCCGCGGAGATGACGCCCTCCGGCGTGCCGCCGATGCCCCACAACAGGTCGACCGGCGAACGGTCGGAGACCGCCAGCATCGCGGCCGACACGTCGCCGTGCTGGATCAGCCGGACGCGGGCGCCGAGGTCGCGCACCTGCTGGAGCACCTCGGTGTGGCGGTCGCGCTCCAAGGACACGATCATGATGTCGCCCACGTCGACCCCGCGGCGCTCGGCGACCAACTCGATGGTCTTGGTCAGCGGCCGGTCGAGGTCCAGCAGGTCGGCGATGTCGTCCGCGCCCGCCAGCTTCTCCATGTAGACGATCGGCCCCGGGTTGAACATCGTCCCGCGCTCGGACAGCGCGATCACCGCGAGCGCGCTCGGCATGCCCTTGGCCGCCAGCGTCGTGCCCTCCAGCGGGTCGACCGCGATGTCGACCTCCGGCGGCGTGCCGTCGCCGATGTGCTCGCCGTTGTAGAGCATCGGCGCCTCGTCCTTCTCGCCCTCGCCGATCACGACGATGCCGTCCATCGCGACCGTGCCGAGCACGAGGCGCATGGCGTCGACCGCGGCCTGGTCGGCGCCGATCTTGTCGCCCAGCCCGACCATGCGGGCGGCCGCCAGGGCGGCAGCCTCGGTCGTGCGGACGAGCTCGAGGGCGAGGTTGCGATCGGGATGGTTGCTCGAAGCCATGGGCGCGGAGCCTATGGATTCAGCCCACCGATTGCGCAATCGAGACCAGGACCGAGATCGCCCACGGGCCTTGCGCGGTCAGGCGCAGGTACAGGCCGTCGCGCTCCCACGTCAGCTCGTGGACCGGACGCAGCGAGTCCTGCGCCTCACTTAGCGGCGCTTCGCGGTGCGTGATCGCGACGTCGCCCTCGGCCACGCGCTCCGGCACGCTCGCGTCGGGCAGCTCGCGCGGCGGCGCCGGCGCGGCGCCGGCGTACAGCGCGACCCGTCCCGGCTCGCCCGGGCGCGAGTCGTCGAGGTTCCACGCGACCTCGACCGCGTGCTCGCCCACGGCGTGCACGTCAACCCACCGCGTCAGCGGCAGCGCGACGCGCGGCAGCGGCATCGCGCGCCCCAGGTGCGCATCGGCCTCGGCGATCCCTTCCAGCGGTTCAGGCTCCATCGAGCCTGAAAGGGTGACGGTGCTACCGGCGGCTGTCGAGGACGGCGTCCCGCAGCCGCCCGAGACCTGTGGCGATCTCCGCCTCGGTGTGGGTCGTGAACGACAGCCGCAGCGTCGCGCGATCCGGCACCGCCGGGAAGAACGGCCAGCCCGGGACGAACGCGACCTCGCGCTCCAGCGCCCGCTTGAGGAGGTCGTCCGCGTCCCACCCGTCCGGCAGCCGGACCCAGACGAACATGCCGCCGTCGGGCCGCGTCCAGCGCGAGCCCTCGGGCAGGACCTCGGGCAGCGCGCCGAGGAGCGCGTCGCGCCGCGGCGCGTAGACCGCGCGCAGCCCCGCGATGTGCGCGTCGAGGTCACAGGCGCCGAGCCAGTGGGCGGCGGCGGCTTGGTCGATCGTCGACGTGTGCAGGTCGGCCGCCTGCTTGGCGACGACCAGCGCGCGGCGCAGCGCCGCGGGCGCGCGCAGCCACCCGATCCGCAGGCCCGGGACCAACACCTTCGACAACGTCGACAGCGCGATCGTCCGGTCCTCGGCGCCCGGCAGCGAGGCGACCGGCGGCAGCGGCTCGCCGGAGTAGCGCAGCTCGCCGTAGGGGTCGTCCTCGACGATCCAGAGCCCGAGCCGCCCCGCCGCGGCGGCCAGCGCGCGGCGGCGCTCGGTCGGCAGCGTCCGGCCGGTCGGGTTGTGGAACGTGGGCACCGTGTACAACAGCTTCGGCTGCTCGCGGCGGACCAGAGCGGCCAGCGCGTCGGGGTCCAGCCCGTCGTCGTCGCACGGCACGGGCACGACGCGCGCGCCCGCCATCTGGAAGCACTGCAACGCCGCCAGGTAGGACGGCTCTTCGACCAGGACCGCGTCGCCCGGCTCGATCAGGACCGCCGCGATCAGCGTCAGCGCCTGTTGCGAGCCGGAGGTGACGAGCACGTCGTCGGGATCGGTCGGCAGCCCGCGCGCGAGCATCCGCTCCGCGATCGCGCGCCGCAGCGCCGGGTCGCCCTCGGTCGTCGAGTACTGCAGCGTGGACCCGAAGCGCTCGTCGCTGAGCGCGTGCGCGAACGCCTCGCGCAGCCCGGGCGCGTCGAACAGCTCCGGTGCCGGCAGCCCGCCCGCGAACGAGATCACGCCCGGTCGCTGGGTCAGCGCGAGGATCTCGCGGACCGGCGAGGAGGCGACGTCACGCAGCCGCGCCGCGGCGGGCGGCGGGGCCGTGGAGATCTGCGGGAGGCCGGCGCCGTTCATCGGCGTGCCCTCGCCGAGCGTTCGTCGGCCTCTTGGCTCCGATGAGCCTTCATCAGCGCACCGGCCGCGCGGCCAGCACGCCGGACACCACGAGCCCGTCCTCGACCGCCAGCAGCTGCGCCAGCTCCTGCGCGCACGGGCCGACGACGCACGGCAGCGGCGCCGCGTCCATGCCCTCCAGCCGCAGCCCGTCGGCGAGCTCGGCCAGCGCAGTCGTGCGCAGCGACCCCGCCGCGCGGCCGAGCAGGACGAGGTGGACCGGCGCCTCGTGCAGGTTCAGCGCGAACGTGTCGGCGTTGCGCAGGTCGCGCGCCTGCCGCGCCGGAGCGTCGGCGGCCAGGATCCGCGCGCCGCCGGTGTCGGCGAGGTGGCGGCGCCAGTGCGGCAGGTGCGCGTCGCGGATCGCGAGGCGCATGGCCGGATCGGTGACCGTGACCATCCGCCACGACGCGAGCTTCGCGCGCTCCAGGGCGGCGGCCAGCACGGCGGGCTGGACCGGGTCGGGGCGGAACGGGCGGAACGTGTTGGACGCGGTCCGCAGGTCGTCGGCGTACGACAGCGTGGACATCAGGGGTACCTCCGAGGGGGAAGATCGAGTGCGAAGCAGGAACGGCCAAACGCCGGACCCGCATTCGGCGGGCCGCTAAGGGGCGCTGGCGATCGTTACTCGGAGGACCTGCATGTGCCGGCGGATCGTACCGGACGATCTACTCCCGCGCCAGCATTGCGGCGGCCGTGCGCTCGAGGTCGATGTACTGGTCGTCGCCGAGCACGACCTCGACCTGGTGGATCTTCCCGCCGGTGAACGGCGCCGGCGCCGTGTAGAGCGCGGTCACCGGATCCGACGAGTCGCGCCCGACGCAGAGTCCGTCGCCCGCCAGCGTGAAGTTCGCGATCTGGGTGCGGATGTCGTCGTCGGCGACCGCGTGGTCGTCGACGTAGAGCGTCGCGGTCCCGTGCGTCTCGCCGTACTCGCCGGTCGTCTTGCGGTCGAACGCGACGCCAACCACGTGGCGGCCGGGCGTGATCGGCTCGGGCGCGACGAGCACCTGCTCGGGCGGGATCCCGAGGAAGTTGTAGACGTAGTGCAGCCGCTGGTCGCGCAGGAAGAGCGCGTGGCCGCCGAAGCGCGCGCCCTGGGCGAAGATCACGCCGTCGGCCTCCGGCGTCGCGATCTCCACGTCGGCCAGGATCCGGTAGGAGCGCCCGCGGATGTTCGGCGCGACCGCCTCGGGAATCTCCGCCGTGCCCGGGAAGTAGATGTAGGTGTCGCGCGGCGGCTCGGGCTGCGGGCGCGGGTCGGTGAGGATCTCGGCCGGATGGCGGTCGTCGAGCGGCAGCACGTCGAACTTCTCGGCCTCCTCGAACCAGATCCGGACCATCTCATCCAGCTTCTCCGGCTGCTCGGCGGCAAGGTCGTGGGCCTCGGAGTAGTCCTCCGCCAAGTGGTAGAGCTCCCACGCGTCCTTGTCGAAGTTGCCCAGCCCGGAGGTCGGGCCGTGCACCGCGACGGCCTTCCAGCCGTCGGCGTAAATCCCGCGCGTGCCGAGCATCGCGTAGTACTGGCGCTCCTTGCGCGACGGCGCCTGCGCGTCGTCGAACGTGTAGCGCATGGAGACGCCCGGCAGCGGGTCCTGCTCGACGCCCGCGACCGCCTCCGGCATCTCTAGGCCCAGGCAGTCCAGTAGCGTCGGCACGATGTCGGTGACGTGGTGGTACTGCGAGCGCACCTCGCCGCGTGCCGCGATCCCCTTGGGCCAGTGGATGACCAACGGGTCGCACGTGCCGCCCGCGTAGGAGTAGCGCTTGAACATCTTGAACGGCGTCGAGAAGGCCGCCGCCCAGCCCGTCGGATAGTGGTTATAGGTGTTGGGCGAGCCGAGGTCGTCGAGATGGGACAGGTTGTCCTCCATCTCGTCCGGGAAGCCGTTGAAGAACTTGTTCTCGTTGACCGACCCGTTCGGCGAACCCTCGCCGGAGGCGCCGTTGTCGGCGCAGTAGATGATGATGGTGTTGTCGAGCTGGCCGGTCTGCTCCAGGTAGTCGACGATCCGGCCGGTCTGCGCGTCGGTGTACTCACTGAACCCCGCGTAGACCTCCGCCATCTTGGAGAACAGCCGCTTCTCGTCGTCGCTGAGCGAGTCCCACGGCCGCACGTCGTCCAGCGGCGAGTGCGTGCCCTCCGGCATCGGGTTCAGCGGCGTCAGCTCGGTGCCCTCGGGCACGATCCCGCGCTCCACCATCCGCGGCAGGACCCACTCGCGATAGGCCTCGTAGCCGTCGTCGAACTGCCCCTTGTACTTGTCGATGTACTCCTGCGGGGCGTGATGGGGCGCGTGGTTGGCGCCCGGGCAGAACCACATGAACCACGGCCGCGACGGCGCCGACTGGCGCGTGTCGCGCAGCATCGCCAGCGCTTGGTCGGCGAGGTCCTTGGACAGGTGGTAGCCGTCCTCGGGCAGCGCCGGCTGCTCGACGAAGTGGTTGTCCTCGACGAGCGTCGGATACCACTGGTTGGTCTCGCCGCCCAAGAACCCGTAGAAGCGGTCAAAGCCTTGCGCCAGCGGCCAGTTGCGCTTCGGCGCGCCGGCATGGACCTCCTCGGCGGGCACGTTGTGGTTCTTGCCGACCCAGTACGTGTTCCATCCCTTGCCCTGCAACACCTTGGCCATCGGCGCGCAGCTCTCGGGCAGCCGCGCGTTGGCGCCCGGGTAGCCGATCGCGCCCTCGGTGATGCACGCGAAGCCGTTGGTGTGGTGGTTGCGCCCGGTCAAAAAGCACGAGCGCGTCGGGGAGCAGAGCGCGGTCGTGTGCCACTGCGAGTAGGTCAGCCCACTGTCGGCCAGCCGCTGCATCGTCGGCATCTGGATCCCGCCGCCATACGGCGACCACGCGGCCAGGCCGGTGTCGTCGTACAACACGATCAGCACGTTCGGCGCGCCGTCGGGCGCGTCCTCGGGGAGGTACGGCGTCCAGTCGGGGGTCGAATCGCGCACGTCGAGCGCGATCACGCCGTTGAAGGGCTTCCGGCTCATGCCCGGAACCCTCACCGCGCCCCGGGTGGTGCCGCCTCACCCGCCGCGGGCGATCCGACGGGCCGGCGGGCCGCTCAGCCCCAGCGCCGCACCCGGCGGCGCAGCGGCGCGCTGCGGTAGTTCTCCTGCGCGAGCGCGGCGTTGACCGCCACGAGCGCCGCCTCGGCGACCAGCGACGCCGCGCCGAGCACGTTGAGCGAGCGCTTCATCCGGGCCGCGCGCGGCGACGCGTTCGGCGCCGCCGTCGAGCCGTCGGTCAGCGGCACCGCGCCGCCGGGCGCCTGGCGCGCGAACCGCACGCCCTCGACCGCGGACGCCGCGCCGGTGAGGAAGACCGCCCCGACCAGCCCGTCCTTGACCCGCGCCAGCGCGCGCTCGCGACCGGTGAGCTTCCCCGGTCCGCGCGCCTCCTCGGCCCGTGTCCCCAACCACCCGACGGTCACCGCGACCAACCCGATGGAGTTGATCGTCCCGTACCGCCGCCACGCCGCGTTGACGACCGCGCCGCGCTCGCGCGGGTCGCTGATCTTCTCGACCGACGGATGCAGCGCCAGCCGGCCGAACAGGTTGCCGCCGAGCAGCGCGGCCATCCCGAGCTCGTGGGCGGCGCGACCGGCCTGGCTGACGTGGTCGTTGGAGGGGACGAGGACGCTCATGCCCTCGGCCTACCCGGGATCAGCCCCGGGCGATGCGCACGCGCAGCAGCACCCAGACCGCGCGGAAGCCATCACGCCACGTGATGTTCTTGCCCTCGTCGTAGGTCCGCCCGTAGTAGGAGATCGGGACCTCGTAGATGCGCAGATGGCGCCGGCAGATCCAACCGGTGATCTCCGGCTCGATGCCGAACTCATCCTCGGTCAAGGGCAATGACTTGAGGATCTCGGTGCGGAAGGCCTTGTAGCCGGTCTCCATGTCGCTCAACGTGGTGTTGAACAACAGGCCGGTCAACAGCGACAAGAAGCGGTTGCCGACCATGTGCCAGAACAAGTAGGCGCGCTGGGCGCGGCCGCCGCTCAGGCGCGAGCCGTAGACGACGTCGGCGACGCCGGCCTCGATCGGCGCGACCAGCTGCGGGATCTCGGCCGGGTCGTACTCCATGTCGGCGTCCTGGATCACGACGACGTCGCCGTCCAGGTGCGGGATCCCGTGTCGCAGCGCCGATCCCTTGCCGCCGTTGGGCTTCTCCAGCAACAGCACGCCGTCGTGCTCGGCCGCGTAGGCGCGAACGATCGCCGCGGTCTCGTCGCGCGAGCCGTCGTCGACGACCACGATCTGCCGGTCGAGCCCGAGCGCGTCGATGCGCTCCAGCACGTCCCGGATCGTCGCGGCCTCGTTGTAGGCGGGGACCAGGAAGGCGATCTTCATGTGGGGGCGCCGGACCCTACAGCCCGTACGCCTCCAACAACTTCAGCCAGACCTCGGACCGCGTCGGGAACGCGGGGATCGCGTGCCACAGCGTGTCGATCGGGACCTCGGCCACCACCGCGATCGTCGCGGCGTGCAGCCACTCGGCGACGTCGGGCCCGACGAACGTCGCGCCGACGATCACGCGGCGGTCCTCGTCGACGACGATCCGCGACGTCCCGCCCGCGCCCCTGCCGTGGAACGACGCGCCCGCGGTGGCATCGGTGCCGACGTCGACGGCGCGTACGCGCAGCCCGGCGGCGATCGCGGAGTCCAGCGTGTGCCCGACACCCGCGACCTGCGGCTCGGTGAACGTCACGCGCGGCGGTGGTCCGGTGCGGTCGCGGATGCGCGCGTCGGCGTGGCCGAGGATCTGGTCGGCGGCGGCGCGCGCCTGGTACTTGCCCTCGTGGGTGAGCAGCGACTTGCCGTTGGCGTCGCCGACGACGTACAGCCACTCGTGGCCCTCGACGCGCAGGTCGTCGCCGACCTCGATCGACTCGCCCGCGATCTCCCCCAGCCCGATCGCGTCCAGCCCGATGTCGCCGGTCAGCGGCACCCGCCCCGACGCCACCAACAACTCGTCCGCCTCGATCACGCCGTGCGTCGAGGTCGTCACGGTCACGCGCCCGTCGCCGCCACGCTCGACGTTCTCGGCGACCACGTCCAGCAGCACGTTGACGCCGGCGCGCGTCAGCCCCTCCTGCACCAGCGCAGCGGCGAACGGCTCGTCGCGCCCGAGGATGTGCGACTCGCGCTCCAGCAGCGTCACGTCGGCGCCGAGCGTCGCGAACGCCTGCGCCAGCTCCGCGCCGACCGGTCCGCCGCCGATCACGACCAGCGACCCCGGCACCTCGCGGACCTGCGACGCGTCGCGGTTGGTCCACGGCTCCGCGTCGGCCAGACCGTCGATCGGCGGGATCTTCGGCGCGGTCCCGACCGCGACGACGACCGCGCGCCGCGCCCGCAGCTCCAGGTCGCCGACGTGGACGACGCGCTCACCGGCCAGGTGCCCGTGCCCGCGGAACAGCTTGATCCCGCGCGACTCCAGCCACGGCAGCTGCGACGAGTCGTCCCAGCCGTGCACGACCTCGGTCCGGCGCGCCAGCGCGGCCTCCACGTCCAGCTCGCCGGTCACCGCCTCCGCCGCGCCCGGCACGCGCCGTACCTCGGCCAGCGCCTGCGCCGGACGCAGCAGCGCCTTGGACGGCATGCACGCCCAGAACGAGCACTCGCCGCCGACCAGCCGGTCCTCGACGATCGCGACCTCGACGTCGTCATGCTCGCCCAGCCGCCCGGCGATCACCTCGCCCGCCGGCCCGGCGCCCAGCACCACCACGTCGACCTCGACAACCTCGCTCAACCCTCGGCGTCCTTCCTCAGCTCTCGGTACAGGTCCAGGAGCCCGCGCTCGACGGCGGGGTCCACGGCCTCCGGCGGAAGGTCTCCAACGACGCGCAGTGTGATGCGGATCTGGCGCAAGTAGGCACCGCACCAGTCACAGCAGGACAGGTGCGCCTCGAAGGCCACGCGGCGCTCGGCGTCCAGCGTGCCTTCGACGTACTCGGTGACGAGCTCGACGACTTCACGGCATGGGATGGGGGTCGGGACAGAGCTCATGCGGCGATCCAGTCCTCCAGCGCCTGGCGCACTTTGGTGCGCGCCCGGTGCAGCAGGACGCGTTGGTTGGTCTCGCTGACGTCGAGAACGTTGCGCACCTCGTCCGACGACAGCCCTTCGAGGTCGCGCAGCGTGATGACGATCTTCTGGCGCTCGGGCAGCTGGTCGATCGCCTCGCGCGCGATCCGCAGCGCCTCGTCGGACTCCAGCGACAGCTCCGGGTCGTCGTGCCAGTCGGGCGGCGCGCTCGTCCACGCGCCCTCGGACGTGAACCGCGCCGGATCGACCGTCGGGCCCTCGCCGTCCTCTTCCGATGCGCTGCCGGCGACCGACGCGAACGGGATCGAGCGGTGCTCGCGCACGCCGCGCGTCTTGGCGCGGTTGACGAGGATCCGGAACAGCCAGGTCTTGAACGACGACCGTCCCTCGAAGCGCTCCAGCCCGCGCACGACCGCGACCCATGTCTCCTGGACGACGTCCTCGGCGAGCGCGTCGGTCGGCACGTACATGCGCGCCAACCGCATCAACATCGGCGTATAGCGCCGGACGAGCGCGGCGAAGGCCTCCTCGTCGCCGTCACGTGCGCGCTCGACCAGGCTCTCGTCGTCGCTGGGCACGCGGGACGGCATCCGTCGCGACAATAGTCTAGGTCTGAGATGACGCAGCGATTCATCGGGGTCGATGTCGGCGGGACCAAGGTCTCGGTCGCGGTGCTGGACGGCCACGACCTCAGCGAGCCAACCCTCCAGCCGACCGAGCTGAGCAGCAGCGACGCGCTCGTGGACCAGCTCTCGACGCTGATCGAGGCGGCCGGCCCGGCCGACGCGGTCGGCATCGGCGTGCCGTCGGTCGTCGACTTCGCGACCGGCACCGCGCGCCACTCGGTCAACGTCCCGCTCCAGGACGTTCCCCTGCGCCGCCTGCTCACCGAGCGCCTCCAGATGCCCGTCTTCGTGGACAACGACGCGACGGTCGCCGCGCTGGCCGAGGCCCACGACGACGACCTGCACCAGATCGCCCAGTCGCTCGTGCTGTTCACGATCGGCACCGGCGTCGGCGGCGGGATCGTCATCGGCGGCCGGATCTACCGCGGCGCGACGGGCGGCGCGGCCGAGCTCGGCCACCAGCTCATCGGCGCCGACCTGTCCGCGGGCGAGCCGCCGCACTCCGACGAGGCGCCGCAACCCGGGTCGCTGGAGCGCCTGGCGGCGGGCCGCGCGCTGGACGCGCTGGGCCGCGAGCGCGGGTTCACCGACGGACCCGCCGTGGTGACCGCGGCCCGCGCCGGGGATGCCTCTGCACTGGAGGCCGTGCACATCCTCGGTGAGCGCCTCGGCGTCGGCATCGCCAATGCCATCAACGTGTTCGATCCAGAGCAGGTCGTCATCGGAGGCGGCGTCAGCGCCGCCGGCGAGCTGCTGCTCGAGCCCGCGCGCCAGGTCGCGCGCCGCTTCGTCCTTCCGGGCGTGGGCACACGAACGGAGATCCGCCTGGCCCGTTACGGACCACGCGCCGGCGTGCGCGGAGCAGCCCTATTGGCTGGTCAAGAAGTGCTCAACTCGTGAATTGACCGGTTGCCCCTGCTAACACGGTCGTAGGATCGAGACAGAGAAGAAACCAGGAGGCAACCACATGAGCAACGCAGCATCCGTCAACGAGCGCCTCGCGCGACTCACCGCGCTGGGCACGAGCATCTGGCTGGACCAGATCGAGCGCAAGCTCGTCGAAGGCGGTGAGCTGGCCCGGCTCATCGAGGAGGACTCCCTTCAGGGGATGACCTCCAACCCCGCGATCTTCGAGAAGGCGATCCTGGGCTCTGAGGAGTACGACGACCAGATCTCCTCGCTGGCGTCGCAGGACGCGCGGTCGATCTACCAGGCGATCGCCATCCAGGACGTCCAGGGCGCCGCCGACGTCCTGCGCGGCGTCTACGACTCCACCGACGGCGTCGACGGCTACGTCTCGCTGGAGGTCGATCCCGACCTGGCGTTCGACACCGACAAGACGATCGCCCAGGCCCAGGAGTACTGGGAGCGCGTCGATCGCCCCAACCTGATGATCAAGATCCCGGGCACCGACGAGGGCCTGCCCGCGATCACCGCCACGCTGGCCAAGGGCATCAACGTCAACGTCACGCTGCTGTTCAAGGTCGAGCAGTACGAGAAGGTGATGGACGCCTTCCTCTCCGGCCTGGAGCAGGCCGCCGAGAACGGCCACGACGTCGCCCGCATCCACTCGGTCGCGTCGTTCTTCGTCTCGCGCGTCGACACCGAGGTCGACAAGCGCCTCGAGGAGGCTGGCAACACCGAGCTTCAGGGCAAGGCCGGCCTGGCCAACGCCCGCGCCGCCTACCAGGCGTACTTGAAGGCCATCAAGAACTCCGACCGCTTCGCGGCGCTGGCGGCTAAGGGCGCGCACGTCCAGCGGCCGCTGTGGGCGTCGACCGGCGTCAAGAACCCCAAGTACTCGCCGGTGCTCTATGTCGACGGCCTCGCCGGCCCGGAGACCGTCAACACGATGCCGGTCGCCACGCTGGACGCCGCCCGCGAGAGCAGCGAGGTCACCGAGCCGCAGGTCACGGTCGACCCGACCGAGGACCTCAAGGCCCTGGCCGACGCCGGCATCGACATGACCGACGTCACCGACAAGCTGCTCAAGGACGGCGTCGACGCGTTCGTCACGCCGATGGAGAAGCTGCTCGACGCGCTGGACGAGAAGCGAAAGGCTGTCGCGTGAGCGCCACGGAGAGCGCGGGCGTCACCGCGTCGATCCCAGACCTCTACGCCGGCGCCATCGAGCGCCGGCTGGAGCGCGCCGAGCGCGAGGACGTCGCCAAGCGAATCTTCGATCGCGACGACACGCTCTGGGGCGAGGCCGGCCAGCCGGAGGTCAGCAACCGCCTCGGCTGGCTGGACATCCACGATCGCCTGGCGGCTGAGGCCGACGACCTGGAGGCCTTCGCGGGCGCCGCGCACGACGACGGCCTGACCGAGGCCGTCGTTCTGGGCATGGGCGGCTCGTCGCTGGCGCCGGAGGTCTTCCGGCGCTCGTTCGGCACACGCGCCGACCGCTTCATCCTGCACGTGCTCGACTCGACCGACGCCGACGCGGTGCGCGATGTCGAGGCGCAGATCGACGTGTCCAAGGCGCTGTTCGTGGTGTCGTCGAAGTCCGGCGGCACGGTCGAGACGCTGTCGGCCTTCCACTACTTCTGGGAGAAGACGGGCGGCAACGGCTCGCAGTTCGTGGCCGTCACCGATCCGGGGACCTCGCTGGAGGCCCTGGGCGGCGAGCGCGGCTTCCGCCGCGTGTTCGTCAACGACCCCAACATCGGCGGCCGCTACAGCGCGCTGTCGTACTTCGGCTTGGTCCCGGCGGCGCTGCTGGGGGCCGACCTGAAGGGGTTGCTCGGCAGCGCCGTCGAGCTGGGCACCGCGCTGCGCACCGCTGACGCGTCCGCCAACCCCGGCCTCTGGCTGGGCTCCGTGCTCGGCGAGCTGTCGCTGGCCGGCCGCGACAAGCTGACGTTCGTCGTCGACCCGCCGATCGAGTCCTTCGGGTTGTGGGTCGAGCAGCTGATCGCCGAGTCCACGGGCAAGCACGGCAAGGGCATCCTGCCGGTCGCTGATGAGCCGGTCGGCGCGCCCGAGGCCTACGGCAACGACCGCGTCTTCGTGCACCTGCATGACGCCGGCGGCCATGGTGTGGGCCCCGACAACGACGCGGCGATCGCGCGGCTGACCGAGGCCGGCCAGCTGATCATCACGATCCCCACGCACGGCGCGAACGACCTCGGGCGCATCATGGTGCTCTTCGAGTTCGCGACCGCGGTCGCCGGGTGGGTCCTGGAGATCAACCCGTTCGACCAGCCCAACGTGCAGGCCGCGAAGGACAAGACCAAGGAGGTCCTGTCGCTCGGCTCCCCGCCCGACATCGCCGAGGCGGACGCCGACGCGCTGCGCGCCCTCCTCGACGCCGGCCCGCCCTCCTACCTCGCGATCCAGGGCTACGTCGCCCCGTCGCCGGAGTTCGACGGTGAGATCGAGGCGCTGCGCGAGCAGCTCCGCGACCGCACGACCATGGCCACCACCTTCGGCTACGGCCCGCGCTACCTGCACTCGACCGGGCAGCTGCACAAGGGCGGCAAGCCCGACGGCCGCTTCCTCCAGCTGTTGCACGTGGCCGACGACGACCTGACGATCCCGGGTGGGGATCCATCGTCCTTCGAAGTCCTCAAGCGCGCCCAGGCGGACGGCGACCTGCTCATCCTGCGTGAGCACGGCCTGCCCGCCGAGCGCATCGTCCTGCGCGGCGACCCCACCACGGCGCTGCGCACCCTCAAGGAGAACCTCTAACCCATGGCCCAGATCGGCTTCATCGGCCTCGGCAAGATGGGCGGCAACATGGTCGCCCGCATCAAGCGCGACTCCGACCACGAGGTCGTCGCCTTCGACTTCGACGAGAAGGCCATCGCCACCGCCGGCAAGAAGGGCGCGGTCGGGGCGAAGTCGCTCGCCGACCTCGTCAAGAAGCTCGAGGCGCCGCGCATCGTGTGGATCATGGTGCCGGCCGGCGACCCGACCCAGCAGACGGTCGACAAGCTCGCCAAGCTGCTGGACAAGGGCGACACGATCGTCGACGGCGGCAACTCCAAGTGGACCGACGACATGGCGCGGGCCAAGGAGCTCAAGAAGCTCGGGATCAACTACGTCGACGTCGGCACCTCCGGCGGCGTGTGGGGCCTGGAGGTCGGCTACTGCATGATGGTCGGCGGGCCGAACCCGGCGATCAAGCGGCTGAAGCCGTTCCTCGACATCCTGGCGCCGCCGCCCGACGAGGAGCACGGGCCGGGCTGGGGCCACATGGGGCCGACCGGCGCGGGCCACTACGTCAAGATGGTGCACAACGGCGTCGAGTACGGGATGATGCAGGCCTACGCGGAGGGCTTCGGGCTCTTCGACGCCTCGGAGTTCGACCTCGACAACGCGAAGATCGCCCACCTCTGGATGCGCGGCTCGGTCGTGCGCTCGTGGCTCTGCGAGCTGGCCGCCAACGCGTTTGACCAGGAAGGCAATGACCTCGAGGCGTTGGAGCCGGTCGTGGCCGAGTCCGGCGAGGGCCGCTGGACGGTCGAGGACGCGGTCGAGAAGCGCATCCCCGTGCCGGTGATCACGGCGGCGCTGTTCGAGCGCTACAACACGCAGGGCCGCGGTGACTTCGCGGCCAAGGTCAACGCCGCGCTGCGGGCCCAGTTCGGCGGGCACGCCGTGCAGCGGCGGGCCGACGGCTAGGGATCGATGGCGACCACGGACATCAAGGTCGGCGGGGACGCGCAGGACAACCCGCTGGTCGAGGGGCTGGAGCGGCTGCCGGTCCACCCCACCACGTTGGTGATCTTCGGCGCGACGGGCGACCTGGCCCGTCGCAAGCTGCTGCCGGCGATCTACAACCTGGCCCACGAGGGTGCGCTGCCCGAGCGCTTCAACCTGATCGGGTCCTCGCGGTCGGAGATGTCCCACGAGGAGTTCGCCCAGCATGCGGCGGAGGCGATCCGCCAGTTCTCGCGGCGGGAGCCCAGCGAGCAGGTGCTGGACGTGTTGTTGTCCAACATGCGCTACGTGTCCGGATCGTTCGACGACGACTCGGTCTACACGCAGCTCGACGGGTTGTTGAAGGAGTTCGACGACGCCGCCGGGCAGCCGCTCAACCGCGTGTTCTACCTCTCGACGGCGCCGGAGTTCTTCCCGGTGATCATCGAGGAGCTGGGCAAGAGCGGGTTGAACAGCCACGAGGGCTCCGAGGTCCGGGCGGTCATCGAGAAGCCGTTCGGGACGACGCTGCAAGAGGCCAAGGACCTCAACAAGCGCGTGCTGTCGGTCTTCGCGGAGAAGCAGCTCTTCCGCATCGACCACTACCTCGGCAAGGAGACCGTCCAGAACGTCATGGCGTTCCGCTTCGCCAACGGGCTGTTCGAGCCCGTCTGGAACCGGAACTACATCGACCGCGTGGAGATCACCGCGGCCGAGGACCTGACGATCGGCACGCGGGCGGGGTATTACGACCAGGCGGGCGCGCTGCGCGACCTGGTGCAGAACCACATGCTCCAGTTGCTGTGCAACGTGGCGATGGAGCCGCCGGTGCACTTCGAGGCCGACGAGATCCGCGACGAGAAGGTCAAGGTGCTGCGGTCGGTGATCAAGCCGACGCCGGAGACCGTCGACGACATCGCAGTGCGGGCGCAGTACGGGCCGGGCACGATCGGCGGCGAGACCGTGCGCGGCTACCTCCAGGAGGACGGCGTGCCGGCGGACTCGAACACCGAGACCTACGCGGCGATCCGACTGGAGATCGACAACTGGCGCTGGGCCGGCGTGCCGTTCTACCTGCGGACGGGCAAGTCGCTGGCGCGCAAGGTCACCGAGATCGCCATCACCTTGAAGCCGGTGCCGCACCTCGCCTTCCAGCAGGAGGGCTCGGTCGGCGTTCGACCCAACCAACTCATCTTGACCATGCAGCCCAACGAGGGCGTGTCGCTGTCGCTCGGGGCCAAGATCCCGGGCACGCGGATGCGCATCCGGCCGGTCAACATGGAGTTCTTGTACGGCACGTCGTTCATGTCGCAGTCGCCGGAGGCCTATGAGCGACTGATCCTCGACGCGATGCGCGGCGACGCGACGTTGTTCACGCGCAACGACGAGGTCGAGGCGCAGTGGGAGATCTGCGACCCGATCGTGCAGAAGTGGGAGGCGACGCCCGGCCCGCTGCCGCAGTACGAGGCGGGAACCCAAGGGCCGGCCGAAGCGGACAGGCTGCTCGAAGACGGCGCGCGCTGGCGCGCGATCTAGGCGAGTTGTAGTCATGGCCACGATCGACACCGTCTGGCGCGCCCGCGACACCAAGCCCGGCGACATCGACGCCGCGCTGCGCGCGTCCTTGGCGCAGATCCACCGCGACAACGCCGGCTACGTCCCGGCGCGGGTGCTGAACCTCGTTTGCGTCGTGGACAAGCAGTACTCCGGCGAGATCGCCAACCGACTGCGGCGCGTCGGGCGCTACCACCCGTCGCGCACGATCGTCTGCTCGGTCGACCCGCGCCGCACGACGCTCGACGCGGTCGCGACGATCGCGGCGCCGAGCGAGGTCCGCGACGGCGAGATCGGGCTGCTGCGCGAGACGATCGTCGTGGAGTGCGGCCAGAAGCACCTCAAGAACCTCGACCGCATCGTGGACCCGCTGGTCGTCACCGACCTGCTCACCTGCGTGTGGGCGCCGCACGGGCACACCGAGGCGGTCGACTCGCTGCTGGACCTGTCGCAGATCGTGCTGCTGGACAGCGTCGACGAGCCCGAGCCGGTCGACGCGCTGCGCCGCGCGCGGGATCTGAGCGAGCAGGTCTACGTCGTCGACCTCGCCTGGCTGCGCTCCACGCCGTGGCGCGAGCGCCTCGCCGCGACCTTCGATCCCGACACCGTCCGGCCCGAGCTCAACACCATCGACGGCATCACCATCAGGCACCATCCGGATTCCACCGCCGCCGCGTTGCTGCTCGTCGGCTGGCTCGCGTCGCGACTGGACTGGCGCGTCGACCCGCTCTTCGCCTCCCAGAGCGGAACCGTATTGGAGGGCAAGGTCCACGGCCGCCGCCAGGACGTGAAGGTGCGCCTGGAGCCCGACCCCCGCCTCCAGGTCCGCGGCCTCGCCGGCCTGACCATCTCCACCGCCTCCGGCCGCACCTATTCGTTGGACCGCGGCCCCGGCGGCCTCCGCGCCCACTTCCAAAACCGCCGCGGCGAGACCCGCGACTGGACCATCCTCGGCGCCTCCCGCGGCGAGTCCGGCATCCTCGGCGAAGGCATCCGCCAAGCCCTCCTCCGCGACGGCACCTACGGCCCGGCGCTCGCCTGCGCCAACGGCCTTTTGCGCTAGCCCCTCGCCGCGCGACCTCTCCGTTCACGCGACCTCCTCGCCGCGCGAAACCTGACGGTTCGCATCTAACCCGCGCATATGGCGGGTTAGATGCGAACCGTGAGGCTTCGGGGCCGAATCCTCACCTCGGGCGCTCTCGCCCAACGTCAATCCGGCTACGGCGTCAGCACCGCCATCGGCAGCACCCGATCCGTGAACTCCGCGTAGTGGCCCGCCGGCGGATAGGCCGCCACGAACGCCTCGAACAACCGCGAGCGCTCGTCGCCGACCGCTTCGCGCCAGCGCATGCGGCGCCGCTCGCCGTCGACCAGCACGTCAACCGTCTCAGCCGCCGTGAGGTTCCACCACCAGCCCGGCGGGTGGTCGTTGCCGGCGTTGGCGCCGAGCAACGCGATCGCGCCGTCCTCTCCCGCCGGGACGTAGATGAGCGCGGTCTGCCGCACGATGCCGCTGCGCCGACCGATCGTCTCCAGGACCAGGACGCGCGCGCCGAACCAGGAAGCGCCGACGCGGCCGCGCGAGCGGCGCAGCGCCGCGGCCTGCAGCCGGCCGACCGCGGGGCCGAGGATCGGGATCTGGGTTGCGTAGTGGGTGAACGACGCGACGGCCCGTTGCATATGGCCCGACCGTATTCCTCGGACCGGATTTGGTGAGCGCCTTTGTGTCGGATCGCACACTCCCGGCGGCTTTCGCCGAGTTGTGCGGTAGCTTGCCCCGACGATGCGCCAGATCGTCACCGGGGACGTCACCGTCGGAGGCAGCCCGTTCCCTCCGATCGCGGAGTACGGCTTCCTCTCGGACTGCGAGACCACGGCCCTCGTCGCTCCCAGCGGCGCGGTCGAGTGGATGTGCCTGCCGCGGATGGATGACCCGTCCGTGTTCGGGTCGATCCTCGACCGCGACGCGGGCACGTTCCGCCTCTCGCCCACCGACCAGACGGTGCCGGCCGGTCGCCGCTATCTGCCTGGCACGATGATCCTGGAGACGACCTGGGGCACCAGGACCGGCTGGGTCATCGTCCGCGACGTCCTGCTGGTCGGCCCGTGGCACCACGAGGACGAGCGCTCGGTCTCCCACCGCCGCTCCCCCACCGACTACGACGCCGACCACGTCCTGCTGCGCACCCTCAGATGCGTCAACGGCTCCGTCGAGATGAACCTCGAGTGCTCGCCGGTCTACGACTACGGCCGCGTACACCCGTCGTGGGAGTACACGGACTCCGGCTACCACCACGCGATGTCCAAGGCGCCCGGCTCGAAGCTGGAGCTGCACCTCACCACCGACCTCCGGCTGGGCTTCGAGGGCCACCGTGCCCGCGCCCGCACCACGATGCGCGACGGCGACACCGCCTTCGTCGCCCTCTCCTGGTCCTCCCACGGCGCGCCCCAGACCTACGACGAGGCCTACAACCACCTCGTCCGCACCGCGGACTACTGGCACGAGTGGCTCGCCCGCGGCGAGTTCCCCGACCACCCGTGGCGCGGCTACCTGCAACGCAGCGCGCTCACGCTGAAGGGGCTCTCCTACTCCCCCACCGGCGCCATCGTGGCAGCGGCGACGACCAGCCTCCCCGAGACGCCCCAAGGCGAGCGCAACTGGGACTACCGCTACTCGTGGATCCGCGACTCCACCTTTGCGCTCTGGGGCCTCTACACGCTCGGCTTCGACTGGGAAGCCAACGACTTCTTCTACTTCATCTTCGACGCGATCCGCGACAACGACTCCGACCTGCAGATCATGTACGGGATCGGGGGCGAGCGGGAGCTGCACGAGCAGACCCTCGACCACCTCCAGGGCTATGAGGGCGCCCGTCCCGTCCGCATCGGCAACGGCGCGTTCGACCAGAAGCAGCACGACGTCTGGGGCGCCGTGCTGGACTCGATCTACCTCCACACGCGCTCACGCGACGAGCTGCCCGAGACCGTCTGGCCGCTGCTCACGCGGCTCGTCGAGGCGGCCATCGCCAACTGGAAGCAGCCCGACCGCGGCATCTGGGAGGTCCGCGGCGAGCCTCAGCACTTCGTGTCGAGCAAGGTCATGTGCTGGGTCGCCTGCGACCGCGGCGCCCGCCTCGCCCGCCTGCGCGAGGACCACGAGAAGGCCGCGCGCTGGCAGGCCGCCGCCGACGAGATTCGCGACGACGTCTGCACCAACGGCGTCGACGAGCGCGGCGTCTTCGTCCAGCACTACGGCACGACCGCGCTGGATGCCTCCAACCTGCTGATGCCGCTCGTCCGCTTCCTCCCCGCCGACGACCCACGGATCGTGGCCACGGTCAACGCCATCTCCGAGGAGCTGACGGAAGAGGGCTTGGTGCTCAGGTACCGCACCGACGAGACCGACGACGGCCTCGAAGGCGAGGAGGGCACGTTCGCGATCTGCTCGTTCTGGCTGGTCAGCGCGCTGGCCGAGGTCGGCGAAAAGGCCAGGGCCCGCGAGCTGTGCGAGAAGATGCTCGGGTACGCCTCTCCCCTGTTGCTCTACGCCGAGGAGATCGATCCCCGATCCGGCCGGCACCTGGGCAACTTCCCGCAGGCCTTCACCCATCTCGCGCTGATCAACGCCGTCATGCACGTGATCCGCGCCGACCAGGAGCTCGCCGCCCAGTAATGCCCCTTCAGCTCGTCCGCCAGCCCGATCCGGAGTCGCTCGCCCGCCACGCGGCGCGCGACCTCATCGCGTCCATCCAGCAGGCCCGCGAGGCCCGCGGCGTCGCCCACGTCTGCCTGGCCGGCGGCTCGACGCCGATGCGCTGCTACGAGCTGCTGGACTCCCAGCTCGACGACTGGACCAACGTGCACCTCTGGTACGGCGACGAGCGCTGCGTCCCCTACGACGACCCCGAGTCAAACCACGGCCAGGTCAAGGAGCGCCTCCGCGCCCGCGGCGCGACGTGGCATCCGATGCCCGGCACGCTCGGCCCCGCCGAGGGCGCGCTGGAGTACTCCAAGGAGCTCGGCCCGACGGTCCTCGACATCACGCACTTGGGCATGGGCCCGGACGGGCACACCGCCAGCCTGTTCCCCAACCACCCGCTGCTGAGCGCCCACGGCGTCGCGGCCGGGATCACCGACTCGCCCAAGCCGCCGCCGCAGCGCATCACGCTGACGCTGCCCAAGCTCAACGAGTCGCGCCGGATCGTCCTGCTGGCCACGGGCGAGGGCAAGTCCGAGGCGCTCGCGCGCGCCGGCGCCGCCCCGGACCGCGCGATCCCCGTCTCGCTGCTGGACCGCTCCAAGCTGTTGGTCATGGCCGACTACGCGGCCGCGCCGCCGTCGTAACCGACCCCTCTAACGTCTTACGACGTGCCCCACGACATCTGGCTCATCCGCCACGCCGAGACCGAGTGGTCGAAGGCCGGCCGCCACACCGGCCGGACCGACATCCCGCTGACCGACGAGGGTCGCGCGCACGCCGCGACGCTCCCGCAGCGCCTCGGCGGCCAGCAGTTCGCCGCGGTCTTCGTATCACCGCTCATGCGCGCCCGCGAGACCGCCGCGCTGGCCGGCCTGGGCGACCAGGCCCAGATCCGCGACGACCTCGCCGAGTACGACTACGGCGACTACGAGGGCATCACCACCGACGAGATCCGCCAGGATCGCCCCGGCTGGTACCTCTGGAGCGACGGCGTCCCCAACGGCGAGCAGCCTGACGACGTCGGCGCCCGCGTCGATCGCGTCATCGAGGAAGCCGCGCGCGTCGACGGCGACGTCGCGCTCGTCGCCCACGGCCACGTCCTGCGCGTGCTCGGGGCGCGCTGGGTCGGCGAGCCGGCAGCTTTTGCCGGCCGTCTCGCCCTGAGTACCGGCGCGTTGTGCAAGCTGGGGACCGAACGCGACGTTCGCGTCATCCGCGCCTGGAACTTCTGAGCGACCTTCAGTGTGAGAGGCGCCACCTTGGTGGACGTCCGTTCGACTCGATATGTCCGGCTATGGACACTGTGCGGCGCTCATGCCCACCGTCCACGCCGCGAAGAAGAAGCGCAAGCCGGTCAAGGCCAAGGCCAAGGCGAAGCCCAAGACCACGTGCAAGGTCGTCACCAAGAAGGTGCACGGCAAGAAGAAGCGCGTCAAGGTCTGCAAGCCGGTCAAGGCCAAGAAGAAGACCACGCGCAAGCCCGCGGGCAATCCCGTCGGCTACACGCCGACCGCGCCCGCGTTCCCGGCGTCGGTCCCGGTCCCGGCAAGCCCCTCGCCGAACCCGCCGGCCAACCCGAGCGGCACGTACACCCCGCCGCCAGTCCCGATGACCGAGGCGCGCGCCGTGCGCCTGCTGTGGCGCGCCGGCTTCGGCCCGCGCCCCGGCGACGTCCAGCGCTTCGCGGCGATGGGCCTGGACAACGCGATCGCCGAGCTCGTCCACCCGGTCGGCGAGCCGGTGCTCAACGGCCCCGCCCCGCGCGACGACGGCGGCAACGCGCTGCAGCCCTACGACCTCTACGGCCACGACCACGTGTGGTGGCTGGACCGCATGGTGCGCTCGTCGCAGCCACTGGTCGAGCGCATGGCCTTGGTCTGGCACGACTGGTTCGCGTGCTCGCGCGACAAGGTCCAGATCGACCTGATGCTGGGCCAGAACGCGCTCTTCCGCCGCGCGGCGCTCGGGTCGTTCGCCAACCTCCTGCGCGACGTCACCGTCGACCCGGCCATGTTGTTGTTCTTGGACGGCGTCGACAACCGCAAGGGGTCGCCGAACGAGAACTACGCCCGCGAGGTCATGGAGCTGTTCACGCTCGGCGCCGACCGCGGGGCGTACACCGAGAACGACATCCGCGCCGCGGCCAAGGCGCTGACCGGCTGGACGGCCGACTACGTCAACGGCGTCGGCATGACGAACTTCCGCTTCGTCGCCTCCCGGCACGACACCACCAACAAGACGATCTTCAACCGGACCGGCAACTGGTCCTGGCAGGACGTCTGCCAGCTCTGCCTGGAGAACCCCTACCACGCGTCGTTCTTCGTGACCAAGTTGTGGTCCTACTTCGTGCCGGTGCCGCCAGACCAGGCGACCCAGGCGACGCTGCAGAACGCCTACGTCACCAGCGGCTACCAGGTCGCGCCGGTGCTGGAGCTGATCTTCCGCCACCCGGTCTTCCTCGACGGGCCGGCGATGGTCAAGCCGCCGGTGGTCGCCAACGCGGGCCTGCTGCGCGCGATCGGTCGCTCGATCGACACCGACGACTGGGCCTACCTGAGCAACGAGACCGGCCAGACGCTGTTCTACCCGCCCAACGTCTCGGGCTGGGACGACGACCGCTGGATCGACACCAACACCTGGCGGGGCCGCTGGCACGTGACCGGCGTGGCGCTGGCGCCGTCGCAGGTGCCGACCAGCGCGCCGAGCACCTACCCCGACACCGAGGACGGCACGACGGCGGTCAACAGCGCGATCGCCGCGGTCGGCTCCCCGGCGCTGACCAGCGAGACCCGCAGCAAGTTGGTGGCCTTCGCTGACTCGGCCCTGCCGGGGACGATGAACGCCACGCAGAAGCGGACGTACCGGGCGATGCGCCAGAACGCGCTGCGCCTCTTGATCCTGACCTCGGCCGACGCCCAGACCTGCTGAAAGCACCTTCTCCATGGCTCCCCGCAACTGCTGCAACGAGTTCACCCGCGCGCGCTTCATGCAGCGCGGCTCCGCCGCCGCCGGCGCCGGTCTGCCCGCGATCGAGGCCGGCATGCCCGCGCCCGCGGGCACCGGGCTGTCGCGTCGCACGTTCTTGTCGCGGTCGCTCGGCGCGGCGCTGGCGGTCTACGGCGGCTCGCGCCTAGGGGTCGACGCCTTCGAGGCGGGGATCGCGCAGGCGGCCGGCGGGAGCGACCGCGTCCTGGTCAGCGTCTTCCTCGGCGGCGGCATGGACGGGCTCAGCGTGCTCGCCCCGACCGGCGACCCCAAGTACGCGACGCTGCGCCCAACGCTCCTCACCCCGATCGACGGCACGCGCACGTTCGCCGAGGACCCCACCTTGCAGTGGACGCAGCCCGCGGACGCGCTGCGGACGCTCTACGGCGAGGGCAAGGTCACGGTGATGCCGGCGATCGGCTACGACCACCCCAACCAATCGCACTTCACCAGCCGCCACTTCTGGGAGGTCGGCCAGCTCAGCGTCGACGGCAACTTCGGGTGGCTGGGCCGCTACCTCGATCAACATGGAGTTGCCGACAACCCGCTGCAGGGCTTGTCGATGAACTCGTACCTGTCGCCGGGGTTGGCCGCGGCCAGCGTGCCGGTCGCCGCCGTCTACCGGCCCGACCAGTTCGGGTTGTACGTGCCAGGCGTCGGCAACCCGGTGCTCGGGCCGATGTACAGCGCGATCGGCGGCCTCGGCGCGCTGCCGACCTCCGACGCCGCGGTCGGCCAGGCGCGTCTGGTCGCCACGGAGGTGGACTCGATCCGCACCACCTTGCTGCCCTTCCAGGGCACGTCCGGCGTCCCGCACTCCACCTCCTACCCGGCCGGCGACTTCGGTCGCAAGTTGGAGGTCTTGGCCGCGATGCTCGCCGCCGGGATCCCGGTCCGCGCGGTCACGGTCGACGCGCCCGGCTCCTGGGACTCGCACGCCGACCAGGCCAACTCGATCCCGCGCGACGTCAAGGCCGCGTTCGACACCATCTTGGCCTTCCAGCGCGACCTCGAAGCTCGCAACCTCGCCGACCGCGTCCTGATCCACGTCTGGACCGAGTTCGGCCGCCGCCCGCAGGAGAACGACGGCGGCACCGACCACGGCGCCGCGGGCGCGTCGTTTCTGATCGGCAGCAAGGTGAAGGGGTCGATGATCGGCGAGTTCCCGGGCCTGACGTCGTTGGACAGCGGCTCGAACCTCAAGGTCACCAGCGACTTCCGCGGTGTCTACTGCTCGCTGCTGGAGCAGTGGTACGGCGTCGACGCGGCGCCGATCATCCCGGGCGCGTCGGCCTTCACGCGGCCGGAGCTGATCGCGGCGTAGCGCCACGCGGCGGGCGCGCCGGCGCGCCAGGTCCGACCAAAGACGGAACGCTCTAGTTCCGGTTGCGTCGGCCGACGACCCGGAGAAGATGGCCTGCGTCGCAGCTGACCCGCCCATCGTTCCGTCGTTGATGGACACGCGCCCCAGAGGCCCTCGCTCACCCGAGGTCCGGGCGCTCACCGCACTGCTGTGCGGGGCCGCGGCATGCCTGTTGGCGGCCGTGCTGTTCCCGATGAGCGAGCGCGCGCCGGTCACGATCGGTTGGTGGACGCTCGGTCTGGCGGTGCTGCTCGCGGGCGCGACGTTCTGGTGGGGCGACCGCGTGCCCCGCTGGGTGCTGTTCGCCGAGAACGGCGTGATCACGGTCATCAACAGCTTCCTCGTCACGCAGGCGGCGACTACCGGCGGCGCGGTGATCGACGCGTTCGCCTACATCTGGCTCAGCGTCTACACCGCCGCGTTCTTCCCGCGGCTGTGGCTGCCGTTCGCGACGCTGGTCTCCGCGGGCTTCGGCGTCGCGCTCCTGATCAACGACCTGCCCGGCATGTTCACCGCCTGGCTGCTGCTGACGATCAGCGTGATGACCGCCTCCGGCGTCGTCAGCCAGGTCAGCCGCATGATGCTGGGCCGCATGTCCACCGACTCGCTCACCGGCGCGCTGAACCGCAGCGGCCTGGCCGAGGCGGCACGGCGCCTGAGCCTGCGCGGCCGCCGGCGCGATGCCCGCCAGGTCACCGTCGCCGCGCTCGACCTCGACGGCTTCAAGGCGGTCAACGACGAGACCGGCCACGCCGCCGGCGACCGCCTGCTCGCCGACGCCACCGCCGCCTGGCGCGCCGTCCTGCGCCACGACGACGTCCTCGCCCGCGTCGGCGGCGACGAGTTCATCGTGTTGATGCCGGACACCACTGCCACCGAGGCAACCTCAGTCCTCGACCGCCTGCGCGACTCCCACCCCGTCGCCTGGTCCGCAGGCCTGGCCACGTGGCACACCGACGAGCCGATCGAGGCGTGCATCCAGCGCGCCGACCGCGAGCTCTACGCGGTCAAGCACGCACGCGCCGCCTGAGTCGCCAGACCGCGCCACGGCTGCGACCATGGGTCGCATGTCCCGCCGCGACCTCCTCCACGTCCTGACCGCGCTCGCCGCCCTGGCCGACGATCGTCCCGACGTGCCGGTCTCCGTCACGGCACTGGACGAGCAGGTTGGCCGCGGCCGCCAGGACATGCGCACGCCCCTAGACCTCGCCAACCTCGCCGCCGACGGCCTCGTCACCGACCACGGCGACGGAACCTGGTCGCTCACCGAGGCGGGCGCCCAGCGCCACCGCGAGGACGAGGACTACGCGGGACGCTGAGCCTCGGCGCCGTCCTCCTCCAGGAACGTCACGCGCTCCCTGATCATCGCCGCGGAACCTTCGAGCTTGGACGCCATCGGTTCGCCGCCGGAGCCGAGGTCGCCACGCACCACCTCCGCCCCCAGCTCCAGCGATCGTGCCAGACGCAGGATCGGGAACTGACGTGATTCGAGGATCCGGGCCAGCCAGGCGACCTGGTCGTCCAGCGTCGTGTGGCCGGCGACGTCCAGCGCGGCCCAGTTGAGCAAGTGCTGGAGGTCGTGCTGGCACCAGAGCCGGCCGACCTCGCCGTAGACCGCGTCCTCGTCGGTGAACTCCGCGTAGTAGCGCTTTACGGTCGCGGCGGCCAAGGCGTACAGGTCGATCTCGGAGCCGTCACCGGACGGCGATGGCGCCGCGGTGGGCGGCGCCATGCCGGACGGCGGATCGACGCGGCGCGGGGGTGGAAGCTCGCTGCTCATCGCAGTGAGCGACCGTACCCCGCGCCGCGTCGCGCTGTCACACCGAGACCAGCTCGCGGTCCTCGCCACGGCGGCGCGCCGCGTCGTCGTCATCACCGGGGACCGGCCGGGCCGCCTCCTCGTGGCCGAGCGACGGCAGCCACTCCAGCCACGTGGGCAGGTACCAGTTCCAGTCGCCCAGGAGCTTCATCGTCGCCGGCAGCAGGACCGCGCGGACGATCGTGGCGTCGACCAGGATCGCCGTCGCCAGGCCCACGCCCATCATCTTGAAGTCCAAGTACGAGAGCGTGGCGAAGATGCCGAACACCGCGACCATCACGATCGCCGCGCTGGTCACCGTCCCGGCCGTGGTCTTGATCCCGTGCGCGACCGCGTCCTCGGTCTTCATGCCGCGATCGAACGCCTCGCGGACCCGGCTGAGGATGAACACGTGGTAGTCCATCGACAACCCGAAGAGGATCACGAACAGGAACATCGGCAGCCAGCTCGTGACCGACCCGGTGGACTCGAAGCCCAGCAGCTTCTCGCCGTGGCCGTCCTGGAAGACCCAGGTCAGCACGCCGTACGCCGCCCCCACCGACAGCAGGTTCAACACGATGGCCTTGATCGGGATGACGATTGAACGGAACGTCATCAGCAACAAGATGAAGGCCAAGGACAACACGAACCCGAACACGATCGGCCAACGGGACTTCATGAGGTCGTTGAAGTCCTTGGACCCGGCCGTCATGCCCGTCACGTAGGCGTCAACGCCCGCGCGCTTCTCAAACGCCGGCACCACGTCGCCGCGCAGCTTGGCCAGCGCCGCGTTGGACGCGTTGTCCGTGCCCGTGCCGACGATCGGCAGCGAGATGTCCATGACGGTCTTGTCGGCGCTGATCGAGACGTCGATCGGCTCCTTGACCTTCCCGGACGCCAGCGCGTCGCTCTTCAGCTTGGCCACCGCCGCCGTGATCTTCGGCGACGTCACGTCGTCGGCCTTGAGCACGACGCTCGCCGGGATCTCGCCGCCGGGGAACGCGGCCTGCATCTTGTCGTAGACCTTCATGATCTCGAGATTGCGCGGGATCGCCTCGGTGCCGGAGTCGGCCGTGTGCATATGCAGCAGCGGCGCGCTCAACACCAACAACAACCCGGATGCCGCGACGACCGCCACGACCGGGTGGCGCAGCACGCGGTCCAGCACGAAGTTCCAGCCGCGCGAACCGGAGTCGATGTCCCGCGCGCGGTTGGCGGCCATGCGCTTGCCCAGGAACGGGATCTTGCCGCGCTCCAGCCACTTGCCCGACCCGGACAACAACGCCGGGATGACCGTGACCGAGCCGATCATCGCGACCAGCACCACCAGCATCGAGCCAATGCCCAGCGCGGTGAACGTCGAGTCGCCGGCGAACATCATGCCCGCCATCGCGACCATGACCGTCACGCCGGAGATCAAGACCGCGCGGCCGGAGGTCGCGGCGGAGATCGCCACCGCGTCCTTCGGGGAATGGCCGCGGGCCTTCTCTTCACGTTCACGCCGGAGGTAGAACAGGGAGTAGTCGACGCCGACCGCCAACCCCACCAACAAGACGACCTCGTTGATGAACTCATCAAGAGCGACCAGGTGGGAGATCGGGCCGAGCAGGCCGATCGTGCCGACGACCGCGGTCACGCCGAGCAGCAGCGGGACGCCCGCGGCGATCAGCGCGCCGAACGTCACGACCAGGATGATCAGCGTCACCGGGACCGAGAGCATCCCGGCCTTGCTGAAGTCGTCGCCGAAGGCCTTCGACAGCGCCTTGTCGGCCGACGCGTCGCCGAACTGGCCGACGAACACCTCGTCGTGCTTGGCGCCCGCCGCCTTGACCGCGGCCTCGACCGCGTCGACGCGCTTCTCGGTGACTGTGTCGTCGCCGTCGATCTTGAAGGAGACCAAGGCACTGCGACCGTCATCCGACAGCTGGCCCTGGTTGCCCTTGGCGTAGGGCGACTGGACCTCGATGACACCGGGCTGCTTGGAGACGCCGGAGACGACGTCATTGACGGCCGCCCGGAACTCGGGTGACCGAGCGCGCAGCTTGGATCCATCCTTCGCTTGAACAAGGACCGTCTCGTCGGCGCGGTCCGGATAGGCCTTGTCGACGATCGCGTCACCGGTCTTGGAGTCGCCGTGCTGGCTGCCGTCACCGCTGGGGCTGACGGTGCCGACGGCGCTGCCGATGAACAGGGCGGCCAGCACGAAGGCCAGCCAGCCGATGATGGCGGTGCGGCGGTGCCGGGTGCTCCAGCGGCCGATGCGCGCGGCCAGCGAGGGGGAGTGCTGCGCGTTTCTGGGGGTCATGGGCAGGAGCATCGCCGCGACGATGCGTCCGCGCCATGCGGGGGGCTGCCGTCTGCACGTGGGGGAATCCCCACCCCTAAGGGTTCGTCTGGGGCTGGACCCTTAGGCAGGTCCCTAGGGGAGCATTCTTGCTGGAGTTCAAGGAACCGCCGCTACTCTGGCGCTTCGGAGCCCATGGACCCCAACCTCGACCTCGCATCCGCGCCCGACCAAACCGCCGCCAACGGCCATCCGCCGCGTGCCGGCGCGATGGACCCCGGCTTCGTCGAGGTCCGCGACACCACCCCGTTCGTTGAGCGCACGCCGGTCAGCTCCGCGTTCCCGCCGATCGCTGACTATGGCTACCTGAGCGACTGCCACACCGGCGCGCTCGTGGCGCCGGACGGCACGATCGAGTGGCTCTGCCCGCCGCGCTTCGACTCGCCCTCTGTCTTCGGCGCGATCCTCGACCGCTCCGCAGGCGGCTTCCGCCTCGGTCCGAGCGCCATGGGCGTTCCGGCTGGCCGTCGCTACGAGCCGGGCACGATGATCCTCGAGACCACGTGGATGACCCCCACCGGATGGGTGGTCGTCCGCGACGCGCTGGTAATCGGGCCGTGGCGCGAGCGCACACAGGGCTCGACGACGGCGCACACGCGCCCGCCGACCGACTACGAGGCCCATCACGTCCTGGTCCGGACGATCACCTGCATCCACGGCCAGGCGCAGATCGAGCTGCTGTGCGAGCCGATGTTCGACTACGGGCGCGTCCCCGCGACTTGGTCGACTGTCCCGAACGACCCCTACGCCTTCGACGCCACCGACGGCGGCCGCACGCTGCGGCTGATGAGCGACCTCAACCTCGGCATCGAGGGCGGGCTCGCCCGCGCACGTCATCGCCTGGAGAAAGGCGAGACGCGGTTCTGCGCGCTGTCCTGGTCACGCCTGCTCGACGGCCCGCGCACGGCGCAAGAGGCCGAGGACGCGCTGCAGTCGACGAGCGAGTATTGGCGCGGCTGGCTGGCCGACGCGGACTTCCCCGACCACCGCTGGCGCAATCACCTGGAGCGCAGCGCGCTCACGTTGAAGGGGTTGACCTACGCGCCGACCGGCGCGCTGGTCGCGGCGCCGACGACGTCGCTGCCCGAGACCCCGGGCGGCGTGCGCAACTGGGACTACCGCTACACGTGGATGCGCGACGCGACGTTCACGCTCTCCGGCCTGCACTCCCTCGGCCTGAACTGGGAGGCCGACGACTTCATCCAGTTCGTCGCCGACCTCGGTCGCAACGAGGACGGCGCGCTGCAGATCATGTACGGGATCGGCGGCGAGCGGGTGCTGGAGGAGGAGACGCTCGACCACCTCACCGGCTATGAGGGCGCGCGGCCGGTCCGGATCGGCAACGACGCCTACCGCCAGCGCCAGAACGACGTCTTCGGCGCGGTGCTCGACAGTCTCTGGCTCCACGCCAAGGAGTACGGGCACAACAGCGCGCGCCTGTGGCCGGTCATCCACGACCAGGTCGAGCAGGCGATCGTCTCCTGGCGGCTGCCCGACCAGGGCATCTGGGAGTCCCGCGGCGACCCCCAGCACTACGTGTCGAGCAAGTTGATGTGCTGGGTCGCGCTGGACCGTGGCGCCCGGCTGGCCTCACGGCGCGGCAAGGACGACCTCGCCGACCGCTGGCGCGAGGTCGCCAACGAGATCCACGCCGAGATCCTGGCGCGCGGCGTCGACGAGCAAGGCCGCTTCACCCAGCACTACGGGTCCGACAACCTCGACGCGTCGCTGTTGTTGATCCCGCTCGTCCGCTTCCTCCCCCACGACGACCCGCGCGTGCGCAACACCGTGCTGGCGATCGCCGACGAGCTGACCGAGTCCGGCCTGGTCCTGCGCTACCGCACCGACGAGACCGATGACGGCCTCACTGGCGAAGAGGGCACGTTCCTGATCTGCTCCTTCTGGCTGGTCAGCGCCCTGCTGGAGATCGGCGAGCGCAAGGCCGGCCGCCAGCTCTGCGAGCGCCTGCTCTCCCTCGCCTCCTCGCTGGATCTCTACGCCGAGGAGCTCGAGGCCTCGACCGGCCGCCACCTCGGCAACTTCCCGCAGGCCTTCACCCACCTGGCGCTCATCAACGCGGTCATGCACGTGATCCGCGACGAGCAGGCCAACCCAGTCGGTTAGCGGCAGCTCGGGTTCCCGGGCGACGCGTTGGCGTTGGCGTTGGCGTTTCAGCGCGGGCGTTGGTGGCGTTCGGTGCGCGGCGTGGGTGGTGGGTGCGTTGCGTTGGAGAGGGGCGGCGAGGGAGTGAAGCCGGGTGGGCGTGGCCGGCGCTTGGTGTCGTCCTCGGGCTGCCTCTTGGGCGCGGGGGGAGCGTTCGGGGCCGAAGGATCGGTCCGGGTCGCGCTGACCGGAACTATTCCGGCTCACGCGACCCGCATCCCGAAACCGGCCCTCATGGAGCACCGAATGGGATCCGGGTCGAATAAGCGTCGTATATCGACTATTAGGCGACCCGGATCGACCCTTCGGCCCCGAACCGCCCTCCCGAGCCCAGCCACACGCCCAAGGACGACCAACAGCGATCGCCACGCCACAACGCTCTCACTCCCTCGCCGGATCCCCTCCAACGCGACGCACCACCACCAACGCGCCGAACTGAACGCCACCAACGCCAGCGCCACCCACCAAGCGCGAGCGCCAACGCGCCAACTAACGCCGGCGAATCGCGCACCCACCACCCCGCAAGAGACCCGGCTCGACCCCGCCCGCGCGACCCTGACAGAAGGTCAACCCATCGCCCTTCACCTAGCCCCTTCGCGCCACCCCGCTCAACCACTCGAACCCACACGCCCCACGCGCGGACACCGAAGTTGTCGTCCTCGGCACAACCCCTTGCGCCGGCGGGCAGAACACGGCGTGTGACGCCGATCACTTTCGTCCACACACCGCTGTCGGCTACCGCCGCGACCGACCCAATGGCCTTGCCCGGACCACCCATCGCCAGGGCGCCACCGCCGGCCCACGCGACACCACCCGCGCCCCAGGCCTCCCCCAGCCCAGGGACACCCGCAACCGCCCACATCGCCATGTGAAGCTCGCAACAAGCCGCACTTGACAAGTCCATGTGTGTTCGTGTCTGATCGTTCTTGTTCGGTTTTGCCCGGGTCGGAGGGTCAATGGGGTCAGGTCAAACAGAAGGGCGCACAATCGCCCATGTGCGTCGGCAGGAGATTGCCGACGTCCTACGTGCCGAGGGATCGGTCACGGTTGCTCGTCTGGAGGAGCGCTTCGGCATCTCCTCGATGACCGCACGCCGTGATCTGGCCGAGCTCGAGCGCCGTGGCCTCGCGCGCCGCACGCACGGCGGCGCCGTCCTGCCCACCGCCGCCGGCCACGAGGACTCGTTCCTCTCCCGCCTCACCCGCGCCGGCGACGCCAAGCTCGCGCTGGCCCGCGCCGCCGCCGAGCTGGTCGCCGAGGAGGACAGCGTCTTCCTGGACTCGTCCTCGACGGCCTACCACGTCGCCCGCGAGCTGCTGGAGCGCAACCTGCGGCTGACGATCATCACCAACTCGCAGCCGATCATGGAGCTCGTCGCGTCGCACCCGACGAGCACCGCCGACCTGATCGCCATCGGCGGCACGCTGCGCCGCCTCACGCGCTCGTTCGTCGGCCCGGTCGCCACCCAGGCCGTCCAGTCGCACTACGCCGACCGCTTCTTCTTCTCCGTCAAGGGCGTCACGCCCGACGGCGTCCTCACCGACGCCGACAGCCTCGAGGCCGAGGTCAAGCGCACCATGTTGCGCCGCGCCTCCGAGCCGATCCTGCTGATCGACCAGTCCAAGCTGGAGTCCCGCGGGCTCTCGGTGATCGCCCCGGTCAACGAGGTCACGCGGATCCTGACCTGCGGCGTCGACGAGGAGGAGCTGGCGCCGCTGGTCGCCCTCGGCGTCGCGCTCGACACCGTCCCCAACTCCGAGGAGGCCGCGTGAGCGACTCCACCACGACGCCCGCGGCGGCCACGCCGCTGCTCGCGCTCGACCAGGCCGAAAAGAGCTACGGCGCCGTGCGCGCCCTGCGCAACGGCACGTTGTCCATCGGCCCCGGCGAGGTCCGCGCGCTGATGGGCGAGAACGGCGCCGGCAAGTCCACGCTGGTCAAGGTCCTCGGCGGGGTCGTGCAGCCCGACGCGGGCACCGTCCTCATCGACGGCGCCCCGGTCGAGTTCCACAACCCGACCGACGCGCGCGACGCGGGCATCGCGATCATCTACCAGGAGCCCACGCTGTTCCCCGACCTCAGCGTCGCGGAGAACATCGCGATGGGCCGCCACCCGCTCGGCTCGCTGCGCCGCATCGACAAGCGCAAGATGCACGAGGAGGCGGCCGAGCTGCTCAAGCGCCTCGGCGTCCGGCTCGACGCCGAGCGCCCCGTGCGCGGCCTCTCGATCGCCGACCAGCAGGTCGTCGAGATCGCCAAGGCCTTGTCCTTCGACGCCAAGGTCCTGATCATGGACGAGCCGACCGCGGCGCTCTCCGGCCCCGAGGTCGCCCGCCTCTTCGGCGTCGTCAACACGCTGAAGGAGCGCGGCGCCGGCATCCTGTTCATCTCGCACCGCCTCGAAGAGGTCTTCGCGATCTGCGACACGGTCACGGTCATGCGCGACGGCGCGGTCGTCTCCGACGAGAAGACCACCGACTTGACCGAGGACGACCTCGTCCGCCGCATGGTCGGCCGCGACCTCGACGCGCTCTTCCCCAAGACCGACGCGACGATCGGCGCGTCGCTGCTGAACGTCCAGCGCCTCACGCGCGAGGGCGTCTTCACCGACGTCTCCTTCGAGGTCAAGGCCGGCGAGATCGTCGCGCTGGCGGGCCTCGTCGGCGCCGGCCGCAGCGAGGTCGCTCGAGCGATCTTCGGCATCGACAAGGCCGACGGCGGCCATGTCGAGGTGGAAGGCAAGAAGCTCCCGAACGGCAAGCCGACCGCCGCGATGGCCGCCGGCATCGCGTTCGTCCCCGAGGACCGCCGCCAGCAGGGCCTGGTCATGGAGCTGTCGATCAAGCGCAACGCGACGATCACCTCGCTCGCGCGCCTGACCAAGTTGGGGCTGATCGCCGGCAAGGCCGAGCGCTTGATGGCCGAGGAGTGGGCGCAGCGGCTCCAACTCAAGTTCCACTCCTTGAACGACAACGTCGGCACGCTGTCGGGCGGCAACCAGCAGAAGGTCGTCCTCGCCAAGTGGCTGTCGACCGAGCCCAAGGTGCTGATCGTCGACGAGCCCACGCGCGGCATCGACGTCGGCACCAAGAGCGAGGTCCACCGCCTGCTGAGCGACCTGGCCGGCCAGGGCATCGCCGTGTTGATGATCTCCTCAGAGCTCCCGGAGGTGCTCGGCATGGCGGACCGCGTCCTGGTGATGCACGAGGGCCGGATCACCGGCGAGATCTCCCGCGCGGAGGCCAACGAGGAGCGCATCATGCGCGCCGCGACGGGCCGCGCCGAGGTGGCGGCGTGAGCGCGCAGACCGCGGCGCCGGACGCTCCGGTCGTCGAGGCCGGCGCCGAGGCCCGCCGCCGCACCGACGTCATCTTCCGCGTCCGCGAGCTCGGCATCGTCGGCGCGCTCGGCCTGCTGATCCTCGTCACCGCGCTGATCGAGCCGCGCTTCGTCGAGGCCGACTCGCTGCGCAACCTCGCGCTCAACGCGTCCATCTTCGCGATCCTCGCAGCGGGCCAGACGCTCGTGCTCATCACGCGCAACGTGGACCTCTCCGTGTCCTCGGTCCTGGCGCTGAGCGCGTTCATGGCCGGAACGCTGCTGAGCGACCACCCGTCGCTGCCGATCCCCATCGTCTTCCTCCTCGGGATGGGGCTCGGCGCGGCGGCTGGTGCGCTGAACGGCTTCTTGGTGACCTTCGGCCGCGTCCCCGCGCTGGTCGTCACGCTGGGCACGTTGTACGCCTTCCGTGGCCTCGCGTTCTTGTGGACCGACGGCCGCCAGGTCAACGCCGAGACGCTGCCGGACTCGTTCCTGAACATCGGGACCGGCACGATCCTCGGCATCCCCACGCTGGCGCTGATCGCGTTGGTGGTGGTGTTGATCGTCGGCCAGTACCTGCGCGACTTCCGCTCCGGTCGTGAGCTGTACGCGATCGGGTCGAGCCCCGAGGCCGCGCGCCTCGCAGGCGTCCGGACCGACCGCCGCGTGCTGAGCGCGTTCGTGATCGCCGGCGCGCTGGCCGGCCTGGGCGGCGTGCTGTTCACCGCGCGCTTCGGCACCGTCGACGCGACCGCAGGCAATGGCTATGAGTTCACGGTCATCGCCGCGGCGGTCGTCGGCGGCGTGACCATCAACGGCGGGTCGGGCTCCGTGTACGGGGCCGCGATCGGCGCTGTCTTGCTCGGGACGATCACCTCGTCCCTCATCGTCCTGAAGGTCGACTCGTTCTGGCAGCAGGCCGCCGTTGGCGCCCTGCTGATCACCGCGATCGCCTTCGACCGCTGGATCGGGCTGCGCCTGGACGCCGCCCTGCGACAGAGGAGCGCCCGCCGTGCCGGCTGAGTCCCGAACCCTCCCCCAGCGCCTGATGCGCTGGGAGACGCTGATCCTCGGCCTGATCGTCGTCGCCTGGATCGTCGGCGCCGGCCTGTCGGGCGACTTCCTGTCCGCCGACTCGTTCACCACCGCGTCGCTGGACCTGTCCGAGGTCGCGCTGATGGCGCTGCCGATGGCACTGCTCGTCGTCGCGGCGGAGATCGACCTGTCGGTCGCATCGATCCTCGCGTTGTCCAGCGCCTGCATGGGCGAGCTGTGGAACAGCGGCCAGACGATCGAGATCATCTTCCTCGAATGCATCCTGATCGGCGCCGCGTGCGGCGCGATCAATGGCTTCCTGGTCACCCGCCTGGGCCTGCCGTCGCTGGCGGTCACGATCGGCACGCTGTCGCTGTTCCGCGGCCTGGCGTTCGTCGTGATCGGCGACCAGTCGGTCACCGACTTCCCCGCGACCTGGACCGACCGCGCGTTCGGCAACTTCGGCTCCACCGCGATCCCCAACACGATGGTGTTGTTCGGGGTCCTCGCCGTGGTCTTCGCGGTGCTCCTGCACGGCACCGGCTTCGGGCGCAAGATCTTCGCGATCGGCGCCAACGAGGAGGCCGCGCGCTTCAGCGGCGTCCGCGTCAAGCGCATCAAGTTCTGGCTCTTCGTCTTGTCCGGCGCGATCGCCGGCCTGGCGGGCGTCGTGATCTCGCTGCGCAACTCGACCGCGGCCGCCAACGTCGGCACCGGCTTCGAGCTGACGGTCGTCACCGCGGTCGTCCTCGGCGGCGTCTCGATCTTCGGCGGCAAGGGCTCGCTGGGCGGCGTGATCCTCGCGCTCGTCCTGCTCGGGTCCATCAACAAGGCCTTGACCCTCAGCGACTCGATCTCCAGCTACTGGATCCAGATCGTCACCGGCACGCTGCTCATCGGCTCCGTGCTGGTCCCCAACCTCGCGGTGCGTGCGCGGGAGGCGCGTGCCCACAGCTTCCACGGACGCCGGCAGTGGCCCTGGCGTACGCGGGTCGACACGTCCAGGCCACAGGAGGAGAACGCATGACCCTGTCACGAGCCACCCGGCTCACCGCCACCACGGCGGCCGCATTGGCGCTGTCGGTGTTCGCCGCGGCCTGCGGCGAGTCCAAGGACGACAACTCGTCGTCGGGCTCGTCGGCCGCAGCGTCCACCAACAGCAGCTCGAGCGCGGCCAACCCGAACGCGGAGATCAAGAAGGGGATCAAGGTCGTCCAGATCCCCAAGCAGCTCGGCAACCCGTACGAGGACATCGAGGACAACGGCACCAAGGAGGCCATCACCTCGGTCGGCGGCACGTTCACCCGCAAGGGCCCGACCGACGCCGGCGCCTCCACGCAGGTCCCGATCATCCAGTCCACGATCCAGCAGAAGCCCGACGCGATCATCATCGCGGGCAACGACCCGGACGCGGTCGCCCCGGCGCTGAAGCAGGCCGCCCAGCGTGGCATCAAGGTCGTCACGCAGGACTCCGACGTCGCCAAGGACGCCCGGACGCTGTTCATCAACCAGGCCTCGGTGCAGACGATTGGCGCCGACGAGGTCGCGATGCTGTCCGAGCAGATCGGCGGCAAGGGTGACATCGCCATCCTCTCCGCGACGGCCAACGCCCCGAACCAGAACTCCTGGATCGAGGTCATGAAGACCGAGCTGAAGAAGCCGGAGTACTCCGGGATGAAGCTCGTCAAGGTCGCCTACGGCGACGACGACGACCAGAAGTCCTTCCAGGAGACGCAGGGCCTGCTGTCGGCCTACCCGAACCTCAAGGGCATCATCTCGCCCACGACGGTCGGCATCTCGGCGGCGGCGCGCTACCTGAGCAAGTCCCCCAAGAAGGGCAAGGTCGCGCTGACCGGCCTCGGCACGCCGAACCAGATGCGCAAGTTCGTCAAGGACGGCACGGTCACCGAGTTCGGCCTGTGGAACCCGGCCGACGTCGGCTACCTCGGCGGCTACGCGACCGCGGCGCTGGTCTCGGGCCAGATCACCGGCAAGGAAGGCGAGAAGTTCAAGGCCGGCAAGCTCGGTGAGCGCACGATCGGCAAGGACGGGGAGATCATCCTCGGCCCGCTGACGCGCTTCAACAAGGACAACATCGACGACTTCGACTTCTAGTCGAACGCCGCGACCGGGGTGGGCGCCGAAGAGGCGCCCACCCCACCGCGACCCGATGTCCGCCGTCCTCACCACATCCCTCTCCGTCGACCGCGACGTCCCGATCGCCATGCGCGACGGCGTCACGCTCGCCGCCGACGTCTGGCGCTGCGCCGACGCGCACGAGCCGCGCCCCGTGCTGCTCCAGCGCACGGCCTACGACAAGGGCGAGCTCGTCGTCGCCGCGCACCACGCGGGCCTCGACCCGCTGCGCGCGATCGCCGCCGGCTACGTCGTGGTCATCGCCGACGTCCGGGGCCGCTTCGCCTCGGAGGGCGACTTCGAGCCTTTTGACCAAGAGACCGCCGATGGCGCGGACGCGATCGCGTGGGTACGCGATCAGCCGTTCTGCGACGGGCGCGTCTTCACCTACGGCACCTCCTACAACGGCGCGCTTCAGCTGCTGGCGCCCGACGCCGACGCCGCGGCCGTCATCGAGGTCGCCTCGCCGTTTCATGACGGGCTGACGCGCGTCGGCGGGGCAATGTCATTGAGTTTCCTTGCGGCGTGGAGCGCGAACGACCTCGCGCCGGCCGAGCTGGCACGGCGCGAGCTCGCGTTGCACGACGTCCCCCGCAACGCCGTCGCCACGCTGCGCGATGACCTGGCGGCGCGCCGCCGCCGCCCCCTTGCCGCCGCGCGTGCGCTGGCGGCCCACGACCTCGGAGCGCTCGGCGAGCTGGTCCCTTCTCTCTCCCGCTGGCTCGCCGAGCCGCCCCGAGGCGCGTTCCCGCGCGCCGACCGCCCCGTGCTGCACGTCGGCGGCTGGCACGACCTCTTCCTCGACGCGACGCTCGCGTGCTTCGCCGACGGCGGCCCGCGCGACCGGCTGGTCGTCGGGCCGTGGGCGCACGGCGTCACCGGCTCGCGGGTCGGCGAGCGCGACTTCGGCCCCGACGCGCCGCAGGCGCTGGCCGACACCATCTTGTCGTTCTTCGCCGACCCCGACGCGACCCCGCGCGTGCGCGTGTTCGTGATGGGCGCGAACGCGTGGCGCGAGGAGTCCGAGTGGCCGCCCGCCCGCGCCCGTGAGCAGCGGTTGGCGATCGCCCCTGGCGAGTACGCGCACGACCCTTCCGACCCGGTCCCCACGCGCGGCGGCGCGATCGTCTGCGACCCCGCGCTCGGCGTCCCCGGACCGTGCGACCGCGCCGCGCTCTCCGCCCGCCGCGACGTCCTGACCACGACGAGCGCGCCGCTCGCCGCGCCGCTCACGCTCATGGGCCCGGTGCGCGCGGAGCTCAACGCTTCAACCTCCGCGCCCGAGACCGACTGGTGCGTCGCCCTGGCCGAGGTCCTCCCCGACGGCCGCGCGCTCGGCATCGTCGACGGCGTCTGCCGGACCTACGACGACCGCCCCACCGTGCAGCTCGGCCACACGGCGATCACGATCCCGGCCGGCCACCGGCTGCAGGTGCAGATCTCCTCCTCCAACTTCCCGCGTGTCGACGTCCATCCCGAGCCCGCGCGCCAGCGGGTCGCGGAAGGCTCCACGCTGGTCCTGCCCGTCGTCGAAGGAGCGCTCTCTTGACCCGTCTGACCACCCGTGCCCGCATCGGCGTCTTCGGCATCGGCCTGGACACCTACTGGCCGCAGTTCGACGGCCTCCTGGAGCGCATCCAGGGCTACCAGGCGCGGGTCGAGGAGCGGCTGTCGACCGAGTTCGGCGCCGACGTCGTCTCCGCCGGCCTGGTCGACGACGCCCATAAGGCGCGCGCAGCCGGCGACCTCTTCGCCCGCGAGCAGGTCGACCTGGTGTTCTGCCATGCGGTCACCTACGCGACGTCGTCGACGGTGATCCCGGTCTTCCAGGCCGCGGGCGTCCCGGTCGTGCTGCTCGGCCTTCAGCCCACCGCGACGATCGACTACCCCAACACGGGCACCGGTGAGTGGCTGGCCAACTGCGCGGCCTGTTGCGTGCCGGAGATCGCCGGCGCGTGCACGCGCGCAGGCATCCCCTATGACACGGTCGCGGGCCTGATCGACGGCGACGACCGCGCGTGGGGCAAGATCGGCGCGTGGGTGCGCGCGGCCGCCGCGGCGCGCGACCTCAAGCGGTCGCGGATCGGCTTCCTCGGCCACGTCTACCCGGGCATGTTGGACATGTACGCCGACTTCACCGCCGTGCACGCCCACACCGGCGCCCATGTTGAAGTCCTGGAGATCGACGACCTCGGCGCGCGCGTCGCGGCCGCCGACGACGGCGCGGTCGCCGCCAAGCTCACCGAGATCCGCGACATGTTCGACTTCGCCGATCCGTCCTCCGACCCCATCGCAGGGCCGATCGAGGACACCGACCTGGACTGGTCGGCGCGCGTGGCCGTCGGCCTGGACCAGTTGGTGGAGGACTTCCAGCTCGACTCCTTGACCTACTACTACCGCGGTGTCGACGGCAACGAGGCCGAGCGCCTCGGCGCGGGCGTGATCGTCGGCAACTCGCTGCTGACCGCGCGCGGGATCATCACCTCGGGCGAGGCGGACATCAAGACCAACATCGCCCAGGTCCTGCTGGACCGCCTCGGCGCGGGCGGCTCGTTCACCGAGTGGTACGCCATGGATCTCGCCGAGGACTTCACCTTGATGGGCCACGACGGGCCCGCGCACATCGCGATCGCCGAGGGCCGCCCCACGCTGCGCAACCTGAAGCTCTACCACGGCAAGTCGGGCTCGGGCCTGAGCGTCGAGACCAAGGTCAAGTACGGCCCGGTCACGATCCTCGGCTGCACCCAGACCGCCGAGGGCAAGTTGAAGCTGATCGCCGCCGAAGGCGAGTCGGTGCCCGGCGACACGATGCGGATCGGCAACACCAACAGCCGCCTCGTCTTCCCGTTGGGCCCCGCCGAGCTGCTGGAGCGCTGGTGCGCCGAGGGCCCAACGCACCACGTCGCGCTCGGCGTCGGCCACGTGCTGGCCGAGGTGCGGGCGACAGCCAAGTTGATGGGCTTGGAGTTCGCGGAGGTGAACGCCTGATGGAGCGCGTCTGCTTCCTGCTCCAGGTCCGCGCCGACCGCCTCGACGAGTATAAGGCCCGCCATCGCGCCGTGTGGGACGACATGCAGGCCGCGCTGGCCGCGACCGGCTGGGGCAACTACTCGCTCTTCCTCCGCGACGACGGCCTGCTGGTCGGCTACCTGGAGACCGAGGACTTCGCCGCCGCGCAGGCCGGGATGGAGGCCACCGAGGTCAACGCGCGCTGGCAGGCGTCGATGGCGGAGTTCTTCGAGCTGCCCTCCGACGAGCGGCCGGACACCGGCTTCACGCGACTGGAAGAGGTGTTCCACCTTGCCTAGCCGCTTTGCCGCGATCGACTTCGGCGCATCGAGCGGCCGCGTCCTGACGGGCGCGCTGCAAGATGGTGTCCTCGACCTCCGCGAGGAGGCCCGCTTCGCCAACCGCCCGCAGCGGCTGCCCAGCGGCCTGCACTGGAACCTGATGGACCTGTTCGCCCAGGCGCTCGACGCGCTGCGCGCCGCCGGGCCGCTGAGCGGCGTCGCGGTCGACACCTGGGGCGTCGACTACGGGCTGCTCGACGACCACAACAGGTTGCTCGGCCTCCCCTACCACTACCGCGACGGCCGCTCCGACGCGATGGTCGAGCGCGCGTTCGAGCGCGTCCCCTCCGCCGTGCACTACGCGGCGACCGGCATCCAGACGATGCCGATCAACACGGTCTTCCAGCTCCTGGCCGACGAGGGCTCCGCCGCCTTCAACGCCGCGTCGCGCTTGGCGATGATCCCCGACCTGCTCGCGCTGTGGCTGTCGGGCGAGCTGGCCAACGAGCGCACCAACGCCTCGACCACCGGCCTGCTCGACGCGCGCACCGGCGAATGGGCCTATGACTTGATCGACGGCCTCGGCCTGCCCAAGCGGTTGTTCTGTGACTTGGTCGAGCCGGGCACGCGCCTGGGCACCGCGCTGCCGGGCCACGGCCTCGGCGCGCTCCCGGTCTACACCGCGCCCTCGCACGACACCGCCTCCGCGTTCGCCGCCGCGCCGATCACGGGCGAGGGCTGCGCGATCCTCAGCTCCGGCACCTGGTCGCTGCTCGGCCTGGAGCTGCCGGAGCCGGTGCTGACCAACACCGCCCACGGCTTCAACCTCACCAACGAGCGCGGCGTCGACGGCACCACGCGCCTGCTCAAGAACGTCATGGGCCTGTGGCTGGAGCAGGAGTGCGCGCGCACATGGGGCACGAGCGACCACGCCGCGCTGTTCGCGGCCGCCGCCGACGCGCCCGCGCAGACCGCGCCGCTCTTCGACCCCGACGACCCCGCCTTCCTGCCGCCCGGCGACATGCCAGGTCGCATCACCGCCGCGTGCACGGCCACCGGCCAGACGCCGCCTGAAGGCCAGGGCGCGACGATCCGGGCGATCGTCGAGTCGCTGGCCTGCAAGTACCGGCTCGTGCTCGACCTGCTCGCGCAGGCGTCCGGCCGCGAGATCACCAAGATCCACGTCATCGGCGGCGGCGCCCGCGTCGCGCTGCTGTGCCGCCGCACCGCCGAGATCACCGGCTGCGAGGTCTGCGCCGGGCCGGTCGAGGCGACCGCCATGGGCAACCTGCTCGTCCAGGCGCGTGCCGCCGGCGAGTTGTCGTCCTTGGAGGAGATCCGCGCGGTCGCGCTGGCCAGCAGCGACTGCGTCACCTACGAGCCGTCGGCCGACCGCGCCGCCGCCGACGCGACCTACGAACGCTTCCTGGACGTCACCGGCCTCGTCGCGCCGGCCGCCGCCTGAACCCCCAACGAATCCGAAGGACCTGTTGTGACACCCGCACCGTACGACCTCCTCTCCTCACAGCTCGCCGACGCAGGCGTGGACGTCGCCGCCGTCGAGAACGCGCTCGCCGAGCTGACGATCGAGACCCCGTCCTGGGGCTACGGCGACTCCGGCACGCGCTTTGCGACCTTCCAGCAGGCGGGCCGTCCGCGCGACGTCTTCGAGCGTGTCGACGACGCCGCCGAGGTCCACCGCCTCACGGGCACCGCGGGCTCCGTCGCGCTGCACTTCCCCTGGGACGAAGTCGAGGACTACGACAAGCTGCGGGAGCACATCGAGGCCGCCGGGCTGGCGGTGGGCGCCGTGAACCCCAACCTGTTCCAGGACGCCGACTACAAGTTGGGGTCGATCACGCACCCCGACGCGTCGATCCGCTCTAAGGCCGTCGCCCACCTCAAGGAGTGCGTGGAGATCGCCACGGCGCTCGGCTCCACCGCGCAGTCGCTGTGGTTCGCCGACGGCACCAACTACGCCGGCCAGGACGACCTGCGCGCGCGGCGCCGCCGCCTCACCGAGGCGCTGAGCGACGTGTACGCCATCCTCCCGCAAGAACAGGAGCTGCTGGTCGAGTACAAGTTCTTCGAGCCGGCGTTCTACGCCACCGACTTCGCCGACTGGGGCTCCTCGCTGCTGGTCTGCCAGAAGCTCGGCGAGCGCGCCAAGGTGCTCGTCGACCTGGGCCACCACGCCCAGGGCACCAACGTGGAGCACATCACCGCGATCCTCGCCGACGAGAACCGCCTCGGTGGCTTCCACTTCAACAACCGCAAGTACGCCGACGACGACCTGATCGTCGGCTCCGTCAACCCGTTCGAGCTGTTCCTCATCTTCTGCGAGCTGGCCGCGGGCGAGGGCCCGCTGCCGCGGCTCACCATCGACCAGGCGCACAACGTCGAGGCGAAGGTGGAGGCGATGGTGCTGAGCGTGGTCAACCTGCAGGAGAGTTACGTGAAGGCCCTGATCGTCGACCGCACCGCCCTCGCCGAGGCCCAGCAGGAGGGCGACGTCCTCCGCAGCCACGAGCTGCTGCTCGACGCCTACAAGACCGACGTCCGCCCGCTGGTCGCCAAGGTGCGCGAGCAGGCCGGCGCGGCCGCCGACCCGGTGCAGGCGCTCCGCGACGGCGGCTACGTCCAGAAGATCACCGACGAGCGAGGAGCCGCCGCCGGCGTGGCCGGAGGCTGGGGTCGATGAGCACCGTGTCGAACACCCCGATCGTCGCGTCCGTCGAGGACCGCTGGCCGTCTGAGGGCCTGCCCGCCGAGGCCACGCCGCTCGACGCGCTCGTCCTGGCCTCGCACCTGCTCGGCGAGGACCGCCGCGTCGCAAACTTCGGCGGTGGCAACACCTCCGCCAAGGGCACCGTCACCGACCACGTGGGCCGCGAGGTCCGCGTCATGTGGGTCAAGGGCTCGGGCTCGGACCTGGCGACCATGGGGCCGCAGCACTTCACCGGTCTGCGCATGGACGAGATGGAGCCGCTGATCGAGCGCGCCGAGATGTCCGACGAGGACATGGTCGCCTACCTGGCCAAGTGCATGGTCGATCCGGCGATGCCGCGCTCCTCGATCGAGACGTTGTTGCACGCCTTCGTCCCGGCCGACCACGTCCACCACACCCACCCCGACGGCATCAACGTGATCGCGGGCGCCGCCGACGGCGAGAAGATCATCGCCGAGATCTTCGGTGACGAGGCCGCGTGGATCCCCTACATCCGCCCGGGCTTCACGCTGGCCAAGCAGGTTGGCGAGGCCGTCCGCGACAACCCCGGCCTCAAGCTGGTGGTGTTGGCCAAGCACGGCCTGGTCGTCTGGGGCGACACCGCCGAAGAGGCCTACAAGAAGACGATCGAGGTCATCAACCAGGCCGTCGCGTGGGTCAACGAGAAGACGGCGGGCACGCAGCGCTTCGGCGGGCCGCTCACCGACACGCCGGCGCTCGACGACGACGCGCGCGCCGCGGTCCTGTCGGCGATCCTGCCGTCGCTGCGCGGCGCGGTGTCGAGCGAGACCCACAAGCTGCTGACGGTCGACACCTCGGCCGCCGCCGTGGAGTTCGTCTCCTCGCGCGACGCCGCCAAGCTCGTGACCGTCGGCGCTGCCTGCCCGGACCACCTCGTGCACACCAAGCGCGTGCCGATGTGGGTGTCGTATGACCCGGCCAATGACTCCACCGCCGACCTGATCGCCCGCATCCGCGAGCGCGCCGAGGCGTTCCGCGTTGACTACCGCGAGTACGTCGCGAAGTTCGGCGACGCGACGACGGTCCCGGCTGACCCCGACGCGCGCGTCGTGCTGATCCAGCACGTCGGCCTGGTCAGCGTCGGCGCCACGACCAAGGCCTCCAAGTTGGCCCGCGACCTCTACCACCGCGCGATCGAGGTCATGGCCGGCGCCGAGGCGCTGGGCGAGTTCGTGTCCTTGGACGATGAGGAGTCGTTCGCGATCGAGTACTGGCCGCTGGAGCTCTACAAGCTCTCGCTCGCGCCGACGCCCGGTGAGCTCCAGGGCCAGGTCGCGTTCGTCACCGGCGCGGCCGGCGGCATCGGCGCGGCGATCGGCGCGCGCCTGGCGTCCGCGGGCGCGGTCGTTGTCGGCTTCGACCTCGACGAGGCGGGCGCCGCGGAGGCGCTGAGCGCGCTCGGTGAGGACAACGGCCTGGCCGTCGGCGGCGACGTCACCAACGAGGACGCGGTCGCCGCCGCCTACGCCGCGGCGGTCGCCAAGTTCGGCGGCGTCGACATCATCGTCTCCAACGCCGGCATCGCGTCGTCGTCGCCGATCGAGGACACGTCGTTGGCCGAGTGGCACCGCAACCACGAGATCCTCGGCACCGGCTACTTCCTCGTCGCCCGCGAGGCGTTCAAGGTCCTGCGGGCGCAGGACCTCGGCGGCGGGATCATCTTCGTCGCCTCCAAGAACGCGCTCGTGGCCGGCAAGAACGCCTCGGCGTACTCGTCGGCCAAGGCCGCCGAGCTGCACCTGGCGCGCTGCCTGGCCGAGGAGGGCGGCGCCGCGGGCATCCGCGTCAACACCGTCAACCCCGACGCGGTCCTGTCCGGCTCGCGGATCTGGGGCCCGGACTCGACGTGGCGCAAGGAGCGCGCGGCGGCCTACGGGATCGCCCCCGAGGAGCTCGAGGAGCACTACCGCCAGCGCAACACGCTGAAGGTGCACGTGCTGCCCGAGGACATCGCGCAGGCGACGCTGCACTTCGCGTCGGAGTCGCGGTCCGGCAAGTCGACGGGCAACGTGCTCAACGTCGACGGAGGCGTCGCCGCGGCCTACAGTCGCTAGCGCGTCATGGAGGTCGCCCTCTTCATCACCTGCGTCAACGACACGCTGTTCCCGCAGACGGGCCGGGCGACCGTCGAGCTGCTCGAGCGGCTGGGGTGCGAGGTGCGCTTCCCGCTCGAGCAGACCTGCTGCGGGCAGATCCACGGCAACTCGGGATACGGCCATCAGGCGCTGCCGCTCGTGCGGCGGTTCGTAAAGGCCTTCGGCGAGTACGAGCACGTGGTCTGCCCGAGCGGCTCGTGCGCGGCGATGGTGCATGAGCAGTACGAGCGGCTGGCGCGCGAGTCGGGCGACATGGGGCTCTTGCGCGAGGTGGAGGCCTTGGTCCCGCGCGTGCACGAGTTGTCCTTGTTCATCACCGACGTGCTCGGCGTCGAGGACGTCGGCGCCTATTACCCGCACCGCGTCACCTACCACCCGACCTGCCACGCGCTGCGGATCGAGCAGGTCGGCGACGCGCCGCTGCGGCTGCTGCGCGCGGTGCGCGGGATCGACCTGGTGGAGTTGCCCCAAGCGACCACGTGCTGCGGCTTCGGCGGCACGTTCGCGGTCAAGAACGCCGAGACCTCGGCGGCCATGTTGTCCGACAAGCTCGCGGCGGTGCAGCAGACCGGCGCCGAGGTCTGCACCGCGCTGGACAACTCGTGCCTGATGCACATCGGCGGCGGGCTCTCGCGGCTCCAAGCGGGCGCGCGGCCGGTGCACCTGGTCGAGATCCTGTCGGCGACGGAGGATCGGGCGTGAGCGGCTCCCCCGCCGCGCGCGGCTTCACCGACGCCGCCCGCGAGGAGCTGCGCAACCCACAGCTGCGCCGCAACCTGCGCAAGGCAACGACGACGATCCGCGCCAAGCGCGCCGCAGTCGTCGGCGAGGTCGACGAGTGGGAGGCGCTGCGCGACGCGGGCGAGAACGTCAAGCAGCGCGCGATGGCCGACCTGGCGACGCACCTGGAATTGTTGGAGGCGTCGGTCACGCGCGCCGGCGGCACCGTCCACTGGGCACGTGACGCCGCCGAAGCGTGCGCGATCGTCGGGCGACTCACCCGCGCGGCGGGCAGCGACGAGGTCATCAAGGTCAAGTCGATGGCCACCGACGAGATCGGACTCAACGGCGCGCTGGCCCTACAAGGCATCACCGCGCACGAGACCGACCTCGCCGAGCTGATCGTCCAGCTCGCCGACGGTGATCGCCCGTCGCACATCCTCGTCCCCGCGATCCACCGCAACCGCTCGGAGATCCGCGACCTCTTCCGCGCGACGCTGCCGGACACGGCCGGGGTCAGCGACGACCCGCGCGACCTGGCCGAGGCCGCGCGCCGTTACCTGCGCGAGAAGTTCTTGTCCGTGAAGGTCGGCGTGTCCGGCGCGAACTTCGCCGTGGCCGAGACGGGAACCGTCGGCGTCGTGGAGTCCGAGGGCAACGGGCGCATGTGCACCACCTTGCCCGAGACGCTGATCACGGTCATGGGCATCGAGAAGGTCCTGCCCACGTTCGCCGACCTCGGGATCATGTTGGAGCTGTTGCCCCGCTCCTCGACCGGCGAGCGGATGAACCCCTACACCTCGCTCTGGACCGGCGTGACGCCCGGTGATGGGCCGCAGGACTTCCACTTGGTGTTGCTCGACGCGGGCCGCACCGCGACGCTCGCCGATCCCGTCGGCCGCGACGCGCTGCACTGCATCCGCTGCAGCGCCTGCCTCAACGTCTGCCCGGTCTTCGAGCGCACCGGCGGCCACGCCTACGGGTCGACCTACCCCGGGCCGATCGGCGCGATCCTGACGCCGCAGCTCTCGGAGTTGAAGTCCGGGACCGACCTGCCGTGGGCCTCATCGTTGTGCGGCGCCTGCTACGAGGTCTGCCCGGTCAAGATCGACATCCCCTCCATCTTGGTCCACCTCCGCGGCCGCGTGATCCGCGAGACCGGCGGCCACAAGAGCGAGTCGCTAGCGATGGAGGCCCTGGCGCGCACGTTCACGCACCGCCGCCGCTACGAGGCCGCGCAGAAGGCCGCGCGCCTCGGCGCGCTGCCGCTCTCCAAGGACGGGCGCATCGAGCGCCGCCTGCCCGGCCCGCTGAAGGGCTGGACCGCCGTCCGCGACCTGCCCGCGCCGCCGAAGCAGAGCTTCCGCGACTGGTGGCGGGAGAACCGCGGATGAGCGACGCCTCCGCCACCGCGCGCGCCGAGATCCTCCAGCGCATCCGCTCCGCGCTGAGCGACGCGCCCGCCATCCCCGCACCGCTGGCCGTCGAGCGCCCGCCGCGCGAGGCCGATGTCGGGCTGTTCGTCGAGCGCGTCGCCGACTATCGCGCCACGGTCACGCCGTGCGGCCCTTCGGATGACGAGGTGCGCGACGCGATCGCCGCCGCTTTCGCCCGCCACGGCGCCCGCGCGATCGCCGTTCCCCACGACCTCCCGGCCGCATGGCGACCCGCCGACCTCATGTACTACGAGGATCCGGCCGACCCGCGCGCGCTCGGCGTCCTGGACGGCGTGCTCACCGCCTCCGCGCTGGGCATCGCCGAGACCGGCACGATCGTCCTCAACGGCGGTCCCGGCCAGGGCGCGCGGCAGCTCACGCTGCTGCCCGACCTGCACGTCTGCGTCGTCGACGCAAGCACGATCGTCGCGGGCGTCGCCGAGGCCACGCCGCTCATGCACGCCGCGGTCGCGCGAGGCGGCCGGCCCCTAACGCTGATCTCCGGCCCATCCGCGACCTCCGACATCGAGCTTGACCGCGTCGAGGGCGTCCACGGCCCGCGGCGGCTGGAGGTCGTGGTGCGCCAGGAGGCCGAACTCGGGGTGTAACGTCTGGCCCGCTGGGCAGGACGGACCCCGATCATGACGGTCACGGACACCGCCACCCTCACGGAAGATCTCGCCGCCGCGCGGCAGCGCACGTTGGACCTCGTGTCCCACCTGCCGCGCGCGGACCTGGAGCGCCAGATCGCGCCGATCATGTCGCCGCTGGTCTGGGACCTCGGGCACATCGCCGCCTACGAGGACCTCTGGCTCGCGCACCGACACGCCGGGATGGAGCTGCTGCGCCCGGACCTCGCGGCGCTCTACGACGCCTTTGAGACGCCGCGCGCCGTGCGCGGCGACCTGGAGATCCTCGGCTACGACGACGCGGTCGTCTACCTCGCCGAGGTCCGCGACCGTACGCTGGCCGCGCTGGAGCGCTTCGGCCCCGACCCGGTCCTGCACGAGCTGGTCCTCCAGCACGAGCTGCAGCACACCGAGACGATGCGCCAGGCGATGGCGATCGCCGGGCTGCTGCCGCCGGGCGAGCCACGGCTGCCGTCGCTGGGCGCTTCCGCCAGCGTGGACGAGTGGTTGTCGGTGCCCGCCGGCACGTACGCGCTCGGCGCGCCCGAGGGCGACCGGTTCTCCTACGACAACGAACGCCCGCTGCACGCGGTCGAGATCGCCGACTTCTCGATCGCCCGGCGCCCGGTCACCAACGGCACGTGGATGGCGTTCGTCGAAGGCGGCGGCTACGTCCGTCGTGAGTGGTGGTCCGACGAAGGCTGGGCGTGGAAGGAGGAGTACGACATCACCCACCACGCAAGCGTGGCGGCCGGCGATCCTGACGCTCCGGCCTGCCACGTGTCCTGGTTCGAGGCAGAGGCCTTGGCCCGGTGGCGCGGAGCACGGCTCCCCACCGAGGCCGAATGGGAGAAGGCCCGCGAGCGCCTCGACGGTGTCGGCCTTGTCTGGGAGTGGACCGCCTCGCCGTTCGGCGGTTACCCCGGCTTCGTCGCGCACCCCTACCGCGAGTACTCCGAGGTCTTCTTCGGCGACCGGTACCGCGTCCTGCGCGGCGGCTCCTGGGCGACGCACCCGCGCGTCGCCACCACCACCTTCCGCAATTGGGACCTCCCCGAGCGCCGGCAGATCTTCGCTGGCGTCCGCCTCGCCCACGACCCCGAAGGATCTCCCCGATGAGCACGAAGGCCCTTGCCCTCACCGACCGCATCGTCGTCGAGTCGTTCCTCGACGGCGGCGACCACCGCACGCTGGCCGATGACGTCCTCGACGGCCTCACGCGGCCGTTCAAGGAGCTACCGCCCAAGCACTTCTACGACTCGGTCGGCGCGGAGCTGTTCGACCAGATCTGCGAGCTGCCCGAGTACTACCCGACGCGCTGCGAGCGCGAGATCCTGGCGACCCGGTCGGGCGAGATCGCGGCGCTCACCGGCGCGGGCGAGCTGGTCGAGCTGGGCTCCGGTACGGCGGCCAAGACGTCGTTGCTACTGGCCGCGATGCACGAGGCCGGAACGCTGGAGCGCTACGTGCCGATCGACGTCACCGAGTCGATGGTGCGCGCGTCGGCCCAGCGGCTGGTCGCGGAGTTCGACGGGCTGCACGTGCACGGGATCGTCGGGGACTTCGAGCGTCACCTCGACCGCGTGCCCCCGCCGCGTGACGGCGTCCCGCGGATCGTCGCGTTCCTGGGCGGGACGATCGGCAACTTCACGCCGGGCTCGCGACGGCGGTTCCTGCGCGGGCTCTCAACGCTGCTCGGCCCAGACGACTTCCTGCTGGTCGGCACCGATCTGGTGAAGGACCCGGCGATCATCGAGGCGGCTTATGACGACTCCGCGGGCGTCACCGCGGCGTTCAACCGCAACGTGTTGAAGGTGGTCAACCGCGAGCTCGACGCCGACTTCGTGCCGGAGTCCTTCGACCACGTCGCGTTCTTTGACCGCGACCGCGAGTGGATCGAGATGCGCTTGCGCGCGCAGCGTCCCCAGCGGGTCACGGTCGGCAAGCTCGGGCTGCGGTTGACGTTCGCGGCGGGCGAGGAGCTACGCACCGAGATCAGCGCGAAGTTCACACGCGAGCGGGTCGAGGGCGACCTCGCGGCGGCTGGGATGGAGCTGGTCGAGCAGCTGACCGATCAGAACGGGCTTTTCGCGTTGAACGTGGCTCGCATCCGTACCTGACCAAACGTTCATAGAGCTGCCCTTCCCAGAAGGTCGTTTCACTTCTATTCTGTGCTGTCCCCGGCCATGCCGCGCCAGGCACGGATGACCTGAAGTCCGCGGCGGCCGTCTAGAGCAGAAACGAACCTGGATGCAGCAGCGGCTCTTGCAGAGCGTCGAGCGGCTTGCGCGTCTCGCCCAGCGCGACGCGGGTCTCCCTGCGGTCCAACGCGCCCTCGGCGAGGAGCTGGTGCGGATCTGCGAGGTCGACCAGGCGCACGTGATCGTGCTCTCGGGCGGCCATCCGGCCTACGGCGTCGTGGTGCTGGGCGAGGGCGGCTCGGCCGAGTACGTGCTGCGGCGCGAAGAGCGCCAGGACGCGCTGCGCTGGGTCGCCGACGCCGGGCAACCGGTGACGATCGCGGACGCCAGCGTCGACGGCACGCTCCCGACGCAACTGGTCAAGAACTACGGGATGACGTGCGCGGCGGTGCTGCCGCTGCGCGCGGGCGACGCGGTCCGGGCGATCGTGGTGCTGGGCTCGCGCGCGCCCCGGGGCTGGACGCCGGAGTGCCTGCACGCGGCGTCGGCGCTGGCCGACCTAGCCGGGACGGCGATCGCGTTGAGGGACGCGCGGCTGGCGGCGGCGATCGACCCGCTGACGGGCTGCCTGAACCACGGCGCGATGCGCGAACGGCTGGCCGAGGAGATCGCGCGCGCCCGGCGCCAGCAGACGCCACTGGCGGTGACGATCCTCGACCTCGACGACTTCAAGCGCGTCAACGACACCTACGGGCACCCGACCGGCGACGCGCTGCTGCGACACGTGGCCGAGGCGCTGCGGGCGGAGTACCGCTCGTTCGACCAGGTCGCGCGCTACGGCGGCGACGAGTTCGTAGTGATCCTGCCCAACGTGCGCGGGCCGCGGGCCGACATCGCGGCCGCGCGCGCGCTGACCGTCCTGCGCGAGATCCACATCGAGCGCCCGGACGGCGGCCACGAGGGGATCACGGTGTCCTGCGGCGTGGCGGAGTGGGTCGAGCCCGAGGGGCCGGCCGAGCTGCTGGAGCGCGCGGACAAGGCGCTGCGCGGCTCGAAGGCGGCGGGCAAGGACGGGCTCGTGCGCGCGCCGACGCCGACGCCCTGAGCGACCGCCGCCTGCTCGCCGCGTAGCATCGCCGGCGTGGCCCTCTTCCCCGCTCCAACGCCGCTGGAGCCCGCGCCCCGCTTCTCCGAGGCGATCGGGCGTGAGGTCTGGATCAAGCGTGATGACGTCGGCTCGGTCGGCTACGCGGGCAACAAGATCCGCAAGTTGTCGCGGTTGGTCGCGGAGATCGAGGCGCAGGCTGCCGACACGCTGGTCATCGTGGGCGCGCGGCAGTCCAACGCAGCGCGGGCGACGGCGGCGCTGTGCGCGGCGCGCGGGTGGTCGTGCGTGGTGGTCGTGCCGGACGATCCGCCCGTGTCTGGTGCGGTCCCCGAGGCCAACGCGCTGCTCGGGGAGCTCTTCGGCGCGCGCTACGAGTACCTCGGCGCGGGGACCGTCTGGGCCGAAGCCGAGGCCGCCAGCCAGGACATCTCCGGCAACACCTACGTCTTGCCCGCGGGCGCCTCTTCCCCGCTTGGCGCGCTCGGCTTCGTCGACGCGCACCGCGAGCTGCTCGACCAACTCAATGCTGTTGAGTTGATTCCGGCCGCGATCGTCCACGCGTCGACCAGCGGCGGCACGTCCGCGGGACTGCACCTCGGCCGCGCGCGGCACGGCGGCCCGCCGATCGTCTCGATCGACGTCGGCCGGCTGTACGGCGAGGACACGCTCCCGCGTCTTGCCGCGCTGGCGACCAACGCCTCCGCCTTGCTCGAGGCGCCGCCGCACGCCTTCACGGCCGACGACCTCACGGTCTCCTTCGCGCACGTCGGCGACGGGTACGGCGTCTACACCGAGGCCGGCCTCGCCGCGATCCGCCTCCTGGCACGCACCGAGGGCATCGTTTGCGACCCGGTCTACTCCGGCAAGGCCCTCGGCGCGCTGGTGACCGGCGACCCGCTGATCCCCGTCGGCGACGACCCGCTCGTCTTCTGGCACACCGGCGGCGCGCAATCGGTCTTCGCCGACAAGCCGGCGGGAGCGCTCCTTGCCGCCTGAGATCCGCGCGGCCCGCATCGACGACCTCCCCGCGCTCCGGTCCCTACTCGCCGAGCTGCACCCCGATGACCCGTGGGATGACGCCGCCGCCCGCTTCACCTTCGACGCGATCCTCGCCGACACGCGGCGCCGCCTGCTCCTGGCCGTCGCCGACGGCGCGCCCGCGGGCACGATCGACGTGATCGTCGTCCCGAACCTCACCCGCGGCGCGCGGCCCTACGCCGTCATCGAGAACGTGGTCGTCGCGGCGCGCGCCCGACGCCTCGGGATCGGCCGCGCGCTGCTCGACGCGGCGGTCGCTCACGCCCGGAGCGAAGGCTGTTACAAGCTCCAGCTGATCTCGGCGGGGCGCCGCGGCGAGGCGCACGCGTTCTACGAAGCGTGCGGGTTCTCGTCGGCGTTCCAGGGCTACCGCCTGTACCTCTAGCGCGACCTGCTATTCTTCACTGAGTCAATGGGTAACGACAGCTCACCTATCGGATGTCCGCGCTCCCACGGCTCGACGACCCCGCGCGACTACAGGAGCTCCACGGCCGCATGGTCGAGGCGCTCCTCGACGGCGGCGGCCTCCACGCGATAGCCGAACTGGCCGCGCGCGTGGCGAACGGCCGCGTCGTGGTCGACCTCGCCCGCGACGGCCTGGCCGCGACCGGCGGTGCCGGCGACGGCACGCCCGTGCGCGTGCCGATCGTCACCGGCGGCGAGGTGGTCGGCACCGTGAGCTTCCACGGCGAGCCCTCCGCCAGCGCCGCCGACGCCCTGCACGCCGCGGCGATGGCGACGCTGACCTACGTCGCGCTCCTGCGCGACGAGGAGCCCCGCGACGACACCGGCGCCCGCCTCGTCGAAGCGGTGCTCGACGACGCCCCCGACGCCGCCGCCCGCATCGCTCACCTCACGGGCGGCAGCGCCCTCGTCGCCCTCCTCGGCGAGGCCCCGACCGGCCGCATCATGGCCGCCCTCGCCGACCACGCACCGGGCGCCGCCCGCACGATCCGCGACGGCCGCATCTACGCGCTCGTTCCGCCTGAGGTCGACGCCCTCGCCCTCGCGAGCGCCCTCCACGAGCGCCTCGGCGTCGCCGCCGCCGCGGTGCCGACGGCTGCCCCACGGCGCGCCGCCACCGCCGCCGCCGCGCCGCCCCTCGCCGCCGCGCACGCGGCCGACGGCGCCGCGGCGCTGCGCTTCGGGCTGTCGGTCGCGTCGCTCTCCGCGGCGCTGGTCGCCGACGGCACGGTCACGCCGGACGCGATCGCCCGCGGCACGTGGCGGCTGTTGGTCCGCGACGCGATCCGCGCGCCCGGCGACGTCCTCGCGCTCGCAGGCGCGCTCGGTCCGCTGCTCGACGACGAGGGCGCCCAGGCCGCCCAGCAGCGCCGCACGCTGGCGACTTACCTCGCCAACGACTGCAACATGAACGCGACCGCCGCCGCGATGCCGTCGCATCGCCACACGGTCGCGTATCGGTTGGAGCGCATCCACGAGCTCACCGGCCTCGACCCTCTGAAGGCCGAGGACCGCGAGCAGCTCGGCGTCGCGCTGAAGGCCCGCGCGGTGGCGAAGGTGACGCAGGCGTCAGCCGGATAGATTCCGCGCATGGACATCTCAGGGAGTGGGGCGCTCGTCGTCGGCGGCGCGTCGGGACTGGGCGAGGCGACGTCGCGGCGGCTGGCCGAGCAGGGCGCCAACCTGGTCATCGCCGACATCAACGCCGAGCAGGGTCAGAAGGTCGCCGAGGAGCTCGGCGCGCGCTTCGTTCAGGTCGACGTGCGCGAGGAGGAGCAGGTCCAGGCAGCGGTCGACGCCGCAGCCGAGGCCGACGGCGGCCTGCGCGTCGCGATCACCTGCGCGGGCACCGGCTGGGCGCAGAAGACCGCGAACTCCAAGGGCCCGCACCCGTTGCAGCCCTTCGAGATCATCATCGCCATCAACTTGATCGGGACCTTCAACGTCCTGCGCCTCGCGGCCGCCAAGATGATCCCCAACGAGCCCAACGCCGACGGCGAGCGCGGCGTCCTGGTCAACACCGCCTCCGTCGCCGCCTACGACGGCCAGATCGGCCAGGTCGCCTACTCCGCCTCCAAGGGCGGCGTCGTCGGCATGACCTTGCCCGTCGCCCGCGACCTCGCCCAGTACGGCATCCGCGTCAACACCATCGCGCCGGGCCTCTTCGACACCCAGCTCCTCGCCGCCCTCCCCGAAGAAGCCCGCGAATCCCTCGGCAAGACCATCCCCTTCCCACCTCGCCTCGGCCGCCCCTCCGAGTACGCCCTCCTCGCCGAGCAGATCATCATCAACCCCATGTTGAACGGGGAGACCATCCGCCTCGACGGCGCGATCAGGATGGCGCCGCGCTAGGACGGCGGCGCCAGCTCGTCCGGGAAGTCGCGCAGCAGCGCAGGCGACACGTCCCCCGCGAAGATCCGCTCGACCACCTCGAGCCAGCGGCCCGGTGGGCGGAACTCCATGCGGATGCGGGTCGGGCCGTCGGCGGCGTTCCAGGCGAGATGGGTGGTGCCGGGTGGAACCACCACGATGTCGCCCGGAGAGGCGATGTGCTCGGGCGTGTCGCCGACGGCGAAACCGGCCAGGCCCTCCAACACCTCGAAGCGCTCTTCCAGCTTCGGGTGGACGTGCGGCGAGGCGCGATGGCCGGGGCGTGGCCAGAGCGCCTCGAGCACGAGCACGTCAGGGCCCTCGGAGATCACCGTCACCTCCTCGCCGGTCGCGGCATTGACGAGGAGGTGCGGTGCGTCGCTCATAGGCCTACAGGATGGTCTTGATCCCGCCGATGGCGGCGGCGTTGCCCTTGATCAGCGCCGGCTTCAGGAACGACGGCGGCGCCGGCAGGCCCTTGATCCCGATCGCCATCGTCCACGTCAGCCGGGTCGCTGCCCCGCCGCGCAGCGGCTCCAGCAGGAAGTCCTCCGCCAGCCCGTCGAGCATCGGCCGGGTCTGGTGCGTGACGCGGAAGGTCGCCCGCTGGTTGGTCTCCCAGCGGTAGAACTCCTCCTCGATCACGTTGGCCTTCAACATCCGCAGGCGGCGGATCGACCCCGCGGCGTGCGGCCGCGGGGTGATCCACTCCACCTGGTCGATGATCGGCGCCCACGACCACATCGCGTCGGAGCCGAGCGCATCCCACACGCGCTCGACGGGCGCGTCGAGCTCAACCGCGGCGGGGACGACGAGCGGCGCGGTCTCGAACCACTCGTCGCCGATCGGCTTCAACGCATAGGCCATGACTAGTTCAGGCGCTCCACGATGAGCGCCTCGCCCTGACCCTGGGCGACGCACATGGTCTCGAGGCCGACCGTCTTGTCGAGCGTCTCGAGGTCGTTCAGCAGCGTCGTCATGATCCGGACGCCGGTCATGCCGAACGGGTGGCCCAGCGCGATCGCGCCGCCGTGCGGGTTGAGCGTGTCGAGGTCGATCCCGACCTCGGACGCGATCGGCAGCACCTGCGCCGCGAACGCCTCGTTGAGCTCCGTGACGTCGATGTCGGAGGCCGACATCCCCGCGCGGTCCAGCGCCTTCTTGATCGCCCCGATCGGCGCGACGCCCATGTACTCGGGCTCGTTGCCCCACGTGGCGGCCGTGATGACGCGGGCGCGCGGCTTCAGGCCCAGCTCGGCGGCCTTCTCGGCGGACATGATCAGCGCCGCGGCGGCGCCGTCGTTCAGCGGGCAGGAGTTGCCGGCCGTGACCGTGCCACCCGGCTTGAACGCCGGCTCCAGCGTCGACAGCTTCTCGTAGGTCGACGAGGCGCGCGGACCGTCGTCCTTGGAGACGACCGTGCCGTCGGCGAGCGTCACCGGGACGATCTCGCGGTCGAACACGCCGGCCTCCTGGGCGGCCACCGCACGCTCCTGCGAGCGCTGCGCGTAGCGGTCCTGGTCCTCGCGCGAGACGCCGTAGCGCTCGGCGACGTTCTCGGCCGTGAGGCCCATCGCGATGTACGCGTTCGGCTGGCCGTTGTTGCCCTGGAGGTTCTCGTTCTGATCCTCGGGGTGGGCGGCCTCCTGCGCGGCGTTGTAACGCGAGACGAACTCGACGCCGCCGGCGATGTAGATGTCGCCCTGGCCCGCGACGACCGCGTTGGCGGCGTTGCGGATGGCGTCGAGGCCGGACGCGCAGTAGCGCGAGACCGTCGAGCCGTTGGTGCTCTGGCCGAGCTTGTCGCTCAGCAGGACGGCGATGCGCGCGATGTTGTTGGCCTGAAGGCCCTGCGGCAGGCCGCAGCCGGCGATCAGCTCTTCGATCTGCGAAGGATCGACGTCGGGGTTGCGCTCCAGCAGCTGGTCCACCACGAACGCGAGGGTCTCGTCGGGGCGCAGCGAGGCAAGCGAGCCCTTGAAGGCTCGGCCGACGGGCGTCCGGACGGCGTCGACGATGACGGCTTCGGGCATTTGAGTATGGGTCCTCTCGGAGATGAAGCCCGGCGGTCGCACACCACGGGCAGGTTTATCCCCCGGCGGTCGCACTCCACGGGGCCTACGTATCCCGATGAAGGATAGAGGATCGATAGCCCGATCGGGCTACGAGGCGCGGTACTCGTCCCAGTACGCGCGCGCGACCATCCGCCGCGTGAAGACCGTCGCCGGCGACGGCAGCGCATCCCACCGCGCCCAGCAGACCGCCTCGATCTCGGCCACCGACGGCGTTACCGCCACCCCCGGCGCGACGTCGACCGCGAACACGTTGATCCGCTCGCGCTTGTGGTCAAAGCGCGACGCCACCTCGGCGATCGGCGTGATCGTCGCCGGCTCGATCCCGAGCTCCTCCTCCAGCTCGCGCGCCAGCGCGACCTCCAGATCCTCGTCCGGCCGCACGAACCCGCCCGGCAGGTCCCACAGCCCGCGCCGCGCGTAGGTGTGCTTGACCAACAACACGTCCTCGCCACAGCGCACGACGACCTTCATCCCGTACGTGTGCGGCCGCGTGACGAACCACCACGGGCGCAGCACGCGGTAGCCGACGCGGTACGCGGCACGCAGGGCGCGGGGCGAGACGTGGCGGCGCAGCTGCGCCTCCACGGCTTCGACCACGCGCGGGGTGAGGTCCTCGCGATCGGCCATGCGGAAGAGCGCTGAAGGCTACGGATTTCCCCACGCCGCCTTCGCCAGTCGCCCTCATGGCGCGACGCCGCCGCGCCGGTCATGCTCCGTTCAGTCGTGTTGCGCCGCATCGTCCAACTCCCCCTCACCGCCACGCCGTGGAAAGACCTGGCCTACGTCTCGCTCGGCCAGCTCTCCGGGATCTTCGGCCTGACGTGGTTCTGCCTCGGGCCGATCACGTCGCTGGCGTTGATCATCACCTTGATCGGGATCCCCAAGTTGTACGGGGATCTCTGGGTCACGTGCTGGTGGGCCGACCTGGAGCGGATGCGCGGCGCGCTGGCCGGCGTCCCGCTGCCGCGCTCGACGCGTCCGTGGCGCGGCGACGGCTTCCTAGCGCGCCTGCGCTCCGCGCTCACCGACCCGATGACGTGGCGCGAGATGGTGTGGTTGGTCCTCTCGTTCGGCGTCGGGACCGCGTGCTTCGTGGCGGGCCTGACCGCCTGGTCGATCGGCCTCGGCTTTCTAACCGTGCCGCTGTGGGGCTGGGCACTGCCCGAGGGCGTCGAGTTGGGCGTCACGACGATCCACTCGATCGGATGGCTGATCCTCTTCGCCGTGGTCACCGGCCCGCCGCTGACGATCCTCGGCGCATGGGGCCTGCGCGGCAGCGCCTGGGGACAGGCCAAGCTCATCGAGGCCCTGCTGGAGGGCCGCGAGGAGGAGCGGATCGCCGAGCTGCAGGTCTCCCGCGCGGGCGCGGTCGACGCCGCCGCCATCGAGCTGCGCCGCATCGAGCGCGATTTGCACGACGGCGCGCAGGCGCGCCTGGTCGCGCTGGCGATGGAGATCGGCATGGCGCGCGAGCAGATCGAGCGCGACCCACAGGCCGCTGCGCAGATGCTCGCCGACGCCCATGAGGACGCCAAGACCGCGTTGGTCGAGCTGCGCGACCTCGCGCGCGGCATCCACCCCGCGATCCTCACCGACCGCGGCCTCGACGCGGCGATCAGCGCGCTGGCCGCCCGCTGCCCGGTGCCGTGCACGGTCGCGATCGACTTGCCGGATCGGCTGTCGGCGGCGATCGAGTCCGCCGCCTACTTCACGGTCGCCGAGGCGCTGGCGAACGTCGCCAAGCACAGCGGCGCGTCGCGCTGTGAGATCAGCGGGAGAATCGAGCAAGGCATGTTGGTGGTCAAGGTGCACGACGACGGCGCGGGTGGCCTGGACGAGACGCGCGGCACCGGCATCGGTGGCCTGCGCGGGCGCGTCGAGGCGCTCGACGGCAAGCTGCTGGTCGCCTCGCCGAAGGGCAAGGGCACGCTGCTGCGCGCGGAGCTGCCATGCGGATCGTGATCGCCGAGGACCTCGTGCTGCTGCGCGACGGGCTCGTACGGCTGCTGGTCGCCCACGGCCATGAGGTCGTCGCCGCGGTCGGCGACGGACCGTCGCTGGTCGAGGCGATCGACGAGCACCGGCCCGATATCGCGATCGTCGACGTGCGCCTGCCGCCGTCCCAGCGCGACGAGGGGCTGCGCGCGGCGCTGGAGGCCCGTCAGCGCGTCCCCGGCACGCCGGTGCTGGTGCTGTCGCAGTACGTCGAGGAGTCCTACGCCGCCGAGCTGCTGGCCGATGGCGCCGGCGCCGTCGGCTACCTGCTCAAGGACCGCGTCGCCGACCCGTCGGACTTCGTGGCACAGGTCGACCGCGTCGCGGCCGGCGGAACGGCGATCGACCAGGAGGTGGTCAGCCAGTTGCTCGCACGCCGCCGCGCCGACGACCCGCTCCAAGAGCTGACCCCGCGCGAGCGGGAGGTCATGGAGCTGATGGCCCAGGGCCTTTCCAACTCTGCGATCGCTCAGAAGCTCGTCGTGACCGACGGCGCGGTCGAGAAGCACGTCACGAACATCTTCGGGAAGCTCGGCCTGCACACCGCAGCGGGCGGCAACCTCCGCGTTCTTGCCGTGCTGGCATGGCTTCGTTCTGAAAACGGGACCGCACAGTAACGCTTAGAGCCGTTCAGCGCTCTTCTCTGGTTTCTGGTGGCCGATTCTGCCCTTGACTCAAGACTTGCGTTGTCCTTACAGTCGAACCGAATCGATGAAACGCCTTGGACGAACGTGTCGCCCAAGAGCAACTAGGACCACCAGGACGGGGACTCGCAATCCCGCGATGGGCACTGGGCGGCCGCGGCCTTGCCGCGATCCACCAGCGCGACGAGGCGGTGCTCGCCGGACGCGGAAGCCGGCGAGCACATATACACGTAGGACTTGATCACGGATCCGGGAACGGCAGGATTGGAAGGCCTGTCGGGACCTCCCGCATCCCCAGCTCATAGGTGCCGCCGTAAGCGGTACGCAGCACCTGCGAGGTGCGGCCGTCGGGGATGACGACGGCCTCCAGGTCGGCAATCGAGCAGTTCGCAACGTGGTGCTCATGGCCGTCGGGGTCGGCGTAGCGCCAGACCGCGATCTGATCGCGCGGGCTGTGCGCGGTGAGGCGCAGCTGCGCGTCAGGGCCGCCGACGCGCAGGTCCAGCGCGCTGGGCTGCTCGTGCACGCGCGGGAGCGTCGCCACGCCGCCGATCCGCAGCCGCTCGCCGTTCAGCGAAACCACCCCGTTGGCGACCCACGGCGTCTGAACCGGGCCGATGCGCACGCGGCCGAGCGCGATGTCCAGCCAGTCGTCAGGACGATCCTCGAACAGGGTGCCGTGCAGCCAGATCCAGCGCTCGGCGTGCTGGGCGCCCCAGTTGTGCCCCACCATCCCCGGCCAATCGTCAAGGGTCACGGTGGTGTTGTTGATGGTGACGCGGCCGGACACCTTGACGGCCGGATGCGGCGACTCGAGCTTGGTCTTCGGCAGCGGCGCGCTGTACATGAAGGACTTGGGCAGGTGCCGCAGGACCGGCTCGTCGCCGCGCCAGTCGAGGTCCCACTCGGCCGGGCCCGCGGAGCCGTGGACACCCGACGGGCCGAAGACGCTGTCGCCGACCTTCAGCCAGCCGTCTGTGCCCGGCTCGGTCTCCGAGGCCTTGTAGGCCAAGGGCTCAGGCCTGGAGGCGTCGAAGATCGTCAACCAGGTCGAGCCGATCGGCGGACCGTTAGGGGCCTTCAGGACGGTGTGGCGCAGCCACACCGAGCGCGGGCCGTTCGGGTCGACGGCGCGGACGTAGAACGACTCGTACCCGCCGTCGTCACCGAACGACGGGAAGCGCGCCGTTAGTCCCGGCCGTGTCGCAGACCCAGCCATAGCCACAGAGGATAGGTGGCGAAGGCCGCGCCGGAAAGCAGATGCGTCGGCGTGCCGGCCTTGTCGGGGTCGAGCTTGAAGACGCCCGAGTTGAGCATCCAGTCGCGACCGGACCGCGCGCGGCAGAGGCGCCAGATCGGCTTGGTCCAGCGGGCGTCGAGGTAGAGGCTGACGCTGGTCACGATGAAGACGCCGAGGGTGGCGGCGGCGAGCTTGTCCCGCTGGGACGGCTCGACGTGCTCGGCGAGGATCCGGCCGTTGGCGTACAACCAGGGCGGATCGATCAAGAACGACATGTCGGTGCTCCTTGTCTCAGGCGCTCGGCCAGCCTGAGGGCGAGCGCGTAGATCGTCATCTGCGGGTTGACGCCGAGCGGGCCGGGAACGGCCGAGCCATCGGCGACATGAAGGCCTTCGACGCCGCGGACCGTGCCGTGGACGTCGGTTACCCGGCCCATCTGCGCGGTGCCGAGCGGGTGGAAGGCCATCAACTTGAGGTCACGGGGCCTCACCGACGCGTCGCGGAGCGGGGCGAGGTCGCCGTCGCACAGCTCCGGAACCGTGGCGATCGGGAGGATCACGCGCTTGGCGCCCGCGGCGAAGAGCAGCTCGGCGAGCCGTTCGACGCCGCGCTTGACCGTCTGGGCGTCGCGGTCGTTGAGGTCGTAGCGGACCAGCGGGCGACCGCCGCGGCGCGCCAGCGCACTGGTCGCGACGTGGCCGCGCGAGGTCTCTTTGAGCATCAGCCCAAACTGCGCGACGTTGCGGTAGCTGAGCATCAGCTCGCGGTGGGCGTCGCCGCTGAAGGGCACCGCCATCGCCAGGTAGTCGGGCGGCCCCGCGATGCCTTCGAGCATCAGGCCCTCATCGGCGAACTCGTCGATGCCGTAGGACTGCGGGACGCCGCGGGCCATGTCGACGACCTCGTCCATGATCGCCCAGGCAGCGGTGCACGGGTGGATCGTCAGGTGGCGGCCGAGGTCGGGGTGCGTGACGCCGGAGGCGGCGAGCAGGAGCGGGGTGTGGAGGGCACCGGCGGCGAGGACGACCTCGCTCGCAGTGACGCTGACGCGGCCGCCGGCGCGCGTGCGGGCCTCGACGCCGCGGGCACGGCCGTTGTTGATGATGACGCGCGTCGCGCGCGTGCAGGCGTAGGTGATCGCGCCAGCCGCGTGGGCGTCCTCCATGTAGGCGGCGCCCGCGTGCTGCTTGGCACCGGTTGGGCAGCCGAAGGCGCAGACGCCGGAGCCGACGCAGCCGCGCGCGTTGCGATGCAGGAAGTCGCCGGACCAGCCGAGGGCCTCGGCGCCGCGCTTGGCGATGCGGGCGTTGGCGCCGGCAAGTTGTTCAGGAACTTGCGCGACGTGGAGCGTCTGCTCCGCGCGCTCGTAGAACGGGGTGAGGTCGTCTTCGAGTCCTAGCTCTTGCTTCCATTGCCGTTGCAGCGCGTCGGGCGCGCGGAAGCAGGTGCCGGAGTTGATCAGCGTCGTGCCGCCGACCGCGCGGCCGGTCGGGAGCATGATCGGAGGCGTGCCGAGGGTGGAGAACTGGCCGGCGTCGCGGTAGAGCGTCGCGGTCATGTCGCGCGGGCGGGCGGTCAGCTGCGCGGTGTGGAAGGCCTGGCCGTCTTCGAGGACGACAACCTTGGCGCCGGCTTGCGCGAGCAACGCCGCGACGGGCGCGCCGCCCGCGCCGGAGCCGATGACGCAGACGTCGGCGCGCAACCGGCGCTCGCCGGTGAGGTGGCGGCCGTCGATGACGCCGCCGGCCGGGGCTCTGGGCTCGGCGATCAAGGTCATGGCGTAGGCCTTGGCTCGTAGCCGAGCAGCGCGGCGACGCGGGCGTCGCCGTAGTAGGAGACCGCGGCGGCGGCGCGCAGCGCTTCGACGATCCCGCGGCCGGCCGGACCACGCTTGGCCGTGCGCTCGATCCCCGCGAGCCGCTGCGCACGCGGCTTGCGCGGCCAGCGCGCCGCGGCCAGCGTCAGCAGCAGGGCACGCGCGCCAAGGCGGTTCAGGCGTGGCGCCTTGGTGAGCCAGCGGTCGAACGCCTCGACGGCGTCGGTCGCAGTGATCGGCGGCAACGGCGGCAGCGGCGCCAGAAGGGTGTCGGCCAGGCACGCGAACGTGCGCGCCTCCCAGCGCGAGAGCACCGCGCTCATCCGTCCGCCTCGACCATGCGGCGTTCTTGATGGGCGGAGAGCTTCTCGATCGCGTTTGCCGCGCGAGTGGCGTCGCCGTTGTCGATCGCCTTAGCCACGCGGCGATAGAGCGGCAACAGCTCCTCGCGATCGACGACCAGCGGCCGGAACCGCTCCAAGTTGGACAGGTACAGCTCGCGGATCGAGTTGAGGATCAACGAGAACACCAAGTTGTCGGACGCGTCGATGACCGTCGCCATGAACATCAGGTCGGCCATCTGCGCCGCACCATCGTCCGGCGCGTTCTCGACCCCGTCCGCGAGGCTGTTCAAGGCCTTGACGTGCCCATCCGTCCGCCGCTCCGCCGCCAGCCGCGCCGCCTCCACCAGCAACAGCCGCCGCGCCTCGAACAACGCCTTCGTCAGCGCCGGATCGACCGTCACCGCATGCGCGAGGACATCAAGCCCCGCCGACACCTTCCAGTCGGTGACCCGCATCGCATCGCCATGGCGAACCTCGACCAACCGCAGCTGCTCCAGCCGCTTGATCCCCTCGCGCAACGACGCCATGTTGACGCCGAGATCCTGCGCGAGAGCGCGCTGCGGCGGCAGCCGCTCCCCCGGCTCATAGCGACCGTCGAGGACGGCGGCGACAAGCTGACGGAACACCTGCTCGGGAACATTCGAGCGCTCGACCGGCATGCGACGGGAGTGTTCCGGTGTTCAGAACAGTTGTCAAGCGGTGCCGGCTCAGGAGCCAGCGATGAGCGCGGCGCGCGTCTCGATGACGTCGACCACGGCGTCGACGACCGGCGCCCACCAGCCCTCCTCGCGCGCCACCACTCGCAGCGCCGCGGCCTCCAACAACACCCGTCCCGCCAGCTGGCGTCGCCGGCGCTCGAACGCCACCGGGCGCAGACCCAGGTCCTCGGCGAAGTCCGACCACGCGAGCGGGTTCAGCTCCTCGACCGCGAACGCGGTGCCGATGCCCAGCGCGAGGTCTTGGTTCAGGTCCGGGTAGACGGCGGTCGAGACGACGTCGTACAGCGGCGCGAGACGCACTCCGTCCTCGACGTGAAGCAAGGACATGTTCTTGGCGTGTGCGTCGGCATTGCCCACGAGCAGGTGGAAGACGGCGTGGTCAGCGACCGCCAGGCGATCGCGACCAGGCTGCACAGCGTGAGCGTCGAGCAGCCGCGCGAGGCCTTTTCATGCGTTCGTCGGCCATATGCGTGTGCGCGATCGCGCATGCGATTGCTCAATCCAGCACGATCGCGCGCGATATGCGTGATCGCGCACAATGTACGCGATCGCGCGGAAATACCCTTTGACATGCGCGATCGCGCACGCGTTCGTGCGTACGCCGTGCGTGTGAAGAACGCGCGGGTCGCGTGCGGCTACAGCCCCAGGTCCCGAACGCCCAGCTCGTCGAACCCGATGTGATGCGCGAGTTCGTGGCGGACGGTCACGGTGACCTGGTGGCGGAGGAGGTCGGCGTTGTGGCCGAAGTCGCGACGGAGGGTGTCGCGGAAGATGATGATCTTGTCGGGGTAGTCGTCGCGGGTGGCACCGTCGCCGTTGTAGAGGCCGTAGGCGTTGTGGCGGCGGCCCTGGTCGCTGATGACGACGGCGACGTTGCGGTCCAGCGCGGCGCGCAGGAGGTCCGGAAGGTCGTCCATCGCGTCGCGGACGAGCTCCTCGAAGTCATCGTCGTTGTACGGGTCCAGCTCGAGGAACTGGTCCTCGGTCGGCTCGGCGGCGGTGCCGTCGCGGGCGAGGCGCTCGGCGCGCATCACGACGCGGTCGAACTCGGCCTCGCTCTCGGGCTCGGTCCAGCCGGCCATCTTCACGCCGACGATCGCCATGGCGCCGAGCAGCGCCGCGGCCGCGACGATCAAGATCCCCACCGCCTCGAGGATCCGGAACATCCGGATCGTCGAGAACCGGCCTTCCAACAGGACGATCACCGTGAGCCCGAGGCTCGTGGCGATCACAGCGGCGAAAAGCGTGCGGCGCAGGGGCATGGGCGTCTTCGCCCAGCTTAGTGCCCCGCGCACCGCAGCTCGCGACGACTACTTGGCCAGCTGGCGCGCAATGACCACGCGCTGGACCTCGTTGGTGCCCTCGTAGATCTGGGTGATCTTGGCGTCGCGCATCATCCGCTCGACCGGATACTCGGTCACGTAGCCGTAGCCGCCCAGCACCTGGACCGCCTCGACGGTCACGTACATGGCGGTGTCGGAGGCAAACAGCTTGGCCATCGACGAGTACATCGCCTTGTCCGCCTCGCCGCGGTCCATCTTCGTGCAGGCCTTGTAAAGCAGCTCGCGCGCCGCGGCGGTCCGCGTCTGCATGTCCGCGAGCTTGAACTGGAGGCCCTGCAACTCGAGGATCGGCTTGCCGAACGCCGTGCGCTCCTTGGCGTACTGGACCGCGTAGTCGACCGCACCCTGCGCGATCCCGACTGCCTGCGCGGCAGCCCCCAGCCGGGTCCGCTCCAGCGTGCCCAGGGCGACGCTCATGCCGCGCCCGACCTCGCCGATCACGTTCTCCGGCGGGACGCGGACGTCCTCGAAGACCGGCTGGCCCGTCGGCGACCCGTGGATCCCGAGCTTGTGCTCGTACTTCGGCACCGAGAACCCTGGACGGTCCTTCTCCACGACGAACGCCGTCACGCGCCGGTTCTCGCGATCGGTCACCGCGAACACCACGTAGAAGTCGGCGATCCCCGCGTTCGTGATCCAGGACTTGGTCCCGTTGATCACCCACTCGTCACCATCCAGCCGCGCGGTCGTGCGCATCGCCGCGGCGTCGGAGCCCGACTCGGACTCGCTCAGGCAGAACGCCGGCGACCACTCGCCCGTGGCGCACCTGGGGAGGAACCGCGCCTTCATCTCGTCGCTTCCGAACAGCGCGATCGGCAGCGACCCCAGCTCCTGGACCATCAGCATCAGCGCGACCGACGCGCTCTGCTTGGCCAGCTCCTCGACCGCCATCTGCAACATCAACGTGCCGGTTCCGGTCCCGCCGAACTCCTCGGCGTAGGGCAGCGCCAGGATGTCGTTCTCGGCCAGCAGCTCCCGCAGGTCCCACGGGTACTCGTCCTTAGCGTCGATCTCGGCCGCTCGCGGGCCCACGCGCTCGACGGCGATCTGCCGGACGAGGTCGCGGAAGTCCTTCAGCTCTTGGGGGATGTCGTAGACGTCGCTCACGGTCGCGCTCATAGCGCGTTGAAGCGTATTGATCGTGGGGTACACCCGGCTCTATGGGCATCGGAACGTCCCTCTTCCTGATCGCGGCCGGCGCGATCCTCAAGTTCGCGGTCACGGACTCGATCAGCGGCGTGGACCTCACGACCGTCGGCTTGATCCTGATGATCGTCGGCATCATCGGGCTGGTCCTCTCGCTGGTCCTGCTGCTCGCGCCGCGTCGATCGGAGACCGTCGTGACCCGCGACCGTTACCCGGACCCGCCACCGCCGCGATACTGAGCCCGCTGGGCTAGATTCCGGCCGGTGCGGCTTGCCTCGGCCATCCGACCGGCCATGGACCGCGAGGTGCCCCTCGCGGTCGATGTCCTGCGCCGTGCTGGGTTCGGCTCCCAGGTCGCGCGGCTGCTGGAGTACCCGCGCAACGCGCCCAACGGCGCGATCCTCGTCGCCGAGGGCCCGGGCAACTCGGTCATCGGCGTCGCCTGCACCGCGGCGTTTGCGACCTCCGGCTGGATCGGCGCGGTCGGCGTCGCCCCTGAGGCCCGCCGTCGCGGCCTCGGGACCGCGCTGACCGAGGCCGCCGTGCGTTGGCTGCGCTCTCACGGCGCCGCGACCGTCCTGCTCTACGCGACCGAGGCTGGGCGCCCGGTCTACGAGCGCCTCGGCTTCGTCAGCGAGGAGCGCGCGGTCGCCTGGCGCGGCGTGGCCGGCGCGGCGCCGCCGCTGGACCTCCAGCGCCTGGCCGACATCGACCGCTCCAAGATCCGCGCGCTCGACCTCGCCGCCACGGGTGAGCGACGCGACGCGGTCCTGGACGCGATCCACCCGCTGGCGGGCGTCGGCGCGCCCGGGGGCGTCCACGGCCTGGCGGGCTACGCGATCGCCTCGCCCTGGGGTGCGGGGACCGCGATCGCGGCGAGCTCGCCCGAGGTCGGCGTCGCGCTGATGGCCGCGGCGACCTCCGGCCCGGCCGCCGGGACCCTGATCGTCCCCGACGGCAACCTCGCCGCGACCGACGCGCTGCACGCCTGGCGGTTCGTGCGGCTCAACGACGCGCTGCGCATGCGGCTCGGCCGCGAGGTCGCGTGGAGGCCCGAGCAGCAATTCGGGCTTTTCAACCTGTTTTGGGGTTGAGGATCGGAGTCCACCGCTCAAGAGTCATGTCCGTTTGCCGACGACCGGGATATGACCGAGGTGGAGGGGACCCACAAGGTCAGTCGTTTCGCGTCCACGCGGACGCGAATCGTGCTGGCCGTTATCGCGCTGCTCGTATTCATGAGCGCGGAGATCACGATCGTGCTGGGGAAGATCTCCAGCATCGACCCGAAGCACCCACAGCCGGGTATTGACGCGGCTCAGAACTGGTTCCTGGGCGGAACCGTCTTCTTCCTAGTGGGCGTCGCCGCGATGGCGCTGTGGTCGCAGCTGGAGATCAAGAAGCGGCTGAGCGCGATCTCGCGCGCCGCGAACTCGATCGCCGACGGCGACCTTCAGCCCGACGTCGCGCTGCTCGTCCACGACTACGACGAGGTCGGCCGCTCGGCCGGCGCCGTCGAGCGCATGCTCGTCGAGCTGCGGGTGATCGCGGCCCACGCCGGCCGTGTCGCCGAGGGCGATCTTTCTGAAGAGCTGCCGCCGCGCTCCGACCGCGATGAGCTGCGTCGCTCGCTCGCCGCGATGACCGCCGGCCTGCGCCGGATGGTCACGGACCTGACGGTGGCCGCTGAGACGGTGGCAAGCGTCTCCGGCCGAGTGGTTGTTGATGCTGATGAGGCTGGCCGCGCGGTCGACGAGATCGCCCGGGCCGTGGCCGACGTCGCGTCGGGCGCCGAGCGCCAGGTGTCGGCGGTCGTGGACGTCCGCGGGCTGTCGTCCGACGTGGCGACCGCGACGGGCGAGTCCGCCCGTGGCGCAGCCGAGGCTGCCGGCCAGGCCGGGCGCGCCCGTGAGCTGGCGCATGCCGGGGCCACCGCGGTGGGCGCGGCGTCTGAGGCGATGATGGCCGTGAGCGGCGCGTCCGCCGAGGTCACCGCGACGATCCGCTCGCTGGGCGAGCGCTCCTCGCGCATCGGCTCGATGGTCGACACGATCGGCGGCATCGCCGAGCAGACCAACCTGTTGGCTTTGAACGCGGCGATCGAGGCGGCCCGTGCCGGCGAGCAGGGCCGGGGCTTTGCCGTTGTGGCCGAAGAGGTTCGCAAGCTGGCCGACGAGTCGCAGCAGGCGGCGTCGTCGATCGCGGGGCTGATCGCCGAGATCCAGACCGAGACCGACCGCGCCTTGACGGTCGTCGAGGACGGCGCGGCGCGCACGTCTGAGGGCGTCGCGACGGTCGAGGCCGCCCGCGCGTCCTTTGCCGAGATCGGCGAGGCCGTCGAGGTGACGTCCGGTCGCGTGGCGGAGATCGCCGCGTCGATCGGCGCGATCGCCGAGGGCTCCTCGAAGGTCGACGCGGACGTCGGCGAGGTCGCCACGGTGGCCGAGCAGTCCTCCGCCGCCGCCCAGCAGGTCGCGGCGTCGTCTTCGCAGACCGTCGTCTCCACCAAGCAGATCGTCGCGTCGGCCCAGGAGCTGACGCGATCCGCCGAGGAGCTGCACCGCCTCGCGGGCCGCTTCGTGTTGGCGAAGCCGTAGGGGATTCTCCACCCGCGCGCCGGAGTTTCTAGACTCCGGCGCGTGAGCGAGAACGAGATCGAAGTCACACCCGCCGAGACCCAGCGCCGCTTCGAGGCCGGTGAGGTCCAACTGGTCGACGTCCGCGAGCAGTCCGAGTGGGACACGTCGCACATCCCGGGCGACGTGAAGCACATCCCGATCGGCGAGCTGCAGTCCCGGGCTTCGGAGATCGAGCAGGACAAGCCCGTCGTCTTCCAGTGCCGCGTCGGCGGCCGCTCCCTGATGGCCGCCCAGGCCTTCCGCGCCGCGGGCTTCGAGGCCTACAGCTTGGCCGGCGGCCTAATTGACTGGAGCGAGCAGGGACTACCGGTGGAGCCTGACGGCGCGCCGGTCGCCGACCACTAGGCGGCCCACCAGTCGCGCCGGCCTTCGACGTCCTCGCGCTGCGCCTCGCCGAGGCTGGGCGCGCCGATGACGAGGATCTCAAGGCCCTCGGGTCCGGCCTCATAGCCGCGCCACACACCGGGCGGGACGCGCACCGCGTCCCACTGCTTGAGCTCGACGACCTCGTCATCGAGCTTCATCCGCCCACTCCCGCCCACGACCACGAACACCTCTTCCTGCGTCTTGTGCGTGTGGCCGTACGGAAAGCGATAGCCGGGCGGGATGGACTGGTAGCTCAGACCGGACTGCTCCAGCCCGAGCGCATGGGTCGCCATGCGGAACTCAAGGCCAGGCGCGCCATCGAAGTTGGACCCGACGTCGTCGAGGTCCTGCTTGAGGTTCTTGTGCGTGAACGACACGGCGCGATCCTAAGCGCGGCGCGTGGTCAAGAAAGTGGAGTGGTACTCGGCGTGACGATTTGAAGGCAGGGGTAGACCGAGTCCATGTACATCGGACTCGGCACCCTGTTACTCATCATCATCCTCGTGATCCTGCTCACGTAGAGCAGGACGAGGCCGGCGACCTACTAGCTGCGCTGGACGTTGATGGCCTTGGGACCCTTGTCCCCGGCCTCTTCCTCGTAGGTCACCTGCGCGCCCTCAGGGAGGGAGCGGTAGCCATCGGCGATGATGGCGGAATGGTGGACGAACAGGTCTTTGCCGCCCTCGTCGGGCGTGATGAAGCCAAAGCCCTTGTCGTCACTGAACCACTTCACGATTCCGCTGGCCATGTCAGCGAGTTCCTCCAACTACCTGCTTACGCCGGATCTCATCCCCGGCCGGTCGCCGGGAACGTACCAGGAACGCGCCGGTTCGTCAGTGAATGGACCGTGAAGCTCAGCGCTCGGGCGCCCGAAAGGGCGCCCTTACGCTGTTCAGTGGACCGACTTATGCAGTATCGGCCTTCGCCGGCACGTCGATCTCGCGCTTGAGGATCTTGCCCGTCGGGCCCTTGGGCAGCTCGTCGACGAACCAGATCGAGCGCGGGTACTTGTAGGCCGCGACGTTCTCCTTCACGTACGCCTGGAGGTCTTCGGCGCTGACCGACTCACCGTCCTTGAGGACGACGGCAGCGCCGACCTCCTCCCCCAGATCGTCGTGCGGCACGGCGACGACCGCGGCCTCGCGCACAGCCGGGTGCTCGTACAGCACTTCCTCGATCTCGCGCGGGTACACGTTGTAGCCGCCGCGGATGATCATGTCCTTCTTGCGGTCGACGATGAAGAAGTAGCCGTCGTCGTCCACCTTGGCCATGTCGCCGCTGTGGAACCACCCGTCCTTGATGGCGTCGGCCGTCGCGTCCGGACGGTTCCAGTAGCCCTTCATGACGTTGTGGCCCTTGATGACGATCTCGCCGACGTCGCCGAGCGGGACCTCCTTGCCGTCCTCATCGACGACCTTCATCTCGACGCCGTTGATCGGCGTGCCGATCGACCCGGGCTTGCGCTCCTTGTCAGGGTGGTTGAACGACGCCACCGGCGACGTCTCGCTCAGCCCGTAGCCCTCGAGGATCTTGCACTCGAACGCCTCGTCGAAGCCCTTCAACAACTCGACCGGCAGCGCGGCGCCGCCCGAAGCGCACAGCGACAGCGACGACGTGTCGTACTTCTCGCGATCCGGCAGGTGCAGCATCGCGCCGTACATCGTCGGCACGCCCTCGAAGACCTGGACCTTGTCGCGCGCGATGATCTCCAGCGCCTTGGCCGGGTCAAAGCGCGGGATCAGGGTCAGGCAGCCGCCGCGCGAGATCGTCGCGTTCATCCCGCACGTCTGCCCGAAGGAGTGGAACAACGGCAGCGCGCCGAGCACGACCGCCGTCTCCTTCAAGTCGAAGAGGTTGGCCGCCTCTTCCGCGTTGCGCTTCAGGTTGGTGTGGGTCAGCTCGGCGCCCTTGGGCTGCCCGGTCGTCCCCGACGTGTACAAGATCACCGCGGTGTCGGACTCCTCGACCGCGGCCACGTCGAAGTCCGGCTCGTGCTCGAAGATCAGCGGCTCGATCTCGCCCGGCTTGACGTTGATGATCTCGGCGCCGGCCTCTTCAGCTCCGACAGAAGCGGCGTCAAGGAAGTCGTGCCACGCGAACAGGATCTTCGCGCCCGGATCCTTCAGGTAGAACCCGACCTCGCGCGCCTTGAGCAGCACGTTCATCGGGACGACGACGCCGCCGGCGCGCAGCACGCCGTAGTAGGCCACCGGGAAGTACGGGACGTTCGGGAGCATGATCCCGACGCGATCACCGGGCTGAAGTCCCTTGGCCTTCAGCATGGCCGCCACCCTCGCGGCGGCCTGGTCGAGCAACTCGTAGTTGAACTCGACGTCGTCGAGCTTGATGGCCAGGCGGTCGCCGAACTGGGCGGCCGAATCGGTCAGGATCGAGGCAAGGTTGCCGCTCATGGCAAGACCCTATCCCGAACGACCTGAACGGGAACTGACTGGTTCGTCACCAGGCGGCGGGTCAGACGTCGCCGCGCGCCGCCGACAGCTTGGCGATCGCGCCGCGGATGATCCGCGAGACCTGCATCTGGGAGACCCCGACGATCTTGCCGATCTGCTCCTGGGTCATGTCCTCCTGGAACCGCAGGCGCAGCACGTGCTGCTCGCGCTCGTCCAGCCGCTCGAAGAGGCGGGCGATCGTCGCGCGATGCTCGGCCCGCATCAGCTCAGGATCGAAGCTGCCGTGCGCGTCGGCCAACGTCGCGTCGTTGTCCTCGCCGCCCCCGCGCGGCGCATCCAACGACGCGGCGCGCATGCCCTGCTGGGCCTGCAGCGCCTCCAGAACCTGCTCGTCGTCGAGCTCGAGGGCCTGGCCGATCTCGCGCACCGACGGGGCGCGCCCAAGGCGCGTGGTCAGCTCGGAGCGGTACTTGTCGACCTCCAGCGCGCGCTCTTGCAGCTCGCGGGGAGGTCGGACCGACCAGCAGCGGTCGCGGAAGTGCCGACGCAGCTCGCCGACGATCGTCGGCACGGCGAAGGACGAGAACGCGATGCCGCGGTCAGGATCAAAGCGGTCGACGGCCTTCAACAGCCCGAGGCTCGCGACCTGCAAGAGGTCGTCAAACGGCTCTTCCGCCTTGCGGTAACGCTTGGCGATCGAGCGAGCTAGGGGCATGAACCGCTCGACGAGCGCCGCCCGCAGCTGCGGGTCGCGGGACTCGGCGTACGCGGCGAGGAGCTGGGCATCGGTCCGTGGCGCGTGGGTGACTGCCGTCATGCGATTCATGTTCCCGCGCGGACGGACCGGTAAACGGTGTTGGCAAGTGTCCGCACCCAGTCATCGCTGCTCAAGCCTCCCGGCCCTGGCGACGATGCGTCCTTTTAGCCGTGCCGTCGGGACCCTCCACCCCACGCGCGCTCTCGCCGGAGGGCCGCACCGCCGCGCTCGCCGACCTGTTGCGCCAGGCGACGCAGGCCAGCCTCGACCCGGACGCGGTCCTGGAGGTCGCGGTCCGCTGGTGCGTGCGCGTGCTCGGAGACCGCGCCACGGTGTGGACGTTCTCGCACGACCACGAGACGCTGCGAGCAGGTCCTCGCGCGCACGCGCGCGAGGACGACGAGCGCGACGCGGGGCTGGACGGCACGCTGGCCGAGCGTGCGATCGAGCGCCACACGGCGGTTGCCGACGGCGGCCGGATGGTGGCGCCGCTGCGCAGCCGCGGCCGCATCCTCGGCGTCTTGGCCGTCGAGCACGAGAACCCGACCCGCGCCTACCGCCGCGAGGACCTCGAGCTGCTCGGCGAGGTCGCCGCGCGCGTCGGCCTCGTCCTCGACAACGCCCGCCTCTACGACCGCGTGCGCGTCCAAGCGACGACGCTGGAGCACGTCGACGCCGCCGTCTGCGCGATCGACGCCGACGGCCGCATCACCTCCTTCAACCCGGCCGCCGAGCGGATGTTCGGCTACAGCGAAGCCGAGGTGCTCGGTCATTCGCCGCTAGACCTGCTCAACGCCGAGCCGCACCAGCGGATCGAGGCCGCCCGCGACGCGGTCGTCGCCGATGGCCGCCACGCCTCCCCGTGGCGGCTGCGGCGCAAGAGCGGCGAGCAGTTCGACGGGCACATCCACACGGTCGCCGTCGCCGACGACCACGGCGGCATGACCGGCATGGTCGCCGTCTACCAGGACCTCAGCGAGCGCCTCGCGCTGATCGCCGCGCTGGAGCGCAAGGCCGCCCAGCAGGCCGCGGTCGCCGCGCTCGGCGAGCGTGCGCTGGAGGCCGAGCACCCGACCGCGCTGGTCGACCGCGCGGTCGAGATGGTCCGTCAAACCCTTCAGGTCGAGTTGGTGGCCTTGTTCGAGCTGGTCGACGAGGGTCGCATGCTCGCGCTCGCCGCGGGCGCCGGGTTCCCGGACAACTACGTCGGCCACACGACCGTCCCGGGCGGCTGGGCCGACGGCCAGGAGGGCTTCACGCTGATTCGCCGCGAGCCGGTGATCGTCGACGACGCCCGTCGCGAGCGCCGCTTCGTCCAGGCCGCGCTGGTCGGCGACCTCGGCGCGATCTCCGGCGCGAGCGTCGTCGTCCAGGGCCACGGCGGCACGCACGCGGTGCTCGCCGCCTACTCCGACCGCCCCGGCGCGTTCACGCCCGACGACGTCACGTTCCTGCAGTCGATGGCAAACGTCCTCGGCGACGCGCTGGATCGCTTCGCCGGCGAGGAGGAGATCCGCCACCGCGGCCTGCACGACCCGTTGACCGAGCTGCCGAACCGGACGCTCGTGCTGGAGCGTCTCGCGCAGGCCGTCGCCCGCATCGACCGAAGCGGTCCCACCCAACCCCGCATCGCCCTGCTGTTCCTCGACCTCGACCACTTCAAGAACATCAACGACGGGCTCGGCCACCGCGCGGGCGACGACGTGCTCTGCCAGGTCGCCGACCGGCTGCGCGCCGCGGTCCGGCCGGTCGACACCGTCGGGCGCTTCGGCGGCGACGAGTTCGTGGTGCTCTGCGAGGACGTCATCGACGAGGCCATGGCGCGCGCGATCGCCGAGCGCCTGGCCGAGGCGTTCGAGAAGCCGTTCCGCGCGGGCGGCGACGACCACGTGCTGGGCGCGTCGATCGGCGTCGCGCTGATGGACACCGGCGCCGACGCCGTCCTCGATCCCGACGCGCTGCTGCGCGACGCCGACGCCGCGATGTACCGCGCCAAGGAGGCCGGCCGCTCGCGGATCGAGGTCTTCGACATGGGCATGCGCGCCTGGGCGGTCGACCGCCTGGCGACCGAGGCGGCGCTGCGCCGCGCGCTGGAGACCGAGGACGAGATCGTCGTCCACTACCAGCCGATCGTGGACCTGGGCGACGGCTCGATCGCCGCGGTCGAGGCGCTCGTGCGCTGGCAGCATCCCGAGCGCGGGCTGCTCGGGCCGGACGCGTTCGTCGGCGTCGCCGAGGACAGCGGGCTGATCGTGCCGCTCGGCCGGCGCGTGCTGGAGCTGGCGTGCGCGCAGGCAGCCGCCTGGGCGGCGGGACGCGGGGACGATCGCGCCGTGCTGCCGGTGCACGTGAACCTCTCACCACGGCAGCTGCACGACCAGTGGCTGGTCGACACGGTCGTGGCGGCGCTCGGCGACGCGGTGCCCGGCTCGCTGGCGCTGGAGATCACCGAGGGCACGCTGATCGACCGCGGCGTGGACCGCGTCGCGTTGTTGGAGCAGTTGCGCGACCGCGGCGTCGCGCTCGTGCTCGACGACTTCGGGACCGGCTGGTCCTCCTTGGCGCGGCTGGCCGAGCTGCCGATCGGCGGGCTGAAGGTCGACCGCTCGTTCGTCGCCGACATCGACGGCCGCGGCGGGCCGATCGTCGACGCGATCGTGCGCCTGGCGCGCGCGTTCGACCTCCCGGTCGTGGCCGAGGGGATCGAGACGACCGAGCAGCTCGAGGCGCTGGGCCGGCTGGACTGCGGCCTCGGCCAGGGCTTCTTGTTCGCGCGACCGCTACCGGCCGAGGCGCTGACGCCGCTGGTCCTGGGGCGAGAGCCCGCGTACGGCGAGATCGTCGCGCGCGCTCCGCGCGTCTAGTCGTCGCCGCTGCTGGGCCGCCGCCGGTCGCGCTTGACCGACGAGCGCTGCGACTTGGCCTCCAGGCGGCGCTTCTTGGAAGCCTTGGTCGGCTTGGTCGCGCGGCGCGGGCGCGGGACGTGCAGCGCCTCGGCGAGGCGCTCCTCGAGACGGCGCAAGGCGAGCTCGCGGTTGCGGATCTGGCTGCGAGCGTCCTGGGAGATCGCGCGGACGACCGGGCCGGTCTTGGCCATGACGCGGCGCTTCTGGTCCTCGCTCAGGTGCTCGGAGGCCGCGACGTCGAAGGACACCTCGATGCGCGACGCGGTGACGTTGGCGTGCTGGCCGCCCGGGCCTGAGGAACGCGACGCGCGCACGACGACCTCGTCGAGCGGGATGCGCACGGAGCGCGTGGGATGAAGGGCGTCCTCGGGCATGGGCGTGAGCGGCGGCGTGTCAGGCTAGCGCCGAACGTCCTCGCAATCCGAGGCCACGCGGTCGGCACCGTCGGCCAACACGGTGTCCTTGCCCGATCCGCAGCGCACGACGTCGACCTCGCCGCGGACCACGTTGATGCGGTCGTTCCCGGAGCCGCCCGCGACGACGTCTGGCCCGAGGTTGCCGAACAGCGCGTCGTCACCGGCGCCGCCGGAGATGCGATCGGCGCCGCGGTCGCCGGTGATGCGGTCGTCGCCGTCCTCTCCGAAGATGCGGTCGTCGCCGGAGCGGCCGGCCATCGTGTCGTCGCCGGCCCCGCCGTGCAGCTCGTCGTCGCCCCACTCGCCGTCGACGTAGTCGTCGCCCCCGCCGCCGAAGAGCTTGTCCTTGCCCTGCTTGCCGAAGAGCGAGTCGGGGCCGTCGGTGCCGCGCAAGATGTCGTTGTTGGGCGTGCCACGGATGATCGAGGTGGTGGTGTCGGTCGTGGCCATCTCCGGCGGGATCGGGATCACGGACTCGCAGGAGACGAGGCGGTCGCGCGTCGGCGAGGTCGACTCGACGTAGACGGTGTCGTTGCCCTCGCCGCAATCGACCTCGTCGGCGTTCTCGTCCGCGACGCGGACGGTGTCGTCGCCGGCGCCCGCGTCGACGAGGTCCTGCCCGGGGCCGGCGGTGATCGTGTCGGCGCCGTCGCCGCCGACGAGCTGGTCGGTGTCTGCGCCGCCGTCCAGGACGTCCGCACCCGCGCCGCCGTCGAGGTCGTCGTCGCCGGTGCCACCGGCGATCGTGTCGCTGCCGTTGTTGCCTTCGAGCAGGTCGCGCGCGGCGCCACCGTCGATCAGATCGTCGCCGTCGCCGCCGAGGATGTGCTCGGTGCCGGACTCGCCGTAGAGCTTGTCGTTGCCGTCGTTGCCCTTGATCAGGCGGTCGGAGCCGCGACCGCCGTGGATCGTGTCGTCGCCCGCGCCGCCGTAGAGGCGCGCGTCGTTGCCGAAGGCGCCGCCGTTGATGATGTCGTTGCCATCCTCGCCGTAGATGCGATCGTCGCCCTCGCCGCCGTCCAAGTTGTCGTCGTCGGGCCCGCCGTGGATCGAATCGTTCCCCGTGCCGCCGCGCGTGGTGTCGGCGCCGGGCCCGCCCTGGACGCGGTCGTTGCCGGACGAGGCGTTGATGATGTCATTGCCTTGCTCGCCGTCGAGCCGGTCGTCGTAGGGACCCCCGTTGAGCGTGTCGTCGCCATCACCGCCACGCAGGATGTCGTTGTCGCGACCGCCGTCGAGGACGTCGTTGCCGGCGGCGCCTTCAAGGAGATCCGGGCTGCGCGTGCCGAGCAGGTGATCCGGGCCGTCGGTGCCCAGCACGAGCGCCAGGCCCGGCTGCACGACGACCTGCGCGGCCGCGTAGGCCAGCGTGCCGGTGCGGTGGTGGGAGAACGCGGAGACGAGCGAGAGCGTGCGGCCGTCGGCGACGTAGACGCGCCCGCCGTCGGGCGACCACGCCGGGTGGCCCGGACCGGAAGAGGAGCGAAAGGCGTGGACGTCCTGGGTGGCGAGATCAAGGATCGCGCCGCGCCGGCTACCGCCGACCGCGAGGTGCGCACCGTCCGGCGATGGCGCGAGCGCGCCGCCGGCGAAGGGCAGCTTGAGGCCCTTGGTCGCCTTCTTGGCGCCGTCGGGGATCGTGCGCAGCCGGTGCTTGGCGGCTGTGACCCACGCGCGACCGCCGGCGAACGCGACGCCGGTCGCGCCGGGGACACGAACGCGCCGGGTCAGGCGCGGTCCACGCAGATCGACCATCGCGACACGGCCTCGGAGCACGACCGCCGCCCGCGTCCCGCCGCTCGACACCGCCAACGCGCGCGCCGGGCCGTGCAGCGCGATCGACCGCCGCACCGCCAGCGTCGCCGCGTCGAGGACGTAGAGGCGCGTGCCCGACGTCGCGTAGAGCGTGCCGCCCTGCGGCGAGACCGCCAGGCCGGAGATCGGCGCGCCCGTGCCCAGCCGCTTCGCCGCGCCCACGCCGCCCGCCGCGGGTCCCGCGGAGACGCCGCCGCCCGGCGCCACGACGCCCTCAGGTGCGACGGCCGCGCGCAGATCGACGGCGACGAGCGCGCCGCCGCCGGCCACGAAGCCCGCGCGGCCGTCCCGCGTGACGGCAACCGCGGTCGTCGGGCCGGGCAGCGTGACCTTCCGCACCACCTTGCCCGTCGCGACGTCGACGAGCAGCGCGTCATTTGCGTTCGTCGCGACCAGCGCCACGCGCGCGGAGGCGGCCGGCGCGAGCGCGAGGCACGCAAGCAGGGCGAAGAGCGCGCAGCGCGCGGAGGGCATGCCCTCCGGGTTCTCTACGCCGCGGGCTGCTCCTGCACATCGCGGGCCGCGCACACCGCGCGGACGACCGCGTCAGGGTCGTCGGTGACCATCAGCAGGCGGCCTTCCTCAGGCCTGGCCATGCCCTCGGCGATCAGCCGGTCGCGGATCCAGTCCAGCAGCCCGCCCCAGTACTCCGTGCCGAACAGGACGATCGGGAAGTCGCGGATCTTGTCGACCTGCTCCAGCACCAGCGCCTCGAAGAGCTCGTCGAGCGTGCCGAAGCCGCCGGGCAGGACGACGAAGGCGGTCGCGTAGCGCACGAACATCATCTTGCGCGTGAAGAAGAACGAGAACGTCAGCGCGATGTCCTGGTAGGGATTCGGCGCCTGCTCGAACGGCAGCTCGATGTTCAGCCCGACCGACGTCACGCCCGCGTCTTGGGCGCCGCGGTTGGCGGCCTCCATCAGCCCGGGTCCGCCGCCGCTGATGATCGAGAAGCCCGCCTCCCCCACGCGCCGCGCCAGATCGCGGCCGGCGGCGTAGCGCGGGTCGTCCTCGGGCACGCGCGCCGAGCCGAAGAACGTCACCGCCGGCCCCAGGTCGCGCAGCGCGGCGAACCCCGCCGCCAGGTCGCGCTCGATCCGGTCGATCCGCTCAGCCTCCGTGCGCTGCGCGATCACCGCGCGGCGTTTGGTGCCGAGCAGCTCCTCGTCGGGCGTGGCGGGCGGATGCGGGCGTTTAAGTGGCTGATGCGGCGTCATCTTCGACGCCGCATCATGCCGCACGCACCCCTGCGTGAAGTTGGTGCTCTAGAGCCCGGGCGGGTGCACGACCGTGTACCCGCTGGAGGAACGCGACGAGGTGTGCCAGCGCGAGCCGTCCTCGGCGCGACCGGAGGTGTCGAAGCGGATGCCCGCGACGACCGCGTACATGTGGCTGCCCTTGGCGTAGAGCGTGATCCACTGGCCGGGGCCCTTCTCGCCCCAGGACATGAAGTTGCCGGACGGCAGCGGCGCGTCGAGCAGGCCCGCGGCGTGCAAGCCGTAGGACACGCTGCCGGAGCAGTCATAGCCCTTGTCTTCCCACTTGCCGTGACCGCCGCCGTAGATGTAGGGCTTCTTGGCGATCGCGTTGCCGGCGGCGATGAACTGCTTGACCGCGTCGGGCGCGTCGGCGGGCGCGACCGCGAGGCCGTCAGCGCCGACCGTGGCCTTGGAGCCCGGCGTGGTGGCGGCGGGCGTCGAGGCGCCCGCGGTGGTGTCCTCGCCGTCGACCAGCGAGCGCAGCAGGTCGATGTCGGCCGCGTCGATGACGCCGTCGGTCGCGACCTGCTGGTCGGTCTCGAAGAGCTTGACCGACTTGACGGTGCCGGTGCCGTACTCGCCGTCGACCGACGTGTCGAACCCGGCGCGCTCGAGGTAGTCCTGGAGGATCTTGACGTCGTGGCCGCTCATGCCCTTGCGCAGCGGGATGCGGTCGCCGAGGTGGTGCGACGACGTGCCGGTCGCGCGGACGTCGTAGCCGCCGGACGTGTTGGACGCCGCGGAGCCGTCGGTCGCTGCCTTCAGCGCGATCAGCGTCTTGGCGTCGGCGACGCCGCTGGCCTTCAGGTTCGCGGCGCGCTGGAAGCGCTTGACGACCGCGACCGTCGAGGAGCCGAACTGGCCGTCGCTCGCCGTCTTGAAGCCCGCGGAGGTCAGCAGCGCCTGCAGCGCCTTGACGCGCGTGCCGCGCATGCCCTTACGCAGGGTCTTCGTCCCCACCTGCTTGGCGGCGGCGGTCGTCGCGGCGGCTGTGGTGGTGGTGCTCGTGGAGACCGCGGTGGTGTCCGCCTCGGCGAGCGCGGGGACAAACAGCGTGGCGGCAGCCGCGAACGTGGCCGCGACACCTACCAGGGACGAACGGAACGACAGCAAAACGGTGGAGCCCTCTCTTTTCAGGCGCCTACGGGGTTAGCTGTCGGGCTCGCGCCAAGAGAGTGGCGCTACTCCGCCTGGATGACAGGCGGTGATTCGCCCCTGGTCCGGTCTCCCAGACCCATGGGTCCCCCGCTCCCTGACGATGGCTCGCCAAGGATTCGGCTGTGCAAAACGACGGCGGAAGCGTAGCGAAGGCGACGGACTTATGTCGTCCTAACAGTGGTCCGCACGCTTACCGAGCCGCTGTCAGAGCGGCAAGGGCGAGCGCGAGCGCGACTTCCGCCCGGGTTTGCAGCGACGAGACCAGCACGAACTCCCCAGGGTTGTGCGCCGCGCCACCGCGCGGGCCCAGGCCGTCGACGGTCAGCGGGATCGCCGCAGCGAAGTGCGAGGCGTCGGACGCGCCGCCGCGGTTGGCGGCCACGATCGGGCGTCCGAGCAGGCTGGACGCCTGTTCGAGCAGCGGCGCCGTGGCGACCCGTGCGTCCATGCCTGGCCACTCGCGCGCGAGGCGGGAGGTGAGCGTGGCGCCGCCGACCTCGTCCGGGATCGCGTCCAGCACGCGCGCGAACGCGTCCAGGCGATCCGCGCGGACGTCGGCGATCAGCGTCCCGTCCGCCGGGACCACGTTGAAAGCATCGCCGGAGCGCACGACGGTCGGCACCGCGGTGAGGTGGTCCTCGCCGTCGGGGTCATGCTGGGCGGCGACCGCCTGCGCGGCGGCGGCCAGCGCCAGCAGCGCGTTCTTGCCCTTGTCCGGCGCCGCGCCCGAGTGGGCCGCACGCCCGTGTGCCGTGACCTCGATGGTCCCGGCCGCCTTGCGCTTGACCACGACCGCGTCGTCTCCGTCCGGAGTGAGCTCGCCGGCCTCGAAGCACAGGCACGCGTCGAAGCCCGCGAAGCGTTCGACGTGCGCGAACGGCCCGACGCGCCACTCCTCGTCGACGACGAGCAGCAGCGCGACCTCCGCGAACAGCTCGGGCCGTTGGGCGAGCGCGCGCAGGACGCCGAGCGCGAGGACGTCGCCGCCCTTCATGTCGACCGTGCCCGACCCGTACAGCTTGTTCGCGTTCTCGGGATCCGGCGTCAGCGGCCGGTGGGACTCGTGCGCGACGACCGTGTCGAGGTGGCCGAGCAACAGGATCCGCCCGCTCCCGGATCCGGTTACGCGCGCCAGGAAGTCAGGCGCGTGATCGGGCGATGAGCACTCCGGCCGCTCGACGACCGCGTGGTCGGGCAGCAGCGCCCCGGCGATGGCCGCGGCCTCGTTGGCGCCCTCGACATCCCCGGACGGCGTCGACACCCCGACCAGCGCTTCAAGCTCGCGCACGGCGCGGTCGGCGATGGCAACTGAACTTTCGGCGATCCACTTCTCCACTGGCCGGGTAGATTGGCACGTCATGGCCAAGGGACCGCGCGTCGGCGATATCGCCCCCGATTTCGAGCTGGACGGCACCGAGGGGCGCTTCAAGCTCTCTGAGCATCGCGGCAAGCGCGTCGTGCTGCTCTTCTACCCCGGCGACGAGACCCCGGTCTGCACCCGCCAGTTCTGTTCTTATAGGGATCGTTCCGACGAGATGTCCGCCTTGGACGCAGTCGTCGTCGGCATCTCCGGCCAGGACGTCGAGTCCCACCGCGACTTCACGACCAACCACGGCCTCACGGTCCCGCTGCTGGCCGACCCCGACAAGGCCACCGCCCGCGCCTACGGCGTCACCCGCCCGGTGCTCGGCACCCAGCGCGCAACGTTCATCGTCGACGAGAACGGCACCGTCGCCTGGTGCAAGATTCACGCGCTCGGCCTGGACTACGTCGACGTGGACGAGCTGAAGACGACGCTGACGGCGCTGAGCCCCGCGACCGCGGGCTAGGCGGCGAGCGTGCGGCGGTCTTTGCTGGCCGTCGTCACGCTGCTGGCGGTCGCCGTCGCCGCTCCCGCGCGCGCCGACGTCAGCGGGCCCGACATCGTCTCGTTCCTCAACGCCCAGCGCACGGCCAACGGCATCCCGGCCGGGATCGTCGAGGACCCGACGCTCTCAGACGGCTGCGTCAAGCACAACAACTACGGCGCGCTCAACCACGTGTTGATCCACGACGAGGACAGCACGAAGCCCGGGTACACGGCCGCGGGCAAGCAGGCCGCGGAAACGTCGGTGCTCTACGCGGGCGGCGGCCCGTGGACGGCCGCGCGCAATCCGTTTGAGACCGCGCCGATCCACTTGCATCAGCTGCTCGCGCCGCGGATCGATCGCATGGGCGCGGCCGAGACCCAGGGCTACGGGTGCGCAACGACGCTTGCCTCCCGCAACCGCCCGGCGCCGCCTGTCGACATCACCTACACCTACCCGGGCGCGGGCGCGACCGGCTGGGTGACCGCGCAGACCGCGGCCGAGGGCCCGTACACGCCGGGCGAACAGCTCGGGATCCCGGCCGGGACGCAGACCGGGCCGTACTTGTACGTGATGTTCGACGGTCCGGACATCGCGCCGTGGAGCAGCGCGCACGCGACCGCCGCGTCGCTGACCGGCCCGTCCGGACCCGTTGACGTCGCGATCGCCGACAACACGACCAACGGCCTCGTCAACTACCTGCCGCCCGGGATGGAGCTGATCCCGCGCGCGCCGCTGGCCACCGGGACGACCTACACCGCCGCGGTGACCGCCGACGTCACGCCGGGCGGCGGCGGGCCCGCACGGGCGTTCTCCTACACCTGGTCCTTCACGACCTCCGGCATCCGCGACAACAAGGTCAAGGTCACGTTCGCGCAGGCGCTCGGGCGCGCGGTCGCGATCTCGGTGACCAGCGACGCGCCGGGCGCGGTGGTCGAGGCCACGGGGCCGGGCGCGACCACGTCCGCGGCCGTCGGCGCTGACGGCTTCGCGCGGATGGTCCTGCCCGCCGACGGCACGTGGCAGGTCTGCGCGCGCTCGGGCGGCGGCGCGACCGGCTTCACCGCGGTGTCGGACTGCACGAGCGTCAGCGTCGCGGCGCCGCCCCCGATCGTCGGCGGCGGCAACGGCCCTGGCGACGGCAACAGGACGACGACCGGCGTCGCCTACACGGCGAGCGCGGCGCTGAAGGGCCACACGGTGCGCGTCACGGTCAAGTGCCAGGCGGCGTGCCGCGTCCGTGCTTCGGGCACCGTGCGTCGCGGCGGCCTGAAGGTCACTCTGCCGGCCAAGCGCGCCACGCGCAGCAAGGCGGGGACCGTCGCGGTCGCGCTGACGATCGCCAAGAAGCAGGCCGCGCGCCTGGCCCGCCGCTCCGGCAAGCGCGTCATCACGATCAAGCTGACGGTGGCCGACGCCAAAGGCGCCGGCGGCAAGACCAAGACGCTCACGCTGCGTTCGCGCTGAGAACGACGACGGCCGCCCCGCGAGGGACGGCCGTCAAAGCGAAGCGGTGGTGCGCGACGGTGGGTGTTACGCAAGCACCTCGGTGAGGCGGTGCTCGATCGCCTCAGCGATTGCGGTGCGGATCGGGCCCTCGTCGTAGCGCTCGACGATCGCGCCGAGGAAGCCCTCGACGATCAGGCGGGCCGCGGTGGACTCGCTGAGGCCTCGGGAGCGCAGGTAGAAGACCTGGTCCGGGTCGATCTGGGCGATGGCCGCGGCGTGGGTGCAGCGGACGTCGTCGGCGAGGATCTCCAGGCCGGGGATTGCGTCGGCGTGGGCCTTCTTGCCGAGCAGGAGGTTGCGCGCCTCCTGGAAGGCGTCGGTGCGCTGGGCGCCCTCGTCGACCTTGATCATGCCGCGCCAGACCGTGGAGGACCGGCCGGCGATCAGGCCGCGGAAGGCGAGGTCGCTGACGGTGTCGGGCGCTGCGTGCTCCTGCAGCGTGTCGTAGTCGACGTGCTGGCGGCCGCGCGTGGCGTAAGCGCCGGTGACCTTGGCGGTGGAGCCCTGGCCGTCGAGCGTCGACTCCAGGAAGACCTTGCCGTTGGCGCCGCCGAAGGCGAGCGTCGTCCAGTCCAGCTCGGCGTCGCGGGCGACGACCGCGCGCTGCGCGCCGAAGACCCACGTCTTCTCGTTGACCGACTGCGCGCCGATGTACTTCAGGTTGGCGTTGTCGCCGACCACGATCTCGACGACGCCGTTGATCACGGCCTCCTCGTCGTGCGCGGAGGAGACCTGGTCCCAGACCTCGGCCTCGGCGCCCTCCTCCAGCACGATCAGCGTGCGGTGGTGCAGCGTCGTGCCGGGCTGCTCCTGCACGGTCGTGATCAGGATCGGCGCGTCGACCTTGACGTTGCGCGGGACGTAGACGAGCGTGCCGTCGGTCCACTGGTCGGCGTTGGCCTTGGCGAAGAAGCCCGGGCGCACGACGGTCCCGAAGTGGCGGCCGACGACGTCGGCGTGGCGCTCCAGCGCAAGCCGCAGCGGCGCGACGATCGGGCCTTCGGACGTCATCTCGCCGGCAGACGCGATGACCGCGCCCTCGGGCGAGAAGAGGCCGTCGACCTCACCCGCGGCGGCGGGCGCCGCGGGGAACTTCTCCAGGTCGAGCTTGTCGAGCGGCGTGAACTCCCAGCCGGGAACGCCCTTGTGCTGCGGCAGCTCGACCGAGACCTGCGGCACCGAGGCCGCCGTCGCGACGGAACTAGCCAATGGAGCCCTCCATCTGGAGCTCGATGAGGCGATTCATCTCGATCGCGTACTCCATCGGCAGCTCCTTGACGATCGGCTCGATGAAGCCGTTGACGATCAGCTTGCCCGCCTCTTCCTCCGTGAGGCCGTGGGCCATCAGGTAGAAGAGCTGCTCGTCGCCGACCTTGGAGACCGTGGCCTCGTGCCCGACGTCGACGTCGTCCTCGCCGATGCGGATCGTCGGGTAGGTGTCGCTGCGCGACTGCCCATCGAGCAGCAGCGCGTCGCAGACGACCTTGGACTTCGAGCCGTGCGCGCCCTTGGCGACCTCGAGCAGGCCGCGGTACGAGGAGCGCCCGCCGTCCTTGGAGATCGACTTGGCGAAGATGTTGGACGTCGTGTTCGGCGCCGCGTGCACGATCTTCGCGCCCGCGTCCTGGTGCTGGCCCTCGCCCGCGAAGGCGATCGACAGGACCTCGCCGTGGGCGCGCTCGCCCATCAGGTAGACGGCCGGGTACTTCATGGTCAACTTGGAGCCGAGGTTGCAGTCGACCCACTCGACCGTCGCGTCGGTCTCGGCGATCGCGCGCTTGGTGACCAAGTTGTAGACGTTGTTCGACCAGTTCTGGACGGTCGTGTAGCGGATGCGCGCGCCGGGCTTGGCGATCAGCTCGACCACCGCGGAGTGCAGCGAGTCCGACGACCACGTCGGCGCCGTGCAGCCCTCGACGTAGTGCACGTAGGAGCCCTCGTCGGCGATGATCAGCGTGCGCTCGAACTGGCCCATGTTCTCCGTGTTGATGCGGAAGTAGGCCTGTAGCGGCATCTCGACGTGGACGCCCGGCGGCACGTAGACGAACGACCCGCCCGACCAGACGGCGCTGTTCAGCGCGGCGAGCTTGTTGTCGTTCGGCGGGATGATCGTGGCGAAGTACTCGCGGACGAGGTCCTCGTGCTCACGCAAGCCCGTGTCCATGTCCATGAAGATGACGCCCTGCTCCTCCAGGTCCTCGCGAACCTGGTGGTAGACGACCTCGGACTCGTACTGGGCGCCGACGCCCGAGAGGAACTTGCGCTCCGCCTCCGGGATGCCCAGGCGGTCGAAGGTGCGCTTGACGTCGTCGGGGACGTCGTCCCACGAGCGCGACGGGCGCTCCGTGGAACGCACGAAGTAGTGGATGTCGTCGTAGTCGACCTCGGCCAGCATTGGCGAGCCCCACGTCGGCTGCGGACGGTCGAGGAAGTTCTGAAGCGCCTTGAGACGGAACTCGAGCATCCACTCGGGCTCGTTCTTCATCCGGGAGATCGTCTCGACGACCTCGCGGTTGATCCCCTTCGGCGCCTTGTAGAGGTAGTTGTCGGCCTCATGGAACCCGTAGCGCTCGGTGTAGTCCGAACCCAGGGTGCGCAGCGCCGCCTCTTCAGGCGTGAGGATCTTGGTGCTTTCAGGTGTGGCGGCCAATCTAATCCCTACTCTCGCAGTCGGTGTTGTCAGTCTAGCGAGGCGGACTACCGGACCTCCCTCCGGCGGCACCTAGGTCGTGGGGTACGCGGAAATGCGTACCGGGGCAGGACGTTCACCCGCTGAAGTCTCCGCACCGGCTTACGGTGCCTCGCCATGCGCCCTTCTGCCGTCGCCCTGCTGTTGACCGCGTCGCTCGTGGCCGTCGCACCAGCGTCCGCCGCCACCGTGGCCCCTGGCGCGGCTCCGGACGCCGCACCCGAGCTGTCGTCGCCAACGGTCCTCGTCAAGACCTCCTCCGAAGAGGTCGCCGAGGCCGTCGCGCGCCGCCACGACCTGACCGTCTCCCGCGGCTTCCCGTGGATCGGCTGGTACGAGCTGGCCACCGCTCCGGGCACCACGGACGCCGGCGCCGCCCGGACCGCGCTGGCTCAGGACCCGGACGTCAAGGGCACGGACGCGATGACCTCCGACGAGGACGTCGTCCTGGCCTACCAGCCGAAGGACCCGATCTGGAACGGCGGCACGCTGGCCACCGGCGAGCAGCTGCCGTGGCACCTGTCCAAGACCAACCTCCCAGCCGCGTGGGACCGCACGACCGGCGCGGGCGCCCAGATCGGGATCATCGACTCGGAGTTCGACACCCAGCACCCCGACCTGCAGGCGAAGGTCCGCAATCCCTACAACACGGCCAGCGGCACGCCGAACTACCACACGGGCAACGTGCGGGCTGCCGACTCCGACAGCCCCAACGTCCTGCACGGCACGCACGTCGCGGGCATCGCGGCGGCCTCGACCGACAACGGCCTCGGCACCTCCGGCGCCGGCTTCGACGCGACGTTCGTCCCGGTCCGGATCAGCACGTCGTTCACGCCCGGCGGCGGCAACCCGGTCGACGCGCAGTTCGTCGGCGACCTCACCGAAGCGCTGGGTTACATGGCCACCCAGAGCGTCGGCGTCGTGAACATGTCGCTGGGCACGACGCGCAACCACCCGCCGCTGGAGGCCGCGATCGCCCAGCTGCGCGCCAAGGGCGTCACGATCGTCGCCTCGGCCGGCAACTTCCAGGAGTCCAACCCCAACGCGCCGATCTACCCGGCCTCCTACAACGGCGTCATCGCGGTGGCCAACACGCAGAACAACGACACGGTCGCGCCGTCGTCGTCGAACGGCAACTGGGTCGACATCGCCGCGCCGGGCACGAACATCCTGTCGACGTGGGACACCCGCAACTCGCAGGGCAGCTTTCCCAACAACGACGTCGGCTACAACGTCATCAGCGGCACGTCGATGGCCTCGCCGCTGGTCACGGGCATCGTCGCGCTGATGAAGGCGGTCCGCCCGGACCTGTCGCCCGACGAGGTCGAGACGATCCTCAAGGGCACGGCGCGCGACCTCGGCTCGCCGGGCGCCGACCCGCAGTTCGGCGCGGGCCTGATCAACGCCGCGGCGGCGGTCAACGCGGCCGCGTCTTACGTGCGTCCCGCCCCGCCCGCTCCGGCGCCGGTCCCGGTCCCGGTCCCGGCCGCGCCGCCCGCCGACACGCTCGCGCCGAAGGTCTCGATCAAGGGCCTGGTGACCGTCGCCGGCCGCAGCGTGACCGTGCGCTTCGCGTGCGCCGAGGCCTGCAAGGGCACCGCGCGGCTGCGGTCGACCAAGCGCAAGCTGCTGGCGTCTAAGTCCTTCACCGGCAAGGCGGGCAAGTCCGTGACCGTGCGCCTGAAGACCAAGAAGAAGCTGAAGGCGCGGTCGACGGTGATCGTCGAGATCGCGGCGCGCGACGCCGCCGGGAACCTGGCGACGAAGGCGGAGCGCCGCAAGCTGCGCAAGTGAGCCGACGCTAGTCGACCTCGACGCGGATGACCCCGTCGTCGCCCACGGCGACGGGGAAGACTTCGATCGGCTCGTAAGCCGGGAGCGTGATCGGCTTGCCGCTGGTGAGGTCGAACAGCGAGCCGTGCCGCGGGCACTCCAGCGTGCACTTGGCCTGGTCCAACTCGCCCTCCGCGAGCGGCCCGTCGTCGTGCGAGCAACGGTCCTCGATGGCGTACAACGTGCCCGCGCAGTTGACGACCGCGATCTCCAGGTCCTCGTGCTCGAAGACCTTCATCGCACCGGGCGGAAGCTCGCTCAGCGGACAGACGTCAACGGTGTCGGCCATGGGACGGACAGTACGCGAGCAGTCTGTTCTAGGCCCGACCCCCTACCCTCCCCTGCCGCATGCCCGCCTCCGCCACCAAGAACACCGCTACCCGCGAAGACCTCCGCAACGTCGCGATCATCGCCCACGTCGACCACGGCAAGACGACGCTGGTCGACGCCATGCTGCGCCAGTCCGGCGCTTTCCGAGAGGGCGCGGCGCTCACCGACCGGGTGATGGACTCCATGGACCAGGAGCGCGAGCGCGGGATCACGATCCTCGCCAAGAACACCGCGGTCCAGTACGGCGAGACCAAGCTGAACATCATCGACACGCCCGGCCACGCGGACTTCGGCGGCGAGGTCGAGCGCGGGTTGACGATGGTCGACGGCGTGCTGCTGCTCGTCGACGCGTCCGAGGGCCCGCTGCCGCAGACGCGCTTCGTGCTGCGCAAGGCGCTGGAAGGCAAGTTGCCGGTCGTGCTGGTCGTCAACAAGATCGACCGGCCGGACGCGCGCATCGACGAGGTCGTCCACGAGGTCGAGGAGCTGTTCCTCGACCTCGACGCCGACGAGGACCAGCTCGAGTTCCCGATCGTCTTCACCAACGCGAAGGCCGGCACGGCCTCGCTGGACCAGACGACCCCGGGCGAGTCCTTGAAGCCGCTGCTGGACCTGTTGGTGGAGACGGTGCCGCCGCCGTCCTATGACCCGGAGCATCCCGCGCAGGCGCTGGTCACCAACCTCGACGCCGATCCCTACCTCGGCCGTCTCGCGATCTGCCGCGTGCGCCAGGGCACGATCCGCAAGGGCGACATCGGCTGGTGCCGCCACGACGGCGAGACCGTCGTGCGCGCGAAGATCGGCGAGCTGTACGTCACCGACGGCCTGCACCGCGTCTCCGTCGAGGAGGCGGGCCCGGGCGAGATCTGCGCCGTCGCCGGCATCCCCGAGGTCACGATCGGTGAGACGCTCGCCGACGTCGACGACCCGCGCCCGCTGCCGGTCATCCACGTCGACGACCCGTCGATCGGCGTGACGATCGCGACCTCCACGTCGCCGTTCGCCGGCCGTGATGGCAACAAGCTGACCGCGCGACAGATCCAGGCGCGCCTGGACCAGGAGCTGATCGGCAACGTGTCGATCCGCGTCGTGCCGACCGAGCGCCCGGACGCCTGGGAGGTCCAGGGCCGCGGCGAGCTGCAGCTGGCCGTCCTGGTGGAGACGATGCGCCGCGAGGGCTTCGAGCTGCTCGTCGGCCAGCCGCGCGTGGTCACGCGCGAGATCGACGGCACCGTGCACGAGCCGATGGAGCGCATGTCGATCGACGTGCCCGAGGACTACGTGGGCGCCGTCACCCAGATGCTCGCGCTGCGCAAGGGGCGCATGGAGCAGATGTCCAACCACGGCACCGGCTGGGTTCGCATGGACTACCGCGTGCCGGCTCGTGGCCTGATCGGCTTCCGGACCGAGTTCCTGACCGAGACGCGCGGGACGGGGATTGCCCACAGCGTGTCCGATGGCATGGAGCCGTGGCACGGCGAGCTGCGCACGCGGCCGAACGGCGCGTTGGTCGCCGACCGCCAGGGCGCGGTCACCTCGTACTCCTGCTTCCAGCTCCAGGAGCGCGGCACGCTGTTCGTCGCGCCCGGCGACGAGGTCTACAACGGCATGGTCGTTGGCGAGAACGCGCGCGCCGAGGACCTGGACGTGAACATCGTCCGCGAGAAGCACCTGACCAACGTGCGGTCGGCGACCGCCGACGAGCTCGAGCGCCTGGTGCCGGCGCGCATCCTGTCGCTGGACCAGGCGATGGAGTGGCTGCGCGAGGACGAGTGCGTCGAGGTGACGCCCAAGGCCGTGCGCATCCGCAAGTGGCTGCTGGACTCCAACGAGCGCACGAAGGCCGCCCGCCGCGCCAAGGCCGGCGCGGCGCCGCGCTAGGGCCGGCGCGGGCTACTTGTAGCCCTTGATCCGCGCCGCCGTGCCGAGCACGGCGAGCGCGGTGCGCTCCAGCGGCGCGGGGATCGCGAGCTGGAACTCCGCTCGGTGGCGCTGGAGGATCGGCGCCACCGCGACCGGCGTCAGCACCCCGCCCTTCCCGGTCGGCCGCACACGCCGCGCCGCATCCATCGCCCGCCAGAAGTCGAGCGTGCGCTGGGCGGGCACGGTCTGCCACGTGGCTCTCGCGGTCGTCGCGCCGGAGTTCCACATCCGGTGCGCGGTGCCCTTCGGGATCTCCAGCGTGTCGCCGGTCTCGAGCGTTCGCTGGTCGCCATCGAGCTCCACCGTCAACTGACCTTCGAGGATCGTGAACGTCTCGTCCTGGCTCGGGTGCAAATGCGCCGGCGGCGCCTTCGCCCCGGCGTCCCAGGACGCCTCGACCTCCAACAGCTCATACGTGTCGACCGTGACGGTCAGCGTCTCGTGGCCGGTCAGCTGCAAGGTCTCGGGCATCGTCCCGCGATCCTTCCAGCGGCGCAGGGCGAGCGCGGTGGTGCTGGCTCTACCTCCGTCGGGCGGCAGGCGAGGTGGCGAGCTCGCGGAGGATCTCGGCGCGCTGGTCGATGAGCTCGATGACGCGTTCAAGAACAGGGGCGTCCCAGCCGTCCGCCTTGAAGGCATCGCGCACCTCTCGACCAACGCGCGGGGCGGCCTCGGCGTGCCCGAGTAGCCGGCGGCGAGCGGCAGCCGCGCCGAGACCGGCGTCGGCGAGCAGGCGGTCCAGGTGGCGCGGGGCGAGGTAGTCGGGGCGGTACTCGCCGCCGATGCTCATCGCCATCTTGCGCGAGAGGTTGTGCTTGCGGTGGTAGGCGAACGTGCTCAGGACGTCGTAGGCGGGCGCGAGGACCGCGCTGGCGTCCTCAGGCAGGTAGAGCAAGGAGTAGTTCTTGCCGTGGGCGTCGTGATTGCCGACCAGGAAGCTGAGCGCGATGGCGTCGAGGAGCTTGACGATCTCGCGGGCGGGAACGGCGGCGGCTGAGCGCAGCAGCGCAAAGCAGTCGGCCAGCGACGGGCCGCCCTCGGCCTGGTATTTGCGTTGGGTCGGGATCCCGAAGGCCTGGCAGAAGTCCTCCTGGTGCAGACGCAGGACGCCGGTCTCGTCGTCGCGGCGGTCGTAGCGCGTGACCAGGAGGAACTCACGGCCTCTGACCCGGCGAGGCGTCGCGGTCGCCACGTCGAGGCCTAGCGCTCGCCCGAAGCCGAGGCAGAACCCCTCGTTGACCACGGTGTCGTCAAGGCGCGCGATAGGGGTCTTGAGGATGTGCGTGGACGGCGTCTGCCCTTTGGTGAGACCGACGCGCCCGTCCCTGTCGACGATGACCGGCAGCTTGTCCTGGGCGCCGGCCAGCGAGAGGCGGTACCCACCGTCCTCGTCGGCGTGCATCGGACGGGTCGGCAGCTCGTCGATGAGACGTGTGAGCGCGTCGTCGTCGAGCCATTCGATCTCGCCGGTCGAGGCCCCGGGCGGCTCACCGGGCGGCTGCAGGCTGATGGCCCCCGCCGTGTCGCCGGCGACCGCCGACAGCAGGGCGAAGTCGTTCGCGCCGCTGACGCCGAGCCGGCGGGCGAGGAGATCCCGAGGAACGCTCTCCGGGAGCAAGCCGCCGAAGAACGCCCCGACGGCCTCGCTCGAGAACGCGCCGTCAAGCGGAAGGGACTGAGATAGCGGCGGCATGCCGCTGTCGACCCAGGACTCGGCGTAGGCGAAACCCGGCGTGAGGCTGCCGTCCACCAGCATCCCGGCGAGACGACCGAAGCACCAGACCTCGAGCGTTCGCTCAGCCTCCGGCATCGGGGTCCTCGAGCTCGAGCCGGACGCCGAGCGCGGTGATCACGCGAAGCGTCTCCTCCAAGCGGACTGACGCTTTCCCCCGCTCGAGCTCGCTGAGGAAGCGGATGCCGACCCCCGCCGCCAGCGCGACGTCTTCGAGACGAAGCCCGCGCGCCTTGCGGGCAGCGCGGAGGGCGGTGCCGAGGTCGTCGGCTGTGCGGATTGCGTGGGTCTGTGACATTGTCCCGATCGGGATATCGAGAGAAGTCTGCCTATGTCATTGGCAGATATTGTCCCGATCGGGAATTCTAGCAGGATTTGAGCGCAGAACTGCGAAATTATCCCGATCGGGATTGTTAGACCTGTGATGGAAGGCGCGCGCGGCGCGCGGCGCGCTACAGCCGGTTCGGGTCCGCCGGCGCTTCGGCGGCTGGCGTCTCCGGCTCCCAGTCGACCTCGTGGCCGAGGCCGGCGGACTTCAGGACCTTCAGCGACAGCAAGGCGCACTTCATGCGGGTGGCCGAGATGTCGATGCCGAGGAGGTCGAGGATGAAGGAGCGGTCGAGCTTGAGGAGCTCTTCGACGGGCATGCCGACGATCTCGTCGGAGGCCATGGAGGCGCTCGCTTGGGAGATCGCGCAGCCGTGGCCGTCGAAGCGGATCTCCTCCACCTTGCCGTCGTCGCCGACCTTCAACATCACCTTGAGTTGGTCGCCGCAGAGCGGGTTGTGGTCTTCTGCTTCGAGGTCCGGAGACTCCATCGGACCCCAGTTGTGGGGCCGCTTGTAGTGCTGGAGGATCTCCTCGCGGTACAGGTCGTCCATGGCGAAAGCCTCCCGGCGTCAGGCGAAGATGCGGCGTACTTCGGCGAGGCCGTCGACGAGCTGGTCGACTTCCTCGCGGGTGGTGTGGACGGCGAACGACGCGCGCGTCGTCGCCGACTCGCCCAGGTGCTGCATGAGCGGCTGGGCGCAGTGGTGGCCGGCGCGAACGCAGACGCCGCGGCGGCCGAGGATCTCGGAGACGTCGTGCGGGTGCACGCCCTTTAACGCGAAGGACACCAGCGCGCCGCGCTGCTCGACGTCGCGCGGGCCGTGGATCGTCACGTCCTCCTCGGCGCCGAGGCGCTCCAGCGCGTACGCGGTCAGCTCCAGCTCGTGAGCGCGGACGCTCTCCATGCCCAGATCACCGACGAGCCAGTCGATCGCGGCACCAAGGCCAATAACTTCTGCGATCGCCGACGTCCCCGCCTCGAAGCGCGATGGCGGCGCGGCCCACTTCACGTCGTCGAAGGACACCGACGAGATCATGTGCCCGCCGCCGATCAACGGCTCGGTGTCCAACAGCACGTCACGGCGTCCGTGCAGGACGCCGACGCCCGTCGGCCCGTAGGCCTTGTGGCCGGTCCAGGCGTAGAAGTCGGCGTCGATCGCACCGAGGTCGACCGGGATCTGCGGCACGGCCTGCGAGCCGTCGACCACCGTGACGACGCCGTGCTCGCGGGCCTCGCGGACGATGTCAGCTGCCGGCGTGATCGTGCCGACCACGTTGGAGACGTGCGCGAACGCGAGCACCTTGGCGCCCGGCAAAAGCCGCGTCAGAGCCTCTCGATCGAGCAGGCCGTCGCCGTCCAGCGGCACCTCGACCAGCTCCGCCCCGACCTCGCGCGCCAGCATCCACCACGGCACGAAGTTCGAGTGGTGCTCCATGCGCGTGACCAGGATCCGGTCGCCCGCGCCGACGTGCTTGCGGCCCCACCCGTGCGCGGCCACGTTCAGCGCCTCGGAGGCGTTGCGCGTGAAGACCGTGTCCCGCGCCGCCCAGTTCAGGGCGCGCGCGATGCGCGTGCGCGCCCCCTCGAACAGGTCGGTCGCCTCGACGGCCAGCGGATAGGTCCCGCGGTGCACCGAGGCGCGATGGTGACGGTAGTACTCGTCCATCGCCGCCAAGACGACGTCCGGCGTCTGCGACGTCGCGGCGCTGTCGAGGTAGGCGACGCCCTCACGCGCGAGCGTGGGGAACTGCGAGCGAACGTCGAGCGAGGTGGTGGCGGCCATGGTCGAGGGCGAAGGGCTTAGGCGCCGACGCCCGCCTCTTCCTTGATGTTGGCGTAGCCCTCGGCCTCGAGCTGGGTGACGAGCTCCGGCCCGCCCTCCTTGATGATCCGGCCGTTGAACATGATCGACACGCGCTCCGGCTGCACGAGGTGCAGGATGCGCTGGTAGTGGGTGATGATCAACACCCCCATGTCGCTGCCCTTGGCAATCGTGTTGACCCCGTTGGCCACCACGTTCAAAGCATCGATGTCGAGGCCGGAGTCGGTCTCGTCGAGGATCGCCATCGCCGGCTGCTGGAGCGCGAGCTGAAGCGTCTCCAGGCGCTTCTTCTCGCCACCGGAGAAGCCGTCGTTGAGGTAGCGGCCGACGAACTCGCGCGGGACGTTGGTCAGCTCCATGGCCTCTTCAACCGTCTTGCGGAAGTCCTTGAGGGAGATCTCGGCCTCGCCGCGAGCCTCGCGGTGGGCGTTCAAGACCATGCGCAGGTACTTGGTGATCGTCACGCCCGGGATCGCGACCGGGTACTGGAAGGCCATGAACAAGCCGGCGCGAGCGCGCTCGTCCGGATCGGCCTCCGTGATGTCCTCGCCCTTGAAGAGGATCTGGCCCTCGGTGACCTCGAGGCCCGGGTGGCCCATGATCGCGTTGGCGAGGGTCGACTTGCCGGACCCGTTGGGGCCCATCAGCGCGTGGATCTCACCCTTGTTGACGGTGAGGTCCAGGCCCTTGAGGATCTGCTTCTCCCCGGCCTGGACGTGGAGGTTGCGGATCTCGAGCTCGGGAGCCATGAAGTTCAACTAGTCCTTGGTTCTTTCGCGGCTAGGCGACGGCGGCGGCCTTGGCCACCGCGTCGGCGGTCTGGTTCTGGGTCGGGCGGTTGGAGAAGGCGACCAGCTCGGCGAGCGTGGTCTGGGCGAGCGCCTTGACGACGCCGCCCTGGACCCGGGTCCAGAGCAGCTTGGTCGCGCACCCGTGGCCGGCGTCGGCCTCGTGGTTGCAGACCACGCGGCCGTGCGAGGACTGACCGTCCTCGGCCACGAAGCACGTCATCGGGGCGACACCGCCCTCCAGGGCGAGGACGACCTCGTCCATGTGGATCTCGGCGGGCTGACGCGTGAGGCGGTAGCCGCCGTGCGCGCCGCGCGTGGCCTCGACGAGGCCGGCCTTCTTCAACAGGGCGACGATCCGCTCGAGGTAGGCGAGGGGCAGGGCCTCCGCTTCGGCGATCGCCTTGAGCGACACCGGAGTCGGAGCGCCGGCGCCGTCGTGCTGGCGACCCAGCTCGACGAGGAGCCGCACGCCGTACTCCGCCTTGGTCGTGAAGATCATCGACCCTAATCCTACCGCAGAGGTCGGAGAAGGCGGCCTCCGGGCGCCGCGCGTCAGGCTTCGCGCGCCGCGCGGACCCCGAGGATCCCGCCGAAGACCAGCAGGCCGATCCCCGAGCCGACATCCACGAACGCCAGCAGCCGGTCGCCGACGCGCGAGCGGATCGCGGCCATCGTCAGCGAGAGCGTGGTGAACCAGGTCAGCGTGCCGGCGCCGACGCCCAGGCAGAGCAGCAGCGTGTCGGACGTGCCGTCGACCGACGAAGCCGTGGACGCCGCCGCGAACACCGCGGCCCAGGACAGGATCGTCGACGGGTTCGACGCGGTCGCCGCCAGCGACGTCAGGAACGCGCGCCCCGGCGTGCCGACCTCCTCGACCGACTCGCCGCCCAGCCGCACGCGGAACGCCGACCACAGCGTCCGGGCGCCGAGCAGGATCAGCACGCCCGCGCCGACGAGGCCCAGCGCGAGCCGCAGCGCGTCGATCTCCAAGAGCTGTCCCGCGCCGAGCGCACCTAGAAGCGCGTACGTCGCGTCCACCACCGCCGCGCCCGCGCCGATCGCGATGCCCGTGCCCACCGCGCCCCGCAGCACCGTGCGGATGCACAGCAGCGAGATCGGGCCGATCGCCGCGGCCACGACGAAGCCGAGGCCGAATCCGAGGGCGAGCAGGTGCATCGCGGCAGTGTTTCAGACGGCTGTGGCCTCGCCTACGGGTGCTGTCTCGACGCTCTCGGCGTCCCCTGGGCCGCGCCGACGCCGTCGCGCCCGGACCGCGAACGCCACCGCGTTGGCCGCCAGCCCCGCGAGCCCGAGGAACGACAGCCAGCGCCCGATGACGAACGCCGGCGGTCGCTTGGCCGCGACGGTCAGCGTCGGCGCCTCGACCTGCACGATCGCGCGCCCGCCGGTGCTGATGCCCACAAAGCGCCCGCCGGACAGGTCGAGCAGCTTCCACAGCCCGGCGACGTTCGTCACGACCGACGAGCCCGGCGGCGCGGGCGCGCGCGCCGTGACGCGTCCGTGGCCAGCGGCCTCCGGGTCGAACGCCATGTACGGCAGCTTCGCCGGGTCTTCGAGGTAGGGCTCGTTGGCCTGCGCGTAGTCCCAGATGCCGATGGAGAGCTCATCGCCGGTGTAGTAGGCGGGGAAGCCCTTCCACTCCTCGTAGGTCGCGGGGTCGCGGTGCACGTCGGACTGCCAGACCGCGCCCGCCACCGAGACGACCGCGATGATCGCCAGCGCCGCACCCAAGCCGGCTCGCGCCCGTGCCGGCACCGAAGCGCCCTTCAGCAGCACCAGCCCGGCCAGGACCCCGCCGCTGACCATCAGGTTGATGTAGCTCTCCAACCTGTAGGAGAACTGCATCATCACGAACGGCCCGTGCAGGACTCCTACCTGGGTCATCGCGAGCAGCACGATCGCCCCGACCACCACAAGAGCCCCCAGGGCGCGCAGCCACGGGTCGCGCAGGCGCGGCCGGGCGAGCGCGACGACGACTAGCGTCCACCCCATCGCCAGGACCGGCAGCGCGAAGGCCTCGTGCGGCACCTTCGGCTCGACCGTCCCGCGGCTGAGCGTGAGCAAGTGCTTCAGGTCGACGTTGGGCCGGGTGTCGTGCAGGAACTTCTCCCACTGCCAGCGCAGGTGGGCGATGCTGGTGTCGGGCCCGTAGACGAGGTCCGGGATCAAGAACCAGGCGTTGACGAGCACCGCGGGCACCGCGATCGCCAGCACGCGCAGGACGCCCGCGCGGGTGACCATCGCCCGCGCCTCGGGAACCGCGAGCAGCAACGCCGCCCCGGTTAGCAGCAGCACCACTGAGCCGCACAGCAGCGTCAGGTTGTGGCTGCCGGTGAAGACCAGGGCGCTCCCGCCCAGCGCGAGCGCGGGCCCCGCGCGCAGGCGGTCGGCGCGCAGGACGCTCAGGCCCGACGCGGCCAGCAGCGGCAGCATCGCCACCGCGACGTGCTCCGGCCAGTCGCCGCGCACGTACAGCAGGGTCATCGCGTAGGCGGTCGTGACGAACACCAGGCCCGGCGCGTGGGCCGCGAGCCCCCGCAGCCCGGCCTGGCGGGCCAACCACCACCAGCCGCCGTAGGAGGCGGCAGAGGCCAGGAGGAAGCTGAAGATGTAGGCGTGCCGCGTCGAGCCGCCGATCAGCGCCAGCGCGCCCGTCAACACGTACAACGTCCCGCCGTAGAAGGCGTAGAACGCGGAGAAGAGCCCCGAGTCGTTGTGCAGCCACAGCGACGGCCCACCATCGCGCAGCGCCTCGCCCTGATGCAGGACGTACCAGTAGTGCGTGTAGAAGTCGACCCCGCGATCGGAGCCGCCGAAGATCAGCGGCCGCGCGAGCAGCACGATCAAGGCGGTCGCGCCGACCGCCTCGACAACCCATGAGAGACGCCGACCGGTGGGCATCCGCGCGACCGTACCGGCGGGTAAGGCGGCGCGTTCGAACAGGCCTTGACGCCTGGCAATGCGGCAGACTCCCCAGCCGTGCCGGTCCGACGTACGCTCGCCGCCCTCGCCGTCGTCGGCGCGGCGATCCTCCCCACCACCGTTCACGCCCAGAGCGAGGCCGAGCCGCCGGACACCAACCCGTGCAACGACGCGGTCCTGCAGCTCGTCTGCCCGGACCTGCGGATGGCGCCGCCGACGGACCTGCGCGTGCGCAAGGTCGGCAAGGTCGTGCGGCTGCTGGCGACCAACCGGATCGTCAACGTCGGCAAGGGGCCGCTGGAGCTGCGCGCGCAGCACACGGGCAACCCGAAGACGTCGGGGTACCGGTTCGCGGAGGCCACGCAGGTGATCCGCAACCGCGCGGGCGTCCCGGTCTTCTTCCCGATGGCCGGCTGGGTGTACTGGAAGGCGATCCCCCGCCAGGGCCACTACTGGAAGTACTGGCGCGCGGCGCGCTTTGAGCTCTGGACGCTGAACGCCGACGGGACGCGCAACAAGCTCCAGCGGACGGGGCCGAAGCTGTCGTACTGCTTCCGCGACCTCAAGCGCGTGCGCGGCTGGAAGCGGTCGCCGAAGAAGCGGATCTACCCCGCCTGCTCACAGACGTTCGGGCGCAAGGAGCTGCGGCTGGGCGTGTCGCCGGGATGGGCGGACATCTACCCGTCGACCTACCACGAGAACTGGATCTCGGTGACCGGCCTGCGCGGCTGCTTTGCGTTCGTGCACCGCGCGGACCCGCTCGGCGACCTCGTAGAAGAGCACGAGGACAACAACATCGGCGAGCGGATCATCCGCCTCCCGCCGCGCAAGGGGAGCGTCGCGCCGCGCGGCTGCCCCTCTGCGAGGTAGGATTCGCAGCGCATGTCGCTCGTCATCGCCCTCAGCGCCTTCAAGGCCACGTTCGGCCTCGTCGTCGTCTTCTTCGTGCTGTTCCCGGTGCTTCTGCACGGGCTCATCGGCTACGCGCTCGCCGCGTCCGCGGGTGAGCACCAGGAGAACCTGGAGCTCATCGAAGGCGACGACTCCGCGGCCTAGCCCGCCGCGCCGAAGCTACCCCGCGATCTGGGCGCGTGCCGCGTCGAGGTCGCCGTATCCGTTGGCGCTCAGGTACGCGACCACGTCGCCGTTGAGGCGGTAGGTGATCGCGAACTGGCCTGACGCGACGTCGCCGTCGATCGTCTCGTCGTCCCAGCCGGACGGCGCTGGCCCGACGTACTCGATCGAAGCCCAGTTGGCGAGGTCGCTGAAGAAGTACGGGACCTCGTCGTGGGGCTTGCCGGCGCCGAGCATGTTGCGGGCGACCGTGCGACCGTGGGCGGCGGCGACCTCCTCGTGCTCGATCCGGACCACGCGACCGTGGACGACCGAGTCGTACTCGGCGATGTCGCCGGCGACGTAGAGACCGGGCGCGCCCTTGGCCTGGAGCTGCGCGTCCGCCTCCACCCCACCGTGCGAGCCGATCGTGAGGCCGGACTTGCGGGCGAGCATGACGTCGGGCTGGGCACCGACGCCGATGACGACGACCTGCGCGGGGAGCGTGTCGCCGCCGGCCAGGACGACCCGCGCGATGCGATCGCCGTCGCCTTCGCCCTCGAAGCGCTCGACCTCGGTGCTCGCGCGGACGGTGACGCCGTGTGCCTCCAAGACCGAGCGCACCCACGCGCCCGCCGCCAGGCCGAACGCGCGTTCCATCGGCTCCTCCTCGAGCAGCACGACCGTGACCTGCTTGCCGAGCTTGGTCAGCGTGGCGGCCGACTCGCAGCCGATGTAGGAGCCGCCGACGCAGACGACCTGCTGGGCGTCCTCGGCGTCCTTGCGCAGCGTGTCGGCGTTGCCGAGCGCGCGCAGGTAGTGCAGGCCGTCGAGCTGTGCCCCGTCGACCTGCAGCCGCCGGACCATCGCGCCGGTCGCGATCAGCGCGGTGTCGTAGGAGACCGTCTCCTTCGTCGACAGCGTCGCGGTCTTGTTGTCCGTGTCGAGCGTCATGACCGAGGTGCGTGTCAGCACCTCGACGTCGTCGGGCAACTCGATCAAGGCATCGTCCTTGCCTTCGTCGCCACCCAGGTAGCCCTTGGTGATCGGCGGCCGGTGGTAGGGCGGATCGAGCTCGCGCCCGACGAGCAGGATCGTCCCGGTGGCACCCTCGTCGCGCAGCGCTTGAGCGCACGCCGCGGAGGCGATGCCGCCGCCGATGAGGAGGTGATCGACGTGTCGGTCGGCCATGGGCCGCAGTCAACCACGTCGTGGCCGCTAGTGGGTCGGCGCGACCAGCTCCTGCTCGGCGGAGATCGAGCGGCGCGCGAGGCGGCCGTCTTCGAGGACCTCGTAGGCGCCCATGCGACGCAGCGGCGGCGAGTAGAGGTGGATGGTGACCGCAGGGTCGTCGCCGAGGTGCAGGACGCGGTGGATGTCGGTGGCGTCGAAGGAGAAGACGGCGCCGGGGCCGACTTCGCGCACGGCGGGATCGCCGCCGAGCGCGAGGGTCTCCTCGCGGACGTGGCCGGCCGCGACGCCGACGGCACCGTGGGAGTCGTCGTGGTCGTGGAAGCCGGTGTCGTTGCCGTCGTTCCAGCAGATCAGCCAGGCCTCGAGGTGGTCGTCCTTCTCGAGCAGGTGGTAGGTCCGCAGTCCGCTCGGGTCGTGGCGGATGTGCTCCTCCCACTCCTCGCGGCGGCTGAGGATGTCGACGGCGGCCAGCTCCAGCTCGGCGCGGGACAGGTCGCGATCGTGGTGCGGTCGACGGATCATGTGGGGACGCTCCTCCCGTGCAGCAGCCGGTGGACGTTGGTGGTGGACATCAGCGCGTCGGCGTCCTTGCCGAGCGGTGGGTGCAACGGCGGGTCGACGACGGGACGGTCAGAGCCCGTCACCAGCTGGTCGACCCCGACGACGCCGGCCATCGCCGCGATCGCGCGCGGGCCGTAGGACGACGTGTCGTAGAAGAGGTTGGCGTTGTTGATGGCCTCGGCCGGACCGCCGCGCAACGACAGGCGCTCGGCGTGCAGCGGCGCCAGGCCGGCGAGCATCGCGAAGCAGACGCGCAGCGTCGGGTGCGACGGCAGGCCCCAGCCGAGGAACGCGTGCCAGGCCAGGTGGACGTCGCTGACGTAGGTGGTCAGCGCGGGCCACCAGGCGGCGTCGCCGTCGTCGCGTGCGGCCGCAGGCGGGCCAATCGGCCCCGGATGGACGAAGAGCGGCGCGTCGCGGGCGGCGAGCGCGGCCAGCACCGGCCCGGCGGCCTCGACCAAAGACGGCGAGGCCAGCGCCGCCGCCGGCAGCGAGATCCCAACCGCGCCGCGATCGAGCAGCGCGTCGACGTCGCCCGGCACCGCGCCGTGGACCGGCAGCGCGCCCCACACCCCAAACACGTCGCCGGCCGCGAAGACGCCGTCGTGCCAGGCGTCGAGCAGCGGGCGCGACTGATCCTCGTCCAGCGCTTCCACCCCCAGCGGCGTCGACATGCACAACAACGCGCGATCGAGCCCGGTCGCGCGCAGCCCCGCCGCCCGGACGACCGGGTCGTGGGTCGCGGTCCCGAACGGGCTGTCGGGCTCGCCGGGCACCGAGATGACCCAGCCGCGCCCGTCACGCCGGACCGCGGGGGCGTCCGAGCGCGCGGCCAGCGCGGCGACGAACCCCTCAGGCCAGAGGTGCTGGTGGACGTCTGTGGCGACCATGGTGTTCTGGTGATCGGCCATCTGAGCCAATTCTACACAATCTCAGTCGAGATTCCTCGATTTGTCCGTGAACAGCCGCGGCCAAAACCCCGCATCCAGCGCTCAAGTTCTCGGTCCTCCGTGCCGTTGCAAGGGACATGCGACGTGCCCTCGCCGCGTTCTTCGCGCTGCTTGCGACCACCGGCCTCGCTGTCTCAACGACGGCGAGCGCCAAGCCGATCCAGCACGTCGTCGGCGGCACCACCGCCGCGAGCAGCGCCGACGCCCCGTGGCAGGCGCTCGTCCTCCCGCCCGGTCACCTCTGCGGCGGCTCGATCCTCGACGCCACCCACGTCGTCACCGCCGCCCATTGCGTCTACGACGAGGACACCGGCGTCATCACCTCGCCGAGCGCGCTCACCGTCCGCGCCGGCATCACCAGCCGCTTCAGCGCCGGCCAGCACCCCGCGGTCGTCGGCGTGACGCTCAACCCCGCCTACAACCCCTACGAGGCGACCGGCGACGCCGCGATCCTCACGCTCCAGGCGCCGGGCTTCACGCTCAACGGCACGACCGTCGCCGCGATCCCGCTGGCCGACGCCTCCACGGTCTTCGACGCCACGACCAACCTGCGCCTCAGCGGCTGGGGCTCGACCGCCCAGCGCTCGCCCAACGACACCACCATGGGCACGGCCGCCAACGACCTCCAGGTCGCCAACGGCCTGCACACGTCGACCACGTGCGCCACGGTCTACGCGCCGTTTGACGCCGACCAGCTCCTCTGCGCCGGCCAGGAGAACAAGGACGCCTGCCAGGGCGACTCCGGCGGACCGCTCGCCGTCCCGACCGGCGGCGCCACCTTCGCGCTGGCCGGGATCGTCAGCGGCGGTGCCGGCTGCGCCTGGCCTGGCTACCCCGGCTACTACGCGCGCGTCGCCAACACCCAACTGCACGCCTTCCTCGCCCAGCGCGGCGTCGGCTACGCGGTATCTGACCCGGTCAACACCTCGGCGCCGGAGCTCACCGGCACGCCGACGCCCGGCAACCGCCTGTTCTGCGAGCTCGGAGGGTGGAGCAACGCGCTCAACTACGACGTCGAGTTCCGCGCCAACGGCACGCCGATCGCCTACGGATCGACGACGCTGACGATCCCCGCCGCGCTCCTCGGCGCCTCGGTCACCTGCGTCGTGACCGCCTACGGCCTGTCCGGAACCGCCGAGGCGACCTCGGCGCCGGTCACGATCGCCGCCGCGACGCCTTCAGGCCCGACGGTCGTGGTCGTCCCGCCGCGCACCACCACGCCGACGATCGCCACGACCGCCGACACCGTCGCCCCGCGCGCCAAGGTCATCAAGTCGAAGTGCTCGCGTACGGTCTGCCGCCTGGACGTGACCGCGATCGAGCCGCTGCCGAGCTCCGGCCTGAAGACGATCACCGGCAGGGTGACCACCACCTACAAGGTGCGCTGCGGCAAGCGCCGCTGCGCGAAGACCAAGACCCAGAAGCTGAAGACGCAGATGATCGGCCCGGCGGTCTACCGCCTCACGACGCCGGCGCTGCGCCTGGGCAAGCACGTGTTCTCGCTGGTCGCGACCGACCTGGCCGGCAACCGCCAGGTCAAGGCCACCACCTTCACCAAGACCACGCGGTAGACGGTGCTAGGCGACGGGCACGCCGCGCAGCAGCGACCGGTACGCCGCGTGCGTCTGGCGCGCAACGTCAGACCAGTCGAAGCGCAGCACGTGCTCGGAGGCCTCGGCGATGAGCCGGTCGCGCAGCGCGTCGTCGGTCAGCACGCGCTCCATGTGGCGACCGAGCGACTTGGGGTCTTTGCTCTGGAAGCGCAGCCCAACGCGCTCGTTGGGCACGACCTCGCGCAGCCCGCCGGTGTCGGCGACGATGCACGGGCACCCGCTCGCCATCGCCTCTAGCGCCACCAGCCCGAACGGCTCGTAGATCGACGGGACCACGGTCAGGTCCGCGATCCGGTAGAGCGAGTGCAGGACGTCGTCGCCGATCCACCCCATGAACGTGCCGTGGTCGGTCAGCCCGAGCCGGCGCGCCTGGTCCTTCAGCTCCCACTCGTGCGTGCCGGACCCCGCCACCAGGAAGCGGACGCCGCCGACGCGGGCGATCACGCCGTCCTTGCCGGCCAGCGCCTCCAGCGCGTGCTGGAAGCCTTTCTCATACACCAACCGCCCGACCAACAGCACCAACTTCTCGTCGGGCTTGGCGAACTTCGCGCGCAGCGCGTCGAGGTCTTGTACGGGTTGCAGGTCGCCGGGGTCGATCCCGTTGGGCGCGACGACGACGCGGTCCTCGGCGATCCCGAAGACGTCGGAGACGTGCCCGCGCATGTAGTGCGAGCAGACGAGCACCTGGTCGGCGACGTGCACCATCCAGCGCTCGGTGCGGTGGATGTCGGACTGCGGCGGCTTGTGGACCCAGCCCTGGTGGCGCCCGTGCTCGGTCGCGTGCACCGTGGTGACGAACGGGATCTGGGCGCGATCGGCCAATCGCTTGGCGGCGACCGCGACGAGCCAGTCGTGTCCGTGGACGAGGTCGAAGTCGTGCTCGGCGACCAGCTCGGCCCCACGCTCGAGCAGGTCGTGGTTCATCCGCCCGACCCACTGCACGAACTCCGGCAGCGCGGTCGGGTAGTGGGGCTCGCGCACGCGGTGGACGTGCACGCCGTGGCGGATCTCGTCCAATGGCCCGCGCTCGCCCGCGCGGGTGAGGACGTGAACCTCCATGTCCTCGTCGGCGACCAGCGCCTCGCTCAGCTTGCGGACAGCCCGCGCCAGCCCGCCTTCGACGATCGGCGGGTACTCCCAGGAGACGACGAGGACACGCAACGGCACCTGCCGCACAGGCTACTTGGCCGACTGGCCAGGATGCGAGCTCGTGCGGACCGCCGCGTTCAGCGCTTGACGAAGAGCGTCTGCCCCGCGCGGACGAGCTTCGTCGCGCCGGTCGCGCGGCTCTTGACCGACACCGCGCCCTCAAGGACCGTCGTGCGCGTGCCGTCGCAGGTATCGGTGGTCAGCCAGCGCGTGCCGCGGACGGTCGCGACCGAGCCGCCGCCGCGCGTCTCGAAGCTCCCGTTGCTGTCCTGGCCCCAGAGCTTGCGGATCGGCTTGCGCGCCTTCTTCTTGGTGGCCTTGGCCGCGCGCGAGACGTAGCCCGAGGTCCGGCACCCCGCCCAGTCGCCGCCCGCCAGCACGATCTGCGTCAGCCCCTTGCGGTCCTTGGGCTGGCGGACCTCGAAGACGCCACCGGAGAATCGGCCGGTCTGCGTGTGCCCGGCGGCGTCCAGCGCGCTGCGCAGCTCGACCTCGCCATCGCGGGTGTCGATGCGCGTGCCGGTCGGCAGCGTGGCCGCGGACGTCAGCGCGACCGACCCGCCGCCAGGGACGCGGACCGTGACCGTGCCGGAGACCGTGGCGAGCGCGACGGTCTGGCCGAGCGTGGGCGGCGGCGCGGCGTCGGTGGACGTGGACGTGGCAGGGGCGACGGCCGGCGCGGGCGCGGGCGCGGCGGCCGGGGCCGGCTGCGTGGTGCTCGCGGGTGCGGTGGTGCTCGGCGGGACCGCGGTCGTCGCGGGCGCAGCGGTGGACGCGCCACCGGGATGCGGATGCGGGTGGGGGTGCCGGTGGCCCTGCGCGACGGTGGGCGCGACCGCGGCGAGCAGGACGATCAACAGCGGGCCGATGAGCGAGCGGGCGCGGGTTAAAACAGCGTTAGGGAACACGACCGCACCATGATGGGCATGCGCCATCTCGGGCTGGACGTCTGTTTCAGCGCGTGGCGGCCTTCAGCTCGTCCAAGAAGGCCGCAACGGCCGGACGATGTTCGGCACCGGACCGCACGACCGCCAGGACCTGGCGCGAGAGCGGCGGATCGAGCGGGCGCAGCGTCACCGATGGCGGGCACTGGTCGTGGGCGATCTCCGGGATCATCGCGATCCCGACGCCCTCCGCGACCAGCGCGGCGACCACGGCGAAGTCGTTGCTGAAGGCCACGATCCGCGGCTCGTGACCGGCGGCGTGGCAGGCGTGCAAGACGACCTCGTGGCAGCTCGTCCCCGGGTGGCCGGCGATCCACGGGCGACCGACGAGCGCGGCGAACGACGCCGGCGCGTCCTCGTGGCCCGGCCCGGTCGCCAGGTGCAGCGGGTCGTCGAACAGCTCGACGACTCCGAAGGCCGGACCGAACTCGCGCGGCACGTACGGAAAGCGCTGGGCGATGACGACGTCCAGCTCGCCGAGGCGCAGCATCGGCACGGAGTCTTGGGGCTCGGCGTCGCGCACATGGACGTCGAGGCGCTCGTGACCCAGCATCGCGGCCGTCACACGCGGCAGGATCGAGCGGGCGAAGGACGAGAACGCGGCGACCCGCAGCGTGCCCGTGACCTCCGAGGACGCCGCCTCCAGCTCGGCCTCCGCGGCCTCCAGCTGGGCCAGCACCGCGTCGGCGTGGACGACCAGCGTGCGGCCCGCGTCGGTCAGCGTCAGCCGCCGGCCCTCGCGCTCCAGCAGCGCCACACCCGCCTCGCGCTCCAGCGCGGAGAGCTGCTGGGAGACCGCCGAGGGCGTGAACGCGAGCGCCTCCGCGGTCGCCGCGACCGTCCCGCGCTCGGCCAGCTCACGGAGCACCTTCAGTCGTTTCACATCCAGCGGCATGAAGCACAGCTTACGGCCGCGCCAAGCAACCATCGCTGGTGCTAAACGATTGACGCCGCCAAGATCCACCGATCGCACGAAACCCGCGATATGCGCGGGTTGCGCGCGATCGACCGTCGCCATGCCCCTTCGCCACCGCCTGCTCGCCGTCGCCGTCGCCGCCACCTGGGGGCTGAACTTCGTGGTGATCGAGGTCGGGCTGGAGGAGGTGCCGCCGCTGCTGCTGTGCGCGTTGCGGTTCGCGCTGGTCGGCGTGCCGCTGGCGTTCTTCTTCAAGCGGCCGCCGATCCCCTGGCGGCTGATCGCCGGGATCGGCGTCGCGCTGGGCGTGGTCAAGTTCGGGTTGTTGTTCACGTCGATGGACGTCGGGATGCCGGCCGGGCTGGCGAGCGTGGTCCTCCAGGCGCAGGCGCCGTTCACGCTGTTGCTCGCCGCCGCCGTGCTGCGCGAGACGCCGTCGCGTGGGCAACTCATAGGCCTTGGTTGCGCGTTGGCCGGGATCGGCGTGATCGCGGCGTCGCGCGAGGGCGGCGTGACCGCGGCGGGGTTGTCGATGTGCGTCGCGGCCGCCGCGGCGTGGGCGGTCGCCAACCTGATGATGAAGCGCTCGAGCGCCGCCGATCCGCTGGCGTTGATGGTGTGGATCTCGCTGATCCCGCCGCTGCCCCTGCTCGCGCTGTCGCTCCTCGTCGACGGCCCGCACGCGGTCGGCGACGCGCTGGCGCACCTCGACCTGAAGTCGATCAGCGCGATCGCCTACATCGCGTTCCTCTCCACCCTCGGCGGCTTCGCCGCCTGGTCCTGGCTGATGCGCGCCTACCCCGCGGGCCAGGTCGCCTCGTTCGCGCTGCTCGTCCCGCCCTTCGGCCTCGCGTTCGGCGCGCTGCTGCTCGGCGAGCCGGTCGGCCCGCAGCAGCTCCTCGCCGCCGCGCTGGTCGTCGCGGGCGTCGCTCAGGCGACGCGTTCGAGCAGCGCGCGGCCGGTCGGGCCGAGCACGCCGCCGAGCGTGGCGCCGTCGGGCAGCTCGTACTCCTCGCCGCTGAGCACGTCGCGCCAGCGGCCGGCGACAGAGGGCGGCAGCTCCCAGCCGCCCGCGCCGGTGGCGCCGTCGCGGATCGCGACCACGACGAGCACCGCGTCGCCGCGCACGAACGCGACCGCGTCGTCGCCCGCCGGGACCGGCACGTAGTCGCCGCGCGCGTCGAAGGCCTCGGGCCGACGGCGGCGCAGGTCCAGCGCGGCGGCGACGAGGTGCAGCTTGATGGTGTCGGCAGTGGGCGGCGCGCCGTCTTGCAGCGCGGTCAGCGCCTCGCGCCGCGCGGCCCAGTCGACCGGCCGGCGGTTGTCGGGGTCCACGAGCGAGTAGGCCCACAGCTCGTCGCCCTGGTAGACGTCGGGCAGGCCCGGGACCGTCAGCTTCAACAACGTCTGCGCGAGCGCGACGCGCACGCCGAGGTCGGCCACGCGCGAGACGATCACGTCGAACCCGTAGCGGAACGGGCCGTGGTCGAGGAGCGCCACGGCGAACGCCTTGACCGCCGCCTCGTGCTCCAAGTCAGGGTCGATCCAGTTCGACGACAGCTTGGCCTCGCGGAGCGCCTTCTCCAGATAGGGCTCCAGGCGGTCGGCCTCGATCGGCCAGGCCCCGGCGAGCGTCTGGTAGATCAGCAGCTCCTCGGCCGGCGTCGGCGCGCCGCGCTTCGCGTCACGCAGCGGCTTGTTCACCTCGGTCCACGAGCGGACCGCGCCCGCCCACTCGTCGGCCATCCACGTCAGCGCGACCAGCCGCGCGCGGACGTCGCCCGAGCGCTTGGTGTCGTGCGTCGAGGAGACCAGGAGGTTGTCGGGCAGCCGCTGCGCGTTGCCGGCGTGGAACGTGTCGATGGAGATCCCGAAGCGGCCGGGGTCGCCGCCGACCTCGTTGAGCGCCAAGAGCCGAACGTAGCGGTAGAAGGCGGTGTCCTCGACGCCCTTGGCCATCACCGGCGACGTCGTCTGCTGGAAGCGCCAGACGAACTCCGCGGGCACCGACGGGTCGTCGAGCGTCAGCGCGCGGCGGATTTGCCCCGGCACGTCGCGCAGCGCCTCACGGTCGGCGGGCTCCACGCGCCCGGTGTCGGGCTCGACGTAGGTGCGGTAGACCGGCAGCGCGCACAGCGCCTCCGGCAGCAGCTCCGCGACCTCCGGCCACAGCCGCCCGAGCCGTTCGACCTCGGGCGTGAACGGCCCGGTCGCCTGTTGGAGCTTGGCCTCGTCGGCGATCTCGCCGAACGCCCGCGGGTCGCCGACGAGCGACACGTATAACTCGGTCAGCGGATCCTCGGCCGCCGGATCCACGAACAGCGCCGCGACGTCGTTGGCGAACTCGTAGCCGACCGTGCCGGAGACCGGCCAGTCGGCGCGCAGATGCTCGCCGGGGTCGAGGATCTTCTCCACCCATACGTGTTGGACGCCGCGGTCGCGAAGCCGCCGCAGGTACTCCAAGGGGTTGCGCAGCCCGTCGGGATGATCGACGCGCAGCCCGTCGACCACGCCCTCCTCGACCAACCTGATGGCCAACCCGGACATCGCCTCGAAGACCTCTGGGTCCTCGATCCGCACGCCCGCCAGCTCGTCGATGTCGAAGAACCGCCGCCACTTCCCGCTCACCGGATCGACGTCGAAGAACTGCTCGCGCAGCTTCGGGTCCGACCAGTAGCGGTTGGCGTCGTCGGTCGCCAGGTGGTTGGGGACGACGTCGAGGATCAACCCCATGCCCAACTCGCGGGCGGCCGCCGCCAACGCGCGCAGGCCGTCCTCCCCGCCCAGGGCATCGCTGACGCGGCCCGGGTCGACGACGTCGTAGCCGTGCGTCGAACCTTCGCGCGCTTGGAACGACGGCGACAGGTACAGATGCGAGCAGCCGAGGTCGGCGATGTAGGGCAGCAGCGCCTGGGCCGCCGCGAAGTCGAGGTCGGTCCCGAGCTGGAGCCGGTACGTCGCGCGAAGCGGCGCGCGGCCGTCGCTCACGCCGCCCTCCGCAGCACGGTGATCGACCGCGACGTCACGTAGCACTCGCCGCGCGCCTTGTAGTCCTCGGCGCCGGGCTCCAGCCACGGCGCGGCGGTCGACAGCTCGACCGTCCACTGCCGCCCGAAGCGCTGCGCGGGCAGGTAGAAGACCTGGTCCTCGTGCAGCGCGTTGAACAGCACCAGGAACGAGTCGCCCTCGACCGGCTGCCCGTGGCGGTCGCGCGCGCCGGTCGCCTGGCCGTTGAGGAAGATGCCGAGCGAGCGGTGGTCCGGGTTCTCCCAGTCGCGCCGCGTCATCCGGCGCCCGTCGAGGCGGAACCACCACACGTCGGGCAGCCCCGGCTCAGACTGCTCGCCCGCCAGGAAGTGCTCGCGCCGGAAGACCGGCTCGCCGCGACGCAGCGCGATCAGGCGCCGCGTGAACTCCATCAGCTGGCGGCCCTCGTCGCCGATCTCCCACTGGTACCAAGAGATCTCGTTGTCCTGGCACCAGCCGTTGTTGTTGCCGAACTGCGTGCGACAGAGTTCGTCGCCGCCGAGCAGCATCGGCACGCCCTGGCTGAGCAGCAGCGTCGTCAGGAAGTTGCGCTGCTGCTTGGAGCGCAGCTTGAGGACCTCTTCGTCGTCGGTGTCCCCCTCGGCGCCGCAGTTCCACGAGCGGTTGTCGTCGGTGCCGTCGCGGTTGCCCTCCTGGTTGGCGTCGTTGTGCTTGTCGTTGAACGAGACGAGGTCGCGCAGCGTGAAGCCATCGTGGGCGGTGACGAAGTTGATGGAGGCAAACGGCGAGCGGCCGTCGTCGGCGTACAGGTCGCTGGACCCTGCGAAGCGCGCGGCGAAGTCGGCGATCGACGCCTGCCCACGCCAGAAGTCGCGCATCGTGTCGCGGTAGATGCCGTTCCACTCGCTCCACAGCACCGGGAAGTTGCCGACCTGGTAGCCGCCCGGGCCGACGTCCCACGGCTCGGCGATCAGCTTGACCTGCGAGAGCACCGGGTCCTGGTGGATGGTGTCGAAGAACGATGACAACCGGTCGACGTCGTAGAACGTGCGCGCCAGCGTCGAGGCGAGGTCGAAGCGGAAGCCGTCGACGTGGCACTCCAGGACGAAGTAGCGCAGCGAGTCCATGATCAGCCGCAGGACCGCCGGCTGCACCGCGTTGAGCGTGTTGCCCGTCCCGGTGAAGTCCATGTAGAAGTGCGGGTCTTCAGGCGACAGGCGGTAGTAGGCCTGGTTGTCGACGCCCTTGAACGACAACATGGGACCGAGGTGGTTGCCCTCGGCGGTGTGGTTGTAGACGACGTCGAGGATGACCTCCAGCCCCGCGCGGTGCAGGGCCTTCACCATCCCCTTGAACTCCTTGAGGTTCTCGCCCGGCTCGCGGTTGGCGGCGTAGGGCGAGTGCGGCGCGAGGTAGCCGATCGTCGAGTAGCCCCAGTAGTTCTTCAGGCCGTGCTCGTGCAGGAACGACTCGTCGGCGATGTGGTGCACCGGCAGCAGCTCGATGGTCGTGACGCCCAAGTCCTTCAGGTAGCCGACCATCTCGTCGGAGGCCAGCCCCGCGTAGGTGCCCTGGAGCTCTTCCGGCAGGCCGGGGAACTGCTTGGAGATGCCCTTGACGTGGGTCTCGTAGATCACCGTCTCGGTCCACGGCGTTCGCGGGTGGCGGTCGTCCTCCCAGTTGAAGGACTCATCCACCACGACGCACTTGGGGATCGCGGGCGCGCTGTCTTCGTCGTCGAACTCGAAGTCGGCGTCGTCGGTCGCCTCGCCCTCGGGCGGCGTGTAGGGCAGCGCGTTGGCGGCGTCCCAGTCGATCGTGCCGTCGATCGCCTTGGCATAGGGGTCGATCAGCAGCTTGTTGGGGTTGAAGCGCTTGCCCTGGGCCGGGTCGTAGGGGCCGTAGACGCGGTAGCCGTAGCGCTGCCCCGGCCCGACGCCGGGCAGGTAGCAGTGCCAGTTGTGCGCGGTCTGCTCGACCACGTCGACGCGCTCCTCGTTGCCGTCGCGGTCGAACAGGCACAGCTCGACGCGCTCGGCGTTCTCGGAGAAGAGCGAGAAGTTGGTCCCCTGGCCGTCCCATACGGGACCAAGCGGGAACGGCTCTCCTGGCCAGGCGTCGCGCGCGCTCATGCGCGGAACCCCGCGGCGAGGACGCCGGCGAGGGGTGGCAGCAAGACGAGCCCGTCCTCGCGTAGGGATGCGGCCTCATGGGTGGCGAGCACGATCTGCCGGACGGCCTCTCCGGGCACGACCTGCTCTTGGTCTGCGAAGTTCATCAGCAAGGTGTAATCCCCGCGCCGGACGCGCATCCAGCGCGCCTCGGAGTCGGCCCGGACGTCATCGACGGGTCCGCGGGGCAGCGCGCGACGTACCCGAAGCAGGTCGGCGTACAACCCTTTCAGCGCCGAATCCTCCGATCGGGTGAGCTTGGAGCGCTCGAAGGTCGCGGGATCCTGGGGATCCGGGACCTCCTCGCCCGCGAAGCGCGCGAACGCCGCGAACTCCCGGCGGCGCCCCTCGCGCGTGGCGGTCGCGATCTCCTCGTCGATGTGGTCGGTGAAGAACTGAAACGGCGCGTCCTCGCCGTACTCCTCGCCCATCCACAGCATCGGTGTGTAGGGCGACAGCAGCGTGGCGAACGCGGCCAGCGGCCGGGCCTCGTGCGGCAGGCGATCGCCGAGCGCGCGGTTGCCGACCTGGTCGTGGTTCTGGTCGAAGACGACGAAGCGCTCCGGCGGGCAGCCGGCGGCGGGCGCGCCGAAGCGGCGCTTGCGGAACTCCGACCAGCGGCCGTCGTGGACGTGCGGGTCGCGGAAAGCGTGCGCGAGGTCGTTGACCGACCCGAACTCCGCGTAGTAGCCCTCGGACTCGTCGGTGACCAGCGTGCGGATCGCGTGGTGGACGTCGTCGGCCCACGCCGCGTCGCAGCCCCAGCCGCCGGCTTCGGCGTCGCGGACCACCTTGGGGTCGTTGAGCCCCGACTCGGCGATGACGAGCGCCGTGCTCCGAGCGGCGTGCACGCGCCGCGCAACCTCGGCGACGACGTGCTCGGCCGACTGGTCGAAGATCGCGTGGATCGCGTCCAGCCGCAGCCCGTCGATGTGCAGGTCGCGGACCCACATCTCGCACGCCTGGACCGCCCACTCGCGAACCGGCCCGGACCAGTCGCCGTCGTAGTTGATGGCCTCGCCCCAGAAGGTGGAGTACTTGTCGGTGAAGTAGGGGCCGAAGGCACGGATTGCCTTCTCGCCCGACGCGCCGACGTGGTTGAGGACGAGGTCGAGGATCACGCCGATCCCCGCACAATGGGCGGCGTCGACCAGGCGTTGCAGTCCGTCAGGCCCGCCGTAGGCCTGGTGCGCGGCCCAGAAGTAGACGCCGTCGTAGCCCCAGCCGCGCTGGCCCGGGAAGTCGGCGACCGGCATCAGCTCGATCGCGGTGACGCCCAGTTCGGCGAGGCCGGCCAAGTACGGGATGACCGCGTCGAACGTGCCCTCGTCGGTGAACGTCCCGACGTGCAGCTCGTAGACCACCAGGTCTTCCAGCGGGACGCCGGGCCAGCCCTGGTCGCCCCACGTCCACGCGGCGGGGTCGACGATCCGCGACGGCCCGCGCAGACCCTCGGGCTGCAGCCGCGTGTGCGGGTCGGGCAGCGGCGCGCCGCCGTCCAACACGTAGGCGTAGTCGTCGCCCGCGGCGGCCTCGACGACCGCGGTCCAGGTCCCGTGCCCCTCGGACTCCATCGCGTGCTCGCGCCCGCTCACGACCAGCGTCGGCTCGTGGTCCAGCGAGAACACGCGGAAGCGGACGGTCCCGTCGCCGAGGGGCACCGCGCCCAGCGGTGCCTCCCACGGCAGGGCCGCTGGCTCAGAAGACATTGGCGCTCAACCAGTCGGAGGCGAAGAAAGCGGCGAACAAAGGCACCAACAACCACATGATGGGATGGATCTCGCGCACGCGGCGCCGGGCGATCATCGTCACGACGTAACCGAAGACGCCCAATCCGATGCCCGCCGAGATCGAGAACGTAAGCGGGATGCCCACGATCACCAGGAACGCCGGGACCGCGTCCTCGGGCTGTTCCCACTCGATCCCGCGCACGAGCTGGATCATCAGGTAGCCGACCATCACCAAGGCCGGCGCGACCGCCGGATGGATGGTGGTGTCCTTGCTGACGGCCACGCCCTGACCGACGACCGCGATCAACGGCACGAAGAAGATCGTCAGCGCGAACAGCGCGCCGGTGACCACGGAAGCCAGCCCCGTCCGCGCGCCCTCCGCAACGCCCGCGCCGGACTCGACGTAGGTCGTCACCGACGAGACGCCCATCGCGCCGCCGCCGGCCGCCGCGGCGCTGTCCACCAACAACAGGTTGCGGATCTTCGGGACCTCGCCCTTCTCGTCCAGCAGGCCGCCCGCGGACGTCACCGCGTAGGCGGTGCCCACGGTGTCGAAGAAGTCGGTCATGAACAGCGCGAAGATCACCGGCACCAGCGTCCAGGTGAGCGCGTCGCCGAGCGCATCGGGATCGAGGCCGTCGCCGATCGTCGAGAAGTCGCCCGAGTGCGGCCAGCGCGCGACCGCGTCCGGCCCGTCGAGCACGCCGAAGATCAGCCCCAGCACGGTCGCCGTCGCGATCCCGATCAGCACCGAGCCGCGGATGTTCGCCGCGCTGGCGCCCAACCCCACCAAGATGCCCGCCAGCGCGATCAGCGCCGGGCCGGACGTCAGGTCACCGAGCGCGATGCCCGTCGCCGCGTCGTTGACGACGATCCCGCCGTCGCGCAGCCCGACCAAGGCGATGAACAACCCTATGCCCACGCCGATCGCCAGCTTCAGCGACGTCGGCACCGCGCGGACAACCGCCTCGCGCAGCCCGGCCAGCACCAGCACGACCGCGACCGCGCCCTCCAGGACGATGCACGCCATCCCGACGTCGGGCGCGACCTTGCGGCCCAAGATGATGTCGAACGCGACGACCGCGTTGATGCCCAGCCCCGACGCCAGCGCCAACGGCAGGTTCGTCGCCAGGCCCATGATGATGGTGAACCCGGCCGCGGCCAGCGCGGTGGCCACGGCGACCGCGTCGAACGGCAGCCCCGCGGCCGACAGGATCGCCGGGTTGACGAACACGATGTAGGACATCGTCAGGAACGTCGCCAGGCCGCCCATCGCCTCGCGACGGACGTCCGTCCCTCGGGTTTGCAGCGCGAAGAAGCCCGTCAACGTCAGTCCTCGGGCACGAACCACAGCACGCCGAGCGGCGGCAGGGTCATCGCGGCCGAGTGCGGCTGGTGGTGCCAGGGCAGATCCTCGGCCTCCACCCCGCCGAAGTTGCCCACGCCGGAGCCGCCGTACTGGGTGGCGTCGGTGTTAACGACCTCGCGCCAGCGGCCGCCGTGCGGCAGGCCGACGCGGTAGCCCTCGCGCGGGATCGGCGTGAGGTTCATGACGCAGACCATCGTGCGGCCGTCGGTCGCGACACGCGCGAAGGCCACAACCGAGTTCTCGGCGTCGTTGGCCTCGATCCAGTAGAAGCCCTCGGGATCGCCGTCACGCTGCCACAGCGCCGGCTCGGCGGTGTAGGCGTGGTTGAGGTCGCGCACCAGGTTCTGGACGCCGACGTGGGTCCCGCCGCGGGCGGGCGGGTCCCCTTCCGGGTCGTCCTCGAGCACGTGCCAGTCCAGCGAGCGCTCGGCGTTCCACTCCTGCGGCTGGGCGAACTCCTGGCCCATGAACAGCAGCTGCTTGCCCGGATGCGCCCACTGGTAGGCGTACAGCGCGCGGACGTTGGCGAGCTTCTGCCAGTGGTCGCCCGGCATCCGCGAGTAGATCGTGCCCTTGCCGTGGACGACCTCGTCGTGGGAGAGCGGCAGGATGAAGTTCTCGCTGAAGGCGTACATCAACGAGAACGTCAGCTCGTGGTGGTGGTAGCGGCGGTGGATCGGGTCGTGCTGGAAGTAGTTAAGGGTGTCGTGCATCCAGCCCATGTTCCACTTGAACCCGAAGCCCAGCCCGCCGAGGTAGGTCGGGCGCGACACGCCCGGCCACGCCGTCGACTCCTCGGCCGCGGAGATGATCCCGGGCTCGCGGGCGTGCAGCGTCTCGTTGAGCTCCTTGAGGAACTCCACCGCCTCGAGGTCCTCGCGGCCGCCGTGCTTGTTGGGGATCCACTCGCCCTCCTTGCGCGAGTAGTCCAAGTACAACATCGACGCGACCGCGTCCACGCGCAGGCCGTCGGCGTGGTACTCCGTGCACCAGAACAGGCCCGAGGACAACAGGAAGTTCTTGACCTCGTTGCGCCCGAAGTTGAACACCAACGTGCCCCACTCCGGGTGCGCGCCGCGGCGCGGGTCCTCGTGCTCGTAGAGCGCGGTGCCGTCAAAGCGCGCCAGGGCCCAGTCGTCGCGCGGGAAGTGCGCGGGCACCCAGTCCATCAGCACGCCGAGCTCGTGCTCGTGCATGCGGTCGACGAAGGCCTTCAGGTCGTCCGGGCCACCGAGCCGCGGGTCGGGCGCGAAGTAGCCGGTCACCTGGTAGCCCCAAGAGCCCGTGAACGGGTGCGCCATCACCGGCAGCAGCTCGACGTGGGTGAAGCCCAGGTCCTTGACGTAGGCCGCGAGCTGGTCGGCGACCTCGGCGTAGGACAGCAGCCGCTCCGGGTCGTCCGGGTCGCGCCGCCAGGAGCCGAGGTGGACCTCGTAGACCGACATCGGGCGCTCGTGCTGGATCTGCTGGCCGCGCTCGGCCATCCACTCCGCGTCGTCCCACTCGTGCTCGGAGCGCGTGACGATCGCCGCGGTCTTCGGGGAGATCTCGACCTGCCGCGCGTACGGATCGGTCTTCACGCGCAGCGCGCCGCCTTGGGTGCGCAGCTCGAACTTGTACAGCGCGCCCGCCTCGACGCCCGGCAGGAACAGCTCCCAGATGCCGGTCGAGCCGAGCGAGCGCATCGGGTGCAGCCGGCCGTCCCACGAGTTGAAGTCGCCGACGACCGAGACCGAGCGCGCCGCCGGGGCCCAGACCGCAAAGGCGGTGCCGGCGACGCCGCTGAGCGTGCGCTCGTGCGCGCCGAGGCGCTCGTAGATCTCCTCGTGGCGGCCCTCGCCGGCCAGGTGCATGTCCAGCTCGCCGACGGTCGGCGGGAAGCTGTAGGCGTCGGCTTCGGTCACCGACAGCCCGTCCGGGTAGCGGGTCTCGATCTCGTAGCGCAGCGGCGGCTTGGCGCCGTCGAGGTGCGCGGCCCAGACGCCGGCCGGGTGGACCAGCTCGGCGCCGAAGTCAATGCCCTTGTCGACCTTGATGACGACCTGCTCGGCGCCCGGGCGCCAGGCGCGGACGATCGCGCCGCCGTCGCCGTCGGAGTGCGCGCCCAGCAGCGCGTGTGGGTCGGCCAGCTCGCCGGCCGCCAGCGCGTCGGCGTCCCGCTGCCAGGCCTTGGTGAAGCGCTCGTCCTGCATCGTGCGGCTCATGCCTCCGGCTCCGTCGTCTCGGGTTCGAGCAGCCGCGCGATCCCGGCCACCGGGATCTTCACCCATTCGGGCCGGTTGTCCAGCTCGTAGCGCAGCTCGTACACGGCCTTCTCAAGTTCGAAGACCGCCAGCAGTCGCTCCACGCCAGCCCGTCCGGGCGGCAGCAGCGACTGGTCGGTCTCTTCCAAGTACCCGTCGAGGTAAGCGCTACGCACGGCGTCTTCCCAGCCCTCGGGCGCGGGCGCGTCGTGCAGCAGCTCCGAGGCGGTCGCCGCGTAGGCGAACGAGCGCAGCATGCCGGCGACGTCGCGCAACGGCGAGCGCTTGCGGCGGCGCTCGACGAGCGTGCGCGCGGGCTCGCCCTCGAAGTCGAGCACGACCCAGTCGTCATCGGCGGTCAGCATCACCTGGCCGAGGTGGTAGTCGCCGTGGTGGCGGATCACGCGCCCGGCCGAGCCGACCTGCGTCAGCCGCTGGAGCTGGTCGCGCACCTCCTGGCCGCGGCCGCGGATCGGCGCCAGGACGTCGGGCGCGTCCGGGTCGTCCGCCTCCGGGAGGTCCACGAAGACGCGCTCGATCTCCTCGTCGACGGTGGCGGTCAGCAGGCCGAGCGCCTCGGCTGACGTCTCCTCGGGCGCGAATGCGGGGTCCTGGGACTCGGAGCCGAGCGTCGTGTGCAGGCGGCCGGTGACCTCGCCGAGCAGCCGCGCCCGGGCGACGAACCGCTGCGGGTCCTCGCGCAGGTCGGCGAGCGCGAGGTCCCAGCCGTCGGTCGCGCCGGCCAGGAAGTCCTGGACGATGCCGAGCGTCGCGTCGATCAGCCGGCCGCTGTGGCCGTACCAACCGCGCAGCGCGGCGATGTGCGGGAAGTCGCGCTCGGTGAGGAAGCGCAGGATCTCGAGCTCGGGGTTGGGACCTGCGCCGAGCTTCCTGTAGGCCTTGAGGACCAGCTTCTCGTCGATGACGATCGAGCTGTTGGACTGCTCTGCGCCCATCGGGCGCACGTCGCCGATCTCGGCGGGGAGCGTCGAACCCTCCACGGTGCAGAACTGCGCGACGCCGTTGGCGGTCTCGATCTCGGTGTCGGTGGCGATCAGGCGCAGGAGCGCACGGGCGGTCTCGGGATCGCCCATCGCGTCGTAGATCGCCATCGCGTCGTTGACGCAGATCACGCCCTCGGTCCAGTCGCCCTCCGGCCGCGCGCCGATCGGCAGCTGGTAGAGCTCGTGTGTGCCAGGCAGGAACTCGACCTCCAGCACAGACAGGCCGAGCGGCTGCTCGGTCAGCGGGATCGTCTCCAGCAACCGGAAGTGCGCGACCTCCTTGGACTTGGAGCCGAACCAGCGCTGGGCGATGACGAAGTCGCGCAGCGCCTCCTCGTCGGGCAGGCGCAGGGCGCCGGCGGACGCGCTCATGAGCTGGCCTCCTGGTCGTCGTCGATCTCCTCGGCGGGCTTCTCCAGCACGAACCAGAAGAAGCCGCGCGGGGCAAGCGTGAGCAAGTAGGACAACTCGCCGATGCGCGGGAAGCGCGAGCGGCCGAACATCTCGACCGGGTAGCGGCCCTCGTAGGCGCTCAAGTCCAGCTCGACGGCCTGCGCGGAGCGCGCGACGTTGTGCACGCACAAGATCACGTCGTCGGCGTAGGTGCGCAGGTGGGCGAAGATCCTGGGGTTCTCGGTCGGCAGCGGGACGTAGTCGCCCAGGCCGAAGACCGGGTGCTCCTTGCGCAATGCGATGAAGCGGTGCAGCCAGCGCAGCAGCGACGTCGGCGTGCGCAGCTGGGCCTCGACGTTGACGGCCTGGAAGCCGTAGACGGGGTCCATCAGCGGCGGCGCGTAGAGCTGGGCGAAGTCCGCACGGGAGAAGCCGCCGTTGCGGTCGCCCGTCCACTGCATCGGCGTGCGGACGCCGTCGCGGTCACCCAAGTAGATGTTGTCGCCCATGGCGATCTCGTCGCCGTAGTAGAGGACCGGCGAGCCCGGAAGCGAGAAGAGGATCGCGGTCATCAGCTCGATCTCGTCGCGGCCGTTGTCGAGCAAGGGCGCCAGCCGCCGGCGGATGCCGACGTTGATCTTCATGCGCGGGTCCTTGGCGTACTCCCCGTACATGTAGTCGCGCTCCTCGTCGGTGACCATCTCCAAGGTCAACTCGTCGTGGTTGCGCAGGAACAAGCCCCACTGCGCGGTGCGCGGGATCGCGGGCGTCCGCTCCAGGATCTCGGCCATCGGCGTCGCGTCCTCGCGGCGCAAGGACATGAACATGCGCGGCATGACCGGGAAGTGGAAGGCCATGTGGCACTCGTCGCCGTCGCCCTTGCCGTAGTACTCGACGACGTCCTCAGGCCACTGGTTGGCCTCGGCGAGCAGCACGCGGTCGGGGTACTCCTCGTCGACGGTCTTGCGGACCTTGCGCAGGAACTCGTGGGTCTCCTCCAGGTTCTCGCAGTTGGTGCCCTCGCGCTCGTAGAGGTAGGGCACGGCGTCCAGGCGGAAGCCATCCAGGCCGCGGTCCAGCCAGAAGCGCAGGACGTCGAGCATCCGCTCGTGGACGACCGGGTTGTCGTAGTTGAGGTCGGGCTGGTGGGAGAAGAAGCGGTGCCAGTAGTACTGGCCGGCGACCGGGTCCCAGGTCCAGTTGGAGGTCTCGGTGTCGGTGAAGATGATCCGGGCCTCGCTGTACTTCTCGTCCGTGTCGGACCAGACGTACATGTCGCGCTCGGGCGAGCCGGGCGGCGCGTTGCGGGCGTCCTGGAACCACTGGTGGTCAGACGACGTGTGGTTCATCACCAGGTCGGCGATGACGCGGATGCCGCGCTCGTGCGCGGCCAACATGAAGGTCTCGAAGTCCTCGACCGTGCCGTAGTCGGGGTGGATCCCGTAGAAGTCGGCGATGTCGTAGCCGCCGTCGCGCAGCGGGCTGGGGAACATCGGCAGCAGCCAGATGCAGTCGACGCCGAGCCACTGCAGGTAGTCGAGCTTCTCGGTCAGCCCGACGAAGTCGCCCGACCCGTCGTCGTTGCCGTCGTAGAAGCCGCGCATGTGGATCTCGTAGAACAACGCGCGCTTGAACCACAGCGGGTCGCGCTCGAACCAGTGCGTCGGATCGGCGGCGTGCAGCTCCTTCTCCGCCTTGACGGGCAGGTTCTGGTTCTCGGCCTCGGACGCGACGGAGGCCTCGGACTGCTCAAAGCGCGTCGGCGTGTCGTCGTGCTGGGTCTCGCGTGCCTGGGTGGCCATGACCGCTACCCCCGGACCACGCGGAACAGGTGCGCCTGGCGGTCGCCAGGGGCGAGCCGGACGTAGTTGGGGCCGACGTGCCAGTCGTACCGGCTCCCGTCGAGGAGGTCCTGGACCTGGAACTCCCAGGGCAGGCCGAGGTGGTCGGGCACGTGAACGGAGCCCTCCTGGGCCCATTGCGGATCGAGGCAGACGACGGCGAGGACCGCGTCGTCGCCGGTCTGCTTGATGTAGGCGATGAGGCCGTCGTTCTGGGTGTCCAAGAACGTGATGTTGGACAGGTGCTGCAGCGCGGGGTGCGCGCCGCGGGCCTCGTTGAGCAGGCGGATCAGGCCGTTGAGCGGCGCGCCGTCGAGCGTGCGCTGCTTGGCCTCGTACTTCTCGGAGTCCAGGTACTCCTCGCTGCCGGGCTTGACCGCGGTGTGCTCGATCCACTCATAGCCGGAGTAGATCCCGTAGGTCGGGCTCAGCGTGGCGGCCAGGACGAGGCGCGCCTCGAACATCGCGCGGCCGCCGTGCTGGAGCTGCTCGGTGAGGATGTCCGGCGTGTTGGCGAAGAAGTTGGGGCGGTAGTAGTCAGCGGTCTCGTAGGCCAGCTCCTGCACGTACTGCTCAAGCTCCCAGCGCGAGTACTGCCACGTGAAGTAGGTGTAGGACTGGTTGAAGCCGAGCTTGGCCAGCGTGCGCATCACCGCGCGGCGGGTGAAGGCCTCGGCCAGGAAGATCGTGTCCGGGTGCTTGGCGCGGACCTCGGCGATCATCCACTCCCAGAAGGCGAAGGACTTGGTGTGGGGGTTGTCCACGCGGAAGACCTTCACGCCGCGCTGCACCCACAGCAGCACGATGTCGCGCAGCGTGTTCCACAGGCCCTTCCAGTCCTCGCACTGGAAGTTGACGTTGTAGATGTCCTGGTACTTCTTGGGCGGGTTCTCGGCGTACTTGAGCGACCCGTCGGGGCGGCGGTGAAACCACTCGGGGTGCTCGGTCAGCCACGGGTGGTCGGCGCTGCATTGGATCGCGAAGTCGATGGCGATCTGCAGGCCGTGCTCGTCGGCGGTGCGGACGAGGTCGGCGAAGTCCTCGAGCGTGCCGAGCTCGGGGTGGACGGCCTCGTGGCCGCCGACGCCCTTCATGCCGATGGCCCACGGCGAGCCGGGGTCTTCGGGTCCGGCCGTCAGCGTGTTGTTGGGGCCCTTGCGGTTCGTGACGCCGATCGGGTGGATCGGCGTGAGGTAGAGGACGTCGAAGCCGAGCGCGGCGATCTGCGGGACCGCCTCTGCCGTGCCCTTGAAGCCGCCCCAGGAGCGCGGGAACAGCTCATACCAGGAGCCGAAGCGCGCACGCTCGGGGTCGGCGTCGAGGACGAGCGGCTCGTCGAGCGTCGCGGACTGCGAGCGGTCGGGGTAGCGGTCGATCGCCGCGGCGAGCTCGGGATCGAGCGCGGCCTGGTGCTTGAGCGGCTCATCGACTTCAGGATCGGAGAGGGTCTCCAGGGCGTTCTTGATGATCTTGCGATCGCCGCCCTTGGCGCGCTCCTTGGCGGCGTCCAGGAGCAGGACGCCCTCCGACAGCTCGCCGGCCAGCTCGGTCTCGCCGAAGTCGACCTTGCGGCGCAGCTCCTCGCGCCACGAGGCGAAGGCGTCGATCCAGGCCTCGATCGTCCATTGGTGGCGGCCGAGCGCCTCGACGGGGAAGCCGCCGGCGTAGGTGTCGCCCGCCACGTCCTTGTCGATGTGGGCGAGCGGGTGCTCGACCCACTTGCGGCTGTTGGGCGCCTTGACCTTGACGACGGCCTTCAGGACGTCGTGGCCGTCCGCGAAGATGGTCGCCTTGATCGCGACCTCCTCCCCGACCGTCCGCTTGGGCGCGTACCGGCCGCCGTCGATCAGCGGCTCGGGGGCGAGGATCACGATGCGCGGCGGGGCCGCGGGCTTGGTGCGCTTGGGGGAAGCGCGGGTGGGCGGGGCGGGGTCCTGCTTCACGACGCGTGTGGGGGTCTCGGTTGGTTGGTCGATCGGTCGAGCGGGCACGTAGTGGCGACTCTTCCCAGAATGACGCCTGACGAACGCAACAATCCAGTGACCGAACGCACGAACCCTTTCTCCCGCCGGTCGAGCGGCGTCCAGTTGCACCTCACCTCGCTGCCGGGCGGGCGGCTGGGCGGTGAAGCGCGGCGGTTCGTGGACTGGCTGGCCGAGGCCGGGCAGTCGTGGTGGCAGATGCTGCCGCTAGGGCCGCCGGACCGGTACGGCTCGCCGTACAAGGCGTCGTCGGCGTTTGCGGCGTGGGACGGCTTCCTGGAGAAGCCGGACGCGGAGGTCACGCGCGAGGAGATCGACGCGTTCGGCGCGCGGCACGAGTTCTGGGCGCGTTCTCTCCCGCGGCGGATGTGGGCCGACCAGGTGCGCTTCGAGCGGGAATGGGGCGCGTTGCGCTCCTATGCCGCCGACCGGGGCGTCGGTCTGATCGGAGACGTGCCGATCTATGTCGCGCCCGGCGGCTATGACCAGAAGGCGTGGCCGGAGCTGTTCGCCGATGGCGTCGTGGCGGGCGTCCCGCCGGACGCGTTCACGGCGGCCGGCCAGCGCTGGGGCAACCCGATCTACGACTGGCCCGCCATGCAGCGGCGCGGCTACGCGTGGTGGGTGGCGCGCTTCGAGCGCGTGTTCGAGTTGTATGACATGGCCCGCATCGACCACTTCCGCGGGTTCGTGGCCTACTGGGCGGTGCCGGCGGGCGATCGCGACGCGCGCGGTGGCGTCTGGCGGCGCGGCCCAGGGCGCGCGGTGTTCAACGCGGCGCGGCGCGAGCTCGGGTGGGACTCCTACGGCGCGTTCATCGCGGAGGACTTGGGCGTCATCACGCCGCCGGTCACCGCCTTGCGGCGCGGGTTGGGCTACCCGGGGATGGTCGTCCTGCAGTTCGCCTTCGACCCCGAGGACCCGCGCGGGCCGCACCGCCTGGAGAACCACCGCGACGACGTCGTGGCCTACACCGGCACGCACGACACCGACACGCTGAACGGCTGGTGGTCGACGCTGGAAGCGGCGCGCCGCGACGAGGCGCTGGCCGCGCTGCGCGCCGCCGGGTTCGCCGACGACGACATCGACTGGGGGCTCATCCGGTTGTGGATGTCCTCGGTCGCGCCGCTGGTGATGCTGCAAGTCCAGGATGTTCTGGGCCTGGGGTCTGAGGCGCGGATGAACCTGCCGGGGACCGCGAGCGGCGCGTGGAAGTTCGCGTTGCGGCGGGGTCAGCTGAAGGCCAAGCACGCCGCGCGCCTGCGTGCCGCGACCGAGGAAGCCGGGCGTGCCTGACGACGTCGGCGGCCATCCGCCGGCGTCGCCGTCAGGCATGCCGGGCGGCTTGGCCGCTGATGGGCCCGTCCTCGCGCTGGGCGACTCCATCATGTCGGGGCCCGAGGAGGGGTCCTATCGTGTTCCTCCCCGCGCGTGGCCGGAGTGGGTCGCCGCGTTGCTGGACCTCCCGTTTCACCGAATAGCCCGACCGGGTGCTTCTGCGCCCGATCTCGTGGCGCGCGAACTGTCTCGGATACGAGACGACTACGCGGTCGCGTGCGTCGGGGTCGGGACCAACGACGTGCGGTCGCTCGACTGGGACGCGGATCGCTACACGCACGCGCTCGACACCCTGTGCAGCGCGGTCGCCGCCCGCTCCGAGCGCCGCTGCCTCGCCACCGTGCCGCTCGACCTCGGCCGGCCGCGGGCCGGCGCGAAGGTCGCCGACCTCAACGCGATCGTGCGCGATGTGGCGCAATCGCACGGGTTCGCGGTGGTATCGCTCGACGACTTCGGCGGCTGGCGCTGGTGGTTCCCGGACGCCGTCCACCCAACGGCGCTCGGCCAACTGGAGATCGCGCGGCGCGCGGCGCGGGCGCTGAAGTTGGACCGGGACCCGGCGCAGCTCGCCCCGCCGGCGTCCGGACCGCGGTCTGACCTGCACTACGCGGCGACGCGCCAGATCGGCCATCTGTGGCGCGATCACCAGCGTAGACGGGCTGAACGTAACGTTTGACCACGAGCAGGAGACGTATCAATGTGGCCCGAAGAGGGCACCACCTTCCTCCTTAGGAGCGCTTCATCCGGGGTTGGGAAGGTTTCGGTGTCGTCTTGTCGGGTGACACCCGACTCCTCCCCCCACTCCCCACCGCAACTCGTGCGATTGTGACCCGTTGCACAGTTGCACAAGCAACGAATCTGGCGTAGAATTCCGAGTGTAGTTATCGGGATTTTGCCCGGGAAAGGACCTTGTTGAGCCCCTCCACCCTCACCCCCACGTTTACGAACGACGTCCTCGCGTCCCCGCTGGATCAGCTCCTGCGGCGTGCGAGCCAGTACCAGCTCCTCGATCCGGCCATGGAAATCGAGCTCGCGCAGCGCATTGAGCGCGGCGATCTCGAGGCCAAGGATCTGCTGGTCAACTCGAACCTGCGCCTCGTCGTGTCGGTCGCCCGCCACTACGTCGGCCAAGGCCTGACGCTGGACGACCTCGTTCAGGAAGGCATGCTCGGCCTCATCCGCGCCGTCGAGAAGTTCGACTACCGCAAGGGCTACCGCTTCTCCACGTACGCGACGATCTGGATCCGCCAGGCGTTGCAGCGCGGGCTGGACAACACGGGTCGCACGATCCGTCTGCCCTCCCACATGTCGCAGCGGGCCCGCCGTATCGCCCGTGTGGAGCGCGAGCTGACCGCCGAGCTGGGCGAGCCGCCGACCGACGAGAAGGTCGCCGCGGCCGCTGAGCTGGACATCGAAGAGGTCGCGCTGCTGCGTGAGCGCGACCGTGCCCTGGCCTCGCTGGATCAGACCGTCGGCGACGACGGCGAGACCGCGCTGGGCGCCCTGCTTCCCGCCGACGGTGAGACCGTCGACGAAGAGGTTGAGCGCGAGACCGAGGCGTCGGCGCTCCGTGAGGCGGTCAACCGCCTTCCGGAGGACGAGCGCGAGGTCATCCACCTGCGCTTCGGCACCGGCGGCGACGGCGAGCACACGCTCGTCCAGGCTGCCCGCCGGCTCGGCATGCCGCCCTCCAAGGCCCGTCAGGCCGAAGAGCGCGCGCTCCGTCGCCTTGCGGCGGACGGCGACGTCAAGTCGCTCCGCGTCGCGGCCTAGGCGCCAAGCAAGACATAGAAGTTGCTTCGAAGGGCGGCACTCCGGTGCCGCCCTTCGTCGTTCTCGGCCGCGTGCGACGATCTCGGCGTGAGCTCCTCCTCGCCCTCTGACGCCGCGCTCGCGCCGCCCTCCGCGCTGCCGCGGCGCGCGGGCTGGCGCGATCGGCGACGGGCGCGCAAGCGGGGCGTGGTCGCGGGGCGGGACGTCGCGGTCGGGCGCGGCGTGCGGTTCGACGTCGCCGAAGGCGGGCGGGTGGAGCTGGGCGACGGCGTGGTGCTCGGTGATGGGTGCCGGTTCCACGTCGGGCCGGGCGCGACGGTCGTCGTCGGAGCGGGCTCGTGGCTCGGCGAGCGGTGCGTGATCACCGCCCAGCAGTCGGTGTCGATCGGCGCGCGCTGCGTGTTCGGCGACGAGGTCGTCCTGGTCGACACGTCGCCGGTCGCGGGAGACGTCGAGCGGCCGGTGCGCGCGCAGGGCCTGCGCGCGGTGCCGGTCGTGGTCGGCGACGGCGTGCGGATCGGGCCGTCGGCGGCGCTGATGGCGGGCACGTCCATCCCGGACGGCGCGACCGTCGACGCGCGCGCGACCGTCGATCCGGCGTTTACCCCCGATCCAGCTCCGCGGCCGCCTGCTCGGCCCGCTCGCGGCGGTCGCGCGCCTCGCTGAGCGCCGCCTCTGCCTGCGCCAGATCCCGCTTGCGCGCCGTGATCGTCGCCTCGACCTGCTCGAGCGACCGCCGCGCCCCGTCCAGCGCCGACTCCGCCTCGGCCTCGGCCTCGTTGGCCCGCCGCAACGCGTCGCGCCGGCGCCGGACCTCACGCGGATCTGGCCCAGCCGGCTTCGCGGAGCCGGACTTCCTCGCGGAGGCGGGCGGCGTCGCGGACGCGACCAGCGCGTCGAGGCCACCGAAGCCCGACGCCGCGCGCTCCTTGAGAACGCGGCCGCTGGCGACCTCGGCGCGCGCCTCGTCGTCGACGGTCGCGGCGTGCAGCGTCGCGCGGACCTTGTCCTTGGTCGCGCCGTCGACGGGCGTCTGGGCGGCGAGCGCGTCGACCAGCGCCCGCGCTGCCTCGGCTGCCGACCGCAACACGGCCGGCTCCGCGCCGCCGAGCAGCGCCTCTTGGGCGCCGGAGAGCGCCGCGCCGGCCTCGACGAGCGCCTTGACCTCCTCGGCGTGCGTACGCGCGAGCTGGTTGACCGCCCACGCGGCGCGCGTCGGCTTGGCGAGCTTCTTGACCTCCGCGGCCCGCTCCTTCTCGCCGCCGGATCGCAGCTCCTTGGCCAGCGCGTCCCGCGCGGCCACGAACTCCTCCAGCGGCAGGCCGTAAAGGCGGTCGATCGGGTCGTCGGCCATCGGGGCATGGTCTACCCGATGCGCCCGACGGTGGGCGACGATGAACGCCTTGGCGAAGGATGCGACGGGTTTAACGGTGCATGCACGCCATCTCTCAGGCAATAGGGCTCTGGGGCCGATACAACCTGCGGTGGTGGGCAGGCACGGCAGGCATACGCTTGCGGTAATCGCGCTGACCGTCGCAACGACGGCCGCGTCGCTCGCTGCCGCCCCGGCCCACGCGATCACCGCTCCGGCCTCTGACGCCAAGCCGGACTTCGACGTCCGCGCGAGTGACCGCGCGACCGTGCCAGCCGCCGTCGCCGACGCGCGCGAGACGCTCGCCAAGCGCTTGGGCACCGAGGGCACCGTCACCGCCGACCCGGTCACGGGCGGGCTGCGCAGCGTCGTGCGCACCGACGGCTTCCTGACCGCGCCGTCGAACGACGATCCCGCCGACGTCGCGCTGAGCTACGTGCGCGCCAACGCCGCCGCCTTCGGCCTCGACGCCGCCGACCTCACCACGCTGCGCCTGACCAACCGCGAGACCGCGCCCGACGGCCTCACCCACCTCGCCTTCGCCCAGCGCGACGACGGGGTCTCCGCCTACGACTCCGCGCTGACCGCGTCGGTCACCGCCGATGGCCGCCTGCTGACCGTCGGCGGCGCGCCCGTCCACGACCTCCAGCCACCGTCGACCGAACCACCGCTCGGCCCCGCCGCCGCCCGCGCCGCCGCCCAGCGCGATCTCGGCGTCACGCCCGACGGCCGCGCCGGCGACGTCGGCACCGACCCCGCGCGCACCACGACCTTCCCCGGCACCGACGACGTCGCGGCGCTCACCACGCTCGCCGACCCCGGCGGCGACCGCCTCGCCTGGCGCCTCACCGTCTCCGGCGAGGCGCCCTACGTCTACGAGGTGCTCGTCGACGCCGCCTCGGGCGCGATCCTCACCCGGCACTCGCTGACCGACTTCGCCGCCATGCCCGCGACCGTCCACGAGCTGCACCCGGGCGACGGCACCGACCACAGCGTCGACCTCTCCGGCTGGCTCACCTCCCCGGTCACCAAGCTCAGCGGGCCCAACGCCCACGCCTACGCTGACCGCTCGCCGCCCGACGGCATCGGCGGTGACAGCGAGATCGCGCCGGCGGCGGGCAGCTACAACGCGACGGTCACGCACGCGACCCCCGCCACCAGCCCGGCCCAGCACTGCCCGACGGTGTTCGACACGTTCTGCAGCTGGGACGGCGTCACCGGCGCGTCCGCCACGGCGAACGTCCGCCAGGTCGCCGCGCAGGTCTTCTACTACGTCAACGCCTACCACGACTGGCTCGCCCAGCCCCCGATCGGCTTCACGAGCACGTCTTACAACTTCCAAGGCGGCGACCCGGTCAACGCCGAGGTCGACGACTACGCCGGGACCAACAACGCCAACTTCTCCACGCCGCCCGACGGGCAGCAGGGCAAGATGCAGATGTTCCTGTTCTCGGCCCCCTACCCGGCGGTCAACGGGGCCGACGACGCCACGCTCGTCTACCACGAGTACACCCATGGCATGACCAATAGGTTGGTCGGCGGCGACGGCCAGGCCAACGGCCTGCTCGCCCGTCAGTCCCAGGCGATGGGCGAGGGCTGGAGCGACTTCTACGCCATGGACTTCCTGGACCACCAGGGCCTGGTGACCGACACGAACTCGCCCGGCGACGTGATCGTCGGTGGCTACGTCGCCGACGACCCTGACACCGGCATCCGCACCAACGCCCTCGACTGCCCAGTCGGCGACGTCGACCCCGCCCACTGCCCGGGCACGGCCATCGCGGGCTCCGGCGGCTACACGTTCGGCGACCTCGGGCGCGTCCTGGGCTACTCGACCGACAACCCGTTCTTCGAGGTCCACGCCGACGGCGAGATCTGGGCCGAGACGCTGTGGGACCTGCGCGACGCGATCGGCGCCGACGACGCCCGCGCGCTGGTCACCTCCGCGCTGCGCCTCTCCCCCAAGCAGCCGACGTTCCTCGCCATGCGCAACGCGATCCTCGCGGCCGACACCGCCGCGGGCGGCGCGCACCACGACGAGATCTGGGCGGTCTTCGCGGCGCGGGGCATGGGCTACAGCGCGACGGTGACGTCTGCCAACGCCACCCACGCCGACGAGGCGTTCGACATCCCGCCGGTCGCCGAGGGCGGCGCACCGAGCGCGACCGCGCTCACGCTGGAGCAGGACACGCCGGTCTCGATCCCGGTCGCTAACCCCGGCACCGCGCCGCTGACCAACGTCCGCGCGACGCTGACCTCCGGGACGCCCGGGATCACCGTGCCGGCCGGCGCCGCCAACCTCGGGACGCTCGCCCCCGGCGCGTCTGCCGCGGCCGCGTTCGCCGTGCGCGCCGCGGCCGCTGCCCAATGCGGGACGGTCGGCACGCTCGCGCTGAAGGTCACCTCCGACCAGGGCACGCGGACCATCCCCTACAACCTGCCGATCGGCACCGGCTCGGCGACCGTCGGCACGCGCGCCTACAGCCCCGCCGCGCCGATCGCCGACAACGCGCCCGCCAGCGGCCTGACGTCGACCATCGCCATCCCGACCCACGGCCGTGTCGGCCACCTGCGCCTCACGCTCGCCGCGTCGCACGGTTGGGTCGGCGATCTGCACGCCTGGCTGACCTCGCCGTCGGGGACGACCGTCGACCTCCTCGAGCGCCCCGGGGTCGGCACGTCCACCAACTACTCGCCGGGCAACTTGGTGGCCTCGACGCCGCTGGTCTTCGACGACAACGCGACCAAGCCGATCCAGGAGCTCGTTAGCACCGACACGACGGTCGGCGGGATGTACGCGCCCAACCAGCCACTGTCGCGCCTGGCCGGCGAGGACCGCTTCGGCACGTGGACGCTGCGGGTCACCGACGCCCGCGCCGCGAACGCCGGGACGCTGACCTCCTGGTCGCTGGACACGGCCGCCCCGGCGTGCGCGATCACCGACGCACCGACCGGCCTCATCGACGACGACGCCACGTTCCGCGCGCGGGTGGATCCTGGCCCGCCCACCCCTGCGAGCGCCACCAGCGCTGCCTTCGAGCTTGGCCCGACCACCGCCTACGGCTTCCGCTCCCCCGCGGTCGCCCTGGCGGCCAACAGCGGGTTGACGGACTTCACGGTCAGCACGCCGGGCCTGACGCCGGGCGCGACCTACCACGTGCGCGTCGTGCTGCTGCGCGGCGGGGTCATCGTCGCGGCCGGTGCCGACCAGGCCTTCGTGGCCGGATCCGAGACGCCCTACAACGGGCGCGGCGGCAACGACGATGGTGGTGGCGACGACGGCGGGGCCGGTGGCGGAGGCGGCGGCGGGACCGACGGCGGCGGCGGGACCGACGGCGGCGCTGGCGACCAGGGCGGCGCGGGCGGCGGCGTCTTCAACATCCCCAAGGCCACCATGAAGGGCCTGGCCAAGAGCCTGCGGCTGGACCGCAACGGCCGCGCGACGCTGTCCTTCCGCGCGACGCCCGCCCGCGCGCGCGGCACGATCAAGCTGACCTACGGCACCAAGAAGACCAGCGGCGGCAGCGGCTCCTTTACGGTCCCTTCGAACGGGCGCGTCAAGCTGGTGGTCAAGGCCTCGGCCAAGCTGAAGGCGGCGCTGCGCAAGGGCAGCGCGGCCAAGAAGGGCGTCAAGGTCAAGATCTCCACCAAGATCGGGGTCACGACGTTCACCGCCACGCTGACGATCAAGCCGTACATCAAGAAGAAGGGGTGAGCTTCGACGCGGGCGCCGAAGCCCGCGCGCTGCTTACGCGCAACTGGCGCGAGGGCGAGTACCGCGGGCGCCGCTACGCGTTCTCGGTGCCGTCGCCGCGCTCCTATCCGTGGCAGTGGTACTGGGACTCGTGCTTCCACGCGATCGTGCGACGGCGCTTTGACCCGGCCGGCGCCCGGGCCGAGCTGGAGACGCTGCTCAACGCGTCGCGCGAGGACGGCTTCATCGGCCACACGGTGTTGTGGGGTCACCCGCTCGACGCGCAACGAGCCATCCGCTACAACATCGCGTCGCGCGCCGACCTGATGACCTCGACGATCCAGCCGCCGCTGCTGGCGTGGGCGTGGGCGTGGGTCGCCGGCGCGCCGGCCGCTTTCGACCCGCGCATCGAGCGCCACCACGCGTGGCTGCGCGAGCACCGCGCGCTGGAAGCCGACGGGCTGCTGTGGCTGATCCAGCCCGATGAGTCGGGCATGGACGCGTCGCCGAAGTTCGATCACGTCTGGGGGCGGGTCGCGCAGGGCCGTCCGTTGTTCCCCATGTTGATCGCGCGGAACCGGCGCCTGGGCTTCGACGCGCGGCGCGTGCGCGCCGCGGGCCACCCGGTCGTCTGCGAGGTCCTGACCAACGTGGCGTGGTCGCTCAGCGAGCAGGCGCTCGGGCGGGAGTCGCTCACGGGCGCGCTGGTCGAGCGGCTGTGGGACGAGAAGCGCGGGCGCTTCGCCGACGACGTCGTCAACGCGGTCCGCCCCACGCCTCCGGAGGCACGGCCCCGCACCTGGGACACGCTGGCGCCGCTCGCGCTGCCCGACCTGCCCGACGCGATCGCCCAGCGCCTGGTCGACGAGGTCCTGCGGGCGCCCGGCTTCAGCGGCGCGGTCCCACTGCCGGCGGTCGCGCTCGACGACCCGTCCTACTCCTCGCGCGAGACGTGGTGGGGCCGCCATCGCCACTGGCGCGGGCCGTCGTGGGTCAACAGCGCGTGGTTCGTCTCGCTGGGCCTGCGCCGCCTCGGCCTGGACGCCGAGGCCGACGCGCTCGCCGCGCGCCTGCACGCCGTCGTCGCCCGAGAAGGCTTCCGCGAGTACTACGAGGCGCGCCTCGGCTACGGGATGGGCGCGCACGACTTCGGATGGTCGACGCTGCTGTGGGAGCTGACCGACCCCGTGGAGCCTCCTACCCTGGCTCGCTGACCGTGCGCACGCTTCTCATTTCCGACCTGCACATCGGCTCGCGCCTGGGCCGCGACGTCCTGCGTCACCGCGAGGCTCGTGACCGGCTGATCGCCGCGCTGACCGAGCAGGCGATCGACCGGCTCGTGTTGCTCGGCGACACCGTCGAGCTGGCGGAAGGGCAGCCGCGCAAGGCGATGGCGACCGCCGAGCCGGTGCTGCGCGCGCTGGGCGCCGCGATGGGGCCGGAGCGCGAGATCGTGCTGGTGCCCGGCAACCACGACGCCGGGCTGACGCGCCGGTGGCTGCGAGCGCAGGGCGCGGAGCTGGCGGTCGACGCGCTCGTCCCCCACGACGCGTCGCGCGCGCTGGCCGCGGTGACATCTTGGCTGGCGCCCGCGCAGGTCTCAGTCCGGGCGCCAGGCTTCTGGGTGTCGGACCGCGTCTGGGCGACCCATGGCCATTATCTCGATCGACATCTGCTGCCCGAGCTGGCGTGGGGCCGCGCGTCGCGAGAGGTCAAGCGCAACACGGCGGTCACCGTCGTCGGGCCTGCTGCGTACGAGCGCGCTCGGCGTCCGCGCGTCGGGGCGGAAGCCCGTCTGACGCGTGTGCTGCCGCGGCCGCTGGCCACGCTGGTCGACGACGCCGCCGAGCTGCTGCGCGCGCAGTCGATGCCCAGCCCGCGCCAACTGAAGCCGCACCTGATCGCGCCGCTGACCCGGATCCTGCTCGGCCGTCAGATGCAGCGCTCCTCGATCCCCGCGCTGCTGCACGCCGCCGCGCGCGTCGGCGTGAACCCCGACTGGGTGATCTTCGGCCACGTCCACCGCAGCGGCCCGCACGAGGGCGACGACCCGGTGCTGTGGAGCGGAGCGGGAGGACGACCGCGCGCCGCCAACACCGGCTCCTGGGTCTACGAGCCCTTGTTGTTGCACAACGGCGCGCCGCCCAACCCCTACTGGCCGGGCGGCGGCGTGATCGTCGACGGCGAGGGCGACCCGCGCGTGGTCGGCCTGCTGGACGACCTCGCCGACGCGCGCGCTCTGTTCGCGCGCGTCAGCCCTGCACGACTGGGAGGCTGAAGCCGCCGCTCTGCGCCCCGCGGGCCAGCTCGTCTTCGAGCTGCGCAGCGCGGTCGCGGAAGCCCTCGACGTTGCGCAGCTTGACGTCCTCGTAGCCGCGGATGGCGTCGGGGAGGTCGGCGATCTGCGCGACCGTCGCGTGCGTGACCGGCGTGAGGCGCTCCAGCGCGCGGTCGACCAAGGCCTGGTACTCGCCCGGCAGCGCGCGCTCGATGCGGCGGACGTGGGCGCGGCCAAAGGGATCGATCCGGGTGCCGCGCAGGCGGGTGCCGGCACGCAGCGCCTTGAACATCGGGACCGCGACGCCGCGACGGATCTTCAGCTTGCGGTCCATGCCCATCGCGCGCAGCACCGGCGGGTGGAGCATCACGTACACCTTGTCTTTGCGCGCCGTGTCCGCCAGGCCGAGCAGGTGCAGGCGCGCGACCTCGTACTCGTCCTTGTAGGCGTACAGCTTGTGCAGGCCGCGGGCGTAGGCCTCGGCGATCGCGGTCTCGCCGGGCGCGCCGCGCTGCGCCTCGATCGCCGCGACGCGCGCGACGTCCTGCGCGTACTCGCGCGCCAGCTCCGCCGCGCCGTTCATGTAGGCGATCAGCTCGGGCACGCGGACCTCCAGCAGCCGCCGCAGCTCGCCGGTCGTCCCGGTGGCGTCGACGATCTCGCGCGCCGCGTCGTCCAGCTCCGCCACGTGCGGCGCGGGCTCGGTGCCGGCCACCGCCGCCGCGACCGCCTCGGGCGCCGCCACGACCGCGCGGCCCCACGCGAACGCCGCCAGGTTCTTCTCGACCGCCGCGCCGTTGAGGCGGATCGCGTGCTCCAGCGCGTCGGCGCTGAGCGGCAGGCAGCCCGCCTGGTAGGCGGCGCCGATCAACAACGTGTTGGTCGGCATGTGATCGCCGAACAAGGCCACCGACAACGCCTCGGCGTCGAAGAACACGTCCTCGCCCGCGCGCGTGGCGGCCTCGATGGCCTTCACGTTGCGATCGCGCGCCGGGAAGCGCACGCCGGTGTCGGTGACCATCGCGGCGGTCGGCGTCGCGTGCGTGTTGACCACCGCGACGGTCTTCTCCGCGCTCGCCACGAGCAGGTTCTTGGGGTTGGCCGCGCCGAGCACGTCGAAGCCGAGCAGCAGGTCGGCCGCGCCGGCCGAGGCCTTGTTGGAGCCCTCGATCGGGTCGCGTGCGATGCGCACGTCGGAGACGACCGGGCCGCCCTTCTGCGCCAGCCCGGTCTGGTCGAGACCATAGGAGTGCTTGCCGTCGAGCATCGCGGCCATCTGGATGATCTGCGAGACGGTCACGACGCCCGTGCCACCGACGCCAGGCATCCGCATGTGGAAGTCGTCGCGCGGCACGACGAGCTGCGGCGCGGGGAGCGCGTCGCGGGGCGGCAAGGGGAATCCACTCGGCGTCACCTTCGCCTTCGCCCCCGCCTTCGCGGGCACCACCGTCAGGAACGACGGGCAGTCGCCCTTCAGGCACGAGAAGTCCTTGTTGCAGGAGGACTGGTGGATCTCGGTCTTGCGCCCGAACTCGGTCTCCTTGGGCAGCACCGACATGCAGTTGGACTTCGTGCCGCAGTCGCCGCAGCCCTCGCAGACGCGCTCGTCGATCTCCACGCGCTGGACGGGCTCGGGCGCCTTGCCGCGCTTGCGCAGGCGGCGCAGCTCGGCCGCGCAGTGCTGGTCGTGCAGCAGGACCGTGACGCCGGGCGTGCGCGCCAGCTCGGCCTGCGCCTCGGGCAGCGCGTCGCGGTGGCGGACGGTCGCGATCGGATCCAGCCCGGACTTCTTGTAGCGCTTCGTGTCTTCTGTGGTGATGACGATCCGCTCGACGCCCTCCAGTGCCAGCCAGCGCGTCAGCTCCGGGACCGTCATGCCGCCGACGACGTCCTGGCCGCCGGTCATCGCGACCGTGCGGTTGTAGAGCAGCTTGTAGGTGATGTTCGCGCGCGCGGCGACGGCGAAGCGAATCGCCAGCGAGGCCGAGTGGTGGAACGTGCCGTCGCCGACGTTCTGGACGAAGTGCTGGTCGTCGGTGAAGGCCTGCATGCCGACGAACTGCGCGCCCTCGCCGCCCATCTGCGTGATGCCGGTGATCGTGCCCTTGCCCTCGGGCGAGAGCAGGACCATGGTGTGGCAGCCGATCCCGGCGCCGAGCAGCGTGTCGTCCGGGTTGGCGGTCGACGTGTTGTGCGGGCAGCCGGAGCAGAACATCGGCGTGCGCGCGAGCGTCGGCAGCGTGCGGGCGGTGGTCGCGTGGCGCGCCTCGATCAGCTCGACGTGCTGGGCGACCGATTCCGGCGCGCCGCGGCCGCCGGCGCGCAGGCGAGCGGCCAGCGCCACCGCGATCGCGTCGGCGTCCAGGTCGGACTCCGGCGCCAGCAGCGGGGCGTCGTGCTCGTCGCGCTTGCCGACGATCCGCGGCGCGTCGGGCGTTCCGTAGAGCGCGTCGCGCAACGCGGTCTCGAGGAACGGGAGCTTCTCCTCAACCACCAGCACTTCGTCGAGGCCACGTGCGAATTGGCGGAACGCCTCGCGGTCGTGCGGGTAGAGCATGCCGACCTTCATGAGGCGGATGCCGGCGCGATCGAGCGCGCGCTGGTCGAGGCCGAGGTCGCCCAGCGCCTGGACGAGCTCGTAGTACACCTTGCCCGCGGCGACGATCCCGAGCCACGCGTCGCGCGTCGGGACCGTGACCGGGTTGAGCTGGTTGAGCTGCGCGTACTGGCGGGCGAGCTCCAGGCGCGGGCCGAACATGCTGCGCTCCAGCTCCATCGAGGCGGGCGCCAGCAGGTTGCCGTCCGGCGTGTGGACGTAGGGCTTGCCGTCGTACTCGACCGTCGGGATGACCGGGCCGACCCGCTCGGGCCAGACCGCGACGGTGCCGGCGGCATCGGCGATCGCGGTGACGATCTTCAGCGCGCTCCACAGCCCGGACGCGCGCGAGCAGGCGATCGCGTGCAGGCCGAAGTCCAGGATCTCCTGCAACGTGCCGGGGAAGAAGGTCGGCATGTGCAGCGCGGCGAGCGTCGCCTCGCCGGCCGAAGGCAAGGTGGAGGACTTGCACGACGGGTCGTCACCGACCAGCGCCAGCGCGCCGCCGCGCGGGTGGGTGCCCGCGAAGTTCGCGTGGCGCAGCGCGTCCATCGCGCGGTCCAACCCGGGGTTCTTGCCGTACCAGACGCCGGTCACGCCATCGACGCGGACCCCGGCCCGCCCACCCAAAGAGGGCACCATCTGCGACCCGTAGACCGCGGTCGCCGCCAGCTCCTCGTTGAGGCCCGCCGTGAAGTGCAGGTCGTGCTCAGGCGCGATCGCGCCGAGCCCGAGGATCTCCTTGTCGACCGTCCCCAGCGGAGAGCCCTGATAGCCGGACACGAACGTCGCGGTCTTCAGCCCGCGCCGGCGGTCGGCGCGCACCTGGTCGAGCAGGATCCGGACCAGCGCCTGGGTGCCCGACAGGAAGACCGTGCCCTGCTCGAGCAGGTACTTGTCGGTCAGCTGGACGTCGGGACGGTGCAGCTTGACGGGCGGCGTCGGGCCGGTGCGTGGCGGCACGGCGGTCCCGGTCGTCGTCTCCCGATCGTTGGCGATCCCGTCCGTCGTGCGCGGCACGTCCGGCGCTCCCTCTGTCGCTGGGCAGGTCGATGACCCGCAATGGGTCAATCGACCTTACCACCAATCGCGGAGGTTCTAAACGCTTGGTCAGTTACGCGGCGGGCTTGGTCCGCGCGGAGCCCGGCAGCAGGAACTCGGGCAGCGGACGCACGAGCGCGCGGGCCGTCTCCTCTTCCCACGTCCGCTCGAGCTGGCCGACGTGCTCGTCCATCACGGCCTCGACCTCGCCCAGATCGCCGGAGCGCACGGCCGACACGGTCCGCTCGTGGATCTGGATCGTCCACTCGGGAACCAGCGGCAGATGCATCGCCATGTCGCGCGCGATCTCCAACTGGCGGAAGAGCACGCGCATCAGCGACTCGACCGTGGCGTTGCCTGACGCGCGCGCGAGCGCGAGGTGAAACTGGACGTCGAGCTGCAGGAAGCGGTCCTCCTGCTTGAGCGCGCGACCGGCGTCAACCAGCGAGCGCATGGCGTCGATCGACCGTTGCAGCGCGGCGAAGTCCTCCTCGGTGGCCCGGACCGCGGCGAGTTGCGCGACCCGCGGCTCCAGCATCCGGCGCGCCTCAAGGACGCCCGCGACCTCGCCGAGGCGCAGCGTCGAGCGCTGCCGGACCAGCTCGACGCCGACGACGTCGGTGGCGACGAACATGCCGCCGCCCGGCCCGCGGCGGACCTCCAGCAGGCCCGCGTCGACCAGCACCTTGACGGCCTCGCGCAGCGTCGGGCGGCTGATCTGCATCTGCGCGGCGAGCGCTCGCTCACCAGGAAGCTTGTCGCCCACGCGCAGCTCGCCGATCCGGACCTTGTCCGCGATCTGCTCGGCCGCCTCCTCGAAGGTTCGACGCGTCTGGACCGGCGTGAACACGCCGGGAACATACACGTCAACCGGCCCGTGGTCAGCCCCCCGAACCTATTAGGTAGGTGGGCTAGACCAGCGATATGCCGCTGTGGCGCGGCCTACGGAGCGTTCGGCGCGGGGTCCTCGTTATCGCGCTCCTCGGGCGGCGGCGTGCCCTCGCCCTCGTAGTCGGTGTCCGCATCGAACTCACCAGCGTCAGGGGTGAGCATGTCGTCGTCGTCCGGCGGGTTGGAGGACTGCGCCTCGCCGAGGGAGGCCTCACCGCCGTGGACGCGGTCCGCTCCGTGGTGCTCGCTCATGACTGCGACGATACCCGCGATGTGGTCTCCCCTCGCGGCGGCGTTCGCCGTCCTCGCCGCGGCCCTGCTCCCCACCGCGGCGCGCGCCGCGGACGTCGCCGACGTCGATCCGCTGATCGGCACCGGCGCGCGCGAGGCGAACATCCAGCGCGGCGGCGGCGCGGGCGCGACCGTGCCGGGGGCGGCGGTCCCGTTCGGGCTGGTGCAGATGAGCCCGGAGACCGCGCCCGCGCTGGCCGCGTTCGGCGCCGGCTACGACCACGACGACACGCGCATCCGCGGCTTCAGCCCGACGCACGTCAGCGGGACCGGCTGCGCGACGTTCGGCGACGTGCCGATCCTGCCGCTGGCGCGCACGGCGACGGCGCCCCCGGCGCGGCGGCCGACGTTCTCGCACGCGACCGAGTCCGCGTCGGCCGGCGCCTACGCGGTGACGGTCGACGGCGTGCGCGTCGCGCTGACCGCCACGGCGCGCGTCGGCGTGATGCGGATGACGTTCCCGCGCGGGCGGGTGGGTAGGCCCGCGACGGTCCTGGTCGATGCGGGCGGCTCGCAGAACGGCGACGACCGCGCGGCCGTGCGGATCGACCCGGCGCGTGGCGAGGTCGTCGCGAGCGCGCGGTCGGGGCGCTTCTGCGGCGCGGGCAATGCCTATGACGTGCACGTCGTGGCGCGCTTCGATGTCAAGCCGCGCGCGTGGGGGACGTGGCGGCGCGCGGCCGGCGCGCCGGGCGACGAGCGTGGGCCGGTCGTGGTCCGCGCCGGGTCGCGGCGCGCCAGCGACGCCAAGCGCGCGACCGGGCGGCGCTTCGTCCCCGGCGGGCTGCCCGCGGCGCCGATCCGCGGCGCGCGGGCGGGCGCCTATCTGCGCTTCGCGCCGGGCGCGACCGTCGAGGTTCGGCTCGGCGTCTCGCTCACGAGCGTGGCGGGCGCGCGGCGCAACCTGGCGGCCGAGGCGCCGCGCAGCACGTCCTTCACGCGGCTGCGCGCGCAGGCCCGCGCCGCGTGGGCCAAGAAGCTCGCGCGCGTCGATGGCCCGCCCGGCCCGGTCTTCGCCACCGCGCTCTACCGCGCGCTCCAGCATCCCAATGTGATTGCCGACGTCGACCCGGCGCGCGGCTGGGAGCCGCGCTCGACGATCTCCGGCTGGGACATCTACCGCACGCAGTTCCCGTTGTTGTCCATGTACTACCCAGAGCAGGCGCGCGACGTCGTCCGGACGCTCACGGCCGGGGACTGCGCGCCGCGCTGGGCGATCGGAGGCGCCGACGCGGACGTCATGGTCGGCGAGCCGGGCGCGATCCTGCTCGCCGAGGCGCTCGCCTTCGACGTTCCCGGCATCGACCGCGCACGGGCGCTGACCGTCGCGCGCCGGACGCTCGAGCCGCCGTGCCGCTCTTCAGACGGCGGCGACGCCGGGATCCTGGAGCGCGCGATCGCCGACGACGCCGTCGGCCGCGTGGCCGGCGACCCCGCCCTGCGCGCCCGGGCTAGCGCCGCCGTCCGCGCGCTGGACCTCTTCGCCCGCGCCCCCGCCGACCCGACCAGCCTCGTCGAAGGCTCCGCCGCCCAGTACGCCTTCGCCGCGCCGTTCGAGCTGGCCGGAGCGACGCCGGAGCGGCTGGAGGCCGTGCTGCGCCGACTCGACGGCGGCCCGTTCGACCCGTTCGCCGGCCTCGGCAACGAGGTCTCCTTCGCGATCCCGTGGCTCGGCAGCGTCCTTGGGCGCCCCGAGCTGACCGACGACGCCCTGCGCCGCGCGATGGCCCTCTTCACCCCCGCGCCCAGCGGCCTGCCGGGCAACGACGACGCCGGCGCGCTCTCCGCCTGGTACGTCTTAGCCGCCCTCGGGCGCTACCCGCTGTACCCCGGCAGCGCCCAGCTCGTGACGCGCTGACGGCGCGCCAATCTCGTCCGTCCGTCTTGCAGGCCTTTCGCCCAGGCCCGTGATCGGGTACGGATTCCGTCATGCCCCGTTTCCCCAAGAGACTTCTCCTGCTCGGCGGCCTGCTCGCCGGTGGCGCCGCGTTCTTCAAGAAGCGCCGTGCCGCGCAGCTGCCCGCGCCATCCGCGAGCCCCGCTCCCACCCCCACGCCGCCCGTCGCACCGCCTGCGGCTCCGCCGGTCGCGCCGCCGCCGACCGAGGCGCCCGGCCCGTCGGTGACGCCGCCGACCGCCGTCCCCGCTTCCACCACCGAGGCCGAGGAGGCCGCCGAGGCGACCAAGCCGGTCGTCCACACCGACGAGGAGTTCGTCGCCGCCGAAGAGGCCGCGGCCGCGGCTGAGGCGCGTGGCATCGGCGGCCCGCGCCTGGACGACGCCCACGGCGACGAGGCCTTCGAGGCCGTCTACGAGGCCGGCGGCGGTGAGTCCGAGGGCTTTGAGGCCGCCGAGGACGCGCTGATCGAGAACGCAACCCACGGCGACGGCCGCGCCGATCCGATCGGTGACGCGTTCACGCCGGAGGCCGAGTCCGACGAGGCCACCGTGGTCGACGGCGAGGCCGACGAGGAGCGCGTCTCCGAGCTCGACGAGGACGACACGGACCGCCGTTGATCCTCCGCCCCGACGGCGACGGCCACCTCGCGATCGGCCAGGCGTCCCACGCCTGGCTGTCGGGGCAGCTGGCGCGGGCGTGGGATCCACGCCCGGAGCCGTTCGAGGAGGTCTGCCTCGGGGCGCTGCAGCACGACGTCGGGATGGCCGAGTGGGACCTGGATCCCGCGCGCCATCCCGACACGGGCCTGCCGGTCCAGTTCTACGAGCTGGACCGGCGGACGCACCTGGCGCTGTGGACCGCCGCGCCGCACAAGGTGCTGACGCAGTCGCGCTACGCAGCGTTGTTGGTGTCCTTGCACGGCACCGGCCTGTACGAGCGCTTCCCGCCCAAGACCGACGTTCCCGAGATCGCCGCGGCGGTCGAGGCCTACATGAACGGCCAGCGCGAGCTTCAGCAGGCGTTGGCCACCGAACTGGGCGTCTCCGACGACGAGCTCAAGCGCAACCAGGCGCTGATCGCGCTGTGGGACGGGATCTCGCTCGCGCTCTGCCAGGCGCGCCTCCCCTACGAGACGCCGAGCATCCGCCTGGACCGCGCCCCCGGCGACCACGCGCTGGAGAGCTTCACCCTGGACCCGTGGCCGTTCGGCGCGGACCGCGACGCGCTCGAGGTCCGCGTCGAGGGACGTCACCTCGCGGACCCACATGCGGATCTCAGCACCGCGCCGGTCCTGACCCTTCGTCTGGGCTTGGTCGGAACGTAGTTAGCGCTTGGCAGGTTCGGGCAACGCTGGTCTTCGTGACACCGCACCACGTTGAAGGCCGCTTGCGCCCCTCGCGCCGCGCCGGCGCCGTGCACGACCTGCTCGACGCGCTCGACGTCGCGGTCGTCGTCTCGCGTCAGGCGCCATGGCAGCTCGCCGCCCTGCAGTCCGCCCTGGCCGCCGACCTCTCGCGCGAGTGGTCCGGCGGCGTCTTCGTCATCAACGACGGCGCGTCCGGCGCCGCGAGCCGCGCCGCCCGCTCAACGCTCGCCGACCACCACCCGCGTGCCCGCCGCACGATCCTCACGCTGCCGCGCCGCCTCGGCACCGCGGCCGCCGCCGATCTCGCGCTCGCCGAGGCGACCGGCGCCTACGTGGCGCTGATCGACGCCGCCACGCGGCCGTCCCCCGGGACGCTGCGTACGCTCACCGAGACGCTGGAGAACGACCACGACGCGCTCTGGGCAGCGCCGCGGTCCGCGGGCCTGGCGGTCCTGCGCCGCCTCGCGTTCCTGGACCTCGGCGGCTTTGACCCCGAGCTGCGCGGCAGCGCCGCGGTCGGAGACCTCGCGCGCCGGGCGACGATCGAGGGCTGGTCCCTGCTGACCGTCTCGGAGGCTCATGCGCACCGCGACGGACGCCCGGACCACGGCGCGTCGCGGCGCTTTCGCCGGGCGCCCGAGCCACCGCATCGCCGCCCGTGGTCGGGCAACGCGCTGCCGCTCTGGCTGCCGCGGGCGCGGCGCGCGGTGATCCGCGAGGACCTGGCTTAGCGCTCGGACACGTCGGGGTAAGGGTGGTCGCATGGACGAGACGCTCCCCGGCGTGCTGCATTGGACGACCTTCCACGAGGGCATCGGTCAGCCCGTGCACTCGCACTTCTTCGTCGAAGGCAGCGCGCTGTTTGACCCGCGCGTGCCCGAGCACGGCGGGCTGGAGGAGATCGCGCGCCACGGCCGCCCCGAGGCGATCCTGCTCTCAAACCGCCACCACCTGCGCCACGCCGAGGCGTTCGCCGAGCACTTCGACTGCCCGATCCGCGCCCACCGCTCCGGGCTGCACGAGTTCGCCGACGACGGACCCGACGTGCAGCCGTTCGAGTACGGCGACGAGGTCGCGCCGGGCGTCGTCGCGCTGGAGGTGGGCGTGCTGACCCCGGAGGACACCGCGTTTCGGATCGCGGCCGGATCGGGCGCGCTGTTGTTTGCCGACGCGCTGATCCGCGACGAGGACGGCGAGCTGACCTACGTGCCCGACGGGCTGATGGGCGACGACGCCGATGGCGTCAAGGACGGGCTCACCGCCGCGCTGGAACGGCTGCTGGAGCAGGACTTCGACGCGCTGCTGTTCGCACACGGAGCGCCCGTGGCATCCGGCGGTCGGGACCGATTGGCCGCATTCGTGGCGCAACGGCGCTCCTGACGTCCGACGTCCGTCCAAACGCACTCACATTCGGTGCGCTGGACCCGACCATCCGGGGCGTGCGCACGCCCGGGAAGGTCACCGCTGCCCTCGTAGTCACGATCGCGTCCGTGGTCGTCGCTCCGGCGAGCGCCGGCGCGCTAACGCTCGGCGGTGTGACCACCAAGAGCGTGAAGGACGTCACGGCGCGGTCGGTCACGCTCGAGGCCGAAGCGACGGTGTCGGTCCTCGGGGCGTCGGTCTCGTTCCAGTTCGGGCCGACGACGACCTACGGCCTGACGTCGGGCAACATCCTGACGTCGCTGATCGGCGTCAAGGAGACCGTGTCGGTGCCGGTCACCGGCCTGATGCCGGGGACGACCTACCACGTGCGGGCGGTCGCCTCATCGGGGCTGCTCGGCTCGGTGCTCGGGCGCGACGTCACGTTCAAGACCAAGGAGGACAAGAGCGGGGGCGACGACGGCACCGGCGTCACCATCGGCGTGACGGTCCCGGGGACGAGCGGCAGCGGCAGCGGCACCGGCTCGTCGGGCTCCGGCTCGTCCGGCTCGGGCTCCAGCGGCTCGTCGGACTCGGGCTCGTCCAGCTCCGGGTCGTCCGGCTCGGGCTCGGGCAAGGGCGACGACTCGTCGTCCTCGACCACCTCCTCTCCCACGTCCTCCTCGGGCTCGTCCGCCACCCAGGACGCCACCGACCCCGCCGCCGCGATCCCGGCCGGCCAGGCCACCGCGGCGATCACGCCGGTGCTCGGCAAGACGCTGGCGATCGCCGCCGTCCAGGGCACGGTCACCGCGACCAGCCCGACCGGCGTGGCCGTCGACCTCAGCGACGCCCGCGGCGTCCCGAGCGGGACGATCATCGACACGCGTGCGGGCACGGTCGAACTGACCACCGCGCTCACCAAGCCCGGCAGCACCCAGACCGGGCGCTTCTGGGGCGGCATGTTCGAGGTCCGCCAGACCGCGGGCGACCGCGGGCTGACCCAGATCGTGCTGCGCGGCGCGGACTTCCGCCAGTGCCAGGCCGTCGCGGCCCGCAAGCGCGTCAAGCGCTCGGCCGCCAAGCAGGCCACCAAGAAGAAGCAGCCGTCGCGGGCGCTGTGGGGCAGCGACGACCACGGCAAGTTCCAGACGCGCGGGCGCGGGTCGGTCGCGACCGTCCGCGGGACGCGCTGGATGACCGAGGACTCCTGTGAGGGCACGCTGACGCGCGTCGCCGACGGGGCCGTCGAGGTCCGGGACTTCGGCGCCGACCGCACGGTCGTCGTCCACAAGGGCCATCAGTACCGAGCGCGCGTCGCGCCATAGCCGCTCGCCGGCCGTCCCCGTCCGTGTCCACTCCGATCCGATCCACCAAGCACACCCGCGCGGTCCTGCTCGCCGGGCTGCTAGCCGCGGTCTGCGGGCTGGCGATCTGGACGACCGGCGTCGCGGGCTCGCTGGAGGACACGACGGTCTCGCAGCGCTTCCAGGTCCGGCCGGCCCACGACCCGGGCGATCTGGTGGTCGTCGGGATCGACGACACCACGTTGTCGCACTACGACGAGGACCACAGCTGGCCTTACCCGCGGTCGTGGCACGCGCAGGTGATCGACCGGCTGCGCCAGCTCGGCGCGCGCCGGGTCATCTACGACGTCCAGTTCACCGAGGCGACCACGCCCAAGCAGGACCTCGCGCTCTACGACGCAATCGGGCGCTTCCCAGGGACGGTCCTGGCGACGACCGAGACCAACGGCCGCGGCGGTACGAACGTCCTCGGCGGCGACGAGAACCTGAAGGCGGTCGGCGCGACGGCGGCGATGGCGTCGTTCCCGATCCTCAACGGCGGCGAGATCGCCCGCGTGGAGCCCTCGCGCGACGGCGTGGCGACGATCGCGGTCGCGGCGGCGCGGTCGCTCGGACACCGCGTCGATGTCAATGCCTTTGAGAAGGACGGCTCGTGGATCGACTTCCGCGGGCCGCCCGGGACGATCCCCGAGGTCTCGTTCTCGGCGGTGCGCGAGGGCGACGTGCCGGCGTCGGCGATCCGCGGCAAGGTCGTGGTCGTCGGCATGACCGCGCTGACCGGCCAGGACTCCCACCCGACGCCGACGGTCCGCGACGAGCTGATGTCCGGGCCCGAGGTCCAGGCCAACGCGCTGTGGACGGTGCTGCACGACTTGCCGATGAGGACCGCTCCGTGGTGGGTGGGCGTGCTGGCGATCCTGGCGCTCGGGCTGGCGCCGGCCGCCGCGGCACTGCGGCTGCGGGCGCTGTCGGTGGCGATCGCGCCGCTGGTCGCCGTCGCCTACGTCGGCGTGGCGTACGTCGCGTTCACGAAGGGCTGGGTCGTGCCGGTCGTCGCGCCGCTGGCGGCGCTGGCGCTCAGCGCGATCGGGACCGTGATCGCGTCCTACCTGACCGAGCGCCGCGAGCGCCAGCGCGTGTCGCAGCACAACGAGCTCCTGGAGCAGGCGGTGCGCGAGCGCACGGCCGAGCTGCACGAGACGCAGCTGGAGATCGTCCAGCGCCTGGCGCGCGCCGCCGAGTGGCGCGACGAGGACACCGGCGAGCACGTCGAGCGGATCGGGCACATGAGCGAGCGGCTGGCGCTGGCGGCCGGCTGGTCGGCGGTGGAGGCCGAGACGCTGCGCCACGCGGCGGTGCTGCACGACGTCGGCAAGATCGGCGTGCCGGACCGCGTGCTGCTCAAGCCCGGCAAGCTGGACGCCGAGGAGTGGGCGATCATGAAGACCCACGCGGAGATCGGGGCGTCGATGCTCTCGGGGTCGCCGTCGCCGCTGGTGCAGCTGGGCGAGGAGATCGCGCGCACGCATCACGAGCGCTGGGACGGCAGCGGATATCCGCGCGGGCTGCGTGCCGAGGAGATCCCGATCGCCGGACGGATCGTGGCGATCGTCGACGTCTTCGACGCGCTGCGATCGCGGCGGCCGTACAAGAGCGCCTGGACGTTGGACGAGGCGCTGACGGAGATCGTGTCGCAGAGCGGGCGCCACTTCGACCCCGAGCTGGTGGAGCTGTTCGTGCCGATGGCGCGCGAGCTGGGCGACATCGCCGACCTGGGCGATGACGACGGTCAGCTGACGCTGGCCGCATAGGTCGATCCGAGCGGTACGGAGCGGTACCATCGGATGATGGACGAGCGCTTCGCCGAGGTCGGCAACGGGATCACCCTCTGCTACGAGACGTTCGGGGATCCGACCGATCCCGCGATGGTGCTGATCATGGGCCTCGGGACGCAGATGGTCGCGTGGGACACGCGCTTCTGCGAGCAGCTCGCAAGCAACGGGTTCTACGTGGTGCGGTTCGACAACCGCGACACGGGCCGCTCGACCCGCCTGGACGGCGCGCCGGTGCCCAAGCTGCACGAGATCGCGCTGCGCCGCATCGCCCGCCCGGCCTACAAGCTGGCCGACATGGCGCTCGACACAGTGGGGTTGATGGACGCGCTGGAGATCGAGCGCGCGCACGTCGTCGGCGTGTCGATGGGCGGGATGATCGCCCAGACCGTCGCGGCCCGGCACCCCTCGCGCGTGCGGTCGCTGACGTCGATCATGTCCAACACCGGCGCGCGCTTCAGCGGCCAGCCGGCGCTGAAGACCTACCCGGTGCTGATCGGGTCCTCGCCGACCGACCGCGACGGCTTCGTCGAGCGCGGCGTCAAGACCTGGACCTTGATCGGCTCGCCCGGCTTCGAGCGCGACGACGTGGAGCTGCGCGCGATGATCGAGCTGTCGTTTGACCGCGGCGCCTCGCCAGCTGGCACGGCGCGCCAGCTCGGCGCGATCATCGCCTCCGGCGACCGCCGCCGCGAGCTGCGCGGCGTCCAGGCTCCGACGCTCGTCATCCACGGCGAGGCCGACAAGCTCGTGTCGCCGAGCGGCGGCCGCGCCACCGCCAAGGCCATCAACAACGCCCGCCTCGTCACGATCCCGGGCATGGGCCACGACCTGCCCAAGGCCGCCTGGCCCCAGATCATCACCGCCGTCGCCCAGAACGCCCACTCCGCCGACGTCGCCACCGGCGACCGCGCGGCGGTCCAAGCGGCCTAGCGCGTCCGGCCGCTCCGGCAGGGCTCACTCGCCGGCGGCCGCTCGGCGCGGCCTACACTCATCCGGGTGAGCCTGTTCCGGGGCATGAGCGGCGGACCCGACGACGGGTCCGAGCGGATCGGCGGCCTCTCCGGCCCCGATGCGATCCGCCGCGTCAGCCGCACGTCGACGCTCGCTTCCGGCACGCTCGCCTGCCCTTCCTGCGACGCACCCGTCTCCCCGGCCGGCCGCATGACGCCGGCCTCCGCGCTGGAGTGCCCGTTCTGCGGCCGCATCGGCCGCGTCCGCGACTTCCTCACGCTCGGCTCACCCACCCGGCCCGCTCACGTGATCATCCGCGTCGTCGCGCCGTCGCAGCTGCGGATCGTGCCGCGCGACGCCGACGCGAGTTAGCGCTTGCGCTTGGCGCCGAAACGACCGCCACGACGGTACTCCTTGTCGAAGATGCCGAAGAACAGCCGGTAGATCAGCGGCGTCGGCGCATACGTGCCGTCGGCGCGCATGACCGGATCCCACGCGGTTCGCCCCAGCTTCTCCACGTCGAGGACAGGCAGGTCCTTCAGCGGCGTCGGCTTGTGATCCATGGCGCTCATCGTAACGCGACCGCCGCAATCCACAAGAGTAATTCCATCATCGTTGCGATGCTGATCAATAGAAGTAGCATTACTAACCGATCCACTCGTCCGCGGTTGCGCTCGCACAGGTCCTCATGGATGAACCCCGCGATGACGAGCCAGTCGAGCCGTCCCGCGGCAGCCTCGTCCGCGAGATCGGCGTAGATCGAGCGCGGATCCAGCGAGAAGCGCATCCGCCAGGGAGCGAGGACGACGACGGAGAGCGCAAGGCCGATCATGAGCATGGCGATCGCCGACCACCCACAGAAGCCGAGCGAGCCGCGGTCGATCGCCGCGCCGCCGAGGAAGGAGGCGACCAGCGCCTGGGTCGCGACGAGCGTGCTGGTGCGCGAGCGGATGCCGGAGACCACGGACTCCTGGTCGGCGAGCGCGGCGCGGCCCAGGTCGTAGGTGATCTCCTCGAGGTGCGGCATGGCGAGCGGCGCCGAAGGTACGACGCGAGGAGGGCGGCGCGAGCGATCTGCGCAGAGTCTTCGCGATGTCCGGTCTGACTCGCCGCCAACGTCTCCCCTTCCATGACCACCATCACCGTCCTGGGCGACCACAACCCGGAGTACGTCACGCATCGGGCGCTCGATGCGGCGTTGGAGCAGTTGCCGGAAGGGGTGCGGGCGCGTTGGGTCGGGACGGATGCCGAGGTGGACGACCTCGGCGATGGGCTGTGGGTCGCGCCCGGGAGTCCGTACCGGGATGACGAGGCGGTGCTGGAGGCGATCGCCCGCGCACGCCGCGAGGGCGTGCCGCTGCTCGGGACGTGCGGCGGGTTCCAGTACACGTTGCTGTCGCTCGCCGGCCGTGGCATAAACGACCATGCGGAGACGACGCCGGACGCCGCGGATCCGCTGGTCTGCTCGCTGCCACAGCGGGTCGACGGCGAGTGGCGTCCCGTGACGCCGGTGAAGGGCACGCGGCTGGCGGAGCTGCTCGGCGACGCGCCGTTCCCCGGGCTGTTCTTCTGCGGCTACGCGCCCCGGCCGGACGCCGAGGCGGAGATCGAGGCGGCTGGGGCCCGGATCGCCGCATACGCGGACGGCATCGGCGCGGTCGCGCTCGAAGTCCCCGGCGAGCCGTTCTTGATGGCCACGCTGTTTCACCCCCAGATCGGCGCGCTCGACGGCGAGCCGCTCTCGCCCCTCATCGCCGCGTTCGCCGAGGCGACGGCGCTCGCGCGGCGCTGACCGCGCGCCGCACCGCCCTCAACCCCTCGAGCCCCCGCCTCTCGAACTCCCGCTCCGCGAGCTCCCGCCCCGCGCGCCGCCGCCCTTGTCCTTATTGCGGCGGCGCTGCAAGCGCTCGATCTCGCGCCCGAACGCCTGCTCGGACTCGTCGGCCATCGCCACGCCGAAGATCGCCAGCAGCGAGTCCGCCGCCAAGGGTCGTAGCCGCTCCAGCGCGTCACGTACCTCCGGCCAGCGCTCCTCGGGCGCGCCCGCCGCCTCGAACGGCTTCCAGACCTGCTCGACGAACAGCTTCACGTACGCCCGTGCCACGCCGTCGGCGTGCTTGCGGATCGTCGCCGCCAGGTCCATCGCTACGCCCGGCGGCACACCCAGGCGCTCCAGCTCCTTGCCGGCGCTCGTCAGCCGTGGCGTGACGTCCTCGAACGACCCGTCGCCCAAAGGACGCAACAACCCCAACTTGACCGCGCGCTGCAACAGCTCGACGTCCGTGGTCCCCCAGCGGTCCGCCAGGTCAGGCCCGGTCAGCACCTCGGGCTGGTCTGACGTGTACGGCTCGGCGACCGCGCGCAGGAACCGCAGCGGCTCCTCGGAGGACCCGGGCGCGGCCTCGACTAGCCGCCGGATCGCCTCCAGGTTGAACCCCTGCCCCTGCATCTCGCGGATCAGCTCGATCCGCGCCAGGTGCTCGGCCCCGTAGTAGCCCGTGCGCCCCCGCACCTCGGGCGGCGGCAGGAGGCCCCGGGACTGGTGGGCCCGGATGTTCCTCACGGTCATGCCCGTGCGCTGGGCCAGCTCGTCGATGGTCAGGTCACCATCGTCGAGAGCGCGCTCAGGTGCCTCCGTGACATCGGACACACGCACGAGCTTACCGCGTTTGATGTGACATGGATCGGTGTAACATCGAGCCATGGCACTTACGCACGTCTTCGCGGCGTCCGAGCCCGCGGGAGGAGCGGCGATCGATCAGGTCGCCATCGCCACGGGCATGGCCGGGATCGCAACGGCCATCCTGATGGTCGGGATCCTGGGCTATCGCAAGCACCCCGGGAAGGACACGCCCCTGCGGCGCCTGTCTCAGTTCTCCGAGCGCGTCTCCGGGCTGCCCGGCTGGGCGGCGCTTCCGCTCGGCGTCGGCGGCGGCTCGCTGCTCATCGCGCTGCTCGGCATGTACTGGGACATCTCCCTGCACATCGACCAGGGGCGCGACGCCGGCCCGCTGGCCAACCCCGCGCACTACCTGATCCTGGTCGGCCTCTACGGCGTGTTCGCCTCGGGCTGCCTCGCGCTCGCCCTGCCCGACGAGAAGCCCGGCCCCGCCGCCATCCGCATCACGCGCGACTGGTACGTCCCGGTCGGCGGCGTGCTGATCGCCGCCTGCGGCGGCTTCGCGCTGCTCGGCTTCCCGCTGGACGACATGTGGCACCGGATCTTCGGCCAGGACGTCACGCTCTGGGGCCCGACGCACCTGATGCTCTTCGGCGGCGCCGGCCTCACGCTCATCGGCCAGGCGATCCTGCTCGCCGAGGGCCTGCGCTTCCGCGGCGCGCCCACCGACGGCGGTTTGCGCGACTCGCAGTTCTTCGTGGCCCTGCGCCGCGTCGGCCTGATGGGCGGCCTGCTCATCGGCCTCTCCACCTTCCAGGGCGAGTTCGACTTCGGCGTCCCGCAGTTCCGCATGGTCTTCCACCCGATGCTGCTCGCGCTCTCCTCGGGCATGGCGCTCGTCGCCGCGCGCGTCTGGATCGGCAAGGGCGGCGCGCTGGCGACGGCCGCGATGTTCCTGATCGTCCGCGGCGCGATCGCCCTGATCGTCGGGCCCGTCTTCGGCGAGTCCTCGCCGACGCTGCCGCTCTACGTCGTCGAGGCGATCGCCGTCGAGGGCGTCGCCCTGGCCACCGGCCGCAACCGCCCGCTCACGCTCGGCGTCATCGGCGGCCTGCTCTGCGGCACGATCGGCTTCGCCGCCGAGTGGTTCTGGGTCAAGGAGTTCTTCCCGCTGCCCTGGAACGACGGCATCATGCCCGAGGCGGTCCTCTGCGCCGCGCTCGCCGGCACCGCGGGCGGCGTGCTCGGCGGCCTGCTCGGCGCGGGCCTGCGCTTCCAGCTCCCGTCGCAGACCGTCTGCCGTGCGGCCGTCATCGGGTCCTTCATCGCCATCGCCGGCCTCACCGCTTACGGGCTCTCTACCACCAAGCCGACGAACCAGACCGCGACCGTCCAGCTCCAGGACGACGGCGGCGACCCGGCGCACCGCCACGTGGTCGGCACCGTCACGCTGAACCCGCGCAGCGCGGCCGACGACGCCGCCTGGGTCACGGTCACCTCGTGGCAGGCCGGCGGCATGAAGGTCGACCGCCTCGAGAAGGTCGCCGAGGGCGTCTACCGCTTCCGCGTCCCGGCCCCGGTCTACGGCGACTGGAAGACGGTCCTGCGCGTCCAGAACGGCCGCACGATCATGGGCGTGCCGATCTACATGCCGGCGGACTCCGCGATCCCGGGAGCCAAGCTGGTCCCCGCGAGCGCGAGCTTCACGCGCCCGTTCGTCGCCGACCACGAGCTGCTGCAGCGCGAGCGCAAGGACGACATCCCGGGCTGGCTGTGGACCACCGCCTGCCTGATCGTGCTCTTCCTCTCGCTGATCTTCATGGCGTCGCTGGCGTGGGGCGTCGCCCGCGTGGCGCGCACGGGCAACGACGGCGACGGCACCTCGCCGCCGGCCGAGCCCGCGCGCACGGCTGAGGACCGCGCGGCGCGCTTCCGCCGCGGCGGCCGACGGGTCGCCAGCGCGCCAGGAACCTGAAAATGGGGTAGAACGGGGTTGTCATGAGCAGCCACGCTGGACCGTCCTCGTCCCAGACGCCGTCCATCGGTCCGACTCGCCACGCCGGAGCCGCCTTCTTGGTGGTCGTGATGGCGGTCGGATCGATCGTGATGTGGCTGGTCTCCCCCGTCGCCTGGCTGTGGATCGCCTCACGGATGACCGACTCCAGCCAGCCGTCGCTCGGGCCCTACGTGCTCGTCCTGGTCGGCATGGCGCTGACCGCGGTCGTGATCGGCAAGGGCCTGGGCAAGGTCAACCGCACGCACATGCGGCTGACCGGTCGCCTGTCGGACAAGCGCGAGACGCGCAGCTGGAACAAGTCGATGCGCGGCGAGCGCGGACGCACGCACGACCGCGGCGTCCTGGAGCAAGTAATGGCCATCTCCGTCAGCTGCGCGCTGGTCCTGTTCGGCATCTGGTTCTTCGCCTTCGCGGGCTCGTCGCTGCCGTCGTAATCAGGTCACTAGCCTGAAGGGCGTGGAGCTGGCTTCCGGGGACCCCAACGTCGACCTGCGCCGGGGCCCCGACGGCAAGCCGATCGTGGTCCTCGGCTTTCCATACGACCCGCACATCGTCGCGCTCGTGCGGCAGATCCCGCATCGTCGCTTCGACTGGGACACGCGCGAGTGGTGGGCGCCGGTGGACGATTGGGCGGCGGTGCACGTCGCCGAGGTCCTCAAGCGCTTCCCGAAGCTGACGGCGTCGACGCAGGTCACGATCTGGCTGCGCGGCGTCGGCGAGCGCTGGGTCGGCCGCGTGCGCACGACGCGCTACGACGGCAAGGGCTGGTGGATCCTGGACACGCGCGCCGGGACCGTGCCCGAGGCGTTGTTGAAGGACTCGGTCGAGCACGAGGGCATGCTGCTGGCGCCGCTGACGCGCGAGGGCGCCGAGGCGCTCGGCGAGGCGCGCGGCGCGAAGCTCGACGGCGCCGCGCTGCGCTGCGTGCTCGCGCTGGAGCACGGCGGCGAGGCGCCGCCGGCCCGGCTCAGCCTCAACGTCGCCGTCGACGGCGAGTCGTTCCTGCTGGAGACGCTCTGGGATCCCTCGATCGGCGATGCCTTCGAGCGCCTGCCCGGCACCAGTGACGGCGGGCGGAGTCTTCCCCTCGACCCCTGGGTCGTCCACCACCTCGACGGCTTCCTGGCCCAGCACGGCGTCGCGGTCGACGCGCCCGCCGAGTCCGCGCTGGAAGACCTGCGCGAGGAGGCGATCGAGGCCCAGGCCCAGATCCGCAAGTCCAAGGCGACCGAGGCCGAGCCGCTGCCCGGCGTGCCCGAGAAGCTCGGCGGCGAGCTGCAGCCGTTCCAGTGGGCCGGCGTCCGCTACGTGCTCGAAGCGCGCCGCGTCTTCCTCTCAGACGAGCAGGGCCTCGGCAAGACCGTCCAGGCGCTCGCGGCGCTGGAGGCCGAGGAGGCCTACCCGGCGATCGTCGTCTGCCCCGCGTCGCTGAAGCTCAACTGGCTGCGCGAGACCAAGCGCTGGCTGCCGCACCGCTCAATCGAGGTCGTCGAGGGCGGCGTCGCGGTCCCGAAGACCGGCGACATCACGATCATCAACTACGAAGTTGTAGGCAAGCACTTCGAGACGCTCGCCCGCATGCGCCCCGCGGCGATGGTCGTCGACGAGTCGCACTACTGCAAGAACCCGCGGGCCAAGCGCACCCAAGCGGTCCGCAAGCTCGCCGAGGCCGTCACCCGCGGCGGCCTGCGCGTGGCGCTGACCGGCACGCCGGTGCTCAACCACCCCGAAGAGCTGATCTCGCAGCTGCGGATCATCGGGCGGCTGGACGAGTTCGGCAGCGGTGCGCGCTTCAGCCGCCAGTTCCAGGGCGTGCTGACCGAGGAGCGTCTGCACTGGCACCTGCGCAAGTCGTGCTTCGTGCGGCGCCTGAAGAGCGAGGTCCTGCCGCAGCTGCCGGCCAAGCGCCAGACGATCGTGCCGGTCTCGCTGGACAACGAGCGCGAGTACCGCGTGGCCGAGCGCGACGTGGTCGAGTGGCTGCGCACCCAGCCGCTGGAGCTCAGCGACCTCAACGCCAAGATCGCCGCGACGCTGCGCGCGGAGCGCCTGGCGCAGCTAGGCGCGCTGCAAAGGCTCGCTGCGCGCGGCAAGCTCAACGCCGCGCTGGCGTGGATCCACGACTTCCTGGCCTCCGGTGAGCCGCTCGTGGTCTTCGCCCGCCATCGCGAGGTCCAGGAGGCGGTGCTGGAGCGCTTCCCGGACGCCCTGCACCTCTTCGGACGCGACTCATTGCAGGACCGCGAGAACTCCGTGCAGTCCTTCCAGAACCCCGACGGCCCGCAGCTGATCGTCTGCGCCACGCGCGTCGCCTCGCAGGGCATCACGCTGACGCGCGCCTCCAACGTCGCCTTCCTCGAACTCGAGTGGACCCCCGCGCTGCACGACCAGGCCGAGGACCGCTGCCACCGCATCGGCCAGCGCGACGCCGTTACCGCCTGGTACCTGCTGGCCGCCAACACCATCGACGAGACGATGGCCGCGCTGATCGAGCGCAAGCGCGGGGTCATCGCCGCCGTCACGGATGGCAAGCGCATCGACGGCGAGAACGTCGTCGAGGGCGTCATCCGCCACCTGCGCGGCGAGGAGCCTTACCGGCACCTGCGGCCGGTGGCGTAGGTCAACAGCGACGCTGCAAATCAGCGCCACGTCAAAAAGTCGTTGCGTCGCGAACGGTTTTGGCTAAGTTCTAGGCCATGGCCTTCTCACGTCCTGCTCCGCTCCGCGAGGAGCTGGCGCGTGCGCTCCCGGATCGCCCCTTCGAGGTCGCGTTCTGGGACGGCAGCACGCTGCCGGCCACCAACGGGTCTTCGCTGACCACGTTTCGCGTCAAGTCGCCGACCGCCCTGGCCCACGCGCTGCGCGCCCCCGGCCAGCTCGGCCTCGGCCGCGCCTACGTCTCGGGCGCCCTGGACGTCGACGACATCGACGCCGCGATCGACGTCCTCGACACCTGGAAGCCGCCCGCGCTCGACACCTCGGCCAAGCTGAAGCTGGCCGCCGCCGCGCTGCGCTCGACCGGCTTCATCGCGCCGCCCAAGCCGCCGCAGGCCGAGCTCGTCCCGCAGGGCCGCCGCCACTCGATCGAGCGCGACAAGGCCGCCGTCCGCCACCACTACGACGTCTCCAACGAGTACTTCTCGCTCTTCTTGGACGACACGATGACCTACTCGTGCGCGATCTTCTCCCGTGGGGCCAAGACGCTCGAGGAGGCGCAGTGGACCAAGCGCGAGCTGGTCTGCACCAAGCTCGGGCTGAAGGCCGGAGAGCGCGTGCTGGACGTCGGCTGCGGCTGGGGCGCGTTCGCGATCCACGCCGCCAAGGAGCACGGCGTGCACGTCACCGGCATCACGCTCTCCGAGCCGCAGGCCCAAGAGGCCCGCAAGCGGGCCGAGGCGGCCGGCGTCAGCGACCAGATCGAGATCAAGGTGATGGACTGGCGCGAGCTGGACGCCGAGCCGTTCGACGCGATCTCCTCGATCGGCATGGTCGAGCACGTCGGCTCGGGCAACATCGACAACTACGTCGCGGCGTTGTACGACTTCCTCAAGCCCGGCGGTCGCCTGCTCAACCACGGCATCGGCCGCCTGCGCTGGAACGACCCGGAAGCCGGCCCGTTCTCGGAGCGCTACGTCTTCCCCGACGGCGCGCCGCTGCACGTGTCCCGCATCCTCCAGGCGGTGGAGAAGAGCGGCCTGGAGCCCACGCACGTCGAGGGCTTCCGCACGGACTACGCCGAGACCCTCAAGCATTGGGCCGACCGCTTCGACGCCAACCTGCCGCGGGCGATCGAGCTCGGCGGCGAGGAGCGCGTCCGCGTCTGGCGCCTCTACCTGCGCACGGCCCGCCGGGGCTTCGAGACGGGCTTCTTGTCCGTCTTCCAGGTGCTTGCCACACGCCCCTCTTGATGGCGCGATGGCTCGGGCTGGCGGCGATCACCCTCGCCGCCAGCCTGGCCTTCGACCTGATCTCGCTGCCGTCGCCGTTCCTCTTCGGCGCGCTGCTCGTCGGGCTCGCCGTCGCCCTTGCGCGGCCAGGCTCGCTCGACATCCCCGACCCGCTCTTCACCGCCGCCCAGGCGCTGGTCGGCGTCGCGCTGGGCGCCTACCTGAAGTCCTCTTCGCTGTCGGCGCTGGGCAACGACTGGCTGCCGGTCGCGCTCGTGTCAGCCGCGACGCTCGCGGTCTCGCTCGCCGCCGGCCTGGCGATGGCGCGGCTGACCGAGCTGGACCGCGCGACCGCGGCGATGGGCATGGTCGCCGGCGGCGCGTCGGGCATCGTCACGATGGCCCGCGACCTCGGTGGCGACGACCGCCTCGTCGCGTTCATGCAGTACTTGCGCGTGCTGGTCGTCGTGCTGCTGACGCCGATCCTGGTCGCCGTCGCGTTCCCAGGCGACAGCGGCGGCGGGACGGCGAGCGTGACCGGCCTGCCGCTGATCGGCGACGCGCGCGACTGGCTGGTGACGATCGGCCTCGCGCTCGTGGGTGCGGCCGCCGGCCGCCTCGTCCGCCTGCCCGCGGGTGCCCTCCTGGGCCCGATGATCCTCGCCGGCGCGGTCACGCTCAGCGCGCCCGACGGCTGGTTCGTCGTGCCGACCGCGATCCAGGACGCGTGCTTCGCGGTCATCGGCCTACAGGTCGGCTTGCGCTTCACGGTCCAGACCGTGCGCCAGACCGGCCGGCTGCTCGTCCCGGTGCTGCTCTCGGTCCTCGTCCTGCTGCTCGCCTGCTTCGGCCTGGCGATCCTGCTCGACGCCACCACCTCGGTCTCGCTGCTGGACGCCTACCTCGCCACGACGCCCGGCGGCCTCTACGCCGTCCTGGCCGCGGCCGTCGGCGCCGGGGCCAACACCACGTTCATCGTCGCCGTCCAAGGCCTACGGGTCGTGGTGATGGTGTTGCTCGCGCCGATCGCCGTGCGACGCCTGATCGCCTAAGCGTCGACCGCCACGGCCCGGCGCGGCACCGGCGAGGTCTGCATCACCGACGTCGTCGTCTGCCCGAACACGGTGAAGCGGTCGATGACCTCCTCCAGGTGCTCGACGTCGCGGACGTGGACCTTGGCGAAGAAGCAGTCCTCGCCGGTGATGCGGTGGCACTCGACGACCTCGGGCGTGGCGCGCGCCAGGTCGGCGACCTTTGCGATCTGGCGCGGCGCGGGCCGGATCCGGACGATCGCGCTGAGCGCGAAGCCCAGCGCACGCGGGTCGACGTCGGCGTGGAAGCCGCGGATGACGCCGTCGTCGGTCAGGCGGCGCACGCGCTCGGCGACCGCCGGCGGGGAGAGGCCGACGCGGCGTCCCAGCTCGGCCAACGACAGCCGCGCGTCCCGCTGCAACTCGACCAGCAGCCGATGATCGGTCTCATCGAGATCTGGCAATCGATTCGACGGCATCTACACGAGCGTACCGTCGTTCGACCCTTCCCACACGCCTTCGACCACGCGATCGTATCGGGGACCGATGCGGTACTTCGCAGTCAGCGCCGTCTTTCACTACCTCGGACCCGCGTTCGCGGTCCTGCTGTTCGCCCGTGTCGACGTGCTCGGCGTCGCGTGGCTGCGGATCGTGGTGGCTGCCGCCATCTTCGCCGCGTGGCGCCGGCCGTGGCGGCGCGTCGGGCGGATCGACGCGACGCTCGCGGCCTGGGGCGCCTGCCTGGCGCTGATGAACTGCTGCTTCTACCTGGCGATCGACCGCCTGCCGCTGGCGACCGTCGCCGCGATCGAGTTCCTGCCGGTCATCGCGCTGGCCGCGCTCGGCGCGCGCACGTCGCGCAACCTCGCGGCGCTGGCGATCGCGGTCGCCGGCGTCTACCTGCTGACCGGGATCCACTTGGAGGGCGGCGCGCTCGGCCTCGCGCTCGCCTTCGCCAACGCCGCGTTGTTCGCCGCCTACATCGTGCTTGCCGACCGCGTCGCCAAGCGGCCGGGCCTCGACGGCATCGACGGCCTCGGCATCGCGATGCTGCTCGCCGCCGCGGTCGTCACGCCGCTGACGGCCTGGGCGGCGATCCCGGCCTTCGGCGACCCGATCGCGCTGGCTTCCGGCCTCGGCGTCGGCGTCTGCTCGTCGGTCATCCCCTACGTGTCGGACCAGCTCGCGCTGACGCGGATGGCCCGCGCGACCTACAGCCTGATGGTGTCGCTCCTGCCCGCGATCGCGACCGTGATCGGCGTGGTCGTCCTGACGCAGATCCCGTCGGCCGCCGAGGTCGCCGGCGTGGCGTGCGTGGCGATCGGCGTCGCGCTGCACGCTCAGCCGGAGGCCCCGCCCTCGCCCAGCCGGGCCAGCGCCATCTCCGAGGCCGAGCCCGGCTCGGCGTAGTAGGCGATGATGAACTGCCCGGGCGCGTCCGGGACCGACAGCACCTGGCGGTGCAGCGCCAGCGCACCGGCGGTCAGATGCGTGAAGCGCTTGACGTCGTTGCGCGTCGCGCGGACGTCCTGGATCGCCCACAGGACCTGGAACTCCGCGCTCCCTGCCTCCAGCTCGGCGACCAGCGCGCCGAGCGCCGGATCGTCCAGCGCCGCGCCGACCGCCGCGCGCAGCGAGGCCACCGCCTGCTGGGCGATCACGTCCCAGTCCGCGTAGAGCCCGCGCGCCGCGGGGTCGAGGAAGATGTCGCGCACGAGGTTGCGACCGGGCGCGAACAGCGGCGACAGGGCACGCGCCAGCCCGTTGGCGGCCAGGACGTTGAAGCGCCGTCCGCGCAGGTAGGCCGCGGCGCCCGACCAGCCGTCCAGCAGGTGCTGCACGCCGGGACCGACGGCCTCGGGCGCGGTCACGACCGCCGGCCGCTCCTGCGCCCGCGCCAGCTCGTGCAGGTATTCCGTGCCCTCGGCGTCCAGCGCCAGCGCGCGCGCCAGCGCGTCGAGCACCTGCGGCGACGGGCGCCGGTCGCGACCCTGCTCCAGCCGGACCAGATACGGCTCGCTGACCCCGGCCAGCGCGGCCAGCTCGTCGCGCCGCCGCCGCGGGCCGAGCGCGGCCACGCCGGCCTGTAGCGGCGAGACCTGCCCGCGGCGCGCCTTCAGGAACGCCCCGAGCGCGTTGTCGGCGTCGAGGGCCATCGTCCCTCGCAGGGTAGGCGCCTCAGGGTGCACCCTGCGAGGGTCCTGGCTGAGCCGCGCGCCACCCGGCACCGTCCAGGGCATGAGCACGAGCAAGACCTGGTTCATCACCGGCGCCTCCCGCGGCTTCGGCCGCGCCTGGGCCCAGGCCGCGCTGGAGCGCGGCGACCGCGTCGCGGCGACCGCCCGCGACACCTCCACCCTCGACGACCTGGCCGACCGGCACGGCGACGCCCTCCTCCCCCTCACCCTCGACGTCACCGACCGCGCCGGCGCCTTCGCCGCCGTCCACGCCGCGCACGAGCGCTTCGGCGCCCTCGACGTCGTCGTCAACAACGCGGGGTACGGGCTCTTCGGCGCGATCGAGGAGGTCAGCGAGCCCGAGGCCCGTCAGCAGTTGGACACCAACCTGCTCGGCCCGCTGTGGGTGACGCAGGCCGCGCTGCCGATCCTGCGCGCCCAGGGCGGCGGCCGGATCCTCCAGGTGTCCTCGATCGGCGGCATCGCCGCGTTCGGGCTCCTCGGCCTCTACCACGCCTCTAAGTGGGGCCTGGAAGGCTTCAGCGAGTCGCTCGCGCTGGAGACCGCGCCGCACGGGATCCGCGTCACGCTCGTCGAGCCCGGGCCCTACGCCACCGACTGGTCGGGCGCCTCGGGCCAACATGCCACGCCGCTGCCCGCCTATGACGCGATCCGCGAGGCCCGCGCCGCCCAGCGCAGCGCGCTCACCCCGCCCGCCGCCGCCGCGACCGCGCCGGCGATCCTCCGTCTCGTGGACGCCGACGAGCCGCCGCTACGCCTCTTCCTCGGGCCGTTCCCGCTGCCCGTCGCCGAGCGCGCCTACGCCGATCGCCTCGCCACCTGGCGCGCGTGGGCGCCGGTCTCCGACGCGGCGGTCTAGGACGACTAGCCGCCGGTGACGAACAGCATCGCCAGCCGCGCGCCGGCCGCGGAGCCCGCGCTCAGCTCGACGGCGTCGGCGACCGAGGCGATCGTCGGCAGCCCGAGCCCGAGGCCCGGCGAGTCCGGGCGCGGCAGCGGGCCGAAGCCGTCGTCCTCGACGACGATCCGCAGGCGCCCGTCGTCCAGGACCCGCGCGTCGACGCGGATCTCGCCCGGGTCGCGGTCGCGATAGGCGTGCAGGACCGCGTTGGTCGCCGCCTCGGAGACCGCGAGGCGCACGTCGCTCAAGCGCCCGTCGGGCACGCCCACCTGCTGGGCGTACTGGGTGACTTCGCTGCGCAGGAAGGCGACCTGCTCTGGTGTCGCCGACACCGCCCAGCGTCCGGGCTCGGGCGCCATGGCAGGGGGTGTAGCCCGGCAGCGCCCGTGTCATGCACGCCCGTGCCCCGGATTGCGCGTCAGCCGGTGAAGGACGCCGCAGCGATCGGCGCCAGCGTGTCCAGTCGCGCGGCCAGCAGGCCCTGCCACGACAGCAGGTAGACGCGGTCGCCGATCACCAGCGAGCGGGCGACGCTCACGTTCGCCTCGGTGCCTGCCGCCGCTGCCGGGCTGACACGGCCGATCTCGCGCAGCTCGGTCGCGCTCGCCTTCAGGCCGACGGCGCCGTCGAAGTCCGACGTCCAGAGCGGCAGGACCACGGTCTGGGCCGGCGCCCACCACAGGAACGCGTGCGGGTCGACCTCGGCGGGGCTGCTCGCGTTGCCGTAGACCGCGTGCTGCACGCGCTTGGGGAGGGCCAGGTTGGAGACGTCGAAGACCGAGACCTGCGTGCCCTGGACGCGGCCGCGGTCGTCGGCCTCCTGGCCGACGCCGAGCAGCAGCCCGTCGCCGATCGGGTGCAGGTAGGCCGAGTAGCCGGGGATCTTCAGCTCGCCGGCCACGCGCGGCTTGGCCGGGTCGCCGAGGTCCAGCGTGTACAGCGGGTCGACCTGGCGGAACGTGACGACGTAGCCGGTGGCGCCGACGAAGCGCACCGCGTAGATCCGCTCGCCCTGCCCTAGCCCGCTGACCTGGCCGACCTGGCTCAGCGCGCCGCTCGGGCCCGGCTTCAGCACCGTGACGCTCGACTGCGCGGGCGTCGACTGACCGCCCTCGGGCAGCCACGACGGCTCGTCGGTCGAGGCGACGCGCAGCGCGCCGTCCTGCTCGGACATGGCGTAGGAGTTGAGGACGAAGCCGGGGACCGTGCCGGAGCCCGCGTAGGTGGTGGTCCCGTCGTCGGCGGCGGCGAAGCGGTGGATCTCGGTGGTGAACTTCGGCGGGACGTCGGTCGCGTCGTCCAGCCCGCGCACGTACTTCTGGCTGGCGACGTAGAGCGAGGTGCCGGAGCCGTAGACGGTCTGCGCGCCGGCCATCACCGCGTCGCGGTCGACGTTGTACAAGCCCTTGTCGAGGTCGACGGTCAGGACGGTCAGCAGGCTGAGGCCGGAGAAGACGTCAGGGCGCCGGACGTCGTCGCACGGCACCACGCCGCGCCGGTAGGTGCGGCCGGTGAGCTTGGAGCGAATCGTCGTCGCCGGCAGGAACGTGCGCAGCGGCGCCTTGTCCAGCGCGACCGGCTCGCCCGGCGTCGGGGCGACCTCAGGCGTCGCCGAGACCACGATCCGCGCCGTGCCGCCGGTCATCCGCGCGTCGACGTATTGGCCGGGGACGTCCATCGTGCGCGCGACCTTCGGCGCCGCCGGGTCGGTGACGTCGACCTCGGTCAGCGTGGTCTGCGAGCCGGCGCCGCTGAGCACGAGCAGGCGCGTGCCGCGCAGCAGCAGGTCGTGCGCGGTCGTGGTCTGCGTGAGCGGCAGCGTGGCGATCACGCGCGGGGCGTCGCCGGTGACGTCGACCACGCGCAGGGCGCCCTCGACGGCCGCGTAGACGACCTTGCCGTCGGTCTTGACGACGTCGGGCTCGTCGATCCCCGCCTCCTGCACGTTGGTGGTGGAGAACTCGGTGGTCTTGCCCGCGCTGGCGCTGTCCTCGACGCCGTTGGCCGACGTCGGCGCCGCGGCGACATCGTCCAGCGGCCGCGGTGTGGGCCGCGCGACCACGTCGATCGCGACGCCGCCGACCGCGCGCACCGGCACGCCAACCCCGCCCGCGCGCTGGGCGTTCTCGCGCGCGTAGCCCAGCAGCGCGCGGCACGACGTGAAGGCCACCAGCTTGGGGCGCTTGGCCTTGGCCGGCGCGGCGTCCGCCGCCGCGGGCGCGAGCACCGCCAGGAGGACCAGCACCGATACCCAGGAGATCACGGAGCGACGCATCGTTCACCGAGCGTACTCATCAACGTCACCGAGCGGTCACCGAAAGGCAACGGGCCGGTCACTCGGTTGGGTGGGCGCTGGCCCGAAGGTTGGTGACATGAACAGGTCCAACACCATCCGGGCGGCTGCGACCGCCCTCGCCGCCGCGGCCCTCGCGGGCGGCGCCACCGACGTCGCGTCTGCGACCACGACCGCCGTCGCCGGCTTCGACGCCGAGGCCCACCGCGGCGGCCGCGGGCTGCGGCCTGAGAACACGCTCGCCTCCTTCGGCAAGGCGCTGCAGCTCGGCGTCACGACGCTGGAGCTCGACACCGGCGTCACCAAGGACGGCATCGTGGTCGTCAGCCACGAGCGGCGGATCTCGCCGCTGGAGTGCGGCGGCGACCCCACCAACAAGTACATCGGAAAGCTCATCCGCGAGCTGACCTACGCGCAGCTCAAGACGCTGGACTGCGGCGTGCGCGGGGTCAACGATGCACTGCGCGCCACCCAGGAGCAGGTGCCCGGCACGCGGATGCCCAAGCTCTCGCAGGTCTTCGCGCTGGCCAAGCGCTACGGGGCCAAGGACGTGCAGTTCAACATCGAGACCAAGCTCGACCCGACCGTGCCCGGCGACACGGTCGGCCCGGACGCCTTCGCGCGCAGGGTGATCAAGGAGATCCAGAAGGCGCACGTCCAGAAGCGGTCGTTGTTGCAGTCCTTCGACTGGCGGACGCTGAAGGTCGCCCAGAAGGTGGCGCCGTCGCTGCGGACGGTCGCGCTCGCCCAGCCGTCCAACGTCTTCCCCGGCTCCAAGTGGACCGCCGGGATCAAGATCACCTCCAACAAGCCGTTCGACGACGGCTCCGCCGCGACGGTCGTCGCCAAGCAGCTGCGCGCCGACGTCCTCTCCCCGGTCGCCACGTCCACGACCGCGAAGCTGATCAAGACCTCGCACAACCTCAAGACGCCGGTCGTCCCGTGGACGGTCAACGAGAAGCCCGACATGGTGAAGTTGATCGACGCGGGCGTCGACGGCCTCATCAGCGACTACCCGGACCGCCTGCGCGAGGTGCTGGTGGCCAAGGGGAGCGACGTCGCGGACCCGATCCCGGCGCCGTTCGACGTCGAGGCCCACCGCGGCGGCCGCGGCGAACGGCCCGAGAACACGTTGGCGTCGTTCGGCCACGCGCTCGACCTCGGCGTCGACACGCTGGAGCTCGACACCGGCGTCACCAAGGACGGCGTCCTGGTCGTCTCCCACAACCGGGCGATCAACCCGGCGCACTGCGTCGGGCCCTACGGCAACCAGCTGATCAAGGACCTCACCTTGGCCCAGATCAAGGAGGAGGACTGCGGCCACCGCGACGCGGGCTTCCCCGGCCAGGTCGACTCCGGCGTGCAGAAGATGCCGACGCTCCAGGAGGTCTTCGACCTCGTCGCCCAGCGCGGCGACGACCGCGTCCGCTTCAACATCGAGACGAAGATCTCGCCGACGGTCGACGACACCGCCCCCTATGACGTCTTCACCGCCAAGCTGGTCAAGGCGATCAAGGACAACAACCTGGAGGACCGGGCGATGATCCAGTCCTTCGACTGGCGCACGATCATGCTCTCCAAGCGGCTTGACGCATCGATCGAGACGGTGGCCTTGGTCTGGCAGTACGCCGGCGCCGACTGCGACGACATCGCCGACGAGTGCTCGCTGGAGGCCGTGATCGGCGATCCGTCGGTGACCTCGCCGTGGACCGGCGGGTTGGACTGGTGGGACTTCCGCGACCTCGGCGCGCTCGCCCGCGCGGCGAAGGCCGACGTGGTCTCCAGCAACTGGCAGGTCCACGACCCGACCCAGGACCGCTTCGACTCGTCCGATGAGTACCTGAAGACGGACCCGGCGATCTATCACGGCCCGACCGTCCCGCAGCTCCAAGACCGTGGCCTGAAGGTCGTGCCCTACACGGTCAACGACGAGCCGACGATGCAGCGGGTGATCGACCTCGGCGTCGACGGGATCATCAGCGACTACCCCACACGCCTGCAGCTGGTGGCCAAGCGCAACGGGCTGGAGTGAAAGTCTCACTCTGAAGGGACGATTGGCGCGGTCCCCCGTTGGTCGTACGATGCCGACATCGTCGCCACGGGGGACAGCACCGAGCCGACCGCTCAGCGCGCGGTCCGCGCTGCGTACGCGCGGATCGCCGCGGCCGACCGGCCCGAGGTGTGGATCACGCTGCGCGCCGAGGCCGACGTCCTGGCCGAGGCCGCGGCGCTCGACGCGCTGCCGGCCGCGACGCGCGCGGCGCTGCCGCTGTTCGGCGCGACGCTCGCGGTCAAGGACAACGTCGACGTCGCCGGCCTGCCGACGACCGCGGCGTGCCCGGCCTACGCGTACACGCCGTCGGAGTCCGCGCCGGCGGTGCAGCGCCTGGTCGATGCGGGCGCGCTCGTCCTGGGCAAGACGAACCTCGACCAGTTCGCCACCGGGCTGGTCGGGACGCGCTCGCCCTACGGCGCGGTCCGCGACGCCCACCGGCCGGAGTTCGTCAGCGGCGGCTCGTCGTCGGGCAGCGGCGTAGCCGTGGCGCTCGGGCTCGTCGATCTGGCAATCGCCACCGACACCGCCGGATCGGGCCGCGTCCCGGCCGCGTTTGGCGGCATCGTCGGGATCAAGGCCACGCGCGGCGTCGTGCCGGTGCGCGGCGTCGTCCCAGCGGCGCGTGAGTTGGACTGCGTGACGATCTTCGCCCCAGAGCTGACGGCCGCTGAGCGCGCGATCGCGATCATGGCCGGCCCCGACGCGCAGGACCCGCTGTCGCGCACGTTCCCCGACGACGCGCCGCTGGCCGCGCCGCCGGCTCCGGTCGTGGCGGTGCCCGACGCGGCGCAGCTCGGCGATCTGACCGACGACGCGCGCGCCGCCTTCGCCGCCACGGTCACGCGGGTGGGCGCAGCAGGCGCGGAAGTCGTCGGGATCAACCTGGAGCCGTTCCTGGAGGCCGCGCGGCTGCTGTACGACGGCGCGCTGGTCGCCGACCGCTACGCCGCCGTCGGTGAGTTCATCGACGACCATCCCGACGACGTCGACCCGACCGTCGGCGCGATCATCCGCGCCGCCGGCGACATCACCGCGACGCAGTACCTGCGCGACGTCGAGCGCGTCGAGCGACTCAAGGTGAAGGCCTTGGACGCGCTGAGCGCAGCGGGCGTCCACGCGCTGCTGCTGCCGACGACGACCGCGCAGCCGACGATCGCTGCGGTTGCTGCCGACCCGGTCCAGACCAACCGCCGCCTGGGCATCTACACCAACTTCTGCAACCTGTTCGACATGGCCGCGGTCGCGGTGCCCGCGGGCACGGCCGACGGCGGCCGGTTCGGCGTCATGGCGCTCGCCCCGGCCTTCCACGACCGGGTCGCGGTCGACGTCGCGCGCCTCGCGGAGGCACCACCGCCGCCGCCCGACGACGACGGCGAGCTCGTGGCGGACGCGGCAGCCGAGACCGCGCCCGCCCACGCCGGACCCATCCTCGGCCCGCCTGCCACCGAGCTGCTCGTCATCGGCGCGCATCGCCGCGGCCAGCCGCTGCACCATCAGCTGACGACGCTCGGCGCGCGCTTCGTCGCGACCGTCCGCACCGCGCCGGCCTACCGCATGTACGCGCTCAACACCGAGCCGCCCAAGCCCGGCCTCGTCCGCGTCTCACCTGGCAACGACGGCGGCACCGGCATCGAAGGAGAGTTGTACGCCTTGCCCGCCGCTGCCCTCGGCAGCTTCCTCGCCGCCCTCCCCGCCCCCATGACCCTCGGCGCCGTCACCCTCTCCGACGGCCGCACCGTCGTCGGCTTCGGCTGCGAATCCGCCGCCCTCGCCGGCGCCCCCGACATCACCCACCACGGCTCCTGGCTCGCGTACCTGGCCGCCACGGGCGCCGCCGCCGAGCTGCCGGCCTGAGGCCACCGGATCGCGGGTACGCCCCGCCGCGATGTCCAGCGCCCTTCGCACTGCGCTCCCGTTCGCGGCCTTCGCCGTCTTCATGGGGTACTTCACGCTACGCGCGCGCCGCGACGGCACGTCCACGCGCGAGTGGATCAACCGGCGCAACCGCCGCGCCTTCACGACGCCGCTGAAGCCGGGCTGGTGGATCCCTTACGTCGTCTTCGCGGCGGCGGCCTGGACGGTGATGTTCGTCGTGTCCGGCTTCAAGCTCGTGCTGCTCGCCGCGCTGCCAGTCGTCGTGCTCTGGGTCCCGCTGATGACGCTCGCGTTCCGCTGGTTCTACGGGCGGACGGGCGAGCGCTAACGCTCGCGCAGGCCGTCGAGCGCCATGTCGAGGATGCGCTCGATCTGACCAGGGTCGGCGGTGCGGATGGCGGCGATGCCGGAGACCATGCGGCCGACGTCGGAGAAGGTGGTGTCCTTGCGCGCCTCGCCGGACTCCTGGGCGCGGCCTAGGAGCATCTCGCCCGCGGTGAAGATCGCCTCGCGACAGGCGACGAAGACCGGCGCGTCGGCGTCGACGGCGTTGGCCATCTCCTCCATCAACGCGCGCTTGGTCGCGGCGTAGCGGACGAACTGGCACAGCCAGGTGACCAGCGCGTCCCAGGGGTCGAGGTCGCCGAGCTCGTTGGCCTTGGCCGACATCTCCTCGACCTCGTCGACGTAGACGGCCTCGAGCAGCGCCTGGCGGGTCGCGAAGTGGCGGTAGAGCGTGCCGATGCCGACCTCCGCGCGCCGCGCGATGTCCTCTAGCGACGCACCGGTGCCGTCCTGCTCGAAGGCGTCCCCCGCGGCGCGCAGGAGCTTCTCGTAGTTGCGGCGCGCGTCGGCTCGCTTCGGGCGCTGGGCGAAGCCGGTGACCTGGTCGGCTGGGGTGATCGTGCTGTCGGACATCGAACTGCTTTTTCCTCTTCTTGCGAAACGGAGGCACCCTCCGCTATAGTTGTCCTTAGAAGCGGAGGCAGCCTCCGCCTAATTCGGAGGACGCCTCCAGTTTAGCGCCCTCCCGCAAGACCCTCAAAGGAGCACCTCTCCCCATGTCGTTCCCCACGACCTGGCGCGCCGATGCGCGCCGGCCATCTTCTGCTGCGCCCGGCGGCAACCTCGTGCTGGGCCTGATCCTTGCGGCGTACCTGATGATCGTCCTCGACGTCTCGGTGATCATCACCGCGCTGCCCGACATCCACTCCGCCCTCGGCTTCTCCTCCGAAGGCCTGACCTGGGTCCAGAACGCGTATGCGCTGACCTTCGGCGGCCTGCTCCTGCTCGGCGCCCGCACGGGCGACATCCTCGGCCGGCGCCGCACGTTCATGGTCGGCATCGCGCTGTTCACGTTCGCGTCGCTGCTGGCCGGCCTGGCGCAGTCGTCCACCTGGCTGCTCGCGACCCGCGCGCTGCAAGGCGTCGGCGCCGCGTTCGCCGCGCCGTCGACGCTCGCGCTGCTGACCACCACGTTCCGCGAGGGCACCGAGCGCACCCGCGCGCTGGCCTGGTACTCGGCGGTCGCCGGTGGTGGCGGCAGCGCCGGCCTGGTCCTCGGCGGCATGCTCACCGACTGGGTGTCGTGGCGCTGGGGCATGTTCATCAACGTGCCCGTCGGGCTGGTCGTCATGTACCTGACGCCGCGCTACCTGCCTGAGACCGAGCGCAAGCCCGGCCGCTTTGACCTGACCGGCGCCGTCACCTCGACGGTCGGCATGGTCGCGTTGGTGTACGGGTTCGTCAACGCCGCCGCTCACGGCTGGGGCGACACGGTCACGGTCGCCTCGTTCGCGCTCGGCGCAACCTTGTTGGTGTCCTTCATCCTCAACGAGATGAAGGCCGAGCAGCCGATCACGCCGCTGCGCCTGTTCGCCTCACGCGAGCGCTCCGGCGCGTACGTCGCGCGGCTGCTCGTCGTCGGCGCCATGTTCTCGTCGTTCTTCTTCATGACCCAGTTCCTGCAGGGCGTGTTGAACTACAACCCGCTGCAGGCCGGAATCGCGTTCCTGCCGATGACCGCCGTGATGTTCTCGATGGTCCGGATCGTGCCGCGGCTGACCGCGCGCGTCGGGTCGATGACGGTCCTGATCGGCGGGCTGACGCTCGCGCTGACCGGAATGATCTGGCTGAGCCGCCTGTCGGACGCCACCGCGTTCTTCCCCGGGATCGCGCTGCCGCTGGCGCTGCTGGGCACCGGCATGGGCATGGCGCTCACGCCGCTGACCGGCGCCGGCATCGCGGGCGTGGACCCCGAGGACGCGGGCGCCGCCTCCGGCGTCGTCAACGTCGCCCAGCAGCTCGGCGGCTCGCTCGGCCTCGCCATCCTGGTCACGGTGTTCGCCTCGGCGCAGGACGCCGCGGGCGGCGCGACCGCCCACGCGCTGGCGCACGGCGTCTCCTCGGCGCTGACCGGCTCCGCGGTCCTGCTGGCCATGGGCCTCAGCGTCGTCGTGGTCGTCATGCACGGCGAGCGGATCCCCGCGCTCTCCCCGGCGCGGCTACTGGCCCGGGTGGCGGCGCGCTAGCGCCCCACCCAAACCGGTGGGCACCGCTCACCGCCACGGGTCGAGCACGCGTAGCATCCCCGCGTGCTCGACCTCCCGCCCTCGACGCTGCCCACCGCCCCGGTCGCCGAGATCGCGACCTACGGCTCGACCACGGTCTGGGTCGACCCCGTCCGAGGGGTCCTCGTGCGACGCGGGACCACGACCACCGCGCTGACGATCGCGGCCAAGGGGTTGAAGGACCTCGACCTCGGCCCCGTCGCCGACGGCACGCCGACCGCGGTCTACGTCCGCTGCGCGCCCGGCTGCAAGGTGTACGCCTTCTCGCTGAAGGCCGGCGCCACCGCTACCGTGCGCCCGGTCGCCGCCGCGGCGGGCGGGCGGCTCCCCACGCTCTGGAAGGGGATGCTCGCCTTCCATCGCTCGCGCTGGGTCTACACCGCCAGGCTCGGCTCCTCGGCGCCCGCCAAGAAGCTGATGGGCGACACGAGCTTCCACGACATGGAGCTGGGCCCGAACGAGCTGGCGTTCGCGGGCGAGTACCCCGACGAGGGCAACGGCATCACCGAGGTCGACCTGGTGCCCTTGAGGAGGATGCGCGGCCTCTGGTTCCCGGTCGACCAGCAGGTGATCGGCGAGGGCTCGGCCGCGGGCTACGGCGGGCTGACCGCCGACGACGACGGGACGTTCGCGTGGGCGCGCGCGTCCCGCGTCGGCTGCGGGAGGCCCAAGCGCGTCGTGCGCCACGGCTCGTTCCGCCACGTCGGCAGCACCGTCCCGCGGTCGGGCGCGCCGCTCGCCGCCCGCTTCGCCGATCCGGACGTCCCGGCCACGCCGACGTCGGAGGACTGCGGCGACGAGTAGTGCCCGGTCGGCCGTTCCGGGTAGCCCTCGCCCATGGACGAGATCGACCTCGATGCCGTGGAGCAGGTCCTGCGTGAGCGCGCCGACGCGCTCGACCTGCGCCTGACCGGCATGGCGGCCCCGCCCGAGCGGGGCAGCGGCATCTCGTTCGGCAAGCGCGTCGGCGACGGCACCACCGAGGCGGTCCGCCGCCTCACCGAGGTCGGTGTCGGCGGCGCGCTGGAGACCAAGCAGCTGCGGGTCCTACGCGCGCTGGAGAAGCTCGAGGCCGGGACCTACGGGATCTGCGACTCCTGCGGGCAGCCGATCGCCCCCGCCCGACTGCGCTTCGCGCCCGAGTCCGTGCTCTGCATCTCCTGCGCACGTCGGTGAGTCCGAACCACTGATTACCATCGCGCGATGCGCAGCGATGTGGAGGTTCGCGCGCCGGGTCAAGAGGCCGAGCACCTGCGGCGCGTGCTGCTGGAGCTCGGCGTCGACGAGGTCCGCGCGGCCCGTAACGGCCTGAAGGTTTCGCTGCGCTCCGCGCCCGCGGCCTTGCGCGGCGTCGCCGGCACCCTCGGCGCCTGGGTCGCCGACGGCGCCGAGCCGGTGACCCTGACGCTCGACGACGAGCCGCTGCTGGTCACCGGCCTGCTGGACGACGACCAGCGCCGGGCCGTCGACCGCTGGATCGCCCGGCGCGCCTGAGCGGCAACTCGCCTAGGCCCCGACCGGATGCCAGGCGGTGCGCAGCTCGGTGAGCGCCTGAAGGCGCGCCAGCGAGGAGCCGTCGTCGCCGCGCAGAACGCGCTTGAGGGTCTCGGACGCGAAGGTGTCGATCTGGACGGCCAGCTCGGCGTCGCCGGTGAGGTCGATGATCGCGTTGACGTCGCGGTGGGAGGCGAGGGCGGGCACCAGCTCGGTGGCGCGGCCGGAGATCAGGTTGACGACGCCGCCGGGGACGTCGCTCACCCCGAGGACCTCGCCGAGGTCGAGGCCGGGAAGCGGGTCGTTCTCGGGCAGCGCGACGACGACCACGTTGCCGGCGGCCAGCGGCGCGGCGATCGCCGACACCACGCGCGCCAGGGAATCCTCGCCGCCGCACGCCACCGCGACGACGCCGGTCGGCTCCGGCGTGGAGATCGACAAGAACGGCGCGGCCACCGGGTTGACGCCGCCGAGGACCGCGTGCAGCTTGTCGGTCCAGCCCGCGTAGTGCACGAGCGCGTCGACCGCTTCGCCGACGTCGCCGTCGAACTCCCGCGCGCGGGACTCCAGCGCCTCGGCCGCGCGGTAGAGGATCTGCCCGCGGTTGTACGCGGTCCGCCCCGCCCAGCCGGCGGCCGCGCCGCGCGCGACCTTGACCGCGTCGCGGACGTCCTTGCGCGAGCCGCGCGGAACGTTCACGCCATCAACCACATCATGTCGCCCGGACTCGGTGCGCACGAAGGCGCCGCCGACGTACAGCTTGTAGGTCTTGGTCACCGCTCGCCGCGCCATCGTCGCTCACGCCTCCTTGACGTACGGCCGCAGCCCGGCCGGCCCGCCCTCGCGGCCGAAGCCGCTCTCCTTGAACCCGCCGAACGCCGCCGTCGGGTCGAAGTGGTTGTAGGTGTTCTGCCAGACGACGCCGGCCTGTAGCGCGGACGTCACCTGGAAGGCCTTGGACCCCTTGTCGGTCCAGATCCCAGCGGCCAGGCCGTACTGCGAGTTGTTGGCCTTCTCGATCGCCTCGGCGTGCGTGCGGAACGTCGTCACCGTGAGTACCGGCCCGAAGATCTCCTCGCGCGACACGCGGTGCGCGGGCGAGGCCTCCGTGAACAGCGCCGGCGCGAACCAGTAGCCGCGATCGGGCAGCGAGCACGACACTTGCCGCAGCCCCGCGCCCTCCTGCACGCCCGCCTGCACCAGCTCGTCGATCCGCGCCAGCTGCGCGGCGGAGTTGATCGCGCCGACGTCGGTGTTCTTGTCCAGCGGATCGCCGACGCGCAGGTGCTGCATCCGCGCCCACAGCTTCTCGACGACCTGCTCGGCGACCGACTCCTGTACGAGCAGTCGCGAGCCGGCGCAGCAGACGTGGCCCTGGTTGAAGAAAATGCCCTGGACGATCCCTTCGACCGCCTGGTCGACCGCCGCGTCCTCGAAGACGATGTTGGCCGACTTGCCGCCGAGCTCCAGCGTCAACCCGATGTCCTTGCCCGCCAGCGCGGCCTGGATGTCGCGGCCGACGGCGGTCGACCCGGTGAACGCGACCTTGTCGACGTCGGAGCGCACCAGCGCCGCGCCCGCGCTCCCGTCGCCCGGGACGATGTTGACGACGCCGTCGGGCAGCTCGGCCTCTTGGATGATCTCGGCCAGCAGCAGCGCCGTCAGCGGCGTCGTGTCGGCGGGCTTCAACACCACCGTGTTGCCCGTCGCCAGTGCCGGCGCCAGCTTCCACGCGGCCATCAACAACGGGAAGTTCCACGGGATGACCTGGCCGACGACCCCGCGCGGCACGACGGCGCGGCCGGGCAAGCCGTACTCCAGTTTGTCCGCCCAGCCCGCGTAGTAGAAGAAGTGCGCCGCGGCCAGCGGGATGTCGACGTCGCGCGACTCCTTGATCGGCTTGCCGCCGTCGAGCGTCTCGACGACCGCCAGCTCCCGCGCGCGTTCCTGGATCAGCCGCGCGATCCGGAAGACGTACTTGCCGCGCTCCAGACCCGGCAGCTTCGCCCATCCGGCCGCCGCGCCACGGGCCGCCTCGACCGCCCGCGCGACGTCGGCCTCCGACGCCTGCGCGATCTCGGCCAGCGGCTCCTCGGTCGCCGGGTTGATCGTCGGCGCGTAGTTGTCCGCGTCGACGAACGACCCGCCGATGAACAGCCCGTAGCGGTCGCGCAGCCGGACGTGGTCGGTCGACTCCGGCGCGGGCGCGTAGTCCCAGCGGATCGGCGCGCGGTCGGCGGCCGCGGTCGGCCCGCCCGTCGCGTGGCCGTTGGTCGCGGTGCGGTCTTCGGTCGTCGCCATCGCCAACTACTCCTTCGAGAAGTCCTCGGCGCGCCCGTAGCGGCCGGTCTGGGTCTTCGCGTACTGCAACAACAAGTCGTTGAGCACCGACGAGGCGCCGATGCGCAGCAGGTCCGGCGTCAGCCAGTCGTCGCCGAGCGTCTCCTTGACCAGCACCAGGACGCCCAACGCGCTCTTCGCCGTCGACACCCCGCCCGCCGGCTTCATCCCGACGATCCTGCCGGTCCGATCCACGTAGTCGCGGATCGCCTCCAACATCACCAAGATCGTCCCGGGCGTCGCGCCGCCGCCGGGCGCCTTGCCCGTCGAGGTCTTGATGAAGTCCGCGCCCGCGTCCATCGCGAGTATCGACGCGTGCCGGACGTGGTCGTAGGACCCCAACTCGGCGGTCTCCAGGATGACCTTCAGGTGCGCGGCGCCACAGGCGTCGCGGATCTGCTCGATCTCGGAGGTCACGGTCGCGTCGTCGCCGCGCAGGTAGGCGTCGCGCGAGATCACCATGTCGATCTCGTCGGCGCCGTCGGCGACCGCCTGACGGACCTCCTCCAGCCGCGTCGCCAGCGGCGTCTGCCCGGCGGGAAAGCCCGTGGCGACCGAGGCGACGTGCACGCCCGTGCCCGACACCGCGTCGCGCGCCGCGCCGACCATCGTCGGGTAGACGCAGACCGCCGCGCACGACGGGACCTCGGGGAACTGCGGCGCGGGCGTCACCGCCTTGGCCGCCAGCTGGCGCACCTTGCCGGGCGTGTCGGCGCCCTCGAGCGTCGTCAGGTCCAGCATCGAGATCGCCAGCAGCAACCCCTGCCGCTTGGCCTCGCCCTTGATCGAGCGCTTGCCCAGCGCCGCCACGCGCTCTGAGACCCCGACGCGATCGACGTGGGGCAGCGTCCTCATCGCCGTCATACCGACGATGGTAGGCCTTATTTCCCTTCGCGCGTGTACGGCACGCCATCCGCCGCCGGCGGCTTGGACTGGCCGACCAGCCCCGCGACCGCGATCAGCGTCAGCACGTAGGGCAGCGCCTGGAAGAGCGTCGCCAGCTGCGGCGAGAACTCCGGCAGCCGCTGCGCCAGCGCCGACGAGAAGCCGAACAGCAGCGTCGCCGCCAGCAGCCCGCCGGGTCGCCAGCGCCCGAAGATCAGCGCGGCCAGCGCGATGAAGCCACGGCCCGCGGTCATGTTCTGGGAGAACGAGTGCACGAAGCCGATCGACAGGAACACGCCGCCGAGCGCCGCCAGGCCGCCGGAGGCGATCACCGCGGCGTAGCGGATCCGGAAGACGCCGATGCCGACCGTCTCGGCCGCCTTCGGGTTCTCGCCGACCGCGCGCAGCCGCAGGCCGACACGCGTGCGGAAGATGACCACCCAGATGATCACCACGGCCAGCAGCGAGCCCCACACGAGCAGGTTGAGCTGGTCGATCGCCTGGCCGATGAACCCGAGCGAGTCGGTGTGCAGCCGGACGTCGGGGACCTGCGGAAGGTCGTCGGGCGTCCCGTTCTCGCCGTAGGTCTCGACGTACATGTAGCCCGTCAAGCCCAAGGCCACGAAGTTCAGGCCCGTGCCCGAAACGATCTGGTCGGCGCGCAGCGAGATCGCGAAGACCGCGTGCACCGCCGCCAGCGCCATGCCCGCGCCGACGCCGATCAGCAGGCCCCAGACCCACGAGCCGGTCTTGTCCGCGCCGTAGGCCCCGAAGAACGCGCCCATCAACATCATGCCCTCAAGCGCGAGGTTGACGACGCCGGAGCGCTCGGAGACCAAGCCGCCGAGCGCCGCGAACGTCAGCGGCGCCGCGTAGCGCAGCATCGCCGCGGTCAGCGCGCTCCAGGAGACCACGACCTCCAGGTGCGAAACGCCCGACTTCGTCGCCCCATAGGCGCCGACCGCGCCCAGGACGCACGCGGCGACCGCGCCGCCGCCGATGCGCTTCTCGCCGCCGCGCCAGGCGACGACGCCGAGGACGACCCCGACGACGGCCAGGACGATCGACGGCACGATCGTTCGGACCTCGAACGGCGGCAAGGTGATGACGAACGCCAGCAGGCCGAGCGCGACGCCGCCCCAGCCGATCCAGCCCTCGCGCGTGACCTTTGCGCGCGTGCCGTCAGCCGGCGCGCGCAGCGCGTTGTTAATGCGGTCGGTCGCCGGGGTGCTCATGCCGTCGCCTCGGCGGGCTCGCCGGCGCCGGCCGCCGCCGCGCGCCGTCTCCGCGGCCGCAGCTTGTTGTAGATCATGAGGATCAGCACGTCGGCGGAGACGAACAGGACGACGAGGCCCTGGATGACCGTCGTCAGGTTCTGGGCCAGCTCGGGCTCGAAGACCGCGGGATCGAGGTTGCGCACCGACGTGCCGTTGACCAGCGCGCCGAACAGCAACGCGGCCAGGCACGTGCCGATTGCGGTGTTGCGCCCCAACAACGCGACCGCGATGCCCAGGAACGCCAGCTGCGTGCCCTGGATGTCGTTGGTCGCCAAGTGGAACTGCCAGCCCAGCACGTCCAGCGACCCGGCCAGGCCGGCCAGCGCGCCGCAGGTCGCCATGACCAACACGTAGGTCCTGCCGACCTTGATGCCGGAGTACCGGGCGGCCTCCGGGTTGAAGCCGACCGCGCGTGCCTCGTAGCCCTTGGTCGAGCGGTTCAGCAGCACCCAGTAGACGAACGCCGCGGCGAGCGCGACGAAGATCCCGATGTGCAGGCCCTGCAGCTCCGGGTCGCCCCAGAAGACGTGCAGCTTGGCGGCCGGCACCACATCGTTGGAAATCGGCACATCGGGCTGCTCGGAGTTCTGGAGTGGCCCGCCCAGCGAGAAGAGGTAAACGCCCAGCCAGATCGCGATCCAGTTGAGCATGATCGTGGTGATGACCTCGTTGGCGCCCGTGAACGCGCGCAGCGCGCCCGCGATCGACGCCCACGCCGCGCCCGCCAGCGTCGCCAAGAACATGCACAACACGACGTGCGGCAGGTGCGGCATGCCCTCCCACGAGGACCCCGACCAGACCGCGACGACCGAGCCCACGATGTACTGGCCCTGGCCGCCGATGTTGAACAACCCGGCGCGGAAGGCATAACCGACGGCCAACCCCAACAAGATCAGCGGGCCGGTGATCAGCAGCGTCTGCTGGAGGTTGATCGCCGCCGTGTCGCGCTTATCGCCTGACGTCCACGGGAACAGCCACTGCAAGCCGGTGCCGTCGAAGATCGCCTTGTAGGTGTCAAACGGGTTGTGCCCCGTGACGAGCACGACGAGGCCGCCGACGAAGAACGCGAAGAGGACCGTCAGCACCGGGGCGAGCACGCCGCCGGCCTTCAGCGCCGTGGTCAGGCGCGCGCCGACGGTCGCGCCGTGGCCGAGGTCGTACTCCGGCTGGGCGGAGGGCGGCGGCGGCGTGACGTCGCTCATGCCCGGGCCGTCCCGCTGCCGCTGCCGGTCATCATCAAGCCCAGCTCCTCATCGGACGCCGTCGGCGGCAGCTCGCCCACGATGCGCCCGTCGTAGATCACGAGGATCCGGTCCGCGAGCGAGCGGACCTCGTCCAGCTCCAGCGAGAACAAGAGGATCGCGCGGCCCGCGTCGCGCTCGGCGAGCAGGCGCTTGTGCACGAACTCGATCGCGCCGACGTCCAGGCCACGCGTCGGCTGCGCGGCGATCAAGGCCTCCGGGTTGCCGGAGATCTCGCGCGCGATCACGACCTTCTGCTGGTTGCCGCCGCTGAGCGACCGCGCCGGCGTGGCGGGCGTGCCGCCGCGCACGTCGAACTCGTGCAGCAGCTTCGAGGCCGCGCCGACGATCCGCTTCGGGTTCAGGAGGCCGAAGCGGGTGTCGCGCCGGTAGTCGTTCAGGGCCAGGTTCTCGGCCAGCGAGAAGTCGAGCACTAGGCCGCGCGCGTGGCGGTCCTCGGCGATGTGGCCGACGCCAGCCTCGCGGGCCGCGCGCGGCGAGCAGTTGGTGATGTCCTTGCCTTTGAGGCGGACGTGGCCGGCGTCAACCGCCCGCAGGCCGCTGATCGCGTCGATCAGCTCGGTCTGCCCGTTGCCGTCGATGCCCGCCACCGCGACGATCTCGCCGGCGCAGACGTTGAGCGACACGCCGTCGACGGCGGGCAGACCGCGCTCGTCGGTGACGTGGAGGTCGTCCAGCTCCAGGAGCGGGGCGCCGGGCTTGCCGGGCTCCTTCTCCACGCGCAGGACGACGTCGCGGCCGACCATCATCCGCGCCAGCGACGCCTCGTCGGCGCCGGCCGTGTCGATCGTCCCGATCGTCTTGCCGCGCCGCAGCACGGTCACGCGATCGGCGACCTCGAGGACTTCGTGAAGCTTGTGGGTGATGAAGACGACCGAGGTCCCGGCGTCGCGCAGCCCGCGCAGCACCTCGACCAGCTCGGCGGTCTCCTGCGCGGTCAACACCGCGGTCGGCTCGTCCAGCACGAGGATCTTCGCGCCGCGGTCCAGCGCGCGCAGGATCTCGATCCGCTGCTGCATCCCGACCGAGACGTCGGAGACGCGCGCGTCGGGGTTGACCTTGAGCCCGTACTTCTCCGAGAGCTCGCGCGTGCGGCGCTTGGCCCCCGCGACGTCGAGCAGGCCGTTCTTGGCCTTGCCCTCGTTGCCGAGGACGAGGTTCTCGGCCACGGTCATGACCGGGATCAGCATGAAGTGCTGGAACACCATGCCGATGCCGTGGTCCATTGCCTCACGGGGCGAGCTGATCGAGACCTCCGCGCCGTCGACCAGAATCTCGCCCTCGTCAGGCGTCAGCATGCCGTAGACCACGTTCATCAACGTGGACTTGCCGGCGCCGTTCTCCCCCAGCAGGGCGTGGATCTCCCCACGCCGGAGCTGGAGGTCGACGGCGTCGTTGGCCGTCAGCGCGCCGAAGCGCTTGGTGATGCCGCGGAGCTCAAGGGCGAGCTCCGCGGCACCGGATGCGTCAGGTGGCGTCACGATGTGCGCCAGGGTACGACTCGGATTCGATCCGGCCTACTTGACCGTGTCCGGCGGCTCGACGGAGCCGTCCTTCAACTTGGCCGTGACCTCGTCGACCTGCGACTGGTACTTGCTGCCGGCCGCGCTGATCTTGCCGAGGCCCGCGCCGTCGTTGGCGACCTCGAAGGTCGTGTTGACGCCGCCGGTGAACTTGTCGTCCTGGACCTGCTTGATCGTGTCGAACACCGCGACGTCGACCTTCTTGACGGCCGAGGTCAGGATGTGGTCGCCGAGGTAGGCCTGGTCGGCGTCGACGCCGACGCCCTGCTTGCCCTTCTCCTTGGCGGCGTCCAGCGCGCCGAGGCCACACTGGCCCGCGACCTGGAACACGACGCCGGAGCCACGCGCGATCTGCGACAGCGCGATCTCCTTGCACTTCGCCTGGTCGACGAAGTCCTGGGAGTAGCCGTTCAGCGTCTTGATCGACGGGTTGGCGGCCTTGGCGCCCGCCTGGTATCCGGCGATGTAGTGGTCGACCGGCGGGATCTTCTGGCCGCCGACCGACGAGATCGTCGTGATGTTGTTGTCCTTGGCGTACAGGCCGGCGAGGTAACCCGCCAGGTAGCCGGACTGCTGCTCCTTGAAGAGCAGGCCCTGGACGTTGGCCGGCTTGCCCTTCAGGCCGGTCGCGTCGACGTCGATGACGGCGAACTTGGTGTCCGGGAACTTCTTGGCCACCGTGCCGACCGCATCAGCCATCAGGAAGCCGACGCCGATGACGAGGTCGTACTTCTGCTGGGCCAGCGTGGACAGGTTGGGGACGTAGTCAGCGTTCGACTTGGACGTCAGGACGCGGGTGGTGGCACCAAGCTGGGCCTTCGCGTCCTCCAGGCCCTTGTTGGCCAACGAGTTGAACGAGCGGTCGTTAAGGCCACCGATATCGGTGACGAGCCCGACCTTCACGGCCTTCTTGGCCGGAGCCGCCGCGGTGGAGGTGGTGCCAGACGACGCGGACCCGGAGTCGTTGTCGTCATCGCTGCCACAACCAGCGGCGAAGATGAGGATGCCGGCAGCGCCGATGGCGGCGATTGCCTGACGGGTGGAACGTGCGCGCACTTGCGAGGAACTCCCTCTGGGATTGAACGGGACTGCGGAGGGACAGTGCGACCGACCCTTGGCCGCCGCGAGAACTTACAGATCCGCGCGGCGGTCAGGTTGGTTGACCAGACCTTCTGTGTCCGAGAAGGCCGCATTCAGCGCGGTTTCGGTGATCTCGCGGAGGTCCGCAAGCGAGCATCCGAGTCGGTCGTGCGCCAATTCGTACTCGCGGCCGATCGTGGTGCCGAAATACGGTGGATCGTCAGATCCCAAGGTGACGGGCACCCCGGCGGCGCGCAGCGCGCCGAGCGGATGCGCTTCATAGGTGGGGAACACGCCAAGGACGACGTTCGAGGTCGGGCAGACCTCCAGCACGATCTGACGTTCCGCCAGCTCGGCGACGAGGTCAGGGTCCTCGACCGCCCGAACACCGTGAGAAATTCGCACGACGCCGGGGAGCTCGAGCGCCGCGCGGATCGACTCCGGGCCCGCGTGTTCACCCGCGTGGACGCTGCAGCCCAGGCCGGCCTCGTGGACGATCGCAAACGCGCGGGCGTAGTCGGAGGCCGGGAAGTTGGCCTCGTCGCCGGCCATGTTGAACCCGACGACGTAGGGGTGGCCGAGCGCGACGGTCCGGCGGGCGACATCCTCACAGTCGGCGACGCCGAAGTTGCGGACGATCGAGGAGATGATGCGGCCGGTGATGCCGTGGTCGCGCTGGGCGTCGTCGATCCCCTGCGCGATGCCGGCGAGGTGCTCCTCGTCGCTCAGGCCGACGTTCTTACCGTGGTCGAGGCTGGCGATCAGCTCGACGTAGACCGCGCCCTCTGCCGCGCAGGCGGCGAGGTACTCATAGGTGACGTCGCGGTAGTCGGCGCCGGTGCGGATCGCGGCGGCGGCGAGGTCGTAGGACTCCAGGAAGTGCAGGAAGTCGTTCCACGCGAACGAGCCGTCGGGGTTGAAGAGGCGCTCGGTCGGCAGCTGCACCCCGTTGCGAGCGGCCAGGCGGCGGATCAGGTCCGGCGTGGCGGTGCCTTCGAGGTGGACGTGGAGCTCGGCCTTCGGGATCGCGGCGACGTCAGGCGTCAGCGGGCTCATCGCAGGACCTCCGCGACGACGGGCCGGGGCTCCGGAGCGGTCTCGCCCACCGTGATCGCCTTTCGCACCGCGTCCTCTGCGGCCTGCGCCGCCGCCTCGTTGCGCGCGTGGACGACCGCCAGCGGCTTGCCGCCGCGCCCGACCGCCGCGCCCGGCGACGCGACGTCGGCCAGGCCGACCGCCGGGTCGATCGTGTCGGACTCGACCTTGCGCCCGCCGCCAAGCTCCATGACGACGAGCCCGAGCGCGCGGGTGTCGTGGGCGGTCACGATGCCCTCTTCTTGGGCGTGGACCTCGCGGATCACCGGCGCGACGTCGAGGTACGCGTCGGGGTTGTCCATGATGTCGCTCGGACCGCCCAGCGCGTGGACCATCGCGCCAAAGCGCTCGGCCGCGGCGCCGGAGCGCAGCACGGCCTCGGGGTCGGCGTCGCTCAGGCCGCCGAGGTCGAGCAGCGCGCGGGTCAGCGCGAGCGTGACCTCCATCAAGCGCGGATCGGCGTTGGCCGGGTCGGCGAGCATCGCGATCGACTCGCGAACCTCCAGCGCGTTGCCGGCGGTGCGGCCGAGGACCTCGTTCATGTCGGTCAGCAGCGCGACGGTCGGCAGGCCCGCGGCGACCGCGACGTCGACCAGCGCACGGGCGAGGTCGCGGGCGTCGTTGTAATCGGACATGAACGCGCCGTTGCCGTGCTTGACGTCCATCACCAGCCCGCCGAGCCCGGCGGCGAGCTTCTTGGACAGGATCGAGGAGACGATCAGCGGGATCGCCTCGACCGAGCCGGTCGCGTCGCGGATGCCGTAGAGCTTGCGGTCGGCGGGCGCGAGGTCGTCGGTCTGGCCGCCGATCACGCAGCCGACCTCGCGCACCACGCGGGCCATCGTCGGCCCGTCCGGCGTCGCGTTGTAGCCCGGGATCGTCTCCAGCTTGTCCAGCGTGCCGCCGGTGTGGCCGAGACCGCGGCCGGAGATCATCGGCGTCGCGCCGCCGCACGCGGCGATCAGCGGGGCGAGGATCAACGAAACCTTGTCGCCCACGCCGCCGGTCGAGTGCTTGTCGAGCACCGGCTTGTCGATGTCCGACCAGTCCAGGACCGTGCCGCTGTCGCGCATGCCGAGCGTGAACGCGGGCAGCTCGTCGGCGTCCAGACCGCGGAAGAAAACGGCCATCGCGAACGCGGCGCACTGGGCGTCGGAAAGCGTGCCGTCGCCGATGCCGTTGGCGATGAACTCGAGTTCATCGGCGGTGAGCGTCTTGCCGTCGCGCTTGTCGCGCAGCAGCTCCTTAACCGGCCGGACGCTCATGCCTGCGCCTCCACGAAGCGCCGCAGCACCCGTTGCAACTTCTCCGCCGCGACGGCCGCGTTCTGGAGCGTGTGCTCGTGGCTGAGCTTCTCGGTGCCCATCCCCTCCGCGAGGTTCGTGATCGCCGAGACCGCGGCAACCCGCAGCCCGCAGTGGCGCGCGACGATGACCTCGGGGACCGTCGACATCCCGACCGCATCAGCGCCGAGCGTCTTGAACGCGCGGATCTCGGCGGGCGTCTCGAACGACGGCCCGGAGACCGCGAGATAGACGCCCTCGTGCAGCTCGACGTCCTCTCCCTCGGCCGCCGCCCGAAGCCCAGCTCTCAGCTCCAAATCATAGGCATCGCCAAGCGGGACGAAGCGCGGTCCGAGCGCGTCGTCGTTGGGTCCGGTGAGCGGGTTGGCGCCCATCAGGTTGATGTGGTCGGTTAAGGCCATCAGGCTGCCCGGCCCGGCCTCCGGATTCAGCGACCCGGCGGCGTTGGTCAAGACGATGGACTCGGCGCCGAGCGCGCGGACGGTGCGCACCGGCACGGCGAGGTCGCTGACCGGGATGCCCTCGTAGAGGTGCGCGCGCCCCTGGAGCACGACGACCGGCGTGCCTTCCAACGTGCCAAGCACGAGGCGCCCGGCGTGCCCGGCGACGCTGCCGACGGGAAAGCCGGGCAGGTCCTTGTACGGGATCGCGGTCGCGTCTTGGACAGCGTCGGCCAGGCCACCGAGGCCCGAGCCGAGGACGAGCCCGAGGCGCGGCGCGACGAACCCGTCGCCGGCGGCTTCGCGGATGACATCGACAGCGGTCACGACTGCGCTTCCTCCAGGTCGAAGGCGTACGGGAGCAGGTCGGCGAGCGTGACGGTCTTGCGCACGCCCTCCGGCCCGGCGAGGTGGATCGGCGTGTCGGCGGAGGCGAACTCCGACAGGCGCTGGCGGCAGCCGCCGCACGGAACGATCAGCTCGGTGTCGGCCATCACGACGGCCTCCTCGATGCGGTGGCCGCCGGCGGTCACCAGCGCGCCGATCGCCGCCGCCTCGGCGCACGCGCCTTGCGGGAACGCGCCGTTCTCGACGTTGGCGCCGAAGTGCAGCGCGCCGGTCTCGTCGCGCAGCGCGACGCCGACGTGGAAGTTCGAATACGGCGCGTAGGCGCGGTCCATGGCCGTGCGCGCGAGCGACACCATGCGGTCGGTCGCCGCCCCCTGGGCGAGCAGCATCGCCGCGTAGCCCGTGGCGACCACGTCCTCGTCCTTCATGTCGAGGACCGCGCGCAGCTCGGCGACCTTGCGGTGCTCGTCGCTCAGGTCGGAGTCCGCCGGCGCGACCGCCTCCAGCTCGACCCACGTGCCGAGCCCTTCGACCGCGTCGAGGTGGATCCGCACGTCCTCCCACAGCAGCAGGCGGCGGAACTTCTCGACCACGACGACCGTGCCGAGCGCCGCGTCCAGCGCGATCGCCAGCGCAGTCGGGTCCGGCACCGCGACCAAGTGATAGGCGCTGGTCCGCGCCGTCGCCTCGTCGGCGCGCGCATAGGCGATCAGCGTCGCGCCGTCGTCCTCCTCGCGCAGCTTCAACCGCCCTTCGCGCGCCGCGAAGTACGTGTCCTTCTGGCGCAGGATCCCCTGGTCGGCGGCGCCGTGGCGCAGCGCGGCGGCCAGCGTCGCCTCCGGATCGCCGTCGCGGGCCTTCAGTTCGACATTGCGTCTGGGTGCGTCCATGTCGCCGGGCCAAGCTACACGGTCCGTTGCATCGTCTAGCGTTCGCGCCTAGATGGAAGGACTTCGCGTCGTCGACCACCCCGTGATGGCCCGCGCGGTCACCGAGCTGCGGGCCAAGGGCACGTCCCGGTCCGCGTTTCGCGCCGCGATGGCCGACGCGTCGTCGATGCTCGCCTACGAGGCGCTGCGCGACGTGCCGACCCGCGAGGTCGACGTCGAGACGCCGCTGGAGTCGACGACCGGCTCGGTGCCGACGTCGGTGATGGTCGTCGCGGTCCTGCGCGCCGGCCTGGGCATGGTCGACGGCTTCCTGCGCTACGTGCCGGATGCGTCGGTCGCCCATCTCGGCATGCGCCGCAACGAAGAGACGCTGCAGCCCGAGGACTACTACGAGTCGCTGCCCGAGGGGATCGAGTCCTCCGCGGTGTTCGTGGTGGACCCGATGCTCGCGACCGGCGGCAGCGCGACCGCGGCGCTGACGCGGATGCGGACCAACGGAGCGAAGGACCTGCGGCTGGTCTCGCTGATCGCCGCGCCGGAGGGCGTCGCAGCGGTCAGGGCCGCCCATCCCGATGTCCCGATCCTGACCGGCGTGCTCGATCGCGGGCTGGACGGACGCGGATACATCCGGCCGGGCCTCGGCGATGCCGGGGACCGCCTGTTCGGGACCGACTAGGACGGGGAATCCTTAGGCGCCATGAGCGACGACGACGAACACGCCGCCGCACCCCTACCGCTCTCGGGCGGATCACCTTCAACCCAGCAGCTGCCTAAGGGCCGCCACGGCCTTTCGCGCGCGTTCATCGCGTCCAACCAGCGCGAGCGGCTGCTGGATGCGATCGCCAACGTGGTCGCCGACAAGGGCTACTCCGCGACGCGCGTCGCGGACATCACCGAGTACGCCGGGGTCTCGCGCAAGACGTTCTACGAGCTGTTCGACGACAAGGAAGACTGCTTCCTGGCCGCCTACGACGCGATCACCGCGTTGTTGATGGACCGGATGGCGCACGGGCTGGGCGCGGTCGCCAAGGCGACCTGGGAGGAGCAGGTCAGCGCGCTGCTCGGCGAGTTCTTGAGGTTCTTGGCCGCCGAGCCGGCGTTCGCGAAGATGTGCATCGTCGAGGTGCTGGGCTCCGGGCCGCGCGGGCTGGCGCGGCGCGACGCGGCGATCGAGGCGTTCTTCCCGGTCGTCGACCAGATCCCGCGCTCGCAGCCGGGCGCCGACAAGTACCTGTCCAAGATGACGCCGGTGTTCGTGACCGGCGGGATCCTCGAGGTCGTCTACGCGGCGATCCGCCGCGGTGAGACCGCGACGCTGCCGGAGCTGGAAGAGGACCTGACGCGCCTCGCGTTCCGCTCGTACCTGTACGGCAAGGAGTGGGAAGCCCGGCGAGAGCCGTGAGCGCCGACGACGACCCCGCTGAAGCCCCGCCGCCCGTTCTCGTCGCCGAAGACCTGCTGGCAACCGGTTCGCGCGGCGTCGTCTTCGGGCCGGTGTCGCTAAGCGTCGCGCCAGGCGAGGTGGTGGCCTTGGTCGGGGCGGGCGCGACCGGGCGGACGTCGTTGTTGTTGGCCTTGGCCGGGCGCTTCGCCGTCGCGGGCGGACGGCTCTCGGTGGCCGGGGACGTCGCGATCGCGCGGGCCGGCAACCTGTTGGAGTTGGACGAGGTCTGGACCGTCGGCGAGGCGATCGCCCAGCGCGCGCTGCTGTCGCGGCGCCCGCCCGCGCTCGTCGCCGACCTCCCCTCCGCCCTCCCGCTCCACGCCCTCACCCCGCTCCAACGCGCCCTGCTCGACGTCGCGCTCGCCGCCAGCGAAGGGCGGGCGGTGATCGTGATGGACGACGTCGACCGCGGGCTGACGCCTGAGGACGAGGCGCACGTGTGGGCCGCGCTCGTCGCGTCGGGCGCGGCGGCGGTCGGCGTGACCACCGACGCGGGCTCGGCGCGCGCGGCGGGGGCCACGATCGTGTCGCTCACGAGGGCGCACGCGTGAACGCCTTGCGCCTCGCGCTCTTCGAGCTGCGCCGCTTCCGCGGGTCCTTGCGGCGAGCGGGGCTGGCGTTCCTGCTGATCGTGCCGTCGCTCTATGCGGGCGTGTACCTGTGGTCGAGCTGGAACCCGTACGGGCACCTGGAGAAGATCCCGGTCGCCGTGGTCAACCAGGACCGTGCGGTGAAGGCTGAAGACGGTACGGACGTCCACGCGGGCGCGGACTTCGTCGATCAGCTGAAGGCCCAGCGGCAGTTCGACTGGCACTTCACGGACGCTGATGACGCGCACGAGGGGCTGAAGTCGGGCGACTACCTGTTCACGATCACGGTGCCCGCCGACTTCTCCAAGCGGCTGTCGAGCGTCGCGGGCGGAACGCCGCAGCGCGCGTCGCTGAACGTCCAGCTCAACGACGCCAACAACTACATCGTGGGGATCATCGCCGCGACCGCGCAGAGCGAGTTGCAGTCCCAGGTCAACGCCGCGGCGCAGACCGCCTACCTGGAGTCGGGGCTCGGTTCGCTGGCGCAGGTGCGGTCGCAGCTGAAGAAGGCAGCGGACGGCGCGAGCGACCTGCACTCCGGCGCGCGCAAGCTCTCGTCGGGCCTGAACACGCTGGAGTCCGGCGCGGGCGACCTGGCCGACGGCGCCGACCAGGTCGCCGGCGGCACGCAGGAGCTCGCGGACGTCGCCGACGCCGCGTCGTCGGCGGCCACGCGCGCGCGGTCGCGGGCCAAGGCCGCGGTCGACGCGCTGCTCGCCGACCACCCAGAGCTGAAGGACGACGCCGCGGTCAAGCGGCTACAGACGGAGTCGGCCACGACGACCTCCGAGCTCGACGACGCGGTCAAGAAGATCGACACGCTGAACTCCGGCGCGCACGAGGTCGCCTCCGGCGCCAAGAAGCTGCAATCCGGCCTTGATGACGCGCACGACGGCGCGCGCCAGCTCTCCTCCGGCGCCAACACGCTGGCGTCCAAGTTGAAGGACGGCTACCAGCAGATTCCCTCGGCCAGCGCGAAGGACCGCGCGCGCGACGCCGATGTCCTCGCCAACCCGGTCGCGGTCAAGGCCACCAACCTGCATCCGGCCGGCGTCTACGGGCGCGGCGTCGCGCCGTTCTTCCTGTCGATCGGGCTGTGGGTGTTCGGTCTGGTGGCCTACATCCTGCTGCGGCCAGTGGGCGGCGAGGCGCTGCTGGCCTCCGGGCTGCCCTCGCGGACGATCGCCGTGGGCGCGTGGCTGCCGGCCGCGATCGTCGGCATCGGCGCCGCGACCGTGATGTTCGGCGTCCTGGAGCTGCTGCTCGGGCTGGACGCCGACCAACCCGTCTTGCTCTTGGCGCTGCTGTGGTTGGCCGTCGCCTGCTTCACCGCGATCGTCCACGCTCTGCGATTGGCGTTCGGCGCGGTCGGGGAAGTGCTGGTGTTGGTGTTGCTCGTCCTCCAGCTGGGCGGGGCGGGCGGCCTCTACCCCTTGCAGATCGCGCCCGGCTTCTTCGACCTCGTTCATCCTGTGCTCCCCATGACCTACACCATCGACGCGTTCCGCCACGCCATCTCCGGCGGCGAGCCGGGGATGCTGACGCGCGACCTCGTCGTGACCGCCCTCTTCCTCCTGCTCGCGCTGGCCGCCTCCACGGCCGCCGTCTCGCACCAGCGCCGCTGGACGATCGGGCGCCTGCGCCCCGAGCTGGAGCTGTAGGCCTTGCGCTCCTGGACCTGCGGGGTCTGCGGGCAGCTGGTGTTCTTCGAGAACACCAAGTGCCTGCGCTGCGGCAACCCGCTCGGCTTCGACTGGGCGATGCGCGAGCTGTGGACCCGGCCCGAGGAGCCGCGCTGCGCAAACTTCGACGCGATCGGATGCAACGGCCTGGCGGCCAACGCGGGCGAGCTGTGCTTCGCCTGCCGGCTCACGCGCACGCGACCCAATGACGATGACTCGATCGGCATCGGCCAGTGGGCCGACGCCGAGCGCGCCAAGCGACGGCTGCTGTTCGAGCTGGGCGAGCTGGGCCTGCCAACCGACGGCCTGTCGTTCGATTTGCTCTCCAGCGCGCACGCGCCGGTGACCACCGGGCACCTCGACGGGCTGGTCACGCTCGACCTGGCCGAGTCCGACGACGCCGAGCGCGAGCTGCGCCGCGTGCAGATGGGCGAGCCGTACCGCACGTTGTTGGGGCACATGCGCCACGAGGTCGGGCACTTCTACTTCCCCGTGTTGGTCGACACCGACGAGCGCCGCGCGATGGTGCGGGCGTGCTTCGGCGACGAGCGCGCCGATTACCAAGAGGCGCTGGACCGCCACTACGCCTCTGGCCCGCCGGCCAACTGGGCCGAGTCCTACGTGTCGGCCTACGCGACGATGCACCCGTCCGAGGACTGGGCCGAGACCTTCGCGCACGTCCTGCACCTCCACGACACGCTTCAGACCGCGCGCGAGTACGGCGTCCGCGTCGAAGGCCCGCCCGGCCGGCCGGACCTGCACGCCGAGCCGGTCGTGATCGAGGGCCAGACGGGGCTGCGCGAGGTCCTCGACGACTGGCTCGGATTGACCTACGCCTTGAACGCGCTAAACCGCTCGCTGGGCTACGACGACCTCTACCCCTTCGTGTTGACGGGGCCGGTGATCGAGAAGCTGGACCTGATCGACGACCTCGTGGCCCGGCGGCGCTAGCGCGCTACAGCCACCCCTTCGCCAGCGCCATCAGCAGCGCGTCGTTGGCGCCCTCGCCGATCTGGGTCTGAGGCGCGTCGCGCCGCAGGCGCGCGAGCTCGTCGCCGGCGGCGAAGGAGCGCGAGGCAGCCAGGCGCGCGGCGCGGTCAACGGCCCAGACGGCGGTGTCGGAGGCGACGACCTTGGCGGCGGTCGACAGCTCGCGAGCGTCCTCGGCACGGGCGTCGACGGCCTGCGCCGCCTGCGTGACCAAGGCGGAGACCGCGGCGCGGCGGGCGACGAGCTCGCCGACGCGCAGCTGGGCGTGGGTGTGATCGCCCAGGACGCCGTCGCCGATCTCGCGGCCAGTGGACTCGTCGACCGCGCAGGCCAGCGCGCGATCGATGATCCCGAGCGCCCGACAGGCGACGTTGACGCGGCCGACGTCCAGCGCGTCGAGCATCTGGCGCGCGCCCGCGCCGGACTCGTCGCCGAGGAGCTCGGCGTCCGGCGCGTGGTGGTCGGTGAAGGCGTAGGTGGCGGACTCCACACCGCGGTAGCCGAGCTTGTCGATCTCGGCGACCTGCCAGGTCGCGCTCTCCCGACCCGTCGCGGGCAGGATCACGCACGAGGGTTTGTCATCGCCCTCGACGTTGACCATCATGAAGATCACGTCGCTGGAGACGCCGCCGGCGACCCAGCGCTTGTCGCCGTCAAGAACGAGGCCTTGGTCGGCGCCTCCGCCCGCGCGCCGTGCGGTCGTCTCGATGCGGTGCAGGTCGCTGCCGGCCTGCGGCTCGGTGATGGAGAAGCTGGCCAGGACCTCCCCGCGCGCGATCGGCGGCAGCCAGCGCCGCTGCTGCTCCGGCGTGCCATGGCGGGTCAACAGCGCGGTCGCCAGGCCGGTCGGGTTGACCGCGCCGGTCAGCGAGATCCAGCCCTGGGAGAGCGTGCGCCAGGCCGGGACGAGATCGGCCACGCCGAGTCCGGGTCCGCCGAACTCGCGCGGCACCAGCGCGGCGGTGAGGCCGAGCGCGACGAGGCGCTCGTGCGCGGACGCCGGCAACGCGTCCTCCGCATCCCACGCGGCCACGTGGGGCAACACGGTGTGCTCGACGAACGCGCGCACCGCGTGGTGCAGGTGGGTGGCGTCGGGATGCAGGAGCGTCGTGCTCATGCGGCGAGCCATACCCATGTCCATGTGGTGGCCAAGCGGCCGCCAGCACCCTATGATGCGCAGCAATCGTTCGCGGTAAAGAGCCCTTGAGCAGAATCACGGAAGAACTGCTGTCGGTCGCCGAGATCGCCCAGAGGACGGGCGTGGCGGCCTCCCACGTCCGCTTCTACGAGCGCGAAGGGCTGCTGCCGACCGGCGTGCGCCGCCCCGGACGCCCGACGCGCTACCCGGCCTGCGTGGTCGAGCGCATCGAGATCATCGGCGAGGCGCGCCAAGCGGGGCTCACCCTAAGTGAGATCCGCGAGCTGTGGGCACTTCCGGCGCTGAGATTTGGCTAACCGCTGAGGACTTCTGCTAACGCGCCCGCAACGCCCGCGGCGAGGAGGACCCCGACGACCCCGCGTTTGGCGACCAGCAGCGCGACGGCGGCCGCCACGAGGATCGCGACCTGCCAGCCGTGGTCGAGCGCGAGCGCCAGCGGGACCGCCGACCCGAGGATCGCGCCGAGCGCCGCGGGCGCGGCGCCGTCGATGAACGCGCGCGCGTCGCGGTTGCGCAACAGCGCGTGGAAGCGATCGGCACCCACGACGATGAACAGGAACGAGGGCGTGAAGGCGATCAGCGCGGCGAGCAGCCCGGCACCGACGCCGCCGGCCGCATAGCCGACGACCGCGATCGTCTGCGTGACCGGGCCCGGGGTCACCTGACCGAGCGCGACCGCGTTGAGGAACTCGCTGCCGGTCATCCAATGGTGGGTGTCGACGGCGTCGCCCTGCATCAGCGGGATGATCACGAAGCCGCCGCCGTAGGAGAGCGCGCCGACCTTCAGCGCGGTCCACGCCAGGCCGCTGCCGAAGACGCCGGCGACGATCGGGACGTACGCGCTCACCGCGCGGCGGTTGATCGCCAGCGACGCCACGCCGCAGGCGAGCAGGACGAGCACGAGGTACGGGCCGACGGCCGCCGCGGCGACGGCGCCGAGCGCGATCAAGGTGATGACCTTGGGTCGGCGCCGCTCCTCCGTCGCCCGCTGCCAGCTCGGGCCGATCAGGTCCAGGCCGGCGCGCACCGCGACCGCGGCGACCGCCGCACCCGCGCCGAGGCCCGCGCCCTTCAACGCCGCGGGTGGGTCGTCGGCGAGGAAGAGCGCGGCGAGGACCAGGATCAGGACGAGGCCCGGGACGATGAAGCAGACGCCGCCGACCAGCGCGCCGACGCGCCCGCGCAGGCGGTTGGCGCAGTAGATCGACAGCTGCGTCGACGCCGGCCCGGGCAGCAGGTTCACCGCGGCGATCGCGTCCTCGAAGTCCGGCGCGGGGATCCATCCGCGGCGGGTGACGCAGAGCTCGCGCAGAAGCGCGATGTGCGCGGGCGGCCCGCCGAAGCCGACGCAGCCGATCCTTCCCCACTCGCGGGCGATCGTGGTCAGCGGAACGGATGTTGAGGAAGTCTTCAGGCTGCGCCCATCAGGTCTTCAGCTTGGCGGCCGATGATCCTGTCATGGACGCAGAGCTAACCACCGACCAGGCACGGGAGATTCACAACCTGCGCCGGCGCCACCCGGGCGCCGAGGTCCGCGTCCACGAGCGCCCGTGGGGTGTGCTCGTCGAGGTCCGGCGCCGCGGTCACGTGGTGACCCTGGAGCGCTTTGAGTTCGGCACCGGCGCCGTGATCCACGACGCGCCGATCCCGCTGCGTCGCGCGGCCTAGCGCTCCAGCCGCTCGATCGCGCGGAGCAACAGCCAGGCGCAGACTTCTTGCGAGGACATCGCGAACCCCTGGCGTGGGAGGAGGCTCAGCACCTCGCGCCGGAACGCGATCGCCGTCGTCTCCTTCGGCCGGTGGCCGGTGGCGTCGCTCAGCAACGCGACCGCCAGCGCCCCTTCGTCCCCGCACTCCCAGTGCGCGTTCAACACGCCGCGATCGTCGACGACGTCCACGCTGACGTGACCGTCCTCCTCCCAGCCCGCGACGTACAGCCGCCCCGGCTCGTCCAGCGCCGCGACCCGCGGCCGACACGCCGCACGCCTCGCGGGCAGGTCCACCTTCAGCTTCCGATCGCTGCCACTCCGTCGCCGTCGCATGCCTCGCAGCTTGCGCCCCGATCCTGAAGGCGATCGAAGGCGTTGCTGAGCGATCGCTGAGAAGCTGCGGCGTCAGCCCGCGGCAGGCTCCAGGCTCAGGCCGAACAGCGCGTCGCCGGGCGTCAGCGTCCCGCCCCCGAGGTCGGACCCGACGTTGACGCGCAGCCAGATCGGCGTCGCGGGCGGGATGGTGGCGGGGCCGTCAGCCGTGCAGCTGCGGCCGTTGGTGATCGTGCAGGAGATGAGCGGGGCGATCTCGGTCGTCTCGGACGCGTAGAGCAGGACCTCGACGTGGCCGGTGGCCGGGATCGCGTTCGTCATCCGGACCGCGAGGTGCCGGACCGTGAGCGCGCGGTCGGGCGACAGCGTGCTGACGTCGGACGGGCTGATGGCGACCGCCGTCGTGCCGGTCACCGCGCCGCGCCGGTACGCCGCCGAGCCGCTGCCCGCCGCCGGCAGGCTCGTCAGCCGACCGGTCAGCAGCGCCGAGCCGGTCGCGCCGTCGAGACCGGTGAGCCCTTGTGCGCCGGGCTCGCCCTTGGGCCCTGAGTCGCCCTTCAGCCCGGTCGCGCCAACCGCGCCGGTCGCACCGACCGCGCCCGTTGCGCCGCGTGCGCCCGTCTTCCCAGCCTTCGACGTGATGTAGGTCTTGGTCGCTTTGCTGAGCTTTGCGGGCGTCACCGCAGCCTTGCGCAGCTGCGTGGAGCCGACGCTGTTGCGCGGCAGCGCGGTCGCCGCGTAGGCCCCACCGCCGAGGGCGACGAACACGGCGACGGAGGACATCACGTTGGCGTACGTCAACCGACTGCGAAGGTTCTTCATGGCGGGCGAGCCTACTGCGACGGCGGCAGCTCCCGCTTGAGGATCTTGCCGGTCGGATTGCGCGGGAGCGTGTCGAGGAAGACGACGTCGCGCGGGACCTTGTAGCGGGCGAGATGGCCGCGGACGTGGTCGCGGACCGCGTCAGCGTCGAGGGGCTCGGCAGCCGGGTCCAGGACGACGTAGGCGGCGAGGCGCTGGCCGAACTGGTCGTCGGGGACGCCGACGACGGCGACCTCGACGATCGCGGGATGGGCGGCGAGCAGATCCTCGACCTCGCGCGGGAAGACGTTCTCGCCGCCGGAGACGATCATGTCGTCGTCGCGGCCGTCGACGAAGAGGCGACCGTCGGCATCAAGGTGGCCGACGTCGCCGGTGGACATGCGTCCGTCGACCACCGCCTTGCGCAGGCCCGCGTCGGTGTAGCCCTCCATCCGCAGCTGGGAGGCGACGAAGATGCGGCCGGTCGCGCCGGTCCCCACCGGGCGGTCCTCGTCGTCCAACAACATCAGGTCGGTGCCCATCGGCGGACGGCCCGCGGTACCGGGCGCGGCGCGGAGGTCCTGCGGCGTGGCGATCGACGCCCAGCCGGTCTCGGTCGACCCGTAGAAGTTGAAGACCACGTCGCCGAGCGCGTCCATCGCGCGCGTCGCCAGGTCGCCCGGGATCGCGGAGCCACTCAATGGGATTGCTTTGAGTGACGACAGGTCGTACTGCGCACGCGTCGTCTCGGGCAGCTGCATGATCCGCTGCAACATGGTCGGGACCATCGGCGCCGACTGCGCGCCGTGCTGCTCGATGACGCGCAGCGCTTCCTCCGGGTCGAACTTGCGCCGCAGGACGATGGTGCTCGGCAGGGCGAGCCCAAGCGTGAAGTTCAACAGCCCCCAGCCGTGGAAGAGCGGCGCGACGATGTGGTGGACCTGGCCGGCCCGGAACGGCAGGCGGTCGAGGATCCCGACGACCGCGGTCAGCGGCGCGCCCTGGCGCGACGCGCCCTTCGGCACACCGGTCGTCCCGGACGTGAGGATCACCAGACGACCGGTCTCGGCGGGCGCCAGCGGAGCACCGCGGCCGTCGCGGACGCGGCCCAGGTCGGCCAGCGTGGGACGGCTGCCGGTCTTCTCGCCCTCGCCGACGTAGCCGATGAACCGTCGTCCAGGCAGCGCGTCGTCGTCCAGCAGCGCGTCGAACTCCGCGTCGGAGATCAGCGCGACGCCGCCCTCGCGGGCCAGCGTGTCGGCGAGCTGCGGTCCGGCGAAGTCCGTGTTCAACAACAAGATGGTCGCGCCGATCTTCGAGCACGCCAGCAGCGCCTCGACGAACGCGCGCCCGTTGCGGCACAGCACGCCGACCGCCTCGCCCGGCCGGATCCCGGCGTCCAGCAGCGCGCGGCCGATCGCGTCGGTGCGACGGTCGACCTCGGCGAACGTGAGCATGCCCTGCTCGTCGTAGATATAGGGCTTGCTGCCGTAGGCGCGCGCCGCGGCGACGAAGCCCGCCGCCGGGACCGGGCCGTAGGCGCGCAGCGCGCGCGCCTTGTGCACCATCCGATCCAGGCGTGGCGTGAGGATGCCCGCGTCGACCAGCGCCTTCGCGCCGCGCGCCGCGTCGGAGAGCGCGGCGGCGGCGCTCACTGCCCCGTCCACACCGGATCGCGCTTCTCGGCGAACGCGACCGCGCCCTCGCGCGCGTCGGCGCTGATGATCACCGGCCCGGCGATCTCGCCCTGCCGCGCCCAGAAGTCGTCGCCGTCCCACGCGTCCAGCTCGTCGAGCACCAACTTGGTGGCCTTGGTCGCCAGCGGCGCGTTGGCCGCGATCTGCTCGGCCAACGCGATCGCAGCATCGAGCGCTTGACCGTTCTCCACGACGCGGTTGACCAACCCCAGCTCGTAGGCGCACGCCGCGTCGATCGGCGCGCCGGTCAGGGCCAGCTCCTTCGCCACGCCGCGCCCGACGCGCCGCGCGAGCTGCCGCAGCCCGCCGGCCACCGCGACCAACCCGCGACGCACTTCTGGGATGCCGAAGGTCGCTGAACGGCCCGCCACGATCAGGTCGCACGCGACGGCGATCTCGAAGCCGCCCGCCAGCGCCGGACCCTCGACGGCCGCGACCAGCGGCTTGTCGGAGGACTTCTGCGTGATGCCCGCGAAGCCGCGGACCGGCACGCCCGGGAACTCCCCGCGCGCGAAGGCCTTCAGATCCATGCCGGCGCTGAAGTAGCCGCCCGCGCCGGTGACGACGCCGGCGCGCAGCTCCGGATCGGCGTCCAGCTCGTCGAGCGCCGCCGCGACCTTCTGCGACATCTCCAAGTTGAAGGCATTGCGAACCTCCGGGCGATCGAAGGTGATCACCTGGACGTGGCCGCGCCGCTCGACGCGGATGGGGTCAGAGGACATCGAAGCTCCGATCGGGGTACAGGCGGACGCGGGCGCCGAGGAAGCGCTCGCCGGTCATGGCCGCCATGACGGCGGGGTCGTCGGTCTTGCCGAGCGCGCGCGTGCCGTCGTCGGCCAGCGCGAAGAGGATCCCGTAGCTCGGGGCGCCGTCGCGGTCGTAGATCAAGGTGCAGGTCTCGGCGACCGCGTCGATCTCACCGGGCTCGACGACGGCACGCGGCGTCGGCGCGTCGACCGCAGGATCCAGCGAGGCGAACGCGCGCCGCGGCGGCCGGTTGCCGTACAAGCCGAGCGCGTGCTTGGTCGCGTACCACCCCAACGCGGTGCTGAGCCCGACCGCGCCGGGAGGCGCGTCGCGGAGCTGGCGCGCGACGGCGACGATCCCGTGCGTGGCGTAGTTGTTGCCCGGGCCGCCGAAGAACGTCAGGCCACCGGTGCAGGTCAGCGGCCGCCCGGGGTCGTCGAGCGGCAGGCCCAACTCGGTGGCCGCGAGCTGCACGGCGGCCGGGAAGCAGGAGTACAGGTCGACCGGGCCGAGGTCGGCGGCGGTGATCGCCGTGTGCTCGAAGAGCGCCTCGCCGCAGGCGCGGATCGCCGGCGAGCGGTCCAGCGCGCGGCGCTCGCTCATGAACCACTCGTCGGTCGCGCGCGCGCCCGCGTGGACGTAGACCCAACGGTCTTCGGGGACGCCCAGCTCGGATGCGACCGCCGCCGAGGCCAGCACCACCGCCGCGCCCTGGTCGACCTGGATGTTGGAGTTCAACAGCTTGGTGTAGGGGAAGGTGATCTGACGGTTGGCGGCGCTCGGCGTCGCCAGCTCGTCCGTGGTGTAGGCCTTGGGCGACCACGCGGCGGGCTGCTCGGCGGCGACCGCGCTGAAGCGCGACCAGAGCCCGGCGATCGTCCGCAGGTGCTCGGCCGGCGTACGGCCCGACGCGGCGCGGATCGCGTTCTCGATCAAGGGATAGGCCATGATCGGCGCGATCATCCCGACGGCGGCCTCGGCCTCGGTGGACGCCGGCTGCTCACCTTCAAGCACCTCGTCGGCGGCGCGCTCGGGGTCGGGCGCGGGCCAGTCGGGCGCCTCGCCGGTGCGCGCCAGCCGCGCGACCGTCGAGAGCGACTCAGCGCCGCAGACGATCGCGGCATCCAGCGTCCCGGCCTGAATGCGCTCGGCAAGGACATTAACCAGCAGCTGCGGGCCGTTGCCGCCTTGCAGCGAGGACCGCAGCGTGGGGACGTCGTCGCCCAGGCCGAGGAGCTCGGCGACGCGACGGCCGGGGTCGCCGTCGGGCCACGCGGCGGGCGGCACGGCGCCAACCGCACCAACACGCTCCAGCAGCGCGGCCGCGGCCGCGCCGGAGTCCTCCAGCGCGTCGCGGACGGCCTCGGCCATCAGGGCCGCCGGCTCGGTCGAGCCCTCCTCCCCAGGGCGGCGAGCGACCTCCCCCAGGCCGATGAGGACGGGCGCGTTCGGATCGCTGACGTCGGGCATCGCGGCGGCAGGCTACACAACTGGAACGATCTGTTTCAAGAAGAACGGACTGGTTCTGGTTCGCGTCGTGTGCGACGATCTGAGACGCGATGAGCGCTGAGACCGGCCGCGTCTGGGGCGGCATGACGACCGCCGAGCGCGAGGAGCGCCGCCTCGAGCAGCTGCTCGAGGCGGGCCTCGAGGTCTTCGGCGTGCGTGGCTGGTACGGCACGACCGTGCTGGATCTGTGCCGCACCGCGAAGCTCAGCCAGCGCTACTTCTACGACCACTTCGCCAGCCGCGAGGCGCTGTTTCTTGCCGTCGTCGATCGGATCGCCGAGCACGTCGAGGCGCTGGTGCGCGTCGCCTCGACGGCCGAAGGACAAACGCCCGCCCAGCGCACCGAGGGCGTGCTGACCGCGCTAGCCGAGTACTTCACCGCCGACCCGCGGATCGTGCGTGTGGCGCTGGTCGAGTCGTTTGCGACCGAGGAGCTACGGGCGCGGCGTGCGGCGCTGCTCGCGTCGTTCTCGGCGCTGGCCGCGGGGCTGATGGCGACGCTCGAAGAAGGCGCTAACGCCGATCCGCGCAGCCTCGAGCTGAGCGCGCTGATTCTCTCCGGCGGGATCGCGGAGGCGCTGGTCGCATCGGCCAGCGGGCGCGCGCCGGCCGATGCGCGCGAGCTGGTCGCGCACCTCACGCGGCTCTACACCGCAGCCGCGGCGTTGTAGCGCGCGCGGCGCGGTGAGATGCTCGCGCCATGAGCGACATCGCGGAGCTGGCCGAGCTGCTGCACGAGACCTCGATCCGCCACGGCGCGTTCGAGGCCGTGACCCCGCCGCACGACTGGTGGGACTGGTACGCGGCCTACATGGTCGCCCGCCGCGACGGCGCGGAGCCGGACGCCGCCTCGGCAGCCGCCGACCGCTACATGGCCACCGAGAAGGGCATCGTCGCCAAGCAGGGCTGATGCCGGCCGCGCGCGATGCTCTGGAGGCGGCGCCCGCGGCGGCGTGGCTCGACGGGCCGGTGTCGCTCGGCGGCGGCGTCGTGCTGGTCGACTTCTGGACCTACTCGTGCGTGAACTGGCTGCGCACGCTGCCCTACCTGGCGGCCTGGCACGCGCGCTACGAGGAGCTCGTGGTGATCGGCGCGCACGCGCCGGAGTTCGGCTTCGAGCACGACCTTGCCAACGTCCGGCGCGCGGTCGCCGAGCTGGGTGTCGAGTACCCGGTGGTCATCGACAACGACTTCGCGATCTGGCGTTCGTTCGACAATCACTACTGGCCGGCGGCTTACCTGCTGGACGGCCGCGGCGACCTGGTCTTCCGCCACTTCGGCGAGGGCGCCTACGCGGAGACCGAGCGCGCGATCCAGGCCGCGCTGGGCCTCGACGAGCCGCTCAGCGCCGACGCCATCGTCGCCGACGGGCTCACGCTGGCCGCCGACTGGGACGCGCTGCGCTCGCCCGAGACCTACGTCGGTGCCGCCCGCGGCGAGCGCCGCACGACCGACACGCCGGGCGATCTCGCGCTCAACACCTGGTCCTTGGCCGGCGACTGGGCGATCGGCCCGGAGTCCGCCACCCTGCGCAGCGCGTCCGGCGCCATCGCCTACCGCTTCGCGGGCCGGGACCTGAACCTCGTGCTCGGCGGCCCGGCCCGCTTCACCGTCACGGTCGACGGCGCGCCACCCGGCGACGCGGCCGGCGTCGACGTTCCGCCCTCCGGAGAGGGCGAGATCACCGCGCCACGCATGTACCAGCTCATCCGCGCGCCGGGACCGACCATGGAGCGGACCGTCGAGGTCACGTTCCACGACACGGGCGCGACCGCCTACGTGTTCACGTTCGGCTGACGCCAAGTTCTACATCGTCTTGACGAGCCCACCGTCGATCACGAAGTCCGAGCCCGTGACGTTGGCGGTACGCGGCGAAGCCAACAGCGCGACGAGCGTGGCGACCTCGCGCGGCGTGCTGAAGCGCCCGGTCGGGATGCCGCCGGTGATGACCGAGTCGCGCACGTCCTGGGCCGAGCCGCCGGTCGCCGCGGCCACCGTCGCGGCCACGCCGCTGTCGCCGAGCCACAGGTCGGTCTCCACCGGCCCGGGCGAAACGTTGTTGATGCGGATGCCCTTTGGCGCCAGCTCCGCCGACAGGGCCTTGGAGAAGTTCAGCAGCGCCGCCTTCGCCGCGCCGTAGTCGATCACGCCGCCGTCGGGCTGAAAGAAAGCGTTGACCGACGCGACGTTGACGATCGCGCCCGGCTCGCCCCGGCGCACCATGTCGGCGACGACCGCGCGCGTCGCCCGGACGGCCGCGTAGAAGTTGATGTTCATGGACGACTCGAAGTCGGCGTCGTCCAAGGCGAGGAAGCCGTCGAGGCGGATGCGCGCGGCGCCGACGTTGTTGACCAAGATGTCGACGCGACCGTGCGTGGAGACCGCGAGGTCGACCAGGCGGCCCGGGCCGTCCGACGAGGCGAGGTCGACGTCGAGCGCGGTCACGCCGTCGAGCCCACGCAGCGGCTCCGCGTTGCGCGCGCCGGCCACGACGCGCGCGCCTTCTGCCAGCAGCTCGTGGACGACGGCAAGGCCAATGCCTTTGCTGCCTCCGGTGACGACGGCGACACGATCGGCGAGTTCCAGGTCCATGGCGGTGACGCTATCGGCCCTGTCCAACGACGAAGGGCGCGACCGCGAGCGGCCGCGCCCCTTGGCGCCGGGGGAGGTGAGAGGTCTTCGGGGTTCGGGAGGTCAGTGCCCGCCGGCGCGCGCGTGGCGGGGCAGCCAGGCGACGGTCAACGCGGCCGCAGCTAGGAGGCCGACCGAGACCAGGAGCGCGTGGTCGGCTGCGCCGACGAAGGCGGCGGGACCGTGAGCCGCGCCGACGGCGTCGAAGAGGACGGTGCCGACGATCGCGATCCCGATCGACATGCCGAGCTGCTGGATCGACTCGAGCAGGCCGGAGGCGGAGCCGAGCTGGTGGGGTTCGACGCCGGCCAGGACGACGTCGAACATCGGCATGAAGATCATGCCCATCCCGAAGCCGGTCACCGCGAGCGGCGCGGCGACGTCCCAGGCGCTCAGCTCGGCGCCCTGGGCGCGGAGCACGAGGTCGACCGCGACCAGCCCGGCGGCCATCGTCCCCAGGCCGATCCACAACACGATCCGGCCGAGCTTGGCGACCAGGACCGCCGAGGAGATCGAGCCGCCGATCGCGGCCAGCGGGATCGCGCAGGTGGCGATGCCGCAGGCCAGCGGCGAGAAGCCGAGGCCGTTCTGGAACATCACGTTCAAGGCCAACACCATCCCGCCCATCGCGCCGATGAACGTCGCGACCAGCGCGAGGCCGCTGACGTATGGGCGACGGCGCAGCAGCGACGGCTCGACCAAGGTGGTGGCCTTGTTGCGGTGACGGCGCGCCTGGAGCGCCGCGAACGCGCCCAGCAGCGCCAGGCCGCCGATCGGCATCGCCACGCACCACGCCGGCCAGCCCAGCTCGCGACCTTCGACCAGCGGGTAGACGATCGCGAAGCCGCCGGCCATTGCCAACAGCACGCTCGGCAGGTCGAGGCGCCCGCCCGGCGCGACCGGCGCGGTGTCCGGAAGCGCGCGGCGGCCGATCGCCAACGCCGCCAGGCCGACCGGCACGTTGATGAGGAAGATCGCGCGCCAGCCGGTGTTCAAGATGTCCGCGTCGACGATCGCGCCGCCGAGCAGCGGGCCGGCGACGGCCGCCAACCCCATCACCGGACCGAAGATCGCAAACGCGCGCTGCTGGCCTTCGTCGCCGAACAGCTCGCGGATGAGACCGAAGCACTGCGGGACCATCACCGCCGCGGCGAGGCCTTGCAGCGCGCGGGCGCCGATCAGCGCGTCGGGCGACGGCGCGACCGCGCAGAGGACCGAGATGAAGGTGAACGCGGCCATGCCGCCGAGCAGGACGCGACGCCGGCCGAGCAGGTCGCCGAGGCGCCCGCCGAGCAGCAGCCCGGTCGCCATCGCCAACGTGTAGGCCGCGGTCACCCACTCGATCGTCGCGTACGAGCCGCCGAGGTCGAGGCGGATCGCGGGCGCGGCGGTCTGGGCGATCGTCGCGTCGAGGAGGTCCATGACCGACGCGGCCAGGACGACGGCGAAGCCGGTCCAGACGGCGCGGGCGGCGGCGGGCGAAGCCTGTGCGCGGGCGGGCTCGGTGGCGACGGTGGCAGCGTCGCCGGCCAGCGTGGCAGGGGGTTCGAGGGTCGTGGAGGTCATGCCGAGAGGCTCTCGTTCAATGCGGTCAGTTTCTGTCCGCATGACTTCTTATGCGGTCAATTTGAGTCCGCATGGTCTGGCACCATGCGAAGCACGATGGTTCAGACCTCCGCTCGCCTGTTGGCGCTCCTCTCGCTGCTCCAGACGCGGCGCGAGTGGAGCGGTCCCGAACTGGCCGACCGCCTCGAGGTCGGCTCGCGCACGATCCGCCGCGACGTCGAGAAGCTGCGGTCGCTCGGCTACCCGATCGAGGCCGCGCCGGGTATCGCGGGCGGCTACCGACTGGGCGCTGGCGCCGAGCTGCCGCCGCTGCTGCTCGACGACGCCGAGGCGGTCGCCGTCGCGGTCGGGCTGCGCTCCACGGCCGCCGGGTCGATCGCCGGGATGGAGGAGACCGCGATCCGCACGCTGGCCAAGCTGGAGCAGGTGCTGCCCGAGCGCCTGCGCCGCCGCGTGCGCGCGCTCGGCGACGCGACGAGCGCGTTCGCGGTGGAAGGGCCGCGGATCGACGCGGACACGCTGGCGACGATCGCGGGCGCGGCGCGAGACGGCGAGCGCCTGCGGTTCGCCTACAAGGCCAAGGACGACGCGAGCACGCGCCGGACCGTCGAGCCGGCGGCGATCGTCCACACCGGCTACCGCTGGTACTTGGTCGCCTGGGACCTCGATCGCGACGACTGGCGCACATTCCGCGTCGACCGCATCGCCGGACGCGTCGGCGCCGCGGGGCGCGGCACGCGTCGTGAAGTCCCCGGCGGCGACCCCGCCGCCTACGTCCGCCGCGCGATCCGCGCTCAGGACGCAGAAGCGGTCCGCGGTCGTGTGCGGCTATCCGCGCCCGCCGCGCTGATGGAGCGCCGCGTGCCCGGCCGCTACGCGACCGTCGAACCCGACGGCGACGACCACTGCGTCGTTACGACCACCGCGGGCTGGTCGCCGCAGTTCGTGGTCTGGATGGCGACGCTCGACGTCGACCTCGAAGTGCTCGGCCCGCCGGAGCTGGCGACGATGGCGCAGCAGATCGCGGCGCGGCTCAGAGCACCACGGTGATCGTGAAGCTCTGAGGGGCGCTGGTGTCGGCGCCGCCGTTGGCGGTGCCGCCGGTGTCGACCGCGCGGACGGTCACGGTCGCGGTGCCGAGGGCGAAGGTGGGCTGGTAGACGAGCGTGCCGTCGGGGTCGACGCGAGGCTGGACGGCGAACAGGCCCGGGTTGGTGTTGGTCACCGTGAAGGCGACCGTCTGCCCGCTCTCGTTCGCCGGACCCGGCGAGATGGCGGTGGCCCAGCCCGCGATGCTCTGCAGGGAGCCGTTGAGGACGATGCCCTGGTTGCCGCCGGCGGCGAAGGAGGGCGCGTCGTTGACGGGCGTCACGGTCAACATGAAGGTCTGCGCCGCGCTGGTGTCGACGCCGCCGTTGGCGGTGCCGCCGTCGTCGGTCACGCGGACGGTGACGGTCGTGGCACCGTTGGCGTTCGCGGCCGGCGTGAAGGTCAGTGAGCCGCCCGGGGAGACCGCGGGCGCGGCGGAGAAGAGCGCGGCGAAGGGGTTGGTCACCAGGAACGAGACGGCCTGCGCGTCCTCTTCGGGCGAGGGTCCGGCCGAGATGCCCGTCGCCCAGCCGGAGACGCTCGACGAGCCAGAGTCCTCCAACACGGTCTGGTCGGCGCCGCCGGTGAACGACGGCGCGCGGTTGGGCGCCTGGATGGTGATGGTCAACGTCTGCGGCGCGCTGGTGTCGTCGCCGCCGTTGGCCGTGCCGCCGTCGTCGACCGCGCGCACCGTGACCGTCGCGACGCCGTGGGCGCCGGCGGCGGGCGTGAAGGTCAGCGTCCCGCCCGGGGAGATCGCGGGCTGGGCGCTGAACAGCGAGGGCTCGTCGTTGTTGGCCATGAACGACACGGACTGGCCGCTCTCGTCGGCGGCGCCGGGCGAGATGCCGCTCGCCCATCCGGAGACGCTCGCCGCTCCGGAGCTCTCCGGCACGGTCTGGTCGGCGCCGGCGGTGAAGCGCGGCGCGTCGTTGACCGATGTAATGGTGATGGTGATGGTCTGCGGGGCGCTGGTGTCCTCGCCGCCGTTGGCCGTGCCGCCGTCGTCGACCGCACGGACCGTGACGGTCGCGGTGCCGTGCGCGTCGGGCGCGGGCGTGAAGGTCAGCGTGCCCGCGGGGCTCACCGCCGGCTGCGCGCTGAACAGCGCGTGGTCGTCGTTGTCCACCGTGAACGTGACGGCCTGGCCGCTCTCGTCCGCCGGGCCGGGCGCGACGCTCATCGCCCAGCCGGGGAAGACGTGCGCGCCGGCGTCCTCGGGCAGGGTCTGCGCGGCGCCGGCGGTGAAGCGCGGGGCGTCGTTGACGGAGGTGATGGTGATCGTGAACGTCTGCGGCGCGCTGGTGTCGTCGCCGCCGGCGGCGGTGCCGCCGTCGTCGACCGCGCGCACCGTGACGGTCGCGGTGCCGTGCGCGTCGGGCGCGGGCGTGAAGGTCAAGGTGCCGGCGGGGGTCACCGCGGGCTGGGCGCTGAAGAGCCCGTGGTCGTCGTTGTCCACCGTGAACGTGACGGCCTGGCCGCTCTCGAACGGGCCGGGGTCGACGTCGCTCGCCCAGCCGGGCGTCGCGCTGGGGCCGGAGTCCTCGGCGACCGTGCGGTCGGCGCCGGCCGCGAACGACGGAGCGTGGTTGGGCACCGGCGCGACGGGCGTGAGGACGACGGGCGTCGGCGCGGGTGTCGGCGTCGGCGCCGGCTCGGGCGCCGACGCGACGGGCGTGGGCGTCAGCGGCGGCAGCGTCTCGGGCGCGACGGGCGTCGCCGGGACGGCGTCGGCGGACGTGGGCAGCGGCGTCTCGGCCGGCTCCGGCGCGCTCGGCGTCGGCGTCGGCGTCGGCGTCGGCGTCGCGGGCGTGCTCGGCGCGGGCGTCGGCGTCACCGGCGGCAGCGTCATCGGGTCCTGCGGCATCACCGGCGCGTCGGCGGGCACCGTCTGCCCGTCGTCCGCCGCGCGCCGCGTCCGGTGCCGGGCGACCGCCTCGCGCGCCGGCTCGGCGCGCGTGACCTCCGCCGCCTGCTGGATCACCGCGGGGCGCGCCGCCAGCGCTTGGGCCTCGTGGCCCGGCGTCGCCGTTCCCGCCAGGCCGCTCGCGGTCGTCGCGACGATCAGGCCCGCGGCGCCCCAGACCGTGTTGGCCACCGAGGCGATCGGCAGCCGCCCGAGGATCGGCAGGTGTGCCAGCCACGACAGCGGCCCCATCACGAGCCGCATCCGGCCGAGCGACACGTTCAAGAATGCCCGCACCAGCCGCGGGTCGAACTGCGCGCCGGCGCAGCGGGCGATCTCCTCACGCCCGGCCGTCGGCGAGCCCGGGTCCTTGTAGGAGCGCGCCGAGGTGATCACGTCGAAGACGTCGGCGATCGCGACGATCCGCCCCGGCAGCGGGATCTCCTCGCCCGCGACGCCGCGCGGGTAGCCCTCACCGTCCCAGCGCTCGTGGTGGTAGCCGACCGCGTCGGCCCACTCGCCGAGCCACGGCCGCATCGGCTCGATCAGCGTCTCGCCGTAGAGCGGATGGCGCTTGAGCTGCTGCCACTCCTCCTCCGACGGCCGCCCGGGCTTGTTCAGGATCTCGGTCGCGACCTCGAGCTTGCCGATGTCGTGCAGCAGCGCCGCCCAGTTGAGCTGGTCCAGCTCGGAGTCAGACAGACCCAGCTCGCGCCCGATCATCACCGCGTAGCCGCGGACGCGCTCGGAGTGCCCGCGCGTGATCCGGTCGTGCGCGCTCAGCGTCGCGACGAGCGTCAGCAGCAGCCGCGCGGCCTCGGCGGGCGTGCCCGCGTTGGCGGCCTGCCGCGTGAGCGCGAGGCGCTCCTCGAGCTGGTTGACCCGCCCGGAGTCCATCGCCGCCTTGAACCGCGACGGCGCCTGGTCGGGGAAGACGAGCGAGAGCTGCAACAACGCGGCCAGCGGCAGCAGCCGCCGCGCGACGCGGTCGACCACCCACATGACGAGGCTGCCCGCCGCGCTCAGCCCGATCCACCAGAGCACGAAGCCCACCGTGCCGTCCGGCGCGGGCACCGCCTTGCTCGCCAGCCAGACGAACAGCACCGACGCTGCGAACGGCAGCACGAACACGCTGGCACGGATCAGCCTCGCGACCCAAGGTCGCGAAGCCCATTGCGACGATCTTTCCGCGCGCGCGTCCCCCACCCTTCCCCGTTTGATCGGGTCGCGGCCGCGCGTCTTGAGCAAACGCGAGCGTTTTCAGTCCGGCGGCCTAGCCCACCGTCGCGCTCCCGCGTGCGCTCGAGCCCGCCGAGAGCTTCGATCCGGACCCCACGGTCGCCACGGCGGCCTGGAGGGTCAGCGTGCCCTTGGCGGCGTTCGCCGGCAGGCGAAGCTTGAGCACCGTCTTGCGGAGCTTGGCGCCGCGGGCAGCGGTGCCCTGGCGAGCGACGACGGTCTTGCCGCGGCGGATGGCGACGCCGACCGCGCCGACAGCGGTGGTGGCCTTGCCGCCGATGCGAGCGGTCACGGTGACCGTCAGGTCGCGGCCCTTGCGGGTCGCCTTGACGCGAACGCGGCTGACCTTCGCGGCCGGGTGGGCCGTGTTCTTGATGTGGATGGTGCGGCGGCGGCCGTCGCGGGTGCGGACCGTCACGGTCACGCCGTCACCGATCCGCGACCAGTCGGGCTTGACGCCGACGCGGGCGCCGGCCGGGATCCGGATCGGCGCGCCCGCGAAGACCTGCGGCGCGCCGCCGACGCCCGCGCCGCTGAGCGTCAGACGCAACTGGGCGCCGCCGTCGCCGCCACGGACCTCATACGCGCCCGGGCCACTGGTCGAGACCGACGCCCCGCCGGTCAGCCCGCCGCTGAAGGCGGCGGTCAGCGAGCGGGTCACGTCGTCCTTGGGCCGGATCGCCAGCGCGAGCTCGAGCTTCGACGCGCGACCGAACTCCAGGCCGAGCGCGTCGCCGCCCTTGCCGGTCTCGAGCTTGGTCGCGCCGCTCAGGCCCGAGCCGGTCACCCGGCCGCTGTTGCCGCCGCCCGCGACGAGCGTGTCGAGCTTCCCGCCGGCGCCCGGCGTCAGCGGCAGGTCGTGCGCGACGCCGTCGTCGCCGACCAGGACCGGCGCGGGCGTCGGGTCGTCGAGGAGCGGGACGCGCACGAGGCGGTCGGCGGCAGTGCTCGCCGCCGCCGCGCGGGCGGCGCTCGCCGACGGCGCGCCCGCCCCGAAGATCATCGTCAGGATCCCTTCGGGTGACGAGGGCAGCCGCGGGCGGACAGGGAACGTGCGGTCGTCGAGGACCACGAGGTTGGCCAGCCCGCCGTGCCAGTCGAACTCCGGGAACGTCCACTGACCGTCGGCGGCGACCTGGATCACCGAGAAGCGCTCGGCCTCGGCCGCCGCCGCGCCGTCGGCGCCCTGCTCGGCGTCGGTGAACGGCGCGTTGCTGTTGTACAACCTGATCGTGAACGCGCCGCTGGGCTGCACGTCGGTGATGTCATAGGCGGTGACCGCGTGCCCGGTGCTGCCATGGGCGAGCGAGATCAGCGGCCGTGAGCCGGACCGGATCGACGTCTCGATCCGGCGGCGCAGCGCGGTCGCGCTGCTCAGCGACAGGTTCCCGCCCGTGCTCTGCTGCCACCACTGCGCCAGGTACTCGGAAGAGATCTGCGCGACGTGCTGGCTCCAGATGTAGTTCATGACCGCGGGGCTGTCGGGGATCGAGAAGACGTCGGTGCCGCCGCCCAGCGACCGCGGCGTCGGCCCGCGCCCGGTGGCGATCCGCCGGGACGCCAGCGCGAACCCGAAGCAGCTTCCGTTGGCGCCCACCAGCGCCGGGTCGGCGACCGCGAACACGATGTAGGACAACGGGTTGGGGATCGGCGTCGTCACCGGGCAGTGCGCGTTGCCGAAGGTCAGCAGCGCGCACGGGTCGGCCTGGAGGAAGAACTGCTCGACGCCGTAGAGGTCGAACCAGTGGCCGATGTCCCCGTCGTAGCCGACGTTGGGGAAGTTGAAGCCGTTGGTGTGGCGGTAGTTGGTGATCTTGAACGACGTCGCGCTGACCGTCGACCGGCCGCCCGGCGAGGTCAGGGTCAGCGGACCGCTCGTGGCCAGCGCCGGGATCACCGCGGTGGCGCGGGTCCCGCCGGCGCTGATCGTCGCCGGCACCTCGGCGCGCGCGTTGCCGAAGCGCACGCGCGATCCCGGGCAGAAGCCGCTGCCGCTCAGCGTGACCGTGTCCCCCGGCGCGAACGCCGCCGGCGCCGCGCCGGTCCACGCGCCCGCGGGCGTGTTGGCGGCATCGATCGCCGGATCGGTCTTGGTGAAGCGGACGTTCTCGGTCCCGGGCGTGCTGTAGCCGTCGGCCGTGCCGACCACCTGCACGGTCCCTGGCCCAGCCGCGGTCGTGTCGTCGCCGCGCGTGAGCGTCAGCGTCGTCGTCGCCGGGTCAAACGCCGCCGTCACGCCCGCGGGCGCCGAGTTGGTGGTGTAGGTGATCGGCGCCATGTTGCCCGCGCCGCGGGTCACGTTTAGCCGGTCGCTCAGGCTCGCGCACGGCGGCAGGACGAACCCGTCGTCCGGCGGCCCGCTGATGTCGAGCGGGAACTCCGAGGCGACGGTCAGCCCGACCGTCCGCGCCTCGGTGCCCGCGCCGGCCGACTGCGGCGTGCCGGTCAGCGTGATGTCGTAGTCGGCCGGGCTGGCCGTCGAGACCGCCACGTCGACGGTCGTCTGGCCCGCGGGCACCGGGTTGGGCGAGAACGTCACGCCGACGCTCCCGGATGAGTCGCTGAGCAGGATGTCGCCGTTGGACCCGTTGATGCGGTTGATCGTCAGCGTCGTGTGGGCGATCCCGCCGGCCGACAGCGCCACGCGCGTGGTCGCAAGCTCCATGGCGAAGTCCGCGGGCGGCGGCGTGACCGGGTCGTCGTAGGCGAGGTCGTCGACGCGGACCGGCCCGCTCGACGTGCTCGACAGCCGGAAGTAGGCGATCGTGGACACCGCGCCCGGCGTCGTGACGCTGAACGACACCCACCCCGCCGCCGTCGTCAGCGCGTGCGTGGCGATCGCGATCTGCGCGCCCGCCGAGTTGTAGGCCTTCAGCGAGACCGACGCGACGTTGACGTCGGTCGCGCGCGCGTAGAGCGAGACCGTGGAGCGCGTGGTCGAGAACTTCCCGGCGAAGTCCGGGTGGGCGAACTCCTGCTGGTCGTTCGACACGTCCAGGGCGTGCGTGCCGCCATGTACCACGCCGCCGACCCGCATCCGCGGCAGCGCTCCGGACGGCGTGCCGGTCGGCGCTCCGGTCACGAACGTCACGCCCTTGGAGGCGGCGAACTGGGCCGCGACCGCCGTCCCATCGGCCACCGCCGGGCTCTCGAAATCGACGGTCGTGGCCCCGGCTGCGGGCGCGGCGGCGCCCACGCACAGCATGGCCATCAGCACGACGCTGCGCAGACGCATGGGCGAATGCTCTCATCACACGCGGCGGCGTCGCAACGCCGTCGACCCGCACGGTGTTCGGTCAGGCGGCCAGACTGGGTGCGGCCGCGGTACGGCGCTCGCGCTTGCAGTCGTACATGCGCGCGTCGGCCAGCCGCAGCGCGACCTGGGCGTCGGTCGTCTCCTCCGGCAGCGACACCGAGCCGACCGACGGGCCGATCGGCGCCTCGGTCAGCGCGGCGCGGGCGCGCTCGCGGAACACCGGCACGGCACCGGCCGGCAGCGCCAACAACACGCAGAACTCATCTCCGCCGAGGCGGTAGGCGACGCCGTCGTCGCCGGCCGCCTCCGCCAGCCGCCCGCCGAGCCGCGCCAGCAGCGCGTCGCCCGCCACGTGGCCGGAGCGGTCGTTGTAGGCCTTGAAACCGTCGAGGTCGAAGAACAGCAGCGTCGCCGGGATGCCTTCGGCCGACCGCGCGGCGGCGGCGTCGAGGTCGTCGATCATCCGGCGGCGGTTGGCCAGGCCGGTCAGGGCGTCGGTGAGCGCGTCGCGACGGCTCGCGCGCAGCAGGCGGTGGTGCTCGGCAAGCGTCAGCCCGGAGCGGACCGCGGCGACGAGCAGCGCGCCGGCCGCGAGCACCGCGGCGAGGTCCGGCGCGCCGGCCAGCGCGGCCCACAGCAGGATCGCGAGGTCGATCAGCGCCAGGGCGCCCGGCATCATGATCAACATGGTGGTGTCGGTGACCTGGGCGCGACGCGACGGCGCCGCCCAAGCGCCGGCCGCGGCAGCCATCAGCGCGACCACGTTGCCGACGAGCCACCACGACGGCGCGTAGGCGCCGGTCGCATGCGCGTAGGTGAACCACACGTCGGTGACGACGTGCCCGAGCACCCAGACCAGCAGCAGGACCCAGTCGCGCGTCAGCCGCCAGCCGCCGGTTCCGAGGACGACACCCAGCACGCTCAGCATCAGCAGGTCGATCGCGACGTACGCGACGCCCGTCGCCGAGCCGTGGTCGTCGGCCAGCACCGGCCCGAGGAAGGCCGTGGCGACGATCGCCGCGAGCGTGATCCCCGCCATCACCCCGTCCAGGACCAGCGGCGCGCGCAGCGGGGCGAGCCGGTCGCGGATCAGCCGCAGGACGCCGGCCAGGCCGCAGACGAAGCCGGCCATGAAGAGGATGTCGCTCGGGTTCGGCGACGGCGGGTCGACGACGTGCTCGAGGGCGAAGTGCCAGTACGTGTCGCCCGCGGCCTGGCTCACGCACGACAGGCCGATCAGCAGCCACGCGTCGCGCTCGCGCGGACGGGCCCGCGCGCCCGCGACGCACAGAGCCGCGGGGACGACTTCGGCGAACAGATAGAGAAGGCCAGGGCCGTGACCGCCGAGCGACCGGCCGACGAACGTCAACGCAGACAGCGCGCACAGCCCCAGCAAAGCGACGACGGCACGGGGCACGTTCCCTGCGGTCGACTGGGAGCACACGGACTTGAGGCGGCCTGTCCGGGTCCGGCCGATGGTCGATCTGCGGACCTTCGCCAGGGCTTCGCTGACGGTCTGTCACCGTTTACCGCGACACTGTGCCGGTGGACGACCCTGCCGCCGAGCGCGCGCGTGACGCCGACGGCCTCGTGGCCCAGGCCCTCGACCACGCGCCGTCCGCCATGGCGGTGCTGGACGTCGACGGCCGCTTCATCATCGCCAACAGCTCCCTGTGCGAGCTGACCGGTCTCAGCGAGGCGCAGCTGATGGAGCGCAACTTCATCGACCTGGTCGCGCCAGAGGCCGTCGAGTACGCGCTGACCCAGCGCAACCGGATGCTCGCGGGCGAGATCGAGCGCTTCGCGGGCGAACAGCCGTGCCGGCGCGCCGACGGCGAGATCGTCTGGGTGCAGCTGCTGGTCGGCGCCCTGCGCGGCCCGGACGCCACGATCCGGCGGTTCATCGTGCAGGCCGACGACGCGACCGCGCGCCACGAGGCCGCCGAGCGCCTGCGCGCGAGCGAGCAGGCGGCGTTGGACGCCTCGCGCATGAAGTCGCAGTTCCTGGCCAACATGAGCCACGAGATCCGCACGCCGATGAACGGCGTCCTGGGGATGATCGACGCGCTCCTGCACCGCGGGCTCACCGAGGAGCAGGAGCGCCACGCCCAGACCGCGCGACGCTCGGCCGAGTCGCTGCTGACGATCATCGACGACGTCCTGGACTTCTCGAAGATCGAGGCCGGCAAGCTGGAGCTCGAGCAGAGCCCGATCGATCTGGTCGAGTTGTTGGAGGAGTTGCGCCACCTGCTCTGGCCGCGCGCTCGCGACCGCGGTCTGGGCTTCGCGCTCGCGCGCCTGCCGGGCACGCCCCGCACGGTCCGCGGCGACCCGGTCCGCGTCCGGCAGATCTTGGTGAACCTGATCATCAACGCCATCAAGTTCTCCGAGCGCGGCGACATCGTCGTCAGCGTCGGGGCCCTAGACGGCGACCGCCTGCGCTTCGCGGTGGCCGACCAGGGCATCGGGATCGACGCAGACACGCTCGGCCGCCTCTTCCAGCCGTTCACCCAGGCCGACACCTCGACGACGCGTCGCTTCGGCGGCACCGGCCTGGGGCTGGCGATCAGCCGGCAGCTCGCCGAGTTGATGGGCGGGAGCCTGGAGGCGACCTCGGTCGTCGGCGAGGGCAGCACGTTCAGCTTCACCGCCGAGCTGCCGGCCGTGCCTGACGCGCCGTTGAAGCCGGGGTCGCGGCGCTTGGCCGGGCTGCACGCCCTGTTCGTGGCGGACCTCGAGCTGCGCCGCGGCGCGGCGGAGGGCCTGGTCGAGCAGTGGGGCGTGACCGCGACGCTGAGCGAGTTCGACGACGCGGAGCGCGCGGTGGTGCTCGACGGCGCGCGCGGCAACGCCCCGGCGTTCGCGGTGATCGTCGATCCCGGCGGGGATCGCGCGCTGGAGCTGATCGCGCGGCTGCGCCATCGCGTCGGGAGCGAGCTGCCGTGTCTGCTGATCAGCGAGGCGCCACCGTCGGCGCCGCTGCCTGCGCGGGTCGCGGGGGCGCACGCGCCGCTGCGCAGCGACCGCTTCGTGGACCTGATCGGCGACGTCGTCGGTGTCGCGCCCCTGCCCGCGCCGCCGGAGCCAGCCACGCCCGCTGCGCCCACACGCGCCGACGACCCGGTGCCCGGCGCCGGATGCCGCGTGCTCGTCGCCGAGGACAACGAGGTCAACCAGCAGGTCGCCAAGCTGAGCCTCGCGCGGCGCGGCCTCGAGGTCGACGTCGTCGCTGACGGCGAGGCCGCGGTCGTGGCCGCCGAGCAGACGCGCTACGACCTGATCTTCATGGACTGCCACATGCCGCGCATGGACGGCTTCGCCGCGACGGAAGAGATCCAGCGGCGCCTCGGCGACGCCGCCGCGCCGATCGTGGCGCTCACCGCCTCGTCGACCGCGGAGGATCGCGAGCGCTGCGCCGCGGCCGGCATGGACGACTTCCTGTCCAAGCCGATGCGGTCGGAGGAGCTCGACGCGATCCTGCGCCGTTGGCTGGGTGGCGTCTAGAGACACTCGTGGTGCGAAAGTCCGTCACCGCGGCTCCCGCCGCCGGTCATAGCCACCATGAACGCAGCCACCACCCGTCTCCTACGCGGCGTCGCGCTCGCCTCGGCCACCGTCCTCGCGGCGGCCGGCGCGTCGTCCACGAGCGCCGTCGGCCTCGACCCCTCCATCTACGACACCGGCGTGCCGTTCGGCTCGGTCGAGCACGGCGTCCTGTCCTACACGATCACCGGGACCCGCGACCCGATGAACCGGCGGATCGAGTACTGGAACACCGCCGACCGCTACCGCGAGCAGGTCACCGACGCGCGGACCGGCGAGCTGATCGCCGGCCGCCTGCATGACGCGAGCGGGACGACGTGGCTCCAGTACAAGCCCATCAACGGCGACCCCAAGGTCTTGCACTTCAAGGGCAATGACTCGGTCCCGGGCCCCGGCTACCCGGCGCCCTACAACCGCAAGCTGGCGACGACGGGGGTCCCGGCCGGCAGCGACGCCGACCCCATCAACCAGACCCTCCAGCCGATCGGGCCGCGGACGATCGCGGGGTTCGCCGGGACCGCCTACGAGCAGCTGAGCAACGGGGTGCCCGGGCTGCATGGGGGCGAAGCGGGCACCGTCCCCGGCTCGCACGCGATCCTCGTCCTGCAGGACGGGACCTATCAGCCGCTGATGCGGGAGTTCAGCGCGCCGAACGGGGCCCACGGCTCGTTCGTCCAGCGCGAGATCCTGCTGTCGCGGCAGACGACCCCGGCCGCGCAGGCCAGCGTGAAGCTGACCAAGGCGAGCTTCGCGAAGACCACCGCCGTGTGGAGGGCCAAGGTCAAGGCCGCCATCAAGAAGAAGCACCACAAGAAGTAGCCGGCCGGTGCGGTCATCTGCACTCGCGCGCCGGGCCCGCGCCGCGATCGTCCTGACGATCGCGGCGCTCGCGCTCGCGCATGGCGCGCCCTCAGCCAGCGCTGCCGCGCGGACGGTGACGATCTGCGCGCCGCGCGTGACGCTGTACGAGTCGCCGGGCGGCGCCAAGGTCGGGATCCTGCACGCGGGCGACCGCGTGCGGGTGCTGACCCGCGGCGCCCACAAGCCGTGGTGGCGCGTGGTCGCGGCGTTCGGAACGCGCGGGTGGCTGCGCTCCAGCGCGATCTGCGGGCGGCGTCGGTGAGTTTCTCGCACGTGATGCGGCCGCTGGCGCGGATGAGCGACACCGAGCTGCTGGCGGCCTTGCGCGCGGGCGATCCCGACGCGTTCGCGGTGCTGTGCGAGCGCTACGGGCCCGCGCTGCGGCGCTATGCGCGTGGCGTCCTGCGCGCGCGGCCGGCGATCGTCGACGACGTCGTCCAGGAGTCGCTGCTGCGCGCCCACCACGCGCTGCGGCGCGACGACCGCCACATCGAGGTCCGGCCGTACTTGTACCGGTTGGTGCGCAACTGCTGCCTGGACGAGCTCGCACGCGTGCGCACCGACTCGGTGCCGCTGCACCTCCTGCGCGCCGACGAGGAGCCGTCCAGCGGCGCCTCCCCCGAGGCGGCCGCGGAGCAGCGCCAGCGACTCGGCGCGACGCTGGCCGCGCTCGCCGAGCTGCCCGAGGCCCAGCGCCGTGCGCTGGTGCGCCGCGAGCTGGACGGGCTGTCGCACGAGCAGGTGGCGGCCGAGCTGGGCATCACGCCCGGCGCGAGCAAAAGCCTGGTCTACCGCGCGCGAGAGACCCTGACGCGGGCGGAGGCGGCGCGCGACGCGCGCTGCGAGGACATCCGCTTCGCGCTCCTGCGCGCGCACGACGCCAAGCGCCGCGCGCCGATGAGCGCCCTACGCCACGTCGCGACGTGCAGCGGCTGCCGGAGCTACCGGGCGGCGCTGAAGGACGGGCGCCGCGCGCTCGGCGTCCTGGTGCCGGTCCCGGTCTTCGGCCTGCTCGGCGGCCTGGTGCTCGCCTCCAAGCCGGCGGTCGTCAAGGGCGTCGCGGCGGGCACGGCCACGGTCCTCGCCGCGGGCGGCGCCTACGAGCTGCGCACGCACGTGTTCCGGGCCGGCGACCCGGCGCCGATCGCGCTGACCGGCGTGGCGCTGCCGGGCGGCCGCCTCGCCCAGGGCGCGCCGCTGCCGGCGCGCACGGCGCTCGTGACCCAGGAGGTCAAGCTTCCTACCAGCGCGGTGACGCTGGAGTGTCCCGGCGGTATGCGCGTCGCGGGCCTCGTCCCGATCCCGGGCTTCTCGCGATCGCACGGCTTCGACCCGCTGACGGTGGTTGGCGCCAGCGTCACCGCCCGGATCGTCTTCGCGCCGGGCGCGCCGCGGGAGACCGTGGACGTCGCGATCTTCTGCCGGACGCCCGACGCGCACGGCTCGGTCCGCGCCGCGCCCGCCGCGTCTGAGGGGGCGCTGATCGTCCACGCCTGTCGCCGCCGCATCGCGCTCAGCGCCGTGCGCGGTGGCCAGCCCTCCGGCACGATCACCGCGCGCGAGCCGCTGGCCGTCCTCGCCGCGCGCCACGGCTGGATCCGCGTGCGCACCGACGCGGGGCGCCGCGGGTGGATCCGGGCGTCGGTCGCCTGCTGACGCCTGAGTTGTCATAGGCTTCGGTCTCGTGCCGACGCCGCTGACCCGCCGGGAGATCCTCAAGGGCGCGGCCGCGCTCGGCGCCGGTGCGACGTTGGCGGCTCCCGTCACGGCCGCGGCCGCCGCGAAGCGCGACCGCGTCGCCGTCATCGGCGCCGGTGCCGGCGGGATCGCCGCGGCGTACTTCCTCTCCGGCCCGTACGGCGTCGACGTCTTCGAGGCCCGCTCGCGGATCGGCGGGCACTGCGACTCGCGTGTTGTTGAGTACCAAGGGCACCGTGTGACCGTCGACCTCGGCGCCCAGTTCTTTCACCCCGACACGCACCCGCTCTACGTCACGCTGCTCGAGGAGCTCGGCCTGGAGCGCCAGATGCACGCCTCGGACGGCAGCCTGTGCGTGTTCGACGCCAACAGCAGCGGCGCACCACGGTTCACGTCGACCCATCCGCTCGACACCCTCCCCACCGCGCTGGCGTTCGCGTCCTTCACGCAGCTCGCGCGCCAGGCGGTCATCGATGGTCTGGCGTGGGAGACCACCGTTGCGCAGTGGATCGCCTCGCTGCCGCTGGAGGCGGCGTTCAAAGCCGACATCTTGTACCCGTGGATCACCGCGACGATCGGGTGCTCGCGCGCCAACGCCGCGCGCGTGTCAGCGCGCTCGATCCTGCAGACCTTCGCGCTCGCGTTCCCGGCCGACCCCGCCGCCGGCGCCAAGACCTACAACTCGAAGATCGGCCTCCAGGGCAACCTCCAGCGGCTGCTGGACCGCGTGCCCGCGGCGCGCGTCCACCGCAGCGCGCCGGTGCGCGCGTTGACGAAGACCCGCGCCGGCTGGTTCCTACGCACCCCCGCCGGCCGCCAGGGTCCGTACCGCTACGTGGTGGTCAACGCGCCGCCGCGCGTCAGCCGCACGCTGCTCGCGCCGCTGCCGGCGTTCCGCGAGGCCACCGCTCTGCTCAAGCAGTACACCTACTTCGACTCGCGCCTGGTGATCCACCGCGACCCGGCCTACGTGCACCGCGACCGCGCGAACTGGACCGCCTACAACGCGGGCGCCGACGGGCGCGAATGCGAGGGCAGCGCCTGGGTCGGCGCCCTGCACGACCCGCTCCCCTCGGGCGCGACCGTCGACGTCTTCAAGTCCTGGGCCCAGCGCCGCCACGCCGATCCAAAGCAGATCCTGTTGGAACGCCGCTTCCAGCACCCGCTGATCAGCCCCCGCGCGATCGCCGCCGCCCGCGCGCTGCGCCCGCTCCAAGGCCGCCACGGCCTCTTCTTCAGCGGCGCCTACACGACCGGCGCCGACCTTCAGGAGACCGCGCTGTACTCGGCGATGAAGGTCGCCGAAGCGATCGCGCCGACCAGCCCGAAGCTCACGGCCCTCCAGGCGCGGATGCGCGCCAAGGGACTCGCCGGCGTCTCCTACGACCTGTAGGCGGTGCGCGCGGGCGACTACGCGTCGAGCGTGACTGGGGCGGTCGGGCGGCTACAGCAGACGAGCGCGACGCCGTCCTCGGGGCGCTCCAGCGGCTCGGGGGCGTAGGCGACCTCGCCAGCCACGACGCTGGTCGCGCAGGTCTGGCAGACGCCGGTGCGACAGCTGAAGGCGACCGGGACGTCACAGGCCTCCGCCAGCTCCAGGAGGTTGTTGTAGCGGTCACCGTCCCAGGCTGCGGTGATGCCGGAGCGGGCGAACGTCACCTCCGGGCCGGTGCCGGTCGGGCCGTCGGGCGCGTGCGGCGCGGGACGGTCACCGGTTTCGACGATCCCGGTGCGCGCGATGGCGACGGCGCCGAAGGTCTCGGTCGCGATCCGCTCGGGCGCGACGCCGCGGGCGACGAGCGCGGTCGAGAGCGCGCGCATGAACCGATCCGGCCCGCAGAGGTAGTAGTCGGCGTCGACGGGGACGCCCGCGCGGTCCAAGGCGGCGCCGTCGAGGCGGCCGGAGATGTCATGGTCCTTGTCTTGGTCGCCGACGACGGTCGGCCCGCTGTAGGCGATCAAGTGGTGCGCGTCGGGCAGGCGCGCGAGCAAGCTGGTGGCCTCGGCGGCAAAGGCGTGCTCGCGCGCGCCGCGGGCGCCGTGGACCCACCACACGGGGCGCGCGGTCGCGGTGGCGGCGAGCTGGGCGAGCATCGCCAGGACGGGCGTCGCGCCGACGCCGGCGCTGAGCAGCACGACGGGGCGCGCGACGTCGTCGTCCTCGCGCAGGACGAACGCGCCGCGCGGCGCGGCGACGTCGAGCACGTCGCCCGCATGGACGTGGTCGTGCAGCCAGCGGCTGACCGCGCCGTCGCGTTTGACGCTGATGCGCAAGGTGCCGTCGGCGCCCGGGAGCGCGGAGAGCGAGTAGCTGCGTACGAGCGGCGGCGCGGCGGAGTCCGGGTCGGCGCGCACGCGCAGGGTGACGTACTGGCCCGCGCGCACGGTGCCGGCGCCCGCGCCCTCCGGCGGGACGAGCGAGAACGACATGATGGTGTCGCTCTCGCGCTGGACCGCGGCCACGCGCAACGGCGCGAACCCCGGCCAGGCGGGCGGTTCCGCGGGCACGGCCGCCGCCGCGCCCTGCGCGCCGTGCAGCAGCTCCCGGAAGCTCCCCTTCCAGCCCTCGCTCAGCGCCGGGATCCGCAGCGCGCGCTCCATCCGCTCGCGCGAGCGGTGCGGCAGGTACAGCAGCGCGTCGACGTCAGCGACCGTCAAGCGCTCCAGGCCCTCGGCGACCTGGACGATCGCGTCGCCCGCCTGCACCTCACCCTCCTCCAGGACCCGCAGGTAGTAGCCGGGCCGGTGGTGGCCGACGAGCAGCGACGCCATCCGCGGCTCGTCCATCCGGATCCCGACGCGGTAGCACGTCACCCGCGGCTGGGTGACCTCCAGCAGCGCGCCGCCGATCCGGAACCGATCGCCGATGCAGACCGCGTCGTCGGCGAGCGCCTCACCCTGCACCGTGAAGTTCTCGCCGAACTGGCCGTAGGTGAAGTCGTCGCGCGCCAGCTCACGCTTCCAGTAGTCATAGGACTCGATCTGGTAGACGAACACCGCCCGGTGCTCGCCGCCATGGCCCTTACGATCGGCCTGGTCGTCGCCGTCGATGTTGATGGTCCTGACCATCCGCGGGCCGTCGACCGCGTCCTTCCAAACGGCCGTCCGCACCGTCTCGCCCTCCCACACGACCTCCCGCGGAAGGCCGACGTTGACCGAGAGCAGGCGCCCGGCGCTCATGCGCCAACGCTACACCGGTGCGGCTTCGTCGGCGCGCCGCGCGGCCATTGCCGCCCGGCGGGGCGCGCCGGCCTCGCGCAGGACGATCTTGATCGTCGCGGCGAACGGGACCGCCAGGATCGCGCCGACCACGCCGAGGATCGAGCCGGCGATCATCACCGCGACGATCGTCGTGAACGCCGACAGCGACACGGCGCGGCGGTAGACCAGCGGGTAGACCACGTAGTTCTCGATCTGCTGGTAGACGAGTTGGATGACGAGCATCCCGATCGCGGCGGGGGTGCTGACGGTCAGGGCGATAGCCACCAAGATCACGGCGGCGATCGTCGCGCCGACTTGCGGGATCAAGTCCAGGAAGCCGGTCATCACCGCGAGCACGATCGGGAACGGCAGCCCGAGCGCCCACGCGCTCAGCCCCGCCACCGTGGCCGCGACGAGCGAGATCGCCAGGTTGCCCAGCAGCGACTGCGAGATCGCACCGATCGACTCTTCCAATACCGGACGCCAGCGGCGCTCGACCTCGGGCGGAGCGAAGCCGAACAGCCAGTCGGTGATCGTCGGGCGCTCCATCAACACGAACAACGCCAGGAAGGTCAGCGTCACCAGCGACAGCACCGATCCGAACACGCCTCCGGCGATGCCGAGGATCGCCGTCGCGGCATCCGGCAGCCCGGCGGCCAGGTCCTTGAGCCCGTTGCGGATCGTGTCATCGGCGTTGGCCGTCGAGATCAGGTTCTCGAAGCCGTCGGTGTGGGTGAGCTCGTCCCAATAGCCGGGCAGCGCGTGGGCGAAGTCGACGATCTGGTCCCACAGCGGCCCCGCGGTGACCAGGACCAGGACGACGACGCCGACGAAGATCCCCGCGAACAGCGCGACCGCCGCCAGCCCGCGTTTCCAGCCGCGCGCCACCATCGCGCTGACCACCGGGTCCAGCCCGAGCGCCAGGACGACCGCCACGAAGATCGACAGCAGCGTGCCGAGCGACAGGATCGCCAGCGCCACCAAGGCCAACGTGCCCAGGACGACGAGCATCGTCCTGACCCCGACGACGACCTCGACCTGCTTGCGGTCAGCAGGCGGCATGTGCGCGTCGTCCGCTTCCGGTGCCGGCCTATGCCGCCGCCAGGACCTTGGCCTTCAACGTGGCGAACTCTTCAGGCGTGATCGCGCCGCTGTCCAGCAACTGCTTGGCCTTGTCGATCTCGCTCGCCGCGCCGCCACCCACCGAGCGCACGTAGTCGTCGAACTGCGACTTCTGCGCCTGGGCCGCCTTCGCGCTGCGCTCGGCCATCCCGTCGTGGTTGACGATCAGGTAGACGAGCACGCCCAGGAACGGCAAGACCAACATGAACACGACCCAGCCGGCTTTCGCCCAGCCCGAGCTGTCGCGGCGACGGAACACGTCGCCGAGGATCAAGATCATCATCCAGATCCAGACCACCCACGCGAAGAAGATGATCATGGACCACAAGATGTCCAAGAACGGGTAGTCGGCTGCGATGATCACGCCGCGAACTTTCGTCGGCGCCCGGATGAGCGGGCGTCACCCTCCCAGGGTGATGTCTGGGCGCCGAACGCAGCGAAAGCCGACGTGGCTCATGCCCGTGTCGACCATCTGCGGACGGCGCGCGGCGGGCCGGTAACGCAGGCAGTAGCTGTCGGCGCACAGGAACGAGCCGCCCTTGAGGACCTTGCGCGGCACGCGGAACTGCGGCTGGGCGGGGTCGAGGCTGGCGGCGGCATCGGCGCCGCGCGGGTTCTGCGGGATGCAGCACGGCTTCGCCGCGTCCTGTGGGTGACGGGCGGTGTAGAAGTCCTCGGTCCACTCCCACACGTTGCCGGTCATGTCATACAGGTCGAAGCTGTTGGCGGGGAACATGCCCACGGGCGTGGTCGTGCCGTAGCCGGGGTCCGCGCGCCAAGGGAAGTCGCCGTGCCAGTAGTTGGCCCGCCGCCGCCGCGGCGCGCCGCCATCCGGCGGTCCCTCGGGCTCGTCGCCCCAGACGTAGGTCGCGCCGTCCAGACCGCCGCGCGCGGCGAGCTCCCACTCCGCCTCGGTCGGCAGCGTGGCCTGCGCCCATGCCGCGTAGGTCGCCGCGTCCTCGTGGGCGACGTGCACGACCGGGTGCTCCATCCGCCCGGCCAGGACCGAGTCCGGTCCCTCCGGATGGCGCCAGGACGCGCCCGGCGTCCAGCGCCACCACTGGTCGATGTGCCGCAGGTCCACCGGCCCGCGCGTGCGTGCGAAGACGAGCGACCCGGCGCGCAGGTTCTCCGGCGGCGCGCCGGGGAAGTCCGCCGGGTCCGGCGGGCGCTCGGCGACCGTGACGTAGCCGGTCTCGCGCGCGAAGGCCGCGAACTGGCGGTTGGTGACCGGATGGCGGTCGATCCAGAACCCGTCGACCGCCACGCGGTGCGCGGGCGCCTCCTCGGCGTAGTGGACGTCCGACCCCATCATGAACGTCGCGGCCGCGATCCACGCCATGTCACGCTCGGTCCCGACCGCCACGCCCGCCATCACGCGAAGACCCGCGCCCAGTCGTCGCGCATGCTCACGACCGTCCACCCCGCGCGCGCCGCGGTGTCGGCGATCGCCTCGGCGCTCGGGTCGGTGACCGATTGCCCGGCGTAGGCGTACTCGCGCTCGGTGTCGTCGTGGTTGACCACCAGCGCCAGCGACGGATGCGTCCCGGTCGTCGCGTACTCGAGCATCTCGCGGTCCCCGGCGCTGTTGCCGGCCGCGAAGATCGGGCGCCGGCCGACATGCGCCTGGATGTTGAGGGCCTTGGGCGCGCCCTCGTTGGGCGACCCCATCAACTTGGCCTGGCGGACCAGGACGACGCGGCCGTCCCGCCGCTCGAAGGCGACCTCCACGGCCGAGCCGACCACGTCGTCCGGGCCGATGCCGTAGAGCCGCTCGCTCGCGGCGCGGACGAACTCGACGCCGCCGCCGGTGACGACGAAGACGCGGAAGCCGGCGCCGCGCAGCAGCTCGAGCAGCTCCAGCATCGGCGCGTAGACGAGGTCGGCGAACGGCCGCTCGAAGCGGGGGTGCCGGGCCTCGGCCAGCCATCCCGCGGCGACCTCCGCGAACGCCTCGGCGGTCAGCCCCGAGTGCGTCGACAGCAGCACGTCGACGAGCTCCTCGGTCCCACCCGCGTGGGCGGCGGCGCCCAGGTCGCCCGCCAACAGCGCCTGAACCACCGGCCGCGCCGCGAGCGCCGGGTCGGCGTCAGCCTGCTCGCGCAGCCGGGCGAGGATGAACATGGCCTGCACGTAGGCGGGCTTCTCGCACCACAGCGTGCCGTCGTTGTCGAAGGTGGCGATCCGCTCGGCGGGCGGGACGTCCGCCGAGCGCTCCACGAAATCCAGGATCGCGGAGCGCGCGGCGCCGTCGTTCCAGGAGGACAGCGGCGCGGTGCTCATCGCCCGGCCGTCATCGCCGCTTCCATCTTCTCCAGCGCCTGGTCGATCGTGAAGCTCGCCGCCTTCTGGCGCGGCGGGAACTCCTTGAACGTCTCCAGGAACCGCGCCACCAGCGTCGTACCCGCCAAGACGAGGAAGTCGTTGGTCAGCAGCCAGTCCCAGTAGGTGTTGGACGTGATGTCCGCGCGCTCGAACGGGTCCATCCGCAGGTTGAACAGCTTGGGCACGCGCAGCGTCACGAACGGGTCAGACCAGACCTGGAGCGTGCCGGCACAGCGCTGCTCCATGAACACGACCTTCCAGTTGTCATAGCGGATCGCAAGCAGGTCGCCGTCGTCGGAGAAGTACAGGAAGCCCGGGCGCGGGTCGTCCTCGGTCTCGCCGGTGAGGTGCGGCAGCAAGTTGTAGCCGTCGATGCAGACCTTGTAGGTGGCGTCGCCCGCGGTGTGGCCGGCCTTGCACTTCTCCACGATGTCGGGCTCGCCCGCCGCGGCCAGGAACGTGGGCAGCCAGTCGTGGTGGCTGATGATCGCGTTGGAGATCGACCCCGCCTCGATGCGACCGGGCCAGCGCACCATCTGCGGGACGCGGAAGGCGCCCTCCCAGTTGGTGTTCTTCTCACCGCGGAACGGCGTCATGCCGGCGTCCGGCCACGAGTTCATGTGCGGCCCGTTGTCGGTGCTGTAGACGACGATCGTGTCGTCGGCTAGGCCCAGCTCATCGAGCAGATCCAGCACGTCCCCGACCGCGCGGTCGTGGTCGATCATCGTGTCGTGGTAGGGCGACTGCCAGCGCCCGGCCTGCCCCACGCTCTCGGGCTTGGGATGCGTGCGGAAGTGCATGTGCGTGGTGTTGAACCACACGAAGAACGGCGTGTCGGCGTCGGCGGCGCGCTTGATGAAGTCGCCGGCGTGAGCCAAGACCTCGTCGTCGATGGTCTCCATCCGCTTGGCCGTCAACGGTCCGGTGTCCTCGATGCGCTGCTTGCCGACCTTGCCGTAACGGCCCTCGACGGTGTCATCGTCGACGTCGGTCGCCCAGCTGTGCAACACGCCGCGCGGGCGGAAGCGGTCATTGAACTGCGGGAAGTCGCCGGCGTCGGGCCAGTTGGGCTGCTCGGGCTCCTCCTCGGCGTTGAGGTGGTACAGGTTGCCGAAGAACTCGTCGAACCCGTGGACCGTCGGCAGGAACTTGTTGTTGTCGCCGAGGTGGTTCTTGCCGAACTGCCCGGTCGCGTAGCCCAGCGGCTTGAGCAGCTCGGCGATCGTCGGGTCCTCGGCCTGCAACCCGACATCGGCGCCCGGCATCCCGACCTTGCTCAGCCCCGTCCGGAACACGCTCTGGCCGGTGATGAACGACGACCGCCCGGCGGTGCAGCTCTGCTCGCCGTAGGCGTCGGTGAACCGCATCCCCTCTTTGGCGAGTCGGTCGATGTTCGGCGTCCGGTACCCCATTAACCCGTCGCTGTAGCAGCTCAGGTTCGTGGTCCCGATGTCATCGCCCCAGATCACGAGGATGTTGGGCTTGCTCTGGTCAGGCAACGTCGATCGTCTCCTCAAGGGTTTCAGGCTGACCTCACCTTCAACCCGCCCCTGAGGAGACGGCATCACCCTGCGGAGGTGATCTGGCGGAGAGCCGCCCTACGTCGTCGCGTACCCCGACAGCGGCCATGACCCCGACCAGTTGGGTCCCGTGCTCCAAGTCGACGGCAGCGCCGTGAGGTTCGTCTGCGACGAGCCCTCCACGCCCCCGGCGCTCGAGCCGTCGCGGAAGCGGATGATGCCGCCGACGCCGAGCACGGCAATCCAGTACTTCGTGCCCGAGGTCACGGAGACGGCGCCGACCGGGATGTCGATCCAGCCGGTGAGCGGGGTCGCAGAGCCGCTGGTCAACAGCGTCTTGGGGTGGTTGCCGGAGGTGGTGTTGGAGTAGAGCCCGAGCTTGACCGTCGGCGACGTGAAGCCCGTGATCACCTTCAGCCACAGATGGTTGACCGTGCCCGTGGTCGAGGCCGTGAACTGGAACGCCTCGGCCTGCCCGTCCGGGTTGTAGTCGTTGGCGGTGTTGTTCGACGTCGAACCCAACAGCGTCGTGTGCGCGGAGACCACGACGTCTTGCTCGACCGTCGCGACGTCGCTGTCGGCGTCGGTGACCGTCAACGTCACGTACTTCGTGCCGGTCGTGGCGAAGCTGTAGGACAGCGTGCTACCCGAGCCCAGCGACGTGACGCCGCCGCCCGGAGGCTCGTCCGTCCACGCGTACATGCACGGGGCGTCCTGGCAGGTCGACGTGGTGGCGTCGAAGGCGATTGAGTCGCCCGTCTGCGGCGCCGCCGGTGAGAACGTGAACGCCGCCACCGGCTGGTGGTCGTCGGGGATGGGCCCGAAGACCTTGGCGGACGGCACCCAGTCGACACCGCGCCCGCTGGCGAGGCGGTAGTCGCCGTGGGCTTGGTCGAGGAAGGCCGGCGAGCAGCTGGTAGTCGTCCCAGGCCAGTCCGCCCAGCTGCCGCTGCCCGCGGCGGTGCAGCGCGTGTTGCTCGATCCTGAGAGGCCCGAGGGCACGTCGGTCCCGCTGTCGTCGGTCACGTTGTCCGAGACCGTCACGCTCGACCAGCCCGGGTCGCGCAGGAGCGACGCCCCGCCGACCTTGAGCTGGCCAGTGTCGGTGGGCCAGATCGTGTTGTGCGAGATGGTGGCGTTGGAGATCGGCCCGAAGACCTGGAACGGAGACAGCTGCCAGGTGGGGCAGAGCGAGTCGGGGTCGCAGGGCAGGTTCTGCCGGACGATCAGGTTGTTGGAGATCACCAGCCCGTCGATCGCGGTCGCCTGGTCCTTGACCAGGATCCCCTGCCCGCCGAAGTCGTGGATGTAGTTGCCGCGGATGACGAGGTGGTCGCCGACCCACACCGTCTGGAAGACGTCGTTGTGGCCGCCCCACTCCTCGTTGCCGGAGAACTCGTTGTCTTCCACGAGCAGGCCGATCCCGTCGCTGTCACCGTCGTGGTAGACGTTCGCCCGGATCGCGTCCTCGCTGAACGAGCCGACGAACTTGTTGCCCGTGATGGACGTGTCGTCGCAGTGGTTCGGGGGCGTGGCCGGACAGACCATGACGCCGTACTCGGTCCTCGATCCGACGATCAGGTTGTGCTCGACATGCATGCTCACCGCGCTCGTCTTCACGTCGACCGAGCTGGTGAGCTCCAGGTTCGACACGGTGAGGTTGCTGCCGTACATGTCGACGCCGGCGACCGACGCCGCGCCGGAGTGCTGGGCGGTCAGCGTGACTCCAGGTGCCGCGGGCGTGGCGTTGAGCGTGATCCGCGCGTAGCTGCCGTCGGCGAGGCAGACGGTGTCGCCGGCGCTGGCTCCCGAGACCGCGGTTTGCGCGGCGCCCACGGTCGACACGGTCGTCGTGCACGTCGCCGCGCTGGCCGTGCCGGGAAGCGCCCAGCACAGTGCGACCGCACATGCGGCCAGCGATCCACGGGTGCCGAATGCGCGCAGTTGCGTCCTCATGGGAGATGCCCCAGTTTCAGTTGGAATGCTCTGCCCTGCCGCGGTGCCCACACTACGCACTAGCACAGAGCGATCGCAACACCTAAGCGTCATTTTGGCGATTACCTAGGCAGGCCCAATAGGGTTATGACCACGCCCGGGGCGTCATCGACAACACCAACAACATGCCAGCACCACTCTGGAAGCTCGCACCAGGCGAGCCGATCAAGCGCACCGAACTGCATGCGGCGTTTGGCGGCAGTAGCCAGAACGGCATCGCGCCGTCGCGTCAGTCGCCGAACGTCTTCATCTTCAGCGATCCGGCGTCCGGCGAGCAGCACGGGTACTTCGATGGCTGGTTCAGTGACGGCTGCTTTCACTACACCGGTGAAGGCCAACGGGGCGATCAGCAGCTGAAGGCCGGCAACGCCGCGCTGTTGCACCACGCGGCCGACGGACGCGCGCTGCGGGTCTTCGACGGCGCCCGCGGCATCGTCCGCTACCGCGGGGAGTTCGTGGTCGACGCCACCGAGCCCTATTACTTCGCAGACGCACCGGAGACCGGCGACGGCCCGCTCCGGCAAGTCATCGTCTTTCGCCTCCGTCCGCTCGACGCCGCCGTCGAAGGCGCCTCAGCGCTTGACGCGCTGCTGCACCGCCAGGTCGAGCAGGTCGCGGTCGAACGCCAGATGACCGAGGTCGCCTGGGTCAACCCTCGCGCCGAAGGCCACGAGCTCAATCGCCGCGAGCAACGCCTCGTCCTCGCCTACCGCGACCACCTGATCGCCCGCGGCCACGACGACGTCGGCCGGATGAAGATCGTCCCGGACGGCGAGCACCGGCCGCTCTTCACCGACCTCTACTGCCGCGACCTCAACCTCCTGGTCGAAGCCAAAGGCTCCGCCGAGCGCGGATCGATCCGCATGGCCATCGGCCAACTCGCTGACTACCGCCGCTTCCTCTCGCCGTCGCCGATCTGCGCCGTGCTGCTCCCGAGTCAGCCACGCCCCGACCTCCTCGCGCTGCTCGACGCGGAGGACTGCGCTGCGATTTGGCCGGCGGCGAACGGCGGCTTTGCCGACTCTCGCAACGGCACGCTGTCCTGATCAGCCGCGCCAATTCATGGCCTACATCTTGACTTCTTGACACATCGGAGGAGAGTCGGGCGCTCCTCGATGGAAGCCGTCCGGTCGGAACGATCGCAGCGACAACCAGGAAGGGGACACGCATGTCCCCCGCAGCGCCTCACGAGCCGAGTCGCCCGTCGCTCACCTCGGAGCACCCGCAGGACAACACGACCGAGCGCCACCTCCGAGACCTGCGCGAGGCTGCCGATGGCCGCGACACGGCTGCCAAGCGCCCTCATGAGAGTCCCGCCACCGGCGTGGACGCGACGACCAAGGGATTGCCGTCACCCGAGCAGTGAAGGGACGCTGCGGACGGCGTACACTGGACAGTCCGCGCCCGGACTCATATGTCTTCTCGCCCCGCGCGCCCTGCCTTTCGAGAAGACATGGAGAGGCCCATCATGGGCAATCGCCCCAACCCGCCGCGCGAGCCCCCGGGCGCGCTAGGCGTCGAGGTCCTCGAGCATCGGCGCACCGCGCTCGTCGCCCTCCGTGGCGAGCTCGACCTCGTCACCATCTCCCAGGTCGCAGAGGTGATCGGCCAACTCGATCCCCGCGACGACGGGCTGCGTCACGTCGTCCTGGACCTGCGCGGGTTGTCGTTCATAGACGTCTCCGGGTTGCGCGAGTTGATCAACCAGCACGAGCACGCCCGGACCAACCACCACAACTTGGCGATCGTGCGCGGCTCCCCCGCCATCGAGCGTCTACTCGCGCTGACCGGCGTCAGCGATCGGCTCGTCCTCGTCGACGATCCCCTGGACCTCGCGCCGCCGCCGCACGCCCTCGGCCGCTGACGAGCCGCCCGCCCGTCGCTGCTCGCGATTCCCCGCGTTGATCGCGGTGTTGGCACGATCGGCATCGCTCAGCGCTTGGACGGCTAGATAATGGGGATAGGATGGCCGTCGTGAGCAGCGCTGCGGCCGCAGGCCATCCGCCCATCGAGTTCGACGGCCTGGTCAAGCGCTTCGGCAAACGCACGGTGCTCGACGACCTGTCCTTCACGGTGCCCGAAGGCAGCGTCGTGGGGCTGCTCGGACCCAACGGGGCGGGCAAGTCCACCGCGATGCGCGTCCTGCTCGGGCTGCAGCGCCCGACCGCCGGGCACGCGCGGATCCTCGGCCACGAGGCGGGATCGGCCGGCTTCCGCGAGGCGACGCGCCGCGTCGGGGCGATCATCGAGGCGCCGCCGTTGTACAAGAACGCCAGCGCGCGCCAGAACCTGGCGATCCGCGCGGCCGCGGTCGGCGTCTCGGGACGCGACGCTGACCCGGAGGCGTTGCTGCGTCGCGTCGGGCTCGGCGACCGCGCCGACGACCACGTCGGCTCGTTCTCGCTGGGGATGCGCCAGCGCGTCGGGATCGCGCTGGCCCTGGTCGGCGACCCGGCGATCGTCGTGCTCGACGAGCCCACCAACGGCCTCGATCCCGAGGGCGCGGTCGAGGTCCGCGACATCGTGCGCTCTTTGCCCGCGCGCGGCGCGACGACGCTGCTGTGCACCCACCGGCTCGCCGAGGTCGAGGCGACCTGCGACTACGTCGTCGTCCTCCAACAGGGCCGGTTGATCATCAGCGGCACGCTCGACGACGTCATCGCCCAAGCCTCCAGCGGCGGCCTGACGATCCGCGTCGCGCCGGCCGAGCTCGACGCGGCGCTAGCGGCGGTCACGGCGCTCGGGCTCGGGAAGACGAGGATCGAGGACGGCGCGATCATCACCGCCGCGGTCCCCGACGACCCGGCGGTCGTCACCCGCACGCTGGCCGAGCGCGGCATCTACCTGCGGGGCCTGGCCGAGCGCCGGGCGACGCTCGAAGAGGCGTTCCTGAAGCTCACCCACTCCCAGGAGGCGCCCGCCGCATGAACGCCGAGCTGCTCAAGCTGCGCTACCTGCCGACCGCGCGCTGGACCGCGGCGTTCGTCGCCGGCGTCGTGCTGATCGTCGGGGTCGTTCTGCTCGCCGTCGCCCCGAAGGACCCCAACAAGTACATCTCGATCCCTGAGACGACGATCGGCCTGACGACCGCGATCGCCGCGATGGTCTTCGGCGTCTGGCTCGCCACCCTCGAGTTCAGCGCCGGCACCCTTCAGCGGACGCTCACCGCCGAGCCCGACCGCAACCGCGTCCTGGCCCACAAGCTCGTGGTGGTGATCACCGTCGCCGCGATCGGCGGCCTGCTCGTCGCCGCCTCGGCCGGTGGCCTGGCCCACCTCGCCGCCAACCGCCACGGGGTCGGCATCGACGACGGCGACCTCGCCGGCCGGCTGTTCGGCTCGGTCCCGGTCTGGATGGCCGGCGCGGCGATCGGCTTCGGCTTCGGCCTGCTGGCCCGGGCGCCCGGCGGCGGCATCGCCGTCAGCCTCGTCTTCGTCCTGGCCTTCGACGGGATCATCAGCTTCATCCCCGGCGTGCAGGACTACACCTACGGTCAGCTCACCTCCGACCTCACCACCAACATCGGCGGTAACGGCCAGACCCAGAACGGCCTCGCCGTCGCGATCATCGGCACGATCGCCTGGTGCGCGCTGATCATCGCCCCGGGCTGGGTGCGGTTCCTGCGGGGCGACCTGAAGTAGCGCCGCGGCCCGGCGCGCTCACCACACGGTCTCGAATAGCAGCTGCGTGACCAGCGCCTGAGCGGCCAGCGCGAGCAGGACGAGGCGCAGCCGCCGTGGCGGGATTGCCGTCGCCGCAGCGGCGCAGGCGAGCGGGACGAACGGCAGCCAGATGCGCTCGGTCTCGGCCTTGGTGAACGCGAGCAGCGAGGCAATGGCAACGACAACGGCGAGTGCGATCGCACCGGGGTCACGGCGACGCACGGCGATCAGCCAGCCGCCGGTGAGCGGGAGGCCGGTGCAGACGGCCCAGGCGACCGGGGAGCCCAGCACCCAGAACCAGTACGGACGGATCTGCGCGAGCGAGTTGCGGTAGACGCCCTCGGTCGCGCGCAGGGTGCCGATCGGGTCATAGCCGTAGGCCGCGGCCAGCCCGGCGTTCAACACCAAGAACGGGATCGCGGAGACGACCGCCAGCCGCGCGGCGGTGCGCCAGCCGTCACGCTGCCAGGTCACCAGCGCCGCGAACGCGCCCGCAGCCAGCAGCGCCCAGGAGCAGAAGGCGGCGAGCGCGAGCACGACCGCGCCGACGGTGCGGTCGCGCCACGAGGGCCGGACCAGCAGCGCTGCCGCCCCGACGCCGAGCGCCGCGTAGACCGCGTCGGCCGACGTGGTCCCGAACAGCAGCAGCCCGGGCGCGGCGGCGGCGAGCAGCCCCGCGGTGCGGGCGGTGCGGTCGTCCTGACCCAGGCCGCGACCCAAGGCATAGGTCAACGGCGCGCACGCGGCGGCGGCGCCGATGCACAGCGCGGCGAAACGCGCCGGCGTCGTCAGGGTCGTCAGGTGGGCGAACAGCAGCAAGCCCGGCGGATGGCCGGCGACGTTGACCGGCACGGCCGGCGCCAGCTCGGCGAAGCGGTCCAGGAAGAAGCGCGACCCATAGGACAACGCGGGCAGACCGGGCAAGTACTCGTTCTTGGCCTCGAACGAGCCGTCTGGGCCGGTGTCGAAGATCGCGAGCCAGCCGTGGGTGCCCGTGCGCGCGGCGTTGATGGTGAGCGCGCAGGCCAGCGCGGCGGTGGAGATCGCGATGATGTAGGCGTTGCGCGGGAGCCGGACGATCGCGGGTCCGGCGACGACGAGCGCGCCCAGCGCCGCGGCCGCCAGGAGCGCCCAGAGGACGTCCGCCTTCGGCGCCCACCCCATCACGAACGGCGGCGTCGCCGTCCCGAGCACGCGGCCGGAGCGCTCGACCAGGATCCCGAGCGCCGTCCACGCCGCGGCGAGCGCCGCTGCGCCGAGCAGGAGGCGGCGCGGGGTGAGACGCGGGTGCCGACCCGACCGGAGCCGCGCGCGGGCCGGGGCAGTCGCGCTCATGCCGCCGCCACCGTCAGCCGCGAGAACGCCCGCGCGAACGCCGTGCCGGGCGCAGCCGCCGCGACGTGGGCGGCGTCCTCGATCGTGTCGACGTCGACGAGCGTCGCGGCGTCGGCGACGCGGAGGCCGAGCGCGGCCAGTCGCGCGCGCTGCGCGGCGAGCGTGTGGTCGACGCTCATCGGCACGCCCACGAGCGTCCGCGGGTCAGCGCGGCGCAGGCCGATGCCCCAGTAGCCGCCGTCGGCGGCCGGGCCGAGGACCGCGTCGTGGTGCTCCAGCGCGGCCAGCGCGTCGGCCAGCATCGCGCCGGTGAGCTGCGGCGTGTCCATGCCGACGATCAGCGCCGGGCCGCCCTCGAGGTCGGTGAACGCGTTGGCGAGCCGCTCGTCCAGGCCGTCACCGCGTTGTGCGATGACTCGCTCGTCGGTCGTCCACGCGCCGGGCGCCCCGTCCAGGACGATCGCCCGCGTGACCGCGTGACCGGCCAGGCGCGCGGCGTCGGCCATCGCGGCGAGCGTGTCGCGCAGCGCCGCCTCGGCGAGGGTCGCGGCCTCGGTCGGCGTGCACGGCGGGCAGAGGCGCGTCTTGACGCGACCCGCCACCGGGGCCTTCGCGATCACCGCGAGCGTGAGGGCGCTCACGCCAGCACCGCCGCCATGTCGCGCACGGTCCGCAGCGTCCCGCGCACGGTCCCGGTCACCTTCGAGCGCCCGGCGCGTTCGCGGTACGGGACGCCGACCTCGTCGATCGTCCACCCGGCGCGGTCGGCGCGCACGACCATCTCCAACGGCCAGCCGAAGCGACGGTCGGTCACGCCGAGGTCGAGCAGCGCGCGGCGGCGCGCGGCGCGCATCGGCCCGAGGTCCTCCAGCCGCGGGCCGCCGCGGCGGGCCAGCTCGCGCACGAGCACGCGGTTGGCCAGCCGGGCGTGGGCCGGCCAGGCGCCGCGGTCGGCGTGGCGGGCGCCGAGCATGAGGTCGGCGCGACCTTCGATCACCGGCGCTGCCACCAGCGGCAGGTCGGCCGGATCGAGCGAGCCGTCGCAGTCCATGAAGCACACGACCTCGGACCGCGCCGCGCGCAGCCCGGCGAAGCAGGCCGCGCCGAACCCGCGCTGGGGTTCCACGACAACTTCGGCGCCGAGCGCGCGCGCCAGCTCCGGCGAGCCGTCGGTCGAGCCGTTGTCGGCGACCACCGCGCGGTAGCCGGGTGGCATCCGCTCCAGCACCCACGGCAGTGCGGCCGCCTCGTCGAGAACCGGAAGGACGACGTCGATCATCAGCTACAACTCCCTCGATGCGGATCCTCGTCACCGGCGGCGCCGGCTTCATCGGAGCGCACGTCGCCGAAGCGCTGCTCGCGCGCGACCACGACGTCCGGATCGTCGACGCGCTGCTGCCCAGCGCCCACGACGGCGTCCCGCCCGGCCTGCCCGCGGCCGCCGAGTTGGTCCACGCCGACCTGCGCGACGCGGAGGTCGCCCGTGCCGCCGTCGCCGGGATCGACGCGGTCTGCCACCAGGCCGCGATGGTCGGCCTGGGCACCGACTTCGGCGACGTCGCCGACTACGTGTCGCACAACGACCTCGGGACCGCGCAGCTGCTGCGCGCGCTCGCGGCCCGCGATTTCTCCGGCCCGCTCGTGCTGGCCTCCAGCATGGTGGTCTACGGCGAGGGCCGTTACGCCTGCGCCGAGCACGGGGACGTCGCGCCCGGCCCGCGCGCCATCGACGATCTGCAAGCCGGGCGCTTTGAGCCGCCGTGCCCGGCCTGCGGCCGCGCGCTGGAGGCCCGCTCCGTCCCCGAGACCGCGCCGCTGGACCCGCGCAACGTCTACGCCGCGACCAAGCTGCACCAAGAGCAGCTCGTCACCGCCTTCGCCCGCGAGCACGACGGGGTGCGCCCCGTGGCGTTGCGCTATCACAACGTCTACGGGCCGCGGATGCCCCGCGACACGCCGTACGCCGGCGTCGCGAGCATCTTCCGGTCGTCCCTGGAACGCGGCGAGGCGCCGCGGGTCTTCGAGGACGGCGCGCAGATGCGCGACTTCGTCCACGTCGCCGACGTCGCGCAAGCCAATGTCCTTGCCTTGGAGGCCGAGGACGACCGCGTGCGCGGCGCGTTCAACGTCGCCTCCGGCACTCCGCGCTCGGTCGGCGACATGGCCCGCGCGCTGGCCGCCGCGATCCCCGGCGGCCCGGCGCCCGTCGTCACCGGCGACTTCCGGCGCGGCGACGTCCGCCACGTCTTCGCGTCTCCCGACCGGGCACGGGAGGTCCTCGGCTTCACGGCGCAGACGATGCTCGAAGCAGGCATGGCCGAGTTCGCCGTCGCGCCGCTGCGCGCGCCCGCGCGGATCTGAGGAGGCCCGCGCGGTCACGACGCGCTCCGGGTCAGCAGCGGGTGCGGCCGACCGGTCGCGGCCAGCTCGACGACGTCGCCGTCGCGCGCGCTCAGCGTCACGTACAGCCGACGCGCGACCGGGTCCAGCGCGATCGCCGACGGACCGCCGGGGAGATACACGCGCCGGACCAGCTCCAGCCGCGGGCGCGTCGCGAAGACCAGCAGCGCGTCGCCGCGGGTATCGGTGACGTAGACCCAGCTTCCGGCCGCGACGACGTGCGTCGGCCCGACGCCGGCCGCGGCGCGCGCGATCCGGCGCCCCGTCTGGCGGTCGCGCAGCTCCAGCACACGCTCGCGCCCCAGCAGCACCGCGCGGGCCGCGCCCACCTCGGCGACCGCGCGGGCGGGTCCGGCCGCCGGCGGCAGCTCGTCGATGCTCGCCGAGCCGCAGCCACCCGCCGCGACGGTCAGCGCGACCACGGCGATGGCGCGCGCGGCGATCACGTCGTCAACGCCGCGAACCAGCGCCCGTCGTCGCTCCAGCGCTCGGCGACCGCAAACCCGGCATCCGCCGCCGGCCCGTCGATCGCGTCGACCGCCACGCGCGCCCAGGCAAACGGCGCGCTCGTCCGGGTCTCGCCCTCCAGGCGCACGCGCCCGGACCGCAGCCCGGCGCCGGGCGCCTCCAGCTCCACCAGCACGTGCCCGTCAGCGCGCAGCATCGCCGCGACCCGGGCCAGCAGCGCGACCGGGCAGCCGCCGATCCCGATGTTGCCGTCAAGCAGCAGCGCGGTCCGCCAGCTCCCCGCCCCGGGCAGGTGGTCGAAGATCGATCCGTGGACGACGTCGGCGCCGCCGCGGCGCGCCAGCGCAACCGCCGCAGGCGTGACGTCCACGCCGACCGCGAGCACGCCCCGGCGCGCCAGCGCGTGGACGTGGCGCCCTGGCCCACAGCCGACGTCGAGCACCGGCCCGCGCGCCCGCGCCAGCAGCCGCTCGTCGCAGGCCGTCGCGCGCCCGAGCCACGGCGCGACGTCCACCGGCCACGCAGTCCCGTCGTCGAGCCGCGCGACCAGCGCCCCACCATCGCTGAGCGCCTCCGAGTAAAGGTCGGCCGGGTCGTTCACGGCGCCCGACACTACGTCGATGGACCTTACGGATCGATGACGGATGCCCCGGACCTTGCGCCAACTCGGTCCGCACGTGTCATCGTCGGCGGCGCATGACCGAGCAGCCCCGCACCCCCGCGTCGGTCCTGGTGGTCGACGACGAGCCGACGATCGGCGAGATCGTCTCGCGCTACCTGGAGCGCGAGGGCTACGACGCACGCGTCGTCGGCGACGGGCACGCCGCGATGGACGCCTTCACGCGCCAGCGCCCGGACCTCGTCGTGCTCGACGTGATGATGCCCGGCATCGACGGCCTGGAGGTCATGCGCCTCATGCGCGAGCAGCAGGGCGCGCGCACCGCGATCATCCTGCTGACCGCCCGCGGCGAGGAGACCGACCGCATCGCCGGCCTACAACTTGGCGCCGACGATTACGTCGTCAAGCCGTTCTCCCCCGCCGAGCTGGTCGCGCGCGTCGGCGCCGTGCTGCGCCGCCACGACCCGGCGACGACGTGGGCGCCGCGCGTCGAGGTCGACGACCTCGTCATCGATCCCGAGTCGCGCGAGGCGACGCGCGCGGGCGAGCCGCTGCTGCTGACCCAGCGCGAGTTCGATCTATTGCTCTTCCTCGCCCAGCACCCCGGCAAGGCCTTCGCCCGCGAGCAGCTGATGGACCACGTCTGGCGGTTCTCCTATTACACGGACACCTCGACGGTCACCGTCCACATCCGACGGCTGCGCGCCAAGATCGAGCGCGACCCCGACCAACCCAAGTACATCGAGACGGTCTGGGGCGTCGGCTATCGCTTCGCCGCGCCAACGTCATGACCATGATCCGCACGACCGCGCTCGGGCTGCTGTGCTCGACGTTGACCGCACTGGCGCTGTCGGCCGTGGCCGGCCTGGTCTATGGCGGCCATGCGTTCGTCGTCACCGCCGAGATCCTGCTGCCGCTGGGCTGGGCGACGGTCGCGCTGACCACCGTCGCCGTCTCGCACCGCGCAGTGCTCGGTGGCCTGCGCGCGCAGTTCGGGGCGATCGCCGCGATCGCGGGCGCCCAGCTGGCCGCGGGCGTCGGGCTGTTCGTCGCCATCATGTTCGTCTCGCCCCACGACGCGCTGCTGACCGTGCTGCTGGTGGTCGACTGCGGCGTGCTCGCGCTGTGGGCCGGGCTCGTCCTGGGCCGCCGCGCGCTGGCCGACCTCGACGCGGTCCGCACGACGCTCGACGCGGTCGGCGAAGGACGACGCGACGTGCTGACCGGCGCGGGCGCGGCGGACGCCGTGCCAACCGACGAGCTGGGACGCCTGGCCGCCGACGTGGACGTGATGGTCGGCCGCTTGCACGACGAGGAGGAGGCCCGCTCGCGCCTCCTCGCCGCGGTCTCGCATGACCTGCGCACGCCGCTGACCGCCCTGCGGCTGCTGGCCGAGGCGATCGGCGACGGCGTCGTCGACGAGCACGACCGCGGCGAGTACGCGCGGCGGATGGGCACGCACCTGACCGCGCTGAGCGCGCTGGTCGACGACCTCTTCGAGCTGACGCGCGTGCGCAGCGGCGACCTCGGCGCGATGACCGAGCGCGTCCGCCTGGACCTGCTCGTCGCCGAGACCGTCGACGCGATGCGCCCGACCGCCGCCGCGGGCGCCGTCGCGGTGCGCTCCGAGTCGGCCGCCGACCTGGCGGTCGCGCGCGCCAACCCCGACAAGGTCCAGCGCGTCCTCTACAACTTGATCCAGAACGCGATCCGCCACACGCCGCCCGACGGCGAGGTCACGGTTCGCGCGCTGGCGCACGGCGGCGAGGTCGAGGTCCAGGTCTCCGACACCGGCAGCGGCATCCCGGCGCCGCTGCGCGACCGCGTCTTCGAGCCGTTCTTCCGCGCCGACGCCTCGCGCACCGACGCGGGCGCCGGCCTCGGGCTGGCGATCGCCCAGGCGATCGTCGAGGCCCACGGCGGCCGGATCTGGGTCGCCGAGCCGGAGACCGGCGCCTCGGTGCGCTTCCGGCTGCCCGGCGTGTCCGAGGCGGCGCGCTGACGTGCCCCTGCTGCCGAAGGACCCGCCGCCCGGCCCCAGCCGCGAGGACTTCTGGCTCTCCCCCGTCCGCGGCCCGTGGCTGACCACGATCCTCGGGTCGGTCCTGCTCGTCGCGGTGGTGATCGTCGGCGCGACCGGGTTCCTCTCGCACGCGGCCTATAACCCGGACCTGGGCGCCAACGCGGTCGTCCCGCGCGACCATGACCTACAACTGCTGATCTTCGACTGGCCGACGCGGCCGGTGTGGCTGTTCGCCTTGAACCAGTCGCTCCACACGATCGTCGGGATCATCGCCGTGCCGTTGTTGTTGGCCAAGCTGTGGTCGGTGATCCCCAAGCTGTTCGCGTGGCCGCCGGTAGCGTCGCCCGCGAAGGCACTGGAGCGGCTCTCGCTGCTCGGGCTCGTCGGCGGCGCGATCTTCCAGTTCGGCACGGGGATCTTCAACGCCCAGCTCTACTACCCGTGGCACTTCAACTTCGTTGTCGCGCACTACTACGGCGCGTGGGTGTTCCTCACCGCGCTGGCGCTGCACGTGGCGATCAAGCTGCCGACGATGCGGCGCGCGATCCGCGAGCGCGGTGCCTTGCAGCCGCTCATCGACGGGATCGCCGCCACCGAGGCCGAGCCCTATGAAGCCGGCGGCCTGGCGCCGCCGGTCCCCGAGCCCGCGACGATCTCGCGCCGCGGCGTCTTCGCGCTGGTCGGCGCCGCCTCGGCCGGGCTGTTCGTCGTCACCGCCGGGCAGTCGATCGGCGGGCCGCTGCGGTCGGTCGCGCTGCTGGCGCCGCGCGGACGCGGGACGACGTTCCCGGTCAACAAGACCGCGCGGCTGGCGCGCGTGACGCCGGCGATGGTCGGCGCGGCGTGGCGGCTGGAGCTGACGAGCGGCGGCGACGGAGGCACCGCGCCGCTCATGCTCTCGCGCGCCGCGCTGCTGGCGATGGACCAGCACAGCCACGACCTCCCGATTGCCTGCGTCGAGGGCTGGACGACGACCCAGCGCTGGACCGGCGTGCGGCTGAAGGACCTCGCCGCCCGCGCGGGCGCAGGCAAGGACATGCTGTTGCACGTCGAGTCGCTGCAGCCGCACGGCGCGTTTCGCCAGACGACGTTGAGCACCGACCAGTGGCATGACGACCAGGCGCTGCTGGCCCTGCAGGTCAACGGCGCCGACCTGCCGCTCGACCACGGCTACCCGGCCCGCATCATCGTCCCGGCCCTGCCCGGCGTGCATTGCACGAAGTGGGTCGGCAAGCTCGCGTTCGGGGCCGCGGCATGACCGCGGCGTTCCGCAGGTACTACGGCGCCTCGCCGCTGCACCTGCTCGGGCACCTCGTCGCGTTCGCGATCGCCTACTACGCGCTCAGCGAGGTCTTGTTGTCCCGCTACAGCCACTGGATCAACTGGGTCGCGTGGTTCGTCGGCGGCGCGCTGCTGCACGATCTCGTCTTCCTCCCGATCTACGTGCTGTTGGACGCCATCGCCCGCCTCGGCGTCGTCGACCACCCGCTGCGCCAGGTCAACGCCATCAACCACATCCGCGTCCCGGCCGTGATGGCCGGCGTGATGTTCCTGGTGTTCTTCCCGCTGATCCTCGGCGACGGCCGCGAGAACTACGTCAAGGACGTCGGGCACGCCCCGCCGGACTTCCTGGCGCGCTGGCTGCTGATCTGCGCGATCCTGTTCAGCGCATCAGCGTTGGTGTACGCCATCCGATTGCGAAGGAGCCGCGCATGAGCGACGAGCAGGTCCCGGACGGCCGCCCGATCGGGCGGCGCGCGTTCTTTGGCGTCGTCGGCGTCGGGATCACGGGCCTGCTGTGGGGCGACCAGGTCGCGCGACTCGTCGCGAAGTCCACGACGGTGCTGCCGGCGCCGGTGCGCTCGGCGATCCCGCTCGGCGAGGGCTGGCGCATCTACTCGGTCAACCCGCCGTTCCCCCACTTCCACCCCGCGACCTGGCGGCTGGAGATCGACGGGCTCGTCGAGCGGCCGCAGCGCTTCACGCTCGACGACCTGCAGGCCCTCCCCGCCGCGCAGCAGGTCTCCGACTTTCACTGCGTCACCGGCTGGTCGGTCAACGACGTGCGCTGGCGCGGCGTGCGCTTCGACGACCTGCTGGCCAGCGCGGGCCTGCTGCCCAACGCGACGGCGCTGTCATTCGTCTCCTCCGAGAAGCCCTACGTCGACACGCTCACCCTGGAGCAGATCCGCGCCGCGCCCGACGCGATGCTCGCGCTGGAGATGGACGGCAAGCCGCTGACGCGCGAACACGGCGCGCCCGCGCGCGTCGTCATGCCGCAGATGTACGGGTACAAGGGCGTCAAGTGGGTCCAGCGGATCACCGTGACCGACACGGTCAAAGACGGCTACTGGGAACAGCGAGGCTATGACCGCGACGCGTACGTCGGTCGTTCCAACGGCCTCTGAGCCGCCCGCCACGGTCCCGCGCTTTGGCTCCACCGAGCGCGCCGTGCACTGGGTCCACGCGGTCGCGTTCTTCTCGCTGTCGGCGTCCGGGCTGGCGCTCTACCTGCCGGTGCTGGCCAGCGCGATCGGCGACCGACCGTTGTTGAAGGCCTTGCACCTGGGCACGGCGGGCCTGTGGCTGACCGCGCTGCTGGCGCTGACCGTCGGCGGCGACCACCGCCGCCTGCGCCGCACGCGCCAAGAGCTCGAGCGCTTCACCGACGATGACATCCGGTGGCTGCGCCGGCAGCGGGGCGCGCGGGCGGGACGCTTCAACGCCGGGCAGAAGGTCCACGCGGTGCTTCAGTCCGCGCTGGCCGCGCTGTTCGTCGTCACCGGCATCCTGCTGTATCTCGGCGAGCGCAACACCGCGCTGCGCTTCCCGGGCACGATCCCCGTCCACGACGCCTGCATGTTCGCCGCGCTGGCGTTGGTCACCGGCCACCTCTACCTCGCGCTCGTCCATGAGCCGACCCGCCCGGCGCTGCAAGGCATGACCGACGGCCGCGTCGACGCCGCGTTCGCCCGCAAGCACCACGCGGCCTGGACGCCGGAGCCGGACGTCTGGCGTCCTTCGCCACAGACCCGCCTCGCCGGGGCCCTCGTGCTGCTCGCCGGCAGCGTCGCGACGGTCGTGCTGATCCTCGACACCCTCCGCTGAAAGGCCCTGATGCCCGACTTCTCCGACCTGCGCGCGCTGTTTCTCAACTGCACGCTCAAGCCCGGCACCGAGCCGTCCAACACCCAAGCCTTGATGGACAACGCCATTGCCATCATGGACGCCCAAGGCGTACAGGTGGAGTCGGTCCGCGTCGCCGACCTCGACGTCCCGCCCGGCGTGCAGCCCGACATGACCGAGCACGGCTTCGCGACCGACGAGTGGCCCGCGCTCCAGGAGCGCGTCTTCGCCGCCGACATCCTCGTCCTCGGCACGCCGATCTGGCTCGGCGAGAAGACGAGCATCGCCACCCGCGTGATCGAGCGCCTGTACGGCTACTCGGGGCAGCTCAACGAGGCCGGGCAGTGGATCTACTACGGCCGCGTCGGCGGCGTGATGGTCACCGGCAACGAGGACGGGATCAAGCACGTGGCCATGAACGTGTTGTACTCCTTGCAGCACCTCGGCTACGTGATCCCGCCACAGGCCGACTGCGGTTGGATCGGCGAGGCCGGGCCCGGACCGTCCTACGCCGACCCGGGCAGTGGGGGCCGCGAGAACGAGTTCACCCAGCGCAACACCACGTTCATGGCGTGGAACCTGATGCACTTGGCGCGGATGTTGAAGGACGCGGGCGGGATCCCCGCCTACGGCAACCAGCGCGCCGAGTGGGACGCGGGCGCGCGCTTCGACCACCCCAACCCGGAGTACCGCTGACGTCGGCCGACCCCATCCTGCGCGCTCGGGGCCTGGTCAAGGTCCACGGCAGCGGCCGCGCCGAGCGGCGGATCCTCGACGGCGTCGACCTGGAGGTCGAGCGCGGCGAGCTGGTGGCGATCGTCGGGCGGTCGGGCAGCGGCAAGTCCACGTTGTTGCAGCTGCTCGGCGGGCTGGACCGTGCCGATGCCGGGGCGGTCACGGTCGCCGGGCGTCCCGTGGCCGGCGCGTCGGAGCGGGCGTTGAGCGCGCTGCGCCGAGAGGAGATCGGCTTCGTCTTTCAGTTCTTCCACTTGTTGCCCGAGCTCGACGGCGAGGCCAACGTCCTGCTGCCCTCGACGTTGCCGGGCGCTGACGGCCCCGCGGTCGCCGCGCGTGGGCGGGCGCTGATCGAGCAGCTCAGCTTGGGCGCGGTCGCGGGCCTGCGGCCGCATCAGCTCTCCGGCGGCGAGCAGCAGCGCTTCGCGCTGGCCCGGGCGCTGGTCGGGGATCCGTCGCTGGTGTTGGCCGACGAGCCGATCGGCAACCTCGACGCCGCCGCGGGCGCCGTCGTCCTCGACCTCCTGCGCGGGATCGCCGACGACGGGCGCGCGGTGGTGATGGTCACCCACCAGCCCGAGGCCAGCGCACGCGCCGATCGCGTGCTGCGCCTGCAGGACGGCGCGCTGACGCCGGCATGAGCGCCGCGGCGTTCGCCCTTCGCACCGCGTGGACGTCGCTGCGCGCGCGGCCGGGTCGCGCGCTGCTGACCGGCGTCGGGATCGCGGCGGCCGGGCTCGTCCTCGGCGTCGCGCTAAGCGTCGCCTACGCGCTGTCGACCGGCTTTGACCGGGCCGCCGAGCGGGCCGACGTGCCGACGGTCGTGGCGCGCTTTGCCGAGCAGGACCGGGAGGTCGTCGCACGCGCGGTCGGGGATCTGCCGAACCTCGCGGCGGCGTCGTATCGCTATGAGCGCACAGGGCTGCCGCTGCGTGCCGCGGACGGGCACCGCACGCGCCAGGGTGTTCTGCAGGTGGTGCCGGACGGGCGGCGCGGCTACGCGATCGTCGCGGGGCGTGACCTGACGCCGGGCGCGCGCGGCACCGACGAGGTCGTGATCGAGCGCGGCCTCGCGCGCGCGTGGGACCTCGGCGTCGGCGACACGCTGGACGTCGGGCGGTTGGGCGAGCTGCGGGTGGTGGGCGTGTCGGTCGCGCCGGACAACGTGGCGTTCCCGCTGGCCAAGACCGCGCGGGTGACGGTGAGCGAGCCCGCGCTGCTGGCACGGCTGGGCGCCCAGCCCGGCGAGCGCTTCCCGGTCAACATGGTGGCCTTGTGGGCGCAGGATGGGTCGCGCGCCGACGTCCTGGTCTCCGCGGCGCGCCAGTCGTCGTTCGGGCTGCGCGAGCTGCGGTTCCTCACGCGCAGCGGCGTGCAGGCGCTGATCGGCCAGGCGGCCGGGATCGTCGTGGCGTTGTTGGTGGCCTTTGGCATCGTGGCGGCCGGGCTGGCGGGCGTGCTGCTGGCGGCGGGCGCGCAATCGGAGGTCCAGCGCGCCTTGGACCGGATCGGGCTGCAGCGCGCGCTGGGCGTGACGCCGGGCGCGGTCGTCGGCGTCCACGCCGCGCGTGGGGCGCTGGTGGCCGCGCCGGCGGCGGCGGTGGGACCCGTGGTCGGCGCGGTGGTCGCGCGTGCGCCGACCGCGAGCGTGTTGTCGTCCTTGAACGAGCTGGCGCCCGGGTGGGGCGTGGAGGTGCTGCTGCTCGGCGCCGTGTGGCTGGCAGCGGTGGCGCTGGTTGCCGCGTGCGCGGCGCTGCCGGCCTGGCGCGCGGCGCGACGGGCGCCCGCGACGCTGTTGCGTGGCGGTGACGTGGCGGACCCGCCGCGGCGGCGGCGCGGGGGCGGCGGCTTCGGGCGTGGGCGGACGCGCGGCGGCCTCGGCGCGCTCGGCGCCCGGCTGGTGGCGGCGCGCCGCGCGCGCTTCGCGTCGGTCATCGCGGTCCTTGGGACGGCGACGGGCGTGGTCCTGCTGCTGCTCGCGCTGGCCACCACGCTCGAGGCGCTGCGCGACGACCCCGCGACGCTGGGCAAGCGCTATCAGTTGACCGCGCGGCTGGATCCCTCGCAAGCGGCCGCCGTCGCCGCGATCCCGGGCGTCGAGGCCGCGGCGCCGCGGTTCTCGATCGACGCGGTCAGCGCCTCATCGCTGGGGTCGCCACTCAAGGTCATCGCCTACCCGGGCGACCACACGCGCTTCGAGGCGCCGCCGCTGGCCGAGGGTCGCCGCGTACGCGGGCCGGGCGAGGCGGAGGTCGGGCTCGGGCTGGCCGACGCGCTCGGCCTGCGGCCGGGCTCGACGCTTGTCGTCCAGCCGGCGTCCCCGCGTGAGGCGCGCTTCCGCGTCGTCGGGGTCGTGCGCGCGCTGCAAGACGAGGGCCGCGTCGCCTACGTCCAGCCGGCGCGGTTGGAGGCGGCAGGCGCGGCGCTCAGCGGGCCGATTGTCCTGCGCCTGCGCGACGGCGCCGACCGCGCGCGGATTGCCCGCGGCCTGCGCGACCTCGGCGCCAGCGCCGACCCGGTCCGCGGCGCGACCGGAGACAACGGCGCCTTTCTCGGCGTCCTGGCCGGGCTGCTGCGCGTCGTGGCCTTGAGCGTCGCGCTGGTCTGCCTGCACGCGCTGGTGGGCGCGCTGGCGCTGACCGCGCGCGAACGGCGCGGCGCGGTCGCGACGCTGCGCGCCGCCGGTGCCGACGCCGGCGCGTTGGCGCGGCTGCTGGGCGGCGCGGCGGTGGCGGTCGTCGCCCCCGCGCTGGTCGTGGCGACCATGTTGGAGGCGTTGGTCCTGGCGCCGCTGGTCGCGCGGCTGGCCGCGGGATATGCGGACCTGCCGCTCGGCGCGAGCGCCGGCCAGGTGCTGTTGGTGGCCGGTGTGTTGTTATCGTTGTCGCTTGTCGCCGCCGCGCTGACCGGGCGGCGCCTGACGCGCGAGCCGGTCGTCGCCGGGCTGCGGGAGGAGGCATGACCCGGCGCGCCCGGCCCACCCGCCGCGAGCTACTCGCGTCGTCCGCCGCCGCGGCGGCCGCGGCGCTGCTGGGCGGCTGCGGCGCGGCCGGACGGGGCGGCGATCCGGGCTCGACGCTCCTGCGCACGCTCGTCGACCCCGACGGCGACGGCCTCCTGGCCCGCGGCCCCGGCTTGCCGCTGGCCGACCGCACCGAGCTGGCGCCGCGCGCCGGGGCGACCGGCCGAGCCCTGGCCGCCGTCGCCCAGGTCTCCGACCTGCACGTGCGCGACGCGCAGTCACCCGGCCGCGTCGCGTTCCTGGACCGGCTCGGCGCGCCGCTGGGATCGGCCTTCCGCTGGCACGAGGCGCTGACCGCGCAGACCGTCGCCGCGGCCGTCGAGGCCGTCAACGCCGCACGGCCACAGGCGGTCCTGGTGACCGGCGACCTCGCCGACTCCGCCCAGCGCAACGAGCTGGAGTGGGCGCTCGGGCTCCTGCGTGGCGGCACGGTCCGGCCAGACTCCGGCAGGCGGGGCTACCAAGGCGTACAGGATGCGTCGATCCCCGACCCCTTGTACTACCGGCCCGACGTCGACGCTCCGAGACATCCCGAGCTCCTGCGCCGTGCCGTCGCGCCGATCCGCTCGCCCGGTCTCGACGCACCCTGGCACGCGGTTTTGGGCAACCACGACATCTTGGTCGCGGGCGAGGTCGCGCCGTCGGACGCGACGCGCGCAGCGGCCACCGGCGACCGCCTGCTGGTGACGCCCGCACCGGAGCTGCTGGAGTCTTTGCGCGGCGCCGCACCAACGCGGGCCCAGGTCGACCAGCTCCTCGCCGCAGGCCTGGCGGGCGACGCGATCCGCGTCGCGCCCGACCCGGCGCGGACCCAGCTCGACGCCGCCGACGTCGTCGGGCGGCTGCGCGCGGGCGCGTCCGAGCGGCTCGACTACGCCGTCGACGTCGGCGACCAGTTGCGCATGATCGTCCTGGACCTCGTCCGCCGCGACGCCGGATCGGGCGGCCTCGTCACCCCCGCCACCCTCGCCGCGCTCCAGCGCGATCTCGCCGCCGCAGGCAACCGCTACATCATGGTCGCCGTCCATCAGCCGCTCCACGGCACCGCTGGCGGCGACGCGATCTTCGACGTGTTGGACGCCGACCCCCGCGTTATCGCCGTACTCGCCGGCCACACCCACCGCAACGCGATCGCACCTCGACGCGCCGCCGCCGGCGGCTACTGGCTGATCACCACCGCCTCGATCGTCGACTGGCCCCAGCAGTGGCGCGCCCTGCGCCTCGTCGAGACCGCCGGCCGCGGCCTCGCGATCGAGACCTGGATGGCCGACCACACCGGCCGGCCCAACGACGAGTCCTCGCTGGCCGGCATCGCCCGCGACCTCGCCTTCCTCGACCCCCAAGGCGGCCGGCCCGTCCACGCCGCTGGGCCTGCATCTGCGCGCAACGTCCGCCTCCACCTCCCCGCCGGCCGCGCGCCTCGCCCGCCACGCCGGCCGGGCGTCCCCCGCGCGCTCCCGCCGCAGACCGCGCCGGACCGCCTGGGAGCGGGCGACGCGATCAGCGGCTGAGCGCTGCTACTTCGTGACGTAGTAGAGCGTGTGGGCCTTGTGCCCGGTCACGGTGATGGTCACCTTGATCAGCGTGTTCTTGGCCAAGAGCTTGCCCTTGACCGTCTTGGTGGTGAGCAGGTTGACCGACGTGCCCTTGACCTTGACCGACGTCGCCTTGGAGGCGCCGCAGCCGACGCCGTCGCACGCGACCTTGACCGAGGAGCCGGCGACCAAGCCGGTGACCGACAGCTTGGTGAGCTTCGCCCGCGTGGACTTCTTGCCGTTGACCTTGACCGTGACGTGCTTGGTCGCGACCGACAGCTTGCCCGGCGCATCCGATGCAGGGCCCGCGGGACCGACCGGACCGACCGGACCGACTGGGCCAGCGGGACCGACCGGACCGATGGGGCCGGCCGGGCCGGTGTCGCCCTTCGGGCCGGTCAGATCGACGGCCGGGTAGTCCGCCGCGGTCGGGAAGTCCCTGCGCCGCGCGGTGGCCCCGTGCCCGGCCACATCCGAGTACGGCCAGGCCGACGTCCCGCCCCACGGCCCTGTGGAGAACGGGACCGAGGCCGAGACCCCGTCCAGGTTGACCAGGTTGAACGCGCCGCCGACGGTGGCGCCGGTGGGCGTCGTGCCCGGAGGCGTGGAGCCGAGGATCTCGCCGGTGAACAGCGCGTGGAGGGTCACGCCCGGCTTGACCGGGCTGGTGATCACGCTGGTCACGTTGCAGTAGCAGCCGTTCCCGAGCCGGCTCCACGACTGGAAGCCGTGCAGGGTGAAGTGATCGACGTTCGACGAGATGGCCAGCGCCGGGTACCCGTCGAAGTTGTTGTTCATCTTCCACACGTGCGGCTGCTGGCCGATCTCACCCGGGATGTCGAACGGCACGGTCAACGGCCGCTCGTTCTGCAGGAACGTCACGTTCCCGTACTCGCCGTTCCAGGTGATCTGGGTCTTCTTGAAGTGCTCGAGCCAGATGCCCTGCCAGGTGATGTGGTCGCCGTTGACGATCGCGCCGGTCTCGCTGCTGGCCGCGTTGGTCCAGTTGGTGGTGGTGTAGCCGTCGCCGGAGTTGTTGTTGCTCTGGATCTGGCCCTGGTTGAGGATCGTGTAGTCCTGGTTGATCAGGTACAGGTTCCTGGAGCCGCTGACCGAGCTGACGTCGTTCAGCGTCGTCGGGTCGGCCGACGAGCCACCACCGTGCGGCGTCTCGCCGATCACGATCTGGTTCTCCGCGAACGGCACCTGGCCGACGTCGTTGGGGTCGAACGCGCGGCCGTTGGCGTTGAACTTGGAGAACGTCGAGCCGGCGGCGGAGTCCTTGACCACGAGCGTCGAGGTGTTGTCGGCGCGCAGGATCGCGTCGCCCAGGCCCATGACCACCGTGTCGGGGTGCGTCACGGTGATCGGCGCGTCCAGGACGTAGGTGCCCGGGCCGAAGATCAGGTTCTTCCCGCTCGCCAGCGCCGCGTTCATCGTGGTGGCGTTGTCACCGCCGGCGACCGTCGCGAGGTAGAAGCTGCTCAGCGGCAGGGAGTCGCCCTGGTTGGCGGCGACGCTCCAGTTCGGGCCGCGCACGTCGAACTGCGCCGACGGGCGGAAGACCTGGAACTGGCTGCCGTCGTAGTAGACCCACGGCGCCTCGCGGATCACCGGCGCGCGCGTGACGTTGGTGATGTGGCCGGGCGCGGCGTACGGCGAGATCGAGCCGGGGCCGAAGTCGTCCGACGGCGCGCCGAGCGTGCCGTTGAACACCATGTCGGAGCCGAAGCCCGTGTAGCCGCCGATGTCGTCCTGCTGGAAGTAGATGTCGGAGTTGCCGCCGTCGCCCTCGACGTTCGGGCGGTTGAGACCGTCGTTGTTGATGACCTTCCCGGTGACGACCGAGTTGGAGATCACGAAGCCATTAGCAACGCCGAAGATGAGGTTGATCGGCAGACCCTGGGTGATCGGATCGCACGGGTTCTGGCACGCGCCCGCGGTCGGGGTGACCTGCGAGACGTACAAGTTGCCCAGGATGTTGACCCGGCGCAGCGTCGCGGTCTGCGACGTGTACCAGAGCATCCCGCCCGCCGGGACACCGGCTTGGATCGGGTTGATCGTCAGGTTCGACATCTGACTCGGCCGGATCGCCAGCCCGCCGTTGTTGATGCTCAAGGCGCCGTTGATCACGACGTCGCACGGACCGCTGCCGAGGCCCGCGACGACGGTGCCGCTGGCAACCTGGGCCTGGATGACGTTGCTCGTGGTGGCCGTGGACGGCGTGACCGTCGGGTCGCCGTAGGTCCCCGGCAGGAAGAAGAACTGCCGCTTGCCGCCTGCCGGCGGGGCCGCGCTGAGCGCGGCGTTGATCGAGCTCACCGACATCGACGGATCGAAGATCGTGACGTTGGCCCCGAACGGGTTGGCCGGCGGGCTGGAGACCGGCGTCGGCGCGGTCGTGCATGGATTGGCCACGGCGGCCGAGGCCGTCGCGACGCCCCCGGCGAGTAGGGCGGGAACGACGACGCACGCGACCGCCAGCGCGGCACGCGCCTTTCGCACAGCACTCAACGACATTGCTTTCTCCTCCATTGACCCGGGACATCCCGCTACTGCATCCAACTCTGGCGACTGTATGCTCGTGCGAGAGACGTAGGCAAATCACAATTTCGACGCACGACCATCGACGAGATCTATGGCTTCACGGGGAAACGCCCTCCGCGGGATGGACCTGAACCTCCTGAAGGCCTTCGACGCGTTGATGCAGGAGCGCAACGTCACGCGCGCCGCCGAGCGCCTCGGCGTGACGCAGCCGTCCGCGAGCGCTGCCCTCGCCCGGCTGCGGCTCCTCTTCGGGGACGAGCTGCTGGTCAAGTCCGGGCGGGAGATGCGCGCCACGCCCTTCGCCGAGCGGATCGCCGAGCGCATCCACACGATGCTCTTGGAGGTCGAGGACATCGTGACCTCACACGAGGACTTCGATCCCCACCAGGACGAGCAGACGTTCCGCGTGATGGTCACCGATTACACGGCGCTCATCCTGATGGGACCGGTCGCGCGGACGCTGGCGGCCGAGGCGCCTCACGTCCGGCTCGAGCTCGTGACCCACGGCATGAGCGATCACGCCGACCGCCTGCACTCCGGCGAGGTCGACCTCGCGGTCGTGCCGGATCGTCTGAGCCGGCACAGCGGGCTCCCGCGCGAGGAGCTCTTCGTCGACGAGTTCGCGCTCGCAGGCTGGCGCGGCAATCCGCGCATCACCGATTCGATGACGATCGCGGACTTCACCGCCACGCCCTACCTCAGCTTCAGCGTGGGATCTGAGCCATCGATGGTCGACTCGCTGCTCACCGAGCTCGGGCACGACACCCGCGCCAACGTCCTCGTGGCGAGCTTCGTCACCGGACCGCTGCTTCTACGAGGCACCGGGTTCGTCACGTTCATCCAACGCCGGCTCGCCGACCTGCTCGCCGAGTCGGCCGAGCTCCGCGTCGTCTCACCCCCGTTCGAGATCCCACCACTGCTCGAGACGCTCACCTGGCACCCGCGGTCGACGACCGATCCCGGGCATCGATGGCTGCGCAAGCAGATCGTGGCGGCAGCGGCGGCGCTGTAGCCGAGGGTTCGCGCAACCTGCACGCGGGAACCATCGAGATCATCATGTTGCCTTTGGGTCGTCCTTCTCCCGCGATGGTCGTCGCGTGCACGGCGCTGATCGTCGCGCTCGGCGGCACCGGCTACGCGGCCACGCAGCTCCCCGCCGACAGCGTCGGACAGAAGCAGCTGCGAAATGGCGCCGTCGGCAACCTCGAGCTGCGCGACCGCGCGATCACGCAGGGCAAGCTCCACGACGACGCGGTGACGAGCCGCGCGATTCGCAACGGGTCGGTGAAGGCACAGGACTTGGCCAAGGGCATCCTGCCCGCTGCGGCGAGCACCGTGCACCAGATCAGCGGCGATCCGATCGCGCCCGGCGCCGTCGGCGCCGTCAGCGCGGCCTGCGACCCAGGCCAGCGCGCGACCGGCGGCGGAGGCGGCTTCGCTGGGCCTGCAGTCACCAACGACAAGATGGTCGACTCGATCCCCGTCGGTGAAGAACGCCCCGTGGTCCGCTGGCGCGTGAGCCTGTTCAACGGCGGGACCGCTCCACGCACGCCCGTGGCTTACGTGCTCTGCGTCGGGCCCTGAGCGCCGCGCAACACTACGTATCCCTCGGTAGAGATTTAGGTGAGCTTCTTACCGGAGGTCCGGTTGCGTGCGCAGGTCGGCGAGGTTCTCGCGAGCGGCCACGTCGTCGGGATGGAGGCACACCAAGGCCTCCAACAACGTGATCGCCGTCTTGTGGTCGCCGCAGCGGTGTGAGAGGACCGCGAGGTCGTTGAGTGCCTCCGGGGCGATGGTGCGGCGCAGCGCGTTGGCCAGCAGCGCTCGTGCGCCCTGGGCGTCGCCGGCCGCGGCCAGGTTCAGTGCCTCGGCGTGGGAGGCGCCGTGCTGGGCCAGCGGCGGCGCCGGCGGGTAGAGCCCGGCGACCGTGAGGCCCATCCGGGTCTCCTCGGTGCGGTAGCGGTCGTTGGGCTCTACGCGGTTGGCGCCGGTGTCCCAGCGCGATCCGGGCCGGGTGATGACCGAGATGCAGTCGGTGAGGGTCTGGGCCTCCCAGGCAAACGGCTCCTGGATGACACAGCGAAGCCCGGCGCTGGCGGCGAAGCGCTCGACGATCGCCGCGGAGACCGACGGCGCGCGCCAATGGACGCGCTCGGGATCGACCGCGCCGAGCGCGGCGACGTTCGAGTGGTGGATGAACACGACGCCGTCGTCGCTCAGCACGCGCGCGAACTCGACCATGTAGCCGCCCAGCACGTCAGCCTCGGCGTGCACCAGCGAGTCGAAGCTGAAGACGAGGTCGACCGAGCGGTCAGACGCCGCGGCCAGCGACGTTCCGTCGTTGACGTGGAAGCTCAGCCGCGGATCGTCCGCAAACCGCTGACGGCAGTGCGCGATCGCCGTGCCCGCGATGTCCACGCCGATCAGCTCGTCGCAGCGCTGCGCGAGGTACTGGGTCCAGCGCCCGTGCCCGACGGCGATCTCCAGCACCTTCTTCGCCGGCAGAAACGCCCGCACGCGCGGGTACAGCCACATCGACCAGTGGTTGGCCGAGCCACCCCACGCCGCGGACCACTCCTCGCCATCTTCAGGCCAGTCGTAGCTGGCGTCCCAGACCATGAGGTTCTGCACGAGGGAGGGCACGAATTGGTGATCGGCAGCGAATCGACGGCGCTTAAGCCCGACCCCGGTCGACGGCTAGCCTGACGGGATGAACGGCAAGACCAAGGGGCGCCTGCGCGCCGCGGCGCAGCTGACGCTGGGCAGCTTCCTGCTCACGGCGGGCACCGGCCACATGACCTTCGCGCGCGAGGAGTTCCAGGCCCAGGTCCCGGACTGGGTGCCGCTGCTGGACAAGGACACGGTCGTCCTGCTCTCCGGCGTCGTCGAGCTGGCCTTCGGCGCCGCGCTGGTGAGCACCTGGAAGCAACCGCGCCGCGCCATGGTCGGCGCCGCAACCGCCGCGCTGTTCGTCGCGGTGTTTCCCGGCAACGTCGCTCAGCTGACCGGCCACCGCGATGCCTTCGGCCTGGACACCGACACCAAGCGCGCGATCCGCCTGCTCTTCCAGCCGCTGCTCGTCGCCTGGGCGCTGGGCGCCACCGACGCACGCCGCGTGCTCACCGCGCGCTCGTCTTAGCCGGCGACGTCTGATCTGTACAAGGCGCGCGTTGGGCTTTGACGGCGCGCGGCACGGCCGAGGACCCGTGCCTGCTCGACACCTACCGCGCGGTCATCGCCTTCGCCGAGACCGGCGACGCCCGGCCCTGGCACGCGTTCTCCCGCGAGCGCTTGGCGCAGGACCCGCGACCGTCCTGAGCGACGCGGCCTACGCCAGCCCCATCCGCAGCGCCCCCGCCAGCTCCACGACCGCGTCGTGGGAGGCCTGCGAGACCGCGGTCATGCTCGCGAAGCCGTGGATGAGGCCCGGGTGGCGGCGGGCGACCGTGGGGACCCCGGCGGCGGCGAGCCGGGCGGCGTAGGCCTCGCCCTCGTCGCGCAGCGGGTCAAAGCCGGCGGTGACGACGTAGGCCGGCGGCAGGCCGGAAAGGTCTGAGGTGGCGGCGGGGTAGGCGCGGGGGTCGGCGTCGGCGGCCGCGTAGGAGGCCTGGAACCAGGCGATGTCCTCCTCGACGAGGAAGAAGCCGCGGGCGAAGAGCTCACCCGAGCGGGTCGGCTCGTGGGTGGTCTTGGGGTAGATCAGCAGCTGGAAGGCGGGCGTCGGCGCGCTGGCGGCGCGGGCCAGCTGGCAGACGACGGCCGAGAGGTTGCCGCCCGCGCTGTCGCCACCGACCGCGATCCGGTCCGGATCGATCCCGAGCGACGCGGCGTTGGCGTGGACCCACGCGAAGGCGGCGGACGCGTCGTCGACGGCGGCCGGAAACGGGTCCTCCGGCGCGAGCCGGTAGTCAATGGCAATAACCGTCACCTGCGCGTGGAAGCACAGCATCCGGCACAGCTCGTCGTGGGAGTCGAGGTCGCCGAAGACGAAGCCGCCGCCGTGGAAGAAGACCAACGCCGGCCCCGCACCGTCCTCGCCCGGCGCCAGCGCGGGCCCGGGCGGCGGGATGTAGCGCCGCGCCGGCAGCGGTCCGGCCGGGCCCGGGACGGTCAGGTCGGCCACGGCCGCAACACGCGGCAACGGCCGCGCCGTGACCAACGCCGAACGGCGCACCTGACGACGCGCGCCCTCAGCGCCCTGCGCCTCCCACCCACCCAGCCCGCGACGCTCGCCGAGCTTGAGCACGAGCTGAATCTGCGGATCGAGCGTCTGCCCGTCGAGGATGACCGGCCGTCCCGCCAGCCGGCGCGCGGCCCGCGGAGACAACCGCCCGAGCACGCGCGCGCCGGCGCGCTCGACGCGATCGGCCGGCGTCAGCCGGTAGGGCGAGGCGGAGGACATTGGCGGAACCTACCGGGGCTGCGGCACGCCGACGACAGAGTTCCGAGACGAGACCACGATCCGCGGGCTCAAGCCGGCGCCACCGCCGGCTTCGCGGTGTCCTCCACACCGAGCGGCAGCCACCTTTCGCCGCGATCAGCCGCTCTCGGAGACTCACGAAAATCGAACATGCAGTCGTGCTCGACGGCCACTCCCGCGCCGTCGCAGAAGACGACCAACGGTCGGCGACCGGATGCCCTCAAGGTCACTCAGTAATGCTGAGCACTTTATAGATGTGTGCGACTGGTCACGGGTAGACCGAGGTCTCTGCACCAACCTGAGGAGAGTTCCTGATGGTGTCCATGTCCCTTGCCCGCCGGGCGGCGGTCGTCACCGGCTGCTGCATGCTGATCGTTCTTCTAGGAGCCGCGACGCGGCCAGGTGACGCCTCGGCCGCTGCGTGCACGATCACTAGCAACGCAGCGGTGATCGTAGGGACGTCACAGTCCGACGTGATCTGCGCGGGCGACGGCGACAACGTCATCTACGGCGGTTTGCTCGACGATGAGATCTATGGCGGCGGCGGCAACGACGTGCTGATCGGCGGTCACGGCACCGACCTCCTGCATGGCCAGACCGGCAACGACGTGCTCCGTGGCGGCACCAACCGCGATTGCTACATCGGCGGCGACGGCAACGACACGGTCAGCTTCGCCAGCATGACCCCGAGCGGGCGCGACGCTAGTGGTAACCCGAGCACGGCCGGCGTCACGGTGGAGCTCAAAGCCGACACTTTCCCGGCCGAGCGAAGCTGCCCGGCGAGCTTCACCGCCGACGGCCTCGCGAAGGGCGAGGGCGCCGACGAGGATCTCATCGGCGTCGAGAACATCATCGGCAGCGCGTTCGACGACGACCTGACGGCCAAGCCCAACAGCACCAGCGACCTGCGCGGCGGCGGCGGCAACGACATCCTGCGCGGACGCAGCAACGGTGCGGCCGACGACACCCTGCGCGGCGAGGCCGGCGCCGACCAGTGCCGCAGCAACGGGGTCGTGGTCGCGTGCGCCGACGTGCCCGAGGGCGCGTCCCGTCCTGCGGCTCCTCACGCCTACGTCGAGAACCGCGGCGCGGACTCGGGCGTCGTCGTCCTCGGACGCCTGGGCAACGACCCCGACACGCTCGCGATCACGCGACCGTCATCCACGCAGGTGCGCATCGACTTCGACGAGGCGCCCACCGCGACCACGACCTGCCCGAAGACCGCCACGCTGACGCTGACCTGCACGATCTCCACCCCGCGCTACGTCACGGCCTGGGGCGACTTCGGCAACGACACCATGTCGATCGGCGCAAGCGGGACGCTCTTCCCGCCAGAGGCGAGCCTCGACCTCAACGGCGGCCCGGGCGACGACGTCGTCACCGGCGGCCCCAACCAGGAGATCCTGTTCACCGGCGAGGGCGACGCCGACCAGCTCTACGGCAACGCGGGCACCGACGCCCTGATCAGCGAGGGCGATCCCGTCGGCTCCGGCGGCGACTACCTCGCCGGCGGTGATGACAACGACCAGCTCGTCACCGACAACGCCTGCGCCGGCCACACGCTCTGGGGCGGCAACGACACCGGAACCGGGGCCAGCGGCGACATCATCGGCTTCGCACGGCAGGGCAACCTGCTCCTGCCCGGCGGCGACCGCGGTGTCTGGGCCCAGCTCGGCACCGGGGCGACGCCCGGCGACGCCTTCGCCGTCCCCGAGCCCGGCGGCTGCGCGCACTCGCAGATCCTTGGCGGCGGCGAGATCCTCGAGGGCACCAACCAACACGACCAGCTGCGCGGCAACGACGCCCCCAACGAGATCTGGGGCCGCAAGGGCAACGACACCATCTACGGCCTCGGCGGCAACGACATCCTCCACGGCCTCGACGACAACGACATCCTCTACGGCAACGAGGGCAACGACACCGTCTACGGCGAGGAGGGCGTCGACGAGCTCTACGGCGGCGACGGCTCGGACAAGCTGCGCTCCCAGGACAACCGCACCGACACCGCGGTCAACTGCGGCGCCGGCGCCGACTACCCCGTCGAAGCCGACCCCAACGACCCGGTCGTCAGCTGCAACGAGCTCGGCTAGCCCAACCGCTCTTAGCCGACAACAAGGGCATAGGCCATGAAAGACCGTTCATGGCCTAAACCCACAAGAATCCGCCCGAAACACGGGTTCCTCGGACGGCCGAGACCCCGGCCGAGGATCGCCGAGATCTCGCCGATGCGCTCAATGTGCCCGCCCGTGTCGCGATCCCGGGACTCGGCCGTCGCCGCGAAGACGATCGACAGGAAGAAGATGGAGGAGCAGCAGGGTGCCGACGCCGCCGTCCAGGCAGCACAGCGCGACGCCCCCGGCGATGTGGGACCCGTTCCACGCCACGAAGAGCCGATACGCCTGCCGGCCGGTCGGCAGCGTCCTTCGGGTCTGCCACCAGATGGCGGCCAATTCGCCGGCCGCGGGTGGCGACGGCTAGTGCTTGGCCTTGCGCGCCTTGTCGGCGGCGGCGTCGCGCTGATCTCCGAGCTGGGCCTGGCGACGCAGGAGCGCAAGCCGCTCCTTGCCGCCGACCGTGCCGGCGATCTTCTCGCCTACGGTCTTGAGCTGCTTGAGGACGGCGGCGTCGGTGAGCGGTCGCGGAGCCATTGCCCCAGTATTCCCGATCTCGTGCTCGCGCGATCACGAAACAGCGGCGTCGCCCTCATCTCCAAGGACGTCGGCCTCGCCGCAGGGGCTGCACTGGTGTCTCCCGACGAAGGGCTTCGTGACCCGCAGCTGCTGTTCGGCGTGCCGGTTTCGCTTCCACGCGACGGCGACCCTACCCAGCAGCGCCGACGGGCCGGCACGGCCACGTTGCCTGGACACGGCCATGAGCTGTCGCGAGCCGAGTCCGGCTCGATCAGCAATGGGCGGTTTGCTCCTGATGCGTTGGGTGCAGTGCGCTGGGCGGACCGGGCCGAGGGCAGCCGACCACGCACAGGACCTGGTGAAGCGCGGCCTCGGCTACGTGCGCACACGGACCTTGAGCCGGGTCGCGACCGACCTGTTGCCGGCGGCGTCGGTCGCGGTCACGGTCAGCTGCAGGCCCCCCGGCCGTACCAGGTGCTTGGGGATGCGCAGCGTGTGCGCCCCCTTGGCCCCGCGGCCCTTGATCACGCCGAGGACCTTGCCGTTCCGCCTGACCGTGACGCGCACCGTGGCCGCTTCGGAGAGGGTGAAGGCCAGCTTCCCTTGCCGGCCGGCCCGTAGGCGGCCCGCGACGGCGACCTTGCTCACGACGGGCGCCTTGCGGTCGGCGGCCGGGAAAGGCGTAGGGGACGGAGACGGAGACCGAGACGGAGCGGGAGCGGCGCCGATCACGTTCGTCGTCACCGAGGCGGTGTCGTCGGCGGCTGACGAGTCCGGCGTGGCGCCGGAGACGCGCGCGGTCGTGGTGGCGGGGCCGGGGGTGGCGGGCAGGCGCAGCGCCAGGATCACGGTCGCTGTTGCGCCGGGCGTAAGCGCCCCGAGGGAGCAGCTCGTTCCCGCGCACGTCCCGTTCGAGCCGTAGATCAGGTCGGCGCCGGCGCCGGCGGGCAGGTCGAAGCTGACCGTCGTCGCTTGGGAGGCGTCGAAGCCGGTGTTGGTCGCGGTGGCGACCAGGGTCACCCCGGCGCCGGACGCGACCTCAGCGGCAGAGGACTGCAGCGTCACGCTGCGCCCGGCACCGATCTCGACCGCGCCGATGTCGCAGCCCGTGCCGACCGGTGCGGGGGCGCCGCGCTGGTCGGCGGTGTCGTCGGAGCACGCGGCGGCAGCGTCGACGACGGGTGAGCCGACGCCGGGCACGAGCGTGTCCGTGGGGCCGCCGTGGTCGCCGAGCGGGCCGAGCAGCGGGTCGGCGACGATCTGCCCGGATCCGAATCCGCAGCTGCTGTCGCCGGCGAGGTTGCGCCCTCGCGTTTGGGGCGCGGTGCCTGAGCAGTTGGCGCCGGACGGCGCGCTTCCGGCGGCGATGATCGAGTCCTCGACGATCACGCTGCCCGCGCCCGTGCTGTAGATGTTGCCCCCATTGCCGGACGGCGCCCTGTTGCCGGTGAGGGTGACGTGGTCGAGCGTCAGCGCTCCCCCGGTGGTGAAGATCCCGCCGCCCAGCGTGCTCCGGGAGTGGGAGGTCCCGTCCGACGCGGTGTTGCCGGCCACCGTGGTCCGCCGCAGCACGAGGGTGCCGCCCCCGTTGTACACCCCGCCGCCCTCGACGAGCGTCGAGCTGCTGCCTCCGACGTTGCCGACAATGGCCGAGTCCCGGAGCGTCACGTGGGTGCCGGAGACGAACAGGCCCGCGGTGTCGCTGGCCCCGCTCAATTCCGGGTAGATGTTGTCGCGGATGACGATGCCGTCGCCGTCCACGCTGCCGCCGTCTCGCACCTTGAGCCCGGTCGCGGCGCCCGTGAGCGCCAGTCCCGACAACGTCGCCGCGCCGGCACCGAAGACGTCCAGCACGGAAGCGTTCGAGGCGCCGTCGATGACCGTCGCGCGAGCGCCCGCGCCCTTGACCGTCATCGCGGAGGTGATGACGAGCTCCTCGGTGGCGCTGAAGGTCCCCGCCGGCACAGTGACGCTGTCGGCCCCCGCCTGGCCGTTGGCCTGCTCGAGGGCGGCGCGCAGGGTGCAATGACCGGTCGCGTCCCGGCAGAGCCCATCGCCGAGGGCTTGGTCGTGAGCGTCCGTCGTGACGTTGACGACGAACTCGGCGGCACTGGCCGATGCGGCGACCGCGAACGTCGCGACAAGCGTGGCGATCGTGGCGATCAGACGCATGACAGCGAGCATACGTACGGCCTCGTCGTCCCGCCAGCTGCCCACAAGCTCGTCGAGCCCTGACCGTCGGTGAGGTCGGCCTAGCAGAAGCCGACGTTGGCTTCGCAAGGACCACGTGGTCGTTGGCGCGCCGCGCACGAAAACTCAGCGGGACAGCCCCGGTGGTTTCACCGATGCGCCCTCGCCGCCGCCCTGCTGCGATGCCGGGATGCGTCGCCTCGCCACCGTGCTGCTCGTTGCGTCCTGCCCGCTGCTCGGAGCGCCAGCCACCCAGGCGGCGAGCCTCGTCTTCATGGACAAGGACAACGACGTGGCGATCGCGCGGCCGGACGGCAGCCTCGTCAAGAAGGTCGCGCACGCGAGCGACGCAGCGCACGGCTACAAGGCCGTCTCCGTCGCCGACGACGGTGGCATCACCGCGTTCCTGCGCCAGAACGACGACGGCGGCAACTCCAGCCTCGTCGTCCTCGGCCAGGACGGCGCGGTCCGCGAAGGCCCGTTCCTGTTCGAGAGGTACGGGCTCTGCGGCGGCCTGAGCCCGTTCCGCACCTCGACGTCGCCGGACGGCACCTTCGTCGCGGCCCAGTACTGGAAGGGCTCGAACAACTGCCTCGGCGGCTCGTACACCCCGTCGGTGCGGCTCGTCAACCGCAACAGCCCGACGATCGGGACGAGCACCTACCCGTCCTACGACTACCTGACCGAGCCGCACTGGCTCCGCCACCCCGACGCCCGCCTGGCGGGCATCAACGGCGGCACGCTGTCGGTGTGGCAGAACGACGCCGCGCACATGGACGCGTGGATCGCGCTCCCGGTCGACAGCCCGTACGAGCTCGACGGGTTCGACTTCCATCCCACGCAGACCAAGCTCCTGCTCGACCTCGGCCCCGCCCACGCGACCGGGGTCCAGCCCCACCGGCTCGAGCTCTACACCTACACCGAGTTCTCGACCGGCGCCGCGCCGCCGACCGACCCCGCGCCCCAGCTCGTCTGCGGCATCGACGCCTACGTGTCCAACGACGCCGGCGGCGGCCGCCCGTTCTGGTCGCCGGACGGCACCCAGATCGCCTGGAACGCCCCGGACGGCATCCGCGTCTCGCCCGCACCCGTCGCCAACGGCGAGACGTGCGTGCTCCAGCCGACGCTCGTCGTGCCCGGCGGGTCCGACGTCCACTGGGCGTCGTTCGACGTCACCCCGCCGTCCGGAGGCGGCGGCACGACCACGACGACGCCCGCGCCCGGCGGCGGCACGACGACGCCCCCGCCCAGCGGCGGCACGACGACCAAGCCGAAGTCGACCCCTGCCTTCAGCGCGGCGAAGGCCATCGCGGCCAAGCGCGCGTTCACCCTTCGGCTCACGCTCGCGAAGGCGGCGACCGTGCGCGTCACCGTCACCCGCCGGGGCGCGAAGAAAGCGCTGGGCACGGTCACGTACAAGGCGAAGAAGGGCGCGTTCACGCGCAAGATCGCGAAGGTCCGCGGCACGCGCCTGAAGCACGGCACCTACACGGTCGTCGTCGCGGTCGGCGCGACGAAGAAGACGCTGACCGTGCGCGTGAAGTAGTCGGCACGTCCGCCGGCGCGACAGGTCCGGTGATTTCACTGATGCGGTCCGTGACGGACACGGCGCAGGATGGGGTGATGCGACGGATCACCGTGCTGGTCGTCAGCGCCTGCGTGCTCGCCATGGCCGCCGGGACGGCGCCCGCGCCGGCGAGCATTCAGGCCTACAACGAGCCCGCCTACACGAAGACGGCGGCCAACGACGCGTTCTTCTGGCACTGGGTGGCGGTCAACGGCACCGACGAGAGCGCCAACACCAACTACACGTACTACCTCTGCTTCTTCACCTACCGCGACAACGTCACGGTCGAGTCGAGCAACGGCACGACCGGCGGCCCGGGGTCGTCGAACTGCACCGGGAGCGTGCGGTCCGGGCCGAGCCCGTCCAGCGGGGACTTCGGCGGGACGCCGTTCACCACCAACACGGTGCTCGAAGACGGCCACACCTACCAGATGTGCGCCAGCGCCTTCTACCGCTGGCCCTACCTGCCGTGGAAGCTCGACGCGGCGAACATCGGCAACTGCGCGGCAACGACGATCGACCGAACCAAGCCCGCCATCGGCGTATCGGTCGACGGCACCGCCAACTACACCAACAACCCGGTCCTGCAGATCCAGATCGACTATCAGGACGCGACGAGCCCGCCGTGGCAGGGGGCGGGCGGCGTGGCCTCCAACTGGGTCTGCGTCAACCGCGGCGGCACGTGCTCGCCGGGCGGCAGCCCCTCGGAGCCCTGCAGCCACGCCGCCAACCCGTCGAGCCGCACGACGTCGTTCACCTGCAGCTCCAACGTGACGGCGCAGCCCGACGGGGACTGGAACGTCTGCGCGATGTCCGCCGACTCCGCTGTGCCCGACAACCCGTCGGGGACCGACCAGTTCGCGCAGGCGACCTCCAACAACGCCAACATCTCGACGCCCGTCTGCGGCCACGTCGTGCTCGACCGCGTCGCGCCGGCGGTGACCGCGAGCGCCGGCAAGTCGACGGTGGGCGTCGGCGAGCTGGTGACGTTCGGCGCGAGCGCGACCGACGCGACGTCCGGCGTCGGCAACACCTATGACTGGGACTTCGGCGACAACACCGCCCACGGGAGCGGGACCGCGCCGACGCACACCTACACGCAGGCGGGAACCTATGTCGCCAAGGCCTCCACCAACGACGGCGCGGGCAACGCCGGTCAGGGGACGGTGACGATCACGGTCACGCCGCCGCCGTCGGGCGGGACGACGACCACGGGCGGGACGACCACCACGCCCGGGGGCGGCACGCCCGGCGGCACCACGACCACCACGCCACCGCCGGCCACGACGTCCGGGGGCGCCACCGTGACGGTCGCGCCGTCGGCGGCGACCGTCAGCCAGCAGGCGGGCGGCGGCGGCACGCAGAGCACGCGCGTCGGCGGGCTCAGCGTCGTCGCGCCCAAGCGGGTGACGCTGGCCAAGACGCGCAAGAAGCTGCCGCTGGTGCTCACCGTCGACACGGCGGGCACGGTCGAGGTCTCGCTGCTGCGCGGAGCGCGGATCGCCTCCAAGGGCAGCGTCGAGATCGCGCGGGCGGGGACGCTCGGCTTCTCGCTGAAGCTGCCCAAGCGACCCAAGGCCGGGGCCTACACGCTGAAGCTCGTCTTCCGCCCCAAGAGCGGGCGCGCAGCGACCAAGACGCTGCACCTGACGTTCGTCAAGCCCCGCGCGGCGCGCAGCTCCCGGCTCCCGCTGCGCGGGATCCCGCTGGCGCGCTGAGCGGGCAGCGCCGGCAACCCGTGCGCGGTGAAGCTCACGCGCAAGCTCCGCTGGCAGGAGACACGATGGCGCCTTCCGCGCGCCGGTACCGTTCCCGCCCGGTGGAGCTGATCGGACGCCATGCCGAGCGGGAGCGGCTGCGGGCCTTCGTCGAGGGAGGACGCGGCGCGCTGGTCATCGCCGGGCGCCCCGGCGTCGGCAAGAGCGCGCTGCTGGACGCCACGATCGCGGACCCGGACCGCCGCGTGCTGCGCGCGATCGGCGTCCAGAGCGAGATCACGCTGCCGTTCGCGGGCCTGCGCGAGCTGCTGGACCCGGTGCTGGCCGAGGTCGACGCGCTCCCCGCGACGCAGCGGCACGCGCTGCGCGGAGCGCTCGCCCTCGACGACCAGCCCGCCGGCCTGGACCGCGGCACCGTCCTGCACGCCTTCGCCGCGCTCGCCGGCGCGCTCGCTCCCCTCGTCGTCGCGGTCGACGACGTGCAGTGGCTCGACGCGTCCTCGCGCGAGGCGATCGCGTTCCTGGCCCGCCGCGCCGAGCGCCTCGGGGTGGCGGTGCTCGTCGTCCGCTCGCTGCGCGGTGAGCCCCTGGCCGACTGGCCGGAGCTGCCCACGCTGGCCGTCGAGGAGCTGCGCCGCGCCGACGCGCTGGACCTCGCGCGGCGCGGCGGCGTTGCGCCTGCGGTCGCCGAGGCGCTGGTCGAGGCCGTCGGCGGCAATCCGCTCGCGCTCGTCGAAGGCCCGGCGGAGCTGACCGTCGCCCAGCGCTCCGGCGGCGAGGCGCTGCCCGACCTGCTGCCCGCGGGCGGGCGGCTCACCGACGCCTACGCCGCGCGCCTGGCCCGGCTGCCCGGCGCCACGCGCGCGGCCGTGCTGCTCGCCGCCGCCAGCGGCGACGGGGCGACCGCGCCGCTGGCCGCCGCGCTCGCGGCGTCCGGCAGCGGGCTCGGGGCGTTCGACCCGGCCGAGGACGACGGCCTCGTCCTGCTCGACGAGCGCTTCGTGCGCTTCACCCACCCCGAGGCGCGCGCCGCCGTCTACCACGCCGCCCGGCCCAGCGACCGCCGCGCCGCGCACCGGGCGCTGGCCGCCGCGCTCCCGCCGTCGCAGGCGGCCTGGCACCTGGCGATCACCGCCGACCGGCCTGACGAGGAGCTCGCCGCGGTGCTCGAGCGCTCCGCCCACGACGCCGCCGCCCGCGGCGCGCCCGGCACCGCGCTGCACGCCGCGCAGCGCGCCGCCGCGCTCACCCCGGACCCGGTCCGCGCCCGCGCCCGCGCGCTTGCCGCCGGCCACCTCGCGCTGGTCGCCGGCCGACCGGAGACCGCGCTGGCGCTGGCGTCCGGGCTCCCGCCCGCGCCCGACTCGGCGGCGCGCGCCGACACGCAGCTGCTCGTCGGCGCGGCCACCGCGCAGGCCGGGCGGCCCGCCGAGGCGCATGCGCTGCTGGAGGCCGAGGCGGACCGCATCGCTGCCACCGACCCCGGTCGCGCCGCGGTGCTGCTCACCCAGGCCTCGATCGCGCTCATGGGCGCCGGCCCGACCGGGCTGATCGCGCGCATCGCCGACCGCGCGCGGGAGCTGGCCGGGCCGGGCGCCGACCTCGTCCCGGCGATGATGGAGGCCTCGGCCCGCGCGGTCGCCGGGCAGCACGGCTTCGCCCGCACGGCGATCGGCGCCCGGATGGACGAGATCCTCAGGCTCGACCCCGGCGCGCCCGGCCACCAGGTCATCGCGCTGGCGGGCATGTGCCTGCACTGGATGGAGGAGCAGGACGAGGCGGTCCGCCTGATCGCGCCCGTGGTGGCGACGCTGCGCGAGCGCGGCGCGGTCATGCCGCTCGCGTTCCCGCTGGTCGTGCTGGCCAGCGTCCACGCCCGGCAGGGCGACTTCCGCGGCGCGCGCGAGCTGGCCCAGGAGGCGGCGGCGCTGGGAGAGGAGGCGATCGGCGACTTCCTGCAGGCACTGACCTTGAACACCCGCGCGTTCGTCGGGACCTACCTCGCCGAGGACGACGTCTGCGTCGCCAACGCGACCACCGCGCGGGCGATCTGCGAGCGGCTCGGGATCTACTCGCACCGCGCGGTCTCCGAGCAGGTGCTAGGCATGCTCGCGCTGTCCAAGGGCGACCTCGTCGCGGCGATCGACCACCTCGAGCGCGGCCGCGAGTACCGCCTGCGCTTCGGGGCGCACGACCCCGGCTACATGTTCAACGAGAGCGACCTGACCGAGGCCTACGCCCGCGCCGGCCGCCTCGACGACGCCGCGCGGATGCTCGCCGAGCTGCGCGCCGGCGCCGAGCTGACCGGCGGCGCGTGGGCCACCGCCGCGACCGCGCGCTACGCCGCGCTGCTCGACGGCAACGACGCGATCGACGAGCACCTCGCCACCGCGCTGGCCGCCCACTCGCGCGTGCGGTTCACGTTCGAGGAGGCCCGCACGCGGCTGATCTTCGGCGAGCGGCTACGACGGGCACGGCGGCGCACCGAGGCGCGGGCGCTGCTGGCCGAGGCCGAGGCGACGTTCCGCGCGCAGGGCGCGGTGCGCTGGGCGGATCGCGCTGCCGCCGAGCTGGCGGCGGCGGGCGGACCCGTGGGCAGCACGGCGAACGCGGGCGCCGGCGCGCCCGCGCTCAACGGCGTCACCCTCACCGCGCGGGAGCGCGAGGTCTGCGCGCTCGTGGCCGGCGGCGCCACGAACGCCGAGGTCGCCACCGCGCTGTTCCTGTCCCGGCGCACCGTCGAATACCACCTGCGCCAGATCTTCCGCAAGCTCGGCGTGCGCTCGCGGTCAGAGCTGGCCGCTCGCGTTCTCACCGACCCGGTGGATTGACCGCTGCGAAGCGCGCGCCTACCCGGCGATCCTGAGGACGAGCAGGTTGTGCCCGCGGTTCTTGCGCTCGACGTTGCCGGCGGTGTCGATGCCGCTGGATTGTTGCCGGGTCGGCTGTCACGGCTTGCGGGTCTTGGTCAGGCGTGCCATGCAGTTGGCTACCGCGCCGGTGGAGCGGCCGAGTGCCCGAGCGCCAGTAGCTCGACCCACGCCTCGTGATAGAGGCCCTCATGGTCGGGCTCGCGCGGGAAGTCGGCGGCCAGCATGGCCGGAACCGCGTCGCGATGTTCACCATGCTCACGAGCGAGTACGGCACTGGAGCTCAACCTTGCCGCTACGCGGTCGCCGCCCTGTTAGCCGTCACCTGGCTCATCGCGCTCGCCACGCGTCGGGCCGCTTCTGCGCCCGCCCGCTGAGCACGGGCGCCGGTCAGCGGAACGGATCCGCGAACCGCGGGTTGGTCGTCACGGAGCGGTCGGTCAAGGTCTTCAGGAATGCGACGAGGTCGGCCCTGTCGCGGTCGGTCAGGTCGATGCTCTCGATCAGCGGGTCCTTGTAGGGGTTGGCGCGCCCGTCGCCGGCGTATGGCCCGCTGGTGACGTTCCGGCCGCCGTTGGCGTAGTGGTCGACGGCGGCCTCCAGCGTCGGGATCGAGCCGTCGTGCATGTAGGGCGCGGTCAGCGCGATGTTGCGCAGCGTCGGCGCTTTGAAGCGGCCCATGTCCTGCGGGCGGCCGGTGACTGCGAAGACGCCCTGGTTGTCGGCGGGGAAGGCACCGGTGCCGCCGACGTTGTAGAGGCCGGTGTTGTGGAACAGCGGCTTCTCGTCGGGGGCGCCGGCGTAGGTGGCTTGGTCGCTGAAGATGAAGGTGCCGTGGCAGTGGTGGCACTCGGCCTGCTCGCCCATGAACAGGTCCATGCCGCGGCGCTGGGCGCCGGTGAGCTCGACCTTGCCGCGGAGATAGCGGTCGTACTTGGAGTCGGCGGAGATGATGCTGCGCTGGAAGGCGGCGATCGAGCGGATGATCGTCGTCCAGCTGATCGGCTTCTTGAGGTCGGGGAAGGCCTTGCGGAACTGCTTGGCGTACCAGGGGTCCTTCTGGATACGGGCCAGGACGGCGCGCTTGTTGGCGTCGGTGATCCCCATCTCGACAGGCTGGGTGCCGAACAGCGGGACGAGCATCTGGGACTCGAGCGTCACCAGCGCGGGGTTGGCCCAGGTCAGCGTCGAGTCATAGGCGACGTTGACCAGCGACAGCGCGCCGCGCGGGTGGACCTGGCCGGTGGAGCCGATCGCCTGCGCGCGGCCGTCGGTGAACGCCTTGTCCTGCTGGTGGCAGGACGCGCAGGACTGCGTCTGGTTGCCCGACAGGCGCACGTCGTAGAACAGCCGCCGGCCGTTCTCGGCTTTGGCCTTGGTCATCGGGTTGGCCTTCGGCGTGCGCGGCGTCGGGAAGCCGTCGGGCAGGTTCCACGCATAGCCGGCCGACGGCGTCCGGGCGGCTTCGCCCGTGGCCGACATGTAGTACAAGCTCAGCGCCGCCGCGCCCGCCCAGGCCAGCAGCGCGAGCGCGACGGCGCGACGGCTCATCGCTTGATCCCCCGGAAGACCTTCTGCTTGGCGGACGAGGCGGCGCCGCCGCCGGCGGTGTCGCTCCAGCCGATGCCCAGCTCATCGAAGATCGAGCCGCAGGTCTTCTCGCCCGGGCCCGACATGCAGGCGCTGGACATGTCCATGTCCATCTGCGCCGCGGTCGCGGTCATGCCGCCCATCGGCGTGCTCGCCGCGGTCAGCATCGTCCCTGACAGCAGCTGCTTGACGTCGACGGCGACCTTCTGCTTGGACGGGTCGAAGGACTTCAGCTTGACCGCGGCGCGGTTGGAGCTCGTGCACCTGACCTTCGCGCCGCTGGCCGGGTTGCCCGTGCAGCCCGTGCTGCCCAGGTGCACCATGAACGACGGGTCGGCGGTCTCGATCTTGAGGAACTTGCGCCCGACCTGCCACGACCAGCCCATGGCCGCGAGGTTCAGCGGCGACGGCGCCGCGGCCAGGTCGGTGTGGTTCAGCGCCGACGGGACGCCGACGCTGTAGCTCAACCCCTTGTACTTGCCCTCGGGGACGGTGCCGCGGACATGGGCGTTGGTGGCCTTGGTGCCCTCCTCGGCGCACGCGCCGGTGCCGTTCTCGAGGTCGATGAGCGTGACCGACCCGGCCTTGCGCACCAGCTGCGAGGACGACGGGCTCAGCTTGACCGCGACGCCCTTGCCGTCGCTGCGGATCAGCTTGACGTCGGTGACGTAGAAGCGCAGGTCCTTGATCTGCGCGCTCTGGGCGTTCATGCCCAGGCCTGCGACCGGCGAGCCGCAGGCGACCGGCTGATCGCCGGCGACGGCGGCGAACGTGACGTCGACCTTCTTGCTGTGACCTTCATGGGCGGCCGCGGGTGCGGCCGCCGCGAGCGCCAGCGCGGCGGCGGAGACGAGGGTGGCGGAGAGCGTGTGCATGGTGATGGGTTCCTTGTCAGGTGGAGGTGGTCTTGGTGGTGCGGCGGCCGAGCGCGAAGGCAGCGGCCGCGACGGCGAGGAGGGCCGCGATCGCCAGGCCGCGGGCGACCCAATCGGCATCCGAGCCCTCGTCGCCGACGGTGGCCGGCGCGGTCGGCGCGGCGTCGGCCGTGTCGGCGGTCGACTTGGCGGTGGTCGCGGTCCCGCCGCCGGCCGCCGCGCTCTCGCCGCCGGCGTTTTGGCGGGCGGCGTCCTTCTCGATCGTCGTCGTCGGGGCAGGGTGGTCGGCGTCGGGCGTGCCGATCCAGCGCACGACCTTGCCGTCGGAGTAGGTCTGCAGCGCCTTCCAGCTCAGGGTGCCCGGCTGTTCGGGCATCCCGGCCAGGAACGAGAACTCCGCGAAGCCGTCGTGCGGGAGGCGGCCGGTCCAGACGATGCGGTCGACGGAGCCGTTGGAGGCGGTGACCAGCGTGCGCTTCCAGCCCGGCGTGTTCTCATAGGAGAACGGCAGGACGCCGGACGGGACCTTGAGCTCGACCTTGGTCGTCTCGGCCTCGCTCTCGCCGGGGATCAACACGGTGAACTTGGCCGAGTCGCCTGGCGCGACGACACCCGGGCTGATCTGGATGTGCGCGAAGGCCGGCCCCGCCGTCGCCGCGAGCGCGGCGACGGCGGCGACCAGCACGCCAAGGGTGCGGCGTAGGATCACGTGCGAACCGTGAACGTCAGCGTCCACGACTCCTTGTGTCCGTCGGCGGCGACGATCTTCGCCTTGGACGTGTACTTGCCGGCCTTCAGCCCGGGCTTGAGCTTCACGGTCAGCCGGGTGATCAGCCGCGGGTCGCGGCCGCCGTTGCCGACCGAGACCTTCTTGCCGCCCGGCCCGGTGACCTTCAGCGTGCCGGACCGGATCGGGCCGCTGAAGGTCAGCGACACCGACGACGGCGCCTTGGACAGTTTGGCCTTGTCCTTGGGGCTGGAGGACTGGAGCTGGACGTGGGCCAGCGCGGGCGCGGCCGTGGCGGCGAGGACCAGGGCGGTCGCCGTCAGGGCCGAGGCGGTCCGGGCGATCACGACGCCACCGAGGCCTTCGCGGTGGCCGTCTCGCTGCCGGCGGTCGCCGTCGCGGTGACCGGCACCGTGCCCGTGGCCTTCTTCAGCGCCTTGGCGGTCGCCGAGGAGATCTTGACGATGGCCAGCGCGGCGCCCTGGTCGTCGATCTTCTTGGTGGCCTTGCCCAGCGTGCTCGACTTGAGCTTCAGCGCCTTGGCGACCGAGGCGCTGACGGTCAGCTTGACCGTGGCCGGCTGACCGGCGACGCCGGTGACCAGCGCGGAGGTCGGCGCCGACAGCGACAGCCTGCGGGAGCCGAGCGTGAGGTGCAGCTTGCGCGCCGCGGGCGTCACCGACGCCGGGGTCTGGGCCTTGGCAGCGGCCAGCGCCGCGTTGGCGACCGCCAGGTCGGCGGTGAGCTTCGCGTTGGTGGCGGCCAGCGTGTCCTTGGTGCCGGTCAGCGACGAGATCTGCGTGGTCATGTCGCCGACCTGCGTGGTGAACGCGTCGATCTTGGTGTTCAACGGCGCGGTCGCGGCGTCGACGGCGTCGGCGATCGCCGCCGTCGCCGTGGCCGACTTGGTGTCGGCGGGGAAGTAGGTCCCGCCGAGCGTGGTGCATGCCGTGGTGAAGTCCTGCACCGTGTTCAGCGTCGACAGGTCCACGCCGGTGGCGGTCTTGACCGCGCCGAGCCACGTCTCGGGCTCGTCGCCCAGGCCCGCGGAGTCCTTCTGCCACGGGATGTAGTTGTAGAACGGGTCGTGGTCGGGGCGATCCCAGACTGCGGCGATCGTGTCGGGGTTCTCCAGCGCCGCCACGCCCTGGCAGGTCGCGTGCACCTGGATGCCGGTCTGCGCGGCCGGGTACTCGAGCTTCTGCAGCAGCGTCATCGTGCCGCGGTACGTGCCGGGCAGCTGCTTGCTGAGGTTGATCATGCCGGCGCCCGTGTAGGACAGCGCGCCGCCACCGCCGGTGTAGGCCGTGCCGTCGGCCACCGGGCCGATGCCGTTGGTCTCGCGGAACCCGTAGGTGTAGCCGTCGTTGGCGACGACCGCCTGCAGCTGCTCGCCCAGCGTCGCGCCGGTCGGGTCGTCGGCGTAGGTGACGTTGGCGCCGCCGCCGGCTTGGGTCTCGACCACGTTGGCGTTGGTGGCGACCAGCAGCGGCACGTTGACCGTGGCCTGCGTGCCGACGAACGTCACCGTGTAGGGGCCGCCGGCGTTGCCGGCCACCCGGACGTTGTCGTAGCCCGGGACGGCGGGCGTGCCGCCATTGGCCGGGATCATCGCCAGGTCGGACTGCAGCGCGGCCTGGACCTGCGCGGCGGTCGCGGTGTCCGGGAGCGTCGGGGCGCCGGCGGACGGCTTCCAGCTGCCGCCCGACAGCGTGATCGTCTGGATCTCAGGCTTCTTGCCCTGCTTTGCGTTGATGAAGTACCAGCCGGGGTGCGCCGAGGCGGTGGCCGGCAGCGCGAGCGCGGCCAGGGCGACGACGGTTGCGGTGAGGGTCCTGCGGTTCATGGTGTGGTTGCTCCTGACGGGGGTCTCAGCCGAGCCGGACGGCGCGGGAGGTGGAGCGCTCGGCGCGCTCCTTGGAGGGGACAAAGACGATCTGGAAGCGGCCGCGCGGCACGTGGCCCTTCTTGAAGCGGAACGTGAAGCGGCCGTTGGACACCGCGCGGGAGGCGGTGGTGTCGGGCGAGCCGACCTCCAGCAGCAGCGCGCGGCCGGGCACCGCCGGCGACACGGTGCCGGTGAGCGTCACGGTCCCGGCGCGGCTGCGCCGGACGCGGACCGTGGTGCGCGAGCGCAGCGTGACCGTGCGCGTCGCCGAGCGGATGCCGCCGACGGTCGCGCGCAGGTCGGTGGTCTCGCTCAGCGCGACGGTCAGCGCGAACTCGCCGTCGGCGTCGGTGGTGACGTGCGCGGTCTTGGTCCCGGCGCGGGTCTTGCGCGCGATCGCGACGGCGATCCCGACGCGCGCCGGGATCACCCGCCCGGTGACGAGCACGCGCCCGCTGCCGGTGCGCTTCGTCGGCGCCGACAGGACGACCGCGGTGGTGGCCGACGTGCCGCTGCCGGCGCCCGTCCCGGTGCCGCCGGCCCCGCCTCCGCCGCCCGTTCCGGTCCCGCCGCCCGCGCCGCCGCAGGCGCTCACGGTGTAGTCCGCGCCGCGGGCGGAGTCGGACGGGTCGACGCCGCCGGGCGCGTGGTCGACCCAGTCCGGGACGCCGCCGGAGATGCCGTCGTAGGTCAGCACGTACGGGCCGTTCAGGACGGTGCCCGCGACGATGCCCAGCGCGGCGACCGGGACGTCGATCGTCGTGGTCCCGGCGCCGGCGGAGTGCACGACCGACCCGGTCGTCGCCCCGGCGCTGGTGAACGCGCCGTTGGCGTAGGTGCCGTAGTCATAGGTCAACGAGCCGTCCGGCGCGGCGCGCGTGCGGACGTAGCCGGTCGCGCCGCCGACGGTGAAGACCATGGCGAACCCGGAGCCGTTGACCTCGGCGTCGCCGTGCTCGGGCGCGAAGGCGCCCGAGCGGACCTGGACGACGGCCTGCAGGCGCCCGGCGCCCTCGGTCAGCCAGGCCGACAGGACGTCGGTGGTCGTGTGGTGCCCGTCGCCGGAGGCGTCGGTGATCTGGGGTGCGCCGGTGCAGGACGCGGTCGGCGCCGGGCCGTCGGCGGCATGGGCCGGGACGGCGGCGACGATCGCGGCGAGCAGCGACGCGAGCGCTGCGGTGAAGGGAGCGCGCAAGGGCGCCGCCTCCTTTCGCGACATATGGGAGATGGCCTCGGCGCGCGAACGCGCGGGGTACGGCGACGCGCGTTCAGGCGCCGCCGAGCGGACAGCGAGGCGCCTTCGGGCCGCAGCGCCACCAGGGCGCGTCGGACGTCAGATCAGGCGCGGGCGGCGGTCGCCGGGGGCGGCCGCATGGCGAGCGCGAACGCGGCGGCGCGCCCGACGGGGCGCACGTACTCCGCGCGCCGCATCCGGGCGACGCGCAGCGCGCGGCGGTGGCGCGCCGGGACGGCGCGCCGCTCCCGCAGGCGGTCGATCAGCTGCTCGCCGGGGAACGCCCCGAAGATCAGCGCGCCAACCAGCGCGAGCACCGGGACGATGCTCAGCGCGAAGGCGGGCGAGACGTCGGCCACCAACAACGCCACGACGACCAGCGCGCTCAACAGCGCGAAGCGGGTCTGGCGTGGCGAGGGCCGGCGCATTCGGGCGATGACCCTACAGGACCGACCGCTCGACGACCACGACCGATCGGCAGGGTGCCGAGCGTCGTTCACGTGCTGACCGTCGACAGAAGCCATAGGCCGAGGCTCGTGAAGCCGACCATCACGGCCAGCATCCAGTACTGCGAGCGGACCGCCGCGCGGCCGCGGAACAGCAGCAGCGCGCGGTCGTGCGCGAGCACCAGCCCGCCGATATGACCGACGAGCAGCGCGCCGACCTGGACGTACCAGATCGCCGAAGCCGAGATCAGGTTGTAGTTGATGGTGTCGTGCGCGGTGCCCAGCAGGTCGGAGCCGTCGCCGAGCGGATCCGACAGCAGCGCCGGCATCGCCTGGCCCTGGCCCCGCCGACGAGCAGGACGGCGGCCAGCAGGCCGACCGTCCCGGCCAGCTGCGCCGCCGCGTCCGGACCGGCGCCGAGGTGGGCGAAGCCGCGCGTGATCGACGGCCCGACCTGCTTCCACAACCCGTTGGCGGCGCCGTCGAAGCTCGTGGACCCGATCAACACGCAGACCACGGCGACCGTTCCCGGCAGCGGCTCCAGCGCGGTCAGCCCGGAGAGGACCGGCCGCACCCGCAGCCGCCGGTCGCGGACCTCCAGCGGCGCCAGCCGCGCGGCGATGCCGAAGTAGACGCCGAACGCGTCGGCGCGCTCGCACCACGTCGCGACGCCGAACAGCGCCATGCCTATGAGTTGCAGCGACATGTAGGCGATGGCCAGCCACGCCAGCAGCGACGGGTCGTCGCGCGTGACGCACACCAGCTCCAGCCACGCGAAGGCCAGCAGCCCGACGGCCGCGGGCCATCGGCCCAGCCACCGGGGATAGGTCAGCGGGGCAGGCCGGCGCACGACCAGCCGGCCGACGGCGCGCCAGGGGTTCAGCGGGCGGAAGACGTCGCCCAGCACGACGCTGAGCACCGGGATCACGACCCAGAAGACCACGAAGACGAACGTCGGCAGGATGTTGGCCAGCGGCTCCTGGGACCCGGCCAGCCCGCTGTAGACCAGGCCCGCGAAGGCGAGGACGCCGAGTGCGCCGGCCAGCGGCTCGGCGACCGGTGGGATCCGGGCGACGGCGCGCGAGCGCCGGCCTTCCAGGCGCGGCGTCTGCCAGAGGGTGCTGAGCGCGACGAACGACGCCACCAGCACGACGGCCGCGGCCCACGTAAAGATCCAGCCGGGGACGGGCAGGTCGGTGCGCCCGGCCAGCCCGTGGGCCTGCGCCGAGGCGGGCAGGACGACGGCCGCCACGACCGAACCGGCGGCGGCGCCGAGCGCGAGCCGCCGCCTCATCGCGCCAGCGCCTTGCGGACGTCGGCGGCCGACGGACGGCGGGCGTCGACGCGCCGCAGGCGCCCGCCAGTCGGTCCGGCCAGCAGCCATGGCGTGGAGCGCACGCCGTCGGCCCGGGCGGTGCGCTTGGCGGCGGCGAGCTGCGCGCTGACCGGCGGGCCGCTCGCGTCACGGGCGACCCGCGCCATGTCCAGGCCGGGCACCGCGCCCGCCAGCCGCCGCAGGTAGGCGGTCGTGACGTAGCCGCTGTTCTCGGCGCCCTGGTAGCGCGCCATCAGCGCGGCCAGCGGCCACAGCCGGTCCTGGGCGCCGGCGGCCAGCAGCGTGCGGGCCGCGCGCTCGGAGTCGCCGCCGATGAACGTCAGCAGCCGCAGCTCGATCCGCAGCGTGCCGGAGCGAACCTCGTGGCCGACGAGGTCGGGCAGGACCAGGACGGCGATCGACACCACCAACAACGCCAGGACGGTCACGCCACCGGTCTGCCAGCGACGGCGGGCGCTCACCGCGGCCACGGCGGGCGAAGGGTCGGTGTTCGGTGCGGCGCGAGCGCTGAGCGGTCGCGCGCGTCACGGACAGGGCACGGCACGGCAAGTCCTCCAAGATGGTCGTCGGGCGGATCGGGGCGCGGTCGCGCCCCGGAGGCGCCCGCCCGGCCATGCGCCGTGCCAGCAGCAGACCGCCGTGCGCCGCGGCGCGGTCGCCGTCGCGCCGGCGCGATCGCGCCACCGCCGCTCGCGGACGCCGCCGGCCCATCAGGTGGCGCCGTGCCGCGGCCAGCCGCGCGATCCCGCGCTCGCCCAGGTACCGCCCGGCCAGCAGCGGCAGGGCGATCAGCAGAACCGGCGCCAGACCGAGCGTCGTCTCCACGTCCAACGCCAACCCGGCGCCGAACATGACGCCCATGGCGACCGACGCGAACGCCAGACGCGCGACGCGGAGGACCATGCCCGGCAGCCTAGACCGTCGACCTGCCGCGCGTCGTTGTTCTACGATGGCCTCGGAATGCCCCGCCGAGCCGCACGTCCGCTGCTGCTCGCCTCGCTGCTGATCGCCGCGTGGGCGCTCACCCACGGCACCGCGCCCGAGCTCGACGTCCTGTGGCTCTCGCTGGTCCCGGTCTTCGGCCTCGTGCTCGCGCTCGTCGCCGGCCGCTACGTCGGCGAGCAGGCGATCGCGCGCCTCGCCGCGGCACGCCGCCCGGCACCGCGCCGCCTGCGGGGCGCTGCCCCGCGGGTGCGCCGCCGCCTGGCCGCCCACCACCGCAGCGGCGGCCTCCTGCTCGCCCGGCGTCTTGCCGGCCGCGCGCCGCCGCTTCCGGCGTAGCGCCCACCGCAGCAGTCCTGTCCGCCCCGATCCAGGGAGCCCCATCCCATGCGTCGCCCCTCGTGGGCCGTGCTCGGCGTCCTCGCCGCGCTCGCCCTCGTCGCCCCGGTCGCCTCCGCGCACCAGGGCAACCCCAACATGGAGTCGATCATCCGCGCGGTCACGCCGAACGTGGCCGGCGTCAAGCTGCAGGTCCTCAACCGCGACGACCGCTTCCAGCTCGACAACCGCTCCAAGCAGGACGTGCTGCTCTACGGCTACCAGGACGAGCCCTACGCACGGATCCTCGCCGACGGCACCGTCCAGCAGAACCTCAGGTCGCCCGCCTACTACCTCAACAACGACCGCTACGCCAACGTCGAAGTCCCATCCGCGGCCAACGCCAAGGCCACGCCGGAGTGGAAGACGCTGGACCGCACCGGCAGCTTCCAGTGGCACGACCACCGGATGCACTACATGGGCAAGGGCACCCCGCCGCAGGTCAAGGACAAGGACCAGCGCCAGAAGGTCGCCGACTACACCATCCCCATCAAGGTCGGCGCCGACAAGGGTTCGATCACGGGCGCCTACTGGTGGTCGCCGCAGAAGAGTTCCGGACCGCCCGCGGGGGCGATCGCCGCGCTCGTCGTCATCGTGCTCGGCGGCGTCGCCGCGGTCGTGCTGACCCGCCGCCGGCGTCGCACCGACGACGCGCGCGACCGCGGCGATGGCGATAGCGACGACCAGACGCCCACCGCGCCCAAGGCCCCGCCGGCGGAGGCCTGGTGAGGCGCGCCTTCCCCGTCCTCGCCGCGGCGCTGGCCGCGCTGCTGATCGCGGCCGCGACCGCGTCGGCCCACGCCACGCTGCAGAGCACCTCACCCGCCCGCGGCGCGACCGTCGCCCACGCGCCGGCGCAGGTCGTCTTCATCTTCGACGAGGCGGTCGAGGGCAACTTCGGCGCCGTCCGCGTCTTCGACAGCAAGGGCGACCGCGTCGACCAGGGCGACGCCTTCCATCCCAATGGCATTGGCAAGCAGCTCGGCGTTCACCTGAAGTCCGGGCTGGCCGACGGCACCTACACCGCCACCTACCGCGTCGTCTCGGCCGACAGCCACATCGTCTCCAGCGGCGTCGTCTTCAACGTCGGGCACGCCAGCGCCGGAGGCGGGCAGTCGGTCGAGGACCTGCTCAGCGCGTCGAAGACCGGCACGGTCACCAGCGTCGCGTTCTCCGCCGCGCGCGCCGTGCAGTACACGGCGATCGCGGTCGGCGCCGGCGCACTGCTGTTCCTGCTGGTCGTCTGGTCCGGCGCGCTGGCCGCGGTCGGCGGCGCGAGCGATGGCTGGCGCGCGGCGTCCGAGGCGTTCGCCGCGCGCACGCGGCTGCTGCTCGGCGGCGCGGCCGTCGCCGGCGCGGTCAGCGCGGCGTGCGCGCTGGCGCTCGAGGCCGCCGAGGGCGCGGGCGTCACGTTCTGGAGCGCGCTGAAGCCGCGGCTGATCGGCGACGTGATCGGCACCCGCTTCGGCACCGTGTGGCTGATCGGCGAGATCTGCTGGCTGCTGGTCGGCGCGCTGGCCCTGGGCCTGCGCCGTGCCGCGCCGGTCCTGCGCCCCGCCACCGTCGGCGCCACCGGACTCGCGCTCCCCCGCGCGACCCGCTCCCCCGCGACGCTCGCGCTCATCGTCCCGCTCGCGTTCCTGGTGCTCTTGCCGGCGCTCTCGGGCCATGGCTCCACGCAGGACCCGGTCGCCGTCCTCTTCCCCGCCAACGTCCTGCACGTCGCGGCGATGAGCGCCTGGGTCGGCGGCGTCGCGGTCCTGTTGGTGGCCTTGCCCGCGGCGACGCGCGCGCTGGAGGTCGAGGAGCGCACGCCGCTGCTGGCCGCGACGCTGCAGCGCTTCTCGGCGATCGCGCTGGCCGGCGTCGTCGCGCTGCTGATCACCGGGTTGTTACAGGCCTACGTCGAGATCCGCCACCTCGACCTGATCTTCAGCACCGCCTTCGGCCGCGCGACGTTCATCAAGCTGATGGTGCTGCTCGTGCTCATCGGCCTCGGCGCGGTCAACCGGCAGCGGACGATCCCGCGGCTGCGCGCCGCGGTCGCCGCCGGCCGAACGCCTGGCGCCGACGGCATCGTGCTGCGCCGGACGCTGCGCGCCGAGGCCCTGCTGATCGCCGCCGCGCTGGCGACCACCGGCGCGCTGGCCGGCTACGCGCCGGCCACCGCGAAGACCAGCGGCCCCTACAACACGACCACGCGGATCGGGCCGCAGGAGATGCAGCTGACGATCGACCCCGCGCGGGTCGGCGCCAACGAGCTGCACCTCTACCTCACCGACCCGAAGTCCGGCGCCCAGATCGACTCCGCCAAGGAGGTCGACGTCAGCGCCGCCCAGCCCGCCAAGGGCATCGGCGCCAGCGACGTGGCGGCCAGCAAGGCCGGCCCCGGCCACTACATCGTCCCGGCGCTCACGCTCGGGGTGCCGGGCACCTGGACGGTGACGGTCGCCGTCCGCGTCAGCGACTTCGACGAGTACACCAAGAAGCTGGAGGTCAAGGTGCGATGAAGCGCCGTCTCGCACCCGCGGGCCTGGCGCTCGCACTGCTCGGCGTCCTCGTGCTGGCCGGCTCGGCGATCTTCGACGACGGCTCCGCACGCGGAGCGACCGACGACACTCGCGCCCAGGCCGGCGCGCTGTGCCGCGCCGCCCACGATCGCCTCGCCGCGCTGCCTGAGCTCAACGACGTCAAGGGCATCGCGGCCGCCGGACCCGAGGTCGTCGACGTCACGCTCGACACCGCCCGCCGGCTGCTCGCCCTCGACGCGCCCGCCGACCATGCCGCTTCGATCCGCGCCTACGCGCGCCGGCTGCTGCGCCAGGCGTCGCTGGTGTCGCGCCTCCAAGAGGCCTCGCGTGCACGTGACCGGGCGCGCGCGATCGCGCTGATCGGCCAGATCACCGCCAACAGCCGCGCGGGCAAGGCCGAGGGCGCCGCGGTCTCCCCCGGCTGCGGGCACCGCGTCCGGCCGACCGATCCCGACATCGCTTCCCCCCAACCCGTCTGACCCCGATCAAGGAGACCGGCGACCCCATGAACAAGACCCTGACCACCGCCGCGGCCGCGCTCGTCCTGCTCGGCGCGCCCGTCGCCGCCCAGGCCCACGTCACCCTGCAGCCCAACCAGGCTCCTGCCGGCGCGTTCACGCTCGAGGCCGTCCGCGTGCCCAACGAGCAGGACGACGCCGTCACCACCAAGGTCGACGTCCAACTGCCGCACGGGTTCGCCGCCGCCTCCTACGAGGCCGTCCCCGGCTGGACGGCCAAGATCATCAAGTCGAAGCTGGCCAAGCCGATCGAGACCGACGACGGCCCGATCGACGAGGAGGTCAGCCGCATCACCTTCACCGCCGACTCCAAGAAGGACGCCATCCAGGCCGGGCAGTTCAAGGACTTCCCCCTGTCGGTGCAGATCCCCGGCAAGGCAGGCGACAAGCTGACGTTCAAGGCGCTGCAGACCTACAGCAACGGCGACGTCGTCCGCTGGATCGGCCCCGCCGACAGCGACCACCCTGCGCCGCAGATCACCGTCACCGACGCGGCGGCGCCCGCCGCCGGCGGGACGTCCACCACCGCGGCGGCCTCGACGCCCGCGGCGACCGCTCGCGACGACAGCGACAGCGCCTCCAAGACCCTCGGCATCGCCGGGCTCGTCGTCGGCATCGTCGGCGTCCTGCTCGGCGGCGCGGCCCTCGTCACCCGGCGGCGGCCAGCGTGACCCGCCCGCCGTTGATCGCGCTCTGCGCCGCCGCGGTCCTCGCGGGCTGCGGCGGTGGCGACGGCGACGGCGGCGGCACGTCCTCGACCGCCCGCACCGCACCCCAGGCCCGGTCAGGCCAGGCGATCTTCACCACCGTCGGCTGCTCGACCTGCCACACGCTCGCCGCCGCGGGCGCCAAGGGACAGGTCGGCCCGAACCTCGACACCGTCAAGGCCACCCAGGCCGCCGTGGCCAAGCAGGTCATCCACGGCGGCGGCGGGATGCCGGCCTTCGCCAACCAGCTCTCACCGAGCGAGATCAAGGCCGTCGCGCGCTACGTCGCGCAGGCGGTACGGCAATGACCCCAACAAGGAGCAACTCCACCATGTTCACCCCCACCCGCATCACCGCCGCGCTCGCCGCGACCGGCGCGCTCGGCCTCGCCGCCGCGCCCGCCTTCGCCCACGCGCCCGTCAAGTCCCGCACGCCCGGCCCCGGCAAGACCAAGTCCAACGTCAAGCGCGTCGCGGTCACCTTCGGCGAGGCCGTCATCACGGGCAAGATCTCGATCACCAAGAACGGCCAGGCCGTGACCGCGAAGACCTCCGGCCTCAACCGCAAGAAGACGGTGCTGAGCGCGACCTACTCCAAGGCGCTCGCGGCCGGCAAGTACAAGGTCAGCTGGCGCGTCAAGGCCGACGACGGCGACACCGAGACGGGCACCTGGTCCTTCACGGCCAAGTAGCGCCGGCTCCCCAGCCGGCCGCGGCGAAGGACCATGCCACACGGTGATCCCTGACCGCTGCGCGAGCAAGCGCTCGGCCATCACGAGCATGCGCTCGACGTCGGCGTCGCTGAGGGTCAGCGACGCGAGCTGGCTGAGCAGCGCGGCCGAGACGAGCTCGGATGACCCGGGCCGGCCCGTATCGAGCGCGCCGGGCAGGGTGCGGAACAACAACGCACCCTGAACGTCGACCGATGCGTGGCCGCGGCGCCGCGGCGGGCAGCGCGGTCGCATGTCCCGCTGCCCGTCTCCTCCTGCTCCTCGCCGCCGCGCTCACGCTGGCGCTGTCGAGCACCGCCATGGCCAACAGCGTCCCGCGCTGGGATCGCCACTTCCCCATCGAGACCGCCGAAGGCGCCCACTTCGAGATCAAGATCGCCGCAAGCAAGGGCCACACCCGCGAAGCCCGGACGGCGGGACGCGTGATGGTCCGCGATCACTTAGGCGAGCTGCACGCCGTCCAGGCCATGGCCGAGCGCCTCGGCGTCAAGGTGCCCAGCAGGCCGAGCGTGCTGCAGGAGCACGAGATCGGCAATACCAGCCAGCACACCGGTGCTGCCTTCGGGCATATGCCCGGCTCGAGGTGGGCGACCACATCATGGACATCCAGTCAGCCAACGGCGAAAGCCGTGAAGGCGGTCTCAGCGGCCCGCGGGCGCTGGCCGAGAAGTACCGCCTCATGTACCAGCGCCACCTCGCGATCTTCCGCGCGCTCGCGGCCCGCGTGCATGCCAACTAGGTCGTCCCGAGCTCGCCACGGGCGCGCGTCACCGGCTGCCGGCAGGTCCATGGCCACCATCATCTCCGGCCCGTCGGCGGCAGCGTCTTCAGCCACGCGTCGATGGCCGCGAAATCGCCATCGCTGACCGCTCGCGCGGAGAACAGCCCGTGACCGTGAACCCGCCGGAAGTCGGCGACCTCGCGACCTCCGGCGAGGCTCGGCCCACGCAGCCCCTGGGCCAGGTCGCCGTGGCAGCGAGCACACCCCAGCCCCTGCGCCGAGAACGCCATCCGGCCCGCCGTGACCGCATCGGTCCCCTTGGCCAGCGCCGAATCCAGGCGGCTGACGCCCGCCGCGGTCTGGGCCATCTGCCCGCCGTCGTAGACGCCGACGCCGTCGTCGTAGGTCATCCGGCCGCCGAGGTAGCCCTGGACGACGACGCCCGCGACGATCAGCACCGCCAGCGCGGGCACGACCGTCGGGCGGTGCCCCGGGCCGTCGCGGCGCCGGGCGCGATACCAGTCGCCTGCCGCGGCGACCGCGAGCACCGCGACCGCGATGCCCAGCCAGAAGTGCGCGTTGCCGATCCGGAAGTGCTGGCCGCGCAGCGTCGTCTGCGCCTGACCCCAGACGAGCAGCCCGGTCACGCCCGCCGCGGCGATGCCGACGAGGGCTGCGCCCAGCGCCCACGGCTCGGCGCCCACCACCGCGGGCCCGCCGCGGCCGGCGCGGCGCAGGAAGTGCAGCACCGCGAACAGCGGGATCGCGACGACGGCCAGATGGGTGGCCGCGCCGTGCAGCTCGGAGAGGTGGGGCATCGTGCGCGGACGCTAGGCCGGCGCACCTGACGCTCACCTGAACGCTGGGAGACGTCTGGCTAGACGGGCTGCGAGACCGGCTCGGGCGGTGCCTCGGCGCGCCGCGCCGGCTGCTCGCCGCGGGCCAGCGGCGCCTTGACCTTCATGCGCTCGGCCGCGTAGTAGGAGCCGATGACGAAGACGGCGGCCAGCACCTGGGCGCCGAGCGTCTCCCACGTGGAGTACATCTCGAACCAGGAGCCCATCCACTGCGGGACGGTGAACGGCGTCTCGTGGCGCGGCAGCCAGCCGAGGTCCTGGAAGCTCAGCGCGGTGCCGCCGATCATGACCACCAGCACGACGCCGATCAGGACGCCGGTGGCGATCAGCATCTTCTTGTAGGGGAGCTTGCGCTGGGCGACGAACGTCACCACACCCACCGCGGCGGTCGCCGCCAAGCCGATGAGCACACCCTCCAGCACCACGCCGCTGCCGGACTTCAGCTCGAGGTTCTGCAGGAACAGCACGACCTCGAAGCCCTCGCGGTACACGCTCGTGAACCCGAGCGCGACCAGGCCGAACGTCGCGCTCAAGCCCACCTCCATGCCCAGCAGCTTGCGCCGCTGGCGATGGTGCTTGGCGATCCACCCGGTCCAGTAGACCTTGTGGACGAACCAGTTCAACACCACCAACAACACGACGATCGCGATGAACCCCGTGATCGCCTCCAGCCGCGGCCCCAGCGGCGAGGCCGCGTCCAGCAGCGCCTGCACCACGAACCACGTCGCGATCGCGGCACCGAAGGACACCGCCGCGCCCGCGATCACCGGCCGCTTGCGATGCGCGTTGGCGCCGACGAACGACGCCGTGATCGCGGCGAAGATCAGCACCGCCTCCAGCCCCTCCCGGAAGACGATCATCGAAGCGTTGAAGACGACCGTGCCGCGGGACTCCGGCGCGCTGACCTCGGTCGGGTCGACCGGCCCTGTCTTGGCCGTCGCCATCAGGTAGACGGCGCCGGCCAGCAGCGTCAGCGCCCCGACCCAGAGGGCCAGGCGCCGGTGGTTGGGACGACTCACCCCGACGGCGGCAGACTGCATGGCCGGACCGTAGCACCGTCGTGTTCGGCTGCCCTAACTCACGACGCTTCGCAGTCAGGTTGCGGTCAGGCGACGGTGAACTGCGCCACCATCGCACGCAGTTCGGCGGCGCCCGCCGCCAGCGACTGCGCCGAGGAGGCGATCTCCTGCGTCGAGGCCGCCGTCTGCTGCGCGGTGGCCGCGACCTCCTCGGTCGCCGCGCTGGTCTGCTCGGCCACCGCTCCGACCGCCTCGATGTCGCCGCTGACCCGCGACGAGCCGTCAGCCAGCTGGGCCATCGACGCGGCGATGCCCTCGACCCGGGCGCTGACGTTCGAGACGCGGTCGGCGATCAGCGCGAACGCGGTCCGCGCCTCTTGGACCGTCCGCACGCCGCCGGCGCTGTGCTCGGCACCCGCCGCCACGACGGTGACCGCGGCGGCGGTGCTGGACTGGATCTCGGCGATGAGCGCTCCGATCGAGCGCGCCGCGTCCTGGGACTCCTCCGCCAGCTGGCGCACCTCGTCGGCGACGACGGCGAAGCCGCGGCCCTGCTCGCCGGCGCGCGCCGCCTCGATCGCCGCGTTCAAGGCCAACAGGTTGGTCTGCGCCGCGATCGTGGTGATGGTCTCGACGATCCCGCCGATCTCCTCGCTCTTGGCGCCGAGCGTCTCGATCGCCCGCGCCGCCTCCTCAGACGAGCTGCGCACCTCCTGCATGACGCCGTCGACGCGCTCGACCGACGCCGCGCCCTGCGCCGCGGCCTCGCGCGTCTCGCTCGCCGCCTGCGCCGCCTCGCGCGCACCGTCCGCCGAGGCGGTCGTCGCCTCGGCGATCTCGCGGATCCCGGAGTCGGCCTTGGCCAGCGCCTGCACCTGGCGCTCGGCGCCCTCCGCGACGCCGCTGACGGCCTGGGCGACGTCGGCGACCGCGCGCCCGGCCTCCTCGGAGACCGAAGCCACGCCGGCCGACGCGTCGGTGACGCCCTCGGCGGTGTCCTGCACGCGGCGGATGAGCGAGCCGAGCGAGGCGCGCGTGTTCTCATAGGCCTCGGCCGTCGCCTGCGCGTCGGCGCGGATCTCGTCAACCGCGCTGGTGACCTGGCCGAGCTCGTCGCGCGAGCGGTCCGTCAACGGCTCGACATCGGCCGACACGGCGCGGGTGAGATCGCCCGCCGCCATCGCGGTGACGCCGTCGCGCAGCGGACGCACGCAGGCATCTCGCACGGTCGCCAGCGTGGCGAGGATCCTGTCGATGCGGCGCTTCATCGAGCGCGCCAGCAGCAACGCGATCCCGGCGGCCAGCAGGAACGCCAAGGCGGCAGCGACGAGCGTCAAGGTCGTGGCGGTGTGCTTGGCATCGGCGAAGCGGCTGCTGGCGGCGGCCTGCTCGCCACGGGCGACGGTGACCATCTTCGACAGCGCCTCGCTGACGCCGTCTGCCGCGTCGTTGGCGGCGCCGACCTCCAGGCGCGCCGCACCGGCTCGATCGCCGGCGGTCAAGTGCGCGAGGACGAGGGCGTCCTGGGCCTCGAAGCGCACATCGGCCGCGCGGACGGCGGCGAAGGCGGAGCGCCCGGCGGCGCTGTTGACCTCCCGGCCCAGGGCCGCGAGCGCTTCACGGAAGACCTTGCGGTCGGCGAGGTAATCACCGCGCTCGACGTCGTCGACGAGGACGTAGCCCGCCTCGGCGTAATGCGCATCCGAGAACGCCGCCCGCGCGTCGCCCGCGGCCGCCACCAGAGGCACGACATGCCGGTCGGTGTCGCGCTGGACGCTGCTCATGCGGCCCATCGACGTCAGGCCGACGGCGACCGTCGCGGCGAGCACGACGAGCACGACGCCGAAGCCGCCGAGCAGTTTGGCCCGCAGGCCCGCGTCGCGTAGGGAGAGGTTGGGCATGGGAGGAAGGCGCTCCTGGAGGCTCGGGTCGACGTGCGGCGCCGATCGCCACACGTCATCCATGGCTGTCGGCACGCTCGCGCCCCGCTTGACATCAACGGCCCGCCGTGTTCAGGCAGCGGTCAGGTACGAGCGCCCATCGTTGAGGCACCACCTATGCCCGCGCACCTCGTCTTCGCCTCGATCACCACGACGCTGACCGACTTCGTCGGTCGCCACGGCGCCTACGCGATCTTCATCATCATGGCGGTCGACGCCGTGCTGCCCGTCGGCGGCGAGCTGACGATGCTCTACGCCGGCGCGCTGGCCGCGGGCGCGATCTCCTCGCACCATCCCGTCCTGCTCGGCCGCACCCTGCACACCGGGCTGGAGAGCTACATCTTGCTCGCGTTGGCGGGCACGTTCGGCTACCTGCTCGGCTCGTTGGTCGGGTGGGCCATCGGTCGCTGGGGAGGGCGGCCCCTGCTCGAGCGCCACGGCCGCTGGCTGCACCTGAACGCCGCCAACCTGGCCCGCGCCGAACGCTGGTTCGATCGCCGGGGTCGCGCCGCCGTCTTCCTCGGACGCATCACGCCGCTGATCCGCTCGTTCATCTCGATCCCGGCCGGCGTGTTCGAGACCCCACTGGTCCCGTACACGCTCCTGACCCTCGCCGGCTCGGCGCTCTGGTGCTTCGCGTTCGCCGGCGCCGGCTGGGCGCTGGGCGACAACTACGACAAGGTCCACCATGCCTTCACCGCCGTCGAGGTGCTGCTCGTGGCCGGGATCCTCATCGGGATCGGGTACCTCATCCGGCGACGGCGGGCAGCCACGCCGGCGCGCGGCTGACGGCGATGGGCGACTCGGCGGGCATCTGCGAAGACGACGAGACCCTTCGCACCATGATGCAGCGCGCGCTGGAGCAGGCCGGCTTCACCGTTCGGACGACCGCGACGGGCGCGGCCGCGCTCGCCGCCTTCACCGACGACCCGCCGGACGTCCTGATCCTCGACATCGGGCTGCCCGACGCCGACGGCCGCGACGTCTGCCGATCGCTCCGGGCGCACGGTGTCCGCACGCCCGTCCTGCTGCTCGCCACCGGTGACGTGGCCGCGGAGCAGATGGCGGCCGCCGAGGCCGGCGGCGACGACTGCCTCGCCAAGCCCTTCCCGCTGGCCGCGCTTCTCGTCCGCATTGGCCGCCTGACGCAGCTGCGCGCCCACGATGCGCCGCGCCTCGACCGGTCAGCGCGCGCGATCGTCGCCGGTGACGTCCGCGCCGCCCTGACGCCGACCGAGTTCCGCATCCTGGTCCTGCTCACCGATCGTCGTGGGCAGGTCGTGACGCGCGCCGAGCTCGTCGCCGCGGGGTGGCCTAGCGGCGCGACGGTCACCGACAACACGCTCGACGCCTACGTGGCACGTCTTCGGCGCAAGCTCCGCGCCGTCGGCGCGGTGGAGGCGATCCGCACCTGTCGGGGGTTGGGCTACGAGCTTCGGTAAGCGCTCAGGCCGCCCGCAGGGTCAGCGTCACCACCGGTCGCTGGCCCGCCCGCGCGGTGAGGCGACCACCCTCGGCGTGCGCCAGCGAGCGCGCAAGTGCCAGGCCGATGCCGTGGTGCTCGCCTTCGGTGCGCCGCACGAAGCGCGCGTCCGGATCCTCGCCCAGCCCGGGGCCGTCGTCGCCCACCTCGATCGCGACCCATCCCTCGAGCTCGCGCGCCGTCACGGTGACCGGGCCGGCTCCGTGGCGGTGCGCGTTGTCGACGAGGACGTCGAGGATCTCGTCCAGCACGGCGGCGGACGCGTTGACCGTCGGCACGTCGGCCGGCACGGCCACGCGCAGCGGGCGGCCGTCGCGCGCGAGCGGCCCGGTCCAGCGCGCGGCCACCGCGTCGAGCACGGGCGCCAGCACGGTCTGCGCGTCCGGGACGACGGCGTCGCGCGCGACCGTCAGCAGCGTGTCGATCGTGCCCTGCAGCCGATCGACCTGGCCGATCGCTCGGGGCAGCTCCGGTGCGTCGGCGCCGCCCAGCTCCATCGCCTCCAGCTCGATGCGCAGCGCCTGCAGCGGCGTGCGGAGCTGGTGCGACGCGTCGGCGGTGAACGACCGCTCTCGGGTCACGAGCGTGTCGAGACGCTCAGCGGTCGTGTCCAGCGCGCCGCCGACGGCGTCGACCTCGGCGATGCCGCTGCGCGGCGACCGCACCGAGAAGTCGCCATCGCCGAGCCGGCGCGCGGCGGCCGCCAGCCGCTCCAGCGGCGCGGCCAGGCGGCGGCCCAGGATCACGGCGGCGAGCACCGCCAGCAGGACGATCGCCAACGCCGCCGCGCCGAGCAGCAGCCACGCATGGCGCGTCTCTCGCGCTGCGCGGCCGTCGTCGCGCTGAGCCCGGACCGCGCCCGCGACGCGTTCCCCCCGGTACAACGGGGCCACCGCGACGAGCTGCCCGTCGCCGGCGTGCTGCACCGGCCGGCCGGAGCGCAGGACGGCCCGGACGTCGGCGGGCGCGCGCGCCGGACCGGCGCCGGCGGCTCGTCGCCCGGACACGCCGTAGACGGCCAGCCGCGCGCCGACGGGCGGCAGCTCGACCGGATCGTCGGCCGGGGTCGTGCTCAGGTCGATCATCCGCGTCGCGGCAACCGTGTCGCGGGCGAGCCGCAGCAGCTCCTCGTCGCGATGGCTGGTCTGGAGGACGAGGGCGAGCGGCAGCGCCAGCACGACGATCGACGCCGTCGCCACGCCGGCGATCGCCAGCACGAGGCGCCGTCTCACGGGCTGTCCTCGAAGCGGTAGCCGACGCCGCGCAGCGTCGTGATCGCCTCGGCCCCGAGCTTGTGGCGCAGCGTCAGCACGTGCGTGTCCAGCGTCTTGGTCGACCCCAGCCACTCGGTGTCCCACACCTCGCGCATGATGCGATCACGCGTCACCGCCCGTCCCGCCTCGGCGACGAGCAGGACGAGGAGGTCGAGCTCCTTGGGCCGCAGATCGAGCTCGTCGTCGCCGCGCCAGGCGCGTCGCGCGGCGAGGTCGACGGTCACGCCGTTGGCGCGCAGCGTCTCGTGGACCGCGCCGTCGGCGGGCTCGGCGGTGGCCGCCCGGCGCAGGTGCGCGCGCACGCGCGCCAGCAGCTCCGACAGCCGGAACGGCTTGACGAGGTAGTCGTCGGCGCCGGCGTCCAGGCCGGCGACGACGTCGAGCTCCTGATCGCGCGCCGAGAGGATCAGGATCGCCAGGTCCGGGTGCGCGCGGCGCAGGCGCCGGCACACGTCGATCCCGTCGACGTCGGGCAACCCCAGGTCGAGGACGACCAACTTGATGTCCTCGGTCACCGCGGCCGGCGCCGGACCGCCGCGGGCCAGGCGCCGGATCCGGTGCCCCTGGGCCTCGAAGACGCGGACGAGCCCCGAGGCGATGGCCTCGTCGTCCTCCACGAGCAGGATGCCCGGGCCGTCCATGCCCCGCAGCGTACGTGGCCGGCCGACGCCGTCGCCGAGGTTTGACCTGGCGTTGACCTGGCCGTGGCCGCGCGTTGACCGGCCCCGCCTACGGTCCCGGCCGTGCCTCGCTCAACGCCCCCAACAACGCTCGCGCTGCTGCTCGCGACCATCGTCGTGCCGATCGCCGGCTGTGGCGGCGGCTCGTCGGCGACCGCGACGTCGTCGCACGCCGGCACGGCCGCGACCACGCCGGCCAAGGCGGCGGCCCCGGAGGTGTCGCCTCCGGGCGACATCCCCGACAACCAGGCCTTCGTCCGCTACGCGCCACCCGGCGCCGGCTTCAGCGTCAAGGTCCCCGAGGGCTGGTCGCGGACGCAGCCGGACGGCGCCGTCGTCTTCACCGACAAGCTCAACAGCATCCGGCTCGAGAGCAGGCCGCCGGCGCGGCGCGCCGGCAAGGCGAGCAGCGTGCACCGCACCGCGGGCACCGCGCAGAAGCTGACCTACATGATGAGGTCGGTGCCGGACCCGGTGACCGGCAAGCGCGTCACCGACGCCGTCGAGCGCTATGTGTTCACCAAGGGCGGCAGGACGGCGGTCCTGACGCTCAGCGGGCCCAAGGGCGCCGACAACGTCGACCCGTGGCGGATCGTCACCGACTCCCTGCGGTGGTCGCCATGACCGCCGCCGCGCTGGAGGCGACCGACCTGTACCGGTTCTTCCACGCCGGCGACGACGAGACGCTCGCGTTGCGCGGCGTGTCGCTGACCGTCGTCGCGGGCGAGGTCGTCGCGGTCACCGGCCCGTCGGGCTCGGGCAAGTCCACGCTGCTGGCCTGCCTCGCCGGCCTCGACGAGCCCGACGGCGGCGTCGTGCGCATCGACGGCGAGCGCCTGTCGCGCCGGCCGGAGGAGGAGCGGGCGAGCGTACGCGCGCGGCGCGTCGGCATGCTCTTCCAGCAGGCCAACCTCGTCGGGCACCTGTCGGTCGACGACAACCTCCGGCTGGCGCGCCGCCTGGCACCACGCCCCGAGACCGACCTCCCGTCGCGGGCCGAGCTCCTGGACCGCTGCGGCATCGCCGAGCGCGCCCACGCCCGGCCGGCGCAGCTCTCCGGGGGCGAGCTGGCGCGCGCCGGCCTGGCCGTGGCGCTCGCCAACGGCCCGCGTGTGGTGCTCGCCGACGAGCCGACCGGCGAGCTGGACGAGGCCACGGCCCGCCGTGTGGTCGACCTCCTGCACCGCCAGGCGGCGGAGGGCGCCGCGGTCGTCGTCGTCACGCACAGCCCCGAGGTCGCGGCGCTGGCCCACCGCGAGGTCCGGCTCCGCGACGGGCGGGTGGCGGCTTGAGCGACGAGCTCCTAGCTCGCTGCGAGGGCGCCGCGCGGACCTATGGGTCCGGACCGACGGCGACCGTCGCGCTGCAGCCCACCGACTGCGCGGTGGCCCCGGGCGCGCGGCTGGCGCTCGTCGGTCCGTCCGGGTCGGGCAAGACGACGCTGCTGCACCTGCTCGCCGGCCTCGACGAGCCCTCGCTGGGCACCGTCAGCTGGCCCGCGATCGGCGCCCGCGACGCGCTGCGCCCTGGCCCCGTGGCCGTGATCTTCCAGGGCCCCAGCCTGCTGCCGCCGTTGACCGTCGCCGAGAACGTCGCGCTGCCGCTCGTGCTCGCCGGCGCGACCGACGCCGACGCTCACGCCACCGCGCTCGAGGCCTTGTCCTTGGTCGACCTCGACGACGTCGCCGACAAGCTGCCCGAGGAGATCTCGGGCGGCCAGGCCCAGCGCGCCGCCGCCGCACGGGCCCTGGCCGGCCGGCCGCGGCTCATCCTCGCCGACGAGCCGACCGGCCAGCTCGACCGCGTCGCGGGTGCTGGCGTCGTCGATGTGCTGCTCGCCGCCGCCGACCGCGCGGGCGCGGGGCTCGTCGTCAGCACGCACGACCCGACCGTCGCCGAGCGCCTGCCCGACGTGTGGCAGCTGCACGGCGGCCGGCTGGTCGCGGAGGAGGCGTCGTGGTCGCGCTGACCTGGCTGCGTGGGCTCATCGCCCATCGCGCCGGCCGTCTGCTGGCGACCGCGCTCGGCGTCGGTGTCGGCGTTGCGCTACTCGCCTCGATCGGGACGTTCCTGTCGGCGACCACCGCGAAGATGACCCAGCGCGCCGCACAGCAGCTCCCAGTCGACTGGCAGGTCGAGGCCCAGCCGGGCACGAGCGCCGGCGCCGTGCTCGCGAAGGTCCGCACTCAACACGGAGTCCAACGCGCGCTGCCGGTGAGCTTCGCCCCCACCTCGGGGCTCCAGGCCACGGTCGACGGGGCGACCCAGCAGACCGGGCCCGGCCGGCTGCTCGGGCTCCCCGACGGCTACGCCCAGGCGTTCCCCGGCCAGCTGCGCGTCCTCGCGGGCCGCGGGACCGGCGTCCTGCTCTACCAGCAAACCGCCGCCAACCTCCACGCCCAGCCCGGCGACGCCGTCACGGTCGGCCTCGGCCGAGGCCGCGAGAGCAGGCTGAAGGTCGACGGGATCGTCGACCTGCCGGCCATCGACTCGCTGTTCCAGAAGGTCGGAGCACCGGCGGGCGCCCAGCCGCAGGCGCCGCCCGACAACGTCGTGCTCCTGCCCCAGCGCACGATGGACCGGATCGCGCACGGCAACGTCCCGATCACGACGCAGATCCACGCGCGCCTCTCCCACACGCTACCGCGCAGCCCGAGCAAGGCCTACACCTCGGTCACGGGGTCGGCCCGCAACCTCGAGACGCGGCTGACCGGCGGCGGGCTCGTCGGGGACAACCTCGGCACGACGCTTGACTCCGCCCGCCAGGACGCGCTGTACGCGGAGCTGCTGTTCCTCTTCCTCGGCGTCCCGGGCGCGATCCTCGCCGGCCTCGTCACCGCGTCGATCGCGGCGGCGGGCGCGGACCGGCGACGGCGCGACGCCGCGCTGCTGCGCACCCGCGGCGCGTCGACCCGGCGCCTGGTCGGCCTCGCGCTGGCCGAGACGGCCCTGGCCGGCGTCGTCGGCGCGATCCTCGGCCTGGGCACCGCGCTGGCCATCGGCGCGTCGTCGTTCGGCACCGCCAGCTTCGGCGCGTCCACGCTCTCGGCCGTGCTGTGGGCCGGCGGCGCGGCGGTCGCCGGCCTGGTCATCGCCGGTGGCGCAATCGCCCTGCCGGCGTGGCGTGACGCGCGGTCGCTGACCGTCGCCGGGCAGCGTGCGCAGATCGGCCGGCGCGACCGCGCGCCGCTGTGGGCGCGGCTCGGCCTCGACATCATCGCCTTGATCGCCTCGGCGCTCGTGTTCTGGCAGGCGTCGAAGAACGGCTACAACCTGGTCCTCGTCCCCGAGGGGATCCCACAGGTCTCGGTCAACTGGTACGCCTTGCTCGCGCCGGTCCTGGCCTGGATCGGCGGCGGCCTGCTCGCCTACCGCCTGGCCGACCTGATGCTCTCGCGCGGCCGCCGCCTGGTGCGTGCCCTGCTGCATCCCGTCGCGGGCGAGCTGGCGCCGACCGTCGGCGCGACGATGGGGCGCCAGCGCAGCCTGCTGGCCAAGGCCGTGACGCTCGTGGCGCTGACCGGCGCCTTCGCGGGCTCGACCGCCGTGTTCAACACCACCTACAACGCGCAGGCCGAGGCCGACGCGCGGCTGTCCAACGGCGCCGACGTCACCGTCACGGAGTCGCCGAGCGTCGCTGTCGCCCCGGGCGGCGCCGCGCGCCTCGAGCGCGTCGCGGGGGTCAAGAGCGTCGAGCCCCTGCAGCATCGATTCGCCTACGTCGGTGCCGACCTCCAGGACCTCTACGGCGTGCGACCAGGATCGATCGGCGCCGCCGGCAAGCTGCAGAACGGATGGTTTGCCGGCGGGACGGCGACCACACTCATGGACGAGTTGGCGGCCCGGCCTGACGGTGTGCTGGTCTCGGCCGAGACCGTGCACGACTTCCAGCTCCAACCCGGCGACCGCCTCAACCTGCGCCTCCAGGACGGCCGGACCAAGGCCTACAAGACGATCGCGTTCCACTACGTCGGCGTCGCCAAGGAGTTCCCGACCGCGCCTAAGGACTCGTTCTTCGTGGCCAACGCGTCCTACGTCGCAAGGACGACGGGAAGCGACGCGGTCGGCGCGTTCCTCGTCCAGACGGGGGGCCGCTCGCCGGCGGCCGTGGGGCGCAGCCTCCAGCAGCAGCTCGGCACCACCGCCAAGGTCACCAACATCGACGACGAGCGCAAGGTCGTCGGGTCCAACCTGACGGCCGTCGAGCTCTCGGGCCTGACGAGGCTCGAGCTCGCCTTCGCGCTCGTCCTCGCCGTCGCCGCCTCCGGGCTCGTGCTCGGCGTCGGGTTCCAGGAGCGTCGCCGGACGTTCGCGATCGCGACCGCGCTGGGGGCGCGGCGGCGTCAGCTCGGCGGCTTCGTCTGGGGCGAGTCGCTGTTCGTCGCCGGTGCTGGCCTGGTGCTGGGAACGGCGATCGCCGCCGGCATCTCCGACATGCTGGTCAAGGTCCTCACCGGCGTCTTCGACCCACCGCCCGACGTCCTGTCGGTGCCGTGGGGCTACCTCGTCGCGCTGGTCGCGCTGACGCTGGCGGCGGTGGGAGCGGCAGGCGCGCTCACCCTGCGCGCGCTCCGGCGACCGGCGATCGAGCAGCTCCGTGACCTCTGACGGCGGCCGCTCGCGTTCAGGCGCGAGTCATGCTCCGAGCCGCACCATGCGGTGACGATGTCGATCCACCATCTCGATCCGGTCGGCCTGCTCCTCGCCCTCCTCGTCGTCCTGGCCTATCGCGGCCTGCGACACCGATGACCGGGTTGTCGCTCAGCGTCCTGACGCACCCGCTGCCGGCGCTGTGCGCGGTCGCGCCCAGCCTGCGCCCGCGCCTTGGCGTCCGGGATCGCATCGACGACCCCTGCGGGGTGGCGTTGACGTTCGATGACGGCCCCGACCCGCGAGGGACGCCCCAGATCCTGCGCGTGCTGGAGGAGATGGCCGTCGTCGCCACCTTCTTCGTCACGGGCGAGCAGGTGCGCGACCACCCGTCGGTCGCCTCCGACGTCGTCGCCGCCGGTCACGAGATCGGCGTCAAGGGCGACCGGCACCGCAACGTCCTGCGCGTCTCGCCGTGGACGCTGCGGGACGACCTGCGCCGTGCCGAAGACGCCATCGCCACGGCAACCGGCGTCCTGCCCCGCCTCTATCGCCCGCCCTACGGCGTGCTCAGCGCCGCGGCGCTGTCGCTCGCCGCCGAACACGGCTGGGAGCCCATCCTGTGGACGCGTTGGGGACACGACTCGCGCGCCACCGCCTCACCCGTCACGATCGCCGATGATCTCACGCGCGACCTCGCCGGCGGCGAGATCCTCATGCTCCACGACGCGGATCGCTACTCGGTCCCGCGCGCCTGGCATCGCACCCTCGTGGCCCTCCCCGCGATCATCGGCGACGTCCGGGCGGCCGGGCTCGAGTTCCGGACGATCCGCTGATGCCAACCAGCGTCCCGCCTCGACGGCCTTGAGCGGTCGTTCGGCAGCGAGGTGCGCGACCCGCGCATGCGACCTGAGGCTGACCCCGGTGGTACCTGACCCGTACACGCCGACCCGCAAGTCCATCCCCACGACCGATGGTGAACGCTCACCGTCTCCAGGAGCATGTCGTCCATGATCGACGCCCAGCACCTCAGCAAGCGCTACGGCGAACGTCTCGCCGTCGACGACCTCACGTTCACCGTCCAGCCCGGCGTCGTCACCGGCTTCCTCGGCCCCAACGGCGCGGGCAAGTCGACCACCATGCGCATGATCCTCGGGCTCGACGCGCCGACCTCCGGTCGCGTCACCGTCAACGGCAAGGCCTACAACCAGCTCGAAGCGCCGCTGCACGAGATCGGCGCGATGCTCGAGGCCCGGGCGATCCACACCGGCCGCAGCGCCTACAACCACCTGCTGGCCATGGCCCAGACGCACGGGATCGGGCGCCGCCGGGTCGACGAGGTCATCGACATGGTCGGGCTGCAGTCGGTGGCGCGCAAGCGGGCCGGCGGCTTCTCGCTGGGCATGGGCCAGCGCCTCGGCATCGCGTCCGCGCTGCTCGGCGACCCCAGCACGGTGATCCTCGACGAGCCCGCCAACGGCCTGGACCCCGAAGGCATCCTCTGGATCCGCAACCTCCTCAAGCGCCTGGCCGCCGACGGCGCCACCGTGTTCCTCAGCTCGCACCTGATGAGCGAGATCGCGCTGACGGCCGAGCACGTCATCGTCGTCGGCCGCGGCCGGCTGATCGCCGACACGAGCGTCGCCGAGATCGTCGCGCAAGCCTCCCAGCACGCGGCCGTGCGCGTCCGCACCCCCGAGGCGGCGCGCATGCGGGCCGGCCTGGTCGCCGACGGAGCGACCGTCACCAGCACCGAGCGCGACGTCCTCGAGGTGCATGGCCTCGAGAGCGAGCGCATCGGCGAGATCGCCGCGACGCAGGGCGTGGTCCTCCACGAGCTCACCCCGCAGAAGGCGTCGCTCGAGGACGCCTACATGGCCCTCACGGGCGACAGCGTCGAGTACCGCGCCACCGAAGCCCACGCCGACCTGGAGCACGCCGCATGAGCACCGCGATCGCCACCGACCACGCACCGGCCCCTCGCGCGCGCGAGCGCGGGCGCGTGACCCAAGCCAACGTCATCCGGTCGGAGTGGACCAAGCTGTGGAGCCTGCGCTCCACGCGCTGGTCGCTGCTTGCGGCCGTCGTCGCCCAGGGCGCGCTCGGGATCCTCGTCGCCGCCGTCCAGATGAACCGCTGGACGCACCTCAGCCCGCACGACCGCGAGACCTACAACTCGATCGACACCGGCGTCGGCGGCTACCACCTCGCGCAGCTGGCCATCGGCGTCCTCGGCGTCATGATCATCTCCTCGGAGTACTCCACCGGGATGATCCGGTCGAGCTTCATGGCCGTGCCCAAGCGCCTGCCCGTGCTGTGGGCCAAGATCGCCGTCTTCTCGTCGGTCACGTTCGTGCTCATGCTCGTGTCGAGCGTCGTGTCGTTCTTCGTCGTACAGGCGCTGTCGACCCAGCACCACGTCCAGCACGCCATCGGCGACCCCACCGCCCTGCGCGTCGTGGTCGGCACCGCGCTGTTCCTGACCGTCCTTGGCGTGCTGGCCACCGGCATCGGCGCGCTGATCCGCAACACCGCGGGCGGCATCGCGTTCTTCGTGTTCCTGCTCTTCGTCCTGCCGGGCATCACCGCGATCCTGCCGCACACCGTCGGCGACTCGATCAACCCCTACCTGCCGCTGAACGCCGGCTTCACCGTCGCCACGAGCGTGTTCGAGGACTCCCATCACCTCTCGCCCTGGGGCGGGTTCGCGGTGTTCTGCGGGTACGCCGCGCTGGCCGTCGGGGCCGCGATGGTCGGGCTCCTGGGCCGCGACGCCTGACCGCGGCCCGTACCGTGGACGCGGTGATGAGCAGGCTGGATGACGTGCCGGCCCGCCTGCGAGCCCTCGGCTCGCGGGCGCCCTGGCTCATCGACGTGGCGCTGATCGCGGGCATCGTCCTGCTGTCGCTGCGCGGCCCGCACGACTCCCACGTCCTGCCGGGCGCGATGTGGTCGCTCATCCTCGCCCTGCCGCTGCTGGCACGGCGCCGTTGGCCGGTCCCGACCTTCGCGGCGATCGCGACGATCGCCTTCGGCCAGTGGCTGGCCGACGTCCGGGCCTTCGGCGACTGCGCCCTGCTCGTCGCGTTCTACACCGTCGCCGTCACCCAGCCCATCCGGACGACCGTGCTCGCCGCGCTCGTGCTGGAGGTCGGCGTCGTGCTCGCTGCCCTTCGCTGGGGCGGCGAGGACACCGAGCTCAACGCGTTCGTGGCCCTCTCGGCCTTCGCCACCGCGGCGGGCGTGATGGGCGTCAACGTCCGCAACCGCCGCGCCCTGCTGGCTTCGCTCGAGGAGCGCGCGGTCCGGCTCGAGCGCGAGCGCGACCAACAGGGCCAACTCGCCGCCGGCGCCGAGCGCGCACGGATCGCGCGCGAGATGCACGACATCGTCGCCCACAACCTCTCGGTCATGATCGCTCTGGCCGACGGCGCCGCCTACGCGGTCCGCGACGCGCCCGACCGCGCGCAGGACGCGATGCAGCGCGCGTCGCGCACGGGCCGCCAGGCGCTCAACGAGATGCGCCGCCTGCTCGGCGTCCTGCGCGAGGACACCGCCGCCCAGGACCTCTCACCGCAGCCCGGCCTCGACGCGATCGACACGCTCGTCGAGCAGGTGCGCGGGACCGGCCTTCCCGTTCGCTACGAGGTCAGCGGCACGCCATCCGAGGCGATCCCCGCCGGCCTGCAGCTCGCGGTCTACCGGATCGTCCAGGAGGCTCTGACGAACACGCTCAAGCACGCCGGACCCGACGCCGGCGCACAGGTCACGCTCACCTTCGGCGCTCATGATGTAGGGGTCGAAATCGTGGACGACGGCGGACCCGCCAGCGCCGTGGCGGCCGCCGACGAGGGCGGCGGGCTGCGCGGCATGCGCGAACGCGCCGCGGTCTACGACGGCATGGTCGCCTCCGGCCCGCGTCCGGACGGCGCGGGCTGGCGCACCGCCACGACGCTCACCTTCGCCGGCCGTCCGAGCCCGACCATCGCAGCACACGCATGAGCCGCACCTCGATCGTCCTCGTCGACGACCAAGAGCTACTGCGCATGGGCTTCCGGATGGTCCTCGAGGCACAGCCCGACCTCGAGCTCGTCGGCGAGGCCGGCGACGGCGAGGAGGCCCTCGAGGTCGTCCAGCGCCTCCAGCCCGACGTCGTCCTCATGGACGTGCGCATGCCCGGCATGGACGGCGTCGAGACCACGCGCCAGCTCGTCGAGCGCGGCGGGCGCTCGCGCGTGATCATCCTCACGACCTTCGACCTCGACGAGTACGCCTACGCCGCGCTGCGCGCGGGCGCCAGCGGCTTCCTGCTCAAGGACGCCCAGCCCGCGGACCTGCTCTCGGCCATCCGCGCCGTCGCCAGCGGCGACTCGGTGGTCGCGCCGAGCACGACCCGGCGCCTGCTGGCGAGCGTCGCCCACCAGCTCCCGGACCCCGGGCGGGCCGCGCCGGCGCCGGACCCGCAGCTCGACGAGGTCACGCCGCGCGAGCGCGAGGTCCTGATCGCCGTCGCGCGCGGGCTCTCCAACGCCGAGATCGCCCAGGAGCTCGTCCTCTCCGAGGCCACCGTCAAAACGCACGTCGGCCGCCTGCTCGCCAAGCTCGAGCTCCGCGACCGCGTGCAGATCGTCGTCTTCGCCTACGAACACGGGCTCATCTCGCCCGCGTCCTGACCGCGCCGCCGCTAGCCCTCCGCCGGCTGCGGGCGCAGGACGCCCTGACGGTGCTCGCGGTGCTCGCTCCGCGGACGGGGCGGCAGCCCGCCACCGCCGTCGCCACCTTGGATGTCGTCCTTGCGGATCGCCGTGTATGTGACCAGGGCGATGAACACCACCAACTCGATCGCGCTGACGGTGCCGTCGCCCAGGCCGAGCCCCGTGTTGGCGTGCGGCTTGCTGAACCAGTCGGCGAACGACGCGCCGAGCGGGCGCGTCACGACGTAGGCCGCCCAGAACGCGACGACCGGGTTGAGGCCGAAGCGCCACCAGCCGAGCATCGGCACCGCGATGATCCCGAAGAACAGGACCGCCGACGGCAGGAAGCCCCAGTTGAGCGTGATCGCGGTCAGGTCGCCGGCGGCGGTGCCCAGCGCGAAGGTCGCCAGGACGGCGCACCAGTAGAACGTCTCGCGCCGGCGCGTGGTGATCGTGTGGATGTCCAGCGTGCCCTCGCTGCGCTGCCAGCGCCAGAACACGATCGCGACCAGGGCGGCGAAGAACGGCGTGGTGATCGCGTAGGAGAGGCCGAGGCCGTCCTTGATCCCGTCGGCGACCATCGTTCCGAAGATGGCCACCATCATGACCGTGAACCAGTAGGTCGGCGCGTGGTACTCGCGGCGCCGGTACTGCAGCCGGAACGCCAGCGCGGTCCCGAAGATGCCGACGAACCCGGCGATCGGGACGCTGTGCTGTCCCATGAAGTCCGACATCGCTTCGCCCATCCCGGTCGTCAGGATCTTCAACACCCAGAACAGGATCGTGATCTCCGGGACTTTGGCCGCCAGCGGCTCCGTGCCTTTGCGCATGCGGCTGAAGGCTAGGAAGAGCTCCTGAAATCAACCTGAACAGCGTCGTGCCGCTCAGGCGCCGGAGATCGCGATGACCACCAGCACCACCACGCCGAGCGCGACGCGGTACGGCACGAACGCCGCGATCGAGTGGTGGGCGACGAAGCGCAGCAGCCACGCGACGGACGCGTAGGCCACGATGAACGAGATGGCCGTCCCGACGAGCGTCGGGCCGAGGCCGACGCCGCCGTTGAGCGCGTCCTTGAGCTCGTAGAGCCCCGCCGCGGTTAGCGCGGGGATCGACAGGAAGAACGACAGCCGCGTCGCGGTGACGCGGTCGATCCCGCGCAGGAGGCCGGCGGAGATCGTCGCGCCCGAGCGCGAGACGCCCGGGATCAGCGCGACGCACTGCGTCAGGCCGATCATGACCGCGTCGCGGAGGGTGACGTCGCCCTCATGGCGGTCGGCGGTCGCCTGGCGCTCGGCATAGACCATGACGCCCGACCACAGGATCAGCGCGAAGCCCACCACCCAGAGGCTGCGCAGCGGGCCGGTGATGACGTCCTTGAGCGCGAAGCCGACGATCCCGATCGGGACCGAGCCGACGACGACCGCGCAGGCCAGCCGCCACTCGTGGTTGCCGCGTGCTCGCGGATCGCGCACGCCGGCGTAGCCCGCACGCAGCAGCCCGACGATGTCCTTGAAGAAGTACAGCAGGACGGCGAGGATCGCCCCCATCTGGATGACGGCGGTGAACGCGGTGATCGAGTCGTCGTCGATCGGAAGCCCGAGGAGCTTCTCGGTGATCGTCAGATGCCCGGTCGAGGACACCGGGAGGAACTCGGTGAGGCCCTCGACGATGCCCAGGACGATTGCCTGCCAGAGATCCATTGGCCCGAAACCTAGGGGCTCGGACCTGACAGATACCTGACCGGCGGTCCGCCGAGCCCCATCCGGCCCGACGCTGGCCCTATGGTCGCCAGCATGGCGCTCACCGGCACCGCGGGCATCTGCGAGGACGACGACGAGCTGCGCGGCATCCTGCGCGAGGCGCTCGAGCGGGAGGGCTACACGGTCCGCGCGACGAGGACGGGAACCGAAGCGGTCAGCGCGTTCGCCGACTACCCGCCGGACGTCTTGATCCTCGACGTCGGCCTCCCGGACGCCGACGGCCGCGACGTCTGCCAGGCGCTGCGAGCCGGCGGCGTCACCGCTCCGGTCCTGTTCCTGACCGCCCGCGACGCGCTCAGCGACCGCCTCAGCGGCTTCCACGCCGGCGGCGACGACTACCTCACCAAGCCCTTTGCGCTCGCCGAGCTGCTCGTGCGCGTCCAGGCCCTTCAGCGCCGGGTGCTCACCCCGGCCGCGCCGGGCCCGTCCGGCGGTCTCAGCTTGGACCCGGCCACCCACGCCATCACTAAGGGCGACGACCGCGTCGCGCTGACCCCGACCGAGTTCCGGCTGCTGGCGGCGCTCGCCGCGCAGCCGGGCAAGGTCGTGCGCAGGGGCGCGCTCGTCGCCGCCGGCTGGCCCGACGGCGCGATCGTGCACGACAACACGCTCGACGCCTACCTGGCCCGCATCCGCCGCAAGCTGCGCCAGGCCGGCGCGAGCGAGGCCATCCACACGCTGCGCGGCGTCGGCTACGAGCTGCGATGAGCTTCAGCGCGCGCCTCCTGCTCACGTCGCTCGTCACCCTGGCCGTCGGCCTGGGCGCGCTGGTCGTCGCCGGCAACGTCCTGCTCGACCACCGCGTCAGCGCCGAAGTCGCCAACGAGCTGCGCGTCAACGCCCAGGCCCAGCTCGCGACCCTGGCGGTCACGCCCTCGGGCGTGACCGTCCGCGAGGCCCCCAACGACGAAGCGCTCGACCATCACGGCTGGGTGCTCGAGGGCGACCGGGTGGTCGAACGCGCCACCAACGTGTCGCCCGCGCTGGACCGGAAGGCCGTCGCGCTCGGCCGCGCGCGAGCGTTCGGGGATCACGATGCGGGCGGCGAGAGCGACATCCGCCTGCGCGTCGTCCCGATCACCGCGCCCGGACGCGCCCAGCCGGTCGGCGCGGTCGTCGTCGCGCTCTCGACCGCGCCGCTGGAGAACCTCCAGAAGGAGGTCCTGCTCGGCTCGCTGGTCATCGCCGCGCTCGTGCTGCTCGCCGGCGGCGTCGCCCTGCGCACGGCGATCAACCGCGCGCTGGAGCCCGTCGCGCAGATGACGTCGCGCGCCGAGGACTGGGGCGCGCACGACCTCGACCGGCGCTTCGACCTCGGCCCTCCGCACGACGAGCTGACCGGCCTGGCCGCGACGCTCGACGGCCTCCTGGACCGCATCGCGGCGTCGCGACGCCACGAGCAGCGCTTCGCCGCCGAGATGGCCCACGAGCTGCGCACGCCGATCGCCGGGATGCGCGGCCGGGCGGAGCTGGCGCTCGGGGTCGAGGAGATCACCGAGAAGGACGACGCCCTGCGCTCGGTCGTCACGCAGTCGGGTCGCCTGACCCAGACCGTCGACACGCTGCTCGCCGTCGCACGACGCGAGCTCGATCCCGCCGAAGGCGCGGTCGACCTCACGCTGCTCGCGCACGAAGTGGAGCAGGTTGATGTCGTCGATCTGACGGGCGGCGACCTGCCACTGGCCGAAGGCGAGCCCGACGTCCTTCGCCGCGCGCTCGCGCCGCTCGTGGCCAACGCCCTCCGGCACGCGCGCGAGCAGGTCACCCTGGAGCTGTCGGCCGATGACGGCCGCGTCCGGATCACCGTTCGCGATGACGGTCCCGGACTTGCTCCGGGTTTGGGCGAACGGGCCTTCGACCCCGGCGTGCGCGGCCCCGACGAGACGTCCGCGGGGGCAGGCCTCGGCTTGCCACTGGCTCGCCGCCTGGCACGCTCGTGCGGCGGCGACGTCGTCCTCGGCGACGGGCCGGGCGGCAGCTTCGTCTTGGAGCTGCCGGCGGTGCGGTCCGTCCACCCGCGCTGAGCAGTCAGGTCATCGCAAGGTTGCCTGCCGCACAGTAGGCACCATGACCAGCACCAGCCACGCGGACGCCGTTCCATCCCTGGGGCGCAAGATGTTCAACAAGGTCCCAGAGGTCACGCTCTTCTTCTGGGTCATCAAGATCATGTGCACCACCGTCGGCGAGACCGCCGCCGACTACCTCAACGACAACCTCGGCTTCGGGCTGACCAACACCACCTACGTCACCGGCGCGATGCTCGCCGTGCTGCTGGTGGCCCAGTTTCAGCTCAAGCGCTACGTGCCGCTCGTCTACTGGTCGGTCGTGGTCGTCATCAGCGTCTTCGGCACGCTGATCACCGACAACCTCACCGACGCCAAGAACGTGCCGCTGCTGACGAGCACGATCGTCTTCTCGATCATCCTCGCCGCCGTCTTCGCCATCTGGTACGCCGTCGAGCGCACGCTGTCGATCCACTCGATCATCACCACCCGCCGCGAAGCGTTCTACTGGCTGGCGATCCTCTTCACCTTCGCGCTGGGCACCGCCGCCGGCGACCTGCTCGCCGAGAAGGCCGACCTCGGCTACGCCGTCTCGATCGCGATCTTCGCCGGCGCCATCGCCGTCGTCACCTTCGCCCACTACGTGCTCAACCTCAACGCGGTCCTCGCGTTCTGGATGGCCTACATCCTGACCCGCCCGCTCGGCGCCTCGATCGGCGACGAGATGTCCCAGAACAGCCACAAGTACGGCGGCCTGGGCCTCGGCACCACCGGCACGTCCTACATCTTCCTCGCCTGCATCCTGGCGCTGGTGGCGTTCCTGACCGTGACCAAGAAAGACCAGACCCCGCCGGAGCGGGTGGCAGCCGACGCACCAGCCTGATGCTGCCGGACCGCGCGTCCTGACCTGCTTCCCTGTCAGGAGTGCTTGCGGCCCTCTTCAGCGTCGATCCGTTCGGCGACCGCTCCCGACAGGGGTCGGCCGCGGCGTTCCTCGTGCTGCTCGCGTTCGTGATCTCGTTCCTGACGATCCGCACCAGCGCGCGCCTGAGCCGCAGCGTCTCATGGTGGCCGGGCTCGGTGCGCAGCGGCGAGGTCCACATCCACCACCTCGTGTGGGGCATCTGCCTGATGATGCTGTCGGGCTTCCTGGCGTTCGCCGCGACGCCCGGCACCGCGTTCGCGCACCTGACCGCGGTCGGCTTCGGCGTCGGCGCGGGGTTCACCATGGACGAGTTCGCGCTCTGGGTCCACCTGGAGGACGTCTACTGGGAGGACGAAGGCCGGCGCTCGATCGACGCCACCGTCATCGCGGTCGCGTTCGCCGCGCTGGTCGTCGTCGGGACGACGCCGTTCGGCCTCGACGACCCCGGCACGGTCACCGGCACCGTCGTGGTCGTCGTGGGCGTGCTCGCGCTGGCGCTGTTGTGCTTCATGAAGGGCCGGATCCTGCTCGGCGTCCTCGGGCTCTTCGTCCCGGTCTTCGCGCTGGTCGGCGCCTTCCGCCTCGCCCAGCCCAACTCGCCCTGGGCGCGCCGGCGCTACTCGCCCGACCGCCTCGCCCGTGCCCGCGTGCGCTTCTCCGAGCACCGCCGCCTCGCGCGCTGGCGCCACCGGGCGATCGACGCGCTCACCGGCGCGCCGAACCGCGACGACGCCACCTGAGCGCCCGCCGTTCAGGAGCCGTTCAGCCGCGGCATCCGATCATCGCTGGCGATGGCAACGTCCACCGCATCGGCAGATCGGCCCGCGCTCGTGCGGGGCGACCGGGCCGGTCTGCCGCGGTGGGCCTGGATGGCCGGCCTCGCGGCCGCGTGCCTCCTGGACGCGTGGCTGCGGTTGTGGGCGTTCGGCCGCGTGCCGCCCAACCCGTGGTACGACCAGGCCGTCCGTTCGATGGGCCTGTCGTGGCACAACCTCTTCTTCGGCGCGCTGGAGCCCGGAGGCACGATCTCGATCGACAAGCCGCCGATCGACCTCTGGCTCCAAGTCGCGTCGACCAAGGCATTGGGGTTCAGCTCGACCGCGCTGCGACTGCCGCAAGCCCTCGCGGGCGTGGCCGCGGTGCCGTTGCTGTACGACCTGGTTCGGCGCGGCTTCGGCCACCGCGCGGCGCTAATCTCAGCGCTGGCGCTCGCCGTCCTCCCCGTCTCGGTCCTCACCGGGCGGTCGGACACCATGGACACGTTGATGAGCACGCTGCTGCTCGTCGCGGTCTGGCTGATCGCCGCGGCGCCGGACCGTAGGAAGCCCGCGGCGGTGGCGACCGCCGGCGCGGTCGCCGGCCTGGCCTTCGAGGTCAAGCTGTTCGAGATGGTCGTCGGGCTCCCCGCGATCGCCGCCGCGGCCTGGTACGCCCTACATCCCGCCATCCACGACCGACCGCGGACCCTGCGCCGCGCGGCGATCGCCTTCGTGGCCGTCGCCGCGGCGTGGCCGGTCGCCGCTGCCATCGCGCCCGGCCCGCACCCGTGGCCGGCCGGCTCCAGCGACGGCACGATCGCGAACGTCATCCTGGTGTACAACGGCATCAGCCGTCTCGGCCCACCGACGCCGGGCTCGTTCTCCGCCACCCTCCCGCCTCCTGGCCCGCTGCGTCTCTTCTCGGCGCGCCCGCCAGACCGCTACCTGCGGATGCTCGGCATCGAGCTGCTCGGAGCCCTGATGTTGTCGTTCTTGGCTTTCGGACTGGCGATCGGACCGCGCTGGGCGGCCCGCGCGCCGATCGTCCTGGACCGGACACGCGCCGGCGTCGGCGCCGGGATCGCTGCCTGGCTGCTGTGCGGCTACGCCTTCTTCAGCATCCAAGGCCGCCCGCGCCTGCGCTACTTCGAGGCGTTCACGCCCGCGGTCGCGGCGGGGTTGGGGATCGGCGCCGTCGTCGCGATCACCACGGTCGCGCGCCGCCAACGCTGGCCCGCGCCCGTCGCGTCGCTCCTGCTCGGCGCCCTCACCACCGCGGTCCTGGCCTGGCCGCTGGCCACCAGCGCCCACCTCGCCCGCGCGGGCGTCGAGGACTCCCAGACGCTCGGCGCCTTCCCGCCGGCCGAGGTCGCCGCGCTGAGCCGCTACCTCCAAGGCCACCAACACGGCGCGCGGTACGAGGTCGCCACCGCCGACACCATCGTCGGAGCGCCGCTCGTCGCGCGCGACGGCCGCCCGATCGTCGTCCTCACAAGCTGGTTCGGCCGGCCGTTCACGCCGCCCGAGCGCCTCGCCGCGCTGGTCCGGGCCGGCGACGTGCGCTACGTCCTGCTCGACTCGCTGAAGTGCGACGGCGCGAAGGCCCCGGCGTGCGCGCCGTCCGTGCGCTGGGCGATCGCGCACGGCACGGACGTCTCGTCCGCCGCCGGGCTGGGCGCGGAGCGGATCCTCCTGCGCGTCCGCGCTACGCCGTGACCAACGGCCGTTGAGCGAGCTGCTGCCCGGCCTCACCGTCGTCCTGCCCGCCCACGACGAGGCCGGCAACATCCTGGGCGCGATCGACGACGCGACCGCGGCCGCCGAGCGCTTCGCCGTCCGCCACGAGATCGTCGTGGTCGACGACGGCAGCACCGACAGCACCGCACCGCTGGTCGAGCGCCTCGACCGCTCCGACGTCGTGCTCGTCCGCCACGGCGAGAACCGCGGCTACGGCGCTGCGCTGCGCTCAGGGCTGGCCGCGGCCCGGATGCCGTGGATCCTGATCACCGACGCCGACCACCAGTTCGACCTGCAGCAGCTCGGCCACCTGGCGTCTGCCGCCCACGACGCCGACCTCGTCCTGGGCTGGCGGATCGCGCGCCAGGACCCGCTCGCCCGCCGCGCCGCCGGCTGGACCTGGAACCGTCTCGTCACCCTGACGCTCGGCCTGCGCGTGCTCGACGTCGACTGCGCCTTCAAGCTCGTCCGCCGCCGCGTCGTGCAGGACCTCGACCTGCGCTCCGACGGCGCGGCCATCAGCGCCGAGCTGGTGCTGCGCGGCCGGGAGGCGGGCGCGCCGGCCAAGACGTCGCTCGGGTAGTGGATGCCCATCGCGACACGGGTCACCGCGAGGATCGACGCGCCGACCAGCGCGAACGCCACGACCAGCGCGCCGAGGAAGAGCGCCTCCGAGGCGTTGGGGTAGGCGACCAGCGGGTCCTCGACCAGATCGGCATGCGCGAAGAGCGTGTTGAGGTCCTTGACCAGTACGAGATCGACGGCAGCAACCGCAAGACGACGTACGCCTATGACCCATCCGACGGGTTGATCAAGACCACGCACGACGACACCTTCTCCAAGGACGAGTACTACGGTGACGGCACGCTCAAGGCGTACACCAACGAGCGTGGGAAGACGACCAATTGCTCCTATGACCCGCTCGGCCACTTGACGGCCGCGACGGATCCGCTGGGGCGCGTCACGAGCTCGATCTACGATCCGATGGGCGAGCTGGTCCAGAAGGTGCTTCCCGGCGGCTCGTGCTCGACGTCGCCGTATACCGGGTGCGAGACGCTCACCTATGACCGCGCGGGCGGGCTGCCGTCGAGCAACTGGGCCGACGGCCTCACGACCGGCACGTCGAACGTCGTCTACGACGCTGACCATCAGCGAACGTCCTACAAGGATGCGAGCGGCACGACGACGCTGACTTGGGACAGCCTCAACCGGCTCACGAGCGTCAAGGTCGCGACCACACTGGCGAACTTCGCCTACACCCGCGACGGCATGGATTACGTCGCCACGGCCACGACCACCGGGATCACCGACCCGGCGCAGACCAACACCTACAACAGTCGCGAGCAGCTCGTCACCTCGGGCGCGACGAGCGCGCCCACGGCCTACACCTACGACGCCGACGGCAACATGACCCGCCGTAGGTCGTCGTCGCTGGCCTACGACGACGTACGCCTACAACGAGGCCAACGAGCTCACCTCCTACAACGGCTCCGCGACCTACGTCTACAACGATGGCGGCCTGCGGATGTCCAAGATGATCTCCGGGACGAAGACGTCGTTCACCTGGGACGCCGTCCAGGACCCGCCCCGGCATTGCTGTCGGACGGCACCAACAACTACATCTACGGACACGACGGCCACCTGCTGGAGCAGATCACCAGCAGCGGCACCGTGACCTACGTCCATCACGACCAGATCGGCAGCACCCGCCTGCTGACGAGCACGACCGGAACCAACGTCGGTACGTACAACTACGACGCCTACGGCGGCAGCGTGACGCACACGGGCACGGTCTCCGCGCAGATCCAGTTCGCGGGCGAATACGCGGACAACGAGTCCGGGCTGATCTACCCCCGCGCGCGCTACTACGACCCCGCCGCCGCCCAGTTCGTCAGCGTCGACCCAGCGATAGAACTGGAAAAAGTTGACGGGAAGTGGGAGCGGCAAGGGTCCCGGCCACCGGATCCCGATGATCCCATGGACGAGCTGATGGCCGCGTCCGACGACATCCCCGTCGACGTGAAGGTCACCATCACCACGGTCATAGTTCCCTAGCCATGGAGCTCATCGAGATCCAATTGAACGCGCCCGGCGGGCCGAGCCTGGCGGACGTGCTGCGGGCGCTCGAGCCCGACCTGCGTGAGGTGCCGTGGCTGGTCCTGGACCTCGGCGAGGTCGTCCCCGGCGACGACCTCGGCCCCGAGCCGGACCTGCCCGAGCGCGTCCGCGACTCCGAGCACGGCGTCGCACTCACCTACCCCGAGCTCGACGCCTTCGCGCGCGGGGTCTCGCAGGTCATCGACGGGATCTTCCTCGGCGGAGCGAAGGACCCCTCGCGCGACGCGACCATCGCCGACAACGCCGGGCGGGCGACCCACCTGCTCGCGATCGTCGACAGCTCGTTCTGGCTGATCGGCGGCCCGCCCCCCATGATCGCGCGCGCCCGGGTCGTGTTCCCGACCGCGCGGGCCGTCGGGGTCGATCGTCTCGCTTCACTGCCGTACTGGGGCTAAGACCTCCGCCCCTACGCCGACCAAACGCCTAGAGCCAGGGGACTCGAACTCCCGACCGCCGGCATAGCGCTCCGAAGCGGCCCCTTCGGAGCTAGGGCGCCGATATGCTCGCGATGGGCCGCCGAGGTCGTCGACCGTCTCCTCGTGCGGTTTCAAGCGCAGAGCCAATCCAGCACACCGTTTGCGACTCCCCGGCGCTTCCTGCACGAAACTCCTGGCATCGCTCGGACTTCACCGAATGGCCAGACGAAGATCCCCAACGGGAGCTAACCGTGACCGTCGGGTTCTCGACTCTCAGGTTATGGGGCGTATTAGTGAGTTAGTTTGCGCTTACTGGCGCTAGCGAAGGCCTCAGAAATGAGCGGTTTCGGGCGTTTTGCGAGTTGCGCGAACTTCGCTGGGATTCGTGGGGCGCGTTGCCCAATTGTTGCCCCACCGACTCGAGTGTCCGGCAGTTGATCACGCTTCCGTCTGCCAAGACTAGGCGTCTGGCTCGTCGCCTTCGCTAGGCGGACAGGAGTGGCGTGGTGTCGCAGGACGCATGTACTCGAACGAATATCGGCCGCGCTTGTAAGTGCTGATCATCCCGCTCGGATTCTTCGACGTCACGGTGATGCGCCAGCCCATGACCGTCAGCGGCCGGTGGCAGGCCATAGGCACGGTGTCGTGCCCGTCCTTGAGACGGAAGAGCACCCGCTTGGCCTCCGCGCAGGACAGATACGGACGATGCCCCATGTAGATCGAGCGCTCGGGCCCGACTCGACAGGTCCGCTCGGCCCAGGCGGGAGCCGCGCCCCACGGCGCCACCATCAATCCGATCCGGCCGGCGAGGGCCGGGAGCAGCGCGACCGCAGCGACAACCAACGCGACCGCGCGGACGCGGGACATCAATGGACGAACAAGCGTGACGCCTGGACGAAGCCCCACGGTCATTGTCACGGTAGTGGACATGGACCATCGCCAACCACGCAAAGTTACCGAGCGGTGGTCCGCATGCGGTGCTCCGCGATGTACCGGATCTAGCAGGTTGATGTCGTCCACGTACGTACGTGTCGACTGCTGGCGGCTCTCGTTCGGGTCGATGTTGGCCTATACCGCGCAGGTCCTGCGGACGAACGGGTCTCCACCGCTGCACCGCAGGGCGCGTCATCGCAGCGTGCCGTTCAGGTCTGAGCACGTTCGGCGCCGCTCCGCCCGCGACACGTCGGTGAAGACCACGAGCTCGGCCGATCTATAGACGCAAGCCGGCTCCTTGGGCGGCTCGCGTCGGAGGGCGGCCGACCGGGCGTCCACGCTGCCGAACCGCACGTAGTAAACGTGCGGGCCGAGGTTCTGGCAGACGAGCAGGTCCTGCTCGCGCACGTCGCCCCAGCGCCGCGCGTAGTCCAAGCGCACGCCGTCCTGTTCGTCGATCTCCGTGCATGCCGACCAGTCCAGCGCGTGGCGGACGCGATCGGCTCCCTTGCGCGGATACAGATGGAAGACGAGCACGGCCGCCACGGCCAGGATGATCGCGCCGAGCGCTAGGCCGGCGAGCTTTCGGTGACGCGTGAGCAGCAGCGTTCCCTTCTCAGCCGATGTTGGCCGCCGTGTGGTGCGGACGGACGATGACGAACTTCCAGTCGCGGTTCCACTCGTGCGTCCCGGCGATGTTGTTGTGGATCACCGTCGCCAGCGAACGCGTGTAGCCCGGTAACTCGGCGGCGATCAATTCTGAGTGAGTCGCGCCGTATGCAGATCGTTGTCCCTAGTCCCGGGACTAGGAACAAGCTGCTATTCTGCGGTCATGTTCAAGGGCGAGGACGTCGTCCTGTTGCTGAAGCTCAGCGCAAGTGGACCGGAATGGACGGTCCGGACGCTGGCCGAAGAAACGGGCATCCCGCGCAGCGTGGTCCATCGGGCGCTGAAGCGCCTGGCCGCCGCCGGCCTCCTGGACGAAGGACGGCGTCGCGTCAACGGCAGCCAGGCCGAGGAGTTCCTGATCCACGCCGTCAAGTACATCTTCCCCGTGGTCTTGGCGGGCGAGAGCCGTGGCGTCCCAACCGCCTGGGCCGCGGAGCCGCTGGTCGACCACATCGCCTCAGCGCCCAGCGAGCTCGCTCCCGTCTGGCCCGACCCCAAGGGCCGGCAGCGTGGACTGGCTCTGCGCCCGCTGCACGAAGCCGTGCCCGAGGCCGCACGACGCGACCCCACCCTTGGCGAGAGCTTGGCGCTCGTCGACGCGCTCCGCCTCGGCGACGCCCGCATCCGCGGCGTCGCCGCCGAGCTGCTCACCAAGCGCCTCACGGAGTCCGCGCCGGCGTGAGCATCCACTTGAACCTTGCACGATCATGAGTTGACGAAGCACGGGCCGGTGCGCGCCTAGGCTCAACGCCCGGTATGAGCGCCGACACGTTCCGCGCGCGCCTATGCAGGCGCAGACTGGCTACGAACTAGGGCATAGAACTTGCCGCTGCCCGGCCACGCCGGGGGCCGACGCCCACTCTGCCCCAGCCCGCCACAGGATCCATCAGAATCACGAGCTCCATGATTCCCAATCGGTCCGGCACGCCGGAGGAAGACATCGCGGCGGCGCTCGCGGGCATTCGCGATGGCACGGGTGCACCGATGTCGTCCGAGACGAAGACCGAGATCGCGGATGCCATCGCGGTGCTCCCCGAGCGCGAGAAGCTCGTGATCGCCCTGTACTACTACGAGAACCTGGCGCTGCGGGAGATCGGAGAGGTGCTCGGGGTTACCGAGTCCCGCATCTCGCAGATCCATCGTTCCGCGCTTCGTAGCATTGCCGGCCGGTTAGGCCTATTCGATAGTGACGGTCGGCCGCGGCCTGCACTGATCGCACCCGACGGCCAGCCTCTTGCCGAGGCCTCTCGCGAGAGCCGCGAGGTTCAGCTTCGCGTTCAGAACATCAGTTCTGAGCTGATTGCGACCCTCGCCCGCCATCCGGAAGGCGTATACGAACTCAATCCTCGACGCTTCGAAGAACTCGTTGCAGAGCTGTACGCCCGACGCGGCTTCGAGGTCGTGCTCACACCAGCAAGCAACGATGGCGGAGCGGACCTTCTCGTCGCCAAGCACGACGTACTCGGCCGCTCACTTCATGTCGTCCAATGCAAACGCTACGCGCCGGGCCGCAAGATCGGTCCAGCGGTCGTCCGAGAGCTGATCGGCACAGTCGAGCATCGACGCGCCTCAACCGGCGTCCTCCTGACGACGTCGTTCTTTACGAAGGGCGCGCGACGCCTCGAACAGGATTACGAGCATCGGTTGACGCTCCACGACTTCGTCGCACTTCGCGACCTCCTCAACCTGCCACCGGTCTAGCTCCTAGGACACACGACCGTGCCAGTAGAGGTCATGCGAGGCGTACTGATGAACTATTTTGCGCTTACTAGCGCTAGCGAAGGCCCCTGAAACCGGCGGTTTCGAGCGGATGGCGAGTTGCGCGAACTTCGCTGAGATTCTTGGGGCGTGTTGCCCAAATGTTGCCCACACGACTCGTATCATTGCCAAGTCCAAATCAGTCCAGAGATTCCCACCCGGCAACCGCTACTCAGCTCGCAGCTCGACCTCTCGGTGACGCCTTCCGCAGCTTCGCCACGCACCCGAGGACTGACCCGTCACTAATCAGTTGCAGCCTATGCGTCCGGGACGACCCAGCTCCACGGCTCGGCCGCGCGCTGGAGAGGCGGCACGAAAAAGTAGCCGCCACAAAGCACGCGCTCGAACGCGCGAAGGGCGTCCTGGCCCGCGCCAGGACGGGGGAAGTCGGGGTTGACCGTCCACGCCCGCGTGATGAACTCGAACTGGGTCGTGATCGTCCGGCCGAAACAGACGAACAGCAGGCCGCGCCGCTGCCCCGACACCGTCGTCTGGATCAGCGGGTAGCCACGTCGGAAGATTCGGCGATCTCCATCCCCCGGGCCACGGGGATTGGTCTTGCGCACGTGGGAGGCGAGCGGCGTCACGACACCATCCGGGTCGCTACCGAAGTCTGGCTCAACGACGGCTGCGCTCGGGTCGTCGGATGCATGGAGCGCGGAGCCGCTGACCTTCCACCGCCCCACGATGTGCTCCTGATCCCGCAGCGTCCGGACGTCCCACGCTGCCGTGTCGATCGTGCTCGCGCGGACGACCATATAGGTCCCGTTCTTCGTCCATGCCGGCTCAAAGGTCGGCGGCACTCGGAGGTCGGATGGGAAGGCGGGCAGCTGCGGGCCTCCGTACGGGCTGGACTGCCCGGGCTCGATCAGGGGGACCTGCGGCGGGTAGTTGATGTTGTCGGGATCGACGAAGACGAGCCTCGCGTCTTCAGCCGATCGACGCGGATCGAGGTTCGACGTGCCGTCCTGAAAGCCGATCAACGCGCGGCCCTCACGACGGTTGACACGACCAGACCGGCTGTTGTGGCGCTGGACGCCCGCGCTCGTCCAGACGATCGAGAAGTGTGCGGCAAGCTCGTACTCAATGCGACGGAGCGCATGCTCGGCAAGGTAGGCCGAGTCGGTGCAGACCTGCAGCACGATGTCGCCGTTGGCTGAGTTCTCGGGCGAGTCCTGCAACTGAGCCCACGGGATGTCGATCAAGTCCTGCGGGCGCTGGTCAGCCGGCACGCCGAGCTTGCTGTAAGCACCTGCGCTGAAGCCAACCGTGATCGTGAGGAAGTAGCGGTCGTATCCATCATCGAATCCAAGCTCCCCCGTCTCGGCCGACGGCGCATCCTTGTTCGAGCCAGGCGTCGTGTCGGCCAGGTCCGAACGCAGTTCGGCCTTGACTAGGTCGCGCAGCGCGGCGACAGCCGTGCGAGCACCGACTGAATCGGCAGCGGTCAGCGAAAGAGCGATGACAAGCCCGTGCTCGGGGGGCCTATTGGTGATTCCGGCCTGAGGATGGCGGGCTACTGCAGCTGCGGTCATGGAGCCTTCTTCGTGTTGTTGGTTGAGTGAGTTCGCGCACGCCGGACTAGCCGCGCGACGCGCGCGGATCCCGACTCCGCGGGTACGTGTTCCGCTCACCGATCTGGCCGTCGGTCTTGTGGACCAGATGCTCGACGCCGCGCTCAATGGCCATTTCGCGTCCCTTGGCCTGGGCCTCGGCCTTCGTAGAGGCCGTGTTAGAGACACGTTGACTGCCCTCGACACGGTTTGCCCAGCCATCGCCGTGAGGGACGGTATGGATATTGCTGTTGCTCATACCTCGACCGTATGAGCCGGTTGAACCACAGTCGAGTCAAAGACTCAGAGAGCCGGTCTTAAAGACTCATGGCCCTTCTACATCAACTCGCGAGATCGCCCAGCCGGTGACGCAGACGTTCGACCATGCCGTCGATCTCGTCCGCCAGAGCAGACGACGAAGACGCGCCACCGAAGACGGACATGATCTTCGACAACTTGCTCGACGACGCACACCACCCGGGCTTGAACTGAGGTGCGTCGATGACCGCCCGGAATAGGTCGGGATCCAGAAACGCGCTACGAATGCTTGGGCAGAGGCCGTGGTCGTGCCAAAGATTGTTGTACAACATGCGAGCACGATCGCCGCGGTCATAGTGAGTCAGACCGATGGCGTCATAGCAATCGACAACAGCAGGGCAGCCACGCGTAGCGACAATCGCTAGCCCGTCTCGATCAACTGCTCGCTTCGCGATGTCCTGAGCAGCTGTGGGATGCATGACGTCATCTACGAAAACAGCAGGACGCGTCACCGACTCGAGGGCCACAGTGACATCGGCGCCGTCCTCTATCGCGACTCGCTGGTAACCATCGAGGGCGGCGTCTGCGAGAAGCATGCGTGCAAGCGTGCTCTTGCCCATCCCGGGGTGGCCATGGATGACGATCGAGCGCTTCTCGTGGAGCATCTCGCGAGCACAGTAATAGGCCTTGGTTTCGACAAGCCGTGGCAGCGCCAGGTCGCCACCTTCAAGGAATGGTTGCTCGCCCGGAACCTTTAGAGCGCGGTCTGCGCCCTGCGCCATCCAATACTTGATGTGACCGCGAGAGGCATCGACATGTTTGTTAGCGAGAGCCCGCAGCCCTCGAGCATCAAGGACGTGCGCCGCATCGGGTAGCAAGAGCTCGAGTGATCGCCTTAGGGTTCTCCACAGCGAAGCCTCGAGTCGAGACGCGCTTACAAAGCAATACAGCTCGCCGCGCTCTGCTCCTCCCCGATCTACCAGCCGTTGAGCCTCATCGGTGACCCCGCGTACTACGACGTCTGGGTCGTAGTTCGAGTTCATCATGATGCGTACTGTGACCCGTCCGGTCGCCGGCGTAACGACATCGGGCCAGTCGAGCCATGAGAAGTTGTCGTCCTCCGCCAGAGAGAACTCGGCACGAAGCAATGTCCCCACGAGCGGCTTCAGGTCCGCGTCGGAAAAGGTCGCAAGCGCATCGTCCATCGCTGTGCCTTGGCCCACCGGGGCCGGGACCGCTTGATCAGGCGTCACCGACGCGAACTCATCTAGCTCCCTTTGAAGAACTGTGACTGCGCGCCGGACAGATGCGACTGCCTGGCCTTCCTCCGCCCCGTCGGATACGTCGCACTCGGCAAGTCGTAGCCAGAGCTGTGCCGCTGCAACGTGCCCGCGGGTGGCGTCTACCGCCCAGCCGTGGTAGACGGCGGGCACGCAGCTTAAGACGTCAGACAGCGAAACGACACGTGTCTCGTCTCGACCATCACCGCCACTTCCGGACCGGCGTTTCGTCCGTCGCCAGCGGTCAATTCTCTCGCCTTCGCGATCGGTTAGCGCCACCCCGGGAGGCGTCCACGCTTCGCTCTCGAGTGCTCCGGTCCCCACAAGAAGGTCGCCAGATCCCCACGAAGCCGGTACCAGTGACCAGCGACGATCGATCCAGGAGTCCTGGTCCCTACTTCCGGCCCGGATGCCGACAACCAACGTCATCGGACTGGTTTGCGCAAGGCAGAAGCGCCAAGGTGGGCTGGAGCTTGCATCACGCGGGCATTCGGATGCCCTGCGCGGGCGTTGAAAGGCTCGGGCACACGTGGAGTGAATACCGGCCGTGAGCTGATACGCAAGAGCCAAGACGAAAGCCGTGAGGCTTTGACACATCCCATCGGTTGTACGCGTCGTGACGCTCCGCTACGTTCGCCCAGCGTCCACGCCAACAAGCTGAACTCCTCTGTCCCTCTTCTTCCATACACCAATCGATGAGCGCCGCTGACAGGGACCAGCGGGTCGCTGCGATCCGCGCAGACATCGCTCAGCCGGGCTTCGCCCTTCTGCAAGAGGCTGGACATATCCGCCTCAAGGATCAACGCTCGGCCGCCACGTGCTTCGATCGGTCGCTACTTGCAACCATCGAAGCCCAGCGTGACGCTGCCCTCCCGACCGCCAAGGCCCTGCATGAACGCGGAGGGCCGAAGCCTCACACACTTGAGCGCTTCCTCTGGCTGTCCGATCTGTCGCCGCTGCCCGGCGCCTTGTTTCGACGTGCGTTGGATCGTCGTGTGATCGCGCGGCCAAAGCGCTTAGTTCTCGACGCGCGCACCGAAACGACGATCGGGCCGGACAAGTTCGGGGCCTATCACGAGCAGGCCCCGCCCAACATCTACCGCGAGATCATGGGCCCCGACGCCGTGCTGCCTCCCACCAAGGCGTCAAACACCCCCGGAGGCGTTGCCACGATCACGCTGCTCGCCGACTGCGACGGCGTCTATATCCCCGTAGCAGCGGCCGCCCTCGCTCAGAACAAATGGGCACCGTCCGGATGGCCCGGACGAGAGGCAGCTGCGGAGCAGGCGCTGCGCATGCATGGCGAGTTGTTCGATGAGCCCTTCATCGTCACACGTGAGGATGTCGCCCAAGCGGTTATCAGGATGGCTGGAACGGTCGAAGATCTTGCACCGTGGGAGATCGACCTCAATGAGGTGCCCATCACCTGCGGGCGCTTGCGTTCAGGGCTTTCTGTGGCTTCGGATGACTTCGGCACGGGCACCAGGGACATTCACGTCGGGACGGATCTGCGTGCGCTCGCCGCCTTTGGTGCCGCCGGCATGCCAACGCTCTTGGAGTTGCCGCGACCTTCAGCAGGGGCAACCGTGACGGCCGCTACCTCTTGCGACTGGGAAATGGCAATCGACGGCCGCGGCGTCACGCTGACCGAGCTCGAGGCGATGCTGTACGAGACGATCGCACCCTGGACGCGCATGCCCAGCGAGATCGTCGCGGGTAACTGGGGCAGAGACCGTCACGTGTTCGCGGTTCGGACAACCGCCCACGCCGAGAATTTGCCGGAAGGGCTGGACCTGACGTTAGTCGCGGCGATTCGCGAGGACCGACAGCGGGACTTCTACGTCACCTCGCTTCGTCCCCATCGCGACGAGGACGTCACGAAGATCGTGCGACTAGTGGCCGACGAGACCGAGCGCCGACGGCGAGACTCGGGGCTCGAGGTTTGTATCGGCGAACTACTCGGCGAGTGCTTCCTCCAACGGAACCGTCGCCGGCGCTTCCCTGACAGGCGCGGGTTCGCGGGACTCGCGCAGGCGGCTTACGGTGTTCGTCGATACGCCGACCTTGTCGCCTAGCACGGCGTGAACTCGCCGTCCAAGGGATGGCACAGTCCGTCTGAGTGCTTTCAGGCCGAGTCCGACGTCAGCGAACTTCTCACAAACTTCGCATAAAGTCCGTTGAGTTGCGCTCGACAACATTGAGTTTTTAAGGGAGCTGCGTGCGCCTTCTTCGCGTTCACGTCGTAAACTTCCGTTGCCTACGAGACCTGCACATCACGTTTGATGACGTCACGGTTTTGGTGGGCGCAAACAGCACCGGCAAGTCCACCGTCCTCCACGCGCTCAATTGGTTTTTTCAGGGCGGACCCTTGAGCATGGAGGATGTCCACGGCCACCAGCCGAGCGAGCGCGTAACAATCGGTGTGACCTTCAGCGACTTCGACGACGCTGATCGCGAGGCTCTCGGTGCCTATGTCGTCGGTGACGAGGCGACCTTCTGGCGAACGTGGTCGATGGAGCACGGCGAGAAGCTAACCGGCAAGGGTCGGTCGTTCCCGGCCTTTTCGACGATTCGTGACCAACCTCGGGCGACCGAGAAGCGCAAGGCATATAACGAGCTTCGCGATACTCAGCCTGATCTCGGGCTTCCAAAGGCAAATAGCGCCGCCGCCGTCGACGAGGCTCTCCAGCAATGGGAGACCGAACACCCGGATCAGCTACAAGAGGGACGCACGGACGCAACGCACTTGTTCGGGTTCGCCGGCCAGGGACGACTCGCAAGCCGAATGGACTTTGTCCTGATCCCGGCAGTTGCCGACCCAGATGCCGAGACGCGCGACGCCCGGGGGACGCTGCTTCGGCAGCTTCTTGACCGGGCGCTTGGCGAGCAAAGCGGAATGCGGGAGCGGCTGGCGTCTTTGCAGGAGCGGGTCAGCTCAGAACTCACAGACATCATGGCCGCAGAAGGAGGCGCGGCTTTGGAGAGTCTGTCGTCGGCAGTGACCGAGCAGCTCTCCGAGCTCGTGCCAGGTGGCGAGGTTCTCTTGTCGGCTCGCGACCCCGAGGTCAAGCTGCCACCTCTTGCTGTCGATCTACGGGTCGCGGACGATGGACTTGACACATCGGTAGGACGCCAAGGACATGGCTTCCAACGCGCACTCCTGATCGCCGTCGTTCAACAATTAGCCACGGCGGTTGCTGCGCAGACCGACGAGAGCGCACAGGCTTCCGGAGCGCCGCCCGCTCTTGTGCTTGCTCTTGAAGAGCCGGAGCTGTATCAGCACCCGCTGCAGGCTCGACACTTCGCAGGTACGCTGACCGCGCTGGCCGGTCGGACCGAGGCAACGATCCAGGTCGCCTATGCGACGCATTCAGAGCACTTCGTGGACGCGTCGCAATACGAGCGCCTTCGTCGCTTCCGTCGGCGGCCCGGCGCGCCATGGCCCGAGAGTCACGTGGCCCAGGCGACAGTCGAGCGAGTCGTGGCAAGAGTGGAAGGAGTGCACAAAGCGGAGCAGATTCCCCTCCGCGTCCGCATGACTCTACGCCGGCAGGTCGCTGAAGCCGTGTTTGCCAAGGCCGTTGTGCTGGTCGAGGGCAAGTCGGACGTGGGGTTATTGCAGGGACTCGGGGATCGGATTGGTGGCTTAGACGCGCTGGGCGTGGCTGTGGTGCGCTGTCACGGCAAGCGTCAGCTACTGATCCCATGGGCGATTCTCACCGAACTCGACGTTCCGTGTTTTGTCGTCTTCGATGGGGACGCTGGGCTTGCTAGCCGGATGCAGGCCGACGGAAGGCAGGAGGCCGACATCCAGGCTGCTCAGGCGTCCGTCGGACGGGACAATGCGCTCGTTCTAAGCACTTTGGGACAACCCAGCGCGGAGCAGCCCGCGACCGGGGTAGGCGATCGATGTGCAGTTTTCGCCGACAGGCTGGAAGCCGAGCTTGCGTCGTGGCCAGGCTTCGAGGCGGCCGTTGAAGCGTTCAAGTTGGAACAGGGAGACTTTCGTCCGAAGCCCGACGATGCGTACCGCCACGCCGCTGGCACTGTTGCGGCAGACCCGCCCCAAGTGCTGCAGGACATGCTTGTGCGTATCGAGGCACTAGCTGCCTAAGCCATTCACGTGCGATGTAGCACCAACAGCACCCCGGCACCCATCACCAGCGCGGCCGCGCGATCGGCCGCGCGATCACGCGGTGAGTCCGGCCTCATGGCCGACACCCCCGAGGTACCACGTAGATGAAGATGTCGCCGCTCCGCGAAGCCCCGGAAGCCGCCCAACTGCACGGACTTTCAGGCTCTCGGCCTAGAGGCCAAGAGGAAGCGCACGCGGCAGCCCGCCAGGAAGCCCAAGCGGAACCGCACGCGGAACCCAGACGGAAGAGACACCAATCGCCGCGGCCAACGCGGCGGGCGGCGGCGTGCGAGATGTGCGTCGCAAGTTGGACCCGCGCTGTCGTTGCCAGAGGCACATGCACGACAGAGCGGCTGGCCATCCGGCGGTCGAGCGTGCCGGCGAGGACCGACAGGCCGTCGCGCTGCTGAGAAGTAGATCCGCGCCCAGCCCAAGGCTGCGGCGACGTAGTGAGATTGAGCTCATGTCTTTCTTCCCTGGCAGGAGCGTCGGATCTGTTGGACGAACTGTCCTCGCCCGGACCTGCCGGTCCGCGGACGGGGAGCCCGGATCCGTTGTGCAGAGAGATTGCGCGTGATGGCGACGTCGCCGATGACCGGTGTCGGGCGAGGTGACGCGCACGCGTCGGAGCCGGGTATGGGCGTCGGTTCCCAGCACGCCGAGCCAGCTCCTCGGGACCTTCTGAGAGATGTTCATGGCGCTTAGTCGAGCCAGAGGCACAACACCCCTATCCCGATTTGCGATGTGGGTCGTTCGCCGGACATCGCCCGCTCTGAACGCCAGCGTCGAGCGAGTCTTGATCGCCGGAACCTCTGTGACACCGCGCGGGTGACGGGTGCATGAGGCGGTCACTTTGCGACCGTGACGAGCGCTACCGTCCGCACCAAACCAGTGAGCACCCCAGCCGCCTTGATCATCGACAACGCCTCAGCCACCCGCCGGCTCGGAGCCGAGGACTTCCGGCGCTGGGCCGAGACCCGCACGGTCTTTCTGTCCAGCGAGATGCGTGATCTTGGTCCGCTTCGAGCGCGGGTCGCCGATGCCCTGCGAGATGCCGGGTTCTCGGTCGTCGTCTTCGAGGACCTCGGCGGTCGCGACGAAGACGCCGAGCGCGCGTACCTCGACGGCGTCGCCCGGTCCGACATCTACATCGGGATCCTCGCCGACCGCTACGGCACGATGCTTTCCAGCGGCCGCTCCCCGACGCACGAGGAGTACCTCGAGGCACGGCGGCGCGGCAAGCGGATCTCGTTCTGGCTCGCACAGAACGCCAGCAGTCGTCAAGGCAACGCCATGGACTTCGTACAGGAGATCCAGACCTTCCACACCACCGGCCAGTTCTCAGACGCCGACGACCTCATCCGTCGACTGCTTCAGCGCCTGTCCGAGATCGCAGCCGACGACGAGGCTCCGTGGATCAAGGTCGGCGACGCCTGCATCCGCGCTGGCGCCATCCGCGACGAAGGCAAGTTGATCGTAGTGGAGGCTGAAGTGCGCGACGCAAGCGTCGCCCGGTACCTCGAGGGCCTCCGGTCAGATGAGTGGGGCCGCTCCACCGACGTTCCCATTGCACTTGCCCACCGCGCCGGCACCGGCCGCGTGACGCGTGTCGTCAGCGAGATGCGCAGCGCATCGGTCCGCCACCTCGAGATCACCGCCGACGTCAGCTGGGGCGAAGGCCGCGGCGGCTCGATGGAGACCGGAACCGCTGGCCTCTCGCCGGACGACCTCACCGAGGCCGGACTTCGAGCCGGCCTTCTCGGTGACCCGCTGCCCTCCGGCCTCGGCTCGATGGACTTCATGGTCGACGCTACCGACCCGCTCGCCGAACTCCCGACCGGCCTGCCGCCGGCTACCGAAGAAGCCGTCGGCGGGCTCCTTATCTCGGAGCGGCTGCTTGCCTCGGGCAAGGCCTCCTACATTTCCCGATTCGCGCTCGGCCCGGCCCACCTCGGACGCCGACTCGTCGAGCTGACCTACGGCGACCCGCGGCGGTACACGAACGTCGAGCCCGGCGAGCGCCAAATCGAGGGAATGCGCACCGCGACCAGCTGAGCTGGCGCTGCGCACCAGTCGACGGAGGTGCTGCAGTCGTCCTAATGCCAAAGGCACGCAGCGCAGCACAACGCTCAACATCAGAGGTAGCAATCATCTAGGCTTCACCGCCCGATGGCCAGCTACTCGGATAACTAGGAATTATCGTCGATGGAGACGGACCTCTCCGCGTTCTTGCGCGCCTCGCTCGCACGACAAGAAGAGCTGCTGACGTCCTCGCTCATCCTCAACCCGGTGGAGAACTTCCCGTTCCCTGAGGATCTGGCGGCAGTCGCCGGTCCGCTGCACGGCCTCTACAACAGCGACAAGCCCCGCACCCGGGATCAGCGAGTGGCGACGCCCATGCAGTTCGCCGGTCGACAGGCCATGGAGGCAGACTCGCGAGTCATCTACTCGGCCTGGGCGGAGGCGCTCGGCGCAGCAGACGTCACGCTCCGTCTGCTGTCGGGACTGCATGCTCACATCGTCCTCTTCATGGCCATGGCGCGCCCCGGCCAGACCGTGATGCTGCTCCCGGTGGAGGCTGGAGGGCACATGGCAGGCAAAGCGATCCTCCAGCGGCTCGGGCTGGAGGTCGTCGACATGGTCGTCAACGAATCCGAGATGTGCGTGGACGTCTCCGCGACGCTCGATCTCTGCGCCCGGGTCGACCCGGACTTCGTTTTTGTCGATCGCAGCGAAGGGCTTACGTTCGAGGACTTCGGACCGCTCGTGGCAGAAGTAGGAGCGGACGCCATATGCGTGTTCGACGCGTCTCAGTACCTCGCCAACATCATTGCGGGCGATCACCCCAATCCGCTGCAGGCGGGGTTCGGCCTCGTTGTCGCCAGTGTTCACAAGAACTTCCCGGGTCCGCAGAAGGCGCTGATCGCGACGCGTGAGCGAAACGAGTCGTGGCTCGAGATCCTCAGCGGCATCTCCAGCTTCGTGTCGAACATGCATCCCGGGAGCGTCTACGCCGCGGGTCTTGCACTCGATCGGAAAGAATGGCTTACTGAGTATTCAAGTCGGATGCTCGACCTTGCGGTGCGACTTGAGGCTGAGCTGTCCGAGCGCGGCGTGCCGGTCGTGAGGCGACCTCACGATCGCCTGCCCACTCACCACGTCTGGATCCGCGAGACCGATCGTGAGCATGCGTTCACGACCTATGAGCGCCTCGAGCAGTGCTTGATCATGACCAACTTCCGGCTCTTGCCCTATTCGCTCGGCTACGGGCTTCGTCTCGGGCTCAGCGCAGCCGCGCGGCTCGGCATGACGGTCGAAGATGTTCCGCGGCTGGCCGAGCTGATCGCGCAGATCCGCGAGACCGGTGCGACCGCCGCCCTTAGGCAAGAAGCGCGCTCGTTCAACCGGAGCATCTGGTCGAAGGGAGCGCTCGTATGAGCGCCGGACCCACATCGTGGCAGTACCTCCTCGTCGGACCCGAGACGCTGGTGCGGCAGGACCGGACCTTGCCGGCGCTTGACGAGGGCCGGGTCCGCGTCCGCTTTCTGTACTGCGGGCTGTGCGGATCAGATCTGTCGACCTTCGAGGGGCGTCGCCCGATCCGCTACCCGCGCTCGCTGGGGCATGAGTTCGTCGCCGAAGTGCACGAGGTCGGATCGGCGGTGGACGATTTCGTGCCGGGTGACGTTGTGACCAGCGATCTGAACTTCCGCTGCGGGGCTTGCGACCAGTGTACGGCTGGCCGCTCCCATCTCTGCCGCAGCGGACAGACTGGACAGTTCAGCAACCGCGCATTCGCCGAGTTCGGGGACCTTCACCCGAATTACCTTGTTCCGATCGGTGGCAACGCCCAGCGACATCTGGCGCTTAGCGAGCCGCTGTCCTGCGTCTTGCACGCCCGGCGTTGGGCGACCCCGATGCCAGACGATCGCATCCTGGTCATCGGCGCGGGTGGTCTCGGGATGTGCATGGCGTTCGCATTGACGACCGGTGTCCCGCCCATCCCCTTCGATATCACCGACGCCATGCCGAGCCGCGTTACCGCCATCGGCCGCGCTACCCCCAGCGCGACGGTGGTCGACGAGCCGACAGGCGAGTACGACATCGTCTTCGACCTGTCCGGCAGCGAATCCGGGCTGCGGCTGGCGTGCTCGCACACGCGACCGGGAGGGCGACTCTGCACGATGAGCCACCTCGATGGGTACTCATCCGCCGACTTCTTGTTGGCAGCGCTCACCCGCCGGGACATCACGTTCACCGTCAGCTACCTCAACGGCGAACGGAACACGCTTCGTACCGCGGCCGCGGAACTAGCACAGGGCTGGAGCGACGACTGGGAGCAGGTCATCGAGGCCATGCCGATCGCACGGTTGCAGGAAGCATTCACGACGCGTCGCAGTGCCCCATGGTGTAAGACGATCTTGGATGTCGCGTCACTCGGTGATGGATGAATGGGCGATCTTGCCGAGTTGGACATCCGGGTCGGGACCACGGACCGGTGCGCCGAGGTGCTCGAGCTGTGGGGCAGGGCAGGGGCGGCAGTAACCGTCACGGACAACATTCCCGCTCTTCTCCGTCTCATCGAGACCGACGAGCAGGCTCTGCTGGTCGCGGAGACGGGCGGTCAGGTGATCGGGACGGTCATCGCGGCCTGGAACGGTTGGCGCGGGAGCCTGTACCGACTCGCCGTCGATCCCGACCACCGGCGTGCCGGGGTGGCGACACGGCTCGTTCACGACGCCGAGCGTCGTCTGAGGCAACGCGGAGCGATCCGAATCGACGCGATCGTCAGCGATGACGACGGGGCCGCCAGGCGGTTCTGGATGGCAGCCGGATATCAGCACCATCACGGCCGCTCACGGTTCGTCAGAGATCTGTAGCGGTGATGTCGCGCAGTCCCGTGGTCGGCGCTATGTAGCTCGCCATCACGGACTCCACGGGATCCTGGATCAGCCATTCCATCTCCCCGACGATCCGAGAGAAACCTGCGGCATCGCCTAGCAACAGGAAAGGGACGGCCTGCAGGTGGCGGTATGTGCCCATGCGATCGACGACTGTGGTCAGCTGCCGGCACGTGGCCTCGGCCGTGTCGTGGTCGCCCGCCAACCACTCGGTGACCACCCCGGCCTGGAGGGCGAAGGCGACTCCCGCCTGATATCCCACCTCGGTCGCCCGGCTAACGGCCTTCGCCACGGCCACGCGGGCCTCCTCTGTCTTGCCGAGCTTGGACAGAGCCACCCCCAGGGCGGCGTCGCACTTGGCAAGCTCGATCCGGTTCCCCAACGACGCGTGGATCTTCGCGGCATCGTTCGCTGCGGCAAGGGTACGACGCGGATCGAACCAGCAGTACGTCTCAGCAAGGTTGGTGTACAACCTGCCCAGGAGTGCGGGGGCCCGGTCCGTCGTCGTCGACTGAAGCGCCCGCAGATAGAGTGCCTCGGCCTGGTCCAAAGCGAACGAGAACCGGTGGGCGTGCCCTCGATACCGGACAAGTTCTGCCCAGTCGGGGCTCTCGTCAGGATCGATTGCGTCGTATGTCTCTGCCAGGAGCGACGAACTCTGCCGGAACGCCCCGTCCATGGTGAGCATGCCCCCTTGGTACATGCGGGCGCGGACCTGCGTACGGTCGCCAAGGTCGAGACGCGGGGATCGATGAACGCTCCGGCGGAAGCCGACCCGGGCATCGGCGTAGTTGCCGGCGAGCCCTTTCACGTAAGAGAATTCGAGATCTACAGCCTGCTCGTGCCGGCCGAGCAGCGGCGCTCTTGGCTGTAGTGCCGCGAAGCGTTCCAGAGCAGGTTCGATGCCGACGATACGTCGGGCCGTCAATGCAAGGAAGAACTCCAGTAGGACGTCGGCCCGGTGCTCCTCCTCAAGCGATCCCTCAGACCCCAGCGACGCCAGCTCGTTCCAGTAGCCCGCGTCGTACAGGCGGAAGCCAACGTCTACCAGGCGCTCCACCGCGGTCGTCCGCATCTCGTTGACCGAGTACCAGCCGGTGATCACCGCCCGCAGGATCGGTAGGACCTCGTCCGGGTTCAGCGCCTCGTCTTGGCTACAGCGATCCAAGAGATGCTTGGTCACCGCCTCCAGCGCCGCATGACGCACGCTCGCGGCGGTCGTCGACTCCCGCACGAATGCGGTGAGGAGATCGTGCGTCTTGAAGAGGCCGGGGGAGATCGACTCCACGAAGTACCAGTCAACGAACTTTTGGAAGCTCGGAAAGCTGACCTGCAGGTTCAGTTCGGTGACGACGCTCTTGAACAGCCGCTCGTCAAAAACCTGCGACGCAGCGAGTGCGACAGCGAGTTCTCGATGCGCTTCGGGAAAGTGCTCGAGGAAGTGCTCGACGGCCGAGTCGGGGGACGAGGGCAGATGCTCGAGAGCAATGCTGCCGTCTCGGCTAGCCAGCTCGGCGCAGCCGTTGATCACGGTCTCCAAGAGAAAAGGGATGCGACGGGCGGCATTGATCAGCCGGTCCTCGATCTGCCGATCCATTCCGCCCAAGCGCGCGCTGAGCATCGCCCTAGCGTGGTCCTCGGGCAGCGCATCGAGAGGAACCTCCACCAGCGCATCGCGCAACACCGGTTCCGTCCAGTGCAGCGGCTCCCGCGTGGACACGACATGGAGACCTCGTCCGAGTGTCCCGATGAGCTCTCGCAACCACGGCGCCCCAGCTTCGCGCGTCATGGCCGACTGCCGGTCGTAGGCGTCATAGAACGCGATGAATCCCCGCCCGTCGGAGTCGATCGAGCGCTTCATGTCAACGCCGAAGTAATGCGGGAGGCGTGCCAGCAGAGCTCCCGGACGCTTGTGGAGCCGCTCGATCTCCTGGAACTCCTCAGGACGGTAGTGCAGGCGCTTCTTGACCATGCGCTTGAGGCGTTCGAAGACCGTGAGCCCGAAGCCGATCGGCAGGACGAAGCCAGCGAATCCGCCACCGAGCTCGAGAGCCTGCACGACGTGGGAATCAGCCAGACGACCCGATCGGGACAGCTGAAGCGGCTGTCCCATGGCGTTCCAGTACGCCAACACCGCCGTATCGAACAGCAGGCACTGGCAGTCGAGCTGATCGCGCATGGATAGGAGTGGCCCGATGCTGCTCATCGACCCTTCGCCCTCGAGCGAGACCCACAGCAGGTGGTGACGGTCACCCGCCACCCGGGCCCAGACCTCTTCCAACAGGCTGGTCTTGCCCATCCCGCCGTGACCGAGCACCTCGAGGACCTTGAAGCACGTCGGGTCCTGCCGGAGCGACGCCAGATGCATCTCGATCAGCGCCAGCTCTTCCTCTCGGTCAAGAAACCGTGGTGGTTCGAGCAGCATCGGCCGGTCGGATCCTGAGCCGCTCTGTGACACGATAATTCCTAGTTATCGCGGTAGCGACGCCGCGGCGAAGACCGAGCCCCGCGAGAGCGCTACGCGCGTCGTCAGGCGGCGGCGCGACCGACAAGCCGGCCGACGACGTCGGCCTCCCCCACGACGCGGCGGAGCGCAGCGTCGGAAACGTGGGTGTAAATCTCGGTCGTGCTGAGGCTCGCGTGACCCAGAAGCCGCTGGATGTAGCGGATGTCGACTCCAGCCTCGATGAGCTGAGTCGCTGCGGTGTGGCGCAGCATGTGCGGCGTGACCTTGCCGGACACGCCGGCGTCACTAGCAACCTTCGCGAGCCTGGCCCGGAGGGCGCTCTCGCTCAGCGGCCGAAGCCGCTGGTTGAAGAGCAGGAAGTGATGGTCCAACGGAAGCCGATCGCGTGTCCGCAAGTGACGACGGACGAGAGCCGTGATCCATTCGCTCGGGAGGTAGACGCGCCGCTCCCGCCGGCCCTTGCCCAGGACTTTGATCGCTCCGTCGACCAAGTCAATGTCATCGCATTTGATCCCCACAACCTCATGCACCCTCAAGCCGGTCGCCACCATCAAGGCGACGGCTACGAAGGTGTTGGCTTCGCGTACATGAACGCCATCTGCCTCTGTCCGACTTTCGAGTTCTCGGAAGATCGCACGCAGGTCGTGGGCGGGAACGACTCGCGGCAGCCTTCGTGCTCGGCCGGCCGCCACCGTCGTGCCCACCCATGGATCTGCGTCGAGCTTCGCCGTTCTCAGGAGCCAGCGACAGAAGCCCCGCAGCGCCGCGGCTCGACGTCGGATGGAGGTCGCACTGAGGCCGCAGCGTCGCTGACTCTCGAAGAAGGACGCCAAGGTCTCAGCGTCAATGTCCGCCGTGGTCGCGCTCGGCCCCAAATGTGCATCGAACGCCGTGAGGTCCCCGGAGTAGGCACGGAGAGTGTGCGGCGACAGGTCGCGCGTGATCCCGAGCCAGCGCAAGTACTCCTCGCGGGCGAAGGAAACGCTTGTAGTGCTGGCGTGAGTTTCAGGTTTCTGCCGCGTCACTCTCGAATGAGTCGACCGCTCTTCGCAAACAACTAGCTTGGCAATTCCTTGTGCCAGCGGAGCGGACGCACCGGAGCTTGGCCCGCTCCCCGAAGGCCGAGGTACGCAACGGCGGGCGCCAGGCGTTTGATACATGACATCCGGTCTGCGGATGTATATCATCCGTATTTCGGATGCAAGACATCGATCCCAATCGTTTAGAAGAAGCACTGACAGCGCTCGGCGAGCAACTTGCCTTCGCCGGGAACTCAGCGCATCTCGTGGTGATCGGCGGGAGCGGCCTGTTGGCCATCGACGCCATCTCGCGCAGCACGCAGGACGTGGACGTCGTCGCTCTGGAACAGCACGGACAGCTGGTGTCCGCCCAGCCGCTGCCGGCGCCGATCGCTGACGCGGCTGCGCTCGTCGCCCGCGATCTCGGCCTGGAGCCCAACTGGCTGAACCCCGGGCCGACCAGCCTGCTGGACCTCGGGCTTCCTGAAGGCTTTGCCGACCGGCTCAGCACCCGCGGCTACGGCTCGGCGCTGCAGGTGTCGTTCGCCTCGCGCATCGATCAGATCTATCTCAAGCTCTATGCCGCCGCCGACCGGCGCGAGCCGCGGGACTTCGCCGATCTGCGCCAGCTCGCGCCGACCGATCAGGAGCTTCGTGCCGGCGCGCGCTGGGCGCGAACCCACAACATGCCCGGGCCGTTCGATGACGCGCTGGCTCGCGCCCTCGCTGACCTCGGAGTCCAAGATGACGGTCGCGACGCTTAGAGCCCAGACCACCGACGCTCTCCTGGAGCTGGCGTGGGAGCAGTGGTCGCAGATGGGCCTCTCCGGCGCCCCGCCTGAACGCCGCGAGGAGCGGGCCGCCGATCCCGAGGCCCTGCTGCTGTTCACCCTGCACGTCGCGCGCCACGACCCGCGGCTCTTTGACGAGGTCCTCGATTGGCTGGCGCTCAACACCCCGCTGATCAGCACCCACCGCCTGCGCCACCTCTACACCGACGACACCGACCGTGCGCTGGCCGAAGCCGCGCTGGCCTGGGCCGCTACCGCACGCCGCCGCCAACCACCCGCACAAGGCGATCCCCTCCCTCCGGACGGCGACGCGCTCGAACCGCTCTTCCCCGCGCTTCCCTCGCCGGGCGAGGCGCTCGAGCCCGCGTTCTCGCGCCACGGCTTTGCGCGACCGCCGCTGAGTGCCTCTGGCAAGTCCCAGCCGCCGCGCCCGCAGGACCCCATCAACTTCGCCTTCCGGCTGCGCCGCTTGCTCGGCCTCGGCGTCCGCGCCGAAGCGATCCGCACCCTGCTAACCATCCGAGCCCCACGCCTCTCCAGCGGCGTCATCCACGCCAACGCCGCCTTCGCACAGCGCAACGTCCGCGAAGGCCTGGCCCAACTGCACGAAGCCGGGGTCATCGATCTCGTCCGCGTCGCCGACGACCGCCACTACGCCATCCACCACGCCGACTGGGCGACGTTGCTACGCCTGCCCTCGGCCCCCGACCTTCCCTTCCACTACGACTGGATCCCCGCCTACCGCGCCCTGACCCGGATCCACCGCTGGCTCCAACAACCCCAACTCGAAGAACTCTCCCCCTACCTGCTCGCCAGCCAAGCCCGAACCCTCACCGACGACATCGCCGACGACCTCAGCTACATCGGCATCCCCGCCGGCCTGCACACAGTCCACGGCACCGACTCCTGGGACCGGCTCGTCTCCCTCACCCACACAGCGATCGCCAACGTGCGCAACAACCCCTAGCCCACGCTCGGCTCAAGCGCCTCCTACGGGACGAAGCGCCGACGGCGGCCGTACAGGCGCCTGATGACCGCCCAGCGCTTGCGCCACGGCGTCGGCCCACCCAGGGCCCGCAAGAGACTCCGTTCCTGACCGCGCCACTCCCTCGAGCCGTCGTGCCGCGCGATCGCCACGAACACGAGCGCCCAGCCCGGGACGTAGACGGTGATCTTCCGGGGCCGCCAGGTCAAGCGGTGCCGGGAGATCACTTCGACCATGAGCAGGTCGTCCAGCGCGATCGAGAACCAGATCGCGGGCTCCGTCGCCTCGTCGGGCGAGATGATCCCGACCAGGCGCCCGTCTCCAATAGCGAGTGCCACCCGGCCCGACACTTCAGCCGCCGCGCCGCTGGACAGGGGCGGCGACTGCCTCATGTAGACGCCTCCCAACCAGTTGTTATGGGTGTCTTGGAGGTTGACCGGGACCTCCCGCTCGTCGCACCACAGATCCAACTCGGGCACCCGTCGCGTCCATGCCCGGTCCTCGACCAAGACCATCGTGAACGCGTCGGCATTAGACGACGGCACGATGACCTCCCGCCGCCGCGGTCATTGTGGCTCGACCGGGCCGAGCCAGGACGGCGGCACCCACTCCACGCCGTCCATGAGCTGTGCCGGGGTGACCTGCAGCGCTCGCGCCACCCGTGCCAGGGTGCGAACGCTGGGATCGACCTCGGCGCGCTCGATCCGGCTGTACTGGGACTGATCCATGTCTGCGGCCATCGCGACCTTCTCCTGGCTCACGCCGAGCACCGCGCGCTGCACGCGCATGTTGGTCGCGAACGCCTGAAGCGGATCGGTCGGGCCAGGGCATGACGACTCAGCCCCGCTGGCGGCGGACACGGGCGGTGGACGCCGCGGCGATCTGCTGCACCTGCGAGCGCAGCCGGTCCAGGAGCGCTTCGAGCTCTGCGCGAGCGTCGCCGTCGAGCTGGCGCGGGACGGGGTAGCGGCCTTCGGGATCGGGGACCATCGTGGCGCCGCAGAGGCTGAGCAGCCGCTGGACCGAGTGGGCCGGCGTCGGGTCGTCGGCGATCAACACGTACAAGTGCTCGGGCAGGCCGCGCACGCCGGGCCGCTCTCCGGCCGGCTCGATCACCTCCGCGACCAGTAGCACCTGCACGTGGTAGGCCGTGGAGCCCAGGGTGGCGCCGGTGATGCGCGCCAGCTCGGTCGGGCTCATCGGCTCGCCGTGCCGGCGCATCGCGTCGAGGATCAGGTCGCGTGCGGGATGGGGTCGCAGCACACGCGGGCTCATCGTTCGTCCCCGGCGTCGAGAGGAAGGCCGGACGCGCGCAGGGCGCGGTCGCGCACCTTGATCAGCTCGCGCACCTCGCCGAGCGCGACGAAGTGCTCACCCAGCGCCTCGAGCGTGGTCGCGCGCTCGTCGGGCGGATCACGCCAGCGCAGCGCGTTGTCGGCCAGCTCGACGACCCGGAACGCCGACGGCGTCCCAAGGTGGAAGACGTCGACCATCCGCGCCGCGTGCAACACCCGCGCCCGCACGTCCTCGTTCCAGTCACCGCCGAAGTCGCAGGCCAGCTCGAGGCCATGATCTGCCGCCCGGCGCAGCAGCCGCAGCACCTCGTCCGGCATCTCGAACGACCCGCAGCAAGTACGGTCCATCTCGTCCATGGAGCGGTTTCTCCGTGGGCCATGCCCCCGGGCCGCGCCAACGGTCGCGGGGGCGATTTTCAGGTCACGCCACGCGCCACCGGACCCGGTCGCCACGCAGCCTGACCGACGCTAGCTCGCCGGCGCCGAAGTCCCAAGCGGCCGACGGCACCCCCTGGGGCAACGGCGTGTTGCCCCAAACGTTGCCCCACGGGCCCAAATCGTCCGGCGACGGACACCCTCCCTAACGACGAAAGGCCTGCATTTGCAGGCCTTTCGGGAGTAGCGGGGGCAGGATTCGAACCTGCGACCTTCGGGTTATGAGCCCGACGAGCTACCAGACTGCTCCACCCCGCGGCGGACATAGGACTATAGCGGACGGGTTGGTCCCGAACGATGTCGGGTGGGTTACCGGCGCAGGCAGGTCGTGGCGAGGAAGCGGCCTGGATCGGAGGTCGGGGTCAGGGGGAAGGCGAGGTCGGAGGTGATCGCCCAGAGCGGCGTAGGGCGGTCGGTTACCGCCCAGGCAGGCGGGTGGCGCGTGATGACCGCGGACTCCAACGTCTCGATGAGCGCGTCCACCACCTCGGCAAGGCCTGGGGTCCGGATCGGCATGCGCTCGCGGAAGCGCTTGACGCAGTGGTCGCTCGGGACGATCTCGGGGGCGAGCGGGTCGCCGGTGCGCGCCGTGCCGGTGAGCATCGGCGCGGAGCGTACGCGCTCGCTCTCGCTCAGTGGCGGCGGGCGAGGCTTCGGAGGGCGGGGTGCTGCCATGGCGGCGGGAGAGAGTCTGCAAGCCATGCCCGACGGCAGCGAAGACCAGGACGGCGCCGAAGATGGTCATGCTCCCGGCTACCCGGCGGCCTGAGAGGATCACCTCCGACATGGGACGGGTGTTTGTCGCGCGAGCGATCACAGGGGATTCGCTGAGCCGGCTCCGAGAGGCCGGGCACGAGGTCGACATCTGGCCGGGGAACCTGCCACCGCATCCGACCGAGCTGCGGGACGCCCTCTCCGACGCCGACGGGTTGTTGTCCATGTTGACCGAGCGCGTGGACGAGAAACTCCTCGGAGCGGCGCCAAAGCTCAAGGTGGTGGCCAACTACGCGGTCGGGTTCGACAACGTCGACCTCGCCGCCACGCAAGCCCGCGGCATTGCCGTCGGCGTCACGCCCGACGTCCTCACCGACGCCACCGCCGACCTCACCTTCGCGCTCCTGCTCGCCGCCGCGCGCCGCCTGCCGGAAGCGCAAAGCGCGGTCCGCGACGGGCGCTGGCGCACGTTCGAGCCCCAAGGCTGGCTCGGCGCCTCCGTCCACGGCGCGACGATCGCGATCGTCGGCGCACGCGGGCGGATCGGCTCCGCGGTGGCGCGACGGGCCCAAGGGTTCGACATGAAGGTGATCCCCGTGAACCGCGGCGATGACCTCCACGCCGCCCTCGCGCGGGCCGACTTCGTCTCCCTCCACACGCCGCTCACCGACGCGACGCGCCACCTCATCGACGACGCCGCGCTCCACGCCATCAAGCCCGGCGCGATCCTCGTCAACACCGGACGCGGCCCGCTCGTCGACCAAGCAGCTCTCAAGCGTGCGCTCGAGGACGGGCGCCTCGGCGCCGCCGCGCTCGACGTCACCGACCCCGAGCCGCTTCCGCCCGACGACCCGCTCCTCTCGGCGCCCAACATCATCATCTTGCCCCACATCGGCTCCGCCACCCACCATGCGCGCGAGGCGATGGCGAGCATGGCCGTCGACAACCTGCTCGCCGGCCTCGCCGGCGAGCCCCTCCCCTACCCCGCACCCACGCTATGACCCGAATCGCCGTCATCGACATCGGGACCAACTCCACGCGGTTGCTGATCGCCGACGTCGATCCCGCCACGAAGCACGTCACAGAGATCGAGCGCCGGACGACCGTGACGCGCCTGGGCCAGGGCGTCGACCACACCGGCGTCCTGGCGCCGGAGGCGATGGCACGCGTGGAGGCGGCGGTCGCGGAGTACCGGGAGCTGATCGACGCCAGCAACGTGGATGCGGTCACGGGCGTCCTCACCTCCGCCGTGCGGGACGCGCGCAACGGCGCCGAGTTCACCACCAAGATCAACGACACCTACAACATCGACGCCCGCACCATCACCGGCGACGAAGAGGCGCGCCTGACCTACCTCGGCGCCACCGACGGACGAGCGAGCGCCGAAGACGCACAGGTGCAGCGCGTCGTCATCGACGTCGGCGGCGGCTCCACCGAGCTTGTCACCGGCCACGGCGCGACCGTCGACTTCCACGTCTCCACCCAGGCCGGCGTCGTCCGCCAGACCGAGCGCTTCCTGCGCTCCGACCCGCCGCGCCCCGAGGAGCTGCAGCAGCTCCAGGCCGAGGCGAAGGAGATCTTCGAATCAGCGGTCCCGCAGGCCACTCGCCAAGCGGTCACCCAAGGCATCGCGGTTGCCGGGACGGCGACATCCTGCGCTGCCATCCTCCAGGAGCTCGACCCCTACGACCCGACCAAGGTCCACGGGTTCCGGCTGCTTCGGGCGCAGTGCGAGATGCTCCTGCCGCGCCTGGCAGCAATGACGCTGGCGGAGAGAAGAAGCGTCAAAGGCCTACACCCCGACCGCGCCCAAGCGATCGTCGCCGGCGTGATCCTCCTCGTCGAGGCCATGCGTTGCTTCGACCTCGCCGAGGTCGAAGTCTCCGAGCACGACATCCTGCGCGGGGCGGCGCTGGACCGGGCCACCGCCACCGCAGGGTGAGCGGCCGCCCTGCCAAGAACCGGCCGCTCCGTCTTCTGTCCCCAGGCACGCGCCTGAACTATCGCGGCGGGACGGGCGAGGGCTGAGGAACACGCCCGCCCCGGCCGCTTCAGCGACAGGGGCGAACGAGGCCGAAGCCCCACCTCCCGTATATCGCCACGGAGGGGGTTGTACCTCGCATCCCCACTTCTCGGAACGCACCTGGACGGGTGTCTGATTGTCCACCTTTGTCGGTGGCGGGATAGTCCGGTGCTGTCGGGTCAGCGGGTGTACGTGCCGAATAGGCATGTTCTTCCGCCGTTCCGGCGCATAGGTTCGGGCGAAGCCGCATCGAATCGGCGCCTCCCGCCGCTCGAACCAAACAATCAGGCCCCCGCATGGCACGTACCCCTGCCCGTCCTGTCGGGGCCGAGTTTGGAAGCCGCCCCTTTGGGCGGCTTCCGACTTTCCGGGCAACGCACCGGAAAGTCCACGCCTTCGACGGACCGTGATGCGGTGCGTCGGCAAGCGGTACGCCAAGCGGCGCGCGCGTGCCGGATTGGCGACGGCATCGTCGCGCCCGGTCCTCCCCGGCCGGGCGCGACATGGGCCGCCTCCCCCTCAAGCCAGGTTGGACTTCCGCGGGTAGACGACGTCCGGATCCGTCAGGACGTTAACCAGCGCGGGCTTGCCGGACCCCAACGCGCGGGCGAAGGCCGGCTTGAAGTCCTCCGGCGTCCGCACCAGCTCGCCGTGGCCGCCGAGCGCCTCGACCATCTGGTCGTAGCGCGTCTCCGGCGTCAGCTCGGCCGCGACCGAGTACCCGTACAAGAACTCCATCGGGTGCTTCTCCAGCGCCCAGATGCCGTTGTTGCCCATCACGGCCACGACGTTGACCCCGTGGCGCGCGAGCGTGTCGAACTCCATCCCGCTGAACCCGAACGCGCCGTCGCCGACCAGCAGGACGACCTGACGGTCGGGGTGCGCGAGCTTGGCCGCCAGCGCGTAGCCCGGGCCGGTGCCCAGGCAGCCGAACGGGCCCGGGTCCAGCCAGCAGCCCGGCTCGTAGGTCTCGATCATGCGCCCGGCGTAGGAGACGAAGTCGCCGCCGTCGCCGATGATGATGGCGTTGCGATCGAGGACCTCGCCCAGCTCGCGGTAGAGCCGCATCGGGTGCAGCGGCGCGCGGCCGTCGTCCAACTCGGCACGCTCCGCGGCGCGCTTCTCGTCCTCCTTGCCACGCAGGTGCGCGACCCAGTCGCGGGTGCGATCGGGCGTGGCCGAGTCCCCGATCAACGCGCGCAGGGTGGCGTCGATGCCGCCGTACAAGGAGACCTCGACCGCGCGCGGGTGCGCCCGCACCGGCTCGGCGCGGTCGATGACCACCAACTTGGTGTCCTCGCCGAACGAGCCGCCGAAGCCGAGGCGGAAGTCCATCGGGACGCCGATCACCAGCGCGAGGTCCGCGCCCTTCAGCCCGTCTCCACGCGCGCGCGAGAAGAAGAGCTCGTGGTCGGCGGGCAGGCAGCCGCGAGCTTGGCCGTTCAAGTACACCGGGATGCCCCGGGCCTCGGCCAGCGCGGCCAGCGCGTGCTCCCCGCGACCCCAGTACAGGTTGGTGCCGGCCATGATCACCGGGCGCTCGGCAGCGTCGAGCAAGGCAATCACCTTGTCGACGTCCCCACCGGCCACAGGCTCCGCGAGCACGTCGTGCAGCGCGCCCTCCACGCCCTGGTCCTCGCCCTCGGAGAACACGTGGTCCATGGGGAAGTCGAGGAACGTGGGGCCGGAGTGGGGCTGCATGGCGGTCGCCAAGGCAGAGTCCACGAGCCCCGGGATCTCGTCCGGGGACCCGGCGGTCGCGGCCGACTTCGTCAGCGGCGCCACGAACGGCACGTGGTCGATCTCCTGCAGCGACCCCATCCCCCAGCGCATCGCCGGCGCGCGGCCGCCGAGCACGAGGATCGGCGACGCCGACTGCTGGGCCGACGCGATCGCGCTCATCCCGTTCGTCACGCCCGGGCCGGCGGTCAGCGCCGCGACGCCCGGCGTGCGCGTCACCTTCGCCCAGCCCTCGGCGGCGAACGTCGCCGCCTGCTCGTGGCGGGTGTCGACGATGTCGATCCCCTCCTCGCGACAGCCGTCGTAGATGGAGAAGATGTGGCCGCCGCTCAGCGTGAACAGCTTGCTCACGCCGTGCGCCTTCAGGCGCCGGGCGATCAGCCGGCCGCCGTGGACGCGGGTCCCCTGCTCGATGTCGGTGCTCATCGCGTCCCATCATCGCGCCCCGGACGACGTCCGCGTTCATACGTTTCCTACAACACACCCCCCATGCGGGTGCGTGGATCGAACAGCGCGGTTGCGCCTGGTCCTGATCGGCGTAGAACCAAGGAGTCACCCCACGAGGAGAGGAGTCCCCATGGACACCCGCTTCGAGAGAGACCTCCTGACGGAGGACAGCAGCCCGGCCACGCGTCGCTTCGCAAAGATCGCGGCCGACCAGGACGTGACCTACCCCATGTTGGCGCCCGCGATGGCGACCCACATGGACGCCGAAGACGTGTTCGACGAGGAGATCCTCGCCGGCCTCGTCAACGTGTAGGCCAACGGCCTAGATCGCGCGCAGTTCGACCGCGGGGCGGTTAACCGCCGCCGCGGTCACCGGCGCGTGCAGCTGCACGCGCTCGACCTTGCCCTTCAACGCCGCGTCGCCACGGCCGATGAACCCGCCGTGGTCGCGGCACAGCAGCGCGCGCGTCGCCTCGGTGAGCAAGATGTCGTCGTTGGTGATCCGCGTCGCCTCCTCCACGCGCGCCGCGGTGTTGACGACGTCGCCGATGACCGTGAACTCGACGCGCCCGCCGCCGCCGATCGTCCCGGCGACGACCGGCCCGGAGTTCAGGCCGATGCCCAGGCGCAGTCGCTCGCCGTAGCGCTCACGCACGACGCTGACGATCTCCAGCGCCGCACCCAGCGCGCGATCGGCGTGGTCGGGCAGGCGCTCCGGCGCGCCGAAGACCCCCAACAGCCCGTCGCCGATGAACTTGTTGGCGTGCCCGCCGTGGCGGACCAGCACCGGCACGATCAACTCATACAGGTCGTTCAGGCGCGCGACCGCTTCACGCGGGCCCTCGCGCTCGGCAAACGCCGTGAAGCCGCGGATGTCCAGGAACAGGATCGTGACCTCCGCCTCCTGGCCTTCGAGGATCGTCCCCTCCTCCAGCACGCGCTCGGCGACGCCCGGATCGACGAACGCGCCGAACGCCTCGCGCAGGCGCTCGCGCTCCTCCAGCCCCGACACCATCGTGTTGAACGAGCCCGCCAGCCGGCCGGTCTCGTCGGTGCCCAGTACCGGCACGCGCACGGAGAGATCGCCGCCGGCGACACGTGCGGTGCCCTCCTGGAGATCCTGAATCGGTTGCAAGATCGACCGCAACAACAACAGCGACAGCTCCAAGGACACCGTGAACGCGACGCCGATCGTCACCAACACGCCGAGCCCGAGCTGGCCGAGGCCGGCGTCGTCCGGCGACGCGATCCCGACCACGATCACGCCCGAGACGATGTTGATGGCCGGCAGCGCGAACAGCAGCTTCCACTTCACCGGCACGGAAACGGACGCCATGCCCGGGCCGTCCGGCAGATCTCGTGACGCGGCCTCCAGCGCGGGCCGCAACCACAGCTCCAGCCCGAAGAAGCGGACGAAGACGCCGTAGAGCAGGACGATCGAGACGCCCGCGGCGAGGATGAAGAACGACGGGAAGAACGCGACGTCGAGCTCGAACGTCAGGAAGACCGAGATCGGCACCACGTTCAACACGAACGGCACCGCGCGGCCCCAGCGCACAAACGCCAACGGCGTGCCGGCCAGCGCGCGCCACGCCTTCAGCGCAGCGCGCGGGGAGCGGTCGCCGCGCAGCCACGGGTCCGCCGGCTTGAGCAGGCGCCAGACGACCGCGATCGCCAGGACGTTCTCCACCGCAACCGCGATCTCCGAGACGACGAAGATCCGCACGAACTGCGCTGAGCTGACGTCCACGTAGAGGTCCAGCAGCCAGACGCCGCCCGCGACGATCAGGAACGCGACCTGGAACAGCACCGCGACCGCGAGCCGCGGATAGCGGGCGCCGAAGCGGCGAAAGGCCCAGGTGAGGAGCGCGCGTTGCATCCGTCCTTGATCGTGACGGACCGAACGTCTGTGCGCCACCGGGCGGGTTCCAGCGCTCCGATTCGCGGTGAGTTATCGACACGTTCGGGCAATGTGCCGGAAGGTTGAGTGGAAGGAAACCGTTGTGGTACGGCATCTCACCATCCGCAAGTCAAACGGACGTCCACGTCCGCCAAAAAACAGCGCGTCCGTGGGCGGACGTGGGTATCCTCACTCTTGGCTGAGGGGTCCGTCCATTTCTTATGCGGTCTCAAGGGAGGCAGCCATTCCCTCCGTTCCACCCCCCAAGCGGCACCCATACAACCAGTGGGCCCCCGATGCTCGGGCGCTCGATCTGGTGGGCGACAAGTGGACATTGCTCATCGTGAGGGACCTGGTCGCAGGTCCCCGCCGCTTTGTCGAACTCCAGCGGGTTCTGCCGGGCATCAGCACCGAGCAGCTGCGTTCGCGGCTGAATCGGATGGTTGCTGACGGCCTTCTCACGCGTCAGCGCTACCGAGAGGTGCCGCCGCGCGTCGACTACGAGCTGACCGAGCGTGCTCGGGATCTCCTGCCCGTCGTGGGCGCCCTGGCTCGTTGGGGCGCGCGCTGGGCGTGGTCCCCGCCGCGCCCGGACGAGTCCGTGGACGTCGGCGCGGTCCTGCGCTCGGTCCCGGGCCTGGCGTTGCCAGAGGGCCTCGACGGCATGGTCGAGGTCACGGTCGTCCGCCGCGCGGGCGAGTTGAAGCGTTACGTGCTCACCACGCGCCGAGGCCGGGTCGACCTGGCCGAGCGCTCCGCACCCGAGGCCGATGCCCGCATCGCGGGCCCGGAGCGGGCGTGGGTCGAGGCTCTCGGGCCGGACGCGTCGCGGACGGAGCTCGAGATCACCGGTGACCAGGAGATCGCAGACGCGCTCCTGGACGCGCTCGCGCCTGGCGCGGTGCGCGAGGCGGAAGTCGCCTAGCGCGTCTTAGAAGCGAGGCGGGCGTGCGCGTCGTCCTGGGCTAAGCCCGCGACGCGCACGACCTTGTCGCGCGCCGTCTCCCCGCGGATCACGCTGATCCGTGACTTCGGCACGCCCAGGCGCTGGGCGAGCAGCTTGACCAGCGCGGCGTTCGCCTGCCCGCCAACCGGCGGCGCGGTCACGCGTGCGCGGACCAGGGGCGGCGGTCCGCTCTCGAACGTGACGGCCTCGCGGTCCGCCCGCGGCGTGAGCCGGATCCTCAGATCGCACGAAACTCCCTGCAAATGCCCGGAGGGGGACTCGAACCCCCATGCCCTTGCGGGCAGCCGATTTTAAGTCGGCCGTGTCTGACCAGTTCCACCACCCGGGCGGGACTTTGCGAGAGCGTAGTCGGGACGTTCCTACACTGCGAGATTCCGCAACTTCCCGGCCCGCGATCTGTTTTGAGTCTTCGCGGGCACGGAAAGGCCCGTCAACGCGCGTGGAAGCCTCCGCCCTCCGACACTCACCGGCCGCCGCCGGACTGCGTGGCCCGACCCCGCTGCTTCGCCTGCAGGGTGACGAGCGCCTGGTCGTGCTCACCCGCCGCGGCAACCAGGCGGCGTACGAGGCGCTGGTCGCGCGCTACCAGGCGCGGCTGCTGGCGTTCTGCCGGCACATGCTCTCCTCGCGCGAGGACGCCGAGGACGTGCTGCAGGAGGTCTTCGCGGCTGCGTTCAACGCGATGCTCGCCGACGACCGGCCGATCAACGTGCGGCCGTGGCTGTACCGGATCGCGCGCAACCGCTGCCTGAACCACCTGCGCAAGCAGACGGCGATCGGGATGGACTCGATGGACGTCCACCTCGCCGACCACGGCACGACGACCGCCGACAAGGTCCACGACCGCGAGGAGTTCCGCCAGCTCGTCGCCGACGTGCAGACGCTGGCCGAGACGCAGCGCACCGCGCTGCTGCTGCGTGAGATCGACGCGCTCTCCTACGAGCAGATCGCCGAGGCGATGGAGACGACGGTCCCGTCGGTCAAGTCGCTGCTGGTGCGAGCGCGGGTCTCGCTGGCCGAGGCCGCCGAGGCACGCAAGCTGACGTGCTCGGAGGTCCGCGAGGAGCTCGGCGAGTGGGCCGAAGGTCTGACGAAGGTCAGCGCGCCGGTCCGCCGCCACGTGCGCTCGTGCACGAAGTGCGCGGGCTTCAAGAAGCAGCTGAAGTCCACCAACAAGGCTTTGGCAGCGGTCTTCCCGGTCGGGCCGCTGCTGTTGTTGAAGAAGTTCCTGCTGGCGCAGGGCGCAGGTAGCGCGGCGGCCGCCGGTGGCGGCGCCGCTGCGGGCGGCGGCGCGGTGGCGGCTTCGAGTGCCACCGCGGGCGGCGCTTTGAGCGCCGGCGTCGGCGCGGTCGCGACCAAGGCCGCCGCGGGCTTGGCGGCGGTGGCAATCGTGACCACCGGTGCGGTCGAGGTCGACCACGTCAAGAAGCACCGCCTCGCGCAGAGCGCGGTCGCGTCGGCGGCGTCGAAGCCCCCGGTCGCGCGCGCGGCGACGGCAGCGCCCGTGGCCGACCCGACGCCCGCGCCGGCCGCCGTGAAGTCGGTGCCCCAGGCGGCCGCACCGAAGTCCTCGCACGGCTCCGAGGCCGGCGGCAAGGGCGCCGCCGCCGAGCACCGCACCGCGGCCTCCGACGCGACGCCCGCGTCCACGGTCGCCCCGGCGTCGACAACCGCTCCGGCCACCGCGTCGGTCCCAGGGACCACGACCGCACCGGCCGGCACGCAGGAGGGCTACGACAACACCCGCCTGCCCGACCAGACGCTTCCGGCCACGCCGACCGCGACGCCGGCGCCGGCAGCAACCGCGCCCGCCTCGAGCACGACGCCGGCCGAGCAGACCTCGACCACGACGCCGCCGGCCGACTCCACCGCGACCGCCCCGCCGGCCACCTCGACGCCGACGCCGGCCGACCCCGCACCGCCCGCCGACCCGTCGACCGCGACGCCTCCGTCGACCGGCACAGGCGACACGACGACCACCCCGCCGGCGACGACGACCACGCCGCCGTCCGGCGCGTCGTCCACGACGCCGGCGAACTAAGCGCCTAGCGCTAGGAGCGCGGCCGCCTACGTCGGCGGCCTGATGCTCGAACGCCGGACGCATCAGGTCGATCTCCGCCCCGGAGAGCCCCATTCGACCCGCGAGCGCACGCCATCCGGCTACCGCGTCCGCCACGTCGCCGAGCACAGTCCGCGCGGCGGCCGGCTTCAGGCGGAACTCCCCCGCGACCTCCATGAGCAGGTCCACCCGCGCGCTCGTGTCGTCGTATTCGATCGCCGTTCGCAGCGCCTGGCACCGCTCACTCCAGTCCGCGCGGGCGCACCCGTTGCGGTAGCTGCTCGTTCGCGCGCAGGCGTCCAAGATCGGTCTCGTACGGGTCAAACGCCTTCGCGACCCCGTCCAGGACGCCCAGCGCGTTCAGCACGCGGAGGACGACCTCGAGGCTGACCGCGCCGTCGCCGCGCTCGACGCGCATCACCGTCTTGCGGTCGATGCCGGCGCGATCGGCAACCTGGCTCTGCGTCAGGCCGCGCAGCTTGCGCCACGCCTGGATGTCTCCACCGATCTCGCGCAGCGACCGGCGGACAGGGAGCGGAGCGTTAGTGGTGGAGCGCGCGGGCATGATGTCCTCTTCAAAGGACATTACATCATCTAAAGTCCCTTGAAAAGGACTTTATTAGCCGAGCTTGTCGCCCGGCTGCGCGTTCGCGCCCGGCTCGACGAGCAGCACGACGTCGCCGGAGTAGGTGCCGAGGGTCAGGACCTCGGAGCGGAAGGGGCCGATCTGGCGCGGTGGGAAGTTGACGACGGCCAGGATCAGGCGGCCTTCGAGCTCCTCGCGCGAGTAGTTGGTGATCTGCGCGGAGGACTTGCGCTCTCCGAGCTCCGGGCCGAAGTCGATGCGGAGCTTCCAGGCGGGCTTGCGGGCCTCGGGGAAGTCGTCGACCGCGACGATCCGGCCGACCCGGATGTCGACCTTGGCGAAGTCGTCGAAGGTGATGGTGTCGCTCATGTCGGTGCAGGCGCTAGGGGCGCTCGGTGCCGAAGCGGAACGATCGCAGCGCGGTCTTCAGCCCGCCGTTGTGGCCGACGTCGTCGGCGCGCACGATCGCCGGAGAGCGCGGCGCGGTCGCCCAGATGTCGGCGCCGACGCGCGAGGTCACGTTGGGCAGCAGCAGGATCCGGCGGCCGTACATCAGCGCGCCGTCGGCGCGGCGGTACTGGAAGACGATCTCAAAGCCCTGCTGCTTGTTGATGTTGGCGCGGCCATCGGCGCGCCAGACGAAGCCGGGCAGGTCCTTGGCCATCTGCGCCTCGAGCGTCGCGGCGTACAGCGGCAGAAAGCCGGCGGCATCGCCGCGGTAGGCGGGCAGGTTCAGCGCGCGGACCGCGAACGCCTGCTCCTTGCTGCCCACGCGCGCCAGCTCGCCGGCCTGCGGCTCCTGCTTGGAGAACGGGGAGCGGTAGACGAAGTTGAACGCCACCGGCTCCCGGACGATCACCGCGCGCTTGGCCTTCACGCCCTCGCCCTTGAAGAAGAGCGCGTACGCCAGCGCGACCACGATCAGCGCCGCCACGACCACCAGCGCGATCCGCAGCGGACGCGGCAGCTTCGCGACCCGCGGCCCCAGCAGCTCGGGCAGCGTCGGGCCGAACTCGGGGCGGACGACGGACATCGACGCCCCAGTCTAGGCGGCGGCTAGCCTGGACGCCGATGACGGCGCCGGTCAGCGAGGAGCACGCCGCCGCGTTCGAGGCGGCGCGACCCCGGCTGTTCGGCGTCGCCTACCGGATGCTCGGCAGCGTCGCCGAGGCCGACGACGTCGTCCAGGACGCGTGGCTGCGCTGGCAGGGCGCCGACCGCGATGCAGTGCACGATCCGGTCGCGTTCCTGATCACGACGACGACGCGGCTGGCGCTCAACGTGCTGCAGTCGGCGCGCGTGCGGCGCGAGGCCTATGTCGGGCCGTGGCTGCCCGAACCGGTCGACACGACCGCCGACCCGGCGCTCGGCGCCCAGCGGGGCGAGGCGCTGGAGATCGCGGTGCTCATGTTGTTGGAGAAGCTGACCCCGACAGAACGCGCCGCCTACGTCCTGCACGAGGCCTTCGACTACCCCTACCGCGACGTCGCCGGCGTGCTGGAGATCTCCGACGACAACGCGCGCCAGCTCGCCTCCCGCGCGCGCGGCAAACTCGCGGCGGAGCGCCGGGCCGCCCGCGCCGACGACGACGCACGCCGACGCCTCTTGGACGCCTTCGTCGCCGCAGCGCGCGACGGTGACGTCGGGCGGCTGGAGGCGTTGCTGGCCGCCGACGTCGTCAACCACGCCGATGGCGGCGGGGTCGTCCACGCCTCGCGCGTGCCGCTGCACGGGCGCGAGCGCGTGGCCCGGGCGGTCGTCGGCGTCGTCGCCAAGTTCTGGGACGCAGCCGCCACGACCGAGACGCTCGACCTCAACGGCGCCCCGGCGATCCTCGCGCGCGCGGGCGACGGCGCGCCGATCTCGATCCTGGCGATCGAGGTCGACGACCGCACCGGCGCCATCGCGACGATCCTCTGGCAGGTCAACCCGGAGAAGCTCGCGCAATTCGCCGTCACGGGCTGAGGCGCTGCCCGGTCCTCGCTGTGGAAGGACCTCTCACCCACAGCGAAGGACAAGGACATCATCATGAAGATCGTGGTCATCGGCGGCACCGGGCAGGTCGGCTCGCGGCTGGTCGCCCACCTCGGCGAGGCCGGGCACGAGGCGGTCGCCGCCTCGCCCTCGACCGGCGTCGACACGCTCACCGGCGAGGGCCTGGACGCGGCGCTGGCGGGCGCGCAGGTCGTCGTCGACGTCACCGGCTCGCCGACCTGGGAGGACGACGCGATCCTGCGCTTCTTCCGCGACGGCTCGCGCAAGCTGCTCGCCGCGGAGGCCCGCGCGGGCGTCGGCCACCACGTCGCGCTGTCGATCGTCGGGATGGATCGCACCGACACGCCGGCCGGCTACTTCCGCGCGAAGCTCGCGCAGGAGGACGTGGTCCGCGGCGGCGGCATCCCCTACACCATCGCCCGTGCCACGCAGTTCTTCGAGTTCGTGGCGCAGCTGGCCGAGATCAGCGGGTACGTCCTGCCGCCAGCGCCGATGCAGCCGATCGCGGTCGACGACGTGGCGCGGCTGCTGGCCGGGATCGCCGTGGACGCGCCGGCGAACGGGATCGTCGAGCTGGCCGGCCCCGAGCGCGCGCCGCTCGACGCGCTGGCGCGCCGCGTCGTCGGCGACGCGCACGAGATCGTGACCGACCCGGACGCGACCTACGCGGGCACGCCGTGGACCGACGACCTGCTCGTCCCGGGCGATGGCGCCCGCATCGCCCCGACGACGCTTGAGCAGTGGCTACGCGGGGCCGCGCACGACCGCGCTTGAGGCGGCGGTGACGAGTGCGCGCGGCAGGTCGGCGTCGGCGACGCCGGCCAGCTGCGGGTGCTCGCGGTCGATCGCGATGCGCGCGGCCGGCGTGGACTCCAGGCCCAGCGACGCGCGGCCGTTGGCGACCAGCTCGGCCCAAAGGTCGCCGTAGTGGGCCAGGAGGGCGGCGCGGGTCTGACGCTCGCGGCGCGCGAGGGTCTCCAGCTCGCGAGCCTCTTCGAAGGGGTCGATGCGCACGTTGGAGTCCGAGCCGATCGCCAGGCGGACCCCGGCGTCGCGGTAGCGCAGCGCCGGGAGGTGGCCGTCGCCGAGGTTGCCCTCGGTCGTCGGGCAGGTGACGACGATCGTCTCCGTCTCCGCCAGGCGCGCGACGTCGTCGTCGGAGACGTGGATGCCGTGGATGATCGACGTGCGCGGCCCGAGGAAGCCGGTGTCGTGCAGGAGCGCGATCGGCGTGGCGCCGTCGTGCTCGGCGGCGCACTCGGCCAGCTCGCGGCGCTGCTCGTGGGCGTGGACGTGGCGGACGAGGTCGTGCTCGTCGGCGTAGCGCGCGATCGCGCGCAGCCAACCGGCGGGCACCGCCCGGACGGAGTGCGCGGCGACTCCTACATGAACGCCGTCGCGGTCGGCCGCCCAGGCGCGCAGCGCGTCGACGCGCTCCAGGTAGGCGTCGACGGTCGCGTCGCAGAAGCGGCGCTGGCCGGGCGCCGGCGGTCGGTCGGCGCCATCCCAGCCGTTGCGGTGGTAGGCGGCCGGCAGGAGGACGATCTCGAGCCCCGCGGCGCGCGCCGCCTCCGCGACCGTCATGGCCATCACATTGGGTTGCTCGTAGGGCGTGCCGTCCGGCTGGTGGATGACGTAGTGGAACTCCCCCACCGCGCCGTAGCCCGCGGCACGCATCTCACGGTAGGTGCGCGCGGCGACGTCGGCCATCGTCTCTGGCGTGAGCGCGCCCGCGAGACCGAACATCTCGGTGCGCCAGGTCCAGAAGTCGTCGGCGGGATCGGACGGCCGCTCGCCGATCCCGCGCAGGTCGCGCTGGAAGGCGTGGCTGTGCGCGTTGGGCATCGCGTCGACCGAGGTGTAGGTCATGACAGCGCGTGGAGGATCGCGGTGGCGCCGGCGGCGGCGTCGTCCAGCTCGACGTGCTCAGCGGGCGAGTGGCTGATGCCGGTCGCGTTGCGGACCAGGACCATCGCGGCGGGGACGCGCGGGGCGAGCAGGCCGGCGTCGTGGCCGGCCCAGCAGACGAGTTCGGGCGTGACGGCGCCCGCGGGCGCGGCGGCGGCGAGGCGCGCGCGGAGGCCGGCGTCGAAGGTCACCGCGGGCGAGCGGGACTCGATGGCGAAGGCGGCGCCCTCGGCGGCCGCGCCGGTGGTCAAGGCGGCAAGCCACGGGTCGAGCGTCGTGGCCTCGGGGGCACGGGCGTCGATCCACAGGGTCGTCGCGGTGGCGATCGCGGTGAGCGCGTTGGGCTCGACGAGCAGGCGGCCGACGGTCGCGCGCATGTCCGGCGTGCAGAGGTCATGGGCGGCGGTGATCAGGCGGGCGGCGCGCAGGAGCGCGTCCTGGCGTCCGTCCATCGGCGTGGTGCCCGCGTGGTCGGCGGTGCCGGTCGTCGTCGCGCGCAGGCGCAGGCGTGCGGCCAGCGAGGCGACGACGCCCCACGGCGCGCCGGCGGCGGCGAGGTCGGTGGACTGGTCGATGTGCAGCTCGACGAAGCCGCGCAGGTGACGGAGGACCTCGGGCGCCGTGGCCAACCCCGCCGGATCGACGCCCGCGGCGGCCATCGCGTCCGCGAGCGAGATGTTGTCGTCGTCGGTCCGGGCGAGCACGCCCTCGACGTCCAGCACGCCCGTGAGCGCGCGCGACCCGAAGGTCGGCGTGTTGAAGCGCGCGCCCTCCTCGTCGGCGAAGGAGATGACGGCGAGGGGCGCCGGTGACGCGGCCGCGATCGCGAAGGCCGCGGCCACGCCGAGCGCGCCGTCGAACGCGCCGCCGTCCCGGACGCTGTCGGTGTGCGAGCCGACCGCCCACCACGGGCCGTCGCCGGGCGGCGTCGCCCAGCGGTTTCCGGCCGCGTCACGCCACGCGCGCAGGCCGGCGCCCGCCGCCTGCTCCTCGAACCACGCGCCGGCCGCGGCGTCCTCCGCGGTCCACGCGAGGCGGTTGGTCCCGCGCGCCTCGTCGTAGCCGATCGCGTGCAGGGGATCCAGGCGCGCGGCGAGCTCCTCGGCGCTGATGGTCATCCGAGTCGCCATGCTTGATCCTCACGAACGTGGACGACCTCACCGCCGGCGATGACGATCGCCACCGGGTTGTGGCCGAAGCGGTAGGGCAGGTGCTCCAGCGGCGCGTCGAGGATGACGACGTCGGCGCGCTTGCCGACCTCGAGCGACCCAAGGTCATCGTGAAGTCGCAGCACCCACGCCGCGTTGAGCGTCATCGCGATGAGCGCCTCGCGCGGGGTCCAGCCGTAGCGGCGGACCGCCAGGCCGGCGATCAGCGGCAGCGACGTAATGGGCGACGTCCCCGGGTTGCAGTCGGTGGCGATGACGCCGATCGCGCCCGCGTCGGCCAGGGCGCGGCCGGGCGCGACCTGCTCGTCGCCGAGCAGCTCGGCGCCGGGCAGCAAGACCGCGGCGCACTCGGCCGCGGCGAGGGGGCCGAGGTCGTCGGGGTGCAGGCAGGCGAGGTGGTCGACCGACCGCGCGCCGTGCTTGAGCGCGACGGGAACGCTGCGCATGGTGGAGAACTGCTCGACGTGCGCGCGCAGGTCGCGCCCGTTGGCGCGCGCCAGGTCGCCCATGCGCGCCAAGTGCTGGAGGTCGAACGCGACCGACTCGACGTAGATGTCCAGCGCGGTGACGTCCCCTTCGGCCGCGACCGGCGCGATCGCGTCCAGCCACGCGTCGGCGGTCATCCCGGGCGGGACCGCGTGGGCGAGCAGCGCGGTGGAGCGCACCGTCTGCGGGACCTCGGCGGCGAGCGCGGCGGCCAGGCGCAGCGCCCGTCGCTCAGCCTCGACGCTCAGGCCGTAGCCCGACTTCGTCTCAAAGCTCGTCGTCCCGTGGGCGAGCATCTCGCGCGCGAGCGTGCGTGCCTGCACGAGGACGTCGTCGTCGGAGGTCTCCGCGAAGGCGCGCGCGGAGGAGGCGATGCCGCCGCCGGCGCTCGCGATCTCCTCATACGGCCGGCCCGCAACCTTCATCGCGTACTCCTCGGCGCGCCAGCCCGCGAACGGCAGGTGCGTGTGGCAGTCCACGAAGCCGGGGACGATCGCGGCGCCGGCGCAGTCGATGCGCCGCGTCGCGGACACGTCGGAGTCGAACGCCGCGATGTGGGCGCCGTCGGTGGTCAAGGCGCCGGGCTCCAGCGTGACCGCACCGGCCGCCGCGTTGAGGCGAACGTACGGCGCCGCCGCGGGGTAGCGAGCGACCTGCGCGGCGTTCTCCAACGAGAGGCTCACGCGGACATCATCGGGATGTCGATGTCCAGGCGCGTCGCCGCCGCGTCGGCTTCCGGGTAGCCGGCGTCGACATGCCGCACGACGCCCATCGCCGGGTCGATCGACAGGACCCGGCGAACGCGCTCGGCGCCGAGCTCGGTCCCGTCAGCTACTACAACTTGCCCGGCGTGGATCGACTTGCCCATCCCGACGCCGCCGCCGTGGTGGATCGAGACCCACGACGCGCCCGCGGCGACGTTGACCATGGCATTGAGAAGCGGCCAGTCGGCGACGGCGTCGCTGCCGTCCTTCATCGCCTCGGTTTCGCGCTCCGGCGAGGCGACCGAGCCCGCGTCGAGGTGGTCGCGACCGATCACGATCGGCGCGCGCAGCTCGCCCGACGCCACCATCTCGTTGAACCGCAGGCCCGCCAGGTGGCGCTCGCCCGCGCCGAGCCAGCAGATCCGCGCCGGGAGACCCTGGAACTTGACGTGCTCCTGAGCCAGCTCGATCCAGCGACGAATGTGGGGCTGGTCGCCGAAGAGGTCGAGGATCGCGGCGTCGGTCGCGGCGATGTCAGCCGGATCGCCGCTGAGCGCCGCCCACCGGAACGGCCCCTTGCCCTCGCAGAACAGCGGGCGAATGTAGGCGGGGACGAAGCCCGGGTAGGCAAAGGCATGGTCATCGCCGTGCGACGCGGCCAGGCCGCGCAGCGCGTTGCCGTAGTCGAAGGCCTCGGCGCCGGCCTCGCCCAGCGCGCGGATCGCGCCGACGTGCGTCACCGCGCTCTCCCCCACACGCCGCAGGTACTCGTCGGGGTCCGAGGCGCGCAGCGCGTCGCCCTGCTCGATCGTCATCCCCGCCGGGAGGTAGCCGACGAGCGGGTCGTGAGCGCTCGTCTGGTCGGTGACGACGTCGACGTGCACGCCGCGCGCGACCAGCTCCGGCAGGACCTCGGCGGCGTTGCCGAGCAACCCAATGGACAACGGGCGCCCATCGCGGACAGCATCGGCGGCGCGGGCGAGAGCGTCGTCCAGCGAGCCGGCGCGCTCGTCCAAGTACCCCGTCTCGATCCGGCGCTCGATCCGCGTGCGGTCGACCTCGACGCACAGCGCGACGCCGCCGTTCATCGTGACGGCCAGCGGCTGCGCGCCGCCCATGCCGCCGAGGCCCGCGGTCACGACGAGCCGCCCGGCCAGCGTGCCGCCGAAGCGCTTGCGCGCGACCGCCGCGAACGTCTCGTAGGTCCCTTGCAGGATCCCCTGGGACCCGATGTAGATCCACGACCCGGCGGTCATCTGCCCGTACATCATGAGGCCCGCGCGCTCCAGCTCGCGGAAGTGCTCCCAGTTGGCCCAGTCACCGACCAGGTTGGAGTTGGCGATCAGCACCCGCGGCGCGCGCTCGTGCGTCGTGAAGACCGCGACCGGCTTGCCGGACTGCACCAGCAGCGTCTCGTCGTCGCCGAGGCGCATCAACACGTCCTTGATCGCCGCCAGCGCGGCGTGGTCGCGCGCGGCCTTGCCGATCCCGCCGTAGACCACCAACTCGTCCGGGTTCTCGGCGACGTCCGGGTGGAGGTTGTTCTCCAACATGCGCAGGGCGGCCTCCTGCTGCCAGCCACGGCAGCGGAGCGTGTCAGAGGCGACGGGGCTCATGGACGCGAGTCTCCGGCGACCGTGCGCGCCGCGCAACCCTCGTCTCGGATCTGAGACACTCGGACGGATGGCCAACGTCCCCGCCGCGACCGCCGCGCTCGACGTCCTCGAGCTGCTCGCCCGCCACGCCGCACCGCTGCCCGCGGCGGCGATCGCCCGCGACCTCGGCCTGCCGCGCAGCACCACCTATCACTTGCTCTCCGCCCTGCGCGACCGCGGCTACGTCGCCCACCTGGAGGACGAGCGCCGCTGGGGCCTCGGCGTCGCGGCCTTCGCGCTCGGCGCCGCGTACACCAGGCAGGAGCCGCTGCGCTGGATCGCGCAGAACGTCCTCAGCGAGCTGGTGAGCGACACCACGCACAACGGCCACCTCGCGATGCTCCACGGCGCGGACGTGTTGTACGTGATCGAGGAACGCGCGCCCGACCGCCCCTCGCTGGTCACCGACGTCGGCGTCCGCCTCCCCGCCCACCTCACCGCCTCCGGCCTGGCGATGCTCGCCGCCCTCCCACCCGCACAAGTCCGCGCCCTCTTCCCGACCCGCGACGCCCTCATCGTCCGCGAAGGCGGCCGCGGCCCCCGCACCCTCATCGAGCTCCGCCGCGCCCTCGCCGAAACCCGCCGCGCCGGCCACGCCACCGAAGACGGCTACGTCACCACCGGCTTCGCCTCCGTCGCCGCACCGGTCCTCGACCACACCGGCCACCCGGTCGCCGCTATCGCTCTTACCTTCCCTGGCCGCGACGTCAAACCCGGCCGCCCGCGCGCAGCGCTGGCGTCAGCGGTGACCGACGCGGCGGGCGAAGTGGCGCGCAGGATCCGCGGCCGCGCGCCCGACGGCCGCTAGGAAGGCCAACGCAGGCGCCGCTTCCCGTTGCGGTCCATCTCCGCCGCAGCCTCCTCTGCGGCCGCGACCGCGTCCCGGAGAGCGCGGCGTTCCCAGCGCTGCTCCTCGACGAGGACCCGCACTGCGACCCACCGTCGAACGAGGGAGCGAGGCAGACCACGCCGACGGGCCTGGTCGACGCTGATCGACACGGGCTGCGAGTCGTTCGCGATCGCTCGGGCCGCCCTGAGCAGCGAGTGGGAGAAGCGTCCGGCGGAGATCAGGCGATCGGCGTCTTCGAGCGCGGTCAGCTCGGCGCGCCACTCCGCCGCGATGTCCTCGGACAGATCGGACGGGAGGAGCGAGACGGCATGTTCGACAGCGCGGTGGTTGCGGTCGGAGAGAAGGCCGCGGAGCTCGCCGGCGAGGATCGCCCTGAGGAGGCCCGCGAAGACGGCAGCGATCAGCGCGAGGACGAGCGCGGTCATGCCGGCTGCGCTCCCGGGCGTGGTGGGCGGCGCGTAGCGTGGCGCTTCGCGCGGAGGCGGTCCTCGACCACGCGAGCAGCCGCCTGCTCCCCAACGCCGGTCAGGACGTACAACCTGCGCCCTGGCCCGCCCTTGTCGGACTGCTGGCCGCCCTGTCGCGCGAGCCAGCCGTCTTGGACCAACCGATGCAGGATCGGGTAGAGCGTGCCGGACGAGAGCTTGGTCGCGTCCATGAGCTCCAGGCCGTACCACTCGCGCTGAGGATCGACCAGGAGCGCCTCGAGGACCTTTAGGAGCTGCTTGGTGATGCGCTCGGGCACGGGCTTATCCTACATAGCCCGGAGCGCTTATCCAACATACTGGCCTAGGGGCCTGGGTCGCCGCCGTTGACGACGTTCAGCGTCGTCTTGCCGCCGTCGGCGGTCGAGATGGGGTACTTGCCAGGCTTGAGGCCGGTGAGGGTCTGGGTGCCCGGGACGGCGAGAGGGGCGCCGCCGGGAAGGGTGGCGGTGGTCGAGGGGCCGGAGATCGTGATCTCCAGCGTCAGGAAGGCCGGGACGGTGACGGTCGTTGGGGAGAGTGCGCCGGCGCGGTGGGTCAGCGTGACCGGGACGCGTGTGGCCTCCTCGTCGCCCGCGCCGCCTTCGCCGGACTCGCCGCCGCCGCTGGTGGACGTGGTCTCAGCGCCGGTCGTCACGCCGCCCTTGGGCACGCCGGTCGTGGCGGTCGGCGGCGCCGTGGCGGTGGCGGTCGCCGTGGCCGCCGGCGGTGTGGTCGCGCTCAGCGTCGCCTCGGGCGTCGGGGCGGCCGCGCCCGTCGTCGCGCTCGGCTCGTCGTCGCCGCCGCACGCCGCCAGCGCGAAGGTGGCGGCGATGCAGGCGGCGGCAGCAGTGGCGGCGCGGGCCCTCACTGGCCGATCGAGAACATCGCCTCGAGGTCGTGCTCGCTGAAGACCTCGAAGGCGACCATCGTCTGCGTCCGGCTCACGCCGTTCAGCTTGACGAGCTGGCCGGTGATGACGGAGGCGAGCTTCTCGTGCTGATCGACGCGCACGATCGCCACGAAGTCCCACTCACCGGTGACGCTGTACGCCTCGGCGACGCCAGGCAGGCCGGCCAGCTCGCCGCCGAGCGTCGTCAGCGCGTCGCGCTCGGCCTCGATCAGGACGACCGCGTGGGTCATCGCAACGTGTGGCTCTCGCCCGGCTCGAGCACGATGACCTCGGCGTAGCCCGCGTTCTGCACGTCGGACTTGAAGGCCTGGACGTCGGTCTCGATCGGCGGGAACGTGCCGTAGTGGGCGGGGATGATCTGGTCGGCCTTGATCAGCTCGGCCGCAGCGACGCCGTCGAAGCGGTCCATCGTGTAGTGGCCGCCGATCGGGAGGATCGCCAGGTCGATGTGACCGCGCTTGCTCGGCAGCGCGAGGTCGCTGAACAGACCCGTGTCGCCGACGTTGTAGATGCGCTTGCCGCCGACCTCGATCAGGAAGCCGGCCGGCGTGTTGACGGTGCCCTTCGGCGTCGTGGACGTGTGCCACGCCGGCGTCATCCGCGCCGTCAGCCAGCCGAGGTCGGCCGTGCCGCCGATGTTGGGGTCGATGATGTTCTCGACGCCGTCTTCCTTCAGCTCGGCCGCCAGCTCGACGATCGCCACGACCGTCGCGCCCGTGCGCTTGGCGATCGCGACCGTGTCGCCGATGTGATCGCCGTGGCCGTGGGTCAGCAGGATCACGTCGGCGGCAACGTCGTCGGCGCTGACCGCGGCCTTCGGGTTGCCGGAGAGGAACGGATCGATCAAAGCGGTCTTGCCCTCGTGCTCGATCGCGAAGGCCGCGTGGCCCAGGAACTTGATCTCCATCGACTACTCCTCTGACTGGGACGGGGTCGGTTCGTACAGCTCGCGTGCCAGCTCCAGCCCGGCGGCGACGCCGACGAGCATGCTCAGGCGCGTCTCCTCCGCGATCAGGACGCGCACCGCGGCCTCGCGCTCGGAGGGATCCTCGGTCTGCGCGGCGCCGGTGACCTGCTTCTCGTGCGCCTCGCCAAACCAGCCGCCGGCGTGCAGCGCCTCGTTGAGCACGCGCTGCAGCCCGGGGGCGGCGTGCGCGACGATCTCCTGTGCGTGAGCGAACCGCTCAGGGTCGGCGGACAGCGCCTCGACGGCGGCGTCAACCTGCTCGGCGGTGAAGCGGCGGGCGGGCACTGCGACCCACACTAGCGCCAGGCGCCGGGTGCTACCGCGTGGTGTCCTGCGTGCGCAGCAGCAGCGCGCCCGCAGCCAGGCCGAGGAGCAGGCCCGAGAAGGTCGCGATCGCGCTCGCGCCGTAGGTGACCGCGGGCATGACCGCGACGACGACCGCGATCACCGCGGTGCCGATCAGGTCGCCGTCGTGCTCGATACCGCGGCGCGCGCGGATGACATCTGGCAGCGCCCAGGCGGCGATCATGCCCAGCGCGGCGCCCGGGGCGCCGAGGATGAGGTCGCCGACGTCGACCGCGGCGGCGATCGCGTTGCCGCCCAGGCCGCAGGCGATGAAGAGCGCGACCACCAACACCGGCCCGTGGCGCAGCTCTAGCCGCCAGCCGTAGATGCCGATCGCCAGCAGCGCCGCCAGCTGGTACCAGGTGTTCGAGTAGACGAAGCCCGAGACGACGTACTTCCACGGGTCGCTGTCGAAGTTGAGCAGGCCGACGTCGACGCGGGCCACGAACGCCAGCGCCAGGAAGCCGAAGATCGACAGGACGAGCAGCGCGATCGTCGCGTTCGGGCGCCCGGTCGGGTCGGCGCGGATCCCCGGAATCTCGTTGCTGCGCAGTGGCGTCAGCGCCGGGCGCGGGAGCTTGCGCGCCGGCTTGGGCGTCGCGTCGCCGGTGCGACGGTCGATCTTCGGCGCACGCTTTCGCAACCGTGTGCCGCAGTACGGGCACTCGGTGATGTACGGGCTGACCTCAGACCCGCACTTCTTGCAAACCACGAACAGGTCTGGCGTCCCGGCCATCTCTGAAAACGATTCTAGGCCCCCAGGACTCCAGTCGGAGCCATGGGTGTCGATCAATTGAGTCGTGCGGCGCCTAAGGGACTTCCAGATCATCGGTTTGGACGCCTGCGACCAGGACACGACCTGGCGCGTCGTCGCTGTGGACGGCGGCGAGGCGGTGCTCGAGCCGCGTGACGCCCAGACCTTGTCGTTGCTGCACACGCTGCCTTCTCCGGCGACGCTGTCGTTCGACACGCCGCGCCACCCCGTCTTCCTCAACGGCACCGTCGAACGCGGCCCGATCGAAGGCACCGTCGCCTTCCGGGTGACCGACGACGTCGGCTTCCGGCCGCTGCGGCTGCGCCCGCGCCTGAAGGCCGAGCTCGCCGTGCGCGTGACGCCGCTGGACGACGAGGGCCGCCGAACCGGCTTTGCGCAGGACTTCTCCACGACCGACGTCAGCGGCGGCGGCGTGCGGATCGTCGGCGCCGGCGCGCCCGCCATGCCGGGCGCGCTGCTCGGTCTGGAGCTCGCGGTGCCGGGGCTGCCGGATCCGGTCGTCTGCCAGGGCCGCGTCGTGCGACGTGACGCCGACGGCGGCGTCGCGGTCTCCTTCACCGACCTGGACCCGAGCATCGCGACGACGCTCGATCAGCTCATCTTCGCGGTCCGCCAGCGCGTGGCGCGCCAAGCGTTCACGCTGCGCGAAGCGGCCTGAGCCGCCTGGCGACCTCGCCCCCTGGGCGAGGGTCGCCCTAGAACTCGGTCTCGCCGTCGCCCGTCGTCGCCGCGACGATCTCGGCCATGACCTCGCGCAGGTCGTGGTTGGCCTCGTAGACGACGACCTGGCGGGCGGCGCCGTTGCCGCGGGACAAGAGGTCGTCGATGCCGTCCAGCTCGTTGGCGGAGCCGAGGTCCTGCGCGTGCTCGCGCAGCCGGTCGACCAGGCGGTGGGCGAGGTCGCGGGTGGCGACGCGTTCGTTGGACGGCAGGTCGACGAGCTGACCGTCGAGCCCGTGCCGCGCGGCAAGCCAGCGGTTCTCGTCGAGCATCTGCCACGGGTACTCGCCCAGGTGCTCGCCGGACTCGTAGTGCTCGCACAACTCGCGGACCATCGCCTGGATCAACGCCGCGAGGCCGAGCGTGTGCTCGACGCGGGTCTGGGCGTCGCAGGCGCGGATCTCGACGGTCCCGAGCTTCGGGTGCGGGCGGACGTCGTACCAGAGGTAGGTGTAGTCCTCCATGACGCCCGACGAGATCATGAACTCGATCTGGCGCTCGTAGTCGGCCCAGTCGCGGTAGGACGGCGGGACGCCGACGCGCGGGAACGCGCGGAAGATCGGCAGCCGCGTCGAGGCCATCCCGGTGCCGTCGCCGCGCCAGAACGGGGAGTTGGCGCTCAAGGCCAACAACACGGGCAGGTGCACGCGCATGCCGTTGGCGACGTGGATCGCCTTGTCGGGATCGTCGACGCCGACGTGCACGTGCAGCCCGAAGATGAGCTCCTGCCTCGCAACGAATCGGAGCGCGTTGACCAGCTCGCGGTATCTGAGGCGCGAGGCGATCCGCTGGTCCTCCCAGAGCGCGAACGGGTGGGTGCCGGCGCTGCCGATCGTTAGGCCCCGGCGTGCCGCGACGTCGTGGACCTCGCGACGCAGCGCGCGCAGCTGTGCGCCGGCCTCGGCGGTGTTCGCGGCCGGTCGCGTCGCGATCTCAAGGACCGACTCCATCAGCTCCGGCTTGATCTCCCCGGCGGAGTGGTCGGACTCGACGGCCTTCGCGTCTTCGAGGAGCGACTCGATCGCATTTACCAACTCGTAGGAGTCGGAGTCGACGATCATCAGCTCCTCTTCGATGCCGATCGTATAGCTCGGCCCGGTGAAGTGGTGCTCCATCTGCCGCCGGAGCCTACCGAGGCCTATCATCTACCGCATAAGCAATGACTCTTTTGGAGGTCTGACAGTGACCACCGACGTGCTCAGCGGATCGCGTCTGGAAGAGCTGCTCGGCGATGACGCCGAGTTGCTCCTGAACCATCGTTCCACGACCATCGACGCGGCTCAGCTGCATCTGCCCGGCCCGGACTTCGTGGACCGGATCTACGCGGCGACGGATCGTTCCAACACCGTGCTGCGCAACCTGCAGTGGCTGTTCGACCACGGGCGCCTGGGCGGCACGGGCTACGTGTCGATCCTGCCGGTCGACCAGGGCATCGAGCACTCGGGCGGTGCGTCCTTCGCGCCGAACCCCGCGTACTTCGACCCCGACAACATCGTCAAGCTCGCCGTCGAGGGCGGGACCAACGCCGTCGCGTCGACGGTCGGCGTGCTCGGGGCGGTGTCGCGCAAGTACGCGCACAAGATCCCGTTCATCGTCAAGCTCAACCACAACGAGCTGCTGACCTACCCCAACGGCGCGGACCAGATCATGTTCGCTTCCGTGAAGCGGGCCGCCGAGCTGGGCGCCGCGGGCGTGGGCGCGACGATCTACTTCGGCTCGGAGAAGAGCGACCGCCAGATCGTGGAGGTCGCCCGGGCGTTCGAGGAGGCCCATCGCCTCGGGCTCTTCACCGTCCTGTGGTGCTACCTGCGCAACGACGCGTTCAAGCAGGACGGCGTGGACTACCACCTCGCCGCCGACCTCACGGGCCAGGCCAACCATCTGGGCGTGACGATCGAGGCCGACATCATCAAGCAGAAGCTGCCGGAGAACAACGGCGGCTACATGGCGATCGCGAAGGCTGCGGGCGGCTCGTACGGCAAGACCAACAAGCTGGTCTACGAGAAGCTGACGACCGACAACCCGATCGACCTCACCCGCTACCAGCTGGCCAACTGCTACATGGGCCGGGCGCCGCTGATCAACAGCGGTGGCGCGTCCTCGGGCGAGACCGACCTGGCGGAGGCCGTGAAGACCGCGGTCATCAACAAGCGCGCGGGCGGCACGGGTCTGATCTCGGGCCGCAAGGCCTTCCAGCGCCCGATGCCCGAGGGCGTCGCGCTGCTGAACGCGATCCAGGACGTCTACCTCAACGAGGACGTCACGATCGCCTGAGCAAGGCCTCGCAGCGCAGATCGCGACGGTCGGGCGATCGTCGCGATCTGCGTAGGACACCCTGACGGCCGCGGCTTCGCGTCGCGGCCGTGACGGTTTTGCAACGGAGCACCCGTCGCGCCTGGGACTGACCTAGGTTGCGGCGGGTGCTTCGTCGTTTCGCGCCCCTGTTGGTCATCCTGCTCGCCGTCGCGGGCGGCTTCGTGGCGGGGAAGATCGACGGCCCGGACGATCCCACCAGCGCGCGCGTGATCCGGGTGGTCGACGGCGACACGATCCTGGTCTCGCTCGGCGGGCACGAGGAGCGCGTGCGCTACATCGGCGTCGACACGCCGGAGACGGTCAAGCCCGGGGCGCCGGTCGAGTGCTTCGGCAAGAAGGCCTCGGCGCGCAACAAGGAGCTGGTGGCTGGACGGCGCGTGCGGCTGGTGCGCGACGCCGAGGAGCGCGACCGCTACGGGCGCCTGCTGGCCTATGTCTACCGCGAGGACGACGGGCTGTTCGTCAACGCGTCGCTCGTCCTGGACGGCTACGCGACCGCTCTGACGATCCCGCCGAACACCGCCCACGCCGCGCAGTTCCGCTACGACGCAGGTGAGGCGCGGCGCGCCGGGCGCGGATTATGGAACGCGTGTTCGCGGTAGCCTTGCGGACCGATGCGCATGCGTCAGAGCCTCGCCCAGCTGGAAAGGGCGTTCGTCGACGAGACGGAACAGGACCGTGGGAACGCGGAGCGTCTGCGCCGCGAGGCCGAGCGCCGCACCCGCGAGCGCCAGTTGGCCAAGACGCACAAGCGCGGCTCGATGCGCTTCGGCGTGCTCTACCTGATCCTCATCGCGACCGCCGTGGCAGTGACGTTCGCGATGTTCGAGACGCTCTACTACGTCATGGGCTGAGTGGCGGCCCGAACGGGCCGCCTCCCCTTCGCGGCGCTATTCGGCCGCGGTGCCGAGCTTGCGGAGGGCCTCGTCGACCTCGCCGCGCACGGTGGCGCTGTCCGTCGCCTCAACGGCGCCGTTGCGCTCCTGCTGGATCTCCAGGTAGACCTCTTTGCGGAAGACGGGGATGTCCCGCGGGGCCTGGATCCCGATGCGCACCTTCTCGCCCATGATGGACAGAACGGAGACTTCGATGTCGTCTCCGATCATGATGCTCTGGTTGGACTTTCGTGTCAGTACGAGCATGGTTGGACGCCTCCCAACGTCCCTGCCACCGGGCGATCGATACTCGCAGGGCCGGTGCCCACATGCAAGCGCGGTGAAACCTCTGATATGCGGGAACGTCGTCGTCTGACGAACCTTGCCCCGAATACCTGTGCGAAGTCGGGACGTGGGAGGTCGGGCATCGGACTGAAGCCTGACGTACGGAGCCGACGTACCGCCCGGACTCTCGACTAGGATGGCGATCTTCGCATGGCCAGACGATCGCTTCGCCCTCACCTCAATCAGATCCGGACGTGGGTGCGTCAGGGACGCACGGACGCCTGGGTGGCCCATCAGCTGGAGGTCACCGTCCAGCAGATCGAGGCGTTCAAGAAGGAGAACGACCTCCTGCCCGACGGCGAGGCGCCCGAGGGCGCTGCCGCTGCCGCGGACTTCGACGACGAGATCGACCTGCGCGCCGAAGACGACGCGCTGATCGCCGCCGAGCTCGAGGCCGAGGCCGCGCGCAAGGCCGAGGAGGGCGAGGACGAAGAGTCCGACGAGTCCTCCGACGAGGACGGCGCGCCGAAGCGCCGTCGTGGTCGTCGCGGCGGCCGTGGTCGCGCGCGGACCAAGAAGGCGACCTCCTACGAGGGCACCTTCGACCACGGCGACGAGGGTTACGGCCTGTGGCTGGACCCGGCGATCGCCGACGACGGCGTCTACGCCGAGCACTGGGCGGGCCACCGCCAGGTCGAGGTGACGGTCGAGGCCGACCAGATCGTCATCAAGCGCGTCGGCGCGGACGCCGACGCGGACGACGAGGACTGACGCCACGCCGGGGGCGCTGCAACGCGCCTTCGGGTTTGAGCGGGCGATGCATGCGGCCGCAGCGGCGCGCTGCGTCGAGGCGGGCTGGGGCGACGCGTATCTCTCCCCCGAGATCGACCGCTGCTACGACCGCAACATGCTGTGGATCGCCGGCGACGGCGACGGGCTGAGCGCGTCCGGCGTCGACACCCATGCCGAGCGGCTGCTCGGCGGCGCGGGCATGGCCCACCGCCGGGTGATGGCCGAGCCGGCCGCCGACGCGCGACTGCGTGACGGGCTGGTCGCGCTGGGCTACGAGGCCGGCACGCACGTCTTCCAGGTCTTCGGCGGCAGACCGGCGCCGGAGGCCGTCACGGGCGTGGGCGTCGAGGAGGCTTCCGTCGACGACGTCCTCGCCGCGACCGAGGAGTACCTCAGGACCGACGCCGACACGCCCTACGGCCGCGACCCGCGCACGCGGCGCCACCTGCTGGAGCACTACCGCGACTACGGGCCGGCGGGCGCGCAGGAGCGGCGCTTCGTGGTCCGGGAGGACGGCGGTCGCGTCATCGCTTGGGCGCGCCTCTGGGTCCGCGGCGACGAGGCGCAGGTCGAGGACGTCGTGGTGCTGGCGCCGTGGCGCGGACGCGGCTACGGGCGCGCGATCGTCACCGCCGCCACCCGTGCAGCCCTCGACGCCTCCCCCACGCTGCTCTTCATCGTCGCCGACGCTGACGACTGGCCCAAGGACCTGTACGCCCGGCTGGGCTATGAGACCGCCGGCACCCTCGGCGTCTACCTGCGCTTCGCACGCCTGCCGCAGGCCAGCGGCCCGGGCGCGGCCTGACGCGTCAGTCCGCCGGCCGCGGGTCCATCTGGCGGCCGCCGGCGTAGTCGGAGGCCTCGCGGACGTAGCGGGCGAAGGCGGCGTCGGCGGTCGTGCGTGGGTCCCAGGCCCAGGGCGCGCCGGGTGCGACGGCGTAGGCGATGTCGGTGCACCAGGAGGTGCCCTGCTCGTAGAGGTCGACGAGCTCGTCGATCGTGAAGCGCCCGCCGAGGCGGCGGTGCAGCTCGGCGTAGATGCGATCGACCACGCGGTCCATCGCCATGCGCTCGTCGGGCAGGGCTTCGCGCACGCGGCGCTCGCCCTCCTGCCACTGGAAGTACGACGTCTCGAAACGGCCCATCGGCCGCCAGGCTAGAAGGTCTAGCGGGCTACTTGTCGCCCGGGAGGCCCTTGACGACGAAGGGCCGCTCGCCGGGCTTCACGAGCCCGAGGCGGCGTGCTTCGCGCTCCAGCGTCGCCGGGCTCTTGAGGGCCTGCTTGCGGGCGCGCAGGCGGGCGTTCTCGGCCTGCAGGGCCCGCACCTCGCCACGGCGCGTCTGCGCCTCCTTGTAGGTGTGCAAGAAGGAGATCGACGGCCCGACGTACAACGCGACGACCCCGAGCAGCACGACCAGCAGCGCGACCCGGCCGACGCGATCCCAGCGGATCGCCCGGCCCCCGCCCGCGACGACCCGCGGCCGCGGCGGGCGCTGCTGCGCCCGGCGCTGCGTGGAGGGACGGGCGCGCGCGTGCGCCGCGGACTGACGGGCTGGGGACATCTAAGGCGCGGTTCGCCTTATGGAGCCCCGTTCCTCCTGCCGCGGACGGATGGGCGGGGAGTTGTCGCCCGCCCGCCCGCCCACTCGGCGCTGCGCGCTAAGAGCGGAAGACCGAGCGGCCCGGGTAGGTCGCGTCGGTGCCGAGGGCTTCCTCGATGCGCAGGAGCTGGTTGTACTTCGCGACGCGATCGGAGCGGGAGGGCGCGCCGGTCTTGATCTGGCCGCAGCCGGTTGCGACGGCGAGGTCGGCGATCGTCGTGTCCTCGGTCTCGCCGGAGCGGTGGCTCATCACCGCGGTGTAGCCGGCGTCGCGGGCCATCTTGATGGCGGCGAGGGTCTCGGTCAGCGTGCCGATCTGGTTGACCTTGATGAGGATCGAGTTGCCGACGCCGGCGTCGATCCCGCGCTGCAACCGCTCGACGTTGGTGACGAAGAGGTCGTCGCCAACGAGCTGGACGGTGGAGCCGATCGCGTCGGTCAGCGTCTTCCAGCCGTCCCAGTCCTCCTCGTCCATGCCGTCCTCGATCGACAGGATGGGGTACTTGCCGGCGAGCTCGGCCCAGTAGGACGCCAGCTCGGCCGAGGAGAGCTTGCGGCCCTCGTGCTCGAGGTCGTAGACACCGCCCTCGAAGATCTCCGAGGTCGCCGGGTCCAGCGCGATCGCGATGTCGTCGCCGACCTTGTAGCCCGCCGCCTCGATGCCCGCGACCAGCAGCTGCAGCGCCGCCTCGTTGGACTCCAGGTTGGGGGCGAAGCCGCCCTCGTCGCCGACCGTCGTGCCCAGGCCGCGGTCGTGCAGCGTCTTCTTCAGCGCGTGGAAGACCTCGGCGCCGTAGCGCAGGCCCTCGCTGAAGGACGACGCGCCGACGGGCACGACCATGAACTCCTGGAAGTCGACGCTGTTGTCCGCGTGGGCGCCGCCGTTGAGCACGTTCATCATCGGCACCGGCAGGACGTGCGCGCCCTCGCCGCCGAGGTAGCGCCAGAGCGGCAGCCCCTCCTCCGCGGCCGCGGCGTGCGCGGCGGCCAAGGACACGCCGAGGATCGCATTCGCGCCCAGCCGGGACTTGTTCGGCGTCCCGTCCAGCTCGATCAGCTTGCCGTCGAGCCCGGCCTGGTCGGCGGCGTCGACGCCGGCGATCGCCTCGGCGATCTCGCCGTTGACGTTGCCGACCGCCTGCGAGACGCCCTTGCCCAGCCACTCGCTGCCGCCGTCGCGCAGCTCGGTGGCCTCGAACTCACCGGTGGACGCGCCGGAGGGCACGGCCGCGCGGCCGGTGGCGCCGCTGCGCAGGGCCAGCTCGACCTCGACGGTCGGGTTGCCTCGCGAGTCGAGGATCTGCCGGGCGTGGACACGTTCGATGGCGCTCATGGAGTCGGGTCCTCTTCTTGGAGTCGGGCCTGCGCGTAGTAATTGACCTGGCGACCGGTGTCGAGCTCGGACCAGGACGCGCCTTCGGCCTCGGCCAACTGCTCGGCCGCCGAGACGCGCGCGCGAAACCTATCGGCCGAGGACCGCAGGGCGAGCTCCGGGTCGACCTTCAGCTTGCGCGCCAAGTTGACGGCGGCGAAGAGGAGGTCGCCGGCGGCTTCGAAGCGAGCGTCGCTGTCGGCGGCGGCCTCGAGCACTTCGAGCTGCCCGGCGACCGCGTCGAACGGCACGTGCTCCATGTCGAAGCCCGTCGACGCCGAGCGCCGCTGCACCTTGCGGGCGTAGAGGAGCGACGGGAGGTTCTCGGGGACCTCGCCGAAGATGCCGGGCTCGCGGCCGTCCTCCGTGGCCTTGATCGCGTCCCAGTTCTTCAGGACCTCGCCCGCGTTCTCGACCTCCACCGCGCCGAAGACGTGCGGGTGGCGCCGGATCAGCTTCTGGCGCACGTGCTCGGCGACGTCGGCCAGCGACCCCGCCCCGCGCTCCTCCAGCAGCAGCGAGAGGAAGTGGACCTGGAAGAGCACGTCGCCCAGCTCGTCGAGCAGCTTGCCGTCGTCGCGGCGCTGCGCCGCGTCGGCCAGCTCGTAGGCCTCTTCCAGCGTGTGAGGGACGATCGTGCGCTCGTCCTGCTCGCGGTCCCACGGGCACTCGACCCGTAGGCGCCGCGTCAGCTCGTCGAGCGCGACGATCGCATCGGCGGCAGCCGCAGCGGGCGTCTCATCGGCGGGCATTCGCCCAATCTAGCGATGGCGCCCTGCCCGGCGGCCTGCGGCGGATGTCCCAGACACCCGCCGCAGGCCACACAGCCACTACTTGTTCGTCGTCGTCCCGCCGGAGGACGGAGCGGCCGTCGACGGCGAGCCCGTCGTGGCGGTCGTCTGCGTCTGCTTCGGAGCGTTCTTGCAGTCCTGCGTCGCGTAGCCCTTGCGGCAGTCCGTGCGGTCCTTCCACTTCTTCTGGAAGCTCTTCACGAACGCGTCGAGCTTCGTCTGCTGCTGCTGGCTGACCAGGAGCTGCTTGATCGAAGCCTCGGACTGCTTGAGCGTCTGCTGCTCGCCCGGCGTGATCTTGTCGACCTCGAAGACGTAGTAGCCGAACTGCGTCTTGATCGGGCCGCCGATCTCGCCCTTTGAGGCCTTGAACGTCGCGTCGTCCAGCGCCTTCTCCTGCTGGCCCTTGGGCACCGCCGCCAGGAGGCCGCCGCTGTCGCGCGTGCCCTGGTCGATCGAGTACTTGGACGCGACCGACTTCCAGGACTGACCAGCCTCGAGGGCCTTCTTGGCCTTGTTGGCCTGGTCCTCGGTCTTGGTCAAGACGATCCGGATGTCGCGCTTCTCGGGCTGCGCGAACCGGGCCTTGTTCTTGTTGTAGTAGTTGCTGATCTGCGCCGAGGAGACCTTGTCGGAGCCCTCGAGGATCTTGGTGCGCAGCTTCTGGGAGAGCGACTGCACCTTGACGCGGTACAGCAGGTCCTCCTGGACGTAGCCGGAGGACTTCAGGAACGCCGAGTAGTCGGTGTCCTTCGGGAAGCTCTGCTGGCGCTGCTTGTCGAAGTCCTTCTTGACGTCGGTGTCGGACACCTTGACGCCGCGATCGGCCGACTCGCCCTCGATCCAAGCGGAGGAGATCAGGAACTGCATGACCTGGTCACGCAGCGTGGAGTACTCCTGCGCGCACTGGGTCTTGTACGTGGCATCGGTCGGGTTCGGCTGGCCCTTGGCGGGCTTGGTCGCCGTCTTCTTCTTCTGAGCGATGCACTTCGTGTAGTTCGGCGGGTCGGGGAGTGTCACCGCACCCGTGGCGCCCGTCTGCTGCTGCTGAGCGGTCGCGGCAACCTTCAGCCAGTGGTCGAAGGACGAGGTCTTGATCGTGTCCGGGCCGATCTTCACGACCGCGTTGCCTGGCACGCCGCCATCGCCGCCACAGGCGGACAGGGCAAGGGGGAGCACGAAAAAGGCGCCCAAGAGCGCCGCATACCGTCGGGGCATTTTCATAGCGCGGCGGAAGCTACCAGGGTCTGTATGAACGGCGCCTTAAACCTGCGTCCATTTGTCAAGGACCCCTGAGCCAGTCGTCAGGCCCCGTACCGGCTATGCGGCCTCAGAAGCCACCGCGAGCAGGGCATCTGCGGCCGCCACGACCGCCGGGAAGCGCTCTTCCGGCGTGTCGGGAACCTTGACCGAAAGTTGCGAACGACCAGGCTCGTACAGCGATTCCGGCAGGGCTTCCTTCAGCCGCTTGGCCCGTTCCACGTCCAGATCGACCGGCGTCACGGCCAATCGCCCACCGCGGAACGACACTGCGCGGGCACCCGCCTGACCGAGCTTGATCCGTGCCTGCTGGAGGGCCAAAAGGTTGTCCAGCGGCTGCGGGATCTCGCCGAAGCGATCCTCCAGCTCGTCGCGCAGCACGCCGAGGTCGGCGACCTCGCGAGCGCCGGCGATGCGGCGGTGGACGTCGATCTTGGCCTGCTCGTAGGCGATGTAGTCGGCGGGGATGTAGGCGTCGACGTTGACGTCGAGGCGGACCGGCTCGGGCATGTCGCCGTCGTCGGGACCCTCCGCGGCCGCGGCCACCGCCTCGTCGAGCATCTGCATGTAGAGCTCGAAGCCGAGCGCCGCGACGTGCCCGGACTGCTCGTCGCCGAGCAGGTTGCCGGCGCCGCGGATCTCGAGGTCGCGCATCGCGATCTTGAAGCCGGCGCCGAGCTCGGTGTAGTCGCTCAGCGCGGACATCCGCTTCATCGCCTCCTCGGTCAGCGCGGCGTGCGCCGGGTAGAGGAGGTAGGCGTAGGCCTTCTCGCGAGAGCGCCCAACGCGCCCGCGGATCTGGTACAGCTGAGCGAGCCCGAACAGATCGGAGCGCTCTACGATCAACGTGTTCGCCTGGGGAATGTCGATCCCGGACTCAATGATCGACGTGGCCACCAAGACGTCGGCGTCTCCCCGCAGGAACGCCATCATGCGCTTCTCCAGCTCCTTCTCGTCGAGCTGGCCGTGGGCCACCTCGAACGAGACGCCCGGGCACAGGCCGCGCAGGCGCTCGGCGGTCTCGTCGATCGTCTCCACGCGGTTGTGCACGAAGAACGCCTGGCCGCCTCGGTTCTTCTCGCGCATGATCGCCTGCTTGACGAGCTCCTCGTCGTACTCGCCGACGTAGGTCTTGACCGGGCGGCGGCCCTCCGGCGGCGTCTCGATGACCGAGATGTCGCGGATGCCGGCCATCGACATCTGCAGCGTGCGCGGGATCGGCGTCGCGGACATCGCGATGACGTCGACCTTCAGCTTGAGCTGGCGCAGGAGCTCCTTCTGCTTGACGCCGAAGCGCTGCTCCTCGTCGACGATGATCAACCCGATGTCCTTGCCGCGCATGTCGCGGCCGAGCAGGCGATGGGTGCCGATCAGGATGTCGACCTTGCCCTCGTTGAAGGCCTTGACGACCTCCTTCTGGTCCTTCGGCGTGCGGAACCGCGAGACGTGGTCGACCGTGAAGGGGTAGTCCTTCAAGCGCTCGGCGAAGTTGCCGAAGTGCTGCTGGGCGAGGATCGTCGTGGGCGCAAGGACCAACACTTGCTTGCCGTCGTCGGCCGCCTTGAAGGCGGCGCGCAGCGCGACCTCGGTCTTGCCATAGCCGACGTCGCCGCAGATCAGGCGGTCCATCGGCGTCCCGGACTCCATGTCGCCCTTGACGTTCTCGATCGCCTCGCGCTGGTCGGCGGTCTCGGTGTAGGGGAACTTCGCCTCGAACTCCCGCAGCCACTCGGAGTCCTCGGGGTAGGAGTGGCCGGCGCGCTTGCGGCGCTCGGCGTAGAGGTTGAGCAGCTCCCCGGCGAGCTCTTGGGCGGCGCGACGGGCGCGCGCCTTCATCGTCTCCCAGGCCTTGCCGCCGAGCTTGCTCAGCGTCGGCGCGCCGGAGCCCGCGCCGAGGTAGCGCGAGATCTTCGCGAGCTGCTCGACCGGCATGTACACCTTGTCGCTGCCGGCGAACTCCAGCTGGAGGTAGTCGCGGGTGACCCCGGCGACGGTCTTGGTCTCAAAGCCCGCGAAGCGCGCGACGCCGTGGTCCTCGTGGACGACGTGCTCGCCGGTGCGCAGGTCGGAGAACGAGCGCAGCGCGCCGCGGCGGCGGGCGCGGCCGGCGCCGTCCTCCGCACGCTCGGAGCGCTTGCGGCGGAAGAGGCGATGCTCGGGGATGACCGCGATCCGCGGGCCGCCGGCGATGAAGCCGTCGCGCAGCGTGGCGACGGCGAAGCGCAGGTCGCCCGGCTGCACGGAGCCGTCTCCACCGACCCCGTCGCCTTCGAGCCAGTGCGCCTTCAGGCGGGCGAGGTTGTAGGCCGTGCGCTCCCCCGCCCCGCGCTGCGGCCAGGTGACGACCGTGCGGTAGCCGGAGCGCACGTGCTTCTCCAGCTGCGGCTCGGCCTCGCGCAGCGAGCGCGCGGCGAGGTCGGCGGCCTGGGCGCGGAACTCGAACGGCTGGTCGCCGGCGATCGCGGACAGGCGCGCGTGGGCGCGCGCCTCGAGCGCCGCCTCGACGACGTCGGGCTTGACGTACAGGTCGTGCGCGTCGCCGGTGTGGAACGCGGTGCAGACGTCCTGCCAGTTGTCGGCCAGCGCCGAGTGCAGCTCGGCCTCCTCGGCGATGATCACCGCGGCGTCGGCCGGCGCGAGGTCCAGGAAGGCGTGGAACTGGTCGACCGGCAGCAGCTCGGCGACGTCCGGGCGGTCCTCGGCGTCGGAGATCGCGGCGATCTCGGCGGCGGAGCGGTGCTCGGCGGACAGCTCGGCCGCGGGCGCGATCTCCAGCGCGTCCAGCTCGCCGAGCGAGCGCTGGGTGAAGGTGCTGAACGCGCGCAGCGACTCGATCTCGATGTCGAAGAGGTCGACGCGGACCGCGTGGTCGGCGGTGGCCGGGTAGACGTCCAGCAGCCCGCCGCGGATCGCGAACTGGCCGCGGTCGTCGACCTGGTCGACACGCTCGTAGCCGGCGGCGACGAGGTCGGCGGCGGTCTCCTCCAGGTCGATGAGGTCGCCGACGCGCAGGTGGAACGACTTCGGGCGCAGCTTGGGGTCGGGGACCTTCTCGCTCAGCGCGACGGCGGAGACCACGACGACCGGCGGCTCGACGTCGGCGTCGCTCGTCGCGTTCTCGGCCGTGAGCAGCGCGTCCAGGGCGCCCACGCGCAGGCCGACGAGGTGCGGCGGCGGCGCGAGGTGCGACTCGTAGGCCACGCCACGACTCGGGTAGTAGCGGACGGGCCGCGGGGCGAGCCAGTGGCGCAGGTCGGCCGCGAGGTCGCGGGCCTGGCGGTCGTCCGCAGCGACGACCAGCGCCGGGCGGCCGGCCATCGGGCCGTCGAGGCCATCGAGCAGGGCGCCGATGACGTACGGGCGGTAGGACGCCGAGACGAACGCGCGGCCGCCTTCGCGCGCGAAGGGCGGGCCGCTGGGATCGTCGGCGAGGTACGTGAGGAGGGGGCGAAGCGACATGTAGGGCATGCGCAGCGACCGCGCTGGACGCGCGGCCGGGTGTGCTCACCCCATTCTAGGAAGTTGTCCGCGCCGTGCCCGTCAGGCTCGCCATCAAGCCCAACAGCCCGGTGAAGACGTTGGTGCGGACCCGCCCGGCGCCCTCGTCGGCGATCACGTAGCGGAGGCCGTCCGGCCCGCCGTAGGCGATCAGCGCCTGCTGGTCGGCGTCGGTCCAGACGCCGATCTTGCCGGCCTTTACCGCGGCGCCCGGACTGCCCAGGCCGACCACGCCGGGATGGGAGGAGAGGATCGTCGCCACACCTGGGTAGCGCGTCGCGGTGCGCGCGGCGATGTCCCACGGGACGTCGCCGTCGAGCAGGATCAGCACCGGCACGACGACGTCGAACAGGTACCGCCGGGCGGCCGGGGTCAGCAGGGCGCCGGTGACCTCGTCGCCGTCCGCGGTCTGGATCTCGCAGATGTCGTCGTGGCCGGCCGGGGCCTTGCCGCGGATCGTCCCGCCGTGCGCCGCGACGCGTGCGTGCGAGATCACCGGCGCACCGAACGACACCGCCTCGCCCAGCAGCGGCCGCGCCGGCGCCTTGATGCAGATCACGTCGACGCGACGGCCCGCCAGCCGACGGTAGACCTTGGCGGCCTTGCCGGTGAAGCGGAACACGACCTTGCCGGCGGCGGTGTGCGCGAACACGCCCTCGTCAGCCGACAGGCTCTCCCGCTGCTTCTCGCTGTCGTCGTCGCTGTCGCCGGTCGTGTCGCTGAGGCCGAACACCCCGGCCGACGCCGGCGCCTCGTCGTCCGTCGGAGCCTGCGCCGGCTTCCAGGAGAGCAGCGCGTCGAGCGCGTTGGTGCGCAGCATGCCGTCGCCGATGTCCTGGATTGCGACACGCCGCGCGGTCGCGCTCGCGGACACCACCGACACCGCGCGGCCCTTGCTCCAGTAGCCGATCTTGCCGGCCGGCGGCGTGCCGTTGGGATCGTCCAGCGCGACGACCTCGCCGCCGCCGAGCGCGACGACGTCCGCTGCCGCACGGTAGGTGCCCTTGGGAGCTGACGCGTAGAGGACGTCGGTCAGCCGCAGCCCGCGCTGCAGCTCCTCCAGCGCGACCACGCCGCGCGGGGTGACCGCCGCCCAGGCGATGTCGGCGCTGAGCGCCGGGTCGGTCATCACCTGGCAGAAGTCGACCTTGGCGGCGTCTTCGACCTTGGCCTTCACCGACGCGCCGGAGGACGACAGCTGCGTCAGCCCGTACTCCGACAGGTCAGAGCTGGCCGACGACGCATCGCCGAACGCGGAGCCGTCGCCGCCCAGCGACGAGCCCGCGTCGCCCTCGCGGAACAGCAGGCCCAGCGCGGGCGAGCGCTCGCACGAGACCAGCGCCTGCTTGCCCGCGCGCTTCTTGCCCCACGCGGCGGACACGCCGGTGAAGCGGATCGTCACCGACGTGCCCGCGACCGACGCCTGGACGCCCTGGTCCGGGCCGACGACCGTGCGCTGCGGCAGCGTCGCGGCGGGCGCAGCGCTCGCGGACGCAGCAGCGATCAAGGTGATGACAACAGTGAACAGGACCAAGCGGGTGCGCATCGGCCGGAGAGCGTAGCGGGGAACGCGGCGGCCAGGCTGTTCCTGGACGATCGTCTACGGCGTGCGGACCAGCGCGGCGAACGTCGCCAGCGCGGCGAGGCCCAGCGCGGCGATCACGATCGCCATCGGCACCGCGGTGTCCTCCCCCGCCAGGCCGACCAGCGGCGCGGCCGCGGCGCCGAAGGCGAACTGCGCCAGGCCAAGCAGGCCGGAGGCCGCGCCCGCGGTCGACGGATGGCCGCTGAGCGCCAGCGCCGCCGCGTTGGGGACGATCACGCCGATCGACCCGACGGCCACGAACAGCGACGGCAGCACGCCGGGCAGCCCGAGCCCGACCAGCACCGAGACCAGCAACGCGATGCCGCCGCCCGCGACGCCTAGAAGCCCCGCCCACATCAGCGGCGCGGGCTCGTGGCCGCGCTGCGCGAGGCGGCCGGTCAGCCGGCCGGCGAGCACGATCCCCAGGCCGTTGATCGCGAACAGCGCGCTGAAGACGCCCGGCGATGCGCCGTAGACCTCTTGCAGCACGAACGGCGAGCCCGAGATGTAGGCGAACATCGCGGCGAAGGCCAGGCCGCTGGACACCACGCAGCCGACGAAGCGCCGGTCGGCCAGCAGCGCGCGGAACGTGCGCAGCGTGTCGCGTAGACCGCCGGGGCGGCGATCCTCTGGCGCGAGCGACTCGGGCAGCAGCAACGCGGTCGCGATCGCCAGCACGACACCGATCCCCGCCAGCAGCGCGAAGACGCCGCGCCACGAGGTGACGTGCAGGATCCCGGCGCCGAGCACGGGCGCGACGATCGGCGCCACGCCGTTGACGAGGATCAGCGCGGCAAACAGCGCCGCCGCCTCACGGCCCGCGGCGCGGTCGCGGACCACCGCGCGCCCGATGACGATCCCGAACGCACCCGCCGCGCCTTGCAGCAGGCGGCAGGCGATCAGCACGGCGACCGACGGCGCCAGCGCGCACGCAACCGACGCGACCACGTAGACCGCCAGCCCCGCCAGCAGCGGCGCCCGCCGCCCCCGCGCGTCGCTGATCGGCCCGCCGAGCAGCTGCCCCGCCGCCAAGCCGAGCAGGCACGCGGTCAGCGTCAGCTGCACCAATGACGGCGCCGCGTTCAGGTCGTCGCCCATCGCCGGCAGCGCCGGCAAGTACATGTCGATCGACAGCGGCCCGAACGCGCTCAGCGCGCCAAGGACGACGACCAGCGTGGTGCGGCCGGGCGCGGCGGCGGCGTTAGCCGAGCGCGTCGCGGCCATCGATGATCCGCTCGACCGCGTCGGCGGCGCGGTCGACGAGGTCGCGGACGTCGGCCTCGGGCTGGCGCCAGCGGCCGAGGACGTAGGAGGAGACGATCTCGGGGTCGGTCGTGTCCGGGCGGCCGATGCCGATGCGGACGCGAGCGAAGTCCGGTGTGGCGAAGCCGGCCTTCAGCGACTTCAGCCCGTTGTGGCCGGCCAGGCCGCCGCCCATCCGCGTGCGGATCTCGCCGAACTTGAGGTCGAGCTCGTCGTGGACGGCAATCACGTGGTCGAGCTCGACCTTCAGCGCGCCGCGGGCCGGGCCGGCGGAGCGGCCCGACTCGTTCATGTAGGTCTGCGGCAGCAGGACGCCGACGCGGGGACCGCCAGGCATCGTGCGCCCGTCGGCGTACAGGCCGGCGAACGCCTTCTTCGGCTTGCCTAGCCCCCAACGCGCGATCAGCGCCTCGGCGACCAGGAAGCCGACGTTGTGCGGCGTGCGGGCGTACTGCGTACCCGGGTTGCCGAGCCCGACGACCAACCAGTCGACGCCGCTCGCCCAATCACCGCCCGGACGACCACCACGCTCGCCTTTGGGCGAACGTGGCGCATGGGACCCGCCGCCCGATCGGCCCGGGAGCTTCAGAGCGGCCTGCTACTCGGAGTCGCCGTCGGCTGCGGGCTCGTCGCCCTCAGCCGCGGCCGCTGCGCCGCCACTCTCGCCGACGACCTCGGTCTCGGTCTCGACCGCGTCGTCGCTCTCGGTCGACACGCTCGGCGGCGTGATCGAGGCGAGGACCGTGGCGTCCAGGTCGTCGACGAAGACGATGCCCTTCGGCGGGTCGACCTCGGAGAGCTGGATCGTGGCGTTCATCTCCATCTTGGAGACGTCGACCTGGATGGTCTCCGGGATCTCGTTCGGGAGCGCCTCGACGTTCACCTCGCGGGTGACGTGCTCGAGGATGCCGCCCTCGATGACGCCCGGGGCCTCATCGCCGCCGATCAGCTCGACCGTGACGGGCGCCTGGATGGCGACCTTGAGGTCGACGCGCAGCAGGTCGACGTGCATGAGCTCGCCGCGCACCGGGTGGCGCTGGGCGTCCTTGAGGACGGCGGGCGTGGACTCGCCACCGTCGATCGTGAGCTCCAGCACGGCGCCCTTGGCGGCCAGCGCGTGGCGCAGGGTGCGCTCAGCCACGGCGAAGGAGACGGGGCCCTCGTTGCCGCCGTAGAGCACGCCGGGCACCTGGCCGGAGCGGCGCAGACGGCGGGTTTCACGGGAATGGGCCGCCTCGCGGGCGTGGACGTCGAGCTTCGTGTTCTGGGAGGCCATGGGCGGCGAAGGATGGTAGCGAAGGGCCGCGCGAAACCGCCCCTCCCTCCGGGCCCGAACGGTTTGAACCTGGCGAAAGGCTCTCAGCCGTTGGTCGTGCCGGCTCCGCCGAGCACGTCGGCGAAGTCCGCGACCTGGTCGGCCGGCGGCGCCTTGGCGTCGACGTCGATCCCGTACTTGGTGATGTCGATCGTGAAGTCGAAGGAGGACTTCTGGCCCTGCACGGTCGTGTCGTAGGCGAGCTTCTCGCGGCGGACGAGGTGCTGGTCGTCGACCCAGACGTCGACCGGGATCGTCGCGGTGCCGGTCATCTGGATCAGCTTCTCGACGCCCTTCTTGGCCTCGTCGTCACCGCTCTTGGCGGCGACCTTCCGGAGGTCGACGTCGACGTGGTACTGGGTGGTCTTGGTGCCGTTGATCGTCGCGGTCCCGACCTCGCGGGACTCGCCCGCGCCCTTGAGGTAGTCCAGCGCCGCGGCCGGGTCCTGCGTCGTGCCGGCGCCGAGCGAGCCGAGGTCGATGCCGAGCTTGGACGCCTCGGCGCTGATGTCGACCTTCACCCAGCGCTTGCCGCCCGGCAGCCCCGCGAACAGGTCGCTGCCGATGTAGACGATCTTGTTGTCGATGATCTCGTCCATCTTCACCGACTTGCCGGAGATCGAGGTCGTGAAGGAGAACGTGCCCTTCTTGCCGCTGCGGTCGACCTTGCCGCTGCCCTCCAGCGGGACGTCCTGGCCGGCGGCGTTGACCGAGCCCTTCATGGTCATCGCGATCCCGCCCTTCTGGGCCGACGTCGTCTCGGCGGCTTGCGCCACCGGGTCGAGCGCGTTCTTGGCGCCGGAAGCCGCCTTCTTGGCGGACTCCTCGGCACCGCAGCCGGAGACGGCTAGCGCGGCGGCGAGGCCGATGGACAGGACCTGCAGACGGATGCGCATCGCCTAGAACGCTACCCGTCGACCGGCGGGAAAACGCCGCCGGTCGACAGAAGGTTCACATCTGGAGCGCGCTCAGCCCGCCGTCTGACCCGACTGCTCGCGGAGCTTCTGGGCCTTGCGCAGCAGCTCAAGCCCGTCGACGGTGTCGTTGCCGGACGGTGGGTTGGCATCGACCGCTACGCCGAAGCGGGTGAAATCGGTCGTGAAGTCCATCGCGTTGGACTCGCCCTGGATGTCGGCGGTGTAGCGGACGCGCTCACGCACGACGCGGTTCTGGCCGTCGATCCACACGTCGACCGGGATCTTGGTCGTGCCGTTGAGCGTGGCCAGCAACTGGTCGATCGCGGCTTTGCCCGCCTTGGTCTTCGTGCGCGCCTTGGCCTGCTTGAGGTCAGCGGTGATGCGGTAGCGCGTGGCCTTCTTGCCGCGCACGGTCTCGGTCCCGGCCTTGGTGGCCTTGCCAGCGCCGGCGAGGTAGTCGAGCACCTGCGAGGGGTCCTGCGAGGGGCCGTTGGTGCCGAACGCCGAGAGGTCGAAGTTCGAGGTCTTGGCCGCTTCGGCGAGGTCGATCCTCATCCACGACTTCCCGCCCGGCAGGCGGCCCTTGAAGGCGTCGGAGGTGAGGTAGACCGCCTTGCCGTCCATCACCTGTCGGACGGCGAGCGACTGGCCGTTGATGCCGGTCGTGCTCGCGAACGTGCCGCGGTTGGAGCGGCGGTCGATCGAGCCCTTGCCGTTGACCGTCGTCGTCGCGCCCTTGTTCTCGATCGTGCCGCGGATCGACACCGCGATCCCGCCCTTGTGGCGCAGGGCAACCGCGGCCGCGCGGCTGATCGGGTCGCTGGCGGCCGGGACGGAGTCGGTGGGCTCGGCGGGCGTCGAGGTGTCCGGCGCCGCGTCAGCGGAGGCCGCCGGCGCGGGCGTCGTCGCCGTGGCTGCTGGCGGGCTCGCCTGTGCAGCCGGCTTCTCAGCGGCCTTGTCGTCGTCGCTTCCGCATCCCGCCGCCGCCGCGGCCAAGACCGCAGCGCCAACCGTCAGCGCTCTCCTCGTGCGCACTCGACCCATGACCGGGAAACATACCCGGCTCTGGATCAAGCGCGCTTAAGGATCAGACGCCTGGAACGGTCACGGCCCCCATTGGACCGTGCCCTTGTAGATCCGCTGCATGTCGGCGAACGCTGGCTTCTTGACGCCCGCCATCGTGATCAGGCCCTTCTGGTGGATCGGCGGCGCCGGCCACGGGTTGCCGCCCTCCCAGCCGGGCTTGACCGCGAACTCCTCGAGCGTCCACCAGATCGCGCCCGAGAGCCACGGCTTGGTGGCGTAGATCCCGTAGTGATAGTTGATGAACGCCTGCTGGAACTCGTAGGTCCCGCGCTCCTCGACCGGGCCGGAGCGGTTGGCCTCCGCGCCGCTCTCGGTGATCACGATCGCCTTGTTCGGATAGCACTGGCGGACCGAGTCGAGGTAGTCGCTCAGCGTCGTCTGATCGGCGATCTGGCCGTTGGGGCCCGAGTACCAGCCGAAGTACTCGTTGATGCCGATCACGTCCAGCGGGCCGTACTCGGGCTGGCAGCCGGCGCTCGGGTAGCCGGCGACCGCGAGACCGACCGGGCGCGTCGGATCGATCGACTTGGCGAGCTTGACCGCGCGGTCGATGTAATAGCCCTGCACCGGACCAGGACGCGCGCTGAGCTCGTTGCCGGCCGACCACACGATGATCGACGGGTGGTTGATGTTCGTGCGGACCGCGCTCTCCAGCTCCTTGGCCGCGAGCTGGCGGACGATGCGCTTCTTGAGGTACTGGGTCTTGACCGAGTAGACCGGGACCTCGGTCCAGGCGAGCATGCCCAGCTCGTCGAGGCGCTCGTAGTAGTAGGGGTGCAGCGGGTAGTGGCTGCGCAGCAGCGTCGCGCCCGCCTCTCGCGCCCACTGGATCTGCTGCTCGCGCTGCGCGTCGTCGATCGCGAAGCCCTTGTCGAGCGAGTCCTCGTGGGTGCCGAAGCCGCGGAAGTGCAGCGGCTTGCCGTTGAGCATCAGGTGACCGTCGACGACCTTGATCGAGCGGATGCCCGTGCGCACCGTGTAGGTCTGCAGCGCGTCGTCGCCCGACCGCGCGGTGATCGACGTGTTGTAGAGGTAGGGCGAGGTCGGCGACCACGTCTTCGGGTTCTTCACGCCGATCTTGCGCGAGAACTTCCGGGCCTCCCCGGGTGCGAGCGTCGTCTCGCCCAGACCGATCGTCTTCGCGCCGAGCCGCGCGCGGAGCTTGATCTTCTTGGCCTTGTCACCGTAGTTGCGCAGCGTGGCCCGGTAGGTCAGCGAGGCGTCGCAGGAGCCGCACGGCAGGTCGGGCAGGACCGCGACGTCCTTGATGTCGACCGAGTCGACCTCGCGCAGGTAGACCTCGCGCAGGAGGCCGCCGTAGTTCCACCAGCCGCCGGTCGGGACGCCGGTCGACGAGAGGCCGGACGGCGGGAAGTCGGTCGGGAAGCGGCGCGAGTCGACGCGGACCGCGAGCAGGTTCGTGCCGCCGCGCTTGAGGTAGCCGTTGGGCAGGCGGATCTCGAACGGCAGGTAGGCGCCGGTGTTCTTGCCGACCAGCTTGCCGTTGAGGTAGACCCGGGCGCGGTAGTTGACCGACTCGAAGCGGACGATCCACTGGAAGGCCTTCTTGGCCGACGGCAGGTGGAAGGCCTTGCGGTACCAGCCGACGCCACCGGTGAACGAGGCGTCCGAGTAGTCCTTGGCGTTCCAGGCGTTCGGGACGGCGACGTTGGCCCAACCCGTGGTGGAGGCGTTGGCGGCGAAGTCGGCGACCGAGCCGTTGCCGGACGGGTCGAGCTTGAACTGCCACTGACCGCCCATCAGGAAGCGGCCGGAGGCGCCGGTCTCATACAGCGTCTTCTGCTGGAGGCCGTCGGCCTGGGCCGCGTTGGCCTCAGGCGTCTGGGCGTGGGCGGTGACGGCGGCGCCGGGCAGCGCGAGCGCGAGCACGGCGAGGAGGGACAGCTTGAGCAGGCGTCGGGGCATCTCGGGGAGGGTCAACACGAGGGGGAGTCGCGCGTTGCGGTCGGCCGCCTCCGAGAGTTCCCGTGACGCTTTAGATCAGCAGGAGCCCTCGTTGTCGGCCAGCGGCGCGCTAAGGCGCAGGAGGCTAACGGAGCGACCGGTCAGCGGGCCCCCGTGGCGGCGAACCGTCACGCACTGGACGATCGGGCGCGCGTCGACGCCGTGAACCCAGACGACGCGCGTCGCGCCGGTCTTGGTGCCGAAGGAGTAGGAGGTGCCGGAGTCCAGGCGGGCGATCTTGACCTTGCCCGTGCCCGTGACGCGCGGCAGGAAGGCGCGGACCTTGGCGGTGCACGCCGCGTCGCAGTCGTGGAGCTGCTTCAGGACGCCCTGCTCGTCTCCCGCCGCCTGACGCTCCAACAGCGTGAAGATCGCGTCGCGCTCGCGGTTCTCGGTCGTCAGCCAGCGCGCGGCGAGGAAGCCGACGAGCAGGACGACGACGGTCGCAGGGACGGCGATGGCGAGCAGACGGCGGCGGTTGCGTGTGGCGGGCACTCCGCCGCGGACACTAACCCGCCTGCGGGAAGTCGTCGCCGTTGATCTCCAGGAAGCGCTGCACGGAGCGCTCCTGGGCGTCGAGGCGGTCGGCCATGCGGCGGGCGTGGTCGGCGGCGCGCTCGATGAAGTCGGTGAGCGCCGACTCGGGCTCCTCGGGCAGCGGGTAGACGTGCGCGACGTCCTGCTGGGCGCAGGCGATGCCCATCGGCGGCCGGCCTTCGGCAAGCGTCCGGGCGCCGCAGACGGGGACGACCGTGAGGTGCTTCTCGGGCGCCACGAGCGCGATCGGCATCAGGCGGTGAGCGGGCAGCGGGACGTCGAGGTCGACGGAGCGCACGAGCGTCACGTAGGACTCGGCGACCTTCTCCAGCGGCTCGGCCCAGATCGCCAGGACGGTGTCGGCGGCCTGGAGCGCGTCGCGCAGCGTCCGGGCCTGCGCGGCGTAGGCCTCCTGGGCCTCCGAGCGCGTGTGGGTCTCGGCGAGGTCGAGGTCGATCGGGACGCGCAAGAGGTCGCGGACGCCGAGCTTCTCCCCGGAGCCGTGGCCGCCGTTGGCGACGTAGGTCTGGATCGTGCCGAGGTCGCGCCGGCCGTGGAAGACGACCGTGAGCGCGTCGGCCAGCGCGAGCCCGTTGACCTTCAGCGCGACCGCAGCGGCCGCGTCGGGGTCCAACAGGGCACGGCGGAGCAGGTCGTCCGCGTCGCCGTCTTCGTGCTGGGGTTCCATCACGCCTCCTCGATTCTGCTGCGAGGTGTACCCCATTACATCGGACAGCCGGTCGGAATCTCCAGAGCCGAATGGGCAGTTGGGTGGCCAGCGCGGCGGGTAGGTTGCCGGTATGAAGCTGATCTACAAGCCGTTCGGGATCATCCTCGGGATCCTGGCGGGCTTCGTCTCCAAGAAGCTCTTCGACACGGTCTGGAGCCTCTTCGATAAGGAGGAGCCGCCGAAGCCGACGACCAAGGAGGCCGACTGGACCAAGGTGCTCGCCGCCGCCGCCGTCCAGGGCGTCACCTTCAAGGTCACCCGCGCCGCCGTCGACCGCGCCGGCGCCAAGGGTTGGGACCACCTCTTCGGGGTCTGGCCGGGCGACAAGAAGCAGGAGAAGTCGCAGGCCGCCGAGGCGGTCGGCCGCTAGCTCAGCGGCCGCTCGCCCGCACGACGAAGCCGCGCTCGCGGAGGTCCTCCAGCGCGTCTTCAAAGGCGCCGTAGTCCTGGGCCGTGAGCAGGTCGATCGGGCGGCCGTGGCGGCCGGAGGCGCGGAGCCAGCGCTTGAGGACGCCCTCCCCCGCCCGCTCGGCCGCATCCTCGGTCAGCGTGAGCAGCAGCGGCAGCTGGGGCTTGTGGTCGAGGTCACCGCCGATGAGCTCCAGCGGATCGGCCCCGAGGGCGGCGAGCAGCTCGTCATCGGTCAAGCCGAGGCGGTCCTGCAGGAGCGCCGCGGCGGTGGAGGTCACCTAGAACAGCTGGTTCTCTCCGCCCGCAGCGGAGATGCCGAGGACGTAGCAGGCCATCAGAACAGCTGGTTCTCTCCGCCGAAGACCTCACTGACGCTGTCGTCGGTGAAGATGCGGCGGATCGAGTCGGTCAGCAGGTCCGCGCAGGACAGCAGCTGGATGTTCTCCGGCGCGCCGGGGCGCAGCGGGATCGTGTCGGTGACGACGATCTTCTCGAAGCCCGCGGCCTCGAGGTTCTCATAGGCGTTGCCGCTGAAGACCGGGTGCGTGGCGGCGGCGAAGACCCGCTCGGCGCCCTCGTCGCGGACGGTGTGGGCGGCGGCCTTCAGCGTCCCTGCGGTGTCGATCATGTCGTCGACGATGATCGCGGTCTTGCCCTTGACGTCGCCGATCACATAGCCGATCTCGGCGACCTGCTGGGCCGGGCGCTCCTTGTCGAGGATCGCCAGCTCGGCGCCGATCTTCGACGCGAACTTCTTGTTCAACTTGACGCGCCCGGCGTCCGGCGCGACAACGACGAGGTCGTCGAGCTGCATGTCGTCGAAGTGCTGGGTGAGCATCATCAGCGCGGTCATGTGGTCGACCGGAATGTTGAAGAAGCCCTGGACCTGGCCGGCGTGGAGGTCCATCGTCAGGACGCGGTCAGCACCCGCGGCCTCGAGCATCCGGGCGACCAGGCGCGCGCTGATCGGCTCGCGCGGCGCGGACTTCTTGTCCTGGCGCGAGTAGCCGTACCAGGGCGTGACGGCGATCACGCGGTGGGCCGAGGCCCCGATCGCCGCGTCGATCATCACCAGCAGCTCCATCAGCGCGTCGTTGGTGCTGATGCCCGTCTCCGGGTTGCCGCAGATCGGCTGGATGAGGAAGACGTCCGCGCCGCGGATCGACTCCTCATAGCGGCAGTAGACCTCGCCGTTCTTGAAGGTCTTGAGTGTGATCGGGCCGAGGTCGACTCCCAGCTTGCTGCCGATCTTCGCGGCCAACTCGGGGTTGGCGCGCCCCGAGAACAGCATCAGCCGCTTGTCGTAGTCGATCGGAAGGCTGGTGGCCACCGGCATCGTCCGCGTCGGGGTGCTCACGTCGCGCTCCATCGTAATCGCCCGGCCCGACGCGTCGAGCGGCATCTGGATGCTGGTGCCCATGTTCTGAGTTCTACTCGCGGTCCGCGTAGCCTTCGACGTTGCGCTGCCTGGCGCGGGCGACGGCGAGCGCGCGGGCGGGGACGTCGTTGGTGACGACCGACCCGGCGGCCGTGTAGGCGCCGTCGCCGAGGATAACGGGGGCGACCAGGGTGGTGTCCACCGACGTCTTGACCCCTTCCCCGATCGTCGTGCGGGACTTGGACTTCGACTTGGAGTCGTAGTTGGCGGTGATCGTCGCCGCGCCGAGGTTGGTGCCGGGCCCGACGTCGGCGTCCCCGATGTAGCTGAGATGCGGGACCTTCGTGCCTTCGCCGATGTCGGAGTTCTTGATCTCGACGAACGTCCCGGCCTTTGCGCCGTTGCGCAGGACGGTGCCGGGCCGCAGGTAGGCGAAGGGCCCGACGGTCACCCCGTCCTCCAGCGTGACCGCGTCGAGGTAGGAGTTGCGGACCACGCAATTTGCGCCGATCTTCGTCGCGCCCTTGATCGTGGTCGCGGGCTCCAGCGTGGTGTCCTGACCGATGGTCGTCGCGGCGTCGACGTAGGTCGATGCCGGGTCGATCACCGTGACGCCGTTGCGCATGTGGTCCTCGAGGATCCGGCGCTGGGCGAGCGCGGTGACCTCGGCCAGCTGCACACGGTCGTTGACGCCGAGGACGAGCGCGGGGTCGTCGACGATGTGGGCGGCGACGATCTTGCGGTCGTCTCTGAGCAGCGTCAGAACCTCGGGCAGGTACTTCTCGTTCTGCGCGTTGTCGGTGCCGACGCGCGGCAGGGCGTCGGCGAGCGCGGCGTGGTCGAAGCAGTAGATCCCCGTGTTGATCTCGCGGATCTCCAGCTCCTGCGCCGTGGCGTCGCCGTCGGCCTTGGTCTCGACGACCTTCTCGACGTGGCCGACCGCGTCGCGCACGACGCGCCCGTAGCCGGCGGGGTCATCGAGGATCGTGGTCGCCATCGTGGCGGCGGCACCCGAGCCCAGGTGCGCGGCGACCAGCTCCTGGATCGCGGCCGCGCTGACCAGCGGGACGTCGCCGCTGAGCACCACGACAGGCGCGCCAGGCTCGGTCTCGGGCAGCGCCGCGAGCACCGCGCCGCCGGTCCCGTCGGGCACCGGCTGCGTCGCGGTGCGGGTCCCTTCGGGCAGCGCCGACGTCAGGTCCACGTTCGGCGACGCGACGACCACGACGCGGGTCGCGCCGGCCTCCTGGGCGGCCACGATCGGCCACGCGACCATCGGCCGTCCACAGATCTCGTGCAGGACCTTGGGCGTCGCGGACTTCATCCGCGTTCCCTGTCCGGCGGCCATCACCACGGCGCTGAAGGAGGTCACGGAGCGCAAGGCTAGAGAGCGAGCGTGGAGATCGGGTTCGCCGTGCGCTTGAATGGAGGTGCGGTATCCCAATGCACTGGGGAGTGGTGTAATGGCAGCACAGGTCGCTTTGGCCGATCTAGTCGGGGTTCGAATCCCTGCTCCCCAGCCTTTGGTCCGCGTGACGTCCAGGCGCTCACGCCGGACGGGGTGGCGCGTCGATCTCAATAGAGATGCGATTCGCCCCCACCGCCTCGCTGCTGCTCGCTGCCGCGTTCGCCCTGCCGTCCGCCGCTTCGGCGAGCGCCTTCCCGGCGCTGCCCGCCGACCTCAACCCGGCGCTCGCGGTCACGACCGTTGAGACCCTGCCGGTCGCGCCGCTGCTGCCGGCGCTGTCGCAGCCCGCGGCCGCGCCGCTGCTCGGGCTGCCCGGCCCGGACCGGATGAGCGTGCGGACCGCGCGCGGCGGCGTCCTGCTCGGTGAGGAGGGCGCGGACCGCCTGACGGGCGGCGCGGGTCCGGACCACCTGGATGGCGGCACGGGCGCCGACACGGCGACCGGCAACGGCGGCGCCGACCAGCTCGAGGGCGGCTCCGGCGACGACGTCCTGAACGCCGGCGACGGACCGGATCGCGCGTTCGGCGGCTTCGGCCACGACCGCATCGACGGCGGTGCCGGCAACGACGTCGTCGACGGCGGCCCCGCGCCGGACGTGGTCGACGCGGGCGACGGCGACGACCTCGTCCACGGCGGCAGCGGTGCCGACACGATCCGCGCAGGCGCCGGCAACGACATCATCTACGCCGACTCCGGCCCCGACCACATCGACGCGGGCGACGGCGACGACGTCGTCTACGTCAACAACGGCACGGCGGTCGCTGACGTCGACTGCGGGCCGGGCGACGACACGATCGTCATCAACCCCTACAACGAGCCCGGCGGCATCTCCAACGCCCAGGCGCTGCGCCACGACGAGATCGTCAACTGCGAGGACGTCGTCGAAGCCGAGGCGGTCAGCGACCCGTCCGTCGGCCGCCGCGAGCTGGCGTCGGACTCGGGCGCGACCGTCCACGGCACCGACCGCAATGACAACCTGCTCGGCGGGCACGGCTCCGACACGCTGCTGGGCGCCGAGGGCGACGACGTCCTCTGGGGCGACCGCAACCACGACGACGCCGGCCACGGCGCGCACGACGAGCTGATCGCCGGCCCCGGCGCCGACACGGTCTACGGCGGCCGCGGCTTCAACCACATCGACGGTGGCCCGGGCGCGGATCAGCTCCAGGGCGGCGCGGCGGACAACACGATCGGCGGCGGTGACGGCGACGACGTCATCCGCCTGCGCGGCACGGGCCGCAACGTCGTCCGCGGCGGCAACGGCAACGACTCGGTGATGGCGTTCACGCGCAAGAAGGCGACGGTCGACTGCGGGCCGGGCGCCGACACGGTGGTCTACGGCCGCGTCAAGCCGCGCACGGCCAACTGCGAGCGCGTGGTGTCGGCCTACTCGCGCGCGGCGCGGGCGAAGGTCGCGAGCTAGGCGCTCGCGGCCGCGTCCGGCAGCAGCGCGCGGAGGTCCGGCGGCGTGAGCGGGTCGACCGCGAGCGCGCGGGCGTCACCGAGCGTCGTCAGGCGCCGCTCCGCGCGGATCATCCCCAGCTCGCCCCCGCGCGCCGCGGCCAGGCCGAGGACGTCGTTGAACGGCGCGCCGACCGCCGCCAGCAGCTCCGGGTCCGCGGCGCTCAACACCATCAGGAACGGCGTGCCATCGCCGGTCGCCGCGCTGGACAGCAGGACGCCCGCGGCGAGGTCGTCGCGAGCGGCGGCGAGGTGATGCTCGCCGAGCGCAGGGACATCAGGCGCGACGAGGACGACCGGCCCGTCGTGATCGCCCAGCGCGGCGGGCAACTCGTCGGCGGCGCGCAGCTGGAGCGGCTCGGTCCCGTCGCCCGCCGCGCGCGCCCACGCGACCGCGCGCTCGCGCAGCCAGGCCTGTAACGCCTCGCCGCCCAGCGGCGGCTCGCACGGCGCGGCGAGCGCGTCCAAGACGACGACGCGCGGAACGCCGGGCGCGCCGGTCTCAGTCAAAGCGGAAATGCGATCCCACCGGCGTCAGGTCCGCGGCGGCGAGCTTGGGCAGCGCCGCGGTCAGCACGGCCGCGAACGACCCCGACGACTCGCCCACGAGCCGCACCAGCTCCTCGACGGGCGTCGGCTCGTCCATGACGCCGTTGGCGTAGTCGGTCGCGTAGCCGATCAGCCCGAACGGGATCTCGGCCTCGCCGCACAGCACGGTCTCGGGCCCGGCGGTCTGAGAGACCGCGGTCACGCCGACCGACGCCAGCGACCGGATCTCCGCCTTGGTGTTGAAGCGCGGGCCGTCGACGTGGCCGTAGCAGCCGCCGTCACGGACGGTGAGGCCGGCTTCCTGCGCGCCCGCGAGCAGCGCGCCGCGCACGCCCGAGCTGAACGGGCCTTCAAAGACCCAGTGCCCGCGGCCGGGCCGCCCGGGCTCGGTGTGCAGCGTGCAGATCGAGCCGTCCGGCAGCCGGTTGACCAGGAAGTGCAGGTCGTCGAAGACGATCAATGACCCGAGCGGCACGGAGGGATCGACCGCACCGCAGACCGTGACCGCCACGATCGCGTCCGCGCCCCGGTCCCGCAGCGCGGCGATGTTCGCCTGGTGGGTGACCTGGTGCGACAGCCGCGGATGGCCGGGCAGGTGCCGCGAGACGTGCAGGACATCCACGCCCGCGAACGCGCCCTCGCTGACGGTCGCCGTTCCGAACTCCGTCTCGACCTCGACTGGCTGGGCGCCGTCGAGCAGCTCGTAGGTCCCTGAGCCGGTGATGATCCCGATCCGCATAGGACCGGGATCCTACGAGCCTGCCAGAGCGCTACTGCGCCGCCGACGGGACCGCCGCGTTGGCGTCCGTCGTGGTCGACGCCGCGGGAGCGGGCGTCGTGTCGGCCGGGGCCGTCTCGGCCGGCGGGGCCGGGTCCGCGGGCGGCGCCGGGTCGGCCGGAGCCGGATCGACGGGCGGTGCGGGATCGACGGGCGGCGCGGGATCGGCAGGCGCGGGGTCTGCCGGGGCCGGGTTGCTCGGAGCCGGGTCGGCGGGCGCCGGGTCGCTGGCGGGCGGCGTCGGATCGGCCGGGGCCGGATCGCTCGGAGCCGGGTCGTTGGGCGCCGGGTCGGTCGGAGCCGGGTCCGTCGGGGCCGGATCGGTCGGAGCGGGGTCGGTCGGAGCCGGATCGGTGGGAGCCGGGTCCGTCGGCGCGGGATCGGCCGGCGGCGCCGTGACGACCGGGTCCGGCGTGAACGCGCTCGGGCCGGTGCGGCCGCCCGTCTCGCTGCTGCCCGTGCCGGTGGTGTCGTCCGGGGTGACCGGCGTGCCGTGGGTGCTCTCGAAGGTGTCCGGGATGCCGTCGCCGTCGGTGTCCGTGCCGCTCGCGGTGCGCGTGCTGCCGGTCGACGAGGTGCTGTTGCCGGTGGAGCCGGTGCCGGCGACCGGGTCGCGCGAGCCGTCGACCGAGCTGCTCGGCGCGTTGCCGAGCGAGAAGCCGGAGCCGTCGCGGCCGGCGACGACCGACGTCGAAGCGGGAGACGAGCCGTTGCCCGTGGTCTCAGAGGCGCTCGGCGTGAGGCTGCCCGCGGGCACGGCCACGCCGATGGCGGTGATCCCCGACGGGCCGCCCAGGCCCGGAAGCAGCGCGGCGGTCCCGCCGACGCGCGTGGCGCCCGCCAAGAGCGAGGCGGCGGAGCCCGGAGCGGCGGCCTGCTGCTCGGGCGCGGCGATCGGCGCGGTCGGCAGCTCGGTGGCGCGCGACGAGTCGCCGGCGACCAGCGGCCAGTGATCGAAGTGGAAGACCGAGCCCTTCAGCACCGTGGCGCCGGTGCCAATGAGGGACAGCGCCGCGGTGACGCCGGCGGCGGCGAAGAGGTGGTCGTGGGTGCGGTGCTTCATGCGGGGAGGGAATTCATCCTGGGGGTGCGGGACAGCACCCCACACTCCTAGGTTTCGGCGCCAGCGGGTCGCTTCTCAAGTGGGGTCTGCACCCCATGTCCAGTCGGAATTCCGGGGACTTCACCGGTTCCGGCGGTCCGCTGCGTCATTTCGCATGATACTTGGCGCGCAAACGCTCTTCAGTCGGCCGACGAAACCTACGTAAGGCTGTCGCGCGAGTGTCCGAGCGCGGTCGTTCAGCCGCGCCGCGGGACGCGTCCGCCGCTCGCGCCCTGCTCGGTCGCGGGGCCGCCGCGTGCGGCGATGCCCAGGACGCGCATCGCCTTCAGCCCGAGGCTGAGCTTCTCGCGGCCGTCGGTGGAGCCGACGTCCAAGCCGGACAGCTCGCGCACGCGCTCCAGCCGGTAGCGGATCGTGTGACGGTGGGTGAAGAGGCGCGAGGCGGTGCCGGCGACGTTGCCGTCAGCGTCCAGGAACGCCTCGACGGTGACGACGAGGTCGGTCTCGTACTGCTCGTCGTAGGCGACGAGCGGCTCGATCGTCTCGGCGTAGAAGCGCTGCAGCTCGGCCGGGTCCTCGCTCATCGCCGACAGCAAGAGGCGATAGGCGCCGGTGTCGTCGAAGGCCATCACGCGCTGGCCCTCTTCCGACGGCGTGTCGCCCTCGGCGACGTTGGCGGCCAGGAGCGCTTCGTTGCCGGCGCGCGGGAGGTCGGCGGGCTCGGCAGCCAGGCGGCTGCGACCCAGCGCGAAGGTGTGGCCGGGCAGCGACGCGTTCAGCTCGCGCAGCAGGGCATCGCCGACGCGCTCGGCGGCATCCGGCTCCTCGCCGGGGACGAGGATCACGACCTCGGAGCCGACCGCGTCTGGGCGACCGGACGACGCCGCGACGGCCGTCGGCACCGCGGCGCGGGCGCCGCGCTCGGCGACCGTGATAACGCGCTCCCGCCAGCCCTCCTCGGTGGGCACGTGCAGCTGGGCGCGGACGACGACGATCGCGGCGCCACCGCGCACGTCGACGCCGAGCTCGTCGGCGCGCGCCGCCACCTCAGCGCCGTCGGTCAGCCGCCGGTTGAGCAGGTCGTGCAGGAACTCGGCGACCGCCAGCTCCGACGCCCGCGCGGGGGCGCGCACGCGCTGGACCTCGGAGGCGACGAGCGTGAGGATGATCCGCAGCACCATCGGCGACGGCGCGTCGGCGTCCGCGCGCAGCCGCACCCGCAGCTGGCCGACTTGCTCGTCGGCAACCCGCAGGTCGTGAGCCTCGACGTCGTCGGCGTCGCCCAGCAGCGTCCGCTCATCGGCCGTTGACCGCGCGGCGACGGCCAGCACCGCGCCGGACCGATCGGTCAGCGCGAGGCTCGCGTCGTCAAGCGCGCGCGACGCGGCACGAACCACCTCAGGAAGGCCCGCACCGGACTCGACGGCGTCGGTGACGGCATCCAGGGCCTCGAGGTCGATTCCGGCCGGCGTCCTCGGAGCCGGGCTGGACATATGCGCCAGAGTTTACGGCCCCGAACCTATTTGCATCATCTCTGCACCTGAAGGACCACCGAAGTGGCCAGGTGCGGGCTCAGACCCCGATGCGGTCCCAGAACCAAACGATCGCCGCGCCGCCCGCGACGCCGACGCCGACGAAGGCGGCGAGGACGTAGAGCGAGAGGACGGCGGCCGCGCAGCGCTGCCAGACGCGCGAGTACGCGGTCCAGGCCGGGACGAGGATGTAGGCCACGTAGGCCGCCAGCGCGAAGACGGTGCAACAGGCGCCGACGAGATAGGTGATCTCGGTGTTGCTCACGTGCGGGAGCCATTGTGCCGCAGGAAGGCGACGACCAGCGCTCCCATGCCGCAGATCGAGAACGTCGTCGCTCCGAGACCGAAGCCTCCGAGGACGTCGGAGAGGTAGTGCGCGCGCAGGTAGACGCGCGTCAGCCCGACCGCCACGGCGACCACGATCGACGCGATGATCGCCGCGGTCGTGCGCGCCAGGCCGGGCAGCGTCCGGGTCAGCACGACGGCGATCGCGATCCAGGTCATCGCGTACGCCGCGTGGCCGCTCGGGTAGCTCATGCCGTCGGTCGACACCAGCGAGTCGCTCGGCCGCGGCCGGTCGACGGCGCCCTTAGCGACGTGCACGCCGATGAACGTCGCCAGCAGCCCGATCGCCAGCGCGACCGAGTCGATCACCTGCCGTCGGATGACCAGCACGATGATCGTCAGCACGGTCGCGATCAGCACCGCGGTCAGCGAGCCGAGGTGCGTGACCGCCCGCGCGACGTCGTCCAGCGTGTCGGAACGGATCTTGTCGGCCCACCGGTGCGCGGTGTCGTCGCCGGTCAGCAGCGTCCGGTCGCGCAGCTCGATCGCGTTGCCGATCAGCGCGAACGACCCGACCGCCGCGAACGTCAGCAGCGTCGTCAGCTCCAGCCCGAGCTCGCCGGGCGTGATCCGGTTCCAGAAGAACGTCAGCGGCCCTTTCGCCCAGCGCCCGATCGGCCGGACGAAGAACGCCACCGGCTTGAGCACGGGCCGGTCGAGCTGGCGGTCCATCCAGGCGCCCGCCTTGTCGCGGTTCTCCTCCACGCGGAAGTGCCGATAGGCGGTGAACACCGCGGCGAGTACGACGATGACCGTCCCGAGCGCGAGCGTCCCGCGCTCGGCCCACTCCAGCACCTGGTCGAACGACTGCCAGAAGATGTAGCCGAGGACGAGCAGCATCGTCGCCCAGGCGCCGGCGCCGAGGATGTCGTAGGGCAGGAAGCGCCGCAGCGGCATCCCGCTGGACCCGGCCAGGAACGGGTTGACCGCGCGCACGAGCCCGACGAACCGGCCGAGGAAGATCGCCTTGCCGCCGTGTCGGTCGAAGAAGCCTTCGACCTGGTGGATGCGCTCCTCGGTGATCTGGACCTTCGGCCCGTGCTTGACGAGGAACCCGCGTCCGAGCTTGCGGCCCGCTGCGTAGGACGCGAGGTCGCCGAGCACCGCGCAGGTCCACGTGATCGCGATCAGCACGACGAGGCTGATCGTCCCCTGCCCCGCGACGACGCCGCCGAAGATCAGGAACGTCTCGCCGGGCGCGATCAGGCCGACGAACGCGCCGGTTTCGAAGAACGCCATCACGCCGACGACGAGGTAGGTCCACTTGCCGAGCGTGTCGCCGGCGTCCTCGACGATCTTCTTGAAGTCCGGCATCTCGACAAGGCCGGAGCCGTAGACGAGCAGGCCGAGGACGACGAGCCCGCCGCCGATCAGCAGCGTCGGCTCGAGCTTGCGGCGGCGAACGACGAGGAAGGCCGCCAGCGCGACGGCCGCGAGGATCGGACCGATCTTCATGTTGTAGGCCTCATGCCGCCAAGACCTCGCCGCCGTGGGGACCGACCGGCTTGGCGACCTTGCAGCCGGGGAAGTGCGCGTCGCGCGCGGCCTTGGCGGCGGCGCGGTCGTGGAAGAGGCCGAGGACGGTCGGGCCGGAGCCGGAGACCATCGCGACGTCGGCGCCGGCTTCTTGTACGCGTCGCAGGGTGTCCTCCAGTGCGGGCAGGAGCGAGAGGGCGGCGGGCTGGAGCTCGTTGACGCAGAGGGCGTCGGGGAGATCCGGCAGGCCATCCCGCACGGCGTCCAGCGCTTGTTGTAGGCCTTGAGCGGCGCGCGGCAGGCCGAGGCGGTCGGCCTCGCGGAAGACGTCGGGTGTGGAGAGCTGCGCGCCGGACTCCGACGGGACGACGAGGACGCCGTAGCGCGTGACGCCCGGGATCCGCTCGATCACCTCGCCCGCGCCGGTCGCCAGCACGCGGCCGGGGAGCACCTGCGCGGGAACGTCGGCGCCGAGGCCGATCGCGATCTCGTGCAGCAGTTCGGGGTCCTCGATCTGCGCCGCGCGGGCGAGCAGCCTGAGCGCCGCGGCGGCGTCGGCGCTGCCACCGGCCATCCCGGCGGCCACCGGCAGGCGCTTGTCGATGGAGATCCGGACCGCGCCGCCGTCCCAGCGCGTGGCCTGGCGGAAGCGCTCGATCGCCGTGGCGACCAGGTTGGGGCCCTCGACGCCGGGGCAGTCGACGAGGTCGCTGGGCGCCGCGCCGCCATCGCCGTCGAGCTCCTCCAGGCGCAGCCGGTCGGCGAGCGTCACCGACTGCATCACCGAGACCAGCTCGTGGCGCCCGTCGGCGCGCGGCGGCCCGAGGAAGAGGCAGACGTTGATCTTGCCCGGCGCGCGGGTCTCGAGCCTCATCGCCCCCACCTCATCGCGCGATCGCCTCTCCCAGCGCGCGGAACTGCGCGGGCGTGAGCCGCTCGGCGCGCGCGTCTTCCGGCAGGCCGATCTCCGCCAACGCGGCGCGGGCACGATCGCGCAGCGCCTTGTCGCCGGTGTGGAGCTGGAGCGACTTCGGGAGGGCCTTGCGCCGGTGCGCAAACGCGCCCTGCACGAGCGCACGTAGCTCGGGCGCCGGCGCGGGGCCGTTGCGGGTGAGGAGCACGAGCACGGAGTCGACGTTGGGCACCGGGTGAAAGACGGTGCGTGCCACGGAGCGGTGCACGCGCACGTCGCACGAGAGCTGCGCCAGCACGGACGGCACCCCGTAGGCCGAGGTGCCGGCCGACGCCGCGAAGCGCTCGCCGACCTCCTTCTGCACCATCGCCACCCAGCGCGTCACCGACGGCAGCACGAAGATCGTGTCGAGGATCGCGGTCGCGGCGATCCCGTACGGGAGGTTGGCCACCACCTTGGTCGGGGCAGGGTCCAGCGCCGTGTAGTCGAGCTGGAGCGCGTCGCCGAGGTGCAGCGTGGTCGTCTCGCCGAACGGCGCGAGCGCGTCGCGCAGCGCGGGCTCCAGCGAACGGTCGAGCTCGACCACGTGCGTGTGGGCCGACCGCGCCGCCAGGTACTCGCTCAGCACGCCCAGCCCGCCGCCGATCTCCAGGACGACGTCCTCCGGGCCCAGCTCCGCCGCGCGCTCGATGACCCCCAAGATGTTGGAGTCGATCAGGAAGTTCTGACCGAGGTCGCGCTTGGGACGCACGCCGAACGCGCGCATCCGGCGCAGGCTCGGCTGCGACGGGAGCTCGGCGGGTTCCGACGGCCGGTCGCTCACCACGCGAACAGCTCCGCCGCGTTGCGCTCGACGATCGCCTCCAGCTCGGCGTAGCCCTGCCCGCGCCGCTCGGCGATGAACTGCGCGGTCTCGGTCACGTAGGCCGGCTGGTTGCGGTGCTTGCGCAGCGGCTGCGGCGTCAGGTAGGGCGCGTCGGTCTCGACGAGGATCCGGTCGTCGGGAACGCGCTCGGTGGCCGCGGCCAAGTCGATGTTCTTGGGGTAGGTGACGTTGCCCGCGAACGAGATGTACCAGCCCTCGGCCAGGCACTCGTCGAGGCGGTCGGGCATCGAGAAGCAGTGCAGGATGACCCGCACGCCCGCCGCCCGCTGACGCAGCGTGGCGATCGTGTCGTCGTCGGCCGCGCGCGTGTGGATCACCAGCGGCTTGGCGACCTCCCGCGCGAGGTCGATCTGCGCGTGGAACGCGCGCTCCTGATCAGCACGCGGCGCGTACTCGCGGAAGTCGTCCAGGCCGGTCTCGCCGATCGCGCGGCAGGCCGGGTCGGCGGCGAGCTGCGCGATCGTCTCCAGCTCGGCGTCCCCGAAGCCCGTGGCCTTGTTGGGGTGGTGGCCGATCCCCGCGAACACGACGCCCGGGAACGCGCGCGCGGCGGCCAGCGCCGCCTCGCCCGTCGGCCCGTCCTGGCCGATCGTGAGGATCCGCGTCACCCCGACGGCGCGCGCCTCGGCGATCAGCTCCGCGTCGTCAATCGCGCAGGAGTCGAGATGGGTGTGGGAGTCGATCACGCGGCCGGGGCCGGCTGCTGCTTGGGAAAGAGCGGATCGATGTCGGTCACCTGCGTCGGCACCGCGGCGCCGAAGGACGCCGTGGCGATCGCCAGCGCGGGCGCCGTGTCGGTGCCGTCCAGGCCGTCGACGCCGAGCGCGCCGAGCAGGCGGTCGGCACGTTCCGGGATCCAGGCGTGCAGGAGGACCGTCACCACGCGGATGCCCTCGGCGAGCGTGGCGAGCACCCGGTCGAGGTCGGCCGCGCGCTCAGGGTCCTTGGAGAGCTTCCACGGCTCCTGTTCGCCGACGTAGGCGTTCAGGCGCCGCACGCGCACCCAGATGTCCTCGAGCGCGGCGGTCAGCTCGGCGTCGCCGACCTGCGCGCTGACGCGGTCCACGAGGCCATCGAACTCCGCGGCGACCGCCCGGTCGAGCTCGACCTGCGGCACCGCGCCGTCGCGGTAGCGCAGGAGCATCTTGATGGTCCTGCTGGCGAGGTTGCCGTAGTCATTGGCCAACTCAGACTCGTAGCGCTTCTCGAAGTCCTCGGTGGAGACCGCGCCGTCCTGGCCGAAGGACACGTCGCGCAGCAGGTAGAAGCGCAGCGCGTCTGCCCCGAACTTGTCGATGACCTCGAACGGGTCCAGGACGTTGCCCAGCGACTTGGACATCTTGTGGCCCTCCAAGAGGAGGTAGCCGTGCACGAAGACGTTCTTGGGCAGCGGCAGGTCGGCGGCCATCAGCAGCGCCGGCCAGAAGACGCAGTGGAACTTGAGGATGTCCTTGGCGATCAGGTGGCGCTGAGCGGGCCAGAACTCGTCGCGCAGATCCTCGCCTGGCCGCGCGTAGGTGAGCGCGGTGTAGTAGTTCAACAACGCGTCGAACCACACGTAGAAGACTTGCGACTCGTCCCACGGCACCGGCACGCCCCAGGTGAGCTTGCCGCGCGTAAGCGACACGTCGTTGAGGCCGGACTTGATGAAGGACAACGCCTCGTTGCGGCGCGAGGACGGCGTGACGAAGCCGGGCTGCTCCTCGTAGAGCTGCTCGAGGCGCTCCTGGAGCTTGGAGAGCTTGAAGAAGTAGTTCTCCTCCTGCTCCCAGGTCAGCTCGATCAGGTGGATCGGGCAGCGGTTGCCGTCGACGATCTCGGACTCCGACTTGAAGTCCGCGCACCGCGGGCAGTACCAGCCCTCGTAGAGCCCGAGCTCCACGTAGCCGTTGTCCTTCACCTTGGTCAGCACCTCCTGCACGGCCTTGACGTGCTCGGGGTCCGAGGTTCGGATGAAGAAGTCGTTGGTGACGTTGAGGACCGGCGCGAGCGCCTTGAACCGCTCCGCGTTCTTGTCGGCCAGCTCGCGCGGCGTGACGCCCGCGGCCTCTGCGGCCAGCGCCACCGGCTCGCCGTGCTCGTCGGTGCCCGTGAGGAAGAAGACGTCCTCGCCACGTTGCCGGTGATGACGCGCCATCACATCCGCGGCGATGGTCGTGTACGCGTGCCCGAGGTGCGGGGCGGCGTTGACGTAGTAGATGGGCGTCGTGACGTAGAAGGACATCCAGGCCTAACGCTATCGCTGAAGCACCGCGATCTCGGCGATCCGCCACCCGCGCCGCCGCGCCCGAACGATCGACGTGGTCCCCGCGGCGCTGACCAGCAGGCCCAGGCCGGCGACGGCGAGCGCGGTCGGAAGCGGCGGCGGGGCGATGTGCGGCGCGACGGCGGAGGGCTGCGGACGGGTGACGCGCCGTGCGGGATGGCGTGCGGCAGCGGTCGTCGGGCCGGGCGCGACGCGCGGCCTGCTGAGACGCCGAGGCACGGGCGGGACGAGCAGCGGCGTGGCGTCGCCGCCGGCATCGAAGAGCGGCACGGGGTCGATCCAGCCGAAGCGATCGCCGCTGCGCCGGGCACCGACGCGCAGCACCCCGCGCGGCGAGAGGCGGCCGAGCGTCGCGCCCGGCGCGAGCTGCTCGCCGCGAGCGACGGCGACGGAGGCGAGCCCCAGCTCCGTCGCGACCACGCCGCGCGGGCAGCGCAGCGTCACGCCCTTCCCCCACCGCGGCACGCGGCCGGCCCACGTCACGACGCCGCCGCACACGGCGCCTACCCGCGCTCCGGAAGCGGCGGCGACGTCGATCCCGCGCCGCGCGCCGCCCGCGAACGGGGTCGCACGGTCGTAGACGAACGCCTTGGCAACCGCTCCTCCGTCGAGCGGCCTTCGCCACCCCTCCGCCGCGACGGCCTCCCCGGTGGCGTGGAGGACGAGCAGGACCGTCGCGATGAAGGGCGTCAGGCGGAACACGCAGGCGAAGCTAGATCCGGCTTCACTCGGCGACGGCGATCCGCACAGGATCGGCGCGAAGTCGCAACGGGTTCGCCGCAGACGCGAACGAAGCCGTCGCGAGGCCTCAGCGCTCGTGCAGCGCCTTGTACAGCGCGTTCGCGCTCGCGCCGGTCAGCTCGGCCACGACCGTCGCCGCCGGCCGCGCCTTCGCGCCCGCGTCGACCAGACGGCGCAATGCCTCCAACGCCGGGCCGAGGTCGGTCTCCTCCGCAGGCGCGCCGCCGATCACCACGACGATCTCCCCGCGCGGGTCCTCGGAGGCGTAGCGCTCCGCCAGCTCCGACGCCGAGCCGCGCACGATCTCCTCGTGCAGCTTGGTCAGCTCGCGGCAGACCGCCACCGCGCGCGCCCCGTCGACCTCCGCCAGGGCGTCGAGCGAAGAAGACAGACGGCGCGGCGACTCAAAGGCCACCAGCGTCTCCCTCGCCCCCCGGAACAAGGCCTCCAACTCGCCTCGCTTGCGCGGCAGGAAGCCCACGAAACGCCAGGTCGTCGCCGGCAAACCCGAGGCGACAAGGGCGGTCAACGCAGCGGACGGCCCCGGCAGGACCTCCACCCCGATTCCCGCCGCCACGCACGCCTGGACCAGCAGAAACCCCGGGTCGTTGACCAGCGGCATGCCCGCGTCGCTGACCAGCGCCACGGTCTCCCCGGATTGCATGCGCGACACCAACTCGCTCGCGCGCGAGGCCTCGTTGTGCTCGTGGTAGCTGACCGTCTTGGCCACCACGCCGTACTTGTCCAACAACACGCGCGTGCGGCGCGTGTCCTCGCAGGCGACCACGTCCGCCGACCGCAGCGCGCTCAGCACCCGCAGCGTGACGTCCTCCAGGTTCCCGATCGGGGTGGGACAGACGACGAGCGACCCAGACATCAGGACACGCCGGCCAAGTCCATCGCCAGCAGCCCCGCGCCGACCATCCCGGACGCGTCGCCGTAGCGCGTCGGCACGATCCGCACGCGGTCGCGCGAAGGCAGCAGCGCCCGCTCGGCCACCACGCGCCGCGCCGGCTCAAGGAGCATGTCGCCGGCCGCGATAACGCCGCCGCCGACCACGATCACCTCGGGGTTGAGCACGTTGACCACGTTGGTCAGCCCGATGCCGAGGTAGCGCCCCATCGACGCGACCACGTCACGCGCGACCGGATCTCCGTCGTGCGCCAGCTCGGTCGCCAGCGCGCCCGTGATCTCCCGCCCCGCCGACCGCGCGCGGCCGAAGCCGGAGTCCGGCAGCTCCTCGGCCGCCCGCCGCGCCGCCCGGCCCAGGGCCGAGCCGCTGACGAGCATCTCCATGCAGCCGCGGTTGCCGCACGTGCACAGCGGCCCGTCGGACTCGATGACCATGTGGCCCCACTCGCCCGCGCCGCCGTTGGCGCCGTGCACGACGGAGCCGTCCACGACGATCCCGCCGCCGATCCCGGTCCCCAGCGTCAGCAGCGCCGCCGTCTGGGTGCCCTTCGCCGCGCCGAAGCGGTGCTCGGCGGCAATCGCCGCGTTGGCGTCGTTGTCGACCGCGACCGGCACGCCCAGCCGCTCGGCCATCACGTCCCGGAACGCCACGTCGCGCAAGGGAAGATGCACCGTCGTCGCCGCAACGCCGGTCTGAACGTCAACCAATGACGGGATCCCGAACCCCACCGCCAGGAGCTCCCGGCCCGCCGCGACCTGCACCTCCTGCACGGCTTCGACCAGCTGATCCAGCAGCTCCTCGGACCCCCTACCCTCGCGTGCCAGCCGGAAGACGCGGTGGCGCACCTCGAGGTCGGGTTCGACGACGCCCGCGAGCAACTTGGTGCCCCCGAGATCCACACCGATCACGCACCCGGCGGACATGACCCGTCACCCTAACGCCTGGATGTCGACCCCCTCCGACCCACCCGAGTACACGAAGTACCGCGCCGCCCCGGCGTTCCTTCGGCGTGGGCCCAAGGACGGCGAGTCGCTGCTCGACGACCTGACCGAGGCGCCGCCGCGTCCGGGCGAGCGGCCGCGGCCCGGCGAGGAGGATCCGGACCGCCGCGAGCCCGGCCGTCGCCGCCCGCGCCTCCCTGGCCTTCCCCGCCGCCGGCGACGCGGCGTCCGCGGTCCGATCACCCCCGGCCGTGTCATCAAGTACCTCGTCCTGGCCGCCATCGCCTGGCTCGGACTGAGCCTCGTCCTGTTCCTGATCTCCGCGCAGATCCAGCAGGGCGACCTCAGCGGCGACGTCTCCCTCGGGGGCGCCGGCTTCCCGCTCACGAGCCCGAATACGGTGCTCGTGCTCGGCTCCGACACGCGCCCCAAGGGCTCCAAGGAGCCCGGCGCAGAGACCAGCGGCACCGGCCGCAGCGACTCGATCATGCTGATGCGCGTCGGCGGCGGCAAGAACGCGCGCCTGTCCATCCCGCGCGACACGATCGTCGACATCCCCGGCCATGGCCGCAACAAGATCAACGCCGCCTACGCCTTCGGCGGCGCCGCCCTTGCCACCGAGACGATCGAGAACTACCTCGGGATCCAGGTCAACCACCTGATCGAGGTCAACTTCGAGAACTTCCCGGACCTGATCGACGCCATGGGCGGCATCACCTACGACGGCGGCTGCGTCGTCTCCAAGATCAACGGCGGGTACAAGAACGGCGGCTACACGCTGCGCCTGAAGAAGGGCAAGACCCACATCGACGGCAAGCAGGCGCTTGCGCTCGCCCGCACGCGCAAGAACCTCTGCAACCCGGCCGAGAACGACCTCACCCGCGCGCGCCGCCAGCAGAAGATCCTCTCCGCGATGAAGTCCCGCCTCGTCTCGCCCGGCGCCTTCATCCGCATGCCCTGGATCGCCTGGAACACGCCCAAGGCGCTGCGCTCCGACATGTCCGGCCCGACCCTCCTCGGCCTCTTCGGCGCCCTGGCCACCTCCGGCTCGCCGACGCCCCGCGTCCTCAAGCCCGACGGCGCCGAGACCGCACCCGACGGCGGCGCGGGTCTCCACGTCTCAGACGCGGAGAAGCAGCGCGAGGTGCAACGCTTCCTGAAGGGCTAGGCGCGGGCGGCGCGGCGCGCCGTCGATCGCAGTGCCGCGTCGTTGAGTGCGCGCCCGACGATCGCAGCCGCCGCGCAGAACGCCGTGAACGCTCCCAGCAACGACAGACCCAGCCCGAGTCCGAGTCCCGTCTCGTACGCGCCCGGGACGCTGGAGAGCAGGGTGCCGGGAAGCTCCCAGGCGAGGCACGCGGTGACCAGCGCCGCGAGACCCGCGGCCATGACGGCGGCCGTGACCCGGCGCAGCAGCGCTGCCGCGGCCAACAGGGCCGCCACCACGAGGACGACCATCGCGCCGTGGTCGAAGCCGCCGACGGACTCGACCTCGTTCCACGGCGACGTCCGCACCCGGCCCCACGGCAGCACCGTGCCGGCGGCCATCAAGGACGCCGCGACCAGCAACGCGTCACGAGCTCCGCGGGTCACCCGGTGAACACTACTGCGCGATACGGCCGCCGGCCAGCACGATCAGGTGCATCAGCTCGCGCCGCAGCGACTCCGAGGCCGGCGTCCCGGTCAGCACCGTCTGGTGCCCGTCCAGGACGGTTCGCGCCCGGAGCTGGCCGCGCTGGTTGTGCCACGCGACGTTCAGGTCGCCCCATGTCGTGACCTGCGATCCCATCGGATCGTTCAGCCCATCTGTGTCGGCCATCCGCGAGAACGTCACGGTCCGGCCACCACGCGTCCACGTCGCGCTCGCCACTCGACGCCCGCCGAGCGTGTCGATCCGCCCGCCGACCGCATGCCAGCGCCGCGGCGTGAAGTCGGGCAGCCCGGGTGGCGGCGTCGGCGACTCGACGGGCCTGATCGCCGCGTCCGCGACCTGGATGGCGTCCGTTCGGATCGACCGCTGGTGCAGCCCATAGGCGACCAGGGCGGTGAGGACCACTCCGGCGATGAACGGAATCGCGCGGCTCATGCCGCGCGAGCCTACTTCTTGGCGGACTTCTTGTCGCCCGACTTCGACGAGGACTTCTTCTCGGCCTTGGGCTTGGCGGGAGCGTCAGAGGACGACGACTTCGCCGCGTCGGCCTTCTTCTCCGCCTGTTTGGCCTCGTACTTGTCGGCGCCCGACTCGGCGGATTCGCGCAGCTCGCGGTTGCGGCGCTTGGTGCCGTAGTCGGTGTTGTAGAAGCCCTTGCCCTTGAAGTGGACGGCGACCGGGTGGAAGACGCGCTCGACCGGCTCGCCCGTGTCCGGGTCGTGCGTGAGCGGGTCGTCGGTCATGCGCTGCATGACCTCGAAGGTCGTTCCGTTCGGGCGTCGGTATTCGTAGATGGGCATTGGCACTCCCAGTATACGAGTGCCAGCGAACGATTCGCCGGTGTGTCAGCGGAAGGTCGAATCGGGCGCGCGGCGCGCTCGGGTAACGTGGCGCGCGTGCCCACCCAGGACATCGTGACGTTGGACAAGATCGTGGCGCTGTGCAAGCGCCGCGGCCTGATCTTCCCTGCTTCGGAGATCTACGGCGGCATCGCCAACACCTATGACTACGGTCATTACGGCGTCCTGCTCAAGCGCAACGTCATCGACGCCTGGTGGGACGCGATGCTCCAGGACCGCGACGACATCGTCGCGCTGGACTCCGCGATCATCCAGAACCCGCGCACGTGGGAGGCCTCCGGCCACGTCGGCGGCTTCACCGACCCGCTCGTCGACTGCCGCTCCTGCAATCAGCGCTTCCGCGCCGACCACGTCAACCCCGACGAGATCTGCCCGGCGAAGGCGACGCTCCCCAAGGACCAGGACCGCCGCCACGACTTCACCGAGGCGCGCGAGTTCAACCTGATGTTCGAGACGACGGTCGGCCCCGTGAAGGACACGGGCTCCACGGTCTACCTGCGCCCCGAGACCGCGCAGGGCATCTTCCTGGACTTCAAGACCGTCCTGACCTTCGCCCGCCGCCGCCCGCCGTTCGGCATCGCGCAGGTCGGCAAGTCGTTCCGCAACGAGATCACGCCGGGCAACTTCATCTTCCGCACGCTGGAGTTCGAGCAGATGGAGATGGAGTTCTTCGTCCCGCCGGAGCAGGCGCCCGAGTGGTACGACCACTGGAAGGCCGCGCGCCTGCAGTGGTACGTCGACCTCGGCATCCGCCCCGACCACCTGCGCCTGCGCGACCACGACCCGGACGAGCTCAGCCACTACTCCAGCGGCACCGCCGACGTCGAGTACGACTACCCCGGCACGATGGGCTGGTCGGAGCTGGAGGGCATCGCCAACCGCGGCGACTTCGACCTGACCGCCCACGCCAAGGCGTCGGGCAAGGACATCGAGGTCGTCGAGCCCGACGGCCGCCGCTACGTCCCGCACGTCATCGAGCCCGCCGCGGGCGTCGGCCGCGCGCTGCTCTCCTTCCTGATCGACGCCTACGACGAGGAGCAGGTCGCCGACGGCGACGTCCGCACGGTCCTCAAGCTCCACCCGCGCCTGGCGCCGGTCAAGGTCGCGGTGCTCCCGCTGGTCAAGAAGGACGGCCAGCCGGACCTCGCGCGCGAGGTGCAGGCCAAGCTGAAGCCGCTGATGCAGACCGAGTACGACGAGGGCGGCTCGATCGGCAAGCGCTACCGCCGCCAGGACGAGATCGGCACGCCGTGGTGCGTGACGATCGACCACGAGTCGCTCGAGAACCGCACGGTCACGGTCCGCGACCGCGACTCGCTGGCGCAGGAGCGCGTGGCGATCGACGACCTGCCGGGTCTGTTCGCGACGCGCCTGGCGTCGCCGTGGACCTCGCCGAAGCTGAAGGGGTAGAACCGCACCATGCCCGCATTCGAGATCGGCCTGATCACCCAGCACGGCGGCACGCCGCGCGACGAGCAGGCGCGCGCCGCGCTCGCCTCCGCCCTGCCGGACGACGCGATCGTCTCCGAGACCGACGCCGATGGGGTCTTCACCGTCACCGTCGAGGCGGACGACCTCGACGACGCACTGACGATCGCCTGGGACGCCGTCGCCGCGTCCGGGACCGACGACCACCTGCTCTTCCTCGAGCACGCGGACCTGCCGGAGCACTGGCGCTCCAAGAGCGGCGCGCCGGGCGACCTGCCCGGCTCGCTCTAGGCTCCGCGGCGCGCGATCAGGACGCCAGGCGCGGCTCGGGCGCCCACGGGGCGTCCCCGGCCGCGCGCAGCTGGCGGGCCAGCGCGCCCGCCCGGGAAGTGCGCCGGGCGATCATCCAGCCGAGCGTCGTCGGCTGGTAACAGGGCTCGGGCCGCGGCTCGACCGCCGCGGGCACGGCGCGCACGAAGCCCGCCACACGCGCGACCGAGAGCTGGAACGCCGCGTCGTCGCCCTGCAGGCGGCCCGGCTCCTCCAGCTCGCGCAAGCTCATCGGCCGGCCTTCGGCGGCCAGCACGCACAGCAGCTCGCGGGCGACGCTGCGGTAGGGATCGGGTCGCTCGGCGGTCATCGGGGCGGACGCAAGACTCCACTCCAATGGTTCGGTTGTCCACACCATGTGCCGGATCTGCACGGGTTCCCGCACGTTGCGCGCAACTTCAGGGCCGGGATGTGGAGGTTCGGGCGCTTTGCGGGCTTTTCTGCCGGACCGTCAAGGCCGGATGTCGAGGCCGGGCACCAAACGGTCAAGGGCTCCGGGCGGCCGTCGATGGGGAGCTTGGATGGGTGTCTTGCCGGAGCACGGGATCTCGCGCAGCCTGCGCGTCGCGGTCAGGGTCGCGACGGCGGCGGCGTTCGCCGTCGTGCTCGCGCTCGCGGTGGTCGACGGACGTGCCGGAGCGGTGCTGGAGCGCTGGGCGCCCGCCACCGTGGCGCTCATCGCCGCCGCCGTCGTCACCGCCCGCGCCGTCGCGATCGAGCGCGAGCGCCGCGTCTGGGCCCCGCTGGCGCTCGGCCTCGGCGTCGCCGGCGCCGGATCGCTGTTCACCACGACGCCCAGCGACCTCGTTTGGCTGGCGACGACCTCCGCGACCGGCCTCACGGTCGTCGGCCTGATGCGCCGCTCGTTCGTCCGCGCGCCCGCGTCGACGTGGATGGACGGCGTCATCGCCACGCTGACCTTCGCCGCCGCCGGGATCGCGGTCGTGCAGACCGGCCGGCCGCTCGGCGACCTCGCGTTCGTCGTGATCGTCCTGGCGATCACCGCGATGTCCGGCTGGCATCCCGGGCTGCGCTGGCTGCTGATCGGCGCGGCGATGCTCGCGTGGTTCGCCGCCGACGCGCTCCCGGCGCAGGCTGCGCCGCTGTGGCCCGCCGGCCTCACGCTGCTCGCCGTCGCCGCCTGGACCCGCGCTCGCGACGCCGCCGGCACCGTCACCGCCGACGGCATCCGCGTCCTGCTCCTGCCCGCCGGGTTCAGCGTCGTCGCGCTCGGCCTGCTCGTGCTTGACCACGTGACGGCGCTGAACGCCGTCAGCGTCGCCCTCGCCCTCTCCGCCGTCCTCGTCGCGCTGGCGCGGACGACGATCACGCTGCGCGAGTACCAGCTCCTCGCCGAGGCGCGCCACGAGTCGCTGACCGACGCGCTCACCGGCCTGCCGAGCCGCCGCCACTTCCACCGCCGCCTGTCGGCGACCCAGCGCGAGGCCGAAGCCGAGGGTCTCCCCTACGCGCTGCTGATCTTCGACCTCGATCGCTTCAAGGAGCTCAACGACACGCTCGGCCACGCGGCAGGCGACGCGCTGCTGCAACTCGTAGGACAACGGCTCACGCGCGCGCTAGCTGAGGACGACGCGCTCGTCGCGCGGCTCGGCGGCGACGAGTTCGCGGTCCTGCTGCCGCCGGGAACCGAACGACCGCAAGCGCTCACCGCCGGCGCCACGGTCGTGGAGGCCGTCGCCCAGCCGTTCGCGATCGACGGCCTCGCGTTGGACGTCGGCGTCAGCGTCGGCGTCGCGCTGCACCCCGAGCACGCGACCGAGGGCGGCGAGCTGATGCGCCGCGCCGACGTCGCCATGTACCTGGCCAAGGGCGCGGGCGGCGGCGTGGCGATCTACGACGCGGCGCGCGACCTGCACACGCGCGACCGCCTCGCGCTCGGCCAGCAGCTGCGCGACGCGCTCGACGGCGACCAGCTCGAGCTCTTCTTCCAACCGAAGGCCGATCCGCAGCTGGGCCGCGTCACCGGGATGGAGGCGCTCGTGCGCTGGCGCCATCCGGTCAACGGCCTGCTGGCGCCCGCCGACTTCCTGCCGCTGGCCGCGCGCTCGGGGATCATGGGCCAGATCACGCGCCACGTGCTGGCGACGGCCATCGCCCAGCTCGCCGCCTGGCGCGGTGCAGGCCTGAGCGAGCTGACCGTCGCGGTCAACCTCGCCGCCGGCGACCTCGCCGACGAGACGCTGCCGGACGACGTCCTGGCGCTGCTCGACGTCCACGGCGTCCCGCCGACCGCGCTGACGCTGGAGGTCCGAGAGGACGGGCTCGTCGCCGGGGCGGGCGGGGACGAGGTCGTCGCCGCCACGCTCGATCGCCTCGCCCGCCGCGGCGTGGCGATCGCGCTGGACGACTACGGCACCGGTCGCTCGTCGCTCGTGCACCTGCGTCGCCTCCCGGTCTCCGAGCTGAAGGTCGACCGCAGCCTCATCGCGGGCCTGACCACCGACGAGGACGCCAGCGCGATCGTCCGCACGACGCTCGACCTCGCGCGCTCGCTGCGGCTGCGCGTCGTCGCCGAGGGCGTCGAGGACGAGGCGACCTGGGGCGCGCTCGCCGCCCTTGGCACCGACGCCATCCAGGGCCATGCCCTCAGCCGCCCGCTGCCTGCCGCACAGGCGACCGCGTGGCTGGCCGCGCGCCGCGACGGCGCTGTTGCCCGCGCCGCGCTGCCCGGCGAGCGGTTCACGCGCGGCCGATTGCGCACCCAACCCTGACCATTTCCGCCATTCCGGGCGCGCGGACGCTCACATCCCACCCATCCGCCCGTTGACCGGGTCAACAGCGGCTGACAGGGTGCTCGCGTGCTCCGGTCCAAGACGCTGCTCGTGCTGCTCCTCGCCCTGCTCGGCCTGTCGGCTCCGGCCGGTGCCCAGGCCGCGACCGTCGTCGCCAACGGGAACCTGCCCGACAGCGTGGTCGATCGCGACGGCGTCACGCACGTCGTCTGGAACGAGGACCGCCCGGGCCAGGCGGACGCCACCCACTACTGCCAGATCCCGCGTGGTGGCACCGGCTGCACGAACGCTAAGACGTTCATCCCGCAGCCCGACCAGACCCTCAACTCCGACTACGAGGGCCCGAAGGTCATGATCTCGCCGTTCGGCGAGGTGCTCGTGCTGACCCACCGCTGCTGCGGCCCCGTCCTGGGCCAGGCGGACGCCAACATCCTCTACCTCTCCGACGACGGCGGCGAGACGTTCGACACCGGCAACCCGATCGGCACGGTCGAGCCGGGCGAGCCGTCCGCTCCGCAGTCGGCGCTGCTGGACGGCGCCGGGCGCCAGGTCATCACGATCAACGGCCCGACCGAGGGCCCGAGCCTGCAGGCCCAGCCGATCGCGCCGTTCGGCGGCGGCGCTGCGCCGTTCACGCCCGACAACCAGAAGGCGCGGCTGGCGACCGAGTACGGCTACGACCCGTCGGTCGTGCAGCCGGACGCCACGACCTTCGTCGCCGCCTGGTCGAACCTCGGCGGGACGCGGACGACGATCCGCACGCTGAAGTGCCCGGCGAGCCCATGCCAGTCGAGCTTCATCAACAACGTGGCCAACTGGGGCGCCCCGGTCACGGTGCCCGACGCCGAGTTGCCGCGGCTGACGACGGGCCCGAGCGGCACGTTCCTGATGTACCGCTCGACCGCCCAGGGCGACACCTACAACAAGTACTACGTGCGCACGGTCAGCGGCGCGGCGGTCAGCGCGCCGCGCCTGGTCAGCGACGGAACCAGGGCGAACAACCTGCGCGACGTCGGCCAGGACGCCAACGGCCTGCTCCACGCGCTCTACACCGACGCCGATAACGCGCTGGCCTACCGCGCCTCGGCCGACGGCGGCATCACCTGGGGCGACAAGCAGACGCTCGCGCCCGCCGACTACTCGATCGCCCACCCGCGCGTCACCGTCCGCCAGCTCGCCGACGGCTTCTCCGGCATCGCGCTGTGGGAGTCTCAGAACGGCGGCGAGCAGAACCCGCGGATCTTCCTGGAGGGCCTGCCGGACCCGAGCATCTCGCTGAAGGTCACGCCGCCGCCCGGCCTGCCGCCGATCCCGGGCACCAACCCGGCCCCGCCCGTCCCGCCCGCGGCCTGCCGCCTGCTCTCCTTCGCCGCGGTCGACGTGATCGCCGACGTCTGCCTGCAGAAGTCCGGCGACACCTACACCGCCACGGGCGGCCTGAGGATCAATGGCCTGCGGGTCGAGCTGGGCAGCGGCAAGCTCAAGTTCAACATCAAGGAGCGGACGATCGACTCGTCGGGCGCGTCGGTGACCGTCAAGCTCGGCGACACCGTCCTGTTCAAGCGCGCGATCGACATCACGCTGCCGAAGGGGTCGACCGCCTCGATTGGGACGTTCGACGTCAGCGGTGGCGGCGACCTGCTCGGCTTCCCGTTGAAGGGCAGCGTGGACATCAAGTTCCGCGGCGGCGGCGTGGAGGTTCCCGTCCACCTCGCCCTGCCTGCGCTGTTCGGCGGCGTCACCGGCGACCTGACCGTGCGCGCCGACAACGTCGCGGGCGTCCACCTGCGCGAGCTGCACGTCAAGGTCGGCGACGCGCTGATCGGGCCGCTGGAGATCAAGGACCTGTTCTTCGACTACGACGCCGACAGCTCGTCGTGGCAGGGCGGCGCGAACGTGATCCTGCCGCCGCAGCCGCCGGGCCCGTCGCTGAAGGCCAACGTCGGGTTCGTCAAGGGCGAGCTCGACCACCTCGGCGCCGAGCTGACGCTGCCCGAGCCGGGCGTGATCCTCGACCCGTTCGCGGTCACCCACCTCAAGAAGATCCGCTTCCAGCTGAACACGCAGCCCTCGCTGCGGCTGTCGGGCGGCGTGACGATCAACGCCGGGCCGACGATCGCGGGCGTCGCGGCGCTCGGCATCGACGGCGACCTGACGTTCACGCTCGGCGACCCGGCGATCTTCCGCGTCGACGGCCGCGTGTCGCTGGTCAGCATCCCGCTGGCGACCGCGTTCTTCGAGCTGCGCACCAACGGCTACATCGCCTTCGGCGGCCACCTCGGACTGGAGGCGTTCGGGTTCTCGGCCTCCGCCGACCTCAGCGGCTGGCTGTTCAAGTCGGACTTCAACGTCGGCGCCAAGGCGCAGATCTGCCTGGGCGACCTCGGCTGCGAGGGCGGCGAGGTCGTGTTCAGCAGCGTCGGCTTCGCGGGCTGCGCGTACACGACGCTCGCCGACTTCGGTGCGGGCTACAAGTGGGGCGAGAGCATCGACCCCATGTTCACGGGCTGCGACGTCGGGCCCTACAAGGCGACGGCGGCCGCGGCGCAGGCGGGCGGCGCACGGTCGGTCTCCTTCGGCCAGGACCTGCCGACCGGCGTGGTGGCGGTGACCGGCCAGGGTGCGCCGCCGCACGTCGCGCTGGTCGGGCCGGGCGGCGTCCGGATCGAGGACACGCCGGGCACGAAGGCCGAGACGCCCACCTCGATCGCCTTCCACGACCCGAAGACCAGCACCACGTACTTCCTGATCAAGAAGCCGGCGGCCGGGTCGTGGTCGGTCGAGCCGCTGGCCGACAGCGCGCCGGTTACCGGCGTCCACTCGGCCGACGGCATCGACGACCCGAAGGTGACCGCCGGCGTCAAGCGCGCCGGCGCCGGCTCGCGCTCCCGGGTCTTGTCCTACAACGTGGCCCCGCGCCCCGGCCAGAAGGTCACCTTCGCCGAGCAGGGCACCGGCGCCGCCAAGCCGATCGGCGGCACCGCCAAGGAGGGCAACGGCACGATCCGCTTCACGCCCGCCGACGGCCCCGGCGGCACCCGCAAGATCATCGCCATGGTCACCAGCTACGGCAAGCCGCGCGCGCAGCTCACGGTCGCAAGCTACACCGCTCCGCCGCCGCCCAAGCCCGCGACGCCCAAGAAGCTGAAGGCCCGCCGCTCCGGGACCAAGTTGATGGTCTCGTGGTCCTCGGCCGCCAACGCCAAGCGCTACGAGGTCCGCGCGACGCTGAGCGACGGCCGTCGCCTGCTCGTCCGCGGCAAGGCCACCAAGCTGACGATCCCCGCCTTTGCGACCAAGGCCCGCGCGACGATCACGGTCGTGGGCCTCAAGGCCGACGGCACGCGCGGCAAGAAGGCCACGCTGAAGGTCGCGGCCAAGAAGGCCAAGAAGAAGACGACGAAGCGCTAGACGATCAGCGCGGCCACTGCCAGCGTGCCGGCGTGCACGGTCTGGCGGTGGTCGCGTTCGGGCTCGGCCAGGATTCGCAGCGCCAGGCCGTCACCGAGGCCGAAGAGGATCTCGGCGATCGCCTCCGGGTCGGCGCGCAGCTCCAGGACGCCCTCGTCCTGCTTGGCGGCCAGCCGCCCGGCGACGTGCTCGCGCGTCTTGCGGACGAGCTCTGAGAACTCCGCCGCGATCTCCGGGTTGCGTCGCGAGAGCGTGAACGCCTCGAACGACAGCGTCAGGAACTCGGTGTCCTCGCGCAGCATCTGGTCGAGCGTCCGACGGAGCATCGCGATGAAGTCGCTCGCCGACGACGCGGTCGCCAGCTGCTCGTCCAGCGCGGCCATCCGCAGCTCGGTGTCGCGCTTGACGACCTCGGCCAGCAGACGCTCCTTGGACCCGAAGTAGTAATGCAACAACCCGCGTGAGACGCCCGCCTCGCGCGCGACGTGGTCAAACGTCGACCCCGCGACCCCGCGCAGCGCGACCGACGCCCGCATCGCGTCGACGATGCGCTGCGCCTTCTCCCCGCTGAGGGAGCGCTGGGTCGCGGCCTCCATGACCACCGATCCTAGCTGGCCAGCCAGCCCGCTGCCGCCGCCGGGCGAGATACACGAAGGGCGCCCCCGAAGGGACGCCCTCTCGCAAACCGGGTGTGACGTGGCTTACGCCGCGGTCCCCGCGGTCGGCGCCGCGGACGGGGCCGTGGTGGAGGTGTAGTCGAACTCCTCCTCGGCGCCGAAGAGCGCGTCGAGGACCTTAGAGCGCAGGTCCGCGCTGAGCGCGAGCGCCAGGCCGGCGCCGACGCCCAGGAGCAGCAGCTTGCGGCCGAAGCCGCCCTTGCGCTTCTTGGCCTTCTTCGGGCTCTTGCTGAGCGACGCGCCAGCGTCCTTCAGGGCCTCGGCAGCAGCCTGGAGGTCCTTGTGGAACTTCTTGTCGTCGGTCAGCGTCTTGGACACCGCCTTGCCGTTGGCGAGGCGATCGTAGGCGTCACGGGCCGCCTCAAAGGCGACTCGGACGTTGTCCCGGATCTCATCGTCCTCAACAACGCGCTGGACGTAGGGGTTCGCGCGGGCCGCCTCGACGGCGCCGACGGCCGCGGCCGCCTTCTTCTTCTTGGCCATGCAGGTCCCTCTTGTGGGTCGGGGTCGGGTCTGAAGCTCTTCGGCGAGCATACCCGCCGTCAGGGGGATGTCACGCAGGCGATTCCAAGGCGGTGTCGAGCACGTCGTCGATCTGGTCGACCCACACGAACGTCAGCTTCTTGCGCAGGTGCTCGGGGATGTCCTCGGCGTCGGCCTCGTTCAGCGCGGGCGCGACGACGGTCCGGACTTCGTTGCGCTGCGCGGCCAGCGCCTTCTCCTTCAGCCCGCCGATCGGCAGCACCTGGCCGGTCAGCGTGATCTCGCCGGTCATCGCGACCCCTTCACGCACGGTCCGGTGCGAGATCAGCGACGCGAGCGCGGTCGCCATCGTGATCCCGGCGCTAGGGCCGTCCTTCGGGGTGGCGCCGGCGGGCACGTGGACGTGGACGTCATGGTCGGCGAACCAGGCGTCGTCCAGCTCGGGCGCGACCGCGTGCGCGTTGGCCTTCACCCACGTCAGCGCGGCCTGCGCGGACTCCTTCATGACGTCGCCGAGCTGACCGGTGAGCAGCAGCTTGCCGGACCCGGGCGTGGCGCTGGCCTCGATGAACAGGACGTCGCCGCCGACCGGCGTCCACGCCAGCCCGGTCGCGACGCCCGGCGTCGCGGTCCGCCGCCGCGTCTCGTTGTGGACCTTCGGCCGGCCGAGCAGCTCGCGGACCTCATCCGGCCCGACCGCGCGCTTCTTCGGCTTGGTCGATCCGTTGCCCTCGGCGATCTCCCGTGCGACCTTCCGGCAGACCGTCCCGATCTCCCGCTCCAGCCCGCGCACGCCCGCTTCGCGCGTGTAGTCGCCGACGATCCGCCGCAGCGCCTTGTCGCCGATCGAGATCCAGGACTTCTTCAGCCCGTTGCGCTCGATCTGGCGCGGCACGAGGTAGCGCTTGGCGATCTGCAGCTTCTCGTCCTCGGTGTAGCCCGCGAGCTGGATGACCTCCATGCGATCGCGCAGCGGCCCCGGGATCCGGTCCAGATCGTTGGCCGTGCAGATGAACATGACCTTGCTCAGGTCAAACGGCACGTCGAGGTAATGGTCTCGGAACGTCGCGTTCTGCTCGGGGTCCAAGACCTCCAACATCGCGCTCGACGGATCGCCGCGGAAGTCCGCGCCCATCTTGTCGATCTCGTCGATCATGAACAACGGGTTGTCGGAGCCCGCGTCGCGCAGCGCGCGGATGATCGTGCCGGGCATCGCGCCGATGTAGGTGCGGCGGTGGCCGCGGATCTCGGCCTCGTCGCGGACGCCGCCGACGGAGATCCGCTCGAAGTTGCGCCCGAGCGCGCGCGCCACTGATCGGCCGAGCGACGTCTTGCCGACGCCGGGCGGGCCCGCGAAGCAGAGGATCGAGCCGCGCGCGTCCGGCTTCAGCTTGCGCACGGCCAGGAACTCCAAGATCCTGTCCTTGACCTGCTCGATGTCGTAGTGGTCGGCGTCGAGCACCTCGCGCGCGTGCGCGAGGTCGAGGTCGTCGTCGGTCGACACGCCCCACGGCAGCGACGCGATCCACTCCAGGTAGCCGCGGACCACGCCGTGCTCGGCGGCCTGGGTCGGGAGCTGCTCCAGGCGGTGCAGCTCGCGGTCGACCTGCTTGCGGACGTCGTCGGGCAGCGCGACGTCCTCGAGCTGCTCGCGCAGGTCGCGCGCCTCCTCCAAGGACTCGTCGAACTCCCCGAGCTCCTCCTGGATCGCCTTGAGCTGCTGACGCAGCACGTACTCGCGCTGGCCCTTGTCGATCTCGGACTGGACCTGGTTCTGGATCTCGGAGCCGATCGAGATCACGTTCAACTCGCGCGCGAGGGCCTCGGCCAGGCGCCGCAGCCGCTTGGCGACGTCGACCTCCTCGAGCAGCGCCTGCTTCTCCTCGGTCGGCAGCCGCAGCGAGCCCGCGATCAGGTGGCTGAGCGTCGAGGGGTCGTCGATGTTGGCGACCGCGAGCTGCAGCTCCTCGGGCAGGTAGGGCACGTGCTCGACGATGCTCGTGAACGTCTCCTGGACGTTGCGCGTCAGCGCGGTCAGCTCCGGCGAGTCCTCGACGACGTCGGGGAGCTCCTCGATGTCTGCGACCAGGTACGGCGTCTCGCGAACCCAGTCGGAGATCGTGACGCGCTGGGCGCCCTGAACCAGGATCCGCAGCGTTCCGTCAGGGATCTTGATCATCCGCGCGACCGACCCGACGACGCCCACGTCGTACAGGTCGGCAGGCCCCGGGGTCTCCAACTCGGGGTTCTTGGCCGCGACCATCACCAGCAGGCGATCGCCGGCCAGGACGTCGTTGACGAGCTCGATCGAACGGGGCTGACCGATGGCCAGCGGGGTCAGCGTGTCCGGGAGCGGGACGGTCTCGCGCAGCGGCAGGACCGGCAGCGTCGTGGGCACGCGGCTGCGCTGTCCCACCTCGACCTGACGACCGCCGCCCTCGGCGCTGATCTCGATCACAGTCCTCGACTGTACGCGAACGACGCCTGCCAGTAGGATCGCGCGGCGCGCTGGGAGGCCGCCATGTGTCGTCAGGAGAAGCGACCATGTCCCGGGTTGTTCGTAGTGCCTTGCTGGGTTGGGTGGTGGTGGCGGCGTGCGCGTTTGGCGTGGCGCCGGGCGTCGCGCTGGCCGCGCCCGACCTCTCGCTCTCGCGTCTGAGCTGCCATCCGGAGAACGCGATCCCGCCCTTGCTGGGCTCGACGCGCCCGGGTGACTACGTCGTCTGCCAGCTCAAGGCGGCCAACATGACGTCGGACATCGCCTACGCGGTGACCGCCGAGATCTCGATCCCGTCGTCGACGACGTTCGCGCCGCTGCCCAACGCGCAGGGGGTTCCCCTGCCGGCGGGCGCGCCGACGAAGGTCTACTTCGACACCACCAAGCTGGGGTTGATCGACGCGTCCAACCCAAAGCCGGCGACGATCCGACTGCGGGTGGCCGACGGCGCGCTGCCGGGCACGCCGATCCAGCCCGTGGCGACCGTGATGGATCCGGCAGCGACGACGTACGTCACCGAGGCCAACCTGCTGTCGGTGATGCCCCAGCGCGCGGACCTGACGCCGACCGACACGGTCTGCGTCAAGGCGGCGCCGGTCGGCGACGGCAAGGTGCGGCCGGGCGACAGCATCGACTGCACGATCCGGGTGCAGAACAAGGCCTTGCGCGAGGACGCGGTCGACGTGTCGCTGAACGCCGGGATCCCGAACGGGACCGAGCGCGTGGCAGGCGGCAACGAGTCGCTGGTGTTCGGGCCGTCGATGACGTGGTACTCCAGCGTGCTGGCCGGCGGCGCGCCGTCGGGCACCGTGGCGACGCCGGACCTGCGCACGCGCCTGCGCGTGTTGCCGACGACGCTCGGCGGGACCGTGTTGTACGTGACGGGCACGTTGTCGTGGAAGAACGCGTTGAGCGGCGATCTCGACTCGACCGGCGTCGGCTCGGGCCCGATCCCGATTACGCCGGGGCCGGCGTCGCTGACGGCTTCGACGCTGGCGTGCGCCGACGACGATGGGCCGCCGCTGGTTGCCAATGACCTTGTCAACTGCACGGTGGTCGTGCGGCCGGCGGCCGGCCATGAGGACCTCGCCGACGCGGGCGGTGGCGCCGACGTGGTGGCCTTGACCGACGCGGTGACGCCGACGAACGCGACCGGCAAGATCGGGCTGGTCGGCGTGAGCGGGACGATCGCGGCGGGGACGCAGCGCAGCGCGATCTACCGGCTGCGGGTGGCGTCGAACGCCGTGGCCGGCAACGTGATCGTGCCGACGGCGGTCGTGACCGGACGCTCGGCCGACAGCGACGACGCGGTGAGCCAGCCGCTGGTTGGCAACCAGCTCGTGGTGGGTGCCAAGCCGGTGGTGGCGACACCGGGCAAGGCGGTGACGCCTGCGGGCACGGTCGCTGCGGCGGGAACGACGACGACCTCGCGCGGGCCGGTGATCTGCGGGTCCAAGCGGGTGGTGGTGGTCAACGTCAAGCCGCCGAAGGGCAAGAGGTGGAAGTCGGTCGCGTTCACCTTCGCCAAGAAGACCGTTAAGGGCAAGAAGGCGACGGGGACGCGCGGCAAGAAGGGGTACTTCACCGCCAAGCTCGTCTTCCAGGGGCTGCCCAAGGGCGAGCTGAAGGTCGCGGTCAAGGGCGTGACGACGAAGGGCAAGACCGTGAAGTCGTCCCGGACCTACCACCTCTGCACGAAGGCGTAGGCGTTGGTCTTGCGCGAGCGCTAGGTCTCGTCGACGACGTCGATCGGGACCCGGCGCGAGCGCGGCCCGGCCTGCACGAGCGGCAGCTCGACGCGCAGGATGCCGTCGCGGTAGGTCGCGCGGGCCTCGTCGGCGACGACGTCGGCGCCGAGCGGGATGACGCGGCGAAACGGGCCGAAGTCGATCTCGAGCTGCTGGTAGACGCGGCCTTCGGAGTCCGCCGGGCGGCGGTGCCCGGCGATCACCAGCTCGCGGCCCTCGATCTCCAGGCCGATCTCGTCAGGGTCGATCCCGGCCAGCTCGGCGTGGACGACCGCGCGCGGCGGCTCGCCTTCGTAGAAGACGTCGACGGCCGGTGAGAACCCGCCGCGGTGCCGCGGGCCCAGGACGCCCCCGCCGAAGACGTCGCCGAACAGCTCGTCCATCTCGCGGCGCATCCGCTCGAAGTTGGCGAAGAGGTCGCGCTCGGGAGGCACGCGACGAATGTACCGCGCGCGACGGTGAGCGTCGCTCAGACCTCGTACACGGCGCCCTCGCGGGCGACCGAGACGGGCCCTTCGAACGTGCGCTCCGCCTCGCGGCGGGCCCACAGCTCGTCCATCTCGTCGGAGAAGTGCGTGATCACGAGGCGGCCGACCTTCGCGCGGCTGCCGTGCTCGCCCGCTTCCCCAGGCGTGAGGTGGCCGCGGACGCCGTCGCGCTCCGGGCGCGGCAGCGTCGCCTCGATCATCAGCAGGTCGGTGTTGGCGGCGAAGCGGACGAGCTCGTCGGTCGGCGCGGTGTCGGCGCCGTAGGTGAAGCGGCCGCGGCCGTTGACCGTCGAGCGCACGTCAACCGCGCAGGTCGGCAGCCAGTGCGGGACCTCGTGGAAGGTCAGGTGCAGCGTGCCGACGTCGAGCTCCTCGCCGGGCGCGTACTCATAGATGTCGAACGCGTTGTCGACCAGGTCCTCGGCGCCCCACGAGCCGACGATGCGGCGGAACGTCTGGCGCGCGCCGCGCGGGGCGTACAACTTGGGCTTCTTGGGCTCTTGCGTCCCGGGCCAGCGGTCGACCGGCACCGGCTGCTGACGCGGCGCGTAGGTCAAGGCATAGGCGTACGGAACGAGGTCCAGGAAGTGGTCGGCGTGCAGGTGCGAGATCACGATCGCGTCCACCGCCAGGTAGTCGCGATAGCGCCGTAGCTTCGAGAACACGCCGTTGCCGCAGTCGAGCAGCACGAACGTCCCGGCCTCCTCGACCAGGTACCCACTGCAAGCCCCGCCGGCGTCCTGCCAGGCGGGCGATTTGCCCAGCACGGTGATGCGCACCCCAGACCCCCTCTCTCCTGTGCGCGGAAGCGTAAACCCGCGCGCACTGTTACGCGATCTCGCAGCACTCGCGCCAATCCACGCACAACGCGTTCCGCTCCGCCGAACCGGCCGCAACGTGGCTCGGCCCGATGCCGCCGTTCCCCTCCATGAAGGCCAAACGCCTCCTCGCGATCCTCACGCGCGAGCCGCTCAACTACAGGGTCGCCCGACAGCGCGGCAGCCACCGCTGGATGGTCGCGCCAGGACGCGAGCCGTTCCCGTTCGCCTGGCACGACCGACGCACGCTCGCCCCCGGCGAAGTCCGCGAGGTCCTCGTCTGCAAAGTCGGGCTTGATGAGGACGAGGCCCGAGATCTACTGTAAGTCACGCCGATGGAACCGATCGAGATCACATACCGCCACGAGGCCGGCTATGGCTGGTACTCCTCCTCCCCGGACCTGCGCCAACGCCACGGCTGCGGTCTGAGCGCCGGGGGCGACAACTTCGAGGAGGCCAAGGCCGAGGTCGAGAGCGTCCTGCGCTGGGGGCTCGAGGACGAGTCCCTCCAGTTCACGCACTGTGTCCGCGAGGACTCGATCGCGCAGTACGTCGCCGAGCACGCGTCGGCGGGGCAGAAGACCGCGGCCTAGAGCTAAGCCACGGCCGTCAGCGCGCGGCCGGTCGGCAGCGAGCGGGCGGCGGCGCGGAGGGCTTCGATGACGTGGTCGACGGCGGGGTCGGACTCGCCAAGGCGGACGACGGCCCCGATGCGGCGGGCCGGGGGCTGGCCGCGAAGAGGGATGATCGCGACGTCGGCGCGGAGGTTGGCGGTGGCCAGCGAGGGGATGAGCGCGATGCCGACGCCGGCGGCGGCCATGCCTTGCAGCGCGGGGTAATCGTCGAAGGCGAGGCGGATGTCCGGCTCGAAGCCGGCGTCGCGGCAGGCGCGCAGGATGATGTTGGAGTCGGCGCAGGTGCCGGCGACGTCGGGCATCAGCCAGCCCTCACCGGCCAGCTCCTCGAGGCCGATCGACGCACGCGAGGCCATCGGGTGGTCGTTGCCCACGACCACGTACAAGGGGTCGTCGCAGAGGTGGACGTGCTCGACGCCCGGGCGCACGCCCATCGGCAGCAGCTCGGAGTCGATGATGGTGGCAATGTCCAGGCGATCGGTCAGGAGCATGTCGATCGCGTCTTCGGGCTCCATCACCTTGACCTCGAGCCGAAGGTCGGGACGGCGCGCGCGCAGGTCGCGCGTCGCGCCCGGCAGCAGCCCGCCCGCGAGCGTCGCGAACGCCCCGATGCGCACCGTCGGCCGTCCGGCGCCCGCGGCCTCGCGGACGTCGTCCTCCGCACGGCGCGCCGCGTCCAGCAGGGCCGCCGCGCGCGTCAGCAGCAGCTCGCCCGCCGGGGTCGGATGCACCCCGCGCGCGTCGCGCTCCAGCAGCCGGACGCCGAGCGACGCCTCCAGCCGCGACACGTGCTGGGAGACCGCCGGCTGCGTGTAGCCGAGCGCCGTAGCCGCGTCGCTGAACGACCGGCGCTGGGCCACCTCGCGGAACGTCGTCAGGAGCTTCAGGTCGAGCATCACGGAACATGATCCCAGCTAGGTCAAGTCATCATTGGACATGATGTGCCCGGCACCGCACCATGGTGCCCATGACCTCCACCGCCTCCTCCCCCATCACCATCCGCCGGGCGACGGACGACGACGCCCGCAGCCTCGACCGCCTCGCCCGGCTCGACAGCCAGCGCCTCCCCGCCGGCCCGCACCTGATCGCGCTCGTCGACGACGCGCCGGTGGCCGCGATCTCGCTCGCCTCCGGCCGCACGGTCGCCAACCCGTTCGCGGCGACCGACCACGTCCTGTCGCTCCTGGCCGAGCGCGCGGCGCACTTCACGGGCGAGCGCGCGACGGCGCTTCCGGCGCGCCATCGCGGCGTGCACCCGCTGGCCGCGATGCGCGGCCTCTTCCCGGCCGTCCCGCGCGCCCGCGCGTCGCGGACCTCCTAAGCCGACGCCACGCGGCACCGCGACCGCGACCGCGAAGCGCCATCGCTTCGCGGACCTCCCTAGAACGACGTGATGACCGTCCGCACGCCTTCGTGGCGATCCATCGCCGCGAAGGCGTCGTTGACGCCGTCCAAGGCAATGCGGTCGGTCACGAAGGCCTCCAGGTCGAGGTCGCCCTTCAAGTACAACTCGACCAGCTCGGGCACGCGATCGCGGCCCTTGGCGCCACCGAACGACGCGCCCGCGACGCGGCGGCCGGTGATCAGGAAGCGCGGCACGACCTCCAGGACCTCGCCCTTGCCCGCGACGCCCGCGACCGTCGCCAGGCCCCAGCCCATGCGCGCCGCCTCGACGGCCTGGCGCATGACCTTCACGTTGCCGGTCGCCTCGAAGGTGTAGTCGGCGCCGAAGCCGTCGGTCATCTCGACGATCCGCGCGACGGAGTCGTCGCCGCCGATGAACGTGTCGGTCGCGCCGTGCGCGCGAGCCGCCTCCAGGCGTCCCTCGTCCAAGTCCACGCAGATGATCCGATCGGCGCCGGCCAGCCGCGCGCCCGCGACCGCGCCGAGCCCGACCAGGCCCGCGCCGAAGACCGCGACCGTCGAGCCCTTCTCGACCTTGGCGACGTACAGCGCCGCGCCGATCCCGGTCGTCGCGCCGCAGGCCAGCGTCGCGATCACGTCCAGCGGCGCCTCCGGGTTGACCTTGGCCAGCGCGATCGACGGCATCACGGTCGCCTCGGCGAACGTCGAGGTCCCCATGAACGAGCGGATGCGCTCCTCGCCGCGGTGCAGGCGCGTCGTCCCGTCGGGCAGGTAGCCGAGGTTCTGCTGCTCGCGGATCGCCAGGCAGAGGTTGGTCTTCTCACTGCGGCAGTGCAGGCACTCGCGACACTGCGGCGAGAAGAGCGTGACGACGTGATCACCGACCGCCAGATCCGTCACGCCTTCGCCCAGCGCCTCGACCACGCCCGCGCCCTCGTGGCCCAGCACCGTCGGCGCGTACCCGCTCGGGTCCGCGCCCGACGCCGTGTACATGTCGGTGTGGCAGACCCCGCACGCGTGCAGCCGGACCAGCACCTCGCCGGGCCCGGGGCCGTCGAGGTCGACCTCCTGGATGACGAGCGGCTTGGCGAACTCCTCGAGGACGGCGGCGCGGATCTTCATGCCGACGACCTTAACGAGCGACGTTGCTCAGGCGTGCAGAGCAGCCTGCTCACGGGCGTCAGGGAACGCCCAGGCGGTCGTGGTGCGCGCCGGCTGGCGGAAGTGGAAGCGCAGCTGGCGCGGCGGGCGCAGGCCCTCGGGCGAGTCCGGCCGGAAGGTCGCACAGGGCTCGTCCACCGACAGCGCGCAGAGCATGTTGCAGCGGAAGTAGCAGTCCTCGCAGGACGGCTTCTTGCTCTTCGCGCGCGCCTTCGGCATCCGGGGTGCGTTCTCCTTCTCGACCAGCTCGTTGACCACGGCGACGATGGAAGCACGTCCGAGGAGAGCGCCGCAACGCCGGAACCCGCAAATCGCATACATCGGCCATCGGACGGAATCGGGCCATCCCGCAAATGCCGACAAACGGCCTGAAATACCTGCACAGAGCGGGAATCGGGCACCGTTTCACGGTGTTTGCGGGGAGGTTGCAGGGAACGCCGACGTGCCCCTCCCGAACCTGGTAACCCAACTCCTACATGTCGGTCGAGTGCGCCGATCGGGCACGATCAGCCAGACCCGATGGCTCGCATCCTCGTCACCGGCGCCAGCGGATACGTCGGCGCCGCCCTCATCCCGAAGCTCACCGCCGGCGGCCACGCCGTCCGCGCCTTCGCCCGCGACCCCGCGCGCGTCACCGTTGCCACCGACGAGATCGTCACCGGCGACGCCGTCACCGGCGTGGGCTTGGACGCCGCGCTGGACGGCATCGATGTCGCCTACTTCCTGATCCACTCGATGGAGACCGCCGGCACCGGCGGCGCAGACGCCTTCGCCGACCGCGACCGCCGCGCCGCCGAACTGTTCGCGCAGGCCGCGCAGCGCGCCGGCGTGCGCCGGATCGTCTACCTCGGCGGTCTCGTCCCGCCGCAACGCGCCGCCTCGCCCCACCTCGCGTCACGTCTGGAGGTCGAGGAGGCGCTCCTGCACGCGACGCCCGAGGCGCTCGCGTTGCGCGCCTCGATCGTCATCGGCGCCCGCTCGCGCTCCTTCCGGTTCCTGGTGCGGTTGGTCGAGCGCCTCCCGGTGCTCGCGCTGCCCGCGTGGCGCGACCATCGCACGCGCCCGATCGACGGTCGCGACGTGCTCGCGTTCCTGGTCGCCGGCGCGACCAGCGAGGCCGTCGACGGGCCGCTGTCGCTCGATGTCGCCGGCCCCGACGAGGTCTCCTACGGCGCGCTGATCGACCGCATCCGCGACGGGCTGCTCGTCGGCCGCCCGCAGATCCGCCTCGGCTTCAGCCTCACGCCCGTCGCCAGCCGCGTCGCCGCCGCGATCGCCGGCGAGGACCACGCGCTCATCGGCCCGCTGATGGAGGGCCTCGACGGCGACCTCCTGCCCCGCGACGACCGCGCGGCCGATCTGCTCGGCGTCCGCCTGCACTCCCTCGACGCCGCCATCGAGCGCGCCCTGCGCGAGTGGGAGTCGACCGAGGAGCTGCGCGCCCGATGAGTCCGGAACCTCTGGATGGTTGGTGCGGAATCGAGCGTGGTCGTGATCGTGCGTCGTGTGGATGCTGGGCGCCACGCGACGGCGCAGCCGATCCTGGTTGGATCGTCAAGCCGCCGTGTGGCGATCCAGCGCCGCACGCCGTGCGAGCACGGCCGCGCGAATTCCGCACCAACCATCTAGGGTCTGCGCGACGGTGAGCGAAGTGGCTACGAGCATCGAGATCGACGCGCCGGTCGAGGCGGTCTGGAGCGTCGTCATGGACGCGACGCGCCTCCACGAGTGGGTGACGATCCACCGCAAGCTGGTGTCCCACTCCGACGACGCGATGGAGCAAGTGCTGCATCTGCGCGGCGCCAACTTCAAGGTGAAGTGGAAGCTCGCGAAGTCCAAGGCCCCCACCCACGCCAAGTGGGAGGGCAAGGGCCCCGCGCGCTCGCACGCCGAGACCGAGTACCGCCTGTCCGACAACGGCAAGGGTGGCACGCGCTTTGACTACCGCAACGAGTTCAAGGCCCCGCTCGGGCCGCTCGGCGCCTTCGCCAGCAACGCGCTCGTCGGCGGGCTGCCGGCCAAAGAGGCCGAGGCCTCGCTGCGCAAGCTGAAGGCTTTGGTCGAGAGCGGCCGCTGAGCGGCGTCGGCCCTCGGCCCTACAAGATCGCTTGGATCCCGCCCGCGCCGATCCGCGCCTCCCGGACGAGCACGTTCGCCGCGCCGTCCTCCTCATCGAGCACCTGCACCGCCGCGGTGATCGTCTGCCGCCGGTCGCGCAGGATCGCGTCGGCGATCTCGGTCGCTCGCGCCGCCGCGGTGATCGGCCCAGCGCCGTCGACCGCCGCGCCGATGATCCGCGCGCGCGGCATGTGCGTCGCGACCAGCAGCGCCTCGACGTCAGCGACCGGCGTCGCCGTGGCGACCACCACGACCGCCCCGGCGCACCGCGCCGCGATCTCCGTGCCCGTCTCAGGCCCGACCACGTCGAGCACCACCAGGTCGCTCCCTGCCGCATCGGCCCAGCCGCCGGCGCGCACGCGCGGCTCATAGCCCTGCGACAGCGCCGCGCTGGCGAGATCGTCGGAAAGCTCTTCAGACGCACTCAAGAGCACCAGAGCGGTCAGGTCTAGCTGCGCGATCAACAACGCGGCAAACTCTCCGGTACGGGTAGAAGCGGTGCAGGTCACCTTGCGGCGCATTGACTTTGACCCTTTGTCCTATGACACTTCACTGTCAGTAACAGTAATAACCGGAAGAGGAACCGACTTCGATGGCCGATTTCCTGGATGAGAAGCGCAACGAGATGAAGGCTCGGTTGACCGAGCTGCGTCCGCTGGTGGACGAGTATCACCGACTCGAAGCCGCAGTTGCCGCGCTGGACGGTGTCAAGAGCGGCGGTGCCGCCCCGACCCGCCGTCGCGGCAGTAGCAATGGCTCGAGCTCCAACGGCAACTCCAGTAGCAACGGCTCCGGCCGCCGCGGCCGCCCGCGCGGGTCGGGCACCCGCGGCAAGCAGGCCCTGGAGCTCGTCCGCTCGTCGCCGGGGATCACGATCCCCGAGATCGCCGAGCAGATGGGCATCCAGCAGAACTACCTCTACCGGGTGCTCCCCGGCCTCCAGAAGGATGGGCTCATCCGCAAGGAGGGCCGGGGCTGGCACCCGATGGACGCGGCGTAGGGCGATGAACCGGGTTCGGCCTCGTTTCCCGTTCGAGGCCGAACCCGCCACGCCCTCCGCTCCCTAGATGAGGCCGAGCTCCTTCACCGCGTCGCGCTCGCCCTTGAGCTCGTCGACGGTGATGTCGATCTTCGACTGGGCGAACTCGCCGACCTCGAGGCCCTCGACGATCTCGTAGGAGCCGTCGCCGGTCACCTTGACCGGGAAGGACGAGATGATGCCCTCGGCGACGCCGTACTGGCCGCCCGACGGGACCGCCATCGAAACCAGGCCATCGGCGCCGAGCACCCAGTCGTGGACGTGGTCGATGGCGGCGTTGGCGGCGCTGGCCGCCGAGGAGGCGCCGCGGGCCTCGATGATCGCCGCGCCGCGCTTGCCGACGTTGGGCAGGTACTCGTTCTCGTACCAGGCCATGTCGTCGACGGCCTCGACGGCCGGCTTGCCGTTGACCGTCGCGTTGAACAGGTCGGGGAACATCGTCGGCGAGTGGTTGCCCCAGATGACGAGGTTCTCGATCTCGGTGATCGGGATCCCGAGCTTGTTGGCCAGCTGCGCGTAGGCGCGGTTCTGGTCCAGGCGCGTCATCGCGGTGAAGCGCTCGGCCGGGACGTCCGGCGCGTTGGACTGCGCGATCAAGGCGTTGGTGTTGGCCGGGTTGCCGACGACCAGGACCTTGACGTCGTCCGCGGCGTGGTCGTTGATGGCCTTGCCTTGCGGCTTGAAGATCGCGCCGTTGGCCTCCAGGAGGTCCGCGCGCTCCATGCCGGCGGTGCGCGGGCGTGCGCCGATCAGCAGGCCGACGTTGGCGCCGTCGAACGCCTCGTTGGGATCGGAGGTGATGTCGATGGCCTCCAACAACGGGAAGGCGCAGTCGACCAGCTCCATCGCGGTGCCCTCAGCAGCCTTCAGGGCGGGCTCGATCTCCAGGAGGCGCAGGCGCACCTTCTCGTCCGGGCCGAGCAGCTGGCCGGAGGCGATGCGGAACAGGATGGCGTATCCGATGGCGCCGGCCGCGCCGGTCACCGTGACTGTCTTGGGCATGCCCCGAACGCTATCGGGGCCGAACGGTTGCGCGCGGTGCGGCTCGCCCGGAGCCGCACCGCGTCGCGCAAGCCGCTACGCGCCGACGGAGGCCAGCGAGGCGAGCGCGTCGTTCAGCGTCGCGCTGGGGCGCATCGCGTCCGCCGCGCGCGCCGGATCCGGGTGGAAGTAGCCGCCGACGTCGACCGCGTCGCCCTGCACGCCGTTGAGCTCGCCGACGATCGCCTCCTCGTCGGCGGCTAGGCGCTCGGCCAGCGGGCCGAACGTGGACGCCAGCTCGGCGTCGGTGGACTGTGCCGCCAGCTCCTGCGCCCAGTACAGGGCCAGGTAGAAGTGCGAGCCGCGGTTGTCGAGCTCACCGGCCTTGCGTGACGGCGACCGCCCCTCCTCCAGCACCTTGCCGGTCGCCCGGTCCAGCGTGTCGGCCAGGAGCTGGGCGCGGGCGTTGCCGGTCTTCTCGGCGAGCATCTCCAAGGACACCGCCAAGGCCAGGAACTCGCCCAGCGAGTCCCAGCGCAAGTGGTTCTCCTTCAAGAACTGCTGGACGTGCTTGGGCGCCGAGCCGCCGGCACCGGTCTCGAACAGGCCGCCGCCGTTCATGAGCGGGACGATCGACAGCATCTTGGCCGACGTGCCCAGCTCGAGGATCGGGAACAGGTCGGTCAGGTAGTCGCGCAGGACGTTGCCGGTGACCGAGATGGTGTCCTCGTTCTTGCGCGCCCGCTCCAGGGTGAACCGCGCGGCCTCGGCGACCGGCAGGATCTCGATCTGCAGGCCGTCGGTGTCCAGCGCTTCGAGCGCCGGGCGGACCTTCTTGAGGATCTCGGCGTCGTGGGCGCGGGTCTCGTCCAGCCAGAAGACGGCGGGCGTGTCGGACGCGCGGGCGCGGCGGACGGCCAGCTGCACCCAGTCCTGGACCGGCGCGTCCTTGGTCTGGCAGGCGCGCCAGATGTCGCCGGGCTCGACGTCGTGCTCGAGCAAGACGTTGTCATTGCCATCGACAACCCGGACCGTGCCGGCCGCGGCGATCTCGAAGGTCTTGTCGTGGGACCCGTACTCCTCGGCCTTCTGGGCCATCAGGCCGACGTTCGGCGTCGTGCCCATGGTGGAGGGGTCAAACGCGCCGTGCTCGCGGCAGTGCGCGACGGCCTCGGCGTAGAGCGCCGCGTAGGACGAGTCCGGGATCACGCACTTGGTGTCCTGCTGCTGGCCGGCCGCATCCCAGCCCTGGCCGGACGCACGGATCAGCGCTGGCATCGAGGCGTCGATGATTACGTCGGACGGCACGTGCAGGTTGGTGACGCCGCGGTCGGAGTCGACCATGTACAGGTCGGGACCCTCGGCCAGTGCCGCGTCGACCTTGGCCTGCGCGTCGGGGTGCGCGGACAGCAGCGAGCCGAGGCCGTCGTTGGGGCTGACGTCCTTGCGGCCCGCGTAGACGTCGTCGCCGACGAACGCGCGGACGGCGTGGCCGAAGATGATGGGGTCGCTGACCTTCATCATGGTGGCCTTGAGGTGCACGGAGAACAGGACGCCCTGCTCTTTGGCCTCGGCGATCTGCTCCTTGAAGAACTGATCGAGCGCCGCGCGGCGCATGACGGCCGCGTCGAGGACCTCGCCGGCCTGGAGCTCGAGGCCGTCCTTGAGCGTGGTCGTCGCGCCATCTGCGCCGACGTGCTCGATGCGGACGGTGGTGGCCGCATCCAAGGTGGTGGACTTCTCGGTCGAGCGGAAGTCGCCGTCGCTCATCGTCGACACGTGGGTCTTGGAGTCCGAGGACCACGCGCCCATCGAGTGCGGGTGCTTGCGCGCGAACTCCTTGACCGACTGCGGCGCGCGGCGGTCGGAGTTGCCCTCGCGCAGGACCGGGTTGACCGCGCTGCCCTTGACCGCGTCGTAGCGGGCGCGGACGTCGCGCTGCTCGTCGCTGGACGGCTCCTCGGGGTAGTCGGGGATCGAGTAGCCCTGCTCCTGCAGCTCCTTGATCGCCGCCTTGAGCTGCGGAACCGAGGCCGAGATGTTCGGCAGCTTGATGATGTTGGCCTCGGGCGTCTTGGCCAGCTCGCCCAGCTCGGAGAGCGCGTCGGCGATCCGCTGGTCGTCGGACAGGAGGTCCGGGAACTGGGCCAGGATCCGGCCCGAGAGCGAGATGTCGCGCAGTTCCAGCTCGACGCCGGCGGTCCCGGCGAAGGCCTCGACGATCGGCAGCAGCGACTTGGTCGCCAGCGCCGGCGCCTCGTCGGTGTGGGTGTAGATGATCTTCATGAGGAGGCCGCGAACGGTATCGCCCGCGGCCTCGCGGACGCCGTTCGGGGTCCGGGCTAGTAGACGAGTGACTTCAGGTCCGCGCCGTGTTCAGCGCGCGCGACGAGCGACGCGATCGTCGTGTCGCGCAGGCGGTCCTCCACCGCCTGGGCGGCGTCGCGGTCGATCTCGACCAGCAGGCCCTGGATCGACTGGCCGACGGGGCAGTTCGGGTGCGCGCTGCGCAGGCCGAGGACGTCGCCGTCGCCGTGGATGACGCGCCAGACGTCGGCGAGCGTCAGGTCCGCGGGGTCGACCGCCAGCCGCCAGCCGCCGCCCACGCCGGGCCGCGAGGCGACCAGGCCGGCCTCGCGGAAGAGGCCGAGCACGCGGCGAACGTGAACCGGGTTGGAGTTGGCCGAGCCGGCCATCTCATCGGAGGCCAGCGTCGCGGGCGCGCTGCCGGCGAGCAGCGTGAGCATGTGGACGCCGAGGGCGAACTGGGTGTTGGTGGGACCGGCCATGGTGGGGACCGAAAGTGTACTCGCTTATTCGCAACTGATTTAGCTACAATTGGGGCATGAGCCTGATCATCACCGGCGCTTCGGGTCACCTCGGACGCCGCACCGCCGAACTGCTGTTGGACACCGAGGGCGTCGACGCCAGCGACGTCGTCCTGGTCACCCGCGACCCGTCCAAGCTCGACGACCTCGCCGCGCGCGGCGCGACCGTCCGCGCCGGGGACTTCTCGCGGCCGGAGACGCTGGAGGCGGCCTTCGCGGGCGCGACGCGCGTGCTGATCGTCAGCACCGACGTCGTCGGCGCGCGCGTACCGGGCCACAAGGCCGCGATCGACGCGGCGCAGGCCGCGGGCGCACAGCTGATTGCCTACACCTCACTCCCCAACCCGGTGGCCGCCAACCCCGCCGGCGTTGCCGCCGACCACCGGCAGACCGAGGAGGCCGTCCAGGCCTCGGGCATCCCCTACACCTTCCTGCGCAACGCGCTCTACGCCGAGTACCAGATCCCAGGCGCGCAGGCCGCGGCCGCCAGCGGCAAGCACTACTACAACAGCGGCGACGGCAAGACCGCTTATGTCAGCCGCGAGGACTGCGCCGCCGCGGCCGCCGCGGTCCTGGCCGGCGGCGACGAGCACGCCAACAAGGCCTATGACATCACCGGCCCCGAGCTGCTGGGCGGCGCGGACCTCGCGCGCATCTACGGCGCCGAGCCGGTCGCGATCGACGACGACGCCTTCGCCGCGGCCCTGCCGCCGGAGATCGCGCCGCTGCTGGTCTCTTTCGGCGTCGCGATCCGCGAAGGCTTCCTCGACCAGCGCAGCGACGACGTCGAGGCGCTGACCGGGCGCGCGCCGACGTCGGTCGCCGACGTGCTCGCGGCCGCGGGCGCCACGGCGTAAGTCGCCAACGAGACGCGTGCAACCCGCGCATATCGCGGGTTGCGTGCGACTCGTGGCGAGCGGCGGGGCGGGCGTGCCCGTAGGATCCGCGCCCATGACCCGCCCCTCCGCCCCGTCCGCGCTGGTCGTCTCCGGTCTGGCGGAGGTCGCACTAGGCGCGCTGGCCGGCTGGCCGTACACGCTCATCCGCCAGGACCCCGAGGCGGCGCGGCGGCTGTTGGGGCTGAAGTCCGCGGCGCGCGTGAAGCAGTGGCACCTGGACCTCGCGATGCTCGGCGGGCTGACGGTCGCGGTCGGGACGGCGGTGCCGGACGCGCCGAAGTGGGCGTCGGTCCCGCTCGGCGTCGGCGCCTGGACCAACGCAATGGCCTTCCTCCCGCTGGCCTTCAACCCGGAGGTCGACAAGTCGCCGGTCTACAAGGCGGCCGCGGGTGCGTCGTTCATCGCGACGTCCGTCGGCTTCGTCGGGATGGCGGCCGAAGGCGCGCGGCGTCGACGCCGCGCGCGCCGCCTCCTGCGCTAGAGCTTCAGGATCGCCACGGCGAGCGCGGACGCCACCAGCGCAGCGCCGCGGTCAGCGACCCCGCCCGCTGCGTGAGCGTCGGCCCGGAGTCCCACCGGCCCGGGTCCAGATCCGCGCCACACAGCGCGCAGCCGGCCGCAAACGGCGTCACCCGCTCGGAGCACTGCGGGCAACGGCCCGGATCCGCGCGGCGCTTCAGCGCGGGCACCGCATCCGCTCCATCGTTGAGCTTCCCTGCGTCGTCATCCGGCCGGGCAGGAAATCAAAGCGAGCGCCGACGCGCCACCCGGCGGCGCGCGGACTGGACGATCGTCGGGGCCCTTGCCCCAAGCCATGAACCGTGGTTCACTTCTTCGTCCGCCATGGCCTACCGCCCCACCGAGAAGACCGAGGCTCGGCGTGCACAGACCCGCGCGGCGATCGTGCGCGCCGCGTTGGAGCTCGTTGCCCAAGGTGGGTACCGGGAGGCGCAGGTCGCAGCGGTGGCCAAGCGAGCCGGGGTCGCGACGGGCACGGTGTATCGCCACTTCCCGTCCAAGGCGGACCTGTTCGCCGAGGTCTTCCGGGTCGCCTCCCAGCACGAGGTCGACGCGGTCGCCCAGGCCGCGGCGGATGCCGGCGCGTCGGCGACCGACAAGCTCGCCGCCGCCGCCGAGACGTTCGCGCGCCGCGCCCTGCGCGGGCGGCGCCTGGCGTGGGCGCTGTTGGCCGAGCCGGTCGATCCCGCGGTCGAGGCCGAGCGCTTGCAGTTTCGCCGCGCCTACGCCGCGGTCTTCGAGCGCGCGATCGACGAGGGCGTCCTGCGCGGCGAGCTGCCGCCGCAGGACCCGGCGTTCACCGCCACCGCGCTCGTCGGCGCGGTCGCCGAGGCGCTCGTCGGCCCGCTCTCCCCCGGCGCCCACCCGGACCCCGACGCGCTCGTCGCGGCGCTGACCACCTTCTGCCTCCGATCCACCACCGACCAGGAGCTGCCCCTCCATGTCCACCGTCGCGCGGCCTGACGCCTCGCCCTTCGCCACCCACGAGGTCCGCAATCAGGTCCCGCCGCTGGAGGGCCGGAACCTGTTCTTGGACAACACGCCCCTTGTTGAAGGCCTTGCACGCGACGGCGGCAGCTGGGCGCACGAGCGGGCGGTCGAGGTCGGCGCGTTCTGGGCCGGCGACCCGATGCAGTGGGGCTTTGAGGCCAACGAGAACCCGCCGGTCCTGCACACGCACGACCGCTTCGGCAACCGCCTCGACTCGGTCACCTTCCACCCCGCGTGGCACAAGTTGATGGCCCGCGGCGTCCACGACGAGATGCACGCGCTGCCGTGGAACGACCCCCAGCCGGGCGCGCACGTCGCCCGCGCCGCGATCTACCTGTCCGGCACCCAGGCCGAGGCCGGTTTCGGCTGCCCGATCACGATGACCTTCGCCGCCGTGCCCGCGCTGCGCACCACGCCGGAGATCGCCGAGGAGTGGGTCCCGCGCCTCACCGCACGCGGCTACGACGGCGAGCTGAAGCCCGCCAGCGAGAAGCCCGGCGCGATCTGCGGCATGGCGATGACCGAGAAGCAGGGCGGCTCGGACGTCCGCGCCAACACGACGATCGCGACGCCGGTCAACGGCGGCGGTGAGGGCGCCGAGTACACGCTCGTCGGCCACAAGTGGTTCTGCAGCGCGCCGATGTCCGACCTCTTCCTCGTGCTCGCCCAGACCAACGAAGGCCTCTCGTGCTTCGCGGTCCCGCGCTTCCTGCCCGACGGCACCAAGAACCACGGCTTCCAGCTCCAGCGGTTGAAGGACAAGTTGGGCAACAAGTCCAACGCCTCGTCGGAGATTGAGTTCAAGAACGCCTGGGGCCAGATGCTCGGCGAGCCGGGCCGCGGCGTCCCGACGATCATCGAGATGGTCGGCCACACGCGCCTAGACTGCGTGATCGGCGGCGCGGGCGGCATGCGCACCGCGGTCTCGCTCGCCTCCTGGCACGTCGCCCACCGCGCCGCGTTCGGCAAGACGCTGCTCGACCAGCCGCTGATGCGCAACGTGATCGCCGACCTGGCCGTGGAGTCCGAGGCGGCGACCGCGGTCGCGCTGCGCCTCTGCCGCGCCTACGACGAGGCCGCCGCCGGCGACGAGCGCGCCGACCACTTCAAGCGCTTGGCCACCGCGGTGGCCAAGTACCACGTCTGCAAGCGCGTCCCCAACCACGCCTTTGAAGCGCTGGAGTGCTTCGGCGGCAACGGCTACGTCGAAGCGTCCGGGATGCCGCGCCTCTACCGCGAGGCCCCGCTGTGCTCGATCTGGGAGGGCTCAGGCAATGTGATGGCCTTGGACGTCCTGCGCGCGCTGGCCCGCACGCCGGAGGCGCTCGACGTCTTCTTGGAGGAGTTGGACGCCGCCGCCGGCGCCGACACCCGCTACGACGCCTACATCCAGACGGTGCGCAGCGAGTTCTCGCGGCCCGCCGAACTGGAGCACCGTGCGCGCCTGGTCGTCGAGCGGATGGCGATCGCGTTGCAGGCCTCGCAGCTGCTGCGCCACGCGCCGGCCGTCGTGGCCGACGCGTTCATCGCCACGCGGTTGAGCGGCGACGGCGGCCTGCACTACGGGACGCTGCCGGCGGGGACCGACGTGTCGTCCATCATCGAGCGGCACATGCCGCAGGCCGCGTAGGGTCCGCGAGCATGAGCGCCCCACAGCACTTCCGCGCCGCCGTCGAGGCCGGCGACATCGAGGCCGCGCTGGCCACCCTGTCGCCCGACGTGGTCTTCCACTCGCCCGCGGTCTTCCACGAGTACCGCGGGATCGAGTCGGTCGGCGGCCTGCTGCGGATCGTCTTTGAGACCTTCGAGGACTTCCGCTACACCGACCAGCTCAGCGGCGACGCCGACGCACCCGTCCACGCGCTGATCTTCCGCGCGAAGGTCGGCGAGCGCGAGCTGGAGGGAATGGACCTCGTGCGCGTCGGCGCCGACGGCCTGATCGCCGACTTCACCGTGATGGTCAGGCCGATGTCGGGCCTGGTCGCCCTGGCTCAGGCGCTCGGGCCGAAGGTGGAAGCGGCCGGGATCCATCACGCGGGCTGACCGCGGACATCGACGACAACAACGCCAGCGCCCGGGCCGATGCGGAGCCCGGCGCGGCGTGGTAGACGATCAACATCTGGCCGTCCGCGCCGTTGACGCCGAACGACTCGTAGTCCAACTCCAGGTCGCCGACGATCGGGTGGACCATCACCTTGGTCCCGTGCGTCTTGGCGTGCACGTCATGGCGCGCCCAGAGCTTCCTGAACAACTCGGACTTCAACGACAACTCGCCGACCAGCTCGTGCAGCAGCGGGTCGTCGAGATCGGGACCGACCTGCGCGCGCAGTGAGGCGACCGTGCCGGCCGCGGCCTTCTCGAAGTCCGGGTGCAGGGACCCGTGCTGTTCGTCGAGGAACATCAACCGCACCAGGTTGCTCCCGACGCGCTGGGACGGGTTGACGGCCAAGGCCATCGCGTTGGCGGCGAGCACGTCCATGCGACAGCCGATGACGACCGCGGGCGACTCGGGCCACGCGTCCATGAGGCGCTGCAGCGAGGGCCGCACGCGTTCGAGCTTGGCCGGCGCGCGACGGCGCCTGCGCGGTGCCGGATGCACGAGCTCGTGGAGGTGCGCGGTCGCGTCGTCGTCCAGCCGCAGCGCGCGGGCCAGGGCGTCGAGCACCTGCTCAGACGGGTGCTGGTCGCGGCCCTGCTCCAGGCGGACGTAGTAGTCGGCGCTGACGCCCGCGAGCATCGCGAGCTCCTCGCGACGCAGGCCGGGGACGCGGCGGCGGCCATGGTCGGGAATGCCTACATCTTCCGGCCGGACCAGCTCGCGGCGGGCCCGAAGGAAGCGGCCGATGCGGTTCTCGGCGTCGTCCATGCCTCCAGGATAGGCGGAGGCTGCCTCCGGAAGGTGGCCCTGGCACTCCCAGGGTCACCGCTCCGGGTCCTGAGACGGCTCTGGCTACGAGACGCGAGGAGGCGCAAGATGCTGTCCATGACCCTGCTCGACTCCCTCCCCATCACCCGGATCATCGAGCGCCCCCTGGCCGGTCGCGTGGCGCTGATCACCGGTGCCACCGCCGGCCTCGGGGCCGCGACCGCGGTCCGGCTCGTCAACGACGGCGCGGCGGTCGCGCTCGTCGGCCGTGACGCCGAGATGCTCGATGAGCTGTCGGTGTTCCTCGACGACGACGGCGTCGTCCCCATCGCCGCCGACGTCGCCGAGCCGGCGGATCTGGCACACGTGCTCGAGGTCGTCGCCGTCAAGCTCGGCCGGATCGACCTCGTGGTCGCCGCGCCCGAAGGCCGCCTGGCGATCTCGCGCGCGTACGCGCACGACCTGGCGGCGTCGGCCGCCGACGGCCTGCCCGCCGACCTCGTCCACGTCGGCGCGATCGCGCTGCACGCCACCCGCGCGCTGCGCGAGGAGCTGGCGCCGCGAGGCGTGCGCGTCAAGGCGGTCGAGACCGTCGGCGTGGGCGTCGACGACGTCGCGGACGCGATCGCCTACGCGGTCTCCGCGCCGCTTTCGGTCAACGTGGCCGAGCTGACGCTGTTGCCCGACCAGCGGCGCTTCGCGCGCGCCGAGCGCTAGCTAGCCGAGCTGCTCTAGATCGCCACGGAAGGCGACGATCTCGCGCTCGACCGCGAGGTCGTCGCCGCGCATCTGGCGCAGCTTGGCGATCGTCTCCGCCAGCGCGCGGGCGCGCGACTCGATCCCGCGCAGCAGCTCGGGGTCGTCGAGGTCAGACGGCTGCACCGCGGCGAGCGCGTGCAGGTGGTCGTCCAGCCACAGCTCGCGTTCCAGTTCGCGGCGCTGCGTCCAGGTGAGGCGGTTGCCAGTCTCGTCCATGACCCTTACAAGTTTAGGACACGTCCAGCGCATTGCGTAGCCGTGTTTCGTTAATCCGTCCGCGAGATCTGGACGGCGCCGAGGCGCAGCGTGTGCGGGGTCGCGGTCTGGATGTCGCACAGCTCGAAGCCGTTAGCGGCCAAGGCGTCGAGGGTCTTGGACACCAGGACGTTGCCCGCGTGCGGCACGCGGTGCCACATCGACTCGAGCATCGCGGCGCGGCCGAGGGTGATGGAGATCAGCCCCGCGGCGAGATCGTCGTCCGGCGTCCAGATCTCGAACGTGTGCGCGTGGCCGGCGGCGTGCAGCGCGCGGTAGAGCCGGTGCATGCGCGGCGTCAGCCAGACGCCGTCCTGCGGCGAGCGCGGCTGGGCGCAGCGGGCGATGACCTCGTCGAAGGCGTCCGAGACACGGAGCTGCCAGTCGTCGCGGGCGTTGAGCGAGCGCCGGACGCGGCGGCGCACCGCCGCACGTGAGGTCTCGTCGAGCTCGAAGACCGTGCGCGGGTCGGCGATCCACCACGGCAGCTCGCGCGACGGCGGCTCGCTGCCGTCGCCCGGATCGTCCATGGGGAACAGGCCCTGCGCATAGAGCCCGAGGATGGTCTCGACATCCACACGTCACAATGTGACCGAATGTTCGGCGGAGGAGGCTCCACCCAGCTCGCCCGGGTGTTCGGGATCCGGATCGGCGCCAGCCCTGGCTGGTTCCTGTTCCTGTTCCTGATGATCTGGTACCTGTCGACGCTGTTCGGGAACTCGCTTCCCGACGCGAGCGACACCACCACCTACGTGACGGCGGTCGCGGGCGCGGCGCTGTTCTTCCTGTCGATCGCCCTGCACGAGCTCGGCCACGCGATCGTCGCGCGGCGCAACGGCATCGACGTGCTCGGCATCGACCTGTGGGTCTTCGGCGGCTTGGCGAAGCTCTCGCGCGACTCGCAGTCGCCCGGCGAGGAGTTCCGGGTCGCCGCCGCCGGGCCCGCGGTGACGCTGGCGCTGGCAGTCCTCGGCGCGATCGGCGTGCGGCTGCTGTCGGACTCCAGCTGGGATGCGAGCTTCTTCGGCGACAGCGACGACAGCTCGCCGCTGCTGGCGCTGCTGGCGTGGCTGGCGCTCGTCAACACGGGGCTGTTGATCTTCAACCTGGTGCCCGCGTTCCCGCTGGATGGCGGGCGAATCGCGCGGGCGCTCGCCTGGAAGGTGACCGGCGACCGCCACCGCGCCACGCGCCTGGCCGGCCGCCTCGGCCTCGGGTTCGCCTACATCATGATCGCCGGCGGCGGACTGCTGGCCATCAACGGCGACATCACCGACGGCATCTGGCTGATGATCCTCGGCTGGTTCCTGTCGACGGGCGCGCGGTCTGCCGTCGTCGGCTCGCAGTTCGCCGAGCGCATCGAGGGCGTGACGGCGGCGGACCTCATGGACGCCGAACCGGTCTGGATCCCACGCGGAACCCCAGCGCTCGCCGCCCACGACGAGTTCTTCCTGCGCTACCAGCTGCCGTGGATCCCGGTTGTCGACGAGAACGACGGCGTGCTGAGCGGCGTCCTGCGCGGCGACCGCGTCGAGGCCATCCTCGCCGACGGCCGCCCGACGCTGCCGATCGACGAGCTCATCGACCCCGCCGACACGACCGCCTCCGTCCCGGTCGACACGCCGCTCGAGCACCTCCTCGGCTCCGAGCCGCTGCGCCAGTTCGGGGCGCTGGCGGTCGTCGACGGGGCGGGGCGGTTGTGCGGAGTGTTGTCGATCGAGCGCGTGCGCCGGGCGCTGGCGGCGAACGTCTAGCGGGGGTGACGCCGCTGTCGTGCGTGGCGCTCAGCGCGGGGCGTCGGCGGTACGACGTGGCGTTGGAGAGGGCGGCGAGAGAGTGAGGTGTAGGGGCGTGGCGACCGCCTGGGGTCGTCCGCTGGCCGTGTCTTGGGCGCCAGGGGAAGGTTCGGGCTCGAATGACAGACCAACGGCACGTTCGTGTTCCTATGCGACACGAACGTGCCGCGCGACGATGAGTGGCACCTGACCCGCGTATATCGCGGGCTCGGCGCCATCGAGCTGCTGCTCATCGGTGAGTCGCATCTAACCCGCGCATATCGCGGGTTGGACGCGATCGAGTGGTGCTTGGGCCCCGAATCGCCCTCCCGAGCCCGGCGACACGCCCGAGGACGACCAAAGGCGGTGGCCACGCCACGACGCTCTCACTCCTTCGATGCCTTCGGCCACAACCGCCCGCGGCACCGCGAGCGGTCGCGCTCCTACGCCACGGCGTCCGCGCCGCGGCCAACCCACGCCGCCACCGAGGGCGAGACCGACACCCCTTCGCGCAACCGCACGTCCGGCTCGATCGCGCCCTGCGTGACCCGCAGCGGGACGACGCCGGCCCAGACGTCCAAGTCATAGTCCTCGTCATCGTCGACCGGTCCGCCGGCGCGCAGCTTCGCCGAGGCCTCGGTCAACGGCAACGCCAACACGCGCGTGCCCTTGAGCTCCTGGCGCGAGGGGGTGCGGACCTCGTCCCAGCGGCCTGGGACCAACTTGTCCGTGAAGGCGGCCAACGCGGCTTCGCGCTCGGCTTCGCCCTCGACCAAGCGGGCCTCGCCCAACACGACGACCGAGCGGTAGTTCATGGAGTGATGGAACGCGGAGCGGGCGAGGACGAGGCCGTCGATCAGCGTGACCGTGAGGCAGGCGGGGACGCCGGCACCGAGCGTGCGGACCATGCGCGAGGCGGCGGAGCCGTGGATCAGGACCTCGTCGCCGACACGCGCGTGCAGCGTGGGGATCACGTACGGCTGGCCGTCGGCGACGAAGCCGAGGTGGGCGACGAGGGCTTCGTCGAGGATCGCGTCGATCGTCTCGCGGTCGTAGTCGGCGCGCTTGGGCGCCCGGCGGACGCGGCTGCGCTCGGAGGGGGCGGTGGCGGTCATGGTCGCGAAAAAGTACGTGGCACTTGGCCCGGTTTCCAGGACCAAGTGCATATGCGATCATGAGGCCAAGTGGACCTCCACCTCGACCTCGACACCGCGCCCGGCCGCACGCTGCGCGCCCGCGCCGAGCACGCGCTGCGCGAGGCCGTCCGCTCCGGTCGCCTCCCGCCCGGCTCCAAGCTGCCCGCCACGCGCGCGCTGGCCCAGCAGCTCGGGGTCTCGCGCGGCGTGGTCGTCGAGGCCTACGCGCAGCTCGCCGCCGAGGGCTACCTCGACACGCGCCGCGGCGGGGGCACCCGCGTGGCCGACCACCCGTCGCCGAGCGACGAAGCGACGGCGGCCGAGGACGCGACGACGGTGGGCGAAGCCGCGGCGGCCGGCGCCTCCCTAGTCCGTCCGCCCGAGGACGGCGCGCCCCGCCACGACCTGCGCCCCTCGCTGCCCGCCGTCGACGGCTTCCCCCGCCAAGCGTGGCTCGGCGCGATCTCCCGGATCCTGCGCACGATCCCCGACCAGCGCCTCGGCTACGGCGACCGCAACGGCGAGCCCGAGCTCAGAGCCGCGCTCTCGGCCTCCCTCGCGCGCACGCGCGGGGTCAGAGCCACGCCGGACCAGGTCATCGTCACCGGCGGCCTCCGCGACTCGCTCCCGCTCCTCTGGCGCCTCCTCAAGGAACGCGGCGCCAAGCGCGTCGGCGTCGAGGAGCCCGGCTGGTGGCGGATCTCGCGCTCGGTCGCCGAGGCCGGCCTCACGCCCGTCGAGATCCCGACCGACGACGAAGGCCTCGACCCGTCACGCCTCGCCGCGCTCAAGCTCGACGCCGTCGCCGTCACCCCCGCCCACCAGTTCCCCACCGGCGCCGTGCTCTCCCCGGCCCGGAGAGCCGCCCTCGTCGCCTGGGCCCGCAAGCGCGGCGCGATCATCCTCGAGGACGACTACGACGCGGAGTTCCGCTACGACCGCGCCCCGATCGGCTCGTTGCAGGGCCTCGCGCCCGACCTCGTCGTCTACGGTGGCTCATGCTCCAAGACACTCGCGCCCGCGCTGCGGCTCGGCTGGCTCGTCCTTCCGTCCAGCCTGGTCGCGGAATTGCACGCCGACGACCCGTCCTCGCCCGCGGGCACGCCGCCCACGATCGACCAGCTCGCGCTCGCCGATCTCTTCGACCGCGGCGAGGTCGACCGCCACCTGCGCCGTCAACGGATCCGGTACAGAAGACGGCGCGACGCGCTGCTTGACGAGATCGCCGCCCAGATCCCGGAGATCGAGGTCCGCGGCGCCGCCGCTGGACTTTTCGCCGTCCTGCTGCTCCCGCCGCACGCCGACGAGGACGAGGTGGTCGCCGCGGCCGCCCGCCACGGCGTCGCCCTGGAGCCGCTTCGCGCCCAAGGCCGTGCCGGCCTCGTCGCCGGCTACGCGAACCTCCCGGAGGCCGCCGCGTCGGCCGCCGTGCACGCCCTCGCCCAAGCCATCGCTCAAGCGATCCGGACCGCGGCCGACGGCCGTATGTAGGGCAGCCTAAAAGGGCTTGATCTATACAGTTCCAGGCCCCGAACTTCGACCCGAAGAGTCGCTCAAAATATGCCTGCACATGACGTCCTCATCCTCGGCGCCGGCTTGGCCGGACAGCGGGCCGCACTGGCCGCCGCGGATGCCGGAGCGTCGGTCGCGATCATGAGCAAGGTCCACCCGGTCCGGTCTCATTCCGTCGCGGCCGCGGGCGGCATCAACGCCGCCATCAACCCCGCCGACGACTGGCGCTCGCACGCCTACGACACCGTCAAGGGCTCCGACTTCATCGGTGACCAGGACGCGATCGAGGTCATGTGCCGCGAGGCCCCACACGAGGTCATGCACCTCGAGCACATCGGCGTCACGTTCCACCGCAACGAGACCGGCCAGATGGACCTCCGCGCGTTCGGCGGCGCCTCGATGAAGCGCACCGCCTACGTCGCCGACATCACGGGCCAGGCGATCCTCCACGTGCTCTACGAGCAGCTCATGAAGTACCACGAGCGCGTGGATCGCTACGAGGAGTGGTTCACCACCCACCTGCTCCAGGACGAGACCGGCGCCGTCTCGGGCTGCATCGCCCGCGATATCCGCACCGGCACGCTGGAGACCTTCACCGCCAAGAACGTGATCCTGGCGACCGGCGGCGTCGGCCAGGCGTTCAAGCCGACCACCAACGGCCTCATCTGCACCGGCGACGGCATCGCCCAGGCCTACCGCCTCGGCGCGCCGCTCATGGACATGGAGATGGTCCAGTACCACCCGACCTGCCTGGTGGAGAACGGCTTCCTGATCACGGAGGGCGCCCGCGGCGAGGGCGCGCACCTGCTCAACAGCAAGGGCGAGCGCTTCATGGAGAAGTACGCGCCCAACAAGATGGAGTTGGCGTCGCGCGACGTCGTCTCCCGCGCCGAGCAGACCGAGATCAACGAGGGCCGCGGCGTCGGCCCCGGCGGCGTCGGCATCTACCTCGACGTCACGGTCGTGCCGCGCAAGCGCACGCTCGAGGCGCTGCGCGAGATCGTCAACATCGGCAAGGACTTCGCCGGCGTCGACATCACCCGCGAGCCGATCCTGATCCGCCCGGGTCAGCACTACATCATGGGCGGCGTCAAGACCGACGTCGACGGCGCCACGCCGATCGAGGGCCTCTACGCCGCGGGCGAGGTCGCCTGCGTCTCGGTCCACGGCGGCAACCGCCTCGGGGCCAATTCGCTGCTCGACACGCTGATCTTCGGCCGCCGCGCTGGCGAACACGCCGCCGCGCGCGCCGCCAGCATGCCGATGCCGAAGGCCGCGCCGCAGTCGCGCCTCGACGACGAGCAGGCGATGCTCGACGCGATCATCGACCGGCCCAAGACCGGCCGCCGGATCTCCGAGATCAAGGACGAGCTCGGCACCGAGATGAACAAGAACGTCGCCGTCTTCCGCGAGCAGGCCGGCCTCGAGCACGCGCTCGGCATCGTCCGCCGGCTCAAGGAGGAGGCCAAGACCGCCTACGTCGACGACAAGGGCACGGTCTTCAACCAGGACGTCCTCGGCGCCCTCGAGCTGGGGTACATGCTCGACTGCGCGGAATGCACCGTCGTCGGAGCGATCGAGCGCAAGGAGTCGCGTGGAGCCCAGTTCCGCGTGGACTTCCCCGAGCGCAACGACGAGGAGTGGCAGAAGCACATCACGCTGTCGCGCAACGGCAGCGACGAGCCTCACGTGGATTACTCCCCCGTGACCATCACCCAGTGGCAGCCGGAAGAGAGGAAGTACTAGCCATGGCCGCCGAACCGCTCTCCCCCACCGAAGAGGTCGCGGCCAACCCGCAGGCCGACACCTCGGAGCCGTTCACGCTGCGCATCCGTCGCTACGACCCGGAGTCCGGCGAAGCGCCGTATTGGGTCGAGCACACCATCGAGCTGGAGCCGCACCGCTCCGTGCTCGAGGGCATCCTGCAGGCCAAGGGTCGTTTCGACGGCTCGATCGGCATCCGCTGTTCGTGCAAGGCCGCGATCTGCGGCTCGTGCGGCGTGCGGATCAACGGCCAGCCCGGCCTGGCCTGCCACACGCACCTCGATCGCGCGAAGAAGTCGTCCAAGGACGGCGTCATCGAGATCGAGCCGATGGGCAACATGCCCGTCATCAAGGACCTGATCGTGGACATGGATGCCGTCCACTGGAAGAAGGTCCAGCGCGTCACGCCGTGGCTGATCAACAAGACGCCGATCCCCGAGCGCGAGTACATCGTCGACCGCGAGTCGATGGTCGACATCACGCAGACGATGGCCTGCATCCAGTGCGGCGCCTGCGTGTCGGACTGCCTGGCGATGGAGGTCGACCCGCTGTTCATCGGCCCGGCCGCGCTGGCCAAGTCCTACCGCTTCGTCGGCGACCCGCGTGACGCCGAGCAGTTCGAGCGCCTGAAGGACCTCGCCGAGGACCCGCACGGCATCTACGACTGCACCCACTGCTTCAAGTGCATCGAGGCGTGCCCGAAGGGCGTCGCCCCGATGAACCAGATCATGCGCCTGCGCCGTCGCGCTGGCGGCGATCACCACATCAAGGACCGCAACAACGGCGAGCGCCACGAGGCGGCCTTCGTGACGTTGATCAAGGACAACGGGTTGCTCTGGGAGGCGGAGCTGCTGCCGCGCTCCTACGGCGGCAACTCGTGGTTCGGCAAGTTCGCGCCGCCCGCGGGCCAGGAGCTGCTGGCGTCGCTGCCGGCGATCACCACCGCGGTCCTGCGTCGCAAGGTGACGCCGATGGGCGCGCTCAAGCCGCACAAGATCCCCAGCGCCGACCTCAAGCAGGTGCAGGAGATCTTCAAGACGGTCGAGGAGCGCGAGGAGCGCCTCGAGTTCAACATCTACATCTCGGGCACCGACGCCAACAACAACGAGCCCGTGAGCGAGCGCGTCGAAGCCACCGGCGATGCGAACGCGGAGGACAACGCCTGATGCGCGTCGCTTATTGGCCCGGCTGCGTCAGCCGCGGCTTCACCCCGGAGCTCCACGGCTCGATGGCGAAGGTCGCCCCAATGCTGGACATCGAGCTGGTCGAGCTGGACCGCGCCTGCTGCACGGGCGCCGGCGTCATCGCCGAGCACAGCCAGGAGCTGGCCGACACGCTCAACGCGCGCACCTTCGCGCTCGCCGAGCAGGTCGAGGGCGCCGACCTGATGATGAACATCTGCTCGACCTGCCAGGGCGCGCAGGGCGAGTCGCAGGAGCGCCTGGACGCGTCCGCGGAGTACCGCGGGCACATCAACTCGACGTTGTCGAAGTACAACCTCGAGTACCGCCAGCAGCTGCCCAACAAGAACTTCCTCTGGGTGCTGGTGGAGGAGTTCGGCCTGGACAACCTGCGCGAGCGCGTCAAGCGGCCGCTGACCAACCTCAAGGTCGGCCCCTTCTACGGGTGCTACATCGTCCGCCCGACCGACCGGTTGGGCATCAACGACGAGAACCCGCGCGACACGTACCTCGGGCTGGTCATCGAGGCGCTCGGCGGCACGGTCATCGACTACGCCGGCTCGCACAAGTGCTGCGGGTTCCCGATCATCACCATGAACAAGGAGGCGTCGCTCAAGCAGGCCGCGCGCCACCTCGGCGACGCGTCCGACGCGGACGCCGACTGCCTGGTGACGCCGTGCCCGCTGTGCCACCTCAACCTGGACCTCCAGCAGCCGCTGGCCGAGCGCCAGGTCGGCCGCTCGCTGAACATGCCGGTGCTGCACCTGCCCCAGCTCGTGGGCCTCGCCCTCGGGCTGGAGCCCAAGGAGCTCGGGCTCCACAAGCACGTCGTCAAGCCCACCTCGGTCGTCGACTGGACGACCTCGGTCGTCGCGGGCGTGGGTGCCGGCGACGGCGGCTGGTGAGGCTCTTCGGTTCCAAGCGGGACGCCCCGGCGGCGGACGAGGCCCAGCCTCGCCGCCGTCGGCGCGCGCCCCGCGCCGGCGGACCGCGGACGATCGTCCCAATCCTGGACGACAACGCCCGCCCCTCGTGGCTCCCGGACGACGCGCCCGCGCGGTCCGGCTTCGCGCTGGACGTCGACGCCGCACGTGATCGTCTGCGACGCGAGATTCCGCCCGTCGCCGACGACGATCGCTAAACGTTTCCGAAGCGCACACCGGCTGCGCAATGAGCGATAGGCTCGGCTCCGTGACGACGGGAGCGACCGCGCGGCACAACGTGCAGGTCCACGGCAACGCCGATGGACGGCCGATGGTGTTCGCCCACGGATTCGGCTGCGACCAGAACATGTGGCGCCACGTCTGGCCGGCGTTCGCCGACGAGCACCGGATCGTGCTCTTCGATCACGTCGGGCACGGCGGCAGCGACCACAGCGCGTTCGATCCCGAGCGCTACGCGACGCTCGACGGCTACGCGCAGGACGTCCTGGAGATCTGCGCCGAGCTGGAGCTCGACTCCGACGTCGTCCTGGTCGGGCACTCGGTCAGCGCGATGATCGGCGCGCTGGCGGCGATCGCCGAGCCGCAGCGCTTCGGCGCGCTGGTGATGATCGGGCCGTCGCCGCGCTACCTGGACGACGACGGCTACGTCGGCGGCTTCGCCCGGCCGGACATCGACGCGCTGCTGGACTCGCTGTCGTCCAACTACCTCGGCTGGTCGGCGACGATGGCGCCGGTGATCATGGGCAACGCCGAACGACCCGAGCTCGGCGACGAGCTGACCGCGCTGTTCTGCGCCACCGACCCGGCGATCGCCTCGCACTTCGCGCGCGTGACGTTCCTGTCCGACAACCGCGCCGACCTGCCGCGGGTCGGCGTGCGCACGCTCGTGGTGCAGTGCTCCGACGACGTGATCGCGCCCGTCGCGGTCGGGCAGTACGTGCACGAGCAGCTGCCCGACAGCACCTACATGCACCTCGCAGCGACCGGGCACTGCCCGAACCTGAGCGCGCCCGAGGAGACGGTCGGCGCGATCCAGGCGTTCTTGGCCACACCGTGAGCGACGACCTCTTCGAGGACGCGCCCTGCGGCTACGTCGTCGGGGCGCGAGACGGCACGATCGCGCGCGCCAACCGCGCGTTCGCTGACCTGGTGGGGATCCAGGCGAGCCTGCTGCCCGGGCGGCGGTTGCAGGACCTGCTGACGATCGGCGGCCGGATCTACCACGAGACCCACTACGCGCCGCTGCTGACGATGGCCGGGAGCGTGCGGGAGATCGCCGTCGACTTCCGGCGTCCAGACGGCACGGCGATCCCGGTGCTCCTGAGCGCGGCCGTGCGCGGCGACGAGGTCTTGACGATCGCCTTCCAGGCCACCGATCGCCGCCGCTACGAGCGCGAGTTGGTCCTGGCGCGCGACCGCGAGCACGCGATCGCCGCCGAGCTGCAGCGCGCGTTGCTGACCGGGACGCTGCCTGAGGATCCGGCGCTCGACCTCGGCGTCGCCTACCTCCCCGCCGAGGCGGGCCTGGAGGTGGGCGGCGACTGGTGGGACGCGTTCCTGCTCAGCGAGCGGCGCATCGGCCTGGTCGTCGGCGACGTCGTCGGCCGCGGGTTGCAGGCGGCGACGACGATGGGCCAGCTGCGATCCGCCGTGCGCGCGCTGGCGTCGATGGGCCTGACGCCCGGCCCGCTGCTGGAGGCGCTTGATGCCTACGCGCGCCGCCACGAGGTCGGGCGGATGACGACCGTCGCCTACGCCGAGATCGACCTCGTGACGGGCGACGTGCGCTGGGCGTGCGCCGGTCACCCGCCGCCCGCGGTCGCCGCGGCGGACGGCGTCACTTTCGCGTGGGACGGGCGGTCCGCGCCGCTGGACGCCACGAACGCCCCCGAGCCTCGCTCCCAGGGCCGGCTCACGCTTGATCCCGATGGGTTGTTGGTGCTCTTCACCGACGGCTTGTTCGAGCGCGTCGACCGACCCCTTCAACAAGGCCTTGACGCTCTGCTCGCCGAGATCGCCACGTACCGCGCCGCACCCGCCAGCGAGTTGGCGGAGGCCGTCACACGTGCGGCGCTCGCCGGCCGGCGGGCCAACGACGACGCCTGCCTGCTGGCCCTGCGCTGGACGCCTGCACACGCGGCGTAAGCGGGACGACGACGTGTCGTTGTAGGAGGGCAAGACCGCGGCGCTCCCCACTCTCGCGCCGCGCCCCCTCCCCCACGAAAGGACCCCAACATGCGTCGACTGGCCCACCGCCCGTCGCCGGCGATGATCATCGCCGTCATCGCCCTGATCGCCGCCATGAGCGGCAGCGCGGTTGCCGATGGCGTGCACGCCGTCGCCGCCAAGCTGAAGAAGGGCGCGGTCACCAGCCGCGAGATCAAGGACGGCTCGGTCCGTCTGGCCGACATCAACAAGAAGGACCGCGCGACGCTGAAGGGCGCGACCGGCGCCGCGGGTGCCGTGGGCGCAACCGGCGCGACCGGCACCACGGGTGCCGCTGGTGCCAAGGGCGACACGGGCGACGTCGGCGCGACCGGCTCGCAGGGCCCCAAGGGCGACATCGGCCCGAGCAACGTCTTCGAGGCCACGCGCAACAGCGACGGCGGCTTCACCGACGGCTCGCAGCACACGCTGATCACGCTGCCGAACCTGCCCGCGGGCGACTACCTGCTGACCGCGCGTGCCGGGCTCAGCAACACGTCGCCGCCCACGTCCGGCTCGGTCATCGACTGCGACCTGCTGGTCGGCGGCGTCTCCGCCACCGACGGCACCGGCCTGATCTCCGACAAGGGCGGCACGGTGCAGATGCACCTCGACGCGGCCAAGACGATCACGGCGGGCACGAGCGTCGCGCTGCGCTGCAGCGTCTCCGACATCGCCGGCTCCACCAACTGGGGCGCGGGCGACATGACGATCGAGGCGCTCAAGGTCGGCTCGGCCACGAGCACCGCGGTCTCCAGCTAAAGCCTGGAGGAGGGCAACCGAGGGCGGGTCGCGCGAACGCCGCGCGGCCCGCCTTCGCGCGTTCTCCTAGGCCGTGGCGGCGCGCGAGCCGATGAGGCCGCGCGTGTGCAGCAGCTCGGCGATCTGCACCGTGTTGAGCGCCGCGCCCTTGAGCAGGTTGTCGCCGACCACGAACAGGTTGAGCGACTTCGGGTCGGCCAGGTCCTGCCGGACGCGGCCGACCGCGACGGGGTCCTTGCCGGCCCACTCCAGCGGCGTCGGGACGTCGTCCAGCTCGACGCCGTCGTGCGCGCCCATGACCTCCAGCGCTCGGGCGACGTCCGGCTCGCGCTCGAAGGTCGCCTTGACCTCGATCGAGTGGCCGACCATCACCGGGACGCGCACGCACGTCGGCGACACCGCGAGGCCCTCGATCCCGAGGATCTTGCGGGACTCGTTCTGGAGCTTCATCTCCTCGTCGGTGTAGCCGTTCCCGGTGTCCTTGCCGAGCAAGGGCACCACGTTGAAGGCCAGCGGCTTGCCAAAGACCGGCGTCTCGCCGACCTTCGCGGCCGCTTCGGCGCCGCGGTCGGCCAGCGCGTCGGGGTCGGCGAGCAGGCCGGGGACCTGCTCCAGCAGCTCATCCATGCCCTTCTGCCCGGCACCGCCGGCGGCCTGGAACGACGTCGCGACGATGCCCGTCAGGCCGAACGCCTCGTGGAGCGCGTGCAGCGGCGGCATGATCGCCATCGTCGTGCAGTTCGGGTTGGCGACGATGCCCTTGCCGATGTCGTCCAGGGCGTCCGGGTTGACCTCGGAGACGACCAGCGGGACCTCGGGGTCCATGCGGAACGCCGACGAGTTGTCCACCACGATCGCGCCACGCGCGGCGAACTTCGGCGCCCATTCCTTCGAGACGCCGCCGCCCGCCGAGAAGATCGCGACGTCGAAGCCGTCCAGGCGCTCGTCGTCGGCCAGGCCGACGACGGTCAGGCCGTCCTCCAGCACCTTGCCGGCGCTGCGCTCGCTCGCGAACGGCACCAGCTCGGCGAACGGGAACGCCCGCTCGCGCAGCAGGTTGCGCATGCGCGTGCCGACGGCGCCCGTGGCGCCGACGACGGCGACGCGGTAGTCGCCCGGACCCGGGCCGCTCACGATGCAAACTCCCCAAAGGGCTGCTCCGGGCGGATCGTGTCCGCGCCCGAGAGGTCGAAGGCCGTATGCAGCGCCTTGACCGCCGGCTCGACCTCGTCGACCGGGATCACGCAGGAGATGCGGATCGGCGACGTCGAGATCATCTCGATGTTGATGTCGTTGGCACCGAGGACGCTGAAGACCTTGGCGGCGACGCCCGGGTGCGACTTCATCCCGGCGCCGACGATCGACACCTTGCCCATCGCGTCGTCGGTCTCGACCTTGATCCCGAGCTCGTCGGCGATCGGCTTCAACGCCGCGTCGGCGGTGGCGACGTCCTCGCGCGGGATCGTGAACGACAGCTCCGCCTGGCCCCCTTCGGACCGCGGGTCGTTCTGGATGATCATGTCGATGTTGACGTTGGCGTCGGCCAGCGCCGTGGTGACGCGGCCGGCGATGCCGGGCGAGTCGGGCAGGCCGATGAGCGTCACGCGCGCCTCGCCACGCGAGTGGGTGACGGCGGTGATGAGGGGGTTCTCCATGTCCTTGTCCTTGGCCTCTTCGTCGGAGACGACGAAGGTCCCGTCAGAGTCATCGAAGCTGGAGCGGCAGTGGATCCGCACGCCGTGGTTGCGCGCGTACTCGACGCTGCGCAGCTGTAGGACGCCGGCGCCGCTGGCCGCCATCTCGAGCATCTCGTCGAAGGTGACGACGTCGAGCTTGCGGGCGTCGGGCACGATCCGGGGATCGGCCGTGAAGACGCCGGGCACGTCGGTGTAGATCTCGCACGCGTCGGCGCCGATCGCGGCGGCGAGCGCCACCGCGGTCGTGTCGGAGCCGCCGCGGCCGAGCGTCGTGACGTCGCGGTCGGTGCTGACGCCCTGGAAGCCCGCGACGAGGACGATGTTGTCCTGATCGAGCGCGTCGCGGATGCGATCGGCGCGGACTTCGAGGATGCGGGCCTTCGTGTGGCTCGTATCTGTGACGATGCCCGCCTGGGATCCCGTCAGCGAGATCGCCCGATGACCGAGATCGTTGATCGCCATGGCACACAGCGCACACGACACCCGCTCGCCCGTCGAGAGCAGCATGTCCATCTCGCGGGGATCCGGTGTCGATGAGACCTCGAAGGCGTCGGCGATGAGCCGATCGGTCTCCTTGCCGCGCGCGCTGAGCACGGCGACGACGCGCGTGCCCTGTTCGCGCTTGGCGACGATGCGCTCCGCGGCGCGCTTGAGGCGCTGCGCGTCCGCGACGGAGGTGCCTCCGAACTTCATGACCACGGTGCCCGGCATTGGACCGGTCATGCTAGAGGCTCGATGGCTTTCGGCATGACCCGACGGCGGTGGATCGGCCTGGCCGGGTGCCTGACGATCGTCATCCTGGTGGCGATCATCGCGATCGCCGGTGGCGGTTCGAACCAACCGGGCGCCGACGCGAACCAGACCGCGGCGGCGAGCGCGAGCGCGACCGCGCCGGGGTCCACGACCGCGCCGGCCTCGTCGAGCACGCCGGCGGAGACCGCGCCCGCCGCCCCGCCGTCCACCCGCGCGCCCGGGAAGCTGCGCGTGGACGCCGCGCGCGCGGCGGCGCGGCTGTTCCTGATCGGCTTCGGCGGAACCGAGGGGCGCGACAAGCTGCTGGACCGCTTCCGCAAGCGCGAGTGGGGCGGCGTCGTGCTGGCGCCCGGCAACGGCGAGTCGCCCCAACAGGTGGCCGACCTGCTGGGGAGGATCCGCCGGGCGGCGCTCGACCACGAGCACGAGGTGCCGCTGTTCGCCGCCTCGCAGCTGGGCGGCGACCTGGACGCGGTGCCGGTCGGCGCGCCGCTGCAGTCGGCGGCCAAGACCCCGGACCAGGCGCGCGCGACCGCCCGCGCGATCGCCAAGGCGCTGCACCCGCTCGGGATCCGCATGGTGCTGGCGCCGGACGCCGACATCGGCTTCGCCGGCGGCCCGTGGGAGGGCGTCGCGTTCTCCGACGACCCGGCGACGGTCGCGTCGCTGAGCACGGCGGCGGTCGCGGGCTACAAGGACGGCGAGGTGGCCGCGGCGCCCGGGCACTTCCCGGGCGAGGGCGCGGCGTCCGGCGATCCGGCGATCGAGGCGGCGACGGTCGGCGTCTCGCTGGACGACCTGCGCGCCCGCGACTTCGTCCCGTTCCGCGAGCTGGCGGGCCACTCGGCGGCGATCCAGCTCTCGTCGTCGACCTACGTCGCGTTTGACGGCGTCACGCCTGCGACGCTGCTGCCCGAAGTGGTGAAGCTCCTGCGCGGCGAGCTGAAGTTCGAGGGCGTCGTGGTGTCCGGCGACCTGGCGGCCGCGTCGCTGGCCGGCGGACAGCCGGTGGCGGCGCTGGCGGTCGAGGCGCTGAAGGCGGGCGCGGACCTGCTGTGGGTGCCGGGCGGCGCCGACGACCAGGTCGCCGCATGGCGGGCCGTGACGCGGGCGATCAAGTCGGGCGCGGTGCCCGAGGCGCGCGTGGCCGAGGCGCTGGCGCGCGTGGACGCGTTGCGCGACAAGTACGGCGTGCGCTAGTCCGGCGCGGTCTCGGCGATCGCGTCGAGCACCGGCACGAGCCGCTCCCAACCCGAATGGCGTGTTCCGTACACCTTTTGAATGGTTTGACCGGTTGGACCTGGCTCGGCGCTACGCAATTCGGCCAGTCCGCCGTCGGCCAGCGACTTCATCGCCCAGTTGACCTTGTCATAGGGGAGCGTCAGCTCGCGCGACAGCTCCGCCGCGCTACGCGGGCGTTGCTCCAGCGCGAGCAGGATCTTCAGGCGCAGCGGGTCCTTCAACACCGTAAGCAGGCGCGCGGACCGCGCGGACATGGTCATCAGGGAGCGCTCCATATCGTTGAACTCGGAGCAATAGGGCGGCAGCGCACAACACTGTTTCAGTCGAGGCGGCTGTGAGAGGATCGCGGCGGGGATGGCACGTGGGCTCTTCGTCCGGGCGCGCAGGGACCCGTCGCGATTCGCCGACGTCTACGTCGCCTACCACGAGCCGGTGCTCCGATATCTGGCGCGGCAGACGCTCGACCCGGAGGTCGCCTTCGACCTGATGGCCGAGACGTTCGCGCAGATGTTCGCGTCGCTGGACGACTTCCGCGGCTCGACCGAGGACGAAGGCCGCGCGTGGATGTGGGCGATCGCACGCCACCAGCTCTACCGCTGGCGCGACCGCCGCCGCGTCGAGCGGACTTACCTCGCGCGCTTGGGCGTCTCGGTCGCCGACCTGGGCGAGGTCGAGTACGAGCGCATCGAGCAGCTCGCCGATCTGGAGCGCTTCCTCCCACTACTGGAGGCGGCACTGGCCGACCTGCCGTGCGACACCCGCCGCATCCTGGAGATGCGGATCGTCGAGCATCGGCCTTACGTGGAGATCGGCGAGCTGTTCGGGACGACGCAGGGCGCGATCCGGATCAGGGTGTCGCGGGCGCTGCGGGATCTGGCGCGGGTGTTGGAGACGCGCGGGGAGTTGTGAGTCGTGGCGCGGGTTGCGCGTGGCGCTCGGCGCGGGCGTTGGTTGGGGTGCGTGGCGCTGGAGAGGGCGGCGAGGGAGTGAAGCCGGGTTGGCGTGGCCACTGCTGTCGGTCGTCCTCGGTCGTGTCGCCGCGCTCGGGAGGGCGATTCGGGGCCGAAGCGCCAACGGTTCGCATCTAACCCGCGATATGCGCGGGTTAGATGCGACTCATCGATGAGCGGCAGTGTGGAGGCGCCCCGGGGACCCGGCGACACGTCCGAGGACGACCAACGGCAGTGGCCACTCCAATCCGGTCTCACTCCCTTCGCCGCCCTCTCCAACGCACGCACCCACCATCAACGCCCGCACTGAGCGCCACCAACAGCGGCGCCGCGCCCTCAGACCGGCAAATCCGCCGGCAGAGGCACTTCCTGCGGCGTCCGCCCCTCGCCGGCCTCATCCCACTCCTCCCACGCACGGGCGTCACGGCCCGCGTGCTCGCCCTCACCCCCGAGCGCCAGCAGCAACAGCGTTGTCGTCGTCGAGCGGTTGACGAGCTGGCGGCGCACCGACGACGCCACTCGGACCGCCCCGCCGCGCGGCACCGTGTGCTCCTCGCCTTCGATCCCGATCGTCAGCTCGCCCTCGAGAACCACGAAGACCTCTTCCTGGCGCTCGTGCGCGTGGATGCGGCCGCGCTGGCGCGGGGCGAGCGTGATCACGTTGATGCCGAAGCTGGAGACGCCCAGCTCGCGGCGCAGCGACTGGAAGCGCTCGCTGTTCTTGGTGTCGATCGTGGTGAAGGCGACGTCGTCGGCGGCCATGGCCGCGGACCCTACGGAATGGACCGCCGCTCAGGCGATCTCACGACGGCCGGCGAACGCTGAGCTAATCGCTTGCCACAGCCTCTCGCGCGGCCGCGGTGTATCGCTGGCGGGCCACGCTCCACTCGCGCTTCCACTCATCATCTCGGTCTTCAACGCGCGTGAGGAGTCCACTCAGATCGTCTAACGACTCGAGAACAGACGGCGGAGCCACGAGCACAAGGCGATTGGACGCCGCTTGGAAGGCGTCGATCGCGCGCATCACCGGTCGACCTAGCGAGTGGCGTGATGCCTGCCCCACCGCCCAGTCCCAGGTTGGAAACCGCCGAGACGCCGCGATGATCAACCGAGAGGAGCGACCGCCTGTAGGTGCCAGCTGACCGATCTCGAGTTCGAGTCGATCGAGGGCATGTCCGAACGACGCAAGAACCGCTGCTAGATCAGCGCGCGATCGATCCCGCCGCTCAGCGCGAGCAACCCTCATGGTCAGGAACCCGGTCAGCCCTGAGGCGAACAGCGCGGACGCGGACGCGATCCCTGCGGAGGCGAGGTCTGACACACGCGGATGCTCTCCGCCAGTGCGGACGGAGCAGCCATGCTCTCCGGAACCCTGTCACACCCGGAAGTACCATTAGGGCATGTTCAGAAAGGCATCTCGGAAGCGCGTCTCACGAGTGAGACGCGCGGCAGCAAGCCCTCGCCGAACTAGCAAGAAGACGGCATCGCTGGCCGCTCGACTCATGCACGACCCGCGAAAGTCAGTCCGCAAGGTCGCAGCCTCAGCGCTTTCTCAGCGCGCGAGGTAACGGCAGGCGTTGCGGGGACCGCACGGATGGCGGTCCCTGGCGCCGCTCAGGCGATCTCACGACGGCCAGCGAACGCCCGGCCGAGGGTGACCTCGTCGGCATATTCCAGGTCGCCGCCGACCGGGAGGCCGGACGCGAGGCGCGTGACGGCGACGTCGGGCGTGCGCTCGCGCAGCGCGGCCGCGATGTGGTGGGCGGTCGCCTCGCCGGTCGTCGTCGGGTTGGTGGCGATCACGACCTCGCGGACCTCGCCGGCTTCAACGCGGCGGTACAGCTCGGGGATCTTGAGGTCCTCGGGATCGACGCCGTCGATCGGGCTCAGCGCGCCACCCAGGACGTGGTAGCGGCCGCGGAACTCGTGCGTGCGCTCGATCGGGATCACGTCCGACGGCTCCTCGACGACGCAGATGATGCCGCCGTCGCGCCGCTCGTCCTGGCAGATCCGGCACGTCTCCTCGTCGGCCAAGTTGAAGCAGATCGCGCACGGACGGATCTTCTCCTTGACCTCGCGGATCGCGTCCGCCAGCGCGTTGGCGTCCTCCAGGTCGGCGCGCAGGATGTAGAACGCCAGCCGCTGCGCCGTGCGCTGTCCGATGCCGGGCAGCTTGCCCAGCTCGGTCACCAGGCGCTGGACGGGCGGCGCGAACAACTAGCGGTTCTTCTTCGCGGCGGCGCGGCGCGCGGCGCGGTTCAGCCCGGGTGCGGCACCGCCGGCGCCGCCTGGAGCGCCACCGCCGCCCATGCCCAGGCCGCCGAGCGCGTCACCGAGGCCGAGGCCTTCGAGGGCGGACATCGGGTCAAAGCCGCCTGAGCCGGAGGCCGACTGCATCGCCTTCTCCTGGAGGTCGACCGCCTGGCGCATGGCCTCGTTGGTCGCGGCCAGGACAAGGTCCTGGAGCATCTCGACGTCCTCGGGATCGACCGCATCGGGATCGATCGTCAGCGACTCAAGCTTGAGGTCGCCGGTGACGACGACCTTCACCATGCCGCCGCCCGCGGAGGCCTCGACGCGCTGCTCCTTGAGCGCCTCCTGGGCCTCCTGCTGCGCGGCCATGACCTCCTGGGCCTGCTTGAGCATGTTCTGGATGTTGGGCTGCGGCATCAGGCCTGCTCCTGCTCGGGTTCGTGATCGACCGCGTCGAATTCTGCCCGCAAGCGGGCGATGAAGTCATCCTCGCCGAGGACCTCGGGCTCGGCGCCCAGCTCCTCGGCCTCGCGCGTCTCCATGATGAGCCGCGGCGCGACGCCCGTCAGCTCCTTGAACGCGCTAGACAGCATCTGCCGCGCCGCCGCGTCCTCGGCCTTGCGCTTCTGGAACGCGGCGTCGGGCGTGAACGCGAGCGTGACGTCGCGATCGACCACGCTGATCGGCCGCGCCTCCGCCAGACAGCCCGCGAGCAGCTGGTTGGATTCGGCGACGTTCTGTAGGACCGCGGGCCAGAGGTCGGTGACCATCGTGAGGTCGAGCGAGCCGAAGTCGGCGACGGGCGCGGCGACCGGTGCCTCCGCAACCGCCACGGGAGACGGAGCGGGTTCAGGTGCTGCCTCAGGCTCGCTCATCGAGGGAGACGGAGCGGGAGGCGGCTCGGGCGCGGGCGCCTCCACGACGGCGGGAGGCGGCGCGACGGGCGGCGCCTCGCTCACGGGCGGAGCCGCTTCGACCGGCGGCGGTGCGACGGGCGGCGCAGCGACCGGCGCGGCTTGGGCCGCAGGCGCGGGCGAGGCGGCGGGCGGAGCAGCAGCGGGCGCCACCGCGACGCCTCCGCGCAGCGCCTGCTCCATGCGCTCCATCCGCGCGAGCAGCGCGCGCGTTGAGGGATCGACCTCCGGCGCCGCCGCCTTGACGAGCGCCACTTCGAGCTGGGTCTGCGCGTCGGCGCCGTCCTTCGCCAGGCGCATGCCGGCGGCAAGCAGGTCGAGCAGGCGCACGCTGTCGGCGCCCGTCAGACGCGCCGCCTGGTCGGCCAACCGCGCGTCGCGCTCCGACGTCATGCGCAGCTGCGGCGGCAGCTCGCCCAGGGTCTGGACGACGAGCACGTCGCGCGTGTGCGACTCCAAGTCCCTCAAGAACTGCGCCGCGTCGCGGCCGGACTCGGCCAGGCGCGCGGTCACGCCCCAGGCGGCCTTCGCATCGCGGGCGCCGATCGCGTCCAACGCCCCGAACAGCAGGTCGTCGTCGGCGACGCCCAAGACCGCCAGGACGTCCTCGGTCGCAATCGAGGACCCGGAGTAGGTCACCAACTGCTCCAGCGTGCCCAAAGCATCGCGGTAGGAGCCCGTCGCGCCGCGCGCCACCAGCGCCACGGCCTCCGGTGCCACCGTGATCGACTCCTTGGCCGCCACCCGCTGCACGACCGTCGCGAGCTGCTCGACCGTCGGCCGGCGGAAGTCGAAGCGATGGCAGCGGTCGACGACCGTGTCCATCACCTTGTGCGCCTCGGTCGTCGCCAGCACGAAGATCGTGGACGGCGGCGGCTCCTCCAAGGTCTTCAAGAACGCGTTCCACGCCGCCGTCGACAGCATGTGCGCCTCGTCCAAGATGTACACCTTGTAGCGGCCGGTGACCGGGGCGTACTGGACGGAGTCGCGCAGCTCGCGGATGTCGTCGACGCTGTTGTTGGACGCCGCGTCCATCTCGATGACGTCCATCGACGTGGCGCTGGCGATCGCCACGCACGACTCGCACGTGCCGCACGGCTCGATCGTCGGCCCGTTGACGCAGTTCAGGCACGCGGCCAGCATCTTGGCCATCGACGTCTTGCCCGTTCCGCGGGAGCCGACGAACAGGTAGGCGTGATGCACCTGGCCCCGCTCGATGGCGTTGCGGAGCGTGCGCACGACGTGCTCCTGACCGATGACGTCGGCGAACGTCCGCGGGCGGTGGCGGCGATAGAGCGAAGGTCCGGCAGGCACGGGTCGACCAGTGTAGACGCGACGGTCGTCGCCGCCTCGTAGGGTGAGGTCCATGGCCGACACGCTTCGCGACGAGCTCTTCGACTGGCTGCGGATCCCCAGCATCTCCACGGGTGGAGGCGACCCCGCCGACCTCGTCCGCGCCGCGGAGTGGGCGGTCGCCAAGATCGAGCGCGCGGGCGGGACCGCGTCGCTGGAGAGCCCGATCGCCGGCGGCAACCCGCTGGTCGTCGGCGAGCTGCCCGCGTCCACCAACCCCGACGGCACGGCCACCGTCCTGATCTACGGCCACTACGACGTCCAGGGCGCCGAGCCGTTCGACCTCTGGGACTCGCCGCCGTTTGAGCCGACCGTCCGCGACGGCCGCATCTACGCCCGCGGCGCCGCCGACGATAAGGGCAACTTCCTGCCGCTGCTGGCCGCCGCGTGCGATCTGGCCACCGCCGGCGAGCTGCCCGTCAACGTCCGGATCGCGATCGAGGGCGAGGAGGAGGCCGGTGGCGCGTCGATCGCCGCCTGGCTGGCCGCCGACGCCCGCGGCGCCGACGCGGCGATCGTCTACGACAGCGCGATGGCCTCGCCGGAGCTGCCCGCGATCACGATCGGCCTGCGCGGTGTAGTGCTCCTGACCTTCGACGTCCGCGCCGCCGAGCGCGACCTGCACTCCGGCATCTTCGGCGGCAGCGCGCTGAACTCCCTGCACGCGCTGCACTCCGCGCTCGCCCAGGTCCTCCCGGACCCCGCGACCGGCGTCGTGCGCGACGAGCTGCGCGTCGGGATCGCGCCGGTCGCCGACGCCGAGCGCGCCACCTGGGGCGGCCTGCCCGACGGCGACGAGGCCCTCGCCGCCTCCGGGGCGCGCCCCGCCTACCCGGGCGCGGGCGCCGAGTACGTCGAGCGCAACGGCTCCGACGCAGCGCTGGACGTCAACCAGATCGTGGCCGGCGACGCCCGCACGGTGATCGCCGGCGTCGCGCGCGCGACGCTCTCGATCCGCCTCGCCCCGGGGCAGGACCCGGACGCGATGGGCGCCAAGCTGCTGGAGCTCCTGCGTTCGGGGCTGCCCGAGGGCGCCGAGCTGACCGTCGTCTCCTCCCACCAGGCGCAGCCCGCGCTGTTCCCGGCCGACACGGCCGCGATCGTCCTGGCCGCGCAAGCGATCGAGCGCGCCACCGGCTCCGCGCCGGCGCTCGTGCGCTCCGGCGGCTCGATCCCGATCGTCGCCGACTTCGCCGCCAAGGGCATCCCGGCGATCGTCACCGGCTTCACGCTGCCCGACGACCCGATCCACGCGCCGAACGAGTCGATCTGGGAGCGCGGGCTGGAGCTCGGCTACGCGGCCGGGCGCGAGATGCTGATCGGCCTCGCCGCCCTGGGCGACCAGTAGCAGTCCCCGGCGCGCGCAGGAGCCAGCCAGGCAGGCTCACACGCCGGTAGCGTGCGCCGCGCATGCCCCGGCCGCGCGCGCTGATCCCCGTCGCCACGTCGGCCGTCCTCGCGGCGGCCGTCTGGCTGGTCACGGCCCCGGCCGGGTTCCTCAACTACGACACCGCCTACGCGCTGCTGTGGGGCAACGACCTCGTCCACGGCCGGACGCCGGACTACGACGTGCCGTTCGCGCCGACCCCGCACCCGCTGGCGACGCTCGTCGGGATGCTCAGCTCGGAGGCGGTCTTCGAGGTGCTCGCGTTCGTGGCGCTGGGCGTGTTGGGGTGGTTGGTCTTCGCGCTGGGGCGCACGTGGTTCAACGTGCCGGCTGGGATCCTGGCCGCGGCGATCGTGCTGACGCGCGAGCCGATCTTCTCCTACGGCGTGCGCGCGTACGTCGACATCCCCTACATCTGCCTGTTGTTGGGGGCCTTGCTCGTCGAGACGCGGCGCGCGCGGGCGGGGACGCCGGTGCTGGTCCTGATCGCGCTGGCAGGGCTGCTGCGCCCCGAGGCGTGGCTGTTCGCCTTTGCCTACTGCGTGTGGCTGTGGCGCGGCGGCGCGTTGTCCAAGACCCACATCGCCCTGCTCGTCGCCGCGCCGTTGTTGTGGTCCTTGAGCGACCTCCTGATCACCGGCAACCCCCTGCACTCGCTCACAGGCACGCGGGACACCGCCGCCGACCTCGGCCGCGTCACCGGCCTTCAGCACGTCCCGACGACGCTGCCCCGCCGCCTCGGCGAGATCCTCCGCGAGCCGGTCCTGCTCGCCACGGCGATCGGCGGCGTGCTCTCGCTGTGGCGCCTGCGCGACCGCCGCGGCGTCGTCCTCGGCGCCGCGGCCGGCGTGCTCGCGGTGCTCGCCTTCTGCCTCCTGGCGACCGCCGGCCTCTCGATCCTCACCCGCTACCTGCTGCTCCCCGCCACGATCCTGGCGATCTTCGCGGGCGGCGGCGTCTTCGGCTGGCTGGAGCTGGACCCCGAGACCGACGGCGCGTGGCGCACCCGCTGGCTCGCGCTCGCCGCGCTGACCGCCGTCGCGATGCTCGCCTTCGTCCCGTCGCAGGTCAACCGCATCAAGAACACGCGCTCCGCGCTCGTCGCCCAGACCAAGATCCTCGACGAGCTGCACACGCTGGTCACCGACGACCCCATCCGCTGCCGGCCGATCACCGTGCCTAACCGCCGCGCGGTGCCGCAGCTGGCGCTGTGGACCGACACCCGGCCGTCGGAGATCGTCAGCGCCCAGGAGGCTGGTTCCTGGCCCGGCACCGCCTTCGCGCCGGCGTCGCCAGCGATCGCCGACCAGTTCGTCCTCGACGCGCGCGACAAGGACCGCTCGCTGCCCGATCCGCCACCTGAGGTCAACACGCTCGGCGGCCGCTACTGGGATCGCTTCGAGGACTGCGGTCCGCGCGTCCCTTGACACGATCTGTGAGTGAGTGCATACTCACACCTGCATGACGCCCACCGCCACCCCATCGAAGCGCACCCTCTCGACCGCCGAAGCGCGGCGCGAGGCCGTGCTCGAGGCCGGGATGTCGGTGTTCGCCGAGAAGGGCTTCCTGGGCACGCCAACGACCGAGGTCGCCAAGGCCGCCGGCATCTCGCAGGCCTACCTCTTCCGGCTGTTCCCCACCAAGACGGACCTCGTCCTAGCGGTCGTCGAGCGCTCCAACCAGCGGATCGAGGAGACCTTCCTGCGGTCCGCCGCGGAGGCGAAGGCCACCGGCCAGGAGCCCGAAGAGGTCATGGGCGAGGCCTACGGCGAACTGCTCGCAGACCGCACGATGCTGATGACCCAGATCCACCAGTTCGCCGCGGCCGCCTCGATGCCCGAGGTCGCCGAGGCCTCGCGCACGTTCTTCGCCAAGTTGTACGACCTGGTGGTCCGCGAGGCCGGCATGGACGGCGAGCGCGCCCATCGCTTCTTCGCCACCGGCATGTTGTTGAACGTCATGGCCGCCGTCGGCGCCCAGGACGAGCATGGCGAGTGGGCCTCGACCCTCCGCGTCTGCTGACCCTCTGACCCCATGTCCTCCAACTCCCCCTTTTTGGCCCGTCGAGTGAGTGAGCACTCACTCCCTAACGCTGTTTCCTCTCCCTCCCACACCCCCGGTCCTCAGGAGGCCGACGACATGACCCTCTCCCCCACCGCATCCCGCCCCCGCGCGGGCTGGACGTTCGCGATCGTGAGCGTGGCGTTGTTCATGGTCACGCTCGACAACCTCGTCGTCAGCACCGCGCTGCCGACGATCCGCGTCGACCTCGACGCGTCGCTGGAGTCGCTCGAGTGGACGGTCAACGCCTACACCTTGGCGTTCGCCGTCCTGCTGATGACCGGCGCCGCACTCGGCGACCGCTTCGGCCGGCGCCGGATGTTCGGCATCGGCGTCGCGCTGTTCACCGTGGCGAGCGCCGCGGCGGCGCTGTCGCCGTCGACCAACGCGCTGGTCGCGGCCCGCGCGGCGCAGGGCGTCGGCGCGGCGATCGTCCTGCCGCTCACGCTGACGCTGCTCTCCGAGGCGGTCCCGGTCGCCAAGCGCGGCCTGGCGCTCGGCGCGTGGTCGGGCATCAGCGGCCTGGGCGTCGCGCTCGGGCCGGTCGTCGGCGGCGCGGTCGTCGACGGGATCTCGTGGCACTGGATCTTCTGGCTGAACGTGCCGATCGGCCTGGCCCTGGTGCCGCTGAGCGCGCGGCTGCTGACCGAGTCGCACGGGCCGGCGAAAGCGCTGGACCTGCCGGGCATCGGCCTCGCGGGCTTCGGCCTCCTGGGCGTCGTGTTCGGGATCGTGCGCGGCGAGGCGCTGGGCTGGACGTCGGCGTCGATCGTCGCGTCGATCGGCCTGGGCCTGGCGTTGTTGGTGGCCTTCGTTGCCTGGGAGCGCCGCGCCCCGGCGCCGATGCTGCCGATGCGCTTCTTCAAGAGCCGCGCCTTCAGCGCCACCAACGGGACGTCGCTGGCGATGTTCTTCGGCGTCTTCGGCTCGATCTTCCTGCTGTCGCAGTTCTTCCAGACGACGCAGGGCTTGTCGCCGCTGGAGTCCGGGCTGCGCGTGCTGCCGTGGACGATCATGCCGATGTTCATCGCGCCGGTCGCCGGCCTGCTGAGCGACCGGATCGGTGCGCGGCCGCTGATGGCGAGCGGGCTGGCGCTGCAGGCGATCGCGATCGGCTGGCTGGCCGCGGTGACGACGCCGGACGTCGCGTACTCGTCGCTGATCGCGCCGTTCATCCTGGCCGGGACGGGCATGGCGTTGGTCTTCGCGCCGGCGGCCAACAGCGTCCTGGGCTCGGTGAAGCCCGAGGAGGCCGGGCAGGCGTCGGGCGCGACGAACGCGATCCGCGAGCTGGGCGGCGTGCTCGGCGTGGCGGTGCTGGCGTCGGTCTTCACGGCCAACGGCGGGTACGAGTCGCCGCAGGCCTACGTCGACGGCATGACGGCGGCGCTGCCGATCGGCGCTGCGGTCCTCGGGCTCGGCGCGCTGGTCGCGCTGTTCATCCCGGGGAAGGCGCGCGGCGAGGCCGAGCCGGCCACGAACGTGGAGGCGTCGCCGGTCGCCGCCTGAGCGCCGCACGACGCTCCATCGACGCGAAGGGCCCGCCGGCTGCCGGCGGGCCCTTCGTCGTTGCTACGCAGGTAGTGGACCGTGCACCTGAAATCGAGATGTGATCCCCGAGCGCCACGCCGGAGGACGGCTCCGGTACCGGGAACTCCCGCTGCGCCCGCCGGGTATCGCTTAAGGCTGCTTCCTTCCGGACCTGACCTGGTTCACGAGCCGACGTCGCGCGGGACCCGGACCATCAACGCCGCCACGGCGCGCAGCCCCGATGACCTCACCCCTCAAACAGGGATTCAGCCTCGCTAGAGCGGATTGCGAGCGACAAGGCACCGCTACCTCCCCGCCTAGCACGGTCCGGGAGGGAGTCTACCTCAGGGCGCCGGGAGCGCTAGTTGCGCTGCGCGGTCGCCAGGGCGGCGGCGACCTTGAAGAGCGACGACGCCAGCGAGGGGCCGACGTAGACGTTGCCGCCCGGTGCCGAGGTGGCCGGGACGGGCTGGGCAGGACGGGCTGCGGACATGGGCCACAGTATTCCTGACGCAGGCGTCATCTTGTGTCGGTCAGGTCACAGACCACCCGAAAGATGGGGCTCCCGCCCGCTTTACGCGGCGCGGCGTCGGTCCAGGCGCTCGCGCTGGTGCGGCGCCCAGAGGTCGAGCTCCGGCCCCTTCGGGACGATCCGCGTCGGGTTGAGCTGCGGATGGGTGCCGTAGTAGTGGCGCTTGATGTGGTCGAAGTCGACCGTGTCGGCGATCGACGGCTCTTGGTAGAGGTCGCGCAGGTAGCCGGAGAGGTGGTCGTAGTCGGCGATCCGACGCAAGTTGCACTTGAAGTGGCCGACGTAGACGGCGTCGAAGCGCACAAGCGTGACGAACAGGCGCCAGTCGGCCTCGGTGATCTCGTCGCCGAGCAAATAGCGGTTGGTCGCCAGGCGGTCGTCGAGCCAGTCGAGCGTGGTGAAGAGCTCGTCGAACGCCTCCTCGTAGGCCGCCTGAGAGGTCGCGAAGCCGGCGCGGTAGACGCCGTTGTTGACCGAGTTGTAGACGCGGTCGTTGACCTCGTCGATCGCCACCCGCAGATCCGGCGGGTAGAGGTCCGGGCCAGTCTGCGACCACGCGTTGAGCATGCGGATGATCTCCGCCGACTCGTTGTTGACGATCCGGTTGGCGTGGGTGTCGAAGAGCACCGGGACCGTGACGCGATCGCTGAAGTCCGGGTCCGTCAGCTCGTAAGCCTGCTGCAGAAAGGAGAAGCCGTTGACCGGATCCGGCCGCTCGGGGTCGAACCGCCACCCGCGCTCATCCCGGATCGGATCCACGACCGTCATCGGCAGCACCGCCTCCAGCCCTTTCAGCTGGCGCACGATCACCGCCCGCGACGCCCACGGGCACGCAAGCGAGACGTAGAGGTGGAATCGCCCGGCCTCTGGCCGCTCCCACACCTGCTCCCGAAACCGGCTCTCCTGCCGGACGAACCGGCCGTCCCCGTTGCTCTCCTGCTCGAACTGCGGTCTTCCGCCGCCACTGCTGGACATGGCGACCAGGCTAGGCCCTCCTGCTCTATCCTCTCCCTTCCCCTGGGGCGCGTAGCTCAGTGGGAGAGCGCTCGCTTCACACGCGAGAGGTCGCAGGTTCGAAACCCGCCGCGCCCATCCTGGAAGGCCCTGCTCTGCGGGGCCTTTCGCGTTTGGGCGTCCACGCTCGCAGAGGCGAAATCCCGTGCGTCGGCCGAAACGTGGGTCCAAGCCACAACTCCGGTGTTCTCCCGGTCCAAGATCTCCGCGCCGCCGCCTCGGAAGCCGCCCCTTCGTCCTACCGCCAGCTCGCGCGCTCACGGCTCCATCGCGTCAGCGCCTCGGCCTCGTCAGCCAAAAGCGGGTCCACGAACGCGATCACGCCTGCGAGCAGCTCCGCCCAGCGCTCCGGCGGCGGCGCGAGGTAGGACATGCGCCGCACCATCGCCTTATAGGGCTGCTGGCGATCCGGCATGTTCGCCAGAGCCTCGGCCAGCGGCATCACCGCCTGCCCTCGGTGCTCCGCCACGTCGCGGACGTGCCCCAACAACTCGGCGGCCTCGAAGTCGAAGCGACGGCTGCAGACCCACAGATCGGCGAAGTCCCGGTCGCGGGTGCTCGTCTCGCGACGCTGCATGGCGGTGACGATCTTCTCCCCCAGGTTGAGCGCCAGCGGGTACGCCCGCAACGGCACGTCTGGCTGGTCGATGACCGACGGCAGCTCGATCGTCGTCGACGTTCCGGGGTCGCCGAAGGAGATGTCCAGCGCGAACGGAATCTGCGCTCTGCCCAGGCCGGCGACGAGCTTGCAGCGCACGCCCTGGTACTCGTCACCCTCGCGCATGACCTCGGTCCTGATGCTGGTCGGATCGATCACGATCCCGTCGTCCGGGTCCGGCACCAGCGAGCAGATCCCGGCGATGACCTCGCGCACGTGCTCGGCGTCGTTGGCAACGCCGTGGGTCGAGAGGTCCGCGTCCTGGGTCATGCGACGCACGCCGCCGGCGGCCATGAGCATCCCGCCTTGAGCACCATCCGCTCGGCGTAGTCCGACGACGCCAGCCGCCGCAGGAACGACTCGACCGCGTAGACGACGAGCAACAGCTGCGTGTTGCCACCGTGCTCAGCGCGGGCTCGCGCCTGCAAGCTCCTGAACACCTCGACGCCATGGTCGCTCAACTGAGCAACGCCTCCAGCGCTGGCGTCAGCTGCGCGGCGCCTCCGACCTCTCTCGCGATCTCGGCGAGGCGCGCCGGCTGCGCGTCGGCCCGGTCCAGGTATCGGCGCAGCGCATGCAGGGCCACGTCACGTCCCACCCACCGCGACATCCGCATCGCATCGACGATCGATCGCTCGGCGGAGTAGATCCAGAACAACTCATCGGCATCGGTGCGCTGCTGCTCGCGCCCGACGTCGAAGGTCCGCACATCAAAGACATGGACTTGAACGGCTGGCTGGTCGATCGAGGGTCGATGCGTCCCGCGCGGAACGGCGACGTGGATCCGCTCAGGGACCTCGTCGGTCAGATCCCAGAACGCCAGCGCCGAGTTCAGGCAGATCGCTCCACGGGGCGCGCGCGCCGACACCACCGCCAACCCGGAAGACATCCCCATCCCAGCGTCGGGAAGCTGCACGACCCCGCGCCCGACCGCGGTCAGCTCGCCGGCCTCCCGCATCCGATGCAGCGTGCTGCGACTCACCCCCGCGGCCACGGCCTCGGAGATGCGAAACGGCTGTTCGCCGAACCGCTCCCGCAGGATGTCGACCTGTCTCACGATGGAACAAATGCTACACACGACACGCTTCATGTGTAGTTTTTGTTTCACGCTGATGCGGCCGCTTCACGCTGATGCGGCCGCGTCGAGTCGCTGCTTGAGTTCTTGTACTGGGCCCGGCGAAACTTGAGCGCGGCGACATGATCGCGCTCGCGATGGTTCCCGCGGCAGAGTAGGGTCGCCCGGTGCGTCGACGCTTCGCATCGCTGATCATCGCCCTTGCGTTCACCGCAACCGTGCTCGCCGCAGAGGCCGTCCTCGCTGGTCCGGCCTCGGCAGTCCCAGCCTTCCAGCCCGCGATCCCCGGCACCGCACAGGGTGTCGTCGTCTCGGCCGCCGGCCGGACCGTGACCGTGCGCTTCACCGGCGCCTCGGCCGCCGTGGGCCGCAAGCTCGCGGGGCACCGGGCCGAGGTCGCCTGCGGCGTGCGCGCGGCGCCCGGGCTGATGTTCGCGACGCGGCCCAACACGCCGAGTGAAGACTCCGCGGTCGTCCGGGCGGCCCGCGGCGACGGGACGCTCACCGCGACGCTCTCGGTCACCGGCGACTTCTGCCAGGTCTCGGACGTCACCGCGATCGTCGCCCGGGCCGGGCTCACGCCCGCGGGCGAGGCCTGGGCGGACGAGCTCACCGCCGCGACCGCGCTCTTCGACGCCGCCTACCTCGGCCGCCCGGGCACCCGCTACACCCCGGCCGCGACCCTCGTCGCGCGCGGGGGAGGCCGGATCGTCGCGCTGCCCGGCCCGGACGCGACACCGCCGCTCGGCCAGGTCGGCTACTGGACCGATGGCGGCCGTCACGCCGCGTTCGTCGCCCTCAGCGCGGCCGGGCGGCGGCTGGTCTACGAGGACCTCGACGGGCGCGCCCACCGCACCAACCTCGTCGAGGCCTACTACGACTACGTCCCGCCCCATCCGGATCGCGCGCGACAACTGCCGGATTCCGACGACCGCGAGCGCGGCGTGAAGGGCTACTCCGGCGACCTCCCGTTGACCTCCGGGACCGGGACCGGCCTGCGCGCGAGCGTCCGGGGCGGACGCGTGGTGCTGCGGTTCACCGGGAAGGCCGCCGCGGTCTTCAGGGCGATCGCCGGCCATCGCGTCACGGCCGACTGCCTGGCCCTGCCGGTGTCATCGCTGCTGGGCGCCGCATCGCCCGAGCCGCCGTACGCGCTGCGCATCGTCCGCGTCCCTCGCCACGGCCACGAGCTGCGCCTCCCGCCCATGGCCGCCCGCGACCTCTGCACGATCTCCGACGACGACTCCCTGGTCGCAATGGCCACGCCGAGCACGCGCGGGCTGCGCTACATCACCGACTTCACCGGCGAGCTCGACTTCTTCGGCCGGCTCTGGGCCTTCGCCGCGCTCGGGGGCCTCGATCACGTCCGGCTCGGGAGCCTCGACCTCGGCATTCCCCCCACGGCGACCACCTACCCGAGCGCCGTATCGATCGTCACCGGCCGCCCATCGCTGAAGGCACTGACCACCCCCGACGCCACCCCGCCCAAGAACGTCTTCGGGCTCTGGACCGACGGCGGCCATCAGGCCGAGATCGTCGGCACCAGCCGCGACGGCCGCCGGATCTTCTTCGCCGACGAAGGCGACGGCATCCTGCGCACCAACCTCACCTCGACCCTGGCGATGAGCTTCGCCGCGGACCTCACCAAGCCCTTCGATCTCGACTAGCACGAGGTGCGAGGAGGGTGCAGGGTGCCGACCGCGCCGCTGCACGGCACGAAGAACCGCTGACGCTGATGCCCGAGCAAGACCACCGACAACGCTCCGGTCAGGACCGCCCAGACAGCGAACGCGACGACCGGAATCCAGCCGCCCGCAACGCGCGGGGCTTCTCGGCTCGACCCCGCGCCGGCTGGGTACACGGAGAGCGCCATGCTCTCTTCTCGTTCCCTCCTCGCCCTCGCCGCCGCGGCGCTTGCCGTGCTTCCGGCGACCGCCGCCGCCCATGGCCGCGACCATGGCCACGGATCAAGCCACAGCGCGCGCTCCAGCGATCTCTGGCGCGCATACGACCAGGCGCTTGCGCCCGCCAAGTACATCGACTTGACCCACGACCTCACGCCCGGCGCGCCGGTCTGGAAGGGCTTCGGACCGGCGCAGTTCCTGCCCGCCGTCAACCCTGAGACCGGCAACGCGTACACCTACGCCAGCGACGGCTTCGAGGCCACGTCCTATGTCTTCTCGACCGACCAGTTCGGTACGCAGCTCGACCCGCCCGCGCACTGGGCGCCGGAGTACCCGGCGATTGACGAAATTCCGTCGACCTACGCGGTCCGCAAGTTGGTGGTGATCTCGATCGCCGCTCAGGTCGCCAAGGACCCCGCCTACTCGCTGTCGGTCAAGGACATCAAGTCGTTCGAGCGCCGTTACGGGAAGATCCCCGCCGGCTCGGTCGTCTTCGTCCGCTCCGACTGGTCCAAGCGCTGGACCGACGACCCCGAGGCCGCCAAGGTCCTCGCCGCCGACCCCGCCTTCCCAGGCGTCTCGCTCGACGCGCTGAAGTACCTGCACGAGAAGCGCCACATCCTCTTCCACGGCCACGAGCCGCTGGACACCGACACCACGCCGACGCTCGAAGGCGAGGCGTGGCTGATGCATCACGGCTACGCCCAGGCCGAGGGCGTCGCGAACCTCGACGGCGTCCCGCCGACCGGCTGCCTGGTGAACATCGGCTTCCCGAAGCTGCGCGGCGGCCTCGGCGGCTACGCGCGCTACGTCGCGATCTGCCCGCCCTCCACGACCGCCGGCACCGCGATCTCCGCCGCCGACGCGCCCCTGGCCGCCGGCGCGCCGCTGCACTGGGACGCGACGCTCGGCTACCGCGTGCGCTGAGCGGGAACCCCGATGGCATGCCGAGCAACCAGGAAGACCTGCCGAGCACCCTGAAGCGCTCGCCCAAGAAGGTCCGCGACACCTACGAGAAGACCCTCGACAGCGCCGAGGAGCAGTACGACGGCGACGAGGAGCGCGCCCACCGCGCCGCCTGGGCGTCGGTCAAGCACGTCGCCGAGAAGAAGGGCGACCACTGGGAGGAGAAGGACGAGTACGGCCCCTCCGACGAGCGATCGGCCCGCGGCGGGCGCTTCGCGCGCGAGGGCCGCGGCGAGACCGCCGGCGGCGTCGACGCGTCCAAGACCAAGGACGAGTTGCTCGCCGACGCCCGCGAGGCCGACGTCGAAGGGCGCTCGAAGATGACCAAGGACGAGCTGGTCGACGCCCTCCAGCGCGCCTACGACCGCGAGACCGCCAAGGCGCGCGAGCGCGAGTCGTAGTCCATCACCACGGGTCGACGAAGCGCCCCGACGGCGGCGTGTCGCCCGCGGCGCGCAGCGTCGCGGCGATCACCGTGCGCGTGTCCGCCGGATCGATCACGTCGTCGATCTCGAAGAACGTCGCCGCGTTGATCGCCGCGGCGTTGGTCTGCGCAGCCGCGGTCAGCTCGCGCACGCGCGCCTCGCGCTCGGCCTCGTCCTCGATCGCCTCCAGGTCGCGGCGCATCGACAACCGCACCGCGCCCTCCAGCCCCATCGGCCCGAGGTGGGCGGACGGCCAGGCGACGGTGAGCAGCGGCTCGTGCAGCGAGCCGCCGACCATCGCCTGCGCGCCGAGGCCGTAGCCGCGCCGCAGCACGACCGCCACGAACGGCACGCGCAGCGCCGCGCCCGCGACGAGCAGCCGCGACGTGTGGCGCACCAGCGCGGTCTGCTCGTGCTTGGGCCCGACCATGAAGCCGGGCGTGTCGACGAGCGAGACGATCGGGATCCCGTAGGCGTCGCAGAGCTGCAGGAAGCGCGCTGCCTTGTCGCTCGAGTCCGCCATGATCGCGCCCGCGTAGTACTTGGTGTTGTTGGCGATGATCCCGACCGGTCGGCCTTCGATGCGGCCGATCGCCGTCACCATCTCGGGCGCGAACTTCGGCCGCAGCACGACGACGCTCCCGGTGTCGCACAGCCCTTCGATCACCGGGACCACGTTGTAGGCCCGGCGCCCACTCTCGGGGAGCAACTCAATCAGCTTACTCTGGTCCGGCACGGTCCAGTCAGGAAGCAACGGCCGCGTGAAGCACCCCAACAACGTCTTGGCCACCGCGACCGCCTCGGCCTCGTCCTCCACGACCACGTCGACCACGCCGTTGGGCTCCTGCACGCTCATCGGCCCGACGTCGTCGGGCGCGACCTCGCCCAGCCCCCCGCCCGCGATCATCGCCGGGCCGCCCATGCCCAGCGACGCGCCGCGCGTGGCGATGATCAGGTCCGCGCAGCCGGCGATCACCGCGTTGCCCGCGAAGCAGCGCCCGTTGACGATCGCGATCCGCGGCACCTTCCCGGACAACTTGGCCCATAGCGCGAACGCGCGCGTGTGCAGCCACGAGACCGCCGGGAAGTCCGTGTCGCCCGGGCGCCCGCCGCCGCCCTCGGCGAAGAAGACCACCGGCAGCGCCATCCGCTCGATCAGCTCGAACAGGCGGTCCTTCTTGTCGTGGCCGGTCATCCCCTGCGTCCCGGCCAGGACCGTGTAGTCATAGGCCATGACTGCGACCGGGACGTCGTCGATCCGCGCCGTTCCCGCCACCAAACCGTCGGCCGGCGTCCGCGCGTACAGCTCCTCCAACGGCCGTCGCGCCCGCTGCGCCGCGATCGCGAAGCGCCCGTACTCGACCCAGGACCCGTCGTCGATCAAGTCCTCCACGTTCTCGCGCGCGGTGCGCCCGCCGAGCGCGTGGCGCTTCTCCACGGCGTCCGGCCGCGCGGCGTCCTCGGTCAGCGCGCGGCGCGCCTGGAGCGCGGCGAGGTCATCGGAAGGCGTCGGGACATCGCTCATGCCCCGGCACCCTGCCACGAACGCGGCTTACACCACTGGGTCGGGCGCCGCGCGAAACAGCCCGCGGCCAGCGCGCTTGGCCTCATAAAGCGCGGCGTCGGCGCGCTTGAGCTCTTCGGTGAGGTCACCGCCGGGCGCCCACGTCGTCGCGGTCCCGACCGAGACCGACACGGCCAAGTCGCCGCCGCCAAGCGCCTCGGCGACCTCGGCGACGATCGCCGCGGCAACCCTGCCCGCCGGATCTGGCTGCGCGGTGATCAGCGCGTACTCGTCGCCGCCCAGCCGTCCGGCGAAGCCGTGGCCGCTCAGGATCCGGCCGATCTCGATCAGCACGTAGTCGCCGGTCGGGTGGCCGTGCTGGTCGTTGACCGCCTTGAAGTGGTCGACGTCGACCAGGACGACGGTCGCGGACCGCTCGCCGAGCGCGTCACGCGCGGTGATCGTCCAGTGGCGGCGGTTGGCCAGACCGGTGAGGTCGTCGGTGCGCGCCTCGTGCTCCAGCCGTGCGATCTGGTCGTGCAGCGCGGCCGGGCCGCGGCCGCCGGACATCGCGGCGGGCATGGCGGACATCGCGACCTCCTCGAGGTCGCTCAGCACCAGGCCCAGATCGGCCAGCGCGGCGTTCAGCAGCAGGTCGTCGGCCGGGTGGCCGTTGAGCATCGCGACGGTCGCGTCGGCGGCCTGCACGGCGCGGACCGTCGGGGTGACCGCGACCGTGTCCTCGGGCGCGCCGTGGTGGAAGGCGATGGCGGCGACGACGCGCTCGTCCAGCCCGGTGACCTCGGCGAAGCGCGCGCCGGCCGCGGCGTGGTCGACGCCCAGCTGCTCGCGCTCGGCGACCGGACGCGCCGGGCCTGCGGGCGTCACGCCGGCGATCGCGTCGAGCGTCTCCTCGCCGAAGGCCGCCGGAAGGACGAGCTTGCCCAGGTCGTGCAGCAGCCCGGCGAGGTGCGCGGCCGGGACGTCTCCGCCGCTGCGGCGCGCCAGCTCGGCAGCGACCGCCGCAACCTGGATCGCGTGCACGGCGAGCTGGCCGCGGGCCGTCCCGCCGCCGCCCGGGGCGCGCTCGAAGAACGAGCAGACCTCCGCCTCCAGCGCCATCCGCCCGACGGCTCGGCGACCGATCAGCGTGACCGCCTGGCGGAGCGTGGTGGCGCGCACCGGCGAGGCGCTGTGGCCCGAGTTGGCAAACCGCAGCAGGTTGGCGGAGATGTTCGGATCGCCCGACAGCGCCGCGACGAGCTCCTCGGTGGAGGCGTCCGGATCGTCGGACAGCTCGCGCACGCGCACGAGCGTCTGGTCGAGCACCGGAAGCTGCCCGAGCTGCTCGATCCCCGCGTCCAGACGGGTCGTCAGAGCGGGGTCGCCGGCAAGGTGCGCGCTGCAGGTCATCCCGCTAGAAAATCGGCCTGCCGCGCGATCTCTTGACCGCGACGAGCCGATTGGCCACTCGCGGCGCAGTACCCTCCATCGGGGGATGGCGGACTACGGTCACGAGCTGCAATTCGGCGTGTTCATCACGCCCGACGCCGCCCAGGCGGACGCCGTCGTCGCGCTCGCACGGCTGGCGGACTCGGTCGGCCTGGACCTCGTCAGCTTCCAGGATCACCCGTACCAGGCGCGCTTCCTGGATACGTGGACGCTGCTGTCGGTCGTGGCGGCGCAGACCGTCAACGTGCGCGTCGCGCCCAACGTCATCAACCTGCCGCTCCGCCCGCCCGCGGTCCTCGCCAAGGCGGTCGCGTCGCTGGACGTCCTGAGCGGCGGGCGCGTCGAGCTCGGTCTTGGCGCGGGCGCGTTCTGGGACGCGGTCGAGGCAATGGGCGGCCCGCGCCGCACGCCGGGCGAGGCGGTCGACGCGCTGGCCGAGGCGATCCAGATCATCCGCGCGCAGTGGGACCCGTCGCAGCGCTCGGTGCGCTTCGAGGGCGAGCACTACCGCGTCGCGGGCGCGCATCCCGGTCCGGCGCCCGCGCACGCGATCGAGATCTGGCTCGGCGCCTACAAGCCGCGGATGCTGCGTCTCACCGGCGCGCAGGCCGACGGCTGGCTGCCGTCGCTGGGCTACATCGAGCCCGAGGACATCGCGCAGGCCAACGCGCGGATCGACGACGCCGCGGTCACGGCGGGCCGGGACCCGACCGCGATCCGGCGGATGCTCAACCTGCTGGGCGACGGCGTCGAGGCCGAGCGCTTGGCGGAGCTGAACCTCCGCGACGGGATCAGCACGTTCATCCTGCCCGCAGCCTCCGACGACGACGTCCGCCGCTTCGCGCAGGAGACCGCGCCCGCCGTGCGCGAGTTGGTGCTCGACGGCGTGAGCCGCCCGATCGCGGGCACCGCCCCATCACGGCCGGTCGTGGTCGAGTCGACGCCGTTTGCCGCCCACGCGACGCCGGCGCCCGAGGCGCGCCGCTCCGCCGAGGCGCCGTGGGACGAGACGACGCGCCCGACGCTCGCGGCGAGCGAGGACGACGGTGCCGCCGCCCGCCGCTACACGCCCGACCAGCAGGCCGCCGGCCGCCACCTGATCGACGTCCACGACCACCTGCGCGGCGAGCTCGATCGCCTGCGCGAGATCATCGCCCAGGTCGCGCGCGGCGAGACCGACGCGGCCGCCGCCCGCCAGCACATCACGCGGATGACGATCCGCCAGAACAACTGGACGCTCGGCACGTTCTGCGAGACCTACTGTCGCGTCGTCACCCAGCACCACACGCTCGAGGACCGCTCGGTCTTCCCGCACCTGCGCCGCAACGACCCCAAGTTGCAGCCCGTGCTGGACCGGCTGGAGGAAGAGCACGTCACGATCGCCGACCTGCTGGAGCGCGCCGACCTGCTGGAGCGCGTCGACCAGGCGCTCGTCGCGCTGGTCGCGCCCGGCGGCAACGGCATCGCGCAGGTCGACGCGACCGTCGACCTGCTCACCGACGCCTTGTTGTCGCACTTCTCCTACGAGGAGCGCGAGCTGATCGAGCCGCTCGCGCGCCACGGCTTCTACTAGGCCTACGACAAGGCCACGCGCTCGCCGATCGGCAGCCAGCGGAAGCGGTCACGCACGCCCGCAGGCGCCGTCGCCAGCTCGGCCTCGATCGCCGCCTGGCCCTCGCGGAAGTGCTTCCAGCCCTCGTAGTGGATCGGGATCGCCTCTTTGGCGTCGATCAAGGCCACCAACTCGACCGCCTCGGCCGCGGTCATCGTGTAGCGCAGCGGCCCGCTGATCGGGAAGCGCACGCCGCCGAGGTGGACCACGGCGGTGTCGACGTCCAGCCGCGAAGCGACCTCCTTGACCCCGTCGTAGAGCACGGTGTCGCCCGAGACCCATAGGACGCCGTCCTCCTGGCCCTCCCACTTCAGCGCGAAGCCGATCACGTCGCCGACGATCGGCCGCGAGCCGGGCGGTCCGTGGCGGCATGGCGTGGCGGTGATCTCCAGCGACGGCAGGCCCGGCTTCTCCAGCACCGTCGTCTGCCAGTCGGTGAGCCCGCGCACGCCGGTCAGCCCGTCCTTGCTCGTCAGCCGCTTGGCGCCCGGGACGGTCGTGACGACCGTCCCCAGCGACGGCAGCAGCGCGCGGCCCGCGGGATCGAGGTTGTCGTCGTGGTGGTCGTGGCTGAGCAGCACGCCGTCGATCTCGCCGAGCGCCTCACGCGTCAGTGCCGGCCCCGCCAGCTTGGTCGAGCCCGTCCCCCAGCCGAACTTGTAGTCCTTGCCCGCGGGATCGAACGTCGGGTCGGTGAGCAGGCGCCAGGGTGGGTGGGGACCGGTCTCGATCTCGATCAGCAGGGTCGGGCCGCCGACGTGGGTGAGCGTCACGCCCTTCACGATGAGCGGTCCTCGAAAGTGGTCATATAGCGGACACTATGGGGCGCGGACATCCGTCCGCAATGGCTGACATATCCACGTAGGTGCCGTCTATCCGGTGCGATGCTTGGAGACGTGCAGAAGTCGTTGATCGCGGCCGTGGTGGGCCTGCTCGCCGCCGTGGCCGTGGTGCCGAGCGCCCAGGCGGCGTCGAGCGCCGCCACGTCGATGGGCGCGTGGGACCATGTCGCGCCCAGCGCGCTGCGCGCGCCGACGCCCGCCCAGCCACTCGTCGCGCCGGAGCGCTTCGCCGCGTTCACGCTCGACCAGGACGCGCTCGCCTCCGTGCTGACCGCCGCGCCCGCTGAGCGCCGGCGCACCGCGGCGCCGGCCGCGGGCGAGGGCCTGACGGTCTCGATCCCGGCGCCCGACGGCGGTTTCGAGCGCTTCGCGATCGCCGACTCGCCGGTCATGGAGCCCGGCCTGGCCGCCAAGCACCCGGAGATCAAGACCTACACCGGCCGCGGGATCGACGACCCGACCGCGAGCGTCCGCCTCGACCTCAGCCCGCTCGGCTTCCACGCCTCGGTGCGCTCCGACGGCGGCCAGTGGTTCGTGGACCCGCGCTACCGCGACCGCAGCGAGTACGTCGCCTACGAGCGCGCCGCGGCCACCGAGGACCCGTACGCGGGCTTCGAGGAGATCGACCCCGACCGCGTCGGCGGGGTTGGGGCCGGGTCCGATCTCGCGCGCGACGACCGCGCCGGCGAGGCCAACGGCGGCCTGGTGACGCTGCGCGTCTTCCGCCTGGCGCTGATCTCCGACCCGACCTACGGCGCCAACACGCCGGACACCACGACCGCCGCCAAGGCGGTGCTGATGAACCGCGTCAACCAGATCTACGAGCAGGACTTCGCGTTCCACATGGACTTGGTCTCCGGCAACGACGCGCTGAACCTCGACACCGCCGCGCAGGCGACCGGCGCCAACGGACCGTGCGGCGCCGGCGCCTGCTTCACGTCCTCGCAGCTGACCGAGTGCACGACCGCGACGCTCGACCGCGCCAACGTCGTCGCCGGGCGCGTCATCGGCGCGGGCAGCTACGACGTCGCGCACCTGATCCTCGGCGTCAACGGCGGCGGCATCGCCAACCTGCGCGCCGTCGGCACGTCGTCCAAGGGCCGCGGCTGCACCGGCCTGCCCAAGCCGGTCGGCGACGTCTTCGCCGTCGACTACGTCGCCCACGAGCTCGGCCACCAGTTCGGCGGCGACCACTCGTTCAACGGCACCACGACCTCCAGCAGCAACTGCGGGCCCGCCAACCGCGCCTCGACCCAGGCGCCGCGCGTGGAGCCCGGCAGCGGCTCGTCGGTCATGGCCTACGCGGGCATCTGCGGCACCGACGACCTGCAGAAGCACAGCGACCCCTACTTCTCGCAAGCCTCGATCACGCAGATCACGAGCTTCGTGACGAGCGCCGAGACGACGCAGAAGCCTGTCCAGCAGGCGGGCCTGAACGGGTTCGGCTCCGGTGACTCGTTCGCCATTACGTACAACGGCGCCACCTCGACGACGATCAGCTCGCTCAGCGCCACCACCATCAAGAACGCGATCCAGGGCATCAGCACCTGGCCCGCAGGCGGGATCGCGACGGTCTCGGACGTCAGCAGCGCCGGCTTCACCGTCACCTTCGACGGCACGCTGGCCGCCGGGACGCCCGCCGCGTTGGACATCACCAACGCCTCCGGCTTCGAGGGCGGCGTCTTCGGCGTCACCGCCGTCGCCGGGAGCACGCACCACGGCGGCACCGCGCAGACGACCGCCAACCACGCGCCGAACGTCGGCCTGACGGGCGCCGGCTCGTACGTCATCCCGGCCCGCACGCCGTTCCTCCTGGACGCCACCGGCTCCGACGCCGAGGGCGACCCCGTCTCCTACTTGTGGGAGGAGAACGACCCGGGCGGCACCACGGCGATCCCGCTGACCACCAACGCCAAGACCGACGGCCCGCTGTTTCGGATGTTCGGGACCGCCGCCCGCTACGCCGACCCGGTCAACGACCCCTACAAGACGCCGTCGCCCGGCGAGAACGCGGCGACGTCGCAGACCTGGCGGTCGTTCCCCGACGAGCGGCAGGTCGCCGCTGGCAACACCAACGCCGCGACCGGCTCCTGCCCGACCGCGCCGTCCTCCCCGCCGGTGCCCGACAGCGTCGTCGACTGCTACTCGGAGCTCCTGCCGACCTCCGCCTGGGTCGGCGTCAACAACGACCGCACGCTGCACTTCCGCGTCACCGCGCGCGACAGCCACCCGGGCTTCGGTGGCGTCGGCAAGGCTGACGTCGCGCTGACCGTCGCCAACGGCACCGGACCGTTCCGCGTGACCTCGCAGGCCAGCGCCGCGTCGGTCAACGGCGGGACGTCGCTGCCGATCACCTGGGACGTCGCCGGGACGGGCGCGAGCCCGATCAACACCACCAACGTGAAGATCAGCCTGTCGCTGGACGGCGGCCTCACGTTCCCGCGCGTGCTCGCCGCCTCGACTGCCAACGACGGCGCAGAGACCGTGACGCTGCCGCAGGTCACCACGACCACGGCGCGCGTCAAGGTGCAGGCCATCGACAACGTCTTCTACGACGTCTCGCGCGCCGACCTGGCGATCACCGCGACCGCGGCGGTCGCGATCCAGGCGCCCACCAGCGCGAGCCTCGGCAACGCGGTCCTCGGCGGCCAGGGCGCCGACACGGTCGTCACGTTCACCAACGGCGGCACGAGCACCGCGAACCTCGGCGCGGCCACGATCATCGGCGCCGACGCGGCGGCGATCGTCAAGGCCAGCGACTCGTGCTCCTCACTGACGCTGGCCGCCAACGCCTCGTGCGCGATCACGCTGCGCCTCGTGCCGACCCACAGCGGCGCGCAGACCGCGACGCTGAGCCTGCCCAGCGACGACCCGGCCTCGCCCACGACCGTCGCGCTGACCGGCAACGGCCAGACCGCACCGCTGCTCGACGGACCGACCTCCGCCGACCTGGGCAGCGTCGTCGTCGGCAGCGCCGGCACGGGCGCCGCGCTGGCCTTCACCAACCACGGCACGACCGCGGCGACGATCGGGACCGCGACGCTCGGCGGCGCCGACGCCGCCGCGATCGGCACGGTCGCCGACGGCTGCTCGTCGCACACGCTCGCTTCCGGGGCGTCGTGCACGATCACCGTGCGCCTGCAGCCGACCCACGCGGGCGCGCAGGCCGCGACGCTGTCGCTGCCCAGCGACGCGCCGTCCTCGCCACTCACGGTCGCGCTGACCGGCACGGGCGTGGCAGTGCCGACCACGCCGCCGGACGACAGTGACACCGGCACGCGCCCGCCGGCCGCCACGCCGACGCCGACCCCGCCGGTCGTGACGACACCTGCGCCGACGCCGACCACCCCCAGCGCGCCCACCACCACCGAGGTCGTCGCTGCGCTGCTGGGCGTCAAGACGCCCTACGCCGCCGGTGCAGCAGGCACCCTGAAGGTCTTCACTCCGAGCAAGACCACCAAGTTGGGCAAGCCGGCCGCCTCCAAGGTCATCGCCGCGGCGGTCTGCACCGGCGGGACCTGCACCGGCAAGGCCACCGCCAAGCTCACGCTGACACCCAAGCACGGCAAGGCCACCAAGTCGACCACGATCGCGGTGACCAAGGCGCTGACGCTGCGCAGCGGTCAGGCGAGCACGTTGACGCTGAAGCTGACGGCCAAGCAGCGCAAGGCGATCAAGGCCGCGCGCAAGGCGACGCTCACGCTGACGGTGACCAACGCCACCAAGAAGGTCACGCGGACCTTCTCGTTGACGGTGGGCTGAGCGCCAGCGCTAGGCCTAGGCCTTCTTGACCGGCGCGGTGAGCCGGTGGGCGAGCTTGCCACTGCCTACGGTCACCGAGACCGACTGCACCAGCGCCGCGCTGGGGACCTTCAGCGTCAGCGTCTGCTTGCGATAGCGCTTGAGCTTGAGCGCCGGCCGCAGCGTTGCGCCGCCGCCCGCGACGATCGCGCGGGTCGTGCAGCCGCCGGCGCTAACGCACTGCAACGTCACGTGGACCTTGCGGGTGCCGGCGCGGTGAGCGGAGACCCGCAGCATGACCGTGCTGCCCGACGTGGTCGTCTTGGCGGTGGTCGTGGTGGACGTCGTCGCCGTGAACGAGCCGACGGCGCCGCTCGTGCCGGTGGCGCCCGCGGTGGCGGCACCGCCGGTCGCCTTCGCAGGCCGTGGTGTGACCGGGACACCGAGCAGGTGCGCAACCGTGTTGTAGGCGTTGGCGGCGCCGCCGGTGGAGACCTTGCCGGTCAGGTCCGCCACGCCGTCCACGGCCCACAAGATGTTGGTTTTGATCTCCGCGACGGTCGCCGAAGGCTTGGCCGCGAAGGCCAGCGCGGCGATGCCGGTGACCATCGGCGCGGCGAAGCTCGTGCCGTTGAACGTGCCCATGCCGCCACCGAGCGCGGTCGACGGGACCGCGGAGCCGGGCGCGGCGAGGTCGACGCCGGACGACCCGTAGTTCGAGAACGACGCGAGCCGGTCCGAGGAGTCGATCGCCGCCACGCAGATGACGTTCGGCGCCGGGTCCTCGCACGGATAGCTGGCCGCCTGGTCGACGTTGACCCCGCTGTTGCCCGCCGAGGCGACGAAGAGCGTGTTGGGGTGGTTGACGATCGCCTGGTGAACGGCCTCGGAGTACGGGGCGCCGATCGAGACGTTGACGACGCGCGCGCCCTGGTCGCCGAGGAAGTTCAGCCCGGCGGCCAGCTGGGCGGTCGTGCCGGTCCCGGCGGTGCCGAGCACCTTGGCGGGGATCAGCGTCGAGGCGGGCGCGAGGCCCGCGTACGGGATCCCGAGCGACCAGCCGGAGAAGATGACGCCGGCGGCGGCGGTGCCGTGGCCGTTCTCGTCGAACGGCTTTGTCCCGCGGGTGACGGTGTCGCAGCCGTGCCGGTCGTTGACGCAGCCGTTGCCCGCGCTGTCCCCGGAGCTGCCCGCCGTCGGGTTGGTCCAGACGTTGAGGTTCTGGAAGGCGGGATGGTCGGGTTGGACGCCGCTGTCGGCGAGGCCGACGAGCACCGACGACGCGCCGCTGCCGACCAGGTCCCAGGCACGCTCGGCGTCGAGGTCGGCGTCGGCGACGCCGGTCTGGCCGGTGTTGAACAGCGGCCACTGCGAGGCGAAGAGGAGGTTCGGCGGGATCAGGTCGCCGGCGGTCTGGTAGGCCGGCTCGGCGTACGCCACGCCCGGCTGCTCGCGCAGCTCGGCAAGCGTCGCGTCGGACGCGCCCGGCACGGTCAGCGTCTGCGTCTCGGCCTCGCCGAGACGCTGGGCGTTGATGGTGTCGACGGACGCGCGCGCCGCGGCCCGCTGCTCCTGGCTGGCCCCGTCGGAGAACCCCACGACCACCTGCCCGGGCAGGGCGACGGCGGCAGCGGCCAACGCGGCGGCGGCGAGCATGCTCGGCATGTCCGGGCGATCGGCTCCGAGCGCCGTCCGGTGGAGGTCCGCAGACGAGGTCGAGCCGGACGGCTAAGCCAGACGGCCTCGTCAGTCGCCGGGCAGGGTTGCGTAGGCCCGGCAGCTCAGCCCACGCGGGCCGGAGGCGCGGATGCCGATGCGGTCCGCGCCGGAGAGGTCGCGGACCGTGCGCCGGATCCGGAACGACCCGCGCCGCGCGGTCGCCCGTCCGCGCCAGTCGACGCGGCCCTCCTGCGTGAGCGTGATCCGCCACGCCGAGCCGCGCGGCGCGTGATCCAGGTCAAAGCGCGTCTCGATCTCGCCGTCCTCGGCGCGCAGCTCCAGCCGCGCGCGCACGCTGCCACCGCAGGTCGCGTCGACGCGAGCGCGGTCGTCGTCGCCACCGCCGCCGTGCGACAGGGCGACCACGGCGAGGACGGAGGCCAAGGTGCTCATCGCCCCACCATGGCGGCCCGACGCGATGACGGCAATGGGACTTCGGTCTTAAGGGCGCTCCCTTGCACCGCGCCGCTCCACGAATCCGGACCGCTCCGCCCACAGCGCGGCCTGCGTGCGGTCGGTGACGTTCAGCGTGCGGAAGATCGCGGTCAGGTGCGTCTTAACGGTCTTCTCGCTGATCTCCAGCCGGCGCGCGATCAGCTTGTTGGGCAGGCCCTCGACCAGCAGCCCCAGGACTTCGGCCTCGCGCGCGGAGAGGCCGGCGGCCGGATCGGGCTCGGACTGGGCGGTGAGGATCGTCCGCGCGGCGCGCGGGTCCAGCGGCGACTCGCCGCGCGCGGCGGCGCGGATGCCCTCGGCGACCTCCTCGGAGGCCGCGTCCTTGAGCAGGTAGCCGCAGGCGCCGGCCTCGATCGCGCCGAGGATCCGCGGCCGGTCGCTGAACGAGGTGAGCACGAGCACCGCGGTCGACGGCCGATCCTCGAGCACGCGGCGCGTCGCCTCGATCCCGTCGACGCCGGGCATGTCAAGGTCCATCACAACGACGTCGGGCCCCAGCTCGGCGCTGAGCTTCACGGCCTCCGCCCCATCGGCCGCCGCGCCGACCAGCTCGATGTCGTCCAGCGCCGCGATCAGCCGGCCGAGACCGTCGCGGATCACGCCGTGGTCGTCGGCCAGCAGCACGCGGATCACGTCGGGACCTCCAAGGCCACGGTGGTGCCCGCGCCGGGCGTGCTGCGCACGTCCAGCGTCCCGCCCACGCCGCGAACCAACTCCTCCAACAACGTCAGCCCCACGTGTCCCTCCTCCGCGCGCGCCGCCCGGCGCGCCGCGTCGAACCCCTGGCCGTCGTCGGCGATCTCCAGCCGCACGTGCCCGTCGATACGCGTCGCGCCGACCCGCACGGACGTCGCGCCCGCGTGCGCCGCCACGTTGCGCAGCGCCTCGCGCGCCACGCGGTAGACCAGCGCGTCGTTGGCGCCGCCACGCGCGGCGCCGTCGTCGACCTCCAGCACGGTCGCCACGCCGGAGGCGGCCAGCGGCGAGAGCAGGTCGGCCAGCGCCGCCTCCAGGCCCGCGGTCTCCAGCGACGGCGGATGGATCTCCACCAACAACGTCCGCAGCGACCGCACGCCACCGCGCAGGCGCTCGGCCGCACCCCGCAGCGCGGCCGCTTCGGCCGCGTCCCCGCGCCGCGCCGCGTCGTCGGCCAGCGGCGCCAACCCGAAGGCGACGCCCGCGAGGTCCTGGACGACGCCGTCGTGCAGGTCGGCCGCGATCCGCCGCCGCTCGGCGTCACTGGACTCGATCGCGGACTCCAGGAGCCGCTCGCGCTCGCGGTGCTCGCGGCGCAGCCGGCGCGCCAGCGACCACGACGCCGCGCCCTGCACGAGCAACAGCACCAACAACGCGACGATCAGCGTCGGGGCCATCGCGCGCAGGATCCGCGCGCCGCTGGAGGTCACGGCGTCAAAGCGCTGGTAGGTCTCGAACAGCACCGGCGTCCCGTTGGGCGTGCGGATCACCGTGTGCGCTTCGAGCAGCTTGCCCTCCTGGCGCTCGAACTCGTTCTCGGGCTCGGACAGGTCGCTCAGCTCGGCGTCCGCGCCGCCCTCGGTGAACAGCTCGCGCTCCTCCTCGCCCAGTCCGAAGCGCTTGCCGATGATCTCGGGCTCATCGGAGTAGAGGATCGTCCCGTCGCGCGACCACAGCTTCACGCGCACGACCGTCGGGCTGAGGATCCGCGCGGCGACGACGTCGTCCAGATCCGCCAGCGCGTCCGCGTCGCCCTTCAGCACGCCGTCGCTCAGCCCGGACGCCTCGACCAGCCCGCCTTGCAGCTCGACGCGTTCCCGCGTGTCCCGCTCGGCCTCGCGCACGGTGACGTGGCGCAGCGCGAGGAAGCCGCCGACGACCACGACCGCGATGGCCGCGAGCGACCCCAGGATGAAGCGCACGACGGCCGACATCGATTCACATAGTGGCGCTTCAGGCGCCCAGACGAGCGCGAATCAGACTGAAGTCCTACGCGGGCGACGCCACGCCACCCGTGGCGTCGCTCTGCGCCGTCTCGCTGCCGATCGAGCCGACGCCGCAGTCGTCCTTGACCGCGTCGGCGATCAGCTGCGAGCGGTACTCGAAGCCCTTGGTGTTGGGGTGCAGGCCGTCGGGCAGCGAGACCGCGCGGCTGTTGACCGCGCTGAGCCAGTCGACGAGGTGAAAGCGCGAGAGCTTCGACGCCTCGGCGTTGAGCACCGAGTTGAGCGCCGCGTACGGGCCCTTGCGCGCCGGGCGGTAGATGTTGGTCCACACCACGCAACGCTTGGAGCCAATTGCCGACAGCATCCTGTTGATGCGGTCCTTGAACCGCACCGGGCTGGAGCCGTCGTTGGTGCCGAGCGAGACCACGACCGTCGTGGGCTGCACGACCTTCAGCGCGGCGCGCAGCGCGAACAGGCCCTGTGGCGTCGTGCGGCCGGACTTGGCGTCCCACGCGACGTCGGTGCCGAGCTGCTGCTGCAGGTAGGGACGCAGGCCGACGGCCAGCGAGTCGCCCACCACGAGCACCGAGGACTGCGGGTTGACGGCGACGAGCTGGGCGTCGGCGGCGACCGGGGTCAACGCGACGCATGCGAGCACGGCGGCGAACGTCGTCGGGATCAGGCGGCGGAGCTGGGGCACGTTCTTGGTATTCGGCAGAGAGACGGAACGTCAGGAGAGGCGCTGTACGGCCTCGTCCAAGTACGGCCCCAAGGTGCTGGAGAACACGGTGGTCAGGTGGTCGACGTCCTTGAAGGTCAAGGCGCCGCCGACGACTGGATAGCACGAACGACGGTCGCACAGCGTCTCTGTGAGGTCGATTGCACGCACATCACGGCCGGCCTTGCCGCTGCTCGCCGCCGGGATCGCCGGGTCCGGCTCCAGCGCGATCGCCCGCGGGACGGCGCACGCGCGCGCCGGATCGTCGCCCGCGTCCATCGCCTTCTGCACGCAGTCGAGCGTCGCGGAGCGCATCTTCGGCGTGTCGCGCAGGACGACGAGCTCCTGGACGGTGTTGGGCAGCGCCGCCCACGCGCGCTCGTAGCCGCGGACCTGGGCGTTGAAGGCGTCCGGGCCTTTGTGGCCGACGACGTCGCCGCCGGTATGGCCCGCGACGAACACGCGGTGGATCTCCGGGTGGCGCTCCAGCCAGCGCTGCACGTCGCGGTTCCACTGCACGCACGCGGTGCGCTCGGGCTGGGGCAGCGCCGCGGTCGCACGCGAGAACGGGCAGCCGGTGTGCGTGACCGACAGCCCGTGCCAGCCGCGCTTCTTGGCGACCGCGTCAAACGCGGCGCGCCAGTGCGAGGCGTGGCTGTCGCCGATAAGAGCGACGGTCTCCTTGGCCCCGGCCGCCGGCGGGCCGAAGGCGCAGGCGCGCACGCGGCCGAGACGCTCGACGACCTGGCAGGTCGCGTTGGCGGCCTCGGAGGCCTCGACCGGCGTCGGGACGACCTCCTTGGCCAGCTCCGGGTTGACGCACGGCGCGCCACCGGGCGGGCGCGCAGCGGCGCCGAAGCAGCGCGGGTGCTCGGAGACGACCTCCTTGGTCGCCTGCTGGTCGGCGTTCAGCTCGCGGTGCAGCTGGATCGCGCCCGCGGCGGGGACCAGCAGCACGAGCCCCGTCGCCAGCCCGGCCAGCGCCAGCGTCCGCCGCGGGCGGCGGACCAGGCCGGGCATCTTGCGCACCGGATCCTCGACGTAGCGCTTGGACAGCCACGCCAGGCCGACCGTCAGCTCCAGCACGATCCCGGCCAGCAGACCGCGCGAGATCCCCTCGAAGGCATAGGGGATCAGCACAAGCAGCGGCCAGTGCCACAGGTAGAGCGAGTACGACAGGTCGCCCGCGGTCTGGATCGGGCGCCACGCGAAGAGCTTGGTCGGCGCGAGCCGATGGACCGGCGTGCCCGCGCGGATGACCGCCAGCGTGCCGAGGATCGGCAGCAGCGCGGCGTAGCCCGGGAACGGCGTGCCGGGGCCGTAGAGGAAGCCGGCGGCGAGGATCCCGGCCAGGCCCGCCCATCCGATCAGCACGCGCACGAGCGCGGGCGCGCGGCCGATGAACGCGCCCAGGCCGAGCGCGACCAACCCACCGAGGCCGAACTCCCACGCGCGCGTCGGCGTGACGAAGTACGCGGGGCGCGGGTCGGCGGCGGTGTGGATGATCGAGTAGGCGAGGCTGATCGCCGTCAGCGCGCCCATCGCCAGCGCGAGCGCGGCGACGCGCGTGGTCGGCTTGCGCCCGCGGGTCAGCGCGAGCGCGCCGATCAGCAGCAGCGGCCAGACGAGGTAGAACTGCTCCTCGACCGACAACGACCAGTAGTGCTGGACCGGCGAGATGCCGTCGGCCTTGGCGAAGTAGTCGACCGCGGTGTGCGCCAGGCGCCAGTTCTCGACGTAGGTCGCCGAGGTCACGATCTCGGTCAGGAACGCGCCCCAGCGGTGCGAGGGCACCAGGATCAGCGTCGCGATCGCCGTGACGCCGAGCGTGACGAGCGCCGCGGGCAGGATCCGGCGCGCGCGGCGCGCCCAGAAGCCGACCAGGCCGATCCGGCCGCTGCCGATGACCTCCTCGACCAGCAGCGACGTGATCAGGAAGCCGGAGACCGCGAAGAAGACGTCGACGCCGACATAGCCGCCGGGGACGAGGTTGGGCCACAAGTGCGCGGCGACGACGAGGCTGACGGCCAGCGCCCGCAGCGCCTGGATCTCGGGACGGAACCGCGCGCGGTGAGAGGTCCCACCGCCCGTCCCGCCCTCCCCGACGCCCTCGTCGGCGCGGTCCTTCAGGCCTGACGGCAACCAGGGCAGCGCGTCGCGCACGGGCGTGGAGGCCCGCTCGACGGTTGGCTGCGTCGTGCTGTCCAAGGTCTGCTGGGTCCCCACGGATCGGGTTGGTGGCTACCCAAGTGTGCCGCGCTCACGCGCTGAGCGCGTGACGAACCTCACGCACGCGCTCACGCCAGAGCGTGTCATCCAGCGCCGAGAGCCACGTCGCCAGCGACTCCTCGACGTCCTCGCCGAGGCCGTGGTCCATGACGACCGTGTGCGCTTCGAGCAGGCGCGTGAACGCGAGCGCGTCGTCGCCAACGCCGGCCGTGGCGCGGTCCTGCTCGCGCAGTTCGCGGAGGTAACGATCGATCTCACCCGGCTCGCGCAGGATCATGCTCCGGCACGCTAAAGCGGCGGCCGGACGGCGGCATCTAGGGCGAGGACCTCGACCGGTTTGGACAAGCCCGGGAACTCCAGGGCGCCGAGCTCGACCGGCGTCATGTGCTCCGGGACCGCCTCGGCCGTCCCCGCGGTCAGCAGGATCTGCCCCGGCGAGGCCTTCGTGCACAGCCGCGCGGCGACGTTGACGGCCGCGCCGATGTAGTCGTCGCCCTCGAACATGATGACCTTGCCCGTGCAGACGCCGCCGCGCAGCGCCAGGCGGCCGTCGGTCTGCAGGGTGTCGCGAACCGTCGCCGCGCACGCGATCACCGCGCCGCCGTCGACGCCGCTGAGCATCGCGCCGTCGCCGAGCCACTTCGTGACGCGCACGCCGGCGTTCTCGGCCTCGGCCCGCAGGACCGCGCGCAGGTGCCCGAGGACGGCGACGGCCTCTTGGTCGCCGTATTCGTCGGTGAACGGCGTGAAGCCGCAGAGGTCGAGGAAGCAGAAGGTGCGCGTGACGCGCATGCGCCTGACCCTACTTCGCGGCCTTCGCCGCGCGCATCGCGGCCTTGTTGGGCAGGTCGGTGATCGTGCCGTCGGCGATCTCGGCGGCGAGCATCACGGTCTCTGACAGCGTCGGATGGGCGTGGATCGTGAGGCCGAGGTCGGCGACGTCGGCCCCCATCTCCAGCGCGAAGCCCGGCTCGGCGATCAGGTCGCCCGCGTGCGGACCGACGATCCCGGCGCCCAGGACGCGGTTGGTCTCCGGGTCGCGCAGGAGCTTGGTGACGCCGTCGGCGCCGTCGATCGCCAGCGCGCGCCCGGAGGCGCTCCACGGGAAGACCGACTTCTCATAGGCGATGCCTTGGTCCTTGGCCTCCGTCTCGGTCAGCCCGACCCACGCGACCTCGGGGTCGGTGTAGGCGACCGACGGGATGCCGCGCGGCTCGAACGCCGCCTTGTGCCCGGCGACGACCTCCGCGGCGACGTGGCCCTCGGCCGTCGCCTTGTGCGCGAGCATCGGGCCGCCGGCGACGTCGCCGATGGCGTAGATGTGCGGGATGTTGGTCCGCTGCTGGGCGTCGACTCCCACGAAGCCGCGCTCGTCGACGTGGACGCCGGCCGCGTCGAGGCCGAGCCCAGCGCCATTGGGGACCCTTCCGACGGCCACGAGCACGCGGTCGAAGGTGGCGTCCTCGACGTCGCCGGAGAACCTCACGTGAAGGCCATCATCTTGCGCCTCGATCTTCTCCACCTTGGTCGACAGGTGGATCGCCGCGTAGCGCTGCTCGATGCGCTTGTGCAGCGGCTTGACCAGGTCGCGGTCAGCGCCGGGGATCAACCCCTCCGCCAACTCGACGACCGTGACCTCGCTGCCCAGCGCGTCGTACACGGTGGCCATCTCCAGGCCGATGATCCCGCCGCCGACGACCAGCAGCTTGCCGGGGATGTCGACGAGCTCCAGCGCGCCGGTCGAGTCCATCACCCGCGGGTCGTCGTGCGGGACGCCGGGCAGCGTGACGCTACGCGAGCCCGCGGCGACGATCGCGTGGTCGAACGAGACCGTCGTCGTCTCCCCGTCCTTCTCGACCGCGAGCAGGTTGGGGCCCGTGAACCGCGCCTCGCCGTGGACGACTTGGACCTTGCGGCCCTTGGCCATCTGCCCGACGCCGCCGTTCAGCTTCGCCACCACGCCGTCCTTCCAGGCGCGCAACTCATCCAAGTTGACTTCAGGCTTGTTGAAGGTGATGCCGTGCGTGCCGAACGTCTCGGCCTCGGTGATCACCTTCGCCGCGTGCAGGAGCGCCTTGGACGGGATGCAGCCCACGTTGAGGCAGACGCCGCCGAGCTGCTCGTGACGCTCGACCATCACGACGTCGACGCCGAGGTCCGCCGCGCGGAACGCGGCCGCGTAGCCGCCCGGGCCGGAGCCCAGGACGAGCAGCGTCGCGTGCACATCGCCGCGCTCGACCGTGACGTCCTCCTCGGTGCTCGTGTCGTCGCTCGGCACGGGCTGGGCGGGCGACTCCACCGCGACCTCGTCGGGCGTCTCGCCTTCGCCAGCATCGCTCGGAGCCGCCGCCGCGGCGCTCACCGTCAGCACCACCAGCGCGTCACCTTCGCTGACCGCGTCGCCGACCGCGACCTTGATCTCCTTGACCGTCCCACCCTCGGGCGCGGGGATCTCCATCGAGGACTTCTCGGACTCCAGGACGACGAGCGGGTCCTCAGCGGAGACCTCGTCGCCGACCGACACGAGGATCTCCGCGACCGGGACGTCGGTGAAGTCGCCAATGTCGGGGACGAGGACGTCGAGATCAGCCATGGTCTACCTCCAGCAGCGCGAGGGAGCCCCTGGGCGAGCTCGCGCCCGGAAGCCGAGCCCCCAGGGCGAGGTCTTCCGCGCTCACAGGAGAACCCTCCGCAGGTCGTTGAGGACGCCGGACAGGTGCGCGACGAAGCGCGCCGCGGCGGCACCGTCGATCACCCGGTGGTCGTAGGACAAGGACAACGGCAGCATCAGCCGCGGGACGAACGCGCTGCCGTCCCAGACCGGCTTGGTCGCGCTGCGCACGACGCCGAGGATCGCGACCTCGGGCGCGTTGACGATCGGCGTGAACGACGTGCCGCCGATGCCGCCGAGCGAGCTGATGGTGAACGTCGCGCCGGCCATGTCGGCGGGCCCGAGCTTGCCGGCGCGCGCCTTGCCCGAGAGGTCGGTGAGCTCGCCGGCGATCTCCAGCAGGCCCTTCGTGTCCGCAGCCTTGATGACCGGAACCACGAGGCCGTTGGGCGTGTCGGCCGCGAAGCCGATGTTGTAGTACTTCTTGTGGATCAGGGCGTCGCCGTCCAGCGACGCGTTGACGTCGGGGAACGCCTTCAGCGAGGAAACGACCGCCTTGACCAGCAGCGCGACCATCGTCACCTTGACGTCGGCCTGCTCCTTGTTGAGGGTCTTGCGGAAGGCCTCCAACTCGGTGATGTCGGCCTCGTCGTTGTGCGTGACGTGCGGGATCCGGACCCAGTTGCGCGTCAGGTTCGCGGCCGAGATCTTGCGGATCTTGGACAGCTCGACGCGCTCGATCTCGCCGTACTTGGAGAAGTCGACCTTGGGCCAGGGCAACAGCTCCAGGCCGCTGTCGCCGCCGCCGCTCGCGGGCGCCGCCGCGCCGCCGCCGTTGGCCGCCGCCTCGACGTCCTCGGGCAGGATGCGGCCCTTGCGGCCCGTGCCGGACACGTCGCCCAGCGGGACGCCCAGCTCGCGCGCCAGCCGGCGGACCGACGGCGACGCGTAGACCGGCTCAGCGCCGTTGGCGGCCGCCGACTCCGGCTCCTTCGGCGGGGGCGGCTGCTTCTCGGGCGCTGGCGGGCGCGCGCTGGCCTCGGCGGCTACGGCGGTCCGGACCGCGCTCGGCGCCGCGGCCTCCGCGGACGCGGCGGCTTCGGCGGAGGGCGCCAGCCGCACGACCGCCGTGCCCTCGCTCGCCACGTCGCCGACCTTCAACAGGATCTCCGCCACGACGCCCGCGAACGGCGCCGGGACGTCCATCGTCGCCTTGTCGGTCTCCAGCGTAATCAGCGGGTCGTTCTCGGCGACCTCATCACCCTGATTCACATGGACCTCAACAACGGCGACGTCGGTGAAGTCGCCGATGTCGGGAACTTCGACCTGCTTCAGATCCGCCACGGTGCCTCGCTCTCGGGGTCGATGCCGTACTGCTCGATGGCCTTCTTGGCGTCCGCGTCACGGCCAAGCGCGTGCAGCGCCGCCACGACGACGTGGTGCCGGTCGACCTCGAAGAACGCGCGCAACGCCTTGCGGTAGTCGCTGCGACCGAAGCCGTCCGTGCCGAGCACGGTGAAGTCCTTGTCCTTGACCCACGGCCGGATGCCATCGGGCAGCGCGCGGATGTAGTCGGTGGCGGCAACGACCGGGCCGTTTCGCTCGCCCAGCGCCTCCTCGACGTAGGCCGCCTTCGGCTCCTCGCCCGGGTGCAGGCGGTTGTAGCGCTCCGCCTCCATGCCGTCCTTGCGCAGCTCGGTGAACGAGGTCACCGACCACACGTCGCTCTTCACGCCGAAGTCCTCCGACAACAGGTCGGCGCCGGCCAGCACCTCGCGCAGGATCGTGCCGGAGCCGAGCAGCTGGACATCCGCCCCGCCTTCGGCCTCCCGCACTGGGTGCATCCCGCGCAGGATGCCCTCCTCCGCGCCCTCCGGCATCGCTGGCTGCGCGTAGTTCTCGTTCATGACCGTCAGGTAGTAGAAGACGTCCTCGTGCTCGCCGACCATGCGGCGCAGCCCGTCCTGGACGATGACGGCCAACTCATAGGCGTAGGCTGGGTCATAGGACACGCAGTTGGGGATCAGCGACGCCTGGATGTGCGAGTGCCCGTCCTCGTGCTGGAGGCCCTCGCCGTTGAGCGTCGTCCTGCCCGCCGTGCCGCCGATCAGGAACCCGCGCGCCCGCGAGTCGCCGGCCGCCCACGCGAGGTCGCCTACGCGCTGGAAGCCGAACATCGAGTAGTAGATGTAGAACGGCAGCATCGAGACGCCGTGGTTTGCGTAGGACGTGGCCGCGGCGATCCACGAGGAGAACGCGCCCGGCTCGTTGATGCCTTCTTGGAGGATCTGGCCCTTCTTGTCCTCGCGGTAGGACATCAACTGATCGGCGTCCTGAGGCGTGTAGAGCTGACCGACCTGGCTGAAGATGCCGAGCTGGCGGAACATCCCCTCCATGCCGAACGTGCGCGACTCGTCGGGGACGATCGGCACGACGTGCGGGCCGAGCTGCTTGTCGCGGACCAAGGTGGACAAGATCCGCACGAAGGCCATGGTGGTGGAGATCTCGCGCTCACCGGTGCCGTCGAGCTGGGCCTTGAAGGCCGACAGCTCAGGAACCGGGAGCGGCGGCGCCTCGGTGCGCCGCTGGGGCAGCGAGCCGCCGAGCTCCGTGCGCCGCTCCTTCATGTACTTCATCTCGGGAGCGTCGTCGTCCGGCTTGTGGAAGGAGACGTCGGTGACCTCGTCGTCTGAGAGGTCGAGGCCGAAGCGGTCGCGGAAGGCGAACAGCGCCTTCTCGTTCATCTTCTTGGCCTGGTGGGTGATGTTCTGGCCCTCGCCGGACTCGCCCATCCCATAGCCCTTGATCGTCTTGGCGAGGATTACGGTCGGCTGCCCGGTGTGCGCGGTCGCCTGGGCGTAGGCGTTGTAGACCTTCTGCGGGTCGTGCCCGCCGCGGTTCAGCGACCAGATGTCGTTGTCGCTCCAGTCCTCCACCATCTTGGCCAGCGCCGGGTTGGTGCCGAAGAAGTGCTCGCGCACGTAGGCGCCGTCGCGCGACTTGAACACCTGGTACTCGCCGTCGACGGCCTCCTCCATCCGCTGGCGCAGGTGGCCCTCGGTGTCGGCGGCCAGGAGCGGATCCCAGCGGCGGCCCCAGATCGTCTTGATGACGTTCCAGCCGGCACCGCGGAAGTTGGTCTCCAACTCCTGGATGATCTTGCCGTTGCCGCGGACCGGGCCGTCGAGGCGCTGCAGGTTGCAGTTGACGACGAAGATGAGGTTGTCGAGGTGCTCCCGGCCAGCGAGCGAAATCGCGCCCATCGACTCGGGCTCGTCCATCTCGCCGTCGCCCATGAAGGCCCATACCTTGCGGTTGGCGGTGTCGGCGATGCCACGGCCGGCCAAGTACTTCATGAACCGCGCCTGGTAGATCGCCATCAACGGGCCGAGGCCCATCGACACGGTGGGGAACTGCCAGAAGCCCGGCATCAGCCACGGGTGCGGGTAGGACGACAACCCGCCCTCGGCGCCGGTCTCGGTCCGGAAGCGGCGCATGTCGTCCTCGGAGAGCCGGCCTTCGAGGAAGGCGCGCGCGTAGATGCCCGGCGAGGAGTGGCCCTGGATGAAGACCAGATCACCACCATGTTGCTCAGACGGCGCGTGCCAGAAGTGGTTGAAGCCGATCTCGTAGAGCGTCGCAGCCGACTGGAAGGAGGCGATGTGCCCGCCGAGCTCCGAGGACTCCTTGTTGGCGTTGAGGACCGTCGCGATCGCGTTCCAGCGCACGAGGCTGCGTACTCGATGCTCCAGCTCGTGGTCCCCCGGAACAGGGACCTCCATTTCGGCCGGGATCGTGTTGACGTACGGGGTGCTCAGGTCCTCGGCGGCGTGGACGCCGCGCAGGCGCGCATCGGCGAACACCTCTTCGAGGAGCTGTCGCGCGCGATCGGCGCCGTCGTTGCGGATGACGGCCTCCAGGGCCTCCACCCACTCGGCGGTCTCGATCGGATCGATGTCGGGATGGATCGCCATCTCTAGTCCTCCTGGAAGTACTCGGGGTGCGCCTCGCGGATGGCGGGCAGCTGGGACAAGACCATGCGCAGGTGGTGACGCAGCTCTCGCTCCGCACCCACTGCGTCGTTCGCCGCTATCGCCTCGACTACAGCCCGATGCTCCTCCAGCATCTGGCCTCGGTACCCGGCCTCCGGCAGGGAGAGCAGCCGCACACGATCAAGCTGCCCTCGCGTGCGCTCCGACAACCGCCACGCGACCTCCCGGCCGGAGAGGTCGCACAGCAGGCGATGCAGGTCATCGTCGAGCCGGGCGAACGTCTCGGCATCGTCGGCGTCGACCGCGCGCTGCTGAGCGTCGAGGTTCTCGCGCAGCACACGCACGTTCTCCACGTCCGCCCCCCTTGCCGCGATCCTCACCGCCCCGACCTCGAGCGCCTCACGTACGAAGTGCGCATCCGCCACGGCCTCCTCGTCGATGAACGTCACGAACGTGCCGAGCTGCGGGACGATCGCCACCAGCCGCTCATCCCTCAGCCGCGCCAGCGCATCTCTGACCGGCGTCCTACTGACCCCGATCAGCTCAGCGAGTTGGTTCTCGGAAAGCCGCCTTCCGGGCTCCAACTCTGCACCGACGATCGCACGCCGCAGCACCGCATACGCCTGATCGCGCGCGGAAGTCCCGGACGTCCTCTCACGGATCGAAGCCCGCATGTCGCGTACTAGTATACAAGTACACAGCTTGGGTGGCACTGAGGGCGTGGTGGCGCGGCGTGGCGCTCAGCGCGGGCGTCGGTGGCGACGCGGGGCGTGGTCCGGGGCACCGAGGGCGTGAGGCTGTTGTGGCGTGGCCAACGCTGGCGGAGGGGACGGTCGCTGGTGGCGCTTCCGGGCGCGGCGGAAACAGCGCATCGATACGGGATTTCGTGTGCAGCCGTCTCCCGCGGAGCGTTTCGGGGCGAAGCACCATGGCTTCGGCGATCCGGGTCGCTAGGAGCTGCACATACAAGCTTTCAGCGACCCGCATCCCTCAAATCAGGATCCGGGTCGAGTTCGCCCCAACAGTTGGGGACAACTCGACCCGCATCCCGATTTCGAGGTCCGGGTCGCTGTAGCCGGAATAGCTCCGGATCGCGCGACCCGGATCACCGCTTCGGCCCCGAACCCCTTTCCGCCGCGCACGGAAGCGCCACCAGCGACCGTCCCAACCACCAACGCCCGCACCCCGACGCCCTACGCAGCAGACCCAGCCGCCGACTCCGCCTCCACCACCACCGCCGGCCCGTGGGGCACGAAGTCGCGCTGGCGGATGAGCAGGAAGGACGCCGCGCCCGCGGCGAAGGCCAGCAGCGCCGCGACGAGCAGCAGCTCGTCGAGCGCGACCGGGAAGCCGATCTTGGGTTCGCGGGAGGCGAGGATGGAGCCGAGGGCGGCGATGGAGGTGGCGATGCCGACCTGGCGGAAGGTGGTGTTGATCCCGGAGGCCATGCCGGCGTCCTTCGGCTCGACCACACCGACGGCCGTCGAGGCCAGCGGCGCGTTGACGAGGCCCGAGCCGAGGCCGGCGAGGATGAACCCCGGGATCAGGTGGGTCCACTCCGAGCTCGCGTCCAGCCCGCGCATCAGCATCAGCCCGACCCCCACGAGGACCAGGCCCGGCCCGATCAGCCACTTCACGTTGACGTGCGCCGACAGCCGGCCCGCGGGGATCGCGGTGACCATCGCCGCGGCGGTGATGATCGCCAGCCGCAGACCGCTCCCCAAAGCGTCGTAGCCCTGGACGTTCTGCAGGTAGATGATCAAGTACAGGAACATCCCGTAGAGCGACCCGTTCATCCCGAATGCCGCGATCGAGCCGCCGACGAACGTCGGCTTGCGGAACAACGACAGGTCGAACATCGGTTGCGCGACCCGTCGCTCGACCACCGGGAACGACACCAACAAGACGGCGGCCGCGACCAACGAGCCGACGACCACGCCGTCACCCCACCCGCGCGAGCTCGCCTCGATCAACCCGTACACCAACGCGACGAGCCCCGCGGTGAAGACCGCGAACCCCGCGACGTCCAGCCGGCGCGCGTGCCCCGGCCGGAACTCCTGCACCCGCGTCAGCGTGATCGCCACGGCGAAGATCCCGATCGGCAGGTTCACCAAGAAGATCCAGCGCCAATCCAGCCCGCTCGTCAGCAGCCCGCCGAGCACCGGCCCCAAAGCGGTCGACACGCCCGCGACCGCACCCCACACCGCGAACGCCGTCCCGCGCTCCTTGCCGTGGAACGTCTGCGCCAGCAGCGCCAGCGACGTCGCGAACACCGCCGCGCCGCCGATGCCTTGCACCGCCCGGAACACCACCAACATGGTCGACGACTGCGCGATGCCGCACAGCAGCGATGCCAGCGTGAACAGCACCAGCCCGGCCGCGAACACGCGGCGACGGCCCAACAGATCCGCCAGCGAGCCACTCGGCAGCAGCACCGCCGCCAGGGACAACGAGTAGGCGTCGATCGTCCACTGGACCGACGAGAAGCCGGCGGCCAGCGACGTGCGGATGTCCGGCAGCGCGACGACGACGATCGTCACGTCCAACAACAACATGAAGGTGCCCAGGCAGACGGCGAGCAGCGTCCAGCGCTTATGGGCCTCGGAGTGGGGAGAGGTCATGGTGCGGCACCGTATCACAAGGCCTTGTTATCTCAAGACCTTGTCATCACAACCTGTTGGTACGCTGACCCTGTGAGCGACCTCCCGCACGCCGACCAGCCGTGGGCCAACTGGGTCCCCCACTTGCTCTGGGAGGTCTCAACGCGCACCGCCCTGCTCAGCGACGCCGCCCTTGCCGAGGTCGGCCTCTCCTCCGCCGGCATTGGCCTACTCGACCAGGTCGCCGACGAGCCCGGCATCACGATCGCCGAGATCTCCCGCCGGCTGCCCAAGACCCAGCAGGCGGTCAGCCAGAACGCCGCCCGCCTAGAGAAGCTCGGCCTCATCGAACGTCGCCTCGCCGGCGGTCGCGCCATCGGCCTCCACCTCACGCCCGCGGGCACGCACGCGCGCGACCAGGGCGCCGCCGCCGAGGCCGCCTTCGACGCCGAGTTCCGCGACGCGCTGGGCGCCGAGCGCTACGAGCAGCTCCGCACGCTCCTCCAACATGCACGAGCCACGGTCGCCGAGCTCCAAACCGCCCGCGCCCGGCAGTAGCATCACCGAACACACCTACCCCTGGGAGGTTGAACCTGATGCCAAGTTCAGGTAGAACCTCTTCGGTGAAGGCTTCTGAGAGCAATGGTGAGGTGACCGCCGTCCGTGAGCCGCCGCGCACCGCGCGTGGTGCGCGCACCCGGGCGGCGTTGGTCACCGCGGCGCGGACGGTCTTCGAGCGCGATGGCTACCTCAACGCGCGGCTGACCGACATCACCGCCGAAGCCAACTGCTCCACCGGCTCGTTCTACACGTACTTCACGAACAAGGAGGAGATCTTCGCTGCGGTCCTCGAAGAGGCCCAGGAGGAGATGCTCCACCCGCACGTCCGCAAGGCCGCCGGCGATGAGGACCCGGTCGCGCTGATCGAGGCCTCCAACCGCGTCTACTTGGAGACCTACGAGCGCAACGCCAAGCTGATGAAGTTGCTCGAGGAGGTCGCCGCGATCGACGACGACGTCCGTGAGTTCCGCCGCCGCCGTGGCCTGCTCTTCGCTCAGCGCAACGCCCGCTCGATCCGCGACCTTCAAGCCCGCGGCCTCGCCGACCCCGACCTCGACCCCGAGCTCACCGCCCGCGCGCTCTCGGGCATGGTCGGCCGCCTCGCCTTCTCGGTCTACGTCCACGGCGACGAGATCGACCGCGAAGACCTCGTCCAGACGCTCACGCGCCTCTGGGCCAACGCCCTGCGCCTCGACGTGCCACGCACGGCGACGGCCGCGCGCAAGCGGCCGGCCAAGAAGAAGCCGGCCGCCGCCGCCAAGGCGTAGGCCTAGCGCCCCACGAACACGGGCTTCGCCCGCGGGCCTTCTTCCAGGAAGGTCTTCACGGCCACCTTCGAGTCCTCGGTCTCGATCAGATGCGAGGTCAGCTCGTCGATGCGCGCGTCCGCGGCGCGGGTGCCGTTGTCGGCCTGCTCGCGGATGACGGCCTTGGTCGCCGCCATCGCCAACGTCGGCCCGGAGGCGAGATCAAGAGCGAGCGCGCGCGTCTCCTCCAGCAACGCGTCACGCGGGAAGACGCGGTTGACCACGCCCCACCCCATCAGCTCCTCCGACCCGTACAACCCACCGGTCATGACGAACTCGCGCGCTCGCGCGGTGCCCGCGCGCTCGGCCATCCGCTGCGTCCCGCCCATGCCTGGCGAGATCCCGACGCGCCGCTCGACCAGGCCGAAGCGCGCGTCGTCGGAGGCGTACAACAAGTCACAGGCCAGGGACAGCTCCAGCCCGATCGTGAGGCACAGCCCGTGCACCGACGCGATCGTCGGGAACGGCAGGTCTTCCAGCGCCTGGGTCAACTGCAGCCCGCCGCCGTTGACCCGGCGGTACTCCTCAGCATCATGGTGTTGAAAGCCGTGGACGTCGACGCCCGCGGTGAACACGTCGCAGTCCGACCGGAAGATCAGCGCGCGCGGGCGCTCGGCGGCGGCCCGCCGGACCGCCGCGATCAACCCGTTCTCGAGCTCCTCGCCGTAGAGGTTCAGCGGCGGGCGGGCCATGACCATCTCGGCCCACCCGCCGTCGTGGACCTCGTAGCGGACGGCCTCGACGGCGTCGCTCATCGCTCGTAGAACCGCGCGACGGCCTGAGCCACCAAGACCGGCTTGTCGCCGCCCTCACGCTCGATCGTCTGCGTCATCGTCACCTGCGCGCCGCCCGGGACCTCGCTCACATCAGCCACGACCGCGCGCATCCGCAGCCGCGAGCCGACCGGCACCGGCGCCGGGAAGCGCACCTTCTCGTAGCCGTAGTTCAACGCGTGCGCGAAGCCCTCGAACGACATCAAGGCCTCCATGAACGCCGGGCCGAGCGACAGCGTCAGCAACCCGTGCGCGATCGTGGTCCCCAACGGACTTTCGGCAGCCCGCTCCGGATCGACGTGGATCCACTGGTGGTCGCCGGTCACCTCGGCGAACGCGTCGATCTTGTCCTGCCCGACTTCCAGCCACTCGGTCGGGCCCAGCTCGGTGCCGGCCAGCGCCTGCAAATCCGCAACGCTGGCCGGCCGCGCGACGTCGACGCTCACGCGCCAGCCGCCGCGGTCGCGGTCTCCGACGAGGACGACGAACCGCCGCCACTCCGCGTCTCGAAGAACCGCACAGGGTTCTTGTGCATCATCAACTCGATCTGCTCCTCGGTCACGCCGTTCTCCAACAGCCCGGGGATCAGCGATCCCTGGATGAAGCCATATTCCCACTCCGGGAGGGCGGCGAGCACGCCCTCCTCCGGGAACCAGTCCGAGGTGCAGTGGCGGTCGTGCGACAGGACGATCTGCGACGCGTAGCCACGCTTGCACAGCTCGGCCAGCGTGGCCTGCTGATCCTCCAGCGGCTCGTCGATCTTCAGCCCGCAGCGATCGAAGCCCAGGTAGGAGCCGGCATCCAAAAGCGCCACGAGGTAGTCGATGTCGGCCGTCTCGTTGGAGTGCCCGATCAGCACGCGCGTGAGATCGACGCCCTCCTCGCGCAGGATCCGCTGCTGGTCGAGGCCACGCTTCGACTTGGCGTGCGAGTGGGTCATGATCGGCACGTCGGCCTTCAGGTGCGTCTTGCCGACCGCGCGGATCAGCCGCTCGATGTCCTCGGTGACGCCCGGCATGTCGGTGCAGCACTTCACGACGCCGGCCTTGATGCCCGTGCCCTCGATGCCCTCCTCGATGTCGCGGACGAACAGGTCCACCAAGAACGAGTCGGAAGGGTCGTTGTTGAACAACTTGCCGGGGCCGTTGTACTTCATCGGGAACGGCAGGTCGGTGTAGGTGTAGTAGCCGGTGACGACGATCACCTGCAAACCGGTGCCCTCAACCGCGCGCGAGATCAGCCCGATGTTGCGGCCCAGGCCCGGCGCGGTCATGTCGACGATCGTGTCGATCCCCTGCGCCTTGAGCTTCTTCAGCTTCTCTTGCGCATCAGCGACGGCGACGTCCGCGTCAAAGCCCATGAAGCCCGGCCACGCCTCCTGGAGCTCGGGCGTGCGCACGAAGATGTGCTCGTGCATGAGCGTGCGGCCCATCTGGGACGCATCGATCTCTCCGCCCACGATCGGGATGCGGGTCATCGTCCTATCTCCTCCTGAAGTAACGCGGTTGGTGACCTGCCATCGACCGTAACTGAACTTGAATGCAGACTCAAGTCCTAGTACGAATGGTCACGGACACCCCGTCAACTTGGAGGAGACCCAATGTCGAACGCCGCCCAGGCCGCCTGGGACCACGCGATCGCCGACCCGGACCGCGTCGCCCTGCGCGGGGCCGGAGAGCCCTGGACCTACGGACGCGTGCGCGACCACGCCGCCCAGGTCGCCGCGCTGCTGCGCGACGCGGGCGTCGAGCCCGGCGACCGCGTGCTGCTGGTCGCCCCGTCCGTCCCCGAGTTTGCGGGCGCCTACTACGGCATCCACGCCGCCGGCGCCGTCGCGGTCACCGCCAACACGATGTCGACGCGGCCCGAGCTGGAGTACGTCGGCGGCGACTCCGACGTCAAGCTCGTCATGGGCTGGCACGAGGTCACGCCCGCGCCGCAGGATTCGGCCGCCGCCCTCGGCGTCCCGTACTGGTCGCTGAACCCGGACCTCGCCGACCTCACCCACGACGCGCCCGTCGAGGCCGTGACACCCCGCGACACCAACGACAACGCCGTCATCCTCTACACGAGCGGCACGACCGGCCGCCCCAAGGGCGCCCAGCTCACGCACGGCAACCTGATCGCCTGCGCCGAGGTCTTCTCCGAGGTCCTGGAGATCACGCCCGAGGACCGCATGGGCACCGCCCTGCCGTTGTTCCACGTCTTCGGCCAGTGCGTGATCATGGGCACCTGCCTGCGCGCCGGCGCGTCCCTCTCGATCCTCGCCCGCTTCGATGCGGAGGGCCTGCTGGACATGCTGCGCCGCGACAAGCTGACGATGATGTCCGGCGTCCCGACGATGTGGAACGCGCTGCTGCACGCGCCCGCGTCGGACACCGACAAGGACGACTTCGCCTCGCTGCGCCTGGCGGCCTCCGGCGGCGCCGCGATGCCGACCGAGATCATGAACGCCTTCGAGCAGCGCTTCGGCTGTGTGATCCTCGAGGGCTACGGCCTCAGCGAGACCACCGGCGCCGCGACGTTCAACGGCCTGCACCGCGAGCGCAAGGCGTCGTGCGTCGGCATCGCGCTGCCGCGCTGCGAGGTCGAGATCCGCGGGACCGACGGCGCCGAGGTGCCGACCGGCGAGGTCGGCGAGGTCCACGTCCGCGGCCCGGTCGTCATGTCGGGCTACTGGAACCGCCCGGAGGCGACCGCCGAGTCGCTCGACGCCGAGGGCTGGCTCAAGACGGGTGACTTGGGCACCGAGGACGAGGACGGCGACATCCGGATCGTCGACCGCAAGAAGGACCTCATCATCCGCGGCGGCTACAACGTCTACCCGCGCGAGGTCGAGGAGGTCGTCTACGAGCATCCTGACGTCGTCGAGGTCGCGGTCATCGGCGTGCCCGACGAGCACATGGGCGAGGAGGTCGCCGCGGTCCTCGCGCTGCGCCCCGGCGCGGAGTTCGACCCAGCGGAGTTCCGCGCGTGGGCCAAGGAGCGCCTCAGCGCCTACAAGGTGCCGCGGTTGTTCCAGGTGATGGAGGCGCTGCCCAAGGGGCCGACGGGCAAGATCCTCAAGCGGGCGATCGACGCCGACGCCGTGCGCGCGGCGTCCGCGAGCGTCACGCCGACCGGGGCGGCCAAGTAGTGGACGTCAACGGCAAGGTCGCGGTCGTCACCGGCGCGGGCGGCGGCATCGGCGCAGCGCTGACCACCGCCCTGCGCGCCGCGGGCGCGAGCGTCACGACGACGGATCTCCAAGGCGACGTCGACGTCGTCGCGGACGTCAGCAAGAGCGATGAGATCGAGCGGGTCCTGGCGGCGGCGCCGGGGCCCGTCGACCTCTACTGCGCCAACGCCGGCATCGGCGGCGAGCAAGGCCTAGGGGATGATGAGGCCGAGTGGGAGCGCATCATCGACGTCAACGTGCTCGCGCACGTCCGCGCCGCGCGGCTGCTGCTGCCCGGCTGGCTGGAGCGCGGCTCGGGCTACTTCGTCGGCACCGCCAGCGCCGCCGGCCTGCTCACGCAGATCGGCGCCGCGCCCTACTCGGTGACCAAGCACGCGGCGGTCGCGTTCGCCGAGTGGCTGTCGGTCACCTACGGCGACCGCGGCGTCGGCGTCTCCTGCCTGTGCCCGATGGGCGTCAACACGAACATGTTGAACGGTGGCCTAGACGCCGAAGACGCCGACGTCGCGCTCGGCGCCAACGTCGTCGCAGCTGCGGGCGAGATCCTGGAGCCGGAAGAGGTCGCCGCGAAGGTCCTGGAGGCGATCGCCGCCGAGACGTTCCTCGTCCTCCCTCACGCCGAGGTGCTGGACTTCTACCGGCGCAAGGGCAACGACTACGACCGCTGGATCCGCGGGATGCGGCGGCTGCAGGGCCAGGTGGCCCAGGCGTGAGCACCGCGCTGCTGATCGACTTCGGCGGCGTGCTCACCACGTCGGTCCACGAGGCGTTCCGCGCCTTCGCCCGCGAGATCTCCGACGACGAGTCGCTGGTCCTCCGGCTCCTGGCGACCGACGCGGAGTCCAACGCGCTGCTGGTCGGCAACGAGAACGGCTCGCTGACCGACGAGGAGTTCGAGGCGGGCTTTGCGGCCCGCCTCGCCGCCCACGGCGTCACGGTCGCGCCGGAGGGCCTGCTCGCACGCATGCAGGCAGGCTTCGGGCCTGATCCCGAGATGGTGGACGGCCTCGCCGCCCTGCGCGCCCACGGCGTCCCCGTGGCGCTCGTGACCAACCAGTTCGGTCGCGACTGCTATCGCGGCTTCGACCTGCCCGCGCTGGCCGACGAAGTCGTGGTCTCGACCGAGCTCGGCGTGCGCAAGCCATCGCGCAAGATCTACGCCGTCGCCTGCGAGCGGCTCGGCGTCGAGCCGTCGCAGGCCGTGATGGTCGACGACATCCAGCACAACCTCGACGGCGCCGCCAAGCTCGGCATCGCGGGCGTGCTGCACACGAGCGCGGCCGACACGCTGGCCGAGCTCGACACCCGTTTCGGGTTGCGCTGAGACGCCTAATGTTCGCTGCCCTGGCGTAAGTTTCGCTCGCGGACTTGACATTGAGTTCAAGTTCGGGGAATACTCGCCAGGCAGCGTTCGGAGGGGTCTTTTCCGGACGGGGCACAGGAGGAGATCAACGGCCGGAGACCTCGGGGGATCCGGCCCGACCGGGCCTGCACGCGGACGTCCTGAGGGCGTCGCGCGGGTCTGCGGGCTCACGAGGAGGAGAAGCTGATGCAGCTTCGCAAGTTCGGCGCCGCCGTCCTGGCGGCGGGATGTCTGCTGGCCGCGGCCGGCTGTGGTGGAGACGACTCGAACGACTCGGCCACCGCCGCTGGTGGCGGATCGTCGTCGAGCAACTCGGGCAAGAAGTACAACGTGGGGATCGTCGCGTTCGCGGCGGCCGATCAGACCTCGTCCCAGGCGATCGCCGGCTACAAGGCCCGCGCCGCCGAGTTGGGGTACAAGGTCACGGTCGTCGACCCGCAGGGGTCGGTTGACAAGGCCGTCGGCGCGATGCAGGACCTGGTGCAGAAGCGCGTCGACCTGATGATGGTGACGGTCTTCCCGTCCACCGCGCTGACCGCGGGGCTGCGTGCCGCCAAGGCAGCGGGCATTCCGGTCGTCAGCCTCTCCGGCGGCCTGGCCGACGGCGTGCAGGTCAACTACGACTCGGGCGTCGCGGCCGGCAAGAAGCTCGCCGACGAGCTGGTCAAAGAGACCGGCGGCAGCGGCGACCTGCTGGCGCTGGGCTACAAGAGCGGCCTGCCGTGCATCGGCCGCGAGAAGTCGCTGGACGCCGCGATCGGCAGCACGTCCATCAACAAGTCGCGTGAAGAGGTCCCGATCCCGGGTCAGGTGGAGGCGTCCACCAACTTCACCCAGGCGTTCCTGGCCAAGCACAAGTCCGGCGGCATCGTCTGGGGCTGCTTCGACGACCCCTCGCTCGGTGCCATCGCCGCGATCAAGCAGGCCGGTCGCAAGGACGTGAAGGTGTACGGGATCAACGGCCAGCCGGCCGCGCTGAAGGCGATCCAGGACAAGACGATGAACGCCACCGTCTGGCTGGACGTCACCGGCGCCGGCAAGGAGATCGCCGATAACACCGCCAAGTACGTCGACGCGGGCGTCGACGCCAAGCCGGTCGACACCCCGGTGCCGGACGAGCTGGTCACCCAGGAGAACGTCGACCAGTTCCTCTCCGACCACCCGGACGCGATCAAGGGCCTGTGAGCGAGCTCCTCGCCATCGACGGTCTCACCAAGCGGTTCGGTGGGATCGCGGCTCTCCAGGACGTCTCCCTGCGCCTCGGCGCGGGGAGCGTCCTGGCGCTGTGCGGGGCCAACGGCGCGGGCAAGTCCACGCTGGTCCGGATCCTCGCCGGCGTCGAGACGCCCGACGCGGGCGAGATCCGGATCGATGGCGAGCCCGTGACGATCGCCTCTCCCCAGGACGCCACGCGCCTGGGCATGAACTTCATCCACCAGGAGCTGAACCTCGTCCCGAAGTTCACAGCGCTGCAGAACATGGCGCTGGGCTACGAGGGCGCCGCGCGCCGGGGGCTCCTCGACCGGCGCGCGGCACGTCGTCGCGCGAAGGAGGTCGTCGGCCGCCTCGGCGCGGACTTCGACCTCGACGCGCCGGTGCAGGACCTGACCGTCAGCCAGCGCTGGATGGTCTCCCTCGGGCGCTCGCTGATGCGCGAGGGCGCGCGCGTGATCGCGATGGACGAGCCGACCGCGTCGTTCACCGAGGCCGAGGCCGAGCGGCTGTTCTCCATCATCTCGGACCTGACCGCCGGCGGTGTGGCCGTGTTGTACATCTCGCACCGTCTGGACGAGGTGCTGCACGTCAGCCACGACGTCACCGTGCTGCGCAACGGCAAGCTCGTCGGCACGTTCGCCGCCGGCGAGATCGACCGCGCGCGCCTGACGCGCGAGATCGTCGGCCAGGAGGTCGCCGAGCTGGAGGCGATCCCGACCTCCGAGCAGCCGCTCGAGGCGCGGCCGGTCGTGCTCAGCGCACGCGACCTGGCGAGAGAGCCGCGCGTGCGCGGCGTGTCGCTGGACGTCCACGCCGGGGAGATCCTCGGCGTCGCGGGCCTGGTCGGCGCGGGGCGCACCGAGGTTGCGCGGCTGCTCTTCGGCGCCGACGCGCCGACGAGCGGGACGATGGAGCTCGACGGCAAGGCATACGCGCCGCGCTCGCCGTATGACGCGATCCGGCGCGGCGTCGCGCTCGTGCCCGAGGAGCGGCGCTCCGAAGGGCTCTTGTTGCAGGAGTCGGTCGCGTTCAACATCAGCTTGGCGACCGCGAAGGAGAACCGCCGCGGCGGCCTCGGGCTCCTGTCTCCCGGCCGCGCCCGCGCGACCGCGCGCGAGATGGTCTCGCGCTTCGGGATCAAGGTCGCCTCGGTCGACCAGCCCGTCGGCTCGCTCTCCGGCGGCAACCAGCAGAAGGTGGTGGTGTCCAAGTACGTCCGCGCCGGACCGAAACTGCTGATCCTGGACGAGCCCACCGTCGGCGTCGACGTCGGCGCCCGCGGCGAGTTGTACGCCATCATCCGCGACCTCGCCGAGGCCGGCGCGGCCGTGATCGTCATCTCCAGCGACTTCGAGGAGCTCGCGTTCTGCGAGCGCGTCGCCGTGATGCGCGAGGGCCGCGTGACCGCGATGGTCGACGCCGCCCACGCCACGAAGGACCACCTGACCTCGCTCTGCTACTCGGAGGAAGCTGCCGCATGAGCACCGACCTGTCCGCGTCGACCACGCCCGCCGTCGAGACCGGGGTGGGTGGGCCGACATCTCGCCGCCGCTCGGGCGACGACGTCTGGCGCTGGCTCGGCCGCTACGGCGCGCTCGCCGTCCTGGTGGGGATGATCGTGATCGTCGCGCTCATGGAGCCCGACACGTTCGCCACCAAGGACAACGTCATCAACATCCTCAACCAGAGCGCGCTGGCCGCGATCGTGGCGATGGGCGTGACGTTCCCCCTGGTGGCCGGTGAGTTCGACCTGTCGGTCGGCAACACCGCGTCGCTCTCGGGCGTCGTCGCCTGCACGCTGATGGAGAAGCACGGCTTCGGGATCCCCGAGGCGCTCATCCTCACGGTGCTGATCGGCGTCGTCATCGGCCTGGTCAACGGCTTCGTCGTGACCGCGATCGGCGTCAACGCGCTGGTCGCGACGCTGGGCATCGGCACGATCGTCATCGGCCTCAACTACGCGATCGCCCAGGGCCTGCCGGTGACGATCACCGGCGACAAGGCCAACACCTACATCGACCTCACGTTGGGCAAGTTCCTCGGGATCCCCTACCCCGTGTACATCATGTTGGTGTTGGGGATCGTGCTGTGGACGCTGCTGAACCGCACGGTCGCCGGCCAGGCGATGCAGGCGGTCGGCGGCAACCCGGTCGCCGCACGACTCTCGGGCGTGCGCGTCGACCGGATCCGCGTCGCGGTCTTCGTCCTGGCTGGCGCCTGCGCGGCGCTGACCGGCGTCCTGCTCGCCTCGCGCACCGGCTCGGCGTCGGTCAACGGCGGCGACACCTACCTGCTCAGCGCCTACGCGGCCGCGTTCTTCGGCTCAGCCGTCCTGCGCGACGGCCAGTTCCACATCGTGGGGACGATCGTCGGCGTCGTGACCGTGGCGGTCGGCTTCAACGCGATCGCGCTGATCGGTCTGGGCACGCACTGGCAGTACCTGTTCCAGGGCGGCCTGCTAATCCTCGGCGTCGGCGTCGGAACCCTGGCTCGACGCCGCACGGCGTGAACCGATAAAGTTGAATCCGGATTCAACTTCGATGGGGACGGAGAGCATGACCGACATCGCACCCACCGCGACGGACACGGTCCTGGCCGAGCGCCGGGGCCAGGTCCTCGTGCTGACGCTCAACCGGCCAGACCGGCTCAACGCGTGGAACGACGAACTGGAAGCGCGCTACTACGAGCTTCTGAACGAGGCTGAGGACGACCCCGAGGTCCGGGCGATCGTCGTCACCGGCGCCGGCCGCGGGTTCTGCGCCGGCGCCGACATGGACGACCTCGAGGCGGCCGGCGACGGCAGCCGCGACATCGCGTCGGTGCTGCGCAACCGCCCGCGGCCGCGCACGTTCCCGCTGACCATCCGCAAGCCGATGATCGCCGCGATCAACGGCGCGGCGGCCGGGCTCGGGCTGGTCGAGGCCATGTACTGCGACATCCGCTTCAGCACGCCGGAGGCGAAGTTCACCACCGCCTTCGCGCGGCGCGGGCTGATCGCCGAGTACGGCCTCTCGTGGCTGCTGCCGCGGTTGATCGGGCAGAGCGCCGCGCTCGACCTGCTGCTGTCGGCGCGCGTGATCCGCGGCGAGGAGGCCCACCGCCTCGGGCTGGTCGATCGCCTCGCCCCGCGCGAGACCGTGGTCGACGAGGCCGTCGCCTACGCCGCCGAGCTGGCCGAGCACTGCTCGCCCGCCTCCATGGCCATCATCAAGGCCCAGGTCCAGGCCGACATGGACCGCCCGTTCGCCGAGGCGGTTGCCGCGGCCGACGAGCTGATGATCGAGAGCTTCGCCCGCCCCGACGTCGTCGAGGGCGTGCAGTCATACAACGAGCAGCGCCCACCGGCCTTCCCGGGCCTTCCCACCAGGAGCTAGAACATAATGAACTTCGAGCTGAGCGATCGCGCCAAGGACTACGTGGAGAAGGTCCAGGCGTTCATGGACGAGCGCATCTACCCCGCCGAGGCCGTCTACGAGCAGCAGATGCGGGAGTCCGGGAACCCGAACTTCCATCCGCCGGTCCTGGAGGAGCTCAAGGACGAGGCGCGCAACCGCGGGCTGTGGAACCTCTTCTCCCCGCACGAGGAGTGGGGCCCGGGCCTGAGCAACGCCGACTACGCGCCGCTGGCCGAGATCATGGGCCGCTGCGCGCACATCGCGCCCGAGTCCATGAACTGCTCCGCGCCCGACACGGGCAACATGGAGGTTTTGACGCTCTTCGGCACCGAGGAGCACAAGGACAAGTACCTGCGCCCGCTGCTCGACGGCGAGATCCGCTCGGCGTTCGCGATGACCGAGCCGGCGGTGGCCTCGAGCGACGCCACCAACATCGAGACGCGGATCGAGCGCGACGGCGATCAGTACGTCATCAACGGCCGCAAGTGGTGGACCTCCAACGCCCTGCACCAGAACTGCAAGGTGCTGATCGTGATGGGCAAGACCAACCCGGACGGCCCGCGCCACAAGCAGCAGTCGATGCTCGTCGTCCCGATCGACGCGCCCGGCGTGACGATCGTCCGCGGCCTGCCGGTCTTCGGCTACCAGGACCGCGAGGGCCATGCCGAGGTGCTCTTCGAGGACGTGCGCGTCCCGACGTCGGCACTGCTGGCGGGCGAGGGCGAGGGCTTCATGATCTCCCAGGCGCGTCTGGGCCCCGGCCGCATCCACCACTGCATGCGTTCGATCGGCATGGCCGAGCGCGCGCTGGACCTGCTCTGCCAGCGCGCCCAGCAGCGCACGACGTTCGGCAAGGCGGTCAGCGAGAACGCCAACGTCCAGGACTGGATCGCCGAGTCGCGGATCGAGCTGGAGATGATCCGGCTGCTGACGATGAAGACCGCGTACCTGATGGACACGGTCGGCAACCGCCACGCCCGCGTCGAGATCGCGGCGATCAAGGTCGCGGCGCCGCAGGTGGCGCTGAAGGTCATCGACCGCGCGATCCAGATCCACGGCGGCGGCGGCGTCAGCGACGACTTCCCGCTGGCCAACATGTACGCCCACCAGCGCACGCTGCGCCTGGCCGACGGCCCGGACGAGGTCCACAAGCGCACGATCGCCCAGCGCGAGCTGCGCAAGTGGGAGGGCGCGCCCTACGGCGCCACCACGCCCGCGGGCGCGGCGGCCGCGTCCAACGGCAACGGCGCGAAGCCCGCGGTGGTCGGAGCGTGAGCGAGTCCGATCTGAACGGGCGCACCGCGATCGTCACCGGCGCGTCGCGGGGCATCGGCCTCGCGATCGCCGAGGTGCTGATCGAGCGCGGCGCCAACGTGATCCTGACCAGCCGGCATCAGGAGGCCGCCGAGACGGCGGCCTCCTCGCTGGGCTCGGATCGCGCCGTCGGCTACGGCGCGCACGCCACCGACGAGGAGGCGGCGGCCGCGTGCGTCGCCTTCGCGATCGAGTCCTTCGGGTCGCTCGACATCTTGGTCAACAACGCGGGCACCAACCCGGCGTTCGGCCCGGTCGCCGACCAGGACAAGGGCCGCTTCATGAAGACCTTGGACGTCAACCTGTGGGGCCCGTCGCTGTGGACGAGCCTCGCGTGGAAGGCCTACATGTCCGAGCACGGGGGCGCGATCGTCAACACCGCGTCGGTCGGCGGGCTGATGGTCGGCCCGATGCTCGGCGTCTACCAGGTCTCCAAGGCGGCGCTGATCCACCTGACCAAGCAGTACGCCTTGGAGCTGGCGCCGAAGGTGCGCGTCAACGCGGTCGCGCCGGGCGTGGTCCGGACCAAGCTCGCCGAGGCGCTCTGGAAGGAGCACGAGGCCGCGGTCTCGGCGGTCACGCCGCTGGGCCGGATCGGCGAGCCGCGCGACGTCGCGGAGGCCGTGGCGTTCCTGGTCAGCGACGCGTCGTCGTGGATCACCGGCGAGACGCTCGTGATGGACGGCGGGCAGATGCTGGCCTCGGGGTCCTCGTCGGACGGCGTCAAGGAGCACGTGGCGTGAGCAGCGCGACGGTCGTCGGCCTCGACGCCGCCGCCGTCGCCGCCTGGCTCGCGGACGCGGCCGGCCTGCGGGAGCCGGTCGCGTTCGCGCGCATCGGGCAAGGCCAGTCGAACCTCACGTTCCTGGCCACCGACGCGGAGGGACGGCGCGTGGTGCTGCGCCGCCCGCCGCTCGGCGAGCTGCTCGCCTCCGCGCACGACGTCGCGCGCGAGCATCGAATCCTGTCGGCCCTGACCGGGACGGGCGTGCCGATTCCGCCGGTCGTCGCGTTCACCGAGGACCCGGCGGTGACTGACGTCCCGCTTCTCGCGATGGGCTTCGTCGACGGCTGGGTCGTCGAGGACCCCACGGCGGTCGACGAGCAGGTCGCGCTCGCCCTCCCCCGCGCGCTGGCGACGATCCACGCGGTCGACCTCGAGGAGATCGGGCTGCTCGACCTCGCCTCGCACAAGCCTTACGCCGCCCGGCAGCTCAAGCGCTGGCGGCGCCAGTGGGAGGACTCGGCGACGCGCTCGCTGCCCGTCGTCGGCGAGCTCGCCGACCGGCTTGAGGCGGCGATGCCCGCGCAGCGCGAGCTGACGCTCGTCCACGGCGACTTCCACGTGTTGAACGTGATCCTGGCGCCGGACGGCAGCGCGGTGCGCGCGATCCTGGACTGGGAGCTGTGCACGCTCGGCGACCCGCTCGCCGATCTGGGCGGGTTGATGGCCTATGCGTCGCCGTCGCTCACCGGCATCGCCGCGCCGCAGGTGCTGGCCGAGGCCTACATGAAGGCCTCGGGGCGCGAGGTGACCGCCGCCGCGCTGGCGTTCTGGCACGCTCTGGGCCTGTGGAAGATCGCGGTGATCGTGGAGGGCGTGCGACGGCGCGCGCTGGACGATCCGCGCAACGCGCCGGACGGCGGCGTGCCGCCGGAGCACTTGGTGGACGACCTGATCGCCCAGGCGCGGCTGGTCGCGTTCGAGGCCGGCTTCTGACGCCGGGCCGCGCGCTGCTGGCCGCCTTCGGGCTCGGCGCGATCACGGTGTCGTTCATGCAGGCCTTGGTCGTCCCGGCGGTGGGCGACATCGCCGACACGCTCGGGGTCTCCGACGCCGCGGCGGGCTGGGCGGTGACCGCGAACCTCCTAGCGTGCGCGGTGCTCACACCGCTGCTCGGGCGGCTCGGCGACCTGCGCGGCCGGCGCGTCGTGCTGCTGTGGGCAGTCGGGCTGTGCGTCGCCGGTTCGGTCCTGGCGGCGATCACCTCGTCGTTGTGGGTGTTGTTGGTCGCGCGCGTGTTGCAAGGCGCGTCGGGCGGCGTCTTCCCACTGGCGGTCGGGATCCTGCGCGCGGAGCTGTCGCCGTACCGCTCGATGCGGGCGACGGCGGTCGTGTCCGGGATGCTGTCGTTCGGCGCGGGCCTCGGCTTGGTGCTGACCGGCGTGTTGACCGGCGGCGGCGCGGACTACCACCGGATCTTCTGGCTGGCGGCGGCCGTCAGCGCGGCGGCGCTGGGCGCGCTGGCCTGGGCGGTGCCGCACCGTCCCACGCCTGCGCACGAGCGCGAAGGGCTCGACGTCGTCGGCGCCGCGCTGCTGGGCGGTGGGTTGTTGGGGTTGCTGCTCGCGCTGTCCCAAGCGCAGCGCTGGGGCGTGGTCTCGATCCTCGCGTCCGTCATCGCCGGCCTGGCGTTGCTCGTCGCCTGGGCCGCATGGGAGCGTCACACCCCCGCGCCGCTTGTCGACCCGGTGACGATGGGCCGCCGCCCGGTCGTCGTCACCAACCTCGCCGGACTGTTCGTCGGCCTGGCGAACTTCGGCTGCGTGCTGAGCGTCACGCGCCTGGCGCAGGACAACTTCGGCGCGTCGGTGCTGACGACCGCGTTGGTGTACTTGCTGCCCGGCACGCTCTGCTCGGCCGTGGCGGCGCCGATCGGCGGCGAGCTGGTGCACCGCGTGGGCGGGCGCGCGACGATGCTGGTGGCGGGCTCGCTTGGCGTCACCGGCTACCTGGCGCTGGCCGCCGGGCACAGCGTGCACGGCGTGGTGATCGGCGCCGCGATCGCCGTGATGTGCTCGATCAGCCTCGCCTACGCGGCGATGCCCGCGCTGCTGGCGGCCGAGGTCCCGGGCGCGCAGACCGCGGTCGCCAACTCCATCAACTCGGTCGCGCGCTGGGTCGGCGGCGCGCTGGGCAGTGCGCTGGTCGTCGCGCTGCTCAGCGGGAGCTCGCCGTCGGACAGCGCGTTCGTCACGGTCTTCGCGATCGGCGCGACCGGGTGCGCGTTGTCCACCGTGTTGATCGCGCGCGGGCTCAGCGCGCCGCCGCGCTCTGGGCGCCCGCGCACCGCTGCTGCCCACCCGTAAAGCCCTGGACCATCTGGTCCGCGTTGGCCAGCTCCATCTTGATGTAGGTGTCACCCGCCGAGCCGTCGGGGCCGAGCGTGTCGCCGTAGAGCTGGTGGTCGGCGGTGGCGCCGGTCTGGCGTGCAATCGCCTTGGCGAGCTTGGAGTTGATGGAGGACTCGGGGAAGATCGCCTTGACGTCCTCGCGCTTGATGGTCGCCACCAACTTGGCCAGGTCGCCCGCCGACGGCTGGGCCTGCGTGGTCTGCGAGGGGATGACGGCGCCGACGACGTCGAGGCCGTAGCGCTGCGCGAAGTAGCCGAAGGCGTCGTGGTCGGTGACGAGCTTGCGCTGCGCCTCCGGGACCGCAGCGAAGCACTTGGCGACCGTGGCGTCCATGGCCTTCACCTTGGCCAGGTACGCGGCGGCGCCGCGCTCGATTGCCGCGCGCTGGTTCGGGTCGGCCTTGACGAGCGCGTCGCGGATCGCGCCGATCGCGTGCTCGACGTTGCGCGGGTCGTGCCACCAGTGCGGGTCGACGCTGCCCTCGCCGTCCTCGCCGGGGCGTGAGACCGGCTGGCCGTCGCTGGCGTCCAGCACGGCCGGCGAGCCGCCGGCGTTGTCCACCACCTCGCCCATCCAGTGATCCAGGCCGTCGCCGCTGGTCACGACGACCTTCGCGTCCGCGGTCTCCTGGATGTCGCGCGGGCGCGGCTCGTAGTCGTGGGGGTCGGTGTTGGGACGGAGGATCTGGTGGACGTCGACGGCGTCGCCCCCGATCGAGCGGACGATGTCGCCGAGCTGGGTGGTCGTGGCCACCACCTTGATCGCGTCAGGGTTCGAGGAGGAGGACGACGAGGAGCCGCAGCCGGCGGCGATGAGGGCGGCGGTGGCGAGGACGGCGGCGGGGAGCGCGCGGGCGGGGAGGCGGCGAAGCGGGGCGGTCATAAGATGAGAATGAGTCTTATCACATTGCCGCTTCCGCCACGCGCAGGAGCTCGTCGGCGACGCGCTCCAACGGCGCCTCGGAGCGCTGCGCGCGAGCCAAGATGACCGCCCCTTCGATCGCGGCGACGGCGAGCGTGGCCAGGCTCGCGGCACGCGCCTCCTGCACCCCGCGCCGACGCAACGCGGCGGCCAGCACCTCCTGCCAGTCCGTGAACGCCTCGCCGGCCGCGTCGCACGCCGCGACGTTGTTGGTGCCCTCGACCGCGACCGCCGCGATCGGGCACCCGGCGGCGAAGTCGCTCTCGCGCAGGACCGCGCGCCAGCCGTCGGCGAACGCGCGCAGCGCGGCGAGCGGGTCGTCGGCCTCCAGGGCGGCGACCATCCCGGCGGCGAACATGCCGCCCGCCGCGCGCGTCGCCTCCTCAACCAGCTGCGCCTTGCCGCCCGGGAAGTGATGGTAGATCGAGCCGCGCGGCGCGCCCGAGTGCGCGAGCACGTCGCTCAGCGACGTGGCCTCCACCCCACGCTCGCGGATCAGCGCGGTCGTGCTGGCGATCATCCGGTCGCGTGCGTCGCTGGCCATCGTCGCTTGATTATGACGCGCGTCATAATGTACGGTGGCGTTCATGCTCAGGAAGACCCAGCGGCGCTTCGAGATCCTCTTCGGGCGCTTCGTGCTCAACCCGCTCGTCCGTGGGCTCTTCCGGCTCGGCATCTCGCCGCCGATGACCGCGCTGCTCGAGACCACCGGCCGCAAGAGCGGCAAGGTCCGCCACACGCCGGTCAACTACATGCGCAACGGCCAGACGCTGTGGGTCATCGCCCAGCACGGCCGCCACGCGGGCTGGGTGCTCAACCTGGAGGCCAACCCGGACATCCGCGCCCGCCTCGGCCGCACCTGGCACCCCGCGTCGGCTCGGCTGGTCGACGATGACGACCCGCACGAGCGCGGCCGCACGTTCTCCCGCAACCCGATCGCCCGCGCGATGATCGCCTCGACGCTGCGCGCGCTGGAGACCGCGCCGGTCTCGCTGCGGATCGACCTCGACCCCGCCTCCTCGTAGCATCGGGCGGCCCCGTGCCGCCCTCGCCTGCCTCCGCCCCCGACGCCCCGCGCCGCCGCCACTACGCGTGGACGGTCCTCGCGCTGTGCTTCTTCGCGATCCTCTGCGCGCAGGGCGTCCGGCTGAGCTTCGGCGCGTTCGTCCGGCCGTGGGAGGAGGAGTTCGGCGTCGCGCGCGGCACGATCACGCTGATCGGGTCGCTGTCGTTCCTGGTCTACGGCGGATCGCAGCCGTTCGTGGGGCGCGCGGTCGACCGCTTCGGGATCCGGCGGACGCTGGTCGTGTCGTCGCTGCTGGTCGCCGCAGGACTGGCGCTCAGCGCGGCGGCGCAGTCGCCGTGGCAGTTGGCCTTCACCTACGGCGTGGTCGCGTCGGTCGGGTTCGGCGGCGCGTCGGGTGTCGCGGCGTCGGTCGCGGTCACGTACTGGTTCACGCAGCGTCGCGGGCTGGCGTTCGCGCTGGTCGAGGCCGGCTTCGGCGCCGGGCAGCTCGCGCTCGTGCCGCTGGCGATCGTCGCGGTCTCCCAGGCCGGGTGGCGCGAGACGCTGATCGGCGGGGCGCTGCTGCTGGCGGTGGTCGTCGCGCCGACGATGGCGCGCTGGCTGCGCGACCGGCCGGAAGATGTAGGCCTCGAGCCGATCGGCGGACCGCATCCGCCGGAGGCCGAGCTGCGCTTCGGTGACGCCCCGCCTGCGACCGGGATCCGCGCGCTGGCCCGCTCGCGCGGCTTCTGGGTCCTGGCCGCGCCGTTCTTCGTCTGCGGCCTGACGACGACCGGCTTCGTCGACACGCACCTGATCCCGCTCGCGCAGGACCGCGGGATCAACGAGGCCACGACCGGGCTGGCCGTCGCGCTGCTGGCCGCCGCGAACGTCACCGGGATCCTCGCCTCCGGCCCGCTCGCCGACCGCGTCGACAACCGGCTGCTGTTGGCGGGGTTGTACGGCACGCGCGCGCTGTCGTTCGTCGCGCTCTACTTCCTGGCCGGCGGCGCGGCGCTGCTCGCGTTCGCGTTGCTGTTCGGGTTGGTCGACTTCTCGACCGTCGCCCCAACCCAGTGGCTGGCCGCCCGCTACGTCGAGCCGCGCACCATCGGCCTCGCGTTCGGCTGCCTCAACGCCATCCACCAGCTCGGCTCGGCGATCGGCGCCTGGCTGCCCGGCCTCGCCTACGACGCGACCGGTTCCTACGACGAGGTCATGGTCGCCGCGGCGATCGTGCTCGCCGCGGCGTCTGCGATCTGCCTCGCGCTCCCGCGCCCTAGCGCTCGGACGACACCAGCTTCTTCGCCTGCCGCTCCGGCGTGATCTCGACGATCTCGGTCACGGCGCCGATGCGCTTGAGGCCGCGGATAACCAGCGCGGAGATGTCGAACTCCCACCACTTCAGGCCGTGCGCGGCCGAGGTCGGGAAGGCATGGTGGTTGTGATGCCAGGACTCGCCGAACGAGAACGGCGCCAGCCACGCGAGGTTCTTGGAGTGGTCGTCGACATCGAAGCGGCGGCGACCGAAGAAATGGCAGAGCGAGTTGATGGAGTAGGTGACGTGATGCAGCACCAACATGCGCACCGCGCCGCCCCACAGCAGGCCGGTCCAGGCGTGGTGGATGTCGCCGCCGATCAGCCAGCCGAGGCCGAACGGGAGCGCCAAGCCGGCGAAAACCCACAGCACGAACGTCTTGTCGACCCAGGCGATGATCGGGTCCTTGAGCAGGTCCGGCGCGTAGCGCTCACGGTTGGCGCGCTCGGTGTGCAGGAACAGCCACCCGACGTGGGCGTGCAAGAGGCCACGCAGGACGCCGTCGTGGGCGTGCGGGCTGTGCGGGTCGCCGGGCTTGTCAGAGAAGGCATGGTGCTTGCGATGGTCGGCGACCCAGCTGATGATCGGACCCTCGATGGCCATCGAGCCGAGGATCGCGAACGTCGCGCGGACCCACGGCTTGGCCTTGAAGCTGCGGTGCGTGAAGAGCCGGTGGAAGCCGACCGTGATCCCGAGGCCGAGCGGGATATACATGATGAAGAACACCGCGATGTCCGACCAGCGCAGCCAGTCGCCCCACACCTGCCGGGCGACGATGAACAGCGCGAGGAACGGGACGACGGTGACCGTGCCGGTCAGGAAGCGGTCCAGCGCCTCGTTCTTGGTGGGCTGAACGTCCTCGGCGGTCGGGCCGTCGACGGGGGCCTGCGGCCGGGTGGTGGGGTCCTCGGGCGCAGGCGCAAGGGTGCCGGTCGGGGTCATGTCACCCACTCTCGCGCGCGCGACTGGGAATTTCCCGGGGGCATTCGGGAGCCCTTAGGGGGGATAACCCCCGGCTTTGTTGCACGGTCAAACGCTCATGCCTCCATCAAGCGGGACCGTCGCGCCGGTCAGGAACGCGCTTTCGTCGCTGGCGAGGAACAGGACGGCCGCCGCGACCTCCTCCGGCGTGGCGTGGCGGCCGAGCGGGATCAACTCCTCGAAGATCTCCGCAGCGCGCTCTTCGGTACCCGCGCCGGTGGCGGTCAGCTCGATGCGATGCTGAAAGGCGTTGGAGACCGGGCCGGGATGGATCGTGTTGACGCGGATCCCGCGCGGGGCCATCTCCTTGGCCGCGGTGCGCATGAGGCCGACGAGCGCGTGCTTGGACGTCGCGTAGGCGGCGATGCCGGGGTCGGCGGTGAGGCCGACGACGCTCGAGTTGATGATCATGCTGCCGCCGTCGCGCATCGCGGCCAGCGCGTGCTTGGCCACCAAGAACGGGCCGCGGACGTTGACCGCCAGGACGCGGTCGAAGACGTCCTCGGGGTAGTCGATGATGTTGGCGACCGCGCCGAAGATCCCGGCGTTGGCGAAGGTGATGTCCAACGCACCGAAGCGCCGTACCGCCTGCTCGACGGCGCCCCTGACCTGGGCCGAGTCGGTGACGTCGGCCGGCAGCGCGAGCGCGTAGTCCCGCCCGAGGTCGTCGGCGAGCGCGTGCAGCGCATCGGCGTCGACGTCGCTCAGCGCGACGCGCGCGCCCTCGGCGGCGAAGCGGCGCGCGGTGGCGGCGCCGATCGAGCCAGCGGCGCCGGTGATGAAGGCGATCTTGTGGTCGAGTCGTCCCATGGGTCGTCCGTGCGAAGAAATTGCCTGACGTTTATTGTGGGGCACCGTACATGAGCTCGCGGATCGCCATCGTCGGCGCGGGCGGCGGCGTCGGGTCGTCGGTCGCCTACAACCTGCTGCTCGCGCCGGAGCCCTACGCCATCACCTTGGTCGACGGCCGCTCGGGCATGGCCGTGTCGCACGAGATGGACCTCCAGCAGGTCGTGGCCGCGGGCGCGTCGGGGTCGGTGGCGATCGTGGAGCGAGGCGCGGTCGTGGAGGCCGACGTCGTCGTGGTGAGCGCGGCGACCCCGCTGACCGTCAACCGCTCGCGGGAGGTCTACCTCCACAACAACGCGGCGATCGTGCGCTCGGTGGTCGACGCGCTGCCGGACGGCTGGCCGGGCGTGGTGTTGATGGTGACCAACCCGGTCGACGCACTTGTCACCTGGCTGGCGCGCGAGCGGCCGGACCTGCGCGTGCTTGGCTACACCGCCAACGACGGGCTGCGGCTGCGGACGGCGATCGGGCAGCTGCTCGGCGTGCCGTCGGCATCGGTCGATGCGTGGGTGATCGGCGAGCACGGCGACCACTGCGTGCCGCTGCTGGATCGCGTGCGCGTGGACGGCGAGCCGGTAACGCTGAGCGCTGCCCAGCGTGCGGCGGCCGTCGACTTCGTCCGCTCCTGGTACGTGCGTCACGTCGCGCTGGACTCCGGCCGGTCGTCGACGTGGACGACCGGGCACGGGGTCACGCGGATGATCGCGGCGCTCGGCGCCGGCGACGAGCTCTGGCCCGCGAGCGTGATGCTGGCCGGCGAGTACGGCGTACGCGACGTCGCGCTGAGCGTGCCGGTCGCGCTCGCGAGCGGAGCCATTGCCGACTGGTCGCTCTCCGACGCGGAGGCCGCGGGGATGCGCGCCGCCGCCGATGCCATCCGCGCGGGCGCCGACGCGATCGACTAGCCGCGCTGCGCGTGCAGCACGGCGGTGAGGTACTCGATGTGCGCGCGCATCGCCTTCTCGGCCGCGCCGCGCTGGCGGCGACGCACGGCGCGCAGGATCGCGCGGTGCTGGTCGAGGATCGTCTCGGCGTCGACGTCGACCGAGATCGTCACGATCAACGACGGCTGGAGGACCTCGAGGATCCAGCCGGTCAGCCCACGCAGCAGGACGTTGCCGGCCGCCTCGGCGAGGATCTGATGGAACTCGGTGTCGGCCTGGTTGAAGGGGTCGGTGCCGGGCGCGTGGCCCTCGGCGGCGAGCACCGCGGCTTCGAGGCGCGTGACGACCTCGTCGGTGGCGTTGGCGGCGGCCCGGCCCGCGAGCGGGACCTCGAGCGAGAGGCGCGCGTCGAGCAGCTCGTCGAGCGAGATCGTGTCCGCGGCGAGCATCAGCGCGATCGACTCGCTCAGGTTGGCGCTCATACCGTCGCGCGGCGTGCGCGCGACGAAGATTCCGCCGGCGCGGCCGCGGCCGACGCGGATCAGCTGCGACGCGGAGAGCAGCCGCAGCGCCTCGCGCAGCGTCGGACGGGAGACGCCGAACTCGTCGGCCAGCTCCTGCTCGGTGCCGATCCGATCGCCCGGCTGAAGGTGCTGCTCCTCCAGGTACTTGCGGATCTGCCAGGCGATCTGCTCGGAGGCGCCGGGAGAGGGAGGCTTGAACTGGCCTCCGGGGCGTGGGCGAGCGGTGGCCATCTGCTGGTGATTGTAAGTGGTTCGGCGGCGAGTGGCGAGCACAGGCCTTAAATCTCCAAACGATTTGCAGTAAGGTCGCGCTCGTGGAGGTCCCGCGCCCAGAGTCCAGTGCCACCGAGGGGTCGCCCACCGCTGCACCAGGGGCGACCGTGCGCGACGCGACCTTCGACGTCCTGCGCCGACTCGGCCTGACGACGCTGTTCAGCAATCCGGGCTCGACCGAGGTCCCGTTCCTCGCCGGGCTGCCCGACGACCTCGAGTTCGTTTTGGCCTTGCACGAGGGGTCGGTTGTCGGCATGGCCGCCGGGTACGCGCTGGGCCGTGGCGCGCCCGCGTTGGCGCTGTTGCACTCAACGCCGGGGCTCGGCAACGCGGTCGCGGCGCTCGCCACCGCGCGTCAGAACCGTGCGCCGCTGGTCGTCGTCGTCGGTCAGCAGGACCGACGGCACCTGGCCCAAGACCCGTTCTTGGCCGGCAAGTTGGATGGGTTGACCGGTGGCTACGCGGTCTGGCTGGATCAGCCGGTGCGCGCGGCCGACGTCCCGGGCGCGATCATGCGCGCCTACTGGGAGGCGCAGACCGCGCGCGGGCCAGCGATCGTGATCGTGCCGATGGACGACTGGGGCGCGCCAGCGCCGGAGGCGTGGGAGGTCCTCGGGCCAGCGCGGCTGCTGCGCAGCGCGGCCGCCGACCCGGTGGTGGTCGAGGAGCTCGCGGCCCGCGTGGACGCCGCGAAGCGCGTCGCGCTGGTGGCCGGCGCGGGCGTCGACAGCGCCGCCGGGTGGTCAGGGCTGGTAGCGCTCGCCGAGCGCCTCGCCTGCCCGGTCTGGCAGGAGCCCTTCGGCGGCGCCGCGGGCTTCCCGCAGGACCACCCGCTCTTCGCCGGGCACCTGCCCGCGCGGCGCGCGCGCGTGCGTGACACGCTGGCGCCGTTTGACCTCGTCGTCGTGGTGGGCACCGGCGCGCTGCGCCAGTACCCCTATGACAACGGTCCGCTGGTCGAGCCCGGGACCGACATCATCGTCTTGACCGCCGACGCGGCCGAAGCCCACCGCTCGCCCGCCGCGCTCGCCGTCCTCGGCGATCCCGCCGCGCTCTGCACCGCCCTCGCCGAATCCGTGACGCCGCGCGACGGCGCGTCCGGGAACGGCGCAGGGCCTGAGGGCGCGCCGCTGTACACCGCCCCCGCGGCTCCACCACCACCCGCGCCGGGTGAGGCACTGCGCGCCGGGCACGTCCTCACGGCGCTCGCCGAGCGCCTGCCGCGCGACGCGATCCTCGTCGAAGAGACGCCGTCCTCGCGTCCGGAGCTGCACCGCCGGATCGCGATCGCCGAGCCCGGCGGCTTCGTCTCCGCGATGGGCCTACTCGGCTTCGCGCTCCCCGCCGCCGTCGGCCTGCGCATGGCCCGCCCCGACCGCGGCGTGATCAGCGTCACCGGCGACGGCGCCACCCTCTACCAATCCCTCGCGCTCTGGTCCGCCGGCACCTACTCCACCGGCACCATCTTCCTGGTGTTGAACAACGACGGCTACGCCATCATGGACCGCCTCGCCGAACGCGCCGGCGCCACCGGCCCCTGGCCCTCCCTCGACACCATCAACATCACCGGCCTCGCCACCTCCCTCGGAATCGAAGCCCACCGCATCACCGAGCACGACGAACTGCTGTCGACCTTCGATGACATCCTGCCGTCCCTCGCCGACCGCACGTCACCGCTGCTGATCGAGGTCATCGTCGAGCCGGACGAGCACTTCGACCCGTAAGGCCGTTACCGGCTGTCAGAGCACACCGAGGCTGGCTCCTACCTGCTGAATCACCTCGTCGGCCTCGACCGACGAGAGACCAGATGCGGTGGAGCGCGCCGACGTTTTAATCACCTGCATCAGCGCTTGTCCGTCGCCGCTTGACCCGTTGAGGGCACCCGTCTCGTACAGGCTTGCCAGCTCCTCTTCCACCAAGCCTCCAAACAGCCCTGGATCATCAGAGCTCACCGTGACACAAAGGCCGGCGTCGCGAAACTCTCCAATTGGATGTTCCGCAAATCCGCGAATACCACCGACTGCGACGTTGGACGAAGGGCAAGACTCAATGAGCCTCCGACTGCGAAAAGGCTCCGCAACGACCGCTCCGCACGCTTCGTAGCACCGCGCGAGCTTGGCGCCCACAGCCGACTCGAGCGCGTTCGGAACGGGGACCACTTCATTGAAGTAGACCCCGCCGACAGAGGCTTCAACTGCTGTCGCGGCAAGCAGCTTGTCTACCAGGCTCTGACACTCGAGGCCGCCAAGCAGCACAGACTCGTCGGTAGGGAACATCGCGTCCTGCGCGATGGGAGGCACGATGCCGAGCGCCTGCATCCGATCGTACGAGAACCGTCCCGTCAACCATTGCTTAAGGTCTGCGAATGTTGGCTGACTTGGCGCGAACACCACTGATGCCAAATCCTCGCATAAGTCCGCGACCTCACCTTCGAGCTCTGGCACGACAACAGCGCTCCAAACGAGCGCCTCTAACACCGACGCCGCAGCCGCACTCGTGAACGGTGCGATGTTCTCCGCGGCTTGAGGACTAAGTGCCAGAGCGTGACCGACTCGGCTTACAGGAACCTCGAATAGGTCAAGTTCTCCTATTCGACGGAGACCGTCGAGGGCAAACGCGAACTGCTCTCCTGCGTGCACAGAGTACCCAAGGGGCTGCATCTCCGCAGCCCGAAACAGGCGATCGGCAAAGGAGAAGGCCAACGAAAACACCCAGTTCGGGGTGTCCGATTCACGCCCGACAACGTCGAAGCCGCCGATGAACCGACCAAGCCCCGGTGTGTCGCGACATGCTCTCGCCACTCCCGCGCTCAGAGCCAAGGCATCATGGATCGGATGGCGCAACGGCAAGTACCCCATGAGCGGTTCGCGCGGCTCGAGCCGGTGCCGGAAGAAGCTGATCGGCATCTGCACAACCAAACTTCCATGATCCTCTCGGACCTTCTTGACAGCCGTCAGATGACAGCGAGCGTCCTCGAGCACCGTGGAGTAGGCGTCGAGGCGGGATTGGCCCCCGTCCTGAGCGATCGATGCACCGGCCGTTTTGCGGAGCTCCAGTCGGCAGAGCCGACCAGCGGAGAGAAGAAACCGAAGCGAGTCTTCGATGCGCCTGGTCTCCGACTGCATCGATAGACGACGAAGGCGCCGCAGCAGGTTGAACCGCTCGACGAAAATGTCGAGCGAGCCCGAGGTGGGCGATACCAGGCTGCCGTGCAGAAGCGCCAGCGCGCCCAGAGAGCCGCGTGCAAGCTCGGCGGCAGGGCCCGCCAGCTCATTCCGCAGCCACCGGGCTGCGCCCTGATTGGCCGCCGTGAGATCAGGGGTGGCTCCGACGAGCTCCGTTGCATGGGCGTAGGCTGCCCGCAAGAGATCAAGCTGCAGCTCATCCTTGGTGCGAGCCAACTCGAAGGCGCGCTCCCACAGTTCGCGGGCGTCAGATCCAAGCACGGGTAACAAGCCACTCAGGTCGTTGGCAAGTCTCGGAACCTGGAGCGCCAGCGCAGAGATCCCGAGCGCAAAAAGAAGAGGCTCACCGTCGAAACGGTGCCCGAGGACATCCTCAAGCTCGAGGGGCAAGCCGACGCTCGTGACTTCATACAGGTGATCGAGCAGACCGCGCAGCACGATCACCGGCGGACTAGCGCCCCCGGAGTGAACGTGAGCATCCCCAATCTCGACCTGCTGGCAATCCAATGGGAGGTTCGCCCATCGCATCTGCACGGACAAGCGCCGAGAGATTCCGGTCGCCAGCTCTACCACCTCATGAGGTAAGGCCCCGTATACGATCCGACGCGCGTCGCTGATCTGAGACGACTCGATCGCGTAGGCTCCCTCGTGTGCCGCGACGAGCGTCGCCGCCGCGGCGCGCAACGGGTCCGTTCCCTTGCTCGCCACCTCTGCGAGCACCGCATCGATGTCGCTGTCGCGAAGAAGCGCGAGCTCAGTGAGTCCCTTCACTGTGCGCCTGCGCAGGGACGCCGCGTCGTCAATCCAGGTCCGCTGAAGGATGATCTCGCTCGACGCGAGCATCCTTGCGGCCGCCTGTACAGGGGCAGGGCACGTCAGGTTCGTGCCGCTCAAAATCCGTCCTCGCTCTGCTGCTCCTCCTCAGCCAGCATCTCGCGCAGCACCTTGAGCGCTATCGAGCTGAGCTCATTCGACGATCCTGACTCGGCCGCTCGCAGCTGAAGCTTCTGACGCTGCTCGACCGCCGCGAGATGCGCAGGACGCAGATCTCCGATCTCCATGTCCGGCATGCCGTCGAAGATGCCGAATAGCGGGGTGATCCACTCTTCGCCCAGATTTGCTCTGATGCGACGGGACAAGATAGACGATAGCTCGAAGTTCCTCGCCTGAGCGCGTCCCATCGCGACGAGCATCGTGAGTCGCGCCTCCAAGATCTCGTCGATCAACCACTGCGGCAAGATCCACGGATGGCACGCCATAGGCAGGAACGTCGAGGTCCACTCCAGAAAGGCCGAGCGGGCTTCCGCCGAGGCGTCGCTGCATGCCGCATCGTGCAGACACGTCCGAACCTCTGCCCAAATCTGAGCGATGTGCTCTCGCGCGGCCGGGCGCATCGTGCGCTCTGCTTCGTCACGAGTGAGAGGAGTTCCCGTACGCGCCATCTGAACTTCGCCCACCGTGCGCAGGAAGGAGAGCACCAAAGCGTGCAAGAGCTCCGGAGGATCGATGTCAAGCCCCATAGAGACTGCATCGGCGTTGGTCAGCGATTGCCGCCAAATCGCGTCGAACGCGAAGTAGTCATAGAAGGACTTCCACCGAGGCAGGAGCAAGAACCAGCGATCCCCCCGGAATGCACCAACCCGGACGTTTAGGAAGAACGACGGGCCGCCGCCGGCGACAGGCTCTCCTCCGGCGAGCTCCTCGCGATAGACGTCCGCGTGGTGCGAGAATTCCCGCGCGAGCACCATTCCCAGCGCCAACGCAGGATCGACCGCCGACTGCGTCTCGTTCTGTGAGTCTCCCGTAGCAATCGCGTACGTGTTTCGGCCAAGAGAGCCGATCTCGATCGACCGATCGGTGCGCTCGGGGTCAATCCGAAGCACCCGTTGATCCTGTGTGCTGCGCGCATACCGCAGAGGTCCGAAGTCGAGGTTCAGGATCGGGCGGTCTCGATCGTCCTGCGGCTCCTCGACGGACAGCAGCGTGCGAGCCGTGTAGCCCGGAATCGGTGTGGCCTGGAGTCCGTACTCAATCGCGGACTCGAGGATGAGACGTACCGCCTTCTCCCAGTTTCGCTCTTCGGCCTGCGCCGCAAGCGCGAAGTACAAGCTTTCGAGTGTTCTGGCCGTGCCCGGCAAGCACTTTGCGTATGGGGATGGCATGTCGTCATCCGCGTCGGAGTGCAGCCAGAACAGCGAGCCCAGCGAGAACTGCGAGTTGGCGGTGGGCACCTCAATCTTGTTCAGGATGGCGGCCAGCGGCGGTCGACCTGCTTCAAGCGGCGTGAACGCCAACCGTTGACGCTGCGTGAGCTCGGTCAAACTGACACGGAACCGTTGCGGAAGCGCCTTCGCGAGCTGTGCCTCGACGACTGATGCCGTCCCCATCGAGTCAGGGCGTACACGAAGGGCCTGCGCGTACGACGCCGCCAGGGCTCGGTGTGCCTCTATGAGATCCAGGCACACGCAGACCACGACGTGAGGCGTGGTGGCCAGGAGCCGGATGTCCTGGAGTATCCGCGTCAACTGCCCTGGCGAGAGGTCAGGGTCATCCACCGGCACAAGGATCGCCGGAGCCTGTCCCTCTCCCGTTGACAGCGCTCGGCCGATCGCCGCGATCGTGGCGTCCCAGAGCTCGGTAAAGCCTTCGCCTGCCAAGGCATGGCGGGCAAAGTCGGACGAGTACTGCTCAAGCGAAGCAGGGGACACGGCTCCGGGACCTTGGCCGTCGCGAACGAAGGCGGAGTGTCGCAACAAGCGATCAAGCGCTTGCGCCACGTTGAGCGGTTCGGGCAGCGACCGTACCTTTACTGTCGCCTCGTGCATTATTGAAGGGTTGTCCTTCAAAAGCTGGGATTGAAGTCTTGCCAGCGTCGAGCCGAGGATCGTGTCGGCCGGACCGAACATCTCAGGCTCAAGCGGTGGCAGAACGAAGAGGTCCCGCCTCGGTGAAACTGCTGACGCCAGAAGATGAAGCAGCGTCGTCTTCCCCGTGCCACGTCCACCGGCGATCGTCAACACATGGTGGTTAGGTCGGCGAAACCCAGCAAATCCAAGCGATGGGCGAGGGTTCGAGCTCGCGACGACGAGCTCATCGAGCACCCGCGACGCCACCGAGAGCGACCCCTCGAGGCCCTCCGGAGGCGCGGCAGAACCATTGGAGTCGGTCACAGGGTCTCCCCCTCGCCCAGCGCCGCACGCAACCGCTCAACGAACTCGAGCTTCAGGCGTTCGAGCTCTTCTTCAACATAGAGGCCGTACTCGGGAAGCGTCTGCTCGAGCAACTCGAGACCGCGCCTCTCCCCCTCTGCGTTAAGCCCCTTATTTCGATCGAGCCCGGTGACCCTGGCGAAGTCATCCGCCCAGTTCGGGCCGAGTATCTGCGCTACTCGAGAGCCTAGTCGCAACTGCAGTATCTCCATCAACAGTCCGTAGGCGATTTGGGCTTCGCGAGGCTTAAGTGCGGCGAGCCCAATCTCCGACAAAAGCAGGCCTGCACTGATGTCCTTCAACGTTCCTCATCCATGTCGGCGAGCAACCTACAGCAGCCGCACGAGACAAGAAAGCAATCAGGTCAAATCTGGTCGTTTGGGTGAGGAACGCCGACCATCGTTACTGACGGCAGGAACACGGACGAGCAGAACGAGACCACTAGTTGACGCGAGACGACGCGACCGTCCCCGTGTTCATCGCCTCCAGAACGGCGTGGGTGGTGAGCGCGTCGCCGGTGAGGGAGGTGGTGGCCTTGCGGTTGTGGATGACGATGACGCGGTCGCAGAGGGTGGCGAGCTCGTCGATGTCGGTGGAGCAGATGAGGGTCGGGACGCCGGCGGTGGCGGTGCTCCTGATCAACGTGTGCATCTCGGCCTTGGCGCCGATGTCGACGCCGCGGGTCGGGTCGTCGAGGAGGAAGACCGAGGGTGAGGCGTCGAGCCACTTGGCGAAGACGACTTTCTGCTGGTTGCCGCCAGACAGCGCGCCGGCGTCCATGTCGACGGAGCGGCTGCGGATGTGCAGGCGCTCTACGTGTTCCCGCGCGTGCGCGCGGAGCTCGCCGGTCCGGATCAGCGGCCCGGAGGCGGCCAGACCCACCGCGCGGATCTGCGCGATGTTCTCCCAGATCGGCTTATCCAACATCAAGCCCATTCGCCTGCGGTCACCGCTCACTAACGCGACGCCCGCGCGGATCGCGCGACGCAGGCCGTGCGGCACGGCACGCCCAGAGGGCAACGTCACCGAGCCAGACGACGGACGCGTGAGGCCGGCGACCAACTCAAGGACTACATGATGCCCTGCGCCCGCGACGCCGGCCAGGCCGACGATCTCGCCGGGCGCGACCTCCAGGTCCAAGGGCTCCAGCCGATCGCGCACCGCGACGGCCTCAAGGCGCAGGGAACCACCGGTTGACTCAACGGCATCGGCGACCTCCTCGACCAGCGCGGCGGACGGCGCCGTCGCCGCGTCGCCGTCGTCAGGCCGCTCGCCGAGCATCGCCTCCACGACCGTCGCGACCGTCAGCTCCCCCATCGGCCGCGCGCTCATCACAACGTGCCCGTCACGCAGCACGGTGACCTCGTCGCACAGCGCCATCACGTCCTCGAGGATGTGCGACACGAACACCACACCAACTTGGCGATCGCGAAGCACGCGCAAGATCCTCAACAAGTTCTCGGTCGACCGCTGCCCCAGCGCACTCGTCGGCTCGTCGAGGATCAGCACGCGCGGCTCCGTCAGCAAGGCCTTAGCGATCTCGATCAGCTGGCACTCGGCCAGCGACAGCTCCTCAACCGGCTGCCGGAGGCCTACGTCAAGGCCCAGCTCGGCCAGCACGGGCCGCGCCTGCGCTTCCATCTCCTGCCGGCGCACGAACGGCCCGCGGGTCGGCTCGCGCATCGGGTAGAGGTTGGCGAGGACATCGAGATCCGGGAAGACGTTGAGCTCCTGGGAGACCACCGCCACGCCGTGGCGCACCGCCTCTGCGGTCGACCCAAAGCGCACCTCCTTCCCATCAAGCACCAGCGACCCCGCGTCCGGCGTCACCGCACCGGCTATCGCCTTCACCAGCGTCGACTTGCCCGCGCCGTTCTCCCCCAACAACGCGTGCACGGCGCCGGCGCGGACCGTGAGGTCCGCGCCGGCGAGCGCCACGACGCCGCCGTAGGCCTTGCGAACGCCGCGCGCCTCGAGCATGAGTCAGGAGCCCGGGGCGAGGTACTGGTCCGGCGCCGCCAGCTGCTTGTCGGCCACCGGCTTGAAGAACGCCTTCCGTGCCGCGGGTGACTCCTGGCGCGTGAGGATCTCGTCGATGTTCTTGCTGTTGACGGTCAGCTCGCCGGTGTTCCAGACGCCCTCGGGCAGGTCCTTGCCGTCCTGCTTTTGGGCGGCCAGCAGCGCGATCGCGATGTAGGCCTTCAGGAAGTGCTCCGGCGAGATCAGCGCCTCGACGTAGCCGTCCTTCACGCCTTCCAGCGCGACCGGATCGAGATCGCACGCGCCGACGAGCAGCTTCTTGCCGCCCCGCTTCTGGATCCGCGTGAGCGACACCGCCGCCTGCGAGCCCGGCCCCACGTAGGCCACCGCGTTGGGATGCGCCTTCACCTGCGCCGACCACGTGTTGTAGTTGTCGGTCGGCGACTGCTTGGCGTCGAAGACCACCATCTTGAGGTTCGGGCGCTCTTTGGACATCACGTCCTTGAAGCCCTGGTTGCGCTGCTCCAGCACCGGCAGGCCGGGCGTGTCGGTGCCGATCAGCACCTCGCCGGACGCGTCCTCGGGGATCTTCGGCAGCAGCGCCTTGGCGAGGTCCTCGCCGATGCCGACGTTCGAGTTGCCGATCAGCAGCTTGGCCGCCTTCTCGGCGCCCTTGGCCGGCGGCACGTCGACCGCGACCAGCGGCACGCCCTGCTGGCCGGCCGTGAGCAGCGGGCGCAGGAACAGGTCGGGCGTCAGCGTCATCATCGCCACGCCGTCCTCGGACGTGCGCGTCGCGGCCTGAAACAGCTGGACCTCCTTGGGGCCGTCCACGTTGGCCGGCGCCGACTCCTTCAACTCGACCCCCGGCCGGTCGTCGGCCGCGGCCTTGGCGCCCAGCGCCATCTCCTGGCCGAAGTTCGTCTCGGTCGTCGGGTAGACGAACGCGAGCTTGGCCGTCTTAGCGCCGCCGCCGTCGCTCGAGGTCGCGCTGCCGCCCGATCCGGACGACTTGTCGTCGCTGTCGCCACACCCGGCGGCCACCGCGACCAACCCGGCGGACAGGACGACGGACAGCGCCGCCCTCCACCCGCGTGAGACCAGAGTCATGTCGTCTCTCCTGCTTCGTGTTGATCGGTGTCGCTCATCCGTCGAGCGCCTGACGGCGGTACCGGCGCCGCCCGCGGATGAGGCTGTCGAGGGCCACCGCGGTCAAGATCACGGCGCCCGTGGCGAAGTTGGACCAGTTGACCGGCACGTCGAAGTACGCCAAGCCGCTGTTGACCGCGCTCAGCAGGATCGCCCCGAGCACGGCGCCGACGACGGTCGCGCTGCCGCCGCGCAGCGGCGTCCCGCCGATGACCGCCGCGGCGATTGCCTGCAACTCGAAGCCTGAGCCGATGTTCGGGTCGCCCGAGATGAAGAACGCAAGGCCGAGCATGCCGGCGATCCCGCTGAGCACCCCGACGAGCACGAGCGTCTGCACGCGCGTGCGCGGGATCGAGATGCCGCTGAACGTCGCGGCCTCCGGGTTGGAGCCGATTGCGCGCACGCGGTAGCCGTAGGGCGTGAGCCGCAGGACCGCGGTGAGCACGATCACCACCAAGATCAGGACCCACACGCTGACCGGCAGCCCGAGCTTGTCGCCGCCCAAGAACGTGAAGAACGCGTTGTCGGCGGGCAGGCCGGTGACCTGCTGACCATCGCTCAGCGCCTGGGCCAGGCCGCGGAAGATCGACAGCGTCGCCAGCGTGGCGACGATCGCCGGGATCGCGATGAACTGCACCGCGGTCGCGTTGACCAGGCCCATCCCACCCGCGAGCACGACGCCCGCCAGGCCGGCCAGCCACGGGTTCCAGCCGTGCTGCATCAGCAGCGCCGAGCAGACGATCGAGAGGCCGAAGATCGAGCCGACCGACAGGTCGATCTCGCGCATCGAGATCAGGAACGCCATCCCCGCCGCGATGATCCCGACGTAGACGGAGTTCTGGATGACCTCCTTCAGCTGCGACCAGGTGAGGAAGTCCGGGTGCATGATCCCGATGAACAGGATCAGCGCGATCGTCGCGACCAGCACGCTGTTGGACTCGACCGCGAGCGCGCGCTTGCCGAGGTCGCGCAAGGGCGCGCCGGGCGGCGCTGCCCCTCCCCCGCGCGAGATCGCGGGCTGCTGCCCCGCGGTGTTCTCCTCCATCGACCGAACGTAGCCGAGGCGACCCGTAACTGTCAAATGTTTAGGATGCTTTGCATGCCCGACACCCCGAAGTCCGAGTTCTGGCGCGACCTCAAGCCGATCGCACGCGTCTTCCAGCCCGACGCGCCGCCGGAGGTCTACATCGCCGACGCGCCGATCGACGACGACCGCTACTACGTCCCGTTCAGCGAGACCGTCAGCAGCCGCCCGCTCTGGATCTCACCGGCGACCAATCGCTGGTGCGACATCCTGATGGCCAAGTCCGCCGGCCTCGTCAACCGCCACTACCACCCGCACGAGGTGCTCGCCTACACCATCTCCGGCAAGTGGGGGTACTTGGAGCACGACTGGACCGCGACCTCCGGCGACTTCGTCTACGAGTCACCCGGCGAGGGCCACACGCTCGTCGCCTACGAGCACGAAGACCCGATGCGCGCGATCTTCATCGTCACCGGCCCGCTCATCTGGCTCGACGAGAACGGCGGGTCAGAGGACTTCTTCGACGTCCACCACTACATCGCGATGTGCAAGGAGCACTACGAGCGCGTCGGGCTGGGCGCGGCGAGCGTCGAGGCCCTCTTCCGCTGAGGCGCCCACCAGGCGCGGTCGCCCATCAGCACGATCAGCGCCGGGACGAGGACGAGGCGAACGAGGGTCGCGTCGACGGCGATCGCCACGCCGGCGCCGAGGCCGATCTCGCGGATGACCGGGACGCCGGTGGCGGCGAAGCAGGCAAAGACGGCGACCATCACCAACGCCGCACCCGTGATCGTCCGGCCGGACGCCGCGATGCCTTCCAGGACCGCGTCGCGTGTCGACGCGCCCACGCCGTGGCGTTCGTGGATTCGGCTGAGCAGGAAGACCTCGTAGTCCATCGACAACCCGAAGACCACCGCGATCACGATCGGGATCACCACGGTGTCAACGTAGCCCGTCCCGCCGGTGCCCCACGTCATCGCCGCGCTCAGGACGCCGAGCGACGCGCCGACGCTCAGCAGGTTGGCGAAGATCGCCGAGATCGCCAGCGGGATCGCGCGCAGCATCACCACCAACAACAGGAAGGTCGCGACCAGGATCCAGACGATGACCTTCCAGAGCGACGAGGTGATCGCGTGGTCGAAGTCGATCTGCGCCGCGGTGTCGCCGCCGACCAGCGAGCCGGCCGGGAGCGTCCGGCGCAGCCGGAGCACTGCCGCCTTGGCCTGCGGCGTGTCCGCGTCGTACTTCAGGCGCACGACGCCGAAGATCCACTTCTTGTCGTCGGTGATCGTGCGCATGCCGGTCCGCTTAACGGCCGGATCGGCGCGCAGGATCTTGACCGACTTGTCCATGTCCTTGGGCTTGACGAGGATCCGCAGCGGCGTCGCGTCGCCCGCGCCGCGCAGTCCGCGCACCGACTCAAAGCCGACGCGCGTCTCATGGCCCTCCGGGAACTGCCGCAGCGCGCCCTCGCCGGTGCGCAGCCCCAGCGCCGGCGCGGCCAGCGCCAGCAGCACCGCCAAGGCCGCGACGGCGGCCAGCGCCGGCCGCCGCACCACACGCTCGCTCCAGCGCTGGAACATCCCGGGGTCGGGCTTCCCCGGCCCGATCCAGCGGCCGACGGTCACCAGCAAGGCCGGCAGCAGCGTCGCGCAGGCGACCATCGCGACCAACACCACCAACATGGCCCCCACGGCCATCGAGCGGATCGCCGGTGTCGGGACCAGCAGCAGCCCGGCCAGCGCGACGACCACCGCCAGGCCGCTGAACAGCACCGCGGTCCCAGACGTCGCCATCGCCGTGGCGCGTGCCGTGGCTCGGTCGGCCCCCTCGCGCAGCTCCTCGCGGAACCGCACGACGACAAACAGCGAGTAGTCGACCGCCACCCCCAGGCCGATCATCGAGGCCATGTTGGGGACGTAGAAGGTCATCGTGTAGTGCTTGGCGAGGATCGCGATCAGCGCCGCGGTGACCAGCACCGACACGCCGCCGATCAGCAGCGGCAGCACGGCCGCGGCCAGCGACGCGAACACCGCGAGCAGGATCAGCGCGACGATCGGGAAGCCGACGCGTTCGGCACCCGCCAGGTCGTCCTTGGTCAGGTCGACCATGCCCGCCCACAGCGCGCTGGCGCCGACCAGGTGCAGCTGCACGCCACCGTACTTGCGCTCGTCGTTGAGCCCCAAGTCCTTGCGCAACACCTTCACGACGTCCGGCGCGTGGTACTGGTCGACGTCGATCGTCAACGGGATCACCACCGGCTCGCGCGGCCGGTCCTGGGCGGCGAAGAGCGCTGCCTCCTTGATGGTGGGGTCAAGCGAGACGTGACGCACGCGGGCGACCGCGCGGTCCAGCGCGGTCACCGCGGCGCGGACGTCGCGCTGCGACAACGTCCCCGACGGCGCGCGGACCACTGCGGCCAGCGACGGCGGCCGGAAGTTGACCGGAACGCCGCGCTGCACGGCCGTCTCCACCCGCTCGGAATCCGACCCCGGGACGGCAAAGCCGCCGCCGGTCAACCGGTCGGACTGCTGGAGGGCGAACGGGACCGCGGCCGCGACCAATGCGACCCAGATCCCGAGCACCCACCAGCGATGGCGGGCGACTCCGGCGTGCAGCGCGCGCAACACTCAGGTCAGCTCCGACAGGCGACCGAGCCGTCGGTCTTGACGACCTGGCCCGTCGCGTAGCTCGTCTCGACGTGGTACTTCCAGCGGTGGCTGCTCGGGCAACTGGTCGTCGCGATCCAGTCGCCACGCCCGCCGCTGCCCCGGAACGACTGGACGCGCAGCGGGATCCCCGCCACGATCTGCAGCGTCCGCGGGATGTCGACGTGCGCCTTGTAGGACCACGGCCCCGAGCCCAGCTTGGTGATCGGCACCCGCAGAGCTTCGCGCACGCGGGCCGGGCGGTTGAGCGTCACGTAGGCGAACACGGCGCGCGACCCACCGTTGACGATCGTGACCGTCGCCTTGGCAGCGACGCCGTCGGCGTCGGCGAGCGCGTAGCCGCGACCCATGATCGACGTCTTCGGGCAAGCGTCCGGACCGCCCCGGGCCAGCTTCGCCTGACTGCACGTGGGCCATTTGCCCCCGTTGTAGAGACCACCCTTCGGGAACCAGATGTCGACCGCCTCGACGGTCGGCGGATCCTGGTCCGGCGGGGTGTAGATCTTGCCCTTGACGTCGACCTTGACGCCTTGCGGGTGCGCCGGCGTGCCGGCCTTGTTGGGCGTGACCTTGGCGGTGACCGTGATCCGAATATCGTCGCTCTGACCCATAGCGACCGCCGAGATCGTGCCCGCAGCGGCCGCGGTAACTACCGCGGCGGCCCATCTCCTCTTGGTGGACATGGTGAGCGACGCTACGCCGTTGACAAGGTCATGACAAACGGAACTGTATCTGGACTCGGAATGCTCAAGCGCCGATCGCCAGGGCGTCGCAGAGCGCGACGACCGCGCGCCGGGTGCGCGGCCAGGCGGGCAGCGGCGGCGGCGGGCCGACCGGGCCACGAACGTCGCCGACCTCTACCTGTTCCGCGATGCTCAGCAAGAGTGCGTCAAGATATTCAGCATCCTGGTGCGACGGCGCCGGACGGTCGGGTGTTCCCGCCCGAGGGAGCGCCAACGCGACCAAAGCGAGCTGCTCGATCGCGTACGTGACCGGCCAACCGAGGTCGGTACGCGCCGAGGCGGCGAGCGCGTCGCCGGTCGCATCGCGCTGCGCGGCATCCAGCGCGACGACGGCAACATGGACGTCGCGGCGCGCCGCCCGTCGGTCGCCCTGGCCCGCGAACGTCGCACGCACCGCGGCGGCCGTCGCCCGGATCGCCTGCGCCTGCACGCCGGCCAGCCGGACACGCGAGCGCCGCGGCCAGATCGCCAGCCCCGCAGCGACGCCGATCGCGCAGCCCAGCGCGGTGTCGACCAGGCGCGCGTCGAGCAGGCCATCGACCGAGCCGACGCCCGCGATCTCCAGCAGCAGCAGCGCGAGCGTCGTAATGCACACGACCGCCGCACCGTAGACGACCAACACCAACGACTCGGTCAGCGCCTGGAAGACGGCGACGAGGATCACGAGGCCGGCGAGGCCCGGATCGAAGGACAGCACCGCGGCGGCGAGCACGACGCCGATCGCGGTCCCGAGCGCGCGGTGCACCGCACGCTGGCGCAGCAGCGCGACGTTCGTCCCCTGTAGCACGGCGGCGGCGCTCAGCGGGATCCAGGTCGGGTGCTCGGCGCGCAACAGGTAGCCCGCGGCGCCGGCGACCGCCATCGCGACGCCGAGGCGCAGCGCGGCAGCCGGCGCGGGCGAGCGCGGATCGGTGAGGTCGGCGAGCGCGGCGCGCCAGCGGGGGACGTCGAGGGTGTCGGCCGGAGGGCCATGGTCCAGCCAGCGCGCGCTGCCCGCCGCGCGCAGCGCCGCATCGAGGCGCGCCGCCGCCGGGACCGCCGGCAGCGAGCGCGGGATCACCGGCGCGCTCCACGCGCCCTCGGCCAGCGCGTCCACTGCGCGGCCCCAGGCGGGATCCAGGGGCGGCGAGCTCTCCACCAACAACGCCAGCGCCGCCTCCAGCAGCGCCTCGGCGCCGTCCGCGCGACGCAGCAGCTCGGCGCCTCCGGAGGTTCGCGTCCCGCCCGCCGCGGCTACCGCGTCCTGCGCGCGCTGGACGGCGAGCACCGCGCGATGGCGTGCGGCGGGCGCGCCGGGGCGGCCGACCGCGTCCAGCAGCCGCGCGACCGCGCGCAGCGCGCCGTCGACCGCGCTGCGCTCCGGCGCGCGCGCATCGCGCAGCGTCCCGGCCATCGAGATCAGCCACGCGGCGAGGGCCCCGAGCAGCACGAGCCCGGCACGTTCCGGCGCGGCGCCGACGTCTTGCGGCAGCGCGGCGCCGATCAGGAACGTGAAGACGATGAAGTACTCGCGCGGCGGCCCGACGCGCAGGATCAGGCACGTCGCGGCAGCCGCCGCCGCGAACACCGCGCCCACCCCGACCGCCAGCACCTCGTGCGGCGCGACGAGCGTCCCGAGCAGCATTGCGACCGCGAGCGCCAGCCCGAGCGCCGCGACGACCCGGGCGCGCCGGCGGTACGGCGCGTCGAACGCGTAGAAGCCGGCGAACGCGCCTTGAGCCGCGGTCGCGCCCGCCTGCGGCTCGCCGATCGCGCAGAGCACGCCGAGCGGGAGCAGCACGCACGCGGTCGCGCGGACCGATCGCGCCCGGAATCCCCAGGCGTCGGCGGCCACGCGCACGACCGTTTCGCGCAAGGCTCCGGGGGACATCCTTGTGGACCGTACCCGTGACGGTCTCCCTGCCCCCGAACGAGCCCGCGCGCCTCGCCGCGCTGCGCGGCCTGGAGATCCTCGACACGCCCGCCGAGGCGCTCTACGACGACGTCGTCACGCTCGCGGCCGCCATCTGCCGCACGCCGATGGCCATCATCAACTTCGTCGACGCCGACCGCCAATGGGGCAAGGCGCTGATCGGGCTGGAGTCCAGCGAGGCGCCGCGCGAGGTCTCCTTCTGCGCGCGGGCGATCCTCGAGCCCGACGAGCTGTTCGTCGTCCCCGACACGCACGCCGACCCGGAGTGGGCCGACAACCCGATGGTCACCGGCGACGCCGACGTGCGCTTCTACGCGGGCGCGCCGATCGTGACCTCCGAGGGCCACGCGCTCGGGACGGTCTGCGTCGCCGACAACGTCGTGCGCGACTTCACCGACGACCAGCGCGGGGCGCTGCGGGTGCTCGCGCGCCAGACGGCCGCCCACCTGGACCTGCGCGCGACGACCCGCGCGCTGTCAGACGCCAACGACGAGCTGCGCCGGATGGCGGTCCGCGACGGGCTGACCGGGCTGGCCAACCGCGTGCTCCTGCACGACCGGCTGACGCTCGCGCTCGGCCAGCGGCGGCGCAGCGGGCGCGACGTCGGCGTCCTGTTCGGCGATCTCAACGGGTTCAAGGCCATCAACGACACGCACGGGCACGCGGCGGGCGACGAGCTGCTGCGGATCGTCGCGCGGCGGCTGGCGCTCGCGTCGCGGGAGACCGACACGGTGGCGCGTTACGCGGGCGACGAGTTCGTGATCGTCTGCCCTGACCTCCACGCGCCGCCGAACCTGGCGCCGATCGTGGCCCGCGCGGAGGCGTCGGTCTCGCAGCCCGCGTCGATCCTCGGGCTGGAGATCACACCGCACATCAGCCTCGGCAGCGCGCTGGCGACCGACGCGGACGACGCGGACTCGCTGATCGCGCGGGCGGACGCGGCGATGTACGAGGTCAAGCGCACGTGCAAGGAGGCTCGTCCGCGGACACCGCGATCGTAACTGTACCGTCCAGACGGTATAGTTACCTCCATGCCCGCTTTCGCTCTCCTCTTCCTGGCGATCATCACCGAGGTCGTCGCCACCCTTTCACTGCGCGCCTCCGACGGGTTCACGAAACCCGGGCCGGCGGCGCTGGTCGTCGTCGGCTACGGGCTCTCGTTCTGGCTGATGGCGCTCGCGCTCAAGCACATCCCCGTCGGATTGACCTACGCGATCTGGTCCGGCCTGGGCACCGCCCTCGTCGCCATCGGCGGCGTCGTGGCGTTCGGTGAGACCATGAACGCCATGAAGCTCGCCAGCCTGATGGTCATCGTCGCCGGCGTCGCCGGCCTGTCCGCCGCGGGCGGGGCCCACTAAGTGCCCCGTGGCCGCGGGGGCGGGGATACCCGCGAACACCTCTTGGACGCCGCGGCGCGTCTGCTCCTGCGCGACCCGTCGAAGCTGACGCTCGACGCGGTCGCCGCTGAGGCGGGCGTCTCCAAGGGCGGCCTGCTCTACCACTTCAAGTCCAAGGACCAGCTCCTGGACGCGGTCGTCGACCGCTGGGAGGCGTCGTCGGAGTCCCAGATCGAGGCCGCCAACGACGGCGAGCCCGGCGGCTGGACACGCGCCTACGCCGACGTGATGGCCAAGGACGGCGAGGATCCGGCGACGCGCGAGATCGACAGCGGGATCATCGCGGTGCTCGCGCTGCACCCCGAGCGCCTGGAGCAGGTCCGCGCGCGGTACGCGGGATGGCAGGGACGGATCGCGGCTGACGGGATCGACGAGGTCGACGCGACGGTCGTCCGGCTCGCCTCCGAGGGCCTGTGGTTCTGCGAGTTGTTGGGACTCGGAGCGCCCGAAGGCGAGCTGCGCGAGCGTGTCCTCGCGCGCATGCGCGAGCTGACGCGCTGACTTTTCGACCTCGGCAGATGAGTCTCCGGGTCCCGCTCCGTCTATGGTTCCGGACGGCCACCGCTCGAAGAGACGGTGGTCACGCTCCCTCCCCGCAACCTCCAGGAGCCTCAACTCCCCATGCGCACCCTTGCACGCACGTGCTTCCGCCACCGCTGGCTGGTCCTGATCGGCTGGGTCCTCGGCGCGATCGTCATCGGCGGCCTCGCCGGCGGCGTCGGCACCGATTACCGCGACGAGTTCAAGCTGTCGGGCACCGATTCTTTCGACGCCATCAACCTGCTCCAGAAGTCCGCGCCCAAGGCGTCGGGCGACCAGGAGCAGATCGTCCTCGCCGCCAAGGACGGGCAGATCACCGACGCCACGCACAAGGCGCGCGTCGAGGAGATGCTCAAGAAGGTCTCCACGCTGCCGCACGTCGCGTCGGTGGACTCGCCGTTCAAGGCCGGCAACGAAGGCCAGATCTCCAAGGACGGGCGAATCGCGTTCGCCAACGTCACGATGGACGACGACATCGTCAGCCTGCCGCTCGACGCGGCCAAGCACCTGATCACCGGCGCGCAGGCGTACAACAGCGACCAGCTGCAAGTGGAGCTGGGTGGCCAGGCGATCCAGCAGGCGCGCCAGGAGGGCGACAGCGGGCTGCTGATCGGCTTCGCCGCGGCGTTCGTCGTGCTATTGATCGTGTTCGGGTCGTTCCTGGCGGCGATCCTGCCGCTGCTGACCGCGGCGTTCGCGCTGGGCGTCGGCATCTCGGTGACGGGGCTGCTGTCCAACGCGATCACGATGGCCTCGTTCAGCTCGCAGCTGTCGTTGCTGATCGGGTTGGGCGTCGGCGTGGACTACGCGCTGTTCATCGTGACGCGCTACCGGCAGGAGATCCTGCGCGGGGCGACGCCCGAGGAAGCCGCGGTCAACGCGATCGACACCTCCGGTCGCGCGGTGCTGTTCGCCGGCATCACGGTCTGCATCGCGTTGTTGGGGATGTTCGCCCTGGGCGTCTCGTTCTTGTACGGCGTGGCGCTGGCGTCTTCGATCGTCGTGGCCTTCACGGTCTTCGCAGCGCTCACGCTGCTGCCGGCGTTCCTGGCGCTGTTCGGCAAGCGCGTGCTGACGGGCAAGCAGCGCAAGGCGGTCGCCTCCGGCAACCTGGCGACGAGCGACGAATCGCCGCTGTGGGGCCGCTGGTCCTCGATCCTCGAGAAGCGCCCGGTCGTGCTGGCCGCGGCGGCGGCGATCGTCATGTTGTTGTTGGCCTCGCCGGCGTTGGACATGCGGTTGGGCAACTCGGACGCGGGCAACGACCCAGCCGACACGACGACCCGCAAGGCCTATGACCTGCTGGCCGAGGGCTTCGGCCCGGGCTTCAACGGGCCGCTGCAGCTCGTCGCCGAGAACAAGAGCGGCGACGAGGGCAAGGCCGCCTTCCAGCGCGTCGTCGACGCGGTCGGCAAGACCGACGGCGTCGTAGCGACGACCAAGCCGGTGACGGTCGGCGAGAACATCCTGCTGGCCCAGGTCTACCCGTCGGCCTCACCGCAGTCGGAGGAGACCAACGACCTCGTCAAGAAGCTGCGCGACGACGTCGTGCCACCGGCCGAAAACGGGCAGATCAACGCGCTGGTCGGCGGCAACACCGCGATCGGCATCGACTTCTCCAAGGTGCTGGCCGACAAGCTGCCGCTGTTCATCGGCGTCGTCGTGTTGTTGTCCTTCCTGTTGTTGATGGCCGTGTTCCGATCGCTGCTGATCCCGGCGATGGCCGCGCTCATGAACCTGCTGAGCGTTGTCGCCGCCTTCGGCGTCGTCGTGGCGGTCTTCCAGAAGGGCTGGGGCGCCGAGCTGATCGGCGTGAGCTCGACCGGCCCCATCGAGGCGTTCCTCCCCGTGATGGTCTTCGCGATCCTCTTCGGGTTGTCGATGGACTACGAGGTCTTCCTCGTCAGCCGCATCTACGAGGAGTGGCACAAGCGCGGTGACAACCGCGAGGCCATCAAGCACGGCCTCGCCGCGACCGGCCGCACGATCACCGCCGCCGCGGCGATCATGGTCCTGGTCTTCGGCGCCTTCGTCCTCGGCGGCGAGCGCGTGATCAAGCTCTTCGGCATCGGCCTCGCCTCCGCCGTCTTCCTCGACGCGCTGATCGTGAGATCCGTCCTGGTCCCCGGCCTCATGCTTGCCGTCGGCGAGCGCAACTGGTGGCTCCCGGCCTGGCTGGACCGCTTCATCCCGCGCCTCAACGTCGAAGGCGAAGCCTCGACGACGCACACCCCGCCGCCGCCTTCTCAGCCCGCGGCTGAGAACGCGTAGCGCCCTTCCGACTGGCGGTCGCGACCACGGAGTCGCGACCGCCGGAGCGGAAGTGGAACAGGAGTGTTCCTGAATGGAACCACTGAAGTTCCTCATTCGGCGATGAGGCAAACGTGGGATGTCCGGACACGATCCACCAGATTGGGTGGTCACGAGTGTGTTTGGACTGTACGTTGCCGTTTCGATGAGGCATTCTTGGGGTCGACCAGTCGTACCGCTCTCTCGGGACAGGGAGCGGACGGCCGCTGACGCAGAGCTAGAGACCGAGCGTACGCGAGCTGGTCCTTCTCCCAGCGGGCCGGGCGCTTCCCCTGGCGCCCGGCCCGTTGACCCTTCTTATATGCCTTCATCCGCGACCTCGCCGCTCGCCGCGTTGCACCTGCTGGTCTCGATGCTGGGCGAGGACGAGATCGCGTCGCCGGACGCCGCGTTCTATGACCGGCTCGCGGAGACCGTCTGCCGCCTGGGCTCGACCCGACGCGCGGTCGTCTTCCTCACCGACGACGTGCGGCGGCGGCTGACGGCGGTTGGCACCCACGGCGTCGACCTGGACTCCGTGCGGTCGACGCCCGCGCGCGTCCTCGGCCCGGCGCGGCGCGCGCTCCAGGACGACGTGGTCGTCTGCGACGACGCCGCCGACCTGACCTGCATCCCGATGTCGGCCGGCGGCCGGCACTACGGCGTGGTCGTCGGCGAGCGCGGCGACGACGGCGACGTCACGCCGCTCAGCGCCGCCGAGCGGGAAGGGCTGTGGACGCTCGGCAAGGTCTGCGCCCTGGCCGCCTCCGCCCGCGCCGCGACCCGCCAGCAGGAGCGCGCACGCCACCTCGGCGACCGCCTCGACCTCGCGCGCGACGTGCACGAGCGCGTCGTGCAGCGCCTGTTCGGCGTCACGCTCGCGCTCGGCGCTCCCGGCGAGCTGACGGCGCCCCAGCGCGAGCGCTGCGCCGACGAGCTACAAGCCGCCACCGAGGAGCTGCGCACCGCCATCCAGCGGCCGGTGTCGCGCGCGACCCGCGAGGTCGAGACGACCCTGCGCGAGGAGCTCGCCCGCCTCTGCGAGGAGCACGCCGACGTCAACCTCACGGTCTGCTGGCCGTCTGACGCCGAGGTCCCCCACGCGCTGGAGCCGCTCGCCCAGACCGTGGTCTGCGAGGCGGTTCGCAACGCGCGCAAGCACGCGCGGCCCACGACGATCGCGGTCTCCGTCGAGCGCGACGGCGACGCGGTCGCGATCGCCGTCGTCAACGACGGTGTCGGCCCCGGCGCGCCCGCCGGCGCGGGCGTCGGCCTGCGCCTCGCCGCCTTCGAGGCGCTCGAGTTCGGCGCCGCCGTCGACTTCGGCCGCACCCCGCCCGATCAGTGGCACGTCCGCCTGATGCTGCCGATCCCCGCCCCCACCCCATGAGCGCCCAGGTCGTCGTCCCCCCGCGCAAGTTGTGTGTCTTGGTCGTCGACGACCACGACATCGTCCACTGGGGCATGCGCCTGGTGCTCGTCCAGCAGGACTGGGTCGAGCGCTGCGTCCCGGCGACCACCGGCGACGAGGCCGAGGACCGCGCCCGCCGCTACTCCCCGCACGTCGCGCTCGTCGACCTCTTCGTCGGCGACGAGGCCGGCACCGACATCGCCCAGCGCGTCCGCGCCGCGCATCCGTCGACGCGGATCTTGCTGATCTCCGGCGCCGGCCGGATCTCGGCGACTGCCGCGCGCGCCGCCGGCGCCGCCGGCTTCGTCACCAAGGACCGCTCGGCCGCCGAGATCGTCGAGGCGATCCGCCGCATCGGCGCCGGCGAGGACGTCTTCGACGCGTCCACGCGCGCTGGTGCCGGGTCGGGCGGCGGCGTCGGCGGCCGCCTCGGCGCCGCTGATCGCAGTCCGGGCCGCGCGTCGCACCAGCGCCTCACCGCGCGCGAGCGCGAAGTCCTACACCTCGTCGCGGCCGGTCTCACCAACGCCGAGATCGCCGCCGAGCTGCAGCTCTCCCCCAACACGGTCAAGGAGCACGCCAGCTCCATGTTCCGCAAGCTCGGCGCCCGCAACCGCGCCGACGCGATCGTCCGCGCGCAGCGCCTCGGCGTCCTGGACTAGGCGTTGTCCTCAGCGGTGGTCACAAAAGAGCGTGCTCGCGCGACTTAAGGGTGACCACCGCTCCGGGAAAGGACCCCGCCTGTGCCCACCCCGTTCGCCTTCCGCACCGTCGCCGCCGTAGCGATCCTGGCGTTCCTCGCCGGCGTCCTAGCGGCGCTGGCCAACGCCTAAACGCGCCGGCCCAGCGCCGCGACGGCGGGCTACTTGCCCGCCGTCAGCTTCACCTTCACGCTCACGAGCTTCCCGGCGCTCGTGAGCGCGTAGACCGTGAACGTCTGCTTGGAGCCGACCTTCACGGCCTTCTTCAGCTTCAGCACGCCCTTGGGCAGCGAGAGCACGAGCTTCTTGGTGCTCTTGCCCTTGGCCGCGGTGAACGAGACCTTGCCCGACGACCACTTCACCTTGGTCGACTTGTAGCGCTTGCCGCCGAGCAGGACCTTGGAGCTCTTGCCCAAGGACTTAGACGACGCCAGCTTCAGCGTGCTCGGCAGCTTCACACGCACGCCCTTCAGCGCCTTGCTCGCGGTCAGCGTCAACGACAGCGTCGGCTTCTTCTTCTTGAGGCCAGCGAGCTTGCCCTTGATCGTCAGCCCGCTCGCGGCGCTCAGCGAGCACCCGACGACCGTCGCCTTCACGGTCTCCTTGCCGCTGGCGCCGGAGTGCGCGCCGTACTGGGACTCGACCGTCGGCGTCGACGTGCACAGGTCGGTCGACGTCACCAACGCACCCTTCGGCCCGCCGGTGAGGTTGAGCACCAACTTGCTCAGCGGCACGTCCGGGATGCCGTCGAACGTCGTCACCACGCGGGTGCCGAGCGCGACCGTGCCCCGCAGGCGCACCAGCCCGAGGTCCAGCGCGATCCCCGGCAGCGCGCCCGGCTTGGCGCTCTGCATCAGGTAGGCGCCGCCGCTCAGCGCGCCCGGCAGCAGCGGCGTGTTGGCCGTGACCGTGCCGATCTTCGACCCGGCCGGGCAGGTGCCGCCGTTCAGCTGCGCGTCGGTGCAGACCGAGGACAGGTTCTTGAGGTCGATGCCCAGGCCGGCCGGGAGCGAGACCACCGTCTTGCTCATCGCCGCCTGGCCGTCGGCCTGCGTGATCGTGACCGACAGCGGCGGGTGCGTGCCCTTCGCGGTCTGGCCCTTGGACCCGAACGTCGCGCTCAGCTTCGGCCCGAACGGCAGCTTGTCGCAGCCGGTCGCCTGGTAGGGCGCGCTGGCTGCGGCCGTCGTGCCACTGACCGCCGTGAACGACCCGTTGACCGTCTGGGCCGCGCACGACGTCGCGTTCTGCATGAACCCGGGCCGGTCGATCGTCAAGTCGATCGCGCGGTAGACGGTCGGGATGCCCTGAAGCGTCTGCGGCAGCGACGAGGTCTGGACGTCGATGCCCGTGTCAGGCCGAAGCAGCAGCTTGTTCATCACCACGACCGTCCCGAGGTCGAGCGCCGGGACCTTCGTGTTGACGACGACCGCCAGGCCGGCGATGCCGCCATCGAAGCCCTTGGTCAGGTACACCTTGCCGGGCAGGTTCAGCGGCGCCGGGCCGGTGCCGACCGCGACCTTCGCCGAGCCGACCAGCGACGCGTCAGGGCACTGGGCGGCGCGCGCGGCGTCGACCTCGCAGGCCGGGACGCTGGGCAGACGACCGGTCAGCCCGGGCGGCAGCGAGACCTTCGCGTCCTGCAGGCGCAGGTTCTTGTCCGGGCGACCGATGTGGACGGTCAGCGCGGCCGGGCCGCCGGCCTGCGCGTTCAGCACGCTGACGCCCAGCTCGGGCGCGAACACCGACGGCGCGCAGTCGACCACCTTGAAGGTGTTGCTCGGCGACTTCAGCGCTGCGCCGTTCCACGGGGTCATGTCGGCGGTCACCGAGTAGTCACCGCACGTGGTCGGCGAGGTCAGCGTCGCGCGGCCGTTGCCCGGGTCGGTGTAGACGAACTTGAAGGACTCGAACGGCACCTGCGGCTGGTCGGTGAAGTGCGCGGTGATCGCCGTCGTGTCGGGGTCGATCGTCGCGAAGCCGCCGAGCTTCAGGCGCAGGCGCGGGTCCTCCACCGAGATGAAGTTCACGAGCGGGACGCCCGGCCGCGGCGTGCCGAAGTACACCTTGCCGGTCAACGTCTGGCCCGGGAACAGCGGCGTGACGAACTCCACGCGGCCCATCTCCGAGGACGCCGGGCAGCCGGGCGGAGCGTCGATCCCGAAGCCGAACTGCTCGGGCGTGCACGGCTCCAGGCCGTTGGCCAGCGGCGGGTTGAGCGCCAGCCCGGCCGGGAGCTTGAGGTCGACGTCCTTCAGGTAGGCCTGGCGACGCGCGTTGGCACCGGTGCCCGTGTCGGCCGTCGGGATGATCAGCTTCGCCGACGCCTCGCCGGGCTGGTCGGCGGGCGTCGTCGTCGGGCCGACCTCGAGCGAGGGCGTGAACGGGACCTGGTCGCACGCGGTCGGGCGGAAGCTGCTCGTCGCGTTGGACGTGGTCTTGCTGTCGTAGGAGGTGACCGCGATCGACGTGGTGGCGTCGACGTCGCAGCGCGTCGGCAGCGCGATGAACGGCTTGTCGAGCGAGCTGTGGTCGGTCTTGGTCCCCCACAGCGTCAAGGCCATGGAGTTCATCTGGATCGCCGGGTTCAGCGAACCGAAACCGACGTCGAGGACGCGCGGCACGTCATTGACCACCGAGTCCAGCCCGGCGTCGGCGACGCGCACGCGGATCGGCGACTGTAGGCGCACCGGCAGCGGCGAGCCGAGACCGATGTCCAGCGGGTTGAGCTGGATGCCGAGCAGCGCGGGCTGGTCGGCGGCCGCCTTGAGGTTGTAGACGACGCCGTTGATGTCCATCGGGATGCCGAGCGCGGTCACGTTGGCGCGCACGGTTCCGACCTGGGAGGCCGTCCCGCAGCCCGACGCCGTGAAGGTCGTGCACTGGTCGGCGGCGGTCGGATCGCCGATGACGCCCGCGGGCAGCGAGATGTTCATCTTCTGCGCGTCATCGCCGCCCGTCGCGTTGAGGTCAAACGCGATGCAGAAGTCGCGGTGCGTGCCCGCGGCGCTGGCGGTGGCGCTCGGCGCGCCGCCCGGACTGGCATTGGCACAGTCGCTGGCACCCGCTCCCGGGTCCAGCGGTCGCGCGACCACGTTGGCCACGTTGACGTTCGCCGCGGCGGGACCCGCGAACGACAGCAGCGCGCAGCATGTCGCTGCCGCGCCGACAATCCATCGACCCATCGACTTCTCCCCCGACTCTTCCGTGTTCCCCTGAAACGAAGACCGCGGCGCGTTCTTGGGTGAACGCGTGCGGCCAGGCACAAGCTAAGGCATACCCCGGAAAAGGGGAAGGTGGAACCTGTTCGGGCACGAAAAAACCTGTTCGGGCACGAAAAAGGGCCCCGGCGCGTGGCGACGGGACCCTCTCGAAAGGCAAGCGGCGGTCTGCGCCGCGGTGCGCTACTTCTTGCGCGCGCCGTTGACGACCGTCTTGAGGCCGGCGCCGGCGGTGAACTTCGGCGCCTTGGACGCCTTGATCTTCACGGTCTCGCCCGTCTGCGGGTTACGACCGGTACGCGCGCTGCGCTTGACGACGGAGAACTTGCCGAAGCCGGTCAAAGCGACTTCATCACCCTTCTTCAGGGTCTTCTCCACCGTGGTGATGAACGCCTCGACGGCCTTGCGGGCGTCAGCGTTGGTGAGACCGCTGTCCTTGGCGATGGCCTCGACGAGCTCGGTCTTGTTCATGCGGTTGCTCCTGGATCGACGGCAAACAGAGGGCGCAGCCTAGACGAGGTGCCGTACGGCATGTTGCCCGCCGCGCCCTGGAAGCCCTTGTGCCGACACGGGATCGGCCGGGTTCAATCCTTTCGGAGCGCGTCCTTGACCTTGTCGGCGGCATCGCCGACCTTGTCCTTGATCGACCCCGAGGCGCGGTCGACCTTGCCCTCGTTCTTGAGGCTGTCGTCGTTGGTGAGGTCGCCCGCTGCTTCCTTGGCGCGGCCCTTGAGATCGTCGGTCGTTCCATCGTTCATAGCTTCGACGTACCCGGATCACCCATTGGCACGCGTCTGGATTCGGGCGGCCAGGCGAGCGAGGACGTCGGGCTTGAGGTCGAAGAAGCGCTGCCAGCGGCCGGAGGCGCGCTGCTGGACGCGCAGTTGGCCGCCGCGGCGGAAGCGGCCGCCCGGGCGCGCCTCGACGTCCGCGAGGTCGTGCCAGCGCAGGTAGCGGACGCGACCCATGATCGCGTCGTCGCGCAGCCACAGCAGGCGGCGATCGGTGACCGCGAGCTGGACGTCGTGGCTGTCGCTGGTGGCGGTCAGGACGATCTCGTCGACCTGCTCGCCGGTCTCCAGGGTCTGAAGCAGCTCGCGCGCGAGGACGCGGCGGACGGCGGGCGCGAGCCACGCGCCGGCGATCGTGGGCGGCGCCGCGGCCACGTCGGTTCCATTCGGCGGCGACGTCCCGTTGGCGCCGCCGCGCGCGCCCGCGCTCGATTCCTCCTCCAGTCGCTCGCGCAACAGGTCGTAGGCGGCGTTGATCGAGATCATCAGCTCGCCGTCGCCCGCGCGGTCGGGATGGAAGCGCTTGGCTAGCGAGCGGTAGGCGCGCTGGACCTCCTCGGGCGAGGCGCCGGGGTCGAGCCCGAGCACGGCGTGCGGATCCACCCTCACATTGTGGCGAACGCGCGGACCGAAGTTCAGGGTCAGCGTTCCGGCCAAAGGGCTTAACCAATTGCGCCCTAACGCCGATACTCCAGGCCGTGATGCAGACCCGGCAGGAGCGCGTGTACCTGGAGACCCCTCGGCATCGGATCGCGGGGACCCTGACCTTGGCCCGCGACGGCTACCGCAGCCGCGTGTCCGACGTGCTCAACGCCTCTGAGCGCGACTTCATCCCGCTGACCGACGTCACGGTCGAGCTGGTCGGCCACGACGGCCCCGGCACGCACCACGACTTCCTGGCGGTGTCGCGCCACCACGTCGTCATCGCGATCCCCGAGCTGCCGGAGGACGGCAACCTCGAGGCCGCGCCGGCCGCCGTGCCGCCCGCCGGCGCGTTCTAAGCCGCGTGGCGGCGGCCTAGCTGGACCGGCCGCAGACCTTGAAGCCGTACTGACGGCCCAGGTCGTCGGCGAACTGGATCTCCTGCTGCTGGGCCTGGGTGATCTGGGACATCGCGTTTGAGTCCTGCTGGCGCAGCGCCTTGGACTCGTCGGCGAGCGCCTGGATCTGGCCGTCCATGACCTTGATCAGGCCATCGAGGATCTTCCGGTCCGAGCCGCTGGGCCGCGGGAGCGCCTTCAGCGCGTTCTGATGGGACATGAACGCCGGCATGTAGCTCTCGATCGCCTCGGCGGCCTTCGTCGCCGAGCCGGACCCGAACGCCTTCTGCACGACCTCGTTGGCGCGCCGGCTGACACCGCGAGCCAGCAGGCAGACCTTGTCGGCCTCGCGGATGTAGGCCTTGCGCGACAGCGCCTTGGTCGCGGACTTCGGCGCCGCGGCGGCGGTGGCGGTCGTCACGGCCGCTGCCGCCTTCGCCGGCGCCTTGGCGACCGCATCACCCGCCGAGGCAGCGCCGCCATCGTCGGAGCCGCAGCCGGCAACGGCGATCGCCAGCGTCGCCAGAGCGGCAACGCCGAGATGGACACGACGACGAGGGTGCTTCATGGGGACGGGACCTTCCGGGACATTGGCGCCACGCCTCTCCACGCGCGACGCCGGGAGCGGCGACCGTACCCGCTGGCTCGGGCCTGGTGCAAGGGGCACCTGGCCGGACGGAGAGGGAGGGATTCGAACCCTCGGTGGACCGTAAAGCCCACACACGATTTCCAGTCGTGCCCGTTCAGCCGCTCCGGCACCTCTCCTGGAAGACGGGAAGGCTAGCGATCAGACCTGCCAGGCGCCTTGAACGAGGACGGGCGTCTCGTTGCCGTCGGCGTCGAGGCCCAGGACGCGGACCTCTGACGAGCCGATCATGAAGTCCACGTGGATGGTCGAGTCGTTGACCAGATCGGCCTCCGAGTCGTCCACGCACATCTGGTACGCGTGGCCCAGCGCGATGTGGCTGGCGGCGTTCTCGTCCAGCAGGGTGTCGAAGAAGACGGTGTCCAGCGCGCCGATACGGCCCTCGCCGTCGACCAGCGCGACCTCGCCGAGCCGGTTGGCGAACTCGTCGCGTGCGGCGTAGGAGCGCAGGACCTCGGCGTTCTCGTCGGCGTCGATGCGCACGGCGCGGCCGTCGCGGAACTCGACCTCCAGGCCGCGGATGATCGAGCCACCCAAGACCAAGGGCTTGGTCGCCTTCACGACGCCCTCGGCGCGCGTCGGGTCCGGCGAGCTAAAGATCTCCTCCGACGGCAGGTTCGGCAGGTGCGTGATCCCGCCGACGGTCTCAAAGCGCGCGGCCAGGAACTTGGAGGTCTTGAGCAGGCCCACCGTGAGGTCGGTGCCCGGACCGACGAACCGCAGCGCCTCGAAGCGCCGCGCGGTCAACCGATCCGCGGCGCTCACCAGCGCGTCGGCGCGCTCGCGCCAGGCGGCGATCGGGTCGTCAGTGTCCAGCCGGCAGACGTGCAGGATCTGGTCGCAGAGCGTCACCCACGCCTCCTCGGGATCGAGGTCGGGATGCACAAGCTGCGCCCATGGCCGCGTCGGGCACGGCACCGCGGTCCAGTTGGTCGTGCGCTCGTTGACGACCTTGCCGGTCTCACGCACGGCCGGCAGCTGGTCGCGGCCGACGCGGCTGGGATCGAGGTCGCTGAGCAGGCCGGGGTGTGCAGGGCCCGTCAGCCCGACGCGCGCCGCCTGCTGGCGCCCGAGCTCCAGGATCCGCTCGCCGTACCAGCTGGGCACGTAGTCGAGCGTGTCCTCGTCGGCGTGCAGCAGCCGCGCGCGCTTGACGTGAAGATCGAAGTAGTTGACGTCGACGAACTTGGCGCCGTGGCGATACCCGGCGTCAGCGATCGCGCGCGTCACGTCCTCCTTGCCGATCTCAGACCCGATCGAAAGGAGCTGACCGCGTTGCAGGTTGGCGGCCGTCAGGACCACCAGGTCCGCGAAACGCTCAAGGACGGCGGGGTCGTCGAAGGCGGCACGCTTGCTCATCCCCCCACCCTATCGGCGGGGATGAGCGGATTTGCGCAGCTCGGCGGGTCGCTAGAGCTCGGTGGCCACGTCGAGCACCGCGTCCAGGCCGGAGATCTCCAGCACGCGGGCCACTGGACCATCGGGGATCACCACGACGGTGAGCGTCGCGGCGTGCTCCTGGGCGGCCAGGTGCGCAGCCACGATGACGCGCACGCCGGTCGAGTCCATGAACTCCAGCCCGCGGAGGTCGAGCGCGATGGAGACGCCCTCCTTCAACGGCGGCAGCAGCGCGGCCTCGAGCTCGGGCGCGGTCGCCAGATCGAGCTCGCCGCGGGCAGCGACGATGGTGCGCGCGCCGGTCGTCTCGACGCCGACGGAGAAAGGTGCAAAGCCGCTTCCGCTCACGGTGACCGGCAGCCTATCCGGTTGGTCAGCGCTCTGACTACGCGGCGTCCAGCCACTCGCGCAAGATCGGGTCCAGGGCGGGCGAGTTGAGCAGGTCGAAGTGGTCGTGGCCGCCGACGTGGACGAGCTCCGTGCCGACGGCGTGGGCGCTGGCCTTCAGGACGAGCAGGTCGCCAGCGAGACGGCCGAGCGGGTGGCCGTGGTCGGCGGTCACGGTGGCGGCGACGGCGAGGTGGCGCGCGTCGGGCAACGCCTCGTCGGCGGCCAAGCCGCGCGCGAGGTCCTTGATCCCTTCGCTGATCGAGTCGATGACGGCGCCGACGGGGCGGCTCTCGGGGACCAGCGTCAGCGCCCGGCCGGCGAGGTGCGCGGCCTGCGCGAGCGGCGCGCCGAGATGCGGGGTGCCAAGGGAGACGGTGGCGTCTACTCGCTCGGTCCACTCCCCGCCGTGGACCGCCGCCGACCGGATGACCAGACCGCCCATCGAATGGCCGACGAGCACGAGCCGCTCGACCTCCACCGGCCACGTCGCGACCAGCTCGTCGAGCAGTGCCGCCAGCGCAGCGCCGTTGTCCTCGATGCCGCGGCCCGAGTTGTAGTTGACGGTCACCGGCGTCGCGCCGAGCGGCTCCAGCACGCGCGACATGTAGGTGCCCTCGTGCTGCTGGGCGCGGATCGACCACGCCGCGTCGGTCTCACATAGGCCATGGAGCAAGACCACGAGGAACGGCGTCGGCGCAGCGCCGTGGACGCGTGCCTCCATGTCGACGGCCAGCGCGCTGCCGCTCGTGTGCAGGCGGTCGCCCCAAGCGCCGTTGATCGCGCCGCGCACCAAGCGCCCGCGCGGGTGGTCGCTCAGCACGCGCCCACCGACGCCGGAGGCCCGCGCCGCGGTCGCCACACCGCCGGTCAGGGCCCGGCCGCCACCGCGGACCATGGCGTACACCCCGGCGGCGATCGCGTCGTGCGCGGCGCGCGCCGGCCCACCGACCGCGCGCTGCGCGATCGCCTGGTGCATCTCCTCCACACGCGCGACCGCACCGCCGAAGCCGTCGGCGGCGAGATCGGCGAGAGCGCCCAGCTCGGAGTCCGTCATGCAGCGACCGTGACATCACCCGATGTCACGGTCAAGGGCGAACGTCCCCATGCGGAGCGCTGGGCGTAGTCCATCAACGTTCCGAAGTAGGTCGGCAGCGGTGCGGCGACGATGCCCGAAGGCTCCAGGATCTGCCGCGCCCAGCGGTCGTCGAAGCGCACGCCGAGGCGGAAGTAGGGGAAGAAGATGCGCGCCTGCTCCAGCGCGTGGCGCTGGGGCTCGGACATCGGCCGCGCGAGCGCCTCCTCGATCACCTTGGGGTCCACGATCGCGGGCTCCGGGACGCCGAAGCGCGCGGCGGCCATGTCGATCACCTGCGCGACCGTCGACGCGTGGCGGCCGGCGACCGCGTGGTAGGTGCCCTCGGGCGCTCCTGCGAGACCCAGCACGACGTCGGCGACGTAGTCCACCGGGACGACGTCGACGGGCGCGTCGGCCACGGCGGGCACGACCGGCAACCGCCCACGCGCGAACATCTTCAGCGGCCAGTACAGGACGTTGAACGATCTGGTCCACCCTGTGGTCCGCTCGCCGACGACGATCGACGGCCGCACGATCTGCAGCGGCAGCCGCGGCGTCCACGCGCGCAGGAGCTGCTCGGCCTCGTGCTTGGTCTGCTCGTAGGTGTTGCGGAACGGGTGGTCGAGCGTGACGTCGTCCTCGCCGAAGACGCCGTCGCGGTCGCCCGCGACGTAGGCGGTCGACACGTGGACGACGCGCTGCAGGCCGTTGCCGCGTACCGCGCAGCGGGTCGCCAGCTCCGCGATCCGCGCGGCGCCTGCGGCGTTGACCGCGCGCGCCGCGTCGAGCGGCAGCTCGAAGCTCACCGACGCGGCGCAGTGCAGGACCTCGTCGCAGCGGTAGGCGATGTCCTCGCGGTCGCCGAAGCGCAGCCCGAGGCCGTCGGTGAGGAGGTCCGCCGGGACCGCGGTGATCCGCGACATGTAGGCGTCGACCGCGGCGGCGTGCGGGACGACGTCGGCGAGCGCCTCCCGGACCCGCGACGTCGCCTCGGAGCGATCCGTCGCTCGCACGAGCGCGACGACGGGACGGTCTGACCGCTCTAGGACGCGGAGCAGGATCGCCGTTCCGACGAAGCCGGTCACGCCGGTGATGAGGACGGCGTCGGTGCGCGTGGGGAGCATGACCATCATGATGCGCCGGCGGCCGCGCACCCGGAACGGACCACCGGTCGGAAACCCAACGTGGTGGTGTCGACCGCCGGGCACCCATACGGGCATAGGATCTGTGGCCATGATCGCCCTCATCACCGGCGCGTCGAGCGGACTCGGCGAGGCCACCGCCCGCCGCATCGCTCGCGAGCCCGGCGCAAAGCTCGTCGTCGTTGCCCGTCGCCTGGATCGCCTGGAGGCGCTCGCCGCCTCGCTGGGCGGCGTCGAGGTCCTGACCCTGGCCGAGGACCTGACCGACGCCGAAGCGCCCGCGCGCATCGAGGCCGCGGTGCGCGAGCGCTTTGGCCGCCTCGACCTGCTGGTCAACAACGCGGGCGCCGGGTGGCGCGGGCGCTTTGCCGACGTCGGCACGCAGAACCTGCGCCAGACGCTGGAGCTCAACCTGTTCGCCCAGGCCGCGCTGACCGAGGCGCTGCTGCCGCTGCTGCGCGAGAGCGCGCCGAGCGCGATCGTGAACATTGCCTCCACCGCCGGTCGGGTCGCCCGCCCCGGCTCGGGCGGCTACAGCGCGTCGAAGTTCGCCTTCATCGGCTGGAGCGACGCGCTGCACCTGGAGGAGAAGCCCAGCGGCGTGCACGTCGGCATCGTCAACCCGGGCTTCATCTCCACCGAGGGCTTCCCGCAGAAGGAGCTGACCGACAGCCGTTCGACCCGCTGGATGGTCTCCACGCCCGAGAAGGTCGCCGAGGCCGTCATGCAGGTCGGGCCCGGCCGCAAGGCCGAGCGCTACGCCCCGCGCCCGTACGGCCTCGCCGCCGCCGCGCGCATCCTCCTGCCCAACCTCACCCGTCGCGTTCTCGGCGGCCAGGCCGGCGACGCCATGGCCACGTCGACCATCGTCGACGAGCCCCGTCCCTGACGGCTGGCACTACGAGACCGCCCCACTTGCCGCGCTGGCAGCAGGAAGGCCTTCAACTTCACCGTCCCGGCCTGAGATGGTCGGGACACAATGCTGCGCCGGACCTTAAGAATCCTCGTTCTCGCCCTCGTCCTCGCGGGCTTCATGGCGAGCCTCGCTCAGGCTCGCGAGGCCATCCGCGGACCCAACTACCGGACGGCAGCGCCGTCCGGCTGGCACGTCGACAAGCAGACGTCAGGCGGCTGGAGCGTGGTGACGATCACACCGCCGACCCACACCTCCAACCAGCGGGACAAGGCGCTGGTGTCGATCGCCGTGACGTCGGTCAAGCGGGCCGAGAAGGTCGCCGGCGTCAGCATCCGCGACAAGAAGTCGATGGTCCAGAAGCTCATCTCCGTCCCCCAGGACGCGGGCGGGCTGGACAAGTCGTTCGACCCGCGCCCGACGACGCTGCGCCACAAGCAAGGCGTCATCTACGGCGTCCACTACAACTACAAGGGCACGGGCTCGACCCACACCGCGACGCTCGTGCGCCGCGGCAAGCGGATCTACCTGATCCAGGTCATCAAGGACGAAGATCTGTCCGAGCTCGGCACGGTGGCCGCCAACATGATCGTCAACGACTGGCGCTGGAAGTGAGCTAGCCCGCGCGCTCGCGGAGCTTCGGGAGGACGTCCTCGCTGAACTGCGAGATGAACCGGGACTGGTCCGGGCCCGGCCCGTGGAGCAGGAGGTCGTTGAAGCCGAGGTCGAGGTAGGTGCCGATCTTCTCGACGACCTCGTCGGGGTCGTCGGAGACGATGAAGCGCGTGTGGGCCTGGCCGACGTTCTCGTCGGCGACGCGCTCCATCTCGATCGGATCCTCGATGCCTTCCTTCTGCTCGGGCGTTAGCGCTAGCGGCGCCCAGAAGTTGCAGTTGTCGTAGGCCTTCTGCTTGTCGCGGTCGTAGGAGACCTTGATCTCGATCATGTGGCGGATCTGCGCGTGGTCGCGCCCGGCCTGCTCGGCGCCCTCCTTGACCTTCTCCAACAGGTCGAGGTAGAGCTGCGGGTCCTTGCCGGACGTGCAGATGAAGCCGTCGCCGACGCGGCCGGCGAGCTTGGCGGCCAGCGGCCCGGAGGCCGCGACGAAGATCGGGACCTCCTCGGCGGGCCGGTCGTAGATCGTGGCCTGCGAGGTTTTGTAGTACTCGCCCTCGAAGTCGACGCGCTCCTCGCGCCAGAGCTTGCGGATCAGCTCGATCGCCTCGGCCATCCGCAGGCGCCGCTCCTTGCGGCCCGGGAACTCGCGGCCGGTCGCGGGCGTCTCGTTCATCGCCTCGCCGGTGCCGACGCCGAGGTACACGCGCCCGGGTGCGAGGCAGCCGAGCGTCGCGAACGCCTGGGCGACGATCGCCGGCTCGTAGCGCAAGGTGGGCGTGAGGACGCTCGTCCCGAGCAGCACGTCCGACGTCGCGGCCGTCGCCGCGCCCAGCCACGGCAGCGCCGCGGGCGAGTGCCCGCCGTGGTGCCGCCAGGGCTGGAAGTGGTCCGACGTGGCCACGATCTCCAGCCCGGCGGCCTCCGCCTCGCGCGTGTACTGAAGCAGCGTGGCGGGGTCGAACTGCTCCGCCGACGCCTTGTAGCCGATCCGAACGGTGCCCATGGCCTTCACCCTAGTGCGCGGCGAAGGTCACCCCACGTCCGGCGCGGCGAGGCACGCGGCGCCGTTGCAGGTGTCGATCAGCGCGCCGCCCGGCGCCAGGAACGCGGCCTTCTGCGCGCGGGCGGCGGGCGTGCGGCGGACGTACTCGTGCGGATCCTCCAGCCCCGAGTTGGGGTGGTTGGCCAAGGGTGGCACGTTGACCTTGGCCGAGCCCGCGTCCCAGTAGACGATCGCCGACCCGCTGAAGGGATAGGACTTGATCGCCGGGATGCCCCACGACGGCTCGGCCTGCGGCGAGCGCCCGGACGGCACGATCGGCGTGTGGATCGACGCCCCGATCGTGCGCGCCTCGACGTCGGCCTGGAACTGCGTCACCTGGTGGTCGCCCAGCGCCACGTCGAGCAACACGGTGTGCTTGGGCGTGTTCGGCAGCGGGTCCGACGTCATGTGCTGGGCATAGCCATTGCCTTCACCCCGGTCCCACAGCAGCTGCGCGAGGTCGAGGATCAGCGGCCGCTCCTGTTCGACCTTGTAGGCGGGGTACATGATCTTCGAGTACACCTCGAAGTCTTTGGAGCGCGGCAGCAGCACGCTGTAGTTCATGCCCGGCACGCCGAGCACCGCGCGCGTGAAGTCGGGCGCCAGCGCGGTCAGCGCGCCGCCGTTGATCCCGCCTTGGGAGTTCGAGTCATAGCCGATCGACCCGGACTGCACGATCGGCCGCCCGCCGGACTGCAGCAGCGGCGACGTCGCCAGCCCGCCGGGGTGCGCCATGATCCGGCCGAGCACCAGGGCGTTCAGGAAACCCTGCTGCAAGCGGTCCGGGATCTGCGGCATCTTGGAGAAGTCGCCCAGGACGCCCGCCGCGGTGCCGATGTCCTCGTTGGCCATGCCGATCCACGGTGTCGCGCAGAACACCGTGTTGGACTCGGCCGCCATCTTCGGCACGTCGGGCCCGGACAGGATCTCGGTCTCCTTGCCGAGCAACCCGTGGCCGTAGAGCGCCAGCCGCGCCGGGTGGTCGGCGGTCGCCGTCGCGGGGACCACGCAGGTGAACCGCGCCGTGTAGGTGCCCTGGAGCTTGGGCAGGTTGGTGCGCGCGTCGATCGTCATCTGCGACCCCGGCGCGCAGCCGTTGGTCAGGTAGCACGGGACCGTGAACGTGCCTTCGAGCACCTGCGCGTAGCGGCCGTCGTTGAACTTGGCGAAGTCGTCGACCAGCGGCTTGGCTTGTAGCGAGAACGACGGCGCGCTGCCGGAGACCACGCCGTCGGCGAGGTTCGTGTCGCTGAAGCCCTTGAAGGTCTCATCGCGCATGGAGAGCACGCGTGCGGTCAGCGACTTCTCGGAGGCCACGGTGAAGTCCCAGGTCAGGAAGAGCGACTTGTCGCGCTTGACGCCGGCCTTCTTGAGGTCCTTGAAGATGCGCTGGTAACGCGCGTTGGCGGCGACCTTGCCGTCGCGCAGCTTGGCGAACCGCGCGCCCGCCTTGATCGCACCGCCGTCCGCGCGCTTGAGCGAGCGCAGCGCGACCACGTAGCGGTGGCCCTCCAGGAAGTTCTTGGCCGGGTGGACCTCGAGCAGCCGGTTGCCGCTCTTGGCGTTGTTGTCCAACTCGGCCCAGATCGGCCAGCGCTTGTGCGACGTCGCGTCCCACACCAGCACCGGCGCGGACTTCACGGTGTACTTGGACAGCGCGCTGAGCGACACCGCGCCGGTCCTCTTCAGCGCGCCGTCGGTCTGGAGCCCGGGCACCTTGGTGAGGATCACGCTGCCCGGCGAGAAGCCGTCCAGGCCCTTCCAGCCGGCGGCGTCGATCGCCGTGCCTTTGGTGTTCCGCGGCATCTGCGCGGTGCTCAGCGCGACCTTGCCGTTCTTCGTGAACGCGTCGTTGGGAAACGGCAGCAGGCAGGCCGCGTCGTCGAGGCGATCGCAGCCGGGCGCGGCGACCGGCGAGGAGGCCGCGTGCGCGGCGGTGGACGAGACGGTGAGGGCGGCAGCGAGCGCCAGGGCGGGGACCAGCCGCCGGGACAACTGATGGGACATGGCGCGGCACCCTACGCCGATCGCGTGACAGATGGAACGTTGATGTCTCGTTTGCCGAGGTAGCGCGTCAGCAGGACGACGGCCTCGTCCACGTGCGCGTCGACCGGGACGCCGCGCGGTCGCAGAACGAGCTCGTGCGTCACGGTCTCCACGACCCGGACGACCATCCGCGCGGCGAGCTCCGGGTCGCGGTCGGTCGCGTCAGACGCCCGCAGGTACGCCGCCACGGCCGCGGTCACCGTCTCCTCCAGTTCCTCCAAGCGCCGCCGCAGCGCCGGCGGTCGCGGCGCCTCCTCGAACAGCACTCGGTGCAGCGCCGGTCGGTCGCGGTGCAGCGCGACCATCGCCTCCACCAGCCGCCGCATCCCTACATCGGCCGGCGGCACATCAGCCACCAGCGCCGCCAGCACCGACCCGGCGGCCGCGGTGCCCTCGTCGAGGTGCTGCTCGACCAAGGCCACCAGGATGGCGTCCTTGTTGGGGTAGTACTGATAGAGCGAGCCGATCGACACGCCCGCCCGCTCGGCGATCCGGTTCGTCGTCCCCGCCGCGTAGCCGTGGCGCTCGAAGACCTGAGCCGCCGCGTCCAGCAGCGCTTCGACGGTGAGCCGGGAGCGCGCTTGGCGCGGGGCCTTGCGGGGGTGCGTGCGGGCGGGCATCGGAATGCGAGTAGCGGAAACCTGAGCAATTGCTCACGATATACGCCATGCTCACCGTCCGTGCCACCACCGCGCTGCCGATCGGCGCCCACGAGGCGTTCGCCCTGGCGCTCAAGCCCGCGACGTTTGCCTACGTCGCCCGCGGCGTGATGCGCGTCCCCGCGCTGGAGGCGATCCCGGGCGACTTCGCTGCACCGGGCGCCGAGGGCCACGGCCGAATGTGGTGGCTCGGCGTGATCCCGGCCTGGACGCACCACCTGCGCATCGTCGCCATCGAGGACCACACGATCCAGACCGCCGAGCGCGGCGGCCCGCTGCGGACCTGGAACCACCGCCTGAGCTTCGTGCCCACCGCCGGCGGATGCGAGTACACCGACGAGATCGAGATCGACGCCGGCGCGCTCACGCGCCCGACCGCGCTCTTCACGCGCGCGTTCTTCGCGCTGCGCCAGGCCCGCTGGCGGCGACTGGCCGCAGTCCTGGCTTAGGCGACGAACGCCCGGACCAGGTCCAGGTACTCAGGCACGTCGAGCAGGAACGAGTCGTGCCCGTAGTCGGAGGCAACGACGTGCTCTTGCACCTGCGTCAGCCCGTTAGCCCGCAGGCCCGCCGCCAGCGCGACCGAGTGCTCGGTGCCAAAGCGCCAGTCGGAGTCGAAGGACACCACCAACGCGCGCGTCGCCGGATCGAGCGCCACCGGACCCGCCCCGAACGGGTCGAACGCGTCCATGATCCGCGTGAGGTACAGGTAGGAGTAGGGGTCGAAGCGCTCGAGGAAGATCTTGGCCTGGTGCTCGAGGTAGGTCTCGACGTCGTAGGCCGGCGCCAGCCACTCGCGCGCGTCGTCCACCGACGCCCAGCCGCCCGGCTCGGCGCGGTCGAACTTCGCGGTCATCCCCCGCTCGCTCAGGTACGTGACGTGCGCCAGCCGCCGCGCGGTCGCCATGCCGCGCAGGAGGTCCGGGTCATCGAGGATCGCCCGGCGCGCGACGTGCGACAGCGCGATGTTCTGCGCGCTGAGCCGCGCCGAGGCGCAGACCATCACGGCGCGCTGCACCTGACCGGGCGCGTCGATCAACCACTGCAAGATCTGCATGCCGCCCATCGAGCCGCCGATCCCCACCGCCAGGCGCTCGATCCCCAAGTGCGACAACAAGCGCCGGTGCACGGTGACGAGGTCGGCGATCGCCAGCGGCGGGAAGTCCAGCGAGGTCGGCCCGGTCGTGCCCTGGCAGCCGCCGAGCAAGTTGGGGCAGATGACGAAGAACTCATCCGTGTCGATCGGGCGCCCCGGCCCGATCATCGACGCCCACCAGCCGCCCGGCCCGCTGGCGCGCGCGTCGCCGGTCAGCGCGTGGCAGACGAAGACCGCGTTGTCGCGCGCGGCGTTCAGCGTGCCGTAGGTCGCGTAGGCGACCTCGACCGGCGCGAGCGCGCGGCCGCAGGCCAGCGCGAGCGGGTCGTCCTCGTCGAAGAGGACGACCCGCTGGACGTCGGCAGGCGCCGCGGCCTGCGTCATCCGCGCTGCTTCCTTACGCCGTCGTCCCGACCCGGGCCTTCGAGAGCGCCTGGTCGAGGTCGGCGATCAGGTCGTCGACGTGCTCGATGCCGACCGACAGGCGCACCGTGTCCTCGGTGACGCCGGCCGCCGCGAGCTCCTCGGCGTTGAGCTGGGAGTGCGTCGTCGTCGCGTTGTGGATCGCCAACGACTTCGCGTCGCCGATGTTCGCCAGGTGGCTGAACAAGGACAAGGACTCGATGAACGTCCGGCCGGCCTCCAGGCCGCCCTTGACGCCGAAGGTGATCAGCGCGCCGCCGCCGCCCTTAAGCACTCGCTGGGCGACCTCGTGGTACTTGTCGTCCTTCAGACCCGGGTAGTTGACCCACTCGACGCCGTCGTGGGCGCTCAGCCACTCGGCGAGCTTCTGCGCGTTCTCGTTGTGGCGCTCGATCCGCAGCGGCAGCGTCTCGATCCCCTGGAGGAACAGGAACGCGTTGAACGGCGACAGCGCCGCGCCGGTGTTGCGCAGCAGCACGGTTCGGGTGCGGCCGATGTAGGCGGCCGGGCCCAGCGCGTCTGACCAGACGACGCCGTGGTAGCTGGGGTCGGGCTGGGTGAGGCCCGGGAAGCGCGCGCCGTTGGCGACCCAGTCGAAGCGACCGGCGTCGACCAGCGCGCCGCCGATCGACGTGCCGTGGCCGCCGATGAACTTCGTCAGCGAGTGCACGGCGATGTCGGCGCCGAGGTCCAGCACGCGCGCGCCGAGCGGCGTGGCGACCGTGTTGTCGATGATCAACGGCAGGCCGTGGGCGTGCGCGGCCTCGGCCCAGGCGGGAACGTCGAGGACGTTCAGGCGCGGGTTGCCGATCGTCTCGCCGAACACCAGGCGCGTCTTGTCGTCGACCAGCTCGGCGATCGCCGACGGGTCGTCGGCGTCGACGAAGCGCACCTCGATGCCGTACTGGGGCAGCGTGTGCGCGAACAGGTTGTAGGTGCCGCCGTAGAGCTGGGAGACCGAGATGATGTTGTCGCCCGCGCGCGCGATGTTGAGCACCGAGTAGGTGACGGCGGCCTGGCCGGAGGCGGTGACGAGCGCGCCGATGCCGCCCTCGAGCTGCGCGAGGCGCTGCTCCAGCACGTCCCACGTCGGGTTCATGATCCGCGAGTAGATGTTGCCGGGGACCTCGAGCCCGAACAGCTTGGCCGCGTGCTCGGTGTCGTCGAAGACGTAGGACGTGGTCTGGTAGATCGGCACCGCCCGCGCGTTGGTCGTCGGGTCGGGCTCCTGGCCGCCGTGGAGGGCGATCGTCTCGGGGCGGTAGGTGATGGCGTCTTCGGACATAGGTGGATGACCTCGCTGGCGTCGGGTGTGGAGCGTCGAGGATAGGGCTTGTGGAAGTTTCTCCACAAACCCTATCCAGAAATCAAGGTATCGCTGGAGCTAGCCGGCCTTGACGGTCGGCAGCGTCAGCTTCGCCTTTGCGACCTTGACCGTGCCCGTCCCGCGCTGCTGGGCCCAGACCTTCGAGCTGGAGACGATCTGCAGCGTGTAGCGCGTGCCCTTGGCCGCGATCGCGGCGATCGGCGTCAGCTCACGGGTGACGCTGTGCTTCTTGCCGTCAAGCGTCAGCGGGATCGGCGTGACCTGGTTGCCGACGACGATGCCGCGCTTGACGTCGACGAGCTGGGCGTACACCTTGGCGTTCTTGGCCGGCGTGCCCTTGCCCGAGTAGCTGAGCGTCAGCTTCGGCGCGCCGACGAGCTGCGCGGAGCGCGGCGCGACGACCTTGATCTGGAGCGCCTGGCTCGCCTTGGCCGGCGTCGCCTTGATCGCCTCGCCCGAGATGTAGCCCTTGAGGAGCTTCAGCGTGCCCTTGCCGGTCGCGGTGATCGGCGTGCCCTTGGGAGCGGGGTAGGTGGCAGCCGAACGCCACTTGGCGTCGTCGGCCAGGTACTCGAAGCCGGCACCGGTGTTCGCGGTGGCGTCCTTCTTGAGGTACTTGGCAAACCACGCGACGGTCAGGTCGCTGAGGTGCCCGGAGCCGAGCGACAGCGTCGCCTTCTGCTTGCCGGGGTCGCCGGTGCCGGTCAGGCACTCGCCGTGACCGCCGCAGAACCACACCATCTTGACGGGGGCGCCGCCCTTCTTAATGGCGTTGTACAGCTTGATGTCTTCGTCCAGCGGGAACAGCGTGTCGACCGTGCCGCCGACGACCATCGTCGGGGTCGTGATCTGCGAGACGGCGTCGCCGGGACCGCGCGCGGCGAACCACGCCTCGTCCTCGGCGCTCAGGACGCCGCTCTTCAGCCCCGCCTCGTAGGCGGAGGTGACGTGCGGGTCCAGGCCGGGCGCGGTGCTGTTGGCCGAACCCAAGCCCGAGGTGTACAACAACGTGTCCCAGCCCTGCTTGAAGGTCTTGTCCTTGTAGAGCGCGGTGGTCAGGCTGTGCCAGCCGACGACGGGGACGAGCGCGTCGAGGCGGTGGTCGGCGATCGCGGTCGAGTACTGGATGCCGCCGCCGTAGCTACCGCCGGCCATGCCGATACGCGGGTCGCCGGCGCCGTCGAGCTGCGCCCACGGCTGGGCCGCGACGTAGTCGACCAGCGCGCTGGTGTCCTTGCCCTCGATCGACGGCGTGTCGATCGAGACCAGGCCGCCGGAGGCGCCAAAGCCGCGCGGCGACCAGGTCACGACGTTGTAGCCGAGGCCGTTGAGCTGCTTGATCAGCCCGACGTTGGGGTCGTTGTCGCCGGTGCCGGCCCAGCCGGGACCGTTGAGCACCGTGGGCGCGGTCTGCCCGGCGGCAATGCCGGGGACCGGGAAGACGTGGGCGATGATCGGCGTGCCGTCAAACGACGTGACGGTCACGTCCTGCGCGTGAGCGGCAGCGGCCGGCGCGAGAGCGGCGGCAAGGGCGACGGCGAGCGTCGCGCGGACCCGGGACATGGGACTTCCTAACTGGCGTGGGACTGGAACGGCGGGATGCCGCTTCGTGCGGCGGGCCCGACCCTAACGGTCTTCGAACAGCCGCACCAGCTGCGCGCGGCAATGCTCCCACTGCTTGGCGGCGCGCGCGCCGTCGGGGTGCAGCGTGTCGAGGACGACCAGGCCGCGGATCGCGGCCAGCGCCAGCTCGACGAGGTGCTCGAAGTCCGGGCGCCGGGCCGCGTCAGGGAACATGCGCTGGGCCATCTCGGCGGTCTGGCGGTCCAGGCGGCGCTCGATCGGGACGAGGTGCTCGCGCAGCTCGTCGTCGGTGCGGCCCTGGTTCCAGAGATCGAGCGACGCGTGGTAGAGCGGGTTGGCGTAGGCGCTCCACAGCAGGTCGAGCCCGCGCGCGACGCGGTCGGGACCGTCCGGCAGCGCGTCGGCGGCCTCGCGGAGATGGGCGCCCCGCTTCGCGGTCAGGTGATCGGCCGCGGCGGCCAGCAGCGCGTCGCGCGTCTGGAAGTGGTGCAGGTGCGCGCCGCGGGAGACCCCGGCGCGCTCGGCGACGCGCGCGGTCGTCGTGTTGGCGTAGCCGTCCTCGACCAGGCACTCGAGCGTGGCGTCGAGCAGCGCCTCCCGCGTGGCGGCGGAGCGCTCGGCCTGGTTGCGCCGCTTTGGCGGGGCTGTGTCACGGGGCGGCGAGGACATCGCTGCGCCCATGTTACTTGCGTTCACGACTGAATGTTTCTGTGGTAGCTTCCGCGCCCTGACTGCAGTTCTCGATTTCGCCTAGAGGAGACACCAGGCAATGGCAGCCACCGAGGCGTTGGTCTTCGACGCCATCCGCACCCCCCGCGGCAAGGGCAAGAGCAACGGGTCCCTGCACGGGACCAAGCCGGTCGACCTCGTCGTCGGCCTGATGCACGAGATGTTGGTCCGCAACGAGAAGCTCGACCCCAACCGGGTTGACGACGTCGTGCTCGGCTGCGTCTCCCCCGTCGGCGACCAGGGCGCCGACATCGCCAAGACCGCCGCGATCAAGGCCGGCCTGCCGGACACGGTCGCCGGCGTGCAGCTCAACCGCTTCTGCGCCTCCGGCCTGGAGGCCGTGAACATCGCCGCGCAGAAGGTCGCCTCCGGCTGGGAAGACCTCGTCTTCGCGGGCGGCGTCGAGTCGATGTCGCGCGTCCCGATGGGCTCCGATGGTGGCGCCTGGGCGATGGACCCGGAGACCAACTACGACACGTCGTTCATCCCGCAGGGCGTCGGCGCCGACCTGATCGCGACCGTCGAGGAGTTCTCGCGCGACGACGTCGACGCGTACGCCGTGCGCTCGCAGGACCGCGCGTCGACCGCGCAGGCCGAAGGTCGCTTCGACAACTCGGTCATCGCGGTTAAGGACCTCAACGACAACTTGGTCCTCGACAAGGACGAGTTCATTCGCGCCGGCACGACGGTCGAGACGCTGGGCAAGTTGAAGCCCTCGTTCGCCGCGATGGGCGAGATGGGCGGCTTCGACGCCGTCGCGCTGCAGAAGTACCACTGGGTCGAGAAGATCAACCACGTCCACACGCCGGGCAACTCGTCGGGCATCGTGGACGGCGCGTCGCTGGTCGCCATCGGCAGCGAGTCGGCGGGTGCCGAGCTCGGCCTGACGCCGCGCGCCCGCATCCTCGCCACCGCGGTCAGCGGCGCCGACCCGACGATCATGCTCACCGGCCCCGCGCCGGCGTCCAAGAAGGCGCTGGCCAAGGCGGGCATCACCGCCGACCAGCTCGACCTCGTCGAGATCAACGAGGCCTTCGCCGCGGTCGTGCTCCGATTTGTCCGGGATATGGACCTCGATCTCGAGAAGGTCAACGTCAACGGCGGCGCGATCGCGATGGGCCACCCGCTCGGCGCGACCGGCGGCATGATCCTCGGCACGATCATCGACGAGCTGCACCGCACCGGCGGCAAGTACGGCCTCTGCACGCTCTGCGTCGGCGGCGGCATGGGCATCGCGACCGTCGTGGAGGCGATCTAAGCCATGGCTGAGAGCACCACGATCAAGTGGGACAAGGGCGAGGACGGCATCGTCGTCCTCACGCTCGATGATCCCAACCAGGGCGCCAACACGATGAACCGCGCCTACATCGAGTCGATGGGCGCGACGGTCGATCGCCTGGAGGCCGAGAAGGACTCCATCAAGGGCGTCGTCCTGACCTCAGGCAAGAAGACGTTCTTCGCGGGCGGCGACCTCAACGACCTCAAGGCGGTCACGCGCGAGCAGTCCGCCGAGTTCGCCGAGGGCATCCGCCTCGTCAAGTCGCAGCTGCGCCGCCTGGAGACGCTCGGCGTCCCGGTCGTCGCGGCGATCAACGGCGCGGCGCTCGGCGGCGGTCTGGAGATCGCGCTGGCCACGCACTACCGCGTCATCGTCGACTCGCCGAAGGCCAAGCTCGGCTTCCCCGAGGTCAAGTTGGGGCTGTTGCCGGGTGGCGGCGGCGTCGTGCGCACGGTGCGGATGTTCGGCATCGTCGACGCGATGATGCAGCTGCTGCTCCAGGGCCAGGAGAAGCGTCCGGCCCAGGCGCTGGAGATGGGCCTCGTCGACAAGGTCGTGCCGTCGCTCGAGGATCTCGTCCCAGCAGCCAAGGGGTGGATCGGCGAGCAGGGCGAGGACTTCGCCGGCCAGCCGTGGGACGTCAAGGGCTACAAGATCCCGGGCGGCACGCCGTCCAACCCGAAGCTCGCGATGAACCTGCCGGCGTTCCCGGCCAACCTGCGCAAGCAGCTCAAGGGCGCCAACTACCCGGCGCCGCACCACATCATGGCCGCGGCGGTCGAGGGCTCGCAGGTCGACTTCGACACCGCGATCGAGATCGAGGGCCGCTACTTCGTGGACCTGGCGACCGGCCAGGTGGCCAAGAACATGATCCAGGCGTTCTTCTTCGACCTCCAGCAGGTCAACGGGGATCGCGGGCGGCCGGAGGGCATCGCGCGCTTCGAGCCCAAGAAGGTCGTGGTCCTCGGCGCCGGCATGATGGGCGCGGCGATCGCGTTCGTCTCGGCGAAGGCCGGCCTGGAGGTCGTCCTCAAGGACGTCGACCAGGCGGCTGCCGATCGCGGCAAGGACTACTCGGTCAAGCTGGTCGAGAAGGCCGTCGGCCGCGGCCGTCAGTCCCAGGAGGACGGCGACGCGCTGCTGGCCCGCATCACCCCGACGACCGACCCGGCTGCCGCACAGGACGCCGACCTGGTGATCGAGGCCGTCTTCGAGGATCCGGGCGTCAAGGCCAAGGTCTTCGCGGAGATCGAGCCCTACCTGAAGCCGGACGCCTTGTTGGGGTCCAACACGTCGACGCTGCCGATCACGCAGCTCGCCGAGGGCGTCTCGCGCCCGACCGACTTCATCGGCCTGCACTTCTTCTCCCCCGTGGACAAGATGCCGCTGCTGGAGATCATCAAGGGCGAGCAGACCTCAGACGACGCGCTCTACCGCGCGCTCGACTTCGCCAAGATCATCAAGAAGACGCCGATCGTGGTCAATGACTCGCGCGGCTTCTACACCTCGCGCGTGATCGGCACGTTCATCAACGAGGGCATCGCGATGCTGACCGAAGGCGTCCCGGCGCCGACGATCGAGCAGGCGTCATCGCAGGCGGGCTACCCCGCGCCGGTCCTCCAGCTGAGCGACGAGCTCAACCTGGAGCTGATGGCCAAGATCCGCAAGGCCTCCAAGGAGGCCATCGAGGCCGACGGCGGCGAGTGGGTCGACCACCCGGCGTTCAGCGTCATCGACAAGATGCTCGAGGAGAACCGCGCCGGCAAGCTCCGCGGCGCCGGGTTCTACAACTACGAGGACGGCAAGCGCACCGGGTTGTTCCCGGGTCTGCGCGAGTGGTTCCCCGTGGTTGACGATCCCTCGACGCTGTCGCTGAAGGACCTTGAGGAGCGCATGCTCTTCGCCGAGGCCATCGAGACAGTCAAGTGCCTCGACGAGGGTGTACTGGAGACGATCGCCGACGCCAACATCGGCTCGGTCTTCGGCATCGGCTTCCCCGGCTGGTCCGGCGGCTCGATCCAGTACATCAACGGCTACGACGGCGGCCTCTCCGGCTTCGTCGCCCGGGCACGGGAGCTCGCCGAAAAGTACGGCGAGCGCTTCGAGCCCCCGGCATCCCTGGTCGCCAAGGCCGAGGCCGGCGAGACCTACACCGACGCACCTGCACCGGTCGCGGCCTAGCTCCTCAACCTCACGCAGCTCTTCGCGGCCCGTCCGGCGTTTTGCCGGGCGGGCCGTTTTGCGTTTGGCGGGGTCGCGTGGGCGTTGTCGGTCGGCGAGGGTGATGACACCGTCTTCACCGAGCCCGCTCGCGCTTGCGTCGGGGCGCCGCGGGCGCTGATCGTCAGTTCTCCTGCTGCCGGCGACGCGGGCGGGAGTGGCATCGGTCGCGCGCTTTGCCGCGGTCTCGGATGAAGAGGTGTCACACCCTCGCTTCGTCCACACGTTTGGCGGGACCGCCAGGACGTTCGCGCCACCAGCAAGCCACGCCGCCAGGAGCCGGCGTTCGTCTTGAGCGCCGGGGCCACCCCGCGGCAGCCCACGCCCGCGTGGCCGCTGCACCGTGATCCGTTCGCCGAGCGCAGTCCGCAGCGCGGCCATCGATGCCACGGCGCTCTAGCGCCAGCGTCCGCGGCGAGACGACAGCGACACCAACCAGCAGCGCGTGCGCCGCCAACCACGCGAGCGCGAGGCGGAGCGAGGCGAGCGCGTTCACGGTGCGGCGGCCGACCCGAAGCGCTCGAGCCCGCGCGCTGCCACAAGCCCCAATACGATTCGCCGAGCGATGCCGAAGAACGCTGATGAGATGCTGGAGCACGCGGCCGAGCACCCGGAGGCGCTGGCGGCGCCGGGGCTTTCTCCTCGCCCGCAACGCAAGGTGGCGGTGCTGTCGTGCATGGACACGCGCATCGACCTGTTCCCGATGCTCGGGATCGAGCGTGGGGATGCGCACATCATCCGCAACGCGGGTGGGCTGGCGACGGACGACGCGCTGCGGTCGCTGTCGGCGTCGCAGCGGCTGCTGGGCACGGAGGAGATCGTGGTGGTCATGCACCGCGGGTGCGGTCTGCATGGCGGGTCGGAGGATGACTTTCGCCGCGCGCTGGCCAACGACGGCATCCTTCCCACGTGGCGGCTTGGCGCGTTCGACAACCTCGAGGACACGCTGCGCCAGTCGCTCGCGCGGCTGCGGTCGGCACGCGAATTGCCGCACCGCGATCACATCCGCGGCTTCGTCTTCGACCCCGAGGACGGCTCGCTGCGAGAGGTCGACGGCACCGATTGATCGGCGTCCTCACCTTCTACCCCGCTGACCAGTAGACGGGGCTGTGTTCAGATCGGTAGTGTCGGCGCGTGCCGAGGAGAGCTTGGGTCGTCATCGTCCTCACGGTCGCGCTGGGATGCTGCGCGCCGGCTGGTGCTGTGCAGGTCAGCGGAACGCTGACCATCAAGCAGGCCACCCCCACGAGCATCTCGTTCTCGCTGACCGCCAAGCGAACGTGCGGTCCTGGCGAGCAGTGCGACTACTTCTCAGAGATCGACCAGCTCGCCGACACCTCGGCCTGCCCGGCCGGCCAGCCGGCGGATCCGTGGATCGCCTGGACCGGCAACGTCCAGACCACCGGCCCGACGACCGAGACGGGCCGGATCTCGCCGCGGGGCTGGCTCGGCCCGACGCCCGCCCCGCCGACGCGCCTGTGCGTCTACACCTACGCGGATCGCGTCTACTACCCGATCGCCGATGTCGTGATCACGCAGCCGAGCGGCGGCGCCGGCGGCGGTGGCACGGACACCCCGGGCGACGAGCCTGGCACCGGCGACGGGGGCAGCACCGGCGGAGGCGCGAAGGATCCCGGCAACGCGATCGTCCCCGGCGCCTCGGTCCCGGGCGGCACCGGGCCGGTGACGGCGCGCAGCGTCTCGTGCCAGAACTTCGTCTACCAGCAGACCGCGCAGAAGGCGCTGGAGTCCAACCGCGCGTTAGCGGCGCGGCTGGATCGCAACGGCAACGGCACCGCGTGCGAGAACCTCGAGAAGCTCAAGAGCTACGTCAACACGGTGGCGATGCGCAAGGCCGCCATCGCGACCCGGCTCGCGCTGCGTCGCGCGTACGGCGCGAAGTTCGCGCAGGCGTCCGGCTACCACGAGCGCTGCCGCCGGGTCGCCCGCACGCGCGTGCGCTGCTCGGTCGCCTGGGAGCGCGCGGGTCGCTGGACGGGCTACGTCGACGTCGCCGGGCTGATCCGCGACAACGACCGGCTCGTCACGACCCACGTGCACGTGGCGCGGCCTTAGCTGGCGCGGCGCCGGCGGGACGCTTCGCCGATGGCCCATCAACTGACCGCGACCGACGCGCTCGTGGACCTGTGGCACGACGTCGTCGATCAGGCGGGCGTTGACGAGGACCGCTTCATGCTGCTGGCGGTCTCCGGAGATCCGGAGCATGGCGGGGCAAAGGCGGCGTGGTTCTGGCCCAGGCTGCGCGTCTATGCCCACCACAACGTCCTCACGCCAGGAGCCGCCAAGGAGGCCAACCAGCCCGCGAACCTCCGTCGGCACCGCGTGGCGATCTACTCCGACTTCGACGCCGAGGACCCGGTGGCCGCAGCGAGGATCGCCGCGATGCTCCGCCACGAGGTCCGGCACGCGCAGCAGTTCGATGCCTGCGGCAAGGAGCTGTTCGAGCTCGACCACATCCTCGAGGAGGTCTCCGAGCGCGCCGCGCCGGGAGCATCGAACGCGAGGGACCTCTACTGGGCCAAGCCGATCGAGCTCGACGCCAACCGCGCCGCCGCGATGTACCTCCGGGATCGCCGGCCCGACACGATCGCCGGAATCCTCACCATGGACGACGACACGATCCTCGCCCGTGAGACGACCGCCCCAGGAGACCCATCGACGCTGCGCGAGCAGACGTTTACCCGGCTCTGGGAGCTTCGTGACATGGCCGACGATCCGATGACGTTCACACCTCCCGCCGACGTCGCCGACCTGCTCGCCGGCGTCGACGCATCGTGGGCCACCCGCTGGCGGGCGCGGCAGGGGTAGACCAGCGGCGAGCAGGGTCGCTCCGTCTTCCGCGCCCTCCGTCAGCGGTCGCGGATCCGCGGCGCGCCTGACGGCGAGACAAAGCCGTTACGGACAGACGGGGTGACCTTCGTGTCGAGCACGGCGCCGATGAGAGCCACCGCGTCGTGACGATCGATGGCATCGACATCAACTAGCACTCGGTCGCCCGCTTGCTCAGCGAGGAGCACTGCGGGCTCCTTCAAGAGCGTGTCGCGCAGGACCTCCGTCGGGGCCGACGGGCCGTTGCCGACGACTTCGAGCTGGCAGGTGGGCATCGCTCAAGAGTAGGCGGAGACCGGCGGGCGAGGAGGCCGATCGACGCCCAGACGACCGATCCGCCGGTGGGACGAACCGCGAAAGATCGGGTGCTCTCAACGCCGTGGCAGAACCGGGGCAGCGACGCCGGGGATCCACAGGTGCCAGACCGGGATCTCCAGCGCAGCGGCGGCGAGGCTCGCCTCGCGCCAACGGGGGATGCGCTCCCCGTCAAGCCAGCGACGAACGGAGAGCTCGGACATGTCGGTGAGGTCGTGCAGCCAGGTGTGGGCGTCTTCGATCAACGCGCCGTGCTCGCCGCACCACGCCAGGGCGGCCAGTTGCAGGCGCGGGGTGATCGGGCACGGCGGCACCTGCGGGCGCGCCCACTCGTCGAGGCGGCCCTTCCAACGCCAGCCCATCCACTTCGGGTAGGCGGTGCGGACGACGTCATCGATGGGGATGCCATGCTCGATCGCGGTGCGCTCGGCGAAGTCCCAGCCGTGCTGGAGGCTCGGCGGGTGTCCGGTGTCCTCGGCGCAAGCCTCGTAGGGGCCGTACATGGCCTGCTCTTCCACGCCGCCGCAGCGCAGCCACCAGACGGGCACGTCGAGCAGATCGGCGATCGCCCAGAGCATGTCCCAGTCCGGGGTCGTCTCGCCGACGAGCCAGCGGGCCACCGTCTTCGACGTGACGCCGAGACGGCGGGCGAGCGTCGAAGGATCCAGGTCGCGCCAGCCGGTGACCTGGCGCATGCGCCAGCTGAACGGGTCAGGCTCGACGACGACGAGGGCGGGCTGCTCGGCGAGCAGCTCGCGGCGGCGCGCAGAGATCAGCCGCCGGGCCATCTCCGGATCGACCGGCCACATCAGGTCGCGCTGCTGGTCGTAGAGCTTGGACAGCTCGATCATGTGATGCGGCCGGGGCCGGTGGTCGTTGCGCTCCCAGCGAGCGACCGTGTCGCGGGTGGTCTGCAGCCGGTCGGCGACCCGCTGCTGGGTCAGGCCGCGAAGCTCGCGGTGGGCCTTGAGGACGTCTCCGATCTGCATGGGGTCGAGTCTGCCTTCATGCTGTTCCTCGCGGTAGAGCCGTTTGCACGACCGACCCTGTCCCGCGCGGGCCTACCTCCAACGAGGCGTACCCTCGTCACGTGGATCTCTGCGCCGCCATCGACGACTTCGCCGCCGGCCCCTGGGGCGCGGCCACGCGAGACCGGTGGGCCGCCGCCGGCCTCTGCTGCCGAGCCAGCCTCGCGCTCTTCGCCCACCTCGAACAGCGCGGCTTGGCCGACGGTGTGCGCGTGGTCCGGTTCACCTTCGGCAAGCCGCAGGCCGACCGGAACCCGCACGCCAACCACTGGGTCCTCGAGATCGCCGGCGAGGCCATCGACGTGACCGCCGCGCAGTTCGACCATCTGCCCGGCATCCGCCGCTCCCCGATCGCCGACGAGGCCGTCCGCTGGGAGCTCGCGACCGTCATCGACCCCGACGACCCTCCCGCAGACGAGCGCCCCGACCCGGGCCTGCGCCTCCACGGGATCGTCCCGCGCTGGCGCGATGTGCTCGGCGCCGGGCCGCCCGGCGTGATCCCCGACTGGCCCTATCCATGCGAGACCCTCGACCCGCGGTCGCCGTGGCATCGTCGCGCGGTGATCCCGGGGGCCTAGGACCTCCCGGCGCCGATCCGGTCGCGCCTCGGCGACGGATCTCGATTGCTCAACCTCTCTCTGTGAACATCGGCGCAGGCCCGCAGGCAGCACCGACACGCCAACGGAAGTGGGGCCTGCTCATGGGCGGGCCCCACTTCGTTCAAGGCGATTTCCTTGAACGTCGTTCGCTCTCAGCGGAGGGGGAGGGATTCGAACCCTCGGTACGACGAAGCCGTACAACGGTTTTCGAGACCGCCCCGTTCAACCACTCCGGCACCCCTCCAAAGACGCCTAGGCGAGCGCCGAAGGGTAGCGGGAAGTCCCTTCGGAGCGGGGTCAGGCCTCGGGGAGCGTGGCGTCGGCGGCGTCGCGACTGAACCAGGCGCAGAGGCGGGTGCCAGTGCCCTCGACGGTCTGCGCCTCGAAGCGCTTGCTGACCGCGACCATCAGCGCGAGGCCGTAGCCGAGGCCCGGCGAGTCGGGCCGTGGCCGCAGGCCGGTGCCGTCGTCGGCGACCACGAGCGCGAGCTCCGAGCCGTCCAGCGACAGCTCGACGCGGACCTCGCCCGGGTCGCGCCCGATGTAGGCGTGGTTGACGACGTTGGTCACGGCCTCGGAGACGACGAGGGCGACGTCGCCGAGCGGAGGGTCCGGCGTCTCGAGCGCTCGCAGCCAGGCCACCACGGCATGCCGTGCCGTAGCGACGCTCGGCACTTCGGCTGGCCACACCCACGCGACGCGATCCGTCGCAGAGGACATTACGGCTCGATTCTGAGAGGAACTGTTCACCCGGCCCTGCTGCCGAAACCCGGCGTCCCGGCCCCTGCCACCGCTGCGGGGTGCTGAGCCGTGACGATCGAGTGCTGGCCGACGAGAGCGGACCGGACCGACACACACCTATACGTCGGAGATTACCCGCCCGAAACCGCTTGCACCCGCCAACTCCCCAAACTGCTAGGCCGAGGCGATGGCGTCCGCGCGAGACGGCCCGGTGTAGCCCTCGGGGTGGAGGACGAACGCCTCCATCGACGTGCCGTCCGCATCGGTGTCCAACCCGCTGACGAACGCCCGGACTTTGCGGCCCGTCAGGCGCTCGATCGGCTCGCAGAACTCACGGGCCCACGAGTACTGAAACAGCATCCGCGTCTCGCGCAGCCGGCTCGATTCGCCGAGCGTCAGCAGGTTGCGCTCAGCCGGTGTGAAGGTGTCCTCCAACACGACCACGAGCGTGTCCCGCCCGGCCCAGTTGGTGCGGACCTTCGTCGGGCCGCGCCCGAGCTGTTCCTTGTACAACCGGACCATCTCGGCCGAGACCGCCGCCAACACGCTCGGCCGATCGGCCGTGCGTTCGTCTCCGGGCTCGGTCTCTTGGGGACCAGGCAACGCTGCCTCATTCCGGGCTCCTCTAAGGGTGCTGCTCACGCAAGGAGGAGGAGCCTCGGAGAACCGAACGGGCAGCGGGTCGTCACATTGTAACGACGCTGCCCAGCCACCTCAAAAGGTTCACTGGCGGGCGATCGCTGCCTGTCCCCGAGTCGACGGCCTCACCCCACGGTGAGCTTCCACCACCCCGTCCCGCTCCCCTGGTCTGCCGCGGCGCGCGGTGAGCGAGAAGGGTCGTGGCGCGAACGGACCGGAGCGGACCGTCACCTCGTGCGCACACCGTAACGAGCGCGGCGGCGTCACGCTGCCGCGGGCGCGCGCACCTCGCCCTTGATGAGGTCTGCGGCGCGCTCGCCGACCATGATCGTCGGCGCGTTGGTGTTGCCGCCGGGGATGATCGGGAAGACGGACGCGTCGGCGACGCGCAGGCCCTCGATGCCGCGCACGCGCAGCTCCGGGTCGAGCACCGCGTCCTCGCCGCCCATGCGACAGGTGCCGCACGGGTGGTAGAGCAGCTGGACGGCGCGGCGGATGAAGTCCTCCACGTCGGTGTCGTCGCGCACGTTCGCGCCCGGGTAGATCTCACGGCCGCGGGCCGAGGCCAACGGCTCGGCGCCGGCCAGCTCGCGCGCCAGCTCCACGCCGGTCACGAGCGCGGCGAGGTCCTCGGGCTCGCTCAGCGAGTTGGTGAGGATCTTGGGCTTGGCGACCGGGTCAGCCGCCGCCAGCCGGACCGTGCCGCGCGACTTCGGGCTCACGAGCACCGGGCCCATCGTGAAGGCGTGGCCGTCGAACTCCTCGGCGCCGTTGTCCACGAAGTAGGCCGGGGCGAAGTGGTACTGGAGGTCGGCCGCGGGCAGGCCGGGCCGACTGCGGACGAACGCGAACGCCTCGGCGACCGTGGACGTCAGCGGCCCGGAGCGGCGCAGCAACCACTCCAACAACGGCTTGGGCTTGTCGGCGCCGTAGAGCGACTCGGCCACCGTCGCCTCCCAGACGCACACGACGTAGGGGTGGTCCTGGAGGTTGCCGCCGACCGCGGCGTTGTCGACGACGGTGGCGATGCCGTGGCCGGAGAGGTGGTCGGCGGGACCGATACCCGACAACATCAACAACTGCGGCGAGCCGATCGCGCCCGCGCTGAGGATCACCTCGCGCTCGGCGCGCACCGTCTCCTCGCGGCCGCGGCCGTCGCGCAGGACGACGCCGACCGCGCGGTCGCCCTCAATCGCCACGCGCGCCACGTGCGCGCTCGTGCGCACGGTCAGGTTGGGACGGTCCAGCGCCGGGCGCAGGTAGGCGTCGGCCGTCGACCACCGCCGCCCGTTGCGCTGCGTGACCTGCACGAGCGACGCGCCGTCCTGCTCGGGCCCGTTGTAGTCGGCGATGCGCGGGATCCCGACCGCCTCGGCGGCGCTGAGGAACCGGCGCGTCAGCGGTCGCGGGGAGCGCTCGTCCATGACGTTCAGCGGACCGCCGACCGCGTGGTGCTCGCTGGCCCCGCGCTCGTTGTTCTCCGCCTTGAGGAAGTACGGGCGCACGTCGTCCCAGCCCCAACCGAGCGCGCCCTCGGCCTCCCACAGGTCGTAGTCCAGCGGACGGCCGCGGACGTACAACATGGCGTTCATCGACGACGAGCCGCCAAGCGACTTGCCGCGGGGGATGAACAGCGAGCGCCCGTCGCAGTGCGGCTCGGGCTCGGTCGCGAAGTCCCAGTCCAACTTGGTGTGGAACTGCTTAGCAAAGCCCGCCGGGATCTTGATGTTCGGGCTGCGGTCCTTCCCACCCGCCTCGATCAGCAGGACGCTGACGCCCGGGTCCTCGCTCAGGCGGTTGGCCAGCACGCACCCGGCCGATCCGGCGCCGACGACGATGTAGTCCACGGGGCTGCTCATGCCCCGATGCTCGCCGACGGCGCCGGTGCGGCGCAAGTGGTTACGACCCGCTGGCGGCCGCCAGGATCGCGGAGGCCTTGCCCTGCAAGTCATACAGGCCGGAAACGCTGGTCTCCGTGCCGACCTTCTCGACGACCGACATGATCGCGCTGGCGCCCGCACGGCCGTCGCGCCCGCCGCCACCGCTACTGGTGCCGTCGGTCAGGACGTAGCGGATGCGGCCGTCTGCGACGGCCTGCGCCAGCCACTGCACCGTCGGCGAGGACTCGCTGCCGGAGAAGCCACCGAGGCCGGCGACGTCGGCGCCCGAGGCGATGATCGCCTCCGCGGAACCCTGCTGGGAGGAGACGCCGATGGTGCCGCCGCCGTGGGCCTTGGCGTACGTGAGCGCCTCGGTCAGGTTGCTGTTGCCGCCGAACATCCCGCCGCCACCGCCCGGGCCGCCGGTCTGGGTGCCGCCGCCCATGGAGAAGCCGGGAGGTGCGGTGGCCTGGCCAGAGGTGCCGCCGCTCGTGGTGCCGCCGTTCGGCGCGCCCTGCATCTGCGGCGGTCCGCCCTGGCCGCCGCCGAAGCCGCCGCCACCCGGGCCGCGTCCGCCACCGCCACCCGGGCCGCCACCGCCGCCAAAGCCCTGCGACGCGGGGCCACCGGCGGGGAACGTCGAGCTCGTGGCGTGGCCGAGCGTCTCGGTCGCCCACGTCGCCGGGGCGATCAGCAGCGCGCCCATCGCGACCGCCAGCGCCACGGCGCGGACGGGCATCGGCGTCTTGGCGACCAGCACGGCGGCACCGCCCGCGACCGTGACAACCGCCAGCGGGATCAGGCCTTTGACGTCCGTCGCGCCGCGATCGATCACCAGGATCTCGGTCCCCAGGCCGGCCAGCAGCGCCAGCGGGGCGATCACGCGAGCGGGGATCCCGCCCTTCAAGATCGTCCCGGCCGCCCCGCCGACGAGCACCGCCGTGAACGGCGCGAGCATCGAGACGTAGTAGGGGTGGAAGATGCCCTGGGCGTAGGAGAACACGACCGCGCAGGTCGCAAACGCGCCGCCGGCCGCGATGATCCAGCCGGTCCGCGGGTCGGTGCGCCGCAGGCGGGTCAGGACCGCGATCGCCAGGCCGCCGACGATCGCCATGCCGATCAGCCAGCCCGCCTGGCCGCCGAGCGAGGCGTCGACCAGACGCGTGATGCCCGTGTCACCGCCGAAGACGCCGCCTCCCCCACCGCCGCCCATGCCGCCGCCCGGCCCGCCGGCCTGGCCCTCGACGCGGCCGGTGCCGTTGTAGTCCATGATCAGCGACCAGATCGAGTTGTCCGACGTACCCGAGACCCACGGCCGGTCGGCCGCCGGGGTCAACCACACCAAGATCGGCCACGCCAGCGAGACCGCAGCGGTGACGACGCCCGCGATGGCGATCTGCCCTGTGGCGCGCAGACGACCGCGCGGGGCGACCCAGAAGTAGGCGAGCGCCAGCGCCGGGAGCACCAACAGCCCCGTCGCCATCTTCGCCTCGAAGCCGATGCCGACCATCACGCCGGCCCAGACCAACCACTTGGTCTTGCCGTCCATGCAGGCGCGAACCGTGAACCACAGCGCCGCGGTCGAGGCCAGGACGACCAGCGCGTCCGGGTTGTTGTGGCGCGAGATCGCCACCGAGATCGGCGTCAGCGCCAGGACCAGGCCCGCGACGAAGCCGGCCGGGCGACCGAAGACGCGCTTGGTCAGGTCATAGGCCAACGCAACCGTTCCGGCACCCATCAGCGCCTGGGGCACGAGCATCGACCACGACGAGTAGCCGAACGCGCGCACGCTCAAGGCTTGCACCCACAGCGCGGCCGGAGGCTTGTCGAGCGTCTGAAGACCGGCGACGTCGAACGAGTTGTAGAGGAAGTTGTGCCAACTCATGGACATCGACTTGACGGCCGCCGAGTAATAGGTGTTGGCGTAGCCGTTGGTGTCCAGGGCCCAGAGGTTCAGGACGCCCGCGACCGCGAGCAGGAGCATCAGCTCCGGCGCGGGCATCGGGATGGCGCGCACGCGGTCGCGCAGAGATGAGCGAGAGCGGCGCGGGGCGCGCACGTCGGCAGGGGTCGCGGTCGTCGACATGCCAGCAGCATCGACACGCGCCCTCGCAGAACCCTCGGTGCTTGCTGGGACGTTCCTGAGTCGTCTGGCGCCGGACGACTCAGGCAGCTCTCAGCCAGCTCCTACCGCGCTCGCACAGCGGCCGTCGATCTTCTCTGCCATGACCCAGCTCCCCCGCCTCGACGTGGACGTCGTCGTCCCGGTCTACAACGAGCAGGCCGCGCTCGAGGGCAGCATCCGCCGGCTCCACGCGTTCCTCGCGGAGTCCTTCCCGTTCTCATGGCGGATCGTCATCGCCGACAACGCGAGCACCGACGGCACGCCGTTCGTGGCCGCGGCGCTGGTCGACGAGCTCGACGGCGTGCAGCACCTGCGCCTGGAGCGCAAGGGCCGCGGGCTGGCGCTGAAGGAGGCGTGGTCGGGTAGCGACGCACGCGTCGTCGCCTACATGGACGTCGACCTGTCGACCGACCTGCGCGGGCTGCTGCCGCTGGTGGCGCCGCTGCTCAGCGGGCACAGCGATGTCGCGATCGGGTCGCGGCTGGCGCGCGGCGCGCACGTCGTGCGCGGCCCCAAGCGCGAGCTCATCAGCAGGACCTACAACAAGATCCTGCGCACGACGCTGCGCGTCGGGTTCACCGACGCGCAGTGCGGCTTCAAGGCCGTCACGCGCGAGGGCGCGGCGCTGCTGCTGCCCCAGATCCGCGACGACGGCTGGTTCTTCGACACCGAGCTGTTGGTGTTGGCCGGCCGCGAAGGCTTGCGCGTGCACGAGGTGCCGGTCGACTGGGTCGACGACCCGGACTCGCGCGTCGACATCGTGCGGACCGCGGTCGACGACCTCAAAGGCGTCGCGCGCCTGGCGTTCGCCACCCCGATCGCGCGCTTTGCCGCCGTCGGTGTCGCGTCGACCATCGCCTACGCCTTGCTGTTCCTCCTGCTCCGGGAGGGCGGGATGGGCGCCGGTCTCGCCAACGCGCTGGCGCTCGCCGTGACGGCGGTCGCCAACACCGCGGCGAACCGGCGCCTGACCTTCGGCGTCATGGGTCGCACGGGGCTGCTGAAGCAGCACGCGGCCGGCGCGTTGGTGTACGCGATCACGCTCGCGCTGACCGCGGGCGCCTTGGGCGTCCTGCACGGCCTCGCGCCGGGCGCGTCGCACGGCGTCGAGTTGATGGTCTTGGTCGCGGCCTCGCTGGTCGCCACCGTCACCCGCTACGTGGCGCTGAAGACCTGGGTCTTCGCGGGCGCGCGGCGCCGGGCCGCGGCGCTGGAGGCCGCCGAGGCGGCGGCGCGCGCCGAGGCGGCTTCGCGGCTAGACGGCGGGCGCGGGAGCGCGGGTCGCCGTGGCCAGCGTGGCGAGCAGGTTCTCGCGCAGCAGGCGCAGGACGTCCGCGCGTGAGGGCTCGCCGCGCTCCAGCCAGCCGCTGACGACGGAGTCGCAGAAGCCCATCCAGCCCTCGATCGCGAGGGTGAGCAAGGGCGACTCGACCTGCTCCCGCGGGCGGCCGGCGAGCAGCGCGGCGAGGTCGACCATCCCGGCGACGCGGGCGGTGCGCTGCTCTTCCAGGACGACGCGGATCGCCGGCTCGGCGGCGGCGGTGCGCGCGTTGAGGACGGCGACGAAGCCGGTCGCGCGCTCCTCGACGTAACCGAGGAAGGCGTCGAGCGTGCCGTCCAAGTCGGTGGCCTGCTCCATGCGGGCGGTGAGCTCGTCGTAGGAGTGGCGCAGCACGGCGATGACGAAGTCGGCCTTGGTCGGGAAGTAGTGGTACAACAATCCCTTGGAGATCCCGGCCGCGCGGGCGATCGCCTCGATCGAGACCTGATCGTGCGGGGTCGCGCTGAGCAGCTCGAGGCCGCGGCGGACGAGCTGGTCGCGCCGCTCGTCGGGCGCGAGGCGGGTGGTCTTGGACGACGGCACCGGTGCGCCACCGTACGCGCAGTTGACCGTGCGGTCAACAACGGGGTAGCCTCGCGCCGTTCGCTCGTCCGCCCGACCGTCTCAAGGACCTGTCCCGAGTCCCATGCCGTCGTCGTCTCGCCGTTTCGCCGTCCTGCTCGTCTGTGCTTGCGCGCTGCTGCTGTCCGCGGCCGCGGGCGCCTCCGCCGCCTCGCTGCCGGGGGCGCGGATCTCGGCCGTAGAGACCGTGCCCGAGGCCAGCTACCCGGGCATGCAGAAGATCACCTACATGTACGGGCCGGTCACGATCAGCCCGGGGCAGAACACGATCGAGGCGCAGCCCAACGACCTCAAGCCCTCGGTTCCGGGCTACATCACGCGCTTTCAGCCGGACCTCGTGTACGCGAAGACCAACGCGCAGGGCGGCCACGACGTGCCGCGGGTCGACGTCATCCACCTGCACCACGGCGTGTGGCTGGTCGCGCGCGGCGGCGGCCTCTACCCCACGTTTGCGGCGGGCGAGGAGAAGACGATCTTCCAGGTGCCGCAGGGCTTCGGCTACAAGTACGACCCGACCGACGGCTGGATCATGAACTACATGATCCACAACCTGACGCCCAACCAGGACAAGGTCTACATCAAGTACACGATCGACTTCGTCCCGGCGAGCGAGCCCGCGGCGGCCGGGATGACCGAGGTCAAGCCGCTGTGGATGGACGTCTCGGGGATCAAGCCCTACCCGGTCTTCGACGCGATCAAGGGCCAGGGGACCAACGGCAAGTTCACGTTCCCGACGCAGGCGCGCGCGTCCCAGAAGAAGGACATCGGGGTGGCGCAGTCCTACGCGGTTCCCAAGGACATCACCTTGGTCGCGACCGCGGGCCACCTCCATCCGGGCGGGCTGTACAACGACCTGGCCGCGACGCGCGGCGGCGTCACCAAGCAGCTCTTCCGGTCCGAAGCCAAGTACTACGAGCCGGCGGGCGCGGTGTCGTGGGACGTGTCGATGACCGGGACGAAGGCCGACTGGCGCGTGGGGCTCCACGCCGGGGACACCCTGGCGACGACCGTCACCTACGACACGCGTCAGGCGTCCTGGTATGAGTCGATGGGGATCATGGTGGTCTTCTACGCCGACGGCCTGGTCGGCGGCGCGAAGGACCCGTTCTCGGAGGCGATCGACACGCGCGGGCTAGTCACGCACGGGCACCTGGCCGAGAACGACAACCACGGCGGCGCGCCGGACGCGGGGCTGCCGGACGCCCGCGACCTGTTGAGCGGCACGCGCCCGACCAACGTCGACATCAAGGGCTACGTCTACGCGCGGGGCGACCTGTCGTCGCCGGGCCGCGACGGGCGGCCGCCGGTCGTGCGCGCCGGACAGTCGTTGAAGTTCACCAACTTGGACGCGCTGAAGTCGATGACGCCGTCGCAGTCGGCCTACCACACGATCACCGCGTGCCGGGCGCCCTGCAACCGCACGACGGGCATCGCCTACCCGTTGGCCAACGCCGACGTCCAGTTCGACTCGGGCGAGCTGGGCTACGGGCCGTCGCTGCCGATCGCCGGCTTCGGCGGGAAGTTCACGCCTGCGGCCAACCGCAACACCTGGAAGACGCCGAAGACGCTGAAGACCGGGACCTACACCTACTTCTGCCGGGTCCACCCGTTCATGCGCGGCGCGTTCCGCGTGGTAAAGGGCGGCAAGGCGACGAAGAAGGCGTAGGCGAGCAGGAGCGCGATCAGGACCCAGGCGGCGCCAGCCTGGTCGCGGTGCTCGACGTAGGCGTAGGTGTATAGGCCTTCGACGGCGAACGCGACGGGCAGGGCGATGGCGCCCAGGACGCCCTTGAGCCCTCCACCCTCGCGATAGAAGCGCCCGGCGAGACCGAAGGTCAGGCCGCCGGGGAAGGCGCAGGCGGTCCAGTAGGCGATCTCGTGCGGGCTGCCGGGAACGCCGCGGGCGGCGGCGGCGACGTAGTAGCCGGCGACCTCGGCGAGGCAGGCGATCAGGCCGACGGTCATCGCGTGGGTGCGCGTGCGAGCGGCGGCCCCGACCACGAACGAGGCGATCAGCCAGACCGCGATGGAGTCGAGGAAGGCGTTGGGGATCTCGCCGAAGTGGGTCTCGCTGATGAGGGTCGCGACGCCGACGAGGGCACCGCCGAGCACGGCGAGGAGCGAGGTGGGCATGGCGACGATGGTGGCCGTCGCGCGGAACGCCGACCATTCGGAATGCACCGGGTGCGGCGTGCGGGATCTGCCGGAAGCTCAGCGCGCCGCGGGCGCGGGCGCGCCGCCCGGCGTCCAGCCGATCGCGGGCGCGACGTGTTCGGCGATCGCGCCGAGCAGGTGCAAGTTGTAGGCCACGCCGAGCTGGTTGGGGATCGTGAGCAGGAGGGTGTCGGCGAGGCGGACGGCCGCGTCCTGGCTCAGCTGCTGGGCGACGACGTCGGGCTCGCCGGCGTAGGTGCGGCCAAAGCGTGAGGTCGCGCCATCGAGGACGCCGACGCTGTCGCCACCGCCGACCTGGCCGCCGAAGTACGCGGCGTCCTCGTCGCTGACGATCGGGAAGACGCTGCGGCTGACCGACACGCGCGGCTCGCGCTCGTGGCCGGCGGCGACCCACGCGTCGCGGAAGCGCAGGATCTGCTCGGCTTGCAGCTCGTCGAACGGGATCCCCTTCTCCTCCAGGAGCAGCGTCGACGACATCAGGTTCATGCCCTCGCGCGCCGCCCACTCGGCGGTCTCGAAGGTGCCGGCGCCCCACCAGATCCGGTCAGGGAGACCCGGCGACTGCGGCTGGATCGCCAGCCGGCCGAAGCCACCCATAGCGGGATCACCATCAACAACCGTCGCGCCGGCGATCGCCTCGCGGAAGGCCGCGGTGTGGCGGCGGGCGAGGTCGGCGTCGGTCTCGCCCGCTTGCGGTGTGTGACCGAACGCCTCCGAGCCCTTCAACGCCGGCTCCGGCGACCCGCGACTGACGCCCAGCTGCAACCGTCCAGCGCTGATGAGATCCGCCGCCGCCGCGTTCTCAGCCATCGCCAACGGGTTCTCGTACCGCATGTCGATGACACCGGTACCGAGCTCGATCCGACTCGTCCGCGCCCCCATCGCCGCCAGCAACGGAAACGGCGACGCCGCCTGCCGCGCGAAGTGATGCACCCGCACGAAGGCCCCATCCAGGCCGAGAGCCTCTGCGCCTTCCGCCAACTCGATCGTCTGCGTCAGCGCCTCCCCTGCCGTCCGGGTCTGGCTGCCGGGCTGGCGGGAGTAGTGGCCGAAGGAGAGGAAGCCGATGCGCTTGCGGGTCATCTCCTCCAATGTAGGCCCGGGCAGAGCTAGGACGAGCGCGCGTCGTGATCGAGCGCGAGGCGGAACGAGAGCCCGGCGGCCAAGTCCGATAGTGCCTCGGCCTCGGTGTCGCCCATGCCCACCATCCGGCGAGGAGGCATCCGGGCCAACCTCCCGCGCCATCGGGGCCGAGCGGCCGCGTACACGGTCCCATCACCTTCGTGGGTCACGATGACCACGACGTCGGCGACGCGGCCGAACATGGGCTCACGCGTCAAGAACAGGACCTTGGCTCGATGGAGCCAGGTCGCCCGTCGCCCCGCTGGTATCTGCTTGCCGTGCACGAGCCTCCGCTTGGTCGTCGACGTCCGACGCGTCCGTGGTCATCCTGTAATCGACTCATCCAGCATAGCCTTGAGATCGCGACTCACGTGACGGACAACCTGCCCGCGTTCCCGGAACACGTCACCTCCCACGGTGTGCCCGCCGGGGCATCAAGAGGACGACGGAGGCGCACCTGGCCCGTTTCCGCCTGACGCTTGCGCCGTCGACGCGCAACGACGCGTCCACGAGGAGACTCCGTGTCAATCTCGATGATCCTAGTACCGGCGGCATAGGCCTCGTCGGTACGGCCCAGAATCCGCTGCCGATCCTCATTCGTGGGCAGAGGGTCTTTCTGACTGGTAAAGGCTGTCATCGCTGCCACACAGCCATCCATACTAGTCAGTATATCCCAAGCAATTTCGTTGTCCCCGCTCTTCGCACCATGGTGCGCGAGCTTGAACATCGAGACCAAGCCAGGAGCCGTGGTCGACGCATCGACCACGGCCGACCAGCCTCGCCCGGCGTCGTTCGGAACATCGACGAGGTCGCCTCCGAGGAGGACTGCGAGATGCGGCGTCCTGACCCAGAGCGCCAACGAGCAATCGTTGGGCTTCGGCAGCGGGATCGCGTCGATCAACGGCAGCTCGCGTCTGAGCTCGGCGAAAGCCGCCTGAGAGCGCAAGACGGTGTCGTCACTGGGAGCCACCGCGGTCACGGTCACCGGCGCCCGGGGAGCATCGGTCCGCGGCCAGATCAGACGGTCCTCCAGTGCCCACACCGGTCTCTGCCCCCTGCTCTGCAGACGATCGAGGACTGCTCCCATCTCCCCGACGCCGCTCGGTCTCCCTGCATCAGCCAAGATCAACTGGTCACGCTGTGCGGCGGTTCGGAACGATCGTTGCCGCATGTACTCCACCACGCGGAGAAACTGCTTGCCCTCCCACGCCCCCGAGGCGACGAACCGAGCGTTCGGTGCCGCGGCGAGCACCCGGCTCAGTCCGCGGACATGATCGTCGTGCCAGTGAGTCGCGACGACAACGTCGACCGCCGTCGCCGGGTTGACACCGAGGCCCGCGAGGTAGCTCAATGCTACAGGCTGCTTCGACGCTGCGTCACGGTGGGAGTCAACCACCATCCATCGCCCGGCACCCAAGTGGACTACAACGCACTCGCCCACTCCGCGTCCGAAGACAGAGACCTCGAGGCAGTCGCTCGAGGGTGGATCCGTGGTTATCACGGAGCGTCGGGTACGTCTTCTGACGCCTTGGCATCGCGGTCAAGGAGCTCAGGCGCGCGCACGTCGGCCTCGGCGTCAGAGGCCTCCATGAACTTCGGGCTCTCGACCGGGAAGCGCTGCATCCGGACGACCGAGACTGCAAGCCGCTCCCCGTCCGGTTCGTCGCGATAGCCGACCGTCCAGTAGAAGCCCGCGCCCGGTCGCAAGCGCCCGCGGTCATCAGGCGCCACCTGAGCGATGTCGAACTCCGCCCATTCCTCGTCCTCGGGGTCGTCGGCGTTCCACAGAACACCGGAGAACGTGTCCTCCCCGACCTCATCGACCCGGCCCAGCCACTCTTCAAGGGTGGTGAACACGGTCGATGAGCGCCGGTCGGTGGTGTCGCCAAGCGCACCCAACTCCTCGATAGCGGAGCTCGGCCGGACGTTGGTCTGCTGCCACGTTCCTCCCAAAGAGCGGCGCCGCTCACGGAAGCCGGGAGGCATGGTCTGGTCGGACGGATCGGCGCTGCGGCGGATCCCTTCGGTCGATCTCCAGAACCCGCGGTGGCGCCCACCACCTTTACTCGCGGCCTCCGTTCCGGCCTGGGCCCGCTGGGTCATCGTCCACGCCCCATCGCAGGATGCCGCTGAAGGCCATCGACGATCTCGCTGGCTCGTCGCATCGCCTCCAGCCAGCCGCTACTCAACGCGTCCATTGCCTCGTTGGCCCCCTGCCCCGGGGCCTCTCCGACGTAGATGCGCTCTGACACGATGATGTAGGCGCCGCCGTCGAAGAGCGCCGAGGGCTCAAGCGTCACCTCCAGCGTTCGCGGGCTCCCGCCGAGATCGGGAAGGTCCCGGCACACGGACAGCCCACCAAGCCGCGGTCGATCGCCGAGCAGGCCACTCCAGGCATCGAGACTGGAGAACGAGTTGGCGAGGCTCTCCCACCCGCCCACGTCCAGCGGACACTGGGCGATCTGGCGCATGGTCACCGCCGAAATCGGTGTATGCGACAGCAGCTTGAAGATGCCCAGGGTCAGATCACGCAGCTGATGGACGGTCGTCGTCGCGGCCGTCGAGCTCAGCTCGAACTCCTTCCGCGAAGCCTCCAAGGTGAACCAGATCGCCTCGAACCGCGTGAAGTCTGCGTCGGCCTGCTCGATCCGGACACGGTCCATCTCCCCGGCGCGCAGGAGCTCGTGGGCGGTCAGCCAGCTGGGGTGATAGATGGCAGGGTTGAGCTGCCCATCGAGCACGATCGTCGCCCACCTGAGAATGGGCGCCAGCGGCGCGGCGGCCGCGCTCTCGAGCTCACTGGTCATGACGTCCGTTCAGCAGATCGCGAAGTCGACGCGGGCTGAGCGACAAGTCCTGACACAAGGTCCGGAACACCGGGGAGTGGTAGACGATGTGCCGCCAGTCGGGATTCACGTACACGACAGCCGATGTGCCCGGGAGCTCGTAACCCCTCCACTCATTGGCATACCAGGGTCGGATCTCCTCATAGCCAAGAACGTGTGTGATTACGCGAATGAGGTCTGCGGTGTGCCACGGACCCGAATGATGGCCCGGACGCCGGCTGATGGAGCGAAAACGGCCGTTGCGCCTGTTTCGCCCGAAGTCATCGCTCAATTCCGCAGAGCAGGCTGATCGCCGATCGGCAACGACACGACGCCGCGCCAGCGCAGGAGAGCGGGACCCCGCCCTCCGAGGGCGGCTACCAGCAACGCGCTGGTCCGCATCAGCAACCGGCGTCCGACCGACAGCGGCGCACCGACGCTCCGTGCAGAGCGACCGTTCAGGTAGGCGTGGACGAACCGGCCTTGGAGGAGCCCGGCAAGATCAGCCTCGGCCTCCGCCGGTGTGGCGCCATAGCCAGCGATACCGTTCGCCAACGCGACTGCATACCACTCGTCGTCTTCGTGACGCTCGATGACCACATCGAGTTGATCACGACCGATCCACTTGCGAATCTCGTCGGAAGAGCAGCCTTGCACAGGATGATCCAGGACATGGGCGTGCGCTTGGGGCTGAGCAGCCATCAGCGTGCGCTCCCTTCGCGTCGGTAGTGATCGTCCACCAGCCTCTTGACGAGACCGTTCATCAACGACGGCTGGGAAGGTACCCAGCCCGTCGGACACACAGTCGATGGCAGTTCCGGGAAAGACAAGTCACTCGAGGGATGCACGGGCCACAAAACGCCTTAATTCGATCAGATCGACAGGGTTCGAGCAAGCGCCACTTGTCAGCACCGCTCAGCGGCGCGCACCCTACCGGATTGTGACGCCCGACGGCAGAACGTCACTTCGCGCGATCCGGAACTACCGGGATGGCCATGCGCGAACCAGGTCGTTCGGCGAAAGTCGACCTAAACGGAGGGGGAGGGATTCGAACCCTCGGTACGACGAAGCCGTACAACGGTTTTCGAGACCGCCCCGTTCAACCACTCCGGCACCCCTCCAGGTGTTCGGCGAGGGGAGAGACTAGCGGCGGGCGCGGAAGAAGGAGCGCAGGAGGTCGGCGGCTTCCGTTGCCAAAATGCCGGATGTGACTTCGGGCCGGTGGTTGAGGCGTGGGTCGGAGAGGATCGAGAGGATCGAGTCGACGGCGCCGGCTTTGGGATCGGGGGTGGCGTAGACGACGCGCGGGATCCGGGACAGCACGATCGCTCCGGCGCACATGGTGCAGGGCTCCAGGGTCACGTAGAGGGTGGCGTCCAGCACGCGCCAGGTGCCCAGGGCCGCTGCGGCGGCGCGGAGCGCCAGGACCTCGGCGTGGGCGGTCGGGTCCTCGCGCAGCTCGCGTTCGTTGTGGCCGGCGCCGATGATCTCCCCGGCGTCGCTGACGACGACGGCGCCGATCGGGACGTCGTCGTGAGCCAACGCGGCGCGTGCCTCCTGCAAGGCGGCGCCCATCCACTCCTCGTCCCGTTCCGGACCGGTCATCGAAGCGTCATCATGGAGGAACTTCCCCGCTCTCGCGGGGTTCCTCCTTCACACCCTTGTCCGTCCTGTCCTCCCGTCTCGCCCTTGCGGCCTCCGCGCTCGCCCTGGTCGCCGCCAGCGGCGCCGCGGCCGCGTCTGCGTCCGCCGCCACCACGGTGCCGGGCGAGGTCGTCGTGCAGCGCAAGGGCGAAGCGGAGCCGCAGGTGCTGCGCGTCGCCAAGCAGGACGTCGGCGCCACGATCACGCAGCTGCGCGCCGACCCGACCGTCCGCTACGCCGTCCGCAACGCGGTGGCGCACACCTCCGCCGCCTACCTCCCGAACGACCCCGGCCGCGGCGTCAAGGACGGCCGCTGGGCCGCCGTGCAGTGGAACTTCACCGGCCCCGCCGGCGTCAACGCCCCGGACGCCTGGGGCCACCTGATCGCCGCCGGTCGCCCCGGCGCCAAGGGCGTCAAGGTCGCGGTCCTCGACACCGGCGTCGCCTATCGAGCGTTCGGCAAGACCCCCAAGTCGCCGGACCTAGAGGGCACGCACTTCATCAAGGGCTATGACTTCGTCGGCGACGACCCCTACGCCAACGACCGCAACGGCCACGGCACGCACGTCGCGTCGACCATCGCGGAAGCCACGGACAACGGCGTCGGCCTCACCGGTCTGGCCTACGGCGCGTCGATCATGCCGATCAAGGTCCTCGACGACGACGGCGAGGGCGACGCGGTCGTCATCGCCAAGGGCGTCCGCTACGCCGCCGACCACGGGGCCAAGGTCATCAACCTGAGCCTGGAGTTCTCCTCCGACGTCGGCTGGCAGCAGATCCCGCAGCTGATCGACGCCATCTCCTACGCGCGGCGCAAGGGCGCGGTCACGGTCGCCGCCTCCGGCAACGAGGCCGACACCGTCGTCGCCTACCCGGCCCGCAACGCCAACGTGATCTCGGTCGGCTCGACCACCGAGCACGGCTGCCTCTCAGACTTCTCCAACCAGGGCAACGGCCTTGACCTCGTCGCCCCCGGCGGCGGCCCCGACGCCCCGCTGCCGGACCCCGGCTGCACGCAGACCGGCAAGTCCGGGCGCAACATCGCGCAGATGACGCTGATCGGCGTCCACCACACGAAGTTCGGGATCCCGCGCGGCTACCAGGGCACGTCGATGGCGGTCCCGCACGTCAGCGCGACGGCCGCGCTGGTCGTCGCCTCCGGCGTTCTCGGGGCGGACCCGACGGCCGAGGCGATCGAGCGCCGCCTGGAGGCGACCGCCCGCGATCTCGGCCCCGTGGGCTACGACACGCGCTACGGCTACGGCCTGATCGACGCCGCCAAGGCGACCGATCCGGCCGTCCCGGTCTCCTAGCCGGGTAACACGAACGTTTCCCACAAACACCGTTCGGGCCGGTACGTTCGCGGACATGTCGAACATCGTCCTCATCCACGGAGCCTGGGCTAACGGCTCTTGCTGGAGCAGCGTCATCGAGGCCCTTCAGGCCGATGGCCACACCGTCACCGCGCCGCAGCTCGCGCTCGGCCCACTCGCCGACGACGTCGCCAAGGTGCGGCGCGTCCTGCGCCGGCAGGACGGCCCCACGGTCGTCGCCGGCCACTCCTACGGCGGCCAGATCATGACCGCGCTCGGGACCGACGCGCCGAACGTCACCGCGCTGGCCTACGTCGCCGCGTTCGGCCTCGACGAGGGCGAGTCGATCGGCGCGCTGCTACAGCAGGGCCCGCCGACGCCCGCGCTCGCCCACCTCGACATCGACGACGAGGGCTTCGCGTGGCTGCCCGAGGACGACTTCGTCGGGCACTTCGCCGCCGACGTCGACCCGGTCAAGGCCAAGGTCATGTTCGCCGCCCAGCAGCCGCTGCACACCAGCTCGCTCGGCGAGGTGATGGGCACGCCGGCGTGGAAGTCGCTGCCGTCCTGGTTCCTGGTCGCCACCAACGACGAGGCGATCCCGCCCGACGCCGAGCGCCAGTTCGCCGCGCGGATGGGCGCGACGACGGTCGAGGTCGCCAGCGACCACGTCGCCATGACCTCGCACCCGGAGGCCGCGATCGACTTGATCCGGGCGGCGGTCGCGGAGACCGCGGCGGGTTAGACCGTCCGCACGATCAGCACGCTGCACGGCGCGTGGTGGGAGACCTTGTTGGGGACCGACCCCAACAAGAACCGCTTCGCGCCGGTCATGCCCTTGTTGCCGACGACGATCAGGTCGGCGTGCTCCTCTTCGGCGACGTCCAGGATCGCGTCGGCCGGGTCGCCCTGACGCGCGAACGTGCGCGTCGCCACGCCCTTGGTCTCGGCGACTTCGATGGCGCCCGCGAGCGTCGCGTCGACGTCCTCGCGCGGGTTGACCATCCACTTCACGTCGTCGGGCACCTGCTGGGACTCCTCGCGCAGGCGCGAGCCCGAGATCGGCTCAAACGCCGACACGATCAACAACTCCGACGACACCGACGCGGCCAACTCCGCTGCCTGGCCCACCGCCTTGTTCGCGGTCTCGGAGCCGTCGGTGCCCACCACGATCGTCCGGAACATGGCCGGAGCGTACCGGCGTCAGGCGAGCTTGATCGTGGCGATGATCACGGAAGCGATCACGCACACCACGATGAGGGCCTGCATCCAGATCCAGAACGGGGACACGCCCCGGAGAGTACGCGAAAGGGACCGCTACTCGGCGGGCCGCAGGACCTCGAGCATCGTCATCGCCAGGATCTTCAGATCCAGCCCCAGCGTCCAGTGCTCGATGTAGTAGTTGTCCCACTCGACCCGGTCGCTGAGCGACGTCTGCCCGCGCAGGCCGTGGACCTGCGCCCAGCCGGTCACGCCGGACTTCACGCGGTGACGATCGCCGTAACGGCGGATGTCGGACTCGAAGAGCTCGACGAACTCCGGGCGCTCCGGGCGCGGGCCGACCAGCGACATGTCGCCGCGCAACACGTTGAAGAACTGCGGCAGCTCGTCCAGCGACGTGCGGCGCAGCAGCCGGCCGATCCAGGTGCGGCGATCGATGCCCTCGACGCCACCAGGCGCGCTGCCCGCGCCGGGCTGGAAGCCTTCGGCCGCGGGGTCCGGCGGGCGCATCGAGCGGAACTTGTAGAGGTCGAAGACCGTGCCGTCGCGGCCGACGCGCCGCTGGCGGAAGATGATCGGGCCGGGCGACGACAGCCGCACCAGCAGCGCGATCGTCGCCATCAAGGGGCCGAAGGCGAGGATCAGCAGCGCGGCGCCGAGCCGGTCGAAGCCGTGCTTGAACGCGAACTGCCAGCCCTTGGGGTGCACGCTGCGCAGGCCCATCAGCGGCGTGCCGCCCAGCGGCTCGTAGGTCGCGCGGTGGTTCAGCGACTCGAACAGGCGCGGGACGAGCGAGACCTCGAGGCCGAGCGCCTCGCAGCGACGCACGAGGTCAACCAGCCGCTCGTCGGGCTCCGACGAGAACGCGATGACGACGTGCTCGGCGCCCGTGAGCTGCGCGACCCAGTCCAGCTCGTCGGGCGAGCCCAGCACCGGGATGCCCGGGACCTCGCCGCCACCCTGAAGCGGATCGGCGTCCAAGAACCCGACCGGCGTGAGCCCGTACTCGGGGTTGGCCTCCAGGCGGCGCGCCAGGCGCATGCCGACCTGGCCGGCGCCGACGATCAGCGTCGGCGCGCCGTCGAGCCCGCGAACGCGCGCGATCCGCTGGACGCCGAGCAGCGCGACGCGCCCGCCGCCGAGGGTGACCATCGCGACCGCCCACAGGTGCGCGGGCACCGAGGAGACCGTGGTCGTCCCGGCCACGTAGATCTGCAGCACGACGACGAACATCGCCGAGATCGAGACCGATCCGGCGATCGGCACGACGCCGTCGAGGATCGTCGGCCGCAGACGGCGCTCGTACATGCCGCGCACGAGCAGCAGGAGCATCACCAGCGGCGGGAAGAGCAGCAGCGGCCAGCCGTCGGCCAGCGAGACCGCCTCGTGCGGCCAGCGGAACGCGACCAGCAACGCGATTGCCAGCCCGAAGGTGTCCAACAACGGCCGCAGGAAGCGCCACTGGACGATCCGGCGGACCGTCGACGGCTGGTGGCGCGGCAGCAGGACCGGAAGATCGGGAGCCGCCGCGGGCAGCCCGCCGACCGGCGCGTGCAAGGGCACGGCTTCGGCGGTCTGGCTGCTGAATTCGATACGGCTCACGGCAGTTCTCGGCTACCTCATGTGGTCGGCGTCATCGGGCCGACACTTGAGGGTCTTGCGGATCATCGGACCCGGAAAATCGGCGAAGTCCCAGCCCGAGCAGCGTCGCGGCGGCGACGCCGATGACGACGAGCAGGATCCCGGGCGCCGAGATCGGCAGCCCGGAGACTTCGCCGGCACGGGTCGGGTAAGCGACGACCTCAGGCGCGCCCGGCAGGGTCGCGGGCGTGGTGGTCGTGGTGGTGCTCGAACCGGTGGTGGTCGTTTTGGCGTCATCCCCCGCGTCCTTGGACGTAGAAGAGGACGACTTCTTGCGCTGTGGCTTACGCGTGAGCGTGGAGCTGGCGCCTCCGGACTCACCGGAGGAGGTGCTCGAAGCGGTGGACGCGCTCGACGTGTCGGCCTTCAGGCTGGCGTCGGCGGCGCCATCCTGCCCCGAGCTCGACGCAGACGAAGCCTTGTTCGTCGTCTTCAGCGTGGTGCTGCCGAGCACGACCTGCTCGCCGCCGCCGGGGCCGGCGTAGCCGCTCAGCAGCGGGTCTGCGGCATGCGCGGACGCTGCCGGCAGCGCGAGCGCAGGCATGAGGACGAGGAGGAGTGTGGCGAGACGGCGGCGCATCGTGTGCGAGGTCGGCAAGACAGTCGCGCCTGGGCGCGACCACTGCCATCTCTGGGCATTCCCTGCCGATAGCTGCACGAACTTCATCCGCCTAGCCGGTCCGTTCCCTGACAATGCCACCAGTCGCCTACCTGGCAAATGAACGTACCACCGGACCCTGGCATTTCGCCAAGCTTCCGGGCGTCCGTATGAGGACTCAACACGCCGCTAACCCCCGGTGATGCGCTGGCCGGCGGACAGGATCCGTCCGTTCAGCGCGTCGATGTCGACGGTGCCGCCCTCACGGACGACCTGGAGCGCGTCGCGCGCGGTGCCATCGCGCGGCGCGAGCGCCACGGCGCGCGCGAGCAGCCGCTGCGCCGTCGCCGCGTCCTTCTGTACTGAGGCGATGGCGCCCAGCTCGAGCGTCGCGTACTGACCGCGCGGGTTGCGGTCCAGCGCCTCGGTGAAGGCGGCCTTGGCCCGGGCCAAATCGCCGTAGCGCAGGGCGATCGAGCCCTCGATCAGCGCGGGGCGATCGGTCATCGGATCCAGGTCGAGCGCGCGGTCCAGGCGCGAGTAGGCCTCGAAGGGACGCTCGGGCCAGACCGTGCCGGCGGTCTCGACGTCGCGCTCAGCCAGCCACGGCCCGGCGAGGATCAGCGCGGCGAGGACGGCGGTGGTGGCGCCGAGGACGAGCGCGACGGCACCCGGGCGTCGCGCTGGGGCGTCGGCCTCGACCTCGGCACGCGGCGCCAGCGCGCACGCCAGGCCCAGCAGCGCGAACGCGGGCGCGCCGAGGCCCGCCCACTCCCAGAACCAGTCGGTCATCCCGTGCGCGATCCAGTAGGCGAACGACACGAGCGCGCCGCCCGCGACCGTCGCGGCCAGCGGGTCGGACAGGCGCATCGCGCGCCAGCCGGCGGTCAGCGCGGCGAGGAACGCGCCCAGCAGGAGCAGCGTCCCGACCAGGCCCGTCTGCTCCAGTGTGCGCAGCGCGAGGTTGTGCGGGTTGCGTGGCGTCTCGGACGACTCGCCGCGCTCCAGGTAGTCCTGGAAGAAGTTGTCGGCCCCCGCGCCCGTGATCGGGTGCTCGGAGAAGACGTCCAGCGCGACCCGATAGAAGTCATAGCGGTTGGACCCCAGACCCGCGGTCAGCCGACTCGACGAGCCCGTGTTGTCGTCATAGCCGCCCTTGAACGAGTCCCAGGCGTGGTCGACGCGATCGATCGGGTTACCCGCGACGACCAGCGCGCCAGCCAAACCGGCGACGGCGCCGACCACGACGAGCAAGGTCCAGCCGCGGCGGATCGTCGCGGCGGTCTTCGCAGACGGCGGCCGCAGCGCCTCCCAGGCGGCGAACGCCGTCACGACGACGCCGGCCAGGACGGCGTGGATCAAGACCACCGACATCGCGGTCGACCCCGCGTCGGTGACCGCGGCCACGCCGCCGCTGCCGTCGAGCGCGTCGCCGACGTCGAGGACCTTGGGCAGCGCCAGCGCGGCCAGGCCCGCGATCGGGATCAGAGCGGCGATCGTCCGCAGCCGCCCGGGCACGAAGAGCACGAACGCCGCGGCGCAGACCGGGATCGCCAGGAGCGACCCGCGCGACTGGCTCAGCAGCGCGACGTCCAGCAGCACCACGCCGAGCGCCGCCGCCGCTCCCCGCAAGGGCCACGGCACGCGCGCGCTGGCGGCGAACGCCACCGCGGGCCAGAACGCCATCAGCCACGTCGCGGCCTCGGCGTTGGGGTAGCCGACGGGCCACAGCAGGCGATCGCCGCCGCCGAAGAGCGCGGCCTTGGGGTCGTCGACGGTGCCGAGGCGGACCAGGACGACGACCGCCAGGACGCCGATGCCCGCCGTCCAGAGGCCGAGCACCCAGGCGCCGGTCGCCGGGCGCTGTGACCACAGCGCGAACAGCGCGAAGACCACGAGGTAGAGCAGCGTGCGGTTGGCGCCTTCCAGCGCGACGCCGTTGTCGTCGGCCCAGGAGATCGACAGGTACGACCACGCGGTGAACGCCGCCATCAGGACGACCGCAACGCGGACCGCGCCCGGGACCGCCCGCCAGCGCAGGCCGAGCCCGCCGCCCGTCGCCGCCAGCAGCGCGACGAACACGATCCCGCCGGGCGCCCAGCGGGTGACCGACTGGGCGCCGTCCAGCGGTGTCCAGGCGATCAGCACGGCCACGGCGAGCAGGGTCGGCACCGTGGCCGGCGCGGCGCGCAGCCTCGTGAGCATCAGGTGGGGTTATCCCTGCAACTTGTCGTTGATGGCCTTGATGGTGGCGTTGAGCTTGACGCCGGTCTGCTGCACCGCGGTCCGCAACCGTCCTTGCGCGGCGAGGATCTCCTGCGGATCATCTCCGTCGAGCTCCGCCCGCGCTTTCCGCAGCGCATCCCCGTAATCGGCCACCTCCCCCACGAACCTTTGGTGAAGTTCGTCGAAGCCTTCCGGCGGCTCGATCGCGCGCAGGTCCTTGACGGTCGTCCCGACTGCGCCTTCGTAGGCCTTCAGCGTCGCGCGGTCCTGGGCGGCGCTGCTGGTCGCGGTGATCTTCGCCTGCAGCTGCGTGAACCGCTGCGCGAGCCCGTTCTGGGCCTTGTTGAGCGCGCCGACGTAGTCGCTGCGCTCGGAGTCGCCGCCGCCGCAGCTCGCCAGGACGGCGGCCACGAGCAGGACCAACAGGGTTGCCGCGCGGGCGCGCATGACGGCAGCGGACCATAGCGGCCGCCGGAGCGGGAACATCCCGCTTGTGCGGTGGCTCGTGGACGGGATGAACGTGATCGGCTCGCGTCCGGACGGATGGTGGCGCGATCGCGCCGGCGCGATGGCGCGGCTGGCCGCCGACCTGGACGCGTGGGCGGCGGCGCGGCCGGACGACACGGTCGCCGTGGTCTTCGACGGGCGCGAGAGAGACGTCGGCGCGCTGGCGCACGTCGACGTCGGTTGGGCGCCGGGCGGACGCAACGCCGCCGATGACGTGATCGCAGAGCGCGTGGAGGACGACGCGGACCCGGGGTCGCTCACGGTCGTGACCTCTGATCGCGAGCTGGCCGCGCGCGTGCGCGCGCGAGGTGCGTCCGTCGAGGGAGCGCGGGCGTTCCGCGCGCGCCTCTACCCTGACGACTGACATGGCGCGGCTTCCCGACGGCGACCGTCCCCCGCACGACGGCGCGCTGCCGGCGGCAGCCCTGGACGGCCTGGGCGCGCCCGAGCGGCCGTTCGGGATCTACGTGCACGTTCCGTACTGCACGACGATCTGCGGCTACTGCGACTACAACACCTACATCCCGACCGCGACGGGCGCAGAGGGCTACGTGGGCGCGGTGGCGGCGGAGCTGGCGCTGGCGCGTGGAGTCCTCGACGCGAGCGGCGGTGCGCTACCCCAGGTCGAGACCGTCTTCGTCGGCGGCGGGACGCCCACGCTGCTCCCGCCCACCGACTTGGCGGCGATCCTCGAGACGATCCGGGAGACGTTCGGCCTGGCCGACGGCGCCGAGGTCACCACCGAGGCCAACCCGGACTCGGTCGACGCCGCGTCGCTGAGCGCGCTGCGCGCCGCCGGGTTCACGCGCGTGTCGCTCGGCATGCAGTCGGCGGCGCCGCACGTCCTGGCGACGCTCGACCGCCACCACACGCCCGGCCGCGCGGTGGCCGCCGCCCGCGAGGCGCGCGCCGCCGGCTTCGAGCACGTCTCGCTGGACCTCATCTTCGGCACGCCGGGCGAGACCGCGGAGGATTGGCGCCTGTCGATCGAGACCGCGCTGAGCGCCGAGCCCGACCACGTCTCCGCCTACTCGCTGATCGTCGAGCCCGGGACCAGGCTCGCCGCCCGCGTGCGCCGCGGCGAGCTGCCGATGCCCGACGACGACGTGCTCGCCGAGCGTTACGAGATGACCGAAGCGCTGATGGCGCAGGCCGGGCTGGGTTGGTACGAGGTCGCCAACTGGGCGCGGACCGACGCCGACCGCTGCCGCCACAACATGGGCTACTGGGCGGGCGGCGACTGGTGGGGCGTCGGGCCGGGCGCGCACTCGCACGTCGGCGGCGTGCGCTGGTGGAACACGCTGCACCCGGAGCGCTGGATGTCGCTGCTGGCGCAGGGCGCCTCGCCGGCCGCGGGCCGCGAGACGCCCGACTCCGACGCGGCGCGCCTGGAGCGCGTGATGCTCGCCGTGCGCCTGCGCGACGGCCTGGAGCTCGACGACGACGACCCGGGCCAGCGCGCCGCCGCGGCGCAGCTCGCCGACGACGGCCTGCTCGAAATGCGCGACGACGGCCGCGCGGTCCTCACCCTCCGCGGCCGCCTGCTCGCCGACCGCGTGACGCTGGCGCTCGCGGGCTAAGCGGGCGGCGCGGGCGGGTCCGGCGTCGCCGCCTCGCCCAGCAGCCGCTCGACCAACACGCAGTCCTTCCACTCGCCGTCGAGCCGGCCGTGGCGGCGCTGGACGCCGACGATCGTGAACCCCGAGGCCTCGTGCAACGCGATCGACGCCACGTTGGTGGTGAAGATCCGCGAGGTCAGCTTGTAGAGACCCGCCGCCTCCGACGCCTCAGCCAAGGCCTCCAACAACGTCTGCCCGACGCCGAGCCGCCGCGCGTCGGACGCCACGTAGACCGCGTGCTCGCCGATGCCGGCGTAGACCTCGCGCTCGGAGTAGTTGCCCACCTTGGCGAAGCCGACCACGCGTCCCTCAGCCTCGGCGACCAGGATCGGCAGCGACGCGACCGTCCACCCTGCGACCTCGGCCTTGCTGCGCGGGCGCGTCTCGAACGTCGCGGCGCGGTTGGCGATCCCCTCGTTGTAGATCGCGGCGATGCGCTCGGCGTCGCCGGGGTTGGCGGGGCGGATCGTGATCTGCGGGCCGGGCAGGCCCCGGAGTCTACGAGGCGTGCAGGCCGTGGAACCCGAACGGGATGTGATGCGGCACCGCCGCGCGGGCGACCTCGGACAGGTCGCGGGCATCCAGGACGAGCAAGTACGACGTGCGGGCGCGCGCGTCGAAGACCACCGACAAGAGGACACCGTCGTCCTCGCGCGTGGCGCCAGGGCGGCGGACGAAGACCGGCTCACCCGGGTAGGCGCCGCGCTCGTCCCAGTGGCGCAGCTCCCCGCGCGCGGTGTCGAGCTTGCTCACGCGGTCGATGAAGCCGCTGCGCGCCGGGTCCTTGACGCCGACTCCGTAGGCATAGCGGTACTCGCGCCCGTCGAGGCGGTCGTCGACGCGCGGCAGCTCGAAGTTGCCCTCGGCCAGGTCGCGGACCTCCGCCTTACCGCTCGCCGGGTCGACCGTGATCCGCCGCGGCACGGCTTGGGGCACCTTCGCCCCCGCGCGCCGCAGACGCTTGAGGTACAGCGCGTCCACGATGCCGCTGTCGCGGTGCGCGCAGAGGTCGATCACCACGCGGCCGCGCGCGTCGTCATAGGCATTGACATGGTGAAAGACGAAGAACGGGTCGACCTCGGCGGTCGCGACGACGCCACCCCGCGCCCGGTCGACGATCACCACGCGCGCGGGCTCCGATCCGTTCCACCCGTAGTTGGTGACGATCGGCCCGCGGTCCGGCTTCAGGAACTTGCCCAGGTCGAACGTGAACGGCTGGGCGATCACCGCGACGTACCGTGCGGTCAGCGCGAACGAGTGCAGGTAGCCGGGCCGGTCCTGCGGGATGAACGCCAGCTCGCGGCGGACGCCCGCGCGCGACCAGGCCAGCACCCGCAGGCCCATCGTCGGCGGGACCAGCTCGACCTCGTAGGCGAAGCGCTCGCCGGTCTTCGGGTCGTGGTGCGGGTGCGCCGTGCCGAGGCGGCCGGTCGGCAGGACGCCATCGGCGCCGAGCGTCTTGAGGGCCTTGGGGTCGAAGCGCACGGCGACCGGCATCTCGGTCAGCGCGGTGAAGCGCGCGCCGAGGCGCTCGATCGACACATTGGCATTGGGAACCTTCCCCAGCACCGGCAGGGACGTCACGCCCGAGAAGATCGCCTTGCACGGGTCGGTGCCGAACTCGCTGTAGGCCATCTTGCCCGTGCGCTTGTACTCCAGGTACTGGCTCGAGCGCAGGAAGCGGTTGGCGTAGGAGACGCGGCCGGCGCCGAAGGCGAACGCGTGCAGCATCGCCAGGCCGTCGAACCAGTGGTTGAGCTGCTGCTCGCCGATCTCGAACAGCGCCGGGCCGTTGCGCACCAGCACGCCGCGCAGCCACGACGGCAGCCGGCCGTCGATCTCCAAGTGCGGGAGCCGGACCTCGTCGGTCAGCGAGCGCAGGCCGGCGGCGTAGGGCGCGCTGGTCGCCGCCTCCGCGACGGCCGTCGCGGCCGCGCCGTGGGCCAGCGGCCCGGCCAGCGCGGCGCCCGCGCCCAGGCGCGCGCCGTCGCGCAGCAGCTCTCTCCTCGTCCGCAGCATGCTGCGCGACCCTACACCCGTCGGTCAGCGCGGCAGCGAAGGTGCGGCTGACCGCACGTGGCGGTGTGGCCAGCAGGCCAAGAGCGGCCCGTGAGACCAGGGTGATACTGGAAACCCAGGGCAGCACACCTAGGTTCAGCCCATGACCCCGGTGCAGCTCTCCCGCCCCTCCTTCAACGGCCCGATCGCCCTCAACCCGAGCGACGCGGTCCTCGCCCAGCGGCTCGCCAAGGGCGACTCCTGGGCGCTCGACGCCATCTACCGTCGCCACGCTCCCGCGCTTCGCCGCTACGCCCGCCGCTACGTCGACGCGGCCCTCGCCGAAGACGCCGTCCACGACGCGATCGCTCGCACCCAGCAGGCCCTGCTCGGCGCCAACCGCGTCGTCGACCTGCGCCCCTGGCTGTTTCGCTGCGTGCGCAACGCCTGCCTGTCGGAGCTCGACCGCGCTGCCAACCGCCGCAACGCCGACGTCGACGTCGACCCGGTCGCCGCCGGCGGCGCCGACCTCTTCGAGGTCACGACCCGCAACGAGCAGCTGCGCACCGCGCTGGAGTCGATGGCTCAGCTTCCCCCGCGCCAGCGCGAGGCGCTCGCGCTGCGCGCGCTCGACGGCCAGGGCTACGACGAGCTCGCGACGCACTTCGGCCTCAAGGAAAACGCGGCCGTGCAGCTCGTGCACCGCGCCCGCCGCAACCTGACCGCGATGGTGGCAGCGTAATGGGCATGGCCGTGATGCCCTCGTTTGACCGCACGGGGCTATTGGACGCGATCAAGGACGGGTACTACCGGACGGCCATGGCCGCCGACCCGAACAAGCTCAAGCGCGAACAGGACGGCCGCGTCCGCGCCGAGGAGCGCTTCGCCCGCGAGGCTGACCAGCCCGCCGAGGAGCGCGCGCACCGCCGCCGCGCCGACAAGGCCGCCTACCTGCGCGACAAGCTCGCCGAGGCCGAGCGCGCCGACCGCGAGAAGGCGTAGCGACCGCGGCGCCCGGCTAGGGCGTCTCGGTCGTTCCCGGCGCCGCGGTCGACTGCGGCGCGGCGCTGGACTGCGGGGTCGCGGTCGACGGCGTCGTCGTCTCCGTCTGCGGGGTCGTGACGGTCTCGGTCTGCGTGACCGTCGTCGTCTCGGTCGGCGTCGTCTCGGTGGTCGTCGTCTTCTGGGTAGAGGTCGACGTGGTCGAGGTGGTGGTCTTGGTCTTCGACGACTTCTTCTTGGTGTGATGGCCGCCGAAGATGGTGGTCTTGTGCGAGCCGCCGATCGACTGGCCGGCGATCAGCTCGGGCACGGTGAACGCGAGCACCGCGATGCCGAAGCCGAGCAGGCCGGTGACGACCGCCAGCCGCCAACGCAGGCGGCGCCCGCGCGTGGAGTGCACCTTGATCTCCGACATCCCGCCGGTCGGCAGGACGACCGGCGCGGGCGTCTCAGGCTCGACGGGCTCTTGCTCGACGACCAGCCCCGGATCGTCGGCGCCGGCGCGCGTCCACTTCGACGGCGCCACGGTCGGCACGACGTTGGTGATGACCTGGGTCGGCTTGCGCAAGCCCTCTTTGACCAGCGCGACGATGACGGGCGTGAACGCCGCGCTGACGAGCGTGCCCGGTGCCCAGATCTTGGAGGTGATGTACGCCGCGGCGGCGGACGCGATCGCGCTGATGAACAGCGTGGCGAGATCGACGCCCTCCCGCGGCGGCGGAGGTCCCTGCGTGGCCATGCTCGTTCGACGCTAGCGAACGGGCATGCGCCACCTCGGTCAGGACTCGGCGGTCTTCTTCAGGCCGTCGGCCGCAATCGCTGGGCGATGCCGTCAGGACTCGGCGGTCTTCTTCAGCCCATCGGCGGCATCGCCGAGGAGGAAGTCGCGGACCTGGCCCTCGATCGGGCCGCGAAGCAGCATCCCGAGCATGCGGCCAGGATCGACCTCCAGGCCGTAGGTCGCGCGGGTGCGGTCGCCGCCGAGGTCTTCGAGCGTCCACCAGCCGTCGAGCGACTTGACGTCGCCCTTCTCCTGGCGCCAGCGGATCTGGGTCGGCGCGTCGTAGGTGAACGACAGCTTGGTCTTGACGGTCTTGACCTTCGCGTCGCTGACGGTCTCGACGAGCTTGGCGCGGCCGTCGCCGTCCTTCTCCAGGACGTCGACGTCCTTCATCGCGCCCATCCAGTCGACCGAGCCCTCGATGTCCGCCGCGATGTCGAAGACGCGCTGGATCGGCGCGTCGATCTCGACGGTCCGCTCACCCGTGATCTTGCCCATGGCGGGACCGTACCCGTTCGGCGGCTCGTTGCGCCGAGGCGCCGTACGAGCCGCCGAAGAGGACGGCGTGCACGAGCAGCGGGAGCAGCTGGTAGAGCGCGACGCGGTCCGCGTGGCCGTCGGCGCGGGGCCAGACCTCGTCGTAGGCGTCGAAAAACCGGGAGCCGGGTTCCCCGAAGAGCTGGAGCATCGCGAGGTCGATCTCGCGGTGGCCGCCGTAGGCGGCGGGGTCGATCAGCCACGGGCGGCCGTCGACGTCGCCGTGGACGTTGCCGGACCAGAGGTCGCCGTGCAGGCGGGCGATGGGCTCGGGCGGACCGGCGAGGTTGGCGATCTCGTCAGCCACTGCCTCGATCGCGCGCAGGCCGTCGGCGCCGAGCGCGCCGCGGTCGTGGGCCTGGCGCGCGAGCGGGAGCAGGCGCGACTCGGCGTAGAACGCGGGCCAGTCGTCGCGCGGCGTGTTCGGGAGCGTGAGCGGGCCGAGGACGAAGGGCGCGGCGTCGCCGCCGCGATCACCCACGCCCGGCAACTCGCCGGCCCGCGCCGCGCCCGCCCGGTGCACCGCCGCCAGGCCGCGGCCGAACGCCGCCGGATCCGGGGCGCCGCCGCCCTCGACCCACTCCAACGCGATGAACTTCGCGCCGACCGCCAGGACCTCGGGGACCGGGAGCCCGCCAGCCGCGCGCAGCCAGTCCAGGCCCGCGGCCTCCGCGACGTAGGCGCCGGGCGCGGCGTCGCTGGCGGTCTTGACGAACACCGGCGTGCCGTCGGCCAGACCGGCCAGAAAGGCGTCGTTGAGGTCGCCGCCGGGGATCCGGTCCAGCGCGACGACCTCCTGCCCGAGCGCGGCAGCCAGCGCCTCGCGGCTCATGCCGTCGAGGACCGCACGTGCACGAGCAGGCCTTCGCAGGCGTCCTGGACGAGGTCGAGCACGTGCTCGAAGCCGTCGGGACCGCCGTAGTAGGGATCCGGGACCTCCAGGTCGCCGGCCTCGACGGCCTTTGGATCGAACTCGCGCAGGAGCCGGACCTTCGCCGCGGCCTCCTCGTCGGGCGCGCGCCCGCGCAGCGCCGCGAGGTTCTGCTCGTCGGCGGCCAGGATCAAGTCATAGGTGTCGAAGTCGGCGTCGGCGACCTGCCGCGCCGCGCCCGCCATCACGATCCCGCGCTTGGCCGCGGTCTCCGTCGAGCGCCGGTCCGGCGGATCGCCGACGTGCCACGCGCCGGTCCCGGCCGAGTCGATCTCGATCTCGTCGGTCAGCCCCTCCCGCGCAACCAGCGCGCGCATCACGGCCTCCGCGGTCGGCGAGCGGCAGATGTTCCCCATGCAGACGAAGAGCAGCTTCACGGTCCGGAGCGTACGGCGATGTCAGTCTCGACCGCCTGACGGCCGCACAAAACCGCTCGTGAGAAGGCGAGGACCGTCCCACGTCTGTCCCTCGCTGAGGAGAACGTGCGCTGGCGGCGACTCGCCGCGCGACTACCAAGGTAGCAGCGACGAGCTCGACTACTCGGTTCTTGCACGCGTCGACCGTGCAGCGTGCAGTAGCGCGCGACGCAACGAACGGCTTCATGACACCGGGCGCTCGTGCATGTCTCGCACCACGAATCCGGCCTATCGCCGTTCACTGCGCGTGGCTCAAATGACCCCCGCTCCAGATGGCGCGGGGCCGCACACCTACACGTATCGGTCAATCCGCACGATTGACCGCTTTGGATGAAGAGTAAAGTCAAGGCGGCTCGCGCGTCTGAGCCAGGCACCGCCGAGCTCCGACGTAGCAAGCTCAACCCCGGAAGGGTCCAACCACCTGACGCCTTCTCCGTCCGCGAGCGGGATCACGCGTAGCACACGCTGATCTGGGGCTTCCCGCATCCGACGCGACAGCCGGACAGCGATCGGCCTACGTCGGGTCGCTGGCAGCGAGGGACGCTGGTCGGGCAAAGATGTACGAGCCCATTCGAGGATCACTTTGATGTCATAGATGTCGGTGTTCAGATCGAGACCCTGTTCGTAGAAAGAACTGGCTCGCACTGCTGCGTCAGCACGGGTATCCGCATGCCGCCGCGCCAGCACGAAAGCCGCCACAGGGTCCAACAACCCCCACGTGAGCAGGTCACGGATCCACACAGCTGCCCACGGAATCCCGGCTGCGACCCAGTCTCCAGCAGTGAGGCCCTCGGTCGGCGTGTCCTGAATGGCGACGGCAAGCGCTGCGCCAAGTCCCCAGGTGAACTTGTAACGGACCTCCTGCTGGAGGAAGTTGTGCCATGTGCTGATCTGAGCAGCCGAGGGCTCATCTGGTGCTTCTGGATCCCCGAGCCACCACGCGAGCACGTTCCGCGCCGACGCAGCGCCTTTCCTCTTGGTCACGCGGTCCGGTATGCGAAACCGCTCGACTCTCGAGACAAGGTCCATCGCATCAGCCACGTACTCGAACCTCTGATGTTCGCTCCAGCGGCCGTAGTCGGATCCGGAGCGAAGATGCTCGAGAAGCGACGGCATGAGCGCCAAGAGAGTCGAAGCTTCGCGCGGCGGCAGACTCGTCCGATACAACGTGGTGCGCTCTTCTTGCTCGGGGAAGACATTCTGAAGCAAGCTCGCTCCGCGGTGAACGAACAGCCGTCCTAGGCGCTCCTCTTCATCTGCGGCCCGACGGGCGAAGCTGGCCTGCCAGAACTGACGGAGGTTCTCCTCGGCATCAGCGTCGATCCGAGAGTCCTCGAGCGCAGCGAGCAAGACTGCATCAAGAGCATCCAGGGCCTCCGTCGCATCGTCTGGCGAGACGACGGTCGTCGGCGCGGTCGTCTCGAGCCAGTCCCAAAGTGATCCCTCGTCTCCAGCCCACAGCTCGCGCACGAGTTGCATGAGTTCGGCAAGCGCACTCCGAGCTCCGGAGCTGTCTTCCGTCCCTTGCAGCGCGGCGATGGTTGCATCGTACGTCCGGCGTTGAGCAGAGTTGGATGCATTGCCGCCTCGGATCAAGACCAGGGTCTGGCCCTCGGTCGCAAGCCCTGGACGACCGGCACGGCCGGCGAGATTGGCGAACTCCCGCGGCGACATCGGGCGGTCGTCCGCGAAGCGCCACATGGAAGGCAACAGAACGGTCTGAACTGGAAGGTTGACTCCCTCAGAGAGTGTCGACGTCGCGAGTACGACACGCGCCAGCTCCCGCTCCGCCACCATCGTGAGGAGCCGGGGGAGCCGACCCGGCATTTTCCCGTGGTGGACAACGATGCCGTGTTTGAGAAGCCTGTACTCCCGCGAGTCTTCGCGGAAGAGATCTCGTGTCATCGCGAGCGTGCGCTCCCAGAGCAGGACGTCGTCCTCCTTCCCGGGTGGCCTCCAGAACTCGGGCAGGGTTTCGTTCTGCCAAATGTCTTCGAGCAACTCAAGCCACCAAAGGGCGTAATCGTTGATGCCCTCGGCGATCGAAACCAGGACGGTCTGCCCGGCTATCTCGTGACCGCCGCTCGCTAAGTGCATCGCAGCCCAAAGCGCATGTGTCGCGGGGTTCTGCTTGGTGCCAGTGAGTCGGCCCGGGCTAGGCCGGGGCGGGAATGGGTTCGGCACGAACGGCCGCGAGTCACCTGCTCGACCGACGGTCAGCGGCTTACCGTCTAGGAGGTCGTACTCGATCCGAGTTCGACCGCTGCCGAGCATGTGCAGTCTGCCGATCACTTGACGCGTGCTGCGATAGTCGACTGTGACGGCATGTGAATCTTCTTCGCCGCTGACCCACTGTCCGAGCGGTGTCTCCAGCTGTTTGGCCACAGCGGACATGGCAATTAGCCGAACGTCAGGACGCCGAGCTCTGAGAGTCGCCACGAGCGCTTCGAGCCGAAGCGAACGACTATCGAAGCCCCGCAGATCCTTCTGATCGCCGTCAAACTGAATCGAATGTGCTTCATCAACGATCACCAAGTTGAGCCGGCCCAGAAGTAACCACCCCAAGAACCGGACGAGGGCTTCGGCCTTCTCCTGCGTGCATATGAGTACGGTCGGCGATTCGCCACTGACCCACTCATCCGAGGCACCCCAATCCGAGCCCCCGTAGAGCGAGGTGACAGTCACGGCTCGTGGACCGCCGGCGTCGCGGAGGACGCGTGACAACTTTGCTTCGACCTCCGCCGCCAAGGCCCGGCTCGGAACGACGTACAGACACAGGGGAGCGCTAAGCGGGTCGTCGGGTTCCTGGAACAGGGCGTCGAGCAACGCGACCTCTGCTACGCGAGTTTTGCCAGACCCGGTCGGAGTACAGAGTGCAAAGGAGTCTTCCCCTGACAACCGCTCGAACCCGCGCCGCTGCGACGGCCACGCGAGGACTTGCCCGTTCTGGAATCCGAGTCTCGCGTAGCGCTCCAAGGCGTCCCGTGCACCTGGTGTGGCCCGGGCAGCCAGCCCGCTCATGGCGTTTCGGAGCGAGTCATCGACGGCCCGCGCCGCCACTTCCGCGCTCAGCGTCACCAGGAGCCATATGTAGGGATCGGCGAAGTGAACGAGTGCTGAGCCGACATGCGTGAGCTTTTCGAGGGCCGCCCCCGTGCGTGCTTCGCCCGGCCATCGAAGGCTTGCCGCGATCACTCCCAGCGCAGATGCCATCTCGCCGATGATGCGCTCAAGCAGATAGGTGCTCTGAGCCTCGCGCCGCGCAAAACCTTCGGACGCCCTACGCTCAGCCGAACGCGGCGGCGTCGCAGCGACTCCCGAGGCCAACGGCAACAGCCGACGGAAGTCGGCCGCCAACAGAGCGTCCAACATCGGCGACTCGGATTCGGCCCGCGGACGATCAGAGATCAATGTGCGTGCGCGTGCGGGGTAGCCCGCGAGCTGATAGGCAGCGGCCGAAAGCAGCGACAGCGGCAGGCCCTCGGTGTTTAGCCCACTTTGAGCGAGCCACTCGAGCACCTCTCCTGCCCGGCGCAGCCCGGGCTCCCACGTGTCTCCGTCGCCTCGGATCCGTGCGGCCTCGATCAGGCGAACGGCGTCGAATAGACGCTGCTCGATCTCTGTGTGCTCGAACGAAAGCGGCTCCTGACCGTTGCGCAGGCGAACGTGCTGTGCGTACAACCGGGCGAGCGAGACCGGCAGATCGCCGTCTACGAATCGCTCGCGCAGCGCCGCTGCCGCGCCAGCCGGGTCAGCTGGCACGCTTCGTCGTTCCAGTCTTGAGACGACTCTTCGGCCGAGCGATCACGTGCGCCGGGTGTACCGCCCTGAGTACACCATCAACATCCGAGATGTGTACCTCCACAGCTTCGAGACGCTTCCCGCCCGCATATTTATCGTGCGGCGCTGTAACCGACATCCAGGTCTTCTTGGCGGTCGGCTTCTTGCCGCACACATAGACCAACATGTCCATCCGCTCGGGGGCCGACGCTGCATCCTTAAGGAACAACTCGCTCAGGGCGTCCGCCCACTCGAGGTCGCCCTCCCCGGCTCTGTCGCGGAGAATCTTCACAAGGACTACGAGATCGACTGGCACGTAGATGCCAGCCTCAAACTGGGCATGACCATCGGCCACGAGACTCGAAAAGTGCTTTGTAGAGCACTTCGCCTCGCCGAATAGCCACGCGGAGATGTGGCCGTCGCCATCGACCCGAAACGCGAGGATGTCGTCGCCTGTGCGCCCTGGCGCAGCGCGCGGCGAGCCGCCTAGTTGCCGTCTTCGCTCAAGGGATTGCATGGCAGCCGAGTGATCCGAAAACAGAAAGGCGGGAACGGTCCAGGGACCGCCATGCGGACTGTGGTTTTCAGCGACGAGCCCGGCCAAGAACTCGCCGAGATAGCCCTGGAGCGTGATCGTGTCGAGGTCGTCGGGGTACACGACCACGTCGGGATCCGCGACCGCCGTCGGATCCAGAGGGTCGAGTGAACGTTGGAAGACCGCCTCGAGCGCCTCGCGCTGGACGCGGTGGACCTCCCTCACAAGCTGCGCAAGCTCTCGGAGCCCATCGTCGCGCGACGGAATGTGTTCGTCCAGGAGTGTATGCGTGTACTTGCCAACCTTGCTGCGAGTCGGCGGGAGCCATTCCCGAAGGCGGTCCGACGGCCAATAGCTCGGCTTCCGTGCCGAAGAGCGTTTCGTCACGCCCGCGAGCGTAGTCGACGGCCCGAGCGCTCGCCAACAGTGAGCGGTCCACAGCTGTGCGGCCCCTGGGCAAGTTCCGCGTCATCCCGCAGGCCGCTCCCGTCCAGGTCTAGATCGGCGGTCGGCGAGCGGCGAGCGGCGAGCGGCGAGCGGCAGATGTTCCCCATGCAAACGAAGAGCAGCTTCACGCCGGTCACTATGCCAACCCCCGTGGCTAGGCTTCGGCGCCTGATGCCGCCGACCCCGCTGATCACCGCGCTGCGCGTCCGCTACGTCGAATGCGACATGCAGGGCCACGTCTTCAACGGCCATTACCTGACGTGGTTCGACATCGCGCACACCGAGGCGCTGCGGGCCGCGCTGGGCGTGTCGTACGGCGAGTTCGTGGCCGAGCACGGCGTCGACTTCGTGGTCGCGGAGTCCGGCGTGCGCTACCTCGCGCCGGCCCATTTCGACGACGTCCTAGAGATCGCGGTCACATTTCTGCCGCTGACGAGTTCTTCCCTTACAAGCCGGTTCGCGATCGGCCGTGACGGGACGGCGGTCGCGGCCGGCTTCTTACGTCACGTCTGCGTCGACGCCACGACGCACGCCAAGACGCCGTGGCCTGACGCGTTCCGGACCGCGCTGGCGCCCTACGTGGACGAAGAGGCGTCGGCCTCGAACGACGCCGCCACGCCGTCGCGCCCGACGTAGCCGTCCGCGCCGCCGACGCAGACGTAGACCGACTCGCCGTCGCCGACGTTCTTCAGCGAGCGGATCGTGGAGGCGTCGACGCGCGCCAGGCCGCCCTCCTCCAGCGTGTGCCGCGAGCCGTCGCCGAAGCGCATCTCGATCGCGCCGCGGTGCACGAAGTACAGCTCCTCCTGGCGCTCGTGCGCGTGCGGGTTGGTCTCGTACCCGGGCGGTAGGACGATCGCGTTGACGCCGAACGCCGTCACGTCCAGCGGAGCGCGGACCTTGCGGATCCCGGGCCCTTCACCGAGGTCGGACAGCTGCGCGACGGCGTATCCGTCGCCAGAGGTGATGGCCATCGGGTAACTCTATGGGCATGCCTTACGTCCCTGCTGAAGATCGCTACGCGGATTCGACCCTCTATCGCCGTACCGGCCGCTCGGGGTTGAAGCTGCCCGCGATCTCGCTCGGCCTGTGGCACAACTTCGGCGACGACCGGTCGCTGGAGTCCCAGCAGGCGATCGTCCGGCGCGCGTTTGACCGCGGGATCACGCACTTCGACCTGGCCAACAACTACGGCCCGCCGGCAGGGAGCGCCGAAGCGAACTTCGGCCGCTTGCTGGCCACCGACCTGAAGCCCTACCGCGACGAGCTCGTGATCTCGACCAAGGCGGGCTATGACATGTGGCCGGGGCCCTACGGCGAGTGGGGGTCGCGCAAGTACCTGATGGCGTCGCTGGACCAGTCGCTGACGCGGATGGGGCTCGACTACGTCGACATCTTCTACAGCCACCGTTTCGATCCTGAGACGCCGCTGCACGAGACGATGGGCGCGCTGGCCGACATCGTCGCGCAGGGCAAGGCGCTGTACGTGGGCATCTCGTCGTACTCCGGCCAGCGCACCGAGGAGGCGACGCAGATCCTGCGCGACATGGGCGTCCCGCTGCTGATCCACCAGCCGTCGTACTCGTTGCTGAACCGCTGGATCGAGGAGGACCTGCTCGACGTGCTGGAGCGCGAGGGCGTCGGCTGCATCGCGTTCTCGCCGCTGGCGCAGGGGATGCTGACCGACAAGTACCTCGGCGGGAAGATCCCGGAGGACTCGCGGGCGGCCGAGGGCCGCTTCCTGACCCAGGACATGCTCACGCCGGACGCGCTGACCCACATCGAGGCGCTGAACGGCATGGCCCGGGAGCGCGGGCAGTCGCTGGCGCAGATGGCGATCGCGTGGACGCTGCGCGACGCGCGGGTGACGAGCGCGCTGATCGGCGCGTCGTCGGTCAAGCAGCTCGACGAGAACCTGGCGGCGCTGGAGAACGTCGACTTCTCCGAGGACGAGCTGGCGACCATCGACCGCCACGCCGTCGACGCGGGCATCAACATCTGGGCATCTTCGAGCGCGCATTAGGGCCCGAGGTGTGGTGGACCGTACCTGCGGTCGGGTGCCTCCTCGGCTGCCCGAGGCCTAGGCGCGGGAGAGGATCCGCCCATGCAGTCGCACGCGCACCACATCCAGGCCATCCTGGCCCGGGAACTGGACATGCACGCCCGCCAGGTCGCGCTCGTCCAGGCCAGCCTGCTGACCGTGCCGCCACGTAGCTCGGGGATTGCTGCGTCGTCGCGCCGGGCGCAGAACGGCAACCGCTAGGACGACCCGGGCGGGGCCGGCACCTCTCCTCAGGCGTTGGCGACGCGCCTGGCCGGTCCCGCATCTGCGACCGCATACGTGCCGGCAGCGACGACGGCGCTCACGAGGGCCACGGACGGCCAAGCTCCGATCGCGTGCCCCAGCACGTGCGATCCGGCGAAGGCCGCGAGGTAGAGCCCGACGAGGCCTGCCGCGCGGCCTCCGCCCACCCGCTCACGCCAACGCAGGGCGCACCAGCCGCAGCCCGCGGCGAGGACGACGCCGCCGAGCGGCCGCACCCCTGTCGCCTGCGCGACGGCGAAGCCGAGCGCGAGCGAGCCCGCGGCGACCGGCCACGTGGGAGCGTCCTTGGCGAAGCGACTCGGCATGGGCGGGACGGTAGCGGCGCGGGCGTCGGTGGCGTCGAGCGCGACCGTTGGTGGCGGCGCGGGACGCCGTGGCTTGACATCGAAGGAGTGAAGGCTGGTGGCGACGCCACCGGGGTCGGTCGTCCGCGGGCCTCGCGCCGGGCGCCAGGGGGGCGGTTCGGGGCCGAAAGAGCGAGCTGCGGAGGTCAACGGCAGCCCGGGGGCTCATCGCGCACCCAAGACGCCGCTCACTGGTGAGTCGCACTTAACCCGCGATATGCGCGGGTTAAGTGCGATCGAGTGATCCTTCGGCCCCGAATCGCCCTCTCAGTTCAGCCGCGACAACAACCGCTGGTGCACCTGGCTCTGCGCCGCGCGCGAGCCCTCGTCGACCGGCAGCGACAACAACAACGCCGAGGCACCGAGCGACCGCGTCAAATCTCCGCTCCGCTCCGAGGCGGCGGTCAGGTGGCGCAGGATCACGCCGGTGGCCTCGTGGGCGCAGCGCCAGGAGAGGTCGACGCCCAACTCGCGCGGATCCGTCAGCGACTCCGGCCGCGCCGGGTCGAGGATGACGACCGGCGGCATCTCGCGGTGGGCGATGTAGAGCTTCATGTTGTGGCCCACCAGGTCGACCGACCAGCCGGCGCGCTGGGCGACGGAGACGATCGCGACGGCGACGCCGACCGGGTGGCCGCGGCCTTCGCGCATGATGTCCGGCAGCAGGTAGCCGCCTTCACGCGCAGGACGCATCGCCCGTGCGACCAGGGCGCGCAAGGCCTCGAGCTGCACCTCGGGCTCCTGCGCCTCGTCCAGCCCGCGGGCCAGGACGCCGATCGTGCGGCGCGCGGCGGAGAGCGCGACGCCGTCGGCGCCCAGCTCGGCCGCCAGCTCCAGGGCCAACGACTCGTGCGGCGGGCACTGCTGACCGGCCAACCGCGTGAACTCGCTCATGCTCGCCGCGCCCCTAGCGCCGCGAGTAGAACTCGACGATGAGCTGCTCCTCGATCGGCGACGGGATCTCCCGCCGCTCGGGGAGGCGCAGCACCTTGCCGGTCAGGCCGTCGAAGTCGGCCTGCAGCCACGGGCCGACGCCGCTGGTCAGCTCGGTCGCCTCGCGGATCAGCGGCTCGACCGGCGTGCTGGCCTTGAAGGTGATCACGTCGTCGGGGCGCACCAGGTAGGACGCGATGTCGACGCGGCGGCCGTTGACCAGCACGTGGCCGTGGCCGACGAACTGGCGCGCCTGCGCGCGGGTCGACGCGAAGCCCAGCCGGTAGACGACGTTGTCCAGCCGCCGCTCCAGCGTGATCAGCAGCTCGTCGCCGGTGCGGCCGGTGTGGCGCTCGGCGCGCTCGACGTAGCGGCGGAACTGCTTCTCGCGAATGCCGTAGTAGCGCTTGGCCAACTGCTTGGCGCGCAGCTGCGTGCTGAAGACGGACGGCTTGTTCGGGCGGCGGTTGCCGTGCTGCCCGGGCGGCGTCGGGCCACGACGGACCAGCGCGCTCTTGCCGTTGATGGCCCGCAGGCCCTTGAGGTACAGCTCGACACCCTCGCGCCGCGAGAGCTTCTCGACCGGCCCTGTGTAGCGTCCCACTCTTCCTAACTCCCACTGTGACGGTTGGTCTTCCTTAGGGAACCCTAACAGCTTCACCTTCGTGTTGGCCGGGTAGGCGTCCGTCGCCATGTGGAACAGCCACGACACGCTCCTGGTCATCAAGCTCGTGATCGCGATCGCCGCGATCGTGGTCCTGGTCGCCCGCTACAAGCTGCACCCGTTCCTCGCGCTGACGCTCGGCGCGCTCGGCCTCGGGCTCGCCGCGCCAGAGGGTCCCGCCGACTTGTTGGAGTCCTTCAAGGGCGGCGCGGGCGACACGCTGGGCAACGTCGGCATCGTGCTCGCGCTCGGCACGATGCTCGGCAAGCTGCTCGCGGAGTCCGGCGGCGCCGACCAGATCGCCACGACCGTCATCCGCCACTCCGGCACCGACCGCCTGCCGTGGGCGATGGCCTTGATCGCGATGATCGTCGGCATCCCCTTGTTCTTCGAGATCGGGGTCGTGCTGCTGGTCCCGATCATCTTCACCGTGGTGCGCGAGCTGCGCGCCGAGGGCAAGGAGGTGAGCGGCCAGACCTACCTGCTGCTCGGCATCCCCGCGTTGTGCGGGTTGTCGGTCCTGCACGGGCTCGTCCCGCCGCACCCTGGCCCGCTGATCGCGATCGGCGCGCTGAACGCCGACCTCGGCACGACGCTGGCCTACGGCATCCTGATCGCGATCCCGACCGTGGCGATCTGCGGCCCGCTGTTTGCCCGCTACGCGTCGCGCTGGGCGACCGCCGACCCGCCGCAGAACCTGATCGACCAGGTCGCCAAGGAGTCCAAGCACGACAACCCGCCGTCGTTCGGGCTGACGTTGTTCACCATCTTGCTGCCCGTCGGCCTGATGCTCCTGCGCACCGCCGCGGACCTCGCCTTCGACGAGGGCGACAAGATCCGCGACTGGGCGGACTTCATCGGCGATCCGATCGTCGCGCTGCTGATCGCCGTGTTGGTGTCCTTGTACACGCTCGGCGTCGCTCGCGGCTTCAAGGGCGACCAGCTGCGCGACTTCCTCACCGATGGCCTCGCGCCCGCCGCCACGATCCTGCTGATCATCGGCGCGGGCGGCGCGTTCAAGCAGGTGCTGATCGACTCCGGGATCGGCGATTCGATCGCCAAGGGCGTCGAGTCGGCCGGGATCAGCGCGCTGTTGTTGGGGTGGCTGGTCGCCGTCCTGATCCGCCTGGCGACGGGCAGCGCAACCGTCGCGATCACGACCGCCGCCGGGATCATGGCGCCGATCGTGGCCCACGACGCCTCCGTCAACGGGCCATTGCTAGCGCTGGCGATCGGCTGCGGCTCGCTGTTCCTCAGCCACGTCAACGACGCCGGCTTCTGGCTCATCAACCAGTACTTCGGGATGTCGGTCAAGGACACGTTCAAGACGTGGTCGGCGATGGAGACGCTGATCTCCTGCGTCGGCATGGCCGGCGTCATGATCCTGTCTGTGATCGTGTGATCGTCGGCGTCGACATCGGGACCACCAGCGCCAAGGCGGGTGCCTTCGACGCCGACGGCCACGAGGTCGGCGCCAACGAGGTCGCCTACCCGCTGCTGGAGCCGTCTCCAGGCTGGGCGGTGCAGGAGCCGGACGTGGTGGTCGACGCGGTCGTCGCCGTCACCCGTGAGGCGATCGCGGCGGGCGACAACGACGTCGCCGGGATCGCGTTCTCCACCGCCATGCACTCGCTCGTCGGCCTCGACGCGCACGACCGGCCGGTGACCGACATCGTCACCTGGGCCGACCAGCGCGCCGCGCCGCAGGCCGAGCGCCTGCGCGCGGAGCGCCCGCACCTGCACGGCGCGACCGGCACGCCGCTGCACCCGATGGCGCCCCTGAGCAAGTTGGTGTGGTTCGCCGAGGAGGAGCCCGAGACCTTCGCGCGCGTGGCGCGATGGGTCGGGGTGAAGGAGCTCGTGATCCACCACCTGACCGGCGAGTGGCTGACCGACCACTCGACCGCGTCGGGGACCGGGCTGCTGGCGCTCGGCACGTTGGAGTACGAGACGGAGGCCTTGGAGGTCGCGGGCGTGCGTCGGGAGCAGCTCCCGGACGTCGCGCCGACCAAGCACACCATGTCGCTCAGCGCGGAAGGCACGGACGCGCTCAAGTGCGACAAGAACCTGCCGCTCGTCCTCGGCGCCGGCGACGGCCCGCTCGCCAACCTCGGCGTCGGCGCGACGAAGCCCGGCGTTGCGGCGTGCTCGATCGGGACGAGCGGCGCCTTGCGGTTGATGGTGGAGAAGCCGGTCATCGATCCCAAAGGCCGGGTGTTCTGCTACGCCTTGACCGAGGACCGCTGGGTCGTCGGCGGGGCCATCAACAACGGCGGCGTCGTCTTGCAGTGGGCGCACGACGCGCTCGCGCCCGAGCTCGGCGACGACGACGATCCCGAGACCACGTTGATGGACATCGCCGCGCAGGCGCCGCCCGGCAGCGACCGCCTCGTGATGCTCCCCTACCTGCTCAGCGAGCGCGCGCCGCACTGGTCCACCCTCCCCCGCGGCGCCTACGTCGGCCTCACCCGCGCGCACCGGCGCGAGCACCTCATCCGCGCGGCGATCGAGGGCGTCTGCCAGCAGCTCGCGCTCGTGCTCGCCTCGCTGCGCGACGCCGGCAACGACGTCACCGAGATCCGCGCCACCGGCGGCTTCGCCCGCAGCGTGCTGTGGCGCCAGATGCTCTGCGACGCGCTCAGCCAGCCCGTCGGCTTCCCCGAGGGCCATCAGGGCAGCGGCTTCGGCGCGGCGCTGCTCGGGATGGAGGCGCTCGGCGCGATCCCGTCCTTCGACCACGCCGCCGAGCTGATCGCGCTCGACGAGATCCGCCAGCCAGACCCCGACGCGGCGGCCGTCTACACGCGGATGCTGCCGGTCTTCGACGGCCTCTACGACGCGCTCGGGCCGGCCTTCAGGCAGCTGCGCGACCTCTAGGCGATCCTGCAAGATCCCCTGCAAGGAGCAGGGGTTCTCGTCGGTAGCGTGACGCCGTTGCCGCTCCGCCGTGCCCTTTTCCTCGCGCTCGCATTGCCCCTGCTGCTTGCCGTCTCCGCCGACGGCGCGAGCGAGAACGGCCTGCGCTCGAAGATCGACTCCAGCAAGAAGACCGAGCAGAAGCTGGGCGACGCCGCGGCGCGCCTGCTGAAGCTGGAGCAGGCCTCACAGCGCGAGGTGAACATCATCGAAGGTCGCCTGGCCGAGGCGCAGGCCGAGCTGAACGCCGCGCAGTCGCGGCTCGCCCGGACCCAGGCCGACCTGACCGCCGAGCGCAAGCGGCTCGCGCGCCTGAAGAAGCGCCTCGCGCAGTCCCGCGCGCAGCTCACCGAGCTGCTGCAAGCGCGCTACATGGCCGACAAGCCCGACCTCGTCACGGTCGTCCTCAACTCGCACGGCTTCGGCGACCTGCTGGAGCGCATGGAGTTCTACAAGCGCGTCGAGGACGCCGACACCGAGATCCTCGACGTGGTCAAGGACGCACGCGCCGACGCCGGCCGCGAGACGGTCAAGCTGACCAAGTTGGAGGCCAAGCGCCAGGAGGAGACGATCACGGTCCAGCGCGAGCGCAACGCGCTAGCCGGGATGGAAGCCGCCGCGCAGGCCCGCCGCAACGCGCTCGCCCAGGCCCGCGCCGCGCGCCTCGCCGCGCTCCACGCCACCCGCGCCTCGCGCCGGTCGGCCGAGAAGACCTTGAAGAAGCTGCTCGCCGACCGCGAGAAGGCCGCCACCAGCAACGTCGGCCCCGGCGGCCCCTGGGCGATCCCGTGGGCGATCGTCCAGTGCGAGTCCGGCGGCCAGAACCTGCCGCCCAACTCCGCCGGCGCCTCGGGCTACTACCAAATGATGCCCGCGACCTGGGCAGGCCTCGGCGGCTCCACGTCCGCCGCCTACAAGGCCTCGAAGGCCGAGCAGGACCGCCTGGCGGCCAAGTTGTGGAACAACGGCGCTGGCGCGTCGAACTGGGTCTGCGCGGCGCTGGTGGGGATCATCTAGCGCGGGCAGCGCGGTTGTTGGTGGCTTGGAGCGCGACCGTGGGTGGTGGCGCGGGCGCCGTGGCTGATCACCGAAGGAGTGAAGCGTCTGCGGCGACGCCACCGCCGTGGGTCGTCCGCCGGGGCCGCGCCGGGCTCGGAGGGCGCGATTCGGGGCCGAAGGATCACGGTTCGCATCTAACCCGCGATATGCGCGGGTTAGATGCGAACCGTCGCGGCTCACCAGTGAGCGGCGCCCCGGAGGCCAGCGTGAGGCCCGCGGAAGACCGAGCACGGTGGCGTCGCCGCCAGCGTTCACTCCTTCGATGCCATGCCACGGCGTCCCGCGCCACCACCAGCGGTCGCGCTCGACGCCACCGACACCCGCGCCGCCCGCGCCAGCGCCACCAAGAGCCCCTACGGCCGCCCCTGCACCACCAGCGTCGTCTTCCCCCGCTTGCCCGTCTTCACCGCCGTCGTATAAACCGACAGCTTCAACTTCACCGGCGAGGCGCCCGACAGGTCCGACATCTTCTGCTTGGCCACCCGGCGCGTCGCGTCGGTCGGGACGACGGCACCCTGTGTGAACGCCACGCGCACGCGTCTGGCGCCGATGCCGGCCGCGCGGATCACGAGCTTGCCGGACTTCGAGAACGTCCAGCGCTTGCGCGACAGCAGCTTGCCGTCGACGCGCACGTGCACGCCCTTGCGCGCCCGGTCGGGTCGCGCCTTCATGCCCTTGGGCACCTGGATCGTCACGCGGCGCAGCGGGTGCTGGTCGGACGGGTCGGGCGTCACGTCGATGCCCATCTTGGGCTTGGAGGTCGCCAGGCCGGACGCGTCGGCGCGCACCAGCGCGCCGGTGCGGCAGGCGGCCGCGTCGATCAGCGGCTGCTGCGTCACGCGCCTGCCGTTCTGGCCGAAGACCGTCGAGTCTGACGGCGCGAAGCTCGACGCGCAGAGGTCGGAGATGCTCGTGAACGGCCCCTCCGCGCCGCTGCGCTTGCCGAGGAAGTCGAGCTGGAAGCTCGTCAGCGGGACATCAGGCAGGCCGCGGAAATGCGCCTCGAGCCGGCCGGCGTTGGGGCTCAACCGCAGCTCGCCGTTGAGCTGCAACAAGATGCCCTCGCCCTTCAGGAAGACCGTCACGTAGGGCAGCTCGACGCCCTCGTCGTCGGGCGCGGGCGTGCCGATGTCTGAGATGTACACCGGGCCGCTGAGCTTGTCCTTCAACAACGGGCTGACCGCGACCGCCGAGCCGATCCGCGCCGCCGGCGGGCAGGCGAAGCGCGCGAGCTGGTCGGGCCCGCAGGACGTGCCCGACAGCGCGTTCGGGTTGGCCTGCAGCGCGGCGGAGACCAAGAGCGTCACGTCGCTCAGCGCCGCGTCGCTCGCCGGCTTCTCGATCAGCGTGCGGAACGGCGGCTGCGTGCCGGCGACCTTGTAGCTCGGGTCCTCGACCGACGTCTTGATCGACGGCCGGAAGTCCAACGACGAGCACGCGCTGGCCTGGAACGGGCCCTTGCCCGTGCCCTGCGTGCCGTCGACGCCGGTCACCGTGAAGTCGAACGTGCGCGCGTCGCAGCCCGACGGGTTCTGCAGGAAGCCCTTGCGGTCGATCGTCAGCAGCAGTCGCCGCAGGCCCAGAGGGAAGCCCTTGAAGGCGTCGGGCAGCGTCGAGGTGACGTGCACGCGGCCGTCGTAGCGACCCAAGGTGAGGTAGTTGGGCAGCACGAGCGTGCCGAGGTCGATCGGGCCGACCTTGACCGGCAGCACGACCCACAGCCGCGCGACCGACGTCGACGTCCCGGTGCCGAGGTAGAGCTTGCCCTTCAGCGTGACCGGCAGCGGGCCCGAGCCGGCCGAGGCGGTGACGTCGCCGATCTCGGTGTTCGCCGGGCAGGCGGCGGCCTGTGCCTTGGCCGTCGCGCACATCGGCACGTCGTACACCTTGCCGACCAGGCCGGCGGGCATCGTCACGTCGAGCTTCTTCGGGCGCCGTGAGCCGTCCGGGCGCTGGGCGTCGAGCGTCAGCGTGCCCGACCCCATGGCCTTGGTCGAGGACATCTTGCCCGCGACCGTCGGCTGCTCCTTGGGCGCGCAGTTGCCCTGACCGTCGTCGGAGAACGAGCGGGTCAGCGAGGTCGTCACCGACCTGCCGGTGCTGAACGGCGTCGCGACCGTCGAGGCGGTGTAGTCGCCGCAGGCCGGCGGCGTGGTCAGCGCGCCGCGCGGGCCGCCGAAGAACGTCAGCAGGAAGCGCGTGTAGGGCACCTGCGGCAGGTCGTCGAGGACCGTCGTGATCTGCCCGGTGTCGTCGTCGAGCGTGATGTTGCCGACGAGCTTGACGGTCACGCCCTGCTTCTGGGCGAAGAAGTAGATCTGGTACGGGTGGCCGGGCGAGCGGCCGAAGAAGACCTTGCCGGAGACCACGCCCAGCAGCGGGTTGTCGAAGGTGACCGTGCCGACCTGGGACTTGGCGGGGCACTTGATCGGATCGTCGCCCTGCTTGCCGAACTGCGCGGGCGAGCAGAGCTCCAGGCCGCCGTCGGCAAGGGCCGGGTTGAAGCCGATGCCCGTGGGCAGGCGGACCACCGCCTTGGAGCTGTGCGACGGCGCCCGGTCGTTGACGTTCTCGGGCAGCGTCAGGCCGATCGTTGCGCCGCTCGGCTGGTCGATCCCGTAGCTGTCCATGTCGAAGACCTGCTGGGGCGGATACGGGTCCGACTCGCAGTTGGTCGCGCGGTAGGGCGCCTTGCCGGTGACCGGCTTGCTCGAGGCGTAGGAGTCGATCGTGACGCTGACCGAGTTGGCCGCGCACGAGGTCGGGTTGACGATGAAGAACGCGCCGGAGGGCGTGCGACCGTCGAGCGTCAGCGACATCGACGTGATCGTCAGCGGGATCCCGTTCAGCGTGTTCGGGATGTTCTTGATGATGTTGACGAGGCCGTAGTCGCTGTCGTCGCGCACGTCGATGTCGACCGGCAGGACGATCTTCCCGAGCAGGCCCCCGATCGGACGGACGACGATGCCCAGGCGCGCTGGGCGGTTCGAGGGCGGGACGACGTTGTAGACCGTGCCGGCTGAGGGGACGTCGAGCGGCAGGCCGAGCGCCTGCGCCATCACCGACGTCGTGCCGACCTCGCTGGCCGCTGGACAGGCGTCGGCGTTGAGCTGCGCCTCGGTGCACTGCGGCACCGCGCGCGGGTTGCCGAGCAAGCCGGTCGGCAGGTTGACCGTGACGTCCTTGAGGTCCTTAGACGCGTTTGAGAACGCGACGCTCAGCGTGAAGTTGGAGTGGACGCCCGCGGAGTAGTCGTCCGACGTCAGGCTGACGTTGCTCAGCCCGATGGCGTGCGCGGGCCGGGCCGGGAGCGCCACGCACATCAGCGCTCCCAACACCAGCGTCGCGATCAGCGCACGCGTCGTCCTCGCCAAACCCCAGTCCCCTGCCAACACACCAAAACGTGTACCCGGCCGGACCGGCGTGAAACGCGCGCGTTTTCAAGCCGGGACCTAGTCCACGAAGAGGTCCGCCTGAAGCTCGGCGTCGTCGCCGCCGTAGGAGTAGTCGGCCAGGTCGGTGATGCCCTCCTCGGCCAGGACGTCCTCGGCCAGCGCGAGGTTGGCGGTGTACTCACGGCTGTCGCGCGTGAAGATGAAGTATGCCGCGTCGGCCATCACCGCCGGCTTGCGCGACTTGGCCATCGCCGCGTCGCCGCCGAGCAGGTTCTGGACCGCGGCGGTCGCGACCAGCGTCTTCGGCCACAGCGAGTTGAACGCGATCCCATCGCCCTTGAACTCCTCGGCCATGCCGAGCGTGCAGAGGCTCATGCCGTACTTGGCGATCGTGTAGGCGATGTGCGGGCCGAGCCAGCGCGGCTGGAGGCTGATCGGCGGCGAGAGCGTCAGCACGTGGGCGTTGGCGCTCTGCTTCAGATGCGGGACGCACGCCTTGGACACCACGTAGGTCCCCCGCGTGTTGATGTTCTGCATCAGGTCATAGCGCTTCATGTCCATGGCCTCGGTGCCGGACAGGTTGATGGCGCTGGCGTTGTTGACGCAGATGTCGATGCCGCCGAACTTCTCGACGGTTTGCGCGACGGCGTCGGCAACCGACCCCTCGTCGCGGATGTCGCCGACGATGGGCAGCGCCTGGCCGCCGGCCTTCTCGATCTCTTCGGCCGCCGTGTAAACGGTGCCTTCGAGCTTGGGGTGCGGTTCAGCGGTCTTTGCGATCAGCGCGACGTTCGCGCCGTCGCGGGCCGCCCGCACAGCGATTGCGAGTCCAATGCCTCGTGAGGCACCGGAGATGAACAGGGTCTGGCCTTCGAGCGTTCGGGACACGGCCGGGAATCCTAATGCCGGTCACCCTCCGGACGAAACGGTGCAAATCTGCACGTACTTGTACCACTTGATGTGGGCGGAACCTGAGAATGTTGCGTAAGGACGCGCCAACTTCACAGTTGCAATCCACGAATTGTCGCGCGGTTCACGTTTCTGAGCGATGATGCACGCAGCAACATTCCCTGAACCCAAGGAACGCCATGCCTTCAATCACCAGCGTTGACGACCAGCGGTACGTCAAGGCGCTCTCTCACCCGCTCCGCGTCCGGATCCTAGGGATCTTGGAAGAGCAGCCCGCCAGCCCGGTCGAGTTGAGCCAGGTACTCGACGCGACCCTCGGGACCATCTCCTACCACGTGCGTCAGCTCAATGAGCTCGGTCTTCTAGAGCTCGTCCGCGAGACGCCGCGACGTGGTGCGATCGAGCATCACTACCGAGCCAAGCCGCGCCCCAAGAGCGGCGGCGAGCAATGGGACAGCGTCTCGGTCATCGCCAAGCAGGCGGTCATCGGCGCCGAGCTGGCCCAGACCACCGAGGTCGCCACCCGCGCGGCGGGGGTCGGCGGCTTCGACTCCGATCACGCTCGCCTGGAACGGCTGCGCCTAACGCTGGACGCCAAGGGCGTCGAGCAGCTCTCCAAGGCCGTCGGCAAGCTCGTCGACGACGCCAAGAAGATCCAGGAAGCAGCCACCAAGCGCCTAGGTAATTCGAACGGTGGAGGCAGCGATACCGCGCTTGTCGCCCTGCTGTTTGACGCCGTCGGAGCGCCCGACCCGAGCGCCGGCCGGCCGGAGCCGACGCAGAAGCCACGCAAGCCCCGGAAACGCGCCTCCTGAGAGTCCGGTCACAGCTTTGCCGCACGTGCGTCCTAAGGGACATGGCCCCACGACGCAAGGACCGCTGCGGCGCTCGCTTCCGGCGCCAGATCCCTGACGACGAGCCCCACGTCCCTGAGACGCAGGAGCTCGGTCTGACCGGGCTCGGCGAGGCCTTCATCGAGGCGCTCAAGCACGACGAGCGCTTCAGCGAAGTCATCGCCGACCCCTTTGGGGACACGCAGGAGGACCCGGCAACCACGGCCTGAAGCTCGACGACCCCACCCCGCGGCTCGCTCCTTCCGCTTGGCGCGCCGCGGGGTCGAGTGGACGCGCGTGGGCTCCATTGAACGCGCGTGTACGATCACTCGATGCCCGAGATCTCTCCCGCGCTCTACCGTGCCGGCGAGGGCGAGCCGCTCGTCCTCATCCACGGCTTCACGGCGACCTGGCGGTGCTGGCTGCCGGTGCTCGGTGAACTGGTGCCGCGCTTTGAGGTGATCGCCCCGACGCTGCACGGTCACGACGGCGGCTCGCCGCTGCCCAAGAGCGAGCACCCGCATTCGATCTCGGTCGCGGCGGATTACCTCGAGGAGCATCTCGACAACCTCGGCGTCGACACCGCGCATCTGGCCGGCAACTCGCTGGGCGGCGCGCTGGCGTTGGAGCTGGCCAAGCGCGGCCGCGCGCGCAGCGTCGTGGGGATCTCGCCGGCCGGCGGCATCCGCCCCGACGACGCCGCCGCAGCGGCCAAGGTCATCAAGGTCTTCTCGCGCATGCAGACCACGACCACCAAGTCCTCGAAGATCCTGCCAAAGGTCATGGCCCGGCCGGGCCTGCGCCGCCTCGCCCTGCGTGACGTGATGACGCGCGGCCACCAGGTTCCCGCCGCCGAGGCGATCGGCCTGGCGCGCTCGTCGGTGCGCTGCGAGATCGTCGAGGACGTCTACGAGGTCATCCGCAGCGGCAACTCGCACCTGACCGACCTGGACAAGATCGACGTCCCGACGCTGATCACCTGGGGCTCGAAGGACCGCATCCTGCCGATCGACAGCTTCTCGCCGCGCCTTCGCGCGGAGATCCCCGGCGTCGAGTTCCGCATCCATCCCGGCGTCGGCCACACGCCGATGTGGGACGACCCGGGCCTCATCGCCACCACCATCGGCGACTGGGCCTCAGCCCACGCCTCTACGCCGCAGGCGCCGGCGTCCGCGGCCGGCGACCCGGCCGCCGCTGCGGCGGTGTAGCGGAGTCGGCCTGCTGACCGCTCCGGGCCCCTGAGCGGGGTCCGGACGACGGGTCCGCGACGCGGGCCAGCCCGGTGGAGATGCCCAGGACGAAAAGGGCGCAGAAGGCGAGCATGAGGAGCGCGGAGGGCGTCCAGAGCCAGCCGGGGACGTAGTCGCGGCGCTCGGTCTGCATGACCTTGCCGTCGGCGATGAGCGGCGCGGAGAAGTGGTCGGGTCGGGTGACGCCGGGCGTCGGGATCGAGGGCTCGCGCGGCAAGTGGAGCGGGAGCGAGATGAGCGCGCGGCCGGACTGGATGCGCAGGTTGGTCTTGAAGTCGCCGTAGAGCGGGATCGCGCCGTCGGTGCGGTAGACGCCCGGCGCGATCTCGTCGAGATGGCGAACGACGCGCTTGCCGCCCTGCCAGGCCAGCACGGTGCGCATCTCAGCGTCGCGGACGAGCTTGCCGCCGTCGGAGAACTTCGCGGTGACGACCGCGGAGCGTTCCGCGCCGCTGCTCGACGCCGGCGTCAGCGTGACGTCGGCGACCAAGTTCGATGGGTTGCTCACCCACAGCGCGTTGGCGCCGAGGACGACGAGCGTCGCCCCCGCGGCCAGACCGACGCGGCGGCGAACCGGCTTGGCCGGGAGCTCCTGCCTGAGCCCAGCGCCGAGCAGCACGCCGAGGCCACCGCCGGCGACTCCGGCGAGGATCGCGGTCGGCAGGCCCTCGGCCAGCAGCGACGGCGTCCACGGCACGGGCGCCCAGACGTGGGTCCAGGCGTACTGCGCGGCGAAGCCGACGGTGCCGCAGAGCAGGCCGGCGACGGCGCCGAACCGCAACGCGCCGCGCTCCGGCCTGACCGCGAGCGCCGCCAGCTCGACCACGATCGCCTCGACGACGAACAGCGGCATCGCCGGCACCGAGCGGCCGAACGACCACACGGCCAGCTCCATCGCGCCGCGCAGCACCAGGTACACCGCCACGACGCGCAGCGCGCCGCCGCGGCCGAGCACGATCCGCCCGCAGGTCAACGCGATGCCGCCCGCCAGCGCCAGCAGCAGCGGATGCCAGACGACGCGGAACTGCGGGACGCCCCAGTCGAACTCCGTCGCCCAGAACGCGATCGCGAACAGCAGCGCCGCGGGCAGCAGCGTGCGCACGACGGTCTCGGCGGTCGGCACCACGGACGACCCGCGCGCCCGTCGCGACTCCAGCGCCAGCACCGCGAGCACGGGCACCGAGAGGATCGCGCCGTTGATCATCACCAAGTGGGTCGGGCCCCAGAGCGTCACGTCCTGGCCGAACATGCGGTGCCAAAAGTCGTCCAGCGGGAAGCCGGTCAGCGCGAACGCGCCGCAGGTGATCAGCAGCGCGCCGCCGACCGGCAGCGACAGGCCCCCGGCCCACGACGGCAATGTGATCGCCACCGGCGAGCGCCGCTCCGCGGGCGCCGACTCGTGCAGCGCGCACGACATCAGCCCCGCCGCGAACAGCCCGTACAACGCCACCAGGATGAAGTAGTGCGAGGGGTTGGCCAACGGGCCGGGGTCGCGGCCGGTGTCGATGTGCAGCGAGATGTCCCAGAAGACCCCGAAGCCGCCGCACACCAGCGCCAGCGTCCCCACCAGGAACGGCAGCCCCGCCCACGGCTCCATCGCCAGCAGCCGGCCCGCGGCGTCGCCCGCCCGTCCGAGCGCCGAGGAACTCCCTGAGCGGTGGCGCATGATTAGCACCAGCAGGACGGCGGTGGTGAGACCGGCGAACACCGAGGCGATCGCGATCTGCTCCAGCGGAGCGCCCGCGGCGGGCGAGTCGGAAGCGGCTGCGAGGATCATCGTCGGCGCAATGTACACGACTGTACGTACAACCGTGTACATACACTGTCCGCACATGGCCGAACGGATGAACGCGCAGGAGCGCCGCGACCAGCTGCTGGACGTGCTCTCAGAGATCGTGCTGGCCGAGGGCTACGGCGCGGTATCGATCGACCGCGTCTCCCGCGACGCCCAGATCGCCCGCACGGTGATCTACTCGCACTTCGGCAACCTCGACGGCCTGCTGCACGCGCTGATCGAGCGCACCGAGCAGCGCGCGGTCGCCCAGCTGCGGGCGATCATCCCCGACATCGACTTCGAGGAGGACCCCGACACGGTCCTGGTCGAGGCGCTGCGCACGTTCCTGACGATGGTGCGCGACGAGCCGGCGACCTGGCGGCTGGCGCTCTTCCCCGTCGAGGGCTCGCCGCCCGAGCTGCGCGAGACGATCACCCGCGTGCGCGGCGCGCTGCTCGGCCTCCTGCAGCCGGTCGCCGTTCAGGGGCTCGAGCGCCGCGGCGGCCCGCAGGACCTGGACGCCGAGCTGTTCGCGCGGATGCTGATCGCCGTCGGCGAGGAGGCCGCCAAGCTCGTGTTGAGCGACCCGGACAACTACTCCCCCGATCGCCTGGCGACGTTCACCGAGACCATCATGGCGTCGGTCGCGCGCGGTTGACGGTACGGTGGCGTTCATGAGCAAGCTCAAGGGCAAGGTCGTGCTGATCACGGGCGGCGCACGCGGCGTCGGCGCCGAGACCGCTCGACGGCTGGTCGCCAAGGGCGCCAAGGTCGTGCTCGTCGACCTCGATCGCGAGCCGCTGGCCGCGCTGGAGGCCGAGCTCGGCGCCGGCAACGCCACCTCGATCGTCGGCAACGTCACCTCCTTGGAGGACATGGAGGCCGCGGTCGCCCACGGCGTGCAGACGTTCGGCAAGCTCGACGTCGCGATGGCCAACGCCGGCATCGCCTCCTACGGCTCCGTGCTGGCCGTCGACCCGGCGACGTTCCGCCAGGTCGTCGACGTCAACCTCAACGGCGTCTTCCACACCGCCCGCGCCGCGCTGCCCGCGCTGATCGAGACCAAGGGCTACATGTTGGTCGTCTCGTCGCTGGCCGCCTACGCCGCGTCGCCCGGCCTGGTCGCTTACCACGCCTCCAAGGCCGGCGCCGAGCACTTCGCCAACGCGCTGCGCCCCGAGGTCGGCTACCTCGGCGTCAAGGTCGGCTCCGCGCACATGTCGTGGATCGACACGCCGCTGGTCCAGGACGCCAAGAGCGACCTCAGCGCGTTCCGCACCATGTTGGACCGACTGCCCGGCCCGCTCGGCAACACGACCTCGGTCGAGGCCTGCGCCGACGCGTTCGTCAAGGGCATCGAGAAGCGCAAGACGCGCATCAGCGTCCCCGGCTGGGTCAACGGCATCCGCTGGCTGAAGCCGTTGCTGACCACGCCGGTCGGCGAGCGCGAGACCGCGCGCCACGCGCACGAGATCGTGCCGCTGATGGACCAGGAGGTCCTGGCGCTCGGCCGCTCGATGAGCGCCCGCACCGCGGCGCTCGAGGACGACAAGCAGCCCGTCACCCAGTAGGCGTGACGTCTGTCATCCGGCACTAGCCGGGTGACCGCATGGCCGCGCCGAACGCCGTGCGGCAAGGTGGTGGCATGGAGTCCAGCACCACCACGACGAGCGGGATCCACCTCGCCGGCCTGGTCAAGACGTTTCGCACGCCGCACGGCCCGGTCGAGGCCGTGCGGGGCGTGGACATCGCGATCGAGCCGGGCGAGACCGTGGCCCTCCTCGGCCCCAACGGGGCGGGCAAGTCCACCACGATCGACATGCTGCTCGGGCTCGCGGAGCCCGACACGGGCACGGTCTCGCTGTTCGGCGGCGCGCCGCAGGACGCGATCGCCGCGGGCCGTGTCGGCGCGATGTTGCAGACCGGCGCGCTGTTGCGCGACCTCACGGTCCGCGAGCTGATCGCGATGATGGCCTCGCTCTACCCCGCACCGCTCGGCGTCGAGGAGGTCCTTGACCTGACGGGCCTGGCGAAGACCGCCGAGCAGCGCACCGAGAAGCTCAGCGGCGGGCAGGCCCAGCGCGTGCGCTTCGCCTGCGCGCTGGTCGCCAACCCGGACCTGCTGGTGCTGGACGAGCCGACGGTCGCGATGGACGTCGAGGGCCGCCACGCGTTCTGGGCGACGATGCGCGAGTTCGCCCAGCGCGGGACCACGATCGTCTTCGCAACGCACTACCTCGAAGAGGCCGACGACTTCGCCGACCGCGCCGTGCTGATGGCCCACGGGCAGGTCGTCGCCGACGGGCCGACGACCGAGATCAAGGCGCGCGTCGGCTCGCGCACGATCCGCGCGACGCTGCCCGAGGCCGGGAGCGATGACGCCCTGCGCTCGTTGCCCGGCGTCACCGCCATCGACCGCCGCGGCGCCGCGGTCACCCTGCGCTGCAACGACTCCGACGCGGCGATCCGCGCCCTCCTGTCCCATTTCCCGACCGCGCGCGACATCGAGATCAGCGGCGCGGGCCTCGAAGAGGCGTTCCTGGAGCTGACCGCCGCATGAGCGACCTGGCCTACACCCGTTACGAGCTGCTGCGGGCCTTCCGCAACAAGCGGTTCTTCTTCTTCTCGCTGGGCTTCCCGCTGATCCTGTACTTCCTGACCGCGGGCCCCAACCAGGGCGAGGACAACCTGCAGGGCACGGGGTTGAGCGCGCCGCTGTACTTCATGGTCTCGATGGCCTCGTGGGGCACGATGACCGCGATGCTGTCGACCGGCGCCCGCATCGCTGGCGAGCGCCAGGTCGGCTGGAACCGCCAGCTGCGGATCAGCCCGCTGAGCGCGTTCGCCTACCTGCGCGCGAAGGTCGCGATCGCCTACCTGATGGCCTTGCTGACGCTGACCGTCATGTACGTGTCGGGCACGATCCTCGGCGTGTCGCTGCCGGCCGAGGACTGGATCGAGATGACCGGCCTGATCCTGATCGCGCTGATCCCATTTGCCGCGGCCGGGATCTTCGTCGGCCACAAGGTCACGACCGAGTCGGTCGGCCCAGCGATCGGCGGCGGCACCGCGGTGCTCGCGCTCGTGAGCGGCACGTGGTTCCCGGTGACGTCCGGCTTCCTGCACGACTTCGGCCAGGCGCTGCCGTCCTACTGGCTGGTGCAGGCCGGCCGCGTCCCGCTCGGCGGCGAGGCGTGGAGCGCCACCGGCTGGCTGGTCGTCGCCGGGTGGAGCGTGGTGATGATCGCCCTGGCGGCGCGGGCCTACCGGGGCGACACCGGCCGCGCGTAGGCGCGGTCCGGCGCGCCCAGCCGCGGGAGCGCGAGCGCACGGGCCTCCGTGGGCGGGTCGACCGGCCGCAGGTACGGCTCGCCGTCAGCGCGGGCTTCAACGACGAGGTCCACGCGCTCGCCGTCGACCACCACATAGAACGCGTAGCGCCCGTCCCGGGCGTTGGTGATCGCGTCGGCGAGCTCGAGCGTCCAGCAGCCGCGATCGAACGGCCGGTACCCTTCCATGCCGGTCAGGTCTTCGCAATACACAGTGCAATCCATCGTTTCGATGAACTCCATCGATACGTCCACTGCCGTCATCGAACTCCCCTCCTGGGCCGTTCTGGCGCGATCCTGCCAGCGATGAACACCCGTTGTCAAGGGACGCGAACGTTTCTGGTCCTCGGGCCAGGCGACTTCGTAAGGGTTGGCAGAAGGTGAGATGATCGTCCGCAGTGACACCCACCATTCCGTCCACCCGGCGCCGTCAGATCATCGAAGCTGCCCGCCGTCTGCTCGAGGAGCAGGGCCCCGAGGCGCTGTCGATGCGCAACGTGGCGGCTGAGATCGGCATCCGTGCACCGTCGCTCTACGAGCACGTGACCGACAAGCGTGCGCTCGAGAGCGCGATCATCGCCGACGCCCTGACGGAGCAGGGCGAGGCGCAGCTGGCGTTCCTGGAGAACTACCACGGCGACGACCCGCTGACCGGCATCGCGAAGAACTACCGGGAGTGGGCGCTCGACCATCCGCACCTGTACCGGCTCGTGTTCTCGCGGGACCTGGACCGCGACGAGCCCGCGGTGGTGACGGCCGAGCAGCTGGCGGCCCAGCCGATGCGGCGGATCACCAGAGGCGACATCTCCGCCAGCCGGGCGATCTGGGCGTTCGCGCACGGCATGGTCTCGCTAGAGCTCGCCGACCGCTTCCCGCCGGACACCGACATCGACGAGCTCTGGCTGCGCGGGATCGCGGCGCTGAAGGCGATGCTGAACTAGAAGGCGGCAGCCGAGACCTCGTCGGCGAGCGCGATCAGCGCCCGTAGGCCGTCCGCGATCGGCGGCAGGTCGAGGTACTCGTCGAGGCGGTGCACGTTCCCGCCGGTGGAGATGCCGACGGTGAGTGCCGGAATGCCGGCGCCGTGCGCGGCGTTGGCGTCGGTCGACGAGGCGACCTCGTCGGCCGCTGGCAAGTTGGCGCGCTCGCGTGCGCGGCGGGCGCAGTGCAGGAGCGGGTGACCGGCGGGCAAGGCGCCGCCGGGGCGGTGGCCGACCTGCTCGACGTCGACCGACAGGCCGTCGTCGGCGGCGGCGAAGGCGGCGCGGACGTCGCGCGCGATCGCCTGTAGCGCGGCCTCGTCGCCGCAGCGCAGGTCGAGCACGGCGCTCGCCTGCGCGGCGATCGCGTTAACGGTCGTCCCGCCCGCGATCGTCCCGACGTTGAACGCGACATCGTCGCGATCGGCCGGGACGACGGCCAGCGCCGCGTCGAGCATCCGGACCAGCGCATGGACCGCGCTCGGCGTGCCGCGGTCGCCCCACGAGTGGCCGCCTGGCCCGCGCACGGTGACGCGATAGCGCAGCGAGCCGACCGCGCCGACGACCAGCGACTCCGCCATCGTGCCTTCGACCGCGACGAACGCGGCGAGCTCGTGGTCGGCGATCAGCGCCTTGGCGCCGCGCAGGTCGCCAAGCCCCTCCTCCCCCACCGTCGCCACCAGCCAGATCGGCCGCGCCGGAGGGTGCCCGGCAAGGTGGCGGGCGAGGTGGAGCAACGCCGCGACGCCGAGCGAGTTGTCGCCGATCCCGGGCGCGGCGAGCCGATCGCCATCGCGCACGAACGCGATCGGCGTCCCTGCCGCGAAGACCGTGTCGAGGTGGGCGGCGAAGACGACCGGTGGGCGGGCGCCGGGCGAAGCGGCATCGTCCTCGCCGAAGCGCGCGATCACGTTGCCAACCGCGTCGGTCTCCACTGCCGGCGCGCCCGCTTCGGCGAGGAGCCGCGCGACCAGCTCGCCGCGCGGCCCTTCAGCGCCCGTTGGCGCCTCCATCGCGCAGATCCGCTGCGCGTCCTCGATCGTCTCCCGGGCCAAGTCCTCGATTCAGAGGACCTTATCCAGGAAGGCCTTCGTCCTCGCGTGCTGCGGTGACCCGAGCACGTCGACCGGCTTGCCCGCCTCGACGATCACGCCGCCGTCCATGAACACCACGGTGTCGCCGACCTCGCGGGCGAAGCCCATCTCGTGCGTGACGACGACCATCGTCATGCCGGACTGCGCCAGCTCGCGCATGACCGCCAGGACGTCGCCGACCAGCTCGGGGTCCAGCGCGGACGTCGGCTCGTCGAACAACATCAACTTGGGCTCCATCGCCAGCGCGCGGGCGATCGCCACGCGCTGCTGCTGGCCGCCCGAGAGCTGCGACGGGTAGTTGTCCATCTTGTCGCCGAGCCCGACGCGCTCCAGCAGCTCGCGCGCCCGCTCGACCGCCGCGGACTTCGCGACGCCCTTCACCCGGATCGGGGCCTCGATCACGTTCTGGATCGCGGTCATGTGCCCGAACAGGTTGAAGTGCTGGAACACCATCCCGATCTCGGCCCGCTTGCGCGCGACCTCGGACTCCCGCAGCTCGTGGATCTTGCCGCCATGCTCGCGGTAGCCGACCAGCTCGCCGTCGACCCACAGCCGCCCGGCCTGGATCTTCTCCAGGTGGTTGACGCAGCGCAGGAACGTCGACTTGCCCGAGCCCGACGGCCCGATCAGGCACGTCACCTCGCCGGGCGCCACGGTCAGGTCGACGCCCTTGAGGACTTCGAGCTTCCCATAGGACTTGTGAACCTGCTCGGCCCGCACCATCGGCTGCTGTGCGCTCATGCCATCGTCCCTTCAGGCGACCGCCGGAAGCCGCGCCCGAAGCGCCGCTCGAGGAAGTACTGGCCGATCGACAGGATCGTCGTCCCGACCAGGTACCAGATCGAGATCACGATCAGCAGCGGGATCGTCTTGTAGTTCTGCGCGTAGATGAGCTGCGCCGCGTAGGTCAGCTCGGTCACCGCGATCACTGACGCCAGCGACGTCGTCTTCAACATCGAGATGGTCTCGTTGCCGGTCGGCGGCACGATCACGCGCATCGCCTGCGGCAGCACGATCCGCCGCATCGTCTGCGTGCGCGTCATGCCCAGCGCTTGGGCGGCCTCCGACTGGCCCTCGTCGACCGAGACGATGCCCGCGCGGACGATCTCGGCCATGTAGGCGGCCTCGTTGAGGCCCAGCGCGAGGATCGCCGCCGTGAACGGCTTGATCAGCTCATTGGCGTCGAGGTGCACGCCCGGCAGCCCGAAGCTGATCTCCGGGTAGACCGCGGCGATGAAGTTCCAAACCAACAACTGCACCAGCACCGGCGTGCCGCGGAAGAGCCAGATGTAGGTGCTGCTGAACCCGCTGACCAACGGGTTCGGCGAGAGGCGCATCACGGCCATCAGGATGCCGCCGAGGACGCCGATCGCCATCGCGATGACGGTCAGCTCCAGCGTGGTGACGATCCCGCGCCAGATGCGCGCGTCGAAGAGGTAGTCGCCGACGACGTCCCACTCAAAGCGCGGGTTGGTCGCCACCGACCGGGCCATCAGGACGGCGATGACCAGGACCACCGCGGCCGCCACCCAGCGACCCGGGTGGCGCACCGGCACGGCCTCGATGGCGCCGTGGACGCCACCGGCCGGGCCCTCTTCGGGCCCGGCCGGCTGTTGCGTCATTGACATCAGGCGAGAACTAGCTCTCGGCCCCGTTGATCACGGGGTCGGTGATCGCGCCGTCCTCGATGCCCCACTTGCCGAGGATCTCCTTGTACGAGCCGTCGGAGATCATCTGCTTGACGGCCGCCAGGACCGGCTCGGCGAGCCCGCTGTCCTTCGGGATCGCGATGCCGTACGGCGCGGTGCCGTAGGGCGTGCCGACCAGCTTGAACTGGCCGTTGGCCTGCTTGACCTGGTAGGCCGCGACCGGCGAGTCGGCCATGCCGATCTGCGCGCGGCCCGACGAGATCGCCAGGTTGGCGCCGTTCTGGTCGGGGAACGTGGAGACCTTCACGGCTTCCTTGCCGGCCTCGGTGCACTTCTTGGACTGCGCCGTCGAGTCGTCGGCCTGGGTGGTGCCCTTCTCGACCGCGACGGTCTTACCGCAGAGGTCGTCGAGGCCGGTGACGTCGGCCCCGCCGGACGCCTTGGTGTAGAACGACGTGCCCGCGCTGAAGTAGGTCACGAAGTCCACGGTGGCCTCGCGCTCCTTGGTGTCCGTGAACGAGGACATGCCCAAGTCGTACTTCTTGGCGGCCAGGCCGGGGATGATCGAGTCAAAGCCCGCGTTCTTGACCTCGACGGTCAGCCCGAGGGTCTTGCCGATGGCGTTGGCGAGATCGACGTCGGCGCCCTCCACCGTCTTGCCGTCGTCGCCGATGAACTCGTTCGGCGCGTAGCTCGCGTCAGCCGCGACGACGAGCTTGCCCTTGGACTTGATGTCGGCCGGGACGTCGATGGTGGGCGCCGCGGCGGCCGTGGTGGCCGCCGCGGTCGTGGTGGACGAGGAGGACGAGTCGTCGTCATCCGAACCGCAGGCGGACAGGCCGCCGACGGCGAGCGCGGAGGTCGCCAAGAGGGCGACGAGCCGCTGGTGCTTGATCTGCATTGGGACTTGTTCTTCCGTGTTGTGGGGGTCTGCTTTAGAGCTGCGCCGAGATCGGGTCCACGTGCCGCTTGGACAGCTGGTGCATCACGCGGCCGATCCAGAGCGGGTGGTGCTCGCTCGTGAGCGGGCGGACGCCCTTGACCACGAACGTGACCGTGCTCTTGGTCACGAGGTACTTGACCTTGCCCTTGGCGGACTTGGGCAGCTTAGCTGCCTTTACCGCCTTGCTGAGCGCCTTGCGGTCCTTCGCCTTGATGGCGATGCGAACGTCCTTGTCGACGTTCTCGCTCTTGGGCAGCGGGCGCGAGGCGACCTTCGGCACCTCGGACTTGGCCAGCGGCTGCGCCACCGGCTCGGTCGCCTTGGCCACCGCGGCCTCCGACAGCGCCGGCGCCGCCCGCGTCGCGGACAGCACGGCCCCGGTCGGGTAGAGCACCGCGTTCAGCACGAGCCGCTCGTCCTGCTCCTTCCACGCCCGGTAGAACGGGTCGAAGGCGAACAGGACCGCGTGGCCCGCACCGAACGGCTGGTCCACGATCGCCGGGCGGCCTGCGAGCAGGCTCGTCGCGTTGACCGAGTAGCCGTAGGCGCGGACCGGATGCGTGCCGTCCCCGCCGAAGCGGGCGACGGGCGCGGCCGAGCCGAGCGTCGCCGGGTCGATGATCGGGTTGCCCGTGGCGTCCCGGTACAGCCAGCCACCGGTGTCGAAGCCCCACGCGACCGGGTTGGTCGTGTCGTAGGTGCCGTCGAACGTGGTGCCCGGCGTCAGGACGCCCAGCCCCGTGGTGCTGATCGTGTTGACGGTCGTCAGGCCGGCATTGCGCGCGGTGGTGATGCCGCCCGCCAGGTCGCCGACGTACGTGCCGCCGGCGTTGACGAACGCGCTGATCTCGGTCAGCGACGCGGTGTCGGTCGTGGCGATCGTGGTGGTCGGGTTGATGAACGCCGTGAACCCGCCGGTGGTCAGGGCGTGAGCCGCGAGGTCGGCGGTCGTCACGGGGACGATCATCGACGCCGGGATCTTGTCCTTCTGCGTGAGCGTGAAGTACGCCGCGCAGAACACCGTCGAGGTGCACTGGCCGACGCCGGCGTTGACGCCGGAGTTGGCCACGCCCGCGGTCACCGTCGGGGTCGTGACGTTGGCCCCGGTCCGGTTGATCGGGTTGGACGGGATCGTCGCCGAGCCCGTGAACAGGCCGATCTTCGGCGGCGCCAGGGCCTGGTGGGCCACCGGGATGTTCGGCAGGCCGTAGACCACCGTGTTGCGATCGTGCGCCAGCGTCGACAGGTTGACGTTGCTGGCTGCCAGCGACGCCCCGTCCACCAGGATCGCGCCCGACACGAAGTCGTGGCCCGCCGAGCTGAACGGCGCCGTGCCGCGGTACACGGTCACGCCCGCGTTGAGCAGCTCGGTGGCCATCGCCAGCGACTGCATCGAGTCACCGTCGAACGCGTACACCGGGCTGGTGGTCGTCGGGGCCGAGCCGAGGTCGACCGTGGTCACGGGGACCATGGACGCCGTCGTCGTGGCCGGCGGCTGCACCGTCAGCCAACCGTCGCCCGCGAGACCGCGCTGGGTCGAGTACGACCAGTCGACCACGTCGTAGTAGTAGTCGTACGGGATGTACGGGTCCTCTTCGAGGACCGCCTGGATCCAGTGCTTCATCGGCTGCGCGAGCGGGATGTAGAGCGTGCCCGCGGGCAGCGTCTGCGTCGTCGCCTGCTTGCCGAACTCCCGGACGCCGCCCGGGATGGTCGTGTCCTGGGTGAACTTGTAGACCTTGACGCCGACCGCCATCAGGTTGGTCAGCAGGCTCGCCACGTCACCGGAGTGCGCCCCGGGCTTGTAGAAGTAGCCGCAGACCGCGCCGCCCTGTGCGGGCGTCGGGACCTGCTGCTTGAGCGTGTCGTGCAGCGGGCTGACCAGCTTGTTGCCCTGCATCTCGCAGGCCGAGCCCTGGTCCACCGCCTCCTGCCACTGCTTGACCCATCCCTGGAGGATGCTCACCTTGTTCTGGGCGGTGAGGTTGATCGTGGTGTCGATCGCCAGGTAGTGGTCGTAGACCTGCTTGGAGTAGGCCTCCGACGTGCCCTTCTCATACGTCATGCCGGCCGCGCCCATCAACAACGACGGCACCGTGTCGCCGTACTCCGGCGTGAACAGGTCGTAGTTGTTGTAGTTCTGGTACTGACTGCTCTGGTCGTTGAACGTCTTCTGGAGCGTCGGGCCGATCTGGTTCTGGATGAAGTCCAGCGAGAACTGCGAGATCTCGTGGTGGACCGGATCCTCGTTCGGCGGGAAGAAGTACCCGTTGGACTGCTGGTGGGCGTCGATGAAGAAGACGCCCGGGTACTTGTTCATCTCCGGGATGAAGATGTCGTTCTCCTGCTGGTTGTGCGTCCCGAAGTCACGGTTCGGGTCAAACGCCCAGGAGGTCGTGCGGACGTTGTTGTCGCGCCCGTCCGGGTTGCGGACCGGCATGAGGAACACGTCCATGTTCTGCAGCCGCGAGAGGTTCTCGCAGTCCAGGCGCGCCGCCAGCTCGTAGAGCTCGCGGGCGATCGCCTCGCCCGCCGCCGGCTCGTTGCCGTGCGGGGTCGCGGTCGCCCAGCCGAAGGCGGGACGGTCGCGAACGCCGGCGAGGCCCTCGGTCTCCGAGACGGAGCCGGAGCGGACGCCGGCCCAGAACGCCGCGTCGCTGTCGAGGTTGTCGATGTGCTGCTTGGTGCCGATGACCCAGAACGCCAGGTCGCGGCCCGGGACCGTCGAGTTGGGTCCGCCGAGGGTGACCGAGCCCAGCTCGGACGTGCCGAGCGTGATCTTGCGGATCGCGACGCGATCCTTCGTGGCCGCCGAAGCGTTCACGGCGGCGGTGACGCCGTCGAAGTAGTCGTCGAGCGTCTTGGTCAGGTTGCGGCCGACCTGGAGCGTCCCCTTCGACGCGAACGGCACGATCGCGTCCGGGTCATGCCCGTCCGAGAACCACTGGTCCCAGGTCGGGACGTTCTTGTCGTAGTTGAGCGTCGACGTGCAGGTGGTGGCGTCGACGCCGGCGGGATCGACGATCGCCGCCGACGCGCCTGCGGGGAGGACCGCCGCGGCCGCAAGGGCCGCAGCGGTGGTGATCAGGGCTCGTGCCCTGCGGGGGAACATCAGGAGGACCTCCGGGTCGTGCTGACGGCGGTGAGCACCGAGGTGCCCGTGAACCGGATCGAGTAGGTGAAGGCGTTGGAGCCGGCCTTCACCCGCTTGGCGGTGACGCTCTTGGTGAACGTGCAGTCGGACTTCAGGTCCACCTCGCTGTTGGACACCGAGTGCCCGGCGCGCTTGACCACGATCGTGGCCGAGCCGCCGGTGCAGCCCTGCTTGGCGGTGACGCCGGAGGGCAGCAGGACGCGCGCCGAGATCGTCTTGCGGACGTTGGTGCCCGCGACGTTCTTGCCCGCGATCTTCACCGACAGGCCGCGCGGCGCGAACCGGGAGACGGCGATCGCCTGCGACGCCTCGGCCGAGCGGCCCAGGGCGTCGGTCACGACCGCGCGAAGCGCCTGCGTGCCGACGTCAGCGCCGGTCGGGACCAGCGAGCACGTCCAAGGCGCTGCGTTCAGGGAGCAGACCTTGCGCGTGCCGAGGTAGACGTCGACCTTGGCGATGCCGGCCTCGGCGGCCGGGGACAGCTCGAGCACCGCGCCCGAGGCCGTCAGCTTGGTCAGCGACTTCGCCCCGATCACCGGCGCCGCCGGGGTCGGCGTCGTCGGGGGCGTGGGCGTGTCGCCGCCGCCACCGGGGTTGGTGGGCACGACGTCGCAGCCGGTCACCGTGACCGTGCCGTTGGCGATCACCGTCTGGCCGAGGGAGTCCTCGGCGACCGCGCTGACCGCGCGGGTGCCGCAGGCGGCGTCGGCCGCGATGGCCTCGGTCGCCGTGTAGGACGGCCCGGCGCTGGTGCCGAGCTTCGTGGCACCGTCGTAGAACGTCACCGACTTGACGCCGAAGTCGTCCGACGCGCCGGCCGCGAGGGTCAACGCGGAGCCGCGGGCGACGGTGGTGTCACCGCCGAGCGTGACCGTCGGGGCCGCGTCATCGATCGGCAGCGGTGCCGACAGCACCGGCCACTCGCCGTTGGCCATGTCGGCCTGCTGGCCGGACCGGTAGGGCGAGAAGTCGACCGAGGCGGTCGTCGGCAGGCCCGTGACCGGATCGGTCACCGACGTGCCGGTGACCGCGGTCTCCGGGACCGGCGGGTTGTCGGTCGGCGAGATCGCCGGGCCGGGGTTGGTCGTGCGGTAGTAGTTCAGGCCCCAGAAGACGTTCTCGGCCTTGAACACGTCGCCGATGCCGTTGGTCGCCGCCAGATTGCCTGAACGGACCGTGCTGCCGTCCGCCGCGACGTTGATGACGCCGTAGGCGTTGTCGGTGATGTTGCTGTTGGCCGCGTAGCTCAGCAGGACCTGCCCGCCGAAGCTGCTGTACGAGGTCAGCCCCGCGCCCACCAGGCGGATGCCCGACGCGAGGTTCAGGCTCGCGTTGTTGGTGGTGTTGGCGGTGACCGTGCCGTTGGCGGCGACCGTCGAGCGCACCGGCGCGCCGGTGCCGTTGACGAGGTTCTGCGAGATCAGCGTGTCGTTGACCTTGATGCGGGCGTTGTTGGTCGCCCGGATGCCGTCCTGGCCGAACAGCGGACCGGTCGTCAACAGGCCGACCGACGAGCAGTTGCCCGTGCCCTGGTAGTTGATGCACTCGGTGCGGCCGATGACCTGGGACGCGGTGATGACCGCGCTGTCGATCGTGCCCGACGCGACGTACGGCGCGCTGTCGTTGGTCGCGCCGTCGATGAGGATGCCGGCCTGGTTGTACTTGTCGACGCGCGTGCGGTCGATGGTCAGCAGGCGCGCGCCGTCGACGGGGGCGGCGAGCGCGTTGGAGGTCTGAGCGATGCCGATGCCGGGCTGCGCGCCACGCCAGCCACCGGTCTTGTTGTAGGCGGTGTCGCCCTCGGAGGTGACGACGTTGGTCACGTGGGAGCGGACGACCGAGCCCTTGGCGTCGAGGAAGACGATGCCCGCCTCGACCGCGATCGCGCGACCCTCGGCGTCGTAGCCGTCGACCGTGACGCCGGAGACGTCGACCGTGATCGGCCGGCTCGGCGAGCCGTTGATGGCGATGATGTCGCCGATGCCGTTGCGGATGCTCGGCGCGGCCTCGAGGATCTGACCTCCGGTCGGGGTGGTCGCCTTCGGCGAGATCGTGACGAGCCCGGCGCCGGCGCCCTTCAACGTAATGGACTTGGAGATCGTCAGCGCGTTGGTGCCGATCGCGCCGGAGCCTTCTTCGTAGTTGCCGGGGCACACGGCGACGGTGTCACCGGTCGTGGCGGCGTCGACGGCGGCCTGGATCGACGTGTACTGCGCCGTGGGGCAGTCGGTCCGGTCGTCGTCAACGGACAGCGTCGCGGCATTCGCCGACGACGCGAGCAGGAGTGAGCCGACCGCAGTGGCTAGCGCCACGGTCGCCCTTCGCGTTCGCAAGTTGTCGTCCTCCGTTCAGGGTGGCGCGAGCGATTCGCGCCGGAGCGGAGCGGAACTCTCACAGCGACCGGTTGCGGCTGCAACCGCCCTGATGGCGAAGGTGGGACGGTCGCGTTCCGCCCGAATGGCGGGGGGTTCGGGACGCTTCGTCCGGTAGGGCTAGACAGACAGCACAAACGATCCCCGCAAATTGCGGGAATGGAGATCAGCCCGTCTCGCGCGTAGACCGCTGCGCGGCCCGTGCCTCGAACAGCTCGGTGACCTCGATCGCGGGCACCGGGGCGATCAGCGACGCGTGCAGGGAATCGTCCAGATCGCCACCGTCGAGCAGGCGCTGGCCGGCGCCGATGGCGTCGTAAGCGGTGCGCCGCAGGTGCGGGACGCCGTCCTCGATCCACAGCCAGCGCGCGTCGCCGGGGTCACCCTCGTAGGGCAGGCCGACGCTGCCGGCGTTGACGAAGCGGACGGCGCCGACCGTGCGGTCGTCCTGCTGGTGGGTGTGGCCGGCGACGACCAGCGGCTGGGTCACGCCGGCCAGCGCGGCAGCCCAGCGCTCGGGCGCGGAGATGCGCGTGAGGAGCTCCTCGTCGTCGCGCGGGGTCGCGTGGCAGAAGAGGATGCCGTCCAGCTCGACGGTGGTCGGCCAGGCCAGCAGCGTGGGGTCGCCGGACTCGCGCTCGCCATTGCCGCGGACGTAATGCGTCGGCACGTCGAGCCCGGCGAGGCGTTCGAGGGCCTCCTGCGCGAAGCGACCAGGGACGACGTCGCCGCCGACCACGATCGCGTCGGGTGCCGCCGCGCGCGGGTCGGCGAGGACCGCGTCGAGCGCCTCGGCGTTTCCGTGGATGTCGTACAGCGCCAGGATCCGCATCCCGCGAAGCGTAACGCTATCGCAACCTTTAGGTTGCGGTTTGCATGCCGATGACGATCCCAGCGGCCGCACGTGACCCGGCCGCGATCGCGACGGGGACCGACGGCGCGGACTCGGCGACGTCGCCCGCGGCCCAGACGCGCGGGACGCTGGTGACGCCCCAGCCGGTGGTCGCGACCACGCCCTGCTCCGTGCGCTCCAGCCCGAGGTCGTCGAGCAGCGACGAGCGCGGGACCAGCGGCGTGTGGATCAGCAGGCCGCTGCGCGCCAGCTCCGGCGAGCCGTCAGCGAACGCGATCGCCGCGAGCTTGCCGTCCTGCGCGCGCACGCCCGCGACCGGGCGGGGATCGATCGCGATGCCGGCGGCGGCGAGCGCATCACGATCAGCGGGGTCCAGCGCCTCGGGGTCGGCGAGCAGGACGACGTCGTCGCTCCAGGCGGCCAGCACGCGCGCGAGCATCGGCGCGTGCGGATGGCCGTGGCCGAGCAGCGCCAGCGGCTGGCCCGCCACCTCCCAGCCGTGGCAGAACGGGCAGTGGAAGACCGTGTCGCCCCACAGCTCGGCGATGCCGGGCAGATCGGGCTTGTTGTAGTTCATGCCGGTGGCCAGCAGCAGCGCGCCGGCCGTGACGCCGTCGACCTCGACGCGATCCTCGTAGGCGCGCACGTCGGTCGCGACCGCGCCGCTTCGGATCTCCACGCTCGGCAGCTCGGCGAGCTGCGCCCGCCCGACCTCCAGCAGCTCCAGCGGCGACGTGTCATGCTGGCCGAGCAGGCCGCCGATCGCGTGCGCGGGGGCGTTGCTCGGCTCGCCCGCGTCGAGCAACAGCACCGTCTTGCGCGCGCGCCCGAGGACGAGCGCCGCGCTGAGCCCGGCGGCCCCGCCGCCGATGATGATCACCTCGTAGTCCATGCCACCGAGGGTGGCGCGGACCGCACCGATCGGCAACTGCGCTTGCTGTTCTGGCAAACGTGCCGGTGCTCAGCGCAGGCCGAGCTGCCGCGCCTGGAGATCGGCGAGCGCATAGACCGCCCGCAGCGTCGGCGCCTGCACCCCGGCGCGGTCGGCCAGCTCGACGACCGCGGCGCCGAGCGCGTCGAGCTCCAGCCGCTTGCCGGCCTCGAGGTCCTGGAGCGTCGACGGCTTGTGGTCGCCCAAGCGCGCGCTGATCGCCAGGCGCTCGGCGATCGAGATCTGCGGGCGGTCGGGGCCGGCGATCTCCAGCACGTCGGCCATCGTGCGCTCGACGAGCGGCGCGACGCCCGGGTCGGTCGCCATCGTCCCGATCCCCGCGCGCGTCAGGACCGACATGAGGTTGAACGCCGCGTTGCCCATCATCTTGGTCCAGACCTCGCGGCGGATCGCCTCGGTGCGGCGGACGGGGAAGCCGGCGCGCTCCAGGCCCTGGGCGACGCGCTCGAGGCGCTCGCTGAGCGCGCCGTCCGGCTCGCCCAGCACGAGGCCGGCCTCGGGCGAGATCGCCACGACGCCCGGCTCGGGAACCGCGCCGCCGAGGTAGACGACCGCGCCGAGCGCGCGCTCGGGCGGCAGCGCGGCGCTGAGCGCGCCGCCGGGGTCGACGGCCTCGATCGGCTCGGCAGGACTCCACCACCACGGGATCCCGTTCTGGGCGGCGACGAGGACGGTCTCGGGACCGAGCAGCGGGGCGACGTCCGGCGCCGCGCCAAGCAACCCATGGGCCTTGACGGTCAAGACCACCACGTCGACTTCACCAACTTGCTTCGTCTCGCCTGGTGCCACCGCTTGCACCGCCACGCGCTCCTCGGTGCCGTCCGGGTAGCGCAGGCGCGCGCCGCCCTGGGCCTGGAGCGCCGCCAGGTGCGCGCCGCGCGCGACGAGCGTCGCGTCCTGCCCGGATTGCGCGAGCGCCGCGCCGACCCACGTCCCGATCGCGCCCGCCCCGAAGATCGCCCACCGCATGCGACGGGAGCCTACGCCCGCGCCGCGCCCACGCCCTTCCCCACCGCCCGCCTTGACTTCGCGCCGTTCGGCGGCGAACGTTGGGCCGACCCACCCTCACCCCACTTCCACGACGGAGGCCAGACCCATGAGCAGCGTCGATGCGAGCAGCGACAGCGCGACCCCGAGCCCGCCCGTACAGCCAGGCGAGCTGCGGCTCGAGGTGGTGGTCCTGCCGGTCTCAGACGTCGACCGCGCGCGCGACTTCTACGTGTCGCTCGGCTGGCGGCTGGATGCGGACTTCCCAGTCGAGGACGGCTATCGCGTCGTGCAGCTCACGCCGCCCGGCTCGGGCTGCTCGATCATCTTCGGCGACGGCGTCTCGGCCGCGGAGCCCGGCTCGACGCAAGGCCTACAGCTGTCGGTCTACGACATCGAAGAGGCCCGCGCCGACCTGATCGCGGCCGGCGTCGAGGTCAGCGAGCCGTTCCACGACCGGACGGGGATCTTCCGCCACGCGGGCACCGAGGCGCGCGTGACCGGCACCGCGCCCGATCGCGCCGACTACGGCTCGTTCGCCTCGTTCAGCGACCCGGACGGCAACGGCTGGGTGCTCCAGGAGATCAAGCAGCGCCTGCCCGGCCGCTGACGTGGCCGACTACGACGTGATCGTGCTCGGCGCCGGGTCGCCGGGCGAGCACTGCGCGGGCGCGCTGGCCGAGGGCGGCCTGCGTGTCGCGGTCGTGGAGCGCGAGCTGGTCGGCGGCGAGTGCTCCTACTGGGCCTGCATCCCGTCCAAGACGTTGCTGCGTCCGGGCGAGGCGGCACACGGGGCCAACGAGGCGTCAGGGCGGGCCGAGGTCGACGTCGACGCGGCGCTCGCCTACCGCGACTTCATGGTGTCGGACCACACGGACAAGGGCGCGGCGCAGTGGCTGGTTGACAATGACATCGACTTGCTGCGCGGGACCGGGCGGTTGGCCGGACCGGGCGCGGTCGAGGTCGACGGCGAGCGCCACACGGCGCGGCACGTCGTTTTGGCTAACGGCGCCGACCCGATCGTCCCGCCGATCTCAGGCCTGCGTGAGCTGGACGGCGTGTGGACCAACCGCGAGGCGACCGCGATGGAGGCGGTGCCGCGGCGGCTGCTGATCCTCGGCGGCGGGCCGGTCGGGGTCGAGCTGGCTCAAGCGGTGCGGCGCCTGGGCGGCGAGGCGGTGGTCGTGGAGCGCGCGGCGCACCTGCTCGCCCGCGAGCCCGCGGGGTTGGGCGAGGCGCTCCGGGTCGTGCTCGAAGGTGATGGTGTCGAGGTGGTGGTCAACGCGGGCGCGGCGTCGGCGCGGCGCGCGGCCGAGTCCGGGGACTACGTGTTGGTGCTGGACGATGGACGCGAGCTGCGCGGGGACAAGTTGTTGGTGGCGACCGGCCGGCGTCCGCGGGTCGAGGGGATCGGGCTGGAGACGGTCGGGGTCTCGCCTGGACCTCACGGTGTCCCCGTCGACGACCAGCTGCGGGTGGTCGGCGCCGAGGGCCTCTGGGCCATCGGCGACGTCACGGGCCTGATCCCGCTGACGCACGTCGGCAAGTACCAGGGCGAGGTCGTCGCGGACAACATCCTCGGCGCCTCACGGGCCGCCAATTACGAGGCCGTCCCGCGCGTGACCTACACCGACCCGCAGGCCGCGGCGGTCGGCGCGACCGAGGCGCCGTTCTCGGCGACCGCGCGGATCGCCGAGGTCGCCAAGACCGCGACCTACACCACCAAGTACGCCGAGAACCCCGGCTTCCTGACGCTGTTGAGCGACGGCGAGCGGCTGACCGGCGCCTACGCCGTCGGGCCCGAGGCTGGCGAGTGGCTCCAGCAGGCGACGCTCGCGATCCGCGCCCGCGTGAGTCTCGACGTGCTCGTTGACACCATCCAGCCGTTCCCGACGTTCTCGGAGATCTACGTCGCGGCGCTGAAGGCGCTGCGGGCGGAGATCGCCTCATGAGCGCCGCCGCCGCTGGGTCCCTCGCCGGCCAGCGCGTCCTGGTCATCGGCGGGAGCGCCGGCATCGGTTTGGAGACCGCTCGCTTCGCGCGGGACGCGGGCGCGGAGGTGATCGTAACCGGCCGCCGCCCAGGACCGATCGCCGAGGCGGCCGAGTCCGTCGGCGCGGTCGGGACCGCGACCTTCGACGCTGGCGACGACGATGCGTTGGCCGCGTTCTTCATCGAGTTGGACGCGCCGGTCGACCACGTGCTGGTCACCGCCGGAGGCCCGTACTACGAGTCGCTCAAGGACATGGACTTCGTGCGGGCGCGCCGCGCGTTGGCCGAGCACCCGATGGTGATGGCCGGGGTCGCGCGCCACGGGGCGCTGGCCGGGAAGGTCACCGGCAGCATGACGTTTATGGGCGGGACCGGCGCGCGGCACCCGAGCATCGGGATCGGGATGAGCTCGGCGATGACCGCGGCGCTGCCGGCCCTGACCGCGAGCATGGCCGTCGAGGTCGCGCCGGTGCGTGTGAACCTGATCGCCGCCGGGTTCGTCGACACGCCGCTGTCGGCCTCCTTGCTTGGCGATCAGCTCGACGCACGCCGCGAGCAGCTCGCCTCCCGCCTGCCGATCGGGCGCGTGGTGGGGCCGCAAGACGTCGCGGCGTTGGCCGTGCACTTGATGGTCAACTCGGCGCTCACGGGCGCGACCTACGACATCGACGGCGGGCAGTCGCTGCTGTCGTGGTGAACAAGGCCTACAGGTCGCCGCCGCCGTAGCGGCGGACGGCGCCGTCGCTCGCGCGCACGGTCAACACCGCGTGCGGCGGCGTCCCGGCGTTGTACTCCACCGCGCAGACGCGGCCGTCGTTGACCACCGCGCACGGATGCTCCGCGATCCCCGCGACAGCGGCCAGCGCCGGGTCGGGCTGCAGGAGCGGCGGCCGCGGGGCCGCGGGGTAGTAGAGCCGCAGCTCGGTCAGCAGGCCGCGGCCGGGATGGTCGGCGACCATCGCGTACGGATGGACGGCGCCATCGCCCTCGCGGAGCAGGACCTCCTCGCAGCCGCGGTCGTCGCGGATCGTGCGGGAGACGTCCTCGATCGTGACCCGGCGATCGTGCATCCACACGACCATGTCCTCCATGTAGTCGGTGAGCGCCCGCGCGCCCCGGATCCGGCCGCGGATCGGGTCGTGCAGCTCGGGCTCGCCCGCGAACGAGCCGACAAGCGCCTCCACCTCCCCTGCGAGCAGCCCGTCGAAGTACGGCATCACGGAGATCGCCTCCAGACGGCGCCGGTCCTGCACGGCCTGTAGCGCGGGGGCGCTGAACAGCTCGGGGATCCACGGCATGCGCGCAAGCGTCCCAGCCCGGGGTCACGCGGGCAAGGGGACGCGCCCGGGCGCACGACCGCGCGCGGCGCTGTCGCCGTCGCGTCGCAGATCGATCCACCGCCGAGCCGCGTCCAGCGCCGGCCGCTCGATCACGTGCCATGTGAAGGCCGCCGCCGCGATTGCCGGAAGGCCGACGAGCGCCGAGGTGGCCACCACATCGTGTTGAGGCAGCAAGTGATGGGCCTGGAGTCCGAGCAGGATCGGGTAGTGCCATAAGTAGATCCCGTACGACAGCGTGCCGAGATAGGCGAGCGGCCGGCAGCCGAGCAGCCGCGGCGCGCTCGCCGGGGCCGCGCACGCGACGCAGATCGCCGCGAAGCCGACGCCAGCCGGCAGGTCCCGCAGCGCACCGTGCAGCGGCGCGCCGAGGCGCCCGGTCGCGTGCGCCCACACCAGCGCGACGCCCCCGGCGAGGAGCGCGCGGCCGAGCGTTTGTCCGACCTGTCGTCCTTCCACCAGCACCCGCGCGATCATCCCCACGCAGAACAGCCCGACGACATCCGGGAGCGTCTGCCGCACGACCGGCGGCGGTGGAGTGAGCGCCGCCCACACGATCCCGCCCACGACCAACACCATCAACACGAGTACCTGCCGTCCGGCACGCAGCGCGCACCACCCGATCACCGGCACGACCACGTAGAACGACAGCTCGACCGCCAGCGACCACGTCGGCGGGTTCAACATCCCGGCCATCGACGGGTCGTAGTTCTGGAGCAGCAGCGCGAACCCGAGCAACCGCCAGTCGTCGACCAGCCGCCAGTGGCCGGTGCCGTAGAGCACCGCGATCGCCGCGACGAGCGTCAGGTAGTGCACCGTTCGCGGCCGACAACGTCGTCCTCCTCCGGCGTGAGATGGAGCCCATCGTCGCGGCGCTCTAGCCTGGAGTCGCCTGAGCGTCAGCGTGCGACGTCGCAATCGTCTGCGGGAAGGGGTAGCTTTCGCGACGTCGAATGGCAGCCGCAATGACACCCAACATGATTGTGTCGAAGGTGTCGGGCATTCCATATGCCTATGCGGCGAACGGCGAGAACCTCGGGGCGTCTCCAAACGCCTTGACCAAGGCTCCCGCCGTTGCCACTTCAACCAGCGAGCGCGCTAAGCGCTCTCACCTGCGTCTAGTTCGCTAGTACCGAACTAGGCGGCGTTGGACTGGGCTTCCGGCCGCGTGCTAAACGCGAGCCGCCAGTCCTCGTGCGTGTTCCCGTCGATGCTCAGCCGCCACTCGAAGTGACTACCAGGCGGCAGCGGCATCGGGCCGCTGTTCAACGCGAACGGGATCGGCTGGTATGAGCCCGACCGCACGCCCGGCGGCCGCCCGACCTCGAACCCGCCTTCGATCTGGATGGGCTGCTCACCCTCCGGACCGAGCACGACCACCGGGTTCCCGTCCAGGTCGATCAACTCGAACTTGAACGCATGGTTCCGGTTGGTCTCGGTCCAGGGGACCTCGATCAGCCCTGCGATCGCGAACGGGGACGGCTGCGGCCCGATGAAGGACCAGCCGGCACCCAGCACGTTGAGCTTCCCTTCCGCGACCTGCGCGGAGTCGGCGAGCATCAACGTGACCTTCCAACCCCTCTCGGGGCTCCAATCGGGGGAGTCCATCGGGACTCCTCCTCTCTCTAGCCGCTCACCTTGGCGGAGCGGATTCGGGCACGACCGTACGCCCCGGGGTGGACGGCAAACCGGGTGTCGGGCGGATGGAGAGGTTGGAGGCAGGCCTCAGGAGGGCGGCAATGGCGAATAAAAGCAGCGACGTCGGACGGATCCTTGCTCCGAATTGTCGGAAAGAGCGGGGAACACTGCCCAGGAAACCATGTAGTTAGCGGCCTGAAAGCACCAGCCGAGCGCTAACGCGCCAACTGCTCGAAGGGTTCACAATTTTGCTTCCAGGAGGACATTGACCGTAGCTGTCTGGAAGGCGTTAGATCATCGCGCAGTGCTCGCCGTCAGCCTCACCTCAAGCGACTGGATCCAGGTCACAATCGCGGGCATCACGGGTATGGCGACGCTCGCGGCGCTCGCCAACCTCCTGCTTGCGCGAGCCAACGAGCGTCGGCGCAACCAGCCGGTCGTCATTGCGCACGAGGCAGGCTCCGGCCGCCGGTTCGCCCACTCCAATGATGCGGGCGTCGCCTGGGTGGTGGACGCCTACTTGACCAGTGAGGGCGGGGGCCCTGCTTTCAACGTTCGCTTTGGGGTCGAGTTCGCCGGTGTCCGGTACCCGTACCGTCTCGACGTCAACGACCCGGACAGCGGCAACCTCCAGCGCGTCCTACGCCCCGGAGACCAGCGACCCGAGAGGGGTGCGTGGTCGATTCCAATCCCGTTCCTGAGCATGCCCGGCCGCATCGGCGACGCGCGCAGCGCCGACAAGCCGGACACCGTCGATAAGCAACGGGTGTACTGGGCGAGATACGAAAACGCCGAAGGCCAGACGTGGGAGACGCGCAACCCTGGCGACCGCTCAACGCCCCTCGACATTCGACGCGTCCGCCGACCCAAACGGCATGAACGCCGTGAACGCAAGGCGTTGAACGAGGCAGCAAAGCGGGACCGGGAATGGGAGCGCGCGGTCCTTGCCGAATTAGAGGCCGAGCGCCAGAAGGCGGTCGCCGCCGAGCGGGCCCAAGGGCGAAGCAAGGGCGCTCCCGAGGACGGCTGAGATCCTGAAACGACGAAAGCCCCGCAAATGCGAGGCTTTCGAAAGCGCGCCCGATAGGATTCGAACCTATGACCTTCGGTTCCGTAGACCGACGCTCTATCCAGCTGAGCTACGGGCGCAGTGGTCATCCAGTCTAGCCCGGCCTCGCGCTGGGTGCGCTGAGGTCGGGATGGAGCTGGAACGGAGAGGGAGGGATTCGAACCCTCGATGGGGCTCTAAACCCCATACTCCCTTAGCAGGGGAGCGCCTTCAGCCACTCGGCCACCTCTCCAAGGGGGTCGCGGGATTGTACGGGTTCCGGCCCCGACCGCCGCGTAACGTTCTGACGCCTGGCAGATACGAGGACATCAGATGCTCTTCTCTTCCCGCAGAAAGCTGACCCTGCCGAGCGCGGAGGACGCGCTTGTGGGTCGCGCCAACGCCATTCCCGTGACCAGCGACCACACGGTCCTGGGCACGCCCCTGACCGGCCCGTTCCCTGAGGGCATCGAGGTCGCCTACTTCGGCCTCGGCTGCTTCTGGGGCGCCGAGCGCGCCTTCTGGTCGCTGCCCGGCGTCTACACGACCGCCGTCGGCTACCAGGGCGGCCACACCAAGAACCCCACCTACGAGGAGGTCTGTAGCGGGCGCACCGGCCACACCGAGGCCGTCCTCGTCGCCTATGACCCGAAGGTCGTGAGCTACGACGAGCTCCTGAAGCGCTTCTGGGAGGTCCACGACCCGACCCAGTACATGGCCCAGGGCAACGACGTCGGCACCCAGTACCGCTCCGCGATCTATACCGTCGACGACGCTCAGGCCACCGCCGCCGACCTCTCCAGCCGCCGCTACGGCGACGCCCTCGCCCGCGCCGGCAAGGGCGAGATCACCACCGAGATCGCACCCGCCGGCCCCTTCTACTACGCCGAGGACTACCACCAGCAGTACCTCTCCCCGGCCAAGAACCCCAACGGCTACTGCTCCATGTCCGGCACGGGCGTCTCCTGCCCGATCGGCACCGGCGTCACCTCCGCGTAGCCCCTCCATCCGACCACGCCGGCGACTACGGTCGCCGGCGATGCGGATCACGCAGCGCAAAGGCGACATCGCCACGACTCAGGCGATCGCCACCTTCACCGCGATGGGCTACGACGTCTCGATCCCCATCACCGAGTCCGCCGCATACGACCTGATCGTCGACGACGGCACCGCCCTGCACCGCGTCCAGTGCAAGTTCTCGGCCTCTCGCGAGGTCGACCTCCGCCGCATTCATTCCAACGCCCAGGGCTACGTGGTGAAGCCGATCGCCGCACAGTCGTACGATTGGCTCTACGTGATGCGGCCCGATGGGTCGGAGTTCCTCCTACGTGAATGCCACGCAGGCCGGAGATCCGTTACCCCTCAGGACCAGCATCGCCTTGGAGCGGTGGCAGAGTCCGGTTGATTGCAGCTGCCTTGAAAGCAGCCGGCCCGTCAGGGTCCGGGGGTTCGAATCCCTCCCGCTCCGTGCAGGGCGCGACTCGCGATGAGTCTCGCCACGCCGTACGGTCTCCCCACCATGGAGATCTCCGCCGTCGACTTCGTCACCATCCCCACCGCCGACTACGAGCGCGCCGCGGCGTTCTATGGCGAGACGTTGGGGTTGCCTTTTGTGAAGCGATGGGGTGATCGGCCGGCCGGGGAGTTTCAGGCTGGGCAGCTAACGCTGGCGATCATGCAGAGCGATGGGTTCGGGATGGAGTTCCGGCGGAGCTCTGGGGCGATCGCGTTCCAGGTCGCGGATGTCCCGAAGGCGAAGGCGGAGCTGGAGGGCAAGGGCATTGCCTTCCAGACCGACATCATTGACTCGGGGGTCTGCCACCAGGCGTACTTCGCCGATCCGGATGGCAACCCGTTGGCGCTGCATCACCGGTACGCGCCCGCCGAGTAGACGTCGGCGTCACGTTCCAGAGGCTCCGCGCAACTGTGGAACCGATGGACGTCGCCGCCCTCTACGAGCGCCACCGCAAGGAGCTGCTGCTGTTCTTCGTGCGCCGCACCGCAGACACGGAGCTGGCGCTGGACCTGTGGGCGGAGACGTTCGCGCAGGCGGTCGTCAGCGCGAAGCGGTTTCGCGGCGACAGCGAGGCCGAACGCGCAGGCTGGTTGTACGCCATCGCCCGCCGGCAGCTCGCGCTGTACTACCGCCGCGGCACGGCGGAGCGCAAGGCGATGGACAAGCTCGGCATCGAGCGGCCGCCCGCCGACGACCTGGTCGAGGCGGAACTTGTACATCAAGCCGGGCTGAGCGACCTCAGGCGCGAGCTCGCCGGCGCGCTGGACACGCTGTCGGAAGACACGCGCCAAGCCCTGGAGCTACGCGTTGTCCATGAACTTCCGTTCGCAGACGTCGCCAGCCGTCTCGCGATCACCGAGCCGACCGCCCGCGCCCGCGTCTCCCGCGGCCTGCGCGCGCTCGGCGACCTGCTGGATCACGACGCCATCACGGAGGCGACGCGCTCATGAAGCACCACGACGACGACACGCACCTCGACCGCTACCTCGACGCCTTCGGCGCCCGCCTCGAAGCCGCCGCGGCCCCCGTCACCACGGCCACCAAGCGACGGTTCCCCCGCATCGCGCTGCTGGCCACCACCGCCACCGCCACCGCGCTCGCGATCACCCTCGTCGCGCTCCTCCTCCCCGGCGGCAGCACCACCCACCGCCTCGACGTCGTCGCCGAGGCCCGCGCCGCCCTCGCCCCGCACCCCGACGAGCTGACCCATCTCGTCGTCCGCCAGCGCATCACCGGCGACGCCAGCCTCGCGGGGATCCAGACGGAGTTCGCCAGCGAGCAGTGGTCGGCCACCAAGCCCGTCCGCTGGCGCACCACCTACAACATGCCATCCAACAGCACCATCCACCCGGGCCGACGGATCGAGGTCGCCTACGCGCGCGGTGTCGAGCAGGAGTATTACCCCGGGATCAACCACGTCCGGCGCTCGCGAGGCATCAAGGATCACCCCGCCCCTGCCGCCTACCCGCTTGGCACCGACCCGATCGCCACGATGCGAGCGATGCTCGCGGCAGGCACGCTGCACGACTCCGGCACCGCCAAGGTCGGCGACCGCGAGGTCCGCCGCCTCGTCGGCACCCGCACCCGCAGCTTCTCCGGCGCCAAGGAGCGCAAGCCGACGAAGGTCGTCAACGACGTCCAGTACTACGTCGACCCCGACACCTTCGCGCCAATCCGCGCCCGGATCGGGATGCCCTATCCCAAGGGTGCCGCCCCCTTGTACGTCGTCCTGGACTTCGACGCCTTCGAGCGCATCCCGCTGAACGCCGAGAGCGAGAAGCTCCTGGAAGTCCAGCCCAAGCCCGGCGTCTCGATCACCGAGCTCGGCGCCAAGCGCCGCTGACCTACCCGAGGGAACAGGGCCGTCTCCTCACCCTGGCGTCGGCCCCGAACGATCGGGTACGCTGCCGCGCCTGGCGCCAGGAGGGCGCCGGGGTCCCAGGGGAGAAGCCGATGTCGTCAAGCCGCAGAACCGTCCCGGCGCTGCTCGCGGCCACCGCGCTGCTGGCGTGCGCAGGCGCGGGCGCGACCGCAAGCGCCGCCTCGCTCATCGGCGGCGGCCTCACCGGCTACGTCACCGACGCTGACACCGGCCTCGGCCTCGGCGGCGCCGCGCTCACCTGGAACGGAACGACCGCCCCCGCCCCCAGCCTGACCTCCGACGCCGCCGGCCGTTTCCTCTTCACCGGCCTGGACGCGGGCTCGACCGGCGCCCTCGCCGTCGCCGGGCCCGCGGGCTATGAGCGCACGACGATCGACGGCATCACGCTGCCCGCCAACGACCTCGGCACCCAGAACGTCGCGATCCACCGCGACTGGTCGGCCGGCGCGCCGACGACCGCGGCCCCGGACGCGACGGCCGCCCCCGGCTGCGCGCCCGCCCAAGCCACCGACGACGACCGCGCCACCGGCTGGTCGACCACCCAGCCCGCCGCGCTCACCGTCGCGCTCCCGGTCCCCGTCGACACGACCACGGTCGTCCTCACCCCGGGCGGCGCGTGCGGCCACGGCGACGGCGCCGCGCTGAAGGACTACAAGATCGAGACGTCGCCGGACGGGGTGACGTGGAGCGACGCCGCGAGCGGCTCGCTGAGCGGGGCGAACGACGCGCCGGTCTCGGTGACGGCGAACGGCGTTCGATACGTACGCGTAGCGGCGTTGAGCGCGCAGGACGGCGGAAGCACGATCGACCTCCGCGAGCTCCAGGTCTTCGGCGGCGGCCCCAACGTCGCCCCCACCGGAACCATCTCCACCGACTCGCCCAAGAACTACATCAAGACGGTCGTCCGCTTCCGCGCCGCGTTCAAGGACCCCGACTCCACCATCTTGCGCTACCTGTGGGACTTCGACGGCGACGGCCGCTTCGACCAGGCCACCACGACCCCGCAGGTCGCCCACGTCTGGGCCGCCGCCGGCACCTACCACCTGACCGTCGGCGCCCGCGACTTCCGCGGCGCGCTGGGTACGACCACGTTCGACCTGCGCGTCATCGACCCGTCGATCCCGGTCGAGCCGATCATCCAGCGCAAGCCGCTGATCACCTTCGACCCGGTCGACGGCATCGACCTCCCGGTCCGCATCGCGTGCTCCTCGGTCTGCACGTTCACCGCCAAGTTGGTGCTGTCCAAGCAGACCGCCAAGGCCATCAAGTCCAAGCGCCGCACGATCCTCACCATGAAGAAGAAGACCGAAGGCCCCGGTCTCGGCTCGTGGACGATCGAGCTGCCGAGCAAGACCATCAAGCTGCTCAAGAAGGCCCACAAGAAGTCGGTCAAGGTCCGCCTCACCGCGACCGCGACCGACCGGCAGAAGCGCAAGACGACCGCTGCCCGCTGGATCACCTTCCGCTAAGCGTCGCTGATCGCGCCCTGACGATCCGGCAAGGTCGGGTTGACGCCTACGCCCGAAAGGGAGATGGTAGTGCGGTCCGACCGGTTCTTCCTGACCGCCGGAGGTCCCCACGATGTCGTTCGCCGAACCCAGGTTCCGCACCGCCGAGCGAGATGTCGACGACCGCACGACGATCGTCGCGGTCCACGGCGAGATCCACGTGTCCACCGCGCCGGAGTTCAGCGGGGTGCTCGCCACGACGATCGAGAGCGGGCGCGTGCAGCTCGTCCTCGACCTGACGGGCGTCACGTTCATCGACTCGACCGGCCTGAGCGTCCTGCTCAACGCACTGCGCCAGGTCACCCACGCGGGTGGGCGCATGGCGGTGGTCTGCTCCAACCCGACCGTGCTGCGCCTGTTCGAGATCACGCATCTCGACACCACCTTCGACCTCCACGCCGACGCCGACGCGGCGCTGGCGGCGGTCCAGGCGGACGCCGAGGGCTAGGACGCCGCCGGCGGCAGCACGTCCGGCGCGCCGTAGCTTCGCAGCACCTCGGGCATCACGACCGAACCGTCCTCCTGCTGGCCGTTCTCCAGCAGCGCGATCAGCGTGCGCCCGACGGCGACCGCGGTGCCGTTGAGCGTGTGCAGCGTCTCGGGCTTCTTGGCGCCCTCCGGCCGGTAGCGAATCTCCAGCCGCCGCGCTTGGAAGTCCGTGGTGTTGGAGGTCGACGTCAGCTCGCGGTACTTCTGCTGGCTCGGCAGCCAGCCCTCGCAGTCGTACTTCTTGGCGGCGCTCGCGCCAAGGTCGTCGACCGCGATGTTCACCACGCGGTAGGGGATGTTCAGCGCCTGGAGGATCGACTCCTCGACCGAGAGCAGCCGCTCGTGCTCGTCGACCGAGCGATCCGGCTCCACGAACGAGAACATCTCGACCTTGTCGAATTGGTGCACGCGGAAGATCCCGCGCGTGTCCTTGCCCGCAGCGCCCGCCTCGCGCCGGAAGCAGGGCGAGAACCCGGCGTAGCGCAGCGGCAGGTCGCCGACGATCTCCCCGGCGTGCAGCGACGCCAACGCGACCTCGCTCGTCCCGACCAGGTAGAGGTCGTCGGCGGGCAGGTGGTAGATCTGCTGCTCGGTGTCGGGCAGGAAGCCGGTGCCGTAGAGCGCGTCCTCACGGACCAGGACCGGCGGGATGACCGGCTCGAACCCGTGGTTGCTGAGGTGGTCCATGACCCACGAGACCAGCGACAGCTCCAGCCGCGCGAGCGCGCCGCGCAGGTAGGCGAAGCGCGAGCCCGACAGCCGCGCGCCGCGCTCCATGTCGATCCGCTCGCCGGCCAGCTCGAGGTGGTCGCGCACCGGCCAGGTCGGCACCCAGGGGTCACCGACGACCTTGATCTCGGTGTCCTGCGGCGCCGCCGACGGGTCCGGCAGGTTCGGCAGCCGCCTCAGCACCTCGTCGAACTCGGCGCTGACCGTCGCCAGCTCCTCTTCCAGCGCCTTCGCGCGGCCGGCGACGTCGCGCATCCGGGCGACGGCCTCCTCGAAGCCCTCGCCGGACTGCTTCGCGGCGGCGATCGCCTGGTTGGCCGCGTTCTGCTCGGCGCGCAGGGACTCGAGCTCGGGCAGGATCTCGCGCCGGCGTCCGTCTGTGGACAGCACGGCGTCGACCGCAGCCGGGTCGACGTCGCCGCGGCGCGCCAGGGCGGCGCGCACGGCGTCGGGATCGCGACGGATGAGCCTGATGTCGAGCACGGCGCCGGAGCCTACCCGGCGACGCGCGTCAGCTCAGTTGCGCGCGTTCTTGGACTTGCCGTGGCCCGCATACTTGGCGAGGAAGTCGGCCACCTGCTCGGCCTCCTCACCAACGACGATGTCCTGCGGCATGATCGCGCCGGAGAAGCCGCCGTTGCGGATCGCGTAGAGGATGGACTCCTTGTCCTCCTTGCGCACGTTGAAGTTCGGACCATCCACGCGCTCGCGGTTGGTGACCTTCAAGGCGCCGCCCTCGGCGCCGACGATGCCCATGCTGTGGCACCCCGAGCACCGCTCAACGAAGAGCTTGGCGCCCGCCTGGTACTCGGGCGCGACCGTGGTGATCGTCGCGCCGGGCTGCTTCTGGTCGCCCTTCTCCTGACCGCAGCCGATGGCGCCGGCGGCGATCGAGAGGGCAGCGATGGCGATGACAGGACGGCGAGGCATGCGGCCGGGCATCATACGGGACCCTTTCATGCGCAGGCTTGCCGCCCTCTCCCTCCTGGGCGCGTTGACCCTCGCGGGGTGCGGCGGCGGACCGTCGTACACCCACGTGACGGACGGCGTGCTGAAGGTCGACCTCGACGAGTACACGCTCCACCCGGAGAACATCGAGGTGCCCGCGGGCACCCTCCACCTGGTCGCCCACAACAGCGGCCGCCTCACCCACAACCTGGCCATCGAGTCCCTCGACCGTGAGACCGGCGAGGAGGCGACCATCTACGGCCGCACCGACACCCTCCAGCCGGGCCAGACCGGCCGCGAGCGCGAGCCGATCACGCTCAAGCCCGGCAAATACCGCCTGGTCTGCACGATCGGCAACCACGACGACCTCGGCCAGTACGGCGAGCTGAAGGTGAAGTAGGGGCGAATTCGCGACGCTTCGCACCTAACCCGCGATATGCGCGGGTTAGATGCGAAGCAACGAGAGATTCACGAGTTAGCGGCGCGCCAGCACGGCGTGGTGGCACGGCGGCAGCTGCTCGGCCTAGGGCTCGGCGAGGATGCGATCGACCACCGGCTGGTGTCCGGACGACTGCGACGGCTGGAACGCGGCGTCTACGCGCTCGGGCACGCCGAGTTGCGGCGCGAGGGCCGGGCGCTGGCCGTCGTCCTGGCGGCCAGCGACGGCGCCGTGCTCAGTCACCGAAGCGCGGCCGGCCTCTGGGGCTTCCGGCCGTGGAGCGGCGCCTTCTCCGAGATGACGGCTCCCGGTCGCGGTGGCGTCAGCAAGCGCCGCGGCCGGATCGTCCACCGCTCGCGCGACCTGCTCACCGAGGAGCGGACAATCGAGCGTGGCGTGCCGGTCACCTCCGTGGCACGGACGCTGCTCGACCTCGCGGCCGTCGTCCCGCCCCATCACCTCCGGCGCGCCGTCGAGCGCAGCGTCCAGGCCGAGCTGTTCGACCTGCGCCAGGTCAGGGCCGTCCTCGACGCCCACCCGGGACGCCCAGGCTGCCGCCCGCTCTCCACGCTCCTCGCCGACTTCCGCGAGCACGGGGAGACGGTCACGCGCAGCGCCCTCGAGGCCGGCCTCCTCCAGCTCTGCCTCGACGCTGGCCTGCCGCGCCCACAGGTCAACCGCTTCGACGGCGTGCGCGAGAGCGACTTCCGCTGGCCGGACCAGCGCCTGATCGTCGAAGTCGACAGCTGGACCTTCCACGGCCGCACCCGCCGATCTTTCGACGCCGACCGCGCCCGCGACCGGCAACTGCTCCGCGAAGGCTGGCGGGTCGCCCGCTTCACCGACCGCCAGATCCTCGCCGACGCCGCCGGCGTCGTCGACGAGCTTCAGGCGCTCCTGGCTCATCGGTGAGTCGCGTGGAACCCGCGCATATCGCGGGTTCCACGCGATCGACCGAGGGCCGGGAGGGATCGTGACGTCCGTCGCGAACTTAGGACGCGACGCGGGCGCCGGCCTCGAATGTCGATCGCTTTCTTTATGACGTTCACGCGATCGCTCTCGATACGGCGGCAACCTGGTCGGCGCTCGCGTCTACTCTGCTGAGGCATGGAGGCTTCGTCGCCCGCAATCGACCCGGCGCGCTACCGCGAGGTGATCGGGAGCTTCGCGACCGGTGTGGCGATCGTCACGGCCCAGGGCAGCGATGGCCCGGCCGGGCTGACCACGAACGCCATCACCAGCCTCAGCCTCGATCCGCTGCTGCTGCTGGTCTGCTTCGACAATGGCTCGCGCACGCTGCCGATCGTCCGCGACGCCGGCCGCTTCGCGGTCAACGTCCTGCGCGCCGGCCAGGAGGACCTCGCGAAGGTCTTCGCGTCAAAGCAAGCGCAACCTCAAAAGTTCGAGGCCGCCACCCACACGGTCGCCCACGGCGTCCCGGTGCTGGACGACGCGCTGGCGTGGATCGCCTGCGACCTGGACGCCATGCACCCCGCGGGCGACCACACGATCGGCGTCGGCCGCGTCACGCACCTCAGCGCCGACGACGGGCCGGCGCACGACCCGCTGCTGTTCTTCCGCGGCGGCTTCGCGCGGATGGCCCCCGGCGCTTAGCCCGCGCGCCACTGCGCAGCGAGGACCGACCCTTCCACCGCCAGCGCATACGGCATCGCGCCCGGCTCCAGGCGCTGCACCTGCAGCCGCCCGTCGTAGACCACCAACGCGCGGCCGCCGTCGGGCGAGAGGTCCTGAATCTCCATGCCCGGCAGCGCGGAGCCGACCGTGCAGCCATCACGCCGCAGGTCGTAGACGCACGACCCGTTGAGCGCGAAGCGCCGGCCATCGGGCGAGACCGAGCGCGGCGCGCCCTCGTCGACGCCGAGAATCCGCGGCTGCCCCGGCCCAGAGACGAGCGCCAGGGTCATGTCGTCGGAGGTGTCCTGCGAGCTCCAGCTCTCTGCGCCCACCATCAGCGCGACCCCGTCGCGCGTCCACGCCGGGAAACGCGCCAGCGGATGGTCGCGCCCGGCCGTGCGCATCACGCGCGGTCCGCCGCCCGCCGTGCGCGGCAGCAGGACGATCTGCGACGGGCGCGTCTGCGTCACGCCGGTCCGCACGAACGCCAGCCGCTTGCCGTCAGGCCTCCACGCCACGCCCTCCGGCTGGCGGGACTTCCCCATCGCCCACGCCTTCCGCGTGCGCCCGGCCCGGTCCACGATCAGCAGCTGCGCGCCCACACCCGGCGTCACGCGGGCGATCGCCAGCTCGCGCCCGTCAGGCGACCACGCGACGCCGCCGTCGCCGCCAACGTCCATGTGCGTCCCCTCCGGCAGCCGCACCGGCGCCCGGCCGAAGACCAGCAGCCACGACGTCCGCGCCGCGCCAGAGTCGGTGTAGACGACCGCGTCTCCTCGCCCCGCAAGCTCGAACCCGGTGACCTGCGACGCGACCACGACCCGCCCGCTCACCCCGTCGTCGGCCACGACCGACAGCGATCCGCCCGGCTTGTCGAGCCACGCGATCCGGGCGTCGGCTTGCACAGCCAAGCTGAAGAGCGTCAGAAAGGTGACGGTGAGCGACCCTGCCAAGGCGCGCAGACGGTGAGACATGGCACCGCTAACGGACGAGAAGGCGCGACGTTGCGCGCACGCCCGCACCCGTCAGACGGTCCCCAGCGCGCGCAGCGCCAGAAAGCAGACCACCAGCGCCGCCGCCGACATCACGCCCAGCTCGCGCCGCACGATCTGCAACACGATCGACCGCTGTTGATCCTCGGGCAACCGGCCCACCGCCTGGGCGTTCTCCAGCTCCCGCGCGTCGAGCACCAATTGCGCCGAGGCCAGGCGCAATTGCTCGGCCACGAAGCTCACCGCGACCGGCAACAAGGCGTACAACCAGTACAGCCCGTCGTCGGGATCCAGGCCCCCGATCGCCAGCACGCCGGCGCCGATCGCCTGCACGATCGCCGCGCCCTGACCGACCCGGATCAGCACCCATGCATAGGTATTGGGGTCGACCCGCCACCACAGGATGCCGGACACGATTCCGGCCAGTCCGTTTGAAACCGCCACTAGGACGGCGAGGATGTGCGCAACGTCAGTCATAGGGGTTGCCCGCAAGTGCGGAGCGCCACTTTGTGGCAGCAAGTTACAAGTTGGTGATACAACGGGAGACCGAGTGCTTCGGACGTACCTTCCAGCCATCGTCTTCATCTGCCTCGGGGGCATCGTCGGCGGCCTGTTCATCACCGCCGGTTCGCTCCTCGGGCCCAAGCCGAAGACGCCCACCAAGTACCAGGCAGAGCCCTATGAGTCGGGCATGCCCTCGGAAGTCCAGCAGGGGTTCCGCTTCGGGATCAGCTTCTACCTGATCGCGATGTTGTTCATCTTGTTCGACATCGAGGTCGTGTTCCTCTACCCGATCGCCGTGCAGCTGCGGGCCTTTGGGACGTTCGCCCTGATCGAGACCGCAGTCTTCATCGGCCTCCTGGTCGTCGCGTTCGTATATGTGTGGCGACGCGGCGCGCTCGAGTGGCGCTAGAACGGAGAAGGCCATGGAGATCGTAAAGCGGGAGAAGGCAGGCACACCGGAGGACTTCCGAGTCCGCCAGCTGCGCGCGCAGCAGATGCTGCGCGGCGACATCGAGGGCGACGACCTCGAGCAGTACGTCCAGGAGCGCGTCATCACCACGACGCTGGACCGCGCCGCCAACTGGGCGCGCGGCAACTCGCTCTTCCCTGCGACGTTCGGCCTGGCCTGTTGCGCGATCGAGATGATGTCCGTGGTCGGCGCTCGCCTCGACATCGCCCGCTTCGGCTTTGAGGCCTTCCGCGCCTCGCCGCGCCAGGCTGACCTCCTGATCCTGTCGGGCCGCATCTCCATCAAGATGGCCCCGGTCGTCCGCCGCATCTACGACCAGATGCTGGATCCCAAGTACGCCATCGCCATGGGCGCGTGCTCCAGCTCGATGGGCGTCTTCAACAACTACGCCATCGTCCCGGCCGACAAGTTCCTCCCGGTCGACGTCCACGTCCCGGGCTGCCCGCCGCGCCCCGAGGCCCTGATGCACGGGATCCTCAAGCTGCGCTCGATGGTCCACAGCGACCCGACGATGGGCTGGCGCGAGCGCTACGGCGCCGAGAACACGGTCGAGGTCCTCCCCGATGAGGGCGAGCGCCTGCGCGCCGAACACGCCGCCGCGGTCAACGCGACCGACGCCGAGGGCTTCCCCGGTGCCTGACGCCCCCGGCACCGAGCTGCTGGCCCAGGACCTCCGCGAGGCGCACGGCGACGACGCCATCGCCGGCACCGAGTTCTTCCGCGACAAGGGCTCGATCCTGATCGCGCCGACCGCGATCGGCGACGTCCTGGAGACGCTGCGCGCCAAGGGCTTCAAGCACCTCATGTCAGTCCACGGGGTCGACTACTACCCCGAGGAGCCGCGCCTCGGCGTGCACTACGAGCTGCTCGACCGCGACGCGCTGGACCGCCTGTCGATCAAGCTGCGCGTCCCGCTCGACGCACCGAACGTGCCGTCGGTGACGCCCGCCTGGCCGACCGCCAACCACCAGGAGCGCGAGGTCTACGACATGTTCGGCGTCGTCTTCGACGGCCACCCGGACCTGCGCCGCATCCTCATGCCCGAGGACTACGAGGGCCACCCGCAACGCCGCGACTTCCCGCTCGGCGGCGAGCCCGTCCTGTTCACGGCGGCGGAGACCGCCGGCAAGGACTACACCATCGGCGCCGACCAGCCCAGCGGGTCGGAGAAGGCCAAGCGATGACCGACGTCACGACCGCCGACTACCGCTCCGGCGAAGAGCGCATCGACGTCACCCAGCGCGTCCAGGCGCTGCCGGCGCCCGCGCCCGACCAGGAGCTGTTGACCCTCAACATGGGTCCGCACCACCCCGCCACGCACGGGGTGCTGCGCCTGCTCGTCACGCTCGAAGCCGAGGTCGTCCGCGATCTCAAGCCGATCATCGGCTACGTCCACACGGGCATCGAGAAGACGGTCGAGGACAAGTCCTACTGGAAGGGCATCCCCGTCATCGAGCGGATGGACTACCTGGCGTACTACTTCAACGCCATGGCCTTCTGCGGTGCGACCGAGACGCTGCTGGAGATCGAGGTCCCCAAGCGCGCCCAGTACCTCCGTGTCATCCACATGGAGCTCAACCGGATCATGTCGCACTTGGTCTGGCTCGGCACGTCGATGCTGGACCTCGGCGCGGTCACCGTCTGGTGGTACTGCTTCCGCGAGCGCGAGACGATCCTCGACCTCTTCGAGTACAGCTCCGGCCAGCGCATGCACACGCGCTACTTCCAGGTCGGCGGCGTGATGGAAGACATCCCCGCCGGCTGGGAGAAGAAGCTCCGCGAGTTCATCAAGATCATGCCGGAGGCGATCGACCAGTACCTCGATCTCCTCAACCGCAACGAGATCGCGCTGCGCCGCATGTACGGCACGTGCCCGCTGGACGCCGCGACGCTCGAGAGCCTCGGCGTCACCGGCCCGCTGCTGCGCGCCGCCGGCAACCCGTGGGACTTGCGCAAGGCAATGCCCTACTCCTCTTACGAGGACTTCGACTTCAAGATCCCGGTCGGCTCCCGCGGCGACAACTACGACCGCTTCGGCGTGCGCATGCAGGAGATGAAGGAGTCGGTGAAGATCATCGAGCAGGCGCTCGACGGCCTTCCCGAGGGCCCGGTCATCACCGACGACCGCAAGGTCGCGCTCCCGCCGCGCCACGAGCTGGCGACGTCGATGGAGGCATTGATCCATCACTTCAAGCTGGTGACCGAGGGCTTCCGCGTCCCGCCGGGCGAGGTCTACTTCCCGATCGAGGGCCCGCGCGGCGAGTACGGCGTGTTCATGCGCTCCGACGGATCCTCCAAGCCGGCGCGCGTGCACATGCGCGACCCCTCCTTCGTCAACCTCCAGGCCACGCTCCCGATGGTCAAGGACGCCTACATCGCCGACCTCATCACGACGCTGGCGATGATGGATCCCGTCCTCGGCGGGGTGGATCGGTAGGCATACATGTCGCTTCCTGACGTCAAGCGCTTCAGCCACGGCTCCCGCGTCCCCGGCTGGGACGATTCGGTCGACCTCACCAAGGACCCGCAGGAGGTCCCGGACCCGGCGACCACGCCGGTGCCCGCGGAGCTGCGCGCCGAGATCGAGCGCCACATCGCCAAGTACCCGGACCGCCGCTCGGCCGCCATCCCGGCGCTGGCGGCCGCCCAGGAGCTGCACGGCTGGTGCTCGCCGGAAGCCTTCCGCCAGGTCGCGTGCGTGATGCGCCTGACGCCGGCCTACCTCGTCGCCGTCGCGTCGTTCTACGACATGCTCGACACGCAGCCCGTCGGCCGCAAGCGCGTCTACGTCTGCACCAACATCTCGTGCTCGCTGCGCGGCGGCCGCAAGCTGCTGGCGGAGCTGAACGACGCGATCGGCGACGATCCGGACGTCCAGGTGCGCGGCTTCGAGTGCCTCGGCGCGTGCGACATCGCGCCGATGGTCTCGGTCGACGGCGTCTTCGTCGGCCCGGTCGACGCGGACGAGATCCAGGAGCTGGCGCGCCAGGTGCGCGACGGCGAGGACCCGCTCCCGGCCAAGCAGCTGATCAAGCGCCCCTCGGCCGATCCGAACGCCAACACCCAGACCTGGGACCGGCCGGGCACGGACTTCGACACGGTCGAGTCCGAGATCGACCGCCCCGCTCCCGGCAACTCGCCGCTGCCGGCCGAGCCTTCCTCCTTCGGCCCGCCCATGGGCCAGCCCGATCCCGAGGAGAACGCATGAGCGCCACCGCTCCGCAGCAGCCGCTCATCTTCGACAACATCGACGAGCCCGGCCTCCACACGATCGACGTCTACCGTCGGCGCGGCGGCTACGGCGATCGCCTGCGCAACGCCCTCAACTTGCCGCCCGAGGCGCTGGTCGAGGAGCTGAAGGCGTCCGGCCTGCGCGGCCGCGGCGGCGCCGGCTTCTCGATGGGCATGAAGGCGTCCTTCATGCCCAAGGGCACGATGGACAAGTACCTGGTCTGCAACGCGGACGAGTCCGAGCCCGGGACCTTCAAGGACCGCGAGCTCATGCAGAAGATCCCGCACCTGCTGATCGAGGGCATGATCATCGCCGCCCACGCGGCAGGCGCGAACCGGGCCTTCATCTTCATCCGCGGCGAGTACGTCCAGCAGGCAGACATCCTCGACGCCGCGCTGGTCGAGGCCTACGAGGCCGGCTTCCTGGGCGAGAACATCCTCGGCACGGGCCACAGCCTCAGCCTCGCGGTCCACCGCGGTGCGGGCGCCTACATCTGCGGTGAGGAGACCGGCCTCCTCGACAGCCTCGAGGGCAAGCGCGGCAACCCGCGCCTCAAGCCGCCGTTCCCGGCCAACCAGGGCCTCTACCAGGGCCCGACGCTGATCAACAACGTCGAGACGCTGGCGACCGTGCCGCTGATCGTCGAGATGGGCGGCGCCAAGTACGCCGAGATCGGCGCCGAAGGCTCGACCGGCACGAAGCTGATCTCGATCTCGGGCAACGTCCAGCGCCCGGGCAACTACGAGATCGAGCTGGGGATGTCGTCCCGCGACATCATCTACGGCCTGGCCGGCGGTCCCGACGAGGGCCGCGAGATCAAGCTGTGGTTCCCGGGCGGCTCGTCGTCGCCGGTGCTGACGGCCGACGACCTCGACCTCCCCTACGACTTCAACTCGCTGGCCAAGGCCGGCTCGATGCTCGGCTCCGGCGCGATCATCATCGTCGACGACTCCAACTCGGTCGTGGACGTCTGCCTCTGGCTGGCGGAGTTCTACCGCCACGAGTCCTGCGGCAAGTGCACGCCCTGTCGCGAGGGCACCAACTGGACCGTGAAGATGCTCGAGCGCATCCAGTCCGGGCTCGCCACGCCGATGGACCTCGACATCATGGCCTCGGTCCAGGAGCAGATCATCGGCAACTGCCTGTGCGTGCTCGGCGACGCGATGGCGATGCCGGTCGGCTCGATGGTCAAGAAGTTCCGCGACGAGTTCGAGGCCCACATCGAGGCCGCGCGCGCCGCCAACCAGTTCACCGGCGACGAGGACGCCCCGGAGCTCGCGCTCCTACAAGGCGCAGTCGCCTAGAAGGCCCTTATGCCCCGCCCTGAGATCAAGCAGGTCACGTTCTCCATCGACGGCCGCGAAGTCACCGCGCCGGAGAACATCATGTTGGTCGACGGCGCCAAGTACGGCGACGTCGAGATCCCCGTCTTCTGTTACGAGCCCAAGCTCGGCCAGCCCGTCGGCGCGTGCCGCATGTGCCTGGTGGAGATCGAGGGCATCCCGAAGCTTCAGACCGCGTGCTCGACGCCGGTCAAGGACGGCATGGTCGTCCACACCCAGACCGAGCGCGTGAAGGTCGCCCAGCAGGCGGTCGTCGAGTTCCTGCTGATCAACCACCCGCTCGACTGCCCGGTCTGCGACAAGGGCGGCGAGTGCCCGCTGCAGGACATCTCCTTCGGCTGGGGCGGCGGCCGCTCGCGCTTCATCGAGCCCAAGCGCCACTTCGAGAAGCCGATCGCGCTGTCGCCGCTGATCGCCATCGACCGCGAGCGCTGCATCCTCTGCTACCGCTGCGTGCGCTTCTCCCAGGAGCTCAGCGAGGACTACCAGCTGGTCTTCCAGGAGCGCGGCGCGCACACGTTCGTCGGCACCTTCGACGGCCACCCCTACGTGGCGCCGTTCAGCGGCAACATCACCGAGCTCTGCCCCGTGGGCGCGCTGACCTCGCAGCCCTACCGCTTCCGCGCCCGCCCGTGGGACATCGAGGGCGCCGGCGGCGTCTGCACCCTCTGCCCCGGCCAGTGCAACGTCACCTTCACGGTCCGCGACGAGCGCGTCCTGCGCGTCCTCTCGCGTGACCACGAGGAGGTCGACGACGGCTGGCTTTGTGACCGCGGCCGGTTCTCCTACCAGGCGATCCACGTCGACGAGCGCATCACCACGCCGCTGATCCGCGACGGCGGCGAGCTGCGTCCCGCCACCTGGGAGCGCGCGCTGGACGAGGCTGCTGCGGCCCTGAAGCGCGCGGGCGGCAACGTCGGCGTCCTGGCCGGTGGCGGCACCTCCAACGAGGAGGGCTTCCTCGCCCAGAAGCTGGCGCGTGAGACGCTCGGCACCAACGACATCGACTCGCGCGTGTACGACGCGAGCGGCCGCGAGGCGACGCTGGCGCTGAACGACCCGGCGCTTCAGGCGACGGTCTCCGACCTGGAGTTCGCCCACACCGTCCTGGTCCTCGGCGTCGAGCCGGTCGACGACATGCCGATCGTCGACCTGCGCCTGCGCAAGGGCGTCCGCCGTCGCCGCGTGAACCTGGCGATCGCCACGTCGCGCCCGTCGTCGCTGGACGCCAACGCCAAGCAGGTCGTCCGCTTCGCCCCCGGCGACGAGTCGCGCGCCGCCGCGCTGCTGGCCGACGCGCTGAAGCCCGGCGCCGACGTGCCCGAGCAGCTCGCCGAGGTCGTCGCGCAGCTGCGCGACGGCGGCGAGGATGTCGTCATCGTCTACGGCGAGAAGGTCCTGGCCGATCCTGCCGGCGCCGCCGCACTGGTCTCGCTCGCCGACACGCTGAACCTGCGCGGCCGCGCGGGCGTCGGCCTCTTCGGCGTCCCCTCCTCCTCCAACGCGCGCGGCCTGCGCGAGGCGGGCGTCGTCCCGTTCGCGGGCCCCGGCCTGAGCGCCGGCCCCGCCGGCCGCTCCACGAACGAGATCGCCCAGGCCGCCGCCGACGGCGAGATCTCGGCGCTGTGGCTGCTGGGCGTCGACCCGCTGGAGACCCACCCGCAGCGCGCGCTGTGGGACGCGGGCCTGGAGCGCGCCTCGACGGTCATCGCCCACGCCGGCTACCTGACCGCGGGCATCATCGAGCACGCCACGATCGTCTTCCCGGCCGAGTCCCACGCCGAGCACGAGGGCACGATCACCCACACCGACGGCCGCGTGCAGCGCCTGCGCCAGGCGATCAGCCGCGTCGGTGACGTGCGCGCCGGCTGGTGGGTCCTCGCCGAGCTGTCTGCCCGTCTGGGCGGCGACATCCGCGCGCTCACCGGCCCGCAGGTCAGCCAGCAGCTCTTCGCGGCGGTCCCGTTCTACAACGGGCTGACGCTGGACCTGATCGGCGGCAAGGGCATCCGCTGGGTGCTCGACGAGAGCGCCGCTGCCGCGTGGCCGACCGCTGACGCCCCCGCCTACTCCACGCCCGAGGCCGGTCCGGGGGTGGGTGGGACCGATTCCCGCCTGCGCCTGGGCACCTACCGCTCCGTGTGGTCGGGCCCCGAGGTCGCCAACTCCCCGGCGCTCCAGTTCTTGAAGGCCAACCGCGCACGGGTGGAGCTGTCGCCCACCGACGCGCAGCGCCTCGGTCTCTTCGACGGTGACAAGGTCGCCGTCGGCGGCGACAGCGGCTCGGTGCAGGCCACCGTCTCCCTGCGCGCGGCGATCCCCGCCGGCAGCGCGTTCCTCGAGAGCAACGCCGTCGACGGCCCGCTCGTCGAGATCCGCAAGTCCTCCGGCTCGCTGGAGCCGCCCGCGGCTGAAGCCGCCGCCCTCAACTCCTGAGCCATGATCCTCGCGAACACCCTCTACTACGAGCCGTGGTGGATGCAGATCGCCAAGGCGGTCGTCATCTTCCTCGTCGGCCTGCAGATCGTCCCCGTCGCCCTCATGGCGGACCGCAAGGTCATGGGCCGGATGCAGAACCGCTACGGCCCCAACCGCGTCGGCCCGTTCGGCGCGATGACCCCGATCGCCGACATCGGCAAGCTGCTGTTCAAGCAGCAGTTCCGCCCGAAGACGTCGATCGGCTGGATGTTCGCGCTGGCGCCGCTGATCTCGATCGTGACCGCGGTCGCCGCGCTGGCGATCGTCCCGTTCGGTGACGTCCAGGACATCTTCGGGACCAAGACCGGCCTGTACGGCGTCGACGCCTCGATCGGGCCGCTGTTCCTGTTCGCCTTCGGCTCGATCGCGTTCTACGGGATCATGCTCGGCGGCTGGTCCTCGGGCTCGAAGTACTCGTTCTTGGGCGCGATGCGCGCCGCGGCGCAGCTGATCTCTTACGAGGTCTCCCAGGGCCTGGCGCTGGTGGGCGTGGTCATGACCGCCCAGTCGCTGTCGCTGGTCGACATCGTCAAGGCCCAGGAGGGGATGTGGTACATCGTCCCCCAGTTCGTCGGGTTCATCATCTTCTTGATCGCGTCGTTCGCGGAGACCAACCGTCCCCCGTTCGACCTGGTGGAGGCTGACGGCGAGCTCGTCGGCGGCTACAACACCGAGTACGGCGGCGGCAAGTTCGCCACGTACTACTTCGCCGAGTACCTCAACATGGTCGTGGCCAGCTTCATCATGGTCACGGTCTTCTTCGGCGGCTGGTGGCTGCCGTTCGGGATCAACCCGCCCGGCTGGGTCGACCCGATCATCGTCATCGGCAAGTCGTTCTTCTTCATCTTCTTCTTCGTCTGGGCCCGCGCGACGTTCCCGCGCCTGCGCTACGACCAGCTCATGTCGCTGGGCTGGAAGATCCTCCTGCCCCTGGCGACCATCAACGCCCTTGTGACCGCGATCATCGTGGTGGTGACCGACTAGATGTCCCCTTGGCCTCCCGCCGATGACGAGCTGATCGTCGTCGAAGGACCGAAGTCCTTCGGCGGCCCCGGCTCGTTCTACCGCGCGTTCGGCGAGACCCTGCGCGGTCTGAAGACCACGCTGCGCCAGTCCGTGGCGCCGGTCTCGGTGATCTCCTACCCCGAAGAGAAGATCCCGGTCTACCCGCGCTTCCGCGGCCGGCATCGCCTGCACAAGTTCGAGGACACCGGCCTGGAGAAGTGCGTCGGCTGCTCGCTGTGCGCCGCCGCCTGCCCGTCGGACTGCATCCGCGTCGTCGCCGCCGAGAACACGCCGGACAACCGCGTGTCGGCCGGCGAGCGCTACGCGGCGGTCTACGAGATCAACCTCAGCCGCTGCATCTTCTGCGGCTACTGCGAGGTCGCGTGCCCGTTTGACGCGATCACGATGGGCAACGACTTCGAGATGAGCGACTACTCGCGCTCCGACCTCATCTTCACCAAGGAGATGCTGCTGGCGGAGCCGTTCGAGCGCTCGCCGCTGCGAGGCGAGGGCGAGTAGCCATGGCTGCCGTCTTCTTCTTCATCGCGGGCATCGGCGCGATCGCGGGCGCGATCGGCGTCGCCTCGGTGAAGAACCCCTTCTACGCGGTGCTGGCGCTGGTCTTCCACCTGCTGTCGCTGGCGGCGCTCTTCCTGCTGCTGCGCGCGGAGTTCATCGCCGCCGCCCAGGTCGTCGTCTACGCGGGCGCTGTCATGGTGCTCTACGTGTTCGTGGTGGCCTACGTCGGCACCGACGCCGAGCCCGTCCGCCCCGCCGGCGGCCCGGGCCTGCGCGTCGCGTCGATCGTCTTCGCCGCGCTGCTGGCCGTCGAGCTGCTGATCGCCGTCCTGGGCTCCGGCCTGAAGGCGATCGACGGGCGCGGCGCCGAGTACAGCCCCGGCTTCGGCTCGCCGGCCGCGATCGGCGAGCTGCTGCTGACCCGCTTCCTGTTCCCCTTCGAGGCGGCCTCCTTCCTGCTGCTGATGGCCGCCGTCGGCGCCGTCGTGCTGGCCCGCCGCCGCGGCGGCCTGGAAGGCGCCGACGAGGAGTTCGTCGCGCCGATCGTCGACCACCTGCCCCCCGGGCAGTTCGGCACGATCGCCGAGGGCGTGGGCGACACGAACCCGACGGCCACCTTCCAGCACGCCGCGATCACCGCGGCTGCCGAGGCCGACCCCGACGACGAGAAGGGCTGGTAGCCACCTCATGGACATCGGCTGGTACCTCACCGTCTCCGCCTTGGTCTTCAGCATCGGCGCGGCCGGCGTGCTCACGCGCCGCAGCCCGCTGGTCATCCTCCTTTGCCTGGAGCTGATGCTCAACGCCTCCAACCTGGCCCTGATCGCCTTCTCCCGCATGTGGGGCAACGGCGACGGCCAGGTGTTCGCGATCATCGTCATGGTGGTCGCCGCGTGCGAGGTCTGCATCGGCCTGGGCCTGGTGGTGGCGCTGTTCCGCCGTCGCCTGCCGATTGACGTCGACGAGTTGCGGGAGCTGCACGGGTAGATGAGTCCGACCACCGCCGCCTGGCTGGCGCTGGCGTTCCCCCTTGGGGGCGCCATCGTCAACGGCCTGGGCTACAAGGTCTTCAAGAACAAGACCTCGGGAGTCATCGGCACCGCCGCGCTCGCGGGCGCGTTCGTCTTCGCGGTCATCGCGTTCCTGTCGTTGCAGGGCCGCGAGGCTGAGCATCGCCAGCTCGTCTCCTCGCTGTACGACTACGCCAAGGTCGGGTCGATCGACGCGCAGCTGTCGATCCTCGTGGATCCGCTGAGCATCCTGATGATGCTGGTCGTCTCCGGCGTCTCGATGCTGATCCACGTCTACTCGTTCGCCTACATGAGCGGGGACCGGGGCTACACGCGCTTCTTCGCCTACCTCAACTTCTTCGTCTTCTCGATGCTGTTGCTGGTCCTGGCGGCGAACTTCCTGCTGCTGATCGTCGGCTGGGCGTTCGTGGGCGCGGCGTCCTACCTGCTGATCTCGTTCTGGTACCGCCGCCAAACAGCGACCAGCGCGGGCATCAAGGCGTTCGTCATCAACCACGTCGGCGACATCGGCCTGACGCTGGGCGCCTTCTTCATCCTCAAGCACTCGGGCACGCTGGACTTCCTCGGCACCTTCGAGCAGGCCAAGGAGCTCGGCGAGCAGCACCACGGCGATCTGACCGCGGGCCTGATCCTGCTGCTGATCGGCGCGTTTGCGAAGTCCGCGCAGATCCCGTTCCACACGTGGTTGCCGGACGCGATGGAGGGCCCGACCCCGGTCTCCGCGCTGATCCACGCCGCGACGATGGTCACCGCGGGTGTCTACCTGATCGCCCGCATGCACCCGCTGATCGAGCAGTCGGCCGCCGCGGCCGACGTCGGGATGATCATCGGCGTCATCACGCTGTTCGTCGCCGCGACGATCGGCATGGTCGTCACCGACCTCAAGCGCGTCATCGCGTACTCCACCATGTCGCAGATCGGCTACATGGTCATGGCGGTCAGCTCCGGCGCCTACGTCGCCGGCCTGTTTCACCTGATGACGCACGCGTTCTTCAAGGCGCTGCTGTTCATGAGCGCCGGCTCGGTCATCTCCGCGATGGGTGGCGAGCAGAACCTCAACAAGATGCGTGGCTTCAAGAAGGCCATGCCCTTCACCTACGGCTGCTTCATCATCGGCGGCCTCGCGCTCGCCGGCGTGCCGCCGTTCTCAGGGTTCTTCTCCAAGGACGAGATCCTGCTGATCCAGGCCGAGGACGGCGGCTGGCACTGGGTGCTCTACGTCGTCGGCTACCTCACCGCGCTGATGACCGCCTTCTACACCTGGCGGATGATCTTCCGGGCGTTCTGGGGCGAGCCCAACGAGCAGGCCCAGACGCTGATCGACACCGGCCACGTCTGGCATGCGCACGAGCCGACCAACCCCGCCAACGGCGAGGTCGAGGACACCGACGTCGGCTTCCCGGGCCCCGAGCACCACATCGCCGAGCAGGCGCTCCCGATGCGGATCGCGATGGGCACGCTGGCGGTGCTGGCGACGGTCGGCGGGGTCGTGCTGATCCCGCACGTGACGACCTGGCTGGACACGTTCCTGGAGCCGACGTTCGAGGACTCCACGATCGTCCACCACGCCTCCGACGGCAAGCTCGTGCTCGGCCTCGTGCTCGGCGCGGCGCTCGGCCTGCTGGGCATCTTCATCGCCTACGCCATCTACGGCAAGGCGGAGGGCGAGGTCGCGCAGAAGTGGCAGGCGCGCCTGCCGTTCCTGCAGAAGCTGTTCGTCAACAAGTGGTACTTCGACGAGTTGATCGACATCGTGATCGTCCGCCCGTTCGGCTGGTTTGGCCGCTTCGGCCAGCAGACCTTCGAGCGCATCTTCGTCAACGGCGCGCTGATCGGGGGCACCTCCGGCATCGTCCGCGCGGGCTCGGCGGCGGTGCGTGCGCTGCAATCCGGCTTCCTGCGCGCCTACGCGGCGCTGCTGATCGTCGGCGCCGGCCTCGTGATCCTGTACTTCCTGATCCAGTCCTCGTGACGTGAGCCTTCCTCTCTCCATCCCCCTCTGGCTGCCCGCCGCCGCGGCGTTCCTCGGGCTGTTCCTGCCCGGTGCGCTGTCGCGCGTGCTGACGATCCTCGGCGCCACGGGCACCTTCGCCTGGGCGATCTGGGCGATCGCGGACTTCGACCGCGGCTCCGGCAAGCTGCAGGACCTGACCGACGAGGTCTGGATCAAGCAGCTCGGCATCCACTACAAGCTGGGCATCGACGGGCTCAACCTGTTCCTGATCGGGTTGGCCGCGTTCATCTTCCTGATCTGCCTCGTCTGGGCGGCGTTCAAGGAGTGGGAGCACGCCAACCAGTTCTTCTTCTTCTTCGGCCTGGCCGAGTCGGCCGTGCTCGGCGCGCTGATGGCGCAGGACCTCGCGCTGTTCGTGTTGTTCTTTGACCTGATGCTGCTGCCGTTCCTGTTCCTCACCGGAATCTGGGGCCCAGCCGCCACGCGCGTTCCGGCGATCACCAAGCTGTTCATCTACACCTTGGTCGGCTCGCTGCTGATGCTGGCCGCGGCGATCGCCACCGGCGTGCTGGCCTCCAACCAGGCCGGGACCGACCTGAGCTTCGCCTTCAGCGACCTGGCCAAGACCGCCCCGGCACTGGGCAAGGGCACGCAGGAGTGGATCTTCCTCTGCTTCGCGGCCGCCTTCTGGGTCAAGATGCCGGCCTTCCCGGTCCACGGCTGGATGCCCGACGGCTACAAGAACATGCCGCTGCCGGTGCTGGCGGTGTTCTCCGCGGTGCTGTCGAAGGTCGCCGCCTACGGCTTCCTGCGCGCAGTGCTGCCGCTCTTCCCGGACGCCGCCGCACACTTCCAGGACCTGATGCTGGTGCTGGCGCTCGGATCGATCCTGTACGGGTCGGCGATGGCGTTTACGACGACCGACTCGCGCCTGGTGCTCGGGTACTCGTCGATCGCGCAGCTCGGCTTCATCACGCTCGGCGTCTTCTCGCTCTCCGACGACGGCGCCAACGGCGCGATCCTGCAGTCGGTCAACCACGGCCTGGTCGTCGCTCCGGCGTTCATCATCGTCAGCTACCTCGGCCAGCGCGCCGGCGGTTCTGAGGACCTGCGCGACATGGGCGGCATCGCGTTCCGCGCGCCCGTGCTCGCCACGCTCTTCCTGATCGTCGCGTTCGCGAACCTGGCGATGCCAGGCTCGTCGAACTTCGTCGGCGAGTTCCTGATCCTGCTCGGCGTGTTCCACTCCAAGTTGGTCATCGCCTCGATCGCCTTCGTCGGCGTCGGCATGGCCGCCGTGTACTCGCTGCGGCTGTTCATCCGCGCGATGCACAACCGCGTCGGGCCGGAGGTCGAGTCGCGCGACATCAGCTTCCGCGAGGGCATCGTGCTGGTCCCGTGCGTGCTCGTGATCCTGTTCTTCGCCCTCTATCCGCAGCTGGCGCTGCACAAGGGCGAAAAGGCGATCACCCAGTCGGTGGCTCCCGCGGCCGTCGCGACCGGCGACCCCGCCCTCGCCAACCTCCCCGACATCAAGGTCATCAAGTAGCTCATGCTCGGCGCCGTTGTGAAGCCTTCCATCGACTGGGCCGGGGTCTCCCCGCTCATCGCCCTGCTGGGCGGCTCGATCGTCGTCCTGCTCGCCGGCCTGCTGCGCGGGCGCTTCATCCGCGAGCAGCTGGTCCCGTTCTTGACGGTGGCGGCCTTCGGCGCCGCGATCGGCCTCGGCGTCTGGCAGTGGGACGACGCCAAGGACCTGTTCGTGGCCAAGGGGTCGCAGGGCGCGCTGCGCTCCGACGACCTCACGCTGATGATCTTGTTCATCGTCAGCGTGACGGGCATCGGCGCGACGCTGCTGGCCTGGCGAGCGCTGGCCCCGCGCGAGGCCGCGCACGGCGAGTTCTTCGCGTTGATGCTGGTCAGCGCGGCGGGCATGGTCGTCCTGGCCGCCGCCCAGAACCTGGTGTCGGTCTTCCTCGGACTCGAGCTGCTGTCGATCCCGCTCTACGTGCTGTGCGCGACCGAGATGCGCCGCGAGCGTTCGCTGGAGTCCGGCCTGAAGTACCTCATCATCGGCTCGGTCGGCAGCGCCACCATGTTGTACGGCTTGGCGTTCCTCTACGGCGCGACGGGCGACACGGACTTCCGCGGCATCGCCTCCGCGATCAACGGCGGCGTCCAGCACGACTCGCTGCTGCTGACCGGCATCGCGCTGACGCTGGTCGGCCTGGCCTTCAAGGCGAGCGTCGCGCCGTTCCACCAGTGGACGCCGGACGTCTACGAGGGCGCGCCGACGCCAGTCACCGCGTGGATGGCCGTCGCGACGAAGGCCGCCGCCTTCGGCGCCGCGCTGCGGATCTTCGACGTCGCGCTGATCGACGCCGCCAGCGACTGGCAGCCGGCGATCGCCGCGCTGGCCGCGATCACGATCGTCGTCGGCAACATCGGCGCGCTGTCGCAGTCCTCGCTGAAGCGGATCCTCGCCTGGTCCTCGGTCGCGCAGGCCGGCTACCTGCTGGCCGGCGTCGTCGTCGCCTCGCGCCTGGGCATCAAGGCCACCGTCTTCTACCTGGCGATCTACCTGTTCATGAACCTGGCGGCCTTCGCCGTCATCGTCGCCCGCGAGCGCGAGACGCCCTACGGCGACGACATCCGCGCGATCGCCGGCATCGGCGTGTCGCGGCCGCTGCTGGCCTGGCCGCTGACGCTGGCGATGCTGTCGCTGGCCGGCATGCCCGCGACCGCCGGCTTCATCGGCAAGTTCACGCTGATCGACGCCGCGGCCGATGGCGGCTACACGTGGCTGGGCATCATCATCGTGATCGGCTCGATGATCTCGCTGGCGTACTACCTCAAGATCGTCGCCGCGATCTGGATGCGCCCCGCGACCGGCACCGAGCTCGTCAACCCCGACGGCTCGCCCCGCCTCGCGGGCGCCGATCCCGTCACCGACCGCGCCGACTGGGAAGTCACGCTCGTCGCGGTGCTGGCCGGCGCCGCGATCGTCGTCTTCGGCGTCATCCCCTCCCCTCTGCTGAACCTCGCGGACTCCGCGGGCAAGGCGCTGGGCCTGCTCTAGCGCCTGCCCGTGGCCGAGGACGACGTTCCACGGCCGTTCTTGACCGCCGAGTGGCGCGACCTCGTCGGCGTCACGTTCGCTTGCGACGAGGCGCGGCTCGCGCCGTACCTGCCTCCGGGCGCGGAGATCGACACGCTCGAGGGCTCGCCGCGCGTCAGCCTCGTCGCGTTCCGGTTCGCGCGGACGCGCGTGCTCGGCGTCCCGGTGCCGGGCCACATCGCCTTCCCCGAGATCAACCTGAGGTTCTACGTCCGCTTCCGCGGCGAGCGCGCGGTCGTCTTCATCCGCGAGCTCGTCCCGCGCCGGGCGATCGCGACCATCGCCAAGCTCCGCTACAACGAGCCATACGTGCGCGTCCCGATGGCCTGCGGCCGCGAGCTCGACGCCGCCGACACGCTGCAAGTCTGGCACCGGTTCGCACAGGGCTCGTCGCTGCGGGTAACCGCGTCGGCGACCGGCACCGTCCCCGCGCCCGGCAGCCCGGCCCACTGGCTGACCGACCACGCCCTCGGCATCGGCCGGCGCCGCAACGGCGACGCGGTGATCTACCACGTCGGCCATCCCACCTGGGCGCTGCACGAGATCACCGACCTCGACCTCGACGTCGACTTCGCGGCGGTCTACGGAGCCGAGTGGGCGTGGCTGGCCGACACCGAGCCCAGCCACGTCTCGCTGGCGACCGGCTCGGCGGTCTCGGTCTCGCTGCCGGTCGCCGCCTGAGGCCGCCGCCGCGGCCCGCGCTCACTTCACGCGCAGCCGCTTGGTCGTCCGCAGGACCGTCTTGCCGTTCTGCTTGAGCGAGACGGTCACCGCGTAGCTCCCGGCCGGGAGGCCCTTGGTCGAGCCAAGGCCGAGGTTGACGGTGGAGCTGGGCAGGATCGAGGCGGCGCGGATCGTGTCGGTGCGCGTGCCGGCGGCGCCCTTGATGCGCACGTCGCCGGAGATCGGGCTGACCGTGTTGCCCGTGTTCTTGACCGGGAGGACGATCGCGCGACCGTTCAGGCGCGGCGACGAGGCGCGCACCGCCAGGTGCCGCCTGGCCGGCGTCGGGTTCAGGCGCAGGGTGCTGATCAGGCGGTAGGCGGCGGTGATGCCGTTCTGCTTGGCTTTTGCCGGCAGGCCGATCGTCTCGACCGAGCCGTAGAGCGAGCCTGAGGACGGGATGCTCTTGACGTTCATCGTCACCGTGCGCCGTCCGCCCGCCGCCAGCGTGAACGAGCGGGCGCTCACGCCCACGCGCGAGAGCAGCGTCTTGTGGCGGTTCGGCGCCACGGCGCCGCTGCGCGACTGCGTCCACGGACGCGGGGTGACGGTGATCTTCAGCGGCTGGCTGGTGCTGTTGAGCACCATGATGGACGCGGTGTCGCCGCGGACGGCGGTGCGCTCGATGACCGCCGGGGTGACCGACAGGCCGCCACCGGCGGCGTCGGCGCCGACCAGACATGCGTTCAGCGCCACCGCGGTGCAGGCGGCGGCAAGGGCGAGGCGGGACAGCTGGTTCATGGAGATCTTCATGGCGTGGTGGTGGACAAGGTGATGAGCACGGTCGACGGCGAGGCCATCGGGGAGGCCGGCTTGAGGTACAAGGTGGTGGCCTTGCCGGCGAGCACGCCGGTCCAGGAGACGAGCGTCAGGCCGAACACGGGATCCAGCAGCGCGTAGGGCCCCGACACCGCCGCGCTCAGCCCGGCGCGGCCGTCGGCCGGCGCCGCGCTCAGCCGCGAGTCGGGCTCGGTCGTGGTGACGACCGCGCGCACGGTCGCGCCGGTCTGCGCGAGGTCGAGCGACAGCGTGCTCGACACCGAGCCGCCGATCAACGTGCCGTTGCCGTCCTGCGCCAGGGCGGCAGAAGGCACCGCGGCGGTCGCGGTCGCGGCGGTGAGCGCGGCGAGGGCCAGGAGCGCGCGGCGCATCAGCGGCCCTTCCGCTTCGCCGAGACCGTGATCCGGATCCGCACCCGCGTCGAGCTGCCGTCGATCGACGTGTAGCGGAAGTCGAGCACCCGCGAGCTCGGGTAGGCCACGATGGTCGACAGCGCGCCACCGGCCCGGGTCGTGACGCCGCTCTTCTTGTAGGTCTTCTTGCCGAGCTGGTTGTACAGCCCGACCACGATCCCGGAGGGCGCGCGGACGCGGCCCTTGCCGGAGGCGCAGGTCAGGGTCCCGCTGAAGCGGTAGCGCCCGTTGCGGCGCAGCACCGGAACGCCTCTGGAGACCCGCAGCGGCTTGTCCTTCAAGAACATGGAGAGGCGCGGCGTGCGGCAGGCCGGCCCGCCGCCGGAGCCCGTGCCGCCCGCCCCGCCGACGCTGCCGGAGCCACCGCTGGCCCCGGTCGCGCCGCCGCCCGCGCCGCCCGGCGGCGTCGTCACGTCGCCGCTGCCGAGCGTGAGCATCACCGTGCTCGACCGATCCAACGGCGTGTTGTTGAACACCAACGGCTGGTCGACGAGGACCGCCGTGTTGCCGGCGACGTCGGTCACGCTCACCTGGAGCTGGTGCGCGCCGTCGCCGAACAGCGGGGTGGCGATCGTCAGCGGGAGGTCCTCGACGGCGTGCGCGCCGCCGAGGTCGGCCGCGGCGACGACGGCGCCGTCGACGCGCGCCTGGGCGCTAGCGAGCCCGGAGCCCGCGTCCGTGGAGCGAACGCTCAGCGCCAGGGTGCCGGAGGCCGGGCTGGAGAGCCCGCCAACGGCGCCGCGCGGCGCCTCGGCGTCGCTCACGGGCGCCGGATCCGCGTGCGCGGCCGGAGCGGCCGCTCCGAGCGCGAGCGCCAGAGCCGCGAGGAGCCCGGCGACGTCGCGCGTTGGCGCCGCCTTCGCGTGGGGCGTCATGCCACCACGCCCTTCACGGCCTGCGGCGCGCGCGCCCGGCGCGTCACCGCGCCCGCGAGCCCGATCGCGGCGACCAGCACCAACAACAACGCCCACGGGATCGTCCAGGCGTGCCCGGTCGCCTTTGTCGCGGGCAGCGGGGAGACCGAGCCGGCCGCGTCGACCAGCAACGGCGTGAGCGTGACGGTCGCCTTCAGCCGCAGCGCGGGCCGCACGTCGTGCAGCGGCGCCGACACCTTCCAGGTGCTCCCGGGCAGCAGCGCGGGCGAGTCGGCGATCCGCCCCGCGTGCCGCGCCCAGATCCCGAACGGGCCGGACGCCGACACCGCCTGGCGGGCGGTGAGGATCGTATTGCCGGTGTTGCGGATCGTGTAGAACACGGTCCCGTCGCCCGTGCCCAGCGGGTTGGCCGTGTTGTTGTAGTCCATGTGTACGCCGCCGACCGCGAGCGCGGGCTTCAGCGGGCCCGAGAGGCGCAGTCGGATCTGGAGGCCGCGGTCCACGTCGGCCCCTTCCGGCGCGGTGACGATCCCGCCCACGTGGTCGCCGGCGCCGGCGTCCTTGGGCGGCGTGATCGTGAACGGCACCGTGACCTGCGCCCCGGGATCGACGGTCACGACCTCCTGCTCCAGGTGCACCCACGACGCGACGCCCTCCGAGCGCGCGCCGCGGTCGACCAGGCCGAACCGACCCGTCGAGGTGGTGACGGCATCGGCCGGACGCAGCGCGAGGCGCAGCATCGTGGCGCCCTGGTTGGTGACGACGATGGCATCCTCGAGCCGGCCGCCGGGAGCCACGGTGAAGCCATAGTCCTTGCGGTCGGCGCCGTAGCTGTTGGCGGCAGGCGCGACCGTCCAGCGGGCGCCGTCGTCGGCCGCAGCGGCGGACTGGGCGACGGCCGCGCCGAGCCCCAGCGCGCTCAGCAGCAGCGCGGCCGCGGTGCGCAGCGTCGTCCTCGTAGGCAATGTCATCGTCATCGGAACGTCTTTCGGAGCTTGGGTGAAACAGGTGGGTGGCGGACGCCTCGCGGCGCCCACCACCCAGGTCCAGCGGGGTTCAGTGACCCTTGACGACTAGGGGGTCGTCGTCGACAGGGTGAACACCAGCGTCTTGCTGTACTTGCCGGTCCGCAGCGGGTCGGTCGCGCCGATGTGCTGCTGGAACTGCACCGTGACCGGGTCGTTGCTGACCGGCCCCGAGTAGCTCAGGAGCTGCGTCGGGGTGGCCGAGCCGTTGACGGGCGCGAACGCGCCGCCGGTGCCGGCACCGCTGCTGGCCTTGGCCTGTAGGGCCGACGCCAGGCTGTAGCTGCCGTTCACCAGCTTGCCCGTGGCCGTGGCGCTCGGGTCGGAGACGGTCAGGAGGCCGTCACCCGCCGACGAGACGACGTTCGCCGTCATCGACGCGGCGTAGTCGGCGGTGACGCCCGGCTGGAACGCGCTGAACGTCGGCGGCGTGTCGAGCTTCAGCGACAGCGTCGCCGGCACGTTGCCCGTGACCGGAGCGGCGTTGCGGTAGATGACCGTCTTGTCGACGATCGAGCCGACCGGCTGCGCCGGGGTGGCGCCGCTGTCCGGACCGCACCACGAGACGTTGCCACGCTCGACCGCGGCGTTCGGCGCGGCGCACGTGCCGGACCGGACGTTCTGGACGGTCAGCGAGTCGTCCTTGACCGACACCTTGATGTAGGTGCGGACGTGCTCCTGGTTCTCGACCGAGTTCGCGAAGTGCCGCTTCCCGGACGGGTCCAGCGGGTCGGGACCGAAGTCCGAGCCGGGCACCGCGTTGGTCAGGTCGTAGTACTTGGAACCCGACGCGGAGTTGGCCGTCACGTAGATGACGCCGCCCGGACCCTCGGACACCTCGTTGGCGCCGGGCTGCTCGCTCGTGTTGGCCTTCTGGCCGTTCTTGAGCGCGTAGGAGCGCGAGTAGGAGTGGTCGTGGCCCTGCAGCACCAGGTCCACGCCCAGGGCCGAGAACGCGGCCGGGAAGTCGAGACGACGCTGCTTGTTGTCGCCGTCGTTGGCGTGCGCCGCCGGCGAGTAGATCGAGTGGTGGTAGACCAGCACGATGTGCTTGGCCTCGGTGCGGTGCGCGTTGACCACGCCGGTGACGTAGTTGATGTGCGCCGCGTCGGAGCCGTTGGCGTACGCGTTGCTGTTGAGGTGGATGAAGAGAACGCCCTTGAAGATGTACCAGTAGTCACCGCCGGACTGGGTGGCGGTGCTGCCCGCGTACAGCGACGAGGAGCGGTCCGTGTTCGGGGTCCAGAAGTGCTGGTCGTAGGCCTTGCCGCCGACGTCGTGGTTGCCGATCGTCGGAGCGGTCGGGAACTGACGCAGCTTCGGAGAGGCCAGGTAGGCGTCCCACTGCGACTCGGTGTTCGCGGTCTCGACCTGGTCGCCGCCCGAGACGAGCAGCTCGGCGTCGGGGTTCGCGGCGAGCGACACGTCGAGCGTGTCCTGCCAGCCGGCCCCGTCCTTCGTCGTGTCCCCGGACGAGCCGATCTGCGGGTCGCCGTAGAACAGGAAGTCGAAGCTGCCGTTGAACGACTTGGTCTTGAACGAGTACGTGGGCGACCAGGCGCCCTCGCTGCCGACGCGGTAGGAGTACTGCGTGTTCTCCTGGAGGCCGTCGAGCGTGGAGTGCCCGTTGTAGCCGCCGTTGACCACGTTGGCTGTGAGGGTGGCCGCGTAGCTGGTGGCGTTCGCCGGGAACTGCCCGTCGACGAGCGACGCCGTCGGGGCGACCTGCACCGACTGCGCGCTGTTGCCCGAGGCGTACCAGGAGATGACGCGCTGCGACGCGTTGGAGCCGACCGTGAGGACGATCCCGGACGTCGTCACCGGGCTGTCCGCGCTGGCGCCGGTGATCGCGCCGAGGCCGAGCACCCCCGAGACCGCGAGCGTGGCGGCGACGGCGCCGGCAGCCGCGCGGCGCGCGAGGCGCCCCGAAGGCTGCGGCATCCCTGCCGGCCGGTTGTTGTGGCTTGAAGACACCACTGAGGTTTCCTTGCCTTTCATAGGACCGAATGGACGGGCGCCAGTCTTCTGCGGGCGAACGTCCTGGTTGTGGCTCAGGTGTGAAGCGAGGGTGTCTATCCCGAGACCGCGCGCTCGCGGGGTTCAGTCGACCCGCAACACGATGCCGGTGATGCCGTGCAGCACCGCCGCGACGCCGGCCCGCACCGCGCGCCCGGCGCGCTCGGCCGTGAACGTCTTGGGGTCGTAGGCCGACGCCAGATCAAGGCCTTCACCTCGATAGGACGCGCCGACCCAGTCCGCCGCGGTCACGTTGTGGGTCGGCTCAGCCACCTCGGCGCCGATGACCAGGAACTGCTGCGAGAGGTGGTTGGCGGTCACCAGCGCGAGCGGGTCGACCAGCGCGTTGCCGACCGCGATGATCAGGTCGGGCTTCAAGTTCATGGCGTCGGTGATGCTCGGGACGTACTCGTGCGAGCCCTTGGCCGTGACGGTCTTCAGGCTCGCGTCGACCTGGCCGGCCCACTTCTGCACCGCCTTGGCGAGCGTGCGGGTCGGGGCGTCCTCGCCGGCCCGCAGCAACACCACGCGGTAGCCCTTCGACGGGCGCACGTCGTTCCAGGACCCGGGCCGCGGCTTGATCGTCGCCTCCGGCGTGGGCGGCGCGTCGGGGTCGGTGAACCCGGCGGCGAGCGTGCCGACGGCGCTCGGCTTGGCGTGCGGTGAAGACCAGTCGTCGGAGCCGCAACCGGCTGCGGCCAGGGCAACGGCGGCCGCAAGCAGGGCGCAGCGGCGACGGGAAGGCAGGAGACGGGTGAGGCGGCGGATGACGGACATGTCGTCACCCGATCTTTTCCAGCCGCGCTGCCGGAGTCGAGCCGGTTTTACACCACGTTCACCATTCCGCCGTTCGGGGCCTACAAGATGCCCGCCGCTCCGCCGGAGCGCCCATACGCCATGCGCCTGCTCACCCGCCCCACCGCCCTCATCCTGCTCATCGCCTTCGCGGCGACGACGGTCTTCACCCCCGCTTCCGCCGTTGCCCACGGGTTCAGCTCGGTGGTCTACATCGACATGACGGCCCCCGAGAAAGGGCATGTCCGCGCCGAGCTCGGGCTGGAGTACGACCTGCTCGTCGTCTCCGCCGCCGACGCCGAGCACGACGACCCGCTCTTCAAGGCGGGCACCACCGCGTTCGACGACGGGGACGCCAAGGCGCAGGCCGCGGCGCTCGACGCGCACGCCAAGACGGTCATGGCCTACATCAACCAGCGCCAGCGGCTGACCGTCAAGGACGGGACGGCGTGCACGCCCATCCAGGACGGCGGCGTCCGCATGACGCAGCGCGACGGCGCCCCCTACGCGCTGATCGACCTGGACTACACGTGCCCGGACAGCGGCGGCGCGCACGAGCTGCACAGCGAGTTGTTCCAGGACTCCGAGGGCTACGTACGCGGCACGAAGACGATCGTCACCTACGAGGAGATCGACCTCAAGTCGGGCACCGCCAGCCTCGACGCCAAGCACCCGACGTTCTCCACGCAGGAGTCGCTGCTGGAGCAGTACTGGAGCTTCTTCCGGCTCGGCGCCGAGCACCTCTACACCGGCATCGACCACATCCTGTTCCTGTTGGCCTTGATCGCCGGCTCGCGTCGCCTACGCGAGATCGTGCTTGCCGCGTCGAGCTTCACGCTCGCCCATTCGGTGACGTTCATCCTCGCCGCGCTCGGCGTCGTCGACGTCCCCGCGAGCATCGTCGAGCCGATCATCGCCCTCTCGATCGCGGCCGTCGCCGGCCTGCACCTGTACCGGATCTGGGAGCTGCGCGGCCACGCCGACGAGGTCGAGGAGGTCGGCCGCGGACCGCTCGGCCTCGACGCCGCCGGGTGGACGCGGCTCGGCGTGGTCTTCTGCTTCGGGTTGGTCCACGGGCTCGGGTTCGCCTCCGCGCTTGGGATCGACCAGGGCGCGTCGTGGAGCCTGCTGTCGTCGCTGATCGTCTTCAACCTGGGCATCGAGTCCGTCCAGCTCGGGATCATCCTGGTGACCTTCCCGGTGCTCGCGGCGATCCGCCACCGCTCGCCGCTGGCCGCGGTCGGGACGACCGGGACCGTGGCCGCCGCCGTGTCCGCGGTCGGCATGCTGTGGTTCGTGGAGCGCGCCTTCGGGGTCTGACGATGCTGGTGAGATCCGCTTAGCGAACCCCTGCCAGCTGGCAGGGAGAGGGGTTGTAAACCAGGCGGTTCCTCACCTACGGTCGGCCGATGTCCAATGTCCGCCGTGCTGTCCTCGGCGTGGCTGCCGCGCTGCTGCTCGCGTGCCCCACGTCTGCCGGTGCCGCCCTGAACGGGCCGGCCGGAAACGCGTTCTACACGCCGCCGAACCCGCTGCCCGCGGGCTCTCCGGGTGACGTGATCTGGGCGCGCACCGCGCCCTCGATCTCGACCTCGGCCAACGCCTACAAGATCCTCTACCGCTCGACCGGGGTCACCGGGAACGCGATCGCCGTCTCCGGCACCGTCCTCGTCCCAACCGCGCCGTGGACCGGCGGCGGCACCCGCCCGCTGACCGCCTACGCCTCCGGGACGCAGGGTTGGGCCGACTCGTGCGCGCCGTCGCGCGCGATGGACACCAACCAGTTCGACGAGGGCTTCGCCGTCACCAACATGTTGGCCAAGGGCTGGGCGGTCGTCGTCACGGACTACCCGGGCCTCGGCACGCCCGGCGACCACCAGTACAACGTCGGCATCTCCGAGGGCCACGCGGTCCTGGACTCGCTGCGCGCTGCCACGCGCCTGCCGGAGACGGGGCTCTCCAGCACGACAAAGATGGCGATCGAGGGCTACTCGCAGGGTGGTGGCGCCGCCGGCTGGGCCGCCCAGCAGAAGACGTCCTACGCGCCGTCGCTGAACCTCCTCGGCGCCGCGCTGGGCGGAACGCCCGCCAACCTCCAGGCGGTCAAGAACAACATCGACGGCTCGGCGTTCTTCGCGTTCCTGGCAGGCACGGCGATCGGCTTCCGCGCCGCCTACCCGTCGCTGAACGTCAACCAGTACCTGACGCTCTACGGCCAGCTCGCGATCTCGACGCTCAACAACCTGTGCCAGCTGCCGGCGCTCGCGCTCTACGCGTTCCACCACCTCACCGAGTACACGATCAACAACGTCGATCCGACGACGCAGCCCGCCTTCGCGGCGGCGCTCAACGCCAACAACCTGGGCACGACCAAGCCCGCGGTGCCGGTGCTCCAGTACCACGGCGCCATCGACGAGGTCATCCCCTACGCGGTCGAGCAGACGCTCCACAACCAGTGGTGCGCGCTGGGCGCCAAGTCACAACTCGTGCCCTGGGTCGGTGAGCACGTCACGACGCAGCTGATCGCGCAGACCGACGTCGTCAACTGGATCGCGAATCGCTTCGCGGGCCAGACGGCGCCGTCGAACTGCTGAACCCATCCGTCCATTCGAGCCGGGCCATGTGCGACATTCCCGTCGCCATGGTCCGCGCTCGAACCTTCTTCGCCGCCGTCGTCCTGATGCTTCTCGCGCTGCCAACGGCGGCGCAGGCGCTGTACGTCCTGGGCCCCGACGGCACGACCTCCGCCGTCCACTCCTACGCCGGCGCGATCCGCGAGCGCGTGTACATCCCGCAGCCCGGGATCGACCAGGACGCCAACGGCGTCGCCGACGACATCGCGATCGAGATCATCCGCCCCGACACCGGCGATTCGGTCCCGGTGGTCATCGACCCGTCGCCGTACTACACGACGGTCTGCCGCGGCAACGAGGGCCAGTGCATCGCCGACGCCAACAGCGACGGCAAGAACGACAAGTGGCCGTTGTTCTTGGACAACTACTTCGTCCCACGTGGCTACGCGGTGATCCTCGCGGAGTCCAACGGCACCGCCAACTCGACCGGCTGCCCGCTGCACGGCGGGCCCGGCGACATCGCGGGGATGAAGTCCGTGATCGACTGGCTCCAGGGCCGGGTGACCGGTCGGACGGCGCCCGCGGGCGGCGGGACCACGGTCGCGGCGACCTGGGACAACGGCAAGGCCGCGATGATCGGCAAGTCCTATGACGGCACGCTGACCGAGGGCGTCGCCGCCACCGGCGTCAGCGGCCTCACGACGATCGTCCCCGAGTCGGCGATCGACGACTGGTACGCCTACTCGCGGATGGGCGGGATCCGGTTCAACACGCACTACCCAAGCTCGCTGTCCAACACGATCACCGACACCGCCGAGCGCGCCGGGTGCGCCGCGACGCGCACGCAGATGAACCTCGACGACGGCGACGCCACCGGCGACCGCAACGCGTTCTGGGACGCGCGCGACTACCGGCCGGGGCTGAGCAACGTCACCGCCTCGGTCCTTGCCGTCCATGGGCTGCAGGACGACAACGTGCGTATGGACCACCTCGCCTCGTGGTGGGCAGGCCTGGCCGCGCAGGGCGTGCCGCGCAAGCTCTGGCTGATGCGCGCCGGCCACGTCGACCCGTTCGACCTGCGCCGCGCCGAGTGGGTCGACACGCTGCACCGCTGGTTCGACCACTGGCTCTACGGCGTCGACAACCACATCATGGACGCGCCGCGCGTGGACCTGCAGGACGCCGACGGATCGTGGCACACCGAGAGCGACTGGCCCGCGCCGGGCACGCAGCCCGTGGCGCTGCACCTCCGGGCGACCGACGCGGCCGCCGCGGGCGACATCGGCCTGGTCGCCGGCTCGGGCCTTGGGACCGTCTCGTGGCTGGACGCCTCCGGCCAGAGCGAGACCACCATGATGAACAACCCAGGCGGCTCGCAGGTCAACCGCCGGGTGTTCCTCTCCGCCCCACTCAAGCAGCCGCTGCGGATCTCCGGCACGCCGCAGATCAACCTGAAGGCCTCGCTGGACAAGACCCAGTCCAACCTCGGCGCGCTGATCGTCGACTACACGCCCACCGGCGGGACGATGTCGCAGATCACGCGCACCGGCGACGGGATCACCAACAAGGTGCCGGCTGAGCGCACCTGCTGGGGTGAGGACGACGACGAGGTCACCGGCGACTTCTCGGCCTGTTACCTCGAGGTCACCCAGCCGTCCACGACGGTCTCGCAGTGGCGCGTGACCAAGGGCGTCCTGGACTCCTCCAACCGCCTCTCGCTGACGACGCCCACCGCCGTCACGATCGGCACGCCCGACGACTTCCCCATCAGCTTGCTCCCGCAGGACCACGTCTTCGCAGCCGGTCACCGGATCGCGGTGGTGTTGGTGGCCAACTACAGCGGCTTCAGCGCGATCAACAACACCACCGGGACGACGGTCACCATGGACGCGCTGACCAGCACCGTGACGCTGCCGGTCGTTGGCGGCGCGTCGTCAGCGGCGGCCTCTGGCGCCTTCGACGCGACGACGCCGGTTCTGATCGTGCCCGCCGACGTCGCCGTCGACCACGCGCCGTCCTCCGCGGGCGCCACGGTCAGCTGGCCCGCGGCGACCGCGACCGACGACAGCGACCCGAGCCCCGCCGTGTCCTGCTCGCCCGCCTCCGGGACCGTCTTCGCGATCGGCTCGACCACGGTGACCTGCACCGCCACCGACGCCTCCGGCAACGCGACGACCGGGACGTTCACGGTGACGGTCGGGACGGTGGCCGAGCTCCCGAACGGCGACGGCGGGAACGGTGGCGGTGGCGGCGGTGGGACGACCGGCGGCGAGACGATCACGACGCCCGCGCCGGTCACGCCACCGTCCGGCTCGGGCGCGACCGTACCGACCACCCCGCCCTCCCCGACGCTCGACGTCATCCCGGTCAAGCTCTCCAAGCTGACCCTCACCGGCCGCCCCGGCTCCGTCCTGGCTGCCTTCACTCTCTCCGCCGACGCGACCGTGACGATCACGATCACGCGCCAGGGCGCCAAGCGCGCGACCAAGACCGGCAAGGCGAAGCTGAAGGCTGGCAAGCGCACGCTGCGCGTGAACGCCAAGGCCCTGAAGGCCGGGCGCTACACCGTCGTCCTCACCGCACGCGGTGCGAACGGCAAGACGACGACGGTGCGAAAGACGCTGACGATCAGGCGCTGACGGGTGGTGCGGTCGGTGCGACCGCGCCGGTGAGCAGCGGTTGGCCGCAGTGCCAGCAGAAGGTGGCGCCGCGGGAGTGAACGGCGCCGCAGGAGCGGCAGGCGCCGACGACGCCGTCTTCGGTGGCGGCGAGGAGGCGTTCGACCTCGCCGAGCTCGGCGTCGGCGGATTGGAGCTCGGCGGCGCGACGGGAGAGGACGTCGAGGCGGTAGTGGTCGCGGGTGGCCATCTCGTAGGTCAGGCCGCCGAGGTCGAAGGTGAGCGCGGCGACGCGGCGGGCCAGCTCGTGGCGCCGGCGACGCAGCTCGTCCAGCGACGTGGGTCCGGGCAGCGCGCTCATCCGATCTCCTCGAAGTCGGCGCCGCCGGCGGGCGCCTTGTCGTCCTTGGGTGGGAGCTTGCCGTCGCCGCCGGTCGAGATCGGCTTGCCCTTCTTGACCGCGTCCTCGACGGCCTTTTTCGAATCCAGCTTGTCGACCGCGACCGAGTCCTTCGGGGCCTTGGCGGTGTCATCCGAGCTCGACGCCTTCGACTTGGAGGACTTGGACGACGACGAGGAGGACGACCCGGAGCCGCCGGAGTCCGAGGAGCCCGATCCGGAGTCGCCCGACGCCGCGGCGGGCGCCGCCGTCCCCTCCACCTTGATCACCTGCGGCGCGGGCGTCGCGGCCGCCGCCCCGTTGTTCGTGGCGTTGCGATCCGTGACCCAGTGCCCGAGCAGCAGCCCGATCAACAACATCAACACGAGCAACGCGGCGACCGCGAGCAGCCCGGCGTTGGCGTTGAGGCGTCCGGCGACGCCGGACGGAGCGGCAGCGTGCGGCGCGGCGGCCGGGGCAAAACCGCCGGCAGGCGGCGGGCCGGCGAACGCGGCACCCTGGCGCGCCCGGACGTCTGCGTCCAGCACGTCCAGAAACTCCAAGCGCGCCTCCGGGCGGCGCGCGCCGCAGTGCAGGCAGTAACGCTGGTCGCCCGCCAGCGGCGCGCCGCAGGCCGGGCACGGCTCGCCGTCGTGGCCGAACGCCGGCGTCGCAGGCACGCTATGGGAAGACTCGGTGATCATGTCTGGCTCCTTCACGACGGCGACGACGGCGGGGCGGCGTTGGGGGCGATCGTCAGCTGGACCCGCGCCCCGCGCGGATTGCCGACGAAGAACAGGCGGAAGACGACCTTCTTCTTGTTGCCCTTCGCGGGCAGCGTGGGGACCAGCGCGCGGCCGGCCGCGACGACCTTCGAGCCCTTCAGCGCGACCGCGAAGATCGGGATGTCCTTCAACACGCGGGCGACCGGGTTGACGACCGTCCCGGTCATGTAGCGACCGGTGGCGTCGTGCTCCCAGTGCAGCCCGGAGACGCTCACGTTCGGCACGCTGCCGGGCTTGGCCGCGGGCGCGGCGCCAACGCGCGCGGACACCCGGCGCGGCGGCTCCGTGGTCGTCACCTGGTCGTTGACCCACCACGCGGTCTTGCGCGCGCCGACCGACGCCAGCCGTTGCAGCGCGGGCTGCAGACCGATCTGATCGTTCTTGTACAACGACCCGCCCTTGGCGTCGCGGACGTCGATCAGCACCGGCACGTCGCGCTGGGCCGCGCCGCCGCGGTTGCGGACCTCGACCGCCGCCGCGACCGTGCCGCCTTCGCCGCGCACCACGACCGCCCGCGCGACGCGCAGGTCCGCGCTCGGCTTGATCTTCAGCGTCGCGGACGCCTGCACGGCCTTCTTGCCCTCGGCCGCGATCCGCGCGCTCTTGTCCGCCGTCGACTCGCACGCCGAGACCGCCGTCGCGCCAGCGACGAGCACCACGGCACACGCGGCGGACCCGCGGTTCACCCGAACGCCCCCGCCACGTAGTCGCGCGTGCGCTCGGCGCGCGGGTCCTCGAAGACCTGCTCGGCCTCGCCGTACTCCACCAGATCACCCAAGTACATGAACGCGACCTTGTCGCCGATCCGGTGCGCCTGGGCGAGGTTGTGGGTGACGATGACCACCGCCAGGTCGCGGCGCAGCTCGCCGATCAGCTCCTCGATAACCGCCGTCGAGCGCGGATCCAGCGCGCTGCACGGCTCGTCCATCAACAACACCTCGGGCCGCGTCGCGATCGCGCGCGCGATGCACAGCCGCTGCTGCTGGCCGCCGCTCAGGCGCAGAGCGGGGCGGCCGAGGTCGTCGGCGACCTCGTCGTAGAGCCCGGCGCGACGCAGCGCGTCGATCACCTGGGGCTCGAGGTCCTTGCGCCGCGGCGTCTTGCGGTTCTGCACGCGGATCGCGTAGGCCACGTTGTCGAAGATCGACATCGGGAACGGGTTGGGCTGCTGGAAGACCATCGCGATGCGGCGCCGCAGCGCGGTCACCTCGAACTGCTCGACGTCGGTGCCGTCGAGCAGGACGCGACCCTCGCGCGTGGCGCCCGCGGTCGTCTCGGTCAGGCGGTTGAGCGTGCGCAGGAGCGTCGTCTTGCCGCAGCCCGACGGGCCGATCAAGGCCAGGGCCTCGCCCGCGTGGATCGGCAAGGACACGTCCTTGACCGCACGATGCGACCCGTACAACACGCTCAGCCGGTCCACGCGCATGCGCTCGGGGGCGGGCGGGCCGGTTCTCCGCTCGCGCGAACGGCGCTGGGGCGCGCCGTTGGACTCGGCCACCGGCACCGGCGTGCGATCCAAGCGCACGCGCCGCCGCGGCGGCGGCAGCGACGGAACGGCGTCGTCGAGAAACGGATCGGCGACGTGGTCGTGGGCGCTCATGCCCGGCCGGCCTCCTTGCGGCGGCCGGCGAAGTCGACCGCGAAGTTGAGGAACAAGACGATCAACAGCAACACGAACGCGGCGGCGTAGGCCTTCTGCGGCGCGTTGCCCTCGCCCGCAGGCGAGGCGTTGAACACGTAGCTGGTCAGCGTCGAGCCGGTGCCGCGCAGGTCGCCGAGGATCGGGACGTCGCCCTGGCGCTCAATCTGAAGCGTCGCGCCCAGCAGCACGACGACCACCGCCGTGTCGCCGACGATGCGGCCCATCCCGAGCACCGCGCCGGTGCCGATCGGGCGGCGAATCTGCGGCAGCAGGATCTCGCGGATCGTGCAGATCTTGGTCTTGCCCAGCGCCCACGACGCCTCGCGCGTAGCCGCTGGGATCGACAGCAGCGCCTCGCGCGTCGCGCCGAAGACCAGCGGCAGGGCGATCAAGGACATCATGCTGCCCGCGGCCAGGAACGAGCGCCCGAAGACGCCGCCGCCCGATGCCGTGAACGACAGCGGCGCGAACAGCGGGAGCTGGAAGATCGCCAGGCCGAAGATCGCGATGACGATGTCGGGCGTGCCGGCGACGACCTCGATCCCGGACTCGATCGCGCGCGCCAGCGGCGCGGGCTTGCCGTACTCCACGACCCAGATCGCCGCCGCGACCGCCAGCGGCACGGCGAGCGCGATCCCGATCAGCGTCAGCACGACGGTGCCGACGATCGGGTCCAGGATGCCGCCCGTGGTGTGCTGCGCCAGGCCGGGCTGCGGGCGCGAGAAGAGCAGCTCCAAGTTGAGGTACTGCAGACCGCGCACGCCCATGTAGATGACGATCGCCGCGGTGACGGCGCACAGCGCCAGCCCGCACGCCCAGCAGGTGACGAACGCCAGGCGGTGCGACCACTTCCACGAGCGCAGCGAGTCGCCGCGCGGCGACGGCCGCAAAGGCTCGGGCGGGTGGACGGGCGGCGGCGGAGCGCCGACGGTCGCCGCCATCAGACCCTCAACCCCTGACGGCGCATCGGGAGCTTGGCGATGTAGCCGCCGATCGAGAGCGCCAGGCTCGACAGCAGCAACAACAGCGCGAACGCGTAGATGGAGGACTTGACCGCCGGCGCGTTCATCGCGTCGATGTTCTCGACCATCGACGCGGCCAGCGGCCGGAGCGGTTCGAAGATGTAGGTGATGCCGTCGACCGGGTTGGGCGAGAAGCCGCGCGACCCCGACACCATTGACAACGCGACCGCCTCGCCGAGCGCGCGGGCGCAGGCCAGCACGGCGGCGGCGACGATCGCCGGGCGGGCAGCGCGGACGGAGACCGTCCAGATCGCCTCCCAGCGGTTGGCGCCCAGCGCGGCGGCGCCCTCGGTCCACGCGTTCGGGATCGCCCGCAGCGCGTCGACGATGATCGCGATCATGATCGGGACGATCATCACCGTCAGGACGACGACGGCGACCAGGACGCCGGTGCCGTCGAGCTGGACGACGTTCTGCACCGACGCTTTGCGCTCCGGCGAGATGAGGTGGTTGCCAACGAACGGGGCGAGCACCAGGATCCCGATCAGCCCGTAGATCACCGACGGCACCGCGGCCAGCAGCCGCACCGCCGGCACGACGACCGCCCGCACGCGCGCCGGCGCGAACTCCACGATGAAGATCGCGCTGAACACGCTGAAGACCAGGCCGACGACGACCGCGACGCCGGTGGTCACCAGCGTCCCGTAGATCAGCGGCCACGCCCGTAGGTGGTACGCCGCGTCGGGCGGGTCCTGGCCGGTCTTGATCATCTCGCCGAGCTGGTCGTCCACCGACCCGCCCGGCCCAAGCCACGACACCCAGCCGTTCGCGCGCAGCGTCGGCCACGCGCGAATGGTGACGAAGACCACCATCAAGGTGATCAGGAGCAGAACCAGGCAGGCCACCGCGCCGAGGCGCCAGGTGGCCTGCCGGTCCGTCCACGGCTGTCGCAGCCGAGCGAACATGGTTAGTTCAGCGGGATCGCGATCGACGCGATGATCTTGCGCGCCACGGGGCTCTTCTGGATCCAGTGGATGAACGCCGACGCGGCGCCCTGGGCCGGGCCGCGCGTCACCTCGTAGTAGTTGCGCACGCCTGGGTACTGGCCGGACTTCGCGTTCTGGAGGTTGCACGCGACGCCGTTGACCGGCACGGCGTGGACGTCCTTCTGCGAGGCGTAGTACCCCGAGTTGAACCCGATCGCGTTCTTGTCGGCGGCGACCGACGACTCGACGAGGCCGTCAGACGGCTTCAGCGCGGCCAGCGCCGAGATCGTCTTGTTGCCCAGCAGCAGCTGCTGGACGAGCGGCGGCAGCGACGAGGCCGCGGTGCGGCCGATCAGGTCGATCGTGCCCGTGACCGTCGCGCCCGGGACGTCCTCCCAGTTGCGGATCTGACCGGTCCAGATCGCCTGCGCCTGCGCGGTCGTCAGGTTCGGCAGCTTGTTGGCCGGGTTGGTGTCGAAGCAGAAGAAGTCCTTGGCGATCGGGTAGAAGACCAGGCCCTTCGGGTCGCTCGGGCGCGGGTCGCGCGCGGCGTTGCCGATCGTGACGCGGCCGGCGGCCGCATCCTGGATGCCGACCTCGCCACCACCTTGGGCGAGCTTGAACTTCACCTTGCCCGGCTTGAGCTTGACGTACTTCTTGGCCAGCAGGGCGACGAGCGGCGCGGAGCCGGTCGCACCGCTGATGGTGATCGTGCTGACGGCCGAGGCGCTGGCCGGCAAGGCCACGCCCAGGACGCCGACCGCCGCGACAGCGGCGGTGAGACGGCGGGTGCGATTGCGGGTCATTTCCGCGGAACTCTCTTTCCCAGTTTGCAAGGTCAGTTGGTGGACAATAGTCTAACCACACAATTCAGATCGGGTTTGGACATAAAAGGTCTAGGGCATGAGCCTTCGGACCTCCAGCTGCGGCGAATGCAGCGCTCTGCTGCACGCCGACCAGCGCTACTGCCTGGAATGCGGCGCGCGTCACGGCGCGCCGCGGATCGACGCGCTCTCCGAACTGGGCTTCGAGCCGACCGGCGACGGCGTCGCGCCTGCCGTCCCGGCAGCGGTTGCCGTGCAAGAACCCGTGCCGGTTGGCCGTGCGACGCCCTCCCGGCGCCTCACGGCGGCGCTCGCGATCGCGACGCTGGCGCTCGGCGGCGTGGCCGGCGCAGCGGTCGGGCCCGTGCCGGAGGGGTCGATCGCCGCCGCGCCCGCGCGCGTGGTGGCGCTGGTCGTCCCGCAGGCCGCACCCGCGACCAGCGACGACGCGACGGCCACCGAAGACGACGCCGCGCCGCCGGAGGACGAGGGCACCTCGGACACGCCGAGCGCCGCTGACGACGACGCCTCGAGCGACGACGCCTCGGCGGCCTCCGACGACAGCGCGAGCGACGACGCGACGGCCGAGGACGACACCGCCGCGGACGACGACGCCAGCGACGACGAGTCCCCCGCCGCCGCCGACCCCGACTCGGCCTCGAGCACCACGCCGTCCTCGACCGACACCGCCGGCACCGCGCCCGCGCACGTCTGGCTCGTCTCGCTGCCGGCCGCCGACGCGGCGACCGCGTTCGGCGCCGCCTCGCCGCTGGCGCCGCTCGTCGCCGCAGGCGCGTTGCTGCCCAACTATGCCGCCGCCGGCCCGTCATCCGCGGCCAACCAGCTCGCGCTGCTCGGCGGCCAGGTACCGACTGCGGACTGCGTCGCGGCCCTCACCGCGTGCGTGCTGCCCGCGGGCGAGACATCGCTCCTGGACCAGCTCTCATCAATCCAATTGACTTGGCGCGCCTACGTCGAGGACCCCGCGGCGCGCTGCGCGGCCACGCCGAACGCGCGCGTCGGGACGTCGTTGTTCACCACGTTGAGCCAGCGCGGCGACTGCGCGACCACGACCGTCGCGCCCGATCAGCTGGCCACCGACCTGGCGACGGCGAGCAAGACGCCCGCGCTCAGCCTCGTCGTCCCCAGCACGAACGAGAGCGCGAAGGCGATCGCCGACCAGGTCCTGGCCAGCGAGGCCTACAAGAAGGACGGCGTCCTGGTCCTCGCCCCGGACGCGCCCGCGCCGGTCGACCCGGCCGCCGCGCCGGGCACCGTGGCCGCGCCCACCGGCGCGCTCGTCCTGTCGCCCAAGGCGACCGCCGGCAGCACGCTCGACGCGGCCACCGGGCCTGTCGCGCTGCTGCGCTCCGTCGACGTCCTCTTCGGCCTGGACCCGCTCGGCGCCGCCGCGCAGGCCACCGCCGGAGCGCTCGACCCGATCTTTCCCCCATCCAACACCACCAACTCGACACGGAGGTCTCCTTGACCCTCGCCCGTCCCGCGCTCGCCCTGTTGGCAGCCGTCTTCGCGCTCGCGATCACGGCCCCGATGGCCGGCGCCAGCGCTAACGCCAACACCTACGACTGCGGGGGCCACATCGAAGCCGGCCCGCCCGCTCCCGGCGACGACGACACGCAGGTGCAGTACGTCTTCGCCTGCGGTGGCCCGATCACCGGCTACCAGATCCAGCCGCAGATCGGCCACACCGGGTTCTCGACCGACGTGTCGGTCTTCGACCAGCAGAACAACGCGATCACCACCGATTCGTTCACCTGCAACGGCGACTTCCCCGGCTGGGGCATCAACTGCGTCGGCAAGTACACCGGCGATAAGTACGGCAAGATCGTCGGCTCGTTCGCGATTGCGACCAAGCTCTGCGACGAGCCGCGCGTCGACCCGCTCCTGACGGTCGTCTACGCGACCGCCGACAGCAAGGGCGTCGTCACCCAGTACATCTCGGGCCCGTACGACCTCGGCCGCCCGCGCGGCTGCCCGGCGTCCGCCAACGGCGGCAAGACGCGACTGTCCGGCGACCCGTCGACGGTGACGCCCACGACCAAGCCGGCCACGACCAAGAAGAAGGCCAAGGCGAAGACCAAGGCCAAGAAGAAGGCGACGGCCAAGAAGAAGGCCGCCGCCAAGAAGTAGCCCGCCCGGAGCGCCGGGGTCGGTCGCACGCGCGACTGGCCCCGGCCTCCGCGGGGGTAGCACCTCGGGCATGGCCGACGACGAGCAGCCCGACCACACCGAGGACCCGCGCAAGCAGGAGACCGGGACCGGCGGCTACCCCGAAAGCACCCCTGGCGGCAGCGAAGGGGGCAAGGCCGGCGACCAGTCCGGCGGCACCGCCGACGAGGACGCGCCGAGCCCGTCCACCGACAAGGAAGCCGACCGCGACGCCTCGACCGGCAACCCGGACGCGGCCGGCTGAGCACCCTCGAAAGCGACTGACGCCGCGACCTTCCGGCGCGTCTGGGACGATGCGCACGTGCGCATCTCCGCAAAGGCCGACTACGCGGTGCGGGCAGCCATCGAGCTGGCCGCCGCCGGAACCGAGCGTCCCACGAAGGGCGACTCCGTCGCGCAGGCTCAGGGCATCCCGCTGAAGTTCCTCGAGAACATCCTCGCGGACATGCGCCACGCCGGTCTGGTGACCTCGCGGCGCGGTGCGGAAGGCGGCTACTGGCTGGCGCGCCCGGCCGAGGAGATCACGGTCGCCGACATCATCCGCGCGGTCGAGGGACCGCTGGCCTCCGTGCGCGGCGGCCGCCCCGAGGACGTCGACTACGCCGGCTCCGCCGAGCCGCTGCAGACCGTCTGGATCAGCGTGCGCGCATCGTTGCGCCGCGTCGTCGAGCACGTCACGCTCGCCGACCTGGCCGCCAACAAGCTGCCCAAGGACGTCGTCGCGCTCTCGAAGGACCCAGAAGCCTGGGTGACCCGCCGCTAGCTAAAGCGGCGGGCGAACCGGCGGCGCGTCGCGCCGGCGGGTGTACTCGGCGGTGAGGCGCTCGACCACCGGGTCGAGCTCAGAGGCGTGGCGGAGGTCGCCGACGGCGATCAGCGCGTTGCGCATGCTGCGCGCGTCGTTGAGCTCGGCGAGCACGACCGCGAGCGGACGGCGCCGGACGAGCGGGCGATGCGCCGGACGCGGCGCGTCGGTCTGCGCGTAGGCGCGGACGATGATCTCGGGCTCAGAGCCTTCGTACCTCATGACGGATCCTCCTTCGAGCGGGCGGGCCAAGGACCTGCAATCAACGTTGCCGCAAACTACGTTGACGCGGAGTAGTTTAGATCGGGCCCGAACCAGAAGTCAAACGACGTTCAAACCACGTTTCTTCGGCGGACCCTCCATGACCGGCTCCAAGACGACGCTGCACCTCGACGACAAGATCGGCGACTCCCCCGTGCGGTCGACGTCGATGAACCTGCCGATCGCCGTCCAGCGACGGCTCGACGAGATGGCCGACCTCGCCGACGCGGCGCGGCCGACCCGCAACGAGCTACTCGCCGCGCTGGTCGCGACGACCGAGATGGATGAGGAGGCGCTGGAGCTGCTGGTCCTGCGCTACCGGCGGATGCGCGTCCGCGACGTGCTGCCCGAGCGCGACCGCGGCGACGGCGGCCGCGACGTGGTCGTCCCGCTGCGACGGCCGGGCCGGCCGTCGCGCGGGGGCAGTTAGCTAAGCGGCGGGCTCGACGGCCGGCGCGGGCGCGGGCGCGGGCGCCTCGGCGATCGCAGGGCGCTCGAAGCGCCGACCGCCCGGACGCACGAAGACGATGTCGCCTTCGGAGATCTCCAGCTGCTCGACCTCGTGGCGTGTGAGCTGCGCGGCGATCGTGCCGTCGTCGCCCGCCAGCTCCAGCTCGACGCGGACCTCGAAGCCGAGGTGCACGATCCGCGTGACCTGCGCCTCCTGCGCGGTGCCGTCGGGGTCGGGCTTGAGCACCAGGTCGTGCGGGCGCACCAGGCCGTCGCCGAGGCGCGCCACCGGCCCGAGGAAGCCCATGACGAACTCGTTGGCGGGCGCGTCGTAGAGCTCCCGCGGCGCGCCGACCTGCTCGATCTGGCCCTTGTTGAGCACGACGATGCGGTCGGCCAGCTCCATCGCCTCTTCCTGGTCGTGCGTGACCAGGACGGTGGTGACGTGGACCTCCTCGTGCAGCCGGCGCAGCCACGCGCGCAGCTCGGCGCGGACGTTGGCGTCCAGCGCGCCGAACGGCTCGTCCAGCAACAAGACCTTGGGCTCGACGGCCAGCGCGCGCGCCAGCGCCATCCGCTGGCGCTGGCCGCCCGACAGCTGCGACGGATAGCGCTCCTGGTAGCCGGCCAGGCCGACGATCCCGAGCAGCTCGTCGACCTTGGCGTTGATCTCCGCCTTGGGCCGCTTGCGGACCTTCAACCCGAAGCCGACGTTGTCGCGCACCGTCATGTGCTTGAAGGCGGCGTAGTGCTGGAACACGAAGCCGATGTCGCGCCGCTGCGGCGGGACGTTGGTGACGTCGCGGTCCTCGATGACCACCGTGCCCGTGTCGGGTGTCTCCAGCCCCGCGATCACGCGCAGCAGCGTCGACTTGCCCGAGCCCGACGGACCCAGCAGCGCGGTCAGCGCGCCCGGCTGGATGTCGATCGAGACGTCGTCGAGCGCGGCGAAGTCGCCGTAGTGCTTGGAGACGCCGGAGACGGCGATCATCGCGAGTCACCCTTCCTCTGGAGGACGGTCATCGCCAGCAGCGTCGCGAGCGCGATCACGGCCAGCAGCGCCGACGCCGCGTAGGCGCCGGAGAGGTCGAAGTTCGAGTAGCGGTTCTCGACGAGCAGCGGCAGCGTGATGGTCTCGCCGGAGATCTTCCCCGACACGACGCTGACCGCCCCGAACTCGCCGATCGCGCGGGCGGTGCTGAGCACCACGCCGTAGGCGACGCCCCAGCGGATCGCCGGCAGCGTGATGGCCCGGAACGTCTGCCAGCGCGACGCGCCGAGCGTCGCCGCGGCCTGCTCCTGCTCGTCGCCGATCTCGCGCAGCACCGGCGCGACCTCGCGCACCACGAACGGCAGGCAGACGAAGATCGTCGCCAGGACCATGCCCGGCACGGAGAAGATCACCTGGATGCCCGCGTCGGTCAACGTCGGGCCCAGCCAGCCGGTGCGGCCGAAGAGCAGGAACAGCGCGAGGCCGATCACGACCGGCGAGATCGCGAACGGCAGGTCGATGACCGCCTGCAGCAGCCACTTGCCGCGGATCCGCGTCCGGACGAGCACGAGCGCGGCGATGATCCCGAAGATGGTGTTCAACGGCACCGCGATCGCGGCGATCTCGATCGTCAGCCAGAACGCGCTGACCGCCGCGGGCGTGGTGACCGAGTCGATGACCGCGCCGACGCCCGGCTCGAACGTCCGGTACAGCACGACCCCGATCGGGATCGCCAGCAGCAGCGCCAGGTAGCCGAGCGCGAAGACGCGGATCGACAGGCGGCCGACGGGGCTAGCGGTCATGGCGGCTGCCCCAGGACTCGATGACGCGCAAGGCGATCAACATGAGCAAGGACACCAGCAACAGCACGACCGACACGGCGGCCGCGCCCGTCGCGTTATCGGACTCGATCTGCTTGAAGATGAACACCGACGACACCTGCGTGTCGAACGGCTTGTTGCCGGAGATCAGCACGACCGAGCCGAACTCGCCGACCGCGCGGGCGAAGGCCAGCGCGGCGCCCGACAGGATCGCGGGCATGAGGTTGGGCAGCACGATCCGGCGGAAGATCGTCGGCCCGGAGGCGCCCAGCGACGCGGCGGCCTCCTCCATCTCGCGGTCGAGTTCGATCAGCACCGGCTGGACCGCGCGCACGCCGAACGGCAGCGTGACGAACAGCAGCGCCAGCGCCACCGAGACCTGGGTGAACGCGAGGTTGACGCCGACCGGCGACTTCGGGCCCCAGAGCGCCAGCAGCGTGATGCCGGCGACGATCGTCGGCATCGCGAACGGCAGGTCGATCACCGCGTTGACGAGGCGGCGGCCGGGGAACTCGTCGCGGACCAGCGTCCACGCGATCGCGACGCCCGCGACCGCGTTGATCACCGCGACGATCACCGACACCGCCAGCGTGAACTTCAGCGCGGCGATCGCCTGGCGCGAGGTGACCGAGTGCCAGAACGCGTCCAGGCCGCCGTCCAGCGACTTGGCCGTCAGCGCCGCCAGCGGCAGCAGCACGATCACGCTCAGCCACAGCGTGACCACGCCGACGCCGAGGCCCGTGAGGCCCCGGCTGCCGGCGCGGCGTGAAGCGCTGGTGCGACCAGGCTTCGGAGATGCGGTGACGGCCGTCGCTGCCATGGGCTACTTGGCCGTCGAGACGCCCGCTTCGTCCTCGATCTTGGCGACCGAGCCCTTCTCGGGGTCAAACAGCTCGTCGTTGATCTTCGACCAGCCGCCGAAGTCGTCGACCGTCTTGACCGAGCCCGGGTCGGGGAACTTGGACTTGTTCTTGGCCAGGATCGTCTCGTTGACCGGGCGGTAGCCCCAGTCGGCGAAGTGCTGCTGGGCGGCGTCGGAGAGCACGAACTTCACGAAGTCCTTGGCCTGCTGCGGCGAGGACGACGTGGCGGCGATCGGGTTCTGGATCAGGAACGTGTCGTCGGGCGTGACCAGCTCGATGTCCTTCTCGCCCTTCTTGACGGCGGTCGTGTACTCGTACTCGTAGGAGATGAGCACGTCGCCCTCGCCGCCGGTGAAGGTCTGCAGCGCCTCGCGACCGGACTTCGGCTGGACCGGCACGTGGTCGGTGATCAGCTTCTTGACGTAGTCGATGCCGCCGTGCTGGAAGGCGCCCATGATGTTCCACTTGGCCGCACCCGAGGTGAACGGGTTCGGCGTGACGACCTTGACGCCCGGCTTGAGCAGGTCGTCCCAGCCCTTGATGCCCTTCGGGTTGCCCTTGCGGACGACGAACGAGACCAGCGACGTGGTGACGAAGCCGCCCTTGCCGCCGGCGGCTTCGGTCTGCGCGACCCAGTCCTTGGGCACGAGGCCCGGCTCGACGAGCTTGTCGACGTCAGGCGCCAGCGAGAACGCGACGTAGTCGGCCTTCTGGCCAGCGGCGACCGCGCGGCTCTGCTCGCCGGAGGCGCCGTAGGAGGTCTTGAACGACACGCCCTTGCCCTCGGCGGTCTTCTGGAAGTCGGGGATGATCTCGTCGTAGACGACCTCGGGGGTCGAGTACGCGACGAGCGACAGCGACGTCTTGGTGCCGCCGGAGCTGTTGCTCCCGGACGAGGCCGACGAGTCGCTGCTGTCGTCCGACGCGCCGCCGCAGCCGGCCACCGCCAGCGCGCCGGCGACCAGTGCCGAAAGCAGGATCTTGGTCTTCACGAAAGGGGCTCCTCTGAAAAGGGTGATTCGCAGTCGGGATTCAGAGGTTCGGCAGTGTACACAAGTCCTGTGGGCATAACAGGGTTGGTGGCGATCACTTCGGTGGGAAAGGTGGCCAACTGGCATCCCCCTGGCCGGTAGCACCCCACCCCCCAACCCGGTGCGTGATTCGACGTTCTTCGCATCCCGTGTCGAGATCGAGAAACCTGGGCCCGTTGGCACGCTAAGTGTGAGCAGTGCCTTCGATCGCCGCGATCTTCCCCGGGCAAGGAAGCCACGCCGCAGACATGGACGAGCCCTACCGCGGCTCGCCCGCCTTCGAGCGCGGCCTCGAGCTGCTCGGCTTCGACCCCTTCGAGCGTCTCGACGAGGGGACCCGCTTCCAGCAGCCGGCGATCTTCCTGTGCTCGGTCGCGGCCTGGGACGTGTGGCGCGAGGAGTCGGCCGGCGAGCTGTCGCAGGTCCGCGCCGCCGCGGGTCACTCGCTCGGCGAGTACGCCGCGCTGGTCGCCGCGGGCGTCCTGAAGTTCGACGACGCGGTGCTACTCGTGCGCGAGCGCGCCGCGGCGATGGCCGACGCCGGCGACGCCAACCCCGGCGGCATGGTCGCGATGCTCGGCGGCGACGACCACGCGGTGCGCGCCCTGGCAACGCGCCTGGGCCTGACGGTCGCCAACGACAACGCGCCCGGCCAGCTCGTGCTGAGCGGCGCGACCGAGGACATCGCGCGCGCTGAAGAAGCCGCGCGCGAGGAGACCGGCGCACGTGCACGGATCCTGCCGGTGTCCGCCGCGTTTCACTCGCCGCTGATGGAGCCGGCCGCCGCGCGCCTGGCCGCCGCGCTGGCCGGGGTCGAGATCGGCCCTGCTGCGTTCCCGGTCTACGCGAACGGGTCCGCCGCCCCCTTCAAGGACGTCCGCGCCGAGCTGAGCCAGAACCTGCTCGGCCCCGTGCGCTGGCGGGAGACGATGCTGGCGCTGCGCGCCGCGGGCATCGACCGCTACGTCGAGCACGGCCCGGGCGCCGTGCTCACCGGTCTGGTCAAGCGAACCCTGGCGGCGGCGTGATGCAAGCGGCGACGGTGACGGATGCGACGACGACGGCTCGGGGCGCCGAGGCGCGCAACGGCCGGATCACGAACGGCAACGGCGCCGTGCGCGCGGGGCGGGCGGGGACCGGGTCAGTCGCCAAGCCCCGCACGCGTCGGCCGCTGCCGCGCGGCTTGTCCGCCGGCCTCTTCGGCGTCGGCGCCGCGCTGCCCGAGCGCGAGATCGACAACGCCTACTGGGAGTCGCGCCTGGACACCGACGACGCGTGGATCGTGCGCCGCACCGGGATCCGCACACGCCGCTGGCTGGAGGCCGACGAGCCGCTCGCGCCGCTGGCCGCGCGCGCCTGCGCCGAGGCGCTGGCCGACGCGGGCCGCACGCCCGACGAGGTCGACCAGGTGATCATCACCACGATCACGCCCGACCAGGTGACGCCGGGCCTGGCGCCCGAGGTCGCGCGCCTGATCGGCGCCCACGGCGCCGCCGCGGTCGACCTCAACGCCGCCTGCGCCGGCTTCTTGTACGCCTTGGACCAGGCCGCCGCGCTGGTCGAGACCGGCCGCGCGCGCGTGGTGCTGGTGTGCGGCGCCGAAGCGTTGAGCCGCCTCACCGACACCGAGGACCGCGGCAGCGCGGTGCTCTTCGGCGACGGCGCCGGCGCCGTGGTCGTCGCGGCCGGCGAGCTGGACCGCGGCGTGTCGCGCTTCGTGCTCGGCTGCGATCCCGAGCAGGGCGCGTTGTTGTACGCCAACCAGGACGAGCGCAAGCTGCGCATGCAGGGCCGCGAGGTCTACCGCCACGCGGTCGCGCGCATGGTCGAGGCGACCGGCGAGGCGCTCGAGGCGGCTGCGCTGACCGCCGACGACCTCGACCTCTTCGTCGCCCACCAGGCCAACGCCCGCATCATCGAGGCCGCCGCCAACGAGCTGGGCGTGCCGCGCGAGAAGCTCGCGATCAACGTCGACCGCGTCGCCAACACGTCGTCGGCGTCGATCCCGCTGGCGCTGGCGCAGGCGGAGGCCGACGGCCTCTTGAAGCACGGCATGACCGTTGGCCTGGCTGCCTTCGGCGCCGGCTTCGTGTGGGGCGCGGGCGTCGTCTCCTGGAAGGAGCGCCAGTATGTCTGCGCCTGAGGCTGACGCCAAGGTCGCGCTGGTCACCGGCGGCACGCGCGGCATCGGCGCGTCGATCGCGGAGCGGTTGAAGGCCGACGGCTACAAGGTCGTCACGCTGGGCCGCACCGGCGGCGACGTCCAGGCCGACGTCAGCGACGCCGCGGCCGTGGACGCCGCGTTCGCTCAGGTCCGCGAGCAGCACGGCCCGGTGCTGATCTTGGTCAACAACGCCGGGATCACGCGCGACGGCCTCTCGATCCGCATGCCCGACGCCGACTGGGCCGACGTCATCGACACCAACTTGACCGGCGCCTTCAACTGCACCAAGCGCGGCTTGGAGGACATGTTGAAGGCCCGCTGGGGCCGGATCGTCAACGTGTCGTCGATCACCGCGACGCGCGTCAACTCCGGGCAGGCGAACTACGCGGCGTCCAAGGCCGGGTTGTTGGCCTACACGCGCGTCGTCGCCAAGGAGATGGGCAAGCGCAACATCACCGCCAACGCGGTGACGCCCGGCTTCATCGAGACCGACATGACGGCCGAGCTGCCCAAGGACGAGATCGCGCGCCACATCCCCGCGGCTCGGGTGGGCAAGCCCGAAGAGGTCGCGGCCGCGGTGGCGTTCCTCGTCAGCGACGACGCGTCCTACGTCAACGGCGCCACGCTGGCCGTCGACGGCGGCCTCGCGGTCTGACCCCGCAGCCCGCAAGAACTTCAACAAGAGCAAGAACAAGGAGAACGAACATGGCCGACCAGCAGGAGATCCTCGAGGCGATCCGCGCCGAGCTCGCCGCGATCAAGGTCCCGGACGCCGAGACCGCCCAGCCCGACACGACGTGGGAGCAGCTCGACGTCGACTCGCTCGACCTCGTCGAGCTCGTCAAGGCGCTGGAGGACCGCTTCGGCGTCCAGATCGCCGACCCCGACCTGAAGGGCATCGCCTCCGTCGGCGACGCCATCGCCCTCGTCGAGCGCCTCCAGGGCGCGACGGCCTAGGTCTCTTAGATGGAAGGGATCGTCATCACCGGACGGGGCGTCGTGTCCCCGGTCGCCTCAGGCGTCGACCCGTTCTTCAACGGGTTGCTCGGCATGGAGGGCGGAATCTCCGACGAGGGCATCGCTCCGTGCGACTTCGACCCGGAGACGGTGATGACGCCCAAGGAGGCGCGACGGACCGACCGCTTCGCCCAGCTCGCGATCGCAGCGGCTGATCAGGCGGCCGACGAGGCCGGGCTGGTCGGCGAGGTTGACCCGCGGCGCGTCGGCGTGATCGTCGGCACCGGCGTCGGCGGCCTCACGACGCTCCAGCGCGAGTGCACCACGTGGCTGGCCGAGGGCGACCGCGCGGTCTCGCCGCTGTTCGTCCCGATGATGATGCCCAACGCCGCCGCGGGCCAGATCGCCATGCGGCGCGGGCTACACGGCCCGGGCTTCTCGATCGCGTCGGCCTGCTCGACCGGCGCGCACTCGATCGGCGAGGCTGCACGGCTGATCGCGCGCGGCGAGGCCGACGCGATGATCGCGGGCGGCACCGAGGCGGCGCTGGTCGGGCTCTGCATCGCGGCGTTCCGGCGCATGGGCGCGCTGTCGCGCGTCGGCGAGTCGCGCCCGTTCGACACGCGCCGCGACGGCTTCGTCATGGGCGAGGGCTCCGCGGTCCTGGTCCTGGAGCGCGAGGAGCACGCGCGCGCCCGCGGCGCCCAAATCTTCGCCCGCGTGACGGGCTACGGCGCGTCCAACGACGCGTACCACATCACCCAGCCCGAGGAGCACGGGCGTGGTGCCGTCGAGGCGATGACCGCGGCGCTCGCCGACGCGGACCTGTCCCCCGCCGACGTCGGCTACGTCAACGCGCACGGCACCTCGACGCCGATCAACGATCGCGTCGAGACCATTGCCTTGCGTCAGGTGTTCAGCGACGACGGCCCGCCGGTCTCGTCGTGCAAGGGCGCGGTCGGGCACACGCTCGGCGCCGCCGGCGCGATCGAGGCACTGGCGTGCGTCGAGGCGTTGCGCCGCGGCGCGCTGCCGCCGACGCTCGGGTTGGAGGACATCGACCCCGAGTGCCAGGCGGACCACATCGCGGGCGCGCCCCGCGAGGCACCGGACCTGCGGGTCGCGTTGTCTAATTCCTTCGCGTTCGGCGGCCAGAACGCGACGCTCGTCCTGCAGGCCGCATAGGGGAACTGAATGTCTGCCGTCTTCGACGTCGGGGTGGGTGGGCCCGGCTTCCTCGCCGCCCGCGCGCGGCTGGAGCTGCTGTTCGACCCGGGCACGTTCCGGCCGATCCGCACCGGCGTCGGCGACGGCGTGCTGTCGGGATCCGGCCGCGTGCAGGGCCGGGCGGTCGTGGCGTGGGCGCAGGACGGCGCGTTCAAGGGCGGGTCGCTGGGTTCCGCCGGCGGCGAGACGATCGCGCGCACGATCGCGCGGGCGGATGCCTTGGGCGTCCCGGTGGTCGGGTTTCCGCATTCCGGTGGCGCACGGTTGCAGGAGGGCGTGGCGGCGCTGACGGCGTACGCGGCGATCTTCCGGGCGCAGGCGCTGGCGACCGTCCCCATGATCTCCGTGGTGAGCGGGCCGTGCGCCGGCGGCGCCGCCTACTCGCCGGCCTTGGGCGACTTCGTGGTGATGACCGCCGAGGCCTACATGTTCCTCACGGGGCCGAAGATCATCGAGCGCGTGACGCGCGAGGTCATCTCGTCGGCCGACCTGGGCGGCGTCAAGGTGCACGGCGCCAACGGCGTGGCGCACATGGTCGCCCGAGATGATGTGGAAGCCGCGGAGATGACGCGACGGTTGTTGTCGTTCTTGCCGGATCGCGTGGGCGGCCAGGGCGCGCCGCTGATGCCGCCGGCCGACGCGCCGGGCGAGGATCCGGGCGATGTGCTCCCGGAGTCCCGACGCAAGGTGTATGACGTGCGCGAGGTCGCTGCGCGTCTGCTCGACCGCGGCGCGTTCATGGAGTTGTCGCCTCGGTGGGCGCGGAACCTCGTGGTCGGCTTCGGCCACATCGAGGGACGCGCGGTCGGCGTGATCGCCAACCAGCCCAAGCACCTCGGTGGGTGCCTGGACGCCGACGCGGCCGAGAAGGGCGCGTGGTTCGTGGACATGTGCGAGCGCTTCAACGTGCCTTTGGTCGTCTTGAGCGATACGCCCGGGTTCCTGCCGGGCGCCAAGCAGGAAGCCGCGGGCGTGCTGCGCCACGGGGCCTCGCTGCTGCGCGCGTTCGGGCGCGCGACGGTGCCGCGGGTGACGGTCACGCTGCGTCAGGCGTATGGTGGTGCGCACATCGTCATGAACTCCCGTGACCTCGGTGCCACCCTCACGCTCGCATGGCCGGACGCCCGGATCGGCGTCATGGGCGCGCGCCAGGCCGTCGAGCTGGTGCGCCGCCGTGAGATCGAGGCGGGCGCCGATGCGGCCGCCCTGGCCGACGCGTACGAGGCGGAGCACCTGCCCGTGCGGGTCGCGGCCGCCGCGGGGTTCGTGGACGAAGTCGTCGTGCCGTCGGAGACGCGCGACCGCATCGCCCACGTCCTCGAGCTGGCCAAGACGTGACCCCAGGCGGCGAGCCGCTCGACCTCAACGAGTCGCGCAACGCGACCGAGGAAGCGATCCTCGACGCCGCGCGCGACGCCCTGGCCGATACGGAGTACCGCCGCCTGACGATGGACGTCATCGCCAAGCGCGCGTTCGTGTCGCGCACGGCGCTGTACTTCTACTTCCCCAACAAGCGCGCGCTGGTCGATCGCCTGATCCTGCGCGCGTTCTTGGACATGTACGAGGCGGCCGCGCCGTACCTGGACGGCAACGGCGACCCGCGCGCGGAGCTGCGCCGCGGCCTGGCGCGCACCGTCCGGATCATCGACCGCGACGGCCACGTGCTGACCCTCGCCGCGATGCTCTCCGGCGAAGAAGACCGCCTCCCGCCGCAGTGGCTGCCTTACGTCTTCCGCTTCGTCGAGGGCGCGACCGCCCGCATCGCGCGCGACCAGGCCCGCGGGATCGCCCCATCCGACATCCCGCCCCGCCTGGCGGCCCAGGCGCTGCTGGCCATGGTCGAGCGCCACGTGACGCTGGAGCTGATCCAGGGCGGCGGCGACGCCCACCAGTCGATCCGCGTGCTCGCCGAGCTCTGGTGGCGCGCGGTCTACTCCAAGCCCGAGATCCCGCCGGACCTCAGCGCAGCCGCGGACTAGCGGACGACCTTCGCGCTGAACGTGACCTTCGACGTGCAGTGCAGCCCGCTCTCCTTGCCGGTCGTGTCGCCGGTGACGGTGCCGCTCACGCGGGAGCCGTCGGCGGTGAAGCGGCCGGTGACGCCCTGGACGTCGGTGCGGACCTCGTCGAAGCCCGGAATCCCGGGCTCGTCGGCGTAGGTCTTGTGGTAGTCGAACGTCCCGTCGGCGCGGATCTTCGGCGCCTGGCGCAGGAACTTCACGGTGGTGATCTTCTTGTGGCCGTTGTTGCACGTGAAGATCTGGTCGAACCGCAGCTGCAGCGTCTTCCCGTCGCTTGTCACCCGTGCGGTGACCTTGCGGTGCTGTGACGTCTTGCCGCTGTAGCGGTGGCCCTTACGCGGGCCGGACGCGGCGAGCGCGACAGCCGCGCCGGCCAGGACGACCAGCGCGACGAGCGTGAGGACGAGCAAGCGGTGCCGGCGTTGAATCACGCCGCCCGTTGTCTCCAGTCAGGCGCTTTCCCTATCCCGCGAGCGGGTCAGAGCCCCACGTGGTTCGGGTTGATCGGCGGCCGCGGATCGTCCCGCGGCGGCTCTTCTGCACCGCGCTGCTCGGTCTTCGACGGCTTCAGCGGCGCCGGGAAGCCGGCCGGGAGCTTGAGCTTCACCTTGCGGCCATCGGCCGTCGTCAGGTCAGGCTGTTGGGGGTCGAGCGGCTCTCCGGGGATCGGGCTCATGGAGTGAGGCTACTCCTCGGCCTTGATCTCGACTAAAGGCCCCAGGAGGGCGCGTTGTCGAGACGGAACGCCCGGAAGCGTCAGCCGCGGCGGCCCGCGCGGGCAGCGTCCTCGCGGATCGCCTTCTCGGCGAAGCGGCGGGCGAGCGCGGCGCGGATGGAGAGGACCATGGAGTCCAAGTGAGCCCGCGCCGCGGGGTCGATGTCGGTGAAGCGGATGCCGGTGCCTTGGGGGAGCGTGCGGACGACGATTCCCCGCGCGCGGACCTCGGAGCCCTGAGGCATCCTGATCGAGACCTCGACGGCGCCGTTGGGCGGGCCGAAGGAGGTGCCTTCCAGCAGCGCGCCGCCGGCGGAGACGTTGACGGTCTTGGTCTCGATCGTGCGGCCGACGGCGCTCACCTGCACCGGTAACTGAACATCGAGGCGCGGCGAGGAGCGGAGGTTGTCGACGCGGCCCTCGCGGTTGGCCTGGAAGGCGACGGTGCCCTCAGGCGCGCGCTCGGCGTTGCCGTGCAGCAGGACCATGGTGCCCTGATGCATGAACGAGATCTGTGCCGCGCGCGGCAGCAAACCGGGCGTCGTGTCGGCCGGATCGCGCGGAAGCAGCCATGCGATGTCCTTCGACGTCGCCGCGACGATGGCCGGCATGGGCTTGACGCCGACGCGGAGCGTGGCGGGCATGAAGTCGCGTATGCGGCGCACTCTTGGGTGGCATCGTGCCAAACGATGCGGTCGCCTGCCTAATCGGCAGAACGTCGTTCACGTTGAGGACTGCGAGGCATCCTGCGCCGCGACGACCGCAGCGCCGTGCACGCCGAGCGCGTGGAAGCCGCCATCGACGTGCAGGATCTCGCCGCTGATCGCCCGCGACATCCGCGACAACAGGAACACGCAGGCGTCCGCGACGGGATCCGGATCGGTGAGATCCCACGTCAATGGCGCGCCCTGCTCCCAGGCGCTGGCGAGCACGTCGAAGCCCTCAATCGCGCCCGCGGCCATCGTGCGCAGCGGGCCCGCCGCGACCAAGTTGGAGCGGATCCCCCGCGGCCCGAGGTATTGCGCCAGATACCGGTTCACTGACTCCAGCGCAGCCTTCGACACGCCTGCCCAGTCGTAGATCGGCCACGCCTTGGACGCGTCGAAGTCCAGCCCCACGAGTGAGCCACCGTCTTCGGCCTTCTCCAACAACGGCGCGAACGTCGCGCCGAGCGTCTTCAGCGAGAACGCGGAGATCTCAAACGCCGCCTTCGCGCTCTCGGCCGGCGCCTCCAGGAACTTGCCGCCGAGCGCGTCGCCCGGCACGAACGCGACCGCATGCAGCACGCCGTCCAGCACGCCCCAACGCGACTCCAGCTCGGCCGCCACCGCCGCCGCCTGCGCGTCGTCGGTCACGTCCAGCTCCAGCACATCGGGCTCCTGCGGCAACCGCGCCGCCATCCGCTGCGTCAGCCGCATCGCACGCCCGAACCCCGTAAGGACGATCTCCGCTCCCTCCTCCTGCGCACGCCGCGCGACCGAGAACGCGATCGAGCGATCGGTCAACACACCGGTGATCAGGAGCTTCTTGCCGTCCAGGAGAGCCATCGCCCCATCCTTCCGCATAACCCCTCGACAACGAGGTCCCGCCGTGTCGAATTCGCCTGGGTGGGGCATGATGCGCCCGTGGTAGACGAGGCCGTCGTTCGCAGGCGGAGGCTGACCGCGCTTGGCGTGGTGGCTGGGCTTGCCGTGCTCGGGGGCGTGGTGATCGGCGCGGGGCATGGCGGAGATGACGGCGCGAGTGGCGGCCGCGAGGCCTCGACCAGCGCGGGCGGCGACGGGAAGAGCGCCGGTCCCAAGCCCGCGCAGCTGCCCGGCGGTGGCCGTCGGCTGTTCCCGGATCGACGGGTCGTCGCGTTCTACGGCAACCCGCGCGACGACGAGCTCGGCGCGCTGGGGATCGGCACGCCGGCGCAAGCGGGCCGCAAGCTCATCAAGCAGGCCGAGCCCTACAACCTGAAGGCGCGGCCGGTGCTGCCGGCGATGGAGCTGATCTCGACCGTCGCCACCGCGGCCCCCGGGCCGTCGGGCGACTACCGCGACCGCGTGTCGTTCTCCATGATCCGCCGCTACCTCGCCGCGGCGCGCAAGGCCAAGGCGTTGCTCGTGCTCGACATCCAGCCCGGCCGCGGCCAGTTCGGCCCGGAGATCGAGCGCCTGGCGGAGTTCCTGAAGGAGCCGGACGTCGGGCTCGCCCTGGACCCCGAGTGGCACGTCGGCCCCGACGCGCTGCCGGGCAAGGTGATCGGGACGACCGACGCCGACGTCGTCAACGCCGCCGCGAGCTACCTGTCGAAGATCGTCAAGGCCAACAACCTGCCCGAGAAGCTGCTGATCGTCCATCGCTTCACGGACAACATGATCACGCGCTCCGAGCGCCTGAAGCACGCACCCGGCGTGCAGACGGTCATCAACGTCGACGGCTTCGGCAACAACTCCGTGAAGATCGCCAAGTACCACTCGTTCGTGCGCTCGACGCCGACGATGCGCCGCGGCTTCAAGCTGTTCTACAAGGAGGACGTGAAGACCATGTCCCCCAAGTCGGTCATGGCGCTGTCGCCGCGGCCGGACGTCGTCGTCTACGAGTGACCCGGCTGCAGGTGGGTCAACTTGTCCGGGTTGACCACCGAGCTGATGCCCGCCACGTGCCCGTCGGCGACTTGTAGCGTCATCGCCGCCAGGATCGTGCCGTCGGCCGCGCGCGCCAGCCAGCCCGGCTGCCCGCCGAGCTCGACACGCTCGGCGATCGCGCCCATCTTCTCGCCCTGGCGGAAGAACGCCCGCAGCGCGTGCGCGATCCGCTCCGCGCCGACCAGCGGCTTGGGTAGCGCCGCCGCCTTGCCGCCGCCGTCGCCGGTCAGGACCGCGTCGTCGGCGAGCATCGCGACCAAGGCCTCCATGTCGCCCGCGCGCGCCGCGTCGAGGAACTTGTCGGCCAGCTCCGCGCGCGCCTCGCGCGAGGACTCAAAGCGCGGCCGCGCCACGACGACGTGCCGCCGCGCCCGCGCCGCGATCTGGCGGCAGTGGTCAGCGTTGCGCCCGACGATCTCCCCGATCTCGGCGAACTTGTAGTCAAACGCCTCGCGCAGCAGGAAGACCGCGCGCTCGACCGGCGTCAGCCGTTCCAAGACCACCAGGAACGCCTGGGAGATCTCGTCGGCCATCTCGGCCTCCGCGGCGACGTCGACGACCGGGTCCGCGGGCCCGTCGGTCAGCAGCGGCTCGGGCAGCCACGCGCCGACGTACTCCTCGCGCCGCGCCCGCGCCGAGCGCAGGTGGTCGATCGACAGCCGCGTCGCGATCGCCGTCATGTAGGCCTTCGGATATTCGATCTCGGTACCCGCGTCGCGCTCGCGCACCGTGCGCAGCAGGGTCTCCTGCGCGATGTCCTCGGCCTCCGCGACCGAGCCGGTCATCCGGTAGGCGATCGAGAAGACCAGCGGGCGCAGCGCGGCGATCGTGTCGGTGTCGAGGGTCATGGGCTCCTAGACGATCCTGCCCACCGAAACGTGACCTGTCACGCCCGCAAGGGCTGTCCCGTCTACGAGGCCATGCGAATCATGGTCATGGGCGCCACGGGCGCCGTAGGGCAGCACCTGCTGCCGATGCTGATCGACGGCGGCCACGAGGTGGTCGCCGTCACGCGCACGCCGGCCAAGGCCGACGCGCTCCGCGCCCTTGGCGCGCTGCCGGTGGTGGCCGACGCACTGGACCGCGAGGCGGTCATGGGCGCCGTGATGGGCGCCGAGCCGGAGGTGATCGTCCACCAGATGACCGCGCTGACGGGCGTCCCGGACATGCGGCACTTCGACCGCACGTTCGCGCTGACGAACCGCCTGCGAACGGAGGGAACGCGGCACCTGCTCGACGCCGCGCGCGCCGCGGGCACGCGCCGGGTCATCGCCCAGTCCTACACCGGCTGGCCGTTCACGCGCGAGGGGGCGCTCGTCAAGGACGAGGACGCGGCGCTCGACCCGGCGCCGCCGAAGGCCCAGCGCGAGACGCTGGCGGCGATCGCCGAGTGCGAGCGGCTCGTGCGCGCGCACCCGAGCGGCGTGGTCCTGCGCTACGGCGGCTTCTACGGGCCCGGGACGTCGCTGAACGCCGACGGCGGCGACATCACCGAGGCGGTGCGCAAGCGGAAGTTCCCGGTCGTTGGCGACGGCGGCGGCGTGTGGTCGTTCACGCACATCTCCGACGCCGCGGGCGCGGTGGTGGCGGCGCTGGATCCCGGCGTCCCGACCGGCACCTACGCGATCGTCGACGACGATCCCGCGCCCGTGCGCGAGTGGCTGCCCGCGCTGGCGGAGGCCGTTGGCGCCAAGCCGCCGCGCCGCGTCCCGCGTTGGCTCGGCCGCCTGGCTGCGGGCGAGGTCCCGGCGGTGATGATGACCGAGTCGCGCGGCGCCTCGAACGCACGTGCCAAGGCCGTGCTCGGGTGGGAGCCGCGCGTCCCGTCTTGGCGTGAGGGGTTCCGTCAGGCGCTCTGAGCGTTCTCGGCCTCGCGCTCGCGCAGCTCGATGCGCCGGATCTTGCCCGTCAGCGTCTTGGGCAAGTCCTCCACGAACTCGATCCGACGCGGGTAGGCGTAGGCCGACAGGCGGTCGCGGACGAAGGCCTTGATCTCGCCGGCGAGATCGTCGGTGGGCTCGTGGCCCTCGGCGAGCACGATGAAGGCCTTGACCACGAAGCCGCGGCGCTCGTCCGGCGAGGCGACCGCCGCGGCCTCGCGGACCGCGGGGTGCTCGATGCACGCGGACTCGACCTCGAACGGGCCGATCCGGTAGCCGGCGGCGATGATGACGTCGTCGGCGCGGCCCGCGTACCAGATGTAGCCGTCCTCGTCCTGGGTCGCGGCGTCCTTCGTATGGAACCAGTCGCCGCCGAAGGTCTCGGCCGCGGCCTCGTCGTTGTTCCAGTAGCCCAACGGGTAGTGCGGGTTCGACCGCGCCCGCAGGCAGATCTCGCCACGCTCGCCGCGGGTGACCTCGTTCTCGTCCTCGTCGAGGATGCGGACGTCCCAGCCGGGCATCGGCAGGCCCATCGACCCCTCGCGCACCTCCTGCCACGGGAAGTTGGCGGCCAAGGGATAGGACTCGGTCAACCCGTAGTAGTCGAGCACCGTGAGGCCGTACTGCTCGCGGAACCAGCGGATCGCCTCGGGGTTCAGCGGCTCGCCCGCGGAGCAGACGCGGCGGAACGAGCACGGGTACTTGGTGCCCGCGTTCTCGATCGCCATCATCGAGCGCATCGCGGTCGGCGTCGTGAACACGTTGGTGACCTCGTGGCGGCTCAAGAACGACAACTGCCCCTCGGGGTCGAAGCCGCCCTCGCGTTGGAGGACAACTTGAACGGCGCCCAGGCGCCACGGGCCGAGCAGTGGCGCGATGCCCGCGGCCCACGCCCACTCGCCCATGCCGTGGAAGCGCTCGCCGTCCTGGACCTCGTGGCAGAGCTCGAACTCGTTGTGCGCGAGCAGGTAGCGGTGCGCGTGGACGATGCCCTTCGCCAGCCCGGTCGTGCCGCTCGTGTAGTAGAGCTGCGCGGGGTCGTCGGCGGCGGAGTCGTAGGACATGAGGTCGGTCGAGGCGCCGGTGAGAAGACCATCGCCTTCGTCGATCACCAACAGCTCGCCGACCGTCTCCCCCACGTGCTGGCGGAACCGCTCGGCGTTGGCCTTGTTGGTGACCAGCACGCGCGGCCGGGAGTCCTTCAGCCGGTGCGCGATGCCGTCGTCGCCGTAAAGCACCGACATGGACAACAAGATCGCGCCGCGCTTCCAGGCGCCGAAGAAGATCGCCGCGGTCTCCGGCGTCGGCGGCAGCACGACCGCCACCCGCTCGCCCGGATCGACGCCGTGGTCGGCGAGCACGTGCGCCGCCTGGTTGGCGAGATCCTGCAGCTCGCCCCACGTCAGGTCCCGCCGCTGCCCATCGAACCGCTCCCACACCATCGCGAGCTTCTCCCGCGGGTGCTTGTCGCAGACGTCCTGAGCGATGTTGTAGCGCTCGGGGACGTGCCACTCGTGCTGCGCTCTCAGCTCCTCATAGCGACCCATGGGGAGACGTTACCCAGCCTCACCATGTCTTCGCGCGATCTCGTGCCGGCGGTGGTGCCAGGCGGACGCGGGCGCCGCCGACGACGACGCCGGCCTCGCTGACGAGCACGGGGTCGAGCTCGGCCTCGGCCAGCTCGGGGACGGCGTCGGCGAGCGCGGCGAGGCGCAGGACGACGTCGCGCAGCGCGGCCGCGTCGTGGGGCCCGTGGTGCAGGGCGGAGCGCAGCGCGGGTGGGCCGTCGACGAGCTCCTCGGCGTCGACGTCGGTCAGCGGCGCGAGGCGGAAGACGGCGTCCCCGGGGATCGGTCCCGCCCAGCCGAGGCCGCCGCCTGGCGCGACGCCGACGACCGGCCCGAACTCCGGGTCGTTGACGGCGCCGACGAGCACGGCGACCGTGTCGGCCTCGTTGAGCGACGGCTCGGCGGAGGCCAGCTCCAGGCCGGCGGCGCCCAGCAGCGCGACGGTCTCGTCGCCGCCGAGCCAGCCTTCGCCCGCGGCGCTCACCACGGCCTGAGCCGCGCCGGCGTCGAAGCGCTCCAGCTCGGGCTCCTGGCCCAGCCGCCGCCCGAGCCACGCGCGGCGGTCGGCGGCGATCGCCAGCGCCCGCACCGCGGCCTCCGGGAAGCGGTAGTTGGGGATCTTGCGCGTCTCGCGCTCCGGGAGCGAGCCGTCGCCGCCGACGACGCACGCGACGACGGGCTTGGTCGTCGTCGTCTCGCGCTCGGTGATCGCCGCCTCCAGCGCGCCGAGCCGCGTCTCGGGGTCGTCGCCGCCGAGGCCGACGTGGACGACGAGGACCGCGTCGACGCCGTCGTCGTCCAGCAGCGCCTCGACGGCGAGGCGCTCGTCGGCGGAGCCCGCGCGGACGCCCAAGTCGATGGGGTTGCCGAGGCGGTCGGCGTCGGGCAGGGCGGCGGCCAGACGGGCGCGCGTCGCGTCGCTCACCCGCGCCAACGACAGCCCGCGCGCGGCGGCGGCATCAGCCGCCACCGTCCCCAGGCCGCCCGAGTTGGTGACGATGCCCAGCGCGCGCCCAGCGGGCAGCGGCTGGCGCTCCAGCAGCTCGGCGGCGTCGAACAGTGTCTGCGTGGACTCGACGCGCAGCACGCCCGCCTGCGAGAACAGCGCCTCGGTCAGCGCGGCGTCGGTCAGCGCGGTTGCGATCCGCAGGCGACCGGGCGCGGCGCTCCCGTCACGCGGCTGCGTCCCCTTGACCGCCAGGATCGGCTTGCGCCGCGACACGCGCCGCGCCACCTGCGAGAAGCGCCGCGGGTTGCCGAAGGACTCCACGTAGAACGCGACGACGGTCGTGCGGTCGTCGTCGGCGAAGTGCTCCAGGACGTCGTTGGTTGAGACGTCGGCGCGGTTGCCCAGCGCCAGGAACGAGGAGACGCCCATCCGTCGCGCGGCGGCGTGGCCGAGCAGCGCCAGGCCGAGAGCACCCGACTGCGAGGACAACCCCAGCCCGCCGCTGCGCAGCGGCACGCGCCCGATCAAGGCCTGCAACCTGATGTCCGGGTCGGTGGTGACCACGCCCAGCGCGTTGGGTCCGACCAGCCGCAGCCCGTGCGCGCGGACCTCGGCCAGCAGCTCCTCTTCACGCGCGCGACCCTCGGGCTCGTCGGTGTCGCCGAAGCCGGTCGACACCACCAACAACGCCCGGACGCCGGCTGCCGCCGCCTCGCGCGCGACGCCGAGCACCTCGCCCGCGGCGACCGCGACGACCGCCAGCTCGGCGGGTTCGTCCAGCTCGCTCAGCGACGCCACCGCGCGCGTGGAGCCCACGACGCCGCGGTCCGGGTGGATCGGCGTCGCGACGCCGCGGTAGCCGCCCTCGACGATCCCGCGGAAGATCGCGCCGCCGACCGAGCCTTCGCGCGCGGACGCGCCCACGACCGCGACCGATCGCGGCGCCAGGAGCGCGCGCAGCGACAGCACGGTCGCCGCGTGCGTGCGGTCGTCGATTCGCGTCGCCAGCGTGTCCGTGGGCGTCAGGTCGAGCGCGAGGTGGACGATCCCGCCCGTGGACGCGCGCCGCACGCCGAAGCCGGCGTTGCCGAAGACGTGCAGCATCGGCCGGTTCTCGCCCATGACCTCCGCGTCAAAGCGCGTGATCCCGCGCGCCGCGGCGACGTCGGCCAACTGCTGCAACATGCTCGTCGCCAGCCCGCGGCCCTGCTGGTCCTCGGCCACGGCAAACGCGACCTCGGCCGCATCGGGCTCGTTGAGGCGGTCATAGCCGGCGACCGCCACGACCCGATTGCCGAGATGCGCGACCAGCGGCACGCGCGCGTCGAGGTCCGCGTTGGCGTAGTCGCGCGAGATCAGGTCGCTGCGCCCCGCGCCGTGGAAGCGCAGGTAGCGCGACTCGAACGACAGCCCGTCGAAGAACGCCCGGATCGCCGCCTCGTCCTCCGGCCGCGGGGAGCGCAGCCGGAGGGCGGAGCCATCGCGCAGGATGACGTCGCGGACGATGGGAGCGTCGTGGGGCGGCACTGCGCCGGAGGTTAGTCCTCGTCGGCGCCACGCTCCGAGATCTTGCCCTGCAGCTGCGCCATCACGTCCGGGTCGCGCAGGGTCGTGACGTCGCCCAGCTCACGGCCCTCGGCGATGTCCTTCAACAACCGCCGCATGATCTTGCCCGAGCGCGTCTTGGGCAGGTCGTCGGCCCAGATGATGCGCTTGGGTCGGGCGAGCTTGCCGATGCGCTGGGCGACGTGCTCGCGGATCTCGTTGACGAGCTCGTCGGAGCCTTCGAGGTCACCTTCGAGCGTGACGAACGCGGCCACCGACTGGCCGGTGTCCTCGTCGCTCTGGCCGATGACCGCGGCCTCGGCGACCTTGCCGTGGGAGACGATCGCCGACTCGATCTCGGCGGTCGACATGCGATGGCCGGACACGTTGAGCACGTCGTCGACGCGCCCGATGACCGAGATGTAGCCCTCGTCGTCCTGCTTGGACGCGTCGCCGACGAGATAGGTCTCCGGCCCCCACTTGTCCCAGTAGGTCGCGACGTAGCGGTCGTCGTCGCCGTACAAGGTCCTCAACATCCCGGCCCACGGCTTCGACAACGACAACAAGCCCTGCGTCCCGCGCTCGACCTCGTTGCCCTCCTCGTCCAGGATCGCCGCCGTCACGCCCGGCAGCGGCGTTCCGGCCACGCCCGGCTTCATCGATTGGGCGCCCGGCAAGGTGGTGATCATGATCCCGCCGGTCTCGGTCTGCCACCACGTGTCGACGATCGGGCAGCGCTGGCCGCCGACCACCTTGTAGTACCAGAGCCAGGCCTTCGGGTTGATCGGCTCGCCAACGCTCCCCAACAACCTCAACTTGCTCAGGTCCGCCTTCTCGACGTGCTCGGTGCCCCACTTGATGCAGGCGCGGATCGCCGTCGGCGCGGTGTATAAGATGGTGGTCTCGGTCTTCTCGGCCAGCTCCCACCAGATGCCCTTGTGCGGGTAGTCGGGCGCGCCCTCGTACATCACGCTCGTCGCCGCGTTGAGCAACGGCCCGTAGACGATGTAGGAGTGGCCGGTGATCCAGCCGACGTCGGCACTGCACCAGTACACGTCGCTCTCGGGCTTGAGGTCGAAGACGTGCTTGTGCGTCCAGGCGACGTGCGTCAGGTAGCCGCCCGTCGTGTGCAGGATGCCCTTCGGCTTGGCGGTCGAGCCCGACGAGTACAAGATGAACAACGGGTGCTCGGCATCGAGGGGCTCCGCGGGGCACTCGGCGTCGGCCGCCTCCAGCGCCTCGTCCCACCAGACGTCGCCCTCGCCCATCGGCGCGTCGATGCCCGTGTGCCGGACGACGAACGTGGTGTCGACCGGCATCCCGACCTCGTCCACCGAGGCCTTCACCGGTGCGGTCTTGCCCTTGCGCCGCGCGCCGTCGACCGTGATCAGCGCCTTGGCCTCGGAGAACTCCATCCGCTCCTTGACCGACTCCGCGCTGAAGCCGCCGAAGACCACGTTGTGCGGCGCGCCGATCCGCGCGCAGGCGAGCATCGCGACGACGACCTCGGGGATCATCGGCAGGAAGATCCCGACCACGTCGCCGGCCTCGACGCCGTGCGCCTTCAGCGCGTTGGCCGCCCGCTGGGTCTGGTCCAGCAGCCACGAGTAGGTGATGTCCTTGGACTCGCCCTCCTCCCCGCGCCACTTGAACGCGACGCGATCGCCGAGCCCCGCTTCGACGTGGCGGTCCAGGCAGTTGTAGGAGGCGTTGACCTTGCCGCCCTCGAACCACTTGTAGAACGGCGGGTTCTCGTCGTTCAGCGCCGCGCCCGGCGCCTCGAACCACTCCAGCGCATCGGCCTGCTCGCGCCACCACGCCGCCGGATCCTTCGCCGCCGCCTCGTGCACGGAGAGATCCGTGATCAGCGCGTTGGCCTTGAACTCCTCGGAGGGCTCGAAGCGCTCCTGCTCCAGCAGCTGCGCCAGCTCCTGCTCGAGGTCCGATGCGGTATCGGCCATGTCGGCGGTTCCCCTCCCGGTCGTGGACAGTGCCCTCAGGCATACCACGCCGCCGGAAACCGCGCTACCGCGCTAGCCGCGTCGCTTGCGCTTCTTGCGTGCCGACGTCGACGGGCTGGGCAGGCCCGTCAGATCGTCGTCGTCGGCCGGCGCGGACGCGGTGGCCGGCACCGGATCGCCGCGCCGGGTCGCCCGCGAGCGCTCGCGCCCCTCGCGGATCTCCTGCTGCGTCGGCCACGGGCGCGCCTCGCCCTCGTCCCACGCGGGCGGCATCCCCGACGGCCAGCGGCCGAGCATCAGCGCGCCGACCATCGCCAGCCAGAAGGCGTTGATGATGAACGACCCGGCCGAGAGCGTCCCGAGGATCTGCAAGACGCCGACGATCGCGCCCAGGACGCCGACGAAGCGGGTCAGCAGGCCGACGCGCATCGCGGCGACCGCGACCATCACGAACCCGGCGGCGAGCGGGAACAGGCCAACCAGGCCCGTCACCGTGCCGGCGACGACCAGCCCGCCGGAGCGCGCCGCGTCGTGCGCGGCCTGCGTGCCCTGATCCGACGCCGAGGCGAAGTCGTTGGCGTTGAGGACCAGGCCGAGCATCAGCAGCACGGTCCCGAGCGCGGTCGCGGCCGCGCCGATGGCGACCAGCTGGCGCGAGAAGCGCGGTGCACGGCCGCCGCGGTCCAGCGTGAAGCGCAGCAGCGTCAGCAGGACGATGCCGACGCCGACCGACACGAGCGCCTGCAAGACCGACGCGAGCAGCAGCGTCGTGCCGTGGTCGTGGAAGTAGAGGACCTGGTCGCTGCCCAGGCCGGGCCGGCCGATCGACTCGCCGGCGGCGTCGCGCAGCGCGTCGATCTCGGTGACCGGCGGGCGGTCCGACAGCGCCGCGTTCTGCACGACGTTGGCGACGATCACCAGGACGGCCGTCGCCAGCGAGACGAGGCCGATCTTGTTGCGGACGGGGCGCTCGCGCTCGACGAGCTGCTGCGGCGTCACCGCGAGGTCGTCAGTCTCGGCCATCGGTCAGCCTGCGCTGGTCGTCGGAGCCCAAGCGGCCGGGCATGATCAGCTCCGGCTCGTCGCGGTCGACCGCGCGCGAGAGGCGGTCGCCGGCGGCGAGCACGAGGTCGAGCACGGGCGCGGCGAACCGCAGGCCCGTCTCGATCCGGCCACGCCAGATCAGCTGTGAGTGCGAGAGCTGCGCCACGCGGCGGATCCTACCGGCGCGGTGCGCCGTCGCGCGGCGTGCTCAAGCGGCGTTATGCCAGCCCCTGGCGCGCTTCGCGCACCAGCGTGACCGCCTCGGGGAAGACGATCGCCATGACGCTGCGGATCTGCTCGGCCTGCTCGGCCGTCGTCCCCTGGATGTTGACGCGGTTGACCGCCGCGACCGTCATCTGCACGGCCAGCGCGATCGCGTTGTCCGCCCAGGCCAGCCGCTGCTGGCCTTGCATCTGGTCGGCGAACTCCGCCATGCGGCGCTGCAGCTCGTCAGGATCGCCGAAGAGACCTCCAAAGCCTTCCATGGGACCTACTGTAGTGCGCTCGCCTTCTCGGCTTCGCGGTGCTCGCGGCCCGCCGCGATGACCTCCTTGAAGGACCGGAACTTGAAGATCATGACCAGCGCGGCGAAGCCCACAGCGAGGCTGAACACGGCGATCGCGATCTGCTGGCCGACGCTGTAGGCGGCGACCGTAGCGCCCGACGCGACGCCCGCGAAGACCTTCACCAGGAACGCCTGCTGGACGCCCGCGCCGCCGGGCGTGAACGGCACGACCGCGGCCACGGCGTTCACGCCGAGGACCAAGAGCACGTTCTTGACCGAGCCGCCGATGTGGAAGGCGTCGAGCAGGAACCAGAAGGCGGCGAAGCGGAACAGCCACCCGCCGAACTGCACGAGCCAGACCTCGCGGAAGTAGCGGCGGCGATCGAAGGCGATCGTCAGGCCCTGGCGCACGCGCGCCCAGAAGGCCTTCGCCTTGGTCGACAGCAGCGCGAAGGCGACGAGGCTGCCGACGGCGATGGCGGTCAGCAAGAACAACAGGAAGCGCGGGTGCGACGCGAAGAACGACAGGTCGAACGCGTTCAGCTTGGAGAAGTCCGGCGGCTTGGGGAAGACGCCTTGGGTGAACGCGAAGAACAGGATGAAGACGCCCATCGTGGCGTCGAAGCCCAGCTCGACGAAGAACGCCGCGCCGATCGCGCTGTAGGTGGAGTTCGGGATCGACGTCTTGACCAGGAACAGCTTGATGACGTCGCCGCCGCGGGCCGGCACGACGTTGTTGAAGCCGTAGGCCGCGATGTAGGCGCCCCAGATCCGCTTGAACTCGATCTGCTCGGTCGGGTAGGCGGCGCGCAGGACGTTGAAGAACGCGCGCGAGCGGATCGTCAGGTAGGTGCCGAAGCAGAGCAGGCCGAGCGCCAATGCTCCCCAGCGGATGTCGGCGAGTTGGCTGAAGAACTGGCCCGCCGCATCGAAGAAGTCGCCGACGCCCGCGATCACCTGCTGGAGGGTACGAGGCCGACGGCTTGGAGCACCACCGCGTCGGCAAGAGAAGCGGCGGTGAGGTCCGCGGGCGGGATCTCCATGTCAGGGATGTAGGGGACGCCGATGACGTGCAACCCGGCGGCCTGCGCCGCCTGGGCGCCGGTCGGCGAGTCCTCCAGCGCGACGGACTTCTCGGGGTCGGCGTGCAGGCGGCGGCAGGCCTCGAGGTAGATGTCCGGGTGCGGCTTGGGGTGCTCGACCTCGTCGCCGGCGACCGTGTGCGCGAAGCGGTCGTACACGCCCGCGGTGTTGAGGACCGAGTCCAGGAAGGCCCGCGGCGAGTTGGAGGCGACGGCGATCGGGACGTTGGCGTCCAGCAGCGCGTCGACCAGCGCGACCGCGCCGGGCCGCGGCTCGACGTCGTGCGTGGCCTCGACCATCACCAAGTCGTGCAGCTCGTTGATGAGGTCCTCGCCCTGGCCGGGGAGGTCGAGCATGACCTCCAGCTTGGCGGCGGCGACGGAGTGCGACGAGCCGATCAGATCGCGCTTGTGGTCCATCGTGAACGTCGAGCCATGGCGCTCGAAGAGCGTGGTCTCGGCGCGCGTCCACGCGGTCTCGGTGTCCAGCAGCAGGCCGTCGCAGTCGAAGACGACGGCCTCGGGGCGGGTGGGGGTCACCGCCCCCACCCTACGAGGTCCCCTCTACTTCTTCGGCGGGGCCGCCAAGCTGATGGACTTGGTGACGGTGCCGGTCGACTTGTCGGTGTACTTGATCGTGACCACCAGCTTGGCCGCGACCTTCTTGCTGCGGCGCGTCGCGAGCTTGCCGTACTCCGACGGGCGCAGCGTGAGGTGGTCGGTGCCCGCGGCGACCTTGCGGGTCTGGCTGTAGGTCAGCTTCTTGCCGGAGCTGGTGACCAGCACGGCGGTGACCGTGGCGGGTGCCTCCAGCGAGAGCGCGAACGTCAGGCCCTTCTTGCGGAACAGGCCCGGGTCCTTGCGCGCTGCGACGTTGGCCTTGGCGATCCGCGCGCGGATCTGCGGCGAGGGTGCGGGCGTCGTATCGCCGGCGCCGGTCACCGTGCCGCCGTCACCGCCGCCCGCGGGCGTCGGGGTCTCGCCGCCGCCGTCCGGCGCGTCCGGGCCCGCGCCCGACGCGACCGTCAGCGCGGTCGCGTCGTACGGGTACCAGGTCGCCTGCTGCTTGACGATCCAGCCGATCGAGAAGAACGACTGCTGGCCGTCGTCAGGGTGCTGGGGCAGGAGCCCGATGTTGGCGGGCGCCTGCCACTCGATCGTGAAGTTGCTCACTTCGCGTTCAGCGCCGCGTCGAGCACGGCCGGGTCGTTGGACTCGAACGGGTCGACCTTGCCCTCGGGCACCGGCGTCGCGCGCGCCGCCGCGCCCGTCTTGGGCGTGGGGTCCGGCGGGATCGCCTTGTGGTGCTCGGGGTAGTGGGCCTGGTAGTCGATCATCGCCTGGACCAGCTGCGGCTCGCAGAAGCGCGGGCCCCAGAGCTGGGCGGTGATCGGCAGGCCGAGCGTGTCGTAGCCGATCGGGAACGAGACCAGCGGCCACGACGCCGCGTTGGGCACCTGGTAGTAGGCGCGCTGGGCCGGGAACGAGCCGCCGGAGGCGCTGCGCTTGCCGACGCCCTGGGGCAGCTGCATCGTCAACATGAGGTCGACGCCCGCGTCGTCCAGGGCCTGCGCCATGTTGGCCATCAACTTGCGACGGCGGCGCTCGCCCTCGCGGCGCGTCTCGGCCGTGACCTGCGCGGTCTGGGTGATCGCCGAGTCATACGAGCGCGCACCGCCGGCCGACGGCACGCGGCCGTACTGCGACAACAACGCCGACTGCTGCGCGCTCGGCTTGTCGGCCGCGAAGTCGCGGATCGCCTCGATGTACTTGATGTCGTTGCGGCTCGCGCCCGACAGCGCGGTCACCGGGGTGATCGCGGTGCCGTCGATCGTCTGCAGCGTCGGCTGCGCCTTGCCCGTCGTGTACGGCGCGAAGTACGGGTTGGACTCCTCGGAGATGTCCTCCATGTCGACGCCGTCGAAGTCCTTGACGGTCGCGCCCAGCGCCTCCAGCTCCGACTTCAGGCGGTTGAACGCCGCCAGCTGCTCGGCGCCGTAGAGCGACTGCGGGTCGACGCCGCCCTGGAAGGTCGTCGTACGCAGCCAGTCCTTCTTGTTGATGCCGATGGTCGTGCCGCGCAGCGGCTTGGAGCCGGGACGCGCGCTGATCGGCAGCTCGGGGAACGGGATCGGTGCCGAGACGGTCTGCGGGTCGTCGGCGTAGTCCGGGCCCAACATGGTGTTCAAGATCAGCGCCGCGTCGGCGCCGGAGCGCGCGATCGGGCCGATGACGTCGTAGCCGGGCGTGAGCGGCATGACGCCCGCGATCGGCACGAGGCCGAGCGACGGCTTGATGCCCGACGCGCCTTGGGCCGCCGACGGGTAGGTGATCGAGCCGCCGGTCTCCTCCCCGAACGTCGCACAGGCCAGGCGGCCGACGGTCGCCGTGCCCGAGCCCTGCGACGAGCCGCCGGGCGTGTAGTCGGTGTTCCAGGCGTTGGCGCTGAAGTTGCCGGACGTGGTGCCGGAGAACGCCGAGCAGACCGTGAGGCCGATGATGACCACGCCCGCCGCGCGGACGCGCGCCACCGCCGGGTTGTCCTGAAGGCAGACGTTGCCGGCGAAGGCCGTGGTGCCGTTCTGGTTCTTGAAGCCCTCGACGCCGATCGAGTCCTTGAAGCCCATCGGGACGCCGCACAGGTACGGGGCGGGCGTGCCGCCGTTGCGCTCGACCGCGATGCGGCGGTCAGCGTCGGCGGCCATCTTGAGCGCGGCGTCGGCGTCGATCCGGATGAACGCCTGGTAGAGGCCGTTGTCGACGAAGCCGTAGGTCTCAAACGGGCCGTTGAACTCCGCGATCCGGTCGAGGTAGGCCTGCGTGACCGCGACGGCGGTCGTCGCGCCGGCGCGGTACAGCGCGGCCAGCTCGAGCGCCTCGTAGTCGACGAGCCGCTTGTCCTCCCGGGCCAGCGCGGCGGCGTCGGGCAGCGTGGCGGCGGCCTTGGTCTTCGGGGTTGCGACGTCGGTGCTCGCCAGGCGCGCGCCGGACGGCGTCGTCGTCCCGGCAGCCGCGGCGCTTGCGGCGGTGGGCGCGCCGAGGGCCGCGGCGCCGAGCGCGGCGACCGTGCCGCGAACGGCGAACGAGCGCCGGGTCAGGCCCTTGGCGGGCGCTTCAGCAGGGGCATCGGAGGCAGGGGCGAGCGGCATGGGCTCGTCGACGAGATCCACGTGGAACGGCTTTCTGCGGAGGGATGTTCAGGGAGCCGGATTGCGCGACGGGGCGGCGCGAATCGACGGCTCGGCCATTCAATACCTACGCATCCCGAACCACCACCGACCGGATGTCGAAGCGCCGTCCGACCTCCCGGCCGAGTCGTCCGCACGCATACGCTTTGGCCGCCATGGACACCGACCTCGCCCACTACACGACCCACCACTTCTCCCTGAGCAACCCGCACGGGCCCGGCTTCTGGCACGTCCCGAGCCTCCTGCGGCGACTCGCCGACATCATCGAGGCCAACCTCGACGTCCGCGTCGACGACCTCACGTTCCGCAACGAGTACCACGACGACTACGACGACCTGTCCGTCACGGTCTACTACCACCTCGCCGACGACGAGGAGAGGGCGCTCGAGGTGAGCCTCGAGCACGATCCGACGATCGCGCCGCCGTCAGCCGCCTAGGCCGGCTCGCGCCAGAGGAACCAGACCGGCGGACCCTTGGGGAGCTCGACCCGGTCGACGACCTGGAAGCCGTGGCGGCCGTAGAACGACAGGTTGGCCTCCTTGCCGGTCTCCAGGTAGGCGGGCAGGCGCTCGCGGTCGCAGAGGTCCAGGCCAGGTCGGATCAGCTGAGAGCCGACGCCTTGGCCCTGGCGGTCGGGGTCGACGCCGAGGACCGCGAGGTAGAGGTGCTGGTCGTGCGGATGGCGCAGCTCGACCTGGCCGAGGCCGCGCAGGACGCGCGGCAGGCGCGGCAGGACGCCGGGCAACGTGAGGCGCAGGAGGCGCAGCGTGTCGCCCGCGTCCTCGCGCCAGCGACCGGGCAAGGCCCAGAGCGCGGCGCCGCCCGCACCGTCGTCGGTCGTCCACGAGACGTCCTGGGGCATCAGGCGCCCGAGCTGCCAGGCGAAGAACCGCTGCGACCAGTGCGGCCGCCGCCGGTCCGACGCGTAGACCCAGCGCGTTACCGGATCGTCGTGGAACGCGCGAGCTAGCGCGAGCGCCAGCCGATCGACGTCACCGTGGCGGGGCGGGCGGACGGACATCCGCCCGGGAACCTACCCGGTGCCGCGGGCCTCAGCCGTCGGCGTTGATCTTGCGCAGCAGCTCGGCTTGGACGCGCTCGGCGTCCTCGTTGGCCACCTGGCAGGTGCCGGCCGCCGAGTGGCCGCCGCCGCCGTACTGGAGCATCAGGTCGCCGACGTCGGTCTGCGCGGAGCGGTCGAGGATCGACTTGCCGACCGCGAAGACCGTGTTCTGCTGGCGCAGGCCCCAGAGCACGTGGATCGAGACGTTGCACTCGGGGAACAGCGCGTAGATCGTGAAGCGGTTGGTGGCGTAGATCGGGTCCTCATCGCGAAGGTCGAGGACGACCACGTTGCCGTGCTGGGTGGCACAGCGGCCGAGCTGGTCGATCGCGGCGTCGGCGTGCTCGCGGTAGAGCTCGACGCGCTCGGCGACGTCCGGGGTCTCGAGGATCTCCTCGATCGACTTCGTCGTGATGTCGTCGATCAACTGCATCATCAACTGGTAGTTGCTGATGCGGAACTCGCGGAAGCGGCCGAGGCCGGTGCGCGGGTCCATCAGGAACGAGATGTAGTCCCAGCCCTGCGGCTCGAGGATGTCCTCGCGGGTGAAGTCCGCGGCGTCGGCCTTGTCGACCGCGCTCATGATGTCCTCGCCGACGAGCTTGAAGGTCTCGGCGCCGCCGAAGTAGTTGTAGACGACGCGCGCGGCGGACTTGGCGCCGGCGACGATCACGTGGTTCTCGGGCGAGTCCTCGACGCGCACGACCTCGGAGTCGTGGTGGTCGAAGCTCAGGTGCACGCCCGGGACGTAGGGCAGGTTGGTGGTGATGTCGCGGTCGTTGAGCTCGACCTTGCCGTCCTGCATGTCCTTGGGATGGACGAACAGGATGTCGTCGAGGATGCCCAACTCCTTGAGGAGCGCAGCGCACACCAGCCCGTCAAAGTCGGAGCGCGTAACGAGTCGATACCGCTCGGCCACCTGCGTCGTCATGCCCCCGTGTTCGGCAGACGCGCCGGTTTTCTTAAGGTCAGCCGTCTTCGTGCTTGACCAGGTAGTCCAGGTAGACCGGGCGCAGCGCGTCAGACAGCTTGCCGTCGTCCTCGCGGAACGTGTCGGCGACCTGGCCGGACCAGTGGGCGATGTCGTAATCGGCCTGCTCGGGCTCGCCGGCCGCGGCCTCGGCGGCGGGCACCATCTGCATCAGGTTCCAGAGGAACTTAACGTCGAGGTGCTTCTTGGCGCGGGAGACCGCGCGGTCGTGCAGCTCCTGGGAGCTGAGGGCTTCGAGCTCGTCGCGCCGGGACATGGGCGACATCGTGCCAGGTCGCCACGCGACGAGGGCCGCGAGGATCGCGGCGACGGCCACCGCGGTCAGTGGGCCGGAGGGACCTCCGTCGGCGAGGCCGCCGGCGGTTGCGGCGCCCGCGGCCATCCCGGCACCGGCGCTGGTCGTCAGCCACGTGAAGGCCTCGACCGCGCGCGTGGACGGGACGACCTCCTCCAGCAGCTCGAAGACGGCGACGTTGAGCAGGCCGTAGCCGGCGCCCGCGAGGGCGAGCAGCGCGGTGAGCACGGCGAGCTGGGGCGCGAACGGGGTCGGGACGACCGCGCAGGCGACGACCGCGCAACCGAGGCGGTAGCGGCGCATCGGCGCCAGCGCGGCGGCGCGCGCGCCCGACCACAGCGAGGCCGCGACCGACCCGAGCGCGAAGACCGCCAGCGGCAACGCGCCCAGCGCGGCCGTGCCCGCATCATGGGCGACGACCGGCGCCGCGACGTCGAGCGCGCCGAAGGTGACGCCGAGCAGCAGCTCGGCGCCAAGCAGCGCGCGCAGCCCGGGGCTCTGGGCGGGGAGCAGCCCGCGGCGCGATGGCGGGGCGAGCGCGGCGGCGTTCGCCACGGCGGGATCCGGCACGCGCGTGAGCAGCGCGGCGCCGCCGGCAGCGCCGACGAGCACCAGCGCGAGCGCCGCGGTCGGCGAGGCCAACGCGGCCACGCCGCCGACGAGCGCCGGGCCGGCGACCATCCCGGCGTCGCCGAGCGCCGCGTTGAGCGCGTGGGCGATCCGGGTCAGCTGCGGCCCGGCGACGCGCGGCCAGACCGCCCGCGCCGAGGCGATCAGCGGCGGGACGAACGCCCCGGCGACGGCGGCGATGACGATCAGCGCGCCGCCCGCCCAGCCCAGCGCGCAGCCGAGCACCAGCGCGGCCATCGCGGCGCCGTGGAGCACCGCGAACGCGCCGACGGCCCGCGTCCCGTGCCGGTCGACCGTCCGCCCGCGCAGCGGCGCCGGCAGCGATGAGCCCGCCGAGAACGCCGCGACCGCTCCGCCGGCTAGCGCGAACGAGCCCGTCGCCGCGCGCACGGCGAGCACGATCGCCAGCCCGTAGCCGGCAAACGACAGCCACCCCAACCCACAGGCGAGCGCCAGCGGGCGCGCACCCGGCCGCGCGAGGACCGCGCGGTAGCCGTTAGGCCGCGGTGTTGAGCTCGGAGAGGATGTTGAGGACGTCGGCGTCGTGGGTCTCGGGGTTGGCCTTGAAGGCTGCCCGGACGACGCCGTCCTCGTCGATCACGAAGGTCGCGCGCTTGGCGCCCCAGTACGTCTTGCCGTACATCGACTTCTCGACCCAGACGCCGTAGGCCTCGCAAACGCCGTGGTCCTCGTCGGCGAGCAGCTCGAAGTTGAGGTGCTGCTTCTCCGAGAACTTCTTGACGGCCTTGACGGGATCCGGGGAGACGCCGAGGACGACGGCGCCGGCGGTCGTGAAGTCCGTCTGGTGGTCGCGGATGCCGCAGGCCTGCGTCGTGCAGCCGGGCGTGTTGGCCTTCGGGTAGAAGTACAACACGACCTTCTGGCCGCGGAAGCTGGAGAGCCGCACGGGCTCGCCGTTCTGGTCCGGCAGCTCGAAGTCAGGTGCCTCCGTGCCGGGATGGATCTTGCCCATGACGTTCATGATAGGCCCGTGAGCCCCCGATTTCGCACCACGTCCGTCGACGCGATCGAGGAGATCCCGGTCGCCGGCGAGGACTTTCGCTGGAAGCCCGTCCGCCGCACGCTCGGCATCCAGGCGTTCGGCACCAACGCCTACGTCGCCGACGCCGGGCAGACCGTCGTCGAGGAGCACGACGAGGTCTCCTCGTCGGGCACCGGCGGCCACGAGGAGCTGTACGTCGTGCTGCGCGGCCACGCGCGGTTCACGATCGACGGCGAGGACGTCGACGCGCCGCAGGGGACGCTGATCTTCCTGCCTGAGCCCGAAGCCAAGCGGGTCGCGACCGCGTTGGAGGACGGCACGACCGTCCTGGCGGTCGGCGGCGAGGCGGGCGCGGCGTACGCGGTCTCGCCGTGGGAGTTCTACTTCGCGGCCCAGGGCCCGGCGGCGCGCGGGGACTTCGCGGGTGCCGTGGAGACCGTGCGCGAGGCGCTGCCCGAGCACGAGGGCAACCCGTCGATCCACTACAGCCTGGCGTGCTTCCTGGCCCGCGACGGCCGCCTGGACGACGCGCTGGCCGAGCTGCGCCGCGCCTACGACGCCGACCCCGAGCGGGTGGCGAAGTGGGCGGCCGACGACGAGGACCTCACGCCCCTGCGCGGCATGGAGGGCTACCCGCCCTTCGCCAGCTGACCAGGGGAACCCCTGATGCCCGCAAGCGCGTCCGCGCGCAGACTCGGGCAATGCCCTCTCCCCTCTCTTCCCGAATCGCCTGCGCGGGCCTGGCCTGCGCGGGTGCGCTGGCGCTCTCCCCGGCCGCCGGCGCCGCGACGCTGAAGCTGCCGTCGCCTGCCGCGGGCGAGGTCGCGATCACCGCGGCCCCCGTCACCGGCACGCTGAAGGTCGGCAAGGCCGGCGTCCCCAAGGGCGTCGCGATCACCGGCGGCGTCGTGTCGGCCGGCGGCAAGAAGCTCGCGCTGGTCGCCGTCGTGCGTCCGAAGAAGGCCGCCAAACCGTCCGCGAAGGCGACGGCCGCCAAGCTCGGCACCGCGACGACGGGCGGCGCCGTCCTGGCCACCGCGCCCACCAGCGCGCTGACGACCGCCGTCGCCCCCGCGTGTTCCAGCGTCGCCGCGACCCTCGGACGCACGCTGCGCCGCGGCACCGGCGCACCCACCGCTTCCGACCTGAAGACGCTCGGCAAGGTCCTCGCCGCGCGCCTGTGCGGCAGCGACGTCGACGCCAAGGGCCGCGCGCTGCTCGGGCTGCTCGGGCTCAACCCGGCCGCCGCCAAGCAGGCGCCGTCGGTCCCGCTGCCCAGCGGCGTCGTGGGCGCCACGTCCAAGGCGCCGGCGCCGCCCGCGCCCGCGCCGCCCGTGCCGCCCGGCGGCATCACGCCGCCGCCCAGCCCCGGCGACGGCGCGCCCGCGTGCGCCAACGGCAAGGACGACGACGGCGACGGCCAGGTCGACGCGCTCGGCAAGGGCGCGCCCCTCTTCGACCCCGGCTGCTCGAGCCCGACCGACACCACCGAGGACTCCGAGAAGCCCCTGCCCGCCGCGTGCACCGACGGCGCCGTGACGCAGGGCAGCCGCGTCGGCTTCGCCGTCCGCGTCGACTCGCGCACCGGCGCGGGCTGCCCCAAGGCCATGACCCGAGGCCTGGTCGACGTGCCGTCCAAGGTCACCGGCTGCAACAACCCCGGCTGGGACGACGGCCACGGCAACGGCGCGTCCTCGACGAAGGACGACGTCTGCGCCAACGACGTCGCGGGCGGCATCCGCAACGGCGACGAGTGGCACCTCAACGGCGTTGCCGCCGCCGACCTCTGCGGCGCCCGCGCGGTCGTCGTCGCCTACGCCGGCGACGGCACCGCCTGGGAGCGCGACGCGGTGATCACCGACAAGGTCGCCGCCTGCACCACGCCCGCGCCGCCGCTCGGCGCGCCGGAGTGCGCGGACGGGATCGACAACGACTACGACGGCCAGATCGACGTCGCCGGCGTCGCCGACAGCGGCCCCGACCCGGGCTGCACCGGCGCCCAGGACGCCTCCGAGGACGAGGCCGTCTACCCGTCGACCGGCTGCTGGAACTACGTCGCGCCGGACCCCGAGGACCCGACGATCGCCTGGGTGTACGTGATGCCCAACAGCACGTGGGGCAGCACGTGCCCGACGATGGACGCCGCGGCGATCTCGTTCGACTACCTGCACGTCAAGAGCTGCCTGACCAAGCCCTACTGGGCGGGCACGGAGGCCGGGACGTGCACGGTCAAGAACGGCGACGCGTGGCTGGCCGGCGGATCGGGCGCGCGGATCGCGGTCGCCCTGCAGCTCGACGAGCCGATCGGCTGCGACACCTACACCCTGGGTCAGGTCGACATGCGCGCGACCGGGACATGGCGCGAGGCGATCACGACGTCGGCCACGATCGTCGGCGACCACCTGGAGGAGTGCAACTAGGACGACAACTCGACTACTTCAACAACCGCGACAGCCGGCGGTCCTTCAGCACGCGACCGCCGGTCTGCTCCTCGGGGCAGTAGCAGAGCACGTAGTCCTCGTAGTGCACCGCCTCGATCGTCGTGCCGCAGCGCGGGCACGGCTCGCCGTGATGGCGGTGCACTTCGAGCGGCAGCGGGAGCTTGTCCGGGATCGGGAGCGTGACGACGTTCTCATAGTGGTCGATCGCCCCGCCGAGGCGCTCGACGATGGCGGAGCGCAGCGCGCCCGCCTCGTCGGCGTCCAGCTCGTTGGCCCGCTTGAACGGCGACAGCTTCGCCGTCCACAGGATCTCGTCGACCCACGAGCGCCCGATGCCGGTGATCACGTGCTGGTCGCGCAGCGCGGCCTGCAGCGGCCGGGCGCCCACGGGCTTGAGCAGCGCCGCGAGGTCCTCCGGCGGATCCGGCCACGCCTCGGGCCCCAGCGACGCGACCGCGTCGTCGTTCGCCAAGCCCTCCGGAGTCAGCACCTTCACCCACGCGCGCTGCTTGGTCCCGAACTCGCGCAGGCGCAGCTCGCGCCCGTCGTCGATCCGGATCAGCAGCCGCGACGTGCGGTCCCGCAGCGACGCGCGCTTGTCGTACAACTGCAGGCGGCCCGCGCTCATCAGGTGGACCAAGACCTTCAACTCGCCGCTGATGTCGATCACCAGGTGCTTGCCGATCCGCCGCAGCCCCTCGATCTGGCGGGCGTCGAGCGCGTGCAGCGGCGGGTCGAACGTCTTCAGCGCGTTGATCCCCGGTGCCATCGTCGACTCGATCGTCGCGCCCTCAAGCGCGGCGCTCAGGCGACGGGCGGTGATCTCGACCTCTGGCAGCTCGGGCATCGCTGTCCCTCAGGGTAGACCGTCCGATCAAGGGCCCTGCGCAGCAGCCGACCAGCGTAACGACCCGGTCGCGTCGGGCCGCTTGCACAGGATCGACACGATGGCCTTGCGATCGTGCACGGGTGCCGGACCGCTGAGCGCCAGCCGCACCGCCGCGGTGTCGGCCACGCCCATGACCGTGCCCGGCGCGTAGCTGACGTTCAGCCGCGCGCCCGATGGCGGCAGCAGGTCGGCGACCGCCAGCCCGGCCGGGCACGTCAGCCGGACCGTCCGCGGCACGCGCTGTGCGCCCGCCCGGATCGTCACCGCGCGCCGGACGACCGACGTGCCGCGCGGCAGCGCGACGCCCTTGTCGATCCCGTGCGCCGGGAGCGCAGGGCTCGACAGCGCGACCGGCGCCGGGTCGCCGGGCCCGAAGACCTCCTGGGCGCCGACCATGCTCGCCACGCCGGCCACCGCCACGACCGACGCCGTCGTCAGCGCGCCGCCCTTCGAGACGCCCGCGCCGCCGCCGAGCTTCAGCGACAGCCCGCCGCCCGCGCCGAGCACCGTCAGCAGCAGCGGCGCGGGCGCGAGCATCCGCAGCGCCCGGCGCTCGGCGCGCAGCGCGGTCCGGAAGTCGCGGCAGGCCGGGCAGGCCGCGAGGTGGCGCAGCGCCCGCGCCTGCGGGCGACGCCGTGCGTCGTGGGCGGCCAGCAGCTCGTCGCGGACCTCGTCGCAGCCAGCGCGTCGCCCGCCCTCGATCTTGGCCAGCGTGCCGCGCGCGCGGTGCACCAGCGACCGCGCCGCGGGCTCGCTCATCCCCAGCTCGCGGGCGAGCTGCGCGTGCGTGATCCCGTCCAGCTCGCGCCGCACCAAGGCGTGGCGCTGGGACTCGGGCAGGACCGCGAGGTCGTCGATCACCTGCCGCAGCCGTGCGCGACCCTCGACGGCCACGGCGGGCTCCAGGTGCGCGGGCGCCGCCAGCGCACCGGCGCCGCCCTCGATCAGCGCCAGGTCGACGGTGTCGGTACGTACGCGGCTCAGCTCGTCCAGGCAGCAGTTGCGCGTCAGCCGGTACAGCCACGGTCGCAGCGCCATCGGCCGGTCGTCGCGCAGCAGCGCGCGGTAGGCGCGCAGCAAGGCCTCCTGGACGACGTCCTCGGCGACCTGCGCGCGCGACGCCCCGAGCACGCGCCGCGCGAACCGCACCAGCGGCGCGCGGTAGCGATCGTCGATCGCGTCATACGCGCCCGGCTCCCCGGCGCGCAGCGCGGCGACGAGCCGCTCGTCGGTCAGCGCGCGCGTCGACACAGCGCCCTCTCGGGAACCCAGCCCATCAGCCCGTCGCGCGCGCGGATCAACACCCAGCGGTCGACCGGCCGGCCGTACACCGAGAGCTTCTGCGGGCGGTAGAGGTAGCCGACCGCGAAGCCGTGAGGCGCGTCGCGGACGGTGACGCGGTCGACGCAGAGCTTGCGCTTCGGCGGCGGCGCCTGCTTGGCCGCTGCGGCCGTGGGCGCGACGAGCGCCACGACCGCCAGCAGCGCGCTAACGCGTGACAAGGACACGCCCGTGCAGCGTGATCGTGGTGGCTCCGGCGAGCGGACCGGTGACGACGCGGACGACGATCTGCAGCCCGCCGCGCCGGTGCCGGGCGTAGCGCGTCCCGGCCAGCGGCACCTGGACCGAGCCGTCGTTGTAGGTGTTGGCCGGCCGCGCCCGCACCGACCGGCGCGGGTGGCGGATCGGCACGACGCGCTTGGTCCGCCGGGCGCGACGGACCTCCGCGGCGCTGGCGATCCCCGCGCCGGGCCCGACGAACAGCGACCAGCCGAGCTGGCGGCAGTTGGCGCCCGCGCCGAGCATGGGCAGGTCGACCACCGCGCGGGACTCGGGCAGGTACCACCCGCCGTCGCGCAGCTCGGCGCTCGGGTTGGGATGCAGGAGGCGCTCGTCGGCGTCCGGGGCGGCGATCCACCCGTAGCCGCGCAGGTCGGCGGCCGCGAGGTCGACGCCCGGACCGACGACCTCAAAGCCCCAGCAGGGCACCAGGAGCGTGTGCGGCCGATCCAACTCCGGCAGGTCGAGCCGGAACGTCTGCGTCGTGTTGGGCTGGAGGTCGTAGGTGGCGTCGTGGGCGTAGACCGGCCACGGCGTGACGTACTGCGTGGCCTCGGGCGCGACGTTGGCGGCCGTGGCCGCGGGCGCGCCGAGGGCAGCCGCCCCGATCAGGGCGGCCGTGGCGAGGGCCGTGGCGGCGCGACTGCGCATCGTGTGGATGACTCCTCCGGAGGGACCAACGTTTCGGTCTGCACCCTCCGAAACTCCACGCGGCGCTGCGCGTGACGCAGTTAGCTCACCTAGGTGAGCAGCACGTCGTAGGCGCGCTGCGTGCGGCGCAGGCGGCAGGCGTCCGGACCGCAGGTCGCGGCCAGCAGCTCGAGCGTCACGCGGCCGGAGCCTTCGCCGAGCGCAAGCTCGACGGTCACCGGCAGCGTGCTCGCCGTCCACGTCGTCGGCTCGCGCAGCAGGCCGTCGCCCTCGGCGACCGCGCGCACCCGGATCGGCGGGCCGCCCGCGGGGTCGAGGTCGTCCTCGCCGGGGTCGAGGTCGAGCTGCACGGCAAGCGTGGACCCGGACGGCTGCACGATCGTCCCGGCGACCGCGGCGGGCGCGTCGTCGGTGGAGTCGCTGCCGGCCGGGCGCCCGACCTCCAGGTCCTTGGTCCGCGCGCGCAGCGGGTCGACGCGCACGACGCGGTGGTTGCCGGTGTCGGCGACCAGCAGACGCCCGTCAGGCAGCGCGGCCAGGCCGCCGGGCTCGGAGAAGCCGTTGACGGGCACCGTCCACAGGTGCGCGCCGCGCCAGACGCGGACCGTGTCGTTGAAGGTGTCGGCGATGTACAGCTCGCCGTTGGGGCCGAGCGTCAGCCCGAGCGGGTGCTGAAGACGCGCGCGGACGCCGTCCCCGTCGCCGTCGCCCCAGGCGAAGAGCCCGGCGCCGGCGAGCGTCTGGACCTCGAACGTCCCGGCGCGCACGACGCGCAGCGCGCTGGCCTCGGCGTCGAGGAACGCGAGGTCGCCGTCGGAGGTGATCGCCAGCGCGGACGGCTGCGCGAGCACCGCCTCCAGGCCGGGACCATCATGGAGGCCTTCAGCGCCGGTGCCGGCCAGCACTTGCAGCTCGCCCGCGCGGTCGACCGCCCACAGCCGGTGGCGCCCGGCCTCGGCGATCACGACGTGGCCGTGCCAGACGACGACGTCCCACGGCGACTTCAGCGCGTCGGTGATCAGCTCGCGCGGGCGGCCGTCGAGCGGGACGCGCCAGACGCGATCGGCGCCGGTCTCGCAGACCAGCAGCGTCGCGGTCTCGCCGACGCCGTCGAAGCGCACGCCCTGAGGCTGGTAGAAGCCGTCGAGCTCGTGCTCGACCACGCCGTCCAGCGTGCAGACCAGGACGCGGTCGTGGCCGGTGTCGGCGATCGCGACGCGCGGCGCGCGGGTGGAGCCGTCCTCGAGCGCGACCTTGCCGGGGAACGCCAGCTCGCCGGTACCCGGCGCCTCGGTGATGTCGTCGTGCGCGAGCAGCCCGCGCCGCAGCGTCCCCTTCGCCTCGCCCTCGGCAATCAGCGCCTCGATCGCCGCGGCCAGCTCAACCGCGTGGCCCTCGCCGGAGACCGTCTTGGCGACACGGCCCTCGGCGTCGATCAGGACGAGCGTCGGCCAGGCCTTGACCGCGTAGGCATCCCAGGTCGTCATCGCCGGGTCGTCGATGACCGGGTGCTCGATGCGATGCCGGGCGACCGCGTCGCGCACCGCGGCGTGCTCGTGCTCGTGCGGGAACTTCGGCGAGTGGACGCCGACGACGACGAGCGTGTCGGCGAACCGGCGCTCCAGCCCGCGCAGCTCCTCGACCACGCGCTGACAGTTGACGCACGCCAGCGTCCAGAAGTCGAGCAGCACGACCTTCCCGCGCAGCTGCGCGAGCGACAGGCCATCCGGAGCCCCGATCCAGCCGCCGTCACCGGCGAGCTCTGGCGCCCGAACACGGGCACGATCCAACATGCCCCTCAGTGTGCCGCGTCAGGACGCGCGGTCGGACAGCAGCGCCATCAGCGTGAGCGCCAACGCGGCCGAGGCGGCCTCGACATCGAGGCGTTGGTGGGTGCGCAGCGCGTCCCAGGCCGACCAGGAGCCGGCGGCGCCCAATGCGGCGGACAACGTGGCGCGTTCGCGCTCCGGGCGGGCGGCGAGCTCGGCCGCGAAGACCCGCGCGAGCTCCTCGCGCTTGGTCGCCCGGAACTGCTCCAGCGACGTGTGGACCGCGTCTGAGAACGGCTCCATCAGCAGCGCGCCGCGGCGCACGGCGGCGATCCACTCGTACACGCGGGCCCGCTGCGCGACGACCTCGGCAACGCGCTCGGCCAGCGGCGCGTCGGTGTCGATCGCGCCCATCAGCGCTTCGAGATGGGCCTCGCGATGCGCCGAAACCGCGGCGAACAGGGCCTCGCGGTCGGCGTAGTGCTGGAAGACGGTGCGGGGCGCGACGCCGGCCCGTGCCGCGATCTCCTCGATCGTGGGCTGGGGGTTGCCCTCTTCGAGCAGGTCGACCAGCGCCTCGACGATCGCCGCACGGGTGCGGCGGGATCGCGCGACGCGTCCGTCTAGTGGGGTGACGTCCGCAGAATCAAGCATGAACCGGCGTCAGGAATGTATGGCGGCGCCCCGAAATGCGCAACGCCCCGTTGAGGTAGGTCTGAGGCAAGAAACGGTGCATTTGCGGCCCGTTTTGGATCGGAGCCGCTCGTGTTTCCTCGGAGACTCAGGCGACGCCGGCGATGCGGTCCAGCTCGCGCGGGCGCAGCAGCGCGATCAGCTCGCCGCGCGTGCCCTCCAAACGGACGCCCGCGACGCCGCCCTTCTTGAAGTCCACGCGCGCGCCGGTGAGGTCGAAGACGACCTGCGCGAAGTCCGGGTTGTGGCCGACGACGAGGATCCGACCGTCAGGCTCGACGCCGAGCAGCAGGTCGCGCGCGTCGGCGACCGCGAAGTCCTGCGCGAGCACCGGGGTGACGATCGGCTCGTGCTCGCCGAGCGACTCGCACGCCAGCAGCGCCGTGTCGCGCGCCCGCACCTTCGGGCTCGTGTAGACGGCCTGAAAGGTCAGCTCGAGCGCCGCCAGCGCGCGCCCGGCCGCGCGCGACTGGGCCTCGCCGCGCGCGGTGAGCTCACGCTCGGGGTCGGGCTTCGCGTCGTGGGGTTCGGCCTCACCGTGCCGCAGCAGCCACAGCTGGTTCGCCATGGCTGGGACCCTAACTACTCGCGCGCCGGTCAGCCCAGCGAGCGGGTGGCGGGACCGGTCCAGGTCTTGCCGTTGCCGTCGGTCCACTTCACGCGCCACTCGCGTGAGGAGGTGCCGCGCGTGGCGGTCGAGGTCCAGGCGCCGGTGGCGTTGGTCGTGACCGTCTTGAGGGTCTTGAACGACCCCGACGACGAGCTGCGCTGCTGGACCGTGACCTTCGTGACGGCGGTCGCCGGGCGCACGAGGCCCCAGAGCGAGACCTTGGTAGAGGAGCCAGACTTCTTGGCGACGAGCGGGAGGCGGAAGCCGTCCAGCGCGGGCTTGGCCTTGCCGGAGGAGGTCCGCAAGCCGGACTCGAAGCCGCCGTACTTCGCGCTGCCCGTCGCGCCCTTGACCGGCTCGTCGTCGGTCAGCAGGTACTGCGAGAACGCCTTCACGCGCGAGTTGTAATAGGCGATGCGCTCCGAGAACGAGCGGTACTCGGCCTGGCGCTGGAGGCTGACGCCGAAGACCGGGTCCGGCGTGGACTGGATGCCGAACTCGGTCAGGTAGATCGGCAGCGACTTGTTCACCACGCCGGCCTTGCCCGCCTTGTCGAGCGCGCTGACCAGGCGCGACAGCGTCCCGATCATCACGTTGTTGGGGCCGGGCGACTTGAACAGCGGGCCGCTCTTGTTGGTGTAGGCGTGATGGGCGTAGCCGTCGACGCGCAGCTTGGAGCAGCCGCCGACCTTCTTGTAGTTGCTGTTCAGGCACAACGCGCCGCGCAGGAACGTCAGCGGTGCGACGTCCTTGCCGGTGCCGGTCGGCGCGGTCTCGCCCATGAGCACGGGCTTGGTGTCGCCGGCCGCGGCCAGACCGCGCAGCGCGGCGGCGTAGAGGCCGCGGTAAATCCCCGGCGAGACCGGGCGCTGCTTGGAGTCGTACTGCGGCTGCAAGAACTGCGGGTGGTTGGGCTCGTTCCAGATCGACCACCGCGAGACCTCGTTGCCGAAGTGCTTGGACAACGCGGTCATGAACATGCGGAACTCGTTGGGGCTCGGACGCGTGACGTTGTCGCGCGCGCCGTTGGTCGCCCACTGCGGCACCGGGCCGGACGCGGTGACCTGCACGGTCCAGCCGCGGGCCTTGGCCTCGTCGAGCACCGGCTGGTACTTGGACCAGTTGTAGACCGACGGGTCGGCCATGTCGAGCTTGGGCTTGACGCGCGAGGTCGCCTCGGGGGCGACGTCCTGCCAGTACAGGACGATCCGCAGCGCGTGTGCGCCGAGCGAGCCGATCTCGTCGAAGGCGGCGGCGCGCTTGTCGGTGTCGAAGAGGTCGCGCGGCGCCTCGAAGGTGACCTCCTGGGTCTTGCTGGCGTGCGCGGCGGGCGCATGCGCGAAGGCGGCCAGGAGCAGGGCGGTCAGCGCGAGCAGCGCTGTGGGGAGGGGGCGGCGGAGCGGGGAGGTCATCACGTGAGGAGGACACGCTAGCGACGAGAGAAGTTGCGTGGCGCTGTCGTGAGGCTTGCATGAGATTCCTGTTTCGCATACCTTCGGGTAGGTATGGCAACCCGAGCCGCCGCTGCCGAGGCCACGCGCGCCGCGCTGATCGACGCCGCCATCGAGCGCTTCGCGGCCGACGGCCTGGGCGTCTCGTTCGAGACGGTCGCCGCGGACGTCGGCGTCACCAAGGGCGCGCTCTACCACCACTTCGGGTCAAAGGACGGGCTCGTCGAGGCGGTCTACAAGGAGGCGATCCGTCGCCACGCGGACCGCATCGTCACCGCGTCGTCTGACGGCGACGGGCACGCGCGGCTGTTGTCGCTGGTCGACGCCTCCACCCGCCTGTACACCTCGCGCACGCCGTTCTACCGACTGCTCACCACGTTGCACCTGTCCGCGGTCTCCGACCGCCCGCAGCTCGCCGACATCGCGCGGCGGATGCAGCGCAGCCAACGCGACTTCATGATCGACCTCGTGCGCCAGGGTCAGCACGACGGCTCGATCCGACCCACGCTCGACGCCGAGGCGCTCGGGCTGACGGTCAACGCCGCCCTCGAGGGCTTCCTGACCCAGCAGCTGGAGCCCCCGTCGCAGCAGCGGCGGTGGGTGTCCAGGTTCCGTTCGTTGTTGGAGGACATGTTGTGATCGACTTCACCGTGCCGGACGAGCTGCAAGAGCTGCTCGCCCGCGTCAAGGCCTACATCTCAGAGGACGTGCTGCCGGCCGAGGCCGACGTCGCCGACCCCGACGACGTGCTCGCGTCGTGGGACGTGGTCGAGCGCCTGCGCGACCGGGCGCGTGAGCGCGGGATCTTCACCCCGCACCTGCCCGAGGAGTACGGCGGCCTGGGCATCGGGCCGTTGGGCATGGCCTTGATCAGCCAGGAGCTGGGGACGGCGCCGCTGGGCGCGCTGGGCATGAACTGCATGGCGCCCGACGAGGGCAACATGCACACCTTGCTGCTGGCCGGGACCGAGGCGCAGAAGGAGCGCTGGCTGCGCCCGCTGGCCGAGGGCTCGATCCGGTCGTGCTTTGCGATGACCGAGCCGGAGGTCGCGTCGAGCGACCCCACCAACTTGGAAACGTCCGCGGTGCTTTCGGATGACGGCAGCGAGTGGGTGATCAACGGGCGCAAGTGGTGCATCACCGGCGCGATCGGCGCGGCGTTCTCGATCGTCGTGGCCAAGACGGGTGACGACTCCGCGGCCGGCCATCGCAACTACTCGTTGATCCTCGTCCCGACCGACACGCCAGGCTGGGCCGTCGAGCGCGACCCGGAGTGGATGGGCTCGCACTCGCCCGGCGGCCATCCGATCATCACGCTGACCGACGTGCGCGTCCCGGTCGACAACCTGCTCGGCGGCCGCGGCGAGGGCTTCGTCATCGCCCAGAAGCGCCTGGCCGGCGGCCGGCTGGCGCACTCGATGCGCTGGATCGGGATGTCGCAGCGCGCGCTGGACCTGGCGACCAAGCGGCTGTTGGAGCGCAAGGCGTTCGGCAAGGAGCTGGCGCGCCACCAGATGTTGCAGGCGATGATCGCCGACTCGGCGATCGACCTGTACGCCTCACGCCTGATGGTCTTGCATACGGCCTACAAGTTGGAGAACGGCCTCCCTCACCGCCAGGAGGTCGCGATGACCAAGACCTTCGTGTCGGAGGCCTTCGGCCGCATCGCCGACCGCGCCGTGCAGATCCACGGCGCGGCGGGGATCGCGCTCGACCTGCCGGTGGGCAGGATCTACCAGGACGCGCGCGCGGCGCGCATCTACGACGGCGCCTCGGAGGTGCACCGCATGACGATCGCGCGCGAGCTGTTGAAGCTGGCGATGACCGGCGAGTCCACGAAGGCGGCGACGGGGGACCTAGGCTGATGCCGTTCGAGATCGCCGCGGACGACATCGTCCGCACGTTCGACGAGGTGCCCGCGGACGGACGACCGCCGTTGTTGGTGCTCGACCCGTTGTTGTCGTTCTTGGATGAGGCCGGCCTCGGTGAAGGCGAGCCGTCGATCAGCGCGATCGGCGACGGCCATTCCAACGCCACGTACCTGTTCGAGCGCGGCGACATCCGGTTTGTGCTGCGGCGCCCGCCGCGGCCGCCGATCCCGCCGTCGGCCAACGACATGCTCCGCGAGGCGCGCGTCCTGCGCGGGCTGGAGGGTCGTGCACGGGTGCCTCGCGTGTTGGCGGTCTGCGAGGACGAGAGCGTGATCGGCGCGCCGTTCTACGTGATGGAGATGGTCGAGGGCCACGTCGTCACGATGGCGATGCCGGAGGAGCTGGACACGCCGGAGGAGCGACAGCGCACGGCCTATGAGTTGATCGATGCCTTGGTCGAAGTGCATGGGGTCGACTGGCGCGCGGCCGGGCTGGAGGGCTTCGGCAAGCCCGACGGCTACCTGGAGCGCCAGCTGCGGCGCTTCCTCGGGCTGTGGGACCACAACAAGACGCGCGAGATCCCGGCGGTCGAGAGCGTCGGCGAGTGGCTGAAGACCAACCTGCCGGCCTCGCCGCCCGCGACGATCGTCCACGGCGACTACCGCCTGGGCAACGTGCTGCTGGCGCCCGAGCCGCCGTCGCGGATCGCGGCGATCCTCGACTGGGAGATGTCGACGATCGGCGACCCGCTCGCCGACCTGGGGTACTTCTGCACGCTCTACGTCCAGCAGGACGATCCGCCGGTGGGCAAGTTCGAGCTGTCGCCGGTCACGCGCCAGGACGGCTGGCCGACGCGCGCCGAGCTGGTCGCGCGGTATGAGGAGAAGTCTGGGCGCTCGATGACCGACATCCGCTGGTACCAGACGCTCGCGCTGTGGAAGTCGATCGTCTTCATGGAGGGCAACTACAAGCGCGCGTCGTCGGGCATGAGCGACGACCCGTACTTGAAGGCCTTCGGCGACGGCGTGATCGAGCTGGCGCAGCGCGCGGAGGGGCTGACCCGTGGGGAGTGAGGCGCTCGCCCCGCACCGCGGCCTCCTCATTGACTGGGGCGGCGTCATGACCACCAACCTGTTCACGGCGTTCGGCGCGTTCTGCGCAGCCGAAGGGTTGGAGGCCGAGGTGCTGGGCAACGCGTTCCGGTCGGACCCCGCCGCGCGCGAGGCGCTGATCGCCTTCGAGGAGGGCCGGCTGGAGGACGACGCCTTCGCGCTGGCGCTGGCCGCCACGCTGGGCCTGCCGCCCGAGCGCGCCGAGGGCCTGATCGACGGGCTGATGGCCGGCGCGTCGCTGGAGACCGACATGGTGGACATGGTCCGCCGCGCCCGGGCCGCGGGGATCAAGACCGCGATGGTGTCGAACTCCTGGGGCGCGGACCGCTACCCGCGCGAGGTGGTCGAGGAGCTCTTCGACGCGACCGTGATCTCAGGGATCGAGGGCTTCCGCAAGCCCGACCCCAGGATGTACCTCTTGGGCGCCGAGCGCGTCGGCCTGCCGCCGGAGGCCTGCGTCTTCGTCGACGACCTCCCCTTCAACCTCAAGCCCGCCGCCGAGCTGGGCATGGCGACCGTCCTACACGGCGAGCCGGGCGCGACGATCGGCCGCCTCGAGGTCCTCCTGGGCCTGCCGCTGCGCGCGGCCTAGGCGCTACGGGCGGGCTAGTCGCCGCCACCGAAGAACGGGAATCCAGCGCCGCCGTCGCTGCCGCTGCGCGTGCGGGTCGCTCCGCGGCGGTCGCCGGGTCGTGCGCGCACGACCAGGAAGATGAGCAGAACGGCGATCGCCAGCGAGAGGATCAGCGCCATGCGCCGATCATGCCGTACGGCTGGGCTTTCCGCGCGGGTGCGAGAGGCGCTTGCGGGCCTCGTCGATGCGGGCGCGGGTGCGGGGATCCTTGGCGAGGCGCTTGGCCTCCTGGGTCAGGCGCTGACCCTCCGGACCCTGTGCGAACTGGCGAACTTGCTTGAGGAATCGGGTGGTCATGTCTCAGTTGACGTCCCCGACCTGACAGGCAGTCAAACGGCGGCGCTCAAGCCAGGTGGCCATCGGCCGATCGCACGAGGGGATGGAGAGGTCGACTGGGTCTTGGCTGTGTCCGACGGAGGCGGACCGCGCGCGCATGCTCGAAGCGGGTTCGCTCGTGCGGCTCACGCGCGTCTGGGTGTCGCTGCTGGTCGCCGTGGCCACGGCGACCGCGGGCCCGTTCGTCGGCTGGTGGCCGTCGATCTTCGGCGCGCTCTCCGCGTTGCAGGTCGCCACGCTGGACCGGCGCGTCGCGCGCAGCGCGCGACCCGAGCGCTACGTCGCGGCCTCGTTCCTCTCCACCGCGATCTTCGCCACGGCCGGCGCGGCCACGTCCGGCGGGCCGCAGTCGCCGATGCTCGTGCTCGTCGCGCTGCCCGCGATCCTGATGGCCAACCGCTTCCGGCGGCCGGTCGTGGTCGCCGGCCTCACCGCGACGCTGGCGATCCTGCTGCTCGGCTCGGTCGCGGTCGACCCGGGCTCGTTCGCCGAGGACCCGTCGCTCGTGCTCGTCACCTGCGCGCTGGTGATCGGCGTCGTCGTCTTCACGCTCTCGCTGAGCGACACCGAGATGGCGCTGCGCGAGGACGCCCGCGTCGATCACCTCACCGGCCTGCACAACCGTGCCTCGCTGGCGTCGCGCTTCGACGAGCTGCGCTCCCAAGCCCGCGTGACCGGCAGCTCGATCGCGCTCGTCGTCTACGACCTCGACCGCTTCAAGTCGGTCAACGACGACCTCGGCCACGACCGCGGCGACGCCGTCCTGCGCGACACCGCCGCGCTGCTGCGCCGCCACCTGCGCGCCGAGGACCTCGTCTACCGCCTCGGCGGCGAGGAGTTCTGCGTGCTCCTGCCCGGCGTCGGGGTCACCGAGGCCCTGGAGATCGCCCAGCGCCAGCGCGAGTCGATCGAGGAGGCGCGCCCCGGCGGCGTCGCCATCACGGTCTCCGGCGGCGTCGCGGCCGCGCGTGGTTATGCGATCGCCTGGGAGTCCCTCTTCCAGCACGCCGACGCGGCGCTGCTGCGCGCCAAGCGCGAGGGGCGCAACCGGATCGTGGTCGACGGCGACGACGATGCGGCCGACGCCGACGTTGACCTCCCCGCGGCGGCCTAGGCGCTGATTGCGCCTCAGTGCGGAGCGTCTAGGGCGGCGCTCCTTATGTTGGGCGAGGCATCGAGGGAGTGAAGCCGGGTTGGCGTGGCCACCGCCCCGGGTCGTCCGCGCGCGCCGCGCCGGGCTCCAGGGGGCGATTCGGGACCGAACCGCCACGAGACCGATGAGGACACGCTCCTGGTGTCGCCATTCGGGCCCGAACCCTCCCGAGCCCGGCACCGCGCCCGCGGACGACGACCAGCGGTGGCCACGCCAACCCGGCTTCACTCCCTCGGTGCCCTCCCATGACAGGGAGCGCCACCCAGTCGGGCCGCGCTGACGCCATCGACGCCCCGAGCCGCCGCCGCCTAACCGCCTTCGTCTGGACTTGTGGCCCCAGGAGGGCCTGAAGTCGAGACGGAGCGCTCGATCCGCGCCCGCAGCTCGGCACCGCGTCCCGCCGCCACGGCGCGCGCCGCGCGGTCGGTCGTCAGCGGCACCCCGCGTGCGGTCGCGAGGTCGAGCAGCTCCTGGCGCTCGTCGTTCTCCCGCGCGGCGCGCAGGAACAGCCAGCAGAAGAGCCCGATCGTCAGCAGCGACTCTTCGACCATCATGATCGAGCCCGCGACGACCTGGTCGTCGCCCGGCGAGATCCCGTGCAGCGCCTCGCCCGGCGCATACGCGGAGTAAAAAGCGCCGCCGCCGAATAGGAACGCGTTGGCCAGCGCGGCGCCGACCAGGCGCACGGCGATGATGTACCCGGCCTTCCAGCCCGTGCCGAACCACGTCGGCTTGGGCAGCGGTCCGAACAGGCACATCCACACGTTCGCGCCGAAGAAGATGAAGCACAAATGCTGGAGCGCGTGGACGCCGTCGTGGTGCAGCGCGGCCTCGTGCAGCGCGGGGATGTGCCAGGCCACCAGGTCGATCGCCCACAGCGGCAGCGCCACCAGCGGGTGCGCGAGCACGCGCAGCTTGTCGAACAGGTTGATCCGCATGACCGGCGCGAGCACCGGTCCGGTCAGGCCGACCACGACCAGCAGCGCGCCTAGGTCGGCGATCACGAGGTGCTCGACCATGTGCGCCCAGAAGACCTCCTCAGCCAGCGACGCCAGCGGCGAGACCAAGACCATCACGATCAGCGCGAGGCCGGAGTAGAACGCGACCTGCTTGGCGACCGGGACGGCCCGCGGGGTCCCGCTCAGCGTCCGGGCGCGTCGCCAGTACAGCGCCGCCGTCACGACCGCGGGCGCGATCTGTAGCGGGGCGAACGTGAACGTGGCGGCGGCCGTCGTCATCCGGCCGCGACCGCCGCGACGCCGCCCAAGGCCAGCGCGATCCCGAGCATCTGCGGCGGCGCGACGCGCTCCTTCAGCACCACGGCGGCCAGCAGCACGGTCATCACGGGGTACATGCCGCCGAGCACCGAGACGACGCTGAGGTCGCCCTTGGTGTTGGCGATCGCCACCAGCGCCGTCGCCATCAGGTCGATCGTCCCGACCGCGCACAGCCCCAGCGCCATGCGCCCGCTGGGCAGCGTCGGCCGCCGCACCGCGATCACGGCCGCGATGAACGGCATCGCCGCGCCGCGGGCGAGCACCAGCGTCCACGGCACCGACGCATCGGCCGGCGCGTCGGTCAGCGCGAAGAAGCCGCCGAAGCCGACCGCGCTGATCAACGCCAGGATGATCGCGCGCCGCGACGCCGCCGCTTGGGCCGCGTCGTCGTGCTGCTCGCGCGAGGCGAGAACCACGCCCGCGACGATCGCCACCAGCCCCAGCGCGCTCACCGCCGACGGCCGGTCTCCGGTGATCACCCCGACGATGACCGGCAGCGCGACGCCCGCCGAGGAGATCGGGGCGACGACGCTCATCGTCCCGATCGACAGCGCGGCGTAGAAGCAGCCGAGCGCCAAGACGCCCGACAGCCCGCCGGCCGTCGCCGACCAGAAGTCGCGCGCGTCGGAGAAGAACGGCTCGTGGCTGAGCAGCGCGATCGCCACGATCACGACCAGCCCGCCGCCCTCGACCAGGAACAGCACCACCGGCACGTTCACACGCCGGCTGGCGAGCCCGGCGAGGAAGTCGGCGAGCCCCCACGAAGCCGCGGCGGCGAGAGCGAGGGCGATGGCCATGCGCGGCGGATCGTCCCATGCGCGCCGCGCCGGGCGCGCTCCTCAGCGCCGTTCGGTGCTGCTCGAAGGGATCGCCGGGACCACGAGCCCGGCGTCGTGGCGCCGGTGCGCCGCCGGCTGCGACGACTGCGCCCCGCCCGGCCCGGCCGGCCCGAACACCAGCTGACGCAGGTAGTGCGCGCGCGAGACGCCCCCGTCGCCGACCACGGCGACCGCTGTTAGGGCCATCCCGACCAGCGCCACCGGGAGGATCCGTCTGAAGAAACGCTCACGCGCGTCCCCAGTGCGCGGTACCGTCCCGCCCGTGCGGCGGCTATCCATCGCGCGCTCGGTCCAACTGGCGCTTCTCGGATTGACGATCGCTCTCACGGCGATCGCGGGATTCGGCGTGGGCGCGCTGTACTCCTCCCGACAGCACTACGAGGATCAGCTGGCCGAGGCCTTCGAGGTCAAGGCGGCCGCCGGGAACCTGCTCGCCGCGTCGGTCGTCGAGGAGGCGACGCTGCGTCTGCCCTCCGATCAGCGCACCGCCACGGCCGACCGTCGCGCGCGCCGCGCCTACGAGCAGCAACTGGCCAACACGCGCCGCCGCGCGCTGGGCGACTCGGCCTCCGTGCGGCTCGTGGACCAGGCCGGCCGCGCCCAGGAGCGCCTGCGGGAGAAGGACGCGCCCGCGGGCGCGGCGCTGGCCGCCCGGGCGCCGATCAACCAGCTGTCGCGCCGCCAGGACGTGCGCCTCGATAAGGCCGACGACAGCGCCCGCGACGACTCGCGCCAGGCGCTGGCCTCGATCACCGCGGCGGGTGGGCTGGCGCTGGCGGGCGCGATCGCGCTCGTCGCGCTGTTGCTGGCCGGCGTGCGGCGCCCGCTGGAGGCGCTGGTGGACGCCAGCGCCCGTCTCTCCGAGGGCGACCTCACCGCGCGCGTCAACGAGGACACCGGCCCCGACGAGCTGCGCGAGCTCGGGCGGTCGTTCAACGCGATGGCCACCGACCTGGAGCTCGCCAACGAGAAGCTCGACGCGGAGCGAAGGCGCTTGGCGGTCACGGTCCGGTCGCTCGGCGACGGCCTGCTGATCATCGACGACGAGGGCCTCGTGTCCTCGGCCAACCCGCGCGCGCTGCGGCTGGTGCCGGAGATCAAGGTCGGCCACCCACCCGATGTGGGGGGACTCGCGCTGCCGACGGTCGACGAGGCGCTCGGCGGCGTCGAGGTCTTGCTGGAGCACGACGGCCGCACGCTGGCGGTCACCGCCGCGCGGCTGGAGGAGCACGCCGACGGCGGCGTCGTGTGGACGCTGCGCGACGCCACGGAGCGCGCGCGCCTGGAGCGCCTGAAGAGCGAGTTCGTGGCGACCGCCTCGCACGAGCTGCGCTCGCCGCTGACGTCGATCAAGGGCTTCGTGGAGCTCCTGCGCGCGGGCGAGGGGCTCGACGACCGCCAGCGCGAGTTCTTGGACATCGTCTTGGTGTCGACCAACCGCTTGGTCGACTTGGTCAACGACTTGCTCGACATCGCGCGGCTGGAGGCCGGCCGCGTCGAGGTCCACCGCCGGCCGGTCGACGTCGCCGAGGTGCTGGACGACGTCACGACGCTGCTGCGCGGGCGGATCGACGCCAAGCACCAGCACTTGGTCGTCGAGGTCTCGCCGGACACGCCGCGCGTGCTGGCCGACGCCACGCGCCTGCGGCAGATGTTGACCAACTTGGTGACCAACGCCCACTTGTACACCGACGAGGGCGGGTCGCTGATCCTGCGCGCCGGGCGCCATCCGGCGGGCGTGCGAATCGAGGTCGCCGACACCGGCCGCGGGATGACGCCGGCCGAGCTTGAGCACGTCTTCGAGCGGTTCTCGCGCGGGTCGGGATCGACGGGCACGCCGGGCACGGGTCTGGGGTTGTCGATCGTGAAGTCCTTGGTCGACCTGCACGGCGGGACGATCGACGTCTCCTCGACGCACGGCGAGGGCACGACGTTCGCGGTCACGCTGCCGGCCGCGCCGGGCCCGGGCGTCGTGACGCGGCCGTCGGACGCGCTGCGCGGCAAGCGCGTCCTGGTCCTCGACGACGAGCCCGAGACCGCGCGGCTGATCGCCGAGCGGCTTGAGCCGTTCGGGGTCGACTGCGAGATCGTCCACGACGGCGAGGCGGCGCTCGTCGCGCTGCGGTCCGAGCACTTCGACGCGATGACGCTCGACGTCCTGATGCCGGGCGTGAGCGGCTTCGAGGTCCTGCGCGAGCTGCGCGCCGACGAGCGGCTGGCGGACCTGCCGGTGGTCGTGGTCTCCGTGTTCAGCGGCCGCGAGGCGCTCAGCGGCGAGTGGGTCGTCTCCAAGCCGATCGACGCCGAGGAGCTCGCCGACGCGCTGGGCAGCGCCGTCATGGCGGGCCGCGTGCGCGTGATCGCCGTCGGGCGCTCCGACGTGCGCACGAACCTGCGCCAGGTGCTCGACGACCTGGCGATCGAGCACGAGTGGGCGTCTTCTCCCTTGGAGGCCGCGCGGCTATGCGCGATGCGGCGCTTCGAGGTCGCGCTGATCGACGCCGGGCTGCCGGACGTCGAGGCGGCGATCGCCGGGCTGGACCTGCGCGGGCGTCGCCTGCGGCGGTCCGTGGTGGTCGTCAGCGCCGACGGCGACGGCGTTCCGGGGCTCGCTCGCCTGGATGCCGAGCCGATCGCGATCGCCGACGCCGGGACGGCGGTCCTGGCGCTCTTGGAACCGACCGCGGCGGCGGACTTGTAGGCTCGCGGTGGAGGACATGCCTGGCAAGGGGACCATCACCGATGTCTCGGTGTTGCAGGAGCGTTTGGCCTCGGTCGAGCGGTCCGCAGCCGAGAAGGAGCAGCAGCTCGAGCGCTACGCCGCCGACTTGCGCGAGACGTTCAAGCGCGAGCGCGAGCGGCGACACGAGCTGCGGCGGTCCTACATGGCCACGGTGCGCGCGCTGTGCAACGCGGTCGAAGCGCGCGATGCCTATACAGGCAAGCACGCAGAGCGGGTCGCTGCCTATGGAATGGAGATTGCGCGCGTGCTCGACGCGCCGTTCTCCGACGACCCTGAAGTCGAGTTCGGGTTCCTGCTGCACGACGTCGGAAAGGTCGCCGTGCCGGACTCGATCCTGTGGAAGCCGGAGCCGCTCACGCCCGAGGAGCGGTTGCTGATGGAGCGCCATCCGATCGTCGGCTGGGAGATCCTGCGCGAGATCGACTTCCTCGGCGAGGCCAAGCTGGTCGTCCGCCACCACCACGAGCGCTGGGACGGCGACGGCTACCCGGACCGTTTGGCCGGGGACCTGATCCCGCTGGCCGCGCGCGTGTTCGCCGTTGCCGACGTGTTGGACGCGTTGACCACGGTTCGGCCGTATCGGCAGCCGTCATCGATTGACGAGGCACGGGCGATGATCGAGGAGTCGAGCGGCACGCAGTTCGACCCCGAGGTCGTGACCGCGTTTATGGAGATCTCGCCGACACGGCTGGACGCGATCCAGCTCGAGGTCGGCTAGAGGCCCTGGCATGCGCTCCGTCCTGATCGTCGACGACGACCCGTTCATCCGCAAGCTGGTCTCGACCACGCTCGAGGACGTCTCCTCCTTCAAGCTCCATGAGGCAGCCAACGGGATCGAGGCGGTCGAGCTGGCTGCCGAAGTCCATCCCGAGGTCGTCTTCCTCGACATCGACATGCCGCGCATGGACGGAATCGAGGCCTGCCGACGCATCCGCGAGCTGGACAACGGCACGGCATCGAAGGCGACGATCGTGATGCTGACGGCGGCGGGCGCGCAGGAGAACGAGACGCGCGCGCGGACCGCGGGCGCCGACCTCTTCTTGACCAAGCCGTTCTCGCCGCTCGACCTGCTGCGGCTGGTCGACGAGCTCTCTTAGAGCGTCAACGCGCCACGTTCGGGTGGCGTGTCGAGATCGGTGCGACGTCGTTCGTCGCCCCAGGTGAGAGTGTTCAACGAGCCCCTTCCCTGGAGGATCACACCATGCGCTACATGATGTTCATGCGAGTCGACCCGGCCGTCTATGACCGCGAGCCGGCGTCGGAGACCGAGGCCTACGCGGCGATGGGCCGCTACAACGAGGAGCTGACCAAGGCGGGGATCTTGCTCGCCCTGGACGGCCTTCAGCCTCCGAGCGAGGGCGAGCGGATCGAGTTCGGCCCCGGCGGCGCGACGGTCGTGGACGGCCCGTTCGCCGAGGCCAAGGAGGTCGTCGGCGGCTACTGGATCATCGACGTCAAGTCGCATGACGAGGCGGTCGAGTGGGCCAAGCGCGTCCCGGCGCGCGGCGGCGAGGCGATCGAGCTGCGCCGCGTCTTCGAGGTCGCCGACTACGACCCCGCCGGGCTGGAAGCCCACGGCGAGCTGTCGTCGCAGCCGTCGCAGCAGACCGCCGCGCGCGACGCCTAGCGCGCGCCGCCTTCCCGCCGCCGTGCCCCACGCTCGCGACACCGCGGCCGCCGCCGGCGCGATCGACGCCATCTGGCGGATCGAGTCACCGCGGTTGATCGCGGGCCTGGCACGGATCCTGCGCGACGTCGGCGCCGCCGAGGACGCCGCGCAGGACGCGCTCGTCCGGGCGCTGGAGACCTGGCCGCGCGACGGCGTGCCCGACAACCCGGGGGCGTGGCTGATGACGAGCGCGCGGCGGATCGCCTTCGACCGCCTCCGCCGCGCGCAGACGTTCACGCGCAAGCAGGACGAGCTGGAGTGGCTGGCGGGGTCGCATGCGTCCACCTCCACGCCCGAGACCGCCGTCGACGACGACTTGTTGTCGTTGATGTTCACCTGCTGCCACCCGGTGCTCTCGCGTTCGGCGCGCATCACGCTGACGCTGCGGTTGCTCGGCGGCCTGCGGACCGACGAGATCGCCCGCGCGTTCCTGACCAGCGAGGCGACGATCGCTCAGCGGATCTCACGCGCCAAGCGGACGCTGGCCGACGCCGACGTGGGCTTCGCGCCGCCCGCGCCCGAGGACATCCCCGCGCGCCTGGACGCCGTGCTGGAAGTGCTGTATCTCGTGTTCAACGAGGGCCACACCGCGACGTCCGGAGACGACTGGCTGCGCGCCGACCTCTGCTTCGACGCACTTCGCCTCGCCCGTACATTGGCCGCGCTGGCGCCGCACGAGCCCGAAGTGCATGGCCTTGTCGCGCTCATGGACTTCCAGGCGTCGAGGCTTCGCGCGCGCACCGCGCCCGACGGCACGCCGATCTTGTTGATGGACCAGAACCGGTCGCGCTGGGACCGCACGCTCATCACCCACGGGCTTGCCGCCATGCGCGCCGCCGAGCGCTGCCCCAAGCCCGGCGGCCCTTACCTCGCCCAGGCGGCCATCGCCGCCTGCCACGCGTCCGCGCCGACCGCCGCCGCAACCGACTGGATCCGCATCGCCGCCCTCTACGAGGCGTTGCTTCGTCTCCAGCCCAGCCCCATCGTCGAGCTCAACCGCGCCGTCGCCGTCTCCCACGCCTTCGGCCCCGCCGCCGCCCTCCCGCTCATCGACACCCTCATCGCCACAGACCTCCTCTCGACCTCCCACCTCCTCCCCGCCGTCCGCGCCGACCTCCTCATCCGCCTCAACCGCCCCACCGAGGCCCACACCGACCTCCTCCACGCCGCAACCCTCACCCACAACCTCCGCGAACGCGAGCTGCTCCTCGCCCGCGCCGCCGCGCTAGGCGACGACTGAGCACGCTGCTGCGCCCTTCGCGAGAATTCGCGAAGCGATGCAGAAGCCGACCCGACCGACGCCGGCGGAGCGCCATGCGCTCCAGCTCATCTGGGATGCGTTCGCCCAAGCAGGGAGATGGTCGACGTTCGGGACGATCGATCGAGCGATCTACCAAGCGACCGACGAAAGCCTCCCGACCCTGCTCGAGCCGTGGCGACCTCAGCTCGCGATCTACGATCCGTACGGGCAGAAGGACAGCGAGGTCGCCCTGACGATCCTCGGCATCAAGTCCTGCGAGAACTCCGAGTACGACCTCCGCAACGTGCTCAACGCCGTGCGTTGGTGCGTGAGCGCGGAGCGCGATGCGACAACCGACGAGCTCCATGTCACGCCTCAGGTGCTTGCCCAAGGGCTCCGAGAGATCGATCCCCAGCAGTCACTCAACACGGCGGCGCTCGATCGCGTCTTCAGCATCCTCGTCAGCGAAGGCGTGACCAGCAGCTCAAGTCGACCGAGCACGGCCAGTTCGCCGCGCTGGACGTTCAACGTCGACAGCCAGGTCCGTCGCTTCAGGCAGGTCCGAACCGTCGATGAGCTGGCGCGCGCAACCGCAAGACCAGCCGCGCCGAACCTCTTCTTGGGGGTTCCGCCGACCCAGCTCCGCATCGGCTCCGCAATAAGCGGCAGCTTGAGCAAAACCCGTGTCTTCGTCCTGATGCCCTTCGGGCCGGCGTGGTCCGGGAAGGTCTACGAGGCGATCACCCAGGGATGCTTCGAAGCGGCGGGCTCCGCTGCGGTCGTCGAGCGTGCGGACGAGATCACCGAGACCGGCAGCATCACCCAGCAGATCCAAGATCGCATCCGACAGGCGGACATCCTGATCGCCGATCTCACGGCGACGAACGGCAACGTCATGTATGAGTTGGGATACGCGGATGCGCTGGGCAAGACGGTCATCCCGGTCAACCAGGACGTCGCCGCATCCCCCTTCGACGTCAGCGTCCATCGCCAGATCCCGTATGTGCTCCACGACCTTCCGGCGCTGAGCCAGGACGTCAAGGCGTTCGTCGCGACCGCCCTGGAACGGCGCGCCTAGAGTCGACTGGAGAACGCCGCGCGCCCGCCGGAAGGGCGGGCGCGCAGGTGACGCAATGCTGTGGAGCAGGAGCTAGTCCCGCTTGCCCCGCCCGTAAAGGAACTTGAAGAACTTCGACAGGCGCGTGGTCATCTTGGCGCTGTACGGGTACATGTGCGGGTCCTTCTTGGTGGCGAACCGCGTCACCAGCATGGCCTGCTGCTGGGTGTACTTGCGGATGCCGCCCGCGCCGTGGCGGGAGCCGAGGCCGGAGGCCTTGGCGCCGCCCATGGGCAGCTCGAGCGCGCTGTAGTTGATGAGCGCGTCGTTGACGCAGACGGCGCCGGCCTCGACGCGGCGGGCGACCGCCTCGGCGTGCGCGATGTCCTTGCCGAAGACGCTGGCACCCAGGCCGTACGGCGAGTCGTTGGCCATCTTGATGGCCTCTTCCTCGTCGCGGACCTTCATGATCGGCAACGTCGGCCCGAAGGTCTCTTCGGTCATCGCCAACATGGTGTGGTCGACGTCGACCAGGACCGTCGGCTCGTACCAGTAGCCGCCGTTGTGCTGGCCGCGCTCGCCGCCGACGAGCACGCGCGCGCCCTTGGCCTTCGCGTCCTCGACGTGCTTCTCGACGATGTCGACCTGCGGCGGGAACGTCATCGACCCGACGTCGACGCTGCCAGAAGGCCCGTCGCCCTGGCGCAGCGCGCGCGCCTTCTCGGTGACCTTGGCCACGAACTCGTCGTAGACCGGCTCCTCGACGTACACGCGCTCTACGGAGATGCACGTCTGGCCGCCGTTGAACATCCCGTAGTACAACGCCGTGTTCGCGGCGCGGTCGACGTCGGCGTCCTTCAACACGATCAGCGGGTCCTTGCCGCCGAGCTCCAGCGAGACCGGCGTGAGCGTGTCAGCCGCCGTCTTCATGACCTTCTTGCCGGTCGCCGTCGACCCGGTGAACATGATCATGTCGACCTCGTCGACCAGCGCGGCGCCCGTCGCGCCCAGGCCGGTCGCGACTTGGAAGACCCCGTCCGGGATCCCGCACTCCTTCAAGCCCTCGGCGAGCTTCAGCGAGGTCAGCGGCGTGATCTCCGACGGCTTCAGGATCACGCTGTTGCCCGCGGCCAGCGCCGGGATGCAGTCGCCGAAGGAGTTCGTCAGCGGGTAGTTCCACGGGCCGATGACGCCGATGAGGCCGAGCGGGCGGTAGCGCAGCAGCAGCTTCTTGCCCTTGACGAGCACCGCCGACGACTTGACTTTCTCGTCGGCCAGGTACTTCTCGGCGTTGGTGGCCCAGAACCCGAACGCGGCGGCGCCGTAGGAGATCTCGGCGATGAGCGCGTCCTCGTAGGTCTTGCCGGTCTCCGAGCGGATGACCGCGATGACCTCCTCCTGGTGGTCCATGACCCACTTCTGCATCCGCTTCAGGATGCGGGCGCGACCCTCGAAGCCGAGCGCCTCCCAGGCGGGCTGGACCTCGCGGCCGCGGGCGGCCATCTTCTTGATGTCCTCCGGGCCGAGGTTGGGACAGTGGGCGATCACCTCGCCCGTGGCCGGGTTCTCGACCGCAAACTCGCTCGCGCTGCTCGGCGGCGCCGTGTCGGGGACGACGACCTCCGGCTTGACCTGCTCCTCGGTACCTGCCATGTGCGTGCCTCTTCGCTCGTCGTTGGGCTGACGGTGTGTCAAGCGTACCGATCGGAGGCGTCCGTGACGACCGCGTCACCTTTGCCTGGGCAGAATCGTTGCGTGCCCGTGGGCCTTCGCCGCAACCTCCTTTGCTTCGCCACCGGCGCGCTGATCGCACTGGCCGCCGTCCTGGCCATCCGCCACGGCGCGGATCGCACGCCGGATCCGGCCGCAACAGGCACGCCCGCGCGGGTTGTCACCGAGACGACGGAGACGGTGGCGCGGTCGGTGAAGCTGCACACGCGCCGCCGAGTGACAGGCCACAGGAAGCAGCGCGCGACGGTGCGCAGCGGCGGTGGCGCGGCGTCAACGGCCGCTGCCAGTCGGCCCAGCACCGCGGGCGCGAGCGCGGGCTCAGCCGGATCGACGCCCCACGCCAAGCCCGCCCGGACCACGCCCGACGAGCCCGAGACCGACCCGCCCGCCGCCGACCCCGGGACAGGAGACGACACCGGGACCGGCGGCGACGGCGGTCAGGCCACCGATCCCACGGCGCCGACAGGGAGCGACGGGACCGACAGCTCGGACGACGCATCAGGCGCGGCAGGCGATTCGAGCGTCACGATCCCGAACCCCGCCACGCCCGACGCGTCGGTCGGCGGATAGCGGCTAGCTGTCCAGATAGCCGCTTCCGGACATCTCTGGACAAGGCCTAACGCGAGGCGACTCTCAGCGTCCTCTTACCGAGCGATGCGACCGTGCCGCCTGCCATGACCCCCTCGCTGCTCCGGATGGCCGGCGACGAGCGCCTCGCCCGCATGGTCACGTCCGGGAACGACGGCGCGTTCAGCGCCCTGTACGACCGCTACCACGACGTGCTCGTGCGCTACTGCCGTTCGCTCGTGCGCGACGACCAGGACGCGCTCGACGCCTTCCAGTCGACCATGTTGAACGCCTTGCGCGCGCTACGCGAGGACCGCCGCCGCGCGCCCGTCCGGCCGTGGCTGTTCCGGATCGCGCACAACGAGTCGATCAGCGTGCTGCGGCGCCGGCCGGCCTCCGAGCCACTCGACGACCGCCAGATCGGGACCGTCGACGTGCACCGCACGGCCGAGGATCGCGAGGCGCTCGCGGGGTTGTTGGAGGACTTGGGCTCGCTGACCGAGCACCAGCGCGGCGCGCTGCTGCTGCGTGAACTTGGTGGCCTTGCCTACGAGGACGTCGCGAACGCGCTGGAGACCACGCCGCTGGCCGCGCGCCAGGCCGTCTTCGCGGCGCGCGCGTCGCTGCACGACCAGCGCGAAGGGCGCGAGCTGCCGTGCGCGATGGTCCAGCGACGGCTGAGCGACGTCGACCGGCGCGCGTCACGAACCCGCGCGGTCCGCGCGCACCTGCGCGGCTGCGACGACTGCCGCGGCTTCGCGAGCGCGATCGGCCGGCGCCGCCGCGCGGCCGTGCTCGTCCCGATCCCGCCGGCGTTCGCGTCGGGCGGGCTGCTGACCTCGATCCTCGACGCCAGCGGCGGCGCCGGCGTGGTCGGCGGCGGCGCCGTGGCGAGTGGTCTGGTCGCCAAGGCGGCGGTCGCGCTGTCAGCCGCGGTCGTGGCGACCGGCGCGGCCGAGCGCGGCGGGAGCGTCGTGCACCGCGCGACCGGCGCGGCGGCAACGGCCGAAGCGAAAGCGGAGACGAGCAAGCCGAAGGCGACCGCGGCCGCCGCGTCGCCCGGCGCCTCGGTGCAGATCGCCCGCGCGCCGACGACCACGACCGCGCCCGCTTCGACCCGCTCGGTCGCGCAGAAGACCGGCGGCAAGAACGAGGACGACAGCGAGGCGCCCAACCTCTCCGACGACCGCGAGCCCATCAGCCTCGCCGCCCACGACGGCGAGGAAGAGCGCGACGGCGGCGGCGACGCCCGCGCCTGGGGCGACGGCCACCGCGGCGGCTCCTACGGCGACGGCACGCGCTTCCCCAGAAGCGGCGGCGCGGGCGCCGGCGCCGGGCCGAGCGCGAGCGATCAGTCCTCCCGCCCCATCGCCGCCCGCCCCCGACGCCCGAGCGGCACCGGCGCCGTGACGCCGATGGCGGCGACCACGACCACCACCTCCACGCCCGCCACGGAAGCGGAGACCGATACGACCCCGGCGACGACCACCACGTCCGAGACCACCACTCCGACGACGACCATCACCACCCCTTCGACCACCCCGCCCGCCGCAGCGGACCCGGCCGAGACCACCACCACGCCGACGGCGGCCACGACCGCTCCGGCCGCTCCGGAGACCGCCACCACCGAGGCCGATCCCACGCCGGAGTGACGCGCGGTCGCGGAGGACACGGCCACCAAGCGACCCCGCGGGTTACGGTGTCGCCGTGCCCGCCAAGCAGCAGTTGCGCCGTGCGCTCGCGTCCGTCGGGATGGAGGAGCGGGCGGTCGCGGTCCGCCGCGCCTTCGAGCCCGCCTCTCGCACGCAGGACCGCCGCGACCACGAGGCGCTGGCGACGATCTTCGCCGCGGCGCTCTCGGAGACGAGCAACGCCATCGACATCGGCGCCCACGGTGGCGACGTCCTCGCCGACCTCCTGCGCGTCGCGCCCCAAGGCAACCACATCGCCTTCGAACCGCTCCCGCAGCTCGCGCAGCAGCTCCAGGAGCGCCTCCCCCAGGTCGACGTCCGCGCCGTCGCGCTCTCCGACGCCAACGGCACCGCCGACTTCGCCCACGTCGTCGACCGCCCTGGCTGGTCGGGCCTCAAGGAGCGCCCCACGCCCGACGGCGCCGCCGCCCGCGTCGACACCATCACCGTCCCGACGCAGCGCCTCGACGACGCGCTCGCACCTGACTACGTCCCCACGCTGATCAAGATCGACGTCGAGGGCGCGGAGCTGCAGGTGCTCCAAGGCGCACGAAGCACCCTCGCCACCCACCGCCCCACGCTCGTCTTCGAGCACGGCCTCGGCTCCGCCGACCACTACGGCACGCGCCCTGAAGACCTCCACGACCTCCTCGTGGCCGATCTCGGCTACCGGATCTTCGACCTCCAGGGCCAGGGCCCGTACGATCGCGCGGCGTTCATGTCCACCTTCCACACCTCGGCGCGCGTGAACTTTCTCGCGCGCCCAAAAGTGGTGTAGTCCACTTCCCCTTGCTGGTCTAGACCACTAGTGGTACCTTGCCCCGGCACGAACCACCGAGGAGGAGGAATCGCATGTTCCCCAAGCTGACCCCGCGTCTCACCGCGGGCGTCCTGCTGGCGACGTCCGTCGCCGCGCTCGCCGCCGGATGCGGCTCGGACGACGACAAGGCGTCGACCGGCACCGGCGCGTCCGCAGCGTCGGACTCCAAGGGCGGCAAGATCGCCCTGCTGCTGCCCGAGAACAAGACCGCGCGCTACGAGAACCAGGACAAGCCGTTCTTCGAGGCCAAGGTCAAGGAGCTGTGCCCCAACTGCGAGGTGATCTACTCCAACGCCACGCAGGACGCCGCCAAGCAGCAGCAGCAGGCTGAAGCGGCGATCACGCAGGGCGCCAAGGTGCTCGTGCTCGACGCGGTCGACGTCGCGTCCGCCGGGGCAATCGTCAACCGGGCCAAGCAGCAGAAGATCCCCGTCTTGAGCTACGGTCGCCTCGTGGCCAACGCGCCGCTGGACTACTACGTGTCGATCGACCCCTACAAAGTGGGTCAGCAGCAGGCCCAGGAGCAGTTGAAGGCCTTGGAGGCCGCGGGCAAGAAGAACCCGCGCATCGTCATGATCAACGGCTCCCCTACCGACTCCAACTCGGCGCCGTACAAGAAGGGGGCCGAGGAGATCTACAAGAACGCCGGCGCGAAGATCGTCAAGTCCTATGACACGCCTGACTGGTCGCCCGACAAGGCCCAGCAGGAGATGGAGCAGACGATCACGGCGCTGGGCAAGACCGGCTTCGACGCGGTCTACGTCGCCAACGACGGCATGGCGGGCGGCGCGATCGCCGCGATGAAGTCCGCGGGCCTGAAGCCCGCTTCGTTCTTCGTCACCGGCCAGGACGCCGAAGTCACGGGCGTGCAGCGCATCCTCGCGGGCGAGCAGCTGGAGACCGTCTACCAGCCGCTGAAGATCATCGCGAGCAAGTCGGCGGAGATCGCCGTGCCACTGGCGCAGGGCAAGCCGGTCCCGTCGGGCATCGCCACCGAGAAGACCGACAACGGCGCCGGCGAGGTCCCGTCGGTCCTGGTCCCGACGTTGTCGGTGGACAAGTCCAACGTCAACGACACGGTCGTCAAGGACGGGTTCCTGAAGGCCTCGGACATCTGCACGTCGGCCTACAAGGCCGCTTGCACGGAGGCCGGCATCCAGTGAGCCCGCGCGCGGAGCTGCCCCGCAAGCTGTCCCGGCGCTCGCCGAAGGGGGAGCAGCTCCGCGCCATCCTGGAGGACCTGATCGACGCGCTCGCGCCCGGGGACCCGCTCCCGAGCGAGCGCGAGCTGGCCGAGCGCTACGACGTCGCGCGGATGACCGTGCGCGCCGAGATCACGGCGCTGGCGGCCGAGGGCCGGGTCGAGCGCGTCCAGGGCCGCGGCACGTTCGTGGCCGAGGCGCGCGTCGCCCAGGCCGCGGCGCTGTCCTCGTTCACGGAGGACATGCGGGCGCGCGGCCTGAAGCCCGGTTCGGAGGTCCTCGGGCAGGGCGTCGAGCCGGCCGACGACCTCGTCGCCCGCCGGCTCCGCCTCGACCCGGGAACGCCGGTCGTGCGCGTACGTCGCGTGCGCAGCGCCGACGGCGAGCCGATGGCCTTGGAGGAGGCGTTCCTGCCCGCCGACCGCTTCGGCGCGCTGGCGGAGGAAGACTTGAAAGGCGCATCGTTGTTCTCCGTGTTGGAGGAGCGCTTCGAGGCGCGCTTCCCGGTCGCCGACCAGCAAGTTGTCGCGGTCGAGATCGTCGGCGAGGACGCCAACCTGCTGCGTGTCGCGCCCGGACGGGCGGGCTTGAAGTTCCACACCATCTTGCTCGACGAGGACGAACGGCCGCTGGCCTACGCGTGGTCGCTGTTCCGCGGCGACCGCTATGAGATCCGGCTGCGACAGGAGCGACGGGCATGAGCGGCGACACCGGCCAGGCGGGCATGTTGATGGCCTCGGAGATGGCCGAGCAGCCGCGGGTGCTCGCCGCGTTGGCCGCGCGCCGCGCCGAGCTGTCGGCCGAGGTCCGCGGCGCCCTGGGCGAGGGCGACGCGCCCGCCCCCGTCGGGATCGTCCTGGTCGCCCGCGGATCCTCCGACAACGCCGCGGTCTTCGGGCGCTACGTCCTGGAGCTCGCCACGCGCCGCCCGGTCGCGCTCGCCGCGCCCTCGCTGGTCACGCGCTACGGCGTCGACGACCGCCTCGACGGCTGGCTGGCGGTCGGCGTCTCGCAGTCCGGCAAGACGCCCGAGATCGTCACCGTGCTGGAGCGCTACGGCGCGGCCGGCGCGACGACCGTCGCGATCACCAACGACCGCGACAGCCCGCTGGCGGCCACGGCCAAAGCCACCATCGACACCGCCGCCGGCGCCGAGCGCGCCGTCCCGGCGACCAAGACCGTGACCTCGCAGTTCGCGGCCTTCGCGATCCTCGCCGAGGCGCTCGGGGGCGACACCACGCTCTTCCCGTGGGACGCGCTGCCTGACGCGACCGCGGAGATCCTCGCCGACGACGAGCCCGCCGTCGCGGCGGCCGCCTCGATCGGCTCAGACACCACCGGCCTGGTCGCGATCGCCCGCGGCCTGCTGCTCGGCGCCGCGCTCGAAGCCGCGCTGAAGGTCAAGGAGACGACCGGCATCCTCGCCGAGGGCGCGTCCGCCGCCGACTTCCTGCACGGCCCGATCGCCGTCGTGCGCCGCGGCCTGCCGGTCTTGACGCTCTCGGCCGGCGGCCCGACCGCCGCCGACGTCACCGAGTTCGCCGACGCCGCCCGCGCCCGCGGCGGCCACGTCCTCGCGATCGGCCCGTCCGGCGAGCTCCCGATCCCCGCCGCCCTCGGCGACGGCCTCTCCTCGATCACCGCGATCATCCGCGCCCAGCAGCTGGCCCGCGCGATCTCGCTCCAGCGCGGGATCGATCCCGACGCGCCGTTCGGACTCTCGAAGGTCACCGAGACCCACTGAGGCGCAGGGCGCCGCTAGCGTGGCGGACCCGTGAGCGGCCTGCAGCTCCTATTGGTCATCGTCGGCGCGATCGCGGTGACCGCGTTCGCGCGGCAGAAGGCCGCCCAGCCGGCGCTGGTGATCACGGTCGTCGGGCTGGCCGCGTCGTTCATCCCGGGGATCCCGCGGCTGGAGCTGGACACCGACGTCGTGCTGGGCGTCGTGCTGCCGCCGCTGCTGTACTCGGCGGCGCTGAACTTCAGCGTGATCGCGTTCTTGCGCAAGCTCGGGCCGATCCTGGTGCTCGGCGTCGGACTGGTCGTCGCGACGACGTTCGCGATCGGCGCGGTCGGCGCGTGGGTCGTCCCGGGGCTGACCGGCGGCGCGGCGATCGTGCTCGGCGCGGTGGTCGCGCCGCCCGACGCGGTCAGCGCGGTCGCGATCGGGCGCGAGCTCGGCCTGCGGCGGCGCGTGCTGTCGGTGCTCACCGGCGAGTCGCTGGTCAACGACGCGGCGGCGCTGACGCTGTTCAGCGTGGCCGTCGCCTCGGTCGCCGGCGACCACACGTTCATCGACAGCCCCATCTTGCTGTTCTTGTACAGCTCGTTCGCCGGGATCGCCGCCGGGCTGGCGATCGGGGCCGTCGCGCTCATGATCCGCCGTGTGCTCAACGACGCGGCGCTGGAGACCGTGCTCGGCCTCGTGATCCCGTTCGCGGCCTACATGTTGGCCGAGGAGCTGGAGGCCTCCGGCGTCCTGGCGGTCGTCACCGCCGGCTTCCTGGTCGGTCAACTCTCGGTCCGCTTCGGCTACGAGACGCGCTTGCAAGAACGCCAGGTGTGGGGCGCGGTCGACGTGTTGTTGGAGGCCTTCGTCTTCGCCTACATGGGCTTGCAGCTGCGGTTCGTGATCGATGACCTCGGCGACGCGGGCGCGTCGGCCTCGACGGTCTTCGGCGCGGGCGTGCTGGTGCTGTTGGCGGTGATCGTGATCCGGCCGGTCGTGCTCTTCCTGACGCTCGGCGCCGGCCTGGTCGTCGAGGACCGGCCTGACGACCCGGGCATCGTGCGCGCCCAGCGACGCTTTGCCGAGATGAACGCGCGAGCGGTCGCGCGCGGCCACCGCCCGCGGCCCGCCCACCACGCGCCCGAGCCGCTGACGCTGCGCGAGGCCGTCGTCGTGTCGTGGACCGGGATGCGCGGCGTGGTGACCGTCGCCGCCGCGGCCGGCGTTCCCGCGACGGTCCCCGGCCGCCCGGAGATCCAGGCGATCGCCTACCTCGTCGCGGTCGGGACGCTGCTGATCCAGGGCGCGACGCTGCCGTGGCTGATCCGCAAGCTGGGCGTGCAGGACCCGACCGAGGCGCAGCGGGCGCGCGAACAGCGCCGGACCGCCGAGCTGGTCGTCCGCCGCGCCGCGGGCGACGTCTTCCGCAAGTTCGTCGCCGACCCGCCGCCGGGCATCGACCCCAAGTTCATCGAGGCCGCCTCCCAGCGCTTCGAGCGCCGCCGCGAGGACGCCGCCGACGCGGCCAACGACCCACGCACCCAAGGCGCCGCCGGCCGCGCGATGACCGACCTCACGCGCGAGGTGATGGCCGCCCAGCGCGCCGCGCTCGTCGCCGCGATCCGCACCGGCGAGGTCGACGACGAGGCCGCGCGCGAGCTGCTCGACGAGGTCGACCTCCAGGAGGCGGCGATCGCCTCGCGGTTCCGGCCGCGGCTCTAGGTCGACTTAGGCGACCGGCGCCGCGGCGAAGCGCTCGCTGCCGCCGACCAGCGTCCGCAGCACGTTGAGGTCTTCGTCCAGGACCGTGACGTCCGCGGGCGCGCCGACGGTGAGGCGGCCGAGCGATGGGTCGCCGAGCAGGCGGGCCGGCGCGGCGGTGGCGGCGCCGACGGCCTGGGCGAAGCTGGCGCCGCAGGCGTGGAGGTTGCGGACCGCGGCGTCCATGGTCAGCACGCTGCCGGCGAGCAGGCCGTCGGTCAGCTCGGCGCGCGCGCCGTGGACGGAGACCTCGCGGCGGCCGAGGCGGTAGACGCCGTCGCCCTGGCCGGCGGCCTCCATCGCGTCGGTGACCAGCGAGAAACGCTCACGGGCCGTGAGGAACGCGGCGTAGGCGGCCTCGGGTGCGAGGTGGACGTGGTCGACGATCGCCTGGACCGTCACGCCCGGCCGGATGAGCGCGGCGCCGCCGACGCCCGGGTCGCGCGCCGTCCAGCGCCGGTGGGCGTTGTAGAGGTGGGTGATCGCGCGTGCGCCGCGGTCGAACGCGGCGTCCGCGACGCGAGCGTCCGCGTCGGTGTGGCCGATCGAGACCACGACGCCCCGGGTCGCCAGCGCCTCGACCAACTCAAGGCCATTGACCAGCTCCGGCGCCAAGGTCATCATCTTGACCGGCCCGTTGCCGCAGAGCGCCAGCGCCTCCTCGACGTCGGGCTCGCGCAGCTGCATCGGGTCGTGCGCACCCGGCCAGACCGGCGAGAGGTAGGGCCCTTCGAGATGAACCCCAAGAACCCGTGCGCCCGGCGCGCCGCCGGAGGCCATCGCCTCCTCCGCCGCGCGGAGCGCCTCCGGGTAGTCGCCCATCGGCGACGTGATGAACGTCGGCAGGTAGCCCGTGACGCCCGTCGCCGCCAGCGCCTCGCCGGCGCGCGCGTAGCCCTCGACGCCCGCCGCCAGGAAGTCGACGCCGACGATCCCGTTGATGTGCAGGTCCAGGAACCCCGGGACCGCGACGCCGCGGCCGCCGCCACCGCCGAGGCCGACCTCGACCACGCGGCCATCCTCGATCGCGACGTCGCCCTCGACGAGCTCGCCGTCGACCAGCGCGGCGTTCACGCCCAGCCGCATCGGGCCAGAGGGAACGGAGAGGGAGCCGGACATGTGGTCTAGACCACTTTACACGCCCGGCGGCGCGGTCGCGAGCGGCGCACCCAAAGCGCACCGCTCGCGGACCGCGAAACGGCTAAGCCGTAATTTCGACCTTTTCGATCTTGATGTCCTCGGTCGGCTTGTCGCGCGCGTCGGTGGGCTTGCCCTCGATCTTGTCGAGGACGTCGAGGCCCTCGGTCACCTGGCCGAAGACGGTGTGCTTGCCGTCGAGCCACGGCGCCTCGCCGGTCGTGACGAGGAAGAACTGCGAGCCGTTGGTGTTCGGGCCGGCGTTGGCCATCGCCAGCGCGCCGCGAACGACCTTGTGCTGGTTGAACTCGTCCTCGAAGGTGTAGCCGGGGCCGCCCGTGCCGGTGCCCTGCGGGCAGCCGCCCTGGATCATGAAGTCGCGGATCACGCGGTGGAAGATCAGGCCGTCGTAGAAGCCGTCGCTGACGAGCTTCTTGAAGTTGTCGACGGTCTTCGGCGCGTCCTCGTCGAAGAGCTCGATCGTGATCGGGCCTTCGCTGGTGGTCATCGTCGCGGTGGACATGACCGGCAGGCTAGCCAACGGCACGCGGCACAGGCCGCGCGCCGCTCAGCCGAGCAGCTTGAGCTCGGAGATCCGCACGGTGCTGCCCTCGGTCGGCGGCGCCGTGAACCACAGCAGCACGTGGCGGTACTTGGTCGAGCCGGAGCCGAGGTTCACGGTCTCCGCGCCGTCGGTGTCCGAGCCCACGCCCTTGACGTCTTTGAGGTGCGCCCAGCGCGTGTCGAGGACGTCCGGCGGGAGGTCTTCCTCGTCGGTGGCGTAGATCTCGATCTTGAAGCCCGGCGTCTTGGTCTTCAGCTCGATCTCGCGGACGCCCTGCAGCTTGGGCAGCGCGACGGCCAGGCCGGCGCCGATCTGCGTGGAGCCCGGAGCGACCGTGACCGGGAACGACGTGTTGGGGTCGCCGTCGAAGGCCTTGGCGGCGTCACCGGCGGCGGTGTCGCGCGTGAACGGGTCATAGAGCGAGCCCGCGCCGTCGGCGAGGTCGATCTTGACCGGCTCGGTCTCGGTCTCGGTCTTCGTGGTCGACGTCGACGTGCGCGTGTCGGCGGTCGAGTCGGTCTTCGTCGTGCCGGTCGACGTGCCGGTCGTCGTGTCCGACGTCGTCGTGTCGGCGGGCGACGAAGTGCCGCCCGAGGAGTCCGGGATGTCGGGCGTGTCGCCCGCGTCAGGCGGCAGCAGGCTGTCGGTGTCGCTCGGCGCGGCGGACGTGTCGCTGGGGACGGTGTCGCTCGGGACCGCGGTGCTCGCGTCCGGCACCGCCGTCGTCGGCGCGGGCGCCGCCTGGGAGGCCGTGGGCACCTGTGCGAGCTGCGCCGGCGGGGTCGCCGTCTCAGAGCCATCCTGCAGCGCCGCGTAGGACGCTGCGACCGCGCCGCCGACCAGAACGGTCGTCAACGCGAGCACCGTCGCCGTCGCGCGCTTGCCGGGCAGCGAGACCCGGCGGCCGCCGGGCTGCGCCTCGCCGCAGTTCAGGCACCAGTCCTGACCGTCCTCAAGCGGCGCCGAGCACTTCGGGCACGTCCGCGTCTCCGGCGGAGCGGGCGCGGGTGCCTCGGTGGCGGCGTCGGGCTTGTCGGTCTCGGTATCTCGCAAAAGCTGCAGCGTCATCGGCTGATCCTCACCTTACCCCGAACTCTCTTCGGGACACGGAGGTTGCGGTCCTGCTCCCGGAAAGTCGGGTGGATGCCGTACCTAGGTACGAGCCAACTCCACCCGCAACGACCCGCCGCTCTCCAGCGACGCGCCGTCCACGGCCTCGACGATCCGGTCGGCCTCGGAGTCCGGGACCGAGAAGAGCGTGAAGCGCTCCAGCACGCGCACGTCGCGCACGGCCTCGCCGTCCAGGCCCGCCGCCTGCGTGATCGCATGGATCACGTCGGCGACCTCGAGCCCGTCCGCGCGGCCCGCGCCGGCCAGCACGCGCCGGTAGGCCTCGTCGCCGTTGCGCGAGAGCTGCGGCTTGGTGTGGCGCTTGGGCTTCTCGACGACCGGCGCGGCCGACGTCTTGGCGCCCGGCTCCCAGGGCTTGAGCTCCATGCCGATGTGCTTCTCGATCGCCAGCAGCTCCTTCTGCTGCTTGGGCTCGACGAACGTGATGGCCCGGCCGGAGCGGCCGACGCGGCCTGTTCGCCCGATGCGGTGCACGTAGGTGTCGGGCGAGGCCGGCACGTCGAAGTTGACGACGTGCGTGACCGTCGAGATGTCCAGGCCGCGGGCGGCGACGTCGGTGGCCACCAGGATCGGCACGCGGCCGCCCTTGAAGGACAGCATCACGCCGTCGCGCTGGCCCTGCGACATGTCGCCGTGCAGCGCCTTGACGTTCATCCCGCCGTCGCGCAGCTTGCGGTAGAGCTGGTCCGCGCGGATCTTGGTGCGCGTGAAGACGATCGCCTGGTCGGGGCGCTCCTCGCGCAGGACGTCGACCAAGGCCTGCGGCTTGTCGGCCGTCTTGACCTCCAGCCGGAACTGCTCGACGGTGTCGACGGTCAGGTTGGCCGACTTCACCTTCACCGTCTGCGGGTGGTAGAGGTACTGATCGGCCAGCTCGCGGATCGGCGGCGGCATCGTCGCGCTGAACAGCGCGGTCTGACGGCCGTTGGGGCAGAGCTTGAGGATCTTCTCGACGTCCTCGAGGAAACCGAGGTCGAGCATCTCGTCGGCTTCGTCCAGGACGACGAAGCGGCAGTCGCTGAGGTGCAGGGACGCGCGCGACAGGAGGTCGAGCACGCGCCCGACGGTGCCGACGACGACGTGGCCCCCGGCGCGCAGCTGCGCCTGCTGGGAGCGGATCGGCGCGCCGCCGAAGACGGCGACGACGTCGACGCCCTTGCGCTTGCCGTAGGAGCGCAGCGCCTGCGTCACCTGGATGCAAAGTTCACGCGTCGGGGTCAGGACGAGGGCCTGGACCTCACCCTCGGAGGGGTCGACGTGCTCGATGATCGGCAGGCCGAACGCGGCCGTCTTGCCGGAGCCCGTCTGGGCCTGGCCGATGATGTCCTCGCCCTGCAGCAGGATCGGGATCGCCTGCTCCTGGATGGGGCTCGGCTGCTCGTAGCCGACGTCTTGAAGGGCTTGTAGGGTCGGCTCGCTGAGGCCGAGGTCCGCGAAGGCGGTCATATATACCCATGAAGGGTAGTGCGCCGTGGCATCATTCCGCCCGGTGCTATTGGGCCGCACGCGCGAGACCGCGCATATAGAAGATCTGTTGAACGACGCCAAGGACGGCAAGAGCGCTGCGCTCCTGCTCCACGGCGAGGCCGGAATCGGCAAGTCCGCCCTGCTGCGCACGGCCCTCGACGCCGCTGCCGAGCGGGACTTCGGGATCCTGCGCACGCGCGGCTTTGAGTCCGAGTCCGACATCCCGTTCGCCGGATTGCTGGAGCTGCTGACGCCGTTGCTGGCGCTGCGCGACCGCATCCCCGAGGTGCAGGCGCGCGCCTTGGGTAGCGCGCTGGCGCTGGAGCCGCCGACGCCGTTCGATCGCTTCGCCGTGCCCGCGGCGATGTTGTCGTTGTTGGGTGCCGCGGCCGAGGAGAAGCCCTACCTCGTCGCCGCCGACGACGTCCACTGGCTCGACGACGCCTCCCGCGAGGCGCTGATCTTCGTCGCGCGCCGCCTTGGCGCCGAGGGCGTCGTCCTGCTCTGCGCGTCCCGGCCGGTCAAGCCGGTCCTGGAGGCCTTCGAGGGCGTCGACGCGCAGGCGATCGAGGGCCTGGACGACGCGACCGCGAGCGAGCTGCTCAAGCGTGAGTCGCGCCACCGCGTCGCCGAGGCGGTCGCAAAGGACCTCGTCGCCACCGCCGGCGGCAACCCGCTGGCGCTGACCGAGATGCCCCGCGGGCTGAGCCTCGACCAGCTCGCCGGACGTGAGCCGCTGGCCGGGCCGATCCCCGCGGGCCAGCAGATCGAGACCGCCTTCGCCCGCCAGGTCGCCGACCTGCCGGAGGCCACCCGCGAGGCGCTGCTGGTCGCCGCCGCGATGCAGACCGGTCGCCACGACATCTTCACCCAGGCGCTGTCGGCGCGCGGGCTGCCGACCGACGCGCTGGACCCCGCGATCAGCGCCGGGATGATCGCGCTCGACGGCCGCCTGGACTTCTTCCACCCGCTGCTGCGCTCGGCGATCTACCACGCGGCCGATCCGGTCACGCGGCGCTCGGTGCACGCGACGCTCGCGGACGTCGCGCCGTCGCCCGCGCGCCGCGCCTGGCACCTGGCGGCCGCGGCCGACGCGCCCGACGAGGAGGTCGCCACGGCGCTGGAAAGCGCGGCCGCCGAGGCGCGCGCTCGCGGCGGCGTCGTCGCCAGCGCCCGCGCCTACGAGCGCGCTGCGAACCTCTCGACCAACGAGGAGAGCCGCGCCCGGCGGCTGCTGGAGGCGGCGTCGGACTTCGCGCAGTCCGGCCACGCGGACCATGCCTTGGCGCTCGTCGGCACCGCCCAGGAGCAGATGCCGGGCGGCGCGCTGGCGACCGAGGTCGTCCGCGTCCGCGGCCGCGTCGAGATGCGCCGCGGTGCGCCGGTCACCGCGCACGACCTGCTCGTCGACGAGGCCGAGCGGATCGGCGACGAGAACCCTGGCGCGGCGGCGTCGCTGTTGGTCGAGGCGGCCGTCGCCCACATGATGACCGGCGACATGGAGGCCTTGGTCGCCACCGGCGACCGCGCGCGGTCGCTGCTGCCTCCGGGCACCGACCCGGTGATCGAGGTGCTGGCCGGCGTGTTGGTCGGCGAGGCGCACGCGGCGCTCGGCCACGAGGACGAGGCCGACGCGCTGCTGGATCCGGCGATGCCGTTCCTGACGTCGGAGTACGTGTTGGCGATGCCGAGCGAGCTGGTGGGCATGGCCGGCCAGTGCGCCATCTGGTACGAGCGCTGGGACCGCGCGACCGCCGTGCTCGACCACCTCGTGACGGTCGCTCGCGACGCGTCGGCGATCAACCACATCATCTACCCGCTGGCCGCGCACAGCGTGCTGGACTTCCGCCGCGGCTACTGGAGCGCGGCGCTGGCCAACGCGGCCGAGGCGACGCGCCTGGCGCGCGAGACCCGCACGACGCCGCTGCTGACGTTCGCTTTGAGCGTGCTCGCACACGTCGAGGCCGCAATGGGCCGCCGCGACGACGCCCGCGCGCACGGCCGCGAGGCGGTCCAGCTGTCCGAGCTGCTCGGCGGGCCGGCGATCACGGTGTACGGGTTGAACGCGTTGGCGTTGGACGCATTGGGCGCGGGCGAGATCGAGGCGGCGGTCGAGCATTACGACCGCGTCCACCGCTTCACCCAGCGGCTCCACACGCAGCGCGGGATCGTCCAGTTCGGCGCCGACCGCGTCGAGGCGCTGGCGCGGATGGGCCGGACCGAGGACGCCTTCCAAGCGCTAGAGGCGTTCGCGGATCGCCTGGGCGGCGGACGCTGGGCGCTAGCGGCGCTGGCGCGCTGTCGCGGGATCCTGGCCAACGAGACCGCCGAGCACCACTTCCAGACCGCGTTGTCGCATCACGAGCACGACGGCCAGCCGTTTGAGAAGGCGCGCACGCAGCTCGCCTACGGCGAGCGCCTGCGCCGCGACCGGCGCCGCGCCGATGCCCGCGAGCAGCTCGTGGAGGCGCTGGACGCCTTCGAGCGCCTGGGCGCCGCACCGTGGGCCGAGCGCGCGCGGGTCGAGCTGCGCGCCACGGGCGGCGCGGCGGCCGAGGCCGGCGCCGCGCAGAAGGAAGCCGTCGCCGCCGCCGGCCTGGAGGAGCTGACCGCGCACGAGCTGCAGATCGCCCGCCTGGTCGCCTACGGCATGACCAACCGCGAGGTCGCGGCCAAGCTCTTCCTCTCACCGAAGACCATCGAGTACCACCTGTCGCAGATCTACCGCAAGCTCGACCTGCGGTCCCGCACCCAGCTCGCGTCGCTCATGGCGTCGGAGATGCCGGAGACGCCGAAGGCGGCGTAGGGCCGGCGCCGCATGCCGCCGCCAAGACGTCGACGCAGGCCTCAATCCCCAGGCGCGTCGAGTCGAGCACGACGTCGTACAGCGCCGGGTCGCGGGCGTCGCAGTTGTAATAGCGCTTGACGTAGGCCTCGCGGGCGCGGTCGGTCTTCTTGCAGCGGCGCTCGGCGTCGTTGCGGTCGACGCCTTCAAGCCGCGTCGCCTGCTCGACGCGCGCCTGCGGCGGACCGGTGAGGCGGACGTGCAGCGCCCGGGCCTCGTCCTTCAGGACCACGGCGCCGGCGCGGCCGAGGATCACGGCGCGGCCGCTGGCGGCGATCTCGCGGATGACGGCCTCGGCGGCCTCGTGATGGCCCGAGCGTTGGAGCAGTGCGGGATCGACGTCGCCGTAGAAGTCGCCGACCGGCGCGAGGCTGCTGAGGATCCGGTCCAGCCCGCGCTCGACGTCGTCGTCGAGCTTCTCGGCCTCGGCCTCGGTGATGCCGAGGCGGTCGGCCATCCCCGCGGCGATGGCGCGGTCCACGAACGGAACGTCAAGACGCTCGGCCAGCGCGGGCCCGATCTGGCTGCCGCCGGCGCCGTAGGAGGCCGAGAGGGTGACGAGGGTGATGGCGGGCTCGGGCATCTCGTTCAGCGCGACGGGTCGAGGAGGAGCTTGCCGCGGGTGCGGCGCGCGACGAGATCCTCCTGTGCACGGCGGGCGTCGCTCAAGGCGTAGGTCTCCCCCACGACCGCGTTCACGACACCCTCGGCCGCCAGCGCGAACAGCTCGGCCAGCGGCACTTCGAGGTGCTCGCGTCGCTCCAGGTAGTGAAACAACCAGAAGCCGATCACCGACTGCGAGCGCTTGAGCAGGCGCCCGGTCCGGACCTCGTTCTGCTCGCGCGAGGAGATGCCGTAGACGACCATCCGCCCCATGTCGGCCATCGCGCGCAGGGCGACGTCAAAGAGCGGGCCGCCGGCCATCTCCAGGACGACGTCGACCTCGCGGCCGTGGTTGGCGCCGAGGATCCGGTCGCGCAGCGCGTCGGCGTCGGACGCGTCGCCGTCGATCGCCACGTCGGCGCCGAGCTCGAGGCACAGCTCGCGCTTCTCCTCCGAAGAGGCTGTGGCAATCACGCGCCCCGCGCCCATCGCCTGGCCGAGCTGCACCGCCAGCGACCCGACGCCGCCCGCGCCGGAGACCACCAGCACCGACTCCTCGCCGCCGGGCGCGATCCGCGCGCAGGTCCGGTAGAGGTGCCACGCGGTCAGGCCCTGGATCAGCAGCGCGAGCGCAGCGCCGTCGTCCAGCCCGTCGGGGATCGGGAACGTCTTGTCTGCGGGCGCGACGGCGAACTGCGCGTAGCCGCCGTGGCCGGTGAGCGCCACGACACGCTCGCCGGTGTCGGCCCGCACGCCCGCGACCTCGCCGCCCGGGATCAGCGGCAGGTGCTGCTTCTGGACGTAGCCGTCCTCGCGCTGGTGGGTGTCGGCGAAGTTGATCCCTGCGCGAGAGACCTCGATGAGGACCTGGCCCTCGGCCGGCTCCGGGACCGGGATGTCGACCAGCTCGAGGACCTCCGGCCCGCCGAACTCGACCTGCTGGATCGCACGCATCGCGCGGCACCCTAGGGGATCGGGTGGGACCGTTTCCTCTAGCCTTGCGCGCCGTATGAGCCTCACAGTCGTCGGATCCCTGGCCTATGACGCCGTCAAGACCCCGTTCGGGGAGCGCGAGCGGATGCTCGGCGGCGCCGCCACCCACTTCGCCCTGGCCGCGTCGTTCTTCGACGTCGTGCGCCCGGTCGGGCCGGTCGGCGAAGACTTCGACGAGGCCTCGTGGGCGACGCTGCGCACGCGCGGCACCGTGACCGACGACGTCGAGGTCGTCGAGGGCGGCAAGACGTTCTTCTGGAGCGGCGTGTACTCGTCGAACCTCAACGAGCGCGAGACGCTGGTCACCGACCTCAACGTCTTCGAGTCCTTCGAGCCGAAGCTCTCGCAGGAGTCCAAGGACGCCGACGTCCTGTTCTTGGCCAACATCCAGCCGGACCTCCAGCTGGCCGTGCGCGAGCAGTGCACGAAGGCGCGCTTCGTGGCGATGGACTCGATGAACCTCTGGATCGACATCGCCAACGAGTCGCTGAAGAAGGTCATCGGGACCGTCGACTGCCTGATCCTCAACGACGAGGAGCTGGAGCAGCTGACCGAGAAGCCGACGCTCCAGCAGGCCGCGCACGAGGTGCTGTCGTGGGGCCCGAAGGCCGTCGTCGCCAAGCTCGGCAAGTACGGCGCCGCGTTGTTCACCGAGAACGACTTCTTCGCGCTGCCCGCCTACCCGCTGAGCGAGGTCATCGACCCGACGGGCGCGGGCGACACGTTCGCGGGCGGCTTCGTCGGCTACGTCGCAGCACACCCTGAGGGCGAAATCGGCCACCAGCTCCTCTCGCGTGCAATGGCCTACGGCACGGCGCTGGCGTCCTACAACGTCGAGGAGTTCGGCACCGAGCGCGTCGAGCGCTTGACCGCCGACGAGGTCCAGGCGCGCGTCGCCGACTTGCAGCGCATGACGGCCTTCACGGTCGACCCGGTCGCGCTGCGCGTGTAGTCGCAGGCCACACCAAGCGTTCCGAAGGGCGGCCCTGCGGCCGCCCTTCGTCGTTCTTGGGCGCGGTGTCCGCGTGCGGTCAACGCTCGGGAGGCGGATGGACATCTGTCCAAATGCAGGCGCGATGCGCTAGGTGAGCGGCGGAGGTGGCCGATCCCTGGAGTGCCCGCACCTGTGTCAGCGGGTCACATCCGGCATGGACGCCGGATCAGCAGCCCCTCATTTCGGCATGGAGGCCGAATGCCGCTCGCTCCTCGCTTGTTCCCCACCGTTGTCACCACCTCGCTTCTTGCCGCGCTCGCCATTGCACCTGTTGCTGGTGCGTCGCAGCGCGCGTCGGTCGTCGCCCCGGACGGCCTGAAGGCAAAGCCCGACGCGGCCCGCGTCATCTCCCCATCCGCCAAGCGCGGCGTAAAGGCGCGCGCCGCCCAGGCCGCCGCGACCGACCCGCGCGCCGCCGAGCAGTGGCCGCTGGACGGCGACGCCCCGATGGGCCTCGCCTCCGCATGGCGCCAGACCACCGGCAGCGACCTCACCGTCGCGATCGTGGACTCCGGCATCGACCTCGGCCACCCCGACCTGGCCCCGAACCTGTGGACGAACCCGGGCGAGGTGCCCGGCAACGGCGTCGACGACGACGGCAACGGCTACGTCGATGACGTCCACGGCGTCGACTTCGTCGAGCACGACGGCACGCCGCAGGACGCCAATGGCCACGGGACGCACGTCGCCGGCATCGTCGGCGCGCGCGGCGGCAACGGGATCGGCGTCGCGGGCGTGTCCTGGCGCGTCAAGCTGATGGCCGTGCGCGTGCTGGACGGCGCGGCGCGCGGGACGACCACCGACGTCGCGCTCGGCATCCGCTACGCGGTCGACAACGGCGCGCGGATCGTCAACCTGTCGCTGGCCGGGCCGTCCTCGACGCCCGATCTCGAGGACGCGGTCCGCTACGCCCAGGCGCGCGGCGTGCTGATCGTCGTCGCGGCCGGCAACGAGGGCGCCGACCTGGCGGCCGCCCCGACCTACCCGGCGGCCTACGGCGAGGACAACGTGCTCGGCGTCGCCGCGACCCGCCGCGACGGCGCCCTGTCGAGCGTCTCGGACTACGGCCCCGGCGCGGATCTGGCCGCGCCCGGCGAGGAGATCCTCTCCACGGCGCTGGGCGGCGGCTACGAGTGGCGGACCGGCACGTCGATGGCCGCGCCCGAGGTCACCGGCGCGCTGGCGCTGATCGCCGCGGCCCGTCCGGACCTCGACGCCGCCGGCCTGGCCAACGCGCTGTTGGGCGGCACCCGCAAGATCGGCCTGCCCGTCGGCACGGGCGCGCTGGACATCGGCGTCGCCTTGAGGAACGTCATCCCGTCCGGCGCCTGGATCGACGGCGAAACGTCCGCGCCGCTGTCGAGCTACACGACGAAGACCACCAAGAAGGCCTCGTCGAAGAAGTCCACGACGGCGAGCAAGAAGAAGGCCACCAAGAAGCTCACGGCCGCCCAGAAGAAGGCGCGGGCCAAGAAGGCGGCTTCCAAGAAGCGCGCCGCCGCCAAGAAGGCCGCGGCGAAGAAGCGGGCCGCAAAGAAGGCCGCGGCACGTAAGGCAACGGCCAAGAAGCAGCGCTGAACAGGGGCGCGCGCCACCCCGAGCGCGCCTCTCCACCCGGCCGCCGGACACCGCCGGCGAAATTCGTCACACGCGACCTCGCTCAGCGGGGTAGCTTTGGCAGACCATGACCTGGGGCCTCATCTGGCTGATGCTGGTGCTCAAGATCCCGGTCGCCGCCCTCCTGTACATCGTGTGGTGGGCGGTCCACCAGGAAGAAGAGCCCGAGTCCGGTTCCGACGAAGACGGCGGAACCAAGGTCAACCCACGCCCGGACCACCGCGGCCGACGGCCCCGCAAACCACGCCCCCGCGGCCCCCACGGCGAACCCATGCCCTCCGCCCCCTCCCGCAGCCGCACGACCATCGTGCGCTCACGGGACCCGGAGCACGAGCGCTAGCCGGCGCGACCGGAGCGCTCCGACCGCGCGACCACGGCCGCGACCTTCTGCGCCGCGCGCTGCACATGGACGTCCTTGCGGCGCGGCCGGCGAATGTCGCGGAGATCGGGCCCGAGCATCCCGACGATGAGCGCGGGCCAACTGGCGACGACGACACCCGCCCCGAAGCCCACCGTCGAGTCGGCGAGACCTACGCCGGCCCACACCGAGAAGATCATCGCGGCGAGGACGCAAGAGGTGATCGCGTCATGGAAGAACGAGCGCCGAGCGGGCGAGTGGCTATCAGCAGCGTTGATCATCGGTAAAGGACCTCGCTGATAATGACACAGGTCGACCCTACAAGCGACCCAACCGTCGTCCACTTCACCAGATCGAGCCAGCCGCCACCCCACCGCCCGACGTGCGTCCACCGCGAGAGCGCGAACAGCACCGCGTCCCGTCTGCGCCGCTTCTCACCCATCGTCCGCTTCAAGCTCTGCTCGACGTGCCAGACCGGATCGCGCACCTTGCGGCAGAGCGCGTTCAGCCCGTGCGCGCAGAGCCAGAGGCAGCAGCCGCAGGCTGAGCCGACGGCCGTCCACATCGCCAGCGAGGACTCGACGGTGCGAGCGACGAGGAGGATCCGCGACACGCGTCCGACCGTAGGGCCGGACGCGTCACGGAACGACGCGCGGGAGTGACGACTTTCGCGCGGGGCGCTACGCCGGCTCGGTCGTGCGTGAGGCCGCGTCCTGCAGGGCCTCGATGCGGGTGACGTCGCGGACGGCGCCCTTGTCGGCCGAGGTCGCCATGGCGGCGTAGGCGCGCAAGGCGGGGGTGACAGCGCGGGGGCGATCTTCGGCGGGCTTGTAGCCGGTGGTGGCCTCCAACCGCGATCGGCGCTCGTCGAGCTCGGCGTCGGTCAACGCCACATCGATGGTGCGGTTGGGGATGTCGATGTTGATGGTGTCGCCGTCTTCGATCAGCGCGATCGCGCCGCCGGACGCCGCCTCGGGCGACACGTGCCCGATCGACAAACCAGACGTCCCGCCGGAGAAGCGCCCGTCGGTCAGCAGCGCGCACTGCGCGCCCAGCCCCAAGCCCTTCAGGTAGGACGTCGGGTAGAGCATCTCCTGCATGCCCGGACCGCCGCGCGGGCCCTCGTAGCGGATGACGACCACGTCGCCCGCCTGCACGCGCTTGGAGAGGATCGCGTCGACCGCCGCCTCCTGGGACTCGACCACGACGGCCGGGCCGCTGAAGGTCCAGATCGACTCGTCGACGCCCGCGGTCTTCACCACGCAGCCGTCCAGCGCGATGTTGCCGTGCAGGATCGCCAGGCCGCCGTCCTTGGTGTAGGCGTGCGCCACGTCGCGGATGCAGCCCTCGGCGGCGTCGACGTCGAGCGACTCCCAGCGCTCGGACTGCGAGAACGCCTCGGCGCTCCGCTTGCAGCCCGGTGCCGCGTGGAAGAGCTCCAGCGCCACGGCGGACGCGCCGCCGCTGCGGACGTCCCACTCCTCCAGCCACTCGTCCAGCGACGGCGAGTGGACGCTGTGCACACCCTCGTGCAGCAGCCCGCCCCGCCAAAGCTCCCCGAGGATCGCCGGGATCCCGCCCGCGCGATGCACGTCCTCCATCAAGTAGGTCCCGTTCGGCGCCACCTTGCAGACGCACGGCACGCGCCGCGAGATCGCGTCGATGTCGGCCATCGTGAAGTCCAGCTCGGCCTCGATCGCCGCGGCCAGGAGGTGCAGGACCGTGTTGGTCGAGCCGCCCATCGCGACGTCGAGCGTCATCGCGTTCTCGAACGCCTCGCGCGTGGCGACCGCGCGCGGGAGCACCGACGCGTCGTCGCCCTCGTAGTAGCGCGTGCACAACTCCACTGCCTGTGCGCCCGCAGCCTCGTACAGCTCACGGCGCGCCGTGTGCGTCGCCAGCGTCGAGCCGTTGCCCGGCAGCGCTAGCCCCAGCGCCTCGGTCAGGCAGTTCATCGAGTTGGCGGTGAACATGCCCGAGCACGACCCGCACGTCGGGCACGCGGCCTCCTCGATCAGCGCGAGGTCGTCGTCGCTGACGGAGTCCGCCACCGCGTCGGCGATCGCCGTGATCAGGTTCAGGCGCTTGCGCACGGTCCCGTCGACCAGCGTCGCCGTCCCGCCCTCCATCGGCCCGCCGGACACGAACACCGTCGGGATGTTCAGCCGCAGCGCCGCGTTGAGCATCCCCGGCGTGATCTTGTCGCAGTTGGAGATGCACACCATCGCGTCCGCGCAGTGCGCGTTGACCATGTACTCGACGCTGTCGGCGATCAGGTCGCGCGAGGGCAGCGAGTAGAGCATCCCGTCGTGGCCCATCGCGATGCCGTCGTCCACGGCGATCGTGTTGAACTCGCGCGCGATGCCGCCCGCGGCCTGCACGGCGTCCGACACGACCCGGCCGACCGGCGACAGGTGCGTGTGCCCGGGGACGAACTGCGTGTAGGAGTTGGCGATCGCGATGATCGGCTTGCGCCCGATGTCCTCCTTCTCTACGCCGGCCGCGCGGAGCAGCGAGCGCGCGCCCGCCATGTTGCGACCGTGCGTGACCGTGCGAGAACGCAGATGAGGCATGAACCGAACTTTAGCCCTCTGACAAGGACCCGCCCACAGCCAACCTCGCAGCGGTTAGGCTCGCGCGCATGCACGCGCTGATCGCCCTGATCCTGGCGGTTGAGGAAGAGGCCGAGCCCTCGAAGACGCCCTTCTACATCCTGGGCGGCCTGCTGACCCTGTGGGCCGTGGTCCTCTCGGGCATCGGCATGTCGTCCGCCAGCTTCCCCGCCACCGTCGCCGCCAAGCGCGGCGTGATCGCCCTCACCGCGCTGCTGATGGTCGGCGCGATGGCGACCGCCGTCATCACCGGCTAGGACCATCTAACTTCTCGCTGCGTGACGGACGACGCACGGGACGCCCACCTCGACGAGGACGACGGCCACGCCGTCAGCTTCCAGGTCCTCAAGCGCGGCACGCCGATCCGCTCCAGCGACGGCGTCCAGCTCGGGACCGTGCGCCGCGTCCACGAGGCCAAGCGGGAGCACATCTTCGACGGCATCGACGTCGACACGCCGGAGGGCCTGCGCTTCCTCGACGCGCCCGAGGTCCGGCGGATCGCCGAGCGCTGGGTGACGACCACGTTCCCGGCCGCCGAGAAGGACATCCACCTGGTCGATCGCGGCTCGCGGATCGCCCGCGTGCTGGGCAACACCACCACGGCTCGCAGGGCCAAGCGCACGGGCGAGAGCCTGCGCGACCGGTGGGACCGGCGGTAGCCCGGGCACACTAGTATGCAGAGGCGATCCCCTTACCCGAGAGAGGGCGCAAGATCGTGAGCGATACCCAGACGCAGCCGGACGGCGGCGGCGTAGCAGCATCCGGCCAGGAGACCCTGACCGTCACCGACAACCGGACCGGCGAGACCTACGAGGTGCCGATCACCGACGGCACGGTCCGGGCCATGGACTTCCGTCAGATCAAGACCTCTGACGACGACTTCGGGTTGATGACCTATGACCCGGCCTTCACGAACACCGCGTCGTGTCGATCGGCCATCACCTACCTGGACGGCGAGAACGGCGTCCTGGAGTACCGCGGCTACCCCATCGAGCAGCTGGCCGAGAAGTCGACGTACCTCGAGGTCGCCTACCTGCTCGTCCACGGTGATCTCCCCAACCAGCAGCAGCTGGACAACTGGAAGCACGAGATCACCACCCACACGTTCGTCCACGAGAACGTCAAGGAGTTCGTCGGCGGCTTCCGCCACGACGCGCACCCGATGGGCATGTTGGTGGGGTCGGTCGGCGCGCTGTCGACGTTCTACAAGGACGCCAACGAGATCCAGGACGCCCAGAACCGGCAGCTCCAGACGATCCGCCTGATCGCCAAGATGCCGACGCTGGCGGCCTTCGCCTACCGCCACATCATGGGGCAGCCCTACTACTACCCGGACAACGATCTGGAGTACCCGGGCAACTTCCTCAGCATGATGTACAAGATGACCGAGCTGAAGTACGAGCCGGACCCCCGGCTCGAGCGCGCGCTCGACGTCCTGTTCATCCTGCACGCCGACCACGAGCAGAACTGCTCCACCAACGCCGTGCGCGCGGTGGGCTCCTCGCAGGTCGACCCGTACTCCGCGGTCGCCGCCGGCGTCGCCGCCCTGTACGGCCCGCTGCACGGTGGTGCCAACGAGGCCGTCCTGCGGATGCTCAAGCGCATCGGCACGAAGGACAACATCAAGGACTTCATGCAGGGCGTGAAGGACGGCAACGAGCGCTTGATGGGCTTCGGCCACCGCGTCTACAAGAACTACGACCCGCGGGCCACGATCATCAAGAAGGCGTGCAACGACGTCTTCGAGGTGACGGGCGTCAACCCGCTGCTGGACATCGCGCTCGAGGTCGAGAAGATCGCGCTGGAAGACGACTACTTCGTCTCCCGCAAGCTCTACCCGAACGTCGACTTCTACTCGGGCCTGATCTACGAGGCGCTCGGCCTCCCGATGGACATGTTCCCGGTGATGTTCGCCATCCCGCGCACCTCCGGCTGGATCGCCCAGTGGCTGGAGATGGTGCAGGACAAGGAGCAGAAGATCGCGCGCCCGCGCCAGATCTACACGGGCGAGCGCACGCGCGACTACGTCGCGCTGAACGACCGCTCGTAGCTTCGTCCGCTGTCGCGGCCGGTCGCGCGCTTGCGTGACCGGCCGCACAGTGTTCCTACGCGGACGGGTTAGCCTGTCCGTTGCATGACGCTACGTACCTCTGACTCGGCTGTACCGGAGCTGGTCCTCCGCCGCATCGAGCCGGAGGACAAGGACGCGCTCGTCGCCGGTCTCGGGCGGCTCTCGGACCGCTCGGTCTACCAGCGCTTCCTCTCCCCCAAGCCGCGCCTGACGTCCTCGGAGCTGAAGTACCTGACCGAGGTCGACTTCGACGACCACTACGCGCTGGTCGCCGTGCTGGCGCGCGCGCCGTCGGTGATCGTCGGCGTCGGGCGCTGGGTGCGCGACGCGAGCGCGCCGAGCAACGCCGAGATCGCGATCGTCATCGCCGACGACCTCCAGGGCCTCGGCGTCGGGACCGCGCTGGGCACCGCGCTGACGGATGCGGCGACCGCGCGCGGGATCGAGAACTTCACCGCGTCGATGCTGCCCGAGAACCTGGCGGCGCACCGGCTGTTCAGGAAGATCTCGTCGCAGATGCGCGTCACGCACGCCCATGGCGTCGACGAGATGGTCGCGCCGCTGCTCGCCGCGTAGGGTTGGCGCCGCGATGGCGGCCTCCTTCACGGTGACGATCCGGCGGCGCGGCAAGGTCGAGAAGACGTCCTACGACGCGCTCGGCGCCGCGCTGGACGCGCTGGAGGACGCGACGCGGGTGGCGGCCAACACGCAGGTGCCGCGCGTCGAGCGGGCGCTGGGGCGGGAGTACGAGCCCGCGGCGCAGGTCGCGGTGCGCGGCGAGGTCCGCGGGCCGGGCGGCGTGGCGGGCGGGATCGACGTCCGCGGCGACGGCTCCGCCCAGGCCTTCACGGGGCGCGTCCGGCGACGGTTGGTCGACGCGGGCGAGCGCGAAGACGCCTGGCGCGCGCTGCGGCGGACGCTCAGCGCCTGAGACGTCCTACCGTCGAGGGCATGACTTCCGCAGCAGCGTCCGGCACGTTCAAGATCGGCGGCGACATCGAGGTGACGCGCCTCGGGTACGGCGCGATGCGCATCGTCGGCGACGGCGTCTGGGGTCCGCATCCGGATCCGGATCGCGTGGCGCGGGTGCTCAAGCGCCTGCCCGAGCTCGGCGTCGACTTCATCGACACCGCCGACTCCTACGGCCCGTACTTCAGCGAGGACTACATCGCCAGCGCCCTGGCGCCCTACGAGGGCCTGACGGTCGCGACCAAGGGCGGCCTGACGCGCTCGGGCCCCGGCGAGTGGCCGCCGCTGGGCCGCCGCGAGTACCTGCGTCAGTGCGCGCTGATGAGCGCGCGACGTCTGGGCGTCGAGCAGATCGACCTGTACCAGTTGCACCGCATCGACGAGCGCACCGACCGCGACGAGCAGTTCGCCGAGTTGAAGGCCTTGCAGGACGAGGGCGTCGTCAAGCACCTCGGGCTGAGCGAGGTCAGCGTCGACGAGATCAAGGCGGCCCAGGAGGTGTTCACCGTCACGACGGTCCAGAACCTCTACAACTTGAGCAACCGCCAGTCCGAGGACGTCCTGACCTACTGTGAGGAGCAGGGCATCGGGTTTATCCCGTGGTTCCCGCTGGCGGCCGGCGAGCTGGCCAAGCCGGGCGGCGCGGTCGACGAGATCGCCAACGCCCACGACGCGACCGCCGGCCAGGTCGCGCTGGCGTGGTTGCTGGCCAAGTCCCCCGTCATGCTCCCGATCCCGGGGACCTCGTCGGTCGAGCACCTCGAGGAGAACGTCGCGGCGGCGGAGCTGAAGCTCAGCGACGAGGAGCTGGCGACGCTGGAGGCGGCGTCCTCCTAGAGCCGGTCGTATGCGCGCAGGGTGGCCAGCGCCTGGAGCGTGACCACCCCGCGCCACTCGAAGGCGGCGGCGGGGTTCCACTTCGGCCAGCTGAAGTCCCAGCCGCCGTCGTCGTGCTGATCGGCGGCGAGCTCGTCGAGCTGGCGGTCGATCAGCTCGCGCGGGAAGAGGCGCGTGCCGACGTGGTCGGGGCGCGTCGCGACCTCGATCGCCGACAGCGTCTCGCCCTCGCCGCCCGCCTCGACCTTCAGGATCCCGTCCTCGGGCATCCGCTCGGCGAGCGCGGCGATCTCCTTCTCGGCGCGCTCGCGGTCTCCGACGACGTCGAGGAAGTGCACCGTGTACCGGAAGCTGTAGGGGTCGCTCAGCTTGAGGTCGGCCATCGCCGTCCAGACGTAGTCGGTGGCCTTGGTCAGCCACGGGTGCTCGAGCCCCAGGCGCAGCGCGGCTTGGACGAGGCCCGCGGTCATCAGCAGCGACGACGGCGGGTCCTTGCTGGGCGTCCACCACGGCGCGTAGGAGTAGCCGGACGCGCTTCCCAGCACGAACGGTACGCCGCCGTCGTCGGCGGCGATCGTCGCGATCCAGTCCAGCGCCGCCGTCGTGACGGCGGGATCGCCCCCGTCCACGTCCTCCAGCGCCTCGAAGGCGTACAACACGGCCGACGGCTGACTCGCGGGCGTCCGCAGGTCCGGCTCCATCGCGCCGAACCCGCCGTCCGGGTTGATGTAGGCCTCGATCGCCCGCCGCACCCCGTCGGGATCCGGCGTGACGAAGCGGTGCTCGAACTGGCGGCGCTCCAGGAGGCGGCCGTTGTCGTGGATGAACTGGCCGGCGGCATCGACGTCAGGCATGGGGAAGAAGCCTCGCGCATCGGGTCGCGGGACGCTTGAACGAAACGGACGTCCTGAGAGCGCTAGGAGCCGGGCGGCTTCTCGCCCGCGGGACCAGCGCCGGCGGCGAGCAGCTCGGACGGCGGCTGGCCGGCCAGGCGGCGGACCTCGCGGGCGAGGTGGGCCTGGTCGGCGTAGCCGGCGTCGGCGGCGAGGCGAGCCAGCGGCGCGTCGGCGTCGTCGCCCTCGGCGTCGGCCGCGCGCAGGAAGCGCTGGAAGCGCAGGACACGGGCGAGCGTCGCCGGGCCGTAGCCGACCGCGGCCTCGAAGCGACGACGCAGCTGGCGCTCGCTGAGGCCGACGCGGGCGGCGAGCGCGGCGACGTCGGGCGCCGTGGCCGACGGCTGCGCCAGCGCGACGACGGCGCGACGGACCTCGTGGTCGGCGTCCTCGGGCCGGGGCAGCCGGGGCGCGATCCCGCCGACGAGCGCCAGCAGCGCCTCGCCGCGGCCGCGCTCCATCGCCTGGGCGACGCGGTCCTCGATCGCCGCCGCAGCCGACCGACCCCACAGATCGGAGAGCGCGACGCCGCGATCGCGCAGCTCACTGACCCCGAGCCCGAGCGCGCTGCCCGCCGCGCCGACGCGGAAGCGCACGCCGACCCGCGACCGCCCGGGCGTCGCCCGCGCGACCGACTCGGTGGTCGCCGGTCCCGCGACCACCAGCCGCCCGTCGCTGAAGACGACGTCGACGCACGCGTCCGGCAGCACCCGCACCTCACCGTCGTGCGACGCCCACACGCACGCCACCAAGGCCTCTAGCCCCGGTGGCGGCGACAGCTCTCGATACGCGACAGCCACACCCCTATGGTGCCGCACGGCGCGCGGCCCAAAACCCCGCCAGCTCCCCCACGGCCGGCGCCCGCTCGCACAGGACCGCCGCGCCTACCCGCGCGCCGACCCCGCAGGCCTGCTCGATCGAGCACCCGTCGGCGAGCGCCGCCATGACCGCGGCGGCGAACGCGTCGCCGCAGCCGAAGGCGTCCAACGGATCGCCCGGCGGTCGTCCCGCGATCCAGCGGCCGGCAGGTCGAGAAGATCCGCCTTCACGCCAGCTTCCCCCGCGCGCGCCTTCGGTGGCAAGGATCCAGCGCGGGCGGCAGGCGGCGAGGAGCTCGTCGTCGATCGGCTCGCTGGGGTCGTCGGCGGAGCCGATCAGCGCGTCGACCTGGACGCCCGAGGCGATCAGCGCAGCGCGGGTGCGGGCGGTGGCGACGAGGACCTTCGCGGCCCGCGCGGCCTGGGCGGCGCGCGCATCACCGCCGAAGAGCGCGATCCCGTCGAACTCGCTCAGGTCCGGCAGGTCGGCGCCGTGGGGTTCGAGCGGCGGCGAGAGCGTGGTGATCGTGCGCTCGTGGTCGGCGGTCAGCCAGGTCAGGGTCCGCCGCTGCGGGACGCCCGCGTGGGTCGTCGCGTGGACGTCGAGGCCGGCGGCGCGGAGATCGCTGGCGGTTGCGGCACCGCGCGCGTCGTCCCCGACCGCGCAAAAGAACGCCGCGGCGCCGGTCAGGGACTTCAACGCATAGGCCGCCATCGCGCCGCCGCCCGCGGCGGCCTCCCAGGCGGCGCCGGCGTCGGCGATCTCCCCGGCGCGCGGCAGGCGCTGCGCGAGCACGAAGTCGACCCACTCGACGTGCCCGACGACGCCGAGCCTCACAGCACCAGGGTCCCGCCGTGGTCGCGCAGCCAGCGGCGCGGCGTCTCGTACCCCGGCATCAGCGCCGCCATCAGCGCCCAGAAGCGCGGCGAGTGGTCCATCACCGCGAGGTGCGCCGCCTCGTGGCGGACCACGTACTCCAACACGACGTCGGGCGCCAGCAGCAGGCGCCAGTTGAAGGACATCGCGCCGGTGCTCGAACACGAGCCCCAACGGGTCTTCTGGTCGCGGATCGACAACTTGGTGTACTTGCGGCCGACCGCCGACGCCGCCGCGTCCAGCCGCGGCGTGATCTCGATCCGCGCCTGCTTGCGGTACCACTTCTCCAGTGCCTCGCGCATGACCGCGCTGCCGATCTCGGCGTTGGGCACCAACAGCTCGTCGCCCCAGCGCACCGCGCGCGTGCGCCCTTCCTCGCCGACCAGCGTCAAGTCCGTGCCCAGGTACGGCACCGTCCCGCCGCGTGCCGCCACCCGCGCCTGGGACCGCGCCACCTCCGCCCGTCGCCGCGCGATCCAGCCGCCGAGCTGCTCGACCGCCCGCTCGGCCTCGCGCAACGGCGCGCGCCGCGGCAGCACGACCTCGACCGCACCATCGCGCGGATCGACCCGCACGCGCACGCGCCGCGCGCGGTCGCTGCGCCGCACGCTCCACTCGAAGGGCGAGGTCTCCGGCATCCGGCCGAGGAGGGTACGACGCCGAGCCGACGGCCCGGTCCCGGCCTCAGCCCTGACGCTCCTCCAGCAGCCCCGCCAGGTTGGCCACCGCGAGGTCGTCGCCCAGCTCGGCGCCCGCCCGGAAGGCCAGCTCCGCATCGTCCACGCGGCCCTGGTCCCACAGCAGGACGCCCAAGTTGTTGTAGGCCTCGTCGTCGCCGTGCTCGGCCGCGCGCCGGTACAGCGCCTCGGCCTCGACCGACTGCGGGTCGAGGTCGCTCAAGTGATTGGCCAACTGGGTCTCGGCCGTCGCGACGCCCCGCTCCGCGCCCTCGCGCAGGATCGCTTCCGCCTCCTCCACGCGGTCCTCCAGCCTCAGCACCGACGCCAGGAAGGCATAGCCCTCGATCCCGCCCGGCAGCGCGATCGCCTCGCGCAAGACCGCCTCGGCCTCGATCATCCGGCCCTCGTCCTGCAACAGCGCGCCGAGATCGACCAGCGCCTCGGCGTCGCCCGCGTCCGCGCCGGAGCGGAACAGCCCCTCAGCCTCCTCGACATCACCGACGTCGGCCAAGGCGTTGGCCAACAGCCGGTGCTCGGTCTCGCCGATCGCGACCGTCGTCCGCCACAGCGCGATCGCCTCCTCCAACCGGCCCAGGTCATACAGCAACAGCCCGAGGTTGTGCCCGGCCGCCAGCTCGCCTCGATCGGCCGCCGCGCGGTAGTTGGCCTCCGCCCCCGCGACGTCGCCCTGGTCCCACAGCGCGTTGCCAAGCGGGATCAGCGCGTCCATGTCCCCGGTCTCGACCGCCTCGCGCAAGACCGGGACCGCCTCGGCGGCGCGATCGAGCTCGATCAGCAGCTCGCCCAGGTAGTACCCCGCGTCAGGCTCACCGTCCTGGACGGCCGCCCGGATCAACCGCTCCGCCTCGTCGTACCGCTGCGCGGCCTGCGCGCGCAGGCCCTCGCCCAGAGCACCGGATCGCTGCTGCTGCTCGTCACCCATATCTCTGCACTACAGCACGTCGCCCTCCCCGATCTGCTCTCGCGCCATCGCGACCATCCGCCGGATGTCGGGCAGATCGTCGTCGCCGTAGCGCTCGATCACCCCGCGCAGCAGCGCCTCGGCCTCCTCGTAGCGGCCGAGCGTGACGTGCACCTGGGCCTCTTTGAGCTGGATCCCGACGCGCATGCTCCGCGCCCGCGGATCGTCGCGACCGTCCAGCTCCGCGGTCATCGCGGCAAAGACCTCGGGCGTGTCGCCGGCGATCTCGGCGGCCAGACGCTCGTTGGTCTCGACCGCCTCGTCCATCCGCCCGGTCATCCCATAGGCCTCCGTGCTGTTCCACAGCGCGGCCGCCCGCCGGACGCGCAGCCCGAAGCTCTCGGTGCCGTCGAGAAGGTCCAGCAGCCGCTCGTAGGCCTCCAGCGCCTCGTCAACCCGCCCAGCCTCCATTAGCAGCAGCCCCTGCTGCGCCAGCGCCCAGCTCGCGTCCCCGACATCCTCGGGCTCGGCGGCGAGGTAGGCGTCGAGCACGAGCAGCGCCTGGTCGTAAAGCCCGGCCTCGATCAGGTCGCGCGCGAGCGCCGCCTTGAGGCGGACGACCTCCTCGACGACGGGCTCGGCCTCGACGTCGCCGAAGCGCACGAGTGCCTCGCGCAGCGCGGCGATGCCCTCCTCGCGACGGTCCAGGCGCGCCAGCGCGTGGGCGCGGCGCCGGTATCCGTTGACCGAAGAGCGCCATTCGCCGCCACGGGCGATCAGCGCGTCGGCTACCGCCAGGCCCTCCTCATGGCGGCCCGCCTCAAGCGACACGTAGGCCTTCCAATCCAGCGTGCGCGCGGCAAGCTCCTGGAGCTCCTCCTCGTCCGCGCACCGCGCGAGGACGGCGTCGAACGCCGCTACCGCGTCCTCGACCCGGTCCTCCTCGGCAAGCGCGACCGCGTCGGCGAAGCTTCGCTCGGGGTCTTCGAGGTGATCCACGATGCTGAGCATCGCACGCCAAAACCTGGCTCGTCCAGCGACGCGGTCGCGCTACAGGACGGGCAGCGTGGGCTCCAGCTAGCTTAAAGCACTCGCAGCGTCGTGAGCGTCGTGTCGCGCGCGACGATCGAACCGCCGCTGGCGCGAGCGTCCTCCAGGTAGCGGACGGCGTCCGCGCCCACCCTGAAGCCCTCCAGGATCAGCGGGATCCCGGGCGGGTAGACCTCGACCTCCTCGGCCGCGACCTGCCCGATCGCCTCGTGCAGCGGGACCTCGCGGCCGATCGACTTCGCCAGGCGCTTGGTGTCGTAGGGCCGGATGACCGGACGGTCCTCGATCCCCGCGAACGGGTTGCCGGGCATCGGCTGGCGCTCGCGCCCCGGGAGCTGCGTGCCGTCCAAGATGTCGCTCAACGCCGCGACCGTCGGCTCGACCGCGCCCTCGTCGAGCTGGAAGGTCGTGATCAAGGTGATGGTCTGCACGCCGGCCTTCTCGATCACCATCCCGCGCTGGACCAGCGCCTCGGCGACCTCGTAGCCGCTGAGGCCGAAGCGCGACAGCCCGAGCGTGGTCTTGACGAGGTCCGCACCGGAGACGTTGCGCCCGACCGCGCCCAGCCAGCGCGAGTCGTCGAGGTGGTCGAGGTCCGGCAGCGCGCGGCGCAGCGCCGCCTTCAGCCGCTCGGTCCGCTCGATCGACACCCCCAACAACTCGCGACCTTGCGCGGCCAACGCTCGCACCGCGGCGTCGGCGGACGCCAGCAGCCCGTAGGAGGGCGACGTCGTCACGTACTCGCGGTAGGCCTCCTCCAACAGCTCGGAGTCCACGCGCGCCTCGCGCCAGTGGATCAAGCCCGTCTGCTGGAGCCCGCCCGCGAGCTTGTGCGTGGACTGCACGCAGATGTCGGCGCCGGCCTGCATGGCGCTGCACGGCAGGTCGTCGTGGAAGTGCAGGTGGCCGCCCCAGGCCTCGTCGACGAAGACCAGGCAGTCGGGCGACTTCCCGTGCACCGCCGCGACGATGTCCTCCGTGTTGCCGACCAGGCCCTCGTAGGTCGGCGAGGTGTAGATGACGGCCAGCGCCTCGGGGTAGCGGTCCAGCGCGCTCATCACGTCGTCGACCGACGGCGGCAGCAGCGCCTCGAAGCGCGCGTCGTAGGGCGCGGGCAGGAAGCGGAAGTTCAGGTTGAACGCTTTGATCGCGTTCATCATCGAGTGGTGGATGTTGCGCGCGACCAAGACCATCGCGTCGGGGCGCTCCATCGCGAGCATCCGCAAGACCACCCAGTTGGACCCGCTCGACCCGTGGACGCTGAACATGGTGCGGTCCGCGCCCTGCGCGGAGGCCGCGAAGCGCTCGGCCTCGCCAAAGACGCCGGTGTGGTCGACCAGGGTCCCGAAGAACCCGGCGCTGATCGAGACGTCGGACGCGTAGAAGTCCTCGACGCGCTCCTGCCCGGGCAGGATCGACGGCGTGCACCAGCGGTAGTAGCGGCGGACGTCCTCGTTGAGGATGCGGACGATCGGGGACGAGGTGATCTGGTCCATGTGATGCGCCATGATGGCGCTTCTCGTGCCCCGATCGATCGCGCACCTCCCACCCCGTGTCCAGCCGCCGTTTGAGGTGTACGTCTCGGGCGTGCCCCAGGTCGAGGGCAAGGACTACGAGATCGACGGCCGCACGCTGGTCTTCGCCGGCCGCGAGCTGCGCAAGGACGAGGTCAGCGGCTGGCGCTGGCTGCTGGGGTCGATGGGCATCGGGACCTATCGGCAGGACGACAGCGTCGACGTCCGCTACACGCTCGACGGCCGGCCGATGGTGGCGCACGGACTCGATGTCGAGGTCTTGGCCGACTGATGCCTAGGCACGGTGGTCTAGTCCACCTGCCTGCCACCGGTTGAGGTACGGATATCCGGCTTTGCGGGACGTTCGCGAGCCACGAGAGTCAGGGCATGCCCTCCGCCGCCCCTGCCCTGTCCCTGGTCCCCGACGCCGATTCTTCCCTGGCGCGGGTCGACCTCGGGGCGCCGGTGTGGCATGGCCCGACGCGCACCCTCCTCGACGACCTCGGCCCCATCCCCGACGCCCGGGTCCTGGTCGTCGAGGACGTGCTCGGCGGCGGCGTGGACTTCGAACCCAAGGCCTATGACCTGGTCCACGCGCGTTTCCAGCTCGCCCGCCACGGACGCGCGGCGGCGCAGCTCGCGGCGCTCCGGGCGCTCGTCGCGCCGGGCGGGATCCTGCTGGTCGAGGAGCCGGACCTGTGCTCCTGGACCTACGAGCCCTACGCGCCGGCCACGACGCACCTGATCGGCCGCCTCGCCCAGGCCTTCTCCGCCGCCGGCGGCAACCTCGACGCCGGGCGCCGCCTCCCGGCGCTGATGCGCGACGCGGGCCTCTCGCCCCGCGTCCGGACCACCGCCCTCGGCCTCGAGGCCGGCCACCCCTACCTCCGCGCGCCCCTCCACCTCGCCGAAGCCGCCGAGACCCGCCTCACCGACGTTCTCGGCCACGACGGCCTCAACCGCCTCCGCCTCGAAGCCACCACCGAGCTGCTCAAGCCCGAGCGTCGCGGAACGACGTTCACGCTCGTTCAGGCGTGGGCCGTAGTCGACTAGACCGAGACCGGGTCGCGGGCCATCCCGCCTACAACTACGGACCGCGCAGCTCAGCGTCGAACGCCGCGATGGTCTTCGCCAGGTTCGGGTCGGGGCCGAGCGCGAAGAGATCGTCGAGCGTGCTACCGAGCGCGGCGGCGCGCGGTCGTGAGCAGGTAATCGCAGCGCAGGGAGACCGCGTCGCCCTCGCCGCGGTCGTGCTCAGCGACGAGGCCGGCGAGCGCGCCGAGGAGTTGGGGCCAGCGGCCTTCGGCCTGGAGGCGGTCGCGCTCGGCGACGACGTGGCCGGCGGTGGCGACGAGGAAGGCGACGGCGGCGGCGCGGGCGTCGAACTCCAAGGTGATGGAGTTGTGCGTGGTGGTGATGTCGTTGAAGCCGGCATCGCTCAGCAAGGCGCGAACGGCCGCCGGGTCGCCCCAGCTCGGTGGCGGGGACCCGCCCGGCGGAGGCGGCGGCAGGAACGGCGCCAGCGCCGCGCCCATCGCCGGGAGGAACGAGCCCGGCGCCCAGTTGGCCAGCGCGACGCGGCCGCCGTCGGGCCGCACGACGCGTGCCAGCTCACGCGCGGCCGCGGGCTGGTCGAAGGCGTACATGACGCCGAAGACGCTCAAGGCCACGTCGAACGCGCCGTCGTCGCACGGCAGCGCGATCGCGTCGCCCACGCGCCACTCCACGCCCGCGTCGCCCGGCGCCCGCGCCAGCAGCGCCGGTTCGAGATCGACACCTACAACTGGGTCGGCGCCGCGCACGGCGGCGGCCAGCGCGGCGTTGCCGGTTCCGCACGCGACGTCGAGGACCGCCTCGCCACGCTGAAGGTCGGCGGCGTCGGCGACCGCCTCGGCCGCCGGCACCAGCCGCTCGGCCATGCGCGCGTAGTTGCCGAGGGCCCAGGTGGTGGGCACGAGCGCGGCGGTCCGCGCCTACGCCACGACGGGCGGCTTGCGCGGCGCGCCGAGGCCCGTCTGCTGCGCGTCCCACGGACGCCAGAGCCGCAGCGTCGACAGGATCGAGCGCGTCGCGGGCGAGCGGTTCAGCGTGCAGAAGTGGATGCCCGGCGCGCCCTTGGCGAGCAGGTCGGCGCACTGCATCGTCGCGTAGGAGACGCCGAAGTCGGCGACCGCCTGCGGGTCGTCCTGGCGCGCGTCAAGCTCGGAGAGCACGTGCTCGGGCATCGTCGCGCCGCACATCGACGTGATCTTCGAGATCTGGCCGTAGCCGGTGATCGGCATGATGCCCGGGATGATCGGGATGTCGATGCCGATCGCACGGGCGCGGGCGACGAAGTCGAAGTACAACTCGTTGTCGAAGAACAACTGCGTGATGAGGTAGTCGACGCCGGCGTCGACCTTCTCCTTCAAGTACTTCAGGTCGTCCTCGGGCGAAGTCGCGTGGATGTGCGTCTCGGGGAAGCAGGCCGCCGAGATCGAGAAGTCATAGTCCTCGCGCAGCAAGGCCACCAACTGGTGGCTGTACTCCAGCCCGCCGTCGGAGGCGACCCACTCGTTCTGGCCGCGCGGCGGGTCGCCGCGCAGCGCCAGGACGTTCTCGATCCCGGCCTCGCGGATCTCCTCCAGCGTCACGCGCAGTTCCTCGGTGGTGGCACCGACGCACGTGAAGTGCGCCATCGCCTCCAGGCCGAGCTCGTGCTTGATGTGGCGGACGGTCTCGACGGTCTTCTCGCGCGTCGTGCCGCCCGCGCCGTAGGTGACCGAGACGAACGACGGGTCCAGCGGCGCCAGCTCCTGCAGCGCCTTCTCGAAGTTCGCTTCGCCCTCGGGGGTCTTCGGGGGGAAGAACTCAAACGAGAACGTCGGCTCCGGGTTGCCGAGCAGGTCCACGATGCGCGTCATGACCCGACAAACCCTAACACAGTTGTGTCAAGGTTTGAAGAACACACCCGTTTGCAGCGCTTTTATGCTGCGATCTCCCAACGCTCCGGCGTCCCGTCGATCTTCTGCACCCGCCCGGTGACCTCCAGGTGGGTCAGGTAGGCCAGCGTCTCCGACAGCCACCAGTTGGCGTTCAGCGGCGTGATCGCCTGGCCGTAGACCTTCGGGATCGCCTCGAACGCCGTCAGCCCGGGCCCCGCGGCGATGACCTCCTCGACCTTGCCGAGCCGGTCGCGTACGAGCGTCCGGTTGGCGTCGATGTGCGCTTGGACGTCGGTGAACGTGCGGCCGTGGCCGGCGAGGCAGAGGCGCGCGTCGAGCTCCTGGACGAGGTCGAGCGAGTGCAGGAACTCGCCGGCCGGATCGGGCGAGTAGCCGTAGTCGTAGTACAACGAGACGCGGCCGAGGAGGTGGTCGCCGGAGATCAGGATCCGGCGCTCCTCCTGGTAGAGGCAGACGTGCGACGGCGCGTGGCCGGGCGTCTCGTAGACCGACCACGTGCCCAGGTCGGTGCGGACCTCGACGCCGGGGACGAGGTTGCGGTGCGGCTCGACGATCCCGGAGATCCCGTAGTTCTGGCCGCGGCGCTGCTCGGCGTAGCGCTTCAGCGGCTCCTCGGGGACGCCGGACTGCCGCGCGACCTCGATCCGGCGGTCGAACGCCGCCTCCGGGTCGCGCGCCGCGGAGAGCATGTGCTCGTGGTTGGGGTGCATCCACAGCTCGCAGCCGGTGCGCTCGACGATCGTCGCGGCCTGCCCGTAGTGGTCGGAGTGCGCGTGGGTGCAGATCAGCAGCCGGACGAGATCCAGGTTGAGGTTGACCTGCGCGAGCGCCCGCTCCAGGTGGGCGAGCGAGCCGGGCTCGTGCATCCCCGTGTCGACCAGGACGATCCCGTCACCCGCGGCCAGCGCCCAGGCGTTGCAGTGCGGCACGCCCGGCCACGGCAACGGCAGCCGCAGCCTCCAGACGCCCGGCAGGACGCGTTCGCCCCGCCCCACTTCCCGCTTGCGATTGGCCTCCGGCATGTCGGCGTCAACCCTAGATGGTCTGCGCAGGGCCCTTAGACTCGCGCCATGTCCCGGCCCACCGCCCACGTCCGCCCGCGCCTGGCCAGGCTGATCGCCTCCGGCCCGGAGGAGATCGCCGACGGCGTCTGGATCGTCCGCGGCGGGCTGCCGAAGACCATGAACGTCTACCTCGTGCGCGACGGCGACGGCGTGCTGCTGTTCGACGGCGGGATCGTGCAGATGACCGGCGCGGTCGCGATCGCCGCGGCGAAGCTCGGCGGCCTGACGCGGATCGTGCTCGGCCACGGCCACGCCGACCATCGCGGCGTTGCGCCCGGGCTGGCGCCGGTGCCCGTGTACTGCCATCCGGACGAGGTCGCCGACGCCGAGGGCGACGGCGGCGCACACTACTTCGACCTCTCGACGCTCGACCCGCACGGCCGCTTCCTGCTCGGCAACCTGCTGCCGATCTGGGACGGCGGGCCGGTGAAGATCGCCGGGACGGTGAGCGAGGGCGACGACGTCGCGGGCTTCAAGGTGGTGCACCTGCCCGGCCACGCGCCGGGGCTGATCGGGCTGTTCCGCGAGTCCGACGGCGTCGCGCTGGTCTCCGACTGCTTCTACACGACCGACCCGCAGACCGGCCATCACGGCCACGCCCGCGTCCCGCACCGGGCCTTCAACAAGGACACCAAGCAGGCGCGCGCCTCGATCCGCAAGCTGGCGGCGCTGAAGCCGTCCGTCGCGTGGGCGGGCCACGCCGACCCGGTCACCGGCGACGTGGCGGGCAAGCTCGAGCAAGCCGCAGCCACGACGTAGGCTGAGACGATGGGCCGCCGCAGCCGCCAACGCGGGCGCACCGACAAGCTCGAAGCGCCGACCACCGACTACCCGTCACCCGACGGCACCCAGGTCCTGACCCTGCGCGGCGCGCTGTCGCCGAAGTCCCGCACGGAGTTCGCACGCGCCTCCGACCCGGCTTCCGCCCGCGCCGCCGCCAACGTCGAGGACGTCCGCGCGCGGGCGCTGGAGTTCCTCTTCGAGCGGCTGGTGGCCCGCTGGGTCATCTCCGACGTCCCGACCGAAGGCGCCAAGCCGCTGCTCACGCGCTACCGCGTCGCCACCCGCGAGGAGCGGGGTTGGGTGACCGACGTGCTGCGCGAGCACTGCGCCGAGTGGTTCCCGGACGTGAAGGTGCCGTAGCCTCCGGCCTCGTGCCGACCGTCTCCGAGGTTCCCGAAAGACTGCTGCTCGGCTCCGGCCCGTCGCCGGTGCCGGAGAGGATCCTGAAGGCTTTGAGCCATCCGACCGTCGGGCATCTGGATCCGGCGTTCGGTGAGATCCAGGATGACGTCGCCGCGATGTTGCGGGCGACGATGAAGACCGACAACAAGGTCACGTTCCCGCTGAGTGCCACGGGCAGCGGTGGGATGCAGGCGATGGTGGACACGTTGGTCGCGCCCGGGGATCGGGTCGTGGTCGGCGTGCACGGCGCGTTCGGTGGGCGGATGGCGGATGCGCTCGGCCGAGCGGGCGCGGACGTGGTCAAGGTCGAGCAGGAGTGGGGCCGGGCGATCGAGACCGAGCGGCTGGTGGACGCGGTCGCTGACCCCGCGACGCGCGCGTTGTTCGTGGTCCACGGCGAGACGTCGACCGGCGTCGCGCAGCCGCTGGACGGCCTGGCCGAGGCGATCCACGCGCGCGACGGGCTGTTCTTGGTGGACTGCGTCACGTCGCTGGCCGGGCACGCGCTCGCGCTCGACGAGGCCGGCGTCGACGCCGCGTTCTCCGGCACCCAGAAGTGCATCAACGTGCCGCCGGGCCTGGCGCCGTTCACGGTCGGCGACCGCGGGCTGGAGCGGCTCCAGCGCCGGTCGTGGTACTTCGACCTCCAGGCGATGGTCGACTACTGGTTCGCCGACGGCCCGCGCGCCTACCACCACACCGCGCCGATCAACATGATCTACGCCTTGCACGAGGGGCTGCGGATCGTGCAGGAGGAGGGCCTGGAGGCGCGCTGGGCGCGTCACGCGCGGGCCCACGAGGCGCTGCGGAGCGCCTTCGGCGTCCTTGGCTTCGAGCGACTCGCGCCCGACGGCGAGCAGTTGTCGTCCTTGCTCGCGGTCCGCGTTCCTGATGGCCTTGACGAGGCGCCGGTGCGCGGCGCGTTGTTGAAGGAGGACGGCATCGAGGTCAGCGGCGGACTTGGGCCGCTGGCGGGCGCCGCGTGGCGGATCGGCGTGATGGGCGAGGGCGCGCGGCCCGAGCCGCAGGAGCGCCTGGTGCGCGCGACCGCGCGGCGGACCGGCGGCGACGAGGCCGCCGCGGTCCGCGCGCTGGAGGAGGGCTGGGCGTGAGCGACTTCGCGGAGATCACCGAGCACCTCGACCCAGCGGGGTTCGCCGACCTGCTCGCCGGCTATTGCCTGGAGCTCCGGCCTGACCAGCAGGTGCTCGTCCGCTCGACGACGCTGGCCGAGCCGTTGTTGTTGGAGTTGCAGCGTGCGATCCTCGAGCGCGACGCCTGGTGCTTCCTGCGCGTCGAGCTGCCCGGCGAGGCCAAGGGCTTCTACGACCACGCCCATGACGTACACCTCGACAACTACCCGCCGCTGGCCTACGAGGAGGCCAAGAAGATCCAGGCGACGATCGGGATCCAGGCGCCGCACGACGTCCGCGCGCTCGCATCTGTCGACCCCGAGCGGATCGCCCGCTCCGCCCGCGGCCGCCGCGAGGTCCGCGAGCAGATGCTCAAGAAGCGCTGGTGCTCGACGCTCTGGCCGACGCCCGCCAACGCCGCGCTGGCCGGCATGACGCTGGGCGAGTTCTCCAAGTTCGTGGCGAGCGCCATGTTCCTCGACCGCCCCGATCCCGTCGGCGGCTGGCGCGAGCTGCACGCCTTCCAGGACGCGCTGATCGCGCGGGTGAGCAAGGCCAAGGAGATCCGCATCGAGGCCGACGGCACCGACATCACGCTGAACGTCGCCAAGCGCACCTGGGTCAACAGCGACGGCAAGCGCAACATGCCCTCCGGCGAAGTCTTCACCGGCCCACACGAGAGCTCCGCCAACGGCACCATCAAGTTCACCGTGCCGTCCTCGCCCGCCGGCGTCGACGTCCGCGGCGTGTCATTGACCTTCCGCGACGGCGAGGTCATCCAGGCCACCGCCGAGCACGGCCAGGAGTACCTCGACCGCGCGCTCGCCACCGACGACGGCGCCCGCTTCCTCGGCGAGCTGGGCATCGGCACCAACTACGGCATCGACCGCGCCATCGGGGCGATCCTGTTCGACGAGAAGATCGGCGGCACCGTCCACCTCGCCCTCGGCCGCAGCTATCCCGAGACCGGCGGCAAGAACGTGAGCGCGCTGCATTGGGACCTGATCTGCGACCTGCGCGCCGGCGGGCGGATCACCGCCGACGGCGTGACGATTCAGCAGGACGGTCACTTCTCCTGACCGTTCGAACCTGGTACGTGACACCGTTGCAGAAGTGGCTTGGCATCTGCCTCGATGTCAGACGCATCACCGCCGACAGGGTCACGGCCCAGCAGGACGGGCGCTTCAGCCTGTAAGGGAGACCGCCCCCAGCGGGCCGCCGACCGCGCCGGTCAACAGTTGGGCACAGCCCAGTCGGTGTTGTGCGTGTAGGGGCGCTGACCGGGGATGTCGCCGTTCCAGAATGTGTTGGCAACCGCGTAGTACGCGTTCGACCACGGCGGGGACGAGACGCGGTACCAGTAGCCGTCCGGGTTGGCGCTGGCGATCTGCGGGGCGTAGACCTTGCAGCTGACGGCTACCCAGGCCATTGCCGGGATCTTCGCCCCCATGCCCGAGGCGTTGTAGGGGTTGGTGAATGTGTTGGCGCCCAGCGAACCCTGCTGCTCGTTCCAGACCGGGGCCGGCGTCGGCTCGGGCGCGGGTGCCGGGGCAGGAGCGGGCGATGGCGCGGGCGTCGGCGTGCTCGGCAGGGGCGCCGCCGGCTGGGGGTTGACGGTCGGCGTTTGGATGGGGCCGCCGGGGTTCGTCGTGACGGGCAGGGTCGACGGCGTCTCGGGCGGCCCGGGGTAGTGGAACTCGCCCTCGCCAGCGCTGCCGCCGCACGCGTCCTCCCAGATCGTCGCAACAGGCGCCAGGACGCCGTTGGAGATGAGCGCCGCGGCGCAGCTGCTGCCGAGCTTCTCCGCCAGCCAGCTTGCGATGTCCTTCGTGATCTTGCCAGGCAGCTTCTTGACGAGGCACGCGGCGATCTTGGCCTTGCTGAGCTGCAGGAAGCAGACCGCAGCCTTGGCCTTCGCCTTGATCGTGTCGAAGACGGACAGGTGCGACACCCACACGGTCCGCTGGCCCGGCACGCCTTCGGGCAGCCACATCGTGTCGATCCGGTGCGAGACCACCTCGCTGGACGTCACACGCGGCATGGTAACGGCCACTGTGCCTTTCCAAGGCGCTGCGATGTGGAAGTCGATCCTGCCTCCGCCCAGTCGCTTGATCGATACGCGTCCCGTGCGCGACATGACTCCGGGCGGCACGTATAGCGCCGCGCCGCCGCGGCCTTGGAGCAGCCCTCCTGCAGGCCCGATCCGCTTGGAGACGTTGGCCTTCCCCGACGGGCGCGGGGCCTTCGAGGCGGCTTCGACGCTCGGGACGCCCATGCATAGGAGAACGAGCGAGGCGAGCAGCGCGCTGCGGCACGCCGCGTCGACGAAGACGGGAAGGCGAGTCATTTGACCGCACACTAACGACAATCGATCAGAGTCACACAGGAACATGGTCCTTCGGCCAGGTCCTGCCGCGCCGAGGAGTCCTCTGCCGAACGCAGACGCCATCATTATCGTCACGACGAACTCCCCCGACCTCGACCGCTTCGTCGCCGCGTAGGACGTGGGTGGCACCTACGACCGTGCGCTCGTCGAGCTGCGGGCGGGGCGCAAGACGAGCCACCGGATGTGGTTCATCTGGATCAGGTTCACCGTGCCGTCGTCGCTCTCCGGGTTCGACGTCAACGGCGTCGAGCTGGAGCTGCGCGACGGCGAGGTCGTGCGCGCCACCGCCGAGCACGGCCAGGATTATCTCGACCGCGCCCCTTGCGGAAGAGCCCACGGGATGCTCTTGTGTCCTGCCGGCGAGGTCGCTGCAGCCGCACAGGCCACTTCAGTTGACTCACCAGTTCTCGACGCTGTAGCGTCGCGCCCTTCGCGTCCACGGAAGGTCACCGGTGCCCCACCTCATTCGAATTCTGATTGCCCTTGCCCTTGCCCCTGGACTTGGAGCGGGCGCAGCCGACGCGAAGCCGCGCGTCGCGTCCAAGGTGTCTGTGAGCTACCCGAGGTCCGTCGTCGCTGGAACGACGATCATCCTCACCGGGAGCACCAATGCGGCACGGGCTACCGGCGTCACCATCCAGCGCGCGCAGGGCCGAACCTGGCAACGACTCGCAGGCGGCAAGGCACGCGCGAAGCGGTTCACCGTTCGCTTGAAGCTCGGCCCATCAGTCCAGGTCGGAGCTATGCGGTTCAGAGTCATCGCACACCGTGGACCAAGGACGCTCGCCAAGTCCAAGACACTCACGATCACGGTCCAGGCGCCGACGGTTCCCGGTGCATCGACATCGGCGCCTATCGATGACCCGGGTGGCCGTGGCAGCCTCGGCGGCGATTACCCAGACGCCGACGCCGTCGATTGCAGCCGCACGTTCGGCATCTACTCGTGGTGCAAGAACGGCACGTGGCTCTCATCGCGCGGCTACGGCTATCGCAATTGCGTCGACTACGCGGCATGGGTTCTCGGGCTTCCGCGTGGAATGGGCAACGCTAAGGATTGGAAGGCCAACGCCGCGAAGGGCGGTCTCACCGTTACGAACTCGCCCAGCGCCGGCGACGTCGCCTGGTGGGGAGGCGGCACCTTCGGACACGTCGCCATCGTCACCGCCGTCTATCCCAGCGGAGCGGTCGACACCGTCGACTACAACGGCGACGGACGCGGCAACAAGACAACCCGCTCACAGACCCGAGCCGACGCTTACCTGCACCCAGGCCGACCACCGACCACCATTGTTACACCCGGTGGCAGCAGCACAGGCGGCGGGAACACCGGTGGCGGGAACACCGGTGGCGGCACCGCCGGCGGAGGCTCGACCGGCAACCCAGGCAGCCCCAACACGCCGAACGGCAACGGCTGGGAAGCGGCTTTTACCGCGAACGACAACAGCCTGTGGGCGGTCGGTGCGGATAACCACGGCGCTCTGAGCCTTGGCGTAGCCACCGGGACGAGCCCGAGCATCACCGGTCTCTCGAACGGCGGGTGGGAGACGGCTTTTCAGGCCAACGACAACAGCCTGTGGGTCGTCGGCAAGGACAACCACGGCGCGATGGGACTCGGGATGAAGCCGGGCACGAGCCCGAGCATCACCGCTATGCCGAACGGCGGCTGGGAAGTTGCGTTCCAAGCCAACGACGGCCGGCTCTGGGCCGTCGGCCAGGACAACCACGGTGCGCTCGATCTCGGGATGGCGCCTGGGACGAGTCCGAGCATCACGGCGCTCTCGACGGGCGGCTGGGAGGTTGCTTTCCAGGCGAACGACAACAGCCTGTGGGTCGTCGGCGCAGATAATCACGGCGCCATGCAGCTCGGGATGAAGCCCGGTACGAGCCCGAGCATCACCGCCATGCCCGGGGGCGGGTGGGAGGTCGCCTTCCAAGCCAACGACGGCAGCCTGTGGGTGGTGGGCAAAGACAACCACGGAGCGATGCAACTTGGCATGGCGCCCGGGACGAGTCCGAGCATCACGGCGCTCTCGACGGGCGGCTGGGAGGTTGCTTTCCAGGCGAACGACAACAGCCTGTGGGTCGTCGGCAAGGACAACCACGGCGCCATGCAGCTCGGGATGAAGCCGGGCACGAGCCCGAGCATCACCGCTATGCCGAACGGCGGCTGGGAAGTTGCGTTCCAAGCCAACGACGGCCGGCTCTGGGCCGTCGGCCAGGACAACCACGGTGCGCTCGATCTCGGCATGGCAAGCGGGACGAGTCCGGCGATCACGCGGTTTGCCGGCTCGTGACGAGATAAGCAACCACTACGTCAACACGTTGACGATGGCCTTGATCGCCGCACCGCCGAGCGTGAAGACGGTCACGATCAACGTGAGGCGAGCGGTCTGCTTTTGGGCGAGGGCGGTCCGGTAGGCCAAACGTGCCGTCGTCGTGCTGTCGTCGTCCACTTGGGTGCTCCGGTTCGGGTGATCGCGGCAGCACCACAACGTAAGAGGATCGGAGCCTGTGTCAACAAGGGCCGGTTTCGAACCAGCGGCGTTCGCTGGTTCAAAAGGGGGGCGCGGGGGTCACTTGCAACCCAGATGCTGCCCACGGAAATTGGCGCATGGCCGCTTGTGTGCTGCGGCCGAAATCGCGTGTCGGCGATCTCTTCGCGATGAACTGATGGGACGTCCCCGCTTCGTCACCGCCATGGACCCCAGTCCCGTGGGCCAGTAGCGCGCCGCGGGGTCTCTTGTGGGCGTCGGCGGCCAGTCGTCGTGGTTGGTGAGCCGGACGTTCAGCGACCGGGCACGTGAGGGCGCAGTCTCGCGTCGGAAGGCGTTTACGCACGGTCGCCATATAGTCTCGATTCCTCTTCGACGAGAAGATCGGCGGCACCGTCCACCTCGCCCTCGGCCGCAGCTACCCCGAGAACGTCAGCGCGCTGCATTGGGACCTGATCTGTGACCTGCGCGCCGGCGGGCGAATCACCGCCGACGGCGTGACGATCCAGCAGGACGGTCACTTATCCTGACCGTTCGAACCTGGTACGTGACACCGTAAGCCGCCGCGTCGCCTTTGAAAGGCGGCATCTTCTGCAGCAGGACACCGCTCACAAAGGAGCACGTCGCGCGGATCGGTTAGTCGGTCGGGACGTCTCTGATGCGTACACGGACGTCCGGCGAGACCGAGTCGATCGCGTTCCATTCGCTGGACGGGTCGTACACGACCTCGCCCGTGTCGATCAGCTTGATCCAGAAGGACACCATGTCGCCGATGCTGTCGAAGACCGGACGCGTCGGGCGGTTCCAGTCAAACGAGTAGCCGTAGCCATACGGGGACCGGGTTGGTCATGTCGAAGACCAGGTACGGATTCTCGTCCATGACCTTCAGCCAGCCGCGAGGCCAGTTCTCGTCGTCCCCTTGCAGGTAGAGGGTCGGCTTGACGTCGTCACTGAGCGTCGCAAAGTCGCGTCTTGTCGATGCCGGTCCGCAGTCGCTCAAGCAGCCCGGGGCTGCGTTCGCGCCAACGCTGCTCGATTTCTCCGATCAGCTCGTCGTCCAGCAGTCGCGGCATCCTCTGCAGGGTCTCAGTCCTGGGGGACTCCGCTGAGGCGTTGCATTGCCTCCTCGGAGATGCGGTCGTCGCGGATCTGCCAGAGCCGGCCGTCCCAGTACATGAGGTCGTCGTCGATCAGCTCGATCCAGAAGGACACCATGTCGCCGACGCTGGCAAACACCGGGCGCGTCGGCGGATCGATCTCGACGTGGTAGTTCCAGATTGGCACGGGTCCGCTCTGGTCGTTGGCCAAGCAGTCGGCGAGGACATACGGTCGCTCGCTGAGGAGCTGGATCCAGCCCGGGCGCCAGTACTCGTCATCGCGTTGGTACTCGAGGCACGCGGAGACCGTCAGCTCCAAGGCCCACAGGCTGCGTAGCCACGCCATCTCATGACGCCCGGACCCGTTGTGCCAGCGGTAAAGCGTGCGCAGCTCATCCGGCAACGGAAAGCCGAGCGGGGCAGCGACCTCGTCGATCTGCTCGTCGGTCAATCCCGGCTCCATGATCTCGGGCGTCTGAGCCCCGCACGCGCGCCAGCGCTGCTCGAGCGCTGCTAGGAGTTGATCGTCGAGAAGCCGAGCTTCGTTCATAGGACGAGCTGAAGCTAATCGTCGAGCAGCTTTGTTCTGATCATCTGACGATGGTTCCACGCCGGAGATACCAAAGACGGACCGGCGCGACGGTCCTAGCCGTCGGTAGGCACGCCTCCGAGGCGAGCGACGACGTCGGGGGCAGCAGATGGAGCGAGACGCCATCCGGTCTCTGCTGACCACGTCAGGGTTCTCTCTGTCACAAGTCCAGTCCAATACGCGACCATGTCGCCGATGCTGGCGAACACCGGCCTGGTCGGCACCTCGAAGCCAAGGTGGTAGTGCCAGACAGGCACTGGGTCGTCCTTCGCACCCCGACAGTCGAACGCAACGAAGGGCTGATCACTCATTGTGCGTAGCCATCCTCTGGGCCAGGCCTGGTCTTCGTCTTCGTCTTCGTCTTCGAGCATCAAGGTCTGGTCAACGTCGTCGGCCAGCGGGGTCATCATCCGTAAGCTGGTGATGTAGTACTCGTTCGAGCCGTCGTGCCAGCGATACCACCGTCGGACCTCCTCGGGGAGGGCGAAGCCGAGCCGAGCGTCAAGCGCATCGATCTCGACGTCGGAGAGCCCTGTGCGCATGGCACCGAGATACTGTGCGCCTGCGTCAGACCAGCTCTGCTCTAGGGCCTGCAGCAAGTTGTCGTCCAAGAACAAGGGTCCGGTCATGGCACGTTTGGCAGAGGGTCAACTTGACGTCGTCACTGAGCGTCGCGAAGCATCTGGTGAAGATGATCGGAACGCCAATGGAGACGTCAGTCCTGGGGCACTCCGCTGAGCCGCTCGCCCAGCTCTTCAGGGAGGTCGGCACGCCGGCGCCACATGGGGTCTTCCCAGTTCATGCTGCCGTCTTCGATCAGCTCGATCCAGAAGGACACCATGTCGCCGATGCTCGCGAACACCGGACGGGTCGGCGTTCCCCAATCGGATCCGTAGTGCCACACCGGCACCGGGTCGTCGAGGCCGACGCCACAATCGACCGCGACGTAGGGCCGCTCGTCCAGGATCGACAGCCACGTCGCAGACCACTCCTCGTCGTCCTGGCGGAAGTTCTCCGTGACGACGACCGCCTGCTCGAGCGAGTACATCCCTCGCCCCCAGATGAACGTGGAAAGCCCGGAGCCGTCGTGCCAGCGGTAGAGCGCCCGAACTCCTCTGGAAGCGCGATCTCCAGCGGACGGACGATCGCATCGATCTCCGCGTCGGTAAGACCCGGCTGCATCTTCGAGCTCGTTGGGGCGCCGACCGTGTGCCAGCACTGCTCGAAACGCGCGAGCAGAGCCGCATCGAGAAGGCGCGGCGTACCCGACACCATCTCTCAGTCCTGCGGAACGCCGCTGAGCCGCTGCATCGCCTCGTCGGAGATGCGGTCGTCGCGGATCTGCCAGAGCCGGCCGTCCCAGTACATGAGGTCGTCGTCGATCAGCTCGATCCAGAAGGACACCATGTCGCCGACGCTGGCGAACACCGGGCGTGTCGGCGCCTCGATCTCGACGTGATGGTTCCACACCGGCGCCGGCCCGTGCTGGCCGTTGGCCAAGCAGTCGACCAGCACCGCCGGCCGCTCGCTGAGGATCTGCATCCAGCCCGGCCGCCAATCGTCTGAACTCACTGCATCCTTCAGGCTCGTGGGAACTGCCGTGTCCAAGGCCCACAGGGCGCGCAGCCAGGCCATCTCATAACGCCCGGAGCCGTTGTGCCACCGGTAGAGCGTCCGCAGCTCGTCAGGCAGCGGGAAGCCCAGCGGAGCAGTGATCTCGTCGATCTGCTCGTCGGTCAGCCCCGGCTCCATGTGGTCGGGCGTCTGAGCACCCTGTTCACGCCAGCGCTGCTCGAGCGCTGCTAGCAGTTGATCGTCGAGAAGCCGAGCTTCGTTCATGGGACGATGTGTCCGTCGTTGCAGATGCCGAAGGTGGGCATGAGCCTGATCTTGACGGGTATGGCCAAGAACGTGGGCGGGAACGCGACCCGCTCGATGTCGTTCAGTTGCGTAGCTGGATCTGGCGTCTGCGGGATCTCGCACCCGGTGAAGCGGAACGTGTCGGTATCCGAGGCGCCGTAGAACCGCTGCAGAACTTTGCCTTGACGCTGGTTCTCGTCGCGTTCGGTCCAACTGATGTAGGGCCTGCCGAGAGCTAACGGACCGCGGTTCGTGGCCTGTTTGGCCCAGTGCTGCTGGGTGGACCAGAAGGGGAACTCGTGACACTCACCCTTGTCGTACGGATTGGGCGGCACGCATCCAGCCGCCGGCCCCGACTGATCGCGATACCAGGCATCGTTCGAGGGATACGGCGACGGCCGCCGGTTGAGCCCGATCCAACGCGCGTTGTCCTTGACGGCCTCGGTGTCGTTCACGGCCGGGCCGTGGGCATCCAGGCCCCCGGTGATGAGGATCGGCATGGTCCAGCAGTCGCTGAGCGTGCGGCCGGAGTTGAGCTTCATGACGCGGATCCGACATTGCCGGACGGCGTTCTTGCGCAGCGTCTCGTTGTCGAGGTCCTCATTGCGCTTGGGCGACGCGTCGTGGTTCTCCTGGATGTGCTGGTCGATCTCGGTGTCCTCGACGGTCCAGGCGGGCATGGGGTCGGGGTTGGTGCGGATGATCACCGCACCGTCCTCGTCGGGCTCATCGTCGGCGTAGGGCGTGGTGTCGACGACGGCGCCGCCGGGCAGGCCGATCCAGGCCTCTTCGGGTTCGAGAACAACATGGCTGAAGGGCCCGGCGAAGCCTGCGCGCTGGAACTTGGTCACGCATGCGGCGTAGGTGGCGCCGGTGCAGGACGGGGTGCCGTCGGGGGTTCCACCGCCGGTGCCGGTCTCGTTGCCGAGCTGACGCTCGAGCCAGGCGATGAACGCGGTGTATTGATCGGAGCTGTTCTGCAGAGCGTCGAGCAGGGCTTGGAGCGCCTCGTTCTCTGAGAGGCCGGGGTTGTCGGTGTCGATGCGGGTGCCGGACTCGGAGCGGTCGTCGGTCGGGTCGGCGACGACGGTGCCCAGGCGAGCGCGCTGGAAGGGGATCGAGTGCTTGTCGGTGGCGTTCCAGAAGAAGGGGCAGGGTCCGGTGTTCGACAGCCAGAGCCACCCGCCTGACAGCGGTTCCTGGAGCTGGGGGCTGGGCTGGCTGGTGCTGCAGTCGTCCTTCCAGGTCTCGTAGAGGAGCTGGCCGCCACCCGCGTTGCGCCCGACGGCGACCAGGCCGCCGCTGGCGGGGGCGCGCATCTGGCCGATGATGGAGGTCCAGCCGTTGCCGATGCAGGCGCTGCCGTAGTAGTCGGGCGTGCAGACCCAGGTGCCGATGACGTCACCGCTGTGGAAGAGCTCGCGTCCGTGGATCTCGGCGCCCGGCTCCCCGGGCGGGAGCTCCTCGGTGAAGTAGGCCTTGCGCAGACGGGTGCCGATCTCCCAGCCGAGCTCGAAGTCCTGTTCGAGCAGTGTGGCTTCGGCGCCGCCGATCTTGGCCAGCTTCGGCCAGGAGCCGACCTTGACGCGAAGCTTGGTGAGCTGGTCGACGATCTTGTCGGCGCTGCGGCCGGTCTTCTCCAGCGCCCGTTCGCCGACGCGCAAGGCCTTGCACTTGGTCGTGCATGGGACGCGCTGGCGGGCCGGAGCGCCGCCGTCCTCGAGCAGGGCCTGGATGTCGCGGGCGTGGTCGAGCACTTCCTGCGACGGCGGGACCTTGGTGGGCTGCAGGTCGGTGGAGCGCAGCGGGCTGATGTCGCCGAGCTGGCCGGTGTCGCTGACCGACCGGACCGTGTAGGTGTAGCGGCCGGCGGTCTCGGGCGTGTCCTGGATGTCGGTCACGACGGCCGGGACGTCGGCGATCAGCTCGGCGGCGCCGCGGATCTTGGCGGTCCCGCCGTTCTGGCTGAGCATCTCGGGATCGGCGTCCAACGTCCGGTAGACGGCGTAGCGGTCTGCGCCCGGGGCGGGATCCCATGTGATCTGCGCAGGGCTGTCGGGGGCGCTCTGCGCCACTGACAGGTCGGTGGGCGCTGGGGCCGGGGTCTCCGTCGCGGTGGCTTCGACGGTCGGCGACACGCCGCTGGCGCCGCCGGCCTGGTCGACCGCGCGGACCTGGTATTCGACGTGCTCGCCGCCGGTGGGCGCGTCGTCGGTCAGGGCGATTCGCGCGGCGCTCATGCGCGCCAGCGGCGCGGTCCGCGCACCGGTGCCCGACGGCTGGTCGACGTAGGACTCGCCCTGGGTGGTGCCGATGACCGCGAAGGCGTCCTCCGGGGAGCTGCGTCGCAGGATCTCGTAGTGGTCGACGTCGGGGCTGTTGCTGGGCTGCCAGCTCAACGCGGCGGTGCCGTCGGGGGCGAGGTCGACCAGCGGGCGGGACGGGCTCAACGGCGCTTGGCGATCGATCCGGACCGTGCGCTGCTCGGTGGTCTGGGTGCGATCGGCGTCGGTGGCGACCACGAACAGGCTCGACTTGCCGTCGGCCACGTCTGAGGTGTCGACCTCCAGGCTGTGGGTCACCGAGCACCCAGCGCCCGAACATCCCTCGTAGCTGGCCAGGACCTGACCGTCGTACATGACGGCCATCGAGCGCAGGCCGCTGGTGTCGGACGCCGCGACCGCACTCACGTCCAAGGTGTAGAAGTCGCCATCGCGCCACTGCTCGGGGTCGGCGACCAGGTCGCCGCCGATCGTGACAGCCGGCGGGGTCGAGGCGTCGGTGATCACAGGGCTCAGCGCGCCCATCTGCGACGCGGCCACGATGCCGCCGAAGCCGTTGCCGGCGGGGCGGGCGTAGGAGGCGGCCTCCTCGACGCGCAGGCGATGCCCGACGTCGGCGTCGGTCAGCTCGTGCTCGTCGCTGGTGTGCTCGGAGATCGAGGTGCAGTCCTCGCCGTTGGCGTCGCAGCGCAGCCACCAGTACTCCCTGGTGTTGACCGGCAGCGGCCCCGACCAGGTGCCGGGGTTCACGCCGACGGTCAGGTGGTTGCGCGGTGTGCCGGCGATCGTCGCCGGCGTGACGTTGACCGGGGTCGGATCGACGATGACCGGCGTCGGGTCCGACATGTAGGAGTTGGTGCCCTGGGCGTTGGTGGCCGTCATGCGGAACCGCATGGTCTGCCCGACCCGGTCCAGGCCCGGCCGGAACGTGTTGCGGGTCGCGCCGGGCACGTCGGTGCAGTTCTCGCCCTGGCCGTCGCAGTCCATCCAGATCATGGTCTGGGTGATGCCGGGCGAGCCTTCCCACGTGTCACCGCTGCGACCCAGGAGCATCCCCGACAGCAGCGTGCCGGGCACGGTCAGCTCCGGCGGGACCGTGGAGGGATCGATGACCGGGTGGGCCTGCGTGGTTGCCACCGGCGGGCTGGCGACCACGACCGACGTCGCCGCCGTGGTCGCCGACACGGAGCCCGCGGCGTTGGTGGCGGTCACCTTCAGACGGATCGTGGAGCCGAGGTCGTCGCTCCAGGGCCGGTACCAGGAGTCGGTGGCCGCCGGCCACTGCGGGGCGCAGTTGGCGCCGGCCGCGTCACAGCGCTGCCACTGGTAGGTGTAGGTCAACGGCGCCGACCCCGTCCAGGTCCCCACCTCGGGGATGATGCGCACACCCTCCTTGGCGGCCGTGCCGATCGTCGGGACGGTCGTGTTGGCCGGCGCGAGCGCGGTGACCGTGGCGGTCGCGGCGCTGACGGCGGTCGCTGCGCCGACCCCGTTGGTCGCGGTGACCGCGAGGCGCAGCTTCTTGCCGACGTCGGTGGCGGTGACGGCGTAGGTGGTCCCGGTGGCGTCGACGATCGCGACGCAGTTGTTGCCCGCCGTGTCGCAGCGTCGCCACTCGCGGCTGTAGGTGATGGTCGCGCTGCCTGTCCAGGTGCCGTTGGCGGCGGTCAGCGTCTGGCTGTCCTTGGCTGTGCCCGTGATCGTCGGCACCGCGCTGTTGACGGGCGCCGAGCCGGTCACCAGCGCGGTGAGCGAGGAGTCCGCCGAGGCCGATCCCGCGCCGTTGGTGGCGGTGACCGAGACCTTGATCGTCTTGTTGATGTCGTCGCCGGTCAGGACGTAGGTCGCCGCGGTCGCACCACTAATGTCGGTGCAGTTGGCCCCGGCGGCGTCGCAGCGCTTCCACTGGCGGGTATAGGTGGGGCTGCCGGTCCACGTGCCGGTGGTGGACGTCAGGGTCTGGCCGTCCTTGGCGGTCCCGGTGATCGCCGGGAGAACGGTGTTGGTCGGTGGTGCGGCGGTGACCAGCGCGGTCTGGGTGGTGTCGGCGGTGGCCGAGCCGACGCCGTTGGTGGCCGTCCAGCTGACGCGGATCGTGGCGCCGGAGTCGGCGGCGACCAAGGTGTAGGTCGTGCCCGTGGCGCCGCTGATGGCGGTGCAGGACGCGCCGGAGCTGTTGCAGCGCTTCCACTGCCGCGTGTAGTTGATGGTCGCGGTGCCCGCCCAGGTGCCGTTGGCGGTGCTCAGCGTCTGGCCGACGGTGGCGGTCCCGGTCGTGGCCGGCAACGTGATGTTGACCGGCGCGCCGGTGGTGATCACGGCGGTGGCAGCCGAGGTCGCCGCGGCGTTGCCCGCGCCGTTGGTGGCGGTGACGACGACCTTGACGGTCTTGGTCACGTCGCTGGCGGCCAGGCGGTAGGTCGACAGGGTCGCGCCGCTGATCGCCGTGCACGACGCGCCGGAGGAGTTGCAGGTCTGCCACTGATAGGTGTAGGTGATGGTCGCGCTGCCCGTCCATGTGCCGATGCTGGCCGTCAGCAGTTGGCCTTCCTTGGCGGTGCCGGTGATGGCCGGCAGCGCGGTGTTGGCGGGCACGGCAGCGGTGACGGTCGCCGTCGCGGCGCTCGTCGCCGGTGCGTTGCCCGCGGTGTTGGAGGCGGTGACGACCACCTTGATGGTCTTGCCGACGTCAGCGGCGACCAAGGTGTAGGTCGTCGCGGTCGCGCCGGAGATGTCGGTGCAGTTGGCCCCGGCGGTGTCACAGCGCCGCCACTGCCGCGCATAGCTCAGCGGCGTGGTCCCGGTCCAGGTGCCGGTCGTCGAGGTCAACGTCTGGCCGTCCTTGGCGGTGCCGGTGATCGCCGGCAGCGCGGTGTTGACCGGCGCCGCTGCGGTCACGACGGCGGTCTGAGCGCTGGTCGCGTTGCCCGAGCCGCTGGAGTTGGTCGCGGTGACCTTGACGCGGATCGTCTTGCCCACATCAGCCGACGTGACCAGGTAGGTCGTGGCCGTCGCGCCGGAGATCGCCGCGCAATTGGCCCCGGCACTATCGCAGCGCTGCCAGGCCCGCGTGTAGGAGGTCGGCGAACCCGACCACGTCCCGTTCGTGGAGGTCAGCGTCTGGCCGTCCTTGGCCGTGCCGGTGATCGCCGGCAGCGCCGTGTTGCCGGGCACCGCCGCGCGTCGAACGAACGACGTCTCCGCCGCTGCCTTCGGAAGCTGGCGTCCGAAGAGGCCCGCGCCGAGGCGGTAGTGCCGGCGGATCGAGCGGATCTCCAGCCCGCGCCGATACAGCGCGACCGCACGCAGATCGACCGGCCGCACCGGCCCGGTCACCGCCACGCGATGTGCCTCCCCCACCCTGCTCGGCGCCCCGACCGACACCGCGTCGACCAAGTTACCGTCATAGAACAACCGGATCGCCGCATCGCCCCACTCCACGACGACATGCGTGAACCGCCGCGCCGCCAGCCGAGCCCGGAACCGCACCTCGGTCGCGTCCCACTCCAGACTCAGCCGGTTGCGTGCCCGCGAGCTGCGCGGCCGTGCCCAGAACTCCAGCGACCGCGTCGCCCCCTCCTGCTCCCCGGCCAAGACCGACCGCGACCCCACGGCCAGCAGATCCTCGTCGGTCGACGAACCGCGGACCGCGGCCCGCGCCACCGGCCGGTCGCTGCGCACCCCATCGTCATAGACCTCCTGCGCCGAACGCGCCGACCGCGACGCCGCGATCGGCACCACCGCCACCACGACCAACAACGCCGCCAACAACGCCAACGCAGAACGAGAACCCAACCGCGCGACAGCGGCCAGCAGCAAGCGACGAATGAAGAACACCCCAGGAACGCGAGAAGACACGGACGGACGCCACCGACCTCGCACCCCGCGACAGCGGCGTGGCAAGTTGGACCAAAGCCAGCGGCGGCCGACACCATGGCGATGGTGAGCAGAACTCACAACAGAACATCCGTTTAGTCGATCGCCGACTTCTGGGGATTCCGCTACCTCAATATGATCAACAATTTAGATCGACCGTGGATACCCCTGCACAACTACAGTTTGCATTGCTGCGCAGAAGCAGCACACCATGAGGTCGTTCACCTGGATAGGGGAGCGAGGGAAGCCCGTGCGCTGGTGGATTACGTGATCGAAGCCCCGCTCGTGTGCGTGTGCGATCTAGATGGGACCCTGCTGCGTTCCGACGCGACGCTCAGCGGCTTTGCTCGCGACGGTCTGAACCGGCTCATCAACGCGGGTGTGCATGTGACCGTCGCCAGCGGGCGCAGCCTGCAGGCGATGCGGGCGCTGCTGAATGGCGTGGAGTTGGGGCTGCCGGTGATTGGGCTGAACGGCGCGTTGATCTCCGAGCTGGACACCGGCCGCCACCTGCTCATCCGAGCCCTTGAGTCGACACCGGCTCGCGCCGCTGTGGCGATCCTCGCCGCCCATGGCGCCAGCCCGCTGATCACCAGCTGGGACGGCACCCAGGACCGAGTCCACCACGTGAAGACGATGAACGCCGCGAGCGACTGGTGGGTGGCGGAGAAGCGCGAGTACGGCGATCCGAGGCTGCGGCTCAGCGAGGACCTCGAGGGCGTCGCCGGTCAAGAGGATGTCGTGCTGATCACCGGGTTCGTGCCCGATCAAGCCGCCGAGCGCCTGCTCGAACAGCTGCGGGCCGAGCTCGCCGGAGCGGCGATCATCCACGCGGGCCAGCACATCTATTGCACGGGCTGGACCGAGTTCCAGATCCAGCATCCGCAGGCCGACAAGGGTCACGCGGTCCCACACCTCCTCGAGCTGACCGGTCTCCGCGGCTCGACGGTGCTTGCGTGTGGCGATCACCTCAACGACCTCGGGATGTTCGCCGCTGCCGATGAATCCATCGCACCGGCCAACGCCCACGCCTCGGTCCTGGCCGCCGCCACCGCCACCGCGGCCTCCAACGACGAGGACGGCGTGATTCACTGGCTGCTCAGGCGGGCGCGGCTCATCGGAGCCTCGTGAAGATTGGGTCAACACCTTCGCCTGACCCCGGCGAAGGCCCGTCGATACGGGCCTTCGCCGTCTGCAGCAGAGGTGGAGGACTGGGTCAGAGGTAGATGGTCAGGTTGCCGACGCCGGTCGCGCCGGTGAGGCCGCCGGGCTGGAGGCACTTGGTGAGGTCGGCGGCGAAGGTGGCGACCTGGACGGCGCTGGAGCCGGCGAACTCCCCAGCCGTGATCGTCCCGCGCAGCGTCGTGACGAGCTGACCGGCGACGTAGGTGGAGGTGCTCGAGAACGTGAACGAGCTCGTCTGGCCGTTGGACCAGTGGAAGACGCGCGTGCCGGGGCCGGTGTTCAGGAGACCGATGCACGAGGTGGTGCGACTGAACGTGCTGCCGTGGGTGCCCGACGTCACGGTCGGGTCCGAGAGCGAGACGCAGGGACCGAGCTGCCCGGCGGTCGTGATGCTCGTAGGCGTCGTGGCGAACGTCAGGCCCGGCGAGAACGACAGATCGGCCGAGGTGACGCAGGTCACGTCGACCGGGTCGGCCGACGCGGTCGACGCAAGCGCGAGCGAACAAGCCGCTGCGCCGACCGATCCGAGGACCGCGCGACGCAGGAAGGTGCTGGACAGATGCATGGGTGACCTCACAGAGCGGATGTTGATGATGTAGGCATTTCAGACGCCGCCCAGTCAAGCACACGAACGCTGATCGTTCACGTTAATTGCGTGCGCGTACACCATCGATGAACATCGAGAACTTCACCATCGACACCACACCCGTCGAGAGCGCATCGACGCGGCTGGCGCCGTGGGGCAAGCGCCGCCGCCACGACCGGTCAGAGGGGGTGGCGAGCTCACGTGGCAAGACTTGGCGCGCTGCCATCGCCGAGCGCAGCCGGCCGGGTGAGAGAGGAGGAGCATGGTCCTTCCGGCGAGCGGTCTTGAGGGCTGCCGCGGGACGATCTTCATCCTGACGGGGTGATGTTCGGTCATCCCGCGCGCGGCGAGGCTTTGCGCCATGCCCGACGTCACCAGCGCCGATCGTGAGCGGCTGCCGATCGCTGCCCGCCCGTACGACGGCCCGGTCTTCGAGGACGCCAAGGATCCGGCTGCCAGGTTCCCACCGATCGAGCCCCTGCGTCCCCCGGCGGGCGCGCCGAACGTGTTGGTGGTGTTGATCGACGACGCCGGGTTCGGGTCCTCGAGCGCGTTCGGCGGGCCGTGCCAGACGCCCAACGCCGAGCGCCTGGCGGGCGCGGGGTTGAAGTTCACGCGCTTTCACACGACGGCGCTGTGCTCGCCGACCCGTGCCGCATTGCTGAGCGGTCGCAACCATCACACGGTCTCGATGGGCGGGATCACGGAGATCGCAACCTCGGCGCCGGGCTACACATCGGTGCGTCCGAACACGTGCGCTCCGCTGGCCGAGACCTTGAAGCTCAACGGCTACGCGACCGCGCAGTTCGGCAAGTGCCATGAGGTCCCGGTCTGGCAGACCAGCCCACTGGGCCCATTCGACTCCTGGCCGGCTGGCGGCGGGGGCTTCGAGCACTTCTACGGGTTCATCGCCGGCGAGACCAACCAGTACTACCCCGCGCTGTATGAGGGCAACACGCCGGTCGAGCCGCCGTCGACGCCTGAGCAGGGCTATCACTTCACCCAAGACATGACCGACCGGGCGATCGCGTGGATCCGCCAGCAGAAGGCGCTGATGGCCGACAAGCCGTTCTTCGCCTACTACGCACCCGGCGCTACACACGCCCCGCACCACGTCCCGCCGGAGTGGTCGGCGAAGTACAAAGGGCGCTTCGACGCCGGGTGGGACGCGCTGCGCGAGGAGACCTTCGCTCGCCAGCAGCAGCTCGGGGTGATCCCGCCGGAGGCCGAGCTGACCGCCCGGCCCACGGAGATCCCGGCGTGGGAGGAGATCGATGACGACCTCAAGCCGGTGCTGGCGCGCCAGATGGAGGTCTACGCCGGGTTCATGGAGCACACCGACCACCACGTCGGCCGCCTCATCGACGCCCTGGAGGACCTCGGCGTGCTGGACGACACGCTCGTCTACTACATCGTCGGCGACAACGGGGCCAGCGCCGAGGGCGGTGTGCACGGCTGCTTCAACGAGCTGATCCCGCTCAACGGCGCCGGCGAGCTGGAGACCACGGAGTTCTTGTCTGAGCGGATCGAGCAGTTCGGGACGCCGGAGGCCTACAACCACTACGCGGTCGGCTGGGCGCACGCGATGGACACCCCGTATCAGTGGACCAAGCAGGTCGCCTCGCACTTCGGCGGCACCCGCAACGGGACGATCGTCCATTGGCCCGCAGGCATCCAGGCGCGGGGCGAGCTGCGCCACCAGTTCAGCCACGTCATCGACGTCGCCCCGACGGTCCTAGAGGCCGCGGGGCTGCCGGAGCCGACGGTCGTCCACGGCGTCGAGCAAAAGCCCTACGAGGGCGTGAGCATGCGCTATGCCTTCGACGACGCCTCAGCGGCCGAACGCCACGTCACCCAGTATTTCGAGATGTTCTGCAACCGCGGCGTCTACCACGAGGGCTGGACCGCGGTCACCCGCCACTCCACGCCGTGGATCCAGGGCAAGCCGCTGCCGCCGTTCGCCGACGACACCTGGGAGCTGTACGACACCAACAAGGACTGGTCTCAGGCGCACGACCTCGCGGCCGAGCTGCCCGACAAGCTCGCCGAGCTCCAGGCGCTGTTCATGGAGGAGGCGCGCAAGTACGGGGTGCTGCCGCTCGACGACCGCCGCATCGAGCGCTTCAACTCCGATCTTGCCGGCCGCCCGACGCTCGTCCACGGCAACTCCCAGCTGCTCTTTGGCGGCATGGGGCGCCTCAGCGAGAACGTCGTCATCAACATCAAGAACAAGTCCCACGCGGTGACCGCGCAAGTGATGATCCCCGACGGAGGCGCCGAGGGCGTGATCGTCGCCCAGGGCGGCGCCTTCGCCGGCTGGAGCCTGCACCTCAAGGACGGTCGCCCGACCTATTCCTACAACCTGCTCGGCCTCCAGCACTTCGCCATCACCAGCGACACGCCCGTTCCCTCGGGCGCCCACCAGGTGCGTGCGGAGTTCACCTACGACGGCGGTGGCCTCGGCAAGGGCGCCGACGTCGCCCTCTACCTCGACGGCACCAAGATCGGCGAGGGCCGACTCCCGGCCACCGTCCCGCTGGCCTTCTCCGGCGACGAGACCTGCGACCTCGGCTCCGACACCGCCTCCCCCGTCAGCGACCAGTACACGGCCGAGACCAGCCGCTTCGCCGGCACCGTCGAATGGGTCCAACTCGACATCGACGACGCCGCCGAGAACCTCGACCACCTCATCACCGCCGAACAGCGCCTCCGGCTGGCAATGGCTAAGCAGTGATCTGACAGCACGCGGCTGCTAGGTTCGACCTCGGTGCGCCGGGAAGCCTGGTCGGCAACACGCTGACCCATGCCCGAGATCTCTGACTACGCCACCCTGATCCTGATCGTCGCCGGCGGCTTCTCGCTGGCGGCGCTGTCGACGCGGATCACCGAGCGGATCCCGATCCCCGCCCCGGCGATCTTCCTGATCGCCGCCGCCGCGGTCTCCGACATCTGGCCGTCGCTCTACGACGAGATCGAGATCCGGACCGTCGAGCGCATCGCGGTCGTCGCGCTGATCGTGATCCTGTTCAACGGCGGCATGGACATCGGGTGGCGCCGGCTGCGCGGCGCGGCGGGCCCGGTGTTGTCGGTGGGGTTGATCGGGACCTTCCTGACCGCCGGCCTCATCGCCGTGTTCATCCACTACGCCTTGGGCATCGACTGGACGATCGCGGGCCTGGTCGGCGCGGCGATCGCCCCGACCGATCCTGCGGTGACCTTCGCGGTGCTCGGCCGCCGTGAGCTGAGCGGGCGGACGGGCACGATCCTGGAGGGCGAGGCCGGGATCAACGACCCGGCCGGGATCGCGCTGATGCTCGGGGTGATCGAGCTGGCCACCCACGACGACGCCACCGCCTGGGTCATCGCCCGCGAGTTCGGGGTGGAGATGGTCGTCGGCGCCGTCTTCGGGCTGCTCGGCGCGCGGGTGCTGATCCCCGCGATCCGGCGCATGCGCCTTCCGAGCGAGAGCCTCTATCCCGTGCTCACGCTCGTCGCGGCCGCGTCGCTGTACGGCGTCACCACGCTGGCCCACGGCTCCGGGTTCTTGGCCGTCTTCTTGTTGGGGATGAAGGTCGGTGACGCCCGGATGCCGTTCAAGGGCGAGATCGAGCGCTTCCAGACCTCGCTGGCCTCGCTGGCCGAGTTGGTGGTCTTCGTCGCGCTCGGGCTGACCATCGACCTCGGCGCCCTCAGCACCCGCGACTGGCTCGAAGGCCTGGCGATCGCCGCCGTCCTGGGCCTGGTCGTGCGTCCGATCGTCGTCGCGGTCACGCTCGCGCGCGCCGACCTCGGCACCAACGAGAAGGCGTTCATCGCCTGGAGCGGCCTCAAGGGCGCGGTCCCGGTCCTGCTGGCCGCCTTCGCGCTGATCGGCCACGTCGACGATGGCCAACGCATCTACGGGATCGTCTTCGTCGTCGTGCTCGCCTCCGTCCTCGGCCAGGGCACGTTGGTCCCCTACGTGGCCAAGCGGCTGAAGATCCCGATGCGCGAGCGCCCGCGCCTGCCCTGGGAGCTGACCGTCCGCGTCGGCCACGAGCCACCCGATGTCCACGAGCACCTCGTCGAGCCCGGCTCGGCCTGGGACCGCAGGCGGGTCGATGACGTGCCGCTGGCCGACGACGCCTGGATCACGCTCGTCCTCCGCGAGGGCGCGGTCCTCCAGCCGACCGACGACCTGCAGCTGCGCGCCGGTGACCGCGTCCTCGTCATCGCCGACGAGGCCCCGGCGGCCGCGTCCTGAGCGTCCAGGAGCAGCCGGCCGCACGGCTCGGACGCGACGGTTCACGCCCTGGGGGTGAGGTGAGCTCACCTTGCCGGCGTACAGGCTTTGGCCGGTACCGGAATGAGCGCGAGCGCGTCGACAGAGGAGGTTCCACCGGCCGGACGCTGGCCGCGTCTGGCGGGTGAGCTGCGCTCGGAGGAGGAGATCCGGGAAGCGGTGTTCCTGTTCTCGGGAGACGTCGGGGCCAAGCAGAGCCGGTTCTGGTTGTTGTTGGTCTTGTCGGCGGTGATCGCGACCGCGGGGATCGTCGGGGACTCGACGGCGACGGTGATCGGGGCGATGATCGTCGCGCCGCTCGGGACGCCGATCCAGGGCATCGGCGCGGCGCTGGCCGGTGGCGAGGGGCGCCACCTGGCGCTGTCGGCCGCGCTGGTCGCGGGGGCGGCGGCCGTTGTGATCCTGCTTGCGGCGCTGATCGCGGTGATCCTGCCCGAGCTGCACGCGCCGGCCGACAACTCGCAGATCACCGCGCGGGTAGCGCCGACGATCGTCGACCTCGTGGCGGCCGCGGCGACCGGCCTGGCCGGCGCCTTCGCAGTTTCGCGCCGGGACATCGGCGACATCCTGCCGGGCGTGGCGATCGCGATCTCGCTCGTGCCGCCGCTGGCGGTGGTCGGCGTGACGGCGGTCGACGGCGACTGGTCGGGATCCGTCGGTGCATTGTTGTTGTTCTTGACCAACGTCCTGGCCATCGTCGTCGTCGGCACGCTCGTGTTCGGCGCCGTCGCCGGCCTGCGGGCGAGCGCCCCACCGGCCTTCCGGCGGCGCCGCGCGTACGCGATCGTGGGGGTCGCCGGCGTGCTGGTCGTCGGCGCGCTGGCGGTGACCACCGCGCACACCGTCCAGCTCTCCAACACGCGCTCTGACGGCAACCGGATCGCGTCGGCATGGGCACGTGAGCACGGCGAGCGGCTCGTGCTGACGCGCTACGAGGGCGACGAGATCGTCTTCGTCGTGGAGGGCGACGGCGACCGCGCCAAGGACGCCGAGCTCCTGTCGCTGCTGCGCGGCGCCGTACCGCGGGACACCCACGTGATCGTCAACCGCGTCGGCGGTGACCGGCATGTCCTGGGAGCCGTCCGGTGAGATCGGCGCTCGCGCTCGCGGCGACGGCGCTTACAGCCGTGATGCCCGCGGCTGCTGCCGCGCGTCCTTGCTCACCGGCCACCGCGCCGACGCGCGCGCTGGCGTGGCGCGCCTATGTGCCCGCGGCGACGCCGGTGCGACCATCTGTCGCTTCCGCCTCGCGCCCGCTGACCGGCGCGGACGCCTGGCGGCTCGTCCTGCGCACGCGCGCCGCGCACGGCGGCACCTGCCTGGTCCAGGTGCGGCTCGGACGCCGGCCCAACGGCACACGCGGATGGGTGGCCGCTTCGCGGGTGCGGCTGCGCGCGACGCGCTGGCGCATCGAGGTCGACCGTGGTGCGCGCCGCGCCGCGCTGTTGCGCTCAGGTCGCCTGGTGGCGCGGTGGAAGGTGGTCGTGGGCAAGCCGTCGACGCCGACGCCCACCGGGTTATTCGCGATCCAGGCCAGCTACCGCACGCCGGCCGCGAGCTTCGAGGGCCGCTGGATCCTCAGCCTCACCGCCCACAGCGATGTGCTGTCCTCGTTCGACGGCGGCGACGGCCAGGTCGCGCTGCACGGCCGCGGCGGCGCGTCGCTGGTCGATCCGCTCGGCACGGCCGCCAGCCACGGCTGCGTGCGCTTCGACAACCGCGCGATCGGCACGATCGTGCGGCGCATCGGGCGCGCCCGGCTGCCCGGCGTGCCGGTAGCGATCCGGTGACGACGCCGCCGCGGCCGGCGCGGCCGCGCATCTCACCTTCCACAGGCGGCGCCGACTCATCCGCCTTCCGGTCAACGTCGCCGTCGTGACCGAGGATCCCGACGACCTGGGCGCCGCTCTCTCGCGCTCTGACCGCGCGCGCCAACGCGCGTCGAGCGAGCTGGAGCGCGCGATCGAGCGGTTCCCGGTGGTCGGCGCGTTGCTGACGGCGACCGATCGCGAGCGTGCCGCGGGCGGGGTGCTGCTGTCGGGCGGCGTCGCCTACCGCCTCTTCTTCTGGCTGGTCCCGCTCGGGCTGCTCGTCGCCTCCGCCGCGAGCATCTTCACCGCCGGGGACACCAGCGGGCTGGACAGCGCGGCCCGCAACCACGGCCTCAGCGGCGTGGCGGCGCGCGCCGCGCGCGAGGCCATCACCTCCAGCGAGCACGCGCGCTGGTACCTGTTCAGCCTCGGAACCGTGCTGACCGTGTGGACCGGCTACGGGGTCGTGCGCGCGTTGAACATCGTGTTCGCGATCGCGTGGGGAGAGCGGCCGGCGAAGGTCCGCCGCCCCGCCGTCGCGGGCGCCGGGTTCACGATCGCGGCGTTCGTCCTGTCGGCCACCGCGTGGGCGGTGGGCGTCGCGGTGTCGTGGATCGGCCTGGGCACGCTGGTCGAGACGGCCACCGTGTTGGTGGCCTACGCGGGCGCCGCGCTCGGGATCACGCTGCTGTTCCCCCACCGCGACGCGCCGTGGCGGGCGCTCATGCCCGGAGCGGTGCTCGTCAGCGTCGGCCTGGTCGCGCTGCACGTGGGCGTCAACGTCTACCTGGCGCCCAAGCTCGATCGCTCGATCGACACCTACGGCATGCTCGGCGCGTCGACGGTGGTCCTGCTGTGGCTGTACGTGATCGCGCGGCTGATCACCGTGTCGGCGTTCCTGAGCGCGACGCTGTGGGACCGGGACCGTCAGCCCGTCACGGCCGGCGGTCGCTCCGCCTGACCCGGGGAGACAGGCGAGCGCACGGCGAGGGTCGCGCTCGCGGCGTTGTTGTCCAGGTTGGGGTCGTTGGTGGAGGAGGTCGCGCCGACGCGGTTGACCGTCGTCCCCGGCGCGCCGGCCCTGACGGTCGCGGTGATCGTCGCGTGCTCGCCAGGGTCGAGCGTGCCGATCGTGCAGCGTGCGGGGCGGTCGCCGACGCAGGTGCCCTGCGTGCTCTTGAGCTTGAGCGGCGTGGTGCCGGGCGCGCGCAGCTCGGCGGCGACCACGTCATAGGCGATGTCAGGGCCGTCGTTGGTCACCGTGATGGTGTAGGTGACGGCCTGGCCGGGACGTGCCGTCGCCGGCGAGACGCGCTTGCGGACGACCAGGTCGGCGTCGGGGCCGGAGGCGGCCTCGAAGGCGGCCGGAGGCGGGTCGGTTCCGGGCGGGTTGGGCGCGGGCGGCGGCGTCGGGTCGTCGGGGTCGGGCTCGGGCGGGTTGGGGTTGGGCGGCTCAGGGCCTTTGACGAACTGGTCGTAGAACGTGCAGGCCTTGGTGGGGTCCTCGGCGGTCAGCCGGACCCGGATGCGGCCCTGCGCGGCGCCGACCGGACGGCCGTCGCAGACCACCGCGGCCAATCGCCAGTAGCCGTCGGACCGCGAGCTGCTCTGGTCGGTCTCGACGATGTCGTAGGTGCCCAGCGCAAGCTGGTCGGTGTCGTCGCCGACGGCCGTGACCGGCACGACCTGGCGGCGGACCGTCGCGCGCTGGACGTACACCGACGGTCGCGCGCGCGAGGCGATCTGGAAGCGCGCGGTGCCGGTCGCGCCGATGGCGACCTTGCGCAGCGTGAGCCGGCCGGACGGGATGAAGCGGTTGGTGAACACGCAGCCGATGCCCTGGCCGGCGGAGATCGTGCCGCGCACGGTGTCGCGCGGGCCGAACGTCTTGGCGCCGCAGGTCACGCCCTGCAGGATCCAGCGGCCCGCGGCGGTCGGGGCCGGGATGGTCTCGCGGACCGTGTACCTGCCGGCCGTGCCCTCGAGCGGGGCGCCGGCCTGCGCGACGCCCGGCGTCGTGGTCGTGATCTGCTGCGTGGTGCTCGCAGGCCCGGACACGCGGAAGGCGAACGTGCCGACGCCGCCCAGCGTGCGCTTGGCGATCGCCAGCCCGGCTGGCGGCGGGATGGCGCGGTCGGTGTAGGTACAGGTCACCGTGTCGCCGGCGCCCAGCCGGACGCTGGTCTGCGCGGTGGCCTGGTCGGTCGTGATCACGCTCGTGCCGGTGTCCGACGTGCACGCCAGCCCGGTCAGCGTCCACCCCGGCGGCACCTGCTCGGCAAACGTCCACGGCTCGTCGCTGAGCCCGGTCGCGCCGCGGTAGAAGGTCTGCGACGCCGGCTTGCCGTTGGCGGCCGACTCGGTGAACGTGTGGTCGACCGTGTAGGAGATGTTGCCCTGGAAGGTGAAGGGCTGCGCGGTCGTGACGCTCGGGTCGTCGACCACCTTGCGCACGACGATGGTCCCCGACGTCGGCGGCGGCTCGACGTAGTAGGCATAGCAGTACACGTGCCGGGCACCGGACGGGTAGTTGATGGACTCGACGTTGTCGCCGTTGAGGTTGTCGATCGCGCAGCGCAACGCCGCGAACCCGTAGCGCTGCGGGTAGGGCTTGTCCATCACCGGATCGTCGACGTCGCCGCCCTGCACCCACAGCGCCGCCGACTGCGTTGCGCGCTGGTACTGGTCCTCGGTGAGCGGGACGGTCACCGCGCCCGGCAGCGAGTACCCCGTCTCGTCGCCGTTGACGTTCAACATCGGCGTCGAGGCCTGCGTCACGACCGACGTGTCATATGGCGACGACACCACCGATAGCGCGCCCCACGTCCCCTTCACCTGCGCGGCGATGCCCTGGCCGAGGTGGAAGTGCCAGCCGACCAACGGCGAGCAGGCGGTCTGGAAGGGCTCTTCCTTCTGAGGCGAGATCGGCTCGCCGTTGACGTAGTGCGTGTCCGGGCCCAGGTCGCGCAGCGACTCCTGGATGTTGTTGCGCGCCAGATTTGCCGAAACGTCCTCATAGCTCGGGCACGACCGCGCCACGTAGGTGATCAGACGCTGTTGGGCCGCCGCAACCGCTGGCGAGATCCCACCCGCCATCACGACCAAGACCAACGACGACACAACCAACCGGACCGTCCTGCGCATGCGTCAGATGGTCACGCGCGCGGGGGTGAGGGCGAGTCACACGCCCAGGGTGATCGTCAGCGGCGCAGCCAGGTGTCCGGACGATTGGGCGGCAGCAGGCTGACGAGGATCAGGATCACGACCGTCGCGCCGAAGTACTGGTACAACGACGCGGTGCCCTCGAACTGGCCGGTCGCGGTCTGCCCGAAGGCGAGGGACGCGAACGTGATCAGCGCGATCGCCAGCGCGACCTGGAGCAGCGACTTGTGCCGATGGGGCAGGAACTCGCCGCGCAGCAGGCTGGCGACCATCACCACGAAGACGCCGAACTCCAGCACGCCGAGGATCACCCACGCGGCGTCGGTGCCGGGGATCGTGTGCAGGAACGACTCCGAGAACTGCTTCTTGATCCCCGCGGGCGCGTGGCCGTTCTCGTCGAAGAGCTTCTCCTTGCCGGAGTAGAACATCAACCCGCCGACCATCAGGTAGACGCCGGCGATCGTCGCCCAATACGCCACGCCATCCCACACCGAGCCCTGCCCGACCACGGCGCCGGCTCGACGGCCCTCGGGACCTTGCTGCTGGAGATCGCTCATGGACGTAGAACACCGCCGCGCAGGCGCAACGCGCCTCACCCGACGCGGGTGAGACCTCGGTCGGCCCGGTCATCGACCCGATCGCCGGATCAGGTCGCGGTCTGTCGGTGAGGCAGCTTCCAGCCCGGCCGCGGGAAGTGGCAGGTGTAGCCGTTGGGGTAGTGCTGGAGGTAGTCCTGGTGCTCGGCCTCGGCCTCCCAGAAGGGGACGGCCTCGCTGATCTCGGTCACGACCTTGTCGGGCCACAGGCCTGAGGCGTCGACGTCGGCGATCGTGTCCTGGGCGACTTGGCGTTGCTCGTCGTTGGTGTAGAAGATCTCCGAGCGGTAGCTGGAGCCGATGTCGTTGCCCTGGCGGTCCTTGGTCGTCGGGTCGTGGATCTGGAAGAAGAACTCCAGGATGTCGCGGTAGGAGATGCGCTCGGGATCGAAGACGATCTCGACGGCCTCGGCGTGGCCCGGATGGTTGCGGTAGGTCGGGTTCTCGTTGCTCCCACCGGTGTAGCCAACCCTCGTGGAGATCACCCCGTCACGCGCGCGCAGGAGCTCCTGGACTCCCCAGAAGCAGCCGCCCGCCAGGATCGCGGTCTCGGCGTTGTCGCTCATCGCTCTCTCTCTCCTCATTCCGAAGCTCGGTGTCCGCGCAGTCTGGCGCATTCCCCGCGTCGCCACCTAGGATCGGGACATGCGCGACACGCCGGCCGGCGACTTCGACTACGAGGCCAACGGCAGCGGGTACGCCGTGCGCCGGCAGCCCGACCCGCGCATCGCCGCGTTCCTGCACGCCGCGCTCGGAGACGCGCGCACGGTCATCAACGTCGGCGCGGGCGCCGGGTCCTACGAGCCGGAAGACCGTCATGTCGTCGCGGTCGAGCCCTCGGCGACGATGCGCGCGCAGCGACCCCATCATCTTGCTCCCGCGCTGGACGCGACGGCCGAGCGGCTGCCGTTCGACGAGGACAGCTTTGACGCCGCGATGGCGACGATCACCATCCACCAGTGGAACGACCTCGACGCCGGGCTGCGCGAGCTGCGCCGCGTCACCCGCGGGCCGATCGCGATCCTCACCTTCGACGGCGACGCGCTGCAACGCTTCTGGCTGAACGAGTACGTCCCCGAGGTCATCGCCACCGAGCGCGTGCGGTTCCCGGCCATCGACCACGTTGTAGGGGTTCTCGGCGGCGCCGTCGAGGTCCTCGACGTCCCGATCCCGATCGACTGCACCGACGGCTTCGGCGAGGCCTACTACGCCCGCCCTGAGGCGTTCCTGGCCGAGGACGTCCGCGCCGCACAGTCCGGCTGGGTCCTGACCGACCCCGCCGCCGTCGCCCGCGGCGTCGCCCACCTCGCCGACGACCTCGCCTCCGGCGCCTGGGACGAGCGCCACGGCCACCTGCGCACCCAGCCCGAGCACATCGGCGCCGTGCGGCTCGTCGTCGCGCGCCAATATGTCGGACCCGAACCTTGCGGCGGTCAGTGAAGGCCGCTTAGTGTCGGTCCATGAGAAGACTTCTCGCGTGTGCCCTCGCCGCCTGCGGGCTGGCGGCAGCGCTTCCCGTCGCCGCCCTCGCGGCGGCCGACACGCCGACGCCCGGCGCCGCCGGGATCGGCGACCGCCTGTTCCCGACGCTCGGCAACGGCGGCTACGACGTCCAGCACTACGACCTGGACCTGCGCTACGCCACGTCCGCCCCGTCCCAGGCGATCGACGGCACCGTGACGATCGCGGCGGTCGCGACGCAGTCGCTGTCGCGCTTCGATCTCGACTTCGCCGGGGACTCCGTCGGCGGCGTCTCGGTCAACGGCGCGCCCGCGACGTTCACCCGCGACGGCGATGAGCTGGTCATCACGCCGCGCCGGCCGCTGCGCAAGGGCCTGCCGTTCCTCGTCCAGGTCTCGCACTACACCGCCCATCCGGCCGTGCCCAACCCGGACGAGCTTCTGTCGACCGCGTTCTTCATCACGCCCGACGGCTCGGCGACCGCCGGCCAGCCCGACGGCACGCACGTGTTCCTGCCCTCCAACGACCATCCGCGCGACAAGGCGTCGTACACGATCCGCTTCGACGTCCCGGCCGGGACCAACGCCTACGCCAACGGCGTGCTGCTGACCAAGTACACGTTCCGCGGGCGCACGCACTACATCTACCTCCAGCGCCAGCCGATGGCGACCGAGCTCGTCCAGCTGGCCGTCGGCCGCTACCAGGCGATCCCGCGCGGCGTGCACGACGGGATCATCGTCCGCGACGCGATCGCGCCGAGCCTCTCGGGCCTCCTGGCCGACAAGCTGCCGACCGAGTTGGGGCACTTGGACTGGATGCAGCAGCAGGTCGGCGACTACCCGTTCGACGCCTACGGGTCGCTCGTGGTCGACGCGACGCTCGGCTTCGCGCTGGAGACCCAGACGCTGTCGTTGTACGACAAGCCGTGGTTCGACGGCACCTACGGCGGCCAGGGCGTGTGGGAGCCGACGATGGTCCACGAGCTGTCGCACATGTGGTTCGGCGACAGCGTCGCGCCCTACTCGTGGGACGACCTGTGGCTCAACGAGGGCCACGCCACCTGGTACGAGTGGACCTTCGCCGCCGCCAACGGCGAGTTGGAGGAGGACATCGGGATCGCCGACTTCGAGGAGCTCATGGAGGTCCTCTACTCCCTCGGCGACCAGTACCGCGCCGACCACGGCCCCGTCGGCCGCCCAATCAGCGGCAACCCCGATGACCTGTTCAGCGTCCAGCCCTACTTTGGCGGCGCGCTCGTGTTGTACGCCTTGCGCCAACAGATCGGCACCGACGCGTTCGTGCGCCTGGAGCGTGCCTGGGTCTCGCGCAACCGCAACGGCGTGGCCTCGACGCAGGACTTCATCAAGCTGGCCTCGCAGATCAGCGGCCAGAACCTGACGACGTTCCTCAACGACTGGGTCTACGGCACGACGACCCCGCCGATGCCCGGCCACCCGGACTGGGAGGTCAGCCCGGTCGACTCCGCCGCGGCCAAGCAGCAGACGCTCGCCGCGCCGCAGCTGACCGCGCCGCTCATGCGGGGCAAGCGCTAGGACTACGAGGAAACCACCGCGAGGGAGGGCTTGCAGCTGCGGCCCTCCCTCGCCTGTCCTCACGCCGTGCGCAACGCCACGGTCGGCGGCATCCGAGAGGCCCGAACGGCCGGCAGCAGACCGGCGAACGCGCCGATCAGGATCGCTGAGGCGATGCCGCCCGACCACGCCTCGACGGGGATGACGAGCGCCCAGCCCTTCGTGCTGGCGTAGATCGCCGTCGCGGCGATCCCGGCCAGCACGCCGACGACGCCACCGATGAGCGCGAGCAGGATCGATTCGGTGAGGAACTGGGTCCGGATCTGGGCCTTCGTCGCGCCGAGCGCACGGCGCAGGCCGATCTCCGAGCGGCGTTCGAGCACCGAGATGATCATGATGTTGGCGACGCCGACGGCGCCGACGATCAGCGCCACCACCCCGAGCCCGAGGAACAGGCTGTCGAACGCCCCCGCCGCGGCGGCGCGGGCGGTGAGCACGTCGGACGGCTGGCTGACGTTGACCTCGTCGGGCGCCTCGGGGTTGGCGGTCGGCGCCAGCAGCGCCTGCACCGCCGCGACGTGGTCGGTGCTCGCGCGCGTGTAGATCGAGCTTGGCGGGCCCGCCTGCTGCTCGCCGCCGACCATGCTGATGTACCCCAAGTACCGCTGAGCGGCCGGATAGCCGACCAAGGCGCTGTTGTCAATGTCGGGCTCCAGCGGCGAGGGCTCCAGGACGCCAGTGACGTTGAACCACTGGCCTCCCAGCCAGATGCGCTGGTCGGGGAAGACCCGGTCGATGGCCAGCCGTCGCGCGGCGGCCGCGCCGAGCACGGCGACCGGTTCGCGGCCGGTCGCGGGGTTCAGCCAGGCGCCGCGCGCCAGGCCGGTGTTGAGCACGGCGAGCAGGTTCAGGCTGGTGGCCCGCACTTGCAATCCGCCGGTGTTGGTCGCCGGGATCATCCGGCTGCGGTAGACGCCCTTGCCCTTCACCAGGCCGGTGTGCGCGAGCGCCTGGACGTCGCCGAGGTGCGTGATCCGCGCCGGGGCTTCGAGGGGCAGCTGCGACGGCTGCCCGGTGATGCTCTGGCCGGCTTCGAGGGTCAGCATGTTCGTGCCGAGCCGGTCGATCTGGGCGAGCAGCCCGGCCTGCGAGGAGGACGAGAGCCCGAGGACCGCCACGATCGCGGCGGTTCCGATCGCGATCCCGAGCGCGGACAGCGCGGCGCGCAGCGGTCGGGCGCGCAAGCCGACGCTCGCCACCCGCAGCCCGTCCTTGAAAGGCAATCGCCCGCCCGCGGCGCTCACGGCGTCGCTCCCTCGTCGGCGACGACCTCGCCGTCCAGCACCCGGATCCGGCGTGGCAGCTGATCGGCGAGGCCGGCGTCGTGGGTGATCATGATGATCGTGGCGCCCTCGGCGTTGAGCTCGCGGATGAGCGCCATGATCGACGCGCCGGTGGCGCTGTCGAGGTTGCCGGTCGGCTCGTCGGCCAGGACGATCGCCGGCCGGCCGACGAGCGCCCGGGCGATCGCCACGCGCTGGCGCTCGCCGCCGGAGATCTTGGTGGGCTTGAACGTCGCACGGTGCGAGAGGCCGACGCGCTCGAGCGCCTCGTCGGCGCGCGCGTAGCGCTCGGCGGCAGAGACACCCGCGTAGAGCAGGCCGTCGGCGACGTTCTCCCGCACCGTGGCGTGCTCGGCCAGGAAGAACTGCTGGAAGACGAACCCGATCTCCCGCGCCCGCAGCAGCGACAGCTCGCGGTCGCTGCGCGCCGCGGCGTCGATCCCGCTGATCCGGACCACGCCGCTGCTGGGTCGCTCCAGCGTCCCGATGACGTGCAAGAGCGTGGACTTGCCCGACCCTGAGGGCCCGACGATGGCCACCAGCTCGCCCCGCCGCACGGAGAAGGACACCCCGCGCAGGGCGAGCACCGGAGGCTCCTCGCCGTAGACCTTGGTCACCCCATCGAGTTCCAGCACTTGCTCGCCGCTCACGACGCCGGCACCACGACCGCGTCGCCTGCGCGCAGGTCGCCCGCGACCTGGACCCGCCCGCCGCCGGTGTCGAACAGCCCCAGCCGCACCGCGACCAGCTCGCGTCGATCACCAGCGCGCACGACCTCGACGGCGAACCCGCCGCCGGACTTGCCGACCAGCGCGGTGACCGGGACGCTCAGGGCGTCGTCAACGCCCTTGGTCGTGATGTCCACCGCGACCGGGGCGCGGTCGAGCCCGCGCGCCTTGGCGGGGTCGTCGAGGGTGATGAACGTCGGGATGGTCGCGTCGGCCGCCTGGCCGCCCTGCGCATCCGGGGTCTGGGCGACGCGTCCGAACCGCGCGACCCGGCCCGTCACCGGCGTGTTGCCCGGCAGCGTGATCTGGGCGCGATCGCCCTTCTTGACGTCACCCTGCTGGGAAGGGTCGAGCTGGATCTGCACCTGCGGCGTGTCGGATGTGGCGGTCAGCACGGAAGCGCCCGGCGCGGCGGATCCACCGACCTGGCCGGTGACCTTGGCGATCCGGGCCGCCTCGGGCAGGAAGACCGCGTCGCCGAGGCCCAGCGCGCCGGCCTTGTCAATGCCTTTGCGTTGCTGGAGCCTTTCAAGGGCCCGCTTGGTCTTGGTGGTGAACGCGGCGCCGGCGCGCACGCGCAGGTTGCGGTTGAGCTGGCGGACGTCGCGGCCCTTCATGCCCACGCGCAGCGCGCGGTAGGCGGGCAGCGTGCCGCACAGCAGCACCACCGGCCTGTCGTCCACCCGGTAGAGCACGCCGCCGCAGCCGATCCGGTCGCCGTTCTCGGGCAACATGGTGTACATGCCGCGGGCCTGGTTGACCACCGCGTAGGGCGAGCCGTCCGCGCGCGCCCGGTAGGTCAGGATCCCGTCCTGGGAGACCATCGCCGAGAGCTCCCCGCGCTCGACCTTCACGGTGTCTGCCGCCGCCGACGCGTCGGCCGCCGCGGCCTGGTGCCCGGGTCCCGTGAGAGCGACCGTCCCGCCAACCGCCGCGACCAGTACGGCGGCCGCCGACAGCGCCCAGCGCGTGCGCCTCACCCCTGGCCTCCCGCGGCCGTCTCCAGGGAAGCGCGGCACTTCGCGATCGCGGCGTTGAGGATCGTCATCCCGCCCGGCCGGTTGGACGACGGGATCTTGTAGGTGTTGATGACCGGCTCGCCGTTGACGGGGTCTGGGAAGTCCTTGACGCCGTTGTCGCGGATGCACTGGGCGAACTGGAGGCTCGCCGATTGCTGCTTGGAGCTCCGCTTCGAGCTCAGCGTGCCCGGCGGTTGCAGGTCCTTGCAGGCCGTGGTCGCCCGTTGCCAGACCGTCGCGCTCACGCTGACCCCGTACTCGAAGTCGTTCTTGGCGTTCGGGTCGGGGAAGTCGCGGACGCCGTGCGCGCGGATGCACTCGGCGAACTTCACCGCCTTGTCGCGCGCGGTGAGCTTCGTGCTCGCGGTGCTCGTGGTGGTCGCGGTCTCCGTCGGCGCATCCGATCCGCAGCCCGCGCCGATCAGGGCGACGAGCGCGAGGGCGGCCAATGGCTGGAGCTTGTTCATCATGTCGGTCACTTCTGCATCCGTGGGTCGTGGGTGGGGTCGGCGTAGGTGGGTGGGCAGCCGTTGCCGGCGGCCTGCGGGCGCAGCTCGAAGTGCCAGGGCTCGTTGCCGTAGATCCGGCAGAGCCCGTATTGGGCACCGCGCTCGGACAGCCACGCGGCGGCCGCGGAGGGTCCGAGGTCGACCGCGTTGCCCGACACGTGCTCGGAGGTGTCGGGCGTGGCGACCCAGCGGGCCGCCTCCGCGGCCGATCCGTACTTCGAGACCGCCTCGTCGAGCAGGTGCTGCTGGTAGTCGGCAGAGCGCCATCCGCTGTCGACGACGAACGAGACGCCGTCGGCGGCGGCGTCCGCGGCCGCCTGGCGCAGGGCGCTGAGCAGCGCGGGATCGAGCTTGGCCACGCCCGGGACGTCGTCGTCGAAAACCGACGTTCCGTCGGGGATGGCGCCGTCCGTCAGGCCGAGCGCGGCGCGCCGGGGCTCCCCCAACAGCGCGGGGAGCGGCGACGTGGCCGAAGACGAGGACCCCGGGTCCCGATGGCCGAGGGCCACGACGATCGCGGCGAGGACGACGAGCAGGCCGACGACCCGCCGCTTGCGGATCCGGATCGGCCGGGCCGCCGTTCGAACTGGCTGGCTGTAGGTCACGGCGGCCATTTCAGGCCGCGGGCTGTTGCCGGCGCGTATGCGGTTTTCGATACGCCCGCGATATGCGCCGGCTCGTAGCATCGGTGCGTGCGCGTGTTGATCGTCGAGGACGAGCCCTACATGGCGGATGCGATCCGCGACGGTCTGCGCCTGGAGGCGATCGCGGCCGACATCGCCGGCGATGGCGACACCGCGCTCGAGCTGCTGAGCATCAACACCTACGACATCGCCGTCCTCGACCGCGACATCCCCGGGCCCTCCGGCGACGAGGTCGCCCGGCGCATCGTCGCCACCGGGAGCGGCATGCCGATCCTCATGCTCACCGCCGCCGACCGCCTCGACGACAAGACCTCCGGCTTCGAGCTCGGCGCCGACGACTACCTCACCAAGCCGTTCGACCTCCGTGAGCTCGTGCTGCGCCTGCGGGCGCTTGACCGCCGGCGGGCGCACAGCCGGCCGCCGGTGCGGGAGATCGCCGGCCTGCGGCTGGACCCGTTTCGCCGGGAGGTCTTCCGCGACGGCCGCTACGTCGCGCTGACCCGCAAGCAGTTCGCCGTGCTCGAAGTGCTCGTCGCCGCCGAAGGCGGGGTCGTCAGCGCCGAGGAACTGCTCAACCGCGCGTGGGACGAGAACGCGGACCCGTTCACCAACGCCGTGCGGATCACGGTCTCGGCCTTGCGCAAGCGCCTCGGCGAGCCGTCGATCATCGCCACCGTGCCCGGCGCCGGGTACCGCATCGACACGCACCCCGGCGACGGCCAGGAAGGAGGCGACCGTGGATAGGGCGCCCGGGCTGAGCGTCCGCCTCAAGCTCACGCTCAGCTACGCCGGCTTCCTCATGCTCGCCGGCGCCCTGTTGCTCGCCGTCGTGTGGGTGTTCCTCCTGCGCTACGTCCCCGATCGCGCGTTCTTGCGCAGCGCCGACACCATGGTCCCCGGCGTCTTCCCCGTCCGCTCCAACCTCCTGCACGTCTTTGCTCCGAGAGCCGCCGCGGCGCTGGTCTTCCTGCTGGTGCTCGGCCTCGCGGGAGGCTGGATCCTCGCCGGCCGCATGCTCGCGCCGCTGACGCGCATCACGGACGCCACGCGCACCGCGGCGACCGGATCGCTCGGCCACCGGATCGATCTCCCGGGCCGCAACGACGAGTTCCGCGAGCTCGCCGACGCCTTCGACGCGATGCTCGCCCGGCTCGAGGCGCACGTCGCCGAGCAGCAGCGGTTCGCCGCCAATGCCTCCCACGAGCTGCGCACGCCGCTGGCGATCACGCAGACCCTGCTCGACGTCGCCCGCAACGACGAGGACCACGCCAACGGCGAGCTCGTCGACCGCCTCCACGCCGTCAACGCCCGCGCGATCGACCTCACCGAAGCGCTGCTCCTGCTCAGCCGCTCAGATCAACGGTCCTTCACCCCAGAACACGTCGACCTGTCGCTCATGGCCGAGGAAGCCACCGAGACGCTCCTGCCCCTCGCCGAAGAGCGCGGCGTCACCGTCGAGACCGCGGGCGACACGGCCCCCACGATCGGCTCACCGGCGCTCCTGCTCCAGATGGCGACCAACCTCGTGCACAACGCGATCGTCCACAACATGCCCGAACAGGGCGCCGTGTGGGTCACGACCAGCGTCGGCCCTGGAACCGTGGTGCTCGCCGTCGAGAACACCGGCGCCAAGCTCACCCCGCAGTTGGCCACCACGTTGGTCGAGCCCTTCCGCCGCGGCACCGACCGCATCCGCACCAATCACACAGGCGTCGGCCTCGGCCTGGCGATCGTCAAGAGCATCGCCCTGGCCCACGACGGAGCGCTCACCCTCACGCCCCGCGCCGGCGGCGGGCTCTGCGTCACGGTGACCCTCCCCGCGACGGCGTGACGCGCTTCGCCGTCCGGGGTCACGGCTCCTCGCGCACGAGCCGCAGCGCGAGGGGAAGCGGACCGGTGCGCAGCGTCGCCGCCAGCTGCTTGGCGCTGGCCATCGTGAACGAGCCCGCGATCTGCGACCCGTTCTCGCCGTCGATCCCGTCCGGGTTCTGCTGCGGGTCGATGTAGGGGACCGAGATCAGCTCGTCGTCGAGGACCATCGCGAAGTGGTTGGCGAAGTTCGAGGCGGGCTGGCCCGGCAGGGCCGCCGCCTGGCCGCGCCGCGAGATCTCGCGCGTGACCTTCTGCCACTTCTTCTTGCCCTCGTCGGTGAAGTTGAAGGTGATCGTCGGCTGGCCGGTCAGCTCATCCGTGTTCTGCTCGGGGTCCTTGATGTCGCGGCCGAGCAGGTCCGGATCGTCCTCGAGGATGAAGTAGGCGTTGCTCGCCAGCGCCCGCGAGGCCTTGTCCGCGTGATCGAACTCGGCCTGGACGACGACGTAGCCCCGCGGGACCTCGACCGACCGCGCCGGTCGTTTGCCCGCGCTCCGGCAGGAGACACGAAGCGCCGCCGCGGTCGGCCGCGGGCCGCAGACGACCGCGCGGGCGCGCGCGTCGACGCCGTACCAGAGGCCCGACGTGGTGTCGTCGGGCTCCGCGGTCGCCTTGCAGTTGGCGGCCGCCTTCGTGACCGCCTTGTAATAGCTCAACGACCCGGAGCCCGGCTGGCCGGCCATGACGCCGCCCGTGACCGACGGGTCCGTGGGCGCCGCCTTGCACTCGGGGCTGCGCACGTCCTTCTCCCAGGCATAGAGCACCAGCCGGCCCGTCGCCGTCGGCGGGGAGCAGCCGTCGCAGGAGACGACGACGCGCCCGCGCTCGACCTTGGAGTCGATCGTCTGCCCCAACGCGTCACCGCGACTCTGGACGACCTGGGCGGTCCGGGCGAGCGACGCGGACGTGACCCGAGGGCCGCCGCTGTAGGGCTCGGCGGCGAAGGTCCAGGTCGTCGCACCGCCACGTGTCGCCTCGGGCGCGGCGTCGCGCGCGGGCGGCGACGCGCCGTCGTCTCCGCACCCGGAGAGGCCGCCAAGCAGGACCATCGCGGCCATCGCCGCCGCCGGGAACGTCCGCTGAGCGTTGAGCAGCATGCCGCACCCTATCCGGTCGCCGGGCGGCCGATCGGCGATCATCGGGGAATGAGCGACCCCTACGACTTGGACCGCTTCGTCACCGCGCAGGACGCGCACGACACCTACGCCAACGCGCTGGCCGAGCTGCGCGCCGGTCGCAAGACGTCGCACTGGATGTGGTTCGTCTTCCCTCAGGCCGCGGGGCTCGGGCACAGCGCGATGGCGCAGAAGTACGCGATCGCCGATCTCGAAGAAGCGCGGGCGTACCTGGCGCACGAGACGCTCGGCCCGCGGCTGCGCGAGGCGACGGAGGCGATGCTGGAGAACGCGGGCACCAAGAGCGCGGAGGAGGTCCTCGGCGGCATCGACGCGATGAAGCTGCGCTCGTCGATGGACCTCTTCGCCCGGGCCGCGAGCGACGCAGACGACGACGCAGCGCTCTTCCGCGACGTCCTCGCCGCCTTCCCCGCGCCCGCCGCCGGCTAGTACCCCGGCGTCAGGCTCCAGCGCGCCGTCGTGTGCTCCATCCCCGCCAGGCCGGTGTTGACCGACAGGTCGTCGGTCGCCGTCGGCATCGACAGCGCGAGGTCGGCCGCGGTCGGGCGCAGGTCGTTGGTCGAGTTGCGCGAGTTGAACACCACCTTGGCCAGGCCCGGCCCGGCCGAGCCCGGACAGCCCTGGGGCTTGGCGCCGATGCCGGCCCAGACCACGTTGCCGAAGCTGACGTCGACCGCGTAGGCGGCGGTGACCGCGCCGGTCGGCGAGACCTGGAGTTCGAGGTCACCGCCGACGACGTCGGTGCCGGTGCCCTCGTAGCGGTACTCGCCGCAGACGCCCTGCGTCTGCGTGTCGCGCAGCGAGATCGACGCCGACGTCAGCTTGTACCAGGCGTTGCGCGACCCGTCCGGGAAGTCGTCCTGCGAGGTCCGCGTGAACCTCAGCGTCCCGTCGTACAACTGGTCGCCGATGCCGCCGAAGTACACGGAGTGCGCGTCCATCGTGCCCGAGTAGCTCACCGGCAAGTCCTCCTTCTTGACCGGGATCGACCCGTTGACGGTCTTCTTGCCGCCGCGCGAAACCACGACGACCTGCCAGGACGCGGTGCCCGGCTGACCCGGCGCCGTCAGCGTGAACGCGGCCGACCCGCCCGGGGCGAGCGACGCGCTGCCCGGCGCGATCGACGCCACGCCGGTCGCGGTCAGCGACCCCGGCACCGCGCCGCCGTCGCGCGCCTTGACGTTGTTGACCGTCACGGTCGCGGTCGCCCCCGGCTTCAGCTTGTCTGACGGCGACGCGCTCCCGTCGGCGGTCAGGCAGCCCTCCTCGTCGTACCAGTGCTTCTGGCCGCGCGGCAGCGCGATCGCCCGCAGGTACTCGATCGCCGCCACGTTGATGAGCTGCGTCGCGATGTAGGTCGCCATCATCGCCTTGTAGTCCAACAACGACAGGACGTCGACCTTCTCCTTGCCGGCCTTGGTCGACCACGTCCCGCTCGGCCCGGACACGCTCGCCGCGCCCTGCGTGGTGCCGAGCGCGAGGTCGCGCTCGATCGCGGCCTTCGTCCCGCCCGCGCCCTGCGCGCCGAGGATCGACTCCGTCCCGTACCCGTCCGCGCTGACGTTGCCGTAATAGGACTTGGTCTTCTGCCCGGTGCCGCCCGCGCTGAACTTGGCCTTCAGCGTGGTGTCGTCGATCTTGTACCACTTGCCGTCGTCGCCGACCTTGACGATGTAGGTCATCGCCGCCGACGCGGCCAGGTCGATCGACGTCGTCCCGTCCTTGGTCTTGATGTCGATTGACAGCGAGCCCGACGCCTCCAGCCGGCCTGCGACCGTGCCCGCCGCGCTCGGACACGCGGCCAAGATGTCGTCGAACGTCAGCTTGACCTTCGCCTTGCCCCCGTCGATCCCGGACGGCAGGTCGTCGCCGGCGCCGAGCGCGTCCAGCCCGCTGCGCGTCAGCTCGACCTCCGCCTCGGCCGCGACGTGCCACCCGCTGCGCCCGTCGTCGTAGGCGCCGATGTCCAGCGTCGCCTTCCCGCCCGCGCCCGCCGACCCGAACGACTGCGTCGTGACCTGCCCTGAAGGCGCCGCCGCGATCCCGGCCTTCTTCTGCCAGCCCTCCAGCGCCAGCGCCACGACCTTGCCGGTGCGCTTCTTGCCGACCCGCTTGTCCAGCTTCGCGCGCGCCTTGGGGACCAGCTCCAGCGCGGTCTGCAGCTGGTCGGTCAGCTGCGCCAGCTCGCCTTGGGCGCTGCGCGGCGCCGCGGCTGGCTTGGCGCCCGCCGGAAGCTTGAACGTGGTGCAGACGACCTTCTTGGCCGACTTCTTGGGCACCTGGCCGGCCTTGCACCCAGACGCCTGCTTCGCGGCCGCGCTCGCCGCCGTGTTGGGGACGAGGACGACGAGCGAAAGCGCGACGGCGAGCAACGCCGCCCGCCGGACCGGGGTGAGCATGTGCGACAGCTTGTCCGACCACGGGCGCGACCGCATCGGTGGTTCCACGGATCGACAGATCCGGCTCGTGCGTCGAACCGGCGCCTGATCGGGTCAGACGTTCACTAGGCCGCGACCGAATACGCGGTCGCGCGCAGTACCGTGATCTCCCGATGACCCGCCGCACGAAGATCGTCGCCACCATCGGGCCCGCCTCGGGCAACCCTGAGACGCTGGTACGGATGATCGAGGCGGGCATGGACGTCGCCCGGCTCAACTTCTCCCACGGCTCCCATGAGCAGCACGCGGAGACCGCGCAGCTCGTGCGCGACGCCGCCGGCCGCGCCGGCCGCCCGGTCGCGTTGTTGCAGGACCTGCCCGGTCCGAAGCTGCGCATCGGCCCGCTGGTCGAGGGCACCGTCGACCTCAAGGTCGGCGACAAGGTGGTCTTCGAGTGCGGCGTCGACGACGGCTCCGCCGGCGACGCCCGTCGCATGTCGATCTCCTGGGAAGGCCTGCCGCGCGCGATCTCGCCCGGCGAGGTCCTCTACCTGGCCGACGGCTCCGTGCGCCTGCGCGCGACCGCGGTGCGCGTGCAGGAGCTGGAGGTCGAGGCCGAGGTCGAGGTCGGCGGCTCGGTCTCCTCGCGCCAGGGGCTGAACATCCCCGGCCCCGCCGACGAGCTGCCGTCCGTGCCCGAGGAGGACTTCGCCCACCTGGAGGCCGGCCGCCGCATCGGCGTCGACATGGTGGCCTTGAGCTTCGTCCGCCGTCCCGAGGACGTGCTGACCGTCCGCGAGCACACGCGCGTGCCGCTGATCGCCAAGATCGAGAAGCCCCAGGCGGTCGACAACGCCGAGGCGATCGTGCGCGTCGCCGACTGCGTGATGGTCGCGCGCGGCGACTTGGGCATCGAGCTGCCGATCGAGGAGGTCCCGATCGTGCAGAAGAACCTGATCGCGCTGGCCGGTGCGCATGCCCGACCGGTGATCACCGCCACGCAGATGCTCGACTCGATGGTGACGTCGTCGCGGCCGACGCGCGCCGAGGTCGCCGACGTCGCCAACGCGATCCTCGACGGGACCGACGCCATCATGTTGTCCCAGGAGTCCGCGGTCGGCGCCCACCCGGTGGGCGCGATCGCGATGATGAACGCGATCGCGGTCCACACCGAGCGCCACGCGCCCTACCAGCGCTGGCTGGAGACGCGCGTCAAGCGCGACCACCGCGACCCGTCCTACACCGTCGCGCACGCCGCCTGTCGCGCGGCGATCGAGCTGGGGCTGGACGCGATCGTCGTCCCGACGCTGTCGGGCCGCAGCGCGCGGCTCGTGTCCGCCCACCGTCCCAACGTCCCCGTCTACGCGCTCTCCCCCGGCCGCGAGACCGTCCGCCGCTGCATGTTGATGTGGGGCGTTCAGGCCGCGTCGATGAAGCGCCACGAGGTGACCGAGGCGCTGATCACCGACGCCTGCCAGCGGGTCGTCGAGCTGGGCTGGTGCCGCAAGGGCATGCGCGTCGGCGTCACCGCGGGCCTGCCGTCCGGCCGCCCGGGGACGACGTCGCTGTTCCAGGTCCAGGAGCTCTAGGCAGCCCGCGCGGCGCGCAGGTCGCGGCGCGCGAGCAGCAGGCCGACGATGGCCATGACGATGAGAACGGCGAACGCCGCGATCGCCTCGGGCGAGCCGATGTCGTCGAGCGAGCCGCCGAGTGCGGTGTAGGCGAAGGCGCGGGGCGCGCACCCGATCGCGGTCGCGGCGGCGAAGGTGGTCAGCGCGATCGGCGAGAGCCCAGCCGCGTAGTTGACCATGCTGTACGGGACGCCCGGCACGATCCGCGCGTACAACACGGACAAGAACCCGCGGCGCCCGATGAAGGCGCGCAGCGCGCGCAGGCGCGCGCCTTGGAGCTGCTCGACGGCGTCGTGGGCGAGCCAGCGCGAGAGACTGAACGCCAGCGACGCGCCGAGCACCGCCGAGATGATCGAGATCGGCGTGCCGAGCCAGGTCCCGAAGAGCAGGCCGGACGCGCCCGCCAGCAGCGGGCCCGGGAAGAGCGCGGGCGTCAGCAGCGACGACACCGCGATGAACACGAGCGGTCCCGCGATCCCGTAGCCATCGACCCAGTCGCGCACGCGCTGGGCGGAGAGGTGGCCCGACGAGGCGACCACCACGAACGCGGCGACGACGATCGCCACGAGGATCCCGAGGCGCAGCAGCGCGCGGCCGCGCGAAGGAGGAGGCAACGGAGGGACCGGCGGCGCGTCGTCCGCGGAGGTCTGCTCAGCGGCGCGCGGCGAGGAACTCGGCCTCCTGGCGGCCGAGCTCGGTGACGGGCTCGTCGCCGTAGATCCACTCGCGCGCGATGCGGTGCCAGTTGGCGGTCGCGCGCAGCTGGGAGATCACCGCGAGCGTCAGCATCTCCAGGCGGCGGCCGAAGAGGTGGTCGGGCGGCAGCGTCTCGTGGCGCATCTTGCCCCACCAGCGCGAGCGCGGGTCGCTCATCTGGATCATCACCTCGGTGGCGATCTCCGGCGTGAGCGTCATCGTTGCGTCGAGCGTGTACCAGCCGGTGAGATCGTGGAACTGCTCCAGGATCGACTCCGGGTCGTAGTACTCCGGCTGTCCGAGCCAGCCGCCCTTGTGCAGGAACTCGATCAGCTCCTCGCCCTTGCCGTCGATGCCCAGGCGCTGGGTCTGGAGCTCGTACTCGGCGACCTCCGGCGAGATCCGCTTGAACAACCCGAAGTCCAGGAACGCCATGCGGCCGTCGTCTTGCAGCAGGCAGTTGCCCGGGTGCGGGTCGCCGCTGAACTGGTGGTGGCGGTACATCGACCCGAAGTAGAAGCGGAAGATGATCTCGCCGAGGCGGTCACGCTCGGCCTCCGGGCAGGTCTTGAACTCGTCGAACTTCCGGCCGGTGACGAACTCGCTGACGATCACGCGCTCGTGCGAGAGCGCCGTGTACACGTCGGGGATGAAGATGAAGGGGTGGCCCTTGTAGATGCGCGCGAGCGTGCGCTGGTTCTGGGCCTCGAGCTCGTAGTCGAGCTCCTCCTCGATCCGGCCGCGGATCTCGGCGCCCAGCTCTTGAGGGTCCAGGCCGGGGGCGACGGCCTTCATCAGCCGCAGGATCATCCCGAGGTTCTGCATGTCGCTGCGCACGGCGTTGTTGACGCCCGGGTACTGGACCTTGACCGCGACGTCCTTGCCGTCGTAGCGCGCGCGGTAGACCTGGCCGATCGAGGCGGCCGCGATCGGCGCCGGGTCGAAGGACTCAAAGACGTCGTCGAGCTTCTCGCCGTACTCCTGCTCCAGGACCTTCTTCATGTCCTTGAAGGAGACCTTCGGCGCAGCGTCGCGCAGTTTGGCCAGCTCGGCCTGGAACTCCTCGCGGAACTCCTCGGGGACGAGGCCGACGTCCAGGAAGGACATCACCTGCCCGAGCTTCATCGCCGCGCCCTTCATCGTGCCGAGCGCGGCGACGATCTGCTTGGCGGTCTCGATCTGCCGACGCGCCATCGCGTCCTGCGACGCCTTCTCGTCCCGCGTGAGGTTCATCGCCCGGGTTCCGGCCTGCTTTGCGCCCTGCGTCGCGGCGAGCCGGCCGACCTTCGCGGCACGGGCCCACCGCGAGGTCGGGATGCGATCGTCGCGAGCCATTGGGAAGGGAAGCTACCCGGTCTTCTCGATCTTGCTGCCGGGCACGATGTCGTCGCGGCCGTCCGGCCAGCGGACCCAGGCCTTGTGGCCGCCGTCGTAGTCGTCGCCCAGGAGGATGAGGGTGGCGTCCTCGCCGAGCGCCTTGACCGGCTCGTCGCCCTCCTCGTCCAGCCCGCGCCAAAGGCGGATGAACTTGTTGTTCTCGAACTCCTCGGCGACGGTCGACGGGTCCGTGTGGCCGGGCTGGATGACCGTGTCCGGCGGCAGCGCCATCAGCGTGTCCATGACGGAGGACTTGAGGTCGGCGTAGGAGGTCGAGCCGGGCGCGCGCACGCCGCCGACCGAGTTCTTGAACAGCGTGTCGCCGGTGAAGACGTTGCCGTTGACCAGGAGGCCGAGCATCCCTGCGGTGTGCCCCGGGATGTGGAGGGTCTGCACCTCGAGGCCGCCTGCGCGGACCGTCTCGCCGGCGTCCATCGTGCCGGTCGCGGTCTCGACGAGGTCCTTCTCGGCCGGGTGGATCAGCACCTGCACATCAGGCCAGCGCTCCAGGATCTGCGGGACCTCGGAGACGTGGTCGTAGTGGTGGTGGGTGAGCAGCACGTGCGTCGGGGTCAGGTCGTGCTCGGCGACCTTCTCGAACAACGGCTCCAGCGGTCCACCCGCGTCCACGAAGAAGGCTTCCCCGCCGGGCTCGGCCGCCACGAGGAACGTGTTGGACAGGAACTTCGGGTGCATCGAGCGCTCGAGGATCATGCGGGTACATTGACAGCCTCATGCCCGAGCTCATCCACACCTGTTACCGGATCGGGAACATCGACCGCTCCGTCGCCTTCTATGAGGCCCTCGGCTTCGAGGAGCGCCGCCGGATGGACCTGCCTGATGGCGCCATCAACGTCTTCATGGGCATCCCCGGCGACGGCGACCGCCTCGAGCTGACCTGGAACCCCGGCGTCGAGTCTTACGACCTCGGCACCGGCTACAACCACATCGCGCTGACCGTCCCCTCGCTGGAGGACACGCTCGGCGAGCTGTCCAAGAAGGACATCGGCCCCGAGAAGCCGCCATACCACGTCGGCGAGAACGGCCCGCTGATCTGCTTCGTGCGGGATCCGGACGGCTACCGGATCGAGATCATCGAGCGCAAGACGCTCTAGCCGACCCGATGAGCGACATCGGGCTTCCGGGCGATCCGCGCCCGCCATCCCGCTGGCGCCGGGCGCTCGTCTACTTCGGGCTCGCCGAGGACGATCCGGTCAACCCGCTGTACCCGCGCCCGGCGAGGACCGCGACAGCCGCGGCACCGAGCGTGAGCGACCCGGACCCGCTGGCCCGCATTGAGCGCCGGCTCGACGAGCAGGCGGCCGCGATCGCCGAGCTGCGCGCGGAGGTCGAGCGCCTGCGCGAGCGCGACGGGGTCTAGCTGAAGCGCAGGAGCCCGTCGACGCCGCGCGTGAACGTCGCGCCGGCGGCGGCCGGGTCGCTGAGGTAACCGCCGACCATCGCGCCATCGCGCAGCATCACGAAGTGCTGTGCGGCGTCTTCGGGGGTTCGGCGGCCGGCGGCGGCGAACGCGTCGCGAACGACGCCGTGGAACCACGCGCGGTGGGCGGCCACCGCACGCGGGATCGGGCCATCCTCGAACTCCAGCGCGGCGTTGATGAACGCGCAGCCGCGGAAGCCCGGGCGCGCGACCTGCCCGGCGATGTCATCGCCCAGCGCGCTCAAAAACGCCTCGGGCTCGCGGTCGGCCGCGAGCTGCGTGGTGTGCGCCGCGATCGCGTCGTGGGCGCTCTGGAGGTAGGCGAGCACGAGGTCGGTCTTGCTCGGGAAGTGGCGGTAGAACGTCGCCCGCGTGACGCCGGCCTCGGAGACGATCCGGTCGACGCCGACCGTGTTTACGCCTTCGGCGTAGAACAGCGCCGAGGCGCGTGCGAGCAAGCGTTCCCGTGGCTCGGAGGGCTTGGCCGGCGGGAGGTCGACGATCGTGGCCATGGGCCTTCAGGCTACCGGAGAAAGAACGATCGTTCTTGACAACTCGGAGAGCTCTTGGTTCAGTGTGGCCGCACAGAAGAACGAACGTTCTCTCTTGCACTCTGAACCGTCTCGCTTCGAAAGGCCCCGATGTCCGCTCTCCCCTCTGCCCTGCGCCGCTCCGGCGCCTCGCCGTCGACGCCCGAACGAGCCACCCGCCGGATCGCGGTCGTTCGCGCGGCCGCGGCCCTGGTCTGGGCCGGCGTCCTGGTCGCCGCCCTCGGCGACGACGTCCCAACCACGGCGACGGAACTGCCCACGCTCGTCGCCGTGTTGCTCACCGCCTACCCGCTGATCGACGTGGTCGCCTCGATGGTCGAGGCCACGACCGCCGCACCGCGGAACGTCGCGGTCCTGCGCGCCAACGCGGCACTCAGCGCGCTGGCGACCGTGGCGCTGGGGATCGCCACGTTCGGCGGAGATGCCGGGTCGACGCTCGTGGCCTTCGGCGCCTGGGCCGTCGTCTCGGGCGCCGTGCAGCTCGGCGTCGCCCTGCACCGGCGCGGCTCCGGCGAGCGCCAGCTGCCGATGGTTCTCAGCGGCGCGCTCTCGGCGATCGCGGGCGTGACGTTCGCAGCCTCCGCCGGCCAGGACGCCGCGCACCTCGCCAACCTCGCCGGCTACGCGGCGGTGGGCGCGGTCCTCTACTTCGTCTGGGCCGCCCGCACGCGCCACTAAGCTCTCCGGCGATGTTGGACGCATCGCATCGTGCAGCGCTGAGGGCCGTGGCGACCGGGAACGTGGCCGGAGAGCATGCGCCGGCGATCCGCAACCTGTCGATCGCCGGGCTGCTCGCGCCGGTCGAAGGTGCGTGGACGCTGACGCAGGCGGGCTATGCGGTGCTGGAGCTCGAAGGCAGCGGTGGCGGTGCGAGTGATGGCGGCGGCGGTGACGCGGCCGGCGACCTGAAGGCCAAGATCCGCGACTGGTTCATGACCTAGTCGCCGCGCCGCTCAGCGCAGGACGAAACCGGTGCCGAGCGGGTCGCGGGGGTCGAGCGTGAAGGTGTGCTCGCCGGTGCGGTAAGCCATGCCGGAGACCTCGGTGAGGAGGTCGGCGGGCGTGGCGTCCAGCGCGCGGGCGGTGAAGGCGCCGCCCGAGATGGAGTGGTTGGTCCAGGGCGCGGTGTGGCCGTCGGCGTGCAGAAGGACGGTTCGCGCGGAGGTGGCTGAGCCGCAGGGCGAGCGGTCGACCTCGCCTGCGCGAACGCGCGCCGCTCGCCAACCGAAGCGCCGGGGATCTCCGGCACGCCGTCCAACACGATGCGGAACGGCTCGCCGGCCGTGCGGTAGTCGATCGTCCGCGCCGCGAGCCGCGTCACGTGCCGGTTCCTTCCACCAGCGCCAATACCGCGTCCAGCCCATGGACGCCACCAGGCGGCGAGTAGGGCAACAACAACGAGCGGATGCCGAGCGTGACCGCGCCGCCGTCCGCCGCGTGGTCGCCGACCATCAGCGCCTCGTCGGCGAGCACGTCGACGGCAGACAAGGCCGCCGCGAAGATCTCCGGCTCGGGCTTGATCGCGCCGACCTCGTAGGACAACACCACCGCGTCCAACAACGACAACAACCCCAGCCCCTCCAGGATCGGGCGCGAGTCGAAGCCGACGTTGCTGACCACCGCGATCCGGATCCCGCGCGCCCGCAGCGCCTCTAGGACCGGCACCGCGTCCGCGTAGGCGACCCAGCCCTCGACCACGAGCGTCCGCTCGTACAACACGGTCGCCAGCTCCGGATCGACCACCGTCGCGAACAGCCCGGTGTAGGCCGCGCGGTGCGCATCCGAGTCGTGATCGCGCGCTTCGTAGACCTCCACCAGCTCCGCCGGCACGAACGCCGCCGTCGGGCCCGGCCGGCCGGCGCGATCGAGCGCGTCGCCGTGGGCCTCGTCCGCGCCGCAGGCGGCGAGCCATGCCGAGCGTTCCTCCGGCATGGCCAGGGTTCCGGCGAAGTCGAAGAGCACGGCGCGGACGGGCACGGCCCGAAGGATGGCCCATCGGGCGAACGGCGCGCACCGCGATTCGGCCAATCGGCCGTGGTGCGCATGGCGCACAGCCGCCAGCATCTGCGCATGCTGGCGTTCCGCCCACGCACGCGGTTGGCGCCCCCGCTCCAGGAGCGCGGGTGGGCCCCGCCGGACGCGCCCTGGGCGGTGTCGATCTCCGAGGGGACGATGGTCCTCGACCCGCAGCGCTGGGAGCTGGTCGACGACGTCGCGCCGTTGCTGGCCACGCTCCCACCGAGCCTGACGCGCTCGGTGACCGCCACGCCTGACGGCACGGCGCTGGAGCTGCGCACCGGCGCGCAGGCGACGGTCGCCGACGCGATCGCCGAGCTCGGCGCGCTGCGCGGCCGCCTGACTGCGGCCCTCGGCCGGGCCGGCGGCCTACGCGCCGCGACCGCCGGCTCACACCCATCCGCGTCCCAGGCCAACACCTATGCCTTGCACGTGGCGGTCGCGATCCCCGACTTCGGCCGCGCCACGCTCGCCCACGACCGCCTGCGCAACCACCTTGCGGTCCTGCTCGCGCTCAGCGCGAACTCGCCGTTCCTGGCCGGCCGCGAGACCGGCCTGTGCTCCGCTCGCGGCGAGGCGCTCGACGATCCGTCCGCCGACGTCGGCCTCGTCCCCGAGCGCGGCGCCGTGGAGGTCCGGGTCCTCGACGCGCAGACGCGCCTGTGCGACGCCGCCGCGCTGACCGCGCTCGTGCAGTGCCTCACCCACATGGAGGCCAACCGCTCCGCCAAGCGCACCGACCGCCGCGCGCAGCTGACCGACGTCGTCGCCGGGCGCACCCACGCGGCCCGCGACGGCATGCGCGCCCAGCTGCCGGACGGCGCCGCGCGCGACCTGGCCACCAAGCTTGTCGACGCCGCGGTCCCGCACGCGGTCAAGCTCGGCTGCCTGGCCGAGCTGGAGCGCGTCCGCCTGCTCGCTGCGCGCCCCGGCGACGTGCAACAGCGCGCCCGCGCCCGCCTACGCCCCGGCGAGACGTCGGGCGGTCGGCGCCTGCGCGCGCTCACCCAAGACCTCAGCGCCGCCTACCTCGAGCACGCGTAGACCACCGCGCAAGCGGGCAGGGCACAGCATGGTGATGAGAGCGACCGACGCCCCGCCCTGGGACGCGCCCTACAAGCCAGACGCCGCGGCGGACGCCCCGCGCGACGAGGCGCTGGAGGCCAGCGGTGCCTGGCGCGCGCACGTCGCCGACGCGCTGCGCGGCGTCCAGGCCCGGGACCTCCCCGCGCTGACCGCCGCGATGGAGGACGTCGCCCGTCGTGCCGGCCTGACGTTCCCGATCGAAGGCGGGACCGAGACCTTCCACGTCGACCCCGTGCCGCGTGTGCTGAGCGCCGAGCAGTTCGCGACGATCGAGCGCGGCGTCACCCAGCGGATCCGCGCCCTGGACGCGTTCGTCGCCGACGTCCACGGCGAGCGCCGCGCCGTCCGCGAGGGTGTGGTCCCCGAGCGCGTGATCGACACCGCCGAGCACCACGAACCCGGCGCGCCGCGGCCCCCGCAAGGCGTATGGGTCGCGCTCGCCGGGCTGGACCTCGTGCAGGACGCGCAGGGCGAGTTCCTCGTGTTGGAGGACAACGCCCGCACGCCGTCGGGCATCGCCTACACCTTGGCCGCCCGCGCGCTGGTCGAGGACGTGCTCGGCATCGAGGACGTCCCCGCCCGGCCGCTGACCGACACCATCGCCTTGCTGCGGGAGACGCTCGAAGCAGCCGGTGGTTCCAACATCATCGTCTTGACCGACGGCCCCGGCTCCTCGGCCTACTGGGAGCACCGCACGCTGGCCATCCACCTCGACGCCCCGCTCGTCACCCACGAGGACCTCGCGCTCGACGCCCACCGCCGGCTGATCCTGCGCGACGCGCCGCAGCGCCCGGTCGACGTCGTCTACCGCCGCACCGACGGCTCGTCGCTGGCCGCGCCCGGCCACGAGAAGCTGCTCGCCGCCGACGGGCTGGGCATCGTCAACGCGTTCGGCACCGGCGTCGCCGACGACAAGCTCGCCCACGCCTACGTGGAGGACTTGATCCGCCTCTACCTCGGCGAGGAGCCGGCGCTGCGCTCGGTCCCGACGTTCGACCTCGCGGACCCGCGCCGGCGCGAGGAGGCGCTGGACCGCCTGAACGAGTTGGTGGTCAAGCCCCGTGGCGGCGCCGGCGGCCAGGGCGTCGTGATCGGCCCGCACGCCGAGCAGGCCACGCTGGACGCGCTGCGCACGGCGATCGAGCAAGCGCCCGATCAATATGTCGCACAAGAGCTGGTCGCGATCTCCACCCACCCGACCGTCGTCGGCGACCGCCTCGAGCCGCGCCACGTCGACTTGCGCCCGTTCGCGTTCCTGCGACGGGTGGACGGGGTCGATGACGCCCGCGTCCTGCCCGGCGGCCTCACGCGCGTCGCGCTGCCGGCCGGCTCGATGGTGGTGAACTCCAGCCAGGACGGCGGCGCGAAGGACACGTGGGTGCTGCGATGACCGGCAACGGCCTCAAGCCCCTCATCGGCGTCACGACCTCCGAGATGCGCGAGGCGGTGCGCACCGTCCCGCAGCCCGAGGGTGATCCGCCGACACGCGAGATGGCGCTCGGCATGGTGTACCTGAAGGCCGTCGAGCAGGCCGGCGGGCTGCCGGTCGTCCTGCCGCCGATGGACCACGGAGCGATCGGCCCGCTGCTGGACCGCCTCGACGGCCTCTGCCTCTCCGGCGGCCCGGACCTCGATCCCGACGCCTACGGGCAACCACCCCATCATCTCCTCGGCGTGGTCGAGCCGGACCTCGACGCCTTCGAGCTGGCGCTGGCCCAGGAAGCCGACGCGCGCGGCCTGCCGGTGCTCGGCATCTGCCGCGGCGCCCAGGCGCTGAACGTCGCGCGCGGCGGGACGCTGCATCAGCACGTCGCCGACGTCGTCGACGGCCGGGTCGCACACCGGCAGACCGAGGTCGCCCGCGTCCCCACGCACCTGGTCGTGGTCGAGGACGGAAGCAGGTTGTCGTCCATCTCCGGTCCCGGCGAGATGGCCGTCAACTCGTTCCACCACCAGGCCGTCGACCGGCTCGGGCGCGACCTGGTCGTCACCGCGCAGGCGACCGACGGACTGGTCGAGGGGATCGAGGACCCGCGCGACGACCGCTTCTTCCTCGGCGTGCAATGGCACGCCGAGGGGCTGATCGAGGACCCGCGCAACCGCGCGCTGTTCGCGGCGCTGGTCGAGGAGGCGACAGGCGGGGCCGCTAGGCGACCGCAGCCGAGTCCAGCGACGCCGGGGCGTTCGCCGGAAGCTCGTTAGCGAGCACCGCGGTGTAGGTCGGGCGCGCCGCTTCAACGCGGGCGCGGCCGTCGTTGGTGATGTGCGCGTAGATCCCGCGCCGGTCTGCCGCGCACATCGAACGGTGCACGAGGCCGGTGGTCTCCAGGCGGCCGATCAGCCGCGACAGCGCGCTCTGGGACAGGTTCACGGACCCGGCGAGGTCCTGCATGCGCTTGCCGTCAGAGCAGTCGCACGTCGCCAGGCGCTCGAGCACCTCGTACTCGCTGAGCCCGATGCCGTGGTCGCGCTCCAGCGCCTTCTCCAGCGCACAGGAGACCTTGGCGTGGCACTGGGCCATCCCGCGCCACTGGTCCACAAGAGCGGAATCAGGGGTTCCAGATGACATCGCGGCCGATTATACCGGACCCCGGACAACCTTTGCGATCACATCTTGTGCATACGCATTCATTGCATGTGCATGTATAGTCCTGGCCATGGCATCTCCTCTCCCCTCCGCCACCCCCAGGCACATCGTCGGCAACGATCGGTGGACGGCCCGCACCTGGGCCGCGCTGATGCTGCTGTGCGGCGTGCTGTTCCTCGACGGGCTCGACGTCTCGATGGTCGGCGTCGCGCTCCCCTCCATCCGCGAAGACCTCAACCTCTCGACCTCCCAGCTGCAGTGGATCGTCTCGGGCTACGTGCTCGGCTACGGCGGCCTGCTGCTGCTCGGCGGCCGGGCGGCCGACCTGCTCGGACGCCGCCGCGTGCTGATCGCCGGCATGTCGGTGTTCGCGTTCGCCTCGCTGCTCGGCGGTCTCGTGAACGACCCCACGCTGTTGATCGCCACGCGCTTCATCAAGGGCGCCAGCGCCGCGTTCACCGCGCCCGCCGGCTTGTCCTACATCACGACGACGTTCGCTGAAGGCCCCGCGCGCAACAAGGCGCTCAGCGTCTACACCGCGTTCGGCGCCTCCGGCTTCTCCTCCGGCCTGATCCTCGGCGGTCTACTGACCGAGGCGGGCTGGCGCTTCACGTTCCTGCTGCCGGTGCCGTTCGCGCTGTTGATCCTGGCGCTCGCGCCGCGGCTACTGGCCAAGGACGCGCCGTCTGAGGGCCCGCGCCCCGGCTTCGACCTGCCTGGCGCGGTGGCGATCACGGGCGCGATGCTGCTGCTCGTTCGCACCGTCGTCCGTGCGCCGGAAGCCGGCTGGGCGAGCGTCGAGACGATCGTCTCGTTCGCCGTCGTGGCCGCGCTGCTGGCCGCGTTCTTCACGATCGAGAACCGCACGCGCCACCCGCTCGTGCGGCTCGGGATCCTGCGCACCGGCCACATCGTCCGCGCCAACCTCGGCGCGGCCGCGATCGCCGGCTCGTACTTCGGCTTCCAGTTCATCGCCACGCTGTACCTCCAGACGGTGCTGGGCTGGTCGGCGCTGGAGACCGCGCTGGCGTTCCTGCCCGCCGGGTTGTTGGTGGCCTTTGGCTCCACGCGCGTCGGGCCGCTGGTCAACAGGATCGGGACCGCACCGCTGATCGCGGCCGCGTTCATCGCGTTCGCCCTCGGCTACGCGCTGTTCCTGCGGGCCGACCTCGACCCGACCTACCTGACGATGATCCTGCCGACGATGCTGCTGATCGGCGTCGGGTTCGCGCTCGGCTTCCCCTCGGTCAACATGCAGGGGACGACCGGCGTCGCCGACCACGAGCAGGGGCTTGCGTCCGGCCTGATCAACACGTCGTTCCAGGTTGGCGGCGCGATCTCGCTGGCGATCGTCTCCGCCGTGCTCGGCAACGGGCAGGCCGGCGGCCAGGCGTTCATGGACGACGCGCACACCGCTATCGGAGTGGTGACCGGCGTCGCCGCCCTCGGCCTGATCAGCGCCCTCAGCGGCCTGGTCGTTCGCCGGCGCCACAGCGCGCGGGCGGCCGAGGCGCTTGGCGCCTGAGGCACCGACCCACTCCTCCCCAAACCACCGGCCACGGTCCGGTCGTGCCCTCTCCTCCTGTGGGGCGCGGCCGGACCGCCCGGTGTTCTCGTACCCTCTGGACCCGCATGGCCGACGAACGCCGCATTGCCGTCTGCGACTTGGGCTCCAACTCGTTCCGGCTGGTGGTCTACACCTCCTCGGAGTCCGAGGGCTGGTGGCGACGGACCGACGAGATCCACGAGCCCGTGCGCATCGGCGCGGGGCTGGCGGAGACCGGTCGATTGTCGGACGACGGGATCGCGCGCGGCCTGGCCACCGCGGAGGTGTTCGCGCACTTCTGCGAGGCGCTGGGGATCACCGAGATCGACGCGGTCGCCACCTCCGCGATCCGCGACGCGACCAACGCGTCTGACTTCCTGGACCGCGCGGCGCTGCCGGTGCGCGTGCTGTCGACCGAGGACGAGGCCCGCATGGGGTACTTGGCCGCGGTCAACTCCACCACCTTGGCCGACGGGGCGGTGCTGGACCTCGGCGGCGGGTCGATGCAGCTCGTGCGGGTCGCCTCGCGCCACGCCGTCGAGTTGCAGTCCTGGACGCTGGGCGCCGTGCGAATGACCGAGCGCTTCGGGCTGGGCGAAGGCGCCGCATCCAAGAAGCAGTTGAAGGCTTTGCGCGAGCACGTCGGCGCCGAGCTGGAGAACGCGCCGTGGCTGCCGAAGTCCGGCGATCGCCTGGTCGGCATCGGCGGCACGGTGCGCAACCTCGCCGCCGCGGTGCAGCGCGCGGCCGGCGTGCCGGAGTTCGGCGTGCAGGGCTTCATCGTGGAGCGCGAGGCGCTGAGCGAGCTCGTGGCGCGACTGGCATCCGTGGAGCCTGCCGACCGCGCCAAGGTGCCGGGCATCAAGTACTCGCGCGCCGACCTGATCCTCGCGGGCGCCGCGGTGGTCGAGGCCGTGCTGGACATCGGCGGCTTCCCGGCGATCGAGGCGACCGAGGCCGGTCTGCGCGAGGGCGTCTTCTTCGCGCGCCACCTCAAGGGCGACCCGCCGCTGTTCGACGACGTCCGCCGCTCGTCGGTGCTGAACCTCGCCGCGCAGTACCACGCCGACCACGCGCACACCGAGCACGTGGCGCGCCTGGCGCTGACCCTGTTCGACGACCTCAAGGCCGCCGGGCTGCACGACGGCGACGCCCGCGAGCGCGAGCTGCTCTGGTCCGCGTGCGTGCTGCACGACATCGGGATGAGCGTCGACTACGACGACCATCACAAGCACAGCAAGTACCTCGTGTTGAACTCCGGGCTGCCGGGCTTCACCCAGCGCGAGGTCGCGATCATCGGCCAGGCCGTCCGTTACCACCGCAAGGGCATGCCGTCGACGGGCGGCTTCGAGAAGCTCCTGCGCGACGGTGATGGCGAGATCCTGGACCGCTGCGCGTTGTTGTTGCGGTTGGCCGAGGACCTGGAGCGCTCGCGCGACCAGCTCGTCCGCGGCGTCGACGTGGACTGCGCCGACGGCCGCGTCTGCCTGACCCTCCAGGCCGACGGCGACACCCGCGTCGCGCGCTGGGCCGCGGGGCGCGAGGGCGACCTCTTCAAGCGCGCGTTTGCGCGCGATCTGGCGATTACGGCGTAGCGCGGCGCGTCGTTGGCGTTCAGTTCGAGCGTCGGGGTGGTGCGGAGCGTTGGAGAGGGCGGCGAAGGAGTGAAGGTGAGTGGCGTGGCGGCCGCTCGGTGTCGTCCGCGGGCCGTCTCGTGGGCGCGGGGCGGGCGGTTCGGGGCCGAAGCGTCGGTCCGGGTCGTCTAATGGTCGATATACGACGCTTACGCGACCCGGATCTCTGACGGTGCTCCATAAGGGCCGTTTCGGGATGCGGGTCGCGTTAGCCGGAATAGTTCCGGTCTACGCGACCCGGATCGACGCTTCGGCCCCGAACGCTCCCCCCCTGAGCCCGAGAGACAGCCCGAGGACGACACCAAGCGGTGGCCACACCGATCCGGCCTCACTCCCTCGCCGCCCTCTCCAACGCTCCGCACCACCCAACCGCCCGAGCTGAACGCCACCGACACCGGCGCCAACGCACCGCCGGCCCGCGCCGCCTAGACATCGCGCCCTCGACCCGTAGGCTTCGAGCCCGATGGAGCTGATCGGCCGCAGTGCGGAGCTGGCCCGGTTGACGCTGCTGGCCGAGGGCGTGCGAGCCGGGCGCGGCGGTGCGCTGATGGTCGAGGGCGGGCCGGGTGTCGGCAAGAGCGCGTTGGTCGAGGCGCTCGACTGGTCGGGCGTGTTGGTGTTGGGGGCGACCGGCGTCGAGACCGAGATCGACCTGCCGTTCGCGGGGATCGCCGACCTGCTGGATCCGGTGCTCGATCGGGTCGACGCGCTGCCCGACGTCCAGGCCAGCGCGCTGCGCGGCGCCCTGGCGATGGCCGCGCCGCCGCCCGCGGGCGAGGATCGCGGGCTGGTCCTGCACGCGGTCGCCGGTCTACTGCGCGCGGTCGCCGCCGATCAGCCGCTGGCGGTGTGCGTCGACGACGTGCAGTGGCTGGATCCGTCCTCGCAGGAAGCCGTGGCGTTCGCGGCGCGGCGGGCGCAGCGCCTGGGCGCCGGCTTCGTGGTCGTCCGCTCGCTGCGCGGGCTGCCGACCGACAACGACCCGTGGCCGGGCGTCGAGCGGCTCGCGCTGGCCGAGCTGGAGCGCGGCGACGCGCTGGCGCTCGCACGCGGGCTCGGCGTGGGTGACGGCGTCGCCGAGCGGCTGGTCGACGCGCTCGGAGGCAACCCATTGGCCTTGACCGAGGCGCCCGGGCACTTGAGCGCCGCGCAGCGCACCGGCGGCGCCGCGTTGCCCGAGCCGCTGCCGGTCGCCCAACGCCTACAACGTGCGTTCGCCGAGCGGCTCGACGCCTTGGAGGCCCCCGCGCGCAACGCGCTCCTGCTGCTCGCGGCGTCGAGCGACGGGCGCACCGGACCGCTTGCCGCCGCGTTGCGCGCCGACGGCGGACCCGCCGGGCTCGCGGCCGCCGAGCGGGCGGGCCTCGTCGTCCGCGACGCGCGCCACGTCCGCTTCCACCATCCGCTCGTGCGGACCGCGATCGTGGCCGAAGCCGGCCCGGCCGGGTTCCGGGCGGCGCACCGGGCGATGGCCGACGTCACCGACGGGGCCGAGCACGCCTGGCACCAGGCCGCTGCCGCCGAGGAGCCTGACGAGGAGCTCGCCGCCGCGCTGGAGTCGCTCGGCCACGAGGCGCGCGAGCGCGGCGCGATCGCCACCGCGGCCTTGGTCTTCGAGCGCGCGGCGGGCCTGTCGCCGGCGCCCGAGCGCGCGGTCGCCCGCACGGTGACCGCCGCGGCGATGGCCAACGTCGCGGGCCGCCCCGCGCACGCGCAGGCGATGCTCGACGCGCTGCTGCCCGCGATCGACGACCCGCTCGCGCGCGCCGACGTCCAGCTCCTGCGCGGGATGGCGATGCAGCAGACCGGGCAGCCGATGGCCGCGCTGGCGCTGCTGGAGCGCGAGGCGGAGTCCGTGCGCGAGCTGGACCCGGCACGTGCGGCGGGGCTGCTGACGCAGGCGTCGATCACGTTGATGGCCTACGGGACCGTCGAGCGGATCGAGGACCTCGCGTCGCGCGCGATGGGGCTGGCGGGAGCGGGCGCGGACCTCGTGCCGGCGGTCCTGTACGCGGAGGCGTTGGTGTCGCGCGGCGAGCACGCGCGGGCGCGCGTCCTGCTGCGAGAGCGCGAGGCCGAGCTGAACACGCTCGATCCCACCGGCCCCGGCCACGAGATCCTCAGCATCGCCGCGCTCGCCCACCTGTGGATGGAGGACTTCGAGGACTCCGAGCGCTTGTTGGTGTGGTTGGTCGACACCGCTCGCGCGCGCGGCGCGGCGGCGCCGCTGGCGTTCCCGCTGGCGGTCTTGGCGACCGTGCTCCTGCGGCGTGGGTCGTTCGCGGCGGCAATGACCCTGGCCTTGGAGTCCCAGGCGTTGGGCGAGGAGGCCGTCGGCGGGTTCGTGCACTCGTTGACCCTCACCGCGGTCGCGTTCGTCGCCGCCCACCAAGGTGATGAAGAACGCTGCTTGGACGCGTGTGAGCAGGCACGCGAGATCGCCGAGCGGCTGGAGCTGACCAGCACGCTGGCGTGCGTCGAGCAGGCACGCGGGTTCCTAGCGCTCGGCAAGGGCGACGCGCCGCGGGCGATCCACCACCTGGAGCGCGCTCGCGAGCTGGCGCGGCGCTTCGGCAACCTCGACCCGTCGTTCATGTACACCGACGCCGACTTGGTGGAGGCCTACTCGCGCGCGGGCCGGATCGACGAGGCGCGGGCGCTCACAGAATCCTTGGCGGCCGACGCCGCGCGCACGGGCGGTGCATGGGCGGAGGCGGCGACGGCGCGGTGCCGCGCGCTGACCGGGCCAGACGAGGAGCTGGACGCGCAGTTGTCGGTGGCCTTGGCCGCGCACGAGCGGGTGCCGCTGCGCTTCGAGCTCGCGCGAACACGGCTCTGCTTCGGGGAGCGCTTGCGGCGCGCGCGTCGCCGCGCCGAGGCCCGAGCACATCTGGCGGCCGCGCACGAGACGTTTGTGGCGTTGGGCTCCCCGCTGTGGGCGCAGCGCGCGGAGGCCGAGCTGGCGGCGGCGGGCGCGCGGCGGACCGTGACGTCAGACGCGGCACTGACGCCGCGCGAGCTTGAGGTCTGCCGGCTCGTGGCGGGCGGTGCGACCAACGCGGAGGTCGCCGCGGCGCTGTTCCTCAGCGCGCGCACGGTCGAGCACCACCTGCGGATGTCCTACAGGAAGCTCGGCGTCCGGTCGCGCAGCGAGCTAGCCAACCGCTTCAGCGGCTAGGTCGTCGTCGCGGTCGGCGTCGGCGTCCAGGTCCGGCAGCACGACCTCGGCGGCGGGCACGGGCCGGCCGTAGAGGTAGCCCTGCACGACCGGGCAGCCCATCTCGCGCAGCAGCTCGTCCTGGCCGACGGTCTCGACGCCCTCGGCGATCACCGTCAACCCCATGCGGCTGGCGAGCGTCAGCACGGCCTCGACGACCGCGCGGTCCTGGGTCGAGTCGACCAGGTCGGCGACGAACGAGCGGTCGACCTTGACGACGTCGACCGGCAAGGCCTTCAGGTGGGTGAGCGAGGAGTAGCCGAGGCCGAAGTCGTCCAGCGCGACGCGGATGCCGAGGCGGCGCAGGGCGAGGAGCACCTCGCGGGCGACGTCGGGGCGGCGCAGGACGGCGGTCTCGGTGACCTCTAGGCAGATCGAGGAGGCGGGGACGCCGGTCTCGCGCAGCGCGCGCTCGACGACCGCGACGAAGTCGACTTGGCCGAGCTGGCGCGCGGAGACGTTGACCGAGACCCAGAGGTCGCGGCCCTGGGCGCGCCAGGCGGCGAGCTGACGGCAGGACTCCTCGAGGACCCACGCGCCGATCGGGACGATCAGGCCGTCGTCCTCGGCGATCCGCAGGAACGCGCCGGGCGCGAGCAGGCCGCGGTCGGGGTGGTTCCAGCGCAGGAGCGCCTCGCAGCCCATGGTGGTGCCGTCGGCCATGGAGACCAGCGGCTGGAAGACGACGCGCAGCTCGCCGCGTTGGAGGGCGCCGCGGAGCTGTGCAGCGAGCTCGAGGCGGTGCTTGACCTCTTCGGCCAGCGCGGCGTCGAAGACCTCGGCGTGGCCGCGGCCCAGCGACTTCGCACGGCGCAGCGCGACGTCGGCGTCGCGGATCAGGTCCTCGGCATCAACATCAGGTTGCCGAGCAACCGCTACACCTACAGAGCCGGTCACGGTGACCAGGCCGTGGCGCGTGGGGATCGGTCGCGCGAACGCGCCGTGAACGCGCTCGATGACGGCTTCGACGCCGTGGGCGCCGCCGTCCGCAAGTCCTTCAGCAACGACCAGGAAGCGATCCCCGCCGAAGCGACCGACCGTGTCGGCGGCGCGCAGCCGCTCGGTGAGCCGGTCGGCGATCGCGCGCAGGACGATGTCGCCGCCCACGTGGCCGTGGGTGTCGTTGATGGTGGTGAGGTCGTCGACGTCGACGAGCAGGGCGACCGCGGCGCCGGCGGAGCGGCCGAGCCGCGCGATCGCGGCGTCGAGGCGGTCGGTGGCCAGCGCGCGGTTGGCGACGCCGGTCAGCGCGTCGTGCAGCGTGTGGCGTTCAAGTTCCTTGCGGGTCGTGATGTCCTTGGCGACCGCGCTCCACTCGGTTCCGTCCCAGCGCGCCGACCACAGCAGCCAGCGCCAGACGCCGTCACGGGTGCGGAAGCGGTTCTCGTAGCGCGTCGTGCACGGGTTGGGTCCGGTCGCCCGCGCGATCTCCTGGCACGTGCGCTCCACGTCCTCGGGATGCACGAAGTTCAGGAACGGCTCCGCGCTCAACTCCTCCAACGACCACCCCAGCACCGCCTCCCATTCCGGGTTCAGGCAGGTGAAGTAGCCGCGTCTATCCGCGATGGCGAGCAGGTCTGGGGAGCGATCGAAGAACCGCTCCACGTCCCCCTTGGACGACCCCATGCCCCGGTGGTCGACCCGTTTTGCTGAGAACTTGAGCGTTCCCGTGCCAGTTCGGCCGTTTTGCGGCGGCTAGAACTCGCGCTGGCCCGGCGAGATCGTGATGCCGCGCTCGGCGGCGACTGCCTCGACGACGTCGGCCTCTTCGGCCTCGCGCTCGAGGTCCTCGTCGTGCTGACCGTCGCAGAGCACGCGGAAGTTGCCGGTCACGCCGTCGTCGGCGTGGATGGTGATGCCCGGCAGGATCTCCTCGCCCTCGTCGAAACCGAGGCGGTCGAGGTCGAAGTGCGCCAGCCCGATCCCGTAGGCGTTGTGCGTCGGGTTCTCGCGATCGTGGGAGTTGATCGCGATCTGGAAGGCCTGGAGGTTCTTGGCGATCTTCGACGTGTCGGACATGGCGCTGGTCAGAGGGTACCGATGCGCGACACGAGGGTCGCGGTGCGCGGCGTCGCGATGCCGTGCCGCCCGGCCGCGCGCAGGACCGCGCCGCCGATGGCGTCGAGCTCGTGATCGGGGGCGCCGGCGGTGACGTCGGCGCGCAGCGAGGAGGACGCCGCGTCGGGCAGGCCGCGCAGCTCGTCGATGACCGTGTCGGCGTCGACCGCGGCACCTTCGGCCTGTGCCACCGCGGCGACCTCCCGCGCGACCGCCTCGGCGTCCTCGCGGACCTCGCCGAGCGGCGCGTCGGCCGCGGTCGTCGCCAGCGCCAGTGCAGCCAACCGCGACAACTTGGCCCACAGCAGCGTCGGCTCGTCCGCGTTGACCACGACCTCGAAGGGCGCTTGGTCCAGCGCGGCGATCGGCGCAGCGATCGTGATCGTCAGGAACGGCGCCCGGTGGATCACCGTCGTGCGCCCCTCACGGTGCGCCTGCACGCGCACGCTGCCCGCGACGACGTTCGGGAACCGCTCGCGAAGCAAGGCCATGTGGTCGACCCCGTTGAGCAGCGGGACGACCACCTCGGGCTCCCCCGCGATCCGCTCCAGTGCGGCGGCCAAGTGCGGTGCCTTGACCGCCACGAGCAGCACGCCAGGCGGCGCCTCCAGCGCCGGGACCGCACGCACCTGCTCGGTGTGCTCGCCGAACGCGGGCGACCGCACCGTGATCCCCTCGCGCCCGATCGCGTCGACCGACGCCTCCGTCGTCACGAGCGCCGTCGCCGTGCCGGCGCGCGTCAGCTCCGCGCCGAGCAGCGCGCCGACCGCGCCCGAGCCGAGGATCGCGACGGCGGGGACGCTCACGTCTGCTCGTCCTCCGTCAGCCAGCGGCGCGACAGCTTCGGCGCCTCCCAGGCCTCCATGGCGTCGAGCAAGGTGATGGGGTCGGGGTCGGAGAGGACGTGTTGGCGGTGATCGACGCCGACGAAGCGCTCGGCGGTCATGTGGTCCAGGAGCGCGATGAGCGGCTGCCAGAAGCCGTCGACGTCGAGCAACCCAATGGGCTTGCGATGCAGGCCGAGCTGCGACCACGACAACATCTCGACGACCTCTTCGAGCGTGCCGATGCCGCCGGGCAGGACAAGGAAGGCGTCGGAGAGGTCGGCCATCAGCATCTTGCGCTCGTGCATGGTCTCGACGACGCGCAGGTCGGTCACGCCGTGGTGGGCGATCTCCTTGTCGTCCAAGAACTTCGGGATGACCCCGGTGACGTTGCCCCCGGCCTCCAGCGCCGCGTCGGCCAGCACGCCCATCAGCCCGAGCGATCCGCCGCCGTAGACGACGTCGGACCCGCGCGCGGCGAGCTCGGTGATCGCCGCGTGGGAGACCGAGGTGTAGGCGTCGCTCGCGCCGGGCGCCGAGCCGGCGTAGACGCAGACGCGGGTGAAACGCCCGCTCATGCGTCGACCAGAACGCCGGGGTTCAGCACGCCCGCGGGATCGACCGCGGCCTTGGCAGCGCGCAATGCCGCGGCGAAGAGGTCCGGGCGCTGGAGGTCGTACCACTCGCGGTGGTCGCGCCCGACCGCGTGGTGGTGGGTGATCGTCCCGCCCGCGGCGAGGATGGCGTCGGAGGCTGCGCGCTTCATGGCCTCCCACTGTGCCAGCTCATCGCCGCGGCGCGCCGGCGCGAGGACCGTGAAGTACGGCGCCGGTCCATCGGGATACACGTGCGTGAGCCGACAGGTCACACGGCAGGGCTCGCCGAGCGCTTCGCGCGTCGCCGCGCTGACCGCCGCGTGGAACGCGGGCCAGCGGTCCCAGGTGATCGCGGTCTCGAAGGTGTCGCTGAGGATGCCGAGCTGCAACAGCGCGTCACGGAGGTAGGGCATCGCGAGGAAGGCCTCGCGCCAGGCGCCAACGGCGCCGCCGCCGGAGCCAGACCCGGAAGCCTCGTCGTGCTCGCCGCCGTGGCCTCGCGCGATCGCCAGCGCCCGCTGGAGCGAGTGGTCGACGTCGTGGTCGGTCGACTCGAAGCCGAGGACGAGCACGGAGTGCGATCCATCGCCCGCGCCGGTCTGCTGGGCCTCCAGCGCGTCGACCAAGCGGCAGTTCGCCGGGTTCAACCCGGACTGCGCGATCTCGCGCACCGCCTCGCAGCCGTTCATGAAGTCCTTGAACCGCACGGCCCGCGCGGCGCGGTGCGTCGGCTTGGGCTGCACCCGCACCCACGCCTCGGTGATCACGCCGAGGATCCCCTCCGACCCCAACAACATGCGATCCGGCGACGGCCCGGCGCCGGAACCCGGCAGCCGGCGCGACTCCCACGCACCCGACGGCGTGATCGCCCGCACCGACTCGACCAGGTCGTCGATGTGGGTCCAGACCGTCGCGAAGTGCCCGCCCGCGCGCGTCGCGATCCAGCCACCGAGCGTCGAGAGCTCGAACGACTGCGGGAAGAACCGCATCGTCATCCCGTGCTCGGCGAGCTGCGCCTCCAGCGCCGGCCCGGCGACGCCAGCCTGGATCCGCGCCGCGCGCGACACCGGATCGACTTCTACAACTCGGTCCAACCGCGACAGGTCGAGCGAGACCACGCCGAGGCGATCGGCGGGGACCTTCGGCTCGACCCCGCCGCAGACGCTCGTCCCGCCGCCGAACGGGATCACCGCGACGTCCTCGCGCGCCGCCCACTCCAGCGTCGCTTCCACATCATCTTCCGACGCGGCGAACACGACCGCGTCCGGTGGATGGTCGACCTGCCCGCGGAACGCCCGCAGCGTGTCCGGGAACGACCGGCCGTAGGCGTGCTCAATCCGATCGCGCGGATCGGTCGACCAGCCCTCGATCCCGTCAGGGCGCGGGAACCGCGTCTCCGGGAGCGAGATCGACGACAACTCGACCGGCGCCTCGACCGCGCCGCTCAGCGGGAACCCGAGCACATCGGAGACCAACGGCGCGAGCGACGCGGCGTCGACCTTCGCGTCCTCGAAACCCCAGCCCCACCATGATCGGCGGCGGTGCAGGTGCGGGGTGACGGAGCTCATCGCGGCATCATCGCCGGTGTGGCGGCCGTCAGCGCGCGCTGCGCGACGGAGTGCCCGCGCGACGGCGGCGGCCCATCACGGCGCCGGCGGGCTCGCGCAGGCGGGAGACCTTCACGCGGGGCCGGTCGCTGGCGGCATCTTCTGAGCCGAGGAGGAGCGTGGCCTGCGTAGAGAGGACGCCGCCGTTGCCATGGGCCAAGACCACGTCCTTGCCGGCGTCGCGGATCTCGCGGATGGCTTCGACGATCAGCGGCAGGCCGTTCATGCCGGGATGGCCGTAGCTCAGCCCGCCGCCGCTGGTGTTCACGCGCAGCCGGCCGCCGGGCCCGATCCCGCCGTCCTCGACGAACGGCCCGCCGTCGCCCTTCGCGCAGAACCCCAAGTCCTCCAAGAACAGGATCGGCGTGATCGTGAAGGCGTCATACAGCTGCGCGCTCTCCACATCGGCCGGCCGCAGCCCCGCCTCGGCGAAGGCGCGCGCGCCGCTCTCGACGGCCGCCGTCCGCGTCAGGTCGGGCATCGAGGAGATGTGGCGGTGCGTCTGCGCCTCGGCGGCGCCGAGCACGAAGACCGGCGGCCGGCGCAGCGCACGGGCGCGGTCGGCGCTCGTGACGACGATCGCCGCGCCGCCGTCGGTCACCAGGCAGCAGTCGCGCACGCCGAACGGCTCGCAGACGCGCGGCGAGGCCAACACGTCGTCGATCGACAGCGGCTTGGTGTGCCAGGCCGGCGCGCCCCGCCGCGCCGCCCACTCCCGCGCGCTCACCGCCACCGCCGCGAGCTGCTCCGGCGTCGTCCCGAACGCGTGCATGTGCCGCGCCGCCGCCAGCGCGTAGGCCGCTACCGGCAACGGCGGCGCGTAGGGCTCCTCGAACGGCGAGCGCTCCTGCACCGACGCCGTCGCCCGGCCGACCGTCCGCTGCGTCGACCCGTAGGCGATCAGCGCGATCTCGCACTGCCCGGCCGCGATCGCCGCACGTGCGTGGTTGACGTGGGCCATCGGCGACGCGCCGCCGATCATCGTGGAGTCCTGCCAGCGCGGCGTGATCCCGAGCTGCTCGCTCAACGTCACCGACGCCCACGGGATCTGGGTCGCGCTGGCGAACACGCCGTCGACGTCCTCGACGGTCAACCCCGCGTCGGCCAGCGCGGCCAGCGACGCCTGCACCATCACGTCGGCCGCCGAGAGCCCGGGCAGCGCCTCGCCCCACTGCGCCTCCGCCGCGCCCACCACCGCGACGCCGGTCACGCAGCCGCCTCCGCCGCGACGAACACCGGCACCGGCGGATCACCCTCGCGCCAGGCCACTTCTACTCGCGCGCCTATGACGATCGGCACAGCCTCGTCGCCGTCGACCGCGCTCATCATCCGGAAGCCCTCGTCGAGGTCCACGAGCACGATGTTGTACGGGTCGCTTTCACCCCGCGGATGCGCCACGGTCACCGCGTACACGGTTCCGCGCCCAGCGCTCACGCGCCATTGCAAGCCATCGCCCACGCGCGGCGGGAACACCGGTCGTCCCTGCGTATCGACCTGGTAGGCGAGCTCCTGCCGGCGGCAGTGATCCCAATAGACGTCCGTGGGCGCGCGCTCCAAACCGCCGCCAGCGTACCCTTCAAGACGAATGACGCAAGCGCAGGCACCCGCGCTGCTCGCTCGGGGTCCCTGGGACGCCGAGCAGGTGCGCGCGGTCTGGCTCGACGAGACCTTCGTCGCCGAAGACGCGAAGGTCGACGCGGCCGACGCCGCGATCGCCGCCCTGCGCGACCGCGGCTCGCCGTCGCACGACGGCACCGCGGCGCGCCTCGCGCACTTCACCACCACCGAGGACGGCGCGCTGTGCATGGAGCTCCAACGCACGCGCTGGGCGCTGCGACTGGTCGACGGCGACGCCTCGGCGTCAATGTCCGCGCTCTGCGTCATCCGCGACTCCGAGGGACGCTGGCTCGCCGGCCGGCGAGCCCTCTGGCTCGCCACGTGGGCCGGTCGTTGGGCGCTCGGCGCCGGCGGCGCGGTCGACGAGGACGAGTCGCCGTTCACCACGCTCACGCGCGAGCTCGACGAGGAGTGGTCGGTAACCGCCGAGCGCGTCCGCGGCGAGGCCCTCGTGCGTCTGCCGCACAACGCCATCATGTTCATCGGGCAGGCGTGGCTGCCCGCGGGCGCCGAGGTCACCCCCGACCACGAGCACGACGCCTACGCGTGGTGGCCTGCCAACGTCGACGACTGGCCCGACGAGGCCGACGAGCCGCTGCGCCTCATGGCGCGGCTCCTGCAGTGACCACCGCCACGCGCTTCACCCCGTCGTTCACGACGCTCAAGTACCTGTCGTTCGCCCACTCGACCGTCTACGCGATCCTGCTGACGGTCTGGCTGGTCCCCGGGCTGCACGGGCTGGAGTTCGTGTTTGGGCTTGCCCACGGAGTGGGTTGGATCCTGATGTGCGTGTTGTGCATCGAAGCTTTGCGTGCACGCGTCATTTCGCTGCAACTTGCCGTTGCGGTGGCCGTAATAGGTGCTGTGGGTCCGTTCGTCGGGAGCTTCGAGTTCGTGCGCGAATCGCGGCGCCGCAACCTAACCGTCGCTAACAAGAACCAGCGCTAGAGTCAAGAGAACAGAAATGGCCGTCGAAGCCGCAGTGATCGAGGTCACCCTGCCCGCCATGGGCGAGTCGGTGACGGAAGGCACCATCCTGGAGTGGCACAAGCAGGAGGGTGACACCATCGAGGCCGACGAGATCATCGTCGAGGTCTCGACCGACAAGGTCGACGCGGAGGTGCCCGCTCCAGCGAGCGGAACCATCGTGAAGATCCACTTCGCGGAGGGCGACACCGTTTCGGTCGGCGCCGTGCTCGCGGAGATCGCCCCGGGCGGCGGCGGATCGAGCAACGGCTCTCCGTCCAACGGGAGTGGTGCGCCCGCAGCCGACGCTGCGGCCGCCGAGGCTGACGACGACGCCGGCGCCACCGTCGAGATCATCGACATCGAGACCCCGGCCGGCGGCGAGTCCGTCACCGAGGGCACCATCTTGGAGTGGGCGGTCAAGGTCGGCGACACGGTCGAGGACGGCGACACCGTCGTCGAGATCTCCACCGACAAGGTCGACATGGAGCTGCCGGCGCCGTCGGCGGGCACGGTCACCGAGATCCTCGCCGAGGAGGGCGCGACGGTCACCGTCGGCCAGGTCATCGCGCGCATGCAGGTCGGCGCGGGCGCCGCGAAGAAGCCGGCGGGCGACGCTCCGGCCGCCGGCAACGGCGCCGCTGCGGCCGCCGCTCCGAGCGCAGCCGCCACGCAGACCGACGCCAACGCCACCCCCGTCGCCGCGCGCGTCGCCGCCGCCGAGGGCGTCGACCTCGCCAACGTCAGCGGCACCGGCCCGCGCGGGAAGATCACCAAGGACGACGTCCTGTCCTTCGACCCGGCCACCCTGGTCGGCAAGCGCACGGTCCTCAAGGGCGCCGCCGCGATGCTCGCCCGCTACATGGACGAGTCGCGCGAGATCCCGACCGCGACCTCGTTCCGCACCATCACGGTCACGACGATGGACGCGCGGCGCAAGCAGCTCAAGGAGGCCGGGCAGAAGGTCTCCTTCACGCATCTCATCGCCTACGCCATCTCGCTGGCCGCCCAGCAGGACATGCCGGTCATGTCCCATCACTTCGACACGGTCGACGGCAAGCCCACGCGGATCGACGACGAGGCCGTCAACCTCGGCATCGCCGTGGACGTCGAGAAGAAGGACGGCTCGCGCACCCTGATGGTGCCGGTCATCCGCGACGCTGGCCGCCTGTCGTTCAAGGACTTCAAGAGCGCCTTCGACGCGCTCATCGCCAAGGCGCGCGAGAACAAGCTCGGTGCCGACGACCTCGTCGGGGCCAACATCCAGCTGACGAACCCCGGCGGCATCGGCACGATCGCCAGCGTCCCGCGCCTGATGAAGGGCAACGGCACGATCGTCGCCACGGGTTCGATCGCCTACCCGGTCGGCCTCGGGAACATCGGCGACATGATCGGCGCCGAGAAGGTCATGACCATGACCTCCACCTACGACCACCGCATCATCCAGGGTGCGGAGTCGGGCCGGTTCCTGCAGGTCGTCGAGACCTACCTCCAGGGCGAGAACGGGTTCTACGACGGCGTCTTCGCCTCGCTCGGCGCCGCCCTCGGCCCGGCACCCACGCCGCCGGCGCCCGCCGCCGCCGCGGCCGCCGCGCGCGAGTCGCGGACGATCGAGCGCCGCGCCAACCACATCGACGAAGAGCTGCTGCAGGCCGTCCAGGCCGCGACGTCGCTGCTGAAGGCGCACCGCACGCACGGCCACCTCGCCGCCAAGCTCGACCCGCTAGGCACCGAGCCCGAGGGCGACCCGGCGCTCGACCCGGACACGGTCGGCCTCACCGGCGAGTTGATGGCCAAGATCCCGGCGCGAATCCTGCGCATGCACGTGCCGGGCGCGACGCTGGCCGACGCGCTGCCGCACCTGCGCGAGACCTACTGCGGGACGATCGCCTACGAGATCGAGCACATCGCCTCGCACCGCCAGCGCACCTGGCTGCGCGAGCGGATCGAGGGCGGCGAGTTCCGCAAGCCGTTGACCAACGAGGAGCAGAAGGCGCTGCTGACGCGCCTGATCGAGGTCGACGCGTTCGAGCGCTTCATGCACAAGGCCTACCTCGGCCAGAAGCAGTTCTCGATCGAGGGCCTCGACATGACGGTCCCGATCATCGACGAGGCGATTCAGCTCGCGGCCGCGCACGGCGCGCGCGAGGTCGTCGTCGGCATGGCGCACCGTGGGCGACTCAATGTCCTTGCCCACAACCTGGGCCGGCCGTACGAAACGATCTTCGCGGAGTTCGAGGGTGCCTCCACGCTGGAGGCCGTCACGACGATCCCGCAGGGCGGCACCGGCGACGTCAAGTACCACCACGGCGCGCAGGGCAGCTACCAGCTCCCCAACGGCGAGTCCGTGTTGGTGAACTTGGAGTCCAACCCCTCGCACTTGGAGTTCGTCCACCCGGTCGTGCTCGGCGCCGCCCGCGCCGCGCAGACCACGCGCCAGGGCCCGCACGCCCACCGCGACACCGACGCGGCGATGCCGATCGTCCTGCACGGCGACGCGGCCTTCCCGGGCCAGGGCGTCGTGGCGGAGGGCCTCAACCTCCAGGCGATCGACGGCTACAAGGTCGGCGGCGCGCTGCACCTGATCCAGAACAACCAGGTCGGCTTCACCACCGACCCGGAGGACGCGCGCTCCACGCGCTGGGCGTCTGACCTGGCCAAGGGCTACGACGTCCCGATCATCCACGTCAACGCCGACGACGTGCAGGCGTGCATCAGCGCCGTGCGCCTGGCCTTCGCCTACCGCGAGGAGTTCGGCCACGACGTCGTCATCGACCTGATCGGCTACCGCCGCTTCGGCCACAACGAGGCCGACGAGCCCGCGTACACGCAGCCCGAGATGTACGCCAAGATCAAGAGCCACAAGCGCGCGGCCGAGATCTGGTCCGAGCGCCTGGTCGCCGACGGCGTCGTCACCCAGGACGAGGTCGAGGCCCAGCGCCAGCAGATCTGGGACAAGCTCACCGCGCTGCACGCCGAGCTGAAGAACAAGATCAAGGCGGCCGAGGCGGCCGGCGGCGTGACGCAGCAGACCGGCGAGTACCAGCTCGACCGCTCGCCGTCGCCCGACGTGCCGACCGCGGTGAGCGCCGATCGCCTGCGCTCCTTGAACGAGGAGCTGCTGACGACGCCGGAGGGCTTCACGGTCCACCCGAAGCTCGTCAAGCAGCTGGAGCGCCGCCGCGCGGCCTTGGGCACCGAGGGCGGCATCGACTGGGCGCACGCCGAGCAGTTGGCCTACGCCTCGCTGCTGACCGAGGGCACGCCGATCCGCCTGACCGGCCAGGACGTCGAGCGCGGCACGTTCTCCCAGCGCCACCAGGTCCTGCACGACGCCAAGACCGGCCAGACCGTCTGCCCGATCCAGTCGCTGCCGGGCGCGCTGGCGCCGTTCGAGTTGCACAACTCGCCTTTGAGCGAGATCGCCTGCCTGGGCTTCGAGTACGGGTACTCGGCCGAGGCGCCCGAGACGCTGGTCCTCTGGGAGGCGCAGTTCGGCGACTTCGCCAACAGCGCCCAGGTGATCATCGACCAGTTCATCATCAGCGGCCTGGCCAAGTGGGGCCAGACGTCGCGGCTGACGATGCTGCTGCCGCACGGCTACGAGGGCTCGGGCCCGGAACACTCCTCCGCCCGCATCGAGCGCTTCCTGCAGCTGGCCGCCGAGGGCAACATCCGCGTCGCGAACCTGACGACGCCGGCGCAGTACTTCCACCTGCTGCGGCGCCAGGCGCGGATCACCAAGCAGCGTCCGTTGGTGATCTTCACGCCGAAGTCGCTGCTGCGCCTGCCGCAGGCGACCAACCGGATCGAGCACCTCGCCGAGTCGAAGTTCTTCCCGGTGCTGGGCGAGCCGCGCGTGCCGATCGAGAAGGTCAAGCGGCTGGTGCTCTGCACGGGCAAGATCTACTACGACCTGGTCTCGCACCCGAGCCGCGCCGACAACGAGTCGGTCGCGATCGGCCGGATCGAGTTGTTGTATCCCTTCCCGGAGGGCCAGGTCCTGGAGCTCATCAACACCTACCCGAACCTTGAAGAGGTCGTGTGGGTGCAGGAGGAGCCGCGCAACATGGGCGCCCGCGCGCACATGTCGCCGCGCCTGCTGCAGGTGCTGCCCGACGACATCGCGTTCGGGTACATCGGCCGCCCGGAGCGCGCCAGCCCGGGCGAGGGCTACCCGGCCGCCCACACCGCCGAGCAGAACCGCATCCTGCGGACCGCGCTCGACGTGTCGGTGCCGGTGAGCATGTACCCCATCAAGACGCCCGGCGAGCGCTAGGCCGCTTTCGAGGTGTTGCGCTTCACCGCCGCCGAGCGGCGCGCCCGGATCGGGGTGCGCCATCGGCTGGCGGTGGACGCGCGGGCGGGGAGCGTCGAGGAGGTCGCGGCGTCGGTCGTCGGGATGCATTCGACCGACGCGGCGTCGGTGTTCGTCGCGGCGTGGATGCGCCTGGCGGACCGGACGTCCGAGGCGGCCGAGTTGGAGCGCGCGCTGTACGAGGAGCGATCGCTGGTGCGGCTGCTGGCGATGCGGCGGACGATGTTCGTCGTGCAGCGGGCGACGGCGCCAACCGTCTTCGCCGCGGCCTCGCGGGCGGTGGGCGCGCGCGAGCGGGCCAAGTTGATGAAGGCGCTGGAGGGACGGCGCGGGGCGGCTGCGTGGCTGGCGAAGGTGGAGGACGCCGCCGTCGAGGCGCTGCGCTCCGAGGGCGAGCTGACCGCGACCGAGCTCGCAGCGACCGATCCGCGCCTGGCGACCGAGGTCGTCGTCGGGTCCGGCAACTGGACGCAGAGCGTGAAGCTGGCCTCGCGCGTGTTGTTGGTGTTGTCGGCCGAAGGGCGCGTGGTGCGGGCGCGGCCGCGGGGCGGCTGGGCGTCGACGCAGTTCCGCTGGGCCGCGATGGACGCGTGGCTGGGCGAGCCGCTGGAGGCCCTGGACGAGGCCGAGGCGCAGCGGGCGCTCGCGCGGCTGTGGTTGCACGCGTACGGCCCAGCGCGACCGGAGGACCTGAAGTGGTGGGCCGGCTGGACGGTCGCGCAGACGCGCCGGGCGCTGGCCGGCGACGACGTCTTGGAGTGCGCGTTGGACGACGACGCACCCGGCGTAGTCCTGGCCGACGACGTCGAGCCGGTGCCCAAGCCCGCCGAGTGGATCGCCTTCCTCCCCGGCCTGGACTCCACGCCGATGGGCTGGAAGCACCGCGACTTCTACCTCGGCCCCCACGCCGAGCGGCTCTTCGACGTCAACGGCAACGTCGCGCCGACCGTCTGGCACCACGGCCGCATCGTCGGCGCCTGGACCAAACGGCCGTCAGGCGAGATCACCTACAGCTTGCTCGAAGACATCGGCGCCGACGCCCGGACGCTCCTCGACGCCGAGGCGCAGGCACTAGCGCCGCGCCTGGCCGACACCACGCTCGCGCCGCGCGGCCGCGGCTACGCGCCGCTGGAACGCGAGCTGGTCGACGCCTACGGCTAGCAGCCGATCTTCGCCAGCGCGCGGCGGGCGGCGGTGGACTTCAGCGCGACGTCGGCCTGCTGGAGATGCGGCCGGCGGACCAGCTGCTTGCCGTAGGCGTTGGTGCCGTCGGGTCGACGGTCGAGCGGGCGAGCGTCACTCGCACACGCGCGCCGAGCGGCTTGCGGTCCTCCTTGCGCAGCCAGGCGGGTCCGTGTCGGCGGCGCCGGCGACGTAGCCGAGGAAGCAGTTGGCCTTGCCGGCGGGCGAGTGCTTGGGTGGGTAGAGGTGACCGACCTCGGTGTCCCAGCCGTCGAGCGCGAAGATCCCGCGCGAGACCCCGCGGTTCTGCTCCTCAGCGGTGTCGGGCAGGCGGCCCTGCGGGTCGCGGTTGAGCTTGAAGGCGATTGCGTAGCGGTAGTCCCCGAGGCTCGTCGTCGGATCGGCGTGCTGCCATCCGGTCAGGCGGAAGGCGATCGGGCCGCGCAGCAGCTTCGTGGTGCTCGGGGTCTTCTGCGACGCGGGCGCCGCGGCCGGAACGGCGAGCAGCGCGACAACCATGAGGGCCGCCGCGCCGTGCCTTGCGTCGAGGTGCGTGCGCATTGGCGCGGGCGTACCCGCTAACGCGAAACCTTCAGCGTCGTCGTCGTAGCCTTGCCGCCGGACTTCGGCGTGAGCGTGACCTTGACGGTCAGCTTCGCGCCGCGCGGCAGGGTCTTCTTGGCCTTCAACTTGAGCGTGACCGTCGTGTTGGCCTTGACGGGCTTGGACGCCGCGGAGGCGACGGTCTTGCCCTTGCGCGTGGCGGTCGCGGAGAGGCGGCCGGCAGACGGAACGGTGACCTTCACCGTGATGGACCTGGTGGAGACCTTGCCGGCGCGAGCGAGGAAGGCGCCCGCCTTCTCGGCGTCGCCGCCCTTGGCGGAGGAGCCGCCGCTCGGCGTGGAGGTGCCCGGCGTGGTCGGCGTCGTCGGCACCGCGGGCTTGACCGGGCGCGTCGAGGGATCGGGCAGGTCGGCCGGGCCCCAGTCGGGGAACTTGCCGCCGGGTGCGATCGTCGTCACCTTCACCGCGGCCGAGTCCGGGCAGGCCTGCTGGAGGTCCGGCAGCTCGACGATGTACAACCCCGAGTCGTCCGACATCGCCAGGCGGTTGCCGTCCGGCGAGAACGACGGCGAGGCCCACGCGCCGGCGCGCTTGGGCGCGTTCAGGCACGGCTGCGGCGGGTTGGCCTCGCTCGGCGCGCCGGTCTGGTGGTAGACGCGCAGCGCATCGCCCGCGGAGTTGGCGACGGCGGCAACGCCCGTGCCCTGGCGGTTGAGCTCGGCGTCGAAGAGGTTCTGGGTGCCGTCGTTGAAGTCCGAGAACCACGCGACCGCCTCGTGCTTCTCGTCGCCGAGCACGTCGATGCCGGTGTGCTCCAGGTAGGCCGACGACGGGCCGCTAAGCAGCGTGCGCGCGTTGTCGATCCAGGCCGGATCGGTCCAGCCGTAGTTGGGGTTGAAGTTCGGGTCGTGCCAGTCGCCCGGGCCCGTGGCGGTGCTGTAGCCCGTCGCGGCGTACAGGTGGCCCTCCCAGCAACCGCCCGGCAGGCCGCAGTTGGGATCGCCGTGCGTGTACTGCACGTACATGCCGTAGGCGACCTTCGTGCCATCCGGCGAGATCACCGGGTCGTACGGGCCGTTGATCGTGACCGTGCCCGCCGTGCCGTCGGCGATCGGCGAGAAGTCGGCCTGCACCTGGCCCCAGCGATCCATCAGCCGGAAGCGCTTGCCGTGCAGCGCGAGGATCCGGCCGTCGTCGGCCTGCGAGGCGTAGGAGTAGCCGCCGTCGGTGGTGACCTGGTGGTCGCGGCCGCCATCGGGCGTCGTCAGGTGGACGTCGCCGTCCTTGATGTAGGAGATCGAGTCGGCGTGGGCCGCGGCGGGCGCGACGGCGAGGGTGGCAAGCGCGGCGGTGGCCAGGGCGAGAGGCAGAGGGGAGCGCATGGCCGTCCATGCTGCGGGCGCGCCGCCGTTCGGGCAATCGGGGGAACCCCTGGCGCGCCCGTCTTGGCCGGTTTCCCGCACCCCTGCGCTACGGTCTCGCGCCATGGCCCCCGACGACAGCACGATCCTGCACATCACCACCGACGCCGCGTGGGCGAAGGCGCGCGAGGATGGCGAGCTGACGACGCCGTCGCTGGCCGAGGAGGGGTTCATCCACTGCTCGACGTTCGCGCAGGTCGAGTCGACGGCTGACCGGATCTTCCGCGGCAGCGGCGACCTGCTGGCGCTGGAGCTGGAGATCGAGCGGATCCAGGCCGAGCTGAAGTGGGAGCGCGCGACCGACGTCGGCGACGAGTTCCCGCACATCTACGGGCCGCTGAACATCGACGCCGTGGTGGGCACGCGCGCGCTGCGCGAGACCGACGACGGATATCGGGTCGATCGCGTCTAACCCGCGATATGCGCGGGTCAGGCGCGACTCACCGATGAGCGGCGGACGCTACTCCCCCAGCGCCGCGAGCAGCGCCGCCGCCGACGGCGCGACGTCGGGCTCCAATCGCGCCAGGACCGTCCTCCACCCCGGCTGCTGCGCCATGGCCCGCCGCACCTGCTCCAGCCCCAGCTCTCGGTCGCCGTGCTCGAACTCGGCCAACCCCGCCCAGAACAGCAGCTCGTGGTTTCCCGGCGCCAGGGCGGCGGCGGCGCAGTAGGCCTCCGCGGCCTCGGCGAGCCGTCCTTCGCCGGTGAGATCGTCGCCGCGGGTGGCCAAGGTGTAGGCATCGTGCAGCGTCAGGATGCGTTCCAGCTCGTCCAGCGGCTCGTCGTGGTCCTCGACGCGCAGCTCGACCACTCGGTCCCACGGCTCGCCGCTCGCCGGGACGACCACGAGCGCCGCCGACTGCCGTCCGCGCGCGTCGCCGCCCGCGGCCTCGGCCGCATGGAGCGCGGCGAGCAGCCGCCGCGCCAGAGGCCCGGTCGAGCGCGTGAAGGCGTCGGCCATGGCCGGCCACACGCCCTCGTTGTCCATCAGGTTGGCCTGGACGCTGAACGCGTCGCCGGTCGCGTGGCCCGCAGAGGCCATGCAGCGTGGTCCCGTCCAGACCGCGGGCGGGCCGTCGGCGCCGATCACGGCGACCTGGCGGAAGGGCGCGGTGGCGTCGGCGTCCAGAAGCGAGCGAAGGGCGGCGGAGGGCGCGCTCCCAGAGGCCAGCGCATCCAACAGCCGCGGCCCGTATGCGCGCTCCGCGGTCGCCTGCGTGCACACCGCGCCGACGCCCGGCCGGGCCCAGGTGACGATCGAGCCCACGGAGAACCAGTGCGACTGCACCGCCGCTCCCAGCTCGCCGGTCTGCTCGTCGCGTGCGACGATCGAGTACGTGCCACGGCGGACCATCGACCAAGCATCGCACCCCGCGCACCACCGGGAGATCCTCGACCGCGTCGCCGAGATCCCGGAGGGCTTCGTCCGCACCTACGGCGACCTCTCCCCTGGCGCCCCGCGGCTGACCGGCACCGTCCTGCGGATCCACGACACCGCCGCCGTGCCGTGGTGGCGCGTCGTGCGGGCCGACGGCTCGCTGGCCCAGGGCGAGCGCCAGCGTCAGCTGCTGTGGGACGAAGGCGTGCCGTTCACGCGCGCTGGGAAGGTCGACCTGCGCGTCGCACGGATTCCGCGGGACGTGTGAACATGTCCGGAATCGTGGCCCCGAACCTCAACAGCCCCAACTACGACGAGCCCCGCGAGACGCTCGAGGGCTTTACCGCCTACCGCGCGCGGCTCGGCCACCAGCTGCGCACCGAGCGCATCGGCCTCAGCCAGTGGCTCATCCCAGCCGGACAGGTCGCCTACCCCTATCACTTCCACCTCGCCGAAGAAGAGGTCCTGGTGTTGTTGAAGGGGTCGCTCGCCCTCCGCACGCCGGACGGCTGGCAGCGCCTCTCCGAGGGCGACGTCGTCCGCTTCCCGGTCGGCGAGGACGGCGCTCACCAGCTCGTCAACGACAGCGACGCCGACGTCACGTTCCTGGCGATCTCGACCCACGGCCAGCCCGACGTCGTGATCTACCCCGACGAGGGCAAGCTCTGCGCCGCCGAGCGTACCCCGGACGGCTCCGGGATCAAGACCTACTTCATGATGGACGAGCACGTGCCCTACGACACCAACATCACGCCGCCGGAGGTCCCCGATGTGGGCGCAGCGTGAGCTGACGTTGGACCCCAAGCCGCGCGGCTTTCATCTCGTCACGCGGGAGGTTGTCCAACAACTGCCCGAGCTGAGCGAGCTACGCGTAGGCCTGCTGCACCTCCACATCCTCCACACGTCCGCCTCGCTGACGCTCAACGAGAACGCCTCGCCCGACGTGCGCCGCGACTTCGAGACGTGGGCCAACGCCTACATCCCTGAGAACTTCGCCTGGACGCACACCGACGAGGGCGCCGACGACATGCCCGCGCACGTCAAGGCCTCCATCATGGGTCCGTCGCTGACGCTGCCGGTCGCGCGCGGGCGCCTCGCGCTCGGCACCTGGCAGGGCATCTACCTCTGCGAGCACCGCGACCGCGGCGGCGCTCGCTCGCTGATCGCCACCATCAACGGCGAGACCCAGGCGTGAGCGCCGCCACCGCCGAAGGCCCCTACGCCGCGCTCGTCGCCCAGCACGGGCTAAGCGAGTCCCACCGGCTCGTGCTCGACGAGGTCCCGCCGGGCTCACGCGTCCTGGACGTCGGCTGCGCGACCGGCTACCTGGCGGCGGAGCTGACCAAGCGCGGATGCACCGTCGACGGCGTCGAGTTCGACCCGGTTGCCGCCGAGCAGGCGCGCAAGCCCGGGCGCTGCCGCGAGGTCGTCGTCGGCGACCTCGAGGCGCCGCTCACGCGCGAGGCGGTCGAGGCGATGGTCGGCACGCGGCCGGACGTCGTCGTCTGCGCCGACGTCCTGGAGCACCTGCGCGACCCGTGGTCGACGCTCGCGTGGCTCCACACGCTGCTTCCGGCGGGCGGTCGCGCGGTGATCTCCGTCCCGAACATCGCGCACTGGACCGCCCGCCGGGCGCTGCTGCGTGGCCGCTTCGACTACGCGGACTTCGGCCTCTTCGACCGCACGCACCTTCGCTTCTTCACGCGCGCGAGCGCCGCGGAACTGGCGCGCCGTGCAGGTTTCGCCGTCCTGCGGGAACGTCCGGCTGGCGCCCCACTCCCGCTGGAGTCACGGGTCCCAGCGCTCCGAGCGGTGCGCGACCGGTGCGTACGCCGGTATCCCGAAGCGTTCGCGTTGCAGTTCGTGTTGGTGCTGTCACCGGAACAACCAGTGGGCTAGCCGGGGCCATAGCGGGTCCTCCTCCACTCCTTGATGTCGTCGGGCAGCGGCCGCGTTCCCAGCGGCCCCGCCCCCAAAAGCTCAGGCGCCAGGCGCTTGCGCACCAGCTCGCCGCCGACCGCGTCGACGCGCAGCGCGGTCGTGCCCTCGCGCGCGGTCACCACGCGCTTTAGCTCGGTGCCCTCGAAGACCAGGCCGACGCCGTCGTCGGCCGCCCACCCGCCGGGCACCGAGCCGGACCGCACCGCCTCCAGCCAGACCGGCAGGCGCTCGGGCTCGCCGTCAGCGTGGACGCTCATCGAGCCGGGCAGGAAGCCCAGGCCGCGGATGGCCTCCGGCGGCCCGAACGACTTGGTGCAGCCGCCCTCGAACCAGCACATCGCGCCGGCGCTCAGCCCCGCCAGGACGATCCCGCGTTCCCACGCCTCGCGCAGGACGACGTCGAGGCCGTGCGCCATCCAGATCGCCATCAGGTTGCGCATCGACCCGCCGCCGACGTAGACGACGTCGTGGGCGAGCACGATCTCCCGCAGCGAGCGCGGATCGCCATGGCGGCGGAACAGCGACAGCACGGTCGCCAGCGCGGCGCGGCGCCCGTAGGTCATGTGGAACGCGGCGATCTGCTCGTTGGGATCGCCGGACGCGGTCGGCAGGAACAGGATCCGCGGCTCGCGCCGGCCGCTCAGCTCCAGCACCAGCTCGTCCAACGCGGGGTCTCCGGGCTGCGACGTGAAGCCACCGCCGCCCATCGCGAGGATCGTGGGCGTGGCGGTCACGCGGCCGCGGCGAGCTTCGCCGCGCCCAGGTACTCGACCGCCAGCTCGTGCTCACCGTCCTTGGAGATCCGGAACGCGCGCGCGTTGGGCTTCGAGGAGACCGCGCGCAGCAGCTCGCGACCCTCGAAGTGCAGCGCGGCGCTGTCCTGCGCCGCGTAGCCCTCGCGCATCCGGCCGTCGGCGATCATGTCGCGGAAGACCTCGCCGCGCACCGCCTCGCCGTCGTAGTGCACGCAGTTGGAATGCGGCAGCAGGCCGAGGCCGCGAACCGACTCCGGCGGACCGTGGAAGGCGGTGATCGCCTCGCTGAACCAGCACAGCGAGCCGGCGCTCAGCCCGCACAGCAGGACGCCGCGGCGCCAAGCGCGCTTGAGGATCTGGTCCAGGCCGTGCGCGCGCCACGTGCCGAGCAGGCTGAGGACCGAGCCCCCGCCGACGTAGATCAGGTCCTGGCTGAGCAGGTGTTGCTCGAGGTCGCCCTCGACCGCGCCCGCGCCCTTGTCGCGGCGAAACAGCGAGACGTGGCTACAGTCCGCGCGCGCCGCGAACTCGCGATAGAAGCGCACGACGTAGTGGTCGGCGTCGCCGGACGCGGTGGGGATGAAGCAGACCTTGGGCCGGTCGACGCCGGTCTGCTCCAACACGTAGTCATCGAGGAGCGGGTTGCCCGCCTCCATCGAGAACCCCCCGCCGCCGAACGCGACGATCTGCGGTGGCCGCATGGACATGGCGAGATGGTGCCCGCGCGCGCTGCCCGGCCGCTCATACGGACGGTCGGAAGCGCGCTCGACCGGTGGTCCTGAGAGTTGTGGTTAAGCGTTGCGCCACACGGGATCGCGCTTCTCCTTGAAGGCCGAGGCGCCCTCCTTGGCATCGTCCGACGCGAACACGTGCCCGCTGATCGCGACCTGCTCCTGCCAGGCGTTCTCGGAGGTCCAGTCGAACTGCTTCTGGACGATCTCCTTCGAGGCGGCGACGGCGAGCGGGCCGTTCTTGACGATGGCGCTCGCGAGCTCCTGCGCCGCGGCCACCGCGCCACCCGGCTCGGCGATCCGGTTGACGACGCCGAGCTCATGGAAGCGCTCGGCGGGCCACGGGTCGCCGGTCAGCGCCAGCTCCATCACCGCGTGGTAGGGCATGCGCTTCGGGAGGTGCAAGAGCGCGCCGCCGGCGGCGACCAGCGAGCGCTTGACCTCCGGGATGCCCATCTTGGCGCCGCTCGCCGCCACGATCAGGTCGCACCCGAGCGCGACCTCGAAGCCGCCCGCGACCGCGAAGCCCTCGATCGCGGCGATCAGCGGCTTCTTGGCGCCGCGCTGGGCGATGCCCGCGAAGCCGCGGTCGCCGAACCACGGCGACTCGCCCTTGACGAACGCGCCGAGGTCCATCCCCGCGCAGAAGAACCCGCCCGCGCCCGTGAGGATCCCGACCTGCAGCGCGTCGTCGCCGTCGAGCTCGTCGAGCGCATGGGCGATGCCCTCCGCGACCGCCGCGTTGACCGCGTTGCGGACCTCGGGGCGGTTGATGGTGATGACCAGGACGCCGTCAAGGCGCTCGGTCAGGACGGCGGGCTGGGACACGTCGGACATGGCGCGGGAGCCTATTGCCCTGCGCCACGTCCGACGTGCCCAGCCGATCGGCACGTCCTGCCCGGTCGTCTCTGGTCGCGGGCGCCCCGGCCCGCTCTACTGCTCCTCGACACACAGCGGCGGTCCTGCACCCACGTCACGCCCTCGCATCCTCAACTTCCGCGGAGGAGACGGACATGAGCAGGACCGCCGCTGCTTTGTTCAGCGCCTCAGCGGCCTCAGCGGCACGGCTCACCGCGCAGCGCCGCGCAGGCCTGCGGCAGCGGCGTCGGGACCGTGACGTCGCCGGTGACCGGCAGCGTGAGCAGGAGGCCGGAGACGCCAACCGTCGGCGTACCGGTCTTGGGCACCGCGTCGGCGAAGGACCAGACGGGCTGGTCGCCGCTCGGCGGGCCGAGCGTCACGCGCAGGCGCGAGCCGGCGCGGTAGGCGTGGCCCTGGTAGTAGAGCGGGATCGTGATCCGGGTCGGCTCGCCGGACTTCAGCGGCTGGCGGTCCTTGGCGCGGAGGGAGAGGACCGGTGCCAACTCGGTGGACTTGGCCGCGTCGAGCTTGCGCATCGAGGCGCGCAGCCAGCCGGACTGGACGAAGACCTCGCCACCGTCAGGGCGGATCTCGCTGACGGTCGCCTGGAGGTCGACGTCAGGAACCGTCGTGGTGATCGTCGCCTGGACGCGGCCGGCGCCGACGACCGTGGTGTCCTGCTTCAGCGGCTCCGAGGTGTAGGAGTAGACGCTGCCGGGCGCTGGCTGGGTCCAGGTGTAGGACGGCGTCGCGGTCCAGAGGCCGTTGGTGCCGGTGGCGGTGTTGCCCTTGAAGCTCGTGGCGGGGCGGGAGCTCTTGGACCACGTGAACGACCCGTCGGCGCCCGGGCCGTAGGTCGTGCCGGTGGCGCGGACGGGCCAGCTCGGGAAGTCCTGGGTGAGGCCCGGGCCGGGCGCGAAGGGCGCGGGGCCGCCGGCGCCGTTGTCGAAGGCGACGCGCACCTGCGGCTGGGCGCGCCAGGCGGCGAGCGCGCTGTTGTAGTCGGGGGCGTTCTGGATCGGGTCGGCCGGGAGCGTGAGACCGTCGACGCCCATCGCGGTCTTGAACACGACGGGCGCCAGGCCCTTGGTTGCGTCGCTGAGGTGCGGGGCGCGCTTGGCCACGTAGAGCTCGAGGAAGTCGAACCAGCGCGTGAACGTGGCGGGGTCGAGCGAGTCGATGTGCGTGCCGTTGGTGAAGGTGAACCACTTGTCCTTGGTGCCCGTGAACCGGTCGGCGAGCGCCGGGCAGTGGCCGCCGGTCTGCTCGTCGGTGAACTGGCAGGCCAGGAAGGTCGGGGCCTTGATCTTGTTCACGAACGTGATCGGCGCCAGCGGGTCAGCGACGGACGGCACGTAGGTGTCGTTGTCCTCGCTCTTCTTGAGCAGGTCGACCGCTTGAGGGTGCAGCGCCTGGTTGGCCTTGCAGGTCTTGTCGCCGTTGTTGATGCGGTTGAGCGCCCACGTCTGGCCGCCGGTCTTCGAGGCGGCCTTGGCGTCGTGCACGCGGTCCTTGGCCCAGGAGAGGGCGAAGCCCGTGTTGAGGATGCCACCCGGGTACAGCGTCGTCTGGGTGTTGTCGATGACGCTCAGCGGCGTGATCGCGGCGAGTGATGGTGGTTGGGTCGCCCCGACGAAGAGCTGGCTGATGCCGCCGTAGGAGATGCCCATCATCCCGACCTTGTGGTGGGCGACCCAGGACTGGCGCGCGACGGTCTCGACGACGTCGTAGCCGTCGAGGCCCTGGAGCGGCTCGAAGTAGTCGAACGCGCCGCCCGAGCAGCCGGTGCCGCGCATGTTGACGTCGACGACCGCGTAGCCGAGCAGCTGCGCGACCTGGGCGATCGAGGACTCACCGCCGGACGGGTTGGCGTAGCCGTAGCCGGAGTACTCGATCAGCGTCGGGTAGGGCGGCTTACCGGCGGGCAGGCGGACGGCGATCGCCAGCTTGGTGCCGTCACGGGTGGTCAGGTAGCCGTAGCCCTTAGCCGGGATCTTCTGGGTGTAGGACTCCGTCGTAACGGGCGCGCCGCGGGTGGAGAAGACCTTGATCTTGGTCGTGCCGACCTTGTAGGTGCCGGGCTTGACGTCGCGGAAGACGGCGCCGCCGAGCTTTCCGGCGCGTTGCGTCTTGACCGCGCGGCCCTTGGCGGTGCGCAGCACAAGCGTCGCTCGGGGCTTGGCGCCCGTCACCTGCACCTGTTCGGCGCTGCCGCGCGCGACGACCTTCCCCTCGGCCGCCGCCGTCATCGCACCGCTCGTCATCACGGCGCTCGCGAGCACCGCCACTGCTAGAGACCGACCCATGTTCGGCACCCTCTCACACCGCGGCGATGAGTTCTCCCGGTCCAGCCCGTCCTTGGCGCATGACCACCTCACCGCGCCTCATCTTCGTCAACCTGCCCGTCGCCGACGTGGCCGCCTCTACCGCGTTCTTCCGCGCGCTGGGCTTTGAGTTCGACCCCAAGTTCTGCGACGACGGCGCCGCCTGCATGGTCGTGTCGGAGTTCGGCTACGTGATGCTCCTGGAGCAGTCGCGCTTCGCGGACTTCACGGTCAAGCCGCTGGCCGACGTCGCGGCGACCACGGGCGCCCTGGTCTGCGTCTCGGCCGAGAGCCGCGAGGACGTCGACCAGTTCGCCGACGCCGCGCTGGCCGCCGGCGGGGCACCCGCCAAGGAGCCGTCGGATTACGGCTTCATGTACGGCCGCTCGTTCCTCGACCTCGACGGCCACCACTGGGAGGTCATGTGGATGGACCCGATCGCGGTCGAGAAGGGCCCGGCGGCGATGGCCGAGGTGGGCGCCTAGGCCTAGGCCTAGGCCGCGACCGCTTCGCCGGCCGCGGCGGCGGGCGAGGGCGTCGAGCGCGAGAACTCGATGCCCTCGTCCTCCAGCGAGCCGCGACGCAACATGATGATGTCGCGCGCGTAGTTCTGGTACAAGCGCCAGGGCGCGCGGGTGCCCTGCTTGGGGAACGCCGCCAGCGCGCGCTGGACGTAGCCGGACTTCAGGTCGATGAACGGCAGCGTGCTCTCGCCGGCCGGCAGCGCGCGCGGCATGACGCGGCGGTAACCGTTGGCGTCCATGTGGTTGAGCATCCGGCAGATGTACTCACACGTGAGGTCGCACTTCAGCGTCCACGAGGCGTTGGTGTAGCCGAGCGCGATCGCCAGGTTCGGGATCCCGGTGAACATCATGCCCTTGTAGCCGACGGTTTGGGAGAGGTCGATCTCCTCGCCGTCGACGGCGAAGTCGATGCCGCCAAGCGGGAGCAGTTGCAGCCCGGTGGCCGAGATGATGATGTCGGCTTGTAGGTGTTGCCCGGACTCCAGGCGGATGCCGTCGGGCGTGAAGCTCGCGATGCGGTCGGTGACGATCGAGGCCTTGCGGGAGCGCAGCGCCTTGAAGAGGTCGCCGTCGGGGACGAGGCAGACGCGCTGGTCCCAGGGGTTGTAGCTCGGCGTGAAGTGCGGGTCCAACGGGACGTCGTCCGGGAGCTGGCGCTTGACGGTCGCGGCGACGATGCGCTTGATCAGGCCGGGCGCGCGGCGCGAGAGCTGGAAGAAGAGGCCCTGGGCGGCGACGTTCTTCCAGCGCAGGGCGGTGTAGGCCGCCTTCTCGGGCAGGACGCGGCGCGCAACCTTGGCGATCGGGTCCTCAGCGGGCAAGGTCATGATGTAGGTCGGCGACCGCTGCAACATGGTCACGTGCTGCGCGCCGCCGTCGGTCATCGCGGGGACGAGCGTGACGGCGGTGGCGCCAGAGCCGATGACGACGACGCGCTTGTTGGTGTAGTCGAGGCCGGACGGCCAGAACTGCGGGTGGATGAGCGTGCCGGTGAAGGCATCCGCGTTGGGGAAGTCGGGCGTGTAGGCGGCGTCGTAGCGGTAGTAGCCGGTGCAGCCGAAGACGAAGTTGGCGGTGAGGGTGACCTGCGCGCCCGTGTCCGTCCGCTCTGCGGTGACGGTCCACCGCGAGTCGGCCGACGACCACGTCGCGCGCGTGACGCGGTGGCCGAAGCGGATGTGGCGCTCGATGTCGCCGTCGCGCGCGGCGCCGCGCACGTACTCCAGGATCGACGGGCCGTCGGCGATCGCCTTGGCCTCGGTCCACGGCCGGAACGAGTAGCCGAGCGTGAACATGTCCGAGTCCGAGCGGATGCCCGGGTAGCGGAACAGGTCCCACGTGCCGCCGATCGCCTCGCGCGCCTCGAGGATCGCGTAGGTCTTTCCCGGACACGAGGTCTGGAGGTGATGGGCCGCGCCGATGCCCGAGAGCCCGGCGCCGACGATGAGGACGTCGACGTGGTCGCTACTCATCGGCCCATCATGACCGAACGAGCGCGTTCAGACCAGGAACAGCGTGAGATCCGGCTCGCGCTCGCCCCGGAGCACCGCCAGGTCCACCTCGACGCAGCGCATCCCCCGCGACTCCGCAAGCACCCGCGCCTGCGGCTTGATCTGCTGCGCAGCCAGCACGCCGGTGATGTCCGCCATCGCCGGGTCCTCCTTGATCCGGTCGAGGTAGCGCGTCAACTGCTCGACCGCATCGATCGTCGCAACCCGCTTGATCTCGACCGCGACCCAGCCATCGTCCGCGTCCCGGCACATCAGGTCCACCGGCCCGATGTCCGTCGGCCACTCCCGCCGCACCAACCGGAACCCCTCGCCACACCAGTGCGGCTGCTCGGCCAACAGCTCCTGCAGATGCGCCTCGACCCCATCCTTCTCGAGTGCCGCCGCCTCGCCCATGTCATGCGTGACATCGCTGATGACCTCCTCGATCGCGATGTCGAGCCGATCCTCCGTGGCGCCGGCACGCTTACGGACGACCATCCGCTCCAGGACGCCATCCTCGGCCTCCTCCAGCTCGATCACCGTCGGCGGCGTCATCCAATTCTGCGGCTTAAACCCTCCGGTATCGGCATGCACCATCACGCTCCCATCCGACTTGATCATCAACAACCGCAACGCCATCGGCAGGAGGGCGTCGAGGCGGCCGGAGTAGCGGACTTCACAGCGGGCAACGATGAGACGCACAAGACGTACCGTAGACGTCTCGCCTCTCGGAACGACGCGAGGCGTCTCCGGATCCATGACGTATTGATAGATAGCTGCACGCACGTGACGGATTGATAGATTGAATCTGTCATGGATGTGTATTCGCCCCCCACCTTGGATGCCGTGGATCTTGAGGTTCTTCGACTGATCGAAGGTCTTCGCAAGGAGATGAGCTGGCAGGTGGCCGAACCACGGCGGTGGTACGGAAGTCTGCGGCGCATGACGCTTGCCAAAGCTGTCCAAGGCTCGAATTCAGTCGAGGGATACAACGCTTCGCTCGACGACGTCGCCGCCCTGATCGATGGTGAGCCGAACCTTGAAGCGAACGAAGAAACAGTCCTGGCGTTAGCCGGCTACCGCGATGCCATGACCTATGTCCTCCAGGTCGCCCAAGACAGCGAGGTCATGATCGACGAGGGGCTCATGAAGGCCTTGCACTTCATGATGATCAAGCATGACCTGCCCAAGTGGCCCGGTCGATGGCGACCCGGTGAGATCTTCGTCGAGGAAGAGGAGACCGGTCGCAAGGTCTACGAAGGACCCGACTCGGACAGCGTTCCCGCGCTCATAGCCGCGATGACGTCCCAGCTCAACCGGGACGACGGACCTGTGCTCGTGCGCGCTGCGATGGCGCACCTCAACCTGGTGATGATCCATCCGTTTCGCGACGGCAACGGACGAATGGCACGGGCCCTACAAACCCTCGTACTAGCGAAGGAGCGCATCGTTGCGCCAGTGTTCTCGAGCATCGAGGAGTACATCGGACGCAACACGAAGGAGTACTACCAAGTCCTAGGAGAAGTCGGCCAAGGCTCATGGCACCCGCACAACGACGCCTTACCCTGGGTCAGGTATTGCCTGACCGCTCACTACCGGCAGGCGAAGACGCACCTGCGGCGCATAGAAGAAGTGCAAGCGCTCTACACGCGGTGCGCGGAACTCGCGTCTCTCCGCAAAGTTCCAGAGCGAACGGTTGGCCCTCTCGTGGAGACAAGCTTCGGGCTGCGCTTGCGAAACTCGAGCTATCGGCGAATCGTCGAACAGACCGAGGGCGAGGAGATCTCCGACCTCACAGCAAGCCGTGATCTGCGCCAACTCGTCGACTCGCAGCTCGTCGAGCCGCATGGACAGAACCGCGGTCGGTACTACACCGCCGGTGAAGCCATCAAGTCGATGTGGGGCGAGGTCCGCGTGAGCCGTCCGCCGCGAGGGGAATACGACCCGTTCGTCGTTGCCCGACAGAACCTGCAACTCGAATTCGACGTGTGATCGACAGACGTCGCAGCGGGCGATCTCAAGCGCTGCGGAGGAGATCGTCGGAGATCGAGCGGAGGCTGCGGTGCTCCGCGGGTGAGACGCCGCGGACGCGTTTGAAGGCGGTCGAGAGGGCGAAGGCGGAGGAGTAGCCGACTTGGGGGGCGACGGAGGCGATGGTGGTGCCGGGTTCGCGGAGGAGGTCGGCGGCGAGGGTGAGGCGCCAGGTGGTGAGGAAGGCGATAGGTGGCTCGCCGACGAGGTCGGTGAAGCGGCGGGCGAGGGCGGCGCGGGAGACGCCGACGGCGTCGGCGAGGGTCGCGACGGTCCAGGGCTGGGATGGGTTGTTGTGGATCAACGTCAACGTGGGGCCGACGATGGGGTCGGCCTGGGCGCGGTACCAGCCGGGTGCGTGGGTCTCGTCGCGGGCGAACCAGGCGCGTAGGGCGGCGATCAGCAGGAGGTCGAGGAGACGATCCAAGACGGCCTCCTGGCCGGGCTCGTCGCGGGCGATCTCCTCGGCGAGATAGCCAACGAGCGGGTTCTGCCAGGAGGCCGCATCCACGTGCAGCGTCGGCGGCAGCGCGTCGAGCAGGCGGCGACTGGTCTCGGATCGCAGCTGGTAGGTGCCCGTCAACAACATGGTCTCGCCGTCGGGGCTGTTGCCCCACGTTCGCACGCCGAGGTCGCCCATCTCCGGGAGCTCGCGACCATCGGGCAGCACGCAGCGCTGGCCCGGGAGGATCACCACCTGCGGCGCGGTGTCGGGCGCGTCAGCGACCGTGTAGGGATCCGGGCCGCGCAGGACGGCAACGTCGCCCGCGCGCAGGACGAAGGCCTCGGCGCCGTCGGCGTCGGGCAGCACGTGCGCCGTGCCGCGGACGAGCGCGACGAGCGTCAGCGGCGCCTCGTCCTCGATGCGCATCGACCACGGCGGATCGAGGACCGAGCGCAGCAGGAACGCGCCGCGGGCGCGCGGACCGTCGAGCAGGCCAGCGATCGAGTCCATGGCGACGACTGTAGACGCTCGCGCATGGATCGGCGAGTTCTGACCATGGACCGTCTCACGAAGGCGGTGTTCCATGCTCGTCATGACCGCTCAACCCACCCTCGTCCTCGGCGCCACCGGCAAGACCGGCCGCCGCGTCGCCGCGCTCCTGGAGCAGCGCGGCGTCCCCGTCCGCGCCGCTTCGCGCAGCGTCGGAACGCCCTTCGACTGGACCGACCCGTCCACCTGGGCGCCTGCCCTGCGCGGCGCGCGCGCCGCGTACGTCAGCTTCTTCCCCGACCTCGCCGTCCCGGGCGCGCCCGAGGCCGTGGGCGCGCTCGCGGCGCTCGCCGTCCGCGAGGGCCTCGAGCGCCTCGTGCTGCTCAGCGGCCGCGGCGAGGAAGAGGCACAGCGGGCCGAGGAGCGCGTCCGCACGGCGGGCGTCCCGACGACCGTGGTGCGGTCCGCGTGGTTCGCGCAGAACTTCAGCGAAGCGTTCCTCTCCGACCCCGTGAACGCGGGCGCCGTCGCGCTGCCCGTGGGCGACGTCCGCGAGCCGTTCGTGGATGCGGACGATCTCGCCGCCGTCGCGGTCGCCGCCCTCACGGAGGACGGCCACGCGGGCGAGGTCTACGACTGCACCGGGCCGGAGGCGATCACGTTCGCGGAGGCCGTCGCGGCGATCGCGACGGCGCGCGACCAGAGCATCACCTACACCTTGGTCGGCCTCGACACCTGGACCGCGGAGCTGCGCGCCGCCGGCCTGGACGACGACACCGTCGGCCTGCTCTCGTACCTGTTCGGCGAGGTCCTCGACGGCCGCAACACCGCCACCGGCGACGGCGTCCAGCGCGCGCTCGGCCGCCCACCGCGGACGTTCGCCGAGTACGCCCGCGACGCGGCGGCGGCCGGAGCGTGGACCCATGCGTAGCGCGGCGACCCTCGCCGGCGCGCTCGGTGCCGGCCTCGTCGGCGGCACGTTCTTCGCGTTCTCGTCGTTCGTGATGCCCGCCCTGGAGCGACTGCCAGCGACCGACGCGATCAAGGCCATGCAGTCGATCAACGTCACCGCCGAGCGGCCGGCGTTCATGGTGGCCTTCATGGGCACGACGCTCGTCGCCGCCTACCTCGCCGTCCGCGGCGTCATGGACTGGGGCGACCGCCGCGCGACGCTGCTGGTCGCCGGCAGCGCCGTCTTCCTGGTCGGCTCGTTCCTGCTGACGGTCGCCCACAACGTCCCGCTCAACAACGAGTTGGCCGACGTCTCGCCGCACGCCGCGAACGCCGCCGCGCGCTGGCAGGAGTACCTCGACGGCTGGAACTGGGCCAACCACGTGCGCGGCGCGGCCTCGATCGGCGCGGCGGCGGCATGGGTCGGCGCGCTGTTGTCGACGCCGTAAGCCCTCGCTGACCACGCACTCAGCCGATCGGCCTCGGCCGATCGGCACGGGCGCGATCAGCGGGTTGGTGGGGGGATCGTCGCGGGGGCGACGGGAGGGCGATGGCGATGCACAGGTTCATGGGCCTTAGCGCTGCAAAGTGCTGTGGGCGAGCGGCAGTGCGACACGGCTCCGGAGACACCGGATTCAGGACTGAAGTTCTCTCCAGCCGGGAGGCGCACAGAGATGAAGGACTTGCACTTCAAAGCGGCGGTGCTCGCCACCGCCGCCGCGAGCGTGATGCTCGCCGCTGCCCCAACGCCTGCGTCTGCGCAGAGCGCGGGGCTCACGTTGGCCACGCAGAACTGCGAGGGCGCCGAGGCGCCGATCGCCGCGAGCAGCGTCGCGGCCAACCGGGCCGCGCTCGCGTGCCTGATCGACGAGACCCGCCGCCAGCGCGGGCTCTCCCCGCTGAAGTACGACGACCGCCTGGGCCGCGCCGCGCGCGACCACGCCGCCGACATGGTCCGCCGCGACTACTTCGCGCACACCTCGCCTGGTGGGACGACCGTCAAGGACCGCCTCCGCGACTCCGGCTGGCCGACCCGCGGCGATTGGTGGGCCGGCGAGATCCTGGTGCTCGGCACCGGCGGCGCCAGCACCCCCCGCCGCCTGCTCACCGCGTGGCTGACCAGCCCGCCGCACCGCGCCATTCTGCTCAGCGCCAAGGCCGCCCGCATCGGGATCGGCGTCGCCCGCGACACGCCGGACAGCGACGGCAAGCACGCCCAAGACGGCGTCACCGCGGCCGCCGAGCTCGGCCGCCTGTGCCCCGTCGACGACCGCGCGGCCCAGGAAGACCCCCTTTCGACCTACGACAACTCACGCCGGGAGAACGCGACATGCGACGACTGACCCACTGCCTGCTCGCGCTCGCCGCGGCCTGCGCCCTCGCGACCGCCGCGGCCCCCGCCGCGTCGGCCGCCCCCACCTGGAACTGCGAGGCGTCTCCCCTGCACGCGCGCCTCCTCGGCCTCGACCTGACCCTCGGGCTCCTGACCTCCAACGCCAACGGACCCCGGTGCCGAGACGACTCGCGCGGCATCGGGGCCCTGACCGGCGGCCTTCCTGTAGGTCTTGCCGCCGGAGCCCTCAACTCCTCCACCTCGCTCACCGGTCCGTCCGGAACGACCTCCGCTCAGCGCGCGACCGCGTCGGCCAACGTCGCCAACGTGCGCCTCAGCGTCACCGGCCTGATCAGCCTCCTGCGCGTCGACGCCGCCACGTCGAGCGCCACCGCCTCCTGCGTGAGCGGCGCCCCCTCGCTCACCGCCACCTCCACGATCGGCAACGTCTACCTCGGCGGCGTGCGCGTCGTCGGCCTCGACCGGCCGGTCACGATCACCGGCAACGTCGTCAACGGCCTGCCGGTCGGCGTCGTCGCCCAGCTCATCCCCAACGAGCAGACCATCGTCAACGGCGTGCTGACCCGCAACGCGCTGCACGTGACGATCGGCAACGTCCTCGGCGGCTCGCTGATCGACGCCACCGTCGCGCAGTCGATCGTCTCCGCGACCGGCGCCGTCTGCGACACGACGACCGAGCGGCGCCCCTCCGTGGCCGTTGTCGACAGCGGCCGCAACCGCGTCGTCGCCGCGACCGTCACGCCGCCCGAGGGCCGCACGATCACCGGCTGCGTCGTCACCGCGCCCGTGCGCGTGACCGGCAGCTACGACGCCGCCACCGGCCGCTGCACCGCGACGCTCCCGCGCGCCGACGTGCCGGCCGGGACCTACCCCGTGACCGTCGAGGCCACCGACAGCGCCGGGCAGACCGGCAGCGGCTCCGGATCGATCACCATCACCAACCCGTCGGTCGGCTCGCCCGCCGTGGCCGATCGCGCGATCACCGCCGCGGTCACGCCGCCTGCGGGAGCCACGATCGCCGCGTGTGAGTTCTCCATCACCTCAACAACGATCCCCGGCATCTATGACGCGAGCGCTCGCGTCTGCCGCGCCACGCTCCCGGACTCCGTGCCCGAAGGCACCGCCACCGCGACGGCGCGCGCGACGGACTCCAATGGCGACGTCGGCACCGCGACCGCCACGGTCACCGTCGGCGCGGTCCCGCCCGGACCGGCCGTGACGCTCGTCGACAGCGGCGAGAACCGTACGGTCGTCGCGCGGCTGGCGCCCGGCACCGGCCGGACCGTCACCGCCTGCACGCTCGCCGTCCGCGACGCGGACTCGACCGGCGGCTACACGACGCTCCCGTCCCGGCTAGGTGACGGCGGCACCACGTGCACCGCCACGCTCCCGCGCGGGGACTACGACCCCGGGGCCTACGAGGTCCGCGCGACCGCGACCGACGACGCCGGCCGCACCGGCAGCGCGACCGGCCCGGTCACCGTCGGCGCACCCGCCGTCGGCGCCCCGACCGCCGACGACCGCGACCTGCGCGCGACGCTCGCGCCCGCCGCGGGCACGCCGGTCGAGGCCTGCGCCTTCGTCCTCTCCCCCGTCGGGGGCGGCGCCGACGTCACCGTCGACGGCACGGTCTCGGCCTCCGGCGCCGTGTGCACCGCGACGGCGCCCGCCAGCGTCGCCACCGGCACCTACGTGGTGACCGCGACCGCCCGGGACGCCAACGGCGACACCGGCCGCGCGGACGCCGAGCTGCTCGTAGGCACGCCCGCGCCACCGGCGACGCCGCCCACGGTCACGCTGACCGACAGCGCCATCAACCGCGTCGTCACCGCGAACGTCACGCCGTCTGACGGCGACGCGATCACCGCGTGCGCGATCGGCGTGCGCGCGGCGGGCGCGGACGACGGCACGCCGCTGACGCCTCTCGACGCCACCTACGACGCGGCGCGCGGCACCTGCTCCGCGACACTCGGCACCGCCGCGTTCCCGGCGGGCTCCTACGAGGTCGTCGTCTCGGCGACCGACAGCTCCGGCGACGGCGCCACCGATCGCGGCACGGTCCGCGTGGTCGCGCCGGACGTCGGGGCGCCCGCCGCCGACGGCCGAACGATCACCGCGACCGTCGACCCCGCGCCCGGCACGCCGCTAGTGAGCTGCCGGATCGAGGTCGACCCCGCCGGGCCAACGGCGCCAGTGACGATTGCGGGCGCGCTGAGCGACGGCACCTGCACGGCCACGCTGCCCGACGGTGTCATCGACCCCGGTGAGGCCACCGCGACCGTGACAATCACCGACGCCAACGGCGACACGGGCAGCAGGACCGCCGGCGTGACGATCGGCGCCGTGCCGCGACCTGCCGTGCAGATCGTCCCGGCCGACAACCGCGCGGTCGTCGCGGAGGTGACGCCGCCGCCCGGCCGCACGATCGACTCCTGCACGATCGAGGCGCGCCCGGCCGGAAGCAACGACTACACCTTGCTCGACGCGCAGTACGACGCGAGCACCGGACACTGCACCGCCGCGCTCCCGCGTGACACCTATGGTCCTGGCGCCTACGAGGTCCGCGTCCACGCGACCGATGACGCCGGCCGGACCGGTGAGGCTACCGGCGCGGTCGAGGTGCGTGTGCCGGACGTCAGCACGCCCGCGATCTCCGGGCGCACCGTCACCACGACGGCGACCGCGCCCGAGGGGACGACGCTCGCGTCGTGCCGCTTCGTCCTGACGCCCACGGGCGGCGGCGGGGCGACGACCCTCGACGGCACGCTCGACGCCGCGACCGGCACCTGCCGCGCCACGCTCCCAGACGCCGTGGGCTCCGGCGCGTACAGCGTCGAGGCCACCGTCACCGACGACGCCGGTGACGCCGGCACCGCGACGGGCACCGGCACGGTCGGCGCGGTCCCAGCCGGCCCGGCGGTCGCGCTGAGCGACAGCGCCACCAACCGCACGGTCGTCGCGACGATCGCTCCGGGCGCCGATCCCGACGTGCGGTCCTGCACGCTGGAGGCCCGACCCGCCGGCAGCGGCGGCACGTTCACCGCGCTGGCCGACGCCGCGCTGAGCGACGACGGCACGACCTGCACCGCGACGCTCCCGCGTGACACCTACGGTCCCGGCGCCTACGAGGTCCGCGCGACCGCGACGGACGCCTCGGACCGCACCGGCAGCGCGAGCGGCACGATCATGACCAGCGCGCCGAGCGTCGGCACGCCGACCGCGAACGAGCGCGAGATCGCCGCCCCGGTCACGCCCGCGCCCGGCGTCGCGATCGACACGTGCAAGATCACGCTGACGCCGGCCAACACGGACAACAACCCCGAGACGACGATGCTCGACGGCCGCTACGACGCCGCCACCGCCAGCTGCGTCGTCACCGCCCCGGCGGCCGTGGCCGACGGCGCGTACATCGCGACCGTTACCGCGACCGACGCCAACGGCGACGGCGGCAGCGCGTCCGGCGAGATCCGCGTCGGCGCTCCGCCCGTCGCGGCCACGCCGCCGACGGTGACGCTGGCTGACAGCGGTCGCAACCGCGTCGTCCAGGCCAACGCATCGGCGCCGTCCGGCGAGACCATCACCGCCTGCGTGTTGCGCGCGCGCAACGACCAAGGCAACTTGGTGGTCTTGGACGCCACGTACGACGCCGCGGCCGGCACGTGCACCGCGACGCTCCCGGCCACCGCGTTCGGCGCCGGCAGCCACGACGTCGACGCCACCGTGACCGACAGCACCGGCGACGCGGCGAGCGCCAGCGGGATCATCACGATCGCCGGGCCCGAGGTCGGCACGCCGGTCATCGACGGCCACGACGTCGCCACGCCGGTCACGCCGGCGCCCGGCACGCCGGTCGTCTCCTGCACGGTGACCGTGACGCCGCAGTCCGGCGGCACGGCGACCACGATCAGCGGCACGGTCGCCCCCGATGGCACCTGCACGGCAACGATTCCCGACACGGTCACGCCCGGCACCGCCGACGTCACGGTCGACGTGACCGACGGCAACGGCGACACGGACACGGGCACCGGCACGGTCGTCGTGCCCGCGCCGGTCTCCAGCACCGACACGGGCGGTGGCGGCGGCACGGGTGGCAGCGGCACAGGCTCCGGCACCGGCGGCGGCGCCCCATCCTCCTCGCCGTCGCCGGTCACCGGTGGGTCGGTGCCGAGCTCCGGCGGCGTCTTCGCCACCGGGAACACGCGCGACATCCTGCTGTCGTGCGGCAACGGCCGCCTGCTGCTGACCGATGTGGTGATCGCCTCCGGCCGCGTGCGGCTGACCGGCGTCGCCGCCCAGCAGTACGTGGGCAAGGTCGTGACGCTCAAGTTCAGCGCGACCGGCAAGAAGGTCGCGACGGCGAAGGTCGCCGCCAACGGGCGCTTCACGGCGCGCGCCAAGCTGCCGGCCAAGAAGCTGCGCACGAGCGACCGCGCCCGCTACCAGGCCGTGATCGGCACGCTGGCCAGCCCGAAGCTGAAGCTGACCCGCCGCACCTACGTGTCGAAGATCGCGCAGGCCGCGGGCAACCGCGTGGAGCTGCGCGGCACGGTGACCAAGCCTCGCGCGCGCACACGCGCGACGATCACGGTGCAGCGGCTGGTCTCGTGCAAGAAGTACGAGACGGTCGGCTCGGTCAAGTTGTCGTCCAGCGGGAAGTTCGTGGCGCGCGTCGCCCGGCCGGGCGGCGCGAACGCCGCGCTCTACCGCGTCATGACGAAGGTCCCGTCCAAGCCCGGCGGGAAGGCGACCAACAAGACCTACAGCCTGCTCGGCGGGATCGACCTGAAATAGCTGGTCGATCCCCCGCAGGTCAGGTCAGGAGTCCCCGGCGCATCGCGGCCGCTACGGCGGCCGCGCGCTCGGAGACCTCCAACTTGGTGTACAAGCTGCGCAAGTGCGTCTTGACCGTCGCGTGACCGAGGTGCAGCTCGGCGGCGATCTCGGCCACCGAGCGCCCCTCGGCGATGCGCTCGAGCATCTGCTGCTCGCGCTCGGTCAGCGGCGGCGTCTCGGGCAGCCGCTGGCGGCGCAGCTCGGCGGTCAGGCGGCGGCCGGCGACCGGCGCGAGGACGACCTCGCCGCGCATGACGCCGACGATCGCACGGCGGATCTCCTTGCTGCCGGCGTCCTTGGACAGGAAGCCGTTGCCGCCCGCGCTGAGCGCGCGGTGCACGGTCGGGCCGTCGTCGTGGGCCGAGATGAACAGCACGCGCGTGCCGACGCCGCTCTGCTCCAGGGCGTGCGCGACATCGGGGCCATCGCAGCCGCGCATGCGCACGTCGAGGATCGCGACGTCCGGATCCAGGCGGCGGATCAGGTCCAGGCCCGTCGGGCCGTCGCCGGCGGCACCGACGAGCTCCAGCTCGGGCGCGCCGCTGACCGTGTCGGCCAGCGCCTGGCGGTAGAGCGGGTGGTCGTCGACCACCACGACGCGGATCATCGCGGCGTCTCCTCTTCGAGGTGATGGGGCAGCTCGACGGTCACGACCGTGCCAGACCCGGTCCCGCCCGCCCCGACCGTGCAGTGCCCGCCGGCCAGCTCGGCGCGGTAGCGCATGGTGTCGATCCCATAGTGGCCGGGCTGCGGCGTGCGCAGCAGCTCGGCGTCGACGCCGATGCCGTCGTCGGCGACGGTCAGCCGGACGCGACCAGGGCCGTCGGCGTTGTCGTGGTGTTCGAGCGTGATCTGGACCGTGGTGGCGCGCGCGTGCTTGGCGACGTTGCGCAGCGCCTCCTGGACGACCCGGTACAGGACGACGCGCGCGGCGTGGCTGGGCTGCTCGCGCAGGTCGTCGTTCAAGATGTAGTTGAAGTCGAAGTCCGCGGTCGAGATGTAGGCCTCGATCGCCGCGCCGATCGCGGTCTCCAGCTCCGGCGGCTGAAGTTGTATGAGCAGCTGACGCAGGCGCGCGGTGGCGTCGCGGACGTCGTCGCTGAGGCGCGTGAGCCGCTGCGCCCCGGTGCCGTCGAGCGAGCCGGCGAGCTGCTCGGCGCGCAGCGCGACCGCGCTCATCGCCTGAACGGCGTCGTCGTGGATCTCCCCGGCGATGCGACGGCGCTCGAGCTCCTGGGCGGCGACCAGGCTGGCCAGCAACTCGCCGCGATGGGCGTCGGCCTCGGCCAGCGCGGACATCGTCAACGCGATCTGGCGCTCATAGCCCTCGCGTAGGGAGCGGTCGCGCAGCACGACGACCGCGCCCTCGATGCGGCGCCGGCCGCGCAGCGGGGTGACCGTGAAGTCGACCCCGAGCAGCTCGCCGCCGCGGCCGCGAACCAGCGCCCGCTCCAAATGGCGTTCGCGACCGTCCTCGAGCGTCGCGCGGATCGGGTGGTCGGGCGTCGTGCGCGGCGGGCGCAGCACGTCCTCGAGCGAGAGGTCTTCGAGGTCGGTGAGCGTCGCGCCGATCATCCGCAGCGCGGCGTTGTTGGCGAACGTGACGCGCGCCGAGCGGTCGAGGCCGACGATGCCTTCAGAGATCGACTCGAGGATCAGCTGGCTGCGGCGGTGCAGGCGGGCGAGCTGCTCGCGGACGACGCGGCGCTCGGTGATGTCCTGGTCGGTGCCGCGCACGCGCACCGGCCGGCCCTGGGCGTCGACCTCGGTCGTGCCCTGGCAGTGCATCCAGCGCAGGCGCTCGTCGACGGTGATCACCCGGTGCTCGAACGCGAACGGGTCGGCGGTGACCGCGGCGGCGCGCAGCAGCTCGCCGACCATCTCGCGGTCGCCCGGGTGCTGGTGGCCGAGGACCTCCTCCAACGGCACGGGCTCGCCGTCCTGCTCGCGGCCGTGGATGCGGAACAGCTCGTCGGACCACGAGACGAGGTCGGAGCGCAGGTCCCAGACCCAGCTGCCGATCCGGCCGCGGCGCTCGGCGTCGTGCAGGCGCTTGCGGATCTCGTCGGTCGGCCGCAGGTCGTCGTGCTCGACCGCGCGCAGGACGATGCCGAAGCGCGGGCGGGCGTCCCCCTCGGCTGTGAGGTCGAGCAGGTCGCCGCACACGACGCCGCCGCGGACGCTGTGCTCGAAGCGCGCCCGCCCGGCCTCGAGCGCGACGCGCGACGCCTCAGCCCGAGCGGCGACCGCATCGTCGTCGAGCAGCTCGGCGTCGGTCGTGCCGACCATCGTCCCGGGCGCGAGCCCGTGCGCCTCCTCGTAGTCGCGCGTGGCGAAGACGTAGCGGCCGTCGGCGTCAAGCAGCGCCGCGCCGGCGGTGCCGTAGTCCAGCAGCGCCAGCAGGCCCGGGTCGGTAGTCGTGGAGATCGCCATCGACACGCCCGCTCTCCCCCAAACCCGCCCCGATTATTGCGGTGGAGTGCGGCCTGGTCCGTTCGGCGTAGGCTCGCGCGCCATGGCGACGGGCATCGGCGTGGGCGTGGTGGTGCGGCGGCCGGACGGGCGCGTGCTCGTCGGGCGGCGGCTCGCGGAGGAGGGCGCGCCGCTCGCGCTGCCGGGCGGCAAGCTCGATCCGGGTGAGACGGTGGAGCGGGCCGCGGTGCGCGAGCTTTCGGAGGAGACCGGGATCACGGTCGCCGAGGACGCCGTGCGCGTCTTCGCGGCGGTGCTCGTCGACGGCTGGGTCGTGCCGGGCGTGCTCGCCGAGGTCGACGGCGTCGAGCCCGAGCTGCGCGAGCCCGCGAAGTTCGGGGACTTCGCGTGGATCGCTCCGGCGCAGCTGCCCGACGACGCCTTCCTGGCGACGCGGCTGCTGCTGGAGGCTGTCTCCTAGCGCCGAGGCGTCCGTGCTGCACATGCGGCTCGCGGCCCCTGCTCCCGGGAGGGGGAGCAGAGGCCGGCAAGCGCACGGCGTTCTTGCCCAGAAGGCGGCGGCGTCCGTTCCGGGGCGATCCGTGCCCTGCCTCTTATGAACCCATCGGCAGGTGCGCGGAGGACCTTAACGCCGTGTCCGAATAATGACGTCAGGCTTCTGGAGCGTCGTCGCTCGGCGGAACGGAGCGCTGTGGCACGCGGCCGTTTGAGCCATCGCTGCTGCTCCCGCCGGTCGCTGACTGCCCGAGCGTCTCGCGAGCCAGCTTGAGCGCCGGGCCGGCCTGCCCGATGACCTGGTTCATGATCTCGCCGACCCCGGCCGCGCCGTTGAGGATCGTGAGGTTGTCGACGCCCTTGAAGGACTCGGCCGCCGCTCGCACGATCTCCGGCAGCTTCTCGGCGAGCTGCTGGCCGATGACCGCGTCGGACTGCTTCTCCAGCGCCTCGGCGCGGCTGGCGATCGCCTCGGCCTCGGCCAGGCCCTTCGCGCGGACCGCGGTGCCTTCCGCCGTGCCCTGGGCCTCGGTCGCCGCCGCCTCCGCCAGGCCGACCTCACGCGTCTCCTTCGCCCGCGCGGCCGCGGCCAGTTCGACGCGCTTGGCGTCCGCCGCCGCGCCGAGCTCGACCTTGCGCGCGTTGGCCTCGGCGGCCAGCTCGGTCTCGCGCTTGCCCGCCTCGGCGAGCGCGATCCGCGCCTCGCGCTGACCTTCGGCCTCGACGCGCTGCCGGTAGGCCTCGGCGTCAGCCGGCTTGCGGATCGACGTCTCCAGCCGCTTCTCCTCGCGCTGGGCTTCCAGGTCGGCAACCTCGGTCTCCTGCACGACGACCTGCTTGCGCGCCTCGGCGTCGGCCAGCGGCCCGGATTGGGCGGACGTCGCCGTCGCGCGGTCCTGCTCGGCCTGGAACTCCGCGAGCTTGATCTGCGTCTCGCGCAGCGCGGCGGCCTTCAGCGTCTCGGCCTCCTGCTCGCGCTCGGTCGCCTCGCGGTCGGCCGCGGCCTGCGCGATGCGCGCGAGCTTCTTGACCTCGGCCGCGCGCGGCTCGCCCAGCGCCAGGATGTAGCCGGTCGGGTCGATGATCTCCTGGATCTGCAGCGAGTCCACGACGAGCCCGAGCTTCTGCATCTCGTCCGAGGACGCGTCGCGCGTCTGCTGGGCCAGCTCGTTGCGATTGGCGATCAGGTCCTCGACCGTCAGCCCGCCGATGATCGAACGCAGGTGGCCGTGGAAGACCTCCTTGACCATGTCGTGCATCTGCGACGACACGCGCCCGCCCTCGATGTCCTGGTCGTGCAGGAAGCGCGTGGTCGCGTTGGTGATCGACTGCGGGTCGTCGCCGACCTTGAACAGCGCCACGCCGCGCACGCCGACCGGGATCTTCTGCGAGTCGACCCCTTCAACTTCCAACAGCGCCTTGTCGGCCTGCAGCGACAGGTACTGCGCGCGCTGCAACGCCGGGATGACCATCGCCCCACCGCCCGTGATGATCTTGAACGTCCGGCCTGCCGCCGACGTCCCCGACGCGCCGAGGCCCGTGACGATCAGCGCCTGGTCGGCCGCCGGGACCTTCCACAGCAGCTTGAACAGCGCGGCGATCAGGACGATCGCGACGACGACGGCGATGCCGGCGATGGCGATGGGACTCATGAAGCGGTGTCTCCTTGGTAGAGGCGGGTGACCAGCACCGTGCGCGATGCGACGCGATCGACGACCACGATCTCCTCGTAGGGGTCGATGCTGCCGCCGTCGACGTCGCGCGCCATGAAGGCCTGGACGCCGCCGTTCATCGCGATCATCACCTCACCGGTTCGGTCCGGCGCGATGGCGCCGCTGGCCGTCACGCGGCCGTGGCACCCGATGGGATCGCTGAGCATGGTCAGCGCAATCATGCCCGCCGAAGTGGTCGCCTGCACTCAAACATCTCGCCAACCCCGGACCCGGAGTTGGGGATGGTCTTTAGAGCGGCGTGCCGCCGGTCCGCAGCTGCACGTCGTGGCGGCGGTCCGGGCCGAGGCTGAACATCGGCTCGGCCGGCTCGCTGGCGAGGATCCAGCGCTCCAGCCGCTCGGCCAGCGCGGGCCCGTGCTTGAAGGCGTGGCCGGAGCCGCCGCCGAGAAGCCAGACGCGGCCGTCGGTGCATGCCGGGTGCGGCGCGACGACGAAGCGCTCGTCGGAGGTCATCTCGTACTGGCAGACGCGGGTGCCGACCAGCGGCGCGTCGGCGATGTCCGGGAAGCGGTAGCCGAGGTACTCGCGCGCGACGCGCTCCAGCGTGGGGTCGGCGCGGCGCTCGGCGTCCAGCGAGTCGATCGCCGGACCCTCCTGGTCGGGCCCGATCTTCACGCCACGCCCGTCGAGGTCGCCCATCCCGTAGAACGCGCCGTCGAAGTCGACCCAGCCCGGCACGCCCGGCGCCGCCCACCGGCCGGGCACGCCGAAGTAGTAGACGTCTTGGTGGGTGATCCGCAGGTCGAGCACGTCGCCGAACAGCGCCGCCATCCAGCCGCCGCAGGCCCAGATCACGTGGTCGGCCTCCAGCACGCGCCCGTCGTCGAGCGCGACCCGCGCGCCGTCGTCCTGCGGCGTGGCCGCCGCCGTCACGCGCTCTGCGCCAGCCGCCACCGCGCGGTCGGCCAGCGCCCGCACACCGTCCCGCGCGCGCAGCAGCCCCGCCTCGGGCTCCAGCAGCGTGAACGCGAGGTCGTCGGTGCGCACGGACGGGAACAGCTCGGCGGGATCGACCCGCTCGTTGGGGATCCCGAGCGAGGTGAGCACCCGCTCGGCGTCGGCCTCCCACCCGTCCGGCCGGCGCGCGAACCACGCCACGCCGCTCTCGCAGACCAGACGCCGATCGAGCTCCTTCCACAGCTCCAGCGCGCGCCGCGACATCTGCGCGTGCGTCGCGTCCGCGCCATGGGCGCTGCGGATCAACCGCGACTCGTCGCCGGACCCCGACCGCACGTGGCCGGGCGCGTACTGCTCGACGTGCGTGACGGACCAGTCGGAGCGGGCGAGACGATCGGCGAGCGCGGAGCCGAGGACCCCCGCGCCCACCACCACGGCGGAGGGCGGCATACGCCGCCCACCGTACTACCGAAGAGCTACTACTTCACCTTGAACGTCAGGAACTTGGACGTGGCCTTCTTCCAGGGCGCCTGGCCCTGGTAGACGACGCGCACGCGCCAGGTGCCCTTGTTCTTCAGCTTGGTCTTGAACGTGAAGGGCTTGTTGGCCGGCTTCAGCCCGCCGGCCAGCTTGCGGAACTTGCCCTTCTTGTTCTTGAACTGCCACTCGACGGCGACCTTGCCGCCCAGCGAGGGCACCGCGGCACCCTTCAGCGCCTTGACGGCCGCCGCGCGCGAGATCGACCCGGAGACCGTGCACACGCGCTTCTTGGTGCACTTGACCTTCTTGGTCTTCAGCTTGACCGTCGGCGTCAGCGTCGACTTCAGCGAGGACGCGTTGACCTTGACGACCGGCACCTGGACGGTCTGCGTGTTGCCGTTCTTGTCCAGGGCCGTGACGATGACCGTGTGCGCGCCGAGCGCGAGCTTGCCCGAGCCCTGCCACGGCGCCAGCCCGACCGGCACGTTGTTGGCCAGGCCGTCGGTGAAGTTGCGGATCTCGAGGTTGGTGTCGTAGGCGAACGTGATGCGCGCGACCCCGACGCCGCCGTCGGTCGCCGCGGCCTGCAGGTCGAGCTTGTCGACGAACTGCTGGCCCGGCGTCGGCTTGATGACCCGGATCGAGGGCGCGTCGAAGTCGCCGCACGTCGCGGCGCTGCCGCCGTTGGCGGCGGTCACCGCCTTGAAGGCGTTCAGCGACGGCTTGGCCGCGCCGTTCGTGTGGGTCAACCCGTAGTGGTTGAGCTCATCGACGGAGTTGCCGCTCAGGTCGCGCAGCGTGAACCAGTCGGCCTTCTGCACGTAGGGGTCGTTGGCCAGGCACTCATAGGCCTTGGTCAGGAACGTGGCCTGATCGGCCTCGCTGACGCCGGACGGCTTCTTGCCGGCCCACTCGCCGCGGGTGCAGGAGGTCGGTCCGCCACCCGTCGAGGACCAGCCGAGCTCGCTCATCCAGATCGGCTTGTTGGCGTCGCCGTTGGCCGCCATGACGTCGTGGACGGTCCGGTAGCCGAGGAACGTGTAGCGGGCGAGCTTGCCGTCCTCGCGGTAGAACGCGTCCGGGCCGCGGTCCAGGCACGCGGTGTCGGTGTGCACCGCGACGACGTCGAAGCTGCTCCCGGCGCCGAGGCTGTAGAGGCCCTGGATCCACTGGTAGTTGTTGCCCGTGGTCGGGCCGGAGACGACTGCGGCGCGCGGGTCGGCGGCCTTGAGCGCGGTGTAGGAGGCCTTCAGCAGCGCGGCGTAGCGGCCGGCGTCCGGGCCCGGATGCCAGAACTGGTTCTCGTCGGGCTCGTTCCAGACCTCGTAGCCGGCGACGTCGCCGATGGTCTTGTTGTGGGCGGCGAAGGCCCCGATGAAGTTCGCGTAGTCCTGCGGGTCGTTCGGCGGCACGAGCTGGTCGGCGACGCCGTTAGCCCACGAGGGCGTGTTGAGCACGACGAACAAGGGCTTGGCCCCGGCCGCGTTGAGCTGCTGGATCGCGGCGTCGTAGAGCGGCCCGGTGCCGCCTGCGGGCGTGTAGGTGCCACGCCCGCCGGACTCCAGCTCGGCCCACGAGACGAACAGACGGACCGACTTCGCGCCGGTCGCCAGCGCCTCGGCGAGCGTCGCGTGGTCGGGCGAGGAGGCGTTGACGCCGGGCTCCGCCGCGTGGGCTGTGGTCGTCGGGATCGCGAAGGCCGCGAGGGCGACGACGGAGGTCAGGATCTTTGGGATGCGCATAGGAGAGAAAGGGGTCCGTCCGGACGCAGGCGCGGCGAATCGTGCCCCTTTGGCCAGGAGATCGGAAATCGAGGACCGTACTTGAACCCTGGTGGTCAAGCACCGGACATTTCGGGCCCCTGTAGCTTGCCGCCCATGTCCGCCGCCGTGCGTCTGACCTCCACCAACCCCGCGCAACTCGATGACGTCGTCTTCGACGGTCCAGTCGCGGACGCCGACGCGTTCGTGGCCGCGGCACGCGCCGCCCGCGCGGCTCAGCCGGCGTGGGCGCAGGTCCCGGCGCCGCGGCGCGGACGGGCGATCCAGCAGATCGGCCGGATCGTCGAGGCCAACAAGGAGGCGCTCGCCCGCCTGGTCACGCGCGAGATCGGCAAGCCCTACGCGGAGGCGTTGGGTGAGGTCCAGGAGATCGTCGACACGTGCGACTTCTTCCTCGGCGAGGGGCGCCGGCTCTACGGCCAGACCGTGCCGAGCGAGATGCCCGACAAGCAGCTGTTCACCTTCCGCGTCCCGGTCGGCGTGGCGGCGATCGTCACCGCCGGCAACTTCCCGGTCGCGGTCCCGGCCTGGTACCTGGTGCCGGCGCTGCTGTGCGGCAACACCGTGGTGTGGAAGCCGGCCGACTACACGCCTGCGCTCGGCGAGGCGCTGACGCAGCTGTTCGTCGCGGGCGGCCTGCCCGAGGGCGTGCTGAACCTGGTGCTGGCCGACGGCCCGGCGACGTTCGCCGGCCTGGAGCGCGCGCTGGACGAGGGCCTGGTCGACAAGGTCGGCTTCACGGGGTCAAGCGCGGTCGGGCGCGAGATCGGCGCGCTGTGCGGCCGCCACCTGCAGTCGCCGTGCCTGGAGCTGGGCGGCAAGAACCCGATGGTGGTGACCGCCGACGCGGATCTCGACCTCGCGGTGGAGGGCGCGCTGTTCGGCGGCTTCGGGACGGCGGGCCAGCGCTGCACGTCGCTGGGGACGGCGATCGTGGCGGCGCCGGTCTACGAGCAGTTCGTGGCCAAGCTGACGCGGGCCGTGGAGAGCGCGCCAATCGGCGATCCCACGCAGGACGTGCTCTACGGGCCGATGATCGACGAGAAGTTCTTGTCGCGGTTCGTGGACGACCACCTGGGGCTGATCCGCGAGCACCACTCGGTCAGCGGCTCGACGGCCGTCGGGCGTGTGACCGCAGACGCGCCGCGCGCGGGCTTCGTGGGTGACTTCGAGGCCGGGTTGTACGTCCACCCCACGATCGTCGCCGGCGTGCGGATCGACGACGAGCTCGCCAACACCGAGACGTTCGGGCCGCTCGTCGGGGTCGCCAAGTACGAGGACTTCGACGAGGCGATCGCGTTCGCCAACGGCCACGGCTACGGGCTGTCGTCGGCGATCTACACGCGCGACCCCACGCTGGCGTTCCGCTTCCGGGAGCGCGTGAGCGCCGGGATGGTGTCCGTCAACAACTCCACGAGCGGCGCCGAGGCGCACCTGCCCTTCGGCGGCAACGGCAAGTCCGGCAACGGCTCGCGGCAGTCCGGCGTCTGGGTGCTGGACCAGTTCACGCGCTGGCAGTCGCTGAACTGGGACTACGCGGGCAAGCTCCAGAAGGCGCAGATGGACGTGCAGGACGTCGCCGCCGATCTTGACTTCCGGCTCGGCGGGTAAGAGAGACGCGATGTCCGTCCCCGATCTCGAGGGCCTGACGGCGATCGTCGTCGTCGAGCCGGAGCCCGGCCTGCCGATCTGCTGGGTCAGTCCCGGCTTCGAGCTGCTGACCGGCTACGGCGCGTCCGAAGTCCTGGGCCGCAACGCCAAGCTTCTCCAAGGTCCGCACACCGACCCGCGTGCGGTGAGCATCCTGACCGAGGCGATCGCCGCCGGCCGCGACGCCTACGTGACGCTGCTGAACTACCGCGCCGACGGCACGCCGTTCTGGAACGAGGTCGCGATCGCGCCGCAGCGCGACCCGAGCTCCGGCGCGATCCTGCGCTGGCTGGGCACGCAGCGCGACGTCACCGACCGGATGCGCGCGAGCGCCCGGCTGCACGAGCTCGCCTACTACGACGCGCTGACCGGGCTGGCGAACCGCAGCGCGCTGCACGACGACCTGCGCTCTTCGATGCACCGCGCGCGCGTGCAGGAGACCGAGCTGGCGCTGTTGCAGATCGACCTCGACGACTTCCACACCGTCAACGAGAAGTGGGGCCACCCGGCCGGCGACGCGCTGCTGCGCGCGGCGACCGAGCGGCTGAAGTCGGTGATCCGCCCGCAGGACCTGCTGGCGCGCCTAGGCGACGACGAGTTCGCGCTGTTGTTGAAGGACTTGCCGGCGGGAGAAGGCGAGCGCGTGGCGCGCGAGCTCGGCGCCCGGATCCTGTCGGCGGTGCGCGAGGAGCCGCATGTCGTCGGTGATCTGCGGCTGGAGACGCGCGTCTCGATCGGCGTCGGCGTCTTCCGCCAGGGCACGACGACGTCCGCCGCCGACCTGCTGCACGACGCCGACGCGGCGACGCAGGGCGCGAAGGCCGCGGGCAAGGACACGCTGCGCGTGCACCGCACGCCGACCGGCGAGGCCGTGCTCGTCCCCGACGACGCGTTTGACCCCAAGAACGCCGGCCGCGAGCTGGAGCGCGTGCTCGGCGAGGGCGGCTTGACCGCGGTCTTCCAGCCGATCGTCGAGCTGGAGTCCGAGGAGATCGTCGGCTACGAGGCGCTGGCGCGCGGGCCGGAGGGCTCGTCGCTGCACCGCCCCGACCGGCTGTTCGCGGCCGCCGCGGCGGCGGGCCGGACGGTCGAGGTCGACTGGGCCTGCCGGATCACCGCGGTGCGCGCGGCGCTGGCGGCCGGGCTGGGCCGCGGCGGGTCGTTGTTCCTGAACTCGGAGCCGGCGGCGATCGACGCGCCGTGCCCGCCGGAGCACGCGGAGCTGTGGGCGCGCGCGACGGCGGAGCTGTCGCTGGTGATCGAGGTCACCGAGCGCGCGATCACCGCGCGGCCAGCGGAGCTGTCGCGCGTGCTGAGCGACCAGCGCGCGGCAGGCCATGTCATTGCCTTGGACGACCTCGGCGCCGACGTGCGGTCGCTGGCGCTGTTGCCGTTGATCGCGCCCGACGTCATCAAGTTGGACCTGTCCTTGGTGCAGGACCGGCCGTCGACCGACCAGGCCGCGATCGTCTCCGCGGTCGCCGCCGAGCACGAGCGCACCGGCGCGCAGATCCTCGCCGAGGGGATCGAGAACGACGAGCACGCGGCGATCGCCCGGACGCTGGGCGCGTCGCTGGGCCAGGGCTGGCGCTACGGGCGACCCGGACCGCTGACGCCGCCGCTGCCGGTGTCGCGCGTGCGGCGCACGACGGTCTTCGTGGAGCCGCCGCCGGGCGACACGCCGTTCGCGGTGGTGAGCGAGGCGCGCGGCGGCGCGGTCGCCGAGGCAACCAAGCGCTTGTTGTTGCCGATGAGCCATCACTTGGAACACCGCGCGCAGCGGATCGGCGAGGGCGCGGTCGTCTTGTCCGCCTTCCAGGAGGCGCGTCACTTCACGCCGGCGACCGCCCGCCGCTACGAGACTCTGGCGCGCCGCGCGTCTTTGGTCGCCGCCTTCGGCGTGGGGTTGCCGGAGGAGCCCGTCCACGGCGTGCGCGGCACTCAGCTGGAGGCCGACGACGTGCTGGCCGGCGAGTGGTCGGTGATCGTGCTGGGCCCGCACTTCGCCGGCGCGCTGGTCGCCCGCGACCTCGGCGACACCGACGCCGACGACCGCGACCGCCGCTTCTCGTTCTCCACCGTCTACGACCGACCGCTGGTCATCGCGGCCGCCCGGACGTTGTTGTCGCGGATCGCGCCGCGCGAGCGCGCTGAGCTGCCGGACGCCTAGCGGCGGCGTCTAGCCCAGGCCCGCGAGCGGGTCGGGCGGGTGGGCCCAGATCGGCGGGCCGGTGCGGTGCCAGCGGGGCGAGGTCGTCGGCGGCGGCGCGAGTTGCGCGCGGGCGACCAGGAGCGAGGGCGCGGGGTCGGCGAGGTGCTCGGCCAGCGTGGCAGCGAAGTCGTCGCTCAGGCCGTCGACGCGCGAGGCGCGGATCCCGAAGGACTCGGCGAGCACGACGAAGTCCGGCGTGGCGAGGTCGACGCCGTAGGGCTCGACGCCGGAGTGGCGCTGGTCGAAGCGCAGCATGCCGTAGCCGCCGTCGTCGACCACGAGCGCGGTGAGCGGCAGCTGCTCCTGCTTGGCGGTCGCCAGCTCGCCGACGGCGAAGAGGAAGCCGCCGTCGCCGGAGACGCTGAGCGTGGGGCCGGCCGCGGCGGCGCCGAGCGCGGCCGGGAAGGCGTAGCCGAGCGTGCCCCAGCCCATCGGGTACTGGAACTTTCGCGGACCCGCGGGCGCGTGCATCGCCGACAGCCAGTAGCCGGGGATGCACATGTCGACCACCACCGTGACGTCATCGGGGACGACGCGGGCGAAGGCCTCCAGGAACCGGATCTCCTCCGGATGGTCGCCGCGGACCGCGCCGCGCGCCCGGCGGCGGACCGTGGTCAGGTCCGCCCAGACCGGCGCGTCGGCCGGTGGCAGGCCGAGCGCCAGCGCGTGCGCGGCGGCGGCCGCGTCGCCCTGGACCACCGCGTCGGCCACGTAGTTCTTGGTGGCGTCGGCCGGGTCGACGTTCAAGGCAATCACCTTGGGTGGCCGCGGCAGCCGCCAGTTCATGGTGTTCATGCCGTCGAGATCTGAGCCGATCGCGATCAGCACGTCGCACGTGTCCCACAGCTCGCCGACCGCGGGCAGGTGCGGCGGCAGCAGCACCGCGCGTGGGTCCTCGCGGCCGACCAGGCCTTTGGCCGTGTAGGTGGTGATGATCGGCGCCCCGAGCCGCCGCGCCAGCTCGGCGACCTCCGGACCCGCGTCGATCGCGCCGCCGCCCGCCCAGACCAGCGGCTTCCAGCACGAGGCCAGGATCTCCGCCGCTTCGGCGACGCCTTCGGGCTCCTCGTCGACGACGTCGACCGCGAACTCCCCGACGTCCCAGCGCGGGCCGGTCGCCGACAGCCGGTCGGTCGGGATCTCCACGAACACCGGCCGCCGCGGCGCCTCGCGGGCCACCGCGACCGCGCGCTCGACGTCGGCCGGGTCGTCGAGGCGGAACGTCTCCTTGACGACGGTGTCGAACAGCGCGCGCTGATCGGCGGCCTCGTGCAGCGCGCCGCCGACGATCCCCGGCCGCTTCAACGACGTCGGGATGTCGGTGGCGATCACGACGATCGGCGACCGCGACGCCCACGCCTCCCCCACCGCGCCGAGCGTGTTCGCCGCGCCCGGGCCGGTCGTGACGAGCGCGACGCCGACCTCGCCGGTCGCCCGCGCGTAGCCGTCGGCCGCGTAGGCGGCGGCCTGCTCGTGCCGGACGCCGATCAGCCGGATCGACGAGTTGCGCAGGGCCTCCCACGCGGGCAGGTTGTGGACGCCGGGCAGGCCGAAGACGACCTTGACGCCCGCGCGCTCCAGCCCTGCCACCAGCGCGTCGGCACCCGTCGCCATCGTCCGCGTGGTCCTCAGTACCCGCCGGTGATGACGTTGACCAGCGGCTCGCCGCGGGCGAAGCGGCCGAGCTGATCGGCGACCAGGCGCCAGGCGGCGCGGTCGGAGCCGGGAGTGTCGCCGGCGACGTGCGGGCTGAGCATCAGGCCGGGAGCGTCCCACAACGGGTGGTCGGGCGGGAGCGGCTCGGGGTCGACGACGTCGAGGATCGCGCGCAGGCGGCCGCGGCGCAGCTCCTCGATCAAGGCGTAGGTGTCGGTCGTCGCCCCGCGGCCGAGGTTGATGTACAACGCGCCGTCGGCCATGTGCGACAACATGGTTGCGTCGACCACGCGCTTGGTGTCCGGCGTCAGCGGCAGCAGGTTGACGACGGCCGTCGCCCAGCCCAGCACGTCCGGCGCGTCCTCCATCGCCACCACGCCCTCGGCCGGCCGCGCGCGCCGCGCGATGCCGCGGACCTCGGTGCCAAAGGGCTTCAACAACGTCTCCAGATCGCGGCCGGAGGCGCCGTGGCCGAGGACCGCGACGCGCACGTCGCTCAAGTCGTAGATGTCCAAGCGCTTCCAGCGCCGCGCGGCCTGCGCCTCGGCGAACGGCCGCACCTGCTTGAGGTCGGCCAGCAGCGCGGCGATGACCCACTCCGCCATCGCGCGGTCGCGGGCGCCGCGCGCGTTGCAGAGCGTCACGCCCTCCGGCACGCGGTCCAGGAACCACTCGACGCCGGCGCTCAGCAGCTGGACGACCTCCAGCGCGGGCAAGGCCTCCATGTCGATCTCGACGCCGTAGGCCGGGACCGCGAAGCGGACGTCGTCGCGCGGCGCGTCGACCAGCTCGACGTTCTCGGGCAGCGACGCAGCGAGGCGATCGCGCCCGTCGCTGCCGGACGCGACGCCGAGGTTGTCCCGTCCCGCGCCGGTCGGGATGTAGGCGACGACGCGCTCGGCGGCGCTCATGCGGCCGGAAGCACCCGGGGCTGCGCGGCGCGGAGGCGCTCCAGCAGGTCGGCGACCTCGTCGTTCTCCGGCGCGAGACGCAGGGCGCGCTCGGCGGCGGCGATGGCGTCGGACACGCGGTCGGTGCGGGCCAGCGCGTGCGCGTGGCGCGACCACGCCTCGGCGTGCTCGCCGTCGATCAGCGTCGCCTGCTCGGTCGCGGTGACCTCGCCGCCGAGGTCGCCGAGCAAGTGGTAGGCCAACGCGAGGTCGAGCAGGCCTTCGACGGTCGGGCCGATCTCACGGGCGCGCGCCAGCGCCTCGCGGGCGCCGTCGGCGTCCATCAGGCGCAGGCGCAAGCGGCCGACGCGCTCCCAGGCGCCCGCGTCGCTCGGGCCGAGCTGGGCGGCGCGCAGGGCGGCGTCGGCGGCGAGGTCGTAGGCGCGCATGTCCTCGTAGATGCGCGCGGCGTAGCGCTGTGCCGTAGGCCGCGTCGGGTCGGCGCGGATCCAGTCGCGGACGCTGCGGCCCGCCGCCGCCAGCTGGCCCGCCTGCCAGAACGCGAGCGTCAGCAGGCGCAGCACGGAGATGTTGGTGGACTCGGCGTCGCGCGCGTAGATCAGGCGCTGGGCGGCGAGCGCGTAGTCGCCCTCGGCCATCGCGTGCTGGGCGGCGGTGACGAAGCGCTGCACGCGCTCGTGGCCGGGGTCCGGCTTGGAGAAGTCGACGAACTGGAGCGAGCCCGCCGGGACCGTGCGGACGCCGGGCTGGAAGCGCACGCGCGCCCACTGCTGGATGTCGTCGCCATCGCCGGTGAAGTAGATGCCCGCGACCTCGCCGACGCCCCACTCCGGGTAGGACAGGCAGCGCGCGTAGCGGTGGACGACCGAGTGGTCGGGGACGCGCGCGCCGAACGGGTCGTTCTGGCGGACGTCGGTCTCGTGGGCGCGGCGCGCCTGCTCCTCTTCGTAGGCCCGACGGCCAGCCTCGGCGCGGGCGGCACGCGCGGCGGCGGCGCTGACCTTGACGGCGTTCCTGCTGACCCGGCCACCGCGGGAGCCTTCCGCGAGGTTCTCCAGCTGGTCGGCGGCCTCGTTGATGGCCTTCAGATGGCGCTCGTGCTCGATCTGCTTGCCGGGCGGCGCGAGGTCCGGATGCCAGATCTTGGCCTGCTTGCGCCGCGCGAGCTGGACGTCGCGCTTCTCGAACGGCGGATCGAGCTCCAGGAGGAGCAGCGCCTGTTCGATGTCGAGGACCTGCGGCACGACCCACGAGGGTATCGGCCCATTGCGTAGGGTCCTAGCCGTCTTGTTGTTGTCCGACCTCACCACCCTGCGCCTCGGCGGCCCGGCGGGGCGCCTCGTCGAGGCGAGCGATGACGATGCGCTGATCGCCGCCGTGCGCGACGATCCCGGCGCGTTGCTGCTCGCCGGCGGCTCCAACGTCGTCGTGGGCGACGAGGGCGTGCCGACGGTGGTGCTGGTCCGCACGCGCGGGATCGAGCGCGAGGGCTCGGTGCTGCACGTCGCGGCGGGCGAGCCGTGGGATGAGCTCGTCGCGCGCGCGATCGCTGAGGGCCTGTCCGGGATCGAGTGCCTCAGCGGGATCCCCGGCTCGGTCGGCGCGACGCCGATCCAGAACGTCGGCGCTTACGGGCAGGAGGTGAGCGACACCATCATCTCGGTGCGCGTGTGGGACCGCGCGCGCGACGAGGTGATCGATTTGACCCCCGAGCAGTGCGGCTTCGGCTACCGCGACTCGATGTTCAAGCGGTCGCCGGGCGCCTACGTGGTGCTGCGCGTGTCGTTCGCGCTGCGCGACGACGCCACGCCGCGCCCGATCCGCTACGGCGAGCTGGCCGATGCCGTTGGCCCATCCCCTTCGCTGACCGACGTCCGCGCCGCGGTCCTGGGACTCCGCCGCGGCAAGGGCATGGTGTTAGACGCGGCCGACCACGACACGTGGAGCGCCGGCTCGTTCTTCACCAACCCCTTCGTGGCGCCGGACGCGCTGCCCGAGGGCGCGCCGCGCTGGGAGCAGCCCGATGGCCGCGTCAAGACCAGCGCCGCGTGGCTGATCCAACACGCCGGCTTTGCGCGCGGCCACGGCAACCCCGACGGCATCGCGATCTCGTCCAAGCACGTCCTCGCGCTCACCAACCGCGGCGGCGGCACCACGCGCGAGCTGCTCGCGCTCGCGCGCGAGATCCAGGACGGCGTGCAGCGCGCGTACGGCATCCGCCTGGAGCCCGAGCCCGTCTTCGTGCGGACCTGAAGGCGCGTGCGGTCAACCGCGGGATAGAGCGCCTATCCTGGAGCCTTCATGGCTCCTCAGTACGTCTTTCAGATGCAGCGGCTCACGAAGGCCTACGGGCCCGAGAAGCCGATCCTCAACGAGGTCACGCTGGCCTTCTACTCGGGCGCGAAGATCGGCGTGCTGGGCTACAACGGCGCCGGCAAGTCGACCCTCCTGAAGATCATGGCCGGGATCGACACCGACTTCCGCTCCGGCGAGGCGATGCTCGCCCCGGGCGCGACGGTCGGCATGCTCCAGCAGGAGCCCGAGCTCGACGAGACCAAGAACGCGCGCGACAACGTCCTGGACGGCGTCGCCGGCACCAAGGCGCTGATCGACCGCTTCAACGAGCTGGCCGCGAACTACTCAGACGAGGTCGCCGACGAGTTCGCCGAGCTGCAGGCCAAGATCGACGCGGCCGACGGCTGGAACCTCGACACGACGATCGACTACGCGATGGACGCGCTGCGCTGCCCGCCGCCCGACGCCGACGTCACCACGCTGTCCGGCGGCGAGCGCCGCCGCATCGCGCTCTGCCGCCTGCTGCTCAGCGCCCCCGACCTGCTGCTGCTCGACGAGCCGACGAACCACCTCGACGCCGAGTCGGTCTCGTGGCTGGAGCGCTACCTCGCCGACTACAAGGGCGCCGTCGTCGCGGTGACGCACGATCGCTACTTCCTGGACAACGTCGCCGGCTGGATCCTGGAGCTCGACCGCGGCCGCGGCATCCCCTACGAGGGCAACTACACCTCGTGGCTGGAGCAGAAGGAGAAGCGCCTGGAGATGCAGGAGCGGCGCGACCTCGCCAAGGAGCGGGTCATCAAGGCCGAGCTGGAGTGGGTCCGCAAGAACCCCAAGGGCCGCCAGACCAAGCAGAAGGCGCGCATCTCCAACTACGAGGCCTTGGTCGCCGAGGAGAAGAACATCAAGCTGGACGACGTCCAGATCCACATCCCGGTCGCGACGCACCTGGGCAACGTGGTGGTGCAGGCCGAGGGCCTGCGCAAGGGCTTCGGCGACAAGCTGCTGATCGAGGACCTCAACTTCGACCTGCCGCCCGGCGGCATCGTCGGCGTGATCGGCCCCAACGGCGCGGGCAAGACCACGTTGTTCAAGATGATCGCCGGCCGCGAGCAGCCCGACGAGGGCACGCTGCGCCTCGGCGACACGGTCCAGATCTCCTACGTCGACCAGTCACGCGACGCGCTGGACGACGAGAAGTCGGTCTGGGAGGAGATCTCCGGCGGGCTGGAGCAGATCACGGTCGGCACGCGCGTCATGAACTCGCGCGCCTACACGTCGGGCTTCAACTTCAAGAAGGCCGAGCAGCAGAAGCGCATCAAGATGCTCTCCGGCGGTGAGCGCAACCGCGTCCACCTCGCCAAGCTGCTGCGCACCGGCGGCAACCTGCTGCTGCTGGACGAGCCGACCAACGACCTCGACACGGACACGCTGCGCGCTTTGGAAGAGGCGCTGCTCAACTACGCCGGCTGCGCCGTGGTCATCTCCCACGATCGCTGGTTCTTGGATCGCATCGCGACCCACGTTCTGGCGTTCGAGGGCGACTCGAAGGTCACCTGGTTCGAGGGCAACTTCGAGGCCTACGAGGCGTGGCGGCACGAGACCCTCGGCGACGAGGCCGACCGCCCGCACCGCATCTCCTACAAGAAGCTCACGCGCACCTGAGCGCGTGAAGGCGCGGCGACGGGGCGGCGCCTTTCGGCAGGCCGCCCCTCGCACGCGAGTAGGAGTAGGACTACTTCGCGGACTTCGCCTTGGCCTTCGTCTTGCCGCCACGGCTCTTCGCGCGCGTCGCGGCGCCCTTCTTGGCCGCGGTGCTGCGCTTGGCCGCGTTCTTCTTGCGCGTCGCGGCCGCCTTCTTGGCCGCCTCGCTGCGCTTGCGGCGCCCGCCGAGGATGTCATCGCGGATCGCCGCGGTGGCGTCCTCGAGCTGCTCCAGCAGCTGACGGGCCTGCTTCTCGCCCTTCTTCGGACCGCCGCGCGCGCCCGCGATCGTCGTCGCGACCCGCTTGCGGATGCCATCAGCGTGAAGCCGGTCGATCAGGTCTTCCTGCTTTTGGTTCCTGGCCATGCTTCAAGGGCTACCCGGGTGGCTACCTTCGATGCATGCCCGCCGACGTCCTGATCACCGAGTACACCGATCCCGCCTGCCCGTGGGCGTTCAGCGCCGAGCCGTTTCGGCGGCGGTTGAACTGGCTCTACGGCGAGCAGGTCGAGTGGGAGGTCAAGCTGGTCGGGCTCTCCGACGGCACCGGCTCGTCGCCGTTCACGCCGGAGATGCTGAGCAACGCCTACAAGAAGATCTCGCACGAGCACAAGATGCCGATCGACACGCGCGTGCGCGAGCGGATGGCGGCCTCGGTGCCGGCCTGCCGCGCGGCCGTCGCGGCCCGGCTGAACGCAAGCTCCGATCAGACCCGCCGGCTGTTGCGCCGGCTGCGCGTGCGGACGATGTCCGGCGAGCTGCTCGACGCGCCCGAGACGATCGACGGCGCCGCGCGCGACGCCGGCATCGACCCCGAGCAACTGCACCGCTGGGTCGAGGACCCCGCGACGCAGGCCGCGCTCGACGAGGACATGGCCGCCGCCCGCCAGCCCATGCCCGCCGCCCGGGTTTTGGACGCCAAGCTCGCCAACTGGTCCGGCGGCCGCCGCTACACCTGTCCCTCCTACGAGATCGAACGCCGCGCCGACGGCGTCCGCATCGCCATCCCCGGCTTCCAGCCCTTCGCCGTCTACGACGTCATCACCGCCAACCTCGTCCCCGGCCTCACCCGCCGCCCCGCGCCCGAGACCGTCGAAGAGGTCCTCGAATGGACCGGCACACCCCTCGCCTCCATCGAGGTCGCCGTCGTCATGGACATCACCTTCGAAGACGCCCGCGAACGCCTCGGCCGCGTCGCCGTCGAGCAGCCGGTGGGCTTCGACGGCTTCTGGACGCTGCCGTAGTCCGCCTCGGCGATCGGCCATACAAGCGCCGATTATCGGCCACACGAGCCGCTACTATCGGCCATACAAGCTGATGGAGTCGCTGCGTCAACTCGCCCTCACCCTCGACGTGCCGGAACGCACGCTACGCCGCGCGGCCGTCGAGGGTCTGATCCGCGGCGAGCGCGTGAGCGAGCGCCGCTATCGAACGACCCTTCGCGAAGAGGACTACCTCCGCCGCCACTGGCCCGTGCTCCGGGAGCTGCGCGCGACGCTCCGCACCGAGCCGAGCGTACGTCTCGCCGTGCTTTTCGGCTCGGTCGCCCGTGGCGACGACCATCCCGGCTCCGACATTGACGTCGCCGTCGAGATGGGCAACGCCACACCAGGGCAGGTGGCCGAGGTCTCCGCGCGCCTCTCGGAGCGCCTCGACCGCGACGTTCAACTCGTCCGTTTTGCCGATGCTCGAGGTGCGCCAGCGCTGATGACCGACGTGCTCACTCATGGCCGCGTCCTGGTCGACCGCGATCGCCGCTGGGCGACGCTGCTCGCCGAGACGGCCGAGTGGCGCAACGCTCCGGCCGCCGACCCACTCGCCGATCTCCCCGAGCTGACCTGACGTGACGCCGGCCACGCCGCTAGAGGCGACCGACCCTGAGCGCGCGCGAATCCTCAAGCAGAAGATTCACGACCGCCTGACGGACGTGCGCCGACGCCTCACCGCGCTGCGTACCGCCATGGCGCGCTTCGGCGAGGACTTCGACCAGGACGCCTTCGTCAACGCCTACAACTCCGATGACCCCGACGCCCTGAACCTGGTGATGGCCGTCGAGCGCGGCGTTGATCAGCTCTATAACTACATGGCCGACCTGGCCTCCTTCGGCCTTGAGCTGGCCACCCTACGCGCGCGCGACGCCGCCCTCAATGCCCGCCGCGACTTCGACCATCTCCGTCGCGTAAAGGTTCTCTCCGGCGAGCGGACAGCCGACATCCAGCGGCTCCGCGAGCTCCGGCGCCTGCTCGTCCACGAGTACGCGCAGGCGACCGCTGTCCAGGTTCACGAAGCAGCAGGGATCACATCGCGCGTCGTCCCGATCTTCTTCAACGCCTACCGCGACTGGATCAAGACCGGGTTCGTCGTCCCGGGCTAGGACAGCCCCGGGATGCGTGTCAGCGCGACCGGGATCTCCCGCGCCATGTCGATGACGACGTCCGCGCCGTGAAGGTCGGTGGCGCGGAAGGGGCCGGTGGAGATGGCGATGACGTGGACGCCGTCGGCGCGGGCGCAGGCGATGTCGCGAGGTGTGTCGCCGATGACGACGGTGTTGGCTGCGTCGTAGTCGCCGTGGCGGGCGCGGGCGATCGCGGGGAGGTCGGAGCGGTCCTCCGAATCGGACCCGTAGCCGCCGGTGCCGCGGGCGAAGAACGTGCCGATGCCGGCAGCGTCGAGCTTGCGGCGGGCGACGCACTCGTAGTTGCCGGTCACCAGTGCCAGCTCGACGTCGTCGCGCGCGGCGAGCTTCTCCAGCACCTCGGGGACGCCGGGCGCGACGCGCTCGCTCAGATCGTCCGGGCAGCGCCGGGCGTACTCCTCGCAGGTGAGCATCTGGACGTCGCGGGCGCGGGCGTCGATGCGCTCGGCCGAGACGCCGGCCAGCGTCAGGATCGAGCGCGCGATCGCGTCGTCGGTGCGGCCCGCGGCCTCGACCTTCCCGACCGGGATCTCGGCCAGCCCGTGGATCTTGCGCAACGCGACGTACAAGGACTCCGCGTGCTCGCGCGAGGCCTTGATCATCAGCGTGCCGTCGATGTCGAAAAGCAGCAGCATCGGCAAGCGGAAGTAGACCACGTCCCGTCGCCGCGGCGCGTCCATCCAGTTATGCTCAGCATTGCCTTTTCAAAAAGGTCCCGCCGAGCGTTGTCGGCGGCCGCGATTTCTGCGAGGGTGGGTTCAAGGATGAAAACGGGGACGAGTTCGGTCAGGGAGCGGCCGCCCTGGCGTCCTGCCTTGGGCAGTGCGCTCGGCCGCAGCGCGGACGACACCGAGGCTTTCCGCGACTTCTACGTGGCCAACGTGCAGCGCGTAGTTGTCTTCTTCACGCGCCGGACCCTGAACGCCGAGGTCGCGCTCGACCTCACCGGGGAGACGTTCGCGGTGGCGCTGCAGCGCCGTCGCCAGTTCCGCGGCCGCACCGACGCCGAGGCCGAGGCCTGGCTGTTCGCGATCGCCCGCAGCCAGCTCTCGCACTTCTGGCGCCGCGGCGTCGCCGAGCGGCGCGCGCTGGAGCAGGTCGGGCTCGACCCGCCGTCGGTCCCCCACGCGGACCTGGAGCGGATCGAGGAGCTCGCCGGCCTGCCCGAGCTGCGCCGCCGCATGCAGCGCGCGATGGCCGGGCTGCAGCCGCAGCAGGCCTACGCGGTCGTGCAGCGGATTGTCGCCGAGCGCGAGTACGACGACCTCGCCGCCGAGCTCGGCGTCAGCCAGGATGTCGTCCGCGCCCGCGTCTCCCGCGGGCTGCGCGCGTTGGCTGCCTCGCGCGGGCTCAGCGCGGCGGCATAAGCCACCGCGCCCGCGCGGCGCGCCGCCGCCCTACCGCGCGAACGACGTGTCCGCTGCCAGCCCCTGCGCGAACGCCGCGATCAGCTTCGCCGCGTTGAGCACGTCGTCGAGCTGGATCAGCTCGACCGGCGAGTGCATGTAGCGCAGCGGCAGCGACACCAGCCCGCTCGGGATGCCGTTGCGCGAGATGTGGATCGCGTCCGCGTCGGTGCCCGTGAAGCGCGCGCTCGCGCTCAAGGTGTAGGCGATGCCCTCGGCGTCGGCGGTCTCGATCAGCTTCTCGCTGACGACCGGGTGGATCGTCGACCCGCGCTCGATCACCGGGCCGGAGCCCATCGGGTGCGAGCCGTTCTCCTTCTCATCGATCCCGGGCGCGTCGGTCGCGTGCGTCACGTCGACGACGATCGCCACGTCCGGCCGCACCGCGTGCGCGAACGTGCGCGCGCCCGCGAAGGTGATCTCCTCCTGGACGACCGCGGTCGCGATCACGTCGCCCGGCGCGCCGCCAGCCTCGGCGACCAGCCGCGCGGCCTCGTAAGCCACGAAGCAGCCGAGGCGGTTGTCCAGCGCGCGCGCCGCGATCCGGTCGTTGGGCAGCTCGACCGGATCGCCGGAGATCACCGCGACGTCGCCGATCCGCACCAGCGCCTTGGCCTCGTCGCCGTCCTTGGCGCCGATGTCGATGTGCAGGTCCTTGATCTCGGCCGCGCGCTTGCGCTCGTCGTCCTTGAGCAGGTGGATCGGCTTCTTGCCGACCACGCCCGGGATGACGCCGGCGCGCGTGGAGACCTCGACGCGCTGGCCGACCAGGATCACGGGATCCCAGCCGCCGACGCCGATGAAGTTGAGGTAGCCCTTGTCGTCGATGTGCGTGACGATCAGGCCGATCTCGTCGATGTGCCCGACGATCGCGACGCTCTTGCCCCCGCCGGTGCCGGCGACGCGCGCGGTCACCGACCCCATCGTGTCGGTCTCGACCGCGGCGAACGGCGCGCACGCGTCGGCAAACGCCTTGGCGGGCGCGGTCTCGTAGCCGGACGGGCCGGTCGCGGTCAGCAGGGAGCGCAGGACATCGGGGAGAGGCACGGCGCGGAGGCTACCGCGCGCGCGACCAGCGTTCAGCAGCGGCGCACGCGAGCAGCTCCGCCTCGACGCTCAGGGCCATGGCGGCCGACCAGTTGCGGTCCTGGCTGGGCACGCACGCGCCGATCCGGCGCGAAGCCGCCTGATCCGGCGTAACGTCTCGGTGGGCAGCCCCGTCTTTATAGGGGGAAGCCCGTATCGACAGGCCGACCCGCGCCGGTCAGAGTCCGACCCGGCAGCACCATGATCCGCGTTCTTGTCGTCGACGACCACCCCGTCTTGCGAGCTGGACTCGAGGCCGTCCTGCGGGCCGAGCCGGGCTTCCGCTGCGTGGGCGGCGCCGAGGACGGCGAGGCGATGTGGCGGCTGTGGAACCGCCACCGCCCGGACGTCGTCGTGCTCGACCACCGCCTCGGCGACGAGGACGGCGTCGAGCTGTGCCGCCAGCTGCGCGCCGAGCGTGAGCCGCCGTCGGTCCTGCTCTACACGGCCGACCCGTCGCGGCAACTGGAGACCGCGGCGCAGGCGGCCGGTGCCGCGGGGATCGTCGACAAGTCGGTCGACGTCGACGCGCTGTTCGACGCGATCCGTTTGGCGGGCCGCCGCCCCGGGGCTGGTACCTCGGAAGCGGCGGTCGCCTAGATCTTTGTAGGTCTACGCCGCGTCGGCGGCGAGCTGGCGCAGCACGTAGCGCAGGATCCCGCCGTGGCGGAAGTAGTCCGCCTCCTTGGGCGTGTCGATCCGGACGCGCGCGGCGAACTCGACGTCGCCGGCCTTGACCTGGACCTCGCGCGGCAGCTCGCCGTTGTTGAGCGGCTCGGCCAGGCCGGTGATCGTGAACTCCTCCTCGCCGGTGAGGCCGAGCGACTCGGCGGTCTCGCCGTCGGGGAACTGCAGCGGCAGCACGCCCATGCCCACCAGGTTGGAGCGGTGGATGCGCTCGAAGGACACCGCGATCACAGCGCGGACGCCGAGCAAGTTGGTGCCCTTGGCCGCCCAGTCGCGCGACGAGCCGGAGCCGTACTCGGCGCCGCCGAGGACCACCAGCGGGATGCCGTCGGCGATGTACTGCTCGCTCGCCTCGAAGATCGAGGTCTGCTCACCGTCCGGCAGATGCCGCGTGACGCCGCCCTCGGTGCCCGGCGCGAGCTGGTTGCGCAGGCGGATGTTGGCGAACGTGCCGCGGATCATCACCTCGTGGTTGCCGCGACGCGACCCGTAGGAGTTGAAGTCCTTGACCTCGACGCCGCGACCCTGGAGGTAGGCGCCGGCGGGGCCGTCCTTCTTGATCGCACCCGCGGGCGAGATGTGGTCGGTCGTGACCGAGTCCCCCAACTTGGCCAGGACGCGTGCGTTCTCGATGTCGGTGACCGGCGAGGGCTCGGGCTCCATGCCCTCGAAGTACGGGGCCTTGGCGATGTAGGTGGAGTCATCGCTCCAGGCGTAGCGGTCGCCGGTCGGGACCTCGAGGCCGCGCCAGTTCTCGTCGCCGTCGTAGACCTGGCCGTAGGAGGCGCGGAACATGTCGGACTGCACGGCCTCCTCGACGGTCTGGGCGACCTCCTTGGTGGAGGGCCAGATGTCCTTCAGGAAGACGTCGTTGCCGTCGGCGTCCCGGCCGAGCGGGTCCTCGGTCAGGTTGATGTCCATGGTCCCGGCGATCGCGTAGGCCACCACCAACGGGGGCGACGCCAAGTAGTTCATCTTGACGTCGGGGTTGATGCGGCCCTCGAAGTTGCGGTTGCCCGACAGGACGCTCGTCACCGCCAGGTCACCCTCCTGCACCGCCGCGGAGATCTCCTCCGGCAGCGGGCCGGAGTTGCCGATGCACGTGGTGCAGCCGTAGCCCACCAAGTTGAAGCCGAGCGCCTCGAGGTCCTCGGTGAGGCCGGCGCGCTCGTAGTACTCCGTGACGACCTTCGAGCCCGGGGCCAGCGACGTCTTGACCCACGGCGCGCGCTTGAGGCCCTTGGCCACCGCGTTGCGCGCCAGCAGGCCGGCGGCGAGCATGACCGACGGGTTGGAGGTGTTGGTGCAGGACGTGATCGCGGCGATCACAACGTGGCCGTGGTCGACGGCGAACGTCTCGCCGTCAAGCGTCGTCTCAACCGCCGACTTGGAGCGCTGCGCGACCGCGGCACCGCCGGCCTTGGCGCCCGCGGGCGCCGCGTCCTCGTGCGGATCGGGCGCGCTGCCCGGCGCGCTGTCGGCCGGCGGGTCAGACGCGGGGAACGACTCGGCGACCGCCTCGTCGTGGCCGTGCCCGTGGCCGTGGTCAGCGTCATCGTCGCCGATCAGCTCGGCCAGCGACGCGCGGAAGCCCTCCTTGGCGCCGGACAGCGCGATGCGGTCCTGCGGGCGCTTGGGGCCGGCCAGCGACGGCTCGACGGTGCTCAGGTCCAACTCCACCACATCGGTGAACGTCGGCTCCTCGGCGTTCTCGTCGTGCCAGAGGCCCTGCGCCTTGGCGTAGGCCTCGACCAGGTCGACCTGCTCCTTCGGGCGACCGGAGAACAACATGTAGCGCAACGTCTCGGCGTCGATCGGGAAGATCGCGCAGGTCGAGCCGAACTCCGGCGACATGTTGCCGAGCGTCGCGCGGTCGGCCAGCGGCAGCGCGGTGACGCCAGGGCCGAAGAACTCCACGAACTTGCCGACGACGCCCTTCTTGCGCAGGATCTCGGTGACCGTCAGCACGAGGTCGGTCGCGGTCGCGCCCTCGGGCAGCTCGCCGTTGAGCTTGAAGCCGATGACCTGCGGGATCAGCATCGACATCGGCTGGCCGAGCATCGCGGCCTCGGCCTCGATGCCGCCGACGCCCCAGCCCAGCACGCCGAGGCCGTTGATCATCGTCGTGTGCGAGTCGGTCCCGACCAAGGTGTCCGGGTAGGCCTGGCCGGTCTTGTCGTTGACGAAGACCGTGCGGGCCAAGTACTCCAAGTTGACCTGGTGGACGATGCCGGTGTCTGGCGGGACCACCTTGAAGGTCTCAAACGCGTCCTGGCCCCACTTCAGGAACTCGTAGCGCTCACGGTTGCGCTCGAACTCGCGCTCGGCGTTGAACGCGAACGCGGTGCGCGTGCCGAACTCGTCGACCTGCACCGAGTGGTCGATGACCAGCTCGGCCGGCACCAGCGGCTCGATCTTCGCGGGGTCGCCGCCGAGGTCGGCCATCGCGTCGCGCATCGCGGCGAGGTCGACGACGGCCGGCACGCCGGTGAAGTCCTGCATCACGACGCGCGCGGGCGTGAAGGCAATCTCCTTGCTCGGCTCCGCCTTGGCATCCCACGTCGCGAGCGCCTCGATGTCCGCCGCGTCGACCGCGCCGTTGCCCTCGGTGCGCAGCAGGTTCTCGAGCAGGATCTTGAGGCTGAACGGCAGCCGGGCGACGTCGAACTTCGACTGCAGCGCGTCGAGGCGGAAGATCTCCAGCTCGCGGTCACCGACCTTCAGGGTCGCGCGGGCGTCGAAAGAGTTGGGGTGTTCGGAGGAGGCCATCAGGCGGTCCTTTCAGCGGGGATCGTCGGGAAGCACGACAAAAGGCTCCCCGTCGGGGGTCGTCAATATCCGGTGGAACTGCTCGTCGAAGGTCGCGACGCGGCTCGTGTTCACGCGTCCGGCCACCGCGACCAGGGAAGCGATGGAGAGGCTGACGCCGTGGTGGCGGGCGATGACCAGCGTCTCCTTCAGCGCGTCGGCCCACCATCGGACCGAGTACGCGCCACGGTCGAAGTCGCTCCAGACCGCCTGTTGCGCGCTGGTGCCGACCTGCTCGGCGACCGCGTCGTCGATCTCGGCCAGGACCAGCGGCGAGGTGACCAGGTCCTCGTCAAGCGTCTCGACCAGGGCGACCGCGTCGTGATGACGCGGGTGCCCGGCGCGCACGACGGCGAGGACGAAGTCCGCCGAGACGACGACCGTCATCGCTCCGCCCTCCGGCGGTCCTCGAAGCCGACCGCCTTGGGCCGGGGCCGCGTGGGTCGCTGGACCGCCGCGGCGAGCGTCCGGCGGATGAACTCCGCCTTGGTGATGCCCTCCTCGGCGGCCCGACGGGCGAGCGCCGCGTCGAGCTCCTCATCGAGGTAGATGGAGGTCTTCTTCAACAAGCGTCACGTAGGGTAGCACCCTACGTACCACCCGCGCCAGGGCGGGCGGGCCGTCTCAGACCTTCAGACCGTCCGCAGCAGGAACTTGTTGATCGCCTGCGCCAGCTGCTCCTCCGACGGCACGCCCGCGGAGACCAGCTCGAGGTCGTTGAAGTCCGAGCCGATCATGACCGTCGGGGTGGAGTTGACGGCGTAACGGGACTGCAGCGAGTGGACGGCGGCAAGCGCCTCGCGGACCTCGGCGGAGTTGCGGTCCTTCATCGCGCGGGCGAGATCCAGGCCGCGGACCCCGCCCAGGACGCCGCGCAGGAACTGGTCGGTCACGTAGCCGGTTTGCTCCTGACCCTGGACGTCGTAGAAGCGCATCGACGCGTCCCACATGTGGTCCTGCAGCGCGGCGGCCATGACCGCCTTGTTGGCCTTGACCGAGTCGTCGCCGAGGACGTTGATCAGCCGCAGCTCCATCCGGACCTTGCCGGTCTTCACGTAGCGCTCGACGATGTCCGACCACGACGTCGCCGCGAACTCCTTGCAGAACGGGCACTGCAGGTCGGCGAACTCCACGAGCAGGACCGGCGCCTTGGGGTTGCCGAGCATCAGGCCGTCCTGCGGGATGCCGCGCAGGATCTTGGTGACGTCGCGCGCCACGGCGGGCGCCGGCGGCTTGGCGGCCTCGTTGGCGTCGTGCGTGGAGACCGCGACCGCGATGACGACAATCAGCAGCGCGGTGCCGAACAGGCCGGCGAGCAGGGACAGGCGACGGAGCATGCGCCCCGGAGGTTGGCATGTCCCGCGCCGCGGCGCCGCTCAGTCTGCCGGGACGTCAGCGACCGGTTCGAGCGGCACGCGCACCACGCGCCAGGTCGTGACGATCGCCAACCCGGTCATCAGGATCGCGCTCAGCACGCACCACTGGCAGATCGCGTCGATCGTGAACAGCTCGCGGTAGGTCAGGTACATCGAGAACCCGAAGCCGACCAGCGCGAACAGCGCCGCGCCCATCCGCGCCGCCTCGCCCTGCCCCGGCACCAGCAGCGCGCCGAGGATCGAGATGTAGCCGATCAGCCCGAGCAGCGCGACCGGGATCCCGGCCAGCTCGGCGTACTCCGAGGTCTGCACCTTGTGGCACCCGTGCGCGATGTTGCACACCGGGTCGATGTCGGCGTAGTGGATGTAGACGAGGTAGCCGGCGACGGCGACCCCCAGCACCGCCAGCACGAGGCCGGCGGTGCGTAGGGCGCGGTCGCTCACGTGCCGGCCTTCGCGGCGGCCTTGTCGACCAGCTCGCCGATCGCCGCGGCGGTCGGTGTGCCATCGACCGCGGTCAGGTCCCCACCGGTCGGCCCGACGAGCACGGTCGGCGTGCTCTCGACCGCGTACTTCGACGCCAGCGTCTTGGTCTCGGCGATCGCCTGGGAGACCGCGCTGTCGCCCGCACCGGCGATCGCCTTGTCGGCGTCGGCGCCCGCGGCGTCCAGGATCCCGGTCAGGAACTCGTCGGTGACGTAGCCGGAGTTCTCCTCGCCCTGGTTGCGGTAAAAGAGGTCGGACGCCTCCCAGAGCTTGTTCTGCTGCCCGGCCGCCTCCAACACCGACGCCGCCTTCAGCGAGTCCGCGCCGATGAACGTCAACAAGCGCAGCTCCATCTTCGCCTTGCCGGTGCGGACGTAGTCCTGGACGACCTTCGGCATCTCGTTGACCGTGTACTGCGCGCAGTACGGGCACTGCGGGTCGGCGAACTCCACGATCGTGACCGGCGCGTCGGCCTTGCCGAGCGTGATCCCATCCTGCGGGATGCCGCCGATCAAAGCCTTCGTGTCGGCCGCGCCCTGGATCGAGGAGGCGTCGCCGCCTCCGCCGGAGGACTTGTCCGAACCGCCTCCCGAGGAGATCAGGATCGCCGCGACGACGATCACGACGGCCGCGCCGAGCAGGCCGCCGAGGATGGTCAGGCGCTTCTTGCGCGCGGCAGCCGTGGCCTCGGTGCGCTCACGCTCGAGGCGCTCGGTCCGGGCCGCGTCCTTGCGGTCGCGCTTGGTGGGGCTGGGGTTCTGAGACATGGGAGGTTCTGGGTTCGAAGGGTAAGGGCGTCAATCGCGCGCCGCGACAGTGGGGTGCCGCGGCGCGCGTCCGTGGGATCTACGGACGTCGGCGAGCGGACGCCAGCGCGGCGCCGCCGGTCAGCAGGCCGAGCGCGCCGACGATCAGCGCGACGATGGCCAGGGTGTTTGAGTCGGAGTCATCGGCGATGAACGTGTCCTTCGTCAGAGGCGAGCCCAGCCCGGTCTGCTCGGTCGTCGCGGTCCCACCGGAGGAGCCCGACGCGGCATGGTGGTCCTCCATCGCCTCGGTCACGGAGATCGTCGGCGCCGGCTTGTCGGAGCTGGAGTCGCCGATCCAGCGCACGACCTCGCCGTCGCTGTAGGTCTGAAGCGCCTTGAACGTCAGCGTGTCGCCCGCCTTGCCAGGGACCTGGATCGAGATCGGGAAGTCGCGGAACTGGCCAGGGGCGATGCCGTCGGACTTCTTGTCCGCCGTCCACGTGACGGTCTTGACGCCCTCGGTGACCTGACCGTCGTCGGTCTCGATCGGCTTGGCCAGCTTGCCCTTGACGACCTTCACCGACCAGCCGTCGACCGCCTGGTAGGAGACGTCGCCGAAGCCGTCGGGGAACTGCACGGCGACCTTGGTCGTGGTGGCGTCGTCGGTCTCGTTGGGCACGCGGACGGCCTCGACCACGTACGCGCCCGCGGCCGCGGTCTTCGGCTGCAGGGTGACGTGCGCCTGCGCCGCCGTGGCCGCGGAGCCCACGGCGCCGAGGGCGAGCGACGACGCCAGGATGATGCGCTTCTTGTTCATGGTGTCCTCGTTGTCGTTGACGATGTCATTGGGTGCGTCACTTCGGCGTCACCGCACCGGCACGTCGAAGCGCGCCGTGTGCTCGTCGAAGTCCGAGACGCGGTCGGTGACCGTGATCTGCCATTTGCCGCCGGGCGCGAGCGTGAGCGCGTTGGCGACGTAGTGGCCGGGCCCGGCCCGGTTGACGGTCGCATGCAGCGGACCGATGTCCTTGCTGGGCAGTGCCGCGTCGATCGTCAGCTCCTTCGTGCCGGTGAACGGCGCGCCGGACTTGGCGTCGAAGACGTACAGGTGGACCGCGTTGGCCCCGGGCTTGGCCGGGTCGACGGTCAGCTGGACCTCCAGCGGCCCCGCGGTGGTGGTCTTGGAGTACGGCCCCGAGGAGAGCTGCGTCGGGGGCGCGTAGGAAACCAGCGCGGCGGTCGCGCCGAGCACCGCGAGCATCAGCAGCGCCTCGACACGCAACGTGTCGCGCAGGATGCGGCCAGCCTGTCCGGCGCTCTCACCGCTCGCCGCCGCTGCGCGGATCCGCGGAACCGACCGCCGGCGGTTCAGCGCGCCGAGCGCGACGAGCGCGAGCAGGATGATGACCTTGACCAGCACCGCGCGGCCGAACGCGGTGTGTAGGAGGTCGCCGAACGAGCGCAGGTGGACGATCGACTGCGCGGTGCCGGTGGCGATCAGCACGCCGACGCTGGTCAGCGCCAGCGCGGAGAAGCGCGACAGCGGCGCGGCGAGCACCGGCGTGCGCGCGGCGGGATCGGCGATCGCGCGCGTGCCCGCGGGCACGGCGAACAGCAGCGTCGCCAGGCCGCCGACCCAGGCGCTCATCGCCACGACGTGCAGGACGTCCAGCGGCGCGAGCAGCGCCACCGGGTGCTGCGTGGTCGCGTGACCGCCGAGCGCGGGCGTGATCGCCAGGAACGCGACCGGCAGCGCGAGCAGCGCGGCGAGGCGACGCGAGCCGCCGCCGCGACCGGCGACCACCACGAGCCCTGCGATCAGCAGCAGGTCCAGGACGCGCAGGCCCCAGACCGTCCCGAAGCGCGTGCCGAGCACCTCGCGCACGACGTCCGGATCCAGCGCCGACCAGAACGACGTGCCGCCCGCGGTCGCGCCCTGTAGGACGATCCCGGCCGCGCCCGCCACGACGCCCAGCGCGGCGCCGCCGAGCAGCAGCACGCGGCGGCGACACTCATAGGCGGCTTCGGCCTCGGGCGGAGCGATCCCGGAGCGCCAGCAGATCAACCCGAACAGGAACGCGCCGACGATCAAGGCAATTGCCAAGTAGTCGGCCCCACGCGCGACGCCGAACGCGCCCTCGGTGACCTTGCCCGCCGAAGAGCCTGCGAGTAGGTCGCCAACGGTCGCGGCCGGCGGGGTGCCCGCGCGGCCGATCGAGAAGACGAAGCCGCCGGAGACCGGGTGGCTGTCGGCGGAGATCACGCGGTAGGTCGCGGTGAACGTCCCGTCGCGCAGGCCCGCCTTCAGCCCGACGGCCAGAACCGCGCCCTTGCCGCCCGGATGCGTGACGTGGTTGTCGTCGACCCGGTCGCCGCGCGCGTCGTAGACCCGGACCGCGCCGAAGTTGCCCTCGACCGACTCGTCGAAGCGCAGGACGACCTGCCGCGGCTCGGTCTTGGCGACCGCGCCGCGGTCCGGCGTCGTCTCCTGCAACGTCGCGTGCGCAGACGCGAGCGCGGGCAGCACCGCGAGGACCGCCAGGACGGCGGCCGCGATGACGAAGGCGCGTCTCACCAAGCCTCGTTGCTCGGCTGGCCCGCCGCGATCGGCGCGGCGCCGCCGTCCGTGCTCGCACCGTTGCCGCTGCCGCCGCCGTCATCGCCCGCGTCCCGCCGGCGCCGCCGCACGACGACGACCGCCGCCGCGCCACCGAGCACGAGCACCACCAGCGCGACGATCGCGCCGACCGGCGGTCCGCCGTCCGGCGCCGGGTCCCACCAGATCGTCCCCAGGATGTGGGCCTGCGTGGAGCCGAAGGTGATGGGGATGTCGTAGTCGGAGATCTTCGTCTTGACCGACTGGTCCTTGACGACGCCCGGGATCGTCTTGGCCATCCAGTGCATCCGGTGGTCGTGCCACTCGAAGGCGCCGGTCTTGTCGAGCACCTGCCAGTCCGGCGTCGCCTTCGCGCTCGCGGTCTTCGGGACCTCGACCGCGCCGTAGCGCTCCGTGTTGAGGTAGAACGCCGGCGAGTTGTGGTTGACCTCGACGGTCCCGTTCGGCGCGATCCGCGCGTAGGGCTCGTCGTCGTAGCCCTCCACCACCACGGTCTGGCCGCTGCGGTTGGTCAGCTGGAAGCGGTCGTCGCCGCCGAGCACCTGCAGCGTGATCCCCTGCGGGTGCGGCCGGACGGCGTTGATGACCGACTTCATGTTCGGGTTGCCCTGGTGGGCCAGGGCGGCGGTGGGCGCCAGGCCGGCCGCGGCGATCAGCGCAGCGGCGGCGATGGCGAGGGGGCGGCGCACGATGCGCACCTCCAAGGGTCTGAGTTCCGGTGGACACGGCGAAACGCCGCGGGCCGCGCACGCACACAGGCGCGCGCCGCACCAGGCGACGGTCTCTAGGCGACGGCCGTGAAGACCGGCGGGCCGCGCTCGGCCAGCGAGGCCGAAAGCAGCCGGCCCCCGCGCCGGGTTAGGGCGCGGGGACGGCGGCGCGGCGGAAGCGAAGGCGCCGGCCGCACACGGCGGCCTGACGGGGCGCGACGGGCGACGAGCCGTTCAAGCGTCTCTTCACCGGGGTAGCGCCCCGCCAGGAGCGGAAGCAGGAGCACCAACGCCGGCGACAGGAGCAGCAGGCCGGTGCCCAGACCCGTGACCGTCTCCGCAAGCGCAATCGCGACGCCGAGGACGGCGACGAGGAGGAGCGGGCGAAGTTCCCGGCGTACGGGCATTCCGCGACGGACTGTACGCCACCGAGCGCCAGAAGTCGCCGGTCGACAGCCGGATGGCCCAACGGCCCGGCGGCCCAGTTGATGTTTAAACGTCGCGCTCGAAACGGCCGCGGCGACGGTCCACTTCGAACCAGACGCGGCAACCGCGAGCGGTGCGCTCGACGCCCCACTTGGTCGCGAGCTTGTCAACCAGCCGCAGGCCGAAGCCCGCGGTCTCGTGGCGGACCTCGGGGTCGAAGCCCGGCCCGTGGTCGGCGACCTCGACGCGCACGTAGTCGTCGTTGAATCGCGCGTGGAACACGATCCGCTCGGTCGGGTTCAGCGGCCCGGCGTGCCGCACCGCGTTGCCGACGAGCTCAGAGGTCAGCAGCGACACGGTGTGATCGAGGTCGGGGTTCAGCCCGCGTTCGCGCAGCGAGTGGCGCGCAGCACGCACCGCATCGGGAATCGGCGCGAAGGCAAGGAGGATGTCTGTGCTGGATCGGGTGGCCGGCATGGCAAGGGGGTGGTTCGGTCCGTCCGGTGAAGGGTCACCGCGCGGGCCGTCCCTCAATCGTCGGATCTCACGCTTGCGGTTCGTAGGACAACGGCTTGGCCTTCAGCGGCGCGACCGCGGGCCCCTCCAGAACCGTCCCGTCGACCGCGAAACGCGAGCCGTGGCACGGGCAGTCCCAGGTGCGCTCGGCGCCGTTGAAGGCGACGCGGCAGCCGAGATGCGTGCAGACCGGCGAGACCGCGTGGACGGTGCCGTCGGCGTCCTTGGAGGCGGCCACCAGCTCGCCGTCGACCTTCAGGATCTTGCCTTCGCCGCCGGGCGTCAGCGCGTCGAGGGAGTCGCCCTCCGGACGCTTGAAGCGGTCGCCGACGAAGTGCATCGCGTCGCGCGCGCCCTCCTTCAGGACGCTCGGCGCGCTGCGCAGCGGCGTGAAGCGCAGCGTGTCGAACAGCTCGCCGTGCGGGTGCGTGGCACCGAGCAGGCGCGCGGCGACGATCTGCGCGGCGGCCGTCCCGTTGGTCAGACCCCACTTGCGAAAGCCGGTGCCGACCCACACGTGGCGCGAGAACGGCGTCAGCCGCCCGGCGAACGGCAGGCCGTCGGCGCTGGTCATGTCGTGCGACAACCAGCGATGGGTGACCTCGACCTTCGAGCCGCCGAAGTGCGCCCGCGCGAAGTCGGCCAGCGCGTCGTAGCCGCCCTCGCCGCCGAGCACCAGCAGCCCGCGCGCGACGCGCAGCGACCGCATCGGGGAGCCGATCGAGATCGCCATCAGGCCTTCCGGCAGCGGATCCGCCCCCGCGACCGCGATGCAGTAGGACCGCTTCGGCGTCAGGCGCGGGAAGAACAGGCCGCGGTCGAGGATCGGGTAGTGCGTGGCGACGACGACGTCACCCGCGGTCACGCGCGGGCCGGCCTCGGTGCGCACGACCGGCCGCGAGCCCTCGCCCACGTGCGTGGCGACCGTGCGCTCGAAGATCCGCCCGCCGATCGCGGTGAACGCGTCAGCCAGGCCGCGCATGTAGGCGCCGATCTCCAGCTCGGCCTGGTCCTCGCGCACCAGCGCGCCGGTCGTCGCGAACGGCAGCCCGAGGTCGTCGTCGGTCAGGCGCACGTCGAGGCCGGCCGCGCGTGCAGCGTCCGCCTCGCGCTCCAGGTCCTCGCGCTGCTTGGCGTCCCAGGAGAAGAGCGCGTGCGGGGCGCGGCGGATCTCGACCTCGTCAGCCAGGCCCAGCGTCCCGACGCGGTCGACCACGTAGCCGATCGCGCCCTCGTTGAGCGCCGCGTAGCCGCGCGCGCCGTCGACGCCGAAGCGGCGTGACAGCTCGGTGTAGGTCGTGCCCTGCAACGCGCTGAGCTTCGCGGTGCTGTGGCCGGTGACGCCCGCGCCGACGCGGTCGCGCTCCAGCAGGACGACCGACCGCCCGCCGCGCGCGACCTCCAGCGCGGTCGTCAGGCCGAAGATCCCGCCGCCGATCACGCAGACGTCAGCGTCGAGGTCCTGTCCGAGGGGCGGGTGCTGCGGGGCGTCGAGGCCGTCGAGCCAGAGGGAGCCGGAGGTCATGCCCCGGGCGTTACCCGCCCGCTGCCGCGAGGGCTACTTGACCACGCGCAAGGTGGCGCGCATGCCGCGCGCCTCGTGGTCGGCGACCGTGCAGATCAGCCGATAGGCACCGGTCTTCTTCAGCGTGAGCCGCAGCGTGGCGCTGGCGCCGGGCTTGACGATCGTCGCCAGCGCGCCGACCCGCTTGCCCTTGCGGGTCACGACGAGGTCGTGCACGTCCTCGCCCAGGTTGCGGACGTTGAACTTCACCTTGCCGCGGTGCACCTTCGGGCGGTAGATGGCGATCGCGAACTCGCGCTCGCCGACGCCGACCGCTTGGGTCGCGGTGGCCGCGGGAGCGTCCGCCAGCACTAGCGCACCACCTGCACTTGGCCGAACGTGCCCGCATTGGGGATCACCTCGGCCGGGTCGGTGCCCAGCCACTGCGCGATGAGCGACCCGTACACCTTGCGGAAGTCGACGGTCACCTTGAGGTTCTTCTCCGGGTCGAGGTCGACCAAGGAGGGGTACTCGGTCAGGATGCCGCCGTAGGCGCGCGGGCCCTGGACCCACGCGACGCCGCCGGCGCCGTGGTCGGTGCCCAGCGACTTGTTGGCCTGCGGACGGCGGCCGAACTCCGACCACACGAAGGTCAGCACTCGGTTGGCCAGCCCGCGCGCCTCCAGGTCGGCCTGGAACGTCGCCAGCGCCTCGCCGACCGCGCCGAGGTCGCGGTCCAGCGTCTGGGCCTGGCCCTCGTGGGTGTCGAACTCCCCGTCGGCGTCGACGGTCGCGACGCGAATGCCCAGCGGCTGCGAGAGCAGGCCCGCGAGCACCTTGAGGCGGTCGGCGGTGTCGTTGTTCTCGGGGTAGACGACCGGCCCGCCGAGCGGGTCCGGGTTCTCCTTGGACTTGGCGTACGGCGCGAGCCGGTCGGAGACCGTGTGCGCCAGCCGCGCGGCGCGCATCGCCGACGCCGGGCCGGCGGCCTTCGGCGTCTGCTGCGCCAGCGCGGCGTAGGTGTTGACCGCGGCCGTCCCCCAGTCGCCCCAGACCGACCACATGCCCAACCGCGCGTCGCCCGGATCGGAGACCGAGGCGACCGGCGCGCTGACCGTGCGCAGCGTCGGCGAGAGCCCGTAGCCGGCGCTCAGACCCTGGAGCGGGTTGTCGCTGCTGCCGTGGCGGTCTAGCCAGCGGCCGAGCCAGCCGGAGACCGACTGCTGGGAGACCATCCCGGTCTCCCAGAACGCGCGCGAGGCGAAGTGCGACAGGTTGGGGTTGGCATAGTCGATGCCGGGCAGGAAGCCGATCTGCCCGCGTTCATATAGGCCTTGCAGGCCGCCGTTGGGGCCCTTGGCGAGCGCCGGGTGAAGACCCAAGGACGTGCCCTTGAGCACCAGCGGCGTCGCCGGGGAGACGCCGCCGCGCAGGTCGCGCAGCACGCCCTCCTGGCCGAGCGGCATCAAGGTGTCCAACAAGTCCAGGCCGCCTGGGAGGAAGACCGAGACGAGCACCGGCGCGTTGGGGTCCGCGGCGGCCTCGGCGGCCGCAGCGTCGAGCAGGTGGCCGGTCGGAAGCTTCTGGGCGGCGTAGACGGTGACGCCCGCGCCGATGCCCCACTTGAGCATCTGGCGGCGGGTGAGCACGTCGGCGCGCGCGGCCTCGGAAGCGCGGTGAAAGTCCTGGCAGGCGGCGTGGGCGCGGAAGCGGGGCAACCTAATGAACCTGGTAGTCGGGGCCGGAGAGCAGGAGGTGGCGCATCGCGCGCTGGGTCATGTCGGCGGCGACCTGGCGCTGCCACTTCTGGCCGGCCATGCGGTCATAGCCGGAGGCGAGCGACAACAAGGCCTTGCGCGTGCGGGCGGAGATCCACGGGTCGCCGACCGCGGCCAGCGCGCGGTCGAGGTGCTGCTTGGGCGACAGGTCCAGCGGCGTGTCCTTGTCCTCGACCTTCAGGCCAGGCTGGCCGAGCGCGACGTTGGCGGCGGTGAAGCGCACGCGCATGCCGTTGGACGACATCCACGCCGGCCCCCACTCCCAGCCCGCGACCGACGGCGGCGAGAACAGACGCTGCCCCATCGAGGCGGTGATCCAGACCCAGTCGTCGGTCTTGACGCCCATCCGCGTCGCGCGCAGCATGCCCGCGACGGCGACGACCGGGGCCTTGACCATCGCCGGGCCGTCGAGGTTGGCGTACAGCTTGGGATGGTCGAGGATCTCGCCGACCAAGGGCTTCAGCTTGTGTCCCGAGTTGACGTAGGTCTTCTGCAGGCGCACGCGCGTGCGCGCGTCGAGCGGCTCAGCGATGAAGTAGGACCACAGCTTGCGCACCAGGAACTCCGGGTGGCGGTGGTGGTTGACCACGAGGCGCAAGACGTCGTGCGGGCCGAAGCGCCCCTTATGCCCGAAGATCTTCTTGGTGCCCTTGTCGTGGCGCTCGGGGTCGAACTTGACCGAGACCAGGACACCGCCGACCTTCTTGTCCTCGACGTAGCCGGTCAGCGCGCGGGCGGCCTCGCGAACGTCGGTCTCGGTGTAGCCGTTGCCCTCGCCGAGCGTGAAGAGCTCCATCAGCTCGCGGGCGAAGTTCTCGTTGGGCTCGTCCTTGTAGGACCCGATCAAGTTCAGGAACGAGCCCATCGCCGGGTCCTGCATGACGTAGCTCAGCAGCGCGGGGAACGACCCGAGCGCGCGACGGCGGAAGAGCGCGTTCTGGCGCAGCATCATCGGCGTGTCCACGTCGCGCGTGGCGAAGTGGTCGTGCCAGAAGAGCACCATCTTCTCTTCGAGCGGCCGCGTGGTGCGGACCATGCGATCCATCCACCACAACATGTCGTGGCCGTACTCGTTGACCGGATCGAGCGCCATCGGCTTCGGGCCGGACACCAGCGGCGCCTTGCGTCCGTTGGGCGACAGCAGCCAGCGGATCGTGTCGCCACGACCGCGGTGGGCCCATTTACGGGCCTCGTGCTCGGTGGCGCCGAACCCGGCGCGCCACAGCGCACGATGCACGTGTGCCTCGTTCCACCCCGCCACTGCGGGTCACGGTAGCCGGATCGCGAGCGGGTTGTAGGTCAACCCCGGGTCAACGGGCCACTTTGCACAGCTTCGAACGCAGATCCGGGAACTTGGCCAAGCGTGTGCAGGTTGTCGTCGTTCCAGCGAGCGTCGGGCGCGCCGGTGATGTACCACGGCGAACCGTTGTCGGCGACGATCATCCCGTAGCGTTTCAAGGCCTTCAGGATGACCAGCGCCTGGCCGTGGAAGGGCTTCAGATCGAACGATGACTTCAGCCGCAGCCGCAGCCCCATCGGCGGAAGGTCGGCGCTGGAGTCCGAGGACGCGTAGTGCGTCGCGGGCGACACGTAGGCCTTCTGCGTGCGCGGCACGGTGACGCGCAGCGCGTGCGTGATCGCGCCCGGCCGCGCGAGTCCCGGGAGGATCGGCAGGCCGGCGGCGTCGGCCGACGTCCAGCCCTTGGGACGCGACTTGCCCGTCTTGAGGTTGAACTTCGCGCCGTTGGACGCACTCCAGCCGTTGCCCGAGCGTTGGGCGCCGAACAACTCATACAACATGCACGTGCCGCGTTGCAGCACGATCACGTGCCGGTCCGAGCCGCCCTCGATCGGCGCTGACAGCGGCAGCGGGTAGGGGCCGGGATCGGACTCGTCGCCGTAGTCGGTGAAGCGGACCGGCACCTTCTTCTGGGCCTTGGGAACGACCTTGAACGGGATCCCGTAGGTCTTGGAGGCGAAGTCCGGGTGCAGCTTGGCGGTCAGCCCGATCGAGCGCACGTAGGCGTCCGAGCGCGGGTCGACCGGCGCCTGCGAGATGTCGCGGTTGAAGGCGTGGTCGCGCGGCAGCACCGGGCATCCGCCCAGCGTGGTCCCCGGGCCGGGCACGCCGATCGCGGCGGCCGCGGCCACCGCGGCGAGCAAGGGCAGCATGCGGCAGACGCTACTGACCGGTTCGGGGTGGAGGACGGACGTCCGAATGCCGATACTTCAGAGCGGATGTCCCGTTCCCTGGTCCTCGCCTGCGTGCTGGCCGCCGCCTTCTTGGTTGGCGGCTGCGGCAGCGTGTCCTCGGGCGGGACCGTGCAGGCGTGGAAGGTCGACGACCCCTACCTGCCGCCGCCGGACCCGTCGTCCTACGCGAAGGCGAAGGCAAAGACGCCCGCCGCCGACGACGACGCTGACGCCACGCCCGTCGAGGCCGCGCCCGCCGACGACGACGCACCCGCTTCCGGCGCACCAACCGACGCCGAGATCGCCGCCGACCTCAAGGAGGCCTACGGCGGCAAGGGCGGCACGAACCTCGACCAGGCCGCGATCGCCTCCAACGGCACGGCGATCATCCCGGACACCGCGCCGCGCAAGCTCGTGGCGCTGATGCACGCCGCCAACGACGTCGCCCACAAGCCCTACGTCTACGGCGGCGGCCACGGCCGCGTCGCGGGCGAGATCTGGACCGACTCCGCCTACGACTGCTCCGGCTCGGTCTCCTACGCGCTCGCCGCCGCCGGCTACCTCAACGGCCCCGAGACCTCCGGCACGCTGATGAAGTTCGGCAAGCCCGGCCCCGGCAAGTGGGTGACGATCTACGCCAACGCCGGCCACACCTTCATGGTCGTCGCCGGCCTGCGCTTCGACACCTCCGGCCGCCAGAACACCGGCACCCGCTGGCAGCCCGCCAACGCCCGCTCCTACGCGGGCTTCACCGTCCGCCACCCGGTCGGGCTCTAAGCCCGCCCTCGGCTACTCGGCCTGGCGGCCGAGGATCGCGACGAAGCGGTCGATGCGGCGGCGCTCGTCTTCGGGCAGCGGGCCGTCGTGCTCGACGAGCAGCGTCATCGGCGCGCGGTCGCGGGCCCAGGCGCGGGCGTCGTCGCCGAAGGACGGGGCGATCCAGACCAGCGCGAGCCCGGCGGCGAACTCGCGCACCGACGCCTCGGCGGCCTCCGAGGTCGACTCGCGCCGGAGCACCGCGACGGCGGGCTGCTCGAGGGCGCGCGCGACGGCGTCGATCGCGTCGAGCTCGCCGGCGTCGAGGGCGAGCGCGATCTCGCCTTGCTTCAGGAGCTCCTGAGCCCAGCCCGCCGGGGCGGCTTCGAGAGCGGAGGCGGGCGCGACGAGGCGGAAGACGGGGTCGATCACGGCGCGAACCGTAGCGCCGCCGGGCCGACGGACGCGCGCCGCTCGCTCAGCCCGAGGTCGCCGCGCGGTCTGGCGCGTCGTCGCGCTCGGAGGCCGTCGTCTCCTCGCGCGGCGCGGGCGCGCGCAGCTGGCGGCGCAGGCGCACGGTCGAGCCGTGCGGCGCGAGCTCCAGCGTGACCTCGTCGGCCAGCGCGCGCATGAGCTCGATGCCGCGGCCGCGATCCGGATCCGACGGCGCGCGATCACGCGAGCCGGCGTCGCGGACCGTGATCGAGACCTCGCCGTGGGGATCGACCTCGAGGTCGACGCCGACGGTCGTGCGCGCGAAGTTCGTGCCGTGCTCCAGCGCGTTCTGCCAGGCCTCGTTGGCGGCCATGACCAGGTCGTGGACCTCGTCGGGTTGGGCGCCCGCCTCGCGCAGCCAGCGTGCGCTCAAGCGCCGCAGCGAGGCCAACGCGTCGGGGTCCGGCGAGAGCTTCAGCCGCGCCACCGGCCCGAGGCGCGCCTCGCCGCGCACGGCGACGAGCGTGACGTCATCGTCGGCCAGCTCGGCCTCGCAGGCCGCCAGCGCCGCCGCGACCATCTCCTGCGGCGATCCGCCGCCGGACGCCGCGTCGCGCAGGCGTCCCAGGCCCGTGTCGAGCCGCTCGCCGCGCCGCTCCACCAACCCGTCGGTGTACAACAACGCCGTCGTCCCCGGCGTGAGCTCCGCGACGCGCTCCTCGTAGCGCCACGTGTCCATGACGCCCAGCGGCGGCCCCGCGCCGTGCAGGATCTCGGTCCGGCCGCCGTCATGGGCGATCAGCGGCGGCGGGTGGCCGGCGTTGACGAACCGCAGCCGCCCGGAGTCGATCTCCAGGATCGCGAACAACATGGTGGTCATGAGGTCGGCGCCCAGCGCGGAGTGGTAGCCGTTCATGCGCTCGATCAGCGCCACCGGCGCGTGTCCCTCCAGCGCGTAGGCCCGCGCGACCGAGCGCAGCTCGCCCATCCGCGCCGCCGCGTCCACCCCGTGCCCGGCGACATCCCCTACAACGATTCCGAGGCGCCCGCCCGGGAGAGCGATCGCGTCGTACCAGTCGCCGCCCACGCGCGTGCCGCCCCCGCCCGGCGCGATGTGCGCCGCCAGCGTGACGCCGACGATCGATGGCAGCCGGTCCGGCAGCAGCGCACGTTGCAGCGTCGCCGCGATCCGCCGGTCGCGATCGTCGGTCAACTGCACCAACAACTGCTGCGGCGCACCGTGGACGTCGCGGACCGACACCACCGACACGGTCACCGGCACCGGCGTGCTGTCTTGACCCACCACGTGCGCCGTCCACGGCTCGCCGCCGTCGCCGTGCGTCGCGGCCGCCTCCAGCCGCTCGACCAGCTGCGGCCGGTCGCGCTCATGCAGGATGTCGTGGACCTGCGTCCGCGCCAGCGCCGACTCCTGTCGCCCGGTCAGCCGCTCCAGCGCCGGGTTGACCTGCAGCGCCAGCCCGGTCAGGTCGCACAGCGCCATCCCGGACGTCGCCGCCGCAAACGCGTTGCGCACCAACTCATCACTGCGCCGTAGCTGGCGGCGATGGCGGTCCAGGTCGGCGAAGACCTTCACCTTGGACCGCAGCACGAGCGGGTCGAAGGGCTTGAGCAGGTAATCCACCGCGCCGGCCTCGTACCCGGCGAACACCTCGGCCAGGTCGCTCTCGGCCGCGGTCAGGAAGATGATCGGCACGTCGCGCGAGCGATCGCGGGCCTTGATCATCTCGGCCGTCTCGATGCCGTCCATGCCCGGCATCTGCACGTCGAGCAGGATCACCGCGAAGTCCTGCGTGAGGACCTCGCGCAGCGCCTGCTCGCCGCTGTCGGCCTCGACGACGTCTACGCGCAGCGGCTCGAGGACGGCCTGAAGCGCGATCCGGTTCTCGCGCCGGTCGTCGACGAGCAGCACCCGCGGTGGGTCGACCTCGACCATCAGCGGTGCAGCCAGACCCTCATCAACGACAACAACTGCTCCACGTCGACCGGCTTGGTGACGTAGTCCGACGCGCCCGCGCTGATCGACTTATCGCGGTCGCCCTTCATCGCCTTCGCCGTCAGCTGGATGATCGGCAGCGCGTCGAAGCGCGGCATCGCGCGGATCGCCCGGGCCGTCTCGTACCCGTCCATCTCGGGCATCATGACGTCCAAGAGCACCAGGTCGGTGTCGGGCTGCTCGCGCAGCCGCTCGATTCCCTCGCGCCCGTTCTCCGCGAACGCCACCTTCATGCCGCGCGTCTCCAAGGCGGAGGCCAAGGCGAACACGTTGCGGATGTCGTCGTCGACGATCAACACGCGCTTGCCGTGGAAGACCTGATCGGCGGTCCGCAGCTTGGCCAACAACTTGCGCGTCGGCTGCGGGAGCTGGGTCTCCAGGCGGTGCAGGTGCAGCGCGGTCTCGTCGAGCAGGCGGTCCGGCGCCACCGCCGTCCCGACCACCAGCCGCGAGGACGCGGCCTCCAGCGCGACGCGCTCCTCGGGCGCCAGCGCCTCGGGCACGTAGAGGACGACCGGCAGCTCGCGCATCGCCGCCTCGCCCTCCAGCGCCAGCAGGACGTCCAACGGCCACTTCGAGCCGGGCCGCACGACGAGCACCGCGCAGTCGGCGCCGTCGGAGCGCATCCGCTCGGTCGCGTCGTCGGGCCCGACGACCAGCACGTCGACGTCGTCGCCCGAGCCGAGCAGCTCCAGCGTCTCGCCGTCCAGCCCGTCGCCGTCCTGGACGATCGCCAGCCGCTTGACCGACCGCGCGCTCAGGCGTTCCAGCGCGTCGAGCGTCGACAGCGCCGCCGCGCCCGGGTGCGTGCCGTCCTTCCCGGCGCTCGCCTCGTCGACGTAGGCGGCCGCGCCCGCGCGCAACGCGCTCAGCCGCCCGCCGGCCGGGCCCGCGACGACCACCGGCCGGTGGCGCGTCTCCGGGTGCGACTTCAGCTGCGCGAGCAGCCGCTCGCCGCGCCCATCTCCGGCGAAGACCAGCACGGCATCGGGCCGGTACTCGCGGGCCAGCGCGAGCCCGAGCGGCGTGCGCCGGGCGACCAGGCCCTTGAACCCGTGCTCGCGCGCGACCGCCAGCGCGCCCGCCGCGTGGTCGGCATCGTGTGCGATGACCAGCAGGACGCGGTCGCCGGCGACGACCGAGCCGCGGTCGTCCTCCAGCCCGTCGTAGGGCAGCAGCGCCGCGGACTCCGCCGACGCCTCGGCCGGCGCGGCCAGCGGCGGCTCGGTCGCTACTGGCGCGTCGATCTGCGCGCCATCCCCCGTGCGGTGCGCCAGCGGCAGCACCAGCGTGAAGCAGGAGCCGTCGCCGACCGCCGACGTCACGCGGATCTCGCCGCCGAGCAGGCGCGAGATCTCGCGACTGATCGACAGGCCCAGCCCGGTGCCGCCGTACTTGCGCGACGTCGTGCCGTCCGCCTGCTGGAAGGACTCGAAGATCGACGCGAGCTTGTCGGCCGCGATGCCCACGCCGGTGTCGGTCACCGCGAACGAGATCCGCTCGTTGGCGTCGCGCTGAACCTTCAGCGTCACCGCCCCCGAGTGCGTGAACTTGAAGGCGTTGGACAACAGGTTGCGCAGCACCTGCTGCAACCGCTGCTCATCGGTGACGATCGATGCCGGCAGCGCGTCGTCGACCTCGATCGTGAACGTCAGCCCCTTCTCCTTGGCCACCGGGCGGAACGAGCGCTCGACGTCCTCGGAGACATCGGCCAGCGCGACCGGCCCAAGGTCGAGGTCCATCTTGCCGGCCTCGACCTTGGAGAGGTCCAGGATGTCGTTGATCAGCGCCAGCAGGTCGTTGCCCGCCGAGTGGATCGTCGTCGCGAACTCCACCTGCTGGTCGGAGAGGTTGCCGTCGCCGTTGTCGGCCAGCAGCCGCGACAGGATCAACAGCGAGTTCAACGGCGTGCGCAGCTCGTGGCTCATGTTGGCCAGGAACTCGGACTTGTACTTGGAGGACAACGCCAACTGCGTGGCCTTCTCCTCCAGGCCGGCGCGCGCCGACTCGATCTCGGAGTTCTTGGCCTGAAGCTCGCGGGCCAGCGACTGCGACTGCGCGAGCAGCTGCTCGGTGCGCATGTTTGCGCGGATCGTCGAGAGCACGACGCCGATCGTCTCGGTGATCTGCTCCAGGAACGCGCGGTTGATCTCGGTGACCGACTGCAACGACGCCAGCTCGATGACGCCGAGGACCTGCTCCTCGAAGACGACCGGCAACACGATGATGTTGCGCGGGGGCGCGTCGCCGAGCCCCGAGGAGACCTTGATGTAGTCCTTGGGAACGTCGTCGACGACGATCGGCTTGGCCTCGACGGCCGCCTGCCCGATCAGGCCCTGACCGAGCGCGAACTGATCGCGGATCGAGCCGCCGTCACCGCCGTAGGACGCGACGAGCCGCAGCTCCTGGGTCTCGTCGGCCTCGCCTTCGACGAGGTAGAACGCGCCGTGCTGCGAGGTCACCAGCGGCGTCAGCTCGCTCATGATCAGTCGCGTGACCTGGCCCAGGTCCGCCTGCCCCTGGAGCATGCCGCCCATCCGCGCGAGGTTCGTCTTCAGCCAGTCCTGCTCGACGTTGATCTGCGTCGTCTCGCGCAGGTTGGCGATCATCTGGTTGATGTTGTCCTTGAGCTCGGCGACCTCGCCCTGAGCCTGGACCGTGATCGACCGCGTCAGGTCGCCCTGCGTCACCGCCGTGGAGACCTCGGCGATCGCGCGCAGCTGCGTCGTCAGCGTCGACGCGAGCTGGTTGACGTTCTCGGTCAGGTCGCGCCAGCGGCCGCGGACGCCCTCGACCTCGGCCTGACCGCCCAGCGAGCCCTCCGTGCCGACCTCGCGCGCGACGCGCGTCACCTCGTCGGCGAACGAGGAGAGCTGCGACACCATCGTGTTGATCGTGTCCTTGAGCTCCAAGATCTCGCCGCGCGCGTCGACCGTGATCTTCTGCGACAGGTCGCCGTTGGCCACCGCCGTCGTGACCTGGGCGATGTTGCGGACCTGGCCGGTCAAGTTGTCGGCCATCGAGTTCACCGACTCCGTGAGCGAGCGCCACGTGCCGGAGACGCCCTCGACCTGCGCCTGGCCGCCGAGCTTGCCGTCCGTGCCGACCTCGCGCGCGACGCGCGTCACCTCGGCCGCGAAGGACCGCAGCTGGTCGACCATCGCGTTGACCGTGTCGGCCAGCGCGGCGACCTCGCCCTTGGCCTCGACCGTGATCTTCTTGGACAGGTCGCCGTTGGCCACCGCCGTCGTCACCGTCGCGATGCCGCGCACCTGCTCGGTCAGGTTGGCCGCCATCGAGTTCACCGACTCGGTCAGCGACCGCCACGTGCCGGAGACGTCCTCGACCTCCGCCTGGCCGCCGAGGCGGCCGTCGGTGCCGACCTCCTTGGCCACGCGCGTCACCTCGGCCGCGAACGACCGCAGCTGGTCGACCATCGTGTTGATGGTGTCCTTGAGCTCGAGGATCTCGCCGCGCGCGTCGACCGTGATCTTCTTGGACAGGTCGCCCTGGGCCACCGCCGTCGTCACCTGGGCGATGTTGCGCACCTGGTGGGTCAGGTTGTCGGCCATGAAGTTGACGTTCTCGGTCAGGTCGCGCCACGTGCCCGAGACGCCCTTGACCTCGGCCTGGCCGCCGAGCTTGCCCTCCGTGCCGACCTCGCGCGCGACGCGCGTGACCTCGTCGGCGAAGGACGACAACTGGTCGACCATCGTGTTCACGGTCCGCTTGAGCTCGAGGACCTCGCCCTTGACGTCGACCGTCACCTCTTGGGTCAGGTCGCCCTTGGCCACCGCCGTCGTCACGCGCGCGATGTCGCGGACCTGGTCGGTCAGGTTGCGCGCCATGACGTTCACGGAGTCCGTGAGGTCCTTCCACGTGCCCGCGACGCCCGGCACGACCGCCTGGCCGCCGAGGCGTCCTTCCGTGCCGACCTCGCGCGCCACGCGCGTGACCTCGTCGGCGAACGACCGCAGCTGGTCGACCATCGTGTTGATGGTGTCCTTGAGCAGCAGGATCTCGCCGCGCGCGTCGACCTCGATCTTCTGCGACAGGTCGCCCTGGGCCACCGCCGTCGTCACGAGCGCGATGTTGCGGACCTGACCCGTCAGGTTCTCCGCCATCGAGTTCACCGACTCGGTCAGGTCCTTCCACGTGCCCGACACGCCCGGCACCTCGGCCTGGCCACCGAGCTTGCCCTCGGTCCCCACCTCTCGCGCGACCCTCGTCACCTGCTCGGCGAAGACCGACAAGGTGTCGGTCATCGCGTTGATCGTGTCGGCGAGCGCCGCGACCTCGCCCTTGGCGTCGACCGTGATCTTCTGCGTCAGGTCGCCCTTGGCGACCGCGCCGGCGACCTGCGCGATGCCGCGCACCTGGTCGGTCAGGTTGCGCGCCATGAAGTTGACGTTCTCGGTCAGGTCGCGCCACGTGCCGGAGACGCCGCGCACCTCGGCCTGGCCGCCGAGCTTGCCGTCCGTGCCGACCTCGCGCGCGACGCGCGTGACCTCGTCGGCGAAGCCGCCGAGCTGGTCGACCATCGTGTTGATGGTGTCCTTCAGCTCGAGGATCTCGCCGCGGGCGTCGACCGTGATCTTCTGGGTCAGGTCGCCCTGGGCGACCGCCGTCGTGACCTGCGCGATGTTGCGGACCTGACCCGTCAGGTTCGCGGCCATCGAGTTCACCGACTCGGTGAGGTCGGCCCACGTGCCGGACACGCCAGGCACCGCGGCCTGGCCGCCGAGCTTGCCGTCGGTGCCGACCTCGCGCGCGACGCGCGTCACCTCGGAGGCGAAGGACGACAACTGGTCGACCATCGCGTTGACCGTGGTGCCGATGCGGGCGAACTCGCCCTTGACCGGCTGGCCGTCGATCTCCATCGCCATCTTCTGCGACAGGTCGCCCTCGGCGACCGCCACGATCACACGTGCGACCTCCGTCGTGGGACGGACGAGGTCGTCGATCAGGCCGTTGACGATCGTGATGCGCTCGAGGTAGGCGCCCTTGGCGCCCTCGGTGCGGGCGCGCTCGGTCATCCGACCCTCACGGCCGATCTGCCGCGCGACGCGCCCGAACTCCGCGGTCTGGGCCTCGGAGTGCTCGGCGAGGCGGTTGAAGGCCACCTCCAGCTCGCCGAGCAGGCCCTTGCGCCGTGCCGGGAGACGTCGTGAGAAGTCGCCGTCCGCAGCCGCGTTGAGGGCTTCCAGCAAGCGCCTCAGCGCTGCCGGATCGAGCTCGCCCTGCTCGTCGTCTCGTCGCTTGCGCGAACGTCCCTCGTCGGCAGCCAGGGTCCCGGCCATCGATCCTCCTTGGGGTGGTGATAGCCGTACACACCCACGAGCGCACGGCCTTCGGCCGCTACCCAGTCTTGCGGAGGATCAAACGGCGTGCAGCACTTCTGTCCGCACGCGCAAGCCTGCTTGCGTATCGAGCGCGAGCGCTCCTAGCGGCGGTCGCCCAGCTCGTCCAGCCGGCGCTGGGCGTCCTCGGCGCGCTCGCCGTGGCGCTCGGCGGCGTCGCGGGCACGGGTGAAGCGTGATTCGGCCGTCTCGGCGGCCTCGGCGTGCTGGGCAGCCTCCTGCTCGTGGCGGCGTGCCTGCTCGGCGTGCTCCTCGGCGGCGGCGCGGTGCTCGCGCGCCTCGTTGGCGGCGGACCCGGCGCGGGAGACGATCGCGTCGTGCTCCTGCTGATGCCCGGACAGCTCGCCGGCGATGACCTGGCGCTCCTGCTCGATCCGCGTCCGCTCCTCCGCCTTGCGGCGGCTGTAGATCCCGGCGCCGATGGCGACGACGACCAAGAGAGCGATGATGATGAGGATCGCGACCATGACGGGGGTGTACCCGGAGCGGGCGCGATCCTCACCGGCTCAGCGGATGGCGCGCTCCGTTTCCGGGTCGAACAGGTGCAGGCGCTCGGTCTCGACCGCGACCGTCAAGGGCTCGCCCGGCCGCACGCGCGCACTCGGCGGCAGGCGGAGCGTCAGGCGAGCGGTGGCCGAGAGCGGGACCTCGGCGGCCAGCTCCTCCTGGTCAGCGGTCAGGACGGTGGCGGCGTCGACGTCGGCGTGAACGAGCAGGTCGGAGCCGAGCGCCTCGACGAGCGCGACCGCGACGTTGAGCGCGCGGCCGTCGGTGGCGCCGCCACCGAGCGCGACCGCCTCCGGCCGGATCCCGACGACCACCGGGCGGTCGGCGAAGACGCGCAGGCCGGGCCGCGCGGCGACGACGCTCGCCGGCAGCGAGAGGCGCTGCCGGCCGATGACGACGTCGAAGCCGTCACCGGCCGGCACCAGCCGCGCCTCGAGGAGGTTCATCGCGGGCGAGCCCATGAAGCCGGCCACGAACAGGTCGGCGGGCTCGTCGTACAAGGTCTGCGGCGCACCGCACTGCGCCAGGCGACCGTCGCGCATGACCGCCACGCGGTCGCCCATCGTCATGGCCTCGGTCTGGTCGTGGGTGACGTAGACGGTCGTCGTGCCGAGCTCCTGGTGCAGCCCGGCCAGGTAGGCGCGCATCTCGACGCGCAGCTTGGCGTCGAGGTTCGAGAGCGGCTCGTCCATCAGGAACGCCGCCGGGTCGCGGACGATCGCGCGCCCCAGCGCAACCCGCTGGCGCTGGCCGCCGCTGAGCTGCTTGGGGCGGCGCTCCAGGAGCGCCTCGATCCCGAGCTTCTCGGCCGCCGCCGCGACGCGCCGCGCGATCTCGTCGCGCTTGGCGCGCTGCATCTTCAGCGCGAAGCCCATGTTCTCGGCGACCGTCATGTGCGGGTACAACGCGTAGGACTGAAAGACCATCGCCAGGTCGCGGTCCTTGGGCTCCAGGTCGTCGACGACGCGGTCGCCGATCCGGATGTGGCCCTCGGTGTTGACCTCCAGTCCCGCGAGCATGCGCAAGGCGGTGGACTTACCCGAGCCCGACGGCCCGACCAAGACCATGAACTCGCCGTCGCGGATCTCCAGGTCGAGGTCGTCCACCGCGACGGTGCCGTCCTCGAACGCCTTGCTCACCCCTGCGAAGCCGATGCTGGCCATCTCGTCTCCCTACGCGCCCTTACGCGCGCGGTCGATGTAGTCCTTGTAGAACAGCGCGCTGGCCTTGGGCGTGCGCGCCTGGGTCTCGAAGTCGACGTGGACGATCCCGAAGCGCTGGCCGTAGCCGTCTTCCCACTCGTAGTTGTCCAACAACGACCAGACGAAGTAGCGGCGGACGTCGGAGCCGTCGGCGAGCGCCTCGCCCACGGCGGCCAGGTGCCCGGCCAGATAGGCGCGGCGCTCGGGGTCCTCCAGGACGCCGTCGGCCGGCTCGGGGTCCTCGAACGCCGACCCGTTCTCGGTGATCATCACCGGCAGCGACGTGTACTCCGCGCGCACGCGCGCGAGGATCTGGCGCAGGCCGGCGGGATCGATCTCCCAGCCCATGCCGGTGACCGGCCCGACCGACTCGGCGTCGCGCACGTGCAACGGGCCCTCGTCGCTCGGCTCGACGCGCATCGGGTTGTAGTAGTTGACGCCGAGGAAGTCGGTGGGTGTGGAGATCGTCGCGAGGTCGCCGTCTTGGACGCAGTCAAACGGTCCGGTCTCGCGCTCGTAGAGCTCCACCATGTCTTGCGGGTAGGCACCGCGGAAGACCGGATCCAAGAACCAGCGGTTGACGTAGCCGTCCCGCACCACGGCGGCTTCCCGATGCGCCTCGTCGTCGACGGCGGGCAGGATCGGGAACAGGTTGAGCGCGATGCCGATCTCCGACCCGGCCGGCAGCACCGTCCGCAGCGCCTCGGTCGCCCGCCCGTGGCTGAGCAGCAGGTGATGCGAGACGGCCAGCGCCGTCGGCCAGTCGTGCAGGCCCGGCGCCTTCTTGCCAATGGCATTGCCCAGGAACGCCGTGCACCACGGCTCGTTCTGGGTGATCCACGACCCGACGACGTCGCCGAGCTCGGCGCCGACGATCCGCGCGTACTCGGCGAAGCGCTCGACCGTGTCGCGCGCCGCCCAGCCGCCGCCGTTCTGCAGCGCCTGGGGCAGATCCCAGTGGTAGAGCGTGGCGACCGGCTCGATGCCGCGCTCGCGCAGGCCCTCGGCCAAGCGCTTGTAGAAGTCCAGCCCGCGCTGGTTGACCGTTCCCGCGCCGGTCGGAAGGATCCGCGGCCACGCGATCGAGAAGCGGTAGGACTCGACGTGCAGCGTGTCCATCAACTCGACGTCGGCGCGCCAGCGCTTGTAGTGGTCGCAGGCGACGTCGCCGGTGTCGCCGTTGACGGTCTTGCCCGGCGTGTGCGCGAAGCGATCCCAGATCGACTCGCCGCGGCCGTCGGCCAGCGTGGAGCCCTCGATCTGGTAGGCCGCGGTCGCGACGCCGAAGCGGAAGCCGGGCGGCGGGACGAACGGCTCGGCCGTCGCCTCCTGACCACCCTCCGTCGGCCGCGGCGCGGTCGCGCTCATCCCTTCACCGCCCCGGCCGTCAGGCCCTGAACGAGCCACCGCTGGGTGGCGAAGAAGGCGAGCATGACGGGGATCGTCGAGACGACGCCTGCAGCCATGAGCTGTGCGTACTCCTCTGAGTAGTTGCCGATGAAGTTGTGGATGCCGACCGGGATCGTCTCGGCGCGGTTGGCCGTGAGCGCGGTGACGAACAGCAGCTCGTCCCAGGCCAGCAGGAAGGCGTATACGAACGTCGCGACCAGGCCGGGCGCGGCACTGGGCAGGACGACGCGCCAGAACGCGCCGAAGCGCGTACAGCCGTCGACCATCGCGGCTTCTTCGAGCTCCGGCGGGATGTTCATGAAGAAGTACCGCATGAACCAGATCGCGACCGGCGTGAAGAACGCGGTGTAGACCAGGATCATCCCGATGTGCGTGTCGAACAGGTGGATCGGCGTGTTCTGCTTGAGCCAGATGAACCCCAGGAACACCGGCAGCAGGAACATCGAGCCCGGCACGAGCTGCGTGCCGACGACCGCCGTGCCGAACGCCTTCTCGCCGCGGAACCGCAGCCGCGCCAGCGCGTAGCCGGCCGACGACGCGAACGCCGTCGACAGCACCGCCGACGCCGTGCAGATGATCAACGAGTTGACGAAGTACTTGCCGAAGTCCACGGACTCCCACATCTGCTTGAACGCCGACACCGTCGGGTGCAGCAGGTCGTACTCGCCGGACGCGAGCTGGCCGCGCGTCTGCAAGCTGGAGATGACCAGCCACGCGATCGGCGCGAGCATGATCGCCAGCACCGCGTAGGTCAGCGCGTTCAGCGACCAGTTGGTCAACGTGCGTCGCGAGGCCATCAGGCGTTGTCTCCTTCGAGGTCGCGGCGGAAGGCCCTGAACCAGACCGCCACCCAGATCAACATCACCAACATGAGCAGCGTCGACGCCGCGGCGCCGAAGCCGAACAGGTTGTTGGAGAACGACTGCCGGACGATCAAGGTCATGATCAGGTCGGCGTCGCTGCCCGGGTTGGAGCCGAGCATCACGTAGGGGATCGCGAACTGGTAGGTGCTGTAGATGACGCCGAACAGCAGCTGGATCGCAATCAACGGGCGCAGCAGCGGCAGCGTGATGTAGCGGAACCGCCGCCACGGGCCGGCGCCGTCGATCGCCGCCGCCTCGTGCAGCTCCTTGGGCATCGACTCCAGGCCCGCGAGGAAGATCAGCATCGCCAGCGGGATCCCGCGCCAGATCGACGGGATGATGATCGCCAGCAGCGAGTTGTGGCCGAGCAGCCACGTCGGGCGGTCGCTCAGGACGCCCGTGTAGTCGACCAGGACCTTGTTGATGATCCCGGAGTCCGACTGCCACATGAAGCCCCACAGCACCGCGACGACGAAGCTCGGCACGACGTAGGGCGCGAGCATCAGCGTCCGGACGATCCGCCGCCCGGGGAACTGGCGGGCCATCAGCAGCGCGATCCCGAGACCGCCGACCAGCGTTCCGGCGACCGTCGCGGCGGTGTAGATGATGGTGTTGCGGACGGCGTCGACGAACCCCGAGTGCAGCGGGTTGGCCGAGTCGAACAGGATCGCGTTGTAGTTGTGCAGCCCGCTCCACGGCGCCCCGAAGAGCTCGCGGAAGGTGAAGGTGTTGAGGTTCTTGAACGACAACGCGATGCCCGCCAGCGACGGGATCACGTGCACCAAGATCATGAACGTGAGCGCCGGCGCGATCAGCCAGTAGGCCAGGCGGCGCCCGGAGGCGCTTGACCCACCGCGGCCGCGGCGCCGCCCGCCGGGCCGCGCGGACGATGCCCGCGCGGCCTCGGCAGAGGCCTTCTCGGTCGGATCGACGACGGCGCTCACGCTGGACCTACGAGGTCGCCTGGGACAGGAGGCCGTCGGCCTCCTTGGCGGCCTTGTCGAGCTGGGCCTTGATGTCGGCGTCCGACAGCTGCCCCTTGCCCGCCGCCTTGTCCAGGATCTGCCCGAACTGGTTCTTGTAGGCGTTCTCGACCTGCGCCCACTGGGCGATCGGCGCGTAGGACCGGCCCTGGTCCTTGATCGCCGCGTAGAACGCCTCGTGGTCGGCGTCGACCGTGCCCTCGGCCTCCTGCGGCTTCAGGCGCGCCGGGAACATACCCATCAACCCGGCGTAGTCGGTCTGCACGTCGTCCTGGGACAGGTACTTGACCAGCTCCCAGGCCGCGTCCTTGTGCTGTGAGGACTTGAACACCATCAGGTTGGACCCGCCGATGAACGTGTAGCCCTTGTTGGAGTCGCCGCCCGGCATCGACGCGACGCCGATGTTCTTGCGGGCCGCGTCCGACCACGTGTCGTCCTCGGCGCGCTTGGAGGACTGAAGCACCCACGGGCCACCGATGAAGACCGCGAGGCGGCCGCCCTTGAACTGGTCCTCGACCTGCTGGCCGTCACGCTCGAGCATCGACTTGTCCCACAGCCCGGCACCGACCAGGTCGGTGGCGAACTTGACGCCCTGGACCGCCTGCGGCGAGTTGATCGTCGAGGTCTTGTTGTCCTCGCTCAGCTCCGCGCCGCCCGCGTCCCAGACCCACGGCATCAGGTTGTGGACCAGGTCATAGGCCTTCTTGCCCGGGCCGCCGAACGGGGCGATCGGCTTGCCGCCGATCTCCTTGACGGCCTTGAGCTTCTCCAACGTTGCCTTCAGCGCGGCCTGGGACTCGAAGGCCGTCGCCGGGTCGACGCCCGCGGCCTTCAGCGCGTCCTTGCGGTAGTAGATCGTGCGCGCCTCGGTGAACCACGGCACGCCCCACGTCCCGTCCTGGCCCTCGACCTGCGAGGTCTTCCAGATGCCGGGCGCGTAGGCGCCTGCACCACCGATGTCGCCGACGCGGCCCTTGAGGTCCTCGAACCCGCCGAGCGCGGCGAAGAACGGGACCTGCGTCGTGCCGGCCTGCGTGACGTCCGGGCCTTCACCCGAGACGGCGGCGTTGCGGATGCGGTCGAGCTGGACGTCCCAGCCCACGAGCTCGACCTTAACCTTGATGCCGGTCTTCTGCTCGAACGGCGCGACGATGCGCTCCGTGTCGGCGACCGGCTTGGGGCCGTTGTTCATGATCCACAGGCGGACGGTCTGACCCTTGAGGCTCTTGGCCTCGGCCGGCTTGTCGTTGGCCTGCGCCTTGTCGTTGGTGCCACCGTCGTCTCCGCCGCACGCGGCGAGGACCATCGACAACACCGTGAGGGCGACCGCGACGAGGGCGGTCACTCGGCTCCTGCTCATCTCTCTCCTCCTGCTCCCCAGCAGTTTCTCTGAAGTTCGTTCCAAAAACGTTTACGACCCAACGGATGACGAAACGGCGGCTATGGCGGGCGTGGCGTCACCTCCGTCTAGCTCCGGCTCGCGGGTGCCGCGGTGGTGCCGCGCGCGACCAGCTCGATCGGCAACGTGACGGCCTCCGGCGCGTTGGCCGCGTCGCCGTCGATGTGCGCCATCAGCCAGCGCGCCGCGGCGTCGCCGAGGCCCTGCTTGTCCTGCCGGAGCGTGGTGAGCCCCGGCTGGAGGTGGGCGGCGAGCATGATGTCGTCAAAGCCGACGATCGACAGCTCGTCCGGGACGCGCAGCCCAGCCTCGGTGGCGGCGCGCAGCGCGCCGACGGCCATGAAGTCAGACGCCGCGACGATCGCGGTCGGCGGCTCGGGCAGCGCGAGCAGCTTGGCGGCCGCCGTGTGACCGGAGTCCACGTAGAAGTCCCCGCCGGTGACGTACTCGTCGCGGAACGCCAGCCCGGCGGCGGCGAGGCCGTCGCGGTAGCCCTTCAGACGGCGCTCGCCGGCGACGGTCTCGACCGGACCCGCGATCGTGGCGATCCGCGTGTGCCCAAATGCTGCAAGGTGTTGCACCGCGAGTTGTCCGCCTTGGACGTTGTCGGAGGTGACGAACGCGGTGTCCCGGCCGGTCAGCTCGACGTCGACGCCGATCACCGGGATCGACGACGCGCAGAGGCGGCGCACGTCCTCGTCGCGGTGCTCGAAGCCCATCAGCACGACGCCGTCGACGTTGTGGTGGCGGCAGCGCTTGACGTAGGAGTGCGACCCATAGCCATTGCCTGGGTTCTCGGTGGAGAACAGCAGCAAGTCGTAACCCTGCGCACCCGCGGTCTCCTGCACGCCGGCCAGGACCTCGTGGAAGAACGGGTGCTGCAGGTCCGGGTGGCCCTCGCCCGTGTTGAGGAACACGCCGACGACGTGCGAGCGCTGGGTGACCAGCGAGCGGGCCGAGGCCGACGGCGTGTAGTCGAGCTCCTCGGCGAGGCGGATGATCCGCTCGCGGGTCTCGGGCCGCACGTCGGTGTAGCCGTTGAGCGCGCGCGACACCGTGCCGATCGAGACACCGCTCAATCGGGCCAGCTCACGGATGGTGGTGCGCTCGGGCAAGGATTCTCTCTCCGGGTCTGTTGTTCCAAAAACGTTTTTGGAACAACGCCAGGGATCCTAACCACAGCCGTGGTGCCGATGTCAAGAGCTCTTGGTCACTTCCGCCAGGACGTGCTCGCGGAACGCCCGTGCGGCGGGCGTCGGCGTCTCGTTGGCGCGCCACAACATCGAGACCGGGACGCGGACGCGCGGGTGCAGCGGGCGGACGGTCAGCTCTTCGTCGCGTGCGCTGGCCACTACTGCCGCGGGCATGAGCGTGACGCCGAGGCCGAGGGCGACGAGCTCCCGGAGCGTCGCCAGCTCGTTGGCCTCGGCGACGACGCGGCCATCGGGGAACAGGCGGTCGAGCTCGTGGCGCAGCGCCGAGCCGTGGCCGTAGGCGACCAGCGGCTCGTCGGCAAGCGCCGCGTGGGGCACGCGCTTGCGGGAGGCCAGGGCGTGGCCGGGCGCGGCGACGACGGCCAGCTCCTCGTCGAGCAGCCGGACGCCCGTGAGCGCCGGCGACGTGTCGTCCGGCGCGACGAGCGCCAGCACGAGGTCCAAGCGCGCGGCCTCCAGCTCGTCGAGCAGCAGCGCGGCGACGTCCTCGCGGATCGTGATCTCCACGCCCGGGTGCGCGCGGCCGAACTCCGCGATCAGCGACGCGGGGTGCAGGCCCGAGACCGGCGGCACGCCGCCGATCCGCAGCCGGCCGCGGACCAGGCCGTGCAGCGCGTCAAGGTCGGCGCGGATCGCCTCGGCCTCGGCGAGCGCGCGGCGGCCGCGTGCGAGCACCAGCTCGCCAGCCTCCGTGACCTCGACGCGACGGGTCGTGCGGCGCAGCAGTTCAACACCAAGTTCCCGTTCGAGCTTGGCGACCTGCTGGGAGAGCGCCGACTGAGCGACATGGAGGTCAAGGGCGGCGGCGGTGAAGGAGCGCGCGCGGGCTACGGCGTCGAGGTATCGGAGCTGTCGGAGATCCATCGCGTTTCAAGATAGGTTTCTATCGATCTTCGCATTGCGCGATGGGAGATGCCAGCGCAGACTGGATCCATGACCTCCTTCTCCCCTCCGCACCTGGCCGGCGTGACCCTGCGCGCCGCCCGCCCGAACGACGCCCCCGACGTCGCCCGCCTCGCCGCCCTGGACTCCCGCCGCGTCCCCTCCGGCCCGCTCCTGCTGGCCGAGGAGAACGGCATCCTGCGCGCCGCCCTCTCGACGACCTCCGGCGCGACCGTCGCCGACCCGTTCGCGCCGACCGAGCACCTCATCGCGCTCCTGCGCCGTCATGCGTCACGCCGCGACGCCCCGCCACGCTGGCCCACCCCGGGCCGCTCCCGCCTCCCCCGCCTCGCGCTGCGCGCGGGGTGAGCGGGAGCCGCGCCCGGCGGCCGTCACGCAGTGCGCGTGATGATCGGGCCGAGGTTGCCCCCGCCGCCGCTGCCGTTGGTGATCGTTGCCTTCATGACGGTGAGGTCGGCGGCAACGCCGTTGCCTAGCGGGCAGCTGCCGGGGGTGGCGTCAGTCACGAACAGGCCGGGGCCAGTCTGGGAAGTGACCGTGCCCGCCGTCGCGCCAGTCGGATTGGTGGCGATGCTGTTGATCGTGCCGACGATCTGACACACCTTGGTGCCACCGGTGTAGGCCCCGCACGTCGTGTCGACGATGGCGTGGGTGACGGCGGGCACGATGTTAGTCCAGGCGTAGGCAGTGACCTTGAAGGAGCAGTCGATGTTGACGCTGCCGCACGGCCCCCCGGTGAACGTCGCAGTGCCGGTCTCGCCCGCCCAGATGGCGCCAACGAACGGGGTGCTAGTCACGGTGGCCGTCATCGTGCCGCTGGAGCAGACGTAGCTGGTGCCACTGGCCGACAGCGTGCCCGGTCCGATCGACGCGGTGTACGCCGTGTTGCCGGTGTTGTGCCACGTCACCGCGGAGGCGGTCGAGGACAGCGCCGCCAGCAGCGACAGCGCCGCCGCGACGAGCACGGCGCGACGAGCGATCTTGCTCATGAGGATCTCCTACTGCTCGATGGTCGACGACGCCGCGGCGCCGCATGCTCAGTTGGGCGTGTCGTTGCCCAGGACCATCGCGACGAAGCCGCGCCGAGAGCCTCCACCGGATCCTGCGACGGGCTGCCCGCACGCCCGTCCGGAGGTCTGATCCGGCGGCTTGCGAGCCAGGAGCATGAGACCAGCTCGCTCCGGCGGTGACCAGAGCCGGTGCGTCAGGATCTGCCAGATAGCTCAGAGCCGCGGCGCGCCGCCTCCTGCGGGCGGCGCGCCCGGTGTGCCCCGCGTCGTTGCCGTGCGCGGAGCTGGCCGTTCAGGCCACCTGCCGGACCGAGGATGCCGCGGTCCGGAAGACCGTCTCCCAGCGATCGGCGTGAACGGCGATGTGGTGGGCCTTGGCCCACTCCTCGGCGCGGCGGCGCAGCTGGCGGCGGCGGAAGCGCGCGCCGGCCATGGCCAGCAGGGCGTGCTCCCAGCCGTCATCAGAAACCAACACGCCGCCTTCCTCCTCGCCGAGCCCCAGGTACGGGCCACGTGCCGACGCCACCCACGGGACGCCGGAGGCCGCGTACTCCTTGAGCGTGATGCGGGTGCGCGCGGTGGTCGTCGGCAGGTCGGCCATCGGCGCGATCGCCACGTCGAACTGACGGACGTGCCAGGCCAGCTCCTCGACCGGCAGGTACCGGTGGTGCGTGTACCGCTCGCCCGCATCGTGGAGGTCCAGCTCCACGCCGATCGTCTCGACCTTGATCCGCGGGTCGCGCGCCATCACGCGGCGCAGCACGTCCGCGATCCCGAGCTCGTCGGCGTCGACGGCGTCCTCCGGCTCGCCGACCCAACCGACGATCACGCCGGTGTGAGTCTTGGGCTGCCAGACGTACTCCTCGTCACCGAGGTAGTCCTCGATCACGACGACCGCGCCGTCGGTCACCGCCGCGCAGCGCTCCGCGATGACCTCCGAGCCCGTGGTGACGACGTCGGCCCGCGCCGCCATCGCCTTCTGGCCGCGCAGCTCGCGCGCCCGCTTGTAGCCGCCGAAGGGCGCTAGGCCATCGATGTCGGCCGGCAACAGCGCCGCCGGATCGTCGGTGTCCCAAATGATCCCGACGCCGCGCTCGCGCAGCTCGTCGACGCAGGCGATCAGGTCCCGCTCGGACCGGCGGTGGATGTGCACGACATCGCAGCCGGACAGCCGCTCAGGCGCGACGTGGCCACAGTGGTCGGGCTGAACCCAGACGACCTGGTGCCCGCGCCGTGCCAGCTCTCTCAACGGAACGACCACCCTGTGGTGGACGTTGGTGAGATCGCTGTTGAACACCGCTCCGATCTTCACAGTGGTTGCCTCCGCTTCTCCGCTCGCTGAGCGCCGAGGGTAGACCGGCCGTGAATCCCGGGGCAAGGCGATTCGCCGCCTTGTCAAGGACCCGTCGTCGCCTCCGGCTCGGACTCCTCCTCCGGGTCGACCTCGGCGGTCCCCTCGGAGAGCGTGCGGCGCGCCGGAACCTGGGCCGCGGCGGCGTCCAGCCGCTGCCGGACGGCCTGCGCCGACGGCCCCACGATCGCGCGCTCGGCCGCGTTCATCTCGGGCCAGCGGGCGCGCAGGTCGGCGAGGTGATCGGCCGCGCGATCGAGCGCATCACGCGCAACGTCGTGCGCCTCCTCGGTCAGCGCCTCCTCGGCGGTCGAGATCTCATGGCCGGCGTCGGCGGCGAGCTTGAGCAGGTCGTCCATGTCGTCGGCGATGCTACGCGGCGATCTCACGTTCATGACCCCCGCTCCGTTTCAATCCTCATGAAGCAGTACACGCTCATCGGCCCTGACGCCCAGCCCTACCGGTCCTCGACGCCCGGCACGCTCGGCGGCCACCGCGGCCAGCAGCTCTACGGTCGGCTGGACTGCCCGAGCGCGCTGCGAGCGATCGCGCGCGGCGAGTACGTCGCCCAGCGCGTGTTCTTCGCCGACGAGCCGACCGCCATCGCCGCGGGCTACCGCCCGTGCGGGAAGTGCCTGCCGACCGAGTACGCCACCTGGAAGGAGCGCCGTTCCGTGCCGCTGATCCACACCACCGTCGAGACCCCCATCGGCGAGATCGCCCTGCTGGGCGATGGCGAGGGCCTCTGCGAGATCCGCTTCGACGTCGCCGACATCCCGCCCGACTCGCCGCGCGCCGACGCCGACCCGATCCTGCGCGAGAGCGCCCGGCAGTTCCGCGGCTACGCCGAGGGCCTGCGCGAGACCTTCGACCTGCCGTTGCGTCCGCGCTTCGGCACGTCCTTCCAACGCGCGGTCTGGGACCACGTCGCGCGCGTGCCGTTCGGCACGACGACGACCTACGGCGAGATCGCCGACGTGCTCGGCGTCGGCGGCGCGGGCGCCCGAGCGGTCGGCGCAGCCAATGGCGCCAACCCGCTGCCGATCGTCGTGCCGTGCCACCGCGTGATCGGCGCGCGCGGAGCGCTGACGGGCTACGCCGGCGGCTTGGACCGCAAGCGCACGCTGCTGGCGCACGAGGGCGCGCTGCTGGCGGTGTGAAGCGCGCGTTTAGGCGAGCGATCTATCCTCTCGCCTGCCCGTGTCCCACGAGCCGTCCCTGCCCACCCCGCCCCGCGAGCGCTGGCCCCTGGCCGTAGCGCTCGTGGCTCTCGTCGCCGGCGCCGCGCTGCTCGGCGTCGCGCTGGGTGGCGCCTTCACCAAGAGCGGTGGCGGCCGGGCGGCATTGCCCGCGCCCCCGGCGGCACCCGCGGTGGTCGTGGTGACACCGACGCCGACGCCCGAAGCGACGGCCGAGGCGGTCACCGGCGCGACCGAGACGACCGGCGCGACCAAGAAGGCCGCGGCCAAGGCGCCGACTGCCACCGAGCAGAAGGCCGACGCCCAGCGCTTCTCGTCCAACGAGCTGGCCCACGTGCCCGCCAACTGGGTCGCCGGGTTCTACCCCATCTACGCCGAGGCCCAGAAGGTCTACGGCGTCAACTGGCTGCTGATCGCGTCGGTCCACAAGCAGGAGACCGCGTTCTCCACGCACCCGACGACCTACCACGGGCGCAACTTCGCCAACTGCTGCGCCGGCCCGATGCAGTTCAACGTGACGAACGGCCCGGTCTCGACGTGGAAGCGCTACATGAACTCGTTCGCGCGCGGTTCACGGCCAGCCAACTACCCGCACAAGACCGCCAAGCACCCGTCGATCTACGACGACTACGACGCGATCATGGCCGGCGCCGCGCTGCTGCGCGACAACGGCGCGGGCAAGAACCTCGACGCCGCCGCCTGGCGCGCCGCCTATGACTACTACGGCCACGACGCGACCGGCGTCTCCTACGCCAGCGAGGTCCTGGCCCGCGCGATCGGCTGGGGCCAGAAGGCGTTCTGCATCAACTGCCTGACCGACGGCTCGCTGATGACCGCGGTCGACGCCGCCTGGGGCGCGCCGGTGCGCTCCGCGCTGGACGCCGCCGCAGCGCAGGACGACGACGAGCCCAAGGCGCTCGCGGCGTCGAAGAAGAAGTAGCGGCGCCGCCTACGCCGCGATGACGTGCAGCGGCGCGCGGCCGCGCTTGCCGGCGTCGGTGAGGACCTCCATGCCGCGCAGGCAGTAGGCGATCCGCTGGGCGAGGATCATCCGACAGCCGACGGCGGTGGCCAGCTCGCGCGTCGTGAACGGCTCCGCGCGTAGGGCGTCCGGGAGCAGCGCCGCGCAGTCGGCCGGCGACGCGAGGACCTCGCTGCCGACCACCTCGGTCAGCCGCCGCTCGCCCGGATCGCGGCGCCGGCGGCCCGAGCGCGAGCGTCCCGCCTCCGGCGCGCGGATGTGGTCCTCCGCGCAGAGCAGCACCTCGACGGTCAGGTTCGGGTGCGCGAGCAGCGACGGGAACGAGACCAGCCGGTCGAACACGTCCCAGACCTCGCCCTTCAGCGGCGAGCGCCGTGAGGACAGCACCTCGCCGTTGGCGTCGACCCGGATGATCCGCCGCTGCGCCGGGACCGGGTGCACGATCCGCATTCGGTGCTCGTCCAGCAGCGCGTCGAGCTTGGGGCCCAGCGGCGAGAAGCCGCCCGTCTGGACCTCCACCAGCTCGCCGTCGGCGCGCACGAGGTCGATGACGTAGCGCCCGTACTTGACCTCGGTGACGTCGCCCGGCCGCGCGAGCAGGTCCTTCACCGCCGCGTGCAGCGGCCCCTCGCGCAGGACGCCGATCCCGGACACCGGAGCGTCACTTTACCGGCGCGCCCAGCGTCTGATCCTCATGGGCGCGGTCGTGCAGACCGCGACTCTCTCTTTCTTAGGTTGTTTCGAGATGACGATGCCCCGCTTCCTCCCCGTGCTGAGCCTCGCCCTGACCACCGCTGCCCTCGCCGTCCTGCCGAGCGCGGCGTCGGCCGACTGCCCGGGCGCCTCCTCCGCGAGCGCGTGCCCCTATAGCGCCGTCGGCCAGAGCGGCCAGCGCGGCGGCGGCGTGCTGCGGTTCCCGCAGGCTGTTGCCGTCGGCCCCGACGGCAACGTGTACGTGACCGATCAGGGCTCTCACCTGGTTCAGCAGTTCTCGCCCGACGGCACGTGGGTGCGCGACATCGGCACCGCGGGCACGCGGCCCGGCGAGCTGAGCGCGATCGGCGCCATCACGGTCACCGGCGACAACCAGGTCGTCGTCGCCGACGGCGGCTCCAACCGCATCGTGCGCTTCAACAACACCGGCGGCCTGATCGACTCCTGGGGCGGCAACGGCACGGAGCTGGGCAAGTTCCGCTTCGGCGCCGGCGGCGGCAACGACGCGGCCGCGGGCGGCGGCCTGGCCTCCTCCGGCTCGACGCTCTACATCGTCGACACCGGCAACGACCGCGTCGTGCGCTTCAACGCCGGCGGCGGCAACGGCGCCGAGATCGTGCCGCCCGGCACGCTGCAGAACCCGCGCGGCGTCGCGGTCCGCGGCACGCGCATGCTCGTCGCCGACGACCAGCACCACCGTGTCGCCGCGTTTGACACCGGTGGCCACCTGCTCGCCTCGATCGGCAACGGCCAGGGCTCAGGCCCGGGGCAGATGAGCTTCCCGTATGGCGTCGCGATCGACCCGCAGGGCCGCGTCTTCGTCGCCGACGACCTCAACCACCGCATCCAGCGGTTCTCGACGCCGCAGACCAAGTACGCCTACAAGGCGCGCTGGGGCTCCTACGGCACCGGTCCGAACAACCTCGCCTACCCGCGCGGCCTCGCCGCCAACAGCAGCGGCGAGTTGTTCGTGGCCAACACCGGCAACGACCGCGTCGACGTCTTCGACAACTCCGGCACGCTGAAGCGCTCGTTCGGGACCTCCGGCCGTGCCAGCGGCCAGTTCGACGGGCCGCTCGGCGCTGCCGCCGACGCCGCCGGCGTCCGCGCGATCACCGATTCGGTCAACGGCCGCGTCCAGCTGCTCAACCCGGACGGGTCGGTCGCCACGATCTGGGGCTCGCCCAACCCGGGCCCGACGATCCTGCCCGACCCGGTCGCGGTCGCCTTCGACGCCGCAGGCAACGGCTTCGTGCTCGACGGGCGTCGCAGCCGGATCGTGGTCTTCGACCGCGCGACCGCGACGACGAACCGCACGATCGGCTCCCAGGGCTCCGGCCCCGGCCAGCTGCTCTCGCCGCAGGCGCTGGCGATCGACAACGCCGGGAACATCACGGTCGCCGACACCGGCAACACGCGGATCGCGCGCTTCACCGCGGCCGGCGCGTACTTGGGGTCCTTCCCCGTCGACGCCGCGCCGCGCGGGATCGCGGTGACGCCCGACGGCGGCCGGATCTACGTCGCGGACTCCGCCAACCGCATCACCGTTTACGACGCCAGCGGGATGGAGCTCGCCCAGTTCGGCGGCACCGGCAACAAGCTCGGCAAGCTCAACGCGCCAGCGCAGATCAGCCTCGATCCCGTCGGCAACCTCTGGGTCGCCGACCGCGGCAACAACCGCATCCAGCAGTTCGGCCCGGATGGCGAGCGGCTGCTGGCGCTCGGCGAGCGCGGGATCGGCGACGGTCAGTTCATCCACCCGACGGCCGTCGCGGCGGACTGCACCGGCAAGGTCACCGTGACCGACAGCGAGAACAACCGCGTGACGACGCTGACGCTCGCGGCGCCGCCGGCCGGTCTGGCCTGCCGGGCGCTCGGGCCCGTCGGCGCACCGCCCGCGCTCCAGTTCCCGACCCTGCCCGAGCCGCTGGGCCCGCAGCTGAGCGTGAAGATCCTGCGCAAGGCCGGGCTGCTGACCGCGCGCAACCTGCCGGTCCGCGTCGGCTGCGACACGACCTGCACGCTGACCGCGTCGGCGACGATCGTCCAGCGCGGCAAGGCCAAGGTGGTCGGCAAGGGCAAGAAGAAGCGCACGGTCAAGCCGGTCTCGATTGACCTCGCCGCCCAGAAGCTGACGATCCCGGCGGGCACGTCGAAGATCGTCCGGCTGACGATCTCCAAGGCCAATGCCGCGAAGCTGAAGAAGGCGCTGGCGGGCAGGAAGGGCGTCGACGTCTCGCTCCAGCTCGAGGCAACCGCCGCGGCAGGGCAGCCGACGTCTCAGACCACCCGGTTGCAGGCGACCGCCTAGACCGCCGAGAAGATCTCGCCGACTACCGCGTCGAGGGCGCCGACCACGCGGTCGACGTCCTCGATCGTCGTGGTCGGGCCCATCAACGCCATGTTGTGAAACGGCGTCAGCATCACGCCGCGGTTGAGCAGCGCGGCGTGGATGAGGTCGTCCAGCAGCGGGTCGATGGACTCCAGCGCGTCGGCGCCGGAGCGATGCGGCTCGGGCGTGTAGCCGAACTCCGCGCGCGCGCCGAGCGCGACGATGTGCCACGGCGCGCCGTGTTTGGCGAAGACCTCGCGCACGCCCGCGACGTAGCGGTGGCAGGTCATCGACATGGAGGTGTAGGCCTCCTCGTTGAGCACCTGCTCCAGCGTGGCGCGCGCGGCCGCGAGCGAGAGCGCGTTGCCGGCCAGCGTGCCGCCGACGCCGCCCCAGTCCAGGTAGTCGCCGACCAAGTCATTGTGGATGCGATCGCGCAGCTCGGCGGTGAAGCCGTAGGCGCCGATCGGGACGCCGGCCGCCAGCGCCTTGCCGAGCGTGACCGCGTCCGGGTGCAGGCCCCACGCGCGCACGCAGCCGCCGAGGCCCGTCGACATCGTGTGCGTCTCGTCGTAGATCAGCAGCGTGCCGGTCTCGGCGCACGCCTCCTCCAACCCCTTCAAGAACCCGTCCTCGGGCAGGACCATGCCGACGTTGGTCATCGCGGGCTCGGCGATGACGACCGCGACGTCGCGCGGCGCCAGCGCGGCACGCACCGCGTCGAGGTCGTTGAAGGGCACCACCTTGGTCGTCAGCGCCGGATCGACGGCCGGGCCGACGTTGCCCGGGCGCGAGACGACGTTGCCGTCGGCGTCCAGCGACGCGACGGTCTCGTCCACGGTGCCGTGGTAGCAGTGCAGGAAGATGAGGATCTTGCTGCGCTGCTGCACCTGGCGGCACATGCGCAGGGCGAAGCGGTTGGCGTCGGTGGCGCTCAGCGCGAACTGCCAGGCGGGGACGCCGAAGCGGCGGCCGAGCTCCTCGCCGACGGCGATCGCGTCCTCGGTGGGCATCATGGTGGTGATGCCGCCGCGGTCCTGCGCGCGCGAGATGATGGCCTCGACCGTCGGCGCGGGCGAATGGCCGGGCATCGAGCCGGTGTCGCCGAGCGCGACGTCGACGTACTCGACACCGTCGACGTCGGTCACCCGCGCGCCGCGGGCCTCGGCCAGGAAGACCGGCGTCCCGCTCGCCCACTTCGCCATCCACGGCATCGGCACGCCGTGCAGCAGCGCATGCGACGCGCGCTCGGCGAGCTGCACCGACCGCGGGTGCTCGGCGGCGAACTGCGCCTGCTCGCGGTCAAGGAGGGACTGAAGGCGTGTGCGGTCGAGGTCGGCGTGGGGCATCCCCGCCGACACTAGCGCTCGTTCAGATGCCCATTCGTGCGAAGCCACGCCTCCGTCCGCTCCATTCCGTCGGCGAGCGAAACCGCGGGCGCGTAGCCCAGGACCGAGCGCGCGCGCTCGATCGAGTAGGTCCCCGTGCGCGCGAGGTACTGGGCGGCGGAGGCGTTGACCTCCGTCTCCTGGCGCGCGACGCGGGCGCCGGCCGCGGCGATGGAGGCCAGCGCGCGCGAGGGCGCGGTCGGCAGCGTCGACAGGCGACGGCCGAGCATCCGCGCGTAGTGCCCGAAGAACTCGCTCGTGGTGACCCCGACGCCGTCGCTCAAGGTGAACACGTTGCCGGGCGCGTCGGCGTGCGTGGCGGCGAGGACGATGCCGTCGACCAAGTTGTCGATGAACACAGGCGAGAAGATCCCGCGCCCGCGCGCGGGCAGGATGAAGCGGCGGCGCTTGATCTCCTCGACGGGCAGCAGCGTCCACGGGCGTGAGCGCGGGCCGTAGACGTCGCCCGGCCGGACGATCGCGCACGGCACCTCGCCCGCCCCGTGCGCCCGCAGCACGAGAGCTTCGGAGGCGATCTTCGTGTCGACGTAGGGCACGCCGTTGGGCTCGGTCGGATAGGTCTCGTCGACGCCGTCGGGAAACGCGAACCCGAAGACGGTCACCGACGAGAGGTGCACGACCCGCGACGCCCCGCCGCGGATCGCGGCGTCCAGCACGTGCTTGGTGCCCAGCGCGTTGACCTGCCAGACCGCGCGCGGGTCGGTCCCGCGCATCGAGACGATCGCGGCGGTGTGGACGACGAGGTCGGCGCCCGCGGCGTGGTCCTGCCACGCACCCGGCGCGCTGATGTTCCCGGCGACGACGTCGCGCTCAGGGTCGGCCACGACGTCCACGCCGCTGACCGCCCAGCCGTCGCCCGCGAAGCGCTCGGCCAGCGCGCGGCCGATGAAGCCCCTGGCGCCGGTGATGAAGACGCGCCCGCTCACGACGCCACCCGCGCCAGCGGTCGCACGTCGGCGTCGGTCAGCGTGGCGAGGTCGTCGGGCGCCAGCTCGATCTCCAGCCCGCGTCGCCCGGCCGAGACGAAGATGGTGTCGAACCGCGAAGCGCTGTCGTCCAGGAACGTCGGCAGCCGCTTGCGCTGCCCGAGCGGGCTGATCCCGCCGGCCACGTACCCCGTCACCTTCTCGGCCCGTCCGGTGTCGGCCATCGCCGCGCGCTTGCCGACCGCCTTGAGGTCCAGCTGGTCGACGGCCGGGACGATCGCCACCGCCAGGTCGTCGCCGAGCGCCACGACCAGCGTCTTGAACACCCGCCGCGGGTCGAGCCCGAGCGCCTCCGCGGCCTCGCCCGCGTAGGACTCCGCGCGCGGGTCGTGGTCGTACTCGTGCAAGGTGTAGGTGATGCCCGCGGCCTTGGCGGCGCGCGTGGCGGGGGTCTCGCGTCCGGCCATCGCCGCGCAGCCTACGACCTACAGGTCGAGCACCGCATGTCCAACAACATGAACGACGCTCGTCTCCCCCAGCCGCGCCGCCCGCCGTGCCGGCGCAGGCGTGTGACCGTGCAGGTGCAGCGCCGGCGCGACGCGCAGGTCGTAGTCGCGCAGCGCGTCGAAGCCTTCGTGCGCGCGGTCATCAGGCTCCTCGTGCACGCCGCGCGGCGGCGCGTGGGAGATCAGCACGTCGGCCTCCGGCAGCCGCCGCGCCAGCCGCGCCGCCTCCCGCTGCGTGTACTGCAACGGCGCGCCAGGCGCGTAGCGCACGCAGCCCTCGAAGCCGGCGAACGCGATGCCGCCGACCTCCGCGCGGCGCAGGTGCAGGTTGGTGGTGTTGGCCGCGTCGAGGTAGCGCCCGTCGTCGTGGTTGCCGTACACGCCGAGAACCGGCAGGCCGTCGTAGCGTCCGAGCGGGTCGAGCACGTCGGGCTCCAGGTCACCCAAGGCGATCACGACCTCCGGCGCGTGCGTCTCGACCAGCGCGCCCAGCGAGACGAACGGCGCGTCGTCGGCCAGGATCAGGAGGCGCACGCGGCGTCCACCGCCTCGGGCGCCACCAGCAGCCCCGCCGGGTGCTCGCCGGCGACCATCAGCGCCAGCGACGCGAACACCTGGTGCAGCGCGCCGAACGCCGCGCCCAGCGACGGCCCGCCGTCCGGGAACTGCGACAGCCGGCACGACGGCCCCTTCAGCGCCCGCAGCGCCCGCGCCAGCGCGACCAGCCGCCCCCACGCGCCCTCCACTGCGACCGCCCGCGTGCGCGACTTCTTGTAGGCCTCGAGCAGCGCGCGGTACCCGCCGGCCTGATCGACGAGCTCGCCGCGCAGCGCCTCGGCGACCACCGCCGCCCGCGCCGGGTCCGCCGGCTCGGGCCGCAGCGCGTCCTGCGCGCCATCGGCCCACGCCAGCACGTCGGCCGGCACCGCGCGCGAGGTCCGCTGTAGCCACAGCAGCACCTGCGGGTCGGCGGTCCAGCGCGCGACGTCCTGCGCGTCCGGGATCAGCGGATCGGTGCCATCGTGGGCCAGCAGCGCCAACCCCTCGTCCAGCCCCTGTAGGTACTCGAGCCCGACGTCGGCTTGGACCTCGAACGGCAGCGCCGCCCGCAGCGTGTCGCGCTCCTCGAACGCCAGCCGCTGCGCCGCCGCGTGCGCGCCGAGCAGCGGGACGATCCGCTCGCGCAGCGCCTCCTGCGTCGTGCCGGAGCGCTCCTCCAACAGCTCAGGCAACGCGCTCATCCCCGAGCAGCACGCAGTAACGACGCGCGCGAGCGCGTCGAGGGCGACCTCACGACTGGTGGGTGACCAGGCCTCCATTCCCAGGGACCTGTTCCCCGGCCTGCGGGGGTCAAACGACGCGCGGACCTCAGATCCAGCCGCGCGCCGTCGCCTGGAGCACCGCCTGTGAGCGGTCGGACACGCCGAGGCGCTGGTAGACCGCATGGCAGTGGGAGCGGACGGTCGACGTCGAGAGCCCCAGGTCGCGGGCGATCTCCTTGTAGACCTTGCCCTCGGCCAGGCCGCGCAGGACCTGCTCCTGCGAGCGGGTCAACGGCGACGGCTCGGTCGCGCGCGGAGCGGCGTCGCCGCCGGCCTTGGAGAGGTCGAACATGACCGCGCGCAGCTGCTGGGGCGTGAGGCCGGCGGCCTGAGCGGCGTGCAGCAGCAGCGGCGGGTCGACCGGTCGCGCGTGCGCGTAGTGGGCGAGCATGTCGGCCAAGCGCAGGACCGCGGCGGCGTCCTCGGCGTGTTCGGCGTGATGGTCCTCGACCATCGCCGCGAGCGCCTCGGGCAGCACCCAGCGGCGCAGCAACAGGCCGCCGACGAGCGCGTGGTCGAAGCCGAGCGCGCGACGCTCGGCGCGGGCGCGCGCGTCGGGCGTGTCGGCCTCGCCGTGGATTCCGGCCGGATAGGCCGGGCTCATCTGCTCGAGCACGAGCTTGCCGACGTCGTGCAGCAGCGCGCCGACCATCAAGGTGTCGTGGTCGCTGCGGTCGGCGGTGCGCGCGATCAGCGACGTCGCGCGCTGGGTGGTCAGCGCGTGCAGGCGGACGTGCTCGGGCGGCTTGCTCCAGCCAACGACCTGCTGGAAGTAGTCAATTGACTTGATGTCGGCGACGACCGCCGCGAGGCGATCGCGCCCTAGCGACCGGACAGCGTCGGGCACGGTCGTGATCGGCCCGCCGTCGCTGAGCGCGTTGGCGGCGCGGATCACCGCGACGGCGAGCGCGAGGTCCGCCTCGATGACATCCAGCAGCTCGCTTTCGGCGGTGGTCGGGGTCGCGAGCAGCGTGTCGAGGCGCTCTCGGGACTCGCGCAGCGCGGGCAAGCGCGTGACGCGCTGCAGCGCGGTCGCCAGCGCGCGGGCGCGGCCGCGTGAGTCGGAGGCCGGTGACGCCGAGGGCGCGGCGGCGGGCGCGGCCGTCCCCACGCGCGTGAAGCGATCGTCTCGGTCCTCGCGGTCGGCGAGCACCGCGACCAGCGCGTCGGCGACCCGCGGATCGAACTGCGTCCCCGACCCGTCGGCCAGCTCCGCGCGCGCGTGCTCGTCGTCCAGCGCGCGCCGGTAGGAGCGGTTGGAGGTCATCGCGTGCCAGGCGTCGGCGACCGCGATGATCCGCGCGGCCATCGGGATGTCCTCGCCCGTCAGACCGTCCGGGTAGCCCTGGCCGTCCCAGCGCTCGTGATGCGCGCGCACCGCCGCGGCGACGCGGCCCGCGCCCGGCACCGCGGCCAGCGCCTCGGCGCCCCAGCCCGGGTGCTTGCGCATGACGTCCCACTCCTCCGCGGTCAGCCGACCGGGCTTGTGGAGGATTACGTCAGGCACGCCGATCTTGCCCAGGTCGTGCAGCCGCGCGGCCATCTCCAGCTCCTCGACCGCCTCGGCGTCCAACCCGAGCCGGACCGCGAGCGCGTCGCAGAGGTCGACGACCTCCTCGGCGTGCCCGCCCGTGTAGCCGTCGCGCAGCGCCAGCAGCTTGGCCAGTGCGCCAACGCCCGCGTCGACCATGTTCATGATCTCGGGCGTGCCGGCCCACCCGAGCGCCGCCAGCGTCGCGAGGTCGCCGATCGCGCGGTCGAGGTCCTCGCCCTCGTCCTGCGCAGCGGCCGTCACCGCCAGCGTCGCGCCGCGCGCGGCGCCGATCGGCGCATGGGCCGAGACGCCGAGGTGCTCGACGAAGCCGTCGGCGCGCACGAAGCGACCGCGCTGCGACGCGTGGTCGCCCGCGGCGGCCACGACCTCAAGCGCGCCCGCGTCGCCCTCGGCGACGACGAGGACCGCCGCGCCACGCACCGCTGGCAGGCGGCATGCCTGTTCGACGATCAGCTCGACGGCCCGCTTGCGGCCCCCCGAGCGCGTTCCCGGCAACGAGTTGCCCGGCACCCTAGACATCCCCCTTGAATCGCTTCCCGCCTCGACCCACCCAATGGAGAGCGTGACCGGTCGGTGAGCTTGACCTTCTTCCCGGTGCGACGGCGGACGAAACGGGGCGCCGCAATGCCGCGGCGCCCCATCCCGCGGGGATCAGCGCGTGACGCGGAGCTTGATGCTCGTCGTCCTCGCCTTGCCGCCGACCGCGAGTCGCACCGTGACGGTGTGCTTGCCGAGCGTCGCAGCGCGGCCGACCTTCAGCGCGATCCTGACCGTTCGGGACTTCCCGGCGGCCAGCGCGGCGACCTTCGCCGACTTCGCGCCCGTGACGTGCAGCGCCTTGGCCACCGTGGCGACGAGCGTGCCCGACGGCGATGTCGCGGTCGTGCCGTTCTTGACCGTGAACGCCAGCGTCGCCGTGTGGCCACGACGGACCGACGAAGACGTGGCCTTGGCGACCGACAGCGTGAACGTGCCGTCCTTGCCGTCGCGGCCGGCGGCGCCCTGCGGGCCGGTCGCGCCCGTCGCCCCGGTCGCGCCCGTGCCGCCGTTCACGCCCGCGTCGCCCTTGTCGCCGGCGTCGCCCTTGTCGCCGGCGTCGCCCTTCGGGCCCGGGACGCTCGTGTCCGTGCCCGCCGGATCGACCTGCGGGATCGTGAACGAGTCGACCGGACGGCCGGTTGCCATTAGCCCGTGAGGAGCCACCGGGTCCAGCGCGTCGGTACGCACGAACTTGCCGCTGATCGCCCCCTCGCCGAAGGTGAGGAAGATGACCGCGGGCATCGTCGCCGCGTCCTGCGACCAAGCGACCCACGGCTCGCCGTCGAGCAGGCCGTCGTAGTTCTTGCCGGTCGTCGACTGCTCCAGGTAGGTGGTGCCCTTGCCGGCGCCCACGATCTTCGGCGAGACCTTCGGCATGCCGGCGGCCCAGTCCTCGGTCGGCACGCCGACGACCGGATGGCTGCGGACGTTGTGCGCGTCGTGGCCGGAGACCACGACCTCGACGCCGTACTTGTCCATCAACGGCATGACGTCGTCGCGGAACTCGCGGTCGGCGTACTCGGGGTACACGCGGCTGGTCTTGGAGTGAAACGGCGGCTGGTGCATGACCACGACCTGGAAGCGCGTGCGGGTGACCGCGGACTTCAGGTCGGCGTCCAGCCACTCCAGCTCGTGCTGCCAGTAGACGGGGTACGTGGACGGCTTGGAGCCCGGGCTCGCCTCCAGGACCACCCAGTGGACGCCCTCGTAGTCATAGGAGTAGGAGCGGTTCGCCTGGCCGGACGGGCCGTTGTCGGTGTTGGGGAAGTGCGCGTAGTACAGCGGCGACGCCGTGCCGGGAACCGCGGTGTTCTTGTACTCATGGTCGCCCAAGGCGGACATGAACGGCACCGAGCCCAGCAGCGTGCGGGTCGGGGTGCCGTCAAGGGTCGAGCTGTCGGGGAACGTGTAGACGCCCGCGAGCAGACGGTCGTACATGGTCTCCATCGTGCCGTCGTTCATGTTGTCGCCGGAGGTGACGACGAACGCCGGGCGCACGTTCTGGTTGAGCGTGACCTTGTTGGCGTAGTTGAGGCCGACGACGCCCTGAACCGAGTACTGGCCGGGGGCTGAGGCGCCGAACGGGACGACGTCATCGCCATCGTCGACGTGGACCTCGCCGTAGGTCGCCGCGGTGTAGGTCGAGTTGCCGGCCTTGGCGGTGGTGAACGTCCCGGGCGCCAGGCCGGCGGGCGTGGCGGTCGTCGTGACGAACCAGTCGTACTTCGCGTTCGCCGCCAGGCCGGTGAACGTACCCGTGAAGAACGTGTAGAACGGCCCGCTGCCGGTGGCGACGCCTTGGGCGTCGGTGCGGCCGAGCGGCAAGCTGATGCAGTCGCTCGGCGCTGGGGTGACCGCGGCGCAGGCGGCCGCGCCGCCGTTGCCGATCGCGGCCGGGCGCGCGTAGCCGATCGCCGTGGTGCCGACGACGGCGGCGTCCTCCTTGAAGGTGATCGCCATCGTCGTGGCGGTGTCGCCGGTGAACGCGAGGTGCGCGTCGGTGATCGCGGCGCAGGCGCTGCTCGCGCCGGCGAGCGACGCCGCGACCGTGAGCGCGGCCAGCGCAAAGCGGCCACGACGCGGAAGGGGTGATGCCATGGGGACGTCCGTTCAGGGTTGAGGGGGATCCGACAACCCGGTACTGAAGCGGGCCCCGATCACCGTTAGGTGTACAACTCGTGAAGCTCACGCAAGTAGCCGTGTCACCCGTCGCGGGCGAGGGGCCGTCACCCGCGCCGCCCGTACGGTCGGTCGTCATGGGCGAGGCCATCGGGCAGTCGTTGCCGTTCGCAGTCGGCGTGGCGATCAGCCCGATGCCGATCATCGCGGTCGTGCTGATCCTGGTGACGCCGCGCGCGCGGATCAACGGGCCAGCGTTCCTGATCGGCGCGATGCTCGGCGTCGCGCTCGTCGGCGGGATCGTGATCGCGGTCGCCGATCCGGCGGGCGCCAGCGACGGCGGCGCGCCGGCGACGTGGGTGAGCTGGATGAAGCTCGCGCTCGGCTTGCTGCTGCTCGCGGTGGCGGTCAAGCAGTGGCGCGGGCGCCCGCGGCCGGGCGAGGACGTCGCGATGCCGTCGTGGATGTCGGCGCTGGACACGTTCACGCCCGTGCGCGCGCTGGCGATCGGCGCCGCGCTGTCGGGGATCAACCCCAAGAACCTGCTGCTGATCGTCGGCGCGGCGGCGGCGGTCGCGCAGACCGGTGTGTCGGGCGCCGACGAGGCGATCGCGTGGGTCGTGTTCACGGTGCTCGCGTCGGTCGGGGTCGGCGCGCCGGTCGTCGTGTACTTCGCGCTCGGCGACCGCGCCGCGGCGCTCCTGGATGAGCTGAAGACGTGGATGGCCACCAACAACGCGGCGATCATGGCCGTGATCTGCCTGGTGATCGCCGCCAAGCTCGTCGGCGACGCGATCACCGGCCTGTCGGCCTGACCGCTTGACCGCCGCAGCGGCGCTCTGGCGGCCGACCCGTCTGGCACCCTTCCGCGGCCATGGCCGTCCGCCCCGCCCCTCCGCCGCCCGCTCCCACGCGGCTCGGGCGGGCCTTCGGGTGGCTGTGGGCGGCCTACGCGGTCAGCGCGGCGGGGACGTGGATCGCGTTCGACGCGTTCCCGATCGTGGCGATCATAACGCTGGACGCGGGCCCCGCGGAGGTCTCGGCGCTGGCCGCCGCCGGGCTGGCGATCGCGGCGGTGTTGGCGGTGCCGCTGGGCCCGTGGGTCGAGCGGCGGCGCAAGCGGCCGGTGATGGTCGCGATGGACCTCGTGCGGTTCGGCGCGCTGCTGACCGTCCCGTTGACGTACATGTTGGGCTGGCTGACGGTCTGGCAGCTGTTGGTGGTGTCGGTTGTCGTCAGCGCGGCGGACGTCGCGTTCCGCGCCGCGAGCGGCGCGTTCCTGAAGGGGTTGGTCGGGCCGGGCGAGGGCCTGCTGGTCGCCAACGGGCGCTTCGAGGCGACGACGTGGACGGCGACGGCGATCGGGCCGCCGGCGGGCGGCGCGGCGATCGGAGTGCTCGGCGCGGCGACGACCGTCGTGGTCAACGCGGTGAGCTTCCTGGGCTCGGCGCTGATGCTGCGCGCGATCGGGCCGGATCGTGAAGCCGAGCCGCCCGCCGCCGCCCGGGCGCTGCACCGCTCCGACCTCCTCGACGGCTGGCGCTTCATCCTCGGCCATCCGACGTTGCGGCCGTTGTTCTTCAACCAGCTCCTGGTCGGCGGCCTGATCATGGCGACGACGCCGCCGATGGCCGTGCTGATGCTCGGCGAGCTGGGCTTCTCGCCGTTGGAGTACGGGTTGGCGTTCGGCGCGCCGTGCCTCGGCGGCCTGCTCGGCGCGCGGCTGTCGCGGCGGGCGGTCGCGCGACTCGGCGCGGGACGGGTCCTGCGCGTCTTCGGGACGCTGCGTGCGTGCTGGTCGATCGGCCTGCCGTTCGTCTTCGCCGGCGCGGGCGGCCTGGTGCTGGTGCTCGTGCTCCAGACCGGGTTGGTCTTCTGCATGGGGATCTTCAACCCGGTCTACGCGACGCTGCGGCTGCGCGCGACGCCCGACGACCGGATCGCGCGGATGCTCGCGGCGTGGACGACGTCGTCGACCGCGACGATCGCCGCGCTCACCGCGCTGTGGGGCCTGCTGGCGGCGGCGACGTCCGCCCGCGCCGCGATCGCGACGGCGGGCGGACTGCTGCTGTTGACGCCGCTGCTGCTGCGTCAGCTCGCGGTCGTCGAGGTCGACGCCGCGAAGTAGTGGCCCGCGGCGAGGTCGTCGAGCAGGCCAGGGTGCTCCGGCTCCCAGCCCAGCAGCTCACGGGTCCTGGCGTTTGAGGCCGGGCTGTCGAGCGCGGCGAAGAAGCCGAGGAAGCCGAGCTCCTCAGGCGCGACCGACGCGGCCGGGACGCCGACCCCGCGGCCGATCGCCTCGGCGATCGCCTTGAACGGCACACCCTCGTCGCCGACGGGATGCAGGCGCGCGCGGGCGGGCGCGGACTCCAGCGCGAGGCGGTAGACGCGCGCCGCGTCGAGCGTGTGGCCAGCGGGCCAGCGGTTGGCGCCGTCGCCGATGTAGCCGGAGACGCCCTTCTCGCGGGCGATCGCGATCAGCATCGGGACGAAGCCGTGCTGGTCGAGGTCACTGTGGACGGTCGGCGGGAGCCGGACGACCGAGGCGCGGATGCCGCGGTCGGCGAGGTTGGCGGCCGCGTTCTCGTTGTCGACGCGGTGGCCGACGTCACCGAAGATGTCGTCCTCGGTGCCGGGGCGGCCGGTGACGCCGCCAACCGCGAGCATCAGCGTGCCGGAGGTGCCGACGAACGGCTTGCCGCTGTCGGCGAGCGCGTCGCCGAAGGCGGCGACCACGGCGCGGTCGAGCGCGAGCGCCTCGTCCATCGCGCCGCGCGCCATCGCGGCGTGGTCGTAGGCGAGGTGGATGACGCCGTCGGCGTCGGCGGCCGCCGCGCGCAGGCCGCCGAGGTCGGCGAGCTCGCCGCGGTGGACGTCGGCGCCGGCCGCTTCGAGCGCGGCGGCGGAGGCGTCGGAGCGGGCGAGGCCGACCACGGTGTGGCCGTTGTTGAGGAGCTCGGGGACGACGGCCGAGCCGATGTGACCGGACGCGCCGGTGACGAAGACCTTCATGGGGAGAACCTCGGTTCTGGGGAGTGATGACACTTGGTGCCATCGCACGGTAGCACGGTTGATGTCACTTGGTGTCATCGCGGTCGATATCCTGTGACGAAGACATGGCCCGATGGCAACCCGATGCCCGCAGCCGCCTCGCGGCCTCCGCGCTCGACCTCTACGCCGAGCGCGGGTTCGAGGGCACAACCGTGGCCGAGATCGCCGAGCGCGCCGGGCTGACCAAGCGCACGTTCTTCCGCCACTACGCCGACAAGCGCGAGGTCCTGTTCTCCGGGACCGAGGAGCTGGAGGCGGCGATCGTCGGCGGGGTGCGCGGCGCGCCGGCGGATGCGACGCCGCTGGACGCGGTGCTGGCGGGACTCGACGCGACGGCGCCGTTCTTCGTCGACCGCTGGGAGCACGCGCGGCGCCGGCAGGCGATCATCGAGGCCAATTCGGAGCTGCAAGAGCGCGAGCTGATCAAGATGTCGCGGTTGGCCGGCGCGGTGGCGGGCGCGCTGCGTGAGCGCGGCGTGGAGGATCCGGCCGCCGAGCTGACCGCCGTGGCCGGGATGGCAGTGTTCTCCAGCGCGTTCGCGCGGTGGGTGGGCGCGGAGGACGACGGCGCGGGCCTCGGTCCGCTGATCCACGACGGCGCGCAGGCTTTGCGGACGGTGGCCCTAGCCTGAAGGCTATGAGCGTCGCTGCACCGCCCCAGCTGTTCGCGTTCGACAACAGCTTCGTCCGCGAGATGGAGGGGTTGTACGTGCCGTGGCAGGGAGCGGTGGCGCCGGCGCCGGAGCTGTTGGTGCTGAACGAGGCGCTCGCGGTTGAGCTAGGCGCGGAGGTCGCGGCACTGCGGGCCCCCGAGGGCGTCGCCGCGCTGGTCGGCAGCGCTCCGCCCGCCGGCGCGGAGCCGGTCGCCATGGCCTACTCCGGCCACCAGTTCGGCTCGCTGTCGCCGCGACTGGGCGACGGCCGCGCGCTGCTTTTGGGCGAGGTGGTCGACGCTGGCGGCCGCCGCCGCGACCTTCACCTCAAGGGCTCCGGCCGCACGCCGTTCGCGCGCGGCGGCGACGGCAAGGCGGCCGTCGGGCCGATGCTGCGCGAGCACCTCGTCAGCGAGGCGATGCACGCGCTGGTGATCCCGACGACGCGCGCGCTGGCCGTCGTGGCGACCGGCGAGCGCGTGATGCGCGAGACCGCGCTGCCGGGCGCGGTGCTGGCGCGCGTCGCGTCCAGCCATCTGCGCGTCGGGACGTTCCAGTACGCCTCGCTCTCGGGCGACATCGCGTTGTTGCAGCGCTTGACCGACTACGCGATCGCGCGCCACCACCCGGCCGCGACCGACGCCGACGTCCCCGCGTTGGCGCTTTTTGAGGCCGTCCTGGACGCGCAGGCGAAGTTGGTGGCCCAGTGGATGTCGGTGGCTTTCGTCCACGGCGTCATGAACACCGACAACATGACGATCTCGGGCGAGACCATCGACTACGGCCCGTGCGCGTTCATGGAGGCCTTCGACCCGGCCGCGACGTTCAGCTCGATCGACCACGGCGGCCGCTACGCCTACGGCATGCAGCCCGCGCTGGCGCAGTGGGACCTCGCGCGGTTGGCGGAGTCCCTGCTGCCGCTGATCGCCGACGACACCGAGTCCGCCGCCGCGCTCGCCACCCCGATCCTCGAATCCTGGTGGCCGCGCTACGACGCCGCCTTCCTCGCGCGCATGCGCGCGAAGCTCGGGATCCCGGTGAGCGGTGACCCGGGCGACGACGAGCTCGACACCACGCTGATCGCCGACCTATTGGGGCTGCTGCGCGCCGACCACGTCGACTTCACCAGCTTCTTCCGCGCCGCCGCCTCCACCCTGCGCGGCGACGACCGCACCACCGACGCCCGCGGCCTCTTCCTCAACCTCGCCGCCTGGGACGCCTGGCTCGCGCGCTGGCGGGAGCGGCTCGGCGACGCCGCCGACGATCCGGCGACGCCTTCCACCATGGACACCATCAACCCGGTGTACATCCCGCGCAACCACGCCGTCGAGGACGCCCTGACCGCCGCGACCGTCGGCGACCTCGCGCCCTACCACCGCCTCCTGTCCGCGGTCACGCGCCCGTTCGAGGCGCGCGCCGGCTTCGAGGACCTCGCCGCGCCCGGGCCGGACGGCGACGTGTACGTCACCTACTGCGGGACCTGACCGCAGACCGCGCACGCCGGGTCGCGCGTGACCGGCGCCCACCAGGTCCGGAAGGTCTGGATGTCCAACAACATGGCCTTGCCCTCGGTCGCGGCGGGCCGTCCCAGCAGCGCGTGCATGACCTCGATCGAAAGCACGGTGCCGACGAGGCCGGACGCGGGACCGAGCGTCATGGCGAACCGCCCGTCACGCCGGCGCATCGCGACGAGCTCGTCGTAGAACGGCGAGTCCGCGCGCATCTGCGTCTCCTCGCAGGCGAAGCACGCCGTGCGGCCGGGGACGAACATCGGGCCGATCTTCATGATCGGCGTCGCCTGCCCGCACGCGATGTAGGGCGTCCCGGCCTCGACGCAGGCCGCGTTGACCCAGCGCTCCAGCTCGTACGGCGGCCAGTCGGCGAGCAGCACCACGATGTCCGCGGCGCGCGCCAACGGCGCGACGTCCTCGACGCCCGCCACGCGCCGGTCGACCGTCTCGACCGCGGTCCGCGGCGCGAACCGCCGCACCCACTCCGCCGCGCACTCGACCTTCGGCCGGCCGATGTCCGCGTCGACATACAGCACTTGCCGGTTGAGGTTGCTCGGCTCGACCGTGTCGTCGTCGACCAAGATGAAGGACCCGACGCCCGCACACGCGAGGCCGCCGAGCGCCCAGGTGCCGAGGCCGCCGCAGCCGATGATGGCCACCGTCGCATCGGCCAACGCGCGCTGCCGCTCCTGCGGCGGACCGAACTCCGCGAGATAGGGCAGCTGCCGATCGAACCGCGCCGCCGCGTCATCGTCCAACGCTGGGCTGTCCTCGGGCCAGGACGCCAGCACCTCCGCCGCCCCGAGCGCATCGAGCTTCTCCCGCAGCACCTCCACCGCCGCTCCGGTCCTCCCGACGAGCACCTCGATCCCGGACGGAACCTCCAAGGCCGTCAACAACGCCCGATCGACCTCATCCGGCTCCGGCACCACAAGATCCGAGGCGCCGGGCCGCAGCAGATACACCCGCCCGTCCGACGCCTCCAGGACCTCCACCGACGCCCTCAGCGCATACACCTCCCCCACGCCGCTCACGTCGACTTCGTGATGCTCGCGAGCGGAACCAGCTTCTCGTCCAGCACGTCGATCTTCATGACCTCCACCTCCTCTCAACCACCCTTCGTGGTGCTCATCTCCGAGATCACTTTGTTGTCCATCACCTCGATCCGCATGCTCGTCACCTCCTCCCGTCGGTGGGTGCCCGCGCGACGTAGACGACCTTCTCGTCGGTGTCCTCGTCGACCGTGGGCGTGATCGTCTTGTAGGTCTGGCCGTGCGCTCCGACGAACTCCAGGCCGGCCTCCAGCATGGCCGCGCGGATGTCCGCGTCCGGGTGATGGCGCTGGAAGTGCGGGCTGCGCTCGATCGTCCAGAAGAAGCCTTCACGCTGCTCGAGGACGACGAAGTCCGTGCGGAAGACCCCACCCGGCTCGACCTCGCCATCGGCGATTCCTTCGACGATGAGCACGCGGCTCGGCTCCTGGCGGACGAGCGCGCCGTACACGCGATACATCCCGATGGTGTTGACGTCGAACAGCACCACCCCGCCCGGCGCGAGGTTGCGGCGGAAGCCCTTGAAAGCGGCGACCAGCTGCTCTTGCTCCAGGAGGTAGTTGACCGAGTCGTTGAGCGAGCAGATCAGGTCGAACACCCCGAGCACCGGCAGGTCGCACATGTCCCGTTGGAGCAGCGGGACGTCCGGCCCCAGCTTGCGACGCGCTAGGTCGAGCATCGGCGCGGAGATGTCGACCCCGACCGCCGACCAGCCCGCTTCGAGAAGCGGCGCGAGGCTCTTGCCGGTTCCGCACGCCACGTCGAGGGCCCGCCGCCCTGAGAGCCCGGCAGCCTCGGCCAGCGGCATAAGCGCCGACCACCACCACTCGTAGTCCGCATCCCGGGTGAGGCTGTCGTAGAACGGCGCGAAGACGTCGTAGGCCGCCCCGGACAGCGTGTTCCCGCCTGGCTCGACCGGCGCCACGTGGGACATGCACCACCTCCCTCTCCACAGCGATCAGCGCCACACAGCGACTTGCCGTCGCACGCTAGGACCGCTCGACGGCCCCTGTCAAAGCCCGTCCGGCAGCGCCACCTCACCGCATCGTCGAATGCTCATCCCTCTCCAGCGAACCGCTGCGGCCGCCGTCCGGAGCGCGTACCGCGAAGGCTGAACGAGCGGAGGGCGTGGCCGGGCAATGCGACGACTTCCGGCAGGTCGTCCTACCCCTTCACTGAACCGCGCGCCCTGATCTATCGGCGATCCGCTCGCGGAACGCTGACGATCGGCATGGGTCGTCACCGCACCAGCAGCGCGTCCGGCGTCAAGTCGGCCAGCGACGCGTAGCCGTCGACGGCCATCAGCAGGTCGGCCTCGGCGAGCAGAGATCGGATGACGTGGACGATGCCCGCCTCTCCACCGACGGCCAACCCGTAGGCGTACGGTCGCCCGATCCCGACAGCGCTCGCGCCCAAGGCAATGGCCTTGACGATGTGCTCGCCGCCGCGCACTCCGGAATCGAAGATCACCGGGACCGCGTCGCCCGCCGCCTCGACCACCGGGCCGAGCATGTCGATCGCCGCCGCGCCGCCGTTGGCCTGGCGGCCGCCGTGGTTGGAGCAGTAGATGCCGTCGATGCCGCCGTCGATCGCGCGACGCACGTCCTCGGGATGGCAGATCCCCTTCAACAACAGCGGCAGGTCGGTCAACGAGCGCAGCCAGGCGAGGTCGTCCCAGCTCAGCCCCGGGTCGCTGAACCCGAGCGCCCACGCCAGCGCCGCCGCGCGCGGGTCCTCCTCCGGCGGCTTCTCCAGCTTGGCGCGGAAGACCTCGTCGCTGAAGTAGTTGGCCAAGCACTTGCCTTGCAGCTGCGGGAACGACGCCATCGACAGGTCGCGCGGCCGCCAACCGAGGATCTGGGTGTCCAACGTGACGACGATCCCCTTGAACCCAGCGGCCTCCGCGCGGCGCACGAACGACGCGGCCAGCTCGCGGTCGGCCGGCGTGTAGAGCTGAAAGAACCCGGGCGCGTCGCCCAGCGCCGCGGCGACGTCCTCCAGCGGGTCGGCCGACAGCGTCGAGGCGATCATCGGCGTGCCGGTCGCCGCGGCCGCCCGCGCCGTCGCCAGGTCCCCGTGCCCATCCTGCGCGCACAGCCCGATCACACCAACCGGCGCGAGCATCAGCGGCGAGGACCACGACACGCCCAGGAGCTCCGTCGACAGGTCGCGCTCGGCCGCGCCCGCGAGCATCCGCGGGACCAACCCATAGCGGTCGAACGCCGCCACGTTCACATCCTGCGTCGCCTCGTTGCCGGCCCCACCCGCCACGTAGGAGAGGATCTCGGGGCTGAGGCACTTCGCCGCCCGCGCCTCCAGCTCCGCGAACGTCATCGGCAGCGCCGGGCGCACGCCCGCCAGGCCACCGAGGTAGATCTCCAGCTGGAAGTCCCCGAAGTTCGGCATGGCGGGGATCCTCGCGGATCCCCGCCATCCACGCGACAGCTACGCCAGGTCGAAGCGGTCCAGGTCCATGACCTTGGACCAGGCCGCGACGAAGTCCGCGATGAACTTGTCGGCCGCGTCGGCGGAGGCGTACACCTCGGCCAGCGCGCGCAGCTCGGAGTTCGAGCCGAAGACGAGGTCGTTGCGGGTGCCCGTCCACTTCACGGCGCCGGACGCGCGATCGACCGCCTCGAAGCGGAGCTTGCTCGCGCCGCCGTCCGCGCCGCGCCACTCGATGTCGTTGTCCAACAGGTTGACGAAGAAGTCATTCGTCAACGTGCCCGGGCGGTCGGTGAGGACGCCGTCGGCCGAGCCGCCCGTGTTGGCGCCCAGGGCGCGCAGGCCGCCGACCAGGACGGTCAGCTCCGGCGCGCTCAGCGTCAGCAGGTTGGCGCGGTCGATCAGCAGGTACTCGGCCGGCAGCCGCTGCGGGCCGCTGGCGTAGTTGCGGAACCCGTCGACCTTCGGCTCCAGCCACTCGAACGACTCGGCGTCGGTCTGCTCGTCGGTCGCGTCGACGCGACCGGGCGAGAACGGGACGACGACCTCGCGGCCGGCGTCGCGCGCGGCCTGCTCGATCGCGGCGCCGCCACCCAGGACGATCAGGTCCGCCAGCGACACGGGCTTGTCATAGCCCTTCTGGATCTCCTCCAACTTGCCGAGGACCTCCGCCAACTCGGCCGGGTCGTTGACCTCCCAGTCCTTCTGCGGGGCCAGCCGGACGCGCGCGCCGTTGGCGCCGCCGCGCTTGTCGCCGCCGCGGAACGTCGACGCCGACGCCCACGCCGCCTTGACCAGCTGCGAGACCGTCAGGCCCGAGGCGAGGATCTGCGACTTCAGCGCGACCACGTCGGCGTCGCCGATCGTCTCGGCCGGCGCGGCGGGCAGCGGGTCCTGCCAGATCAGCACCTCGTCCGGGACCTCGGGGCCGAGGTAGCGCTGGATCGGCCCCATGTCGCGGTGCGTCAGCTTGAACCAGGCGCGCGCGAACGCATCGGCGAACTCGTCCGGGTTCTCCAGGAAGCGGCGCGAGATCTTCTCGTAGGCCGGGTCGATGCGCAGCGCCAGGTCGGTCGTCAGCATCGTCGGGCGACGCGTCGGCGAGTCGGACGCCGGGCCCGGGATCACGGCCTCGCTGTCCTTGGCGACCCACTGGTGGGCGCCGGCCGGGGACTTCTCCAGCTCCCACTCGAAGGCGAACAGGTTCTCGAAGAAGTGGTTGGACCACTGCGTCGGCGTCTGGGTCCAGGTGACCTCCAGGCCGGACGTGATCGCGTCCGCGCCGCCGCCAGAGCCGTAGCTGCTCTTCCAGCCCAGGCCCTGCTCGACGAGGTCCGCGCCCTCCGGCTCGGGGCCGACGTGCGGGTCCGGATCGGCTGCGCCGTGCGTCTTGCCGAACGTGTGACCGCCGGCGATCAGCGCGACCGTCTCCTCGTCGTTCATCGCCATGCGGCCGAACGTCTCGCGGATGTCGTGCGCGGAGGCCAGCGGGTCCGGGTTGGCGTTGGGGCCCTCGGGGTTGACGTAAATCAAGCCCATCTGGACGGCGCCCAGCGGGGACTCGAGCTCGCGGTCGCCCGTGTAGCGCTCGTCGCCCAGCCACGTGGTCTCGGGGCCCCAGTAGACGTCCTCGTCCGGCTCCCAGACGTCCTCGCGGCCGCCCGCGAAGCCGAAGGTCTCAAAGCCCATCGACTCCAGCGCGACGTTGCCCGACAGGATCAGCAGGTCGGCCCACGACAGCGACTGCCCGTACTTCTGCTTGACCGGCCACAGCAGGCGGCGCGCCTTGTCGAGGTTGGCGTTGTCGGGCCAGGAGTTCAACGGCGCGAAGCGCTGCTGACCGGCACCGGCGCCACCGCGGCCGTCGGTCGTCCGGTAGGTGCCGGCGCTGTGCCAGGCCATGCGGATGATCAGCGGACCGTAGTTGCCGAAGTCGGCGGGCCACCAGTCCTGCGAGGTCGTCAGGACCTCGGCGATGTCGGCCTTGACGGCGGCCAGGTCGAGCGCGTTGAAGGCCTCGGCGTAGTTGAAGTCCTCGCCCAGCGGGTTGGCGACCGCCGGGTTCTTGGCCAAGATCTTCAGGTTGAGGCGCTGCGGCCACCACTCGTGGTTGCCGCCGCTCTCGGTCGGGTGCGGGAAGCGGTCGTGCGCGACAGGACAACCGTCCTGTTCGGGCTCGTTCATCTCGCGAACGACGGCGTCGGGATGCTGGTGCTCAGACACGGGGGAACCTTTGTGCGTGTTGTTGTTCTTCTAGATCGCGGGCGCGGTCGCGACCGCGCACGCCGGGCAGAGGCCGCGGTAGACGACCTCGGCCTCCTCGATGACGAAGCCGTGGTCGTCGGCGGCTTCGAGGCAGGGCGCGGCGCCGATGGCGCAGTCCACGTCCTCGATCGCGCCGCACGACCGGCAGACCAGGTGATGGTGGTTGTCGCCCACCCGCGACTCGTAGCGCGCGACCGAGCCCGGCGGCTGGATCCGCCGGACCAAGCCCGCCTCGTCGAGGGCCCGCAGAACGTCGTAGACGGCCTGCTGGGAGACGTCGCCGAGGTCGACGCGCACCTGGTCGATGATCGTGCTCGTGTCGGCGTGCGGGTGGTCGTAGACCACGCCGAGAACCGCCAACCGCGGGCGGGTCACGCGCAGGGAAGCCCCGCGCAGGACGCGCTCGAGTTCAGGGGTCGCCGGCACGTGGTGGAGTCTCTCACAGATTCTGGAACGAGTCCAGATTAGGTCCGCGCGTCACGAGCTGAACGCCGCGCCGCGGGCGCCACACAGCCGCCGGGCCCTGGTCCGGACGATCTCCTGGTTCAGGAGAGGACTAGCCGGTGGCGCTTGCTGCGGACGCTGCCGCGGGCGCGGGCTCCGCCACCACGGCGGCGTCGTCCACGAACGGCAGGACCTGATCGAGCGCGCTCAGCTCGAAGGTGCGCCACGCCGGCTCAGGCGGGCGCGTCAGGGCGAGCTCGATCCGGCGCATCTCCGCCTGGCGCACGGAGCGCAGCAGCACGGTCAGCCCCGAGGAATCGCAGAACTCCAGCTCGTTCAGATCGACGAGGATCGCGGGCGCCGGGGTGCGGCGCAGCGCGTCGTCCACGGCGGACGCCAGCTCACCGCAGGTCGCGAGATCCAGCTCGCCGACGACGGCGAAGACCGCGCGGCCCGGGCTGGGGCTCGTCTCGGTCACAGCAAAGATCTTGGGCATGGTGTTCCTCCCGGCGTGAAGCAGGTGCACGGGGAACGGTCGCTAAGCGGCCCTCGACGCAGATGCGGTGGTCGTACTGCATTGATGACCTTGACAGGTCTGCCCCGCCCTGGCTAGGCCGCGGGCACGCCGACGTACCCCGCTAGGTGCTCGCCGGTCAGCGTGGAGCGCTGCGCGACGAGGTCCGCGGGCGTCCCTTCGAAGACGACCGTGCCGCCGTCGTGGCCGGCGCCCGGGCCGAGGTCGATGATCCAGTCGGCGTGCGCCATCACGGCCTGATGGTGCTCGATCACGATCACCGACTTGCCATCGTCGACGAGCCGGTCCAGCAGGCGCAGGAGCTGTTCGACGTCGGCCAGGTGCAGGCCGGTCGTCGGCTCGTCCAGGATGTAGGTCTCGCCTTTCTCACCCATCTGCGTGGCGAGCTTCAACCGCTGCGACTCGCCGCCGGAGAGCGTGGTGAGCGGCTGGCCGATGCGCAGGTAGCCGAGGCCGACGTCGGCCAGGCGGCGGACGATCTTGTACGCGGCCGGGGTGGGCGCGTCGCCGTCCGAGGCGAAGAAGGCCGTCGCCTCGTCCACGGACAGCGCGAGCACCTCGGCGATGTCCTTGCCGCCGTACTTGTACTCCAACACCGCGGCCTGGAAGCGCTTGCCCTCGCACTCCTCGCAGACGCTCGCCACGCCGGCCATCATCGCCAGGTCGGTGTAGATGACGCCGTTGCCGTTGCAGACCGGGCAGGCGCCCTCCGAGTTGGCGGAGAACAACGCGGGCTTGACGCCGTTGGCCTTGGCGAAGGCCTTGCGGATCGGGTCCAGCAGGCCGGAGTAGGTCGCGGGGTTGGAGCGGCGCGAGCCGCGGATCGCGGACTGGTCGATGGCGACGACGCCGTCGCGCGGTGCGACCGAGCCGTGGATCAACGAGGACTTGCCGGAGCCCGCGACGCCGGTGACGACGGTCAGGACGCCGAGCGGGATGTCGACATCTACATCTTGGAGGTTGTGCGTGGAGGCGCCGCGGACCTCGAGCGTCCCGATGGGCTCGCGGACGGCGTCCTTGAGCTGGGCCCGGTCGTCGAGATGGCGGCCGGTGACCGTGCCGGAGGCGCGCAAGCCGTCGAGGTCGCCCTCGTAGACGATCGTGCCGCCGTTGCCGCCGGAGCCCGGGCCGATATCTACAACATGGTCGGCGATCGCGATCGCCTCCGGCTTGTGCTCGACGACGAGGACCGTGTTGCCCTTGTCGCGCAAGCGGATGAGGAGGTCGTTCATCCGCTGGATGTCGTGCGGGTGCAGCCCGATCGTCGGCTCGTCGAAGACGTAGGTGACGTCGGTCAGCGCGGAGCCGAGGTGGCGCACCATCTTCACGCGCTGCGCCTCGCCGCCGGAGAGCGTCCCCGAGGCGCGGTCCAGCGAGAGGTAGCCCAGGCCGATCTCGGAGAAGGAGTTCAGGGTGTCGCGGAGCGTCTGGAGCAGCGGCGCGACGGAAGGCTCGTCCAGCTCGGCGACCCAGGCGGCGAGGTCGCGGATCTCCATCGCGCAGGCCTCGGCGATGTTGATGCCCTTGATCTTGGACGAGCGCGCCGGTTCGGCCAGGCGCGTGCCGTCGCACTCGGGACAGGTCGTGAACGTGACCGCGCGCTCGACGAAGGCGCGCACGTGGGACTGCAGCGAGTCCACGTCCTTGGAGAGCATCGACTTCTGGATCTTCGGGACCAGGCCCTCGTAGGTGAGGTTGATCCCGTCGACCTTGATCTTGGTCGGCTCCTTGTACAGGAGGTCGTGGCGCTCGTTCTTGTTGAACTTCTTGATCGGCTTGTCGCAGTCGAAGAAGCCGCAGCCGTTGAAGATGCGACCGAACCAGCCGTCCATGCTGTAGCCGGGGATCGTCAGCGCGCCGTCGTTGATCGACTTGGTGTCGTCGAAGAGCTGGGTCAGGTCGATGTCGTCGATCTTGCCGCGGCCCTCGCAGCGCGGGCACATGCCGCCGGTGCGGGAGAACGTCGCCTTGACGGTCTTGGTCTTGTCGCCGCGCTCGACCGTGAGGCCGCCGGAGCCTTTGACGGAAGGGACGTTGAAGGCAAACGCGCTCGGCGGCCCGACGTGCGGCTTTCCCAGGCGCGAGAAGAGGATCCGCAGCATCGCGTTGGCGTCGGTCGCGGTGCCGACGGTCGAGCGCGCGTCGGCGCCCATCCGCTGCTGGTCGACGATGATCGCGGTCGTCAGGCCTTCGAGGACGTCGACGTCCGGGCGCGCGAGCGTCGGCATGAAGCCCTGGACGAACGCGCTGTAGGTCTCGTTGATGAGCCGTTGTGACTCGGCCGCGATCGTGCCGAAGACCAGCGAGCTCTTGCCCGAGCCCGAGACGCCGGTGAAGACCGTGAGGCGTCGCTTGGGCAGGTCGACCGAGACGTCCTGGAGGTTGTTGACGCGCGCACCGTGGACGCGGATGAGGTCGTGCGCGTCGGCGACGTGGGCCGCGGGCGCGGCCTTCTTGGTAGCCATCTAGGCCTGCTGGATGCGCAGCAGGTTGCCCGCCGCGTCGCGGAAGGCGCAGTCGCGGAGACCGTAGGGCTGGTCGGTCGGCTCCTGCACGACCTCGGCGCCGGTGGCCTGCAGGCGGTCGAAGAGCGCGTCGAGGTCGGGCGACGCGAGGTTGACGGAGGCGAACGTGCCCTTGGCCATCATCTCGGCGATCGTGCGCTGCTCGTCCTCGGTGATGCCGGGCGTTGCCGTCGGCGGGTAGAGGACGATCGCCGTGTCCGGCTGGCCGACGGGGCCGACCGTGATCCAGCGCATGCCCTCGTAGCCGACGTCCTGGCGGACTTCGAAGCCGAGCGCATCCCGGTAGAACGCCAGCGACGCCTCGGGGTCGTGGTGGGGCAGCATGCTCGAGTGGATGGTGATGGTGGCGTTGTCGTTGCTCATGGTCGTGACGCTACGCGCGGGTCGGCGCAGGCGCTTCTCGATTCCTGATCGGCCGCGTGACCTGCTTGGCGACGCACGCGGGGATGCCATCCGTGTCGCGCTGCTCGTTGTCCTTGCGGTACTGAGACGGCGGCACGCCGACCAGCTCGGTGAAGCGCGTGCTGAAGGTGCCCAGCGACTGGCAACCGACGGCGAAGCACACCTCGGTGACGGTGAGGTCGCCCCGTCTCAACAGCGCCATCGCCCGCTCGATCCGGCGGGTCATCAAGTAGGAGTACGGCGACTCGCCATACGCGGCCTTGAACTGGCGCGAGAGGTGGCCGGCCGACATGTGCGCACCCCGCGCGAGCGCCTCAACGTCCAGCGGCTGGTCGTACTCGCGATCGATCCGATCGCGGACCCGGCGCAGCCAGGCGAGGTCCTGGAGGTGCTGCTGGTCAGGCGGCGGCACGGAGGGGATCGTGGCACATACGTGATGACGCATGGGCGTTCGGCGAGCGGGCGCACACAGCTGGTAGCACGTGAAACCGGGCTGCAGAGAAGGGGACGTTTGAGGAAGGTTGCAGATCCCGCGATCGCTCAGACATCCTGTTTGTCTTCAGCAAGCCTGCATGCTTAGCTGGTGACACCATGAGGGGCACCGTACTCAGGTCCGTCGTCGTCGATGCACGCCGCTTGGTGCTCGCCATGTCCTTGGCAGCGCTGGCCGCCGCGTTCGCGCTGACCGTGCTCCCGCGCGCCGCCCAGGCGGAGCCGCTGCTGCTGGACCCGGCCGCCGCGGCCGAGTGCCCGGACTGCGCGACGCCCGAAGGCGGCGCTCAGGTCATCAACTACTTCCAGCAGCTCGCGCCGCAGAGCGACATCACGCTGACCCCGCCCGACGGTGTGACAGCACCGCCAGGCGGCTGGCAGGCCAGCGCCGAGTCGATGGTCGCCGAGGAGGCCGCGATGGACGCCGCGACCGGCGCCGCCGGCGAGGCCGCAGACGCCGTCGCGTCGACGACCGTCCTCGTGGAGGAGGGCGCGGCCGCGATCCCGGAGCTATGCAGCACCGCGATCCTCTGTCCGGCCGCCCTGGCGGTCGGGGCCTTCGGAACCGGCTACGTGATCGGCACCGGTGCCAAGGCGCTGTACCTGAGGTTCTTCGGCGGTGAGGACCCCAACACCGAGTCCTACATCTCCAGCGTCACGTGGAACCGCTTGACCTGGAGCGAGGACTACCACATCGCCAGCGACGCCGGACCGGTCGTGCACCCTGGCGAGTACTACCTCAGCTGGGCCGAGGAGAACCCGTTCGGCTACAACTTCTTCAGCTACGCTTGGCACGGAGCGGTCTCCGGGAACATGTGCCGATTCGGGATCGTGCAGCCGCGCTCGGTGATCGTCCGCTACGGCACGACGCCTTACCGCTGCAGCAGCAGCCCACCGCAGCCGATCGAGGCTTACATCCGGACGCCCGAGATGTTCATCGGGCACCACCGGCCCCCGGCGCCCGCCAGCACGACCGACACGACGGGCTCCACCACAGTCCCGGCGCCGCCGACCCCGTCGCGCTCGGACTTCGGGGACGCCGCCACCGACGTCCTCAACGATCCGTCTTCGACCAAGCTGCGCCTCTGGCTGGAGCATCAGCTGGCCCCACGCTGCCACGCCGACCCGACGAAGGACCTCGTGAACGTCCCGAACGTGCTGGACGGCGAGTCCGAGGCGCACTTCGAGGCCTGCCTCACCAGCCTCGGGCTCTCGCCGACCCCGGTCGAGCTGCCCGACGCCGTCCTGGACGCGGGCATGGAGGACCCGGTCTGGTCCAACCCGGGCGACGACGCGACGGTCGAGCCGGACACGACGATCAAGGTCTACGTCAACCCGCCGAATTCACGTGCGAAGACCCGGCCCGATGAGCGTTGCCGCCCCGACGACTCGCCGACGCCCGGCGACCCCGGCGTCGCGCCGCCTGGCTACAGCGGCCCGGACCCGCGGTTCGAGCCGCGTCCGGCGCCCGCCCCCGCGGGGTACCCTGGCTACGACGTGCTCTACGACACGCCACGCACGATCCGCCTCTGGTGGGGGACGCGGTACTGGGGCTATCGTCACATCGAGACCAAGCGCGGATATGGACCCACCGACGAGGCCAACACCCTCGAGGCGCTCCAGGATCCGGTGCCTTTGCCGGCGGATGAGGACGACGACTCGTCCTGGATCTTCCAGTCCTTCTACGACGTCATCGACGCGCTGACCGGTCAGCCCGTGCACTGCGCGCGGAGCGTGTTGGTGAACTTCTTCCAGCGCGGGATCGACCCCGACCCGCGCGACATCATCACCTCGTTCTACGGGTCGTACCAGTCGTGAGCGCTGACGCGGACGCCGACTTCGCCGCCCGCCGCGCGGCCTTCGAGGACGAGTGCCTGCGCGGAGTACGCAAGGTCCTCGCCGACGAAGCGCCGCTGCGCGGCGAAATGGAGAGACACGGCCGGACGCTGCGCTCGCTGACCTTGGAGCGCAGCGACGGCGACGCGGAGGTCGTCGCCGAGATGGTCTTGGCCGATGGCACGCCGCTGACCGAGCGCTACTCGGTCTGGCACTTCGACGTGCCGCCGAACCTCGACGAGCCGTTCGCGGCGCGCGAGGCCGCCAAGATGATCGCCATCGCGATCACCGACCTCTGATCGCCGTGAGCGCCTCCAGCTCGGCCACCGCGCGATCCTCGACACGCTCGTGCGCGAGCGCGGCCGCCAGCCGCTGGGCGCCGCGGCGGTAGGCGGGGTCGTCCAGGATCTTCGAGAGCGCGCGCGCCACGGTCGCGGGCCGAGCCCACGGGCGCAGCCGGACGCCGGCGCCCGCCGCGACGACGCGGGCCGCGACGTCGGGTTGGTCGCGGCTGATCGGGATGCAGACCTGCGGCACGCCCGCGGCGAGGGCTTTGGATGCGCTGCCGTGGCCGCAGTGCGTGATCGCCGCGGCGGCGTGGGCGAGCACCGCGACGTGCGGGGCGCTGCGGACGACGGTGACGTTGGCCGGCGGGTCGAGCAGCGTCGGATCGAGCTCCGGGCCCGTGGTGACGAGCCCGCGGACCGGGAGGCGGCCCAGTCCCTCGATGACGCGGCCGAGCGTCTTGGCGTGGTCCTGGTTGGTGGAGCTCATCGCGACGAGCACCAGGGGCGCATCGCCCGGCGGGGCGCTCCACGGCTCGGCCCAGACGGGATCGTTGATCCGCGGCCCGCAGTGCACGACGGCCTCCGACGTGTGGCCCGCCGCGAAGTCGAAGGCCGCGCTGGAGAGCACGAGGGTCCGGTCGGCGCGACGCAGCTGGTCGAACACGTCGTCCAACGGGCCCAGCCCGTTGGCGGCGCGCGCCGCGTTGAGCGCCGGGAGCCCGCGGTTCCAGAGCGCGGCGCCGAGAGCGCCGAAGAGCCGATCCCGGCCGCGCCCGAGCGGGCCGCGCGCGGGCAGGAAGCCAGGTCCGAAGGGCGGCACGCCCGGGGTCGGGACGACGTGGACCGTCGTGCTCAGCACGGCGACCGGGACGCCGGCAGCCTCCGCACCCACGGCGGCGCCCAGCAGCAGGAGCTCGGGGACCACGACGTCGGCCGGGCTCCGGGCCAACTCGTCGCGCACGTCGGTCGCGAAGTCCGCCGCCGGGCCGGTCACCAACCGGTCGCGAATCCGCGCCAGGCCGCCCATCGGCGTCCTCGGCTCCCAGTCGCGGATGAACTCCGAGGCCGGCGTTCGGTCGTCGCGGTGCGGCGCCCGCGTCCAAGCGACGAACTGCGCTCCGGACGCCTCCACGTCGGGTCGCAGGACCGGGTCGGCCAGCACGCGCACGGCGTGCCCGCGAGCCACCATCGCCGCGGCGACGTCGAGCAGCGGTGGCACGCATCCGCCGCCGTCCCACAGGCAGAACAGGTACCGCGCCATCAGCTCCTCCTCGGGTAGAGCGCCTGGACGAGCTCGGCCATCGCACGCTCGGTCTGCTTGCGCGAGAGCCCGTGGTCGCGCCGCAGGAGCTTCCACATCAACACGTCGGTGGCCGCCTGCAACTGCGCGAGGCGCCGCCGCCGATCCGCCCCGCGCAGGGCGTCGAGCGCGCCCGCGAAGGTCCGCTCGCACCACTCCCGGTGGCTGGCCCGCCCGCCGTCGAGCGCCGCCGCCAAGGTCTCGACGCGGTGCTCGAGCGCCAGCGCGCGGACGTTCGCGTCGCCCATCCGGTCGTAGTCGGCGACGACGAGCGCGATCGCCGTGGGGACGTCGTCGACCGGGGCCTCCCGCTGCGCACGTCGCTGCGCCGAGAACCGCTCCAGCGCGGCGGTGAACAACGCCTCTTTGGTCCCGAAGTGGTTGATCACCGTCTGCTGGGACAGGCCCGCCGACCGGGCGATCGCGCGCAGCGTGACCTCGTCGTACCACCCCGCCATGAACAGCTCGGCGGCGGCATCGAGGATGCGAACGCGCGTCGCCGCCTGGGCCTCGGCACGCGCCTGCATCCGGTAGGGGCGCGAGGCTGGCACTTTCACTGGAACGACGGTAAAGCGAATTGCCGCCCCGCGTCAACCGTCAGTCCGACGCCAGCCGTTCGAGCTGGCGACGTGCCACGTCGTTGGTGACCTCGAGCAGACGCAGGGCGAGGTCGAGCTCGGCGGCCGTGAAGCGCGCGGCGAGCGTCGCGTCCCAGTCCTGCTTGGCGGGAGCCCAGACCTGGTCGGCGGCGGCGTAGAACGCCGGGGTGACCGCGATCGCCACGCGGCGGCGGTCGCCGGGATCCCGCTCGCGGGCGGCGTAGCCGGCGCGCTCCAGGCGATCGATCACCCCCGTGATCGCACCGGTGGTGAGCCCCGCCTCGGCCGCCAGCTCGCCCGCGGTGACCCCGCCGCGACTCTGGATGATGCTCAGGCAGTGCAGGTCGGTGAGGTTCACACCCAGACGCCGGGCGGCGTGGTTGTCGAAGGCGCGGTCGAGGTTGCCGTTGAGGCGGAAAGCGTCGACGAGGGCGTCGATCTTGTTCTGCTTGGTATTGGAGCGACTGGACATCAGATCTCTTAGTAGCTAAGATATATGGCAGCTGAGAAGTCTACTCCCCACCCCCGGAAGGAAGTCAGCACACCATGAGCGACATCACCATGCGCCTCGAGCTCGTCCAGGTTCCGGTCTCCGACGTGGACCGCGCCAAGGCCTTCTACGTCGAGCAGCTCGGTTTCAACGCCGACCACGACCACCAGGTCTCCGACGAGCTCCGCTTCGTCCAGCTGACGCCGCCCGGCTCGGCCTGCTCGATCGCCATCGGCACCGGCATGTCGGAGATGGCCCCCGGCTCGGTACAGGGCCTGCAACTGGTGGTCGAGGACGCCGACGCGGCCCACGCCGCGCTTTCGGCCCGCGGCGTGGAGGTCGGCGACGTCCAGGACTTCCCGTGGGGCCGCTTCGTGTTCCTCAGCGATCCGGACGGCAACGGTTGGGCGGTGCAGCAGATCGTGCGCCCGTAGGTCGCTGGGCGTCCGCAGGCGCTACTTCTTGATCTTCTTGCCGGGCTTGAGCGTCACCGAGCCGTGGTGCCTGACCGTCTTGTGGCCCTTGGCGGCGACCTTCACGGAGACCGTGACCTTCAGCTTCTTCTGGGCACGGTTGGCCGCCAGCAGGAGCTTCTTGCCGGCGGGGGTGAGCTTGACCTTGGCGGTGTAGGTCCCGAGCTTGGTGTAGGTCTTGCGGAAGAGGAAGATCACGACGGGCTTGGCCTTCTTGGCCGTCGTGGCGAAGCCGTAGCCGGGGGGCGCCCCGCCGCCGACGCCCTGGCCGTTGTAGCCGGGGATGCCGGACGACGACGCGGTGCCGTAGCCGCTGTAGGTCCCCGGGTAGGCCGGGTAGGTCAGCGGGATCTGAACCGAGAAGCCGCCGTTGCGCAGCAGGCGCGCCATGTCGTCGGCGCTGATGCCGCCGAGCAGGTGCCGCTCGAGCGCGGCGTAGCCCTCCTGGCCGGGGAGCGTCGAGATCGTGATGACGTCGCCCTTGGAGGTGGTCAGCGTCTCGACCAGGCCGGGCGGCGCCGGCGTGGTCGTTGTAATGGTCGATGTCGTGCCGTCGCCGTTGGTCACCGTCGTCGTGGTGGTCTGACCGCCGCCCAGGCCACCGCCGCCACCGGGGACCGGCGTGCCGACCTCGGTGACGAAGCCGCCCGCCGCCTGCGTGGTGTTGGCCGCGCCGTTGGTGTAGGGGAACGGGCCGCCCGCCGAGCCGGCGAAGAGCACGTTGCCGTTAGGCGCCATCGCCGCGGCGTAGCCGATGTCCTGGCCGCTGCCGCCGAGGTAGGTCGAGTAGATGGTGGACTTGCCGTCGGCGGCCAGCTCGGTCAGGAACGCGTCGCTGAAGTTGCCCCCGAAGCCGGGCTGCGCGGCGTCGGACGTCGTCGGGAAGCCGGCCGTGGCCGCGCCCGTCACGTACGCGTGGCCGGCGCCATCGACGGCGATCCCCTGCCCGCGGTCGCTCCCGGTCCCTCCGAGCAGCGTCGCGTAGGTCACGCTGGTGCCGGCCGCGTTGAGCTTCAGCGCGAACGCGTCGTCGCCGCCGGGCGAGCTGGTCTGGAGCGCGCCGCTGGTCGTGGGGAAGCCCGCGGTGGTGCTGACGCCCGTCACGTAGGCGTTGCCGCTGCCGTCCACCGCGATCGCCGTGCCGGAGTCGCTGGCGGTCGGGCTGCCACCGAGGAACGTGCTGTAGATCACGGCGCCCGCGGTGGAGTACTTCTGGGCGAACGCGTTGTTGGCGTACATGTCCTTGCCCGAGAACGCGCTCTGCGCGGCGCCCGGGGTCGTGGCGATCGAGCCGAACGACAAGGACTGTGACAACCCCGTCACGTAGGTGTTGCCCGTGCCGTCGACCGCGACGCCCGCGGGCGCCGAACCCGGGATGCAGGTGTAGAACGACAGCGCGCTGCCGGCGGCGTTGAGGCGGCCGACCGCGCCGCCCTGGCTGGTGCAGCCGCCGTAGTTGGGGAGGTTGCCCGCGAACGAGACCGAGCCGTCGGACGCGAGCGCGAGACCGCGGACGCTGTCCTGACCGCTGCCGCCGATGAGCGTCGAGTAGACGAGGTGCGCCCCGGTCGGGTCCAGCTTGGCGATGTAGCCGTCGGAGTAGCTGCCGCCGTAGCTCGTCTGCAACGCGCCGCTGGTCACCGGGAAGCCGGTGGGGGCATTGGTCGTCCCCGAGATGTAGGCGTTGCCCGCGGTGTCGACGGCCAGGCCGTTGGCGTAGTCGAACCCGGATGTGCCCAGGTAGGTCGCGTAGAGGACGGCGGTGCCGCTCGGGTTGAGCTTCTCGATGACGGCGTCGGTGCTGCCGTCGCTCGCGCTGCCGGCATGGGCGGGCTGGTAGGCGCCTGGCGTCGTGGCGAGGTCGTTGCCGCTGCCGGCCGAGCCGGCGACGTAGACGTTGGACTGCCCGTCGGCGCCGACGGCGGTGATCACGGAGGCCTTGCCGCCGACGAAGCTCGACAGCGCGACCGACGGGTCGATGACCAGCGGGCGCGCGTGGTCGTAGCGCCCGAGGACGAACCCAACATGGTGGTGTCGAACGACCATCCGGCTCGCGACGGGCACGCGCCGGTGGGTGGTCGGGTCGAGCTGGAACGCGACCGGCGGCGCCATCCGCAGCGACTGCCCGCCGGCGGTCGCCACCACCCCGCCATCGGGCGTCGCGCGGACCCGCTCCGCGCCCGGCAGCGCCAACGCGATCTTCGTCGGATCGGCGTTGGCCGCGACGTGCGCGTCGTACTCCAGCGCGCCTTGCGTCCCGCGGAAGACGAGATCGATCCCCGGCCACACCGCCCGGTAGCGGATCTGCCCATAGGTCGGGATGTCGCGCAGGTGGCGTGAGGCGTCAGGCCCGATCAGGTAGTTGGCGCGCGCGGCCTGCGGCTCGGTGGCCAACGGCTCGCCGAGCCGCCCGCCGTTGGCGGCGACCATGCGGATTTGGGCGTTGCGCAGGGCGACGCGCACGTCGCCGCGGGTGAAGCCGAGCGTCGACCCGGACGCGTGCGCGACGAAGCGGATCGCCTCCGGCGCCTGGCCGCGGTTGGCCTCGAACGTCAACGGCAACGCGGCAGGCGTGACCTGCCGCGCAGGCGCGACCACACCATCTTGACCCAAGCCCGCGACGACCACCGCAGCCGCGCCGCCGCCACCGGCCAGCGCGATCACCGCGCCCAGCCGCAGCAGCCGGCCGCGCCCGCGTCCGCCCCGCCGCAGCGGCGCTCCCAGCGTTGGCTCCGTCCACGAGGCTGCGCCCACGTCCACTCCGATCCGGCACGACACATGACCGCGATCCCACGGCCGAAGACCGGCCGAGCATAAGAGCGCGATCCTTGGTGTCACCCCCTCGGGCGTCCAGGTCGAGCCGGCGGTACGCACAACCGCGTATGCGATTGCGTTGTACGCCTCAGCGCATACGACTACAGTCGCGGCGATGACCGTCCGGTGCGCGACCTGCGCTCTCACCGCCGCGCTGGTCCTGGCGCTCGCGCCCGCCATCGCCCACGCGGACGACTGGGTCACCGTCGAGTACAAGGGCACGGTCGACGAGACCTTCATCTACCAGCCGAGCGACCCCGCAGCCTGGCAGTCGACGCTGCACTTCGCCTGGGATGCGCGTGAGGTGTTTCACCTGACCGGCACCGACCAGGTGAAGTCGGAGGGCCTGCAGCTCACCATCACGGGCCAGCAGTCCTCGACCTACGCACCGCCGAACACCAATCAGAACTGCAGCTTCTCGATCGTGCCGCGCACGCCCCTCCCCCAGGGCCCGCTCTCGCCGCTGCACGCGGTGTGGCGCGGGACGGAGTCGGTCGGCGGCTCGGCGATCATGCCGATCACCGGCTCCTACGCGATGTCGACGAACCCGACGTCAACGGCGCCCAGCTGCGAGCTCCCGAAGAACGGAGGCGCGGGCGTCGTCAACCAGCTCCCCGACGCCGTGGCCGCGACCTTCGCCGAGGCGGAGGTCGCCGGCGTCGAAGCCAAGCTCGGCGGGCCGACGGTCACGCGCCGCTTCGACGCGGACGGCAAGACGCCTGACGGGCGCAACATCGCGAGCCTCCACGCGACGCTGACGCTGTCCAACAGCGCGCGCAAGCCGTCGAACAGCGGTGCAACGCCACCCAAGAGCTTCACGCCGGCGCGCAAGCAGGCCAAGCTCAACGCGCTCGACGCGCTGAAGGACACCATGCAGCGCGCGCTCTACCCCTGCGGCGTCGGAGCGGGCATCGGCACCGCGTTGACCGCCGCCGGACCGGTCGGCCTCGCGGTCGGCGGCACGATGAGCGCGCTCGGTACGCCGTTGTGCTTGTCCTACTTGAAGGCAATCAAGGCCGAGGCCGACACCGTCGCCGATCCACCCAAGCCCGGCTACCGCACCGCGGCGAAGATCAAGCCCGTCCGCGCACCCGCCGCCAAGCTCCCCGCGTGTCCGGCTTCCGCTGGGGCCGGCTCGCCCGGCGCGGTCTGTGCCGCGCTCCAGCCAGCCGGTCAGAAGCTGTTGCGCGCGACCCGCGCCACCGAGGTCGCCGCGATCGCGATCGACACGACGATCAGCCGCGAAACCGCCGCGCTCAAGGCCGGCAACCGCAAGGCGACCGCGCTCCAAGACCGGACCTTGACCACGCTCGGGCGCAGCTTCGCCGCCCGCCGCCGCGCGGAGGAGGCAGCCGCCAAGCGCGTGGCCTTGATCCTCCGCGGGGCCGGCCTCAACGTCACGCTCGACCCGACCACGGCGGCCGGCGCGCTGACCGCGCTGCAAAATCGCCTAGTCGCCGCCCGGCTGCCGGCCGCCAAGCTGACCACCGCCCTCGGCGCGGCCCCGCAGGTCACGGCGTTCGACCTGCTGACGGCGCTCGAGGGCTGAGGCGCCGCTGCACCGCTTAGCTGATAGCCGAAAATTATCCTTATAAGGGTACTTCAAGCCGGATATAATCGGCTGATGACGCGAGAGCGTACCCGTTCTCCTTACGCCACAGAAGCTGCACAGCTCCTTGGCGCGCAGATCAGCGTCGCACGCCGCGAGCGCCGTTGGTCACAGCGCGACCTCGCAGAGCGAGCGGGCATCACCACCGACACGCTCAGCAAGATCGAGCGTGGGAATCTCGGCGTAGCGGTCGGCACGGTCTTCGAAGTTGCCGCATTGGTCGGTGTACCGCTCTTCTACGAGGACCGCTCCCGTCTCACGCTAGATCTCGATCGCACCCGAGCCCGCAGCGCGCTGCTGCCGCAGGCAGTCCGCAAGCCGCGCCGCGAGGTAGACGATGACTTCTGACGCTCCCGATGGCGCCTTTGTCTGGACCTGGCTGCCCGGAGCTTCCGAGCCAGTCGTCGCAGGCCGCCTTACCACCGTCGGCGACATCGTTGAGTTCAACTACGGCCGCAGCTACCTGAATCGTGAGCAGGCGATCCCGCTTTACCTGCCCGAGCTTCCTCTGCGCCCGGGAGTCATCGCACCAGCGGACGGGCTGCGCATCGCTGGCTGCATCGATGACGCCGGACCGGACGCGTGGGGACAGCGCGTCATCATGCAGCACCTCCTAGGCGCCGGAGCGGGCGGCGCTGACCCTGGCGCACTGCACGCGCTCACGTACTTGCTCGAGTCTGGCTCAGATCGCATCGGCGCCCTGGATTTCCAAGCCAGCGCCGACACGTACATCGCTCGCGGCGAGGACAGCGCGCCGTTAGACGAGTTGGTCGCAGCGGCCGACCTCGTCGACACAGGCATGCCGCTGTCACCCGCCCTCGATCAGGCACTGCTGCACGGAAGCTCGGTCGGCGGCGCGCGTCCCAAAGCGCTCATCGACGATGACGGACGCAAGCTGATCGCGAAGTTCTCTTCGTCGACCGATACCTACTCGATCGTCCAAGGCGAGTTCGTCGCCATGGAGCTCGCAGGCCGGGCGGGTCTCGAGGTCGCGGGTGTGCGGCTCACACAGGCGATGGGCAAGGATGTCCTGCTCGTCGAGCGCTTTGACCGCATACCGCACACCACGCAACGTCGCGCGATGGTCTCCGCGCTAACGATCCTCCAACTCGACGAGATGTTGGCCCGCTACGCGAGCTATGCCGATCTCGCCCAGCAAATCCGTGAGCGCTTTGCGAATGCGAAGGCCGCGCTGCACGAGCTGTTCGCACGGATCACCTTCAACATCCTCGTCGGCAACACCGACGATCACGCACGCAACCACGCCGCGTTCTGGGACGGAGAGGTGCTCAGCCTCACCCCCGCCTACGACATATGCCCGCAAGCCAGGGCCGGAGGCGAAGCGTCGCAGGCGATGATGATCAGACCCGACGGCTACCGGCTGAGCCAGCTCTCCGGTTGCGTCGCCGGCGCCAGCACCTACCTCCTCAGCGACGCCGAAGCCCGGGCGATCATCGACCACCAGATCGACATCATCCGCGCCGAATGGAACGACGTGTGCGACCTCGCACGGTTGTCGAGTGTCGCGCGCCAATACTTCTGGCGCCGTCAATTTCTCAACCCATACGCCTTGCAGGGGTACCCCAACGCGATCGCATGATCGCTGCCGGCCACCGACGCAACGCCAGCCTTCGCGCCGCTCTTCGCCTAGAAATGACAACGCCGCCCAAGCGGGCGGCGTGTGTGATCCGACGAAACTACGGGAGCGACGGGACATGGTTCCGGAGTTCCTACACCGGGCGACATCGAGATCAGGTTCTAGGGGGCGGCGAGATGTACCAGATGCCGCCGGAGGACTTGTACGCCTACGCGCAGGTGGAGATGGGCCGGCGGATTCGTCGGGCGCGCAAGGCGCTGGGGTGGACGCAAGAGGAGCTTGGCGACGCGAGCGGGATCGACCAGACGCGGATCAGCGTGTTCGAGCGCGGCCGCAAGAGCATGCACTTGCGGACCTTCCTCAAACTCGCGAACGCGCTCGACGTCGATCCGAGCGAGTTAGTCCGCGGCCTCAGGCTGCCGAGGGGCGGCGACCCGAGAGAGGTCGCGATGGTGCGCGAGCAGCAGCGCTACGAGGCCGAAGTCGAGGCAACGATGACCGAGGCCAACGAGCGACTAGACGCAGCACGAGCCGGCCACCACCGTCGTATCGCCGAGATTGCCGGCTAGCCAGGTTAGGCACGGCTCTGGCTACTACCTGGAGCCTACGAGGAGGAGCGATCCCGCCTGGCCTCCCTGCCTAGCTCTCTTCTGCCCCCTGCCCGTCACCCTGACTTGCACCGGGCTCCGGGGAGTCCGTGTCGCGCCGAATAGCCCAGATCATCGCTGCCAAGCCGGTAGCGGCTCCAGCAATCCCTGCTACCGGGTAGCCAGCGATGATGGCGCCACCCATCAATGCCTCGTAACCAAGTCCTAGGGCGAGAGAAATCAAATGGCCACGACGTTGCCCTTCGTAGAACTTGGGCATGGCCGCTTCGTCGATTGCAGCGAGGCGATCCTCGATCTCATGTCGATGCGCCTGCTCGCGCTCCCCGCCCGCAAGCAGCCGCTCCGGGGCATCGGGAATCAACTCGCGGTACCGCTCAAGATCTTCCGGCGACGGGAGCTGACTGACGTAACGCGTCTGCAACACGTCGAGCCGACGGTGATCGTTGGGCGCCGCCCTACCTCGTTCAGGGAGTACGCTGCCTTCGACGTACTCGGGCTCGACGTCAGGAGCCCGCTCGGGCTGCCTCTCAGGTGTGTTATCGGGAGGTGACAACCCGTTCGACGCGCCGGACGTCGTTGCGAGCTCGCTGCACGTCTGACCGTCTGGCCGCGTTGTCGCTCAGCGTCGAGCCAACCACCTTGCGCAATCGGACAGGCGCCGTCTGATAATAACCGCCCCGCAGCACGCCTCGCAGCCCGTCGCGGAATCCCGCGTCGTAAGCGTTCTGGTAGCTGCTTGACCGATTCTTCATCGTGCTGTCCAGAGTAGTCGACCGGGACCGCCACCGCTGCACGCCCGTGCTCATGCGCGACATTACACAACGCAGGAACTCAGCGGGCCGGGAAGGTCGGGTACGCGACCAGCGCATCAGACGCGCCAACTGTTCCCGATCGCAGCAGAGTCTGCGTCGCTCGCTCGAAACGTTCATGCCCCATTCACGTCTAGGGCATAACGTCTGATTACGACGGTCGGTGTTTTCCAGACCAGAGCCAGGTGGCACAACCTGAACCTCTGGCCGTGGTGCCCCTCGCAAGAGCGTGTGATCGTGTAGAGAGCGCTTGAGCGCTCAACCTTGAAAACCGGCGGCGACTCGACGAATGACCGAAAACCGTGGAAATCCGTGCCATGTTGGGTGAGATACGTCACCCAAATCTTGCATGCGCGCATGCGGTGCTTCAAGATGCCAATCGGCAGGCCGATGTAACCGGGGGTATCCGGCCGCTGGTGCTCGGTTGCCATCTCAACAACGATGGGTGGTCTCATGCAGAACCTCGCTGAGCAGAGCAAGCAGGAACCGCTCCCGCGTGCTCCCCAGCAGGAGCCTGCGTCGCCGTCCTACACCCCCGCTGATGCTGCGCGGGACACGTTTTCCCAGCGTTCTGGCGCCGCGAACTTGGTGCCGGCTGGTAGCTCGCAACGGGCGGCGACACATCAATCCCGCTAAATAGCGCGAAGCGGCAAGCTCGCTGGTCCAGCTTCCCCCGAGGGCGCCCTTCAGGCGCCCTCGGTCGTTCACTGATCCTCTAGAGGGCGCCTTCGGCCGCTCCGCCGCGCGGTCTCACCTCGAGCTGCGTTCGCGAGACCCAATCGACACCGGTCTGCTGGACCGAGATCACGTTGATTGGACCGCCGCAGTAAGACCAGCCGCCCGGAACCGCGCTCGTCCCGTCGCTAAAGCGCTGCATGTCGATCGTGGTGCGAACGAGAAAGGTCGCCAAATCGACCGCATCCTGCACCGTGATCGGATAATTCACGTGATACGTGATCTTGGCGAGTTCCTCGACGACCTCTTCGGCGAGTGCGATCTCAGCGCGTGCTACAGCTTCCCAGTCGACTCCGCGTAGCAGTCGATAGACCACGTCGGTAACGCCACGAAAGGCCAGCCCGGTGTTGTCGGAGGTGTTCAGGTCCGTCTCTGTGCGCGTGCCATCAGGAATGAGGACCTCGCAGATATGTCCCACACCGACGTCGTCGTAGCCGGCGATGAGGAAGCCGAGCTTGCCGATCTCGTCTGACTGGATAGGGTCGCCGGCGTCTTCCCGCGCAGTGGAGTACCGATCATCGAAGTAGTTCCCCAGGCGGTCTGCGAAGGTATGTACCGGCAGCGGGCCGTCTTCGCCATTCGCCTCTCCGTCGACGGTCGCCTCAAACTCGGCCATCACGCCAGCGATCGTCTGATCTCCGATAAAGGCGACCCCGAACGTAGCGACCGCGTAGCCGCCGCACACGTCGAAGACCTTCTCGGCGTTATCGGTGGCGATGCGGGGATGCTCGATGCCTTGGTGGTCGGGACGCATCACCGTGGTTCGGCTGTCCGCAGCCAGGATGATTCCATCAGGCGCAGAAACGCCAACTACGATCGTCATGGTCTTGCTTGTCGCCTTCCGTGCGCCATCCAGAGGTCATCCGTCAAGAACCCGGCCCCGACCGGTCAATCAGAACTTTAAGAAGAGTACCGGCAGCGCCAGCTATCGACATACCGTTCCGTATAGCTTGGGGGTGAACGGAGCGGAGCGAAATTCTTCGTTCACCGTCGTCGTGTCGGATACGTACCGACGCGACCACGCCACGCCACGCCACGCCAGCGGACTATTTGCCATCGGGTTCCCGGATCTCCAGGGCTCGAAGAAGACACCGTGGAGGGTCCCGAGAGAGGCCCCGAACGCGGACCGACCTGCGGAACAGGACGAAACGAAGGACTACGCGACGCGTCAGGCGTCGTCTGCGTCGCGCAACCCAGCGGCCAAGCCGCGCAGTTCATCGGTGACCTCACCCGCCGCGACCGCGCAGCGGAGAAGGATCGCCTCGCGAATGAACTGCCCCTGCGTCTGACCGACCGAGGCAGCGGCGCGCCGCATGAGGTCGTCGATGTCGTTGGGCAGGTTGACGGAGGTCTTGCGCACGGAGCGCGGAGCCTACGGCGTCGTGCCGACCGCTTGGGTACGTAGGGTATCTACGGTAGGATGAGTGACGTAAAGCGCCCCGGCGCGGCTGGAACCGCCCGGGGCATGGCCCAAAGGAGAGCTAGCTCCAATGGACGGAATGGACCCTACTCGGCAAGGTGCCGCGGTCCCCGAGCACCTTCGACTGGTAATCGGCGCGGCGGCTGAGCTTGAACTGGAATTGGCCTCGGAAGGCCTCTGGCCGGATGACGTCAACGAGCGGGCGGCGCGTCGCGACGCGATCGCCGCCGCGGTGCGGACGATCGATGCGTGGAACGCGAGCGCCTGCACGGCGACCGAGATCGCTCGACTCGCCCGTCGCGCGGCAGAGGAGCAGCAGGCCGACGACTGGCCGAGAACGCTTGCCGAAGCCGACGACCTCATCGCCCGCGCGGGCCTCGCCCGCGACTTGCTGCTCGTCAGCGACACGCTCGACGCGCGTCCGGAGGAAGACCAAGCGCGCCCGCCGCGCTGAGCGGCCCGAGAAGTAGGCATATATGAAGATGTCGGCGAAATTGCCGGGGCCAGATGGGCGGGATTTGCGGCCGATTCGTTGTGATTGGCCAATTCGCGATGCGACCCGCATCCCGACCCCCAAGCCGACCCGCATCCCGACCCGCACGGCGACCTTCTTGCGGCGTCCGCCATCGAACCGGCTTGTCTCACAGATCGGCGGTTCGTGGCGGAATAGGAGGTATGGAGCACTCCACCTCACGTTTCCGGTCGCGCCCACGGCAGCGTCGTGCGCCGACCTACAACAACGCGACGCGGCCGAGATCCGGTCCGTGTCCCCCACCGATGGCGCCCGAGCATGAGGCGTTCGTCGAGTGGTTCGTTGGCTATTGGCGTCAACGCGGCAAACGTGATTCCGCTGCACCGCGACGACGCTGACGCGAAGGCGCGGCGGCGAGCCGTCGCGTACGTGCGCGAGTCGACCGAGGAGCAGGGCAAGGGGTTCTCGCCAGACGGGCAGCGGCAGGCGATCGCCCGTTACGCCGAAGACCACGGGCTCGATCTCGTAGATGAATACCTCGACTTCGAGACCGGTCGTGCCGCTGACAAGCGCCCGGGCTTTCAGCGGCTTATCGAGGACGCGATGGCCGGCCAGTTCGAGGCGGTCCTGGTCTTCCACACGTCCCGCTTTGCGCGCAACACGATCGAGGCCAAGCGCTACAAGAAGCTGCTGCGATCCGAGCTGGGTGTCGAGGTCATCTCGGTCACGCAGCCGCTGGGCGCCGACGTCGACGACCCGGCCGCGTTCCTGGCCGAGTCGGTCCACGAGATCTTCGACGAGTACTACTCCGTCTCACTGTCGTTCTGGACGAAGATGGGCCTGCGCGAGAAGGCGCGCCAGGGACTCGTCACCGGCAGCTTGCCCTGGGGCTACGTCAAGGGCGAGGACGGCATCGCCACGCCCGACGTCGAGCGCGCGCCAATCGTCCATGCGCTGTTCACCATCTACGCCACCGGGCGGTACTCCTTCCGCGACCTGGCGGAATGGCTGAACGAGCGGGGACACCGGACGACGCGCGGGAACCTGTTCGGCGCCGACACCGTCCGTGAGATGCTCGGCAACCTCGCCTATTGCGGCTACGTCACGGCGCGCCGGAGCACCAGCCGGGACATCCGAGGCCAGCACGAAGCGATCGTCCCCGAGGATCTGTTCGAGCAGTGCGCCGACCTCCGCCGTCAACGCCTGACGACGAAGAACCCGGGACGACCATCGCCGCACTACCTCCTGCGCAAGATCGTCCGCTGTGAGCGCTGCGGCGGCCGGATGCACGGACAGCTCAGCGGCAAGGCGAAGATGCCTCGGTACTACTGCTCCAACCGCGCCAAGCGCCACACGTGCGATCAGCCGCTCGCCCACGCCGACAAGGTCGAGGAGCAGGTCGCCGAGTTCGTCGCGACCTTCAGGCCGACCGCGGCGATGCGCGACCTGATCCTCGACCGGCTCGCCGCTCCCGACCAGCACGACGACGGAGAGACCCAGCGCCGGAGAGGGCAGCTCACCGAGCGCCGGAAGCGACTCCGCGACCTCTTCGAGATGGGCGACCTGGACCGCCCGACCTACGTCAGCAAGCGCGACGCGATCGACGCCGAGCTGGACAGCCTCTCCCCCGGACCAACCCCCGACATCGACGGCGCCCGCGCCGTCCTGGAGGACTTCACGATGTTCTGGAAGACCGTGACCGACCCCGAGCCGCGCCGCGAACTGCTGGTCCAGCTCTTCGAGCGCGTCTGGATCGACGGACAGCGCGTGGTGGCGATCAAGCCCACCGCGGCGTTCGCGCCGCTCTTCGCGACACCGACCCCAGAAAGCACAACGCCGCCCAAGAAGGGCGGCGGTGTAGGAACTACGGGAGCGACGGGACTCGAACCCGCGACCTCCGGCGTGACAGGCCGGCGCTCTAACCAACTGAGCTACGCCCCCGAGTAGGTCGGGAGGAGAATTATGGCAGGCCGCGCGAGGGTGTGGTGGGACGGTGTTCGGGGCGGACTGGCTGGTTGGCCAATCAACCGGTATTTTCTCGTTCCATGGGTCGTGTCGTGGGGCCGCCGCCGCTAGGAACGGACAATCCGATCAGGAGGATTGCTGCGGATGTGCGGATGGAGCGTGCCGCTTCGGTGCCGTTTCCGGCGGGGGACACGAACTTCTCGATGGCGCGGACGTTCGCGTTCATGCGGGATCCGCTGACGCTCCTGCTCGACGCCTACGAGCGGTATGGCCCGGTCTTCACGCAGCGCGTGTTCCACGCGAACATCGTCTTCGTCCTCGGGCCGGAGGCTAACCACCACCTGTTGGTCTCCAACGCCAAGAACTACTCGTGGCGGAATGGCGCCTACGGGGACCTCAGCCCGCTGCTCGGGGACGGGATGCTCGCCATCGACGGCGCCTTCCACCGCCTCCAGCGCAAGGCGATGCTGCCGATGTTCCACCGCGAGCGGATCGCCAAGTCAATGCTCTTGATGGAGCAGGAGGTCGACGCCGCGCTCGACACCTGGGAGGACGGCACGACCGTCGACCTCTACGACTGGACGCGCGAGCTCGCACTGCGGATCGCGATGCGCGCGCTGTTCGGGATCGACCCCGACGCCGCCCGCGGGCGCGCAGACGCCGCGCAGGAGTTCGAGAACGCGCTGAGCTTCTGGTCCAAGGACTACATCTTCCAGCTCATGCGCGGCCCGGGCACGCCGTGGTCGAAGATGCGCACGGCGGCCAAGCGGCTCGACACCATCATCTACGCGGAGCTCACCCGGCGGCGCGCGACCGGGGACTACGGCGACGACCTGCTCGGCCTGCTGCTCGCCACCCAAGACGGCGACAGCCTCGAGCTCAAGGACCGTCACATCCGCGACGAGGTGATGACGCTCCTCTTCGCCGGCCACGACACGACGACCTCGACGGTCACCTTCCTCTTCTACGAGCTGTCGCGCCACCCGGCCTACACCAACTCGCCGGACTTCAGCCTCAGCGCCGCGCTCGACGAGACGCTGCGCATGTACCCGCCCGCGTGGATCGGCCCGCGCCGCTCGATCGAGGACGACACGATCGCGGGGGTCCCGGTCCCGGGCGGCATCCCGGTCAACTACACGTCCTGGGTCTCGCACCACCTGCCGGACGTGTGGGACGACCCGTTCTCGTTCAAGCCGGAGCGCTTCGTCGGCGAGGCGAGAGAGCGCATTCCGAAGGGCGCCTACGTCCCCTTCGGCGGCGGCTCGCGCACCTGCATCGGCATGCGCTTTGGCCAGGCCGAGATCGCCGTCATCGCCACCAAGATCCTCAGCCGCTTCCGCCTCGACGTCAAGCCCGGCTACAACCTCAGCGTCCGCCAGATGCCGACGATCGGTCCCCGCGACGGGCTGCCGGTCACGGTCCGCGCCGCGCCGCCCGCCGCCAACCTCGGCGACGGGCCCCTGGCGCAGGAGCCGCTGGCGGCCTGAGCCGCCAGCGCCCGGCCGCCCGCCTCTCGCTACTTCCTCTTCTTGGTGGCCTTCTTCACGGTCACCGTCAGCACCTTGGAGCCGTCCCCGCGCGAGCGGAAGTTCCCCTGCCACTGGGCGACGAACTGGTTGACGCCGCGGACGACATCCCACGAGGACGTGAACGACCCGTTCGCGCTCGCGGTCACCGTCTGCGACGTCCAGCGGGTCGCGCCCGGGCGCCGATAGCTGACCGTGATCCGCTCGTTGCCGGACGCCGGCGACAGCTTGCCCGTCACCACGATGTGCGCCGGCTTCGGGTAGCTCGTCTTCGGCGCCTTGATCGTCAGCCCGCTCTCGCCGCCCGCGTCGCCGCCGGTCGTCGAGAACAGCAGCGCCTGCTGCCCGCCGAGCAGGTAGTCGGTCCCGCCGCCCGCGGCGACGCCGTCGTTCGGGATCACCTGGGACTCCACGAACTGCGGGTGCCACGTCGCGCCGCCGTCGTTGGTGCGCAGCAGGAACCCGGTCGGCGTGCTGACGTCGCCGAACGTCGAGATCACCAGGTAGCCGCTCTTGGCGCTGGAGAACGACAGCCCGCGGGCGGCGTTCGTGCCCACGCCGACAAGCTCCGTCCAGGTCCGAGCGCCGTTCGTCGTCCGCCACACACGCCCGTAGACGTCCAGCAGGTAGCCCGTGCGCGCGTCCACGAAGTCGGCCTTGCGGATCCCCAAGCGGTTCACCTTCGCCTTCTTCCCGCGGACCTTCACGTACTTGCCCGGCTTGAGCAGCTTCTTCCACGTCTTGCCACCGTCGACCGAGGCGACCAGGTCCTGCGCGCCCCAGGCGACGATCGAGGACCCTGCACGGTCGACGCCGCTCAGCGGCGTGCGTGCCACGTCACCGCGCACCGCCGAGAACGACCCGCCGCTGTCGGTCGACCGCCGCACGCCCGTCGGCCCGATGACCATCACAACGCTGGCCGACGGCGCGTACACCGCGGCCGGGCGCGCGGTCGTGCCCGTATCGAGCGTCTTCCACGACTGCCCGCTGTCGTTGGTGTTGAACAACCCGCCGGAGACGTCAAGCGCGTAGCCGTCCTGAACCGACGGGAACGACACGTCAAGCACGTCCTGCGACGTCGCCACGTTGCCGCGCGTCCACGACTTGCCACCGTCGATCGTGCGGCCGAGCGTGCCGTCCGGCCCCGGCGCGAACGCCGAGCCCGCGACGCGCCCCGCGCGCACCTTCGTGAACTGCCCGAGCAGCCGCCCGCCGACCGGGACGAAGTTCCCGCCCGCGTCGTCGGAGGCCGCCGTCGACCCCTGCTGGCCGGCCGCGACCAGCCGCGACGGCGTCGCGAACGCCGCCGCGAACAGCGGATCGGTCGAGGGCGTCGGGAAGGCGAAGCTGGCGCCGCCGTCCTTGGTCACGATCACGCGCGTGCCGGCCTTGGTCGTGATCACGCACGTCTTGTCGTCGGCGCACTGCACGCCGGTCAGGTCCTGCGGACCGGGGCCGCCGACGTCCTGCGGCTTCCAGGTCGCGCCGCCGTCCGTCGTCTTAAGGAACAACGACTGATCGCCGACGGCGTAGCCGACCGTCGCGCTGACGAACGTGATCGCGCGCACCGCGCGGTTGGTCTCGCTGATCGGCTTCCAGGAGTTCGCGCCGTCGGTCGTCCCGTAGATCTTGCCGTCGGTCGTCGCGACGAAGCCCGTGTTCTCGCCCGTGAAGGCGGCGTCGGTCGGCACCGCCGCACCGCCCGCCGTCTTGGTCCCCGGCACCGCGATCTTCGCTGCGAAGCGCGTCCCGCCGTCGGTGGTCTGGAAGACCTGGCCCGAGGACTGGAAGATGTAGCCCAAGTTCTGGTTGAGGAACGCGAGCGCCGCCAGCGTCGAATCGGTCGGGCAGTCGGACTCGACGTTCGTGAACGCGATCCGCGTGAACGTCTTGCCGCCGTCGACCGACCGCCGCGCCACGCAGCCGCCGCCGGCGAACAGCGTGTTGGCGTCGAGCACCTGCAGCTCGGTCAGGTTGGAGAACGTGCCGGCGGGCAGGCCGGACCAGGTCGCGCCGCCGTCGTTGGTCTGAAGCAGCGTGCCGAAGTCGCCGACCGCGTAGCCGGTCGCCCCTCCGAACGCCATCGCCCGCAACGTGTTGCCCTGCGGGAGCGGGTTGCCCCACGACCAGCCGGAAGATCCGACCTGGACGTTGCCCGACGCGCCAACTGGCAGCGCGGCGGCAACCAGCCCGCACGCCACCAGGGCCTTGATGGTTCTCGTCTTCGCGCTCATGTGCCGCCGGAACGAGCGCTGCGCAGAGAAGTTACGCGCACGTCAGCTCTCAAGTCGGACCATCGAGGCGCCGACCTCTTGCCAGAGTCCCCGATGCCCCCGCACCGCGCCCCCACGACCGACGCCGACTGGTCCGGCCTGCTCGGCGCCGCCGCCGACGCGACGACCGAAGGCCTGGTGGTCATCGACGCGACCGCGACGATCCGCGCTTCCAACCGCGCCGCGCGCGTGATCGCCGGCCCGCACGTCCCGGGCTTCGACGACCTCGGCGGCCGCGCGATCGCCACCGGCCAGCCGGTCCGCGACGAGCAGCTGCTGTTGCGCCGAGACGCCGGCGACCAGTGGCTGCGGGCCAACGCCGTCCCGCTCTTCGCCCAGGACGCGACCGAGCCCTATGGCGCGGTCATCTCGTTCACCGACGTCACCGCCTTCGTCGAGGCCAACGCCCAGCTCGAGGCGCGCGAGCGCGAGCTGGCGCTGCTGGCCACCCACGCCGGCGACCTGATCGCCCGCCACGACCCGACCGGCCGGATCGTCTACGCGGCCGGCGGCGCTGAGGCGCTGCTCGGCTTCCCGGCCCGCCACCTGATCGGCTTCTGGGCGGCGGACGTCTGCCACCCGGACGACGCGCCCGCACTGCGCGCCGCCCACGAGCAGGCCGCCCAAGGCGTCGCCTGCACCGTCCAGTACCGCATCACCAACCTCCGCGACGGCCGCGAGATGTGGTTGGAGTCGACCGTCTCGCCGGTCATGGACACCGAGGGTCGTTTCGTCGAGGCCGTCACCACGACGCGCGACATCACCGCCCGCAAGACCGACGAGCAGCGATTGGTCGAAGCGCAAGAGCGCGCTCGCGCCCAGCAGGATCAGCTCGAAGAAGCGCAGGCGATGGCCCAGCTCGGCAGCTGGTCGCTGAACACGCACACCGCCGAGCACACATGGACGCCCGCGATGTACCGGTTGCTCGGGGTGCTGGAGGACGACGGCATCCCGGTCGGCGCCTACGCGGAGCTGATCCACCCCGAGGACCGCGACGCCGTGCGCGCCGCGTTTGCCCGCGCGGCGACCGAGGGCGAGCCGTTCGACATCATCTACCGCCTGATCCGCCCCGACGGCGCCGAGCGGGTCATGCACGGCCGTAGCGCACAGCCCGAGCGCGACGCCGACGGCGCGGTCGTCCGCGTCTGGGGCACGACGCAGGACATCACCGAACGCCACGCGCTGGAGTCGCTGCGCGACGAGGCCGAGGCCCGCTTCCGCGCCGCGTTCGAGCACGCGCCGATCGGCGTCTGCGTGCTGAACCTGCGCCTGCCCGACCCGGGCCAATGGGTCACGGTCAACCCGGCGCTGGCCAAGATGCTCGGGTACACGCAGGAGGAGCTGCTCGGCAAGCGCGTCGGCCAGACCCTGCACCCCGACGAGGCCCCGATGACGCGCGCACGGCTGACATCGCTGATGCGCGGCGCCGAGGAGCGGGTCACGGCCGAGTGCCGGATGGTCGGCGCCGACGGGCAGATCGTGTGGACGCTCGTGACGGTCGCCGCCGTCCCGGACCCGGAGGGACGCCCCGCCTACGCGATCGGCCAGATCCTCGACATCACCGAGCGCAAGCGCTTCGAGGGCCAGTTGCAGTACCTCGCCGACCACGACGCGCTGACCGGCCTGTTCAACCGGCGACGCTTCGAGGAAGAGCTGGACCGCACGCTGGCCGAGGCCGAGCGCTACGACCGCCGCGGCGCGATCCTCGTGCTCGACCTCGACGGCTTCAAGTTCGTCAACGACACGCTCGGGCATCCGGTCGGCGACGAGCTGATCGCGCGCCTGGCCGGGACGCTGCGCGCCGAGCTGCGCGAGTCCGACGTGATCGCGCGGCTGGGCGGCGACGAGTTCGGCGTGATCCTGCCCCAGGCCACCGATGAGGAGTCCGGCGCGGTCGCGACCAAGCTGCTGCGGGCGGTCGCGCGCGACGGCGTGGTCGCCGACTCGTCGCGGTCGGCGCGGGTGACCGCATCGATCGGCATGGCCGCGTTTGACGGCGCCGATGGGCTCTCGCCCGAGGAGCTGATGGTCGAGGCCGACATCGCGATGTACGACGCCAAGGAGGCGGGCCGCAACCAGGCCGCGCGCTCCGAGCGCGACACCGCTGGGCCGGGCCGCCACGTCTCGCGGCTGTCGTGGCTGGAGCGGATCCGCCAGGCGCTGGCCGAGGACCGCTTCGAGCTGCACGCGCAGCCGATCGTGGCGCTGGGCGCCCACGACGACGCCGACGACGCGCTGCCCGCCTTCGAGCTGCTGCTGCGGATGCGGTCGGACTCCGGCGAGCTGGTCCCGCCCGCGACGTTCCTGCCGATCGCCGAGCGCTTTGACCTGATCGGCGCGATCGACCGCTGGGTCGTGGCGCGCGCGGTCGCGCTGGTGCGCGCGCACGACGTCACGTTGTCGGTGAACTTGAGTGGCCGGACGATGGGCGACGCGGACTTCGCCGGCTGGCTGAAGGAGCTGCTGACCACCACGCCGGTCCCGCCGCAGCGGTTGATCGTGGAGATCACCGAGACGGCGGCGATCGTCAACCTGGACCGCGCCCGCGCCCTGGGCGACACGCTGCGCCGCCTGGGCTGCCGCCTGGCGCTCGACGACTTCGGCGCCGGCTTCGCCTCGTTCGCCTACCTGAAGCACTTGCACTTCGACGTCCTTAAGATCGACGGTGAGTTCGTCCGCGGACTGCGCGACAACCCGACCGACCGCCTCGTCGTCGAGGCCGTCGTGCAGATCGCCCGCGGCCTCGGGACGCCCTCGCTGGCCGAGTTCGTCGGCGACTCCGACACGCTGGACACCGTGCGCGCGCTGGGCGTCGACTACGCGCAGGGGTTTCACCTCGGCAAGCCGATCCCGGTGCAAGACGCGCTGCGCGAGGCCGCCAAGCCGGTCCCTGCGGGAAACTCCTAGCCCGATCGGGCACTTGCGGGCGCTCGTAGTCTCTGGCTCATGGCCAGGATCGGAGTGCTGACGGGCGGCGGCGACTGCCCCGGGTTGAACGCGGTGATTCGCGCGGTCGTGCGCAAGGGACTACAGGACGGGCACAGCCTGTTCGGGTACCGCTACGGCTGGGCAGGTGTGCTGGAGGGCGACGGCGACGAGCTGACCGTCGAGCGGACGGCCGGCATCCTGCCGCGCGGCGGGACCATCTTGGGGTCCTCGCGGACCAACCCCTTCAAGTCGGGCGGGCCGGGCGTGGAGGGAGTGCGCGCGGGCATGGAGAAGTACGGCGTCGACGTGCTCGTGCCGATCGGCGGCGAGGACACGCTGGGCGTGGCGGCACGGCTGGACGCCGAGGGCGTCCCGGTCGTCGGCGTGCCCAAGACCATCGACAACGACCTCAAGGGCACCGACTACACCTTCGGCTTCCAGACCGCGGTGCAGATCGCGACCGAAGCGGTCGACCGGCTGCACACGACCGCGGAGTCGCACAACCGCGTGATGGTCCTGGAGGTCATGGGCCGCCACGCCGGCTTCATCGCCGCGCACTCCGGGCTGGCGGGCGGCGGCGACGTCATCCTCGTGCCCGAGCGGCCGTTCGACATCGAGGAGGTCTGCGACCACATCCGCCGGCGCCACGACACCGGCCGGACGTTCTCGATCGTCGTGGTATCCGAGGGCGCGACGCCGAAGGAGGGCACGCTCTCGACGACCGGCGCCGAAGGCAAGTTGGATGCCTTCGGCCACGAGCGCCTCGGCGGCATCGCGGTGACGCTGGAATCCGAGATCGAGGCGCGGACCGGCTACGAGACGCGGATGACGATCCTCGGCCACGTCCAGCGCGGCGGGACGCCGACGGCGTTTGACCGCGTGCTGGCGACGCGCTTCGGCGTGGCGGCCGCCGAGGCCGTGACCGCGGGCGTCTCAGGCAAGATGGTGGCCTTGCGCGGGGCCGACATCGTGACGGTCCCGATCAGCGAGGCGCTGGGAGACCCGAAGACCTTGGACGACAAGTTCTTCCAGGACGCCGCGGTGTTCTTCGGCTAGGCGGCGCGCCGCCTGCGCGCCTACGCCGGCTGCAGGTCGGTCGGCGCGATGTCCCAGCGGGCGGCGATCTGCTCGAGGTCGCCGTCCAGCGTCCAGCGGTCGGGCAGCGAGTCGCCCTCGTGGTCGGGCACGCCGCCCTTGAGCGCCATGCAGCGCGTGTTGTCGCCGATGGCGCGGATCTGCGCGACCTCGTCGTCGCTCAGCACGACCTCGGACGGCAGCGACGCAAGCTCCTCGCGCTGGGCCTCGACGGTCTTCGCACCGTCCCAGGCCTCCTGGATCAGCGTCGGCACGACCGACTCCACCGCCGGGTGCGCGAGGTTCCACTGCGCGGCGAGCTGCAGCAGCGTGAGGCCGTGGCGCTCGGCGATCGGGCGCAGCTGCTCGAGGTGCGCGACGCCACGGTCGATCCAGCCCGCGGGCCGGAACGCGCGGTGGTCGCGCTCGCCCAGCGGCAGGCCGGGACGCAGGTCGTCGTGGAAGATCCCGCCGTAGTCCAAGACGCGCGTCAGGACCTTGACGTCATGCGCGGCGGCGGCCGGGAGCACCAGCTCGCCGGGCCACGGCTCGAGCGGGTTGAGGATCAACATCGCCCAGTCGATCTGGTCGCCGTAGCGCTCGAAGCAGTCGATGACGTCCAGCGTGAAGCCGTTGGCCGGGCCCGGCGCGACGCCGAGCAGGCGCGTGAGGCCGGACTCCTTCAGCGCGGCCATGCCCTCCCAGACCGCGGGATGCGTGTAGCCGGTGCGGTCAGGGTTGTGCAACATCAACAGGTCGAAGTGATCGGTGCCGATCCGCTTGAGGCTCAACTCGGCGGCGTCGCGCAAGTAGTCGCCGTAGCCGGACGGGCCGCGCAGCGCGGGGTCGGTGAAGCGCGGGAAGCCCTTGGCGCCCTGGCGGATGCCCTTGTAGAAGTCGTGGCCGATCGCGCCGACGAGGCAGTAGCTGTCGCGATCGAGGCCTTGGAGTGCACGGCTGACGACCACGTCGGCGCCGCCCTCGCCGTAGACGTCGGCGGTGACGACGGTGCGGATGCGGTCGTCCGGGCGCATTAGCGCGAGCAGCCGATCCTCCTCCAGCTCGGTGCCGAAGTGCATGAAGCGGCCGCCCGACCAGGTGCCGAGCGCGGTGTGCGTGGGATCCAGGGCCATCACGCTGAAGGGTACGCCGGTCCGGCGAACGTGGGAGGATCGAGGGCGGATGCGCCGCCTGGTCTCGCTGCTTCTCGTCGCCGTCGCGTTGGTCGTCGCTGCCTGCGGTGGCGACGACAAGCCCGCGGCGGGCACCAAGAGCGGGTACGTCGCGCAGGTGCAGGAGGTCGGCGGCCAGATCCAGACGGCGCTGGCCAACATCTCCGACCGCGCCGGCACCGCCAAGGTGACGGTCGCCTCCTACGGGACCGAGCTCGACAAGAGCGTCGCGGCGCTGGACGCGGCCGTGAAGGAGCTGGACGCGATCACGCCGCCGGCCAACGCAGAGGCCGCGCACGACAAGCTCGTCGACGGCTGCCGCCAGCTCGCGGACGCGTTCCGGCAGACCGCGGTGGCGGCGCGCCAGGACGACCCGGCCGCGCTGGCCAAGGCGCTACAGGGCGTCTCGGCCGGCGAGGGCGCGCAGAAGATCGCGCAGGCCCAGGCCGAGTTGAAGGCCTTGGGCATCCAGGTCGCTGACGAGCAGTAGCGCGCGGGTCAGCAGACCCGCGTTCGCCCGCTCAGCCCGGACAGCAGCCGCTTGACCATCCCGCGCAGCGTCGCCTTGCCGTAGGCGTGGGTGCCCTGCGCGGTGGTCATGCTGATCCTCGCACTTGCGACGCTGTCCGTTATCACGTACATTTGTACGTCATGAGCAACGCACCCGCCACGTTCGACGCGCATGCCGCCGGCTACGAAGGCCCGCGCCGTCGCCTGATCCCGCCGTTTGACGCCTTCTACGGGACGGCCGTCGACGCGCTCACGATGCTCGGCCGCGCGCCGCGACGGGTGCTCGACCTCGGCGCCGGGACGGGCATGCTGGCCGCGCGGGTCGCGGCGCGTTACCCCGAGGCGGAGCTGGTCCTGACCGACGGCGCGCCCGCGATGCTCGAGCAGGCGCGCGCGGTCCTCGGCGACCGGGCCGAGATCGTCGTCGCCGACCTCGCCGACCCGCTGCCCGAGGGCGACTTCGACGCGGTCGTCAGCGCGCTGGCGATCCACCACCTCAGCGACGCGGACAAGCGCGCGCTGTTCGCGCGGGTCGCCGCCGCCCTGCCGCCCGGCGGCGTGTTCGTCAACGCCGAGCAGGTCGCGGGACCGACGCCGTGCTTTGACCGCTACTACCGCCAGTGGCACGAGGCCGCCGCGCGGGCGGCGGGCAGCGACGACGCCGAGTGGGCCGCCTCGATGGAGCGCATGGCGCACGACCAGTGCGCCGACGTCGAAGCCCAGCTGGCGTGGCTGCGCGAGGCGGGCTTCGACGCCGCCGACTGCCTCTTCAAGGACCACCGCTTCGCGGTCCTCGTGGCGCGGCGCGCGTTCGAGGACGGCGCGCGCGCCGCGTCTTAGACCGAGACCGCGTCCGCGCGCGCCGCCGCGCGCAGCTTGTCGACCGCCTGGCGCAGCACGCGCGAGACGTGCATCTGGCTCAGTCCGACGATCTGGCCGATCTCGGACTGGGTCATGTCCTCCTCGAAGCGCAGGCGCACGATCTCGCGCTCGCGCGCGGTCAAGGACTTGGTCAACGCCCCGATCGTGGCGCGGTCCTCGGCGGTCTGGAAGCCGTCGTCGTCGGTGCCCAGCCGCGAGCCGAGGTCGAGCTCGTCGCCGTCGGTGCCGTGGACGGGGGCCGACAGCGACGTCGACAGCCTGGCGCTGAGCGCCTCGCGCGCCTCTAGGACCAGCTCGTCGCCGAGGCCGGTCCGGCGCGCGAGATCATCGACGGTCGGCGCGTGGCCGAGCTCACGCGACAGCGCCTCGGTCGCCTTCTCGACGGCGAGCGCGGCCTCCTGTAGATCGCGTGGCGGGCGCACCGCCCAGCTCTTGTCGCGGAAGTGCCGGCGCAGCTCGCCCGACATCGTCGGCAGCGCGTAGGAGGAGAACGCCGCCCCGCGTACGGGGTCATAGCGATCGATCGCCTTCAGCAAGCCGAGGCTCGCGACCTGGACGAGGTCGTCGAACGGCTCTGGGCCGTGCTTGTACTGGGCAGCCGCGTAGCGGGCCAGCGGCATGTAGCGGTGAACAAGCTGCTCTCGCAGCTGAGGATCTCGGGAACGGGCGTACCGGCGGAGCAGCGTCGCGTCCCGTTGGCCGCCCGATGTGTTCGGCCGCGAGTCCTGTCTGGTCGCCGGCAGCACCGTGGAGGCGCTGACGGTCATGTGAAAATTAGCCTCTCCGAGACCCCGCGACCGCAAACGCAACTTCCAGAGCCGGCGCGAACGGGGTCGATGGTGCGAGGTGCGGACGTGTCCTGGGGTCCCTGATCAAGGAGCCGCAGACCGCTGGGCCAGCAGGGTGGAGTCCTCGATCTCGAACGTCTCGTCCCCGCGGGTAACGGTGCGCGGCCGTTGTTCAACTACCAGCGGATGGACGTCGGCCGGCAGGGCGGGCAGGAGGTCGGCGGCGCGGAACAGCGCCCGCCGCCGCTCGTCGCTCTGCCGGTCGTGGGTCGCGCTCGGGCCGTGGCCGACGACGAGCAGGTGACCACCCGGCGCGACCGCGGCGGCGAGACGAGCGGCCACGGCGATCATGCCGCCGTCGGGCGGGTGCAGGAAGTGCGTGGTGACGAGATCCCAGACGCGCCCCTGCGCATCGAACTCGCGGGCATCGACCTGCCACCACTCGATCTGCTCGGAGACCCCGGCCGCCTCGGCGTTGGCCGCGGCACGCGCCAGACCCGCCGCCGAGAAGTCGGCGCCGGTAACGGTCCAGCCCCGTCGCGCCAGCCAGATCACGTCTCCGCCCTCGCCGCAGCCGACGTCGAGTGCCGTCCGCGGCTCGAAGCCCGAGACCTCCGCGACCAGCTGCGGGTTCGGATCGCCGCTCCAGACGCTGCCCGCTCCGGCGTACCGCTGCTCCCAGCCCGCCGGCTCGAAGTAGTCCTCTGCGTGCTCGCTCATCGCGGCGATGCTGTCGCGTGATGTCGCGAGCGACAAGCTTGCTTGCCGATCCGGCAAGAGACCGGCGCGCCGAGGTGTACGGGTCGATGCGCGGTCTCGGACTTGAACCGAGGACCCCTCGCTTGTAAGGCGAGTGCTCTGACCAACTGAGCTAACCGCGCGGGCCCGGCACAGGCTACGGGTTCGCGCGCAATCTGCGGGGTTCGAGGCGATCGTTCGGGAGTGTGAGAGCTACGGGGGCGGGGTAGTCCGATTGGCACGATGCTCGACCAGCGCCAGGCCAAGCGGGATGTGTTCGTGCTCGACGGGACCTTCGGGCTCGTCGGTCGCCTCGACGGGATCCACATCGATCCTGACGGTGAGGCGTGGGGGACGGTTCACTGCGGCACGTTCGGAGCCCGCACGCGGCTGGTGCCGCTGCGCGGCGCGCAGTGGTGGTCGGGCTACTTGCGCATCGCCTGCTCGCGCCATCAGGTCCGCACCGCGCCCGAGGCGGGCGACGACGTCCTGCTGCCCGGCGACGACGCCGACACGCTGCGCGAGCACTACGCGACGACCGCCTTGGAGGACGAGGCGGAGCCGCGGTTCTTCCGCCCGGACTTCTAGGAGCTTCTGCGGCGCTTACTGCGCCGAAGCCGGGATCGCCGTCTGCGCGCCGCTGTCGGGCGCGACCGTCGGCGTCTCAGGATCCGGCGTGGGCGCTGGATCGGCAGCGGGCGGGACCGGGTCGGCAGGCGGCGCCGGATCGGCTGGCGCCGGGTCGCTCGGCGGCGGATCGGCCTGCGGCGCGGGATCGCTCGGCGCGGGCGTCGTCTCGGTGGGCGTCGTCGGCACCTCCTCGACCGGCGGCGTGGGATCGCTCGGCGGCGTCTGCTCTGCGGGCGCCGGCGGGGCTTCCTCCGCGGGCGCGGGGACCGGGGTCTCGGGCGCGGGCGACGGCGCGGGATCAGCCGGCGTCGACGCGGATGCGTCCGGATCGACGGGCTTGGGCGCGTTGTCAACGGCCGAGTTGACCGGCGCCGCGTCGGCATCCGGCGCCACGACGGCGGCCTGCGAGCTCGCGCCGGTCGTCGGCGTCGCGGTGAAGATCGAGGTGCCGCCGCCGGGCTGGCGCGGCTTGGCGCCGGAGCCAGCGACGGGGGCGGCGTCGCCGGGCACAGGGCCCTCGCCGTAACCCGCCAGCGGCGGATCGGCAGGCGACAGCGGCGCGGTCCCGGAGCCCGATGGGCCGGTGGTCGTCACGGACGGACCGCCAGAGGAAGAGGACGGGCCGCGCGTGGTGCCGCCACCGTTGCCGCCGGTTGCGGCCGGCGGCGCGAGGGTGCCAGCGGTGGGCGTGACCGTCAGGCGGCCGCCCGCGCTGGTGAGGCCCAGCGCGTTGAGCAGCGCGCGATCGGCCGGCGCGCGCTCCACGGTGCGCGACGCCGGATCGACGATCGGCCCGCGCGTGCCGCCATTGGCCGCCAGCGGGATCCCATGCGGGATCGCGATCTCAGGGCCACGGCTGCCGTCCTGGGCATCAGGCCAGGAGCTGAAGGTGAGGATCTGCTCGCGGAGCAGCACGGAGCCCGAGGCGACGACCGCGCAGGCGGCGAGTGCCCCGATGGCCAGCGGCGCCTGCCGGTGCATCAGCATCGGCAGCCCAACCCCGTCATCCGTGCGAGGGCGGCATCCACACCAGAGACATCGGCACGCGGCGCGCCTCCCTCAAGTGGGGGACCTGCCAGCGGTCCGGGAAAAGACCGCAAATAGCGGGAACGTCCGTGCGCCCGGAAATCGGTCCTACGCATCAGGTGTCAAACGCGACGTACTGGAAGACCGTCTCGGGCACGACGAGCTCCGCGCCGGGGTTTTCTGGGTCGTCGCCGATGCGGCACGCCACAATCCGGAGCGTGTTGCCGGCGCCCGGATTGGCGACAACGACGACCGGATCCGGCCAGCCGCTGGTCGTCGGCGAGACCGACACAACGTCGTCGGCGATCTGCGGGTTGGAGCCCGGAACCGACGGCGTCAGCTGCGCCGCCGTGAGGATCGTCACCTGGCAGGTGTTGGGCAGGAACGGGTTGAACTTCGTCCGGACCGTGCCCGTGAAGTCGCCGAGGTCGCGCGTCAGCAGCGCCCCGTCAGCGATCGCGTCCGTGCCGATCGCACCGGCGGTGACCTTCGAGGACGTCACGGCGTCGGAGGCCAACTGCGCGGTGCCGACCGAGCCGTCGGCCAACTTGGCCGCGTCGACCGACTTCCCAGCCAGCTGCGTGTTGCCCACCGCACCGTCCGCGAGCTTGGAGGCGTCGACCGCCTTGCCCGCCAGCGCCTTGCCGCCGACCGCGCCGTCACGGAGCTGGTTGGCCCCCACCGACTTCGCCGGCGTCGTGCGCAGGTAGGTCAGCGCGCTCTTGGAGAGGTCCTGCTTGCCGAGCGTGCCGTTCTTGACCTGCCTGTTGGTGATCGAGTTGGACTTGATCGACGAGCCGTTGACGAGCCGGGCCGCGGTGGCGGGTCCGTCGAGCGCGACGAAGAGGGCGAGAAGGGCGACGATCAGCGACGCCGACGGGCGCCGCCCCTTGAGGCGTTGGGACATACGAGCCGGAACTCTGCCACGTACGGCGGCGCTTTAACACGGCTCAACGGACGTTCTAGTCCGGCCATCGCCAGACCGACGACTTGACCAATAAGTACCCCCAAGGGGAATCGAACCCCTGCTTCGAGCGTGAAAGGCTCGTGTGCTAACCGCTACACCATGGGGGCGTGCCCTTCCAGTCTAGGCTGGAGGGGCCCTCGTAGCTCAATTGGCAGAGCGCGCGCCTTTTAAGCGTTGAGGTTGTGGGTTCGAGCCCCACCGGGGGCATCGGTGTCGCTCAGCGGGTTCGGAGCGCCTGCTCTAGCTCCGCGAACAGCCGGATCAGATCAGGCGCTTCGAAGCCGCGGTTGCGATCGTGGTCCCCGGAGAACGCGAACGAGCGCCGGCGAGCGCGTCGGGCACCTAATCAAGGTTCGCCAATAACCTTGAACAAGACCAGGCGCCATTCAAGCTTGCCGGTCAACATGGGCCCAACAGGGTCCTTAGCGAATCGTTAGACGCTCCTCAGGGCGTCTTTGGGTTCGGGGCGCATCATCTTCGTCAGCGGACATCGAAGACGTCGGTTCCTTGGACCGGCCGGCGCCTTCTCACCTCTCCGCAGACAAGAGAGCAAGTGCAGTTCCTCCCCACCTCACCGGCGGGACGTCGCGAGGACGTCCCGCCGGGTAGGCGGGAGACCTACTCCTCCTGATTGAGATGGACCTTGGACAGCGTCATGCGGCCGGCGGGCGGTAGCTCAGCTCGTCGGCCGGGACGCCGCCCGCCAGGAGATCGGATGCGGTCCTCGCCAGCGCGGCCAGCGCGACGCCCATCGGGCCCGGCCCGAACGACACGCGCGCCACGCCAAGCTCGTGCAGCTCAGAGACCGACGGCGCACCCGGGCGCGCGAGCACGCTGATCGGCGCGTCAATGCCGGCGGCCAACGCCTTGATCGTGTCCGCGTCGGTGACGCCCGGGACGAAGATGCAGTCCGCGCCGGCGCGCGCGTAGGCCTGGCCCCGCAGCAGCGCGGCCTCGGGGTCGTCGGCGCCGCGCAGGTAGACGTCGGTGCGCGCGTTGATGACGATCGGGACGCCGGCCTCGTCAGCGGCGGCGCGCGCCGCGGCGATGCGAGCGACCGCGTCGTGCGGGTCGCGCAGCAGCTCGCCATCGCTGACGCCGTCCTCCAGGTTGCAGCCAACCGCACCCGCGGCGATGGCGCGCGCGACGGTCTCGCCGACCTCCTCAGGCGTCTCGCCGTAGCCGCCCTCCAGGTCCGCGCTGACCGGCAGATCCACCGCGTCGGCCACACAGCCGACGACCTCCAGCATCCGCTCGCGCCCGATCGCCTCGCCGTCGGCGAACCCGTGCGCGGCCGCGATCGCCCACGACGCGGTCGCGATCGCGCGGCAGCCGGGAACCGACGCCACGGTCCGCGCGCTGGCCGCGTCCCAGACGTTGACGAGCACGAGGATCGCCGGGTCGAGATGCAGGCGGCGCAGCTCCTCGGCGCGGGCAACAGCAGCAGCGTGAGGCACGCCCGAAACCGTATCGGGGCCGTCTACCCGCGCCCCGCGCCCCGCGGCGCGCGTCGACTAGCGCCCGGCCGTGACCTTGCCCGCCAGCGCGTCGAGCAGCAGCGAGCACGACCGCTCCAGCTGCTCCAGCGTCGCGTCCTCGACGCGCGTGACGCCGATCGCCTGGTTCAACCAGGCGTTGATCTGGTTGTGCGGGCGGCGCTCGCGGCGGCCGAGGTCGGCGACGAGCCGGTGGCGCTTGTCGCGCAGGATGTCGCGGCGCTCGAAGGCCGAGAGATTCGGTCCCGCGGGCTCAGGCGGCGCGTCCGGCACCGCGGAGCCGAAGTCCGCCACGATCGCCGGCACCGGCGCGACGGGCGCGACCGTCGGCGGTCCGCCGAAGAGCGACATCTGCGACGTCGGCGAGACGTCGGCGCTCAGCGCGACGAACTCGATCGCCTCGGACTTCTCGGTCTCGGTGCGCGGCTCGCGCTCCTCGAAGAGCTCCTCATCGGACTCGCGCCGACGCAGCAGCGGCGCCAGCTCGTTGTCGACGTCAGACGCGTGGCGGCGCAGCACCGGGTCGGCGGGCAGGTAGAGCCACGACATGTCGGCCGGGCGGCCCTGGATCGTCCGGACGAAGCGCCCGACGACCTGGCGGAAGATCAGCGGCGTCTTGGCGGCCGACGCGTACACGCCGACGCGCAGGCGCGGGATGTCGACGCCCTCGGACACCATGTTGACCGCGACGATCCACTCGTCCTTGCTGTCGGTGAACGCCTGGAGCTTCTTGTGCGCGCCGGCCTCGGTGTGCAGGACGACCAGCGGCGACTTCCCGGAGACGTCCTTCAGGAGCTTGGCGATCTTGCGCGCGTGGTCGGAGTCGGCGGCGACGACCAGGCCGCCGGCGTCGCGGTGGCCCGCCGCGCGCGCCTCCAGGAGCTTGGCGTGGGCGGCGGCGAGGATGCGCGGGAGGCCGTCGGTCAGCTCGGCGGAGATCGCGGTGCGGTAGCGGCGCGAAGCCTCGCGCGAGGACAGCACCGTGTCGAAGCCGGCCTCGATGACGTCGTCGCCCGAGCGCCACTGCAACGTGCCGTCGTACGGGATGAACGTCACCGGGCGGCAGATGCCGTCGCGCACCGAGTCCGCGTAGGTGTAGGAGATGTCGGAGATCGCGATGCCGTCGGCGTCGTAGCGCACGCCCGGGATCGGCGAGGCGTCGGAGCGAAACGGCGTCCCGGAGAGCAGCAGCCAGCGCGCCGCGTTGCGGAACGCCAGCGCGAAGCCCTCGCCCCACGCCAGCTCCTCGCCGAGGTGGTGCGCCTCGTCGGCGATCACGAGCGTCCGGCCCGTGCACTGCGCGCCCCACTTCGCGGCGACCATCGAGATCTTCGCGTAGGTGACCGCGACGCCGTGGAAGTCGCGCGGCGGCACGAGCTCGCTGGAGTCCGGCTGGAGGTTGAGGCCGAGCTTGCCCGCGGCGATCGCCCACTGCCGCGTCAGCGGCGTGGTCGGGCAGACGATCGCGACACGGTCTACGAGCTTGGCTCGCAGCATCCGGTTGGCGATCTCGATGGACGGGCGGGTCTTCCCTGCGCCAGGCGCCGCCGAGATCAGGAAAGGACCCGACTCCCATGTGCTCATCGCCTCGAGCGCAGAGACCTGCCACGCCCGCAATCCGTGTCGGGCGATGGACTTCGTGGCGCTCACGCGACGGCCAAGGTTGGGCGATGCGCCGGACGGAACACGAAGGCCCTGCTCGGAGCGGAAATCACTCCGAGACGACTAGTGCCGGAAGTGCCGGCGCTTGGTGAAGACCATCGCGACGCCCGCCGCGTCCGCAGCGGCGACCACCTCGTCGTCGCGCACCGAGCCGCCCGGCTGGATGATCGCGGTGACGCCCGCCGCGACCGCCAGCTCGGGGCCGTCGGCGAACGGGAAGAACGCGTCGGAGGCCAGCGCGCCGCCCTTCAGCGAGTCCTCGAACTGGCACTTCTCGACGGTTAGGCGCACGGAGTCCACACGCGACATCTGCCCGGCGCCGATGCCGATCGTCGCCAGGTCGCGCGTGACGACGATCGCGTTGGACTTCACCTTGCCCGCGACGCGCCAGGAGAACAGCAGGTCGCCCCACTCCTTGTCGGTCGGCTGACGCTGGGTGACGACCTCCATCGAAGAGCGCTCCTCGCGCGCGCTGTCGCGATCCTGCACGAGCAGGCCGCCGGTGACTTGGCGGATGTCGGGCTCGCCGAGCGCCGGGGTGCGGCGCTCCTCGTCCTCGAGGATCCGGATGTTGACCTTCTGGGTGAGGATCGCCAGCGCGTCGTCGTCGTAGCCGGGGGCGATCAAGACCTCGATGAACTGCTGATGCAGGCGCTCGGCCGTGGCCTTGTCGACCTTGCGGTTGAAGGCGATGATGCCGCCGTAGGCGCTGACCGGGTCGCAGGCGAAGGCCTTGCCATAGGCCTCCAGCGCCGAGGTGCCGAGCGCGACGCCGCACGGGTTGTTGTGCTTGACGATGACGCAGGCCGGGACCTCGAACTCGTTGACCAGCGTACGCGCCGCGTCGAGGTCCAAGATGTTGTTGTAGGAGATCTGCTTGCCGTGGTGCTGGCGGACCTGGGACAGCACGGTCATGCGCGCGCCGACCTGCCCGTAGAACGCGGCGCGCTGGTGCGGGTTCTCGCCGTAGGGGAGATCGACGACCTTCTCGTAGGCGCGGATGAACAGCGGCGGGAAGTCCTCCGACTTCTCGGCGAACCAGCGGGCGATCGCGGTGTCGTAGCGCGCGGTGTAGGCGAAGGCCTCGGCGGCGAGCGACTCGCGGGTGGGCATCGAGAGCGTGCCGCCGGCGTCGCGTAGTTCTTCAAGAACGGCGTCGTAGGACTCGGGCTTGACGACGACCGCCGCGTAGGCGTGGTTCTTGGCCGCCGCGCGGAGCATCGTCGGGCCGCCGATGTCGATGTTCTCGATCACCTCGGCCTCGGAGACGCCGCGCTTGGCCGCGGTGCGCTCGAAGGGGTACAGGTTGACGCAGACCAGGTCCACGAACTCGATGTCGTTGTCCTCGGCCGCCTGCATGTGGTCGGCGTTGTCGCGGACTGCGAGCAGGCCGGCGTAGAGCTTGGGGTGCAGCGTCTTGACGCGGCCGTCCATGATCTCCGGGAAGCCGGTGAAGTCGTCGATCGCCCGCACCTCCAGGCCCGCCTCCGCCAGCGCCGAGGCGGTGCCGCCGGTCGACACGATCTCCACGCCCAGCTCGGCGAGCCCGCGGGCGAAGTCGACGATCCCGCGCTTGTCGGAGACGGACAGGAGCGCACGCTGGATGCGGACGGCTCCGGGCGCGGTCTGCGCCTCGGGCGAGGTCTCGGAGGCCATGCGGTTGATGGTATTAGGAAGGTCTCAGGGCCGCGCGCCGGAACGGGCGAGGACGGGCGGGACCTCGCATTACGCGTGTTTCGGCTCCGCCGCGTGGTGCTCAACCACCCGCGTGAGCAGCGCGACCAGCTGCTCGCGCTCTTTCGAGGAGAGCGGGGCGAGCAGCTCGTCCTGCGCCTGACGCACGCGCGCGTCGAGCCGCTTGAGCGCAGCCTTCCCCTTCGGCGTGAGCGCGACCGTGTTCCGGCGCCGGTCGCTCGCATCGCGCGCACGCGCGATGAGCCCGTCGCGTTCGAGGTCGCCGACGATCGCGTGCAGATCCGAGCGATCCAGCGCCAGCCGCCGCCCGATCGCCGCCTGGCTCATCGGGCCGAACTCCTCCAGCGTCGCCAGGACGCTGAAGTGCTTGCGCCGGACGCCCGCGTCGCCGAGCCGCTCGGCGACCAGGCGCCCCGCCTGTAGCGCGACCCGGTTGACCAGCCAGGACGGCAGCGTCCACAGGCGCCGCGGTGCGTCGTGCTCGTACTCGTGCTCCATCGTGCGGGGAGCGTACTTCGTTGTACGGACCAACGTTCTCCGTGCTACGTTGGCATGACCAACGTTGTAACGGCCAACGAAAGGATCGATTCGATGACGACCCCGCTCTCCCCCACGCCCGCCGCGCTCCACGCCGAAGTGCGCGCGCTCGCCGACCGGGCGGCACTGACGGATCTCGTCCACCGGCTCGGCCGCTGGCTGGACGGCCGCGCGGACGGCGACCCGGCGCGGGTGTTCACCGACGACGTCCGCGCCTCCACGCCCGGCGGCGAGGTGCGCGGGCGCGACGCGGTCGTCGCGCAGGCACGGCGCAACCACGACCTGCCGACCCACCACCTGATCGGCAACGTCCTCGTCGACGTGGAGGGCGACGTCGCGGAGGTGACCGCGAACGTCACCGCGCACTTCGTCCGCACGGAAGGCTCCGCGCCGGGTCCGACCGAGTTGGGCGGACGGTACGTGCTGGGCGCCGAGCGGCTCGATGGCCGCTGGCTGCTGAGCTCGGTCGAGGTCGAGCCCGTCTGGCGCGTCGTGGAGTGAGCGTGTGCGTGTGCGAACCCATACGCGCGGGGTAGCCCGAGTCTTATGAGTGAGTCTCCGACCGGCGATCCCGCGACCGACCTCGAGCGCGAAGCCGACCGCCTCGAACACCACCTCGAGCAGCTCGACGACCACATCCAGGACGCCCACAAGGCCGCCGCTGCCCGCCGCGAGGAAGCCACCCCCGACGCCGCCGGCGACTGGGACGACACCCGCGGCACGCCCGGCCAGGGCGAAGACCCCAAGGGCGCCGTCGACGAAACGACCGAGGCCAAGGCACACGACGCGTCGAGCGAAGGCGACGACGCGACCGACTCCGACGACGCGGAGACGGAAGGCTCCGCGTCGAGCGAGTCGAGCGGCTCCGCCGACGACGCCACATCCGGCAGCGGCGAGCGAACCGATCCCGTCGGCAGCCGGATGCCCGGCCACGCCTCAGGCGGCGACGACTGACGCAGGCCTCCCGGGCCGCGCCGTGCGGCCCGCGGAAGGTCAGTCCGTGACCAGCACCCGGCGCGGGTTGGCCGGGTCGCGCTGGAGGCGGCCGGTGGCGATGAGCCGGACGGCGTCGGGGAGCAGCGCGTGCTCGATCGGGCGCAGCGCGGTGAGGGCGGCCTCGGCGTCAGCGTCCGGCGGCAGGTCGATCGCGCGCTGCAGGATGATCGCGCCCGTATCGACGCCCTCGTCGACGAAGTGGACGGTCACGCCGATCACCTTCGCGCCGTGGTCAAGCGCCTGCTGGACGGCGGCCAGGCCCGGAAACGACGGCAGCAGCGATGGGTGCACGTTGACGATGCGGTCGCGGAACCGGCCGATGAAGCCTTCGGTCAGGATCGCCATGTAGCCGGCCAAGACCACCAACTCGACGCCCTGGGCGTCCAGCCACTCGGCGATCGCGGCGTCGCGGGCCTCGCGGTCGGGGAACGCGGTGCGCGGGAAGACGGACGTCGGGACGTCAGCGCGGCGGGCGCGCTCCAGCGCGCCCGCGTCGGCCTTGTCGGACGCGACCGCCACGATCCGCGCCTCGAACCCGTGGACGTGGTCGAGCAAGGCCTGGAGGTTGGTCCCGCCGCCCGAGGCCAGGACGCCGACGCGCAGCTGTCCGCTCATCTCAGGCCGCCTCGAACGACAGCGACGACTGGTCGCCGTCCCCATCGGCCGGCGGCGCAGGCGCCGCGGCCGTCACCTTCAGCACCGGGCGCGGCCCGCCGGTCGATGCCAGCAGGCCTTCTTCGATCATCGCGTCGATCCGGTCCACCACGCGCTTGGCGCTCAGGTGCGCGTAGGTCCCGTACTCGGGCAGCTCGTCCCACGCGTTGCGGACGATCGCCTTCGCCTGACCGCCGCGCAGCACCTCCGCCACACGCGTGCGCCCGATCGACGGCTTCGCCGCGCGCACCACCGCGAGGACCGCGTCGTCGATCGTCTCGTGCTCCGCGGTGCCCGAGCGACTCGCGCCGCCGCCCCCCGCGCGCGCCAACGCGCGCGACGGTGACGCCGGGACCAGCGACGGGTCGCACACGTCGCAGCACGGGACCTCGGGCGCCGGCGGCGCCGGGTCGCCGAAGTGGCGCACGATCGTCTCGCGCCGGCACGCGTCGCCCTCGACGAACGCCCACACCGCGCGGTACTGGCGCCAGCGCGCGCGACCGCCCTCGGCCGCCGACGTCCGTGCCAGCGCCTGCGCGCGCCCGTCCCACACGCCGACGACGCGCCCGCGGACGCGGTCCATCGGCGACGGCGCCGGCTGCACGACACCCGCGCGGGCCAAGTGCCCGACGATCGCGCGCACGCGCTCGGGCTCGTCGTCCAAGTAGTTGACCGCGACGTCGAAGCGACCATCGACCGCCGCGCCGAGCAGACGCCCGGCGACCTGGTCCAGCACGCCGTCGCTGACCTCCGCGCGCTGGATGAAGAACACGTGCAGCGACTTGTCGCGCTTCTCGGCGAATAGCAGCGCCCGCCCCGGCGCGCCGTCGCGCCCCGCGCGCCCGGCCTCCTGGTAGTAAGCCTCGATCGACGGCGGCACGGTCTCGTGCGCGACCGTGCGCACGTCGGATTTGTCGACGCCCATGCCGAACGCGTTGGTCGCGACCACGACGTCGACCGCGCCGGACATGAACCGCCGCTGCACGTCGGCGCGCTCGCCCCGGCCGAGGCCCGCGTGGTAGGCCAGGACCTCGGTCTCCAGTTCGACGCCCAACCGCTCCGCGAGCGCGTCGCACGCCTTGCGCGTGCCCGCGTAGACGATCGCTGGGCGGGCGCCGTCCTCGCGCAGCGCCGCCGCGACCCGCGCGTGCTTGTCTGCGGTCGTCGCGCACGGGACGACCGCGAAGGACAGGTTGGGCCGGTCGAACCCCGTGGTCACCAGCGTCGGCTGCTGTAGCCCGAGCCGCGCCACGATGTCGCGCGCGACCTGCGGCGTCGCCGTCGCCGTCGAGGCGACCAGCGCCTTGGCGCCCAGCCACCGCGCCGCGTCGGCCAGCCGGAAGTAGTCCGGGCGGAAGTCGTGGCCCCACTGCGACACGCAGTGCGCCTCGTCGACCACGAACAGCCCGATCGGCACCGTCTTGATCGCCTCCAGGAACCCCGGCGAGGAGAACCGCTCCGGCGCGACGTACAAGAGCTTCAACGTTCCCTCGCGCGCACGCGCGAGGACGTCGGCGTTGGCCGACGCGTCCTGCTGGGAGTTGATGACCCCAGCGGCGCCGGGCACGCGCCGCTCCAACGACTCGACCTGGTCCTGCATCAGCGAGACCAGCGGCGATACCACGATCGTCAGGTCGTCGCGCACCAGCCCCGGCAGCTGGTAGCAGAGCGACTTGCCCGCGCCCGTCGGCATGACCACCAGCACGTCGCGCCCGTCGACCGCAGCGCTGACCGCCTCCTCCTGGCCAGGGCGGAAGTCGGCGAATCCGAAGTGCTGATGGAGGGCGGCGCGCAGATCCATGACGGGCGTCGGACCATAGCGCCGCCCCCGGAGGCGACCCGGCGTCCCGCGCCCTTCCGGCGCGGAACCTGCGGGGTTTGATCACACGCCGGCGCGCTCGCGCGACGCGGCCTCGCGCGCGGACACCGCGCGGCGAATCGCCTCGACCAGCTTCGGATCCGCCTTCTCGACCGAGCCGCAGTCAAACGGCGGCTGCGGGTCGTACTCGATCCCGAGCTGGATCGCCTTCGCGCCGTCCTCGCCGATCAGGCGCGCCGCGAGCGTCAGCGCCATGTCGATGCCCGCCGACACACCCGCCGCGGTGATCACCTTGCCCTGCTCGACGACCCGCTCACCCGTCGGCTCAGCGCCATAGCCGCGCAACGTCTCCAGCTCCAGCCAGTGCGACGTCGCACGCAACCCCTCCAACAACCCCGCCGCGCCGAGCAGCAGCGAGCCGGTGCAGACCGAGGTCGTCCAGGTCGACGTCGCGTGCACGTCGCGCAGCCAGTCCAGCCACACGGGATCGGAGGTCAGCGCGCGCACCGCGACCCCGCCCGGCACCACGACCACGTCTGGCGAACGGGCGTCGTCCAGCGACGCCTCCGCGATGACCGACAGCATGCCGTTGTCGGTCCGGATCGGACCGGGCTCGCGCGCCACGAACCGGACGCGACCACCGACGCGCGACAGGACCTCGTAGGGCCCGATCGCATCAAGCGCCGTGAAGTCGTCGAAGATGGGAATGACGATGTCCAACATGATGTCCTTTCTTCACGCCACCTTGGCGAACCGCTCTCGATAGGCCGACGGCGCGACGCCAAGCCGCCGGTGGAACACGCGCCGCAGGACCTCGGCGGACCCGAAGCCGCACTCGCGCGCCACGACCTCGACGGCGACGCCGTCCTCCAGCAGCGCCCGCGCGCGCTCGACGCGCAAGGCCTCCACGAACGCCGCCGGCGTCACACCGGTCTCTGCACGCCACGCGCGCGCGAACTGACGCTCGCTCAGGCAGGCGCGCGCCGCCAGCGCGCCCACCGAGAGGTCGGCGCCCAAGTTGTCGTTCATCCACGTGTGCAGCGCGCGCAGGGGCTCGCGGGCCGTGGCGGCGACCGCGGTCTGCGCCGCCAGCCCCGCGCTGAACTGCGCCTGCCCGCCCGGGCGCTTCAAGAACACCACCAACCAGCGCGCGACCTCCAGCGCGACGTCCGCGCCGTGGTCCTCTTCGACGAGCGCCAGCGCGAGGTCCATCCCGGCGGTCACGCCCGCCGACGTCCAGACCGCGCCGTCGCGCACGTAGATGGGGTCCTCGGGATCGACGGTCGCGCCCGGGCACTCGCGCGCCAGCGCCGCACGCCACGCCCAGTGCGTCGTGACCCGGCAGCCGTCCAGCAGCCCGGCGCGCCCCAGCGCGAACGCGCCCGTGCAGACCGACGTGACCCGCCGGGCCCGCGGCGCGGTGCGGCGCAGCCACGCGATCGCCGGATCGTCGTCGGCCACACGCCGCGCCCCCTCGCCGCCCGCGACGACGATCGTGTCGACCGCGCCGCGCGGGAGCGGATCGGCGAGGAGACGCAGCCCGGAGGAGGTCCGGACGACGGCGTCGGCGCCCACGCCGGGCGCGACGACCGTCACCTGGTAGGGCAGCGGCGCGTCCCCGCCGCGCCGCGCCGCGACGATCCGCGCGGCCGCGTCGAAGACCTCGACCGGCCCGACGATGTCGAGCGACTGCGGCTTGGGGAGAGCGAGGACGACGACGCGCATCGCCGTCCATAGTCACGCGCGGGCCGCGTGTCCGCAAGGACACGCACCCCACGATTTCCGTCAGACGCGCGTCGAGACCAGCGGGAGCTCGAAGGCGTCCTTGGACTGGCCGTCTTCGGTGTTCGGCAGCGGGTACTCGCCGCTGAAGCAGGCGTCGCAGTGGTTCGCGCGGTCGCCGTTGACCGCCTCGTAGACGCCCTCGAGCGAGAGGTAGGCCAGCGAGTCGACGCCGAGCTCCTCGGCGATCTCCTCCGGCGTCCGCTCGTGCGCGATCATCTCCTCGCGCTTGCTCATGTCGATGCCGTAGTAGCAGGGGTGCTTGATCGGCGGCGCCGAGATCCGCATGTGGACCTCCAGCGCGCCGGCGTCCCGGAGCATCTGCACGATCTGGCGCGTGGTGTTGCCGCGGACGATCGAGTCATCCACGACAACAAGTCGCTTGCCGCCGACGACCTCCGGCAGCGGGTTGAACTTCATCCGCAGGCCGTGCTTGCGCAGCTCCTGGCCGGGCTGGATGAAGGTGCGCGCGACGTAGCGGTTCTTGATCAGGCCGTCGTCCTGCGGCAGGCCGGCGGCGCGGGCGAAGCCACGCGCGGCGGGGCCGCCAGAGTCCGGCACGGCGATCACGAGGTCGGCGTTGGGCGCCGGGCTCTCGCGCGCCAGGATCTCCCCCATCCGGCCGCGCGCGACCTGCAAGCGCGTGCCGTTCATCTGCGAGTCGGGGCGCGCGAAGTAGATGTACTCGAACACGCAGAACGCCTCGCGCTCGCCGGTGACGACCTGCTGGGTCTTGATGCCTTTCTCCGAGAGCGTCACGACCTCGCCCGGCAACACGTCGCGCATCAGCGTGGCGCCGATGATGTCGAACGCGCACGACTCGCTGGCCACGACGAAGCGATCCTCGAGCTGGCCCAGGGCGAGTGGCCGCAACCCGGCCGGGTCGCGGAAGGCGACGACCTTGTCCTTGGTCATGACGACCGTCGAGAACGCGCCCTTGAGCCGCGGCAGCACCTCGGCGACCGCGTCCTCGAGCTTCTCGGCGGTGCTCGTTGAGATCATCGCGGCGATGATCTCCGAGTCCGACGTGGAGGAGAACTGGACGCCCTGGGAGCGCAGCTCGGCGTGCAGCTCGACCGCGTTGATGAGGTTGCCGTTGTGGGCCAGCGCCAGCTCGCGGTTGCCACCGCTGCCCGCGCTGCGGTGCACCGGCTGGGAGTTCTCCCACTCGTTGGAGCCGGTCGTCGAGTAGCGGACGTGGCCGATGGCCAGGTCGCCGCTTAGGGCACGGAGGTCGTGCTCCTTGAAGACCTGGTTGACCAGGCCCAGCGCGCGCTGCGTGATGATGTAGCCGCCGCGGTCAGCCGCGGCGATCCCCGCGGACTCCTGCCCGCGGTGCTGGAGCGCGTAGAGCGCGAAGTAGGCGAGACGGGAGACGTCGTGCTCGGGCGCGTAGATCCCGAATACGCCGCACTCGTCGCGCGGGCCGTCGCGCTCGTCGAGAGTGGTGTTCAGCTCGGTCATGAGGACCGCCTCGATCCCATGAAGGGGCGCGGGCGAGGAACGACGGCGGCACGCGGAGGGTAGCAACGGGGGCGGCTAGTCCAGCCTCGCCTCCTGGAGGTCCAGGTCGCGCTCGACCGTTCTCAGCGCATCCTCCGAGATTTCGCCGCGCGCGTGGAGCTCGTGGAGGGCCGCGCGCTCGGAGCGCAGCAGCTCCTCGCGCAGGCGCTGGAACGCCTCGACGTGCTCGCGTTCGCCGTCGCCGCGCTCGTCCGGCGAAGCGGTGGCGTGCTCCAGTCGCGCCTTGTAGAGCTCGCGGAGATGCTCGGTGGCGCGCTCGGTGTCGTCGTCGCCCTCGGCCGCCATCTCGTCCAGCCGCTCCAGCGCCGCGGTGGCCGCCGCCGCACGGGCGCGCGCCTCGTCGGCGACGTCGTCGGCCTCGTCGCGTCCAATGCCCGTGCGCGTGATCAGCGCCGGCAGCGTCAGGCCCTGCACGAGCAGCCCGACGACGATCACGCAGAAGACCGTGAAGATGATCAGCTCGCGCTGCGGGAAGGCGTCGCCGCCGTCGACCGTCGCCGGGATCGCCAGCGCCGCGGCCAACGAGACCCCGCCGCGGATGCCCGACCAGCCCGCCACCAACCGCTCGCCGGCGGTCAGCTCCGGCGGCTCCTCGCGCGGGTCGCCCGGGATCGCCCGGCGCAGCAGCGGCCCGACCGAGAACATCCAGACGACCCGCAGCCCGAGCACCACGACCAGCGTGACCAGGACGGTGAGCGCGACGCGTGCGGGGTTGAGGTCCTCGATCCCCTGCGCGACGTCGCGGAACTGCAACCCCATCAACAAGAACAGCGTCGACTCCAACATGAACATCAACGCGCTCCAGAAGCCCTGGGCCTCGATGCGGGCGGTCGCGGAGAAGAGGCCGTCGCGCTGGGAACCGAGGTAGAGCCCGGCTGCGACCGCCGCGAGGATCCCGGACGCGCCGATCGACTCGGCCGCGATGTAGGCCGCGTACGGCGTGAAGAGCGACAGCGTGATCTCGATCGGCGCGTCGTCTACGCGGCCGCGCACGTGGTTGACCACGAACCCGACGAGCAGGCCGAGCCCGACGCCGCCCACACCGGTCCCGACGAGCTCCCACGCGCCGTTCAGCAACGAGAACGTGCCGGTTGCCGTCGCCGCCACGGCCAGCCGGTAGAGCACGAGACCGGTGCCGTCGTTGACCAGCGACTCGCCCTCAACGATCGCCGAGAGCCGCGGATCGACCCGCAGGCGATTCATGATCGACACCGCCGCGACCGGATCGGTCGGCGCCAGGATTGCGCCCAGCACGAACGCCTCCGGCCACCCGAAGCCAGGCACGACGACCTTCATTGCCACGGCCACCGCGACCGTCGTCGCCGCGACCAGCCCGATCGCCAGCACCCCGATCCGCCGCGCCTGCGCCCGCAGGTCGCGCGCGCTGGAGTTGAAGCCCGCGCCGTAGACCAACGGCGGGAGGAAGATGAAGAAGATCAGGTCGGGATCCAGTTCGACCGCCGGCAGCCCCGGCACCAGCCCAACCAGCACGCCGCAGACGACCAGCACAATCGGTGACGGGATACCGACACGCCGCGACGCGCCGGCCAGAATGGTCACGGCACCGAGCAGGCCAACGAGGATCTCCGCGGAGTGCACGGTGCGGGGGCTACCCCGCTGGTCCTCGCGGCAACGGCAGGCTGCGCGGCCCACTGCTGACGAGGCGCGAGGCAATCTTCCTATGCCCGGCGACTGTGCCGACGCTGCGCGGAGCGAGGCGCGACGTTGCGCGGGCGTGGGTGGTGCGAGCGTCGTGGCGCTCGGTGCGGGGTGTTGGTGGTGGTGCGGTGCGTTGGAGAGGATCCGGCGAGGGAGTGAGAGCGTTGGGGCGTGGCGGCCGCTGTGGGTCGTCCTCGGGGCGTCTGGTTGGGCTCGGGAGGGCGGTTCGGGGCCGAAAGGATCGATCCGGGTCGCGTAATGGTCGATATACGACGCTCAAGCGACCCGGATCCCGAGTGGTGCTCCATAAGGGCCCGATTCTGCGATGCCGGTCGCGTTGACGGGCATATTCCCGGTCAACTCGACCATCACTGCGGAGATCCCGCCCGTTCGGCCCCGAACCGCCCTCCCGAGCCCAACCAGACGCCCCGAGGACGACACCAAGCGGCGGCCACGCCAACCCGGCTTCACTCCCTCGCCGGATCCTCTCCAACGCACCGCACCACCACCAACACCCCGCACTGAACGCCACAGGGCCAGGAGCCCCCAACGCCCGCCCATCGCGGATCGCGTGAGGGGGCAGCCGGCAACTACGGGAACAGCGGAGCCAGCGCGGCGGTGGCGTCGCGCAGCTCGGCGAGGGTCCAGCGCTCGCCGAGGTCGGAGACGGCGATCTCGAGGTGGCCGCCGCCGACGGTGCCGAGGACTTGGACGGACGTGTGGTCGCCTAGGGACTCCAAGGCGGCGCGGGGGCCGGAGACGATGAAGCCGCCGGGGTGCTCGCCGAAGAGCGTCGTCCAGACGTCGGTGGCGTCGCCGAGGTCGAGCGAGGCGCCGAGGCCGCCGGCCAGGCAGGACTCCGCCAGCGCGACCAACAGACCGCCCTCAGCGATGTCGTGGGCGCTGGACAGCTCGCCGGCGCGGACGGCGTCGCGGACCGCGGCGAGCGTCGCCACCACGTGCTGGACGTCGACCTCCGGCAGGCCGTCGGGCAGCGCCTCGCCGCGCAGCTTGGCCAGCTCGGACGCGTCGAGTGACGGGTCGTCCTTCCAGCCGACGAGCGCGATCGCGTCGCCCTCGTTGGCGAAGCCGAGCCGTCCAGCGCGCGCCGGATCCGGCAGCAGGCCGACCATGCCGACGACGGGCGTCGGGTAGATCGGCCCGTCGGTGCCCTCGTTGTAGAGCGACACGTTGCCGCCGACGATCGGCGCGTCCAGCGCGCGGCAGGCGTCGCCGAGGCCGCGGACGGCCTCGGTCAGCTGCCAGGCGATGTGCGGCTTCTCGGGGTTGCCGAAGTTGAGGTTGTTGGTCGTACCCAGCGGCAGCGCGCCGACGGCGGCGAGGTTGGCCGCGCACTCCAGCGCGTTGCCGATCGTGCCCCAGTAGGGGTCGGCGGCGACGCGGCGGCCGTTGCCGTCGATGGACGTCGCGATCGCAGGCGCGTTGTCGCCCATGTCGCGCAGCCAGAGGACGGCCGCGTCGGCCTCCTCGGGGCGGCGGACCGTGCGCGACTGCACGACCGGGTCGTACTGCTGGAACAACGGGCGGCGCGAGGCGAGGTTCGGCGAGGACAGCAGCGTCAGCAGCGCCTCGCGGACGTCGGCCTCGAAGCCGAGCTTGGCCTCCGGCGTCGCGTAGAGCGGCGCGGAAGGCTTCTCGGGCGCGAGGTCGTACAGCGGCGCGTCGTCGACCAGGCCGGTGACCGGCATGTCGCCGACGACCTCGTCACCACGCAGCACGCGGAAGCGGCTGCCCTCGGTCACGGTCCCGATCGCGGTCCCGTTGACCTCCCACTTCTCGCACAGCTCCAACACGGCGGCGACGTTCTCCGGCGTGCAGACGCAGAGCATGCGCTCCTGCGACTCCGACACCATGATCTCGAACGGCTCCATGTCGGCCTCGCGCAACGGGACCTTCGCCACGTCGAGGTCGAGCCCAACCTCGCCTTTCGCGGCCATCTCGGAGGCGGCGCTTGTCAGGCCCGCCGCGCCGAGGTCCTGCAAGGACACCAACAAGCCGGACGCCAGCAGCTCCAGCGAGCACTCCAGGAGCTTGGACTCCTCGAACGGGTCGCCGACCTGCACCGACGGGCGCTTGGTGTCGTCCGCGACGTCGAGCTCGGTCGACGCCAGCACCGATGCGCCGCCGATGCCGTCGCGCCCCGTGGACGCGCCGAACAACACCAACACGTTGCCAACGCCGGCCGCGGCGGAGCGCACCATGTCGTCGGTGCGCGCGATCCCGATGGCCATCGCGTTGACCAAGCAGTTGGTCTCGTACGGGGCCTCGAAGACGACCTCGCCGCCGACCGTCGGCACGCCGATCGAGTTGCCGTAGTGGGCGATGCCGGCGACCGCGCGGTCCAGCAGGTAGCGAGACCGCTCCGACGTCGGCTCGCCGAAGCGCAGCGAGTCGAGCACCGCGATCGGCCGCGCGCCCAGCGCGAAGATGTCGCGCAGGATCCCGCCGACGCCGGTGGCCGCGCCCTGGAAGGGCTCAACCGCGGACGGGTGGTTGTGCGACTCGACCTTGAACGCGACCGCCCAGCCGTCGCCGACGTCTACGGCGCCGGCGTTCTCGCCCGGCCCCATGACGACCGCGGGGCCCTCGGTGGGCAGCGTGCGCAGCAGCTTCTTGGAGTGCTTGTAGGCGCAGTGCTCGCTCCACAGCAGCGAGAACATCGCCAGCTCGACCTCGTTGGGCTCGCGCCCGCCGAGCTCGTCGATGACCATCTTGTACTCGTCGCGCGTCAGGCCGAGCGCGACGGCCTGCTCGACTCCAGGCGCGACGACGGTGCCGGCGATCTCAGCCTCAGGCGACGGCGACACGGGCCATCCCCTCGAAGAGCTTGAGCCCGTCGGCGGACCCGCCGACCAGCGTCTCGACCGCGTGCTCCGGATGCGGCATCAACCCCATGACATTGCCTTGGGCGTTCATGACGCCGGCGATGTCGTCCTGTGAGCCGTTGAAGTTCTCGCCCTCGGCGTAGCGCAGCACGACCTGCTCCTCGGGCACCTCGCCGAAGAAGCAGCCGGTCATGTGCTTGGCCGGGATCGACAGGCGGTCGCCGACCGCGCACGTCGAGGTGAACGGCGTCGCCGTCGTCACCACCTCGAGCTCCACCTGCCGGAAGACGAACCGCAGCTCCTTGTTGGGCAGCAGCGCGCCCGGGAGCAGCCCCGCCTCGCAGAGGATCTGAAAGCCGTTGCAGATGCCGAGCACCGGGCCGCCCTCGTTGGCGAAGCGGATGACCGACTCCATCACCGGCGAGAAGCGCGCGATCGCGCCCGCGCGCAGGTAGTCGCCGTAGGAGAAGCCACCGGGGACCACGACGCCGTCGACGCCCTTGAGGTCGCTGTCGCCGTGCCACAGCGGGACGGCCTCGGCGACCTTGGACACCGCGATGCGCGCGTCGGCGTCGTCGCACGTGCCCGGGAAGGTGATGACGCCGAGCTTCACGCGGAGGCCGCCTCGACCGCCTGGATCTCGTAGTCCTCGATCAGCGGGTTGGCCAGCAGCTTGCGGCACATGTCGTCCAGCTGGGCCTCGTCCTCGACGTCCAGCTCGACCAGCCGGCCGACGTGCACGTTGGCGACGCCGCCGAAGCCGAGCGCCGGCAGCGCGCGCTCGACGGCGACGCCCTGCGGATCGAGGATGCCCGCCTTCGGGCGGATCAGGACGCGCGCCCTCATGCCGACGTCCGCGCGATCCAGTCGGCGAACTTCTCGCCGGTGATCAGCTCGTAGGCCTCGACGTACTTCGCGCGCGTGCCCGCGACGACGTCCTCGGGGACCTCGGGCGCCGGCGGGTTCTTGTCCCACCCGGTCGACGACGCCCAGTCGCGCACGAACTGCTTGTCGAACGACGGCTGGCCGTGGCCCGGCTCGTAGCCCTCGGCGGGCCAGTAGCGCGAGGAGTCCGGCGTCAGCGCCTCGTCGCCGAGGATCAGCTCGCCGGCGTCGTTGATGCCGAACTCGAACTTCGTGTCGGCGAGGATGACGCCGCGCTCGGCGGCGAGGTCGGCCGCGAAGGAGTACAGCGCGATCGAGACGTCGCGCAGGCGCGCGGCCAGCTCGGGGTCGCCGAGGATCTCGCCGGCCTGGGCGATGTCGATGGCCTCGTCGTGGCCCTCTTCGGCCTTCGTCGACGGGGTGAAAATCGGCGTCGGCAGCTTCTCGGACTCCTTCAGCCCGACCGGCAGCTCGATGCCCGAGACCTTGCCGGTGGCCTGGTAGTCCTTCCAGCCCGACCCGGTGATGTAGCCGCGCACGACGCACTCGACGGGCAGCATCTTCAGCTTCTGCACGGCCATCGCGCGACCACGGACCTCCGCGGGCACGCCCTCGGTGGCCGAGATGTAGTGGTTGGGGATGATGTGCCCCGTCTTGTTGAACCAGAACGCGGAGATGCCGGTCAGGACGTTGCCCTTGTCCGGGATCCCGTTCGGGTGCACCACGTCGTACGTGGAGATGCGGTCGGAGGCGACGAGCAGGAGCCGGTCACCCAGGTCGTAGATCTCACGGACCTTGCCGCTGGCGACGAGCGGCAGGTCCAAATCGGCGGCGGAGGTCACGCCCCTGAAGGTATCGAAGGGGGCGGCGCCGACGGGCGGAGATCTACTCGGTCTTTGCGGAGAACTCGCGCACCATCGTGCACGGATCCGCGGCGACGCCCGGCAGCGGCGACTCGCCGGTGAGGCCGGAGAGCACGACGTCGAGGTAGCGCGGCCAGGCCTCCTCGCACAGCAGCAGGCCCTCCATCGGCCGGATCGCCGCGCCGAGCATCTTGGTCGCCGTCGACACGTCGCCGGGCTCGACGCCGGGGCGCAGCAGCCCCGCGGCGCGCGCGGGCTCCATCACGCGCTCGACCCCGGCCATGATGCGGTCGGTCATCTCGACCGGCGGGACGTAGCGCGCCGCGACCGCCTCGAAGAACGCCTTGTTGTGCGCCTGGGTGCGCATAGAGTGCTCCAGGAACGCGCGCAGCGGCCCGAGCGGGTCGCCGGGGTGGAGGTCGGCGAGCGCCGCCTCGATCGCGCCCTCGACCTCGTCGACGAAGTCCATGTACAGCGCGGTGACCAGCGCCTCCTTGGTCGGGAAGCGGCGGAAGAACGTCGCCTTGCCGACGCCGGCGCGACGGGCGATCTCCTCGACGCCCACGTCCATCCCGTTCTCGGCGAACGCCTCGCGGGCGGCCTGCATGATCCGCTCCAGGTTGCGCCTGGCGTCGGCGCGCATCGGGAGGGCGTTGGGGACGGTCATCGCGTCCTAGACGGTACCAACATCCGGTCCGGAAATGGACCATCGGGTCCGGAAATACGGACCGACCGGTCCGAAAAGACGGACCGAACGGTCCGGTTGTGTTATGGTCATCCGGACCGAGCGGTCCGGTTGGGCCGCAGACACGCACAACCTCTCCCCCATCTCCTCCTTCATGAGCGATTCCAACACCACGCAGCGCCACTGGGCCGTGACGGTCGTCGTCGTCTGCCTCGCGCAGTTCATGGTGATCCTCGACGCGACGATCACCAACGTCGCGCTCCCGTCGATCCAGTCCGACCTGCACTTCTCCGCCTCCGACCTCCAGTGGGTCGTCAACGTCTACATGTTGGTCTTCGGCGGCTTCCTGCTGCTCGGTGGCCGCGCCGGAGACATCTTCGGACGCCGCCGCCTCTTCCTGATCGGCATCTCGCTGTTCACCTTCGCCTCGCTGCTCGACGGCCTGGCGACCTCTCCGGCCTTCCTGGTCGCCGCCCGCGCGTTGCAGGGCCTCGGCGCCGCTTTGGTGTCCCCCGCCGCGTTGAGCATCATCACCACGACGGTCCCCGAGGGACCGGACCGGGCCAAGGCGCTCGGCGCGTTCGCCGCGATCTCCGGCGGCGGCGGCGCGGTCGGCCTGCTGCTCGGCGGCCTGCTGACCGACGCGCTCTCCTGGGAGTGGGTCTTCTTCGTCAACGTCCCGGTCGGCCTGATCGCGCTGGCGCTGGCGCTGCGGTTCGTGCCGGAGTCCAAGGCCGAAGAGGCACGCGGCGGCTTTGACCTCGTCGGAGCGTTCCTGGTCACCTCGGGCCTCGTGCTGTTGACCTACACCATCGTCAAGGCGGAGTCCTTCGGCTGGGGCAGCGGCCGGACGCTGGGGCTGGGCGCGGCGTCTGTCGCGCTGTTGGTGGCCTTCGGCGCCGTGCAGCAGCGCCGTGCCGCGCCGCTGGTGAACCTGGCGATCTTCCGGACCCGGACGCTGGCGACCGCCAACGCGGCGACGCTGCTGCTGATGGGCGGGATGAACGCCTTCTTCTACTTCAGCTCGCTGTACTTCCAGCAGATCCAGGGCTACAACGCGCTGGAGTCGGGCGCGGCGTTCATCCCGATGACCGTCGGCATCATCGCCGGGTCGGTCATCTCGCAGAAGCTGATCGCGCAGTTCGGCGTCAAGGCGGTGTTGTTGGGCGGCTTCGCGCTCGGCGCCGCAGGCCTGGCGTGGATGACGATGCTGACCCCGGACAGCAGCTACATCACGGGCTTCGTCCCGGGGATCGCCCTGCTGGCGCTCGGCATCGGCAACGCGTTCGTGCCGCTGACGCTGATTGCCACGGGTGGCGTCGACGCCGAGCACCAGGGCCTGGCCTCCGGCCTGTTCAACACGTCGCAGCAGATCGGCGGCGCGCTCGGGCTGGCGGTGCTGTCGACGGTCGCCACCTCGGCGACCAACGGCGGCAGCGACAACGCGCTCGTCCACGGCTACACGACCGCCTTCGCGGTCGGAGCCGCGCTGCTGGTCGCGGCGGTCGCCGTCATCGCCGTGTCGCTGCGGTCCAAGGAGGCCAACGCCTCCGCCGCGGCGGCCGAGGGCGTCGAAGTTGAGGCGCTGGTCGCGGCCTAGACGACCGCGTCGAGGCGGCTCACGATTTCGTGAGCGTGCTTCGTGTAGTGCCCCAAGTCGAAGATCGTTTCGAGGTCGAGTCCGAGTTCGGGCTCGGCCTCGAGCAGTTCACGGAGCGGTGTGCGCGTGTCCCAGGCCTGTTGGGCGGTGCGCTGGGCGATGCGGTAGGCGTCGTCGCGCTGGAGGCCGGACTGGACCAAGGCCAACAACACGCGCTGGGAGAAGAGGGCGCCGTAGGTGAGGTCGAGGTTCTCGCGCATGCGGTCGGCGTGGACGACCATGCCGCGGGCCAGGCGGGTGGCCAAGGCCTGCATGTAGTCCAACGCGATCGTCGCGTCGGGTAGGACGACGCGCTCGGCGCCGGAGTGCGAGATGTCGCGCTCGTGCCAGAGGGCGACGTCTTCCACACCAACTTGGGCGTAGCCGCGCAGGACGCGGGCGAGGCCCGTCACGCGCTCGGAGACGATCGGGTTGCGCTTGTGCGGCATCGCGCTGGAGCCCTTCTGGGCACCGGCGCGGAACGGCTCCTCGACCTCGCGGACCTCGGTGCGCTGAAGGTGGCGGATCTCGGTCGCAAAGCGCTCCAGGCCCGCGCCGGCGAGCGCGATCGCCTGCAACAACTCGGCGTGGCGGTCACGCGCGACGACCTGCGTCGAGACCGGCTCGGACTGGAGGCCCAACCGATCCAACACGCGGCGCTCGAAGTCCGGCGAGGTCGCGGAGTACGTCCCGACCGCGCCGCTCACCGCGCCGACGGCGGCCTGGTCGAACGCGCGCTCCAGGCGCTTGAGGTTGCGGTCGGCCTCGAAGGCGAAGCCCGCGAGCTTGACGCCGAAGGTCGTCGGCTCGGCGTGGACGCCGTGCGTGCGACCGACGCAGACCGTGTCGACGTGCGCGCGCGCCTGCTCGGCAAGTGCGTCGCGGAAGTCGCGCGCGCCCGCGATCAGGATCTCGCCCGCCTTCTGGAGCTGCACGCCCAGCGCGGTGTCGAGCACGTCGGAGGACGTCAGCCCGTAGTGGATCCAGCGGCCGGCCTCGCCGGCGCTCGCGCTCAACACGTCCACGAACGCGGCGACGTCGTGGTCGGTGACCTTCTCGCGCTCCAGGACGGCCTCGACGGTGAACGTCGCCAGCGAGATCGCCTCCAGCTCGGCGGGCGTCGGGCCCTCCGTCTCCAGGGCGCAGGCGACCTCCACCTGCCGCCAGCTCTCGAGCTTGGCCTCGTCGGTCCAGACGGCCCCGATCTCGGGACGGGTGTAGCGCGCGATCACGCCAGCGAGTCTATGAAGCGAGCGCCGGGCAGCGCTTGGCGGTGCCGACGCGGCGCGCGCGCAAAGGCGAGACGGTGCGCGAGCCGACCGCGCGCCTGGCGGTCAGCGTGATGCAGCGGTCGCGGCGCGCGCCGGTCGTGCAGCGCGGCCCGTCGGCGCCGCGGACGGCGAGCGTGACCATGCCCACCGTCTCGGTCACGCGGACGCGCAGCGTCGTGCACGCGCGCGCCTTCACGTGGATCTGGACCCGCGCGCGCTGCGGGCGCGTCGCGAGCGCGCGGATCGCCAGCGGCGCGAAGGCGACGTCGGCCGGGAGCGCGTCGAACGCCGCAGCGTCGGCAAGGTCATACACGTTGAGATCCCACGGCGCCGGCGTCGTCGGCTTCATCGCGAAGGCGCGGCGCTCGCCGGCCTTCAGCGGCGCCGAGCACGACGTCATCCCGGAGACGAGCTGGACCTCGCTGGGAACCTGCCCCTTCAGCACGCGGTCGACCTTCACGGTCATCGCGAACCCGCCCGCGAACTGCGGATCCGAGGTCGAGACCGTGCCGGTGAACACGACGTCGGAGCGCTGCACCTGTTGATCGGGCGTCGGAAGCGGTCCGGCCAGCACGCACGCGCCCGCGGACGGCGCGGTCACGAGGACCACGACCGCCGCGAGAAGCGTTCGCGCGAGGCGCACGGGAGCGCGCTAGGCGCTCAGGATGCGCAGGGCCAGGTGCCCCGCGTTCTTCGCGTTGTCCAGGCCAACGCAGGCGACCGGGACGCCGGGCGGCATCTGCGCGACCGACAGCAGCGCGTCGAGCCCGCCGGCGGCGGACAGGCGCGAGGACAGCGGCACGCCGATGACCGGCAGGTCGGTGTGCGCAGCGGCGACGCCGGGCAGCGCGGCGGACAGGCCGGCGCCAGCGATGATCACCTTCAAGCCGCGCAGGCGCGCGTTCTTGCAGTAGTCGGCGACGGTCTCGGGGTCGCGATGGGCCGACATCACGCGGGTCTCGGAGCGGATGCCGCGGTCTTCGAGGACCTTGGCCGCACCCGACATGGTGTCCATGTCGGACTGCGACCCCATGATGATCCCGACGAGCGGCGCGTCGGTGTCGGCCGCAGCTTCTTCGAGCTGCGTCATCGTCTCCGGCGAGGCGGGGGCCGGGGCGGCGGTGGTGGGCTGGGGCTGATCGGTCATGAGGTCACGCGCTCCACGGCTCGCTGGGCGATGTCGCGACGCAGCTGCCGTCCGTCGAACTGGATGAGGTCCGCGGCAGCATAGGCACGTTCGCGCGCGTCCGCAGGGCCGGCCCCCAGCGCGGTGACGTTCAGGACGCGGCCGCCCGCGGTCACGACGGCGCCCGACTCGCTTAGCGCGGTGCCCGCGTGGGTCACCTCGACGTCGCTGGACAGCGCGTCCAGGCCGCTGATGACGTCCCCGTTCGACGACGACTCCGGGTAGCCCGCGGAGGCCAGGACGACCGTCACCGCCCAGTCGTCGGAGAAGGACATGGGGTCGGCGGCGGCCAGACCGCCCGGCCGCGTCGCGGCCACGAGCGTGTCCAGCAGGTCGGAGGTCAACCGCAACAACACGCCTTGGGTCTCGGGATCGCCGAAGCGCACGTTGAACTCGATCACCTGCGGGCCGTCGTCGGTCAGCATCAGCCCCGCGTAGAGCACCCCGTGAAACGGCGTGCCGCGCTCGCGCAGCAGGTCGACGACCGGCTGGTGGATCGCCGCCACGACCGCATCGACGTCGGGCGCGCCGACGACCGGCGAGTAGGCGCCCATGCCGCCGGTGTTCGGCCCCTCGTCGCCGTCGAAGATCCGCTTGTAGTCCTGCGCGGGGACCATCGGGACCGCGCGCTCGCCGTCGCAGATCGCAAACAGCGACAGCTCCTCGCCGTCCAGGAAGTCCTCGACCACCACGGGGCCGTCGCCGAAGCGGCGCGCTTCGAGCATCTCGGTCAGCGCCTCGCGCGCCGTGGCCTCGTCCGGCGCGACCACGACGCCCTTGCCCGCGGCCAACCCGTCGAACTTGATCACCGCCGGGTAACGGCCGTCGATCGCCTCCATGCCCGCCTCGACGGTCTCGACCTCGGCCCAGTCGGCGGTCGGGACGCCAGCGGAGGACATGATCTCCTTGGCAAACGCCTTGGAGCCCTCCAGCTGCGCCGCGGCGGCGGTCGGCCCGAAGTGCGCGATGCCGGCCTGCTCCAGGCGATCGGCCAGCCCCGCGACCAGCGGCGCCTCCGGGCCGATCACGACCAGGCCGACACCCTCGGCGACCGCCAACTCAACGAGCGCGTCGAGGTCGCCGACGCCGATCTCCGGGAAGCACCGCGCGACCGCCGCGATGCCGGGGTTTCCGGGCGCGGCGAGCAGCTCCGGCGACTGCGGCGAGCGCGCGAGCGCGTTGGCGAGCGCGTGCTCGCGCCCGCCGCCGCCGACGATGAGGACCTTCATCTAGAGCCGAGGGCCCTACAGCGACGCGATGAAGTCGTCGATCGGGATCGCGCTGAGCGTCTCGAAGCGGCCCGTGCCACGCGACCCGAGCTCCAGCGACACGCGCGCCATCGTCGTCTCGTCCGGCGCCTCGACGATCGAGACGAAGTCGAATCGTCCGAGCACCGACCACTGCGCCTTGACGGTCGCCCCGAGCTGCTCGACCTCGGTGTTGACCTCGCGGATGCGCTGCGGGTTGTTCTTGACCGTCTGGACGCCTTCAGGCGTAAGCGTGGAGAGCATGATGAACGTCGGCATAGCGCTCCTTCTACCCGATCCGCGTGTTCGGCGGGGCACGACCCCTAATCTCTTTGGTCCACTTCTCATGCGCCGAACCGTCGCCATCCTGCCCCTCGCGTTGCTCCTCGCGCCCGCCGCCGCCCACGGTGCGCAGGTGCAGACCGACCGCACCTGTTACCTGCAAACCGCCAAGACCAACGTGACGGTCAGCGGCAACGGGTTCACGCCGGGCGCGCCCTACAGCGTCGCGCTGGACGGCACGCCGCTGACCGGCGGCACGAACGCGATCGACACCGGCGGCGCCTTCCAGGGCGCGTTCGCGCCGCCGTCGCTGGAGGACGACGAGCTCGAGCGCCAGTTCACGGTCAGCGCCGAGTCCGAGACGACGATGGTCAGCTCGAAGTTCACGATCACGCGCCTGAAGGCCGACTTCTCGCCGGCCACGGGCGACCCGCAGAAGCTGAAGGTCCGCTTCTCGGTCGCGGGCTTCGCGCTCAACATGCCCAACCCGGACGTCTACGTCCACTACGTGGATCCGAAGGGCAAGCAGAAGCTGACGGTCCGGCTCGGCAAGGCGACCGGCCAGTGCGGGCGGATCGTCAAGACCGCCAAGCGCCGCCTGTTCCCGTTCACCGAGCCGCGCCTCGGGAAGTGGCAGCTGCAGTTCGACACGAGCAAGGCCTTCCACAAGGGCGTCAAGGGCAGCCAGTTCCTGTTCTACTCGGTCGGCGTCTGCCTGCAGCCGCCCGGCGCGCCGAAGCCGAGCAAGTCGTCGCCCTGCCCGCAGACGGTGAAGAACTGAGCGCTGGCAGCGCCGCGGTCCTGCTGCACGGGGTGACCGTGCGGCGCTGGTCGGCGTCGCTGGGGCGCGAGCTGCGCCTGCTGGACGACGCGTCGTGGGAGGTCCGAGACGGCGAGCACTGGGTCGTGCTCGGGCCCAACGGCGCGGGCAAGACCACGTTGATGCACTTGGCCGGCGCGATGTCGCAGCCGTCGTCGGGGACCGTGGAGGTGCTCGGCGCGCGCCTGGGCACGGTGGACGTGCGCGCGCTGCGCGAGCGGATCGGCTTCGTCGACGCGCGGCTGGCGCGCTCGTTGCGCGGCCATCTGACCGGGCTGCAAACGGTGATGACGGGCGCTTTCAACACCATCATCTTGCAGGTCCGCCGGCTGACGGACGAGCACGAGCAGCGCGCCCGGGCGCTGATGGCGCTGGTCAGCGCCGGCGAGCTGGAGGATCGGCGCTTCGAGGACTGCTCGCAGGGCGAGCGCCAGCGCCTGCTGCTGGCCCGCGCGCTGATGGCCGACCCGTCGCTGTTGCTGCTGGACGAGCCTGCGGCCGGCCTGGACCTGCCCGGCCGCGAGGGCTTGCTCGGCGCGCTGGCGACGCTCGCCCGCGACCGCCCCGCGCTGCCGACCGTGACGGTCACCCACCACCTGGAGGAGATCGCGCCGTCCACGACGCACGCGCTGCTGCTGCGCGGCGGACGGGTGCTCGCAGCGGGGCCGATCGACGACGTCCTGACGACGGCGCGCGTGAGCGAGACGTTCGGCCTGGCGGTCGACGTGCGCGGCGCGCACGGCCGCTGGTCGGCGGCCGTGCGGCACTGAGCGCTACGCGGCGGCGGGCTCCGGCGGGGCCGCAGGAGCGTCGGCCGGCGCGGCGGCGTCGGCCTTGGCGAACGCCAGCTCGCCGTCGTCGGCGTCGACCTTGACCGTGTCGCCCTCACGGAAGCGGCCCTCGAGGATCCCGAGCGCCAGCGCGTCGACCAGGCGCTTCTGGATCACGCGCTTGAGCGGGCGCGCGCCGTAGGTCGGGTCGTAGCCCAGATCGCCGAGCAGCGTGCGGGCCTCGGCGGTCAGCTCGACGTCGATGCCGCGCTCGCGGACGCGGGCCAGGACGCGCTCGACCTGGAGGTCGACCACCGCGCCGAGGTGCTCGCGATCCAAGGCGTGGAACTCGACGATGTCGTCCAGCCGGTTGATGAACTCGGGCTTGAAGTGCGCCTCCGCGCCCACGCGACCGCCCGGAATGTTGGAGGTCATGATCAACACGGTGTTCTTGAAGTCGACCGTGCGGCCCTGGCCGTCGGTCAGGCGCCCGTCGTCCATCACCTGCAACAACACGTTGAACACGTCCGGGTGCGCCTTCTCGATCTCGTCGAGCAACACCACCGTGTAGGGACGGCGGCGAACCGCCTCGGTCAGCTGGCCGCCCTCCTCGTAGCCGACGTAGCCGGGAGGCGCGCCGACCAGGCGCGAGACCGCGTGCTTCTCCATGTACTCCGACATGTCGATCCGGACCATGGCGTCGCCGCTGTCGAACATGAACTCCGCCAGCGCGCGCGCCAGCTCGGTCTTGCCGACGCCGGTCGGGCCGAGGAACAGGAACGATCCGATCGGGCGATCCGGGTCCTGCAGGCCCGCGCGCGAGCGGCGCAGCGCGTTGGACACCGCGGCGACCGCGTCCTCCTGGCCGATCACCCGCTGGTGCAGGCGATCCTCCATGTGGATCAACTTCTCGACCTCGCCCTCCAACAGCCGGCTGACGGGGATCTTCGTCCAACGGGCGACGACCTCGGCGATGTCCTCAGCGTCGACGATCTCGCGCAAGAAGCCCGCGTCGCCGTCGGTGCGCTCCTCGCGCTCGGCGAGCAGGCGCTGCAACTCGGGGATCTCGCCGTGGCGCAGGCGCGCGGCGCCCTCGAGGTTGGCCTCGCGCTCGGCGCGCTCCAGCGCGCGCTGGGCCTGCTCCAGCTTCTCGCGGATCTCCTGGACGCCGGTGATCGCGTCCTTCTCGGCCTGCCACTCGGCGGTCATCGCGGCCGACTTCTCCTTCAGGTCGGCCAGCTCGCGATCCAGCGCGTCGAGGCGCGTCAGCGAGGCGTCGTCGGTCTCCTTGGCCAGCGACGTGCGCTCGATCTCCAGCTGCAAGATCCGGCGGTCGACCTCGTCGATCTCGACCGGCTTGGAGTCGATCTCGATGCGCAGGCCGGACGCGGCCTCGTCGATCAGGTCAATGGCCTTGTCGGGCAGGAAGCGATCGGCGATGTAGCGGTCGCTCAGCGTCGCGGCGGCGATCAGCGCGGCGTCCTGGATGCGGACGTTGTGGTGCAGCTCGTAGCGCTCCTTGAGGCCACGCAGGATCGCGATCGCGTCCTCGACCGACGGCTCGCCGACCAGCACCGGCTGGAAGCGCCGCTCCAAAGCGGCGTCCTTCTCGATGTGCTTGCGGTACTCGTCGAGCGTCGTCGCGCCGACCGCGCGCAGCTCGCCGCGGGCGAGCATGGGCTTGAGCAAGTTCGCGGCGTCGACCGCGCCCTCGGCGGCGCCCGCGCCGACGATCGTGTGCAGCTCGTCCATGAACAGCACGACGTTGCCGCCGGCGTCCTTGATCTCCTGCAGGACGGCCTTCAGGCGCTCCTCGAACTCGCCGCGATACTTCGAGCCGGCCAGCAGCGCGCCGATGTCGAGGCTGATGACGCGGCGGTCGCGCAGCGACTCGGGGACGTCGCCGTCGACGATGCGCTGGGCGAGGCCTTCGACGATCGCGGTCTTGCCGACGCCGGGCTCGCCGATCAACACGGGGTTGTTCTTCGTGCGGCGGCTGAGGACCTGGATGACGCGGCGGATCTCCTCGTCGCGGCCGATGACCGGGTCGAGCTCGCTCTTCTCCGCCCGCGCGGTGAGGTCGACGCCGAACTTCTCCAAGGCCTTGAACTGGTCCTCGGCGTTCTGGCTGTTGACCTTGTGGCCGCCGGTGACGTCGGGCAGCGCCAGCAGCAGGCGCTCCTTGCTGACGCCGTTGGCGCGCAGGATCTCGCCGGCCTTGCCACCGAAGCCGGCGAGCGCGAGCAGCAGGTGGTGGATCGCGATGTACTCGGCGCCCTCCTCCTCGCGCATCTCGACCTCGGCCGCGCGGATCACGCCGAGCAGCTCGGGCGCGGAGGCCGGCTCGTCGGCGGTGGCCAGCGTGGGCAGGGAGTCGAGGTAGGAGTCGGCGTCGGCGCGCAGGGCGGCGGCCGGGACGTCGAGCTTGCGCAGAACGCCGGAGACCACCGAGTCGTCCTGCGCCAACAGCGCCGCGAGCAGGTGCTCGGGCGTCGCCTGCGCGTGCTTGCGCGCGGCGGCGAGGTCGATGGCGGCCTTGATGGCCTCCTGGGACTTGATCGTGAAGCGGTCGGCGTTCAAGGTGCTCGGAACTCCTGGGGAGAGATACAGATTTGAGTCGGGTCGACTGAGATTTTAGCAACCCCTGCGCATGCGTCAACGGCGCTTGGGCCGGGTAGCGCGAAAGACATGGAGCACACCGAAACCGACACCGGCGGCGAGAACACCGACAAGCCCGAAGAGACGGGCGATCAGCCGCTCGGACCGGCGACGCCCGACTCGCGACGCCCGCTGGGCGACACGCCCGAAGCCCACGACGACATCATCCCCGAGGACCTGCCCAAGGACCACCCAGGACGTCAGGAGGCCGAGCGCCAGGCCGCCGAGGGCGACGGGACGGTCAAGGGCAACACGTAGAAGCGAGATCAGCCCCCGCGGGCCTTGGCGAGCGAGACCTGCTCGATCAGCTCCTCGTCGTGCAGATGGGCCGCTGCGCCACCGACGCGCGGCGCCAGCGCGCTCGCGATCCGGCGGGCGAGATCCTGGCGGACGCCCTGCGGAAGGTCGGCGCGGCGGTCGAGGAAGCTGCGGACGGCGGCGAGGTCGGCGGGGGTGATGGCAGAAACGTCCAGCGCGGCAGGTGTGCGAACGGCGCTGCGTTGCCCCGGCACGTCGACGGGCATCGAGAAGCCGCCAAAAGTGGGCGCGGCGGTCGGCTGCCGTGGCTGCGGAGGCGGGGTCGGGCCGCCGGAGAAGGCGTCCCACTGGCTGGGCTTGTCGCGCTCGCGCCGCGAGGCCTTGCGGACGCGCTCCTCGCGGACGACGATCGTGGACGCGGCGAGGTCGCCCAAGCGCTGGTTGCGCTTGGTGACCAGCACGGAGACCATCGCCGGGAAGTACAGGAGCGGCAGGCCGTCGACCAGCCGGACGATGTTGCGGATCGCGCTGGAGAGCAGGTCGACCGGGCGGCCGTCGTCGCGCAGCACACGCAGGCCGGTCCAGCGCTTGCCGGGCGTGCGACCGCTGGCGAGAACCTCGAAGCCGACGTCGTAGCCGAAGTAGAAGACGAAGCTGAGGATCGAGGCGATCGCGAGGCCGAGGTCGCCGCCGACGATCAGGCCGATGAGGAAACCACCGAGGATCAGCAGCGACTTGAGGACCAGGTCGATGCTCGCGGCGGTGAAGCGCGAGCCCAGGCCGGCGAGCACGAGGTCCACGCTGATGCCTTCGGGCGTGGCGATGCGCAGCCGGTCCTGGTAGTCCTCCATCTCGTGGCGCACGGTACCCGCCGAGACGAACGCTCATGACCCTCGACCGCTTCGAGCGCGAGCGGGGCGGCGGCTGGCGCGCGCTGGAGGAGGCGTTGGGGAAGGCGCACGGGCGGCCGGAGCGACTCGGCGCGCGCGGGGTGCTGGAGCTGGGCGGGCTGTACCGCGCGGCGGCGGCGGACCTCGCGCTGGCACGGCGCCTGTTCCCGGGCGACCCGCTCACGGTGCGCCTGGAAGCGCTGGTCGTTCGCGCGCGGCAGGTCGTCTACGCCGACGTCGGACGGCGGCGGCAGTCGATCGCCGCGTTCGCGACGCGCGGCTATTGGCGGCTGGTCGCGGACCGGCGACTGGCGCTGGCCGTCGCGGCCGCGCTGCTGTTCGGCGGCGCGCTGTTCGCGTTCGTGTGGGGCTGGGCGGACCCGGACGCCGCCGCAGGCTTGGTCCCCGGGGCGTTCATCGACGGCGCCGATCCGCCGCGCGGCGACCGCGGGCTGAGCGCCTCGGAGTCCGCGGCCTTCTCCAGCCAGCTGTTCACCAACAACATCCAGGTGACGTTCTTCGCGTTCGCGGCCGGGCTGCTGTTCGCCGTGGGCGGGGCGGTGTTGTTGCTGTACAACGGCTTGATCCTCGGCGCGGTGCTCGGCGTCGCGGCGGCCAACGGCAACTTGGGGCAGTTGCTGCGGTTGATCACCGCGCACGGGGTGCTGGAGCTGTCGTGCATCGTGGTCGCGGGCGCGGCGGGCCTGCGGATGGGCTGGGCGCTGGTGGCGCCGGGCTCCTTGACCCGCCGCGCGGCGCTGGCGCGCGAGGCGCGGCCCGCGATGGCCGTCGTCCTCGGGACCGCGCCGTTCCTGGTCGTCGCGGGCTTCACCGAAGGCTACGTGTCGCCCGCCGGCTGGGGCGGGGCGTGGCCGTTCGTGTTCGGCCTGACGCTCGGCGCGGTGTACTGGGGGTTGGTCCTCGTCAGAGGCGGCGGCGGGACTTCGCGCGCAGGTAAGCCTGCACGCACGCGGCGTTGAGGCGGCCGGGCGGCGCCTCGACGACGGTGGCTCCGGCGCCGCGTAGGGCGGCGGCCGCCCGCTCGCGAGCGGCGAGCAGGTCGCGGGCCGCGGCGTTCATGTAGGGGTCGGCGTTGTTGTCGTCGTCGCTGGCGAGCGCCTCGATGTCCGGGTCGCGCGCGGAGGCGATGACGACCGCGTGACGACGGGCGAGGAACGGGACGGCATCGACCAACGCGCGAGCGGCCGCGTCGTCGAGCAGGTCGGTGAGGACGACGACCAGCGCACGTTTGCCGCGGCCGACCGTGCGGAAGGCGAGCTCGTAGTCGCTGTCGCGCTCGGAGGGCTCGAGGTCGAAGGTCTGGCGGACCACGTCGCGGCCGGACGCGCGGCCGGGGCGGACGCGGCGGCGGATCGCGTCGTCGAAGGCGATCGCGCCGGCGCGGTCGCCCAGCTCGTCGGCGACGAGCGCCAGTGCGGCAGCGGCGTCGAGCGCCTCGTCCAGACGGGTGCGATCGCCGAGCGGCGCGGCCATCAGCCGGCCGACGTCCAAGATGATGATGATCTCCTGGTCCTGCTCGACGCGATGCTGGTTGGACATCGGCCGCCCCGCCCGCGCGGTCGCGCGCCAGTTGACCTGGCGGACGTCGTCGTCGGGCAGATAGTCGCGGACGCGCTCGAACTCCGTGCCGAGACCGATCGGGCCGCGCGTGCGGACGCCGGGATCGCGGACGCGGCCCTCGCGGACGGCGAGCACGAGGCGGCGGGCCGACGGCAGGTCGGGGTAGACGGTCAGCTCGGCGTCGCCCGCGGCGCGGTGCTGCCAGGCGCCGAGGCCGAGCGGCCCGCGAGCGCGCAGCGCGACGGCCGGCAGCGCGTGACGGCCACGGCGCCGGGGCGTGAGCGTGGCGTCGAGCGCGCCGTCACCTTCCTGCACGTCGAGCTGGAGATCGGGGACGAGCGGCTGGCGGACGCGGGTCGACGGGCCGGTCTCCTCGACCGCGATCCGCAGCGGCACGCCGACGCCGCGCGAGAGGACCGGCGGCACGCTGCGGGTCACGCGTGGCGCCGCGCGGGCCAGGAGCGCGTCGCCGAGGGTCGCCCCGGCGAGGACGACGAGCGCCGCGAACGCGACGCCGGCCGGGACGAGGAGCGCGAGCGCGGCGATCGCGACCAACGCGACCACGGTGCGCGGCGTGATCGTCACTGGGCGACCGCCCCTGAGCGGCGGCGGCGGACACGACAGAGGCGGTGGGCGGTCACCGCGGCACGGGCACGGCGGCGAGCGCGGCGGTGATGGCGTCGGTGGCGCCGAAGCGGTCGAGCTCAGCCTCGGGCGTGAGCAGGAGGCGGTGGGCGAGGACGGGGGACGCCATGCGGGTGACGTCGTCGGGCGTGATGTAGTCGCGGCCGCTCAGCGCCGCGGCGGCGCGGGCGGCGGCGAGCAGGTGGACGGCGGCGCGCGGGCTCGCGCCCAGCGTGACGCCGGGCAGCTCGCGGGTCGCGCGGACGACGGCGACGACGAAGGCCTCAACCGCGTCGGTGGCGCGTACGGCGTCGACGCTCGTCCGTGCGGCGCGGAGGTCGGCGGCGGTCGCGACGGCCGCGACGTCGTCCAGCGCCGCGGGCTCCAGGCCGCGGCGGGCGAGGCGCAGCAGCGCGCGCTCGTCGTCGACGGACGGGTAGTCGATGACGATGCGGAACAGGAAGCGGTCGAGCTGGGCCTCGGGCAGCGGGTAGGTGCCCTCGTACTCGATCGGGTTCTGGGTCGCGACCACGATGAAGGGGTCGGGCAGCGCGTGCGACTCGCCGTCGACGGTGACCTGCCGCTCCTCCATGGCCTCCAACAACGCGGCCTGGGTCTTCGGCGGCGTGCGGTTGATCTCGTCGGCGAGGACGACCGAGGCGAAGACCGGGCCTGGGCGGAACGTGAGGTCGCTGCCGCGCAACGCGACTGTGCCGGTCACGTCGGAGGGCAGCATGTCGGGGGTGAACTGGATGCGGCGGAAGCTCGTGTCCAGCGCGGCCGCGAAGGCGCGGGCGAGCAGCGTCTTGGCCGTGCCGGGCGGGCCTTCGAGCAGGACGTGGCCACCGAGCGCGGCGGCGGAGAGCAGCAGCGCGAGCGCGTCGTCCTGGCCGACGATCGCGCGGCGGACCTCGGTCGCGACCCGGTCGTGCAAGTCCTTCATGTCGGTTCGTGCTCCGTGGTCGGGGTCGGGGGCGGTTTCAAGATGGTGTCCTTGTCCTTGGTCCGCGCGAGCGCCGCGGCAAGGGCTTCGACGTGGACGCGCCGCGGCGGCGGCAGGTCGCGCCCGGGCGGCTCGGGCGGCCCCAGGCGACAACCGCGCAGGATCAGGAACGCGAGCGCCGCGACGCCGAGCAGGATCAGGCACGTGCGGACCGAGCGCGGCAGCGCGGCCAGCCCGGTGCGCTCGCGGTAGCCGTGGACGGACTCGACGAACGCGACGCGCCGCTGCGGCGGCCCGGCGAGCATCAGCGCCTCGGCGGCGTGGTCACCGACGCCCAGCGTCGCGTTGCGCAAGGCAACCGCGCCGGGGAGCACGACCAGCGTGCCGCGCCCGAGCCGGCGCTCGCCCGAAGCGGCGGCGCCGCCCAACGCGCGTGCAGCCGAGCCGCCGAGGATCGCGCGACCTCCGGCGCGGACGTGCTCGCGCAGCGCGCGGCGCTCGTCCTGCGGCAACGGTCGGCCGTCGACGACGACCACCGTCTCCCCCACCCGCGGGCGTCGCTCGTCCAGCGGCGCGCGTACCCGCCGCACGTCGTGTCCCGCGCGCTGGAGCAGGTCCGCGTACGCCGCCAGCCCGCCCGCTGAGGTCGCGTACGACGAGCCCGCCGGCCCCTTCGGCCGCTCCGGCGCCCGCCCGAGCACCGTCGCGACGACGAGCAGGACGACGCCCGCCGCGATCGCCAGCACCGTGCCGCGCGTCATCGCCGCGCCTCGCGCACGACTTCCGGCCACGTCTCGCGGGCGGTGCTCGTGTCGGTGTCGGTGGCGTGGTGGCCGCCGTAGGCGACGGCGTCGTGGGTGGCCGCGAGGTCGTCGTAGTGCGATGATTCGATCGCGCGGCCGACGTCGCCGGAGGTCAGCGACGGGCGCAGGTCGATGGCGTGGATGGCGTCCAAGCGCAGCAGGCCGGCGGTGAAGCGCAGGCGGATGGCGGCGTCGAGGTCGCCGTCACGCTCGGCGGCCAGGGCACGACGCTCCAGCTCGGTGGGCGAGGCGGTGGCGGTGGCGGCGTCCAGGCCCAGCGGCGTGCGCCCGCCGGCGGCCGCAGCGGCGCGACGGCGACGGCGCCCGCCGAGCCAGGTCGCGACGGCAGCGGCGGCCGCGAGGGCGATGGCGGCCAGGATCAGCCAGCCGAAGGTGCTGTCGCCGGGCGCGCCGCCGACGAGGTCGTCGAGGCGGTCACCCAGCCAGGAGAAGAGGCCGTGGAGCGGGCCCTCGTGGGACTTGCCCGCGTGGAAGCGGTCCTCGGCGAGGATGTCGCGGGCCTGCGCGCGCGCCGCGCCGGTCAGCTGCTCGCGAGCGGCGCCGTCGCCGGTCGCCGCACGAGCGGCGAGGTCGCGCAGGGCCGCGTCGGTCACTCGTCCTGAGACGGCGGCCGCTGGGGCTCGGGCGGAACGGGCGGTGCCCAGCCCGGCGACGCGGGCGGCGGCGGCGCGTCATCCGGCGGCGAGCCGGCGGGCGGCGCCCACAGGGACGGCGGCGGCTCGGCCGCGCCCGGCGGCGACCACCCCGCGGGCGGCGCGACCGGCGGGAAGCCGCCCGTCGGCGGTGGCGGAGACGACGGCGGCGACACGATCGGGTTGCCGAACGCGTCGCGACCCTGCGTGGGCGCGCCGAACGCCGAGGGCTCGTCGGTGGCGGCCGTCCCGCCCATGCGCTCGGCCAGCAGCGCGAGGTCGAAGCCCTCCTTGCGCACCCGCAGGTCGAAGTAGGTCAGCGTGACGACCGCGGCGATGAACGGCGTCGTCAGCACCGAGGACGCCAGGTTGGCGGCGGCCTCGAGGATCTGGGCGCCGACCGAGGTGTCGTCGACGAGCAGCTCGGCGGGGATCAGGAAGACGAACGACGCGACCAGCGCGAAGATCGAGGTCAAGATGTAGGCGACGATCAGGCGGCCCGCGGTCGCCCACCAGAACTTCTCCACCAACTTGAACGAGCGCCCGAGCGCCTTCGCTCCCCCGAGGCCCTCGACGAGCATCACGGGATAGGCGACCGCCCAAGCGACCGTCAGCCAGATGCCCGGGATGATCAGCGCGATGTAGGCGAAGAAGAGGCCGACGCCCAGGATGATCGTCAGCCACAGCGTCGCGCCGAGGCGGCTGCCCGCGAAGCGCAGCGTGTCCCCGGGGCTGGTCGGCCGGCCCAGGTACTGGTCGGCGATCGCCCGGTAGCAGGCGACCGTGCCGAGCAGGTACCCCAAGATCTGCAACGCGATGATCGCCACCTGCCCAGCGGCGTAGGCATCCTCGTCGCTGTACTTGGTCCCGCTGCTCGTCCCGCCCGTCCAGGTGCTGCTGCCGACCTGGTAGACGTCGGTCGTCGCGCTGGTGATGATCACCGTCAGGATCTGGATCGGCAGCGCGATGACGAGCATCACGATCGCCAGCGTCCGCCAGCGCGCGGCGACGATCTTGATGCTCGCGTCGAGCGTCTCCCCCAGGTTCAGCGGTCGCACCGCCTGCAACCTACCCGTGTGCGCGGCTAATCGCGCTCGACGGGGATCCGCCGCGGGCCGGCAGGCGGATCGGGCGCGGCCGGCGGCTCAGGCGCGGCCTGCGGGCGCGGCACGATGTCGCGCGTGTGCTTGAGCGGCACCAGCTCGCCGCCGCGTAGCTCGCGCCGGACGGCCTCGAGCTGCTCGGCGAACTCGGCCTGCAGCTCCACCGTGCGCCGCTCCAGCGCCTCGACGCGCCGGCGCGAGCGCTCAAGCTCCTGCTCCAAGCGCAGGACGTGCTCGACCCCGGCCAGGTTGAGCCCGAGGTCGTTGGTCATCGCCTGGATGCGCCGCAGCCGCTCGACGTCCTCGTGTGAGTACAGCCGCGTGCCCTTCGGCGAGCGCTTGGGCTCGATCAGCCCGCGCTGCTCGTACATGCGCAGCGTCTGCGGGTGCATCTCGGCCAGCTCGGCGGCGACCGAGATCATGAACACGCCACGGTCCGAGCTGACCGTGACGGTCGTGCGGGTGCGTCGCATGCTCATGAGAACAACCTCGCTCTCGGATCGTCGCCCATCACCTCAGACAGCTTCTCCACCGCCTCGGACTGCTCGGCGCTGAGCGTCGCTGGGACGTCGATGACGAACTTGTAGTGCAGGTCGCCCTTGCCCTTCCCGCCGAGCTTCGGCGGGCCCTCGCCGCGCAGGCGCTGGATCGTCCCGTGCTTGGTGCCGGGAGAGACGCGCAGCTTCTTGCGGCCGTTGAGCGTCGGCACCTCGACGTCGGCGCCGCGGATCGCCTCCGGGATCGTGAGCGGAACCTCGACCTCGAGGTTGTCGCCCTTGCGCTCGAAGATCGGCGACGGCGCGACGTGGGTGATCACGTACAGGTCGCCGGGTCCGCCGCCGTTGCGGCCCGCCTCGCCCTTGCCGGCCAGCCGGACGCGGGAGCCCTCGCGGACGCCCGCCGGGATGTTGACCTTGTAGTTCTTGACCGTCTTCTGCTGGCCCGCACCCGAGCACGTCGGGCACGGGTCCTCGATGATCGCGCCCGACCCGTGGCAGCGCGAGCACGGCTGCGAGATCGAGAACAGGCCCTGGCCCTGGGACTCGATGCCGCGGCCCTGGCACTTCGGGCACACGCGCGGCGACGTCCCGGGCTTGGCGCCCGTGCCGCGACATGTAGGACATGGCTGGGTCGTCGCGACGCTCAGCGGAACCTGCGCGCCGCTGATCGCCTGCTCGAAGGAGATCGCGACCGACGACTCGAGGTCCTTGCCGCGCTCCGGCCGCGGCCCGGTCGGCTGCGTGCGCTGCTGACGACCGGCGCCGCCCGCACCGCCGGCGCTGCCGCCCTCGCCGCGGAAGATGGTGTTGAAGATGTCCTGGAAGCCGCCGAAGTCGCCGGCGGAGAACCCGCCGCCGCCGGCCGCGCCGCCACCGCCAGCACCTCCGCCGCCCATGCCGAAGATCCCGCCGCGGTCGTACTGCTTGCGCTTCTCGGGATCCCCGATCAGGTCATAGGCGGCCTGGATCTCCTTGAACTTCTCCTCCGCGGAGGCGTCACCCGGGTTGCGGTCCGGGTGGTACTGGCGCACCAGCTTGCGGTGCGCCTTCTTGATCTCCTCCTGGGAGGCCTTGCGATCGACCCCGAGGCTCTTATAGGGGTCGCCCGCGGTCATGCGGCTACCACAACCTTGGCGGCGCGGAGGATCTCCTCCTTGTAGCGGTACCCGGGCTGGTAGACCTGCGTGATCGTGCCGGTCTCCACGCCCTCGGCGGGCATCTGCGCGACGGCCTCGTGCTGGTGGGGATCGAACGTCTCGCCCTCGGGCGCGTACTGCTCGATGCCGACGCGCGTCAGCGCGCCCAGCAGCTCCTGCTGGACCAACCTGATGCCCTTGGTGAGATGGTGCTCGGCGTCGGCCTCCTCGGCCTCCGCGGCGGCCAGCGCCCGGTCGAGGTTGTCCAGCGACGGCAGCAGCTCGCGGGCCAGCCGCGCGACGCCGCGCGCCGAAGCGACCTCGACATCGCGCCGCGCGCGCTTGCGCACGTTGTCGGTCTCGGCCGCGGCTCGCAAGTACAGGTCCTTGAAGTCGGGCTCCTCAGGTGCCTCGACCGCGCCGTCCTGCGCGCGGTCGGCGACGTCGTCTTCGCCCGGTGCCTCGGCCTCGGCGGCGTGGGCCTGGGCGGCGGTCTCGTCGACCGCCGCCGCCTCGTGCTCGTGCTCGCTCACGGAGGCCTACTTGCCCTCGTCCACGACCTCGGCGTCCACGACGTCCTCATCGGACGACGCGGAGCCCTCGGCGGAGGCGCCATTGCCGTTGCCCGCGTCCGAGGCCTCGGCCGACGCGGCCGCCTGCTGCTGCTGGGCCTTCTCGTACATGGCCTCGGAGACCTTGTGGAAGGCGTTCTGCAGCGCCTCGGCCTTGGCGTTGATCTCGTTGGGGTCCTCGGACGTCAGCGACTCGCGGACCGCGGTGATCGCGGCCTCGATCTCGGTCTTGGACTCGGGGTCGACCTGGTCGCCGAGGTCCTTCAGCTGGCGCTCGGCCTGGTAGGCCGCGTTCTCGGCGTTGTTGCGGGCCTCAGCCAGCTCGCGCGCCTTCTTGTCCTCCTCGGCGTGCGTCTCGGCGTCGCCGACCATCGACTTGATCTCGTCGTCAGACAGGCCCGAGCCCGCCTTGATCTCGATCTTCTGCTCCTTGCCGGTGCCCAGGTCCTTCGCGGACACGGCGAGGATGCCGTTGGCGTCGATGTCGAAGGTGACCTCGACCTGCGGGATGCCGCGCGGTGCCGGCGGGATGCCCGTCAGCTGGAACTTGCCCAGCGACTTGTTGTAGGTCGCCATCTCGCGCTCGCCCTGCAAGACGTGGATCTCGACCGACGGCTGGTTGTCCTCGGCCGTCGAGAAGACCTCGCCCTTGCGGGTCGGGATCGTGGTGTTGCGCTCGATCAGCTTGGTCATGACGCCGCCCTTGGTCTCGATGCCCAGCGTCAGCGGGGTCACGTCGAGCAACAGCACGTCCTTGACGTCGCCGCCCAGGACGCCGGCCTGGATCGCCGCGCCGACGGCCACGACCTCGTCCGGGTTGACGCCGCGGTGCGGCTCCTGGCCCGTGAGCTCCTTGACCTTCTCCTGCACGGCCGGGTTGCGCGTCATGCCGCCGACGAGGACGACGTGGTCGATCTTGTCGGCGCCCTTGGCCTTCGCGTCGTCCAGCGACTGGCGGACCGGCGCGACGACGCGGTCGAGCAGCTCGGAGGTCAGCTCGTTGAACTTCGCGCGGGTGATGCGGACGTCGAGGTGCTTGGGGCCGGACTGGTCGGCCGTGATGAACGGCAGGTTGATCTGCGACTCCTGCGCGGTCGACAGCTCGATCTTGGCCTTCTCGGCGGCCTCGTAGAGGCGCTGGAGGGCCATCGGGTCCTGCGTCAGGTCGATCGCCTGGTCGCGCTTGAACTCGCCGGCGAGCCAGTCGACGATCGCCTTGTCCCAGTTGTCGCCGCCGAGGTGGTTGTCGCCGGCGGTGGACTTGACCTCGAAGACGCCGTCGCCGATCTCCAGCACCGACACGTCGAACGTGCCGCCGCCGAGGTCGAAGACGAGGATCGTCTGGTCGGTGTCCTTGTCCAGGCCGTAGGCCAGCGAGGCCGCGGTCGGCTCGTTGATGATGCGCTTGACGTCGAGGCCGGCGATCTTGCCGGCGTCCTTGGTCGCCTGGCGCTGGTCGTCGTTGAAGTACGCGGGGACGGTGATGACCGCACCGTCGACGGTCTCGCCGAGATAGGCCTCAGCGTCGGCCTTCAGCTTGGCGAGGATCATCGCGCTGATCTCCGGCGGGCTGTACTGCTTGCCGCCGGCGTCAATGCGCGCGTCGCCGTTGGGGCCGGAGACGACCTTGTAGGGGACGATCGACTCCTCCTCGCGCACCTCGGCCTCCTTGCGGCCCATGAAGCGCTTGACGGAGAAGACGGTGTTCTGCGGGTTGGTGACCGCCTGGCGCTTGGCGACGGTGCCTACGAGGCGCTCGCCGCTCTGCGCGAAGGCGACAACAGACGGGGTGGTGCGGCCGCCCTCGGCGTTCTCGATGACGGTCGGCTCGCCGCCCTCGAGGACGGCCATGCACGAGTTCGTCGTGCCGAGGTCGATGCCGATGGTCTTGCCCATGTCGGGGTGGTGCTCCTTCGTCGGGTCTCGCGGAAAGATCTGAGTGAGAGTGTAGTAGATCTTTTCCGCGACGCGATGTCACGCGGACGAAAGGCCGCCGCGGGCTACGAAGCCGGTCTCGTAGGCCAGCACGACGGCCTGGACGCGGTCGCGCAGACCGAGCTTCATCAGCACGCGGGCGACGTGGGTCTTGACGGTGGTCTCCGAGACGATCAGCTCGGCGGCGATCTCCGCGTTGGAGCGCCCGCGCGCGAGCAGGCGGAAGACCTCGACCTCGCGGGAGGTCAGCTCGTCGAACGCGGGCGGCAGGGCCGGGGCGGACGCGGCTTCGGCCGGCCCGCGGGCGAACTCGTCCAGCAGGCGGCGGGTGACCGTGGGCGCCAGGAGCGCCTCGCCGCGCGCGACGACGCGGACGCCCTCGGCCAACTGCTCGGCGGGCGTGTCCTTGAGCAGGAACCCGGAGGCGCCCGCGCGCAGCGCCTCGTAGACGTACTCGTTGAGATCGAAGGTCGTGAGCATCAGGACCCTCGTGCGCGAGCCGCTGGCCAGGATCCGGCGGGTGGCCTCGATGCCGTCGAGCTCGGGCATGCGGATGTCCATAAGCACGACGTCGGGGTGCTCGCGGCCGACGACGTCGACCGCCTCCAGGCCGTCGCCGGCCTCGGCGATCACCTGCAGGTCGGCCTCCGCGCTGAGGATCAGCTTGAAGCCGGTGCGGACGAGCTGCTGGTCGTCGGCGATGACGACGCGGATCGGGTCGGCGGCGCTCACGCGGCGACCTCGACCGCGACGGCCAGCGGCAGCGACGCGGCGACGCGGAAGCCGCCGCGCTGAGCTGGTCCGGTCTCCAAGTCACCGTGGTAGAGCGCCACGCGCTCGCGCATCCCGATCAACCCGTGTCCTCCTGAGGGCAGGCGGGCGTCCTGGCCCGCGCCGTCGTCGCAGATCTCCAACATGAAGGCGTCGCTCGTCCAGCGCGCGGTGAGCGTCGCGCGTGCGCCCGGTCCCGCGTGCTTGAGCGCGTTGGTGAGCGCCTCCTGCGCGATCCGGAACGCGGCGACCTCGGCGCCCGCAGGCAGCGGGCGCTCGGCGTCCGGCGCGCCGTGCAGCGCGTAGGTCGTCGGGAGGCCGGCCGCAGAGGCGCGGCGCGCGAGCGCCGCGAGGTCGCCGATCGTAGGCGCCGGCTCCAGCGGCGCGGCGTTGTCCGTGCCACTGGCCTCGGTGACGAAGCCGAGCATCCGGCGCAACTCGACCAGCGCGGAGCGGCCGGTCGCCTCGACGGTGTCGAGCGCCTCGATCGCCAGCCCCGTGTCGCGGTCGACGACGCGCCGCGCGCCGCCCGCCTGGACGACCATCACCGACAGCGTGTGGGCGATCACGTCGTGCAGCTCGCGCGCGATCCGGCGGCGCTCCTCGATCGCGGCCTCGGCGGCCAGCAGCTCCTGCTCGGCGGCCAGGCGCTCGGTGCGCTCGGCCAGCTGCGCGGCGACGAGCGCGCGGGTGCGCAGCGCGCGGCCGGTGAGCAGCGCGGCGCCGAAGGCCAGCAGCGGGAAGACCCAGTCGTCGGCGACGTGCTCGTCGGAGGCGAGGTTGATCGCGGCGACCGCGAGCGCCAGCGTCAGCGCCGCGAGGCGGACGTCGGCGGCGTAGCGACCGACCGCGTAGGAGGTCAGCAGCGCGGGGACGAGCGTCGTCGAGAGCTGGTTGATGTCGGTCAGCCAAAGCGCGGAGGCCGGGTAGCCGATCGCCAGCGCCACGACCGGGACGAGCGGATGGCGGCGCCGCCAGGCCAACGCGACGGCGACCGAGATCAAGACCACCAAGTTGGCCGCGACCGGACCGTCGATCGCGTCTGAGGTGAGGATCTCGACGCTGACCAGCGCCGCGGCGAACGTCGCCAGCGCGAGGTCGAAGCGCCGCTGGGAGACCCGGATCACGCCAGCGCCCCGGCCGGGATCGCGTCGATCGGCAGGCGCGCGGTCAGCGTCCAAGCGCCATCGCGGGCCGGGCCGGCGTGGACCTCGCCGCCGAACAGCGCGGCGCGCTCGCGGACGCCGAAGCGGGCCACGGGCGCCGGGCCGTCGTCGTCGGCGCCGCGTGCCGTGTCCGCGACCTCCAGCTCCAGATCGCGCCCGGCGTAGCGGACGGTCACGCGCGCGGGCCCGCCGGCCTGCGCCAGCGTCTCCTCCACGATCCGGTAGGCGGTGAGGTCCAGGCCGGGCGGCAGCGCGACCGCGTCGCCCTCGATGCGCAGCGCGACGTCGCGCCCGTCCTCGCGCAGCCGCGCGATCAGCCGATCGACGCGGGCCAACGACGGCTGCGGAGCCAGCGCGAGCGCCTCGTCGCCGCGTCGCAGCACGCCGAGCAGGCGGCGCAGCTCGTCCAGCGCGGCGCGGCCAGAGGTCTCGACCGCGGCGATCGCCTCCTGGCCGGCGGGCGTGTCGCCGGCGACCGCGATCAGCCGTCGCGCGGCGGCCGCCTGGACGACCATGGCGCTCACGCCGTGGGCGACGACGTCGTGCAGCTCGCCCGCGATCCGCTCGCGCTCCTCGGCCACCGCCAGCCGCGCGCGCTCGTCGCGCTGGGCCTCCAGCTGCGCGGCGCGCTCGTCCAGCAGCGCGGTCAGGCGCTCGTGGCTGCGGAACGCGCGTGCGGCGGCCACCGGCAGGCCGATCAGCATGACCGCCGCCCACAGCGCAGCGGCGGGACCGGCGCCGCCGTCGTCGTCAGGGAACGTGGCGGTGACCCCGGCCACGCCCACGAACGCGATCGCGCAGAAGATCGCGACGTCGCGACGGGTGGGCGCGGCGCGGGCCGCGCAGAACGTCAGGAACGCAATCTGGCCGACCGGCATGAACCCCTTCAACAACGGGCCGCCCGCGACCTCGGAGGCGATCAGCACCAGGTAGCCGGCGATCAGCGCGCCGAGCGGCTGGCGGTGGCGGACCAGCAGCGTCGCGACGAGCGCGAGCAGGAAGGGCCAGGTCTGGACGGGCGTCGGCGCCGGGTGCGTGAACGACAGGCCGCGCTCGTCCTCCAGCGCGATGTCGGCCGCGCTGAAGACCAGCCACGCGAGCGCGACCAGCGCGTCGCGCCGGCGCGGCGGCCACGCGGAGCGGTCGGCGAAGCGCCGCGGGTATTCGCGGAGCGCGGCGGTGACGGAGGCCATCTGATTTGCGACGGTAACGGCGATCCGGGCGGTGCGCATCCCCCGTACGGACGACCGCGGCGTCCTCCTTGAGGATGACGCTGGTGCGGCTGGCCGCACCGTCAGGATCGTCACGCGGGCCGACGACACGGGAGCGCCGCGCCAGCAGGCTTCTCGACCATGAGCACGTGGACCGAGCAGCTCACCGCACAGGCCGCCCCAGCGGCCGTCCTGGACGTGTTGACCGACCCCGGCGCCTGCGAGCGCTGGGCGCCGGTGCCGTTCGAGACGGACGATCGCGGCATGCGCCTGCGCACCGGTTCGCGGACCCGCGTCGAGGGCCGGCTGGCCGGTCGTCGCGTGGGGTTCGACGTCGAGGTGATCAGCGCAGACGAGGAGGGCCTGGCCCTCCGTGCGTCCGGGCCGATCGACCTCGACGTCGTCTACCGGCTGCGGCCTCTGTCCTGCGGCAGGGCCTCGGAGGTCTCCGCCTCCGTCGCCGTCCGCGGCGACGGGCTGACCGGCCGCGTGCTCGCTCAGGCCACCGGCGCGCTGCTCGGCGCCGGCGCCCTGCGCACCGCTGTGGCGCGCATCGCGCGTGAAGCCGAGGACCTCGCCTTCGCGGCGGCGGCCTGATCTCAACACCTACAGGAAGAACCGCACTCCCCATGAGCCCCACCCTCGCCCTCTCCCCCGTCCACCCGCTGGTCGACGCCGTCGACCTCGACGCGCCCGTCCAGGCGCACGGCCTCGTCCGGCGCTACGGCGACGGCGACGCCGCCGTCGAGGCGCTGCGCGGCGTCGACCTCGCCGTCCCGCACGGCCAGTTCTGCGCGGTCATGGGCCCGTCCGGGTCCGGCAAGTCCACGCTGTTGCACCACCTCGCCGGGCTCGACACGCCCACGGCGGGCACGGTCCTGCTCGACGGGCACGACCTGTCGTCGATGAAGGACGATGCCTTGACCAAGCTGCGGCGCGACCGCGTCGGGTTCGTCTTCCAGGCCTTCAACCTGCTCTCGACGCTCAGCGCGCAGGAGAACATCACGCTGCCGCTCGCGCTGGCGGGCAAGAAGGCGGATCCGGCCAAGGTGGAGGACGTGCTGGCGCGCGTCGGCCTCCTGGAGCGCCGGCACCACCGCCCGTACGCGCTGAGCGGCGGCCAGCAGCAGCGCGTGGCGGTCGCCCGCGCGATCCTCGCCGAGCCCGCGGTGCTGTTCGCCGACGAGCCCACCGGCAACCTCGACTCCGCGGCGGGCGCCGCGGTGCTGGCGCTGCTGCGCGACGCGGTCGACGCGCTGGGCCAGACGATCGTGATGGTCACCCACGACGCGAGCGCGGCAGCGGTCGCCGACCGCGTGGTGATCCTGGCCGACGGCGCGATCGTCGCCGATCTGGACGCCCCCGACGAGCCGGCGGTCGTCGCCGCGCTGCGGGAGGCCTCGCGATGAGACGGGTCGTCCTGCGCGGGATCGCCACGCGGCGGTTGCGCACCATCTTGTCGGCGTTCGCCGTGATCCTCGGCGTCGCGCTCGTCACCGGGGCGATGACCCTCGGCGGCGCTCTGGACGACGGCGCGAACAAGCTCGCCGCGTCCGCCTACGACGGCACCGACGCCGTCGTCTCCGCCCCCTCGGCGTTCCGCGGCCAGGACCTGACGCGGCGCGCGACGATCCCGGCCGCGACGCTGGACCGTGTGGCGCGCGTGCCAGGCGTGGCGGTGGCCGCCGCCGACGTGCTGGACGAGGCCAAGGTCATCGGGACCGACGGCAAGCCGGTCGGCCAAGGGCCGTACTTCGGAACGGGCTTTGACCCGCGCGAGCGCGCCGCGGCGCAGACCAACCCCATGAAGTTGGTCGACGGCCGCTGGGCCGTCGGACCGGACCAGGTCGTGATCGACCGCGGCCTGGCCTCCGATCAAGGACTTCATGTTGGTTCGCGCGTGCGCGTGGCCGCCGACGGACCGGTGCGGTCCTACGTGGTCTCGGGCGTGGCGCGCTTCGGCACGGTGGACTCGCTGGGCATGGCGACGGTCGTCGTCTTCGACCTGCCGGTCGCGCAGAAGCTGTTCGGCAAGGCCGGCCGGTTGGACGACGTGCTGGTCGCCGCGGCGCCGGGCGTCAGCGGTGCCGAACTGCGGGCGCGCCTGGCGCGTGCGCTGGGGCCGGAGTCCGGCCTGGCCGTGCGCACGGCGCGTGCCCAGGATCGCTTTACGATCGTCAGCGGCCTCCAGGGCTTCGTGGGCTTCTTGAAGACCGCGCTGGTCGTGTTCGGGCTGATCGCGGTGTTGGTTGGCGCGATGACGATCGCCAACGCGCTGTCGCTGACGGTCGCCCAGCGCGCCCGTGAGCTGGCGCTGCTGCGCGCGGTCGGCGCCTCGCGTCGCCAGGTGCTGCGGTCGGTCGTGTTGGAGGCCTTGGTCATCGGGCTGCTCGGGTCCGCACTCGGGATCGCCTTGGGCGTCGGACTGGCCCACGGACTGCACGCGCTGGTCAAGTCCTTCGGGTTGGACCTGCCGTCGTCCTCGCTGGCGTTGACCGCCGGGACCGTGATCGCCGCGACGCTCACGGGCGTGGGTGCGACGTTGTTGTCGTCCTTGATCCCGGCGTTCAAGGCCACGCACGTGCCGCCGGTGGCGGCGCTGCGCGAGGGCGCGGCGGCGGCGACCGCCAGCGCTCGCGGCCGTCGGCGCGCGACGATCATCGGTGGCGGCTTCGGCGCCGTCGGCGTCGCGATCATCGTGTACGCCATGGTCGCCGGCAGCCTGGCGGTCGGCGATCGGTTGCTGCTGTTCGTGCCCGGCGGCCTGGCGCTGCTGGTCGGCGTGGCGATGCTGGCGCGCTATGCGGTGGTCCCGATCGCGTCGGTGCTCGGCGCGCCGAGCGCCCGGGTGGCCGGCGTGGCTGGTGGGCTGGCGCGGCGCAACGCGATGCGCGCGCCGCAGCGCACGGCCGCCACGGCGGCGGCGTTGATGGTGGGCGTCGCGCTGGTGACGTGCGTGGCGGTCCTGGCGGCCGGGCTGAAGTCCTCAGCGCGCGATGACGTGCGCGACCAGGTCCGGGCGTCCGTGGTGATCGCCGGTCAGGACAACTGGACGCCGGTGCCGCAGGCGGTCGTGCGGGCCGCGGCCTCCGCGCCGGGCGCGAAGATCGCCACCGGCGTGGTCGTCGACGAGGGCCGCGCGTACGGCAAGGCCGTGCACGTGACCGGCGTCGACCCGGCGGCGGCCGCGAAGCTGTGGCACGTCGACTGGCACCGCGGCTCGGACGCGACGCTGCGTGGGTTGAACGGCGACGGCGCGATCGTGCGCCGGGACTTCGCCGACAAGCACGGGCTGCGCGTGGGCTCGGCGTTCGTCGTGACGTCGGCCAACGGGCGGCAGCTGCGCGCCCGGGTGGCCGGGATCGCGACCGGCTCGCCGCTGGACGTGCTCGGCACCGGCGAGGTCATGGTGGCGCGCGCGGCGTTCGCGTCGACGTTCGCGGTCCGCAAGCCCAAGTTGGTGTTGGTGGACGGCGCGTCGGCGGACGCGGTGCGCCGAGCGGTGGCCGCGTTCCCCGACGCCAAGGTCTCGACGCGCGGCGCGTTCGCCGACGCCAAGGCCAAGGAGTTGGACGGCGTCGTCGGCATCGTCACCGTGTTGTTGGCCTTGGCGCTGATCATCAGCGTGCTCGGCATCGTCAACACGTTGGCCTTGGGCGTCGCCGAGCGCACCCGCGAGCTGGGCGTGCTGCGCGCGGTTGGCATGCGCCGGCGCCAGATGCGCCGGATGGTCCGTCACGAGGGCGCGCTGACCGCGCTCATCGGGGCGACGCTCGGCATCGGGGTCGGCCTCGCGCTGGCCGGTGCGATCAGCGCGGCGCTCGCCTCCCAAGGCGTCCGCTTCGTGATCCCGTTCGGCTCGATCGCGGCCTACGCGATCGTGGCGGCGGTGGCCGGCATCCTGGCGGCGGCGCTCCCGGCACGACGCGCCGCACGCCTCCCGATCCTCGGGGCCTTGGCCCACGAGTAGAGGTCAGGCGGCTTGGACGTCGGGCTCGAGCACCACGCGATCGCGCCCGGCGGCCTTGGCCGCGTAAAGGGCGCGATCGGCGCGGGAGGTGAGGTCGTCGAGCTGCTGGCCGGTCCAGGCAGCGACGCCGATGGAGATGGTGATGTCGAGGGAAGTGCCGTCGGCGTCGATCGGCGCGCCGGCCACGCCGGCGCGGAGCGACTCGGCGACGGCGGCGGCGCCGTCGGGGGTCGTCTCAGGGAGCGCGACGACGAACTCCTCGCCGCCCCAGCGGCCGACGACGTCCTCCCGCCTCACGCGCTCGCGCAGCCGTGCCGCGAGCTCGCGCAGGACGACGTCGCCGACCGCGTGGCCGTGCTGGTCGTTGACCGCCTTGAAGCGATCCGCGTCGATGAGGAGCAAGGCAAGTTGATGGCCATGGCGTCGGGCGCGGCTGATCAGGACGTCGATCTGCCGTGCCGTCCCGCGCCGGTTGGGCAGCTCGGTCAGCTCGTCGCGGTAGGCCAAGTCCTCGAGGTCGCTGTAGCGGCGCAGCGCGAGGTCCAGTAGCTGGCGCGAGCGGTAGGCGACCCGCACGCGCGCGATCAGCTCGGGCGCGGCACCGGGCGTCGTCCAGACGTCGACCGCGCCGCCGGCCAGCGCACCGCAGACCGCGTCGACGTCCGCGCCCGGGTGCAGGAGCACGACCGCGACGCCGAGCAGCTCGGGGTCGCCGGCCACGTCGCGGACGAGGCTGCGGCGGTGGTCGCCGTCGATCGCGTGGTCCAAGAGCACGACCTGCGGGCGTTCGGCGCGGACCCGCTCGGCGGCGTCGTGGCGGTCGCCGGACTCCAGCACCTCGGCCCCGGCGGGCTCCAGCAGCGCGCGGACGGCCGCACGCAGCGACCCGTCACGATGCGCGACGAGCACCCGCACGTTCTGCAGAGGCTGGACCGGAGCCATGGTTCAGGCGCCATTCCCCAGCGACGTGCCCTCGAATCGCGACTCGGCGCCTAGGCGTCAGCGCTCGGGCAGCCGGCGGCGCACCGCCGACGCAAACTGCGACAGACGTCCAGCGTCCCCCGCGAAGAACAGTGACGGCTCGGTGAGCTCCAGCTCCAACACCATCGGGTTGCCGTCGGCGTCCTCCACGAGGTCGATCCGCGCATAGGCCAGAGGGCCGAAGCGCTCGGTCGCGAACGCCAGGACCCGCTCGCCGACGGCCCGCTCGGCCGCGGTCGCCTCGCGCGGCTCGATCGTCTCAGCGGCGAAGACCTCGGAGGTCGGCGCGGCGCCCGGCTTCAGCAACGCGCTCTTGTGGATCGCGTGCGAGAACGCGCCGTCGAAGCACAGCGTCGCGGTCTCGCCGCGGGCGTCGACCGACGCGATGTAGGGCTGGACCATCGCGGTGCGACCGGAGGCGTGGATCGCGGCGACGAGCTCGGCGGCGCGCGCCTCCTCGCCGGGCGCGAAGCGCGCCGTGTCGCGCGAGCCCGCGCTGACCGTCGGCTTGACGACGTACTCGACGTCGGACGGCGCCACGAACGCCTCGCCCGGCTCGACCAGCTCCGTGGCGACCACCGGCAGGCCCGCGTCGGCGAGCTCGCGCAGGTAGCGCTTGTCGGTGTTCCAGGCGATCACGTCATAGGGGTTGATCAGCCGGTCGCCGAGCCGCTGCGCCCAGGCGAGGTAGTCGTCGCGGCGCCCCTGGTAGTCCCACGTCGAGCGGATGACGACCAGGTCGTAGGTCGACCAGTCGACCGCGGGGTCGTCCCAGATCGCGAACGCGACGTCGCCGCCGATCGCGGCCGGGATCCCGACGTCGTCCTCGTCCCCGTCGGGGAAGTAGGAGCAGGTGGCGAGGGCTACACGCGTCTTTCCGGACATGACCTTCTCAATGCACATGCCTCGCACGCCGGCCGCTGCGAGTGGCAGGTCCGGCGCCCGTGGCGGAGGATGTTGACGTGGAACTCGAGCTCGGCGCCGGGCGGGGTCAGCGCGAGCAGCTCGTCGTGCAGCTCGTCGAACGGCGCGCCCGGCCGCAGCAGGTGCAGGCGCATCCCGACGCGCGAGACGTGGGTGTCGACCGGCACGTCGCGCAACCCGTAGGAGAACAGCAGGACGCACGCGGCGGTCTTGCGGCCGACGCCGGGCAAGGCACATAGGAAGTCCCGCGACTGCTGCACCGGCACGTCGCGCATCCACCCCAAGTCGAGTCCTTCAACACGGTTGGCGGCCTCGATCGCGACCAAGATGTCGTGGATGCGCTGGGACTTGACCTTGGAGATCCCGCCCGGGCGGATCGCCTCCTCGATGTCGGGGACCGGCGCGTCGCGCACCGCCTCCCACGACGGGAACCACTCGCGCAGCCGCAGGTAGGCGACGTCGCGGTTGCGGTCGTTGGTCGACTGCGACAAGACGGTGAGCACCAGCTCGGCGAGCGGGTCCTCGTGCGGCGGCTGGACCGGCACGCCGTAGACGTCCTGGAGCCGGTCGCGGATCCGCTCCACCCGCGCGCGGGCCGGGGCGCGCCAGGCGTCGCGCGGGACGGTGGCCAGCTTCGCGGCGGGAGCGGCACCAGCCATCGGCGCTAGTCCAGCGCTCCGTAGCGCTCGGTCGCGCGCGCGGCCTGCGCCATCGCGTCGGGCAGCATCGCGGCCAGCGCCGCCGGGTAGAAGCCGGTCCGCGCCAGCGCGCTGATCAGCACGCCGGTGACCGCGTCGCCCGCGCCCGTGGCGTCGACCGGCCGAGCGGGCACGCCTGGGGCGTCGCGGTCCAGCCCGCCGCCGCGCAGCAGCGCGCCGTCGGCGCCGAGCGTCACCACGACGTGCTTGGCGCCCGCGGCCACCAGCGACGCCGCGGCCGCCTCGACCTCCAGCTCGCCGGTCAGCGCCAGCGCCTCGTCGGCGTTGCACTTGACCAGGAACGCGCCCTGGACGCACGGCCCGACGACCTCGACCGCGGCCGACCGCGAGCGCCAGCGCTCCAGCCGCAGGTTCGGATCGAGAATCACCGGCTTGCCATCGCGCAGCGCGCGGTCGCGCGCGGCCAACGTGATCGCCCGCTCGTCCTCGTCGACGAGCGTGTTGGAGGAGAAGAACAGCGCGTCGCAGGCGTCGACCGCCTCGACCAGGCGCTCGCCGAGGCCGAGGATCGCGGCACGCACGCCGGCGCCGTAGATCGCGAACGACGGCTGCGCGTCGGCGTCGAGCGTGACGAACGCGACCGGCGTGACGACGTCCTCGCGGCGGTCAAACCAGGTCAGGTCGACACCCTCGTCTTGCAATCTTTCGTGCAGCCACGCACCCCACGCATCGGTCCCCACACCGCCCGCCAAAGCGACGTCGGCACCGCGACGCGCCGCGGTCACCGCCACGTTGGCGATCGCGCCGCCAAATCGCGGCACGAAGGCGTCAGCCTCGGAAATCGAGGCCACCGGCCGCTCGCAGACCAGGTCGACGAGCGCCTCACCGACGCAGAGGGTGCGCATCGCGTCGACACGCTACCCGCGTCGGCGGCCTAACGCCGATAGCCCATTCGGGCGAAGCGTTGCAGTACTTCACCGTCTGGACACGGCGTCGATCTGAGCGTGTGGATAGGGTCCGGCATTCGTTTGCCGGACCACCGGGCAGGGATCGCCCGTGTCCTGATCCGACCGTTCCCCGGACCTGGAGACCTGAACCCCCATGCCCGTCGCCGCACCCCCGCCGGCTTCTGCTGCCGCCGTCAACGCCTCGCGCGCTGAGATCGCGATCGTCCGCGAGATCAATCGCGTACGTCGTTCCCACCATCTGCGGGCCGTCAAACTCGTGTCGCCGCTAACGAAGGTCGCGCGCCGCCACTCGTCGCTGATGCTCAAGCACGACGCGCTCACGCACTCGTCGTTCGACGGCTCCTCGTTCTCGACGCGATTGGCCAAGGCCGGCAAGCGCCGGACCTACGGCGAGACGCTCGCCTGGGCGCCGGACGGCGCGCACGTCAACGCGAAGGCGCTGCTCAAGCTGTGGATGAACTCCGCGCCGCACCGCAAGGTGCTGCTCAACGGCAAGCTGCACCGCGTCGGCGTCGGCCGCGTGCACGGATCGCTGGGCGCGCAGGCCGGCAACGCGATCACCGCGGACTTCAGCTCGTAGGCTCAGCGGCTCTTCGTGAGCCGCCGCCTCTCCGACATCCCAGCCTGGGCCGTCGCCGCCATCCTGGCGGCGGTCTACCTGGTCGTCGACCCGCCGTCGGCCGACCTCGCCGCCCAGACCTACCGCACCGACCTGTTCGAGCGGGCCGGCTTCGTCGTCTTCGACGTCGGCTGGTACGGCGGCCATCACAATCCGGCGTACTCGATCCTGTTCCCGCCGCTGGCGGCGGTCTTCGGCCCGCGCCTGGTCGGCGCGGCCGCCGCGGTGCTGACCGCGTGGGCGTTCGAGCGGATCGTCAAGGGGCGCGGACCGCAGGTGACCACCGCCGCCCGCGTCGCCTCGCTGTGGTTTGCGACCGCGTGCATGGTCTCGCTCGTCACGGGGCGCCTGACGTTCGCGCTGGGCCTCGCGCTCGGGATGCTCAGCGTGCTCGCGCTGACCCGTGGTCGCCTGGTCTGGTGTGGAGTCGCGGGCGCGGCGGCGGCGCTGGCCTCGCCGGTGGCGGTCGCGTTCCTGGCGCTGCCGATCGCCGCATGGGGGATCACGACGCGCCGGTTCGCCCCTGCCGCCGCGCTGCTGGCGGTCTCCATCGCGCCCGCGGCGGCGCTGTCGCTCGCGTTCCCCGAGGGCGGTTCGTTCCCGTTCACGGCCTCCGCGTTCTGGCCGACGCTCGCCGGCGCGCTGCTGATCGCGGCCGTGTTGTGGCGCGACGCGCCGACGGTCCTGCGCCTCGGCCTCGTCTTCTACGCGTTGCTGCTGGTGTTCAGCGGCGCGATCTCCTCGCCGATGGGCGGCAACGCGGTGCGTCTGGGCGCGCTGTTCGCCGGTCCGCTGGCCGCGCTGCTGCTGTGGCCGAACCGCCGCAGGCTGCTGGTGCTCGTCGCGCTGCCGTTCCTCTACTGGCAGGTCAGCGCGCCGATCGACGACGTCTACCGCGCGTCCTCCGACCCGTCGATCAAGGCGTCCTACTACGACGGACTGCTCGCCTTCCTGCACACCCGCGAGCGCGCTGACGGCGGGCCGATCCGGATCGAGATCCCGTTCACCGACAACCACTGGGAGTCCGCGCGGGTCGCGCCGACCGTGCCGCTCGCCCGCGGCTGGGAGCGCCAGCTGGACCGCAAGGTCAACGCGCTCTTCTACGACGACGGCGCGCTGACCGCCCAGACCTACGAGGCGTGGCTGCACGCCAACGCGGTCAGTTACGTCGCGCTGGCCGACGCGCCGATCGACTACTCGGCCGCCGAGGAGGCGGCGCTGATCCGCGCCGCGCCGCCGTACCTGCGCGAGGTCTGGCATGACGCGGACTGGCGCGTGTACGCGGTGGCCGGGGCGAAGCCGCTGGCCGACGGCGGCGCGCGCGTGACGCGGATGGACCCCGACGCGGTCGACGTGCGCGTGCCGCGTGGTGGCGCGTACCTCGTGCGCGTGCGCTTCACCCCGTACTGGCGCGTCGCGCACGGGTGCGTGCGGCCGTCCGACACCGCCGACGACGCGGCCTGGACGATCGTTGTCGCTCAAGGCCCCGGAACGGTCCGCCTGCGCGCCTCCTTCTCCCTCAAGCGCATCCACGCCCGCACCGCCCGCTGCTCCGGTTAGCGCCTGTTAGGTGTGGGCACCCCCACTATGTGCCACCAGTGGGGGACGATAGAGTCGCTCGTTCCATGCCGGTCGGTATCTCACGACTCATGGGACGGGTCTTTCCGAACGGTCCCCTCGACGTCCTCCGTCAGGTCGCCCTCTTCGCCGCCGTGTACTACATCTACCGGCTGACGCGGGGCGCTATCGACGATCCACAGGGCGCCGCGACGGCCTTCCAACACGCCCGTCACCTGATCTCCATCGAGCAGGCCACCGGCCTGTTCTTCGAGCCGACGGTGCAGACGTGGACCAGCGGCTGGGGCTTGGCGACCGACGTCGCCTCGTGGATCTACATCAACGCCCAGACCACGATCTGCCTGGCCGCGCTGATCTACATCTACCTGTTCCACAACGAGCGCTTCTACTTCGTGCGGAACATGTTCATGGTCGCGATGGGCATCGCGCTGATCGGCTACGTGCTCTACCCCACCGCCCCGCCGCGCTTCTTCCCGGAGCTCGGCTTCCAGGACACGGTCAGCGACTACGTCGGCGTCGATCACAACGACGTCAAGGTCAACGCGCTGTTCAACCCGTACGCCGCGGTGCCGTCGATGCACTGCTGCAACGCGCTGCTGATCGGGTGGTCGCTCTCGCAGATGGTCAAGAGCCGCCCGTTCAAGATCCTGTGGGCGATTTACCCGGCGATCCTGGTCTGGGTCGTCGTCGCGACGGGCAACCACTGGACGCTCGACGCGGTCCTCGGGGCAGCGACGGCCGGGCTGAGCTTCTACGCTGCCAAGTGGCTCGCGCAGAAGCGACCTGAAGCGTGGGCGTTCTCGCCCGTCAAGGCCACGGCCTAACACCTCCCTCTTTCTCACGAATGTCGATGTCATCCTCTTCGCGCGGCGAGCGCCGCGAGATCGTGCGCAACGCGCTGATCGAATCGCGGCTCACGCCGAACGCGATCTCGCTGACCGGGTTCGTCCTGTGCGTCGTCGCCGCCGTCTTGGTCGCCGAGCGCCTGTTCTTCCTGAGCGGCGTCGTCTTCATCATCGGATCGGTCTGCGACACGCTCGACGGGCGCTACTCGCGCATGTCGGGCAAGGGCTCCCCGTTCGGGGCGTTCCTGGACTCCACGCTGGACCGGATCGAGGAAGGCGTGGTCCTGACGACCGTCGCCGCCTACTTCGCGGCGCGCCACAACGAGTTCGCGGTCTCGGCCTGCGTCGTGGCCGTCCTGGCGTCGCTGATGGTCTCCTACACCCGCGCCCGCGCCGAGGCGCTGGGCGTCGAGTGCAAGGTCGGGATCGCGACCCGCGCCGTACGCGTGGTGATCCTCTCCGTGGGCCTGCTCTTCGCGAAGGGTGCCGGTTTGGCAGACTTCGAGCTGCTGGCGCCCGCCGTCTACGTGTTGGCAGGGCTCAGCACGATCACCGTCTTGCAGCGCATCTTCCACGTTCGGAAGGCGCTGACCGCGCCCGCCGCGCTGTAACCACAGCGCGCGGTCGGAATAGTTGATCGCAAGAACTTCTTTGCAAGAAAGGCAACACCCCTCTTGAGTACCAACGGCATCACCGCCCCCAAGAAGACCGCTGAGGCGCCCGCGACCAACGGCGCGGCCCGCTACCAGCGCGACAAGGTCCGCGTCGCCATCATCGGCGTCGGCAACTGCGCGAACTCGCTCGTCCAGGGCGTCTACCACTACGCCGACGACGATCGCAACGAGACCATCCCCGGTCTCATGCACAACGACCTGGGCGGCTACCACCCGCGCGACATCGAGTTCACCTGCGCCTTCGACATCAACAAGTTGAAGGTCGGCAAGGACCTCGCGCAGGCGATCTGGGCCAAGCCGAACGACACGATCAAGTTCACCAACAAGGTCCCGAAGAAGCTCGGCGTCCCCGTCTACCGCGGCATGACGCACGACGGCCTCGGCAAGTACCTGTCGGAGAAGATCGACAAGGCGCCGGGCGAGACGGCCGACATCGTCAAGATCCTCAAGGACACGCACACCGACGTGGTCGTGTCCTACCTGCCGGTCGGTTCCGAGCAGGCGACCAAGTGGTACGTCGAGCAGGTCATCGAGGCCGGCTGCGGCTTCGTCAACTGCATCCCGGTGTTCATCGCTCGCGAGGACTACTGGGACAAGCGCTTCAAGAAGGCCGGCCTGCCGATCATCGGCGACGACATCAAGTCCCAGGTCGGCGCGACGATCACGCACCGCGTCCTGGCCCGCCTCTTCCACGAGCGCGGCGTCAAGCTCAAGCGCACGTCGCAGCTGAACGTCGGCGGCAACATGGACTTCTACAACATGCTCGAGCGCGAGCGCCTGGAGTCCAAGAAGATCTCCAAGACCAACGCCGTGACCTCGGTCGCCGGCCTGGATCTGCCCGCCGAGGACGTCCACGTCGGCCCGTCGGACTACGTGCCGTGGCTCACCGACCGCAAGTGGGCGCACATCCGCCTCGAGGGCGAAGCCTTCGGCGGCGTGCCGCTGACCGCCGAGCTCAAGCTCGAGGTCTGGGACTCGCCGAACTCCGCCGGCATCGTCATCGACGCCGTCCGCCTCGCCAAGCTCGCCCTGAACAACGGCATCGGCGGCCAACTCGACGGTCCATCGTCCTACCTGATGAAGTCGCCGCACAACCAGGTCCCGGACGACCAGGCCCGCGACGCCGTCGAGAAGTTCATCGAGAAGAACCACCGCTCCAAGTCGCTGACCTCGCCCCGCGGCGCCGCCAAGCCGGCCCGCAAGCGCGCAGCCGCCGCGAAGGCCTAGTCCTTCTCGACATCACGCAGTTTGGCTTTCGACGGCCCGCTCCTTGGAGCGGGCCGTCGGCGTTTCAGGGGCCGAGCAGGGCGGCGGGAACGACCGCGACGCCGTCCGGCCGGCGGTACGCGGCGCGCCCGGTCGTAACGATCACGCGGTCGATCGCGCGATCGCCGAGACGCTCGGCGAGCCAGTTCAGATGCGCGACATCTTGGTCACCGGGCACGGCCTTCAACTTGACCTCGATCAGCAAGACGTCGCCGTCCTCGCGCTCGACGATCAGGTCGACCTCGTGGTCTCCGCGGTGGGTGCGCAGGTGGCGGACCTCGCGCTCCGCAGCCTCTGCAGCCGCGGCGTAGACCCGCACCGACAGCGTGACGAGCGACTCGAAGAGCGCACCGAGCTGCGTGCCGTCACGCGGGATCGACGGGCCAGAGGAGGCACCGTCCAGCAGACGGCCCTTGGTCGCGCGCACCAGACGTGCCGCCAGCGCCGGGTCGACGAGCTGGTGCTTCTCAGCGTCGCCGAGCTCCGTGAGAGAACCGGCCGCCGGGCGCCACGCGGGCACGGGGTCCAGCACGTACAGCCGCCGGAGCGCGTCGCGGTAGGGGATCACCGTGCTGCGCGCCGACTCGTCGCCCTCGTTGCTCGAGGTCGCCCGGCGGATCTTCTCGAAGCTCGCCGTCGTCGACGTGGCCGCCGCGTAGGCGGCCATCCACCGACGCAGTGCCTCGGGATTGCGTACCTGCTGGCCAAGCTGCGGGAAGTCCTTCTCGACGATCAGGTCGAGGTAGCTCGTGATCTGCGCCCGGTGCGCGGGCCCTTCGTAACGCCGCAGGCCGGGAAAGCCGCCGCGCAGGATCTCTTCGGTGTAGCGCTCCAGGTCGACGTCGGTCTCGCCGTCCAGCGGCGGGAGATCACCGTCCAAGAGCGCCGCGAGGCTGACGGTCGGCGACGCGTCGAGCCGCTCGGCGAGCGAGAGCGGCCGCATCCGCAACCGGACGATCCTCCCAGCGCCGGTGTGCGCCGGAGCATCGCGAGGATCCGCCGAGCCCGTGAGCAAGTAGCTCCCGGGCGCCGCACCTCGATCGTCGGCGTTGCGGATCGCGTCCCAGATCGGCGGGTGTCGCTGCCACTCATCGACGAGCACCGGCGGTTGTGCCTCAAGCACACGAGCACGGTCGGCCTCTACGATCGCGAGCGCCTCGGGCTCGTCGAGCTTGAACTCGGTCGCGGCCCGCTGTCTTGCCGTCGCGGTTTTCCCCACCCCCTTCGCGCCCTCGATCGCGATCGCCGAGAAGCTCCGCAGGAAGCTGTCCAGCGTCCGATCCATCGCGCGTGCGCGATAGGCAGCGTCCTCCATGGTCCGCACGCTACAGGATCGGGATACCTAACGCTACAGTTTCGGGCTTCCTTGCACTACGATTTCGGGCTGTTCTGCACGACAGCTTCGGGCTTTGAGCCCGGCGCAACGAGAGCGGTGACGTCGATACGCCTCCCAACGAAAAGGGGCGCGCGGCGGTGCGGACTAGACTTCCGCCCGTGGAGCCGCTGGCGATCGTCCAGGTCACGCCGTATCCGTGGGAGGATCGGCATGAGGTCAACACGTATGTCGGGAGGGTGGCCGAGGAGTTGGCGGCCAGGGGGCATGCGGTGGTCGTGGCGGCGCCGTCTCGGGATGAGGAAGCCGTGCGGCAGTCGCGGCGGGCGATTCGGCAGGGTGATGTGCTCGGTCAACCCGGTGAGGTGCGCCATCTCGCGGTCGGAGAGGTGCTGCCGGTCGGGACGGATGGACGGCGCAGGCCGGCGGTGCCGATCGACGTGGCACGGACGGTCGAGGAGCTGCTTACGGGCACCGCGTTCGACGTCTGCCACGTCCACGAGCCGTTTGCGCCTTCCGTCTCCTCCGTGGCCCTCCGGCATTCGCGCGCGCTCAACGTCGGCACCTTCCACGCGCCCGCAGAGCGCGTGGTGGCCACGCAGGTCGCCCGCAAGCTCGTCACGCTGATCTTCGGTCGTCTCGACGCCCGCCACGCCGCGTTCGGCGCGACCGCGGAGCTGCTGAACCGCTTCTTCCCGGCCACCTACGAGGTCGTGCGGCCGGGCACGGGCGCCGAGACGCCTCACGTCGCGCGTGGCGCGGACGAGCCGCTGCGGCTGTTGTTCGTGGACGTCGAGGAGCGCCAGGCACTGCGCGTCTTCCTGCGCGCGCTGCGGCGGCTCGGCACGGACGTCCCGTGGGAGGCGACCGTCATCTCCAAGCAGGGCCCGTCGTCATCGACGCCGCTGCGCGAAGAGCTGCGCCAGCGGGTCCGGTTCGTCGAGGACGGCGAGGAGGAGGCGATCGCCCGCGCTGACGTGATCGTCGGCGCGTCGGCAGGCGCCCGGCCCGCGCCGGCGCTCGTGCTGCGCGCCGTCGCCGCGGGCGCGATCCCCGTGCTCTCGCGGCTGCCGGTCTACGAGGATCTCGCCGACGAAGACGGGCTGCTCTTCGAGCCCGCCGACACCGAGACGCTCGCCGGCCAGCTCAAGCGGCTGATCACCGACGAGGCCCTGCGCACCCGGCTGCGGGCCGACGCGCCCCAGCCGCGCGCCTGGAGCACGGTCGCCGACGAGGTCGAGGCGTCCTACGAGGCCGTCGTCGCCCGCCGCCACGACCCCACCGGCGACCCCAAGCTGTGGGCGAAGATCAAGAACCGCCCGCTGATCGACGTCGACCTCCACATGCACACCGACCACTCCGGTGACTGCGCGACGCCCGTGGAGCACCTCCTCGCCACCGCCCGCGAACAGGGCCTCGGCGCGATCGCCGTCACCGACCACAACGAGGTCTCAGGCGCCTACGAGGCGCAGGAAAAGGCCGCGGAGTTCGGCGTCAAGATCATCATCGGCGAGGAGGTCAAGACCGCGTCGCAGGGCGAGGTCATCGGCCTCTTCCTCACCGAGAAGATCCCGCGCGGCCTGACGCTCGAAGAGACCGTCGCCGAGATCAAGCGCCAGGGCGGCCTGGTCTACGTCCCGCACCCCTTCGACCGCATGCACGCGGTCCCCGACTACGAGCACCTGCTCAAGATCCTCGACGACGTCGACGCGATCGAGGTCTACAACCCGCGCGTCGCGATCGGCTCCTTCAACGAAGAAGCCGAACGCTTCGCCGCCAAGTACCAGATCGTCCGCGGCGCGGGCAGCGACTCCCACGTCGCCGCCGGGCTGGGCTCGGTGCGCATAAAAATGCGCGACTTCGAGGGTCCCGAGGAATTCCTCGAGTCGCTCAGGCACGCGGAGATCAGCACCAAATCGGGCACCCTGCTCTACGTGCAGGCCTTGAAGTTCCTGGAGACCCGTGCCACCCCGAAGGCGGCCCGCCGCGCGCGCAGGGACCGTCGCATCCGAAGAGCTGCGCGCAAGGGCTGATGCAGCCGCAGGGGCCTCGTTCGGGACCGTCGAATCTGGGATCGTCCATGCCAGCGACAGACGACGAGATCCGCGAGAAGTACCTCGAGCGCGCCATCAGGGAGTTGAACTCCCTGACCCGCGAGCTGCAGGCGTGCGATGCCTGCCCGCGCGGCGGCATCATGCCCGTGCTCGGGTCCGGCCATCCCCAGGCCGATGTCTTCTTGCTCAAGCACGCGCCGATGCCGTCGGAGGTCGAGGAGGGCGTCGCCTTCTACGGGCGCTCCGGCACCGCGCTGATGAAGGCCTTGAAGCGCCTGCAGGTGGATCCGCTCGCGGTCTACGGCACGCTCTGCGTCAAGTGCCCGGTCGGCGATCCGTCGCTGGCCGACGAGGGCTGCGTCGCGCGCGTCGTCGAGGAGCTGTCGATCGTCCAGCCGAAGGTCGTCGTGGTGATGGGCGAGGACGCCCTCCAGGTCCTCAACGAGCTGGACGTCCCGCTCGCCAAGCCGCTGGAGTACGTCCCGGGCGCGCGCCAGCAGCTGACGCCGTCGATCGACGCGATCGTCACGCCGAACATCGACGAGTGCCTCGACGAGGAGGACGCCAAGCGCGCCTTCTGGTCGGCGTTCCGGGTCCTGGGCGAGTGGTACGCGGACCTGCCGCCCTACTAGGCCTCCTCGCGGCGCAGGTCTACGTCCTCGTCGCGCCGTCGCTCCCGGTCATCGGGGACGTCGACACGTCGATCCTGGTCGCCTCGTCGGTCGGGAGCGCGTTCGTCTTCCTGTGCATCGCGTGCGTGACGCCGCTGTCGGACGTGCCGCCGCTGCTGGGTCTGTGCGCGGTCGGCGCCTTCGGGCTGGTCGCGGGGCTGAACGTCGCGGACGTCGGCGCGGGCGCGACGCCGATCGAGGCGATCGCCTACAGCGCCTTCGGCGGCCTGTTCGCGATCGGGTTGCTGGCGCCGTCGCTGGCGCTCGCGCTGCCGGTCTTCGTCGCCGCGGTCGACGTGATCTCCACGTACGCGGGCGGGCCGAGCGAGCTATTGGCCAACGCCGGCCAGACCCAGCCCGGGGATCCGCTCAGCCTGGAGCTGCCCGACTGGGGCAACGGGCTGCCCGCGGGGCGCCTCGGGATCTCCGACGCGGTCTTCGCCGGCGTCTTCCTGGTCTTCGCGCGGCGCTTCGGGATGCGCGTCGGGACGACCGCCGTGGCGATGTGGGTCGCGACCGTCGGCGCGATCGCGCTGAAGGTCGGCTTCGACCGCGCGGTCCCGGTCCTGCCGCTGCTGGCGGCCGCCTACTTCCTGGCCAACCTGGACCACCTGCCGCGGCTGCTGCGCGCGTCGAACGCCGGCTAGATGGTTGATGCGAAATCGACCGTGGTCGTGATCGTGCGCACGGTGGATGCTGGGCGCCGCGCGATTGCGCAGCCGATCCTGGTTGGATCGGTAAGTGATCGCGTGGCGATCCAGCGCCGCCGGGCGTGCGAGCACGGCCGCGGGAATTTCGCATCGACCATCTAACCCACGATCGACGGGTAGTCGCCCTCGCGGGCCAGGATCTCCACGCCTTGGGCGATGTGACCGTCGCGCAGCTCGTAGAACCCGCCGAGGTGCCACGTGCCGTCGCTGTCCTCGATGACGACCCACGCGGTGACCTGGCGGCCGTCGGTCGCGATGCCGCGGATGTCGATGCGCGTGCGGCCGCCCTGGAGGCGGTGCGCGGTGGTGTAGTCGATCGCGCGGTCGAAGCGGTCGTTGGAGTGCGGCCAGCGGATGACCGCGTGCTCGTGCAGCTGGGCCAGCGCGGTCTCCCAGTCGTCGCGGCGGATGGCGCGCCACAGGCGCTCGACGGCGTTCATCGCACCGCTCACGTCGCGCCCTCGCCCATCGTCAGCACGATCTTGCCGAGCTTGCCACCGGCGGCGAAGCGCTCGTAGGCGGCGGGCGCGTCATCCAGGCTGTAGGTCTCGGCGATCGGGACCGTGATCTCGCCGCGCTCGACCAGCGGGAGCACGTGGCGTTCGACGTGGCGCGCGGCGATCGCCTTCTCCTCGAAGGGGCGCGCGCGCAGCGTGGACGCGCTGATGCGGCCGCGGCAGCCCATCAGCGCACCGAGGTTGACCTCGGCCTTGGCGCCCGCGCCGATGCCGATCACGACGATCCGCCCGAGCGTGTTCAACGCCTTCACGTTGCCCGGGAGGTTGGGCGCGCCGACCAGCTCGAGGATGACGTCGTACTTGCCTTGCTCGTCGTCCGGCGTGACGACCTCGTGCGCGCCGAGCTCGGAGACCGCGTCGTGGTGGTCGGTGTTGCGGACGCTGGCCACGACCGTCGCGCCGGACGTCGCACCCAGCTGGACCGCCGCGGTGCCGACGCCGCCCGCGGCGCCGTGGATCAGCAGGCGCTCGCCGGCCTTGAGCTCGCCTTGGGTGAACAGCGCGTCGTAGGCGGTGGTGAAGACCTCCGCGAAGCCGCCGGCCTGGGCCCAGTCCAGCGCCTCCGGGACCGGCATCAGCAGGCGCTCGTGGACGGCCAGCAGCTCGCCCTGGCCGCCACCGCCGACGAAGCCCATGACGCGATCGCCGGGGCGGAACCTCGACGTGTTCGACCCGCACTCGGAGACGACCCCGGCCACGTCCAGGCCCGGGATGTCCTGCGGCCAGCCGGGCGGGGCAGGGTAGAGGCCCCGCTTCTGCATCATGTCGGCCCCGTTGAGCGCCGCGGCGCGGACCTCGATCAGGACCTCGCCGTGGGCGGGCGTGGGGTCGGGGTGCTCTTCGACGACGATCTCGCCGTCACGGACGGTCGCGGCGCGCATGGCCTTGGAACCTACCCAACGCGGGCGCGGGCATTACCTGACAGGGAATCGCGGGCGCGCCGGCGCGGCGGGACGCTGCCCGACATGACCTCCTCCTCCCCCCGACCTGCCCAAGCGCTGGCCGTCCTGCTGTGCGGGACGTTCATGGCCAGCCTCGACACGGCGATCGTCAACGTCGCCGGCCCCGCGATCCAGGACGACGTCGGCGTGTCCGGCGCCGCGCTGCAGCTGGTGATCTCCGGCTACGCGATGGCCTACGCGGCGCTGTTGATCACCGGCGCGCGTCTAGGCGACGACTACGGGCACCGGCGCCTGTTCTTGTTCGGATTGGCCGGGTTCACCGTGATGTCCTTGGTCGCGGGGTTGGCGTGGTCGCCGGCGGTGCTCGTGGTCGCGCGGATCGGCCAGGGCGTCGCGGCCGCGGCGATGGGGCCGCAGGTGATGACCGTGATCCAGCTCCAGTACGACGGTGCGGCGCGGATGAAGGCCATGGCCTTGCTGGCGACGGTCGTCAGCGCGGGCGTGGTCTGCGGGCAGGTGCTCGGTGGGTTGTTGGTGGACCTGGATCTCTTTGGCGCCTCGTGGCGGCCCGTGTTCCTCATCAACGTGCCGGTCGGCGTCGCGCTGCTGGTCGCCGGCCCGCGGCTGCTGCCGGTCACGCGGCGGCCGTCCGGACGACGCATGGACTGGGTAGGTGTCGCACTGGCGACCGACCTGATTGCCTTGGTCATGGTGCCGCTGGTCTTCGGCCACGAGGTCGACTGGGCGTGGTGGACGTGGGCGTGCCTGGGCGCCGCCGTGCCGGTGGCGCTGTCGTTGGCCTTGCACCTACGGCGCGTCTTCGCCCGCGGCGGCACGCCGGTCGCCGACGTGCGCCTGCTCGCCCGTCCGCGCTTCGGCCTCGGCATGGCCTCGACCACGGCCGTCATGGTGACCTACGGCGGGTTCTTGTTCGTGTTGACCTTGCACCTCCAGGAGGGCCTGGGCTTCTCGCCGCTGCGCAGCGGCCTGACGTTCGTGCCCTACGCGCTGGGCTTCGCGGCGACGTCGCTCACCGTTCCCGCACTGACCGCCGAGGCCCAACGCCGGATCGCGCCGCTCGGCCTGGGGCTCAGCGCGGTCGGCTACGCGGGCCTCGGGCTGGCGGCGAGCGGCGGCGCGTGGAGCGACGCGGAGGCGCTGCCGCTGCTCGCGCTGGCCGGCGCCGGCTTCGGCGCCGGGTACTCGCAGGTGATCACGCGGTCGATCGCGGGCGTCCCGCTGGCCCAGGCCCATGACGCGTCCGGCCTCTTCAACACCATTAACATGCTCGGCTTCGCGCTCGGCGTGGCGACGCTCGGCTCCGCGTATCTGTCCGGCGCGTCGCTTCAGACGGTTTGCGAGCTGTGCGGAGCGCTCAGCGTCGCCGCGGTCGGCTTCGTCGTCCTGCTCGCGCGCGAGGAGCGTCCAGCGGTCAGCGACGCCCTCGCGGTCTCTGAGACCATGGCCGCATGACGCTCCCGGTCGACGGCTACCAGCTCAAGGGGATCTCGGCGCGCGCGTTCGAGCATCCGGCGGACCGCGCCGCGACGGCCGCGCTCGCGTCGATCCCGGGGCTAGACGCCGTCGTCCGCAAGCTGATCGAACTGGGCTACGAGCGCGCGCTGCGGATCGCGTACCTCGGCTCGTCGGTGCGGCTCGGGCCGGCCCAGCTCCCGGACACGTGGAACCTGCACAACCAGGTCTTCCGCACGCTGGACCTCGACGACGTCCCCGAGCTGTACATCACCCAGGTCCCGGTCGCCAACGCGCAGACGATCGGGGCGGGGCGGCCGATCGTCGTCGTTAACAGCGAGCTCGTGCGGCTGCTGCGCCCCGAGGAGCGGCGGGCCGTGCTCGCCCACGAGGCCGCGCACGTGCTCGCCGACCACGTCCTCTACTTCACCGCCTTGCAGATCCTGCTGCGGATGGGCGCGTCGGTGCGGCTGCCGATCCTGGCGGGACTGCCGCTGATGGCGGTCCGCCAGGCGCTGCTTGAGTGGTCGCGCGCGGCGGAGATGTCCTGCGACCGCGCCGCGGCGCTGGTCACGCGCGATCCCGAGGCGGTCTGCCGGACGCTGATGATCCTCGCCGCCGGCGCCGAGGCCGACTCGCTCGACCTCGCGCAGTTCATGGCCCAGGCGGCCGAGTACGACGCGCCCGCCAGCGGCCTGGAGCGCCTGTCGCGGATGATGACCGACCTCAACGTCACCCACCCGATGCCCGTCCGCCGCGCCCAGGAGCTGATGGCCTGGGTCCGCTCCGGCGAGTACGACCGGATCGTCGGCGGCGAGTACCTCCGCCGCGGCGAAGAGCCCGACGCCCGCACCGAGGCCAACGACGCGGCCAACCACTACGCCGACCGCTTCCGCAGCGCCTTCAAGGAGGCCGGCGACGCCGTCGGCAGCGCAACCGATCAGCTCGCCGACTGGCTGAAGAAGGACCGCTAGAGCGCGCTCACGCGCCCGGTCGCGCATCGCGCGCGGTGCCGAGCGGGAAGCGCCGTTGTCATGACGACGTTCCGCAAAGGCGACAAGGTGAAGTGGAAGTCCCACGGCGGCGAGGCCGTCGGCGTGGTCGAGCGCAAGATCACGTCCGACACCGAGGCCGGCGGCCGGACGGTGCGCGCGTCGGAGGACGAGCCGCAGTACCTGGTGCGGTCGGAGAAGTCCGGCGGGACGGCGGTCCACAAGCCGGACGCGCTTCACAAGCTATAGGAGTACTCCGCGGTCGGCATGCCGAAGCGCTCGTCGGAGAAGTCGTCGCGGACGTGGGTCCAGCCTTCGCGCTCGTAGAAACGGCGCGCGCGGCCCTGGGCGTGGGGTGTGAAGAGCACCATGTTGGTGAAGCCGCGGGCGCGGGCGTCGTCGACCGCGCGCCGGTGGAGGCGTTTGGCGAGGCCGCTGCCGTGCCAGGCGGGATCGACGAAGAGGCGGACGAAGTGGACGAGGCCGGGGTCGTCGGACTCCAGGCGCGAGGTCGACGCGGGGCGATAGAGGACCGTGCCGGCCAGGACGCCGCCGGGCTGCGCCACGAGCGCGGTGACGTCGGGGTGGTCGAGCAGCTCGTGCTCCTCTTCCGGCGGGTGCGGGCGTGGTGCCCAGCCGGGCGGCGAGATCGAGATGTAGTCGTCGAAGGCGGCGGTGACGAGGCGGGAGAGGTCGTCCGCGTCGACATGGGTCGCCGGGCGGATGTTGTAGGCCTCGTCATCGGACGGGCGCTGGAGCACCCAGCGTTGCGCGCTGATCCCGATCGGCATCTCGAACAGCCCGGTGTTCGTGTGGCCCAAGCGCTCCGCCAGCCGCTGCGACGGGACGTTGTCAGGGTGGATGACCGAGATGAGGTGGTCGAAGGGCTGCGTCGTCCAGACCCAGCCGAGCGCGGCGCGCGCGGCCTCGGTCGCGTAGCCGTTGCCCCACGCAGCGCGATGCATCCGCCAGCCGATCTCAACGTCCGGCCACAGCTCGGGATACCAGAGGCCGACGCGACCGAGGTACATGCCGTCCGCCTGGCGCTCGACCGCCCACGCGCCGTAGCCGCGCAGCGCCCAGTGCCCGGCGTGGGTCGCGAGCGTCCCGAACGCGTCGTACGGATCCTTGACGCCGCCAAGGTACCGCTGGACCTCGGGGTCGGCCGACGACGCCACGTGCGGCGCGACGTCGCGCGGCTCGAAGGCCCGCAGCACGAGCCGCTCGGTGACCAGTCGGGGTGCCTGCGTCGGCATCGCCTTGACCATACGGAACCGCTACGGTGCCCCGCTCCATGCGCCGTCCGCTCGCCGTCATCCTGTCCGCCCTCGCGGCGCTGCTCGCCACCACCGCGCTCGCACCCGCGAAGACCTCGCACGAGGGCTGGCCGAAGATCAACGGCGTCCTGAAGATGCATAAGAAGGACCAGTCCTCGGCGATCCGCGGCACCGCCAAGAGCGACGAGCTGCTCGGCGGCCACGGCAACGACACGCTCTACGGCCGTGGCGCCGCCGACGTCCTCTGGGGCGACTACAAGCCCGGCGGTCAGCCGACCTCGCAGTTCGACCACATCTACGGCGCCGACGGCGACGACTTCATCTACGCCTCCCACGGCCGCAACTCGATCGACGCAGGCGCGGGCAAGGACACCATCCACGCCCACTTCGGCCACGGCGCGATCGACTGCGGCCCCGGTCAGGACACGCTCTTCATCTCGCACAAGGCGAAGAAGGGCTACAAGATCAAGCGCTGCGAGACGATCTCCTACAAGACCAACGGCTCCTAGCTAGGCCGCGTCGTCGGCCAGGCCGTCGCCGCGCACGCCGTCCTCGCCCCACTCGTCGCCGTGCGGCGCCGTCGTGTCGCCGGCGTCCTCCGCCAGCCCCTCGCCGCCGCGCACCCCGCCGTCGGGCGCCTCCGGCGCCTCGCTGCCGGCGCCACCCGCGGCGTCAGCCAGCTCATCGCCGCGGATGCCTTCACGTTCCTCGTCGCTCATGGCGACGGGAGTCCCCGCTGAGGCGCTGCGCTACTCACCACGTTCCAGCAGCGCCACGCACTCGATGTGCGGCGTCTGCGGGAACATGTCGACGGGCTGGACCGTCTTGAGGATGTAGCCCTCCTCGGCCATCTGGGCGGCGTTGGGGGCGAGCGTCGTCGGGTTGCAGGAGACGTAGACGATGCGCTTGGCCGAGGCTTCGAGGACGCGGCGGACGACCTTCTGCGACAACCCCGCACGAGGCGGGTCGACGACAATGACGTCGGGGCGGCCGGCCTTCTCGACCAGGTCGCGCATCGCCAGGCGGACGTCGCCGGCGAAGTAGTGGGCGTTGGAGATGTCATTGGCCTTGGCGTTGTCCAAGGCGTTGGCGATCGCCTCCTCGACGATCTCCAGGCCCCAGACCTCGCCGGAGCGACTCGCCAAGGACAGGCCGATCGTGCCGATGCCGCAGAACAGGTCGTAGACGCGCTCCCAGCCCTGGAGCTTGGCGACGTCGGCGGTGACCGCGTAGAGCTTCTCGGCCATCTCGGTGTTGGTCTGGAAGAACGACTGGCCGCCGAGGCGGAACGTCAGGCCGCCGAGCTCCTCGGTGATCGTCTCGTTGCCCGCGACGCGCGAGGTCGAGCCGCCCGTGGTGGTCTCGCCGACGGTGGTGATCTCGGTCACCAGCAGCGAGTCGGCCTGGACCGCGGCGTTCAAGGACCCCGCCTCGACCTCGACGCCCTCGCTGACGACCAGGCGCACCTGGATCTCGCCGGTGCGCCGGCCCTCACGGATGACCAAGTTCCTCAACTCGCCGATCTGCGTGCGGCGGTCGTAGGCGGTGTGGCCCTGCGCGCGCGCCCAGACGAGCACCTGGCGCCGGGCCTCGTTGCCGCGCTCGGACTGCAGCATGCAGTCCTCGACGTGGACGATGTCCTCCCAGGACCCCGGCGCGTGGAAGCCGCAGATCAGCTCGCCGGTGGCGGCGTCGGTCCCGAACGAGAACTCCAGCTTGTTGCGGTAGCGCCACTGCTCGACGGCCGGGACGATCGGCAGCATCTGGAAGCCGTCGAGGTGTCCGAGCCGGCGCAGCGCGTCCTCGACCTGCTCGGCCTTGATCTCCAGCTGCTTCTCATAGGGCATGACCTGCCACGGCGCGCCCGGGTGGTGCGCGACCGGCTCGACGCGATCCGGCGACGGCGTGATGACCTCCAGCAGCCGCGCCTCGCCGTAGTGGCGCTTGCGCTTGGTGACGACCGCGCGGACCGTGTCGCCGGGCAGCGCCTCGCGTACGAACACGACCCAGCCGCCTTCATGTCGCGCAACCCCCGCGCCGCCGAAGGCGAGCGAGTCGATGTGCAGCGTCAGCTCCTCCCCGCGCTGCGGGCGGGTCGGACGGGGTTCGGTCGAGGGCGTGCTCACGCACTTAGGATGCCACCGCCATGGACCTCGACGCCTATCGGGCCCGCGCGCAGGCGTTCGCGACCGACCTCAACCGCGCGCACCACCGGCGCTTCGCGGGTCATGACGGGCTCTGGGACCCCGAATCGCTGTACGCCTTTCACGCCGCCGCGTTCGACGACGCGGCGATCGACGCCCTGCGCGAAGCGGCTGCCGCCGACCCCTCCGCGCGCCGCCTGCTGCGCTTCGCGATCGAGGCGCGGCTATCAAGCGTCACCGCCCGGACCGACGCCGAGCGGGCCAAGGCCGAGTCCGCGGGCAATCTCGCCGAGCTGACCGCCGACCTGGCCGACGGCCCCGACCTCGCGCGCCGGATCGCGCTGGAGGAGGCGCGGCTGGACGTCGTCGCCCGCCAGCTGACGCCGCTGGCCGCCGAAGGGCTGGAGCGCGTCCGCGCCGAGGTCCGCGTGCTCGGCTGGCCGTCGCCGCGCGCGCTGTTGGCAACGCTGCACGGCCGCGATCCGGGCGCGCTGGCCGCCGAGGCCGAGGCGCTGCTGCGCGCGACCGAGGCGCCCGCGCTGGACGGCGACGGCGAGCCCGTGACCGCCCGCGCCGACCTGCCGCGCGTGCACCGCGCGGCGTGGGCCGACCCGCTGCTGCCGGAGGATCCGGTGGGCGCGCTGCGCGAGGCGCTCGGAACGCTCGGCGTCGACGACCGCGGCTTCGCGCTCGACGCCGCGCCGCGCCCCGGCAAGTCGCCGCGCGCGTTCTGCGCCGCCATCGAGGTCCCGTCCGACATTCACCTGGTGGTCGCGCCGCGCGGCGGCCTGAGCGATCTCGAAGCGCTCTTCCACGAGGCCGGCCACGCCGTCTTCCTCGCGCACCGGGATCCGCGTGCGCCGTTCGAGGACCGCCACCTGACCGACCCCGCCGACGCCGAGGCGCTCGCGTTCGCGCTGGAGGACCGCGCGACCGCCGGGATCGGGGACGAGCGCCTCTCGCGCCACCGCGTCGCGATGACCCGCCTGCGCGCCCGCCATCTCGCCGCGACGCTCCTGCACGGCCTCGACCTGCTCGACGGCGGCCCGCACCCATCGCTCCGCGAGCGCTACGCGCGCCGCATGGCCAACGCGACCGGCCTGCTGTGGCCGAGCGCGCCGTGGCTGGTCAGCGCCGACCCGCTGCTGTCGAGCGCCGACTACCTGCGCGCGCTGGCGCGGGCGCGGCGCCTGGCCGGCGACGCGGCGCTGCGCGACGCGCTCACGCGGGGAGGCGAAGGCTCGGTCACGGAGTCCGGGTGATGATGGGTGGATTGGCCGACGTCGTCCTGAACGACAGCGCGGACAGGTGACCGGTGAACCCGTTGCCCAACGGGCAGCTACCGGACGGCCCATTTCTGGAGATGAGGTTGCCGGCAGTGGCGATGTTCAGGACGCCCGCCGTGCCCGGGTTCGTGTAGGCGCCGGAAACGGTTCCGCCGATGTGGCATACCTTGCTGCCGAACTGGTAGACGCCGCAAGTCATGTCAACCGTGCCTGACGTCACGCCGCCGCTGTGGGTCGTCCCAGTAAGCGTGTAACCGCAGTCCACACCCGTCGTCACGCCGAACAGCACGCAGTTGGATGCGGTGATAGTGCCCGAGACCCACACCGCCACGAGGCTCAGGCTCGGTACGGTCCCCGTCATCGTGGCGTTCGGACAGTGGAGTGGGTTTGGAGCCCCCGAGAAGGTCCACGGTCCCGCCGTCGCGGTGAACGAGGTGCTGGCGCTGTTGTGCCACGTGACCGCTTGTGCCGACGCGGCCAACGCACCGACCACCGACATCACCCCCACCACGAGGACGACGAACCGCGTGACCTTGCTCATTGCGCTTCCTCCTTCTTGAGCGACGAGCGGCGTTGGCGCCGGTGAGGGGATGGGACCAGTCGCGCCTCACCCACGCCAGAGCCGTCCGGCAGGTCGTGCCGCACGGCACGGTCAGGCCCAATAGCCGGCCATCAACTCGCGCGACCACGCCGGCTGGCGCACGTCACCGCGCGGGCCGAACTCCGACATGTAGGGCTTGATGTCGAGGACGGGCGTGCCGTCGACGGCGTCGAGGCCCCAGACGTGCAGCGTGAGCCCCTCGACGCGCTCCAGGACGCAGCGCGAGACGCCGAGGCGGTTCGGTCGGTCCTTCGCGCGCTGGGCGAAGATCCCGACCCGCGGCCAGTCGGCGTTCCCGCGCGGGTGGCGCGAGCCGGTCTCGACGGCGTCCGGATCGACGCGGTCGAAGAGGTAGACGACCTCCAGGTGCGAGAACGCGTCCAGGCCGGCGACCGCGTCCTCTTCAAACCGCGCGGCGTCGAGGACGATCGTCGCGCGCTCGGCATCCCAATCGTCGTCGCGCACCTCGGCGCGTCCGCCGCGCACCGCGCCGACCGGGACCAACGCGTAGGTCATCCCAGCTTGCGCTCGACGGCGGCCAGGACCGACTTTCGGTTCTTGCCCTTGCGCTCGGCGGCGCGCACCTTGCGCAGCTCGGCGGCGCTCAGGTCGCCGAGCTTGGCGTTGACCTGCGCGGCCGTGAGCGAGTTGTAGTCCTCGATCGGGAAGGCACTCGCGCCGCCCCCGCTCCCGGGCCGGCGCCGCACGAGCCCTTCGACCTCCGCCAGCAGCGCCTCGGTCTGCGCGCGGCCCGCGGTCAGCAGCGTGCTGAGCAGCTCCTCGGCGTCCTTGCGCGTCATCCGCCCGCGCCGGACCGCGTCGTCCACGGCCTCCTGGAGCCGGTCGCTGGTCAGCGTGATCGAGGAGACCAGCCGCTCGCGCAGCACGCCGAGCGAGGCGACGAGCTCGTCGGGTGCCGGAGGCGCGGGCTTCTTTGGCTGCGGCATGAGCGCGACCCTACCCATTGTGCGAGCAGTTGCCGCAAGTTCTCACGACGTGCCGCGTTACGGGCTTTTGCGACACCCCATACCGGGTCCAGCCGCGGGTCTGCGGGTCGTCGCCGGAACCCACACACCGACCCACCCGGCGACGACCCGCACCCGTAGGGGCTCGCGGCCTGGACCTACTCCGCGAGCAGCCACTCCAGCATCGCCTTCTGAGCGTGGCGGCGGTTCTCCGCTTGGTCCCAGATCCGCTGCCGGTCGCCGTAGAGCACGGACTCGGTGATCTCCTCGCCCGGGTGCGCCGGCAGGCAGTGCAACGCGATCGCGCCCGGCGCGGCAGCATCCATCAGCGCGTCGTCGATCCGGTACGGACCCAGCGCCGCGCGGCGCGCGTCGGCGGTGTCCTCGTCGCCCATCGAGACCCACACGTCGGTGTAGATCGCGTGCGCGCCGGCGACCGCCTCGCGCGGATCGGTCACGGACTCGACGCCGGGCAGCGAGAACTCCGGCGGCGTCGACAGCACCACCTCGACCCCGGCGATGCGACCCATGTCGTACAGCGACCGCGCCATGTTGTTGCCGTCACCGACGTAGGTCAGCTTGAGGCCGTCGAGCGATCCGAACGCCTCGCGCAGCGTGAGCAGGTCGGCAAGCACCTGGCACGGGTGGGCGTTCTGGGTGAGCATGTTGAAGACCGGGAGCTGGTCCTCGGCGGCCAGGCCCTCCAGCTCGCTGTCGGCATGCGTCCGGACCCCGACGGCGGCGACGTGGCGGCCGAGCACACGCGCGGTGTCGCGCAGCGACTCGCCGCGGCCGAGCTGCGTGTCGCCGGGGCGCAGGACCATCGGGTGACCACCCAGTTCGAAGATCCCCGCCTCGAAGCTGACGCGCGTGCGCGTCGAGGGCTTCTGGAAGACGAGCGCGACCGTGCGGCCGTCGAGCAGGCTGCTCGATCGCGGCGCGAGCTTGAGCGCCGCGGCGCGGTCGAGGACCTGGTGCAGGTCGTCGGGGGTGAGCTCGGTGCCGGTGAGGAGGTGTCGCATGGGAAGCGGGGCATGATAAGCCGCGATGCGCATCCTCACCTGGAACCTGTTCCACGGCCGGTCGGTCCCCGACACGCCGCGGGAGCTCCTGCCGGAGTTCGCGGACATGTTGAGCGGATGGGCGTGGGACGTCGCGCTGCTGCAGGAGGTCCCGCCGTGGTGGCCGGAGCCGCTGGCGCGGGCGTGCGAGGCGCAGGAGCGGCACGCGCTGACGTCGCGCAACGCGCTGCTGGCGCTGCGCCGCCTCGTCGCCCAGCGACGGCCAGATCTGATCAAGAGCAACGGCGGCGGCGCGAACGCGATCCTCGTGCGGGGCAGCGTCGGCCCGATCGCTGCGCACGCGTCGCGGCGCGTGCGCTGCTGGCCCGAGCGGCGCGTCGCGCACGCCGTGCAACTGGCCGACGGCACGTGGGTCGCCAACCTCCACGCCACGACGCGCCCCGACGCGCGCACGCTCGACGACCTCGCCCGCGCAGGCACCGCGCTGGACCGCTGGAGCGGTGGCGCCCCCGCGCTCCTGGGCGGCGACATGAACATCGACCGCCCGCGCGTGCCGGGCTACACGGACCTCGGCGGCCACGGCATCGACCGCCTCCTGGGACGCGGCTTCGCAGCGGCGGCGCCCGCCGTGACGTTGGACACGCAGGGCCTCTCCGACCACGCCGCGGTGCTCGTCGAGGTCGTACGCTCCGGGGCCTCATGATGCGCCCCCTCCTCCCCCTCACCGCGGTCGCGCTGGCGACCGCCGCGCTCGCTGCGGGCTGCGGCGGCGACGACGGCGGCACCGCGACCGTCCTCAAGGACGGCGACGTCGTCGGCATGCAGAACCTGCGCTTCAAGCCCGAGCACGTTCAAGTCGCGGTCGGCCAGAAGATCACCTGGCGCAACGACGAGAACATCGGCCACGACGTCAAGGCAGACTCCGGCGCGAAGTTCGCCTCCGACACCTTCAACAAGGACGGCACCTACAGCTTCACGCCGACCGCGGCGGGCACGATCAAGTACGAGTGCACGCTGCACCCGGGGATGGACGGGACGATCGACGTCGTCGCGAAGTGATCGCCGACCTCCGCGGCCGGGACGCGATCCCGGAGGAGATCTGGGAGCAGACCGAGTTGGTGCGGTTGGTCGCCGCGGAGATGGGGCTGACGAGCCTCGACCCGCGGATCGGCGAGTTGTCGTCCTTGCACACGCTCGACCTCGCGCACAACGCGCTGGCCGACGTGCCGGAGGAGATCGGCGCGCTGCCCGCGCTGGAGCTCCTCTACCTCGGCGAGAACGTGCTCGACGCGGTGCCGCACGGCGTGCGCGGGCTGGCGGCGACGCTGCGCTACCTCGGCCTCGACGCCAACCGGCTGATCGAGCTGCCGGACTGGATCGGCGAGTTGTCGTCCTTGGTCGAGCTGCGCATCCAAGGCAATGACCTCGTCTCGCTACCCGAGACGATCGGCGGCCTCCGCGCGCTGCGCGAGCTCCACACCCGCGGCAACGGCCTGACGTCACTCCCGCCGACCATCGGCACGCTCAGCGAGCTCCGCGTCCTCGACCTCCGCGACAACGCGCTCACCACGCTGCCGGACACGCTCGCCGCGCTCCCGAACCTGCGCCAACTCGACCTCCGCGCCAACCCGCTCGAGGACCTGCCGCCGCTGCCAGCGTCGCTCGAACGCCTCGACCTGCGCTGGACGCCGTTCTTCCCCGACCTGCCCGCCGCGGCCCGCGCGGTGCGCGAGCGTGGCGGCGTCGTCTGGCACTGAGCCGCTCCCACCGCGCCTCAAGTCCACCTCCGGACAACCGATCGCCGGGGGACCATGTCGCGCAAGCCGATCGTCCTCGTCGTGCTCGGCGCCTCGCTGCTCGCGGCGCCTTGCGCCCTCGCAGGCCAGAGCACCTACTTCAGCCCCACCGGCACCGAGCAGACCTACACGGTCCCCGCGGGCGTGACCCAGGTCCACATCAAGGCCGAGGGCCCGTCGGGCGGCCGCGCAGCCTGGATCGGCGGTCGCGGCGCGGCCGTCGAGGCCGACCTGCCCGTGACTCCGGGCGAGATCCTGTACGTCAACGTCGGCGGCCATCCCGGGAACGGGGACCCGACCGGCGGCTTCAACGGCGGCGGCAGCTCGCCCAGTGGCATCGGCGGCGGAGGCGCGACCGACATCCGGCTCGTGCCGGGGTCGCTTGCCTCGCGAGTCGTCGTGGCCGGGGGCGGAGGCGGAGGCACCGGCTCTCAATTCGGCGGCGACGCCACCGCGCCCGTCGCGGCCGGCGGCATGGGCGCGACGCCCGGCCACGGCGCGATCGCGACCGCGGGCGGCCTCGGCGGCGGGGGCGGCGCGGACGGCGTCCTCGGGCTGGGCGGCGCCGCCGCGACCAACGGCGGAGCAGGTGGCGGCGGCGTCTTCGGCGGAGGAGGAGGCGCGGGTGGCGCGGGCGGTGGCGGCGGCTCCAGCGCCGTGCTCGCCCCGGCGGCCAACGGCACCTTCGACCTGGCCTGGTACGACCAGGACGGGTCCGCGACCATCACCACCGGCCCGCCCACCGTCCACGCCGACGACGTCGACTTCGGCACGCAGCGAGTCGGTGGCCTCGCCGTCCGCCAGGTCGTGCTCACCGACTCCGGATACGGCCCCTTCGCGCTCGACTTCACGCCGCCGGCGATCACCGGCCCGGGCTCCGCGGACTTCCTGCTTGGCACCACGAACTGCATCGGCGCGGTCTGGGCCTGCCGCATCCCCGTCCTGTTCTTCCCAGGCGCGACCGGCCAGACCACCGCGACGCTGACGATCACGACCGACGACCCGGCCGGCCCGCTGGCGGTGGCGCTGAGCGGCACCGGCACGCCCGCCGCGTCCGCGAGCGACGAGGGAGACGCGAAGACCACGACCGCCGCCCCGGCGATCACCTACGTCACGCAGACGCTCGCGGCGCCCACGCCCGCGACCACCACGCCGCCGCCGGCCGCGGCGACCGGCAAGCGCATGGCGCTGTTGACCTGCCACACCGGCCCCGCGAAGGTCCTGCGCTGCCGCTCGGTCTCGGTCCCCGCCGGCGCGACGCTTCCGGGCAAGTCCTTGTACAACGCCTCCTTGACCAACAAGAACGCCCAGTACGGGACCGGCACCGCGCGCGTCACGAAGTCCGACACGCAGATCCTGCTGACGACGACGCGCAAGGTCGCCGCGGGCCGCTACACGAAGCTCACGCTCACCCGCCCCGGCGCCCGCACGGTGACGCGGCCGGTGGTCGTCGGCTAGTTAATGCACGAGCACTTTCAAGAGCACCATCAACCCACCTAGCGCCACGTTGGCCGCGCCGAACAGCAGCGAGCGGACGCCGTCGTAGCCCAGCGCGCGGCCGACGAGCAGGCCCCAGCCGAAGAGCGAGACCAGGCCGCAGCCGATCGCGCCCCACGAGGCGGCCTCGCGGTCCAGGACGCCGAGCGTCCCAAGCAGCAGCGGGAGACAGGGCAGGATCGCGGCCTCGACGATCGCGATCTCCTCGTGGCCGATCTCGCGGGCGAGGGAGGTCCAGGAGCGGTCGGGCGACGTCACGCGGGCGGCGAGCACGTCGGCGTAGACGTGCACGACGTAGAACACCAACGTGGTGATCAGCACGCCGCCGAGGACGATCTCGGCCTCGGCGTGGCCGGACTTGGTGAGCGCGATGACCACGGCGAGCACGAGGACCGTCCCGTACAGCCCGCCGGACCGTGGCGCCTCGGTCACGACCGCGCCCGGAGCCCGAAGCCGCGCAGCATCATCAGCGCGCGCTCGCCGACGCCGCCGTGGCCGGGCAGCACGCCGAGCTGCACCGAGGCGTCGTAGAGGTCGAAGAAGCCGCGGACCCGCCAGAGGCGCTCGCGCGGCGGGTCGAGCTCGCAGTAGAGGACGGCGTGCACGGAGAAGCGCTTGCGCGTCGGCGGCATGTCCGGCAGCTCGCCGGTGTGCGTGCCCGAGATCCGGATCGGCGCCGCGACGTAGCGGCCGTCGCTCAGGCGCTCGCCGGCCTTCTCGACCGTCGCGTCCGGGACCGCGACCCAGAGGCGCGCGACGTGGTCGCCGAGCGCGTCGACGCCGCGCAGCGCGGGGCCGGTGAGCGGGTCCTCGTAGTGGACGTCCAGCGCGCAGACCGACGCGAACGCCGCGCGGTCGCGCCCGACGAGCGCCGTCTGGAAGCCGTCGAGGAGCGCGCCGACGCCGCTGCTGCTCAAGCTTCGCCGCCTGGAATCGCCCGCGCGGGGTCGCTCGGGTGAACGAACTCGGCGGTGCCGTCTTCCTGCGTGGACGCCTGGGCGTGCGTGCGGTGCGGGATCCGCCCGGCGTTGCGCGCCAGCCAGCCCGCCTCGACCGCCAGCCGGATCGCGCGCGCCATCGCGACCGGGTCCTCCGCGCGGGAGATCGCCGACGCGCACAGCACGCCGTCGCAGCCCAGCTCCAGCGCCAGCGCCGCGTCGCTCGCCGTCCCGACGCCCGCGTCGAGGATCACCGGCAGCGCGGTCTGCTCGCGAATCAACCTGATGTTGTACGCGTTGTTGATGCCCATGCCCGAGCCGATCGGCGAGCCCAACGGCATGATCGCCGCGCAGCCGACGTCCTCCAGGCGCTTGGCCAGCACTGGGTCGTCGGTCGTGTACGGCAGCACGATGAAGCCCTCGTCGACGAGCTCCTCGGCCGCGGCGACCAGCTCGACCGCGTCGGGTAGCAGCGTGCGCTCGTCGCCGATGACCTCCAACTTGACCCACTCGGTCTCGAACGCCTCGCGGGCGAGCTTGGCGGTCAGCACCGCGTCGCGCGCCGTGTAGCACCCGGCGGTGTTCGGCAGGACGCGCACACCCGCCGCGTCAAGGACATCGACAAGCGACCCGCGCGCAGCCGGATCGATCCGCCGCAGCGCGACCGTGACCATCTCGGTCTGCGACTCCCGGATCGCCTCGGCGAGCGTCTCCAGGCGCGGAAAGCCGCCCGTGCCCAGGATCAACCGCGATGAGAACTCGTGACCGGCGATGCGCATGGTGTCCACGATCATCCTCCCTGAACCGCGATGAGCACTTCAACGCGGGAGTCGTCGGGGATCGCGAACGACTCCCACTCCCCGCGCGGGACGACCTCGGTGTCAACCGCGACCGCGACGCCGCGGGTGGGCGCGTCGAGCGCGTCGAGCAGCCCGCTCACCGTGGTGCCGGGTGCGATCTCCGACTCGGAGCCGTTGACGTAGATGCTCACGGTGTGGCGGCCTCCTGCGGCGCGGTGGCGAAGCGGTCCGGGCGCAGGCCCGCGTGCTCGGACGCCTCGCCGGTCAGCGCGGCGGCGACCAGGTCGGCGGTCACCGGGCACAGCAGGATCCCGTTGCGGTAGTGGCCGGTCGCCCACACGATCCGCTCGTCGCGCGGGTCGACGCCGATCACCGGCGCGTTGTCGGGCGTGCCGGGGCGGAAGCCGGTCAGCGCCTCCTCGATCTCCAGCTCCAGGATCCCGGGCAGGATCTCCGACGCCTCGCGCAGCAGCTCGTAGACGCCGAGCGCGGTGATCGCGGTGTCAAAGCCGCGCTCCTCGACGGTCGCGCCGAGGTAGTAGCGACCGTCACCGCGCGGTACGAGGTAGCCGCCTTCGAAGCGCAGGACGTGGTCGCAGAGGCCGGGCCCGGACGGGTCGCGCAGGCGCAGCGACTGGCCCTTGACCGGGCGGACCGGCACGTCGCCCAGCGCGCCCGACCAGGCACCGGCGGCGATCACGACGCGCTCGGCGGGGATCGTGGAGAGGTCGGGGTTCACCTCGACGCCGGTACGTACATGAACGCCCGCGCGAACGCACGCCTCGGCCAGCGCCGCGACAACGCGCAGCGGCTCGACCGCGTGGTCGTCGGGCAGCTCGACGGCCAGGCGCAGCGACGGCGCCAGCGCGGGCTCGATCCGCCGCGCCGCGCTCCCGAGCATCCGCTCGACGCGCAGGCCGAGGCGCTCGCGGGCATCACGCTCGCGCTCGACGTGCTCGGCCTCGTCGCGGTCACGGGCGACGAGCAGCGTGCCGCAGGCGCGGTAGCCAACGTCGATGCCGGTGACGTCGGCCAGCTCGGCCGCGAACGCCGGCCAGCGGCGCGCGCTCTCCAGGTTGGCGAGCAGCAGGTCGCGCTCGTTGAGGTCGGCCTCGGCGACGGGCGCGAGCATCCCGGCGGCGGCGCGCGAGGCGCCGGTGCCCAGGCCGGCCTCGCGTTCGAGCACGGCGACCTCCAACCCGCGCTGGCGCGCGCGCCACGCGGCCGCGAGGCCGATGACGCCGCCGCCGACGACCGCGACGTCCACCCGTGGAAGCTCCGTGCTCACCCGCGTCCGAGCGTATCGCCATTGCGGAGTGGCAGACTCCCGTCGCGAATGGCCTCGACGGTGTTGGAGCGTCGGCGCGCGCGGCTGGCCGGCGCGCGCCTCTACCTGATCTGCGACGCGCGCCCCGGCGGGCGGCCGCTCGGCGACGTGCTGGGTCCCGCGCTGCGCGGCGGCGTCGACGTCTTCCAGCTGCGCTGCAAGGACGCCACCGACGAGGAGATCCTCGCGGCCGCGGCCGAGGCGGCGGAGTGGTGCGAGATCGCGGGCGCGCTGTTCATCCTCAACGACCGCCCGGACCTGGTGGCGGCCGCGGGCGCCGACGGCGTGCACGTCGGCCAGGACGACACGCCGGTCGCCGAGGCGCGGCGGATCGTCGGGCCCGACGCGCTGGTCGGGTTGTCCACGCACTCGCCCGAACAGGTCGACGCGGCGCACGCGGCCGGGGTCGACTACATCGGCGTCGGGCCGGTGCACGTCACGCCGACCAAGCCCGGCCGCCCCGCGGTCGGGACCGACCTGGTGACCTACGCGGCGCGCAACGCGACGCTGCCGTGGTTCGCGATCGGCGGCGTCGACGAGACCACCATCAACGCCGTGATGACCGCGGGCGCCAACCGCGTCGCGATCGTGCGGGCGATCGCCGAGGCCGTCGACCCGGAGGCCGTGGCGCGCCGGCTGGACGACAAGCTGGAGGTCGGGCCGCCGAACGTGCGGCGCCCGCGCAAGTCGTCCGCCGAGCGCACGGCAGAGATCCAGGCGACGCTGGAGCCGATCCCGGAGGGCGAGCGCCCGACGCCGCTGTTGGTGGCCGTCGGGGTCGCGGTCCTGCTCGGCCTCACCAACCTCGTGTTGGCGGTCACCGGCCACAGCGGCACGGGCGGGGCGGGCACGCTGCTGGTCTACTGCGCGCTGATGTTCGCGGCCGCGTGGGGCATGTGGGCCAAGCGCTACCTCGCGGTCCTGCTGTTCCAGATCCTGCTCGCCGTCCTGGTCGTCTTCTTCTTCCTGTTTCTGCTGCGCGCGTCGTCGATCGGGGACGTGGCGCTGTCGCTGGGCGTGATCGTCTCGGCCGGCTGGCTGTTCTGGAAGCTCGTGCGCGTGCTCGCGCGGCTCCAGGTGCCTGTTACGCCCGTTTAAGCCGTCCGACCGCAGGTAGGGTCGGACCACCCGTTCGCTACATTCCGAGCTATGTCCGACACGACGTTCGATGTCATCGTCATTGGCTCGGGCCCCGGCGGCTACGTGGCTGCCGTGCGCTCCGCCCAGCTTGGGATGAAGACGGCGGTGGTCGAGCGCGACGACGTCGTTGGCGGCCGTTGCCTGAACTACGCCTGCATCCCCGCCAAGGCCGTGCTGCGCTCGGCCGACATCCTGTCCGAGGTCCGCGAGGCCGACGAGTTCGGGATCACGGTCGGCGGCGAGGTGACGGTCGACTTCGGCGCGATCGGCGAGCGGCGCAAGAAGGTCATCACGACGCTCACCGGCGGCGTGTCGGGGTTGTTCAAGAAGAACGGCGTCGAGGTCATCAGCGGCGAGGCGTCGCTGACGGCCGACGGCGACGTCAAGGTCGGCGACACGGTCTACACGGCGTCCAAGGGCGTCGTGCTGGCGACCGGCTCCGTGCGCAAGCCGCTGCCGGGTCTGGACTACGGCGGCAACGTGATCGGGACCGAGGAGGCGTGGGCGCTGGACGCGCTGCCGTCGACGCTGGCCGTGATCGGCGCGGGCGCGTCGGGCACCGAGATCGCCTCGGCCTACCAGCGGCTCGGCACGCAGGTGACCTTGTACGAGGGCCTGGACCGCGTGCTGCCGACCGAGGACGCCGACATCTCTAAGGCCGCCGCTCGCGGCTTCAAGAAGCAGGGCATCGAGGTCAAGACCAACACCTTCTTCGACGCGGCCGACACGGGGAGCTACGACTACGTGGTGATCGCCGCAGGCCGCGGTCCCGACGTCGAGGCGCTGGGCTTGGACGCGGCGGGCATCGAGCTGACCGAGAACGGCCTGATCAAGGTCGACGGCGCGCTGCGGACGAGCAAGGCCAAGGTGTACGCCATCGGCGACCTCGTCCCCGGCCCGGCTTTGGCGCACAAGGCGAGCGACGAGGGCATCATCGCCGTCGAGGACGCCGCGGGCCAGAAGACGCACCCGATCCCCTACCTCGACATCCCGCGCGCGACGTTCTGCACGCCCAACGTCGCCTCCTTCGGGCTGACCGAGGAGCAGGCGCGCGAGCAGGGCTACGACGTCGTCGTCGGCAAGGTCCAGTACGGCGCGGTCGGCGCGGGCACGGTCTACGGCGACCGCACCGGCGTCATCAAGATCGTCGGCGACAAGAAGTACGGCGAGATGCTCGGCGGCCACGTCGTCGGCACCAAGGCGACCGAGCTCATCCAGGAGCTGGTCAACGCCAAGGTGCTCGAGGGCGGCTTCCCGGAGGTCGCGCGGATCGTCCACGGCCACCCGACGCTGAGCGAGGGTGTCATGGAGGCCGCGCGTGCGGCCGACGGCTGGCTGATCCACGGCTAGCCGCGCCGCCGCTCGTCGTGTCGCTCGACGTTACGCACCACCAAGGAGCAGAGGCGCGCCCCGTCGACCGGGGCGCGTTCTACTACGACTTCGCCTCGCCGGAGGCGTACCTGGCGGCTGAGCGCGTGCTGAACGTGCTGCCGTTCGCGGCGGAGTGGATCCCGATCCGCGCGCCCCGCGCGTGGGACGACGGCTTCCGCTGCGCTGAGGAGCGCGCGGTGGCCCAGGGCGAGATCGAGCGTGTGGCGGCCGCGCGGATGTTGCAGGGCGTGCGCTGGCCGCCGGAGGGCTTTGACTCCGAGCTGGCGCTGCGTGCGGCGACCTACGCCAAGCAGATCGGGCGCGCGGTGGCGTTCTCGCTCGCCGCCTTCCGCCAGGCGTTCGCGGGCGGTGCGGACCTGGGCGACACCGACGTCGTGTTGATCGCGGCGAGCGCCTGCGAGATGCATCCGCGCGCCGTGTTGCAAGCCTTGGAGCGCGACGCCGTGGCGCGCGCCCTGGACGAGGCGACCGAGGCCGCCGTAGCTCGCGGCGTGGTCAGCGTCCCCACCGTCTGGACCCCGAACGGGGAATTGCTTGCCGGGGACGCCGCGCTGGATACGGTGAAGCCATGAGCGGTGCGCGCGCTCGTGCGCGCTACGAGGTCCTGGTCAGCGGCGACTCCATCGAGGTCGTCGACCTCGCCGAGGGCGAAGGCATCCTCTTCTGGGACTGCACCACCCGCCAACGCCGCCGCATGCACGAGGCGCTGATCCGCGACCTCGACCGCCTCAGCCCGCAGGAGTTCCTGTACCAGTGGGCCGTGGCTGAGCCGCAGCACTTCGACTGAGCCGCTTCAGCAGCAGCTCGACCAGCGGACCGTAGGTCACACCGAGCGCGGCCTCGAGCGCCCGCGGCGCCCGGATCTCGATCACCACGCGCCCGGGCTCGACGCGGTGGTCCATGTCGACCACGCCGGCCACGCGCCAGGACCAGGATCGCCTGGTCGCATCCTTCGCGGTGATCACCACGGGGACCGGCACCGCGCCGAGGAGCCTCACCGCCCCGCGCGCGCCGGGCCGCACCTCGCCGGTCGCGTCCTCACTCAGCCCCCACGCGCCCCGCAGGTGCGGCGCCCACTCGTGCCAGCGCTCCGGCCGGGCGAGCAGGTCCCACGCGATCGCCTCGCTCCCGGCGGTCAATGCGTTGTCGTAACGCAGCACTCAGGCGGTACGGACCAGCCGCCGCAGATGGCTCAGCGCCGCCGGGCGGCGCGGGTCGTCGCCCGGCAGTAGGCCGACGAGGCGGCGGATGGCCTCGAGGTCGTCGCGACCGGCCGCGGAGGTGACCCAGCGATCGAGGAGGGCGGGGTCGGCAGAGCGCAGGACGGTGCCGCGGATGCGATGGTCGAGGGCTTCGCGGGCCTCGACGACGAGCGGGACCTCGGAGCGCGGGAGGAGGGGTCCGGGGTAGGCGGCGAGGTCGCGGTCGCCTGCCGTCAGGAAGTCGGCGTGCGGCGGGGTCGCGAGGCGATAGGGCTCGGCGAGCAGGGTCGTGGCGCCGAGGATCCTCCGCAACCGCGACAGCTCGGCGCGGGCGGTGACCGGCTTGCCGAAGTCGCCGTGCAGCGCGATCGCGACCTCCTCGGCGGTCATGCCGTCGGGGCGCAGCGCAAGCAAGACCATCAACTCGCTGTGGCGGCGTGACAGAGTCACCGCGCGGCCGTCGGGCAGCGTCACCTCGGCACGGTCGCGCGCGAGGACGCGGACGGTCAGCGCACCCGCGTCCGCGCCCGCCGCCTTCCGCGGCAGCATCACCGCGCGCTGTGCGAGCACCGCCTCGACCATCCGCGCCGCCGCGTTGACCAGCGCCAGCGAGTGCGGGTGCGCGGTCTGCAACGGGCCGCTGAGATCCAGGACGCCGAGCAGCTCCCCCGTGCGCGGATCGTGCAGCGGCGCGGCGCTACAGGTCCAACCGTGGACGGGCGTGGCGAAGTGCTCGGCGCTGAAGACCTGCAGCGCGTGGTCGAGCGCGAGCGCGGTGCCCATCGCGTTGGTCCCGGCGTCGGCCTCGCTCCAGCGCGCGCCGCGCATCAGGTGGACCTCGGTCGCCTGGTCCATCAGCCGCGCGTCGCCGTCGATCCACAACAGCGTGCCATCGGCGTCGCAGACCAGGAGGACCTGCTCGCCCTCGGCGCGGACGTCCTGGAGCAGGTCGCGCAGCACGGGCTCGGCGGCGGCCAGCGGGCTGCGCGACCAGCGGTCAGACGCCTCGTCGCCCGCCAGCGCGAGCGGCGCGAGCCCGCGCATCGGGTCGATCCCGGCGGCGGTGCAGCGACGCCACGAATCGGCGATGACCCCTCGCACGTCCGGCGGCGGTTCGGCTCCGGACAGGACGGCGTCGTGCGCGCGTGCCAAGCGCAGCGCGCGGTGGCGCCGATCGCCCGTCGCTGGAAGCGCGGTCCAATGGCTCATACGACCCGTGAATGGTTCTACGCCCCTCGCAACCCAGTTGCAACCCAGCGCGGGGAACCTGACGCGAACCTCATCTTCAAATCAGCTCGAAGAGGTCCTGGGCACCACCGTCGAGGCGCAGCGCCAGCTCGTCGTCACCTCTGGAGACCGCTACGAGATCCCCGGGGGCGAAGCCCACGGCGCCGGCGGACCGTCCCAGGAGCGGGTCACCGGCCCGTACCCGGCTGACGGGGTTGGCCATCTCGCCCGGCGACAGGTTCACGACGTCCCAGGGACCGCCGCACGCGTGGCAGTACGGCGCGCGCGTGTACGCGAAGCCCGGGGCTTCGAGCCGCATCACGGAACCACAGCCGACGCACACCCCGTGCTCGACCCACGGCGAAGGCAGCTCGAGCGTGGCGTCCTCGCCGAGCTGGTCGTGGGCGATCTCAACGAGCTCGCCCAGCGACGTCGCGACGGTCGCGCTGACCGACCGGACCTGCGGGAGCCGCCGGTGGGTGCCTGAGCACGACTCGGACACCGGCAGGTCCGCCGTGAGCGACGCTCCGGTCCGGATGTCCAGCCACATGCGCCGCGCCCGCGTGACCCGTCCGTGCAGCACCTCGATCACGGCCTCGGCCTGCAACCCTCCAAGGACGGCCGCCGCCGTCTGGATGGCCGGGACCACGCCGGCGGCCTCTGCCGCGGCGGCACGCACTCGACAGGACATCGTCTCGCCTTGGACCGCGGAGCCGCAGCGCCAGCACGCGACCTCGCCAGGCTCGCCCTCGGGCGCAGGCGGGAAGACCGCCACGTTGACCTCGGGCCCTTCGAAGCCGGCCTCCACGAGCGGCAGGCCGAGCTCGGAGCAGCGGTCGGCGAGGTACGCCCGCGCCGTCCCGGAGTCGACGCAGGACACGACGACCGACACGTCATCGAACGCCGCCGCGCCGAGGTCCTCGATCCAAGCGTCGGCGAAGCGCACGACCGCCGCGGGGTGGGTGACGCTCCGGAGCAGGCCGGCAGCCGTCGCCGTGGCCTTCGGCGCGCCCGCCCCGCCCTCCGCCGGGTACAACGGGCTGCGGGTCCGGTTGTGCGCCTCGAAACGGTCGGCGTCGACGACACGGACCTCGCGGACCCCGCTCAGCGCGAGGTTGAGCGCCGTGTTCTGCCCGAGCGCCCCCATGCCGACGATCAGCACCGTCGCGTCGAGCCGCGCCGGCTCGTACCCCGCGAGCCTCGAGCGGCTGTGCAGGTCGAGCTCGGGTGGGCTGATGGACATCGTGGTTCACGCTCCTCTCTAGGAATGGCCGCCGCAGTCGGAGAGCCGCGCGCCGCAGACCGTGCAGAGCGCATCCGGGTTGACCATCACCCGGCCGGACAGCCGGCCATCGAGGCCGTGCACGCGAGCAGGCTCCGGCTCGGCCACGAAGACCCGGGTGCTGGGGACCTGCCGGATCCGTCCCGCCCCGCCGATCGTCGGTCCGTCGCCGAGAGGCCGGGCGTCGCCGAAGACGCGAGGCGCGGGAGCGACACCGTTCCACGGAACGGTCCCCCGCGGCACCATGCGACGCGCCGCCACCGCGACCGTCGGGACCGGCGCGCGCTCGTCGGCGCGATGCCCGCCAGCGCGCACGACGAGGACCGCGGCCACCAGCGCCGCCAGCGCCAGGACCAGCGCCGCGCTCGCCATAAGGAAGACCATGGTGCCCTGCGTCATGGCGAAAACCAGCCTTGACGCGCCGTGAAGCCCGGTCCCTGCGGCGCGGTCAACGCCCCTTGAAAGGGCCCAGCTCCGCCAGAGGGACGTTCGCGGGCCACCGGCTCAGACGTCCCAGAGGGCAGCGCCATCACGACGATCACCGCCAGCTCCACCAGGACGAGGGTCATCAGCGTCAACGCGAAGGCGAGCCTGCGGCGCCGCGCGACCCGTGGCAGAAGGCCAGGCGGAGGGTCCGGCTCCGGCGCGCCGACGCGGTCCGGGAGGTCGAGGAACTCGTCCAGGTCCATGACCTCGAGCTCCGCCGCTGGCGCCGGGCCGGCCGGCGGACGAACCGTCGCTGCCGACTCAGGGCCCACGAACACGCTGTAGCGAGGCTCGGCGTCATCGCGGCCTGACATCACGAGGCCGATGGCCAGCGGCGACGGCCATCGCCGCTGCTCCGCGCGATCGACGTCGCTGAAGTACGCCGCGTAGGAGGGATGGGTGTGGTACCAGCCAACTACGTCGGCCACAGGCTGGGCCTGCTGCGCGCGCCGGCCCATCGCCGCCGCACCCTCGGCCGTGATCGCGACGGTCGACACGGTGCCCAGCACCTCGCCCCGGTGAGGGCGCTCGGCGTGCGTCACGAGGACGTACTCCCCCGCCCAGTCACGGAACCCGCGGCCGAACAGGATCCCGCCCGTCTCTTGCGGCGACTCGTCCCGCTCCACCGCTCGGATGACCGCCACGACGCCCTCGGCCACGATCGCGGAGCGCCCGTCCGCGGTCCGCCAGACATGCCATCCGCTGCCGATCGGCCGCGGGCGCACGGGCAGGCCGGCGTTCACCGTCCTGCCATGGAAGCGCCCGGCCGCGACGAGCTGCGTCCCCACAGGCGTCACCGTCCCACAGGGCGGAAGCGACTCCCGCCGATCGACGCGTGGGCAGCCGGGATCAAGACCGCGTCGCGCACCGGAGCCTCCGGCGCGCCAGCCGGTGCGAAGCGCCGGAGCGCCGGCGTCGAAGAGCCGCGTGGATCCTCCACCGGGCGAAACCGCGATGTCCGCAGCGGCCGGATCCGGCCGGGCGCGCGACCGCTTGCCGCGTTCGGATCAATGATGGGCAATCGGAGGTCTGGGTCGAGCGGGCGATGGCCGTTGCCCGTCCACCACTGCAGCGCGGCGGCGTTGAAGCCGTGGTACCCCTCGACGGGTTGGGGCTCATCGAAGTTGAGGAGCCGCGCGATGTGGACGATGAGGTCAACGAGCAGCTTGTCGCCGTGCGCAGACCAGCCGTGACCGAGGCAGATCGGCCAGTTCGCGTCGAAATGGGGGGTCCACGGAACCTTGCTGCCCACCACGCGGCAGATCGGCTCGGTGAACGGGTAGTTGCCGTTGGCCAGGAGGTCGATGTGGACGATGGTGGGCCGGCTCCGGCGGTCGGGCGCCACGAGCGTCTCGAAGTCGTACACCACCCGATAATGCTCCGGGGGGCGCGTCGTGGACTCGGCGGGGATCACCGCCGAACCGCGCATGGCGTCGTGGGCCGTTGCATGCGCGGTGATCATGATCGGTGCTGGATCCTCGTTGATGAGCGCCGAGGTGCGCTCGTCAACGCGCAGACGGCTGTCCAGCTGCCCTGATGAGAGCCGGGCCATCCTAGGCGCCGTGGTGCGTCTTGGTCACGGTCAGCACATCGCCGTCACGCACCCCGGCGGCCAGGAGCGTGCCGTCGGCCGGCAACGCCTCACCTGTCCGACCGTTGACGAGCGTGTAGCGGTCGGTGGGCGTGGGGCCGGTCAGGTACTCGGCCTCAATGAGCCCTGCGACGATCTCGTCGACCGTGCAGTCGTCAGCGACGTCGGCCTCGAAGCTGTCCGGCCTTCCCTTCTCATGGCAAGTGATGCGGAGCATCTGCGCGGTCATCATGTGCTGTTCCTTTCGTTGGGGTATGGTCGGTGCTGCTATTTCCACTGCACTACGGCACCGGTGCGCCGCGCCCAGTCCCGCTCCCACAGCAGGCGGATCTGCTCTCCTCGACTTTCCGAGTACGGAGCCCCACAGACCGGTGAGCCAGGGGCAGGGAGCTCCACCCTGATGCCCCTGAGCGCGTCGTGGGGCGCTGCGCCCTGGCGGACGAGACGGCCGAAGACCGCGAGACGCCCCGCCGGTTGCTCGCGCGTCAGGGCCAGCAACGGGGTGACGGTCAGGTTGACGTCGCCGCGGCGCTCGATCCCATCGGTCAGCCCGACGATTCGATCACCAGGGCGAAGGCCGCCCGATCGGGCCGCGAGCAAGAAGGTCTCGAAGACGCCGCTCGCGTGGCTCGGACCAGCGAGCGGCCGGTGCCCGCGCGCGCCCGAGGCTGCGCCTTGGCCGGCCGCTCCGGGGTGCGCCAGGCACTTCGGAGGACGACGGTAGGGCGCGATGAGCAGGCGCTGCAGCTCGGCCAGGCGGACGTTGGTCTCGCGCCGCCGCATGGCCAAACTGCTCGCGTGCGACACGAGCGGAAAGCGGTAGACGCTGCTCGAGACCGACGGGTTGCCGGTCACGTCGACCACGCAGACGCTTTCGGGGCCCTCATCCGCGATGATCTGGGGCAGCTCGGCGCGGATGACGGCCATGTACGCACGACCATTCACCGCCCCGGAGAACGTCGCGTCGCGCACGAAGCACATGCGTCCCGCGCGTGAGGTCGCCGAGCCGGTGCCCAGGCCCTTCTGCACCGCTTCGACGGCGCCGCATCCGGTCGCGCTGAGCGCAAGGGCGACCGCGGCCGCCAGACGGAGCTTGCAGGTCATGACGCCTCCTGCCCGGTGCTCGCCGGGCCCTCGATGGCGAACAGCGGGCGCTCGGCCGGCCGCCCAACGGGCCGGTCGAGGTCGTTCCACTTCACCTTGGGTGGACGGGCGGCGCCGCGGCCCGTCGCTCCGCTCAACGGGATCGCCGGCACCGTGCGCAAGCCGACGACGGTCTCGGGCGGCGTGGTGAGGCGATGGAGGAGGAGGTCGCCATATGGGTCGGCGACCAGCTCGTCGGGCCAGGCGAGGCGGCCCTCGGGCGGAGTCTTGCGGGCGCGGCAGTAGCTCGCGTCAAGCCGGTCGAGGCGTTCCGCCAGCGCGCGCCGCTCCTGTCCCACCAGCAGATCGAGCTGACGGTAAGCCATGTCCGTGACCAGCAGGCGCAAGCGCCAACGGCGCCGGTGACGGTGCGCTTGGCGCGACAACCGGCGACGACGGCGCTCGGCGTCCCGGGCGGCGGATGCGGCTCCGCTGAGCGACTCCGCCAACGCGAGGGTCGCGAGGACGGGCAGCTCGAGCACCGCCATCCACCACGCCCAAGGAGCCTCGGACTGCCCGTCCTCTCCGCCGGCGCAGGCTTCGGACGACGTCGCCGCAGAGCTGGTGCGCGCCGCCTTCGGGCCGCTGGACAGCGTGGCAGGGGCGCCGGCCGTGGTGCCGACCTCGCACAGGCTCGCCAGCGGGGCGGTTTCCTGCGCCGCCTTGATCCGCGTGTTGTGCTCACGGCAGATCGCGGTCGCGGCCAGAGCCGGGATTGCCAGCGCCAGGATCCCGAAAACCCAGCGCCGCCGACGACGAATCAGCACGCGGTCGGCGTCGCTCAGGTCGGCGCGCCCGAGATCGGCGCGGATCGCGCCGTTGATCCGGAAGGCGACGGCGAACAGCGCCGCGAACACGCCGGCGACGAGCACGGCGACGACCGGCAAGGCCTGGTCGCTGAAGCCGAGCGTCGAGAGCGCCGGCTCGGCGAGCACCGCGCCCAGCGCGGTCGCGAGCAGCACCAGCAGGACACGCCCCGTCCGCGCCGCGGCATTGCTCCGCCAGTTCCGAACGCCGCCTGCCTCGGACTTGGCCTCGGCCTCGGCGAGCATCAGCGGAGCACGCTCGCTCCGCTCATCTTCGAGCTGCATCCTGCCGCCGAACCAGGCGCAGACCGTCAACCACGGTCGCGCCCGCCGGATGATGCGCGACTCGCTGGCCGACAGCATCGCCCGAACTTCGGGATGGGGCAGAAGGGGATCCGCGTGCCCCGAGTCGACGTCACCCGCGATCGCCTGCCCGAGCGCGTCGGTCTCCACCGCGACGGTGCGCGCGTGGCGGCGGCGAGCGACCACGACGCCGAGCATCAGGACCACGCACGCAAGCAGGAAGACGGTCACGCTTTGCCAAACCGCTGCGACTCGGCGCGATGTGACAGGACTTTTCGGATCAGACGCCCGGGAGCAGCACCCTCCGCGTCTCGGTGAGGAGCCTCTTCAACCCCGTGACGTCCTCTGGGGCCCCGGCAGCCGCCGCCTCGCCGATCGCGTGCGCGGCCTGCCGCGCCTCCACGCCGAGGACGTGCTCGACCTCGCCGCCGGCCGCCTTGATCTGCTCCGAGTACTTGTCGAGGCTCTCGAGGTCTTCGTCCGTGCGGCTCATGCCGATCTTGATCGTTCCGCACAGGGCGACGCGCGCTCCGCGCAGGACCTCCGCCGCGTGGTGTCGCCCCTGGCCGACCGCGCCGACCTCGAGATCCACCAGCGTCCAGGTGAGGTCATCTAGGACCCCGAGCCCGAGCTGCACATCGGCGACGTCGAGCAGCTCGGCGATCGCGGGGACCTCCTGCCCATCGACGAGCTCGAGGCGGGCGAGCCGCTGACGGAAGCGTGACTCCTGCCAGCGGTCGGGCGGCCCAAGCGCCGGGTCGACCGCCAGCGCGTGCCCGCGTTCGAACGACGCGCGCGCCTGGGCCGTGTCCCCTGACAGCGAGGCAATGTTCCCAAGGTCGAAATACCGCCACATCTGATCCTGCCGGAGGTTCAGGCGCTCCGCCACGGCAAGCGACTGCCTGGCCAGCTCGCGTGGCCGTTCGAGACCCGGTTCGGTCGTGGCGAATCCCCGCAGCACCTGCCCTCGGCTGCCCTCGATCCGCCCTCGGATCCGCTCGAGACCGCCTTTCAGAAGCAGCTGGTCGGCGGTGGCAAGCTCCTCCTCGGCCTGCGCGGTCCGGCCGCGAGCGACGAAGAACTCGACGCGGGCGTTGATCGCGTCCAGGATCAGCGTCACGTCCTGCAACTGCTCACCGATCCGCCGCGCGGTGTCCGACCAGTCCTCGGCCGTCTCGATGTAGCACTGCCGACGGGCGGTCCAGGCCAGACCGAGCATGGCCTCGCCATCCGACCGGGGCTCGACGTCGCGCGCGATGGCGCGCGCTTCCTTGAACGCGCTTCGCGCCTCCACGAACCGCGACGCCCGGTAATGCGCCCAGCCCTGCTGCACGCGCAGGTCCGCCGCCACCCAGGCCGGAAGCGCGTCGCCGAGGTTCACGCAGGGCTCCAGGTGCTGCTCGTCCTGGTGCAGGACAGTCAACGCGAGATGGGCGAGGCCGAAGGCCATGGGATCGCCCGACCCGATCTCCAGCGCGCTGGTGAGCAGCTCGTTTGCCGACGGCCCCTCGAAGGCGCCGCGCGTCATGAAGCAGCGGACGTAGCCGCGCATCGCGAGGATCCGCGCGTTCAGGCGCCGCTCGCTCTCCGAGCGCGCGCCGGTCCGCCTCCGGCGGTCCGCGAGCTGTCCGAGGATCTCGTCCGCGTCGACGAAGAGGCCCCTCGCCTGCCAGAAGGGAAGCAGGCGCTCGGCCATCATCAGGGCGGCGGGACGATCAACCAGCGAGAACGCGTGCATGATCGTCTCGTAGTGGCGATCGATGCCCCAGAACGTCCGTGCCTGCATTCCCGGCGCCGGCTCCAGCCGTCGGTCCACAAAGGCGACGACTTCCTTGATCGCGTCGCCCTGCACCGCCCGCGACGCGTTGAACTTCTCTCGGGCCACCGTCTGCACGAACGGCTCCATCTCGAATCGCGGCTCACGATCGAGGACCGACGACACCCGTTGGATCGCCGCCCCCACGAAGGGGGCGAGCAGCTCGTCGAGCACGTCCACCGCGACGCCGACCACCCGGGCGGTCTCGTCGTCGAGCGACCACGGGCTGTGCAGGAGGCTGAGCCGTGCGAGCGCCGTCTGCTGATCCGGGCTGAACCCGTCGAACTCGATGCGCACCGGCCGCAGGAAGTCGCGCTCCAGGTCGATCTCCGAGAGATCCCCCAGACCGCGGAAGCCCTTGAGCCCGTGGGCGGCGAGCGAGATCAACAGCGGGTTGCCGCGGCGGCTGCGGCAGTAGTCGGCGATCGACTCGATCTGCTCGGGGCTGGGAGGCGGCGCCTTCGGAACGTGGTCGAGGAACAGCTGGACGGCATCCGGCACGCTCTCGTGCGCTTCGCCGGGCACCCCGCAATCGAGCCCGGCGACGGGGACGCGGACCTCGTTCTCCAACCCCAGGAGCGCCGCTGAGGTCACCAGGACGGCGACCTGCCGGCCTTCGGCGGTGAGCCGCGCCGCCAGGTCCCGGCAGACGGCCAGCGAGAGCTCCGCCTGATCGATGACGACGAGCCGGCCGCGCTGCGATAGCACCTTCTCGATCTCGCTGACCGCGTCGGCCTGCGGGATGCCGAGGTCCTGGGCGAGCTTCGGGATGCAACGCTCTCCGCGATGTCCCGTGGTGAGCCCGAGGTACTCGACCTCGGTCAGCCACGCGGCCGGCTCGTCGATCAAGCGCCGCAGGACGGACTTCGCGATCGCGCTCTTCCCGTACCCGTGAACGCCGTGAAGGGTCACGACCGCTCCAGGACAGAGGCGCTCGATCACCGCGCGGACCTCGGCCTTCCGCCCGTAGAACGGGGTGGGAGGCTCGGGGAGGTCCCGCCGAGCCGCGGGGTAGCCGGTCAGCTTGTAGGCCGGGATCCTGCGCCCGGAGGGCCCTTCGACCTCGCCATGCGTGATGTCATAGCCGTCCCGGCGGACGAGGTCGTGCTTGATCTTCTTGAGGCGTTCGTCTTCGATCGGGTGGCCCGCCTCCCGGCAACGGCGGAGGAGCTCTTCGCGCGAGACCAACTGCCCGAAGGCCTCCTTGAGCGCATCTAGGATGACGTCCTTCCGGTTGCGCTCCGCGGGGCCGTCTTCCACGCAGCTAAGCTAACCGGAAACAGGAGTTCAGGGAACTCCGGGGCGGATCGCCGGCCAAGCCGGATCGCGGCCCGGATCGATCCCCCGGATCCGCCCCGGATCCCCTCGGCTCGGCTCTCCCAGGACGCATGCCCGCCACCAGAGTCATGGCGTGGGCGTCGAACTGGGAGGCATGCCGAGATGAAGCACATGATCGTCGCCGCCGGCGACGACGATCCGCGCTGGCGGCAGATCCACGAGATCTGCCGGCGCATCGCCACGACCTCTCCGCGTGACCCGCTCTGGCTGGAGGCGGTGGAGAAGGCCGAGATCAGGTTGTACGACAAGCTTCGCCGCGACGTGCTCCCTGGCAGCGGGACCCGGTACGCGGCGGCCGTCGAGCTCCCTCGGTTCGCGCGTGAGGTCGTGCGGGGCGAGTACTCGTACCTGCGCAAGAAGCGCTTCGAAGCCGAGGTGCTCCCCGACGGGAGCCGTCGCCCGCGCCTGAACCACCCGCTCAACGCCAAGTCCCTCGACGAGGCCGTCTGCGCAGAGCTGGACGTCGAGCTCCAGGCCCTGGAGGGCGTGGCGCTGACCGAGGCGCTCGCCCACCTGGTCCACGCACTCGCGCGGACCACCGACGAGGTCCAGGACATCGTCCTGCTCCGGCTCTTCGCCGAGCTCGACTTCCGCGACGTCGGCGCGCTGGTCGGCAAGAGCGATACGGCGACGCGCCAGGCTTACGGCCGGTTCTGCAAGCGCCTGTGAACCCCATGCTCCACCAAGACGACCGCATCTGGCTTGCGTGCCTCCATGGCCGCTGCGCGCGGCATCGGGTCGCGATCCACGCCGGCATCTACCTCGCTGACGGCCGCCATCGAGTGCCCGGAATGACCCTTGCGGAGGTCGATGAAGTGATCCTCGACTTCTTTGACGACCTCCGTTCCGCAGGCTGGCAAGGACCGTATCCGCCGGGAAGGAGGCGACAGCCGGTCAGCGAATCCGATTAGGCTAGGACTTCGCTCCCCATTCCGGCCAGATCGGAGTAGGCTGGCTCATGCCTAGCCAGGGGCAGTCGACCTACCTGATCTGACGATGGGCTGGAACGAGACCCCCTACCAACCTGGCGATGGCGAGCATCGCGCCTCGGCGAAGACCGCCGATCCGATACGCGACCTTGAGTCGCTCTCGCCGCTGTTGCTCAACCCCGACTTACGCTCGGTCGTCGCCGACAGTTTCTCTAGCGAGAAGTGGGACATCGTCGAGGAGATCATCGCGGCCGCGGAGCGCCTCCGGGACACCACGCGCTGGGATGACGAGGAGCTGCTTCGACGCCTGGGATGCCGGGTTCGGTCGTTCGACGACTTCAGGGCCGTGGAGCTCGATCGCCTGCAGAACTGCAGTGCCTTCCTCAGCCTGGTCAACGAGTTGACCGACGTCGTCGGCCCTGTGGACCAGCAGCGCGAGGTCGTGCGCGTCTGCGTCGACCTGCTGGAGGATCGCACCGCCGCGTCGGCGGTCGACCTCCGTCTGCTGCTAGTGCTCGAGGCCGACCAGTGGAGCGCCGCCGAGTCGATGCGCCTCGGAGAGATCTCTCGCGCCGCACGCCTCGTCCGGTCCCTGGCCGGCGCGACTCGGTCGACCGAACGCCGGACTGGCGCCCACCCCTTCGCCGGGGCTGCGGCGGTCCACCTCAGCACGCCCCGCATCGACCTCTACGTCGCCCGCGAGGTCGCGGTCCTCGGCGTCGACGTCGACGATCGCATCACGGCGCATCTCGGCTCCTGCAGCGCCTGCCGTGATGCGGTCCAGACGCGTGCCGTGCAGCTCCGCTCGATGACTTGATCGACTGCCTCCTCGGCAGATCTCGGCCTAAGAGGCGTGTGACATTGATCGATGTCACATCACGTCAACTCGCCGCGGTTTGTGAGAGTCGTGGCAACCCCGTTCACACAGCTCCACCTGGGCTCCGATCCCTCCGGTTGGTTCCTGCTGTTGAACGATACGCCGCTCCCAGAGCTCCGGGCGTGGATCTCCGCGCGCTGCGGGCGGCCGCTGCTGGCCGACGCACTGCTGGCCCGGCATCCCGATGACCCGGCAGCCTCTCCTCACACGTCCAAGGTCGCTCGCGGGCTCCCGAAGACCGCGACCATCGGGGACCTTCCCCAGAAGCTGACCAGGCTCATCGCCCACGCCCAGGACCTGCTGATCACCGCTCAGGCGCCCCACGAGGCCCTTCCCCTGATCACGGATCTCGCGAAGCTGCGGAAGAGCAGCCCGCTCGCGCTGACGACCGCTATCGCCCTCCCGGAGGATGACGAGCACGGCCTGACCGGCCACCTGATGTGGTCGCGGCTGCAACTGATGGGCGTGACCGCCGTCCGGACGATGGCCTACCACCTGGCCTCCGGGGAAGACGCCGACGAGCAGCCCGGCGCGGTCGCCAACACCAGGGTGCAGTGGCTCGTCGAGGGCAAGCCGGCCGCGGGCGTCCTCGACAGCCTGTGCCGGTGCTCCCTGGTGACGTTCGTCGACGACCTCGGCCCTTACGAGACCCAGCGGCTGTGGCTCGTAGAAGGGCCGGCCATCGCGCTCGCGCTGATCGCCCGTGACGACCACAATCTCCCGACGATCCAGGACGCCGCCCAGACCGCCGACGGCAAGCGGTGGCTGCACGCGTCGCTTGGCTATCTGACCGCCGGGCTTCGGCACACCGGGAAGTCGCTGCCGGATTCGGCGACCTACGGCTTCGAGCAGGGCCCCGCCTGGCTGCGCCACCAGGACGAGGTCAGCCGCATCCTGCGCCGGCTGCGGCGCGCAGACCTCCAGTGGCTCTTGATCGAGGTCCACGCCAAGCTCGGGCGCCCGGCCCGCGCAGCGAAGGAGGCCAACGGCGGCGTGCTCCCCGACGAGCTCGGGATGGCCTTCGACGCGTTGCACAACCTGCTGCGGTCCCCGCAGCAGTACGAGGATCAGAAAGACCTGCGGACGGGCGCCGCCACGATGACCGAGAGCAGGGACGAGGCGGCCATCCACCGCTACCGCATGCTCCTGCAGGGCGTTGTGCCCGACGAGGAGCTGGAGGCGCGCGTCGCCGACGTCGCGCAGATCTGGAAGCGCCAGCGAGACGACGCGCCAAGCTGCTGAGCCTCGCAACCCAGTTGCAACCCCCACCGACGTAGCGTCGCGCCAAGTCCCACTACGGAGGAGGCAGTCCATGGCGCTCGACGCACAGATCGACCAGCACGCACGCGACTTCGTCGCACGGCACCACCAGATGCTGATCGGCAAGGACTGGGTGGACGCGGCGTCCGGCCAGACCTTCGAGACCTACGACCCGGCCACGGGCGAGGTGCTGGCGACGGTCCCGCGCGGCTCGTCGGAGGACATCGACCGCGCCGTGAAGACCGCACGCGCGGCGTTCGACCCGAGCTCGCCGTGGCGCACGATGTCGCCTTCGGAGCGCGGCCGCGTGATCCACCGGCTGGGCGACCTGATCCTCGAGCACGGCGACGAGCTCGCCACGTTGGAGACCCTGGACAACGGCAAGCCGCTGGCGATCGCCAAGGCCGCCGACGTGCCGCTGGCCGCTGACCTCTTCCACTACATGTCGGGCTGGACGACCAAGAGCGGTGGGTCGACGCTGCAGATCTCGGTCCCCTACATGCCGGGCGCCGAGTGGCACGCCTACACCTTGCATGAGCCGGTCGGCGTCGTCGGCCAGATCATCCCCTGGAACTTCCCGTTGTTGATGGCCGCGTGGAAGCTCGGGCCGGCGCTGGCGACGGGCTGCTGCGTGATTCTCAAGCCCGCCGAGCAGACGCCGCTGAGCGCGCTGCGGCTCGGCGAGCTGTGCCTGGAGGCGGGGATCCCGCCGGGCGTCGTCAACGTCGTGACGGGCTTCGGCGAAGAGACCGGCGCGCCGCTGGCCGCGCATCCGGACGTCGACAAGGTCGCGTTCACGGGCTCCACGGAGGTCGGCCGGCTGATCCTGAACGCAGCCGCCGGCAACCTCAAGAAGGTGTCCTTGGAGCTGGGCGGCAAGTCCCCCAACGTGGTCTACGCGGACGCCGACCTGGAGACCGCGATCCCGGGCGCCGCCAACGCGATCTTCTTCAACCACGGGCAGTGCTGCGCGGCGGGCTCGCGGCTGTTCGTGGAGGAGTCGATCTACGACGACGTCGTGGCCGGCGTCGCCGACCACGCCCGTGGGATCACCGTGGGACCGGGCATCGACCCCAACTCGCAGATGGGGCCGCTGGTGAGTCAGGAGCAGCTCGACCGCGTCTGCGGGTTCTTGTCGAGCGGTGAGACCGAGGGCGCCGAGACGGTCGCCGGCGGCAAGCGCCACGGCGACCGCGGGTACTTCGTGGAGCCGACGGTGCTCGCGGGGACCAACCCGCAGATGAAGGTCGAGGCCGAGGAGATCTTCGGCCCGGTCGTCACCGTGCGGCCGTTCGAGAAGGGCGGCCTGCCGCCGGACGCCAACAACACCAACTACGGTCTGGCAGCCGGCGTGTGGACCCAGGACCTGTCCAAGGCCCACCGCACCGCGAAGGCGCTGCGCGCCGGAACGGTGTGGGTCAACTGCTACAACGTGTTCGACGCGGCGCTCCCCTTCGGCGGCTACAAGGAGTCCGGCTGGGGCCGCGAGATGGGCGCCGAGGCGCTGAAGCTGTACACGGAGGTCAAGTCGGTCGTGACGCTCCTCTGACCCGGTAGCCGGCCATCGCGCGGTACGCTGCCGCGCGATGGCCGCCCTCCCCATTCCCGACGCCGCGACGGCCAAGGAGTGGTGGACCTCGATGCTCCTGATACGCCACTTCGAGGAGCGTTCAAGCGAGTTGTACGCCTCGGGTGCCGTGGCGGGGTTCCTGCACGGTGCGCGCGGCGAGGAGGCGGTGGTCGTCGGCGCGGCGCGCGCGCTGCGCCCGGGCGACGCGGTCCTGACGACGTTTCGCGCGCACGCGTGGGCGCTGGCGCGGGGGACGGATCCGGCCCGCGTCTTCGCCGAGCTGCTCGGAAAGCCGTCCGGGGTTTCGGGTGGTGCCGGCGGCTCGACGCACGTGGTCGACCCCGACCGCGGGCTGTACGGCGGCTTCGGCATCCCGGCGGGGCACGCGCCGCTGAGCGCGGGCGTGGCGCTGAGCTTCGCTGCGCAGAGCTACGAGGGCGTCGCGCTGTGCCAGCTGACGCTCGGCGCGACCGCCGAGGGCGTATTCGCCGAGACGCTCGCGCTGGCGGCGACGTGGTCGCTGCCGGTCGTGTTCCTCGTGACCCACGACCTGGCGTGGGACGGACCGGAGCCGTCGGTGACCGACCTGTTCCAGCGCAGCTCGGCGTCAGGCGTGGCGGGGCTGAAGTGCTCCGGCGTCGATCCCGTAGAGGTGCGCGCGAGCGTGGCCGAAGCCGCGCGGCGGGCGCGCGACGAGCGGCGGCCGACGCTGGTGGAGGCGGTCGTGCGCCGCGCGGGCGACGGCGCCGTGGATCCGGTGGCCGCGTTCGGGGAGCGGCTGGTGGCGGAGGGCGTGCTGAGCGAGGACGAGCGCGAGGCGATCGGCGCGGGGATCCGCGATCGGCTGGTGGTGGCGGTCGCCGCCGCGGAGGCCGAGGCGGCCGTCGAGGTCGCGACGTGAGCGGCGAGGTCACCTACCGCGAGGCGCTGCGGTCCGCGTTGCGCGCGGCGCTGCGCGACGACGAGCGCGTGATCGTCCTCGGCCAGGACGTCGGGGTGCGCGGCGGGGCCTACGGCGTGACCGCCGGGTTGTTGGAGGACTTCGGCGCCGGCCGGATCCTGGATGCGCCGTCGTCGGAGGCCGCGATCGTCGGCGTCGCGATCGGCGCGGCGATGACCGGCATGCGACCGGTGGTCGAGCTGACGACCGCGACCTTCGCGGGGTTGGCCTACGACCAGCTCGCCCATCACGCGGCACCGTTGCGGGCGATGAGCGGCGGACGCGTCCACGCGCCCTTCGTCCTGCGGATGCCGCAGAGCGCGGGCGCGCGCCTGGGGCCGGTGCACTCCAGCAACGTCGAGGCGTTGTTGCATCACATCCCAGGACTGACCGTCTGGGCCCCCGCGACCCCGGCTGATGCTGGAGCGATGCTCCGCGCCGCGATCGCCACCGACGACCCGGTCGTACTGCTGGAGCACACCTTGTTGTATGACACGGTCGGGCCGCCGCCGCCTCCTCCGGGCGACGCGGCCGCATCGACCTTCGGCGCCACCGTGCGCCGCACCGGCGCCGACGTCACCCTCGTCGCCACCTCGCGCATGGTCGACCTGGCGCTGGGCGCCGCCGATCGCCTGGCCGAGGAGGAGATCCACGCCACCGTCATCGACCTCCGCTCGCTGCGCCCGCTCGACGACGAGACCGTGCGCGCCTCCGCGACCTCCACGGGCGCGGCGATCCTGATCGAGGAAGGCCCACCGGCCGGCGGCATCACCGCCACCCTCTCCGCGCTCCTGCCCCGCTCCATCGCGATCGAGCGCGTCACCGGCGCCGATGCGCCGACCCCCTACGCCGCCGCCCTTGAAGCCGCCGCGCTTCCGAGCCTCGACCGCATCGTCACCGCCGCGCGCGCCCTCGTGGGGCGGGGCGCGGCGGAGGAGGACGACACCGCCGTGGTCGTCGAGCCGAGCGACGCCATCGCAGACCCCGGCGACACCTCGTTCGCCGACGCGCCCACCTTCGCCGCCACCGCTCCCGCTTTCACCACCACCGCGCCGGTCGACGTCGAAGGGCTGCTCGCGGCGCGCCGGAGATCCTCCGGGTCACTCGCCGCGCTGCTCGCCGACGCCGTCGAGCCGCTCCTGGAGACCGCGATCATCATCGCTGAGGGCGACACCATCATCTTGGGTCAACCCGCACCCGGCCCCGCACCCGCAACCCTCACCCTCGGCCCCATCGCCACCCGCCCCACCGTCGCCGACGGCGCAGTGACAATCCGCCACGTCGCACCACTCACGCTCCACCTCGCCGCAGCCACCGACGGCCCCGCCCTCTTCGCATCGCTCCGCGAGCGCGTGGCGGCGAACTAAAGCGCGAGCGCGCCGCGCAGGCCGTCATCGACCTGCGTCATGACCCACTGTGGCAAAGCACCGATGCGCTCCTCGAGGGCGGCGCGGTCGATCGTCGCGAGCTGTGTGACGTTCGCGACCGAGTCGCGGTCCAGCGTGGAGACGTCAGCGGGGATCGCGACGTTGCCCGGCAGAGCGGCAAGCCGGGTCGTGGAGGTCAATGCGACCACGGTGACCGTGCGCAGCGTAGAGCGGTTGTAGCGGTCATCGCTGACCACCAGCACGGGACGCCGGAGCGCGGGAGCGGATCCACGCGGCAAGCCAAGGTCCGCCCACCAGATCTCGCCGCGGACGATCACCAGTCGACGTCAGCGGCGAGGTCGTGCGCGGCGCGCTCGACAAACGCCGTGTCCTGCTCGCCAGAGAGCGCGGCGTCGATCGCTGCGGTCGTCTCGGCGCCCTCGAGGTCGTTGAGCCAGCGCTCTGCGGCACGCGTGAAGAACTCGCTGCGCGACACACCGAGGCGCGCCGCCGTCGCGTCGACCCGCGCGAAGGTGACGTCCGGGATCGAGATCGCCGTCTTCATGCCGCCGAGTATAACCGAGTTATACCGTCGCCGCTACTTGCCCTTCGCGCCGCCGAGGCCCGAGAGGATGCCGCCGACGGCCTGGCCGGCCTGGGTGACGGTGTTGTCGACGGCTTGGCCGACGGCGGTGACGGTGTCGGCGACGGCGGGTGCGGCGGGCTTGACGGTGTCGGCGGCCGTGGAGGTCGCGGAGGAGACGGCGGCGCCGGCGGCGGAGGTCGTGTTCTCGACGGCCTGGGCGGCGGCGTCGGTGACGCTTGAGGGCGCGGGCGCTGAAGGGGTCGACGGCGTTGAAGGCGTGGTCGGCGTCGAGGGCTTCGACGGCGACTGGCTCGACGACGTGTCGGCAGCAGACGAGGGCGAGGAGGACGACGAGGGATCGCTCGCGCCGGCCGGCGCGGATGCCGACGGCGTCGACCCCGACGAGGACGGCGGCGTCGAGGCGCCCGGGGCCGTGCCAGGCGAGGAGGTCGCGTCGGTCGAGGAGCCGCGATCGCGCGCGGGCGCGTGCTTGGCCCTGGCGTGCCGGGTCGTGCGACGCGTAGCCACCGCGGCGTCGGGACCGTCTGAGACGGGCACCGTCGGCAGCGTGCTCACCCCGACCTCGTCGCCGGCCCGCAGCGCGGCGCCGGTCCGGGGCTGGGCGGCGAGCTCAGTCGCGCCCTGGGTCGCGCGGGCCGACGGGTCGCGCATGTCGGGCCAGCCGTGGAAGGCCAGGCCGGTGGAGAAGATCGCGAGCACGATGCCACCGGCCGCGATCAGCGATCCCGACGCCCCCACCACGCCCGCAAATGCCCGCAAGTAGCGCATCCCGGTCCCACATCGGTAAGGCCCGAACGTTCCTTGATGTCAATTGCCTGACAACCTCGAAAACCGGTCCAATGTGGTTTGGACTCAGCCGCCGATGCGCCCGGGGTTCCCCGGCCCGGCGACCGTCGCGTTCGGCCGCTGGTCGCGGTCGAGCCGGACGACGGGGTTGGGCTCGTCCAGGCGCACGAAGACGCAGTAGTCGCGGCGCGGGTCCGGGCCTTCGAAGCAGGTCCGGAAGAGCCTCTGGCCCGACCGCCACGTGTCCTCGCCGTGCAGCGGCCGGTACTCGCCCGGAGCGTTGTGGGACGCGTAGGCCCGGGCGCTGGAGGTCGCGGTCGCCAGCGCCGCGTCGTCCTCGTGCAGCGCCGGGCGGTGCAAGACCCCGCCCACGACCAACATCAGGCACAACGCCACCAGCCCCGCCGTGCCCGCGAAGTCGGCGGCGATCTCGCGCGGGAGGTCGGGACGGCGGCGGCGCAGCAGCCAGCCGCCCGGCCGCGGGACGACGGCCAGCACGATCACGTTCAACAACCCCGCCGCCAGGATCGACCCGATCAGCGTCGACCGGCCGCCCGCGAACGGCAGCCGCGAGAGCACGACCGCGTCGACGGCGGTCAACGCGAAGAACGCCGGCCACTGCCACGCGCCGGCCAACCGCCAGCGCAGGCGGGTGCGCCACTGGGCGAGCGGGGCGCGGCGGTCGGCGGCCATCGTCCCGAGTGTGCCACGCGCCAGGCGCGGCGCCGCGCCGTGAGCGAGCGGAACGCTACGCCGGCATCTCCAGCGCGATGTGCTCCGTCCACTCCGGGTCGATGTCGGTCAGCGTCTGCACGATCTCGACCTGGTGGTCGTCGCCTTCGAGCTCGTAGACGCGGGCGTCGCCGTCGTCGTCAGCGGGCGACAGCTCGGTCTGCTGCTCGAACTCGTCCAGGATGCGTGCGCCGTCGTCGTCCTTGGGCAGCAACGTGATGGTGTCGGCCATACACCGCGCGCTACCCGCCGGACGGCCTCTACCATCGTCGGTCATGGATCTGTGGAGCGTGCACCTGGGACGCGTCCCGTATCGCGAGGCGCTCGACCTCCAGCAGCGCCTCCGCGCCGCGCGCCGGCACGACCTGATCCCGGACACGATCCTCACGCTGGAGCACGATCCCGTCTACACGCGCGGGCGCCGCTCCGACCCGGCCGAGCTGCCGTTCGGCGACGCCTGGTACGCCGAGCATGGAATCGACGTGGTCGACGTCGACCGCGGCGGCAAGGTCACCTACCACGGCCCCGGCCAGCTGATCGCCTACCCGATCGTGAAGATCGACGACGTCATGCGCTTCGTCGGCCAGCTCGAGGACGCGATGGTCGCCGCGCTGCGCGAGGAGGGCATCACGAAAGCCCGCGGCCGCGCCGCCGACGGCCGCGACTTCACCGGCGTCTGGGTCGGCGACGACAAGATCGGCTCGATCGGCCTGCACATCTCCCACGGCGTCACGATGCACGGCTTGTCCATCAACATCGACGACACGACGCTGGAGCCGTTCACCTGGATCGTCCCGTGCGGCCTGGGCGGCGTCGCGATGACCTCGGTCGAGCGCCTCACCGCGAGACGCGGCCGCATCGACTGCGTGCGCAAGCGCGTGACCCACGGCCTCGCCGACGCGCTCGGCGAACGCCAGCGCCTGGTCACGCGCGACCGGCTGGAGAAGGCGCTGGCAGCCGCGCCCTCGACGGTCGTCTGATCAAGTCGCCGCCCGCGTCAAGACCACGGCGCCATGGTCCGATGCCAGACGGGCCATGGACGGCCCGCTCCCGCTTCTCCTCGTCATCGTCGCCGCCACGATCCCGGCGGCGCTCCTGCACGAACTGGGCCGCGCCGCCGCCGCGCTCGCGCTGACCAAGGGCCGCGTCTGCGTCCTGCTCGGCTCCGGCCGCACGGTCCGCACCGTCCGCGTCGGGCGCCTGATGATCGGCGCGACCAAGGGCTGGCTCTGGGGCGGCGAGTGCCTCCACGCGCCGTCGGCCTCGAAGCGCCGCGCGACCGCGATCCTGCTCACCGGCCCGCTGGCCTCCAACCTCGCCTTCGCCGCCGCGCTGACCGCCGCGATCACCTGGGACGGCGGCGCGCGCGACCACGCGGCCCTGCAGCTCGGCCTCTTCGTCTTCGCCCTCGTCGCGCTCACGCGCGCGAGCGTGGACCTCGTCCGCGCCCGCTAACGTTGCAGCGGCGATGGCCGCTGAACCGACCACGAAGCGCGAGCACAAGACCCGCTCCCGCGCGAACCCCGGCGGCATGGACGTCCTGAAGGTCCTCGGGCCCGACGTCCTCGACATCCGCGAGCGCAAGCCGAAGTGGTTCAAGGTCCCCATGCCCGGCGGGCCGAAGTACCGCGAGTTGAAGGCCAAGATCGCCGACGACAACCTCCACACGGTCTGCCAGGAAGCGGCCTGCCCCAACATCGGGGACTGCTGGGAGCGCGGCACCGCGACCTTCATGATCCTCGGCGACACGTGCACCCGCCGTTGCGGGTTCTGCCACGTCAAGACCGGCAAGCCGACCTGGAACGACCCGCTGGAGCCCGCGCGCGTCGCCCGCCAGGTGGCCCGGATGGGCCTGCGCCACGCGGTCATCACGAGCGTCGACCGCGACGACATGCCCGACAAGGGCGCCCACGCGTTCGTCGGCGTCATCCGCCAGATCCGCCGGCAGTCGCCGAACACCAAGATCGAGATCCTGACGCCGGACTTCCAGGGCCTCGACATGCCGCTGGCGAAGGTCATCGCCGAGCGGCCTGACGTCTTCAACCACAACGTCGAGGTCGTCCCGCGCCTCTACCCCATCGCCCGCCGCGGCTCGACGTGGGAGCGCTCGCTGCGCGTCCTGCAGACCGCCAAGGAGCTGGGCGGCGACGCCGTCACGACCAAGTCAGGGTTGATGGTCGGCCTCGGCGAGACCTTCGACGAGATGGTCGACGCGCTCCAGCAGCTGCGCGCCAAGGACGTCCAGGTCATCACGATCGGCCAGTACCTGCGCCCGACCGAGCGCCACCTGCCGCTGGTCCGCTACTGGCACCCCGACGAGTTCGACGCGATCGCCAAGGCCGGCATGGAGATGGGCTTCGACCACGTCGCCGCCGGGCCGTTGGTGCGCTCGTCCTACCACGCCGACGAGCACGTCCCGCAGGCCGAGCCGGGGACCGGCCCGCTCGCCGCCACCGCCGGGTAGTCTCGCGCCCCGCGCGCAGTGTTCCCGCTCAAGGACAACATCCCGACGACGACGTTCCCGATCGTCACGGTCGCGTTGCTGATCATCAACGTCCTGGCCTACTTCTTGTGGCAGAAGGGCGGGATCCTCAACGGACCCTCCGACGCCAACGTCGTCGACTACGGCTGGATCCCCTACGAGATCAAGCACCCCGGCCAGCAGTGCATCGTGCAGGGCAACTCGATCGCCTGCGGCGAGGGCGTCCCGGACCAGCCCTCGGTGATCGTCACCGCGTTCACGTCGATGTTCATGCACGGCTCGGTCATCCACCTCGCCGGCAACATGTTGTTCCTGTGGATCTTCGGCAACAACGTCGAGGACTCGATGGGCCGCATCAAGTTCATCGTCTTCTACCTCGTTGGCGGCATCGCCGCACTCGCCGGCCAGACGCTGATCGCCAGCGGCTCCGAGAACGCCGTCCCGCTGGTCGGCGCGTCCGGCGCGATCGCCGCGGTCCTGGGCGGCTACATCCTGCTCTACCCGCGCGCGCGAGTGCTGACGGTCATCTTCATCATCTTCTTCTTCACGCTCGTCGAGCTGCCCGCGATGGTCGTGCTCGGCATCTGGTTCGTGGAGCAGATCGCCTTCGGCGCCGCCGGCCTCACGGACCCGGCGGGCGACGGCGGCGGCGTCGCCTACTTCGCCCACATCGGCGGCTTCGCGTTCGGCCTGCTGGCGATCCGGGTCTTCGCGCACCGCCAGAACCCGGCCTACAACAACGGCCGGCCACAGAGCGCGGTGGTCTGACGGCGTGCGGGCCGTCGCGCGGAACACCGCCCTCCTGATTTCGCTCTTGCTGGTCGCCGGGTGCGGGTCGTCGGGGTCCTCGACCAAGACCTCCAAGCCGGACTCCGGCGCGCCGGACGCGCCGCTGCAGTCGGCCAACGGCCCGGTCGCGCCGTCGGCGGCGACGTCACCGTTGACGCTCGCGCTGACCGGGACGCAGGACCTCGTCTCGATCAAGTTCGGCAAGCCGCCGCGCGCCGGGCTGCTGTTCGACCTCGACACCGGCAAGGTCCTCTGGCGCAAGGATCCGACGCGGATCCTGCCGATCGCCAGCGTGACCAAGATGATGACCGGCCTGGTGGTGACCGACCGCGTGCCGGACGGCTCGAAGGTCCGCATCACCAAGGAGGCGCTGGCCTACCAGGGCTCCGGCGTCGGCGTCCTGCCCAAGAACAAGTGGGTCGGGGTCAGCGCGATGTTGTACGGGTTGCTGCTGCCATCGGGCAACGACGCGGCGATCGCGCTCGCCCAGCGCGCCTCCCCCGACCACACCGTGCCCGGCTTCGTGGGCTTGATGAACCAGCGCGCCGCCGCCATGGGCCTGACCTGCACGCGCTACTCGACGCCGTCGGGCTTCACCGACCGCGGCAACCACTCGTGCGCCGCCGACCTCGCGGTCGAGGCCCGCGCGGTCCTCGACGAGCCGCGCTTGGCAAAGATCGTCAGCCGCCGCCAGGCCGTCCTGCCGTTCCCGATCAAGGGCGGCAAGCTCTACCTCTACAACCACAACCCGCTGTTGAAGACCAACTACGCCGGCACGCTGGGCATCAAGACCGGCTTCACCGACGCCGCCGGCATGTGCCTCGTCGCGGCCGTCAAGCGCAACGGCCACCGGCTCGGCGTCGTGCTCCTGCACTCGCCCAACCCGGGCGACCAGGCCAAGAAGCTCTTCGAGCGCGGCTTCACCGCGCTCGGCTAGTAGCGGCTCCCGCGCAATTCCTCGTAGCGCGCCGTGCTACAGCGTGTTACGGTGCTCTCATGAGCAAGACGAACCCCATGAGCTTGCGCCTCGGAGAGGCGACCATCGAGCGACTGGGGTCGCGAGCAAAGCGCGTGAACCTGCCGCCACGCACGCTTGCTCAGCGCTACGTCGAGGAGGGGCTGCGGATGGACGAGCACCCGCTCGTTCGTTTTGTCGATGGTCCCGCAGGCCGGCGGGCCCGCCTGGTCGGCACGGGCAAGGACGTCTGGGAGGTCATCGCGACCATCCGCGACAACGACAACGACCTTCACGAGGCGGCCGAGTACCTACAGATGCCGCTCGGGCTCCTTCAGGCGGCAGTCGCCTATTACGGCGCGTACACGAGCGAGGTCGACGAGCTCATCGCCGACAACGAGCTCATGGCCGAAGAGGCCCGCGCAGCCTGGGCCGCGGGACAGGCCGCGCTTGCGCGGTGAAGCTCCTCCTCGACGAGATGCTCTCGCCCGTCATCGCGGAGCTCCTCCACAGCCGCGGCTACGACGTGCAGGCCATCGCCGCCTCTGCGCACGCCGAGCTCTCCGACCCCGAGGTCCTCGACCTCGCACGGTCACAGCAGCGAGCGGTGGTCACCAACAACGTGCGTGACTTCCGCCCACTGCACATCGAGGACTGGCTCTAAGCGGGCGCGCTCAAGGAACAAACGCTGCTAGGCCAGTCGTCCAGGCGCCCTCGACGCGCGCCGTGCGCAACCGACTACGCAGGACGATGGGACTGTTGCCGCCGATTCCCGCGAACGAGACCGAGCGCCTCGGCGCTCTGCGCCGTCTGCGCCTGCTGGACTCCGAAGCCGATCCGGCCTACCAGGCGCTGGCCGAGCTGGCCGCGCGCCTGCTCGGCACGCCGATCGCCGCGGTGTCGCTGATCGACTCAGACCGCCAGTGGACCAAGGCCGGCGTCGGCCTCAAGCACGGCGACGAGGACCCGCGCGACATTGCCTTCTGCGCCCACGCGATCGGCCACGACGCCGACCCGTGGGTGATCAACGACGCCGCGGCCGACCCCGACTTCGCTGACAACCCGCTGGTCACCGGCGGCCGCGTCGGCTTCTACGCCGGCGCGCCGGTCACCACCGCCGACGGCCACAAGATCGGCACGCTCTGCGTCATCGACCCCCAGCCGCGGGCGTTCGGCGAGGGCGAGCGCGAGACGCTGCGCGCGCTGGCTGCCGCCGTCTCCGCGCACGTCGAGGTCCGCCGCCAGCAGATCGTCGCCGCCGAGCGCCAGGCCGAGTTGCAGGCGATCATCGAGCACACGCCCGACGCGTTCCTGCGGATCGATCCCGACGGCCGCGTCCTGGAGATGAACACCGCCGCCGAGACGCTCTTCGGCTGGGAGCGCGACGTCCTGATCGGCCTGCGCGTGACCGACACGATCGTGCCCGACGGCCTGCGCCAGGCGATCAACGCGATGCTGGCCCGCGCCGGCGAGGAGGGCGTCTCCGGCCGCGTGCTGGAGGCCCCGGCGCGCCATCGCGACGGCCACCACGTCCCGGTCGAGCTGACGATCGGCGCGACCGAGCACGACGGCGACGTCCGCCTCCACGTCTTCTTGCGCGACATCAGCGAGCGGCTCGAGCGCGACCGCGAGCGCCGCGAGGAGACCTCCGCGCTGGCCGTGCTGGCCGAGGTCACGAGCCGTCTGGCGCGTGGCCTGGACGACGCGCTCGTCCGCGACCAGCTCTGCGACGCCGCCTGCCGCATGGCCGAGGCCGACCACGCGGTCCTGCTCGTCCCGCACGAGGACGGCGGCCTGATCACCTCCGGCGCCAGCGCCGCGGAGCTGCGCGACGTGCGCGTCGAGCCAGGCGCGAAGTCGCTGGCGCTCGAGACCTACACGTCGGGCACGCCGGTCTTCGTCGCCGACGCAGAGACCTCCGGCTGGCTCCTGGCCTCCCGGCACGGCGCGCGCTCGGTCGCCACGCAGCCGATCCTGCTCGACGGGCGCTGCGTGGGCGTGTTGATGGTCTACTGGCGCACGCTGCGCGACGAGCTGGGCGACCGCACCAGCCGCTTGTTGGTGTTGTTGGCCCACGAGGCGTCGACCGCGCTCTCGCGCACCGCGCTGGTCGCCCGTCTGGCCCAGCAGTCGCGCACCGACGCGCTGACCGGCGTCCTGAACCGCCGCGCGCTGGACGACGAGCTGCACCTGGCGCTGCTCAACGCGCGCCAGCGCGGGCTGCCGGTGTCGGTGGCGATCCTCGACCTCGACCACTTCAAGGCCTACAACGACGGCCACGGACACGCCGCCGGCGACCAGCTCCTCAAGGGCGCGTGCGCCGCGTGGAGCAGCGCGCTGCGCACCGGCGACGCGCTGGCCCGCTTCGGCGGCGAGGAGTTCGTCGTGGTCCTCCCGGGCTGCGCGGCCTCCGACGCTGCCACGCTGATCGACCGCCTACGCCAACTGACGCCCTCGCAGCAGACCTGCTCGGCGGGCATCGCCGCCTGGGATGGCGCGGAGGACGCGTCGGCCCTGATCGAGCGCGCCGATCGCGCGCTCTACCGCGCCAAGGACGAAGGGCGCGACCAGGTCCGCGTGGCCTGACCGGCATTACGACTCGACGCGTGCTCTAGAGTCCGCCTCCTACCGACTGGCTGGTCAGCCAATTAGGAGGACTCAGAGAGCGTGGATCTCAACGACACGCCCGAGCAGGCCGCATACCGGGAGCAGGTACGCAGCTGGCTCGAGGCCAACAAGGCGGATGCGCCGCCGGTGCGCTCGACGCGCGCGGGCGCAGAAGACACGAGCTACCTCGCCGCGCGGCGCGCGTGGCAGGGCAAGCTCGCCGAGGGCGGGCTGGCCGGCACGACGTGGCCGGTCGAGTTCGGCGGCCAGGGCAAGGGCCCGATCGAGATGGTGATCGTCAACCAGGAGCTCGCCCGAGCGCAGGTGCCGGGCGTCCTGGACGTCATCGGCCTCGGCATGCTCGGGCCGTGCCTGATCGCGCACGGCACGCCGGAGCAGAAGCAGCGCCACCTCGGGCCGATGCTGCACGGCGACGAGGTCTGGTGCCAGATGTTCAGCGAGCCCGCGGCCGGCTCGGACCTGGCAGCGGTGCAGTCGCGCGCGGTCGCTCAGGACGACGGCTCGTTCGTGCTCAACGGCCAGAAGGTGTGGACGACCAACGCGCAGTTCTCGTCTTTCGGCCTGCTGCTCGCACGGACCAACGCCGACCTGCCCAAGCACAAGGGCATGACGATGTTCATCATCGACATGAGCGCTCCGGGCGTGACCGTCCGCGGCCTGCGGCAGATCTCGGGCGAGGCGGAGTTCAACGAGGTCTTCTTCGACGACGTGCGGATCCCGGCCGAGCACGTGGTCGGCGGCGTCGACAACGGCTGGGCGACGGCGCTGACCGTCCTGATGTTCGAGCGGCTGACGATCGGCCTGGGCTCCCAGGGCTTCGGCTATGACGCGGCGCGCTTCGCGGCGGCGATCGGATCCGACCCGGTCGCGCGCAAGGACAAGACGGTGCGCAAGACGCTGGGCGAGATCGGCACCGAGCTGCTCGCGCTGCGCTTTGCGTCCTACCGCGGGCTGTCCGCGCTGTCCCAGGGGCAGATCCCGGGGCCGGAGTCCGGCCTGGCGAAGGTGACGACGGTCAACGCGGCGATCGCCGCGGGCGACCTGATCGCCGACGTGCTCGGGCCCGACGCGCTGGACGAGGACGACTCCGAGTGGGCCTACATGATCTCGTTCCTGCCCGGGTTGAAGTCCGCGGGCGGCACGGAGCAGATCCTGCGTAACACGATCGGCGAGCGCGTGCTCGGCCTGCCGCCGGAGCCGCGACTGGACAAGGGCATCCCGTTCTCCGAACTCCGCGCCAAGGAGAAGGAAGGGGCAGTGGCGTAGGCCATGGACTTGTCATTGACCGACGAGCAGGAGTTCCTGCGCGAGGCCGCGCGCGGCACGGTGTCGCGCTTCAAGATCATCGAGGCGGCGCGCGAGGCACAGGACAAGGGGTTGGAGGAACTGCCCGACCTGTGGCCCTCCGCGCGTGAGGCCGGCTGGTCCGGGTTGCTGGTGTCCGAGGCGGGCGGCGGCGCCGGGCTGGGCGTCTTTGACGCGATGCTGGTGGCCGAGGAGCTGGGCCGCGTGCTGGCGCCGGTCCCGTTCTTGGGGTTGTTGCCGGCGACGGCGCTGTTGGACGCGGCGTCCTACGACGGCCTGGAGGCGATCGCCTCCGGCGAGGTCCGCCCGGTGTGGATTCCGACGCGCCCGCCGGGTGACCTGGAGCCCAACTGGACGGTGGACGGTCCGGGCGCCGCACGGCCCGCCGCGCCGGTGATCGAGGGCGACGGCGACAACGTCCGCGTGACCGGTCGCGCCGCCTACGTGCCCGACGCGCCGGGCGCCGACCTGCTGGTCGTCGTGGGCGTCGACGGGACGGTCGCGGTCGTGGAGGCCAGCGCGCCTGGCGTGACCGTCGAGCAGGTCGTGCGCTACGACGTGACGCGCGCCGTGGCGCACGTCACGCTGGCCGACGCGCCGGGCAAGTTGTTGTCCGTGTCGCCCGACGCGGCGGCCGACGCCTGGTACGTCGCGCAGGCGCTGATCGCCGCCGAGGCGGTCGGCACCGTGCAGACGACGCTGGAGATGAGCGTCCAGTACGCGAAGGAGCGCTTCACGTTCGGGCGCCCCATCGGGTCCTACCAGGCGATCAAGCACGAGCTGACCGAGGTGCTGCGGCGGCTGGAGAACGCGCGGTCGCTGCTGTTCTACGCGGGGTGGGCGCGAGCCGACGAGCCGGGCGAGTGGCCGCTGGCCGCGAGCGCCGCGCGATCGGCCGCGGGCGGTGCGCTCGACTTCGCAACCAGGTCCAACATCAACGTCCACGGCGGCATCGGCGCCACCTGGGAACATGACGCCCCGCTGTACTTCCGGCGCGCGCAGCTGACCCGCCGGCTGGTCGGCGGCCACGGCGACGCGACCGATCGCGTGGCCGAAAGGCTTCTCGCAGCCTGAGTGAACAAACCGATCGGGCCGGTGGGAAACCCTTCCCACCGGCCCTTTTGGTTGCTACGGTGCCGCGCGATAGGGCCGGTGAGCTTGCTCGACCGGCCTCAGAGCAGCGTGTTGGCGTCGCAGTTGGTTGTCTCGAAGCACCTCCCGCGTCTGGCAGCACACCACCCAAACGTAGGAGAGAGACACAGATGGCACAGGGCGTCGTGAAGTGGTTCAGCGACGAGAAGGGGTTTGGCTTCATCACCCCCGACGAGTCGGGCAAGGACCTCTTCGTGCATCACAGCGACATCCAGGCCGACGGCTTCCGCACCCTCGCGGAAGGCGCGCGCGTGGAGTACAGCACCGAGGCCGGGGCCAAGGGCCCGAAGGCCGTCGAGGTGCGCCCGGTCTAAGCGCGCTTCGAACCTCGGCGCTTAGTTGAGGTACTTCCGACGCGCCCGCGGCGCGGCCAGGATCGTGCGCATTGCACGCCAGCCGCGCGCGGGCGCGTCGTCGTTGTGCATCAAGTGCCGCGCCTGGTTGACGCCCATGGCGATGGCGTTGAGGCCGAAAGCGATGTCATAGGGGTCGGTCCCGCGGGGCAGGTCACCGTCCTTGATCGCCTGCTTGGCCTCGCGCGCCAAGACGTCCGTCCAGAGCTGGTGCATCGCGACGACCGCGTCGCGCACGCGGCCGGGCCGGTCGTCGAACTCGCACGACGCCGCCGTGACGAAACAGCCGCCGGGAAAGACGTCGCGACCGAGGTAGTCCAGCCACGCGTCGGCGATCGCCAACAGGCGCTTCTGGCCGGCCGGGACCGCGTGCGCCCGCTCCCAGATCTCGCGCCGGTAGATCGCGGCGGCACCGTTGAGCGCTGCCAGCTGCAGCTCCTCCTTTGTGCCGAAGTGGCCCAGGACGCCGGCCTTGCTCATCTCCAGGTCGGTCGCCAGCCGGCCGATCGTGAGGCCTTCGAGGCCTTCGACCGAGGCGAGGTCGACGGCACGCGCCACGATCGACTGCTTCGTCTTCGCGGCATCGGCTTGCGAGCGGCGGGGCATGGCCACGAATCTTAGCGATCGACCGGTCGCTATTGACTTGGCGACCGATCGGTCGTTAAATGGCCGGCCATGAACATCAGGAGACTGGGTTGGGCGGGCGTCGAGCTGGAGGCCGAGGACGGCGCACGGGCGGTGATCGACGTGTGGACGCGCCCCGACGCGATGCGCCAGTTCATCGGCGACGCGCTGACCGAGCTGCCCGCGCCGACGGCCGGCGGCGCGCGCCTGGCGCTCGTCACCCACCTCCACGACGATCACTGCGACCCCGAGGCGATCGCCGCGACGCTGGCCGACGACGGCGTTCTGCTGCGCCCCGCGCCCGACACCGGCGAGTTCCTGGAGATCGCCGCGACCCTCCCCGCCGAGCGGCGGCTGGTCGAGCTCGGCGTGCGCCAGCGCTTCGTGCGCGAGTGGGAGACCGTGCGTGTTGGCGCGTTCGCGGTGACCGCGATCCCGGCCGTCGACGGCTTCGGGGACCCGCAGGTCGGCTGGGTCGTGGAGGCCGACGGGACCCGCGTCTCGCACCACGGCGACACGCTCTTCCACGGCTCCTGGTGGAAGATCCGGATGCGTCTCGGCGAGCCCGACGTCTCGTTCTTGCCGATCAACGGCGCGATCGTCTCGCTGCCCCACCGCCAGCCGGCGTCGCCGTTTAACGCGGTCCTCACGCCCGTCGAGGCGGTCGCCGCCGCGCAGCTGCTCGGCGCCAAGCTGGCGATCCCGATCCACTACGACGCGATCCATGCGCCGCCGACCTACGCCCAGGTCGATGACCCCGCGGGCGCCTTCGCGCGCGAGGCCGAGGCCGCCGGCGTGCCGTTCCGCGTCCTGGAGCCAGGTGAGAACCTCGTCACAGAGGGCGCACGTCCGCTGCGTTGACCGGGTAGTCAATGGAGCATGGCCACCGATGTCACCGAACGCGAAGCACGCCAGGTCGCTGAGGATGCCCGTGAGAGCGAATGGAACTTGCCGAGCTTCGGCAAGGAGCTCTTCCTCGGCAACCTCAAGCTTGACCTGATCCACCCTCAGCCCCAGCTCGACCCCGCCGCCGTGGAGAAGGGCGAGGCGTTCCTGAAGGACTTGCGCTCGTTCCTCAGCGAGCACGTCGACCCGCTAGAGATCGAGCGCGAGTCCAAGATCCCGGAGACCGTCATCGACGGGCTCAAGAAGCTCGGCGCGCTCGGCATGAAGGTGCCGACCAAGTACGGCGGGCTCGGGCTGTCGCAGGTGTACTACAACCGCGCGCTGACGCTCGTGGGGTCGGTGCACTCGTCGCTCGGCGCGCTGCTGAGCGCGCACCAGTCGATCGGCGTCGCCGAGCCGCTGCTGCACTTCGGCTCCGAGGAGCAGAAGCAGGAGTGGCTGCCGAAGGTCGCCACCGACCACATCAGCGCGTTCCTGCTGACCGAGCCGGACGTCGGGTCCGACCCCGCGCGCGTGGGGACGACCGCGACGCCGACCGAGGATGGCAAGGGCTACGTCCTGAACGGCACCAAGCTGTGGGCGACCAACGGCGCGATCGCCGACATCGTGGTCGTCATGGCCAAGGTGCCGAAGTCCGACGGGCACCGCGGCGGGATCAGCGCGTTCGTGTTGGACTACAACACCGAGGGCATCTCGGTCGCGCACCGCAACGCGTTCATGGGACTCAAGGGCATTGAGAACTCCGTGACCGTGCTGAAGGACGTCCACGTCCCGGCCGAGAACCTGATCGGCAAGGAGGGCCAGGGGCTGAAGATCGCCCTGACGACCCTCAACACCGGGCGCCTGGCACTGCCGGCGATCTGCCTCGGCTCGACCAAGCTGGCGACCAAGATCGCGCGCGAGTGGTCGGCCGAGCGCGTCCAGTGGGGCCAGCCGGTCGGCAAGCACGACGCGGTCGCGCAGAAGATCGCCTACATCGCGGCGTCGTCGTTCGGCCTCGAGGCGATGCTCGACGTCTGCTCGCGCATGGCGGACGACAAGCAGCGCGACATCCGCATCGAGGCGGCGATCGGCAAGTTGTACGGGTCGGAGATCGGCTGGAAGGTCGTCGACGAGCTCGTGCAGGTCCGCGGCGGGCGCGGCTATGAGACCGCGGAGTCGCTGAAGGCGCGCGGGGAGAAGCCGATCCCCACCGAGATGCTGCTGCGCGACATGCGCATCAACCGCATCTTCGAGGGCTCAACCGAGATCATGCACCTGCTGATCGCGCGCGAGGCCGTCGACCAGCACCTGGCGGTCGCGGGCGACATCCTGGAGCCGGAGACCGCGCTGGGCGACAAGGCCAAGGCCGGCGTCGCGGCGGCGAAGTTCTACTCCAAGTGGCTGCCGCAGCTCGTGGTCGGCGAAGGGCTGAAGCCCTCCTCGTTCTCGGAGTTCGGCGAGCTGGCGACGCACCTGCGCTACGTCGAGCGTGGCTCGCGCAAGCTGGCGCGGACCACGTTCTACGCGATGGGCCGCTACCAGGCCAAGCTGGAGCGCAAGCAGTCGGTGCTCGGGCGGATCGTCGACATCGGCGCCGAGCTGTTCGCGATCGCCAGCGCCGTCGTCTACGCCCAGACGCTCCAGCGCGAGCAGCCCGAGCGCGCCGCCGAGGCGCTCGCGCTCGCGGACCTGTTCTGCCGCCAGGCACGGCGGCGCGCGGACGTGCTATTCGCCGAGGTCTTCGACAACGACGACGACGCGGCGTACGCGGTCGCCCAGGACGTGCTGGACGGGAAGTTCACCTGGGACGAGGAGGGGATCCTCGACCTCTCGTCCTCGTAGTGCCGCGGGGCAACGCTGAGGGATCTCGACCGTGCCGCCTGGCTCTGGCGGCACGGTCGGGGCGCGGTGTAGATGTTGGCTCATGGCCGTCACCACGCCGCACCCCCGCTTCATCCGCGCCGACGAGGCCGCGGCTCCTTCGCTGCCCGGGGTGGCGGTCATCGTCCCGGCACGCGACGCGGTAAACGCGATCGCCCCGACGCTGCGCGCGCTGCTCGACGACACCGCGGGGATCGTCGGAGAGGTCCTGGTCGTCGACGACGCGTCGACCGACGGGACCGCCGACGTGGTCCGGACGCTGCGCCAGTCCTACGGTCGGCGCCTGCGGCTGCTGGTCAACGAGGAGCGCGTCGGGCACGGCGGCAGCGTCAAGCGCGGGTTCCGCGAGCACGCGTGGCTGGCGCCGTTCGTCGCGGTCGTCCACGCCGACGTCGGCCCGAGCATCGCGGGCGCGCTGCTGGAGATGGCGGCGGCGCTGCGGATGCACCCGCTGCCGGACGTCGTGATCGACGAGCACACGCCGATCGTCGTGCTGCACCGCGAGGTGCTGACGCGCGAGGACGTCGACCGGATGGCCGACGGCGACCTGTTCCACCCGCAGCTGCGGCGGCTGCTCGGCGGCAAGCCGCGGCTGGTCACTCGCGCGGTCTGAGCGTTACGCGAGGGCGATGTCCGCGCCGCGAGCGGTGACGCGGCCGTTGAAGAGCGCGGTCGTCTGACGCAGCGAGGCCGCCAGGTCGAAGGGGTCCAGGGCTGAGACGGCGTCGCGGGGGATAACGACGTCGTACCAGCGCAGCGCGGCGGACGCGGCCGTGTAGTGGACGCAGATGTTGGCGACCGTGCCGCAGATGACCAGCGTCTTGATGCCCCATTGGCGCAGCAGGTGGTCCAGCGGCGTGCCGTAGAACGCGTCATAGCGCGGCTTCTGGAGGACGACGTCGTCCGGAAGTGGGTGGAGGTCGTCGACGATCGCGTGGCCGTTCGTGCCTTCGACCGCGTGGCGCGGCCAGATCGCGAACTCCGGATCCGGGTCGCGGTGGGTGTCCTGGGTGAAGACGACGCGGGCGCCGGCGACGCGGAAGCGGCGCAGCAGGTCGGCGATCGCCGGGACGGTCGCCTGCGCGTCGGGCACCTGGAGCGCGCCGCCGTCGCTGACGAAGTCGTTCTGCATGTCCACGACGACCAGCGCGGTGGTCTCCGGCTCGAGGTCGACGCGCGGCGTGATCGGGATGTCCGGGACGGTCAGCTCGGCCATGATGGTTCGACGGTACCGATGTCGAGACGCCGCGCCCGGCTCCGACCTAGGTCTGAACATCCCCACCGAACCGGAGGCCTAGCCGACATGAAGTACCTGATCTTGATCTACGACAACGCCCAGTCGCGCGAGCGCTTCTCGGGGCCCGACGGCACCGAGCTGATGGCCGAGATGGACGTGCTGCTCAAGGAGATCACCGACTCCGGCGAGCTCGTGATGACCGAGGCGCTGGCCGATCCGTCGCAGACGCGGACGATCCGCGTCGTCGACGGCGCGCCCGCGGTGACCGACGGCCCGTTCGCCGAAGCCAAGGAGCACCTCGGCGGCTTCATCCTCGTCGACTGCGAGACGCCCGAGCGCGCCTGGGAGATCGCCCGGCGCTTTCCGTCCTCGCGGTTCACGCCGCTGGAGGTGCGGCCGCTCATGTCGCCGGGCGGGGAGGAGATGTGAGCGACGCGGGCGGCGGCGAGGGCGCGCCGCCGTCGCCCGCCGTGCGCCGCGCGGGCGCGTCCGTGGAGCCGCTGCTGCGCGATCTCGCGCCGCGGGTCCTCGGCGTGCTCGCGCGGCGCTACCCGCGCGACTTCGACGCGTGCGAGGACGCGGTCCAAGAGGCGCTGATCGCAGCGGCGCGCCAGTGGCCGGACGAGGGCGTGCCGGACGACCCGCGGGCGTGGCTGGTCACGGTCGCCAGCCGGCGGCTGACGGACGCATGGCGCAGCGAGTCGGCGCGGCGGGCGCGGGAGGAGGGCGCGGCGGCGCTGGAGCCGCCGCTTGCCGCCGGCACTGCGGCGCGCGCGCCCGAGGACGACTCGCTCGCGTTGTTGATGCTCTGTTGTCATCCGTCGCTGTCGGGGCCGTCGCAGGTCGCGCTGACGCTGCGGGCGGTCGGCGGACTGAGCACCGCGGAGATCGCGTCCGCGTTCCTGGTGCCCGAGGCGACGATGGCGCAGCGGATCTCGCGCGCGAAGGCGACGATCCGCGGTACGGGCGCGCGGTTTGCGATGCCGCCGGAAGGCGCGGTGCGCGACGCCGCGTTGCGCGCGGTGCTGCAAGTGCTGTACCTGATGTTCAACGAGGGCTACGCGGCGTCGTCGGGCGAGCGCCTGGCGCGCGTGGAGTTGACGTCCGAGGCGGTGCGGCTGGCGCGGCTCCTGCGCGCGCAGTTGCCCGACGACGGCGAGGTCGCGGGCTTGCTGGCGCTGATGCTGCTGACCGACGCCCGCCGTCCGGCGCGCACGACGGCCGACGGCGCGCTGATCCCGCTGGCCGAGCAGGACCGGTCGCTCTGGACGAGCGCCGAGATCGACGAGGGCATCGCGCTGGTGACCGACGCGCTGGCGCACGCCCCGGTCGGGCCCTACCAAGTGCAGGCCGCGATCGCCGCCGTCCACGCCGAGGCGCCGTCGGGCGAGGAGACCGATTGGCGTCAGATCGTCGCGCTGTACCGGTTGTTGATGCAGCTGCTGCCGGGCAACCCCATGGTGTCGCTCAACCACGCGGTCGCCGTCGCGATGGCCGACGGCCCGACCGCCGGCCTCGCGCTTCTGGACGACGTCGCCGCCGCCCTCCCCACCTCCCACCGCCCCGTCGCCGTCCGCGCGCACCTGCTCGAGCTGGCGGGCGACGCCCTCGGCGCCTTGGCCGCCTACGAGGAGGCTGCCCGCCGCACCACGTCGCTGCCGGAGCGGCACTACCTCGATGGCCGCGCGGCGGCGCTGCGCGCCGCGGCATGCTGACGGCCGCGCGCACCGCCCCACCCTCCCTCGCGACGTTCCGCTTCATGTCGCATGGCCCCAGATTCCGGGCCCTTGGCGTTCATCGACTTTGGGCAAGGTTGAGCGCTACTGGCGCGTGAGCGTTCACCGGTCGTGCCGTGGAAGGGACCATCGTTCGCCCGGGAATCACGCCAGAGAGGCATGAGCACCTTCTTCCCGGAGCGGTTCGCGGCATATGAGCGGTTCACGATCGATGGGCGGGCGGCGTCGCTGGCGCTCCTGCGGACGCGAATCGGCCGGCTGCCGGGGCTGTCGGTGGTCGACGACCCACGACCCGGAACGCGCCGTGGCGAGGAGCGCGTGCTGATCGACGTGCGCGGCACGGGCCTCTCCGGCTACGAGATCGGGCGCCGGATGCGCCGCTTCTCGGGCGTACCGCTGGAGTTCTGCCGCGAGCACCGCCTGCTCGTCGTCTTCGACGCCGACGAAGAGATCGCCACCCGCGCCGAGCGTCTGCTCTTCGCTCTCGGCCACGCCTGCCAGGACGCCATCGCCCCTTCCTCAGCCGGGGCATAGATGGCGTGACGCAGCCCGCGGCGCGCCGCCGGCCGGGGATCCGGCGGCGTGCCGAAGCGGGCGAGCTCCTCGCGAGCGCCACACGTCGCGTCGCATGGGGGCTAGACCGCCGCGCGCGGGCGCAGCGAGAGGCGCGGAGCGCGGAAGCGGGGGTTGCCGTGGCGGCGAGCGGAGATCTCCGTGAGGCGGAGGCGGAGCATGCGGACGGCCTGGGTGGTGTCCGCGAAGGGGTCGGCGATGATGCGCTCGTCGGAGACAGAGGCCGCGGCGATGAGGCGGCCGTCGACGATGGCAAGCACGGCCGGACGGGCGAGCGGCCGGGCGGAGTCGAGCTGGGCGAGGTCGCGCAGCGCGGCGTCGTCGGCGGACGTCGCCTGCTGGAGGAGGATCGTGCTGGTGGAGGTCATGGGTCCATGGTGGAGCTGAGGCCGGGCGGGCGCATCGGGGGAACGGTGCGGGTTGGCGGCGGGGAGGCCTTAGGTGGTGCGAGAGAGGCCTTAGTTGGTCCGGAGGGGCGCTAAGAGCGCCGTGAGATGACCACCGCGTAGCGCGCCGTCGCGCGGCCGCGGTTGGCGAACGTGCACGGCTGCGGCTGGTCGGCCAGGCGCAGGCAGTCGCCCTCTTGCAGGGCATGCTCGATAGCGCCCTCGGTGAACGTGAGCGTGCCGCCGAGCACCCAGATCTGCTGCTCGATGAAGGTGTAGGAGTCGGCCGGGTAGGACACGGACTCCCCGCGCGGCAGCTCGACCTCGACGACCTGCACCGCGGAGCCGGACGGCGAGACGGCGCGGCGCCGGTAGCGGGAGTCGGGGTCCTGCCAGGTCGGCTGGTCGGCGCGGCGCAGGAGGCGCGGCGCGGACGTGGCGGCGTCACCGGACTCCGCGCTGGCCAGCAGCTCCGACAGCGTCCGCCCCAGCGCGCCTGAGAGGCGCCCGAGCAGCGCCGCCGTCGGGCTCGCCTCCCCGCGCTCGACCTTCGAGATCATCGCCTTGCTCACGCCCGACCGCTCGGCGAGCTGCGCGATCGACCAGCCGCGCCCTTCGCGCTCGGCACGCAACGTCTCTGCCAAGCGCTCGTCCACTTGCGTAGCCATAAGCGTCCACTATAGTGATCGCCATGTTCGACGACGCGACCGTCGACGACCTCCCCGCGATCGTCGACATCTACAACGACGTGATCGCCACGACGACCGCGATCTACCGCGACGACCCGGTCACGCTGGAGGACCGCGCGGCGTGGCTGGAGGAGCGCCGCGCTGACGGCTTCCCGGTCTTGGTCGCGCGGGACGCCGCCACCGCCCGTGTCGTCGCCCTCGGCTCCTTCGGCTGGTTCAAGGCCTCACCGTCCGGCTACGCGACGACCGTCGAGCACACCATCATGGTCGCGCCGCACGCTCGGGGCGCCGGCCTCGGCACGCGCCTGCTCCAGACCCTCATCGAACGCGCAGGCGCCGCCGGCTTCCACATGATGGTGGGGTTGATCGACGGCGCCAACACCGGGTCGATCGCGCTGCACGAGCGCCTCGGGTTCGGCCAGGTCGGCCGCCTGCCCGAGGTCGCTCGCAAGGACGGCGCATGGGTCGACCTCGTGCTCGTCCAGCGCAAGTTGTAGGGGAGCGCTACCCCTCCGGGATCGGGTCCAGCGCGTTGCCGGCCGCGATCGACGAGCAGTTCTGCGGAGCCGGGAGGCCCACGAAGCGCGCGGTCAGCCACGGCACCGCCTCGCCAAGCCACGGGATCGCGCTCGTCACGTGGCTGGTCAAGTCGTACTGGTTGTATTGGACCTTGGCCCCGGCCGCGCAGTACTGGCGCGCGAGCGTGCGGACGTCGCCGGCGATCATGACGCCGTCGCCGCGGCCGATCCCCGGCTTGTTGCCGGGCGTGCCTTCCAGCTCGCCGGCCGCGCCCTGGCCGATGAACAGCGGGTGCGTGGGGGAGCCGGCCGCCGTCCCCATGATCAGCTGGTTGGCGGCGTGCACGTACTCCGGCACGCTCTCCGGCTGGGCGTACTCCGGCTTGGCCATCTGCGCCCAGGTCAGGCCCGGGTACTGGCCGAGCACGTTGGTGATCGACGCCTTCTTCACCGCGTTGTAGACCTCGACGCCGCGGGCGCTGAGGTAGGGCTGCAGGTTGATGTCGAACGCGCGCGCGACGCCGACGATCGCCATCGGCAGGACGCCCGACCAGATCGGCGTGCCGTCGACGTAGTGCAGGTTGTGGGCCGGGTCGACCAGCACTCCGCCCATCGCCGATCCGATGATCCGCGCGTTGATGTCCGGCGCGTAGGACGGCGCCAGCTCCGCCGCCCACTCCGTGGCGATCGCGCCGCCGGAGTAGCCGATCAGGCCGACCTTCGTGGAGGCGCCGACGCCCGTGGACGACGACGCGTTGACCGCCGCGCGCAGGCCGTCGATCGTGTTGTAGCCGTACTCGGGACCGGCGGCGAAGTCCGCGGCCTGGCCCTCGGTGTCGGGGACGGCGATCGTGTAGCCCGCCAGCAGCAGCGGCTTGACCAGGCCCGACTCCAGCTGCGGAATCGCGCCGCCGATCGACAGCCCGCCGCCGGAGATCGCATACGACGGCTCGTCGTCGGGGTTCAGCGAGTCGTAGAACGACTGGTAGGAGACCAGCCGCGCCGCGCCCAAGGGGACCAGCGGCTTGAGGATCGACGTCACGTTCGCCGTCGCCTGTCCACGCTGACCGGTCGAGCGATACAGGAGCTGCACCGCCGTGATCGGCAGCGGAATCCCGACGATGTGCAGCGACGTCGTCCGCTTCTTCAGCACCGTCCCGGGCGCGATCTGCGCCAGCGGCGTCGAGCCGTCGTAGCGGTAGAACGGATCCTGGCCCGGCGGCAATGGCGCAGCGCCAGCCGTCGCGGCCGTCGCCATCAAGACCAGCACCGACACCGACAGACCCAGCAGCGCACGCAGACGCATCGGTCTCCTCCCAGAGCGATAGATGAACTGCCACGTACACCGATCGGGCGCGTTTGAAACCTCATGACCGCTGCCAGAACGGCGAAAGGCCGAAGGGGCTCGGCTGTTATCGCAAGCGACAACGCTGCGGCTTGTTTGCCGGCGGTATTCAAAAACAGCCGTCTCGATATGAATAAGTTGCGGAACCGAGCTTGAGTCTTAGCGAAGACGCAAACAACCAGTGGCGTTTGGCAACGTTATTTACATGCAGCTGCTGCGATGATAATAACTGTCTCGAAAGGACCCATTGCCGCCGAACAAGAACCGAGCCGGCCGATTCGTCACCCAACCGAGTGGCTACCGCGCCTTCATTCCCGCCCCGCTTCCGCCCGAGCCGCCGGTAGAAGTCCAAAACGACATCCTGAGCCTGCTCTCCAAGGCGGACATCGCAACGGGCCGTCTGGACGGGATCGTGAAAGTGGTCCCCGATCCGGACATCTTCGTCGGGATGTACGTCCGCCGGGAAGCGGTGCTCAGCTCCCAGATCGAAGGCACCCAAAGCACGCTGGAAGATCTCCTCGAAGTCGAGCTCGAACCCGACCGCCAGGGGCGCTATGCCGACGTAGGGGACATCGTCAACTACATCGGAGCCATGAGCTACGGCCTCGAGCGGATCAACGAACTGCCGTTGTCCCTTCGGCTGATCCGCGAGATTCACGGAGAGCTTCTTCGCGACGGCCGAGGAGCGCATGCCACACCGGGCGAGTTCCGTACGACCCAGAACTGGATCGGTCCCAGCGGAGCGTCGCTTCAGCAGGCCACGTTCGTTCCCCCGCCGGTCCCGGAGATGCGGGAGGCCCTCGGCGATTTCGAGCAGTTCCTCCACAACGACGAGGATCGACCGGTCCTGCTCGACGTAGGGCTCGCCCACGCACAGTTCGAGACGATCCATCCGTTTCTGGACGGCAATGGTCGCGTTGGCCGGCTGCTGATTACGTTTCTTCTCGTACATCGCAGCGTCCTGCGCCGGCCCCTGCTCTACCTGAGCTACTACTTCAAGCTGCACCGGGCGGAGTACTACGATCGCTTGACCGCCGTCCGCCAGCACGGCGATTGGGAAGGATGGCTCCGGTTCTTCCTGCGCGGCGTGGCAGCAACCGCCGATGAAGCCACAGACACCGCAGAGCACATCTTCGAACTGCGCGAGCGACATCGCACCTATGTCATGGAAGCGGGGGCCGGGCCCAACGGTCTCAAGCTCTTGAGCGAGCTCTACAGGCGGCCGCTCGTGAACGTGAGCTATCTCGCAGCACGTCTAGACGTGTCGTTCCCAACGGCAAATCGGTTGGTCAGCCGATTCGAGGAGCTAGGTCTCTTGCGAGAGATCACGGGCCAGAGGCGCTCGCGCATCTACCGCTACGAGCCGTACCTTGCCCTCTTCGACGAGCCGACCCCAGCCGCCGGACAGGCCGTGCCCGTCGAGGTCACAGAGGCCAGCTGAGACCAACGTCGCTGCCAGAACGGCGAAAGGCCCGCGTGGTGGCGGGCCTTTCGGCGAGGTGGAGGCAGACGGGATCGAACCGACGACCTCCTGCTTGCAAAGCAGGCGCTCTCCCAGCTGAGCTATGCCCCCTCGACTGCCCGCCGAGTGTAGCTCGGAGGCGGCGTGGACGGGAGTGTCAGGGCCGGCGGCGGAGGTTGCGCCACTCGTCGAGGGCGTCGCGTTCGCGCAGGTGGGCGATGGCGTTGGCGTCGATGTCGAAGTCGTGGGCGGCGTCCGAGCACCAGAAGGACGGGTGGCGGTCGAGCCAGCGTTGGGCGTCGCGGCGGCCGAGCTCGATGAGGCGGTCGACGTGATCCTCGTCGAAGAGCAAGAACGACAACAGCTCGCCGCGGGCAGGCGAGCGGCCGCCGCCGAGCAACCGCGACATGAACGGGTAGTCGGGGCGTAGCCAGCCCTTCAGGCCGGAGTACTTGGCATCGAAGATCTCGTCGGCGATCTCGGCCAGCTCGCCGCGGCGCTCGGGGGCGACCAAGGCATAGGGGATCTTGCGGTAGGGCTTGCGGCCGCGGGCGGCGCGGTAAGCGTCGGCGGCGCCGCGCGGGCCGGGCGCGACCGAGTCCACCAAGAACGAGTTGACGGTCGCCAGGCGGTGGAGATCATCGACAACTTGGTCGACCAGCAACCCGTCGATGATGTTGGCGGCGACGTCGGCCAGGCGCGGCGCGCCCGCGCCGGTCGTGCTCGCGCCCTCCATGCGCGCGCGGAAGGGCTGGAACCCAATCACCACAACTCGGTCGGCACCGAGCGCGAGCGCCGGCGCGACCGGCGAGTTCAGGCGCGTGCCGCCGTCGACGTAGTAGCCGGCGACCGGCGCCGGGTGCTCGATCTCCACCGGCGGGAAGAGCACGGGGATGGCGGCGCTGGCGCGGACGTGCTCGCCGTCGAGAACCGCGGGGACGTACTGCAACGGATCAGCGGGACGCGAGGGCGGGACGCGGCCGGCGCTGTCGACGAACGCGACCGGGCCGGAGCGCGCCAGCGACGTCGCCACCACGCAGACCGCGTCGATGACGCCGCGGCGGACGTTGCGGTGCAGGTCGTCCCAGTCGACCCAGTCGTCCAGCGAGCGCTTCAGCGGCGCCGGGTCGAGCAGGCCGGCAAGCCGGACACCGGGCAGCTCCAGCGCCTCGCCGAGCATCCGCAGCGCGGTCAGCGGCAGGCCCGGACCGACGACCGGGCGGATCACGTCGCCCTTCTTCATCCCGCGCCAGCGCTCGGCGAGCGTCGCGACGGCCTCGGTCGCCGGCTGATCGGCGGTCGCGCCGAGCGCGGTCGCGTTGATCGCGCCGACCGACGTCCCGCAGAGGATCACCGGCTTCTCGCCGCGCTCTTCCAGGATCGGCAGCAGGACCGAGAGCGCGCCGACCTCGTAGGCCCCGCGCGCGCCGCCGCCGGGCAGGACGATCGCGACGCGCGGCGCGGTTCCGTTCGCGCTCGCCCCGTTGCCATTGCTGCTGAAGGACATCCCTCAGAGCTTCCACGGGCGAAGACCGCTCCGGTACGGACCGAGTGTCTAAAGAGGGGCCGCGGCGAGAGGACGCTGCCGCGGAAGGAAGGACGCGAGCGCGCCAGTGGCTGAGGGCCTGAACCGGCGCGCTCGCGGCGTCCTTCGCCCTCCGTCGCCGGAGGACGTGGCGCGCCGGGATTGTTCCCCGATACCGACGCGCCGCCTGTGTCGAGGAACGTTTCGGTCTCTGCGTGAGCGATCTGAACCGGTGAGGGTCCGGTCTGGACGTCTGTCTGATCTGCGTTAAACCCGCAGCTGGCCGTCGAGGACCACGACGCAGTCGCCGGATACGCGAACGTGGTCGCCGACGATCGCGGTCACCAGGCGCGAGGGGCGGCCCAGCTCGAGGCCCTGGGCGACGATCGTCTCGGTCGCGCCCGTGTGCTCGTGCAGGTAGGCGCACAGCGGGCCGGCGGCGCTGCCGGTCGCGGGATCCTCGAGGACCTGGCCGCGCTCGGCGACGAAGCCGCGGGCGCGAACCGTGTCGTCCTCCCCCGGCACGAAGAGGTAGAGGACCATCGTGTCGGTCTGGGCCTCGATCGCCTCGACGCGCGCGACGTGCGGCCGCGCCCGCTCCAGCGCGACGTGGTCGCGGACGGGGACCATCAGGTGGCGCATCCCGGTCGAGACCGGCTGGACCGGCAGCTCGGGGTGCGCGTCGGCGGGGCCGAGGCCGAGCGCGCCGAGGACCGAGGCGGCCTCGACGGGCTCGCCGAACTGCGCGGGCTCCTGGAGCATCGACGCGTGGGCGACGTCGCCGCGCAGCTCGACCTCGACCGGCTGCAAGCCTGCGCCGGTCTGCTGGAGGAAGCGCGCCTGCTCGACGCCTTGGGCGCGGGCGACCGCGACCGCGGTGCCAAGCGAGGGATGACCGGCGAACCGGATCTCCTCGTCCATCGTGAAGATGCGGTTGCGGTAGTCGGCACCGTCGGCGGTCGGCGACTGGACGAAGGTGGTCTCCGACTGCGCGGTCTCGCGGGCGACGCCGAGCATCGTGGCGTCGTCCAGGCCGTCGGCGTCGTGGATGACGGCAAGGCCGTTCCCGGCCAACGGCGTCGACGTGAAGACGTCGACCCACGTCAGCCTGCGGGTGATGCTCAGAAGTCGAAGTCCTTGGGCGGCTTCTGCTCGAACCAGAGGCGGTCGTGCTCGGGCGTCTCCTGGAGGAAGTCCGGGGTCTCCTCGAGCTCGTCTTCGGGGTCGACCTCGTCGGCGTCGGCGTCGGCGATGGGCTCCGGATCCCGCTCGCGCGCCGGCGGCTCCGCGGCAGGCGCGGGCGGGGCGACAGGCGGCGCCACCGCTTCCGGCTCCGCGCGTCCCAGTGCCTCCCCCAGCTCGGTCGCCGAGAACTCACGCGTCTGCTGGTAGGCGAGCGGGTCGCCGTGCGGCGGGGTCGCGCTCTCCTCCTCCGGCTCGGCCCAGATGTGGTCGTGGGTCGTCGGCGGATCGGCCGGATGCGGGCGCTCGTGGTCCAGCGGGGGCTCGGGCTCGTCCTCGAACGCGGGCTCATCCTCGTCGTCATAGGCGACGGCGGGCTCGTCCAGGGCGGGCGCCGGCGGCGCGGCAGCCTCGGGCGCGTCGTCCGGCTCGTCCCCGGGCGCGTCGCGCCGCACCGGGCCGAGGGCCTCGGCCTCCTCGCGTTCGATCTCCGAGGGGTCCGCCCCCCGACGGCGCTTGAGATCGAGGTGCTCCCGGATGGCGTCATCCAACAGGCCCATGATCGCTCTAGCGTAACGAGCCGGGAAGCCGGAGGGCGACGGAGCCCTACGTGGCGCTGACCGTGCGGTTCTTGCCCGCGCGTTTGGCCTGGTAAAGCGCCTCATCCGCGGCGGCGACCAGGCCGCGGACGCTGTCCGCGGACACCGGCAGCGCGGCGGCGCCGAACGAGGCGGTCACGCGCAAGGGCTCCGCCTCCTCGTCGCCGAGGATCGGCAGACGCAGCGCCTCGATGCCCTCGCGGACGCGCTCGGCGAGCTGGTGGGCGCCGTCGAGGTCCGTTCCCGGCAGGACGACGGCGAGCTCCTCGCCGCCGTAGCGGGCGGGCTCGTCGATCTCGCGGGAGGACTCGCGCAGGATCCGGGCGACCTCCTTGAGGACGAGATCGCCCTGCTGGTGGCCGTAGGTGTCGTTGACGGCCTTGAAGTCGTCGATGTCGAGCAGGACGAGGCCGAGGTTGGACTCAAAGCGCTTGGAGCGCTCGACCTCCGCCGCCATGGTGTCGGTGAAGCGACGGCGGTTGGAGAGGCCGGTCAGCTCGTCGGTGATCGCCTGGCGCTCAACGGTCTCGTGGAGGCCGACGTTCTCCACGGAGACCGCGGCCTGGCCCGCGAGGTAGTGGAAGAGCTCGCGCTCGCGATGCGTGAAGGGGCGGTCGGTGCGCCAGACGCAGATGAGGCCGGCGATGGCGTCGGCGTGCGCACCGGCGGCGGGGCCGGCACGCAGCGGATGGGCGAGCGCGTGGCCGCCCTCGATGTCGGCGAAGGAGGGCTCGCCGACGGCCAGGACGCGGCGCTCGGCCTCGCCTGCGGCAGACATCGGCCGGCTGTCGAGGCCGACGGAGGCGACGGGGCGGCGCTCGCTGAGCGGGTTGTCCTGCTCCTGCATCAGCGCGCGACCGCCGGAGGCGTCGACGGCGTCGACCGCGGTCCGGACGACGATCTCCAGCAGGCCGTCGCGGTCGAGGCTGGAGGCGAAGGTCTCGCCGATGCGGCGGAGGCTGAGCTCCATCCGCAGTCGCTCCTGGCTCAGCTCCTCCAGGCGCGCGGCGAGCTGGTCGGACATCTTGTTGAACTCGTCGCCGAGCTGGGCGAACTGGTCGCGGCCGCGGATGGTGACGCGACTTGAGAAATCACCCGCAGCCAGACGGCGCGCCGCGCTGAGGAAATCGGCGATCTGGCGGTCGAGGCTGCGCGAGACGACGATCGCGGAGACGAGGGCGAGCAGGAAGAAGCCGAGCAGGATGAGGCCCGCGACGAGGCGACCCTGGCGGATCTCGTCGGCGGTCGCGGAACGCGGTTCGAGGACGGCGACCTGGAGGCGCTCGCCGAGGAAACCCGGGGCGTTGAAGGCGGCGGTGCGGTAGTCCTCGTTGTTGATCGCGACCGTGCCGGTGTGCGTCGGGAGGTCGGGGTTCCCGGCGTTCGGGATCGTCGAGGCGATGGTCGCGCCGCCGCGCTCGACGAGGGTCTGTAGGCCGGTGGCGTCGCGGACGTTGGACGCGTAGGTCGTCGCCGTCTGGGTCGAGACCTGAAGCTCGGCGACCGGCGCGCCGTCGGCGACGAGCGTACGCGTGGCGGGGAAGGTCGCGGCGGTGTCGCCGGCGTCGGCCAGGACGGTGGCGGCGTCGCCGTCGCGGGAGACCGCGATGCGCTTGGCGCGGGTCTGGTTGAGGAGGCGCTTGGTGGCCTGCTGGATGGCGGGCTTGTCGTCGTCGCGGAGAGCGCGCGCCAGTTGCTGGTCCCGGCCAATGCGGGCCGCGAGCCGGTCCGCCTCCTCGCGCGCGTCGTAATAGAGCGAGATCGCGGTCTCCTGCCGCGCGGCGACCCGCGCATCCGCCTGCCCGTTCTCAGACTCGGCGATCAGCCGGAAGACGATGAACGTGACCGCGATCATCGGCACGATCACGATCAGCACGAAGAACAACCGCAACCGCGTGCGGAAGCCCGACAGCCGATCCCTTAGATCGCCGATCATTCCCTTGCCCGACATCTCCCTCGCGGCAGCGTACCCGCGCCGACGCCAGATCCCGCAAGGCCTCGACCATGTGCCTAGGCGGCCAGAACGCACGCGCGCCCGGCGCGAGGCGCCCAAGGCGGCTACAATCGCTGGTCCACCCGGGGCTATAGCTCAGTTGGGAGAGCGCCTGGATCGCACCCAGGAGGTCGGGGGTTCGAGTCCCCCTAGCTCCACTCGGTAGAAACCCCCGCAATCGCGGGGGTTTCGCGTTTCCGGGATGACCCGGTAGTCGCCCAAAATTCCGCTCCACTTCTGGCACCAGCGCCTGAAGACGCCCGATACCCCGTTGATCGGTGCCGATTGGTGCAGTTCCGGATCGGCTCGTGTCTACCGCGCAACGCGCGGTACAGCCCGATCCGCCCTCCTCGCAAGACCGCCGCGACACCGGCCGGATTGAAATCCCGCATGGTGGAATCCTGGGGCGTCCTAGGCAGGCCGCACAGGCGCCGAAGGCCCCGGAGTGACGTACAGCGGTGGCGAGACGCCAAGCCAAATCCGTCCCGGCCGTTTCGACGCGATACCCCGTGCCCGCGCAATCTTGCGGAATGTGCGAAATGATGGATTGGGTCCTCTGTGATCGGGATAACCTCGACAGGGTCTCAGCGCCCAGACCGCCGGCGAGACGATCATGCCAACCCGCATGCCCACCGGGTGGGCGTGCAGACCCGCGCAACGCTCGAGGTGCGGTGCCAGAATGGCGGCATGACCGACGTCCCTGTGCGTCCGCGCGTACAGAACCCGCTTCCCGACATTGACTTCTTCGCGACGCTCGACACTTTCGACGGCGGACCGACACCCAAGCGCCTGCGTGGCACCCTGACCGCTCTTGCCGAGGTTCGCGAAGACCTCGAGGCTCTGCGGGACCGTGTGGACGGGGCCGCTGCACTCCGCAAGGTGCGTGGTTGGACACAGGTGGCGGCGAGGGGGAACCTCGCCGGGACGGCGAAGGCGAACGCCCACGTCAGCGGGGACCTCTCCGACGTGTTCAAGCGGAAGGAGCCGACCGTCCCGAAGGGACCCGCGCGGCTGAGGATCCTGACGCAGGATCTGGAGTCGGGCCTCCGCGTCGTTGCGGTGGGCGAGCGAGCCGAAGGCGAGCAGCACGATCCGTATCAGGTGGCCTACGCGCGGCTCGGGCGCGGTCAGGACATGAAGTTGGATGACTACTCGATGGGCGAGATCCTCGTGCGCCTGACCCCAGACCAGGCCGACTGGCTGGCCGGCAAGATCGGCGTCGAGTGGACCGAGCCGGGCAACGGCCGTGCGCTCGGCATCGCCGGCGCCGGAGTCACCATGCACGTGCTGGATGTCGGCCAGCACGACGACTTCAGCCACTCGCTGATCGTCGGCAGCGACGAGCGCGCCGGCCGCGACGCGGATGTGGCGCACGCGCAGCTCCTGGGGCTGTTGGCCATGGTCGAGGCACCGTGCGACTACGACTGGTGACGCCAGCTTCGCCCGCCGGGACCGCTCTCCGGGTTCCGGCACGCGGCAACAACCCCTAGCATCACCCTCACTCATTGGCATCTAGCATCCTTGAGCCTTCTCGCGTCGGGTTGCGAGCAACTTCAGCTTAGATGCTGAGCGTCGTAAAGCAGCCGATGGTGCGCCGGATCGAGCAGGCCTCCAGAGGTCCTAGAGCATCGCCCATAGTGCTTCCCCACGACCCCCTCTCAGCCGTTCCTGGGTGACGGAACTCGGGCGTGCCCAGGCAGTATTGGAACGCCGACAGTGCCTAGATCCCCGGAATCGCCCCGTGTCGACCGGCATCCGCAGTCAACGCCGACGAAAGAGGCGTCAAGAGACCTGCATCGGCCATTTCTACGGCTCAGCTCTTCTGCATCGCCCCCAAGAGGTCGGGGTTCGAGTCCCTGTAGCTCTATGTGAACGAAATCCCTGCATACGTAGGGTGCATCGTTTAGGAGGGAGGTCTTTAAACTGAGCCAAGTTCCGCTCCGTTCAGACACCAGTGCCTGAACGCCCCCAAAGTACCGCGGATGGATGGTGTCGACCGGTGGCGATTCGGGCTGCGGCGCGTTTCCGCGTTGCCGCCTGCGGAGCCGCGCACGATTCGCGTTTGACAGTCGCACGGCCACCTGTTGGAATCCTGGGAGTCGTCTTGACGTCCGGCGTGGCTTGTCTCACGCCCGCAGCGCTCGCGCTCACGATGTTCAAGATGTCGCGCCCCCGGCTCCCCGCCGGAGTCAAGCGCCCGCACCCTCCATAAGCAGTCGTGGATGCATGGGTCCCGGACTCTGTCGCACGTCCGCGTCAAGAGCCCTCTCCACTCGGGAGAGAGGTTCGTTCGACAGAGGGGATCGGTTGTGGGCCGGGTCAGCCGAAGGAGGACGAGGTGCCGCGACGCGAGCGAGGTGTACGCGTGCGGCATCGAGGTGGTGCGCGACCAGGCGTGCCGCGTCGCAGACCAGTTCGGCCTCGAGGAGCATGAGCACGACCAGCTGCGCGAGCACTTCGAGGAGATCTTTGTGTTCCGGCTGATGCCCCGGATCGAGCCGAACGCGCACGTCGACGGGCTCCGAGCCTGGCTTTGGACGTACTTCGACGCCCGCCGCCAGAACGGCCGGCCGCACGGCGCGGGCTGGGAGGCGACGCGCATCATCGGTCGCCGCAATCGCACGCGGTCGCTGGTCGAGCGCACTCCCGAGGGCAAGTGGGAGGAGCGCGACGTGCCGTCCTGGGAGGACGACCCGTTCCGCGTGCTCGGTGCCGTCGAGACGCTGCGCGAGCGCGTCCAGGACGAGGTCGAGGCGCGGGCAGCCCTGTCCGACTACCTCCGCACCGTCTCGGCGACCGATCGCCTCGTCCTCGAAGGCCGCGCTGCCGGCCTCACGTACCTCGAGATCGCCGCTCGCGAGGTGCAGGGCCCTCCGACTGCCGCCGATGGCGCACGCCAGCGGACGCGCTACCGCCGCGCGTGGCAGCGGGTCCCCGTCGACGTCGCAGACCGTCTGCGCGTCCTCGGGATGGAGCCCGACTTCAACCCCAACAAGGGTCGCCACCGCGGTACGGGAGGCGTCACCGTGGACACGACGGGCGATGACGACCGCCGCTCCGGATACGCAGCGCCTGAGGACTGACCGGCACCGCGGCGAGGCGCGCCGCGGCGAGGATGCTCGTCGTTGGCGCTGCTGCAGGGCGCGAGGCACCGGGCTCCCTGGCCATCCCCCTGATCCACGTCTCGGGGCGCACGCCCGCGAGCGCCGACACGTGGGCCAACGCCGCCGCTGGCACCGCGCCCCGGGACACGATCCGCACCTGGCAGCTGACGGCATCGGATGCCGTGCCCGGACCGAGACGCCTTGGAACGGAAGCGACCCGGACCGAGACGACCACCCGGCCACAGGTGTCGGCCAAAATCGCCAGCGCCGCGGCCAGGGACTGCGGCGCGGCGAGCCACGCGCTCTGCACCGCGTCGGGCAGCGCGCACAGCTCGAGGATCTCGCTCTCGGGGCACGCCGCCCCGCACGGCCGTTCGCTGGCCGGCTCGCTCGCGTCCCCAGCCAGCAACGCCCGCAGCAGCTGTTCGGCCTGGCGACCGAGGTCGTCCTCTGCGTCATTGCCTCCGGAGTCGACACGCAAGTGGATCGTCTCCGCGACGAGCGCATCGCTGGCCCGCGTCACCAGCAGGCGCTCCACCTCCACATGACCCACCGGCCAGCTCGCTATCGCCGCACAGAGCGCCAGCCACCGCTCTGGCCGACGGCCGTCGTCGTCAGCCCCGGAGAGCCGCCGGCTCCTCGCAACGACGCGTGACTCCGATGCGGCGACATCCATGCCGCCTCACCGCATCAAGCCGCCGCGGTGTGACAGGCGCGCCGTCAGGAGGCCGGCGGCCAGGACCCGGCGTGCCGCGACGCGAGGTCCAACACGGTGACGGTCCCGTCGGGGGCGAGTGTCGCGACCGCGGCGTCCAGGCGTCGCCGGTGGCGATGCGCCACCGTCCAGTACAGCGGGCGATGCCACGTCAGCGCCGGGGTGGCCGCGAGCAGGAGCAGTCCCGCTAGCAGCTGGTCGGCGATCTGGATGCCCGGCGTCCGCGCACTGCTGGAGAACCGGACCTCCACGGGCTGCTGCCGCGCGGCGGCCCACCGCGCGACGATGTCCTCCAGCTCCTGTGCCTCCTCGGGCCGCCGGAAGTGGTCGTGGTGGACCTCCAATGGCTCTCCATCACGCATTGCCCGTTGCTGCGCGTCGAGCATCGCTGAGTAGACGCTCTCCTTGATGGCCAGATTCCGCGGCGCCTGGCCGCTGCGTGGCTTGACGCCGATCGCGGCGACCAGCCGCGCGTCGCGCGTCGCCAGCCGCGCGGCCAGCACGCTGAGGTACCTCACGCGGTGCGCCTGCTCCGCGGACGCCCCCTGCGCGACGGCCTTCCGGATCTTGGTGCCCTTGAGCTCCCAGACGCCGGGCCGCGCCGCGTTGACGCGCTCGCGCGGGAAAAACTCGCGCTCGACGGCCGCGAGCGTCGCGCGCAGGTCGTCCACCCGCCCGGCCGGGATCATCACGCCGCCAGCCATGAACCACGACGTGGAGCGTCGCGACACGATCCCCGTGTCGCCGCTTTCATCTACAAAGAAGATCACGACGCGGTGATGGACATTCGGCCGATGTGCTCTGTCATCTCGGAGGGCGGATGGGGTAGGGTCCGCAGTGCGGCACCTCCTCGGTTCCCCCAGCAATGGGATCCGGGGCGCGGGCCGTCACCTGCGACCGCCTCGTGCGGTCGCAGCCTTCTAACCACCCGCCACGGCCGCCGAAGCACGGCGGTAGCGGCCGATAGCCTCCAGGATGCCCTTGCAGGCCCCGCGAGCTTCGTCTCTGTCCTGACTGCTCAGGACTCCCTCGCGCGAGTGCGCCACAGGTACGCGCACCTTCGCGAGCACGCGGAACCGGTGGCGCCAGTACGGAACGTCGGAGCCAAAGATGGGCGCAAAGCTGCTCACCCAGTGCTCCGCGATGACGTCCAGCAGCTCGAGCGGATAGGCGAACTGCAGGAGGTCGGGATGGCAGCGGCCGAAGGTCCGCCGCTCACGCTCCTGGCGATCGGCGAGGCGATCGATCAGGCCGGCCAGCGCCGGGCGGCTCGCCGCGACGTCGCTCCAGTCCAGCGGCGCGCCATGCTCACGTTCAAGGCACTCGACGATCAGGGCTCGCAGCGCCTGCTCCGTGTCGCGCCACAGCGGCCAGTAGTCGCCGCCGCGCGCGATGTTCTCGAGCAAGGGCACCAACAACGGCGTGAATGCCTCGAAGCGGCCGGACGCCGACCTCCGCACCACCCCGTAGCGCTCGAGCTCGCCCGGATCGGGCGGATCGTCGCGCTCCACGCTGCCGACCAGCGCCTCGATCGCCGCGGGCAGCTGGCCGTCGTCCTCGAACCGCCGTAGGACGTCGCGGAGGTAGTCGATCGAGGTACCCGCCACCCGCTCCACGACGGCGTCGCCGGGCGCGCCGAGCTCATCGACCGCCTCGGCGAGCATGAGCGACGCTAGGTACGGATGCCGCCCGGACTCGCGGGCGATCGTGCGGACGACCGCGTCCTCCACCGGGAGGCCGGCGCGATCGGCGCGCGCCACGAGTTCCTCGAACTCGTCCTCCGAGAACGGGCGCAGGCGCGCTTCCTGGAAGATGTTGGGAAACGTGGACTCGTCAATGGTGGATCGCGTCGCAATCTCGACCAGTGGCCGCCGCGAGATCGTGACCAGCGCCAGCCGCGAGTCGGGCTCGTGGCCCAGCTCACGGAGCGTCGCGAACCCGTAGTCCGGGGAGTCCCCGAAGAGCTTCCGGATCCCGTCGAACTCGTCGAGTGCCAGGATCACCCATGTCCCCGACCGGCGCAGCGTCCCGAGCAGGTGCTGGAGCCGTGCGAACCGGTCGGCGTCCGATGGCTCCTGACCCACTGCTCGGACCTTTTCCCGCAGCGCGTCGTCGGCGACGCCCGCCTCCTCCAACCGCTCGACGATCTGGCGCGCGATCGCCGCGAAGAACCCCCCGAGGTCCTTGGCCGCGGTGCGCGTGTTGAGCCAGACCACCAGCGTCCGGCGGTCGAGCTCGATCCCACCGCGCAGGGCGTGATGGGCGAGGCTGGTCTTGCCGATGCGGGGCAGGCCGACGATCGAGGTCGACGCCGGGTCGCCCTCGCCCAACCGCGTCTGGAGCCGGGCCAGCTCACGCGCCCGGCCCACGAACTCCTCGTCCTGGACCACCGCTCCGACGTTGGAGTACGGGTTGCCGGGCGTCACGCGCCCACCCCGTTGGCCAGCAGCCACTGCTTAAACAGCCCGACGTGGATGCGCAACCGCGGCCCCGACTGCTCGAGCACCTCCCGGCTGATGAGGTCATCGACGAGGTCCTCGCCGGACGGCGTGGCGTTCCGGAGGCTCGAACGCTCCAGCCACTGCCTGTTGCGCGTCTGCCGCGCGCAGATGCCGAGCACGGTCATGGTGTCGTCCTCCGGGAACGAGTCGATGTCGCGCTCGCCTGGGTACACGAGATTGTCGAACGTGTCCTTCCGCAGCGAGTCAGGCCCCTGCACGAGGTCGCGCGCGACGTCCTCGACGTGGCCGTCGGCCACGTACACGGCGCTCTTGATGTTCATGTACTCGACGAGGCGGTCGCAGAAGATCTGGATGTAATACGGGCTGCCCGCCGTCAGCTCGTAGATTCGACGGACGGCAGTGCCGCGGAACCGGGACTCGCCCGTGTCCGGGATCCGGATCGGCTCGGTGATGAGCGCCTCGGCCGACTCCAGGTCGAGGTAGGACACCCGGCGCGGCTTCGACACCTGGAACTCGTTCGGGAACTCCTCGATGAACTGCTGCATGACGTCCTGGCCCACCAGCACGGAGGTGAAGAACTCGCGCTCGAGCAAGGCCTTCCACATGGACATGAAGCCATCGTCGAGGTGGCCTCGCTTGATCGAGGCGTACACCTTGGTGAACTCGTCGATGAGGAGCACCAGGCGCGCTCCTTCTGGGAACGCGTCACCGTCCAGCATCCTCCGGACCGAGCTCAGGTAGTCGTACAGGACGAAGGGGTTCTCCGTGACCTCCGACAGGGCGGGCAGCGGCGGGCACAGGACGGGCGAGACATCCGCGAGCCGTAGCGCGATGGCCTGGCAGACCATGTAGAGGACGCCGCCGGGAGTCTGGGTTCCCAAGACTCCGATCTGCGCCGCCGAGAGCGAGACCGGGATGAGCGGCGGCTCCAGGCGCGCCTTGAGGTGATGCAGGACCGAGGACTTGCCGGCGCGCTTCTGCCCATGGATGACCAAGCTCCGCGCCGAGCCGTGCTGGACCGCCTCGACCAGGGACGCGATCAGCCGCTCGCGCCCGTAGAACATGCTCTTGTCGGTGACCGCTGTGCCGTGAGCCCACTTGTTGTAGGGGTTTGTGACTGGCTTGAACGACGCTCGGTCGTACAGCGAGATCGGCAGCGAGAGGTCTCCGCTGGTGCGCTCGTGGCCTTGGCGGTCGAAATAGGTGACGGTGAAGCGCAGCGTGAAGACGTCGGCGGCCAGCGCGCCTTCGGAGACCCTGAGCGGGATCCGGACCGGCGCGGTGTCGCCGCCGGTCAGCGACTCGGTGACCAACAGCTCGGCCTGCGGGGCCACGTAGTCCTGGCTGTCGGAGGGGACGATCGACACCCGCACACGGCTGGCCGGGCTGCGGTCGTGGCTGACGCCGTTCTGGACGGTCGCCTCGACCTCGATCCCTCCTTGGGCGTCAGGTACGTAGGAGTCGATGGTGAGCTCGACCCGGAGCCCGGTGGGCAGCGACGCCTCCTGGACCTCGCGGAAGTGTGCGGCCACCGTCGTCCGCAGCGTGTTGACGTACGGCCGCAGCGACTCGAAGCTGAACCGCGTCGGCTGGTCCTCGATCTCGCTGGCGAAGTCGTCGAGCTCCGTGGCGATGCGGGCGGCTAGCCGCTCACGCTCGAGGTACTGGCCTTGCTGGACGTAGCGCGCGATCAGCACGAGCGCCTCCTGGAGCCGGCCCAGGCGGTTCACCTCGAGCTGGTTGAGGATCAGCCGCCGCGCGTCCCCCACCGGCAGTCGCACGCGGCGGCGCACGTCCTCCAAGCCGTCGGCCTGCTGCTGGAGGGAGCCGAAGTCGTGCGCGACGTCGCGCAGGTACTTGAACTCACGGTCCAGCTCGCCGAGGCACTTGAGCATCGTGCGACTCGCGCGACCCCAGACCGACGGCAGCCGCTGCCGCTCGTTGGGCAGCTCCTCGTCGTCGCCGAGGAACCGCTGACAGGCGTGCATCACCGCACCGCAGGCGACGGACTCCTGAGACAGCTGCTTGACCAGCCGCTCGCCGATGCCCACGTTGAGGAGGGCGACGATGAGCATCGCCTCGACGACGTTCTGCAGGCGCGTTGGGTCGTCCTTGACCGAGGCGATGCAGGACTCGATCGACGGCAGGCGCCCCTCCAGCAGCTTCGTCCGCTCGCTGTAGAACGACAGTGCGATCTGCGCGAGCTTCGCCCCCACCAGGTTGTCCCACGCCCCCGACAGCGAGATCGTCTCGACGTAGTAGGCGCGGGCCGCGTCGAGCGACTTGTGCTCGGCGATCGCGGCGTCGCCCATTCCGGCGGTGAACCCTCGGAGCGAGTCCCGGAAGCGCGGGAACATCTCCCGGCCGAGGTCACGGTCGATCCGGGCCGCGGAGAGGTTGTAGCCAGCGCGCTCGCGCGGGCGGGTGATCGCGCCTTTGGCCCGTCGCTCGAGCTGCGCGACGTCACGCTCACTGAAGGTGCCCGCGGCCGTGGTGGCAGCCTCGACGCCGGCGTAGCTGCAGTTCTGCAGGTGGAACTCCAGCAGCGGGCTCAGGCCGGTCGTCGAGCCTTGTCCCACCAGCCCGCTCGAGGCGATCAGGGCATCGAGCTCGTCGTAGGTCTCGGTCTCCCGCGCGCGCTGAAGCGTGCCCAGGAGCATGCGGGCCTTCTCGTTAGGCTCACGATCGATGACCGTTCGGAGCGTCTGCGCGGCATCGTCATAGCGCCCCGCGACGATGTGCAGCTCGGCGATGCGGATGTCGACCGATGGCCGGCGCGCGGGCGTCTCCAGCTCGCGAACCTTGTGCAGCTCGTCGATCGCCTCCGCGTGACGCCCGTTGGAGGCCAGCAGCTGCGACCGGATGTTCGCGAAGGCGAGCGGGTTGGTGACGCGGTCCTGATGGCGCTCGAGCAGCGCGATGCCCTCCGCGGTGCGGCCGGTGCGGTCCAGCAGCATCGCGAAGTCCTTGACCGCCGACTCGACGCTGTCGCCCGCGGCGATGGCCTCGCGGAGGTACCGCTCCTGGGCCGCGACGTCTCGGTCGGTGTGCTCGGCGCGCTTGGCGCGCGCGTAGGGGTTCTGACCGTTGGGATGGCTGGACGGGCTGGGACGGCGGTCCTCGGCATCCTCTCCGCCGGACCGGGCGCGGATGCGCGCGCGCAGGCTCAGGCCACGGATGCTGGCGGGGTCCCGGGCGAGTGCGATCGACAGTTGCCGGAGCGCCTCGCGCGGGGAGCCCTCCTCGGCCAGCCGTTCGGCGTGGTCCAGGACGCGATCGGTCTCGCGGTCGTGCGCCGCGTCCTCCAGACGCCGCTCGAGCTCGCGCGTCTCGCTCTCGATGGCCTGCTGATGGTGCGGGAGCGGCGCGTAGCCCGACGTGCCCTCGCGGAGCGCCTCCAGCAGCATGGCGCTCGTCACCGACGGCGCGGCGAGCACGTCGGCGAGCAGCCCGCCGCTTCGGTCGGCGTCGCGCTCGCCGGCACGATGGACGACATAGGCGACCGTGTCCGCGAGCAGGCGATCTGCCGGGGTCTCGAGGATCAACTGCTCCAGGGGAGCGACGGAGCGCAGCGCGAGGGTGAGCTGGAGGAACGGATGCCAGGCGCCCTTTCGCTGGGCCTCTGTGGGCTTCGCGCGCAGCAGACGCCCGAGCGCCCAGTGCGCCGCGATGTGACGCCTGGCCGCCAGGTCCGCAGCGGCCATCCGCACGAACGCGTCGCCGTGCCCGAGGTGCGCGGCCAGCAGCAGGTGCCCGAACGCTTCCGGGTGGCCGACCTCCAGCGCGAACCACCCGAGGTTGTACTCCAGTGGGCCGAGCAGCGGGATCCGCCGGTGCGTGGTCTGCAGCTCGCGCAGGATCCCAGCGAACCGCGCAGGTTCGCCGACCTTCACCGCGTACCGATACTTGTCCCCCATGATCTGCCACGCCCGGCGCAAGATCTGGGTGGACTCATCGGACCACTCGGAGGGGACCGGAGGCAGCTCGAGCACCAGGCCCGGGACGGCCAGCGGAGTCCGCGAGAGCGCCGTGTCGAAGCGCTCGACCACTCGGTCGAGTGCTTCGCGCACCGGCGCGGGGAGGTCAGGCGGCGGCACCCGACCCGCGACGGGCGCAGGCGCCGCGGAGGACGCCGAGGCCAGGGCGAGCGGCGGGGTAGCTCCGTTGCCGTTGACGTTGGCTGCCGTCGCCGGCGCGGGCGACGCGTCGAGCGTCTCGAAGCCGCCAAGCAGGCCGTCCGTGACGCTGGCTGTTCGCCCGTCATCCCCGACGAGGAGCACGTGGCCTTCGCCCGCGGCCGCGAGGCGTCCTTCGAGCGTGCCGCCCGAGACGAGCATGACCCGCACCCGTTGACCGAGCGGCACGTAGATCGCGATGAGGTGCGATTGACTCATCCGTGAGCGTTAAGGAGTTCACCGGACTGACTTCCGGTTCTACGGACGAGCCTGTCGTCCTGGCCCGTCCGTGTCAAGGCGCGGGATGCTTCGAGATCGATTGTCACGATGTGCGTGCCACATCATTGAGCGCTGGCGATGCGCGAACCTACCACAGGTCCTCGGCGCTGAGCTGGCCATGAGGACAGCTCAGCGGTCCGGCACGCATCTCGCTCTCACCCGCACCGCCACCTGGCGCGCCCCTGCGGTTCCCCCTGCGTCGCGCCCAGGAGGCCGGGGTGCGGGTCCCGTTGGCTCTACTCGCCGCCCACGGAGCCCACGCCGCCAAGCTCGAGGCCCATGACCGATGATTCCGACCGGCGGCCGCCGTCTCAGTACCGCGCGGCGGGGGCCGCCGTGCCTAGAGACCGACGACCCACCGGAGCCCGATTTGCCCTACCTGATGAACGTCCCATGCTGACCGAGGTCGCCGACGGCGTCTGGGTCCGCCAGAGCGAATGGGTCTGGACCAACTCCATCGTGGTGCGTGTGGATCACGGGCTGGTCCTGGTCGATCCCGGCATCACCGGCGCCGAGTTGGACGCCCTCGCCGATGAGGTCGACGGACTCGGCATCCCGGTGGTCGCCGGGTTCTCGACCCACCCGCATTGGGACCATCTGCTGTGGCATCCCCGGTTCGGCGACGTGCCGCGCTACGCGACCGCCGACGGTGCACAGCTGGCCGCCGAGACCCTAGAGCAGCAGAAGGAGGGGGCGCAGGAGGAAGGCGGGTCCGACATCTCGCTCGACCTGGTCGCCCTCGTCACCCCGCTGCCCGAAGACCACCGACTCGTTCCAGGCGGCGAGATCATCGAGCACAAGGCGCACTGCGTCGGCCACGCCGCCCTCTTCCTCCCCGACCGTGGAGTTCTCCTCGCCGGCGACATGCTCTCCGACGTCCTGCTCCCGATCTTCGACCCGCGCCAGGACGATCAGCTGGACGCCTACGAGAGGGCCCTCGACCTCCTCGGCGAAGCCGTCCGGCAGGTCGACGTCGCGATCCCCGGCCACGGCGCCGTCGCCCACGGTCCCGATGTGGCCGCCCGCCTCGCCGCCGAGCGCGCCTACATCGACGCGCTGCGCAACGACCAGGAACCCGACGACGCCCGCATGGGCCCGCACGCGGAGTGGCTCGACGGCATCCACAAGTCCAATCAGCGCGCAGTCGCGTAGGCCCGATGTGCCCCGCCGCGTCGGTGGTGGAACGTCAGATCTGTCCGCACCCCGCGCAGTGTGCGGTGCCGACTCGACGGGGCGCATGGCACTGGGCGCACGGAGCGACGACAGAGCGTCCGCAGCCCTCGCAGTGCTCGCCACGGCGCGCGGGATGACCGCAGAACGGGCACTTGTCCTGACGGATGCGTCGCCCGGGCAGGCGTCGGGCGAGATGACGCTGCAGAGCGGCGAGGGCCACCAGGGTGACGATGGCGCCGCCGGCGGAGATCACGAGCGGGCCGAGCTCGACGAAGTCGAACCAATCGGCGGTGTAGTCAATGCCCATGATCAGCGCGAGCACGCCGGCGGCTCCAACCCCGGCGTATCCGGTTGGCGCCCAGCGGGAGCGTCGACGGCGCTGCCAGGTCATGAGCCCTAGCGCCCCGATCAGCAATCCGAGCACCAGCACAAGGCGAAGTCCGAACGTGGTCAGCCGATTGCGCTGCCTTTGATCCTTGACCTGCTGTTGCTGGGCCTGTGAGATGTGGCGCAGCTCGGCGTCGACCGGTCGTGCGACCGCCCGCGCCGCTCGCGCTTGCACGTCGCTCTGGCGCGCGGTGGCCTGAGCGTCCGCATAGCGCCGCTGGGACTGGCGATAGCGGCGTGCGAGCCCGGAATCTCGGCGGCCTTCGTCAAGGGCCGTACGGTAGGCCTCCCGGTGATCCGCCAGCGCCCGGCGCCGTACGCGAACGACATCGGCCGCTTCAGCCGCCAGCTCGTTCGCGGTGTCACGGCGAGCCAGGATCGACTGCTGCGCAACCGTGAGCTGTGAGTGTGGCGAACGCAACGACGGGTCGTGCGCAGCGCGGTGGAGCTGGGAATAACCCCATAGTCCGCCCACCAGCAGGAAGCCCGCCAGGAGAACGGCGAGGAGGCGCTCGCCCTTGGTGAACTCGATCTCCTCGACATCGACACGCGTGCTCATGTTCAGCTCCTGTCAACGATCGTCCGTGGTCGCAGCTCGACGATCAGCTCACAATCCAGCGCGTGAGCCAACCGCAGCAAGGTGTCCAACCTCGGCGGCCGCAGCCCGCGTTCGAGACGTGCGATCGCCGACTGCGTCGTGGCGCAGAGGTCCGCCAGCTCGCTCTGCGACAGGCCACGAGCACGGCGCTGCTCGGCGACGCGCGCCGCTAGGTCTGCCCATAAGCGATCCTGGTCGTCGACCGGGTCCGCACGACGTCGCCATGGGTCGCTCATAGCAATCTTGCTATATAGCAGAGGTGCGATGCGTTTGCTACTTGTCTATCCCGGATCCACCGTGTTCGAGGATGTGATGTGCGCTCTACCGACGTTGTGATCATCGGCGCAGGTGCCGCCGGCCTGATGTGCGCCATGACCGCCGCTGCCCGCGGCCGGAAGGTGCTGCTCATCGACTCCTCCAACAAGGCCGGCAAGAAGATCCTCATGTCGGGTGGTGGCCGCTGCAACTTCACCAACATGTACGCGGAGCCGGCCAACTTCTTCTCGCAGAACCCGCACTTCTGCAAGTCGGCCCTGGCGCGTTACACGCCGTGGGACTTCATCGCCATGGTCAGCGAGCACGGCGTGCCCTACCACGAGAAGAAGCTCGGACAGCTGTTCTGCGACAACAAGTCCAAGGACATCCTCAACATGCTCTTGGAGGAGTGCGCGCAGGTCGGCGTCGCGCCGCATCTGGACACCTCGGTGCACCAGATCGAGAAGACCGAGGCCGGATACCAGTTGGACACCGACTTGGGCCCCGTCGCCGCGGAGTCGCTGGTGATCGCCACCGGCGGCCTGTCGATTCCGACGCTGGGCGCCACCGGCTTCGGCTATGACGTCGCGCGCCAGTTCGGCCACACCGTCCTGCCCACCCGCGCCGGCCTAGTGCCGTTCACCATGTCCGGCATGCTCAAGGAGCTGTGCACCGAGCTGTCGGGCACCTCGGTGGCCTGCGTGGTCAGCGCCAACGGGCAGAGCTTCCGCGAGAACATCCTCTTCACCCACCGCGGCCTCAGCGGTCCCGCGATCTTGCAGATCTCCTCGTTCTGGCATCCCGGCGACGCCGTGCAGATCAACCTGCTGCCCGACCACGACGCGTTGGAATGGCTGCAAGGCCAGCAGTCCGCGCGCCCCGACAGCGAGCTGAAGACGGTGCTGGGCGAGCTCTTCACCAAGAAGATGGCGACGCTCATAACCGACACCTGGTTCGCGTCGAAGCCGATGAAGCAGCAAACCCCGGCACAGCTGCGCGAGATCGCCGACCGCCTCAGCGCCTGGCAGGTCGTGCCGGCCGGAACCGAGGGCTACCGCACCGCCGAAGTCACCCTCGGCGGCGTCGACACCAGCGACATCTCATCCAAGACCATGGAGTCGCTCAAGAGCCCGGGCCTCTACTTCATCGGCGAGGTCCTGGACGTCACCGGCCACTTGGGCGGCTTCAACTTCCAGTGGGCGTGGGCGTCGGGTTATGCGGCGGCGCAGTACGTGTGAGGCCTGAGCCTCACCCGCTTCAGCCCGCGATCGTGATCGTGATCCCCGCCCGCTCGGCCGCGGCGGCGGCCTCCGGCGGCGGCGGCGCGTTGGTCACGAGGCGGTCGATCACGCCCGCTTCGCAGACGCGGACCAGGCCGGCCATGGAGAACTTCTCGGAGTCGGCGAGCAGGACGACCTCGGAGGCGGCTTCGATCATCGCGCGCTTGATCGGGACCTCGACCATGGTGGTGTCCCAGATGTCGAAGCGGGCGTCGACGGCACTGGTGCCGAGGAAGAGGATATCGGCCTTGAGCTGGCGCAGTGCGGTCTCGGCGAGGATGCCGACCAAGGAGTGGTAGTTGCGCCTGACGGTGCCGCCGGGAAGGATCAGCTCGATCGATTCGTCGGGCACGAGCTCCTCGTAGACCGCCAGCGAGGAGGTCACGACCGTGAGCGTCCGGCCGTGGAGGTGGCGGGCGGCCTGGAGCGTCGTGGTCCCGATGTCGATCATGACGGTCTGGCCGTCTTGGACCAACGCGGCGGCCGCGGCGCCGATCGCGTTCTTGTCGTCGAACCGCTCGATCAGCGTCTCGTCGAAGGGCGGCTCGGCGTTGACCGTGACGGCGCCGCCGCGGACGCGCTCGATGTGGCCGTCGCGGGCGAGCTCGTCGAGATCACGGCGGACCGTCATCTCCGAGACGCCGAAGCTCTGCGCGAGCTGGGCGACGTGCGTCGCGCCACCGCGGATCGCCCGGAGGATCTCCTGACGACGCTGGGCCGGGATGGTGTGTCGGGTCCCGGGCGTGGTGCTCAATGGCGACGAACAGCTTCGAACATTCAGGGTGACTTCTAGCAGACCCGGCGGCGCGGGCGGGAGGGGCGCGAGGAGACGCCCCTCCCGACTTCCCGCGCTAGCCGACCGAGACGGTGGGGGCGCGCTTGCCCGCCGTGACGGTCGCCTTGACCGTCTTGCCGTCCTTGGTGATCGTCACGACGAGCTTGGTGCTCTTCCCGAGCCGCTTGCCGGACTTCACGTTCACCTTGACCGTGCCGCGCGCGGTGCGCGTCACGGACTTCTTGGTGTTCTGCAGGCGGACGGACGCGCGGACCTTGCTGCTCTTGGACGTCGCGCCGACCTCCTTGATGGTGCACTTGGCGGTCTTGCCGCTCGCCGAGCAGCTGACCGTGATGAGCACCTTGCTGCCCTTGTCGCCCTTGGCGCCCTTGTCGCCCTTCGGGCCGGCGGGACCCACCGGGCCGATCGGGCCAGCGGGGCCGGACGGACCAGCCGGACCGGCGGGACCCGCGGGACCCTCCGGGCCGGCGCTGTCGGCCGGCGCCGTGTAGGCCGCCGTCCGCGCCGCGTAGTCACCGTCGCCGCTGTAGACGGCGGTGACCGTGTGGCCCTTGACGTCGGCCACCGCGGAGGTGGCGAGCGACGCCCGCCCCTGCGCGTCGACCTTGACCGGAGCGCCGACGTCCGTGCCGTCGACCTTGAACTGGACCGTGCCGGTCACCGCACCCGGGAAGGGATCGGTACCGGTCAGCCGCGCCCGCAGCTCGACCTGCGAGGGCTCGTCGGCGTCCCCGACGTCACCCGCGCCGACCGTCAGCTTGGCCTGAGCCAGCGGCAGGTCGAACGCCTGGACCTCGTTGGCCGGCGTCAGGTACGACACCAGCGCCGAGCCGTCCTTGGCCAGCTTCGCGCGGCCGGCCGCGTCGAGCGGGATCCGGACGTGCTGGGTCCCGGCGGTCATCGCGACCGTCGTGGACGCGACCACGCGGCCGCTCTGGTCCTCACCCCAGGCGGGGTAGCCGCCGTCGGTGATGTTGCAGGCGTCCAACCCGTAGGAGAACAGCTCCTCGAGCGTGCTCGACGACGTCGGCGCCGGGCAGCTGCTCGTGTACACCGGGATCGAGCCGGTCAGGCCCGTCCACAGGTACACGCGCGCGGTACCGGTGCCGGTCGACGTCACGTCCATCTCGGCGGCGTCACCGACGAGCTTGACGTTGTCGATCGACAACCGGTTGCTGGCCGGAGCCGGCGTGCGGCCCGCGATCGGCACGCCATCAGCGGCCGACTGCGCGATCGTCTGCGGAGCCCGCGTGCCGTCGAGGTTGGAGCTCGACACGATCGGGTCGGGCGCCGTCGTCGGCTGGCCGCCCGGGGCGGTGTAGTTCTGCACCGTCGCGCGACCCCAGCGGTACGGAGCCGCCTGGACGCCGTTGATCGACGACCACGCCAACCGGCTCTGGCCCGTGTCGATGTGCCGCAGCTGCGTGGTGCCCGCCGCGGAGTTGTCGTCGTTGTCGTACGGGGTGATGTTGAAGGTGAAGTTGTTGGGGTCGACGGCCGCCGGGAGGTCGGCCATCGGGATCTTCACCTCCAGGTTGTAGGCGCCACCGGCGTATGCGTGGCTGGTCGTGGTGGAGTTCGTCCCGACCCACGTGGCCGACGACGCGACCTGCACGCCCGGGGCGTTCGGGGCCTGCGCGACCGAGGACGCGAGCGGTCCGGTCGAGTAGCCCTGGTGGTTGTCGGCGTCACGCGACCAGCACGGGCCGTTGACGCCATTGCCGTTGGACCCGGTCGGGTCGTTGGTGTAGGGGAACACGCCCAACTTGAACGTGTTGGCCGTCTCACGCGCGTTGACGTTGGCGTTGCCGCGCGGGTCGATCAGGATCTCGACCGAGTCGGCGAGCCAGTGCGCCACGCACTCCTTCGGGGTCACGGCGTAGCTCTGGAACTCGTCTACGACGTGGACGAAGAAGTACAGCGCGTCGCCCTTGTGGGTGACCTTGGCGTAGCTGCCGGTGCCACAGTCCGTGCCGCTCGGGGCACACGCGGTGCCCTCCCAGACGCGGCTGAGGTCCAGCGACGGGCCCGTGTAGTCGGAGCCCTCGACGCCGTCGACCGTCGGAGCGCCGGCGGCCTCCGGGATCGTCGTCGTTGGGACGACCGCCATCGTCATCGACTCGGTCGACGTGGCCGTGGTCGGCTGGTCGTGAGACGTGTTGATGGTGAACGTCGAGGTCTGCGTGGCCGGCAGCGACGACGCCGTGCTCGTGACGTCGAAGTTGACGACGGTCTCCGCACCGGCGGCCAGGGCCGTGTAGGTGCGGTTGGCCGGCGTGACCGAGTAGCCCGACGGAGCCGTCAGCGAGACGTCACCGCTCTGAGCAGACGACGACCAGTTGTGCACGCGCACCTGGATCGTCTTGGTCTCGCCGAGACCGATCGACTGCAGCGCCTGCGAGCGACCGAGGCGACGCGCGTTGGGCGCGGTGTTCTCGGCCCAGTCCTCGTACTCGGCCCAGGTGCCCCAGCGCTCCAAACGACCCTCGACCGGCGAGACGACGCGCACGGCGTTGTCCGTGTAGCCCGTCGCGGAGCCGGAGGTGACCAGCGCCGAGATGTTGTAGTTGGCATCCAGCGTCGCGACCGAAGACGGCGGCGTGACCGTGAAGTCCACCGTCGTCTCGGCCCCCGACGTCGTGGCAGGCAGGTTCTTGGGCCCGTCCACCGTCCAGCCCGTCGGCACCGTCAGCGCGACGCCGTTGGTCTGGGCGGCGATCGTGCCGGCGCCCGACTTCAGGTGCAGGGTCGCCGTGAACGACTGGCCCGGCACGTTGTAGAAGCGGGAGAACGTGAGGTACTCCTGCGTGCCCAGCGGGAACCCGCCGGGATCCTGGACCGTCGCGCCGTAGAGGATCGCGTCGTCCTTGCCGGCGGCCGCGTTGGCGGTGGTGCCGCCCGGGGTCGTCGTGTTGGGCTGGAACGGGACCCGCGCGTAGGTCTGGCCGAAGCGCGAGCAGCCCGCGTCGGCGAGCGTCTGGATCATCGTCCGGCTCTGCGTCGGGTAGGCACGCTGACCCTCGAGCGCGACCTGCGCCCAGGTCTTGGCGGAGCCTGCCGGCTTGCCCTGGACGTTGCCTGCGGCCCACTTGTACGGCGAGTCGTAGCCGGTCCACACACCGGCGACCGTGTCGACGTTCGTGGCGGCCGGGACGAAGCCCGTGGTGCAGTTGGAGGCGTTGACGTTGCCGCCGGTCCCCGTGGTCGAGCCGCCGGAGAAGGCCTTCTTGACCTGCCACGTGCTCAGGGCGTTGGGGCCCGTGAGCTGCTCGGGGAACATGGTCGGGTCGGCCGCGGCCTTGATGCCCTCCCAGATGAAGCGCCCGGCCTGCTGGTGGTTGCCGTGGCCGGCGCCCTGGATGGTCGGGTTGAAGCCGATGTAGATGTCGGGCTGCGTCTCGCGGATGACGCGGGTGACGCGCCGCAGCGTCTCGGTCTCGTCCCAGAAGAACGCCGTCAGCGGCGCGCTCAGGTTGTAGAAGAAGTCGACGCGGTCGAGGTTGAAGATGTCGACGGTGCCCGACCGGTAGTGGGCGACGCGATCCTCGTTCTCGCGACGCAGGCCCAGGTCAGGACCGATCTCGGTGCCGGCGCCGTTGCCGCCGCCCTCACCGCGCGTGACCATGATGATCCCGCACTTGACGCCGTAGCGCGCATGCCACACGCCGCACGGCCCGATGATGCTCGTGTCGTCGTCTGGATGAGCCCACTCACCCATGACGTTGATCTTCACGGCCTTCGATGCCGTGTACGTCGAGGCGGGGGCGGCGCTTGCCGTCCCGACCGCTCCCAGCATGATCGCGACCAACGCGACCAGACCCACGAAATAGCGCTTCACGCCACTCCCTCCGGTTGACAAGGTCCCGCCGCTTGACACATCTTCGAACGAGTTCGAACAGCGAGATGCGCGAAGAAGCTAGATCTATGTGACTTTCGTGTCAACCAGGTGAGCCAAATTTCGCGGTCAATCGCTGCCATTCCAAGCGATTAGACCACGAATGAGGCCGTGCACCGACCTGTGCAGCGTTCTCACAACTCCGCACAAATTCGGCAATGACGTACGCGCCTAGGCCGCTGACGTCACCTTGCGCAGGTGCCGCGGCGCGCCCGGGTCGATCCCCTTGGCGCGCGCCAGCGCCCACGCGAACGCCTGGCCCGGCAGCACGGAGAGCAACGGCGACAACAGCGGCTCATCAAGCGCGGGCACGGTGAGCACGTGCGCGGCACCGCCCAGCTCAGACGCCGCTGGCCCGGAGGCGATCACCGGCGCGCCCGCCTCTTGGGCGCGCTGGGCAGCCTCGGTCACCGCGGGCAGCGTGCCGTCGGGCGCGGCGATCGCCCACAGCGGCACGTCGGCGTCCAGCGCCGCGACCGGGCCGTGGGCCATCGCGGTCGCCGACATCGCCTTGGCGCCCAAGTAACAGACCTCGGTCAGCTTCAGCGCGATCTCGTTGGCCGTCGCCAGCTCGATCCCGCGCGCGACCAAGTACATGCGGTCGATGCCCGCCAGCGCGCTCGCCACCGGTGCCACCACGGCGTCGAGGCCACCCAACAGCACGTCGGCGGCGTCGGCCGCCGACGCCAGGCCCGCGGCCAGCGCCGGCCCGCGCCCCGCGAGGTGCCCGGCCAGCAGCGCCAGGACGGCCAGCGTCCCGGTGTAGGTCTTGGTCGCGGCGATCGACCGCTCGGCGCCCACGCCGACATATAGGACATGGTCGGCGACCTGTGCCAGCGCCGAGCCCTCGCCGTTGGTGATCGCGACGGTCGTCGCGCCCGCCTCCCCCGCGCGCGTCAACCACGCCACGACGTCCGGCGTCTCGCCGGACTGCGAGATCCCGATTGCCACTTCGCCCGGCCGCGCCGCAGGGACGCCGTAGTACAAGGGCATCGACATCGAGTCGCGCACGACCGTCCAGCCGCGCAGCGCGCGCAGCAGGTAGGACGCGTAGATCGCGGCGTGATCGGAGGTGCCGTGCGCGGCGATCCGGACCAGCGGCGGATCGAGCGCGCCGAGCGCCCCGGCGACGGCGGCGATCTCCGCGTCGCGCGCCAGCAGCCCGCGCCACGCGCGCGGCTGCTCGGCGATCTCGTCGTGCAGGACCTCGGCGGCCGCGCTCACGCGGCGACCCGGGACGCCGGCGCCAGCGCCTGGCCGCTCTCGGCGTCGAAGAAGCGCAGCGCACCCGGCAGGACGCCGAACTCGACGCGGTCGCCGGGCAGCAGCGTCGAGCGACCGTCGTGGTGGACGACGACGCGGCGGTCATCGCCGACGTGAACGCCGACGAACGTCTCGCGGCCCAGCGCCTCGACGAAGCTGACCTCGCCGGCCACGGGGCCGGCCATCGTCGGGTGCGACGGATCCCAGATCCGCGCGCACTCCGGCCGCACGCCGACCGCGACCTCGGACGGCAGGCCTTCGACGCCCGGCAGCACGAGGTCGACCTCGCCCGCGCGCAGGCGCGTCCCGCCGCCGTCCGGCGCCGCCTCGGCCGACGCGGTGATGAAGCTCATCGCGGGCGAGCCGATGAAGCCCCCGACGAAGATGTTGGCCGGCCGCTCGTAGAGCTCCTCCGGCGTGCCGACCTGCTCCAGCCGGCCGTCGTTCATCACGGCGATCCGGTCGCCCATCGTCATCGCCTCGACCTGGTCGTGGGTGACGTAGACGGTGGTCGTGCGCACGTCCTGCTGTAAGCGCTTGATCTCGCCGCGCGTCTGCGTGCGCAGCTTCGCGTCGAGGTTGGACAGCGGCTCGTCCATCAGGAAGACCTGCGGGTCGCGCACCAGCGCGCGGCCGAGCGCGACGCGCTGGGCCTGGCCGCCGGAGAGCTGGCCGGGCTTGCGCGCCAGATACGGGTCCAGGCCCAGCGACGCGGCGGCCTCCCGGACGCGCCGCTCGATGTCGGCCTTCGGCGTCTTGCGCCGCCGCAGCCCGAAGGCCAGGTTGTCGAACACGGTCATCTGCGGGTACAAGGCGTAGTCCTGGAAGACCATCGCGATGTCCCGCTCGCGCGGCGCGACCTGGTTGACGACGCGGTCGCCGATCCGGATCTCACCTCCGGTGATCGACTCCAGGCCCGCGAGCATCCGCAGCGCCGTCGTCTTGCCGGAACCCGAGGGCCCGACCAAGACCATGAACTCGCCGTCGGCGATCTCCAGGTCCAGACCGTGGACGACCTCGTGGTCGCCGTAGGACTTGCGGACCTCGCTGAAGCGGACTGCACCCATTTGCGAACTACCCCTTCACGGCACCCGAGACCATGCCCCGGATGAAATGGCGCTGGAGGAACACGTACAACACGACCACGGGGAAGGCGACGATCACGGCGCCCGCCGCCAGCAGCGTGAGATCGGCCTGGTTGCGGCCGACGAAGAAGCTGAGGCCCAGCGGCGCGGTGCGCAGGCCCTCGTCGGTGACCATGACGAGCGCCAGCAGGAACTCGTTCCAGGTCCACATGAACAACAACACGACCATCGTCAGCACCGCCGGCTTGGCCAGCGGCAACAGCACGCGCCAGAGCGTGAACCAGCTCGACGCGCCGTCGATCCGCGCCGCCTCGACCAGCGACGGCGGCACCGACCGGAAGAACGCCCGCATCCAGAACGTGCCGAACGCGATCGACGTCCCCGCCTGGGGCAGGATCAGCGCCCAGTAGGTGTCGGTCAGCTCCAGGTCGCGCAGGTCGTAGTACAGCGGGACGATCATCGCCTCCATCGGCACCATCAGGCCGAGCAGGAAGATGTAGAACAACGGCTGGGCGAAGCGGAAGCGCATCATCCCGAACGCGTAGCCGGCGAGGATCGAGACGACCGTCGAGATCCCGACGACCGACACGGCGACGATCGCCGAGGACTTCAGGTAGGTCCCGAAGTTGCCGTCCTGCCAGGCGCGCTTGAAGTTGTCGAAGTGAAAACCATCGAAGGACCCGAACGACGCGCCGCCGCCCTTCTGCTGCAGCGCGGTGAAGACGATCCCGACGATCGGCAGCAGCGCGATCAGCGAGAAAACGCCGAGCAAGGCGTAGGTGAACGACTGCTCACGGCGGCTGGTCATCGCTGCGACCCCCGTTCGGCGATCTGGTTGATCGCGGTCGACAGCAGGAAGATGACGACGGCCAGCGTCAGGCCCATCGCCGCGGCCGAGCCGACCTGCCCGGTCTCGAACGCGCGCTGGTAGACCTGGTAGGCGGGGACCGACGTCGCGTCGCCCGGCCCGCCCTTGGTCGTGTTGTAAATGATGTCGAAGTTGCGCAGCGCCTGGATCGTGCAGAGCGTCAGCGCCACCGCGATCTCGCCGCGCAGCGCCGGCAGCGTCACCGCAACGAACTCGCGGACCGGCCCGGCGCCGTCGACGCGCGCGGCGTCATACAGCGACCGCGGGATCTTCTGGACCCCCGCGGTCAGCAAGACCATGCACAACCCGTACATCACCCACGTGCCGATCAGACCGACCGCGGGCAGCGCGACGCCGAAGTCGCCGAGCCAGGACTTCGCCAGCCCGCCGAGCCCGACGGCGCGCAGCGCCTCGTTGATCGGCCCGTCGTTGGGGTCATAGATCATCCGCCACATCACGGCCACGACGACCAGCGCCACGACCTGCGGCAGGAACAGCACGACGCGGAAGAACGTGAACCCGCGCACGTGCGTGCGCGCGACGACGCCGGCCAGCAGCAGGCCGATCGCCGTCGGCAGCAAGGCGTAGAAGACGATCAGCAGCAGCGCGTGGCCAAATGCCTTGCGCTGCACGGGGTCTGAGAAGACGTCGCCGTAGTTGCCCAGGCCGACCCACTTGCCGGCCGTGATGCCGTCCCACTCAAAGAACGAGAGCCAGACCGCGTGCAGCAGCGGGACGAGCGTGAACGCCCCGAAGATCAGCAGCGCGGGGATCAGGTACACGTAGCCGATGCGCCGGGGCTCGCCCGGCGGGGCGGCCCCGCCGCGCACACGCGCGGCGGGGACCTCCTCGGCGATGATGGGACGGGTCGCCACGGACCTAGCTGCTCTTGGAGGCGTCGACCTTCTTCTGCACGCCGGCCGTGAACTCGGTCGGCGAGTCCTTCAGCGCCAGCATGTTCTGGATCGCGCCGCCGAGGTCGTCGCCGAACGTCGGCGTCGTGTAATCGGCGTACGGGATCAGGCCGTCGGCCTCGCCGAGCGCCTTCCAGGCGGCCGCGACGTCCTGCGTCAGTGCGCCCTCGGGCGCCGGCGTGTCGTACTTCATGGCCGCCAGGTTCTTGGTCTCCGTCAGCACGTTGGCCGCGTTCTGGTCGGTCAGGAAGTCGATGTAGGCCGCGGCCACGTCGGGGTTCTTGGACTTCGACGTGATCGTGAACGGCAGCGACTCGCCGCCGAGCGCGACCGGGTCGCCCGCGGTCTCGCCGGGGATCGTGAAGAACCCGACGTCATCGCCCATCTGGTCGGCCAGGTCGGCCACCAGCCAGGTGCCGGCGATCAAGAACGTGCCCTTGCCCTTGGCGAAGCGCTGCCACGCCGGGTCGTAGCCCGTGCCGTTGAAGTCCTTCGTGAAGTACCCCTTCTTGACCCAGTCCTGGAGCTTGGCCGCCCCGGCCTGGAACTCGGGGGTGTCGAACGAGGCGCCGTCCTTCTGGAAGACGAAGTCGCGCACCGCGGTCTTGTCGGCCGCCGTGGCCAGCGCGGTCTCGTACTCGTGGATGCCGGGCCACTTGTCGAGGTTGCCGAACTGGATCGGCACGTCGCCGTCGGACTTGGCCTTCTCCAACGCGGCCTCGAACTCGGCCAGCGTCTTGGGGACCTCGGTGATCTTCTTCTTGTTGTAGAAGACGCCCACGATCTCGCCCATCTGCGAGAGGCCGTACAGCTCGCCCGTGCCGAACGTCGTCCCGTCGGCCTCGAACTTGTTGAGGTCGAGCAGGAGGCTCGGGTAGCGATCGGCCCAGCCGTAGATCTTGGCGTAGTCGTCGACCGGGCGCAGGAGCTTGCCCTTGACGAGCTGGCCCATGACGCCCAGGCCCTGGTTGGCCTCGACGACGTCCGGCGCCTTGGGGCCGGAGACCGCCAGCTTCAGCGTCGTGTTGAGGTCGTCGAACGACTTCGCCACGCGCTTGATCTTGACGTTGGGGTACTTCGCCATGAACTGCTTGTTGAGTTCCTTGATCTGCGCGGCCTGGCCGCCGCGGACCTCCTGGTCCCAGACCGTCAGCGTGACGTCGCCAGCCTTGGCGATGTCCGGCTTGGTCTGCGACGCGGTCGCCGTCGTCGTCTTCGGAGCGTCATCGCTCGAATCGCCCGGCGTGCCACATCCTGCTGCGAGCGCCGTCGCCGCGATTGCGGCCAGCGAGCCCATCACCCTCATGCGCATCAACAACATCCTCCTCCGTGTGTTCAGGTCGTGGTCCGGCCCGGGACGGCCAGCCCGCGTTCGATGCCCGCCGCGGCGAGCTGGTCGATGGTCTGCGCGCCCGCCACCGCGGTGGGGACGCGCACCGACAGCGCCGCGGCCAGGCAGGCCCAGCGCAGGCAGTCCTCCGGCGTGGCGCCGGCCAAGTCGCTCCAGATGTAGGCGGCGGCGAACAGGTCGCCCGCGCCCGTCGTGTCGACGGCCTCGATGCCGTCGACGCCCGGAACCTCGGTCACGTCGTCGCCGGCGGCGATCAGCGCGCCGTTCGGCCCGAGCGTCACGACGACGCGCGGCACGCGGGCGGCGAGCGAGAACGCTGCGTCGACGACGTGCTCGGTGCCGGTCAGCAGCCGCGCCTCGCGCGCGTTGACCAGCAGCGCGCGGGCGGTCCGCAGGCGCTCCGGAAGCGGCTCGCCCTCGGCGTGGGCGCGCGCCTCGGCGTCGCCCGACGTCGCATACAACATGGTCTCGCCCGGCACGCAATCGAGGCGCGTGAGCGACGTGAGGACCGCGCGCGGCGCGAACGACTCCACGTCGGCGCGCGTGGCGCGCTCGTCGGGGTCGAAGGTGACCATCGCGCGCTCGCCCGCGTGCGGCAGGACCGCGGTGACCGGCGTGCGCGCGACCGTGCGCGGCGGCAGCTTGACGCCCTCGGCGACGAGCACCGAGCGCACGAACGCGCCCTCGGCGTCGTCGCCCAGCGGCGACGCGAGCGCCGTCTTCAGCCCCAGCCGCGCGGCGCCGATCGCCACCGTGCCCGCGCCCCCGGGGGAGCGGAGCAGGTCGTCGGCATGGCGCTCCTCGCCCGGCGCGGGCAGCGCGTCGAGCCCCACGAACGTGAGGTCGACGAACGCCGGATCGGCGCAGACGAGGTCGATGGTCACTTGGCGAACGCCTCCGCCAAGCCCGGCAGCCGCTCGCAGTACTCCTCGAAGATCTCGCGCGCGGTGGCGACCGACGGGACGAGCGGGTGCAAGGCCAAGGCCTTGATCGCCTGGCGGCGCGAGCCCGATAGCGCGGCGTCGATCGTCGTGCGCTCGACGTCCTTCATCGTCTCCACGAGCGCGCGCGCGTGCGGGGCGACCTCGCCCATCGCGACCGGCACGGGGCCGGAGCGCCCGACGATGCAGGGCACCTCGACGACCGCGCGGTCGTCCAGGAACGGCAGGCTGGAGCGGTTGGCGGTGTTCAACACCAACACGGCGCGCGTGTTGTTGGCAATCGCCTCCAGGACGGCCATCGCCTCGCCCTCGTAGCCGCCGTTCTCGTCGATCTCGTGCTCGTGGCCATCGCCGGCCGCGCTGCGCGCCTCGGCCATGTAGGTGCGCTCGCGGTCGTGCCGCGTCCCGCGCCAGGACTCAAGCGCAACAGCCGGCGGCTGCTCGCCCTCGGCGTAGAACGCGCTCTGCTGACGCAGCAGGAAGGCGCCGCGCGACTCCGGGCTCTGGCGGATCGCGTTGACGGTGTCGGCCGAGTAGTAGAAGTAGTACAGGTACTCGTTTGGGATCATCTCCAACGAGCGCAGCCACTCGCCGCCGAACAGGCGGCCCTCCTCGAAGGTGTCCAACAACGCGTCCTGCTCCAGCAGGCCGGGCAGCAGCTGCTGGTCGCCGTCTCGCACGCCGCGCAGCCAGCCGAGGTGGTTGAGGCCGAAGTAGTCAAACCACAACTCATCAGCCTCGCGGCCGAGCGCGCGGGCGACGCGGCGCATCAGGCCGGCAGGCGAGTCGCAGATCCCGATCGCGCGGTCGCCGAGCACGCGCTGGACGGCCTCGGTGACCATCCCGGCCGGGTTGGTGAAGTTGATCAGCCACGCCTCAGGCGCGTGCTCGGCCATCGTGTTGGCCAGCTCCATCATCACCGGGATCGTCCGGAGCGCGAAGCAGAGGCCGCCGGGGCCGGTGGTCTCCTGACCCAGGACGCCGTGACCGAGCGGGACGCTCTCGTCGACGACGCGGCCCTCGAGCTGCCCGACGCGGATCGCGCAGAGCACGAAGGCGGCGCCCTGGACCGCGTCGACGAGGTCGGTCGTACCGCGGAACGGAAGCTGCACGCCGCGCTCGATCGCCAGCCCGCTGAGGACGGGGGCGATGCGGTCAAGACGATGCTGCTCGACGTCGTGGAGCACGACCTCCTCGATACCCAGGCGATCCCGCATGTCCATCAACGCGGTGTAGACCAAGGGCACGCGGAACCCGCCGCCGCCGACGATCGTGAGCTTCATGCGATGGTTACCTCGATCCCGGCGTCTTCGATGGCCGCGCGGTCGCCTGCCGGAAGGCCCGCGTCGGTGATGATCAGATCCAGCTCCTCGGGACCGCACACGCGCACGACGCCGCTCATCGAGAACTTCTCGCTGTCGGCGACGAGCACCACGCGCCCGGCAGCCCGGATCATGGCTCGCTTGATGGGGACCTCGATCATGGTCGTGTCCCACACTGAGAGGTCCGGGTCGATGGCGGAGGTCCCCAGGAAGACGACGTCGGCGTTGAGCTGGCGCAGCGCCTCCTCGGCGAGCACGCCGACCATCGAGCGGTAGTTGCGGCGCACGAGGCCGCCGGGGAGGACGATCTCGACGTCCTCGTCGTCGCGGAGCTCGTCGAGCGCCGCCAAGTTGGTGGTGATGAGCGTGACGTTGCGCCCGCGCAGGTGGCGCGCGATCTGCAGCGTCGTCGTGCCGATGTCGAGCATGACCGTCTGGCCGTCCTGCACGAGCGCGGCGGCAGCAGCGCCGATGCGGTCCTTGACCTCCTGGCCCTCCAGCGCGATCTCGCCGAACGGCCGCTCGGGGACGGTGTCGACCGCGCCGCCGTGCACGCGCTCGAGCTTGCCGTCGCGCTCCAGGGCGTGCAGATCGCGCCGGACCGTCATCTCGCTCACCTCGAAGGCGCGGGCGAGCTCCGAGACATGGGCGGTCCCGGACCGCACGGCCTGGAGGATCCGCTGACGGCGCTGTGCCGGGACCGTCACGCGTTCAGGCACGTGACGACCCCGTCCAGCTGTTCGTTTCTGTGACTGCCCAGAGACTCAACGGGCGGCACCTTACAGATTCGAACAAGAATTTGTGCGAATTTGTTGACGCCTGATCGATGCGTCGTTAGCTTGGCCGCCATGTCGACCGATCGTCACCTGGCAGGAGCCCCCATCAGTTGGGGAGTCTGCGAGGTCCCCGGCTGGGGCGCGATGCTGCCTCCCGATCGCGTGTTCGGCGAGATGGCCGGCCTCGGCCTGACCGCCACCGAGCTTGGCCCCGTCGACGACTACTTGCCATTGGACGCCGCGGCGATCCGCAGCGCGCTCGCGCCCCATGGCCTACAACTGCTCGGCGGCTTCGTCCCGCTCGTGCTGCACGACGCCGCGCTGCGCGAGGACGCGCTGGCGCAGGCGCGCCGGGTGGCGTCGGTGATGGCCGACGCGGGCGCCTCGGTCTTCGTGTTGGCGATCGTGCAGGACGCCGACTGGTCGGCGCCGCAGCCGCTGGACGACGACGGCTGGGCGACGCTCGCCGCAGGCGTCGACGCGGTCGCCACCGCGACCGCCGAGCTGGGGCTGACGACCGTCGTGCACCCACACCAGGGCACGCTGATCGAGCGCCGCGCCGAGGTCGACCGCCTCGCGTCGTCGAGCGAGGTCGCGTGGTGCCTGGATCCCGGCCACCTCGCGCTCGGCGGCTACGACCCGCTGGAGTTCGTGGCCGCTCACGGCGACCGCGTCGCCCACGTCCATCTCAAGGACGTTGACTTGAAGGTCGCCGCGCGCCTGAACGCCGGCGAGTTGACGCTGATGGCCGCCGTCCAGGCCGGGCTGTTCGTGCCGCTGGGCTCCGGCGACGCGGACATCGCCGCGCTGGTCGCCGCGCTCGACGCCCGTGGCTACGACGGCTGGATGGTGCTGGAGCAGGATTGCGCGATCACCGGCGCGGCGCCGGAGCCTGGCGAGGGTCCCGTGCGCGACGCGGCGGCGAGCCTCGAGTTCCTGCGCACGATCGGCGCCGGAGTCCGATGACCGGCTCCGAGCTGCGGGTCGGCGTCATCGGGACCGGCCGCATCGGCCGCCTCCACGCCGAGCTGCTGCACCGCCGCGTGGCGGGCGCGCGTGTCGCGATGGTCTTCGACGCCCACGCGCCGAGCGCCGCCGCGGTCTCGGCGGAGCTGGGCGTCCCGGTCGCCTCCAGCGCGCAGGAGCTGATCGAGTCCGACGCCGTCGACGCGGTCGCGATCTGCACGAGCACCGACACGCACGTCGCGCTGATCCTCGCCGCGGCCGCCGCGGGCAAGGCGATCTTCTGCGAGAAGCCGGTGTCGCTGGACCTCGCGGCGGTCGACGCCGCGCTGGACGCGGTCGCCACCGCGTCGCTGACCTTCCAGATCGGCTTCAACCGCCGCTTCGACCCGTCGCACGCCGCCGTCCGCGCGGCGGTCGCCGACGGCAGCGTCGGTGCGCCGCACCTCGTGCGGATCACCAGCCGCGATCCGGAGCCGCCACCGCTCTCATACGTGCGCACGTCGGGCGGGATCTTCTTGGACATGACGATCCACGACTTCGACATGGCGCGCTTCATCACCGGCAGCGAGGTCGTCGCGGTCAGCGCGCACGGCGCGCTGCGGATCCGCCCGGAGTTCAGCGAGGCCGGCGACGTCGATACCGCGATCGTCACGCTCGAGCACGCCGACGGGACGCTGACCTCGATCGACAACTCGCGCCAGGCGTCCTACGGCTACGACCAGCGCGTCGAGGTCCACGGCGCGCGCGGGATGGCGGCGTCGGAGAACCCGTTGGCCAACACCGCGCTGGTGCGCGACGCCGCGGGCACCGCGACCGCGCCGCTGCCGTTCTTCTTCATCGACCGCTACGTGCCCGCCTACCTCGCGCAGTGGGACGCGTTCGTGGCGGCGGTTCGCACCGGCGCGCCCGGGTCGCCCGGCGTCGCCGACGCCCGTGCGCCGCTGGTCATCGGGTTGGCGGCGCTGCGCTCGCGGGCCGAGGGCCGCCGCGTTGAGATCGCCGAGATCGAGGCGGAGGTCCTCGCGCGATGACCTATGACCTGCTCGCCATGGGCCGGATCAGCGTCGACCTCTACCCCGAGCAGTCCGGCGTCGTGCTGGAGGACGTGTCGACGTTCGCCAAGTCCCTGGGCGGCTCACCGACCAACGTCGCGGTCGCCGCGGCGCGGCTGGGCAACCGCTCGGCGATCCTGACGAAGGTCGGCGACGACCCCTTCGGGCGCTACGCGCGCCGCGCGCTGACCGAGTTCGGCGTCGACGCGGCGCTGGTCGGGACCGACCCGGAGCTGCGCACGCCGCTGGCGTTCTGCGAGCTGCATCCGCCCGACCACTTCCCCTTGCTCTTCTACCGCCAGCCGAGCGCGCCGGACCTCCAGCTGCGCGAGGACGAGCTGCCGCTGGACGCCGTGGTCTCCGCGCGGATCCTGTGGACGACCGGCACCGGGCTATCGGCCGAGCCGTCGCGCAGCGCGACGCTCGCCGCGCTGTGCGCGCGCCGTGAGGCCGACCCGGACGCTTTGATCGTCCACGACCTCGACCACCGGCCGATGTTCTGGAAGGACCCCCGCGAGGCAGGCGAACAGGCGCGGGCCGCGTTGTCCTACGCCTCGGTCGCCGTCGGCAACCGCGAGGAGGTCGAGGTGGCGGTCGGGACGTCGGATCCGGACGCCGCGGCGAGCGAGTTGTTGGCATTGGGCGTGCGCGTCGCGATCGTCAAGCGCGGCCCGGCCGGCGTGCTCGTCGCCACGCGCGACGGCCGCTGGGACATTCCGCCGGTGCCGGTCGACGTCGTCTGCGGCCTCGGCGCCGGCGACGCGTTCGGCGGCGCGCTCTGCCACGGCCTGCTGGCCGGGTGGGAGCCGGAGCGCTGCGTGCGCCTGGCCAACGCGGCGGGCTCGTTCGTCGCCGGGCAGCTCGCGTGCGCCGATGCGATGCCGACGCTGGCCGACTTGGGCGGCGAGGCGGTGGCGGCATGACCCGCATGACCGTCGCCCAGGCGCTGGTGCGGTTCCTCAGCGTCCAGTACGTCGAGCGCGACGGCGTCCGCGAGCGGTTCTTCGCCGGGTGCCTCGGGATCTTCGGCCACGGCAACGTCGCCGGGCTGGGCGAGGCGCTGTACGCGTCGCGTGATGAGTTCCCCTACATCCCGGGCCGCAACGAGCAGGCGCTCGTGCACATCGCCGCGGGCTACGCGCGCCAGCGCGACCGCCTCGGCGCCTACGCGGTGACGACGTCGATCGGCCCCGGCGCGACGAACCTCGTCACCGGCGCGGCGTTGGCCACCATCAACCGCCTTCCCGTGCTGCTGCTGCCGGGCGACACGTTCGCCACGCGCGCGCCGCACCCCGTTCTCCAACAACTCGAGGTCGAGCACGACGGCACCGTGTCGGTCAACGACGCGCTGCGCCCGGTCTCCCGCTACTTCGACCGCGTCGTCCGCCCCGAGCAGCTCGTGCCCGCGGCGTTGGAGGCGATGCGCGTGCTGACCGATCCGGCGCAGACCGGCGCGGTCACGCTCGCGCTGCCGCAGGACGTGCAGGCCGAGGTCGTCGAGGTCCCGGAGGCGTTCCTGGAGCCGCGCACCTGGCTGATCCAGCGCCAGCCGCCAGCTCCCGAGGGCCTCGCGCGCGCGATCGAGCTGATCCGCTGCGCCCAACGCCCGCTGATCGTCGCGGGCGGCGGCGTCGTCTACTCGCGCGCGTGCGAGGCGCTGCGCGCACTGGTCGCCGCCACGGGCATCCCGGTCGGCGAGACGCACGCGGGCCGCGGCGCGCTGCCGAGCGACCATGTTGGTGCCCTTGGCGCGATCGGCGCGACCGGCACGGCGGCCGCCAACCGGCTCGCGCGCGAGGCCGATCTGGTGATCGGGATCGGCACGCGCTGGAGCGACTTCACCACCGCCTCGAAGACCGCCTTCCAGGACGACGGCGTCCGGTTCGTCAACGTCAACGTCTGCTCGTTCGACGCGGCCAAGCACGCCGGGCTGCAACTGGTCGGCGACGCGCGCGTCACGCTCGACGCCCTCCGCTCCGCCCTCTCCGGCCACACCGCCGACCCCGCGTGGACCGCCCGCGCCGAGAGCGAGCGCGCGACGTGGGCGGACGAAGTGGCGCGCGTGGTCTCGCTCCCCGCTCCCGACGCGCCGCTCACGCAGGCGTCCGTCATCGGCGCGGTCAACGACGCGGCCGGCGAGACCGGCGTCGTCGTCCAGGCCGCGGGCTCGCTGCCCGGCGACCTGCACAAGCTGTGGGTCGCGCGCGACCCGGCGGGCAAGGGCTACCACGTCGAGTATGGGTTCTCGTGCATGGGCTATGAGATCCCGGGCGGGATCGGCGTCAAGCTCGCCGCACCCGAGCGCGAGGTGTACGTGTTGGTCGGCGACGGCTCCTACCTGATGTCGCCGGGCGAGCTGGCGACCGCGGTCGCGCTGCGCGCGCGCATCGTGTTGGTGCTGGTGCAGAACCATGGCTATGCCTCGATCGGCGCGCTGTCGCGCTCGGTCGGCGGCGCCGGGTTCGGGACCCACCACCGCGTCGACGACGCCGGCGCGCCAGTGCTCGACGACGCCGAGGGCGACGCCCTTGCCGCGCCGGCGGACGCGCTGCCGATCGACCTCGCCGCCAACGTCGAGAGCCTCGGCATCCCGGTCACGCGCGCGCACACGCGCGAGGAACTGACCGCCGCGCTGGCCGCCGCCCGCACCGCCGACGGCCCCGTCGCCGTCCACGTCGAGGTCGACCGCTTCCACACCGTCGGCGGCTACGAGAGCTGGTGGGACGTCCCGGTCGCCGCCGTCTCCGAGCGCCCGGAGGTCGTCGCGGCCCGCGCGCGCTACGAAGACGAGCGCGCCGCGCAGCGCGCGTACCTCCGCCCAGCATGAGCACCATCCTGCAACGCCCCGCTCCCGACGGCTCCGTGGTCGTCACCCCGGAGTCCGCGGGCTGGACCTACGTCGGCTTCGAGGCCATCACCTTGGCACCGGCCGCGATCGTCGAGCGCGACACCGGCGACCGCGAGGCCTGCGTCGTCGTGATCTGCGGCACGATCCACGTGCGCTCGGCGCACGGCGAGTGGCGCGACCTCGGCGGCCGGCCCGACCCGTTCTCCGGCCCGCCCGAGGCGGCCTACCTGCCCCCGGGCACCGTCTACTGCGTCCAGGCGGGCGACGACGGCGCGGAGGTCGGCATCTGCACGGCGCCCGCCGAGCGCGGCACCGAGGCCCGGCCCCTGCGCGCGGCCGACGTCGAGGTCGTCCGGCGTGGCTACGACACACACGAGCGCGTGGTCGGGAACATCATGATGGACAACCAGGCGGCCGAGCGGCTCCTGGTCACCGAGGTCATCACGCCTTCCGGCCACTGGTCCAGCTACCCGCCGCACAAGCACGACCGCGACACGCTGCCGGACGAGTCGCTGCTCGAAGAGACCTACTACCACCGCGTCGCGCCCGCCGACGGCTTCGGGATCCAGCGCGTCTACACCGACGACCGCTCGCTCGATGAGACCGTCGCCGTCCACGACCGCGACGTCGTGCTGGTGCCCCGCGGCTACCACACGGTCGCCGCGCCACCCGGCGTCGCCGTCTACTACCTCAACGTGATGGCTGGGCCTTCCCGGCAGTGGGCGTTCACCGACGACCCGGCCTTGGCCTGGACGCGCGCCGACGGCGCGACGCTCGATCCCTCCCTCCTCCCCTTTTCCCTATGACGATCTCCACCGACCTGTTGAACAACTACATCGGCGGCACGTGGGTCCCCGCGCGCGACGCCGCAGGCACGCTCGACGTGATCGCCCCCGCGACCGGCGCGACGCTCGCGCAGGTCCCGCTCAGCGGCGCGGCCGACGTCGACGCCGCGGTCGCCGCCGCCCGCGCGGCGCTCCCGGCGTGGCGCGACGTCAACGTCATCGAGCGCGCGCGGCGGCTGTTCGCGCTGCGCGAGGGCTTGATCGCGCGGTCCGAGGACCTCGCGCAGAGCGTCACCGCCGAGATGGGCAAGACGATCGGCGACGCGCGCGCCGAGGTCGCCCGCGCGGTCGAGATGGTCGAGGCGGCCTGCGCGATCCCGACGACGATGCAGGGCCGGATCCTCGAGGACGTCTCGCGCGGGATCGACGCCGAGACGATCCGCCAGCCGGTCGGCGTCTGCGCGGCGATCGCCCCGTTCAACTTCCCCATGATGGTGCCGTTCTGGTTTCTGCCGTTTGCGATCGGCTGCGGCAACACCTTCGTGTTGAAGCCGTCCGAGCAGGTGCCGATGACCCAGCAGATCGCCTTCGAGGTTCTCGATGGCATTGGGTTGCCGCCCGGCGTCGTCAACCTCGTCAACGGCGGCCGCGAGGTCGTCGAAGGGCTGCTCGACCACCCCGGCGTCAACGCGATCTCGTTCGTCGGCAGCGCCCCGGTGGCCAAGCTGGTCTACGAGCGCGCGGCCAAGACCGGCAAGCGCGTGCAGGCGCTCGGCGGGGCCAAGAACCACATGGTGGTCATGCCCGACGCGGTGATCGGCAAGACCGTTGACGGCCTGCTTGCGAGCGCGTTCGGCGCGGCCGGCCAGCGCTGCATGGCGGGCTCGGTCGTCGTCACGGTCGGAGACGCGCACGAGGCGTTGATCGGGCCGCTGGCCGAGGCGACGCGCGCGCTGAGCGTCGGCGACGGCGCCGACGCGTCCACCGACGTCGGCCCGGTGATCTCGTGCCAAGCGCGCGACCGGATCGCGGCGCACGTCGACGCGGCGGTCGCCGCGGGCGCGGTCGCGGTGGTCGACGGCCGCGGGGTCGAAGGCGTCGCCGAGGGCGGCGCGTTCGTCGGCCCGACGATCCTCGACGACGTCGCACCCGATGCGGAGATCGTCGCCGAGGAGGTCTTTGGGCCGGTCCTGACGATCGTGCGCGCCGAGACGCTCGACGACGCAATTGCGATCGTCAACGCGTCGCGCTTTGGCAACGGCACGTCGATCTTCACCGAGAGCGGCGCCGCGGTGCGTCGCTACCGCCATGAGGTCGAGGCCGGCATGGTCGGCGTCAACATCGGCGTCGCGGCACCCGTCGCCTTCTTCCCGTTCAGCGGCTGGAAGGACTCGTTCTTGGGTGACCTGCACGCGCACGGCCCGGACGCCGTGGAGTTCTTCACCAGGAAGAAGACCGTGACCAGCCGCTGGTTCTCCGACGGCCAGGGCTCCGGCTCCTACTTCGTGGAGCGCTAGCCGATGTTCCTGTTGGCCTTCGACCACCGCGGCGTGTTCGCGCGGACGGTCTTCGACACCGACGGCGACCCGACGCCCGAGCAGGAGGTGCTGATGGCCGACGCCAAGCACCTCATCTTCGAGGGTGGCCGCCGCGCCCTGGAGCTGCGCGACCTGCCCGCCGGCCAGGTCGGCGTGCTGGTCGACGAGCTCTACGGCGCGCAGGTCGCGCGCGACGCCAAGGCCGACGGGTTGTTGGTGGTGATGCCCGTCGAGGCCCCCGACCGCGAGCTCTTCGACTTCGCCTACGGCGACGAATGGCGCGCGCACGTCGAGGCCTTCGACCCCACCTTTGCCAAGGTGCTCGTGCGCTACAACGCCGACGGCGACGCCGCCGGCAACGCGGAGCAGTCCGCGCGCTTGGCCGAGTTGTCGGGGTGGTTGCGCGAGACCGGCCGCAAGTTGCTGTTCGAGTTGATCGTCGTTCCGACTGAAGCGCAGCTCGCCACCGTCGAGGGCGACCGCCTGCGCTTTGAGCTGGAGCTGCGGCCCGCGCTGATCGTGCGGGCGATCGAGGAGCTCCAGGTGACCGGCGTCGAGCCCGACGTCTGGAAGCTCGAAGGCCTCGACGCGCCGCAGGACGCCGCAGCAGCAGCCCGCGTTGCCCGCACCGGTCCCGGCCGTGCGGACGTCGCGCTGACGATCCTCGGCGCGGGCGCGCCCGACGACCGCGTCGACCACTGGCTGCGCATCGCCGCGTCCACCGAAGGCTTCGCCGGCTTTGCGATCGGCCGCTCGATCTGGCGCGGTCCGGTCCGCGCGCACCTCGCCGGAACGCTCTCCCGCGAGGACGCGGCGCAGCAGATCGCGACGAGCTACCTGCGGTTCGTGGACGTGTTCCGCGCGGGCTGAGCCCGCGCCACGGTCGAGACCGAGGTGACACTGACAGCGGTCGCGCGCGGCGGAAGACTCGCCCGCATGAGCCCGCTGTTCGGTCCAGACCCGCAGAAGGTCCTCGCGCGTGGCGCGCAGATGCAGGGCCGCATCGTCGGCATCCGGGTCGGCTTCACGCACGACGACGAACCGATCCGGATGGATCACTACGCCGTCGAGGCGGGTGGGCAGCTGTACGGCATCCGCCAGCGGCTGGACCCAGAGGAGGAGGTGCGCCTCGGGCAGACGGTCGGCCTGCGCGTCGACAAGGACGCGGCGGTCATCGAGTGGGGCACCGTCGGCACGACCCGGTGGAAGCGGCTAAAGGAGCCGCCCGCGCCCGGGATCGAGGACGACAGCGACGGCCTCGGCAAGGCGCGGCAGAAGTGGGTCGAAGGGACCGCGACGATCGTCCGCACCGGGCGGCGCTCGATCATGATGGGGTTGACCAAGGTCTCCGACGCGGTCGTCGTGGTCCACGTCGACGGGCACGAGGACTACGAGTTGACGATCAAGAACGTGGTCCCGTCGTTCTATGCCACGCACCTGTTCGCCGCAGGCCGCACGCTGCCGGCGTGGGTCGACCCCAAGCGCCCCGACAAGGTCAAGCTCGACTGGGCGCGCGCGGCGATGGCCGACCCCGGCGTCGGGCAGCCGCCGGCGATCGCGCGCAAGGACGAGGTCGCGGAGATCGAGCCGCCGCCGATCGCGGCCGACGGCTTCGCGGCCAAGCTGATGGCCCGTGCCGGCGTGGCGGTCGACGGCGACCCGCACGCGGTGCAGGACCTGGTCTCCTGGGACGCGTTCGTCGCCGTGCAGCGCGCGATCGCCGCCGACGGCTGGACCGAGGACCCCGCGCGCCAGGAGCAGTTGGCGGTCGGGGCCGGCGTCCCGCCCCGCGAGTGGGCGGGCGCGCGCGAGCGCTGGATGGGTCGGATCAGCTCGGACCTCGGGATCGCCCAGGCCTACCGGGTCGCGATGGGCGGCTGAGCGATGGCCGCCTCGCCGCCGCCGCGGCTGGTCGTCGGCACCGAACGCCGCCACGGCTGGGTCAAGGCCGGCGCCATCATGATCGCCGTCGGCGCGCTGATCCTGGCCATCGGCGCGGCGACCGCCTGGCTGGCGCAGACCACGCACGTCGCCTTCGCCGCCGACCGCGCCGAGATCCCGCACCCGCTGCGCTTCGACAGCGGCGGCCGCCACGAACTGCTCCTGCTCGCCGACCCGGCGGTGCTCCGGCGCCCCTACCAAGCCAATGCCATTGCCCAGATGAGCTGCGTCGTGGACAAGCCAGACGGCACCCGTCAGACGATCGACCTCAGCTACGCGGCCACCCGCACCGAGTCCAGCGTCGGCGAGCAGATGGCCGCCTTCGAGACGCCGCCGGGTGGCACCACCGTGGTCTGCGACTTCGACGACCATCGCACGTCCTCCAACTACTTCTACGTCGTCGCACGCGCCCGCAAGTCGGTCGCGGTGGCGGCGATCGCGCTGTTCGTCGGCGGCCTCCTGCTGCTCTTCGCAGGCGTGTGGGTGCTCGGCGTCGGCTGGCGCGGACGCGCGGTGATCAGGAATCGAGAAGCGGGATCGGCCGACCCGGCGTAGCTTCGCCGGCATGCCCAGCACGATCACGACGACGACCATCGACCACATCACCTTGGAGGTCCCGGACCCCGCCGCGGCGGAGCGGTTCTACGAGCAGGCGTTCGGCCTCGGCGACCGGATCCGGGTCCGCGCCGCGGATGGCGCATCGACCTCGACCGGCTTCCGCGGCTTCACGCTCTCGCTCGTGGTGGCGGGCCCGAGCACGGTGGACGGGTTCGTCGCCAGCGCCGTGAGCGCGGGCGCGACGGTGGTCAAGCCCGCCAAGAAGAGCCTCTGGGGCTACGGCGGCGTGGTGCAGGCGCCGGACGGGACGCTCTGGAAGGTCGCGACCTCCTCCAAGAAGGACGACGGGACGGCAACGCGCGATGTTGATGACCTCGTGTTGCTGCTCGGCGTCGCGGACGTGAAGGCGAGCAAGAAGTTCTACGTCGATCAGGGCCTGGCCGTCGGCAAGAGCTTCGGGAGCAAGTACGTGGAGTTCGAGGCCGATGAGGCTCCGGTCAAGTTGGCGCTCTACGGGCGCAAGGCGTTGGCCAAGGACGCGGGCGTCGACCCGGAGGGCAGCGGCGCGCACCGGATCGCGATCGCCAGCGGCGAGGCGTTCACCGATCCGGACGGCTTCGCCTGGGAGTAGCTCAGCGGCAGTAGCGCGGGCGGGCGCAGCCGACGATGACGCTCGGGTCGCGCTTGCGCTTGAAGACGCCGCCGCCGTTTGACTGGTCGCCGGCGCTGCCGCTGCTCGTGTTGCCCTCGATCGTGTAGCCGTCGCCGAGGTAGATGCCGACGTGGTGGACCGGGTCGCGGCTGCCGCCCGGGAAGCGGAACAGGACGAGGTCGCCGGGCTTGCGGTCCTTCCACGCGTAGAAGCCCTCATAGCCGCCGGTGCGCGCGTGGGCGGCGGCGAGGATCGACGGCGTGTAGACCACGCTGTTGGAGATCGGGACGCCGCCGACGCGCCGGACCGCGTAGCCGACGAACGCGCCGCACCAGTAGGTGCCGCCGATGCCGAACTCGGACTGCCACTTGTCGATCTCGGCGCCGCGGTTGGAGTTGGCGGGGCGCTCGACGGTCCCGACCTTGGACTCACACCAGCGCAGCACCTTGTCGACCGACCCGCCCTCCTTCGCGCGCTTCTTGGCGAGCTTGAGCTGCTCGGGCGTGCGCGTCTCGGGGTCCTCGACGATCCGCTGCGCGCCGATCGTCGGGCCCTTGGCGATCGTCTCGTCGTTGAGGCCGAGCGCGTAGGCGACCTCGCGGTAGGCGGCGTTGGTCTCGGGGCCGTACTCGCCGTCGGCCTCGACGCGCAGCCCGAGCTTGCGCGCGCGCAGCCGGGCGTTGAGCGCCTCCTGGAAGCGCTTGATGTCCTTGCCTTTCATGTAGGGGCTGGTCAGGACGAAGGCGCGGCGCTGGCCGGCCGGGGCGGGCGCCGGCGCGGGCTTGGCCTTGGGGCGCGCCGGCTTGGGGCGCGGCGGCGCGGCGGGGCCGCCCCCGCCGCCGACGTCCTCCAACAGGTCGTGCCAGTGGCGCTGCTTGGCCAGCCAGTCGCGACCGTAGGCCTCGGCGGCGTCGCCGGTGCCGTTGTAGCGCGCGGCGCCGCGCTGCTTGCCGTGCTTCTGGATCAAGGCCTTGGCGATCCCGAACCCGACGCGCATGTTGTAGGCCGGCTTCCAACAGCCGCCGAGCTGGTCGGCGTGATCCTGGAACTGCCACCACGTCAGCTGGCACGGGCCGACGCCCTGCATGCCGTGCCCGGCGCGCCGGGCGCTGACGTACTGCTGGTAGCGGGTGCGGTTGACGGTCCCGCCCTTGATGGGGTTCGGGACCGCGTCGTGGCCGAAGAGGTTGAGGCCGAACGCGGCGCGCCCGTGCTCGTCGCGCCCGGAAGACTCTTTTTGCAGGAACGCCAAGGCATAGGACAACGGCAGGCCGACGCGCACCGCCTCCTGCACGGTCGTGCGCGGGTACTTGCAGCCCTGCTCGGCCAGCCATCTGGCGCGCGCCTCCTGCAACGGCGTGAGCGTCATCGCGGGTCGCCTCCTTCGTCGTCGTCCTCTTCTTCCAGCGCGGGCGCCGCCATCGCCGCCTCGACCTCCCCGAGGCTGACGTCCGGCGCGCCCTCGTCCACCGCTTCGCCCTCGCCCTCGTCCGCGACGGCCTCGTCGTCGTCCTCCTCGTCGATCGGCGGGGTGTCTTCCACGCCTTCGACGTCGCCGAGGCTCAGGCCGGTCACCGGGCTCTCCTCGCCGTAGTGCTCGACCTCGTCGACCTCCTCGTCCTCAACCACTTCTGCTGCCGCGGGCGACGCGGCGGGCAGCTCGACCGGCGGCGCGACGAGGACGCCCGTGGCCGGGCTCGGCGGGACGACGGACTTGTTGGCGGCCACGCTCTCCTGCAGCTCGTCGCCGACCCGGTTGAGCAGCCGCTCGGCGAAGCCGAACAGGATCGCCAGGCCGAGCAGCGGCGCCTTCGGGTTGCGGATGTCGTCGGCGGTGACCGTGCCGAGCTGCTCCTTCAGGTTGAGGATCTCGAGGTCCTGGAGCAAGGACACGAAGAACAGCCCGACCCACGCCGACAGCGCGCCCGCGACCGGCGTCAGCGCCAGGCTCGACCAGCTCAGGCCGTAGTCGCTGGCGACGTCACGCTGTTGAAGCGCCGACCGCATCCGGGCGACGACCGCGCCGGTGGCGCCGGCCGCGAACACCGCGTCGTACTCGTGCTGGGTCAGCAACAGGATCAAGACCAGGCCGACGCTCGCGATCCAGACCACGCGCGTCTGCGCGGTGGCGAGGTTGGCGAACTTCACGTCGCGCGCGTCGAACAACTCCACCAAGAACTCGTTGAGCGTCGCGCGCGCGGTCGCGTCTTGGGCGGGCGTCCACGCCGTGCGCAGCGCGACGCTCCAGTAGTCCTGCGAGGACGCCGGCAGCTCGCTGACCTCCGCGCGCCCTCGCGCCAGCCGCGCGCTGACCTGCTCGAACGACATCCCCGCGATTGCCAGCCGCTGCGCGTCGTGGCCCAACCGCCAGATCGCGATGTCCCGCGCGCCGCTCCAGCTCAGCATCCGCAGCAGCGCGTTGGGCTGATCGTTGCGCAGCTGTCGTGCGCGCCCGATCGCGTCCAGCGCGCCCTTGGCCTCTCCGGGCAGAGCGAGGATCTCGGCCTCCAACCCGTCGAGCATCGCCTCCGACGCCCGTTGCTGCGGCCGCGCGACGAACAGCCATCGCGTGAGCAGCAACACGAAGAAATAGGCCACTATGAGCCCGATCGACCAGCCTTCGGTGTTGGTCGTCTGCGCCGCCAGCATGCTCGCTCTGGCGGCGACCCTACTCCCGGGTCCCAGCGATCCCCAATGCTCTAGCCCGCTTACTGGCCATAGGTCCAGTGCCGTCGGTCAGAACGGCCACACCACCGGAACCCAGAGGATCGCGACCAGCGCGTAGGCGGCCAAGAACGGCAACGCGAAGCGCCAGTAGTCGCCGAAGCGATAGCCCGCCGGGCCCATGATCATCAGGTTGCCCGGCGTGGAGATCGGGGTCAGGAACGAGGCGCTGCAGGCGACCGCGATCGACATCAGGATCGGGCGCGGTGAAACGTGCAGCGCGTCGGCGGCAGAAAGGCCGACGGGGATCAGGATCAGCGCGGTCGCCGTGTTGCTGACGGCGATGCTGAAGGCGACCGCGACCAGGAACAAGGCCACCAACATGACGTGCGGGCCGGCGTTGCCGACGACGTCGAGCAGCACGTCGGCGAGGTCGTCCGCGGCGCCCGTGGTCTGTAGCGCGTGCGACAGCGGGATCAGGCCGGCGATCAGGATCACGGTCGTCCAGTGGATCGCGCGATAGGCCGCGTCGACGTCCATGACCCGCAACACCACCAGCGCGCTGGCCGCCAACACCCCGGCGACCGCGGGCGGCATCAGCCCGGCGCCCAAGGCAACCACCATCGCGGCGAGCACCACCAGCGCGCGCTTGGCCCCCGCGCTCAGCGGCACGACCTGGCGGCGGATGTCGGCAGGGTCGTCGACCACCAGCACGTTGCGATCGAGGTGGCGGTCCAGCGCCTCCCACGGCCCTTCCAACAGCAGCACGTCGCCGGCGGCCAGCGCGACCTCGCCGGCCTCCGCGTCGCGCCCCGCGCGGTGGATGGCCAACACCACCAGGTCGCCGCTCGGCGTCGTCATCCCGGGGAAGAACGCCTGGCCGATCAGCGGCGAGCGCGGCGGGACCACGACCTCCGCCACGCCAGACGCACGCGTGAACAGCTCCTCGTCGACCGCGTACTGCTTCATCAACGTGCGCGCGTGGCCGGAGAGGTCGACCGACAGCTCACGCGGTCGGCGGTCAGGCAGCAGCCGCCCGGCGAAGACGACACCGATGACGATCGCGGCGACCACCAGCGGCACGCCCACCAGCGCGAACTCGAAGAACCCGAACGGCTGCCCGGTCGCCGCCTCGGCCTCCTCGGCGACCAGCACGTTGACCGGCGACCCCATCAACACCAACAACGCACCGGCGTGCGCCGCGAAGGCCATCGGCATCAGGAGCTTCGACGGCGCGCGTTGCAACCGCAGCGCGACGAGCACGGTCATCGGCAGCAGCGCGGCGATCGCGCCGTTGGGCGTCAGCACCGCCGACAGCAGCGCGCTCAAGGCCAACACCATCGCCACCAACCGCGAGGACCGGTCCCCCGCCGCAGCCATCAGCCGCCGCCCCGCCCACGTCGTCACCCCGGTCGCGTCGAGCGCCTCGCTGACCACGAACAGCGACGCGATGAAGATCACCGTCGGATCGCCGAAGCCCGCGAACGTCGCCTCAACGCCGATCACCCCCGCCGCGTAGAGCGCCAGCGGCACCGCCAGCGCGACGATCGCCACCGGCAGCCGGTTGACCACGAACAGCGCGATCGCGACGCCGAGGACGACGAACGTGACCGCCGCGTCGTCCACGCGCTAGACCACTAGACCGGCCAGCCCGGGCCCAGCGGGATGCCCAGCAGGTACCAGACCACGAAGAAGACCACCCAGAACGCCGCGACGACAAACGCATAGGGCACCATCAACGCGATCACGGTCCCGATCCCCGCGCCCTTCTGGTAGCGCGCGGCGAAGACCACCATCAACGGGAAGTAGGGCATCAGCGGTGTGATCACGTTGATCGGCGAGTCGCCGACGCGGTAGGCGGCCAGCACGGTCTGCGGCGCGACGCCCAGGCGCAGCATCAGCGGCACGAAGATCGGGGCGAGGATCGCCCACTTGGCGATCTTCGCGGGCATGATGATGTCCACCACCATCGTCACCAGGATGATCCCGAGCAGCAGCAGGACCTTGCCGGCGTTGAGCTCCTCCAGCCAGTCGCCGAGCGAGATCGCCACGACCTGCGCGATGTTGCTGAAGTCGAAGTAGGCGATGAACTGCGCGATCAGCAGGAACAAGAACAACAGCGTCGCCAGGCTCGCCCAGGACTTGGTGATCATGCCCAGCGCGTCCTCGGTGCTCTTGATCGTCCCCGCTGCGCGGCCGAACGCCAGCCCCGCAGCCAGGAACGTCGCCGAGATGATCACGATCAGGCTGCTCATCAGCGGCGAGTCGCCGATGATGTCGCCGTTCTCGGGATTGCGCAGCGGCGCGCCGGAAGGCAACGTCAACAACAACACGACGGCTAGGACGCCGAGCACCGCGTATAGCGCCCACCGCAACCCCTTGGCCTCGGCCTCGGCGTCGATCGGCGGGCCCTCCTCGCGCGCCAGCTCCTCCGCGTCGCCGTCGGCGCGGTTCCAGACGCCCAGCCGCGGCTCGACCAACCTGGTGGTGATCAGCGAGATCACGACGGTCAGCACGAGCGTCGAGACGATCCCGAACCAGAGGTTGGCGACCAGGTCGAGGTTGACGGTCGGGTCGACCAGCGCCGCCGCCTCGTTGGTGATGTCGGTCACCACGCCATCGGCCGGCGTCAGCAGGATGTTGACCGCGAACGCGGCGCTCACCGCCCCGAACGCGGCCGCGATCCCCGCCAGCGGATGCCGTCCCACGCTGATGAACGCCGCCGCCGCCAGCGGCACGAGCACCAAGTACCCCGCGTCGCTGGCCACCGAGGACACGATCCCGACGAAGACGATGATGTAGGTCAGCGAGCCCGGTGTCGATATCGCCACCAGCTTGCGTATGAGCGCGCCGACCAGCCCCGAGTACTCGGCGACCCCCACGCCGATCATCGCCACCAAGATCACCCCGACCGCGGCGAAGCCGAGGAAGTTCGAGACGAACGTCGTGAAGATGAAGCGGATGCCGTCGCCGGTCAGCAGCCCCTTGGCCTCGATCCGCTCGACCCGCACCCGGTAGTCCGCGTGCGCGTCCGGCGCGTCGTAGGCCTGGTCGGTGGTCTCGACCTGCGCCGCGGGCGCGTCGGCCACGCGGTGCGTCACGCCGACGTTCGCCCAGTCGAGGATCTGCGACAGGGCGATCACCATGACGATCAGCCCCACGAACAGGATCGCCGGGTTGGGCACGCGGTTGCCCGCGCGCTCGACCCAGCCCAGCGCGCGCTCGGCGAAGCCTCCGCCGGACCCCGCCCCGCCCGCCGGAGCCGCCTCGGCGCTCACTTCCCGAAGGCCTCCGCGTAGAGCCCGAGCCACTCCGCCTCGGCGCGCGTCGCGCGCTCCAGCTCGTCGAGCAGCACGCGCTCGTTGGGCCCGTGGATGTTCGCGTAGCCGTCGGTGGTCCCGACCAGCAGCGCTTCGGCCTCGGGCAGCGCGTTCGCCAGCGCGCTGACGATCGGGATCGACCCGCCGCTGCCCGCCATCAGCACGTCCTTCTCATAGGCCTTGCCCCAGGCAGAGCGCGCCGCCGTGTAGGCGGGCCCGTCGGTCTTGGCCGCGAAGCCGTTGCCGGTCGGCCCGGGCGACACGGACAACTCGATCCCGTAGGGCCGCGCTGAGCGCAGGTGCCCGATGACCGCCCCCTGCGCCTCGCCCGCGTCCTGCTCGGGATGCACGCGCACGTTGAGGACCGCGCGCGCATGGGGCGAGACCGCGTTGACCGCGCCGTCGACTGACGGCACGTCGATGCCGACGACCGTGATCGCCGGGCCCGACCAGACCCGCGACCCAAGTCCACCGCTGCCGATCAGCGGGACGCCGTCGAGCACCGTGCCCAGCTCGCGGAACTGCTCCTCGGCCTGCGCGGGGCCGTCCCACTCGGTGCGCTTCAGCCCCGCGACCGCGACGTCCCCGTGGTCGTCGTGCAGCGAGGCCAGCGCCGCGATCACCGCCAGCAGCGCGTCCGGCGCCGCGCCGCCGTACTGGCCGCTGTGCTTTCCGGACTCCAGGGTGCGCGCCTCGACGGTCACGTTCGCCATCCCGCGCAGCGCGGTCGTCAGCGTCGGCGTCCCGGGCGCGATCGACCCCATGTCGCCGATCACCAGCGCGTCGGCGCGGAAGAGCTCGGGGTCGTCGGCAGGGAAGCCGAGCAGCGCGCCGCTGCCGATCTCCTCGTAGCCCTCGATGCAGAGCCGGATCCCGACCGGTGGCCGCCCGCCCCAGGCCCGCAGCGCGCCGACGTGCATCATGATGTTGGACTTGGTGTCGGCCGCGCCGCGCCCGTAGAGCGCGCCGTCGCGCTCGGTCGGCTCAAACGGCGGCGAGTCCCAGAGCGCTTCATCCCCTGCCGGGACGACGTCGTAGTGGCTGTACAAGAGCACGGTCGGCGCGCCGGGCGGCGCCGGGATCTCGCCGACGATCACCGGCGCCGTGTCCGGGAGGTCGAGGCGGCCGACGGCTACGCCCGCGTCGGCGAACAGCGCGCTCGTCTTCTCGAACGCCTCCAACAACGCGGGGCCGACCTCGCCGGGCACCGAGACCGACGGGATCCGGACCAAGTCCTCCAGGTCGCGCCGCAGCGCCGGCAGCAGGCCGTCCACCGCGGCACGGGCATCGGTCGTCGCGTCGGTCATCTCCGCGTGACCCTGTCGCGCGCGCGGGTGACGTTCCCTCACCCGTGGCGGGTGATCCGGCCTCACTCGCACGACCGCGAAGGTGGCTCGTTCATGCGGCGGGCGGCGCTCTTGGTGGTGATGATCGCGGCGATCGCCGGGTGCGGCGACTCCGGCGACACGACGACGACCACCGGCACGACGGCCGCAGCCGCGACCACGACGGCTACCGCCACCGCCACGACGCCGCCGGCCGCGACGACCAGCGCGCCGGCGATCGAGAGCCCAGACGCGCGCAAGATGAACGCGCCGGTGGCGATCTCCGGCGCCCCCGACCCCTCGACCAGCGCCGCCGCCCACGCCGACGCCGCGTTCCTGCGCGCGTCCTTTGACTCCGCGCAGGACCTCTGGCAGCGCCAGTTCGCCGCGGCAGGCAGCACGTTCCGCCCCGGGCACCTCGTCCTCTTCCACACCCAGGTCGCCACGCCGTGCGGGACCCAGACGATCGACACCGGGCCGTTCTACTGCCCGGCCGCCGACACGGTGTACTTGAACACCGACTTCTTCGACGCGCTCGCGCGGGCCTTCGATCTACGCAGCGGGTTCGCGGCGGCGTACGTGACCGCCCACGAGGTCGCCCACCACGTCCAGTCGCTGCTCGGGGTCCTGCAACGCAAGGCGCAAGCCGACGCCGCCGACCCGGATGGCGCCAACCGCCGCTCGATCCTGACCGAGCTACAAGCCGACTGTTACGCCGGCGTCTGGCTCCACGAGCTGGCCGGTGCCGGGCAGCTGAGCGACGCCGACCTGGAGGCGATCGTCCGCGCCGCAGCGGTCGTCGGCGACGACTTCCAGCGCAACGCGGCCGGCCGCCCGCTCGCGCCCGAGACCTGGACCCACGGCTCCTCCGAGCAGCGCGTGCGTTGGCTGAAGACCGGGCTGCGCTCCGGGTCGCCCGCCGAGTGCGACACCTTCGGCGCGGCCGATGCCGGGACGGCCTGACGGCGTTTCGCCGCGCCGCGCGCGGGTACGTGTGTGCGCGCGATGCGACACCCCCTCCTCCCCCTCGCCCTGGTCCTGTCGATGCTGCTCGCGCTTGCCGCCGCCGGAGGCGCGCGGGCGGGGACGATCTCCGTCAGCGGGACCGTGATCACCTTCCAGGCCGCGCCCGGCGAGAAGAACTTCCTGACGGTCAACTGGGGCAACGTCGGCGCCGGGCCCGACTACATCCCGTCGCTGGACGACCACTACGACGTCACGCCCGGGCCGGGCTGCAGCTTCAGCGTGTCGCTCGGCGCCCAGTGCCCGAGCGCGGGGACCAACCCGACCTTCATCGTCCACCTCGGCGACCAGAACGACATCGCCTCGTCGATGAACGACCACGCGGCCGGTCACCACGTCGAGCTCTACGGCGAGGACGGCGACGACGACCTCGAGAGCGACGCCAGCTCCGACCTCCTGGACGGCGGCCCCGGCAACGACGAGCTGACGGCCGACGAGGACGAGGCGGGGCCGGGCGACGTGATCGTCGGCGGGCCGGGCGAGGACACGTTGCAGACCGGCAACCCGACCGGCACCAACGGGCCGATCGCGGTCTCCTTCGACGGCGTCGCCAACGACGGCTACCCGGGCGAGAACGACAACTACGGGGTCGACATGGAGAACCTGTCGGCGCCGTCGACCGCGCCCTCCATCAACTTCGTCGGCAACGACGGACGCAACGTCGTGCAGCTGCGGTCGGAGTCGGCCGACACGGTCAAGGGCCTGGGCGGCGACGACCTCATCGACGGCGCCAACGGCAACGACGTGCTCGACGGCGGCGAGGGCAACGACACCATCTACGGCGGCGGCAACGACGACACGATCACCGGCGGTCCCGGCCTGGACTCGCTCAGCGGCGAGGGCTCGGCGAGCGGGCTGTTCATCTCGATCGCGGGCAACGACCGGATCGACGCGCGCGACGGGATCGCCGAAAACCTCAACTGCGGCCCGGGGGCCGACACGGCGATCGTGGATGCGATCGACGTCGTCCCGCTGGATCCGGGCTCGCTGTGCGAGGTCGTCGACCGCGGCGTGCTGCCCCCGCCGCCGACCGCCGCGCCGGCCGCCAAGGCCGCAACCGTGCGCTCGACGAAGTTGAAGGCGTCGAAGTCGCGCAAGACGATCCCGCTGGCGCTGGCCTGCCCGACGGGCGCGGCGACGTGCAAGGGCAAGTTGTCGCTCAAGTCCGGCAAGACGACGGTGGCGTCCGCGAGCTACACGATCGCGGCGGGCAAGAAGAAGACGGTGTCCTTGAAGACGACGAGCAAGGGCCGGTCGTTGCTCAAGCGCAAGCGCAGCGTACGGGTGAAGCTGACGGTGGCGCCGAGCGGCGCGAAGGCCATCACCAAGACGCTTACGCTGCGGCGGTAGCGCGCGCCGCGAAGACCGCCAGCGCCGAGCGCGTCTTGGTCTGCTGGTCGCCGCCGCCCGGCTCGATGCCGCGGCGGACGAGCATCGCGCGGACCTCGCCCGCGACCTGGAGCGCCTCGTCCGGCGCGCACTTGGTCGACAGCTCGAGGATCCGCGAGCCGTCGGGGTAGAGCCACAGCTCGATCACCATGCGCCGGTCGGTGCCGGGCGGCGTGCCCTTCAACTTGAGGATGAACACCGGGCCGAGCAGCGTGAGGTCGTCGAGCGCGAGACCTGCGGGCGCGTGCTCGGCGTAGTAGCGGCGCTGCTCGCGGCTGAAGAGACGGCGCAGTGGGCGGTCGCCGCTGACGACCTCCGGGATCGTGGCCTTGCGCGGAATCCCCTTCAGCGACCCGCTGCACACGAACGAGCCGGGCATGACGTCGACCTCGGTGACGAAGGCAGGCGACTCGCGCAGGTCGTCGGGCAGGTCGCGCGGGACGACCGGGCGCAGCTTGACGACCGTGTCCTCGCCCTTGCCCTGGATGCGGCGAGCGCGGACGACCACGCCCGCATCCTGGAGCTGGAGGTCGGGCGTGTCGAAGAAGTGCACGAGCCGGACCTGGGCAGCGAGCGGATCGAGGCCGAGCGCGGCGACCGTGTCGCGCTGGCCTTCGAGGGGGATCGTCAGCTTCAGCTCGACGCTGTCGGCGGCGGCGGTGAGGTCCAGCAGCTCGACCAGCGGGTGCTCTGCCATGCCCGCGAGGGTCGCGCGCGGGCGGGTGACGTGACGTCACCCGCCGCGTGTGAGTCGCGCGCGTGGGGCTTGGTGGCTCAGGCCGCGACCGGGACGCGGTCGAGCGCGTCGAGCGGGGCCAGCGCGGTGAGGCCTTGGTCGGCGGCGACGGGGGCGTAGGTGACTTCGCCGGCGGCGACGTTGAGGCCGTCAAGGAAGCCGGGGTCGGACTTCAGGGCGGCGTGGACGCCGTGCTCGGCGAGCTTGATCACGTAGGGCATGGTGGCGTTCGTGAGGGCGAAGGTCGACGTGATCGGGACGGCGCCGGGCATGTTGGCCACGCAGTAGTGGGTGACGCCGTCGACCTCGTAGGTCGGGTCGGTGTGGGTCGTGGGGCGGGACGTTTCGAAGCAGCCGCCCTGGTCGATGGAGACGTCGACCAGCACGGCGTTGGACTTCATCAACTTCAGCTGCTCGCGGGTGATGACGTGCGGGGCCTTGGCGCCATGGACCAACACCGCGCCGATCACGAGATCGACTTCCGGCAGCAGCTTCTCGATCGACAGCGTGCTGGAGAAGACGGTCGAGCAGCGGTTGTTGAGCAGGAAGTCGAGCTCGCGGAGGCGATCGATGGAGCGGTCAAAGACGTAGGTCTCAGCACCCATGCCGATCGCGATCTCCGCCGCGGTCAACCCGACCACACCGCCGCCGATGACCATCACCTTGCCCGCCGCCACGCCGGGCACACCGCCGAGCAGCAGGCCGCGACCACCGAGCGGCTTCTCCAACATGAACGCCCCGGCCTGCGTGGCGATCTTGCCCGCCACCTCGCTCATCGGAGCCAACAACGGCAGCCGGCCGTTCTTGTCGGTCACGGTCTCGTAGGCGATGCAGGTCGCGCCGGAGTCGCGCAGGCCCTGGGTCAGCTGCGCGTCGGGCGCGAGGTGCAGGTAGGTGAAGAGCGTGTGGCGCGGCTCGAGCATCGCGACCTCGACCGGCTGGGGCTCCTTGACCTTGACGATCATGTCGCTCCCGGCGAAGACGGCGGCCGCGTCGGGGACGATCTGCGCGCCCTGCTCGGTGTACTCGGCGTCCGGGATCGCGGAGCCGACGCCGGCGCCGGCCTGGATGAGGACCTCGTGGCCGCGGTCGACCAGCTCGCGCACGCCCGCGGGCGTGATGGCGACGCGGTACTCGTCGGTCTTGATCTCCGTGGGGACGCCGATGCGCATGGGGGCGATCATGCGAAGATCCCGTGTGGACGACAAGCGATCCGGGACAACTCCGTGGCATCCACAGCCTTAGACGACACAGACTTCCGAATCCTCAATGCGCTCGTCGCGAACGGAAGGGCCTCGTTCGCGTCGCTGGGCGAAGCGGTCGGGCTGAGCCCGCACGGCGCCGCCGACCGCGTGCGCCGGCTGGAGCGGGCGGGCGTGATCCAGGGCTACTCGGCGACGGTCGCGCTGGAGTCCGTCGGCCGCGGGCTCGACGCGATGATCGACGTCCGCCTCGGCTCGTCGACCTCTTCGGAGACCTTCGAGGACTACTGCCGCTCCATGCCCGCGGTGCAAGAGGTCGCGTTCGTCACCGGCCGCTTCGACTTCTACGTCCGCGTCGCCTGCCAGAACGCCGACGACCTCGACGCGACCGTCCGCGCGATCCGCCGCCACGGCGGCGCGGCCCAGACCGAGACGCGCATCGTCCTGCGCGCGACGGCCTACGACCACCAGCTCGACCAATAGAACTTCAACACGTCGTTCACATCGCGGCGACGTGGCGCGGATAGCGTCGCGCGCCTCATGAACGCCCGTCGCTCGCTGCTCCCGCCCACCTTGCTCGCCGCCGCCGCTCTTGCCCTCGCCCCGGCGGCCGACGCCAAGACGACCAAGGTGAAGGAGCTGCGCGTCTTGGTGTCCAACGACGACGGCGTCAAGGCGCCCGGGATCGACGCGTTGGTGAAGGGGTTGCGCAAGCTGCCCAAGGTGAAGGTGACGGTCGTCGCGCCGGCCGTGAACCAGAGCGGCACCGGCGGCAAGACGACCACCGGCACGCTAAAGGCCACCAAGACCACCACGAAGTCCGGCTACCCAGCGATCGCCGTCGCGGGCTTCCCGGCCGACTCCATCAACTACGCCTTGAGCAAGGTGGTCAAGAAGTCCCAGGTCGACCTCGTCGTCTCGGGCATCAACGCCGGCGTCAACCTCGGCCCCTTCATCGACCTTTCCGGCACCGTCGGCGCCGCCCGCGCCGCCGCGCAGAAGGGCCTGCCCGCGCTGGCGACCTCCGCCGGCACCTTGACCGTGTCCAACTTCACCGACGGCGTTACCCAGACCATCGCCTGGGTCAAGGCCAACCGCACCAAGCTCAAGCCCGGCACCGTCCAGAACCTCAACATCCCCGAGTGCTCCGCCGGCCACGCCCGGGCGGCCACCCCGACGACGTCCTCCGCTAAGGCCCCAGACGGCGTCAACGTCTTCGCGAAGGTCGACTGCACCCAGACGGCGAAAGCCTCGACCGACGAGATCACCGCCTTCGAGCAGGGCTTTGCCACCCTCTCGAAGATCCCGTCCAAGCCGGCGAGCTAGCCCGCGGTCACGCCGCCGGCCGAGGCCACCGCGGCGTCGAGCATCGTCGCCAGGATGCGCACGATCTCCTCTTGGGCGAGGTCCTGGTCGCGGGCGCGGTCGAGGAAGGCCTCGACGAAGGCCTGGTAGGACTCGAGCACCGCGCGCTGGAGCGTGGTCGGCTCGGGCGTGCCGAACGCGTTGAGCGCCATCGCGCGGACGACGTGGTCGCGGTAGCGCGCGGTGATCGCCCGCAGCGGCGGGTCGGTCGCGACCGAGGTGATGCGGCTGACAGCCCAGGCGTCGGTGGGCTCGGATGCGTGGGCGAGCATGGTGGTGAAGTTGCGCACGCGGCGCTCGGCCAGCGACACGTCCGGGTCGACGGTCCAGCCGCCGACGAGGTCTTCGCCCGCGACCTCCGCCGCGGCGCGCAGCAGATCGGCCGTGCCGTCCGGGAAGTAGTGGTACAGGAGGTTGCGCGTCACGCCCGCGCGGCGTGCGACGGCGTCGAAGGAGAGCGCCTCTGCCCCGCCGTCGGCGAGCACCGCCATCGCCGCGCGCACCAGCTGCTCGCGACGCGCGGCCGGCGCGAGGCGCTTGCGGACGGTGCTCATCTCAGAGGATCTTGCCATGACGCACTCTTGACAGATTGTAAATAAGACGTCTACGGTGCGCAACATGTCCCGATCCCGTCCCCTGCGCCGAACCCTCGTGCTCGGCGGCGCACTCGCCCTCGCGGCCGCCGCGCCCGCCTCCGCCGCCCTGCCGATCGCCGATCCCGCGCCCAGCACGCTCCCGCCGTCGACCGGCGCCCCGTTCGCCGCCACCGCCTTCCCGAAGACGGCGGCACCGAAGAACCCGCACATGGCCGCGTCGCCGTTCAGCAACCTCCACAACGACACGTGGATGACCGACGCCTACAACATCGGCGGCCCGCTCGGCGCCAACCTACAGGCGACCTCCGGCGCGGCGCCCGCCGCGTTGTGCGGGTCGTTGACCTTCGACTCCGCCGGGCGGATCGTCACCGTCTGCCCCTCGATCGCCCAGCCGATCACCGCGCGCGTCATCGACCCGCAGACGCTCGACGTCAAGGCCAGCTACGTGCTCGGCGGCCCGAACCCCGCGGGCCCGACCGCGTTTCAGAACTTCACCGGCGGCGGCTACTTCTTCCTCGACCAGCAGGACCGCATCTGGAGCGCGACCAAGGCCAGCCACTTGATCGTCCTCGCGCAGCGCAACGATGGCACCAAGCTCGTCAAGGTCGCCGACTACGACCTCACCGGCGCGCTGAAGGGCGACGAGCGCGTCACCTCGGCGCTGCCGGACTTCGCGGGCCGCATCTGGTTCGTGTCCAAGAAGAGCGGCAAGGTCGGGATCCTCGATCCCAAGACCAAGAAGATCAGCGTGCTGCGCACCGGCGAGGAGATCGAGAACTCGTTCGCCGTCGACCGCGACGCGGTCTACATCGTCTCCGACAAGAAGATGTACCGCTTCTCCGCGCGCGGCGGCAGGCCGCACGTCGACTGGAGCGTCACCTACAAGAACTCCGGGATCCACAAGCCCAGCCAGGTCGACGCCGGCTCCGGCACGACGCCGACGATCATGTCCGGCGGCTACGTCGCGATCACCGACAACGCCGACCCGATGAACGTGGTGGTCTACCGGACGGCCAAGGCGTTGAAGAAGGGCGTCAAGCGCACGGTGTGCGAGGTGCCGGTCTTCGGGAAGGGCGCCAGCGCGACCGAGAACTCGCTGATCGGATCCGGCCGCGCGCTGTTCGTGGAGAACAACTACGGCTACCAGGACCCGTTCGGCGCCAACAGCGGCGCGCTGACCACCGCAGGCTTCGCGCGCGTCGACGTCGCCGCCAACGGCAAGAGCTGCAAGAAGGTCTGGACGTCGACCGACGTCCAGGCGCCGACGGTCGTCCCCAAGCTGTCCACCAAGTCCGGGTTGATCTACACCTACGAGCGGCTCCCCGCGCCGGCCGGCGAGCAGCCCTACTTCTGGACCGCGATCGACGCGCGCACCGGCAAGACCGCCTGGAAGCGCTACGCCGGCTCCGGCCTGTCGTTCAACAACAACTACGCCGGCATCGCGCTCGGCCCGGACGGCTCGGCCTACCTCGGCGTCATCGGCGGGATCGCGCGGTTGCGCGACGGGAGCTAGGCCGAGGGCGTTACCGGCGGCGGCCCGGCCCGGTCCGCCCGCAGCGCCGGCGGCACGTCGCGGTCGTCGCCGGCGATGATCGTCGCCGCGATGAGCCGGGCGGTCGCGGCGCCCGTCGAGACGCCGCGGCCGCCGTGGCCGGTCGCCGTCCACAGCGTGCGGTGGCCGGCGACGCGGCCCAGAAGCGGACGACCGTCGAAGGCGTGCGGGCGTGCGCAGACGCGGACGCCCGTGATGGCGGCCTCGGTGACGGGCGGCCAGAACGCGGCGGCCTCAGCGCCCAGGCGCGCGATCCAGGAGATGCCGTCGGGCTCGTCGTCCAGCCACGTCGATCCCAGCGCGAGCTCTTCGGGCGTTGGGATCAGGCTGAACGCCGACGGCACGCTGCCCTCGCTGCGCCCGTCCACCAGCGGGATGCGCGGCCCGGCAGCGCTCTCGAGGTTCACGCTCACACCCCAGAGTGGACGCACCGGCTGCCACTGGCCGGTCGGATCGACGAGCGCGCTCGACGCTGCCCCGGCCGCCACGAGCACGACGTCGGCGCGGTGCGCCTCGCCGTCGGCGACGACGCCGCGCACGGTCCCGTCCCCGTCGTGCAGCAGCGCGACCGGCGTGTCGGTGACGAACGTCGCGCCGCGATCGCGGGCGAGCTCCGCGAAGCGGCGCACGGCGGCTTCCGGACGCACCGGGTAGCCGGTCTGCATCCAGCAGCCCCACAGCCCCGGGCGCACGCTCGGCTCCGCGGTGACGACCGCGTCCGGCGCCAACAGCTCCGGCGTCAGCTCGGGGAACGCCGCCGCCTCGCGCACCGCCTGCTCGGCCCCGCGCTCGTCCTCGAACAGCAGCAGCACGCCAGTGGGCTGCGTCGGGAACGCGTCGCCGAGCACGTCGCGGAGGATCGCCACGGTCTCGTCGTGCAGCGCGACCTGCTCGCGATCGAAGGGGTGCTCGACCAGGCCCGCGTTGCGTCCCGAAGCGCCGGCGCCGATCGGTCCCGCGTCGAAGACCGCGACCCGAACGCCGGCCTGCGCGAGCTCCACGGCCGCCGCGCAGCCGACGATGCCCGCGCCGACGACGACCACGTCATAGGTCATGGCGCCGAGGATAGGGGCGGCCTAGGCGATCGCGAAGAGCTCGTCGCCCGGGAGGTGCGGTCCGGCGCCGGTCCCGGCCAGGACGAACCCGCGGGCGGAGGTGACGGTGGCCGCCGAGGGGTTGTTGAGGTTGATGGTCTGACGCAGGGCGCCGGTGCGGAGGTCGAGGGCGTGCAGCGCGCCGGCGGCGGTCGCGGTCCAAAGCTGGTCGCCGGCGATAGCCGGCGGCGCGAAGGCGAAGCCGGGCAGCGGCGTGCGCCAGGCAATCGTGCCGGTGCGAGGGTCGAGTGCGGCGGCGGTGACGGTCCCGGCGTCGTTGTCGTTGGACAACGTGTAGAGGCGGCGGCCGTCGGTGGCCAGCGGCCCGAACTCGGGACCGTCGGTCGGCCCGGGCTGAGCGACCGGTGGCGTGATCGCGGTCTGCCAGAGCTTGATGCGCCGCGCGCGATCCCAGGCGTGGACGCCGTCCTTGCCGGTGGCAAAGACGCCGCGGCCGAGCAGGAGCGCGGCCGAGTTGAGGTCATTGGGTTGACCGGAGGGCGCGATCCAGGTGATCGCGCCGTCGCGCAGGCGCAGCTCGATCAGCGACGAGCTGCCGGGCGTAGGCTCGCCCGCGTAGGGCGCGCCGGTGGTGACGTAGACGCGGTCACCGGAGACGGTCGGCGTGCCCAGGACGCCGCCGCCGTTGGCGTTCGGCCCGACGGTCGGCGTGCTCCAGCGCAGCGCGCCGGTCCGCAGGTCGTATGCGGTGAGCCTGCCTCGCGTCCGCGGCTCTTCGGCTCCCGAGCCCGAGCCGATCAGCACCAGGCCGCCGACCACGACCGGCGGCCCCCAGAAGTAGTCATCGCTGATCCCGCTGCGCAGCGACGGCGCGGTCCACAGCATCCGGCCGGTGCGGAGGTCGAGCGCGGCCGCGCGGTCGGAGGCGACGATCACGCGGTCGCCCGCGATCGCCGGGCCGGCGAAGAACGGCTCCAGCGGCGGTGCGACCCGCCAACGCTCGCGGCCGGTCAGGAGGTCAAAGGCGGCGACCTCGCCCCCGAGCGACGCGGCGACGACCGTCCGTCCGTCGATCGCCGCCGCGCCTGGGACGCCTCCCGCGAGCCGCGCCACCCATCGAATGCGGCCCTGCCGCACCCCGATCGGAGCCGCCCGTGTGGCGGCGAGGTCATGGGCGGCGCTGGGCCAGTCCGGCCCTGCGTCCTCCCACCACCCCACGGCCGCTGGCGGTCGCCACGCCACCGCGGCCGCGGCCGTCGCCGCTCCAGCCGCCGCCGTGAGGAGCCGGCGACGGGTGATGGGGACAGCCGAATGGTGCACGACGGCCACGTATATCTAGGTGGAAGGCCGCCGTGGGTTTAGGGGATGACAGACCGGCATGCTCGCCTTGACCGCAGGCGGACAACACCTGGCGGCTACGCTCCACTGGTGAGCGGAGGCGACCAGGGGCGCGCCGAGATCCTGCGGTGCTGGCGGACCGTCGAGCTGTTCACGCCCGCGCGGATCGATCCGGTCGACCCTCGCAACGGGCGTGTCCGGGTCGACGAGGGGCCGCTGCCCTGGGCGGTCGCCGGAACGCCCCTGAAGCGGGGCGAAGTGCGGCGCCACGTCGTGCACGTCGGGGTCTTCGCGCTGCGCACGGTCGGCACGCTGATGGAGGAGGCGCTCGGCGCCGGTGAAGGGACGTTCGTCGAACGGCCGGACGGCGAGTCCGCGCTGGCCGCGTTCGTGGTCGGCGATGAGGGCCTCCCGGACCCCGACTCCGCGGTCCTGTCGTCGTGCGCGTGGGCTGTCGGGCAGATCCTCGGCGGTGAGCCCGGCGCGGTCGCCGCGCTGGAAGGCTTCGAGGACGCCGCGGCGCAGCTGCGCGAGGCGTTGCAGGACGCCGCCTCCGAGGAGGAACCGCTCGACCAGGAGCGGTTGCGCGCGATCATCGGCGCGGCCGCCACGGCGGCCGGCGTGGGCGACGCGCTCGGCACCCCCGAGACCCGCGTCCGCACCGTGGTCACGCGAGCGGACGCCGACGTCGACGTGGGCATGTTCAACAGCTTCCACGCCGCCGACCTGTCGCGGGTGGCCGACGCGGTCGCCGGCGGTGACGCCGGCGCTGCGCTGCTGGCCTACCTGCAGACCGAGGACGCGGCCGCCGCGAATCGGATCGACGTGCGCGCGGACCTCACCGCGGTGGCCGCGGCCGTCGCCCCCGGGCGCCTCCCGCTAGGGCGTTGGCCGAGCGCGCCCGACCGTCCTGCGGCGCTCGGCCAGCAGATGGCCGTCGGCGAAGCTCTGGCCCTGATGCGGGACGACGGCAGCGGCGCCGGCCTGATCGGCGTCAACGGGCCGCCCGGCACCGGCAAGACCACGCTCGTGCGCGACCTGATCGCCGCGATCGTCGTCGCGCGCGCGGAGGCCCTCGCCACGCTGGACCACCCACGGGACGCGTTCGTCGGCCCGCCGTTTCGTTGGCAGAGCGGCGAGTACCGGCGCGTCGTCCAGCAGTGGCGGCCGGAGCTGACCGGCTTTGAGATCGTCGTCGCCTCCGCCAACAACGGCGCGGTCGAGAACATCACGCACGACATCCCAGGCGCCGGAGCAGTGGATCCGGGCTGGCGGGCGGCGGCCGAAGCAGCCGACGGGTTCGCGGAGCTGGCGGGTTCGCTGATCGACGCCGACGCGTGGGGGCTGATCGCCGCGCGACTCGGCCGGCTGTCCTACCGCGGGCGCTTTGCTGCGCGCGCGATCCGCGGCTTCAAGGACAGCGACGCACCGGAGAGCGTCGGCCAGATGCTCGCGCGCCTGGAGCGCGAGCCGCCGCCGGAGGCCGACTGGGACGACGCGGTTGCCAGCTTCCGCCGGGCTCGCAACGCGGCCGCCGCCGTGCGCGCCGACCGTGAGCGCGCCGCCGACGCGCAGGCGCGCCGGGCCCGGATCGACGACGAGATCGCCGACGCGCGGAAAACCGTCGACGCGGCCGAACGCCGTGCGACCGCCGCTGGCGAAACGCTGGCGACCGCCACCCGCGAGGCTGGGGTGGCCGAGCAGCACGAGCAACGCCGACGCGACCGGCGCACCGAGCACCAGAACTCGCGCCCGGGCGCGGTCGAGCGGCTGACGTCGCTGGGTCGGGCGATGCGCGCCTGGCGCGAGCGCGACGACGCGCTGGCCGCCGAGCTCGGAACGGCTGAGTCCGTCGCCGACGGCGCCCGCGACGTCTGGGCACGGGCCGTGACCGATGCCGACGACGCCACCCGCGCGTTGACCGACGCGCGCGATCGCCTCGCGAGCCGGATCCGCACGCGCGAGGATCTCGACACGATCCTGGCCCAGGCGCGAACGACACTCGGCGACGCGTTCCCTGGCGAGGATTGGTTCAACGACGACCGACGTGAGCTCCGCGAGCAGACCGCGCCATGGACCGACCCGACGCTGGACCGCGCCCGCACCGAGGTCTTCCTCGCCGCTCTGGCGCTGCACCGCGCGTTCCTGGCGCAAGTCCCACGCGAGATGCGCCAGAGCCTGCACGGGGCCGCCGACGTGCTGAGCGGCGCGGCGCCGTCCAGCCTGCCCGAGGACGCCGCGCGGGCCGCCTGGCACGCGCTCTTCTTCCTCGTCCCGGTCGTCTCGACCACCTTCGCGTCGCTGTCGCGGATGTTCTCGCACTTGGGTCGCGAGGCGCTCGGCTGGCTGATCGTGGACGAGGGCGGCCAGGCCTCGCCACAGGACGCCGCCGGGGCGTTGTGGCGCGCTCGGCGCGCGGTCGTGCTCGGCGACCCGCGCCAGCTGACGCCGGTCGACACGCTGTCCTGCGCCGTGCAAGAGGCGCTCGCGGACGAGCACGGCATCGACCACGACTGGGTCCCGCGCGGGCTGTCGGTCCAGCGGCTGGCCGACCGCGCGACCCCGCTGGGGACATGGCTGAGCAGCGACGACGGGGCCGACTGGATCGGCACGCCGCTGACCGTGCATCGCCGCTGCGACCGTCCGATCTTCGAGATCGTCAATGCCATTGCCTACGATAACTTGATGGTCTACGCGACCGATCCGGCGGCGGGCGCCGCGTTCGACGCAGAGCATCCGGGGCTGCCGCCGTCGAAGTGGATCAACGTGCCGGCCACCGACCCGCGCGGCCACTGGATCCCGCGCCAAGGCGAGGAGGTCGAACACGTCCTCGCCCAGCTCTCCCGGCGCGGCGTGGCGTTCAACTCCATCTTGGTCGTGTCGCCGTTTCGCGCCGTGGCCGACGAGCTGCGGCGCCTGCCCCGGCAGCGCCGCTACCGCGGGCTGATCGCCGGGACGGTCCACACGGCGCAAGGCCGCGAGGCCGATGTCGTTCTTGTGGTGCTCGGCGGCAATCCGAAGAGCGCGGGCGCGCGCCGCTGGGCTTCGGAGACGCCGAACCTGCTTAACGTGGCGCTCAGCCGCGCGCGCCGCCGCCTCTACGTCATCGGCGACCACGAGGCGTGGAGCGACGCGCGCCACTTTGACGTGCTCGCGGCACGGCTGGAGCGCCACGAGCCCGTCGTCCGCTGACGCGTAGCCTGCCGGGCATGGCCCGACGTGTTCACGTGGCGATCAACGTCACCGATCTGGATGCTGCTGTCGCGTTCTATGAGGCGCTGTTTGCGGCCAAGCCGGCGAAGGTGGTGGAGGGGTTTGCGAAGTTCGAGGTGGATGAGCCGAACGTGAGCCTGGCGCTGACCGAGGTGGAAGGACCGCCGGCGGCCGGGGTGTTGAGCCACCTGGGGTGGCAGGTCGATGATGCGGCGGCGGTGGCCGAGTACGCGCGGCGGTGGCAAGAGGCGGAGCTGCCGACGCGGACCGGCGAGAGCGTGGCGGGACAGGACAAGGTCTGGGCGTATGACCCGGATGGGAACGAGTGGGAGGTGTTCTTCGAGTGAGCGCGGTGCTCGAAGGGCTCGGGGTGCCGATCGTCGGCGCGCCGATGGCGGGTGGGCCGTCGACGCCGGCGTTGGTGGCGGCGGTGAGCGGCGCTGGTGGGATCGGGTTCCTCGGCGCGGGCTACAAGAGCGTGGAGGCGCTGCGGGCGGATGTCGCGGAGACGCGCGAGCGGACCGGCGGCGGCGACGGCGTGCCCTTCGGCGTCAACGTGTTCACGCCGGGCGGCGCGGTCCGCGCGGATCCCGAGGCGCTGGCGGCATACGTCGCGCGGCTGGCGGGTGAAGCGGCGGAGGCGGGCGTCGAGCTGGGCACGCCGCGGCATGATGATGACGCGTTCGATGGCAAGGTCCTTGCCTTGGTCGAGGATCCGGTCGCGGTCGTGTCGTTCACCTTCGGTCTGCCGCCGCGGGAGGCTGTGGAGCGGCTGCGCGCGGCCGGTAGCGAGGTCTGGATCACGGTGACCTCGCCGAATGAGGCGCGTGCTGCGGCGGCGCTGAAGCCCGACGCGCTGATCGTCCAGGGCGTCGAGGCCGGCGGGCACCGCGGGGTCTTCGCCGACGACGACACCGCTTCGGAGCTGACGTTGTTGGTGGCCTTGCAGCTCGTCGGGACGGCGCTGCCCGGCGTTCCGCTCGTCGCCACCGGCGGCCTGACCACGGGCGCGGCGATCGGCGCGGCGCTGGTGGCGGGCGCCCGCGCCGCACAGGTCGGCACGGCATACCTGCTCGCCGAGGAGGCGGGGACGTCGAAGGCGCAGAGGGAGGCGACGGCGGATGGGGCTCCGACGCGCCTGACCCGCGCCTTCTCCGGCCGCACCGCTCGCGGGATCGTCAACCGCTTCCTGACCGACCACACCGCCGGCGCCCCGCCCGGCTACCCCGAGGTCCATTACCTCACGACGCCACTGCGCGCCCACGGCCGCGCCACGGACCACCCGGACATCATCAACCTGTGGGCCGGGCAAGCACACCAACTCGCGCGCGAGGAGCCCGCGGCCGAGATCACGCGGCGGCTGGCGGCCGAAGCGCGCGCGGCGATCGCGAGCGCGGCAGGATTGCTGCGATGACCGCAACGCTCTACTACGACCTCGCCTCGCCCTACGCCTACCTCGCGTTCATGCGCGCGGCCGACGTGCTCGGCGAGGCCCCGACGCTCCAGCCGGTCCTCGTCGGCGCGATCTTCGTGCACCGCGGCTACGGCAGCTGGGCGCACATGGAGACGCGCGCGGAGAACGTCGCGGAGGTCGAGCGCCGCGCCGCCGCCTACGGCCTGCCGCCGATCACGTGGCCGCCGAACTGGCCGCCGAACTCGCTGCACGCCATGCGCGCCGCGGTGTGGGCAGAGCGCGAGCACAGCGCGGGCGAGGCGTTCGCCCGTGCGGCCTTCCACGCTGCGTTCGCGGAGAGCCAGGACCTCGGCGACCCCGCGACGCTGGAGCGGATCGCGGCGGACGTCGGCCTAGGGGGAATCGAAGACGGGATCGCTCAGCCCGAGGTCAAGTCCGCCCTGCGCGACGCGACCGACTCAGCGATCGCTCGCGGCGTCCCCGGCGTCCCCACCCTGGCCACCGCCGACGGCCGTCTGCTCTTCGGGGACGACCGCTTCGCCGAAGCCGGCGGCTGAGACCTCGCCGGTCTGCACCGCCCACAGCGCCGCGTACAGCCCGCGGCGCTCGACCAGCTCGTCGTGCGTGCCCGACTCGACCACCTGGCCGGCCTGCAGCACGTGGATCGCGTCGGCGTGGCGGATCGTCGACAGCCGGTGGGCGATCACGATCGTCGTCCGCTGGTGCGAGACGCGCATCAGCGAGCGCTGGATCGCCGCCTCGGTCTCGTTGTCGACCGCCGAGGTCGCCTCGTCCAGGACCAAGATGGAGGGGTCTCGCACCAGCGCCCGCGCGATCGTCAGGCGCTGGCGCTGCCCGCCGCTGAGCCGCACGCCGCGTTCGCCGACCTGCGTGTCGTAGCCCTGCGGCAGCGCGCGCACGAACGCGTCGGCCTCCGCCAGCTCGGCCGCCCGGACCAGCGCCTCGTCCGAAGCGTCCGGCGCGCCGTAGCGCAGGTTCTCGGCGACCGTCCCGTCGAACAGGAACGTGTCCTGGCCGACGTAGCCGATCGCGCCGCGCAGCGACCTGAAGGACAACTCCTCCACGCCCACGCCGTCGACCGACACCGACCCGGAGCCCGCCTCGTACAACCGCAACAACAACTTCACGACGGTGGACTTGCCCGCGCCGGTCGCGCCGACGATCGCGTGCGTCTCCCCCGCCGGCACCTGGATCGTTAGCCCGTCGAGCACCGGCCGCGGGGACTCCGAGTAACCGAAGGTCACGTCCTCGAAGGCGACCGCGCGCGACGGCGTCGTCAGCTCCGCCGGCAGCGGTGGCAGCTCACGTGCGCCCGGCCGGATCGCGATCGGCGTGTCGAGCAGGTCGAGGATCCGGCGGATCGACGCGACGCCGCGCTGATAGAGGTCGAGCGTCTCCCCCAACTCGGTCAGCGGCCACAGCAGGCGCTGGGTCATGAACACCAACACGGAGTACAACCCGATCTCCAGCGTCCCGTTCAGGGCCATGTGCCCGCCGAGGACCAAGGTCACCAAGAACCCGCACAGGATCGCCATGCGGATCAGCGGCACGAACGCCGCGCTCAAGGTGATGACCTTGGTGTTGGCCTCGGCGTAGTCGCGCGACGCCTCGTTCACGCGCGTGGCCTCGCGGTCCTCGGCGCCGAACGCCTTGATGGTGGCGATGCCGCCGAGGTTGCCGCCGATCAGCCCGCCGAGACGCCCCGCGCGATCACGCACCGCCTCATAGCGCGGCCCCAGCCGGCGCTGGAAGACCAGCGAGCCAACGACGATGATCGGGATCGGCAGGAACGCCAACAGCGCCAGCAGCGGCGAGATCGCCACGAACACCGCACCGACCGCGATGACGTTGACGACGGTCAGGATGATCTGCATCGCGCCGACGTCGAGGAAGCGCTCGAGCTGGTTGACGTCGTCGTTCAAGATGGTCAACAACCGTCCCGACGCGCGGTGCTCGAACCACGCGAGCTCCAGGTCCTGGACGTGACGGTAGGCGTCCATCCGCAAGTCATGTTGGAGGTCTTGCGACAGCCGCCGCCAGGTCCAGTCCGCCAAGAAGTCCGTGATCGACTCCGCGATCCAGACGATCGCGGTCGCGGCGCCAAGGATCCACAGCTGCGACTCACGGCTCTCGACGCCGAAGAGCTGCGCGACCATCGACTCGGAGTCGCGGACGACGACGTCGATCGCGACGCCGATCAGCAGCTCGGGCGCGATGTCGCACAGCTTGTTGAGGACGGTGAGGATCGACCCGCGGATGATCCGCCCGCGGTAGGCGGGCGCGCGGCGCCAGAGGCGGACGAGCGGGTGGACCTCGCTCGGCGCGGCAGCGGCGGCGGCGCTCATGCCGCCGTCTTCCACTCGACCAGCGCCGCGGTCACAGCGTCCGGCTGCTCCAGCGCGCTGAGGTGCCCGCACTCTGGAACCTCGACGAACGTCGCGCCGTCGATCGCGGCGGCGTTCTCCCGCGCGTGCTGCGGTGCGACGATCTTGTCGCTGTCGCCGACCAACACGAGCGTGGGAATGGCGACGGCCGCGAGCACCGGGCGGGCGTCCTCGCGGTTCATGTAGGTCTCGACCTCGTTGATCGCCGCCTCGGCGCCGGTGTCGCGGAGCATGTCCTTCATGATCTCGAGCAGGGCGGTGTCCTGTGCACGTGACGGATGAACGAGCGTCGCGAACGACGCCTCGACCAGCGCGTCCAGCCGCCCGGCGCGCAGCTCGTCCACCGCGGTGCGGCGAAAGCCCTTGGCGGTCTCCGTGTCCGGCGTGCTGAACGACGACAACAGCGCGAGCCGCTCGACGCGCTCGGGCGCCTGGCGGACAATCTCCAGCGCCAGCGCGCCGCCCATCGACAGGCCGGCCAGCGCGAAGCGCGGCGGCGAAGCCTCCAGGATCGTGGCGGCGACCTCGGCGAACGTCGCGCCGCGCGTGTGGTCGGCGACGGTCACGGGACCGTGGCGCCAGAGCGCGGGCAGCTGCGCCGCGAACAGGCGCGGGGTCGCGTAGAGACCGGGGATCAGGACCGTGGGGAGCGGGGCCATCGCCCGACATTGTGGCCCAAGGACGTGCCGCTTCGACCGCCCCCTCGGCCGCTAGCGCGGGAGCGGCGGCGCGGCGAGCTTCGACGCGACGCCCTCGCCGCGGGTCGCCGCGAACGCCAGCGGCGCGATCATCGCCTTGACCGCGAGCGCGCGGACGGGGCTGCGACGCCGAGCGACGCGCGGGCCGAGCGCCGCGGCCATCGCCAGCAGGCCGGGCATCGGGCGCAGCGCGAGCTCCAGCGTCGCGATCAGGCCGTCCTCGTCGAGCGTGATCGCCACCAACTCGGTCAGCTCCTGACGGCCGACGCTGGTCTCGATGACCAGCAGGCGCTGGCGGTCGTCGCCGGCGTCGACGCGGACCGTCGGCGGCCCGACGACCGCGTGGACGTCGTCCAACAGCGGCCCGAGCATCGCGTGGCCGGTGAACTTGAAGCGGTTGGTGATCGGCGACGTGAGGACGACGTCGGGGCGCAGACACGCGAGCATCGCCTGCGTGTCCTGGGCCTCGGTGGCGGCACGGTAGGCGGCGAGCGGGCTGTCGACGGCGATCATGATCTGTGCGACGGTACGCACGATGCGTAGCCGCCACCAGGGTCAGAGAGCGTGAAATGACGGCGTCTCCTCATCACGAAGGTATGAAGGCGCTCGCCGTGCGGATGCGCGCGGACCTGCCCGCGATGACCGACGAGACCGAGGGCCTTCTGCACCGCGAGCAGGCCGAGCTGGTCACGCGCGTCGATCCGGCGGTGCGCCGCGAGGGGATCGCGTTCACGCACGAACGGTTCGTCGACCAGCTGGAGGGGCGCGCCGACGCGGCGGGCCGCGCACGGCACGTCGCGTTCGGCGCGGCGATGGCGGCGGCCGGGCTGACCGTCGAGGAGCTGCTGGCGGGCTACCGCGTGGGCGCGGCGGTCGGGTGGCGCCACGCGACCGCGCACGCCCGGGCGCTGGGGCTCGACGCCGACGGCGTCCTGGCACTGGCGAGCGCGGCGATGGCCTACACCGACGCGCTCGCCGCGGAGTCGGTCGAGGGCTTCGCGGCGGCGTCGCGGACCGCCGCGCGCGACCGCCAGGCGTTGTTGGAGGCCTTGATGGACGGGCGAGCGGACCGCGCGCGGGCGCTCGGGGAGGCGGCCGGCTGGCCGGTGCCCGCGACGCTGCGCGTCGCGATCCCGCTCGGCGACGGCGTGCTGGACGAGCGCGCGCTGCTGGTCGGGCAGGCCGACGGCGCGGCGGTGGTCCTCGCGGCGGACCTGGCGGCGCTGCGCGCCGCCGACGTGGCGCTGGCGATCGGGCCGGAGGTCCCGGCCGAGCAGGCGCCGCTGTCGCTGGCACGGGCGCGGCGGGTTATGGCGCTCGTGCTCGCGGGCGCGCTGCCGGGCGAGACGACGCTGGTCTGGGACGAGCATCTCGTGGAGTTGGTCGTCCACGCCGACGACGCGGCTGCTGATGCGCTGGCGGCGCGGCTGCTCGCGCCGCTGGACGGGCTACCGGACGCGCGGGCGACGATGCTGCGCGAGACGCTCGTGGCCTGGCTCGACGCGCCGGGACGCCCGCGCGAGATCGCGCGGGCGCTGCACCTGCACCACCAGACCGTGCGCTACCGGCTAGCTCGGCTGCGCGAGCGTTTCGGCGACGCCGCGCTCGACGACCCCGAAGCGCGCTTCGCCCTCGGGCTGGCCCTGCGGCGGCGCGGCGTCGGCGGCGCCGGCACCCGCGAGTAGCCCGAGCGCGGCCAGGAGCGGCCGGACGCCCTCGCCGAGGTGGTAGGCCTCCTCCAGGTGGGGATAGCCGCTGAAGATGTACTCCTCGATCCCGAGGTCGTGCAGCTCGGTGATGCGATCGGCGACCTCGGCGTAGGAGCCGACGAGCGCGGTCCCGGCACCGCCGCGGACGAGCCCGACGCCGGCCCACAGGTTGGGGGCGATCTCCAAGTTGTTGGTGTCGCCGTCGTGCAGCGCGGTCATGCGGCGCTGGCCCTCGGACTGGGAGTGGCGCTGAACGTGCTGGGCGTGGGCGATCGCCTCGGGGTCGAGGTCGGCGATGAGGCGGTTGGCGACGGCCCAGGCCTCGTCGGCGGTCTCGCGGGCGATGACGTGGAGGCGGATGCCGTACTTGAGTTGTCGTCCTTCTTGCGCAGCGATGTCGCGCACGCGGGCGACCTTCTCCGCCACCGCCTCCGGCGGCTCGCCCCAGGTCAGGTAGACGTCGGCGTGGCGGGCGGCGACGCGCAGCGCGGGCGGGCTGGAGCCGCCGAGGTAGATCCCCGGGAACGGCGGCGGCTCGACGACCTCGGCGCCCTTGACGGTGATGTACTTGCCTTCTTGGTCGTAGGGCGCGTCGTGCCAGGCGCCGCGGACCGCGGCCAGGAACTCATCCGCGCGGGCGTAGCGCTCGTCCTTGTCGATGAAGTCGCCGAAGCGCGCCTGCTCGACCTCATCGCCGCCGACCACCACGTTGAGCAGCAGCCGCCCGCGGGAGACGCGCTGGAAGGTCGCGGCCATCTGGGCGGCAAGCGTCGGCGACAGCAGACCGGGCCGGAAGGCCACCAAGAACTTCAAGCGCTGCGTGACCTGGGTCAGCGCGGCGGTGGCGATCCACGCGTCCTCACACCAGGTCCCGGTCGGGGTCAGCGCGCCTTCGAAGCCGAGCTGCTCGGCGGAGCGCGCGATCTGGGCGAGGTAGTCGACGTCCGGCGGGCGCTCACCGGCCGCGGGATCGGCGCGGCGGTGGTGGGCGCCGACCTTCGCGCCGGCGCCGAGGATCCCGCGCGAGTCGCCCGTGGTGGGCAGGAACCAATGCAAGGTGATGGTCATGCAAGCCCTTGGGTCACGATGTCGTTGAAGTCCACCTGCTTGGGGATCACGGCGTGCTTGTGGAGCGTATCCGCAAGCGACTGCTGGAACTTGACCGCGTCAGGCGTCACTGGCCCAAGTTGGAGGAGTCGCTTGGGGACCGCGGCGCGGGTGGTGGACTTCGGCAGGCCGGACTCCTGCGCCCAGGCGTCGGCCCACTCCGTGGGGTTCTTCACCGCCCACTGGTAGGCGGTGTCGAGGCGCTTGACGAAGTCCTTGAGCGCGGCGGCGCGGTCGGGATCCTCGACCGCCTTGGTCGACGCGATCTCAAACGAGTAGCCCTGCTCGTCGGGCGGGCCGCCGGCGATGCCCTTGGCGCCCTCGGCTTCGGCCTGGGCGACGAACGGATGCCAGACGGTCCAAGCGTCGACCTTCCCTGAGGAGAACGCGGCCAACGCGTCGGCAGGCGCGAGGTAGGTGAGCTTGACGTCGCTCGGCTTGAGGCCGATGCGGTCGAGGAGACGCAACGTGAAGCCGTGGGCGGATGAGCCCTTGGCGACCGCGATCGTCTTGCCCTTGAGCTGCTTGGGGTCGGTGACCGTGGAGCCCTTCGGGACGAGCAAGGTGTCGTCCTGGCGGTTGTTGAAGCGCAAGCTCGCGATGACGCGGAAGTCGGAGTTGCCGGCCGCGCCGAAGATCGGGGGCGTGTCGCCGACGCCGGCCACGTCGATCTTGTCGGCGCCCGCGGCCTCGACGAGCGGCGGGCCGAAGGTGAAGGTCGACCAGGAGATCTTGTAGGGGACGTCCTCGAGCGCGCCGGAGGCCTTGAGGATCGAGCGGACGCCGTCCTTCTGGACGCCGACGCGCAACGTGACCTTGGAGGCGTCGCCGCCGGCCGCAGCCTTCTGCGGACCGTCGGACTTGGTGGCGGAGTCGCTGACGGAGGACTCGCAGCCGGTGGCGGCGCCCAGGGCGAGCGCGGAGGCGATGAGGGCGGAGGTCGTCTTCAAGTGCTTCATGTCGAGGCTCCAAGTCGTTCGAGGAGGGCGGCGCGGACGCGCTGAAGCGCGGGGTCCTCGCGCCGTCGTGGGCGGGTGGGCAGGTCGTCGAGGTGCTCCTCGTGGGCGATGCCGCCGTCCTCGAGGAGGAGCACGCGGTCGGCCAGCAACAGGGCCTCTTCGACGTCGTGGGTGACGAGCAGCACGGCGGGCCGGTGGCGCTCGTGCAGCTCGGCGACGAGGCGCTGGGCGGAGGCGCGGGTGAGCGCGTCCAGGCTGGAGAACGGCTCGTCGAGGAGCAGGAGATCGGGCGCCCGGACTAGGGCGCGGGCGAGCGCGACGCGCTGGCGCTGGCCGCCGGAGAGCTGGCGGGGCCAGGCGTTCTCGCGCCCTTGGAGCCCGACTTCGGCCAGGGCCTCGCGGGCGCGCTCGTCCGGATGTGGGCCGCGCAGCCCGAGCGCGACGTTGTCGAGCACCGAGCGCCACGGCAGCAGGCGCGGATCCTGGAAGACCACTGCGGGCGCGGTGCCGGAGCGAACCGTGCCGGTCACGCCGCGGTCGAGGCCGGCAAGCGCCTTGAGCAGCGTCGTCTTGCCGGAACCGGAGCGACCGAGCAGCGCGACGAACTCGCCTTGCTGGAGTTGGAGGTCAACGCCGTCCAGGACGGTTGTGCCGTCGAAGGCGCGGCCGGCGCCGGTGAGCTCGGCGACCGCGCTCATCGGACCGCCCTCCACCGCAGGGCGCGGCGTTCGAGGACGCGGACGAGCGCGTCGGTCAGCAGGCCGAGGACCGCGTAGGTGAGCAGGCCGACAACAACGACATCGGTCTGTAGGAAGTCCCGCGCGTTGTTGATCATGTAGCCCAGGCCGCTGCCCGCGTTGACCTGCTCGGCGACGACGAGCGCTAGCCACGCGACGCCGAGGGACTGCCTGAGGCCGACGAGCGCGCCCGGCAGCGCGCCGGGCAGGAGGATGTGGCGGACGCGCTCGCGCTTCGTGAGCCGGAGGCTGTCGGCCACCTCGTAGAGCTCCGGATCGATGCCTCTCAGCGCCGCGACCAGGTTGAGGTACAACGGCACCACGACACCAAGCGCGACAAGAAGGACCTTCGGCGTCTCCCCGATCCCGAACCACAAGATGAACAGCGGGATCAGGCCGAACAGCGGCAGCGTGCGCAGCATCTGCATCGGCGGGTCCACGACAACGTCGCCCGCCTTCGAGAGCCCCGCGATCGTCCCGAGGACGGTGGCCGCCGACACACCGACGAGCAGCCCGAGCGCGGCGCGGCGCAGCGAGACCGCGAGCGCGTCCGGCAGCTGGCCGTTCTGGATCAGGTCCCACGCGGCGGTGAGGATCGTCGTCGGCGCTGCGAGGTCCTTCGGCGACAGGACGCCGGTCGCGGAGAGGAGCTGCCAGAGGCCGAGCAGCGCGAGCGGCGAGAGCCAGCGCAGGAGAGCGGCGGTTGGGACGCGGCGCCGGCGCGCTCGATCGGGCGTGGCGGCGGCGCTCGGTGCGACGGCAACCGTCTCGCTCGGCACCGGAGCGTCGCGCGGCGGCGTGCGGACGAAGCGTTCTTCTTGGATTCTCGTAGGCGAAGGCATGCGGGCAGAAGGTCGGGTTCGGCCCGTGTCCCCGCATTCACCCTTTTTCCTACGGAGTTTGTTCTATTTGGTCTGCGAACGGACCGTTCAGCCGCGTTCGAGGACGTCGAAGCGGATCCCGGAGGCGATCAGGCGCTCGCGGAGCTTCGAGCCGAGGGCCTGGGCGGTCGTGACCTGGCCGGCGGTCTCGGGGAGGTCGTCGAGGGCGAGGCAGAGGGTGGCGTCGGCGAGCATCCGGGAGGTCTCGCGGTAGCCGGGATCGCCGCCGCGGACCTCGGTCACCACGCGCTGTCCCCCGCCCTCGCCGACCATCGTCACCGTGAACCAGCCGGCGGCCATCTGGGCGTCGGTCGGGCCGTCGCCCTGAGGCAGCTTGGACAGCAGCCCGCGCCGGACCGGGCCGATCTGGGCGGCGGCGACGAGGCTCATCACGCCCGCGACGCCGCCGACGGCGATCGGCAGGCGCTTGACCGCGGCGTAGTGGCCGTAGCGGAACTCCGGGCCGTAGCGCTCCAGCGCGCGAGCGGAGCGGGCGATGACCTGCGGGTCGATCGTCGGCAGCGGCACCGCCCAGTAGCCGCGGGCGCGGTGGGGTCGGCCAGCGTCGGGCTTGATCGACCGCGCCGGGTCGCGCGGCGGCTCGGCGGCCTTGCGCGCCTTCGCGGCGGCGTAGTTCTGCCGCGGGCGGCTGAACCCGGTCAGCGCGGAGGCGAACGTCCCGCCGCTGATGCGCCCGCCGCCGCGGACGTAGCCGCGCACGGTCAGCGGCACGCCCTCTGGGAGCTGCTCAACCGCGAACTGCGCGCCGAGGTCGTGCGGGATCGAGTCAAAGCCGCAGGCGTGGATGATCCGGGCGCCGGTCTCCACGGCCCGCGCGTGGTGGGCGCAGTACATGCGGTCGGCGAACTCCGGCTCGCCGGTCAGGTCGAGGTAGCCCGTTCCGTGCTCGGCGCAGGCGGCGACGACCGGCTCGCCGTGCAGCGCGTAGGGCCCGACGGTCGTCGTCAGCACGTGGGTCGACGCCGCCAGCGCGCCCAGCGAGGCCGGGTCGGTCACGTCGGCGATCACCAGCTCCGGCGCGGGCGCGCCCGGCGCTGCGGCGACCACCTGCTCGCGCACCGCCTCCAGCTTCTGGAGGCTGCGTCCCGCCAACGCCCACCGCAGATCCGCCGGCGCACGCGCCGCGATCTCCGCCGCGGTCAGCGCCCCGGTGAACCCCGTTGCGCCCAATAGAGCGACATCGAATGTACGTTCGGACATGGTTGAGGAGCCTCTCATACGTCCAACTTGTGCAAACCCGCGTGCACGCTCCCGAGGTTCCGGGCATGTTGCCGATGACCCGTCTGACAGTGCATCGCGCAAGAACTTGTACGATTCGCTGTTGTCCAACCTGATCCGACCGAGGGACTTCGCACCGTGCGCTTCCGCTTCGCCCTGGCTCTGATGGTCGCCGGCATGCTCTTCGCCGCCGGGATCGCTTCCGCGCAGAGCACGACCACCGAGCCGCTCAGCGGCTACACCAACACCACGCCCACCTCAACGCAGAAGACGACCGAGGAGACGCAGACGACGGCTCCCGAGGCGGAGGCCGACGAGGAGGACAGCGTCGCTCCGACGGTCGCCGCTCAGACGACGGCGTCCGCGCCCGACTCGCTCGCCTTCACCGGCGGTGAGCCGCTCCTGCTGATCGCCTTCGGCCTCGCGCTGACGGGCGGCACGGTCGCGCTGCTCGTTCGCGAGCGCCGCCGCGGCCAGAACTAAGCCGGCCTGATGGCCGCAGGCGACGAGCGCGTCGCGCCCCTTCTGGGGGCGCGTCGCACGTCCGTCGCCGACCTCCAGCGCGAGGTCGAGCGTCTCACTGAGGCGCTCGCCCTCGCCGAGGAGCGTCGTCGCACCGCCGAGCGCACGCTCGCCGACGTCGCCTCCATGGCCGCCGCAGACGCGGCCGACCTCCGCGCTCGCCTCGCCGAGCTGCAAGCGCGCCTCGATGCGCGCGATGACGTCGCTCCGGCGGCGGTTCCGGCCGTGGCCGCGCCCGTTTCGCCCGCCGCGGCGGATGGCGGGCGCCCGCGCTCTTCGGCGTGGCGACGGGTCCGGCGGATGGCGCTCCTCGCGGGCGCGGTCGCCGGGATCGCGCTGATCACCGACGGCCTGCTGACGATCTTCTGGCAGGAGCCGCTGACCGCGCTGCAGCAGTCCCACGACCAGGCGGCGCTGCGCAACGACCTCTCCCAGCTGCAGGAGACGATGCGCGCCACGCCCGGCGCGCCGAACGAGACGGCGTCCGAGAAGCTGCGCCGACGGGCCCGGGCGCTGTCGACCGCACGCGGCGATGGCAAGGCCCTTGGGTCGGTCTCGATCCCGCGGATCGGGCTGAAGACGGTGTTCGTGGAGTCGACCACCCACGACTCGTTGAAGAAGGGCCCCGGCCACTACCGCGGCACGGTCCTGCCCGGGATGACCGGGACGGTCGGCCTGGCCGGCCACCGCACGACCTATGGCGCGCCGTTTCGCCGTGTCGACGAGCTGGTCAAGGGCTCGCGGATCGTGATGCGGATGCCGTACGGGACGTTCACCTACAAGGTGACCGGGACGCGGATCACGACGCCCGACGACGCGTCCTCGCTGGTCTCGCACGCGGGCGCCAACAAGCTCGTGCTGACCGCCTGCCACCCGCTCTACAGCGCGGCGAAGCGGATCGTCGTCAGCGCGCGGCTGGCGTCGTCGACGCCGGCGTAGCGCCACCGCCCAGGCGCTGAGCGCAGACGTCGATCGCGTCGGCTGACGCGTCGATGAGCACGAACGGCCGCCCCAGCTCGCGCGCCGCGACGCCGAGCGTCCCCGACCCGGCGAAGAAGTCCAGGCACCAGCCGTTGGGCTTGGACGACGCCGCCACGCACCGGCGCACCACGCCGAGCGGCTTCTGCGTCGGATAGCCGGTGCGCTCGGCGCCGGACGTCGGCACGATCGTGTGCCACCACACGTCGGTCGGCCGCTTGCCGCGCGCGAGCTGCTCGGGCGTGACCAGGCCGGGTGACATGTAGGGCTCGCGGTCGACCTCGTCGTCGTCGAAGTGGTAGGCGTCGCGGTCCTTGACGTAGACGAGGATCACGTCGTGCTTGGCGGGCCAGCGCCGGCGCGGCTTGGCGCCGTAGTCATAGGCCCAGATCAGCTCGTTGAGGAAGCACTGGCGGCCGAAGATCTGATCCAGCAGGACCTTGACGTAGTGCGACTCGCGCGGGTCGAGGTGGACGTAGAGCGTCCCGTGCTGAGCCAGCAGGCGCTTGGCCTCGTGCAGGCGCGGCTCGAGGTAGGCGGGCAGGTCCTCGAAGCGATCGTCGTAGGCCATCGCGGGGCCGTCGACCTTCTCGGTCCGGTACCTGCGGCCCCCGAAGCCGGTGCGCGTGCCGCCGTCCGGATCGGCCACCGCGCGCAGCGACGCGCGCGCCTGGGCCCGCCCGGTGTTGAACGGCGGATCGATGTAGATGACGTCGAACGCGCCGTCGGGCAGGTACGGCAGGACGCTCAGGTTCTCGCCGCGGATGAGAAGGTCCTCATCGCCTAGGGCGAGCGGGGCGGTCGGGGGATCGGGCAGGACGCGCAAGGCCCGCGAATGTGGCACGGTGACCGGACGATGCGCCGACGGGCCACCGCCCAGCTCGCCCTCCTGGTGGCCGTGATCCTCGCGGCGATCGTGCTGGCGCTGCTCGCGCGCGACGGCACCGACGAAGGCCCGCGGACGTTGGCGCCCGGGGCGGGCTCGACCGACGCGACGCGCGACCCGTTCGCCTATGACGGCGACCGCCGCGCGGAGTTCGAGGAGCGCGCTGCGGCGGGGCTCTCGCACGTGTTGTACGCCAAGTCGCCGGGCGGCGTGATGGAGACGGCGCGGCGTGTGGAGGCGCTGCGGCCGACGGTCTCGGATGTCGCGCGGCGGGCGGGGCAGGACGCCGACACGCTCGAGGCGATCGTCTTCCTGGAGAGCGGCGGCCGCCCCGACGTGGCGGCCAGCGACGACCTGGAGAGCGCCGTCGGCCTGACGCAGATCCTCGCGCAGACCGGGACCGGGTTGTTGGGGTTGAAGGTCGACGTCGCGAGGTCGGAGAAGCTGACGCGCTCGATCGCGCGGTCGCAGTCCGAGAAGCGAATCGCGCGGCTGAAGGCGCAGCGGCGCAAGGTCGACGAGCGCTTTGACCCGCGCAAGGCGCTGGAGGCGACGACGCGCTACCTGGAGTTCGCCGCCGACAACCTGCACGGTCGCAAGGACCTCGCGGTCGAGAGCTACCACATGGGCGTCGGCAACCTTCAGCGCGCGTTGAAGGCCTATGGGAACGACGACATCCCCTACGCCCAGCTGTTCTTCGACTCGACGCCGATCCGCCATGCGGCCGCGTGGAAGGTGTTGTCGTCGTTGGGCGATGACTCCTCGACCTACCTGTGGCGCATCGGCGCGGCCAAGGCCATCATGAAGCTCTACCGGGATGACCCGAAGAAGCTGGAAGCCCAGGACGAGCTCCAGGACTGGCCGAGCGCCGAGCACGTCCTGCGCCCGCCGACGACCACGCCGGTGTTCGACAGCGCCGAGGCGTTGAAGACGAGCGACCTCGCGGTCGTGGACGGACGCGCATTGCGGGTGTCACGCGCGCTCGCGTCCGGCCCGGTCGGCGAGCGCTCGCTGCGCGCGCCCGCGCTGATCCTCTTGCGCCAGCTCGCACTGGGCGTGCAAACCGTGGCCAAGACCGCGCCGGTCATCGTCACCAAGGCCTCCACCACCTCCGGCGGCGAGGGCTTCGTCGGCGAGGGCGTCGAGGCCGAGCCCTCCACCCACGCCACCGGCTACGCCTTCGACCTCTCGCGCCGGTATCGCTCTCCGGCCCAGGCCCAAGCCCTCCAGTTCTGGCTCGACCGCCTCACCGCCCTCGACCTCATCGCCTGGGTGCGCGAGCCGGACGTGATCCACATCACGGTCGGCCCGCGGGCGGGCGCCAGCTAGCGCCCCACTTCGCGGTCCGGGTCGCCTGATGGTGAACTATTCACCACGAGACGACCCGGATCGCCCCGCGACCAACTCCTAGGAGTTGGTGGCGGAGAGCAGGTCCTTGGCGACCTGGGCGACGTGCTCGCCGGTGATGCCGAGCTTCTCGAGGACGAGGGGGCCCGGTGCGGAGGCGCCGAAGCGGTCGATGGCGACGGTGCGGTCGACCCAGCGCTCCCAGCCCATGGAGACGCCGGCCTCTACGGAGACGCTCGGCAGCGTCGGCGGCAGGACCTCGTCGCGGTAGGCGTCATCCTGCTCGGCGAAGAGCTCCCAGGAGGGCATGCTCACCACGCGGGCGCCGATGCCCTGGTCGGCCAGCAGCTTCTGGGCCTCCAGGGCGGTGCTGACCTCCGAGCCGGTGCCGACGAGCGCGACCTGCTCGGGGCGGGCGGGATCCGATTCTGGCTTCAACACATAGGCGCCGCGGCCGACGCCGTCGAAGTCGATGTCGAGGATCGGCAAGTCCTGGCGCGAGAGCACGAGGACGGCGGGGCCCTCGAGGTCCTCGATCATGACCCGCCAGGCCTCGGCGGTCTCGTTGCCGTCGGCGGGCCGCAGGACGACCAGGCCCGGGATCGCGCGCAGCGCGGCGAGGTGCTCGACCGGCTGGTGGGTCGGGCCGTCCTCGCCCAGCGCGACGCTGTCGTGCGTGTAGACCCAGGCGACGCGCAGGCCGGTGAGCGCGCTCAACCGGATCGAACCGCGCATGTAGTCGGCGAACTGGAGGAACGTCGAGCCGTAGGGCCGCAGGATGCCGCCGTGCGCCGCCAGGCCGTTGACCGCGCCGCCCATGCCGTGCTCGCGCACGCCCCAGAACACGTTGCGCCCGGAGTGCGCCTTGGAGTAGCGCTCGTCGTCGCCGCCCGGGAACTCGGTCTTGGTGGACTCGCTCAGGTCCGCCGCTCCGCCGACGAGCGTCGGGACGAACGGCGACATGACGGCCATCGCCTTCTGGCCCGCGGAGCGCGTGGCGATCTTGTCCTTGTCGCCCCAGTCGACGTTGCGCAGAGCCTCCTTCAGGCCCGGCAGCGGTCGGCCGCCGTAGGAGCCGCCCTCCCACGCCAAGTCCCACTCCTTGCCGGCGTCGGCGTTGGCGCCCTTCCAGTCATCGAGCCGCGACTGCCACTCGGCCTGCGCCGCGGCGCCGCGCTCAGCCGCCTTGGCGAACTCCTCGTAGACGCCGTCGGGAACGTAGAAGTCCTTGTCGGGGTCCCAGCCCATCGCCTCCTTCGTCGCGCGCACTTCGTCGTCGCCCAGCGGCGCGCCGTGCGCCTTCGACGTCCCGGCCTTGTTCGGCGACGGGTAGCCGATGATCGACTTCACGCGGATGAGCGTCGGCGCGTCGTCGCGGCGCTTGCCCTCCTCGATCGCCTGCTCGATGGCGGTGAGGTCCTGCGCGTCGTGGACCTCGAGGACGTGCCAGCCGTAGGCCTCGAAGCGCTTGCCGACGTCCTCGACGTTGAACGACAGCGACGTCGGCCCGTCGAGCGAAATCGAGTTGTCGTCGTAGAGGTAGACGAGCTTGCCCAGGCCGTACTGGCCGGCGATCGACGCGGCCTCGGCGGCGATGCCCTCCATCAGGTCGCCGTCGGAGACGATCGCGTAGGTGTAGTGGTCCATCACGTCCGCGCCGTACTTGTCGCGCAAGAAACGCTCCGCGAGCGCCATGCCGACGCCGTTGGCGAAGCCCTGACCCAAAGGCCCGGTCGTGACCTCGACGCCCGGCGTGACGTGGACGCGGTCGCGCTCCGGGTGGCCCGGGGTCAGCGAGCCCCACTGGCGGAACTTCTTCAGCTCGTCCAGCGGCAGGTCGTAGCCGGACAGGTGCAGGACGCTGTAGAGCAGCATCGACCCGTGGCCGGCGGACAGGATGAAGCGGTCGCGGTCGGGCCAGTCCGGGTCCTTCGGGTTGTGCCGCATGACCTTCGCGTACAACACGTACGCGGCAGGAGCCATGCCAAGCGGAAGTCCGGGGTGGCCGCTGTTCGCCTTCTGGACGGCGTCCATCGACAGCGTGCGGATCGTGTCGACGCCGAGCTGGTCGATCGAGGTGGAGGTGGTGGCGGCTTCCATACATCACAACCTACCCCGCCGAAGGCCCTACTACAGGGCCAATGACCGCCTGGTCACGGCGTCAACTGCCTGGTCGGGTCACCGGCCTCCAGCGACGGATCCGACTTGGAGGCCCGCAGCTCGTAAGCGGCGCGCTTGCCCTCGTCGATCTGCATCAGCACCTGGTCGGCCTTCAGCGCGCGGCTGAGGCCTTCGCGCCCGTTGCGCGGGAGCAGGTTCATCACCTTGGTGATGCCCGCGACCGAGCGCGGGACGAAGACGTCGAAGCGCAGGTCCTGCAGGGCGGAGACGATCTCACCGGCGACGTCGTCGGGCTGGACCGTCTTCACGCCGCGCGTCTCGGTCAGGCCGCTGGCCAGCTCGGTGTTGACGACGACCGGCATGACGCAGGAGACCTCGACGCCGGTGCCACGCAGCTCGGCGCGAAGGGCCTCGGTCAGGCCGACGACATAGTGCTTGGTCCCGCAGTAGGTGCCGCCGCCCGGGAAGCCGCCCTTGCCGGCGGTCGAGGCGACGTTGACGACGTGGCCGCGGCCGCGCGCCAGGAAGCGCGGGACGATCTCCTTGACGCCGTGCATGACGCCGTTGACGTTGATGTCGATCATGCGCTGGGTGGTGGCGTCGTCCTCCTCCCAGATCGTGTGGCCGACCTGCATGATCCCCGCGTTGTTGACCAGGACGTCGATCGGGCCGAGCTGCGCCTCGGCGCCGTCCAGGAACGCCTTGACCGACTCGCGCTGCGTGACGTCGAGCTCGAAGGCGACGGTGCCGTGCCCGAGCTCCTTGGCCGTCTGCTGCGCGGTGGCGAGGTCGAGGTCCCCGATGGCGACCTTCATCCCCTCGCGGAGGAAGGCCTGCGCGGTGGCGCGGCCGATGCCGCGGGCGGCGCCGGTGATCGCGGCGACCTGGCCGGTGAGGATGCGGTGCTGCTTGGCCATGGGACAGAGCCTCCAGACAAAGATGACGGGGGCGTCACCGTAACAGACCGGGCTTGACCGCGCGAGGTACGCTGACACCGTGTCAACCCCGGTCGCGGTTCTCCTGTCCGAAGTCCAGCTCGCGACGCTCAAGCAGCTCGTGGACACCTTCGCCCCGGAGGTGGCGCGGGACGACGACCCCTCGGGCTTCTGGGCGCGGCGCGGCTCCGATCTCGGCGTGGACGCCGCGATCGCGCAGCAGCTCTCATCGGGCGCGGTGCCCGAGGCCGACGTCGAGGGCATCCGGCAGCTGCTCGACGCGCTGCAGGCCCAGGGCTTCGACGGCGCGCCGCAGCCCGTGCGCGAGGCGATCCTGCACGGCTTCATGGACAGCGACCCGGGCGCGCTGGCGGGCCTGAGCGGCCTGCGCGCGCTGACGTTCCTGTTGTTCTACGCGATCCCGGATCCGACGAACGGCAAGAACCCCAACTGGGAGGCGATCGGCTACCCGGGCCCGCGCGCGGTGCCGCCGTCGGCCGACGAGGCGCCGAAGACGATCGGGATCACGCGGCCCTCCGGCGGCGAGCTAACCCTGACCGCCGACGTCGTGGTGATCGGCTCCGGCAGCGGCGGCGGCGTGATCGCCGGCAAGCTCGCGGGTGCGGGCAAGGACGTCGTGGTGCTCGAGGCCGGCGGCTATTACAACGAGTCCGATTTCAACCAGCTCGAGCTGTGGGCCTACCAGAACCTCTACCGCGCGGGCGGGCTGGCGCAGACCGCCGAGGGCCAGGTCGCGCTGATGACCGGGTCCAACCTCGGCGGCGGCTCGACGGTCAACTGGACCAACTGCCTGCGCACCTACGACTGGGTCCGCGAGGAGTGGGAGCAGACGTACGGCTTGGAGGGCCTGAGCGGCGCCGCATACGACCGCCATCTCGACGAGGTGAGCAAGCGGATCGGCGTGACCGACCAGTGCTCGGACGCCAACGGCCCCAACCAGCGCGTGCTGGACGCGGCGGCCAAGCTCGGGATCGACGGGCGCGCGATCACGCGCAACGCCGACCCGGAGAAGTACGACGCCGACCTGGCCGGGCTGATGGGCTTCGGCGACGTGTCGGGCGCCAAGCTCGGCACGCTGAAGACCTACCTCCAGGACGCGGCCGACGCGGGCGCGCGGTTCGTCGTCAACTGCCGCGCGGACAAGGTCCTGACCGAGAACGGCCGCGCGGCGGGGATCGAGGCGACCTACGTCGACCCCGAGACCGGCGCGCCGACGCGCGTGGTCGTGCGCGCGCCGCAGGTCGTGGTCGCCGCGGGCGCGCTGGACACGCCGGCGCTGCTGCTGCGCTCCGGCATCGGCGGCCCGGCCGCGGGCGACTACCTGCGCCTGCACCCCGCGACCGCCGTCATCGGCGTCTACGACGAGACCCAGAAGGCGTGGTGGGGCGCGCCCCAGACGGCGCTGAGCATGGAGTACAACAACCTCGCCGACGGCTACGGGTACCTGGTCGAGACCTCACACGCCTCGCCGGGCGTGACCGGCACGTCGGTCCCGTGGGAGACCGGCGAGCAGCACAAGGCCGACATGGCGCGCGGGCCGCAGTCCTCGGCGATGGTCTTCCTGATCCGCGACCGCGGCCACGGCCGGGTGACGATCGACGGCGCCGGGCAGCCGATCCACACCTATCCGTTCGACGACGCGATGGACCTCGCGCACTTCCGCCACGGGCTGAAGACGATGGCGCGGATGCACGACGCGGCGGGCGCCAGCGAGATCATCACCTTGCACCGCAAGCCGCAGCGCTGGCTGCGCGACGGCGCCGAGTCCCTGGACGACTACGCGCAGCGGATCCACGACGCGCCGCTGTCGCCCTTCGAGCACGCGACGTTCTCGCTGCACCACATGGGCAGCGCGCGCATGGGCACCGACCCCAAGACGTCGGTGGCCGGCCCGTGGGGCGAGCTGCACGACACGCCCGGCGTCTGGATCGGCGACGCCTCTGCCTTCCCGACCGCGAGCGGGACCAACCCGATGCTCACGACGATGGCGCTGGCGCACCGGACCGCGGAGGCGATCGCCGCGGCGGTCTGATCTGGGACAGCGACGCACCGAATTCACGTGTTCTTTAGGACACGTCGGAATCGACATGTCATCATCCGGACATTCCCGGGCCGCCGCCTAAGCGACAGGTGCTCCGCCACGCCCTCCTCGGACTGCTGGCCGAGCGGCCGATGAGCGGCTACGAGCTGGACCAGCGCTTCGAGGCGTCGGTCGGCTCGACGTGGACTGCGGGCCACTCGCAGATCTACCCCGAGCTGAACCGTCTGGCCGGCGAGGGCCTGATCGAGCCGGGCGAGCCGGGGCCGCGCGGGCGCAAGACCTACGCGATCACCGACGCGGGCGTCGCGGCGGTGCGCGAGTGGCTCTCGGAGACCGATCCGGACCGCACGGTGCGCGACGAGTCCGCGCTGCGCACGTACTTCCTGTGGCTGATGGAGCCCGCGGCGGCGCGGGCGCACGTGGAGTCCGAGCGCGACGCCGCCCAGGAGACGCTGCGCTCCTTGCGCGCGACGGCTGCCGCCCGCCGCCCCGCCACGCCCGCCGAGCGCTCGCAGCGGATCGCGCTAGAGGCCGGGCTGCGCTGGGCCCAAGCGCGAGCGGAGTGGGCCGAATGGGCCCTGGACCGCCTCGACAGCGTCGCCGAAGACGCGGCGTAGCGAGCGGCGACGGCGGCCAAACGGCCCGGTTCGGGCCACCTGGCCGATGTGATGGCGCGCGGACGCCGCGAGCGCCGTTAGCGTTCACGCATGTCCACGTATTTCGAGCACGGTGGTCGCCGGCTCGCCTACACGGTCTTCGGGGACGGCCCGCGCACGACGGTCCTGCTCCACGGGCTGCTGCTGAGCCAGAAGATGCACAAGCCGCTGGCGCGCACGCTGGCGGCCGAAGGCCATCGCGTGGTCACGATGGACCTGCTCGGGCACGGCAAGTCCGACCGCCCGCGGGACATGTCCGCCTACTCGATGCCGTTCTTCGGCGAGCAGGTGATCGGGCTGCTGGACCACCTCGGCGTCGACGAGGCCGTGCTGGCCGGGACGTCGCTGGGCGCCAACACGACGCTGGAGGCCGCCGCCGCGCACCCCGAGCGCGTGCGCGGGATGGTCGTCGAGATGCCGGTGCTCGACAACGCGCTGCTGGGCTGCGCGATCGCGTTCACGCCGCTGATGTGCGCGCTGACGTTCGGCGAGCCGGTCATGAAGGGCGTCTCGTGGGTCACGCGCAAGGTCCCGACGGGGCGCGTCTGGGGCGCCGACGTCCTGCTGGACACCGTCCGCCAACAGCCCGGCCCGAGCGCCGCGGTCCTCCAGGGCCTGTTCTTCGGGCGGGTCGCGCCGCACCGCGACGTCCGGCGCACGATCGACGTGCCCGCGCTGGTGATCGGACACGACCGCGACCCGGTCCACCCGTTCAGCGACTCCGACGCGCTCGTGCACGAGCTGCCGGACGCGCGGCTGCTGCGCGCCGACTCGCTGCTGGAGCTGCGCCTCACGCCTGAGCGGCTCACCAACGAGATCGCGGGCTTCCTGGATCACTGCTGGGCGCCGCGGCGAGCGGCGGCCGCGGCGTAGCCGGACCTCGCGAGGCGGTTGACGGATCGTCATGAGCTTTACGCACCCTTCATCCGCGCACCGCTAGGCTCTCGCGCGTGGCGAGCCGCAAGGAAGAGAAGGAGCGCCTCCGCAAGGAGCGCGAGGAACGTCAAAAGGCCGAGGACAGCAAGGTGGCGGGCAAGCGCCGGCTGCAGCTGGTCGGTGCCGGGGTGCTCGGCATCGTCGCCGTAGGCGCGGTGATCGGCGCGATCGTCGCCAGCGGCGGCGGCGACGACAACAAGAGCTCCGCGGCCAACGGCGAGGACGCCTACGCCAAGGCGGCAATCCCCGCCCGCAAGGTCACGGACTTCGACGAGGCCGTGAAGGCCTCCGGCTGCGTGTACAAGCACTACACGTCCGAGGGCCGCACGCACCTCAACTCCGACACGGCCGTCAACAACAAGTACAAGACGAACCCGCCCACGTCGGGCGACCACCGGCCGACGCCGGCCGCGGACGGCGTGTACGCGCCGGCCAACACGCCCGACAAGGAGAACTACGTCCACACGCTGGAGCACGGCCGCATCGAGCTCCAGTACGCGCCGACCGCGCCCAAGCTGGTCAAGGACCAGCTGAACACGCTCTTTAACGAGAAGAACAAGGGCGCGGAGGGCTACCACATGGTGTTGTTCCAGAACAACACCGAGATGCCCTACGAGGTCGCGGCGACGGCGTGGACGCAGCTCATCGGCTGCAAGACGGTCAACGACAAGACGTGGGACGCGCTGCGCGCCTTCCGCGACCGCTTCACCGACAAGGGCCCGGAGCTGATCCAGTAAGGGACCGCGCCGCGCGCCTCAGCGCGGCGCAGGCGGGCCGGGCGGCGCGACGATGTCCCGCCCGGTCGGCTCCAGCTGCTCGTCGAGCTCGAGCTGCCAGAAGTAGCGGGTGAAGGTCCGCCCGGCGAGAAAGTCGCCCACGTGCGGCTCGACGGCCTCGCCGTTGGCGATGCGGGTGATCAGCTCGGGGTAGCTCTGGCCGGGACGCGCAGCGTAGACCGGCGCCGGGAACGCGCCCCCGAAGCGCGTGTTGACATCGGTGATGCCAAGGCCGACCTCCTTGTCGCGGAAGGCCTGGACGGTCGCGGGCCCGCGGACGCCGAAGGCCTCGACGACGCGGCGGCCGAGGTCGATCAGCTCCGCGTCGGCGATCACGGTGCCCTTGATCGACTCGCCGCCGCGCGACTCGAGCATCGTGCGCGGGATCGCGTTGAGGCAGACGCCGTCGCGGTCGCTGAGGCAGTCGATCGAGAACTCCGGGCCGTCCATGAGGCGCTGGAGCATCACGGGCTCGTCGATGTAGTCGATGAAGAACTCGGCCTGCGCGCGGGTGTAGGCCGGGAAGATGTTGCGGGCGCCGCTGCCGTGGATCGGCTTGACCATCACGGGATAGGACGCGATCGCGTCGAGGTCGTCGGCGCGGACGGTGGGCGGCGAGGGCAGGCCGTGCTGCTGGAGCAGCTCGTGGCAGGCGAACTTGTCGTAGGTCGACTCGGCGATGTGCGGATCGGGCACGAGCGCCTGCGGCAGGCGGCCGTCGGCGCGGGCGTGCGCGAGGACGTCGATGTCCAGATCGGTGAGCGGAACGATCGCGCCAACGTCGTGCTCCTCGACCAGGCGCTGCAGCGCCGGGACGTAGTCGGGGTCCTTGATCAGCGGGACGCTCGTGCGGACCGTCGCTGCGTACTGGGCCGGCGACAGCGGGTTCGGATCGCACGCGACCAGGCGCGTGTGCTGCGCGAAGGCGCTGACGATGTCGTAGCGCTTGCCCGTCCCGGTGAGCATCACGGCCTTGAGGTTCATCGAAGGTGAGTTTGGCAGCATGGCGCGGGTGCTGAGCCTCTGCCGACGCCTCGCCGCTTCACCGCGGTTCGACGCCGCGATCCTCGTCGTCATCGTCCTCAACGCCGTGGTGCTGGGCGCCGAGACCTACGACTCGCTCGTCGACGAGCACGGCGACACGCTGCACGCGCTCAACGACGCCTTCCTGGCGATCTTCGTGGTCGAGCTGCTGATCCGGATCGCGGCGTGCTGGCCGCGGCCGGGCGAGTTCTTCAAGTCGGGGTGGAACGTCTTTGACTTCGTGGTGATCGTCGGCTCGTTCGTTCCCGGGCTGCGTGAGAACGCGACGCTGCTGCGTCTGCTGCGTCTCGGACGGATCGTGCGCGCGGTGCGGCTGCTGCCGGACCTGCGCGTGCTCGTGGCGGCCGTCGGGCGGTCGATCCCGGGCGTCGCGTCGCTGGCGGTGATGACGCTGCTGCTGATCTACCTGTACGGGATGGTCGGCTGGGTGATCTTCCAGGACCACGACCCGGCGAACTTCGAGAACGTCGGCCAGTCGATGGTGACGATGTTCGTGCTCTTGACGCTGGAGAACCTGCCGACCTACATCGAGAAGGGCCAGGAGCTCAGCGACTGGACGCTCTTGTTCTACATCTCGTATGTCCTCGTCGCGTCGTTCCTGGTGTTCAACCTGTTCATCGGGATCGTCATCAACTCGATGGAAGAGGCGCGGGCGATCGAGCACCGGCGCGACCGCGAGGCTGCGTCGCTGACCGCGGACCCGATGGACGACCTGCGGGCCGACGTGGAGGTCAAGATCGACGAGCTGCGCAGCGCGCTCGACGACCTGCACTCGCAGTTGAAGCGGAAGCGCTAGTCGCCGGAGCTCGACGGCGGATCCACCCAGCCGCCGGTCTCGCCCTTGTACAGGCCGGAGCCGGTGACGAGCATGCGGGCGGTCAAGTACAGGATCTTGATGTCGAGGCGCAGCGTGGCGTGCTCGACGTACCAGAGGTCCAGCTCGATGCGCTCGGGCCAGGGCAGGGAGGCGCGGCCGTTGACCTGCGCCCAGCCGGTGATGCCGGGCTTGAGCGCCAGGCGGCCGCGCTGGCGGTCGGTGTACTGCTCTACCTGGACGGGGACGGTCGGGCGCGGGCCGATGATCGACATCTCGCCCTTCAGGACGTTGACGAGGTTGGGGAGCTCGTCGATCGACGTGCGGCGCAGGAAGGCGCCGACGCGCGTGATGCGGCTGTCGCCGTCGTCGACCGCCAGGCCGGCGCCCATCGTCTCGGCGCCCGAGACCATCGTGCGGAGCTTGAGCACATCGAAAGGATGCGCGTCCTTGCCGACGCGGCGCTGGCGGTAGATCGGGTGGCCCTTGGACTCCAGGCGGATGGCGACGACCGCCAGAGCGAGGATCGGGCTGGTGACCAGCAGGACGGTCGCGGAGACGAGGACGTCGAAGAGACGGCGCAGGGGCTCGGACATCTCTAGCGGGTCCCTTCAGGCGGGTCCCAGCCGGCCTCGGTGCCGTGGCGGACGTGGTCGGCGAAGCCGAGCGCGATCGAGCCCTGGGTCAGGATGTAGTACTTGGCGAGCAGCTGCGCGCGGCGCGCGCGCGTGATCGGCGCGAACGCCGCGGCAAGGCCTAGGAGTTGGAGGCGGCGCAGCGCGCGCGGCGCGGTGGCCAGCGCGATCAGGTGCAGCGCGGGCCCGAAGTAGCGCAGCCAGCGGTGGCTGGCGATCATCATGGTGTACTTCAGCGGCCAGCCGCGCGGATCGAGCAGGCCGCCGCGCAGGACGATCGCCCAGGCGTGGGACATCATCCGGCGCTTGCGAGCCGCCTCGCCCTCGACGTCGGGGACCATCCGCTCGGTCGCGTGGGCCGTTGGCTGGAAGACGCAGCGCCAGCCGGCGCGGACCAAGGTGAAGGGGAACTTGAGGTCGTGGCCCATCACGGGGTCAACCTCGACGTAGGCGTCGCGGCGCGTGGCGTAGATCGCGCCGTTGCCGGCGGTGACGCTGGCCAGGTCGGACTCGCGGGCGCGCAGGAACATCTCGTAGCGCCAGTAGACGCCCTCCTGGTTGGTGCCGCCGTCCGGGTTGACGAACGTCACCTGGCCGCAGACGTAGCCGATCTTCGGGTCCATGGCGAAGGGCGCGACGAGGGCGCGCAGCGCGTCGGGCTCCCAGAGCGCGTTGGCGTCGGAGAAGGCCACGATGTCGCTGGTGGCGCGATGGACCGCGGCGTCCTGGGCGCGGACCTTGCCGCCGCGCGGGAGGTCGAGGACGACGTCGGCGCCCGCGGCGCGCGCGAGCTCCGGCGTGCCGTCGGTCGACCCGTCGCACGCGACGACGACCTCGAGCTTGTCGCGCGGGTAGTCCAGCGCGAGCGCGTTGGCGACCTTGCCGGCGATGACGTCCTTCTCGGCGTGCGCGGCGATGATCAGCGAGACGGTCGGGAGCTCGTCGACCGGCGGGAACGCCTGGCGGACGCGCGGGCGCAGCGCGGCGAGCGCAAGGCCGTAGCCCGCCTGCGCCCACGCCAGGAGCGCGGCGCTGGTCCAGAAGATCGCGCGTCTCACGAGCCGTGGAGGATGGCGTACACGGCGCGGTGCTGCTCGGCGACGGCGTCCCAGGAGTAGCTTGCGGCGGCGGCGGCGCGGGCGGCGACGGCCAGTGCGGCGCGGCGGTCGGGGTCGGCGAGCAGCGCGGCGAGGGCGTCGTGCAGGGCCTGCGGGTCGTTGGGCGCGACGAGCTCGGCGGCTCCGGTCGCGGCGACCTCGGGGAAGCCGCCGACGGCGCTCAGCAAGAGCGGGCGGCCGAGGCCGAGGGCGGCGTAGAGGACGCCGGACTGGTCGATCTCGCGGTAGGGCAGCGTGACGAGGTCGGCGCGCTGGAGCACCGCGGCCAGCTCGGCATCCGTCACAAATCGGGGGACGAGCGTGACGCCGGGCGGGAGCTGGTCCGGCAAGGGCATCCGCGGCATCCCGACGATCCACAGCTCGGCGGGCGGATCGTCGCCGAAGGCGCCCCAGGCGTCGAGCAGCGTGTCAATGCCCTTGTATTCACGCAACAGGCCGGTGAGCGCGACCACGGGCTTGTCGGTGTCCTTGAGCTCGGGCGGCAGCGCGCCGGGCGTCAGGTGGGTGAAGGCGCCGTGCGGGATGACGGTGATCTTCTCCGGCGCGAGGCCGAAGGAGGTCAGACGGTCGCGGCCGTGCGCGCTGTGGACGATCACGTGGTCGACGCGCTCGTACAGGCGCTTCTGCGCGCGGAGCTGGCCGGCGCGGGGCTCGCGCGGCAGGACGTCGTGGGCCGTCAGGACCGTGGGCACGCCGCGCGGCAGCAGGTGGACGTCGAGCGGCTGGACCGTCAGCCACTGGAAGTGGACGACGTCGGCGCGACGGCGGGCGGCGCGGGCGTAGGCCACCATCTCGGGGACGTGCTCGGCGAGCTTGGCGGCGAGGCGCAGCTTCGATCCCGGCGCGCCGACCGCGAGCCGATAGAAGCGCTCGTCGACGCGGTAGCCGACGGCCGGCGGAACGTCGCCATAGGCGAAGCGGCTGGTGACGAGCGTGACGTCCTCGTCGGCGCGCGCGAGCGCCGACGCCAGCGCGCGGTCGTAGGGCGGCGTGAAGGCCGAGGGGTCGACGAGCTCGATCCGCATCGCTCAGAGCTCCAGGCGCCAGTCGTTGACCGTGTCGAAGTGCCCGGGCGGGTACTCGAACGTCGTCTCGCCCAGCAGCGTGAAGCCGGCCGCGCGGCAGACGCCGTTGGACGGCGCGTTGTCGACGTTGGGGAACGCGTGGATGGCCCGCGGGGAGGGCGGATCGGCTTTCATCGCCCGGGCATGCTCGATCGCGGCGCGCGTCGCGGTCTTGGCCACGCCGCGGCCCTGGAACGCGCGCAGCACCGACCAGCCGATCTCCCAGACCGGCTCGCCGCGCCACTCGCGCTTCCAGACCCCGACCCAGCCGGCCGGCTCGTCGTCGACCAGGATCTTCAGCTGGTGGGGATCGAGCGCGTACTTCGCGTTGCGGTCGGCGATCTTCTCGGCGGTCTCGGCACCGCCGACCTGCGCCATCTGGACGGGGTCGCTGTTGAGCGCGAAGAGGAGGTCGTGGTCGGCGGCCGACCAGGGCGTGAGCGTGATCGCGTCAGGCAGGCACGAGACTCTACGCGGGGAGATCCGGCGCCTGCCGGACATGAGCTGGATCGTGGACGACGCTGCGCGCTTCGAGCGCACCTTCACCGAGAACTACGGCGCGATCGCCGCCTACCTGCTGCGGCGCTGCGCATCGCGGGAGGACGCCGAGGACGCCGCGACCGAGGTCTTCGCGATCGCCTGGCGGCGGATCGGCGAGCTGCCAGCGTCGCCGGAGGACCGGTTGTGGCTGTTCGGCGTGGCGCGGCGCGTGCTCGCCAACCAGGCGCGCGCGGGCCGACGGCGCGAGCGGCTGTGGCGCCGGCTCGCAGATCGCTCAGCGGCGGCGCCGGAGACGTCGTCCTCGGCCAGCGGCGCGGTGGCCCATGCGCTGCGCGCGCTGAGCGCCGACGACCGCGAGCTGCTGACGCTCGTCGCCTGGGACGGCCTCGAGGTCGCGGAGATCGCGCGCGTGCTGGGGGTCAGCGCGCCCGTCGTTTCGCGTCGCCTCTACCGCGCCCGGGCCCGCTTTGAGCGCGCGCTGGGAGATGCCGCCGGCGCCGGACATGAGCCCGCCGACATGACCGCCCTCGCCAAGGAGCCCTCCGCATGAGCACCGACACGATCCTGCGCGCCGCCGACCCGCTGCGCGACGACGATCACGACCTCGTCCCCAACGGCGCGATGGCGACGCGGGTGCGCGCCGGCGCGCAGCGCGAAGGAGACGCGCCGCGGACCGCACCGCGCCGCGGGCGGCTCGCCCTGGCCGGCGGCCTCGCCGTCGCGCTGGCGGCAGCCGCCGTGGCGGTCGGCCTCCCCGGCAGCGGCTCCTCCCCCACGCGGCCGGCCGACGCGCGCGCCGCGCTGGTCAGCGCCGCCGAGAAGACCGCGACGTTCACCTCCGGCAAGATCACCTGGCGCGTCGCGCAGGACGACGTGAAGCTGGGCTCGGTCCTCGACACGACCACGGCCCTGCGCTACGAGGGCGAAGACTTCGACTCGACGATGACGTCGTCCGCACTCCCCGGGCAGACGGGTGGCGCCCGCACGGTCGGCGGACGCACCTGGCGGCTGCGCGACGGTCAATGGAAGCCGGTCGAGCTGCCGGCCGGCCTCGGCAGCCCGTCCGAGCAGTTCGCCCAGCAGCTCGGCCTCGCCTCCGATCTGGCGCAGGCCGCCCAGCGCGCCGACGGCGTGACCGCGACGCCTGACGGCGGCGACGACGCCACGCGCTACGCCGCCACGCTGGACGCGGCCGCCGTCCCGGTGCGCTTCAACGACACCTGGACGGGCGCCGTCCAGCTCGACGCGACGGTCGGCGGTGACGGCACCGTCCGGGCGGTCTCGCTGCGCGGCACCGACGTCAACGGCGGCACCATGACGATCGCGGTCACGTTCGACGAGCTCGGCCAGCCGCAAGGAATCGTGGCCCCATAGGACGCGCGCGTGGGAGGATCGGTCCCGATGCCCCTTCGCGTCGGGATCGATCTCGTGCGGGCTGCCTCGATCGCCGCGTCGATCGAGGAGCACGGCGACGCCTACCTGGACCGCGTCTTCACGCCCCAGGAGGTCGCCGACTGCCGGCGCGATCCGCTGCGGCTCGCGGCGCGGTTCGCCGCGAAGGAGGCGACCATGAAAGTCCTGCAACCGAGCCCCGACACCGCCGTGCCGTGGCCGTCGATCGAGATCGTCCGCAACGCGCCCGCGGCGCCGTCCATCCGCCTCCACGGCCCGGCCGCGGCGCTGGCCGAAGCGGCCGGCCTGAGCGACCTCCAGCTCTCCTTCACCCACGAGGACGAGTACGCCGCGGCGGTCGTCGTGGGGACATAGCCAGCACTCCTGTCAAGAATGGATACCGAAACACCGATAATCAGGGACGTGCCTTCCCAAGTTCGAGAGATCGTCGCCGAGCACGGCCGGCTGTCGGTCGACGTCGCCACGCTGAGCGACGCCGACAGCCTTTACGAGGCCGGGATGACCTCCCATGCCAGCGTCAACGTGATGCTGGCGCTCGAGGACACCTTCGACGTCGAGTTCCCCGACGAGATGCTCAAGCGCAGCGTCTTCGAGTCGGTCGCCTCGATCTCGCAGGCCATCTCCACGCTCGAAGCGCAGGCGGCATGACGGTCGCGGCCGATCGCGACGCCGCGTTCCTCGCCGGCATCGAGGAGATCGCGTCGGCGATCGCCGCGGTCCACGCCGACGACGTCGACTACAACGCCCGCTTCCCCGTCGAGACGATCGACGCGCTGCGCCAGCAGCGCGCGCTCTCGGCGCTGATCCCCGAGGAGCTCGGGGGCGGCGGTGTCTCCTTCCGGACCATCGCCTCCGCGTGCTTCACGCTCGGCCGCCGCTGCGGCGCCAGCGCGATGATCTTCGCGATGCACCAGATCAAGGTGGCGACGGTCCTGCGCCACCTCGACGGCTCGCCGTGGGCCGAGGGCTTCCTGCGCGAGGTCGCCGAAGACCAGCTGCTGCTGGCGTCGGTCACCTCCGAGATCGGCACCGGCGGCGACATGAGCCGCTCGATCGCCGCGGTCACCCCGACCGACGTGCCCGGCCGCTTGCGTTTTGAGAAGCAGGCCCCGACGGTCAGCTACGGCGCCTACGCCGACGCGTTCATCACCACCTTGCGCCGCACGCCCGAGGCCGAGGCCAACGACCAGGTCGTCGTCATCACGCGCGCCACCGAGACGCGCCTGGAGCCGAAGGGCACCTGGGACGTCATGGGCATGCGCGGCACCTGCTCGCCCGGCTACGTCGTGTCGGCCGAGCTGGGCGCCGAGCAGGTCCTCGCCGCGCCGTTCTCCGACGTCATGACCCAGACGATGGTGCCGGTGTCGCACATCTTGTGGTCGCACATCTGGCTCGGGATCGCCACCGACGCCTTCGACCGCGCCCGCGCCTTCGTGCGCGCCGCAGCCCGCCAGAAGCCCGGCGAGCCGGTGCCCGCGGCAACCAAGCTGTCGCACGTGATGACGCAGCTGTCGCTGCTGCGCGCCGAGGTCCACCACGGGCTCGACGAGTTCCTGGCCTGCGACGCCGAGGACCGCGAGAAGCTGTCGACCATGGCCATGGCCTTGCACTTCAACAACCTCAAGTTGGCGGCCTCCGAGCAGGCGCCGCGCATCTGCCAGGGCGCGATGGGCGTCTGCGGGATCGTTGGCTTCAAGAACGACACCCCGTTCTCGGTCGGGCGGCACCTGCGCGACTCGATGTCCGCGGCGTTGATGGTGGCCAACGACCGGCTCCACCAGACCAACGCCGGGCTGTTGCTGATCGCCAAGGAGGTCTGAGCCGACCATGGCCGACTTCCGTCCGGGCACGCCGGATCAGACCGAACTGCTGGAAGCGCTGATCGAGGCGGGGCACTTGATCCCGTCTGGCGTGCACGGCGTCTACGGGCGCGGGCACGACTACGAGGACGTGCGCCAGCGCTTCGACGCCTACGTGACGCGCGTGGCCGTGGACGCAGGCGAGAAGCCCGAGGTCCTGCGCTTCCCGCCGGTGCTGCCGCGCAAGCAGATCGAAGAGCTCGGCTACCTGGAGAACTTCCCGCACCTGGCGGGCTCGGTCTTCTCGTTTGAGGGGTCGGAGATCCAGGCCCGCGGGATGGCGGAGCTGGCGGGCCGGCACGAGGACTGGAGCGAGCACCAGCACCAGACCGAGCTGTGCCTGACGCCGGCCGTCTGCTACCCGGTCTACCCGGCTGTGGCGCGTCGCGGCGCACTGCCGGCGGGCGGCGTGACGATCGACCCGGGCGGGTCCTACGCGTTCCGCCACGAGCCTTCCGGCGACCCGGCGCGCCTGCAGATGTTCCACATGCGCGAGCTGGTGCGGATCGCCGAGCCGGAGGTCGTGCAGTCATGGCGCGATCAGTGGCGCGACCGTGCGCTTGAGTTGTTGAGGCGGTTGGGTCTCGACGCGGAGTTCGACGTCGCCAACGACCCGTTCTTCGGGCGCGCCGGCCGGATGATGGCCACCTCACAGCGCGAGCAGGCGCTGAAGTTCGAGATCCTCGTGCAGATCGCGGGCGACGAGCCCACGGCGATCGCGTCCTTCAACTACCACCAGGATCACTTCACGGGGATCTACGGGATCGACACCGCCGACGGCGGTCGCGCCCACACCGCGTGCTTGGGCTTCGGCCACGAGCGGATCGTGCTGGCCCTGTTGAAGACCCATGGACTGGACGTGAGCGCGTGGCCGGCGGACGTGCGCTCGGAGCTGTGGGGCTGACGGCGCTGTTCGGCGCCGACCCGGCGTCGTACGTGCCGCACGCGGTGCACCGGGCTTCGGACCGGGTGTACGTGGAGACCAATTGCTACTCCGACGTGATCGTCGAGCTGCTGCACGCGCGCGGCGACGAGCCGCTGGGCGCGATCGGCTCGGTGGTGCGGCTGGACTTCGAGGGCGACCAGTGGTCGTTCTTCAAGCCCGACCCGATGGACTTGCTGGTGTTGTACGGGGTCGATGTGCACGAGATGCAGCCCTACCGGGCGCTGCCGATGCAGATCGAGGAGCAGCTCGCCGCGGACCGGACGATGACCGTGGAGCTCGACGCGTGGTGGCTACCGGACACGGCGGCGACGTCGTATCGGTCCGAGCACGTCAAGACCACCGTGATCGCCGAGGCGATCGACCAGGACGCCGAGCTCTTCCGCTACTTCCACAACGCCGGGTTCTACGAGCTGAGCGGCGAGGACTACCGCGAGATCTTCGCGCGCGGCACGCTGCCGCCATACACCGAGTTGGTGCGCTTCGACGCGGGTCCGCGTTTGACGGGCGCGGCGTTGGTCGCGGGGGCGCGGGAGCGACTGGCGTGGCATCTGGCGCGGCGTCCGTCGTCCAACCCGTTCGAGCGCTTCGGGGTCGCGTTGGAGCGCGACCTGCCGTCGCTGCTCGAGGGCGCACCCGAGCAATACCATGCCTATGCCTTCGCGACGGTGCGGATGGCCGGGTCGGGCTTTGAGCTGTTGGCGTCCGAAGTCGAGTGGCTGTTCGGTCTGACCGGCGCTTCCGACGGGCCCGCCGGGGATGCTGTGGCGGCGATGCGCGAGATCGTCGACGGATGCAAGGTGTTGTCCTTGAAGCTTGCGCGGCGCCGGGCGTTTGACCCGGGGCCGCGGATCGCCGACCTCGCCCACGCCTGGGAGCGTGCCGTGGGCGGGTTGGATGCCGCGCTGGCCTGAGCAGGAGGGGCTGGAGGTCGAGCGCCTGGCGTTCGACGCGACCGGCCTCGTCGCCCGCTTCGACGGGGCGGGCTGGGATGCGCTCGTGCTGGACGGCGTCGGCGGAGCGTTCGAGGTGGTGGTCAACGGCGAGCTGGCGGCGGCGGGGACGTCGATGTTCGTCGCGCACACCGTCGACCTGCGCGCCTGCGCCCTGCACGCCGAGGGCAACGTCGTCGAGATCCGCCCGGTCGCCTTCCCGGACGTGCCGCGCAAGCCGCGCCAGCGCTGGCGGACCAAGGTGGTGGAGGACGCCGGGACGCTGCGGTGGCGGCGGCAGTCGATCATCGGTCGCGCGCCCGGGTTCGCGCCGGGGCCGCCGCTCTCCGGCCCGTTTCGACCAGCGTGGCTTGTGCGCGGCGAGCCGATGCGCACCGCCGTTCGCACGCAGGTGGACGCGTCCGGCTTCGGCGTCGTCTCCGTCGACCCCGCTCCGTCGGCCGTGCTCCTCGACGGCGAGCGCTTCGAGGTGGCCGAGGGCGAGGCGCGGATCCCGGACGTCGAGCGGTGGTGGCCGCACACGCACGGGTCTCCGCGCCTGCACGACCTCGTCTTGCTCTACGGCGAGACGCGCGTGGGCGTCGGCCGCGTCGGCTTCCGCTCCCTCTCCCCTGGGCCGGAGTTCGACGCCGACCGGGACGCCTTGGCGTTGGCGGTCAACGGCGCCGCGGTCTTCGCGCGCGGCGCGGTGTGGACGCCGTGCGCGTCTGATGCCGAGACGATCGCGACGCTGGAGCTGCTGCGCGATGCGGGGGCCAACATGGTGCGGATCCCGGGGATCGGCATGCCCGAGTCCTCCGTCTTCTGGGACGCGTGCGACGAGTTGGGGTTGTTGGTCTGGCAGGACTTCTCGTTCGCCAACATGGACTACCCGATCGAGGACCCCGACTTCCGCGCTGCGATCGAGGCGGAGGCCCGAGCGTTGTTGGAGGACATCGCTGGACGACCGTCGCTGACGGTGCTGTGCGGGAACTCCGAGGTCGAGCAGCAGGCGGCGATGTTCGGGGTCGATCCGGCTTTGGGCCGCGGCGAGCTGTTCGGCGAGCTGCTGCCCACCTGGGCCTTCGAGGCGGGCTGCGACGTGCCCTACGTGCCGAGCGCGCCGTGCGGGGGCGCGATGCCGTTTCATCCGGGCACGGGCGTAGCGAACTACTTCGGGGTCGGCGGGTACCGGCGGCCGCTGAGCGACGCGCGCACGGCGGGCGTGACGTTCGCGAGCGAGTGCCTGGCGATCGCCAACGTGGGCGATGAGGATGCGAACGGCTTCGTGCCGCGCGACGTCGGCGCCGACTGGGACTTCGCGGACGTGCGCGAGCACTACCGCGCGTTGTTGTACGGGGACGGGGCCGCGTCGCCCGCGCTGGCGCGGCAGGTCTCCGGCGACGTGATGGCGCAGGTGTTCGGCGAGTGGCGTCGGGCGGCGTCGCCGTGCGGCGGCGGGCTCGTCCTGTGGGCGCGGGACCTGGAGCCGGGCGCCGGCTGGGGGCTGATCGACGCCGCGGGCCGGCCAAAGGTCGCACTGGCGCATCTGCGCCGCGCGTGGGCGCCGCGGGCGGTCTGGCTCGTGGACGAGGGGTTGGGCGGCGTGGACGTCCACGTCGCCAACGACGCGCCGGAGCCGTGGGTCGCCACGCTGGACGTCGCGTTGATGGCGGGCGGCGCGCACGCGATCGCAGAGACGAGCGTCATGATCCACGTCGCGCCGCACTCCTGCGCGCACTTCAACGTCGAAGGGCTGCTCGGGCGCTTCGCCGACGCCGCCTACGCGTACCGCTTCGGGCCGCCGGCGCACGACGCGGTGGTCGCGCGGATCGGCGACGCGGTCGCGGTGCACTTCCCGGTGGGGCCGCCGGTGGCGCGCGAGGCGTTCGTGTTAGAGGCCCGCGCGGACGGCGACGGCGTGGTCCTGCGCGCCGACCGCCTCGCATGGGGCGTGCGCGTGCACGCCGACGGCTTCGTCCCGGACGACGACGCGTTCGTGTTGCTGCCCGGCGTGGAGCGGCGGGTAGGCGGGCGCGGCGCGGTCGGGCCGGGCGCGCGCGTTACGGCCCTGAACTTGATCGGTGAGACACCGGTCAGCGGGCCGGATGTGGCAGCCTGACGCTCCTTGGGCGTCGAGGTCTCCTTCTGCGTCGTCAACACCAACCAGCGCGAGCTGCTGGTCCGCTGCCTCGACGCCATCGCCGCCGAGCGCGAAGGGCTGCCGTTCGAGACGGAAGTGCTGGTCCTCGACAACGCCTCGACGGACGGCAGCGCCGGCGCCGCGCGGCGCCATCCGACGGTGACCGAGGTCGTCGCGCTGGAGCAGCGCCGCGGCAAGGGCGAGAACGACAGCCACCTGCTGCAGCGCTCGCGCGGCAAGTTCTGCTTGCTGTTGAACGAGGACTCCGAGCTGCGGCCCGGCGCGACGCTGGCCCTGCACAGCGCGCTGATCGACAAGCCCGAGGCCGGCGCGGCAGGCGCGAAGCTGCTGCGGCCCGACGGCCGCGTCCAGCCTTCTGCGTGGCGCTTCCCGACGCCGGCCACCGCGGTCGTCGGCGCGTTCTTCATGCACAAGCGCTTCACCGTCCAGTCGCGAGGTCGCAAGACCCGCCGCGTCGACTGGGCGCAGTCCGCCGCGCTGCTCGTCCGCCGCGAGCACGCGCGCGACATCGGCTGGTTCGACCCGCAGTTCTTCGTGTACTCCGACGAGGTCGACTTCTGCAAGCGGCTGGCCGACGCCGGCCACCCGACGCTGTGGGTCCCGGCCGCCGAGGCGATCCACCACGAGCAGCTCTCCACCGGCGCGGTCCCCGAGCGGCGGATCGTCGAGCTCTCGCGCAACCGCGATCGCTACATGCGCAAGCACCACTCCTCGAGCGCCGCCTTCATCGTGCGCGTGCTGACCGCCTGGACCTACGCCGTCCGCGCCGCCATCGCCCTCGTCGCCCCCGGCCACGACCCGAAGCGCTACTGGCGCCACGTCACAGCGACGCTGTCACCGAGCCGCGGCGAAGGCCTCCGCGAGGCCGCGCACGAGTTCAACCGCGGCGGCCCGACGCTCTAGAGCCGAGCGGATGTAACCGCTCCTACACATTTGGCGCGTTGGCGCTTGAATGTAACCGAGCGCTCTCATTTGGGCCAACCGCGTCGAGCGTCACGATCCACGGGCCAGCGGACAGAAGGTTTCGAGGATCCGGGTCGAGTTAGCGTTGATATACGACGCTAACTCGACCCGGATGCCTGATTCGGCCGACGCTCTAGGCGATCAGGCCGCGGGTGATGCGTTGGGCGATGTCGATGTCGGCGTCGTCGGAGCGGCCGGAGAGGGTGATGGTGGCGGCTTCGATGGCGGCGAGGGTTGCGGCGGCGAGGCTGGCGGCGGGTGGGCCGGGTGGGATGGTTCCGTCGCGGCGGCCGGCGAGGATGAGGGCGCGGACGCGGGTGACGAGCTCGTGTTGCTGGGCGAGGAGGGCGTCGCGGATCGGGTGGTCGCGGGAGCCGAACTCGACGCGGATCGCGGTCATCACGCCGGCGATGTCGCGCCGGCAGTAGATCGCGTGGCGGCGGGCGAGCTCGGCGATCGCGGCGACCGGCGCGAGGTCTTCGTCGAAGACGGTGCCGACCTCGGCGAACCACGTCTCCCGCACCCACTCCAGCGTGGCGAGCACGAGCTCGTCCTTGTCGCGGAACTGGTGGTAGACCGCGCCGCGGCTGTAGCCGGCCTCGGCGGCGACGTCGCTCAGCACGAGGTGGCCGTAACCGACCCGCGAGATCCCGCGCGCGGTCGCCTCCAGCAAGGCGGCGCGCGAGCGGGCGCGGCGGTCGGCCTGCGTCAGGCGCGCCGTCACGCCATCCGCGCCCACAGGGACCGGCCCTGGCGCATGATCGCCGGGTAGACCACGAGGTGGCGGAACGGCCGGATCGCCAACATGTACGCCTTGCCGACGAGGCCGTTGGGCTTGACGAGCACCGCCATCTGCACACGGTAACGCTCGGGGTCGTTCGGGCTCGGCACCCAGCCCAGGTGCATCACCCCGTGCATCGTCTGGTTGGCGATCTCCGCGGCGAACTCGTCGTCGGTGACGTAGAGCGGGCGGAACGGCAGCGCCGCGAACGCCGGCGGATCCGTACGACGCAGATCTTCCGGCAACCGCTCCCGCAGGCTCAGCACCCGCGTCCCCAACCCATCCTCCTCGTCATCCCACCCCAACAACGCACCGAGCTTCCACCGAACCGTCCAGAGCGCACGCGACAGGCGCGCGCCACCGCGTTCGGGATCCATCCGGCAGACCAAGTCCACCACCTTCGGAAAGTCCTCCTTCGCCCCCTCGCCTGGCAGCTCCCAGACATCCTCGAGCGCGAACTCCGGCGCGATGGCCCGGATGCGCCAGGAGGCCGCGGTGTACGCGGCATCTGGAAGGCGACCACCCGGCGTATCCAACATACGTGCACGCATGTACGTATCTTGGCAAGAGACGAGCGCCGGCACAAGGCGGGCACCCACGGAGAGCGAAGACGGCGGCGCGGGCGCGACGGGCCGGCGGCCCGTGGCGTCTCGGCCACGAGGCGCCACGGGTCGGGGTCCGGTGGGCGTCGCGGAACCTTCACATCCCCAGCGGACCCAGCGTGCGTGCCGATCCACTCCGCGGCGTCGAAGGCGACTGTACGCCGGTTGTGTTTGGTCTGACGATCGGACATTTGTCCGGGCCCGAACCGAAAATGGGGGAATGAGAAAGCCGCAATCAGCGGTTTCCGGGGAGAACCGCTTTCAGGTCTTTCGGTGTGATCACGCGGACGGCGAGCAGCGCGGGCGGCGCGAGGCAGAGCACGGCGAAGCGGGTGATGAGGCCGGTGGCGCCGTGGGTCGGCAGCAGGAACTCGCCGGCGAGGCCGAGCGTGGCGAGGACGAGGATCGCGCGCGTCAGGCGCCCCCACTCGAACGGCACGACGAACAGCCGGCGGGTGAGCACGTGCAGGACGGTGACGATCACGACGTACGCGCCGCACAGCGCGATGCCCGCGCCGGCGATCCCGAGCGGGCCGACGAGGGCGACCAGCAGGATGACGTTGACGACCAGGCCGGCGGCCGTGGCGGGGAAGTTGCGGGTCGTCACCTTCGCGCGGCCGGCGACGGTCACCAGCACGAGCACCAGGCCGTAGAGCGCCCAGCCCAAAGCGACCCACGGCAGCGCCTCGGACGCGCCGTAGTAGGACGGGTCATCCGCCAGCGCCTTCACCGCCCAGCGGCCGACCAGCAGGACCCCGCAGACCACGGTGCCGGTGACCGCGACGTACGCGGTCGTGACGCGCGCGTAGAGGCGCGCCGCCTGCGCCTCGTCGGTCACGCTGTAGGCCAGCGGCGGCCAGGCGGCCTGGAAGCCGCGGACCGCGACGATCACCACCGTCGACAGCTTGGCGGCGAAGCCGTAACGGCCCGCGGCGTCAGCCGACTGGGCGTGCAGCAGGTAGGTGCGGTCGACGACGTTCAACGCGAACGCGGCCGCGTCGGCGGGGACGGTCGGGCCGCCGAAGCGCAGCAGCACGCGGGTCCCGCGCGGCGGGCGGAACGAGACGCGGTCGCGGTGCAGCACCCACAGCGCGACGAGGATCACCGCGGAGGCTCCGTAGTTGCCGAGCACGTAGCCGCGCGCGCCCTCGTCGGAGATCACGACCAACCCCACCGTCAACGCGACCGTCAGCAAGATGTTGGAGATCGCCGCGATCACATACACCTTGAGTCGCTCTTCGACGCGCAGCAGCGCGTTGGCCATCTCCAGGTTCGTGAACACCCACAACCCGAACAACCCGATGGACATGAGCGTGGCGTCCTCGTGAGCGAGGATCAGCCGCGAGAGCGGAGCGGCGAACACCAGGCCGAGGGCGGTGATCGCGGTCGAGGCGTAGAGGGTCCAGGCCGTCGCGGTGCGCGCGAGGCCGATCCGCCGCGCGTGGTCCTCGTCGTCGAACCAGAACCGCACGAACGCCTCGCCGATCCCGAAGCGCAGCAGGATCGACGTGAAGATGATCGCCGTCAGCAGGTTCTCGGCGTAGCCGTAGTCGGCCGTGCTGAGGTGGCCGGTGTAGAGCCGGAGCGTGACGATCGCCAGCAGCGCCGAGAGGATGCTCGGCGCCTGGTAGGCGAACGTGCTGGCCAGGAGGCGGCGAATGAGGGCGGCCATGGACGGAGCCGTGGAGCGTAGCCCGGGGGCGGCGCCGGCGCGCTCGTCGGATAGCGTGGCGGGCTCGTGCCCGAGCTGCGCCCGCTCTGCCTCCTGCTCCTCCCCCGCCCGCTGGAGGGCTTCATCCTCCGCGAGCAGGCGGAGGACCTGTTGCGTGCCGAGGGCGTGGTCGCGGTCGATCCGCCGCGGGTGCCCTACGGCGCGCTGGCCCGACTGCCGCATCGCCTCGCCGACCGGCTCGCCAACGGCGTCGCCAAGCGCCTGCTCAAGGCCCTGAAGCGCAACGGCGACCGACCCAAGGTCATCGTGATCTTCCACCCCGTCCAGGTGCTGCTGGCGCGCGCGATCCTCGAGCGCGAGCCCGACTGCGAGCTCTGGTACGGCCGCTGGGACCGCTACGAGCACGCCTACGACGCCAGCCCTGTCCGCCGCGCGCGGCTGACCGAGATGCACGCGACGGCCGCAAAGCTCAGCGCGCTGACGTTCGTCGCCTCCGACGAGCTGGCGCGGCTGGAGCGCGAGGAGGAGCGCGAGGCGGTCCTGGTCCCGCTGAGCGCCGATGGCTTCCCGGCTCCGGACCCGGCCAGCAGCGTCATCGCGGTCTCGCTCGGCCACCTCGGCTGGCGCACCGACTGGTCGCTGTTGCGTGCGGTCGCCGAGCGGATGCCCGAGCTCGTGCTGCTGCTGATCGGCGCCTGGCACGACGACGAGAGCAAGGACGACCCCGACTACGCGTGGTGCCGTGCGCACCCGGGCTTCGTCTGGCTCGGCGCGCGCACCGACGCGGAGGCCGCGCGCCTGATCCTGTGCGCCGACGTCGGCATCGTCCCGTTCAAGGTCGAGCCCTTCAACAACTCCGGCCTCCCCTACCGGATCCTCAAGTACGCCCGCCTCGGCCGCCGGACGGTCACGCCGGACCTGGCCGGGGTCAAGACGTGGTCGGAGGCGGTGACGACGGCCGTCGACGCCGACGCGTTCGCGGCCGCGCTGCGCGAGCAGGCCGGGACGCGGACCGCGCCGCACGCGGAGCTGCGCGAATGGGCGCTGGAGCAGACGGCGGACGCCCAGAACGCGCCGCTGTGGCAGCGCCTGAGAGAGCTGGGAGTGGCATGACGCCCGAGATCGTCCGCGGCGGCGTCGAGCTGGTGCCCGAGCTGCGGCCGCTGTGGCTCGCGCTGCGCACGCATCACCACGGCGTGGCGCCGGAGATGGGGCCGGTCCGCGACGACGAGGAGACGTGGCGCCGCCGCGGCGGGCAGTACGAGCAGTGGCTGACGACCGACCCGCGGAACTTCGTCCTGGTCGCTCGCGACGACGACGGCCGCGCGATCGGCTACGCGTTCGCCCGGGTCTACAACGCCAACTCGGCGACGTGGGACGGCGAAGGCGCGGTCCTCGACGTCGAGACGCTGAGCGTCCTGCCCGAGGCGCGTGGCGCGGGGATCGGCTCGAAGTTGTTGTCGATGATGCGCGAAGAGGTCGCCGCGCGCGGCTACCAGCGCCTCGAGCTGACCGTCATCGCCGGCAACCGCGACGCCCGCCGCTTCTACGAGCGCGAAGGCCTGGAGGAGACGTTCATCATCCTCCGGGACACCCGAGGTACGCGGTGAAGCTGCCCCGGCGCTCGCCGCGGATGAACCCGTCCGGCGGTGCGTTGGTCTTCGGCGACGCGCCGTCGGCGAAGCCGTAGCGCCGCAGCAGCTTGTCGCCGAGCAGGAGGAGCGCAACGCCGCTGTCGCGCTGGACCGCCGAGCGTGAGCCGACCTGCTTCTGGGAGGCGTCGAGGATCCAGCGCGTGTCGGGCACGAGCCGGTAGTTGGGCAGCGTGACCGGCCCGCAGGCGCGGCCCTCGCGCACCGTCTGCGTGTGCAGGACCGCGACGAGGTCGTTGTGCGTCGAGCGGATGAAGCGCAGCTCGGTCGCCAGGCGGTCGAAGGCGTCGGCGCGGATCACGACGAAGGCGAGCCCGGCGACCACGGCGACGGCGAGGAGCGCGCGCGAGCGGGTGACGAGGTAACCCGCAGGCAGGCAGAGCGCGACCGCTGGGACCGTGAGGTAGCGCGGGAGCACGGAGAGGCCCGCCGCAGAGGACGCGAAGAACGTGAACGCCCCCGCGAGGAAGAGCGCGAGCGGGACGTAGATCGCGCGGCCCTCGCGCTTGCGCCACGCCCACACGACGCCGAGGACGGCGGCGATCGCCACCGGTGGACGCGCGGTGTCGGCCAGGAACGACGCGAAGTCGCCCGGGACCTCGGAGAACGACTTGGAGCGGTTGAGCTCGTCGGCGAGGTCGGAGGTCGAGTGCAGCGAGAAGAGCGGGTCGCCGGTGACGAGCGCATCGACCGCGCACCAGATCAGCGGCGCGATGAGCGGGACCGCGAGGATCGACCACAACGGCGTGCGCGCGCGGTAGGAGAGCCAGAGCCAGTAGGCGCCGCCGAGCACCCACGCCTCGGGGCGCAGCAAGCCGGCGAGGACGAGCAGGACCCAGACGGCGCGACGGCCGCGCGGTGCGCTGCGCTCGGCTTCGAGCGCGGCCGCCCAGAGGACGAGCGCGAGGAAGGGCTCGTCGACGTAGGCGCGGGCGGCGTAGAGCAGGAGCGCGAAGGAGGAGCCGGCCAAGAGGGCGGCAACGACGCCGGCGCGGCGGTCCCAGATCGCGGTGCCGAGGCGGTAGACGGCGTAGGTGAAGGCGACGTGGCAGAGGCAGGTGAAGAGCACCAACAACCGGTCGGCGTGCTCGCCGAACAACCCGAAGAACCAGCAGATGGCCAGGTACAACGGGTGCTGGGTAGGCGCCTGGTAGGCCTCGAAGGTCGGGAGGTGGCCGGCGCCGATCTCGCGGCCCCAGACCAGGTGGTAGTAGGCGTCGTAGTTCGGATAGGTCGGGACGAGCGCCCAGAAGAGGACCGCGACGACGGCTAGCGCGCCGACGACCAGCAGCTCGGTGCGGCGGGTCATGCCGCGATCGGGTCGGCGTCGGCGTCGGCGTCCGGCCGCTTGCGGTGGCGCGGGATCAGCGAGAAGGCCAGGCCGGTGCCGAGCAGCGCCCAGGTCAGCGGGTCCTCCAGGAACGACGCGTAGGACCAGGTGTGCAAGACCAGCGCGGCGAAGGCGGCGGCGATCGCGGCGCGGACCGGGTCCTCGCGGACGCCGCGGAACAGCACGGCGAAGGCGGCGACGAGCAAGGCCAGGTACAACGCCAGGCCGGCGATGCCCTGCTCGGCGGCGACGGTCACCGGGATCGTGTGCGAGGCGGAGACCGCCTTCTCGGCCGAGCCCTTCTCCGCGCGCCGGTAGGCCCGCGAGAACGCGCCCGAGCCGTGGCCCTTCAGCGGCGCGTCGGCGAACAGGTTCACGCCGCCCTTGACGAGGTCGTAGCGGCCGGACGTAGCGCTGTCGGCGGACTTCGAGCTGCCGAGGTCCAGCCGCACCGACGAGGGCGCGACGAGCACGAACAGCGCGCCGATCACCAGCGCGGCGGCGCCGACGGTGAGCGCGGCGCGTGGGGACCAGCGCGCGCCGGCGAGGACCAGGAGGCCCAGCAGCAGCGCCGCGAAGGACGACTGGGAGAGGGTGAGGACGAGGCCGGCCCAGAGGACGGCGAGGACGGCCGCCGAGACCCACACGTCGCGCGAGCGGCGCGACCAGATCAGCACCGTCGAGACCCCCAACATGACGATCGCCAGGAAGCGCCCGTAGATGTTGGGGTCGAAGAACAGCGAGTTGACGCGGAAATACGACTCGAACTGGTTCGAGGCGATGACCTTGGGATTCAGGAACAGGTGGCGCGTCGCGTACTCGACGAAGCCGATCCCCGCGAAGACCAGCGCCAGGCCGACCAGCACGCCGAGCACCCGCACCGCCAGCTCGCGCGACCACTCGATCCGCGCGAGCAAGGCGAACAACAACGTGAACGGCACGTAGAAGAAGACGACGTTTTCCAACGCCTTGTCGAAGTCGTCGGAGTACGAGGACTGGACGGCGTAGAGCACGACCGACAGCGCGACCAGCCACTCCAACACGGTGGCCTTGCGCTCGGTCTCGGGGGTGGGTGGGTCCGGGTCCCCGAAGATGCGCGGGATCGCATAGGCCAACGCGCCTGCGCCGACGACGAGGTAGAGCGGGACGAGCAGGTTCGACGTCGAGCCGCCCGAGGAGATCGGGACCCGGAACGGGATCGCGAACGCCGCGGCGAGCGGGAACGCCCACGGGCGGCGGTCGAAGAGGACCGCGAGCGCGGCGAGCGCGACCACGCCGACCACGACGGCGACCGCCGCCAGCGACGGGTGGTCGCGCAGCGGCGCCACCTGCTCGGTGTCCCAGATGTCGGACACCAACAAGACCGGCGCGAGCGCCAGCGCCCCGAGCGTCGACCACGCACGGGCACGGGCGCCGTTGAGCAGCACGGCGCCGGCGGCGAAGAGCGCCGCGATGATCAGCGGGACAGGAGCGTCCACATCCGGGCCATCAGCGCGCTGGTGGCGGGGTCGGAGTCTTCAGCGACGCGGCGCGCGAACGACGGGAAGCCGGGCCGGATGACCAAGCCCTTCCCGAAACGCGCCGCGATCACCACGGTCTTGGGATCGTCGGGGTCGTCGGTCACGGCGTTGGAGAGCAGGTCCGCCTCTTCGCCGGTGCGCTCGGTCGGCTCCCACGCCTCGACGTCCTGGAAGACCCCGTCGGCGCCCTTGAAGAGGTCCAACTTGGGGTCGTTGGTGAAGTTGGTGAGGTCGGTCGTCTTGGTCTGCAACGCGCCGATGCGCATCCCGAACAGGTCGGTCGTACGGCGCACGCTGGGCTTGACGAAGCGCCCGGTCTTGGTGTCGAAGCCGACCGAGCGGCGCAGCGAGTCGGTCCCGGTGGAGACCACGGTCCCGCCCGCCTTGACGAACGCCCGCAGCGCCGCACGCACCTTGGTCGGCAGCCAGCGCGCGTCGCCGGGGATCAGCACGCCGGTGTGGCCGGTCAGCCGCGGCCCGCTGCCGCCCAAGAGCGCCAGGTCGGTCGTGATGTCATAGCGCTTGCCTTGGCCGTCCATCCATCGGAAGACGTTGGCCTCTTGATCGGCGAAGCCCTGCGGTAGCCCGTCGCCCGCCCAGACGCGCACGGCGCGCGCCGGCCCGCCGAGGTCGAGCGTGTTCGGCGCGCCGTCGCCGTCGTCGTCAACCGGGTTGCGGCCCTGCCAGGTCGTGTAGGGCAAGACCACCAACACGCCGTGCGGCTTGGCGGCGGTGCCGGCCACGGCCGCGCGCGCCTGGACCGGGAAGACCACGCGGGTGGACTTCGTCGCGGTGTGCGCGGTGAAGACGTACATCCTGGACTTCCCGCCCGGCGCCTCGAAGCGCACGTTGGGGGTCGTCTTGGGGTTGTTGGACCGCGCGCGGACCGTCGCCGTCCCCAACGGGCGCACCTCCCAGCGATAGCGCGCCTGGCGGGCGTCGACCTTGATCTCCACCGTGTCGCGCGCCTTCACCGCGGTCACCGGCGTCTGGGCGCCGAGGTAGCGCACGGTGATCCCGCCGCGGCCAGGGAGCTTGCCGCGGTCGAGGATGGGCAGGCCGGTCTTGCGGTCCAGCGGCGCCGAGCTGCCGATGTTGCCCGGGAAGTCACGCCACTGAAGGACCACCAGGTAGGTGCCGGCCGAGGCGCGCGCGCCCGAGTCGGTCGTGCCGTCCCAGTCAAACGTCGTCACGCCCTTGGCCATCTTGCGCTCCAGGACGAGCCGCGGCATGCCGGGCGCGGTCTTGAAGATCATGATCTTGGCCCGGTAGCCGGCGGGCAGGAAGCGGATGTGCGCGGGTTTGCCGTCGGGCTCGGGCAGCAGCTCCGGGCCGTAGGCCGGGCTCGGGCCGATCGAGCGGACCTTCGGCTGGGGCGGCGTCGTGTCCTTGACGATCGACCGCTGCGGGATCAGCGAGCGGCCGAGGTGGCGCAGCGTGATCCGCACGCGATAGGTCCCGTCGGGGAGCAGCTGGCCGTCGTCGTCGCGCCCGTCCCAGGACAGCGACGGGTCGATCGGCCTGTAGGCGTCAAGGTGCTTGTCGTCCATCAACGTGCGGACGGGGTCGCCGTCGGCGTCGAGGATCTCGACCGTGACGTCGTCGGCCTTCTTGACGCGGAACGTGATGTGCGAGCGGTCGTAGCGGCCGTCGCCGTTGGGCGAGAACGTGTAGTTGGCCCGGAAGAGCTGGACGACGGTCGGCGCGTTCTTGAGGCGCTGCGCCACGAAGAACGCCGCGAAGGTCGCGGCGACTAAGACCCCGAAGATGACGACCGGCGCGCGTCTCAAGGCAGGTCGACGAGCGACGCGTTGGGGATGTCGGCGCTGCGGTAAGCGTCGTCGCCGTGGATCGCGGCCAGCGCGAGGCGGATCGAGCCGCGGTGGCAGACGATCAGGACCGGCAGCGGGCCGCTGCGGGCGGCGTCGATGCCTTCAAGGACGCGGAGCTGCTGCTGAGCGAACGACTCGCCGCCGGGGAACGCGAACTGCGGGTCGGCCGTGATGTAGGCGTTGAACAGCTCAGGCTCGGCCGCGGCGACCGCGTCGAAGGTCTGGTCGGTCCAGTCGCCGCAGTCGGTCTCCGCGAAGCGCGCGTCGTCGATCGGGTGGTGGCCGATGGCCTCCCCCACGATCTCGGCGGTCTCGCGGGCGCGATGCAGCGGCGAGCACAGCAGCGCCGCCCACTCACGCTCCGACGCCACGCGCGCCAGCTCGTGGGCCTGCTCGCGGCCGACGGCGTCCAGCGGCACCGGCAGGTGGCCCTGGAAGCGGCGGACGGCGTTGTACTCGGTCTGGCCGTGGCGGGCGAGGGAGACGAAGGACATCAGGTCGACTCCATCGTGTCGCTTCGCAGGCCCAGGCGCAGGGTCTCCAGCGACAGCACGTCGCCGGGCGCGATGTTCCCGAGGTTGACGTCGAGCCCGAAGCGCTTGATGAACCACACCTGCTGCACGCGCTGCGGCGCCTCGAAGATGATGTTGTCGGGGTCGATCGCGTGGACGATCTCGTCGATCAGGCCCATGCGGACCTCGCCGTCGGGCCGGAAGATGCCCGCGGTGCCGGACTCGCGCGCCTCGGCGATGACCTTGTGGGCGCCCGCCTCCAGCTCGCCCTGGATCTCCTCGACCCAGCGGTACGGGGCCATGATCCGCTCGGCGTCCTTGGAGCCGACCTCGGAGAAGACCGTGAAGTCCTGCGCCAGGCGCGCGACGATCTCGCGCTTGCGCTCGGGCTCCAACGCGATCGTGCCGTCGGAGACCTCGACGTGGGCGATCCCCAGCGTCTTGCACCAGTCGACCAGCCCGTCGAGGCGGTCGTCGCGCAGCGCGATCTCGGTCAGCGTGCCGCCGAGGACGACCGGCACGTCGTGCGCGGCGTAGCGAGCGAGCTTGTCCTCCAGGTTGCCCGTGACCAGCGCCGTGCCCCAGCCGAGCTTGACGATGTCGACCGCGGCGCCGGCGACCTCCATGAGGCCATCGACCTCCGCGCAGGAGAGGCCCTTGTCGAGCACGTGCGTGAGCCCGCGCTCGCGGGGCTTGGGGCTGCGCTCGGGGAGGTCGAGGAACCCGGCCACGGAAGGAGGGGTGACGGGCCTCAGCCGGTCGTGCCGGTCTGCTGCGGCGAGACGTTCTGGTCGGAGCCGACCGTCACGACCACCGTCGCCGCATCGCCCGCGATCGTCTTGGAGCCGGCCGTCAGCGGCTGGATCGAGTCGCTGCCGACGTCGATCGCCTTGGCGACCTGGTCGGCCTCGGCGCGGTGGCCCTGCGCGAACTCGACGAGCGTCGCGGAACGGTCCTGCGTGGCCGCGTTGGTGACGTTGCCGATCTTGTACTTGGTGTTCTGGAGGCGGTTGGCGACGCCGCGGGCTAGGCCGGGGACCGTCGTGCCGTTGAGTACGGCGACCGTGTAGGTGCCGGGCTTGGGCGCCGAGGACGGCGTCGTGGTCTTCTTCTTGGTCGTCGACGTGCCGTCGTCGGCGGCGTTGGAGCTGTTGTCCGCCGCGACGGTCGACGGCGGCTGCGTGCCGGTGTCGTCGCTGCTGAAGACGCCGGAGAGCAGCAGGCCGCCGACGATCAGGACGACGACGATCGCGCCGATGGCGGCGAAGAGCCCGGTGCGCGAGCGCGGCTCGTCGTCATCAGGATCTTGCAGGCGCGCGGCGGTGGAGCCGGCCGGACCGTTGGGCGGGACGCGCAGCGGCTGGCCGGGGCGCGCGGGCGGCGTCGGCGTGGGGGTCGGCGTGGCCGGCGGGGACGCGGCGGCGGCGCCGTTGGCGGCCGGCATCGCGGTCGTGGGCTGGCCTGCGGCGCCCGGCGGGGTCTGGGTGGCGGTTCCGGCGGCGCCCGCGGCGGTGGCGGCCGCAGCGGCAGCGCCGGCCGGAGCCGAGGCGGCCTGGCCCGCGGGCGTCGCGGCGGCGGGGCGCGGCTGGCTCGCGGCGGCAGCAGCGGGCGTCCCCGGCGTCGGCGCTGCGGGGCGCTGCGGCTGGACGACCGCGCGCTGCTGAGCGGCCGCGACCGCGCGCTCTTGCTGCTCGGCCGCGCGCTCGGGCGAGCGGCCCGCCCATTCGCGCAGGCGCTTGACCTCACGGGCCTGGGCGAAGTACAGCAGCGAGAGCACCGCGAGACCGAGCACGGAGGCGAAGCCGGCGTACGCCCCGTACTGCTCGATCTTGTCGGTGACCGAGAGGGCCAGGATCGACGTCATGCAGGGGGGCATGCTAGAGAACGGCCTGGCCCGATCCGCCGTCGGTCGCCACGCCGCGCAGTTCTGACAGCTCGGAGACCTTCGCCGCGAGGGCCGCGGCGTCCCCTTCGAGGACCAGGAGCGCGACCTCGTCGAACATGGTCTCGACAGTTCGAGGGTCCAGCCGTTCGCGCTCTGCGCGCAGGATCTTCTCGGCGGGCGTGGGCTGCGTCGTCTCGTAGGGGTTGAAGAGCTCCTCGTCGAGCTTCTCCCCCGGCCGGCGCCCGACCTCCTCGATGACGATGTCCTCCCCGGGACGCAGCCCGGACAGCTCGATCATCGTCTCGGCCAGCTGCCAGATCGCCACCGGCTCGCCCATCTCCAGCACGAAGATCTCGCCGCCGACGCCCAGCGAACCGGAGCGGATGACCAGCTGGACGGCCTCCGGGATCGTCATGAAGTAGCGGGTCATGCGCCGGTCGGTGACCGTCACCGGGCCGCCGAGCGCGATCTGGCGGCGGAAGATCGGCACGACCGAGCCGGACGATCCGAGCACGTTGCCGAAGCGGACGATCGCGTAGCGCGTCTTGGGCCAGCGGTCCTGCGCGGCCTCGACGGCGTACTCGGCCAGCGCCTTGGACGCGCCCATCACGGTCGCGGGCGTCACGGCCTTGTCGGTCGAGACCAAGACGAAGCGCCCGACGTTGTGCTCGCCGGCCACGCGCGCCATCAGCCGCGTCGCGATCGCGTTGTTGCGCACCGCCTCGACCGGGTTGAGCTCCATCAGGCCGACGTGCTTGTAGGCGGCCGCGTGGAAGACGACCGTCGGGCGGTGCTCGGAGAAGACCTCGCGCATGCGCTCGCCCTCCTTGCAGTCGGCGAGCACGACGGCCATCGCGGACGGGTGCACGTGGCGCTCGTCCTCCAGCTCGCGCTGGATGCGGAAGAGGTTGTCCTCGGCGTGGTCGAGCAGGATCAGCTTGCGCGGGGCGACGCGGGAGATCTGGCGGCACAGCTCCGAGCCGATCGAGCCGCCGGCGCCGGTCACCATGACGACCTCGCCCTCGAGGTAGCGCCCGACGCGGTCCAGCTCCATGCGGACCGGCTCGCGGCCGAGGATGTCCTCGATCTCGACCGGACGCGCCTGGCGGACGACGTTGGCGATGCCGCTGCCCCCGCCGCCCTTGAGCAGCTCGAAGACCGTCGGCAGCGTGCGGACCGCGATGCCGCGCGCGCGGCAGGCCGAGACCACGCGGGCGCGCAGCGTGCCAGGCGCCGACGGGATCGCGATCGTGACCTCGTCGGGCTCGACCTCGTCGAGGATCCGCGACAGCTCGTCGGTGCGGCCCAGGACGCGGATGCCGTCGATCCGCATGCGGTGCTTGGTCGGGTCGTCGTCGACGAAGCCGACCGGGCTGAGGCCGAGGTCCGGGTTGCGGACGATCTCGCGCAGGACCAGGCGGCCGCCGTCGCCGGCGCCGATGATCAGCACGCGGCGGGCGCCGGGGCGCGGCCGGAAGCCGCTCAGCGGGCGCTCGTAGACCGTGCGGGCGATGAACCGCGAGCCGCCGATGAACACCAGCGCCAGGAGGAAGAACGTGACGACGACGCCGGTCGGGACGCTGAGCGTCGTGTCGCCACGGCCGGACGGGACGCTGACCGGGTGAAAGAGCGCGTTGAACGCCGGGACGAACAGCGTGGCGACGATGACCGCCTGGACGATCCCGACGTAGTCGCGCTGCCCGACGTAGCGCCAGAACTTGTCGTAAAGGCCGAAGAGGGTGAAGATCAGCAGGCTCGCCGCGACGACGTAGGGCAGCGTCTCCGCCAGCAGGTCGCCGTAGAACGTCGGCATGCCACCGTCGAACCGGAGCCGGTAGGCCAGGAGGTAGGCCAGCGCGACCAGCACCGCGTCGATGCCGAGCTGAGGCAGCGAGTGGCGGTGCAGGGGCAACGCAGCCTGGCGGAAGCGCCGGCGCATCGGAGGCATTGTACGAGGACCACCGGTCTCAAGCCGGAGTTGCGGGGACCGATCACTCTGGGGAGATGGTGAGAGCGATCGTGCTCGGAGCCGGTCCGGCCGGCGAGCGACATGCGCGCGCGTTTCGCGCGTTGGCTGATCGCTGCCTGGTCGCAGGCGTCTACGACCCCGATCCCGAGGCCGCCAAGAAGCTCGCCATGACGCTGGGAATCCCCTGGCTGGAGGCTCTGGAGCCCGCGTTCCAGGAGGCGCACGTCGCGATCGTCGCCGGCGCCGTGGAGACGCGGCCGCGGCTGGCCCGCGCCGCGCTCGAAGCGGGCCTCGACGTGCTGATCGAGCCGCCGCTGGCGTCGACCGTCGAGCTGGCGCACAGCCTGCTGAGCGCGATCGTCCGCGCCCCGCGCCGCCCGGTGGCGATGGTCGCCTTCGACGAGCACTTCGATCCCACGGTCCGCGAGCTGCGGGCGCTGGTGGCCGATCAGACCCTTGTGAGCGTCCACGCCGACCGCATGGACCCGGCGGTGACGGGCCCCGCGCCGGAGCTGGACGTCGTCCACGCGCTGATGTCGCAGGACCTGCAGTTCGTGCTGGCGCTGAGCGGCGAGCCGATCGCCGCCACCCAGGCCGCCGGGCGCCGCATGCGCCGCGGCGGGCCGATCGACCACGCCCAGGCGCTGCTGGTCTTCGAGGACGACCTCGTCGCGTCGCTGGTCGCCTCGCGCGCCAGCGCCGGCCACGTGCGCCGCGTGTGGGTCACGACGACCTCCGCCGAGATCACCGCCGACCTCGGGACGCGGACGATCGAGGCGCACCGCACGACCTCGACGACCGGCCGCCACGAGTCGGTCGTCCAGCGGATCGAGCTGCCGCACGTCGACCCCACGGCCGCCCAGGCCGCGGCCTTCTTGCAGTACGTCGAGCGCCGCACGTCGCCGGAGGTCGGGATCGGCCAGGCGATCGCGGTCCAGGAGGCGGCGCTGGCGATCGTCAAGCGCGTTGAGCTGATCGCTCATAGGCCCGCCACGCGGCGCGGCCAGCACGCGGCGTAGCGGCGCGACTGACCCCACCTGTCGATGGGTACGCGTCGCTGCGTGCTCAAGAGCTTCGGAGTGATCACCGCCCTTGCGGTTGCGGTTGCGGGCGCCGGCGCGAGCGTCGCGGTCGCCCAGGCGGACACGTCCTACGGCGGCGGCGGACTCCCCGACCGGGCCAAGGCGCCCACGTTCACCCGCTACCTCGACAGCTGGGGCGTCGGGCTCCGGCGATCAGCGGATGGCGGCACGGTCGGCCTGCGCGTGACGTTCTCGCTGCGGTGCGCGAGGCCGGGCGGCACCGGCTGGAGGTCGACCGACGCGGTCGTGCGCGGGACGGTCGCCGCCGACGGGACGTTCCACATCAGGGGCGCGCGGGCCAAGACCTCGGAGATGGGCACGGTGCGGGTGACCGCTGACGGGACGTTCGCGGCCGCGGGCCGGGCGGACGGGACCGTGTCGGTGAGCACGTCGCTGGGCTGCGGGCTGTCCAAGCGGCCCTTCACCACGCGGCAGGTCGACCTGGCGGCGCCGGCGGCGAACGCGGCGCCGGCACCCGTCGACGGGTTGTTGTACGGGATCACCGACGAGGGCGGCGCGAGCGCCGTGCCGCACCCGGTCGTGGTCAAGGTCGAGGACGGCGCGACGACGGCGCACGCCTACATGTCCTACGGGTTGCGCTGCCGGGGCCGAGACCGTCACGGGCCCTACGACACGCGCATCACCTTCCAGACGCTGTTGGCCGAGGCGCCGATCGCGGGCGGGGCGTGGACGACGGCCAAGGCCACCAAGGAGACCAAGCACGTGCGGCGTGACGCGGTCTGGCGCGGGACGTTCGACGGCGCGGCGCTGCGCGGGAGCTTCCACGACACGCGACGGGTCGTCGATCCCCGACAGCCAGAACGCTGCGCGGCGGGAACCCACGGCTTCGTGGTGCTGCCGTGAGGCGCGCGCTGCTCGTCGCGGCGGCGGCCGGCGCCCTCGGCGTCCCGGGCGTCGCCCACGCCCAGGCCGGGGCGCTGCCGGCGGTCTACGGCGGCGGCTCGACGCCCGCCGCGCCGGTGCCGGCGGCCCAGCGCCTCCAGGGCTCGTCGCAGAGCACCGCGGTCGGCCTGCGGCGCGCGCAGGAGCCCGGCGGCGCGTGGGTGGTCAAGCTGCGGGTCGCGATCGTGGTCCACTGCGGGAAGACCGCCAACGGCAACCTCCGTGGCACCGACGTGAAGGTCACCGCGCCGATGAACGCCGACGGCACCGCGTTCTCGATCGTCGCCAAGCGCCTGACGGTGCCCGAGCTGGGCAAGGTCCGGCTGTGGGCCGACGGCACGCTGACGCCCGCGCGGGCCGACGGGACCGCGCGCGTCGTCGCCAGCGGGTTCAAGTGCGGCGGCGAGGTCCGGACCTGGTCGGCGCGCCCGGCCGACCCCGGCGCCCCGCCGCCCGCGGCCGCGGCCGCCCCGGCCGACGGCGTCCTCTACGGCGTCACCTCTCAGGACTTCGGCAGCTACCCGCGTGGGCTCGTCGCCCAGGTCGGCGGCGCCGGCACGTCGCTGCACGCGTTCTCCTCCTACGAGGAGCGCTGCCACTGGACGATCAAGGGCCGCAAGACGACCGAGCCCGACCGCGTGCAGACGCTTCTGGCCGAGCAGCCGATCGCCGGCGGCCGGCTGGACCTGAGCAAGACGGCGAGCGAGACGCGGGCGCAGCGGCGCAAGGGGATCGACGCCTACAGCCAGCAGCTCGTGCGCTCGGCCTTCAGCGGCCCGGCCTGGTCCGGGACGCTGCGCTACGCGCTGCGCTTCGCGCAGGGGCGGACCGCGGTGCGCTGCGCCTCGCCGACGATCCGCTTCGTGGCCGCGCCCTAGCGGCGCGGCGCGCGGGCCGTCAGCGGTCGGTCAGCGGCGAGAGCACCAGGGCGAGCAGGTCGCGTGGGTCGCGGCGGGTGCGCTCGGGGGTGGTCGAGAGCGCGCGCTTGGTGACGACGACCTCGTCGGCGGAGGTCAGCTGGTGCAGGCGGCCGTCGGCGATCAGGCGCTCGTCGACGGCGCCGAGGCGGCCTTCGAAGGTCGTGTGGACCGGCGTGCCGAGCGCGACGGCCTCGCGGTTCATGGTGCCGCCCGCGGAGACGACGAGGTCGGCGTAGGCGATCAGCGACTGGGCGTCGATCGCGCGCTCGGGGACGATGAAGCCGCCCGCGCGCTCCAGCTCGGCGCGCTGGTCGGCGACGCGCGGCAGGACGACGGTCTGGGCCTGCTCGCGCAGCTTCAGGAGGACGTCGCCGAAGAGGTCGTTCTCGAAGCGGTGGTAGAGCGAGACGCTCGGCGGCGTGCGGACGACGGCGATCGGCTGCGAGGGGTCGAGCGCGAGCTCCTGCAGAACCGCGGCGTCGGGCGCGAAGTCGGAGAGGTAGTACTCCTCCTTGAGCCCCGCGTAGGGCCGGATCTTGCCCTTGGCGCCGTAGCGGTAGAGGCGCTCGGGCGGGATCACGTCGGGGACCACGACCGCGTTGCCCAGGCGACAGTTCACGGTGTGCTGCACGGTCGCGAACTCGTAGTCGAACATCGTGCTGCGCGGGATCCGCAGCAGCGCGGCCGCGACCGTGACGTCGTTGGAGCCGTGGCCGATTGCGATGTCGAACTTGCGGCCCCGCGCGTACCGCGTCAGCGCCGCGCTGCGATCGAACAGCCCGATCGCCTTGGCGCCGAGCTTGGCGCCGCGGTGGCGGCCGATGACCTCGGCGCCGAGGTCGAAGCGCTCGGCCAGCGCGACCGTCTGCGCGAAGTCGCGCGCGGTCACCGCCACCTCGTGGCCGTCGGCCCGCAGCGCCTCGATCAGCGGTCGCAGCACGAGGACGTGCGGGGAGTTGGTGAGGTCGAACCAGGCGCGCACCGGGCGGCGACGCTAGCGGAGTGGGAGGATCCGAGGCGATGAGCGCGCTGCCCGATCCCGCCTTCTGGTCCGGCCGCCGCGTGCTGGTGACCGGCGACACCGGCTTCAAGGGCGCGTGGCTGTCGCTCTGGCTGACCGAGCTGGGCGCGACCGTGATCGGCCTCTCTGACGGCGTGCCGACCGAGCCGTCGCTGTGGGCGGCCGCGAGCGTCGGCGACGTGGTCGAGCACCACGACGGCGACGTGCGCGACGCCAAGCGCGTGGTCGAGGTGGTCCGCGCGGCGCGGGCGGAGGTCGTCCTGCACCTCGCCGCGCAGCCGATGGTCCGGCGCTCCTACGCCGAGCCGGTCGAGACCTACGCCACCAACGTGATGGGGACGGTCCACGTGCTGGACGCGATCCGGCGCGTGGGCGGCGACCACGTGGCGGTCGCGGTCGTCGTGACGTCGGACAAGTGCTATGAGAACCGTGAGTGGCCATGGGGCTACCGCGAGGACGAGCCGCTGGGCGGCCACGACCCCTACTCCTCGTCCAAGGGCGCGGCCGAGCTGGTCACGGCCGCCTATCGCTCCTCGTTCTTCAGCGGCGACGGGGCGCCCGCGATCGCCAGCGCCCGCGCCGGCAACGTGATCGGCGGGGGCGACTGGGGCGAGGACCGCCTCGTGCCCGACATCTACCGCGCGGTCGCCGCCGGGCAGCCGGTCCGGATCCGCAACCCGCACGCGATCCGTCCCTGGCAGCACGTGCTCAACCCGTTGTCGGGGTACTTGCGCCTGGCCGAGCGGGCCGCCGCCGACCCCACGCTCGCCAGGGCCTACAACTTCGGTCCGGCCGAGGACGACGTCCGCCCCGTCGGCTGGATCGTCGAGCGCCTCGCCGTCCACAGCGAGACCGACGACGGCCCCCACCCCCACGAGGCGCACTGGCTCAAGCTCGACTCCTCGCTGGCGCGCACCGCGCTGGGCTGGCGCCCGGCCTGGGACCTCACCGAAGGCCTGCGCCACACCGCCGACTGGTACCGCGCCCACCGCGAGGGCGAGGACGTCGCCGCGCTGACGCGCGCGCAGATCGCGGCCTTCGGGCGCTAGGCCGCGCGCTTGGACCAGACGACGACCGACGACGAGTTGTTGGGGTTGATCCCGAGCACCTCGGCGCGTGCTTCCTCGATCGTCAGGCGGCCGGCCGCCTCCGCGTCGCGCAGCACCGCGATCAGGTCGCGGTTGTAGTCGTTGCGCTCCGCGTATTCGCGCGAGCTGCCCTCGCGATCCTCGGCGCCGGGCAGCTGCCAGCCGACCGGCTCGACGTGCACGACGGTGACCGCGGGCGCCAGCGCCAGGATCTCGTCCAGGAGGGCGGGCGCGACGTGCGGGATCTGCTCCAGGCTGTGGACCGAGAAAACGACCGCGTGGCCCGCGTCGCGGCTCAGGTCCGCAAGGTCCGGATGGTGGTAGTCGAAGGCGCGCGACGTCAGGCGCTGGCCGGGCAGGTGCGGCGCGAGCGCGTCGGTCGCCTCGCGGCCGGCGGTCGTGTACTCGGCGGCGACGTACTGCGCGTCGGCGGGCCCGCCCGCCAGCCAGACCTCGGCGAGGTTGCGCCCCCAGCCGGCCCCGAGCTCGACGACCAGCCCCGCGCCCGGACGCGCGGCCCGCAGCACCGACGTGACGATCAGCTGCGTGAACGCGCCGAGGACGGCGCCCTGCGGCAGGCGGGTGCGACGACCGTCGACCACGACGTCGACCGGCTCGGGGTCCAGGAGCCGCGGCCAGAGCTGGTCGATCACCGCGCCAAGCACCCGCGTGGGGGGCGGGCCCGGCGCGATCGCCCGGATCGCGTCGCGCGCGACCGGCCACTTGTCCGTGCCGTACTCGCGCTCGATCCACGCGTGGTCCCGCCGCACCTCCGCCATGGCGCGCGAGTCTACGCCGCGGCCAGCGCGCTCCGGACCGCGGTGGAGACCTCGTCGGTCTGCGCCGCGGTCAGGGCCGCGGACATCGGGATCGCGAGGTGGGTGCGGGCGGCTTCGGCGGTGCCGGGCAGGGCGTAAGACGGCGCCCATTGGCGCATCGGCGGCTGCTCGTGGACCGGCGTGCGGTAGTAGGGCCGGGCGCCGATGCCGGCGTCCGTCAGCGCGGCGGCGAGGCGGTCGGCCTCGGCGTGGCGGATCACGTAGAGGTGCCAGGCGGGGCGCGCGCCGGCGGTCGCGCGGGGCAGCGTCACGATGCCGTCCAGCGCGGCGGCGTAGCGGTCGCCGGCGGCGACGCGGGCGGCGGCCCAGGCGTCGAGCTGCGGGAGCTGCACGCGCAGGATCGCGGCCTGGAGCTCGTCCAGGCGGCTGTTGTAGCCGATGTCGACGTAGTCGACCTTGTCCTCTGAGCCATGGAAGCGCAGGGTCCGGACGCGGTCGGCCAGCGCGGCGTCGGCGCAGGTGATCGCGCCGCCGTCGCCGAACGCGCCGAGGTTCTTGGAGGGGTAGAACGAGAACGTCGCGATCGTGCCCAGCGCGCCCGGGCGGCGGACGCCGTCGGCAGTGGCGATCGTGGAGCCCGCGGCCTGCGCGGCGTCCTCGACGACCGGCACGCCAAGCGCCTCGATCTCGGCGACCGGCGCGACGTTGCCGAACAGGTGGACGACGATCACGGCCTTGGTCTTCGGCGTCAGCGCGGCCTTCACGGTCTCGGCGGTGACGCACATCGTGTCCGGGTCGACGTCGCAGAAGACCGGCACCGCGCCCGTCGGCGGGATCGCCTCAGCCGACGCCCAGAACGTGAACGACGGCACGACGACCTCGTCGCCGGGACCGACGCCCAGCGCGCGCAGCGCGATCGTGATCGCCTCGGTGCCGTTGGCGACGCCGATCGCGTGACCGGCGCCCAGGTAGGCGGCGAACTCGGTCTCGAACGCCTCGACCTCGGGACCGAGCACGAACGCACCGCCGTCCAGGACGCGGTGCACTGCGGCGCGGAGGTCGGCGCGCAGCGGCGCCCGAGGCGAGGTGGGGTCGAAGAGCGGGACGGGCATCGCGGCGAAGCGTAGCCCGCGCGCGGGTAGGGTCCGGCGCGGTGCCTGCTTCTTCAATCACCGTCGTCGCGGACGCCGGGCCGACGGTCGGGCTCGGGCACTTGAGCCGCGCGGGCGCCGTCGCGGCGGCGCTGCGCGTCCAGGGCCACGAGGTGCTGACGCGGACGCTGCGCGGCGGGGCGGTCGAGCACGACGGGATCGCATGGATGGCGCACGAGGGCGTGGCCGGCGACGGGCCGCTGCTGGTCGACGCCTACGGCGCGGACCTCGCGGCGCTCGGCGGCGGCCGGCCGGTGGCGACGTTCTGGGACGGCGTGGGCGACCCGCCGGACGACGCGGCGCTGGCGATCACGCTGAGCGGGCCGGACGGCGTGCGACTGGCCTGTCTGCGTCCGATGTTCTGGGGCGGCGGCGCGCCGCGGCCGGTCGCGGAGGTCGCGCGGCGCGTGCTGGTGACCACCGGCGGCGGCGCGGCCGGCGGCGCGGGCGCGCTGGCGGCGGCGGTCCGCGACGCGGTGGCGGCGGCGCCCGGCGGCGTCGAGGTCGCGCTGCTGCTCGGGCCCTACGCGACCGAGGAGCCGCCGGACGGCGTCGAGGTCGTGCGCGCGCCGGAGCGGATGGTCGACGTGCTGCAAGCCGCCGACGTCGTCGTCTCGGCCGCAGGCCAGACCATGTTGGAGGCCTTGTGCGCGGGCACGCCGTGCGTCGCGCTGGCCGTGGTCGACAACCAGCGCGCGCAGCTGCGCCGCGTCGGCGACGCGGTCCGCGCGGTGGCGGACGTCGCGGGCGCGGCGGCGGCGACCGCGGAGCTGCTGGGCGACGCGACGGCGCGGCGCGCGCTGGCCAGCGCCGGCCGCGAGCTGGTTGATGGCTTTGGCGCGCTGCGCGTCGCGGCGCGAGTGGCAGCGCTGTGAGCGTCGCGACCGTCGCCGTGCTCGGCCTCGGCTCGGCCGGGCGCCGTCACGCGGAGTTGTTGGAGGAGTTGGGCGTCGCGGTCGTCGGCCACGACCCGGCGGTCGCGGACGGCGGCGGGGCGGCCAGCGTGGACGACGCGATCGCTGCCGCCGACGCGGTCGTCGTCGCCTCTCCGAGCGCCCTGCACGCCGAGCACGCCGCCGCCGCGCTGGCCGCCGGCCGGCCCGTGCTGGTCGAGAAGCCGGTGGCGACGACGGTCGCGGCGGCGCGCGCGCTGCAACCCGCCGCCGGCCTCGTCGCCGGCGTCGCGATGAACTGGCGCTTCCACCCTGCGGTGCTCGCCGCCCGCGCGCTGCTGGCCGAGGGCGCGCTCGGGCCGATCCTCCAGGCGCGCGTCTCCTTCGGCTACGACCTGCGCCGCTGGCGGCCGGAGACCGACTACCGCATGTCCTACAGCGCGCGGGCCGACCTCGGCGGCGGGATCGTCCTCGACGCGATCCACGAGCTGGACTACCTGTTGTGGCTGCTCGGCCCCGTGACCTCCGTCGTCGCCGAGACCGCGCACGCCTCCGCGCTGGAGCTCGACGGCGTCGAGGACACCGCGCTGGCCGTCGCCCGCCTGGCCTCCGGCGCGCTGGCCACCATCGACCTCAACTTCCACGAGCCTGTCTACCGGCGCGGCTTCCTGCTCGTCGGCGCCGACGCCACGGCCGAGTGGGCGTGGGGCACCGGCCGCGTCGTCGTCCGTCGCCCCGACGAGGCCGACCAGGCGATCGCCGTCGACGAGGACGTCCGCGCGACCTACCGCGCCGAGCTGGCCGACTTCCTCGACGCGATCGCCACCAGCCGCCCGTCCCGCGCGACGCTCCAGGACGGGATCGCCGCGCTGGCGCTCGCCGAGGCGATCAAGCAGTCGGCCGCCGAGGGCCGCCGCGTCACGCTCGCCTGAGGCGCCCGCGCAGCGCGGCGACCGGCGTGTCCCACCCCGCGGTCAGCAAGTGCTCGACCGCCGCGCGGTCGGCGACGCGGTGCACGGTGCCGCTCGGTGGCGGCGGCTGCGGGGCCCGCGGCGCGGTCCCGGACGCGATCGCCGGCCAGGTCTCGGCGAACAGCGCGGCCATCGCCTCCTGCAGGCGCGCGTAAGCCGTCGCGAGCGTGTCGTCGCCGGCCAGCAGGACCGCGCGCTGCGCGATCACGTCGCCGGTGTCGACGCCCGCGTCGACGTGGTGGATCGTCACGCCGCTGGGCGTGTCCTCCAACACGCTCCACAGCGTCGGGTCCGCGCCGCGGTTGTAGGGCAGCAGCGCGATGTGGAGGTTGACGACCGGCCCGGGCGCGGCGTCGAGGACGTCGGCGCGCAGGATCCGCCGGTAGCCGTGGCTGACGACCGCGGACGCGGCGGCGAACGTCTCCGGCGCCACGTCGGCGTCCGGTCCGAGCGCGACGACCTCCTCGCCCGCCGCGCGCAGCCCGGCGAGCACGCGCGAGTCGTCGCGGCCAAGGAAGAGCACGGGCACGGACCGACCCTAGCCTCCAGCCCCGGCGCTAGGCTCGCCGGCCATGGAGCAGCCCGCCGACCGGTTCGCGACCCGCTTCGAGATCGGCGGCATCCCGGTGGGCGGCGGCGCGCGCTGCTACGTGATCGCCGAGGCCGGCGCCAACCACAACCGCGACCTGGCGGTGGCCAAGGAGCTGATCGACGTCGCCGCCGACGCGGGCGCCGACGCGGTCAAGTTCCAGACCTACACCGGTCCGGACCTCTACTCCAGCCGGACGCCGCGCTTTGAGTACCTCGACGACCCGCGCTCGCCGCAGGAGCTGCTGGACGCGATCGCGCTGCCGCGCGAGTGGCAGCCCGAGCTGGCCGCGCACGCCGCCGACCGCGGCATCCACTGGTTCTCCTCACCGTTTGACCGCGCCGCGATCGACGCGCTCGCCGCGATCGGCGTGCCCGCGTTGAAGATCGCGTCGTTCGAGCTGGTCGACCTGCCGCTGATCCGCCACGCCGCCGCGACCGGCATCCCGCTGATCCTCTCCTGCGGCATGGCGACCTACGGCGAGATCGAGGATGCACTGGGCGCCGTGGCCGACGGCGGCGGGCGCGAGGTCGCGCTGCTGCGCTGCGCGTCGCTTTACCCCTCGCCACCCGAGATCATGAACTTGAACGCGATGGCGACGATGCGCGCCGCGTTCGGCGTCCCAGTAGGGCTCAGCGACCACACGACCGGCATCGCGGTGGCGACCGGCGCGGCCGCGCTGGGCATGGAGGTCCTGGAGAAGCACTTCACGTTGGACCGCGGGATGGAGGGCCCCGACCACCCGTTCGCCGTCGAGCCCGGCGAGTTGAAGGCCATGGTCGCCGCGGTGCGCGAGGTCGAGGCCGCGCTCGGCAACGGCCGCCTCGAAGGCCCGTCGGAGGCCGAGGCGGGCGAGATGTACACCTTGGCCCGCCGCTCGGTGATCGCCGCCGCCGAGATCGCCGCAGGCACGACCATCACGGAGGACATGCTCACGGTCAAGCGCCCCGGCTACGGCGTCAAGCCCCGCGACCTGCCGCTGCTGGTCGGCCGCGTCGCCCGCGTCGACATCCCGTTCGACGAGGTCATCACCTGGGCGATGGTCTGAGGGACCGGCCGCGGCGTCCCGTAACCTTCGCCGGCCATGGACCTGACCGGAAAGACCGTCCTCGTCACCGGCGGCACCGGGTCCTTCGGGACGCGTTTTGTGGAGCGCCTGCTCGCCGAGCAGGACCCGCGGGCGATCCGCGTCTTCAGCCGCGACGAGCTCAAGCAGTACGACCTCCAGCGGCGCCTGGGCGACGATCCGCGCCTGCGGATGCTCATCGGCGACGTGCGCGACCTACCGCGCCTGGTGCGCGCCACGCGCGGCGTCGACGTCATCGTCCACGCGGCGGCGATGAAGCAGGTCCCGGCGTGTGAGTACAACCCGTCCGAAGCGGTGCAGACCAACGTCATCGGGTCCGAGAACGTGGTCTCGGCCGCGATCGAGAACGACGTCCCGCTGACGCTTGCGTTGTCCACCGACAAGGCCGTCAACCCCGTCAACCTCTACGGCGCGACCAAGCTCTGCCAGGAGAAGCTGATCGTCCAAGGCAATGCCTATGCCGCGGACTCGGTCGCCCGCTTTGCCTGCGTGCGCTACGGCAACGTCGTCGGCTCGCGCGGCTCGGTCGTCCCGCTCTTCAAGGCCCAGGCCGCCGGCGGCGCGGTGACGATCACCGACGCCGACATGACGCGCTACTGGATCACGCTCGACGAGGCCGTGGACTTCGTGCTCGCGTCGCTGGACCGGATGGGCGGCGGCGAGGTGTTCGTCCCCAAGATCCCGTCGATGCGGATCACCGACCTCGCCGAGGCGCTGGCGCCCGGCGCCGAGCGGCGGATCGTCGGGATCCGCCCCGGCGAGAAGCTCCACGAGACGTTGCTGACCGAAGACGAGGCGCGTCATGCGGTCGAGGCCGACTGGGGCTTCGTGATCCTGCCCGAGTACGCGTCGTGGTCGTCCAAGGCGCATGACGGCGCGCCCGTCGCAGACGGCTTCCGCTACGCCTCCGACACCAACGACCGCTGGCTGACGGTCGACGAGGTGCGGGCGATGGCCGCCGACGTCGCACCGGTCGCGTGAGCGCCGGCGGCCCGGCGTTCCTGCCCTACGGCCGCCAGGAGGTCGACGCGGGCGACGTCGCGGCGGTCGCCGAGGCGCTGCGCGGCGACCTGATCACGCAGGGGCCGGTGGTCGAGCGCTTCGAGCGCGCGTTCGCCGAGTACGTGGGCGCGCGCCACGCGGTCGCGTTCTCCAGCGGGACGGCGGCGCTGCACGGCGCGGCGCACGCGGTCGGCGTCGGGCCGGGCGACCGCTGCGTGACCGCGCCGATCACCTTCGCGGCGTCGATGAACTGCGGCGTCTACCTCGGCGGCACGCCGATCTTCTCCGACATCGACCCGGCGACCTGGTGCCTGGACCCGCACGCGGCGGCCGCGATCGAGGACGCGCGCATGATCGTGCCGGTGAGCTTCGCCGGGCTGCCCGCCGACCTGGAGCCGCTGCGCGCGACCGGCGCGCGGATCGTGGAGGACGCCGCCCACGCGCTGGGCGCGCTGCGCGACGGGCGGCCGGTGGGCGGTCCCGGGGGCGCCGACGTCACCTGCTTCTCGCTGCACCCGGTCAAGGCGATGACCACCGGCGAGGGCGGGATGGCCACGACCGAGGACGACGAGCTCGCCGAGCGCCTGCGCACGTTCCGCACGCACGGCATCCGCCGCGGCGCGGCGACGACGCCCGGCCCGCACGACGGCGCCTGGTACTACGAGCAGCAGGAGTTGGGCTTCAACTACCGGATCACCGACTTCCAGTGCGCGCTGGGGCTGCGCCAGCTCGAGCGCCTCGAAGGCTGGGTGCTGCGACGCAACGCGCTGGCCGAGCAGTACCGCGAGCTGCTGGCCGACGACGCCGAGCGCGTCGCGCTGCCGCCCGCCGCGCCCGCGGGCTCCCGCCACGCCCACCACCTGTTCGTCGTGCACTTCGCCGGCGGCGCGCCGGTGCGCCGCCGCCTGTTCGATGGGCTGCGCGCGGCCGGGATCGGCGTCCAGGTGCACTACATCCCGCTGCACCGCATGCCCTACTACCGCGACACGTGGGACGTCCCGCAGGACGCGTTCGGCCACTCCGACGCCTACTACGCGGGCGCGCTGTCGCTGCCGATGTTCCCGGGGCTGACCGAGGACGACGTCGTACGCGTCGTCGACGACGTACGCAGGCTGCTCGATGAGTGAGTCCGAGCGGTTGCTGGCGCGCGCCGAGCGGCTCGTGCCCGCATGGACGCAGACGCTCTCCAAGAACCCGACGCAGTGGCTGCGCGGGATCGCGCCGGCCTACGTGACGCGCGCCGAGGGCGCGCACGTCTTCGGGGTCGACGGCCGCGAGTACATCGACTTCCCCATGGCCTTGGGGCCGGTGATCCTCGGTCACACCGACCCGCGCGTGACCGCGGCGATCGAGCGCCAGCTGCGCGACGGCATCACCTACACCTTGCCGCACCCGAGCGAGCTCGACGTCGCACAGCGGATCGTGGACCGCGTGCCGGGTGCCGAGATGGTGCGCTTCGGCAAGACCGGCTCGGACGCGACGAGCGCCGCCGTGCGCCTGGCGCGCGCGGTGACCGGCCGCGACCACGTCTTGGCCGCCGGTTACCACGGCTGGCACGACTGGTACGTGGCGACGACGACGCGCGACCTCGGCGTCCCGCGCGCGGTGGCCGAGCTGACCGGGACGTTCACCTACAACGACCTCGCCTCGCTCGACGCCGCGCTGGCGGCTCAGGGCGGCGACACCGCCGCGGTCGTCCTGGAGCCCTCGGGCGCGGAGCGGCCGGCGCCCGGCTTCCTTGAGGGCGTGATCGAGCGCGCCCACGCGGCGGGCGCGCTCGTCGTCTTCGACGAGGTCATCACCGGCTTTCGCCTCGGCCCGGGCGGCGCGCAGGAGCGCTACGGCGTCACCGCCGACCTGGTGGCCTTCGGCAAGGCGCTGGGCAACGGCATGCCGATCAGCGCGCTGGCCGGCCGCGCCGAGCTGATGGAGCTCCTGGCCGAGGTCTTCTTCTCCGGCACGCACGGCGGTGAGGCGCTGTCGCTGGCCGCGGCGGGCGCGACGCTCGACGCGCTTGACGACGCCGCCTACGCGCAGTTGTACGACATGGGCGAGACGCTGCGGGCGGCGGTGCTCGCCTCGATCAAGACCTACAACCTGAGCGACTGGGTGACGATCGACGGCGAGGCGCCGCGCACGCTCGTCGCGATCCGCGAGCCGGGCGACCCGGTGGACGGGCTGGTCGCCAAGTCGCTGGTCCAGCAGGAGCTGCTGCGCCGCGGCGTGCTCTTCAACACCAACAACTTCATCTGCCTCGCGCACAGCGACGAGGACATCGCGACCGCGGCCGCCGCCTACGACGCCGCGCTGGCGCGCCTGGCCGACGGCCTCACCGACGGCGCTGGCGGCGTGCGCGCGCTGCTCGAGGCCGAACCGCTCGCCCCGGCGTTCAGGCCGGTGCGCTGAGCGCCAGGATCTCCTCCCACGGCGCGACGTGACGGCGGTCGCCGAGGCGCGCGACGAGCGTGCGCACGTAGGCGAGGTCCTCGGCGGTGTCGACCGTCCAGTGCAGCTCGCCGAGGGCGCGGCCGGAGTCGACCGCGACGCGCCCGGACGGGTCCGCGCGCAAGAACGGCGTGACGTGCTCGCGCTCGGCCGACGTCGTCGCGCGGGCGTCGGCGTCCAGCAGCGCGGCGCGGGTGAAGACCTCGACGTCGAGCCCGTCGGGGTAGGAGCGCGGCGGGTCGATGTTGGAGCCGTAGCGGGCGCCCGGCGTCTGCGTGAAGCGCGTGACGACGAGGTCGACCAGCGCGGGGTCGGTCAGCGGGCAGTCGGCGGTGATCCGCACGATCGGGCCCGGGTGGTCACCGACCGCGAGCGCGAAGCGGTGCAGGACGTCCTGGAGCGGGCCACGGGCGACGGGCACGCCCAGCGCGGCGGTCGCGTCGGCGATCGCGTCGTCATCGGGCCGGTCGCTGGTGGCGACGACGATCGCGTCGAGCGTGCGCGCGTGGCGCAGTCGGCCCAGCAGCAGCGCGAGCAGCGGCTCACCGCCGGCGTCGGCCAGCACCTTGCCCGGCAGCCGCGTGGACGACATCCGCGCCTGCACCACCGCGAGCGCTCCCATGGCCGGGCACGCTACCGCCCGCAGGAGTCGGGATGATGATGGACATGGAGGAGCTGGCCGCGGCCTATGAGGGGCTGGAGAGCGACCTCGGCGACGCCGACGCGATCGCCGCCTACCGCGCAGCGGTCCTCGCCCGCCAGGCCGCCGAAGCCGCGTTCCTGGCCGGCGTCCTGCCCACCGGCGCGCGCGTGCTGGAGGTCGGCTGCGGCAACGGCGGCCTGCTGATCGAGCTCGCGCGGCGCGGCGCGGTCGGCGCGGGGCTCGGCCTCGACCTCGCCCAGTCGCGGATCGCCTTTGCCGCGGCGTGGGCGGCCGACGAGCCGCGGGCGGCAGGCCTGCGCTTCGCCGCCGCCGACGCGCTGAGCGCCGACCTCGGCGCCGGTTACGACGCCGTCCTCTGCGTGACCGGCGCCTTCGCCTACTTCGACGGCTTCCGCCCCGGCGCAGGCGCCGAGCTGCTGGCGCGCGCCGCGGCCGCGGTCGCTCCCGGCGGCCGGCTCGTCCTGGAGCTCTACCAGCACGAGCGCACCCGCCGGCTCGTCGAGGCCGGCGACGGCCACGTCCGCCTCTGGCGCGAGCTGGAGCCCGGCGACCCGTGGCGCTTCTACCTCTCGGACTTCACGTTCGCCGACGGCATCCTGGAGCACCGCAAGACGTTCATCCACCGCGACGACGGCACGGTCGACACGGGCCGCTCTGAACGCTTGGCGCTCTACGCGCCCGACGAGCTCGACGCGCTGCTGGACGCGGCGGGCTTCGGCGACGTCACGCGCTACGACGGCTGGGACGGCGCGCCCTACGGCGGCGGCGACCACCTGGTGCTGACCGCCGTGCGCCGCGCCGCCTGACCGCGCCCCTCAAGCCCTCCGCTCCCACGCCGACCACCTTGGTGTGGACTCCCTCCGTCCTTCGGCCTCCGGCCGCCCGCCGCGCGTGCTCTGCTACGCCCCGTACAACCGCTGGTCGCTGCACGGCCGGTGGGAGATGACGATCCTGCAGGGCCTCCAGCAGCGTGGCGCGCAGGTCGAGTACGTCCTCTGCGACGGGCTCTACACCGACTGCGACCAGTTCTGGGAGGCGCTCGCGCCGCGGCCCGCCGACGCGTGCCGTTCGTGCCAGTTCAGCGTGGTCAAGCTCGTCGTCGAGATGGGCATGGACTTCCACTGGCTCGGGCGATACCTGACGCCCGACGAGGGGCGCGAGGCCCAGCGCTGGGCGGCGTCGCTGGCCGACGCCGAGCTGCTCGACGCCACCTACGGCGACTGGCCGGTCGGCGAGTGGATGCGGATGTCGATGCAGTCGCACTTCCGCACGGTCGAGATCGACCTCGCCGACCCGAAGATCGCGCGCACGATGCGCAGCTACGTCTTCTCCGGGCTGATCGCGTGCTTCGCGCTGGATCGCCTGATGGACGAGGCCGAGCCCGACGTCCTGCTGCTCTTCAACGGCCGCCAGTCCTCGACGCGCGTGGCGCTCGAGCTGGCCCGCCGCCGCGGCATCCGCACGATCATCCACGAGCGCGGCCCGCGCCCGGAGACGCTCATGTTGGTGGAGAACGCCACGTGCCTGTCGCTGGAGCCGATGCGCCGCTACTGGCGCGAGTGGGGCGATGTCCCGCTGACGGCCGCCGAGGCCGAGCGCGTCGACGCGCTGATGCGCGCCCGCGAGCAGGGCAAGGACCTGCCGTGGAAGGCCTTCACCTCGCCGCCGCAGCCGGTCGCCGAGGTCCGCGCGCGGCTCGGGCTGACGCCGGCGCGCCCGACGTGGGTGCTGTTCACCTCCTCCGACGACGAGGTCGCCGGCGACCCCGACTGGAGCAGCGTCTTCGGCTCGCAGATCGAGTGGATCCGGCGCACGATCGAGCACGCGCGCCGCCATCCGGAGATCGACCTGGTCGTCCGCGTGCACCCCAACACCGGCAGCCGCCGGTCGACCGGGGCCAACCGCACGCAGCTGGCGGAGTTCGAGCGGCTGGTCGCCGAGGGGCTGCCGGGCAACGTCCGCATCGTCGCGCCCGACGACGACGTCAGCTCATACACCTTGATGGAGCTGTGCGCGGTCGGCCTGGTGTGGGTCTCGACCGTCGGCGTCGAGCTGGCGGTCAAGGGCAAGGAGGTCGTGGTCGCCGCGGGCAACCCGCTGCACGGCGTCGACTTCGCCCGGACCGTCGAGGACCCCGCGCGCTACGAGGAGCTGTTGGAGGACTTGATCGGCCTGGCGCCCGGCGCCGCCTCGGCGGAGATCCGCCGGCGCGCGCTGCGCCTGGCCTACGGCATGTTCATCCGCATGGCGGTGGACTTCCCGCTGGTGCGGATGACCGACCTCGACCACGGCGCCCTGACCTACGGCGCGCCCGCCGAGCTCGTGCCCGGCCGCGACGCGAACCTCGACCGCTGCGCGCGGATCCTGCTCGACGGCGAGGCGGTCTGCCCGCCGCCGAGCGCGGAGGAGCGCGCCGCGCGCGACACCGCCGCCGAAGACGCGCTGCTGGAGGGCTTCGGCGCGCGCCGCCTGACCGCGCTGGCCTTCGCCGAGGAGATCATCGCCGACACGTCGCTGCTGCAAGCCTGGGCCGCTGCGTTTGACGGACGCGACGACGCGACGCTCGTGATCCACACGCTGGCCGAGCACGCCGAGGCGCTCGTGCATGCGGTGACCGCGACCGGCCTGGCCGGCGACGACGGCCCGGACCTGCTCGCGCTGGAGGCCGACGCCGAGGTCATGGACGGCGTGGACGCGGTCTTCTCGCGGCTGGCCGACGCCGACGCGCTGGCGCCGCCGCGCTACGACGACACCTCGATCGCCGCGCTGGCGGGCTGAGCGGGCATGCCGCGCGTCTCGGTCGTCATCACGTCCTACAACTACGGTCGCCATCTCGGCCAGGCCGTCGAGAGCGTGCTCGCCCAGACGCTGACCGACCTGGAGGTCTTGGTCGTCGACGACGGCTCGACCGACGACACGCTGGAGGTCGCGCGCCGCTACGAGGCCGCCGACCCGCGCGTGACGGTGATCGCGCAGGAGAACTCCGGCCAGCCCGCGATCCCGCGCAACCGCGCGACCGAGCGCGCGGTCGGCGAGTACGTGCTGTGCCTCGACGCCGACGACCACCTGGCGCCCGACGTGCTGGCGCTGTGCGTCGCCGAGCTGGACGCCGACCCCGCCGCCGGCATGGCCTACCCGACCACGCAGATGGTCGGCGCGCGCGAGCAGCGGCTGTCGATCGTCGAGTGGGGCGTCGAGCGCCTCGCGCTGTGCAACTTCCTGCCCTGCCCCACGCTGTTTCGCCGTGAGGCGTGGGTGGCGGCCAAGGGCTACAACCTGAACGTCCGCGGCTACGAGGACTGGGACCTGTGGCTCGGCATCGCCGAGGCCGGCTGGACCGGGCGCCCGGCGCGCGAAGCCATCTACTTCTACCGCCAGCACGACGACGGCGGCCTCTGCGAGCAGGCGCGCCCACACGACCAGCGGCTCAAGGCGCAGGTCGTCGTCAATCGCTCCGGGGTCTTCACTGATCTGCAACTGGAGTGGGCGCACGGCGTGCTGGCCGGCCACGCCTCCGCGCTGGCGATCGATGGCGCGCAGCCCGGGCACGTCCCGCAGTTCGCCGAGGAGCCCGTGCCGCTCGGCGCCGCCAGCGTCAGCGCCGACCCGGCCGTGCGCGCCGCGTGGCTGCGTAGCGGCTCCGACGACGTCGTCAGCCCGTTCGGCGGCGGCCCGCTGGCCGACCTGCTCGGGCTCGCCCAGCGTTTGGACTACTCCGAGGTCCGCGACGAGCGCGGCGCGGTGGTCGCCCGCCGGCGCGCCAAGGACCCCGTCCTCTTCCCCGTCCCCGCGCTGCGTGCCGACGCGAGCGACGCCGAGCGCGCCACCGCATTGGCCGCCGCCGCCGAGCAGCTGCTGGTCGCCGCCGCGCTGCGCGCGCCGACGCTGGACCCGCGCCGCACCGCCGGCTTCCTCGGCCTGCGCGAGGACGCGCTGGGCCCGATCCTGCAGGGCGCCGTCGCGGTCGTCGAGTCCGGCGCCGCCGACGTGTCCGCCGCGGACGCGCCGGTGATCGGCGCCGTGGCGAGGCTGGTGCGCGCCGAGCGGACCGTCGCAGGTGACCGCGCCGGCGCCGACCGCGCCGCGAACGTCGCCCGTGCCGCCGCACGCGCCGGGTTGGAGGGCGCGCGCACGGTGACCGTGCTGGCTTACGGCGACGAGCTCGTCGCCGATCCCACCTTGTTGTCGTCCTACGGTGACGCGTTCGGCGCCCAGGACGACGTGACGCTCGTGATCGCCACCGACGACCCGGCGACGCTGTCGGGCGCGGTCGTCGCGGCCGGGCTGGACTCCGACGCCTCGCCGGACATGCTCGCGGTCACCGCCGCGCCGGCGATCGTCGACGCGGTCTTCTCCCGCCGTGCCGTCGGCGCGGCCCCGCGCTTCGACGACACCACGGTGCCGGCGCTGCGCGCGCTGGTCGCCGCGGCGGCCTAGGCGCCGCGCCTACGCGGTCTGCTTGACGCGCAGGCGGCCGTCGAGGTGCTCGGCGGCCAGGTGCAGCACCAGCGCGCCGAGCGAGACGCGGGTCTCGCCGAGCAGCAGGATGCAGGCGGACAGCTCGCCGAGGTGGTCGGCGGCCTGGGTGGCGTTCTCCTGGTTCAGGCCGGCGGCGCCGACGGCGTCCAGCGCCTCCTCGAGCGTCAGCTCGCCCGACAGCGACGGAACGTGGGCCAGCAGCCGGGCGGCGGCGTGGTTGGCGTCGCGCATCAGGCGGTCGCGGTCGATCCCGTCCAGCGCGACATGGTGGCGCTGGCGCTCGACGCCGACGGTCAGCGCGCGGCGCAGCAGGTAGGCGTCGCTCAGGCGCGCGGCGTCGATGCGGTGGCCGACGGCCGCAGCAGCGACGAAGCGCGTGGCGCCCAGCCCGTGTCGGTGCAGCCGCCACGCGACGCCGGTCTCCTCGCCGCCGATCGCGATCTCCGGGGAGAAGCCGAACGCGGGGTCAAAGCCGCCGGCGGCCAGCAGCGCCTCGCGGCGCACGGCCCAGTTGGCGCCGTAGACGACGGCGGACGGCACGAGCGTCTCGTCGGCGTCGCCGCGGTCCAGCACGGAGAAGAAGCGCTCCAGGCGCGGGCCGAGCCAGGCCGGGTCGTGGCCCTCAGGCCACAGCGCGCAGATCGGTCCGCCGGCGTTGGCCACGCCGGGGCGCGACAGCTCGCGCGACAGCGCCTCCAGCCAGCCGGGGCCGGGCCGGGCGTCGTCGTCGAGGTAGAGCAGGAGGTCGTGCGTCGCGGCGGCGGCGCCGGCGTTGCGGGCGTGTGACAGGCCGGCTTGCCCCTCGGCGATCACGCGGACGCTCGGATGGCGCGCGGCCAGCGCGGCGGCGATCTCCGGCGTGGCGTCAGAGGAATCGTTGTCCACGATGAGGACCTCGGCGGCGCCCAGCGCGACGAGCAGCTCGACGCCGTCGGTGAGCTCGTCGGCGCGGTTGCGCGTGCAGATCAGGACCGTCGCGGGCGGCGCGGGCTGGCGCGTGACGCGCGCGGCGGGGACGTGGGCCAGCGTGGTCGCCCAGGCGGCCAGCTGCGCCTCGGCCATCCCGTGGCGCGGGGCGAGCGCGGCGGGCATCGCGCGCCAGGTCGCGACCGTGGCCGCAAGCGCGTCAAAGGCGAGCGCGTCGGGCGCGGCGTCCGCGGGCCACAGCGACCCGTCGGCGGCGACGCGCAGGCCGAACGGGCCGGCGAGCGTCGCGCCGTCCTCGACTGCGGCGATCAGCGGGTCGGCGAAGCCGGGCGCGGGCAGCGCGTGCGGCTCCAGGACGATCAGGACCGCGGCCCGCGCGTGGCGGGCCGCGCGCAGCTGGGCGAGACGACGGCCGGCGTCGGCGGGCAGCGGGATGGCGCGGGCCGACAGCGCCGCGAGGCGGTCCTCGGCCGCGGCGGGCGCGCCGAGCGCGAGCACCTCGACGTCGGTCGGCAGGTCGGCAGCGACGAGCGCGTCGAGCTGGATGAGCGCGTCGGCGACGTCGGCGGGCAGGCGGACGGCGACGGTGGCGCGCGGCGCGGCGCCCTCCCCCGCGAGGTCGTTCGCGGCGGCGTCGGACGCGGGCGCGAAGTCGGCGGCGTCGCCCAGCGCGACGATCGAGCGCGGTGCGGGCGCGCCCTGCGGCCACGGCGTCACCGCGACGTCGGGGATCGTCTCCGGATCGCGGCCGAGCGCCTCCAGCGCGGCGAGAAGACGCGTGAGCAGCGCGTTGGGGTTCGTCGTCGGGAAGACGAGCGAGGCGGCCGCGTCGGGCGCGTAGCGGGTCACGTAGGCGTCCAGCAGCGCACAGAGCGCGGCGTCGCCCAGCTCTGCGGGCGCGAGGAAGCGGTCGGGCACCGTCAGCGTCATCAGCGCGCGCAGGGCGGTCCGGGCGGCCTGCGGCGAGAGGCGCGCCTCCAGCGACGCGCGACCGGCGGTGCCGAGCGCGGTCCACAGCGTGTCGTCGCGGTGCAGGCGGACGATCGCGTCGGCCAGGCCGGCGGGGTCGTCGGTGACCAGCGCGTGCTCGCCGTCGACGAGCTCCATGCCCTCGGCGCCGATCGTCGTCGTGACGACCGGGACGCCATGAGCCAGCGCCTCGCCGATCTTGCCCTTCACGCCGGCGCCGTAACGCAGCGGCGCGACGGAGACGCGGGCGGCGTCGAGCAGCGGCGCGATCGCCGGCACCCAGCCGGTGACCTCGATGGCCTCGCCGGCCAGCGCGAGGACCTCAGGCGGCGGCGAGCCGCCGGCCAGCGTCAGCCGCGCGCCGGGCAGCGCGGCGCGCACGCGCGGCCACACGTCGCCGACCAGGAAGAGCGCCGCGTCGACGTTGGGCCGATGGCGGAAGTTGCCGACGAACAGCGCGCCGTCACGCGCGTCGGGCCCCGGGCCCTGCGGCTCGGGCGGATGGACGTTGGAGATGACCACGACCGGCACCGCGGGCGCCAGCACGCGCAGCGCGGCCGCGTCGTCGTCGCTGACCGCGATCAGCGCGTCGGCCGCGCCGTAGGCGGCGACCTCGCGCTGGCGGGTGCGCTCGGCGGCGATCGCGTCGGCCGGGCGGCCGCTCAGCTCGGCCTCCCGCGCCTCGCGGACGCAGTGCACGTCGACCGTGTCGACGACCGCCCGCGCACCGGGCGCGTGGGCCCGCAGCAGCGGCAGGTAGGCCTCGGCGACGTCGTAGAAGCTCAGCCACACCAGGTCGGGCCGCACGCGGGCCAGGAGCGCCGCGACGTCGCACGGCGGCCGTCCGGCGGCGTGCGCCACGGCGGAGCGCTCGGGATCGCCCAGCAGCACCTCGACGCCCATCGCCTCCAGCTCCAGCGCGGCCTCGCGCTGGCCCGGCTCGGACCCGTCGCGCGCGAGCAGCGCGACGTCGTGACCGTCGGCCAGGAGCAGCTCGATCAGGCGCCGCTGGCGCAGCGACCCGGAGTCCCGGTCGGCGGGCGGCGCGATCTTGCTGATCATGAGGATCGACCGTGGCGCAACCGCGCCCGCGGACGGCGATGGGAGGGACATCACCTCGGTGATCGGCCCGGCCCGGAGGTCGCTTGAGACACCGGGCCCTCAACCGTCCGGCGGCGGCTGCCGATCACCGGAGGGATGTCCTCCCTCCCGCGCGTCAGCGTGGTCGTGGCCACGTACAACCACGAGCGCTTCATCGCGTCCACGATCGACAGCGTGCTGGCCCAGGAGGACTGCGGCGGCGCGGTCGAGGTCATCGTCATCGACGACGAGTCGACCGACGGCACGCCCGCGGTGCTGGCGTCCTACGGCGACCGCATCCGGGTCGTGCGCCAAGCCAACCAAGGCCACCTCGGCGCGTTCAACCGCGGCCTGGCCGAGGCCCGCGGCACCTACATCGCGCTGCTCGACGGCGACGACGAGTGGGTCCCGGACAAGCTGCGCCGCCAGGTCGCGATGCTCGACGCCGACCCCGGCCTCGGGCTGGTCTACGGCGACGCGGTGCTCATCGACGCCGAAGGCCGCGAGATCCACCCGTCCTACCAGGCCTACAACGGCGTCCCGTTCCCGGCCGGGCAGGCGTCCGCGTTCGGGTTCCTGATGGCGCAGAACTTCGCCCAGACCTCGACGATCCTGTTCCGCGCGGCGCTGCGCGAGCACGTCCACCCGATCCCGGACTGGGGCCGCGCGCAGGACTGGTGGACGACGCTTCAGGTTGCGCGGCGCGCTGCGATCGCCCCGACGACCGGCTCCCACGTCACCCGCTACCGCAAGCACGAGAGCAACATCTCGCTCGGCGGCGACGAGCGCCGCGCGGCGCAGCTGCGCGCCCGCGAGATCGAGCTGCGCCGCTGGCTCTTCGCGCAGGCCCGCGAGGTCGGGGTGTCGATCGAGGACGTCGTCCGCGCCGTGCGCGCGTTCGGGTTCTGCGTCGCCAAGGCGGCCCAGGGGCTCGGGAGCACCGTGGTCGAGCTGGCGCCCGACCGTCCCGAGCACGCGGGCGCCGCCAACGAGCTGCTGGCCGCCGCCGTGCACGCCGAGCGCCGGGGCGACCTCGCTGGCGCCGCCCGCGACGCGCTCGCGGTCCTGGCCGACTTCCCCCGCGACGCGCACGCGCTCGCGCTGATCGATCGCTGCGCGCACCGCGCGGCGGGCCAGCCGCCGGCCGTCCTGCCGCGCCCCGCCGACAGCGCCTGGCCTTTGGAGGACGCGCGCGCGTTCGTGACGCTCGCGTTCGTCGATGAGCTCGCCGCCCGCCCTGAGCTGCTGACCGCCTACGCGGACGCCTTCGGCCCCGACGACGACGCGACGCTCGCCGTCCTGCTGCCCGACGACGCCGCCGTCGCGGCGCTGCTGAGCGCGCTGGAGGCGGCCGGCGTCTCGGCCGAGCACGGCCCGGACCTGCTCGCGCTCCAGCACGCGCCGAGCGAGGAGCTCGAGGCCGCGTTGGCGCGCCAGGCGCACGCGGTGCTGAGCGCGGGCCCGGTGCCGGCGCGCTGCGAGGGCCGCCCGCGCGTCGCCGACGCCGACGCGCTGCGCACGCTCGCGGCGGCGCGCTGGGGCGTCGAGGCGCTCGACGTCGCGATCAAGCTCTGCCCGCCGGCGTGGGACGGCGCCGAGCACTGGGGCGACACGCACTTCGCGCGCGCGCTGGCCGACGAGCTGCGCCGCCGCGGCCATCGCCCGCGGCTGGAGGTCGTCCGCGAGTGGGACGACGACGCGCCCGCCGACGTCGCGCTGCACCTGCGCGGGCTGTGGCAGTACGTGCCCAAGCCCGGCCCGGTCAACCTGCTGTGGGTCATCAGCCATCCCGAGCTGGTGAGCGGTCCCGAATGCGACCGCTACGACCACGTCTTCGTCGCCTCCGCGCCCGACGCGCAGCGCCTGGCCGCGCTGACGTCCACGCCGGTGAGCGTTCTTGATCAGGCCACCGATCCGGCCGCCTTCTTCCCTCAGCGCGACGACGCGCTGGCCCACGAGGTCACGTTCGTCGGCAACTCCCGCGGCGTCAAGCGTCGCGCGCTTGCCGCGCTGCTGCCCACCGAGCGCGACCTCGCCGTGTGGGGCAAGGACTGGGAGACGCTGATCGACGCGCGCCACGTGGTCGGCCGCTACCTGCCCAACGACCAGGTCCGCCGCGCCTACGCCTCCGGCGGCGTTGTGCTCAACGACCACTGGGACGACATGCGCGAGCAGGGCTACATCTCCAACCGCGTCTACGACGCGCTCGCGGCGGGCGCCGTCCTGCTGACCGACGACGTCCCCGGCCTGCGCGAGCGCTTCGGCGACGCGATCGCCACCTACGCGACCGACGCGCAGCTGCGCGCGGAGGTCGACCGGCTGCTCGAGGATCCGGACGCGGCGCGCGCCGCCGGGCACCGCGGCCGCGCGCTGATCCTGGCCGGCCACACGTTCTCGCACCGCGTCGACGCGATCCTGGATCGCGTCGCGGGGCTGCGCGCCGTCGCGCTCGCCGCCTGAGCCGAACGGCCCAGCAGGCACCCAGGTGGCGTTCAGGTCCAACGGTTAGCCTCTGCGCGGATGTTGACCGCCTTCCTCGTTCTGGCCTCAGTCACCGACAAGCTCGCGGACTTCGCGACGGACGTCGTCGGGGACCTCGGCCTGCCCGGGATCTTCCTGCTGATGGTGCCCGAGAGCGCCTGCATCCCGATCCCGTCGGAGGCGACGATGCTGTTCGCGGGGTTCAACGTCAGCGAGGGCAAGTACTCGCTGTTCGCGGCGGTCGCGGTCGGGTCGGTGGCCAACCTCGTCGGGTCGTGGATCGCCTACGCGGTCGGCTACTACGGCCGCCTGGAGCTGCTGGAGCGCCACAAGGTCTTCCACATCAAGCCCGAGCACATGGCGATGACCGAGCGCTGGTTTGAGAAGTACGGCTCGTGGGCGGTCTTCTTCAGCCGGATGCTCCCGATCGTGCGCACGTTCATCTCGCTGCCGGCGGGCGCCGCGCGGATGCCCTTCTGGCGCTTCAGCATCCTCACGCTGGCCGGCTGCATCCCGTGGATCCTGATGCTGACGCTGATCGGCAAGTCCGCGCGCGACAACTGGGAAGACTGGAAGGACCGCCTCCACTACGTGGACTACGGCATGGCCGCGATCATCATCGTGGCCGCCGCGTACTTCGGCACGAAGTGGTGGCAGCGCCGCAAGGCGCGGCGGATCGCCACCGATGCCGCGTGAGCTGACCGTCTCCCAGGCGGTCGCGCTCGGCGCCCTGCACGGGCCGGCCGAGCTGCTGCCGGTGTCGTCCTCGGCACATGTGGCGCTGGTGCCCGAGCTGCTCGGGTGGCCGGCGCTGTCGCCCGAGCTGGAGAAGGCGTTCGAGGTCGCCCTGCACGCGGGGACGCTCGGCGGGCTGGCGGTGCTCGTGCCGTGGCCGTCGCTGCCGCTGGCGCTGTTGGCCACCGCGCCCGGCGCGGTCGCCGGGTTGGCGTTGGAGAAGCCGATCGAGCGCTGGCTGGGCGGACCGCGAGCGACCGCGGCCGGACTGGTCGCAGGATCGGCGGTGATGCTGCTCGCCGACCGTCGCGCCACGGGCGAGCGGGTCGCCTCCGACGCCACGATCGGCGACGCGCTGGTCCTCGGCGCCGCCCAGGCGTGCGCGCTGTGGCCGGGCGTCTCGCGCCTGGGCCTGACGCTGGCCGCCGCGCGCGCCCGCGGCTTCTCGCGCCCCGCCGCCTTCGAGCTGGCACGCACGGTCGGGCTGCCGGTCGTCGCGGGCGCGACCGCGCTCAAGGGCGTGCGCCTGGCCCAGTCTCCTCCCCCGCCTCCCGTCCGCCGGGCGTTCGCCGCCGGGATGGTCGCCGCCTGCGCCTCGACGCTCGCCGCCGCGCCGCTGCGCCGCGTCACTGCGGTCGCGCCCTGGGCCGCCGAGCGGGTCGTGCTCGCCGCGCTGGCTGTGCGACGATCCTCCGCACGATGAGTGACGCGTACGCCGCCGCAGGCGTGGACACCGATCAGGCCGACGCGGGCGTCGGCGCGCTGGTCTCGGTCCTGAGGACGATCGAGACCGGGAGCCCGTCGCGGTCGGTCGTGCCCAGCGGCCACTACGCGTCGGTGCTGCGCGTCACCGACGAGCTCGGCATCGCGATCGCCACCGACGGCGTCGGCTCCAAGCTCGTCGTCGCCGAGCAGGCCGACCGGCTGGAGACCGTCGGCATCGACTGCGTGGCGATGAACGTCAACGACCTGATCTGCGTCGGCGCCGAGCCGATCGCGCTGGTCGACTACCTGGCCGTCGAGGAGGTCGACGCCGGCCGCCTGGCGCGCATCGGCGTCGGGCTGAAGGTCGGCGCAGAGGCCGCGGGCTGCGAGATCCCCGGCGGCGAGCTGGCGGTGCTGCCCGAGCTGATCAAGGGCCACCCGTCGCCGCACGGCTTCGACCTCTGCGCGACGGCGATCGGCACGGTGGCGATCAAGGACCTCGTCCTCGGCGACCGGATCGCCCCTGGCGACGCGATCATCGGCGTGCCGTCCTCGGGGCTGCACTCCAACGGCTACACGCTCGCGCGCCGCGTCCTGGAGCCGCTGGGTTTGGACGCCAAGCCCACCGAGCTGGAGGGCGCGTCGGTCGCCGACGCGCTGCTGGAGCCGACGGTCATCTACGTCCGCGCGGCGCTGGACCTGCTGCGCTCCGAGGTCGACGTGCGCGGCCTGTCGCACATCACCGGCGGCGGGCTGAACAACATGCTGCGCATCGGCTCGGGCTATGAGATCTCCGACCCGCTGCCGGTCCCGCCGGTCTTCGGCCTGATCCACAAGCTCGGCGACGTCGAGACCGCCGAGATGTGGGAGGTCTTCAACATGGGCTGCGGCCTGGTCGCGATCGTGCCGGACGCCGACGCGGACGCGGCGACCGAGATCCTCGCCGCACGCCACCCGGGCGCGCGCCGCATCGGGACGACGACCGACACCGGCACGGTGACGGTCCCCGAGCTGGGTCTTACATTCCCCCTGCGCTGAGCTGCTTGGTGATCGCCTCGATGCGCCCCTCGAGGGCCTCGACGCGTTCGACCAGCGACGGCTCCTCGTCCTCGCGGGCGACCGCCGCGCGCAGGTCGGGGACCGTGAACCAGGAGTAGGGCACGTCGCAGGCGGCGGCGATCACGCGCAGGTGCGTCTCCTCGGCGCGGCCGCGCGGGGTGCCGAGATCCTTGACCGTCGATCGGCTTAGCGGCACGCGGCGCGCCAGCTCGTCCCACGAGCTGATGTCGGCGAGGGCCATCGCTGCCCGAATGCGCCGCCGGATCTCGACCTGCTCCAGCACAGGAGCGCGACCGTAGAGATGACAGAATCGGCCGACGAGCGACAGCTAAGCCGATCCTGCTGGCCACAAGCCAGTTTGGCCCGAAAGCCGCCGATTTAGACCGGCTGTCCGGGTGGCACGGTGGAGCGCAGCATGCGCTCCAGCTTGGCCCAGCCGGTGGTCGTCGTGCGCCAGACGCGCTCTTCGAACGCGCGGCGCCGACGGATCTCGTGCGGCTCGACGAGACCGGCTTCCGCCAGCTTGCGCACGTGGTAGAGCGCAGCACTCGGCGAGAGGCCGACGAGCACCCCGAGCTCTCGCGCCGAGGATGGCGTCTTCTCGAACAACACGAGCGCCTGAAGGCGAACGGGGTGTCCGACGGCGGCGTAGAGGAAGGCTTCGTCGAGCATGCGCGCGGTCGCGACCTTACGGCCTCCGGCACTCGGACGCGACAGATCTGTCGTAACTGTTCAGCAGATCCTTCACAGTGGAGGTACAGTTCCGCGCCGTGGACGAGCGCCTCTCCACCGACGTCCTACACGCGCTGGCCCACCCGGTCCGCCTCTCCGCGCTGCTCGCGCTGGAGGAACGCGAGCGCACGCCCGCACAGCTCGCCGCAGCACTCGGCATCCGCGAGCCGGTGCTGATGAGCCACCTCCACCTCCTCGACGCCGCCGGCCTGATCGCAACCGTCCCGGAGACCGGCCTCCTCCGCGCCCGCTCGACCGGCTGGGCAGACGTCGCGCAAGGTTTGCAGCACCTTCAAGACGCCTCGGCGGGCGAGCCCAGCTGATCACGCGTCAGCAAGCGCGCCCGCCACGCTGATACCGGCGCCAGTTGCGCACGAGTGCACCGACGTCGTCGTCACGCCTGGTGTGAACGATGAGCCGCGGCCCGTTGCAGAACATCGTCGTGTCGTCCCCATCGCCCGGATCCAGCCGCCAGGCCTTCATGTTGAGCTCGGCCGGGACGTCACTGCTGAGGCCTCCGATGCCGTCGCACTTCGCGGGTGTGTCCCGCTCGTCGATCAGCCGAAGCTCACAGTCGACGTCGTTCATCGAGAAGATCTCACGGGCATTCACGACGAAGCCCGCCGCCAGGTAGAGAACGCCCTCCCGGCGGATGAAGGTCAGCGCGTCCGCGCCGCGGGTCTCGAACGGTGGAACCTGATGCAGCCCGTCACGGAGCGTCGTCGACCGTCCGTAGAGCTGCCGGACCATGTACAGGCTCGCGGTGTCCAGGGCGCGATCTCCCTGTTCGTCACGGGCGTAGATCGTCCCCGGTCCGACCGCGAAGCCCTCCGACATGACCGCCGAGAGCCGGTGCTGGTGTTGGAGAGCGTCCCAGGCGAGGATCAGGGGGTAGTGCAGGTAGCGGTCCGCGCCGCGGACCTCGACGAGGACACGGGTCGAGTCCTGGTCGGTGCCGGCGCGACCGACGCCCGTGACCTCGATGCGGTAGCCGAACTTCTGCTGCCGCCTGGCACCAGGGTCGTCGTTCTCGACATACGGCGCCTGCGGCCGGTCGGGCTGCGGCTGCCAGACCAGCGACCTCCGCAGGTCGTCGCCGTCCGCGGTGTAGACCTCGAGCCGGTCGGACTGCGCGCGGTCGCGTGGTCGGAGCACCAGCAACACGGTGTCCTCGCGTCCGTTGCCGAGCGGCACGCGACGGTAGCTGACCACGTCGAAGCCGCTCGCGTGGGCCCCGCCCACGACCTCATCCAGCCGTTGATCGAAGGTGGGGTCCGCGAAGTGGTCCTGGACCGCCGTCGTCACCAGCCCGCTGAGGACGGCGGAGGCCAGGCCCGCGATCCAGCCGAGGACGATCCACCGTGCCCGCGGTCGACCCCGAAGAGCGTCCTTGAGCGTTTTGCGTGCCTTCGTCACGGGGCGCAAGCCTAGATGGGCTTGCGGGCGGGTGGCAGGCAGTCAGTCGAGGGCGGCGGAAGGGGCGGTGGCGATGATGTCACCGCCATCGATCGGCGCGCCCGCGAGGAAAGCGGTGATTGCCTCAGCGGTCGGTGGGACGATGGCCTTGCCGGCGGCGAGGGCGCGGCGGGTGTGGCCTTCGGAGGCGGGGTGGAGTGGGGTGAAGCCGTCGATGGCGGCGTGGAGGGCGGCGTCGCGGCCGGGGGTGGCGTGGAGGAAGCGGACTTCGATGTCGGCGCAGGCGTCGAGGTCGATGCCGGCGGCGGTGGCCGCGGTGACGATGTGGGCTTCGACGTCTTCGGGGGCGCCGTCGCGGGCGGGGTCGGCGACGAGCACGAGCGTGCCCGGCGTTCCGCTCGGCGCTGCGGTGGCCCATGCGGACAGCAGCTCGGCCAGGCGATCGGTCCCGCGGTAAGCGGGGACCGCCAGTAGGCGGCGACCGGTCGCGGCAGACGGGTCGATCGCGACGTCGACGGCGGGCACGCGCGCGATCCGCGGTGGGCGCTCTTGCATCGCGGCGATGCGGTCGGCGTAGGCCGCGGCGACGGCGTCCCAGCCCAGCGCTTCAGCGGCGGCACGGGCGGCGGCGCCGCGGCGCGCGCGCTCCTCGGAGCCTGCGTCAGCGGCCTCGCGCAGCAACGCGACGAGCGCGTCGCGGTCGGGCTCGAGCATCCAGCCGTCGCCGGCCAGCGGCATGCCGCTGATCTGACGGCCCGGGATCAGGGCGCGCTGCGACGGGATCCGCCAGCCCGCGTCGGCCGGGCAAAACTCGTCGGTCGGGCCGCCGGCGGTGACGATCGCGGGCAGGCCGCAGGCCATCGCCTCCAGGACCGGCATCGCGAAGCCCTCGCCGCGATAGGGGTGCACGAGCACGTCGCAGGCGCGGTAGAGCGCGGCGACCTCGTCGTCGGTCAGCGTGCGCGTGAGGTGCGTGACGCGCGGGTCGCGCACCGCGAGCTCCTGCAACTCGGACCGGTCGCCGCCGCGGTAGACGCCGTCGGCGCCGAAGTCCTTGACCACCAGCGCGACGTCGTCGCGGCCGTCGCCGAACGCCTCAGACCACGCGCTCAGCAGCACGTCGATGCCCTTGCGCCCGATCGCGCCGCCGACGAAGAGGAACGTCGTCGCCGCGCCGCCCACGCCGTCGAGCGTCGGCCCGTCCGGCGCGTAGGCCTCCAGGTCGACGCCGTTGGGGACCACGCGCACGCGGTCAGCCTCGACGCCGCTCGACACGTACATGTCGCGCACGAACGCCGACGGCACCCACAGCTCGTCGACCACCGTGTTCAGCGGCGCGACCCACGCCTGCGGAACCGACCCGAACTCCCACGGCTGGATCAGCGCGAGGTGGCCCGAGCGCGGCGCCGAGAAGTCCGGCGGCCACTGGTGGCGCACCTCGACGTCGGCGGCGTGCGGCAGCGGCACGGGCGCGCGGTTCGGGCGATCAGTAGCCACCGCGTGCGCAATGACCCGGTCCCCGCCCACCCCGGCCGCCAGCTCAGCGACGACGCGGCGGTTGATCCGCGCCAGCGACGTCGGCGCGTCGTGCTCGCCGACCCAGGCGACCGCCGTGGCGGGCTCCTCGGTGACCAGCGACGGGCGCGCGCCGCCGTAGTACTGCTCAAGCTCGTCGACGTAGGCCGCAAAGCCGCGCGGCGCCTCGATGTTGGCCTGCAACGCCTCCAACAACCCGGCCTCGTTGGCCAGCCGCTCGAGCGCAGCCGTCAGCCCGGCGGCGTCGCCGCCGTCGAACGCGAGCCCGTCGACGCCGTCGCGGATCGCCTCGGCCAGCCCGCCCATGCGCGGCGCCAGCAGCGGGACGCGGCCCGCCAGGCACTCGGCGGCGGTCAGCGGCGCGCAGTCCCACCACAGCGACGGCAGCGCCGCCGTGTCGATCGTCGCCAGCAGGTCGGGTAGCTCCGACGGCTCGAACGCGCCGTGGATCTCGACCACGCCGCGGCGGTCCAGGCGCCGCAGCTCGCGCGCCATGCGCTCGGACACCTCGCCGTGGATGTGGATCCGCAGCTCGGCGGCGGCGTCCTGCGCGGCCGCGACCAGCAGCTGGGCGCCCTTGTGCGGGTAGACGGAGCCGAAGAAGCCGACGTGCAGCGGGCCGTCGGGATCGACGCGGCCGGGTTGGCGGTCGCGCCCCAGGCGCTCCCAGGCCTCGTCCTCGGCCGGCACGCACTGGCGGACGACGTCAAGCGCGGCGCCGTCGTAACCCTGGTCGATGAGCGTGCGGCGCACGCCGTGGGAGACCGTCAGGCAGGCGGTGATCGCGCGCGAGAACGCGTCGCGGATGCCGGCCAGGCGCACCTGGTGGCCGTCGGTGTCGGGGCTGCCGACGCAGGTCGCGCAGTCGGCGCCGGCGTCGCCCGGGCCGCCGCACAGCGACTGGTCGCCGTGCAGCAGGTAGAGGCGCGGGCAGACCAGCCAGTAGTTGTGCGTGGTGAAGTAGGACGGGATCCCGCGCGCGCCGGCCTCGTCGAGCAGCGCGGCGCCGAGGTTGTGCAGGTTGTGGAAGTGGATGACGTCCGGCTCGATGCGGTCGAGCAGGTCGGCGAACGCGGCGGTGATCGGCGGGTCGTCGAGCTCGCGACGCGGTTTGCCGAGGTCCATCAGGCCGTGCGGGCGGTTGTGCACGCCGACCAGGCGGACGCCGTCCTCCTCCCACTCGCGCAAGGCGTAGGGGACGCCGGACGGGTCGGGCGCAACAGCAGCGTGGAAGACCGTGACGTCCCAGCCGCGGCGTGCGAGCTCCTTGGCCGCAAAGCGCGGCAGCATCGTGCCGCCGCCTGAGTCGTTGAACCCGAACATCGTCATGACGAGCTTGCCGCGGTCACGCGCCGGTGCCGGCGCGGCGTGCTCAGCCAAGGCGGACATAGCCCGTCGCGCCATCGCCGGACGCGTCGTGCGTGCGGCGGGTCACCATGTTGGAGGAGTTGCCTTCGATGGTGTGGATCTTGCCCTCGGCGTCGACGGACTCGACGATGCCGATGTGCTGGCCGCCCCAGACGATCAGGTCGCCGGCCTGCGGCGGCTGGCCGGAGGCGGCGGGGTTCCAGCGGCCGGTGCGCTGGGCCCAGGCGGCGGTCGCCGAGACCGCGCCGAAGCCCTGGCCGGCCTCGCCGAGCGGGGCGCCCGCGTTCTTGGCCGCCCAGGAGACGAAGTAGTTGCACCACGGGCCGATGCCCGAGCCCGCGGTCGCGGTCCGGTACTCGGCGATCCGCGGCGAGTTGTTGGAGCCCGGCGGCTGCTCGGTCTGCCCGATCTCCTGCTGGGCGAAGGCGAGCGCCTTCTGGCCGGCGGTCTGGTCGGCGGCCGGCGTGGCGGTCGCCGCGGTGGCGGCGGTCGCGGTCGCGCCGGTGGTGGCGCCGCCCGCGGCCTGGTCCTGCAAGAGCGAGGCGAACTGCGAGGCGTCGGTGCCGGACGTCGAGGTCGTCGTCGGGACAGCGGTCGACGGCGGCACCAGACCCTGGCGCAGCTCGGCGATCCTCGCCATGACGTTTTCGACGCTCATTCCCCACCGTGATCGGCGGCTTCAGGCGATCCTTCAACGCCGGGCGTCGGGGCCCTGACCTCAACGACGAAGGGGCGGCCCGATGGGCCGCCCCTCGCCGTGGGTGTCAGATCAAGGGATCTGACGAATGTTCTTCGCTGAGCTAGGTGCTTAGCCCAAGAGACGCAGAACGTTCTGCGGGGCCTGGTTGGCCTGCGAGAGCATCGCGGTGCCGGCCTGCGAGAGGATCTGGTTCTTGGTCAGGGCGACCATCTCGTCCGCCATGTCCACGTCACGGATGCGGGACTCGGCCGCGGTCAGGTTCTCCGCGTACGAGGCCGCGACCGACAGGGAGTGGTCGAGGCGGTTCTGCACGGCACCGAAGGTGGCCCGGGCGGTCGACACGTTCTGGATGGCGGTGTCGATCTCCGAGATGTCCGAGGTACCGGCCTGGGTCAGCGTCGAGTACGACGTGCCCACCTGCGTGGAGAGGTTCACCAGGCTGACGCCAATCGTCTGCCCGTCGTTGGCGCCGACCTGGAAGGACACCGTGGTAGCGGCGGACAACAGGTTGATGCCGTTGAAGGAGGCCTGCGTGCCGATGCGGCTGATCTCAGACGCCAGCTGCGTGACCTCGTTCTGGATCGACGTGCGGGCGGCGTTGTCGAGCGAGCCGTTCTTGTACTGGACGGCGAGCTCACGGACGCGCTGCAGCATCGAGTGGACCTCGTCCAGGTTGCCCTCCGCCGTCTGAATCATGGAGGAGCCGTCCTGGATGTTCTTCTGCGCCTGCGCCAGGCCGCGGATCTGCGAGCGCATCGACTCGGAGATGCCAAGGCCAGCGGCGTCATCCGCAGCGCTGTTGATGCGGTAGCCCGAGGACAGGCGCTGCATCGACTTCGAGATGGCCGACGAGGTCTTGGACAGCGCGTTGTAGCTGTTCATTGCCTCGACGTTGTGCGTGATGCGAAGGGACATGCGTCGATCTCCTTGATGACGTTTGTGTTGGGGTCCCACAGCGACTCCTTGTCGCTGCTTGCTTCTACGCCGGATGATCGGCGACCCATAAGACCGGCTTGAGGAGCGTCCAGTGTCCGATGGACGCCTGTTGGTCCGAGGGCCGACTAGACGCGGACGTCGATGTGCGGCCGCCCGTCGTCGGGCGGCGGCGGCAGGTCCGGAAGGACCCCGTCCCGCCCACCCCGGCGCTTGCGGGGCGCCTGGCCCTCGCGCTCGCGCTTCTCTGTGGAGGAGTCGACCCGACGAACGCCGGGGATCTCACCGGGCCGGGCGGCGGGCCGCGGACCGATCGGATTGATGGGGTCCAACGGCACGGCTCAGCTCCTCTCTAGGGGGTCGGTGCGGCCGCAGCCGCTTGCGCACGCGCTTGGGCGGCGGCCCTCTCGGCCTCCGCCGCGGCGATCAGCCGCTCGCGTTCGGACTGCTGCTCCTGCGCTTTGGCGACGAGCCGCTTGCGGAGGTCTTCAAGCTCGGCGAGCGCGATGTGGCGCCAGACCGTCTGGGCGATCATCCACAGCGCCAGGTAGCCGACGATGCCGCCGACCAGGGCGCGCTCGAGCGCGTCCGGCCACGGGAGGCCGGTGCCGCGGGAGAGCTTGAGGACGAGCAGGAAGGCGATCAGGCCGCCCCAGCCCTTGGCGATCGCGATGTGGCGCCGCGCGCGCGGGTGAGCGGACAGGCGGATGCCGTCGCCGGCCGCGATCGGCGCGGCCTCCTCGGGGACGAGGACCTCGGTCGGCGCCTGGGCGTCAGCAGCCATCAGGCAAACCTCCGGCGCTGCTCGCGGGACATCTCGAAGGCGAGGTGCATCAAGCGGATCTGGTCGGTCCGCGCCAGGTCGGTGAACTGGAGGCCCGCGCGCTTGGCGGTCTCCAGGCGCACGACGCGGCCGCGGCCCTCGATGGGCTCGCCGCCGTCGCCGACGGCGAGCACGAACGAGATCAGCTCGTCGCGCTTCGGGCAGGCGGGAAGGCCGTCGACGAGCATGCCGCCGCCGGAGAGGTCGATCGCGTGGGCCTGGGTGCTCACAGGATCGTCATCGGCGTGCGCGCCGAGGAGCGTGAGGGGCAGGTCCACCGTCGCACGCACGTACTCGCGGCGCTTGAGCAGCTGCGGGCTGCCGCGGTGCGCGAAGCGGACGGTGTTCTCCTGGCGCATGCCCGCGCCGTGGCCGCGCGCGGCGCCGCGCCGGTAGGCGGGCACGTCGAGACGGCCGTGCATGCGGGCGATGCCGTCGTCGTTGATGAACTCGATCATCAACGCCGAGCGCTCCAGCTGCGGCTGCGGGGTGGCGGGCAGCTCGAGCAGGTCGAGGTCGAAGAATCCGGGCCCGGCGTTCGTAACGCGTACGAGGACCTGCTCGGTCTGGGGGACCGAGAGCAGGAGCTCGTCGCCGATGTCGGGCAGCAGCCGGTTCATGGGACCAGGTCGCGCGCGAGGTCGGTGGCCGACGCGGGCTTGAGGCCCGCCTCGACGGCCTGGCCGCGGGCCAGGAAGGACAGCGGCAGACCGGAGTCGACGGCCAGGCCGATGCCCGTGCCGAGCATCTCGGTCTCGTCGGTGTGGGTGAGGACCAGCGCGCCGACGCCCAGCTCGCGGACGCCGCCGACCAGCTCTTGTGCGGCTGCCGGACCGATCGTGGCCGGGACCGCGAGGTGCAGCTCGTCGGGCGCGAGCGCGTCGAGCTCGGTGCCGAGCGCGTGCAGCTCGCCGGTCGAGCGCGGCGAGACGCCGGGCGTGTCGATGATCACGAGGTGGTCGGCCCGCAGCGCGGCGATCCGGGCGGCGCCCTCCGCGCCGCTCTCGACCGCGTTGAGGTCGACGCCGTACGGCGCCAGCAGGCGTCGCAGCTCCGCGCCGCCGTCCGGCGAGCGCAGGGCGAGGACGGAGACGGGCATCAGGCCGTGGCGGGCGTGCGCTGCGGCCAGACGGGCGACGCAGCGCGTCTTGCCCGCGCCACCCGGTCCGACGAACCCGACCACGCCCGGCCCGCGGCGCAACGGCGCCGTCGGGATCCGGCGCGCAAGGGCGTCGACGACCAGCTCCTTGGGATCGACGTCGGGCATGAGCGGAGCCAAGCCGCCCATCGCCTCCTCGGCGATCGCGTCGGCCAGGCCCGTGCGCAGACCGCGCGCGACCAACCGCTCGGCGGCCAGCAGCGCCGCCGGAGGCAGCGCGGCCGGAGCGACCACGGGCGCCGGGACGACGATCGGATCCGGCACCGAGGCAGCCACTTCGGCGATCGCCTCGGCGGGCGTCTCGACGGGCGCCGGCGCCTCGGGCACAGGCGGCGCGGGGGGCGCGAAGAAGGGCGTCTCGGCGACGGGCTCCGGCTCGGCCGGCGCGATCGGCGCAGGCGCGTCGCCAACCGGCACGACGAGCGGCTGCTCGGCGGACGGCGGCTCGATGGCCTCGGCGGCGGGCGCGAAGGGCTCGATCGCCGGCGGCGTCGCGCCGCTGGGCGGCGCGGCGACGCCGGGCGTCGGCAGCGGGGCGGCGGTGGTCGGCGTGTGGGAGTCCTCGGCGGCGGGCGAGAGGCCGGCGGTGCCGAGGTAGTCGAAGTGACCGGTCTCCTGGTCCTCCTCGACGGCGGCCGGGAGCGGCTCGAGCTCGTCGTCGTCCTCCTCGTCGCCGTAGACCACCTCCCACTCGTCGTCGTCGATGACCTCGGCGTGCGAGGGCTCGACGCGCGGCGGCTCCTCCGCGACGGGCGCGGGCGGCTCCACGACGGGCGGCTCTTGCACCGGCGGCAGGCCGGCGTTGAACATCGCGGCCAGGTTGGAGGCCTGCGCCGGCGGCTCGGCCGGGAACAGGTCGTCCACGGTCACGTTGGTCGAGCCGGGCAACGCGTCGATCTCCGGCGCGGTCGCGGGACGGACGCCCGGCGCGTCCAGCAGGTCGGCCCCTCCGGCCAACCCCTGGCGCTCCTGCGCCTCCGCCAGCTGCTCGGCGAAGCGCGCGGCGATGTCCGGCGCGACCGCGTCGCCGGGGCGCACCTCGACCTCGATCTCACGCTTGGCGAAGAAGCCGCCGACGCCGCCGCTGGTCGTCTCCCTCCGCGACACGATGACCGCGTCGTCGCCCAGCTCCTGGCGGATGCGCGGAACGAGCTCCTCGAGCGAGCGTCCCCGATACGTGTATGTCTGCTGCTGGTCCTGTGGTGCCATCAGGCGTTCACGACTCCGATCGTCTCCACGCCGATCCCGGGTGCGATCTCGTTATAGGCGCACACCGAGAGCTGCGGCAGAGCCTGCTCGCACAGACGCCGGAGGTGCCGCCGCACGCGCGACGAGCAGATCAGCACCGGACGACGGCCGCGCGAGACGGCCTGCTCGACATGGTTCGACAACTGGTGCACCAAAGCCTGCGCGCGGGAGGGATCCATCGCCAGGTACTCGCCATCGGGCGTCTGCGCGATCGAGTCAGACACCTCCTGCTCCAGCGTCGGGTCCAGCGTGATGGCGCGCAGCGTGCGCTCCGCGTCCAGGTACGGGGAGACGATCGTGCGGCCCAGCGCCTGGCGTGCGTACTCGGCCAGCAGCTCCGGATCGCGCGTGACGCGGGCACGGTCGCCCGACGCCTCGACGATCGCGCCGAGGTCGCGGATCGACACGCCCTCGCGCAACAAAGCTTGCAAGACGCGCTGCAGCTCGCCGACGGACAGGAGGTCCGGGATGACCTCTTCGACGACGGCCTGGTTGTGCTCCTTGAGCGACTCGATCAGCATGCGCACGTCCTGACGGGTGAGCAGGTCGGCGGTGTGGCGCCGGATCGTCTCGGTCAGGTGCGTGACGACGACGCTTTCGGCGTCGACCACGGTGTACCCAAGCGCCTCGGCCTCCGCGCGCTGGGCGTCCGTGATCCAGACCGCGGCCATGCCGTAAGCCGGGTCGGTCGTGGGGATGCCGTCGAGGGTGCCAAACGCGTCGCCCGGATCGAGCGCGAGCTGGTGGCCGGCCATGATCTGGCCGCGCGTGACCTCGGTGCCGCGGACCTTGACGCTGTACTCGTGGCTCTGCAGCCCGAGCTCGTCGTGGATGCGGACCGACGGGATGATCGTCCCGACCTCGGCCGCGATCTGGCGGCGCACCGCGGAGACGCGCTGAAGCAGCGACCCGCCAGCGGACCCGTCGACCAGCGGCACCAGCCCAAAGCCGATGCACAGCTCCAGCGGGTCGAGGTTGAGCGCCTCGGCGACCTGGTCGCGCGGGGCGACCGGCGCGGCGGGCAGCGCCGCGGCGTCGACCTTGGCGGCCTCGGCGGCCGCGAGCTCCGTGGCGGCGGTCTTGGTCAGCCGGCGCCCGGCGTAGATGAACAGGCCGCCGATGACCAGGAACGGGATCTTCGGCAGGCCCGGGATCAGGGCGAAGAAGCAGATCACGACGCCCGCGACCATCGGGGCGCGATGCTGCTTGGAGATCTGGCCGACGACCTGGTTGCCGAGGTCCTTGTCGTCGCCTGAGCGGGTGACGATGATGCCCGTGGCGACCGAGATCAGCAGCGCCGGAATCTGCGCGCAGAGGCCGTCGCCAACGGACAGCAGCGAGAAGTGCTGGACGGCGTCGCCGAACTCGCGCTTCTGCATCATCACGCCGATGACGATGCCGCCGATCAGGTTGATCAGCGTGATGACCACGCCGGCCATCGCGTCGCCCTTGACGAACTTCGAGGCGCCGTCCATCGCGCCGTAGAAGTCGGCCTCTTCCGCGATCTCCTTGCGGCGCTTGCGCGCCTCGTCCTCGGTGATCTGCCCGGCGTTCAGGTCGGCGTCGATCGCCATCTGCTTGCCCGGCATGGCGTCCAAGGTGAAGCGCGCGCCGACCTCGGCCACACGGCCGGCACCGGCCGTGACGACCATGAACTGGATGATCACGAGGATCAGGAAGATCACGAGGCCGACGACGATGTTGCCGCCGATGACGAACTTGCCGAACGCCTCGACGACGTGGCCGGCGTCGCCGTGCAGCAGCACCAGGCGCGTGACCGAGATGTTGATGGCCAAGCGGAAGAGCGTCGTGATCAGCAGCAGCGACGGGAAGACCGAGAACTCCACGGCCTTCTTGACGTAGAGCGTCACGACCACGATCGCCAGCGCGCAGCTGATGTTCAGCGTGATCATCAGGTCCAGCAGCCACGACGGCAGCGGGACGATGAGCATCACGACGACCAGCACGACGACAGCCGCGCCGATCAGGTCGGTGTACTTGCCCATCTTGTTCAACATGTTGGTCATGGCGCTCGGGGGATCTGCGGTGGAGGGAGGGAAGCGGCTTACGCGGAGGCGAGCTTGCGGCGGCCGGCGACGCGGTAGACGTAGGCGAGGATCTGCGCCACCGCCTGGAAGAGCTCTTCGGGAATTTGCTGGCCGACCTCGACGGTGTTGGTCAGCGAACGAGCCAGCGGCGGGTCCGGGACGATCGGGACGCCGGACTCGGCGGCGATCTCGCGGATCTTCAGCGCGATCAGGTCCTGGCCCTTGGCGACCACGATCGGGGCCGTGGACTTGCCGTCGTACTTCAGCGCGACGGAGTAGTGCGTCGGGTTGGTGACGACGACGTCGGCGGTCGGGACGTCCTGCATCATCCGCGCCCGCGCGGCCTCGCGCTGGCGGCGGCGGATGGCGCCCTTGACCTCGGCGGGGAGGTCCTGGCCCTTGCCTTCCTCCTTGACCTCCTCCTTCTTCATCATGAGGCTCTTCTCGCGCGAGTGGCGCTGCCAGAAGTAGTCGATGACCCCGATGAAGAGGTAGGCGAAGGCGGCGCGGAAGGCGATGCCCTTGATCAGCGAGAAGATCGCGCCGCCGAGCTGCAACGGCGAGACGCCGACCATCGCGGCGTAGTCGGTCATGTGCGGCAGGAACGCGCCGAGCACGATCCAGCAGACGACGCCGAGCTTGACGATGTTCTTGACCAGCTCGACGAGGCCCTGCTTGCCGAGGATGCGCTTGATCCCCTGCTGCGGGTTCAAGCGCTTGAAGTTGGGCTTCAGCGCCTTCTTCTTGGGCTTGAGGCCGACCTGGGCGAGGTTGACGACGATCGCGGTCAGCGCGCAGATGCCGACGACCGGCGCCAGCGCCATCGCGGTGTCCGTGCCGCTGCGCATCATCAGGTTGCTGATCGTGGAGAGCGTGACCGGGTCGGTGGAGCCGCCCAGCGCGAGCGCGTCGCGGATCCCGGCGGCCATCCGCGCGACCATCATCGGCCCGGCGAGCGACAGCGCGATCAGGCCGCCGAGCATGACCGTGGCGCCGCTGAGGTCCGCGGACTTGGCGACGTTGCCCTCCTCGCGCGCCTTCTCGCGGCGCTTGGGTGTCGCCTTCTCTGTCTTGTCAGGATCGGCCACGGACCATCACCTCCCTAGCCGACGCGAAGCGTGTCGAGGGCCATGCGGACGTCGGTCTGAAGCTCGGTGCCGAGCCAGTTGGCGACGAACGGCATCGTCGCACCGATGAGCATCAGGCCGAGCACGACCTTGGCGGGCACGGCGACCTGAAAGGCGTTGAGCGTCGGGACGACGCGGGTGACCATGCCGAACGCGGCGTCGGTCAGGATCAGGGCGAGCAGGACCGGCCCGGCGACCTGTAGCGCGGAGGTGAAGATCCCCGTGAAGGACTCGGTGGCGCCGGCGACGACGTGGTTGATGGACGGGTACTCGAGCAGCCCGACCACGTCGTAGGTCTTGGCCAGGCCCTTGATGACCCACGCGTCACCGCCGATGGCGATGAACACCATCAAGCCGATCGTCGAGTACATCATGCTGAGGATCGCCGAGTTGTTGCCGTTGACCGGGTCGACCAGCGAGCCGAACGAAAAGCCGACCGTCGTGTCCAGGAACGAGCCGGCGACCGACAACGCCGCGAAGGTCGCAGCCAAGGTGTAGGCGAACGCCGAGCCGACCAGCAGCTCCTTGGCGAGCAGGCCGCCGATGTCCATCACGTCGGTCGGCAGGTGCATGTCGCCCGAGACGACCGGCGACAGGCCGATCGCCAGGCCCAGCGCCAGCACCGTCTTGACGCGCGGCGGCACGAGCTTGGACGAGAACAACGGCGCCAGCAGGAAGAGCGGCGAGATCCGGGCCAGGACCAGGAAGAACGCGAGGACCCGCTGCTCACCGAACTCGGTGATCAGCGTCTGCGCGGACTGTTGGAGCTGCCCGCCCACCTACCCGACCATGTTGGGGATCGACGACCACAGCTCGGTCGTGTACGACAGCAGCTGGTTGAGCATCCAGGGCCCACCGACGACCAGCACGACGGCCATCGCCAGCACCTTCGGGATGAAGGAGAGCGTCTGCTCCTGGATCGAGGTGACGGCCTGGATGATCGAGATCAGGACGCCCACGACCAGGCCGACGCCGAGCAGCGGGATCGAGATCTTCAGCGCCAGGCTCATGGCCTGGGTCGCGAGCGAGATGACGACGTCGGTGTCCATCAGTGGAACGACTCCACGAGCGAGCGGGTGACCAAGTCCCAGCCGTCCACGAGGACGAACAGCAGGATCTTGAAGGGCAGGCTGATGAACGCGGGCGGCAGCATCATCATGCCCATGGACATGAGGGTGGAGCTGACCACCAGGTCGATCACCAGGAACGGCAGGAAGATCAAAAAGCCGATCTGGAACGCCGTCTTGAGCTCGGAGATGATGAAGGCCGGGATCAGGACGTAGGTCGGGACGTCGGCGCGCGTCTTGGGGCGCTTCTCCTTGGCGAGGTTCACGAACAGCGCCAGGTCCTTGGTCCGGGTCTGCTTGAACATGAACTCGCGCAGCGGCTTCTGACCGCGCTCGAAGGCCTGCTTCTGGGTGATCTTGTGCGAGGTCAGCGGGTCGATCGCCTCGGACTTGATCTCCTTGAAGGTCGGCATCATCACGAAGAGCGTCAGGAACATCGCGATGCCCGCGAGGACCTGGTTGGGCGGCGCGGTCGGCGTGCCGAGGCCGGTGCGGATGAAGCCCAGGACGATCAGGATCCGCGTGAAGCCCGTGACGCAGAACAGCAGCGCCGGGATCAGCGAGATCGCGCCGACGAGGATCAGCAGCTGGACGGCGTTGGAGCCGTCCTGCGAGACGGCCGAGCCGGACTGCGCGGCCTGGGCGAGGATCGCGGCGGTCATCGCGCGGTCCGCTCGCGGAGGCGGTCCAGCGTGCCGGCCATCAGCAGCTTGACCTTCGTGGACGGCGCACCGGACGACAGCTCGCGGGCGTCGCCGTCGACGTCGCCGACGCGCAGCAGCGGCTGCTCGATCAGGCCGAGGTCGAGCGCCTCGTCCTCGGAGTAGGTCCGGATCGGGACGATGCCGTGCTCAGCGGAGCCGACGAGCACGAGCTCGCGGCCGGCGCGGATCAGGTGCACCGAGCGGTTGGGGCCGAGCGGGAGCGTCGCCTCGGTCGACAGGCCGGTCCCCATGGGACCGTCCGCCGAGGACGACTTCTTCATCTGGCGCAGGACCCAGGTCAGGCCGTAGATGACAGCCACGACGACGGCCAGGCCGACGAACGTGCGCGCGAGACCGCCGCCGCTGCCACCCACGTGGGCGTCAGACGCGGAGGACGCGCCGTCAGCCGGAAGGTTGAGCGCGGTCTTCTCGCCGTAGGGGTCGCTCGTGGTCGACGTCCCCGCCGCGAGGGCGAAGGTCGTCGGCGCCAGGAGGACGCAGAGGAGTGCGGCCGCGACGGCGGCCGTGAGGGCACGGAATGGCTTCACAGGAGGGACTCGGTAGGTCGGGAGGGACGACCAGCCAGTCCATGAATCGGCCTGTGCGCAACGAACTTGAGAGTGGTGCGTGGACGTTCGTCGTACTGCGAACGTCCGGGGCGCTACGCGGCCAGCGCGGGCGGCTCGCCGGCGGGCAACTCGGCCGGCTCGAACGCCGCAGGCTCGCCGGCGGGCTTGCGCTCGGCGCCGTTGACCTCGGTGATGCGCAGGCCGAACTGCTCGTCGATGACCACGACCTCGCCGCGGGCGATCGGACGCCCGTTGACGAGCAGGTCGACGGGCTTGTCGGCCAGGCGGTCCAGCGTCACGACCGAGCCCTGGCCCAGCGACATCGTCTCGCCGAGCGACATGTGGGTGCGGCCGACCTCGACGGTCAGCTCCACGGTGACGTCCGTCAAGCGCGACAGGTCAGCCTCGCCCAGGGGCAGGCCGGACAGGCCGTCGCCGTCGGAAAGGGGGGTGAACTCCACGTCGGTCATCAGAGGTGCTCCTTCGCGTCCGTGCGGGGTGCGGGGACTACTGGACGGCCAGATCGGTGAACAGGACGTCCTCGGCCTCTACGTCGGTCTCATGGTGGATCCGCTTGAGCACGGCCTCCTGGAGCTTCAGACGCGACTTCTCCTTGACCAGGCGGTTCGCGTTGATGTCCGTGAGCGTGTCGGTGATGATCGAGCGGATCGCGGCCTCCTGGGGCAGCGTGCCGTAGCCGTCCGGGGGCGTCGTCGCCTCGTGCCCGCCGCCGCTGGCCTCCGCGACCGCCTCCTCGAGGTAGCCGTGCTTGAGCACCAGCGCCGCGTTGAGCTTGGCGAACTTGCCGCTCGCCAGGTTGATGAGGAAGTCCTTGGGCATGATGTACACCGACCCCTCGATCTTCTTCTTGGGCACGACCGGCGCAGGCGCCAGCACGAACTTGTAGACGCCACCGACCACCAGCAGGAGGACGGGGATGAGGATCTTGATGTTCTTCATGGCGGGAGTTAGTGCGAGGAGGAGGACGAGGACGTGGAGGTCACGGACTGCTTGAAGTCCGGCTTGATCGAGGGGATCTTGGCCGCGGTGGCCTTGGACTCCGTCGAGGTGACGGCGGTCAGGCGCGGGACGAGAATCTCCACACGCCGGTTCATCGACCGGCCGGCGTCAGACTTGTTGTCCGCGATCGGGCTGTAGGCGCCGCGTCCGGCGGCGGTCATCCGCAGCGGCGAGATGCCGTCGCGAGCGAACGCCCGGAAGATCGAGTTGGCACGCTCGGTCGAGAGCGCCAGGTTGTCGGCGAACCGGCCGGTGGCAATCGGCTGGTTGTCGGTGTTGCCCGAGATGATCAGCTGGTGGTCCTTGGCCGTCACCGCAAGCAAGTCGGCGACGTCCTTGAGCAGCGGCAGCGACGGCGGCCGCGGCACCGCCGAGCCGCTGTCGAACAGCAGCTTGTCGGTGAGCAGGCGGATCAGCAGGCCGTCGTCGGTGACCGACACCTTGATCTTGCCCGACAGCCCCTGGGCGGTCGCGACCGAGTCGAGCTTCTTCTTGAGCTTCTCGAACGACTGCTCCTCGGCGTTGCCGGCCGCGCCGGTCTTGTTCTTGGAGACCGAGGTGTCGCTCTTCGGCGAGCCCACGTAGGGCTGAAGCGACGATTCCTTGGGCGCGGCGGACGGCGTCTTGATGTTCTGGACGCCGCCGGCCTCCTTGATCGACTGCCCGCCGGGCAGCACCTTGCCCGAGAAGGCGTCCTGCAGCGAGTGCTGCAACGACTCCAGCTTGGACTTGTTGACCGAGGAGATCGAGAACAGGACCATGAACAACGCCACGAGCAGCGTCATCAGGTCCGCGTAGGTGACCAGCCAGCGCTCGTCTGGATGCTCGCCGTGGTCGTCGCCACGTTTCTTCTTGCCGCCGCCGTGCCCACTCATCGTCGGGCCTCTTAGGCGGCCTGTGCGTCGACGGCCTTGAGGTCGGCCTTGCCGTCGCCACCGTTCTCGACCGCGTCACGCTCGGCCGGGGCGAGGAAGCTCAACAGCTTCTGCTGCACCATGCGGGGGTTGTCGCCCGCCTGGATCGCGAGGATGCCCTCGACGATGAGGGATCGCTCGGCGACCTCCTTGGCGCTGAGCATCTGCAGCGAGTAGCAGACCGGCATGTAGACGACGTTCGCCGAGCCCACGCCGTAAAGCGTGGCGATGAACGCGCCGGAGATGGCCGGGCCGAGCGTCTCAGGGGCGCTCAGGTTGGAGAGCACGTGCACCAGCGAGACGACGGTGCCGAGCACCCCGATGGTCGGGGCCACGCCGCCGGCCTTCTCGAAGACCGCGGCGCCCATCTTGTGGCGTGCCGCCATCGCGTCGATCTCGGAGTCCAGGATGTCCCGCAGGAGGTCCGGGTCGGTGCCGTCGACGATCAGCTGCATGCCCTTGCGCATGAACGGCTCGTCGATCGCCTCGATCTCCTCCTCGAGCGCGAGCAGGCCGTCCTTGCGGGCCCGCTCGGCGAAGGAGACGAGGGTCTTGACCCGAGCGCCCATGTCGGGCTGCTCGGTCATGATCGCCTTCATGTACAGCTTGGGGATCGCCATGAAGCGCTTCATCCCCACGCCCGCGAAGATCGCCCCGCCGGTGCCACCCAACACGATGATCAACGCGTTGATGTTGAGCAGCATGGGGGGCGCGACGCCCTCCATGATGCCCGCCATGATGATGGCGGCGCTGGCGATTCCGATTCCGATTGCGGTAGCGGCCTTCATGATCTCTCTCTAGATGGTCGGCCGCTGCAGACCGGACTTCAGCCAGGTGTTGGCGCTGGGACTAGCCCAGCGCCTTCTCGATCGCGGACAGGACGCGGTCGGCCTGGAAGGGCTTCACGACGAAGTCCTTGGCGCCGAGCTTGATCGACTCGAGGACCTTGGACTCCTGGCCCAGGGCCGAGCACATGACGACCTTCGCGCCGGGATCGACGGCGATGATCTCCTTGAGGGCGGCGAGGCCGTCCTTCTCGGGCATGGTGATGTCGAGCGTCATGACGTCGGGGCGCAGCTCCTGGAAGCGCGCCACCGCCTCGGCGCCGTTAGCGGCTTCGCCAACGATCTCGTGGCCGCCGCCGCTGAGGGCGTCGGTCACCATCTTGCGCATGAACGCTGCGTCGTCGACGACGAGCACGCGAGCCATCAGACTGCTACCTCCATAGGGGTGGGGTCAGGGGGAGTGGGGGAAGTGGGGGACGACGCTCCGAGGACGGTCTCGATCCGAACGGCGAGGCCGCCGTCGTCGGAGACCACCAGCCGGCCGGTCGCAAAGCGCATCCCGTCGGCGTAGAGGTCGATCGGCGCCTCGACGGCGCGGTCGAGCTCGACCACGGCGCCGCTTGGCAGCGCGACGATCCGGCCCGACGGCATCCGCGTGCGCCCGAGCTCGGCCCAGACGCGGACGCTGATGTCCCGCAGGGCGTCGCCGAGCGGCGCGTCGTCGTGGCTCTCGGTCATCTCGTCCAGCGCGCGCGTCATGCGCACGATGAACGCGTTGGGGACCAGCTGCACGAGCAGGCAGGGGGCCCCGCAGAAGGTGAAGGTGACGGCGGTCGCGTGGCCGGGGTGCTCCCAGCCCTCACCGCCCGCGTCGGGCGAGTCGAGCTGGCGGACGTCCGGCGGCGCGATCTCGACCTCTTCGTCGAGCACCTTGGAGGTCGCCATCGCGGCGGCCGACATCATCTGGTTCATCGCCTCGCCGACGGCGCTGAACTCCAGCTCCGACAGCTCGCCGCCAGCCTCGACGGTCATGGGATCCATGCCCATCATCGCCGCGGCCAGGCGCCGCGCGCCCTCCAGGCCGATGACCATCACGTTGCCGCCGGTGACGCCGTCGACGTAGGAGACGTCGGCCGCGATCGCCGGGAACGTCGCGTCGGAGAACGGCGACTGGTCCGGCGGGACGACCCGGACCGAGCCCGGGTTGACGCCGTCGGGGCTGAACATCTGGAGCACGCCCTGGACCGCTTCCGAGGTGGAAGCGCCAAGACGCAGCAGTGCCTGCTCGCCGTTCATCAGGGCTGAATCTCCACGGGTCCGAGGATCTGCACGGCGCGGTGCTTGCCGCTGCGGCCGCCGCGGGCGCGGTGGACCGGGGTGCGGTCGGCGAAGAGCGTGATCTCGGTGTCGGCGTTGGCGTCGAGCTTGATCACATCGCCGGGCTGGAGCTTGAGGATCTCGTCGAGCGTCAGCTGCGTATCGGCGACCTCGGCGCGCATCGAGACCTCGACGTGGCTGAGGCCCTCGTTGACGGCGGCCGCGACGACCTCGTCGCGGACCTTGACCTCTTCGTCGTGGCGCGAGAACGCCGAGGCGACCGGCGCGATCGCCGCGTAGGGGATCAGCAGCGCCATCGTGGACGAGAGCCCGTCCAGGCGCGCCTCGAGCGTCAGCGCGAGCGTCGGCTCCGAGCCGGCCGCGACCTGCACGGTCTCCGGCTGGGTGTCGACCATCGCGATGTCGAGCGTCATCTCCGACACGTCGAACCAGACCGATGAGAGCGCCTCGACGATCGTCGTGAACAGGCGCTGGACGACCATCAGGTCGATGTCGGTCAGCTCGCGGTCGCGCGAGGCCGTCTCGGGACGGCCGCCGAGCATCCGCTCCAGCGCGATCAGCACGACCGGCAGCTCGGCGCACATGAGCATGCGGCCCTCGTGCGGCGCGGTGTCGATCTGGATGTAGGCCGAGTGGTCCGGGACCTGCGCGAACGCGTTGGCCCAGGTGAACTGCCCGACGTCGATGACCTCCATCTCGATCGCCGTGCGGTGCTCGGCGACCAGGCGCGTCGTCGCGCGCTCGGTGAAGGTGTCCATTGCGCGGCGGATCCGCCGCTCCTGGTCGGTCGTGAACTTCGTCGGGCGCGTGAAGTCGACGGTGCGCAGCCAGCGGGCACGGCGGCCCTGGCGCTCCTCCGACTCCATCGGCATGTTGCCCTCGCTCGCACGAGCGAAGAGCTTTTCGATCTCGTTGGCGTCGAGGAACCCACTCATGCGACTAGAGCAGCCTTTCCGGCCGTCACGTTGCCGAGGAGATGCTCCTCGGACCCGCCGGCCTCGCGGACGGTGATGCTGATCTCGTTGCCGACGGCGACGCGGATCGTGCGGCCCTTGGAGCCGCCGGTCGCGGTCGCGCGCACCGGGATGCGGTGCTCGCCGAGCAGCTTGGTGACGGCCTGCCCGTTGCGCTGGCCGATGTCCTGACCGCTGCCGCCGAACTGGAACATCGCGGCGCCGCCCACGAGGCAGGCCTCGAGGCGGATCCGGGACGCGCCCTTGGCGATGATCATGTCGATCAGCGCCGGGACGGCGAGGTCCGCGAACTTGTGGGGCTGCGGGGGATCAGGCTGGGAGGACTCGGGCAGCATCACATGGGCCAACGCGGCCACGCCCTTGGCGCGGTCGACGAGGGCCAGGCCGATGCACGACCCCAGGCCGATGCACGCCAGGGTGTCCCCGGCGATGCTGGAGGCGGACGCCTCGCCCATGCGGACGACGGTCTCCATGGTGGTTAGAGGCCCAGCCGCCCGAGAAGCTCCTTGATGCCGCCGTGGTTCGGCAGCAGGAGGAAGGACAGCGAGCAGTTCTCGTCCTCGACGAGCAGGTTGGAGTCGAGGATCAGCGCCTCCTCGACGTCATCGCCGCGGCCGATCAGGACCGTAGAGAGGATCGAGCCGAGCATGTCCTCGACGACCTGCGGCGGGTCGGGCTCGAGCTCCATGCCCACCATCTGCGCGAGCACGTTGATGTAGTTGGTGCCGAGGATGTTGCCGACCTCGCCGAGCATCGAGTAGCCGTCCGGCGTGGAGGGCTCGATGCCGTAGATGCCGCACAACGTGCGGGCGTCCTCCTCGGGGAAGAGCAGGACGACGATCGCCTCGAAGTCGCCGACGATCGGGACGACGACGCCGTAGCGCAGCTCGTCCGGCTCGCCCGCGATCGCGACGGCCTCGTCGAGCGGCAGGGCCGCGGCCGTCGGCACCGAGATGTCGACGGACTTGCCGAGCATCGAGCCCAGCGCGGTCCCGGCGTTGCCGGATCCGATGTTGGCGAGCTCGCGCAAGGCGTCGAGCTGCATGTCAGAGAAGGTGGTCATGGCTCCTACGGTGATCGTCAGACGGCAGCCGGGACCGGAGCGGTGCGCTCGGATGCGGACAAGGCCGGGTGGGTGTTCAGGGTCAGTGCGTCGCAATCCGCCAACAGGACGATGTCGCCGTTGGACAGGACCGCCGCCCCCGAGACCGCCGCTTCCTGGGCGACGTTCTGCGGCAGCGGGCGGGTGACCAGCTCACGCTGGCCGATGAGCTTCGAGACCGAGAGGGCAATCGAGCCCTCCTGGCCCCGCACGATCACCACGTGGGTGTCCGGCAGCTCGGCCGCGTCCGCGTTGCCCGCGGCGCCGCCGAACACGTCGACCGCGCGGCGGAGCGGGAGCGCCTCGTCCTTGAGGACGAGCATCTTGCGCCCCGCGACCGAGCGGACCGGGTTGTCGTCGAGGCGCATCGTGCGCTCGACGCGCTGCAGCGGGATGCCGAACGGCTTGTCGCCGGCCTCCACCAACAGCGCCGACATGATCGCCAGCGTCAGCGGGAGGCGGATCTCGTTGACGGTGCCCTCGCCCTGAACCGAGGTGACCGTCACCTCCCCGCCGAGCTCGCGGATCTTCTCGCGCACCGCGTCCATCCCGACGCCGCGGCCCGACAGGGCCCCGACCTCGGCTGCGGTGCTGAAGCCCGGCGCGAAGAGCAGCTCGATGGCGCCGCGCATGTCGATGAGCTGGGCCTGCTCGCGGGTGATGAGCCCGCGGTCCACGGCGACGGCGGCGACCTTCGCGGGGTTGATCCCGTGGCCGTCGTCCTTGACCGTGATGATGATGCTGCCGCCCGCGTGGCGCGCGGCGATCGTCAGCTTGCCGGTCGGCGACTTGCCGGCGGCGACGCGGTCCTCGGGCTTCTCGAGCCCGTGGTCCAGCGAGTTGCGGATGAGGTGCACCAGCGGGTCGCCGATCGCGTCGACGACCGTGCGGTCCAGCTCGGTCTCCTTGCCGACGATGTCCAGTTCAACCTGCTTGTCCAGCTTGGAGGCGACGTCGCGGACCAGGCGCGGGAAGCGCATGAGGACGGCCTCGATCGGGATCATGCGGATCTGCATGACCATCGCCTGCAGGGCGTGCGAGGAGCGGGTCAGCTCCTGCATCGCCTGCGACAGGCCCGGGACGTCGGCCTCGAGGCTCAGCGCCTCGACGTGCGTGCGCTGGACGACCAGCTCGCCCATCAGGTGCATGAGCTGGTCGAGGCGCTCGGCGTCGACGCGGACGGTCTGGTGGCCGCCCTTCTTGTGGGCGCCGCCCTGAGCAGCCGCAGCCGCCGGAGCCGCGGCGGGGACCGGAGCACCAGAGGCGTCGACGGCGGCCAGCGGAGCGGCCTCCTCGACGGGGTCGGGCGTGTGCTCGGCGACGCGGACGTCACCGACGTCCGGCACCCCGCGCATGGCGGCGGCGACGTCGTCGATCTCGTTCTCGGTGGCCAGCAGGATCTCGATGAGGCGACCGTCGAAGCCGTCGACCTCGCCCTCGGCGGGCTTGGAGCGCAGGACCTCGCCGTGCTCGGCGGCGGCGGCCAGCGCCTGGAAGGCGCGGACGGCCGGCATCTGGGCGTCCTCGGCCAGGACGGCGTGGATCTCCAGGACGACCTGGCCCTCGGAGATGGTGGAGAGCTTGACCGGGGCGGTCGTCTCTTCGACGACCTCCTCGGCAGCCTCCGGGTCGTCCTTGTCGCGGACCAGCGACTGCAAGCGCTCGACCAGGACGGCCGGGTCGAGGTTCTCAGCGCCGTCGGAGTCGATCGAGTCGACCGCGCCCGAGAGCGCGTCCAGGCAGCCGAGCAGGACGTCGACGACCTCGCGGGAGAGCTTGCCGCCGCGCTGGCGCAGCAGCTCGAGCACGTCCTCCATCTTGTGCGTCAACGTGGCCATGCCCTCGTAGCCCATCGTCGCCGCCATCCCCTTCAGGGAATGGGCGATGCGGAAGATGGCGTCGACCGTCTCGCGATCGTCGGGCGCCTCCTCGAGGCGGACCACGGCCAGGTTGAGCTCCTGGAGGTTCTCCCGGCACTCGGCCAGGAACATGGGGAGGTACTCGGAGGTGTCCATCAGATCTTCCGGTAGACGAAGGGGGACTCGGGGTCGAGGCCGTGCTTGGCGGGCTCCGAGACGCGCTCGGTGGCGCCGACGACGAGGCGGCCGCCCGCACGGAGGCTCGCGGCGAGCCGGCCGTGGAGCGCGTCGCGCACGTCCTCGTTGAAGTAGATGACCGTGTTGCGGCAGAGGACGAGGTCGTAGGACCCGGCGGCGGGGTTGACCCGCAGCAGGTCGCCCTGCTCGAAGCGCACCAGGCGCTTGAGCTCCTCAGAGGCCTTCCACTTGCCATCGTCCATCGCGAAGTGGCTCGCCAGCGTCGCCGTGGGGGCGTCGCGGGCGTCCTCGGCCGTGAACACGCCGGTGCGGGCGCGCTCGACCATGCGGGCGTCGATGTCGGTGCCCAGGATCGAGACCTGCGCGCGCGGGATCGCCCGGCGGGCGATCGCGGCCAAGGTGTAGGCCTCGGCGCCGTAGGACGAACCAGCAGACCAGCAGCGCACGCGGTTGCGGCCGGACTCGGCGAGGTCGGGGAGGATGCGCTCCTCCAGGACCTCCCACTGCTCCGGGTTGCGCCAGAGCTGCGAGACGTTGATCGTCACGCGGTCCAGGAAGCGGTTGAGCTCGTCCTTGTCGGTCTTCAGCGTCTCGGCGTACTCGACCAGGCTGAGCGAGCCGTGGCGCGTGGTCACGAAGGAGCGGATGCGCCGCTCCATCTGGCCGCGCTTGTACTGCAACAAGTCGATGCCGCAGACGCGGCGGAACGCGACGCAGAACTGCTCGTACTCGTCCTGGGCGCCGCCGCGGGCGGGGGTGGTGGTGCTGGTGAAGGACATGGTCTAGGCGACCTCGGTGGCGATGGCGTCGGCCAGTTGGCCGAGGGGGACGACGACGTCGGCGAGCTCTGCCTCGACGATCGCGCGGGGCATGCCGTAGACGGTGCAGGAGGACTCGGCCTCGGCGAGGATGCGGCCGCCGCGGGCGCGGACCTCGCGGGCGCCCTCCAGGCCGTCCTTGCCCATGCCGGTCATGACGACCAGCACGAGACGCTCGCCGAAGAGCTTGGCGGCGTCGGCGATCGTCAAGTCGGCGCGCGGACGCAGGCCGCCGATCGCTGCCTCGTCGGAGAGGCGCGCGACGCCGTCGTCGCCCAGGCGCAGGTGCGAGCCGCCGGGAGCGAGGATCAGCTGGTCGGGCTTGAGCGCCTCGCCGCCCGCCGCCTCGACGACGGAGAGCTTGCCGCTGCGGTCCAGCCGCTGCGCGAGCGAGGCGGTGAAGCCCGCGGGCATGTGCTGGACGATCATGCCGCCGGCGCCCAGGGGCGACGGCAGGTTCGGGATCAGCTCGGCCAGGGCGCGCGGGCCGCCGGTCGAGGTGGCGATCAGGACGACCTTCTTCGTGCCGGCCGGCAAGCGACGGGCGCGCAGCCGGGCGACGGCGGAACCACCGGCCGGAGCGGCCTTGATCGAGCCCACGCTCGGCCGTGACTCGGTCCCCGCCCGCCCAGCCGGAGCCAGCGCGGAGGCGGCGGGCTTGGCCGAAGCGGCAGCCGCGGTCACCTTCTCGCGCAGGGAGCTGACGAACGTCTCCAGCGGCTCGCCGAAGGCGGGCTTGGCGACGAGGTCGAACGCGCCCTCGGCGAGGGCGTCGACCGCCCGGGCGCCGTGGGCCGGCGAGAAGGCCGAGACCACGACGACGGGCAACGAGGAGCGCTCGCCGCGCAACGCGCGCAGAACGCCGATCCCGTCCATGCCGGGCATGGCGAGATCCAGGGTCATGGCGTCGGGGCGCAGCTCGCGGTAGAGCGAGAGCGCCTCGTCACCGTCGGCGGCCTCGCCGACGACCTCGAACCCCGCGTCGCGCAGCGCCTGCGTGAGCAGGCGCCGCATGAACGTGGAGTCGTCGGCGACGAGGATCCGGGACGGCTTGGCGGTGCGGGCGGCAGCGAGCACGGAGAGGACCTGTGACCTAGGCGGCGGCGCGGAGCTCGTCGGCGGTCTCAGAGACCTCGACGTTCAGCGCGTCCTTAGCGGCACCGACGATCCCCTCGGGATCGAGCAGGACCACCAGGCGGTCGCCGATCTTGGCGATGCCGTCGATGCCACGGCCACCGGCCGTCGGCGCCTCGTCGAGCTGCTCGCCGTCGATCGTGATGACCTCCTCGACGTCGTCCACGACGACGCCGGCCATGTCCTCGGCCGTCTCGACGATCACGATCTTGGCCTCGCTGACGTCAGCGTGCTCGACGCCGAGGCGGGTGGCCAGGTCGTAGACCGGCAGGATCTTGCCGCGCAGGGAGATCACGCCGCGGACGCTCGGGTCCGAGGAGGCCACCGAGCGGGGCTCGGTGAACCGGATGATCTCGTGCACCTGCGTGATGGGGAGCGCGTACTCCTCCTCGCCGAGCGAGAAGACCACGAGCTGGCGTGAGAGGGTCTCTTCAGGCATGAAAACTCCAAATAGAAGGTCTGTCTGCCCGGTGATCGACCACCCATAGGGGCCGCTTGAGAGCCCCACCCGAACATCCCCCGGCGGGGGGATGGCCGGATGTCAGCGCGCGAGCCGCAGCGAGCGCGCCATCACGTCGACGCGCCAGTCGCGGATCTTGCGCACGACCTCTTCGACCGACTCGGTGACGGCGATGCGCTGCCCCGTGGTCAGCGTGACGTGGCAGTCCGGCGAGGCGTCGATGCGCTCGATCATGTCCACGTTGAGGTGAAACGGATCGCGCGTGGTGGACAGCTTGTGCAGCTCGATCATGGGAAGCCTCCTTAACGACGTTTTGAGACCACGGCACGCCCGCCCGGGCGGATGCCCTCCGCATCCGCGCGGGCGGCCGCGCCGTGGTCTCGTGAGTTTGGCCCCAGGGGCCGACGCTATTAGCGCTTGAGGTTGACGAGCTCTTGCAGCATCTCGTCGGCCGTGGAGATGACCTTCGAGTTGGCCTGGAAGCCGCGCTGCGCGACGATCATGGAGGTGAACTCGCCGGCGAGGTCCACGTTGGACATCTCCAGCGTGCCGCCGATCGTCGTGCCGAACGTCGAGCCGTTGGGCGTGCCGACCTGCTCGGTGCCCGCCGACGGGTGCGCCGCCCAACGGTTGCCCGACAGGCGCAGCAGGCCCTCGTCGTTGGGGAACTTGGCCAGCGAGAGCGTGCCCGCCGTGGTGCGCGTGCCGCCGCCGGCCGGGATGTAGCTGACATCGCCGTTGGTGCCCACGGCCATCGAGGTGGCGCCGGCCGGGATCTGGATGTAGCCGTCGGTGGCCGGCGTCGTGGTCGTGTCGCGACCCATGACGTAGAAGCCCTCGGGCGTGGTCAGGTAGCCCTGGTCGTTGAGGATGAAGTTGCCCGCGCGGGTGTAGTTCATCTCGGTCGGCATCGTGGCCGGCGTCGTCGACGGGTCGCCGAGGCCGACGCGGAAGAAGCCGTCGCCCTGGATCGCGACGTCCAGCGGCTTGCCGGTCGCCTGCATCGAGCCGTCGCCCATGACGGCGTCGATCGAGCCGAGCTGGACGCCGAGGCCGACCTGGGCCGAGTTCGTGCCGCCGGTGTTGGGGCCCTCAGCGGAGCCGCCGTACAGCGTCTGCTGCAACTGGTCCTTGAACGTCACGCGCGAGGACTTGTAGCCGACGGTGTTGACGTTGGCAAGGTTGTTGCTCACCACGTCCAGCATCGTCTGGTGGGTGCGCAGGCCGGAGATGGCCGAGTACATGCCGCGAATCATCTTGGTGGGTCTCCTGTGAGAGACCCGGCTTCCCCTAGGAGGGGTCCAGCCGGGTGAGGGTGTTGTTGGCGTCCTTGCCGTTCTCGCTAAGCGATGACGGCGCTATCGATGTTCGTGAAGACGTGGTCCTTCATCTGGTCCCTGCCGACGGCCGTGACGACCGTGCGGTTGGAGACCGAGACCACGAATGCCGTGTCGTCCACGAGGACCACCGCGTCGCGGGCACCCTTGCCCGCGGCACGATCGACCCCGTCCTGAAGGCGCTGCATCGTCGTCTGGTCGACGTCGAGGTTGCGGCGCTCCAGGCGCTGGACGGCGTGCTTGGAGAACGAGACGGGCTTCGTGCCCGTGTCCTTGAGAACGTCCGCGAACGCCGGTCCTTGAGGCGTCTGGACGGATGGCCGGACAGGCTGCGTCCGGGCGCGCACATCCGCCGGCGCGGAGACGCCGGGCGGGACGAGCGCCGGGTTGAAGGGGGTGCCGGACATCGCGCGCCTAGGGGGTGGTCGTGGGCGTCGTGTCGGTGCCCGTCGCGGGCGTCGACGTGTCCGTGGGCGTGGTGGTGCCCGTGGGCGTGGTGGTGGGCGTGGCCGGCGTCGTGCTGGCCGTCGCGATGTTCGTGATCGTGTCCGGGTCCACGCCGCCCATGCCGCTGACGGTCAGCGCGACGTTGGAGCCCGACTGCTGCACGCTCTCGACGATGCCGCTGTAGGAGACGTTGTTCTCCACGAACGAGACCTGCTTGCCGATGAGCTGCGTCGCGTTGCTCTTGGCCTGCGAGGTCGCCAGGTTGGTCATCTGCTCGACCTGGGTCATCATCGAGATCGTCTGGAAGTACTGGTTGGGGTCCTGCCCCGAGTTGGGGTCCTGGTTGGACACCTGCGCGGTGAGCAGCTTCAAGAAGCCGTTCTTGTCCAACGACGAGTTGGCCTCGGTGCTGGACTTGTTGTAGGCCGCGGCGTTGGTGTACATGCTGCCGACGGCGGTGGTGGTGCTGGCCATGAGGGTCCGTCCTCTGGTGGTTGCGAAGGGATCAGGCCGTGACGTCGACGAGCGCGCTCGTCGCGGTCAGCGGGGCGGGGGAAAGGGTCAGCTCGGCCTCGGCGACGACGTCGTCGTCATCGCCGTCGAGCTCGTAGGAGGAGGCAGCGCCGAAGCGGCCCGACTCCGACTCGCTGGCGTCACGCTGGGCGCCGAAGCCCGAGCCCGTGTCGGCGCTGAGCTGGAGGTCGAGGCTCTGAAGCTGCACGCCGCGGTCCTCGAGCATGCGCTTGAGGTCGTTGCCCGCCTGCTGGAGGGCGTCGAGGCCGGCCTGGTCGTGGGCGGCGATCGTCGCGACGAGCCCCTCGCGCGTGGTGCGCAGGTGGACGTCGACCTGGCCGAGCGCCTCCGGCTTGAGCTGGAGGGTCGCGCGGGCCTGGCCGCTGCGGGTGGTCGCGATGCGGACGAGCTCCTGCACGCGCTCGGCGGTCTGAGCGACGGAGGCCTTCGTGAGCTGCGGAGCCCCTGCCGCGGTCGGCACCTGCGTGAGCGGCGTAGCCGTCGGCTGAGCTTGAGCCACCGGCGCGGAGGTCGTGGGCGCAGCCTGCGCAGCCGCGGCTTGCGGTGCGCCGGCGGTCGTCGGCGCGGCAGCCGGCGAGGACGCAGCGGCGTCGGCGGTCGGCGGCAGCGTCGGCGCGGGCGGCAGGTTCTGCTGGGCGCCGTCCTTGTTGAAGTCCTTGCCATGGCCGCCGGCGTGGGCCTGGGGCTTGCCGTTCAGCAGCTCGGCCGGGATCTGGAGCTTGCCGGTCTGCTGGCCGTCGGCGGCCTTGGCGTCGCCGGCCGTCTTGCCGTCGGCAGCGACCTGCGCGAGCAGCGCCTGGGCGTCGACCGGCAGGCCGTCGGCCCCGAGCGCCGGCTGCTCGCCAGCGGCGGTGCCGGCCGCCGTCGCCGTCGCCGGCGTCGTCGCGGTCTGGGCGGCGGCCAGCTGCGCGGCGAGCGCGGCCGCAGCCGCAGCCGGGTCGACCGGCGGCGTCGGCTTCTCGCCCTGGTCCTGCGCATCAGCCTGCGGCTGCTGCTGGCCCTGGGGCGTCGTCGCGTCGTCGCTGGCCTGCGTGGTCGCCGGCGTGGCCGAGGCGTCGTCGGGCTTGGCCGCCGGCGCCGCCTTCGCGTCGTCGTCGTCGCGACCGGCCGCCCGCGGCGCCGCGTCGTCGCGACGGCGCGTGTCCTGGGGCCGAGTCTTGGGGCCTTCCGCATGTGCGGTCCGGGCCGAGGTCTGGGTGAGGAGGGCGGCGAAGTCGCCGCCTGCGCCTCCGGGCGGTGAGCCAGTGCTCTTTGAGAGCGCTGTGCCCGCTCGCGCCGTTGGTGGCGTGATGGGGAGGGAAGTCATCTAGACCGTGCTGTAGTCGAGGGAACCGGAGGTGGAGGTGGTGAGCGAGACCGGCGCCGTCGCGGCGGGAACCGCGCTCGTGGCTGCCGTGGTGGCGCCCGTGCCGCGGTACTCGGCGGCGTAGCCGAGGACCTTGGTGACGTAGTTCTGGGTCTCGGCGTACGGCGGGATCCCGCCGTACTTGGCAACCGCGCCCGGGCCGGCGTTGTAGGCCGCCAGCGCCTTGGAGGCGTCGCCGCCGAAGCGGTCGAGCTGCTGCTTGAGGTACTTGGCGCCGCCGTCGATCGCCTGCGCGGGATCGGTCGCGTCGGTCACGCCGAGCCCTGCCGCGGTGCCGGGCATCAGCTGCGTGAGGCCCTGGGCCCCGGCGCCCGACTTGGCGTTCGGGTTGAAGTTCGACTCCTGGCGGATCAACCCCTTCAACAACGCGGGGTCGATGCCGTACTTGGTCGCCGCGGCGGTGATCTGCGCGTCGTAGGCCGACGGCGTGCCGCCGCCCAACGTGGTGCCGGTGGCCGTCGTGGCCGTGCTGGCGCTCGTGCCGGTCTGCGCGGCCGCCAGCTGCGAGGCGAAGCTCGACGCGTCGACCGTGGAGGCCGTCTGCGCCTGGCCGCTGAGGGCCGTGAACTGCGACTGAATCTCGGCGATCCGCGCGCCGATCAGCTCGACGCTCATGCCGCCTGCTTCCGGGCGAACATCTGCAGCGCCATCTCGTCGAGGCGCTCGGACTCAGCGCGCTCGGACTCCAGGCGATGCTCCTCGCGCTGGCGCTCTTCAAGCTTGTCGAGAACCTCGCGGGCCTGGCTGGCCTTGGCGAGCTCGGACCGCTTGTGCAGCAGGTCGTTCTCGTAGGTGGTCATCCGCAGCTTGGCGTCCGCGCGATCGTGCTCCAACCGCTCGACCCACGCCTGACGGGCGACCAGCGACTGCCCAGAGACGGACCCACCCACCCCGAAGCCCGGCTCGGTGACGCCGGACTGCGCGTCACGCAGACGATCCTCGGCGGCGCGCAGGACGGCTTCGCCGCGCACGCGCGCGTTGAGGCTGGCCGCGAAGCGCTCCTTCGCCTGGTCCTCGTCGTGGGCGCGGATCTCGCGCACACGCTGAAGGCCGAATCGAAAAGGGCGGGACATCTCGTTCTGGTTCGTCGGACGGTTCGGAGGTTGATGAAGGGCGCTGGACGACTGTCGGACAAGTCGACTCAGACCGCCAGGTTCAACGGCGGAATGGCGGACGGGCCGGTGGCCGCAGCCGGCTGCTGACCCATGGCCGCAGCGGCGGCCTGGTCGGCGGCCATCGACTCGGCCAGGTCGCCGACCGAGACCGACGTGATCCCGACCGTGCGCAACAGCATGTCGTCGGAGTCGGGACCGGGCACGGCCTCGTCGGGACGCTGCTTGAGGAAGCCGTCGATCGACCCCTTCAGGTCGATCGCCATGTCGGTGACCGGGTCGCTGCCGCGCTCGTAGGCGCCGATCGCGATCAGGTCCTTCTTGTCGCGGTAAGCGGCCAACAGCGAGCGCAGGCGCGTCGCGCCCTCGCGGACGTCCGGCGTCATGATCTCGCCTTCGAGCCGCGAGACCGACTGCAGGACGTCGATCGCCGGGTAGTGGCCGGCGTGCGCGAGCTGGCGCGTGAGGACGATGTGGCCGTCGAGGATCGAGCGGACCGCGTCGGCGATCGGCTCGTTCATGTCGTCGCCGTCGACCAACACGGTGTACAACGCGGTGATCGATCCCTTCGGGCTCGTGCCCGAGCGCTCCAGCAGCTTGGGCAGCAGCGCGAAGACCGACGGCGTGTAGCCGCGCGTGGCGGGCGGCTCGCCGATGGCGAGGCCGACCTCACGCTGAGCCATGGCAAAGCGCGTGACCGAGTCCATCATCAACATGACGTCGTGGCCCTGGTCGCGGAAGTGCTCCGCGATCGCCGTGGCCGTGAGCGCCGCCTTGATGCGCACGAGCGCGGGCTGGTCGGAGGTCGCGACGACCACGACCGAGCGCTCGATGGCGGGGCCGAGGTCGCGCTCGATGAACTCCACGACCTCGCGACCACGCTCGCCGACCAGGCAGATGACGTTGATGTCGGCCGAGGTCGAGCGGGCGATCATGCCCAAGAGCGATGACTTGCCGACGCCGGAGCCGGCGAAGATGCCCAGGCGCTGGCCGCGGCCGCAGGGCACGAGCGAGTCGAGCGCGCGCACGCCGAGCGTGACGCGGTCGGTGATCCGCGGGCGCGACAGCGGCGAGGGCGGCGCGCCGGTGATCGGGCGCATCGGCGAGCCGTCGAGCGACCCGAGGTCGTCCATCGGGTTGCCGAGGCCGTCGAGCACGCGGCCGAGCAAGTGGTCGCCGATCGGCACCGAGACCTGGCGGCCGGTGGCGGTGACGACGTCGCCCGGCGCGATGCCGGTCATCTCACCCAAGGGCATCAACAAGGTGCGGCCGCTGCGGAAGCCGACGACCTCGGCGGGGATGGTGATGTACTCGCCCGTCTGCGGATCGCGGCCGGTGCGCACGTCGCAGACCTCGCCGACCTCGGCCTCCAGGCCGGTGGCCTCGACGATCAGGCCGATCAGGTCCATGACGCGGCCGTGGCGGCGGTGCAGGTCGGCGCGCGTGATCGCGCGGCCCAGGCCTTCCAGCCGCTCGGCGATCAGGGTCTCAGGCAAGGCCGGCCTCGGCGCCGTCGCCCTCGCCGCGCAGCTCGTCCTCGAGCACCTCGCGCGCCTTGGAGAGCTTGGTGGCCAACGTCGCGTCGACCTCGCCCTCGACCGTGCGGACGATCGCGCCGCCGCGGCCGACGCGGCGCTCGGCCTGCACGTCGCAGTGCTCGATCCCGCCCAGCTCGGCGGCCAGCGTCTCAGACGCGGTCCGCACGAGCTCCAAGTCCTCCGGGTTGACGAGGATCGTCACGCGCTCGCGCTCGGCGAGGCGGCGCAGCGCGCCGCGGACGACCTCGACGACGGCCTCGGGCCGCACGGCGACCGAGGCGGCCAGCGCCTGCTCAGCGATCTTCAGCGCCAGCTCGACGGCCGCGGGCTCGACCGCGGTGGCCAGGCGCGTGCGCTCGGCGTCGACGGCCGCGGCAGCCGCCTGCAACGCGGCGACGCCCGCCGCCATGTGCGCCTGGGCCTCGATGAGCCCGGCCTGGAAGCCCGCCTCGTGGCCGGCCGCGCGCGCGGCCTCGGCCTCGGCCTCGATGTCGATCGGCGGCGCCTGGTCGACGGCCTCCGGGGCGTTGAAGGTCGGCGCGTCGAGCGCCTCCAGCGTGGGGAACGCGAAGTCCTGCATCAGATGATGTCGTCCTCGGAGGCTTCGCCGTCCTCGCCGCCGCGGCCGATCGTGATCGCGCCCGCGTCCTCGAGACGGCGGATGGCGCCGACGATCCGGCTCTGCGCCTCTTCGACGACGGAGCGCCGCTGCGGCTTGCCGGTGTCCAGGTCCTCCTGGAGCATCTCGGCGCCGCGGGTGGACATGTTGCGGAAGATGGTGTCCTTGACCTCGTCGTTGACGCCGCGCAGCGCCAGCCCGAGGTCCTTCTGGTCGACCTCGCGCAGCAGCAGCTGGATGTCGCGGTCCGACAGCACGATGATGTCGTCGAAGGTGAAGAGCTTCTGGCGGATCTCGTCGGCCAGCTCGCCGTCGGTCTCGGCGATCGCCTCCAGCACCGTGCGCTCGGTCGAGCGGCCGGCGCGGTTGAGCAGCTCGGCCAGCGAGTCGACGCCGCCCGCCTGGGAGAACTCCTGGGTGAGCACGTTGGACAACTTGAGCCGCAGGCCGCGCTCGACGTCCTCGACGACGCCCGGGTTGGTGTCCTCCATCGTCGCGATCCGCATCGCGACGTTGGCCTGGACGTCAGGCGGCAGGCAGCCGAGCACCTTCGCGCCCAGCGTCGTGTGCAGCGAGGCGACCACGAGCGCGATCGTCTGCGGCGCCTCGTCGGCGAGGAACGTCGCGATCTGCTCCGGCGGGGTGCGGCGCAGGAAGTCGAACGGGCGCAGCTCGGCCTGTGCGGTGATCTGACCGAGGATCTCCTCGGCGCGCGTCTCGCCGAGCAGGTGGACCAGGACCTCGCGGGCGAAGTCCGGGCCGCCCATGGCGAAGTCTTCCTGGGTCTCGAAGCGCTCGGCCAGCTCCTGGACGACCGCGTCGGCCGTCTCGGCCTTGACGCGCCACAGCGACGCCATCTCGGCGGAGATCGCCTCGATCTCGCGCTCCGAGAGGAACTTGAGGATGTCGGCGGCGCGCGAGGTGCCGATCGTGATCAGGAAGACGGCGGCCTTCTGGCGACCGGTGAGGCCGGCCGAGCCGGAGCGGGCGACGACGCTCACTTGTTGTCCTCCGTGATCCACGAGCGCAGGTGGGCGGCGACGCGCTCAGGCTCGTCGTGGATGATGTTGTCCAGCTGCTGGCGGCGCGGGTCGGCCGTCGCGATCGACACCTCGGTGGCCGCGGCCGCCGAGTCGAAGGTCGGCATCGCCATCAGCTCGGGCTGCGGCTGCGCGGCCTCCAGCGACTTCAGCCAGGACGGCTCGTCGATCAGCTCGCCACGCTCGCGCTTGCGCAGGTGGCGGGTGACGAAGAACAGGAACAACAGCGCGCCCAGGCCGATGCCAACGCCCTTGAGGATGCCGGAGAAGGCCGCGGGGATCGGGCCGCCGGCCTTGGCGGCGGTCTCGACCGGCGCGAAGCTCAGGCCCTCGGTGACGTTCAGCGTGTCGCCGCGCTGCTTGAGCTGCAGGCCGGCGGCCGACGAGAGGCTGTTCTCCAGCGAGGTCTTCTGCGCGGGCGTCAGCTTGACCGACTTGTCCAACATGACCGCGACGTCGAGGCGGTTGACCGCGCCCGTCGCCTTCTCGGTCTTGGTGATGGTCTTGTTGACGCCGTTGGTCGTGTCGGTCGAGGTCTTCTTGTAATCGCTGTTGCCGCTGCCCGAGCCGGTGGTCGTGGAGGCGACCTGGTTGGGCGAGTTGCTGGCGTTGCCCGTCGCGCCCGCGCCGGAGCCGGTGCCCGTGCCCTTGAGCGTCTCGGTGTCCTTCTGCTCGGCGAGCGGGACGACCGACTTCTTGTCGTAGGCCAGCGACTCCTCGTTGATCTTGTCCACGTTGAGGTCGGAGTGGACGACGACCTGCGCCTTGTTGTCGCCGAGCGTCTTGTTCAGCAGCGCCTGGAGGCTGGCCTGCTGCATGGCGTTGTACTTGGCCTCGGCCGCGGTCTTGGACGGCAGGCCGTCGGTGCCGCCGCCGGAGCTGTCGCCGGACGGCCACAGCATCGTGCCGCTGCCGTCGGTGATCGTGACGTTGGCGGGCTTGAGGTTCGGGACGGCGGAGGCGACGAGGTTGGCGATGCCCTTGACCGACGCGGGGTCCATGCTCGAGGCGTCGGTGGGCAGCAGCACGGCCGCGGTGGCCGGCTGGCTCTCGTCGGCGAAGAGGTTGTCCTGGCCCAGCGTGAGGTTTACGCGCGCGCCCTGGCCGCCGTCGATCTGGCCGATCGTGTTGGCGATCTCGCCCTCGAGGCCGCGCTGGTAGGCGACCTGCTGCTGCTGGCTGGAGGCGCCGAGCTTCTGCTTGTCGAGGATCTCGAAGCCGGGCTGGGTCGAGGTCGTGTTCAGGCCCTTGGTCGCCAGCGCGACGTTGGCCTGGGTCTCCTGGCCCTTCTTGACGGCGACGGCGGTGCCGCCGTTCTGCAGCTCGTAGGCGACGCCCGCGGACGTCAGCGCCGAGGTGATCTGCGCGGTCTTCGCCGGGTCGACGCCGGTCATCACCGTCGCGTAGGACGGCTTGCCCGCCATCTTGACGAGGAACAGCGACGCGGCGATGAAGCCGAGCGCGCAGGCGGCAAGGGTGATCTTGCCGCGCAAGGACATGGAGTTGAAGAGAGCCATTGGAGGGAGGGGCTCCAGGTGGAGGGTGTGTGGCTAGACCTGCGTGCGGAAAAGTTCTTGAAGGGCCTCGACGCCCTTGGTGCGAAGCTGAGCTGCAAGCTGCATCGACAGCTGGGCGCGCTCGACTGCAACGATCGCGGCCGTCGGGTCCGTGGCCGTACCGTCAGCCAGCGAACGCGAGGCGGAGGAGGCGTCGGTCTGCGACTTCTCGAGCGCGCCGATCTGGTTGCTGAGCAGCTGGCCGAAGCCGCCGCTGCCCGCGCCCTGAGCGCCCTCGGTGCCGGTGGTCGGCGTGCCGTCGAGCTTGCCGACCGAGCCGACGTTCCAGTCGAGGCCTTTGATGGCCATGGACGGGTCGATCGGCATCAGCGCAAGATGTCCAGCGTCTTGGTGAACATCGTCTTGGCCGTCTGCATCGCGGTGACGTTGGCCTCATAGGACCGCGACGCCGAGATCAGGTCGGTCATCTCCGTGACGGAGTTGACGTTGGGCATCGTCACGTAGCCGTCCTTGTCTGCGTCCGGGTGACCCGGGTCGTAGATGCGCTTGAGCGCGGACTGGTCTTCGACGATCCCACTGACCTTCACGCCGTGCGTCGGCGCGTTGTCGGAGATGCCGGACAAGATCGAGGCGAAGGTCGGCGTGCCGCTGGAGCCGGCCTCCTGGAAGACGACCTCCTTGCGGCGGTAGGGCTGCCCATCGGCGGCCTTCGTCGTCTCGGCGTTGGCGAGGTTCTCCGAGACGACGTCCATGCGGACGCGCTCGGCCTGCATGCCGGAAGCGGAGGAGCTGATCGCGTCGAAGAGGCCCATCTACATCGTCCCGATCGCGGTCTTGATGATGCTGACGCGGGTCTTCATGAGCTGAGAGACCGCTTCGTAGGTGAGGCCGTTCTTGGCCTGCTCGGAGGCCTCGGCGTCGATGTCGACCGCGTTGCCGTCGGCGCGCATCGTCGTGGCGTCGTCCGTCGTGGTCGAGATGCTCGCGCCCTCGACCGCCGGCTTGCCCGCGTCCCAGGCGTTGTGCAGCGCCGTCTGGAAGTCGACGTCCTTGCGCTTGTAGCCAGGCGTGTTGACGTTGGCGATGTTCTGAGCAATCGCCTGCTGGCGCATCGAGCTGCCGGAAAGCGCGCGCTCGAGGCCGATCTGGGTGGTGTCGAACAGTTCCATGGACGTGCCTAAGTCGTGGCCCGTCCGTGGGCACTGAGTCGGTCGCCGGCCATGGCCACCCACTCAACGTTCTCGGCCGAACGGACGCCCGCTTGAGCGCCGCGTCCAGGAAGCGTCCAGGCGTGGACTAGCCTCACGCTGGGCGTCGGGCGCCGGACAGCGCGAGCGCCGCCGGCGGTCTGTTATCCGACGCCGTTAAAGCTCACGCGCGGACGCGCGGAGGCCACACCGGTGCCGGCGGCGTAGCCGGCGACCGCGGTGCGAGTGGTGCCCACACGGCGCAGCTCAGAGGCCGTGTCGGCCAGGCCCTGCTTGAGCGCGGCAGCCGACAGCGCCTGGAGGCGCATCGCCTCGCGCAGGTCGGCCAGCGCCTCCGGCGGAGCGGAGGCGGGCAGCGCGGCGAGCACCTGCTCGCGGCGCGCGTTGAGCTCCGCGAGGTCGTCCCAGCGGCCGTCGGTCACGGCGGCGTGCTCCTCGCGCCCGAGCGCGACGAGCAGGGCGAAGACGCTCATGCCGAGGCGGGCGCGGCGGCGGCCTGCTCGGCGAGCTTGGCCCACGCCTCGCGCAACGAGACGAGCAGCGCGATGACCTGCCCGATCTTCTCGTGGTTGCGCTGGATGCGGCCCTCGATCAGCGTCTTCTTGAGGAACACGTAGATCGCCTGGAGGCGCTCGGACATCTCGCCCACGTCCATGTTCAACGTCGCCAGCAGCTCGTCGATGATCGCCTCGCCGCGCGAGAGCTTCTCGAAGCTGTGCAGGAACGCGCCTTCCTTCATGGCGACCTCCGCCTGGCGCAGGAAGCGCACGGCGCCGTCGTACAACATCACGACGAGCTGCTCAGGAGAGGCGGTCAGCACCGCGGAGTCGCGGTAGGCCTGGGGGCTGGCGTAGGGATTCATGGTGAGGGAGGGACTCCGGGTCGGGAGGAGGAGCTACGAGGACGAATCGGTCGAGAACATCGAGCTGAACTTCGAGCCAGCGGCCTGGCTCTGCTGCAGCGCGGTCTCCATGGCCGTGAACTGCTTGGTCAGGAGCGCCTGCTTGGCGTCCATGCGGGCGTCGAAGTCGGTGAGCTTCGTCGCCAGATCGGAGAGCTCGCTGGTCGCCGAGGTGATCCGCGCCTGGATCAGCCCGGCCGAGCCCTGGTAGTTGGTGAGGACCTTCGCGAAGCCCTGCGCGAAGCCGTCGGTGCCCGACATGCCACCGAGCAGCGACCGGACCGCGTTGGGATCGGAGTCCAGCGCGGAGCGCAGCTTGGTCTCGTCGAGCGTGAGCTTGCCGTCGAGCGAGTCCTGGTTGATCGTCGCCGAGGCGGCGCCGGTCGAGATGCCCAGGTCGGTCATCGACTTGAACGTGCCGCTGGCGCCGTTGACCGCGTTGGACAGCGTCGTGCGGAACTGCGACAGCATCGTCGACAGGCCCGAGTCGCCGAAGAGCGTGCCCTTCTGGATGTCGGCCGTGGTCGACGCGCCGCGGACCGGCTTCTCGGACAGGCCGGCGCGCGTCGTCGTGACGAGGTCGTTGTAGGCGGTGACGAAGGACTTGACCTTGTCGACGATCTTGTCCTTGTCGGGACCCGGCGCGCCGACCGTAAGGCCGACCGTGTCGGTGCCCGACGTCTTGCCCTTGAGCGTGAGCGACACGCCCGGCAGAGCGTCGGTGATCGTGTTGGTCTGACGCTCGTAGGCGGTGCCGTTGATCGTGACCTTGGAGTTCTGGCCGGCGACCCGCTCGGTCTGGCTGCCGATGCCGGCACCGCTGACCGAGAAGCCGCTGGTGTCGCCGGTCGTCTTGGAGCTGAAGACCAGGCTGCCGTTGACGTTGACCGCGTAGAGGCCGGACTTCGTGTCGCTGTTGATCGCCCCGACGACGTCGTTCAGCGACGCGCCGGCCTTGACGTTGACGCTGACGCGCGCGGTGCCGTCGGCGTTGGCGATGTCCAGCGTGCCATCGGCGGTCGGTGCGACGAAGCCGTAGGTCTGGCGCTCGGCGGTGGCGAGCTGGTTGACCTGGACGTCGTAGCCGCCCGGCGCCGCACCGGCGGTGCGCGTGGCCGTGAACTTCGACGTGTCCGCGCTCTCGACGGTCTGGGAGTCCAGCCACGTCAGCGCCGACTTGAGGTCGTCGTTGGCGTACTTGAGCGTCGTGAGCTTGGAAGAGACGTCCTGCAGCAGGCCCTGCCGCTTGGTCGTCGCGTCCTGGTCGAGGGTGATCTTCGTGCGCGGGATCTTGTTGATCGTCATCAACTGATCGATGATCGATCCGGTGTCGATCCCCGACACGAGTCCGCTGAGCTGAATTCCGGCCATGTCGTCCTTTTAGGCGGCGGGTGCCGGGTCGGGGTCGTGGCCGTGGCCGAAGATCTCGCCGAGGCCGACCGGCCGCAGGAGGCGACCGTCGTCGTCGACGAGCGACGCCACGACCCGATTGGTCAGGCGATGCGTGTCGAAGCGGACGCTCTGCCCGCGAGCCGTGAGGTCGTCGGCGAGCTGCCCGGCACGGGTGATGTCGTCCCAGACCTCGTCTGGGATGCGCTCCGGGCCCGTCATTCGCCGGCGGCGTGCCTCGGCGATGTCGAACACCCGCGCGAACTCGCCCGAGACCGCGGCCGTATCGGCCTTGCCTCGGGTGGGGACGGCGGAGAGTCCGCCGATGCCCTTTGTCGCGTCGATGTCCATGTGAATCCTTTCGCTTTCCGTCCGGCTCGTCCCTGAGCCGCCTGCTCTCGTCTCTCCGGTCATCGGTGCACCGGAAAGGGCCTTGAGCAAAGGCATGGACGGACGGCCGATCGTCGGATCGTCGAGCGGATGTCTGGCGGGACAGCCCATCGGGAAGCGCGCGGCAGCGGTTAGGCGGTGGCGCCGGCGAGGCTGGCGGCCTCGTCGCGCATGAGCTGGGCGTCGTCGTGGAGGCCGTCGGCCTCGGCCAGGTGGGCCAGGCCGAGCAGCACGCGCGCGTCCGGAGCGCCGAGCTTCTCGGCGACGCCGAACCACTCGCGGGCGGCCGACTCCAGGAAGCCGCGGCGCAGGTAGACCCCGGCCAGCAGCTCGCGCTGCTCACGCCATGGGAGGTCGAGCCGCTCGACCACGCCGGCCAGCGCCTCGAACTCGTCAAAGCGCTCTAGGCGCGCGAGCGCTTCGAGCATCACGGCCACCAACGGCGCCGCGTCGGCGGGGACGACGGTCCCGCCCGCCCCCGCATCCGCGCCACCGCGCCACGCGCGCAGCGCGGCGAGCTGGGCGGCGCCGAGGCCGGCGGTCTGGGCGTAGTCGAAGGCGGCGTCCAACGCGGGCGCGTCGGCGCCGGCGGCCAGGCGGGCGAAGACCAGCGTCTGCGCGGCGGCCGGGGCGTGCGGCGCGTCGGCCGGGACCTCGGCGGCGAGCTGCGCGGCGCCGTCCAGGTCGCCCTGCGACAGGCGCGCCTCGGCGAGCGCGACCCGCGCCGCATGGGCGCCGGGCTGCGCCGTCAGGACGGAGCGCAGCTGCGTCTCGGCTTCATCAAGCGCGGCAGCCTCGTAGAAGGGGACAGCGAGCAGAAAGCGCTGGGCCGGCGTCGGCTCGGGGACGATCTCCGCGATCCGCGCGGCCACCTCGGCGGCGGGCGTGCCGCCGCGCAGCAAGACGCGGGCGTAGGGCTCGACCACGCCGACGAAGCGCGGGTAGTGCTCCAGGACGTGGTGCAGGTGGGTCTCGGCCTCGTCGAGGCGACCCTCGGTGATCAGCACCTCGGCCAGCAGGTTGCGGGCGTGGTAGGTGCCGGCGCCGACCGTCGCGCTGTAGCGCGCGGGCGCGTCGCCCATCTCGATGCACTGGTCAAAGCGCGCGATCGTGGTCTCCAGGTCGCCCAGCGAGCGGGCGGCCATCGCCTGCTCCAGGACGATGTCCGTGAAGCCCGGCAGCAGCGTCAGGACCTCGTCGCCGCGCGTGACCGCCTCGGCGTGGCGGCCGTTGGCGTTCAACGCCTTGACCAGACGCGAGCACAGCGACGGGAAGTAGCCGAGCTCCAAGCGGTCCGGGTCCTGCTCGACCTTGTCCCAGGCGCGCTGGAGGTGCACCAGCGAGCCGGCGATGTCGCCGCCGGCGGCGCGCTCGGAGCCGAGGTTGAAGTGCAGGAACGGCGTGTCGACGCCCTCGGCGATCTGACGCTCCAGGAGCTCCAGGTTGCGGTTCGCCTTGCCCTTGGACTCGCGGACGGCGCCGAGGTAGCCGAAGTGCTCGATCCGCACCTGCGTGTACTCGACGCGCTCGGGCTGGGCCGGCAGCTTGTGGGCGAACTGCTCGTGGACGCGGCCCTCGAAGCGGTAGTCCGGGTGGTTCTTGAACAGGCGCAGCGCGGCGTGCTGGACGGCGACGCCGTCCTGGACCTCGCCGACGTGATTGGACTCGGTGAGGAAGATGCCCTCGCGCCAGGTGTGGCCGAGCAGCTCGCGCAGGCGCGGGCCCTCGCCGTCGACGAGCACCTCGTCGGCGTCCAGGTACATCAGCCAGTCGCTGCTCGCGGCCTCAAGGCCGACGTTGCGCGCGGCGGCGAAGTCGCCGTCCCACTCGTGGTGCAGGATCGTCGCGCCGTAAGACTCAGCGATCTCGACCGTCCGGTCCGTCGAGCCGGTGTCGACGATGATCAGCTCGTCGACGAACTCGGCGACGGAGGCCAGGCACTGCGGCAGCATCGCCTCCTCGTCCTTGACGATCATGCACAGCGAGACCGTCTGGTCGGTGGCGGGCACGGCCTTCTGCGCGGCCTTCTGGGCGCGCGGGCCGAGCGTGCGCAGCAGGCGCAGCACCTGCGGCGGCAAGCCCTGGGGCGTGGTCAGGCCGGCCTTGCGGCGGGCGGTGACCGCGCGCAGGTTCGCGCCGACGTCGGCCAGCTCGTGGTCCAGGCGCTGGGCGGCGCGGAAGAGTGCCTCGGCCGCAACGATCGCGCCGAGCTCGTACATCAGGACGCCGGTGAAGTTCAGCAGGACGGGCTCGCGCGGCTCGCTCTCGAGCATCTCGGTGCCCGCGAGCGCGCCGGCGGCAAGCTGCTCGGCGTTCTTGGACGGCGTGTTGGCGCGGTTGCGCAGGATCGACTCCAGCAGCAAGCGACGCGCGAGGTAGCGGTCGTTGGGGTCGGCGAGCTCGCCTGCGGCCGTGGCCAGGGAGCGCCAGCCCGCGAGGTCGTGGGCCTCGAGCAGGCTCGCCGCGCGGTTGGTGACCTGCGCGACTGCGGCGGCGCCCGTGGTGGGGGCGGAAGTCTGGGGTGCCGGTCCGTCGACCGGCGCAACGAGGCGAAGCGCCATGGGTGCTGAAGGCTCCTTGGAGGGGAAGGAACGGCGGGAGGGCCGCCACTCCGTACGTTCGGCCACCGACGTTTCGAGTTGAGAGCAACGTCACACCATGGTCTGCGCGCGGATGCATGGGTCCTGAAGCGAACTCACGACGAACGGCCCTCACGCGTACGCCCCCGCGCGTGTCAAGCAGGATCGGCACCCATGCACAGCTTTGAGTGCGTTCGATGGAGGTTCGACGGGGTGGGTCCCCAGTTCTGGGGAGGGCACGTCTGGCCGCATGTCCAGAGGCTCGATACCAGACATTGGGGATGCGGAACGTTCGGCGCCGCACCGATACCTCCAGCGTCCCCCCCGCACCAAGGAGCCCCGTCGTATGAGCCTCGCCACCGCCCAGACCTCCAAGCGCCGCCTCTCCTCCGAGGACACGCTCGCGCTTTGGAAGGAGTACCGCCGCACCAACGATCGCGCCGTTCGTGATCGCCTCGTGCTGACCTTCGCCCCCCTGGTCAAGTACATCGTCTACAAGAAGGTCCGCGAGATGCCGGCCCGCTGTGAGGTCGAGGACTTCATCTCCTGCGGCCTCGAGGCCCTCATCCAGTCGATCGAGCGCTACGACCCGGCCAAGGGCGCCACGCTCGAGCAGTACGCCTGGACCCGCATCCACGGCGCCGTCCTCGACGAGCTGCGCCGCCAGGACTGGGCCCCGCGCTCCGTCCGCCGCTGGGAGCGCGACATCGAGCGCGCCGCCGACGACTTCACCACGCTGCACGGCCGTCGCCCGACCCAGCCCGAGCTGGCCGAGTCGATGGGCACCACGGTCGCCGAGCTGCGCAAGCGCCGCGACGAGGTCACGCAGTCCGACCTGACGTCGCTGAACACGCTCGTGCTCTCCGACGACGAGACGACGATCGAGCGCATCGACACGATCGCCTCCACCGACGCGTCGGCCGACCCGCTGCACCAGGCTGCCAAGGAGCAGGCCAAGGACAAGTTCCGCGAGGCCTTCTCCCGTCTGCCCCAGCGCGAGCGCGAGGTCGCGGTCCTGCTCTACGTCAAGAACATGACGCTGGCCGAGATCGGCGAGATCCTCGGCGTCTCCGAGTCCCGCGTCTGCCAGATCCACGGTCAGCTCAAGAAGACGCTGCGCACCGTGCTGGACGACGACGCGCCGCTGTTCCAGGCCGTGGCCTGAGCTCGCCTAGCGGCTCGTTCGCCTGGCTGCTGCTTCCTTCGTCGCTTGTTCGCGGGGGCTTAGAAGCGACGCTTTTTCTCCAAGCCGTAGGCCCACACCAGGACCTCGGCCACTGCGACAAACAGCTCGGGCGGGATCTCCTGCTCGAGCTGTAGTCGTGAAAGGGCCTCGGCCAGCGCCGGGTCCTCGCGCACCGGCAGGCCCTGCTCGCGCGCGATCTCCACGATCCGCTCGGCGATCAGCCCCGAGCCGGTCGCGATCACCTCCGGCGAGCCGTGCTTCTCGCGGTCATAGCGCAGCGCCGTCGCGCGCTTGGGCTTCTTGGGCTCCTCAGGCACGCAGGTTGAAGCTCCGCGGGTGGACGGTGACCTGCGTCGGGTTCCCGGTCGCGCGCATCAGCGCGTCGCGCAGGACCTCGGCCGCCTCGGCGACCGTGGCCGCCGGATCGCCCTCGGCGACGTGGACCGCCGCCGAGTGCGCGTCCAGCCGGACGTCCAGGCGCCCGAGCGTCGGCGAGTCGTAGCGGACGACGACCGTCCGCGCCTCGCCATCGCCGCGCTTGCGCCCGCCGGCCTCTTCGCGCTCCTCGACGTGCAGCTTGGCGACGATCCCGCCGGGCAGCGCGAGCTGGTAGGCGTTGGCCGGGACCTGCGGCGGCTCCGCCGCCTGGGCGGCTTGGGCCAGCGGCGTACCCGGCTCGATCACCTTGAGGTGGATCCGCTCGGTCGTCGCCTCCTGGACCTGCAACCGCAGGACCTGGCCGGCAACGACGTCCGCCGGGAGCTGCGCGGCCAGCTTGACGCCCGCGAGGTTGAGCGTCTTGGGGTCCAGCACGCGGCCCGTGACGAACGTGCCCGGCGTGAGCGTGAGCTCGGGCAGCAGCCCGCGCAGCAGGGTCGCGCTGATCGGGATCGCTTCCATGTCCGCCCACAGGTTCGCAGGCGCGAAGGCGCCTCAAGTCGCGCCGCGCCGGGCCGACCTACGGGAGGCATGGAACGCGGGCTTTACATCGCCGCCGCCGGCATGGTTGCCGAGATGGTCCGGCAGGATCAGATCTCCAACGACCTCGCCAACGCGGCGACCCCGGGCTACAAGTCCGACCGGTCACAGCAGCGTTCCTTCGAGGACCTCTTGCTCGAGAACACCAAGACCGGCCAGCAGGTCGGCAAGCTCGGCATCGGTCCGCTGATCACCAAGCAGGTCACCGACTTCACGCCTGAGGCGCTGAAGGCCACCGACGAGCCGCTCGACCTCGCGATCGCGGGCCCGGGCTTCTTCGGGGTGCAGACCGCTGATGGCGTGCGCTACACGCGCAACGGCTCCTTCCAGGCCAACAAGGCCGGCGAGCTGATCGACCAGATGGGCAACAAGGTGCTCGGCACCGACAAGAAGCCCGTCAAGGTCAACGCCGACGGCACGGTCGACGTCGCCAAGGTCGGAAACTTCAACCTCACCAACCCGGCCAAGTCCGGTGACTCCTACGTCACGGGCACCGCCGCGGGTACCGCCAAGGGCGAGGTCCAGTCCGGGGTCCTTGAGGGCTCCGGCGTCGATGCCGGCCGCACGATGGTCGACATGATGGCTTCTATGCGCGCCTTCGAGGCCGGCCAGAAGGCCATCCAGACGATCGACTCGACGCTGCAGCTGGCGTCGAGCCAGGTCGGCAACCTCCCGGCCTAGCGCCTGCAAAACCGCACTTTGGTGCGGTTGGGAGGATGGCTGGGGGCGGTGGGCGGGTTCGGCAACGGACGGATGTCCCATCACTTCTCAAGTCGGTTCGGCCCTTGCCGATCACCGGAGAGACAGAGGATCACCGCAGGCTGGACCACCCTTGGTGGAAGCCGGAGATCCTGATTTCCCTCCTTCCCAGGAGACCCGGTTAAAAGTGCTTGAAGGCATGTACACAGCGGCCGCCGGCATGGCAGCCCAGCAGACGCGGCTCGACGCCGTATCGGCGAACCTCGCCAACGTCGACACGCACGGCTACAAGGCCGCCCGTGTCGCGTTCCGCGACCTCGTGTACGACGATGCCCAGGGCTACGGCGCCGCTAAGGGCGTGGAGATCGGAGCGGGGTCGGCCGCGACCTCGATCGGCCGTTCTACCGCGCAGGGCGGGCTTGAGAACACCGGGCGCTCCTTGGACGTCGCCCTCAACGGCCCTGGGTTCATCCAGGTCAAGTTGAAGGACGGCACCAAGGCGCTGACGCGCGATGGCAACCTCCAGGTCACCGCCGACGGACGCCTTGCCCTGCACACCGGCGAGCTCATTGAGCCCTCCATCAAGTTCCCGCAGGGTGCAAACACCGACGCCGTGAAGATCGGCGCCGACGGGACGATCTCGCTGGACGGCAAGGCGCTCGGCCAGCTCAAGATCGTGGATGTCCCCGCTCCGGCGGCCCTCAAGGGCGGCCCGGACAACACCTACGTGGCGACGACCGGCTCCGGCGCGATCCGCGCAGCAGCCAAGTCGACGACGCTCACGCAGAGCACGCTGGAAGGCTCGAACGTCGACACGGCTCAGGCCATGACCGACATGATCGAGGCCCAGCGCGCGTTCCAGCTCGCCTCCAAGGCCATCACCACCCAGGACCAGATCCTGGAGATCGCCAACCAGGTCAAGCGCTGATGTCGACCCTGCCGCCCATCGACAACTCGACGCTGCCCGCGGACATCCGCAGCGGCAGCACCGAGGACAAGAACACCTACAAGGCTGCGCTGCAGTTCGAGCGCCAGCTCGTCGAGCAGCTCACGCAGTCGATGGCCGACACCGCCAAGGGCTCCGACGACGAGTCGGCTTCGCCGGCCACCCAGCAGTACAAGCAGATGCTGCCGGGCGTCATGGCCGACGCGGTCGTGGGCAGCGGCGGCCTCGGGCTCGCCCGCACGATCGCTGCGAACTTGAAGAACCAGGGGGCGACGTCATGACCGCCACGACGCTCGCTCCGCAGGCGCCGACCGCGTTCGGCACCGACATCCTTCGCCACCTCGACGCGCAGATCGCTTCCGCGCGCCGGCTGCTGGACGCCGTCCTGCGCCAGGGCGCCGCGATCCGCAACCGCGACGTCGACGCCGTCCTGGCTCGCCTCGGCGAGATGCAGGCCGAGATGGAGCGTCGCTCCGGCCTGGAGCGCGACCGCGTCCGCCTGCTCACGCAGGCCGGCGGCGGCCTGGGCATCCCGGCCCACCAGGTCACGCTCGAGGCGCTGGCCCAGCTCTTGAACCCCAACGAGGCGATGGCGGCCAAGGGCCGCTCCGCCGAGCTGCGCGGCCTCCTCGCCGAGGTCCAGCGCGAGCACGTCGTCAACCGCGCCCTCATGCGCCAGGAGCTCGCGTTCCTGTCGCACCTGACCCGCCAGCTCGGCGTGGACGGCGAGGACGTCGGCTACCGGCCGCCCAGCGAGCCGGGCGCCAACATGCGCGCCACCCTCGACCCGTCGGCCCAGGCCGTGCGCGTTCGTCGCGCCCTGGACCTCGAGGCATAGGCCATGACGATCCCGGCCTTCAGCGGACTCAACACGGCGCTGCGCGGCGTCCAGGCCCACCAGTCGGCGCTGGACGTCACGTCCCACAACATCGCCAACGTCGACACCGACGGCTACACGCGCCAGCAGGTCGTCCTCGGCGCCGCCCCGTCGCTGCTGATCGACTCGATCAAGCAGGACGGCACGGGCGCGCAGCTCGGCCAGGGCGTCGACGTCCTCAGCTACCGCCGTGTCCGCGAGGACTTCCTCGATCTTCAGTACCGCACCCAGAGCACGGTCGCCTCGCAGGCCGAGACCACCGCGCGCCGCCTGACGACCGCGCAGAGCCTGCTCGGCTCGGGCACGGCCAACGACCTCGGGGCGCTCGTCGACAAGTTCTGGACCTCGTGGGACACGCTGGCGTCCAACCCGAGCTCGCAGGCTGCCAAGGACGGCGTCGTCGGCGCCGCGCAGAACCTCGCCACGCGCTTCAACTCGCTGGACAAGGACCTGGCCGCCTCCGGCCAGCAGGCCACCGACGCGATCAGCGACATGCTGTCGCCCGAAGGCCCGATCAAGCCGATCGCCAACGAGCTGGCGTCGCTGAACCAGCGCATCAACATCGCCGTCCAGTCCGGCAGCGAGCCCAACGACCTGCTCGACCGCCGCGACCAGCTGCTGGACCAGCTCTCGCAGTACGGCCAGGTCTCGGTCACCGCCGACCCGACGCTCGACGCCAACGGCAACAAGGCCTACCCGGGCATGATCCAGGTGTCCTTCGCCGGCGCCACGCAGCCGCTGGTCTCCCAGACCGCGGTCACGATGCCGACGACCGCGACGATCTCCGCGACCCCGGGCGGTCAGCTCGGCGGCCTGCAGGACGCCGCGGCCAAGATCGCCAGCTACCGCACGACGCTGTCCTCGATGGCCTCGTCGCTGATCACCGGCGTCAACACGCTGGCGACCAACCCCATCTTCTCCGGCACCAGCGCGACCGACATCGCGACGGTCGCCACCGGCGCGACGGTCACCGGCGCTCCGGCCGGCGGCGCGGCGGGCGACAACTCGGTCGCCGCGGCGATCGCCAAGCTGCGCGGCGGCACGGTCGACACGGCTTACGCCGGCCTCGTCCGCACGGTCGGCTCTGACGTCCAGAGCGCGACCAACACCTACTCCACCGCGACGAGCGTCCAGAACTCGATCTCGGGCCAGCGCCAGTCGGTCTCCGGCGTCTCGCTGGACGAGGAGATGTCCAACCTCATCAAGTTCCAGCGCGGCTACCAGGCCGCGGCCCGCGCGCTGACGACGATGGACGACATCTTGAACACGCTGATCAACTCGACCGGACGGGTGGGGATGTAGATCATGTCCTTCCGCGTCACGAACAACATGGTCAGCGACCGGGTCCTGCAGGACCTCCAGTCCCGGTACAAGACGCTCACCGACACCCAGAACTCGATCTCCACCGGCCGCTCGGTCAACGCGCCGTCCGACGACCCGATCGCCGCGGCGCAGGAGCGCCTGCGCCTGTCGGAGCTGTCGGGCATCAAGTCCAGCCAGGACTCGGTCGCCGGCGTCTCGACGCGCTTGACCTCGGTCGAGTCGTCGCTGGAGTCGCTGCGCTCGGTCCTGTCGCGCGCCAGCGAGCTCGCGCTGACCGGCGCCAACGGCTCCTACAGCCAGACCAACCGCAACGCGATGGCCGACGAGATCGACCAGCTGATCAAGTCCGCCAAGGACTCGGTCAACGCCAAGGTCGACGGCGAGTACGTCTTCTCCGGCACGGCGACCGACAAGGCGCCCTACACGACCGCCACCGGCGACACCTACCAGGGCGACGCCAACGCGATCATCCGCGACGGCGGCGCCGGTACCCAACTTTCCACCAACCCGTCCTTCACAACCACGGACGGAACCAGCACGCCCTTGACCGCAGGTGCGCTCTTGGGCAGCGGCAGCGCGACCGGGGACGGCAAGATCCTCGACGCGCTGGCCCAGCTCTCCGCGCATCTGCGCGGGGGCACGGCCGCGGACCTCCAGGCGATCGGGACCACCGATCTCCAGGCGATCCAGGCCAACCAGACCGCCATCAGCTCCGCCGTCTCGGCGGTTGGCGCGATGTCGAACCGGGCCACCGCGGCCACGGCCCGCCTCGAGGACCTCGAGGACGGGACCAAGCAGAAGATCGACGACCTCACCGGCGTCGACTACGCGGAGGCCCTCATGAACTACCAGACCCAATCTGCCGCCTACCAGGCCTCTTTGAAGGTCGGCGCGCAGGTCATCCAGCCCTCGCTCCTGCAGTTCCTGTCATGAGCGGCGGACTGATCAACCCCAACAACGGAGGCGACTCCCACATGGCAGTAACGCTCCAGTCGAGCCGCTTCGGGGAGCTTCAGATCCCCGCCGAGGCAGTGCTCGACTTCCCGAATGGGCTCATCGGCCTGGGTGGCCGGCGTTTCGCCCTCCTCGCTCGCAGCGAGGAGTCCGCGTTCGTCTGGCTGCACTCGATGGACGACCCCGAGCTGGCGGTCCCCGTGACGAACCCCTGGCGGTTCTTCGAGGACTACGAGCTCGAGCTGTCCGACGACGAGGCCGAGCGGCTTGGCATCTCCAGCGCCGAGGACGCGATGGTCTACGTGACCGTCCGGTCCGCCGCCGCACTCGAGGACTTCTGCGCCAACCTACGCGCGCCGATCCTCGTCGTGGGCAACCAAGGTCACCAGGTGATCAACCAGGTGACGGATGCCCCGGTCCGTGCCCCCCTCTTCGCCGGGCTCCAGGAGGAGCCGTCGACGAAGGCCGCGTAGCCCTTCTACGCTCGAACCCCAGCCTCGGAATCCAAGGAGGAATCTGAAAGATGCTCATCATCACCCGTCGCCCCGGCGAGAAGATCATGGTCGGCGACGACGTCGTGGTCGAAGTGATCGAGGTCAGCGGCTCGAGCGTTCGCATCGGCATCGCCGCTCCCAAGTCGATCCCCGTCTACCGGGAAGAGATTTGGGCGGCCGTCCAGGCGGAGAATCGTGCCGCCGCTGCGTCTGACGTCACCGAACTTCCGGACGACGTCCCGGCGCCCTCCAAGAACCCCTAGCCGCCGGCTAGACGCAACTCCCTCCCTGCACTACTCCCTCCTGACAGGAAAGGACAAAGGATGTCCCTTCGCATCACGCACAACATCGAGGCGATGAACGCCACGCGGAACCTTCAGTCGAATACGGCGAAGATTTCGCAGTCGATGGAACGTCTTTCTTCCGGCTACCGCATCAACCGCGCGGCCGACGACGCTGCCGGCCTCGGCATCTCCGAGTCCATGCGGTCGCAGATCCGCGGCCTCGGCCAGGCTCAGCGCAACATCCAGGACGGCGTCTCGATGGTCCAGACCGCCGAGGGCAACCTCGACGAGGTCCACTCGATGCTCCAGCGCGTCCGCGAGCTGGCCGTCCAGTACAAGAACGGCTCGCTCGACACGGCCGCCCGCACCTCGATCCAGAACGAGGTCAACCAGCTGGCGTCTGAGATCGGCCGCATCGGCCAGCAGGCGCAGTTCAACGGCATCAGCCTGCTGAACGGCTCCGCCACGGTCTCGTTCCAGGTCGGCGCCAACGACGGCGAGCAGATCGGGATCACGTTCCTGAACCTCGCCACGGGCATCGGTTCGTCCTACGCCTCGCTGTCGGCGACGACGAACACCGACATCTCCGAGATCGACACGGCGATCAACGCCGTCTCGGCCGCCCGCGCCGAGATGGGTGCCGTGCAGAACCGCCTCGACCACACGCTGTCGGTCTCCGCCGCCTACCAGGAGAACCTGACCGCGGCCGAGTCGCGCATCCGCGACGTGGACATGGCTGAGGAGATGGTCAACCTCACCAAGATGCAAGTCCTGCAGCAGGCCGGCACCGCGATGCTCTCGCAGGCCAACCAGGCCCCGCAGAACGTCCTGAAGCTCCTCGGGTAAGCCCCGAAAGCAGTGCCTCTGTCCGGCCGTCGGGCCGCTCCTCTGCCGGGGGAGCGGTCCGATGGTCGTTAAAGGTGATCCCGCGCTTAGGGCGAACGGGGACAATAGGAATTGTGAGCTCGCAGGTCGGCACGCTGCTCAACGGCCGGTATCGGCTGGACGCCCAAATTGGCACGGGAGGAATGTCGACGGTCTATCGCGCCTTCGACACCGTGCTGGAGCGCCAGGTCGCGATCAAGCTCATGCACCGCGAGATCGCGACCGACAGCGATCAGCTGGAGCGCTTCCGTCGCGAGGCGCGCGCCGTCGCGCAGCTCAACCACCCGCACATCGTCACGGTCATCGACGCCGGCGAGGACGAGGGCATGCCCTACATCGTCTTCGAGTACGTCGAGGGCGAGACGCTCAAGGACCGGATCCGGCGCTATGGGCGGCTGCCGATCCAGGAGTCGATCGCCTACGCGATCGAGATCGCGCGCGCTTTGGGCGTGGCGCACGACCGCGGCATCGTCCACCGCGACGTCAAGCCCCAGAACGTCCTGGTCGACGAGGAGGGCTCGGCGAAGGTCACCGACTTCGGGATCGCCCGCACGCTGGACCAGGAGGGCCTCACCGCCGACGGCCGCGTGCTCGGAACCACCGACTACGTCTCACCCGAACAGGCGCTGGGCCACCCGGTCACCGGTCAGAGCGACCTGTACTCCTTGGGCATCGTGCTGTTCGAGATGCTCACCGGGGACGTCCCGTTCAAGGGCGACAACCAGGTGGCGGTCGCGATGAAGCACGTGCGCGAGCAGCTCCCGGACGTCCAGGTGCGCCGGCCGGAGGTCTCCAACGCGCTGGCGGCCGTGCTCGAGCGGGCAACCGCGAAGGAGACCGAGAAGCGCTACCCGGACGACCGCGCGCTGATCGCCGCGCTCGAAGAGGTCCTGGCGATCGAGACGCAGCGCTCGGGCCATTCGACCGGCGAGGCGACCGCGGTCCTGCGCACGCTGCCGGCCTCCGCCCAGCGGCGGCTGCCCGCGCGCGTGATCCACCCGGTTCGCCTGGTGGCGGCGCTGGTCGTCATCGCCGCGGTGGTCGTCGCCGCGGTGCTGCTGCTGGCCGACCGCACCGAGAAGGGCACCGCGCAGCGCCCGGTCGACAAGACCCAGCCGGCGACCGGGCTGCAGTCGGTGTCGCTCGGCCAGTCGCGCGCCCACGACTTCGATCCTTACGGCGACCAAGATGAGCACGGCGGCGACGCGCTGCGCGTGCTGGACGACGACCCCGGCACGGTCTGGACGACCGAGACCTACCGCGGTGGCTTGCAGAGCAAGCCCGGTGTCGGGATCTACCTCGACGCCAAGCCGGGCATCGTCGCCAAGCGCCTGGACATCCGCACCACGACCACCGGCTGGACCGGCAAGGTGTACGTGTCGAACTCGGTCGACACCAAGGCGACCGACCTCAGCGGCTGGCAGGACCTCGGCACGACGATCGACGCCACCAAGAAGTCGATGGCGATCCAGCTCGACACCGCCGGACAGAAGTTCCGCTACTACCTGGTCTGGATCACCAAGCTGCCTGAGGGCGGCAAGGTCGGCATCTCCGAACTGGTCCTCTTCCAGCCCAAGCCATGAGGCTGACCCACCCCGAGCGCGAGCTGTGGCCCGAGGACGGGATCACCAAGGGCGAGCTGTTCGAGTACATGGGGTCGATCGCCGACGTGATGCTCCCGCACGTGCGCGACCGGCCGGTGTCGCTCCAGCGCTTCCGCGGCGCGGTCGGCGACGGCGGGTTCTTTCAGAAGGAGGTCCCCAAGGGCGCGCCCGACTGGGTGCGGACCGTGGAGGTGCCCAAGAAGGACGGGGTCGTCCACCACGTCTTGGCCAATGACCAGCGGACGCTCCAGTGGCTGGCCCAGCAGGGCTGCGTGACGCCGCACGTCTTCACCTCCCGCGCGGACAAGCTCGACCGCCCCGACCGGCTGGTCATCGACCTCGACCCGTCCACCGAGGACTTCGCCGCCGTGCGCACCGCGGCCCGCCTCTGCGGCGACGCCCTGCGCGCCGTGGGCCTGGAGCCGTTCGCAATGGTCACCGGCTCGCGCGGCATCCACGTCGTCGTGCCGCTCAAGCGCACGCGCGCGGTGGGCGACGTCGCCGACTGGGTCGCGGCCTTCGCCGCCGACCTCGCCGCCGCGCACGACGACACGCTCACGACCGAGTTCTACAAGAACAAGCGCGACGACCGCATCTACCTCGACGTCGCCCGCAACCGCCCCGCCCAGACCGTCGTCCCGCCCTACGCGCCGCGCCCGCGCCCCCACGCGCCGGTCGCCACGCCGCTGCGCTGGGAGGAGCTTGACGACGACGCGCTGAAGCCCGACGGCTGGACCCTGCGCACGATCGGCGACCGGCTCGCGGAGCTCGGCGGCGACCCCTGGGCCGACATCACCTCCGCCGCCCGCGCGCTGCCGCGCGGATAGCCATCACCCCCTCGGGGGATCCCCACGTCGCCGGCAGTACCGCACCCCTCAGCGCCCCTGGACGAACGGCCGATCACCAGACCATGGCCTCCCTGCCCGCGCTCCCCTCCCTCGCGGCCATCCGCCGCAAGGACGACAACTCGCCTTCCGCCGCCGACCTCGCCGCCCAGGTCGACGCCAAGCTCAAGCTCGCCCGCCGCCTCCACGCCGAGGACCAGGCCCGCCGCTCGACCTCGATCGCCCCGCCGCCGCGCTAGCGCCCTAGTGGCGCAGGGCGCGTTCGCGCTCGAAGCGCGCGACGGCGATCTTGCAGAGCTCGTCGACCAGGTCCGGGTAAGCCAGGCCGGAGCGCTCCCACAACACGCCGTAGACCGACGTGGGCGTCTGGCCCGGGAGCGTGTTCAACTCGTTCAACAACACCGTCTCGCCGTCGACGAAGAAGTCGGCACGGGCCAGGCCGGAGCAGCCGGCCGCCGAGAAGGCGCGCGCGGCCTCCTCGCGTAGGCGCGCGATGGCCGTCGGGGAGATGCGCGCCGGGAACTCCAGGCGCATGCCGCCCTCGGTGTACTTGGCCTCGTAGTCGTACCAGCCGTCGCGCAGCAGGACGATCTCGCCCGGCTGGCTGACGCGCGCGTCGTGCGTGTCGCCCAACACGGAGGACTCGATCTCCAGGCCCGACGAGTTCGCCTCGACGATCACGCGGTCGTCGTGGGAGAACGCCTCGTCCAGCGCGGCGTCGATCTCCTCGGGCTTCTCCACCCGGACGATCCCGACCGAGGACCCCAGCCGCGCGGGCTTGACCCACTGCGGGTAGCCGAGGTGCTCCAGCGACGGGCGCGGCCGGTCCTTCTCCACGAGCGCGTAGGCGACCTGCGGGATCCCCGCCTGCGCCATCAGGTCCTTGAACACCACCTTGTCCATGCACACGGCCGAGGCCATCACGCCGGACCCGACGTAGGGCACGTCCAACAGCTCCAACAAGCCCTGCACCGTGCCGTCCTCGCCGAACGGGCCGTGCAGGACCGGGAAGACGACGTCGGCGTCCAGGAACCCGCGGCCAGGGCGCAGCACCAGCTCGTCGCCGTCGTGCCACCACGTGCCGTCGCGCTCCAGCGTGACGCGCAGCACCTCGTGCCCGGCGTCCAGCGCGCCCTGGGCGACCGTGGCGGCCGACACCAGCGAGACCTCGTGCTCCGAGGACCGACCGCCGCCGAGGACTGCGACCCTCACGGCGTGGTCTCCGTCTCGCTCGGCGAGGTGCTGCTCGGCGTCGTGCTCGACGCCTCCTGAAGCTGTCCGTAGGTGAGGGTCACGGTGTCGCCCTTCTTGGCCTTGGTCCCGGAGGCCGGGTCCTGGGTGATGACGCGCAGGTCCTGCGCGGGGTCGGTGGTCTCCTGCGGGACCAGCTCGACGTCGAAGCCCGCCTGCTTGAGCGCCGCCTGCGCGGCCAAGCGGCCCTGCCCGACGACGTTTGGCACATCGACCTCGGGCGGCGCCTTGCCGACCGTGATCGCCACCGTGCCGCCCTTGGCCAGCGTGCCGCCGCTGGCGGGCTTCTGCGCGAGCACCTTGCCGACCTCGTCCTCGTCGGTGGTCTCCTGATCAGTCTTGGAGACGTTGAAGCCGACCGACTCCAGCGTCGTTCGGGCCTCGTCCTCGGTCAGGCCGGTCACCTTCGGCACGGCGACGCGTTCCTTCCCGCTGGAGACGATCAGCGTCACGCTCGCGCCCTTGTCGAGCTCCTGGCCGACGTCGGGCCGCGTGCCGATGACGCGGTTCTCCTTGATCGTGTCGCTGGCCTGCTGCTCCTCGGTGATGTTGAAGCCGAGGTCGGTCAGCGCCTTGCGCGCGTCGCTGCGCCGCTGGTTGGTGAGGTCCGGGATCCGCGCGGTGCCCGGGCCGGAGCTGACGGTGAGGTTGACCGTCGAGCCCTTCGGCACGCGCGAGCCGCCCGCGGGATCCTGCCCCGTGACCGTGCCCTTGGCCGCGGTGTCTGACTCCTTCAGCGTCACGTCGGTCTTCAGCCCAGCGCGCTTGAGCACCAGCTCGGACTCGGCCTGCGGGCGGCCGACGACGTTGGTCACCTTGACCTTGTCCTTGCCGGTCAGCAGCAGCCCGGCGACGATCGCGCCCGCGACGAGCAACCCCACCAACAACGCGATCCACCACTTGCCCGGGCCGTCGCCGTCGTCCTCCTCGACCACCTCGCCGGGCGCCGGGGGCGGGCCGTAGTGGCGCTGCTCGATGTAGGCGTCCGGCGGCGGCAGCGGGACCATCGGCCCGGTCGGCTGCAGGACGCGCGTCGCCTCGCCGGTCGCGCCGAACGCGGAGACCGGGACGATGCCGGCGGCCGCCTGCTCCAGCGCGGCGACGAACTCGTCGGCGTCCGCGAAGCGGCGCGCCGGGTCCTTCTCCAAGGCTTTGAGCACGACCGCCTCGAGGGCGGGCGGCACCGCCGGGTTCAGCTGCGACGGCGGCACCGGCGCCTCGCCGACCTGCTTGAGCGCGATCGTGACCGCGCTCTCGCCGTCGAACGGCACGCGGCCGGTGAGCATCTCGTACAAGATGATCCCGATCGAGTACAGGTCGCTCGGCGCGCTGACCGCGTGCCCTTGGGCCTGCTCGGGCGAGAGGTACTGCGCGGTGCCCATGATCGACCCGGTCTGCGTCATGTCCGACGCGCCCGCCTTGGCGATCCCGAAGTCGGTGACCTTCGCGCGCCCCTCGGCGTCGACGATCACGTTGTGGGGCTTCAGATCGCGGTGGATGATCCCGCGCTTGTGCGCGAAGCGCGCGGCGCGCAGGATCTGGATCGTGAAGTCGATCGCGCGCGAGGCCTCCAGCGGCGCCTCCTCCTGGACGAGCTTCTTCAGCGTCCGTCCTTCGAGGTACTCCATCGCGATGTAGTACGTGTCGTCCCACGCGCCGCGGTCGTAGACGGCCACGACGTGCGGGTGCTGGAGGCCGGCGGCGCTGGAGGCCTCGCGGCGGAAGCGCTCGACGAACTCCTCGTCCTGGGCAAAGCGCCGGTGCAGGAGCTTGATCGCGACCTTGCGGCCGAGCTGCAGGTCCTCGGCGCAGACGACGTCGGCCATCCCGCCGGAGCCGACGCGGGCCAGCACGCGATAGCGGCCGTCGATGATCGTCGAGGTGGTCTCGGGCGTGGGATCCGTCACTTCAAGAGCTCTTCCATGATGTCGCGCGCGATCGGCGCCGCGAAGTCGCCGCCGAAGCCCGTGACGGCCTTGACCGTGACGGCCACCGCAACCCGCGGGTTGTCCGCGGGCGCGAAGCCGATGAACCAGACGTCGTTGATCTTCTTGCCGAACTCGGTCTCGGCCGTGCCCGTCTTGCCCGCGACCTGAAGGCCCGGGATCTGCGCGTTCCGACCGGTGCCGCTCTGCACCACGCCCACCATCATGTCGGTCACGGCGGCGGCCGTCGATCCCTTCATGACCTCGGACTGCACCTCGGGCTCGACCTGGTCGACCGTGCGGCCGTCGCGGTCCACGACGCGCGTGGCGAGATGCGGCTTCATCAGCTTGCCGTCGTTGGCCACGGCGGCCGCGACCTGCGCCATCTGCAGCGGCGTGGCCTGCAAACCGCCCTGGCCGATCGACATGCGGCCGAGGTCGACGAAGCGCGACGTCGGCGAGACCGCGTGGCCGGGCGGGTTGGGCGCGACGACCGAGGCCGACATCGAGTCCTTCGGGTAGTCGAGCTCGGGCTTGGCGTCGAAGCCGAAGCGCTCCATGTACTCCTTCATCACCGACTTGCCGAGCTTCTCGCCGACGTTGGCAAACGCGGTGTTGACCGACTTGGCCAGCGCGGTCTTCAGGTCGATCTGGCCGAAGTCCTCGTTGAAGTCGTTGGCCAGCGGGACGCCGGAGAACTTCTGGCCGCTGTCGCCGTCGACGGCGCTGTTGGCGCTGAAGGCGCCCGTGTCGATCGCGGCGGTCGAGGTGATGACCTTGAACGTCGAGCCCGGCGCGGCGCCGAACTGCACGGCGCGGTTGACCAAGGGCTTCTCACGCTCGTTCTTGTTGGCCGCCTTCAGCACGCCCGCGTTGGCGATCGTGTTGGGGTCATAGGTCGGGGTCGAGGCCATCACCTTGACCGAGCCCGTCCGCGGATCCAGCGCAACGGCCGCGCCCGAGGACCCCACCTTGGCGATCTCGTCCAGCGCCAGCTGCTGGGCCTTGGGATCCAGCGACGTGCGCACGTCGTCGCCCTCGCGCGCCTTGCCGATCAGCTGATCGAAGGTGGTGGTGAGCGCGTTCTTGTTGCCGGTCAGCTCGTCGTTGCGGTAGCGCTCCAGCTCGGTCTGGCCGATCGAGCTGTAGGAGTAGCCGATCGGGTGCCCGAAGCGCTTGCCCTGCGGATAGGCGCGGTGGTAGACGCCCTCGTCGTCACGCGTGGAGCGGGCGATCACCGAGCCGTCAGCGGCGAAGATCGTGCCGCGGCGGATCTTCTGCGCGCGGATCAGCTCGCGGTGGTTGGCGGTGTCGTGGTCGAGGTCGTCGGCGCGCAGCACCGTCCACCACGAGGTCGAGACCAGCAGCGCGCCGAACATCAGCAACGCGACGACGAAGAGGCGCCCGATCGGCTTGTTCACGCCGACGCCTCTCTCCGTGCGCGGTCAGAGACCAGCAGCAACAGCGCCAACAACACGAAGTTCGCCAGGATCGACGAGCCGCCGTAAGAGACGAACGGCAGCGTGACGCCGGTCAAGGGGATCAACTTGGTCACGCCGCCGACGATCACGAAGACCTGCAACGCGAAGACGCTCGTCAGCCCGGTCGCCAGCAGCTTGGAGAACGAGTCGCGCGCGAGCATCGCGATCTTGAACCCGCGCTGGACCAGCAGCAGGTAGATGCACAACAGCCCGGCGGCGCCCAGGAGGCCCAGCTCGTTGACGATCACCGCGTAGATGAAGTCGGTGTGCGGCGCGGGCAGCAGCGAGCAGTTGATGGTCGCGCTGCAGTCCTCGCTGCCGGGGATCCGCAGCACCGCCTGGCCGAAGCCGCGGCCGAGCACGCCGCCGTCGGCCTGCGCCCAGAGTCCCTGGGCGAGCTGGTAGCTGCCGCCGCTGACGCGGTTGAGCAAGTCCGGGTTGAACGGGTCCTGCCAGGCGTCGATGCGGTCGGCGATGTGGCCGATGTGGCCGGCGACCAGATAGGCGCCCAGCGCGAACGTCGCGATGCCGACGACCACGAACGACAGCCGGTCGGTGGCGACGTAGATCATCGCCAGGAACGCGCCGAAGAACATCACCGACGAGCCGATGTCGCGGATGTAGAACAGCAGCAGCATCGACGTGCCCCAGATCACGAGCATCGGGCCGAAGTGCTTCAGCGGCGGGATCGTCACGCCCATGAAGCGCCGACCCGCCGTGACCAGCAGCTGGCGCGTGTCGCGCAGGTAGGACGCCAGGAAGACGACGATCGCGATCTTGGCGAACTCCGCCGGCTGCACCGACAGCGAGCCGATCTGGATCGACAGGTAGGCGCCGTTGACCGGCGTGAACGCGCGCGGCAGCAGGAGCAGCCCGATGCCGCCGATGGCGATCAGGTAGCGGTAGCGCTCCAGCTTGCGGTAGTCGCGCAGCAGCACGATCGTCGCGGTGAAGAGCCCGAGGCCGATGACGAACCACTGCGCCTGAAGCCGCGCCAGCCCGTCGTCGATCCGGTAGATCTCGACCAGCCCGAAGGACGCCAGCAGCGCCGCGAGCGGGAACAGGTAGGGATCGGCGTTGGGCAGCGTGAGGCGCAGGACGAGGTGCGCGGCGACGCACAGGCCGAGGAAGATCGCGCCGTAGGTGAGGCTGGCGTTGGAGACCTCGTTGGTCCCGCTCAACCCGCCGAGCAGGTCGTCGCGCGACAGGAAGACGGCCGCGAAGCCGGCGGAGACGAGCAGCGCCGCCGGGATGAGCGCGAAGAGCTCGCGATTCCGTGCACTCATGCTGTTTCCGTCTCAATCGAGACGAAGTCTCGACGAGCGCTCACGAGGCGTTCTGCCCCGCCAGCGTGCCCTGCTCGAGCTGGCGGATGAGGTCGACGGCGTCGTCGTGCGAGCGCAGCTTGTGCTCGGTGACCGTGCGCTGGACCTGGGGCGACAGCTCCTGTGCCGGAACGCCGCTGGTGAACTCCGTGGAGTAGAGCTTGAGGATCGGCAGCGAGTACGGCAGGCCCGTGTAGAGCGTCACGAACCCGTCGTCGTCGGTGCCGACGAAATAGACCGACCGCGTCGCGATCCAACCGCCGGAGGCGATCAGGACCAGCAGCACGGCGATGACCGCAAAGCCCTTGGCGAAGGGCGCCCAGCGGCGCTTGCGCTTCGGCGCGGCGTCGTGGCGCGGATGGCGCGGCGGGCGCGGGGCGCGCGCCTCCACCGTGCTCGCGCCGACCACGGATCGCGGGTCGTCCGGGGTCCTCGACTGCTGCGTCGCCGTCGCGCCCGCTCCCGCCGCCGACGCCGCGCGCACCTCGGCGGTGCTCGGCGCCGTCGCGCCGGCCATCGTCTCCTGTCCACCGCTGCCACCGACGACCGCGCCCTCGCCCGGCGTCACCTCCTCCACGCGGAAGAGGATCACGGTGATGTTGTCGCGCCCGCCGGCCTCGTTGGCGGCGGCGATCAGGCGCGTCGCGGCGGTCGAGAGATCCGGCGACGTGGCGATCAGCTCGGCCACGCGCGGGTCCGGGACCATGCCGGTCAGGCCGTCGGAGCAGAGCAGGAAGACGTCGCCGTCGCGGACCGGCCAGGAGAAGTGGTCGACGACGACCTCACCCTCGATCCCCAGCGCGCGCGTGATGATCGAGCGCTGCGGGTGGTCCTCGGCCTCCTCGGCGGAGATCTGGCCGCGGCGCACCAGCTCGCCGACCAAGGAGTGGTCGTCGGTCAGCTGCGAGAGCTGGCCGTCCCGCAGCACGTAGAAGCGGGAGTCGCCGACGTGGGCGATCGCCAGGTCGTCCTCGCCGACGTAGGCGACCGTGAGCGTCGTGCCCATGCCGGCGAACTGGTCGTCGGACTGCGCGCGCTCGTGGACCTGCGAGTTGGCGGCGGCGACCAGCCCGGCGAGGCGCTCCTCGTAGGTGCCCGGGCCGTCGGGCAGACCGCCCTGGTCGGCGAAGACGTCGACCGCGGTCTTGGACGCGACCTCGCCGGCCTGCGCGCCGCCCATGCCGTCGGCGAGCACGAACAGCGGCGAGCGGACCCAGTAGGAGTCCTCGTTGGCAGAGCGGGCGCGGCCCGTGTCGGTGCGGGCGGCGTGATCGGCGACGCGCAGCATCTAGCGGTCCATGTAGGTGAACTCGCTGTCGCCGATCCGCACGCGATCGCCGGCGTGCAACGGCCGCGGACCGTCGACCAGCTCCTCGTTGAGGTACGTGCCGTTGGTCGAGCCCATGTCCTCCAGGACGATCACCGCGCCCTGGCGCGTCAGCCGCGCGTGGCGCGAGGAGGCGAACGGGTCCTCGAGCCGGATCTCGGCCTGGTCGCCGCGGCCCAGCACCGCGCCCTCGCCGACCTCGTACTCCATGCCCGGCACGTGGCCGGGCGCGCGCTCGACGACCAGGCGCGGGTCCAGGCCGGCCGCGGCGTCGGCGCCGATCGTCTGGATGCCCGTGGCCTCAGACGGCGACGGGACGAAGGCGCCGGAGCTCGTCGTCTGCAACGTCGTGCGCTTGAGGTCCTTCAGCGCGTTGCGCGAGATCCACAACAAGAACAGGTAGAGGACGGCCAAGAAGGCGAACTTCAGCGCGACGGAGGCGGGATCGATCACGGCTACTCGACCTCGAAGTCGACGCGGACGGTGCCGAACTCGATGCGATCGCCGTCTTCCAGCGGGTGCGCGCCGTCGACCGCGCGGCCGTTGACGCGGACGCCGTTGGTGGAGCCGAGGTCCTGGATCAGCCAGTTCTGCCCAGACGGCGAGATCTCAGCATGGCGGCGTGAGACGTTGGAGTCGTCCAAGACGATGTCCGCGTCGCGGCTGCGGCCGATCAACGCGCCGGTCGGCGGGATCTGCAGGCGCTTGCCGTTGGCGACGATGACCGCGCGGCGGCGGACGTTCTGCGCGCCGCCGCCGACCTCGTTGAGCGCCGACTGGTGGCGGTCGGAGGTCGAGTAGACCATCGTGTGGCCGTAGTCGGCCGGGCGCGCGGCGGGCTGCTCGGGCTGAGCGGGCTGATGGGGCTCGACGAGCCGCGCCTGGATCCCGAACTCGCCCAGCGCCAGGCGCTCGTCGGTGCGGAACTCGATCTGCGGCTTGGAGACCAGCGCCAGCCGCTCGCGCCGCGCGTGTTCGAGCAGGTACGCGCCGAGCTCGTCGATGACCGACTGCTCGACGCCCTCGTAGCGCTGGCGGTCCTGCGGCGACAGCCAGACCACGTACTCGTTGGGCACGTAGGTCCGCGAGACGGACACCGTGCGGTGCTCGTCCATCTCCTTCGCAAGCTTGCGCGCGAGTTCGACCGGCCGGACTTCGGACCGGAAGACGCGGCCGAACGTCCCCTCGACGAGGCCGGCGATCTTCTCTTCAAGGCTGCGGAGGACGCTCATGCCGTGTGGGAGGACCGCTCGCGCGGACCGGCCTCAGAGGTTACGGCAGGTCAACGCGCTCCGCGGACCTCAGGTGACGGGCAAGCGGCGCGAGGGCCAGCGCGCCGGCCAGGACGGCGCCCTCGACGAGCCCCCGAGGCGTCGCTCCGAGCGCCGCCTGCGTCCCTGCCGCGCAGGCCGCGGCCCACACCGACGCCGCGAGCACATCCAGCACCAAGAGCCGCCCACGCACCAGGAACGGCAACACCGCCGCGGCCGCCGCCCACACGCCGACGAGGACGATCGCGGGCGACGTGACCACCGCGCTGATCGCATCGAACCCGCTGTCGTTCGGCGGTCCGAGCACGAGCTTCTCGCCAAACGCCGCCTCGCCCAGCAGCAGCCACCACGCGCCCAGCGCGCCCGTGAGCGCCCGATGCTCGATCCGCCCCGCCCGCGCCGCCAGGGCTGGGAACCCACCGGAGACCGCCACCAGGCCCATAACGGGCGCCAACGCGGGCAGCGACCACGTCACCGGCGTCGCCCTGCGCAGGAGCAACGGGATCGGAAGCGCCGCCGCCGCGAGCAGCCACGCCCGATCTGCGCCGAGCCCACCCTCGCTCGCCAGCCAGCCGACGATCGCCCCACACGCCGCCATCCACGCCAGGCGCGGGAGGAGCAGTGCCGCCAGCGCCACCGCCAGCGCGCCGGTGAGGGGCGCGACCGGAGGAATCGGCGCGGCCGCACCGCCGCCGCCATCCAACCCCCACCTCAGCGCCGCGCCCGCCAGGACCGCCGCCCCTGCGGCCGCCGCCGCGCGCGCCAGCAGGCCGTAGCGCCGCGGCGGCGCCACCGGGGCCAGCGCCTCGATCGGTCCGCCGGCGATCGTGCCTGGCTCGTCGCCGACGTCGTCCAGCGCAGCGCACAAGGAGGCGCGCAGCTCGCCGACCGTCCCGCGCTCGTCCGCGTGCGGCCAGACGGCGGCGTCGATCGCCTCGCACAGATCCAGCGGCAGATCGCGCCGCAGGCGCCCCAACGGCGGCAGCCGCTGGCCCACGCGCCGCGCCGTCGCGCCCGCGCCACGCGCGCGCACGGGATTGACCCCGCTCAGCCCCTCGTACAGGCACAGGCCCAGCGCGTAGAGGTCGGCCTCCTCGCCGACCTCGCCGCCTTCGGCCTGCTCGGGCGCCATGTAGGCCAGCGTCCCGACCACGTCGCCGGTCCGCGTCAACGCGTCGTCGCCCGCGATCCGCGCCACGCCGAAGTCCGTCAGCTTCGCCGGCGGGCCGTCGCCGCCGTCCGGGATCAGCACGTTCAGCGGCTTGACGTCGCGGTGGACGACCCCGCGCTTGTGCGCGTGGGTCAGCGCGTCGCACAGCGCGACGCCGATCTCCACCACGTCGCGATCGCTCAGCGCGCCGATCTCCAGCAGCCGCGCGTAGGTCCCGCCGCGGACGTACTCGGAGACGAGGTAGACGTGATCCTCGTCGGTGCCGGTCTCGTGCAGCGCGACGATCGCCGCGTGCTGAAGCCGCGCCGCGGCCGTCCCCTCACGCTGCGCGCGCTTGCGCGCTTCCGCGTCCGGCACCGGGATCCGCTTGACCGCGACCGTCCGGTCGAGCTTCTGGTCGTGGGCCAGCCAGACCACGCCGAACCCGCCGCCGCCCAGCCGGCGCACCAGCCGATAGCGGTCGAGGACGACCTCTGAGGAGCCGTTCGTGGCGCTCGTCGTGGGGTGCTCGGCGGTCTCCACCTTCTCCGATCTTCCGCGCGGGAAGAAGGTGCCCTGCGCGCGATGGCGAAGTTGCAGCCACGTTACGCCCGGGCCTCACCGCCCGGGCCACCCGCAATACTGGCCTATTCGCCCCCGCCCGGAGCGTGGCGTGTCCTTCTTCGACGACGAGCCCGACGAGCCCACCCGAGTTACACGCCCCGCGCGGCCCCGCCGCGCTGCGACCGCTGGCACCGCCGCAGGACCGCCGCCGGTCGACGTCGCCCGCCGCCGCCAGTTCGTGCTGTTCGCGGGCCTGGCGGTTATCGCGCTGCTGCTGATCCTCACGGTCAAGAGCTGCTCCTCCACGCGCGCCAAGAACGCGCTGAAGGACTACAACCGCGAGGTCACGTCGATCGTGCAGGACTCCGATCGCAACGTGTCGCGCCAGCTGTTCGACATCCTCAACAAGGGTGGCTCGACCCAAGACGTGACCGCCGCGGTCAACCAGGTCCGCGTCGTCGCCCACGACGACGCCACGCGCGCCAAGGGCCTTGACGCGCCCGACGACGTCGCCGCCGCGCAGACCAACCTCGAGCTGGTCATGAACCTGCGCGAGTCCGGCGTCACCGAGATCGGCAACCAGCTCTCCAAGGCGCTCTCCAACCAGCCGTCGGCGACCGCCGCGATCGCGCGGATCGCCGGCCAGATGCAGGCGTTCCTGGCCTCCGACGTCGTCTACTCACAGCGCGTCAACCCGCTGATCACCCAGGCCCTGAAGGACAAGGACCTCGGCGACCAGACCGTCGTCTCCTCCAAGTTCCTGCCGTCGATCGGCTGGCTGGACGCCAACCAGGTCGCCAACAAGCTCAACCCGGACGCCGACACGTCGTCGCCGAGCTCCAGCGGCGAGGTCAAGCCCGGCACGCACGGCCACGGCCTGGTCAGCACGACCGCCGGCGGCGTCGCGCTGCAGCCCGGAGGGACGGTCAACCGCGTGACCGCCAAGGCGCCGCTCAGCGTCGTCGTCGCCTACGCCAACCAGGGCGAGAACGACGAGAGCAACGTCAAGGTCACCGTGAAGGTCACCGGCGGCGGGTCCAAGACGATCCAGTCGACCAAGACCATCAACCAGACGAAGGCCGGCACGCAGGGCACGGTGCCGATCCAGTTGACGAGCGTGCCGCCGAAGGGCACGTCCTCGACGATGACCGTCCGGATCTCGCCGGTCCGCGGCGAGCAGAAGACCGACAACAACCAGTCGACCTACACGATCCTGTTCAACTGACGCGTTCAGTAGCGTCCGGGGCGTGGATAGCTCGACCGCGGGGATCGTCGCCGTCGCCGGCTGCGCCGTCGCGCTCGCCGCGCTGATCGTCGCGACCATCGCGTTCGTCCGGCTGCGGCGGCTGCGCGCCGACCAGCGGGTGCTGCTCGGCGCCGGTCCCGCCGAGGACCTGGTCGCGCACGCCGCGCGGATCGAGCAGGAGTTCCGGTCGCTGCACGCCTACGTTGCGGACGTCGCGGCACGGCTGGACGGACGCGTCGGGACCGCGGAGGACCGCCTCGACGCGTCAATCGCGTTCCGCGGGCTGGTGCGCTTCGACGCCTACAACGAGATGTCGGGTCAGCAGTCGGTGGCGATCGCGCTGCTGGACGCCGAGCAATCCGGCCTCGTGTTGTCGTCGATCCACCACCGCGACCAGGCGCGGCTCTACGTCAAGCACGTCGTGCGCGGTGAGCCCGAGTACCCGCTGTCGCCCGAGGAGATCGAGGCGGTCCGGGTCGCGCTGGCCGGCGAGCCACCGCCCGAGCCGCCACGGTTGCCATGAGGCTCGGCTACCTCGGTCCCGCCGGGACCTTCACCCACGCCGCGCTGCTCGCCGCCGGCCATCCCGGCGAGGCGATCCCGTTCAGCACGGAGCGCGAAGCGATCCTCGCAGCGGCGCGCGGAGACGTCGCGGCGGCGATCGTGCCGATCGAGAACTCGATCGAGGGCGGCGTGAACGCGACGCTCGACGCGCTCGCGCTGGAGGTCGAGGACGCCGAGATCGTGGGGGAGGAGGTGCTGCCGGTCAGCCACGCGCTCGCGGTCCGGCCGTCGCTCGCCCTCGCCGCGATCGAGGCGATCACCTCGCACCCGCAGGCGCTCGCCCAATGCCGGCGGTTCATCGCTGAGCACCTGCCCGGCCGCCGGCTTATCGCCGCGACCTCCACCGCCGAGGCGGTGCGCACCGCCGCCACTTCGCAGGACGGCGTCGCCGCGATCGGCACGACCACCGCCGCGTCGCTCTACTCGTGCGAGGTGCTGGCGGAGGGGATCGAGGACGAGCACGACAACCAGACGCGCTTCCTCTGGGTCGCCGCGCGCGGGACCGCCCCGTTCGGCGCCGCCGACGCCGCCCGGCCGGCCAAGACCTCGATCGTCTTCCACGGCGCGGGCGACGCGTCGCCGGGCTGGCTTGTGCGCTGCTTGGACGAGTTCGCGGCGCGCGAGATCAACCTGACGCGGATCGAGTCGCGCCCGCTCAAGCGCCAGCTCGGGCACTACCTCTTCCTCGCCGACCTCCAAGGCGACGCGCGCGCGGCCAACGTGGCCGAGGCCATCGAGCGGGTGCGCACCCACGCAGAAGTCGTACGGGTACTGGGTTCCTACCCGACGGCCGCTGGGCCAGATGGGTTCGAACCAGGCTGATTCCGTTCCCCCGGGTGCTACCGTTTCCGCCCACGGAGCCCCGGCTTATGACGACCACCCAGCTCGTACCACCACACATGATGCGGTCCACGTCGCCCGACGAGCACCGGCGACGTGGACGTGATGGCGGCCGGGTGCTCGTCCTGAATGCGTCCTACGAGCCGATCAACGTGTGCACCGTTCGGCGCGCCGTCGTCCTGCTGCTGAAGGCCAAGGCCGAGGTCGTCGACCACGCGACGTGGGAGCTGCGCTCCGAGCGCGCGGCGATGTCCCGCCCGGTCGTCATCCGGCTGATGACCTACATCGTGGTCCCGCGCGACACTCACCGGCGCAAGATCACGCGCCGCGCGGTCTTCGCACGCGACAACTGGACCTGTCAGTACTGCGGGTCGCGGTCGAACCTGACCGTCGATCACGTCATCCCGCGCTCCAAGGGCGGCGGGTCGACGTGGGACAACATCGTCGCCTCCTGCGCGCCGTGCAACCGCCGCAAGGCCGACCACCTCCCGGACAAGGCGGGCATGCACCCGCGTCGCATCCCAGCGATGCCGCAGCCGCACGTCTTCATCCACGTCGCCACGCCGACGATCCCGGCGGCGTGGCGGCAGTGGCTGCCCGAAGCGGCGTAACCGCCTTCAAGTCCTCGTCCTAGGACCGCGCGGGTCCGCGCAGCGTGAAGGCGCGCGCCGCGAGGCGGTTGGACGACGAAGGGCCGCCGCCTCGCGGCGCAAAGGGGCCCTACAAATGGCAAAGGACGCCGCGGAAATCCGCGACGCCCTTTGCACAACCACTGGACTGGACTTGCCCTATTGCCGACGGTCTGAGCGGCCGGAGGGACGACTTCCGGCATCGGCGCAAGGGGGTGGCCCGGCGTGGATTCGCTGGATCGTTACTCCAGCCCGACCGATCTAGCGGCCGGCCACCTCCAGGGTCCCGCAAGTACTAGAACTAGATATTCGGACCACCTCCTTTCTCTGGTATCGCGCAATGTAGCACCCGTTTCCGACGACCTCGAATGCCTGTCGGCAGGTCCGGTCGACAGGCGGACCAGATGGCGCGAAAACGCAACGGGCCCGGCGTGATCGCCGGGCCCGTCGAAGGTGCTGCGCCGCAGGCCGAACAGCCCGCGGAGGCGCGGCGGAGCTACTCCTCGCCGCCCTCGTCCTCGGGCTCGGCGTCCTCAGCGGCGGCGTCCTCGTCCGCGAGGACCTCCTCGGTCAGCTCAGCCACAGCGTCGTCGCCGGGCTGGGCCGCGGCGGAGATCTCGTCGCCCTCGACGTCGAGCGTCGGCTCGCCGGACTCGTCCTCGGACTCCACGATCAACGCGACCGCGGAGACCTGGTCGCCGTCGCGCGGGTTCATGACCCGGACGCCGGTGGCCGAGCGGCCCTGCTGCGAGATGCCCTTGACGCCGGTGCGCTGGATCAGCCCGTTCTGGGAGATGAACACCAACTCCTGGTGCGGGCGGACGACGAGCGCGCCGGCGAGACCGCCCTTGGCCTCGGTCAGCTTGATCGTGATGACGCCCTTGGTCCCGCGCGCCGTCTTGCGGTACTGGTCGATCTTCGTCCGCTTGCCGTAGCCGGCCTCGGTGACGACCAGCAGCTCCATGTCGTCGCGCGCGACGTCCATGGCGATGACCTCGCCGTCGTCGCCCACGTTCATCCCGCGTACGCCGCCGGTGTCGCGACCCATGTCGCGCGCGTCGGACTCCTCGAAGCGGACGGCCAGGCCGGCCTTGGAGATCATCATGATCTCGTCGCCCTCGTCGACGCGGCGGACGGCGATCAGCTCGTCGTCGTCGCGGATCTTGATGGCGATGATGCCGTCGGCCTTGATCGGCGTGTTGTAGGCCTGGAACTTGGTCTTCTTGATCACGCCCTTGCGCGTGGCGAAGACCAGGTACGGCGACTCCGAGAAGTCGCGCGTCGACAGGACCGACTGCACGCGCTCGTTCTCGCGCAGCGGCAGGATGTTGATCAGCGCGCGGCCCTTCGCCGTCCGCTGGCCTTCCGGCAGCTCGTAGACCTTCGACCGGTAGACCTTGCCCCGGTTGGTGAAGAACAGCAGGTAGTCGTGGGTCGACGACACGAAGAGGTGCTCGATGTAGTCACCGTCCTTCATGTCCATCGCGTTGATCCCGACGCCGCCGCGCCGCTGCTGGCGATACGTCGCCAGCGGGACCCGCTTGATGTACCCCGACTTGGTGATCGTGATGACCATCTGCTGGTCGGCGATCAGGTCCTCGATGTCGAGCTCGTCCTCAGACGGCGCGATCGTCGTGCGGCGCTCGTCCTCGAAGCGCTCGGAGATGTCGAGCATCTCCTCCTTGATCAGCGCGCGGACGTTGGCCTCGTCGCCGAGCAGCGTGCGCAGCTCGGTGATCCGCTCCATGACGTCGGCGTGCTCCTGCTTGATCGCGTCGCTCTCCAGCGCGGTCAGCTGGGAGAGGCGCAGGTCGAGGATCGCCGACGCCTGGATCTGCGACAGCGAGAACGTCGCGACGAGCTCCTCGCGCGCGGACTCGCGGTTCGGCGACCGGCGGATGACCTCGATGACCGCGTCCAGGTTGTCGAGGGCGATGAGCAAGCCCTCCAACACGTGCGCGCGGGCTTCCTTCTGGGCCAGCTCGTACTTCGCGCGGCGGACGACGACCTCGCGCTGGTGGGCGACGTAGGCGCTCAGCACCTCGCGCAGCGACAGCGTCCGCGGGACGCCGTCGACCAAGGCCACCATGTTGACGCCGAACGTCGACTGCATCGGCGTGTGCTTGTAGAGCTTGTTCAGCACCACCTTGGGGTTGACCGCGCGCTTGAGCTCGATCACCAGGCGCATGCCGCGGCGGTCGGTCTCGTCGCGCAGGTCGGAGATCTCGGGGATCTTCTTCTCGCGGACCAGCTCGGCGATCTTGGTGATGAGGCCGGTGTCGCCGCCCTTCTTGACCGCGTAGGGCAGCTCGGTGACGATGATCGCCTCCTTGCCCTGGTGGATCTCCTCGATGTGCGCCCGGGCGCGCACGCGCACGCGACCGCGACCGGTCTCGTAGGCGTCGCGGATGCCCGCGGTGCCCATGATGATCCCGGCCGTCGGGAAGTCGGGGCCCTTGATGTGCTTCATCAACCCGTCGAGGTCGATCGACGGGTCGTCGAGGAAGGCGACCGTCGCGTCGATCACCTCCTTGAGGTTGTGCGGCGGGATGTTGGTGGCCATGCCGACCGCGATGCCGGTGCCGCCGTTGACCAGCAGGTTCGGGTAGCGCGACGGCAGGACGACGGGCTCCTGGTTCTGCCCGTCGTAGTTGGGCACGAAGTCGACCGTGTCCATGTCGATGTCGCGCAGCATCTCCTGCGCGAGGCGCGTCAGCCGCGCCTCCGTGTACCGCATGGCCGCGGCCGGGTCATCGTCGACCGAGCCGAAGTTGCCCTGGCCGTCCACCAGCGGGTGGCGCATGGAGAAGTCCTGCGCCAGACGGACGAGCGTGTCGTAGATCGCCGAGTCGCCGTGCGGGTGGTACTTGCCCATGACGTCGCCGACGATGCGCGCGCACTTGACGTACGGGCGCGTCGGGCCAAGGCCGCTCTCGTTCATCGAGAACAGCACGCGGCGGTGGACGGGCTTCAGGCCGTCGCGGACGTCCGGCAGCGCGCGCCCGACGATGACGGACATGGCGTAGTCCAGGTACGCCGTCCGCATCTCGTCTTCGAGGGCGCGCGGCTCGATGTTGCCGCCGCCGATGACGTCGGTCGCCATCAGGCTTCAACTCCTTGGGTGGTGATTCGGGGGACGGGCGCCATCAGACGTCGAGGTTCACGACGGCGCGCGCGTTCTGCTCGATGAACTCGCGGCGCGGCTCGACGACGTCGCCCATCAACATGGTGAACAGGCGGTCGGCCTCGGCCGCGTCTTCGACGCTGACCTGCTGGAGCGTCCGCGTGGCGGGGTCCATCGTGGTCTCGCGCAGCTGCTCGGCGTTCATCTCGCCCAGCCCCTTGAAGCGCTGGACGTTGATGCCGCGACGCGCGACCTCGAGGACCGACGTCCGCAGCGACTCGAACGAGTACGCCTCGTCGGACCGGTCGGCGAGCGCGACGCTGAACGGCGGCGCGCCGGCCAGCTCGACGAGCTGGGCGTTGACCTTGATGAACTGCCTGTAGTCGTTGGAGTCAAACAGCGAGCGGGCGAGGCGGTGCGTCTGCGCCAGCCCCGTCTTGCGCTCGACCGCCTTGATGACCAGGACGTCGTCGTCCTGCTCGACGACGTGCGTCTCGTGCGGGCGCGACGCGTCGTTCTTCTCCAGCGACGTGACGACCGCGGCGAGGTCCGCCGCCTGATCGTCGAGGAGCCCGGCCTCGCCGAGGAAGCGCACGGCCTCGTGGCCGTGCTCGGCGCGCAGCGACGAGGACCAGCCCTCGAACTGCTTCAACAACCGGGTGTACCGCTGCCAGCGCGCCTCGGTCAGCTTGAACTCAGCGCCAGTTCGGTCGTGCACGCTGATCTTCTCGAGCTTGTCGGAGAGCAGGACCTCCTCCAGCTCGGACTCCTTCTCGATGTAGCGCTCGTTGCGGCCCTGCTTGAGCTTGTAGAGCGGCGGCTTGGCGATGTAGATGTAGCCGGCCTCGATCAGCTCGGGCATCTCGCGGAACAGCAGCGTCAGGACGAGCGTGCGGATGTGCGCGCCGTCGACGTCAGCGTCCGTCATCAGCACGATCTTGTGGTAGCGCGCCTTCTCGATGTCGAACTCGTCGCGGATGCCGGTGCCCAGGGCGGTGATCAGCGCCTGGATCTCGTTGTTCTTGAGAACGCGGTCGATCCGCGCCTTCTCCACGTTGAGGATCTTGCCGCGCAGCGGCAGGACGGCCTGCGTGTTGCGGTCGCGCCCCTGCTTGGCCGAACCACCTGCGGAGTCGCCCTCGACCACGAAGATCTCCGTCAAGGCGGGGTCCTTGACCGAGCAGTCGGCGAGCTTGCCCGGCAGCGGCGAGTTCTCCAGCGCGCTCTTGCGACGCGTGAGGTCACGCGCCTTGCGGGCGGCGCTGCGCGCCTGCGCGGCCTGAACGGCCTTGCGGATGATCGCGTTGCCCTCGGAAGGGTTCTCCTCCAGGAACTCGGCCAGCTTGGCGTTGACCACCGAGGCGACGAAGCCCTCCATGCCCGGGTTGCCGAGCTTGGTCTTCGTCTGGCCCTCGAACTGCGGATCGGCGAGCTTGGCGGAGATGACGGCGGTGAGCCCCTCGCGGACGTCCTCGCCGCTCAGGTTGTCGTCCTTCTCCTTGAGGATGCCCTTCTCACGCGCGTACTTGTTCAGCGTGCGCGTGAGCGCGGAGCGGAAGCCCGACAGGTGCGAGCCGCCCTCGTGCGTGTTGATGTTGTTGGCGAACGAGAAGACCGACTCCTGGTAGGAGCCGTTCCACTGCATGGCGATCTCGACGTAGCCCTCGTCGGACTCGCCTTCGAAGAAGATCACCTTCTTGCCGAGCGGCTCCTTGTTCTCGTTCATGTACGAGACGAAGTCTTCGATGCCGCCCTCGAAGTGGAACTCGACCTTCTTGCCACCAGCGCGCTCGTCGGTGAGCGAGATCGCCAGGCCGCGCGTGAGGTAGGCCGTCTCACGCAGGCGCTGCTCCAGGACCTGGAACTCGTGCTCCAGCGTCTCGAAGACCTCGGCGTCAGGCAGGTAGGTGATCGTCGTGCCCGTCGGCTCGCCCTTGGCCAGCGGCTCGCCCTTGACCAGGTCGTAGCGCGGCTTGCCGCGGTCGAACTCCTGGGTCCAGTAGTGGCCGTCGACCCGGACCTCGACCTTGACGGTCTCAGACAGCGCGTTGACGACCGAGACGCCGACGCCGTGCAGGCCGCCGGAGACCTTGTAGCCGCCGCCGTCGCCGAACTTGCCGCCGGCGTGGAGAACCGTGAGCACGACCTCGACGGCCGGGCGGCCCTCCTTCTCGACGATGCCGACCGGGATGCCGCGGCCCTCATCGCGCACCGTGACGGAGTTGTCGGGGTGAATGGTCACGTCGACCCGGCCGCCGAAGCCCGCCAGGGCCTCGTCCACGGAGTTGTCCACGACCTCGTAGACGAGGTGGTGAAGCCCGCGGATGCCCGTCGAGCCGATGTACATGCCGGGACGCTTGCGGACCGCCTCGAGGCCCTCGAGGACGGTGATGTCCTGGGCGTCGTAGGCGGCCGAGCCCTGGCGCGCATTCTTCTGCTTGCCGTTCTCGTTCGCCATAAGAGTGCTGCGTTTCCTGACGCAGATACGCCCCGTCGATCAGGCTCGGTCGAACCTGTCCCGGGGCGTCAGTGAAGTTATCCACAGGATAGCACAGAACCCCCTCGGAACCGCCGTTCAGACGGCCTCGAAATGCCTGCAAATGCAGGCAAAATCGTTACGACTCGGTGGAGGCCCACCGACGCGGCGGCGAGGCGACGCACCGGAGCGTGGTTATGCGCCCTTCGCCGAGCTGCGCGTTGAGGCGCTCGACCAGCTCCGGAGCCATCAGATCGAGCTCCTGCGCCCACACCGAAGACCGGCAGGCGATCGTCAGTGTTCCGCCGTGCTCCGTGGTCGGCGTGGCCTCTTTGGCGACCACCGGACCGACCACCGCGGGCCACGCGCGCTGCACGTCGCCGAGCGTTGTCCGGGGTGCGAGCTGGTCGGCCAGGCCGGCGAGCGCGACCGAAAGCGGGCGTGGGGCTCGGCGGCGCATCAGGCGGCCTTGGCGGCAGGGACGAAGGCCGCAGGACCGGAGGCGGTCGGCGGCGCGTCCGCGTCGTCCAACGCGACCTCGCCCGGCGACACGTGCAGGCGCACGACGTCGGCCCGCTCGCCGCCAGGGACGTGCGCGAGGTCGGTCGTGGTCACCAGCGCCTGGCCGCCGTCATCCAGGCGGGCGATCAGGAAGCCGCGGCGGTCGGCGTCCAGCTCGGACATCACGTCGTCGAGCAGCATCAACGGCGGCGCGCCGCGCTCCTCGGTCAGCACGGCGCGCTCGGCGAGCAACAACGCCAACAACGCGATCCGCTGCTCGCCCTGGGAGCCGAAGGCCTTCAACTCGCGTCCGTCGCGCACCAGTTGCAGGTCGTCGCGGTGCGGGCCGTGCTGGGTGAAGCCGCGGTCCAGGTCGCTCGCGCGGCGCTCGGCCAGCTCGCGCGCCAGCTCCTGCGCGTCGGTGGCGCGCGTGCGCGGGCGGTACCGCAGCTCGCCCGTGCCGTTGAGCCCCAACTCGCTCGCGATCGCCGGGAAGGCGGCCGCCACGCGCTCCACCGCGCTCGCGCGGTCGTCGCGCAGCGCGATGCCCCAGCGCGCCAGCTCGGCGTCCCAGGCGTCCAGCGAGGACTCGCCTGCCCGCCCCAACCGCACCCGTGACAACAGCGCGTTGCGCTGCGCCAGTGCCCGCGAGTACTGCGCGCGGTTGGCGGTCCGCGACGGCCACAGCGCCGAGACGACCTGGTCCAGGTGCGCGCGCCGCAAGGACGGCGCGCCCTTGATCAGCTCCAGGCGGTCCGGCAGGAAGACGCTGACCAGCGGCCGCGCCGGCGAATCCGTCAGCCGCTCCACCGGCGCGCCGTCGACCTTCAGCCGCTTCGGCTCGCCCGGCGCGAAGCCCACCGACAGCGTGTGCCGGTCACCCTCGCCGTCGACCGTATCGACCTCCACCCGCGCCGCCGGCGCGTCGAACCGCACGACCTCGCGCTCGTTCGCCGTCCGGCACGACCGCGACGTGCAGCCGAAGTACAGCGCCTCCAGGAGGTTGGTCTTGCCCGCGCCGTTGGGCCCGTGCAGGACCGTCAGACCCGCGCCGAGCGGCACGTCGGCCGCGGCGTAGGTGCGGAAGTCCCGCACGCGCAGCCGCTCGACGCGGACCATCCGAACCTCAGACGTTCAGCCGGATCGGCATGATCAAGTACAAGAACCCCGACTCGTCGGCGCCCTCGATCAGCCCCGGCCGCAACGGCGAGATCAGCTTGAGGATCAAGTCCTCGGAGCCCACGCTGTCCAGCCCGTCGCGCAGGAACTCCGGGTTGAACCCGATCTCGAACGCCTCGCCCGCAAACGGCACCGGCAGCGGCTCGGAGGCCTCGCCGACGTCCGGCGTCTGCGCCGACACCGTCAGCTGCCCGTCCTCGAACGACAGCCGCAGCGGCGCGTTCTTCTGAGCCATCAGCGAGATCCGCTTGACGACGTCGCCGAGCTCCTCGCCCGAGACCCGCAGCTGGTGCTCGTAGCCGTCCGGGATCAGCTGGCGGTAGTTCGGGAACTGGCCGTCGATCAGCCGCGAAGACAGGACGGCGCCGCCGACCTCGAACACGACCTGGTTGGAGCGCACGCCGATGCGGATGACGTCAGCGCCGGTCGCGCCGACGACCGTGCGCAGCTCGTCCAGCGCGCGCGCCGGGACGTTGGCCTCGAAGCCCGGATCCAGCGGAACCTCCAGCGCGGTCTCCTTGACGCTGAGGCGGTAGGAGTCCGTCGCGACCATCCGCAGCTCCGAGCCAGAGGCGCTGACGAGGATGCCCGTGAGGATCGGCCGCGTCTCGTCGCGCGACGCCGACTTGGACACCATCTCGATCGTCTCCACGAACGCGTGCGCGGGGACGTCGACGACCGTGTCGCCGCCGGTCTCGGGCAGCGGCGGGAAGTCCTCGGCGCGCAGCGTGCGCAGGTGGAACTTCGCGCTGCCGGCGACGACCTCGACGTCCTGCTGCTCGGCGCGGAGCTCGAGCGTCACGCGCTCCGCGTTCTTGGGCAGCGAGCGGGCCACGTCCAGGAGCAAGCGCGCCGGCAGGACGACCGTCCCCTCGCGCTCGACCTCGGCGGTCAGCGGGACGCGCAGGGCGATCTCCATGTCGGTCGCGCGCAGCTCAACACCGGCGGACGTCACGGCGAGCTGAACGCCGGACAGCGCCTGAACGGCAGAGCGCGTCGAAGCGACGCGAGAGACGGATTGCAGCTGGGCGAGCAATTCGGCGCTCGCGATCGAAAGCTTCACGATGAAGACCTCAAGAGAAGAGATTCAGGAGTCATAGGGGCTGTTGACGTGTGGACAGCCGCCGAGACGACCGGAAGTTGCGGGGTTTTCACGCACAGGAGCCGACGGAGTCTGTCAACACCGCCGGTCAAACCGCGTGCTCGGTCAGCCGCGCGGTGATCGAGGCCACCGCGTCGTAGGCGTCTGGGTCGGTGCCGATCCGGTCTGCGGCACGTTTGCACGCGTGCAGGACGGTGGAGTGGTCGCGGCCGCCGAACTGGCGCCCGATGGCGGGAAGCGTCTCGTGCGTGTGCTCGCGCGTGAGGTACATGGCGACCTGTCGCGGCCAGGCGACGCGCGCGGCCCGCGAGGCGCTGAGCAGCTCCTCGCGCGTGATGTCGAAGGCCTCGGCGACGAGCTCCTGGATGCGCTCGACGGTGGGCGGTCCGGCGGCGGCGCGTGCGGTCGCACGGCCGTAGAGCTGCGTGAGCACGTCGTCGGCCAGCGCGGGGTCGATCGTGCGACCGGTCAGCGACGCGTAGGCCACGACGCGGATCAGCGCGGCCTCGAGCGCGCGGATGTTGCCGGTGACGCGCTCGGCGATCAGCTGCAGCACGGCGTCGTCGACCGCGATCCCGTCATGGTGGGCGCGCTTGCGCAGGACGGTCAGGCGCGTGGCGGGATCTGGCTCGCGGATGTCGACGACCAGGCCGGAGCCGAACCGCTGGCGCAGGCGCTCGTCGAGCTTCTCGATGTCGCGCGGCGGGCGGTCGGAGGTCAGGACGAGCTGCGAGCCGGTCTCGTGCAGCGCGTTGAAGGTGTGGAAGAACTCCTCCTCGGTCTTGACCTTGGACTCGAGGAACTGCACGTCGTCGATCAGCAGGACGTCGTTGCGGCGGTAGCGGTGCTTGAAGGCGTCCACGTCGCGCGTCTTCAAGGCCTCCAGGAACTCGTTGGTGAAGCGCTCGACGGTCGTGTAGCGGACGGAGAGGCCGCCGCCGTAAGCACGGACGTAGTTGCCGATCGAGTGCAGGAGGTGGGTCTTGCCAACGCCCGGGGGCCCGACGACGAAGAGCGGGTTGTAGGCGTTGCCGGGGTTCTCCGCGACCGCGAGGGCGGCGGCGTGGGCGAAGCGGTTGGCGTCGCCGATGACGAACTGCTCGAAGGTGAACTTGGGGTTCAGCGGCGAGACGTCATCGGAGAAGAGCGCGGCGCGCGGATCGTCCTGGGGCGCGGAGGTCGCGGGCGACTGCGTGCGCGCGGGCGCGCGTGAAGCCGGAGCGTGCGATGCATGGTGCGGCGCGTGCGCGGTGGGAGCCTCGCCTTCGTCGCGCAGCTCGATCTGGGCGTTCGCGCCCAGCACGGTGCGCGCCGCTTCCTCCAGCACGCCCGCGAAGCGCTGGGCGACCCAGCCGCGGACCTCGGGCGGCGCGAACACGACCAGCCGATCGCCCTCAGTCGGACCCGGGCGCAAGGGCGCCAGCCAGACGTCGTAGGTCGACTCCGGCACCCGGTGGCGTAGCTCCGCCTGCAGGCGGGTCCAGATCGGGGCGGCGTCGAGCGTCACGGCAGGGGTCTGTGGCTCCTCCCGGAGCGGTGTTGCGAACGTGGGCGAGGATGCCACCGCGGCGGGGGTCCGACGCGCCGGCGGGGGAGAAACGTAGCAGGTGCCTTGTGGCCGTCGGGGCCTGTGGAGAACCCCGCGTGCAGGACGTCGCAAATGCCGTTTAAATCCACGGGTCCGCGCCTGTGCATGCGTGTTAGCAAGCACGGTGGACGGTGTGGATAGGCGCCCGCGGGCGGCGCTCGGTACAATCCTCCGCCGGTCGCGCGCCCGCGACCCTGCACGCCCCGACTCGGAGCAACTGAGACTTCATGAAGCGCACCTACCAGCCCAAGCGACGCAAGCGCGCCCGCGCGCACGGCTTCCGCAACCGTATGGCCAGCAAGGCCGGCCGCCTGACGCTCAAGCGTCGTCGCGACAAGGGCCGCAAGCGGCTGACCGTCTGACCGTGGACGCGCTCCCGCGCGTGGGCGGCAGCACCAAGCGGCCCAAGAAGGGCCGGCTGTCGCGCAGCGCCGAGTTCGAGCGCGTCTACCGCCAGGGCCGGTCGATCGGCAACCGGCACCTGGTCCTCTACACGTTCCCCCGCAGCGCGTCGTCTCCGACGCCTGCGGGCTCCGCCGTGGCCGAGTCCGGCCCGCAGGAGCTGACCGCTGGCCCGCGTCTGGGCCTGTCGGTGTCCCGCAAGGTCGGCGGCGCCGTCGAGCGCAACCGCGTCAAGCGCCTGCTGCGCGAGGCGTTTGCGACCGAGGGCCAGCGCCTGCCGCCCGATACCGACGCGGTCGTCGTCGCGCGCCCTGAGGCGCGCGAGCTGGCTGAGCGCGAAGGTCTTGAGGGCATCCGCACCGCCCTCGGCGAGCTCATCGGCCGCTCGGTGGGCGAGAAGCCCTCCGCGCCGGCGTCGTGAGCACCGACGACGCTGATCGGCCCTCGCTGCCACGGCGCATCGCTGTTGCGCCGATCGTCGCCTACCAGAAGCTGATCTCGCCGCTGCTGCCGCGCCGCTGCAAGTACGAGCCGACGTGCTCGGCCTACGCCGCGCAGGCGATCGGCCGCTACGGCATACTCCGGGGCCTGGTCCTGGCCGGGTGGCGGCTCTTGCGCTGCAACCCCTGGAGCCACGGGGGTTTCGACCCCGTCGAAGATCAGCGCCTCTTCCGTACACGCCCCTCCTCTCCCGTGGTGGGCGGGTCCGAATCACCGTCCGCCTGAGCCATGGTCCCCATTACCGCGAACATCCTTCAGCCGCTCGTCGATGTCTTCGAGTCGGTCCTGGTCTTCTTCCACGACTCGATCGGCGCCAGCTGGGGCCTGTCGATCATCCTGCTGACGATCGTCGTCCGCGCGCTGCTGCTGCCGCTGGCGGTCAAGCAGTTCCGCTCGATGCAGGCGCTGCAGCGGATCGCGCCGCACCTGAAGGTGCTGCAGGAGAAGTACAAGGGCGACAAGCAGCGTCTCCAGCAGGAGACGATGAAGTTCTACCAAGAGCACAAGGTCAACCCGTTCGCCTCGTGCCTGCCGCTGGTGGCGCAGCTGCCGGTGTTCCTGTCCTTGTTCTACATGTTGCGCAAGGACCTGCGCCACGACATCTGCCCGGACATCAACCCGGCCGGGATCGCGAACCCGAAGCCGTGTGGGCAGACCGACGCCTCGCAGTTCTGGTTCATCCACGACATCACCGACAAGGCCACGGGCAGCGTGCTCGTGGTGCTGCTGGTGCTGTATGTCGGCTCTCAGCTGGTCTCGTCGCTGCTGATGATGACCGCGACGGCTGACAAGAACCAGAAGATGATCATGCTGGTCCTGCCGTTCTTCTTCGTGGCCTTCGTCTTCAACTTCCCGGCCGGCCTGATCATGTACTGGATCACGACGAACGTCTGGACCATCGGGCAGCAGCAGTTCCTGCGCCGGGTGATCGGGCGCAACGCGCCGGAGCCGCCGCCGCTGCCAGAAGTCAGCAGCGGCAAGGGCGGGAGTTCGTCGAAGGCCGAGTCGTCCTCCGGGGACGGCGGCGGAGGCGGCGGGCTGCTGGCGCGCCTGTCGGGTGCCACCCAGGCCGCGGGCAACGGCAACAGCACCGGAAACGGGAGCGCGCAGGAGGAGTCGCGGGTCACCAAGGCTCCGCCTCCGCCACCGCGGTCGCGCAAGAAGAAGCGTTCGGGACGGAGGCGATAGACGATGACCGCTGAGCGGACCCAGGAGGAGATCCTCCAAGACCTGCTGGAGCACGTGCGCGACGGCCTCGGCCTGGAGGCGACGGTCGAGATCCAGTCCAACGAGGAGGCGCTGATCGGCACGCTCCACGGCGAGGACCTCGGCATCTTCATCGGTCGCCACGGCCAGACGATCGACGCGGTCCAGCACCTGGCCCAGCGGATCCTGCTGGCGAACCCGGAGACGGAGCGCCGCCGGATCGTCGTCGACGCCGAGGGCTACCGCGCCCGCCGCCGCGAGGCGCTTGAGAAGCAGGCCGACCAGGCGGCGATCGAGGCCGAGAAGTTCGGCCGGCCGATCGCCCTTGACGCGATGACCGCCAGCGAGCGCAAGCACGTCCACGAGTACCTCCGCGAGCGCGGCGGCGTGGACACGCATTCCGAGGGCGACGAGCCCGAGCGCCACCTCGTGGTTTCACCGCTCGGCCGCTCGTAGCGCCGCCGCTTGTTTTCACGTGAAACGCCCGCCTTTCGGCGGGCGTTCGTCGTTCTGGGGCGCGTTTCACATGAAACGCCTCGGGTGGGCGCTTTCTGGATCGGGACGTGTCGAGAGCGACGGGTCGGTTCCGACTCCTGGGTGTCGGCGGCCAAAGGGGTCGTCACTAACTCGACGGGAGCAGGACCGATGACCAAGGTGACGGCGCAGATGTCGGTGTCCCTCGACGGCTTCTACACCGGGCCGCGGGACGCACGGGAGCCCAAGGACATGAGCGGCTGGATGCAAGGGCCGGAGGCGCCCGGCTTCTTCCGGGTGACCCGATGGGTTGTGGACGCCATGGCCTGGCGCGAGCGACAGGGCTTCGCTGGAGGCGAGCGGACGATCAACTCGCAGATCCTCGAGGAGACGTTCGCGGCCGCCGGCGCGTACGTCATGGGCCGTCGCATGTTCGACGCCGGAGAGGCCCCTTGGGGCGAGGAGCCGCCGTTCAACGCCCCGGTGTTCGTCGTCACCCACCGCTCCCGTGAGGTGCTCGAACGTCGGGGCGGCACATCGTTCACCTTCGTCACCGAGGGCGTCGAGCGAGCCATCGAGCTGGCCCGCGCCGCCGCCCGCGGCAAGGACGTGGCGGTCGCCGGTGGCGGGGAGCTCCTACGCCAGGTGCTGTCCGCTGGGCTGCTCGACGAGCTCGAGCTGCACATCGCCCCGGTGCTGCTGGGTGACGGCCAACGTCTGTTTGATCCGAGTCTCGGCCTCGGTACCGACGACGGCATCGAGCTGGTTCCGACCCGGGTCGTCGAGGCACCCGAGGTAACCCACGTCCGCTACGCGGTCAGCGGGCGGTCGAAGCTGGTGCTGGACGATCGCGGCGCCAGCGGCGAGCTGGTCGGGCCGGCTCAACCGGGGACCTGACCCGCTTGGAAGCGGACGGTGAGATCGCCCGCTCGCGACCAGAATCAGACGGACCGAGGCCTCGGTGACGTTCGAGGCGCGCGGACGGTGAGCTGGAGTGCAGCTCGATGTGTGGCCGAAGAGGGCTGGGTCGATGCGTTTCACATGAAACGCATCGCACCGGAGAGGCGCTAAGGCCGGTCGCTGGTAGCGACCGGCCGCGCCGCGTCGTGGCTCCACTGCGACCAAGAGCCCGGGTAGAGCCGGCCGGTGCCGAGGCCGGCATGCTCGATGACGAGCAGGTTGTGGCAGGCGGTCACGCCGGAGCCGCAGTAGGAGATGACGGGCGTGCTGCCGTCGATGCCCGCGTCGGAGAGGCGGGCGCGGAGGGTGTCGACCGGGAGAAGGCGGTCGTCGGACGCCAGATGCTCGCGGCAGGGGAGGGCATGGGCGCCAGGGATGTGGCCAGCGCGCGGGTCGACGTCGTCGGGTGCGCCGGCAAAGCGCTCGCGCTGGCGAGCGTCGATCACGAGATTTACCGTCGTCTCGGCGGCGTCGTCCGCTGAGGCAAGGCGATCAGCGGGCCACGGCGTGGCGGTGAAGGACGCTGGCGCGACCGGCTGCTCGTCGGTCTCCAGCGGGCCGTCCCATGCGCCGATGCCGCCGTTGAGCAGCGCTGCGTCTCGGCCGAGCGCCCGCAGCATCCACACCAGACGCGCTGCGATCACGCCGCCCGCGTCGTCGTAGGCCACGACCTGTGTGTCGTCGCCGATCCCGCAGGCGGACATGCCCTCGGCGAAGGTCTCGGGCGTCGGGAGCGGGTGCCGGCCATGCTTTGGCGTCCCGGGGGCGGCGAGCCAGCGTTCGAGGTCGACGTACACGGCGCCGGGGAGGTGACCGGCGTCGAAGGCGGCGCGCGCGGACCGCCCGTCGAGGTAGAAGCGAACGTCCGCGAGCACGACGTCATCGCGGTGGGCGGCCAGCCAGGCGGCGTCGACGATCGGCAGGAGCATGCGTCTCGGAGCGTTTCACATGAAACGCGGACCGGGTCTTGACGTGTTCCACGTGAAACGACCACTACATTGCAAGCCGAATATGAGCTTCGTCGACCTCCGACTCGAAGAGCTGGCCCAGCTCTACGCGCTGCCGCCGGAAGCGCCTGCCACGCTGCGGGCGTTGTTGGACCTCGTCCAGAGCGAGCCGACCTCGATCACCACCGTCCGCGACCCCGAGCGCGGCGTGGACCTTCACGTGGCGGATTCGCTCGCCGGCCTAGCCGTGCCGGCGGTGCGCGAGGCCCGAACCATCGCGGACCTCGGCAGCGGCGGAGGATTCCCCGGCCTCGTCCTCGCGGCTGTCCTTCCGCAGGCGCGCGTCACGCTCGTGGAGTCTGTGGGCAAGAAGTGCAAGTTCCTCCAGCGCGCCGCCGACGCGTTGGAGCTCCGCAACGTCGACGTCATCAACGCTCGCGCCGAGTCCTGGCACCGCGGTCTCGGGACCCAGGAGGTCGTTACGGCCCGCGCGCTCGCGCCGTTGAACGTCATCGTTGAGTACGCCGCGCCGCTCCTGGTCGACGGCGGGGCGTTCGTCGCGTGGAAGGGCCGCCGCGATCCGTCCGCCGAGGCTGATGGAGTAGCTGCCGCCGACATCGTCGGCCTGGAGCCCGCCGATTCGGAGCCGATTCCCGTGGAAACCTCCATCCATGGGGCCGACGCCCGTCACCTCTACGTCTACTTGAAGGTCAGAGAGACGCCTGAGGAATTCCCTCGCCGCGAGGGAATGGCCCGCAAACGGCCACTCCAGGCCTCGATCAGAGGCTGAGAGTTCGCATTCAGCGGCCGAAACCGGCCGCCGTCCGACCGCGCGCGCCGCTACCGTGACCCATCGAATGGGCACCGTGTACGCGATCGCGAACCAAAAGGGCGGGGTGGGCAAGACCACAACCGCGGTCAACGTCGCAGCGTGCATCGCCGAGGCGGGCTACGAGACGCTCCTGATCGACATCGACCCGCAGGCCAACGCCACGGTCGGGCTCGGGCTCCCGAAGGACGCGGTCCCGAACATCTACGACGTGCTCGCGGGCGACGCCACCGCCGACGCGGCGATCAAGCCCTCGTCGATCGAGCGCCTGCACGTGCTGCCGTCTTCGGCCGATCTCGCGGGCGCGAACGTCGAGCTGCCGCGCCAGGCCGGCTCCGAGCAGCGCCTACGCGAGGCGCTCGCGCCGGTTCGCGACCGCTACGCCTTCATCATCCTCGACTGCCCGCCGTCGCTGGGCCCGCTGACCGTCAACGCGCTGGTCGCTGCCGACCGCGTGATCGTGCCGGTCCAGACCGAGTACTTCGCGCTCGAAGGGCTGGCCGGCCTGCTCGACACGCTCGCGCTCATCCAGCGCGAGCTGAACCCGCGCCTGACGATCGCCGGGATGATCCTGACCATGCACGACGGCCGCACGCGCCTGGCCCGCGACGTCGAGCGCGAGGTCCGCGAGCACTTCCCCGAGCTCGTCTTCGACACGGTCATCCCGCGCAACGTGCGCATCGGCGAGGCACCTTCCTACGGTCGCCCGGTCATCCACCACGACCCGCACTGCGTCGGGGCGGACGCCTACTTCGAGCTGGCCAAGGAGGTCGCGGCCCGTGGCTGAGCGCGGCATGGGCCGGGGCCTCTCGGCGATCCTGTCGGTCTCCGCGCCGCCGGCCTCCGAGGGCGACGCCGCGACGGCGACCGAGCTGCGCGAGCTGCCGATCGACGTCGTCAAGGCCAACAAGGACCAGCCGCGTCGCGCGTTCGACCAGGCGGCGCTGCAGTCGCTGGCCGACTCGGTCTCCGAGCGCGGCGTCCTGCAGCCGGTCCTCGTGCGCCCGCGCGCGGGCGGGACCTATGAGATCGTCGCCGGCGAGCGCCGCTGGCGCGCGGCCAAGCTCGCCGGTCTGGAGACCGTGCCCGCGATCGTCCAGGACCGCGACGACGCCACCACGCTGGAGGTCGCGCTCGTCGAGAACATGGCGCGCGAGGACCTCAACCCGGTTGAGGAGGCCCGCGCGGTCGCCGGCCTGGTCGAGGAGCTGGGGCTCACGCGCGAGGAGGTCGGCAAGCGCGTTGGCCGCAGCCGCGTCGCGATCTCCAACCTGCTGCGGATCCTCGACCTGCCCGACGACGCGTTGGCGCTGCTCGAGGACGGCACGCTGACCGAGGGCCACGGCCGCGCGCTGCTGCTCGCCGAGGACCAGGCGGACCGCAAGCGCCTCGCGCGCGCCGCGGCCGACGGGGCCTGGTCGGTTCGCGTGACCGAGGAGCAGGCGCGCGCCGCCAACGCGCAAGCCGCCAACGGCGGCCCGAGCAGCGCCGCGAAGGCGATCCACCCCGACCAGGTCGCCGCCGCGTCGGAGATCGCCGACGCCCTCGGCGGCGCCCTCGGCACCGAGGTCAAGGTCAAGCCGCGCGGCACCGGCTACAAGGTCGAGCTCGCCGTCGAGTCCCTCGACGACGCCCTCGCGCTCGCCCAGCGAGTCCGCAACCGCCACTAGGCGCTGATCGCGCAGTTCCCGTGGTCGACTCCGCGACCAGCACCTGGCCCGCGCTACACTTCCCGCTCGCACTGCGGGCGATTAGCTCAGTCGGTTAGAGCGCTTCTCTGATAAGGAAGAGGTCCCAGGTTCGAATCCTGGATCGCCCATTCGCAAGGCCTCGGTTCTCCCGGGGCCTTCGTCGTTCTTGGAGCAGAGAGCCTGGAGCGCCGCCTCAACGTGCCGAGGCGGCAATACTTCGGGTGTGGTCACCAGGGCGGATCTAGAGGCGCTAGTCGCTGGCGGAGAGTCCGAGGTCCAAGAGTTCAAAGAGCGGACCAGTGGAGGTCTTCGCCGCGCCGGCGCTGAGACAGCTTGCGCGATGCTCAATGTGCGAGGCGGACGAGTCGTGTTTGGAGTGACTCCTGACGGCCAGATCGTTGGGCAGGAGGTGAGCGACAAGACCGTGGAGGATGTCGTCGCCGAACTGCGCCGCATCGAACCGCCGGCTTTCCCGAAGGTGGATCGCGTTCCGCTTGGAGAGGGCAAGGAGTGTGTTGTCGTCACGGTTGAGAAGGGCCAGCGGCGGCCGTACACATTCAAAGGCGACGCTTACCGGCGTATGGGCAATTCAACGGTGAGGCTCTCGCGCGCCGAGTACAACGGGATGTTGCTCGAGGCGTTGCATGGGACGCAACGATGGGAGAACGAGGTCGTCGACGGATGGGGCCTCGAGCAACTCGATCGATCTGAGATCACGCGCACGGTTGACGAGGCGATTCGACGTGGCCGTCTGTCGGACCCCGGCACGAGGGACTCCACAGAGCTGCTTCGCGGTCTCGGTCTGCTCACTGCCGATGGTCTCCTTAGAGCGGCGGTCGTGCTGTTTGGACGTGAGAACTTCCTACCCGCCGAGTTTCCGCAGTGTCGTCTTAGGCTGGCGCGCTTCAAGGGCATCGACAAAACCGAGTTCCTCGATAACCGGCAATACCACGGGCACGCCTTCGAGCTTCTAATCAGGGCAGATCAGTTCCTTCGGGATCACCTTCCGATTGCCGGGCGGGTTGTTACCGACGTCTTCGAGCGCACAGATGATCCGATTTATCCGCCTGCCGCACTTCGAGAGGCTCTCGCCAACGCGTTATGTCATCGCGACTATGCGGTAGGTGGCGGCTCGGTCGCGATTGCGATCTACGACGATCGTCTGGAGATCTCATCCTCAGGCGATCTGCATTTCGGTCTCACGATCGAAGATCTCTACGGCCCTCACGAGTCGCTCCCGTGGAATCCGCTAATCGCGTCGGTCTTCTTTCGCCGAGGGATCATCGAGTCATGGGGCCGGGGTACGTTGAAGATGGCTGAACTCTCCGAACGTGCTGGGTTGCCTCGACCAGACTTTGAGCAGACGGGCGGTGCTCTGTTGGTCCGATTCCGTCCGAGCCGCTATCTCCCACCGCAGCGCATCGGGCGGGACCTCACGGACCAACAGCGCGATCTTCTCGCCGTTTTGGCGGAGCACGGAAGCATTCCACTGGCGCGGATCTTGACCGCGATGAATGGAGCTGCCAGTCGACGCAGCGTTCAGTCGGATCTTCAGTTTCTGCGAAGTCTCGACCTGGTGACCGGAGAGGGCTGGGGGCGAGGAGCCCGATGGTTGCTGCATGACGATCCGCCCCGTAGCTAGCGGTCCCGCGGTCCTTTCATGTTCCATTCCGTTCCTTTCCCGCGCCAAAGATTCCTTTCCGTCCGGCGAGGTTGCTAGCGCCTCAAACACGAGCAAGATACGTACATACGTACGGATTGATGGGGTCAGAGACCGGTCGCGCGGCAGCGCACGGCGTTGAATAGACCGAGCTGCTTCTCCTGGGCATGTTCCTTTCTCGTTCCATTCTCATCGAACTCAGACGCGCCCCCAGCAGGAATCTTCGTGGCTGCTAGCTCACGCCGTAGTCGGACAGAAAGGTTGCCGACGGGCGCGCCGGCCCGGGTAGGCTGACGCGCCATGGAGGCCTCGCGGGCCACGGATGGTCGGCTGCACGCGCTCTTGCTCGGGCACCGCGAGCTGCTCGCGTTGGTCGCCGAGGGCGCGCCGTTGCGGGAGACGCTGGCGCGGCTGGTCATCCTGATCGAGGCGCAGTCGCAGCCGGGCGTGCGCGCGTCGGTGCTGCTCTTGGACGAAGACGGCGATCGGCTGCGGCACGGCGCGGCGCCGAACCTGCCCAAGGACTACAACGACGCGGTCGACGGGCTGTCGATCGGGCCGGTTGCCGGGTCCTGCGGGACGGCGGCCTATCGCCGAGAGCCGGTCGTGGCCTCCGATCTGGCCACCGATCCGCTGTGGGCCGACTACCAAGACCTCGCACGCGCGGCGGGTGCCGGCGCGTGCTGGTCGCATCCGATCGTCGGCGCCCGCGGGGCCCTGCTGGGCACCTTCGCCGTCTACCACCCGCAGCCCGCCGAACCGACCCCCGAGGACGAGGCGTTGTTGGACACCTTCCAGCAAGCCGCGGCGATGGCGATCGAGCGCGAGCGGGACCGCGTCGCCCTGCGCCGCGAAAGCCGCCGTGCCGATGCGCTCGAACGCGTTGGCAATGCCATTGCCTCGCGCCTGGACCTCAACGAGATCGTCCAGATCGCCACCGACGCCGCCACCGACCTCACCCACGCCAACTTCGGCGCCTTCTTCTACAACGTGATCGAGGCCGAGGGCGAGTCCTACATGTTGTACACGCTAGCGGGCGTTCCGCGTGAGGCCTTCGAGCGCTTCCCGATGCCGCGCAACACGGCGATCTTCGCGCCGACCTTCGAGGGCGTCGGCACCGTCCGCCTCCACGACGTCCTCGCCGACCCGCGCTACGGCCTCAGCGCGCCGTACCACGGCATGCCCGAGGGACATCTGCCGGTCCGCTCCTACCTCGCGGTGCCCGTCATCACCTCCGATGGCGACGTCGCCGGCGGCCTCTTCTTCGGCCACCGCGAGCCGGGCATGTTCGACGCCGAGGCCGAGGGCCTGGTCGAGGGCATCGCCGCCCAGGCCGCGGTCGCGATCGAGAACGCGCGCCTCTACGGCGCCGCCCAGCGCGACATCGCCGCTCGCGACCGCGCGCTCGCCGAACGGGACCGCGTCGCCCGCGTCCTACAGGAGTCGCTGCTGCCCAGCGCGCTGCCGCAGATCCCCGGCGTCGACCTCGGCGCCCGCTACCGCGCCTGCAGCGACGACATCGGCGGCGACTTCTACGACGTCTTCGCGCTCGCCGACGGGCGTTGGGGGATCGTCGTCGGCGACGTCTGCGGCAAGGGCGCCGAGGCCGCGGCGCTGACCGCGCTCGCGCGCCACACCGTCCGCACCGCCGCGATGCTCGACCCGCGGCCCGCCGAGGTGCTCCGCGTCCTCAACGAGGCGCTGCTGGAGCGCGATCCGTCGGGCACGCGCTTCTGCACCGCGGTGTTCGGAGTCCTGGAGACTGGGCCGGACGGCGCCCGGGCGACCCTTGCCGCCGCCGGCCACCCGCCGCCGCTCATCCGCACCGCCGACGGCGCCGTCCAGACGATCGACGCGCACGGGCCGCTGCTCGGCGTGCTCGCCGACGTGGCCTTCGCGGACGTCACCGTCGCGCTCGACGCCGGTGCCACGCTCGTCCTGCACACCGACGGGTTGACCGATGTCGGACACGCCAGCGAGGTCCTGAACGCCGATTGGGTCCGCGCCACGCTCGCCGCCCACGGCGACGCCAGCGCCGCGGAGACCGCCGATCGCCTGGCGGACGGGGCGGTCGCGCTACAGTCCTCGGCCGCCGGACGCGACGACATCGCCGTGCTGGCCATCGCAGTGGCAGAGGCCACCTGAGGGCACGCCCAGGAGGCGGCCAGACCCCGCCTATACTGGCCGGACACCACCGAGGAGCTCTTCTCTCGTGCAGGAAATGGTCATCTACGGCGTCTCGTTCGACATGGTCGGAAAGCAGCCGATCGTGCTGCTTAAGACCGTCGACTCCAACAAGTTCCTGCCCATCTGGATCGGGCATCCGGAGGCGGCGGCGATCCTGATGAAGCTGCAGGGCGCGACGACGCCCCGGCCGATGACGCACGACCTCCTCTGCGACATGCTCGGCGAGCTCGAGGTCAAGTGCACGCAGGTCGCGGTCACCGAGCTGCGCGACAACACGTTCTTCGCCGCGATCACGCTGAACGTCGCCGGCCGTGACGTCGAGATCGACTCGCGTCCGTCCGACGCGCTGGCGATCGCCGTCCGCTCCGGCGCGCCGATCTTCGCCGCCGAAGAGGTCATCGCGGAGTCGGCGATCGAGTTCGAGCACGAGGTCGAGGACACCGAAGAGGTCGTAGACCGCTTCAAGGAGTTCCTGGACCAGGTTTCCCCGGAAGACTTCGCCGGCGACAGCTAGGCGGCGGCGCGAGCCAGCGCGCGATCGAGCATTCGCCCGATCAGCGCGTCGAAGGCGATCCCGGCCGCGTCGGCGGCTTGGGGCAGCAGCGAGGTCCCGGTCAGGCCCGGGATGACGTTGACCTCCAACACGTGCAGGCCGCCGTCGGCGTCGAGCAGGATGTCGACGCGCGAGACGTCGCGGCAGCCGAGCAGCTCGTGCACCGCGACCGCTAGCTCCTGCGCCCGGGCAGTGATCTCCTCGGGCAGCTCGGCCGGGCAGACGAACGTGGTGCGCCCGATCTCGTAGCGCGCGTCGAAGTCGTAGGCGCCGCCCTCGGGCACCGCTTCGACGATCGGCAGGGCGACGCCGTCGAGCACCGACACCGCCAGGTCGCGGCCGGCGACGTGGCGCTCCAGCAGGACCTTGTTGGAGTACGACAGCGCCGCGACCAGCGCGCCCGGTACCTCGCCGGCGTCGCGCGCGATCCGCAGCCCAAGGGCGCTGCCCTGGTCGGCGGGCTTGACGACCATCGGGAACCCGATCCGCTGCGCGATCTCGCCCAGCGCCTCCGCGGCGCCGAGCTGCTTGAACGCGGTCTCGGTGAAGGCGACAAAGTCCGGCGTCGGCAGCCCCGCGTCGACCATGTGGTGCTTGGCCAGGACCTTGTCGGCGCAGCGGATGCAGGCGCTCACGCCCGAGCCCGTGTACGGCAGCCCGAGGATCTCCAGCAGCTCCTGGACCGTCCCGTCCTCGCCGTCGCGCCCGTGCAGCGCCAGGAAGACCGCGTCCGGCGCCAGGTCGCGCAGGCAGCGCACGAGGTCGTGGTCGACGTCGATGCCGATCGCCTCGTGGCCCAGGCGCTTCAGCGCGTCTTCGACGCGCGCGCCCGAGCGCAGCGAGACCTCGCGCTCCAGCGAGCGGCCGCCCTTCAAGACCGCGACGCGGCTCACCAGCGGCGGCCGGAGTCGGTCCGGCGCGGCTCGCCCGCCTGCTTGCGCGGCAGGTGCAGGACGTCGGCCAGCTCGGGATCCGGCTCGGCGGTCGCCTCGCGCTCGGGCGCCGCGGGCGCGGGCCGCGCGCCGGTCAGCGCGCCGAACAGCTCGAGCTGCTCGCTGATGACCTCGCCGATGCGCCGCACGCCCTCGCGGATGTCCGCGTCGCCGACGCCGGAGAAGTTCAACCGCATGGAGTTGCCGCCGCGGCCGTCCAAATACGCACCGCGCCCCGGCACGAACGCGACGTTGCGCTGCAACGCGCGGGCGAGCAAGTCGGTGGTGTCGATCTCCTGGGGCAGCGTCGCCCACACGAACAGGCCGCCCTCAGGCTGCGTCCACGTCGCCTCGGCCGGGAAGTGCTCGGCCAAAGCCCCCAACAACGTGTCGCGGCGCCCGCGGTACAGGCGCTTCAAGGACTCCAGGTAGGGCTCCCACTGCCCCTCGCGGAAGTACTGCGCCACGAAGTGCTGGGTCATGCTCGACGAGCAGAGGTCGGCGCCCTGCTTGCCGAGGTTCATCTTCGCCAGCACGGGCGCGGGCGCGACCGCCCAGCCCAGGCGCAGGCCCGCGCTCAAGATCTTGGAGAACGTCCCGAGGTAGATGATGAAGTCGCCGCCGCTGAGCTCCAGCAGCGTCGGCAGTGGCTCGCCCTCGTAGCGCAGCAACCCATAGGGGTTGTCTTCCAGGACCACCAGCTCGCGCTCGGCCGCGACCTCGACCAGGCGCTTGCGCCGCGGCAGCGACATCGTCACGCCGCCCGGGTTCTGGAAGTTCGGGATCGTGTAGATGAACTTGGGCCGGCGCCCTTCGCGCTCCAGGCGATCCAGCGTCTCTTCGAGCACGTCGATCGGCATGCCGTCGGCGTCCATCTCGATCTGCACGACGTCGGCCTGGAACGAGGCGAACGACGGGATCGCGCCCGGGTAGGTCGGCGCCTCGGCGACGATCACGTCGCCCGGGTCGATCAGCGTGCGGCAGACCAGGTCGATGACCTGCTGGCCGCCGGTGGTGACCAGGATGTCCTCCGGGTCGACCTCCGCGCCTTCGGCCGCCATCACGTGCTGGATCGCGTCCTTGACGATCGACAACCCTTCGGTCGGCCCGTACTGCAGCGCCGCAGCCGTTGACGTAGCGGCAACCTTGGCCATGATCGCGGCGAACGACTCGGCCGGGAACGTGGAGGTGTCGGGCAGGCCGCCCGCGAGCGAGATCACCTCAGGACGCTCGGTGATCGCCATCAGGTCACGCATCGCTGAGGACTTCATTCCGCGCGTGCGCGCGGCGAACAGGCCGGCGTACCGCTCCAGCTCGTGGGCGGCGGCGCGCTGCGGGCGACGGGAGCGGGGCATGCCGCCCTGTCCTTCGCCGTCGGGACCTCCGGACCTTCGGTCTGTCATGGTCCCGAGTCACGGTACCGATGAAGCTCGTCCTCGACATCCTCCAGGGCCTGGGCCTCGCGTCAGCGACGGGCCTGCGGCCGTTCCTCCCCGCCCTCCTGGCGGGCGCGCTCGCCTCCGGCGACGTCGGCCTCGACTTCGACGGGACGGCGTTCGCGTTCCTCGAGTCGCCGGTCTGGCTGCTGATCCTCGCCGTCGCGCTGGTCGCGACGGTCTTCATCCGCAAGCTGCTGGAGTCGCCCCCGGGCGAGGCCGCGCTGGCGGGCATCGGGATCGGCCTCGGCGCGCTGCTGTGCGCCGCCTCGATCGACGACCGCCACGACACGTGGTGGTACGGCCTGATCGTCGGCGCCGCCGCGGCGTTGCTGGCCTCGACCGTGTCGCGGAGCCTCTTCGCCCGCGTCCGCGCGCGCTTCACCGCCGCCGGGGACACCCAGGCCGCCGCCGCGTTGCCCTGGTACGGCGAGGCCGCCGGCCTGGTCGTCGCGGGTGCGAGCGTCCTGTTCCCGCCGCTGGCGATCGTCGCGGTCGGCTTCCTGATCGCGCTTCTGGTCACCGGCCGCCGCCGGACCGACCAGAAGTACGCGGGCCTGCGCATCCTGCGCTAGATGCGCTAGACCGGACCCATGCAGCGCCTCCTCCTCGCGGTCATCGACGGATGCAAGCCGTCCATGCTGGACCGCGCGATCGAGCGCGGCGAGGCGCCCGCGCTGAAGGCGATCCGCGAGCGCGGCACGCAGGTCTCCTCGCTCTGCGCCGCGTTCCCGTCGGTCACGCCCGTGTGCGCGACCTCGATCGCCACCGGCGTGCTCCAGGACCGCCACCGAATCGCGGCGATGAACTGGTGGAAGCGTGATGAGCGCCGCTACGTCGAGTACGGCTCGTCGTTCCGGGCGGCGCGCAAGCTCGGCATCGCCAAGCAGCTGACCGACACGGTGTACAACCTCAACGGCAGCCACCTGGCGGCCGACGTCCCGACGATCTACGAGTCGCTCGACGACGCCGGGATCCGCACCGCGGGCACGACCTACCTCGTCTACCGCGGTCGCCACGAACACCGCGTGTCGAAGGAGACCGCGCTCACGCGCCTCGCGGGTCAGCTCTTCCGCAAGCCGGTCATGGGCCCGCGCGAGCTGTTCTACGCCGACATCTTCGCCTCGCGGGAGACCGGCTGCCGCTCGCAGATGGGCCTGCCGGGGATCCGCGACCAGCACGCGGGCTGCGTCGGGTCGTGGCTGGCCGCGCGCGACCTGTACGACTTCCTGCTGCTGTCGCTGCCCGACAACGACACGCACTCCCACAAGAACGGTCCGCACGCGCAGCCGACGTCGATCGCCGCCGCCGACGCCCAGATCCTGCGCGTCGCCGAGGCCGCGGGCGGGCTCTCCACCTTCCTCGACACCCACGCCGTGATCGTCTGCGCCGACCACTCCCACGCCGCGGTCGAGCGCCGGATCGACCTGCGCGGCGCGTTCGCCGAGTGGGAGGTCGCCGGCCCGGGCGGCGCGAGCGTCGAGGACGCCGAGGTCGCGCTGTGCCCCAACCAGCGCGCGGCGATGGTGTACGGGTTGGTCGAGGAAGCGCGCGACGCCGTCGTCCCGCGGATCGTGACGACCGCGCGCGAGATCCCGGGTGTCGACGTGATCGCCTACCGCGACGGCGACACCGGCGTGATCGAGTCGCCCGCGCGCGGGACGCTGCGCTTCGCGCCGGCCGCCGCCGACGGAGCAGACGCGGTCCGCGACGCCCGCGGCAACACCTGGACCGTGACCGGCGAGCTCTCCGCGCTGAACGCCTCCACGTCGGGCGGCGTCTTCGCCTCGCCCGACTACCCCGACGCCCTGCGCCGCGTCTGGGCCGCGCTGACCTGCGCCACTTCCGGCGACGTCCTGCTCTCCGCCGCGCCCGGCTACGAGTTCCCCGACTGGGGCGGCGCCGACCACGTCGGCGGCGGCTCCCACGGCTCGCTGCACCACAGCGACTCACTCGGCGCGCTGGTCTTCTGTGGCCTGGATGCACCGGAGAACCGACCAGACGATGCCTGGTCGATCACGGATGTGGCGACCCTCGCCCGGACGCACTTCGGCCTCTCATAGCCCAACCGGCAGGGCGGGTGGGTAGCCTTGCCCGCCAGTGCCCGACGCCCTCGACAGGCTGCGCAACCGCGACCGCGTGCGCTCAGGCGTCCGCAAGGCCGACAACTGGTGGCAGTTAGCGCGCTTCACCGCGGTAGGCGCCAGCGGCTACATCGTCAACCTCGCGACGTTCGCCGCCTGCGTTCACTTGCTCGATCTCGACTTCCGGATCGCGGCCGTGATCGCCTTCCTGGTCGCGGTCAGCAACAACTTCTGGTGGAACCGCCACTGGACGTTTGAGGCCAAGTCCGGCCACGCCGGCCATCAGGCCGCGCGCTTCTTCGCGGTCAGCATCGCCGCGTTCCTGGTGAACTTCGCGGTCCTGGAGGTCCTGGTGACGGTCGCGGACTTCAAGGAGGTCGTCGCCCAGGCGATCGCCGTCGCCGCCGCGACGCCGTGCAACTTCATCGGGAACAAGCTCTGGACGTTCACGGAGTGACGCGCCGCCTCGTCCTGCTGCTCGCCGTGCTGGCGGGCGCGCTTGCGCTGCCCGGCGTGGCCGGCACCGCCTTCGCCCAGGACGACACCGCCGGCAGCAGCAGCGCGACAGCGGCGACGGACGGCCTGCTGCCGACCGCACCCGCGGACCCCAACGGCCTCACGCGCGTCCAGAACCTGACGGGCACCCCGCCCGGCCACCGCCTCGTCGGCCAGCAGGCGCTGCGGATCGCGGCGGCCTCGGGCAAGGTCAAGGAGGCGCTGGAGGACTACCCCAAGGCCAAGCCGGAGGTGTTCCTCAAGGGCCCCAACGACTGGCAGGTGAGCTGGTTCACGCCCGGCACCGGCGACGCCCGCAAGGAGGTCGCCCAGGTCAAGGTCAACGACCGGTCGGCGACGATCGTCGAGGCGTGGAACGGCCCGCAGGTCGCGTGGACGATGGCGCGCGGGTACCCGGGCGCGTTCGGCCGCAAGGTCAACTCGCCGTGGGTCTGGATTCCGCTGACGATCCTGTTCCTCGCGCCGTTCCTGCGCGGGCGCCCGCGCTGGCTGCACCTCGACCTCGTCGCGTTGGCGGCGTTCGGGATCTCGGTCGCGTTCTTCAACGACGCCAACCTCGACGCCTCGGTCCCGATCAGCGCGCTGCTGCTGCTCTACCTGCTGATCCGCATGCTCGCGCTCGGCTACCGACGCGTGCATCGGACGCCCGAGGTCGACGGCGCCGAGCCAACCCAGACGCTCGGCCTCTGGATCCCGCCGGTCTGGCTGGCGGTCGCGCTGGTCTTCCTGGTCGGCTTCCGGATCGGACTGAACCTCAACGCCTCCAACGTGATCGACGTCGGCTACTCGGGCGTGATCGGCGCCGACCACCTCGTCGACGGCACCAACATCTACGGGAACTTCCCCAAGGACGACGAGCACGGCGACACCTACGGCCCGGTTGCCTACGAGGCCTACGTGCCGTTCGAGCAGGCGCTGCCGTGGAGCGGTCGCTGGGACGACCTGCCCGCCGCGCACGGCGCCGCGATCGCCTTCGACCTGCTGACGCTGTTGTTCCTGTTCTTGGCCGGCCGCCGGATTCGCGGCCCGGGCCTGGGGATCGTGTTGGCCTACGCGTGGGCCGCGTGGCCGTTCAGCCTGTACGTGTTGAACTGCAACACCAACGACGGCCTGGTCGCCGCGCTGGCCGCCGCGACGCTCTACGTCGCCTCCCAGCCCGCCGCGCGCGGGATGGTGAGCGCGCTGGCGGGCCTGTCGAAGTTCGGTGCGCTCGGCCTCGCGCCGCTGCTCGCGACCCACGGCGCACCGCACGGCAAGCTCCTCAAGACCATCGTCTCGTTCACCGCCGCGTTCGCGCTGACCGCGCTGATCGTCTCGCTGCCGATCCTCCTGCGCGGCGAGTCGTTGTCCACCATCTATGACCGGACGATCGCCTTCCAGGCCGACCGCAACGCCCCGTTCTCGATCTGGGGCCTGCACGGCTGGACGGTCCCGGAGCACATGTGGCAGCTTGCGGCTGGCTTCTTCGCCGTCGTCGCCGCGTTCCTGCCACGGCGCCGCGACATCGTCGGCCTCGCGGCCGTCGCCGCCGCGGTCGTCATCGCCTTGCAGCTCGGCCTCAACTACTGGTTCTACCTCTACTTGGTGTGGTTCTTCCCGTTCCTAGCCGTCGCCATCTTCGCGCGCTACAGAGTCCCCGACCCGGCATAACGGTCAGCGCGCTGGCGCTGATCGTCGTGTGGGTGATCTCGACGACGGTCGGGCCGTTCAGCGACGCCTCGGTCGGCGACCTGTTCGTCTACTCCAACTACAAGGACCTGCTCGACGCCGGCCTGGTCCCCTACAAGAACTTCACGGTCGAGTACCCGCCCGGCGCGCTGGTGCCGATGTGGATTGCGGGCGGCGACGACACCAAGCTCGCGGTTCTGATGGTCCTCTGCGCGCTGGTCTGCCAGCGGGCGGCATGGGCGATGGGCGGCGCGCTGTCGGGCTGGCTGATGGTGTTGATCGCGCCGGTCGCGGGCGCGCTGGTGCGCACGCACTTCGACCTGCTGCCGACGGCGCTGGCGATGGCCGGCCTGGCGCTGGTCGCCACGCGCACGCCGCGCCGCGGCGGCCTGGAGCTGGCGTTCCTGCTCTTCGCGCTGGGGACGATGACCAAGCTGTGGCCCGCGGTGATCGCCGCGGTCGCGTGCGTCTGGCTGCACGGGCGCGGGGAGCGGCGGGCGGCCTATCGGTGCGGCGCGCTGTTCGCGATCCTGTGCCTCGGTATCGGCGCGCCGTTCGTCGCGGTCGGCGGGTTCCCGGACAAGATGATCCAGTTCCACCTGGACCGCCCGGTGCAGATCGAGTCGACCGCCGCGACCGTCCTGGAGATCGTCGGCGGCTCACAGGTCACGGGCGATCCGATCCGCCACGACCGCTTCAAGTCCAACGGCCTGGATGGCGGCGCGTCCGACGCGGTCGCGGCGCTGAGCACGCTCGCGCTGCTGGCGTCCGCGCTGGCGATCCTGTGGCTGGTCTGGCGCCGGCCGGGGCGCGACGCGCTCGTGTTCGCCGCGCTGGCGGTCACGCTCGCGTTCGTCTGCTTCAGCAAGGTGCTCTCGCCGCAGTACGTGGTGTGGTTCCTGCCGTTCGCCGCGGTCACCGCGGCCTATCCGGTCCGTGACGCCCGGATCGGCGCGGCGCTGGCCGCGGTCGCTTCGCTGGTCACCCAGCTGTGGTTCCCGGTGCGCTACTTCGACGTCGTCCACCAGCACGCGTGGGCGGTGGTGACCGTCGGCGTCAGGAACGTCCTGCTGCTTGCGGCGCTGGCCGCCACGGCGCGAGCACTTGCTCGATCGCCTCGGCGCGCCGCGGCGTCTCCGAGCACCGGATGACCACCGCGTTGATCCAGGGATCCTCGTCGGAGGTCTCGTAGCGCACGTTCATGTGCGTGCGCAGCGACTGGATCGACTGCTCCTTCTTGACGCCGAGCACCCCGCCGCGCGGGCCGGTCATGCCGACGTCGGTGATGTAGGCGGTCCCGCCGGGCAGGACGCGGGCGTCGGCGGTCGGGACGTGGGTGTGGGTGCCGACGACCGCGGTCACGCGACCGTCGAGGTGCCAGCCCATCGCGACCTTCTCGGAGGTCAGCTCGGCGTGCATGTCGACCAGGACGTGGTCGGCCTTGCCCTCCAGCTCGCGCAGCACGGACTCGACCTCCAGGAACGCGACGCGCCCCGCGCGCAGGTGCAGGTTGCCGCTCAGCGAGACCACCGCGAGCCGAACGCCGTCCTTCTCGACCACCGTCCAGCCGCGGCCGGGCTGCGTCGCCAGGTAGTTGGCGGGGCGCACGATCGGCTTGCCGGAGTCCAGGTACGGGATGATCTCCGCGCGCCGGTAGGTGTGGTTGCCGAGCGTGATCGCGTCGACGCCGCCGGCCAGCAGCTCATCGGCCAGCTTGGGCGTGATCCCCAGGCCGCCGGCGATGTTCTCGCCGTTGACGACCACGAACGTGGTCTCGAACTGCTCGCGCAGTTGCGGCAGCAGGCCGAGCAGCGTGCGCCGGCCGAGGCCGCCCACGATGTCTCCGGCAAACAGGATGGTGGGGGCGGCGGGCACGTCGCATACTCTGGCGGACGGAGGAGATGAGCGGCGAGCGATCCACAGAGGAGCAGGAGTGGGCGGGGCACGACCCGCTCGACGATGAGCCACCGCCGGAGGCCGGCGTCGACGGCTCGACGATCCCGAAGGTCGTCGTCCCGCGCTGGATCCAGCTCGTCGGCCTGCCGCTGCTGGTCGTCGCGCTCTACCTGATCGCCAAGACCGCCGGCGTCGTCCTGCTGGCGTTCACGGTTGCCGCGGTCGTCGCGCTGATCCTCAACCCGATGGTCTCGTTCCTCCAGCGCCGCCGCCTGCCGCGAGGGCTGGCGATCGTGATCGTCTACCTCGGCCTCATCGGCGTCCTGGGGTTCGTCGGCGTGCTCCTGGCCAACCCGGTCGCCGACCAGGCCCAGAAGTTCGGCAACGACGTCCCGTCGATCGTCGACGACGCCAACAACCGGCTCGCCGACCTCCAGGACTACTTCGATGACAAGGGCATCAACATCGAGGTCAAGCGCCAGGGCGAGACCGCGTTGCAGACGCTTCAGGAGAAGGTCGTCGGCGGCACGAGCGACGTGGTGGACTTCGGCGGACAGATCCTGAAGACCGCGGTCACCGCCGGGCTGGGTCTGCTGCTGGTGATCGTGTTGTCGGTGTACATGCTGATCTACGGAGAGCGGATCGGGGAGATCGTGCGCTCGGTGATGCCGCCAGGCGACGGCACGCCCGCCGACGACTTCCCGCTGCGGATCCAGCGGGCGGTGGCGGGCTACGTCCGCGGGCAGGTGTTCTTCAGCCTGGCGATGGGCACCGGCGCGGGGCTCGGGCTGTACGTCTTCGGCGCCACGGGCGTCTTCCCGGACGGCAAGACCTATGCCTTCGCGTTCGGCGCGTGGTTCGGCCTGATGGAGCTCGTGCCGTTCGTCGGACCGTTCCTGGGCGCGCTGCCCGCGCTGGTCGTCGCGCTGGTCCAGGATCCGCTGACCGCGGTCTGGCTCGGGATCTTCTTCACCGCGCTACAGCAGCTTGAAGGCCATGTGGTCGCCCCCTACATCTTCGGCCACACGCTGCGGATCAACCCCTTGTTGGTGATCTTCGCGCTGCTGCTGGGCGGTGAGGCCTACGGCTTCCTCGGAGCGCTGATCTCGCTGCCGATCGCGGCGATGCTGCGCGAGACCGTGGTCTACTTGCGCCGCCACCTGGTGCTGGAGCCCTGGGGGACGACGTCGGTCCTCGGCCTGGCCGGACCACCACCGGTGCGACATTGCCCGGAGTGCGGCAGCGCGGTCTCCCAAGGCGACACGTTCTGCCGATCCTGCGGCGCGCCGCAGGCGCGGACGGAAGTAGCCTCTCAGGGGTGATCGACGCGGAAGCGGCGCTCGAGGCGCGGGACGTGGTCCGGCGTTTCGGGGCGCGTGAGGCGCTGCGCGGGGTCTCGCTGTCGGTCGCGCCGGGCGAGACGCTCGCGATCATCGGCCCCAACGGCGCGGGCAAGACCACGCTGCTGTCGATCCTCGGGGGCGTGCTGGCGCCGACGAGCGGCACGGTCTCGCGCGACCTGCGTCAGGTCGGCTGGGTGCCGCAGCAGGCGGCGGTCTACGCCAAGCTCACGGTCGCCGAGAACCTCGCGCTGTTCGCGAAGCTGGAGGGCGTGGACGACCCGGCCGCGGTCGTCGACCGCATGCTCGACCAGACCGGGCTGCGCGACCGCGCCGACGACCAGCTCGGGACGCTGTCGGGCGGTAACCGCCAGCGCGTGAACATCGCGGTCGGCCTGCTCGGCGATCCGCCCGTGCTGCTGTTGGACGAGCCGTCCTCGTCGCTGGACCCGCGCCAGCGCGAGCGCCTGTGGTCGTTCGTGGCCGGGCTGGCGGCCGGCGGTACCGCGGTCGTGTTCACCACGCACAACGTCGCCGAGGCCGAGCGCTGCGCCGATCGCGTGCTCGTGCTGGCTGACGGCGAGCTGCTCTTCGAGGGCACGCCAGCCGCGCTGCACGAGGCGGTGGGCAGCGACGTGTACGACTTCGAGGCGGCGTTCGTGGCGTTCCTGCGGGAGCAGGGGCACTAGGCGATGCGCGGCGTGCGGTTCCTGCTGGCCAAGGATCTGCGGATCCTGCGGCGCTCACCGTTCTTGGTGGGGTTGTTGGTGATCTACCCGGTGGTGATCGCGATCCTCATCGGGCTGGCGCTCTCCAAGGGCCCCGACAAGCCGCGGGTGGCGATCCTCAACGAGCTGCCCCAGGAGTCCGGGCAGGTCGCGATCGCGGGGACGACCGTCGACCCCAACGACTACGCCGACGAGCTGTTCAAGGCGATCACGCCGGTGCTCGTCAAGACGCGCGCCGAGGCCGAGCAGAAGGTCCGCGACGGCGACGTGCTGGCGGCGATCGTCGTGCCCAAGGACCTCGTCGAGCGGCTGCGTGCGACGATCACGCTGAGCGGCAAGGGCCCCAAGCCGGCGGTCGAGGTGATGTACAACGCCGAGGACCCGGTCAAGCAGCAGTTCGTGGAGTCGACGATCGACGCGCGGGTCGGGGACCTCAACAAGGCGGTCGCGACGAAGCTGACGCAGATCGCCGCGGGCTACTTGGACATCTTGCTCAAGGGCGGGGACTTCAACATCCTCGGGTCGAAGTTCGAGGTATTGGGGTTGACCAAGTCCAAGGCCTTGATCGACTCGGTGCTGACGCGCACGCCGAACGGGTCGCCGGACCGTGAGGCGCTGTCGCGTGTGTCGCGGTTCGCGCAGCTGGCGATCGACAACCTCGACCTCTCCGACACCGTGTTGTCGTCCTTGGCCTCGCCTGTCCAGGTCAAGCAGAAGGTGATCTCCGGGCGCCGCACGCCCCTGGACGCCTACGCGGTGACGGTCGCGGTGACCATGTCGCTCATGTTGGTCTGCGTGCTGCTGGCGGCGGGGATGCTCGCGCTGGAGCGCGAGGAGCACGCGTTCGCGCGGCTGGTCCGCGGGCTCGTGTCCCGCACGGGGCTGATCGCGGAGAAGGTCGTGCTGGCGGGCGTCTGCGCGGCGGGCGTGACGCTGGTCATGGCCGTGGGCGTCTCGCTGTTCGTGACCCTGGAGTGGTCGCGTTTCCCGCTCTGGGTGCTCGCGCTGCTGGTCGGCGGCCTGGCGTTCGGCGCCCTCGGCGTGGCGATCGGGGCGCTGGCGCGCGAGGTTCGCGCGGCGTCGCTGCTGGCGATCCTGCTCGCGCTGCCGATCGCCTTCTTGGCGCTCGTCCCCTCGGGCGCGGTCGCCGACGGCCTCTACGACGCGATCCGCGCGGTCTCGGCGATCTTCCCGTTCAAGGCCTCGCTCGACGCGATCGACGCGGCGCTCAACGACGCGGGCGGCCTCGGCGGCGCGCTGGCGCACCTGGCGGCGCTGGTCGTCGGCTGGACGCTCGTCGCGCGCTTGGCGCTGCAACGATTCGCGTAGATGGTTGATGCGAGATTCGCGCGGTCGTGCTCGCACGCCATGCGGCGCTGAGCGTCACACGATTTCTTACCGATCCAACCAGGATCGACTGCGGAATCGCGCGACGCTCAGCATCCACATGACGCACGATCACAACCACGCGTTATCTCGCATCAACCATCTCGGCGCGACTGCTACGTTCGGCACCGTGCTCGGCCACGTCCCTCCGCGCATCCGCCTCGACGCCGAGCACACGGCCATCCGCCCGTTGGGCGTCGACGACGCGACCGAGTTCGCCGCCGCGGTCGTCGCCAACCGCGGGCATACGGCGCCGTGGGAGCCGATCCACGCCGAGGCGCACTACTCGCGCGCCGGGCAGCTCGAGACGCTGCGCCGCGACGTCGAGGCGTGGGAGCTGGGGACCGGGTACGCGTTCGCGGTCCTCGACCGCTCAGACGGCGACGCGATCGTCGGGCGGATGGCGCTCGGCAACGTCGTCCGCGGCGCGTGGCGCAACGCGACGCTCGGCTACTGGGTGGCGGCGTCCGTCGGCGGCAAGGGTCATGCGACGAGCGCGGCGCGGCTGATCTGCGAGTTCGCCTTCGACCACGCCGGCCTGCACCGCGTGCAGCCGGCGGTGATCCCGCGCAACGTCCGCTCGATCCGCGTGGTCGAGAAGTCGGGCTTCCGGCACGAGGGCCGGGCGCTCAAGTACCTCAACATCAACGGCGTCTGGGAAGACCACGACATCTTCGCCATGACGTTGGAGGACTGGGAGTCGCGACGCGTCTGAGGCTACGCTTGGTAGGGCAATGTCCGCTGCCTTCCCAGCCCTGCGCCTGCGCCGCCTGCGTCGCACCGGCGCGCTGCGCGACCTCGTGCGCGAGACCACGCTCGCGCCGTCGGACCTCATCCTGCCGCTCTTCGTGCAGGAGGGGCTGGAGGGCTCCTCGCCGATCGGCTCGATGCCCGGCGTCAGCCGGCACGGCATCGCCTCGGCGGTCGCGGAGGCCGGAAGCGCGTTCGCGCTGGGCGTCGCGGGCGTGATCCTGTTCGGCATCCCGGCCGAGAAGGACGCCGACGGCTCGGGCGCCTGGGACGACGACGGCGCGGTCCAGCTCGCCACGCGCGCGATCAAGGCCGCGCACCCCGACCTGGTCGTCCTCACCGACGTCTGCCTCTGCGAGTACACCGACCACGGGCACTGCGGGCGTCTGACCACCGACGGCACCGTCGACAACGACGCGTCGCTGGAGCTGCTCGCGCGCACCGCGGTCTCGCATGCGCGCGCGGGTGCCGATGCCGTGGCGCCGAGCGACATGATGGACGGGCGCGTCGGCGCGCTGCGCACCGCGCTGGACGCCGAGGGCTTCAGCGACACGCCGATCGTCGCCTACAGCGCCAAGTACGCCTCAGCCTTCTACGGGCCGTTCCGCGAGGCGGCCGGCTCGACGCCGAGCTTCGGCGATCGCAAGAGCTACCAAATGGATCCGGGCAACGCCGAGGAGGCGCTGCGCGAGGTCGCCCTCGACGTTGAAGAGGGCGCCGACATGGTCATGGTCAAGCCGGCCGTGCCCTACCTCGACGTGCTCTGGCGCGTCAAGGAGGCGACGCGCATGCCGGTCGCCGCGTACCACGTGGGCGGCGAGTACGTCATGCTCAAGGCGGCTGCGGCCACCGGTCATCTCGACGAGCGGACCGCCGTGCTCGAGACGCTCACGTCCATCCGCCGCGCTGGCGCGGACGTGATCATCACCTATTACGCGAAGGACGCCGCTCTGTGGCTTCAGTGACCCCCAAGATCCGCTCGCGCAAGGACGGCGCTGCCGTCCCGCTCGACGCGTTCGACAAGCAGCTGCTCAACCAGATGCAGGGCTCGTTCCCGATCGTGCCGCGGCCATACGCCGAGGTCGCGACCGCGCTGGGCGTCGAGGAGGCGGTCGTCCTCAAGCGCGTGGCCGAGTTGGTCCAGCAGCGGATCATCCGCCAGGTCACGCCGATCTTCGACACGCGCGCGTTCGGCTACGAGTCGATGCTCGTCGCGGCCAAGGTCGACCCCGAGCACCCGTGGCGCCCGGCCAAGATCATCAACGCGCACCCGGGCGTGTCGCACAACTACCTGCGCAACCACGAGTTCAACATGTGGTTCACGGTCGCCACCGAGCCGGACTCGCCGCTCGGGCTGGAGGGCACGCTGGAGGTCCTGGCGCGCGAGACCGGCGCCGAGTCGGTGCGCCAGCTCCCGACGCTCAAGCTGTTCAAGATCCGGATGGACCTCGACATGGCCGGCGACACCGCCGCGCTGGCGAAGTCCGCCGAGGCCGTCGCGCCGGCCGAGACCGAGCGCCAGCCCTACGACGATCTCGACCGCGCGGTCGTGCGCGCCACGCAGGGCGACCTGCCGATCGTCTCCGAGCCCTACGCCGACGCCGCACGCGAGGTGGGGATCTCGGTCGACGCGCTGGTCGAGCACCTCAACGGGATGGTCGAGCGCCGGCTGCTGCGCCGCGTCGCCGCGATCCTGTTCCACCGCCGCGCCGGCTTCTCGGCCAACGGCATGGGCGTCTGGCGCGTTCCCGAGGAGCGCGTCTTCGAGGCCGGCGCGCAGATGGCCGCCTTCCGCGGGATCTCGCACTGCTACGAGCGCCCGACCTACGCGGACTGGCCCTACCAGCTCTTCACGATGGCCCACGGGCGCTCCAAGGAGGAGTGCGACGCGATCCTCGACGCGGTCGAGACCGAGGTCGGCTGCATCCAGCAGCGCGCGACGCTCTACTCCTCGACGGAGTTCAAGAAGGTCCGGCTCCTGTACTTCACCGACGACTTCAAGAACTGGGAACGGGAGCACGCGGGCGTCTGATGTCCGTCTCGATCACCGACACGAAGTCGTCGGAGCTGTACGCACGCGCGCTCCAGCGCCTGCCCGGCGGGGTCAACTCGCCGGTGCGCGCGATGCGGTCGATCGGCCGCGATCCGATCTTCATCGACCGCGCTGACGGTGCCGAGATCGTCGACGTCGACGGCAACCGCTACGTCGACTACGTCTGCTCGTGGGGCCCGCTGATCCACGGCCACGCGCACCCGGAGATCATCGAGGCGGTCGTCACCGCCGCCCATCGCGGCACGACGTTCGGCGCGCCCACCGTGGGCGAGGTCGAGATCGCCGAGGAGATCGCGCGGCGGATGCCGTCGGTCGAGATGGTGCGGATGACCTCGTCGGGCACCGAGGCGTCGATGAGCGCGATCCGCCTGGCGCGCGCCGCGACGGGCCGCACCAAGCTGCTGAAGTTCGCGGGCGCCTACCACGGCCACGTCGACGGCCTGTTGGCCGAGGCCGGCAGCGGCCTGGCGACCGCGGGGATCCCGGCGTCGCCCGGCGTGCCGGAGTCCGCGACCCACGAGACCGTGATCGTCCCGTGGAACGACGGCGAGGCGATCGCGCGGGCGTTCGCCGAGCACGAGTTCGCCGCGGTCATCGCCGAGCCCTATCCAGCCAACATGGGGCTCGTGCTCCCGGTCGAGGGCCTGCTGGAGCTGCTGCGCAACAAGGCTGATGAGAACGGCGCGCTGCTGATCTTCGACGAGGTCATCACCGGCTTTCGCGTCTCGGCGGGCGGCGCGCAGGAGCGTGAAGGCGTCACGCCCGACCTGACCGTGATGGGCAAGGTCGTCGGCGGCGGGCTGCCGGCCGCGGCCTACGGCGGGCGCCGCGTGCTGATGGAGCGCATCGCGCCGGCCGGCGACGTCTACCAGGCGGGCACGCTGAGCGGCAACCCGCTGGCGGTCGCCGCGGGCCTGACGACGCTGAAGCTGCTCGACGATCCGGCCTACCTGCGCCTCGGTGCGACGACCGAGACCCTCGCCGCCGGGCTGCGCGACGCCGCGGCCGCCGCGGGCGTCCCGGTCTCGGTCAACTCGGTCCCGGGCCTGCTGACCGTCTTCTTCTCCGAGGTCACGCCGCGCGACTACGCGACCGCGCAGGCCTGCGACCACGAGGCCTATGCCGCCTGGTGCCGCGCGCTGCTGGCCCGAGGCGTCTACCCGCCGGCGTCGCAGTACGAGGCCTGGTTCCCGTCGCTGGCGCACACCTCCGAGCACCTGGACCGGACGCTCGACGCGGCGGCGGCGGCGTTCACCGAGGTCGGCTGAGCGTGGCTGCGCCCACTCTGGAGCGCCTCGCTGCGTTGGTCCGCGAGGATGGCGGCCTGCTGGCGGAGGCCCTCTACGAGACCCCGCGCGGCGAGACACCCCATGGCGACGCGGTCGCCTCCGGCCCGCGTGCCGCCGGCCACCCCGCCGACCTCCCGCTCGTCATCGAGGCCGTCCGCGAGGGCTACCTCCTGCACTACGGCACGCCGCGCCTGATGTCGCGCGCCGACGACGACCTCGCGCTGCTCGCGGGCGACCGCCTCTACGCGCTCGGCCTGGAGCGCCTCGCGGCGGCCGGCGACCTCGTCGCGGTGACCGCGCTGTCGGACCTGATCGCGCTCTCGGCGCAGGCCCAGTCGCAGGATGACGCGACCCTCGCCGACGCCGTTTGGGCGGCAGGTTGCGCCGAGGTCGGCTGGGGTCCGAGCGAAGACCTCGACGCCGCCAAAAAGCTTGCGGTTACAGGCGAAAGTGGCGCCGCGGAGCGCCTCGGAGCAGCCGCGCGCCACGTCGCCGGAGACCTGGCGCCCGCCCGCTGAGCTGACAGCGCCTTCAGGGGGGACCGCCCCTACGATGTGCGAGCGATAGATTTCCGGGCCCGGATGCCGTCCAAGAGGATCGCGCGTCCCCCGGACAGGACCAAGACCACCGTGCCCAAGAAGCAAGCCAAAAGCAAGTACACCGCCGACCGCGGAATCCCCGGAGCGTTCGAAGGCGAGACCGTCACCCGTCGCCGCTTCATGGTCGGCACGGCTCACGCGACCGGCGCCATCGCCACCTCGGCGATCCTGCTGCCCTCGCTGGGCTTCGCCCTCGGTCCGCTCTTCGAGGAGCACGAGCAGCGCTGGCAGGCCGTCGGCAAGCCCGAGGAGTTCCCGGACGACACCTACGTGCCGAAGGTCATCACGATCGTTGACGGCATCGGCCAGGCCGGCAAGACCACGGTCTACGTCCGCCGCCGCAACGCGGAGCTCGACACCGACAAGCTCCCCAAGGGCTTTGAGAGCGAGCAGTTCGTGGCGATCTCCACGCGCTGCATGCACCTCGGCTGCCCGGTCCGCTACACGCCGGCCGCGCAGCGCTTCATCTGCCCGTGCCACGGCGGGGTCTACGACTTCCAGGGCAAGGTGGACGGCGGTCCGCCGGTCCGCCCGCTCGACCGCTTCTACAACCGCGTTCGCAACGGCCAGGTCGAGATCGGTCCGCGCTTCTCGGTCAACCGTGAGCTCGATCGCTTCTCGCCGCGTAACCCGGGCGAGCCGCTCGACGGCATCGGCGGGATCCTGTACCCGTCGCGCCCGACGGCCCGCAAGCTCGACTCGCTCCCGCAGGACTAGGACTCATGCCGAAGCTCAAGCTCCCCGTCCCCCCGCTCCCGCCGTCGCTGCGCCCCGCGCCGCCGAAGCCCGGCGCGCCCAAGCAGGGCCCGCTGGACAAGGCCGCCGAGGCCGGCATCTACACGGTCGACTGGATCGACGAGCGCACCTCGCTCTCCGGCGGCCTGCGCTGGATGATGTTCCGCAAGGTGCCCAAGGGCACCAACTGGTTCTACACCCTGGGCTCGGCGACGATGTTCGCCTTCCTGTCGCAGGCGATCACCGGCGTCTTCTTGGCGATGTACTACCGCCCCGACGCCGCGGGCGGAGCGTACGAGTCGGTCCGCCACATCAACGACGACGTCTTCCTCGGCGAGTTCGTGCACGGCATGCACAAGTGGGGCTCGTCGGTGATGGTCATCCTGATCTTCCTGCACATGGCCAGGACGTTCTTCTTCGGCGCCTACAAGTACCCGCGCGAGCTGAACTGGGTCATCGGCGTGGCGCTGCTGATCCTCACGTTCGTCATGTCGCTCACCGGCTACCTGCTGCCGTTCGACCAGCGGTCGTACTGGGCGACGATCGTGGCCAACAACATCACCGCGTCCGGCCCGCTCGTCGGTCCGTACCTCGGTGACTTCCTCAACGGCGGATCCGAGTTCAACGCGACGACGCTGTCGCGCTTCTACGCGATCCACATGATGTTGGTGCCGGGGATCATCGGCGCCCTGATCGGTGCCCACCTCTACCTGGTCGCGCGCCTCGGCACGACGGCGCCACCGTGGCAGAAGGTCAAGGTTCCCGACGAGCTCACGGAGGAGAAGGCGTGAACCGGCGCGAGAAGGAGGAGTACCTCCGCGAGTACTCGATCCTCAAGGCCCAGGGGAAGCCGTTCTTCCCCTACGCGGTCGCCAAGGACGGCGCCATGGCGTGCATCGTCCTGTTGGTCATCATCCTCATGTCGATCGTCCTCGGTGCCGAGCTCGGCCCCAAGGCCGACCCGACGACGACGACCTACACGCCGCGCCCGGAGTGGTACTTCTTCTTCCTCTTCGAGCTGCTGCGCGTCATCAAGCCGCCGGAGTTCGTCGCCCTGGCGACGATCGGCATCCCGACGGTCTGCATGATCCTGCTGTTCCTGCTGCCGTTCTACGACCGCAGCCCGGAGCGCCGTCCTGAGCGCCGCCCGGTCGCGACGTTGACGGCGATCCTGATCATCGGCGCGATGGGCTACCTCACCTACGAGGGTGCCGCGACGGGTGCGCCGACAGAGATCGACATGGCGACGCCGGCGGCCGTGAAGTCCGAGGGCGCCGCGGCGATCAAGGAATACGAGCAAGGACGGCAGGTCGCCGCGCAGTCCGGCTGTCTGGCGTGCCACAAGATCGGCGAGAACGGCAACGGCGGGCCAGGTCCGAACCTGACCGACATCGCCGACCGGCTCCCGGCTGACGGCATCCAGCGCACGCTGATCAACCCGACGGCGCCGATGCCGTCGTTCAAGACGCTGCAGGAGAACGAGCCCGAGAAGTTCAAGGCGCTCGTGTCCTTCCTGGGCCGTCTGAAGTCCGAGGACTAGGCCGTTGTCCACCGGCGGCCAGACCGCCGATCGGGGAACGCTGCCCGAGCCGGAGGTCCGCGCGATGTTCGATCGCATCGCGCGGGTCTACGACTTGCTGAACTCGGTCATGACGGCCGGGCTGCATCACCAGTGGCGCCGGCGCGCGGCGGATCTCGCCAACGTCGGCGCGGGTGACCGCGTCCTGGACGTCGCGACCGGCACGGGCGACCTGGCGATCGAGCTCGCCGGCCGCGTGGCTCCTGGCGGCGAGGTCATCGGCTCAGACTTCTCCGAGGAGATGCTCGCCTTGGCGCGCCGCAAGGCGTCCGGGCTGCGCTTCGAGTGGGGCAACGCGCTCGAGCTGCCTTACGAGGACGGCGAGTTCGCCGCGTCCACGGTGGGCTTCGGCGCGCGCAACTTCTCCGACCTGGACCGCGGCATCGCCGAGATGGCGCGCGTGGTCAAGCCGGGCGGGCGCGTCGTGATCCTGGAGATCACCACGCCGCAGAAGCCGCCGCTGTCGACGTTCTTCCGGCTCTGGTTCGATCGCGTCGTGCCGCTGATCGGCAAGGTCGCCGGCGACTCGCAGGCCTACGACTACCTGCCCAACAGCGTCAAGCGCTTCCCGGAGCCGCCCGGCCTGGCCGCGTCGATGGCGCGCGCGGGGCTCGAGGACATCCGCTGGATCCTCACCGCGGGCGGGATCATCGCGCTGCACGTCGGCACCAAGCCGGCGGGGCCGATCGTCACGTCGAGCAACGGCTCGCGGCCGCACTGAGGCGCCGGCCTTCGCTCGTGAGCGACGCCGGTCCGGTCACCCAGATCGTCCACGCGGGCGGCGCGCATGTCCTGCCGCTGCTCGGCCGCGTCGAGACGCTCCTGCGCGAGGTCGCCGCGGGGCACGGCGCGGTCCTGGCCGAGCACGCGGGCTCGACGATCGCCGCGGGCGGCAAGCGCCTGCGCCCGCTGCTGGTGATCCTCGCCGCGGGCGGCGATCCCGAGGGCGACGCGGACGGCCTGGTGCGCGCGGCGACCGCGGTCGAGCTCGTCCACTCCGCCACGCTGGTCCACGACGACGTCCTCGATCTCGCGCCGCTGCGCCGCGGCGTCCCCACGGTCTTCGCGACCGCCGGCCGCGCCGCCGCGACCCAGACCGGCGACCTGCTGTTCTCTCGCGCCTTCGCGCTGCTGGCGCAGAACGGCTCGCCCGAGCAGGTGCGCGCGCTGAGCGACGCGGGCAGCGCCCTGGCGCGCGGCGAGCTGCTCCAGCGCGCCGACGCGTGGGACGCGACGATCCCGCTGGAGCGCTATCTCGCGCGCTGCGAGCTGAAGACCGCGCGGCTGTTCGAGGCGTGCTGCATCCTCGGCGCGCTGGAAGGCGGCACGGTCGACGCCGACGCGCTGCAGGAGTTCGGCCGCCGCATCGGCCTGGCGTTCCAGATCCTCGACGACGTGCTCGACGTCGCCGGGCCGCCGGAGAAGACCGGCAAGCACCGCGGGACCGACCTGCTCGACGGCACCGTCACGCTGCCGTTCATCCTCGCGCGCGAGCGTGATCCCGAGCTGGGCGCGATCGACCCGCGCGCGATCAACACGCCGGCCGGCGCTGAGGCGATCTGCGACCGGATCGCGGCCACGGGCGCGCTGGACGCGGCGCGCGCGATCGCGCTGGAGCACGTCGCGGCCGCTAAGGCCGTCATCCCGGACGCGCTGGCCGAGCGGGAGCGCGCGGCGCTCGTGCTCGTGGCCGACGGCGTCGTCGCGCGGTACTCCTAGCGACGACGCTCGCGCCTTAAAGACAACGGGCCGGCTTGTCCAGCCGGCCCGTCGTATGAATCGCGCGGTGGGGGCGCGACGGCTGGAGAGCCCTAAAAGTCCTCGGGGACGATGTGATCCTCGAGCAGCGCAGTCGTGAACCGCTCGATCTCGTCCTCCATGTTGGCGTGCGCCAGGCGCTTGAGGTCGCGCACGAGCGCCTCGGTGCCGCGGTCGAGCTCCTCGTCGAAGCGCTCGACGAGGTCCTGCTCGAAGATGCCGGTGCCGGCCCACTCGCAGTTGGGGCAGCGCAGCGTGACCTCCCAATGGGTCGCGCCGGCTTCCTCCCACTCGGTCGGGTAGACCAGGTTGGAGTCACAGCCGCCGCAGATGTGCAGGTCGGCGGCGGTCTCGTCGTGCGTCGTCGCCGGGGCGGCGGGCGCGATGGACATGGTGGCGTCGGCGACCGGGGCATCCTCGAAGTAGACGACCTCGATGGTCTTGCCCGAGGGGAGGACGACGCGGCGGACGTAGTGGCGGGGGTCGTGGAGGCTCATCGTGGCTCGTGAAGAGGGGTGGCGCTGACAGTCCGGTGATCGGTCACCGCAGGTCCTGGCTTGAACCTCTGATCGTCCATTCGTCCGCACGCGGATAGTCGCGGAAGATGAACCGATTCGAGGGCTGTCGCGTTACCCTCTCAGGACCACCCCACGGAGGCTCATCCAATGCCTATTGGCATTCCTGAACTGCTCATCATCCTCGTCATCCTGCTGGTCATCTTCGGGCCCAAGCGCCTGCCCCAGCTGGGTCGTCAGCTGGGCGGTGGAATGCGGGAGTTCAAGGACTCCGTGACCGGCAAGAGCGACGACGAGGACGAGGCCGAGACCACCGCCACCCCGGTCGCCGCCGCGCCCGAGCTGACCCGCGCGCAGCAGGCCGACGTGCTCGACCCGACGCCCGACGCAACGCGCACGCCGGTGGGTGAGCGGGACGAGTCCGCCACGCGCCCGGGCGGGTAGTCCTTGCCCGCGATCCGGCCCGTCGGGCACGAGGATCGGCTCAGCCTCATCGAGCATCTCGATGAGCTGCGCACCCGGATCATCGTCTCGCTGATCGCCTTCGTCGTCGCGTTCAGCTTCTGTTACTGGCAGAACGACTGGATCCTCGACGCCATCAACAAGCCGCTGGACCACGCGCATCGCGTGGACTGCAGCGGCGGCAATAAGGCCGACGACGCGCTGGAGCGCTCCGGCTGCTTCGACAAAGCCGTCGGCGCGTACCTGAAGACGTCGATCCCGTCGCTGGCCGCCTCGGCCCGGACGCTCGACCAGTTCGCACGCGACGACTCGCTGACGGCCGCGGCCCGCGCTCAGGCGGCGGCGACCGCCAAGGCCGTGCGCGCGCAGGCCGTCGCGGCAACGAACGCCGCCAAGCTGACGCCGAAGGGCACGAGCGGCCGCCAGCCGGTGACGCTCGGCGTGACCGAGCCGTTCCTGACGACGATCACGGTCAGCGCCTACGCGGCGCTGCTCTTGGCGTTGCCGTTCCTGCTCTGGCAGGCGTACGCCTTCGTCCTGCCCGCGTTCTCGCCCGCCGAGAAACGCACCGCGCTGCCGATGATGTGCCTCGTGCCGGTGCTGTTCATCGCCGGCGTGCTCTTCGGCTACTTCCTGGCGTTACCGCGTGCCGTCGACTTCCTTCAGAACTACAACGACGGCGCCTTCGACATCCTCGTCCAAGCGAAGGACTACTACCGCTTCAGCACGCTGCTGCTGGCGGCGATGGGCGTCCTGTTCCAGATCCCGGTCGGGGTGCTGGCGATCGTGCGGCTGCGGATCCTTACCGTCAAGCAGCTGCGCGCCTCGCGCGGCTACGCGCTGATCCTGTTCGCGGTCGTGGCGGCGGTCGTGACGCCGACGCCGGACCCGTTCACGATGCTGATCGCGATGGCGCCGCTGGTCGTCCTATACGAGATCTCGCTGCTGCTCGGGCGCCTCTTCGAGCCCGACGAAGGGCCGCGCTTCGGCTTCCTGGACTTCGGGGATGACGACGATGACGAGGACGACGACGACGATCTGGACGACGACGACGGGCCCGACACCGATGACGGGGCGGCAGACCGCCCCCGTGGTGAGGTTGCGCACGTCCCGAACGATCTAGACTGACCGCATGCTGTTCGACCTCCGCGGCCGCGGTCGCCGTCGCTTCGTCCAGGCCATCTACCTCAGCCTCGCCATCCTCATGGGTGGTGGCCTGGTGCTGTTCGGCGTCGGCGGCGCCACGAGCGGTGGTTTGTTGGATGCGTTCAAGAACGACTCCGGCGGCCAGAGCGTCTCGGACACGTTCAAGAAGCGCATCTCCGACGCGGAGAACGGCGTCAAGGTGCGGCCGGCCGACCCGAAGGCCTGGGCCGAGCTCACGCGCGTGCGCTTCCAGCAGGCCTCCAGCGGCGACGGCTTCGACCAGGTCAACGGCGTCTTCACGGACAAGGGCAAGGAAAGCCTGCAGGCCGCCGACCAGGCCTGGGCGAAGTACCAGACGCTGACCGAGAAGCCCGACGACACGATCGCATCGCTGATGGTCCAGGCCTACTCGCAGTACGGGCTCAACGAGCCCGACAAGGCCGTCAGTGCCATGGAGGTCATCGTCGACTCCCGCACGCCAACGGGCCCCCTCTACGCCCAGCTCGCCACCTACGCCTACCAGGCCGGCCAGACCCGCAAGGCCGAGCTCGCGTCCAAGAAGGCCGTCCAACTCACGCCCAAGGACGACCGCGAGCAGATCAAGGCCCAGCTCGACGCCGCCCGCCAGGCCGCGGCCGCCCAGGTCTCCTCCGCCACGCCGGGCTCCACCTCCACGCCCTCCTCGTAGAGGAGTTCACGAGCAGGCCAGCGGGGCGTTGCCCTCGCTATCCTGTCTCGCCCTGCCCCTATAGCTCAACTGGCAGAGCAGCGGACTCTTAATCCGAAGGTTCTAGGTTCGATTCCTAGTGGGGGCACTGCTCCGAAAGCCCGGTCTTTGACCGGGCTTTCTTCGTTCTGGGGGGCGACGCGCGTTCGTCCGGGGATCCGGCGCCGAGGCCAACGTCACGTTGACGTGGAATATCCCCGTCAACGTAACCATCTGCGTGACGGATCTGCGGAGACACGCTGCCGTCAGCAGCCCGCGCTAGCATCAATCGCCGAAGCAACCCAATTAACAAAGCGCCCCCGCGCCGCGCCAACGGCCGGGGGCATGGCCCAAGGAGCTACAACTCCATGAGCACCCAGCAGCCTAATAGCGCCTGCCTGGTTTCCGTCGACCCGTCCACGGCCGACATCCTCCGCCGCCAGACCCTCATCATCCTGGAGGCCAACCACTACTACTTCGAGGAGATCCTCGAATTCGGCCCCGAGGCCCAACACGCCCTCTCGGTCATCTACCGCGACGCCTTCGCCGTCCTGGACGCCATCGGCTGGCGCCGGGGGAAAGAACCGGCGTGCACGGTCGACGTCCCTTTCACCGCTGGCTTCGCCGAGCAGCTGCGCCAGCGTCGCTACGACCTCGGTCACACCAACATCGATCGCGTGGCGCAAGAGACCTGGGATCGCGACCTAGTCGACCGCGACCGCGAAGCCGCGATCACGCTAGAGCAGCTGCTCGCGAGGGTCCAGGTGACGTGAGGGACCAGGAGACGAGGGCCCGCGATCCGGACAGCTTTCGAGAGAGCTGCGTCATCACAGAGGCGCAGGGCGCGCGCGTCAGCCTGGTCGAACGTCGTTCCTAGCCTTGGCGACGATCGATCGGAAGGTTAGATTGCCGCGTCGTGTCTACACCCGTTCCGCATCCCTCACTGAAGACCACCGGTCTGAAAGTCGCAGTCGCGCTCTTGGCCGCCGCTGTCCTCGGTCTTGTCGCAGCGCTGGTCCTGGTCGCGAGCGCAGCTTCCTCGGACCGCGACGATCAAGCGGGGCGCATTGACACGCAGCAGAAACAACTGGTCGCGCTGCAGCAGCAAGTCCAGACGGTCGAGCAGGCGGTAAGCGCACCCCAGGGCGACGTTACCTCGAAGCTATCGAAGCTCCAACGGCGGATCAAAAGCATCGAAGACTGCCTGCCCGAGCTTCAGACGGAGGTCAACAGCCTCACGATCGACCGCGAGTCGCTGCTGATCTCGCCATCGAACCAGATCAGTCGTGTGTGCTCGAACACGTTGTACGGCAGCCTGTCAGGTGAGTAGCTTGATGCGAACAAGTCCATCATCATGTGTCCTGCTCCTTACGGCACTTGCTGGTGCCGTCTCTGCGTGTGGTCGTGACGCTGGCTCGTCCTCACTGACGACAGCGAACCCAAGTCTGGGCCTCGGTTCGCCGGCAGCCGAATTCGGCAGACAGCCCCGCACCCCCCAACTCAGAGTGGCCCACCGCTGCCTTCAGCGCCGCGCCGCAGTCGCCGGGAAGGAGGCCGACGCCCGGACGTCCGACGTTGCCCGTGGGAGCGCCTTGCGAGCGCAGGCCAGCCGAGCGGTCCTTGACTATGGAGACGAGCAGGCTCGCACCAAGCTCATTGCGGCGGCCCGTGTCGCGCCGTCGAGCGGGGCAACGGTTGAGACACTGTGTGACGACCTCGGCGAGGCGTTCGCGGCCGCTGCCCGTCCCCCAGCAGTCGACATCTCGGTCGTCGGCGCGGAGAGCGACCTATCTCTGGGCGACTTCGCCGCGTTCAAGTCGGGCTCAAAGAGCCGCACGGCGGAGATCGAAGTTGCATTTAGGGGCGATGCTCCGAGCCCGCAGGTTCGGGTACAGGAGCGCATCGGTCCGAAGCATTACAAGAACGTCGGGGACACCGCTAAGACCTCCGATGACGCTGTCACGGTCCGCGTTGCTCTCTCTGGCGAAGCTCCGACCTTCCGCGTTCTCGTTAGCGCGCGCCCAGGCGGTCCTGAGGCTCGCCAGGACATCACGATCGAGCGTCCCACCGGGGCGCAAAATGCATCGGGCGGGACGGTTCCAGCACCGCCGCCGACCCGTCGCCAGAAGATTGTGCGACTGCTCGAGCAGAAGCAGGCTGTGGGCATCGGTCGCCAGCAGCTACGTGCCGCCCTCGGCCGGCCCGATCAGACGCAGGATGTCGGTGACACCTTGTACTGGTACTACGACACATCGGCCAACTCGTACCAGGTGGTCATAGTGAGTGGCAAAGTCGAGGCTGTGAACAGGTACGGCAAACCGAAGTGAACGGACGAGCGTCGAGGCTGGGCGAGTGTGCTCCAACGGCCGGCCTCACCCGGGTCTTTCGTGTTCTCAGACCGCGAAATCGGCCAGCCGAGGCTCCGCATAAGCGCGAATGATCGCGATCGATTGGCGGTCGTTGGCGACCTCAAGAACGAGCAGGCGATGAGGCATCCCGTCCGGCTCGAAGAGCAGCAGTGCCGGGCGTCCGTTCGCGGCGCCCGGGCGGGCGCGTAGCCGGCCCGCCCCGCCACAGCCCGAGGCGAAGAAGGCGCCGATGGCTGCGGCGCCGGTGATCGACGGGCGTGGGGGCATGGAGAGCACTGCGTCGTCGCGCAGCAGGGCGACGAGGGTGATGATGTCGTGGCGCTCCCATGCGTCGACGTACTGCGCCAGCAGCGCGCGATCGGCGTCACGGTGGACGGTCCGGGCGGAGGCGGCGGGCACGGCGGTGTCGATCGTCGCGCGGGCGCGTTGGAGGGCGCCGTTGACGGCGGGGACGCTCGTCTCGAGCAGATCAGCGACCTCCGGACCGCTCCACCCCAACACGTCCCGCAGGATCAGGACCGCTCGCTGGCGACCGGGCAGGCGTTGGATCGCGGTCAGCAGCGCGAGCTCCAGGCCCTCCCGCAGCGCGTAGCGCGCCTCCGGGTCTGCGATGGGCGCGGCAGCGCCGGCGCCCGCACCCGCCACAAGCGCGTCCGGGTACGGCCCAACGACCGGCTCCGCCCGCCGCGGCCGCCGCGCGATCTCGTCCAGGCACGCGTTCGTCGCGATTCGATACAGCCAGGTGCTCACCGCCGCCCGTCCCTCAAACCCGCCGAACGACCGCCACGCGCGCAACAGCGTCTCCTGCACGAGGTCCTCGGCGTCGTGGCGCGATCCGAGCATCCGGTAGCAGTGGATCTCCAGCACCCGCCGGTAGGGCTCGACCAAGGCCTGGAACTCGCGCTCGCTCGTCTCGCTCCGCTCGGTCGTCTCGCTCGTCACCGCGCTCATGCCCGTTTGGACGATGGCCGCGCGCTGAACTCATCGGTCGATTCGCGACGCCGCGTTCGTCCAACCTCGCATGACCACCGATCCCCGCACCCGCCGCTGGGTGCTCATCCTCGCTTCCGTCGCGTCGTTCATGGTCGCGCTCGACACGCTCGTCGTCTCCACCGCGCTCACGACCATCCGCCAGGACCTCGGCGCCTCGATCGCCGAGCTGGAGTGGACGGTCAACGCCTACAACCTGACCTTCGCCGTCCTCCTCCTGCCCGCCGCGGCGCTCGGTGACCGCTACGGACGGCGCGGGGTCTTCGCGACAGGGCTCATGCTGTTCTCCCTGGCCTCGGCCGCCTGCGCGATCGCCCCCGACGCGGCGACGCTGATCGTCGCCCGCGCCCTCCAGGGCGCCGGCGCCGCCGCGGTGATGCCGCTCGGGCTGACGCTCGTGGGCGAGGCCTTCCCGCCCGAGCGCCGCGGTGCCGCGATGGGCATCCTCCAAGGCCTGACCGGACTCTCCGTCGCGTCCGGGCCGGTCATCGGCGGCGCGGTGGCGCAGGGCATCGACTGGCCGTGGATCTTCTGGATCAACGTCCCGATCGGCCTGCTCGCCATGCCGTTCGTCCTCACCAAGATCCCAGAGAGCCGCGGGCCCGCGCACCGGATTGACGGCCGCGGCGTCGCGCTGATCACGTTCGGCGCGTTCGGCGTGGTCTGGGGGCTCGTGCGCGGCAACGCGGCCGGCTGGGGCAGCGCGGAGGTCGTCCTCGCGATCGCGGCGGGCGCCGGGCTCGTCGCCGCCTTCGTCGCCTGGCAGCGCCGTGCGCCCGCGCCGCTCTTGCCCCCGCGCCTCTTCGCCCAGCCGGCCTTCGCCGCGGCCAACGGCGCGAGCTTCCTGCTCGTCGCGAGCCTGTTCTCGGCCGTCTTCTTCCTCGCGCAGTACCTCCAGACCGGTCTCGGCCACGACGCGCTCGGCGCGGGCCTGCGCCTGCTGCCATGGACCGCGACCTTGTTCTTCGTCGCGCCGATCGCCGGCAAGCTGGTCGACCGCCACGGCGAGCGCCCGTTCCTCGTGGCCGGACTCGGGCTGCAGGCGCTGGGCCTCGGGTGGATCGCGCTGACCGCGGCGACCGACGCCGACTACCGCGCCACGATCCCCGCGTTGATGGTCGCCGGGTGCGGCGTCTCGATGGCCTTCCCCGCCGCGCAGAACGCGGTGATCGGCGCGGTCGCGCCGGACGACGTCGGCAAGGCCGCCGGCGCCTACAGCATGCTGCGCGAGCTGGGCGGCGTCTTCGGGATCGCCATCGCGGTCGCGATCTTCGCGGGCGCGGGCGGGTACGCGAGCGCCGTCACGTTCGTCGACGGTTTCGGCCCGGCACTCGGCGCGTCCGCGGGGCTCTCCGGGCTTGGCGCCGTGCTCGCGCTCGGCGTCCCGTCCCGCGCGCGAACCGCAGCGCGACCGGTGAGCCTCGCCGCCGAGGTCCCGCTGGCCGACTAGCGCTCAGTGGCGTGAAGTGGCAGGCTGCCGCGTCATGCCCGGGGACGACGAGGCGCTGCTAAAGAGGTTCCGGCCGCAGTTGATGTACGACTCGCTGGAGGCGTACTTCGCTGACCATCCGGCGCAGATGGTCGTCAATCCTGGGAACGAGCTACGCCGGGCGGATGGATCAGTGCTGGCGCGCGTCGTTGACGGGACGCTCACGCTCGCGGCGCTCGGCCCGGCCGGGGCCAAGGACGATGTCCTGGCGGTCAAGGGCAAGGACTACGCCGAGCAGTACAAGCGTCTACGCCTCGACCACCCGGACCTCAAGAACGTCATGGTCGCGCGGGCTCGGCGCGACCGGCACGGGTGGCTGTGGCTCCAGTACTGGCTCTGGTACTTCTACAACGACTACAGGCTGACCGCGAACATCGGACTGCACGAGGGCGATTGGGAGATGGTGCAGCTCCGGCTCGGTGAGGATGACGTCCCGGACTACGCCGTCTACGCGCAGCACGCGCGGGCCCAGCGGCGGCCGTGGAACGAGGTCGAGAAGGACGCCGGACGCCCCGATGCGGCGATGGTGTACGTCGCGCGCGGGTCGCATGCGTCGTACTTCGAGGATGGCATCCACCCGACCGAGGTCTGGGCGGACGTGTGCGACGGAGGCCGGAGGGCGCCGGAGCCGCAGCTGGTGATCCTTCCGTCCGACGACGCGCCGAAGGACTGGTCGGGGTGGCCAGGCCGGTGGGGTGATACGAAGGCGACGTTCCCCGGAGGGTCGGGAAGCCCGGACGGGCCGTGTCGCAAGAAGCAGTGGAAGGACCCGGCACGTCTCTCGGAGAAGGCCTATGAGGAGCGGACGGGAAAGGGCGCGCTGCTGGGCGCGCTGTTCGACGTCGGGCGCCGAGACGGGAAGCTCCTCATCTCCTACAACCTGGTCCGGCCAGGCGCCAAGGCGGTCGCGATCGCGGTTAACGTGAACTCATCAGACGAGCCGGGCGTGCCGCCGAGGACGGCGTCCTTCGAGGTCACGGCGAACCGGGCGACCGTCGTCGCGCCTGTCGAGGTCCACCCGCAGCGCACCTACGACGTCCGGCTCTCGATGGAGATCAAGCAGCGTGACGGGACGGTCCTTCCGTCGATCGTCGTGCAGCGCATCCTCGACCCAGGCGATCATGCACCCGAGCGGAAGATCACCACGGCGCTGGGCACGCTGCTCGTCCCCGTCGGCGAGTGGGTCAAGCGGCTCTTCCGGAAGCGCCGCTCGTGAAGCGCATCGCGATCTTCTGCGATGGGACGTGGAACCGGCCGGATCAGGTTCATGGTGGTGTTGCGTGCCCGACGAACGTGGTGAAGCTGCACCGAGGGGTGGCGGAGCTGGGTGCCGATGGTGTCGAGCAGCTCGCGTTCTATGAGCAGGGAGTTGGGACGGGGCGGTGGGACCGGCTCCGTGGCGGGATGTTCGGCGTTGGGTTGTCGGCGAACGTCAAGCGGTGCCATGCGTTCTTGACCGACCACTACAACATCGGCGATGAGCTGTACCTCTTCGGGTTCTCGCGGGGTGCGTTCACGGCGCGGTCGTTGGCCGGGTTGATCGGCAATAGCGGGATCGTCCGGCCGGAGCATCGGGGACGGCTCGACGAGGCCTATGAGATCTATCGCGATCGCAGCGATCCGAAGCGCAAGCCGTCGGGTGAGATGGCGCAGGCGTTCCGTGCCGCGTACTGCTTCACGGACGTCACGCCGATTCGCCTCATCGGGGTCTGGGACACGGTCGGGTCGCTTGGGATTCCCTTGAAGGTCGCGGCGCTGACCAAGCGCTGGTCGTTCCACGACGTTCGGCTGGGGATGCACGTCGCGACTGCGTGCCACGCGCTGGCGATCGATGAGCGCCGGGGGCCGTTTCTCCCGACGCTGTGGGAGAAGCAGGACGGAGCGCCGAAGGAGCAGGAGCTCCTACAAGCGTGGTTTGCGGGCGTGCACTCGGATGTCGGCGGCGGGTATCCCGACCATGCGCTGGGCGACCTCCCGCTGCAGTGGATGGCGCGGCGGGCGCGGGAGGCCGGCTTGGATGTGGAGGATGGTGCGAAGCCGGATGCGCTCGCGGCTCAGCACGAGTCCTACAAGTCGTTCTATCGGTTGACCAAGCCACAGGAGCGGACGCTCGTCGGCACCGCCGGCGGCCAGGCCGCAGAGGGAGCGTGGCGTCGCATGCAGGAGCTGCCCGGATACCACCCGCAGAACTTCCGTGCCTTCCTCGCGACGAACCCGGATCACGCCGACGTCTAGGATCGACGCCGTGTTCATCCTCGAGTTGTCCTACATCGCGCCGCTGGACGAGGTAGACCGCGTCCGCGACGAGCACATGAGCTGGGTCGCCGAGCAGTACGCGGCGGGGCGGTTTCACGCGTCCGGGGCGAAGGTCCCGCGGACCGGTGGGGTGATCCTCGCGAAGGCGATGCCGCGGGATGAGCTAGACGACATCATCGCCTCGGACCCCTTCACCCGCGCGGGCGTCGCGGCTTACGACGTGACCGAGTTCGCGGCGACGACGGTCGCCGAGGGGCTCGAAGCGTTGCGGGACTGAAGGCCCCAGACGTCGGCCAGGACCTCGTAGGACCGCACCCGCGCATCGAAGTCGTAGGCGTCGCTGGCGACGATGACCTCGTCGGCGCCCACGCGCTCGACCAAGGACGACAACTTCTCCGCGACGGTCGACGGGCCGCCGACGACGGCGAGCTCCATCTGGGACGTGATCGCGTTGCGCTCGCCGTCGCTCATCCAGAAGTCGTCCATCGAGTCGAGCGGCGGCAGCGTGCCCTTCGGCGCACCGCGCGTGAGCCAGGCGAACTTCTGGAGCGTGGAGGTGAAGAGGCGCGAGGCCTCCTCGTCGGTGTCGGCCGCCAGGAGCGACACGCCCATCATGAAGTGAGGTCGGTCCAACGTCTCGGACGGCGTGAAGAGCGCGCGGTAACGCTCCGCGGCCTGGTCGAGGAACTTCGGCGCGAAGTGCGACGCAAACGCGAACGGCAGCCCCAACCGCGCCGCCAGCTCGGCGCCGTACAACGACGAGCCGAGGATCCAGACGGGCACGTTCGAGCCAGCTCCCGGAACGGCGCGGACGCGCTGGCCCGGCACCGCCTCGGCGAGGAACGACCGCAGCTCCTCCACCTCCGCGTCGAACTGCACGCCCCCGTTCGGGTTCCGGCGCAGCGCCCAGCCGGTCACGTGGTCGGTCCCCGGCGCGCGGCCCAACCCGAGGTCGATCCGCCCCGGGTACAACGCCTCCAGCGTCCCGAACTGCTCGGCGATCACCAGCGGCGCGTGATTCGGCAGCATGATCCCGCCGCTCCCGACCCGGATCGACGACGTCGCGCCAGCGATCGCCCCGATCAGCACCGACGTCGCCGCCGACGCCACGCCCGGGATGTTGTGGTGCTCGGCCACCCAGATGCGCGAGTAGCCCAGCTCCTCCACGCGCGGTGCGAGCTCAAGCGACAGGCGCAGTGCCTCGGCCGGCGAGGAGCCCTCGCGGATGGGCGCGAGGTCGAGGACGGAGAGCGGGACGTTCATCCCTCCGCATTGTACGACGGTTATCGAACCTCGTCGCCCGAACCCTCTCCACGGAGTGTCCGCTCGATCTCCGTCGCCAGCCCCAGCCAGCCCTCGAACGCCCGCGCCGCGCCGCCCTCAGCGCGCAGCTCGCCGCGGATCGGGTCAGCCTCGGGGTCGACGTCGAGCCTCAGCTCCACGCGGTGGTCTTCCGCCATATCGACCACCCTGCCCAACAGATGTCAGGCGCGCATGAGGGACGATCCCTCATCTTCGAACCCAAAGCTCAAGGCATCCCCGAGCTGCCCCCGCGAGTTGATCCCCAGCTTGATGTACACGCGCCCCAGGTGGTTCTCCACCGTCTTGGCCGTCACGAACAGCGCCTGGGCGATCTGCGCGTTGGTCTGCCCATCGGCCGCCATCAGCGCCACGCGCCGCTCGCTGGCCGTCAGCGAGTCGGCCCCGCTGAACTGCAGATGCCGCGGCCGCGCCCCGGCGACCTCCAACTCCGAGTTCGCCCGTTCAGCCAACACCGTCGCGCCGCACGCCCGCGCCAGCTCCACCACAACGGCCAGCCGCGCGCACGCATCCGAACGCCGCCCCGCGCGCCGCAGCGCCATCCCCAGCTCCAACCCGGCCCGTGCCAGCTGCAGCCGGCACGGTGAGTCCTCCAACAACTCCACCGCGGACTCCAGCAGCGCGATCCCGTCGCCTTCGCCCCGCGCCACGACCCCCGCGGCCTGCCCCGCCAGCGCGCAGCCCAACGAGGCGTTCGTCCCCCAGCGTCGTGCGACGGCCTCTTGCGAATCGAGCAACACACGCGCCTCGTCCGACGCGCCCATCCTCAACAGCACCCGCGCCGCCGGCACCCGCCAGTCGACCGACCCGTTCTCCACGCCCGTGTACGCCTCGCGGCGCCCGAACTCGCGCAGATCCTCCAAAGCCTCCGCCTCGCGACCCTGCGCGATCCGCAACAACCCCCGCGCGTAGAACCCGATGTTCATCTGCGCCAACGGCGGCAGCCACTCCCCGACCAGCCCTTCGTCCAACGCCACCGAAGCCTCCTCCAACTCACCACGCTCGATCAGCGCCAGCGCCAAATACGCCAACGACGCCGGCCGCAGGAACAGCGGCGCCTCGGCCAGGTCGATCCCCGTGCGCGCGTGCGCCTCGCTCTCGCGCAGGTCGCCCGCGCGGTAGGCCGTCATCGACGCCAGCACGCAGCAGGCCTGGAACCCGAAGGCGCTGCCGCGCTCGCGCGCCTGCGCCAAGCCGGCCGCGCACCAGCGCCGCGCCTCGTCGAGCTCGTCGCTGCCCAACAACACCCAGATCGCCTGCAGGAAGGCAATCGTGTCGGTCCCCGACTCGGCCAACAGCCGGCCCTCGGCCAGCGCCGCGCGCGCAACGGCCGCGGTCTCCGCCGCCGTCCCGTCCAGCCACGCCAGGACCGCGAAGTTCGCCAGCAGCAGCGGCTCGCCGCCGGGGTCGGTGCCCATCTGGTCGCGCAGCGCCAGCAGCCGCGTCCGCGCCTCCGGCATCAGGTCGAAGTTCAACAGCCCGACCGATCCGAACTCCGCCTCCAGCCGCACCGTGCCCTCCGGTCCCAACACGGCCGGCGACTGCAAGGCCTCCAACAACGTCGCCAGCGCCCGGACCGCGTCGCCAGTCGAGAAGATCGCCCGCGCCATCGTGATCGTCGCCGACACCCGCACCGCCGGGTCGTCGGTGAGCTCCGCGGCCTCGCGCATGTGCTCGATCACCGCCGCCGGATCGCCCGCGGCCATCCACTCCGCCTCGCCCAGCTCGGCCAACAACGCGGCCCTCACGCCTGGGCCGACCTCCTCGCGCAACGCGCGCTCCAGGTGCCGCGCCGCCACCTCGGGCGCACCGCGATCCGTCGCGGCGCTCGCCGCCCGGCGCAGCACGTCGACCACCCACGCGTCGCCGACCGGCCCGACCGCCGACAGGTGCGCTGCGACTTGGTCGGGCCCCGCGCCGCGCTCGTGCAGGACCATCGCCGCGCGCAGGTGCATCGCGGTCCGCTGGCCGGCACCGAGATCGGCTGAGACCGCCTCGAGGATCACGGGGTGGATGAAGCGCAGCGGCAGCTCGGCGGCCAGCACGCCGGCCGTGCTCAGCGCGTCGGCTAGCGCGTGCGCGTCGTCCTCTGAGACCTGCGCCAGCGCGGCCGCGTCGCGCAGCTCCACGCTGTCACCGAGGATCGCCACCGCGCGCGCGAAGTCCGCCGCGCCCGGCGGCAGCCGCGCCATCCGCAGGAACACCGCGCGCGAGACGGACTGCGGACCCAGCCGTCGCACGCGCAGTGCGCCGTCGTCGTCGGTCGGCACCGCGTCGGCGACCAGCGCGCTGAGCAACTCATGCAACAAGAACGGGTTGCCGCCGCTGGAGGCGTGGCAGGCCTGCGCGAAAGCGTCGCTGCACGGCGGCCCGACGCGCGCCCGCACGATCCGGGTCGTCCCGTCCTCCGACAGCACGCCGAGCGCCAGGACTTCGGTCGCCACGGCCGCCAGCTCGTCGAGGATCGCCGCGGTCGTGCCGCCCACGCGCGGCCGCGTCGCGCAGACGATCAGCACCGGCAGCCCCGCCAGGCGGTTGGCCAGGTAGGTCAGGAAGCGCAAGGACGCGGCGTCGGCCCAGTGGGCGTCGTCGACGGCCAGCATCAGCGGGCCCTCCTCGGCGAGGTTGGCCGCCAGCCAATAGAGGCTGTGCATCGCGGCGAAGTCGCTGTCGCCCGGCGTCGCGTGCCGGTCGCCGGGACCGTCGGAGAGCGTCGCGAAGCCGTGCGCGGCCGGTCCGGCCAGCAGCCGCGCGCGCGTCTCGTCGTCGGCGCCGTGCAGCGTGCGCTCGAACAGCTGGCGCACGACGCCGAGCGTGAAGTCGCGCTCCAGCTCGCGGCTGCGCGCCGACACCACGGTCATCCCGGCCTCCGCCGCATGCGCGACGCCCGCCCCGAGCAGCCCGGTCTTCCCGATCCCGGGCGGGCCCTCGACCACGATCAGGGACCCCTCGCCGGCCTTCGCGGACTCGACGGCTTCCACGAGCCGCGCGCGGTGCGCATCGCGCTCGACCAGGAGCGCGTCGTCGGCGGTGCCCATGGCTGCGAAGCATGCCTGAGAAACCCCCAGATTCCTACGTACCGGAAGTTGAGGGACCACCCCTCATGCGGTCTTGGCGCCCTAACGCCAGATTTCCGGTCCACAGAGCAAGCAGCACCCCTCCCCGAAGAACCAACCTCACAAGGAGCAGGTCCAGATCATGAAGTGGCGTAGCGCGGCAGCAGGGCTGACGATCGCGGCGATGAGCATCGGCGTGACGGCGTGCGGGTCGGACTCCGACTCGGCCTCCTCGTCCTCCTCCGACACGCTCTCAAAGAGCGCGTTGGTGACCAAGATGGACGCGATCTGCACGAAGGCCCAGACCGACGCCAAGGCGATCGAGGCGCCGACCGACTACCAGGACCCGACGGTGGCCGCGGCCTACTTCGACCAGGTCGCCCCGATCACCGACACCGAGACCAAGGCGCTGGCGGCGTTGAAGCCGGCCGACGAGGTCAAGGACGACTACGCGGCGTTCACGCAGGCCCAGACGGAGGCCAACGACCTCCTGCAGATGATCATGAAGAAGGCCGACAGCAAGGACGCCACCGGCCTCGACGACCTCAAGAAGGTCGAGCCGGCCGCCAACAAGGTCTCCGCCGCGGCCAAGAAGCTCGGGTCCAAGACCTGTGGCTAGCCGCGCGCTGGCGGCGATCGCGCTGGTGTGCGCGGTCGCCGCCGGGGCCGCCGGCTGCGGGGGCTCCTCCAGCGACGGCAAGGACAAGGAGGCCGACGTCGCGGCCGCCTTCAAGCAGGGCTACAGCGCTCAGCGCGCCCCGCTCAACAAGGTCTCCGACCAGATCGGCGAGACGCTCACCAGCGCCGACGGCAAGTCCGACACCCAGGTCGAGAGCGAGCTGCGCGCCGTCCAGGGCAGCTACCACGCGCAGCTGGCCAAGCTCGGCAGGCTCATCCCGCCGGACACGCTGAAGGCCGACTTCGCCAAGGTCACAACCGCCGCGGGTGTGCTCGATGCCGACCTCGTGGCGATCACCAAGGCAGCCGCCGCTCACGACGCGGCCGGTGCGCAGGCCGCGACCGAGCAGCTCGTCAGCCACGCGCCGGCGCTGAAGGCCGCGTCGGCGACGCTGGGCAGGAAGCTCGGGTTGAAGCCGAGCGCGGACGCGGACGCCACGACGACCACCGCGTCGGACGGTGGCGACGAGGCCGGCGGCAAGATCCACGTGGTCTACGACCCGCCGTCGGACGCCGACGCCAAGAGCGCCAAGGAGATCCTCCAGCTCGGCGGCACCGACGGCATCGCCGAGGGCCTCTCGCACTCCTTCGTCCTGCCCCAGGACATGGGCATCCACGTCGTCGACGGCTTCGTGGGCCCCAACTACGACCCGCAGACCAAGACCATCACCTTGTCCTACGGCTTCGTCAACTACGTCGCCGAGCAGCTCACGCGCAGCTTCCCCGGGTTGAAGAAGGACCAGAACGAGCTCGGCCGCGAGTGGGCCGCCGTCGACGGCTTCGTGCTCCTGCACGAGTTCGGCCACGCGCTGATCGACCTCTACGGCCTGCCCGTGCTGGGCAAGGAGGAGGACGCGGCGGACTCCGTGGCGACCGTCTTCCTGACGCGGACCGTCAAGAACGGCGCCGAGTACGCGTTCGACGCGGCGCGCTTCTTCAACGCGATGTCGGCCCGCCAGCGCAAGCTCGCGCCGTCGGCCTACTGGGACGAGCACTCGCTCGACAAGCAGCGTGCCTACGCGATCGTCTGCTGGATCGCCGGTTCCTCCGACGAGGACATGGCGACGGTCCGCGAGCTGGGGATCCTCGACGACGCGCGCCTGCAGCGCTGCCCGAGCGAGTACCAGCAGAAGGTCCGCTCCTGGGACGCCCTGCTCAAGCCGCACGTGAGGGGCTGACGCTTCTTCGGTTTCTCAGAGACTTCCCAGCTAGCCTCGGCACCCTCGTGTCCATGCGTGTGCTCGTGGTCGACGATGAACTCGCGGTGCGGACCTCTCTGCACCGCGCGCTGAACCTCGAGCGCTACGAGGTGGACCTCGCGCAGGACGGCCGCGAAGCGCTCGAACGCGTCGCGCAGGCGCGGTACGACGCGATCGTCCTCGACGTCTCGATGCCGCAGCTCGACGGGCTCGAAGCGTGCAGAAGGCTCCGCTCCGCCGGCGATCGCACGCCGGTCCTGATGCTCACCGCGCGCGACTCGGTGGACGACCGCGTCGCCGGCCTCGACGCCGGCGCCGACGACTACCTCGTCAAGCCGTTCGCGCTCCGCGAGCTCCAGGCACGGCTGCGCGCATTGCTCCGTCGCGTCGACGGCCCCTCCGACGAGCTCCGCTTTGGCGACCTGCGCCTGGAGCCCGCCACCCGCGACGTCTGGCGCGGCGAGCGGCGCCTGGAGCTGTCGCGCACCGAGTACGCGTTGCTGGAGCTCTTCCTCCGCCACCCGCGCCAGGTGCTCGAGCGCAGCGTCGTCTTCGAGCAGGTCTGGGGCTATGACTTCGGCGCGACCTCCAACGTCCTCGGCGTCTACATGGGGTACTTGCGTCGCAAGACCGAGGCCGGTGGCGAGCCGCGCCTCCTGCACACCGTGCGCGGTGTCGGCTACATCCTGCGCGAGGAACCCACGTGAGCCTGCGCCGGCGCGTGACGCTCATGTCCGCGCTGGTGGTCGGTGCGACGCTCGTGCTCGCGTCCGGCGTCTGCTACTTCGTCATGCGCGGCGAGCTGCGCGGGCAGATCGACGACTCGCTGCGCGAGCAGGCCGTCCAGGTCGCCCGCGCGCCGCGCTTCGATCCCGCCAACGGCGACCTGCGCCGCCTCCCGCAGCCCCAGCGTCGCACCGGCGCGTCGCAGGCCTACTTCCAGTTCGTCACGCCGGCCGGCACGAACCCACGGCCGCCCGGATCCAACGAGCCGTCGCTGCCGATCACCGCCGAGACCAAGGCCATTGCCAAGCGCGAGAGCGGCCGCGCCTGGACCGACACGACCGCCGACGGCGTCCACGTCCGGATGCTCACCGTCGGCCTGCCCGCCCGCGGCGCCCTACAGCTCGCGCGCAGCCTCAGCTCCGTCGACCGCGCGCTCTCGCGGCTGAAGATCGTGCTCGCGTTCCTGACGATCTTCGGCACCGGCTTCGCCGCGCTGCTCGCACGGATCTTCTCCCGCCCGGTCGCCGCGCCGACCGAGCAGGAGCTCGCCGACTCCCAGGGCGCGCTAGCCGACTCGCTTGCCGCCCAGCGCCAACTGGTCGCCGACGCCTCGCACGAGCTGCGCACGCCGGTGACCTCGCTGCGCACCAACGCCGAGATGCTCCGCGACGCCTCGCACGTCCCCGACGAGGAGCGCCGCCTGATCGCCGGCGAGGTCGTCGAGCAGGCCGAGGAGCTGACCGACCTAATCGGCGACCTCATCGACCTCGCCCGCGGCAACGTCCCAGACCCGAACGTGGAGGACGTGCGCCTCGACGCGCTGGCCTACGAGTCGGTCCAGCGCGCGCGCCGCCACGCGCCGCAGCTCGACTTCCGCCTCGACGCCGAGCCGGCCGTGGTTGAGGGCTCGCCGGAGCGCCTCGCGCGCGCGATCAACAACCTGCTCGACAACGCTGCCAAGCACTCGCCGGCCGGCGCCGTGGTCGAGGTCGGCCTGCGCGACGGCGTCCTGACCGTCCGCGACCACGGCCCCGGGATCGACCCTGAGGACCTCCCGCACGTCTTCGACCGCTTCCACCGCGGCGCCAACTCGCGCGGGCGCCCGGGCTCCGGCCTGGGCCTGGCGATCGTCAAGCAGGTGGCCGAGGCGCACGGCGGCACGATCACGCTGGACCGCGCGCCCGACGGCCCGGGCACGGTCGCTCGCTTGGCCCTTCCGGCCGTGCCGGTCGAGGCGCTGACCACGTAACTAACATCAGGGCTCATGGCCCTCTCCGCGCTCGCCGTCCTGGACGGCACGGTCCTGCCCGCCGACGAGGCCACCATCAACGTCACCGACCTCGGGTTGCTGCGGGGCGACGGGGTCTTCGAGGTCGTCAAGGTCTACGACGGCCGCCCGTTCGCGCTGGACGACCACCTGCGCCGGATGGCGAACTCCGCGCACAACCTGCGCCTGGAGATCGACCTGAGCGCCGTGCGCGCCGACGTCGACGCGCTGCTGGCCGAGGCCGGGCCGGTCAACGGCGCGATCCGCTTCCTGGTCTCGCGCGACGGTCGGCGCATCGGGCTGGTCGAGGCGGTGCCGGAGATCGCGCCGTCTGTCGCGCTCGCGCGCGTGGAGTACGTGCCGCCGCGAATCCTCGACGGCGTCAAGTCCTTGTCCTACGCGGGCAACATGCTCGCGCAGCGGATCGCCAAGGAGAAGGGGTTCGACGAGGCCCTGCTCGTGACCCCGCACGGCCGCGTGCTGGAGGCGCCGACCTCCTCGTTCTTCGCGTCCTTCGACGGCGAGACGCTCGTCACGCCGCCGCTGAGCGACCGCGTGCTGGACTCGATCACGCGCCGCCGCTTGTTGTCGCTCTTGCCGCACGCGCGCGAGGAGGTCATCACCTATGACTCGCTCGGGCGGGTGCGTGAGGCGTTCCTGGCCTCGACGACGCGCGAGGTCCAAGCGGTCTCGCGCGTGGACGACACGACCTTCCCCGACACGCCCGGCGCTCTCACGCGCGCCGCCGTCGACGTCTTCGCCGCGCACGTGCGCGAGGAGATCGCGCCCGCGTGAAGATCGTCACGGTCATCGGCAACCGCCCGCAGTTCGTCAAGGCGGCCGCGGTCTCGAGGCTGCTGCGCGAGCGCCACGACGAGGTGCTCGTTCACACCGGCCAGCACCACGATGACGAACTGAGCGCGATCTTCTTCGAGGAGCTGGCGATCCCGCGCCCGGCGCGTCAGCTGCACATCGCGGGCGGGACGAACACCGAGCAGACCGCGCGCATGCTCGCCGAGTTGGGGCCGTTGCTGGACGAGGAGGCGCCGGACGTCGTGCTCGTCTACGGCGACACCAACTCGACGCTGGCCGGCGGGCTGGCGGCGGCGCAGCGCAACGTCCCGGTCGTGCACGTCGAGGCGGGGATGCGGTCGTTTGACCGGACGATGCCCGAGGAGCTCAACCGCGTCCTGACCGACCACCTGAGCGAGTTGTTGTTGGTGCCGAGCGCGACCGCCGAGGCGAACCTCGCGCGCGAGTCGGTCGCCGGGCGCGTGGCGAACGTCGGCGATGTGATGGTGGATGTGTCGATGATGTTCCAGCCGCGGGCTCGGGCCGACCTGAAGCCGTTGCGCGAGGCGGGCGTGGAGCCGGGCGAGTACATCCTGTGCACGTCACACCGCGCGGGCAACGTCGACGTGCCGGAGCGCCTGCGGCGGTTGGTCGACCTGTTGTTGGCCTTGGACGAGCCCGTCGTGCTCCCGCTGCACCCGCGCACCGGCGCGCGCCTGGACGCCGCCGGCTGGCTCGACGAGCTGGCCGCCGCGCCGCACGTCCGCCTGACGCCGCCGCTCGGGTACATGGCCTTCACCTCGCTGCTGACCAACGCGCGGCGGATGCTGACCGACTCCGGCGGCGTGCAGAAGGAGGCCTACTTCGCCTCCGTCCCGTGCGTGACGCTGCGCGACACGACCGAGTGGGTCGAGACGGTCGACGTGGGCTGGAACGTCCTCGTCGACCTCGACGCCGACCGCGCGCTACAAGAGCTCCGCCGCGAGCCGCCCACCGCGCACCCCGAGCTCTACGGGGACGGCCGCGCGGGCGAACGGGTAGTGGCGGCGATCGACGCGCTCGCGCCGGTCGCGGCCTAGCTGCGCGGCGCGATCTCCGCGCCCGGGTCCGGCGTGCCGCCGTCCGGGCGCCCGATGCGCCGCACCGGCACGCCCGGGAAGCGCGCCGCGTCGAGCACGCCGCGCCCGTCGACCACCACGCGCACGCCCGGCAGCTCCGCGGCGCTGAGCGACTCATAGGCATGGTGATCGGCCTGGACGACCGCGGCGTCGACGGGCTCGCCGCTCGTCCACGGCTTGAAGCCGAGCCCGCGCAGCTCGTCGTCGGAGAACATCGGATCGTGGGCGACCACGTCCGCGGCGCGGCCCACCAGCGTGTCGCGCAGCGCGAAGGCCCCGCTGAACGCCGTCTCCTTCACGCCGCCGCGATACGCGACACCGAGGATCAGCACGCGCTTGCCCGCCACGTCGCCGAGCAGGTCGGCCGCGTAGGACGGCATCCGCTCGTTGATCTCACGCGCGGCCAGCGGTAGGCGCGCATCGGCGTCGCCGGCGAGCAGGAAGCGCGGGTAGACCGGGATGCAGTGGCCGCCGACCGCGATCCCGGGCCGGTGGACGTGCGAGTAGGGCTGGGAGTTGGCCGCGTCGATCACGTTGAGGACGTCGATCCCCAGCTCGTCGCTGTAGCGCGCCAGCTCGTTGGCAAAGGCGATGTTGATGTCGCGGTAGGTCGTCTCGGCGAGCTTGCTCAGCTCCGCGGCCTCCGCAGAACCCAGCCCCCGCACCTCGGCATTCAGGAACGAGGCGTACAACTCGATCCCGCGCGCCTCGCCCGCCGCCGTGAGCCCGCCGACCAACTTGGGGTAGTTGTCCAGGTCGGCGATCGCGCGCCCACTGAAGATCCGCTCCGGGGAGAAGACCAAGTGGAAGTCCTCGCCCTCGCGCAGCCCGGACGCCGCCTCCAACGCGGGCTTCACTCGCGAGCGCGTCGTGCCCACGGGCACCGTGGTCTCGATCGACACCGTGGTGCCGGGCTTCAACCCCCGCCCGATGTCGGCGACGACCGCGTCGAGGATCTTCCAATCCGGGCGCGCGCTCGCGTCGACCACCAGCGGCGGCACCGCCACGACGAGGTCCGGCCCTTCCGCGACGGCCGCCGCGGTGTCGGCCACCGCGCGCAGCCGCCCGTCGGCGACCGTCTCGGCCAGCGCCTCCGGCAGCCCGGCCTCGTTGGGGAACGGCGCCTGGCCGTTGTTCACCGTCTCGATCACGCGCGGGTCGACGTCGGCGCCGACCACCTCGTGCCCGGCCAGCGCGATCCGCGCGGCCAGCGGCAGCCCGACCTTCCCAAGCGCGACAACAACGGCACGCATCGACTACAACGCCACCGTCTCGCCGGACCGGGCGCTCTCCAACACGGCCTCGGCGACCGTCACCGTCTCCAGCCCCTCTTCGAGCGAGACGACCGTCGCGTCCTCGTCGCCGCCGATCAGCGCGCAGAAGGCCTCCAACTCGACCGCCAGCGGCTCGCGGCGCTCCAGCGCGTAGCGCGTCATGTCGCCCTCGGCGACGCCGCGCCGCGCCGCCGCGTCCGGCCACCCAGCGGTCGGGACGTGGGCGTTGGCGTAGAAGTACAGGTCGGCGCTGAGCGTGTCGGCGACGAGCATGCCGCCCTCGCCGAGCACGCGCGTGCGGCGTACCTTGGTCGGTGTCAGCCAGTCGACCATCGAGTTGAACGCGCGGCCGTTGTCCAGCCGTCCGGTGACCAGGACCAAGTCCTCGTGGTCGCGCCCCATGCGGTGCTGGGTCTGCGCCGCTACTCGCTCGATCGGCGCGTCGCCGAGCCAGCGCACGAGGTCGAGGTCGTGCGTGGCCAGGTCCTTGACCACGCCGACGTCCTTCACGCGATCCGGGAACGGCCCGACGCGCTCGGTGCCCACCATGTAGACCTCGCCGATCTGGCCGGCCTGCACGCGCTCGCGCAGCGCGAGCAGCGCCGGGTTGCAGCGCTCGACGTGGCCGACCGCGCCGCGCACGCCCGCCGCGCGTACCGCGTCGATGATCGCGCGCGCCTCCTCGACGGTCGCGGCCAGCGGCTTCTCGATCAGCACGTGCACGCCGGCCTGCGCCAGCGTCTGCGCCACCGCGACGTGCTCCTCGGTGGGCACGGCGATGACGGCGAAGTCGGGAGCGCCGCCCGCTCCGCTCAGAAGCGCGTCCACCGAGTCGTACAACAACGCGCCGTCCCGCACCGCGCCGAAGCGGTCGCCGCCGGGATCGACGGCGCCCGCGAAGCGCATCGCCGCGTTGGACTGCAGGATGCGCGCGTGGTGGCGCCCCATCATCCCCAGGCCGATGACGGCGCCGCGCGGGGGCTCGAGGCGTCCCACGGAGGGAAGGCTACGCGGTGGCGCGGATCGCGTCGGAGGCGAGGGCCGAGTCCTTGGCGCCCTCGGTCCAGATGATCTGCTCGCGGCCCGGGCCGACGCCGACCAGCACGACCGGCACGCCGACGGCCTCCTCCAGGAACGCCAGGTAGGACTTGGCGTTGGCCGGGAGGTCCTCGTAGGAGCGGATGTCGGAGATGTCCTCGGTCCAGCCGGGCAGCTCGGTGTAGACGCCCTCGGCGTGGTGCAGCACCGACTGGTGGTACGGGAACACGTCGGTGATGAAGTCCTCGTCCTTGGTCCCGCGGTACTGCGTGCAGACCTTGAGCGTCTCGAAGCCCGACAGCACGTCCAGCTTGGTGACGGCCAGCGCGCTGAGCGAGTTCAGGCGCGCGGCGTAACGCAGCGCGACGACGTCGAGCCAGCCGGTGCGGCGGGCGCGGCCGGTCGTCGTGCCGAACTCGCCGCCCTTCTGGCGGATCTCCTCGCCGAGGTCGTCGTGCAGCTCGGACGGGAACGGACCGGCGCCGACGCGCGTGGCGTAGGCCTTGGTCACGCCCCACACCTCGGCGATGTCGCGCGGGCCGACGCCGGAGCCCGTCGTCGCGGCGCCCGCGACCGGGTTGGACGACGTCACGAACGGATAGGTGCCGTGGTCGATGTCCAGCAGCGCGCCCTGGGCGCCCTCAAAGAGGATGTGCTTGTCCTCGTCCAGCGCGCGCCACGCCAGCGCGGACGTGTCGGCGATGTGCTGCTCGAGGCGGTGGCCGTAGGTGAGGTACTCCTCGGTCATCGTCTGCAGGTCGATCTCGCGGCTGAAGGGGCGCAGCTGCTGGCGCTTGGGCTCCAGCGCGGCGGCGATCTTCTTCTTCAGGATCCGCTCGTCGAGCATGTCCTGGACGCGGATGCCCAGGCGCGCGGCCTTGTCGGCGTAGGCGGGGCCGATGCCGCGCTTGGTCGTGCCGATCAGGTTCTTGCCGAGCTTCTGCTCGCCCTCCATGTCCAGCAGGAGGTGGTAGGGCATGATCAGGTGCGCGTTGGCGCTGAGCTTCAGGCCGCTGACGTCGACGCCGCGGGCACGCAGGTCGTCGATCTCGGTCGTCAGGACCGCCGGGTCCACGACCACGCCGTTGCCGATCACGCAGGTCCGGCCCGGGTACAGGATGCCGCTCGGGATGAGGTGGAACTTCCACGTCTCACCCGCGTGGATGATCGTGTGGCCCGCGTTGTTGCCGCCCTGGAAGCGGACAACTACGTCTGCGTGCTCGGCAAGGAGGTCGATGACCTTGCCCTTGCCTTCATCGCCCCACTGGGCGCCGACGATCACGGTTCCTGGCATTTCTTTTGAAATTGTAGGGAACTCGGGGCCGCCGACCGGGCTCGCGGCCCGGAAATGGCCTGACTAGGCGGCGCGCTGGAGGCCCAGGAAGCGCGGGTACTCGCCCTGGAAGGTCAGCGGCACGTCGCCGAGGCCGCCGTTGCGGTGCTTGGCGACGATCAGGTCGGCCTCGCCCGGGCGGTCGGTGTTCTCGTTGTAGTACTCGTCGCGGTAGATGAACATGACGAGGTCGGCGTCCTGCTCGATCTGGCCGGACTCACGCAGGTCGGAGAGCATCGGGCGCTTGTCGGTGCGCGACTCGACGCCACGGGAGAGCTGCGACAGCGCGATGACCGGGACTTCCAGCTCGCGCGCGAGGATCTTCAGTCCTCGGGAGATCTCACCGATCGCCTGCACGCGGTTGTCGGTGCGCGCGTCGGTGCGCAGCAGCTGGAGGTAGTCGACGATGATCATGCCCAGGCCGCCGTACTCGGCCATCGTCTGCTGGTGCAGGCGGCGGGCCTTGGCGCGGACCTCGAGGATCCCGATGTCCGAGGAGTCGTCGACGTAGAGCGGGGACTTGTCGTAGCGGGCCGCGGTCTCCAGGACGCGCTTCCACTTGCGCTCGTCCTTCAGGCGGCCCTTGCGCAGGTCGTCGCCCTTGATCGACGCCTGCGAGGCGATGAAGCGCTGGGCGAGCTCGGACTCGCTCATCTCCAGCGAGAACAGCGCGACGGGCCGCGGGCGGTCGGGATGCAGCGCGACGTTCTCGGCGATGTTCGTGACGAAGGCCGACTTGCCCATCGACGGGCGCGCGGCGATGATGATCATGTTGCCGGGCTGGAAGCCGCCGGTCATCTCGTCGAGCTCGGTGAAGCCCGACGGCGTGCCGGTCATCGTCTGGCCCTCGGTCGAGAGCATGTGCCAGCGGTCGAGCTCCTCGTGCAGGACCTCGCCGACCTTGCGGAAGTCCTTCTGGCGGTCGTCGCGGCCGACCTCGAGCATCGCCTTCTCGGCCTGCTCGACCGCGTCACGCGGCGACAGCTCGTGGTTGTGGACCGTCGACTGGATCTCGTAGGTCGCGTTGAGCAGCTTGCGCAACAGCGACATCTCGCGGACGATCTGGCCATAGCGGCGCAGGTTGCCGACCGCCGGCACCGCGGCCGTCAGCCCGTCGATCTCCGCGGGTCCACCCGCCTGCTCCAGCGCGCCACGCGCCCGCAGGTGCTCGGTGACCGTGACGACGTCGATCGGCTCGCTCTCCTCGTACAGGGCGAGCATCGACGCGTAGATGACCTGGTGGCGCTCCCGGTAGAAGTCCTCCGGCTTCAGGCCCTCCTCGATGACGTACGCGTAGTGGACCTTGTCCGACAGCAGCACGGCGCCGAGCACCGACTGCTCGGCCTCGGTCGAGTGCGGCGGGGCGAGCGCCGCCTGGCCCATGGAGGAACCGGACCCACCCGCCCCCTCGGCCTCGGAGTAGTCATAGTCGTACGTCGTCACAGTGAGCAGACGACCGTAGCGCGCCCCCAGGCGGCAAGCACGCGAAGTTGCCGCTCTGCGCGCGCTATTTCGTAACGGTCGCGCGGGCGGTGCCGCCGCTTAACGCGCGACGGCGCCCCGGAGGGCGCCGTCGCGGCGAAGCGGTATGCGAGCAGCGGCCGGTTAGGCCTCCGACACCATGACCTTGACCGAGGCGGTGACGCCCTCGGCGATCTCCAGCTCGACCTGGTAGGTGCCGACGTTCTTGATCGGCTCGTCGAGCTTGATCTTGCGACGGTCGACCTCGATGCCGCGGGCCTCCTTGATGGCCTCGGCGATGTCCTGGTTGGTGACCGAGCCGAACAGGCGGCCGTCCTCGCCGGCCTGCTGGGCGATCGTCAGGACCGTCTTGTTCAGCTGCTCCGCCTGCTCCTGGGCCTGGGCGATGCGCGTCGCCGTGGCCTTGTTGTAGGCGTCCTGGTTGCGCTCGGCCTCGCGGAGGAGGCCCTTGCTGGCCGGGGCGGCGAGCTTGCGCGGGATCAGGAAGTTGCGGAGGTAGCCCTTGGAGACGTCAACGACGGCACCGCGGGAGCCGACGCCATCGACGTCCTTGAGCAGGATGGCCTCAGGCATGGCGCTAGTCCCGGTCCCGATCGCGGTCACGGCCGCGGCGGCCGCCGACGGACTCGGACGCGGGCTCGGCGGCGTACGGCAGCAGGGCCAGCTCGCGGGCGCGCTTGACGGCGGTCGCGATCTGGTTCTGGTGACGACGGCAGGCGCCCGTGATGCGGCGCGAGCGGATCTTGCCGCGCTCGGAGACGAAACGGCGCAGGCCCGTGACGTCCTTGTAGTCGACGAGCTCGATCTTGTCCTTGCAGTACGGGCAGGGCTTGCGACGCCCGCTGCCCGGGCCGCCCTTCTTGTCCCGGCGGCGAGCCGGCTTCGTCGCGCTCTTGCGCTGCTTGGCCACGGTGTTCCTTCTGCTTGGGTGTTGCGAATGAAGTCTTGACGTGCGAACGCGCGCCTAGCTGGACGCGCGAACGGACAGTGTGACACGTGCGCCGCCGGGGCGGCGCGTGGCACCTACCGGACGGTCCGGATGGACCGAGCCGGTGCGGCGACTCAGGGTAGCGGCTTACGCGTCCTCTTCAGGATCCCGCGCCACGGCGATGCCCAGCGCCGCGGCGAACGCCTCGGCCTGGTCGACGACGTCGGGCCACGGCATCGCGGCGCCGCGCAGGTCCTGCAGCGACCGCACGCTTTCCAGCCGGCAGCCTTCGAGCAGGACGCGCTGATGCCGCGACCGATCGAGCGTCGCCCGGCTCAGATCACAGGACTCGAACCGCACGTCGCGCAGCTGCGCACCCTCCAGGGAGATCTCGCGCAGCTCGCATTTCGTGAACCGCACGCGATCCAGTCGCGCTTCGGCCAGCACCGCGAAGTCCAGCCGGCACCCGACGAACACGACGTCCTTGATCGTCGTCTCGATCAGCTGCGCGCCGGTGAGCCGGCAGTCGGTGAACACCACCCGGTCGATGTGCCCCTTGGTGAGATCGAGGTTCGCGAGGTCCGCGCCGACCAGTTCGGCGTCGTGAAGGTGGAGGTCGTGCAACTTCGCGCCGGCCAGCGAGCCCCGGACACGCGTCTCCTCGATCGTGACGCCGCGTGCCACCACGCCCGGCGCGAGCGCGCCGGTCAGCTCGACACCCTCGATCCGGGCCTCGTCCTCCATCGCCAGCCGCATCAGATCCTCCCCACGGAGGTCCTCCACGCCACGCGGGCCCACCGGCTCCCTCGGGCTGGGGTCGTCGAACTCACGTCTGGCCATCGGCTCCATCCTCGCACGCGGCTCGATCAGGAATTCGCGTCGTCGCGTCGAACTCCGCTGACCGATGAGCGAGTCAGACACCATGCCTGTCCCACCTTCTCCTCACGTCGCGGGCTCGTGGGTGACGCTCCCGCCAGCTGAGCGCGTTGCGCGGCGTGTGTTGCTTGGACTGCTCATCACCTACCTAACGGGCCTAGTGGCATGTGGTCTTGCCCTGCTCCATCAGGTGTGGGCCGGGCCGAAGGCTGTCCATATCGCGGTCGATGTGGGTGTCCTCGCTGTTGTCGCAGTGGGTTACGCAGTTCACGAAAACCCCGCCCGGGAAGGGTCGTTTACGCGTCAGGCTCTTGAGGATCCGCTACTCGCGCATACCGGCGCCGTACTCGTGGCATTTGCCGCCGTGCCATGGATCGGCGCAGTGGGGTTGATGGGCGCTGATCTGGCATTGCGCTCAGCCTTCTACGAGCAGATCGTGCAGGTCATCCCAGTTCTGCTGCTGGCCGTCATCCTCGAGCGTCAATTCTTCGACGTGCGCTCGCAGGCTGCTCCACGGAATCAGCGTGCGGACCGGTTCATCCTACGAGCGGGATTCTTCGTCCTCGTCGTAGGCCCAGCGGTCGCTGAACTGTTTGGGCTCGCCGCAATCGCTACGAGCACGGGATGGATCGAGGCCATGTCCACATTGTTGGCAGGCATGACGATCCCGGCGCTTCTTACTCTGATCCTCACCCCGCCTCTCGCTGCTCTTTATGCGTTGGACGTGCCTAACTCGGGTGAGCCGGCCGCTTAAAGCGGAGAGCCCCCGGTGCCGTGGGGGCGCCGGGGGCTCGGAGATCCTGCGGAAGCTGCGGGGAGCGGGCCCGCGTGCAGGAACTTTCTAGAACGGGATGTCGTCGTCGGCCGGCGTGGAGACCGGCGTCGAGACGGGCTGGGGCGTCGCGGCCGGCGGGCCGAAGTCCGAGGTGTTGGTCGGCACGTCGGCGCGGGGCGTGAAGCCGCCGCCACCGCCGGCGTTGTCGTCACGGCCGCCGAGGAACTGGACCGTGTCGGCGACGATCTCGACCTTGGAGCGGTTCTTGCCGGTGTCCTTGTCCTGCCACTCCGACCACTCCAGGCGGCCGTCGATGGCGACCGGGCGTCCCTTGGAGAGGTAGCGCGCGGCGTTCTCGCCCTGAGCGCCCCAGACCGTGACGTCGAAGTAGTTGGGCTTGTCCTCCCACTCGTTCGTCGCGTTGTTCTTGCGGCGCGTGTTGACGGCGACGCGCAGCTTGCAGACGGACGTGCCGCTCGGCAGGGAGCGCAGCTCGGGATCGAAGGTGAGGTTGCCGGTCAGGATGACCCGGTTGATGTTGGAGGCGGCCACAACGGGCTCCTTTCGGGGGCGAACTTGAAGTCTGCGGCGAGTCTAGGGGCCGGTCCTGACGCCAAAGCGGGAAAGCCTGCAACGTCCGGCCGTTTCTGCGCGATGTCTGTGCAGTTCACGCGGGTTCCGCCGCAAGACGGTCCCCAGAACGACAGCAGCGCCGCCGGATGGCGACGCTGCAAAAGCGATACGCGGGTGTGCGGAGGAGCGCTTAGAGGCGCTCGACCGGCGCGGCCTCGGCCGGCGCCTCGGAGGCGACGGGCTCGGAGGCGGACGCGGTCAGGTCCGGCACGGCGCCTTCGCGCCCGCGGAGCTTGATGACGCGGAAGCGGACGAGGCCGTCGGCGATCCGCAGGTAGCGATCGAGCGCCGCCGGGACCTCCGGACCACCCTGGAACTGCAGCAGGTGGTACTCGGCGTCGTTCTTGTGGCGGATCTCGAACGCGGTGCGGCGAACGCCCCAGTCGTGCTTGCTGACGACGGTCGCGCCGTTCGTGTCGAGGATGCGCTCGGCTTCGGCGAGCACCTTGCTGCGCTGCTCCTCCTCGGCGGAGGTGTCGAGCAGCAGCATGAGGTCGTAAGTCGGGTTCTGTGCAGGCATGAGAAAAGGGCCCCGAGGGCGACGGCTGACTATAGCGCCAACCGTTCGGCCAAGGACCTCTGGGGGGCGAACTTGCACGAGCGCCGACCTCCGCGCGCCATGACCGACCTCCTGCACCGCATCCGCTGGACCAACCTCGCCCGCGCCTTCGCCCTCCTCCTCGCGGCCCTTCTCACCTTCTCTCTGCTGCGAGGCAAGCACCACGAACCCACGCTCCCGCCGGCGTTGACCGAGCCGCCGGCCGTGGTCGCGGACGGCGGGGCGAGTGAGATGGCGGAGAGCGGCGAGGAGGAGGGCGAAAGGGCAGCCCCGAGCGGGGACGAGCCTGAGGCGGCGAGCGACGAGGTGGCGGACGGGGCGCCGAGCGACGGCGAGGCGAGTGAGGAGGCGGACCGAGCGGACGCGCGACGACGTGCGGCCACGCGGAAGGCGGCCAAACGACGCGCGGCACGAAAGGCGACGGCAGAGCGGGCGCGGAAGCGGCGAAGGACGGCAGCGAGACGGCGGGACGCCAGTCAGGTCGCGACGGGCGAGGGAGGCACGGTGGAGCGAGCATGGCCAACCGCGGCGCCGGCGCCGGCAGGCGCGGAGTTCCGGCCCTGATGGCTCTGGCAAGGTGAAGCGAAGGCCGAGGACGACCCGGCGGTGGGCTCTTGTACGCGGCGTGGCACCCCGGCCACGGAAGACGGCCGGTTAGCTCGCGGCGCCCCCGCGGCAGCCCACGCCGAGGAAGCCGGTGTTCCGTGACTCCGTCGGCGAGCGGAGACCGGAGCGCGGCCTGCGATGCCACGGCGCCCCGCGCCAACGAAGCAGCGAGACAAACCCGCAGCGCGCCGCGTCGCATAAAGCATGAGCGCGAGGCGGAGCGAGACGAGCGGACGTCACGGACACACCGGCCAACCACTAGCGCTAGAAGCGCGAGGCCGACCGCCAGAGGCCTAAGCCTCCACCCCCGCCTTCTTCCTGATGTCCTTGATCTGGTCGTCGATCCAGTTCCCCGGATCACGCGACGTGATGATCTCCTGCAACCCCTTCGCCCGCCGCTCGCGCTCGCCCGGCGCCATCGTCAGCGCCGCGTGGATCGAGTCCGCGAGCTCCTGGATGTCGAACGGGTTCACGGACAAGGCGAACTCGCCGAGCTCCTCGTGAGCTCCCGTGTTCTCGGACAAGATCGACACGCCGTGGCGCTCGTTGACCATCGGGCCTTCCTTGGCGACCAGGTTCATGCCGTCGAACATCGCGTTGACCAACAACACGTCGTAGTGCTTGTAGGCGGCGATCGCGTCGTCGAGGTCGTCCTTCAGCTTGAGCTGGATCGGCATCCAGTCGGGCGTGCCGTGGCGGTGGTTGACGACGGCGACGATGGCCTCGATGCGCTCCAGGTACTCCGCGTACTCGGGCACGTCGGTTCGGGACGGCATCAGCTGCGCGACGAAGGTGACGTTCTCGCGGAACTCCGGATGCTGCTCCAGGAACAGGTCGAAGGCCGTGAACCCGCGCAGCACGTTCTTGGAGAGGTCCGCGCGGTCGACGCGCAGCACCAGGTGCTCGCGACGGCGGCGCAGCAGCTCGGCCTCGAACTCCGCCACGCGCTCGTTGGCGGCGTTGCGCCGGATCGCCTGGGAGTCGATCGGCAGCGGATAGGCCCGCACCCAGACCTCGCGGTCCTCGAAGCGCACGATGCCGTTGGTGAAGTCGACGTCCAAGTCCATCAGGTCGCGGCAGCACTGCAAGAAGTTCCAGCGGTAGGACCGCGTGTGAAAGCCGATGATGTCGTTGGCCAGCAACCCCTCGTAGATCTCCCGCCGCACCCCGCGCGGCAGGACCCGCCACGCATCCGGCTGGGTCCACGGGATATGGACGAAGTGATGCAAGAACGCGTCCGGGCGCGCCTTTCGGATCAGGCCCGGCAAGGTGTACAGGTGGTAGTCGTGGACCATCACGACCGGCTCCTCGACGCCCTCGATCTCCTCGACGACCGCGCGCGCCAGGTCCTCGTTGACCACGTTGTAGCCGAACTCGAAGGCCTCGATCTCGTGGCGCCGGACGTCCGGCGCGTTGGAGAGATCCCAGAGGTAGTGCTGGATGAACCACAGCATCGGGTTCGCGAAGATGTTGTAGAAGCGGTCGTAGGCATCGTCGTCGCTGACGACCATCCGCACCTGGAACGTGCCTTCGCCCGCGGTGTCGACCGAGAACGACTTCTCGCCCGCCTCCTCGACGCGCCGCTTGTCGCCCTCGGTCAGCGCAGAAGCGATCCACACCACCTCGCGGTGTGACGCCAGCCCGGTCAGCGCCGTCACCAGCCCGCCCGTGCCGCGCTTGAAGCTGCCTTCGTCGTCGAAGGTGACCGGCCCGCGGTTGCTGACCAGGATCAGCGGGCGCTGTGTCTCGCTGTCGCTCATGCCGTGCCCTCCGCGGCCGAACTGGGGGTGGAAGCGCTCGTCCCGAGCAGCTCCCCGAAGATCCGAAGGTAGTCGCGCAGGTAGCGGGGGGTCAGGAAGTGCTTGCGCACGTGCGCCTTGCCCCGCCGGCCCAGCGCCTTGCCCAGGACGGGATCCAGCAGGATGTCCTCACAGCGCGCCGCACACTGCTCGGGGGACTTCACCAGGTACCCGGTGACGCCCTGCTCGACTTGAAGTGGGATCCCGCCGACGTCGCCGCCCACGAACGGCCGTCCCTTCCAGAGCGCCTCGGACACGGTCAGCCCGAAGCCCTCGCGGATCGACTTCTGCACGACCACGTCGGCCTGGGACTGAAAGGCGTTGACCTCGATCGAGCCGACGTTGTTGAAGTTGTTCAGGATGAAGATGTCCGGATCTCCGTCGGCGTGCGCCACGGTCGCGTTGTAGAAGTCCCAGCCCTCGGGATCGTCGCTGGCCATCGAGCCGACCAGCGCCAGCTGCACCCCGGGGACGTTCTCCTTGACCAACCTATAGGCGTCGATCACGCCCAGCGGGTCCTTCCACGGGTCAAAGCGGGAGACCTGCACGATCAGCGGCCGGTCGACGTCGATGCCGAACTGCCCGCAGACGTACGCCGCGTCGTCGGGCGACAAAGCCATGTTCTTGGGCGCCAACGGGTCGATCGCCGGCGGCACCACGTTGACCTTGCCGTTCAGTCCGGCCGGGACGTACTGCTCCATGTGAAAGAGCGTCTGCGGGTAGTCCTTGATGTAGGGCAACAGCGTGGCGAGCGTCTCGGCGTGGGGCGTCGACAGATCGATGTGGCACCGCCATACCCAGCCGCGCCCCTTCTCAGGGACGAGTGAGTGCAGGGCCGCCGGCTGCGGGTCGTGGGCGATCACCACGTCCCATCCGCCGGGCAGCTCGCGCGCGTTCATCTCGTTGTACTCGCGCCAGATGTCCCACTGCGCGGTGGTCAGCCCCTCGGGTGCGCCCTGGAGCGCGTTGTGCATCACCTTGGTCGCGTTGAAGAACTCCTCGCGCCCGTAGATGATCTGCCACTCGACGTCGATCCCGACGTCCTTCATCAGCGGCACCAACGTGTAGAGGATCTCCGCCACGCCGCCGCCGAACGCCGTCGCGCTGACGTGCACGACCCGCGCGCCGCGCAGCGGCTCGGCCAGCTCGCGGATCTCCGCGATCTCCTCACGTCCGAAGATGTGGGTGTAGTCCGCGAGGGTCTTGGACCCCAGGGTGACGGGCTGGAGCACGATCTCCGACCTTACTCAGCCGCGCGGCGACTGGAGCGGGCGCGTCCCCAGCCGCACCGGCAAGGTCCGCGGCTTGCCGTCCCGCAGGATCGCGATCTGCACGGTCTGGCCCGGCGTCTTGTCGTCCAACGCGCGCGCCAGGTCGGCGTCGGTCCGGACGGCGACGTCGTCGACCTTGACGATCACGTCGCCGCCGTCGCGCCACGGCTGCTCCTGGAACGTCGCGCGCTCGGTCCCGGCTCGCAGGCCGGCGCGATCCGCAGGTCCGCCGGGCACGATGATCTGGACCCAGGCGCCGCGTGCGGCGCCCAGCTTGAAGCGCTCGTTGAGCTGCGGGTAGACCCCCAAGGTCGATACGCCCAGGTACGGGTACTTGACGCTGCCCGTCTCGCGCAGCTGGGCGAGCGAGCGCTTGACGACGTCGACCGGGACCGCGAAGCCGACGCCGCTGCCGGTCCCGCTCGAGGACCGGATCTGCGAGTTGATCCCGAGCACGCGGCCGCGCGCGTCCAGCAGCGGCCCGCCCGAGTTGCCGCTGTTGATCGCCGCGTCGGTCTGGATCGCGCCGCTGGTGGAGAAGCCGGTCAGCGACTGGATCGACCGGTCCAAGGCGCTGATCACCCCGACCGACAGCGACCGCTCCTCGCCGAACGGCGACCCGATCGCGGCGACCGGCTCGCCGACCGCCACGTCGTCGACCGACCCGAGCGCCAGCGGCCGCAGCGTCAGCCCTGCCGGGTCGACCTTGACCAGCGCGACGTCGCTGAACGGGTCAAAGCCGATGATCTTGCCGTTGACCTGGTTGCCGTCCCCGAAGCGCACGAAGACCGCGCGGGCCTTGCGGATCGTCGCGCCCTCGCCGGTGGTGACGACGTGCGCGTTGGTGACGACCTCGCCGGAGTCCGAGACCACGAACCCGCTGCCCAGCCCGCCGCCGGAGTCGCCCGAGTCGGCGGCCAACAGCGTGACGACGCCGTCGGAGTCGCGCCGGTAGATCGCCTGCGGGTCAAACGCGCCGGTGGGGTCGGCGCCCTTGACGACCTCCACGCGCGTGGTGCGGGCGACGGTGTCGGCGACCGTCGTCGTGGTCTTCTCGTCGCCGCAGCCCGCGCTCGCGAGGACGACCAGGCCGGCCGCCAGCGCGAGGAGGCGCCTCATGCCGGCAGCTCCAACGTGAACGTCGTGCGTCCCGGTTGGGAGTCCACGGCCAGCCGGCCGTCCATGCGCTCGGCCAGCTCGCTGGCGATCGCCAGCCCCAGCCCGGATCCCTGCGCGTCGTCCGAGGTCACGAACGGCTCGAAGATCCGGGGCAACATGGTCCGGTGGATACCCGGTCCGAAGTCCCCCACTCCCAGCCGGGCGCGATCTCCGCGCCGCGACGCCGACACCACCAGGTCGGTCCCCGGCGGCGTGTGCGTCAGCGCGTTGTCGATCAGGATCCGCAGCACCTGCGCGACGCGCTCCGGGTCGCCGTGGACGATCACGGGCTCTGGCGGCAGCCGCAGCTCCAGGTGCGACTCGTGCACGAACAGCGACGGCGCGAACTCGTCGGCGACCATCCGCGCGACGTCGCCGAGATCGGTGCGCTCGCGGCGCAGCTCCAGCGAGCCGGCCTCCAGCTTGGAGAGGTCCAGGAGCCCGGTCGCCAGGTCCTGCATCCGCCGCACCTGCTGGCGCAGCTGCGTGATGAACCGCGCGCGGTCCTCCTCGTCGAGGTCCTCCTCCTCCAGCAGCTCCAGGAAGCCGCCGAGCGAGAACAGCGGTGTGCGCAGCTCGTGCGAGGCGGTCGCGATGAAGCGGCTGCGGGCGTCGTCGAGCTCGGCGAGCTGGCGGCGCATCTGCTCCAGCGTCTGGGCGAGCTGCCCGAGCTCGTCGGAGGACTCGATCGGGAAGCGCACGGTCAGGTCGCCTTCGGCGACGCGGTCGGCGACCGCCTCCAGGCGGCGCACGCGCAGCGCCACCCCGCGCGCGATCATCCACGCCCCGATCGCGGCGACCAGCAGCGCGACGGCCGTCCCGAACAGCACGCGGTCGCGCACGACGCGGACGTCGTCGTCGACGTCGGTCAGCGGCCGCGAGAACACGACGACCGACCCGACGGTCCGCTGCTTGGTGTTCGGGTTCTCGTAGATCAGCGGGATCGCGGCCTCGCCGACGCGGCCCGCGTCGCCGGCCTCGACCGCCGTCTGCGGCGTCCGCGCGTTCGCCGCGTCGATGGCGACGTCGAACTGGAGGTCGCGGATCTCGACCTGCCGCGTCGAGTCCGACTTCGGGTAGGTCCGGAGCGCGCCGTTGTTGGAGTACAACCCGAGGAGCGTCACGCGCGCGGTCGCGTTGTCGGCCGCGTCGCGCACGAGCAGGTCGATGCGGCGCGCGCTGTCGCCCTTGTCGATCGCGACGTCGATCCCGCGCGAGTACCGGATCGCCTGCATCTGGAGGTTGTCCAGCGCTTCGTCGCGCAGCGCATCGCTCAACCCGCGCAGCACGGCCAGGCCGACGATCGCGACCGCCCCGAGGACGATCACGAACAGCGACAGCGCGAGGCGGGTGCGCAGCGATCTCATTCGCGGCGCGAAGTCTGACTACCGGGCTTCGTCTCTGAAGCGGTAGCCAACGCCGCGGACCGTGAACAGATACTCCGGGTCCTTGGCGTCGGTCTCCAGCTTCTCGCGCAGGTGCCGGATGTGCACGTCGATCGTGCGCGGGTCGCGGTAGGCGCTGTCGCCCCAGATCCGCGTGAGCAGCATGTCGCGCGTGAACACGCGGCCGGGGTTGCGGGCCAGCGCGTTGAGGATCTCGAACTCCACGAACGTCAGGTCGACGTTGGCGTCGCGCACACGCACCGCGCGCTTGGCCGGGTCGATCTCCAGCTCGTGGACCGAGAGCGGCTGGTCCTCGGCCTCCGGCTCGGTCTGCGTCTGCATCCCGGCGCGTCGCAGCGCCGCGCGCACGCGCGAGCGGAACTCCCGCAGCGAGAACGGCTTGGTGATGTAGTCGTCGGCGCCGAGCTCGAGCCCGAGGACCTTGTCGATCTCCTCGGACTTGGCGGTGAGCATGATGATGGGGACGGTGTTGCGCGCGCGGATGCGGCGGCAGACCTCCAGGCCGTCCATGCGCGGCATCATCACGTCGAGCACGACGAGGTCGAACTTGCCCTCGTTGAAGCGCGCCAGGGCCTCGCGCCCGTCGGCCGCGGTCGTGACCTCGTAGCCGTCCTTGCGCAGCGGGAACGAGAGCAGCGTCTGGATCGACTGCTCGTCGTCGGCCAACAAGATCCTCGGTGCACGCTCGGCCATCGCTATGAGACACACTGTAGGCGGATGCTCGACCCGCGCCTCTACCGCGTCGCGTTCGTGCCCGTGCTGCTCGCGCTGCTGGTCGCGGCGTTCTCCCTGCAGGACCGCCCGCGGCCCATCGGGACGACGCTGTCGCCGGAGGCGTTCGACAAGATCCGGGCCGGACAGACGCTCGACGCCCTCGCCAAGGCATTTCCATCACGGCGCCCAGGCTCCGACGGCGATGCGCGCTTGGCTACCTACGTGGCGGGTCAGCTGCGCGAGTCGGTCCCGGGCACCGTGGTCGAGCACCGCTACCGCGCGACCACCACCGACGGCAAGCGCGACCTGGTTGACGTGGTCGCCACGCGGCCCGGCGTGCCCGGCCCCGGCGTCGTGGTCGTCGCCCACCGCGACGCGGCCGACAGCGACCCCGCGCACCCGGCGCGCGCCGAGCTGAGCGCGACCGCCGCGCTGCTGGAGCTCGCGCGCGTGGCCGCTGACGGGCGTTTGCGCCGGACGATCACCTTCATCTCGACGACCGGCGGCAGCGGCGGCGCGACCGGCGCCTCCGAGGAGGCCGAGCGCCTGATCGAGACCGCCGACGCGGTCATCGTCCTCGGGCCGGTCGGCGCGACCACCACGCGGCGCCCGTTCGTCGTCCCGTACTCCGACGGCCGCGGCCAGGCGCCGGTGCAGTTGCAGGCGACCGTGCAGCGCGCGGCGCAGCTCGAGCTGGGCACGTCGCCGGGCGCGCCGCGCGCCGCGGTGCAGTGGCTGCGGATGGCGGTCCCGGCGACGATCGGCGAGCAGGGCGCGTTCCTGCGCAACGGCCAGCCGGCGATCCTGCTGTCGCCGACCGGCGAGCGACCGGCCGGGCGCGACGTGCGGGTCTCCGAGGCGCGCATGGCCGGCTTCGGCCGCGCGACGCTGCGCGTCCTCTACGCGCTGGACAACTTCCGCGACTACGCCAAGCCGCCGCGCGACGACCTCGTCATCCGCGGCAAGGTGCTGCCGGGCTGGGCGGTGCGCCTGCTGGTCGGGACGCTGCTGCTGCCGCCGTTGTTGATGGGGATCGACGCGCTCGCGCGCCTGCGCCGCCGGCACGAGCCGATGGGCCCGTGGGGCGTCTGGGCGCTGGCCGGCGGCGTGCCGTTCCTGCTGACCTGCATCTTCGCGCGGCTGCTGGCGACCGCGGGGCTGATCGACGCGCCGGGCGCGCCGGTCCCGGGCGCGAACCTGGAGCTCGGCGGCGGCGCGATCGCCGCGCTGCTCGTGCTCGTGCTCGTCTTCGCGCTCGGCTGGCTGGTGGCGCGCGCCGCGCTGCTGCACGCTTCGGGCGCGGCGCGGGTGCGCCGCCGCGAGCCCGACGGCCCGGGCGCGACCGTCGCGATCGGCCTGCTCAGCGTCGCGATCGGCGCCGGGATCTGGCTCAGCAACCCGTACGCGGCGATGCTCGTCGTCCCCGCCGTGCACCTCTGGCCGTGGGCGCTGACGCCGGACCTGCGCTGGCCGCGGTCGGCCGCGCTGGCGCTCGTGCTGGCGGCGCTGCTGCCGTTGGCGCTGACGTGGTGGGTCAGCGCGGGCGCGTTTGACCTGACACCGCTGGAGGGCGTCTGGTTCTGGACGCTGCTGGTCGCCGGCGGCCACGTGCCGATCGGCTCGTGGGTGCTGTGGTCGCTGTTCTGGGGCTGCCTGGTGGCGGCCGCGCTGGTCGCGATCCGCAAGCGCCGCCCGCAGGACGAGGATCCGGAGGAGATCACGGTCCGCGGGCCGGTCACCTACGCGGGGCCGGGGTCGCTGGGCGGGACGCCGTCGGGGATGCGGCAGCCGTAGCGATGGCGGCGGCCACCGGCAGCACGGCCCGCCCGGCGCGCCGTCGGCGCGCCCTGCACGGGTTGTCCACCGTGTTGATCGCGGTCGGCGTGCTCGTGCTGCTGGACGCGGGGACCACGCTGCTCTGGCAGGAGCCGGTCACCGCGCTGCAGACCAAGCTGCGCCAGCGTGGGCTGTCCAAGGACCTCAAGAAGCTGGAGGCGCGCGGGCCGACGGCGATCGAGCGGCGCGTGCTGGCGGGGATCGACGGCCAGGATCGCCGGATCGCGTTCCTGGCGCGCTCGTTGCAGCGGCGCACCGCGCCGGGCGACGCGATCGGCACGCTGAAGATCCCGCGGTTGGACGCGGACTTCGTGATGGTGAAGGGCTCTGACCCTGAGGATTTGCGCAAAGGACCCGGAACCTTTGACGACACGCCCCTGCCCGGAGTCGGCGGGACGTCGGCGATCGCCGGGCACCGGACCACGTATCTGGCGCCGTTTCGGCACATCGACGAGCTCAAGCGCGGCGACCGGATCACGGTGAAGATGCCCTACGCGACCTTCACCTATCGCGTTCAGCGCACGCGGATCGTGGATCCCGACGAGGTCAGCGTCCTGCGCGACGTGGGCTACGACCGGTTGGTGCTGAGCGCCTGCCACCCGCTGTTCAGCGCCGCCCAGCGGATCGTCGTTGTCAGTCGTCTGACCAAGGTTGAGCCGCTCGGGGCCGCGCGGTAGGACATCCGTCGGAGATCGGGTCGCCGACGCTCACAGGCGGCCCGTCGTGAACCGATGCAAAAGCTCCAAGGGGTCCAGGAAACGGAACGCAAGATGTACATGAAGCAGCTTAAGGAGCGCGTGGCGCACGACGCCTATGTCGTGGACGCGCACCAGGTCGCGGAGGCCATGCTCCGCCACGCCGCCGCGCGTCGCACGGAGGCGCAGACGATCACCCGACGTGGTGCTCGTGACCGCGCAGCGACGTCTCCGAGCCGGCGCCCGCAAGGCTGAGGCCGACCGGGCCGTCGCCATCGGTCGCCTCGACGCGGCCGACGACGGTCAGCGCCAGCGGCGCGATCGCCGCGCGCAACGCGTCGACGCGATCCGGCGCGACGCACGCCAGCAGCTCGTAGTCCTCGCCCGCGGTCGCGGCCAGGACGCCCGGCAGCTGGCCGGTCTGGGCCGCGACCTCCGCGACGCCTGAGGCGACCGGCAGCGCGTCGAGGTCGACGTGCAGCACGACGCCGGACGCGCGTGCGACATGCGCGGCGTCGGTCGCGACGCCGTCTGAGAGGTCGATCATCGCGGTGGCGCCGCCGGCCGCGAGCGCGCGGCCCGCGTCCAGCCGCGGCTCGGGGTGCAGGTGGGTGCGCAGCAGCGCTGCCCGCAGCGCGTCGTCGCTCGTCGTCGCCTGGCCGAGCAGCAGCGCGAGGCCCGCGCCCGATCCGCCCAGCTCGCCGGTCACCACGACCACGTCGCCCGGGCGCGCGCCGTCGCGACCGATGAGCGCCGCTTCGTCGTCGGCCCAGCCGACGACGGTGACCGAGATCGTCAGCGCGGGCGCGCGCGTGACGTCGCCGCCCGCGATCGTCGTGCCGGTGCGCGCCGCCAGCTCCTCCATCCCGGTCGCGAGCGCCAGCGTGTCCTGCGAGGAGAAGCCTTCAGGCAGCCCGAGCGCGACGTAGGCCTCGCCGGCGTCGGCGCCCATCGCGGCCAGGTCGCTCAGCGCGCCGGCCAGCGCGCGGTGGCCCGCATCGGCGGGCGTGACCGGATCGAGGTCGAGCCGGAAGTGGACGCCGTCGACCATCGCGTCGATCGACACCGCCTGCACCGGCCGCGCGCGCACGACCGCGCAGTCGTCGCCCGACCAGCGCACGACGCGTTCGGAGCGATTGGTGAGCAGCCGCTGGAAGGCGGCGATGACGTCCAGTTCCCCCAAAGCCGGGCGGACGCTACTGGCTTATCTATGGCGGTAGATGATCCGCGCGCGGGTGAGGTCGTACGGGCTGAGCTCCACGCGCACGCGGTCGCCGGGCAGGATCCGGATGCGGAAGCGGCGCATCTTGCCCGCGCAGTGCCCGAGCACCTCGTGGCCGTTGTCCAGCTGCACCTTGAACATGGCGTTCGGGAGGGCCTCGAGCACCTCACCCTCGAACTCGACCTTGTCCTCCTTGGACATTGCGCGACCGTACCAGGACCCGCGCAGTCCAAACGAGGGTTTTTGGTGACCCCGGTCTACGGCGGCGGCGCGCCGGTTCCGCCACCGGCGCCCGTGTCGGGCGCGGGCGTCCCGGTGTCGGGCGTGGCCGTGCCGTTGCCGGTCGTGCCGTTGCCCGTACCGCCGGTCCCGGTCCCCGTGCCGCCGCCCGTGCCCGTGCCGTCGGCCGGGTTGGACTGCGGCTGGCCCTGGTACTGGTCGTTGGGGTACTGGGTCGAGCCGTTGTCCTTGGTCTTGCCGTCGGACTTGCCGGTCTCCAGGTCGGTCGCCCCGTTGGGATCCTTCTCGTAGGTGCTCGGGTCGACCTTGTTGTCCTTGACGCCGGTCTTGGCGTACTTGCCGAAGAACGGCGTGGACTCGAACGGCTTCTTGGGCTTGGCGAAGTCGCCGCAGTAGTCGCCGTGGGCGACCTTCATGTACTGGCCCCAGATCGGCGCCGCGACCTCGCCACCGGCTGCGCCGCCGCCGAGCGTGCGGCGCTCGGTCGCGTGGCCGACCCAGACCGAGGTCGCCAGCTTGGGCGTGTAGCCGACGAACCAGGCGTCGGTGAAGTCGTCGACCGTGCCGGTCTTGCCGGCGGCCGGGCAGCCGATCTGCGCCTTGGTGCCGGTGCCGCCCTCGACGTTGGCCTTCAGGATCTTGGTCGCCTCGGCGGTGACGCCGTCCTCGAAGGCGCGGTGGCGGTGCGCCTTCTCGGTCTTGCAGTCAAAGCCGCCGATCTTCTTCGGGAAGCAGACCTTGCGAACCGCGCTGACCTTGTTGCGCCAGCCGTTGGAGGCGATCGTGGCGTAGGCGTTGGCCATCTCCAGCGGCGTGACGCCCTTGGTCAGGCCGCCGAGCGCCGCGGCGGGCAGCGCGTCGACCGGCGACTTGATCCCCATGTCGATCGCGGTCTGCTTGACGTTCTCGGGCCCGAGGTCGAGGTCGAGCTGCTGGTAGATCGAGTTGTCGGATGCGAGCGTCGCCTTGACCAGGTTCGCGCGGCCGATGTAGGAGCCCGAGTAGGTGTGGACGTCGATCGGCCCCCACTTGGGGTCGTTGAACTTCAGCGGCATCGACGTGTAGGACGTGGAGTTGGGGTCGACGCCCTTGCGCAGGGCGGTCATCAACACCATCACCTTGAACGTCGAGCCGGCCGCGTAGTGGCCCTGCGAGGCGAGGTTGAACTCGAACTGCCCGTAGGTCGCGGTGGACGCCATCGCCTTGATGTCGCCGTTGGCGGGGTCGACCGTGACGATCGCGCCGGAGCGGTCGGTGCCGCCGAGGTTGTCGTCCAGCGCCTTCTTGGCCGCCTTCTGCATCTTCAGGTTCAGCGTGCTGTAGATGTGCATGCCGCCGGCCTGCACGCGCTTGTAGCCGTACTCGTCGACGAGCTGCTGCTTGACGTAGTCATAGAAGTAGCTCTCGCGGCGCTGCGTGTAGTACTTGTTGGCCTTGACGCCGAGCGACTTGGCGATCGCCGTGTCGGCCTGCGACTGGGTGATGTAGCCCTCGTCGGCCATGCGGCGCAGCACGTCGTCGCGGCGCGCCTTGGCCTTCTCGGGGCTGAGGAACGGGTTGTAGAGCGACGGCGCCTGGGGCAGGCCCGCCAGCAGCGCGGCCTGGGAGAGCGACAGCTTCTCGGCCGACTTGTCGAAGAACACGCGGGCCGCGGCCTGGATGCCGACCGCGGTCTTGCCGCCGACCGTGCCGTAGGGCACGTTGTTGAGGTACTGGTCCAGGATGAAGCGCTTGCCGCGCACGCCCGGGTGCTCGTTCTCGAGCTCCTCGGCCAGCTTGGCCTCGCGGATCTTGCGCTTGAAGCCCTCGACGCCGGTCCGGACCGTGTCCTTGGTGTACAGGTTGCGGATCAGCTGCATCGTCAGCGTCGAGCCGCCCTGGATGTCGTCCTTGGACTCCAGGTTCTTGACGCCGGCGCGGACGATGCCCTCGAAGTCGACGCCCTTGTGCTCGAAGAAGCGGCGGTCCTCGATGGCGACGGTCGCGTTGCGCATCACCTGCGGGATCTGGCCGCCGGTGATCGGCGTGCGCAGGACGTCGGAGCTGATGAAGCCGAGCTTGGCGCCGTTGGCGGCGTAGATCACCGACGCGGCGCCCTGGTCCTGGGGCTTGATCGTGTCCAGCGACGGCGCGGAGTTGGCGACCGAGATCACCCAGCCGACCGCGCCGAGCGCAGCCAGCGCCGCGAACGTCGTGATGACGCCGAAGGCCAGGAAGAGGGGGCGAGCCGGGCCGCCCTTATTGCGACGCCGTCGGCGCTGTCGTTCGCGTCGGGACATTGTCCTTAGGCGGCACGCTGTAAGGCCCTCCCACAAGCCACGTGCCGCGAGGACGTCATTCTAGCCCGACGGCGGGAGTCCTCCGCCGGTCCCTTCGCCAGCGAACGTTGGCGGCGGCGCTATCGCACTTGGGCTTCTCTCAGGGTGGCCAGCGACAGCTCGCGCAGCGCGGCCTCGCGCGCCAGGCGCTCCGACGGCGGGCCGGGCTCGCCCATCACCAGCAGGCGCAGGCCCTCGTGGGTGATCTCGGAGACGCGGGCGCGGACGCCGTCCAGCGCGCGCAGGGCCTCCAGCGCGCGGCGCTCGTCGGCGTCCGGCGCCAGCCAGACCGAGATCTCGATCGCGACGGTCGGCGAGCGGATCGAGTCGTTGCGGATGATCCCGCCGGCGAGCCGCTCGTTGGGCACCAGCAGGCGCGCGTCGGCGCCGGTGCGCAGCCACGTGTAGGTCAGGCCGACGTCCTCGACGGTCCCGGTCTCGCCCTCGAAGGTGACGAGGTCGCCGATCCGGATCGGCTGGACGATCGCCATCACGATGCCCGCGATCGCGTTGGCCAGCGTCTGGCGGGAGGCGAAGCCGACGACGGCGGCGGTGATCGCGCCGGAGGCGAGGATCGTCCGGCCGACGCGGTCCAGCGAGCTGAACTCGCTCAGCGCGCTGGCGATGACGATGATCGCGATGACCGCCTCGATCGCGCGGCGGGCGAAGCGCAGGCGGGTCGTCGCATCGCGCGAGAGGCCGTCGCCGCCGGTCACCGCCGAGGCGAGCTTGGTCGCCCGGCGGACGAGGAAGCGGTCGATGATGTAGATCAGCGCGCCGCCGAGCAGCAGCGTGCCGATCGCCGTGAAGAGGTTGTCGTACTTGTCGATGAACGACTCGTCCTGTGCTGCGGCTGCGACGATGTGGAGCACGTGGGCGTGACCGTACAAGAGCGCGAACCCGCCACGCCGCCGCCCTCGGGGCGCGCCGGGGCGTGGCGCGGCGACCTCGCGGTCGCGTGGCGGGCGTTCTGGGTCTCGCGCTTGCTCGTGTGGGTCGCGGGCCTGGGCGCGATCGCGATCTGGGGCCTGCACGAGCTGCACGCGCAGGTCTTCGATCCGGGCGGCGTGACGCGGCCGTTCGGCTCCTTGGGCGACCACCTCGTCGCGCCGGCCGCGCGCTGGGACAGCGTCTGGTTCCTGAACATCGCCAACGACGGCTACGGCCCCGGCGAGGGCGACCGCGCCGCGTTCTTCCCGCTCTACCCGGCGCTCGTCAAGGTGCTGGGCGCGGTGATCGGGTCGCCGCTGATCGCCGCGATCGCGCTGTCGATGGCCGCGTTCGTGGTGGGGATGGCGGCGCTGCACCGGCTGGCGGTCATCGAGGTCGGGCCGGACGCCGCGCGCTGGGCGGTGCTGTCGCTGGCGCTGTTCCCCGGCTCGCTGTGGTTCTCGGCCGCCTACTCGGAGTCGCTGTTCTTGATGGTGTCGGTCGGTGCGGTGCTGGCGGCGCGTACGCGGCACTGGGCGCTGGCCGGCCTGCTCGGCGCGCTGGGTGCCGCCACGCGCAGCGCGGGCCTGCTGCTCGTCGTGCCGCTGGCGCTGCTGTGGGCCGACGCGCATCGCGCCTCCGCGCCCGCGGATCGCCCGCGCTGGCCGACGGCAGCGTGGATCGGCGTCGTACCGCTGGGCCTGGCGGCCTACGTCGTGTACTTGGCGGCGACCGGTGAGCCCGCCGACGCGCCGTTCTCCTCCCAGGACACCTGGCACCGCGCGTTCGAAGGGCCGCTGACCGGGATCGCGGACGGCGCCAGCGCCGCGTGGGCCGGCGTGCGCCAGCTCGTGCACGGCCCGCCGCCGCCGTTGTACTTCGACCGGGCCGCGGGCGACGCGATGGCGATCGGCCGCCACAACGTGCTGCTGTTCACCTGCCTCGTGCTCGCCGTGCCCGCGATGATCGGCGCGTTTCGGCGGCTGCCGATCGCCTACGGCGCCTACGCGCTGGTCGCGTTGCTGCTGCCGCTCTCCTACCCGGTCGAGTCCCAGCCGCTGATGTCGCTGCCGCGCTTCGAGTCGGTCCTGTTCCCCTTGTTCATCTGGCTGGGCTGGTGGCTGGCGCGGGGCGGCGCGCTGCGGCGGACGATCGTGCTCGGGGTCTTCGCCGGCGGGCTGGCGTTCTGCGCGGCGCTGTTCTCGACGTGGCACTGGGTGGCGTGAAGGGCGAGGGCGCGCCCGTGCGTGTCGTCTTCCTCGACGCGCTCGGGACGCTGCTGACGCTCGAACCTCCGGCGCCGCGGCTGGTCGCGGCGCTGCGCGAGCGCGGGGTGGAGGTCAGCGAGGCGGTCGCTAGCGCCGCCCTGGGCGCGGAGATCGCCTACTACCGCGAGCACCACCACGAGGCGCGCGACCTCGCGACGCTCGCCGACCTGCGCGAGCGCTGCACCGCGGTCCTACAAGAGCACCTGCCGGCGCGCGTGCCGGACCTGTACGGCGTGCTGATGGCGAGCCTGAAGTTCACGCCGTTTCCCGAGGTCGAGGCCGCGCTCGCCGCGCTGCGCGCCGCCGGGCTGCGCCTGGTCGTGGTGTCCAACTGGGACGTGTCGCTCCACGAGGCGTTGGACTCGACCGGTCTGAGTCGACAGGTCGATGGCGCCATCTCCTCCGCCGAGGCCGGCGCGGCCAAGCCGGACCCGGAGATCTTCACGCGCGCGCTGGCGCTCGTCGGCGACGGCCTCACCGCCGCTGACGCCGTCCACGTCGGCGACGAGCCGGTGGACGTCGAGGGCGCCCGCGCCGCCGGGATCCGGCCGATCCTCATCCACCGCGGCCCGGCCACGCTGGTGCCGCCGGCCGCGCTCGCCGCCGACCCGACCGTCCCCGTCCTGTCGGACCTGACCGGTCTGCCCGCGCTGATCCTCTCTTGAGACCGGTCACCTACCCTTCGCGGCGATGACGTCGATCCCGGCGCCCAGCGGCCATCCCGCACCGCCCGAGCACCCCGAGGCCCCGAACCGCCCCGTCGACGACGGCGGCCCGATCCCGCCGTGGCCCGGCTGGAGCGCACCCGCCGCGCTGCTGGCCGCGTTCGCCGCCGCGCTGGTGCTGTCGCTGATCATCGGGATCGTCGCCCTGCCGTTCGGCGCCAAGCTCGAGGACGCGCCCGCGGCGGTCACGATCCTCGCGACGATCGGCCAGGACGTCTGCTTCATCGGCTCCGCGCTGCTGTTCGCGCTGATGGTCGCGCCGCCGCGCCGGGCGCTCTTCGGCCTCGTGCCCCCGCGCAGCCTCAAGCTCGCGGCGGCGTTCGTGGTCGGCGGCTACGTCGCGTTCATCGGCATCTCCGCGCTCTGGCTGGCCCTCATCGACCAGTCCGACACCAAGGACACGATCATCGAGGACCTCGGTGCGGGCGACTCGACCGTCGCGCTGATCGGCGTGACGTTCATCGTCTGCGTCTGCGCGCCGCTGGCCGAGGAGTTCCTGTTCCGCGGCTACATCTTCGGCGCGCTGCGCTCCAACGGCCTGTGGGTTGCCGCGCTGCTGACCGGCCTGATGTTCGGCCTCGTCCACGTGCTCGGCTCGCCGATCGCGTTCATCCTGCCGCTGGCCTTGCTGGGCGCCGGGCTGTGCCTGCTGCGCGAGTGGACCGGCTCGCTGTATCCCGGGATCGTCCTGCACTGCGTCAACAACACGCTCGCGCTGTCGTCCAACCAGGGCTGGGGCTGGCAGGTCCCTGTGGCGCTGCTCGGGTCGCTTGCGGCGATCGCTGCGCTGGTCTGGCTGATGGTCCGCTTCTGGCCGTGGTCGGACTCCGTGCGCGCCAACCCGTTGTCCCTGTAGCCGCGCCGAGTACGATTCCCGGCGCCTATGCACCGCCGCTCCGCCGTTGCCGCCCTGTCCACCGCGATCCTGCTTGGTGTGGCCGGGCCGGCTGCCGCGCAGTCGACGACCGCGCCGCCCGCCAGCACCACCGCGCCGCCGACGACCACGCCGCCCGCGCCGGTGCCCGCCAAGGGCACGCTGAAGTTGACGCTGGAGAAGGTCAACGGCAAGGCGTCGTCCGTCCTGGCCGGCGACCGCTTCCGCGTGCGCGGGACGGTCAAGCCGTACATCCCGGGCCAGAAGGTGGTCGTGCGCTTCTACCGCGGCGAGAAGAAGATCGCGGCCAAGACGGTGGCCGTGTTGTCGTCCAAGAGCGGCAACGGCTACTTCGTCCTGGGCTACAAGGCCAAGAAGGCGGGGCACATCACGGTCCGCGCCTCGCACCGCGCGACCGACACGCTGGCGACGCTCGTCGCCAAGGGCAAGGGCGTCGACGTCCTGCCGCTGCGCGCGTCGCCGGGCTCCAAGGGCCTCGCGGTCCGCGTCTTGCAGACCAAGTTGAAGTCCTTGGGCTACGTCATCGGTCAGAAGGGCGTCTACGACGCGCGCACCGCTCGCGCCGTCCTCGCGTTCCGCAAGGTCACCGGCATGGCGCGCATCGAGACCGCCTCCTCCGACGTCTTCCGCAAGCTCGCCAAGGGCGCCGGCCACTACCCGGTGCGCTTCCCCAAGCACGGCAAGCACGTCGAGGCCGACCTCTCGCTACAGGTGCTGGCCTTGATCCGCGGCTCGAAGGTCGAGCGGATCTACCCGATCTCGTCGGGCAAGCCGTCGACGCCGACGGTCCTGGGCACGTTCAAGGTGTACTCCAAGACCCCGGGCACCAACGCCAAGGGCATGGTCTTCACCTCCTACTTCCACGGCGGCTACGGCATCCACGGCTACCAGTCGGTGCCGATCTACGCCGCCTCCCACGGCTGCCTGCGCACGCCGGTGCCGGACGCCGTCTCGATCTTTAACTGGATCTCCTACGGCGACACGGTGGACGTCTACTTGTAGGTCTCAGGCCTACGTGTAGGCCTTGATGTCGCGGGTCTCGCCCGCGAGCAGCTCCAGGACCGCCGGGAGGCCACCGCGCGCGTAGGCCGCGCGTTGGCGGTCGGCGCCGGCGCCCTCACGGACGATCCGGAAGATCTCCTCCAGCGCCGGGTCGTCACCGGCGCGGGCCACCGCGGCCGCGGCGATCTCCGCGACCGGCCGCAGCGCGCCGTCGTGGTAGAGCGTCGCGGAGATCCCGTCGCGGGCCGCCCGGAACGAGGATTCCTCGAGCGCCTCGCGCGGTGACCAGGCGCGGCGCAAGCGCACCCGCTCGTCCAGCGCCGCCCGCGCCAGGCCCACCACCAGCGCGACCAGCCCGTGAACCGTGCGCAGCGACGACTGCGCGTCCATCGCCCGGACCTCGACCGTCCCCAGGTTCGGGTGCGGGCGGATGTCCCACCACAAGAACGTGTAGTCGGGCGCGTCGCCCGCGGCGACCACCGCGGCGACGGTCTCCTCGAAGTGGGCGAAGGAGGTGAACGCCGGCGGGATGTCGCTGCGCGGGTAGCCGCGGAAGAGCTGGGCGCGCGCGGTCGCCAGGCCGCTGTCGGTCCCGTGCCAGAACGGGGAGTTGCCGGCCAGGGCCTGCAGCAGCGGCAGCCACTCGCGCAGCGTGTTGTACACGTGGATGGTCGACGCGTCGTCGGGCATCCCGACGTGGACGTGCAGCGCGCAGGTCGGCGTCCGGCGCAGCAGACCGCGCAGCTGGGCGTGGATCTCGTGGTAGCGCGGCTCGTCGACGTGCACGACGTCGCCGAACGCGCCGTCGGGGTGGATGCCCGCGCCGATCAGGGCGGTGCCGGACACCGCGAAGGCCCGCTCGCGCAGCGCGGCGATCGCGCGCACGCCGTCCTCGGGGGTCGCCGCGATCGGCGACGCGAACTCGACGAGCGCGGCGTACGTGTCCGGGTGCGCGCTCCCGGCGCTGTCTGCGACATCGATCGCCGCCAGCACTTCGGGCCCGCGGTGGGAGAGCGCCAGCGTCGTCGGGTCGACGACGATCAGCTCCTCCTCGACACCGAGGGCGGGCGAGGTCACCAGCGGCCGGCCGCCACGCGCGCCAATGTCCCGAGGCCGAAGCCGTAAACGAGGAGCGCGAGCAGCGCCGGGACCGTGCGCCGCACCCATTTGCTGTCGCTGTTCTCCGCGATGGGCGCGAACGGCTTGAGCAGCACGTCGTTGGCGTCGTCGACGTACTCGTGCAGATCGGAGTTGACCTTTTCGCGGTCGGCCTCCTGATCGGGGTCCGGGCTCGGCTTCGTCGACGCCGCGTCGCCCGCGATCTCCGCTTGGCTCTGTTCGGACGCACTGCTGGCCTGGTCGGCCGCGAACCAGCCCCATCCGGCGATGACCAACAGGCTGCAGGCGATGGCAGCGAAGCGCAGAACCCGTTCGATCACGGGCAATAGAGTACGGCCGCACATGGACGCGACCGGACGCTTGGTGGAGGAACTTCGCGCGCACGCGCTCATCGTGGGTGAGGTCGTGCTGACCAGCGGTGCAACCGCGCAGTACTACGTCGACGCCAAACGGGCCATCCTGCGCCCCGCGGGCTTCACCGCGCTGGGCGAGATCGTGGCCGCCAAGGCCGCGGAATGGGGCGCGACCGCCGCGGGCGGCCTGACCATGGGCGCCGACCCCGTCGCGTGCGCCGCGCTGGCCGGCGGCTTTGACGGCAAGGCGTTCTTCGTGCGCAAGGAGACCAAGCAGCACGGGCTCCAGCGGCGCATTGAAGGTCCGTTGCTGGACACCGACGACCGCTGCGTGATCGTGGAGGACGTGGTCACCACCGGTGGCTCGACGATCCAGGCGATCGAGGCCGTGCGCGAGGCGGGGCACGCGATCGTGGGCGTCGTCGCGGTGCTGGATCGCTTGGCGGGCGGCGCCGAGCGCATCGAGGAAGCAGCCGGCGCGCCGTTCTACGCCTGCGCCACGATCGACCAGGTCTACCCTGATCGACCGGATCGAGGCTGACCGCGCGTGACCGCGCCCGTGTAGGTTGGCGCCGTGCACGTCGGGTCCGGCCGAACGGACGTGGTCTCCCCCACGACGCTGCGCGTCCTTCTGGTTGAGGACGACGACGGCGACGCGTTCCTCTTCGAGGAGCTGTTGTCGATGGCCGATCTGGACGTCGCGGTCGCCCGCGAGCGCACGGTCGCCGAGGCCGAGGCGCGCCTGCCGAGCGACGTCGCGTGCGTCGTGTTGGACCTGGGGTTGCCGGACGCCGACGGCCTCGCCGCGCTGCACCGCCTGCGCGAGGCGGCGCCGGCCACGCCGATGTTGGTGTTGACCGGCCTGTCGGACACCGCGCGCGGGCTGGAGGCGGTCGCGGCGGGCGCGCAGGACTACCTCGTCAAGGGCAGCGTCAGCGGCGAGCTGCTGGCGCGGTCCATCCGCTACGCGGTCGAGCGCCAGCGCGCGGAGGTCGTTCAGGCGCAGCTGACCGCGGCCAACATGTCCGCCGAGGAGAACTCGCGCCTGGAGCGCGGGCTGCTGCCGCGGCCGCTGATCGCCGACCCGCGCATCACGGTTGCGACCGGCTACCGGCCGGGGCGCGAGCGCGCGTTGCTCGGAGGCGACTTCTACGACGTGGTCGAGGCGGCCGACGGGACGTTGCACATCGTCATCGGCGATGTCTGCGGGCACGACCCGGACGCCGCGGCGCTCGGCGTCTGCCTGCGGATCGCGTGGCGGACGCTGATCCTGGGCGGGCTGACGGGCGATGAGTTGTTGAAGACCTTGGAGGAGGTGCTCGTCCACGAGCGCCTCGCGGACGAGATCTTCGCCACCGCGTGCATGGTCAGCGTGGCGCCGGATCGTCGCAGGGCGGTCGTCCGCGTCGCGGGCCATCCGCTGCCGATCCTGGTCGGCGACGGAGGCGAGGTCGCGTCCGAGGTCCCGGTGCCGCAGCGGCGCCCGCCGCTGGGGATCGATGCGGGCATCGGCTGGTCGCCGGTGTCGGTCGAGCTGCCCGCGAGCTGGCGGCTGGTGCTCTACACCGACGGGCTGATCGAGGGCCGGACGGGCGCCGGGCCCGAGCGCCTGGGGACGCGTCGGCTGGTCGACCTGGTCGCCGAGGGTGGCGGCGCCGCCACCACCGCCGAGTCGGGGCGCGCGCTGATCGACCGCCTCATCGGGACCGCCGAGCGCCTGAACGGCGGTGACCTGAACGACGACGTCGCGGTGCTGGTGGTGGCATCGCAACCATGAGCCGGCTGCGCAGCGGACAATGGCTGGCGCTGACCGCGGGCGGGTTCGTCCTGGCGGCGATGATCGGGGTCGTTGTGACGCTGATCGCGCTGCACCGCCTGACCGACGCGCGCGAGCAGGTTGTCGACCGCGTCGATCCCGCGCGCGTGGCCGCGCAGGTCTACATCACGGGGTTGCTCAACCAGGAGACCGGCGTGCGCGGGTACGCCAACGCCGGGCGCGACGATTACCTGACGCCGTACACGCAGGGCATCTCCGACGCGACGCGGGCGCGCGAGCGCCTGGACGAGATCGCGGCCAGCGGCGAGGTCCCGAACCTGGCCGAGAACGTGCAGGCGACGGGGGTCGCGTCGACGACGTGGCACCTGCTGTACGCCGAGCCGACGGTGCTGATCGTGGGCAAGGACGGCGCGAACTCTCGCAACGTTCCGAGCATCGAGTCCGGCAAGGCGCTGTTTGACCAGGTGCGCGCGGCCTACCAGAAGCTTCAGGACGATCTCGTGGCCGAGCGTGCGTCGGCACGCACGAAGCTGCGGCACGCGGCGGCGGCGGCGCAGTGGTCGGTGATCTTCACGGCGGGGCTGTTGCTGGCGGCCGCGATCGCGGCCGCGGTCACCTTGCGCCGGACGGTCTCGACGCCGCTCTCCCTGCTGGCGCGCGATGCCCGGCGCGTGGCGCGCGGGGAGTTCGACCACCCGGTCGCGGTGACGGGGCCGAAGGACATCCAGGGGCTGAGCACCGACGTGGAGTCGATGCGGCGGCGGATCCTCGCCGAGCTGGAGGTCGTCAACCACGCGCGGGCGCGGCTGGAGGAGCAGACGGTCGACCTGCAGCGGTCCAACGCCGAGCTCGAGCAGTTCGCCTACGTGGCGTCGCACGATCTGCAGGAGCCGCTGCGCAAGGTCGCGAGCTTCACGGGGATGTTGCAGCACCGCTACCAGGGCCAGCTCGACGAGCGCGCCGACCAGTACATCGAGTTCGCCGTCGACGGCGCCAAGCGCATGCAGGTGCTGATCAACGACCTGCTGGCGTTCTCGCGCGTCGGGCGGGTGGGTACCGAGCAGTCGCTGGTGGAGTTCGACGACGTCGCGGCCGACGCGGTCAAGAACCTCGGCGCCGCCATCGAGGAGTCCGGCGCGCGCATCGACATCCAGCCCGACCTGCCGGTCGTGCGCGGCGACCGTTCGCTGCTGTCGGCGTTGTTACAGAACTTGATCGGCAACGCCATCAAGTTCTCCGACGAGGGCACGACGCCCGAGGTCAAGGTACGGACCGTCCGCGGCGAGAAGGACTACGTCTTCACGGTGTCCGACAACGGCATCGGCATCGCGCCGCGCTACGCGGATCGCATCTTCGTGATCTTCCAGCGCCTGCATCCCAAGGAGGACTTCTCCGGGACGGGCATCGGCCTGGCGATGTGCCGCAAGATCGTCGAGTTCCACGGCGGCCACATCTGGCTGGACGGCGACGAGTCCGCCGAGCAGTCCGGGGCCACCTTCCACTTCACCTTGCCCATTCCCGAGGCCGACACCACAGGAGCCCACGACGCATGACCCCCAAGCCCGCCGGCCAGCCGATCGAGGTCCTGCTCGTCGAGGACGATCCCGGTGACGTCCTGTTGATCAAGGAAGCCTTCGAGTTCAACAAGGTCCACAACAACCTGAACGTCGTCAGCGACGGCGAGCAGGCGCTGGCCTACCTGCGCCGCCAGGGCGAGCACTCCGCCGCCCTGCGCCCCGACCTCGTCCTGCTCGACCTAAACCTGCCCCGCAAAGACGGCCGCGAGGTCCTCGCCGAGGCCAAGCAGGACCCCGAGCTGCGCACCATCCCCATCGTGGTGTTGACCACCTCCGAGGCCGAGGAAGACGTCCTCAAGAGCTACCAGCTCCACGCCAACGCCTACGTCACCAAGCCCGTCGACTTCGAGCGCTTCGTGTCAATCGTCAGGCAAATCGACGACTTCTTCGTCTCCGTCGTTCGCCTCCCGTCTTAGACTTCCCACCACGCCCCGATAGCTCAGCCGGATAGAGCGTCCCCCTCCTAAGGGGAAGGCCGCTGGTTCGAATCCAGCTCGGGGCGCTGGCGCTGGGAATGCCAGCCGCGCAAGCGCGAAGCTCGTAATCAGGCTTCCATCGGCCAGAGCCTGAGCCCGCCGACCCTGCGTGGGCGGGGATCGTGCGGCGATTACGTCCCGGGCTACCGCGGCGCTGCATGGCGGCGAGCCGGTCTCGTCGGACGGGTAGGCGGGGGCCGAGGCAGCCGGTCACCTTGACGTGGAATATCCCCGTCAACGCACCCGGGCGCGTTACGAACCTGGGCAGGCACTCAGCGGCGCAAGATGTTGACGGTCGTAGGCGCATTTGGTTTTGTCCTCGCCAGTCCCCCGCGCTGTGCCTCAGGTGATGATGAAGTCCGTGATCAGTGCCGAGGTTGTCGTTGGGTCGTCGAGCTGCGGGCAGTGGCCGATGGAGTCGAGGACGATCCAGTCGGCGTGGGGCAGCCAGTCGGTGCGGTAACGCGCGGCGGCTGAGGGCCAGGGCAGGAGGCGGTCGGAGGTACCCCAGACGATGCGGACCGGGCAGTCGATGGCGCCGGCGTCGAGGGTGTAGCCCTCGCGAGCCGCGAAGGTGACGAGGTCGTCGAGGGCGGTGCAGGCGATGACGCCGCGGAGCTGGTGGGCGAGCAGCCTCGGCGAGATGTGCTGGTAGTTGACGGTCGTGAAGGTGGTGGCGTTGCGGCGTCCGCGGTCGGTGGACATGATCGCGTCGGCGTTCGCGACGGCGGGGCGCAGGCCGTCGCGCACTGTGATGAAGTGCTGCAACGTGTCCTTGTAGCTGTCCTCGCCGCGGGCCCAGCCGCCGGCGGGGGCGAGGGCGGTCACGCTCCTGGCCCGACCGCGGGCGGCGAGCTGGAGCGCCACGAAGCCGCCGAGCGAGTTGCCGACCAGGTGCGCGGTTTCCCACCCGGCCTCGTCGATGGCGCGCTCCACCGCGTCCGGCAGTGTGTCCGCGGTTACCGCGTCGGTGATCCGTGGGCCGCCCGCGTGGCCCGCCAGCGTCGGCGCCAGGACGTCGAAGCGCCGCTCCAGCGACGGCAGCACCAGCTCCCACGTCCGCCACGTGTCGGTGAACCCGTGCAGCAACACAAGCGGCTCGCCGTTGCCGCCGCGGTAGGCCTCTGAGAACACGTCCACCGACACGCCGCGTCGATCGTACGCTCCGCACGTGCCGACGATCGAGATCTGGGACACGCCGTACGAGGTCGAGCTCGCCGACCTCTTGGACCTGATCGGCCTTACCGAGGATCTGCGGTGGACGATCCTGGAGATGTGGGCGACAGCGTCGGACGAGGACGCGGACATCAGCCACCTCGAGGAGGCCGAGCACCTGCCGACGGGCCTGGTCATGACCGGCGCGGAGCTGCGGGCGCTCGCCGGCGAGCTGCTTCAGGTCATCGACGGGATCGTCGTGGGCTACCTCGATCACCCACCGGACCGCACGGTCGCGGATCTGCGCGATGTCGCCGAGGTCGTCATCAAGGCCATCGACAGCACGTACTGGCTCGTGCACACCCGTGACGCCGCGGTCGTCGACCGGGTTCGCCGCGCCTACGAGGACGTGCGCGAGGTGGGACCAGAGACGCCGATCGCGCCCGACCTCGAAGCTCGCTGAGCGCGGCGCGGTTGCTCGCGGCGGCAACGTCGCGTGGCGGCAGCTGCCCGGCGTGGCAAGGTCAGCGCCCACGTCCATCCGGCAGGCCAAGGCCATGGCCTATGTGTTGGATCGAGGAGGGGTATCCCATGAGCGCGGCCCGGTTGGCTGACAGCCATGAGCACGATCGCCGAGCCCGGGGGCATCGCCGCCCGGCGCCGCCGGTCAGTTCGAGGGCAACTACGCGTCGGCCTTCTACCCGTTGACCGACAAGTACGTCGGCGGCGGCCTCACGACCGCCCTGGAGATCTTGATCATCACGAGCTCCTTCGCCTGCGCGATGGCCTTCTTCGTCGGTCACCCACAGCTCGGGGACCTCGCGCCACTGGCGCTCCATCAGGTCGTCGACGATGACATCCAGTCGGCGCCGCACCCGCTCGGCCAGCAGGGTCGCGCCCTCGGGCTCGCGCATGGAGAGACCAGCGTGCCAGGCCGCTGACCGCCTCCCCACGGACCGCGTGCGGTGAAGCGATTGGACCACCCGTCCCGAATCGGACGCGCAAGCGCTCTGTCACGCCGACCTAAACCGACGTCTAGGGCCCAACAAGCCGTCTCCAAACTGGCACACCATTCGGGTCAAGACTTGTCCAAAGTGGAGTCGTTTGGCTCTACAGCTTGCGTGAAGCTCAGATTGTGTGTGGTCAAGTCACCTGACATATCCCCCCTGAGAGGAGTAGCCTGCGCGCGGCTTGCCCCGGGGTTCCTCCCATTGAGGAGGTGCAGGGACTCCGATTCTGGGAATGGGGTGAGCACTCAAACGGCTTTCTGGGAGAGGGACCCATCAAGCAGCACGAGATCACGGCGGGGGCCGGAGCGTGAGCACCGGTGCCTCTGAGACGCTCCTCGAGGGCGGCGGCGTAGACCTGGCGGACGAGTCCGCTGCGGAGATTGCTGCTCGCTCGCCCCTCGAGTTGTTCTGGCGCCGCCTGCGCCGGGACAAGGTCGCGCTGACCGCGCTGACGATCGTCGGCATCATGATCTTCATCGGGATCTTCGCGCCGCTGATCGTGAAGATCTTCGGACTGCCGAACCCGAACACGCAGAACGACGACCTGCTCGACGACTTCGGCTCGCCCACCGGTCCGAGCGGCGCGCACCCGTTCGGCGTCGACGAGCGCGGCCGCGACGTCCTGTCGCGCGTGCTCTACGGCTCCCGCGTCTCGCTCGAAGCCGCGTTGATCTCCGCAGTGCTGATCGTCGTGATCGGAGTGACCGCCGGATTGGTCACCGGCTACTTCCGCGGCCGCGTCGACACGTTCGTCAGCCGCGTGATGGACCTCTTCCTCGCGTTCCCGGTGCTCGTCCTGGCCGTCGGCCTCGGCGTCGCCTGCGCCGACGGCTGCCTCGGCGGCGTCATCCAGCCGGGCCTGCCGGTCGTGATCTTCGTCATCACGCTGACGACCTGGCCCTACATGGCGCGCATCGTCCGCGGCCAGGTCCTGTCCTTGCGTGAGCGCGAGTTCGTGGAGGCGTCCCGATCGCTGGGCGCCTCCGACCGCCGCATCATCTTCCGGGAGATCCTCCCGAACCTGGTGGCGCCGATCATCGTCTACGCCACCGTCTTGATCCCGCAGAACATCATCTACGAGGCGTCGCTCTCCTTCCTGGGCGTCGGGGTCGATCCCGACAAGCCGAGCTGGGGCGCGATGATCTCGGATGCCACCTCGATCTTCCAGGATGCCTGGTGGTTCATGGTGTTCCCAGGCCTTGCCCTCCTGATCACGGTCCTCGCCTTCAACATCGTCGGCGACGGCCTTCAGGATGCTCTCAACCCGCGGACGTCCAAGTAGGTGCACGTGCGCCGCGGTTCATCGCTAGAGCCGGTCGTTGAGGACGACCGGCCGACACATCAGAAAGGACCGCACATGCATCGGAGCCATCTCCGATTCCTGGTGGTGAGCATGCTGGCCGTGCTCGCCCTGGTCGTAGCCGCCTGTGGTGGCGACGACAACGACTCGAGCTCGTCTTCGGGCGGATCGTCCACGACGGCCAAGAAGTCGGCCTCGGCTGACGCCGGGACCGACAACACGAAGGCCGCCGAGGTCGAAGGCAAGAAGGGCGGCACGATTACGATGCTGGCCGGCTCCGACGTCGACTTCCTCGACCCGGGCCGCTCGTACTTCACGCAGGGCTACATGGTCATCTACCCGACCCAGCGCACCCTGTACTCGTTCAAGCCGCAGGACTCGGCCAAGCCGGTGCCGGACCTCGCCGAGGCCGACCCGGAGATCTCGGACGACAACAAGACCATCACGGTCAAGATCCGCAAGGGCGTGAAGTTCTCGCCGCCGGTCGACCGCGAGGTCACCTCCAAGGACGTCAAGTACTCCTTCGAGCGCTTCTTCTCGGAGAACGTCGGCGGCCAGTACGCCTCGTACTTCTCGTCGATCGAGGGCGCGCCCGCGACGCCGACCAAGGGCGTCAAGCCGATCTCCGGCATCGAGACGCCGGACGACAACACGATCGTCTTCCACCTCAAGGAGGCCGCCGCCGTTCCGGTCGCCGCCGCCTTGGTGATGCCGATCACGGCCCCCGTGCCCGAGGACTACGCCAAGAAGTTCGACGCCAAGAACCCGTCGACCTACAACACGCACCTCGTCGCGACCGGTCCGTACATGGTCAAGAACGACGCCAGCGGCAACGCGGTCGGCTACAAGGCCGGCAAGTCCATCGCGCTGGTCCGCAACCCGAACTGGGACGCCTCGACGGACTACCGCCCGGCGTACCTGGACGCGGTCAACATCCGCACGAACGCCTCGGACGCGAACGTCGCGTCCAAGCAGGTCCTCGACGGGCAGTCGATGATGTTCGACGCCAACCCGCCGGCGAACATCGTCAAGGACCTCGCGACGAAGATCAAGGACCAGTACACCCAGATCCCGTCGGGCGGTTACCGCTACTTCCCGATCAACACGACGATCAAGCCGTTCGACAACGTCGACGTGCGTCGTGCGGTGCTGGCGGCCTTCGACCGCAACGCGGCCCGTCTGGCGCGTGGTGGCAAGTTCACCGCCGACCTGCCGACCCACTTCCTGCCGCCGGACTTCCCCGGCTTCGAGCAGGCGGGCGGCTACGAGGGTCCCGGCTATGACTTCCTCTCGACCAAGAACGAGAAGGGCGACATGGCCATCGCCGCCAACTACATGAAGAAGGCCGGCTACCCCTCGGGCAAGTACACCGGGAACGAGGAGTTCCTGATGGTGTCGGCGAACGTCGACCCCAACAAGGCCCAGTCCGAGGTCGCCAAGGCGCAGTTCGAGAAGCTCGGCTTCAAGATCCGTCTGCGCCTCGTGCCGCAGGACTCGGTCTACAACGACTGGTGCCAGGTCCCGAAGAAGAAGGTTGCCGTCTGTGGCGGCGCCGGCTGGTTCAAGGACTTCGCCGATCCCCAGTCGATGCTGGAGCCGGTCTTCGCGGGCTACACGATCCCGAAGTCGGGCCTGAACAACAACATGGCGCAGCTGCGTGACGACAAGGTCGACGCGGCGATGAAGAAGGCGGCGCTCCTGGACGGCGACGAGCGCCTCCAGGCGTGGGCGGACATCGACAAGATGATCACCAACGACGCGCCTGCGATCCCGTTCGTCTGGGACAAGACGACGCTGATCCGCTCCAAGAACGTCAACGGCGTGGCCAACGGGTACTACACCGCTTGGGACTTCGCCTGGACGTCGCTCAAGTAGGCATCACCCTGGTGTCTCCCGGCCGCGCGTTTAGGGCGCGCGGCCGGGGGCATCTCCTCTTCCCGACCGACCTATGGCCGCGTACATCCTCCGCCGACTCCTCTGGACCGTCCTGCTCCTGCTGGTGATCACGGCGGTCACCTTCCTGATCTTCTACGTCCTGCCCTCGGGCGACCCCGCCGCCAGGCGCGCGGGCCGTGCGCCGAGCCCCGAGACGATCGCCGCGATCCGGCACTCGCTCGGGTTGGACAAGTCCTTGCCCGCGCAGTACTGGGAGTACATCAAGAAGCTCGTGCTCCACTTCGACTTCGGGCAGTCCTACGTCAACGACCAGCCGGTCAAGACGCTGATGTTCGACCGCCTGCCGAACACGATCTTCCTGGTCTCCGGCGCGGCCGTCATCTGGTTCGTCGCGGGCGTCACGATCGGCATCGTCTCCGCCGTCTCCCGCGGCTCGTTCTGGGACCGCTTCCTGATGGGCGGCGCGCTGGTCGCGATCTCCGCGCCGGTCTACTGGCTCGGCCTGGTCTGCCTGTACCTCTTCTCCGACGACATCGGCCGCTGGAAGATCTTCCCCGGCGCCGGGTCCTACCAAGACGCGCACGGGTTCTTCAACAAGGCCTGGACCCTGGTCCTGCCGTGGTGCGTGCTGGCCGCCGCGTTCTCCGCGATCTACGCGCGGCTGCTGCGCTCCAACCTGCTGGAGACGATGAGCGAGGACTACATCCGCACCGCGCGGGCCAAGGGCCTGCCGGAGAAGCGGGTGATCTTCCGCCACGGCGTGCGATCGGCGATCACGCCGGTCATCACGGTGCTCGGCCTCGACATCGGCATCCTCATGGGCGGCGCGATCCTGACCGAGACGGTGTTCAACATCGACGGCATCGGGCGCCTGTCCTACGACGCGATCCAGCGCGGCGACCTCTCCACGGTCCAGGGCACGACGCTCGTGCTCGCGCTCGCCGTGGCGCTGTCGAGCCTCCTCGTCGACATCATGTACGCCTTCCTCGACCCGCGCGTGCGCTACTAGGCTGGAATCCGAGATGGCCGAACCGCTTCTGCAGGTCGAGGACCTGCGCGTCCACTTCGAGACCGAGGATGGCCTGGTCAAGGCCGTCGACGGCGTCTCCTACACCGTCGACGCCGGCCAGGCGCTGGGCATCGTCGGCGAGTCCGGCTCGGGCAAGTCGGTCTCTTCGATGACGGTGATGGGCCTGACGCGCGCGTCCAACGCGCGTATCAGCGGCCGCATCATCTTCGACGGCAAGGACCTGCTCGCCGCCAGCGACGAGGAGATGCGCGCGATCCGCGGCGGCCAGATCGCGATGATCTTCCAGGATCCGCTGTCCTCGTTGCACCCCTTCTACAAGATCGGCGATCAGCTGATCGAGGCCCGTCGCGTCCACCACCGCGAGGAGTCCAAGGCCCAGGCCCGCGACCGCGCGATCGAGATGCTCAGCCTCGTCGGCATCCCGGACCCGCGCAGCCGCATCGACAGCTACCCGCACGAGTTCTCCGGCGGCATGCGCCAGCGCGTGATGACCGCGATGGCGCTGATCAACGACCCCAAGCTGCTGATCGCCGACGAGCCGACGACCGCGTTGGACGTGACGGTCCAGGCGCAGATCCTCGACCTCATCATGAAGCTCCAGCACGAGCTCGACACCGCGGTGGTGATGATCACGCACGACCTCGGCGTCGTCGCCGAGGTCGCCGAGGAGATCGCGGTCATGTACGCGGGCCGGGTCGTCGAGAAGGGCCTGGCCGACACGATCTTCGCCGAGCCCGAGCATCCCTACACCTGGGGCCTGCTGAACTCGATCCCGCGTCTGGACACGCCGCGCGACCAGGAGCTCGTCCCGATTCCGGGCCGCCCGCCGTCGCTGATCACGCGCCCGCCCGGGTGCTCGTTCGCGCCGCGCTGCCCGTACGTGCGCGAGTCGCACAAGCGGATCGACCCCGTCCTCGCCGAAGCCGAGGGCCCTGGTCACCTCGTCGCCTGTCTGCTGCCCAAGCCGACCCGGCGTGCGCTGTGGGCCAAGCTGCGCGATGGCGCCCAGCCCGAAGAGGCCAAGCAGGCGGTCGGCCTCCCCGAGACGCTGTCCGCGTCGGCCCCTGAGGGCCAGGAGGTGAAGGCGTGAGCGCCACGCCCGACACGCTGCTGCAGGTCCGCGGCCTGTACAAGCACTTCCCGATCCGTGCGGGCCTGCTCCAGCGGCAGGTCGGTGCGGTCAAGGCCGTCGACGGCGTCGACTTCGACGTCTACCGCGGCGAGACGCTCGGCCTGGTCGGCGAGTCCGGCTGCGGCAAGTCGACCACGGCGCGGTTGGTGACGCGCCTGCTGGACCCGACCGCCGGGACGATCTCCTGGGAAGGCAATGACATCGCCAACCTCTCGCGCTCGCAGCTGAAGCCGCTGCGCCGCGAGATGCAGATGATCTTCCAGGACCCGTACTCGTCGCTGAACCCGCGCAAGACGGTCGGCACGATCATCGGCGAGCCGTTCATCATCCACGGCGAGGAGCCCGACGAGGGCCGGCGCAAGAAGCGCGTCCAGGAGCTGATGGAGCAGGTCGGGCTCAACCCCGAGCACTACAACCGCCTGCCGCACCAGTTCTCCGGCGGCCAGCGCCAGCGCATCGGCGTGGCGCGCGCGATCGCGCTGAAGCCGAAGCTGATCGTCGCCGACGAGCCGGTCTCGGCGCTGGACGTCTCGATCCAGGCCCAGATCCTGAACCTGCTGCGCGACCTGCAGCGCGAGCTCGGGCTCACCATCATCTTCATCGCCCACGACCTCTCCGTCGTGCGTCACACCTGCGACCGCGTCGCGGTGATGTACCTCGGCCGGATTGTCGAGATGGCGCCGTCGGATCTGCTCTACGGCCACCCGCGCCACCCCTACACGGGCGCGCTGCTGAGCGCGGTACCGGTGCCGGATCCGCGGCTGGCGCGCAACAAGGCACGGCAGGTGCTGACCGGAGACGTGCCGTCGCCGACCAACCCGCCGAACGCCTGCCGCTTCCACACGCGCTGCCCGAAGTTCGTGGAGGGCACCTGCAACGTGATCGACCCGCCGTTGGAGCCCAAGGAGGGCGGCAACGTCGCCGCCTGCCACTTCCCGCTCAGCGACGAGGAGATCGCCAGCCGCGTCCCGACCGCGGCGGCGTAGATGTACGACAACGCGGTCGAGCTGACGGAGTCGGCTCACACCGCCGAGCAGGCGGCGGCCGCGCTCGGCGTCGAGGTGGGGGCGATCGTCAAGTCCTTGGTCTTCCTGCGCGGCGACGTCCCGGTGATGGTGTTGTGCAGCGGCGCCAATCAGGTCGACGCCGACGCGCTGGGCCTGGAGCGGGCCAGCGCGAAGGTCGTGCGCGAGGCGACGGGGCAGCCGATCGGCGGCGTCGCGCCCTACGGGCACCCGGCGCCGCTGGAGACGCTGGTCGACGAGGACCTCATGACCTACGACGAGGTCTGGTCCGGTGCGGGCCACCCGTCGAAGGTCTTCCCGCTGGCGCCGGTCGAGCTGCTGCGGCGCACGGGCGGGACGCCGGCGCGCGTCCGCGTCCGCGCCTCGGAGTAGTCCTACACCTCGACGTTGGAGCCCATGACGATCGTGCGGTCGTCGGGCAGCCCGAAGTAGGCCACCGGGTTGGACACGTTGCGCGACATCGCGATGAAGAGCTTCTTGCGCCAGATGGCCATACCGGGCGCGTGGGTCAGCACGATCGACATCCGCGAGATGAAGTAGCTGGCGTCTGAGACGTCGATGTCGCCTTCGAGGCGCTTGGCCGCGCGGCGCAACGTGCGCGGGATGTCGACGTCGTCCTGGAAGCCGACCGACATCGTCAGGTGGACGATGCCGTCGTCGGCGTAGCCGAGGTCGTCGATCGTGACGCGCTGGGTCTCGCGGACGTGCGGCACGCGCTGGACGACGACCGAGACGATCACGAGGTTGGTGTGCAGCACGTTGTTGTGCTCGAAGTTCGCGCGCAGCGCCAGCGGCGTGGTGTCGCGGGTGGCGTTCAGGAAGACCGCGGTGCGCGGCGGCCGGTAGGCGGGCGGGTCGGTCGCGTGGACCTCGTCGACGAACGCGCGCAGCGGGCCCTCGAGCTTGGTGCGGTTGCGCGTGACGATCTCCCGGCCACGCTGCCAGGTCGTCAGGACGCCGAAGATCACCAGCGCGATCAGCAGCGGGAACCAGCCGCCGTGGACGACCTTTGGCAGGTTGGCCGCGAAGTAGGTCAGGTCGACCAGCAGGAACAGCGCGCAGCCGGTCGCCGCGACGCGCAGCGAGCGGCCGAAGACGACGTGCACCACGACGAAGAACAGGATCGTGTCGATCGCCAGCGTGCCGGTCACCGCGATCCCGTAGGCCGCGGCGAGGTGCTGCGAGCTCTGGAAGCCGAGGACGAGCGCGACGACTGCGACGAAGATCCCCCAGTTGATCGCCGGCACGTAGACCTGGCCGACCTCGTGGCGCGACGTGTGGCGGATCGTCAGGCGCGGGAGGAAGCCGAGCTGCACGGCCTGGCGGGTGACGCTGAAGGCGCCGGAGATCACGGCTTGGGAGGCGATCACGGTGGCGAAGGTGGCGAGGATCACGACCGGGATCCGCGACCACTCGGGCACCATCAGGAAGAACGGGCTCTCGATCGCCGAGCGGTCGTGCAGGATCAGCGCGCCCTGGCCCATGTACTGCAACAAGAGGGCCGGGAAGACGAGCGCGAACCAGGCGCGGCGGATCGGCGCGCGGCCGAAGTGCCCCATGTCGGCGTAGAGCGCCTCGGCGCCGGTGACGGTCAGCACGACGCTGCCCAGCGCGATGAACGCGGTGCCGCCATGCTCGCCGAGGAAGTCGATCGCGTAGTAGGGCGACAGCGCGCGCAGGATCCCGGGGTGCTGGATGGTCTCCACGGCGCCGGTGACCGCGAGGAGGCTGAACCACACCGCCATCACCGGGCCGAACGCGCGGCCGACCGTGCCGGTGCCGAAGCGCTGGATCGCGAACAGGCCGGTGAGGATCGCCAGCGTGATCGGGACGACCCACTCCTCGAAGGACGGTGAGACGACCTCCATGCCCTCGACAGCGGAGAGGACCGAGATCGCGGGCGTGATCATCCCGTCGCCGTAGAACAGCGCTGCGCCGAAGACGCCGAGCAGGATCAGCACGTGCTTGCGCTTGCCCTGGCCCATCGTCACCGCTTGGACCTTGGCGATCAGCGCGACGATGCCGCCCTCGCCGTCGTTGTCGGCCCGCATGATCAAGATCACGTACTTGATCGAGACGATGATGGTGATGGTCCAGAAGACCAAGGAAATGACGCCGTAGACGGTCGTCGGCGTGGGCTGGACCGCGTGGTGGTCGGCGGCGAAGACCGTCTGCAGCGCGTAGAGCGGGGAGGTGCCGATGTCGCCGAAGACGACGCCGAGCGCGCCGAGGGTCAGCGCCGCGGCGCCGCCGGCGTGGACGGCGTGCGAGTGGCCGCCGGCCGGCCCGGAGTCAGTCGAGGAAGGTGAGGACATCGTCCAGCGGCGCGCGCTCGGGGACGCGCGGCTCCTGGCGCGGCGGGCCGAGGTGCAGCAGGGCGATGCAGCGCTCGGTCTCCGGGATCGACAGCGCGGCGCGGCCGGCGGCATCGCGCAGGATCGCGGGCGTGCGCCAGTAAGCGGCCAGGCCGCGCGCGTGGGCGCCGAGCAGGATCGCGTAGGCGGCGGCGCCGGCGGCGAGCAGGTCCTCCTCGTCGATCACGGGGTCGCCGGGCGTGGTGACGTAGGAGACCGCGACGAGCGTGGGGGCGCGGTCGAGCTTGGAGGCGCCCTCTTCGCCGACGGCCTCCTTGAGGCGCTGGAGCGCGTCCGGCCCGACGACGCGAAAGCGCCACGGGTTGGTCAGGTGGTGGTTGGGCGCCCAGCGGCCGAGGTCGAGCAGCTCGGTCAGCGTGCCGCGGTCGACGGGCTCCGACCCGTAGGCCTTGTGCGTGCGCCGCGTGCGGATCGCCTCTTCGAGGTCCACGGCTACTCGTCGTCCTCGCCGTCGTCGCTGTAGAGCGACTCGCGCGCCAGCTCGTTGCCGCCGCCGGTGAACACCGCGATGTCCAGCGTGTCGCCGCGGTAGTCGTCCGGAGCCAGCAGCGTGAAGCGGTTCTCGACCAACACGCACTGGTCGACGGTCAGCCCCGCCAGCTCGGCGCTGGCGATCGCAGCCCGATCGACCACCGGCGTGCCCCACACCAGCGTCATCGCGGCGACGTTGCCCTGCTCACCGCGCCACCCACCGACGACCTCGTCGCAGACGTCGATCTTCCAGTCCGGGTTGTTCTCGGCCGTCTCCTCGGTCCAGTCGGCGGTCGCCGCAAAATGATCCGGCTCCTGCCCCTCCTCGACGGCCGGCGCGAACGACACCACGCCGTACAGCTCCAGGCCGGTGGACGTCCGACACGTCGCCGGCACGTAGGTCCGCCCACCCCACGTACGGTCCGGGTACCAGACAACATCTCCGGGCTCCCCGACCTCATCCTCGATCGTCAGGCACGCAGCCAGGAACTCCTCCCGGAGGCGATCCGCCCAGCGGCCGTACGGCAGCAGCTCCTGCGGCGGCTCGGCGGCAAAGCGGGGGACGAACCTCTCTTCCGGCGGCATGGCTCGGACCTTACGGGCTCTTGGCTCTTGGTGGCGCGGCGTGGGCGTTGGTGGATCGGCGAGGCCGACGACACCGTCTTCATCGTCGGCCGCTCGCGCTCAGGTTGCCGGAGCGCCGGCGCTCGCTGTTGCTCGGGCTGCCGCCGTGCTGCGGGCGTCGGTGGCAACGCAGGACGCGCTTTGTCGCGGCCGCCGCTGAAGAGATGTCGCGTCCTCGCCTAGCCGACAGCGTCGGCAGCGCGCTGCGGTAGCTCACGCCGAGGGAGGTCGCTGTTCCGTGTCTCCGTCGGCGAGCGCAGTCCGGAGCGCGGCGTTCGGTGCTCCGGCGGTGGCAGCGCCCGCCACGCTCCTCGAAGCACCCGGCGCGGGCGCCTCGGTGGCGCGAGCGCGAGGCGGAGCGAGACGAGCGGATGGCACGGAACGGCGACCGGCCAACCACGCCGGAAGGCTCGTGCCACCAAGACCTACAGCTCGAGCATCAGCGTCACTGGCCCGTCGTTGACCAGCTCGACGGACATGTGCGCTCCGAAGACGCCGCCTTGGGCGTCCAGGCGGGTGCGGAAGCGCTCGTACAACGGCTCGGCGTGGTCGGGGCGGGAGGCGGTGATGAAGGAGGGGCGGTTGCCGCGGCGAGTGTCGCCGTAGAGGGTGAATTGGGAGACGACGAGGATGGCGCGGTCGCCGAGGGGGTCGTTCATCTTGCCGTCGGCGTCTTCGAAGATGCGCAGGGCCTTGACCTTGTCGGCGAGGCGGTCGGCGATCTCGTCGGTGTCGTCGTGGGTGATGCCGAGGAGGATGAGGAGGCCGGGGCCGATGGCGCTGATCTGCTCGCCGTCGACGGTTACGGAGGCGCGGGAGACGCGCTGAATGAGGGCTCGCATCGTTGTCCTTGCCTATATGAACGGGGAGGCCGCCAGCGCGATCGCCAGCGCGAAGATCGAGGTCCAGACGATGCCGGAGGAGGACAGGCGCAGGTCGGTTCCGTAGAGGTGGCCGACGATCAGCGCGTTGATCCCGGAGGGCATCGCGGCCTGCAGCAGGTAGGCGTCGGGGATGTCGGTCAGCGGCAGCGCCAGCAGGAGCAGTAGGGCGGGGGCGACCGCGAGGCGCAGCGCGATCGCCACGCCGACGGGCGCGGTCAGCGGCGGTGGGAAGCCGAAGACGCCGTCCTCGCGCTCGGCCATCAGGTTGACGCCGAGGATGAAGAAGCCCAGCGGCAGCACGGCGTAGGCGGCCATGAAGCGCGCCACGTCGACGATCGCCTCAGGCGCCAGCGCGTTCGGCACGACGAGCGCGGCGATGATCGCCCACAGCACCGGGTTGCGCGTCAGGAACGCGCGCAGCCGCTGGCGCGGCGTGTCGCCCGCCTCGGTCCCGTAGGCCGCGCCGACGCCGAAGCCCGCCACGTACAACATCAACTGGCTGACGATCGAGTCCCAAGCGATCGCGGGGGCGAGCGCGTCGTGGCCCAGGAGCGCGGCGACGACCGGGACGCCGAAGTACCCCGTGTTGCCCAAGATCACCAACAAGATCAGCGAGCCGACAGACGGCCGTGGCAGCTTGAGGACCTTGGTCCCGACCACGGCGGCGATCAGGCCGACGATCGACAGCTCCACGAAACCGAGCGCCAGGCCGATCCCGACGCCGCCGCCGAAGTGCAGCCGCGCGACGACGAAGAACACGATGAACGGCAGCAGCGCCCAGACCATGAAGTCGATCACCGCTCGCGAGAAGCGCTGCGCGGCCGCGCCGAAGCGGTGCTCGGCGGTCGCGCCGATCGCGGTTGCCGCGACGATCGCGAGGACGACGAGGATCACGGAATGACGTCGCGCAGCTGCGCCGCAGCGTCTTCGGGCGAGACGATGTTCATGCCGACGCCGAGCCCGAGCTCCAGGCCGGCGAGGTGGGTCAGTCGGGGCGTGATGTCGATCCGCCAGCAGAACGACTCGGCGCCGGCGGGCGCGGTCCGGACCCAGAGGTTGAGCGGCGGCTGGAAGCCCAAGAGGTTCTTGTAGGCGTTGAGCGCGCGGTGCAGCAGCTGCGCTCCGAGCGGGCCGTCGTCGTCAAAGCGCTGCCGCGGCCGCCGGGGCGCCAGCATCAGCTGGTAGGGCAGCCGCGCTGCGTAGGGCGAGAGCAGGATCGCCTCGTCGTCGATCGCGACCATGCGGGCGCGCTGGCGGACCTCCTCGGCGACGAGGTCCTGGAGCAGGTTGCCGCCCATCGTGCGCGTCGCGTGGGCGGTGAAGCGCTCGCGCTCGCGCGCGACCTGCGCGGGGACGAAGTCCAAGGCGTACACCTGCGCGTGGGTGTGCGGCAGGGAGGCGCCGCCTTCGGCGCGCTCGTTGACGATCACGTGGACGTAGGCGGCGCCGCCGTCGTGATGCACACGCGACCGCGCGCGCCAGACCTCCATCGCGCGGGTTACCTGCTCGGGCGCGAGCTGCGCGAGCGACGTCACGGCGTCTGGCGCGTTGACGACCACCTCGTGCGCGCCGCGCGCGGCGGTGGCGGTGAAGAGGTCGGGGACGTGCGAGCGCTCGGGGTCGACGGCGTCCTCGTCGGCGTCCAGCGCCGGGTAGAGGTTCGGGACGACGCGCACGCGCCAGGCGCCGCCGTCCTCGTCGCGGTCCGCGAAGACCTCGGGCGGCGTGCGGTCCTCGTGGCCGGGGGCGAAGGGATCGGCGTCCGGGTCGATCGGCGGCGCGTCGGCCGCGGCGATCGGCCAGCCGCCGGGGCGCGCCGCGCGGCCGGAGGCGACGATGACCTTCAGGCCGGTCAGCGGGTCGACGCGGACCTCAGACAAGCGCCTTCACCATCGTGCGGTGCGGGATGCCGCTGCCGTCGTCGAAGTCCTCACCCTCAGCGGTATAGCCGCTGCGCTCGTAGAGCGGCATCGCGCTCACCTGGGCGTCGAGGACCATCCGCCGCGCGCCGGCGGCGCGGGCGCGCTCCTCGCAGGCCTCGATCATCCGCGAGGCCAGGCCGCGGCGGCGGGCCTGCGGCAGCACTGCCAGCCGGCCCAGGCGCGCGGTGCCGTCGGCCCGTCCGTCGTCCACGAACACGCGGCAGGTCGCGATCGGCGTGCCGGCGGCGTCGTCCTCCACCACCAGCAGGTGCTCGGCCTCCGCGTCGCGGTCGTCGTACTCCTCGGCCTCCGCGATCCCCTGCTCCTGCACGAACACCGCGCGCCGGATGTCCATCGCGGCGCGCACGTCCTCCGGCGACGTCGCGGTCCGGATCCCGGCGCTGCTCACGACGTGCGCATCGCGTAGCGCCGGATGTCCTTCTCGAACGCCTCCGCGGTCGTGTACGGCCCCTGGTGGAAGTAGGCGACCTTGCCGTTGGCGTCGTAGTAGAGCGTCGTCGGGAAGCTCTGGCCGATCCCGAGCTTCTGGGCGACGCGCGCGTTGCGATCGACGTAGCTCGGATACGGGACCGGGAACTGCTTGAGGAACTTGGTCGCCTGCTCGTCGTTGTCGTTGGCGTCCAAGCCGACGAACGCGACCTGCTTGCCGAGCTTGGTCGAGGTCTCCTGCAACACGGGGAACTCGGCGCGGCAGGGCCCGCACCAGGCGGCCCACTTGTTGACCACGATCGGGTGGCCCTTGAGCGCGGCGATCTGGTCGTCGTAGCTCTTCTGCGCGTCCGGCACGAGGGTGTTGGCCTTGGCGTGCAGGGCGGCCAGCGGCGCGGGCGCGCCGGCCAATGCGCGCTGGGCGGCGGCGAGGTCGAAGGCGTTTTCCTTCGGTGCCTTGTTGTCGCCCTTCGTCTGCGTCAGCCCGACGACCACGATCGCCACCACCGCCAGCGCGCCAGCAATGATCAGCAGGCGGCGTCGGTCCATGCCCGGAAGGGTGGCAGGTTTCTGGGTGTCAGCCGTCCGATCCGGTATCCTTGCCTCACGAGGCGAGGGCAGCTGCTGTTGACAGGGAGGTTCCCTCGCTTCCCCTTACGGTCCGGCTGGTGAGGACCGCCTAGCGCACGTCCGCCGCTTTGGTCTTTTCGCGGACGCTTCTCACGAAGAGCGAGTAGCCAAGTTCATGGCTGATCCCACGACGGCCGTCGAGGCCGCACCCGTTCCCGATTCCACCCTCATCAAAAAGGCGGAAGCGTTCACCCGTGAGCGCTTCGTCCACGAGGGGGAGGATCCGGCGGTCGCGCTGGCGCCCGGCACGCCGCGCCGGCAGGCGCTCGACTACGCGCTGGGCGAGATCGAGCGCGGGCTCAAGGTCCCGTCGACGAAGTGGCGCCGCCGCTCGGCGCTCATGCTCGGCCTGGAGCGCGTGCTGTCGGAGGACGAGCCGCGCCTGGCCGACGGCACGCTGCTCAACCCGCACCAGGTCGACGCGCTGTCGGGCACGCTCGTCGCGCTGCTCGCGTCCACCGTCGCGCCCAAGAACGGCAACGGCGCGGCGCGCGTCGAGGCGGCCGCGCCGGTCCTGGCGGTCGAGCCGGAGCCCGAGCCGGAGCCCGAGCCCGAGGCGCTCGCGGAGCCGGTTGACGAGCCCGAGCCCGACGATCACGACGACGACGAGGACGACGACGAGCCGGAGGACCGCACCCCGGTCGAGGTCGAGATCGAGGGTCTCGACGACGACGACGAGGAGGACGAGGAGGAGCCGCCGTCGGAGGAGGAGTCCTACGACGACGAAGCCGACGAGGACGTCGACGAGGACGTCGACGACGCCGCGGCCGACGACCCCAACGCCGACAAGCGCTTCTGGTTCGAGCACGCGACGGGCGCCGGCAAGACGGTCGCCGCGATGGGCTTCGTGGAGGCGTCGCGCACCGGTGGCGTCCTGATCCTCACGCACCGCCGCAACCTGGTCGACCAGTTCCTCGGCGAGCTGCACACGCGCGGCTACGGCAAGCGCGAGTCGCCGCCGCTGCTGGACAGCGACACCGGCGCGACCAAGCGCGTCGACGGCCCGGTGACCGTCGAGACCTACCAGTGGTTCGTCCGCAACGCCGGCCGGATCTCCGACGCCTACACGATCGTCATCTGCGACGAGGCGCACACCGCGCTGGGCGACAAGACCTCCGCGGCGATCCGCGCGTGGACGGGCCCGATCTTCATCGGCATGACCGCGACGGGCGCGCTGATCGCGCGGCACGTCACGGACCTCTTCCCGACCCAGACCTCGCGCTTTGACCTCGCGCAGGCGGCGCGGCGCGGCGTCATCGCGCCGCTGCGGTCGATCCGGATCCCGCCCGGCCCGGGCGTGCGGACGATCGCCAAGGTGCCCTTGCGCAAGGGCGAGGTCGACGTGGAGTTCGACCAGGAGATGCTGGCCGAGCTGCTCGACCAAGCGCCGTTCAACCTGGCGATCGCCGACCTCTACAAAACGCGCTTCAATGGCGTCCCCGGCGTGGTCTACGCCGCGGGCGTCAAGCACGCGATGAACGTCGCCGAGGCGTTCCGCCAGCTCGACATCAAGGCGATGGGCGTCTCGGGCGAGACGCCCAAGCGCGAGCTGGCCGAGATCCTGGCCAAGTACGAGCGCGGCGAGATCGACGTGCTGGTCAACGCGCAGCTGCTGGCCGAGGGCTGGAACTCGCCGCGCGCGACCATCTGCATGCACTTGGCGCCGACGGCGTCCAAGCGCATCTACCAGCAGCGCGTCGGCCGCGTCACGCGCCGGCACCCGGGCAAGGAGTCCGGGATCGTGGTGGACTTCGTCCATCCGGCGACGCGCCACGACGACCCGGTCGTCACGCTGCACTCGCTGCTGGATCGCGACGTCTACCGCGGCGGCGCGATCGTCGTCGGGCCGGTGCGCCGCGGGCGCGGCCGGCGCGTGCGCGTCGAGCGCCGGGTCATCCCGGTCACGGCCGATCCGGACAAGCGCATCGAGGTCTTCGAGCGCGAGCTGTGGCGGATCGCCGTCGAGTTCCTGGACTACGGCGAGCAGGTGCAGTGGGCGGCGTTGGCGGGCGCGCGGGTGGCGCCGTCGGGCTGGCGCCGCGCTCGGGCGATGTTGCACTTCGACAAGTCCGGCGAGCTGAAGCGCTCGTTCCTGCTGACGGCGGTCGAGCGCAACAAGAACTCGCAGCTGCGCTTGCGCGCGCTGCAGGAGATCGCGCAGTCGCGGGACGCGGACGCGTTCGAGCGCGCGGTCGACGTGGTGCGCCTGTGGTCGCGCGATGAGCGCCGCGAGGGCGTCAAGGTGTTGTTGCAGGCCTTGGCCGAGCGGCGTATCGGGCGTCGGGATCAGGCCTCGCACTGGATCTGGGATCTCGCGGACATGACGCGTGAGGTCCACGAGGAGTACGCGGTCCAGCGTTGGCCGGAGACCAAGCGCTTGTTGGGGCTGTTGGTGAACTCGTCCGGGGGCGCCCACGCGCGCAACGCGCGCCGGCTGGTGCACGCGGCTCGGAAGCAGGACCGTCGGCTCTCGGCCGCGTTGCTCGCCGCCGCGGTGGCGCACACGCCCGAGGCGATGGAGGTCGTGCGCGGGGCGCGGACGCGGATGGCGCGCAAGCCGTCCGCGTTGTCGCGCGAGCTGCTGCGCAACTTCCCGAAGCGCAAGAACCGCTCCCGGCGTCGTCGTGGCAAGAAGGGCGAGAACCAGATCGCCGCCGAGACGCCGAAGGTCGAGACGACGTTGGACGCGGTCACCGCTGAGGGGGGCGCGTCTGGCGAGCAGGCCGCCGAGGGCGCGACCGCTGTCGCGGACGCGCCGCGCAAGAAGCGCCGCCGCTCGCGCCGCAAGCGCAACGGCAACGCCGAGAACGCGAACAACGGCAACAACAACAACGCGAACAACAACAACAACGCCGGCGACGTCGCGGCTACGGCCGAGCCGACCCCGGCGATCTCCGACGAGGAGGCGGCCCGCTCGATCGAGGCGGCTGCCGCTCTCCTGGCCGGTGGCCGCGGCACGCCCGTCGCGCCGCGGAGCGACGCCGCCCCGGAGGCGCCGAGCGCCGATGGGTCGTCGACCACCGATGCTGCGCCCGCGGAGGAGGCGCCCAAGCCGCGCCGTAGCCGGAGGTCGAAGAAGGCCGCCGCCGAGGCGGCCGCGAGCGACACCGCCGCGCCGCCGACGGACGACGCCGCGCCGAGCGATGACGCCGCGGGCATCGCAAGCGCTGCCCCGCGTGATGACTCCGCGGCTGCCGCGGCGAACGAGGACTCCGTCGCTGCCGCTCCGTCGGCCGAGGACGCGCCGAAGCCGCGTCGCCGTCGGTCGCCGGTGAAGCAGGCCGCCGCTGAAGCCGTTGCGAGCGAGGAGGCGTCCGCCGCGCCGAGCGATGACGCTTCGCCGGCTGAGGATGCACCGAAGCCGCGTCGCCGTCGCGCGCCGGTCAAGGAGGCCGCCGCCGAGGCGGCCGCGAGTGAGGACGCTGCACCGGCTGAGGATGCGCCGAAGCCGCGGCGTCGTCGGACGCCGGTGAAGGAGGCTGCTGCTGAGGCGGTCGTGAGCGAGGCCGCTTCGTCGGTCGAGGATGCGCCCAAGCCGCGTCGTCGTCGCGCGCCGGTGAAGGAGGCTGCTGCTGAGACGGTCTCGAGCGACGATGCTCCGCCGGCTGAGGAGGCGCCGAAGCCGACGCGTCGTCGTGCTCCGGCCAAGAAGGCCGCTGAGGAAGCGGTCGCGAGCGAAGAGGCACCCAAGCCGACGCGGCGCCGGACGACCAAGGCGGCGGCCGCGGAGGACGAGGCGCCCAAGCCCAAGCGCGTCCGGAAGGCTCCGGCGAAGAAGGCCGACGCTGAGGCTGAGGCCGCGCCGAGCGAGGACGAGGCGCCCAAGCCCAAGCGGACGCGGAAGGCGCCGGCCAAGAAGGCCGAGGCCGAGGAAGCAGCGCCCAAGCCGAAGCGGACGCGCAAGGCGCCCGTGAAGGCCGCGGCGCCGGAGCAGCTGTCGCTGGACGAGGCCGAAGAGGCGCCGAAGGCGCGGCGGTCGCGGCGGAAGGCAGACGACGATCAGCTCGACGACGCCGCCTGATCCGGCGGCGTCGGCGTCGACGGAGGTCGCCGCCCGGCCTGAGCCGCAGGAGCGGCTGGCGCCGGCGGCGCGGCTCTTCTGGACGCTGGAGCTCGTCGGCAGCGGCATCGGCATGACGGTCGGGGCGTTCCTGATCGCGAGCGTGCTCCCGGACCGGCACGAGTGGCTCAACACGGTCAAGGACGTGCTGCCGTTCGTGGTCCTGTTGGCCTCCATCTTGGCCGCCGCGATCATCCCGGCGCTGCGGACCCGGCGGTGGAGGTGGCGGTTGGACGACGTCGAGCTGGACCTTCGCCACGGCGTCCTCACCGACACGCGGACGATCATCCCGGTGGCGCGGATCCAGCACGTCGACGTCCGGCGCACGTTGATCGCGCAGGCCGCGCAGGTCGCCTCCGTGGTCGTCCACACCGCGGCCGGTCAGACCGAGATCCCGGCGATGACCGAGGCCGACGCGGCGCTCGTCCGCGACCGGATCGCCGGGCTGATCCGCACGCCCGATGACGACTGAAGGCGAACAGCGGCTGCACTTCGCCGCCGCCATCGGCGAGGCGGTCGGCGCGCTGCGCGACGTTGCCCTCCCGCTGCTGATCGGCCTCGTAATCGGCGGCACCTCGAGCTCGGGCATGGCGATCGCGCTCGGCCTCGGCGGCGCGACGCTCGCCGCGATCGTCGGCACGATCCGCTGGCGGGCAACCTCTTATGAGGTCTATAACAACGCGCTGCGCTTCCGCTCTGGCGTCTTCTCGCCCGACGAGACCGTCGTCCCGGTCGCTCGCATCCAGGCGGTCGACACCGTCGCCGGCCCGATCCAGCGCCTCTTCGGCGTCACCGGCCTGCACGTCCAGACGCCCGGCGGCGGCGAGGAGGCTGACGTCGTCCTCAGCGCGCTCTCCTCCGACGCCGCCGCTCGCCTGCGCGCCGCGCTCGGCCACCCGGACACCGGCACGGCCGGCTACCGCTTGCACCTCACGCCGCTGCGCCTGCTGGCCACCGCGCTGACGGCCCCGCAGCTCGGCGTGCTCCTGCCGATCCTCGGCGGCGCCTTCGGCCTGCTGCAGAACAGCGACAGCGACGTCGCCGAAGGGCTCCGGCTGGCGCGCGACGTCGACACCTGGCACGAGATCCTGATGCTCGCCGCGGTCGTCGTCGGCGTCGCGTTCTTGTTGTCCTTCCTCGCGGCGGTCGTCGCGTTCTCCGGCTTCGACGTCCGGCTGGTCGACGGCCGCCTGCGGATCCGCCGCGGCCTCGGCCAGCGCCGCGCCGTCTCGGTCCCGGTCGACCGGATCGACGGCATCCAGATCGTCTCCTCGCCGCTACGTCGTCCGCTCGGCCTCGTCACGCTGCGGTTGGAGGCGACGAGCCTCGGGGAGCGCGAAGCCGTCGGCCGCACGCTCTTCCCGCTGATGCGCACGAGCGAGGTCGGGCCGTTCCTGGCCGCGATCGCGCCCGAGCTGGCCGGCACGCTGGCGGTGACCGAGCGCCCGCCGCGCCGTGCCCGCCGCCGCTTCCTCACGGTGCCGGTCGCGTTGGCGGCGTTGATCGGCGCGGTGCTGACCGCCTTCGTGCCGCCGGCGTGGCCGGCGCTGCTGGTGCTCGTCGCCGTCGCCGCCCTCGGCGGGATCGACGCCTACAGCTTGTCCGGGCTGCGCGTCGACGGCGGGCGCGTGGTCGTGCGCAGCTGGCGCCGCGGGTCGGCGGTGACGCTGATCGCTCGCCGCCGGCGCCTTCAGTCCCGCGCGCTGCGGCGCTCGCCGCTCCAGCGCCGCGCCGGCCTCGGCACGCTCTCGGTCACCGTCGCCCGTGGCACGCGCGCCCGCGTGCGCCATCTCGAGCAGCCGCTCGCCCAGCGCGCGCTCGACGCGCTCTAGGCGAGCAGCTGCGCGGCGCGGCCGCTTAGAAGTAGCGGCCGCCGCTCGCGATCGCCACGTGGGCGCTGCCAGCCGTCAGCGTGCCGGTCGCGGTGAAGGCCTGCTTGGGCGAGCGCAGGGCGGCGATGCCGGAGGTGAGCTTGACGGTGACGTTCTTGACGCCCGCGGGCAGCCCCGTGACGCGCAGGAAGCGCTTGGCGCCCGGCGCGAAGCGGACCGTGACGCCGCCGCGCTCGAGCGCCGTCGACGCGCCCTTCAGGGTGTAGGACTTGATCGTCTGGCCGTTCTCGCCGATCAGCGCGATCGACCCGATGGACTTGCCCCGCTTGGCGCGCGGGAGCACGGTCCGCACGTTCTTGGTCGCCGTGACGGTCACGCCGTCGAGGTCGGGGCCGCCGCCGCGCTCGATCGCCGACTGGAAGCCGAAGGTCGCCGTGCCGCGGACCTTAGGCACCTCGGCGTAGAAGCCGGCGGGCTGGCAGTCGGTGGCGGTCAACGCGAAGCTCGTGCTCGCGGCCGTGCCGCTCTTGGGCGTCACCGTGACCGTGATCTGATGGTCGCCGGCGGGCATCCGCTTCGAGGAGCCGGACTGGCCGCTCCACTGGAACGGCAGCGTCGGGTCCGTGCGCACGACCTTGCCGTCGAGCGCCCACGAGACCGACGCGACGTTGGCGAGGTCGGCGGCCGACCCGCGGACGCTGAAGGAGAAGAACAAGCGATTGCGCGCCAGGAGGCCGTGGTACGGGTCGCGCGCGGTCAGGTTCGTGCCGGGGATCGCGTGCTCGACCTTGGCCTGCGGCGCCCACAGCGGGCAGTCGGCGGCCGGGGCGTCGGCGGCGGAGGCGACGGACGGGACGAGGACGGCCGCGGAGACGGCCGCGGCGGCGAGGAGAGGAAGTCGGGTGGGGAGGGCCATGGCTCGTGAACGATGCCGGGCCATCAAAGGTCACGCCACCCGCGGGGCGTTAGCCGGCTGGTGGTGCCGGACGCGGCGCGAGGTGGACCTCGCCCGCGTGCAGCGCCGTGCGCGTGCCGTCCGCGCGCTCGACGACCAGATGGCCGTCGTCGTCGATGCCGCGGGCAATACCGCGCTCCTCGCCCCAGCCGATCTCCTCGCCGAGCAGGACGTCGCGGCCGCGCCAGGCGGCCAGGATCTCCTCGGGCCCAGCAGCGAGCGCGACGTCGAGGTGCGCGAGCAAGGACGACAAGAACGGCTCGACGTCGCCGAGCGACCGGCCGAGCGTGCCGGCGCGGCCGCGCAGCTCTTCCGGCAGGTCCTCAACGCGTACCGCCACGTTGACGCCGATCCCGAGCACGACCCAGCCCTCGCCCGGCCGGCCTTCCGCCAGGATCCCGGCGACCTTGCGGCCCTCGATGAGGATGTCGTTCGGCCACTTGATCTGGGCCGCGTCGCCGCACGACCGGGCCACCGCCACCGCTGCGGCCAGCGTCAGCAGCGGATCAAACGAGCGCAACACCATCGACATCGCCAGCGCCGACCCCGGCTGCGTCGTCCACGCCCGACCCTGGCGCCCGCGCCCCGCGGTCTGCGCCGCCGCCGTCACCAGCGCGCCGTGCGGCGCGCCGCCGACCGCCAGGTCGCGTGCGACGTCGCTCGTCGAGCCGACCGACGCGAAGTGCAGGCGCGGCGTCCCGAGCACCGGCGAGACGCTCACCGCGGCTGGATCCGCAGCTCGTCGTCGCGCTCGACGCCCAGCAGCTCCCGCGCCGACCCGCGGTTGACCGCCAACGCCAGCGTCTTGTAGGCGTCCTCGTAGAGGATCAGCTCGCCCGGGGCGACGTCGGCGAACGTCGTCGCGTACATCCCCGGCCGCCCGTTGACGTCGACGCCGTGCCCGAGCCGGAACCCGGATCCCGTCAGCTCGGCGTGCTCGACGTCGAGCATGATGTTGCCGAAGCGGTCAAAGCCGACCGCGTGCGCGAACAGCTCGTCCTCGTCCTGAAAGGCCAGCGGCATGTCGAGCCGGACGATCTCGTCGGCGTCGATCGGGTCGCCCGCGTCGGCCAGCTCGGCGCCCGCCGCCAGGTGCGCGGCGACCGGCGCGAAGATGTCACGCCCGTGGAACGTCGCGCTCACGGGCTCCAGGCGGTGCGGCGAGCGCCCGATGTCGATGACCTCGGCGATCCCGCCGAAGCGCTGCGCGGCCAGCGACAGCAGGCCGTTGTCGGGGCCGATGAGGATGCGGTCCTCCTCGGTCGTGCGCAGCGCGATCGCCCGGCGCGTCGCGCCCACGCCCGGGTCGACCACCGCCAGGTGCACGCCCGGCGCGCTGAACGGCAGCGCCCGGCGCAGCACCATCGCCGCGGTGCGCACGTCGTGGCGGTCGAGGCCGTGCGTGAGGTCGACGATCCGCGCCTCGGGCGCGATCCGCAGCATCACCGCGTGGCAGACGCCGACGAAGTCGTCCGCCAGGCCGTAGTCGGACAGGAACGTGATCGGACGCGGCATTCGGAGTTGAGGCTATCCGGCGGGAGGCGGCCCGCGCGCGGACCCCGAACGGCGTTACCCCCCGCCCGGGGGATGGGCCGCGAACCGCTCGAAGCCGACTCAGCCGTTCATGAAGCTCTCAATCCGCAGCAAGCTGATCTTCAGCTCGTTGACGATCATCGCGCTATGCGCCATCGGCTCGCTCGTCGCCATCGACCACCTCGGCGGCGTTCGCAAGTCGGGCAAGGCGCTGCACGATCAGGCCTACACGCCCACGGTCAACTCGATCTACGTGATGGCGCTGGCCAAGGACCTCCAGCTCCAGCACACGACCTACCAGCGACTGGTCGCCGAGGTCGGGCCGGTCAAGGCCGCCCAGACCAAGGAGTTCAAGGCCCTGCTGGCCGCCACCGCCGCCGACCAGAAGCAGCTGGCCGCGACGATCAAGAAGCTTGACGGCGCGCCCGCCGACGAGCAGGCCACGGTCGCCAAGGTCAAGGCCGCCGTCAAGACCTACAACGACGCGCTCACCGCCGCGGGGTCCAAGGACACCCAGAAGCTGCCGCTCGCCGAGCAGGCCAAGGTCATCGCCCAGATCCCGGTCGCCGCCAAGAACCTCGAAGGGGTCGCCGGGCAGTTCACCCAGGCCTCGGACAAGTTCGCCCAGTCGGCCGAGAACTCGATCGACGACGCCTACACCTCGGGTCGCGACGCGGTGATCGTCACGCTGCTGATCGCGATCCTCGCCGGCATCCTGATCTCGTTCGTCGTCGCCAGCCGCATGGTCAAGCGCCTCGGCGTCGTCGTCGAGCGCCTCGGCATGCTGCGCGACAACTGCGCGACCGAGCTGCGCCAGGGCCTCAACCGCTTTGCCGCGGGCGACCTGACCCAGGACGTTCAGCCGAGCACGCCGGAGCTGCACGACCTCGGCAGCGACGAGATCGGCGACCTGGGCCGTGTCGCCGAGGCGCTGCGCTGCAACACGGTCGCCTCGGTCCACTCCTACAACGACTCGCGCGCCGCGCTGACCGGCATGATCGGCCGCGTCTCGGCCTCCGCCCAGACGCTGTCGGACGCCTCCGAGCACCTCGCCGGGTCCTCGCAGGACGCGGGCCGCGCGGTCTCCGAGATCGCCTCCGCGGTCGACGACGTCGCCCAGGGCGCCGAGCGCCAGGTGCAGGCCGTCGACGGCGCGCGCCGCCTGACCGGCGAGATGGTCGACGTCGCCCGCGCGTCCGCGGCGACCGCGTCGCAGACGACGCAGGCCGCCGAGGAGGCCCGCGTGGTCGCCAGCGAGGGCGCCGCCGCCGTGGCCCAGGCCACCGAGGCGATGGTCGCCGTCCGTGACGCCTCCGCGCAGGCCACCGGCGCGATCCGCGAGCTGGGCGCCAAGTCCGAGCAGATCGGCGGCATCGTCGACGCGATCACCGGCATCGCCGAGCAGACCAACCTGTTGGCGCTCAACGCGGCGATCGAGGCCGCGCGTGCCGGCGAGCAGGGCCGCGGCTTCGCCGTCGTCGCCGAGGAGGTCCGCAAGCTGGCCGAGGAGAGCCAGCAGGCCGCCGCGTCGATCGCCGAGCTGATCGGCCAGATCCAGGCCGAGACCGGCCGCGCCGTCGAGGTCGTCGAGCTGGGCGGCGCCCGGACCGACGAAGGCACCAAGACGGTGCAGCAGGCCCGTGACGCGTTCGAGCGCATCAACGGCCAGGTCGAGGAGATGGGCGCGCGCATCGGCGAGATCGCCGGCGCCGTCGAGCAGCTCTCAGAGACCTCGGCCCGCATGGACGCCGAGATCGGCGAGGTCGCCGCCGTCTCCGAGGAGACCTCCGCCGCCACCGAGCAGGTGTCGGCGTCGACGACCGAGACCTCGCGCGCCGCTCAGGCGATCGTGGGCTCGGCGGGCACGCTGGCCGAGACGGCCGGCGAGCTCACCCGCCTGGTCGGCGAGTTCACGCTGCCGGCGGCGTAGCCGCGCTCGCGGCGACCAACGCGTCGACGAGGCCGCCGGGCGTGTGCTCGGTGGCCTCGACGTCGGGTTCGAGGCCCTGCTCGCGCAGGGCCTCGGTCGTGATCGGGCCGATCGAGGCGAGCTTCAGGCCGCTCTCGCGGACGACGTGCGCGCCGCCGGCTGCGGCGCAGAAGAAGCGCGCCGACGACGCGCTGGTGAACGTCGCCCAGTCGGCCGACAGCGCGCGCTCGCGGGTCCGCGGGTCGAGCTGCTCGGCAACCGTCACGTAGGGCTCGATCAGCGTGACGTCGGTGCCGCGGTCCTCCAGCGCGTTGCGGACCACGTCGCGGCCGCCACGGGCGCGCACGACGAGCGCGTGCTCGACGTCGAAGCCGGAGACCATCTCGGCCAGCGACTCGCCGACCGCGCGCGTCGGGATGAAGTCGGGCTCGACGCCGTGGGCGCGGACGGCGTCGGCGGTGCCCGGACCGATCACCGCGACCGCGATGCCGAAGAGCGAGCGCGCGTCGCGGTGGGTGGCCTTCAGCTCGTCGAAGAAGCGGCCTACGCCGTTGGGCGAGGAGAAGACGAGCAGGTCGACGTCGCTGAGGTCCGGGATCGCGAAGGCCAGCGGCTGCGGGACGATCACGGCGGCCTCGACGACGCGCGCGCCGAGGTCGCGCAGCTGCCGCGCGAGCCCGGAGGCCTGCGCGCGCGGCCGCGTGACGGTGATCGCGCAGCCGCTCAACGGGCCGCGGCCGAGCCACGCCAGCTCGTCGCCGAGCGCGGCGACCGGGCCGACGACGGTGACCGACGGCGGCCGGACCTCGGCGGCGGCGGCGAGCTCGGCGATGGTGGACAAGGTGCCGGACACGCTGCGCTGGTCAGGGAGCGTGCCGCGCTCGACGATCGCGACGGGCTCGCTCGCAGGCCGGCCGCCGGCGATCAGCTGCTCGGCGATTCGCGGCAGCGCGCGGACGCCCATGTAGAACACCAACGTGCCCGGGAACGCCGCCAGCGCCGGCCAGTCGATCTGGGTCTCGGGCTTCTTCGGATCTTCGTGGCCGGTGACGAACGCGACCGCGGCGGCCATGTTGCGCTGCGTGACCGGGATCCCCGCGTAGGCCGGGCCGGCGATGCCGGCGGTGACGCCCGGGACGACCTCGAACGGGATGCCGTGCTCGCGGCAGACCTGCGCCTCCTCGCCGCCGCGGCCGAAGACGAACGGGTCGCCGCCCTTGACGCGGACGACGAGCTTGCCTTCCTGCGCGTGGCGCAGCAGCAGGCGCTGGGTCTCTTCTTGAGGGACTTGCTCGCCGCCGCCGACCTTGCCGACGTCGAGCTTGATGGCGTCCTCGCGAGCACCGTCCAGCGCGGTGGCGGGGATGAGCTTGTCGTACAGGATGACGTCGGCGGCGGCGATGGCCTCCAGCGCGCGGACGGTCATCAGGCCCGGGTCGCCCGGGCCGGCGCCGACGAGGATGACGCGGCCGGTCTTCACGAGGCGGCTGCCTGCTCTGCGGCGCGGGCAAGGAGGTCGCGGACGCCCATCGACTCCAGGCGCTCGACGAGAATGCGCGGCGCGTCGTCGCCGGTCGACGCGACGCTGTCGCGCAGCCACGTCGAGCCGTCGGGCATCCCGATGAAGGCGTGCAAGGCAAGGCCATCGTGATGGACCCCGACGGGCGTGTCGCAGGTCGCTTCCAGCGCCTCGACGACGAAGCGCTCGGCGCGCAGGGCGGCGTCGGCGTCGGCGTCGACCAAGGTGGTGGGGATGCTTCGCCCTTCGACCGCCAGTGCGCCCTGCCCCGGAGCGGGGACGAAGACGGAGGCGTCCAGGAGCGCGCCGATCTCGCTCTCGCGGCCCAGGCGTCGCAGCCCCGCCGCGGCGAGGATCAAGGCATCGCACTGGCCCTCGGCGAGCTTGCGCAGGCGCGTGTCGACGTTGCCGCGCAAGGCAACCACGTTGAGATCTCCGCGCACGGCGAGCAGCTGCGCGCGGCGGCGCAGCGACGCCGTTCCCACGCGCGCGCCCTCCGGCAGGTCATCGAGCGACGCCGCGCCGATCAGCGCGTCGCGGGCGTCCTCGCGGCCGAGCACCGCCGCAAGCGACATCCCGTCGCGCAGCAGCGACGCCGCCGGGACGTCCTTGGCGGAGTGGACCGCCAGGTCGATCTCGCCGCGCTCCAGCGCGTCCTCGATCGTGTCGATCCAGCGCGCCTTGTCGCCGGCCACGCCGCGGTCGCCGGACGTCGTGATCTCCACGATCTCGGCGGCGGCCTCGCCACCGAGGGCGTCGCGGACCGCCCGCGCCTGCACGAGCGCCAGCGCGCTGCCCCGCGTCCCGAGCCTCACTGACCGGAAGCGCCGCGGCGGCGCAGGGGACGCACGTCGGCCTCGGCTGCCGCGTCGGCAACCTCCGGGACCTCGGGGACGCCCTCGGCCAGCCCGAACAGCTCGCGCGCGAACTGGACGCGGCCGTGGCCGCCGTCGCGGTCGACGGACTTCAGCCGGATCGTCGGCTCGTGCAGCAGCCGCTGCATGACCGACTTGGCGAGCGCCTCGATGCGTGCGCGATCGCGCGGCGACGCGGACTCCCAGCGCCCCGCGTTCTCGGCCAGCACCTGGTCGACGATCGTGTCGCCGTGCTCGCGCAGGGCGGCGATCGTCGGCATCACGTCGAGCTGGCCCATCCAGCGCGCGAAGCGCTGGATCTCGTCCTCGACCACGCCCTCGGCCTGGACGCGCTCGGCCTCGCGGACCTCGCGCGTGCGCGTGACGACCTGCTGGAGGTCGTCGATGTCATACAACGTGACGCCGTCCAGCTCGCCGCAGGCGGGGTCGACGTCACGCGGCACGGCGATGTCGATTAGCAGCAGCGGCGCGCCCTCGCGCTCGCGCATCACGACCGCCAGCTCGTCGACGCCGATGATCGGGTGCGGCGAGGCGGTCGAGGAGACGACGATGTCGGCCTCGGCCAGGCGGTCGGGCAGGTCGTGCAGCGAGGAGACCGAGCCGCCGAAGCGCTCGGCGATCGAGCGGGCGCGGTCAGCGTGGCGGTTGGCGACGAAGATCGTGCGCACGCCCTCGTCGGCCAGGGCCTGGGCGGTCAGCTCGGAGGTCTCGCCCGCGCCGATGATCACGACGTCGCGCTTGGCGAGATCGGGACCCATGATGTCGCGGGCGAGGCTGACGGCGACGCTCGAGACGCTCCCGCGTCCCTCGCCGATCGCGGTCTCCGACCGCACGCGCTTGCCGGTCTGCAAGGCCGCGGTGAACAGGCGGTTGGTCAGCGGCCCGGTCGTCCCGGCCTCCAGCGCGGCCTCGTAGGCGCGCTTGGTCTGGCCCTGGATCTCGGCCTCGCCGACGATCATCGACTCCAGCCCGGAGACGACGCGGTAGAGCTGGCGGGCGGCGTCGCAGTTGCGCGGCGCGTACATCGCCTCGGCCAGCTCGGTCGGGCGCGTGCCCGCGTGCTGGGCGAGGCGGCCGAGCAGCTCGGTCTCGGCGCTGACCGGATCGCCGACGACGTAGACCTCGGTGCGGTTGCAGGTCGAGATCGCGACGGCCTCGCGGACGACGTCGGTCGCGACCAGCTCCGCGCACAGCGCTTGCTGGTCCTTGACCGTCAGCGCCAGGCGCTCGCGGACCGCGACCGGCGCGGTCTTGTGCGAGATGCCCAGGCACAGCAGCTCGCCGCCACCGCCCTGGCTCATGCCGGCGTCTCCTCCCGTGCGCGCGGCGGGGCGTCGTCGCGGTCGGCGCGGGCGATGGCGCGGTCGGTCAGCTCGTCGACCTCGATCACGTCGCGCTGGATCCGCGTCAACTTGTAGGCCATGATCCCGACGTAGATCACCAGCAGCGCCAGGAACACCAGGTAGGCGGCGGCGACGTAGCCGGCGTTGTCGGGAAGCGTGGTCGAGGCGAGGAGCATCTAGGAGACCTGCAGTTCGGGGGCCGCGGAGCGGCGGGCACGGGCGCCGTCGTCATCGTCGGCGAGCTTGCGCTTCAGCGAGCGCAGGCGGGCGACCGTCGTCTTGTGGGCGATCTCGTACTCGAACAGCAGCCAGTACAGGAACGCCATGCCGATGAAGCACACCAGGAACGCCAGCGCCATCTTGCCGGGCAGGTTGCCGGTGCGGTCGAAGGTACGCGGGTGCACCGTCGCCGTGGCGGCGCGCACGGCGGCGAAGTTCAGCGGGACGAACGCGCCGGCGGTGATCGCGAAGACCGAGGCGTAGCGGGCCTGCTTGGTGCGGTCCTCGATCGAGAAGCGCAGCGGCGTGTAGGTCCCGTAGAGCAGGAAGACGATCAGGAAGCTGACCAGCGTCGGCTCGTCCCACACCCACCAGTGGCCCCACGAGGCCTTGGCCCAGATCGCGCCGGTGATCAGCACGCCGACGCCGAGGATGATCGAGACGTGGATCGCGACGTAGGAGCGCAGGTCCCACTTCGAATCGTCGGTGCGCAGCTGGAGGATCGCGAAGATCCCGGCGAGCACGAACCCGCACAGCGCGACGATCGCCATCGGCACGTGCAGGTAGAAGATCTTCTGGATGAAGCCCTGGTCGGCGTCCATGGGCGCGTAGAAGGCGGCCAGGGAATAACCGGCGATCAGGGTGATCACCGTCGCGACGGACAAGAGGCGAAGGCGGGTGCCGGACATCGTTTCGGACGGCCCTTCAGTCTTCGATCAGAAAGTCGAAGACGGCGTAGGCGAGAAGGCCGAAGATCAGATCATAGAGCGCGAGGATCGCCAGCCAGCGTCCGGGGAGCGCCTCCGCGCCCGCCGCGGCGAAGGTGGGCGCGAGCAGCTTCGCGGTCCCGATCACCACCGGCAGCAGCAGCGGCAGCGCGATGAGGGGGACGATCAGGTCCCGCGCGCGGGTCTGGATCGCCAGCGCGCCGACCAGCGTGCCGACGATCGCCAGCGCGAGGTTGGCCAGTAAGAGCGTCAGGGCGGTCTGGCCGATGGCGTCGGCCGAGAGCAGTTCAGGGTCCAGCAGCATCAGGTCAAAGGCCGGGACGGCGACGATCTCCAGGACCACGAGGAAGCTGAAGAGCGCGATCGCCTTGGCGACCAGCAGCGCGGTGCGGTCGACCGGCGCGAGCAGGAAGCCGTCGAAGCCGTCCTCCTCGTGGTCGGAGACGAACAGGCGGTTGATGCCGAGGATCGCGCTGAACAGCAGCGTGATCGTCAGCACGCCGGCGGCGAGCTTGCCCTCGATCGCGTCCTCGTCCAGCGAGAAGTGGAAGACGATCAGCGTGGTGATGCTGAAGAGCGCCATTGCGGGGATGACCTGGAAGGTGCGCAGCTCGAGGCGCAGCTCCTTGCGCAGCAGGGCGGAGACGGCGGGGCGCATCTAGCGATACAGCTCCCCGATGCGCGTGCTGGTGACTTCGGCGGCGGGCGCGACCAGCTCTGCGCGGCCGCCGCGCAGACCGAGCGCGAGGTCGGCGTCGCGCAGGCCGCCGACCGGGTCGTGCGAGGTGACCACGCGCGTGCGGCCCGACGCGGCGCCGATCAGCGGCTCGACGACCTCGATCGCGTGCGGGTCGAGGTTGGCCGTGGGCTCGTCGAGCAGCAGCAGTTCGGGATCGTGCAGGACCGCGCGGGCGACGGCGGCGCGCTGGACCATCCCGCGCGAGTAGGTGTGGACCGGGTCGTCGGCGCGGTTCTTCAGGCCCACCGCGTCGAGCAGCGCGTCCACGCGGGCGGCGTCGACGCCGTGCAGCCGCGCGTGGAAGCGCAGGTTCTCGCGCGCGGTGAGGTCGCGGTACAGCAGGCTGGCGTGGCCGAGGAAGCCGACCTTGCCGCGCACCGCCCAGCCCTCGTCGGGCAGCGCCTTGCCGAGCACGCGCGCGCTGCCGCCGTGCGGGCGCAGCAGCGTGGCGAGCACGCGCAGCAGCGTCGTCTTCCCGGCGCCGTTGGGGCCGAAGACGACGAGCGTGGCGCCCGCGGGCAGCGTCAGCGTGACGTCCGAGAGCGCCTCGCGCTCGCCGTGTCGCCGCGTCAGCCCGTCGAGCTCAATGGCCGCCGCGGTCACCCTGCTCGCGCTGCAGCGTGCGCACGGCGTGCGGCAGCACCGGCGCGATGACCGGGAAGAGCTGCGCGACGGCCTTGGGGTTGCCCGGGAAGTTGATGATGATGGTCCGGTGGGCGATGCCGCTGACGGCGCGCGAGAGCATCCCGTGCGGCGTGTGCTTCAGCGACTCGGCGCGCATCGCCTCGGCCAGGCCGGGCGCCTCGCGCTCGATCACCGCGCGCGTCGCCTCGGGCGTGATGTCGTCGGGCGTGAAGCCGGTGCCGCCGGTGGTGAGGATCAGCGCGAAGTCGTCGTCGACGTAGTGGTGCAGGCGGTCCTCGACGAGGCTGAAGTCGTCGGGGACGACCTCCATCGCCTCGACGTCGGCGCCGGCCTCGTCGGCCAAGTGGGCGAGCAGCGGCCCGGACTCGTCCTCGGCCTCGCGGCGGGAGACGGACGTGGAGACGGTCAGCACGCAGGTGCGCATGGCCCGGCCATCCTAAGCGGGGTCGCCCCGCCGCCACACGCCGCTGCGTCCGCCGGTCTTCTCCAGCAGGACGACCTGCTCGATCGCGACGCCGCGCTCGACGCCCTTGACCATGTCGTAGACGGTCAGCGCGGCAACCGAGGCGGCGGTCATGGCCTCCATCTCGACGCCGGTCCGCGCGGTGACGCTCGCGGTCGCGGTGAGGGTGATGACGCCGTTGGCGGCGTCGATCTCCGCGTCGACGTCGACGTGGTCGAGGCCGATCGGGTGGCAGAGCGGGATCAGCTCGCCGGTCTTCTTGGCCGCCATCACGCCCGCGATCCGAGCGGTGCCGAGCACGTCGCCCTTCGGCGCGTCGCCGGCCGCGACGACCTGCGCGGTCTCCGGGCTCATCCGCACCACCGCACGTGCGACCGCGCGCCGCTCGGTGACCGGCTTGCCGCCGACGTCGACCATCCGCGCGTCGCCCTGCTCATCGAGGTGCGTCAGCCGCTCGCTCATCTGTCGGTGGACACTAGACGTTCGTACGTGTTGACCGACGGTCGACAAGCGTCTACGCTGTGCTGACCGATGGTCAACAACACCGACATCCACACCGCGCCCGCCCGCCGCCTCGCGCCCGGCTGGGACTACTGGGCGCTCACGTTGCTCGGCGCGCCGTTGGCGGCATCCGCCTTCGGCCTGATCTTCTTCACCGTCCTGGACGGCGAGGCGGCGGACTGGACCGTCGCGGTCCTGGCCGTCCTCCTGAGCGGCGCGATCGGCTGGCACGCGCCCTCCGCGCGCCGCCTCACCAGCGGCCTGCGGGCGTTCTGGGCCTGCGTTACGGCGGGCCTGTCGGTGGCGATCCCGGTCGCCATCGCGTTCGGGCTCCTCTACGCCGCCTGCCACGACGGGGGGTGCTTCTCGTGAGCCTGATCTACCTGCGCGACGAGGCCGAGGGCGACGCGCCGCGCCCGCTCGACGGCTGGGCTTGGGCCGGGATCCTCTTCGTGAGCGTCGTGTTCGTGCCCGCCCTGGTCTTCCTCGCGCTCGCCTCTGCGATGTCGCTGGCGAGCGACGCCCCGCTCTGCGTCGCGCTCGTCTTCGGCACCATCCTGTCGACCGTGCTAGCAGACCTCCTGCTGCGCGATGCGTCGTCCAGGGATCGTCAGATGGGTATGGCGGTCGCCGTGCTCCTCACGCCGTTGGCGACCGTCGGCTGGGTCCTCCTCCACGCCGCCCACACGCTCGCGTGATGGCCGACCGGAGCACCGCGATCGGCGTCGTGGGGACCATCGTGACCCTCCTCGCCGTCCTCGTCGGGTTCTTCGGCAGCGGGGCGATCGGCATAGGCCCCTGCGGCGGCGACGGCGGCTCGCACTACGCGGAGGAGGGCTCGCCGCGGATCGACCTCTGCCGCAGCGCGGAGCGCAAGCTGGAGCTCGTCGAGTTCCCGGGCGTGCCGCTGCTGGTCGCCGTCGGCACCGCGGTGGCCACCGCGCGGCGGCGGTGGACGGCGCTGATCGTCGGGCTCGGCCTCGGGCTCCTCGCGTTCGCCGTGCCGCTCGCGACGCTCCTGCACGCGAGCCCGGACTGCCAGGTGGACGACTACCACTTCAAGACGTGCCCGCGCACGCCTCCGTCGGTCCCCTAGGCCGGAGCCGGTGCGAAGCGCTGCTTGGCGGCGGCGATGATCTCCAGGAGCTGGGCCTCGTCGCCGGCGCGGATCAGCTGGATCGGGTCCGGCTGGCCGTTGACGATGGACTCGAAGAAGTCCTTGCGGTCCTGGTAGGTCGGCAGCGTGCCCTTGGCCCAGCCGCGGACGTCGTTGAGCATCACCGCGAGGCGGGCGTAGTCCTCGCCGAACTGGGCGGCGATCTCGCGCTTCATGCGCTTGGCCAGCGCGGGGGAGGCGCCGGCGGTGGAGATCGCGATCGCCAGCGGGCCCGTGCGGACGATCGCCGGCAGGATGAAGTTGCACAGCGGCGGGACGTCGACGATGTTGACCAACATCGCGCGGCGCTCGGCGTCCTCGTAGATGCGGATGTTGGTGTCGGTGTCGTCGGTGCAGGCGATCACCATGAAGATGCCTTCGAGATCCTCCGGCCCGGCGTACTGGCGCTGCTCCCACTGGATCGAGCCCTCGCGCGCCAACTCCTGGAGCTCCGGTCCGACCTCGGGCGAGATCACCGTGACGTCGCCGTCGCAGGCCAGCAGCCCTTCGGTCTTCTCCAGGCCGAGCTCACCGCCGCCGATCACCAGCGTCTTGCGTCCGCGCAGCTTCAGGCACGCGATGTAGAAGGGCGTGTCCAGCATGTCCCGCACGCAGGTCTGGTCGCAGACCCCGCGCTTGAACTGGCAGACGCACTCCTTCCCCTCATATGCGGCAGCAGGCATCCCGAACAGGGTAGACGCCCGTACCGTGTCGTAGAGCACATGGCGCCCGCGACCTACTTCACCGACGACTCGATGCTGCGCCGCGTCCACCGCGAGAAGGTGGTCGCGCTGAGCGGCCCGCGCGCGCTGCTGATGATGGCCGCGCATCCCGTGGCGTTCGAGGGCTTCTTCATGGCGACGGGCTCGCTGGATGACCCGTACACGCGCCTGCGCCGGACGGCCGAGGTCATGGACGCGATCGCGTGGCGGACCAAGGCCGAGGCGGACCGCGCGACCCGGCGCGTTCGCAGCATGCACTCCAAGGCCCGCGGGACGCTGCCGCGCGATGCGGGGCCCTTCCCCGCCGGCACGCCGTGGGCCGCCGATGACCCCGAGCTGCTGCTGTGGATCGTCGCCTGCCTGGTCGACTCCGCGCTGCTGGTCTACGAGCGCTATGTGACGTCGCTCTCGGCCGACGAGCGCGACGCCTACTGGGCCGACTACCGCGTCGTCGGCCGCCTGTTCGGCCTGCGCGACGAGGACATGCCCGCGGCGTACGCGGACTTCGAGACCTACATGAAGGACATGCTGCGCTCCGGCGACCTGCACGTCACGCCGACCGCGCGCGAGGTCGGCATCGACGTCGTCCTGCGCCCGCCGGTGCCGCTGAAGGTCCGTCCGCTGGTCGAGCTGGCCAACGTCATCACGGTGGGGTTGCTCCCGGGCACGATCCGCCGCGGCTACCGCTTCTCGTGGGATCCCGCCCGCGCGCTGGCGGTGCGCGGCGGCGCCGAGTACGTCAAGCGCGTGCTGGTCCCGCTGCTGCCGGGCTCGCTGCGCTACGTGCCCGCCGCGGTGACGCCGGCGGCCGCCGCGGCCTGAGCGCCGGGCGCCCACTGCATCAGCAGCAGCGCCCGCGTGCCCGCGCGCGCCTCGTAGAGATGCGGCTCGTCGGCGGCGAACGTCGCGTAGTCGCCCGCTGAGAGCCCGACCTCGCGGCCCAGCGGCCCGACCTTCAGCCCGCCGCGCGTGACCAGCACGTGCTCGCGCGTGCCCGGGCCGTGGCCGCCGGCGTTGCGCGTCGAGCGCTTCGGCCAGACCGCCTCGTAGAGCTCGACGGTCGCGCCCGGCGCGAACTGGGCGATGAGCCGCAGGTCGTTCGCGGTCCCCGGGATGTCGGTGCCCTCGTCGCCGCGCACGACCGTCACCGGCTCGGGGTCGGCGCTCGTGATCAGGTCGCCCATCGGGACCTGTAGCGCCGCCGCCAGCGCGCTGAGCGTCTCCAGCGTCGGGTTGCCGCGACCGCCCTCCAGCGCGCTGAGCGTCGCCTTCGCCACGCCGGACGCGCGTCCCAGATCGGACAGCGTGAGCGCCCGCTCGGCGCGCAGGCGCCTCAGGTTGTCCCCTACGACCTTGACGATCTCGTTCGACATAGCGAACATGAAGTCTAATGGAACGAACGACGTACGTGGAGGGCGCCCGCCGCGCCTGGCCGCTGGCAGTGGCCGTCGGCGGCTTCGGGCTGACCTACGGCGTGCTCGCCCGCGAGGCCGGGTTCTCGACGGTGGCGACGATCCTGTTCTCGATCCTCACCTTCGCGGGCTCGGCGCAGTTCGCCGCGGTCTCGATCGTCGGCGACGGCGGCACCGCGGTCGCGGCGATCGCCGCCGCGCTGCTGCTCAACGCGCGCTACCTGCCGATCGGGCTCTCGGTCGCGCCGTTCCTGCCGGGGCGCGCCGCCGCGCGCGCCGCCCAAGGTCAGGTCGCGGTCGACGAGTCGTGGGCGGTCAGCCACCGCGGCGACGGCCGCTACGACCCGCGGCTGTTGGTCGGCGCGGGCGTGACGATCTACAGCGCGTGGGTCGTCTGCTCGATCGGCGGCGTCGCCGCGGGCTCCGCGCTCGGCGACCCCGAAGCGCTCGGCCTGGACGCCGCGTTCCCCGCGCTCTTCCTCGCGCTGCTCGCGGGCCAGATCCGAGAGCGCCGCCTGCTGCTCGCCGCGCTGGCCGGCGGCGCGATCGCGCTCATCATGGTGCCCTTGGTCCCGCCGGGCGTGCCGATCGTCGCCGCGGCGGCGGTCTGCCTGGTCGGGTTGCGCCAGAGCGCGGGCACGGTGGCGGCCGCATGACCACCGCCTGGATCGTCGTCCTCGGCGCGTCGGCCGGGACGCTGCTGCTCAAGGGCCTGGCGCCCGCGGTCTTCGGCGGCCGCGCGCTGCCGACGCGGCTGGCGGGCGCGATGGCGCTGCTGGCGCCCGCGGTCCTCGCCGCGCTGATCGTCACCAACACCTTCGCGACCGGACGCGACCTCGTGCTCGACCCGCGCGCGGCCGGATTGGGCGTCGCGCTCGTCGCTGTCCTGCTGCGAGCACCCGTTCTGGTGGTCATCGCCGCGGCGGCTGGCACCGCGGCGCTCTTGCGCGCACTCAGCTGAACCTTCCCGGTGCGCTTTCAGAGTGCAAACCGATGCACTTTGTGGAAAGTCATGCCGGATCGGCCCTGACAGCCCTAGGTTCGCGTCCCTCGGAGCGAACGGCGGGAGGCGTCGAGAGCCGAGACCTCAAAGCTGCGTCGCGGGCGTCCTAGCCGCGTCGCAGTGTCTTAAGTGTGCGTGCCGCGACTGTGAGCGCGGGCCGGGCTCCATCCTTGAGCCCGCGCTCCCGGTCGGCGTCTCGTGCCGACCGCAGCCGCGCAATCGCGCGGCCGGTCCCGGCCAGCGCGCGGTCGTAGGGGAACCACCAGAACGCTTCACCGAGGCGCGGATCCCACGTGACGACCTTCGGCTCGGCGCACGTGCGCAGCGCGATCGCGCCGCGTGCCCGCCCGATTCCGGACCCGCGCACGCCGCCCCACGGCAGCTGCGGCGCCGAGCGCGCGACGTGGTGGTCGTTCATCCACACCATGCCGACCTTCAGCTCGCGGGCGATCCGCGCGCCCTTGTAGCGGTCCGCGGTCCACACCGAGGCGCCGAGCCCCAGCGGCGAGGCGTTGGCGCCGGCGATCGCCGCGGTCTCGTCGGCGACCACGGTGACCGCCACGACCGGCCCGGGAACCTCTTCGCGGACGATCCGCGCGTCGGCCGGGACGCCGCTCAGGACCACGGGCGCGCAGAACGCGCCGGCCAGTCCGGGGACCTCGACCGGTCCGCCGCAGTGCTGCGTCGCGCCGCGCGCGTCCGCGTCGGCCAGCAGCTCGGTCACGCGGCCCAGGCGCTCGCCGCCGACCAGCGGGCCGATCTCGGTCTCCGGGTCGCGCGGGTCGCCGACGTGCAGCGCGCGCGCCCGTCCCACCAAGGACCCCAAGAACTGCTCGGCGACCGACTCCACTACGAAGACGCGCTCGATCGACCCGCCGGACTGCCCGGCGTTGGAGAACGCGCCCCACGCGATCCCGGCCGCGGCGCGTGGCACGTCGGCATCGGCGCAGACGATCGCGGCGTCCGCGCCGCCCAAGTCGGCGACGACGCGCTTGACGCCGCGCGCGCAGGCCTCCAGGACCTTCGCGCCCGCCAGCGTCGAGCCCGTGAAGCGCACCTGCGCGACCGGCGCCTCGACCAGCGCGTCGCCCGTCGCCGCGTGGCCCTGGACGACGTGCAGCAGCCCGGGCGGCAGGCCCGCGCGGGCGAAGACGCGGGCGATCCGCGCGCCCATGAGCGCCGCGTGCGGCGACGGCTTGAAGACCACGCCGTTGCCGGCCATCAGCGCGACCGCGACGTCGCCCAGCGGCGTCGCGAATGGCTCGGCCGCCGGGCCGAGGACCGCGACGACGCCGAGCGGCTCGTAGGTCCAGCGCGCGCGGGTCAGCGGCCGCAGCGCGCGCGACACCGACGCGCGCTCGCCGGACAGGATCCCCGGGCCGTCCTCGGCCAGCCACTGCAACGTCTCGATCGCCGGCAGCAGCTCGCCGAGCTCGACCTCGGTGACCGGGCGGCCCTGCTCGGCGCTGATCAGCGCGGCCAGCTCGTCGGCCTCGTCGATCACCGCTTGCGCGGCGCGCGCCATGTAGCGCGCGCGGTCGGCTAGCCGCAGCTGCGCCCAGAGCGCCTGGACGGACGCCGCCTCGGCGACCGCCGCTTGCACGTCTCGTGGAGAGGCGACCGGGAGCGGGACGCCGAGCGGCGCGCCGGTCGCCGGGGCGACCGCGCTCAGGGTCGGCGGCGCGTCGCTCACCCGTCAAGCCCTCGCAGCTTGCGCAGCGCCGCGTGGCGGTCGGCGAACGGCGCCTCCTGGCCGTCGGGCGCGTAGAAGCGCACGTCCTCCAGGCCCGGCGGCATCACCGATTGGGAGGAGACGTGGTTGGGGCGGTCGTGCGGGTAGTCATAGCCCTCGTCGGCCAGCGGGCCGGAGCGCAGGTAGCCGGGCGGGGCGGCGGCGCCGTGCTCGCGCACGTAGGCGCGCGCCGCGCCAAGCGCCTTGTAGGAGGCGTTGGACTTCGGCGCTAGCGCGAGGTAGACGGCGCACTGCGCCAGCGCGTGCGCGCCCTCGGGCAAGCCCACCAACTCGATCGCGGCCGCGGTGGAGGTCGCGACCTGCAACGCGCGCGGGTCGGCGTTGCCGATGTCCTCGGAGGCGAGGATCACCATCCGGCGCACGATGAAGCGCGCGTCCTCGCCGCCTTCGAGCATCACGGCCAAGTAGTACAACGACGCGTCGACGTCGGACGCGCGCGTCGACTTGATCCACGAGGAGATCAGGTCGTAGTGCTGGTCGCCGGCGCGGTCGTAGCGCACGGCCTTCTGCTGGAGCGCGGACTCCGCGCCCGCCAGCGCGACGCTCCCGCCAGGCCCGGCGGTCTCCGCCGCCAGCTCCAGGGCGCCGAGCGCCGAGCGCGCGTCGCCGCCGGAGCGCGTGCTGAGGAACTCCACCGCCTCGTCGTCGATCGTCACGTCGCCCAGCTCGCCGCGCTCGATCGCGCGGCGCAGCAGCCTCTCGACGTGCTCGGCGGTCAGCGCGCGCAGCTCCAGCACCTGCGACCGCGACAACAACGCGCCGTTGACCGAGAAGTAGGGGTTCTCGGTCGTCGCGCCGATCAGCGTCAGCGTCCCCTCCTCGACCGCGGGCAGCAGCGCGTCCTGCTGGGCCTTGTTGAAGCGGTGGATCTCGTCCAGGAACAGGACCGTTGGTCGGCCGCCGCGCTTGCGCTCCCGCGCCCGCGCGATCACCTGCGTGACCTCGGCCTTGCCGACCTGCACGGCGCTGAGCTCCTCGAACGCCGCCTCGGCGCCGGTCGCCACGATCCGCGCCAGCGTCGTCTTCCCGGTCCCGGGTGGGCCGTGCAAGATCATCGAGAACGGGCGGCCGCGCTCGATCGCCACGCGCAGCGACGAGCCCTCGCCCAGGACGTGCTCCTGGCCGACGAGCTCGTCGAGCGTCTGCGGCCGCATCCGCGCCGGCAGCGGGGCGTCCGGATCGAGTCCGGGCGCCCCGCCGGGCTGCGGGTCTTGGTCGCTGAAGTCGAACAGCTGGTCGCTCACCAGCCGCCAGACTACGCCAGCGGCACCGCGCCTCCGGGTGGCGTGGCGGACTCGCCGACCTCGGGCGCCTGCGCGGGCAGCACCTGGCGCCGCGAGTGCTCCATCACGAACAGGTAGGTCGCGGCGGCGGCGATCGCGCCGAGCACCGGGCCGATCAGGTAGAGCCAGCCGTCGCTCCAGGTGCCGGACACCAGCGCGGGGCCGAACCAGCGCGCGGGGTTGAACGAGCCGCCGGTCGCCGGGCCGAAGAGCAGCACCGCGAGGCCGAGCGAGCCGCCGATCGCCACGCCCGCGACGCCGTTGGGCGCGTCCGGGTTGACCGCGGTGCCCATCACCGCCCACATCAGGATGAACGTGCCGAGCGCCTCGGCGATCAGCGCCAGCCAGACGCTGCCGCCGTGCAGGTAGAGCGGGTTGACGGTCGCGGCGCCGAAGTCGAACACGCTGCCGCGGGTGGAGAAGAACATCCGGGCCAGCAGCGCGCCGACCAGCGCGCCGGCGAACTGCGAGCCGAGGTAGCCGCCGGCGTCGCGCGGGCTGATCTTGCGGATCATCAGCAGCGCGAGCGTCACCGCCGGGTTGACGTGCGCGCCGGAGATCGAGCCGATCGTGTAGACGATCGCCATCAGCGCGATCGCGTGGACCAGGCCGATTGACAGCAGGTCGACCGGCACGGGGGCGGACCGCGAGATGAACGCGCAGATGGCGACGACCAGGATCGCGGTCCCGACGAACTCCGCGAGGTACGCGGGGTAGCCCTTGTCGGGCGGGTACGTCGATTCAGGCATCCTGCCAGCGTGCTCTGCTCGGGGGTGAAGGCGGCTCGCCCGGCGAGGGTGAGCCGTTAGGTTGTCCCGCATGGCCCTCGAGGACCGAGCCGTCGAGCTGCTGCGGCAGCTCATCCGCCACCGGACCGTCAACCCGCCGGGCGACGAACGCGCGTTGCAGGAGGAGCTGGCGGCGGAGTTCGAGCGGGCCGGGTTCGAGGTCTCGCTGGTGGGTCGCACGCCGGAGCGCCCGAACCTGGTCGCGCGCCTGCGCGGCGAGGCCGACGGCCCGGTGCTCGGGCTGCTGTCACACGTCGACACGGTGCTGGCCGACCCGGCCGAGTGGTCGCGCGACCCGTGGAGCGGCGACCTGGTCGACGGCGTCGTCTGGGGCCGCGGCGCGCAGGACATGAAGTCGCAGACCGCGGCCGAGTGTGCGGCGGCGCTGGAGCTGGCGCAGTCCGGCTGGCGGCCGCCGCACGGCGACCTGTTGGTGGTCGTCGTCGTCGACGAGGAGACCGGCGGCGAGGACGGCGCGATCTGGCTGACCGAGAACCACCCCAACCTGGTCCGCTGCGACTTCTTGCTGAACGAGGGGGCGGGCACGGTCATCCCGCACGGCGACGAGCGGCTGTACGGCGTGTGCATCGCCGAGAAGGGCGTCTTCCGCTTCTCGATCACGACGCGCGGCGCGGCCGGGCACGCGTCGATGCCCAACGTGGCCGACAACGCGCTGCCGAAGCTGGCGCCGTTGTTGTCGGCCTTGGCGTCGCGTCGCCCGTCGCCGGATCTGACCGAGGCGCCGGCGACGTTGTTGTCGGCCTTGGGTGTAGATGATGTGGAGGGGTTGAGGGCGATCAACCCCACGCTGGGCGCCTTCGCCGAGCCGATGGCGTCGGTGACCTTCGCACCCACGATGGTCAGCGCGGGAGAGAAGATCAACGTGATCCCGTCGCGGGCGGTGCTGAAGGTCGACTGCCGGGTCCCGCCGGGGCACGGGCGCGAGACCGCGGAACGGCGGCTGGCGGAGGTGCTGGACGGCGCGGGCGACGACTACGAGGTGACGTGGCTCGAGGAGGTCATCGGCAACGGGTCGCCGGCGGCCTCGCCGCTGATGGACGCGATCGCGCGTTGGGTGCAGAGCGAGGATCCGGGCGCGCGCGTCGTGCCGACGATGCTCCCGGCCTACACCGACTCGCGCGCGTTCCGCGACGCCTTCCCTGAGTGCGTGGCCTACGGGTTCTTCCCGCAGCGCGAGATGACGCTCGGCGAGATGTGGCCGCTGGTGCACGGCAAGGACGAGCGGATCGCGGCGGCGGATGTCGGCTTCGCGGCGCGGGCGTACACGGCGATCGCGTTGGAGCTGCTGGCATGAGCGAGGTGACGAGAACCGACCGCGAGCGTGAGCGGGAGCCCCTCCGGCTCGGCGGCATGGCGCTGCGCAACGGGCTGCTCGTGCACGGGCCGACGCAGTGGGCGGCGGCGGTGCGCACGCCGGGCGGGGAGATCCGCGCGGCGTCCGGGCGCAAGCCCACCCTGCGTGGCGGCCCGATCGACAGCGTCCCGGGTGCGCGCGGCGTGCTGCGGATGGGCGAGGCGATGGCGGTCATCCCGATTGTCAAGCTGCGGCTGCCGGAGGCCAAGCTGCCGTGGCAGGACAAGACCGTGATCGGCGCGGCCGCGACGGCGACCATCGGCGGCGCGCTGTTGCGTCGGAGATGGGGTCCCACCCACCCCGCGGGTGGCGAGGCCGCGCTGGCGATGTTGTCGCTGTTGCCCTCGCTGATCGCGCTGCGCGGCGGCGACCTGGCCGCCTACCACGGCGTCGAGCACAAGGCGATCGCCGCCTACGAGAACGGCGACGACGACGCGCGCGACGCCGCCAAGGAGCACGACCGCTGCGGCTCGCACCTGATGGCGCCGCTGCTGGCCTCCAACGTCGCCGGCACCGCGTTGTTGAAGCGCTTGGTCGAGCGGCCCACGCAGCTGCACGGCGCCGCCGTGTCGCTGGCGAGCATCGGCCTCGCCGTCGAGGTCTTCGTGTGGTCCGAGCGCCACGCCGATTCGACCACCACCCGCGCGCTGCGCCTGCCCGGCCACGAGCTCCAGCGCCTGCTCGGCACCCGCGAGCCGACCGAGGCCCAGCTCGACGTCGGCCGCGCGGCGCTCGACGAGATCCTGCGCGCCGAGGGCGTCGCGTGATCGCCGCCCTGGCCGCTGCCGCGGTGGTCTCGCTCAGCGGCACCGCCTACGAGTTCAACAAGGTCGAGGTCAAGCTCGGCGGGGCGCAGGTGCGCGTGGCCGAGGATCCGACGCTCGGGGCGACGGTGCGCAAGGACGGGTCCTACACGCTGCGCGTGCCGGACGGCAAGAAGATCACGCCCTACATCAACGCGGCGGGGCACCACACGATCTACCTGCAGACGTTCAAGACCGATGGCCAAGACCTCGAGAACGTCAACTTCCAGGTCCCGAGCGACGCGGTGTACAACGCGCTGGCCGCGCTGCTGAGCGTCCCGCTCGCGCCCGACGGCAACCCGGCGCAGTGCGCGATCGTCTCGACGTTCTCCACGCGCAACGTCCGCGGCGTGCCGTTCGACGACTTCACGGCCTACGGCGCGCACGGCGTCGCGGGCGCGACCGCCGTCGCGCTGCCGGCGCTCCCCAGGCCGGTCTACTTCAACAAGGACGTCATCCCGGACCGCGCGCAGCCCAAGTCCTCCAAGGACGGCGGCGTGATCTGGCCGGTCGTGGCGGACGGCGTCTACGAGATCGGCGGCCTGCACCACTCGACGACCTTCCGCCCCTTCACGGCGACCTGCGCGCCCGGGCGGATCGTCAACGCCAACCCGCCGTGGGGCCTGTCGCAGGACGGCAAGATCAACCCCACCAAGCTGACGCTGCGGGGGACGACGCTCCGCGTGACCGGCCTGCCGAAGGGGTCGACGCTCGCGCTCGGCTCCCGCACCTTGTTGAAGGCGTCGACCACGTCCTCCCGGACGCTGCGCCTGCGCTCCGTCGCGCGCCCCTTCACGATCACCGCGACCGCGCCGGCCTACGACGGCGTCGCGCTGCGGATCGCGCGCGACGGTCGCGCGACGCGCCTCTGCGTCCCGCTCGGCGAGACGCGGCCGCGGGCGAGCTGCCGCTGAGCCGCCGCGCCGGAACCCGGGGTCGCCCCGAACTAGGATGGACCGGGTGCTGAAGGCGCTTTCCCGCCACGTCCGCGTTCCCGAGCGGCTGACGAACATCGTCGGCGAAGGCCTCGCGACCGCGCTGGTGCGCGAGCCCGATCCGCGGTCGTGGCCGCCCCAGGAGCTGGAGCGGACGATCGAGCACCCGTGGGCGTTTCACCAGATCCAGGCGCTCGGCGAGGAGCTGACGATCGTCGAGGTCGGCGGTGCGGACCCCGGCCTGCGGTCGACGCTCGCGCTGGCCGGGCACCGCGTCATCGCCGTGGGCGGCGGGTCGCCTGACGCGCCGGCGGAGGAGGGCGCGGTCGTCGCGCTGAGCGGCACGGTCGACATCCCGGCGGGGAGCGTCGACGTATTGGTCTTGATCCAGGGCTTCGAGCCGCTGCCGGAAGCGGCGGTCGCCGGGGTCGTCGCGCAGGGCCGGCGCGTCCTGCGCGCAGGCGGGCACGTCGTGCTGACGACGAGCGCCGGGGCCGACCCGGTCGCCCAGCTCGCCGCCTTCGACGCCGAGCTGGTCGCAGAGGACCTGGTCCAGCGCCACGGGTTCACGACGCCCGCGGCGGGCGGGATCATCGAGCGCGCGCGTCCTTCAGTACGCGATCTTGCGCATTGCGTCGTCGGCCGCAAGCGCTGACGCGCCACCACTCCGGCCGAACAGGCGCGCTTAATCCTGGCCTATCGGTCGGTTGCGTTGCCGCGCCGATAGCCCGATTGTCTTACGACAAATCTGGTGCGCTGAACGGGTCCTGTCCCAAGCCCGTGCAGAACCTACGACAACGCGGAAGAACGCCATCTCCATGACTAGCTTCAACGCGGTGCAGCGGGACACGACCACCACGCCGAACCTTCGCCTCCCCGAGCGCCTCCGGGCCCTCGAGGCGCGCCTTCGGGACCACGACGACGAGCACCTCACTGGCGAGCAGCTCGAACGCGACGCGGCCTCCCTCCGCGGCCGCCCCCGAATGTTCCGCGCGCCCGCACCGCGCCCACCGCGCTGAGCGGCGCCACATAGGGACACCTTCGAACAGGTGTCCAAGAAGCCCTTTTCCGGACTGAGTCCGGACCTGAACCTGCCGATGCGGATCGTGTCGAGCGGAGCTGCCGCCCCGCTCGCCTTCCTCACGATCCCGCATGCCGCACGCCCCACTCATCGGGCGGCGGTCGCTCCTGCCCGTCGCCGTTCTCGCCGCGGTGGTGCTGGCGACCCCCGCCGCCGCCGACATCACCGTCCCCGCCAGCGGTCTGGCCCATGCCGCCGGCGCGACGGTCGTGCGCGACGACGCCTCCTCCTCGGGCCGTGCCCTCAAGCTCGCCACCACCCGCTCGGTGACGACCACGCTGTCGCTCTCCTCCGCGGCGCGGACGATCACCGTCCGCGCCCGTGGGATCTCCTGCGCTGGCGCCCCGACCCTTCGCGTCGCCGTCGACGGCTCCCGACCCGTGACCAAGACCCTCAGCAGCGGCAAGTACCAGGACTTGACCGCCGGCACCGCCCTCGCCGCCGGCTCCCACCGCGTCGCCGTCTCGCTGACCAAGGCCTACAAGTCCCGCTCCTGCCGACGCGCGATCGTCGTCGACCAGATCCGCGCGGCGGCGGCGGCGCCGGCGCCGCCGCCGGTGGCAGCAACGGCCACGCCCGCCCCGGCGGTTGCCTCGGTTGTCACGGCGATCCCGCCGGAGCCGACGCCCTCCACGCCCGTGGCTACGCCCACAGCCACCACGCCCGTCGATCCGATCCCGACCACGCCGACCATCACGGTCCCCTCCGACCCGACGCCGACGGTCACGACGCCGGCACCGACGGTCACGACGCCGACCGTCACGACCCCGGCTCCGACCGTCACGACGCCGAGCACCACAACGCCGCCGGTCACCACGCCGCCAACCGATCCCACGCCCACCACGCCGGTCGACACCCGTCCGAAGCTCCGCTGGGCCGCGCCCGCGCTGGCGTCGCCGACGACGATCCACGTTCCACAGGGCGACCAGACGCTCGCCCTTGACACGACCAAGGACTACATCATCAAGCTGGGCTTGACCGCGCACGTCGGCCAGGTCGTGATCAGCGGCGGCCGCAACGTTGAGATGATCGGCGGCACGATCGCCCTCCCGGCGCTCTCCACCAAGGCGACCGCGCTCAGCATCAAGAACAGCACCGGTACGGTCCACGTCGAAGGGGTGCAGTTTGACGGAACGAGCGGGCGGGAGATGGACGCCATCCAGATCCAGGCGCCGCTCGCGACGGTCCAGGTCGAGAACGTTCGCGCCGACGGCATCCTCGGCACGTACGACACCAACCACTCCGACGTCATCCAGCCTTGGGGCGGCGTTGCGAGGCTGCGCGTCGACCGGCTCACCGCCGACTCGAACTACCAGGGTATCTTCACCCGGCCTGACCAGGGCGCGATCGGCTCGGTCTCCCTCCAGAACGTCGACATGTCGTTCAACAACTCCGCCGCAATCACCGCTAGCGGTGGCTACCTGCTCTGGATGACGACCGGCTGCGATATGGCACCGACCACGCTCACCGACGTGTACATCACGCCTCGTAGCGGCAAGACCCTGTCCTCGGCCGTCTGGCCGACGACTACGGACGCGGGGTGCCCGGCGAAGCTCGTGAGCAACAAGGCGACGTGGCCCACGCTGCCCGTCACGGGTGCCGTGACGAGTGGGCCTGCGCCTGGCGGGTCGTTCGTCCCGACGGGCACCGTCGGTAGTGGCTATACGTCACCCGGCTACCTATAGAGATCACGACCCTCGTCATCGCCGTGACCAGAGTGCGGCAATCGACATTGTGGTCCGCGCCGCTGGGGCATCCTTCGCGCGAGAGGGAGTCTTGTCGCGGCGGTGAACGCGACTTGCATTCCACTTGTCCGTGTGACGACACTGCGCGTCGCTGGTGTGCCGTCCTCAACCGGGCCATGCTCTTCTATGCTCTCGACCTCCACCCACCACGGGGCCGCTGCGACGCTTGCGCTGTCGGTGCTGCTTTCGCTGGTGGTCTGTGGCTCGGCGAAGGCGGCGGACAAGCTGGTCGGCGCGGTCCCCGCCGCCGGGTTCACCACGGACCGGCATGTGGCGACGGTCAAGCTCCGGGGGGCCTCGGAGGTGCTCTCTGTCCGCCTACGTCTGCGCTGCGGGGTCGGCACGACCGCTCGGCTGACAGTCGACCGGCAGATGCTGATTCGGCGAACGATTCGCTCGCGGCGCTTCAAGGAAGTGCGCGTCGTCTTTACCGCGCCGGCTGGGCGTTACCGCGTCGCGCTCACCTCCCGTGGTGGCTCGGGGCCGCGTTGCCGACGACCTTTGGGCAACGGGGCTGTGCGGTTCCTTGCTGCCTCTCGCACGACCGGCTCTGCCCCGGTCTCGGATCAGGGCGGTGCTCCGGGTTCAAACACGGTTCCTGACTCAACCGAGACCCCAACGGTGGCGTCGGGCGAGACGACGCCGCCATCGACGACGACGCCGTCCCCTGCGATCCCCACGCGGCCCCGTCTGGCTTGGGCGCCACCGGTGCTGTCAGCACCAACGACGGTCAACGTTGCGCAAGGCGACCAGACGCTCTCCCTCGATACGACCAAGGACTACGTCATCAACGTGGGCAACCATGCCGGCGGCCTCGTGTTGTACGGCGGTCGGAACGTAAAGATAGTCGGCGGCCGGATCGCCCTGCCGAGCAGCTCGCACTCTGCTGTTGGCCTCGGCATCCGGAACGCGACCGGTGTCGTCCACGTCGAAGGCGTCTGGTTTGACGGTGCTTCTGGGCACGAGTTCGACGCCGTGCAGATCATCGCGCCGAGGGCCACGGTGCAATTGGAGAACATCCGCGCCATCGGGCTGCGCGGCAGCTACAACACCAATCACACCGACGTGATACAGCCCTGGGGCGGTGTGGCGAAGCTGCGCGTCGACCGCCTGACCGCCACGACCAACTACCAGGGGATCTTCAACCAGCCTGACCAGGGCGCGATCGGCCCGGTCGACCTGCGGCACGTCGATATGGCCTATGACAACGTCGGCGCCAAAACCGGTGGCTACCTGTTGTGGTTGACCAACGGCTGCGCGGCCGCGACGACCACGTTGAGCGAGGTGTACGTCAAGGGTCGGTCCGGCTCGACCCTCGGTTCGACGGTCTGGCCGCCCACGGGGCAGGCCACCAACTGCCCCGGGATCCTGTCCGGGACCACCGCCATCAGCTGGCCGTCGCTGCCCATTACCGGCTCTGCCCGCTGGGGAACCCCGCCCGGTGGGTCGTTCGTGACGGCCGCCGACGTCGGGGTCACGTACCGATCGCCAGGCTACGGCTAAGCCAGATGGCTCATCTCGGCCATCTGTCCAAGCGGCGTCATGAGCGGCAATCGCGGCGTTGCGGACGCCGATAGGTCAAGGGACCGGCGGATGCACTCGCGTCCCTGGCCGACGGTCTCCCGACCGTGTCCCTTGCCGCCGCGCCTCATCGGGCGCACCCCCCACCTCTGAGGAACATCATGTCGCCCCTGCGCCCCGGCAGGCTGCCCCGGCCTGCCCCCAAGCGGATCCTGGCCACCGTCTTCGCCTCCCTGCTCGTCCTCCCCGCCGTCGCTTCCGCCGCCGACACGACGGTCACGACCACGCCCGGGGAGTCGTTCACCTCCGCCGTGACCTACCTGATGCCGGTCGCCGACGCCCCCGCCGAGGGCGGCAAGACGTTCGCGATGTACACGGGCGGCACCGCGCAGGCGACGGTGAGGCCGGCGTCGGCGACCACGTCCATTGCCGTGCGCGCCCGCGGCGCCCAATGCGGCGGCGCGCCAACGCTGCAGCTGAACGTCGACGGCGTCAAGGTCACAACGTTCGCCGTCTCCGCGACGACCTACACCTCGTACTCGGTCGCCAAGAGCCTCGCGGTGGGCCCGCACACCATCACGCTCTCGTTGACCAACGACTACAGCACGGCGTCCTGCGATCGCAACGTCTACGTCGACACGGTCCGCACGATCGCGACCACGACGACCACCACCCCCGCGGCGACTCCGTCCGCGGTGACCCCGGCCGCCGTCGCGGCCAAGCTCCGCTGGGCGGCTCCGACGCTGACGACGCCGACCACGGTCGCCGTCGCGCAGGGCGACCAGACGCTCACCCTGGACAAGACCAAGGACTACATCTTGAGCCTCGGCACCGTCGCGCATCAGGGCGCGCTGTCGCTCGTCGGCGGTCGCAACGTCGTGATCAAGGGCGGGACGATCGCGATCCCGGCGAGCTCCACGAAGAAGACCGCGCTGTACATCGGCAACGCGACCGGCACCGTCCACGTCGAGGGCGTCCTGTTCGACGGCACCCAGCACGAGATGGACGCGGTCCAGATCGTCGCGCCGCTCGCGACCGTCCAGCTGGAGAACATCCGCGCGGTCGGCATCAAGGGCACCTTCGACACCAACCACTCGGATGTCGTGCAGCCCTACGGCGGCGTCAAGGCGCTGCGGATCGACCACCTCACCGCGGACTCCAACTACCAGGGCATCTTCACCCGCCCGGACCTCGGCGCGATCGGATCGGTCGAGATCCTCAACGCGGACCTGGCCTTCAACAACGCGCTGGCCACATCCTCCGGCGGTTACCTGCTCTGGATGACGACGGGCTGCGACACGGCGCCGACGACCCTGACCAACGTCTACATCGCCCCGCGGGCCGGGACCAGCATCGGCAGCGCCGTGTGGCCCGCCACCAACGACGCCACCTGCCCGTCGAAGCTGAGCGGCAACACCGTCACGTTCCCAAAGCTGCCGGTCACCGGCGGCGTCATCGGCGGCACGCCGTCGGGTGGCTCGTTCGTGCCGTTTGGCAAGGCGGGGTCGACATACGTCTCGCCCGGCTATCAGTGATCTGCTCGTACCCGTCCTTGTTGTGCGGTGCAGCGAGAGCGGCCAGTTTCGCGTGACGATACGCTCCGCACGTACGTGGACAAGTTGCAGCTAGGCATCGGATGGCTACGTGCCGAATGGGCCGTGCGGCGGGCAGGCGGGCGTGCAGGCCGTCGGCCGATCGTCTTCGGGAAACGGCCGCGGATCGCTGTGGATGGTGATCTGGAGATTGGTGACTCGGTCGTGATGCGCGACGGCCCGACGTTGGACGTGAAGCATGGAGGCCGCCTTAGCATCGGTGACCGTGCGTTTCTGAACGGTGGCAGCCGCATTCTTGCCACGACGAACGTCCGGCTCGGCGTGGGCTGCAAGATCGCTCCCGACGCCATCATCCGCGACACCGATACCCATGAGATCGCGTACGGCGAGCCGCCTCGCGCAGCGCCGATCACGCTGGGCCGCAACGTGTGGGTCGGCCAGCGAGCGATTGTCCTTCCGGGTGTCACGATCGGCGACAATGCGGTGATCGCGGCTGCTGCTGTCGTCACCGGCGACATACCGGCGAATGTCATCGCGGCGGGCGTGCCGGCGCGCGTGGTCCGTTCGCTCCCTACGCCTCCGGAGGGCTGGATCCGTGCCTAAGGCCGATCAGCTCGTCGCTCGTCTGCGCGGACGGCGGCGGTTGACGTTTCTGTACAACCCGTGGCGACGCAGTCATCCGCGCCAACGACGCTTGGTCCGCTTGGCGTTGCTGCCCTTTACGAAGATCGGGTTGTGGTGCGGTTTCCGAAATGTCGACTACTCATATGTTCACGGGCAGTTGGACCGCGTTCATGTGGGCGAGGGATGCTCGCTCATGGATGCGACGTTTAACGTGGTGTCGGGTGAGGTGTGGATCGGAGACCACACGCTCTTCTCCCACGGCTGTTACGTCTTGACCGGTCAGCATCGTTTCTTCAACGGAGTGCGTGCCAGTCTTCAGCCCGACGCGCCTTATCCTGAAGTCCCCCGAGAGGGCCGCGACATTCGCATCGGCTCCGGATGCTTTATCGGTGCTGGCGCGATGATCCTGGGCGGCGTCACGATCGGGGACAACGTCATCGTTGGTAGCGGGGCGGTCGTTGCCAAGAACGTTCCGTCCGGTCAGTTCGTCGCGGGTGTTCCCGCCAGGGTGATCGGTCCGAGCTGAGCGTAGATCGCCGCTGGTCCTAGCCCAGTGCGGTGAGGAACGCGCGATAGGTCGCCGCCGCCGCCTCAACGGTGAATTGATCAGGATTGGCGCCGCCTGTGGCGCTACGAGCCCGAAAGCAGGCAGCGCTGTCGAGTTCGTCGAGGTTCGCGACGACGGTCATCCCCGCGCGTGAGTCCGGGCTGAAGCCCGCGGCCCCGAGAGGCGTCGTGATGACCCCGCGGCCGGCCAGCATCGCCTCGGCGATCTTGCACTTGATGCCCGTGCCGCTGAAGACTGGAATGGTTGCCACGTCGATCTCGCGCCAGAAGTCGTTCGGCGTGGCCACGGGGCCGAGAACGATCGCGGACGTGTCCTGCAACGCTTCGACGCGATCGGACTCCCACCCACCAAGGACGATCTCCACCGCATCGTCGTGAGCGACCGGGGCGCGGAGCAACGCGGTGGCGCTGTCAACGGTCGCTTGGTGAGCGAAGTTGCCCAAGAATCCAATGCGGAGCTTCCCACCGGCTGTCCGCGCGGGCGCGGGGTTCGCCGCCATCCCCGTCGGGCACCATGTCGTCGGAGGGGCCAGGTGCGCCAGTCGTTGGTGGTCGTCCCAGCCTGCGACCACCAGACCTCGCGCCCGGCTCAGCGCGCGTTCCTCTTTGCGTCGCACATGCAGGGCGTAGCTCGCGCGAACCGGGGCGAGGTGGGCCGGTCCCTGTCGGGCGTCGATCTCGTGCCCACGCCAGACGAGGTCGTAGACATCGACGACCGCGGGACGCGCGTCGATGGCCGGAGCGAGGTAGCTGGTGTGCAAGATGATGGTGTCGTTGGGCTGAGAGAACTCGTCCCAAGCCGCGCTCAAGGCGGCGACAGCATGTCGGCCTGATTCGTAGAGCGTGTGCGGAAACACGCGCCGCTTCAAACCGCCGTCGACAGCAGGTTCCGTTCCCTCACCTCGCGGTGGGTCGGCGGTCCAGCGTCCCGCCTGCGCGTCGAACCACACGACTGTCGTTTCGCCCAGCGGTTCGGTTGCCGCGACGGCGGTCTTGAGGCGAAGCGTGCCGCCCTGGTCGCGGTCCGGGCGAAACGGATAAAAATGGACGAAGCGCAGACGGACAAGGGTAGCTCTCGCTCCTCGTGTTGCCCATCGGACCAGGATCCGGGAAACCGGTACGCGCAGGTTCATGATCCGGTGCCACGGGTACCATCGCGCGCGGGTCAATGGTGATCGTCACGTGCATCGTGGTGGGCTGGGGTCTGGCCGCCCTCGAGATCTGTGGGCTGTGCGCGATGGCCGCGCGCGGTGACGCAGGTAAGCGCTAGCGCCCGTCGGGGGACGGACGACGGACCGCGGCGTCAGGCCGCGGCGTTCGTCGCCACGCCCGCGCCCGCCGCGCCCAGCCCGGCGAGCACGCAGTCACAAAGCGCGTGCCAGCCGGCGCAGATCTCGTCGACCGAGAGTCCGCGCACGTCGCGCTGGTAGAGGAACGGCTCGGCGCCGAGGGGTGCCAAGAGCGCGTCCACCATGTAGGGGTTGGCCCCGTTCTCGCCGCAGGACTCGCGCAGCAGCAGCGAGACGTGGGTCTGGTAGAAGGCGTAGACCGGGTGGGTGTAGCGCTTGCTGGAGCCCAGCAGCTCGCCGGCCTTGATGTAGACCGCGTTGCCGTCGAGGAAGCGCAACAGGTGCTCGCCGAAGGCGTGCAGGCGCTCGGCGGCCGGTGCGCCCGGACCCAGCGGCGGCAGGCCGCGGATCAAGTTGTCCTGGAACTCCTGCTCGGGCTCGCTGATGAGCGCGCGCAGCAGCGCGGCTCGGTCGCCGAAGCGGCGATAGAGCGTGCCCTTGCCGACGCCGGCCGCGTGGGCGACGTCGTCCATCGACATGCAGTCGATGCCCTTCTCCTCGATCAGCTGCGCGGTCGCGCACAGGATCCGCTCGCGGTTGCGGCGGGCGTCCGCGCGCTCGCGCTCGGCCGACGGCGCAGCGCCGTCGGGGGCGGACATCGGAAGCTCGAATTGGGGGACCACATGGAGCACGTTAAACCGCCTGGGAGTCCCTGGCTCCCACCCGTGCGGCCAGAACGCCCACCAGCTCGTCGAGCGCGTCGCGCAGATCGGGGTCGGCCAGGTGGCCGTCGTCGCCGAACGCCCCGGACGCCTGGCCCACGGGAAGCTCCCCGTCGAGCACGTCAGCGCCGATGATGCCCAGCACCTTGCGGGTCTCCGCCTGCGCCCACACGGCGCCGAACAGACCCGTCGAAGCGCCGACCACCGCGGTCGGCTTGCCCCGCATCGCGTTGTCGGGGAACGGGCGCGAAGCCCAGTCGAGCGCGTTCTTCAGCGCGCCCGGGATCGACCCGTTGAACTCCGGGGTCGAGATCAGGACGCCGTCGGCCTCGGCGATGGCGCGGCGCAGCTGCGCCACGGTCTCGGGCTCGGTCTCGGGCGTGTCCAGATCGGCGTCATAGGCGGGCAGGTCCCGGAGGCCGTCGTAGACCTCCAGCTCGGCCCCGGACGGCAGCGACTTCGCTGCCGCCCGGAGCAGGGCCGTGTTGTGGGACCCGCTTCGCAGGCTTCCGGAGAAGCCGAGGATGCGGATCGCAGCAGGCATGGGGCCTTACGCCGCCTTCACGAACTGCAGGGAGACGGAGATCTCGACGTCGTAGGCGAGGGCGTCGTTGCCGTTCGGCAGCTGGTTCTGCCAGTTGATGCCGAACTCGCGACGGTCGATCGTCGTGGCGATCTCGAACAGGACGCGCTCGTTGCCGTAGGCGTCGGTGGCGGTGGAGACGTCGCCCTTGGCGACGACCGACTTGGTCACGCCACGGATCGTCAGGTCGCCGGAGACCTCGCCCGTGCCGTCCTCGGCGACGGCGATGTCGGTCGACTTGAAGGTGATCGTCGGGGCGTTCTCGGCGTCGAAGAAGTCGGCGGTGAGGAGGTGGCCCTTGAAGTTGGGCTCGTCCACGGCGATCGAGGAGACGTCGGCGGAGCCGGTCAGGACGCCGTCGGCAAGAGCCGCGTCGTACTTCTCGAACGAGGAGCGGTACTTCGCGAGGCCGTTGTACTTGACGGCGAAGCCGATCGTGGAGTGGACGGTGTCGAGGCCGTAGGTGCCGGCCGGAACGGAGGTGGTGGTGCTCATGGCTGTGCTTGACTCCTGAGAATGAGAGGTGGACCGCAGTCCGCTTGTTGAGATCACTATAGCGGACCGCGGTCCGTTTCGTCAATCGGGTCGTCTGCGGTCAAGGACGTGCCGTTTTCGGCCGATGGAGGGGACGTGGCCAGTTCCCTGATGGCGCCGCTGTTCGCGGCCGCCAACGACATGTCGTTCTCCGAGAAGCTTCAGCAGTTCGGCACGGACTGGCAGGGCTTTGCGTCCCTGCTGTTCATCGTGCTGTTCGGCGTGGTCATGTGGCGCATGCTCAAGACCATGCCCAAGACCAAGCCTCAGGAGCTCAAGCCCGACGCCAACGTCGAGGTCGCCTGGTCGGACATCGCGGGCGTGGACGAAGCCAAGAAGGAGCTTCAGGAGGTCGTCGACTTCCTGAAGGACCCCAAGCGCTTCCAGCGCCTGGGCGCGCGCGTGCCCGCCGGCGTCCTGCTGCACGGGCCGCCCGGCACCGGCAAGACGCTGCTGGCCAAGGCCGTGGCCAACGAGTCCGGCGCGACGTTCTACGCGCAGTCGGCGTCCTCGTTCGTCGAGATGTTCGCGGGCCTCGGCGCGGCGCGCATCCGGCGCCTGTTCCGCGAGGCGTCCAAGAACGAGCCGGCGATCATCTTCATCGACGAGCTGGACGCGGTTGGCGCCACGCGCGGCTCGGACAACAACTCCGAGCGCGAGCAGACCCTCAACCAGCTGCTGGTCGAGATGGACGGCTTCTCGTCCTCGGGCCGGATCGTCGTGATGGCGGCGTCCAACCTGCTGGAGAAGCTCGACCCGGCGCTGCTGCGCCCCGGTCGCTTCGACCGCCAGGTCTACGTCTCGCCGCCCGACGTCGAGGGCCGCAAGCGGATCCTCGGAGTCCACACCGCCAACAAGCCGCTGCGCCCGGACGTCGACCTACATCTGGTCGCCCAGCAGACCAGCGGCCTGTCGGGCGCCGAGCTGGCCAACCTCTGCAACGAGGCCGCGATCTTCTGCGCGCGCCGCGCCGGCCAGGCGGTCGGGCGCGAGGACTTCGACGCCGCCCTGGAGCGCGTCGTGGCCGGCGTCCAGAGCAACACCACGCTCAACGAGCACGAGCGCCGCGTGGTGGCCTACCACGAGGCCGGCCACGCGCTGACGCGCGAGCTGCTCTCGTCGACCGAGCGCACCCACAAGATCTCGATCGTCCCGCGCGGCGGCGCGCTCGGGTTCGTGATGAACCTGCCCGACGAGGACTCCTACCTGAAGACGCGCGACGAGCTCGTCGACCAGATGACGGTGCTGCTGGGCGGTCGCGTGGCTGAAGCGATCGTCTTCGGCGCCGTGACGACCGGCGCGGCCAACGACCTGCACCGCGTCGCGGAGATCACCCACGCGATGGTCCACGAGTACGGCATGGGCACCGCGACCGCGTCCGTGCGCGCCGTGACCGACGCCGACGTCGTCTCCGACCTGACCCGCCGCATCCGCGACGAGGAGCAGCAGGAGCTGGCCTTCGAGGCGCAGAAGGCGGCCTACGACCTGATCACGCAGTACCGCGACAAGCTCGAGGAGATCGCCCAGGAGCTCCTGAAGAAGGAGACGCTGGAGCGCTCCGAGATCGACACGATCATGGCCGACACGCCGCCGCTGATGCGCCGCCGCCCGCCGTACGCGGTGCCGGACGTTCCGGCGCCGACGAGCGAGCCGGCCGAGACGCCGAAGGCGCCCGAGCGCCCGCGGATCGCCGCCGTCACGCCGCTGCCCCAGCCGGGCGGCTCGGACGACAACGCGGCGTAGCCGCCGCTTCGCATAAGGTCGCGCGCCATGTTCGCGCGCATCGACCATGTCGGCGTGGCCGTCGAGGACCTCGACGCCGCTATCGGCCTGTACGAGAACACCTACGGGATGGCGCTCGTCCACCGCGAGACGGTGACCGAGCAGGGCGTCGAGGCGGTCCTGCTGGACGTCGGCGAGAACCACGTCGAGCTGCTCGCGCCGCTCGGTCCCGACACGCCCGTGGGCAAGTTCCTGGCCAAGAAGGGGCCCGGGATCCACCACGTCGCCTACCAGGTGGAGGACATCGACTCCGTCTTGGAGTCCTTGAAGGCCGCGGGCCTGCGGCTGATCGACGAGACGCCGCGGATCGGCATCCGCGGGTCGCGCGTGGCGTTCCTGCACCCGGCGGCCAGCGGCGGGGTGCTGACCGAGATCGTGGAGCCGGCCGCGCACTGACGCCGAGTAGGATCGAGGCCATGGCTCAGCGCATCTCGATCGGCTTCCAGGCCAGCCCCCCGCTGGCGACCCGCGTCAGCGACGACGAGCTGAGCAAGCTCCAGGGCGCCCTTGGCGGCGAAGGCTGGCACGACGTCGAGGCCGAAGACGGCTCGATCCGCCTCAACCTCGCGCACGTGCTGTGGCTGCGGGTGGAGAAGGACGAGCAGCGCGTGGGGTTCGGGATCGGGGGCTAGCCTCCTCGGGGGACCCGGCCCGATGGGTGGGTCGACCCGGCCAAAAGGGTTGTTGTCGAACGGCACAAAACCCGTAACCTCTCGCGCGGTGGCGGCCCAACAAGGCTGCTGCGTCCCCGTCATCCCATGGTCTCCACCGTCTCGCTCATCGTGCGCTGCTTCAATGAGGAGGCGCACATCGGCCGGCTCCTCACCGGTGCGCAGCGGCAGACCCGGCCGCCGGACGAGGTCGTGGTTGTCGACTCCGGCTCGACCGATGCCACGCTGGCGATCGCGTCGGCGTTCGGCGCCAAGATCGTCCACGTCCGTCCGGGGACCTTCTCGTTCGGCGGCGCGCTGAACCGCGGCATCGAGGCCGCGACCGGGGACGTCTGCGTCTTCGCCAGCGCCCACGTCTACCCGGTGTACGACTCCTGGCTGGAGCACCTCGTCGCGCCGTTGGAGGAGGACGACGCGATCGCCTTGTCCTACGGGCGCCAGGTCATCCCCGCCCATGGGCAGTTCTCCGAGGGCCGGCTGCTGGAGCAGTGGTTCCCGCAGACCTCCAATCCGCGCCAGCGCGACCCGTTCTGCAACAACGCCAACGCGGCCATCCGGCGCGAGGTCTGGCGCGACCTGCCCTACGACGAGGACCTCACCGGCCTGGAGGATCTCCACTGGGCCAAGCGCGCGCTGGACCGCGGGTACGCATTGGCCTATCGCGCGGACGCGCCGATCGTGCACGTCCACGAAGAGGTCTTCAGCCAGATCGTCAATCGCTACCGGCGCGAGGCGATCGCGCACAAGGCGATCTACGACGACCAGGAGATGTCCGCCGCGCAAGCGGTCCGGCTCGCCGTCCAGAACGTCGTCCTCGACGCGCTCGCGGCGCGGCGCCAGGGCTGCCTGTGGGCTGAGGCGCGCGGGATCGTCCGCTTCCGCCTGGCGCAGTTCTACGGCGCCTACCGCGGCTTCCGCCAGCACGGCCCCGTCTCGCAGCTCCTGCGCTGGCGGTTCTACTACCCGCCGAAGTCGGCGGGAGGGCCGAGCCAGGAGGACCAGTCGGCGGTCGGCAACATCATCAACTACGACGAGCTGCCCGCCGAGGACCGCCGATGACGCAGCTGATCGACATCTCGATGCCGCTGCGGCCGGGGATGGTGGCCTGGCCCGGGAGCCCGGGCATCGAAGCGTCCTACTTCCAGGACATGGCCGCAGGCGACGTGAGCACCGCGACGCGGCTGTCGCTCGACGTCCACTGCGGCACGCACGTGGACGCTCCCATGCACCAGGTCGCGGGCGCCGCGCCGATGGCCGCGATGCGCCTGGAGGACCTGTGCGGACCTGCTGAGGTCGTGGAGGTCGGCGACGCCAAGCGGATCGACGCGGCCGACCTGCAGGACGTCGTCCCCGAGGGCACCACCCGCGTGCTCCTGAAGACCTCCAACTCGCGTGGGGGCGTGGTCGCGGACGGCTTCGACGAGGACTACGCGGCCCTGACCGCCGAAGGCGCGCAGTGGCTCGTGGACCACGGCGTGGTGCTCGTCGGGATCGACTACCTGTCGATCCAGCGTTTCGACGAGGACAACGCGACGCATGTCATCCTTCTCTCGGCGCCCATCATCATCCTCGAGGGCCTCACGCTCACCCACGTCGAACCGGGGAGCTACGAGCTGTTCTGCTTGCCGATCTCGGTTCCCGAGCTCGAGGCCGCACCGGCGCGCGCCGTCCTGAGATCCTTGGAGAATCCCTAGTTTGCATATCGCCGCGTTCGTCCCGATGCGCCACAGCAGTGAGCGCGTCAAGGGAAAGAACTACCGCCCCCTCGGCGGCCGGCCGTTGTTCCACCACATCGTGGAGACGCTGCTGGCCGTCGACGAGATCGACGAAGTGGTGATCGACACCGACAGCGAGGTCATCGCGACCGACGTCGCGGTCGCGTTCCCGACGGTCCGGGTGCTGGAGCGTCCCGAGCACCTGCGCGCCGGCGAGGTGCCGATGAACGACGTGCTGCTCAACTCGATCGCCCAGGTGCCGGCCGACCTGTACCTGCAGACCCACAGCACCAACCCGCTGTTGACGGTCGAGACCGTGCGCGACGGCATTCGAGAGCTGCTCGACGCCGGCGACGCGCACGACTCGCTCTTCACCGTGACCGCGTTGCACACCCGCCTTTGGACACCAGAGGGCGAGGCGATCAACCACGACCCCGCCGTCCTGCTGCGCACCCAGGACCTCCCGCCGATCATGGAGGAGAACTCCTGCATGTACCTGTTCGACGGCGAGACGCTCAAGCGCCGAGGCAATCGCATCGGTGAGCGTCCGATTCTGAAGCCGATCGCGGGCGCCGAGGCGTGGGACATCGACGACGAGCTGGACTGGACGGTCGTCGAGGCGCTGTACGCGGCGCGGGAGGTGGCCCGATGAGCGCCGCGCGCGTCCTGGTCACCTGCAAGCAGATGCAGAACGTCTTCGAGACGTTCCGCCCGCGCTTCGAGGCCGCCGACGTCGAGGCCGTGTTGCCGGAGATCGCGCGCCAGCAGCTGTCCGAGGACGAGCTGATCGCGCTGATCGGCGACTTCGACGGGATCATCGCCGGGGACGACCCGCTGAGCGCGCGCGTGCTCGAACACGCGCCGCGCCTGAAGACGATCGCCAAGTGGGGCGTGGGCACCGACGCCATCGACTTCGACGCGGCGGCGGCGCACGGCATCACCGTCACCAACACGCCGGGCGTCTTCGGCGAAGACGTCGCCGACGCGGCGCTCGGCTACCTGCTGTCGCTGACCCGCCACATCACCAAGATCCACATGGCGATCGTCGACGGCGACTGGCTGAAGATTGAAGGTACGCGCCTGGCGGGCAAGACCGCGGGCGTGCTGGGCTACGGGTCGATCGGCAAGGCCGTCGCGCGGCGCCTGGTCGCCTTCGGTTGCGACACGCTCGCCTACGACGCGGTGCCCGCCGCGTTGGAGGGGTCCTCCGGCCACGGGGTGGCCGGCGTCGGGCTCGACGAGCTGCTGTCGCGCTCCGAGGTGCTCGTGCTCTGCGCGCCGCTGACACCCGACACTCATCACATCATCGACGCGGCGACGCTCGCCCAGCTGCCCGACGGCGCGCTGTTCGTCAACGTCTCGCGCGGCCCGCTGGTGGACGAGCCCGCCCTCGTGGAGGCCCTGCGCAGCGGCAAGATCACGGCCGCCGCGCTCGACGTCTTTGAAGACGAGCCGCTGGCCGCCGACAACCCGCTGCGCTCCTTCGAGCAGTGCGTGTTCGGCTCGCACAACGGCTCGAACACGGCCGAGGGCGTCCTGCAGTGCAGCGCGCAGGCCGTCGAGAACCTCCTCCGCGAGCTGCGCCTCTCGTGAGCCGCGTCGCGATCGTCACGGGTGCTGCCGGGGGCGTGGGGTCCGCGACCTGCGACGTCCTCGAAGCCCAGGGCTGGACCGTCGTCCCCGTGGACCGGCGGCCCGTCGACCGCGATGGCGCCCAGCAGATCGACCTGGCCGACGCGCCCTACGTGATGGAGAAGCTCGGCCAGTACGAGCGGGTCGACCTGTTGGTCAACAACGCCGCGCTGCAGCTGTTCAAGCCGCTCGAGGACACCTCGCTCGCCGAGTGGGACGCCGTGCACCACGTCAACCTGCGTGGGGCGTTCGCCTGCCTGAAGGCGTGTCGCGACGGCCTGATCGCCACGGGCGGCTCGGTCGTCAACGTCGCCTCGGTCCACGCGCTGGCGACGTCGAAGTCGATCAGCACGTACGCGGCATCCAAGGGCGGCCTGGTCGCGTTCACCCGCGCGGCGTCGCTCGAGCTGGCTCCCCATGGCGTCCGGGTCAACGCTGTGGTTCCCGGTGCGGTCGACACGCCCGCGCTGCGCGAGGGATTCGCCCGCCGCGAGAACGCCGAGGCGGCGTTGGTCGCCTCGACCCCATTGCGGCGAATCGGTCGACCGGAGGAGATCGCGGAGGCGATCGCGTTCCTGGCCGACAACGACCGGGCCGGGTTCATCACCGGTCAGGCGCTGGTCATCGACGGGGGCGCCATGGCGGCGCTCAGCACGGAGTAGGAGCGCCACGACGATGACGTCGAGCACCAAGGAGCGCGGGCTGAAGGCGGCGTACGGACGGCGTCGCTCCCCGCTGGTCAACAAGGTCAAGACGCGTGTCACGTGGGGCCTGCAGCAGCGCGCGCTGCGCAAGGCCGCCGAAGCGCGCTTCGACTACCTGGAGGTCGTGCCCGCGGTCGGCGACGACCCGACCGCGCTGGCCGACGTCTCGGCCCGCATCAACTGGTACCTCGCCGGGTTGAAGGTGCCGATCTACATGGAGGGCGCGCACGGGCGGACGATCACGCCCGACCAGGCGCCCTACCTCGACCCGGACCTCGTCCGCGACCCCGGCTGGGCCGCGCAGCGACCTGCCGGTCGGCCGCTGCGCCTAGTACATCGCTACACGCCGCGGCTGGCCGCTGAGTACCTGCGCTCGCCGGGCTCGACGTGGGTCGTCGACCCCAACTTCGCGCTCGTCGACGAGATCGCCTACTTCCATCTCGCCCAGGACCTCACCGGCGACGACCTGATGCCCAGCGCCGAGGTCTCTGCCCAGCGGCTGTTGGCGCGGGCCAAGCCGGGTGGTTCGGCGTTCGTGCTCGCGACCGGTCCGTCGGCGGCGCTGGTCGATCCCAAGCAGGTCGACACCGACCTGCGGATCACCTGCAACTCGGCGGTGCGCGACCACGAGCTGTTGGAGAGCCTGCGCCCTGACGTGATCGCCTTCAGCGACAGGGTGTTCCACTTCGGCCCGAGCCGCTACGCGTCCGCGTTCCGTCGTGACCTGCGCCATGCGTTCGAGGCGACCGACGCGCTGATCGTCACGTCGAAGCTGTGGGCTCGCCCGTTGCTGGCCAACATGCCCGAGCTCGCGCCGCGCGTCGTGGCGATCGACCATCGCCCAGACGTCGCCTGGCGCTGGCCGACGGAGGGCGACGTGACCGTTCGCAGCACCGGCAACGTGCTGACCAACCTCATGCTGCCGATCGCCTTCGCGCTCGCCGAACGGATCGAGGTCGCCGGCTGCGACGGCCGCAACCCGAACGAGAACTACTTCTGGAAGCACAACGCCAAGACCCAGTACGCCGATGACCTGATGCAAGCGGCCTTCGAGGCGCACCCGGCGTTCTTCGCAGACCGCGACTACGGCGACTACTACGACGAGCACATCGTCCAGCTCGAAGAGCTGCTGGCGACGGGCGAGCGCGCGGGCCGGAAGATCGTGGGCGTCACGCCCAGCCACATCCCGGCGCTGCTGCAACGCGGCGCACCGCGCTTCGACGAGGTGGCCTCGTGAGCACCGCGCAGACCGGCCGCAAGCTCTGCATCCTGGGCAGTCGCGGCTTCCCGAGCACCTACGGCGGCTACGAGACGCTCGTCCGCTACCTCGCTCGGTACATGGTCCACGAGGGACACGACGTGACGGTCTACTGCCGCACCCGCGACGAGGGTCGGCGTTCGTGGATCACCGAGGACGTGCAGTGCATCGCGACGCCGGGCCGCGACACGAAGTCGCTGTCGACGCTGTCCTACGGGTTGACCTCCACCGTCGACGCGGTGTTCCGTCGCTTCGACGCGGTGCTGGTGCTCAACATCGCCAACGGGTTCTGGCTGCCGTTGCTGCGGGCGGCCCGGACGCCGTTCGCCATCAACACCGACGGCATCGAGTGGGAGCGCGGGAAGTGGAGCCCGCTCGGACGCGCGACGTTCAGGGCGGGCGCGCAGATGACCGCGCGCACCGCGCCCGCGCTGATCTGCGACTCGGTGGCGATCGGCGACGTCTGGCAGCGGGAGTTCGGTCGCTCGTCGGTCTTCATCCCGTACGGCGCGCCGGTGCACCAGGACGTCCCGACGGACCGGCTCGAGATGCTCAGGCTGGACCCGGCCTCCTACCTCTTGGTGGTGGCGCGGCTCGTGCCCGAGAACAACGTCGAGCTGACGCTGGACGCCGTCGAGAAGCTCGGCGCCAGCGGGCCGCGACCCGTGGTCGTGGGCAGCGCGAACTTCGACTCCGAGATCGAGCACCGGCTGAAGGCGATGGAGGAGGCCGGCACCGTCATGTGGCTCGGCCACGTCGACGACCAGGAGCTGTTGCGCCAACTGTGGGCGCACGCCGGCGTCTACGTCCACGGCCACTCGGTGGGCGGCACCAATCCGGCGCTGCTCCAGGCGCTCGGCGCCGGCGCGCCGACGCTGGCGCTCGACACGGTCTACAACCGCGAGGTCCTCCCGATCGACGCCCAGCGCTACCCGCACGACGTGGACGCGTTGGCCGAGCGCATCACCGCGGTGATGGCCTCGCAGCCGCTGCGCGCGGAGATGCGTGCCGCGGGCCAGGAGATCGTTCGCGAGCGATACGCCTGGGACGACGTCTGTCGCCGGTACACCGACCTCCTGCTGTCGCTGGCCGATCGCAAGGCCGGCAGCGTCTCCGCGTGAAGGCCGAGATCCTCTGCAGCAGCCGGGAGCTGTTCGGCGCGGACCGGTCCGCGCTGCGGCTCGCCGGCGTCCTGGCGGACGTCGGCGCAGAGCCGACGCTCGTGCTTCCTGCGCAGCGGCCCGAGCTCGGCCTGGACGCTGAGGCGCGACGTCGCGGCATCTCCGTCGAGGTGCGGCCGATCGCGATCGCGTCCAGCCGCGGCGTCGAGGCGCCTGGGGCGCTCGCGTTCCGGCGCCGGGTCCGTCCCGACGTCACGATCCACAACACCTCCGCGGTGCTCGGGGCCGGCCGTGGCGGGGGCTCCAAGGTGATGATGCTGCGGGAGTGGCTGGAGCCGAGCGCGCCCAAGCATCGCGGCCTGGCCGTCGTCCACCGGCTCGGCCTGTCCGCCGTCGTCGGGATCTCGGCGGACGTGCTGAGCCAGTGGCGGGCCTGCGTCCGCGGGCCGCGGGTCCAGGCGCTGGTGCCCAACTGGCTGGAGGACGAGCGGATCCCAGCCGCGCCGACCGTCGACCCGGCGTCGCGCGAGGGCATCCTGTTCCTCGGCCGTTTCAACGACTGGAAGGGCCAGGACGTGCTCGCCGACGCCTACGAGCAGGCGTTCCCGCGGTCTGACGCGTCGGGCCGGCCGTCGCTGACCTTCGTGGGCGCCCAGCCCGGCACGGTCTTCGCCGAGGCCGCCGAGCGCCTGGCCGAGCGCGGTCGGGACGGCCGTTGGACGGTGCTGCCGTTCACGGACGACCCGACGCCCCACCTGGAGCGCGCGGCACTGCTCGTCGTGCCGTCATTGCACCCCGAGCCGTTCGGCATGGTGATCGTCGAAGCGCTCGCGCGCGGCTGCCGCGTGCTCGCCTTCCCGGGCGGCGGCGCGACCGATCTGGCCGAGCCGTTCGCCGACGCGATGACCGTCGTGCCCCGAAGTGCCTCCGATCTGGCCGCGGCGCTGCGAAACTGGCATCTCGACGGAGCGACGGCGCAGTCGGTGGCGGTGTGGGACCGGACCTTGGACCGGTTACGCTCCGAATACGCTCCGAGGGCCGCCGCTCAACGATGGCGTGAGATCCTGAGAAGGGTCAGTTGATCGCATCAACGGCTGGGCTCGCGGCCCTGCGCCGGCGTCGCTGTCTGGCGAGGAATGCGATACCCACGGCTGCCACGCAGGCAGCGGAGATCCCACCACGAATCAGAAGTGCTGTCCAACCTCGCTCAGGTACCAGCAGCGCGACGACGGCGTAAATCAGGCCGAGGGCCGCGAGGCCGGGCACAGCGGTACGAAGGTCCAAGCGGACAGGGCTGTGGTGGCGCCGCGCGTAAAGGGTCATCCCGACCAGCAGTGCGAAGTACGCAACTGCCGAAGCGATTGCCGCGGCAACGAGACCGTGATCCGGAACAAAGATGTAGATCAAGGCGAGGTTGAGCATCGCGCTCAACGCGGTCGTCACCCATACGAACGAGGTCCTGCCCAGAACGAGGCTGAGTCCGTTCATAGGGATGGAGTACGCGCCCACGAACGCGTAGCCGAGCACCAGCCAAGGAAGGATGGACGCCGCGCTGCTGTACTCGCTCGGCGCGACGACCGTCACGACCGACGGCAGCACGATCGCGCACAGTAAGCAGACCGACGATGTCAGCAGCAGCTGTTTCGTCGCAATTGAGGCGAGGCCGGCGCGCTCGTCGGTCCGATGGGCCGCACGCGCGTACATCGGCATGAATCCCTGGTTGAGCGACTGCACGGCGATCAATGCGGGGAGCGACAAGTTCGCCGTGAGGCTGTACACGCCCACAAGGGATGCGCTGACCAGGCTGGTGAGCGCCAGGCGATCGGCCAACTGCAGGGCCCAATGGGACACGAAGTGCGGCATCAGCGGCACACCAAGCCGAAGGGACGCTCGGACTCCGGTCCAATCCATTGGATCGGGACGACGGAACGGTACGACGGCTGCTGCAGCGAGGGTACCCAACGCGTTCGCCGCCAGCGCGGCCGCAAGCCAGCCCTTGATGCCCCAGTGCAGAAGTACCACTGCGCAGACCGTAAAACTGGCCGTGAGCAACGCCGACATCGCGGTCAGGACGAGAAAGTCACGGAGCCTTTGCTCGGCACGCAACACGGTCATCGGAACGGTTGTCGAGATGACGAGCATTCCGGACGAGGCGATTCCCAGGATGGCGTCGATCGGCTCGATCCGCGAACCCCTGAGGAATAACACGGCTCCCAGGCTGAGAAGCAGCGTGCCCACCAGAGCGCTGATGATCGTGGTCACCCAAGCCGACCACACGAGGTTCATTTGACGATACGGATCGTTCTCAAGCCCGAAATATGTGCGCCAAAGTGCAAAATCGAGGCCGAGGGCGAGAAAGATCACCGCTGCCGTGGTGAACGAAAGGATGACCGAGAGGTCGCCATACTCGGCCGGGGTGAGCGCTCGTGTGTAGAGCGGGAGGAGAAGGAGGCTCAACGCGCGCTGCGCTGCTGCCGCCACGGCAAAGACGGCGGCGCTGGTCAGCGGACGATTGCTCTCAGCCAACGGCTGCTCCTTCAGGACGAGAGCGGCTGGGAACCGCCTCCAGAGGAGGCGGCGCGGGCGCTGGCACAACTTCAGAGTATCGAAGGGCCATCAGTTGCCACAGGGCATGACACGGGCCAGGACGTGCCACACTTCCCGCGAGGACGTTCCCGATTCAAGGCGGTAAGAGTTTGCAAGCCGGTTGGCGCTACCTGTCGATCGCCTGGCGATGGAAGTGGGTGGTGGTCCCACTCGTGGTGATCCCTGTGGTCGCCGCATTCGCGTTCTCCCGCAAGCAGGAGGCTATGTATCAGGGCACCGCGTCGGTGCTCTTGAACCAGCAGAATCTGGCTGCAGCGCTGAGCGGTCTCCCGCAGCAATCGTCGAGCAGCAACGACGCTATACGCGAGATCGAGACACAGGCGTCGGTCGCTCGGTCGATCAATGTGGCCAAGCTCGTTACCAAGGCGGACTCCAGCGTCGATCCAGACGCGCTGCTCAGCAACTCGAGCGTCGCGGTCGCGCGCAACGCTGACGTACTGCTGTTCAAGGCGCAAGACCATGATCCAAGTCGGGCTATTGATCTGGCAAATGCCTACGCCCAGGCGTTTACGGCGTACCGCCGTCAGCTTGACACCCGCGCGGTCCAGACGGCCAAACGGGGAGTCGTCAAGCGGCTGCAGCAATTGGAGGACGACAACAGCCGGTCGAGACTTCGTAACACGTTGGAGGAGAAGAAGGAGCAACTCGACACCCTCGAGGCCCTGCAAACCGCTAACGCGACCGTCGACAATCCGGCGCGGGGCGCGGTCAAAGTCGCACCCAAGACGAAGCGCAACGTTGCGCTTGGTCTGTTCGTGGGTATCGCGCTTGCCGCGTTCGTCGCCTTCGCTCTGGAGACGCGCCCACGAAGGTCAGCAGGTCCATTATCGGCCGAGCATTCGACTGACGAGGCGTCGCGGACCGAGCAGCTCGTTTAGCTGTGGCTAGCCTCTCGGCAGTCGATCGACCGAGAACCAGCGATGCGCTGGTTCTCGGGGTCGCCGTGTCGAGCATCGTCCTGATCCGGCTGCCGCTGCTCGTCGGGCACACCCAGAACATCAAGCTGTTCACGCTCGTCCTGGTGTGGTGGGCTACGGCGAGCGCCCTCGGTGTACCTCGCCTCGGCGCCCCTCGCGCCGGCGCCCTGGCCATCACCGTGATCTACGCGGGGTACATCGGCACCGAGCTCGTCCGCGGCGCGCAGAACGGCGTTTACGGTTCGGTGTCGAACGCGTACCAGCTGGCGGTGCTGTACGTGAGCCTCGTCGTCTTTGCCTTCGTGGCCATCAACCGGGCGCGGAGCGAGCGGGAGCGGGAGCGTCGCCTCGCCGCCATCGCGTTCGCTCCGGCGATGTACTCGCTGGTTAACGTGCTGCTGTGGGCAGGCGGTGCGCCCACGCGCGCGGCGGAACAGCCGGGCGGAGGAAGCATCGCATTGGGGGATCCGGCGTCGACCCTCGGTGCCGTCGGGATCCACGTTGGTCGTGTCGAGTTTCCGCTGACGAACAGCATCAATCTGTTCGGCGTGGTCGCTGCGGGCGGCTTGGCGGCTGCGGGCATCATGCTGGTGCGGCATGTCCCTGCCGTTCCGCGATGGATGGCCGCCCTTGCGGTGGTCGCCTCTTGTGCAGGTTTGCTCCTTGGTGATTCTCGCGGATCGCTCATTGTCGCAATCGCGGTCATCCTTTGGTTCGCGCTCAGCGATCGCATCCGCGCGGCGTCGGGCGTGGCGGCGCTCCTGCCCGTGTTGCCGCTTCTCCTGCTGACCGTTCTGGGGATGCTGGCGGGAACGGGTCTGGACACGAGCCTCTCGCGCAACGGGGGAGATTTTGCCACCGGCACGAACCGCCTGTACATCTGGCAGGGGGCCTGGGACACGATCAAGCATCCGAGTCTTGACGCTGTCTGGGGCTGGGGGGCGGCCGGCCAGATCACGTCGGGAGCGTCGTCGAACTATGCCTACCTCTTCTCCGGGCAAGCCGATCCGACCGCAGCACCCACCCACAGTGTGGTTCTGCAGACGCTCGTCGATGGCGGATACGTGGGTTTGCTCCTCCTGGTCGCGGCCATGGCTATGACGATCACCGGTCTGGTCCGCTTCACGCGGCTGCATCCTCGGTCCATGACCGGTCCCGTACTTGGCTCCGTCATCGCGATTCTTCTGGGCGGCACAACCGAGGTAGCTCCGACCTACTACGCCCAGGAGGCGCTTGTCGCGGTCCTGCTGGCTGCCGGTGCCGCCAGCGGGATGGCCACCGCCTATCGCGTTTCCCGGGCTGCTACTCCTGAAGCTGTAGAAGAGGCTTCAGGGCGCGAGCGTGAGACCGGTCGTTCGTCCATTGCCGTTGGGGCTCGTCCTGTCGCACCGAATACCTAGGACGATGCGCGCCCGCCCGCAAAAACTCGCGTTGTTGATGTCTGTCGTCCTTGCCGGCTTGGGGGCGCTGTCGCCGCTGGCCTCCGCCGATCCGATCAAGGCTGACAGCGCTGCGCCAGTCGGTGCAGCGCCTGACTGGCTTCCTGCCGAGTCCTGGGTCATGGAGCGATGGGTCCCGTTCAACGAGGCGAAGCTGGTCAGCATCTTCCAGGAGGACACCTCCGGCATCGCCTCGGAGCTCGATCGCACTGGGCTGACCCTGAACGAGCTGGCTCGGCAGCGGGGCATCCCAACCCGGACATTGGCCGGTCGCCTGGTGGCTTCGCGTCATCTGACGCGCCGCTCGAAGCTACGCGCAACGCTGCTACAGCGCACCAGGCGTGTGCTGTCCCAATCGCATCTGTCGGTGCACCTGCTCTCCCACGTCTTCCATACGTGGACGATCACGCGCAAGACCCAGAGCGTCTTCGGAGTGAATCAGTCGAGGTTCAGCGAGCTCTACTTCGTTCGGGGTCTGACCATGCAGGAGGTGGCGGCGGTCGGTGGGATCAGGCCAAATGCCTTGCGAATACGCGCTTTGCGGGCCGCCGCTGTCGCCGGGCAGCGTGGAATCCAGAACGGCGCCATGTCGACTGCGGAAAATCGTGTCCTTAGGACTCGTGACCGGCTGAACTACCAGAAGTGGGCGGAGTACCACGTCCCCGTGCGCCGGGTTACGGACTCGGCATCGACGGCAGCTCACACCATGTATTGCGTGCTGGGGTGACAGACGAGCCACCGTTCAAAGTCGGGGCGAGCTGGCCGAACGACTGGGTTGACGCAACGTGAGCACCTGCGGTCCGTATGCTGAATATGAGCAAATCGGGTGCTGGTTGGGCACGTTGACGCCTCCATCATGACCTCCCTTCTCGTCGCCGCCGCCGGTGGGCATCTCGCGCAGCTGCACAGGCTTGCGTCACGGCTTGACGCCGTTGGTGAGGATCGGGTGTGGGTCACGTTCGACGGGCCGCAGAGCCGGTCGTTGCTGGAGGGTGAGCAGGTCATCTACGTGCCGTACGTCGGGCCGCGGGATCTTGGGCGGGCGCTCAAGAACGTGGGGCCGGCGAACGGGATCCTGCGCCGGGTCAAGCCTGATGCGGTGGTCTCGACGGGCTCGGCGGTCGCGATGTCGTTCCTGCCGCTGTCGCGTCTGCGCGGCATCCCGACGATCTACGTCGAGAGCGCGGCGCGTGCGGATGGCCCGTCGCTCACGGGTCGGCTGCTGGCGCGGGTGCCCGGCGTGCAGCGCTTCTCCCAGTACCGGATGTGGGCCGACGACACGTGGCGCTACGTCGGCTCGGTCTTCGACGGGTTCAGCGCGGCCCCGGCCGACCCGTCGCCCGCCGGCCGGCCGCTGAAGATCGTCGTCACCTTCGGCCTGATCGAGGGCTACGGCTTCCGCCGGCTCGTCGAGCGCCTGTTGCAGATCCTGCCCAGCGACGCCGAGGTGCTCTGGCAGGTCGGGGACACCGACATGTCGGGCCTGGACGTCGCGTCGTGCCGCTCGCTGCCGTGGCAGGACCTCGCCCAGGCGATGAGGGAGGCCGACGCGGTCATCGCGCACACCGGCATCGGCTCGGCGATCGACGCGATGGAGTCCGGCAAGTGCCCGGTGCTCGTCCCGCGCGAGGCGCGCCACGGCGAGCACGTCGACGACCACCAGCGCCAGATCGCCGCCGAGCTGGCGGCGCGCGGGCTGGCGATCTACCGATCGGTCGAGGAGCTGACGTTCGGCGACGTCCGCGCCGCGATGGAAGTGCGCGTCGAAGAGCGCAAGGATCCACCGATGATCCACACGCTGCCGGTTGCGCGGCACGCCGCGTGACCGTCGCCTCGACGCGCGCCGACGACCAACAGACCCAGACGCTGCGGTGGGCGCGGCTCGCGACCCTGCTGCTCGTCGCGCTCGTCCCGATCCTGAGCGGCGTCAAGCGCGGCCTGCCCGTCCCGGGCTTCCGGATCAGCGAGCTGCTGACCGTCCTGCTCGGCGGCGCCGTGCTCGCCCTCTGCCACCGCCGCGCGCTCGCGCGGCCCTCCGTCCTGGACCTGCTCGCGCTGGCCTACGCGGTCGCGACGCTCGTCCTCGGGGCGATCGATCTGCTGCGCCGCGACGCGCCCTTTGACTCCGACAACGTCAGCGGCCTGCTCGGCCCGTTTCAGTTCCTGGTGCTCTACCGGGCGGTCGAGATCACCTCCGACGGCGCGCGCATGCGCCGCGACGTCCTCAAGGCGCTCCTGCTCGCCTCGGTCCCCGTCGCGCTGCTGGCGCTGTTGCAGTCCTTCAGCCTCGACCCGTTCGTCGACTTCGGCGTCCACCTCACCGGCTCGGACTACCGCGGCGACTTCGACCTCCAGGGCTTCGTCCGCGCCACCGGCACGTTCCCGCACTGGCAGGTCGCCGCCGGCTACTTCCTGGTCGTCGGCGTGCTCGCCTTCGCGCTGCTGATGCGTCCCGGCCACGGCGTCCTGGGCGAGCGCGTGCTGCTGGCCGTCTTCGCGCTGGACACGATCGCGCTGCTGCGCACGGTCACCTCCGGCGCGAGCACCGCGCTGGTCGCCACCTGCGTGGTCCTGGCGCTGCTCTCCGGCCGCGTGCGCAACCCGCTGACGTGGATCCCGATCGGCGTGCTGATCGTCGTCGTGCTCGGCGGCTCGGTCTTCGCGCAGCGCTACAAGGAGCAGTACCACCCGGTCAAGAGCGGCGGCGTCGAGGCGCACGGCATCGTCCCGCGGACGATCGTCTACCGCTATGACATCTGGAAGGACCAGTACCTGCCCGTCCTCGAGGACCGCTGGCTGACCGGCTACGGTCCCGACATCCCGCCGGACGCCAAGTGGAAGTACACCGAGTCGGTCTACGTCACGATGCTGCTGCGCGGCGGTGCGCTGTTGTTGATGATCTACGTCGCGTTCATGGTGAAGCTGCTGCTGGAGGGGCGGCGGCTCGTGCGCGCCGGAGGGTCCGCGCTGGAGGCCGGGATCGGGTCGGCGACGGTGGCCATCGTCCTGGTCCTCGCCGTCACGCAGGTCATCGCCACGTACTTCACGACCAGCGGCGCGCCGCAGGTGGTCTGGACGCTCGCGGCGCTGGTCGCCGCGGCGGGCGCCGCGGGCACGGCCACCGCAGCCGGCACGACCAGCCCGGGGCGCCGCGCGTGATCGCCGTCCTCGCCTGGACCCCGAGCCAGCGACCCCATGAACTTGCCGCCGCCTTCGGCGGCGTCGCGCACACCCCGTACCTCCCGCGCCTCAACACGCCGGCGCTGGCACCCGCGCGCTACGCGGTCAGCGCGCTGCTCACCGCGGCGTTCCTCGCGCGCAAGCGGCCGGACGCGGTGATCGTGCAGAACCCGCCGATCGTCCCCGGGATCATCGCCTACATCTACTCCAAGCTCACCGGCGCCAAGCTCGTGATGGACTCCCACCCGCGCGGGTTCGGCCTGAAGGCCAGCCGCGCCGGCCGCCTCTTCCGTCCCGTCCACGCCCGGCTGATGCGCCACGCGGCGGCGACGATGGTCGCCAGCGAGCCGCTCGCCGACGAGGTCCGGCGCGCCGGCGGCCGACCGCTGGTCGTGCACGAGCCGCCGCCGCTGTGGCACATCGACGCGCCGCCGGCCGATGGGGACGACGAGCCCACCGTCCTCTGGGTTGGCATCTTCGCCACCGACGAGCCCGTCGCCGAGGTCGTCGGCGCTGCCCGCCTCCTGCCCGACACGCGCTTCGTCCTCACCGGCGACCCCGCGCGCTGTCCGCCGGACGTCCGCGCCGCGGCCCCTGCGAACGTCACGTTCTCGGGATACCGCCGTGGCGAGGACTACCGTGCGCTGGTCGCCGCGGCGACCATCATGATGGTGTTGACCACCGCGCCCACCTCCGTTCCCCGCGGCGCCTTCGAGGCTGTCGCAGCGCTGCGCCCGCTCGTGCTCTCCGACCATCCCCTGCTCCGCACCCAGTTCCCTGAGGCCGTCTTCGCGGACAACACCGCCGCGGCGCTGGCGGCCGCCACCACGCAAGCGCTTGCCCGCCGCGCCGAGCTGAACGCTGCCGCTCCCGCCGTCCGCGACCGCGACGCCGCACGCTGGGCCGCGCAGCGCGACGCCGTCCTGGAGGCGCTGCGATGACCCCGCCTCGCCGGGCGCTGACGATGGGCACCGGCATCGTCGAGGCCACCGACCCGCCGCAGCGGTTCGCCTTCGACGACGCCCCGCGCTGGAGCGTCCTGGTCCTCTCCGACGGCACGCCCGCCCAGCGCGTCGAGCTGCCGAGCCCGCGCGGCGGCGGCCCGCGCCTGGTCGCGGCAGCGCTGGCCCGCCACGGCGACCCGGTCGCGTTCCGCCGCGCGCTGCGTGCCGACCTGCGCGCCCGCCTCGGCGCGCCGCGCGACGACGTGCCGCCCACGACCCCGCGCGTCTCGGTCGTCCTCTGCACCCACCGCCGCCCGCAGTACATCCGCGACGTCCTCGGCGGCCTCAGCCGCTTGGACCCGGCGCCCCATGAAGTCATCGTGGTGGACAACGACCCGGGCGACCAGGACTGCGAGGCCTTCGTGCGCGAGGCGGGCTTCCGCTACGTCCGCGAGGACCGGCGCGGCCTGGACAACGCGCGCAACACCGGCGTCCGCAACGCGACCGGCGACGTCGTCGCCTTCACCGACGACGACTGCGTGCCGTGGCCCGCGTGGCTGCGCTCGGTCCCGACGGTCTTCGCCGACCCGCTCGTCGGCGCGATGTCCGGCCCGGCGTTCCCGTGGAAGCTCGACACGCCTTCGCGCGTGCGGATGGAGCGCACCGCGCCGCTGAGCCGCGGCGTCAACCGCATCACCTACACCTGGCACACGATCTCCATCAACCACGCGGGCGGCGTCGGCTTCGGCGCCAACATGGCGTTCCGTCGGGAAGTCCTACTGGAGCTCGGGCCGGAGCCGTTCCCGCCGGAGCTGGACGCGGGCACGCCGAGCGAGTCCGGCGGCGACTACTACGTCTTCGCCCGCACGATCGTCAACGGCCACCGCGTCGTCTACGAGCCCGACTTCTTCACCTTCCACCAGCACCGCCCGGACCCGCGCGCGCTGCACCGCGCGATCCGCGGCTACGGCACGGGCTGCGCGTCGGCGATCGCCAAGCTGGCCACCGAGCACCGCGAGCTTGAGACCTGGCGCGCGTGGTGGTGGCTGGTCGCGCAGCACCTGCGCACGCAGCGCCGCCGCGTCGTCGGCCGCGCCGACACGGTCGAGACGCGCCTGTCGTGGGAGTTCATCATCGGCTGGGCGCTGGGCTGGCGGCGCTGGCGGACCTCGCTGGCCCAGCAGCGCGCGATCGCCGCGACGCTGGCGCCGCCCCCGGAGCCGCCCGCAGCGCCCGCGCCCGCCGAGGGCGCGCCCGCGCCTGAGGGCGCGCCGGCCATCTCGATCGTCATCCCGACCCACCACCGCCCCGACGCCATCGCGCGCTGCCTCGACCACCTCGCCCGCCAGAGCGTCGACGCGCCGTTCGAGGTGCTGGTCATCGACGACGCCGGCCCCGCGATCCTCACCCTCGACGAGGTCCAGCGCCCCGGACTGACCGTTCGCCTCATCGCCACCGGCGGCCGCGGCGCCTCCGAGGCCCGCAACCTCGGCGCCGCCGAGGCCTCCGCGCCGCTGGTCCTGTTCGTCGACGACGACATGCTGGCCGCGCCCGAGCTTGTCTCACGCCACCTCGCCGCCCACGCAAACGCCACGACCACGACAGCGGTCGTCGGCGCCTATCCGCCCGCGCCGCCGTTCCCGAGCCTCGCGGCCCGCTCGACGGCGATCTGGTGGAGCGACACCTTCGAGCTGCTGCGCGGCTCGACCGCCCACACGTTCATGTCCATGTTGAGCGGCAACCTGTCGGTGCCCCGCGACGCCTTCCTGGCGATGGGCGGCTTCTCGCAGGTCATCCCGTACCGCCGCGAGGACTGGGAGCTCGGCGTCCGCTGGACCGCCGCCGGGCACGCGATCGCCTACGAACCCAATGCCATTGCCATCCACGAGTACGGCCTGACGACGCCCGCGCGCCTGCGCGGCGCCGAGCTGGAGGGCTTCGGCGACGCGAAGCTCGCGCAGCTCTACCCCGAGACGCTCGGCACGCTGCCGGTCGTCGCGCACACGCCGCCGTCGCAGGGCGGGCGCCTGCGCGCCGTGGGCTTCGCCGCGTGGCGCCTTGCACCAGTAAAGGCTGCCGTCCATCGCGCGCTTGACCTGCTGGAGGCTGGCAAGCTGCGGGAGGCGTGGCTGCGGCTGATGAAGCTCGCCCAGCGCGCCGCCTACCACGACGGCCTCGTCCGGGCGCAGTGGGACGGACCGGCGCAGGCCGAGCACGTCCTCGACGTCGACCTGCTCGACGACGCGCCGCTGCCGCGTCCAGGGATCGCGGCGCCGACGCTGCGCCTCACGCTCGGCGACCGCGAGGTCGGTTGGGTGCGCCCGAGCGAGGGCATGTGGGGCCCGCACGTTGCCGACCAGGTCATAGAGGCGCTCGACGAGCGCGACATCGAGCGCCTCGCGCAGGGCCGTGGGTGGGCGCCCGCGCCGGCCGCGCCCTCGCCGCTGCGCGCCGACATCACGCTCGTGCCGTTCACGACCTGGGCGGAGGTCGCCGACGCGGTCGCGGCCGCCGACACGCCGCTGGTGGCGATTACGCTGGCGCCCACGACGAGCGACGCCGACGCCGCCGCCCCGGACGCCTGGCTCGACGAGGCGCTTGACGCCTTCGACGAGACCGCTGTCGACGTCGCCTTCGGCAGCGGCCTGGCCGCCGACCTCCCGGTCCGCCCGCTGCATCTGCACGACGCCGCTGCGCCGCCCACGTTCGCCGCCGGCGACGCGCCGGCCTACCTCGTCCTGCGCGTCCAGCGCGTCCTCCAGCTCGGCGGGATCCCGGTCGAGCTGGCGCCGCACGGCGCGCCCGCGCCCGCGCTGGCGCTCATCGGAGCGGTGCTCCAAGCGGGCGGCCTCGTCGCCCGCCGCGACGTCCACGGCCTCGGCGATCCCGCCGTCCCGCCACGCGAGCAGGGCGCCGCGTGGGCCGCCGCGACGCTCGCGTCCCACACCAAGAACGGCGGCCCGCCGCCCGCCACGCTGGCCCGCGGCGCCGTCGGCCTGGCCGCCACCGTCCTCTGGCGCACCTACAAGGACCGTGGCCGCCCGGACCCGGCGCTCATCGGCGCCGCGCGCGGCGCCGCCGAGACCGGCCTTCAGGCCGCGTCGCCGATGGTCCAGCGCCGCGCTCGCGGCACGTAGACGTACTCGCTGTAGCGGTTGCCGCGCACGCGCAGCTTGTGCACGCGCCAGTGGTAGTCATAGGAGAACGCCCAGTCGGTCGGGAAGACCCCGACGTCGACGAAGTACGTGCCCGGCGCCAGCTCGACGTCCTCTAGGGCCAGCGCCACGCGACGCGTCCCGCCCGCCTCGATCGGCCCGACCGCGATGCCGTCCGCCTGCGTGTTGACGTCCACGCAGATGATCTCGCCCTCCGGGCGCTGGATCGCCAGCGACACCGCCAGCTCCTCGTGCGCCTCGTCGGCGTGGATCGTGAACGTGACGTCCAGCGTGCCGCCGGGGTCGATCTCGCCGCGGCCGTCGGCGCCGACGCGCACGTCGTCGATCCGCACCGCCTGCGTGCCGAAGCGCGTCTCCTGCAACACGAGCTCGTCGTCGTCGCCCGGCTCGGGCTCCGGCGTGAGCATCAGCGTCGCCTCCTGCGTGGCGCCGCGGTAGCGGTCCACGACCTCCTCGGCGTCGCCCAGCCCGAGCACGCGGCCCTGGCGCAGCCACAGCACCTGGTCGCACTCCTCGACGACCTGTTCGAGGTTGTGGGAGGCGAACAGCAGCGCCGCGCCGGACTCGCGGAACTCGCGGATGCGATCCATGCACTTCTCCTGGAAGCGCAGGTCGCCGACGGCGAGGACCTCGTCGAGGATCAGCAGCCGCGGGCGCAGCTGCGCGACGACGCCGAACGCCAGCCGCAGCTTCATGCCGTCGGAGTAGGACCGCACCGGCGCGTCGGCGAACTCCTCCAGCTCGGCGAACTCCAGGATCGCCGGCATCGCGCGCTTGGCGTCGCGCACGCGCATCCCGTGCACGAGCGCGGCGGTGAGCGCGTTCTCGCGGCCGGTCAGCTCCATGTTGAAGGTGTCGCCCAGCGACAGCACCGACGCGGCGTCCTCGGCCACGCGGATCGCGCCGCGCGTCGGCTCGCTGATCCCGGACGCCAGCCGCAGCAGCGTGGACTTGCCCGCGCCGTTGTGCCCGACGACGCCCAGCGCGCGCCCCGCCTCGACGGTGAACGACACGTCGCGCAGCGCCCAGCGCAGCTCGTTGGAGCGCCGCTGCGCGCGCAGCGACGGGTCCAGGAGCGAGCGCACGCTGCGCGTCCCCGCCTGCCAGCGGGGGAAGGACTTCCAGACGCCGTCGAGCTGCAGCTGGGTCATAGGTTGTCGGCGAAGTCGCGGGACAGGCGGCGGAATGTCAGGTAGCCGATCACGCACAGCACGAGCGACAGGACCCCCACGTAGATGAACTGGGTCGCCGACGGCCACGGGTCGCCGAGCAGCGCGGCGCGGTAGGCCTCGACCATCGTCGTCATCGGGTTGGCGTGCAGGATCGGCTCGTACTCATCGGGCACCGTGCGCAGCCCGTAGAAGACGGGCGTCATGTAGAACAAGATCTGCAGCACGACCTGGGTCAGGTTGGGCACGTCGCGGAAGAAGACGCTCACCGAGGAGACCAGCCACGCGATCCCCGTCATCAGCAGCAGCTGCAAGATGACCAGCAGGGGCGTGAGCAGCGCCGTCCACTCCAGGCCGCGCTCGAGCACCGCCAGCAGGATCAGCACGGGCAGCGCGAGCAGCACGTCGACCAGCGGCACGACGATCGCCACGATCGGCAGCACCGCGCTGGGCAGGCGCGGCTGGAAGACCAGGTGGCGCTCGTCGAGGAGGACGGTCGCGGCGGTGCCGATGCCGGTCGAGAACCACGTCCAGGCGATCAGGCCGCTGAAGACGAAGACCGGGAAGTGCGGGATGCCGAGGTCCAGGACCGACCCGAAGATGAAGACCAGCGCGGCGAGCTGGGCGACCTGGCGGGCCACCGGCCAGGCCCAGCCGAGCACCGTCATCCGGTGCGTCGCGTCGATCTCGCGTCGCACGAGATGCAGGACGACCTCCTGGAAGACGGCCGGGTTCAGCCGCCGCGAGCCAGGGGACGTCAACGTCGTGTCCGGGGCCGGAGGCGACGACACCGGGCTCGCGGTCCGTGCGGTCATCGGCCCTTATTGTCTCATGCCGGGTCGCGCCCATCCGTCGAGTTGCTCCACGCGGCGCCGAAGTTGGGCCAGACGCAGCGTCGCGCGGTCGCTCCCCAGCGTCTTTGCGAGCGCCAGCGCGCCACGCAGCGCGACCCGCATGGACGCCGCGGCAGCGGCGCTGCCCGCGGCCAGGCCGAGCACCGGGCGCAGCGGTCGGGGCACGCCGTCCAGGAGGTCTGCGGGGCGGCGTGCGACGTCGGCCTGCGGGTGCAAGCGCGCCAGCAGCGCCTGCTCGGCGCCCTGCGCGCGCGCGTCGGCGAAGAAGCGCTCCGGCGCGCGCTCGTAGCGGTGGACCGCGCGCAGCTCGGGGGCCCAGACGCCGGTCAGCCCGGCGGCGCGGCAGCGCAGGCCGAGGTCGCGGTCCTCGTGGCGGTAGCCGTCGTAGGCGGGCGAGTGCAGGCCGACGCGCAGCGCGACGTCGCGGCGCAGCGACACGTTGCCGGTCCACAGGCGCTCGAGGACTTGCCCGGGGTCGGCGGCCCAGCGGGCGCTGGCGCGCGCGTAGTCGGCTGCGTACAGGACGCGGGGGAAGGGCTCGCGCGCGCCGAGCGCGAGCGGCATCGGGCCGAGCACGACGAGGTCTTCGGTCGACGCGTGGCGGGCCGCGTGGCCGGCGACCGCTTCAGGCTCGATCGCGACGTCGTCGTCGAGCAGCAGCACGACGTCGCCGCGCGCCGCCGCGGCGCCCGCGGCGCGCGCGGGGCCCGGGCCGCGCCCGCCGCCCGCGATCACGCGCACCCGCTCGTCGTCGGGCAGGTGGAGGCCGCCGACGTCCGCTGCTGGACCGCGACGGTCGTCGACGACCACGACCTCCAGCGCGCCGCCGGTCAGCGCCGATTGCGCGATCTCGCCTAGCGCGCCAGACCCCCCGACGGTGGGGATCACGACGGAAACGGTGAGCGCTTTGGGTACATCGAACAAAGGACAGGTAGTATCGCGCCCCTCCGATGGCGTCGATCTCGGTCGTCATACCGGCCTACAACCGGGAATCGACGCTGGGCGTCTCGCTGGATTCCCTGCTGGCCCAGACGCATCCCGATTGGGAGGCGATCGTCGTCGACGACGGCTCCGCCGACGGCACCCTGCGCATCGCTGAGCAGTACGCGGCGCGCGATCCGCGGATCCGCGCCCATCGCCAGGACAACGGCGGCGTGTCGTCCGCCCGCAACACGGCGATCGCGCTGGCCCGCCACCCGTGGCTGTTCTTCCTGGACGCCGACGACTGGATCACGCCCGAGGCCTTCGCGCAGCTGGCCGCCGCGCTGGAGCGCCACCCTGACGCCCAGCTGATCAACGGCGGCTGCACGCGGATCCTCGCCGACGGCACCGAGATCCCCGAGGAGCGCATCGCCGAGGACGACGACCTGTTCGCGAAGTTCGCCCGCACCTGCGCGTTCTCGATCCACACGTCGATCGTCGACACCGCGCTGGTCCGCGAACTGGGTGGCTTCGACACGTCGCTGGTCACCTGCGAGGACTGGGACCTCTGGCAGCGGCTCGTGCGCACCAACGTGCGCTTCGCGTCGATCCCCGAGACCGTCGCCTACTACCGCGTGCGCGCCGGGTCGGCATCAGGCAGCGGCGTGCGGATGATGACTGACGGCCTGCGGCTGATCGCCCAGGGCTACGGCGAGGACCCGCGGATGCAGGGCTACCCCGGCCTGCGGCTCTCGCTCGATGGCGCGACGGCCGCCGCGCGCACGGCGCGGATGTACCTCGCCGCCTACGCCGCGGGTCTGGAGATCGCCCGGGAGGAGGACGGCGGCAAGCTCCTGGAGCTGATCGAGGACCGCCATCCCGGCGACGCCGACGCGGTCGGCATGGCGCACACGGTCTTCCGCGCGACGGCGGTCGCGCGCGGGACGTCGGTGAGCCGCTGGCCCGACTACCCGCCCGGCGTCGGCGCGCGGCTGCAGGAGTTCGTGGACGCCGTCGGCGCCTTCACCAACGACCGCTGGTTCGCGCTGACCCTGCGCCAGACGCTGGAGGAGCTGATCCTCCAGCACAGCACCGAGCACGACGAGCTGACGGTCGGCCGCACGCGCGTGACGCGTCCGCCGCTGGACGGGCCGATCCGGGCGTTCGCGCTGCACGGCGCCGATCGGCTGATGGTCGCCCCGCGTGGCCTGCCCGAGCACGAGCCGCCGATGCTGCTGCCCGCCGCGGGCGAGGCCGCGCCCGCGGTCGTGGTCGCCGACGCGATCGCCGCCTCCCACGCGTGGGAGATCCTGCGCCGCTACCTGGAGCGCACGGTCTACCCGCAGCTGGAGGTCCAGCGCGGCGAGCGGATCGTCGTGCGCCGTGGCCGCTTGAAGCTCGCCGACGCGCCCGCGGCGGCCGAGGTCTCAGACGCCGAGGCGCTGCACGCCGCCGCCGGCTGGATCGTCCTGCTCCAGGAGATCTGGGGCCGGCCGGAGTGGGGCCACGACCGCTTCTACGAGCTCGGCGAGAAGCCCGCGCGCGACGACCGCGGCGGGCCGGAGCTGGCCGTGGCCGACCTCGGCGCGGTCGAGATCGCCGATCCGCTGCCGACGATCACCGGCGTCGAGGGACCGCTCGACGTCGACGTGACGCTGGCCGGGCTGCCGTTCGCCCGCGTGCGCGTCCAGCCCACCCGCGGCGTGGTCTCGGCGCAGGCGCTGCGCGGGGTGATCAGCTACGCCGCGGGCTTCGAGCTGTGCAACGTGGTCGTCCGCGAGGCGCTGCTGCTGCACGACGGCCCGCAGGACGCCACGCTGCGCGAGCGGCTCGCGGTCGCGGCGGCTCGGCGCCGCGCGCTCGGCGTCGCCGCCGACAGGGGCGAGACCAACGGCGGCCCCACGCTCGTCGCCGGCTGGCGCAGCGCGGCGCGCGACCTCGCCCTCGACGACGCGACGCTGCTCGGGCGCCTGCGCCACGGGCCGCTCAGCGGGTCCGCCGGGCGCTACACGCTGCTGCCCGCCGCCGCCGCCGATGACGTCCGGGCGCTGGCCGCGCACACCGGCCAGCCACTCGTGGCCCCGCCGTCCGGCGCCGGCGAGCCGGAGGCGATCGTCCACGCGCCGCTGCTCGTCGACCACGCCCTGGAGCCCGTCGAGCTCGGCCTGCGCTCGCATAACCGCGCCCGCTGGTTCGAGAGCCGCCACCTGACCGGCGCGCGCCCGCGGCCCGCGACGGTCGCCGAGGCACGTCGCGGCCACGTCCTGGAGCTCGTCGGCGAGGGCGCCGAGCGCCAGGTCCTCCAGGTCGGCTCCTCAGATCCGGTCCTGACCGCGGAGCTGAGCGCGCGGTCCGGCCACCTGGTTGTCGCCGACATCTCCTGGCTGGCGCTCCAGGAGGCGGCCGCCCGCTGCGCCGACCGCGCCAACGTCTCCTTCCAACGCACCGACGTCTTCGAGGAGCCGCTGCCCGGCGACAACGACCTGATCGTCGTCGGCGACGTGCTGCGCTGGGCCGAGCGCCCGCAGATGCTCAAGGGCGCCGCCCGCCGGCTCGGCGAGGCGCTGGCGCCCGGTGGCGCGCTCGTGATCACCTCCAGCGTGGCCCGCGCCGACGAGATCTGGCGCGCGCTGCACGCCGGCCGCCGCTTGGAGCTGACCGACGAGGTGCGCACCGCCACGACGCGCACCCAGCGCTACGCGCTGCGGGCCAGCCGCCTGCCGCGGCCGTTGTCCAAGGGTCCGGCGGTCCGCCTGCGCAACGTCGAGCTGCCCGAGGACCAGGAGGCCCCCGCGGGCGTCTCGGCCCCGGCGCTGGGCGGCGACGGGGCGGTCACCGGCGCGCTCCCGGTGCTGATGTACCACCGCATCGCCGACGAAGGCGAGCCGCGCGCTCGCCGCTGGCGCACCGAGCCGTCGCGGTTCGACGAGCAACTGCACCACCTGCGTGAGCAGGGCTTCGGGTCGGTGGACGTCGACGAATGGGCCGCCGCCGCAGCAGCGGACCAGCCGCTGCCTGGCCGCCGGATCATCATCACCTTCGACGACGGGTTCGAGGACTTCGAGACCGCGGTCCCGATCCTCCAGCGTCACGGCTTCACCGCCGAGCTCTTCGTCGTCACCGGCCACGTCGGCGGCACCGATGCGTGGGACACCGCGTGGGAGCGCCGGGAGCCGCTGATGGACTGGCAGGCGCTGGCGGACCTGCCCAAGGACGTCGTGCGGATCGGCTCTCACACCGTCAGCCACGCGGCGCTGACCGCGATCGAGCACCGCGAAGTTGTCCGCGAACTGACAGAGAGCCGGGTCACGCTCGAGGACCGACTCGGTCGCCGGGTCACGACGCTCGCCTACCCGTTCGGCCTCAACGACGGTGCCGTGCAACGGATTGCGGGCGCTGTCGGCTACGAAGTCGCGTACACCACCATGCACTGGTGGGCGTATCCGACCCGCAACTTGCTCGGCGTGCCGCGGTTGGAGGTCCGAGGAGGCGATACGCTCGATGCGTTCGCAGCCTTGGTCGATCGTCCGTCCAGGTAAACGACTGCAGTCCTGTTGCGGACAGTGGACCAATGGTCGATGCGGCCTAGTGCCGCAAGATCTAGGCAGACCGGTGGTTCGTCGCTACGGTCTTGTCCACGTTCGTACACACGTAGATATGTGACACGCCCACGGTCGGGGACGTCACATCCGCCATGCGGGGCCACGCAGAGCAGGAAGCTTCGGCAGGCGGACCTCAAAGCACAGTTCTTCAAAAGGAACGCTTCACTTGCGAGTCCCGCTTCGCACGGTCGAACCCGGCCGTGGTACGACCAAACTCATGCGCATCACGGGCCTGCGCTCGGCCCCGGACAGCGTCATCGAAGAGGTCATGCCGAACACCGCGGTCCTGCTCAGGGACCGCCGGTACCGGCGCAGCCTCGCCGTCGCTGATGCCCTGTCGGCGTTGGTCGCGCTCGTCTTCGCCACGAACGTCTTCGGTGGCAACCAGCTGAGCCCGCGCGTCCTGCTCGGGCTCCCGCTGCTGATCGTCGCCTGCAAGCTGCGCGGTCTCTACGACCGCGACGAGCTCGTGATCCGCAAGACGACGGTCGACGAGGCGCCGGCGCTGCTGGAGCTGGCCACGCTCTCGACGCTCGCCGCGTGGATGCTGGACGGCGTCCTGCTCAACGGTCCGCTGTCCAAAAGCTCGGCGCTGCTGCTGTGGGGCTTGCTGCTGGTCCTCGGCCTGCTCTTCCGGCGGGTGGCGCGCTACGTCGCGTCGCGGGCCGTCGAGGCCGAGCGCCTCCTGCTGATCGGCGACGCCGGCACCTACTCGCGCCTTCAGACCAAGCTCGAGGCCGGCAACGTCCACGCCCGCCTGGTCGGGCGCATGTCGCTTCAGCGCGTCTCGGACTTCAGCCTGGACGAGCGCCCGGTCGACGAGGCCACGCTTGCGCACCTGGTGCGCGATCTCGACGCGCACCGCGTGCTCGTGGTGCCGAGCCAGACCAACCCGCAGATCACCGTCGACCTGATCCGCGCGACCAAGGCGATCGGCGTCCGCGCCAGCATCGTCCCGCACGTCTTCGACGTCGTCGGCCAGTCGGTCGTCTTCGACGACCTCGGCGGCATGACGATCCTCGGCGTCCGCGAGTTCGCGCTGGGTCGCTCCTCGCAGCTGGTCAAGCGCGCGTTCGACCTCGCCGGCGCGATCACCGCGCTGCTCGTCGTCGCGCCGGTCCTGGCGCTGATCGCGCTGCTGATCAAGGTCGACTCGCGCGGCCCGGTGTTCTTCCGTCAGGTGCGCATCGGCCGCGACGGCGAGGCGTTCCGGATCTTCAAGTTCCGCACGATGGACGCCGACGCCGAGGCGCGCAAGGCCGAGCTGATGGCCCACAACGAGGCCAACGGGCTGTTCAAGATCGCCGACGATCCGCGGATCACGCGGGTCGGCCGGTTCCTGCGCAAGACGTCGCTGGACGAGCTGCCGCAGCTGCTCAACGTGCTCCTGGGCGAGATGTCGCTCGTCGGCCCGCGCCCGCTGATCCTGTCCGAGGACGAGACGATCACCGGGTATGACCGCCGCCGGCTGCACCTGACGCCGGGCATGACCGGTCACTGGCAGATCATGGGCTCCTCGCGCGTGCCGATGCACGAGATGCTCAAGATCGACTACCTCTACGTGACGACCTGGACGCTGTTCGAGGACATCAAGATCCTCCTGCGCACCGTGCCGTACATGCTCGCGCGCCGCGGGATGTAGCGCAGGACGCCGGCCGGTCCGGTCCCCCGCACGGTACGAACGTGCCCCACATCTTGGGCCCCGAAATCCCCCTCTTGTAGGAGGTGGGGCCGAGTACCGTTAGGGGGACTGGAGATCCGTGCGGGGATCTCCTTGGACAGAAAGGGCCAGGCATGGCCGACCCCAACTGGGTGTTCGTCGAGCGCTTCCAAGGACGGATGCGTCGCGTCACCCTGCTTGACGACAACTTCGAGGTGATTGCGACGCATGACCGCGGCATCGCCTCGGCGGAGCTGGTCTCTGATGAGTGCCAGCTGCTGCGAGCCGTCGAGCTGGAGGAAGCCGCGCTGAAGTCGGCCTGAGCGGCAGGAGCCGGACGGCGCGCGACGCGGGCGACGACTACCGTTGCCCGTCGATGGACGCCGGATCCCTCTTCGCCGCCGACGTGGCGCTCTACCGCGCCGCGCGCACGCGTGGCCACAGCCCGCAGGCCGAGCACGTCGTCCGCGCGTTCTCGCGGACCGGCGAGCACGCGGCGTTGTGGCTGGCGATCGGCGGGCTCGGGATGGCGCTTGACCGCCCGCGCCGGGCGCAGTGGCGCCGCGGCGTGAAGGCCACCACCGCGGCCTACGTCCTGAACACGGCGATCAAGCAGGTCGTGCGCCGCCGCCGCCCAGCGCTCGCGGACCTGCCGCAGCTGATGAAGACGCCGACGCAGCTGAGCTTCCCGTCGGCCCACGCCTCGTCGTCGTTTGCAGGCGCGCGCGCCTTTTCGCCGCTCGTCGCGGGCGGCCGCGGTGGCAAGGTCTTGTACCCGCTGGCTCTGGCGATGGCCGCCTCCCGCGTGTATCTCGGCGTCCATTACCCATCTGACATCCTCGCCGGGGCGCTCCTCGGCACGTTCGTAGGAGATCGCGCTCGATGAAGGTTGGCATCGTCGGCATGCCCAACGCCGGCAAGTCCTCGCTGTTCAACGCCCTCACCAAGGCTGGTGCGGAGGCGGCGAACTACCCGTTCACCACGATCGAGCCCAACGTGGCGATCGTGCCCGTCCACGACGAGCGCATGGTGAAGCTGTCGGAGTTGTTGAAGTCCAAGGAGGTCGTCTGGGACACGATCGCCTTCCACGACATCGCCGGCCTGGTGCGCGGCGCGTCCGAGGGTGAGGGCCTGGGCAACAAGTTCCTGGCCAACATCCGCGAGACCGACGCGATCGTCCACGTCGTCCGCGCCCACCACGACGACGGCATCCTGCACTCCGAGGGCTCGGTCGACCCGGCGCGCGACGTCGAGACGATCGAGACCGAGCTCATCTACTCCGACCTCGAGCAGGCCGAGCGCCGCCACGAGCGCGTGCTGAAGGGCGCGCGCGGCGGCGACAAGGAGCTGACCGCGGAGCAGAAGTGGCTCGAAGGGATCATCGCCGCGCTACAGGAAGGCAAGTCGGTCCGGACCGCGATCGTCGACCACCCCGTGCCCGACCTCGCGCCCAACGCGCTGCGCGACCTCTCGCCGCTGACGATCAAGCCGGTGCTGTTCGTCGCCAACGTCGACGAGGGATCCGACGAGGTCCCGCCGGAGATCCAGGCCCACGCCGACGCGATCGGCGCCAAGGCGGTGGCGATCTCGTCGCGCCTGGAGGCCGAGCTGGCCGAGATGGACGAGGAGGACGCCGCCGAGATGCGGGCCGACCTCGGCGTCAGCGAGTCGGGGCTGGACCGCATCTCCAAGGGCGCGTTCTCACTGCTGGACCAGATCACGTTCTTCACCGCCGGCGAGGGCACGATCGCCCAGACCTGGCACATGCGCGACGGCCTCACCGCGTGGCACGCCGCGGGCGCGATCCACACCGACATCCAGAAGGGCTTCGTCCGCGCCGAGGTCATCGGCTGGGACGCGCTCCTCGACGCCGGCGGCTTCGCCGGCGCCCGCGAGCGCGGCACCTTGCGCCTGGAGGGCCGCGACTACGTGATGCGCGACGGCGACGTGATCAACGTCAAGTTCACGCCCTAGGCTGGGTTGGCAATGGAGCTTCCGCGCCACGTCGACAAGCCCTGGGGCCATGAGCTCTGGTACGCCGTCACCGATCGGTACGCCGGCAAGATCCTGCACGTCGAGGCCGGCCACCGGCTCTCGCTCCAGTACCACGACACCAAGGACGAGAGCAGCTACCTGCTCTCGGGCAAGTTGAAGCTGATCAAGGGCGAGAGCGCCGACGCGCTGACCGAGACGGTCATCGAGCCCGGCCACACCTGGCGCAACCGCCCCGGCGAGATCCACACGATCGAGGCGATCGAGACTTCCGACGTCCTGGAGGTCTCCACGCCGGAGGTCGAGGACGTCGTGCGGATCTCCGACCACTACGGGCGCGAGGGCACGAGCGCGCACTGAGGCTCGTGCGGCGCATCCTGCTCGGCGTCCTGGCCGCGCTGCTGATCGCCGCCGCGGTCGCCGGCGTCGTGCTGTCGCGCGGCACGTTCGAGACCTACCCGCGTTCCGGGCTCGCCGGCGCCGGAGCCCCCGCCTGGACGGCGCCGTGTCGCGCCGACTCCGGGGTGGGACGGGACCACACGACGTGCGTGCGCGTCGCCGGTCGCGTCGTCTGGATCCAGAAGCACGACCCCGACGGCGACGGCGATCGCCACTTGATCGTCATCACCCGCCTGCACCCGCGGATCGTCAAGGTGCCCCGCGACTTCCCGCTGCGACACCTGCCGAGCCTGGGCTCGTGGGTCGACGCGACCGGCTGGGTCGTCGTCGGCGCCAGCGGCCACAACGAGCTCGAGCCGCGCCTCATGCACGCCAGCGGCGAGGTCGTGCGTGCTCCCGTTCGCGGCAGGTAACGTCACCGGCGTGAGCCTGCTTCTCTACCTCGTCCTGCTGTTCGTCTCGGGCGTGATCGTCGGCGGGCTTGGCCGCCTCGCGCTGCCCGGCCCGGACCCGATGTCGCTCTGGGCGACGGCGGCGATCGGGATCGCCTCGTCGATGGTCGCCGGACTGTTGGCCTATGCCTTGATCGGCGATCCGAACGCCGGCGGGTTCGTCGGCAGCGTCCTGATCGCGACCATCATCGTGTACTTGATCCGGCGCTCACGAGGTCAGGGCCTGTGGTCGACCCGGCGCGATCCGGACCAGACGCGCTTCTAGCGGCCAGCACCGCCGCGCGGAAGCCGGCGCGGCGCCGGGCGCGGGTGTCGCGGTCGTCGGCGAGGATCGCCTCGCGCCAGCCGAAGAACGCCCACACGTCAAGTGCCAGCAGCGCCAGCGCGGCGAGCAAGACCAGGACGGCGACGGTCATGCCGACGCCGCCGCGGTGGCCGTCCGGCACGCGCGTGTCCAGCGCGTAGGCGACGTCTGCGTCAGAGCGGACCAAGGGCGTGTCCTTGATGTCGCGCGCGAGCACGTCATAGGCGGGCTTGCGGCGCCCGTCGTAGGTGATCAGGCCCTTGTGGTGGATCGCGTTGCGGTCGGCGCCGGGGATCTTGGCGCCGCCGTCCCAGGCCGGCTTGACCGCGAACTCCTGAAGCGTCCAGTAGATCGCGCCGCTCAACGTCGGCGCCGCGCGGACGGCGCCGAGCACGTCGCGCGTGTAGACCTCCTGGAAGGCATAGGTCTGCTTGTCGGTCGACGGTCCGGTCAGCGTCGCCTCGGCGCCGAACTCCGTCAGCACGAGACCCGAGTTGGGGTACATGGCGCGCATGCCGGCCAGGTACGGGCCGAGCGAGCGGATGTCGGCGGTCGAGTGCCCCGCCTTGCCCGGGTACCAGCCGAAGTAGGAGTTGATGCCCAGCAGGTCGAACGCCGCGTAGGTCTCCTGGCGCGCGTAGCCGGGGTAGCTGAGTGTGTCGACCGAGGTCGGCAGCGTCGCGTCGAGATCGACGGTCAGCAGGCGCGCGGCGTCGAGGAACTTCTTCGTGCCCGGGACGGTGTCGGGGACGACCGACAGCTCGTTGGCGACCGAGTGCGTGATCGTCGACGGGTGGTTGCGCGTCTGCAAGACGGCGGCGCGGACGGTCGACAGCGCGGCGTCGCGCTGGGCGTCGGTCTCCAGCAGGCGGTCGCGGTGGTAGATCGGGGCCTGGGTCCAGACCATGATCCCGGCGGCGTCCAGAGCGGACTGCAAGCGCTCGTCCAACGCGTAGTGGGCGCGGGTGACGTTGGCGCCGATGGCCTTCAACTGCGAGACGATCGACTTCACGTCGGCGTCGGTCAGCGCCGGGCCGTGGCCGTCGACGTCCTCCTGGATCGACGCGCCGCGCAGCTCGACGGGCTTGCCGTTGAGCTGCAACAAGCCGTCCTTGACGGTGACCGTGCGCAGGCCGATCTTCGCGCTGTCGCGCTGCCAGACCGTCGAGCCGGTCGAGGTCGTCAGCGACGCGCCGTAGAGCTTGGCGTGGCCGGGCGCCCACAGTTGGGCATTGCCTTCGAGCGGTACGCGGAAGCGGACGCGCGCGCGCTCGCCGGGCGCCAGCGCGCGGCTCGTTGCCTTCCCGCTGCCGGCGTCGTCGCCGTCCGGGTTGGTGAAGTGGGCGGCCAGCGTCGGCGCGATCGTCGTGGCGCCGCGGTTCTCGACCGTGGCGTCGACCAGGACCGACCAGTCGCCATCGGCGTCCTTGCTGGGCAGGAAGCCCGCGTCGCGGGTGTTCGCGGTGCCGAGCGGGACGAGCTGCGCCGGGCGTGTGATCCCGCCCCAGTTCCACCAGCCCTCGCGCGGCTCCTTGGCCTTGTGGTTGTCGACGCGGAGCTCCAGCTCGTGGCGGGCGCCGTCGGCCAGCTGGGGCAGCGCGACCGTGAACGGCGCGTAGGGATCGGAGTGCCGGATGAGCTTGCGGCCGTCCAGGAAGACGTCCGCGATCCGGCGGACCTGCTCGAAGTGAACGCCCCAGGTGTAGCCCTGCGGGGTGCCGTCAGGCTGCTGTAGCGCGATCCGGTACCAGCCGGTCTGGCCCGAGAAGTCCTGGCTCTTGGGCTGGGCGTCGAAGACGTGCGGGAGGTCGACGGCGGTCCAGGAGCGGTGGTCGGGCGTGTACTCCCAGCCGGCCGAATCGAGATCGACGGCGCGCGGAAGCGTCGCTGCTTGGGCCGTGCTCGCGAGCATGGCAACAGCGCACAGGCAGACGAGAAGACGTCGCACCACGCGGAGGATCATCGCTGAAGGATCGGCAGACGGAGAGGCGGCCAATAGCGCGGGGTTCGCCCGCGCACCGGTTACCCCTTCTGCGCCAAAGCTTCCAAGCGCGTGGCAAGCCGGTTCATCCCGCGCGCCGTCGCGGCCTCTGAGGCCGGGCCGAACGTCGTCGGCGCGTCGGGGGGACACGCCACTTCGATCGGCTGCAAGGTCGCGATCTTGCGGAACTCGCGCAGCTCGTCGGCCTGGTTCTTGAGCGTCTGCGCCACCCGCGGGCGCTCCTTGTCCGCGTTGGCGATCGCGGTCTCCAGGTCGCCGTGCACGCGCAGGATCTCGCCCGCGGTCTTCTCGCCGATGCCCTTGGCGCCTGGGATGCCGTCGGAGGGATCGCCGCGCAGGGCGATGAAGTCCGGCACCTGGTCGGGCCGGATGCCGTACTTCTCCTTGACGCCCTTGGTGTCGACCAGCTCGGGGCCGTCCTTGCCGCCGCGGGGGAACAGCACGCTGACGGCGTCGCCCACGCACTGGAACATGTCGCGGTCGCCGCTGAAGATCAGGACGGTGCCGCCGTTGGCCACTTCGGCCTGCGCGTAGGCGCCGAGGAGGTCGTCGGCCTCCAGGTCACCGGCGTCCTCCCAGGACCAGTCAAACGCGCCGAAGAACGCGGGCGCGTCGGCCCACTGCGGCGCAAGCTCGTCGGGGACCGGCGGGCGGTCGGCGTGGTAGCGCGGCAGCGCCGCGACGCGGTAGGTCGCCGCCTCGGCGCCGCTACACAGGATCACGGCCCGCGGATCGTGGCGCTCGATCGCCCACAGCACCTGGTTGGCGAACCCGAGCAGCGCGTTGACCGGCTTTCCGTCGGCGCCCGTAATGGACTTGGGCAGCCCGTAGAACGCCCGGTAGAGCAGTGACGGCGCGTCGACGACCAGCAGCGGTGGCATGCGCGGCCTACTCTGACACGAACGCCTGATGCCCAAGATCCCGACCTCCCGCATTGCCCGCACCGCGAAGTTCGGCGGCCTCGTCGCCGGCCAGTCCGCGCGCTGGGCGGGCACGCGCGTCGTCAACCGCGTGCGCACCGACGAGCAGGCCGAGAAGGCCGACGCCAAGCGCGCGCTCGCGCTGGCCGACGAGCTGGTCACCCAGCTCGGGCAGATGAAGGGCGCGGCGATGAAGCTCGGACAGGTGCTGTCGACCGTCGACTTCGAGCTCGTGCCCGAGGGCGAGCGCGAGGAGTTCAAGGCGCGCCTGGCCGCGCTGCGCGACGACGCGCCGCAGGTGTCGTTCGAGAAGATGCGCAAGGTCATCATCGATGACCTCGGCGGCTCGTTGGAGGAGCACTTCGCGACCTTTGACGCGACGCCGATCGCCGCCGCATCGATCGGCCAGGTCTACCGCGCGAACCTGCACGACGGGCGCGACGTCGCGGTCAAGGTCCAGTATCCGGGCGTCGCGGAGGCGGTCGAGACCGACCTGCGCAACGCGACCGTGCTGCTGCCGCTGGTCAAGCGCCTGGCGCCGGGGCTCGACGCCAAGGCGATCCTCTCCGAGCTGCGCGACCGGATCGGCGAGGAGCTCGACTACGAGATGGAGGCCCAGCACCACCGGCGCGTCGCGCGGGCGTTCAAGGGCCACCCCTACATCTTGGTCCCCGACGTCGTCACGTCGATGTCAACGCGGCGCGTGCTGATCACGGAGTTCGTCTCCGGGCGCGGGTTCGCCGAGGTCCAGAAGCTGGATGACGAGCAGCGCGATCGCTTCGCCGAGATCTGCTTCCGGTTCTTCTATGGGTTGCTCGAGCGCGAGCGGATCGCGGCAGGCGACCCGCATCCCGGCAACTACCTGCTGGCCGACGACGGGCGCGTCTGCTTCCTGGACTTCGGCCTGGTGCGGCGGATGGACGCCGAGTACCTCGACCAGGAGCGCGAGCTGGCCCAAGCCGTCATCGCGGGCGACGCCGACGAGGTCCACCGCCACCTCTCCGAGCTGGGCTACCTCCCGGATCCGGACGCGTTTGAGCCCGAGCGCGTGCTCGGCCAGCTCGCCGCCGCCGGCGAGTGGTACTTCAACCGCGGCTTCCGGCGGTTGTCGCCGCAGTACGTGCGCGAGTCGATGGAGAAGGGCGGCTCGCCCGCCTCGGAGTACTTCGCGGAGATGCGCCGCCAGACGATCCCGCCCCAGGCGCTGCTGCTGCGGCGGATGGAGGGCCTGTTGTTCAGCGTGCTGGGCGAGCTGCGCGCTGGCGCCGACTGGGGCACGCTGGCGTTGGAGTACATGGCCGACGAGCCGCCGTCGACCGAGCTCGGCCGTGTTGAGGCCGAATGGCTGCAACGTCCTTAGAATCCGTCGCATGGGAGCAACGGTCATCAACGGGCTCGACGACCTCAAGGGGCGCGTCGGGCAGGAGCTCGGCGTCAGCGACTGGCTGGAGGTCACCCAGGAGGCGATCAACGCCTTCGCGGACGCGACCGGCGACCACCAGTGGATCCACGTCGATCCCGAGCGCGCGAAGGAGACGCCGTTCGGCGGCACGATCGCGCATGGCCTGTACACGCTGAGCTTGGGGCCGCAGTTCTCCTACGCCTTGTTCGAGGTCACCGGCGTCGCCTTCGGGTTGAACTACGGCTACAACAAGGTCCGCTACCCGGCGCCGCTGCCGGTCGGCTCGAAGGTCCGCATGCGCGCGACGCTCACCGCGGCCGACGACATCCCCGGCGGCGTCCAGCTGACCGTCACCCAGACGTTCGAGCGCGAGGGCGGCGACAAGCCGGTCTGCGTCGCCGAGTCGGTCTCCAGGGTCTACGGCGGTTGAGCGACACCACCTCCCCCTTCGCGCCGGACGACGCGCCGCTGGTCCTGCCACGCGGGCCGCACGGCCTGGCGCGTGACGTCGTCCTGGCGTCCCAGCGCGGCCGGCTGCTGTCGGCGTTCGTGCGCCTCGCCGCCGACCGCGGCGTCGCGGCGGTGACGATCAGCGACATCGTCCGCGAGGCCGGCACCGCCAAGCGCACGTTCTACGAGCACTTCCGCGACAAGGACGACTGCTTCCTGCAGGCTTTCGAGGTCGCCAGCGAGCTGATGGTCGGCACGGTCGTCGACACCGTCGCCGCCGAGCCCGACCCGGTCCTGCGGATCGATCGCGGCGCCCGGGCGTACTTGGAGGCCTTGGTGGCCCACCCCGAGTTCACCCGCCTGTTCCTGACCCACATGCGCGCCGGCGGCCCGCAGCTGGCGCAGCGCTGGACCGCCTGGGTTGAGTCGCTCGCCAACGTGCTGGTGCAATGGCGCGAGGAATCCCGCGAAGCCCGCCCGGACCTGGGGCTGCCGTCGCTGACGATCCTCCAGGCGACCGCCGCGATATCCGCCGTCAACGAGATCGTCTCGATCACGCTTCTGCGCGACGGCATTGATGGCATCTCCACTGTCGCCGACGAGCTCGTCGCGCTCACGGTGGCCTTCCTCACCGCGGATCCGCGCGGGCGCTAGCGCATCGCCGTATCTCCGCCGCCGGTGTTGGTGGCGTTCAGCGCGGGGTGTGGGTGGTGGTGCGGTGCGTTGGAGAGGATCCGGCGAGGGAGTGAAGCCGGGTTGGCGTGGCCGCCGCTTGGTGTCGTCCTCGGGCCGTCTCTTGGGCTCGGGGGAGCGTTCGGGGCCGAAAGGATGGTCCGGGTCGCGTTGACCGGAACTATTCCGGCTCACGCGACCCGCATCCCGAAACAGCCCTTATGGAGCGCCGCCAGGGATCCGGGTCGCTAAAGCGTCGTATATCAACCATTAGACGACCCGGATCGACCTTTCGGCCCCGAACCGCCCTCCCGAGCCCGACACCACGCCCGAGGACGACACCAAGCGGTCGCCACGCCCTAACGCTCTCACTCCTTCGCCGGATCCTCTCCAACCCGGAGCACCACCACCAGCGCACCGCACCGGACGCCACCAGCGGCCGCGCACCAACCGCCGCGCCCGCCGCCGCCCCTAAGCCGCCCGCACCAGCGGCAGCGGCGCCGCGCCCGCGCGGTCGCGCGTGTGGTCGAGCTCGAAGTACGGCCGGTCCTCGAACGCCCCGAAACGCCGCAACAGCGCGCCGGGCAGGTGGGTGCGGCGGGTGCGGTACAGGCGCACGTCGGCGTTGTAGACGCGGCGCGAGGACTGGATCGCGTCCTCGATCAGCGACAGGCGCGTCTGGAGGTCGACGAAGGCGGCGGTGCCGCCGAGGGCGGGGTGGGACTCGGCCAGCGCGGTGACCGAGGCGATGCCGGCGACGAGGTGGCGCTCGGCCTCGGCGCGGGCCCAAGGCGTGGTGGCGGACGCGGCGGCGTCGCGGGCGGCGAGCAGGCGGGAGAGCGTTGCCTCTTCGCTGGACACGTCGGCCCGGATCGCGGCGGCGAGCGCGGGCACGAGCGCGTGGCGCTCGCGCAGGTGGACGTCGATCGCCGCCCACGTCGCGTCGGCCGCGTCGCGCGCGGCGAGCAGGCCGCGCCAGGCGGCCAGCAGCCAGATCGCTCCCAAGGCGACCACGGCGATAGCGACGGACAAGCCGGTCATACGTGCGCAATCGACGTCCCCGCCGGGGCCTTTAGCCCTGACCGCGAACGCTAAGCGGACGTTGAGGGGCGATGTGGGACGCGGCTGTCGCGGTAGCGCTCAGTGCACCCGGACGGCCGGGCCGACCACGTCGCCCAAAGCGACGCGATACGTCCCCGCGCCCGGCAGCGACGCGCGGTACGCGCCGCCCTTCCCGACCCGCGCCAACCCGACCGTCACCCAGCCACCACGCGTACCGCGGCGCTGCACCGCCAGCGTCGTCCCGCGCGCGACCGTGAACGTCCCCGACAGCGACCGCCGCGGCGCCGGCAGCACGCGGCGAGCGGCCGACGCCGACGCCGACGCCACCTGCCCGCCCGTCGTCCCGTCACCGCTGCCATCGCCGCTGGCGCCGCCCGTGGTGTCGGCCGGCGCCGACGTCGTCCCCGGCGCGGTGCTCGAAGCGCCGCCGCCGCCGTTCGACTTCGACTTCGCCTCGTCGCCGCCCTCGTCCGACGACGTCACCTTGCTCTTCGCCGAGATGTAGGTGAACGACGCCCACGTGTCGTACAGCCCGAAGGCCGTCCGCAGCTGCGGACCCGTCACCTGCGTCACGCCGTTGGTCCCGTTGACCTCGGCGCGCACGATCCGCGGCGACGCGCCGCGCTCCAGCACCGTGATCCCGCGGAACGACCCGCGCACCAACCGCCCCAACTTGGCCTGCACCGTGCCCTGCGAGTACGTGAACGGCCCCCAGTTGTGGCGCGGCGAGACCGAGTCATAGGGGTCGTCGACGCCCTTCAGCCAGGACTTCGGCAGCGCCCCGATGAACGAGTCCTCGACGTTCTCGGTGTGACCGCCGGAGGTCGAGAAGAAGAACGTGGTGACGGCCTTGCCGTTCTGGGCGACGACCTCGTCGTCGGTCGCCGCGACCGCCGCGTCGGTCGACGGGAACTCCGCCGCGACGCCCTTGTACATCTGCGAGCGCGTGTCGGCGTACTGCGTGAAGCCATCCGAAGCAGAGCCGGCATCCGTGGTCACCGCGTAGGACCGCGCCGCGACCGCCTGCGCCTTCAGCGCCTCGGCCGGCCACGACGGCGGCGACTCGGCGCTGACGACCCCGCGCACGTAGTCCTCGACGCCGACCGCGTTGATCGCCTGCACCGACGACCCGTTCGCCCGCACCTCCAACACGCCCCGGTAGCGACCGTTCGCAAGGCCGTTCGCCGCCCCGCCCTTCAACCGGAACGACCCGCCCCGAGGCGCCGCCAGCCGCAGCGGCGACGCGTACGTCCCCAGCCGCCGCCCCGACGCGGCGTACAGCGCCACGCGCCCGCCCACCGCGTCCGCGCTGTAGGAGGCAGACGCGCTCAGCTTCCGCCCCGACGGCCCGCCGGAGACCACGCCGCTGACCCGCACCGAGCGCCCGCTCTGCAACAAGACCCGGATCGCGTCCGGCGGATCGGCGAGCTTCACGACGCTCGTCGCCTCGTAGTAGTGCCCGAGGATGTCCCGGTAGCCCGTGCCGTGCTGGGCGAAGCCCATCGCGCCGTACTGGCTCATCCCGATCCCGTGGCCGAAGCCGTGCCCCTTTACGACCAGGCGCGCAGCGCCGTGCGCGCTGGGCGCAGCGACGGCGAGGGCGCAGACGGCGAGGGCGGCGATCCGGATCCGGCGCATGCCCCTCACCGAACGCGGGCAGGCAGGGGGAGTTGCGGTGCTAGGTTCGGCAGGCATCGGTCTGAAGCGTTCAATCGAGGCAGGGTAGGGAAACGAGATGTCCAAGCGGCGAGCGTCTGACCTCTTCGTCGAGTGCCTGGAGGCTGAAGGCGTCAAGTACGTCTTCGGCATCCCGGGTGAGGAGACGCTGGATCTCAACCAGTCGCTCGCCCAGTCCTCGGTCTCGTTCATCCCCGTTCGACACGAACAGGGCGGGGCCTACATGGCGGACATGTACGGGCGGTTGACCGGACGCGCCGGCGTCTGCCTCGGGACACTCGGGCCCGGGGCTATGAACCTCGTAACCGCTATCGGCGACGCATTCCTGGATCGTGCACCGCTCGTTGCACTCACCGGTCAGGCCGATCTGGAGCGCATGCACAAGGAGTCGCACCAGTTCATCGACCTGGTCGAGCTCTTCAAGCCCATCACCAAGTGGAACGCGCGCGTCACGAGCCCGGAGATCGTCCCTGAGGTCGTCCGCAAGGCGTTCAAGGTCGCCGAGTCCGAGAAGCCCGGGGCCACGCACCTGGAGCTGCCCGAGGACGTCATGGCCGCCGAGGTCGACGCCCAGCCGCTGCCGCGCCGGCGCCCGGTCCGCCCCGAGCCTGCCGCGCGCGAGCTGCTCAAGGCCGCCGACACGATCCGCAACGCCATCAACCCGGTCGCGATCGCCGGCAACGGCGTCGTGCGCGCGGGCGCCGCGCCGGCGCTGCGGGAGTTCTGCCGCGCGACCGGCATCGCCGTCGCCGAGACGTTCATGGGCAAGGGCCTGCTCGACTACGAGGACCCCAAGGCGCTGGGGACCGTCGGCCTGCAGGCCCACGACTACGCGCTGGCGGGCTTCGCGGACGCCGACGTCGTCATCGCGATCGGCTACGACCTCGTCGAGCACGCGCCCAAGCACTGGAACCCGCGGCGCGACAAGAAGATCGTGGTGGTCGACTCCGTGGCCGCCGAGATCGACGAGTTCTTCACGCCCGAGGTCGAGCTGGTCGGCGACATCTACCACGTGCTCACGCGGCTGGCCGAGGAGTGCCGCGACGTCCCGCACAGCGGCGGCTCGCCCCGTCTGCGCTCGCTCGTCGAGGGCCGCCTGCGCGACGCCGCGCACGACGATCACTTCCCGATGCAGCCGCCGCGCGCGCTCTACGAGATCCGCCGCGCGCTGCGTCGTGACGACATCCTGATCTCCGACGTCGGCCTGCACAAGCTGTGGATCGGGCGCATGTTCCCGGCCCACGAGCCCAACACGGTGATGATCGCCAACGGCCTGGCGGGAATGGGCTTCGCGGTCCCGTGCGCGGTCGCGGCCAAGTTGGTGCACCCGGGCAAGCGCGTGGTGACGGTCAACGGCGACGGCGGCATCTTGATGAACTTCCAGGAGCTCGAGACCGCCACGCGCCTGAAGACGCCGTTCGTCAACGTGGTCTGGGAGAACCGGCAGTTCGGGTCGATCGTCTGGAAGCAGGACAAGAAGTTCGGCGAGCACTTCGGCGTCGACTTCACCAACCCGGACTTCGTCAAGCTCGCCGAGGCGTTCGGGATGCCGGCGTGGCGCTGCGAGGGCCCCGACGACTTCGGCCGCCACCTCGATCACGCCTTGACGCTGGACGTCCCGTCGCTGATCGTGCTGCCGATCGACTACACCGCCGACGTCGCGTTCGCCCAGGAGCTCGGCCACGAGACGGTCACCAACACCTAGGACAACCCGTTGACCTCGACGCTCGAAGACCGAGTCGCCGCCCGGCGCGCCGCGCTGATCGAGGCGGGCGTCGAGCTGTTGGGGACGCAGGGCGCGAGCGGGGTCACGGTCCGCGCGGTCTGCCGCGGTGCGAAGCTGACCGAGCGCTACTTCTACGAGTCGTTCCCGGACGGGCGCGACGCGCTGCTGCGCGCCGTGCACTCCCAGGTCGCCTCAGAGGCCCGCGACGCCATCGTCGCGGCCATCGCGACGGCGCCACCGGACGCGCCCGAGCGCGTCGCTCACTCCGCGGTCGCGGCCTTCACCACGTTCTTGGAAGCCGACCCCCGCCGCGGCCGCGTCCTGCTTAGCGAGTCCTTCAGCGACAGCGTGCTGGCCCAGCACGACCTCGAGCTGATCCCCGCGTTCACCACGCTGCTGGTCACCCAGATGCGCGCGCTGCCCGACCCACCCGACGAGGTCGACGCCGAGCTGGCCGCCGTGGCGCTCCTCGGCGCGATCCGCGCGATCTACCTCACGTGGCTGAGCGCGGATCCGCCCATCCCGGTCGCACGGCTCAACGCGCACACGACCGCCCTGATCATCGCCGCCGCCGGCGTCCGCTCACATTAGAACGACCTGATTGACAACGCTCGTTGTCACGTGGCACCATGCCGCTCATGACGGCAACCCTGCCCGGCCCGGGCTCCCTGACCTGGCGCTACTTCGGCGACGCCCGCGGCCTGATGTTCGTGGTCCGCGCGGGCGTCCTGCAGGCGATGCATCCAGCCATCGACGCCGCGCTGCGCCAGCACTCCGACTTCTTCGAGAACCCGTGGAATCGGCTGCTGCGCTCCTCAGGCCCGATCCTCGGCGTGATCTACGACCGCCCGGGGCGCGCCGAGGAGACCGCGACCTGGGTGCGCGACCAGCACAAGTCGATCAAGGGCACGACCGCGTCGGGCAGCAAGTACCACGCGCTCAACCCGGACGCCTTCTACTGGGCGCACGCGACGTTCTTCGAGTCGATCATCGCCGTGCAGGGCTATCTCGGGAACCCGATGTCGCGCCTCGACCAGGAGCGGCTCTACGACGAGTCGATTGGCTGGTACGAGATGTACGGGTTGACGATGCGCCCGGTGCCGGAGAGCTACACCGCCTTCGAGGCCTACTGGAAGCACATGCTCAACGACGAGCTGGAGGCGACCGAGGTGGCGGTCGGCACGTTCAAGGACACCATGAACATCCCGTCGCCCTACCCGGCGCTGAACGGCCTGCCGTGGATGGCCATGAAGCCGTTCGTGACGCGCGCGCCGACGTTCGTCGCGCGGGGAACCCTCCCGCCAGCGGCGCGCGCGACGCTCGGCCTGAAGTGGACGGCGGTCGACGAGCTGGCGCTGCGCGGGATGCTCGCGCCGATGCAGCACGGATGGCCGCTGGTGCCCGAGCAGGCGCGGTGGCATCCGCGGGCCTGGAGGGGCGTGCGCCACCAAGCTCGTCAAACCTCACCACGATCGAGCGCCGTCGCGTCAGAAGTGCGGTCAACCGCCTGACAACTACCGGGAAGTGGGGATGAGCGGCCTGGACGAGTTTTCCGACATCGGGAGTGATGTCCCCGGTTGCCTCCCTCCTCCTCTTCTTCGCCCTCGCCGTCCCGATGTCCGCCGCGCTCGTCGCGGCGGCCGCCCCGGCCCAGACGCTCGCCCTCGAGGGCAAGTACGTCGTCGGGCGCATCATCGCCCTCCTCGCGCTGCTCGCCGCCGCCCCGATCCTGCTCGCGATCGCGCTCGCCGTCCTGCTCACCTCGCGCGGCCCGGTGCTCTTCCGCCAGGATCGCGTCGGCGAGGGCGGCGAGACCTTCGCGATGCTCAAGTTCCGCTCGATGCGCGCCTCGCGCGCGTCGGCCGCGTCCTTCGTCCCCGCTGACGGCGCCGCTCCTGGCGGCATCGAGGGCGTCGACCGCCGCACCGCCGTCGGCCGCTTCATCCGCCGCACGTCGCTGGACGAGCTGCCACAGCTGTGGAACGTCGTGCGCGGCGACATGTGCCTCGTTGGCCCGCGCCCCGAGCGCCCCGAGCACGTGCAGCGCTTCAGCGGCGAGATCCCCGGCTACGCCCACCGTCACCGCGTTCGCGTCGGCCTCACCGGCCTGGCCCAGGTCGAGGGCGCCCGCGGCGCCGGCTCCTGCATGACGGCCCGCGCCGACCTCGACAACCAGTACATCGACTCCTGGTCGCTGGGACTGGACGCGCGGATCCTCGGCCGCACGGTCGGGGCAGTGCTCCGCGGCGCGGAGTAGCGCGCTCGGTTTGGCCGCTGCGGCGGTCCGGGCAGTCGTATCCTCGCGAGGGAAAGCGACGACTGCAGGAAGGATCGTGAGCATGGCCGCGACAGCGGACGAGACCCGGGTCATCGACGGGGTCAAGACCCAGTTGTTCATCGGCGGGGAGTGGCGGGACGCGACCGGCGGCGGGACGCTGGACGTCGAGGATCCCGCGACGGGCGAGACGATCGCGACGGTCGCCGATGCGACCAACGAGGACGCCGACGCGGCGCTGGCTGCGGCGACCGAGGCGTTTGAGACCTGGAAGCACGTCGCGCCACGCGAGCGCGCCGACATCCTGCGCCGGGCCTACGACCTCATCAACGAGCGCACCGACGAGCTGGCGTTGTTGATGACGTTGGAGATGGGCAAGCCGATCGCGGAGTCCAAGGGCGAGATCACCTACGCCAACAACTTCCTGCGTTGGTACTCCGAGGAGGCCGTGCGCATCAACGGCCGCTTCACGACCAACGAGGCGGGCAACGGGCGCGTGCTGACGATGCGCCAGCCGATCGGACCGTGCCTGTTCATCACGCCGTGGAACTTCCCGCTGGCGATGGGCACCCGCAAGATCGGCCCCGCGCTGGCGACGGGCTGCACGTGCGTGGTCAAGCCGGCCAAGCAGACGCCTTTGAGCATGCTGGCGCTCGCCCAGATCCTTGAGGAGGCCGGGCTGCCCGGTGGCGTGGTCAACGTGCTCACGGCGAAGTCGTCGGGGTCGCTGATGGCGCCGCTGATCGAGGACCCGCGCGTGCGCAAGATGTCGTTCACCGGCTCGACCGCGGTCGGCAAGGAGCTCATCAAGCAGTCGGCCGAGCAGGTCCTGAAGGTCTCGATGGAGCTGGGCGGCAACGCGCCGTTCCTGGTCTTCGAGGACGCGGACCTCGACGCGGCGGTCGAGGGCGCGCTGCTGGCCAAGATGCGCAACGGCGGCGAGGCGTGCACGAGCGCCAACCGCTTCCACGTGCACGAGTCGGTCGCCGACGCGTTCGCCGAGAAGCTCGCAGAGCGGATCGGCGCGCTGAAGGTCGGCCGCGGCACCGAGGACGGCGTGAACGTCGGGCCGCTGATCGACGAGGCGCAGCGCTCGAAGGTCGCCGAGCTGGTCGACGACGCGGTCGGCAAGGGCGCGCGCGTCCTGACCGGCGGCGCGCGGCAGGACGGGCCCGGCTATTTCTACTCGCCGACCGTCCTGGCGGGCGTGACGGACGACGCCGACCTGCTGGCCGAGGAGATCTTCGGCCCGGTCGCGCCGATCACGACGTTCGCCTCCGACGACGAGGCGATCGCCAAGGCCAACGACACCGAGTACGGCCTCGTGTCCTACATCTTCACCCAGGACGTCGACCGCGCCTTCCGCGTGATCGAGCGGCTGGAGACCGGCATGATCGGCTTCAACCAGGGCCTGGTCTCCAACGCCGGCGCCCCCTTCGGCGGCGTCAAGCAGTCCGGCTTCGGCCGCGAGGGCGGACCCGAAGGGCTCGACGAGTACCTGGAGACCAAGTACGTCGCGATGAATGTAGGCGTGCCGCCGCACAAGTTGTAGGGGAAGGGTTTTTATCGGCGCCGCCGAAGGGCGGCGCCGATGCCCCGGTTCGTAGATCTCAGCGCTCCCATCGTCCCGTCTCCGGCGGAGCTGCCGGACATCCTGCGCACGGACGTGGAGTTCAGCGACCACGCGGAGGGCGCCAAGACGATCGAGACGATGCTCGGCGTCGGGCCGGAGCTGCTGCGCGACGGCGAGGGTTGGGCGGTCGAGACGTTCACGCGGTTCGGCACGCACAACTCCACGCACGTGGATGCGCCCTACCACTACAACTCGACGATCGGCGGGGAGCCGGCGAAGACGATCGACCAGCTGCCGTTGGAGTGGTTCTTCGGGCCAGGCGTGGTGCTCGACATGTCGCACAAGGCGGATGGCGAGGCGATGACGGTGGACGATGCTGTCGGCGCGTTGGAGGCGGCGGGGCACTCGTTGACCGCCGGCGACATCGTCCTCGTCCGGACCGACCGCGATCTCTTCCTCGATTCCCTGGACTACATGGCGCGTGGGCCGGGAGTGACCGTGGAGGCGACGCGCTGGCTGCATGCGCAGGGTGTGCGCGTGATGGGCATCGATGCGTGGGGTTGGGACGCCCCGTTGCACATGCAGGCGGAGGCGGCGAAGGCGTCGGGTGAGCCGGGCGTGTTCTGGGCGGCGCACCAGGCCGACCTGGAGTACTGCCAGATCGAGCGGCTGGCGAACCTGCGCGAACTTCCGCTTTCCGGCTTCACCGTGTCCGTCTTCCCGTTGCGCCTCGTCGGGGGATCAGCGGCCCCGGCGCGCGCAGTTGCCATCATCCCGGAGTGATGGGCAAGGGCGCCAGGCTGGCGGTGCTGTCCGCGGTGATCGCGGCGGTGCTGGCCTGCGGCGCGGGAGCGGCGGTCGTGCTCGGCGCGGGCGCGTCTGGGCCGGTCGGTGAGGCGCTCGTCGCGCCGACGGCTTCCGGCGGTCCCGACGGGCGCTTGGCGGTCGCCGGCCCGTGGGTGATGACCGACGATCCCTCTGACGCAGGGGAACGCGACGGGTGGTCTCAGGGCGGCTTCGACGGCGCGCTGACCTCGGTTCCCCGCGTCGCCAACGCCGCGACGATCACCGGCGCGACCGGCTTCGCCGCCTGGCGCGGCGCGATCACCTGGTACCGCACGACGCTGACCGCGCCGCGCACCGGGTCCTACACCTTGCGCTTCGAGTCGGTCCACCACATCGCGACCGTCTGGCTCGACGGCCGCCAGATCGCGACGCACACCGGCGCCTACCTGCCCTTCGAGGTCAACCTGCGCCTGCGCGGCGGGATCGAGCACCGGCTGGTGGTGCGCGCCGACTACCGCTACCCGACGCGCCAGAAGCGGACGGGATGGCATCGCACGTGGTTCAACTACGGCGGGATCAACCGCGAGGTGACGCTGCGGCCGCTGGCGCGCAGCGAGGTCGAGGCGCCGGCCGTGCGCACACGGCTCTCGCGTGGAGCGGCGATCGTTGACGTCTCCGCCAGCGTCCGGAACCGCGACAGCAGAGAGTCCCGCGACCTGCAGGCTCGCGGCAGCTTCACCCGCGCTGGCCGCGTCATTGCCTTCCGCTTCCCGCGCGTCCACCTCGGCCCGGGGGAGACCCGCCGCGTCAGCGCCCGCGTCGTGGTCTCTACCCCCGCGCTGTGGCAGCCGGGCTCGCCGTCGCTCTACTCCATGCACTTGGTCACCCCCGACGGCGCCGGCTGGACCCAAGCTGTAGGCCTACGTGAGCTCAAGCGCGACGGTCGCACGCTGCTGCTCAACGGCAAGCGGTTGCGTCTCCATGGCGCGTCGATCCACGAGGACGCCGAGGGTGACGGCGACGGCCTCAGCGCGACCGACATGGACAACATCGTCGCCGACCTGAAGGCCATCGGCGCCAACGCCACGCGGGCGCAGCACCCGCTGTCGCCGGGGCTGCTGGAGCGCCTCGACCGCGCCGGCATCATGGTCTGGCAGGGCATCGGCCCCGTCGACGCCCCCGGCGCCTGGACCTCCTCGACGCCGGCGCTCGCCCACGCCGCCCGCGAGCGGGTCCGCCTCAGCGTCCGCCAGCTCCAGCTGCACCCGTCGATCGTCGCCTGGAACCTCGTCAACGAGATCGCCGGCAACGGCCACGACGACTCCCAGGTCGCCTACGTCCGCGACATGGCCCACGAGCTGCACCGCAGAGATCCAGGCCGCCTGGTCGCCGTCGACCTCTGGGGCTCCCACCCACCGAGCGACCCCGGCCTGATCTACAAGGACGTCGACGCGGTCACGCTGACCAACTACATCGGCTGGTACGAAGGCGCCGACGAGTCGCGGAAGGCCATCGCCGCCCGCCTGCACTCCACCGTCCTCGGCTTCACCCGGTTGTTCCCGCGCAAGGTCACCCTCGTCTCCGAGTTCGGCGCCGAGGCCAACGCCGCCAACCCCTCAGAGACCCCCGGCGGCTACGGCTACCAGTCCTGGCTCCTACGCCGCCACATCGCCACCTACCGCGCCCTCCCCCAACTCTCCGGCATGTTGGTGTGGAACCTCCGCGACTTCGGCGTCGCCCCCACCTTCGCCGGCGGCTCGATCAAGAAGCTCATCCCCAACATCTCCATCACCCGAGGCCTCAACACCAAAGGCCTCTACGACTACGCCGGCCACCCGAAACCCGCCGCATCCGCGGTCGGCAACGCGTTCCGCCGCCTCGGCACCGGCCTCAACTAACCCTCCGCCCAGGCCGAACTCCCGGTCCAAGTCGCCTACACCGCGTAATGCGCGGTCAAAACGACTTGGATCACCGGATAGTGGCCTTCGCGGCCGCCCGCCACGCCGTCATCTCTCGCGCCGAGCTCCGATCCCTCGGCCTCGGCGACGACGCGATCGACCATCGCTTGGCGCTCGGCCGGCTGCACCGGCTCTATCGGGGCGTCTACGCGATCGGGCACACGATCACGTCGCGCGAAGGGCGCTGGCTGGCCGCGGTCCTCGCCTGCGGCGAGGGCGCGGCACTCAGCCACTTCGACGCTGCGTCGCACCACGACCTCATGGCGTCGCGCGGCTCGAAGATCCACGTGATCCGGCCCACCAACGCCGGCCGCGCGCCCGATCCGAAGCGCATCGCGCTCCACCGCGTCGGGACCCTCCGACCCGAGGAGGTCACCACGGTCGACGGCATCCCGACCACAACCGTCGCCCGGACCTTGCTCGACCTCGCGCGGCACGTCCACCACACCAAGTTGGAGGACGTCATCCAGCGTGCGATCCGCCTGCATCGCTTCGACCTCCTCGATGTCCGTCGATGCCTGCAGGAGCATCCGCGACAGCCCGGCGCGCCGAAGCTCCGCAAGCTCCTCGCCGAGCTCGCCGGACGCGACGCCGCCCTCCTGCGCAGCGACCTCGAACGCCGGTTCCTCCAGCTCTGCGACGACCACGACCTCCCGCGCCCCGCTGTCAACACCCGCGTCGAAGATCTGGAGGTCGACTTCCTCTGGCCGCAGGCCGACCTCATCGCCGAGCTCGACGGCTACGCCTTCCACACTTCACGCACCGCGTTCGAGCGGGACCGCGAGCGGGATCAACGACTCGCCGTCGCGGGCTACACCGTCGTTCGCGTCACCCATCACCAGGCGACGCGCAGGCCCGCGGAGGTCGCCGATCGCCTTCGGCGCCTTCTCACCTGACGCGCGTGTCGTCTCGTGGTGACCTATTCACCACGAGACGACACGGACCGCCGCGGGACCAGCCGCTAGGCCTGGTTGCCCGCCGCGATCTTGCGGAGGTTGATCGTCTCGTCGTAGAGCTTGGCGTCGACGCCGGCCTCGAGGGCGACCTCGCGCAGCGGGCGGCCCGAGCCGCTCGCCTCCTTGACGATGGCCGCGGCCGCGTCGTAGCCGATGGCTCCGTTCAGCGCGGTGGCGGTGGCCAGCGTCCCCTCGGCGGAGGCCTTGGTCCCGGCCTTGTTGACCTCGATGCCGTCGACGCACTTCTCGGCGAACGCGACCGAGGTGGTGGACAACAGGTGGATCGACTGCAACAGGTTGCGGGCGATCAGCGGGATGCGGACGTTCAGCTCGAACTGGCCCTGCATGCCGCCGATGGTGATCGCGGTGTCGTTGCCGATCACCTGCGCGGACACCTGCAAGACCACCTCGGGCAGGACCGGGTTGACCTTGCCCGGCATGATCGACGAGCCCTTCTGAAGCTCGGGCAGGAAGATCTCGCCGATGCCCGCACGCGGGCCGGAGCCCATCAGCGCGATGTCCTGGGCGATCTTCGTCAGCGAGACCGCGACGACCTTCAGCGCGCCGCTCAGCTCCACCAAGGCATCGCGGTTGGCCTGCGCCTCGAACGGATCCGCCGGCGGCGCGATCAACTTCAACTTGCTGTCCCGAGCCAACCGCTTGCGGACCTCAGCGGCGAACTTCGGATGCGTGTTCAGGCCCGTGCCTGTGGCGGTACCGCCGAGCGGGATCTGGCCGACGTGCACGAGCGCCGAAGCGATGCGCTCCTGGCCAAGGCGGATCTGCGCCGCGTAGCCGGCGAACTCCGCGCCGAGCGTGACCGGCACCGCGTCCATCAGGTGCGTGCGGCCGGACTTGACCACGTCCTTGAACTTCTTGGCCTTGCGGTCGAACGAGCGCTCCAGCTGCTTCAGCGCCGGCAGCAGCGTGTTGGTGGCCTGGTCCAGCGCCGCCAGGTGCACGGCGCTCGGGAACACGTCGTTGGACGACTGGCCGAAGTTCACATGGTCATTGGGATGCGCGCGACCCTCGGTCAGCGCGCTGATGACCTCGTTGGTGTTCATGTTCGACGACGTGCCGGACCCGGTCTGGAACACGTCGATCGGGAACTGGGTGTCGTGCTCGCCGTTGGCGATGGCCTCGCCCGCCGCGGCGATCTCCGCCGCGAGCTTCTTGTCGAGGTTCCCGAGGTCGGCGTTGACCAGGGCAGCGGTGCCCTTGATGCGGCCGAGCCAGTGGATCACGGAGAGCGGGACCGTCTCGCCGGAGATCGGGAAGTTGTCGACGGCCTTCTTGGTCTCGCCGCCGTAGAGCGTCTTCTTCTTCACAGGGGGCATGGCCCCGGAGACTACGACTTAGCCGGTGGACGCTGCCGCGCGCGTGATCTCGACGGTGGACGTCCGCGGCACATCGAACACCAGGCGGCCATTGGCCGACGCACGCACCACCAGCCGGCGCGTCTTCGCGCCGCGCGGCCGCACCACGACGCGGTAGCGCGCGTCATGGGCGTAGCGCCGGGAGGTGGTCACGGTCACCGGGCCGTCGGTGCGAACGGTCAGACCGCTCGCGCGCACGTCCTCCAGCGCCCGCCAGGAGAGCGCGTCGCGCCGCGCCGACAGCGTGTAACCGCGCATCGTCCACTCGCGCTCGGTCGCGCGGAAGGACCAGCGCGACGGCAGGTCGACCGGGTGCGTCAGGCGGTCCATCAGCCCGGGCAGCGTCTGCTTGAGGTCGCGCTTGAACAGCTCACCCTGATGCCCGCCCCGGCCGTAGTCGACGAACACCCGTGGGATTCCCAACGTCCCAAGCCGACCCGCGAAGGACTTCGACTGCGCGCCAACAATCGGCTCGACGTCATCGGTGCCGTCGCCGTCGCCCGTGTAGATCTGCAGCCCCACGCCCCGCAGGTTGCCCGCCAAGTCATAGGGATTGTGTCCGCGCCACGCGATCTGCGGCCCGGACCACGGACCCCACGGCTGGGCGTCGACCAGACCGGGCGCGGATCCCGCCGGCGTCCCGAGATCCAGCGCGCCCGAGAACGAGGCTGCGGCGGCAAAGCGGTCCGGATGTCGCGCCGCGTAGCTCATCGCGCCGAAGCCGCCCATCGAGAACCCCGCGACCGCGCGCTTGGACCGCGCCGCGATCACCGGCTTGTGCGCCTCGATCCACGGGATCAGCTCGTCGACGTGGAAGTCCTCCCAGCGCGGCGGCTCCAAGCCCGGCCAGTTGGTGTACCAGCCCTCGTCGCCGCCGTCGGGCATGACGACGACCAACCCCATGCCCTCGGTCAACGCCTCGGCGTCGAGCTGCGTCCACGCCGCCGCGGTGCCGCCGCTGCCGTGCAGCAGGTAGAGCGCGGGATAGCGCGCGGTCGGGTGCGACGCCGCCTCGCGCGGGACGAGCACGCGGACCTTCACGGGGTCAGCCAAGGACGGCGAGCGGAACGTCAGCTCGGTCAGCCGCGCGTCGATCTGCGTTGAGGACAGCAGCGTCAGGTCCGCCGCGCGCGCGGACGTCGACCCGCCCGCCCCCAACACCAACACCACCAACACCACCAACAAGAGCTTCTTCATCACCTAGGCCAAGAACGACAACAGCTCGCGGGCGACGCCAACGGGGTCGTCATAGGCGATCAGGTACCCGGTCCCGGGCAGGACGCGCAGCATCGCGTCCGGCAGCAAGTCAAGGGCCTCCTCCGCGCCGCGCAGCGGGTGGTGACGATCCTCGTCGGCCCACAGCAGCAGGACCGGGAACTCCAGGCGCGGCAGCAGATCCAGCACCTCGCGCCGCGCGGCCCGCGGCAGCTCGCGCGACAGCCGCGACCACGATCGCGCGAGGTTCGCGTTGCCGCCGACGTCGGCCATCGCGTGCCGGACGAGGTCGGCCGCCTCCGGGACCTGGCGCGCCGTGAGCGCCATCCCGCGCTCCGGCCGGAACGCCAGCCGCGCCAAGTGCCCGCCAACCCGGTTCAGCCCCGGCAGCCCCGCCGCCCGCGCCGCGCCCAGCCACGCGCCCTGCGCCTTGGCGTGCTCCGGCGGGCGGTGCAGGCGGCACGGCATCAGCACGAGCCGCCCCGGCGTCAGTCGTCCAAGCTCGATCGCCCGCACCAGCAGGTCCGCGCCCAGCCCGTGCCCGCCGACCAGCGGCCGCCGCCCTGCGACGTCCGTGCAGAAGTCCGCGAGCACCGCCGCCAGCCAGTCGAACGTGTACGGATGCCGCGGCCGGTCCTCCGAGTCGCCGTGCGCGGGCAGGTCGGGCAGGATCAGCCGGAACCGGTGCGCGAGGTCCTCCACCGCCGGCTCGAACTCCCGGTGGCTCAGCCCGACCGAGTGCGCCAGCACCACCGGCGGCCCGGTCCCGACCTCGCGATAGGCGATCCGCGCGCCGTCACCGGCGTGCCAGAGCCGGAGCCTCACGCGGTCACCCGCGCGCCCGTCCCGCCGCCCCGCCGCGCGCCAGCGCCGCGGCGACCTCCGCCGGCCCGTCGACCACCCGCGCGGTCGTCGACTCCACCCGGCGCGCCAGCTCGGCCGCGATCCCGTTCGAGCGCTCCGCGCCCGCGCCGATCGCGCCCGCCAGGAACCCCAGCTCCAGCGCCGCTCCCGCGTCGCCGCCCGCCGCGCGGTCCGCCAGAGACTCGGCCACCCCGTGCACGACCGTCCCGAGGTTCTGCAGCTCGGCGTCGCTCCTCACTCGCCGGGTGCAGGTCGAGATCGCCACCCCGCCCGGCAGCCGCACCGCGCCGCCGCTGGACGCAGCGGCCAGCGCGCGCTCGTAGCCATCGCGGGAGGTGTCGGTGCAGGCGCGGGGCATTCGGGGCGGGTCCTTCGTGCAGCCCTCAGCCGTGAGCGCCAGGCCCACAGCGAAAGCCAGGGCGGCGGTGCGCCTCATCGGTCTCATCGTAGAGTGGCGGAGGTGCCGTCCGGGAGCGTTGACCGCGAGATCTTCCGCCTCGCTGTCCCCGCGTTGGGCGCGCTGGCCGCCGAGCCGCTCTACCTGCTCGCCGACACCGCGATCGTCGGCCACCTCGGCACCCGGCAGCTTGCGGCGCTCGCGCTGGCGGGCAGCGTCCTGGCAAGCGTCGTCACGCTCTCGAACTTCCTCACCTACGGGACGACCGCGCAGGTCGCTCGCCTCCACGGCGCGGGCCAGGACAAGCGCGCTGGGGAGATCGCGGCGCAGTCGCTCTACCTAGCGATCCTGATCGGCGTCGCGGCGACCGCGCTGACCATCGCGCTCGCGGATCCCCTCATGGCGCTCGTCGGCGGATCAGGCGACACCGCCGACCTCGCCGCCCGCTACCTGCGCCTCTCCGCGCTCGGCCTGCCCGCCGCGCTGATCGCCCTGGCCGGCCAGGGCTACCTGCGCGGCGTCGGCGACCTCAAGTCGCCTCTGGTCGTCGTCGTCGCGGCCAACGCCTTCAACATCGTCCTCGAGCTGCTGTTCGTGTACGCCTTCGACTGGGGGCTGGACGGCAGCGCCGCCGGGACCGTCGTCGCCCAGGCCGCGATGGGCGTGGCGTTCACCATCATGTTGCTCAAGGCGCCCGCGCTCAGCCGACGACCCCACGCACAACAGCTGAAGAGCCTCGCCCACATGGGCGGCCACATCATCGTGCGCACCGGCTCCCTGCTGCTCGCCTTCCTGGTCGCCGGCGCCGTCCTCGCGCGCGAATCCGACGCCGCGCTCGGCGCCCACCAGATTGCCTTCCAGGTCTTCATCTTCCTGGCCTTGGTCCTGGACGCGATCGCGATCGCCGGCCAGGTCCTCGTCGGCCGCATGCTCGGCGCGGGCCAAGCCGACCGCGCGCTCCATGCGGCCCACCGTATGTGCCTGTGGTCGCTGGCCGGCGGGATCGTCATGGCCGCCGGCCTGCTGGCGACCACTCACATCCTGCCCAACGCCTTCACCAGCGACGACCAAGTCCTCCATCAAGCCGCCACGCTCTGGCCGCTCTTTGCGCTGATGCAGCCCATCGGCGCGCTGGTCTTCGCGCTCGACGGCATCCTGCTCGGCGCTGGTGACACCCGCTACCTCGCCTACGCGATGGCCTTCAGCGCGCTCGGCGTCTTCCTGCCGATCGCGCTGCTGACCCTCCACTTCGACTGGGGCGTCACCGGCGTCTGGTGGGGCATCAACGCCCTCATGCTCGCGCGCCTGCTGACGATCGGCGCGCGCTACCGCAGCCGCCGTTGGGCCGTCACCGGCGCTACTGCGTGACCGCCGGCGCGGCCTCGGTCTCCAGCGTCTCCTTCAGCGAGTCCGGCAGCGCCGCCGCCTGCTGGGACTGGTAGTCGAAGCCGACCAGGACGCCGTAGCCCTCGGCCGCCAGCCGCGACCCGACGCGCATCTCGAACTCCACCCGGAACGAAGACCGCTTCACGTTGCCGATCGAGCACACCACCGCGACCTCCTCGTCGAAGTGCACCGGCGAGCGGTAGTTGATGTGGCACTCGGCGAAGATCAGCCCGAACGCGTCCGCCTCGGGGTGCGCCGGGTCGTGCGACGGCACCAACTCGCGCAGGTAGGCGATCCGGGCGGTCTCGAAGTAGCGGAGGAACACCACGTTGTTGAGGTGGCGCATCGCGTCGAGGTCGCCGAAGCGGACCTTCTCGATGTGGGTGTAGCTCATGGCCTTCCTAGCTCTCCAGTTCCGAGGGGGACGGCAGCTCGAACCCGCGTGCGGCGCAGCCACGCTCGATCTGCTCGATCACAGACTCCATCACCTTCACGCGCGCGAAGCGCTTCGACTCGCCCTCGACCAGGATCCACGGGGCTTCGGGGATGTCGGTGCGGTCGAACATCTCCTCGACTGCTGCCACGTACTCGGGCCGCTTCTTGCGGTTGCGCCAGTCTTCGTCGGTGATCTTCCAGCGCTTCAACGGGTCCTTCTCACGGCGCTCGAAGCGGTGCAGCTGCTCCTCGGCCGAGACGTGCAGCCAGAACTTCGCGACGATCGCGCCGTCGGCGACGAGCTGGCGCTCGAACTCCGCGATCTCGCCGTACGCGCGGCGCCACTCGTCCTCGTGCGCGAAGCCCTCGACCCGCTCGACCAGCACGCGGCCGTACCAGGAGCGGTCGAAGATCGTCATCCCTCCACGGCCGGGCAGCGCCGGCCAGAAGCGCTTGAGGTAGTGGTGGCGCTTCTCGTCGGCCGTGGGCGCTGCGTAGGCGGCGACGCGCACGTGGCGCGCGTCGAGCGGCGCGACGAGGCGGTTGATCGCGCCGCCCTTGCCGGACGCGTCCCAGCCTTCGAAGACGAGGACCAACGGCGGCCCGAGCGGGTCGCCCTCGTGCAGCTTCCCGCCGAGCGCCAGCCGCAGCTGCGTGAGCCGGGTGCCCCCAGCCGACAGCCGCTCGTCCTGCTCTTCCCGCTTCAGCGCGAGTGTCAGATCAAGGTCATCAAGTCGGCCCATTGCGCCATGAATGCTGCCAGACGGTGCGGTATCTACCGCGTGAACCCCCGAAACCTGCGCAAAGCCGTGCGACGTCGTCTGAAGCGGCCTTCGTGCGTCAACACTGTTCTTCATGACGCGGTCCACGCACACGAGTCGGCTCGGCCTCACCACGTCCGAGGCGGCTCGTCACCTTGGTGTTTCCCTCTCGACCGTGCGTCGGTGGTCCGACATGGGCTACCTGCGCGGCTATCGGACCCCGGGCGGCCAGCGCCGCTTCCCGGTCCAGGAGCTGGACGAGTTCGTCTCTTCGCTGGAGGAGCGCACGACCGGCACCGGCCGGTTCGCGCGCGACGTCCCGGCGGACGACGAGCTCCCGCTCACGGCCGACGAGTAGGGCAACACCGAGGTATTACAAGGGGGACAACCGGGGCCGCGGCGTTTCTAACCGCCGGCGGCCTCGTTCATACGGCGCTCAATGGCGAGTTCTTCGTCGTAATCGGCCGCATCCGCGTGCCGGTAGTCCGTGCCCTGGCCGGCCAACAGCTCCGCCAGCGCCTCGACGTAGCCGGCGTCCAGCTGTTTGCCCGCGACGCGGCGCAGCTCGGTCAGCGCCTCGAACGACGACAGCCGCGTCCGGTAGGTGTCCGGCGCGGTCAACGTGTCGTAGACCTCGGCGACCGCGATGATCTTCGCGATCTCGGGGATCTCTTCTGCGGCCAGGCGCTTGGGGTAGCCCTTGCCGTCGGGCCGCTCGTGGTGGGCCACGATGATCTCGGAGATCGGTCCGTAGACGCCGATGTCGCGCAGCATCTCCGCGCCCAGCTCCGGGTGGCGGCGGATCGCCGTCCAGTCGTCCTCGGTCAGCACCACGCCGCGCTCCATCACGCGGTCGCTCAGGGCGAACCGCCCGATGTCGTGCAGCAGCCCGGCGGTGTGCGCCAGCTCCTGCTCGCGCTCGGTCATCCCGACGTGCGCGGCGATGTCGCGCGCGAACCGGGCGACCGCGGCGCAGTGGCGCGCTGCTCGGTGGTCGCGGGCGTCAAGCGTCCGGATCAACCCGGACAACACGCCCCATGAGAGGTTGGCGTACTCGCGCGTGCGCTCACGGGCGACCATCACCAGCCGCATCATGTAGGTGAACGCGACCAACGCCACCAACACGAGCGCGATCACCGCGAAGCCGGTCTGCGCGTACACGGCGCCGATGCCGGTGACCAGCGCGATGTTCAGCGCGAAGGCGGGGAAGAGGTGCACGGGCGGCTTGAGGCCCTCGCGCAGCGGCGTCCCGAAGGCGACCGCGCGGTCGAGGTCGACGAAGACGATGTTGACCAGCAGGACCGCGAAGGCGGCGAGCGCCAGGGCGATCGCGAAGACCGCCGACTCGTGGTCGAGGTCCATCGCGGTGAACGCGACCGCGGCGAGCACGGTCGGCAGCGTCGTGCCCGCGACGTTGATCAGCAGCGGCAGCGGGCGGTAACGCTCGACCGTCCATCCGACGAGTTCGGCGGCCACCGGCAACACGAACGCGCCGGCCGGGCCGAGGAAGCCCGCAGCGAGGATGCCGCAGAGGAACGCACCTGAGATGAAGATCGTCGATCGGAGATCGACCGCGACCAGCCGCGAGCCGATGGCGCACGCGAGAAGGGCGATCCACAACGGATCGCCCAGCTTCCCTGGATCGGCCACCGCGAGAGCGAGGCTCACGGCGATGCCGACCCCTGCGATGGCGGCGGCTAGCTGTGGACGACCAGCCGCTGACGACTCGGTCACAGCTCAGACGCTACAGAAGGCTCCCGCGCGCGACTACGGGAGCAAGGCGAGTTCCTAGCGGCCGCCGTAGTAGCCGGCGAGCGAGGCGATGACGGTGAGGACGCCGGCGTAAGGCAGGACGCGGAGCTTGAGGTTGTTCATGACTGGCCTCCCGAGAAGCGAAGTAAGTGGACGGATGACGGGGGCCGAGCGTAAGCTGGCTCTGTGGCTCTGCACGGGAAGTTGCGCAAAATCGATGCACTTTGGCCATCAGGCGGGACTAAAGCTGTACGCCGTGATCCCGTGGATCACTCGTGCGCACGCTGAAGACCTCTGAAGCGGCTGCCGTTCTCAACGTCAGCCCCAACACGCTCCGTGCGTGGGAGCGTCGCTTCGGCTACCCGAAGCCTCAGCGCTCGCCCGGAAAGCACCGCCTCTACACGCACGGGGAGATCGCCGCGCTGCGCGACGCGCTCCAGGAGGGGCTGTCGATCTCGTCGGCCATCTCGCGTGCTCGTGAGTCGGTCGCGGCCGACACGCACGTGCTCGTCGGCGCGCTCGCGGCCTACGAGCTGGAGCGGGCTGACGCTGCAATGGAGGGCGCCCTCGCGCTGCGCTCCGTGGAGCGCTCGGTCGAGGAGGTCCTGCTGCCGTCGCTGGAGGAGATCGGCGACCGGCATGGCACCGACTCCGCGCCATGGGCGCTCGCGGCCCGCTGGGCCGGCGAGTGGCTGCTGCGGGCTCAGCGCCTGTCGCCGCCCGCGTCGTCTCGGCCGTCCGTGCTGCTCGGCGACGCCACGCGCGACCAGATCGACCCGGATGCGCTCGCGCTCCGGGCGCTGGAGCTGTGCACGACCCGCGTTGGGTTGCGCACGCTGACGTTGCCGGTCACCGGCCTGGCCGGACTCGGCGACGTCCTGGCGGCCTACCAGCCGCGGGTCGTCGTCATCGCCGGTGGCGAGGAGAACGACGACGACGTCGCGCGCTGGGCGTATCGCGTGCGCGCAGCAGGCGGAGCGCTGCCCGTGCTCCTGTTCCATCGCACCGGTCGCGGCGATCGCACCCGCACGACCGGCGCCCGCCACCTCGCGGCCGCACCCACCCTGGCCGCGAGCCAACTGCTGGACCTCGTTGAGGGCAGCAGCCGTGAGAGCTCCGGCGGCGAGGACGCCGCGGAGTTCGACGATCACGCCCACCAGGCGCCCCCACGGCGCCGGATGTCCGCCTAAGGTCGAGGAGAGTCCCGCTTGAGCTCCGTCCGTCCGCTTCTTCGTCTCGTCCCGGATCCGCCGTCTGAACCGGTCCCCATCGTCAGCTTCTGCGGTCACTGCGGCCAGGCGCCGCCGACCCCGATGGCCGCTCGCTCGCGCGTCTGCGCGCTGTGCGGCCTGGGCGTCGTGATCTCGGCGTCCGCCGATCTGGCGCCCAAGAAGGGCGAGGCCTTCGTGATCGTCGACCGTCAGCTGAAGCTCTGCGCGCTGTCGCGCGGCGCCGAGCGGCTGCTCGGGGTCGACGAGCCCGATGCCGTCCACTGCCACGTCTCCGACTTCCTCGAACCCGCCGACGCCGAGGCGGGCAGCGGCGACGAGCTGCTGCAGGAGATCATCGCGACGTCCGCGATGGGGGTCGCCGCCCCGACCTCGATCGTCGTCCGTCCAACCGGCGAGTACGGCGTGCGCTACGCGGCGCGCGTCGGATCCTGTGGGCCGCCCGAAGGCGCGCTCATCGTCATGGGGAGCGTTTAGCCGCGTCGCGGCTCGCGCACCCTCTCCTTCCGGTGCAATGCATGTCCCACCGTGCACCGGAGCTTGCGCAAGTTGTCACAACCTCACCAAAGGCGAAGACTTCCGGGACATGGGCGGTTCAATTCGCACCAACGCAGCAGCGGCGATGCTTGGCGTCAGCCCGAACACCTTGCGCTCCTGGGAGCGCCGGTTCGGTTTTCCTGAGCCCAAGCGCACCGCTGGCGGCCATCGGCAGTTCGACCTCGGCGAGATCGAGGCGCTCCGCGCAGCCTTCGAGGAGACGCAGAACATCTCCTCGGCGGTAAGCGTGGCCCGTGAGCGGGGTGCCGGACCGGCGTCGCCCGCTCGCCTGCAGTCCGCGTTCGGCCGCTATGACGAGGACGGCGCGAACCGGTTGATGGAGGAGTCGCTCACGGTCCGTTCGGTTGAGCGCACGATCGAAGAGGTGCTCCTGCCGTCGGTCGAGGCGATGGCGGCTGCGCACAACGCGCCGCAGTCGCCGGAGTACGGCTTCGCGTGGCGTTTTGCCACCTGCTGGCTGGCCGCGACGCAGCGGATCTCTCCGCCGGCGTCACGCGCCGAGGGCGTGCTGGTCTTCGACGCGTCGCGCCCGCCCGAGGCCGAGGCGCTTCAGGCCCAAGCGCTGGAGCTCGTGCTCCGCCGCGCCGGCCTGCGCACGCTGACGCTGACCGCCGACTCCGATCCGTCGCGCCTGGGCTCGGCGATCTCCGCGCTGGATCCGCGAGCGGTCGTGCTGACCGGCCACGGCGCGTCCCTGGACGCCCTGGGCCGCCTGGTCTTCACCGCTCGGCGCACTGCGGGCGAGGACGTCGCGATCCTCGACTACCGCGGCGCGATCCCCAACACGGGGTCCTCGACGGTCGAGACGCTGCCCGAGACGCCGCTGGCCGCCCGCGAGGCGCTGCTGGCGCGGCTCGACGCACGCGGCGCGTCGGGGCGCTTCGCGCGCGGGCCGAGCACGGCAATCGGCTACTAGGCACGGCCGGCCAACGGCCGGCCGTTCGGTGCCGTCCGACCCGGCCGGCATGATCTCGCGACGATGACCGCCATCGATCCTGCCGAGAGCCTCGCGACCGACGCGCTGGAGTCTTTGATCGCCGCCGAGTCGAGCGTCCGCCGCCGGCTGGCGTCCGACCTGGAGCGCGAGGGCCTGTCGTCCTCGGGCTTCTCGGTGCTCATGGTGCTCTCGTCGCACGGCGGTGAACTCGAGCTGCGGGCGCTGCGCGCCAAGTTGAACACCTCGAAGGCCAACGCGACCGAGGTCGTCACGACGCTGGAGACCCGTGGCATGGTCCAGCGGTTCCGCCTGGCGCACGACCGCCGCGCGGCCTCCGTCCGGCTGACCACGCAGGGTCGCGAGCTGATCGACCGGCTCGTGCCGGAGCACACGCGGCGAGTCACCGACGCGTTCTCGGTGCTGGACGAGGCCGAGAAGCGGATGCTGGCTGACATCTGCCGCAAGCTGACCGCGGCGTAGCGGCTTGCGCCGCCGCTGGTAGCGCAGCGAAGCGCATATCCTGGGCCGCTCATGGCCCGCCGTCCCGTCGACTCCAACCAGTCCTTTCCCCAGCTCGAGGAGCAGGTGCTCGCGCGCTGGCGCGAGCGCGACGTCTTCGCCGAGTCGCTGCGCCGCCGCGAAGGCGCCGAGCGCTGGGTCTTCTGGGAGGGCCCGCCGACGGCCAACGGCAAGCCCGGCGTCCACCACGTGCTGTCGCGCGCGTTCAAGGACATCTACCCGCGCTTCAAGACCATGCGCGGCCACCTGGTCGAGCGCAAGGGCGGCTGGGACACGCACGGCCTGCCGGTCGAGATCGCGGTCGAGAAGCAGCTCGGGCTGCACAACAAGCACGAGATCGAGGCCTACGGGATCGCGGAGTTCAACAAGCGCTGCCGTGAGTCGGTCTTCGAGTACCTCCAGGACTGGGACCGCCTCACCGAGCGGATCGGGTTCTGGGTGGACTTGGAGAACGCCTACAGGACGCTCGACGCGGGCTACGTCGAGTCGATCTGGTGGGCGCTGAAGCAGATCGCCGACAAGGGGCTCTTGTACGAGGGCCACAAGGTGGTGCCCTACTGCCCGCGCTGCGGGACGGCACTGTCGTCCCACGAGCTGGCGCTGGGCTACAAGGACGTCATCGACCCGTCGGTCTACGTGCGCTTCCCGGTTGCCGAGGACGGCGGCGTGGTCCAGGCCGGGGACGAGTTGTTGGTGTGGACGACGACGCCGTGGACCTTGGTGTCCAACGCGGCGGTCGCGGTCGACCCGGAGCTGACCTACGTCCGCGCGAAGATCGGCCAGCTCGACGCGCCGGTGATCCTGGCGGAGGCGCTGGTCGAGAAGGTCCTCGGCGAAGGCGCCCATGTCCTGGCGAAGTTCCCGGGCGCGGCGCTGGACGGCGTCCGCTACGAGCCGCCGTTCCCCTACATCAAGGGCTCGGAGTACGGCGAGCGCGGGCACACCGTGTTGTTGGGGGACTTCGTCACCGCCGACGACGGCACCGGCCTGGTCCACACCGCGATCGCCTTCGGCGAGGACGACTTCCGCCTGGGCGCCCAGTACGGGCTGACGGTGGTCAACCCGGTTACGCTCGAAGGCAAGTACGACGAGCGGATCAAGGGCTACGAGGGCCGCTCCGTCCGCGACGCGAACGCCGACCTCGTCGAGGACCTGCGCACGAGCGGCCGCCTGTTCCGCGCCGAGGACTACGAGCACTCCTACCCGCACTGCTGGCGCTGCGGCACGCCGCTGTTGTACTACGCCAAGCCTTCTTGGTACATCGCGACCTCGCAGGTGCGCGATCGCCTGCTCGCCGCCAACGCGACCGTCGAGTGGCACCCCGAGCACGTCAAGGACGGGCGCTTCGGGCGCTGGCTGGAGAACAACGTCGACTGGGCGCTGTCGCGCGAGCGCTACTGGGGCACGCCGCTGCCGGTGTGGCGCTCGGAGGACAAGACCGAGCATCGCGTCATCGGCTCGTTCGCCGAGCTCGAGGAGCTGAGCGGCGTAAAGCTCGACGATCCGCACCGCCCCTACGTCGACGACATCACCTTCATCTCGCCGGAGACCGGCAACGTGCTGCGGCGCGTGCCCGAGGTCATCGACGTGTGGTTCGACTCGGGCGCGATGCAGTTCGCCCAGTGGCACGCGCCGTTCGAGAACGAGGAGCAGGCCGCCAACTCGTGGCCGGCGGACTTCGTCTGCGAGGCGCTGGACCAGACGCGCGGGTGGTTCTACTCGCTGTTGGCGATCAGCGTGCTGCTCAACGACCAGGCGCCCTACAAGGACGTCGTCTGCCTTGGCCTGATCCTCGACGAGGACGGCTTCAAGATGTCCAAGTCGAAGGGCAACGTCGTCGACCCGTTCTCGGTGCTCGACAAGTTCGGCGCGGACGCGCTGCGCTGGTACTTCTTCTCGTCCAAGCAGCCGTGGGACGGCTACCGGTTCTCGGAGGAGACGATCGCCGAGGGCGTGCGGCTGTTCCTCAACACGTTGTGGAACACCTACGGGTTCTTGGTGTTGTACGAGAACGCGGCGGACGGCCAGGACGCCGACGCCGCCGCCGAGCCCGGCCCCGCCACCGACCTCGATCGCTGGATCCTCTCGCGGCTGAGCGCGACCGTCACCGCGGTCACCGAGCGCCTCGACGCCTTCGACGCCACGACGGGCGCGCGCGAGATCATCACCTTCGTCGACGACCTCTCCAACTGGTACGTCCGCCGCTCGCGCCGCCGCTTCTGGGACGGCGACGCGCGCGCGTTCGCGACGCTCCGCGAGTGCCTCGTGACGGTCGCGCAGCTGCTCGCGCCCTACACGCCGTTCGTCGCCGACGAGATCTACGACAACTTGGATGGGACGCTCGGCAGCGTCCACCTCACGGACTGGCCCGAGGCCGGCCCGCGCGACGTCGAGCTCGAGGCCGCGATGGCCACCGCGCGCGAGGCAGTTGCCTTGGGCCTGCGCGCCCGCGCGGGCGCGAAGGTCGGCCTGCGCCGGCCTTTGGGCGAGGCGGTCGTGGTGGCTGCGGGGCGCGAGCGCGAGGCGCTGGAGGCGATGGCCGCCATCGTCCGCGAGGAGCTCAACGTGAAGGCCTTGCGCTTCGTCGACGAGGCCGACGAGTTGGGGTCCTACGACCTCAAGCCCAACTACCGCTCGCTCGGCCCGCGTTTCGGCAAGTCGATGCCCCAGGTCGCGGCCGCGGTGGCCGCGCTGGACGGCGACCACGTCGCCAAGGCGCTGCGCGAAGGGCGCGCGATCGGCATCAACGTCGATGGCAAGGACCACACCTTGGAAGAGGCCGACCTGCTGATCGGCCTCCAGCCGCTGGAGGGCTTCCAGGTCGAGCGTGAGGGCGGCCACGCGGTCGCGCTGGACCTCACGCTGAGCGACGACCTGCGTCGCGAAGGCTGGGCCCGCGAGGTCATCCGCACGGTCCAGAACGCGCGCAAGGACGCCGGCCTCGACGTCTCCGATCGCATCGCGCTGACGCTGGGCGGCGCGCCCGAGCTGGTCTCCGTCGCCCAGGAGTTCGAGCGCCTCGTCGCCGACGAGGTCCTCGCCACCTCCGTCACCTTCAACGGCGCCGACGACGCGGCCTTCACGGCGACCGTCGACGGCCACGAGCTGCGCGTCGGCGTGGCGCGGGCGTAGAGCCCGCGCCGCCGCCGTCAACCTTTACGCTGGCCAGGTGTCCGGTCGGCACTGGCGCTTTGCGGTCTTCGTCGGCTGTGGGTTGCTCGCGCTGCCCACGCTCTACCTGCTGATGGGCAACTGGGCGTGGGCGCCCAACCCGAACGGCGCCTCGCTCGAGGGCGAAGGCCTCGCCGGCGCGATCGGCTTCTGGCCGCTGTTCATCACCCTCCTCGTCTGCGGCCTCGGGATGCTGGTCGCGCTGGTCGCTGAGGTCCGCGTCCGCCATCGGACCGAGCAGCGGCCGCCCAGGGGCGAATACGAGCGCTACCGCCCCTAGGGGCGGCATGACCGAAGACACCACCCTCACGGACGCGGCCCTCGCGGCCGTCGTCGCCGCCATCCCGCCCGGCCGCTGGATGAGCTATGGCGATGTCGTCTGCGCCGGCGGCGGCCAGCCCGGCCAGACCCCCGGCGTCAACGCCCGTCTCACCCGCCTGGCCTGCGACGGCGCCCATCGCGTCCTCAAGGTCGACGGCACCGTCGCGGGCACCGCCCTCGGCGATCCCCTCCGCGTCCACCGCCTCCTCGACGACGAAGACCTCACCTTCATCGGCGGCCGCGCGGATCCCGCGGCACGCCTGCTCCCCGCCGACCTGCCGCCGCTCGGATGACCGCGCCGCCGCTGGTCTTCAAGCGGCTGTCCTTCGAGGCCGCGCCCCCGCCGCCTCGGCCGCGCGTGGACCGGCCCAAGAGACGCAAAAGGCCCGGGCGGATCGCTCCGGCCGGGCCTGCGGAAAGCGGGTGGGCGCGGCCTAAGCCAGCGCCGGCTCCAGCTCGGCTTCGAGCTTGCGCTTCGGGTAGGCGCCAATGACCTTCTTGGCGACCTGGCCGTGCTTGAAGAGGATCAGCGTCGGGATGCTCAGCACCTCGAACTGCGCGGCGGTCTGCTGGTTCTCGTCGACGTTCAACTTGACGATCTTGAGGTCCGAGCGCTCCGCGGCGATCTCCTCGAGCACCGGCGCGACCACGCGGCACGGGCCACACCAAGGGGCCCAGAAGTCGACGAGCACGGGGCCATCGGCCTCGAGGACGTCGGCCTGGAAGCTGCTGTCGGTGACTTCGGAGAGGGATCCGGCCATTTGTGGCTCCTTCAGAGGGGTAGGACCTGCACTATACAAAGTGAAGTGCAGTCTCGGACGGGTGGCGTGCCGTTACGGTCAACCTACCCGCCCGAGCCCTCGCACGTGCGGTCAGGACGGGGGCAGCAGCACCCCGTTGATGACGTGGATGATGCCGTTGGAGGCCTTGACGTCGGTCTTCGTGACCCGCGTCTTGCCGTTCAGGTACACCTTGCCGCTCTTAACGGCGATCTTCACCGACGAGCCCTCCAGCGTCTTGGCGCTGGACAGCTTCACGACCTTCGAGGCAGGCACCCGGCCCTTGACGACGTGGTAGAGCAGGACGGCCTTCAGCTTGGCCTTGTCCTTGCCCAGCGCGTTGAGCGTCGCCTTGGGCACCTTCGCGAACGCGGCGTTCGTGGGCGCGAAGACGGTGTAGCTGCCCTTCGAGAGCGTCGTGGCCAGCCCCGCGGACTTCACGAGCTTGACGAGCGTCGAGAAGCGCGGGTCGCTCGCGGCGACCCCGACGATGGTCTTCGACGCGGCCGGTGCGGCCTTCGGCGCGGGGGCCTCCGACGCGGCGCCCGCAGATGCGGCGACCCCGATCGGAACGGCAGCCGCTCCCACGGCGGCGAGGGACAGGATGAGACGGCGCTGCATGGTGACGGACCTCCGAGGTTCAGTTGGCGGGTCACCGCGGGCTACGCGGACGAAGGCGTCGCCGGTTGAGCGTCTCGGCGCCAGCCGACAGCGGTCGCCGATCCGTCAACCGATCGTGCCTCCTGGCCCGTACCTGACGCGTGAGGTGTCCTTCACGACCGCAACCGGCATGACCTCGGCGCGCGCCGCCGATCGCCCCCGCGCGATGCCTGCGACCCGTGAGGATCGCCGGCTTGCCGCTGCGCTGCGGGCCGGCGACCCGCGCGCGCTGGAGGCCTTCCACGACCGCTTCGGCGCGTCGGTCTTCGGCTACCTGCTGCACGTCCTGCGCGAGCGCGCCGCCGCCGAGGACGTCTTCCAGACCGTCATGACCGAGATCTGGCGCCGCGCCGCGCGTTATGACCCGGCGCGCGGTTCGCTGGCGACCTGGGCGCTCACGATCGCCCGTTCCCGCGCGATCGACGAGTTGCGCCGCCGCCGTCCCGAGCCCCATGATCCCGCCGAGCTTCCCGAGCCGGGCGTCGACGCGGCCGGCGCCGCCACCGCGACTGCGCCTCAGGAGCAGGCGCTCGACCGCTGGCGCATGGCCCACTTGCTCTCGCAGATCCCCCAAGAGGAGCGCCGCCTGCTCGAGTTGCGCTTCTACGCCGAGCTCAGCCAGACCGAGATCGCGACCCAGACCGGCCTGCCGCTCGGCACGATCAAGTCCCGCATGGTCCGTGGTCTGGAACGGCTGCGCGGTCTCATGGACGAGGAGGGCCTGGCATGAGCTGGCCGCTGGCCCCCGCCGCCGTCGCCCTCGATGCGCTCGAACCCGACGAGCGCCCGCTCGCCGACCGCCTCCTCGCCGACGACCCGACCTTCCGCGCCGAGGTCGACCGCCTTCGCGCGACCACCGCCACGCTCACCACGCTGGACGCCACCACCTGGGACCCCGTCCCACCACCACCGCTGCGCTCCGACACCGTCGCCGCGCCGCAGGAGCGCGCCCGTCTTGCGGTGCCCGCCGTCGCCGTGCTGCGCACGCGCCGCGCGCGCTTCGCGGTCTCAGGCGGCCTGCTCGCTGCCGCCGTGCTCGCCGTCGCCCTGCTCCTCGCGCGCGGCGGCGACGGTCCCGTCCGCGACCCCGGCGCCACCACCATCGCGCTGCGCCCGCTCGCCGGCGTCTCCGGTCGCGCCTCGCTGACGATCGCCGGCTCCGAGGCGCAGCTGCGCGGTTCCGGCCTCCCGCCGAGTGGCGCGCACGACTACTACGAGGCGTGGCTGGCCGACTCACGCGGGCGGATGGTCTCGATGGGCACGTTCCGCGTCAAGCCCGATGGCCGCCTCGACGTGCGGATGGCGGTCGCGGTCGACGTTTCCGCCTACACGTTGGTCGACGTCTCGCTGGAGCCCGACGACGGCGACCCCGGTCACTCCGACCGCTCGGTCCTCCGGGCCAAGTTGTAGGTCTCGCGCTGGGCGTGCTAGCTGCGCAGCGCGAGGATCAGATGCGGCGACACGTACACCTCGACGAACGCCGCCGCGACAACGATCGGGATCGCCATCGCCACGGTCACGAACGTCGCGGCCAGCAGCTCGTTCCAGGCGCCCCTGCGGCTTGCGCTCGTCCAGGCGGCGAGCGGCAGGAAGAGCCCGATCAGTTCCGGGATCGCGTGCGGCAGCAGGCCGACGACGAACGCGCCGGTCGACATGTCGAACTGGGCGGCCAGCGTCTTGGCGCTCCCGCCCAGGACGTAGGCCTGCGTCAGCAGCGAGAACGTCGTCGCCGCCACGACGAACGCGATCGCCAGCGGGCCGGCCTTCTCGTGGATCCAGCGCCAGGCGCCGCTGTAGCGCTCGGCTTCCAGCGGCATCGAGGAGCCCGCGATGAAGCCCGCGATGCAGGCCATCGCGTGCAAGGTCAGCACGAGCGAGTTGCGAAAGAGGATGTCGCCGACGTCGCTCAGACGCGGGTCGCGCGTCACGCCCGGCTGGACGTAGAGCGTTGGGTCCGCGGTCGAGAAGTGCGCGATGACCAACACCGCCGCCAACAGCGCCGCGCAGATCCCGGCCGCGGTCACGAACCATGGTCCGACGATCGCAAACGGCCGCGCGTTCCAGCGTGTGAGGATGCCGCGCGTGTCGCGCAGGCCTTGGACGACGATCAGCTCCGGGGCCATCACCCCGGAAGATCGGCCGGCTAGCGCCCGGCTTTACGCAGCTTCGGAACGAGGAACATCGCCTCGATGGCGATCTTCGCGCTCATCTTCGAGCTGCCGCGCAGACGATCGCGGAAGGTGATCGGCACCTCGACCACGCGGAAGCCGCGCCGGATCGTGCGGTTGGTCAGCTCGACCTGGAACGCGTAGCCCTGCGCGCGCACGGACGGCAGGTCGATCGCCTCCAGCACATCGCGGCTAAAGCACTTGAAGCCGCCGGTGAGGTCGCGGACCGTCAGGCCCAGGATCACCGCGGCGTAGAGCGACCCGCCGCGCGAGATGATCCGCCGCAACAGGCCCCAGTCAAGCACCGCCCCGCCCGCGACGTACCGCGACCCCAGCGCGAGGTCGGCATCGCCGTCGCGCACGGCGGACAGCAGCCGCGCCAGGTCCTTCGGGTCGTGCGAGAAGTCCGAGTCCATCTCGAACACGAACGCCGCGCCGCCCGCCAGCGCATGCTGGAAGCCCGCGATGTACGCCGGCCCCAGGCCTTCGCGCACCGACCGATGCAGGACCTCGACCTCGCCGGGGTGCTCGCCGGCCAGCCGGTCAGCGATACGGCCGGTGCCGTCGGGCGAGTCGTCATCGACGACGAGGATCCTGAAGCCGTCGGGAGACGCCGAGGCGAGCACGTCGCGCGCGGCGGCGACGATCAGCTCGATGTTCTCGGCCTCGTTGAAGGTGGGGAGGATGAGCCAAGGCAGACCGGACACTGAGGCTCCGTAGCCTAGAGACGTAGGCTCTCAGGACGATGTCCGACCCCTCCAACGCCACGATCGCCGAGGCCTTCGAAGAGCTCGGCGACCTCTACGAGCTCGACGGCGCGGTCGCCTACCGCGTCATTGCCTACCGCAACGCGGCCAAGGCCGTGCGCGACGCGTCCACCTCGATCAGCGCGCTGACCCGCGAGGGACGCGTCACGAGCGTGCCCGGGATCGGCAAGACGCTGGAGGAGAAGCTGAAGGCGTTGCTAGAGACGGGCACGATCCCCGCCGCCGAGAAGCTGCGCGCCAAGTTCCCGCCCGGGCTGATCGACCTCACGCGCCTGCCGGGCCTCGGCCCCAAGCGCGCCCGCAAGCTGTTCGACGAGCTCGGCATCGACTCGCTCGATGCGCTGAAGGCCGCCGCGGAAGGGCAGAAGCTGCGCGGCGTCAAGGGCTTCGGGCCCAAGTTCGAGGAGTCGGTGCTGGCGGCGTTCGCGTCGGGCGTCGCCGAGAAGGCCGCCCCGCGCCTGCTGCTGCACCGCGCGATCGAGCTGGGCGACGCGATCGTCGACGAGCTGCGCAGCCATCCCGCCGCCGTGCACGTCGAGGTCGCGGGCGGCGTGCGGCGCCTGGCGGACTCCGTCAAGGACCTCGACATCGTCGCAGCGTCCGACGACCCGCCCGCACTGGCCGCCGCGCTGGCGGATCTCGACCTGGTGGAGTCGGCGGCCTCCTCCGGCGAGAACGCGGCCCGCGCCCGGACCCACAACGGCGTCTCGCTGGACCTGCGCGTCGTCAAGCCCGACCAGTTCGGCAACTTGTTGCAGCACTTCACCGGCTCCAAGGCCCACAACGTGAAGATCCGCGAGCGCGCGGTGCGCAAGGGCCTGCACGTCAGCGAGTACGGGATCTTGGACGACGCGACCGGCGAGACGCTCACCTGCGCGACCGAGGAAGAGGTCTACAAGAAGCTCGGGCTGCCATGGATCCCGCCGGAGCTGCGCGAGGATCGCGGTGAGTTGGAGCCCGGCTTCGTGGTGCCGTCGCTGATCGAGCAAAAGGATCTGAAGGGCGACCTCCACTGTCACACGGTCGCTAGCGACGGCCGCAACACCGCGCTGGAGATGGCCCGCGGCGCGCTGGAGCGCGGTCTGGAGTACGTCGCGATCACCGACCACAGCGCCACCCACGGCTTCGGCAACGACGTCTCGCCGGATGCGCTCAAGCGCCAGATCGAGCTGGTCCGCGGCATCAACGACCAACTCGATGGCATTGAGGTGCTCGTCGGCACCGAGACCAACATCCTGCCTGACGGCTCGCCGGACTACGACGACGAGTTGTTAGAGCAGTTGGACTGGGTCGTCGGCTCCGTCCACACGTCCTTCGGGATGTCCTCGGCAGAGATGACGAAGCGCATCGTCACCGCGATCGAACACCCGTGGATCGACTGCATCGGCCACCTGACCGGCCGCAAGATCGAGAAGCGCAAGCCCTACGACTTGGACGTCCACGCCGTCTTCGAAGCCGCCGCCCGCACCGGAACCATGCTGGAGATCAACTCCGCACCCGACCGCCGCGACCTCAACGACATCCACGCCCGCGCCGCCCGCACCCTCGACGTCACCATCATCATCAACACCGACGCCCACGGCGTGAACACCCAGCACAACTCCATCTGGGGCATCGCCACCGCCCGGCGCGCCGCCTTCACCGCCAGCGACGTCGCCAACACCTTGCCCTGGAAGACGTTCAAGAAGCTCGGCAAGCACGGCACGGCGCAGCGCGCCTAGGGCGGTGGGTGCCAAGGCGGTCGCGCCTCGCCCGGTGGCGAGGCGCGATGACCGTCTTTGACGTGCCTCCCGGTTGGTTACGGGTGGCGCGTGATGATCGGGCTGCCAGCCACCGTAGTAACCGTGAGCGTGTGCTCGGAGAGGTGACCCGGGCCCGTGCCTAGCAGGCAGGAGGTGCCCGAGGAGTGAGTCGTGCCCACGGTGCTGCTAGTAGTCATAGTGACCTTGCCCGGCGTGCTCGTAGCGGCCGTGGGGTTGATGTAATGGCCGATCACCGTGCCCTCGAGGTGGCACAGCGCCGCGTTGTTCGCCGTCAGGCGCGCGGTGCAAGTCAGGTCGGCCACACCTGTCGTGACTGGGGTCGCGAACGCGGACCCAGTCAGCGTGAACCCGCAGTGGACGTACGTGCTCTGCCCTGCCAGCGTGCACGGGCTGAACGTCACAGTGCCCGGCACGCTGTAGACGGAAGCGACGATGATGGCCGCTGCCGTGGCCGACAAAGTCGCGCCCGAGCAAACCATGGCGTTGCTGCCTTCCGAATACACAATGCCTGTGCCCGTGGCGTGGATGACCGTGCTGCCGGTGTTAGTCCACGTCACCGCGCCGGCGGTCGACGACATGACGGCAAACAGCGACGTCAGCGCCGTGGCGAGCACGACGATACGTGCAAACTTGCTCATGACTTGACTCCTTGAACCTCGTGAGGTGCGATGCCGTAGGGGCGTCGCGAGGACTTGAACGCGTCGTGCGCTAGGACCACCATCACGAGGTTGCCCTGCCGGCCATCCACCACGGAGGGCATGCAACCGCTCACGCTTAGCGAGCGTAAAGAGATCACACACTCTCCAACCTCCTCGCTGCCAGAGCCAGATATGCAAGATGTGCCATCGGGCAAGGGCGGTCGCGCCTCGCTGGGTGGCGAGGCACGGTGACCGTCTTGGTGCTTCGGGGAGTTACGGGTGGCGAGTGATGATCGGGCTGCCGGCCACCGTAGTGACCGTGATCGTCTGCTCGGAGAGATGGGCCACGCCCGTGCCCAGCAGGCAGGAGGTGCCCGACGAGTGAGTCACGACCAGGCTGCTGCTAGTAGTCAGAGTGATCTTGCCAGGCGTGCTCGTGGCGGGCGTGGGGTTGATGTAGTGGCCGACCGTCGATCTCTCGATGTGGCACAGCGCCGTGTTGTTCGCCGTGAGACGTTGGACGCAAGTCACGTCGGCCACCCCCGTCGTAATCGACGGCTCGGTAAACGCGGTCCCAGTCAGCGTGAACCCGCAGTGGATGTACGTGTTCTGTCCCGCCAGCGTGCACGGGCTGAACGTCACAGTGCCCGGAACGCTGTAGACGGCGCCGACGAAGCTCGCCGGTGCCGTAGCCGACGCAGTCGTGCCGGTGCAAGAGATTTTGTTGGCACCAACGTTGAGAACGATGCCGATACCCGTGGCGTGGACGATCGTGCTGCCGGTGTTAGTCCACGTCACCGCGCCAGCGGTCGACGACATGACGGCAAACAGCGACGTCAACGCCGTGACGAGCACAACGATACGTGCGATCCTACTCATAGTTTTACTCCTGAACCTTGTGAGATGGGCGATGCCGCGAAGGGCACCGCTGGGGTATGAACGCGTCGGGCGCCCAGGACCACATCACGAGGTTGCTCTGCCGACCATCCACTACAGAGGAAGTGCGACAGCTCACGCTTTGCAAGCGTGAACCGCGCACCCACCCAACCTCGTCCCTGCAAGTTCCAGGGCCGCAAGACGTGCCAACGGCCAACGGCGGTCGCGCCTCGCCTCGAGGCGAGGCGCGATGACCGTCTTGATGTACTTCTCGCCGGTTACGGGTGGCGAGTGATGATGGGGCTGCCGGCCACGCTAGTGACCGTGATCGTCTGCTCAGACAGGTGGCTCGGACCCGTGCCAAAAATGCAGGAGGTGCCCGACGCGTGAGTCGTGATCAGGCTGCTGCTAGTAGTCAGAGTGATCTTGCCGGGGGTACTCGTGGCGGCCGTGGGGTTGATGTAGTGGCCGACCGTCGGGCCCTCGATGTGGCACAGCTTCGTGTTGCCGTTCGTCAGGCGCGTGTCGCAAGTCACGTCGGCCACACCCGTCGTGGACCCCGGCTCGGCGAACGCGGACCCAGTCAGCGTGAACCCGCAGTGGATGTACGTGTTCTGTCCCGCCAACGTGCACGGGCTGAACGTCACAGTGCCCGGAACGCTGTAGACGCTGCCGACGAAGCTCGCCGCTGCCGTAGCCCGTGCAGTCGCGCCCGTGCAGGTCAGAGAGTTGGCACCAATGGTGAGGCTGCCGCCCGGGCCCGTGGCGTGGATGATGGTGCTGCCGGTGTTAGTCCACGTCACCGCGCCGGCGGTCGAGGACATCACGGCAAACAGCGACGTCAACGCCGTGACGAGCACGACGATACGTGCGGTCCTACTCATAGTTCTACTCCTGAACCTCGTGAATGGGCGACGCCTGGAAGGGCGCCGCTGGGCATGAATGCGTCGTGCGCTAGGACCGCATCACGAGGTTGCTCTGCCGGCCATCCACCACAGAGGGAGAGCAACCGCTCACAACTCGTGAGCCGTAGTCGATGACACACCCCTGCCGGGGTGGCCGCCAGAGCCAAGGCTTCAGGACGTGCCAGACGTCAAGAGCGGTCGCGCCTCGCCAGAGGTGAGCGAGGCGCGATGACCGTCTTGAATCGCTTACCCGCTGGGTTACGGGTGGCGTGTGATGATGGGGCTGCCGGGCACCGTAGTGACCACGAGCGTCTGCTCGGAGAGGTGGCCCGTGCCCGTGCCCAGCAAGCAGGAGGTGCCCGAGGCGTGAGTGACCGTCAGGCCCGTGCCGTTAGTGGTCAGAGTGAGCCGACCCGGGTTCGCGCCGCTGGGGTCGATGTACTGACTGGGCGCCGTGCCTTCGATATGACAGAGCTTCGCCGACGGCGAAGCAACAAGCCGGAGGTCACAAGTCACGTCAGCCACGCCAGTTGTCCTAGCCGGCGTGCCGGTGTCCCACGTGGCCCCAGTCAGCGTGAACCCGCAGTGGGCGAATGCCGCCTGTCCAGCGATAAGCGTGCACGGGCTGAACGTGACAGTGCCCACCACGCTGTAGACAGCGGCGGCCGAGTGGGCCGGCGCCGTAGCCGACGCAGTCGAGCCCGTGCAAGCCAGGCTGTTGGCGCCGACGGAGAGCGTGCCCCCGACGCCTGTTGCGTGGACGGTCGTGCTGCCGGTGTTAGTCCAAGTCACCGCCCCGGCGGCCGGCGTCATCACGGCAAACAGCGACGTCAATGCCGTGACGAGCACGACGACGCGTGCGATCTTGCTCATAGCTCTGCTCCTTCAACCTCGAGATGCGACGCGCGGGGGCGTCGCTGGGCTAGACGCGTCGTGCGCTAGGACCACCATCACGAGGTTGCTCTGCCGACTGTCCACCGCAGAGGGAGTGCGACCGCTCACACTTCGTAAGCCGCAGACGATTACACGCCTCTCGTCGTCGCAGCTGCCAGAGCCAAGGCTCCAGGACGTGCCAGACGTCAGCGGCGATCGCCGCTGCCTGAGGGCGCTAACGCGCGAGGGCGCTCAACAGCTCTGAGGTGCGTTCCCACAGCGCCTCGGCGAGGACGTCGTCCTGGGCGGCGGCCTTGGGCGTCGCGACCTTTTCGTCGACGACGTAGGTGCCGTTGACCTGCGCCGGGTCGGCGTCGAGGGCGAGCCAGACCAAGGAGCGTGCGCCCTTGGCCGGCGAGCGCAGGAAGGGGCCGGCGACCGTCAGGCCGATCTTGTACAACAAGCCGTCGTTCTTGCCGAAGCCGGTGCGGACGACGCCGGGGTGGAAACAGGCGGCGGTCAGCTCGGGGTGACGCTTGGGGAGCTCGCGGGCGTGGAGGATGTTCATCAACTTCGACGTGCCGTAGACGCGCATCGGCGAGAACTTCCGCTTGGCGAACTGGAGGTCGTCGAGGTCGAGGTCGGCGGCGCTGTGGGCGTCGCTGGCGGTGATGACGACGCGGCCGCCCGCCAGTCGCTCCGCAAGCAGCTCGGTCAGCAGGAAGCCGGCGGCGTGGTTGAGCGCGAACGTCTCCTCCAGGCCGTCGTCGGTGACGCGGCGCGACGTGAACATCGCCCCCGCGTTATTGGCCAACACGTCGATCCGCGGGTGCGCGTCAAGCAGTTCGGCGGCGAGACGGCGAACCTCGTCGACCCGCAGCAGGTCGGCGACGTGCTCGTGGACGACCGCGTCTGGGCCGCCTGCTGCGCGCGCGTCCTCAGCGGTGGCACGCACGCGCCCGGGCTCCCGGCCGACGATCGCGACCTCCGCCCCTCGGCGGGCCAGCTCGACCGCCGCGGCCGCGCCGATCCCGCGGGTGGCGCCGGTGATCACGACGACGGGAGCGTTCATGGCGCGAGCCTATCGGTGAGAAGACCTCAGGCGAGCAGGCGCGGCAGCAGCTCTTCGCGCACGACGGCGTCGACCGTCGCGCGGCGGAACGGCGCGAGCGCATCCAGCGCGCGCTCGGCGTAGACCGCGTCGTCGCGCGGGTCGTCCAGCGCGGCGCGCACCGCGGCGCCGAGCGGCTCGGCGTCAGGCGGCGCGATCCAGCCGAGCGCGTCGGCGCCGGCGCCGGCCCGCAGCAGCGGCAGCGCCGCGTAGGGCCCCGGCGCCTCGGTGGTGACGACCCGCGCCCCGTCAGCCAAGGCCTCCAACTGCGCGATCCCGTAGTCCTCGCGGCGCGGCGCCGTCACGTACACCCGCGCGCGCCGCAGCAGGGCCCGATACTCATCTGGCGAGAGCGTCCCCGCGTAACGCACGCCCTCGCGATCCGGCCCGCGCAGCCCTGCCACGACCAGCTCCTCGCCGTCGCGCCGCGCGACGTCCCAGGCCGCCAGCACACGGTCCAGGCCCTTCTTGTAGGGGTTGGTTGCGTAGGTCAGCGCGGCGATCGTGCGCTCCTCCGGCTCTCCCGACGGCTCGACCGGGATCGGCACCACGAGCGACGGCGTGGCGGGCGGCGCGCCTGCCTCTTCCAACGCGCCCGCGTCCTGCGGGATCAACAGCGGCGCCTCGCGCATTCGCCGCGCCTCCACCGGCCGCTGCCACACGCCGTGGCGCCCCGGCCGGTTGCCGGCCGCCGCCGCGTCAAAGCGGATCGCGCCCGGCTGCGGCCACAGGAGCGCCGCGGTCGTGGTCGCGTAGACGATCGCGCGCGGCTCGACCTCGCTCAGCGTCTCGACCGCCGCCCGCCGCGCCGCCCGCGCCCACATGAGATCGGTCAGCGCCAGCGTCCGGACCTCCCGCGGTCGCGCCGCGCGCACGAGCATCGCCTCGGCGCCGGCGCGCAGCAGCGACCCGGCCAGCTCGTCCTCGGCTACGCGCAGGCCGTGCGTCGCGCCGAGACCCACGATGAGGACGTCGATCGAGGCCATCTCCTGCCATTCTCCCTGACCGCCGTGACCGGAACGCTCGTCAACGTCGGCGCGATCCTCCTTGGAACGCTGCTCGGCGTCCTCGTCGGGAGCCGCCTGCACCCCGATCTCCAGACCCGCGTCCTGCATGGGCTTGGCCTCGTCGTGCTCGTGATCGGCATGGACAACGCGCTGGAGTGGCGCGGGACGAACGCGCTGTTCGTCCTCGGCGGCGTCCTGCTCGGCGGCCTGGCGGGCGAGGCGCTGCGGATCGAGGATCGCCTCCAGGCCGTCGGCGACTACGCGCAGCGGCGCATGACCAGCGAGGCGACGGCACCGGAGCACGAGTCCACGGTCTCCGAGGGCTTCTTCACCGCATCCCTGGTCTTCTGCGTCGGCGCGCTCGCGGTCGTCGGGCCGATCCAGGAGGGCCTGACCGGCAACGCCGACACGCTCTACACCAAGGCCTTGCTCGACGGCTTCGCGTCGGTGGCGCTGGCCGCCTCCCTCGGCTGGGGCGTGGCGCTCAGCGCGGTCAGCGTCGGCCTCTACCAGGGCGCGCTCACGCTCGGTGCGGGTCTCTTCGACAGCATCCTCACCGAAGGCAACGACGCGCTGTTGTCGATGACGAGCGCCGGCGGCGTGCTGATCATCGGCCTGAGCCTCAAGCTGCTCGACGTCCAGGACGTCAAGGTGGGGAACTTCCTCCCTGCCCTGATCTTCGCGCCCGCGATCGCGGGCATCGCGTCGATCTTCTGAGCGGTGCCGCCGCTCTAGACCGAGCCGTTGATCGTCGGCCGCTCGCGCCGGAAGCCCGGCAGCCGCAGCAGCTGCATCGGCCGCACCGGCGACGTCCGCTCGACGAAGAACGTGACGCCATCGCGCTCCTCGATCGCCGCCACCGCGTGCTCTTGGCGCCGCCACGCCAGCGCCCAGATGATCGTGAAGCCCGCCGCGATCCCGGGGATCTGCGGTCCGGCCCACGTCATCGCCGCCGCCGCGATGACCACCACCAACAACGGCCACAGGCGGTTGACCATCGTCGATCCGGGCCGGATGTCGGGCATCATCGTCCCCGCCTTGGCGTCGGCCAGCAGCCGCGCGATCGGCGGGTTGACCTCATTGCGCCGCCCGATCCACGTGCCGATCAGCGTCGCCACGACCCACCAGCCCGTCGCGTAGAGCGCGACCGAGTCGTCCTGGTCGCGCGTGGCGGCCACGAGCGTCAGGACCGCCAGCGTCGTCGCCGCGCCCCCGCTGAGCAGGACCGTGGCGCGCAGGAACTCGACGAAGCGCACGTCCTGACTCTAGGACCCTGCCAGGATCTCGAGGACCGACCGGACCCCGATCGGCCCGTCGACCAGGAGGTCCGCGGCCTCCTCGAGCTCCGGCGGCGTCTCTTCGCCGGACGACACGCCCAGGCAGATCGCCTCGCGCAAGGTCCCGTCGGCAACGGCGGCCCGCAGTGCGGCGAAGGCGTCCAGATCGGTGCGGTCGTCGCCGATGTACATCGCGACCTCGACGCCCGGCGCCTCGCTCAGCAGCGTCTTCACACCCAGGCCCTTGTTCAGCTCGACCGGCGGCCGGACCTCCAGGATCTTGCGGCCCCAGTGCGTGACGAACCCGTCGGCCTCCGCCCGCGCGGCCAGCGCCTGCACCGCCGCTTCGGCGGCGTCCTCGTCCGGTGCGCCGCGCCAGTGGAAGCCGAAGATCACGTCCTTGTCCTCGCCGCGCACGCGCAGCCGATGCAGCTCCTCGCCGCGCAGCTCGCCCTCGCCGAACGCGCGCACCTTGCGTGCCCAATCGGCGATCTCGGGCGCGATCTCCGGCGTCGTCTGGCCGCCGCGCAGGATCTCCGCACCGTGGTTGCCGACGTAGGTGATCGACCCGAGCGAGACGATCCGGCGCGCCGTCGCCGCCTGCCGCCCGGACACGCACGCGACCAACCCGTAGGTCTTGGCGATCTTGATCAGCGGCAGCCGCGTCGGCTCTGGCACGTGGGCGTCGTCGGCATGGCGCACGATCGGCGCGAGCGTGCCGTCGATGTCGAGCAGGACAGCGGACTTCGCGGGATCGGCCAGCAGCGGCGCGAGGACATCGTCGAGGGTCGCGGCGTGGGGCACGACACCTATGATCGCAGCATGCCGCGCCCTGACGCCCAGGTGGCGGTGGGGCCGCAACGGACCTTGCGCCTCGCCGTCATCGCGACCGGAGCCGGCCTGTTCAGCGGCCTCTTCGGTGTCGGCGGCGGGACGGTCATGGTCCCGCTGCTCGTGCTCTGGCTCGGCTACGGGACGCGCGAGGCGACCGGCACGTCGCTGGGCGCGATCGTCCTGATCGCTCTGGCGGCGATGCTGACCCAAGGGGCCTACGGCAACCTCCACGTCGACGACGGCCTGCTCGTCGGGGTGCCCGCGGTCGGCGGCGTGCTGGCCGGGACGTGGTTGCAGCAGAAGGTCGACCCGCGCGCGGTCTCGCTGCTGTTCGCGGCCTTGATGGTGGCCACGGCGATCACGCTGCTGGTGCCATAGCGCGATGGCCGGCGCGATCATCATCGGCTTCGCCGCGGGCGTCGTCGCCGGGATGCTCGGCGTCGGCGGCGGGATCCTGTTCGTCCCCGGCCTGGTGCTGTTCCTCGACCTCGCGCAGGTCGACGCGGAGGCGACGTCGCTGCTGGCGATCATCCCGGTCGCGCTGGTCGGCGCGGCGCGCCAGAACCACTATGGGAACTTCCGGCCGCGCGACGCGCTGCTGCTCGGGCTGCTGGCGATCCCGGGCGCGATCGGCGGCGTGGCGGTCGTCAACGCGATCCCGGAGCGGACGACCGAGGTCCTCTTCGCGTTGTTGATGTTGTACGTCGCGTCGCGGATGGTGCGCGACGCTTTGCAGCAGGGCTGAACTATCCTGGGGCGCGCCGTGGCCCCGATCATCGACGTCGCCGACCTCCACAAGACGTACGCCGGCGCCAAGAGCGAGGCGGTCGCGGGCGTGTCGTTCGGAGTCGAGGAGGGCGAGGTCTTCGGGCTGCTCGGGCCCAACGGCGCGGGCAAGACCACCACGATCGGAACGTTGACGACGCGGGTGCGGCCTTCGAGTGGCCGCGTGGTCGTGGACGGCATCGACGTCGTCGCCGACCCGGTCGCCGCCAAGCGCGTGATCGCGGTCGTGCCGCAGCGGCCGAACCTGGACCGCTCGCTCAACGCGCTGGAGAACCTGACGTTCCACGGCGCCTACTTCGGGTTCTCGCGACGCGAGCGGCGCCGCCGCGCCGACGAGCTGCTCGCCCAACTGGGCCTTGAGGGCCGCGGCGACGACCGCGTTGACAACTACTCGGGCGGCATGGCGCAGCGGCTGATCATCGCTCGCGCGCTGATGCACGATCCGCGGGTCTTGTTCCTTGATGAGCCGACGACGGGACTCGATCCCCAGTCGCGCCTGTTCCTGTGGGATCAGATGGAGGCGTTGAAGGCACGGGGCGTCACGCTGTTGCTGACGACGCACGACATGGCCGAGGCGGACCGGCTCTGCGACCGGATCGCGATCGTCGACCATGGCAAGGTGATTGCCTCGGACACGCCACGCGGGCTGCGCCGGGTGCTGCCGGACGCAGAGGGGCTGGAGTTGCGATTGGCGTTGGCTGCTGATCCTGCGGCGTCTCTGCGCGCGCTCGGCGAGGTGGCCAGCGAGGCCGACGGCGAGGACGAGTGGAAGGTGCGGATCTACGGCAGCGACGTCGCACCCGGCGCGGCGATCGCGGCCGCCGAGGCCGGCGGCGCGCGCCTGGTTGACCTGCGGCGCATCGAAGGCACGTTGGAGGACGTCTTCGTCCACCTGACCGGGAGGGACCTGCGATGAGCGCGCCCGACGCGACGCCGCCTCCTGCCACGTCGCCCGGCACGCCCGGTGCGGCGCCGTCCCGCTCGACCGCCAGTCAGGCCGCGTCGTCCTGGCGCGCCTTCTGGGCGCTGTGCGAGCGCGACTTCTGGGTGGCCTTCCGACGCCAGCTCGGCGGCTTCCTCGCCCAGACGCTGCTGCAGCCGGTCTTCTACTTGTTCATCTTCGGTCGCGTGCTGCCGGAGATCGGCGCGGCGGGCCAGTCGTACGGCACGCAGCTGCTGCCGGGCGTCATCGCGCTCACGCTTTTCTTCACCGCCTTGCAGAACACGGCGCTGCCGCTGGTCATCGAGTTCTCCTTCACCAAGGAGATCGAGGACCGCCTGCTCGCACCGCTGCCCGCGTGGGCCGTAGGCGTGCAGAAGATCATCGTCGCCGCGGTCCGCGGGATCGTCGGCGCGATCATCATCCTTCCGCTGGCCGCCGTGATCCTGCCGGGCGGCGTGGAGTTCCACGACATCTCGTGGCTGGGCTTCCTCGGCGTGATGCTGATCGGACCGCTGGCGGGCGCGGCGGTCGGGCTGGTGCTCGGCACCGCGGTCGACGCGCGGCAGATCAACGTGGTCTTCGCGGTTGTGCTGACCCCGCTGCTGTTCACGGGCGCGACCTTCTACCCCTGGGCCGCGCTGGACTCGCTGAAGTGGTTTCAGGTCGTCACGCTGATCAACCCGTTGACCTACGTGTCGGAGGGCCTGCGCGCGGCGGTCACGACGGGCTCGCACCTCGGCAACGGCTGGATCGCGCTTGGGCTGATCGGCTGGACGATCGTCTTCGGCGCCATCGGCGTGCGCGGCTTCGAGCGGCGCGCGGTGGACTGACCGCGGCGGCGCGTCGTCGGCGGCCTCAGTCGAGGCCGTGCTCGAGCGCGCCTTTGACGGTGGCGTCGAGGGCGTTGAGGCGATAGAGCGCGAGGGCCTCGGCGCTGCCGAAGCGCCGCTGCGGCGCGGCGTCCGGGCCGTGATGGGTGAGGACGCAGTGGCTCAAGGCCAGCCGCCGCTCGACGTCCAGCCCGGTGCTGCGCGCGTCGATCAGCCGCAACCCCAACTCGACGTGGCCGAGCAGCCGGCCGGGCTCGCTGAGACCGATCTCCGCCCCGTAGGTGAACTCCTGGACCTTGCCCGCGTCGTGCAGGATCGCGGCGGTGAGCAGGAGGTCGGAGTTCAGGCGCGGGTGCAGCTGGCAGGCCTCCAGCGCGAGCGTTCCGACCGCGACCGTGTGCTCCAGCAGCCCGCCGAGGTAGGCGTGGTGGCCGTTGCGCGTGCATGGCGCGCGCCGGAAGGCGGCGCGGAACGTGGCGTCGTCGAGGAAGGCCGCGAGCAGCTTGCCGAACTCCGCGTCGTGGACCTCGTTGGCGAGGTGCTCCAGGAAGCCGTCGAGCTCGTCGAGGTCGCGGTAGGCGACGGGCAGGAAGCTCGCCGGGTCGGCGTCCTCGCTCTTGGCGATCGCCCGGAGGTCGAGTTGCAGCTCTTCGCGGAAGCGCTCGACACGCCCTTCGACCTGCACGAGGTCGCCGCGCTCGAACCGCGCCGCCGCCACGTCGGCGTCGCGGAACACGCGCGCGGTGATCGCGCCCGTGCGGTCGCGCAGCTCCAGCGCCAGGTACGGCGTGCCCGCGCGGGACATCAGCCGCTCCTTGCGGGAACAGGCGAAAACGGCGTTGACCTCGTCGCCGGCGCGCAGCGTGGCGATGGTCACGGGGGTGTCGGAGACGGAATCCATGGACGGTGGCGGCGCGGATGACGCTACCGTCCTGCTGATGCAGCCGCTCATCTGGGAGAGCAGGCCCGACGGCCTCCGGGCTCCGGCGCTCGTGTGCGCGTTCACCGGCTGGAACGACGCCGGGGACGCCGCCTCCGCTGCGTTGCGCTTCTTTGGGGCGTCGCTGGGCGCCACGCGCTTCGCGCAGATCGACCCCGAGGAGTTCTTCGATTTTCAAGCTACGCGCCCGCGCGTCGAGCTGGTCGACGGCACCACGCGCGAGCTCCAGTGGCCGTCGGTTGAGATCTACGAGGCTCGCGTCCCGCGCGCGCCGCGCGACCTCGTGCTGCTGTCCGGGCCCGAGCCGTCCTTCCGCTGGCGGTCGTTCACGCAGCTGATCGTGGACTTGGCGGAGGCCTTGGGAACGCAGATGGTGGTGTCGCTCGGCGCGCTGCTGGCCGACGTGCCGCATTCGCGACCGGTCGGAATTACGGGGCTGTCGAGCGACCCGTCGTTGCTGGATGGCCACGAGCTGTCGCCGACGACCTACGAGGGCCCGACGGGGATCGTCGGTGTCCTGCACGCCGCGTGCCAGGAGGCGGGCGTGCCGACCGCCTCACTCTGGGCGTCGGTACCGCACTACGTCGCCGCCGCGCCGAACCCGAAGGCGGCGCTCGCGCTGGTGCGCAAGTTGGAGTCCTTGGTCGGGGTGACCGTGGACGCCGAGGAGTTGGAGCTGGCGTCGGCCGACTATGAGCGGCAGGTGTCCCTGGCGGTGCAGAGCGATCCGGACGTGCAGGCGTTCGTGGAGCGCTTGGAGCGCACGGCGGCTGAGGAAGAAGAGGAAGCCGACCCGACCGAGCTTCCGTCGGGCGATGTGATCGCGCGCGAGTTCCAGCGGTTCCTGCGCCAGCGGGGGCCGGAGGGCCCGGACGTCGCGGGCGGCCGCTGAGGCCCTGGCCTCGCGGCTGGCGGCCGCGGGGTTCGTGGCGGCCGAGGAGGAAGCGGACGAGCTGCTCGCTGCCGCCTCTGGCGCGGAGCTGGAGGCGCTCGTCGAGCGCCGCCTCACCGGCGAGCCGCTTGCCTGGATCACCGGCACCGCACCGTTCCTCGGGCGGACGGTGGTCGTCACGCCAGGCGTGTACGTCCCACGGTGGCAGACCGAGCTGCTGGCGGAACGCGCTCTCGAACGGTTTCCGTCGGGCGGCGTCGCGATCGACGTCTGCACCGGCAGCGGCGCCCTGGCCGTCATCCTCGCCTCCCGCCCCGCGCGGGTCTACGCGACCGATCTCTCGCCTGAGGCGGTCGAGTGCGCGCGCGCCAACGGCGTTGACGTCTACCTCGGCGACCTCTTCGCGCCGCTGCCTGACGGCGTCGTCGCGGACGTTGTGACCAGCGTCGTCCCCTACGTCCCGACCGGCGAGTTGGGGCTGTTGCAGCGCGACACCTTCACCTTCGAGACGCCGCTTGCCTATGACGGCGGTCCGGACGGCTGCTCGCTGCTGCGCCGTGCGCTGAGTGGCGCTGCGCGCCGTCTTCACTCCGGCGGCGCGCTGCTGCTGGAGCTGGGCGGCGACCAGGCGTCTCTGATCGCCGATGATCTCGAGTACGCGGGTTACGAGGACGTGAGGGTGTTGAAAGACGAGGACGGCGACGTGCGCGGGATCGAGGCGACGAAGGCATGACCGACCTGTCGTCCTACTCAGGGGCGCGCCTGCCCGGTGGCACGCCCTTGCTCGGTACGCGCGTTGAACTTCATCGTCTCGATCCTGCCATCCACGGCGACGATCTCTGGGCTGCTCAGTCTGTGGGCGATGCACGCCTCTGGGAGTACCTGGCGTACGGGCCGTTCGCCGACATCTCCGCGCTTTTGGCACACCTTCGCGCGCAATCCGTTGCAGATGACCCCTGGTTCTACGCGGTCATGGTCGACGGCGCAGCGGCCGGCGTCGTCTCGTTCCTGCGCGGCGATGCCCCAAACGGCGTCATCGAAATCGGCCACATCTGGTTCGGTGGCGCGCTGCAGCGCACGCCTGCGGCGACCGAGACGGTGTTCTTGCTCGCGCGCCACGCGTTTGAAGAGCTCGGCATGCGGCGGCTGGAGTGGAAGTGCGATGCGGCTAACGCCCGCTCACGCGCTGCGGCCGCGCGGTTTGGCTTCACCTACGAGGGCACGTTCCGCCAGCACATGATCGTCAAGGGGCGCAACCGGGACACCGCGTGGTTCTCGATCGTGGATGGCGAGTGGCCGGCGGTGGCGCGCGGCTTCACCGCGTGGCTGGACCCAACGAATTTCGACGCTGACGGCGCGCAGCGCACCTCGCTCGCGGCGCTGCGCGACGGCGCCTAGCTCGGGTCCGCCGCGCCCCAGATCCCCGGGCCGCGGCGGTGCTCGTAGATCAGCGACGTCTCGGCGTGCGCGACCGCCGGGTCGCTGGCGAGATGCTCGACCACGAACTCGCGCAGGTCCTGCGCGTCGGCGGCGGCGAGCCAGACGAGGTAGTCCGTCGCGCCCGCGAGGTGGAAAACGGTCAACACGCCGGGGAGCTGGCGGACGTTGGTGGTGAACGTCTCGATCTGCTCGCGGTTGTGGACGGTCAGCCGGACCGCGACCATCGCTTGCAGCGGGCGGCCGAGCGCGGCGAGGTCGATCTCGGCGTGGAAGCCGCGCAGGATGCCGCCCTCACGGAGCTGCCGTACGCGCTGGAGGGCGGTGGACGGCGCGACGCCGACGCGCTCGGCCAGGCGCGCGTTGGAGATGCGGGCGTCGGTGGAGAGCACTTCGAGGATCGCGCGGTCGGTCTCGTCGAGACGCAGGTCGTTCGGCATAGACCAGATCGTTACAGATCTAGCCGAATGATCTTCGATTCCGTTACGAAATTGCAACGATTCTGCGGAGACCTGGTCGACACGCCGAAGAGATGCTTCACTGAAGCGCATGGAACCCGCCTCGCTCGCCTCACGCGTGGACATCCGCGACTCGATCCTCGAAACGGTCGGCGACACGCCGCTGGTCCGGCTCTCGCGCGTGGGCGCGGGCCTCACACCGCAGCTCGTGGCCAAGGTCGAGGCGCTGAACCCGGGCGGGTCGATCAAGGATCGTGCGGCGCTCGCGATGATCGAGGCCGCTGAGCGCGAGGGCCTGTTGCGCCCTGGCGGGACGATCGTAGAGCCGACGTCGGGCAACACCGGCACCGGCCTGGCGATGGCCGCGCGCCTCAAGGGCTACCACGTGATCGCGGTCATGCCGGACAAGATGTCCAAGGAGAAGATCGACCTCCTGCGCGCCTATGGCGCCGAGGTCGTGGTCTGCCCGACCAACGTGGAGCCGGAGTCGCCCGAGTCCTACTACTCGGTCAGCGACCGGCTGGCGGCTGAGATTCCCGGGGCGTTCAAGCCCAACCAGTACTTCAACCCCAACAACCCGGCGGCGCACTACGCCTCGACGGGGCCCGAGATCTGGGAGCAGACCGGCGGCCGGATCACGCACCTCGTCGCGGGCGTCGGCACCGGCGGGACGATCAGCGGGATCGGCCGGTACCTCAAGGAGCGCAACCCGGACATCCAGATCATCGGGGCCGATCCGGTCGGGTCGATCTACGCGGCGCCCACGCCGGAGGACGTCAAGGGCTACCTGGTCGAGGGCGTTGGTGAGGACTTCTGGCCGGAGACGTTCGACCGGTCGATCGTGGACCGGTGGATCCGCGTGAGCGACCGTGACTCGTTCCTGACGACGCGTCGGCTGGCGATGGAGGAGGGCATCCTCGCCGGGGGCTCGTGCGGCACCGCGCTGTGGGCTGCGCTGGAGGCGGCGCGCGAGATCGACGACCCCAACGCGCTGGTGGTCGTCGTGCTGCCGGACGGCGGCCGCTCATACCTGTCGAAGATCTTCAACGACGCGTGGATGACCCAGTACGGATTCCTGGAGCGCGCGGGCGACCTGGCGGTGGGCGACGTGCTGCGCCGCAAGGCCGATGGCTCCGCGCTGCCGTCGCTGGTGACCGTCCAGACCCACCAGAAGGTCCGCGACGCGGTCGCGCTGCTGCACGAGCACGGCGTCTCGCAGCTTCCGGTGGTCTCGTCCAAGGATCCGGGCACGGTCGTCGGGTCGGTCGGAGAGCGGGGACTCCTGGCGCGCGCGGTCGCTGAGCCGGCGCTGCTCGGGGCGGACATCGTGGCGGTGATGGAGTCGCCGTTGTTCGCGGTCTCCTCCGACGACCCGGTACGCGAGGCGGTCGAGCTGCTGGTCGGCGAGCGGCAGGCGCTGATGGTGATGGACCACGGCCGGCCGGCGGGCATCGTCACCCGCGCTGACCTGCTGGAATCGCTGGCACGATGAAGTTCGCCACACGCGCGGTCCACGCCGGCCTGGAGCCGGATCCGAGCTATGGGTCGGTCATCCCGGGCATCCACCAGACCTCGACGTTCGCGCAGCCTGCGGTCGGCGAGTTCGTGGAGGACTTCGACTACGCGCGCAGCGCCAACCCGACGCGCGCGGCGCTGGAGGTCGCGCTCGGTGAGCTGGAGGGCGGGCTGGCGTCGTCGTTCTCCTCCGGGATGGCGGCGACGCACGCGCTGATCAGCGCGGTCTGCTCGGCGGGTGACCACGTCGTGCTGCCCAACGACCTCTACGGCGGGACCTACCGCCTGGTCGACAAGGTGCTGACGCGGTTCGGGTTGACCTACACGTTGGTCGACCAATCTCAGCCGGGGGCGGTGCTCGCCGCGCTCACGCCCGCGACGCGGCTGGTCTGGGTCGAGTCGCCGACGAACCCCTTGTTGAACGTCGTTGATCTGCGCGCCGAGATTGCCGCCGTGGGCGATCGCGCGTTCGTCGCCGTCGACAACACGTTCGCGACGCCGGTCAACCAGCGGCCGCTGGAGCTGGGCGCGGATGCCGTCGTGCACTCGGTGACCAAGTACCTCGGCGGTCACTCCGACACGGTTGGCGGTGCGGTGGTCGTGAAGGATCCGGCCGTGCACGAGCAGGTCCGGTTCATCCAGAACTCGGTCGGCGCGGTGCCCGGACCGTTCGACTGCTTCCTCGTCCACCGCGGGCTGCGGACGCTGCACCTGCGCATGGCCGCGCACGCGGCGTCGGCGCAGGCAGTCGTGGGATTCCTGCGCAGCGCGCCCGGCGTCTCCGAGGTCCGCTGGCCGGGCTTCTCGGGCATGGTCTCGTTCCGTCATCCGGATGCGATCGGCATCGCGCAGCGCACGAAGCTGTTCACGCTGGCCGAGTCGCTGGGTGGGGTTGAGTCGCTGATCGAGGTCCCGCAGGCGATGACGCACCAGTCCGTCGAAGGTTCCGATGCGGCCGTGCCGGCGGATCTCGTGCGACTGTCATGCGGCGTCGAGGCGCCCGAGGACCTCGTGGACGACCTGCACCGCGCGATCGGTGCGGGCGCTTGAGCGACGCGTAGCACCACGAATCGGGTGTCATCCGCCGGACCGGCGGGAAGAGATCGTCCATGCCTCGTCCCATGGACCTTGGCCGCGCTGTGCTCTTCGCCGGCTCCGCGCTGCTGCTGATCTCGCTGTTCACCGAGTGGTACGACATCGGCCTGACCGGCTGGGAGGTCTTCGAGACCCTCGACCTCGTGCTCGCCGCGTTGGCCATCGGCGGCATGGTCGCCTCCGTCCGGCCCGACTTGCTTCCGCCCTGGTCCGGCTTCGCCCTTCCGGGCGCCGCGGTCTTCATCGTCGCCGTCCAGCTCATCGACGGTCCGCCCGCGGCCGGCGGCGCCAGCCCGTCCGGCGGTGCCTGGGTCGCTCTCGCCGGTGCGTTTCTGATGGGCGCGGGTTCCGCGCTGTCGCTCTCTGCGATCTCGGTCACCGTCCAGTTCCGCGAGCGCGATATCCGCCGCCGCATCCCGGCCGTCGACCGCCGCAACGAGGACCTGGACCTCGCCGCCGACGACGACGGGCGCACCGAGGCTGACGGCGACGATGCTCCGCCCGAGTCGCTCTTCGCCTCCGGCCTCCCCGGCGGCGAACCCCGTCGCACCGGTCGTTTCAGCCCGCGCTCCACCGACCCCGAGCCGGCCACCACCGCAGCTCGCACCGACCCCGCGACGGGCGACGCCGCGTCCGCGTCCAGCGCCTCGGCTCGCGGTGGCGCGTCTACGTCCAGCGGCGCGGCTCCCAGCGGCGCGGGCGACGCCGATTCGTCGCTCGGCGGTGCTTCCGCCCGCAGTGGCTCTCCCCGCGCTGGTGCCGACGCGCCGCCGGCGAGTGGCGGCGGTGCGGCGGATCTGGAGCGCACGCAGCCGTTGGCGGCTCTGCCTGACGACGCGGACGAGCCGGAGCGCCCGTGACGGCGGACGCGGACGCTTCTGCGCACAGCGCCCGGCGCGGCCGCTCGCCCTTCGAGCTGCTGCGGTTCAGCGCCACGCCGGTCCCGGGTGCGCTCGTGGTCGTGGAGATCGAGGGTCGCGTCGCGACCGCGTCCGGACGCTTCGCGCGTCGGCCGGTGCTCGTCGTCGAGCCGGCTGGGGACGGCCCGCGCCTCGAGCTCGCGCCGTCGCGCTCCACGCTGGACGGCGACCGCTGGCAGGCCGCCTACGCCATCCCGGCGGAGGCCTACGACGCGGCGGCGGCGCGCTTCGCTCTCGGCCTCCGTGGCACCCTGCTCGACCTGCCGGCGCCCGACGAGCCGTCCGCGCCCGACCGCCAGACGCTCCTCGCTCGCGAGGCCAACAGCCTTCGTCGTCAACTCGAAGCCGCCGAGGCTGCCACCGCCTCCGCCCGCGCCGAGGCGATCGCTGCCGCCGGCGAGCTCGGTGCCGCCGTCTCCGCCTCCCGTGACGAAGCCCTCGCCGAATCCGCCGAGCGCCTCTCCGAGCTCGAACGCGAAGTCGTCGAGGCGCAGCGTCTCGCTGCCTCCGACGCGGCCGAGCTCCGTGCCGCCCACGAGGCGGCGCTGGCGGCGAAGGACCGCGTGCTGGAGGAGACGACCGCCCGCCATGAGGCCGCGCTCGCCGAGGCGCTCACCGTGAAGGACCGCGCGCTGCAAGAGGCGGCCGCGCAGCACGACGCTGCGCTCGCCGAGGCCCGTGCGGCCGACGACCGAGCACTGAAAGACGCGACGGCGCGTCACCACGCCGAGCTCGCTGAAGCGCGCGCCGTGCGGGAGGCGGAGGTCGCCGAGCTGCACAGCGCTCACGAGGCCGCGCTGGCCGCCAAGGACCGGGCGCTGGAAGAGGAGGCCGCGGCCCACGACGCGGAGGTGGCGCAGCTGCGCGGCGCGAACGGCGAAGAGCCGCAGGATCAGGAGCAGCGGCGACGGGCGGCCGATGCGCAGGCGAGAGCGTTGGCCGCCGAAGAGGGGATCGGCGTTCTGCGGGCGGAGCTCGCCGAGGAGCGGGAGCGGTCGCAGGGACGGATTGGCGAGCTGGAGCTCGAGCTGGAGGCCGCGACCAACCGCTTGGAGGCGCTGCGGCGCGCGGCGGAAGGCGATGCCCCGGAGACCGCCGATGTGGCGCGGATCGTGGATCTCGAACAGCAGCTGGCTGCGGCCAACGCGCGGGCCGAGGCGTTGCGCCGCGCGGCCGAGGCGGACGCCCGAACGGAGCCGCGCTCGACGGGGCTCTGGGCCGGCACCCCATCGGCCGACGCGGAGGTCGGCGACGGGGAGGACGAGACGCGGGTGCTGCGCCGTGCGGGCGATCAGGATCCGGAGCGCACGCAGATACTGGCCGCTGTGTCGGACGAGGAGATCGACGAGACGCGGCCGTTGGACACGAGGGAGAAGCCGGTGCTGCCTCTGGCGCGCGGGGCGCTGCCGCGGCACGAGGAAACGCGAGGGCCGGGCGCGTACGTCGCGGTCGGCGCGTTGATCGTGTTCGTGGTGGTGTTGCTCGCGCTGCTGGTCTTCTTGTAGGTCAGCGCTCGGCGGCGGGGCAGGCGATGCGGAAGTCGCAGATCGAGCAGGCCCCGTAGGAGGGCGTGGGCTCAAAGCCCTGGCCGAGGATGCCGTCGGCGACCTCGCGGACGGTCTCCTCGATCCACTCGGCGTCGTTGGCGTCGTCGGGCAGCGGGACCTTCTGGTCGTCCAACACGTACAAGTACGACTGGACGCTGGACTCCAACCCCCAGGCCTGGCGGGCGGCGACGGCGTACAAGGCCAGCTGCACGTCGTCGCGGAGCTGCGCGGCGGCCTTTGGGCGGCCCGTCTTGTAGTCGATCAACTCGTAGCGACCGTCGGCCATCCGGTCGACGCGGTCCACGCGCCCGCGCAGCGTGTGCTCGCCGATCTTGAAGTTGAAGGACTTCTCGAACCACATCGGCTCGCTGTCGTCGGCCTGGAAGCGCTCGTGGTACTTGCGCAGCGCCGCCTCGGCCTTGCCGTGCAGCTGGCGCTCCTCGTCGGTCGGGCCGAAGCCGGACCGCCGCCAGCCCGCCTCCAACAACCCCAACATCTCGTCGACGCTGGTGCCGCCGCTCTGGTGGTAGCGCTCTAGCACCTGGTGGACGACGATCCCGAAGCGCTGGTTGATCGTCGGCTCCTGCGGGACCCGGAAGACGCGCGCGAACTTGTACTTCAACGGGCACGTCCGGTAGGTCTCGATGTCGGAGGCCGACAGCGCCAGCCCCTCGCCGCGACGCGGCAGGAAGGGCAGCAGCGATGGCTCGTGGCGCGCGGCGGTCGCCTTAGCCCTCACACGCGCGTCGCGCTCGCCGTCCAACAACACGTCGTCGAGGGTCGACGTCTGGAGGATCTCGCGCTGCTGCGCGGTGGCCGCGTGGAGGATCGCCGCGTTGATCCCCGGCAACGCATCGGCGACGTCCTGTCCGGCCGGGCGGGCGTGAAGCGCGGCTAGCTTCAGCAGCTCCAGGTAGCGCGTGACGCCGTGGGCGACGTCCAAGTCGGTGTCCAACCGCAGCTCGCCCAGGCGCGCCCCGATCTGCTGAACATCGCTCAGCAGCTCGTCGCGCAGCTGCCCGATTGCCGCGTGCAACGCCTCGTCGGGCCCGAAGAGCTGTTCATCAACATCTTCCCACTCCTCGCCGAGCGCCTCGCGCGCCTCTTCGGCAAACGGGGACGGATGCTGCGGTGCGCCGCGCTCGGAGGACCCCGCGAACGCCAGCACCAACCCCTCGCGGGCGCGGGTCATCGCGACGTGCAACACGCGCCGCATCTCCGCGACGTGCGACGTGCGCGTATCGGGTGGGGCGATCGACAGCTCCGCCGGGATCGGCTCGACCAGCACGCGCCGCGCACCGGGCATCCGCGAGGACTGCAAGCCGCATACGAAGACGTGGTCGAACTCCAGGCCCTTGGCCGCGTGCATCGGCAAGACCGCGACCGCGTCGCCCCGTGGCGGGGCCCCGTCGTCGTCGGCCTCCTCGCCGTCGCCGACCCCGCCGCCCGCTTCGGCCACTGCCGCCAGCCAGCGCGCGAACTCGCGCGGCGTGGCCTGCGGCGCGCGGCGCACGTAGGACGCAGCAAGTTCCCCAACATGGGCCAGCGACACAAGGCGCTCAACAACGTCGGCCTGCGCCGCGAACACCTGCGAGCGCCGCAATCCCAGCCGCTCGATCAATCGATGGACGAACAGGTCGGGCCGCGTCGTGTCCAAAGCACCCGCCGCCTGCCGGTGCAACTTCAAGAACGCCAGCACGCGCTCGCGCGCTTCCGGCGGCAGCTGCGGCGACTCGGTCGCCGCCACCAGCCCGCTCACCATGTCCAACTTGCGGCGCTTGGCAATTTGAATGCATCGCGCGAGGTCGACCGAGTGCAGCTCGATGGGCGGCCGAGCAAGAGCCCGCACAACGGCGCCTGCGTCGTTCGGGTTGACCAGCAACCGCATCCAGGCCAGGACGTCGCGCACCTCGGCCTGCCCGAAGAACGCCGCGGCGCCCGCCAGGCGGAACGGCAGCGCGCGCTCCTCAAGCGCCACCGCCAGCTCCTGGCCCTCTGACCGCACCGACCGCACCAAGATCCCGATCCGGCCCGGCGCCACGCCCTCGCGCACCAGCCGCTCGACCGCCGTCGCCACGCCCTGAGCCTGCGCGCGCTCGCCGGCGCAGCGCCAGAAGCGCACATCGCCGCCACCGCCCGAGCCGACGCGCTCCGGCGCCTCGGCCAGCCGCTCCGCGATCGGCGCGACGACCGCCTCGGCCGCCGTCACCACGCGGTCCGGACAGCGCCAGGAGCGCTCCAACCGCACCACCTCGACCGGCCGCCCGCCGATCCCGTCGGCCAGCAGCGCCTCCAGACGCGCCGCCGCGCCGCGCGGCTCCTCGACCGCCTGGTCGTCGTCGGCCGCGCACACGATCGATCCGTGCTCGGCGGAGATCAGGCCGACCACCCGCAGCTGCGCCGGGGTCAGGTCTTCAAGATCATCAACAAGCACGTGGCGCCAGCGCCCGGCGACCCGCGCCCGCACGTGCGGCCGCTGCTCCAGTAGCTCGCACACCCGCAGCACCAGCTCGCCGAAGTCCAGGAGCCCTTGCTCCAGCAGCAAGCGATCGTGCGCCTCGTACAGCCGCGCGAACTCCCGCTCGCGCTCGGCCCGGTCCGAGACGTCCTCGGCCGGCAGCGCCGCCGCCCACTCGGAGAACCGCCCGTTGCGCACGCCCGCGTCCTTCAGGCGGTCGATCCGCGCGATCAGCGCGCCGAGCACCGCCGCCGGGCGCCCACGCAGGTCGTGGTGGCGCAGCGTGAGCTCGTCGACGCGATCGAGCAGCAGCGCCAGGCGGTCGGCCGGCGTCGCGGTCACCGCGAACGGATCCACGCCGGCTTCCAAAGCCTCGTCGCGCAAGAGCCGCGCGCACATACCGTGGATCGGCATCACCGGCAGCTCCTCGAACGGCCGGTCGCCCAGGGCGTCCTCGACCCGCGTGCGCAGCGCCTCGGCCGCCGGCGCTCCGCGGGTCAGCAGCACGATCTCCTCGGGCGTGACGCCGGAGGCGACGAGCGCCGCGAACCGCGCCACCAGCGCCTGCGTCCGTCCGCTCCCGGCCCCGCCCAGCACGACCAGCGGCCCGCCGCGATGCGCGGCGACCGCGGCCTCCGGCGAGGACACCGGGCGTGTGATGGCGCCGGGGGAAGCGGGCACGACCCTAGGATATGGCCCTGATGACCGCGCACCCTGCTCTCGACCACGACTGGCTCGGCGCGTGCCGGGCGGCGGCCGAGGGGCTCCGGGCGGTGCTGCGCGAGCATCCGACCAGCACGGAGCGCGTGATCGAGACCGGTGAGACCGGCGAAGGCGGCGACAAGACGCTCGTCATCGACGCTGAAGCTGAGGAGCGCGTGTTCGACGCACTGCAGCACGTGCACGACAACGGCGCGCGCTTCACGGTCGTCTCCGAGGAGCGCGGGACCGTCGACTTCGGCTCGCCCGACCTGCTCGTCGTCGTCGACCCAATCGACGGTTCGCTGAACGCCAAGCGCGGGCTGCCGCACCACGCGCTGTCGGTCGCCGTCGCCACCGGCACGACCATGGCCGACGTCGTCTTCGGCTTCGTCTACGACCTCGGGCCCGGCGAGGAGTGGCGCGCGACGCTCGGCGGCGGCGCCTACCTCAACGACCGCCTGATCGACAACCCGCCGCCCGAGCGCCGCACGCCTGACGGTCGCCTGGAGCTGATCGCGGTCGAGTCCGCGGACCCGCGCTGGCTGGCGAAGGCCTCCGACGACCTCGTCGCCGCGACGCGCCGGATCCGCGCGATGGGGTCGATCGCGGTCTCGATGTGCCAGGTCGCGGCGACGCGTGTGGACGCGATGGCGTCGCTGGCCCGCACACGGGCGGTTGACGCGGCCGCTGCACAGCTGATCGTGCGTGAGTCCGGCGGGCACGTCGCCTTCTTGGGCGCGCCGGGCGGGCCGCTGGGCGCGCCGCTGGATCTGGAGCCGCACCACCCGGTGGTCGCCGCGCGGACAGCGGAGTCCTTGGCCGCGCTCGAGCAGCTCCCGGCGGTCTTCTAGCTCATGCAAGTCGACTGGGAGCTCGCAGCGCGGATCGCCCGCAGCGCGGCTAAGGACGATCCGGCCAGCACGGTGCCGGACGGCCTGGCGCAGATCGCCGACGCCGCCCGCGGGCAGATCGTCGCGGCGACCGGCCTGCAGCCGCGCGCCGAGCTGCCGCCGGCCGAGTGGGTCGGACGCGGCGCGTGGATCGACGCGAACCTCAAGACGATGCGCGCGACGCTCGGGCCGGTGCTCGAGGAGGCGACCGATGGCGTGCCGAAGGACGGGCCGCTCGGCGCGCTCCAGAACGCAGGCGGTTCGGTGGCCGCCGCCGAGCTGGGCGCGCTGCTCGGGTTCTTCTCCCGGCGCGTCCTGGGTCAGTACGAGCTGTCGCTGGTCGACCCCGAGGCGCCGCCGCGGCTCCTGCTGGTCGGGCCGAACCTCGATCGGGCCGCGGGCGAGCTGGGCGCCGATCGCGACGAGCTGGTCACCTGGGTGACGCTGCACGAGGTCACGCACGCGGTGCAGTTCGGCGCGGTCGACTGGCTGCAGCCGCGGCTGGGCGCCGCGCTGAAGGAGCTGCTCGGCGCGATGGACGTCAAGCTCGACCCGCGCAAGCTGCTCGACGTGCGGCTGGACGACCTCAAGGCGCTGGCCGACTCGGTCCGCGAGGGCGGGCTGGTCGGGGTGGTCATGGGCGCCGAGCGCAAGGCGGTCCTCGACCGCGTGCAGGGCACGATGGGCCTGGTCGAAGGCCACGCGGAGTGGGCGATGGACCGCGCGGGCGACGAGGTCCTCAAGGACGTCGACGCGCTGCGCGCCGCGATGGACCGTCGCCGCGAGGGCCGCGCGCCGCTGCTTCGGATCATCGACAAGCTGCTCGGCTTCGACCTCAAGCTCAAGCAGTACCAGCAGGGCCGCGTGTTCTGCGACGCCGTCGTGGCGGCGCGGGGCGACGCGGGCCTAACCGAGGTCTGGGCGGCCGAGGAGCTCGCGCCGACCTCCGGCGAGCTCGCGCTCCCGGCCGCGTACCTGGCGCGGACCACGCCCCGCGCGGCCTAACGGCGCCCGACGCGTCGTTCGCTACCGACCGTTTCGCATCTCGAACCGGCGTTCGCACTGTAACCCGTCGTACGGACGGGTTTACAAACATGTGTTCGCCGGATACGCTGGAGGCGAACAACGACTTAGAACTAACTTCCTTAGATACCGAGGAGCCCCGCATGCCGACGACCAACACCTCCGCCACGACCCGCAAGGCCAACGCCACCAAGCGTTCGACGACCGCCAAGAAGGCTGCTGCCACGCGCGCCGCCAACCAGGGCGCCGCCGCGCGCAAGACGACGGCCGCCTCCGCCAAGCGCACGGCCGCCGCCGAGGCCGAGGCCGCCAAGACGCGCGTCGACGTCGTCACCGAGTACGCCGAGCGCGCCGCGCACGTGCAGGTCGGCGCCGCCCTCGTCGCCCGTGACGCGATCACCGAGACCCTCTCCTCCGTCCGCGGCATCTCGCGCGACACGGTCGAGAAGGAGCTGCAGGTCCAGCGCAAGCGCCTCGAGGCCGAGCTCAAGCGCTTCGAGCGCCGTGGCTCGACCGAGGTCAAGCGCATCGAGCGCGACGCCAAGAAGGCCCGCACCCGCGTCGAGAAGGACGTCAAGTCCCTGCGCACCGACGCCACCAAGCAGCTGAAGCCGATCACCTCCCAGGCCGACCTCGTCACGGCGCGCGTCGAGAACCTGGTCCAGACCGGCCTCACGGGCGCCCAGAAGGCCGCCACGACGGTCCAGGAGCGCATCGCCTCCGTCGCCTAGGCGACCTGGCCTGGCCATATCTCCTCCCCTGGCGAAGGGTCATCCGGCAACGGGTGGCCCTTCGTCGTCTCAGGGCGAAGGTGCGCGTTTGACTTTGCGACAATGGAGCACATGGCCTCCCCCTCCCGCGACGAGATCCTCCAGTCGCTGACCGCCGTGATCGATCCCGAGCTGCGCGAGAACATCGTGGAGCTGGGGATGGTGCGCTCGGTCGAGATCGCCGCTGACGGCAGCGTCGCCGTCATCGTCTCGCTCACCACCGCCGGCTGCCCGATCCGCAACCACTTCCAGACCGCCGTCGCCAAGGCCATCAAGGGCCTGGGCGTCGCGCAGGTGTCCGTCGAGTTCGACGTCCTCTCCGAGCAGGAGAAGGGCGCGCTTCAGCAGAAGCTCGGCCGCGGCGGCACGCTGCCGACCGGCGCGCTCGCGCAGGTCTCCAACGTCGTCTGCGTCGGATCCGGCAAGGGCGGCGTCGGCAAGTCGACGCTGACCGCCAACCTCGCCGCGGCGCTCGCCGCTGACGGCAAGAAGGTTGGCATCCTCGACGCCGACGTCTGGGGCTACTCGATCCCGCGCATGTTCGGCCTTGGCGGCGACCGCCCGCCGGTGTCGCCGGAGCGCAAGATCATCCCGCTGGAGTCCCACGGCGTGAAGATCATGTCGATCGGCTTCTTCGTTGCCGAGGACTCGGCGGTCGTCTGGCGCGGCCCGATGCTCCACAAGGCCTTGACGCAGTTCCTGGAGGACGTCGACTGGGGCGAGCTGGACTTCCTGCTCGTCGACCTGCCGCCGGGCACCGGCGACGTCTCGATGACGTTGGCTCAGCTGCTGCCGGACGCGAAGTTCCTGCTCGTCACCACGCCGCAGCCGACCGCGCAGAAGGTCGCGCGCCGCGCCGCCGAGATGGCCCACAAGGTCTCGCTCGACATCGCGGGCGTGATCGAGAACATGTCCGGCTTCACGACGCCGGGCGGCGAGCGCTTCCAGATCTTCGGCGAGGGCGGCGGCCAGGAGCTGGCCGACGAGCTCGACGTCCCGCTGCTCGGCAAGGTCCCGCTGACGATGCCGCTGCGCGAGCAGGCCGACGCCGGCGCGCCGCTGGTCGGCACCGATCCCGACGATGCCGCCGCGCAGGCGATCCGCCAGGCCGCCCGCGGCCTGATCGCGCTGATGCCGGTCGAGCTGCCGATGATGGCGGCGGCTGTCGCGCCGGCGCCGAGCACGGCGTCGCCGCTGGAGGTCATCCCGCCGAAGCCCAGCGGGTTGTCGCTCCCGATGGCGGGCTAGCTAGCGCAGGTTCACCATCGCGCCGCCGCGATCAAGCGGCGGCGCGGGCGCTGTGGGGCGGGCCTACTTCTTGAAGTAGTCCGCGTTGATCTGCACGAACTTCGACCACTCGTCCGGGACCTGGTCTTCGGCGAAGCAGGCGTCGACCGGGCACGCCTCGACGCAGGCGTCGCAGTCGATGCACTCCTCCGGATCGATGTAGAGCTGATCGACCTTGTCGTAGTCGGGCTCGTCCGGGGTCGGGTGGATGCAGTCGACCGGGCACACCTCGACGCAGGAGTTGTCCTTGGTGTTGACGCAGGGCTCGGCGATCACATAGGCCATAAGGGGGATCCTCGTACTGGTTCAGACGGGGGTTGGACGCGGCATTCTGCCAAAGCCGGGCCGCGTGGTGGTTCACGCACTCCAACTGCGGGTTTCTGGGGGCCTTCTGCCCTGAAGTCATGCAATACGTGGCGGCCGGATCGATCGCTGGTGGATCCGGGCAAGCTGGACGGTGGCTGAGGGTGTCGTCCAGCAGGTTCCGTGCATGTCCACGCCACCCCTTACAGAACAAGTTTCCTCCGGCAGACGTGCGCGCCGGACCATCGCCCGCGTCCCGACCCGGGTCGTGTGGCTGGTCGCGGACCTGTCTGCGATCGCGGTCTGCGCGCTGGTGCTGCTCATCCGTTAGCTGCGCCCGTAGTCTGAGGGGCGCATGCTGCTGCTCACCGGCGCCACCGGCCTCGTCGGCTCCGCGGTGCTGCGCCGCCTCACGGCCGCGCGCGTCCCCGTCCGCTGCCTGGTCCGCGATCCACGGCGCCTGGGCGCCGAGCGCGTCCGCGTGCAGATCGCGCTCGGCGACCTCGCCGACCCGCCGTCGTTTCGCAATGCGCTGCGCGGGGTGACGACCGTCGTGCACCTCGCGGCGGCGATCCGCGACCAGCCGCGCGGCTCGATCGAGGAGCTCAACGGGATCGCAACATGGCGGATGGTGCAGGCCGCCGAGGCGGCAGGCGTCACGCGGTTCGTGTTCTTCAGCGCACTTGGCGCGAGCGCCCATGACCGCACGCGCTTCCTGCGCGCCAAGGCGCTGGCCGAGCAGGCCGTGACCGAGAGCGCGATCTCCGAGCCGGTCGTCGTCGCGCCGTCGATCGTCTACGCGCCCGGTGACGTCTTCATGACGCTGCTGAGCCGGATGGCGGCGTTGGCGCCCGTCGTCGCCGTCAGCGGCCGCGGACGGGCGCGCTACCAGCCGATCTGGGCCGACGACGTCGCCGACGCCGTGATCGCGCTCCTGGGGGCCGAGGGCGAGGCGCTCCAGCCCCGCTACGAGCTCGCCGGGCCCGAGGAGGTCGACTACACCGAGATCACGCGGCGCCTGCTGGTCGCCGCCGGCCATCCGCGCCGCCTTGTCCACGTCCCGACGCCGATCGTCTCCCGCGCGCTGCGCGCCACCGAGGCGATCCTGAAGTCCAAGGCGCCCGCGACCTGGGACGAGGCCGAGCTGATGGAGGTCTCGATGGTCACGCCCCGCGGAACGGCAGATGCGCAACTTCTGGGTGTGTCGCCGAGTTCGATGGCCGAAGTGCTCGACCTGCTACCGGTGTAGGGGAATGCCCTCGACGTTCGACATCACCAAGACGCGCGCTGCGGCGCTGCTGGCCGTCTGCGCGCTGGGCGCCGGGGGTGGGCTGCTGGCCGGCTGCGGCGGCGACTCCGAGAACACCTCCGACGACACGGTCCCGACCGAGGTCACGACGGCGGCCGACGGCAGCGCGGTGACCGTGCCGAGCGAGACCGACTCCGAGACGGTCACGGCCGGCGACGTCCAGACGCTGCCCGCGCCGACGACCACGGGCTCGGGATCGAGCGGCTCCTCGACCACGTCCTCCACGGTGACCGGTACCTCCAAGACGACCTCCACCGTCCCCGGCGGCTCACCGTCGACCGCGCCCGACGACCCGGGCGGCCAGGCCGCGCCGGAAGACAACGGACGCACGACGACGTCGGGCTCGGGTTCGGGCTCCTCCGGCGGCTCTAACGCCGACCAGGACCCCGACTGCAAGCCCGGCACCGGCCCAGGTCAGCCGCTCCCGCAGTGCGAGCCGGTCAGCGGCGAGGACGCGCAGGACAACGAGGGCTAGCGCCTCGCGGCGCTAGAGCGTCGGGCGCCGCTCCGACCAGGGGTGGGCCGCCTCGAGCTGCGCGGCGAGCGCCAGGAGCGCGCCCTCGCCCGCGGGCTGGCCGATCAGCTGGACGCCGAGCGGAAGGCCGTCCTCGCGCTGGTAGAGCGGCAGCGAGATCGCCGGCGCGCCGGAGATGTTCAGTGGCGGCGTGAACGGCGTGAAGGCCGCGGAGCGCGTGAAGGCGCCCATCGGGTCGTCGGCGTTGAGCGGATCGAGCGTGCCGAGCGTCACCGGCGCCTCGGCGAGCGCCGGCGTCAGCAGGACGTCGTACTGGGAGATCCAGGTCACCAGCTCGCGCCCGACGCCGTGCAGCTGAAGCTCAGCGGCGAGGGCGTCGATCGAGTTGATGGACTTGCACAGCTGGAAGAGCGCCCAGGACAGCGGCTCCATGTCGTCGGCCGTCGCCTCGCGGCCCGCGATCATCTCGGCGAGCTTGATCTGCGTGCAGACCGCGGGCCCGAAGGACGCGGTGAAGACCGCCGACAGCTCCGGTCGCGACCACGGCGGGTCAGCCTCGACGACCTCGTGCCCGAGCGACTCCAACAGCGCGCCGGCGTCCTGCATCGCCTGCACGCAGACGGGATCCACGGGCGCGTCCGGAACCGGCGAGAGCGCGCTCATCGCGATCCGGAGCTTGCCGGGCTCGCGGCCCGCGGCGGTCGCGAAGGACTCGGCCGGCGGCGGCGCCCACGTCATGTCGCCCAGCTCATAGCCGGCCAGGAGGTCCAGCAGCTCGGCCGTCTCGCGCACCGTGCGCGTCAGCACGCCGTCTTGCACGAGCAGCATGTGTCCGACCTCGGGCGCCAGCGAGATCCGCCCGCGCTGGGGCTTCAAGCCGACCAGGCCGTTGCACGCGGCCGGGATGCGCGTCGACCCGCCGCCGTCGTTGGCGTGGGCGATCGGGACCATCCCGGACGCGACCGCCGCGCCTGAACCGCCGCTCGACCCGCCCGGCGTGCGCGACTGGTCCCAGGGGTTCCTGGTCGGCCCGAAGCGCGCGGTCTCGGTCGTCGGCAGGATGCCCCACTCGGGCAGCGTCGTGGTCCCGACGATCACGAAGCCGGCGCGCTTGAGTCGCGCGACCACGTTGTGGTCGTAGGGCGCGACGAAATCCCCGACGAAGTTGGAGGCGAACGTCAGGCGCTTGCCGGCGACCGCGCGGTTGTTCTTGATGGCAATAGGAACGCCCGCGAACGGCCGCGGGTCGTCCGGCCCGATCCCGTCGGCCTCCGCGAGCGCCTCCTCGGCGAACACGTCGACGAACGCGTTGAGCGTCGGGTTCAGCTCGGCGATCCGATCCAGGGAGGCCTGGACCAGCTCGCGGGCGGACAGCTCGCCCGACCGGACGGACCCGGCGAGCTCGTGGACAGGACGGAACAGGAGATCGGCGCCGGCGGCGGTGGACATGCGCGGACCCTACTCCGACGCGTCCATCGCGCCCACCTGCGCGTAACCCCTTGATCACAAGTTATGTGGTTACATGAGCGAAGCTCACGCCGCCCGCTCATGCCCGACCGCGACCTCCCTGACGACCTCGTCCTCCCGCTGACCAGCGGCGAGCCGTGGTGGTATTGGAGCGGCGGTCGCCCCGCGGTCGACTTCGTCAACACCCACCGCGAGCGCTGGCGGCGTAACGTCGAGACGCTCGTCACCCCGCGCGACCTGGCCAACTGGCTCGTGGGCGCCGGCGTGATGGCGTCCGACGCCGACGCGCTCGTCACCGCCAAGGTCCTGGGCCAGGCGCGCGACCTGCGCGAGGCAATCGACGCGCTCGTCGTCGCCGCGATCGCCGGCGACCCCGCGCCGGCCGAAGCGATCACGCTGATCGACGACTGGCTGGTCTTCGCGGGGGCACGCCCGCAGCTGGTCGTCGGCCCCGGCGGCGTCCCGCACCTGACCGAGCGCGCCGCGGCCGACTCGCCGCGCCGCGCGCTGGGCATGGTCGCCCTGGATGCCGCGCAAATGCTCGGCACGCCCGAGCAGCGCGGCCGGATCCGGATCTGCGCGTCGGAGACCTGCTCGGGGCGGTTCTTCGACCGCTCGCCGGCCGGTGTGCGCCGCTGGTGCTCGATGCGCACGTGCGGCAACGAGGCCAAGGCCCGTAGGCACAGGGCGCGCCAACGCGAGGGCGCGACCGCAACAACTTCAACAACAACAGGAGCGACATGACCAACGTGATCGAAGGGGTCCAGTCCGGTCTGGAGGGCGTCGTCGCCTTCGCGACCGAGATCGCGGAGCCCGACAAGGAAGGCGGCGCGCTGCGCTACCGCGGCGTCGACATCGAGGACCTCGTCGGTGAAGTCCCCTACGAGAAGGTCTGGGGCCTGCTCGTCGACGGGTCCTTCGCCCCGGGCCTTGCGCCCGCCGAGCAGCACCCGCTGACCATCCGCAGCGGCGACCCGCGCGTCGACGTCCAGGCCGCGATCGCCGCGCTGGCGCCCGAGTGGGGTCTGCAACAGCTGATCGACATCACCGACGAGCAGGCGCGCAACGACCTGGCGCGCGCGTCGGTCATGGCGCTGAGCTTCGTCGCCCAGTCCGCCCGCGGCCTCGGCAAGCCGTGGGTGCCGCAGGCCACGATCGACGAGGGCGGCACGCTGGCCGAGCGCTTCTTGATCCGCTGGCGCGGCGAGGCGCACCCGGATCATGCGAAGGCGATCGACGCCTACTGGATCTCGGCGGCCGAGCACGGCATGAACGCCTCGACGTTCACCGCGCGCGTGGTCGCGTCGACCGGCGCCGACGTCGCCGCTTCGCTGTCGAGCGCGATCGGCGCGCTGAGCGGCCCGCTGCACGGCGGCGCGCCGTCGCGCGTGCTGAAGATGCTCGACGAGGTCGCGCAGCTCGGCGACGCCGACAAGTGGGTCAAGGACGCGCTGGACCGCGGCGAGCGCCTGATGGGCTTCGGCCACCGCGTCTACCGCGCCGAGGATCCGCGGGCGCGTGTCCTGCGACGGACCGCAAAGGAGATCGGGTCGGAGCGCTTCGAGGTCGCCGAGGCGCTGGAGCAGGCCGCGCTGGCCGAGCTGAAGGCACGTCGCCCGGACCGCGTCCTGGCGACGAACGTCGAGTTCTGGTCGGCCGTGGTGCTCGACACCGCGCGGGTCCCGCCGGAGCTGTTCACGTCGATGTTCACGTGCGCGCGGGTCGCCGGCTGGTCGGCGCACATCCTCGAGCAGAAGCGCGAAGCGCGCCTGATTCGGCCGACGGCGAAGTACGTCGGACCCGGGCCGCGGCCGGTTTCGGCCGTCTGAGACGAGCGGCAACGTGCCTGAACGTCCAGCGGGCGTTCAGGTGCTTAGCCATGGCTCTTTACCCGTTAAGTGGCGCCGGCGCCCTGGACGAATCCAGAACGCCGACACCTGCGGAAGAGTCGCCGTGCGACGCTGCTTTCACAACAGCCACGCGGCGAATGCGAAGGGTCGATGGTCCCAGCGCATGAAGCACACCGTAATCGAATACGGTGTCGTGTGCAAACCGGGACGTCTGTATCTGAAAAGCGTGCCGCAGCGCGTTCCGGTGCCGTAACGCCACCGATGCCCTCCGCTCCCCTAATGTCGCCGGTTCGTGGACCATCGTGCCGGGGAGCGTTTGGGGTCGCTGTTGGCGGAGATCCGCCATCCCATTCGGCTGCCCATCCTCCTGGCGCTCGCCGATGAGCACCTCAGCCCGTCGCAGCTCGCCGAACGTCTGGACGTTCCGCTCGACACCGTCGTCTACGCCGTTAGGGCGCTGCACCGCGCCGGCTTGATCGAGCTCGTGCGCGTCGAGCCCGCGGGTGTGGGGGAGAACACGGTGCGTCGCGTCTACCGCGCGCTGAGGGCTGACTGGCATCGCGTCGTTGAAGTGCTCAGCGAGTTCGTGCCGGATCCGAAACCTGGCTAGCGGCGCTCCGGCGTCGCTATTGACATCCCGGTCAGTATCCGAATACCCTCCGGTATCTCATGGAGGCCTCGACCGCACCCCTGCCGCGCGTCGCCAAGCGCGCGCCCCTGCCGCCCGGCCCGCGGATGCCGCGGGCCATGCAGACGATCGGCTGGCTGAGCCGGCCGTTCCAGTTCGTCGAGCGCGCCCGCGCGAACTACGGCGACACGTTCACGATGCACATCGCGCGCGACACGTTCGTCGTGCTCAGCGATCCCGCCGACGTCAAGCAGGTCTTCACCGGCGACCCGTCGGTCTTCCACGCCGGCGTCAGCAACATCATCTTGCTGCCGTTCCTGGGGCACAAGTCGGTGCTCCTGCTCGATGGCGCCGCGCACATGAGCCAGCGCAAACTGCTGCTGCCGCCGTTTCACGGCGAGAAGATGCGCCGCCACGTCGACCTCATGCGCGAGATCGCGGCCCAGGAGATCGCGCAGTGGCCGCGCGGCGTGCCGTTCCAGGCCCACCCGCACATGCAGAAGGTCACGCTGGAAGTGATCATGCGGATCGTTTTCGGCGTCGACGAGGGTGACCCGCGGCTGGCCGAGCTGCGCGGGCGCCTGCGGACGCTGCTGGAGTCGACGGTCTCCACCAAGCAGCTGCGCAAGCTGTTGGTTCTCGGCCCCGAGCGGGCCGACAAGCGGCGGATCTTCGGGCCGGTGCTCGACCCGGTCGACGAGACGATCGCGGCGATCATCGCCGACCGCCGCACGCACGACGACCTCGAGGATCGCGACGACGTCCTCTCGATGCTGCTGCTGGCGCGCCACGAGGACGGCTCGCCGATGGATGCCGTCGAGCTGCGCGACGAGCTGGTCACGCTGCTGGTCGCCGGCCACGAGACGACGGCGACCGCGCTGGCCTGGGCGCTGGAGCGGCTCGTGCGCCACCCGGCGATGTTGGAGCGGCTGACCGACGAGGTCCGCGCCGACGAGGGCGACGAGTACGTCGACGGCGTGATCCGCGAGACGCTGCGCCTGCGGCCGGTGATCCCGTTCGTCGGGCGCAAGCTGTCTGAGCCGCAGACGATCGGCGGCTGGGACCTCCCGGCGGGTGCGCGCGTCGCGCCGTCGATCCACCTCGTGCACCGCCGCGAGGACATCTACCCGGAGGCGGCCGCGTTCCGGCCCGAGCGCTGGCTCGGCACGCGTCCCAACCCCTACACCTTCCTGCCGTTCGGCGGTGGCGTGCGCCGCTGTCTGGGCGCGGCGTTCGCCGAGACCGAGATGCGCGCGGTGCTGGCCGAGGTCGTGCGCAACGTGCGGCTCGCGCCGGCGCGGCCGGAGAGCGAGAAGGTCGGCCGGAGGGTCATCACGCTCGTTCCGGGGCGCGGGGCTGAGATCATCGCCACGTGACCGAACGCCTGACGCGCAAGCAACGCCAGGAGCACACGCGGACCTGCCTGCTGGAAGCGGCGGCCCGCGTGTTCGCGCGGCGCGGGCTGGCGCAGGCGTCGGTGGACGAGGTCGCGGCCGACGCGGGCTTCACGAAGGGCGCGGTGTACGCGAACTTCGGCTCCAAGGAGGAGCTCTTCCTGGAGATGCTCGACCGCAAGTTCGCCCAGCGGCTGGACGACCTGGGAGCCGTGCTGAGCACCGACGCGCCGGCGGAGGAGCAGGCGCGCGCGGCGGGCCGCGACTTCCTGGCGGCCATCAGCGGCGACCCGGACTGGGGGCGGCTGTTCGTGGAGGCGGCGCTGCACGCGTCGCGCCACGAGGCGTTCCGCGAGAAGCTGCAGGCGTCCTACGCGCAGATGCGGGCGTCGATGGTCGAGCTGCTGCGCGCGCGGGTAGAGGCCGAGGGGATCGAGCCGCCGGTGCCGCTGGAGGAGCTGGCGATGATGTTCTTCGCGATGGCCAACGGGGTCGGGTTCGAGCGGCTGGTCGAGCACGAGAACGTGCCCGACGACCTCTTCGCGACCATGTTGGGGTTGTTCACCCGTGGCGTGTGGTCAGCGCAGCAGGACGGCGTCGCCGACGGCGATCCGGCCGGTCCCTGAGCTCAACCGCGCGTTGATCCCGAAGTACCCGTCGTGGTGGCGGGTGAGCCACTTGAGGATGTTGGGGTCCTTGGTCGTGGTGTCCGGGTCGCGGGTGGGGATGACGCAGCGGATGCACGGGTGCAGGAGGTCGAGCGTGACGTCGCCGACTTGAAGTTGACGGCCTTCCCACTCGTTCTCCACGTAGGCGGGCGCGTCGTCGAGCACGACGTGGATGTTGGTGCGGAACCGGCGGAGGTCGAGTGGGCCAAGGACCTGGCTCACCGCGTCGAGCGTCGCCTGGGTCGTGACCAGGACCGAGTCGTTGAGGTCCTGCATGAGGGCCTCGTCGCGGCGCAGGGTGATGGCGCGGCCGAGGTCGTCGCTCATCGCGGTCGCGAGCGCGGGATCGTCCCAGGAGTAGGTCGCGCCGTCTGGTGCGGTCACGATCGGCAGCGGCACGGCGTCCGGGTCTAGCGCGTCGCCGGGGAGGCCGTCGTAGCGCGCGTGCCAGCGGAGCATGCCGGGCGCCTGGCGGACCGTGAGCTGCCGCGGCGCGTCCTTGAAGGTGTCGTACAACGCGTGTGCGCGGTCACCCGCGATGCCGCGCGCGTCGAGCCGCAGCGCGTCGGCGTCCTCGCCCGCCAGCGACTTCACCGGCCAGCGGTGGAGGGACGCGACGGTTCCGCGGGGCACAGACGTATCGTAGGGCGCGCGTGAGCGGCCTCCTGATCACCGGCGCCTCGGGGTTCCTCGGGAGCGCGCTCATGGCCGCCGCCGGGCCAGGGGCGGTCGGTCTGACCTCAGCGACCGACGTGCGCGACCTCGCCGCGTTGAGCGTCGCCTTCGCCGACGCCGCGCCCGCCGTCGTCATCCACACCGCCTACCGCCAGCACGGGCCGGAGGCGGCGGCGATCAACGCTGACGGCGCGGGCAACGTGGCGCGCGCCGCGCAGGCGGTGGGGGCGCGGCTCGTGCACCTCTCCAGCGACGTCGTCTTCCCGGGCGACGGCGACCGCGCGCTGCGCGAGGACGATCCCGTTCGCCCCGTGACCGAGTACGGCGCGACGAAGGCGGCCGCCGAGCGTCTCGTGCTGGCCGCCGACCCCGGCGCGCTGCTCGTGCGCACCTCGCTGATCGTCGGCGGCCCGGGCCACGCGCCCTCGCCGCACGAGCGCCTCGCGTTGGCCGCGGCCCGCGGCGAGCAGGACGTGCAGTTCTTTACCGACGAGATCCGGTCGGCGATCCAGGTCGACGACCTCGCGCGCGCCCTGCTCGCGCTCGCGGAGACCGATGCGCGCGGGGTCGTGCATCTCGGCGGCCCTGACGCGGTCAGCCGCCTTCAGCTCGCCGAGCTGGTCGTCGTCGCCGCCGGCCTCGACCCTGCGGCGCTTCGCAGCCGTCCGGCGCCGCCGGACCGTCCCCGCCACTGCCCGCTGGACAGCCGCCGCGCGCTCGCGCTGCTGGCGCCGGATCGCCATCCGCGCGGCGTCCGCGCGGTCTTTGCGAGCTGACGACGTCCGCGCTCGGTCACCACAGCTGCTGAGCAGATCTCCGTGGCCGACCACCGGGCTGTGTGCTTCCGGGGGGAAGCCGAAAGAGGCCCGGGCCGCCGCGAGGCGCCCGGGCCTTCTTCATGTCCATCTGCGACCATGGTTGCCATGTCCGCCCAAGACGGCCCCGCCTCCATCGACGCCGACGCGCTGCTCGGCACCCGCGCCGTCGAGGCCGGGGTGTCCGCCCTCGCGGGTCGCAATCAGCACCACCTCGCCGCGATGGCGCCCGAGGAGCAGGTCGAGGCGGCCAACCACTGGCGCGAGCTCGCCGTCGAGGTCCTCTCCGCCGCCCGCGGCGCCCTCACCGGCGCCGAGCAGGTCCAGGGCGCCGGCCGCGCGGTCATCGTCCTGGAGGACTCCGGCGGCGAAGAGGTCAACGTCCACGTCACCTTCTCGCCCCAGCTCGAGGAGATGCAGGACGGCTCCATCGCCGGCACCCCGGCCCAGCTCGCCGCCATGTCGCTGCTCGAGTCCATCACCGGCGAGCCCGACGACCACGGCCACGGCCACTCGCACGACGACGAGCACGGCGGCCACGGCCACTCGCACGACTAGCGACGGTCGGCAGAGACCGGCCCGTCGAGCGTGATCTCCGTGATCCAGCCGACGTAGCTCGACATGCCGAAGCCCTCGTCGACGTCGAGCCGGTACTCGAAGCACACGAGGCCGTCCTGGTACACCGTCATGGACGTCTGGTCCCCGCCAACCCCGGCGTCCGCGCCGCTTGGTCCATGGACCGTCAGCGTGACCTCGTCCTGCGGTGTCAGGCTGCGAATCGGCCGCGCGGACTCGTCCAGCACAGAAAGCGCCCGCGCCCGCGTCTCGTCGATGACCTCCAGCCGGTCGGCGTCCGCCAGGTACAGGGATCGCGGGACCGACGCGTCGGCTCCTGCGAGGTAGTCCATGCAGATCCGTCCGTCGGCGTCCACGCTCAACCCGTCGTAGCGCCCTCCCGCGTCCTGTCCTGCGATCGTGAAGACGATCCAGTCGCCGGAGGTCAGGTCGTGCGGTACGACGCCACCTTCGGGGCTCACGGCAGCACGCCTTCGCCGATCGCCTTGCCGTATGACGTCCAGACCCCTGTCTGACTGGGCAGGACGCCATCGACGGGCTGGGGGACCGAGCCCCAGGAGTTGGAGACGAGGCGATCGGGCTTCACGACGACACGACGCGCGCAGGTGATGATGCGGGTCGGGGTGCGGTGGTAGTACCAAGCTCCTGACGCGACGTCCGCATAGTACGTGTCCAGGAAGCCCTGGTTCGTGGACACGCGATCGATCGCGTGGTGCTGGGAGGCGAGGGTCAGCCGGGTCAGGACCTCGTCCTTGGCCGTCCATCCGTGTCTGGCGACGACGTGCCGCCACCCGAAGCCTGAGCTGTTGGCGCGGACGGCCCCGACGCGCAGCACGGTCTCGTCGGCACGGGCTTCGGTCGAGCCGGGCAGGAGGAGGGCGCTCGACGTGTCGACCGGATAGGTGACGGGAGCGCCCAACAGACTCGGGTACGAATCGAAGGTCGTCGCATCGGAGACCGGGCCGGTGGCCGGCAGGGCGCTCGACAGGTCGCACACTCCCGAGTCCTCGGTGGTGATCTCGGCTTCCGTCTCGACCAGGGTGTCGACATCGGGGATCGGGTGGGTGCGGGGCGACATCAGCGTCTCGGGCATGACCGTGACGCCGAGGACGTCGTCGGGATCGCGGCCGGTCTTCTCGCCTTCGACCAGTGCTACCCGTCCGGCGCTCACGTCAGGGGCCAGCGCCGTCGCTTCGTCGGCGATCTCGATCCGGACCGGGGTGGCGAAGCCGAACCCCGTCATCTGGTCACGGCACTGGACCCAGGTCAGGCCGTCGCAGTTCGGCACGATGACCTTGCCGGTGATCGGGTCCTCGGCCCCTGGCACTCCGAGCTCGTAGTTGATCCACGCGGCGAGTGTGGGATTTCCGTTCAACGCGTCAGCGGCAGCGTCGGCCATCGTCGAGCGCGAGGGCGTCGGCGGCGGGTTCACCGACGTCGAGCCCGGCGGGGGCGAGTCGACGTGCTTGGGAGGATGGCGCGCGGTGGTCATCATCTCGTCGGTGCGCACGTAGGCCTGGATCGGCAGGTCCGCGACGCAGATGTTCCCGAGCCCGTCGCGGACGATCACGGACCGCGGGGCGGGTGGCCCAAAGTTGCAGTTGTCCGGGCTGCCGTGATGCATCCAGGACCAGTTCCCGCCGCCCGTCGAGTACACCATGTACCACTCGCCGGCGCCGACGAACGGGCCGCGCGTCCAATCGAAGATGTGCTGATCGTTGGTGTTGTACTGCCACCACGCGTCCGAGATCGCGAGGCCGTCGCTGTCGCCGCCGTCGACGGTGACGCTCATCGGCTTCGGTCCGAAGATGTAGAACACGGCCGCCGTCCCGACGATGAGCACGCCGCACGCGACCGGCGACTCGAAGCAGAGCGCGCCGGCGGTCGGAACCGCCCCGGACGCCACGAGGCCGTGCATCAGTCCTTGTGCGACACCGTCCGCGGCGGCACGGTCTCCGGTCGCGAGGAGCTCGTCCAAGGACTCGGCGTCCTCCGTCATCCGCTCGGCCGCGTGCGCATAGCCCTCGGCCGGCGGCGGCGCGCCGTCCGCTGCGGTGACGGACGCGTCCTGCGGCGCGAGGGTCGCGTACAGGTTGACGACCTCTGCGCCGCCGGTCGGCGTCGCGCGCGCCGGGCAGGCGCTGGCCGCGGCGGGGGAGAGGTCGAGCGTCTCGCCGCGCGCGCCGCCGGCTGTCGCGAAGGGCAGCAGAACGGCAAGCACGGAAAAATGGTGAGGCGTCGCACGCGCCTTACCATACACCGGTCTCACGGATTGCTCAGCTTCGCTCGCACCAAAATCTGGGCAGCCATGCTGGCGATAGGTGATCCAAGGGCGCGGCGCGCTAGTCCCAGAACTCCGGGTCCTTGATCAGCTCGCCGTCGCCCTCGTGGCTCGGGCCGAAGGCGAGGTACTCGAGGCCGTCGGGGCCGCCCTGCATGGCGCGGGCGACGCCGGGGGCGATGCGGATGGCGTCGTAGGGCTTGACCTCGAAGGTCTCGTCGTCGAGCTTGATGGCGCCGCTGCCGGAGACGATGAAGTAGACCTCCTCGGCGTTGTCGTGCTTGTGGGCGAAGCCCTGACGCTGGTTGGGCTTGACCCGCATCAGCGCGAAGCCGGTGCTCTCGGCGTCGAGGTCCTTGCCGCAGAAGCGCGCCTCCTGGCGCTCGCCGAAGCCGAACTTCGGGGCGGAGTCCTCGACGTCGCGCAGGTTCTTGATCGTGTGGCTCATGATCCGGACGCTACCCGGGACGCTTCATGTGGAACAGCTCGCGGACGACCGCGTACTCGTCGGTGTAGCCGCAGCGCGCGATCGGCTCCAACTTGGCGGTGTCGACCTGGCCGCGGAGGTCGATGTAGGACTCGTCGATCCATACGCCGACGACCTGGCCCACCACGACGTGGCGGTCGACCCCGGCGCCGTCGACGTCGACCAGCTCGAAGGACTGCGTCACCCGGCACTCCAGCGCCACCGGTGAGTCCGCCACCCGCGGCGGCGCGACCAGCCGCGACGCCGCCGTCTCGCACCCCGCGTGGGCGAACTCGCTCTCGCCGCGCGGCAACACCTCCGAGGTGGCGTTCATCGCCTCGCGCAGCTCGAACGTCGGCAGGTTCCACACGAACTCGCCGGTCTCTAGCGCGAAGGACGGCGAGTCCTTCATGCCGCTCGAGGAGAACATCAACATCGGCGGCCGGTCGCAGACCGCGTTGAAGAACGAGTACGGCGCGAGGTTCACGCTCCCGTCGCGGCCCATCGTCGATACCCACCCGATCGGCCGCGGCGCGATCAGCGCCTTGAACGGGTCGTGCGGCAGCAGCTCGGTGTCGCGCGCGTGGGGCTCGTAGAAGATCATCGCCCACGTTCTACCCGAGCGAAACGACGAAGGGCCCGGCGCAACGCGCCGGGCCCTCCAGTCAGGTCCTACAACAAGCTCGAAGGAGCTTGTGCTACATCATGCCGCCCATGCCGCCCATGTCGGGCATGCCGCCACCGGAGCCCGCGGGCTCCGGGATCTCGGCGACGATGGCCTCGGTCGTGAGGATGTTCTTCGCGATCGACGCGGCGTTCTGCAGCGCGGAGCGCGTGACCATGGCCGGGTCGATGACGCCCTCGGCGACGAGGTCGACGATCTCGCCCGTGGCCGCGTTCAGGCCGAAGCCCTTCTTGGCCTTGCGGACGTCGGCGACGACGACGGAGCCCTCGAGGCCCGCGTTCTCGGCGATCTGACGCAGCGGCTCCTCGAGCGAGCGCAGGATGATGCGAGCGCCGGTGCGCTCGTCCTCGTCCTCGATCGCGTCGGCGTTGACGCCGGCGGAAGCCTGCAGCAGCGCGACGCCGCCGCCGGGCACGATGCCCTCTTCGAGGGCGGCGCGCGTGGCCTGCAGCGCGTCCTCGACGCGGTGCTTCTTCTCCTTCATCTCCGTCTCGGTGGCCGCGCCGACCTTCACGACGGCGACGCCGCCGGAGAGCTTGGCGAGGCGCTCCTGGAGCTTCTCCCGATCGAAGTCCGAGTCGGTGTTCTCGACCTCGGCCTTGATCTGGTTGATGCGGCCCTTGATGGCCTCCAGGTCACCGGAGCCGTCGACGATCGTCGTGTTGTCCTTGGCGACGACGACGCGGCGGGCGCGACCGAGCTGGGACAGCTGGGTGTTCTCCAGCTTGAGGCCCATCTCCTCGGTGATGACCTCGCCGCCCGTCAGGATGGCGATGTCCTCAAGCATGCGCTTGCGGCGGTCGCCGAAGCCCGGGGCCTTGACGGCCACGCCCGTGAACGTGCCACGGAGCTTGTTGACGACCAGCGTCGCGAGGGCCTCGCCCTCGACGTCCTCGGCGATGATGAGGATCGGACGGCCGGACTGGATGACCTGCTCGAGGACCGGCAGCACGTCGCGGACGGAGCCGATCTTCTGGTTGGCGATGAGGATGTACGGATCCTCGAGGACCGCTTCCATCCGCTCCTGGTCGGTGACCATGTACGGGGAGACGTAGCCCTTGTCGAACTGCATGCCCTCGGTGAACTCGAGGTCCATGCCGAACGTCTGGCCCTCCTCGACGTTCACGACGCCGTCCTTGCCGACCTTCTCGATCGCGTCGGCGATGACGTCGCCGATCTCCTCGTCGCCGGCCGAAATGGTGGCGACGCGGGCGATCTGGTCCTTGCCCTGGACGGGCTTGGAGAGCTTCTGGATGTTCGTGACGATCTGGTTGACCGCGATCTCGATGCCCTTCTTCAGGCCGAGCGGGTTGGCACCAGCCGTGACGTTCTTCAGGCCGTTGCGGACGATCGCCTGAGCGAGCACCGTCGCGGTCGTCGTGCCGTCGCCGGCGACGTCGTTGGTCGCCGTGGCGACCTCGCGGACGAGCTGCGCGCCCTGGTTCTGGAAGACGTCCTCGACCTCGATCTCACGGGCGATGGTGACGCCGTCGTTCGTGATCGTGGGGGCGCCGAACTTCTTGTCGAGGACGACGTAGCGACCCTTCGGGCCGAGCGTGACCTTGACCGCGTTGGCGACGGCGTCGACGCCGGCCTCGAGGGCCTTGCGGGCCTCGGCGTTGTACTTCAGTTCCTTGTGAGCCATGTAGGTCTCCTAGTTCTCGATCTTGGCGAGCACGTCGGACTCGCGAAGGACCAGCAGGTCCTCGCCGTCGACCTTGATCTCGGTACCGCCGTACTTGCTGTAGAGGACCGTGTCGCCCTTGGCGACATCGAGGGGGATGCGCTTGTCCCCGTCCTCGTCAAAGCGGCCATCGCCAACGGCGAGGACCTCACCCTTCTGCGGCTTCTCCTTGGCCGTGTCGGGGAGGACGAGACCAGAAGCGGTCTTCTCCTCCTCCTCGATGGCGCGGACGATCAGCCGATCGCCGAGGGGCTTAAGATTCATATTGACCTCCGTTGAGGTGGCGGACTGCAACGATTTGCTGTGCTGAGACAGTGGTTGGCACTCGTACTGCCTGAGTGCCAACGTCTACGTCGATAGTAGCGAGTCGATGGAGCGGGTCAAGGCGAGATTGGCACTCTTCACATCTGAGTGCCAATTCGACCGACGTCCGTCCAGGGTGAACGCTGTCAGGCCGCAGTTCGGCGCCGAACGGCCGATGTTGGTGGTCATGGAGCAGAAAGGGCTGCGTAATGGCCACTTCCTGGCGCTCGCGGGAGCGCTGCTAGCCGTCGTCTCGCTGTTTCGGCCGTGGTACACGGTCGAGATCCCGCAGGAGGTCCGCGATCTCTTCAGCGCGCAGGGCATGGGCAGCGACCCGGGCCTGTTCGGCGAGATGGTCCGCGGCCTAGCGTCCCAGATGCCGTCCTCGATCTCGGCCTCCGGCTGGAAGGAGCTGGAAGGCGCGGACATCGCGATCGCCGTCGCGGGCGCGGGCGTCGTCGCGCTCGTCCTCGCCGCGGCAGGTGCGATCAACGGGCTGCGCGCGGATCCCGGCCCTGCCGGCGGCCTTGTCGGCGCGCTCGGCGGCGTGATCGTCGTGATCGCGCTCGCCCACCTCGTCAACAAGCCGGGCGCCCAGCAGGCCGCCGACTGGGTGCACGTCTCCGACGGGCTCTGGATCGCGCTGGCGGGCGGCGCGCTGACCGCGTTCGGCGGTCTCTGGGCGGCAAGCGAGGCCGGCGCGAGCACGAGCGCACGTGCTCGCCCGTCCGCGCCCTACCGCGACAGCGCCCCAAGCTCGTCGGCGTCGCTGAACGCCGACTTCCCGCCGCTGACGCCCGAGCTGCCGCCGGTCTTCGCCGAGTCCTCGGCGAGCGTCGCGCCGCCGGCCTAAGCCGCCGGCGCCAGGTCCCTAGACCGCGCGGTCGGCCTCGTCGTCGCCCGCGCGCACCGCGGCCACCCGCAGCACGGCCTGGGCCAGCGCGTCAGCGTTGGCCGCCTTGCTGACGTGCCCGTCGGCGCCCGCCGCCGCGGCCTCGCCCGCGAGGTCCTCGTCGGGCATCCCGGACACGAGCAGCACCGCCGCCTCCGGGAGCTCGGCGCGCACGAAGGCCAGCACCTGCTCGGAGTGCTCCGGCTGGGGCAGCAGCCGGTCGAGGATCACGACGTCCGGCCGTTCGGTGCCCAACGCGGCGATCGCGTCAGCGGCCGATCGCGCGGCGCCCGCGACCTCGATGTCCGGATGCGCCTCCAGCCATGCAGAGGCCAGCGTCCCGAAGCCGAGCGAATCGTCGGCGATGAACACACGCAGCACGCAAGCCCCCTTGCCGTGTCGCGATGCCAGACGCGCTTAGTTCTGCGCGCCTCCGATGCCCAAGCGAGCATCGGTGAACGAGGGTGGGTGGACGATGATCTGCGAGAAGCGCACGACCGTGACGATGTCCTCCATCGTCACCTTCTTGCCGTAGATCTGCTCGAGGAAGTGGATCATCTCCTCGTGGCGGCGGAACTCGGGGTTGTCGTGCTCGATGTCCCGCGGCGTCAGATCCCGGACGCGCTTGACCTCGACCTGGTCGATGACCGCGTCGAAGATCTTCTCGCGTGGCGAGTGCTGGTAACCGATGGTCACCATCACCGCCTGGTTCTTCTTGTACTTGTGCGACTTGTCGCCGAGCCGAATCGTGGCGGTCTTGCGGCCGCGCTTGAGCTGATCGGCAAAGATCGTGGAGTAGAAGTTCAGGACCTGCATCCGGCGTCGGAGACTACTCGTCGGAGCTGATCTGCGACAGGGCACGGGCCGCCATGTCGCGCTCACCGTCATAGGTCAGTCGCTGGCGGGCCTCGCTGAGCTCCATCCAGCGGGCCTGTTCGACCTCGTGATCATGGTCGGCGACGTCGCCGCTGGTGTAGGTGAAGAGGAAGAAGTCCACCTGCTTGGCGATCCGCTTGCCGTTGCGCATGTACCAGTAGCGGACGGCGCCCAGGTCGCCGACGTACTCGGCGTCCACGCCGGCCTCTTCGCGGACCTCGCGCGTGGCGGCCTGGACCGGCGTCTCGCCCGGGTCGACGTGGCCCTTGGGCAGCGCCAGGACCTTCTCGCCGCCGGCCGCGCGCCGTGTCGGCACGATGACCACGCACTCAGTCCCGCGGACGACCACGCCGCCGGCCGACCACTCGCTCGGGGTGCCCTTTCCGCCGGCCATCAGTAGACGTAGCGCTCCAGCGCGGAGGGCTCGTGGACGGTGACGCGACCGCGGCCCTGGGTGACGACGCCCGCGCGCTCCAACACGGCCAGGAAGCGCGACGCGGACTCGCGGGAGGATCCGGCGAGCTGCGCGATGTCGGCTTGGGTGATCGTGACGAGCACGTCGCGCTCGCCGGCGCCCTCGGTCTGCGCCTGGCGTACAAGCTGGCCCAGCACGCCCGCGACGCGCGACTGCACGGTCTGAAACGACTGGCGCGCCAGGCGCTCGTTGGCCTCGCGCAGCCGCCGACCGAGCCCGATCACGAGCTTGACGGCGATGTCTGAATGCTCGCGCAGCAGGCGGCGGAAGTCCTGGCCGAGGATCGCGATCGCCTCGACGTCGTCGAGCGTCTCGATCGTGGCCGAGCGGCGCTCGTCGTCGAACATGGCTAGCTCGCCGAAGATGTCGCCCGGCCCGAAGTGGGCGAGCGTGATCGTGCGGCCGTCGACGTTCTCGCGGACCGCGCGGGCGTGGCCGCGACCGACGATGTAGCACGTGTCGGAGGCGTCGCCCTCGCGGAAGATCACCGTGCCGCCGGAGAAGTGGCGAGGGACCGCGACGTCGGCCACCCGCGCGAGGTCCGGCGCAGCGAGCGCCTCGAACACCGGCACCTGGGCGAGGAGCTCGATGCTCTGGGCACTCGACGGCGGCACGGCCGTGAGTCTATGGAGTTGTGTGACGAGGCGCGCACATTGGGCGCGATCGGTCACACGCCGTCCAGCGCGCCCTCGCGGCGGCGGCGCCGCACGGCGTGGGAGCCGAGCAGCGCCAGCACGGCCAGGACGCCGAGCGGCGCCAGGACGGCGAGCGCGATCAGCGCCACGCCGCCCGCGACCTCCAGCACGCGGCCGGCGTCGTGCAGCGCGTCGCCGGGCGTCCAGGCGCTGTCGTCCTTGGGCGCGGCCGTCCCGATGCCTTCGATCGACACCGCGACCGTCGCGAGGTCCGCGCGCCGGCGCTGGGCGTCCAGCTCGCCCTGGCGCGCGGCGATCTCGGAGCGGTTGTCGCGCAGCCGCGCCTTCAGCGAGTTGATCTGGCGATCGGTCGTTGCACGGCCGAGCGCCTGGAGGAGCGCTCGGCGCTCGGCGCGGGCGTCAGAGAGTCGGTCAGCCGCTGACGCGGTCTGCGCGGTGATGTCGTTGGAGGACTGGTTCAGCGCGCCGACGTGCGCGAGCTTGGAGAGGTTGGCCAGCGTCGCGTCAAGCTTGGCGGACGGGATCCGCAGCGTGAACGACGCGCTGCCGCCGTCGTCGCGCGTGCGGATCGAGGACTCCTGCACGTAGCCGCCGTTGGCCTGTGTCTCGCGGATGACGCCGTCAGCGGTCTTCTGGACCTCGTCGGGCGCGGGCGTGAGCGTCAGCTCGGCGGCGCGCTCGACCTTGCGCGCGGAGGAGGACGACCCGGCCGACAGGGTCTGGCCGGCGGCGGGCGTCGAAGCGGTCTGGGACGGGGCCGACTCAGCCGCTTGGGGCTCCAGCGGGGGCGTCCCCTTGGTGACCGCTGCGGAGTCGTTGATGATCTCGCCGCCACCGCCGCTCATCGTCGACGCCAGGTCGTCCGAGCGCTCCGGGACCCCGATCGCGATCACGGCCACCGCCGCGCAGGCGGCGATGACGGCGGGCGCGACCACGAGCGGCTGGCGCAGCCGCGCGTGCCACGACGCCCGCTTCTCCCGCTCCGGCGTGGTGCGCTGCTTCGGGAAGCCCGCGTGGACCCGCGCGTCCAGCGACGCCAGGAACTGCGGATCCGGCTCGGGCCGCGCGGCGCGCACGTCGGCGACCAGCAGCGCGGTGTCGGGATCGGCGGTCGGCTCGCCGGCCAGCGCGGCCTCCAGCTCGCGCAGGCTGTGGTCGACCTCGGGATCGGGCTTGGCGTCACGACGGCGCATGGCAGGCCTTCCGGAGTCGGGTCACCGCGCGATGCACGCGCGTGCCGGCGTTGGCGGCTGAGATGCCCAGGACCTTGGCGATCTCGCCGTTGCTCAAGCCGGCGTGGAACTTCAGGGCGATCAGCTCGCGCTCGCGCGGATCCAGCTGCGCGAGGGCGGCGCGGACGGTGGCGCGGCGTACGGCCGCGTCGTCGTCCTCGTTGTCGGCGGCGGAGCCGGCCGCGTTCGGGTCCTCCGGGTCGGCGAGCAGCGCCGTCGTGCGCTTGCGCGAGCGCAGCTCGTCCAGCGCCGCGTTGCGTGCGATGCCGAACAGCCACGCCCGCTGCGAGCCGCGGCGCGCGTCGAAGGACGACTGGCGCCGGTAGGCCCGCTCGAAGGTCAGCGCGGTGACGTCTTCAGCCGACGTGCGGTCCCGCACCAGCGTCATGACGTAGGCGAACACGTCCGACGCCGTCTCGCGGTACAGCGCATCGAACCGTGCCGTCGTCGGTTCGGAGGTCGAGAGCTCCATGACAGATCCCACGCCGACACTACGGTCCTGCAGCCGATCCATCACACGTGGGTACGCTGCGCGCGTGCCGATGCTCCGCGTCGTCCTCGCCACGACCCTCGCGCTCGCCGCCGCCGCGCCCCTCGCGCAGGCCGCTAACGCCCCGACCGTCGACGACTCGCCCTTCCTGTGGGCGACCGTCAACATCTGCGACACGACCAAGCATCCCGACACGATCGGGATCCGCGCTTCGATGCCGGGGTCGGGGAATGCGAAGGAGCGCATGTACATGCGCTTCCAGGTCCAGTACTGGCGTGACTCGGTCAAGAAGTGGGCGCCGACCGACGCGACCGTCGACTCCGGCTACCAGGCCGTGGGCTCGGCCAAGTACAAGCGCCGCGAGTCGGGCTGGAACTTCTCGCTGACACCGCCGCCGGAGGGCCAGACCTACCGCTTGCGCGGGATCGTCAGCTACCAGTGGCGGATCGGCAAGAAGGTCGTGCGCAGCGCCAGCAAGCGCACGCACTCGGGCCACAAGAACACCCAAGGCGCGGACCCGAAGACGTTCAGCGCCGCCGAGTGCACGATCACGCGCTAAGGCGCGGGCTGCGCGCTCGCGCCTAGCTCGTGAGCGGGTCGAACAGGCGCGGGTCGTTCGTGATCACGCCGGTTACGCCCATCGCCTCGAACTTCCGGATCCGCGCGGCGTCGTCCACGGTCCAGACGTAGAGCTCGCCGCCCGCGGCCTCCACGGCGCGGACGAAGTGCGGCGTGACGAGGCTGAAGTGCGACATCACGGCGTCGACCTCGCCCGCCCGGATCGCCCGGGCGACCATCCGCGGGACCGTGCGCCGCAGCCGCGCGACCACCGCGATCGCCAGCGGCTTGGTGATCGGGTTGGCCAGGTAGTTGCGCTTGACCTTGGGGACCGACCAGCCGATTCGCACCGCGTCGCTGGCCTCGCGGAGGACCGGCAGCGAGACGGTCTCCATGGTCGAGATCAGCGTGCGGGACTCCATCCCGCGCTCGCGCAGCGCCTCGATCACGCGCTGCTCGTAGCCGTGGGTCTTGAGGTCGACGTCCAGCTCGATGCCCGCGAACGCCTCGCCGGCGAGGTGGTCGAGCCCCTCCTCCAGCGTCAGGACGCCGGGGCGCTTGGCGTCCTTGAGGTCGTGGGCGAGGACCAGCCGGCCGGTGCGCGTGACACCGTCCGCCTCGCGCTCGTCGAGGACGTCGAACTCCACCATGTCGCAGCCGTGGGCAAGCGCGGCGTCGAAGCTCGCGGCGGTGTTGCCGGGCGCGATGTGGTCGGCGCCCTTGTGGCCGATGCGACGGGAGCGGCGAGGTTCGATCAGGTCTGACATCCGGGACACCAGTATGTCGTCCGGTTGTCGTCGCCCTGCCCGCGGGCGAGGATCCGCGTCCCGCAGCGCGAGCACTTGCGGCCGTCGTACTTGTAGACCTTGCGGTCGCGGGTCTGGTTGCCGTCGCGGGCGCTGAGGCGCATCGGCGGCTGGAGCTCGCGGATGATCTTGATGGCCTCGTCGTCGGTGACGTCGCCGGTCTTGCGCCACGGATCGATCTGGGCCAGCCAGCAGCCTTCGGCCTTCCAGAGGTTGCCGATGCCGGCGACCGTGCGCTGGTCCAGCAGCGCGTCGCCGATGCCGCGCGTGGGGTCGTCGGCGCGCAGCCGCTTGAGGAACTCGCGCTCGTCGAAGTCGTCCTTGATCAGGTCGGGGCCTAGGAGCGCGAGGCGGCGGTCGAAGCGCACGCGCGTCTCGGTCAGCAGCTCCAGGACGGGGCCGTCGAACTGGACGACGCTCTTGTCGTCCTTGGTGAGGACCAGCCAGGCCCTTCTTGGGGAGCGCGCCCAGCGCGCGCCTTCGGGATGGACGCGCCAGGCGCCGGTCATGCGCAGGTGCGAGTGGATCGTCAGGTCGCCCTCGAAGCGCAGGAACAGGTGCTTGCCGTGCGCGGTGACGCCTTCTATGGCGCGCCCCTGAAGGCGCTCAGGCCAGCGGTCCTTGCCGAAGCGCGGGTGCGGCGTGGCGACGGCATCCGGGATCGCGCCCGCCAGCACGGGGCGGATGCGGTTGGCGGCGTAGTGGATGGTGTCGCCCTCGGGCATGGGTCCTCATCGAGGGTACGGTGAGGACGTGCAGTCCGATCTCGCCGCGATCGTGGGCTCCGGGCACGTCGAGCGCGACGTCGCGCTGGCCGATGCGTCGGGGCTGAGCGGGCGCGTGGGCTGTCTGGTCTTCCCTGCTTCCGCCGCGGAGGTGGCCGCGGTGGTCGCGTGGTGCTACGAGCGCGACGTGGCGATGATCCCGGTCGGCGGGCGCTCCGGGTACAGCGGCGGGATCGTGCCGCGGGAGGTCGACTCCGGCGCGGTCGCGATCGCGCTGGACCGCCTCGACGCGATCCGCTCGTTCGACCCGTTGTTGTGGCGGATGGAGGCCGAGGCGGGCGTGACGACCGCGACCGTCGCGCGCCGCGCCCGCGAGAACGGCCTGCTGTTCCCGCCCGACCCGGGCGCGGCCGAGCAGTCGCAGCTGGGCGGGAACCTCGCGACCAACGCGGGCGGTCCGCACGCCTTCAAGTACGGCGTGACCGGTCGCTGGGTGACGGGCGTCGAGGCGGTGCTCGCGCCGGGCGAGGTGGTGTCCTTCGGGGGCCCGGTGCGCAAGGACGTAGCGGGCCTGGACCTGCGGTCGTTGCTGATCGGCGCGGAGGGCACGCTCGGGATCATCACCGCGGCGTGGCTGCGGTTGGTGCCGGCGCCAGGCGAGGCGTTCCCGGTCGTCAATGCCTATGCCTCGGTACGCGAGGGCTGCGAGGCGATCGACGCGGTGCTGGGCAGCGGCGTCGTTCCGGCGGCGCTGGAGTACCTCGACGGGCGGTGTGTGGAGGCCGCGCCGCCGCCGTTCCTGCCGGACGCTCTCGGCTCGGCGTTGTTGGTGGTCTGCGAGGCGGAGTCGTCGGGCGACCGGGACGAGCTGCTAGAGGCGCTGGGCGACGGCGCCGTGGCGCCGCCCGCCAGCGAGGTCTGGCGCTGGCGCGACGGCGTCTCGATCGCGGTCCGCGCGGCGCGCGGCGAGAAGCTGTCGGAGGACATCGCGGTGCCGGTGGAGCGCTTGGCGGAGGCGATCGAGGCGACGATCGCGATCGGCGAGCGCCACGGGCTGGAGGGCTGCTCGTGGGGGCACGCGGGCGACGGCAACCTGCACTCGTCCTTTCTCCTGGATCCAGGCGATGAGGCGATGCGGGCGCGCGCGGACGCCGCGGCGCTCGAGTTGTTCGACATGGCTCGCGCGCTCGGCGGCACGGCCAGCGGCGAGCATGGCGTAGGACTTCTGAAGGCGGGCCAGCTCTCGCGGCAGTGGTCGCCGGCCGCGGTGGAGGCGGCGCGGGCGGTCAAGCGCGCGCTCGATCCGAAGGGCCTGTTCAACCCGGGGAAGAAGGAGCCGTAGGTCTTGGACGTCGTGGTGGTCGGCGGGGGAGTTGTAGGGGTTGCGTGTGCGCTGGCATTCGCGCGGCGCGAGGGCGTTGATGTGGAGTTGCGCGAAGGGCGCGACGCGTTGGGGCTGGCGGCGTCCGGGACCAACTCGGGGATTTTGCATACGGGCTTTGACTCCAAGCCGGGCGAGCTGGAGACCGAGCTGATCCTGCGCGCGGCTCACCTCCGGCCGCAGATCCTCTCCACCTTGGGCGTCCCCTTCGAGGCGCGCGGCGCCGTCCTCACGCCGCGCGCGTCTTCGGACCACGACACCATTGCCGCGCTCGCCGCCAACGCTCGTGGCAACGGCGTGGACATCTCGCTCTCCGCCGACGGCGCGCTCCACATCCCGGGCGAGGGGATGACCGACCCGGTGGCCTTCACGCTTGCGCTCGCTGGTGCCGCCGTCGAGCACGGCGCGCGCCTGGCGTTGGGCGCGCCGGTCGAGTCGGCACCCGACGCCGAGGCGGTGGTCAACGCCGCCGGCCTCGGCGCCGGGCGCGTCGCGCGGCTCTTCGGCGACGACTCGTTCGACGTCCATCCGCGCAAGGGTGAGTTCCTGGTCTTCGACGTCGCGCCGCCCGAGCGCATCCTGCTGCCGGTCCCGACCGCGCGGACCAAGGGCGTACTGGTCTTCCCGACGCTCGACGGCCGCACGGTTGCGGGCCCGACGGCGGTCGACCTCGACGACGAGGACTGGACGGTGCGACCGGAGGCGCGCGGCGAGATCCTCGACAAGGCGGTGGCGATGTACCCCGCCTTGGAGGGCGCCGAGCCGTCGTTCGCCTACGCCGGGCTGCGGCCCGCGGGCCGCGACGGCGCAAACTACGTGGTGCGCCGCAGCGAGACCGACGAGCGGTTGATCCACGCCGCGGCGATCCGCTCGACCGGCCTGACGGCGGCGGTGGCGATCGCGGAGCGCGTCGTGGCGCTCGCGGGCCTGGAGGATCGGCCGCAGGAGCCCCTGCGGCGCGGGGTGCCGTGGGTGCGCTCGGAGGTCCTGTGGTGGCGGCGCACCGCCGACAAACTGGCCGCGGCGTGAGCGCCGACGCCAACGCCGCCGCCGGGTCGCCGCTCGTCCTCGGGATCGACGACGGCACCACCGCGGTCAAGGTCGCGCTCTTCGACGCGCAGCTGCGCGAGATCGCCAGCGCGCGCCGTCCGGTCGCGACGTCCAACCCCGCGCCGGGGCGCGTCGAGCAGGATCCGGAGGAGGTGCTCGAAGCCGTCGTCGACGCGGTCGCCGAGGTCCTGCCCGCCGCGCGCGGCCGGGAGATCGTGGCGGCCGGGCTCGACCACCAGGGCGAGTCGGTGCTCGCCTGGGACGCCCAGACCGGCGCGCCGCGGTCGCCGATCGTCGTCTGGCAGGACAAGCGCGGCAGCGAGGCCTATGACAACGTCGCGCTGGAGCTGCTCGGGCGCACGGGCCTGCCCGCCGACCCCTACTTCTCGGCGCCGAAGTTGTCGTGGTTGACCAAGTCCATCGATATGACCGGTGCGCGCCTCGGCACCGTCGACGCCTTCCTCTCCGACCGCCTTGGCGCCGGCCACGCCACCGACGCCTCCACCGCCTCGCGCACCGCGTTGCAGTCGCTCTCCGCGCCCGGCGCCTGGGACCCCGAGCTGTGCGACGCCTTCGCCATCCCTATCGCCCTGCTTCCGCGCATTGCGCCGACCACCGGCGACCTCGGCACTCTGCGCCACCCACGCTGGGGCGACATCGCGATCCCGCTGCGCGCCCGCGTCTGCGACCAGCAGGCCGCCCTCGCCGGCTCCGGCTGCGTCCGCCCCGGTCTGATCAAGGCGACCTACGGCACCGGCGTCTTCGTCCTCGCCCACACCGGCACGACGGCCCGCACCGACACGCCGCTGATCCCGACCGTCGCCTGGCAGAGCGGCGGCCGGACCGAGTTCGCCCTGGACGGCGGCGTCTTCACGGCAGGCGCGTTGTTGGAGTGGTTGAGCGGGACGCTCGGCCTCGCCGCCGACCCCGTCGCTTTGACCACCCTCGCCGCCACGGTCGAGAACAGCGGTGGCGTCCGCGTCCTCCCAGCCCTCGCCGGCGCCGGCGCGCCCTACTGGCGCTCCGACGCGCAAGCGGTCATCGCTGGCCTCACCGCCGCAACCACCCCTGCCCACATCGCCCGCGCCGCACTGGACGCCATCGCCCACCGCGTCGCCGACGTCATCGAGTCCACCGGCGACCCCATCGACCTCCTCCGCATCGACGGCGGCCTCACCAACGACCCACTGCTCTGTCGCCTCCAGGCCGACCTCCTCGGCCACCCGATCGAACGCGGCTCCACCGACGCCACCGTCACCGGCGCCGCCGGCCTCGCCCTCGTCGGCGCCGGCCTCCTCCCCGACCCCACCGCCCTCGAACCACTCCTACCGGCCACCGAGCGCATCTTCCCAACCCGGTCGGCCACCGACCGCCACGCCGAACGCACGGCCTGGCGTGCCTTCGCCACCCGCGCGCTCGACGTTCTCGCCGAGTGACCCTTGCCCCGGAGGCACCATCTGCCCACCGGCTCTGGCACCCGCGCGGCAAGAGGAGTTCCATAGTCAGGGACGCTCAGCGAACTAGTTGGGTGGACGGGCTTTCCACGGTGGTGGCACCCGTGTTGCGGCGTCGGACTTTGCGAGCGGAGGAGAACACTATGAGCAGAATTTCGCGCCTTGTCGTGCTCGTCACGGCGTTGGCGTCCTTGATGGGTCTCGTGTCGGCGACCGCTGGTGCGGTGACGTGGCACAACACGGGCAACTCGGCCTTCACGGCGACGGGCGGCCCGGCCACACTCTCTGTTGGTAGCAACAACCTGGCCTGCTCGGCCTCGTCGGCCACGGGCACAGCGCCTCTCGGTTCGTTCGGCCTCACCGTCTACAGCGCGACCGGCACTATCACCTTCAGCCCCTGCACGGTGTCGGGTCAGAGCACGTACGTCGATTGCGGCTACAGAACCACTGGATTTTCGTTCGCGGCCCCCGTCACGTCAGGCAACGCTGATGTGAATTGCGTCGCGCGTCTGACGGCCTCCAACACGGCGCTGTGCAACATCACGGGCACGACGCCCGGCCAGTACACCAACCCCAGCGGAACGTCCAAGGGCAAGGCGACTGGGCTCACTAGCGGCACGGGCCTGACGGTCTCCCACTCCTCGGGCACGTCCTGCCTGCTGGGTACGGGCCCGGCTCACCTCTCCGAGCAGACGATCACGATCACGAGCGCCTCCGGTGGCACGGGCACGGGAGGCCCGGTCCTCGACCGCACTGCGTGAGCCTGGCGCAGTGCGTGAGTCGCTGAACATCAGAAGAGGCTTCAGTAAGAGTCCCATAAATCGGGGACCAGGAAAGGTCGGTGATGCTCAGCTCATGGCTGCTGAGACGGCGGCCCAGGAGGTGCCCGCGACGCGCTTTCAAGGCGGCGCCGTATGCGCGGCGCCGCGCCTCGCAAGCAGTAGGAGAACGCTATGAGCAGGATTTCGATTTCGCGTCTTGTCATGCTTGTCACGGCGTTGACGTCGTTGATGGGTGTCGTGTCGGCGACCGCTGGTGCGGTGACGTGGCACAACACGGGCAACACGGCCTTCACGGCGACGGGTGGCCCGGCCACGGTGTCCGTTGGTGCTAACAACCTGGTCTGTACGGCCTCGTCGGCGACGGGCACGGCGCCCGTTGGCTCGATCGTCAGCGTCACGTACAACGGGACCGGAACTATCACGTTCAGTCCCTGCACGCTGGCAGGTCAGGGTGCGTACGTCCACTGTGGCTTCACAACCACTGGAGCCTCGTTCTCCGGCGGCGTCACGTCGGGCGTGGCTGACGTCAACTGCGTCGCCTGGCTCGTCTTGGGCCCCACGGCGCTGTGCACTATCAAGGGCACGACGCCCGGCGCGTACGCCAACCCCAGCGGCGCGATCAAGGGCAAAGCCACTCTGAACACTAGCGCCGGCGGCCTGACGGTCACGCACTCCTCGGGCACGTCGTGCCTGCTGGGTACGGGCACGGCCCACCTCTCCGAGCAGACGATCACGATCACGAACGCCTCCGGTGGCGCGGGTACGGGTGGCCCGGTCATCAACCGCACTGCGTGAGCGTGGCGCAGCGCCGTAAGTCACCGATCGTCCGAAGAGGTCTCCGGTCTGACCCGGATCGCGTGCGCGGGCATTGCCGGTTGCCGGCGGACGGACGTGCCAAGCGGCTCTGGCGCCGGTGGCTCCGCAGGAGTCCCATAGATCGTGACCCGTGAAGGTCAGTGACGCTTAGCGTGGCGACCAGGCGTGCGGGCGACCGAGACGGCAGACCAGGTGGACGGTCGGCCAGGCAGGCTCTCGTGGGGATGGTCCTACGCACGGCGCGCTTCCCATGGGGCGTCGTATGCGACGTCACACCCTTTATGAGCAATAGGAGAACACCATGAGCAGGATTGCGCGCTTTGCCGTGCTCGTCACGGCGTTGGCGTCGTTGATGGGCGTCGTGTCGGCGACCGCTGGTGCGGTGACGTGGCACAACACGGGCAACACGGCCTTCACGGCCGCGGGTGGCGGGGGCACGCTGTCGGTCGGCAGCAACAACCTGCCCTGCACGGGTTCAGAGGCCACGGGCACGGCGACGGGCGGCTCGGTCATCGGCACGACGTACAGCATGCCCGGCACTATCACGTTCGCTCCCTGCTTGATGGCAGGCCAGCCCACCTACGTCCACTGCGGATTCACGCTGACTGGAGCCTCGTTCGCCTCCGGCGTGACGTCCGGCGTTGCCGACGTGAAATGCATCGCCTACCTCACGGCGAATAACTTGCAGCTGTGCAACATCACCGGCACGACGCCGGCTTCATACACGAATCCCAGCGGCGCCGCCAAGGGGAAGTTCACTCTGTCTACTAGCGGCACGGGCCTGACGGTCTCGCACTACTTCGGTACCTCCTGCTTGATGGGCACGGGCACGGGCCACCTGTCCGAGCAGACGATCACGATCCAGCACGCCACTGGCGGTACGGGCACGGGTGGCCCCGTACTCAACCGCACTGCGTGAGCCGGGCAAGCCGGCGTGGCGGGCCTAGTTCGATACAACATAACGGATGACAGATTCCGAAATCTGTCATCCGTTGTGTCAACCTGTGATGCATGCAGACACGAGCTCTCGGAACCACCGGCCCCACCGTCTCCGCGCTCGGCCTCGGCGCGATGGGCATGTCGGACCTCTACGGTCCCGCCGATCGCGCCGAGTCGATCGCGACGATCCACGCCGCGCTGGATGCCGGCGTTACGCTGATCGACACGGGCGACTTCTACGGGATGGGCCACAACGAGCTGCTGATCCGCGAGGCGCTGGAGTCCCGCGACCGTGATGCGGTCACTATCTCCGTCAAGTTCGGCGCGCTGCGCGATCCCGCTGGCCAGTGGATTGGCGGCTACGCGACCGATCCCGCGCACGTCAAGGCGGGGTTGGCCTACACCTTGCAGCGGCTCGGGACCGATCACGTCGACGTCTATCGCCCCGCGCGCGTCAACCCGGACATCCCGATCGAGGAGACCGTCGGCGCGATCGCCGAGATGGTGCAGGCCGGCTACGTCCGTCACATCGGGCTCTCCGAGGCCGGCGCCGACACGTTGCGCCGCGCCGCGGCCGTGCACCCGATCTCCGACCTGCAGATCGAGTACTCGTTGATCTCCCGCGGGATCGAGGACGACATCTTGCCGACCGCGCGGGAGCTGGGCATCGGCGTCACCGCCTACGGCGTGCTCTCGCGCGGGCTGCTCTCCGGCCACTGGAAGCCCGACCGCGAGCTGGCCGCCGGCGACTTCCGCGGCTTCAGCCCGCGCTTCCAGGGCGAGAACCTCCAGCACAACCTGTCGCTGGTCGACGCGCTCGCCGAGGTCGCCGCTGCCAAGGACGTCACGACCGCGCAGATCGCCATCGCCTGGGTCCTGGCCCGCGGCGAGGACGTCGTCCCGCTGATCGGCGCGCGCCGTCGTGAGCGCCTGGACGAGGCGCTCGGCGCGCTGGAGGTCACGCTCACCGACGACGACCAGCAGACGATCGAGGCCGCCATCCCGTCCGGAGCCGCCCAGGGCGACCGGTACGCTCCGGCGCAGATGGCGTCTCTCGACTCCGAGCGGTGAGCACCACCGACGGCCCGCTGACCGCCGAGCAGATCCTCGGCGCGGCGGAGGACGCGCTGCGCCGCTACGGGCCGGCCAAGGCCACGGTCGTGGACGTCGCTCGCGCGCTGAAGGTCAGCCACGGCTCGGTCTACCGGCACTTCGGCTCCAAGAAGGCGCTGCGCGACGCGGTCACCGCGCGGTGGCTGGCGCGCATCTCCGGCTCGCTGGAGATCGTCGCCGACACCGCCACGCCCGCGCCCGAGCGCCTCCACGCGTGGCTGCGCAAGCTGATCGACGCCAAGCGCGCCCGCGCCGCCGAGGACCCCGAGCTCTTCGAGACCTACATGATCCTCGTGACCGAGGCTGCCGAGGTCACCGCCGCGCACGTCGACGAGCTCGTCGCGCAGCTCACCCGCATCGTCGCCGACGGCGTCACCCGCGGCGAGCTCGTCTCCGAGGGCCCCGCCGCCACCGCCCGCGCGATCTTCGACGCGACCGGCCGCTTCCACAACCCCGCCCACCGCGCCGAGTGGTCCTCAGCCACCATCGACGCGGAGTTCGACGCCGTCTGGTCGCTGCTCCTGCGCGGGTTGACCAAGGGGTTGAAGAAGGCCGCCAAGGCCCGCGCTGCCGAGACCCCGGCGCCGGCGTCCTCGTCCCGCTAGTCCGGCCAGCCGAAGAACCAGGCCTCGCGCCCGGTCGTATCGTCGCCCGGCGCGTCTCGCCGCAACGCCGGCGCGAGGTCGGCGGCCTCGCCGAGGTCGCCCTCCGGCGAGAACGCGATCTGCTCGGCCGCCAGCAGTAGCGCCTGCCCGTCGTCGGTCGGCGGCGCCGCGATTGAGAACGCCACCTCGCTCGGCCCTGCCTTCGTGACGATCGCGCCGAAGCGCTCCTCCCACGACCGCGCGACCGCGGTCAGGTCCTCGTTCGGCGCGACCTCGGTCTGGACGGCCCCGAGCGCCGCGATCGTGTCCGCCGGCCGGTGGACGGGGACCAGCAGGATCGCCGCGCCGTTCTCCGCCTTCAGGTCGCCGGCATCAGCCAGCTGCGCGAAGGGATCCGGCAGGCGCTCGGGCCGCGGGCTGGCGGCGGCCAGCGCGCCGATCTCGCCGCCGCCGTAGGCCTGCAGGACCCGCGTGAGCGCCGACCGGACGTCCACGCGGTCGGCCGCGCTCGGCTTGGTGGTCTGATCGGTGTAGCCGTCAGGCGTGTCCTCCCAGTCCCACAGGACCGGCCACAGCCCGGTCTGCGGGAACGCCTTCGCCAGCCGTGCCGCGAGCGCGGCCGCGTTGGGCGTCGGGGCGTCGGTCGCCCAGTACGAGCCGCGCCGACTGCCCTGCGGCAGCGCGACGCCGCCGACCGTCGCGGCGCCGTCGCGCGGCAGCCGCCCGATCCGGACGGCGAAATAGGGCAGGTCCGTCCTGGCGCGAGCGACGGAGCCGGCGCGCTCGGCGGGCGCGGTCGGCCGGACGTCACCGGCCGGGAACGTCCTCGGCGCGGACTCCGCGACCCGCCGGGCCGGAGGCACCGTGTGGAACCCGTTCTCGCAGGCCTCGTCGGCGGTCTGTCGCGCGCGGTCGCGCGTCTCGGCCGGCATCCGCTCGGCGTCGGCGCGCAGCTGTGCGCACATCCGCGACTGCGCGGCCCCGTTGCCGTCGACGCCTCCGACGTTGGCCTGCACGCCCCACGCGAACAGGCCGAAGCTCGCCACGATTCCAGCGGCCTTCGCCGCGGTGCCCCCGTCAACCCTGATCCGCACGACGCACCATGATCCGGTACGCAGAAGCTGGCGCAATCGGCCATCTGTCTACAGCGGTGAAGGCGGCTAGGCGCTCAGCGTGAGCTTCCGCGGCCCCGCGCGTGAAGCTGGGCTTCCGCGGCTAGGCGCTCAGCGTGAGCTTCCGAGGCCCCGCGCGGAAGCCGACCTCGATCAGCAGCGTCTCGAGGTCGGAGCCGACGACCGCCTCGCCGTCGACGCGTTCGAGCGAGAGCTTCAACTTGCGGTCGGCGGTGACGAAGGCGGCGAGGGTCTCCAGGGCCGGGCGTAGGCGGGGGTCTTCTCGTTCCACCAGCACTTGGATGCCGCGGCCGCCGCGTTCGACGTAGACCACCGGCTCGGCGCCGGCCAGGACGACGTAGGCGCCGGCGGCGCGTGCGGGCTTGGCCTTCGAGTCGGTGTCGTCTCGGCGCTTCGGCCACGGCAGCGCCGCCCCGTAGGGCTGCGCCGGGTCGGTCGCCGCCAACACCACGGGCGGCGTCTCGTCGGCGTGGTCGGCCTGCGTACGCAGGCGCTCGACCGCTCCCGGCAGCGCGAACTGCGCGCCGCCCAGCCCCTCGACGAAGTAGCCGCGGCGGCAGACGCCGAGCGTCTCCAGCGTGCTCAGCGAGTCATACAACGACGAGAACCCGCCGGGCACACCCTCAGCCAGGACGTGCTCGCGGGTCACGATCCCGTAGCGCTCCAACAACAGCTCCGCGATCGTGCGGCGCCGCGCGCCTGGCTCGACCTCGTGCCGGAAGATCGACGTCGTCAGCGCCCAGCGCCCTTGGACCTGCTGCGCCGCCGCGCCCGCACCGCGCCGCGAGCCGAACCGCGTGCCCGCGCGCATCCCGCGCCCGCCGCCGCGCGCCGCGCCCAGCGCCGCCTTCTGCGCCCGCGCCAGCGTCAGCCGCGGCGCGCGCAGCGGCGCGAACGCGTCGTTGGTCACCTCGCCCGCCCACACGAGATCCCACAAGGCCTCCTGAATCTGCTCAGGCGCCAGATCCACTTCCGCCAGGAAGTCGGTGAAGAAGCACGGGCCGATCTCCAGCCGTGCGCGCAGCGCGTCGTGCTCGGGCAGCGACGGCCGTTCGACCCCGCCGCGGACCCACGGGCGCCCGAGCATCTCGGCGTCCTCGCGGAAGTACAGCGCCACGCGCCCGGAGTTCCGACCCAGCGCGCCCGCGCCAACCCATACAACTTCCCCCGCCGAGCAGAGCTGGTCCAGCCACGTCGGCGAGTACGCGCCCACGCGCCGCGGCAGCACGTCCCGCTCCCAGACGTCGGCGGGCAGCGCCAGCCCCTGCAAGGGCACCAACATCTCGCGCAGGCGGTCGATCCCCGCGCCCGCCGGCGGATGGCGGTCGACGCCCATCCACGACGGCTGGAACGCCGCCAGCGCGCGCTGGTCGGTCGCCTCGATCTCCTTGCGCAGCACCGCCAGCGACGCGCGCCGGATCCGCCGCAGGACGTCGGGGTCGCACCACTCGCGCTCGGTGCCGCCCGGGCGCAGCTCGCCGCGCACCAGATCGCCAGAAGACTCCAGCGCCGCCAATGCCGACGACACGTCCACGCCCCAGCGCTCGCGCAGATCCGCCGTCGTGAACGGCCCGTGCGTCCGCGCGTAGCGCGCGATCAGCTTCTCGATCGGCCGCTCGACGGTCTCCAGGAACACCGCGGGCAGCCCGCCCGGCGGGACCGCCCCGAACGCGTCGCGGTACAGCCCCGCGTCGTCGGCGGCGATGAAGCGCTCCTCGCCGCCGACGCGCAGCTTCACCGCGCGACGCTCGTCGATTAAGGACGACAACATGCCTTCGAAGTCCAGATCCGCGAGCACGCGCGCCCGGACTTCCGAAGCCGACAGGTCGCCCACCCGTCGCAGCACGTCCGCCAATCCATCGCGATCGGTCGCCTGCGTGCGCGTCGAGCGGTGCTGGAGATCGGCCTCCACGGCATCCAGCGCGTCGGCGTCGATCAGGTCGCGCAGCTCCTCCTGGCCGAGCAGCTCGCGCAGGAGGTCGCGGTCCAGCGACAGCGCCGCCGCGCGCCGCTCCGCGTTGGGCGTGTCGCCCTCGTACATGTAGGTCGCGACGTAGTCGAACAACAACGACGACGCGAACGGCGACGCGTTGCGCGTCTCGACCTCGACCACGCCCAGCTCGCGCGAGTGCAACCCACTCAACAGGTCGATCAGGCCCGGAACGTCCAGGACGTCCCGCAGGCACTCGCGGTACGTCTCCAAGATGATGGGGAAGTCGCTGTACTGCTTGGCGACCTCCAACAAGGACTGGGACTTCAGCCGCTGCTGCCACAGCGGCGTCCGCTTGCCCGGGTAGGCCCGCGGGATCAGCAATGCGCGCCCCGCGTTCTCGCGGAACCGCGCGCCGAACAACGCAGAAGCGCCGAGCTCGCCGACGACCATGTCCTCGACCTCGTCGGGATCCAAGAGCACCAAGTCGGCGCCCGGCGGCTCGTCCGCATCGGGCAGGTGCACGATGATCCCGTCGTCAGACCAGATCGCGTCGGACTCCAGGCCGGCCTCGTCGCGGATCCGCGCGCTCAGCGCCAGCGCCCACGCCGCGTGCACGCGTCCGCCGTACGGCGACAGCACGCACAGCCGCCAGTCGCCGATCTCGTCGCGGAAGCGCTCGACCACGATCGTCTGGTCGGACGGCACCACCCGCGTGGCCTCCTGCTGCTCGCGCAGGAACTCCAGCAGGTTCTTGGCGGCGCGCTCGTCGAGGTCGTAGTCGGCGACGAGCGTCTCGGCCTTCTGGTCGACCGCCCAGCGCGAGAACTCGCCGATCGCGCGCCCCAGCTCCTTCGGGCGCCCCACGCTGTCGCCCTTCCAGAACGGCACCGCGCCCGGCACGCCCGGCGCGGGCGTCACGACGACGCGGTCGCGCTGGATCTCCTCGATCCGCCACGACGACGCGCCGAGCAGGAACGTCTGCCCCGGCCGCGCCTCGTAGACCATCTCCTCATCCAACTCGCCGACGCGGCGGCCGTCCGGGAGCACCACCGCGTACAGCCCGCGGTCCGGGATCGTCCCCGCGTTGGTGATGGCCAACTGCCGTGCGCCCTTGCGCGGACGGATCGTGCCCGCGACGCGATCCCAGACGATGCGCGGCCGCAGCTCGCCGAACTCCTGCGACGGGTAGCGCCCGTCGAGCATGTCCAGGACGTTCTCCAGCAGCTCACGCGACAGCTCGGCGTACGTGTAGGTCTTGGTGACCAAGGCGTACAGGTCGTCGACCAGGATCGGCGCGCCGTCCTCGTCGGCCTCGGTGGCGGCGGCGATCGCGACGATCTGCTGGCACAGCACGTCGAGCGGATTGCGCGGGACGACCGTCGGCTCGATCTTGCCCTCGCGCATCATCTTCACGACGACCGCGCACTCCAGCAGGTCGGCGCGGAACTTCGGGAAGATCCGGCCCTTGGACACGTCGCCGACCGAGTGACCGGCGCGGCCGATCCGCTGCAGGCCGCGCGAGACCGACTTGGGCGACTCGACCTGCAACACCAGGTCGACCGCGCCCATGTCGATGCCTAACTCCAAGGACGAGGTCGCCACCAGGCACGGCAGCTGGCCCGCCTTCAGCTGCTCCTCGACGACCAGGCGCTCCTCGCGCGCCAGCGACCCGTGGTGGGCGCGCGCGATCTCGGCCTCGGCCAGCTCGTTCAACCGCAGCGCCAGCCGCTCGGCGCCGCGGCGGTTGTTCACGAAGATGATCGTGGAGCGGTGAGCCTGGACCAGCTCGAGCAACTGCGGGTACATGGCCGGCCAGATCGACTTGCGCGTCGCCTCGGAACCGCCCGGCGTCGGCTCCAGCGGGTCGAGCGGTGCGCTCTGCTCGGGCTCGACCGTCGACTCGACCGGCACCTGGATCTTGATGTCCATGGGCTTGCGCACGCCGGCGTCGACGATCGTGCACGACCGCTGCGGGCCGACCATGAAGCGGCCGACCTCCTCCAGCGGGTTCTGCGTGGCGCTCAACCCGATCCGCTGCGGGTCGCGCCCGTTGTGCTCCTCGGCCACCAACGCGGACAACCGCTCCAGCGTCAGCGCCAGGTGCGCGCCGCGCTTGGTCGACGCGACCGCGTGGATCTCGTCGACGATGATCGCCTCGACGTCGCGCAGCACGTCGCGCGCCTGCGAGGTGACCATCAGGTACAGCGACTCGGGCGTCGTGATCAGGACGTCCGGCGGGTTGCGGCGCATCGCCGCGCGGTCCTTCTGCGGCGTGTCGCCGGTGCGGATCCCGACGTCCAGGTCGGCGCCGATCCCGATCAGCGGCGCCTGGAGGTTGCGCTCGACGTCGTAGCTCAGCGCCTTCAGCGGCGAGATGTAGACGACGCGGATCCCGGTGCCGGCGTGGGTGGGTGGGTCCGGCTTCCTCGGGGTGCGCGCCAGGCGGTCCAGCGACCACAGGAACGCCGCCAGCGTCTTGCCCGACCCCGTCGGCGCGGTGATGAGCACGTGCTCGCCGGTCGCGATCGCCGGCCACGCCTGCTCCTGCACAGCCGTCGGCCCCGCGAACGCGCGGCCGAACCACTCCTGCGTCTGGGGGCTGAAGGCGTCGAGCGCGGCCACGATCCCTTCAGGGTACGAAGGTCGGCGCGGCCCGGATCGTCAGTCGATCACGAAGCCGAGCGTCACGCGGACCACGCGGCCGTCGCGCAGCGCAAACGCCGTCACGCGCTTGCCGGCGCGCTCGGTCCCGACCACGCAGACCCGCGCCGTGCAGCGCGCGCTGCGCACCTTGCGCGCGACCGCGGCGCGCGACGAGCCCACGCCGATCCCCGCCGCCGTCTTCTGGCGCCGATCGGTCGTCGTGACCGAGAAGACCGTGCCGTCGGCGGTCGCCGACAAGTACACCTTGGTCTTGCCGTAGTCCATGCGGCGCACTGTGCCCTGGATCTCGTCCTTGATCGTCTTGGACGACTTCGGCTTGCCGAGCACGCGACGCACGCCCGGCTCGCTCATCAGCAGGTGCACGCCGGCGAGCTCGACCTGCGGGACGATCACGACAGCCCCGCCACTTCGCGCGCGGTCGTGAAGACGTCGTCCATCATCGGCTCGGTCAGCACGCCGGTGAACGTGTTCTGCTGGGAGGGGTGGTAGGTCCCGAGCAGGGCCGGGGCGGGCGGGTCCGATTCCAGGTCGTCGTACCAGAGCGCGCCGTGGCCGAACTTCGGCTTGGGTCGCGGCGGCGCGTGGCCCAGGGCGGCGCGCAGGCGCAGCGCCGCGTCCCACGCGAACGAGCCGAGGCAGACGACCACGCGCACGTTGGCGATGTGGTCGAGCTCGGCGACCGTCCACGGCAGGCACGTGTCGCGCTCTTCCGGCGTCGGCTTGTTGGCGGGCGGCGCGCAGCGGACCGCGGCGGTGATCCAGGCGTCCTTCAACGCCAGGCCGTCGTCGCGTGAGACCGACGTCGGCTGGTTAGCAAAGCCGGTTCGGTGCAGTGAGGCGAACAGGAAGTCGCCGCTGCGATCGCCCGTAAACACGCGGCCGGTGCGGTTCGCGCCGTGCGCTGCCGGCGCCAGCCCGAGGATCAAAACTCGCGCGTCCGGATCTCCGAAGCCCGGGATCGGTCGGCCCCAGTAGATGTCGTCCTTGAACGACGCGCGCTTCTCGCGGGCGACCTGCTCCCGCCACTCCACCAACCGCGGACAGCGGCGGCAGGTCGTGACCTCTGCCTCCAGCACCGCGAGGTCGGAGAACGCGGACGCCATCGCGTTAGCGGCGCTGCTCCAGAATCCCGATCATCAGCCGGTCGATGACCGGCTCCAGCTCGCGGATGTCGCGCGGCTTCTTGGTGCGCAGCTGGCGCGAGGCGAGCTCGACGATCGCGCCGACGCACGCGAACGCGTCGTCGCGCGAGGCAAAGCGCGGCGCCTTGTAGGTGGGCGCGATGCGCTCGTTGTCGCGGTAGATCGCGTCGGCGAAGGCGTCGAGGATCGCGTCGCGCCGCTCGGTGGCACGCGGGCCCGCGCCGATGATCTCGACCAGCAGCGTCTGCGCCGCGTCCGGCCACTCGGCCAGCGTGCGCAGGAACGCGCGCGTCCCGTTGGCGAGGTGCTCGGGGTAGGTCTCGGTCGGCGTCTCGGACGCGAGCGCCATCTGGCGCATGACCTCGGTGGCGGCCTCGTCGAACAGCGCGAGGATCGCCTCCTCCTTGTTGGCGAAGTGCTCGTAGAACGTTGCCTTCGACATGCCGGCCTCGCGCGAGATCGCCTCGGCGGTGGCGTCGGCGAAGCCGCGCTGGGCGAAGACCGTGGCCGCGGCCTCGAACAGGCGGCGGCGCTGGACGGTCAGCCGGACCTCCAGTGGCGGCGCGTGACGGCCGCGAGGGACGACGGTGGGGGCGGTGGAGCGTGGGGACTGGGCCATTGCGTGAGCCCCATCCTAGATAGGGTTCTGGTCGATGGCCGCCGCTCCCCTCCGCCTCCTGCCCGTCCTGGTCACCGTCGCGCTGACGCTGTCGGCCTGCGGGCAGACCTCCAAGGACTCCTCGGGCGACTTCAAGGGCGACGAGAAGGCGGTCGCCCAGACCGTCGAGGACCTGCAGTCGGCGGCGTCAAAGGCCGACGGCGACAAGATCTGCGACGAGCTGCTGGCGGCGGACCTCGTCGCCAAGATCAAGACGGTGGCGCAGAAGACCGATCCGAAGGGCACGTGCGCCGACGGCCTCAAGGACGCGCTGCGCGACGCCGACAGCTTCGAGCTCCAGGTCAAGAAGGTCGCGATCAACGGCACGACGGCGATCGCGACCGTCGAGTCCGACGACACCGGCGACAAGAAGTCGACCGACAGCCTCACGCTGACCAAGGCCGGCGCCGGCTGGAAGATCAGCTCGCTCGGCAGCGTCTCTTAGCCGCCTGGCTCTGGCGGTGGCGCCTCGCCGCCGGTAGACCGCAGGCATGGTCACCTTCGTCACGCTCGGCCCGTCCGGAACCTGCCACCACCGCGCGGTCTCGAACTACGCGCGCTTCCAGGGCCTGGCCGACGACGAGGTCACGTTCGAGTTCATCACGGACTTCTTCGACGGCCTCGACGCGATCCGCGGCCGCGACGACGCCTTCCTCGTCCAGTGCTCGGCACACCCCGAGGTCCACAAGGTGACCGAGCGCAACTACGACGAGGTCTTCGTCGTCGACACCTTCATCTACCCCACCAAGGCGCTGGCGATCCTCTCGCGCGCCGACCTCGACGGCCCGGCACGCTCGCTGGGCATCGTCGAGGCGACCGAGGGCTACGTCGACCTCTCCGAGTGGGAGGTCAAGGTCCCGCAGATCTCCAAGCCCTACGCCGCCGAGGCGCTGCTGCGCGGCGAGTTCGACGCCGCGCTGACCCACCTCGAGTGGCTGGACCGCTACCCGGACCAGCTCAAGCTCGACCGCCTCATCGGCGAGGTCGACACGACCTGGGTCGTCTACGGCACGACCAAGCGCTTCGCCGGCGAGGTGATCGGGATCCCCTCGCCGGAGCTCTACCGCGAGGCGGCCTCGCGCCAGGTCAGCGGCCGCTTGTAGTGGCGCTCGTAGTACTCGCGGAAGTCCGCTGAGTCGACGATCGGATGCCACCAGGACGGGTTGTCGCGGTACCAAGAGAGCGTCCGCTCCAGGCCCTCTTCGAAGCCGACCTGGGCCGACCAGCCCAGCGCCTTGACCTTCTCGCTGCCCAGCGAGTAGCGCCGGTCGTGACCCTTGCGGTCCTCGATGAACTTGATCAAGGACTCGTCCTTGCCCGTGTGCTCCAGGATGCCGTTGACGACGTCCAAGTTGGTGGACTCGGTCGGACCGCCGACGTTGTAGACCTCACCCGGGGCGCCGTGGGCCAGGATGTGGGAGATCCCGCGGCCGAAGTCCTCGACGAAGAGCCAGTTGCGGACGTTGAGCCCGTCGCCATAGACGAGCAAGTTGTCGTCGTGCAGAGCGCTGAGCATCATCAACGGGATGAGCTTCTCGGGGTACTGGTAGGGCCCGTAGTTGTTGGACCCGCGCGCGATCACGGTCTCCAACCCGTAGGTGTGGAAGTAGGACTGCACCAGCAGGTCGCCGCCGGCCTTGGAGGCCGAGTAAGGCGACGAAGGGACGATCGGCGACTCCTCGGTGAACGAGCCCTCCTCGATCGACCCGTACACCTCGTCGGTCGAGATCTGGACGTAGCGCGGGACCTCGCGCTCGCGCGCGGCCTCCAGCAGCACCAGCGATCCGCGGACGTTGGTCTCCACGAACGCGTCAGGGCCGCTGATCGAGCGGTCGACGTGCGTCTCGGCGGCGAAGTTGACGATCGCGTCGACTCCGTCGCCGATCGCCTCACGGGCCTTGACCGGATCCTCGATCGCGCCGCGGACCAGCGTGACGGCGTCGCCGAGGTCCTCCAGGTTCTCACGGCGCCCGGCGTAGGTCAGCTTGTCGAGGACGACCACGTCGTCCCCGTTCTCCTGCACGCGCTGGCGCACGAAGTTCGAGCCGATGAACCCGGCCCCGCCGCAGACAAGCAGCTTCACGATCCGTCTCCGTTCCTGTCGTTCAAGTAGCCCGCGACGCCCTCTTCCCACGGCGGCAACCGCGGGGTCTCGTCGCGCTCGGAGGCCATGACGCTCCACGCCGGCCGCGGGGCCGGCCGGGCGAACTCGGCCGCGGTGGTCTCGTCGACGCGCGCCGTGACGCCGGCCAACTCATACAACTTCACGGTCAGGCCGTGCCACGAGACCTGTCCACCGCCGGCGGTGTGGAAGACGCCGACGGCGTCGAGCGCGGCGAGGTCCAGCAGCGCGGGCGAGAGGTGGCCGGTCCACGTCGGCGAGCCGATTTGGTCGGTGACCACGCGCACCGCATCGCGGCCTTCGGCCACCTTGAGCATGGTGTCGCAGAAGTTCTTGCCGCCGACCCCGAACAGCCACGCCGTGCGGGCGATCGCGTAGTTGGGGTTGTGGCCGGCGATCGCGACCTCGCCCGCCAGCTTCGTGCGGCCGTAGGCGCCGATCGGCCCGGTCGGGTCGGACTCGACGTACGGGCGGCCGGTGAGCGCACCGTCGAAGACGTAGTCGGTCGACACGGCGACGATCCGCGCGTTCAGCATCGCCGCGGCGGCCGCGATGTTGGCGGAGGCGTCGGCGTTGATCGTCAGCGCGGTCGCCTCGCGCTCCTCGGCGCCGTCGACGTCCGTGAACGCGGCGCAGTGGATGACCGCGTCGGGCGCGTGCTCCTCGACGAGGTCCTGGGCGGCCGCCGGGTCGGTGAGGTCGCCGTCGGGCAGGTCGACGCCGACGGCGTCCCAGCCGCGCGCCTGCGCGTCGGCCACGATCCGATGGCCCAGCATGCCGGCCGCGCCGGTCACGAGGATCCTCACAGGATCTCGATCTCCGAGTTGTCGCCCACCATGAACCGGAACGCGCGAGGCTGCCCGGAGGTGCGCTTGATGTGCACGTTGCGTCCCAGCAGCGAGGACTCCATGCGGCCGTCGAGGTCGCGCACGGACGACCCGGCGAGCAGGATCGAGTGCTCGACCTCCGCGCTCTGGACCGCGCAGCCCTCGCCGATCGCGGTGTAGGGGCCGATGTAGCAGTCGGTCAGTGTCGCGCCCGCGCCGATGATCGCCGGCCCGCGGACGGTCGCGCGCGTCAGCGTCGCGCCCTCCTCGATCACCACGCGGCCCTCGACCTGGGAGTCGATCAGCTCGCCGTCCACGCGCCGCTCGAAGCGGTCGAGGATCAGGCGGTTGGCCTCCAACATGTCGTCGAGGCGGCCGGTGTCCTTCCACCAGCCCTGGACGATGTGCGGCTCGACCCGCTTGTCGGTGTCGACCAGGTGCTGGATCGCGTCGGTGATCTCCAGCTCGCCGCGGGGTGACGGCTCGATCGCGCGTGCCGCGTCGTGGATCAACGGCGTGAACATGTACACGCCGACCAGCGCGAGGTTCGTCTTGGGCTCCGGCGGCTTCTCGGCCAGCGCGACGACGCGATCGCCGTCCAGCTCGGCGACGCCGAAGTGCTCGGGGTCGGGCACCGGCGTCAGCAGGATGAGCGCGTCGGGCTGGTTGGCCTGGAACGCGGCGACGAGGTCGTCGATCCCGCCTTGCAGCAGGTTGTCGCCCAAGTACATGACGAACGGCGAGTCGCCCAGGAACGGCTCGGCGGTCAACACGGCGTGCGCCAGTCCCGCGGGCTCGTCCTGCAAGATGTAGGTGATCTTGACGCCGAAGGCCGAGCCGTCGCCGACGACCTCCTTGATCTCCCCGCCGGTCTCCGGCGCGATGATGATGCCGATCTCCTCGATGCCGGCCTTTGCCATCGCGTCGATGCCGTAGAACAGCACCGGGCGGTTGGCGACCGGCACGAGCTGCTTGGCCGACGTGTGGGTGATGGGGCGCAGGCGCGTGCCCTTGCCCCCGGACAGGATGAGTCCCTTGAGCGGTGCCATGGTTAGTACACGCCTCCGAGCTTGCGGTGGTCCCAGGTCGCGCGCGACTGCTCGACGAACTCCAGCCCGACGCGCTTGGCGGCCTGCTGCTCGACCATCGCGCGGACGCCGGGGTCGAGGTCGGCGACGGGCGCGCCGCCGTAGCGGGCGAAGATCTCCAGGCCGAGGTCGGTGACCAGGGCCGTGTCGTGGTGGATCGCGACCTCGGTCTCGAACATCACGCCGCGCAGCTCGGGGTACTGGTCGCGCCCCGCCTCGACCTGCAACGTCGCGCGCGGGTCGCGCTCCAAGTTCTTGGTCTTCTGCGCCTTGGCGAACGTCCAGGCCCAGATCCGGCCGTCGCGGACGACGTACCAGAGCGGCATCAGGTGCGGCCATCCGCGTGGCCCGAAGGTGGCGCAGGTGACCACGCGTTCCTCGTCGAGGAACGCAAGGACCTCTGCGTCGGTCATCTTGATCTGATCGCGTCGACTCACCGGCGCAGGAGGCTAACGTGCTCCTGCCTGGGAGGCCTGGCCGACGGGCCAGGCGTTTCTGCGATTCTGGTCCTTCGGCGCCCCTCGGGGCGCTCAGCGAACGGCGGGCTGAAGGCGCGCCACGGCGGCGCGGACGGCTTCGCGGGCCTCGGCCGGAGCGAGGACGGCAGCGTCGCCGGCCTCGGCGAGGACTTCGCGGACGAGCCAGTCGGTGCCCTTGTAGGGCAGCTCGACGATGACGGAGCCGTCGGCCAGCTCCTGGGCGACGCGGCGCTGCTCGCGCGACCAGCGGGCGCGGTCGGGCGAGATCCAGACACGGGCCACGCGGGAGGCCTCGACCTCGCCGGTGCGGGGCCAGCCGTCGACGTCGGCGGCGGGGTCGACCTCTGGGCGTGGCGTGAAGGTCTCGTCGAGGACCTTGGCAGTCTTCACGCGATCCAGGCGGAAGTGGCGGACGGCGTCGCGAGCCGGGTCGAACGAAGCGACGTACCAGCCCTCGCGACCGTTCATCAAGGCATAGGGCTCGACCACACGCTCGGTGAACTGGTCCTCGTTGGCCTTGTAGTACTGGAGGCTCAACATGTGCGTCGAGGAGATCGCCTTCGAGACGACGCGGGCGATCTCGGAGTCGTCGCCGGAGGTGGATGCCACCTGTAGGCCTTGCTCCATGGGGTCGGCGCCCAGCGCGGCGACGATCTTGTCGCGTGCGCCGCTCAGCGCGCCCTCGGGCAGGTGGTCGCCGATCAGGTCGATCGCCGCGACCAAGGCCTTGGCCTCGACCGGCAGCAGCCGCGCGGGGCGGTCGAAGTTGTCGCTGTAGGGCTCGGGGTCGACCTCGATCATCCCGTCGTCGCGCACGTCGGCGTACAGGACGTAGGACCCGCCGCCGAAGTTGACGACGTTGAGCACGTTGATGTCCTCGCGCAGCTCCGCGTCTGAGACCTGCAGTCGCGAGCAGACGTCCACGAACGACAGCGGCTGCTTCTTGCGCCCGCCCTCGATCAGGATCGACGCCAGCGTCACCAGGCGCGCGAAGCGCTCCGGGCGGATCGCGGTCTCGCGCTTGGACGACGACGGCGCCTCCACGGCCTCCGGGTCGCCGATCGGCGCCGCGACCGGCGCGGCGAGCTCCAGCTCGTCGCCGGCGTGCAGCTCGTTCAGGCGCTCGACGCGCTCGGCGACCTCGCGCACGAGCTCCTCCGGCCCGAGGATCCGCGCGTGCTCGCCGAGCCGCAGCGCCCAGGCCGCGAGCTGCCGCACCGACGCGTACTCCGTGGTGAAGATGCGGTCCTCGGAGCCGTCCTCGGCGGGGCGCACGGCGCCGAAGCGCCCGAAGTGGCGCTCGACCTGCCAGGCGATCCGGCCGGCGATCTCGATCTCGGCCGTCCCGATCGGATCGCCGAACTGCCAGTCGGCGCGGACCGCGTAGGAGCGCGGGTCGAAGTCCGTCGGACGCTTGAAGTCGTGCTCGGCCTTGGTCGCGTAGGCGACCTTGGCCTGGATCCGCGACAGGCGGAAGACGCGGATCGCGTCGCGCTCGTGCGCACGGCCCAGCAGGTAGAACTGGCCGCCCTGGAAGAGCAGGTGGTACGGGTCGACCTTGCGGGCCTCGACCACGTCCCGCTCCATCGTGTAGTAGTCGAAGGTGATCGTCTTGTTGCGGAAGATCGCGGTCTCGATCTTCGCCAGGCGCTGCGAGAGGTCGTGGCCGCCGGCGCTTGCGGTGACGCCCAGCGCGATCGATCCCTGGTCGGGCGCGTTCAGCGGCGACGGCCGCCCCCAGGAGATCTGCTGGAGCGCCAGGCGCAGCGGCTCGGCGTAGGCGAACTCGCCGTCCAGCAGCGTCAGTGCGAACTGCAGCGACGCCAGCTCCTCGTCGGTGAACGCGATCGCCGGGAGGTGGAAGTTCTCCGGCCGCAGCGAGTAGTTCTCCTGCTCGGCGACGCCGTCGGCGGGCTTTTCGACCGTCAGCTGGATCCCGAGCGACTCCAGCTCGGCACGGTCGGCGTAGAAGCGACGGGCGAAGGCGTCCTCGTTCATCCCGGAGTAGCCCTCGACATCTCGCCGGATCTCGAGCGCCGTGACCGGGCGACGCTCGGCCATGAGGTACGAGATGAGCGAGAGCTGCCGGATGAGCTTCTCGGTGTCCTTCGCCATATGCAGACGACGATACGGCCCCGGCACCCGGCATGGGCCGTTCGTTGCAGAACTCGCCGCGCTCTTTCCGCATATTCGTCGTGGAGACCGACGAAGCATCCAGAGATGCGTTCACGGGTACGCGCCTCCCTGTACGGTTCGGAACCTCAATGACGAAGCTCGTGATCGTCGACGACCATGAAGCCCTGCGGGAGGGGCTGGTTGCCCTGCTTCAGCACGGCGGCCTCGAGGTCGTGGGCGCGGCGGGCAATGTCGCCGCCGGCGTCGACCTCGTCGAACACGCCGAGCCGGACGTCGCGATCGTCGACATCCAGCTCCCCGATGGTTCCGGGATCGACCTGACGCGCGAGCTGCTCGCGCGCCGGCCCGACCTCGGGGTGATCCTCTACACCGGCGACAGCGACGCCGAACTGCTCTACGACGGCCTCGACAGCGGCGCCCGTGGGTACGCGCTGAAGGCCGGCTCGATGGACGAGCTGATGGCCGCGATCGAGCGCGTCGCCGGCGGTGGGTCCTACGTGGATCCGCGCCTGGACCGCATCCTGCTGTCGCCGCGCGCCACCGCGCACGTGCCGCAGCTGTCGCCGCGCGAGCGGGAGATCATGCACCTGATGGCCGAGGGCATGACCGCCGAGGCGATCGGCGACAAGATCAGCGTCTCGGTCGAAACCGTCCGCACCCACGTGCGCAACGTCATCCGGAAGCTGCAGGCGCGCAACCGCGTGCACGCGATCGCCATCGCCTTGGAGCGCGGCGAGATCGCGCTCGACTCTTCGCGCGACGACCGATGAGCGGCGATGGGGGTCGCATCCCCTGGCCGCAGGACCCGGACGAGCGGCTGGCCAAGCTCGTCCACGACCTCCGTACGCCGCTGACGATCGTGCAGGGCTTCGCCGAGCTGTTGGACCGCGGCCACACGACCCTTGATGAGGCCCGGCGCTCCGAGTACCTCGGCCGCATTGCCCAGGCCGGCCGCGAGATGAAGGACATCCTCGACGACGAGCGAGAAGACCGCCTGTCGTCGCCGCTGGACTGAAGCGGCGCCCACGCGCCAGCTTGATCAAGGCCCGGAATGCGCCGCCGCGCGGGCGGGGAGCGCAAGGGCATGATCAAGAGCATCTCCGCAGTGTGGCTGCCCGTCGAGGACATGCCGCGCGCCCTGAAGTTCTACGGCGACACGCTCGGCCTGAAGGTGACCGAGCACGACGACGACTGGAGCGAGATCGAGCTCGACGGCCAGCTCATCGGGCTCAACGCCAAGCCGAGCGAATCCCCGAGCGGCGACGGCGGCGCGCTGATCGCCTTCCGTCCCGACGGCGAGCTGGAGGACGAGGTCACGCGCCTGAAGGACGCCGGCGTCGAGTTCACGGGTGACATCTCCGAGCACGCATGGGGCCGGATCGCGCCGTTCAAGGATCCCGACGGCAACGACCTGCAGCTGTACACGCCGCCGAAGGCGGCGTAGAAGGCCTCGGCCTAGGCCGCCTGCGACGGGCGGCGGTCCTCGGCGGTGATTGGCGCCGCCGAGGTGCCGGCCGAGCCAAAGTAGGCGCCGCCGCCGAGGGCGCGGTCAAAGCCGGACCAGACGGCGCCCGGGGGCAGCTCCTTCTCCAGCCGGTCGAAGGAGCCGAGGCGGCCGCCGAGGTTGTCCATCATGTGGACGAGCGTGGCCTCGCGCGTCGAGGGCAGGACCGGCGAGCCGTACTCCAGCGCGCCGTGGTGGCTCAAGATGATGTGGAGCAACGACTGCGCCAGCGCGGGCGGGAAGCCGTCGAGATCCTCGATGACGCGGCGCACGCGGTAGTAGCCGAGCGGGATCTCGCCCTGAAGGCGGCCGACGTCGGTCATGTCGATCGGCGGCTCGCAGGTGTAGGCCTCCAACTTGCCGATGTCGTGCAACAGCGCGCCGGTGACCGCGAGGTCGTGGTCGACCCCGGGAAAGACCTGGGCGGTTGAGTGCACAGCCTGCGCGACCGTGAGCGAGTGCTCCAACAACCCGTGCAGGTAGGCCTGGTGGACGCGCTTGGCGGCAGGGGCGACGCGGTACAGCGCCCACGTCTCCGAGCCTTCGCCGAGGAACATGTCCAGCAGCCGCGACAAGTGCGGGTCCTGCACGGTCGCGAGCAGGTCGCGGAAGTCGCGCTCCATGTCGTCGACGTCGTGCGGCGGCCCATCGTGCAGGTCGGTGGGCTCGAACGTCCCGTCCAGCGCCGGCTTCAGCGCCAGGATCGCGATCTGCGCGCCCCAGCGCTGATGGACCTCGTAGCGCCCGACGACGTGCACAGGCGACCCCGCGCGGCACAGCTCCATGGCCTGCGCGACGTCCTCCCAGACCATCGCCGGGACCCCGCCCGTCCGGTCGCCAAGCACCAACTTCAGGAACTCGGCACCGTCACGCCGACGTCGCCGATCGGCCTCGCGAACCAGCAGCACCTGGTCGAGGTCAAAGCCGTGTCGGAGGTCGCGGACGAGCACGGCGGCAAGGTGACACGCACGGCGGACGGACACTTGACGCCTCCGCAGTTTCGTTACAGGATCCGCACAAATTGTGGAACAATCGTGTCGTGTCTCGTCTCCAAGTCCTGCTCGCCGCCTTCTGCTTCGGCACCACCGGCACCGCTCAGGCGCTGGGCCTCGACGCCTCCTCGGTGACCGTCGGCGCGGTGCGCATCGCCGTCGGGGCATTGCTCCTGCTGGCGGCGGAGTGGGCGGTCAAACGACGCCGCGCGGGCCGCGGTGGGGAGGGCAGCGAGGTGCGCCGCTTGGCGTGGCCACTCCGTCCCCTCGCCGTCGGCGCGCTCGGCGTCGCGACCTACCAGTTGTGCTTCTTCGCGGCGGTCAAGGACACGGGCGTCGCGGTGGGCACGGTCGTCGCGCTCGGCTCGGCGCCTGCGCTCGCCGGGCTCGGTGGCTGGCTGCTGGATCGCCGCGTCCCCGATCGTGCCTGGGCGATCGCCACCGCCCTGGCCTGCGCCGGCGTCGCGACCCTCGCGCTCGGCGGAGGCGGCGCCAGCGACGTCTCCGTGGTGGGCGTCGCGCTCGCCGTCGGCGCAGGTGCCTCCTACGCCGCCTTCACGCTCGCCTCCAAGCGCCTGCTCGACCAAGGTCATCAGGTCGAACCCGTCATGGCGCGCCTCTTCGGCTTCGGCGCGCTCCTGCTCAGCCCGATCCTGGTCCTCGGAGACGTCACGTGGCTCACGAGCGCCGGCGGCGCGGCGATGGCCCTCTGGCTCGGCGCCGTTCCGACCGCCATCGCCTACATCCTGTTCGCTTCCGGTCTTCGTCACTTGCCCGCCAACGAGGTCGCGACGCTCACGCTCGCCGAGCCGGTCACGGCGGCGCTGCTCGGCGCGGTCGTCCTCGGCGAGCGCCCCGGCCCCACGGCGCTGGTCGGCATCGTCATGATCTTGGCCGGGCTCGCCGTCCTGGCCGCGCCCCGCCAGCGGCGTCCCCGCGCCGTCCCGACCTCCACCGCCGAAGCTCCCGTCGCCCCCGCATGACCGCGCCCACCTCCACGACCACCGCCGTCGACCGCGTCGCCTCGACGCTCCGCGAGCAGATCCTCGACGCCCAGCTCGCCGCGGGCGCGCGCCTCGTCGAGGCCGACCTGACCACCGCTCACGGCGCCGCCCGCCACACGATCCGCGCGGCCTTGCGGACGCTCGCCGACGAAGGCCTCGTGACGATCGAGCGCAACCGCGGCGCTCGCGTCGCCGGCCTGGATGCCGACGCGATCCTCGCGCTGTACGAGCTCAGAGCCGCCCTCGAAGTCGAGGCCGCCCATCTCGCGCTGGCCAAGCACGGCGACCGCTTGCCGCCGTCGGTCCACGAGGCCGCCGAGGTGCTCGCACGCGCGTGCAAGCGCGCCCGGCCCACCTGGCCCACCGTCAGCCGGGCCCACTCCGACCTCCACACCGCGATCGTCCGCGCCGCCCGCTCGCCGCGGATCGAGCAGGTCCACGACCGCCTCACCGCCCAGACCCGCCTCTTCCTGCTCTACGTGCGCCCGTACTACAGCTTCGAGCGCTTAGGGGACGAGCACACCGCGCTGATCGCCGACATCGAGCGTGACGGCCCCGACGTCCTGCGGGCCCATCTGCGCGCGGCGGCCGGAGCCGTCTTCGACGGTGCGGTTGCTCGCGAGCGGTCCGGGTAGTTCACTGCGCGACATGACCCCCGATCCCCGCCGCTGGTGGACGCTGGGCGCCGTCTGCGTCGCGACGTTCATGCTCCTGCTCGACGTCACGATCGTCAACGTCGCGCTCCCCGACATCCAGCTCGACCTCGGCTCGTCGTTCGAAGACCTGCAGTGGGTGGTCGACGCCTACGCCTTGACGCTCGCCGCGTTCCTGCTGACCGCCGGCTCGCTCGCCGACCGCCTCGGCCGTCGCCGCGTCTTCGTCGCCGGCCTCGCGCTCTTCAGCGTCGCCAGCCTGCTCTGCGGTCTCAGCACGAGCCCGACCGCGCTGAACCTCTCGCGCGCGCTGCAGGGCGTCGGCGGCGCCGCGATGTTCGCAACCTCGCTCGCGCTTCTGGCCGCCGCCTTCACCGGTCGCGAGCGCGGCACCGCGCTGGGCATCTGGGGCGCGACGACCGGCGCGTCGGTGGCGGTCGGCCCGCTCGTCGGCGGCGTGCTGGTCGAGCACGTCAGCTGGCAGTCGATCTTCTACGTGAACCTGCCGATCGGGATCGCGGCGATCGCGGTCACGCTGCGGATGGTCAAGGAGTCCAAGGACCCCAACCCGGCGCCGATCGACTGGGCCGGCCTGGTCACCTTCTCCGCCGCGCTCTTCCTGTTGGTCTTCGCGCTCGTGCGCGGCAACGGCGAGGGCTGGGGCAGCGCCACGATCGTCGGCCTGCTCGTGGCCGCCGTGGTCCTGCTCGTCGCGTTTGTCGCCATCGAGCAACGCCTCCAACATCCGATGCTCGACCTGACGCTCTTCCGCAAGCCCACGTTCGTGGGCGCGTCGATCGCCGCGTTCGCGCTGTCGGGGTCGATGTTCGCGATGTTCCTGTACTTGACGTTGTTCATGCAGAACATCCTCGAGTACGGCCCGTTGGAGGCCGGTCTGCGCTTCCTGCCGGTCACCGTCGTGTCGTTCTTCGCCGCGGCGGTCTCGGGCAACCTCACCGAGCGCATCCCGGTCCGGTACCTGTTGGGCGCCGGCCTAGGCTGCGTCGGCGTTGGGCTGCTGCTGATGTCGGGGTTGGACGCGAACTCCGACTGGACCGCGCTGCTGCCGGGCTTCCTACTCGGCGGCCTCGGCGTCGGCCTGACCAACCCGGCGATCGCGTCGACCGCGGTCGGCGTGGTCGAGCCGCGGCGGGCGGGGATGGCCAGCGGCGTGAACTCCACGTTCCGCCAGGTCGGGATCGCGACCGGGATCGCCGGGCTGGGCGCGATCTTCCAGGCGACGATCAGCCACCGGATCGTCGACGCGCTCCCTGCCACCGCCGCGTCCACCCAGCTGCCGCCTTCCGCGGTCCTCGCGCAGGGCAAGGCGAGCCTGGTGCCGCCGCAGTTCCACGACGCCTTCGTGACCGGCTGGACCGGGGCGCTGAACGAGATCCTCATCATCGCCGCGGTGCTGGCGCTCGTCGGCGCGGTGGCATCGCTGGTGCTCGTGCGCGCGCAGGACCTCGCGGCGCATCCGCAGGCGACGGGGGCCTAGCGCGGTGCGGGAGCCGCTGGTCGAGCACCGGCTGACGCTCGCCGGCGTCTCGACGCGGGCGCTGGAGCTGGAGGGCGACGGCCCGCCGCTCGTGCTGCTGCACGGCTTCGCGGACTCGGCCGACACCTGGCGCCGCTCGCTCGACCTGCTCGCGCGCCGCGGCCGCCGCGCGCTGGCCGTCGACCTGCCGGGCTACGGACGCGCCGACGCGCTGAAGCCCGACGAGTCGGTCCTGGACCAGTACCGCGCGTTCACCGCCGCGGCGGTCCAGCACGCGTCGAGCGAGGCCGGCGACGTTCCCGTGATCCTGACCGGCAACTCGCTCGGCGGCGCGGTCGCGCTGCGCGCCGGGGAGGACGCCGACTTGCCGCTGGCCGGGATCGTCCCGGTCGCGCCCGCGGGCCTGGACATGCCGCGCTGGTTTCGGATCATCGAGCGCGACCCGTTCGTCCGCGCGCTGCTTGCCGCGCCAGTCCCGCTGCCGGAGGCGCTGGTGCGCACGGTCGTCGGCGAGGCCTACCGCGCGCTGGCGTTCGCCGCGCCGCGCGCCGCCGCGGCCGAGGTCATCAACTCGTTCACCCAGCACTTGCGCGAGCGCGACGCGGTCGCCACCGTCCTGGCCAACGGCCGCCGCCTGCTGCCGGAGCTGACGCTGGAGGGCTTCGCGCTGGCGTCGATCAAGATCCCCGTGTTGCTGATCTGGGGCGATCGCGACCGCATGGTCACCCACGAGGGCTCGCGCCACATCATGGAGGCTTTGCCCGACACGACCTACGTGTTGCTCGACGGCGTCGGCCACTGCCCACAGGTCGAGGCACCCGAGCGCTTCGTCACGGCGCTGGAAGACTTCGCCATGCGTCACACTTCACAGCGGTCCTGATGGTGCCCCAACTTCTCCCCACCCCCGACGGCGTCATGCACGCCGCCGCCAACGCCTTCGACATGCTTGTCCGTGGCGGGGTTGCTGACCTGCGTCGCACGCCGGCGCGCGTCGTCGACGAGGCGCCGCAGGGGACCGTGTTCCAGTACTTGTCCGGTGAGGAGCGCACGCGTCACCTGCCGGTGTTGCTCGTGCCGCCGCTGGCGGCGCCGACGTCGTGCTTTGACTTACGCCGCGGCTGCTCGATGGCCGAGCACCTGCTCGGGCTCGGGCACCCAACCTACCTGGTGGAGTACGGGTCGATCGGGTTCAGCGACCGCGAGCTGGGTTTGGAGCACTGGGTCGCCGAGGTGCTGCCGCGCGCGATCGAGCAGGTCTCGCAGGATGCTGGCGGGCAGCCCGTGCAGGTCGTCGGCTGGTGCCTGGGCGGGATCATGTCGCTGCTGGCGCTGGCCGCGCGGCCGGACCTGCCGGTCAACTCGATCGCGGTCGTCGCCAGCCCGTTCGACTTCGCCGAGCTGAAGCTCTTCGCTCCGATCCGGCAGATGGCCAACGTGACCAACGGGCTCTTCGCGACGCTCGCCTACCGCGCGATGGGCGGCGCGCCGGCGCCGCTGGTCAAGCGCGCGTTTCAGCTGTCGTCCTTGGACAAGTACCTCACCAAGCCGCTGGCCGTCGGCATGAACCTGCACGACCGTGACTTCCTCGCCCAGATCGAGGCGGTCGACGCCTTCACCGGCAACATGACCGCCTACCCGGGGCGGACGATGGGCCAGCTCTACCACCAGTTCTTCCGCGTCAACGACCTGGCTGACGGCCGGCTGGAGCTAGGCGAGGACGACATCGACCTCGCCGACGTCAAGGTGCCGGTGCTCGCCGTGGCCGGCAAGGACGACGTGCTCGCGCCGCGCGCGGCGGTCCACCACGTCGGCTCGCTGCTGACCGGCGCGTCCGAGGTCCAGCTGAAGTCCGGGCCGGGTGGGCACCTCGGCGTGCTGACCGGCCGCGCCGCTGCGCGCACGACGTGGCACTGGATCGACGAGTTCTTCGCGCGCCATGAAGCGGAGGCGACGCCGAAGCCACGCCGCCGGCGGCGTCCCAAGGCTGCCTGACGGCGAAAGGGACCTTGCGGTTCGCGCGCGAACCCTCGCTACCCTCGACCGCCATGTCACGCGCTCGTGCCCTTCCCGTGCTCGTCGTCGTCGCGCTTGCGGCGGCGATTCCGGCGGTTGCCCCCGCCGCCAAGACCAAGGCCGACCCGACCAACGTCCCCGCCGGCGTGACCGCGGGCGGCGTCGACCTGTCGGGCCTGACCCTCGCCGACGCGCAGGCCAGGCTGGACGCGACGATCGGCACGAAGGTCAACGCGGACCTGATCCTCGGCGCGGCCGGCAAGCCGTGGACGCTGAAGGCCGCCGACGCGAAGCTGACGTTCGACTCGCTGACGACCGCCAAGCGCGCGATCCGCGCCAAGAAGGCCGGCGACGTCGGCCTCAAGCTCAGCCACTCCAAGCTGGCCGTGAAGGCGTGGGTCTCCGGCGTCGCCGCGAAGGTCGCTAAGGCGCCCAAGGACGCGCGCGTGAAGATCACGCTGACCCACATCTACCGGACCCGCTCGACGCACGGCCGCGCGCTGGACGAGGCGGCGGTCAACAAGGACGTCAACGCCGCGCTGGACGACGCCGTCAACGCGCCGCGCACGCTGCACACCAAGTTGAAGAAGACCACGGCCGCGGTCACGACCAACGACCTCAAGAAGAAGTACAACACGATCATCACGGTCGACAAGTCGCACTTCAAGCTGCGCCTCTTCAAGAGCCTGAAGTTCAAGAAGTCCTACGGCGTCGCCGTCGGCCAGCCCGCCTACCCGACGCCCTCCGGCCTGTTCGCCATCCAGAACAAGCAGGTCGACCCGACCTGGTCGGTCCCCAACTCGCCGTGGGCCGGCGAGCTCCAGGGTACGACCGTCGAGGGCGGCTCCGCGGCCAACCCGCTGAAGGCCCGCTGGATGGGCATCGTCAACGGCGTCGGCATCCACGGCACCGGTGAGGACTACTCGATCGGCTCCCGCGCGTCGCACGGCTGCATCCGCATGCACGTCGCCGACGTCAAGGACCTCTTCGACCGCGTCCCGGTCGGCACGCCGGTCCTGCTCAAGTAAACACGCCCGCCCGCCAACCCCCGGCGGCCTATGCCTTGCTCGGCTCCGCGCTGCCCGCGCGGTGCCGGGCGACGGCATCGCGCGCGGCGCGGAGCGCCCCGCGCGGCGACCAGGTCTCCAGCTCGGCGCCCAGCGCGACCAGTCCGACGATCAGGCCTGTGAGCATCGTGAGCGCGCCGACGCCGAAGGTGAACGTCGTGATCGCCGCGATGTCGACGGCGTGGCCGGTCACTTCGACGAAGCCGTAAGACAGCATCGCCAGGCGCAGGCCGGCTGAGGCGGGCGCGAGCGGGATGATGCGCCCGCCGCCCTGGGCGGCCATGACGAGGACCACGGTCGAGGCCGTCACCGGCAGGTGGAAGGCCTGCATGAACACGGCGAGCGAGCCGAGCCGGATCACACGGCCGAGCGCCTGCCAGCTCGCCACGCCGGTGACGAACAGGCGCGGCTGGCGGAGGATCACGACGCCCTGGCGCAGGCGCGACGCGAGGTCAGAGACCCGGCGGCGCAGCAGCTTGTACAAGAACCACCCAGCGATGGCGATCGTCAGGACGACGGCCGTCGCGATGAACGGGTGCTCGATCACCAGCGTGACATCGATGTGCGGCAGCTCGCCGGAGGACGTCGGCACCGGCAGGAAGCCGCGGCTCAGCGCCCACACCACCAGGCCGAAGCCGAAGAGCGTCTCGAACAGGGTCTCGGGGACGAACGTCGCCGCCAGCGTCGGGTAGCGCGCGCCCGGGATCCGGCGGTGCAGCAGCCAGAGCTTGACGATGTCGCCGCCGCGCGCCGGGATGATCCCGTTCAGCCCCGCGCCGGCGAGGTAGGCGGCCATCGTGTGGCGTGGGCGCAGCGCCTTGGCGTCCGGGTAGGCGGCGCGCAGGATCGTGTGCCACCCGCGCGGTCGGACCGCTTGGGCCAGGACGTACAAGACGCACCCGAGCGCCGCCAGCCACGGGTTCACGCTCGCCGCACGGTGGAGCAAGAGCTCCAGCGCGTGGTCGGCGGTGCGGATGACGTCGCTCAGCATGGTTCGGTCGGGGTCCTGTCCGTGTTAACGACACGGGACACGTCGAAGTAGAGCGCGTCGGTCCAGGTGTGGCGCGTCAGGATCCCTGCCGTGGCGGCACGTCGTCGGGCCAGTGGCCGTGCTGGGCGAAGTAGGCGCGCGCCTCGTCCTCTTGCACACGGCTGCGATCGCCGCTGACGCCCATCCGGTGAAGCCAGTTCAGCAGCGCCACGCTCAGCCCCGCGCCCCACAGCGCCGCGCAGCCTTCCAGCGAGGTCTCGTCCCCGCCGCGCACGACGACGAGCACGATCCCCGCGACGAGGATCGCGGCGGGCATCCAGAAGCGGATCAGCTTCATCACCATCAGGCGCTCTCCACGGTAGTGGTGCCCGTTCGGCGCCTGGAGGCCAACACGAGGCCCGCGAGGATCGCCGCCACGCCGACCAGCTGCAGCGACGACGGCGACTCGCTGAAGATGATCACGCCGAGGATGACGCTGCCGACGGGCTGGATCGTCAGCAGGATCGAGGTCAGCGCCGCGGGCAGACGCGGAAGCGAGGCCGAGATCAGCAGCCAGCCGACGACCTGCGAGGTCAGCGCCAGCGTCAGCAGCCAGCCGTGGGCCGGCCAGCTCGGGACGAGGTCGACGTCGCCCCACGCCAGGCCGATCGCCAGCGCGACGACCGCCGAGACCCACGTTGCGTCGAACAACGGGCCCGCGGGCCGGCGCAGGTCCTGGCCGCCCGCGCGCAACACCAATATGAACCCGGCGTAGCTGAGGCCCGTGATCACGCCGGCCACGACGCCCGCGGCGGGGTGGTCGCCATAGGCGCCGGACTCCAACGCTCCCGAGATCAGCACGATCCCGCCGAGCATCAGCGGCAACGTCGCCAGCACCCGTCCGCCCGGCCGCTCCTTCAGGACCGCCCACGCGATCAGCGGCACGAACGCGACCTGCAGGTTGCCCAGGACCGTCGCCAGCCCCGCGCCGACATCGTCGATCGCGTGGTGCCAGGCGACGAGGTCGATGGCGAAGAAGACGCCGGCGACCGCGGCCAGCTTGCGGTCCCGCGCCGGCCGCGGGCCATAGCGGCGGTCCTCCGCGCGGGCGAGCAGGTAGAGCACCGGCACGGCGTACGCGCAGCGGAAGACCGCGGCGGTCGACGGCGAGACCTCGGCCAGCCGGACGAGCACCGCGGAGAACGCGATCGTCAGCGCGCCGAGCAGCGCCGTGGCGCGCGGGTGGGACAGGAGCTGCTCGAAGAGGGTGGGGTCGGCGGGCGCGACCGCGGTCTCCGCCGTCGTCGCCGTGGTCGTCCGGGACAAGACGACGCACGGTACGCGGTCAGGGGCCGGCGGGGCGGTTCTGGTCGGAGCCGACGAGGACGGCCACGCGCGCCGAGCGGCCCGCGATGACCTTGACGCCCTCCGGCATCTGGCGCAGCGCGAACTCGCCCTGCACGTCGCCGAGGCGCAGGGCGGACGCGATCTGCGTCGCCAGCGGGATGTCGCGCTGGGCGCGCAGGAAGACCGTGGTCATCGTGTGGCCCTGCGAGGCGGCGTTGGTGACGTTGCCGATCTTGTAGCCCTGGTTCTGCAGCTGGTTCGCGACGCCGCGGGCGAGGCCTGGGGTGGTGGTGCCGTTGAGGATGGCGATTGGCGAGGTGCGCGGGTCGGACGGACCCGAGATCGCCGAAGTCGTCGTCGGCGCGGTCGCCGTCGCTTCGCCGGTCGGCGCGAGCGGCGTGCTCGCGCGGTCCTCCCCGCTGCCGCCCACGGCCGTCGCGATCCCCGCGCCTCCCGCTAGCAGCACGACGAGGGCGCCCGCCACCGCGGCGGCACGCTGCCGGCGCGCCCGTCGGATCAGCGCGGGTCGCTGCGGCGTGGCCGCGACGAGCTGGCGCTCGAGATCGTCGAAGAAGTCGGTCATCGGGTGGTCCTCCCGCTCGCGGCCAGACGGGCGCGCAGCGCGGACAGCCCGCGGGAGACGCGCTTGCGCGCGACGACCTCCGAGCTGCCGGTCGCGCCCGCGACCTCGGCGTAGTCGTGGTCCAGCAGGACGCGCAGCGCGATCGCCTCGCGTTGGTCGGCCGGCAGCGCGTCGAAGCCCTCGCGCAGCTCGACCCGCACGAGCTCGGCGGTCGCGGCCGCCTCGACGCGCTCCAGCCCGGCGTCGTCGAGGACGAGCCGCTCCAGGCCCATCCGCCTCCGCGCCCGGTCCTCGACCGCGCCGCGCCGCGCCTGGGTCGCGAGCCGGTGGCGCGCGATCCCGAACAGCCACGCGATCGGCTCGCCGCGCTGCGGATCGAACCGATCCAACGCCTCCAGCGCCGCGGCGAACGTCTCCGCGGTCAGATCCGCGGCATCCTGCGCATCCCGCGTCCGCGCCAGATGAAACGCCGCGATCCGCCGCGCGTGGCGCCGGTAAAACGCGCCGAACGCATCGCCGTCGCCGGACAGCGCGGCGGCGAGCAGCTCGGTGTCGTTGCGTCGTTCCATGACCCTTCTTCGCGCATCCTCGCGTTTGCGTGACCACGGCGTCATCTGGTACAACCAGTCCATGGCACTGGTTGGACCAGTTGGTGCGAGCGCGGCGACCCGCTCTGCGACCATCCACCGCGATCTTCGCGCGGCGATCCTTGACGGCACGTATGCGCCGGGCGCGGCGCTGCCGTCCGAGCGCCAGCTGTCCGAGGAGCTTGGTGCGTCGCGGCACGCGGTGCGCGAGGCGCTGAAGCGGTTGCAGCAGGCCGGGCTCGTCTCGATCTCCCAGGGCGGCGCGACGAAGGTCCGCGACTGGCGCCGGCACGGAGGGCTGGATCTGATGCTCGCGCTCGGCGCCGAGGGTGAGCTGCCGCCGGAGGCCGTGGCGGTCGACCTTGTGCGGTCTCTGTTCGAGATGCGCGCGTCGGTCGGTGCGGATGCCGCGCGGCTGGCTGCCCGCCGCGCTGATGCCGCCACGCGGGCTGACCTGGTGGCCCGCGCCGCCGCGCTCGCCGCCACCGATGATCCGGCTGCGCGCACGGCGATCTACGACGTGCTGTGGGACCGGATCATCGACGGGGCCGGAAACCTCGCTTACCGGTTAGCGCTCAACACGCTCGTCGCCGGCCAGCGCGTGCTGTCGTTCGACGCCGCGACGGTCGGCGCCGAGATCGCCGACGCGCCCGCGGTGGGCGCGCTCGCCCAGGCGGTCGCCGACGGCGAGGAGGATGCCGCCCACGCCGCCGCCCGCGCCCTGCTGATCCGCTCGATCCCCGAGGAGGCTTGAGCTGCCATGGCTGAAGTCCTGTACTACGCCTTCCCGTACTTCGTGTTGTTGCTCGTCGTCGAGTTCTTGTCGTTCAAGCACCTCGAGTCCGACGGGATGGTCGGCTACGACATCAAGGACTCGCGCACGTCGATCACGATGGGGATCGGCAACGTCATCATCAACGTGGGCTGGAAGTTCGCGGTGCTGGCGCTGTACGCGGCGCTCTACGAGCTGGCGCCGTGGCACCTGCCGACCGACGCCTGGTGGGTCTGGGTCGCGCTGTTCTTCGCCGACGACTTCTCCTACTACTGGTTTCACCGCGTCTCGCACGAGAACCGGACGTTCTGGGCCTCGCACGTCGTCCACCACTCTTCGCAGCACTACAACTTGAGCACGGCGCTGCGCCAGACCTGGGTGCCGATGACCTACGCGCCGTTCTGGCTGTGGATGCCGCTGGTCGGCTTCCCGCCGTGGATGATCCTGCTCGCCCAGGCGTGGTCGCTGATCTTCCAGTTCGGGATCCACACCGAGCGCATCGGGCGCCTGCCGCGACCGATCGAGGCCGTCGTCAACACGCCCTCGCACCACCGCGTGCACCACGGGTCCAACGAGCAGTACCTGGACAAGAACTACGGTGGCATCCTGATCATCTGGGACCGCCTGTTCGGGACCTACGAGCCCGAGCGCGAGCGCGTCCGCTACGGGCTGACGACCAACATCGAGACCTACAACCCGGTCCAGGTCGCCTTCCACGAGTACATCGCGCTGTGGCGCGACGTGCGCGCGGCGCCGACGTGGCGGGCGAAGTGGGGCCACGCGTGGCACGGGCCCGGCTGGGCGCCGTCGGTGGCCGAGGGGCTACCGTCGAGGGATGATCGAGCTCTACCAGGCCGAATGGTGCCCGTTCTCCCATCAGGTGCGCCAGCGCCTGACCGAGTTGATGGTGCCGTTCGTGGCCCATCAGGTGGAGCCAGCGCCGCACGAGCGGGACGACATGGAGAGAGCGACGGGTGAGCGGGTGATCCCGGTCGTCGTCCTGGAGGACGGCACGGTCTTGGGCGGCGACGCCGACGAGATCCTCGACCAGATCGACCGCCTCTACTCCGAGAACGACTTCACGGTCGCCCACCACGAGCGACGCGTCGAGGCGCGCCAGTTCGAGTAGCGGCGCCCGCGGCGCCTACGCGGCCTCTAGGACCAGGCCGCCCCAGTCCTCGGTCGCATCGAGCCGGGACAGGACGGCGGCGAGCTGGCCGACCGAGCGCGCGACCGCCAGGTCGGCCGGCGCGGGCGTGACGGTGGCGGCGAGCGACAGGCCGGCGGTGAGGTGGCCGAGCGCGCGGGTCGCCACGCCGGCCAGCGCCGGGCCATCGAGGCGCGCTTCGCCGCTGACGATCCCGTCGAGGATGACCGCGCCCAACCCGTAGGCCTTGATCGCGTCCTTGCGCGGCAGCAGCTTCAAGCGCTTGGCGACGACGTCCGCGAACCCGTCCTGGTCCTCGGAGCGGAACGCGACCAGGGCGTCGAGTGCCGCGGCGACGCGCGCCTTGTCGGCCGGCCGGGCGACGCCCGCGCCGAGCAGGCCGACGCCGCCGTCGTCGAGCAGGATGACGTGGCCGGGGCGCGGGTCGGTGAGGGTGAGCCCGGCGCGCGCGGCCGCGACGTGCGCGGCGATCAGCGTCCGCGCCACCGCGGCCGGGTCGCCCGGCGCCGCCTGCGCGAGCGTCGGGCCGTCCAGCCACTCGCTGACCAGGACGCCGCTCGCGCTCAGCTCGAGGTCCGGCGTGGGGATGACGAGCTCTGGCACGCCCCGCAGCGCCCGGCGCACCGCGCGCTGCGTCGACGCCTCGTGCTCGAGGTCCAGCTCGTCGAGCGCGGTCTCACGCACCTCGCGCAGGATCGCGCCGGCGTCCATCGCGCCGAACACCGCGCCCAGCGGACCCGCCAGGACGTCGAGCAAGGCAAGGTCATTGCGAACCGCGCTGGCCAGCCCCGGGCGTAGGACCTTGATCGCCACCGCGCTGCCGTCTTCGCGCACGCCTCGGTGCACCTGGGCGCCCGGCGTGATCGCGACCGGCTCGCGGTCAAGCTCGTCCAGGACCTTCGCCGGCGGCCGGCCCCACGCGCCCTTCAGCGCCTTCTCGACGTCCTTGAACGCGAGCGGCGTTGCCACCTCCGCCCGCATCTTCTCCAGCCGCCCCGGCCACGCCGCGAGCGCCGGCGGCACCGCGTCCTCGGGCACGAGATCCGCGGTTCGCCCCAACATGAAGCGCCCGCTGGAAGAGCGTCGCACCAAAGCGCCGCCCGCCTCTACGAGCGAACGGAGAGCGGGCGGCAGGGTCACACGTTCGGCGGCCATAAGGGCCGCGAACCCTATTGGTTGTCTACGCGACGACCAGCACGTTGACCGGTGCCTCGCGCGTCACGAGGTCCGTCAGCGACATGTGCTCGGCGGGGCGGCCGAGGACGATCACGCCCGCGCCGGTGTCGGTGGCGCGGTGGGCGATGAGGGTGGCGACGTCCTGGTGGCGGCCGGCGACCGAGAGGATCTCGCCGTCGGCGGCGACGCCCGCGCGGTGGAGCTGGTCCAGACGCGCGCGGAGGGTGGCGCGGGCGGTCTCGCCGGTCTCGCGGGCGATCGCGGCGTCGCCGACGACGTCGGTCTCCAGCACGTGCATCACGTGGACCGGTCGACCGCGCAGCAGCGCGACGCGTGCGGCCTCGGCGGTGACGCGCTCCGCGGCGGGCGAGGCGTCGACGGCCAACAGCAGCGGGGCGGGATCGTCGACGCGGCGGGCGATCGGTGGGGCAGGCATCTTGGCCCCGGCGTGAGCCGCCGCCTCATCGGCGTCCACGTGGGCCACCAGGCGGCGGCCGGCCAGCAGCGGGACGACCGCCACCGCGACGACCGCGGCAGCCACGTAGAACGGCAGCGCCTCGTTGCCGTTCTCCGACAGCTTGCCCGCCAGCCACGGCGCGATCGCGCCGCCGCCGAAGCGGACGAACGAGTACGCGGCGCTCGCGACTGGACGGTCGATGTCCGGCGCGACGCGCATCAGCGCCTCGGTCAGGACCGTGTTGACCAGGCCGATCAGCGCGCCGCCGATCAGGACCGCGGCGATCAGCAGCGGCTGCGAGCCGACGCCGATGCCCATCACCAACAACAAGGCGGCGAACACGAGCAGCGTGCCGGTCAGCAGCGGCACGGTCCCGGTCCGCGCGCGCAGCCGCGGCGCGATCACCACGCTGAAGAGCGCGAGCATCGCGCCCCAGCCGAAGAACACGTAACCGAGCTCGTGGACGCCGAGCGCCAACGGGAACGGCGCGAAGGCCAACAGCGTGAAGAACCCGAAGTTGTAGAACAGCGCGGTGAAGGCGATCGTCCGCAGGCCGCCGTGGCCCAGCGCGCGGATCGGCTCGCCGAGCGACGTCTTGCGCGCGGGCTTGGGCGAGTCCTTCAACAACACGACAATCGCGATGAAGCCGATCGCCATCAGCGCGGCGGTCCCGAAGAACGGTGCGCGCCACGAAAGCGCGCCGAGCTCACCGCCGAGCAGCGGGCCGGACGCCAGCCCGAGGCCGAGCGCGGCCTCGTAGAGGATGATCGCGCTCGCCACGCCGCCTGAAGCGGCGCCGACGATCGCGCTCAGCGCGGTCGCCGCGAACAGCGAGTTCCCCAGGCCCCAGCCACCGCGGAAGCCGATGAGCTGCGCGACCGTGTCCGAGGTGCCAGCTAGCGAGGCGAAGACGACGACGAGCGCGAGGCCGGTCAGCAGCGTGCGGCGTGCGCCGATGCGGCTGGAGACCCAGCCGGTGCTGAGCATGGCAATGGCCATAACGGCGAAGTAGGAGGTGAACAGCAGCTCGACCTGCGAGTGGCTGGCGTCGAGGTTCTCGGCGATCGACGGGAGGATCGGATCGACCAGCCCGATGCCCATGAACGCCACGACGCACGCGAAGGCGACGGCGTAGACCGAGCGGGGCTGGTGGAAGATCGAAGGGTCGGACTCCTTGTTGGTGTTCATGAGCGGTCAGGCCTCCGGGTGGGCGAGGGCGGACAGGGCGGGGAGCGCGGCTTGGAGGGCGGCGCGCTGGTCGTCGTCGAGCGCGGCGATGCGGGCATCGAGCGCGGCGGCGCGGGCGGCATGGCGCCCGGCGAGCTTTGCGCGGCCCTCGTCGGTGATGACGACGTTGGTGGCGCGGCGGTCGTCGGCGGCGCGTTCGCGCGTGACGAGGCCGCGGGTCTCCAAGCGCTGGACCGCGACGGTCATCGTCGGCTGCGCGACGTTCTGGGATGCGGCCAGCTCGGTGACCCGGCGCGGGCCGCCGATGAGGGTGTTCAGGACGGATGCGCCGGTGCGCGAGAGGTCGCCGTCGGTGCGGGCCAGCAGATCGGCCCAGAGGACGACGAACGCGGCCTCCAGCTCCTGAGCGAGCGAGGTCGTGGAGAGGGCCGCGGCGGGGTTCGGGGAGGGGGTGTTCGGCATTGCATAGTCCACTCTAGATAGGTGGACTATGCAACTATACGAACACCGTTAGGACTCTGACGCGAGCCGCGCGATCGCGTCGACGATTGGCGCGTCGCCGCTCACGACCTCGAACGTGTGGCCGCTGGTGCCGGGCGTGTCGAGGACTTCCGCGAGCACCGCGGCGACGTCGGCGCGCGGGATCTCGCCCTTGCCGCTCGACGTGTCCACCGCGCCCGTCGGCGCCGCGTCGGTCAGCCGCCCCGGTCGCACGATGGTGTAGGACAACCCCGATTGCGCGAGCTTGAGGTCGGCCTGCCCCTTCGCACGCAGGTAGGTGCCGAACCCGCCGTCGTCCTCGGCCTCCGGATCGGCGCCTGTCGACGAGACGATCACGTAGCGGTCGATCCCGTTGCGCCGCGCGACCTCCATCAGCTTGACCGCGCCCGCGTAGTCCAGCGTCCACTTGCGCTGCGCCCCGCTGCCCGGTCCAGCGCCCGCCGCGAACACGATCGCGTCCGCGCTGCCGATCGTCTCGGCCAACGCGTCCACGTCGGCCTCCTCCAGGTCGGCGAGGACCGCGGTCGCGCCCGCCTCCTCCAGGTCCGCGACATGGTCCGGGTTGCGGATCAGCCCCCGGACCGCGTGCCCTTCGTCTGCGAGCAGGCGCTCCAAGATCAGCGCGATCTGCCCGTGTCCACCGGCGATGACGACGTCCATGCGACGACGGTAGTGCGTCGGGCAGGCAGGAGTGGGACAACCACAGGGCGATGGCCGGCCCGCGCATGTTCGACCGCCGGGCCATGTGCGAACGGTCCATGCCGTCCTAGCGTTCGCGGTCCTGATGCTCGTCACCGAAGAGGTCGCGCTCGGACGCGACACGCTCCACAAGGTGATCGGGGTCGCCGCGCAGGGTCCAGAGCCCGAGCGCGTGCTGGCCGCGATCGTCGACCTCCTGACCGAGGCGACCGCCTGCCGTGCCTGCTTGATCTACCTCCGCGAGGGCGACGTGCTGCGGCTGCGCGCTGCGTCCCCGGCACACGCGCATCACGTCGGCCGGATCGCGATGGGGCTCGACGACGACCCGGGGATGCGACACGTCCCCGGGTTGGACGAGGACGGCGCCGGGTCGACGGTCACGGCGCCGCTGCCGGGCCGCGACGGCGCGGAGGCGATCGGCGTCGTCGTCCTGCGCGGCGAGGCGCCGCGCGAGCTCGGCCAAGAGGCCGGCGACCTGCTCGCGCACGTGGCGCGGCTCGTCGCGGGCGCCGTCGACAACGCGCTGCGGTACGAGGCCGCGCGCGATCAGGCCGCGCGGCTGTCGGCCCTGACCGAGCTGACCCAGGAGATCGCGACCGCCACGCGGCGCGAAGAGCTCTACCGCGTCGTCTGCGCGGGCGTGCGGCGGCTGCTGGGCGCCGACGCCTGCCGCCTGCACCTGGCCGACGCTGACGGCGGCCTCCTGGAGCCGGCGTACGCGAGCCCGCGCGACCCGTTCGCGGGCACGCGGCCGTCGCGGATCGTGCCCAGCGAGCGCGCGCTCGTCGCGGCGCTGACCGCCGGGGCCGTCGACGTCGGGATGCTCGTGGCCGAGCGCGCGGCGCCGTTCGACGACGAGGAGCAGCGGCTGCTGAGCGCGGTCGGCAAGCACCTGGCCGTCGTGCTGCAGAAGGCCGAGCTGATCGAGCGGCTGACCGAGGAGCACCTCGTCCGCGATCTCTTCGACGCGCTCGTGGAGGGCCGTCCGCAGGCGGCCGAGTCCCGCGCGCGCGCCGCGGGCCACGACCTCGACCGACCCCATGTGGTCGCCGTACTGGAGCCGCTCGGCGGCGACCCCGACCCGCGCTGGCCGGAGGTCGCCGCGCGCGCGGAGGCGCGGCTGCGGCGTGTCGTCCCGGGCACGCTCTGCGACCCGGGCGACGAGCGCCTGCGCGCGCTGCTGCCGGTCGGCGCGCCCGACGAGTTGGCGAGGATCGACGCCGAGCTGGATCGCCTGGCCCGCGAGGAGCGCCTCGCGGGCGGGCGGTCCGAGCCCCGTCGAGGGCTGGCCGGCGACGAGCGTGGCCTGTCGGAGGCGACGTCCGCCGCGCAGGTCGCGCGCGCGGTGGCGCCGGACGGCGGGTCGCGCGGCTACGGCGACCTCGGTGTCTACCGCTACCTCGCGCAGCTCCCGTCCGGCCACGCGCCCGACGAGCGCCATGCGCGGGCGATCGCGACGCTCGCGGCCTACGACGCCAAGCGCCGCACCGAGCTGCTGCGGACGCTGGAGCGCCACCTCGGCGACCGCGGCGCCCTGGCCGCGACGGCGCGCGCCCTGTACATCCACACCAACACGCTGCGTCAGCGCCTGGATCGGATCGAAGCGCTCACCGACCTGGTCCTGGCCGACGAGGACCTGCTCTCGCTGGAGCTGGCGCTCAAGCTCGCCCGCCTGCACGGGACGTCCTGACCGGCCGCGCTTGCCGACAGGCTCTCGTCGTGGTGTGATCGAAGGCGTGCCGTCCGCCGCTCCCACCGCGCGTCACCTGCTGCGCGCCCGCGACCACGCCGACCTCGCCTACGCCGATCCGGAGACCGACGTCGGCGCGATGGCGCGCCGCGCGCACGTGTCGACCGCGCACTTCTCGCGGTCGTTCAAGGAGGTCTTCGGCGAGACGCCGCACCAGTACCTGCAGACGCGACGGATCGAGCGGGCCCAAGAGCTGCTGCGGCTAACCGAGCTGACCGTCGGGGAGATCTGCGCGGCGGTGGGCTACACCTCGCTGGGCTCGTTCAGCGCGACGTTCAAGCGGACCGTCGGCACGTCGCCGACGGCGTTTCGCGAGCAGGCGCGCGAGGCCGAGCTACTGGCGCGGATTCCCGGCTGTTTCCGGCGCGAGTGGATGCGTCCGCGCGCGGTCCCGGACAGCAGGATTCGATAAGCGCGGCGGGGCGCGGCGGCGTACCGTCGTGCCCATGAACAAGCTCCATGTCGGAATCCTCTGCGCGATGGTCGGCGACCAGGACGAGGCGCTCGAGTGGTACACGAACAAGCTCGGCTTTGAGCTGCGCGGCGATGTCACCTACGGCGATTGGCGCTGGGTGACGGTCGGCGCGCCCGGCCAGGACGACTTCGAGATCTCACTGATCAACCCGGACGTCCGACCCGACCTGGCGCCGAAGATCCGCGAGATGATGGCCTTGGGCGGGCTGAACGGCATCATCGTCCAGACCGACGACTGCCGCGCGTCCTATGAGGAGTTGAAGGCGCGCGGCGTGGAGTTCACGTCCGAGCCCGAGGACGTGTTCTACGGCGTCGACTGCGGCTTCCGCGACCCGTTCGGCAACGGCTTCAGGCTGACGCAGGTGGCGCCGGTGACGGTCCCGCCGACCCCGGAGACGATGCCGAGCGCGTAAAGGCGTCGTGCTGGGCGCGCGCGTTGTTCCACAGGCGGGCGACGCGCGCCGCGTCGAGGTTGATGTTGAACGTCTCGGTCAACGCCTGGGCGAACGCCTCTTCGTCCAGCACGCGCTTGACGTCGACGTCCGGTCCTTTCTCGCTCAGCGTCCGTGCGCGCAGCGTGACGATCCGGTCGTCGAGCGGCTTCTGCACCACCAGCGTCTGGACGAAGGACGAGTCGGGCGTCGTCGCCAGCCGCACGTGGTGTGGCTCGTAGACGCTCGTCGCGACGACCTCATCCCCGAACCGAAAGCCTGGCGTCGATCCCCACATGTGCTGCTGGACCCACCACCCACCGTCCTGCGTCCGCTCGACCACCCACTCGAGCGATCCGCGCGAGGACGTCCCGGGCGCCAGCGCCAGCGGCTCCAGGAACCCCTCTCCCCATCCGGCGTCGCAGATGAAGGCCTCGCCCGCGGCGCGTACGACCAACGCCTGGTGGTTGGTTGGCGCGCCGCCGGCGAACGCCTCTCGCGCGTCGACTACGCCCTCGCGCCGCTCGACCTCAAAGCCCAACCCCTCCAACAACGCGGCCAACACCGTGTTGATCTCAAAGCAGTAGCCACCGCGGCCGGTGGCGAGCAGCCGCTCGACGAGCCGGTCGGCCTCCAGCGGCGTGTGCTCGCCGAGCTGCGCCGTCAGCCCGTCGTAGGAGACTCGCTCCAGGAACCGCCGGTGCACGACCGCCAGCCCCGCGGCGTCCGCCGCCGGCCGCTCGTCCAGCTCCAGGTGCCTCAATAGCGCGTCGATCATGCAGGGCCGGAGCTTGCCAGAAGCTCCGGCCCCGCGACCGTCTTATGCAGTCCGCGTCAGCCGCGGACCGCCGGTGCCGGACGTGACGCCGTAGATCTGCGGCGCGAACTCGATCACGTCGTTGTCGCCGAGGAGGCACGTCCCGGAGGACCCGTTGCTGATGATCAGGTTGGAAGTGCTCAGCGTCAGCACCCCGATCCCGCTCCCCGAGGGACTCACGTACGTCGACGGCCGCGCACCGGCGACGTGGCAGAGCTTTGAGTTGAAGCTGTAGAACCCGCAAGTCACGTCGGTCGACCCAGTTGTGGTGTTCCCGTGCTGGGCCGTGCCAGTGAACTTGTAGCTGCACTCGACGCTCATGCTGGTGCCCGCGATCGAGCATCCGTTGTAGGAGCCAGTCGCCGACATGGTGTAGAGAAGGCCGACAGTCGTCGCCGGCGCGGTGCCCGACAGCGTCGCCGACGTGCAGCTGAGCGAGGTGCCAGTCGACGAGAAGCTGGGCGCGCCCGCCGTGGCCGTGAACGCCGTGTCGCCGCTGTTGTGCCACGTTACCGCGCTGGCGGCGGTGGAGGCGACGGCGAACAGCGAGAGCAGCCCCACCGTCAGGACGGCGAGGCGCATCGAACTGCGCATGGGACTCTCCTGGTTTTCGAGAAAGGGTCAGGGAACGCATTGCATCTCACTGGTCGGTGATCTCAACCGCCAGAGCCAGGGGCGCAGGTCGTGCCGTTCCGGCAACGCGCACTCAGCGCCCTTCACCGAATGCTTGACGGCTCGCGCGCGCGGGAAGCACTGCTCGGACGATGCCCGGCGCCCGACGGACCCTGCTGCTCGGCGGCTACGTGTTCGCCGTCCTCGCCCCGATGGCGTTCCTGCTGGTCAGCCGGCCGGGCGAGGGGTTGACCGCGGCGATCGCGTTCGCCGCCGCGCTGGGGTTTGCGGCGCTGGTGGTGCTGGCGCTCCAGCTCGTGCTCCCGGCGCGGGCACGGATCTTCACCGAGCCCTTTGGGATCGACGTCCTCCTGCGGTTCCACAAGGAGATGGGGATCGCCGCGGCGGGGTTGATTGTGGTCCACGTCGTCGTGTTGATGGTCGACGACCCGAGCAAGTTGTCGCTCTTGAACCCGCTGAGCGCGCCGTGGCGCGCCGTTGCGGGGGTCGGCGCGCTGGTCGCCCTGCTCCTACTGCTCGCGTCGTCCACGATCCGGCAGCGGTTGGCGCTGAGCTACGAGGGCTGGCGGTTCGTGCACCTGACGCTCGGGCTGGCGGTCGTCGGCGCGTCGGTCGCGCACGTGCTCGGCGTCGGGCGCTACCTGTCGCTGGGCTCATTACGCGGCGTCGCGCTGCTGGTCGTCCTGGCCGCCGCGCTGGGCGCGTTCATCCTGCGCGTGGGGCGGCCGTTCGCGGCGGCCGGGCGGCCGTACGTGCTCGAGGACGTGCGGGCCGAAAACGGCGACGCGGTCACGCTCGCGTTGCGCGCCGACGGCCACGACGGCCTGCGCTTCGCGCCCGGCCAGTTCGCGTGGCTAAAGCTCGCGCATGCGCCCTACGCGCTCAGCGAGCACCCGTTCTCCCTCAGCTCCAGCGCTGAGGACCCAAGCCGCCCGCAGGTGACGGTAAAGGCGCTGGGCGACTTCACCGCGCACGCCCGCGAGCTGGCGCCCGGGACCCGCGTCCTGCTCGACGGCCCGCACGGCTCCTTCCGCCCGGCCCTGCCTGACGCCGGGTACCTCTGCGTCTGCGCGGGGATCGGGATCACGCCCGCGATGGCGCTCCTGCGCACGCTGGCCGACCGCGGCGACCGGCGGGCGATCACGCTGCTCGTCGGCAACCGCACGCCGCAGGACATCACCTTTCGCGAGGAGGTCGACGCGCTGCGCGAGCGCCTGGACCTCGACGTCGTCCACGTCCTCAGCCGCGCCGGCGACGATTGGCCCGGCGAGCGCGGGCGGATCGACGCGTCGCTCCTGGCCCGCCTGCTGCCCGACGATGCGGCGGCGCGCAACGTCCTGGTCTGCGGCGGTGCGGCGTTCGCCGACGACGTCTCGCGGGCGCTTGCCAGCCTCGGCGTCCCCGCGTCGCACCTCCATGTTGAGCGATTCGCCTGAGGGGTACTCCGGCAACAGGATGCGCAAGCGCAAAGGCATCGGCGGGCTCGCCATCGGCTTGGTGGCCCTGATCATCGCGGTCGCCCTCGGCGTCGCGCTCACCGTCGGCACCGGCGACGAGGACGCCTCCGACACCGCCACGGCCCCGACGACCACGCCGGCCGCCACGACCGACGACCGCCGCACAACCTCCATCGAGCAGGACGAGGTTCTCACGACCGCGCCGGAACCCGCGGCGACCACGCCGACCGTCGAGGACGACCACGGCGGTGGCGACGACTCGTCCGGCAAGGGCTCGGGCGACGACGACTCGTCAGGCTCGGGCTCCGGGTCTTCCGGCTCCGGCGAGGATCGCTCCGGCTCGAACTCCGGCCCGGGCTGACCTGCGCGCTACGCGGCCGTCGGCACCGCGGCCGGGACGCCGATCGCCACGAACACCGCGTCGCCGCGCACCTCGACGTGGTGCGCGCTGACGCCGGGGCCGTCATGGCCGATCGGCGCGCCGGTGTCCAGCGCGAAGCGGCGCTCGTGCAGCGGGCAGATCACCGAGCAGTCGGCGGCGATGCCATCGGCCAGCGGCCCGCCCGCATGCGGGCAGGCGTGGTCGATCGCGTACCAGCCGGTGGCCGTGCGGAAGACCGCGACGCGGTGGCCGTCGACGCGCACGGTCCGGCCCTCGCCGGGCGGGATGTCGTCGACGTGGCAGGCGTAGGTCAGCGGGGTCATCGCGCTCCTCCGGAGGGCGGGCCGACGAGCAGCGGCTCACCGGCGTCGTCGTCCTCGTCGTCGGGGTTCTTGAACTGGTTGGGGTGGTAGGGCTCGCGGCGCTCCAGCCACGGGTCGGTCGCGGCAGCCTTAGCCAGCCGGAAGCGCTCGCGCAGCGCGGCGCCGGTCTCGGGATCCATCACGGCCGCGCGGATCGCGTCCAGCCCGATCCGCGGCACGAAGTCATAGGTGCGCTCCTTGAAGTCCGCGTTCTCGCGGTAGTACTGGAGGAACGTCGTGGACACGCGCAGCGCCTCGGCGCGCGAGTCGACCGTGCACAGCACGTCGGCCTCGCGCACGTTGCCGCCTGCCGCGCCGCCGACCCGCACCTGCCACTGGTCGTCGCCAACCGCGACCAAGCCAATGTCCTTGATCGTCGCCTCGGCGCAGTTGCGCGCGCAGCCGCTCACGCCGCCCTTGACCTTGGCCGGCGTGTGCAGCCCTTCCCAAGCCTGCTCCATCTCGATCCCGGTGCCCATCGAGTCCGTCAGCCCGAAGCGGCAGAAGTCCGACCCCACGCAGGTCTTCACCGTGCGAACGGCCTTCGCATACGCGTGGCCTGACGGCATTCCCAGCTCGTCCCAGATCTTCGGGAGGTCTTGCTTGCGCACGCCGAGTAGGTCGATTCGCTGCCCGCCGGTGACCTTCACCAGCGGGATCTCGTACTTCTCGGCAACGTCGGCGATCCGCCGGAGCTCCGCGGGCGTCGTCACGCCGCCGCGCATCCGCGGCACCACGCTGAACGTCCCGTCTTTCTGGATGTTGCCGTGGACACGGTCGTTGATGAAGCGCGCGTCGCGCTCCTCGCGGTGGCGGTTGGCGTTGATCTCGCTCACCAGGTACGCCAGCCCCGGCTTGCACGCGCCGCACTCGCGCCCGGTTCCGCACGCCTGTGAGACCTCCGACACCGACTCGAGACCTTGCTCGCGGATGACCGCCGCCAGATCCTCTCGCGTCTGGCGCTGGCACGGGCAGAGGTAGGCGGGCTCGTCGGCGACCTCGCCGCCGCAGGCCAGCGCGACGATGTCCACCACCAACGGCTTGCACGACCCGCAGCCGGTCCCGGCGCGCGTCATCGCCATCACCTCGCGCGGCGTCGACGCGCCGTCCTGGGTGACCGACCGCATGATGTCGCCCTTGCAGACGCCGTTGCAGTTGCAGACCTGGACGTCGTCGGCCATCTCGGCCGGGCCGGCTTCGAGCGACGCGGCCAGCGTCGCCAGGGCATCATCGACCGGCTCGCGTTTGCGCACCAGCGAGGAGAGCGCCTCGGCGCCGCGCAGGTCGCCGAGGAGGATCGCGCCGCACGCGACGCCGTCGCGCAGCGCCAGCTTGCGGTAGATCCCCTCGGCGACGTCGGTCACGACGGCCTGCCCGTCGCCCTCGGCATCGCCGACCGTGAACAGGTCGACGCCCGCGACCTTCAACTTGGTCGAGGGGATCGAGCCCTCGTAGATGGCGCCGCTATCGCCGAGCAGCGCCGCAGCGGCGACGCGCGTCTGCTCCAGGATCGGCGCGACCAGCCCGTGGACGAGCCCGCGGTGCTCGGCGCACTCGCCGACCGCCCACACGTTCGCCAGCGACGTCCGCAGCGCGTCATCGACCACGATCCCGCGGTTGACCTCAGCGCCCGCGGCACGCCCCAGCGTCGTCTCGGGCGAGATCCCGATCGAGACCACCACCAGGTCGGCCTCCAGCTCGTCGCCGTCGGCGAAGCGCAGCCGGTCGGCCGCGATCTCCTGCGTCTGGCGGCGCAGCTCCACGTCCATCTCGAGCGCGTCCTGAAGCAACCCCGCGGATCCGGCGTCGAGCTGGCGCTCCATCAGCCGGTCCATGAGGTGGACGACCGTGACGTCGCAGCCCTGCGCCGCGATCCCGCGCGCGGCCTCCAGGCCGAGCAGGCCGCCGCCGATCACCGCGGCACGCTTCGCGGTCCCGGCGGCGGCCCGAATCGCCTCGCAGTCCTCCGGACCGCGAAAGGCATGGACATGGTCTTGGTCGATGCCCGGGATCGGCGGCATCAGCGCGTTGGAGCCGGTCGCCAGGACGAGCGACCCGTAGGCGATCTCCTCGCCGCCGGCCAGCACGATCGTGCGCGCGCCGGCGTCGACGTGGGCGACCCACGCGCCCAGCCGCACGTCGACATGGTGGTCTTCGAACCACTCCTCCGGACGCAGCCGCAGGCTCTCGGCCGACGCGCCCGACACCAGGATCTCCGACAGCCGCACGCGGTCGTAGGGGAGCTGCGGCTCGGCGCAGATCAGCGTCAGCGGCACCAGCGCGTCGCGCTCGCGCACCGCCTCGCAGACGCCCAGGCCCGCGATGCCCCCGCCGATGACCACGATCGAGTCGCTCATGCCGCCATGGTGGGTGACGGGGATTTCGGGTCCTGGTCGCTTCTGTTTCGGGCCGATGAACGGTGGCGCTCGAGGATCGCGCGGACCTCGCCGGCGCAGCCGCCGCACCCGGTCGACGCGCGGGTGGTCTTCGCGACGCCGGCCAGCGTCGTCAGCCCGCGCGCGGCGATCGCGGTGTCGATCTCGCCTGCGGTGACGGCGTTGCAGGAACAGACCGTGGTCTCCGGCGACGGCGGCGGCGGCTCGCCTTGCGCGAAGCCGCCGTCGACCAGCGTGGGATCTGTCGCGTCCGCAGACTTCAGCGCCGCGGTGCAGCGGCGCGCGTCGGCGACGTCGCCGATCAGGATCGCGCCGACGAGCCGGTCCCCGTCGAGCACGAGCTTGCGGTAGCGGCCCGAGCGCGTGTCGCGCAGCGTGACCTCGTCGTGGCCTTCGCCCGGGTCGGCGACGCCGCCCGCGTAGACGTCCATGCCGCCGACCTTCAGCACCGTCGCCGTCGTCTGGGGCAGGAACGCGGCCGGGTCGCCAGCGATCGTCGCGCCGGCCACGCGCGCCTGCTCGGCCAGCGGCGCCCACAACCCGTACACCATGCCTTGGTGCTCGGCGCACTCGCCGACGGCGAAGACGCCGGGCGCGGTCGCCCGCAGCGTGTCGTCCACGACGATGCCGCGCTCGACCGCCAGGCCGGCGTCACGCGCGAGCGCGGTCTCCGGGCGCACGCCGGCGGCGACGATCACGAGGTCGGCAGGGAGTGTCTCGCCGCCGTCGAGCATCACGCGGCCGGCCTCGATCCGCTCGGGCAGGACGCCGACGCGCTGGGCGATCCCGCGGGCGCGCAGCGCGGCACCGAGCATCCCCGCCGCCGCGTCGTCCAGCTGGCGCCCCATCAGCCGCGGGGCGGGCTCGACGACCGTGACCCGCGCGCCGCGCGCGTGCAGTCCGGCTGCGGCCTCCAGGCCGAGCAGCCCGCCGCCGAGGACGACCGCGTCACGACCGGCGACCGGCGTCCCGGTCAGCGACGCGACGTCGCCCCAGGTGCGAAAGACGCCGACGTGCGGCAGCTCGGCGCCCGGGATCGGCGGGACGAACGCGCGCGAGCCGGTGGCGACCACCAGCGCGTCGTAGGGATGCTCGCCGCCCGCGACGTCGCGCACGAGCTTGTTGGTGGTGTCGATCGCCGCCGCTGGCAGCCGCCGCGCAGGTCGATCCCGCGCTGGGCGTACCAGGCCAGCGGCTTGACCTCCAGGTCGCCCGGCCCGCACTCGCCTGCCAGCAGCTTGGACAACATGATGCGGTTGTAGACCGGGCCGGGCTCCTCGCCGAGCATCGTGATCCGCCAGCCGGTGGGATCGCGCTCGAGCAGCTCCTCGACCGTTGCCAGCGCGGCCATGCCGGTGCCGATGACGACCAGGCGTCGCGCGCCTGCGTCACCCCGCTCGCCCTGCCGCCGCGCCGCCGCCCGTCCGCGCGCCGGCTCCAGCGCCACCGCGATGGCCTTCAACTCAGGTTGCTTGGAGGTCGGGTCGACCGTCGCGTGAGCGACCGCGTTGAGCTGCCCGGCGCCCGGCGGGGCGTGCAGCGTGCCCCAGTGAAACGGCGCGAACGCGACGCCGCGCGGTAGGCCGGCATCGAACGACGCCGCCAGCACGACCTCGCCGCGTCGCGATCGCACGCGAACGTCCTCGCCTTCGCGCAGCCCGCACGCTGCCGCGTCCTCCGGGTGCACGCTCACGGTCGGCCGGCCTGCCGCCGCGCGCAAGGTGGAGGACTTGCCCGTGCGCGACATCGTGTGCCACTGGTCGGCGACACGCCCCGTGGTCAACATGAAGGGGAACTCGCCTTCAGGACCCGTCGTCGCGTCCGCGGGCGCGGTGTGCGGTGCCGGGCCGAACCGCGCGCGCCCGTCCGGCGTCGGCACGCGGCGGTCGGCGTACAGGCGGACGGTGCCGTCATGCGGCTCGCCCACGCTCGCCGGCGCCGGCCACTGCACCGACCCCTCGCGCCGCAGCCGTTCGTGCGACAGCCCGGACACGTCACACACGCGCCCCGCCGTGCACGCCGCCCACTCGTCGTAGACCGCGGCGGCATCTGGCCACGCGAACGCGTCGCCGAAACCCATCGCGCGCGCCAGCCCGGCGTAGATCTCCCAGTCGGGCCGTGCCTCGCCGGGCGCGTCGAGCAGCTTGCGCACGAGGCCGACGCGCCGCTCCGACGACGTCATCGACCCCTCCTTCTCGGGCCACGCCGCGGCGGGCAGGACGACATGCGCCAGCGCGCTGGTCTCGGTCGGGTGGTGGCAGTCCTGGACGACGACCAGCTCCGCGCGCTCGAACGCCTCACGCACGCGGCCGCCGTCGGGGAGCGACACCACCGGGTTGGTCGCCGCGACGAGCACGGCGCGGACACGGCCGTCGAGCAGCGCGTCGACGAGCTCGGTGGCGGTGTAGCCGGGCGCCGCGCTCAGCGTGCCGTCCGGCAGGCCCCAGTGCGCCTCCATCGCGGCGCGGTCCTCCGCGACGTCGACGCGGCGGTAGCCGGGTAGCAGGTGCGCAAGGCCACCAACTTCGCGACCGCCCATGGCATTGGGCTGCCCGGTCAGCGACAGCGGCCCGCAGCCCGGCCGCCCGAGGTTTCCGGTCGCCAGGCAGAGGTTGATCAGCGCGCGGTTCTTCAGCGTGCCGACCGCCGACTGGTTGGCGCCCATCGACCACAAGGTCATCGCCGCGCCCGCGGTCCCGAACAGCTCGGCGGCGCGCTCGATGTCCTCGCCGCGGACGCCGCATACCTCCGCCGCGCGCTCCACCGGCCACTCACGCGCCACCGCCATCGTCTCCTCGAAGCCGCTGGTGTGCCGCGCGACAAACGCCTCGTCGATCAGCCCGTCGCGCTCTAGCACGCAGAGCATGGCGTTCAACAACGGCAGGTCGGTCCCGGGTCGGACCGGCAGGTGCAGGTCGGAGGCCGCGGCGGTCGGCGTGGTGCGCGGGTCGACCACGATCACCCGCGCGCCCTCGGCCTGGCGGTCCCGGATTCGCGACCACACGATCGGATGGCAAGCCGCGGTGTTGGAGCCAAGCAACATGATGCAGTCGGCCTGGGCGAGGTCCGCGTAGGCCGGCGGCGGACCGTCCGATCCGAACGCGCCCGTGTAGCCCGCGACCGCGCTGGACATGCACAGCCGCGAGTTGGAGTCGACGTTGTTGGTGGCGATGAAGCCCTTGGCGAGCTTGTTGACCGCGTAGTAGTCCTCGGTCAGGAGCTGACCCGAGATGTAGAACGCGACCGCGTCGGGGCCGTCCTCGTCGATGATCGCGCGCAGCTTGGCCGCCACCCCGCCCAGCGCGTCGTCCCAGGACGCTGCGGCGAACGGCAGGTCGCGCGCCGCGCGCACGAGCGGCACCGTCGGCCGGTCCGCGGCGTGGACTGCGGAGCCGAGCTCCAGCGGCTTGCGGCACGTCCGGCCGCGGTTGACCGGATGGCGCGGGTCGCCCTTCACCGCTCGCACGCGGCCGCCGTCGACCTCGACCGCGAGGCCGCAGCCGGTCCCGCAGTACGGGCAGAGGGTGGGGGTCGCGGCGGTCGTCACGCCCATGGGATGGTCAGGGCTGCGCGTTTCCCGCCATGGACCGCTCTGTTTCGGCTCGATTACGGCCACTCGACCGTGGGGCGAACGAGTTCCGACCCGCCGGAGGATGTGCATGCGCCACATCGCTGACACCGTCAAGGACCTCGCATGGGTCCCCGAGACACATATGTCCTGCGCACGGCCGAGGAGCGCGGCGTCCGATTCGTCCGGCTGTGGTTCGTGGACGTGCTCGGGATCCTGAAATCGCTCGCGGTGCCCTCGTCGGAGTTGGAGGCCGCGCTCGAGGACGGGGTGGGGCTGGACGGGTCGTCGCTTGAGGGCGCGGCGCGCCGCCGCGAGCGCGACGTCATCGCCTACCCCGACCCGTCGACGTTCGCGCTGTTGCCGTGGCGCGACGGTGCGGTTGGTCGGATGTTCTGCACGGTGCGCGAGCCCGACGGGTCGTCGTTTGCGGCCGACTCGCGGGATGCGCTGGCGCGCGTGCTCGCCCAAGTCGCCGACCTCGGCTGGACCGTGCAGGTCGGCGCCGAGATCGAGTTCTTCCTGTTTGCCGACGGGCCGGACGGCGCGGCCGTGCCGCAGCCGCTGGATGACGGCGCCTACTTCGACCTCACGCCTCTGGACGAGGGGTCGGACTTCCGTCGCCGCACGATCGGGCACCTCGAGCAGCTCGGGATCCCGGTGAAGGCGTCGCATCACGAGGTGGCGCCGTCGCAGCACGAGATCCAGCTCACGCACACCGACGCGCTGTCGATGGCCGACGCGATCACGACGTTCCGCCTGACGGTGAAGGAGGTCGCGAGCGAGTTGGGGTTGTTTGCGACGTTCATGCCCAAGCCGCTGCAGGAGCACGCCGGCAGCGGCATGCACCTGCACCTGTCGCTCTTCGATGGCGACCGCAACGCCTTCCACGATCCGGATCCGTCGACGCCGCTGGCACCGATCGGCCGGCAGTTCCTGGCCGGGATCCTTGCGCACGCGGGCGAGCTGACGCTGCTGACCAACCAGTGGGTCAACTCCTACAAGCGCTTGATGAACGGCTTCGAGGCGCCACGGCGGGTGCAGTGGACGCGGACCGGCGGTGCGGGGCTGGTGCGGGTGCCCTCGTCGCGGCCGTCGCGGGAGACCGCGTCGCGGATCGAGCTGCGCTCGCCGGACCCGGGGGCGAACCCATACTTGTCGTTGGCGTTGATCCTGGCGGCTGGGCTGCGCGGGATCGAGCGTGGCTACCAGCTGCCGCCGGAGGCCGAAGGCGATGGAGATGGTGGTGAGGCGCCGCTGCTGCCGGCCGATCTGCGCGAAGCGACCGCGCTGTTCGAGGCCTCCGATCTGGCGCGTGAGACGCTCGGCGACCGTCTGGTCGACCTGGTGGTGGCTAACAAGCGTGCCGAGTGGGACGCCTACCAGGCCACCGTCTCGACCTGGGAGCTGGAGCGCTTCCTGCGGTTGTTGTAGGGGCTGACACGCGCGTGGCGGAAGCCTGGATCTACACGGACGAGTCGGTGGACGAGATCGCCTCGGACGTCGCGCGACTGCTGGCGGAGCTGGGCTTCGCGCCGCGCAAGGTCTCGGCCAACGGGTCGCTGCGACCCGAAGGCGACGGCGGCTCGCCGCCGCGGCCGCCCGACTTGGCGCTAGTGTTGAGCGACCCGGGGCTGTGTGCGCGGCTCGAAGGCGACGAGGACCTCGGCGACGTGCCGGTCGTCGTGGCGATCGATGGCGCGGAGCTCGACGCCGGGGCGGCCGCCGTTCATGAAGGCCATGAGTTGATCATCCTGCCGCTGCGTGCGGCCGAGCTGCGGGCGCGGATCGCGCGGGCGCGGCGGCGGGTCAACGGCGTGCCGGACGACAACGTCGTCCGGGTCGGGTCGCTCGAGGTCAACCTCGCGACCTACCAGGTGGCGGTGGGCGCGTCACCGGTCGACTTCACCTACATGGAGTACGAGTTGTTGAAGTTCTTGGTGACGCATCCGGGGCGCGTGTTCAGCCGCGAGGCGCTGCTAAGCCGTGTCTGGGGGTTTGACTACTACGGCGGCGCGCGGACGGTCGACGTCCACGTACGACGGGTTCGGGCCAAGTTGGGGGCTGAGCACGCCGGGCGGATCAAGACCGTGCGGTCGGTCGGGTACCGGTTCGAAGGGGAGGCGCGATGAGCGACATCTCGGCACCGACGCGGGGCCGCGCGGGGTACGCGGGGTTCCGGACGGTGATCAAGGCGGTGGCGACGGGCCCGCGCGGCTCGCGGGACCTGACGTTCGACGAGGCGCGCGAGGCGGGGCTGGCGCTGCTGAGCGGCGAGGTCTCACCGGCGCAGGCGGGCGCGTTCTTGATTGGGTTGCGCGTCAAGGGCGAGGCGGCGGAGGAGCTGGCAGGGATCACGCAGGCGCTGCGCGATCGCGCCAGCGCGTTGCGCCCGCCATCCGGGGCGGATCGTCCGCTCGTCTGCTCGTCCGGCGCCTTCGACGGGATCGCCGACGCGCCGCCGTTGTCCCTCGCCGCCGCGTTGTGTGCCGCAGGCGCGGGCGTCTCCGTCATCACCGCGTGCGGCGGCCGCTTGGGCCCGAAGCACGGGATCACGGTCGCCGACGTGCTGGCAGCGTTGGGCGGTCCGGCGCGCCCGACCACCGAGGACTCCGAGGCGATGCTCACCCGCGCGGGTATGACCGTCGTCCACGTCGGCGAGGCGATCGCCGGCTGGGACGACCTGGCCGCGATCCGCGATGAGGTCGGCCTGCGCGGTCCGATCCACTCCGCCGAGAAGCTGGTGGACTGGTTCGGCGCGCGGCGCTTCGTCGTCGGCCACACGCACGGGTCCTATGCCGGCCGCCTGCTCGGCGCGCTGGAGCGGCTCGGCGCGGATCGCGCGATCGCGTTGCGGGGGATCGAAGGCTCCGATGTCCTGCGCCCAGGTCGCCCGGTCGCCGTCCTATCGCACGCGGGCGGCCCGGTCGACCTGCCCGAGCGCCTGGGCCTGGTCCTGCGCGGCGACTGCGACCCGCGCGTCACCGCCGACCTGACCAGGGCGATCGTCACCGGCGAGATCGACGGCCCAGCGCGCGTCGCGGTCGTCCTCTCCGCCGCGGTGAAGGTGATCGCCGCCGGAACGACGAACGACCCGGCCGACGCCCTGCGCCGCTGCGAGGCGGCGCTGGACGACGGCCGGGCCGCCGCAGCACTCGACGCGCTGGTGGGCTAGATCTAGACGCCGCGAAGGGCGCTCGAGCGGCGCAGGTAGAAGATGTAGGTCATCGCGGCGAAGACGAGGTAGGCGCCGACGAAGACCCACAGAGCCGCGATCGACCAGTCCTGGTGGGCGGTCGCGATCTGCGCCTTCTCAGCCGGCGTCGTCGCGGCCTTGACGAGCGCTGACACGTCGAGCGACGCCTGCCGGAAGACGACCTGGATCAGGAAGCCGCCGAACGCGCCGACCGCGCCGGCGATCCCGATCACCGCCGCCGTCTGCCGCTTGAACGACAACACGGTCTCGCGGTCTCCACCGTGGCGCTGGCCGAGCGTCGCAAAGATCGCCGGGATCATTCGGTAGGTCGAGCCGTTGCCCGTCCCGGCCAGGAGGAAGATCACCATGTAGGAGGCGAAGAACAGGGTGAACGAGTGGGCGCTGACGCCGGCGATGGCCACCAGCGTGGCCAGCGCCATTCCGGCAAAGCACGCCAGCGTGACACGCGCGCCGCCGATGCGGTCAGACAGCAGGCCGCCCAGCGGTCGCGCGAGCGAGCCGACGAGCGCGCCGGCAAAGCCCAGCCCGGCCAAGTAGGTGGCGATGAACGGATGCGCGGCCAGGAACTCGGGAAACGTGTTCTTGATGACCAACGGCAGCGCGAACGAGTACCCGATGAACGATCCGAACGTGCCGATGTAGAGCAAGGACATGATCCACGTCTGCGGCTGGCGAACTGCGTTCTTGTAGGCCGTGGTGTCGGTCTTGGCCTGCGTGAGCGAGTCCATGCGCTTTAGCGCGCCGATCGCGGCGACGACGATGAACGGGACGAACAGCAGCCCCGCATATGCGAGATGGACCTCGTGCTGGGGCAGCTTCACGGCCGCGCCGGAGACGCCGATGATGATCACCAACGGCACCACGAGCTGCGTGACCGCGACGCCCAGGTTGCCGCCCGCGGCGTTGACCCCGAGCGCCAGCCCCTTCTTGCCGTCCGGATAGAAGAACGAGATGTTGGCCATCGAGGAGGAGAAGTTTCCGCCGCCGACCCCGGCCGTCGCCGCGCACAGCACCAGCACCAGCATCTGCGTGTCGTGTGCCTGATCGGCCAGCCAGCCCGACGGCACCACGATCGCCAGCAGCAGCGCCGGGACCAGCAGCAGCACCGCGCTCGTGAACGTCCAGTTCCGGCCGCCGAACCGCGGCAGCGCGAACGTGTACGGGATCCGCAGGGCCGAGCCGATCAGGTTCGGCGTCGCGGTCAGCCAGAACATCTCCGAGATCGACAACGTGATCCCGATGTTGGACAGGTTGATGACAACGATCGCCCAGATCGACCAGATGCAGAACCCCAGATGCTCGGCGAAGACCGACCACACCAAGTTCCGTTTGGCGACCTGCTTCCCGGTCGCCTCCCAGAACGCCTCGTCCTCGGGCTCCCACTCATCGATCCAATGCCCTCGGCGGCCCTTGGCACCACTCGCGGCAGGTGCCGCACCCATCTCGATCGTCGCGCTCATGGCCGGCCACGATGCTGGACGACCGTTTCCCTTCCGCGACCCCTTTGTTGCCGTCGCGTTTCAGCAACGCGACGGGCGGGCGTCATCGCCCGCCCGTCGTCGCTGCCGAAGTGTCCTCAGGCGCTCAGCGCGTGTGGATCGTCACCGTCGCGCCCGTGTTGGGCACGTACATCCCGTTGACCACGCCCGCGTAGACGCGGTACTTGCCGCCGGAGCGGATCTTGACCTTCTTGGAGTAGGTGGAGGTCTTGGAGCTGCTGTGTCGCGCCGCGGTCCCCGCGACCGTCACCCAGTGCTTCTTGGAGTTCAACTTCTGGATGGCGATGGGCGTGCCGTCGACCGCGGGCTGGATGGTGCCCTTGAAGGTCAGCGAGTGACCGCGGGTGACGGTGTGCGAGCCGAGCTTCGTCGAGACCCGCACGGCGACGGAGACGACGACGATCGGCGAGACCACCGACGGCTTGGATGGCAGCGCCACCCGGTACTGGGTGTTGAACGCGACGCCCTTGAGGCCGAAGTTGAACGTCCCGTCGGCAGCGGTCACGAGCTTGTTGCCGTCCTGCTTGAACCCCTGGGTGTAGGGGAACGGGTTGGACTGCAACACGACCTCCTTGCCGCCGTTGCCGGTGCCGGTGAGCTGGCCGGCGAGCGTCGTCGTCCCGCCCGGCAGGAGCGGGTTGGGCGTCGCGGCGAAGGTCACGCCCAGGGGCTGGACCTTGGTCTTGAACGTCTTGTCGGCGCCCTTGGTCAGCCCCTTGCTGTTGCGCGCGATCAACCGGAAGTGGTAGGTCGTCGCAGGTGCGAGGCCGCCGACGTCGGCGGTGATGGTCTTCTTGCCGTCCCCGGCGATCGTCTGCTCGGGCGTGACCGACCCGTAGGCGCTGGTCGTCCCATACTGGAACTGGAACGTTGTCGCCGCGGCGTTGGGGTCGACCGACCCCGTGAGGCGCGCGGTCTGCTGGGCGACGTTGGCGGCGCCGCCGGTCGCCACCCCCGGTGCGGTGGCGGCTTGTGCCGCCGCCGGCAGCAGCGCTGCGATGGCAAGCGCCATCGCTCCCGCTGCGCGGATGTTCTTAAGGTGCATTGTCCCTCCCGATGGGATCTTGATTGCGTCTGTGGGTGACAACACGCCGAGACCGCGGGTGTCGCGGTGCTCCCGGTACCCAGATTCGCTTAGTTACTCGCGCGTGCGCGTGATCCTGCATCCGCCAGCGTCGCGTGCAGCACCGGGCGGACGGTGGCCAGGAGCGTCGGCAGCCGCGCCGTACGCTCGTCGGCGACCGCATGCAGGACGAGCTCATGTACCGCGCCGAGTGCGGCGATCGCGTTGGCGCGCGGCAACGAGCCACCGTCCTCGCGGACGATCCGCTGCAGCAAGGCCACGTACTCGAGGTCGACCGCGAGATGGCGTCGCAGCGCCTCGGCGCCGGCGGCCTGGATCTCGACGTGGAACACGCGCGTCATCTCGGGGCGCGCCGCCAAGGCCTTCAGGTAGGTCGATATCACCGCTTCGACGCGGGTGACGGCGTCCTCGTCCGCCGCGGCGTCCGCCGCGCGCTGCGCCGCCGACAGCACCTGGCCGGCCGCTGCGTCGTAGGCCGCCAGGAGGCAGTCCTGCTTGTCGACGTAGTGGTCGTAGAACGTGCGCTTGGAGATCCGTGCGGCGCGGGCGATGTCGTCGATCGTGACCATCGCGTAGCCCTTCTCGGCTACAAGCGTCGCCATCGCGGTCTGCACGCGGTGGCGGACCTCGGTGGCGGGGATGGGCGCGGGCACTGTGAAGTGACGGTAGCAGTGGCCCGAACCCGTCGGTACTGTCCAGTACCAATGTCTGTCACGAATCGTCAGGTCCGTCTTGCTGCACGCCCGCAAGGGGAGATCAAGCCGACCGACTGGGAGCACGTCGACGAGCCGGTGGGCGCACCCGGCGACGGCGAGTTCGCGGGGGTCACGAAGTTCATCTCGCTGGATCCGGCGATGCGCGGCTGGCTCAACGACGCGCGCTCCTACATCCCGCCGGTCGGGATCGGGGAGGTCATGCGCGCCGGCTCGGTGATCGAGGTGACCGAGTCCAACCACCCGGACTACGCGGTCGGCGATCACGTGGTCGGCACCTTCGGCGTTCAGTCGCACGTGGTCACCGACGGGCGGGGCGCGCTCAAGGTCGATGCGAGCGCTGCTCCGCTGCCGACCTACCTGGGCGCACTCGGCATGCCGGGCATGACCGCGTACTTCGGGCTGTTGGACGTTGGTGCCCTGAAGGAGGGCGAGACGGTGCTGGTCAGCGGCGCGGCCGGCGCGGTCGGGTCGCTCGTGGGTCAGATCGCCAAGGTCAAGGGCGCGCGCGTGGTCGGCATTGCCGGCGGGCCAGAGAAGTGCGCGCTGCTGACGGACGAGCTCGGCTTCGACGCGGCCGTCGACTACCGCGCCGAGGACTTCAAGCAGCAGCTGCGCGCCGCGACGCCGGATCGCGTCGACGTGTACTTCGACAACGTCGGTGGCGAGATCCTCGATCTGGCGTTGACCAGGTTGAACATGAAGGCGCGTATCCCGATCTGCGGGGCGATCAGCCAGTACAACAACGAGACCGCCGTCCGCGGCCCGGCGAACTACCTGGCGCTGCTGGTGAGCCGCGCGCGCATGGAGGGCTTCGTGGTCTTCGACTACGCCAAGCGCTACCGCGAGGCGGCGGCGGAGATCGCGGGCTGGATCGCCGAGGGCAAGCTGGTCACCAAGGAGCACGTCGTGACCGGCGGAGTCGACGACTTCCCCGAGACGCTGCAGATGCTGTTCCGCGGCGACAACGTCGGCAAGTTGGTGTTGGAGGTCGCGTGATGGAACTCCGTGACAAGGTCGCGCTCGTGACCGGCGGCGCGTCCGGCCTGGGGCGCGCGACGGCGCTGGCGCTGGCGGCGGAAGGCGCTGAGGTCATCGTGGCTGACCTCGACGAGGACGGCGCGCGCGAGGTCGCCGAGCAGGTCGGCGGGCACTTCTGGGTCGGCGACGTGTCGACCTTCGAGTCCAACTCGCGGCTGATCGACTTCGTCGTAGATCAGGCCGACGGCCTGGACATCGCCTTCCTCAACGCGGGGATCGCCAGCGGCTTCGGCCTCGGCGAGGACTTCAACCTGAGCCGTTACCGCCAGGCGATGGGCGTCAACCTCGACGGCGTCGTCTTCGGCACCCACCACGCGTTGACGGCGCTGAAGGCCCGCGGCGGCGGGGCGATCGTCGCGACGGCCTCGCTCGCCGGCCTTACCGCCGTGCCCTTCGACCCGGTCTACGCCGCCAACAAGGCGGCGGTCGTCGGGCTGGCGCGCGCGATGGGTCCGGCGTTGGCCGACGAGAACATCACCTTCAACGCGATCTGCCCGGGCTTCGCGGAGTCCAAGATCGTCGACCCGATCCGCAACATCCTCGACGCGCAGGGCGTGCAGCTCATCCCGGCCGAAACGGTCGCAGCGACGGTGCTGCAGATCATCCGCGGCGGCGGGACGGGCGAGGCGTGGTTCGTTCAGCCGGGCCGCGAGGCGGCGCCCTTCAAGTTCCGCAACGTGCCGGGGCCGGGGACCGGCGAAGCGGCGCGGCCAAACGCGATCTGAGGCAGAACGGCAGAGAGACTCGCTCGCGCGGAAGTCCGGAGCGAGCCTCCCCTGCCGGTACAGCAACTAGGACCATCTCTAGACGAGACGGACTCTGAATCTACCCGCGAGGGGGCGAACCTACCAGTGTTCGCCCTGCCCGTTGGCCTATAACGACGACGGCTCTAGGTCGTAGGAGTCGACGTACTGCTCCGGGTAGCCGTACATGCCGTGCTCGACGATGTCGAGGCCGGCCTCTTCCTCCTCGGGCGTCACGCGCAGGCCGAACAGGGCCTTGATCGTCGCGAACGTCATGTAGGACAACGTGAAGACCACGACGAAGGCGATCGTGATGCCGAAGGCCTGGACGCCGAGCTGGGTAAAGGAGCCGGTGTAGAACAGACCCGGGTCGCCGACGACGTCGTCGCCGCCGACCAGGCGCGGTGACGAGAAGAGCCCGCAGGACAGCGTGCCCCAGACGCCGGCGACGCCGTGGGCGCTCAGCGCTCCCACCGGGTCGTCCAGGTGCCGGTCGATCAGCAGCACCGAGACCACGACGATGAGCCCGGCGACGAGGCCGATGATCGGCGCCGCCCAGAACTCGACGAACCCTGACGGCGCCGTGATCGCCACCAGCGCCGCGATCGCGCCGTTACCGATCATGCCGATGTCGAGCGACTTGGTCAGCGTCTGCGCCGCGATCGCCGCGCCGACGACCCCCGCCGCCGCCGCGAGGTTCGTCACCACGACCACCTCGGCAAAGCGGTTGCCGCCGGTGCCCAGCGTCGACCCCGGGTTGAACCCGAACCACCCCAACCACAGGATCAGCACGCCGATCCCGAACAGCGGCATCGAGTGCCCCGGGATCGCGCGCGGGCGACCGGCCGCGTCGTACTTGCCCTCGCGCGGGCCGAGCAACAGCAACGCGGCGAGTCCGCCCGTCGCACCCGTCAAGTGCACGACCGTCGAGCCGGCGAAGTCCTGCATCCCCGCGCCGACCTTGTCCAGCAGCCCGCCGCCGAAGATCCAGTGCGCGACGAGCGGATAGATCACGCCCGCGAACACCACGCCATAGATCGGGTAGGCGATGAACCGGATCCGCTCCAGCGTCGTGCCCCACACGATCGCCAGCGACACCGCGCAGAAGACGAGCTGGAAGAAGAAGAAGCCGGCGCCCGCGCCGTCGAGTCGCCCCGCGATCGGAGACCCGCTGGCCAACACCGAGCCGTGGTCCAGGAAGAACCCTGACGTCCCGATCAACGACGCGCCGCCGCCGAACGCCAGGGCGAACCCGCACGCCCACCACGCCAGCGACGCGATCGAGAAGTTCATCAGGATCTTCGCGACGACCGCACCCGCGTTCTTGCCGCGCGAGAAGCCCATCTCGACGCAGGCGAAGCCGGCCTGCATGAACATCACCAACACGCCGGTGACGATCACCCATGTCGTGTCGAGCTCCGATGCGATCTGCTGCAACGACCCGTTCACGGGCGCACCACCAAGTCCTTCGAGGAGAGATCGGACGCCGGCACCGGCCGGCCCAGCAAGAACCCCTGGCCGAACGGACACCCGTGCGCGCGCAGGAACACGAGCTGCTCCTCCGTCTCGATCCCTTCGACGATCGTGGTCATGTCCAGCGCCTCGGCCAGGGCCAGGATCGCGGCGACGATCGCCGCGCTGCCACGGTCGTCTGGCACCTTCTGCAGGAACGCGCGGTCGACCTTGAGCACCTGCACCGGCAGGTCGCGCAATCGCGCCAAGGAGGAGTGCCCCGCGCCGAAGTCGTCGATCGCGATCGTCAGCCCCGCCTCGTGCAGCTCGTCCAGCAGCGAGCGGTGCCGGTGGGCGTCGCTCATGACCGTCGTCTCGGTCAGCTCCGCGCAGAACTGCTCGGGACGCAACCCGTAGGAGTCGATCGTGGATGCGATCGAGGACACCAGGTCGGTCCGCCGCAGCTGGCGCGGCGACAGGTTGAAGGACAGCCGCGGCCGATAGTCGACGGCGGCCCACTCGCGCGCCTGGCGGCAGAGCTCGTCGATCACCCAGTCGCCGATCGCGTCGATCAGCCCGGTCTCTTCGGCGATCGGGATGAACGACCCCGGCGGGACGAGCCCTTCGACGGGGTCCTCCCAGCGCACCAAGGCCTCATAGCCCGTCAGGCCTTCGTCGCCGAGGGCGACGATCGGCTGGTAGTGCAGGCGCAGCTCGCCCTCGGTGATCGCCCGCCGCAAGCGCGCGGTGAGCGAGAGCCGGGCGCGCGCGTCGCCCTGCTGCTTCTGGTAGATCGCGATCGTCCCGCTGCCGGAGCGCTTGGCCTGGTACATCGCCGCGTCGGCGTAGCGCAGCAGCTTCTCGGCGTCGTCGGCGTGCTCGGGGCAGAGCGCGACGCCGATCGACGCGCCGATGTGGAACTCCGCGTCGGAGATCTCGAACGGGCGCTCCAGCGCGGCGGCGATCCGCTCGGCGGCCAGCTGCGCCGCCTCCGCCGCGGTGTCGGCGCCGGGGCAGTGCATCAACAGCAGGAACTCGTCGCCGCCCTGGCGGCACAGCACGTCGCCGCCGCGAACCAGCTCGCTCACGCGCCGCGCGGTCTCGCGTAGCACGTCGTCGCCGGCGGCGTGGCCGAGCGAGTCGTTGACGAGCTTGAAGTTGTCGAGGTCGAAGTAGAGGAGCGCGACCGCTTCGCCACTGCGACGAGCGCGCGCCAGATCGGTGCGCAGCTGCTCCTCGAGCTGGGTGCGGTTCGGCAGGCCGGTCAGCGCGTCGTGGTAGGCGAGGTAGGCGACCTGCGCCTCCGCGCGGCGGCGCTCGGTGACGTCCTCGCCGGACCGCAGGACGCCGACGATCTCACCTTCTTCATTACGGAGTGCTGAGTTGCGCCACGCGATCTTGCGGTCGTCGCCGCCGTTGGTGCGGACGAACGTCTCGAGCGAATCGCGGGGCGGTTCGACCCCACTTACGACACGTGCGAAAGCGCGTCGGGCGTCGAGCCGGTCGGCGGCCGGGACGACCGCGTCGAACCAGTCGCGCCCGAGCAGCTCCTGCTCCTCGAAGCCGAGCAGCTCACAGCCCTGACGGTTGATCAGCTCGACGTGGCCGCGCGCGTCGAGCACCACCACGAGGGTCGATGCGACCTCGAGGTAGCGCTGCGCGCGATCGCGCTCCTCCTGCAGCGTGCGTTGCGTGGCGATCGTCGGCGTGATGTCGGCGAACGTGAGGACGATGCCGGCGGTCTCGCTCGCCGCGCGGTTGAGCGGGCGCGCGTGAACGCGGAGGTACTGCTGCTGGCCTTGACGGTCGATCCGCGTCGAGGTGCCGGTGACGGTCTGGCCGGCTCGCTGGGCCAGCAGGGAGAGCGACTCGTCGGGCCCGAGCCCGCGGCCCTCGCTGTCCAAGACGATCTCGAGGTCGTCCTTGAAGGGGGCGACGCGGCCCTTCAGCTCCTCGGCGGTGAGCTCGAGGATCCGCAGGGCGCTGGGGTTCCAGGACACCGCGCGCCGCTCGGCGTCCGTGACGACGACCCCTTCCTCGAGGCCCTCGACGACTACTCGGGACAGCTGCTCCGCCGCACGTGCCGCCTGTCGGGCCCGTTGCTGGGGTCCGAGATCGACGACGAGGCCGCGGCTTTTCAGCTGCCCGGCCTGCCTGCCCTTGCGGCGCCGCTCCCCGAACGGAGCATTCAATCCCCTGCCTGAAGGCATATCCGTCCAGGTACATCGACGGACCTGTTCTGGGATTGAGGAGCTTGCAGTGATCCTGCAAGCAACCGTGCTCCAGCGGACACCGCCGCAAGGGCGGCAAGGCTATGGGCTCACGCCACGGGCTCAGGCTCCGGGGCGTTCTCCGGCGGGGCGATCAGGTCCTGGACCGGGACCTTCAGCGCGGCCGCCACCTGCATGACGGTCCGCAGGCGCGGCTCGCGCAGACCTCGTTCCAACCGGCTGACCTCCGTGGGGTGCAGGCCGGCGAAATGCGCGAGCATTTCCTGGGACCAACACCGCTCCTTGCGCAAACGGCGCAAGTTCGCGGCGAGCTGCATCTTCGCTTCCATTCGGATCTCCTGTCTTCCGCTTGGCCCCGAACCTATGGGTGTGTCAGAGCCTCCGGGACTAGTTTGCCCGATCTTGAGCGGTCAGATACGAAAACGTGTGCAAAGGTTTCAGCGCACCGGACGGTGGAGTGGCTCGGGATGTGACATCTGCCGTCGCGCGTGTCCCGCGGCAGAGCCCGGAAATCCGGCCAATGCCCGCGACTGCCCCGCCGCGACCCGCGCGGACCGCGACCGTTCGACATTTCCTTGCCATTTGGCCCATAGGTGTCTTGACGGCGTCCGGTTCGAAGCGTCTTTAGCGGTCTGGAGATGCGGGCGGTCCCGCGGAGAGCGCCGACCGGCGGTGAAAATCGATTCCAGCGTTGGTCGCGACGGCCAGCGCCGCAGCGGTGAGACACCCGAGCGCGCCGACCGCGAGCGCCGCTCGCGCGCCCGCGGCCTCCCCGACGGCGCCGACCAGTGGACCGCCCAACGGGGTCGATCCCATGAAGGCCACGATGTACAGCGCGACCACGCGCCCGCGCATGCGAGGCGCGGCGCGCAGCTGGACGGTGGCGTTGGTGGTTGAGGAGAAGACGACGCTGGCCGCGCCGGTCGCCGCGAGGAACAGCGCCGCGATCTCCGGCGTCGGGCTGATGGCGGCCAGCGCGAGGCTGGCGCCAAAGACCAGCGCCGCCACGGTGATGGTGCGGATGCGCGGCGCGACGCGGCCGGCGACCGTGAGCCCCGCGACGACCGAGCCGAGGCCCATCGCGGCGTAGAGGAGGCCGAAGCCGGTGGCGCCGAGGTCGAAGGTCTCGTGCGCGAGGAGCGGGATCGTGACCTGGAACTCGTAGGCGAAGGTGCCGACGAGGGCCATCATGAGGAGGGGGACGAGCAGGTCCTTGCGGTCCTTCACGTAGCTGAGCCCCTCTTGGACGGCGTGCGGCTGGCGTTTTGGTGGCATCGACGGCCGGTGGAGCTTGGCGGTGTCCATGGCCGCGAGCCCGAGCAGCGGTCCGAGGAACGACGCGCCGTTGATCAGGAAGCACGTCCCGACGCCGAGCGCGGCGATCAGGGCGCCGGCGGCAGCGGGGCCGACCATGCGCGCGGCGGCGGCGACGGTCGAGTTGATGGAGATCGCGCGCGGCAGCGCTTCGGGGGTGACGAGCTCGGAGACGAAGGCTTGCCGCGTTGGCACGTCGAGCGCTCGGGCAACGCCGAGTCCGAGCGCAAGCACCCACACCATCCACAACTCGACGACGCCCGCGACCGTTAGCGCTCCGAGCGCCAGCGCGAGCGCCGCCTGTAGCGCTTGGGTGCCCAGCAGCATCTTGCGCTTGTCGGTCGCGTCGGCGACCGCGCCGGCCCACGGGCCGAGGAGCAGGACCGGTAGCGCCTGCAGCGCGACCGTGATCCCTAGAGCTGAACCTGAGGGTGTGAGCTGGAGGACCAGCCACGCCTGAGCGACCGTCTGCAGCCAGGTGCCGGGGACCGATACGAGCTGGCCGGAGAAGTAGAGGCGGTAGTTACGGGTCCGCAGCGGCGAGGTCGTGGGGCGAGAGTGGTGGGGCACCTCTCTACGGTGTAGCGGGTTGTTGTGCAGCGCTGCTGCGGATCGGCGATGTCCTTGACGTCCTGGCACGTCCTGCGCATTTGGCTCTGGCGGGCGCACCGCCGAGGCGATGTCATGGCTCCCGGCTCGCAAAGCTGCGAGCGGTCGCACTCCCCTCTGTGGTGGACGGTTGGCAGAGCGACCTCGTGATGGTGGTCCTAGCGCACGACGCGTTTTGTCCTGGCGGCGCCCTTCCTAGATGGCGTTGCCTATCTCACGAGGTACAGGAGTAGAACTATGAGCAAGATCGCACGTATCGTCGTGCTCGTCACGGCGTTGACGTCGCTGTTTGCCGTGATGTCCTCGACCGCCGGCGCGGTGACGTGGACTAACACGGGCAGCACGGTCATCCATGCCACGGGCGTCGGGGGCCGGCTCTCGGTTGGTGCCAACAACCTGGACTGCACGGGTACGACTGCGTCGGCTACGGCAGCGGCGAGCTTCGTTGGCGCCGTCTACAGCGTGCCGGGCACTGTGACGTTTAGCCCGTGCACGTTGGCCGGACAGAACACGTACGTCCACTGCGGGTTCACGCTGACTGGGTCCGCGTTCGCGGAGCCGGGGTTCACGACGGGTGTGGCGGACGTGACTTGCGTCGCGCGCCTGACGGCCAACAACGCGGCGCTCTGCCACATCGAAGGCTCCACGGTCGGCCACTACATCAACCCCACGGCCGCCACGAGCACGCCCGGCAAGGTCACTCTGACTACTAGCACGAGCCTGACCACGACTAACGCGACGGGCAGCTCCTGCTTGCTGGGCACGGGCCCGAGCCACCTCTCCGAGCAGACGATCACGGTCACTACGGTGGCCGGCAGCCCCATCATCACTCGCCACCCGTAATCAACCGGGAGCACACAAGACGGTCACCGCGCCTCGCCCCCGGGCGAGGCGCGCCCGCCATTGACACCGCAGTACTCCTACTCCGCTTGGGATGGCGGAGGCCCGAGGCCGCGGCCCGTGCGAACGGGTCGCGGCCTCACGTGTAACTACAGCTGCGGCCGGTGGCGGCAGTCCCTGACGCCTGGCACATCCTGAGCACCTGGCTCTGGTGGCCGCCCCGGTGTAGCGCTGAAGATGGTCCCTGTCGCGGGTCGCCGGAGCTAACGCAGTCCGGTGGACACGCGAGCGGTCCTAGATCTCAGGAGGCGCCTTGGTGGGGGCCTCCGGTAGACGGCCCGTGGCCATGGCGGCAATGTCGCCGTGGACGCTCGCACGCCGTTGCGGCGCATCCGCGTCGCACCATCCCAAGTAGGAGTAGGAGAACACTATGAGCAGGATTGCGCGCTTTGCCGTGCTCGTCACGGCGCTGGCGTCGTTGATGGGCGTCGTGTCGGCGACCGCTGGTGCGGTGACGTGGCACAACACGGGCAACACGGCCTTCACGGCCACGGGTGGCCCGGGCACGTTGTCGGTCGGTGCCAACAACCTGGCCTGCACGGGTTCGTCGGCCACGGGCACGGCGGCGGGCGGCTCGGTCGTCGGCGCCACGTACAACGTCCCCGGCACTATTACGTTCAGCCCGTGCACGTTGGCGGGTCAGTCCACGTACGTCCACTGTGGGTTCACGCTGACTGGAGCCTCGTTCTCCGGCGGCGTCACGTCGGGCGTTGCCGATGTGAACTGCGTTGCGCGTCTCGTGGCGGGCAACACGGCGCTGTGCAACATCACGGGCACGACGCCCGGCTCGTACAGCAACCCGGTTAGCCCGGCCAAGGGCAAGGTCACTCTGTCTACTAGTGGCACGGGCCTGACGGTCACGCACTCCTCGGGCACGTCCTGCCTGCTGGGTACGGGCACGGGTCACCTGTCCGAGCAGACGATCACGATCACGAACGCCACGGGTGGCACGGGCACGCTTGGCCCGGTCCTCAACCGCACTGCGTAATCGCTCTCGTCTCACCGCAGTTCCGTTGCGTCCCGCCTCTGTGCGGGACGCAGCGCTTTAACTACTGGAAGGTTCCAAACCAAGGACTGGGCGGCGACTCGCCATTTAGGTCCTAGGCAGCCATGTTTGGAAACACGGGCTTGACTCTAGAAAACACCCATGACTATAGTCGTCGCGGTCCGGTGGGAGAACCGGCTTTTGGGTCGTCGAGTGGGAGGAGAGCCGGATGGCTCGCAAGAGTTGGGTGAACGCTGAGCGCGTTCTCTTCGGAGCGCTGTCGTTCTTGGCCTTCGTGGTTCTGGGCGTGTTCGCCTCGTCGGCTACCGCGGCTACGCCGGGGCAGTCCTACGGCTACACGAGCGACATCGGCACGCCCGACACCGGGAGTTGGGGCATCGGAGCCAACTTCAGCCCGGTTTCGATCAGCCTCGACGACGGCAACGTCTTCATCATCCGTCAGACGGAGTTCTCGATCGACGTCCTCAATCCGGCCGGGACGTCGATCTCTCGGCCCAGCTTGGGCGTCTCGCCGTCGGGTGTCGCCGCCAGCCCCGACGGCAGCACCGTGTTCGTGCTCGACGCGTTCGGCCCGACGATCGTGAAGCTGACGAGCGACGGAGCGCCGACGCCGACCTACACCCAGGACCCGCTCTGGACCCCGGGCGTCGCGCTCAACCAGATCGGCGGCCTGGTGGTCGATCCCGTCACCGGTGACCTGGTGGTCGGCGCTGCCGGTGGGATCCACCGGTTCGACGCCGCGTCAGGTGCTGAGCTGTCGTCGTTCGATGGTTCGACCTCCGACGGGGGCGCGTTCACCCCCACCGGCATCGCCATCGCGCCCAACCAGGACATCTACGCCGTCGCCGCCCCGGGACGTGTGGAGCACATGGGCGCCAACGGCAGCTGGAAGGGTTCGTTGCAGGTCCCGATCCCCGAGAGCCTCGCCCGGCCGATCGGCATCGCGGTGAACCCGCAGAACGGCGAGGTCGCCGTGGAGCTCCGGGAGCGGGCTGACACCATCATCAGGCTCTACACCGCGGCGAACGCCCTCAAGGACTCCATCGTGATCCCGAGCGCGGTGGCTGCGGACAGCTCCGGGCTGGCCTACTCGCCGGATGGCAGCAAGCTCTACGTCGGCTTGACGAACGGCAGCGCCCACATCTTCACGTTCGGGACGCGCCCCGGCGTTGACGCACCGGTCGTTTCGCAGATCGCCGCTACCGGGGCGCACCTGTCCGGCGTCGTCGCGACCGACGGCCAGCCGAGCACGGCGTGGATCGAGTACTGCCTGGCTTCCGATCCGTGCGAGCGCTACCAGACCTCCGACGGTTCGAGCCCTTGGCATCGGCTGCCGCCTCACACGAACCTGTCGGATCCCACACAGGACAGCATCGTCGAGGACCTCACGGGATTGGACCCCAACACCCGCTACCTCGTCCGGACGTACGCGATCAACGACACCAGCAAGGTCGAAGCCCTCTCGGCCGCGGAGCCGTTCCGCACCGCCCTCGATCCGCCGGTCGTGACGACCGGCGGGGCGAGCCCCGATGACGCGTCTGCGGAGCTGACCGGCACGATCGGCACGTTCGGCGATCAGACCACCTACCACTTCGAGTACGGCCTCACGACGAACTACGGCAGTCGCGTTCCGGCTAACCGGGAGGCGGTCGCCGGCAACTCGCGGACGCCGCGCACGTTCTCCCAGACCGCCAAGGGCCTGCAGCCGGGGACGGAGTACCACTACCGGTTGGCCGCCACGAACGCGGCCGGCACGACGTACGGCGCGGACAGGACGTTCACCACGCTCGGCGTCGACCAGGTGGCGCCTCACCGCGCGTACGAGCAGGCCACCTCCCCGAACAAGAACGGGCTGGCGCTGTTCAACAACTGGGGCTTCCAGGCCAAGTCGGACGGCTCCGGGATCGTGTACAGCGCGGCTGCGCCGGCGGCTGACGCCTCCAGTGCATCGCAGGCTTCGCGATACGTCACGAGCCGGGATCCGGGCAGCAACTGGACCGGGCAGAAGGCGCTCGATCCGCCACTCGCTCCAACGCGGGCCATCATGTTCGCGGTCACCCAGGCGGTGTCCGGCGACCTCAAGCACACGTTCGTGGTCAGCCAGAAGGCGCTCACGCCCGATGCCGTCGAGTCCGCCGGCAACTACTACATCAACGACGTTGACACCGGCCAGTACCACCTCATCGGCACCACGACCCAGCCGGGCGCGTTCGCGCAGCTGGCCGGCCCATTGAGTGGGAACTCGTTCATCGCCGGCGCTGACGACTTCAGTTGGGTCGTCCTCATCTCCCGGTACCCGTTGATTGCCGGCGCACCGCAGGTGGCCATGTACAAGTGGACCAAGACGGGCGGGCTCTCGCTGATCTCGCGACTGCCGAACGGCAACATCCCCACCGGGGACACCTGGGTCCAGTCGAGCGATCGGGTCGCCAACCGGCTCGTGTCCGACGACGGTAAGACGTGGGCGTTCTCCCTCACGAGCGGGGAAGAGGGCGTCTACCTGCGGCGCTCGAACGGCGATGTGATCGCGGTCTCGAGGTCTCAGGTCGGCGGCTCGCCGACCGGCTCGCCGCAGCCTGGCATCGGCTACGACGTCAGCAGCGATGGCAACTACGTCATCTTCCAATCGAGCGTCCAGCTGACCGCCGACGCGACCGCTGGCGGACCCATGATGTACCGGTACGACGCCTCGTCTGGAGGCCTCGAGTACCTCGGTCCGCTGGATACGACCAACGACGGATCCTCTGACGTGCTTGGCGTCGGCAACGACGGCAGGACCGTCTACTTCAACTCCAACAACCAACTCGTCGCGTGGCACGATGGGCAGTTGGACGTCGTGTTCCCCGCGAAGCTCTCGGGCGGGGACTTCGGGTACGCGAGCCCCAACGGCCGCTACTTCAACTACCTCACGAGCGCCAACCTCACGACGCGCGACGGGACGTTGCGGCTCTATGACGCCGTGGCAGGTGACGACGTGTGCCTGGCCTGCACCGTCGACGGAACCTCTCGCCCTGGCGGCTTGCCCGTGCCGAGTCGAACCCTCAGCAACCGATTCCCCCAGGTCGTCACCGACGATGGGCATGCCTACTTCGACACGACGGCAGCGCTGCTCAGCGCCGATCACAACGGCTCTCGTGACGTCTACGAGTACTACAAGGGTCGGCTGACGCTGATCAGCCCCGGCGACCGGGACTTCACCGCGACGTTGGCCGACAGCTCGGCCGACGGTAGCTCGGTGTTCTTCACCACCTCGGAAGGTCTGGTCGGGCAAGACACCGATCAGACCTATGACCTCTATGCCGCCCGTGTCGGTGGCGGCCTCGCCGCGCAGAACCCGGCGCCGCCGAACGCCCAGTGCGCGAAGGCTGAGTGTGGGGAGCCAGGGCCCGGGCCGATCGTCAGTCCGCCGGTCGGATCCCCGCCGCAGCCGGGCACGAAGTCCAAGCGCACCAACCAGGAGAAGGTGCAGCTGTCCGTGACGCGGGTCTCCGTCGGTGCCAAGACGGTGAAGATCACCCTTCACGCTTCACAGCGTGGGCGCATCACGATCTCGGGCGATCGGGTGGTCAGGACGTATCGGAACGTCACCAAGGAGGGCACCTACAGCGTCAGCGTCCGGCTGAGCAAGAAGGCGCAGTCGATGCAGCGCGCCAAGAAGAAGTTCAAGCTCGCGGTCAAAGTGAGCCTCGCTGGAGGCTGGGGCACCGCCTCGGCCAAGTACTCCCGGACCCTCAACAAGTAGGGGGAGTCATGAGCGATCTGACCTTCGAGGGAACGACCATGGAGAACAAGATGTTCAGCGATCGGCGTCGGACTGGTGCCCATATGTGGTGGCTCGTGCTCGCCGCTCTCACGGCGATGCTGCTGGCGGCGGGGACGGCGAAGGCCAACCTGACCTTCGACAGGAGCACGTTCGACCTCACGGAGAACGGCCAGTTCTCGCGTCAGGCGGGTGGCCACCCGGACTTCACGGTCAACCTGTCGTTCCCGGTGAACCCGAACGCGGTGGTCGACGGACGGGTCCAGCCCGGGCCGGACGAGTCGGTCCACTCCGTGGACGTCGACCTGCCGGCCGGCATGATCGGTAATCCGAACGCCGTCACCGAATGCGATCCCCGAGACTTCGCCAAGCCCGGAGAGGGCCGGGCCGACTGCCCGCTGTCGAGCCAGGTCGGCTACGCAGAGGTGCGCGTCGACGGTGACTCGGGTCCAGGCACCGCCGTCGTCGGCGTCTTCAACCTTGCCCACGGCCCGGACGTCCCGGCCCGGTTTGGGTTCAACTACATCGGCACGGTCGCCCTGATCGACGGCCGCGTGCGTCCCGGGGACTACGGCATCTCGGCCGGCAGCATCTCGATCTCGCAGGCGCTGGCGGTCGAGTCCGTCAAGCTGACGCTGTGGGGCGTTCCGGCCGATCCTTCCCACGACGCGTTCCGTGGCGGCATCGTCGACCCGACCCAACCTGTGCAGTCGATTCCGGACATCGTCCGCGTCCCGTTCTTCTCCTCTCCCACGTCGTGCACCGATACCCCGGTCTCGTTCACGATGCGTGGCGACTCGTGGCAGAACCGCGGCGTCTTCGACACCCGCACGACGACCGTCGACTCGGACGGCACGCCGTTCATCTTCGAGGGCTGCGATCGCCTCCCGTTCAACCCGACCGCTGACGTCAAGGCGCTCTCCCGCGTCGCCGACTCGCCGACGGCCCTGAGCGTCGACCTGAAGGTTCCGCAGTCAAAGGAGCCCGACGGACTGTCCACCGCGCACGTGCGCACGGTCAAGATGACGATGCCGCAGGGCATGTCGGTCTCGCCGTCGTCAGCGGCTGGGCTGGGCGCCTGTTCTCCGGCACAGATCGGCCTCGGCAGCAACGCCGCGCCGACCTGCCCCGATTCGGCCAAGCTCGGCACGGTGACGGTCGACACGCCCGTCCTGCCGGACCCCCTGTCGGGCGACATCATCCTGGCGACGCAGAACGACAACCCGTTCCACTCCCTGGTCGCGCTGTACATCGCGATCAAGGGCCCCGGCTTCTACCTCAAGCTGCCGGGCAAGATCGATCTCGACCCGTCGACGGGCCAGCTGACGGCGACGTTCGAGAACACGCCGCAGCTGCCCTTCTCCGAGATGAAGGTGGAGTTCCAGGGCGGCTCGCAGGCCGCGCTGGCGACGCCGACGGTCTGCGGCACGTACAACACGCACGTGGAGATCACGTCGTGGGCGTCCGACACCCCGGTGGTGAGCGACTCGCCGACGCGGATCGATCAGAACTGCGCGGCGAAGGCGTTCGCGCCGTCCTTCACGGCTGGGTCGACGAACCCGCAGGCCGGCCAGTTCTCGCCGTTCCAGTTCACGCTGACGCGATCGGACGGGATGCCGTTCCTGTCGCAGATCAGCACGGCGCTGCCGGCGGGCCTGCTCGCCGACATCGGCTCGGTCCCGCAGTGTGATGCCGCCTCCGCGGCCAGCGGGACCTGCCCGGCGGCGAGCCGCATCGGCTCGACGACCACGTTGTCCGGCCCGGGCGCACAGCCGCTGTCCCTCACGGGCGGCGTCTACCTGACGGGTCCCTACAAGGATGCGCCGTTCGGTCTGTCGATCGCGGTGCCGACGGCCGGTCAGGCCGGGCCGTTCGACCTCGGGATCGTGGTGGTGCGGGCCGGGATCTACGTGGACCGCACCGACGCGCACGTGACGGTGAAGTCCGATCCGCTGCCGACGATCATCCAGGGCATCCCGCTCCGACTCCGCCAGGTGGGTCTCACGATCGATCGCGCGAAGTTCATGAAGAACCCGACGAACTGCGACAAGAAGTCGATCTTCGGGAGCTTCGGGGCCCTAGGCGGCGGGAGTAGCGACCAGGTGGTCGCCTTCCAGGTCGGCGGTTGCGGCGACCTCGATCTCAAGCCGAAGCTCGCGGTCAAGCTGAACGGCAGCAAGTCGACCAAGGACGGGACGTCTCCGGGCGTCGAGGCCACCCTGACGGATCCGGGCGGCGGCTCTAACTACGACAAGGTGGAGGCGAAGCTGCCGCTCGCCCTGGTGCTCGAGCCCAAGAACGCGCAGGCGCTCTGCAAGCCCGAGCAGGCCAAGGCCTACAACTGCCCGAAGGCCTCGATCGTGGGCAGCGCCACCGCACGCTCCGTGCTCCCGCACGAGCTGAGCGGCCCGGTGTACTTCGTCGAGGGTCGTCGCAAGACGGCCAGCGGTCGCATCGTCTCGTCGCTGCCGGATCTCTGGATCCCGCTGTCGGCCGACGGCGTCACGATCGACATTCGGGCGAGCTCGCAGGTGGATTCCAGCGATCGCCTGGTGGCGACGTTCCACGACCTGCCGGATGCGCCGATCAAGACCTTCAAGTTGAAGATCAACGGCGGCAAGCACGGCATCCTCGTGGTCACCGGGAAGTCGACCTGCAGCCGCGACATGACGTTCGACCTGCGTTACACCGGGCAGAACGGCGAGACGAAGGTCGGCACGAGCAAGCCGCGCGTGGCGGGCTGCAAGCCGTCGGTGAAGAGCACGAAGACGACGAAGAAGGCCGTCACGGTCAAGGTCGGCAACCTCGGCGCCGGCAAGGTGACGGTCACGGGTGGCGGTCTGCTCTCGCGCGCGTCCAGGACGCTGAAGGAAGGGCCGGAGGCCACGGTCACCGCTGCGCTGACGAGCAAGGCGCGGGCCGCGCTCAAGCGTCACGGGAAGGTCTCCGTGATGGTGAGCGTCGCCTACAAGCCCACGGTCGGCAAGACGGTGAAGCTGACCAAGAGGGTCACCGTCAAGTCATAAGAGTCCTAGATCATCGAGTGGTTCGTGCAGAGGGCGCCTCCGGGCGCCCTTTGTCGTTCCAAATCGAGGAGCAAAACACGATTGTGTCTATTGACTCTCGGAAATGCTTCTGGGTATGATCGGCACGCCCCGAGCGCGTAGCCGTTCCGCGCGCCCGGGCACATGGGGGATGGGGCTTTCGTAGGTCGTACGAGTGGGTTTGGCTCTGCGCGCCCGGTCCTTATCAATCCGATGTCCTAAATACAGGAGGATCCCTTATGCGGATCAGGATGTCTCTTAGACCGATGGTGGCTTCTGCCGTCGCGGTTGGTGCGCTTGCCCTCTCGTCGTCCGCCATGGCTGCGGCCCCGACGGGCGACTTCGCGCCGTTCAAGTACTGCCCGTACCAGAACGTTGCTGTCCAGACGTGCCTCAAGTCGACGATCACGTCCGGCTCGTTCACGCTGGGCAACGCGACGGTGCCGATCACGGCGTCCACGCCGATCGTCCTTCAGGGCGGTTTCTCGTTCGACGGCGCGACGACCTGGTACAACGCGGCCAACGGTGGCAAGACGTTGGACGCCACGCCGATCAAGGTCCCGGGCGGCCTGATTGGGCTCGTCAACACGGGTGGTTGGTCGGGGATCCTGATCGACCTGTTCAACGCGGCTGTCTCGTCGGTCAACGACGTGTACGCCACCGCTGAGCTGGCCGGCAACGTGCAGTTCGACTTCCTCAACTACCTCTTCGGGTCGGGCACGGCAATCACGCTGCCGATCAAGGTCCACCTGACGAACCCGTTCCTGGGCTCGGGCTGCTACATCGGCTCGAACTCGAACCCGGTCACGCTGCGCCTCACGCTCGGCACGACCGCTCCGCCGGCGCCCAACACGCCGATCTCCGGCACCTCGGGCACGGCCACGACGAACTCCGATGGCTCGGTGCTGACGCAGACCGGCCAGAAGCTCGTTGACAACGCGTTCTCCGTGCCGGCTGCGTCGAACTGCGGCTTCCTGCTGCTCGACAAGCTCATCATCACGGCTGGCGTGAACCTCAAGGAGGGCCTGCCCTCCGCCGCTGGTAAGAACACGGCGATCCAGCAGGGCACGTCGCAGTCTGGCGACCGCGCTCGGACCGCGGCGAGCGTCTCCTAAGCACGCTCCACTGTCAGCCGGAGGCGTTTGAGCGACACCCCGGCTGATGAAGGACGAGAAAGGAATGGGGTCCCCGAAAGGGGGCCCCATTCTCGTTGTGGGTGCGGTGAGCCGATGGCGCCGAGCGGCAGGCGCCCGTGGTCCTACGCGGCGTTCGAGTGCCGCGCGCGGTTGGCCGCAGCCTGCAGGAACCCTTCGAACTGGTCGGCATGGCGATCGATCGTCTGCGTCTTGGCCCAGGACTTGCCGGCCTTGGCGAGCTGCTTGCGAGCGCGCTTGTCGCGGATGAGGTCGTCGAGCGCGGCGCCCCAGGCGTCGTCTGCGACTAGCCGGCCGCCATGCTGCTCGCCCAGGTCCATGTAGGGGCCGCGTGGCGACGCCAGCCACGGGACCTCTGACGCCGCGTACTCCTTGACCTTGATGTTGGAGCGCGCCGCGTTGAACGGGATGTCCACGAGCGGGGCGATCCCGATGTCGTAGTGGGCCAGGTGCTCCGCCGGGAGCGAGTCGAAGTGCGCGGAGGGCCAGCGGACGTAGCGCTCAGAGAGCCCCAGGTCCACGCCCACGCTCTCCACCCGCGCATCCGGGTGACGCGCCAGCACGCCTTCCAGCATGTCCCGCAGTCCGAGCTCGACCGCGTCCTCGGTGTGCTCGATGCCGGCGATCCAGCCGATGATCAGCCCGTCGTGCTTCGCGCGCTTGCGCTTGAGCTTCGGTGCCAGGTAGTTCTCGAAGATCTCGATCTCGCCGACGCCGCCAGCGTTCGCGTACTTGGTGGCGATCGTCTCCGTCGAGGCCAGCATCACGTCCGCCATACGCGCCATGCGCAGCGTCTCCATGAACCGCTTCTGGCCGCGCAGCGCGCCAGCCTGCTTGTAATTGGGACTCCGGCGCGGGATGGCGGAGAGGTCGTCGTCGGTGTCCCAGACGATCCCCACCCCGCGCTCGGCCAAGCGAGCGAGCCCACGGCGCAGCGACTCCTCGCTGCGGCGGAAGACGTAGATCACATCGCAGTCGCCGAACTCGGCGAGTTTTGCCTCGCCGGTGTCGAGCTCGGGCCACACGATCTCGTGGCCGCGCTTCATCATTTGCTCGAGCGGATAGAGGCCGCGGTAGTACGCCGCGGCGGTGGGCTCGAACGCTGCTCCAATGCGCATCCGCCGAGCCTGCCGGACGGGCACGGTCGCGGCCAGCGCCGCGTGGCAGGGACCTGTGCCAACAGGCAGTAGCAGGGCTGGTGAACGACACACAGGCATGGCTACGATCGTCCGGCATGCGCCTCGGGGTCCTCTACACGACCGACGTGTACAACTCGATCTACCGGGCGGTGCTCCCGGGGGAGGCGCTGCGGCGCAAGGGCCACGACGTGCGGCTCATACGGCATGACGAGTACACGCGCGTGCCGATGGAGCACTTCGTCGATCGCGAGGTCGTCCACATCTTCCGCCGTCACGACAAAGTCGTCGCGAAGTTCGTCGACCAGCTGCGCGCGCGGGGCATCGGCATCACCTATGACAACGACGACGACCTGCGGCTGGCACCCCAGGAGAGCGAGTTCTTCAAGAAGCATCGCGCGACCGGGATCAACAAGTACTTCCGCGAGCAAGTGGCGATGATGCGCCGTGCGCACCTGATCACGACGACGACGCAGACGCTCGCGGACCGGTGGGCGCAGGAGGTGGACCGACCGATCGAGGTCGTCCCCAACTTCGTCGGCGACCAGCACTTCGTCAAGACGCCGCGTAACACGGAGGGGGTCGTCGTGGGCTGGGTCGCGGGCATCGAGCACATCGCCGACGCGCGGCGGCTGCAGATCACGCAGGTCCTGCAACGGGTGATGGAGAAGCGGCCGGAGGTCAAGGTCGTGACGATGGGCGTCCGCCTCGATCTAGACGCGACGCGCTACACCCACCACGAGCACATCCCGATGCACCGCCTCGGCGAGTACGTGCGGAAGTTCGACGTCGGGATCGCGCCGCTGGCCGACATCCCGATGAGCTACGCGCGCAGCGATATCAAGGTGAAGGAGTACTCGGCCGTCGGCGTACCGTGGCTGGCGTCCAACCGCGGCCCGTACACCTACCTCCAGCCGAAGAACGGCGGCCTGCTGGTGGAGGACGACGCGTGGGAGGCCGCGCTGCTGGAGATGGTGTCCTCGAAGTGGAAGCGCGCGCAGCTGCGCCGCTGCGCCGAGCGGTGGGCGCGATCCCAGCGCATCGACAAGCACATCGACCGCTGGGCCGCCGTGTGGCAGCAGACGGCCGACATGGCCAAGCAGGCCGCGGCGGCCTGAGACGCAACGTCGTCGCGCCCCGGGGCCGCGGCGCGAATGGGGTGGGCCGGGGCGCGCCGCGCGACAGGAGGCAGCGCTGCCCCGGCTCACCCGGTGGCCTCGGCGGTACGCTGAGTCCATGGAGGCCACGCCGGAGTCGAGCAGCGCCGCGGTGCCCGCGCCGCACGAGCGCGAGATCATGAGCTGGGAGCACCTCGGTGCGGCGGCGAGGGAGCTGGCGGAGGCGATCGTCGCGTCCGGATACGAGCCGGACATCGTGCTGGCGATCGCGCGAGGTGGGCTGCTGCCAGGTGGCGCGGTCTCTTACGCGCTTGGCGTCAAGAACTCGTGCGCGATGAACGTCGAGTTCTACACCGACGTCGACCAGCGCCTGGAGGTGCCGTTGATCCTGCCGCCGGCGCCGGAGTTGATCGACCTCGGCGACTCCAAGATGCTGATCGTCGACGACGTCGCCGACACCGGGCGGACCTTGGAGGTCGTGCAGGAGTTCTGCGAGGGCAAGGTCGCCGAGGTGCGGACGGCAGTCCTGTATGAGAAGTCGCAGTCGGTCGTCAAGTGCGACTACGTGTGGCGCCGGACGGACCGCTGGATCGACTTCCCGTGGAGCGCCGCGGGCCCGGTCGCGGGCGGCGGCAGCGCGGTCGCTTAGCGCACGTACGTCCGCACCGCGAACGTCCCGCAAATTTGCCGGATTGGCAGGGATGGATTTCCCCCTAGAGCGGCCTGACTGCGTTAGCTTCTTCCCTGAGAGCTCGGGGAGTCGATCCGGCCGGACGACGCTCTGAGATTCCCCGGGACGCGCACCCTCACAGCGCGCGCCGCGTCCCGGACACCATGGGCAGCGGGTCTCCCGATGGTCGGACCCAGCGCCAACGTCGGCGTCCCGGCGGCCGATGCGGACGGTCGTCGGGACCGCGACGTTCCCGAGGAAGCGACGGGAGCGTCGCGTCGGCGTGCCCGCGAACGGTGCCGTTCGGGTGCGAACCGGCGCGCACACACGGGTATGTGTGCGAACTTCTCGTTTCTTGGGTAACAGGGCTTGGACGGGGAGGTCGGAGCCCGGCAGGAGGAGACGATGAGGTTGCTGCTCTCGATGAGGAGCCGTCGCGCGCTGGGCGCCGTGGCGGTCATGACGACGTGCGCATTTAGCGCGGTGACGACGAGCGCGCAGGCGGAGTTCGGCGTCTCGAAGTTCGACGCGGGCGTCTGCGCGACGAACACCGAGCCCGCGCCGCAGTGTGCGCGCGACTCCAATCCGTCCTTCTGGTACACCCAGGCCGCGGGCCACCCGCAGTGGGGCATCACCGACTTCGCGTTCAACACCACCGGTCTGCTCCAGACGCCGGACGGCAACGTCCTTAACGTGCACGTCGACCTGCCGGTCGGCCTGAGCGTCAACCCCGAGGCGACCCCGAAGTGCACCACCGCGCAGCTGGAGGCCACCGCGTGCCCGGCCAACAGCGCGGTGGGGACCAACTACATCACCACGGTCTCCGCCGCGGTCAAGGCGCCGATCGCGACCACCGTCTACAACATGGTCCAGCCCCCGGGCATGCCCGCGCGCTTCGGCATGACGGTCCCGGTCGTCGGCGGGGAGATCTACCTCGACGGCGGCGTCGCCTGGGACTCCGACTACCACGAGTCCTTCACGATCTCGAACATCACCAACGCGATCCCGGTCTACGAGACGCGCCTGGTGTTCAACGGACGCGCTGGCGACGGGACGTTCATCACGATGCCCTCGGGTTGCACCGGCCCCGCGGTCACGGGCTTGCAGGTCGACTCCCATCAGAACCCGGGCAACTACCTGTCCTACTCGACGACGACGCCGGTCGGCGCCACAGGTTGCGACAAGGTGCCCTTCCAGCCGACGGCGTCGGCCACGCCCGACAACCGCACCGTGGGCGCGCCCGCGGGCGTGACGATCGCGGTCGACAACCCGCAGAACCCCAACGGCAAGGACAAGCCCAACAGCGCGACCATCAAGGACGCGCACGTCACGCTGCCCGAGGGCATGACCTTGAACCCGTCGGCGGCCAACGGCCTCGAGGCCTGCACCGATGCGCAGCTCGGCAAGGGCACCAGGAACCCGGTCTCCTGCCCGGCAGCCGCGGCGATCGGCACCGTCGACATCGACACCCCGGTCCTGCCGTCCGGCACACTCAAGGGCACGGCTTACCTCGGTCAGCCGCTCAGGCAGCACGCCCCGGCCTCCGGTGAGGAGTTCCGGACCTTTCTCGTCGTCGACAACCCGCAGTACGGCATCTCGGTCCGCCTCGTCGGCAACATCGCCGCCGACCCTGAGACCGGCCGCCTGACCGCATCGTTCCTCGACAACCCGCAGATCCCGTTCAGCCAGGTCCGCGTGACGCTGCGCGGGGGCGACCGCGCGCCGCTCGTCAACCCGCCGACCTGCGGCACCAAGCACACGCTCGGTCGCTACTCCGGCTACCACGGCGGCACGGCCACCTCGTCGACCGACATGGTCATCGACCAGGGCTGCGATCGCGCCAACGCCTTCGGCCCTGGCCTGACCGCCGCGGTCTCAGACACGGAGGCCGGCGGCAGCCCGACGTTCACGCTCGGCCTCACCCGCAAGGACGGCGAGCAGCAGCTGCAGCGCATCGACGTCAACCTGCCGCCCGGCCTGCTGGCCAAGCCGAAGGGGATCCCGCTCTGCGACGACGGTCACGCCGCGGCCGGGACGTGCCCGGCCAACAGCCGGATCGGCTCGGTCAAGGTCGCCGCCGGCGCCGGCAACACGCCGTTCGCGCTCACGGGCCAGGTCTACCTCACGAGCGCCTACGGCGGTGGTCCCTACGGCCTCTCGATCGTCGTGCCCGCGAAGGCCGGCCCGTTCGACCTCGGCCTCGTCGTCGTCCGCGCCGCGATCACCCTGGACCGCAACGACGCCCACGTCCGCGTGCTCAGCGACCCGCTGCCGGCGATCCTCGACGGCATCCCGCTGCTGCTGCGCTCGGTCAACGTCACGATCGACCGCCCGGACACGATGCGCACACCAACGTCCTGCGGCCCGCTGACGATCGGCGCCACGCTGACCTCGATCCCCGGCACGACCGCCACGCCGACCGCGCCGTTCCAGGCCACCGGCTGCGACGCGCTGAAGTTCACGCCGAAGACGACGATCGCGCTCACGGGTGCCAAGGAGACCGTCGACGGCAAGCACCCCGGCGTTGACGCGACCGTGACGCAGCCCTCGGGCCAGGCGAACATCCGCCAGGTCCAGGTGACGATGCCGCTGTCGATCGCGCTTGACCCCGAGAACGCCAACGGCCTCTGCGAGTTCGCCGACGGCCTCAAGGGCGTCTGCCCGGAGAAGTCCGTGATCGGCACCGCGACGGCCAGCACGCCGCTGCTTCCACACGAGCTCAAGGGCAAAGTCTACTTCGTCAAGGGCCTGCGCCAGGGCAAGAACGGGTCCTTGATCCCGACGCTGCCGACGCTGCTGGTCAAGCTGAAGGGCGACGTCGAGCTCGACATCCGCGCGACGACCTCGGTCGACCCCAAGAGCAGCCGCCTGATCAGCACCTTCACGCCGATCCCCGACGCCCAGGTGTCGTCCTTCCGCCTCAAGCTGGACGGCGGCAAGCACGGCATCCTCGTCGTCACCGACAACAAGGACATCTGCGCCGGCGCCCAGAAGGCGAACCTCGTCGCCGCCGGCCACAACGGCAAGCAGCTCAAGGAGACCATCAAGCTCTCCACGCCGTGCTCGGCCGCGCCGAAGGTCAGCCGCGTCGCGGCGCTGCCCGGCGGCCGCGTCCGCGTCACGGTCAAGGCGATGGCCAACGGCCGCCTCACGCTGCGCGGTGCGGCCAAGCGCCTCGGCACCTGGTCGCACACGCTGCGCAAGGGTCAGAGCAAGACCATCATCCTGCGGCCGTCGAAGGGCGCGCGCTCGTCGCTGGCCAAGGGCAAGCGGATGACCGAGCGCGTGGTCGCGACCTTCACCGTCAAGGGCAAGGGCCGTTCGACGGTCCGCAGCGGGGCGGTGCGGCTGCGGCGCTGAGCCGCCGCTAGGCCCGCCGCCCTCGCCGCACCAGCGTCACGAATCCGAAGGCCAGGAAGGCCAGCGCGCCGAGCGTCAACACGGTCCCGAGCTTCACCGTCCACGGCGACTTCGCCGCGACGGTGATGTGGGTCTGGCCGTTGGCGTCCGCGTTCTCTACCTCGAGGACCGCGTTACCTCTGTTGTCCATGGCGACGATCTTCGCGCCGTCGACCTTGATCAGCCAGGTTGCGGCCTTCAGGTTGGAGGAGATGTACTGACCGGGTGACGCGGCGACCGTCGTCGACACCTTGTGCTTGTCCTGCGCGACCTTGGCGTCGAACACCGCCGTCGGCATCGTCGGGTCGACCTGCACGGCGTCGAGCCGGCCGTCGACGTAGTCGGCGGCGCCGAACGGCGGCTCGTCCTTGGCCCAGTACGCGCGCGGCTCGTTCCACGGCGGCACGTACACGTTGCCTTCGGGCTGGTCGACGAGCGCCTTGCCCGCCAGCACCACCACCAGAACGGCCGGCGCGAGCGCCACCATCCACCAGCGTCGCCAATCGGTGATCCGTGACATCACCGCCAGCGCGCAGACGACGAGGCCGCCCATTCCGAGCGTGATGTAGGACTGCAGCCGGTACGGCGCTTGGATGCGGTCATAAGGCGAGGGCAGGCCGATGATCCACTCGATGTGCGTGTGGATCTGCCAGACCAGGACCATCACGCCGAACGCGATCAGCCCGAGCCGCAGCCACATCGACCGCCATCCGGGCCAGCCGAGCGCGAAGGCGATCGCGGCCCAGGCGGTGCCGAGCAGCGGCAGCGCCGCCGACTGGTGCGTGAAGCCCGGGATCCCGTTGCCGTACTTCAGCGAGAACAAGTACTTGGACTCGACGAAGTTCATCGACGTGCGCACCAGGCCCTCCGCCATCACGGAGTTCATGGCGATCAGCGACTGACCCTGGTACTTGATGTTGGTCACCAGGAACCACGCGTTCACGAGCACGGCGGGAACCATCACGATCGCCAGCCGCTTCAGGCCCGGCTTCTGGAAGACGAGCTTCCGAGCGGCGGGCACGACCGCGAACATGATCGCGAGCACGAGCACCGACAGCGTCGTGGCCCACAGCATCGAGAGGTTGTGGCTGCCCGTGAACATCGTGGTGCTGAACGCCAGCGCCGCGGCCGGGCCCAGCCGCAGCCGGTCGGCGCGCAGGACCGCGATGGCCGCCGCGGCCAGCAGCGGCAGCGAGGAGATCGCGACCGCCTGGCCGTAGGAGCCCCAGGCGTAGATGCCGGCCAGCCACCACGCCGAGGAGATGAACAGCACGCCCGGCGCGTGAGAGACGACGACGCCCGCGCCCGCCTGGCGCGCGAGCCAGTAGAACCCGCCCTCGGCCATGGCGAAGGCCATGACCCACGTGATCACGAACGCCGCGACGTGACCGGTTACCAGCGAGATCAACCCCGCCAACACGTACAACGTGCCGCCGTAGAAGGCGAAGTGCGGGTCGAAGATGCCCGTCTGGTTGAAGTTGTACAGCGACGGGACCAAGTTCTCGCGGATCGATCCCTCCTGGTGCCAGATGTACCAGAGGTGCGTGTACCAATCGAACCCGTCGAAGTTGTGCTTCCAGAGCATCGGCCGGATCAGCAGGAACACCACCAGCGCGACCCCGAGCACCGAGCCGATCTCTAGTGGGACCCGCCACCGGTCGCCCCGTCCAACGGACGGGGCGACCGGGGTCATCTTGGGGGCATCGCTGACGGCCGACATGGGTCAGCTCACTTCCCGTCGAGGCTGTAGGCGGCGATCGACGGCGTCTGGCCTTGGCCCGCGGCCAGACCGGCCGCCGCGATCACGACGTTGTCGTGGACCGTGACGCCCGAGTTGGAGGAGGCGGGCAGCTGCTGGTCCCACAGCGGCTTGCCGGTCTTGGCGTCGCTGGCGTGGATCTGGCCGTCGAACGTCGTCGAGAAGACCACGTCGTTGCTGACCGTCGTCGAGCCGAAGACCGACGTGTTGTAGTTCACGGCCCACTTGATCTTGCCCGTGTCGAGGTCGACTGCGACCAGCTCGCCGGTGCTCGTCTGACTGTCCTGTGCCGCGTCCTTCTCGTTGGCCGTGTAGGTCACCGAGTTGTTGACGACGCCGACGAAGATCAGCTTGCCGTCCGTAGACGCCGGGGCGATCACCCCGCCGAGGCGGCCGGGGTAGATCTCCTGGTTGAGCGCCAGCTTGGAGTACTGGCCCTTGGAGGCGTAGACCGGGTCCTTGTCGTGGCCGTTGTGCTTGCCGACCGCGCGCTTCCACAGCACCTTGCCGTTGGCGCGGTCCAGCGCGATCACGTACCCGTTCTTGCCCGACCCGATCACCGCCGGCTTGCCCTTGACCGTGGCCAGGATCGGCGGGTTCTGGAAGTCCCAGTCGTACAGGTCGTGCGGCGTGGCCTGGTAGTACCACTTCAACTTGCCGGTCTTGGCGTTCAGCTTGACGACCGAGTTGGTGTACAGGTTCTTGCCCGGCCGGCTGGAGCCCCAGGGGTGCTCCGTCGTGCCCGGGAACGGGCCGGCGTTGCCGACGCCGAAGTACATGTTGCCCTGCTGGTCGAACGAGGGCGCGTACCAAAGGCCACCGCCGAGGTTGACCTCCTCGTTGTTCTTAGACCACGTCTTCGTCGGCGCCGTGTCGAACTTCCAGACCTTCTTGCCGGTCTCGGCGTCCAGCGCCCAGAGGATGCCCTTCGTCCCGCCGCCGTAGAACTTGCCGTTGTTGCCCGGCACCGTCGAGGCGTACACCAAGCCCTTGTAGTAGCCCGGCGCCATGTCGAGGCCCTCGCCGGCGTTGCGAATGAGCTCCTTCTTCCAGAGCTCCTTGCCGGTCTTCTGGTCCAGGGCAAAGGCGGAGTCGGCCGTGACCCCGAAGACCTTGCCGCCGCCGACGTTGACCCCGTTAGGGCCCTGGTCGGGCGAGGCGTAGGACTTGGTCCACAGCACGTCGCCGGACTTAAGGTCGATCGCGCTGACGTTGGAGGCGAGGTCCTGCGAGTAGACGACGCCGTTGACGACGACCGGGGTGGAGGCGTAGGACCCGAACTGGGACTGGCTCTCTTGGCCGAGGGCGATCGTCCACTTGGACTTCAGCGACTTGACGTTGCTGGCGTTGATCTTGCTGCCCTTGGCGTTGCGCGTGCTGGAAAGGTCGTAGTTGGGCAGCGCGTCGCCCTCGAACGTGGCCTTGGCGGCGTTGCCGCCCGGCTGCTCCTGCGTCTGGTCGGGCGTCGAGGACGCCGGCGGCGCGGCCGCCTGGTCTGAGCCGTCGTCGCCTCCGCCGCCCGTGACGAGCAGCACGATCACGACGATCAGGATGAGGGCCAGAGCACCGGCACCGAGCAGCGCCGCCTTGGGGGCGCGCTGCATGCTCTTGGGGTTCATGCGGATTCTGCTTCCTGTTGTGAGGCCGCGCCCGCGAGCGCGGCGATGATCTCGTCCTCGAGGCGGCAGGTCGCCGCGATGAGCACCTCGAAAAGCTCAGCGCTGAAGTCCGTCGGCAGGCCGACCGCGGCGCCGCGCGCGAGATAGCGCTCGCGCACCTCCACGACCCGGTCGGGCTGCATCATCGGGATGTCGTTCGCGCTCTTGTACTCCGCGACCGCGCGGCAGATGTCGAAACGCTCGCCCAGAAGCTGGGCGATCGCGTCGTCGATCTCGTCCAGCCTGGCGCGAAACGGCGCCAGGCCCCCGCCGTTGCCGCTCACGCGACCACGACCTCGGCGCCCAGCAGCCCTGCGGAGAACGCGCTGCTGCACTCGGCCAGGCGCTCCAGCGCATAGCCGCCCTCTTGCACGACGCAGACCGGCAGGCCGGACTCGGCCAGCAGCGATCCGATCGCCGCAAAGATCCCCGGCTCGAACTCCCACCCGCCGTGCGGGTCCCCGGCGATCGTGTCGTAGCCGAGCGACAGCACCAGCGACCGGCAGCGCGTCGAGATCTGGTCCAGCGACTCGTCGACCGCGTCGAGGTAGGCCTCGGGGTCGGGCGTGCCGCGGAACTCGATCAGCCGCTCGCGGCCCGTGCGCGGCAGGACGGGGTCGGTGGGCGCGTTGCTCACCGGCCAGGCGTGCAGCGAGTGCAGCAGCACGTCGCCCATGCCGGCGGCGATCGCCGACGTCCCGTTGGGGTAATGCAGGTCGAGGTCGAGGATCCCGACCGGTCCCATGCCTGCCTCGCGCAGCGTGACCGCGGCGGCTGCCGCGGAGTTCAAGTAGCAGTAGCCGCCGCAGAACGCGGGGCCGGCGTGATGGCCGGGCGGACGGCACAAGGCGTAGGAGAACCGCGAGCCGTCGGCGACGTGGCGCGCCGCGGTGATCGTCGTGCGGATCGCCTCGTCGGCGGCCGCGATCAACGCGGGCCCGGCCGGGATGTCGGGTCGCATGCCGGGTGCGACGTAGCGGGTCAAGACCATCAACTCGCTCAGGTCGTGCAGCGTCGCGAGGTAGTCGAGGTCGTGGATGGCGTACAACGTGCGCTCCACGTCGACGTCGGTCGCACCCGACCCGACGCGCTTGACCGCCCAGTGGGTCCGCAAGCCGGCCTCGATCGCGTCCAACCTCCGCACGCCGTCCTGGCCGGCGACCCGCTCGCCACCGTCGACGATCCACGGCGCGTCGGCGTCACCCACCGCGCCCGCGCGGCGCTGCCGCACCATCACCATGCCGCGTCCCGCGATCATTCCCCCACCCTTCTCCGTGCGCGGACGCCGACGACATCGAACCCGTTGCGCTCGTAGAACCGCCGGGTGGCGGCAAGAGCCGGGAACGTGTCGCGCGGCAGCCCGACTTCGATGCGCGTCGCGCCGCGTGCCTCCGCAAGCGCGCAGAATGACGCCACCAGCTCGGCGCCCACTCCCGCGGACCTCCGAGCCCCATCGACCCATAGGTCTTGGATCAACCCGTACATGCCGCCCGCGTGGACGGTGGTGATCCAGCTCGCGGCCAGGACGCCGACGACGGCATCACCCTCCTCCGCGATCAGGGCCACGTCCACGGCGATCACCGCGCGTGCCGCGTCGACCATCGCGTCGCGGTCCGGCGGCGTGGCACCCAGCTCGACCAGCAGCGCGGCGACCGCGTCGGCCACGGCGTCCTCGTCGCCGGGCTGCGCCGGACGCACGACGACCGCCGTAAGACTCGGCCCCCATCCGCCCGCCGCGCTCACGAGGCCGCCACCCCGCTGAGGACGGGTCGCACGCCCTCGACCTCGACGGTCCACGCCGAGGGGGCGTCGCTGCCGGTGGCCGCCTGGGCGATGGCGGCCATCGGCGCGCGCGCCTTCAGCAGGATCTCGTCGAACTCTTCGACGGGATCGCTCTGCATGACGATTGCTCCGCCCGCGCCGATCGTCGTCGCGCCCGGGCGCAGGACGATCGTGCGGATCACGATGTTGAGGTCGACGACGCCGTCGGCGCCGAAGTAGCCGATCGCGCCGCTGTAGACGCCGCGCGCGCAGCGCTCGATGTCGTCGATGATCGACATCGTCCGCAGCTTCGGCGCACCGGTCATCGACCCGCCCGGGAAGCACGCGCGCACGCACTCGACCGGCGTGCGGTCGCCCTCGAGGTAGCCCTCGATCGTCGACACGAGCTGGTGCACGGTCGGGTAAGGCTCGACGACCATCAGCTCGGGGACGCGGACGCTGTCGACGTCGCACACGCGGCCGAGGTCGTTGCGCAGCAGGTCCACGATCATCAGGTGCTCGGCGAACGTCTTTTCATCGCCGCGCAGCTCGTCCGGGATCGCGGCGTCGCGCTCGGGGTCAGGGTCCCGCGCTGCCGTGCCCTTGATCGGGCGCGCCTCGACGCGACCGTCGCGGTCGACCGACAGGAAGCGCTCGGGCGAGGAGGAGACGATCGTCAGGTCCGGGCCGAGCTTCAGGAAGGCGGCGAACGGCGCCGGGTTGCGACGCCGCAGCAACCGGTACAACTCAAACGGCTCGGGCGACGCGGTCGTCGTGATCTGGTCGGTCAGGCAGACCTCGTAGGACTCGCCCGCCATCAGCGCCGCCTGTGAGCGGGCGATGTCGGCGAGGTACTGGGTCCGGCCGCGGCCGACGCGGAAGACGACGGGCTCCGCGGGCGGTTCAGAGGGGATCGCCCCGACTGGCACGTCGTCGGCTGGTGGCGCGCTGAGCGCCTCGCGCACGACGGTCTCGGCGAGGTCCAGCCAGCGTGACGGTGCCGGGTCGTCGGGCTGACCGAGCGCGAGCAAGTACGTGGTGTTGCTCACGTGGTCGACGGCGATCACGCGGTTGGCGAACATGAAGACCGCGTCGGGCGTGTCGGCGCGGTGCGCGTTGGGCGAGCCGCAGTCGGCCTTGCACTCGTAGCCGAGGTAGCCGACGAAGCCGCCGACGAGCCCGCGCGGCACCGCCGCCGGCGGGTCGATCGCGTTGGCCGCCGACTCACGGTCCAGCACGTCGAAGATCGACGCGTGCTCCACGGTGACCTCGGAGCCGCGCCGCAGCCCGACCTGCCCGGCGTCGGCGTCGTACTCGATGATGCAGTGCTCGGCGCCCGCCGTCGTGCCCAGGAACGAGCACTGCGCGAGCTTGGACGGCGCGGTCACGCTGTCGAGCCAGAACGCGTGGTCGGCCTGGCCGAAGAGCCGCTGGTAGACCAGCTCGGCGTGCGGCTGGCCTTCGAAGGTGCGGACGCGCAGCTCCAGGCTGCTCGGATCACGGCGGCGGACGCCGCCCTCCGGCACGACCGCCCGCGTCGGCACCGGCGGGCGCCCGGCGCCCTTCCGTCGCGGCCGCTTGTGCTCGCGCGCCAGCCGGTAGAAGTTGTCCACGATCGCGTGACCGTGCTCGGAGGCGATCGACTCAGGGTGAAACTGCACGCCCCACAGCGGACGCCGAGTGTGCTCGATGCCCATCACGATGCCGTCCTCGGTCCACGCGTTGACGTGGCCGTCGGGTCCGAGCGGACCGGTCACCGCGAGCGAGTGATAGCGCACCACGGAGAAGTCCTGAGGAACATCCTGGAACAGCCCGCTGCCTTGGTGGCGCACGTTGCTGAGGCGCCCGTGCATCGGCACGGGCGCGCTCCCGACGACGCCGTTCAGCACGCGGCCCAACCCCTGGTGGCCGAGGCAGATCCCCAACACGGGGATGTCGCTTGACCGCAGGATGTCCGAGCAGACGCCGAAGTCGTGCCACCGCGCCGGATGCCCCGGCCCGGGCGACAAGACGATCGCATCGAAGTCCCACCGCGACAGCGCGCGCCACGACACCATGTCGTTGTGCACGACGATCGGCTCCTCCCCGGAGACCGCCGCCAGCAGATGGAAGACGTTGTAGGTGTAGCTGTCGTAGTTATCGATCAACAGCGTGCTCATCGCGCTGCCTCCAGTCCGAGACCACGGGCGCTGCGATCCAGCAGCGTCTGCACGACGCGGTCGACGTGCTCACCGCGGTCGCGCTCCATCGACCAGCGCGCCAAGTGCTTCAGGTAGAGCGCCAGCGGGCCGACGTCGTAGCGCTCGACGGCCAGCCGCAAGTGCTGGCGGTAGAGCTCAGACTGCACGACCGCGAAGCGGTACTCGGGGTCGTCGGCCGGGCGGCCGCCCTCGGCGCCGCCGCGCATGCTGATGTGCGCCCGGGCCCGGACCAGGTCCCAGCCGACCGACTGCTTGTCGCGCAGCAGCTTCTGCTGGTCGAAGTCCATCGGCCGAGCGACCGGGTAGGGCAGGAAGTAGCCCAGCGCGATCTGCGGCGCCATCCGCTCCGGCGTCGGGTGGTGCTGGCGCAGCTCCCGCGTCGCGGGGTCGGCGTCGATCTGCTCGTCGACCCAGTCGATCAACTCGTCGATCAGCAACGCGCCGTCCGACGAGGACAGCGCCCGCTTCTGGCGGGCGACCATCGCGTTGAAGATGTCGAGCGTCGGATGCAGCGACCCATTGCCATTGGGAAGCAGCTCGTCCATCAACTTGCGCCGGGCGGTGACGTGGCCGACCCACTCGGTGCCGCAGATCTGCATCGACGTCATGTCTTCGAGGTCGGGCGCGGCCATCCAGTAGGCCAGGGCGCGCATGTGCTGCGTCGTCACGCCGTCGGGGCGCACGAGCGGGAACTCCTCGTAGCCGTCGATGCTCGTCGGGTAGACGACGACGCCGTCCTCGCGACGCTTGAAGCGCCCGTCGCGCAGGCCCTCATTCATGAGGTCATTTGCATCGCTGAGGAAGTCCGACTCGAAGAACACGCGGTCAAACGCGACGCCCAGCCGTGCCAGCGTCTTGCGCTGGCCGGCGATGACCCAGGCCCGCGTCCGGTACCAGAGCTCGAGCGTCTCCCGGTCGCCTTCCAGCACCCGGCGCAGCAGGTCGTCGGCGTCGTCGTAGCGGACGGTCAGCTCGCGCGTCTGCGAGTCCTCCGGGAGCTCGTTCTCGCCGGCGACGATCGCCGTCGCCGAGGCGACGTAGTCGGCGTAGCAGACGCCGACGAAGTGATCGCTCTTCTCATCGCCGTCGCCCCACGCGCTGGCGTGACGGCCGGACGCCATCACGCCGGCCATCGCCTCGCCCATCGAGCGGCCGGCGTCGGAGATCAGCGAGCGGCGCTCGACTTGGCCGCCTGCCTGCGTCAGCGCGCTGGCGATGGCGTTGCCGATCGCGAGGTTGCGCAGGTGCCCGACGTGGAGCGCCTTGGTCGCGTTGGCGTCCCAGAACTGGACCGAGTAGCGCTGGCTGGTAGCCAGGTCGCCGAGGCCGGCCTCCGCGCTGCCGCCGGCCTCTAGGCCGGAGCCCACCGATTCGATCCAGCTGTCAGCGATACGGACCTCCACGCCGTCACGCTCGCGCTTGACCGAGTCCACCCAGGGCTCGGCTTCGATCTGGTCTAGGACGCGGAGCGAGTCCGGATCGTCCTGCCAGTACGTCGTTCTTGGAATTAGCTTGATGTCGAACCGCCGGGGCCGTCGCGGCGCTCTCGCCGCCCACGGTGCGCTCGTGCCGTCACGAGCCGTAGTGGATTTCAGCTGGTCAAAGATGTTCAACGTCATAAGTGGACCTGAGCGGGACATGTACCAGCGATCTCCGTTCCGCTTCAACGTGCACGTGTAGCCAGTCAGGCAAGAAGGTGAAGGCCTCTGACGATTGGCTCGTCGCAAGGCCAATTGGCTGTTGTGGGGGTCGTCTCAAGAGGAATAGAAATGCCCTACCTCGCGGCGCTGTCCTCTCGGATCACGGCAAGGACGACAGGGATGGAGCTGCGAGTCGTGCACCTGTGCCCTAATCGGTGAAGGGATCGGATTAGTAATCCGAGCATCCGGGTTCGAGCCCCGGCAGGTGTGTTGAAAGGGATCGCTATGCGCAACCGCACCACGTCTCTGCCTCCCGGCCCCTCGATGCCGGCGGCCATGCAAGCGTGGAAGTGGACGCAGGAGCCACTGGCGTTCCTCGGGCGCTGCCGGGATCAGTACGGCGACGCCTTCACGCTGCGCATCAGCCACGCCGGCACCTGGGTCGTCCTCAGCGACCCCGCCGACGTCAAGCGCGTCTTCACCGCTCCGCCCGACACGATGGGCGCGACGCCGGCCAGTGCGGTCATCGAGCCGCTGCTGGGCAGCCGCTCGGTGATGCTCCTCGACGAGCCCGAGCACCTCACCCGCCGCAAGATCATCCTGCCGCCCTTCCACGGGCAGCGGATGGCGGGCTACGCGGGGATCACCGCGGACGTCGCTCGGCGCGAGGTCGCCCGTTGGCCGGTCGGCGAGCCGTTTGAGCTATGGCCGCGGATGCAGGCGATCACGCTGGACGTGATCATGAACGTGGTCTTCGGCGAGGACGCGCACTCCAACCCGCGCCTTGCGCGCATTCAACTCGCGCTGGAGGCGATGACCGCGTGGCTGAACGATCCGCGGCGCCTCGCGATCTTGGCCGTGCTCGGCCCGCGGTGGATCCGCAACAACCGCGGCTTCGCGCGCACGCGTGAAGCGGTGGCCGGAGCGGTCATGGACGAGGTCGCCCTGCGACGCGGCGCGGCCTCCCATGGGGTGCCAGGTGGCAGCGACATGATCTCGCTTTTGCTCGAGGGCACCTACGAGGACGGGAGCCCGCTGAGCGACCGCGACCTGGCCGACGAGCTGATCACGCTGCTCTCCGACGGGCCGACCTCGACGACGCTCGCGTGGTCGTTCGAGCGCCTGCTGCGCCACCCCGAGAAGCTCGAGGTACTGCGCGAGGAGGTGCTCGCCGGCGAGGACGACGTCTACATGGAGGCCGTGATCCGCGAGACCTTGCGGCTATGCCCGCCGGTCCCGGTCGTCACGCGGCGCCTGCTCGCGCCGCTGGAGCTGGAGGGCGGCCACCTGCTCCCGGTCGGGACAACGGTCGCCCCGTGCGTGTCGCTCATCCACCACCGCGAGGACCTCTACCCCGAGCCCGACGCGTTCCGGCCCGAGCGCTTCCTCGGCGTGACGCCCGGCACGTACTCGTGGATCCCGTTCGGCGGCGGCGTCCGGCGCTGTCTGGCCGCGAGCTTCGCCAACCAGGAGATGAAGCAGGTGCTGTCCACCGTCTTGAAGACCGTCGACCTCCGCGCCGTCGGGGTGGCCTCCGAGCGCGTCGCGCGCTCGTCGATCGCCTTCGTGCCCGACCGTCGCGCGCTCGCGCTCGTCGCATGAGGGCCGATCTGCTGGTGCTCGGCGCGGGGGCGAAGGCCGCCGCGATCGCCGCCAAGGTCCACGCGATCAACGAATTGGGCTACGGGCCGGTCTCGGTGACGATCGTCGAGGGCAACGAGCCAGCAGCCAGCTGGCTGGGGCTTAATGGCATGACGTCGGGCGAGGAGACGCTCGCGATCCCGCCGATCAAGGACGTCGGCTTCCCCTATGAGTCGGGTCGCGCGTTCGGCGAGCTGGGCGACGAGATCGACGAGGCGATGCTGTCGTTCTCGTGGGCGGCCTTCCTGATCGGCGGGCGGCGGTACGCGCGCTGGGTCAACGCGGAGCTGCCGAGCGTCCGCCACCGCGACTACGGCATGTACCTCGCGTGGGTGCACTCGCGCGCGACGACCGGCGTGCGTCACGTGCGCGGTCGGGTCAAGGCCATTGCCATCGACGGTGGTGGCTGGGCGGTCGACGTCGTCACGCCCGAGGGTGAGCGCTTGCGCGAGGCTGGCGCGGCGCTGCTGCTGACCGGCTCCGGCGTGCACCGCGAGCTGCCGCACGACCCCGCGGTCGGCGGGCGGCTGATGCACTGCGACGACCATCGCGGTGACTTGGCGGCGGCGATCCCGGCCGATCGGCGCTCGGAGGTCGCGATCGTCGGCGGCGGCGAGGGCGCGCTGAGCTGCGTGCTGTTCCTGCGCCAGGCGCGCCCGGCGGCGCGGATGACCGTGCACACGCCGGAGCTGCCGATGAGCCGCGGCGAGGGCTTCCTGGAGAACCGCGTCTTCGCGGACCCGGACTCGGTCGGTTGGGCCGGTCTGGACCTCGCGACGCGCCGCGACTTCATCGCGCGCTGCGACCGCGGGGTGTTCGGACCGGACGGATTGCTGCAGATCGCCTACGACGACCACCTGCGCTTTGTCACGGGTCGGGTCACCCGGGTTGGTCCGGATCCGGACCACCGCGGGGTGCGCTTGGAGTCCGCCACGAGCGACGGGCAGCGCGCCGATCGCTACGACTTCGTGGTCAACTGCACCGGCTTCGACGTGCTGGCGCAGGTGCGCGAGCTGTTCGGCGAGGACGTGCGAGCGGCGATGGAGGCTCAGGCCGGGCCGGTGTTCGGCGCCCGCGGACGCGACGAGGAGCTGCGGTTCGGCCGCGGGCTGGAGATCGCGGGCCTGGAGCCGCGGCTGCACATCCCGGGGCTGGCGAACCTCAGCCAGGGACCGGGCTTCGCGAACCTCGGCTGCCTCGGGCTGATGGCCGACCGCGTGCTCGCGCCCGTGTTGCACGGCGCCGAGCGCGGTGCTCAGGACGCGACGATCTCGGCGACGTCTACGACCGCCGCGACGTGACGGCGCACCGCCGCCGCTGACAGCGCGCCGGCGGGCAGTTCGACCACGAACGCGGTGCTCGATGGGAGGACGTGCTCCTGCCAGCGCGAGGCGGTGCCGGGCAGGCGGTCGAGCGTCCGGATCCGCATGCGCGCGGTGCGGGCGTAGCGGGAGATGATGGTGGGGTCGCTGCCGCGCGTGCGATCGACCAGGTCCATGTGCTGGTGAAACCAGATCGTCACGCGCGGTCGCGCGCGGCGGATCAGCGACATGATGGCCTTGGTCTCGGGCTCGGAGGCGGCCTTCTGACCGGAGGCGTAGACGCCGCTCAGCGGTCGCCAGCCCCAGGGGAAGTTGCGGTTGAGGTCGACGCCGCGCGCGTTGGGGCGCGTGCCGGCCGCGCAGCCGTCGGGGTTGGCGGCGTCGAGGAGCAGGAGCTCCGCGCCGTCCGGTGGCGTCTGCTGGCGCAAGGCCTTCAGGATGGGCAGGCCCGCGCGCTCGGTGCCGTGGACGCAGCCGACGACGAGCACGCGCGCGGGGCCTTCCCCGATGTGGACGACGCGGAGCGGGCGGCGCTGTACGGAGCGGCCGATGACCTCGGCGTGGATGGGCGGGACGTCGGCGAGCACGGGCGGGCGAGGGGCAGCGTAAGGCGGGGCGAAGAAACACGCCATCCTCGGCGTTCGCTCGGGTTCTCTTCGCCGGCGCACGCAGACGCCGCCGATGGTCTGCACCATGTTCAGACGGCTGCGGGCCAACCCGCTTGCACTCCTGCTCGGCGCGGTCGCCGCGGTCGCGATCGGCCTGGCGGTCTCCGCGCTGGGCACCGGCACACCCGCGGCGCGCGCGACGGAGCGGACGGTCACGGTGAAGAAGGGCGTCGTGCAGTCGACGGTGTCCGGCAGCGGCAACCTCGAGCCCAGCTCGACGCGCGACCTGTCGTTCGGCGGCAGCGGCACGGTGACCGCGGTGTACGTCGAGGCGGGCGACACGGTCAAGAAGGGGCAGTTGCTCGCCAAGGTCGACGCGGCGCAGCTTACGGTCGACGACGCGCAGGACGCGGTCGACGGGACCAAGTTGTACGCCCCGGTTAGCGGGACGATCGCCGATGTCGGCGTGAGCGTCGGTGACGCGGTGACCAATGACTCGTCTGCCGCTTCCTCATCTTCGTCGTCGGAGACGGAGTCGAGTGATTCCTCGGCGGCGATGACGCTCGTGCAGATCAACCGCTACAAGATGACGGTCTCGCTCAGCGAGTCGGACATCGGCAAAGTCAAGGCCGGGCAGATGGCGACGGTCACGGTCAATGCGGCCGATGACGAGCAGTTCGCCGCGCGCGTCACCGACGTCGATCTGCTGTCGTCGTCCTCCTCCTCGACCACCGACTCCTCGTCCTCGTCGAGCGCCGTGAGCTACTCGGTGACGCTGAAGCTGACGCAGTCGGCCAAGGCCCTGAAGTCGGGGATGAGCGCGACCGCGGAGATCGTCACCTCGCAGGTGACCGGCCTGACGGTCCCGACCGCGGCGATCAGCGGCAACACGGTGATGGTGGTCAAGAACGGCGTGAAGGCGACGCGGCAGGTGCAGGCCGGCGTCGCGGGCGACACGACCGCGGTGGTCACCTCCGGGCTGGCCGCCGGCGAGACGGTCGTGGTCACCAGCGCCAGCGCGGCGGCCGGCGCGGCCGCGTCGTCGAGCGGGTCGTCTTCGTCGAGCTCGCAGCAGAGCGGCTCGGGCTCCGGGCTGTCTGGCGCGTTGGGCGGCGGCACGACCGGCGGCGGCACCGGCGGCCCGCCGAGCGGCGGCGGGTTCCCGGGCGGTGGCGCGCGATGAGCCGACGCCGCCCCGTCATTCGAGGAAGTCAACCACCATCACAAGACCGAGATCATCATGTCATCAACCCCTAAGACTGCCGCAGGCCTCGCGGCGCTGGCGCTGGCCGCCGCCGGCTTCTACGGCGGCGTCGAGGTCCAGAAGGGCCAGTCCTCCACGAGCGCGTCGGCCGCGGCCGGTCCGAGGGGTAACGCAGGCGGTCCGCCGTCAGGTGCAAGCGGCGGCGCCTCCGGGACGCCGTCCTCCTCCACCGACGCCACCACCGGCACCGTCAAGTCCGCCAAGGACGGCACCCTCTACGTGACGACCTCCGACGGCACCACCGTCAAGGTCAAGACCACGTCCAACTCGACCATCACCCGCAACGCCGAGACCTCCGCGACGCAGGTCCACCCCGGCGACACCGTCGTCGTCCAGGGCAAGACCGCGTCCAACGGGACGATGACCGCGACGCAGGTCAGCGCGTCTTCAGGGAGCTGAGGCCGTCGCCCTCGCCCAGCCAGGGCGCCAGCGTGGCCGCCGGGGCAGCGCCCGAGAGGACCTCCGCGATCTGCTCTAGCAGCGCGACGTTCGGGTGCTGGCTCTCGGTGGCACGCCGCAACAGCCGCGAGAGGTCCCACCCGGGCGAGACGACGCCGTCCTCGACCAGGAGTCGCAGCAGCGCGCGCCTGGCCTCGGCGTGCCGGTCGGATCCGGTGGCGACCAAGACGTAGAACCACAGCTCGGCCTGCATGGGCTTCGGCGCGTCCTCGATGTCCTGGGCGCGTTCGACGAGCTCCAGCGCCCGTGCCTCGTCACCCAGCTCTAGGATGAGGCACGCGGCGTTGGCCAAGGCGTTCGCGCGGTCGTTCGCGGGCACTTCGGCTACCGCCGCCACCGTGCGCTCGGCCAGCGAGCGCACGAGCTCGGGGTCCTGCCCGCGCCGCTGGAGGAAGAAGGCATAGGCCTCGAGCGAGAAGGCCTCCTGCGGGCTCGTCCGCACCGCTTGCGCGTGGAGCGCGCGGACCCGTGCGTCGTCCTCTCCGATCTCGTCCAAGACGTTGGCGTACATGGTGAGCACCGTCGCGCTCGATTCGATGGAGACGGCCCGCTCGAGGTGCCCGGCCGCGCCCTGGACGTCGCCACGCGCCCGCAGGAGCTCGGCGTAGCCCCACAGGTTGGCGACCAGGTCCGGGGCGATCTCCAGCGCTTGGAGGTAGAGTGCCTGAGCGCGGTCGAAATCGTCGAGCTCACGCCAGCTCAGGTGTGCGAAGGAGCCCAGGTGGCCCGGGTCCTTGTCGTCGTTGCGGATCGACCGGGCGAACAGCTCGGCCGCCTTCCGCGGATCGGCGCGGACCAGCCACTGGAAGCGTGCGTAGTGGCCGAGATTGTTGGCATGGTCCGGCCGGGCGGCGAGGGCCTGCTCGAACAGCTCGCCCGCGCGCTCGAGCTCGCGCCCCTCCCGAAAGAGGAGGTGGGCGTAGTCGCCGAGGAGGTTCGCGTTCGATGGGTCGGCGGTGACCGCGATCTCGTAGACGTGGCACGCCCCGTCCACGTCGTTGCGTCGCTGGAGGGCGGCGGCCTTGCGGTACAGGAAGCGAGCGCGCTCGACGCTGGGGACGACCGACCCTTCGACGGCCAGGTACTCGAGCAGCTCCCGGTGGCGGAACTCGTAGGTGCCGCCGACCCGCAGCCACCCGCGCTCGGGCAGCGTGCACCAGCTCAGGAACTGCTCCCACCGCTTCGGGACCAGCCCCTGCCGCCGGAGACGGCGGAGGGCCCAGTGGTAATACAGCCAGGCGTCGAGGCCGTTCCAGAGCCCGCACACGACCCCCCAGACAATCCACGTCCCAGCCAGCTCGGCGGACACTCCGAGGTCGGACCACCCGAGCACGGCGAAGGCGAGGCCGCCGACGGCGAAGTAGCCCAGCGACGTCACCAGCCCGCCATCGCGGCTGGCGTCGAGCACCGCGCCGGGCTCCGGCTCGACGAGCGCCTCGGGCGGCTCGTCGACGATGACCTGCCGCGGCCGCGAGGCGAGGTCGAACAGGCAGAGCGTGAGGAACGCCACGGTGAAGACAATCGGAACCTCCGCCGCCACGAGCGTGCTCGAGAACTCTTCGTCTGTCTTCCAGAGCAGGATCCCGTAGGCCGCCATCAACACGCTGACCACGCCGAGGCCCAGCACCGCGTTGACCCGGAGCTCGGACCGGGCATGCGCGACCCTGGTCCGCCAGGTCATGGGCGTGCGCACCTGCGGCCGCGGGTCGCTGCTCGCAAACGAGAGGAACGCTCCGACGACCGACAGGAGCAGCGTTGTCACCGCGGCCCATGGTGGCGCCGCGAGCACTACCACCGGCAGGAGCGCCAGTGCCGCGCCCATGAACAGCGTCGCGCTGGCGATCAGGATCGAGAAGCGGCGCACGCGCGGCGCCGGGTCCAGCAGGTACAGATCGTGCAGCATGAACCGCTGGAGCCCAGCCGATCGCATGCCGGTCGCGACGAACGTCAGCCAGGTCCGGATCTCGGTCGGTCCGGCACCGTCGAAGGGCTCTTGATTGACGAGCAGCAGCTGGTCCCAGATCGTCCGCTCGATCTCCTCGCCGTCGAGCGAGATCAGCTCGCGCGGGTCCTCGTAGCGATAGGCCTGAAGCGCGATCGACAGCAGCAGCGGGCTCTCGAAGACCTGGGCAAGCGCCTCGTCACCATCGGCGAGCCGCCTGCGGATGGCGTCCCAGCCGGGGATGCCCTCGGTGCGGCTGCGGATGATCGTCTCGAGCTGGTCGCCTTGAAAGCCGGCGAGGACGATTTGGCGGTCCGTCTCCACCCACTCGGGTGCGAGGTCGACGTACTCGCGCGAACGGCAGGTCACGACGAACGGGCGGTGCGGGTCTGTTCTTAACGCATACGCGTTGATCGCCTGGACGCACGCGCGGCGTGCGTCGGTCGACGGGACCTCGTCCAACCCGTCGAGGACCGGGACGATGCGCCCGGCGCTCAGTAGCTGATGGGCGACCGCCGCCGGGAGCGGCGCGTAGGTCCGCGACAGCGTCCAGGCCATCCAGTCGGTGAGCGTCTCGTCGCGGTGGTCGACGCGCCAGCGGTGCCACTCGGCGAGCGAGAAGAGCTCCGCGACGCGGACGTCCGGCGCCGGGTCCGCGCCGACGTGGCCCACCAGCGCCAGCGCGGCCACCGTCTTGCCATAGCCCGGCTCGCCCAGCACGACGAGCCGGCCCGGTGAGCGATCCCACTCGGCGGTAATGCGTGCCCAAGGCAGGAGCCGCCCGTTGACTTTGAGCAACGGGCGCTCTCGCTCGAACTCCACCTTGCCGTCCCGGGCTTCGGCATCGAGCGCCGCCGTCCGGCCGAGCATGTGGTCGAGCTGGGAGCCCTCTCCGACACGGGCGGCGCGGATGGTCGCGCGCAGCCAGCCGACCCAGTGGTCGAGCCGCTCGGCCTCCAGCCACGGCGCGTGCTCCTCGTCGTCGCCCTTGCCCTGTCGGTCGACCCACCGCTCCAGGAACGTAACGACGGTGGCGGTCAGCGCTCCGGCCGCGCCGAGCGCGGCAATCTTCTCGCTGGTCTTCCACCCGTAGTCGTGGACCACGAGCCAGGCGACGACCGGCGCGGCGATGAGCGCGGCGAGCATCGCCGGACGGAAGAGTCGGTCGCGGAGCCACTTCAGCATGGGTGAGGAGCGCGAAGGTAGTGGGCAACAGCGAGTGCTGGCAACCTTCCTGACCGAACGGCGAGGTCTACGCCGGACGTTCGGCCGCGGCGCGCGTCGCGAGCAGCGAGTGGGCGGCGACCGCCGCCCACGTCGCCTCCAACAGGAGGAAGCCGTACTGACGCTCGTGCGCGGCCAAGACGGCGAGCGTCGCGCCGCCGATCAGGTTGAGCGCGAGGTAGGGACGGGAGCTGGTCGACAGCCGCCCGCGCTGGGCCGCGATGAACGCGGTCAGGACGAGCAGCGAGCCGAGCACCTGGATGACCTGGTCCATGGTGATGGACCTCCTTGCGGGGCGCGCCGTCGTCAGACCGGGTACGGCGCGGGCTCTCGTCCGGGCGGCCGCGCCGATGCGGCCGCCCCTTCAGGATAGCGCCGTTAGCGCTTGACGGCCGCGTTTTTCGTCGTGGCCTTGGACGTGTTGCCGGCCTTGTCCTTGACCGTGACCAGGACGCGGACGGCACCGGTGCGGCCGGTGGTCGCGATCGTGACCTTGCCTGGCTTGGTGATGGTCTTGGTCACCGTCTTGTAGGCCTTGTAGAGCGTGCAGCGCGTGCCCGTCTTGCGTCCGGCGACACAGCGCTTCTTGGCGGTCCGGCGGCCGCTGACCTTGCGCTGGAGCTGGATGGTGGCCTTGCCGGCCTCGCTGGTCGTGAACGCGATCGTCAGGCGCTTCTTGGTGCGTGCGGTGACTGCGAGCTTGGTGACGCGCGGGGCGGTGAGGTCTGGCCTGACCACGGGCGGCGGCGGTGTCCCGGGCGGGTCCTTGGGCTTCGGCGGATCGGGCGGGGCCGGGCAGCTCGGGATCGGCCTGATGCTCGGCGACGAGCGGTCGCCGTTGCCGACGGCCAGCCCTGCGAGCGCCGCGGGCGGCCTGCCGAGCATGAAGGCGAGGCCGCTCTGCAGGTTGACGGCGTAGACGCCGGGCGTCCCGTCGATGGTCAGCGCGGCGATCGCCTCGCCGGTGGCCGCTGGGCCGGCTGTCGGCACCGGCGCGCCGGCCGCCGTCACGACCACGTCGGCCGGGAGGTCCAGGTCGCCGACGGGTCCGAAGTCCAGCGGCGGTACGCAGTAGGCCAGCAGCGGCCGGCCCGCGGTCAAGGTCCCCGTGTTGGGCGGGTTCTGGATCAGCAGCTGGTTGGTGGTCGCGTCGAGCGCGTACTGCGTGGTGACGCCACCGGTCAGCGGCTGGGCGTAGGCGTTGGTGTAGGCCGTCGCCATGACGCTCGTCGCGGCCCCGTTGTGCGGGCCGTCGGGGTTGGTCCCGCCCGGCGGTGGGGCCTGGCCGAGGTTGCCGTCGATGGGCGTGCCATCGTTGGGGTTGATGCGCGCGTTGAGCCCGCCGCTCGCTACGACGCGGACGCGGTCGACGGTCGGGTTGACGTCGATCGACCACCCGGCCGTCTCGGACGGCAGGTCCACCGGGGTTGCGCCGTTGGCACCGGTCCACTGCACCGAGCCGGGCGCGCCGATCGCGGCGGCGCTGCCCGACGCCGGGTCGAGCAGGTAGAGCGTGCCGGTGTTGGCGGTGGTGTCGGCGCCGAGGCCGAGCAGTTGGCCGGTCGCCGGGCGCCAGGCGATCCCCACCAGGATCTCGCCGGCCTGCAGGCCGGTCACGGTGAGGTCGGTGCCGACCGCGGGCGTGCGGGCCATAAAGCGGCGCAGCGCGGTGCCGCCGGCGACCAGTCCCATCGTGGGGTAGTCGCCGTCGAGCGCTTCGCGCTGCAGCGCCAGCCCGCGGAACGTGCCCGAGCCATCACCGACCGCGCCGCGGTCGGTGGCCGCACCGGTGGCCAAGTCGATCGTGTAGAGGTGGTTGGCGCCGCCAACGGTGAGGATCGCGTAGCCGTCGCCGGTCGCCGCCACGTTGTTGGTGGTCACGATCACGGCGGGGTCGAGGTCGAAGCCCGGGACGGCCGTGGCATTCAGCGGGACGCCGCTGAGCGTCAGCGTCAGCGGGGAGGTCTGGGTCCCGTTGTTGGACGGGTTCTGGATCATGAGTTCGTCGGTGGCGGCGTCGAGCGTGTAGAGCGTCGTCGCGGTCGCGAGGTTGGATCCAGAGTTGGTGAACGCGGCGCCGCTGACGCCGGTCGTCGCGCCGTTGATGGGGCCGTCCGGGTTGACGCCGGTCGCCCCGCTGCCATCGAGCGCTGCGCCGTTGTTGGGGTTGATGCGGAAGTTGAGGCTGCTGCTGGCGGTGACGCGGATGCGGTCTGCGACCGGGTTGACGTCGAAGCCGTAGTCGCCGGCGGGTAGGTCGACGGTCGTGATGCCGTTGGTGGTGAGGGCGATAGCGCCGTACGTGCCGACCGGGCTGGCGAAGCCTGCGGGGCCGATCACGTACAACGTGGCCGTGTCGGTCGCAGCGTTGACGCCCAGCCCGTAGAGCATGCCGTTGGCGGGGCGGATGTCGATGCCGACGAGCGTCTCACCCGCGGCGACCCCGACGATCGGAGTCGACGTCGCGTCGCTCGGCTTCGAGGGGTCGAAGGACACCAGGTTGGTGCCGTTGAGCGCGAAGGCCTTCGGGGCGGGCTTGGCCTGGGCGGCGGGCGCGGCGAGGGCCGTGGCCACGCAGGCGGCGAGCGCGGTGAGCAGCGAGAGCGTGCGAGCCATCAGGGCCGCAAGCCTAATGGGAATCGCGGCCTATTCCGGACGATTGGTCAGCATGCGGGTGAGGAGCGCTTCGAGGCGCCGCTGGACTGGCCATGAAGGTCTCGAAGCGCGGCCTGGCCGAGGCCTACGTTCCCATCGCGTTCGTCGCCGCGACCGTCGGGGCCTTCGTCTACGACGGCCGGGGCCAGAGGAACATGATCTTCATAGCGCTCCTCCTCGGCTGCGTGCGCGATGGGCGCCAGCCTCACGCGCGCGCAGGTACGTGTTCTTGTGTCCCGCCCTCCTACTCCGTCCGCGAGAACCGCGCGATCGCCAGCGCCATCATCCCCAGGCCCAGCATGGCGAGCATCGCGACCTCCAGCGCCGTCGGCACGCGCCAGCCGAACCACGTCACGCCCGGGTCGAGTGTCGCGCGGGCGGCGGCGGAGATGTCGAGGTGGTCGAAGACCAGACGGCGCATCGGATCCACCGCGTAGGTGATGGGGTCGATCCGGTTCAGCACGCCGAGCCAGGCCGGCAGCCCCGAGACCGGGTACAGCGCACCCGACACGAAGTACATGGGGATGACGAGCAGCTGCATGGTCGAGGTGAACGTCTGCGCCTGCTTGATCGAGACGGCGATCAAGAGGCCGAACGACGTGATCGTCAAGGCCAACAACATGACCAGCCCGAGCGCGCCGAGGATCAGCACGGGGTCGTAGGGGACGTCGACCAGCGGGGCGAGCGCCAGGATGACGACGGCCTGCGAGACCGCGATCAGCGAGCCGCCCAGGCACTTGCCGAGCAGGATCGACGTCCGGCTGACCGGGGCGACCAGGAACTCATTCAGGAACCCGAGCTCGCGGTCCCAGACCAGCGACGCCGCGCTCAACATCCCCGTGAACACCACCGTGATGCAGAGCACGCCGGGAAACATGAAGGTCTTGAGGTCGACGCCGTGCGTGGAGGCCGCCGAGAGCGACTGCAGGCCGGACCCCAACACGAACAAGAACAGCAGCGGCTGGATCAACCACATCGCCATCTGCGCGCGGTTGCCGATGAACCGCAGCAGCTCACGCTGGGCGACGACCTTGACCGCGCGGGCCTCCGAGCGCCACGACCGCTCCGGGATCCGGGCGGCGATCACGTCCGCGACGGCCGCGCTCATCGCCGGCCTCCTGCCATCGCGCGCATCATCGCGCGGTTCATGTTCGCGACGCCGCCGGTCTCCGCGTCGCGGATCGTCGTGCCCGTGTACTTCATGAAGACGTCGTCGAGCGTCGGCCGCGAGACGGCGACCGAGGTGATCGGCACGCTGAGCTCGGCGAACAGCCGCGGCACGAACGCCTCGCCGGACTCCACGTGGAACGTCACCGCACCTTCGGCCATCGCCGCCTCGATCTCGAAGCGCTCGCGCAGCGCCGCGATCGCGGCCTCGTCGTCGGCGGTGCCGAGCGTGATCCGGTCGGCGCCGACGCTGGCCTTGAGCGCCTCGGGCGTGTCGAGCACGACGATCTCGCCGCGGTCCATGATCGCGATGCGATCGCAGAACTCGGCTTCGTCCATGTAGTGCGTGGTCATGAAAATCGTCGTTCCTTCGGCCTCTTGTAACGCCCGGATGTAGCGCCAGATCGAGCTGCGCGTCTGCGGATCGAGGCCAATCGTCGGCTCGTCGAGGAACAGCACGCGCGGCGAGTGCATCAGCCCGCGCGCGATCTCCAGGCGGCGGCGCATCCCGCCCGAGAACGTCATCACCGGCTGGTCGCGGCGGTCGTTCAAGTCCACCATGTCGAGCATCTGGTCCATCCGCGTGCTCACGGCGGCAGGGTCGACGCCGTAGAGCTCGGCGTGCAGGCGGAGGTTCTGGTCGGCGGTCAGGTAGCCGTCGAGCGTCGGGTCCTGGAAGACGAGGCCGAGGTGGCGACGGACGTCGTCGCGCTGGGTGACGACGTCGAAGCCGCAGACGCGGGCGGTGCCGGAGGTCGGCCGCGCGAGCGTGGTGAGCATCTTGATGGTGGTGCTCTTGCCGGCCCCGTTGGGGCCGAGGAAGCCGAAGACCTCGCCGCGCGGGACGTTGAAGGAGACGCCGCGGACGGCCTCAACGTCGCCGTAGGACTTGGTGAGGTCTGAGGCCTCGATTGCGGGTGGGGAGGAACCGGGGGAACTGCTGGGGAGCGCAGACATGGCGCGGCAGAATAACACTACAGTGACTGTAAATCTACTGTCCCTGTTATGTTATAATGACAATGGCAGGGACGAGAGAGGGACTCCGCGAGCGCAAGAAGCGCCTCACCCGCGAGGCGATCACCGCCACCGCCCGTCGCCTCTTCGCGCAGCGAGGCTTCGCTGCTGTCACGGTCGCCGAGATCGCCGCGGCGGCCGACGTCTCCGAGAAGACGGTCTTCAACCACTTCGCTACCAAAGAAGCGGTGCTGCTCGGCACCGGCGACCCGCGGCTGGCGCGCGCGGCGACGGAGATCGCGGAGCGCGCGCCGGGTGTCGCGGTGCTTGATGTACTCCGCGCGACGACCGCCGCGCTGCTGGACGACGTCGCCGCGGGCGCGGACGCGGTGGAGGAGGATCTCGTAGTCCCGCGGATCGTGCGCGCCACGCCAGGGCTGGCGGAGCGCCTGGGCGCGGGGGCGGAGCGGGAGGCGGCCGCGCTGGCGGCAGCGATCGGCGGCGACGCGCTCGTCGCCGAGGTGGTCGCGCGCACGCTGGCGTGGACCCATCGTGCGATCGCGCGCGAGGCGCTCGACGGGCTGCTGGACGGCGAAGAGCCGCGGGCGCTGACCAAGCGCCTGGGCCCGCGGGCGGCGCTGGCGTACGACCAGCTCGCGGACGGGCTGGCGGCATACGGTCGGAAAAATGATCGTGCGGTACAGTAAAATGACCGCCGATGAACGAGGCCACGCTGGAGATCGTCGCTCGCAACGTCCGCTCGGCCCGGACCGGCGCCGGGCTGTCTCTGGACGCGCTCGCGGTTCGCGCGGACGTGAGCAAGGGGGCGTTGGTCGCGCTGGAGAACGCGCGCGGCAACCCGAACCTCACGACGCTCGTCCGGCTAGCCGACGCGCTCGGCCGGCCGGTGTCCGCCTTGATGGAGGACGCGACCCTCGAGGAGCCGGTGACCGTCGTGGACGCTGCGGCGGTCGCGCCGCTGTGGTCGGGCCCGGACGGTGGGAGCGCGCGGCTGCTGTTGACGACCGCGAGCCCGTCGCCGGTTGAGCTGTGGCGTTGGGTCCTGCGTCCCGGCGAGCGGCACGCAAGCGCTGCGCATCCGGCGGGGACGACCGAGACGCTCACGGTCCTGCGCGGGCAGCTGCGCTTGATTCTTGGGGCGGCCGCGGAGCCGACCACGCTGAGCACCGGGGCGACCGCTGCGTTCGCCGCCGACCTCGCGCACGCCTACGAGGGCGCCGGCCGCGGGCCGTGCGAGCTGATCATGACCGTCCACCTACCGCAGGAGCCTCGTGTCGCCGTCCGTTGATCTCGAAGTTGTCGTCGATCCCGCGATCCACGCCAAGCACCCCGACTACGTCGCGCTGGTGCTGGTCGCATCGGGCGTGGGGAACGGGGCGACCGATGCCGAGAGCGACGCGCGGCTGGTGGAGGCGGAGGCAGCGGTGCGCGCCGCAGGCCTGGAGCGTGCGGCCGACCACCCGCACATCGCGTCGTGGCGCGCGGCGTTCAGCGCCTTTGGGTCCAAGCCGAGCAAGTACCCCAGCTCGGCCGAGGCGCTGATCGGACGGGTGTTGAAGGGCGGCGAGCTGCCGCGCGTCAACGTGCTGGTCGACCTGTACAACTCGGTCAGCGTCCATCGCGTCGTGCCGCTCGGCGGGGAGGATGCCGACCGCCTGGAGGGCGCCCTGCGGTTGACGGTGGCAGAGGGCGGCGAGCCGTTCGACCCGCGCGGCGATGGCAGCGACGTCGAGGCGGTCCCGGCCGGCGAGGTGGTCTGGCGCGACGACCGCGGCGTGACCTGCCGGCGCTGGAACTGGCGCCAGGGCCGGCGCACCCAGCTCACGGAGGCGACCAGCCGCGCGTTCTTCGTCTTCGATCGCCTTGACGGCCTGGCGGTCGAGGACTTGCGTGCCGCGGCCGACGACTTGTCGCAGTTGCTGGTCGAACGTTGGCCGGACTGCCACCTGCATCTCGTGGAACGCTGCGCGCCATGAGCTGGCACACCGAGGACTACCCCGAGCTGCGCGAGGGCCCGCCGTGGGTCATGGAGGAGATGATCGCCGCGCAGCCGGCGCTGGCCGAGGCGATCCTCGACGCGCCGTCGCCGGTGGCTGCGGTGATCGGCCGCGAGATCGACGCCGCGCTGGCCGCCGGGCAGCCCGTGACGGTCGTCGGCTGCGGGACCTCCGAGCACGGCGCGCACGCGATCGCGGCGCTGATCGCGGGCGCGGCGGCGCCGGAGCAGCGCTCGCTCGTCCGCGCGCGCCAGGCGCTGACCGCGGCGGTCGAGCCGGCGGGCGGCGTCTGCGTCGCGGTCTCCCACGACGGCGGCACGCGCGCGACCGAGCTGGCGGCGCTCGCCGCGCGCAAGGCGGGGGCGAAGGTCGCGGTCGTCACGCACGACCCGGCCGGGAGCGTCGCGGCGACCGCCGACCACGTGCTGGTCACGCCGGTCCACGACGTGTCCTGGTGTCACACGATCGGTTACACGTCGGCGCTGCTGGGCGGCGCGGCAATCGCGGGGCCGGTGGACGCGGGTGGCGGCAGCGCGGCGCGCGACGTCCTGGCCGCTGCCATCGCGCTGGACGCCGCGGCGGTCGCCGGGCAGCTTGCCGACCGGCGCGTCGTCCTCTGCGCGGGCGCCGGGATCGACCACGTCACCGCGCGCGAGCTGGCGCTGAAGATCGCCGAAGGCGCGCGCCAGCCGACGATCGCGTTGGAGCTGGAGACCGTGGTTCACGGGCAGCTCGCGGGCCACGAGGCTGCCGATGGGCTGATTCTCATCGCGATCGACGACGGCACGCCCGAGGCCCAGCGCGTCGCGCGCCGGGCCGGACACGTCGCGGCTGCCGCGGTCGCGATCGGGATCCCGGTTGCCGCGCTGTTGTCATCGTCCTACGACACCGCGCTCGCGCCGGACCTCACGCCCGCCGGGCGCCTCGTCGTCGACGCGCCCGCCGACCGCCTCGCCGCCCTGCTCGCCGGCGCCGGCGCACTACAGGCCCTGACGCTCGCGCTCGCCCACGCGCGCGGCACCAACCCGGACCTCATCCGGCGCGAGGAGGCGGCCTACAGGGCCGCGGCGGCGGCCGCGGAGGACCCGTCGGGCTGGTGAGACGGCCAGTCGGCAGCGGGTGGTCCTTGCCGGCCCCCGTCCTCTCACCGATGCTGAGCGGATGCGGATTGGGAACATCTTCGAACCGACCGGGGCGGGGAGCAACTACCGGTCGCTGATCCCGCTGCGAGCGCTGGAGGAGCGAGGCCACGAGATCCTCATGCCGGACTTCGACTCCGGCATGCTCAGCGCCCAGGACGCGCTCTCCTGCGACGCGGTGCTCGTCTATCGCGCGATGGGCGAGCCGCTGCTGCGGCTGCTCGATTCGCTGCGCGCGCGGGGGATCGGCGTGGTGTACGACAACGACGATGACTTCTTGCACGGCCCGGCTGGCGCGAGCGCGCAGCTGTGGCGCAAGCACTACCGCGCCTCGGTCAAGGTCGCGGCCAAAGCGCACGTTGTGACCGTGTCGACCCCGCCGGTGCGCGACATCTACCTCGATGCGGGCATGGCGGACGTCCGCATCGTCGAGAACCGACTGCACGCGCAGATGCATCGTCCGCGCCCGCGCCGGCACGAGGGGATCGTCGTCGGATGGGTCGCGGGCTGGGAGCACGGCAACGACGCGGAGGTCCTCGGCATCGCCGATGCCCTGCGACGGGTCCAAGCCGAGCGCCCGGACGTCCTGGTGGAGTGCATCGGGATCGACATCGGGCTCACGCAGCGCTACCGACACGACCGGTTGGTCAACTTCGACCAGCTCCCGGTGCGCATGGCTGCCTGGGACATCGGCCTCGCCCCGATCGCCGACAACCCATTCAACTTGGCTCGCTCCGAGATCAAGATCAAGGAGTACGCCGGCAGTCGGCTGCCGTGGCTGGCGTCCAACCGCGGGCCGTACGCGCGGTTCGGCGAAAGCGAAGGCGGCCGGCTCGTAGACGACGACGGCTGGTTCGAGGCCATCGACGCGTTGGTCGCCGACCGGCGTGCGCGCAAGCGCCTGAGCAAGGCGGGGAAGGCATGGGCCAAGTCCCTGTACGCCAAGGACGCCGTCGGGGACTACGAGACGATCCTGGCTGACGCGATCGCGTACGCCAACGGGGACGGAAGCCGCGTCGCCGTACTAGCCCGGTAGCGACAGCCCCGGGACAGGGTCCGGGCCCTGAAGCTATCCCGACGCGATGCGTGGTTGCATGTCGAGAACGTCCGGCCGGCTCCGCTCACCAGGTGAAGGGCCACGGTAGGCGCGGCCCACGACACCAGGAGACGACGATGCCCAAGTACCTGTTGCTCAAGCACTACAGCGGTGGCCCGGAGCCGCACATCCCGTTCCCGACGATGGACCAGTGGGCGCCGGAGGACGTGGAGGCGCACTTCGCCTTCCTGCGGCACGTCCGTGAGGTGCTGGAGGAGAGCGGTGAGCTCATGGGTGTGGAGGCACTGACGCCGGCACAGACCTGGGTGCGTTACGGCGGTCCGGACGCCGCGCCGGTCACGACCGACGGCCCGCTGCCGGAGACCAACGATCTCGTGGCCGGGTGGTACATGGTCGACGTCGACTCGCACGAGCGCGCGCTCGAGATCGCGGCCTACATCTCGTCCGAGCCGGGTCCGGGCGGTGGGCCGTTGCACGAGTGGATCGATGTGCGGGAGATCATGTCCGGGGCGCATTCGGCGGACTGACGGGCGTGATCGACGAGCCGATGCGAGGGCTGGACGAGGGCGCGCTGCGCGCTCTCGTCCCCCGGGTCCTCGCGGGTCTGGTCCGGCGGGGCGAGGACTTCGACGCCGCTGAGGACGCGTTGCAGGAGGCGTTGTTGGAGGCCTTGCGCGTGTGGCCCGAGCATCCGCCGCGCGAGCCGGGGGCGTGGCTGGCGACGGTCGCGTCGCGGCGGCTGGTCGACGCGCGCCGCAGCGAGGTGGCGCGGGCGCGTCGTGAGGAGGCGGTGCACGCTGAGCCGTTCCCGCCGCAGTCGGCGGTTGGCGAGGTGGGCGACGACACGTTGTTCTTGCTCTTCTGTTGCTGTCACCCCGACCTTGCGCCGATCTCGCAGGTGGCGCTGACGCTACGTGCGGTTGGCGGCCTTACGACCCGGGAGATCGCCGACGCGTTTTACGTGCCAGAGGCGACGATGGCCCAACGGATCAGCCGCGCCAAGCGCACGCTGCACGGGCGCCGGCTGGACCAGCCGGGCGACCTCGCGGTCGTGCTGCGGGTCTTGTACCTCATCTACACGGTGGGCCACGGCGGCCGCGTCGACCTGGCGCGCGAGGCGATCCGGCTCGCCCGCCAACTCACGCTCGCCACCGAGGAGCCCGAGGCGCGCGGGCTGCTTGCGCTAATGCTCCTCAACCACGCGCGCCGCGCCGCGCGCCTCGACGCCGAAGGCCGGATCGTCACGCTCGACCGCCAGGACCGCAGCCTGTGGGACGCGCGCGAGATCGCCGAGGGCGTGCGCGTCCTGCAGTCGGCGCTCGCCCTCGAGCGCTCGGGCCGCTACCAGGTCGAGGCCGCCATCGCCGCCCTGCACGACGACGCGGCCAGCGCCGCGGAGACCGACTGGCTGCAGATCCTCGCCTGGTACGACGACCTCGTCGCCCTCACCGACGACCCGGTCCGCCAAGACCCCGCCGCCGTGCTCGCCCGCGCGGTCGCGGTCGGCCACGTCCTCGGCCCAGCCGCCGGCCTGCGCGAGACCGATCGGCTGCAGGAAGCGATCGGCGACCGCTACCGATGGCACGCCGTCCGCGGCCACCTGCACGAGCTCGCCGGCGACCTGCCCGCCGCCGGCGCCGCGTACGCAGAGGCCGCGCACCGGGCCACGAACGTCGCCGAGCGCGATCACCTGGTCCGCCAGGCGGCGCGGGCGCGGGCGTAGCCGCCGAGCGCGGAACGCCCGCGTTCCTATTGCATAAAGCTACTCAAGTATTCGTTTTTATTGTGTCTGAAAGCGGACATCAATGCAAAGGCGCTGTTGAGTGATCTTGACAGCCCATCTCCAAACCAGTTGGGTGCCGGACGCGTCCGAGGTCGGACGCTGGGGCGGAGGGGTGCCGCTCGGTCCAAGGTTGATGAACAGGGGATGGGATGTCCGCTCTGCGGTCGCGGTTCGTGCTGCTCGTGGCGCTGTTGGGAAGCGTCGCGGCGTTGTTGGTGGCGTTGGTCGTCGGGACGAGCTCGGAGGCTGACAGCGGCCAGGCGGCGACGACCGCCGCCGCGCCCCAGCTCGATTTCGAAGGTCCCGCCTCCGGGACCGAGATCCCGGAGCTGCGGACCGAGAGCTCGCGCACGTACCGCAAGGCCGACGGTCGGTACCAGGCCCAGATCTGGGCCTCGCCGGTCAACTACCGCGACGCCGAAGGCAAGTGGAAGCCGATCGACACCGACCTCGAGCCGGACGGCAGCGGCGGGTTGAAGACCACCGAGGCGACGGCGAAGGTCGCGCTGCCGGAGAGCCTGGCGGACCCGGCCACGGTCACCGCGGGCGGCCGCTGGGTCTCGTTCGCCCTCGACGGCGCCGACGCGGACGCGGCGCCGACCGCCGACGGGGCGATCGCAACCTACCCCGACGTCCTGGATGGCGTCGACGCCGAGTACGAGGCCCAGCCGCTTGGCCTCAAGGAGACGCTGACGCTCGCCGACGTCTCAGCGCCGTCGAGCTACACCTACACCCTGGACGCCAGCCAAGGCCTCACGCCCGAGCTGCGCGACGACGGCGCGGTCGCCTTCCGCGACGGTGACGGCAAGGTCCGGTTCTGGCTGCCGACCCCGACCGTGCAGGCCCACGGCGACACGGCGCCGAGCTCCGAGCACGTCGCCTACCGCCTCTCGGAGGACCGGCAGACGCTCACCGTCGCCGTCGACCCCGAGTGGCTGGAGCAGGCCGAGTTCCCCGTCGAAGTCGACCCGTCGATCTGGTTCGGCGACGACATCTCGTGCACGCTGTCGAGCGCCACGCCGACCACGCAGGCGTGTGGCGGCACGACCCTGAAGGTCGGCCGCACCGCTTCGCCGGCGGCCACCTACCGTGCTGCGCTGCGCTTCCCGGACTTCGCGTCCGCGATCCCGCGGACGGCGTCGGTCATGGGCGCGGAGCTGGGCCTGTGGTTCCAGTCCCAGAGCGGCACCGACTCCAGCACGCCCGTGACGGTCACGGGCTCGGGCAAGCTGCTGGGCAGCGTCGCGACCTGGAACACCTACAACGGCTCGACGGCGTGGACGACGGCGGGCGGCGACTTCGCGACCGACCCGCAGCCCGCGCTGACGACGCTCTACTCGAGCTGGACCGGCGGCTGGGTGAACTTCAACCTCGGCCGCCTCGCGGAGCGCTGGCTGCGCAGCCCGTCGACCAACAACGGGATCCTGGTCAAGGCGCAGAACGAGACCGGGCTGAACAACGTCCTGACCTTCGACGGGCACCAGGCCGCGCACGGCGGCCCGACGATCCGCGTCGACTTCGAGTGGCATCCGGGCTTCGAGAGCGACCAGACCTACGAGTCGCTCGGCTTCGACGGCAACAGCAAGCTCGCGGTCAACGTCGCCACCGGCAACGTCGCGGTCGACAGCACCGACATCAACCTGCCCGGCGCCGGCGGCTTCAACCTCAAGCTCCGGCGGACGTTCAACGGCCAGAACCTGGGCAACGGCGCGGGCGTGTTCGGCTCGGGCTGGAGCGAGGGCATCAACAACGCCGCGTTCCTCGGCGAACGCGTCTGGTACGACGACTCGCGCACGATCTACGGCAACGGCAACGCGATCTACCGCTTCGACCGCGACTGGGCCAACGACACCTCGACGACGCGCGCGTACCTCAGCCCGCCCAACATCAACGCCGACCTGGTCACCAACAAGAGCACCGGCGTCGCGACGCTCACGTTCCGCGACACCGGCGTCAAGTGGACCTACGCGGCCTCCTACGACGGCTACACCGTCCAGCTCGCGCAGGTCTCCGACGCGGCGGGCCACCACATCGACATCACGCCCAAGTCGGGGCGGCCGGAGAGGGTCGGCTCGATCACCGACAGCAACGGCGACGTCCTGAACTTCACCTACGGCACCAACGGCCAGCTGCTGAAGATCGCCAAGGGCACGACGGAGTGGAACTACGGCACGACGATCGTCAACGGCCACAACCTGCTCACCAGCTACACGAGCCCGTCGAGTCAGACCACGTCCTACCACTACGACGCGACCGCGCTGCCGGGCACCTGGGACAAGCTCGACAAGGTCACCTCGCGCGACAACATCATCTTCAACCTGGTCTACGGGCCGCAGGGCGACTGGAGCCAGGTCACCCAGATCACCCAGGACTTCCCGGACTCGCGCCCCGACAGCGTCTCGAACTTCAACTACAAGCCGTCGAGCGGCACCGGCCACGCGTGCGCCTCGCCGGTCTCCAACTCGCCGTGGCCCAACAACGTGGTCTTCGACCGCACCGTTGCGACCGACCCCGCCGGACACGTCACGACCTACTGCTACAACACGAGCGCCCAGGTCATCCAGACCTGGCGCCCGTGGGACACGACCGTCCGCAACACCCGCATCGGCCTGGAGAAGTTCTGGGACTACGACAGCGTCGACACCGGCGCGGGCTCCCAGCTGCTGGTCAACGCCGAGACCGGCAACCTGCTCTGGCACCACGTGCCGGTCGTCAACCCGGGTCGGGGTCTGTCGACGTTCGTCAACGTGGACTACAACTCGCTCGAGGGTCCGCCGCGGCTGGGTGAGCAACAGGACCTCGATCCGTTGGGGCCGGTCGGGCTCAACGACCCGGTCGCCTACAACACGGCCGGGCGCGGGATCTCGCTGGGCGTCTCGGGGCCGACGCGTCTCAACGAGCCGTTGTCGGGCGTGGGGTTGGCCGACGTCCGCGACGGCAAGCTGACCGGCGGGGTCCCGTCGGGGCTGCCGGCCGCGATCGGCGCCGACATCACGCTGACCGACGCCGACGGCACGCGCCATCACTTCACGCGCGACGCGACCAACACGCAGAAGTGGAACGCGCCGCCCGGCGTGCATCTGACGCTGCGTCGCTTCGCCTACACCGGCGACGGGCTGACCCAGCCCTACTGGGTGATGACGCGGCCTGACGGCGTCGCGCACTTCTTCAACCAGCTCGGCTACCTGATCCGCACCGAGGACCGCAACGGCAACACGCTGACCTACACCTATGAGAAGTACGACCTGCTGACCGGGCAGTCGGGCACCAGCGCCGCGAGCTGCACGCTGGCGCAGATGCTCGGCGCGGTCAGCGGCACGCCGTCGTCGTCCAACGCCTGGGGTCTGCGGACGACGCTGGGCCAGTCGGTCAGCGGCAGCGCCGCCGGCCGCGTCTGCACGCTGCGCGCGACGAAGGTCACCGACGCCGGCGGGCGCGACCTGCTGCTGGCCTACACGCCGCGCGTCGCAGCCGACCAGACGCGCTTGAGCAACCGCCTCTCGACGGTGCTGGGCGGCGGCAGCGTGACGCTGCAGTCGCTGCTGACCTCGGCGGCCTCCACGCTGACCGACCTCGGCAAGCTGATGGGCCCGACGCCGCTGGCCAAGGTCACCGACCACGCCGGGCGCGAGTACACGTTCGGCTATGACGCCAACCGCCAGCTGACGGACTTCGTCGAGGTCGCAAACGCCGACGCGCTGGCGCCGACCGGCGACCACTCGCGCCGCTGGGGCTTCGAGTACCTGCCCGGCGAGGACCCGACCGCGCCGATGCGCCTGCAGAACGTCGTCGAGCACCGCGACAACGGCGAGGCGGATCGCCGGACGACCGTCGGCTACCAGACCCACCCCGGCACGCCGGCCGGCGGCGAGGTCCCGGCGCTGGTGCCCGACACGATCACCGACCGCCGCGGCAAGGACACCACCTACGCCTTCACCGACTACGGCGCGCCGGACCGGACGATGACCGTCACCGACGCCCGCGGCAAGGCGTGGAAGCACCGCACCGACGCCTACGGCCGCCCCGTCGAGATCATCGACCCCAACACCGTCTCCACGACGCTGGACTGGGACACCGACCCCGCCGTCACCGTCCGCCAGAACGACCTCACGCGCGTCGCCGAGGGCGTCGTCAAGAACGGCTCCGGCACGATCACCGACCAGGGCGCGCCGGTCCGCATGACCTACGACGCGATGTCCGGGCTGCTGAAGACCCAGACGACCTACCCCGACGGCGACGACACCACCGCGCACGCCGGTACCGGCCGCACGACCACGCTGACCTACACGCTCAGCAACGGCAAGACCTCGCTGCGCCCGTCGAGCGACCCGAACACGAACTTCGTGGCCGACCTGACCGGCATCGAGAACCCGCGCACCGCGCCGGGCAGCAGCGCGAAGGTCGGCTGGACGTTCGACGTCAGCACCGACAGCGGCAACGTCAACTGGCGCCAGGACCGGGTCGGTGGGCCCAAGTCCTACACCGACTACTGCACGTCAGCCGACGGCGCGACGTGCCCGGTGGGCCAGGTCAAGGCCGAGACCGACGAGGTCGGCAACGTCACGACCTACAACGACTACGACGCCAGCGGCATGCCGCAGACGGTCATCGACCCGAAGGGCAACCCGCAGTCCACGCGCGACACCGGCTACCCGACGCCGCCCAACCCGAACACGGCGACGGCGTCCGCCCACCGCTGGCGCTACCGCTACGACACCGTCGGCAACGTCCTGGCCCAGGTCGACCCGCGCAACACGCAGACGACCCCGGACAACACCTACACCACGCGCCTGACCTACGACGCCTTCGACCGGGTGATCCAGAAGATCAGCCCCAAGAAGTCGGCCAGCAGCCAGTACGTCACCGAGACCTACACCTACGACCGCAACGACAACCTCGTCGGTGAGAGCAACCCGGGCACCGGGCGGATCCTGGCCGCCGCGTTCTCGGCCACCGACCAGCCGCTCACGGTCACCGAGACCGGGTGGTCGCGCAACAGCAGCGATCCGCGCGGCAACACCTACACCACGCGGCCGGAGGTGACGACGTTCTCCTACGACGAGACCGACCTCCTGGTCTCCCGCACCGACCCGCGCGGCGCGAGCGGCGTCCCCGCGAGCGGCGGTTCGCCCAACCTGCCCTACACGACCGAGTGGACCCGCGACCCGGCGGGCCGCGTCGTGGCCGAGACCCGTCATGCGACGTCGGCCATCCACGTGCAGGCGCTCGCCCTGGACCCGCGCGGCAACGTCGTCGGCCAGGTCGACGCCGCGCGCAACGCCAACCCGGACGGCAACGTCAACACCAACGACGCCTACACGCCGCAGGCGGCGGCCGACGCCGCCGCGGCGGCGATCGCCACCAACCAGCTGAGCAAGCTGCGCGTGTCGATGGCCTACGACCGCGTCGACGAGCTGACCTCGCAGACCGAGCGGCCCTCGCCGTCGGAGACGACCACCGCGACGCCGCGGACCAACAAGTACACCTACGACGCCGACGGCAACGTGGTCAAGCACGTGCTGCCGCGCGACGACCACGACGTTCCGGCGGGCTTCACGTCGGGCGCCGAGAACGTCGCCACGACCTACACCTACGACCACCGCGACCAGCTGCTGACGACGGTCGACCCGACCGGCGCCACCACCGCGGTCAAGCGCCGCGCCGACGGCAAGGTCATCGCCCAGACGACCCCACGTGGCGTGGTCAACGGCACGACCGAGTCCGACGGCAGCTACAAGTACTTCACCAGCCGCTACTCCTACGACCAGGCCGGCGACCTGCTGACGCGGACCGTGCCCTACGCGCCCAACCAGTACGGCCGGGCCGGGACCGCCAACAACGACTACCTCAGCTGGAAGGTCAGCTACATGCGCGACGCGGTCGGCAACCCGACGACGATCGTCGACGGGCGCAACAAGTCCATCACCAACACCTTCCTGGACACCGGCGCGCTGGAGTCCACGAGCCGGCCGTCGTGGTGGCAGCTCTCGTGGGGCGGCGCGAGCACGGGCGCTCCCGACCCGGGCCGGCGGTTCACGGATCAGGCGTCGTCGGAGCCGGTGCCGGTCAACGGCCCGCAGCTGGCCGAGCGCGACACGCCGCTCACGGGCGCCGACACGTCCTCCGAGCAGCCGAGCAGCACCGCGCAGGGCAAGTTCGGCGCGGTGACGCCTGCCGAGCAGCCGTCGTGGATGCCGCGCAGCGGCGCGGCGCTCTTCGCCTACGACGACGACGGACGCCTGACGAGCGTCACCGACGCCGCGCTGTCGATCAGCCGCATCGACTACGACCCGACCGGCCGCATCGTCGGCACGACCCAGCCGCTGGGCGCCAACCCCGGGGCGACGCTGACATCCGGCGACCCGACGCCGTGTGCGAAGACGAGCTCCAGTTGCGCCGGCGTCATCGCCCACCGCTACGACTACGACCTCAACGGCAACGTCACCAAGACCGAGCTGCTGGGCGACACCAGCTGGCACTCGGACCTCACCTACGACAGCTTCGACCGCGTCGTCAACCGGACCGACCCGGGCGCGTCGGACGTGCCGGCGGACTGGGCGACGCCCAACGAGCAGCGCCAGGAGACGCAGTACACCTACGACACCAACGACAACCTCATCAAGCGCGTCACGCCCAACGGCACCAGGGGCTCGACCGCGGAGGATTACGAGTACAAGTACGACTACGACACGCTCGATCGCCTCATCCTGGAGCGCGACCCGGAGAACGACTACTGGGGCTACGCGTGGGACGTCGACGACAACCTGGTGCGCGAGCTGACGCCCAACGGCCGGGGCAAGTCCAACGAGGACGACTTCAAGACCTACCGGACCTACGACGCGAACGACCGGCTCGTCAACGAGCAGGGCCCGGTCGTCGCGGGCGGCGGGCGCAACACGACCACGCTCTCCTACTTCCCCGACGGCGCGCTGGCGTTCCGCACCGACCCGGGGTCCAAGGCCGAGGCCACCGGCCCGGACAACGTCGCGCGGCTGACGGGCTACGACTACGACGGCCGGGGCCTGCGCTCGCGCGTGACCGAGGGCCATCTCGCCTCCGGTGCGGGCTTCGACACCGCCGGTGACGGGCCGCGCACGACGCTGACCGAGTACGACGCCAACAGCAACCTGCGGCGCGTGGTCGACCCGTCCGGCGTGACGATGACCGGCACCGGCGTGTCGCAGGCCTGGGCGCCGACCAACCCGGACGTCATCGGGGACAACCTGACCTCGACGGCGTCGGCGGACGCGGTCCACGCGACGGTCTACGACTACAGCGAGCGGACCGACGCCGACGACGGGTCCAACGTCACGAACGGCGCGGGCGAGTCCGGCGAGCCGACCGCGATCTACCAGCCGCGCTCGGGCGCCGGCTCCACCAACAAGGTCCTGGCCCAGCGGATGGACTACGACCCGCTCGGGCGGGTGCGGTCGATCTGGACGGTCGACGACGTCAACGGGACCTCCCCGTGGTCGGTCCACACGTCCTACGAGCGGCTGTCCAACGGCTGGATCGGCACCGCGAAGGACTATGCGACGAAGTCGTCGCAGAGCAGCATCAGCAACTACAACTACGACCAGTCCGGGAACCAGCTGAGCTGGAAGCTCGACCCCGTCCCGTCGGACCCCAACAACAACATCTCGACGATCGAGCGCGAGTACTGGTCCAACGGGCAGATGAAGCGGCGCACGGGCTACGCCGCCCCGGCGTCCACCACGCCCGCGACGCCCCGGCAGTACTCCTACTGGTACGACGGGGACGAGGCGCTCACCGGCGTCCGCGACCCGCTCCACCAGCGCATGGTCTACGTCGACCACGACACGGCCGACCGGACGACCTCCGTGGTCCAGCGCTACGGCACCGGCACCACCCAGGACGACGGCCAGTCCGACCCCAACGAGGCCTGGCGGCGCGGTCGCGACAGCACGTTCAGCTACGACAACAACGGGAACGTCACGGCGCGGCGCGTCAACGGCACGTTCAACCGCGTGACCAAGGTGATGTCCGACCCGGTCAGCGGCAGCCCTCACAGCACCACGCGCTTCACCTACGACAACGAGGACAAGGAGACGATCGCGGCGTTCTACGAGCCCACCAAGCTCTCCGGCTCGCCGACAATCACCGACAGCACCTGCGCGCAGGGCGCGCCGACGCCGCCCGCGGGGGTGCGCTGCGTGCGCACGACCTACCACCCGTCCGGCGAGCGCCGCAGCCGCCGCCAGCAGAACGACACGCTGGTCACGACCTACTTCGACGACCACGGGCAGCCGACCAAGCGGGTCCGCACGCCCTCCGGCGGGCTGGACGTCGTCACGAGCTACACCTACGACCTGCGCGGCAACCGGCTGTCGGACACGCCGGGCGTCGGCACCTACACCTACAACGCCCGCAACCAGCTGACGTCCTGGAAGCGCGGCAGCGACTTCAACACCACCGGCAACAACCGCCAGGACTGGACGGTCGACTACACCCGCAACCCCGACGGCACGATCAACCAGACGACCGAGCGCCAGTCCGCGGCGTCGGGCGGCGCGCTCGTCCGGACCAAGGACTACACCTACACCGGCCAGCGCCTGGACTACACCAGGTCGACGCCCGCCGCGGGCGGGAACCCGGCCTGGGACCTCTACGACTACAACCAGTACGGCTCGCTCGTCGGGCTTCGGTCGGACGTGACCGCGGCCACCAAGCCGGCCTTCACGGCCCCGGTCGAGACCAAGGACAACGGCTGCAGCTCGGGGCTGCCCACCGCCGCCTCCGACACCACCCTGTACTGCCTCGACGAGTTCGACCGCGTGATGCGGCAGCGGTCGGGCGCCAGCGACCAGCAGAGGTTCGACTACGACGGCATGGACCGTCGCGACAGCCGCACCGACCACGCCGGCGGCACGAACGAGCGCAGCGGCTTCAAGTACGTCGGGACGACCTCGACGATCTCGGGTCAGCAGGTGCCGACGGGAGCGACGACCTCCAGCCTGGTGTCCTTCGACCGCGACTCCGCGAACCGGCCACTGGCGGTGACGCTGCAGGCCTCCGGCTCCACGACGCAGGTCACCAAGACGTACGCCACGGACGCCAACGGCAACCCGACCGGCCTGGAGGAGGCCAACGGCAGCGTTCCGGCGCCGACCAACCGCTACGTCTTCGACCCCTACGGCGACCTCGACTCGATCGCCAACTCCGGCGTCTCGGGCGACGCGGCGACCAACCCGCTGCGCTTCAACGGCTTCGACTACGACGCCGGGGTCAAGACCTATGACATGCAGGTCCGCGACTACCGGCCCTCCGCCGGCCGCTTCCTGCAGACCGACCGCTATGAGTCGGCGCAGTCGGACCTGTCACTCATCGCCGACCCGCTGACCCAGAACCGCTACGACTTCGCCGGCTCGGACCCGGTCAACAACGTCGAGTTCGACGGGCACATCCCGGGTGCCGGATCGGGATGCCAGCCGCGCTGCGGAGACAACTTCGGCAACAACATCAGCACCGACAAGAAGGGCAACTCGACCAACGCCAACACGTCGGCGGCTTCCGGGACCAGCAAGCCGACGAAGCTGAACAACCCGGCGGCCAAGCAGGTTGTCGCCAGCAACACGCCGTCGGCGAAGGCCGCGCAGAAGCAGCTCTACCGGGAGGCGAAGACCGCTGCTGTCGGCGCTCTTTCGCTCCCGTGCGCCGAGCGGTGCAGCGACGAGCAGCGCGAGAAGAACGTCAACTTGCTCGCTGGCGCCTATGCGCTCGGGCTCGATCCCCGATCGCTGCAGTTCGACATGCGCGACCACAAGGGCATCGACGCGGTCGATGACGTGTGGGACGCCGCGAGCGTCATCGACGGCGCGTTCCTCGTACGCGGAGCGGTGAAGTTCGCGGCATCGCGGCTGGCTCTCCGCACGGCCGAGCGGGAAGCGGCCGTGCCCTTGTTCACCCAGGGCAATGCCTCTCTCCGGTTCCAGCGCGGCGGACCCTTCGGGGGGCGCACCATCGGCGATGTGGCGTCCGGCCTGCGGTCCGGCGCGATCAAGCCGAGCGAGCTCCCGGTCGACGTGATCAAGCGCAGGGGTGAGCTTCTGGCGGTGAACACGCGCTCGACGCTCGCGCTCCGTCGAGCCGGCATCGAGCCGAGCCGCTGGACGATCCGCGATATGACGGGCAACGAAGCCGTTGAGAACCAGATCACGAGGCGGCTGGCCCGGAACGAGATGTCCAAGGGGTCTGACGTCATCCGCATCAGCGGCGATGATGTGACCCCCGGCAGCAAGGATTGGAGCGTCACAAAGTGAGCGAGAAGACGCGCCAGGTGTGGTCTCTTCCAGCCATGTCCCAGAACTTCGTGGACGGCCCCGTCGTCTCGTTCGCGCCCCGTGACCTGCGGATCAGGTATGAGCTCGAGACGGACTCCGGTTCCGTCGAGTGGGAGGAGATGGGCTTTCCCGCGGTGGATGCGTTCGTGTTCACGGCGATAGAGGCGGTCACGTCTGACCAGGTCGACGCCTATGACACGGTCGTGGAGGTCCTCGACTCGCCATGGCTCGCACGGGTCCTGGCGGACCGCCGCCATCCGCGGGCCGGATTGCGCCACTTCCGGATCTTCTTCGACGAGTACGGCGCCTTCGACGTCCTCGCCGAGGCGTTCGATCCGCCACCGCGCGCCTGAGAGGGGTGAGGGCGACCCTCGCTCACGGCAGCGGCGGCTCCTAATCGACGACAACGATTGGCGCGACCGGCGTTGGCTCACCTGCAACGCAGCGTTTGCGCCAGACGCGAGGGCACGAGTGCGCCGGCAGCGCGCAGCCTGCTGCTGGCCTGCGAGCTCGGGATCGCCTCGACGCGCCAGCGCCGCCGCGCGCAGCGCATGCTTGACCGCGATTCGGCGTTCCGCGGGCTGCTGCGCGCGATACGCCGCGGCCTGGACGACGTCGCCGCCGTCCTGCCGGTCCCAATCGTCGCCGACCAGCACGAGCGCTTCCGCCGACTGGTCGGCGCCACCGGCCGGCTGGACGAGCTGTGGGCCGGTGGACGTCATGCCTTTGAGCGCGTGGCGGGCCGCATGGTCCCCGGCAGCAATTTTGGTCGAGGCCGGTCTTGGTCGTGCCGGTGTGACGGCGCTGGGGGCAAGGCGGTGGCGGTCTGCGTGGTCGTCGGCGGCGCGGCGGTTGGTTGAGCGCCTGATCTACCGTCGGCTAACACGCTCGCCGTCCTCTGGGATTTGGCTAGTATCGTAATGGCAATGCGGGCATCGATCGACAGCGTGGGACGAGTGGTCGTCCCCAAGGCATTGCGTGACGCGCTGGGGCTGACGCCGGGCTCGACGGTCGACATCTCGCGCTACGGCTCGGGGCTTCAACTGGTCCCGGCCGGGCGCACGGCGCGACTGGTCGACGAGGGCGGCGTGACGGTCGCCACCGGAGCGACGGCGATCGGCGACGAGGACGTCTTCGGCCTGATCGACGCGGGGCGGCGGTAGCGGTTCTCGCGCTGGACACCAGCGTCGCGATCCCGCTGCTGGTTGCCACCCATCACGAGCACGATCGCGTTGTCGCCTGGTGGGCGGGCCGTGAGATCGCGCTGTCCGGTCACGCTGCTGTCGAGACCTACTCCGTGCTGACCCGCCTGCCCGGCGACTTGCGCCTCGAGCCCGCCGACGCCGCGCGGCTGCTGGCCGAGCGCTTTGCGCCGTCGCTGTTGCTGGCCCAGAAGACAACCCGCCGGCTGGCCGACACGCTCGCTCGCTTGGACATCTCCGGCGGCGCGGTCTACGACGCGCTGGTAGCCCTGGCGGCGGTCGAGCACGACGCCGAGCTCGCCACCCGCGACGCGCGTGCCCGCGCGACGTACGAGGCGGCCGGCGCCCGAGTCGTCATCGCGGCGTGACTCGCGCCACGCGCTGACCCGACGCCCTGAGCAGGCAGTGGGGCGATCACGCAGGGTGCGATGGCGGGCCGCCGATCCGAACGGCGAAGACCACTCCGAGGAATCGTGGCGTGCCCGGTTCGGGGGCTCGCCGACCGTCGCGCTGCGAGGAGCCCCGAGCGCGTCAGGGGCAAGGGATTCGTCACCGGTCGCCTGCCGTCTCGGGCTCGCTAGAGAACGATAGCTCGCCCGTTGCAGAGGCCGTGAAACGGCTCGATTAGGCCATGAATAGGCCACGGAATCCGAAAGTGGCGCTTAGGCGCTCAATTACGGCGCTCTGCAGGCAAAGGGAAAGGCGCCGCTTTGCGGCGCCTTTGGCTCATGGCGAGTCCCGGACTCGAACCGGGGACACCACGATTTTCAGCAGCGCTGAAGTGCTTAGTAGTGACTCGGCTCAGTGGGTGATTGGCCTGCATCTGCGGTGATTCTGCTCACGCACCCAACTGGCCGGTTTCGGCTCGTTTCGGTCGGGCTTGTTTGCGCGATGTTTGCAGCTCAGACGCGGCCAGCGCTAGTTCGTGTCGATGTCGGCGTCGCCGACGAGTTCAACTGACGGCACAATGCCCAGTTCTCCCATGAAGACACGCTCGCGCTTTGCCATCGCCTCTGCGCGAAGCTCGACGAAATCGTTGTCTCTACCCATGCGGAGAGCTTCGAGAGCGGCAGCGGGGATGCATTGGCTCTCAAGGATGGACGCTTCGGCAAACGGATTGAGATCGATCAATGCGCGCTTGACGGAAACGCCACGCGGCGTCGGGAACATGAGGCGGTTGGCAGGGCTTGAGCCTGCCGGGTTCGACGACGCGACCACGTGTCGAAACGCTCCCGTGTCGGCTTCGCTCAAGATCTCGAACGGGTCTAGTGGGTTGCCTTCAAGGTCGTGGGGCTCGGGAAACTCTTGAAACAGCCAGATCAAGAGTGTCCGCACGCGAGCACTGCGCATGTCAAAGCGGTCCGGGAAAGGCCTGGCCCGCTCGTCGATGGGAATCGCCGAGATTTCGGCCTTGGCGAAATCGCGCATCTCCATGAGGGAAGCCTTGACCTGCGTGGTGTTTGCTCCCGCGAAAAAGCCGGACCAGGAGGTGACCCAGAACCACCGGCGAAGCTCAGAACGCCGGGCGTCCTCTGGATCTGGATCGAGTGAGAAGAAGGCGGCAAGCAGCACGAGCTGGATGGCATAGGGAAGCAAGCGATACTGCCTGACGCCGACGTCGTTCTTCAGAAACTCAACGGCCAGGTAGAGCGCCCGTCCAGACTCTTCGATCGCCGGCTGAAGCTGCCCCTGCACTCGGCGTGCAAGCTGTTCCCAACTCGTGCGCAGAATGTCATCCTCGCCCATCACGGCAAGAAGCGCGCGAAAGATGTTGATGGAGTCGACGCCGGTAAAACCCTGGAGAGCTAGGTCGTCCTGAATCGCCTCAAGTTGATCAGCAAGGCTCTCGCCTTGCGTGTAGGTGAGGGCGGAGACCATCAGGTCCGGTGTCATCGACGTGCCGCTGCTGTTAAGCCGAGAGAAGACGTCGACGGCCTGGTCCAGTGTGCCGCCGACGAGGCGGACAACGGCGACCTTATATGACTTGAGATGCTGAGCGATCTGCTCCGCGTCGTCGATGTACTGGGTCAAAAGGGCGGGGTCTGCGTCGTCCTGCAGACGCCGTGCATACGTCAGGAAGTCCATTGTGCGCAACACGTGACGCATCGGGAGCCAGGTCGCTGGCGCAGGGGCGGCCGAGCGCACGTGGCGATAGTTATTGCCGCCCTCTGCTTCTCCGCGGGTTAGGTCCCGGTAGACCCACCACATCCAGTCACGTTGTTTGTCTGTCGGCGGCGACTCCCTTCGCCAGAGGCTTCCAAATAGCGTCGAAAGGCGCTGGTGACCGTCCAGGATGTAGGACACGTTGCGGCCGTCTGGGATGGGCGGAAGGCGAATGTCAGCAACGCTGTCGAGGCTCTCAAGTTCAGCGTCTGTGTCCCAGACGAGCAGACTGCCGATCGGGTATCCGCGCTCGATGCTGTCGAACAGTTCCAACATTTGTTCCGGTCGCCAAACAAACGGTCGCTGAAAGCGCGGGACCCGGAGTCGGCCAGAAGCGATCTCGTTCAGCACATCTTCAAGTAGCAGCACTTCGGGGCGTACTGAAATCTCAGGCTGGGTAGCGGCCATGACTCAGAGTGCTCTCTCGATCTTGTTCAGCAGGTCTTCAAGCTCTGCTCGGGCGTTAGGTGCCACCGTCGCGAAGTCGCTCGGCTTAAGGGACGCCTCGGCCGTCGACACACACTCAAGTGCGCTACTTCCGAACCCGCCGACCAGACGGACGCGATCGCTTTCTGAGACCGAGGCGTACAACGACGCTTGGGAGGCAGGGACTTCTGGCCCGTTTGCGCCCATCCGAAACCCGTTCTTGAAATCCAGGTGTCCACGTTGATCGACGGTAAGGCCCTTCAGCGCTTCAAGCTTCTCGCTCAGGACACGACGCTGGCCGCGCACCACGCGGATCGTCGTCAGCGCTTTGGTCGGTATGTAGTTCTCTGCCTCGCGCAGCTCGAGGATGTGGACGTGAACCCCGTCCGGGGCCAGGCGGGAGGCGATGTGAGCATTGGGCGATTGCACTCCCGGGGTCATTCGATCGCTGTCGACCACCGCGACCACGCGCTCCAGGTGGTGGAAGTGCTGCTTGGCGCCACGTGCGACCGAAACGACGCGGCCGGTACCACCTGCATGCACGAACTCAAGCCATCCTCTCTCCAGAGCCTGTGAGAGACGGCTTCGCCCGAAGATCCTGAAGAGCGAGCCGAGGAAGGCGCCATCGGCCTCGCGATCCTCGACGACTAGGCAAGCTGACCTGGAGAGGTCGGCGACGAATGCGCTGAGGGTTGCGGCCGTGACAGATGGCGCCCGCCGTCCGACACTGGGCGCTGAATACGCTGCGGCGACTTGAAAGCTGCTCTCGGCGAGAAGGGTCAGCGTCTGCGACTCGTCGGGAAGCTTGTTCTCGAAGTAGCGCGTCGCCGCGTCGGCTGTGTCTGGTGTCGCGAGCCATTCATGTTGCCCATTGGCGATCAGCCGCACGAGAGCTAGGACCTCCATCGCCGGCACCACGAGCGCGAACACGTCGACGTCAGTCTTGATCCGCATCCGGCGCCGCGTTGATCTGGGCGTCGACTAGAGCGCGTGTTTCCTCGTAGTCCTCCGAAAAGACGCCCGGCGGCCAGTGATCGACGTTGCCCAGTTCATCGAGCCCGATCTCTGTGAGATGGGCAGAGGTCCCGTCGTGCTCAACGAAGTACAGGCCGACGTTGGCCGGATCGAGCCCTTCTGCGATCCGGCGCCGAACTCGAAGAATGAACGTTTCGCTATGCGTCTCGATTACATACCGGCAGCGGCTCGTCTCGACTCCTGCGAGGTATAGGTCGGCAAGTGAGGCGTGAGCAGCAGGGTGTAGATGCAGCTCTGGTTGTTCAACGATCTCGAGCGTGGGACGCGAGGGCGGCGTCTGTGTATCGCGCGCTCGCTGAACGAGAATCGGTAGTGCCTGTGCAATGCCGGTGCCCGTGTCCGCCAAGTTGATTCGAACTTCAGGTTCGGCCTGCGCCGCAAGTACGATCGAGTACAGATTCTCTAGCCCGGTGCTGCTGTCGATATCGATAGCCCAGGTCGGCGCGGCGGCATCCGCGAGGTGTTGATTTACGAGACCGAGCAGGCTGCTGTCGCCCAGGATGCGATCGGCGGCTAGGAGGGCTGGGGCATGCTCGCCTACGACCCCAACGGCATCGGGTGTCCGCGAAGGGAGCTGGTAGAAGCGCTTAGGCTTGTCGCGGAACGGTCCGACGTAGCGGAGGTCATCAAAGTCGTTCCGGATGGTCGCGATGAGCCTTGTGACTTCGTCCGTGGCGTCGCCAGCCAGTTTTTGCGGGGCGACAACTGGGAGCAGGCCTGCGAAGTCGATCGGACCCTCAAAGGTCTGACCGTGGGTGCTCACGTAGGTTCGCGCTTCGGGCTGAGGAGCCTTTTGGTCCCACTTGAAGCCAAGATGCACCCCGCTCGCTCTCAGCTCGAACGAGCTGACGAGCTGCGAGCGGGTCTCAGAGATGTTCTGGACCGTGACGTCCAACGAGACATCTCCACGGTCAGACTCGAACTCGAAACTGAGCGAGACACTGCCGTGAGGGCGATGTCCGCGAATCAGCTCTGTGAATACCGTGCCGTTCTCCCAGTTGAGCGATTCCAGGTCGAGCGGTGCGGCGGAACTTGTGCGGAACCCTGTAGCGGCGATGAACGGCAGCCGAGCAAGAGCGCTCTTGCCGGCGTTGTTGCGTCCCAGCAGGATCGTCAGCGGTCGGAGGCCAAGGGTCTGACGATCGGCGAAGCATCGATAGTTCTCCACCGAGATCGAGCGCAGAGGCACGGCTCGATCCTACGCGACTGTCTGGGCCTGCAGAGCGTCCCTCCGCTGGCTGCGCCAATACGCGGCTCCGGTCCGCGCTCCTATCAGGCAGCGAAGGCAAGTTGTAGGTCTGGACTATCAAGAGGACTAGACAGGGTGGGGTAGCTCCGGCGGTGGTGGTCCGTCAAGGTCACCCTTCGGGCGCGCTTCGCGCGGTCCTGACGGACTTCCCTTGACCGACCAGTACCGCCTCCGCTGTGAGGGCGGCTAAGAGGGGCTGCGCCCCTGACCCCGCCGGTCGGGGCATCACCGGTGGGCGGCGGGACAGGGGAGGTCTGGGGGTTTTGTGGGCCGATCTCTATCCGATCGTGACCCCGATCTGCCGTGGATCGGGGAGCGCTGCCGCTCGCCCTGCAAATCGAGGGTCTGGGCGGCGGTCCGGTCGGCGTCGATGGCGGCGCGGATCGAAGCGGCTTGCTCTTCGGTGGTGGCGGCGTCGAGGAGGTCGAGGCGGTTGATGTTGGTGACGCCGAGGTCGAAGCGGCAGCGGCGGAGCTGGTCGATGTGGCCGTCGGTGAGCGGGACGTCGACCGGGCCGGCTGAGGCGTCCGGGGACCAGCCGATGGCGTCGAGAACGGCGAAGGCGTCGCGGTAGATCACCGAGAGCGCGTGCTGGGCTTCGGGGCTGAACTGCGGCAGCTCCTCGAAGAAGTAGTGGTTGGCCTCCAGGACGACGAGGGTCTGGTGGCGGAGGACGTCGGCCGTGGACGGGTCGACGGCAACGAGGCAGGCGTGGTTACGCTGCTGGGTGCTCATGGAGTTACTGCTCCTTGGGCCGTGCCCCCGGTCGTTGGTAGCGACGCGGGGGCGATTTGTTAAGGATGTTGAGTTGTGATGCTAGCTGATGGGTCGGTTGGGTTGTCAAGGTGCTAGCGCGATAGCTAGCTGCCTAGCACCGCGTCGAAGAAGCTCGCATCGCCGACGCCTGCGTCAATGAGGTGGACGTACTCCTTCAACGTGTACGCGGGCGAGTGGTGGCCGAGCCACACCTGCACCTGCTTGGCGTTCTTGCCTCCGCCGCCGTGCTCGACGGGTGCGAAGAGGAGCGAGGCGCAGGTGTGGCGGAAGGTGTGCAGCGTGACCCACGGGAGCCTGCGCGGCGCGCGGCGGGGCCTGGCACCTTCGACTGCAAGTTGTTGCGGTTGAGGCGTGTTCCGCGTGTGGAGGGGAAGACGAGTTGGCCGTCGGAGTCGGGCGGCTGGATGGTGGTGAGCCTGCGGACGAGGCCTGGTGAGAGTGGGATGTCGCGCTTGCCGTATCGGGTCTTCAGCTCGCAGACGCGGTTGTCGGCGAACTGCCAGCGCAGCTTCACGTACGGACGGCCGGTGAGGATGACGTCGCGGCCCCAGCGCAGTTCGCTGACTTCGACCGATGCGTAGGCCGGTGTATGCCATGAACTCGAACAACAACTGCCAGCGGGGTGGGATCTCGACGACGACGCGGCGGAGCTCGTCGATGGTCATCGTGCGCTTCTCGATTGCCCGCGGGCGCGCCGTCGTCGTCCTCGGGCACGGTGACGCGGACGCCGGCGGCGGGGTTGTGGCGGATGACGCCTTCCTCCATCGCGTCGCCGAGGAGCGCTCGGAGCACGGCGATGTGCTGGCGGATCCACGACTTGCCCAGCAGTCGGCCGGGACGGCGTGGGTCCTCCTGCTCGTTCATCCAGCGGACGAAGGCCTTGACGTCGCGGGGTTCGATCTCGGCGAGGCGGAGACGGACGCGGCCGTCGAAGTAGGGGATGATCCGCGCTTCGAGCATCTGCGTGTAGGCGCGGCGCGTCGAGCCACGGAAGCCGTTGGATGTGCGGCCCTGGTAGTTGACGATCCACTCGCGGGCGTAGTCGCCGAACGAGACGCGGGAGAGGTCGCGCAGCTCGCCGCGGTCGACGTCGACCTCGGCGGCGAGCTTGCCACGGTGCGCCTCGTCGTAGGCGTCGACGGTCTTCCAGCGCTGCACGCCCGGATCCTGTAGGCGTACACGTACTTCTTGCCCCGACGATAGACGCCGGGCGTCTTGGTCTTCTCCAGCGATGACTTCTTCGCTGCCATCTCGGCTCCCTGGGTCGGGACCGAGACGAGCCGAAGGGCGGGAGCGCTCACGTTGCGCTGCCGCCTTCGATCCAGGCGTCGAGGTGCGAGAGCTTGAACAGCGGCCGAGATCCCTCCTTGCGGTGCGGGATGGTCCGGCGGCTCACCAGGTCGTAGATGCGCTGGCGCTTGCAGGCGAGATGGGCAGCGACCCGATCGACTCCGACCCACGGCTCGGCGACGGGCGCGGAGGCCCGGAGGCGAGCGGCCGTCTGCTCGACCACACGTCGAGAAGCTCGGCCGGGAAGGGAATCGAGACGTCGTCCATCGCCCGATCAGGGCGCGGCTGCGTGCCGTCTCCGACGACCTGCTGTTTGCAGATCTGTTTACACCCGGCGCCGAAGGACGTTCCGGCGCACTCCGCCAGAACGACGAAAGCCCTGCAAACGCAGGGCTTCTCGGCGATGGCGAGTCCCGGGCTCGAACCGGGGACACCACGATTTTCAGTCGTGTGCTCTACCAACTGAGCTAACTCGCCGTGGCGCGGAAGGGTACCGCGAAGGGTAGGGTCGCGGCGGTGAGGCGGTGGGTGGTCGGCGGGGTGGTCGTGGCGGTGGTGGCCGTCGGCGTTGGCGTGTGGCTGCTTGCGCGTGGGGGTGGCGGTGGTGACGCTGAGGTTGGGGATCGGCGGGCGGCGGCGTTGGCGTTCGCGCCGGCGAGTGCGGAGGTGGTGTTCGAGCTCGACGCGCAGAAGGGGTCGGCGCAGGGGGCGCGGCTGAGGGATCTTTCGAGGACGTTCCTGGCGGCGCGGTTCGCGGCGGATGGGGTGCGGTCGGCGATGCGCGGGATCGGGCTGGATGCGGATGCGGATCTGCCGTCGCTCTTGGGCGGGCCGGTGGTCGCGTGGGGGCCGGCGGCAGCGGTGAAGGGGCTGAGCGCCAGCGTGGCCGGGTTGGCGCTGGACCTGCCGGCGCTGGCGAAGGCGGGGGTGACGGCGGCGGTCGTCGGGCAGTCGGCCGATGATGTCGGCGCGGTGTTTCGCCGGGGCGTGGATGAGGAGCGGTTGAAGCGGACCATGGCACCGGCGCAGGGCGTAGAGGGGTACGCGCTCGCGAGCGGCGGCGGCGGCGACGGCGCGGTGTACGGCCGGCGCGGTGCGGAGGTCGTGCTTGGCGGCGATGCCGCGGCGGTCGCGAAGGCGTTCGCGACGCGCGACGCGGCCGCCGGGCTGGCGCCGCGCACCTTCGACGAGCGGCTCGGGCCGCTCGCGCGCGTACCTGCGCTGGTCAAGGCCGCCGGCCCGGCGCGGCCGCTGCTGGCGCCGCGCGCCAACAACGTGCCGTGGGTCAACGCGCTGCGCGAAGGCTCGCTCGCGGTCACGCTCGAACGGCCGGGCGTCCGGGTGCGCGTGCACCTCGCGACGGACCCGGCGGTCACCCCGGAGCAACTGCCGCTGGCCACCGGCGCACAACCGCCGCGCCCGGCGCCCGGAATAAAACCGATCCACCTGGCTCTACGGGACCCCGCGCAGGCCGTGAAGTTCTTCGACGACAACAAGGACGCGCTCGACCTGCCGTTCGCGAAGTCGCTCGCCGACGCGCTGAACCAGCTCGACTCCGTCAAGGGACCGCTGAAGACCTTCGGCCGGATCGACGTGGACGACATCCTCGACGGCCTCACCGGCACGGCGACCGTCACGCCCGAGGCCATCGGCAAGGTGGCGGTGCGGGCGGAGCTGACGACAGGCGGCGAGCTGACCACGGCGCTGAACCGCCTGACGGCCGTGCCTGATGTCGCGCTGGACATCGCGGGCGTCAAGCTCAACGTCAAGCGCGACGGCGAGGCCTACATCATCACCGACGACGGCAAGCCGGTGGTCAAGCTGGCCGTGCTCGACGGCGTGCTGGTGGTGACCAACGACCAGGCCGTGAGCCTCCAGGCGATTGCCGCGCGGAGGCCACAAGCAGCCAAGACGCCAGGCGCCTTGTCCTTCCACCTCGGCGCCAAGGCCCTTCAGGACGAGCTCATCCGTCGGCTCAAGCTCCCGGCCTTATCCAGGCTGGTGCTGGGCGGCTTCGGCGACGTCGACGGCGGACTGCGGGTCGAACGGGGTGGCGCCGATCTCGACGCCACCCTTGCGCTCGACTAGCTACTGACCGAAGGCCATCACCTGATGGATGCCCGTCGGCTTGTTGGTGTACTGGAACGTCGTCAGCGGCAACGGCGAGAACGAGATTGTCGCCGCCTTCTCCGTCCACTTCGACGGGTCCGCGCCCTGCTTGGCCGCGATCGACTTGCCGGCCTTCGCCAGCGCCGACCACAGCTCCGAGGAGCACTTGGAGACCGAGCCGTCACCGCAGTACGTCAGGTGGTACTTACCGGCCACCTTCTTCTTCAACAAGGTCCGCAGGTCCTTGTCCATGTACTGGTGCCAGCCGCTGTACTGGCCGCCGGGCGGCAGGTCGAACCGGGAGATCCGGCCCTCAAGCGACTTGCACAGCCCGCTGCCCAGCCGGTCGCACAACCCGGCGTCGGTCAGGCCCTTCCAGGCCGTGTCGAGGATGACAGCGCCCGGATCGTCGACGTTGCCGTCCAGGTTGCGGTCGACGCGCGAGCCGCCGGCGGCGTACCAGGCGTCCAGCCGCGCCACCAAAGCGGTGGACTGCGCGTCCGGCGCCTTGCCCTTGGCCAGCATCGCCTTCAGCGTCGGCCAGAGCTGCGTGATCCGGACGTCCTCCGTGGCCCCCGCGTTGGCGGCCGCCAGCACGTTGGCCAGCGTCGCCTTCGGGTAGCGCGCCAGCTCCGAGTTCAGCATGTCGACGCGCTGGATCCCGCCCTCGTTGCCGAAGCGGTCGTCACCGGCCGGGAAGTCCTTGGCCGGCTTGTTGTTCCAGTTGACGATCATGCCCGATGACGGGTTGGTCACCTGCGGGTGCTTGGCCTTGGCCAGCTCGCCCGTCCATTCGTACTTGCCCGAGCCGTCGACCGGCAGATCGCCGTTGACGCCCTTGGGACGCGTCGGGATCGCGCCGGACGTGTAGAACGCCGACTCGGTCGCGCTCGCGTAGAACGAGTTGAACGTCTGCGGCGACTTGGCTGCCGCGTTGATGAAGTCCTTCGCCGAGTGCACGCGCGAGTACGTCATCTGCTGGTTGAAGAGCTGGTCGACGGTCTCACGGCCGTACGACGAGCGCTTCTGGGATAGCGCCACCTGCTTGCCCGTCGACCGGTCGGTCGCGTAGCCGATCACCGGTCCGTGGATGGTCCGGTAGAACGTGGCCTTGCTGGTCTTGCTCCCGCCGACCTTGCCGATCGTGCCGGCCTCGACCTTCTCCATCTTCAGGCACTTGCCCTTGTAGGAGTACTTGGTCTTCGACCCGCCGCAGAGCTTCTCGGCGTAGGTGTCGATGATGTCGGCGCCCGCCGAGGTCAGCGACCACGCGTAGCCGACCCCGTGGCCGATCAGCATGTAGCCCGGGAACGGCGCGCTCGTCACGCCTTCGACGTTGATCGACGGCGACGTCAGCTGCATCTCCATCGTCAACCCGGGGTAGTTGAAGCCGATCTGCGGTCCGCCGACGAACAGCGGCTTGCCGGTCGCTGACTTCGACCCGCTGACGATCAGGATGTTCGACGCGAGCTGACGCTTGCCGGTGTTGGCGGCGTGCGCTGCCGCGGCCGAGGCCTTCGCGTCGGGCAGCTTGATGTAGGAGTTCTTGAACGACCCGCTCTTCAAGCGCACCATGCCGGACGGCTTGGAGACCGACACGGACGGCAGCTTGGCCGACTTCGACGTGGTGTACGTCGCCTCCGGGTCGTTGCGCGCCCGCAGGTCCTCGAACGCGCCATCGCCCTTCTTCGTACCGAGCTTCGAGCGAAGCTGGTCGAGGAACAGCGCGTTGTCGACCTCCTGGCCGCCGCCCTCGCCCAAGAACTGTGACTTGATCGCGTTCAAGGCGTAGAGGTCGATCCGGGTGAACTTCGGCGACGTCGGCTGCGCCACCTGCATGCGCGCGTTGATGCCCGCCAGGTAGGTGTCGATGTCGTTGAGCAACTGCTTGCCCTGCGCGCCCTGCTTCTCGATGGCGGCGGTCTGCAGCTTCTCCGCGGCCGCGGAGACCTTGGCGCTCGGCTTGTAGTCATACAACCCGAGGACCAGGTTGATGGCCGGGACGCCCGGCATGTCGATCAGGCCCGCGACGCCGTTGTAGCGCGCCTGGTTGAGCAGCAGCGACTGATCGGTCGCCACCGCGTAGCCGGCGCCGAAGATCGCGCCCGCATCGGTGTCTGAGTAGATGTGCGGGACGCCGTAGGTGTCGCGCTTGATCCGGGCGCTCACCGCGCCGGCGCTCGGCGACGTGCCGCCGACGTTCTCGCTCGTCACGAACGACGCAGAGCTCTCCGGCAGCAACGCGGCCGACTTGTAGTACCCGGTCCCGTCGGTGCTCGGCTTGAGCACGTCGTCGGTGATGTCGCGGAACAGCGGGGTGATCCGGTCATACATCTTGGCCTGCGTGTCCGCCGGCAGGATGCCGGGTGCACTGGCCCACGGGACGCCGGGCGCCTCGTTGCCGTGCGGGACGATGTTCAGCTCGGTGTCGGCGAAAGCCGTGCCGGCCGGAATGGAGGCCGCGAGCGCAAGCGTCGCGGCCAGGATGACGCGCTTGGACAGCAGCACGTGTTGGACCCTCCTCCGTCAAAAATGGGACTGGCGGAGACGTTACTTCACAAGGGCTGCAATGGGTTCCGGCGCTGCGGAATCAGGCGCGGGCGTGACAGAGCGCTGACGACGACGGCGACCACGCAGGGCGGTGGCGGCGAGCGCGACAACTACCAGGAGACTGAGCGCGCTGATGATCCGCCCGACGGCCAGCGGGCCCGGCGTGGTCGGTGAGACCTTCGCCGCCCAGCGTCCATCCGGGCCGGTGGCCTCGACGCGCACGATCGCCATCCCCACAGCGTCGCGGCCCGCGAGCGACGCGCCGCCGGTGACCTTCGCGTAAGGCGACCACGCGACCTGCACCTGCACCAGCGTGCCCGCGGGCTGGTCGCCGCCGATCGTGGCGACGTCGGAGGTCAGCGGGTCATCGATGCCGATGCTGGCGGCCGCGGAGCTCGCATCCGCGGTCGGCCGATAGTGCACGCGGAACTGCGCCGGGGTCAGCAGCGCCGCCGACGCGAACGCGGGCGGCACGTCCTCGGCGCGCGCGTCGGCCTTGCGCGGGGGCTTGACGTCGCCCAATGGCGACGCGGCCTGGCCGTCGAGCGCCACGTAAGCCCCGAACGCCAGCTGCACCGCGACGGCGGCGCCAAGCACGGCGACCGCTCTCCGGCCAACAGCACCGCCGCCCAGCGCCCGCATCGTCACCGCCGCGCCCAGCGCCACGATCAGGGCGGCGTAGGTCAGCAGCCGGAACGGGAACTGGACGATGCGCGCCTGCGGCGGGAAGTGCAGCCACCACGAAGGGTTGGCGACGAGCACGATGATCGCCACCCCCAGCACCGCCAGCCCAGCGACCGCGGCCAGGACGCGGCCCGGCACCGGCCGCCGCCGTGCCACCAACACCGCGAACACGCCGATCGCCCACAGCAGCACCAGCACCGGTAGTTGCGGGTGGATGTGGCGGTCGCCGTCGGCGATCGCCGCGGGCACGTGCGGCCAGGGCGTGAGTTGCGAGGTCGCGCCCGTCCCGCCGGAGAAGTCCGCGAGCGTCGTGTCGTTGAGCTCCGGCTGGGCGATCAGCGTGTCGCGGCCGTACCAGAGGTTGGGCAGCAGCCAGGCGGCGGTCAGCCCGATCCCGAGCGCGGCGGCGGCGACCGCCCGCGCCAGCGCACCGCCCAGGGGCACCGCGTCGGCCGGGCGCAGCGGCAGCAGCGCGAGCAGCAGGAGCGGCAGCAGGATCGCCGACACCATCAAGGTGATGTTGTGGGTCCCGGCGACCACCGCCGAAGCGCCGAGGATCGCGATCAGCCCGCCGGTGTCCCGCGCGCCTGGGCGCCGGAAGACGACCGCCAGCACCCCGGCGAACAGAACCGCCGCGGCGTTAGCGGCGACGAGCTCCGCCCACGCGCCGCGGTCATAGAGCGTGCTGATCAGGAACGGGGTGGACGCGAACGCGAGGCCGGGCAGAACGGCCGTCGTGCGCGAGAGCCCAAGGGTGCACGCCGCCCACCAGACGCCGAAGTAGCCGCCGACCATCGCGCCGACGGTCGCCCCGATAAACACCGGCCACGCGCCGAAGAGCGCCGCCGGATAGGCGAGGACGCTGAGTAGCGGCCCCGCGTAGTACACGAAGTACGGGTTGAACGTCCCGGTCTCCAACTGCAAGAACAAGGTCGGGAACCCCGTCGCCGAGACGTGCGCGGCCTGCCGGCCCAGGAACCAATAGGGGTTGGCCCATTCCCACCACGCGTTCTGCCCCACGACGAACGGCAGCGCGAGCAAGGCCACCAACAAGGGCGGAACGACGGCGATAAGGCGGCGAGAGGACCGGGCGCCGAGGGCCATCGCGGGAGTGTCATGGCGCAGATGGCGCGCGCGCCAGAGCCAGGCGGCTCAATCCAGCTGACTCTTGTGGCGCGCTCAGCGGTCCCAGGCCTGTAGCTGCGCCAGCGGGTCGATCGCGTGCGAGGCCTTGTCGCGGCGCCAGCCGCCGAGCCAGATCTCGAAGTGCAGGTGCGGGCCGGTCGCGTCGCCGGTGTGGCCGACGCGGCAGAGCTGCTGGCCGGCCGGGATCGTCTGGCCGACGGTCACGGCGAAGGTGTCCTTCTGGCAGTGGGCGAAGAAGAACGAGCGGCCGTCGGCGGCGTCGACGGTCAGGTAGTAGCCGGCGGCGCTCGCCTGGTAGTCGCGGGCGACGACGATGCCGGCCAGCGGCGAGACGACCGGTGTGCCCTCGGCGGCCAGCACGTCCTGGCCCTCGTGGGTGTGGCCGGTGCGGCCGGTGCCGAAGCGGGCGTCCGCGCCGCCGAAGCTGTGGGCGCCGGCGACCGGGAAGACGCCGTCGTTGGTGATCCCCGGGTCGGGCACGGGCGTCGTCGGCGCGACGACCGGCGGCGTGGTCGGCGGCTTGGGCGCGGGCGGAGCGGGCTTGGCCTTCACCGTCAGCGGCGCCTTGCCGGACGCCTTCGCGCGGCGCAACAGCTGGCCGCCCGCCGGGCCGGAGGCGTGCAGGGAGACGATGTAGCGCCCGGGCTTCAGCGCCGCGGAAGACGGCCACGCCGGGTGCAGCAGGCGACCGGTGCGGATGCGGCCGAGGGGCACGGTCAGCACGCTGCCGCCCGAGCCCTTCAACGGCCGGAACACCACGCGCGCCGTGACGCGCGATACGCCGCGTTGGTCGACGCGCACCGCCAGCTTCGGTGCCGTTCCCGCGGTCAGCGTGTGGCGGCCGATCCGGAACGTCGTCGCGATGGGGTGCGCCGCGCTCGGCCGCCCGTTGGGCTGGCCGAACTCCGCGCCACCGGACCGCGGGCCGGCGGACGCCTCGGCGGCGCCGACCGACGGCGCCGAGGCAGCGGCCGCTGACGCCGGCAGCGCGCCGGCGAAAGACAGCAAGAAAAGAGCGATGGGGCGCTGAGAGGGGAAGCGCACGCTCCAAAAGGTCGGCCACGAACGATCGAATCACCGGCGTGCACCGGTTCTTGCGCAGCTTTGAGCGGCTCCGCTGCAGCTTCGTTAGCGATCCAGCATGCGCCGCAACATCTCGCCCGCGCCGTCCTTGGCCAGCGGATCGTTCAGATTGCCGCACTTCGGCGACTGCACGCACGACGGGCAGCCACGCTCGCAGCGGCACTCGGTGATTAGCCGGTAGGCGTCGGCGACCAGGCGCTCGAAGCCGATGAAGCCCTGCTGGGTGATCCCCACGCCGCCCGGGTGGCCGTCGTAGATGAAGATCGTGGGCCCGCCGGTCTGCGGGTGGATGTTGGTGGACAACCCGCCGATGTCCCAGCGGTCGCACATCGCCAGCAGCGGGAGGACCGCGATCTGCGAGTGCTCGACCGCGTGCAACGTCCCCAACAACAGCTCCAGCGGAAAGTCCTCCGCCAACAGCGAGGCGTCGGGCTCGTACCAGAGCGCCTGCGTGGTGAACGTCGTCTCCGGCAGATCAAGGCCATTGAGATCGATCGGCTCGTGATCGGGCAGGCGCTTGCGCTGGTAGGCCACGACCGTCTCGCTCACCGAGACCATCCCGAAGGACAGCGTCACCCCCATCGTCGACCGGCGATCGAGAAGGCGCTCGATGTAGGTGTCGGTCTCCTTCTTGGGCTGCGTGTAGTAGTTGCCGCCGAACGGCTCGACCAGCGCGCGCCGCCCGTGGACGTCCAGCTCACGCACCGAGTAGGAGCGACCCATGTGCAGGTAGATCGCGCCGTCGTGGACGGTGGTGAACGCGCGCGCGGCGTCGACCGATCCCAGCAACTCGCCGCTCGACAGGTCCACGACCCCGAACGCGTCCGGCGAGCCCGAGCGCAGCGACACCCGCGCGGCGGGGTAGTCCTCGGGCTTGCGCAGCGCGAAGGACCCGCCGCGCTGCACGAAGTGACCTTGGGCTTCGAGGTGCTCGCAATGAAGGCGCACCCGCGGTCCGAGCGTCTCCGCGTCGCGCTCCGGGACGATCGGGAACTCGTGCGCCGCGCAGAGCAGGTGCGGATCGTGGATCTGCTCGTTCTCGTAGTTGATGATCGCCGCTTCGACCGGCCGCCCGAGGAACTCGTCGGGGTGGCGGCAGAAGAACTGGTCCAACGCGTCCTCACCGGCGATGTAGACCGCGAAGCCGCGTCCGCGGCGCCCGGCGCGTCCCCACATCTGCTTCAAGGAGGCAACGGTCCCCGGGAAGGTGACGACGACCGCAGCGTCCAACGCCCCGATGTCGATGCCCAGCTCCAGGGCGTCGGTCGTGACGACGGCCAAAAGGTCGCCCGAGACCAGCCGCGCCTCCAGCTCCCGCCGCTGCTGGGGCGTGTAGCCCGCGCGGTAGGGCGCCACGCGATCGCGCAGCGCTGGATGCGCGTCGGCCAGCTGGTCGGCCACCAGCTTGGCCACCAACTCGACGCCCTTGCGCGACTTCACGAAGCAGATCGTCCGCGCGCCGCTGACGACCAGGTCGCGGACCATGTCGGCCGCCTCGCCCAGCGCGGACCGTCGCGTCTGCAGCGCCTCGTCGGTCAGCGGCGGGTTCCACATCGCGATCTCGCGCGCGGCGCCCGGCGAGCCGTCCTCGTCGATGTGGGCGACGCCCTCGAGCCCGGTCAACCCCTCCGCCAGCTCGACCGGGTTGGCGATCGTGGCGCTCGCCATCATGAACCGCGGCTCCACGCCATACGCAGCGCACACCCGCCGCAGCCGCCGCAGCACGTTGCCGACGTGCGACCCGAAGACGCCCCGGTAGACGTGCGCCTCGTCGACCACGACCACGGCCAGGTTGGCGAAGAAGTCGCCCCATGCCGCGTGGTTGGGGAGGATCCCCATGTGCAACATGTCCGGGTTGGTCAGGATCAGGTTGGAGCGCTTGCGGATCGCCGTGCGCTCCTCCCGCTTGGTGTCGCCGTCGTAGATCGCCGGTCGCACATGGCGTCCTAGCCGGAACGACGCGATCGCGCGCGCCTGGTCCTGCGCCAGCGCCTTGGTCGGGTACAGGTACAGCGCGCGTGCCTTGGCGTCGGTGCAGAGCACGTCGAGCGCCGGCAGGTTGAAGCACATGGACTTGCCCGACGCGGTCCCGGTCGTCACCACGAACGGTGACTCCGGGAACGTCTCCCACGCGACCGCCTGGTGGCGGTAGAGCTCCGAGACGCCGGCGTCCCGCAACCCCTTCAACAACGTCGGATGGACGTCGTCGGGCAGCGGTGCGAGCACCGCGCGGCGCGCGCCCTCGAAGGCCTGCCGGACCAGCCGCTCGTCTTCGCGCCCCTCGTCCAGGAGCGCGCGCCAGGGCTCGGCCGCCGCGGTGGCCACTTAACCGGACGACGCGGGCAGCGTCGCGACCCGCAGCCAGAACTCGCGGAAGGCGCGCACCACGTCGAGGTAGCTCTCGAACGCGGTCGGCTTGGTGACGAACGACGACGCGTGCAGGTCGTAGGCGCGCTCGACGTCGGTCGACGTCTGGGAGGTCGTGAACACGACCACCGGCAGCCGGCGCAGGCGCGGGTCGACGTCCTCGCGCAGCGCGGTCAGGACCTCGAAGCCGCCCATGCGCGGGAGGTTGAGGTCCAACACCACCAGGTCGGGCCGTTCGGCGCTGCTGAACGTCCCTTCGCGGCGCAGGAACGCGAGCGCGTCCTCGCCGTGGCGCACGACGTCCAGCGCGACCGCGGGCGCGCTGTCAGACAGCGCCTCGCGCAGCAGCTCGACGTCGGCCTCGGAGTCCTCGACCACCAGCAGCCGATGGAGCTCGGCGGTGCGCGTCATCCCTCTTCCCCTTGCAGCGTGACGTAGAACGTGGAGCCCGCGCCGGGTTCGGATTGCACCCGGACGCTGCCGCCGTTGCTCTCGACGATCTTCTTGACGATGGCCAGGCCCATCCCCGTTCCAGGGTACTCCTCGGAGGTGTGGAGTCGCTGGAAGAGCCCGAACACCCGCTCATAGAACCGCGGCTCGATCCCGATGCCGTTGTCGGAGATCGCGATCTCCCAGCGGCCGTCGCCGGCGCGCTCGGCGTGCGCCCTCACGACCGGCGCCACGCCCTCGCGCTGGTACTTCAGGCCGTTGCCGATCAGGTTCTGCAACATGGAGGTCATCTCGCGCTGGCGTGCGCGGACGGTCGGCAGCGCATCGCGCTCGACGGTCGCGCCGTTCTCGGAGATCGCGTGCTGGAGGTTGGCGACCGCCAGGTCCCAGACCGCGGCCAGATCGACGGATTCGGCCTCGTCGCGCGTCGAGCGGCCGGTGCGCGAGTACTCCAACAGGTCGGTGATCAGCTGCGACATCCGGCCCGCGCCCTCGGAGACGAACCCCAGCCACGAGTGCGCGCGCTCGTCGAGCTGGTCGCCGACGCGGCTCTCCAGCAGCCCGACGTAGGACGTGATCGTCCGCAGCGGCTCCTGAAGGTCGTGCGAGGCGAGGTAGGCGAAGTGCTCGAGCTCCTCGTTGGAGGCGCGCAGCTCCGCCTCGCGCTCGCGCAGCTCGACGGTCATCTCGTCGGCGAGCCGGACCGCGCGGCGCCGGGCGGTCGCCATCGCGTGCAGCAGCGCCGCGGCGAGCAGCGAGACGAGGATGCCGGCGACGCCGATGACCCACGGCACGGCGCGCTCGCCGGTGCTCAGCGACGTGCCGTTGCGCGTGTAGACGACCGCCCAGCGGCGCCCGGCGACCTCGAGCGTGCGGATCCGCGTGTGGTCGGCGTCGCCGTCGCGGGCGGCGGTCGCACGGCCGGGGCGCAGGTCGAAGGCGACCGCGCCCTTGGCGAGGTGCGCGCGGTTTGGAGCCGTGGCCGACGGGCCGTTGTCGTAGATCTCGACGTCGGAGTGCCCGAGCGCGCCGCGCAGCAGGTTGTCCATGCGGAACGCCGCGTAGACGATGCCGCGCCACTGCCGGGGCGCGCCGGTTTCTGACGGCGGGGCGGCGTAGACCGGGACCATCAAGTCGATGCCCAGCGACGAGCCGGGCGAGCGGACGAGCTGGATCGGCGCGGTTGCCGCGGGCTCGCCGGTGCGGCGGGCCAGTAGCGCGGCGCGGCGGCGGTTGGCCTCCGAGAGGAAGTTGAAGCCGAACGTGGCGCGGTTGGGCGGCGGCTCGATGTGGTCGCTGAGCAGCGCCTCCTGGTCGTCGGGCTTCAGCGCGGGATAGGGCTCAAAGCGCGGGTACTTGATCCCGGACGCCGCGATGTCGCGCCGCACCTCGCGCACGTGTGCGGCCAGCCCGGCGCGCGGGACGTAGGACGCAAAGCCGATGGACTGCACGCCCGGGAAGCGGCGCGCGACGTCCTGGTCGGCGAAGTAGTTGTGGAAGTCGCGGTAGCTGACGTCGTCGGAGGCGTTGTAGAGGCCGGCCGCGCCGCGCAGGATCTGCTCGTAGTCGTTCATGCGGCGGTCGATCGCCGCGGCCGCCGTGTCGGCGTCCTCGCTGAGCTGGTCCTGCTCGCTGTCGTGCAGCCGCGCCGCGGTTGCGTAGGTCGCAATCGCGGTCAGCGCGAGCAGCGTGATCAGCAGCAAGGCCGGAGCCCAGCGCGCCAGACCGCCACCGCTGTCGGATGTCTCAGGCGCCATTGGCCTCTGGGCGCTGCCAGCGCGCGCGCAGCCGCTGCCAGAAGCCGCGCTCGACGCGGGGCGGGCGCCAACGTGCGGGCGGCGGAACCGTCGTACGCACGAGCGCGACCCAGTCGTCCAGCGGCAGCTCGCCGCGGATCAGGCGCGACAGCCCGCCCGTCACGGGGGCCTCGACGCCGGCGTGCGTGAGCGCGCTGGCCAGCAGCGGCACGCCCTCCATCGCCTCGACCGCCTGGCCGATCCGCTCCGGGATCTCGCTCGCCGGGACGCCGTCGGCCAACAGCTCGCCCGCGCGCCGGTTGCGCGACTGCGGCGCCAGCGCGGTGGCGACGAGGTCGCCGGTCCCGGCCAGGCCGATCAGCGACTCAGGCCGCGCGCCGAGGCCCTCGGCAAAGCGCCAGACCTCGGCGAAGATGTGGCCGGCGGCGGCGCCCGCGGCATTCAGGCCTTGGCGCTCGGTCGCGCCCGCGGCCAGCGCGGCCGCGTTCTTGGCGGCGCCCGCCAGCTCGACGCCGACCGGGTCGTTTGAGGCCTCGCAGACGACGCCGGCCTTCTGGAAGAACGAGGACAGCGCCAACGCCAGCTCCTCGTCGGCCGACGCGGCGACCAGCCCGGCGCCCTCATGGACCATCTCAGCCGCGTGCGCGGGGCCGCCGACACAGGCCACGCGATGCGCACCGAACTCGGCGGTCAGCAGCAGCGTCGGCGGCGTGCCCAGCGGCGGGACCAGGCCCTTGGCCAGCGAGACGACCGCGGCGCGTCGCGGCAGCCCGGCGGCGGGGAGGCTGGCGATGACCTCGTCCAGCCCGCGTGACGGGACCGCGAGCAGGACGTAGTCGGCGCGCGCGAGGCCGGCGCCGACCGCCTCGACCTTCAGCGGCTGGGGCAGTTTCACGCCCGGCAGGTAGGCCTGGTTCTCGCGGTCGGCGTTGAGCCGCTCGGCCTGCGTGGCGGTGCGCGCCTGGAGCGTCGTGCGCACGCCGCCGCGCGCCAGCAGCACCGCGATCGCGGTGCCGAACGAGCCCGCGCCGACCACCACGGCGCGCCGGGCGCCGGGGGTGGGCAGCGAGAGGGACGGCCGCGGGCGTTCGGGCACAGACGCGGAGCGTATGCGTTCGCGGCGCGTGGCCGCCCTCAAAGGGCGCTGGGTCCGGCCGATGACCTTGGCTATGGAGCGCGCCGAGGCAGGGCTTGAGCGCGCCCGCCGCTGCCGCTCGGCAGTCGTCGGTCGCTCTGCTCATACGGATGCAGCATCTGCGGGGCGTGAAGCCGCGAGCGCCGCGCTGGCCGCGCACGACGACGTCGGCCTCTTGCTCGTCTTCGCCTCCTCCGACTTCTCGCTGGACGCCGTCGCGGCCGGGATCGCCTCGGTGATCGACGGCGCCAACATCCCCGTGATCGGCTGCACCACCGCCGGCGAGCTCGATGCCGACGGACCGGCGCAAGGCACCGTGCAGGTCCTGGCGCTCGGCGGCGAGGGCTTCTCGTTCTCGGCGACCGCCGTCAGCTCCGAGGCCGACCCGCGTGACGCGGGCGCCCGCGCGGCGGCCTGCGTCGGCGACGTCGCCGACGCGCCCCACCGCGTCCTGCTGCTGCTCTCCGACGGCCCGAACGAGATCCAGCCCGAGATCGTCCGCGGCGCCTACTCGGTCGCCGGCGCCGGCGTCCCGCTCGTCGGCGGCCTGGGCGGCCATCGCGCGTCCCGCGGCCGCGCCGCCTTGTTGTACGGGAACGCCGTCCTCGACGCGTCGGTGATCGGCGTGGCCATCGGCAGCGACGCGCCGATCGGCGTCGGCGTCCGCCACGGCTGGCGCCCGAGCGGCGAGCCGATGCTCGTCACCCGCGTCGCGCCCGGGCGGATCGTGGAGCTCGACGGCCGCCCCGCGGCGGAGGTCTACCGCGAGCGGATCGGCGCCGACCCCGCGCTGCCCGTGCCGACCGAGACCACGCTCACCCACCCGCTCGGCATGCAGCGCCGCGTCGGCGAGGCGCACGCGCGCTGGGTCGATGACGATGGCGCCGCGGACGGGTCCTTGGCCGGCGTCGTGCCCGCGGGCGCGCTCGTCTGGCTGATGGAGTCCGACGCCGACGGCGTGACCGCCGCGACCGACGCGGCCTGTCGCGAGGCGCTCGACGCGCTCGGCGACGACGCGCCCCTGGCGCTGGTCGCCTTTGACTGCAACGCCCGGCTGCTGTTCCTCGGTGAGGACGGCGCGCGCGGCGAGGTCGCCCGCCTGGCGCAGCACGCGGGCTCTGCGGCGCTGACCGGCTTGTACACCTTCGGCGAGATCGCGCGCACGCGCGGGACCGCCGGCTTCCACCAGCAGACGCTCGTCGTGCTCGCGCTCGCATGATCGACGCCGCCGCCAGCTGGGGCCCGCAGCAGCTCGCCGAGTTCCTCGGCGCGGTGTCGGACTGCGCCGACGAGCGTGACGCCGCCCGCGAGGGCGTCGAGCGCGCCGCCGAGGCGCTCGAGGCCGAGTGCGCCGCGCTGCTGGACGTGCGCGGCACGATCGTCGCGTCGGTCGGCTGGCCGCGCTTCGACGTGCCCGAGCGGCAGTTGGTGGCGGTCGCCGCGGGCGATGTTGATGTCCTTGTGGTGCCCGGGTCGGGCTCCTGTCCTGCGGTGAGCGTCCCGCTCGGCGACGATCGCAGCGCGCCGCGACTGATCCTGGCGCGCGCCGGGGCGCCGTTCACCGGCGAGGAGCGCACGCTGCTGCGCGCGATGGCGCGCGGGCTGGGGCTGACGATCCGGCTGCTGGAGACGATCGCGGGCGAGCGGGCGCTGCGCACGCGCGCCGACCTGGCTGCTGCTGAGAACGTCCGGCTGCTGGAGACGCTGCGCAAGCGCCAGCGCGTGTTGGAGGCGATGGCGCGGATCCAGCGCGCGATCTCCCGGCGCGAGCCGTTGCAGGGCGTGCTGGAGACGATCGTCGGCGCGGCGGGCGAGCTGCTGGGCGACGACGCCCCGGCGCTGCTGCTGCGCGACGAGGAGGACCCGGACTGGCTGATCGTCGCCGCCTCGCGCGGGTACCCGGACGGGCTGGTCGACCGCGGCATGCGGCGGCGTCCTGTTGGTGTAGGGGTTGCTGGGCGCGCAGTGTCCGAGGGGCGATTGATCGTCGCTGAGGACTACGGCTCGGCCCCGGATGCTTTGGATGCCTTCGTGGCGTCCGGGATGTCGGCCGCGATGGCCGCGCCGGTCCACGAGGACGGGCGCGCGATCGGCTCCTTGATCTTGTCGTCCTACCGGCCGGGGCGCGTCTTCTCGCGGGCCGAGCAGGACATGTTGTCGTCCTTTGCCGAGCACGCGTCGCTGGCGCTTACCGACGCGCGGCGCGTGGACACCATGTTGCACCAGGCGCTGCATGATGCGTTGACCGGGCTGCCGAACCGGGCGCTGTTCACCGACCGCATCCAGCACGCGCTGTCGCAGGGGCGGCGGCGCGGCACCGAGTGCGGCGTGATCTTCCTGGACCTGGATCGCTTCAAGACCGTCAACGACTCGCTCGGCCACGCGGCGGGCGACGAGCTGCTGGTCGCGGTGGCGCGGCGCATCGACGACTCGCTGCGGTCGAGCGACACCGCGGCGCGGTTGGGCGGCGACGAGTTCGCGGTCTTGTTGGAGGACTTGAGCGGGCCTGAAGAGGCGGTGCTGGTCGCCGACCGGATCGGGGCGGCGTTGTCGGCCCCGGTGGTCGTCCAGGGGCGCGAGGTGTTCGTGAAGGCGTCGGTCGGCATCTCGGTCGGTCGCGCGGGTGCTTCCGAGCTGCTGCGCCAGGCCGACGTCGCGATGTACCGCGCCAAGGCCGAGGGCAAGGGCCGCGCGCGGGTGTTCGAGGAGTCGATGCAGGCCGAGGTCGTCGAGCGGCTGGAGCTCGAAGGCGAGCTGCTGCGGGCGATCGAGCGCGACGAGATCGACGTGCACTACCAGCCGGTGATTGCGCTCGACGGCCAGACGCTGGCCGGCTTCGAGGCGCTGGCGCGCTGGAACCACCCCACGCGCGGGCTGGTGCCGCCGCCGATGTTCATCCCCTTGGCCGAGGAGAACGGCTCGATCGTCACGCTGGGGCGTCAGATCCTGCGCACCGCGTGCCGTCAGGCGGCGCGGTGGCTCGATGAGTTCCCCATGGCCATCGGCGAGGCGCCCCGGATCATGTCGGTGAACTTGAGCGGGCGCCAGCTCGAGGACCCCAACATCGTGGCTGACGTGGCGGCGGCGCTGGTCGACACCGGGCTGCCGGCGTCCTCGTTGGTGTTGGAGATCACCGAGACCGTGCTGATGCACGACACCGAGGCGACGATCGCGCGGCTGACCGCGCTGAAGGCGCTGGGCGTGCGTCTGGCGGTCGACGACTTCGGGACGGGTTACTCGTCGCTGCGCTACCTGCGGCGGTTCCCGATCGACATCCTCAAGATGGCCAAGCCGTTTGTTGATGGCCTCGATACGGGCGACGACGAGGGCCGTGCGCTGGCGCGGGCGATCGTCGAGTTGGCCACGTCTTTGAAGCTCGCGTGCATCGCCGAGGGCATCGAGGCGGGCGCGCAGGCCGACGTCCTGCACGAGCTGGGCTGCGGCCTGGGGCAGGGCTATCACTTCGCGCGGCCGATGGACTCGGTGTCGATGACCGCGCTGATCGCCGAGCCGGCGGGGCGCGGGTTCGCGATGCCGTCCCGGTCGATCGACTAGTTCTCGGGCGCAATACGGAGAAACGCGTAGGGCCACTCAGCCTTGCGCCGGTAAGGTCGCGCCATGGCACGGATGCTCCGGACGGCGATGGCGCTCGGCGCCCTGATGGCGCTGCCGACGAGCGCGGGCGCGTTGACACTGGGGACGACCCAGCGGCCGACCGCGTTCCCGTCGCTGCGCTGCGACCAGCCGAAGTGGGGCGTGCCGCACGTCTACTACCAGCCGGTCTCGCTCCCGTCGCTGCCCTCGTCACGCGCGCCGTCGGGTGGGTCGATCACGTCGTGGTCGACCCAGCAGTTCGGCGCGGGCGACCCGGGCGGGACGATCGCGCTGGCGATCGTGCACCCGACCGAGGCGGGCATCACGGTCACGGCCTACGACACGCAGCTGCTGCCCGCCACGATCGGGCGCGACGACCTGGTGTTCACGCCCACGCGGCCGGTGCCGATCGCGGGCGGCGACTTCATTGGGATCTGGGGGCCCGACGACCACTCGGGGTGCATGTACAGCGGCGGCGAGCAGACCGAGGCGGTGGCCTTTGGGCCGATGCCGACGCTGGCCTCCGGCGCGAGCACGACCGTCAAGCAAATGAGCTGGAACCGGGCCGACGTGGCGGCGGAGATGGGCGGGCCGCTGCCGGAGGACCCCAAGCCGCCGGCGCCGGATCCGACGCCGACGCCGACGACGCCCACCGCGCCGGGTGCGCCGATCGCCGGCGCGGCGCCGCCCGCGGTCCCGCCGATCCCGACGTTCAGGCCCGACGGGCGGCCGCTGGTGAGCGTCGGCAAGGGCGGCGACGTGACCGTCGACACCGGGCAGAACGTCGGCTGCTCCACGCCGGGGCCGTGCATCGTGATCTCGACCGCGGTGACCTACTACGGGACGGGTGGCGTGGAGGCGGCGCGCGTGGCGGCGAAGGCGAAGCCCAAGCGCAAGAAGGTGACGGTCGGGACGCGGCGCTTCACGGTCCCGGCGGGCGGCAACGCGGACGTGACGTTGAAGCTCAACGCGACCGGGCGCAAGGCCTTCAAGAAGGCGGGCAAGTTGAAGCTGTCGATCACGACGACGATCAAGCAGGCGGGCGCCAAGGACGTGGTCAAGGCGCGCTCGATCACGATCAAGGCGCCGAAGAAGAAGAAGTAGGTCTACACGGCGCGGGCGGCGATCCGCTCGCCGAGCTCCTGCGCCGCTTGCTCGATCTCCGCGCGCGTGGAGGCTTGTGCGATGACTTGGAGGTCGAGGATCCGCACGCCGAACGGGTCGAGCGCGTCCTGGCCGACGATCGCGTGGCACGGGACGCCGGCCTGGCGTGCGCGCGTGGCGATCTCCCCGGCGATCTTGCCCTGGAGCGTCGTCGCGTCGAGGCGGCCCTCGCCGACGATCACCGCGTGGGCGGCGCGCATGCGGCGGTCGAAGTCGAGCGCGGAGAGGACGAAGGCGGCGCCGGGCTCGAGCTTGGCGCCGAAGCGCGCCCACAGCCCGCCGGCCAACCCGCCGGCGGCGCCGGTCAGCGGCTGGCCGCGGGGGTCCTTGGGCAGCGTCTGCGCGAGCTTCTCCAGCCGCGTGGCGAGGCGCTTGACGGTCTTGGCGTCGGCGCCCTTCTGCGGGGCGAACACGGCGGGCGTACGCTCGAACGGCGTGCGGACGTCGCAGAGCACGACGAGCGTCGTGCCTGGCAGGCCGCCGGCCTCCTCGATCGCCTCGATCGCGCCCGCGCCGCCGTCGGTGGTGGCGCTGCCGCCCGCGGCGACGAGCACGACCTCGGCGCCGCCGGCGGCCGCGGCGACGATCAGCTCGCCGGTGCCGCGCGAGGTGGCGGCGTAGGCGTCGCGTTCGTCCTCGGGGATCCGGGCGAGGCCCGAGGCCTCCGCGACCTCGACGATCGCCGTCCCGCCGCCCTCGATCAGCGCGAAGCCCGCGGCCCTGATCGGCCGGCCGAGCGCGTCTGTGGCGGGCGCGGCCGCCGTCTCGCCACCGAGCGCGGTCAGCAAGACCTCCAACGTGCCCTCGCCGCCGTCGGCGACCGGGCAGACGTCGGGCGGCACGAGACCCCCGCGCTCCAGCCCGGCCGCGATCGCCGCCGCCACCTGCGCGGCCCGCAACGTCCCTTTGAACGAGTCGGGCGCGACGAGGAGCGGCGGCGGGTTGAACGGGGCGGCGGCGGGCGGCAAGGCCGCGCGGACTCTACGCCGCGGCGCCCGCCAGGCTCGCCTTCGCGAAGCGGCTGACGTCGTCGGCGAGGACCTCCTCGGCGCCGGCGTCGAGACCTTCGACGACCTGGCGCGCGACGTCCTCGGGCCGGATCTTCGGCGCGTCGATCGAGGCCACCATGTCGGTGTCGATGTAGCCGGCGTGGACCGCGACGACGAGCGTGCCCTGATCGGCCAGCGACTGGCGCAGCCCGTTGGTGTAGGCCCATCCCGCGGCCTTGGTCGCCGAGTAGTTGGCGGTCTGCTCGAACGTCGCCCAGGAGAGGGCCGACAGCATGTTGACGATCGCCCCGCCGCCGTTGCGGGCGACGACCGGCGCGAACGCGCGGGAGACGGCGACCAACCCGAAGTAGTTGACCTCGAACTCCGCGCGGTAGGCGTCGAGGCCCTCGCCGCTGGTCGCGGTCTGGCCACTCGAGACGCCCGCGTTGTTGATGACGATCTGTACGTCACCGAGCTCCTCGGCCAGCTTGGCGACCTGGGCGTGGTCGGTCACGTCGAGCGCCACCGGCACGACGTCGGGGTCGTCGATCGTCGACACGTCGCGCGCGGCCGCGTAGACCTTCGCGGCGCCGGCGTCGAGCAGAGCGCGCGCGAACGCCTTCCCGAGCCCGCGGTTTGCTCCGGTCACCAGCGCGACCGAGCCTTCGACAGTAAGTTGCGTCATGCAACGCACTTTAGCGCGCGCTCGATCAATGCATGCGAGCGACGAGCCAGCTCGCGTTGCGCACCCACTGCTCGGGGACGTGGGAGTGCAGGAACGGCACGATCGTCCAGATGGCGAGCACGGCCGTCCCGGTCAGCGCCGTGAAGCGATTGCGGGCGCCGGCGAACACGATCGCGACGAACGCGAGCATCGCGAAGTACGGGACGTCGACGAAGCGCGTCAGGATCCACGCCGTGTCGAAGTCGGCGCCGGTGAAGTCGACGATCGCCAGCGCGATCCCGAACGCGGCGACCGTCAGCAGCCACGCCGCCCGACGGCGGTTGACGTCCTCGTCCTCGCTGATTGCGCCAAGGCCGACCCATCCGGCGAAGGCCAGCACCAGCGTGAAGCCGTAGACCGCCAGGAAGTACCCGAAGCTGAGGCAGTAGCCCGAGGTGACGCACGCCTCGCCTGCGTATTGGGGGAACCGCGGATGGCCTTCCAGGATCCGCGCCTGGAGCGGCCCGCCGTAGCCCGGCAGCACGTGGGACAGGGCGTCGCGAACGGCGCCGTTGGCGACGCCGCTGACCATGTTGTTGGACAAGGCCAGCCCGGCCGCGAAGGCCGCGACGACGGCGGCGGCCAGCGCTGAGGACCGCTTGGTGGGACGGAGCTCAGCGGCGTGGTCCGGCCGCGTCGCCTGGGTTGCCGCTAGCAGCACCACGCCGAGCACGGCCAGCACGGCGCCGCCGACCAGCACCCAGCCGTAGCGGTCGGGGTGACGGGTGTGGAGGACGCCGTAGTACGTGATGGCCGGGGCGGCCAGCGCGACGGCCGCCAGGACGTGCACGCCGACGGCGGCCGCGGTGCGGGTCGAGGGCGTCCGCACCAGGCCACGACCGCGCCCGCTGAGCAGGCGCCACGCACCGGTGGCGACGAGCGCGACCGCGGCGAAGCCGGCGCCTTCGAGGGTCGTGAACGCCAGGCCCGCGACCACCAGGAGGATCGCGAGGACCGCTCTGCGCGAAGGATGTCCCAGGAGCAGCAACGCGATCCAGGGCGCGAGCACACTGACCTGGCGCCCGGGGTGGGCGAAGAAGAGGCCCGGGTTCTGGCCCCCGATGATCACGATGTTGTCCCACGGGTAGATCGACGGCGTCGTGGCGAGGATCAGGCCCGCTGCCAGGGCGCCGGCCAGCACGCGGCGGCGCCGGGCGAAGCTCCACACGACCCCGTAGATCAGCGCGGTGAACGACGCGAGCGCCACGAACTGCGTGCACCAGAACACGAACTGCTGGTCATGGGCGAGCCGCGCGCTGAACAGCAGCGGCGCGTTGAAGACCCACTCGTCGGACTGCTGGGCCCACTGCACGAGATAGGCGCCGAACTCGCCGCCCATCTGCTGGTCGCCCGCGCCCAGGAGGAAGCTGATCGAGTCGGGGACCATGAAGTAGCGGCCGCCCTGCAAGCGGTGCACGGCGCACAGCGCGACGATTGCGACGAGCGCGCCGACGACCAGCAGCGCCTGGCGCCGTGCGCCGTCCTCGTCTCGCCGCAGGCGGCCGGCCATCGCGACGATTGCTCGCCGCTGGACGAGCACGGCGACCAGCGGCAGCCCGACGAGCGCGATCCACGCCGCCGTCAAGAGGGGCACGGCGGCGAACAGGACCTGCAGCGGAACCAAGACCATCAAGAAGCCCGGCAAGAACCCGGCCAACGCGCGGACGACGACCGGCCACCGGTCGGAGCCGCGGATCGCGGAGACGAACGTCGCGCCCAGCGCGGCGACGGACGTGAGGTAGGCCAACGCCAGCAGCGGCGTGAGCAGCCGCAAGCGGTCGGCCATGAAGGGGTTGTACTGGGGCTGCAGCCGGGTGCCGGGGTACTCGACCTCGATCCCGTGCACCATCGTTCCGTCGCCGTGGATCAGGTGCAGCTTGTGGACGTCCACGCCGGGCGCGAGCGTGACCGCGAGCGCGACCAGCGCCATCCCCGAGAGCAGGACCACGCCGGCTTCCCGTCCGCGCAGGGCGGGGCGCAGGCGCGTCGGCAGCGCGCGTCGCGGGCGGGCGGAGGTGCTCATGGCGGACGTCTACCGCGCGCGCGGCGCGCCCACCAGAGCAACGCGGCAGGGTCAGGTGTCGAGCTGGTCGATCGTGCACTCCTTCGGCGCCTTGTCGTCGCGCCAGCGTTGGACCTTGGCGCCGTGGCGGATGCGGCCGTCGGAGACGTGGTCGAAGGTGATCTCGACGACGAGCTCGGGGCGCAGGCCGACCCATTCGAGGTCCTTGGCGGAGGCCCAGCGCGACGGTTCTCCCGCGCCGCGCTCGCCGGACTCGTAGGGTGCGAGGCGGTCGGGGAGCTCGCGCTTCTCCTTGGCGCTGAAGCCGCTCGAATGCCCGACGACGCGGAGCTCGCCGTCGCCGTCGTAGACGCCGAGGATGATCGCGCCGAGCGTGCCTTCCTTCTTGCCCGGGCGCCAGCCGACGACGACGGCGTCGATGGTTCGGACGCGCTTGATCTTGACCATGCCGGTGCGCTCGCCGGGCGCGTAGGGGGCGTCGGCCTCCTTGGCGATCACGCCCTCCTCGGTCTCCAGCCAGTCGCGGGCGTCGTCGGCGGTCCAGACCACTGGCGCCAGCTCGACGCCGGCCAGCGCGGCCTTCTCGAGCGCGGCGCGGCGTTCGCGGTAGGGCAGCGACACGAGCGCGTCATCCCCCAACGCCAGAAGGTCGAAGGCGATGAGCCTGGCGGGGGTCTCGACGCTCAGCCGCTCGATCCGCGACTTCGCCGGGTGGATCCGCTGGCCGAGCGTGTCGAATGACGACGCGACGATCTCGCCGTCGAGCACGTAGCGCCCATCCGGCAGCGCCGCGACGACCTCCGGGAAGTAGCGGTCGAGGTCCTTGCCGTTGCGCGACTTGATGATCTTCTCGTCGCCGTCGACGAACACGACGGCGCGGAAGCCGTCGAACTTCGGCTCGTAGGCCCAGCCGTCGCCCTCAGGCAGGCTCGTGCGCGAGCGCGCGAGCTGGGGCAACAGCGGGGGCGTGATCGGCAGCGGCATCGCGGCCAACGCTACCCGCCGGGCGGAGCTGGAGGACGACAACTGCGCCGAGCACGAGCACGCCGCCGGCGATCTGGGTCGAGCCCAGCGCCTCGCCGTACAGCGCCATGCCGAGGCCGACGGTCACGACCGGCTCGACCGTCGAGACGATCGACGCGGTCCCCGGCCCGAGGGCGCGGATGCCGGCCAGGAGCGCGACGATCCCGGCGACGGTGGAGCCCAGCGATAGGGCGAGGATCCAGATCCAGCCGCTGGCCTCGAAGCCGAGCGACAGCGAGCTGCTGCCGGCGCCGACCGCGGTCATCGAGACCGCGGCGCCGGTGACGATCAGGCCGGACAGGACGAACGGGTCGACGTTGCCGACCATGCGGTCGCTGACGAGGATGTAGCCGGCGTAGGTGACGGCGCACGCCAGCGCCAGGCCGACGCCGAGGCCATCCAGCGCGCCGACGCTGCCGCCCGCGAGGACGAGGACCGTGCCCGCGGTCGCTAGGCCGAGCGCGCCGATGCGGCGGCTCGTGGCGCGCTCGCGGCGCAGCGCGAGCGCCGTCCCGAACACGAGGATCGGGTAGATGTAGGTCAACAGCGAGGTCAGGCCGGCGTCGAGGCGGGTGAGCGCGCCGAAGTAGAAGCCGCCCTGGGCGGCGTAGCCGATCGCGCCGAGCAGGAGGCCGCTGATCACGGTGCGGCGGTCCGGAAGACGTGCGCCGCGCACGGCCGCGATCGCGATGAACGCGGCCGCGGCAAGCCAGAAGCGCAGCGTCAGGAGCGTGATCACGTTCACGCCCGCGGCGTACGCCTCCTTGGCGAAGGTCGCCATGGCGCCGAACGCGACCGCCGACAGGGCGCACAAGAGCATCCCGCGGTGATGCGAAGAGAGCGACATGGTGGCCTACAGGGGAGAGGGGTCGGCTGGGGTTACCAGTTGGAGCGGGAGTCGCTCGGACGACGGGAGTCGCGGCCGTACTTGGCCGACAGACCCGCGTTGACGCCGAACACGCCCAAGACTGCGAGAAGGGAGAACATGCTCTGAGTATCGGACGCTTGTGCTCTTAGCTCTATCCTTTGTTGCCTCTGGCATCCATAGGCTTCGCCTTGAGGTCACAAGCTCATGACGCTGCAGCAGCTCGAGTACTTCCTCACCGCCCTCGACGCCGGCTCGTTCAGCGCGGCCGCCGAGCGCCTGCACCTCGCCCAGCCGTCGCTCTCCGAGCAGATCCGGCGCCTGGAGGCGGAGCTCGGCGTCGCGCTCTTCGCGCGCGTGGGCCGCGGGATCAAGCCGACCGACGCCGCCCAGGCCCTGCGCCCCCACGCCGAGGCCGCGCTGGCGGCGGTCGCCGACGCGCGCGAGGCCGTCGCCGTCGGCCGCGAGCTGCAGGGCGGCATCGCGACCTTCGGGACCTTCGGCACCGCACGCTGGTACCCGGGTACGCAGATCATCGCGGCGTTCCGGCGCCGCCACCCGAAGGTCCGCGTCCGGATGGTCGGCCAGAACTCCTCCGAGGTGGCCCAGGCCGTGCGCGACGGCGACCTAGAGGCCGGGCTGATCGTCCTGCCGATCGACGACGCGGGCCTGGAGGTCCGGCCGATCATGCGCGACGAGGTCGTCTACGTCTCCGCGATCGCCGCGCGCGTCCGCAAGCCCGTGACGATCGTGGACGTCGCCCGCGCGCCGTTGATCCTCACCGACACCTCCTACGGGCTAGAGGACCCGACGCGCCGCCAGCTGTTCGAGCTCGCCCAGCGCGAGGGCGTGGCGATCGAGCCGCAGATCGACGTCGAGGACGTCGAGACCGCGATCGACCTCGCCGCCCGCGGCCTCGGCGACACGCTGATCGCCCGCGGCATCCTCGTCTCGCTCGGCCGGCGACTGCCCAAGCGCCTAGGCTGGGTGCCGTTCGCAGAGCCGCTGTATGAGACGTTCGCCTTCATCAACCGTCGCGGCGCGCGGCTCTCCCCGGCCGCCCGCGAGTTCATGACGCTCGCCGAGGAGCGCATGGCAGTGGTGGCCGAAGACCTCAAGACGACGCTCCCGCGGCGCCACAAGCCGGGGGCTTAGCGGGCGCGCGGGGTAACCTGATCTGCAGCATGTCTACGGATAAGGCCACCGTCGCCGAGCAGGAGTACCTCGAGACCATCTTCTGGCTCTACGAGGCCGGGTTGCCGATGACCGGCGCGAACATCGCGCGGGCGATGCACCTGTCGCCGCCCACGGTCCACGAGATGGTCGGGCGCTTGGAGCGCGACGGCTACATCACGCGTGGCACGGACAAGGTGATCTCGTTCACCGACTCCGGGCGCGAGCACGCCGAGGCGATCGTGCGCCGTCACCGGCTGATCGAGCGCTTCCTGACCGACGTCCTCGGGATCCCGTGGGACGAGGTCCACGAGGAGGCCGAGCGCCTGGAGCACGCGATGTCGCCGGTGCTCGAGGAGCGCATGCTCGCCGCGATCGGCGACGCGAAGACCTGCCCGCACGGGCACCCGATCGACGTCGGGTCGCGGATCACGTCGGTGCCGCTGGCCGACGTCGCGCAGGGCGCGACGGTCACGATCGTCCGCTTCGAGAACGAGGCCGAGGACCTGCTGCACTACCTCAAGGCCGCGGGCTTTGACCCGGGTCTGGACGGCACGCTCGTCACGGGCGCCGACAGCGACGAGGTCGCGATCGAGACGGCCGACGGCGCGCGCCTGAGCCTCACCCGCTCCGTGGCCGAGACGGTCAGCGTCGTCGCCGACCCGTCGCCGCCGCCGCGGGTCGCGCTGCCCGCCCAGCTGGTGCTGGGCGAACAGCGCTACGGGCGCTAAGCCTTAGGCGGTGACGCCCGAGGCGGCCTTGACCGCCTCGGCCAGACGCGAGACGCCCTCGTCGATCTGGTCCTCGGTGACGCCCGAGTAGGCGAGGCGCAGCGTGTTCTCGCCGCCCTCCAGGAGGAAGTCGGTGCCCTTGACGATCTGCACGCCGCGGGCGTTGGCCTCTTCGAAGACGCGGTCGATCTCGGTGCCCTCGGGCAGCTCGACCCACATGAAGTAGCCGCCCTCAGGCGCCTGGAACTTCGCCTCGGGCAGGTCGCGGGCCAGGGCCTCGGTCAAGCGCTTGACGCGGCCGGCGAGCGCGGCCTTGACGGTCGCGATCGACTTGTCGATGTCTCCGCTGGCGCAGAACTGGTAGACGAGCGACTGCGCCACCATGTTCGGCGAGATGTAGGTGTTGGTTGCCAGGCGCTGGATCTCGGAGATCTTCTCGGCTGGGCCGACCAGGTAGCCGACGCGGATGCCCGGACAGACCGTCTTGGAGAACGACGAGGCGTAGACGACGCTGCCGGTCGTGTCCTGCGACAGCATCGTCGGCAGCGACTCGCCGCTGAAGCGGATGTCGACGTAGGGGTCGTCCTCGAAGATGACGAACCCGAACTCGCCGGCCAGGCGCAGCAGGGCCTCGCGCTTGGGCTGCGAGATCGTGTAGCCGGCCGGGTTCTGGAAGTTGGGGATGATGTGCGCGAGCGTCGGGCGGACGCCTTCGTCGCGCAGCAGCGCCTCGAGCTGGTCGGTGGAGATGCCGTCGGTCTCCAGCTCGACCATGCGCAGGTCGGCGCCGCGGCCGCGCAGGTTCAGCAGCGTGCGGTCATAGGTCGGCTTCTCGACGACGACCGCGTCGCCGGGCTTGACGAGCGTCTCGAACAGGAACGCGTCGGCCTGCATCGAGCCGTTGGTGACGATCACCTGGGAGGTGTCGACGCCGTGCTTGTTGGCGATCCACTCGCGCAGCGGCGCGTAGCCGACGGCGGTGCCGTAGGCGGTCGTACCGGCGGGGTCGCGCTCGAAGGCGCGCGTGGCGGCAGCCTTCAGGCCCTCGACGTCGACGATGTCTAGCGACGGAGCGCCGCGGGCAAAGGAGATCACGTCAGGCATCGCGTCCGATGCTAGCGATACGTCTCATGGCCGTGCCCGCCGCATCCGTCGTTCTCGTCGAGGACGCCATCCCCTACGCCCGGCTCGTCGAGCTGATCCTGGCCGACGCCGTTCCCGGCGGTGTCGAAGTCCGCCACCACGAACGCGTGGGGTCGGCCGTCGTCGACCTGCGCGAGCGGGAGGCCGACTGCGTGCTGTTGGACCTCGGATTGCCTGATGCCAACGGATTGGAGGCGGTCGCGCAGGTGATCGCGGTGGCCGGCGGCGTGCCCGTGATCGTGCTCTCGGGCCACGACGACGACGAGCTGGCGGTGGCCGCGATCCGGGCCGGCGCGCAGGACTACCTGGTCAAGGGACAGGAGGTTCCGCCGCGGCGGTTCATCCGCGCGATCCGGTTCGCGATCGAGCGCCGACGCGCCCAGGAGCGCAACGAGGACCTCCTACGCGCCAAGGAGGACCGCTGGCGGACGCTGACGCACCTGGCGCCGGTCGGGATCCTCGAGATCGACGAGGGCGGGCGGTGCGTGTTCGCCAACGACTGGGTGTCGGAGATCACCGGGCGCGAGCCGGGAGAGCTGCTGGGCGTGGGCTGGCAGGAGGCGTTCGGGCAGGACGCGGCGGCGCTGTTTGACCCGGAGGTCGACGACGTCGGCGGCGAGGTGCGCTTCGAGCGCGATGGCGGGGCGGGCGGCGGCGTGCGCTGGGCGCAGCTGACAGGTGTGCTGCTGCGGGATCCCTGGGGCGGGCCGGCCGGGTGGCTGGCGACGCTCGTGGACGTGACGCCGGCGCGCGAGGCGCGGGCGGCGCTGCGGCGCCAGCAAGACGATGTCCTTGCCTTGGCGGCGCTCGCACGGGACGCGTCGGTGGCCGAGGAGCCGGTGGACGTGCTGCTGCATGGTGCGCGCGGCGTGCTGGGTGCGGCGGACGTCGCGTACGTGCAGGACGGTGGCTTGGACGACGGCGAGCGCGTGGTCGAGCGGCGCGTGCTGCGGGGCGAGATCGAGTTGGGGGTCTTGCGCGTCACCTGGCCGGACGACGACGTGCTCGGGCGGCCGCTGCTGGCCGTGGAGTTGTTGGCCGCCGAGCTGGGAGCGGCGCTGGAGCGGCGGCGGTTGTTGGAGCAGTTGCGCGCGCTGGCTCGCACCGATCCGCTGACGGGGCTGGCGAACCGGCGGCTGTGGGATGAGCGGTTGAGCGTGGAGCTGGCGCGCGCCGAGCGCTACGGCGGTCCGCTGTGCGTGGCGGCGATCGACCTCGATCGCTTCAAGCCCTACAACGACCGCTTCGGGCATGCCGCGGGCGACACGCTGCTGCGGGACGCGACGCACGCGTGGCGCGGCGTGTTGCGCGGGTCGGACTTGTTGTCGCGGTTGGGTGGCGACGAGTTCGCGGTGCTGCTGCCTGACTGCGACCTGGACTGCGCGCAGGCGATCGTCTCGCGCCTTCAGGGCGTGACCCCGGGCGGCGAGGAAGGCGTCGGGTCCTCCGCGGGGCTGGTCGAGTGGCGGGCCGGGGAGGACGCCGCGGCGGTGGTCGCGCGGGCCGACGCGGCGCTGTACACGGCCAAGGGCGCGGGGCGCGGCGGGATCAGCGTGGGCTAGGGCGCTTGCGCCCTACGCGACGTCGTCGGGCGGCTCGGGCGGGGGGACCGCCGTCGGCTTGGGCTGCGTGCCGGGGCGGCGCGGGAGCGAGTCGGCGATCGCCTGGACGGTCGCGCGGGTCGTGTCGTCCGGGTCCGGCGGATCGGGGACGGCGGCGACGGGCGAGGGCGGTGGGGCCGGCGGCTCTGGCTCGGGATCGGGTTCCGGCTCGGGCGGCGGGTCCGGGACCGCGTGCGGGCGGGTCGTGATGCGGGTGACCTCGGCGGTCGGCTCCTGCGGGCCGGGGAGGCGGATGGGGTCGCGCGCGGCTTCGGCGGCGATCGCCTCGGCGGCAGCGGCGAGGGCGTCCAGGACGTCTTCGACGCCGCGGTCCAGACGGCTGGCGCGGCCGGCGCGATCCGCGAGCGCCTCGGCGTGGGCGAGCAGGCGGTCGGCGACGGCGGAGATGCGGCGGGCACGGCCGGCGGCGAAGGCGTCGACGCGGCGGCGGGCGTCCTCGAGGTAGTCGTTGGCCTCGCGCTCGGCGCGGCGCAGGAGGCGCTCGGCGTCCTGCTCGGCGGCGTAGCGGATCTGCGTCGCGCGCTCCTCCGCGTCGGTGTCGGCGACCGCGCGGATCTCCGCCGCGTCGGCCTCGGCGGCGGCCAAGACCTGCCGCACGCGGTGGGCCAGCGACGCGGCGAGGTCCTCGGCGGACGGAATGCGGGAGGGGTCCTCGTCGTCGGGCACGGTGCTGGGCTCCGGTCGGACGCTACCAGCGACTCAGGACCGCTCCGCGGCGGCGACCGCGTCGTCGAGCGTGACGACCCGCAGCTGCGCCTCGTGGAGCTTGGCCGCGAGGTCGCGCCAGCCGCCGACGGCGTCCAGGACGTCGCGGCGGACGACGACGCCGGTGGCCGGCAACGGCGCGGGCGGTGGTGTGGCCGCGCGACGGAGGCCGCGGCGCTTGGGTGTGGGCGTGTCCTCGGCGGCGTTCGGTGGCGCGTGAACCCGCGCTGCCGCGACGCCCTCGGCGGCGAGCGCGGCGTCGGCGTGGTGGAAGAGCCGCGGCGCCGGGATGTCGCCGGGATCGAGCACGGCGACGTGGTCGCCGCGGGCGAGCAGCAGCCCGAGGTCGAGCAGCGCGAGCCGGCCGTCGGGCAGCGACGCGGGCGCGATGACGACGCGATGGCCGGTCGTGCGCGCTGCTCGCGCGCCTTGGGCGTCGTGCGCACGGACGAGCAGGACGACCTCGAGTTGTTGTAGCGGATGGTCGAGCGCGGCCAGCGTCGTCGCGGCCTGGACCGCGGGCCCGACGCCGCCGGGGAGCGGTAGGAGCAGCGTCGTGTGTGGCTCCGTGGCGGCGCTCGCGGGCGCCGTGGCCTTGGCCGCGCGGGGAAGCCCACGCCGGATCGCCGCGACCCAGCGCAGCCCGTGGATGGCGACGAGGCGCTCGTCGAGCGCGGCGGGGTTGACGGCGAGGAGCCGCGGCGTGCGGGGCGCGATGGCGTGCCGCAGTTGGTCGATGGCCGCGGGCGCGAGCGGATCGGCGCAGGCGATCTCGATGGTCTCGCCGGTGAGGGCGAGCGGCAGGCATCGCAGCCGGCGCTGGAGGTGCTCGGGGACGGCGGCCAGCGCGTCGCGCTCGGGCTCGGCGGGCATGGGCGCGAGGACGGGCGCGGGCGGTGTCGGAGCGGGCGCCGCTTCGCGCGGCGGGGCGGATCGCGGTAGAGGCGTGACGGCGGGCGGTTCCTCCACGCGCGTCGCTTCGCGCGGTGGCGGTGGCGGTGGCGTTGGCGTCGGAGGCGCATCGGCGGCGGCGAGCAGCCTGGCGATCTCGGCGGCGGGCGAGATCACCAACTTGATCCTCAGCGCGGCGTCGAGGCCGGAGAGATCGGGGTCCGGCGCTGCGCTGGCGAGGGTGAGGGTCCCGTCGACGAAGGAGAGCGGGAGCAGGCGGCGCGTGGCCAGCCAGCCGGGCGGGAAGCCGGCGAGGAGGGCAGGGTCCGGCGCAAAGCTGCGCAGGCCGGCAAAGGGCAGGCCCGCGGTGAACGCGATGCCTACGGCGTCGTCCATCGGCCGGCGGGCGTCAGAGGACGATCGACAGGTGGCCGTCAGCGGCGGCGGTCACCTGGAAGGGCACGGGCCAGACGGCGCGCAGCGCGGCGCCGAGGGCGACGGCGCCGGAGAGGCGGACGTCGATCGTCGCTCGGCCCTGGTCCAGGGCGCGGACGTAGACGTCGGCGACGCCGGCCGTCGCGTGCAGCGCCTGCTCCAGGCCAGCGAGCGTCGCGAGGTCGGCGAACGTCGCGGCCTCGAGGACCACGTCGCCGGAGAGCGGCGTGTTGGCGGGATCCGGTGGCGGCGGGGGCGGCGCGGGCGCGGCGACGCCCAGCTCGTTGAGCACGCGCGACAGCTCGGAGACGAGGTCGTCGGTCGTGCGGACGAGGCGGTCGCGGAAGGCGATCAGCTCGTCGAGCTGCTGATGCAGCGCGGGCTGCGGAGGAGGCGGCGGCGCGGGCGCCGCGTGCTGGACGAAGGCGTGCGGCGCCGGCGGCGGTGCCACCCGCACGGGCTCACCCTCAACCGGCGGCGGACCCGGCGTCGCGCCGCCGTGCCAGACGGCGGTCAGCGGCGTCGCCCCGGGCGGCGGCGGAGGCGGCGGAGACGCGAAGGCCGGCGTGAACGGCGGCGGCGCCGGGCCCCGCAGCGGCGGCGCCTCGACGGGCTCCGGCGCGCCGTTCCACCCGGCCTGCGCCGGCTCGGAGTCCAGCTCCCCGCCGCGGCCGACCGACTCCAGCTCCCGCTCGAGCTCCTTGAGCTTGCGCTCGAGCTCGCTCAGGGTTGTGTTGACGTCGCTCTCCACTGGTCGCGAGCGTACTTCCGATGGGAGAGCGACGCCAACAGGCGACGGACTACTTGCCGAGGATCTCGATGGCCAGCTCGGCGACCTGCGTGGGCGTGCGGCCGACCCGGACGCCCTTGGCCTCGAGGGCCTCGGCCTTCGCGGCGGCGGTGCCCTTGGAGCCGGACACGATCGCGCCCGCGTGGCCCATCGTCTTGCCCGGAGGCGCCGTGAACCCGGCGATGTAGGCCACGACCGGCTTGGTCACGTGCTCGGCGATGTAGTCGGCGGCCTGCTCCTCGGCGTCGCCGCCGATCTCGCCGGAGAGCACGATCAGCTCGGTCTCGTCGTCCTTCTCGAACAGCTCGATGACGTCGATGAACGACGTGCCCGGGACCGGGTCGCCGCCGATGCCGACGATCGACGAGTTGCCGAAGCCGGCCTGGGCCAGCGTGTTGCCGATCTGGTAGGTCAGCGTGCCCGAGCGGGACACGACGCCGACGTTGCCCGGCTTGAAGAACGACGCCGGGATGATGCCGACGTTCGCCTTGCCCGGCGAGAGGATGCCCGGGCAGTTCGGCCCGACCAGCCGCGTGCCCGTGCGCTGGAGGTGCGTGTAGACGCGCAGCTCGTCGTGCGCCGGGATGCCCTCGGTGATGCAGATCACCAGCGGGATGCCGGCGTCGGCGGCCTCGAGGATCGAGTCGGCGGCGAAGCGCGGCGGCACGAAGACCATCGCGACGTTCGCGCCGGTCTCCTCGACCGAGTCGCGGAACGTGTTGAACACCGGGATGCCCTCGACGTCCTGCCCGGCCTTGCCGGGGGTGACGCCGGCCACCACGTTGGTGCCGTAGTTCTTGTTGTTGGTCGCGTGGAACGTGCCCTCGCGGCCGGTGATGCCCGACACCACCAACTTGGTGTCGTTGTCGATCAGGACGGCCATCAGGCAGCCTCCCCCTTGGCCAGAGCCACGACCTTCTGGGCGGCCTCGTCCATCGTGGCCGCGGTGTGCACGTTCGGAAGGCTCGCGTCGGCGAGGATCTTCCGTCCTTCGACGTCGTTCGTGCCGTCCAGGCGGACGACGAACGGGACCTGCGGGTTCAGCGACTTGAACGCCTCGATGAGGCCGTTGGCGACCTCGTCGCAGCGCGTGATGCCGCCGAAGATGTTGAACAGCACGGCCTTGACCTTGTCGTCGGACAGGATCACTTCGACGGCGCTGGTGATCGCCTCCGCCTTGGATCCGCCGCCGGCGTCCAGGAAGTTGGCGGGCGCGCCGCCGTAGTGGGCGACGACGTCGAGCGTCGACATGACCAGCCCGGCGCCGTTGCCGAGGATGCCGATGTCGCCGTCGAGCTTGACGTAGGTCAAGCCGCGCTCGTGGGCCATCTGCTCCTGCGGGTCCTCGTCGCTCGGATCGCGGAGGTTCGCGTTGTCCGGGTGGCGGAAGAGCGAGTTGTCGTCCAGCGTGACCTTGGCGTCCAGCGCGGCGACCTTGCGCTCGGGCGTGACGATCAGCGGGTTGACCTCGACCAGCAGCGCCTCCTCGGAGACGAACGTGCCGTAGAGCTGGTGCAGGAACGCGCCGACCGGGCGGACGAGGTCGGCGTCGACGCCCGCGTCGAACGCGAGGCGGCGGCCGTGGAAGTCCTGGAAGCCGAGTAGCGGGTCGACGTGCAGCGTGGCGATCGCGTCCGGGTTGGTGTCGGCGACCTCCTCGATGTCCATGCCGCCCTGCGTGGAGAGCATGATCAGCGGGGCCTTCGCGCTGCGGTCGAAGACGATCGAGGCGTAGTACTCGCTCTCGATCTGCGGGGCCGCGGTCTCGATCCACACTTCGTGGACGGTGAAGCCCTTGATGTCCATGCCGAGGATGGCGTCGGAGGCGGCGCGCGCCTCGTCCTCGTCGTTGGCGATCTTGATGCCGCCGGCCTTGCCGCGGCCGCCGACCTTCACCTGTGCCTTGACGGCGCAGGGGAAGCCGATCTCCTTTGCGGCGGAGACGGCCTCGTCGACCGTTCGCGCCGGGCGTCCGTCAGGGACGGGGATTCCATGTCGGGCGAAAAGCTGCTTGCCCTGGTATTCGAGCAGGTCCATAGGAGGCCTCGACGTTATTGCAGGAGTCCGCGCTGATGCTTCCTGCCCGAACGACCGCACGTCGCAAGTTCGTGCAGAAATGGCACAATGCCTCGCCGCATGGCACTCCCGAAGAACATCCAGTGGGTCACCTTCGACGTCTACGGCACGTTGATCGATTGGGAATCGGGGGTTGCCGACGCTTTTGAGCGCGAGGCCAAGAAGGACGGCTTCCCGATCGACCGCCAGCAGGTGATCGATCAGTTCCTCCAGGTCACGCAGGAGATCCAGAGCGGCTCGTACGAGCTGTACGCCGAGGTCTTGCGCCAGGCGGCGGTCAAGATCGCCAAGGAGATCGGCTGGCCGCTGGAGCCGTCGCGGTCCGGGTTCCTGCCGGACTCGGTCATCCGCTGGGGCGCCTTCAAGGAGGCCAACCCGCAGATGAAGAAGTTCCTCAGCAAGTACCAGACGGGCCTGATCTCGAACATCGACGACAAGCTCCTCGGGCTGACGCGGCGCCACATCCCGGCTGACGTCGACCTCGTCGTCACCGCCCAGCAGGTCCGTTCCTATAAGCCCGATCCCGCGCACTTCAACGAGTTCGCGCGGCGGATCGGCGGCAAGAAGGGCTGGGTGCACGTCGCGTCCGGCCTGCACGCGGACATCGAGCCGGCGATGAAGCTGAAGGTCCCGACGATCTGGGTCAACCGGCACAAGGACGAGGTCCCGACCGGCGGCAAGAAGCCGACGGTCGAGGTCAAGACGCTGCTTGAAGCAGCGAAGCTGCTGGGCCTGTAGGGCTCGGCGGCGCCGCGCGGGTCGCTCGCTAGGGTCGACGGTCTATGCAGGCCGTCGCCCTTCATCCTGAGGTCATCGTCGCGCGCAGCGTGAAGTGGCAGACGTCGGCCACGTTCCTGCACCACGGCGACGAGACGTTCCTGGTGGATTCGGTCGTCTACCCGAGCGAGCTCGAGCTGCTGCCGGGGCTGCTGGCCCAAGCGGGCTGGGGGCTGAGCGGGCTTTTGGCGACGCACGGCGACTGGGATCACCTGCTGGGGCGGTTCGCGTTCCCGGAGGCGGCCCTGGGCGTGGCGGAGACGACGGCAGCGCGGCTGCGGGCCGAGCCGGGCGACGCGCAGCGCAAGTTGCGCGAGCTCGACGAGGACGACTACGTCTCGCGGGGGCGTCCGTTGTCGCTGGGGCAGGTCCAGGCGCTGCCGGTGCCGGGCAAGCTCGATCTGGGCGATTCTGAGCTGGAGCTGATCCCGGCCGACGGGCACGTGCAGGACGGGATGGCGATCTGGTCGCCCGCGCACCGCTTGCTGGTCTGCGGCGACTACCTCTCGCCCGTCGAGATCCCGATGCTGTCGGCGCCGGGCGGCTCGCGCGACGCCTACCTGGCGACGCTGCGCCGGCTGCAGCCCTACGTGGAGCAGGCGGACTGGATCGTCCCGGGGCACGGCGAGCACCTGGACGCGCAGCGGGCGCTGGCGATCCTGCGCGAGGACGTGGCCTACCTGGAGGCGCTGGACTCGGGCAAAGGCGCTGGCACCGCCGCGCTGCCCCTAGCGCGGCGCGATCGCGTGCAGAAGCAGATCCACGCGGACAACCTGGCGCGCATCGCCGGCGCTTGATGCCCGGCGCCGGCCTGCAGCACGTCTCGCTGGAGACGCGCCGCACCGACGCCGAGGCCGAGGCGCGGTTCTGGACGCTGCTCGGCTTCACGCGCGTGGCGCCGCCGGCGTCGCTAGGCGAGTCCCGCGCCTGGTGGTTTCAGGCACCCGACGGCGCGACCCAGATCCACCTGCTGTTCGAAGACGATCCGGTCGCACCGCCGGCCGGCCACGTCGCGGTCGTCGTCGACGGCTGGATCGCGACCCTCACCGCCCTGACCGCCGCGGGCTTCACGATCGAGGAGCGCACACCGCACTGGAACGCCCCACGCGCGCCTATGTCCGCACACCGGGCGGGCACCGCGTCGAGCTGATGGCGGCGCCGCCGGCGTAGGGGGCGAGTTCGGGGCGGTGGTCGCCTAAGACGGCACATGAGCCGTCAACTCGACCACGATCGCGTGATCGCTGCCCTCGCGGCGGAACGTCACGGGGTGGTTTCCCGCCGGGTGCTCCGCGAGCACGGGATCTCTCAGGCCACGATCGACGGGCGGGTGCGCCAGCGGCGGCTCGTCCTCCTGCACCGCGGGGTGTATGCGCTGGGTCACGCGGAGCTGCGGACCGAAGGCCGGTGGCTGGCCGCTGTGGAGGCCTATGGCGCAGGCGCGGCGCTCAGCCACATGAGCGCGGCGCGGCACTGGGAGATCCACGACGGCGCGATCCTGCCGGTCCACGTCGCGATCGGCCGGCGCAGCGGTCTCCAGCGGCGTCCCGGGACGGTGATCCACCGGGTCGACCTGCTTGCCGAAGAGATCACCGAGCATGAGGCCATCCCGACGACGACCGTGGCGCGCACGCTGCTCGATGTCGCGGGAGCCGTGCGCGGCCGTCGTCTCGAGCTGGTCATCCGGCGCGCGGCGCGGAGTCGTCGCTTCGACCTCACCGCCCAGCAGGCGATGCTCGACCGGCATCCACACGCGCCGGGTGCGGTCGAGCTCGGTCGGCTGCTGACGCGCCTCGCGGGGCGCGGGACCGACGAGTACCGAAGCGCGCTGGAGGTCGCTTTCGCCCAGCTGTGCGATGACCACGGGCTTCCGCGCCCGCGAGTCAATGCCATTGTGCTGGGCGAGCGGGTCGACTTCTCCTGGCCCGGAACGACGCTCGTCGTGGAGACCGACGGGTTCGCGTTCCACTCGACGCCGACGAGCTTCGCGGTCGATCGCCTCCGCGATCAGAAGCTCACGCTTGCCGGCTACACCGTCGTCCGCTTCACCTACGACCAGGTCGTGAGGGACGCCGGCGCGACCGCGCGGGCGGTCTCCACGCTTCTGTCGCAGTGTCGGTCGAGTTGACCGGCGCAAAAGCCGTCAACTCGACCAGAGGGTCGGGCCGTCAGGCGTCAGGCCCCGCGTCGAGGTGGCGGCGCATGTAGAGGTCGCGGGGTTCGCCGGTCTTGAAGCCGAAGGAGGCGTAGAGGGCGAGGGCAGGTGAGTTGGCCTCGTTGACGTCGAGCTCCATGCGGCGGCAGCCGCGTTCGAGCGCGCGGGTGGTCGCGAAGTCCAGGAGGGCGCGGGCGATGCCGTGGCCGCGGGCGGATTCTGAGACGAAGACGTCCTCGACGAGGCAGTCGCGGCCGGCGCGCCAGATGCCCATGCGGTAGCGCAGCTGGGTGACGCCGGAGGGCGGCGAGTCCTCGTCGGCGGAGGCGAGGACGAAGTCGGTGTCGCGGTCGTCGAGGAGCCGTTCGACGCCGGCGAGGAAGGCGTTGTCGGACGGCCAGTCGTAGCCGAGGTGGTCACGAAACTCGATCAGCAGGCGTGCGACGATCTCGGCCTCGTGCGGGCCGGCGAGCCAGGCGTGTGCGGGCATTTAGTTCTCCTGGGACTGGCGAACGAGCCAGCGGACGGTGAGCGTGGCGACCGTGTCCTTGGCGCCGTCGGTCAGCGAGACGTCGACGGTGAACTCGACGCAGCCTTCGCGCCCGAGCTCGTCGAGGAGCGCCTGCGGGTCGGAGCCCAGGACGCCGGTCGCGAGGATCGGCCCGCGCGCCACCTTGTTGTAGGTGATCTTCGAGTCCTGGGGCAGCAGCTCCAGCGAGGGCAGCTCGTCCACGAACGCCACGGCGATCGCGGCGCCGGACGCGGCCTGGCCGGCGGCGAAGAGCGCGCTGGCGTGATGCGTGCCGGTGTGGTTGCGCAGCTGACCGTCGTCGGGCAGCCGGACGACGCCGCGCCCGACCGCGACCTCCTCGATCTCCAGCCCCAAGTGCTGGTTGAACGGGACCGCCTGCTCGAGGCCGGCGCGGAGGGGCTCGAAGTCCGCCATGAGGGCCAGCCTAGCGGCGGCAGCGCGGCGCGCGCTCAGAGCGCGAGCAGGTCCAGCTCGTCGGTGGCGACGGTGACGCGGGGGTGCGTGGTGCTCGCGCGGGCGCGGAGGTCGTCCTCGTCGGCGCGCGGCGGGACGTGGATGCAGACGAGCTGCTCGACGCCGGCGTCGCGGGCCAGCGCGCCGGCCTCCTCGGGCGCGGTGTGCCCGGGCGCGACCGGCGGGGCCCATGCGTCGTGGCCCAGGACACGGGCGCCGCGGGCGAAGTCGACGGTGCCGGGATCGGCCTCGGTGTCGGTGCACCAGACCAGCTCGTCGCCGATGCGGAAGCCGAGCGTCGGGTTGGGGTGCTTGTCCTGGCGGCGCGCGCGCACGGCCAGGCCGCCGACCGAGAGCTCGCCGGGCGCCAGCTCCGCGACGCGCACGCCGAGCTGGTCGAGCGTCACCGGCATCAGCGGCGGCGAGAAGAACATCCGCGAGAGGATCTCAGCGGTCGGCGTGTCGTAGAGCGCGGCGCCCGGACCGTGGATCACGACCTCCAGGCCGTCGCCGGTCAGCTCGGTCAGGTACGCCAGGCCGCAGACGTGGTCGATGTGGAAGTGCGACAGCAGGACGTCCAGCCGTCGCGCGTCGCCGAGCCAGCGGTCGCGATCGGTGACCAGGCGCCGCAGGCCGGTGCCGGCGTCGATGACGACCGGCGAGACGTCGGAGCCCGACCCGTCGCCCCGGAGCAGCAGCGACGACGTCTCGCGCCGCCCCGTGGGCACGAAGCCGCCGCTGCCCAAGATGGTCGCGGCGGCCAACATGGTGGCCTACTCGGCGGGCGCGGCGTCGGCGGCCGGCGACTTGATCGTGGCGATCGGGGCGCCCGCCTGGATCGGCTCGCCCTCCTTGATGGGGAGGTCTTCGATCACGCCCGCCTTGTGGGCGGTGATCTCGTTCTCCATCTTCATCGCCTCGATGATGCAGAGCAGCTGGCCTTCCTCGACCGTGTCGCCCTGCTTGACCAGCACCTTCCACATGTTGCCCTGCAGCGGGGAGACGAGCTCGTCCGCGCCGCCGCCGCCCGAGGACTTACGCTCGCCGCGCTTCTTCGGCCCGGCCGCGCCGCCCGCGGGCGCCGCGCCGTTGCCGACCACGACCCCGCCGACCGGCGGCGGCCCGATGACCTTGACGTCGAACTTCCGGCCCGACACCTCGACGGTGTAGGTCTGCTCGACCTTCGGGTCCTCCTCGTCGTCGAGCAGGACCGGCGGCGGGAACGCGAGATCCTTCAGCCAGTCCTTGTCCTCGACCAGGTCGCGGCAGGTCTCCGCGTTGCCCCACTGGTCGGACGCCAGCAAGGCCTTGTGGAACGGGATCAGCGTCTTGAGGTGCTCGATCTCGTACTCGCCCAGCGCGCGCAGCATGCGCTTGGTCGCCGACTCGCGGTCCTTGTCCCAGACGATCAGCTTGGCGACCATCGGGTCGTACATCGGCGTGACCTCGCCGCCCGGGCCGACGCCCGAGTCGACGCGGACGCCCGGCCCGCTCGGCTCCTTGTAGTCACCGATCTTGCCCGGGGCGGGCGCGAAGTTCCGGGAGGCGTCCTCGGCGTTGATGCGGCACTCGATCGCGTGCCCGCGCAGCTCGACGTCCTCCTGCTTGACCGTCAACGGCTCGCCCGCCGCGGCGAGGATGCCCTCGCGCACGATGTCGACGCCCGTCGTCATCTCGGTCACGCAGTGCTCGACCTGCACGCGCGTGTTCATCTCCAGGAAGAAGTACTCCCCGTCCTGGAGCATGCCCTCGATCGTGCCGGCGCCGACGTAGTCGACCGCCTTGGCCGCGTCGGTGCCGATCTTGCCGATCTTCTCGCGCAGCGCCTCGTCGACCGCGGGGGCCGGCGACTCCTCGATCAGCTTCTGGTGGCGGCGCTGGACCGAGCAGTCGCGCTCGCCGAGGTGGATGACGTTGCCGTGCTTGTCGGCGAGGATCTGGACCTCGACGTGGCGCGGGTCCGGCAGGTAGCGCTCGAGGTAGACCGTGCCGTCGGAGAAGAACTTTTCGCCCTCGCGGGAGGCGCCCTCGAAGGCGTCCTTGAGCTTGTCCTCGGTCAGCGCGACGCGGAAGCCCTTGCCGCCGCCGCCGGACGCCGCCTTGACGGCGACCGGGAAGCCGATCTCGTCCTTGGCGATGCGCATCGCGTCCTCGACTGTGTCGACCGGCTCGGTCGTGCCGGGGACGATCGGGACGCCGGCGGCCTGCATCAGCTCGCGGGCCTTGGTCTTGGAGCCCATCGCGTCGATCGCCGACGCGGGCGGGCCGATGAAGACGATCCCGGCCTCGTCGCAGGCGCGCGCGAACGCGGCGTTCTCGGCGAGGAACCCGTAGCCCGGATGGACGGCTTCAGCGCCCGACTCCTTGCAGACCTCGATGATCTTCTCGATCTTGAGGTAGCTCTCGGCGGCCGTTGGCCCTCCGAGCAGGTAAGCCTCGTCGGCGCGCTGTACGTGCAGCGCGTCGCGATCCAGCTCCGAGTAAACAGCGACGGACGCGATCCCCATCTCTTCCAGCGTGCGCATCACGCGGATGGCGATCTCGCCTCGGTTAGCGACCAAAACCTTGGAGAACATGCGGCGCGGAAGGCTATTTCAAAAGCCGTCGCGACGGTCCCCCGGTGTGTTGGGCCACCGCAACGATTCGCGCACGGAGCTGTTGGGAAGGCTGCGTGGCATCGAAGGCTTCCGGGTCACGACTTGCGCCTTCGGGCGCGAGATGGCCTGAGGGACACCACCTGGGCCAGGCGGCGGGGGCAGGTCAGAGCGCCCTCGCCGCCACTCCTAGGCTGGCTCGAACTCCCGGGGTCGCGCCGCTAGTCCCGAGGCCGCCGCTGGCCCGTCGCGCGCTGGAGCGCCGCCGCGGTCGAGCGCGCCTCTTGCGCCAGCTCGGCCCGGGTCGCGGCGTCGTGGACGCCGTCGAAGGCGGTCGCGGCAGCCGCCGCCTCGCGGGTGGCAGCGGCGTCCTGAGCCAGGACGAGCTGCTCGGCCGCGCGGGCCGCGTCGTGGACGTCGAAGCGCGCCTCGGTGACGACCTCGGCGGCGTAGCGCGGGCGGCCGGGCACCTCGACCTCGTCGTCGTCAGGCTGCTCGCGGAGGCGCAGGGGGCGGAAGCGCCAGGTGTAAAGCCAGCCGTCGTCCTCGGCGGAGACCGCGAACAGCTCGTGGGCGAAGTCCGCGTCCTGCTCGCCGGCGTGCGGCCGCGCCTCCAGGACCGACCGCAGCTCTGACTTCTGCCGTGCGCGCCGGATCAGCGCGAGGCCGTCGCGCAACGACCACCAGCCCAGGACGAGCAGGACGAACAGCCCCAGCATCGCGCCGGCGGCCACGGTAAGGAACAGGATCGAGCTGAGGGCCAAAGCGCCGATCCAGCCGCCGACGATCAGGACGCCGGAAAGCGCGGCCTGGTGGCGCAGCGTGGGCTGCGCGTGCCAGATGGCTCCCGCGCTCTCGCGGAACGGGTGCTGATAGGGCCCTTCCAGCGCGCCGCGGCGCGGCGGGCGGTCAGGGAGGAGGTCGTCGTCCGGCACTCAGCCGGTGATCATCCCACCGGCGACGGTGTCGTTCGTGGATTCGTCGATCAGGATGAACGCGCCCGTCGAGCGGTTCTGGGCGTAAGGGTCGGCCAGCAGCGGGCGGCGGGTGCGCAGGCGGACGCGGCCGATGTCGTTCAGCGCCAGCTCGGCTGGGGCTGGACCGCGCTCCAGCGTGTCGACGTTCAGGACGTCGTCGATCCCGTCGATGATCGCCTCGGCGGTATGCGTTAGGTGCTTGACGAGGTACCGCGCGCCCGGGCGCAGCGGCCGCTCGGCGAACCAGCAGACGTCGGCGACCAGCTCGCGGCGCACGGAGGCCTCGTCGGTCGCGTGGATGATCACGTCGCCGCGCGAGACGTCGACGTCGTCGGCCAGGCGCACGGTCACCGACTGCGGCGGGTACGCCTCTGCCAGCGGGCCGTCGAGCGTCTCGACCGCCTCCACCGTCGACTCGACCCCGGACGGCAGCACGCGCACCGCGTCGCCCGGCCGGATCACGCCGGAGGCGACCTGGCCCGCGTAACCGCGGTAGTCGTTGCCCTCGGAGCGGATCACGAGCTGCACCGGGAAGCGCAGGTCGGTGAGGTTGCGGTCGTCGGCCGGGTCGATCGCCTCCAGGTGCTTCAACAACGGCTGGCCCGCGTACCACGGCATGTGCTCGGACGGATCGACCACGTTGTCGCCGACCAGAGCGCTGATCGGGATGTAGGTCACGTCGCGCGAAGTGAGCTTCTCGCGGAACCCGCAGAAGTCGCGGACGATCTCGTCGAAGCGCTCCTCCGAGTACCCGACCAAGTCCATCTTGTTGACCGCGACGAGCAGGTGGGGGATGCCGAGCAGCGAGGCGATGAACGCATGGCGCTTGGTCTGTTCAACCACACCATGTCGTGCGTCGACGAGCACGATCGCGACGTCGGCCGTCGACGCGCCCGTGACCATGTTGCGCGTGTACTGCACGTGGCCGGGCGTGTCGGCCAGGATGAAGTCGCGCGCCGGCGTGGCGAAGTAGCGGTAGGCGACGTCGATCGTGATGCCCTGCTCGCGCTCAGCCCGCAGGCCGTCGGTCAGGCGCGACAGGTCGAGCTCGCCGTCGCGGCCGTTGAGGTCGGCGTACTGGTCGGCGAGGATCGCCTTGGAGTCATGCAGTAGGCGGCCGATGAGCGTGGACTTGCCGTCATCGACGGAGCCCGCGGTGGCGAGGCGGAGAAGCGTGGTCATGATGAAGCAGAAGTCCTAGGACTAGAAGTAGCCGGCGACCTTGCGGTCCTCCATCGCCGACTCCGACACCCGGTCGTCGGCGCGGGTCTCGCCGCGCTCGGTGATGTCGGTGGCCGCGATCTCGGCGACGACGGCGTCCAGCGACACCGCGTGCGAGGCGACCGCGCCGGTGCAGGACATGTCGCCGACCGTGCGGTAGCGGACGAACTCGCGGAACGGCTCGGAGTCGCGCTCGTCGCGCGTGATGAACTCCGACTCGGCGTACAACATGCCGTCGCGCTTGAAGACCTCGCGCTCGTGGGCGAGGTAGATCGACGGCACCTCGATCTCCTCCTGCATGATGTACTGCCAGACGTCGAGCTCGGTCCAGTTGGACAAGGGGAACGCGCGCACGTTCTCGCCGCGGCGGACGCGCGCGTTGTAGATGTTCCACAACTCGGGCCGCTGGGCCTTGGGGTCCCAGCCGCCGAAGTCGTCGCGGAAGCTCAGGATGCGCTCCTTGGCGCGGGCGCGCTCCTCGTCGCGGCGCGCGCCGCCGAAGGCCGCGTCGAAGCCGTGCTCGGCAAGGGCATCAAGAAGGGTCACGGTCTGCAGGCGGTTGCGCGAGGCGCGCGGGCCCGTCTCCTCGACCGCGCGCCCGCTGTCGATCGACTCCTGCACCGAGGCCACCACCAACCGCTCGTCGAGCTGCTCGACCAACTTGTCGCGGAACTCGATGACCTCGGGGAAGTTGTGTCCCGTGTCGATGTGCATCAGCGGGAACGGGAACTTCCCGGGACGGAACGCCTTCTCGGCCAGGCGCACCAGGACGATCGAGTCCTTGCCGCCGCTGAACAGCAGCACGGGCTTCTCGCGCTCGGCGGCGACTTCACGCATCACGTGGATCGCCTCGGCCTCGAGGGCCTGGAGGTGGGACAAGGTGCGGGCGGTGGGAGTCATGCGGGAGCGACCTCGGTCTTGGAGACGTCGGGAGAAGGCGACACGACAGGACGTGCGCGGTGGATCAGCGCCGCCGCGGCGCCGACGATGCAGGGAACGCCGACGATCGTCCACGTCGGCAGGTCGACGCCGGCCTTGGTCAGCACGCCGAGCGACGAGCCGAGCAGGACGCACCCGAGCGCCGGGCGCAGGACCACGGCGGGGATCTTGTCGATCAGCGCGGTGCCGATCAGCACGCCCGGGAGCGAGCCGAGCAAGATGGTGCCCATCAGGGCGAAGTCGACGTTGCCGGCGACGAGCTGCGCGAGGCCGGCGGCCCACAGCACGATCGCGGCATGGAAGACGTCGGTGCCGACGACGCGGTGCGGGGTGAGGCGGAAGACGAGGATCAGCGCGAGGCCGATCAGGGCCCCGGAGCCGACGGACGTCAACCCCAACAGGAACCCGAGGACCGCGCCGAGGCCGACCGCCTGGACGCGCGTGGCGCGGTCCAGGAAGACCGAGTGGCGCTCGCGCTCGATCGCCGCGCGCAGGAACAGCGCGCGGAAGAGCATCGAGACCGAGACGACCAGCAGCGCGATCGCGACGCCGGTCAGCAGGACGGATGGCGAGTGCTTCAGCCACAGCTCCAGGACGACCACGCCGAGGATCGACCCCGGCACGCTGCCGAACGCCAGCCACTTGGAGACGCCGAGGTCGACGGTGCCCTTGCGCAGGTGCCGCCAGCCACCGAGCGTCTTGGTGATCGCGCCGTAGGCGAGGTCGGTGCCGATCGCCACCGTCGGGTGGATCCCGGCGAACAGGATCAGCAGCGGGGTCATCAGCGAGCCGCCGCCGATCCCCGTCATGCCGATGAGGATCCCGACGCCGAGGCCGAAGACGATGACGACGGGGTCCATGACGTCGTTACACCACGTGCAATCCGCACTCGGTCTTGGCGGTGCCCGCCCAGCGGCCCTCGCGGCCGGAGCCGGCCTGGGTGCAGGTCGCGCAGCCGATCGACGCAAAGCCCTGGTCGTGGAGCGGGTGGTACGGGAGCTTGCGCTCGACGATCCGGTTCCAGACGTCCTTCTCGGTCCAGAACGCGAGCGGGTTGTACTTCATGACGCCCGGGCGCTTGGCGTCGGGCTCGACCAGCTCGGTGTGCGCGCGGGTCTCGGCCTGCTCGCGGCGGATGCCGGTGACCCAGGCGTCCGCGCCGGAGAGCGAGTGCTCCAGCGCCGCGACCTTCAGCGGCGTGCAGCAGTGCTCGGGGCCGGTCCACGGGTTGGTGGGGTTCGAGGCGTCCTCGACGTCGATGTGGACGCCGTAGTGGTCCTCGAACCGCTTCCAGGTCGCCAGCGTCTCGGGGAACAGGACGCCGGTGTCGATCGTGACCACGCGGGTGTGCGGGGCCAGCGTGAGCAGCTCGTCGAGGATCACCGACTCCTCCTTCTGGAAGGAGCACAGGAAGACGAGCCGCTCGTGCTGGGCGGCCTGCTTAAGGGTCTCGGTGAGCTGGTCGCCTAGACCGCGCACTCGCCCTCGCCCCGCGCCACGACGTAGGGCTGGGTGCGATCCCAGTCCATGAACATGTTCATGGTGTCCAGGCCGAACTCGACCGGCATCGCGAGGTCGGACTTGACGGCCTCCTCGAAGCGGATGGTCCCGACGCGCTCGGCGTAGGCCTTGAACGTCTCGTCGGCGGACTCGCGCTCGTCCTCGTACATCCGGATCCAGCGCTCGACGGCCGCGGGGACGCGCTTGGCGGGCAGGCGCACCTTCAGGCGCGTGCCGTACTGCACCTCGCCGCCCTCGTAGACGCCGCCGATGTGCGCGACGTAGGCCGGGATCGTGTGCTCGCCGACCTTGATCGACGCGCCGTAGAACCCGATGTCGGCGATGTGGTGCTGCGAGCAGCCGTTGGGGCAGCCGGAGTTCTTGATGTGGATGCGACGGGACTGCGGGTCCGTGATCTCCATCTCGAGCAGCTTCTTGTTGATGGCCGCGTTGAGGCCCATCGACGAGGTGATGCCGAGCTTGCAGGAGTCGGTGCCGGGGCAGGAGACGTTGTCGGTGATCTCCTGCGCGCCGGCGTCGCCCAGGCCGATGGCCTTCAGGCGGTTCCACAGGTCGTAGACCTGCTCGTCGCGGACCCAGCGCAGGACCATGTTCTGGCCGACCGTCATGCGGGCGGCGCCGCCCGAGAACTCGCGCATGATCTGCCCGATGTCGCGGAACTGCGACGGCGTGAGGTCGCCGCGGTAGACCTTGATCTCGACCGCGCTGAACCCTTGCTGGCGCTGCGCGACGACGTTGGACTCCTTGAAGCGCTCGAAGGCGGCGCGGTCCTCGTCGTCCGTCGGCTCGCCGAAGGCGTCCGGGACGGCCGGTGCGGTCGCCTGCTCGTCAATGTCCAGGCGGCGCGAGGCGACGTCGAAGTTGCGCTCGTTGACCCAGTCGCCCTTGAGCTGCTCGTCGACCTGGTTGCGCAGCTCCTCGATGCCGAACTTGTCGACGAAGACCTTGAGGCGGGCGCGGGCGCGGTTGACGCGCAGCCAGTCCTGGGCGTCGAAGATCCGGAAGACGGCCTCGGAGACCTTGAGGTAGTCGCCGTTGTCGGCCTCGACGAAGTCGTACAACGTGGGCGCGATGCGCGGCATGATCGACGTGCCGCCGCCGACGCGGACCTCGAAGCCCTTCACGCCGTCCTTGATCTTCGCGATGAAGGCGATGTCGTGGATGCCCGTGATCGAGCGGTCCTCGCCCGGCGTGCCCTCGAAGGCCGTCTTGACCTTGCGCGGCATCAGCTGCGTCGTGGGGTGGCGCACGAAGTAGCGGACGTAGGCGCCGACGTAGGGCGTCGGGTCGAAGACCTCGCCCTCGAGGATGCCGGCCCACGGGTCGCCGGTGACGTTGCGGACCGTGTTGCCACAGCCCTCGCGCGAGGAGAGGTTGGCTTCTGCCATCTCGCGGATCGCCTTGGCGGCGTCGCGCAGCGGGATGTGGTGGATCTGGATGTTCTGCCGCGTCGTGATGTGGCCCTTGTTGAGGGGCGCGTACTTCTCGACGACGGAGGCGAAGGAGTCCATCTGGTCCGGGGTGACGCCGCCGAACGGCAGCTTCACGCGGATCATCTGGACGTCGGGCTGGCGCTGCCCGTACACACCCTGCTTCAGGCGGAAGCCGATGAACTCGTTCTCGGGCGTCTGCCCGTCGAGGAACTTCTCCGCTTCGTTGTCGAAGTCATCGAACTCCCGGGTGATCGCCGGGATGATGTGGCCGGGGACGTTCTCGTAGACCTCGGGGTTCGAGATGGTCCCCTTGCGGCCGACGGTGGTGGGCTCCATGAGGTGCGTCAGATCTCCGGTCGGGTGGTGACGGACGAGTCAAGGTACCAAATCCCGATTGCAAATCCACCTTTTGGTTCCTGCCCGCCGGCACAGGGGTTTTTGCGCACTTTTCCGCTCGACAAGCGGCCTTCACATCGCCGCGCGTCGTCGCTCCAGCTCTGCGCGCTCCACGGCGTTGCCGGTGGCTGCGATCGCGCGGTCGTAGGCGGTGAGTGCGTCCGGTGAGCCGGTGCGGCGCAGCAGCTCGGCGTGCGCGGCGTGAAGCGGTGCGTAGGCGGCGAGGCGCGCGTCGTCGAGCAGCGGCCGGATGAGCTCGAGGCCGGCTTCGGGGGAGCCGGCGAAGGCGAGGGCGGCGGCGCGGTTGATGCGGATGACCGGCGAAGGGGTGGTGCGGTCGAGCTCGGCGTAGAGGGCGGCGATCTCAATCCAGTCGGTTGAGGCGGCGTCGGCGGCGGTGGTGTGGAGGGCGGCGATGGCGGCTTGGAGTTGGTAGGGCCCGGGGCGACCCAAGGTGATTGCCTGGTCGAGCGCGGTGGTGCCTTCGGCGATGCGACCGCGGTCGTAGAGGGTGCGGTCCTGGTGGTCGAGCGCGACGAAGGCGCCGTGGGCGTCGACGCGGGCGTCGCGGCGGGCGTCCTGGAGCACCATCAACGACAACAACCCAAGGACCTCGGGGTCGTCAGGCATCAGGTTGACCAACAAGCGGCCGAGGCGGATCGCCTCGCCGCAGAGCTCGCCGCGGACGAGGCGGTCGCCGGAAGACGCGGCGTAGCCCTCGTTGAACACCAAGTAGATCACGCTCAACACGCCGGAGAGGCGCTCGGCGAGGAGCTCGGGTGGCGGGACCCGGTAGGGGATCCCCGCGGCGGCGATCTTCTTCTTGGCGCGGGTCAACCGCTGGTACATGGTCGCTTCGCTGACCAGGAACGCGCGGGCGACTTCGCTCACGGTCAACCCGCCGAGCGACTTGACGGTCAGCGCCACGCGGGCCTCGATTGGCAGCGCCGGGTGGCAGCAGGTGAAGATCAGCCGCAGGCGGTCGTCAGCGATGGTGGAGGGCTCGTCCATGGCGTCGGCGTCGGGCGCGGAGGTCTGGCGGGACTCGAGCGCCGCGAGGCGCTCCACGCGGTCGGCCAGCGAGCGCTCGCGCCTCAACCGGTCGATCGCCCGCCGCCGCGCCGTCGTCGTGATCCACGCGCCCGGCGCGTCCGGCACGCCGTCGCGCCCCCACGTCGCCACCGCCGCCGCGAACGCGTCCTGAAGCGCGTCCTCGGCCAGGCCGAAGTCGCCGACCTGCCGGATCAGCGTCGCGAGGATCGCCGGGCCCTCCTCGCGGAAGGCCCGGCTGACGGCGGCGGGGGCGTCGTCCTCGCGCGCGGTCACGGAGCGTCCGGGATCTCCATGATCGGGCGGATCTCGACCGTGGCGTACGCCGCGTTGGGCACGCGCTGCGCCCACTCGATCGCGGCCTCCTGGCTGGGGAGGTCCAGGAGGTAGTAGCCGCCGAGCATCTCCTTGGTCTCGGCGAACGGGCCGTCGGAGATCAGCGTCTCGCCGTCGCGCACGCGGACGGTGGTCGCGGTCTCCAGGCCCTGGAGCGGGTTCTCGCCCAGGTGCACGCCGGCCTCGCGCAGCGACTGCGAGTAGGCGACCCACGAGTCAAACGACGGCCGTGCCTCCAGGTCGGCGCGGACCTCCGGCGGCGAGTAGAGCAACATCATGAACTTCACGACATCGTCTCCACGGTCTCGCGGTCGAAGACCATCACCGGCCGGACCTCGATCGACCCGTAGCCGACGTTGGGGACCTGGGCGGCCCAGCGCAGCGCCTCGTCCAGGTCGGGGACGTCGATCAAGTAGTAGCCCCCGAGCATCTCCTTGGTCTCGGCGAACGGGCCGTCGGTGACGAGCGTCTCGCCCTCGCGGACCCGGACGGTCTGCGCGGTGTCGAGGCCCTGGAGGGCATCGCCGGCGACCATCGCGCCGGACTCGCCCAGGCGGCGGGTGAAGTCCATCCACTGCTCGTGGGTGGCGGGCTCCGGGACGTCGGCGACGTCGGTCGGGATGTAGATGAGCAGCAGGTACTGCATGGCGCGCGGCCTCCTGTCGTGAAGGGTCGTTTCGCATAGTCGACGGAGCGGATCCGCCGATTCGACAGGAGGCGCCTGAGTTGGCGCGCCGGCGCTCGCGTGCGGTTAGTTGCCCCAGGGCACCGGATCGCCCCAGGGCGACGGCGCATCGGGCTCGCGGCCCGTTCCTTCGAGCAGCGCCGCGCGCAGCCACGGGGACTGCTTGGGCGCTTCGGCCACGATCACCGGCGCGAAGTCGCGCATGAACTGCTCCAAGGCGGCGACGACGGCCGCGGCCTCCTCCGGGGAGGCGGCCGGGGCGACGATCTCCAGCTGGGGGCGGCGGTTGGGCACGGGCGAAACCCTAGATGGTCGCCCTCTAGCGTGCGTGCGAGCTGCGCTCCACGATCGCCGCGAGCATCTCGCCGGCATCGGTGAACGACGCCTCGACCAGCTCCGCCGCCCGCTCGCCGTCGCCCGCGCACAGCGCCGCCAGGATCCCGGGGTGGGAGTTCTGTGACGGGTCGAACGCCTTGCGCGTGAACAGCCACAGGTCCATGCGGCTCAGGCGCGGCATGATCAGCTCGGCGGAGACGAGCAGGTCCGGGTCGTCGGCCAGCTCGAAGAAGCGGTGGTGGAAGGCGGTGTCGTGGGCGATCGCATCGCCGACGCGGCCGTCGGCCAGCGCGGTCTCGTACTCGGCGTTAAGCGCCTCCAGCACGGCGATGTCGTCGGGCGTCACGTGCTCGGCGGCGCGGCGCGTCGCAGCGGCCTGCAGCGCGCCGGCGGTGGCGAAGGCCTCGCGCGCGAGCGGGAGGTCGAAGGGGACGGGCTCGGAAGCGGTGAACGTGGGCATCTACTTGACGCAACGCTAACCCGGGCAAAAGGTGCCGGAACTGGTGCTAGCCCGTGCTGGAGGTGGTGCTGGCTCTACGATCCGCCCCATGCCGGAAGTCGCCGTCCTGAACCACGACGCGGTGCTCGCCGCGGTCTCGCCGCGTGCTGCGATCGACGCGACGCGGGAGGCGTTCCTGCGCCATCGCCGCGGCGAATGGGTGATGCCCTCGAAGGTGTACCTGGAGGCGCCGCCGCACGGGGACTTCCGGGCGATGCCCGCGCTGGGCGATGGCTTGGCGATCCTGAAGTGGATCTCGTCGTTCCCGCACAACCCGGCGGCCGGGCTGCCGACGGTGCTGGGGACGCTGCTGGTCAGCGATGCGACCACCTCCGAGCCGATCGCGATCCTCGACGCGCGCAGCGTGACCGCGCTGCGCACGGGCGCGGTCGCGCCGGTCGCCGCGCGGGCGCTGGCAAAGGATGGCGCGGCGACGGTTGGCATCGTCGGCTGCGGCCTGCACGGCGCGTGGGCCGCGCGCTGCCTGGCGGCCGACGGCTACGGGCCCGGCGTCTGCTTCGACCCGCGCCCGGAGGCGGCGCAGGCGCTGGCGAGCGAGTTGGGGTGGTCGGTCGGCACGCGCGATCAGGCGCTCGATGCCGACGTCGTCTGCTGCGTCACGCCCGGCGCCGAGGTCGTCCTCGACGCCGGCGACCTTCATCCCGGCCAGCACTTCAACATGCTCGGCGCCGACGGCCCCGGCAAGGCGGAGGCGACGATCGGCGCGGTCGCGTCGTGCGCGCTGTTCTGCGACGAGTGGGCCCAGGCCTCGCACGGCGGCGAGCTGACCGGCGCGGTCGAGGAGGGCCTTGTGACCCGCGACCGCGTCACGGATCTCGGCGCGGTGCTGGCCGGCGAGGCCCCCGGACGACCGGGTCCGGAGGCCGTGACGCTCTTCGACTCCACCGGCCTGGCGATCCAGGACCTCGCGATCGCCGCCGCGGCCGTCGCCGCCTGGCGCGACGGCCGCGTGGAGGCGCAGACGATCAGCCTCTAGAAGCCCACCACCGCGCGAAGGAGCCCCTGGCGAGTTCGCGCCCGCAATGCGAGCGCCCTGCGCGAGCCATTGCGCGAGGCCTAGGCCTTCGGGCCGTGCTGGCCCTTGATCGACGGCGAGCCCGGCGCGATGTTGTAGGTCCAGTCCGCGCTGGGCAGCTTGGCCGTCGTGCGCTTCTTGATGGTCTGCATGCGCACCATCTCGCACTTGAACCCGGCCGTTGAGGCGGTCACCGAGCCGAAGCCGTGGTGGTCGAAGTCGGCGTTGTCGACGTGCGGGTTGATGTTGCGCAGCGCGTCGATCAGCGCGGGCGGCGTCGCCGGGTTGGCGTCGTTGCCCTTGATCTTGGTCCCGCCGCCCGCGTCGAGGTCGGTCTCGCCCAGCGACTGGGAGGTGACCGAGCCGCCGACCAGCTCGGTGGCGACCGTGTCGCCCGTGGCGCCGTCGCCGGTGCGCACGTCGCCCGCGATGAACGTGTGGATGTCGCCCGTGAGGAAGACCACGTCCTTGATGCCGCCGTCGCGGATGTGGGTCAGCAGCTCCTCGCGCTCCTGCGGGTAGCCGATCCACGTGTCGTAGGTGTAGTTGGCCGGCGGGGTGCCGAGCACGCGCGTCGGCATGATCGTCACCTCGTTGGCCATCAGCTTCCACTTGGCCTTGGACGCCGTCAGCGTCGACTTCAGCCAGTTCATCTGCGCGCGGCCGAGGAAGTCACGCGGCTGGTTGTAGTCCGCGCACGGCGCGACGACCGCGTCGTCGCAGGGCTGGTTGTCGCGGTAGGTGCGCTGGTCGGTGACGATCAAGTCGACCGTCGAGCCGAACGACAGCTTGCGGTACAGGCGCTCGCCGTTGGTGAACGCCGGCATGTTCTCGAAGAAGGCCTTGCGCGCCGCCTTCTTGCGCGCCTGGCTGAAGTGCTTGCCGGCCGGGAGGCCGCCGTCGGCGGGCTTGCCGACGTAGTTGTCCTGGACCTCGTGGTCGTCCCAGAGCATCACGATGGGGAACTTCGAGTGCACCGCGCGCAGCAGCGGGTCGCTGCGGTAGAGCTGGTACTTGGCGCGGTAGTCGGCCAGCGTGACGGCCTCGCGGACGATGTCCGGGTTGGTCGGGTTCTCGCGGCCGATGGTGTCGTCGCGGACCGCCGTCTTGGTGCCCTTGACCGAGTGATAGGACTCGGAGTAGATGTAGTCCCCGAGGCAGACCACGAAGTCGTAGTCGCCGTCGGCCATGACGTCCAAGGCGTTGTAGTAGCCGTGGGTGTAGTCCTGGCAGGAGAAGAACGCGAACTTGACCTCGGCGCCCGAGTCCGCGGGCGGTGCGGTGCGGAAGCGGCCGACGGTCGAGTCCTCCGTCTTGGAGGAGAAGCGGTAGTAGTACTCCTCGTGGGCCTTCAAGCCCGTGACGCGCGCCTTGACGGTGTGGTTGGACGTCGACCCCGTCTTGATGTTCTTGCGCGTGACGACCTTCCTGAAGGCCTTGTCGGTGGCGACCTCCAGCTCGATCGTGCCGGACCCGCCGCTGCCGGACGGGTCAAAGCGCGTCCACAGGCTGATGCCCTTCGGCGTGGGGTCCCCGGCGACGACGCCATCCGGGAAGCGGCCGCCGCGGAACGGCTTGGCCGCGGCGATCGAGGTGGCCAAGCCGGTGGGGACGAGGACGGTGGCGGCGGCGCCTCCGGCGCGCGCGACGAACTGACGACGGGTCTGCATGGCGCGAACCTACATCCGCGCGGTGTCCTCCGTGTGAAGGATCGTCAGAGACGCCGACGTTTGGGCGCGCAGGAACGGCAGCACCGCGGCGATCACCGCGTCTGGCGCGTCGGCCAGCGGCCAGTGCCCGCTGTCCGGGAGGATCGTCACGGTCGCGTCGCGGAAGACCTCGCGCTGGCGCTCGGCCAGTCGCACCTTCAGGTAGGGGTCTTTCGCGCCCCAGACGACGAGCGCCGGCCGCGGGTTCTCGCGCAGCTTGGGCGCGATCGCCGCGACGTGCGGCGCGATCGGCGTGCGGCGGTAGAGCTGCAGGACCGCGCGGCGCGTGCCCTTGTCCTGGTAGAGGTCGTAGAGGTGGTCGCCGTAGGCCTGCGGGAACGTCGGCGGGTTCGTGCGCTTCATGAACTGCCGCATGCCGCCGCGCGACGAGGTCGCGAAGAACAGCTCGCCCAAACCGGGCGTGCGCCAGACCTTGGCCAGCGCGTGCCAGCCTTCGCGCAGGATCACGCCCGTGTTGATCAGCGTCGTCGACGCGTGCTGCTGAGGGTGGTCGGCCGCCCACTGCAGGCCCCACGGGCCGCCGAAGTCGTGCAGGACGAGGTGGACGCGCAGGATCCCGAGCGCGTCGAGGACGCCCGCGAGGTGGCGCGCGTAGCCGGGCACGGTGTAGGGCAGGTCGTGCGGCTTGTCGGCGTCGCCGTAGCCGGGCATCGTGATCGCCACGGCGCGGGCGAACGCGCCGGTCGGCTCCAGCAGCGGGAGCCAGTCCTCGGCGACGCCCGGATTGCCGTGGACGAAGACGACGGCCTCGACGGCGTCGGCCTGGCCGGCCTCGATCACCGGCGAGCGGACGCCGTCGACGGTGACCGAGGTGGTGCGCAGGTGCGGCGGTGAGATCGTCATCGGGCCGCCCCCGTCGCGAGCGCGCGGGCCATCCGCCGCGGGGTCATCGTCAGCTCGATCGGCTTGGCGCGCGCGGCGATGTCGCCCACGAGCGCGGCGCTCCGCGGGTCGCGTGTGGCGCCGCGGAACATCATCCGCTCCGTCACCCGGAGGTCGCGGCCGGAGGAGAAGTCGGCCATCTGCAGGTGGTGGCCGAGCAGCATTCGGCGGTGGTGGCGGCGGTAGCGCTCCAGCGCCGCGTCGGGGTCGGTCCCGGCGGTCAGCGGGCCGGCGAGCTCGTCGGCCAGCCACTGCGCGCTCAACAGCGCAAAGCCGCAGCCGACGCCCCACAGCGGGTCGCTGGCCTGCGCGGCGTCGCCGACGAACGCGATCCCCGGACGGCCTGCGGGGCGCACGACGTTGGGCATGTCGAGCTTGCCGATCACCGGCGAGACGCGGGTCGCGCGCGTGAAGTCGGGCGCGTCCGGGAGGCGGGCGAAGCCGGCGTGCATCGCCGCCTCGGGATCGGCCTTGAAGGTCGCGGTCTGGTCCTTGCGGACGAACGCGGCGGCGATCGTCAACCCATCGTCGTTGGGGAAGACGTAGTAGGTGTCGGGGCCGAGCCACATCTGGGAGTGGTTGACGCCGCGCGCCGAGAGCTCCAGGCCTTCGTAATAGGCCATGTAGCCGATGCGGCCGTGGGGCTGGACGCGGCCAGGGACGCCGGCCAGACGCGCGACGCTGGAGCCGCGGCCGTCGGCGCCGACGACGACCTGCGCGTCGATCGCGACCTCCGCGCCGTCCGTGGTCCGCCCGCGCAGCCCGGACGGGCGGCCGGCCGCGTCGCGCGCGACATCGGTGACCGTCACGCCCTGGCGGACCGTGACGTTCGGCGTGCGCGCGGCCATCTCGCGCAGCATCGGGTCGAGCTTCTCGCGGCGGATCGAGTACCCGTAGGAGTCGTCGGGCACCACGGCCCAGCCGGCGCCCTCGGTCCACAGCTCCAGGCCGTTGCGGATGCCGCCGGCGCGCTCCAGGGTCTCGGTCAGCCCGAGCCGCTCGAAGACCGGGGTCGCGCCCGCCTGGATGAAGTGCGTGCACATGACCTTGTAGTGCTCGGGCTTCGGGCTCTTCTCGAGCACCGTGACGCTGACGCCCTGGCGGCCGAGCAGCGTGGCCAGCGCGGTGCCGGCGATCGAGCCACCGGCGATGACGACCTCTGAGCGATCGGGCATGGGCGCGACGGTATCGAGGTGAGTAGCGTCGCGCAACCGAGGGGCGTAAGGGTGGCGGGTGGCGCGAGTGGCGCTGCGGGCGTCGGTTGGTGAGGAGCGCGACCGCGTGCGGTGGTGCGCGGCGGGGTGGCTGCTCACCGAGGGCGAAGGAGCCGGGTTGGCGTGGCGACCGCCGGTGGTGTGGGCGAGCGCCGGGCCGGGCTCGGGAGGGCGGTTCGGCCACCAACGGCATGTTCGTGTTCCTATGCGACCTCAATGTGCCGTTGGTCTCCGAGAAGCGAGGATTCGGGCCCGAACCACGCCCTGCGAGGCGCCACTAACGCCCGAGCCCCGGCTCCTTCTCCTCGATGATCGGCCAACGAGAAGGAGCGCCACCGCAAGCGGTCGCGCTCCTCACCAACGACGCTTGACGCCAGGTCGAGCTACAGCGGGATGTTGCCGTGCTTGCGCTTCGGGCCCGGCTCGCGCTTGGTCTGGAGCGTGTGCAGCGCGTTGATGAGCTTGGGGCGCGTCTCGTGCGGGAGGATCACGTCGTCGATGTACCCGCGCTCGGCGGCGGAGTACGGGTTCGCGAAGCGTGCCTTGTAGTCATCCATCAGCTTCTTGCGCCGCTCGTCGGGCGTCGGGGAGGACGCGAGGTCGCGGCGGTAGATGATGTTGACCGCGCCCTCGGGACCCATGACGGCGACCTCGGCCTGCGGCCAAGCGAAGTTGAAGTCGGCCAGCAGGTGCTTGGAGGCCATGACGTCGTAGGCGCCGCCGTAGGCCTTGCGGGTGATCACGGTGATCTTCGGGACCGTCGCCTCGGTGTAGGCGTACAACAGCTTCGCGCCGTGGCGGATGATGCCGCCCCACTCCTGCGAGGTGCCCGGCAGGAAGCCGGGGACGTCGGTGAGCGTGATGATCGGGATGTTGTAGGCGTCGCAGGTCCGGACGAAGCGCGCGGCCTTGGCGGAGGCGTCGATGTCGAGCACGCCGGCCATGTGGGCGGGCTGGTTGCCGACGACGCCGACGCTGAACCCGTCCAGACGGGCGAAGCCGCAGACGATGTTCTTGGCGAAGTGCTCGTGGATCTCGAAGAACTCCCCGTCGTCGACGACCAGGCGGATGACGTTCCGCATGTCGTACGGCTTGTTGGGGTTGTCGGGGACGACCGTGTCGAGCTCTTCGTCCTGGCGGTCCGGGTCGTCGGTCGGGTGGAGCCGCGGCGGCGTCTCGAGGTTGTTCTGCGGCAGGAAGGACACCAGGTAGCGGGTGTCCTCGATCAGCTGGTCCTCGTCGTCGGCGGCGAGGTGCGCGACGCCCGACTTCGAGTTGTGGGTCATCGCGCCGCCGAGCGACTCGAAGTCCACCTCCTCGCCCGTGACCGTCTTGATGACGTCAGGGCCGGTGATGAACATGTGCGAGGACTCCTTCACCATGAAGATGAAGTCGGTGATCGCCGGCGAGTAGACCGCGCCGCCCGCGCACGGGCCCATGATCAGCGAGATCTGCGGGATCACGCCCGAGCACTTGACGTTGCGGGTGAAGACGTCGCCGTAGGCGCCGAGCGAGACGACGCCCTCCTGGATCCGCGCGCCGCCCGAGTCGTTGATGCCGATCACGGGGCAGCCGATCTTGGCTGCCAAGTCCATGATCTTGCACATCTTCTCGGCCATGACCTCGCCCAGCGAGCCGCCGAAGACCGTGAAGTCCTGGGAGAAGACGCAGACGCGGCGGCCGTCGATCGTGCCGTGGCCGGTCACGACCGCGTCGCCCCACGGACGCGTCTTCTGCATGTCGAAGTCGATCGTGCGGTGGCGCACGAACGTGTCGAGCTCCTGGAAGGAGCCGGGATCGAGCAGCTTCTCGATCCGCTCACGCGCCGTCATCTTGCCGCGGGCGTGCTGCTTCTCCTCGGCCTCGGGCGAGGAGTGCATCGCGGCCTCGCGCAGCTCGTTGAGCTGGGCCAGCTTCTCTTCGAAGGTCTCGGGGTTCTTCTCGCGCTGGGTCATGCGGCGGCGAACTCTAGTTCGCGGCCCGATCGGGTGCGCTCAGGCCGCCGCTTGCACCGGCTGCAGCGTCGCGACGCGGTCAGCGCCAGCGAAGCCTGCGAGCAGCTCCTGCTCGCGCAGGTCGAGGCGATCGAGCAGCGCAATCGCGGGGCGGCGGTCGCGCGGACGAGCCACCGCCGGCACGCTGCGGGCGATCGCCAGGCGGACGCCGAGCGGCGGGTGGGTGCGGGCGGGATCCAGCGTCAGCAGGCAGCGACCGGCGTCGACCGCGGCCTCGGTGCGTCGCCGGACCTCCGGGCGCTCCAGATAGGCCGCGAAGCCCGCGGCCAGCGGCGGGCGGTGGCCGGACTCCAGGGCCGGGAGGAGGACGTCGGCGGTCCAGCCGTCGAAGGCCTCGCTCAGCGCGTAGTAGCGCTCCAGCTCGGCGATGGCGACGGCGGGGCCGACCGCGGCGGAGGCGACGTGGTCGGCCTCGATCTCGTGATGGCGTCTGAGCGCGATGACGATCGGCGCGGCGAACGCGGCGTAGCGGCCGGTCATGGCGCGCGCGCCGGCGGCCGGGTAGGCCAGGAGGCGTCCGCCGTGTTCCAGGTCGAGGAGGTGGCGGTGCAGGCGGTCCAGCGCGGTGAAGGTCCAGCCGGTGATCACGCCGACCCCGGTGTGGCGACGGCCGTGGTGGGCCAGCTCGTGAGCGATGAGCGCGCGCAGGGCGTCGCGGTCGTAGACGGCGAGCGCCGGGAGGCCGAGGTACAGCGTGGCGCCGTCGTGGCTGGCGCTGATCGCGTCCTGGGGCGCGAGCGTCAGGCGGACCGCGGTCGGGACGGGTGCCTCGATCTGGGCGGCGACGTCGGCGATGAACGCGTGCAGCTCGGGCGCGGCGGCGGCGTCGAGCGGGACTCCGGGCTCATCGCCGGGCTCGCGGTACAGGACCGCGTAGAGCATGCCGATGGCCAGGCCGGCCGGGAGCCAGAACCACATGTGGCGGCCGCTGGAGAGCATCCAGAAGCTGAGCCCGAACAGGCCCGCGTTGAGCAGCGCGAAGGGGATCGCGAAGCCGAGGGCGAGCAGCAGCGCGACGCGGCGGGTGGCGGCGACCGAGCGGGGCTGCGGGAGGTCGAGGGCGTCGACGGTGGGCTCGGGCGCGGGCGTGCTGGGCGGTGGCGCGACGGAGGCGAGGGGCGTTGGCGGCGGCGGTGCCTGTGCCGGCGGGGCGGGCGTCTCCGAGGTGGCGGCGGCCGCGGGCTGGGCGGCGTCCTCTGGCTCAGGGCGGAAGTGGCTGGTCGTGATCGCCTCGACGCGCTCGGGCCAGTCGGCGAGCGCTGCGGTCAGCGCGGCCGGGTCGGCGACCGCGAGCATCAGGCCGATCACGTGGCGCTCACGGTCAAGCGTCGTGCGGCCGTTGCGGGCGTCGGCGCCGCGGGCGCGCGCGGCGCGGGCCGCCTCGAACGTGGCGGGGTGGCGCAGGACGATCGCGACCGTCGGCTTGTCCTTCGGGCCGCCGAGGACCGGCAGGAGCGTGTCGCCGTCGCTTGATGTCCAGAGGAAGCCCTCCAGGCCGTCGGGCGCGGCGGTTGGCGCCGACCACGAGAACTCGCGGACGACCGGCAGGCGCACGTGCGGGTCGCCGGACTCGTCGATGGCGATCGCGCGGATCAACTCGCGCGGGAGGTGCAGCGGGGCGCGCAGCGGATCGGGGTGCTCGATCGTGATGCGGTCGGCGCTGATCGTGAGGCGCCGAACCCCGCGGCTGCGGTTGAGCTCGCGGCGCACCAGCGTGCCGAAGCCCAGCAGCGCGAGGACGGCAACGCCGATGGCGCCGGCGGTCGACGCGATGGCGTCCCCGGCCCCTGCGAGGAACGGGGTGAAGACCAGGCCGATCGCCACCAGCAGGATGGCGGTGACCGGCGAGCCCTTGCCGGTCAACCCGAACGTCTTGTCCCCCATGGACTGCCGGATCGGCAGACCGGGAAGGGAGGTTGATCGGTCTGGACGGTCGTCCGAGTTGGCGCGCGGACGCTACCCGCGCGAGAACGGCCGGTGGTGCGCGGACCCGAGATCGTCGAGCACGCCCACCAGCACCGCTTCGATGTGCTCCGGGTCGATCGCGGCGGCGGTCGCGACGATCTCGCCGTCGAGCTCGGGCTCGACGACCGCCGGCGAAGCGTCGGCGATCGGGGTCGCTTCGGCGGCCGGCGTCTCGGCGACCACGGGTGGTGCCGGGGCGGGCGGGGCGACGGAGGCCGTGGGCGCCTTCGGGGCGGGCGGAGGGACGGAGGCCGGCTTGTCCTCGGACGCGGGCGGCTCGGCGATCGCGGCCGGCTCGGCCTTGCGGCCGAAGAGACGCGCGAAGAAGCCGCGCTTGCGAGGTGCGGGAGCGGGCGTGGCAGCGACCGGCTCCGGCGTGGGCTCTTCGGCGAGGGGCTCGGGCTCCGCGTCCGCGACGGGCTCGGCGGGCTCCTCGATCGGCTCCGCCTCCGCGACGGGCGCCTCCGCGGCGGGCTCGGCCTCCGCGATCGGCTCAGAGGCGGGCTGCTCGGGCTCCGCCTCCGCCTCGACCGGCTTGGCCTCTGCCGTGATCGTCACCCGCGTGCCCCAGCCGGAAGGTTCGAGACTCACCGTGCCGCGTGCGGTGTCGCCCTCCCAGACGACGGTGGTCTCGGCCTTCACTTCCGTGATGCGGATCTCGCCGAATTCGCCGAGGTGGCGGGCGAGCGTGCCGGCGTCGCTGATCTCGGCCCAGATCTCGGGCGGGGACTTCACGAGGGTGCGCTGGGCGCGTGGCTCGGGCATCGGGCCGGGTTTCGCCTCGGAGGCCCCGCTTCCCTCCCGTCACGGCGATCCTGCAAGCGTTCTCCCGCGACAGGTGCGGTTACCCGTACCCCGGTGGTTCCGTTAGGGCATTCCCCGATGTGGTGGTCCCCACCTTCACCGAGTCTTCACTTTCGCTTATGTTCGGCCCGCGGTGCCCAGCGCGGGAGCTGGTTCCTGTCCAGCCGTATCCATGACCATCCGCAACTGGGGAGTTGTGTTCATCGTGCACCACCACCGAAGTCTCACCGCCATCGCCGCGCTCGCGGCCTGCGCGCTCGCTCTGCCGGGTGCGGCGCTCGCCGCGACCAAGACCGTCGCGCTCGGCCCACCGGTCAAGAAGGCGCCCAAAGGCACGCCGAAGAACGGCGACCTCAACCAGTTTTTCCCGACGTCCGTGAAGGTCCACGTGGGCGACTCGGTCAAGTTCGCGCCGTTCGGGTTCCACCTCGTGAACTTCCCGAAGCAGGGCGAGGCTCCGCCGCCGTTGGCGTCCCTGGACGCCACGCACCCGATCGCCGACGCCAAGGACGCCGCCGGGCAGCCGTTCTGGTTCAACGGCCAGGGCACGCCGGTGATCCCGGCGATCGTCGGCATCGGCTCCGGGTCGGGCAAGGCCTACGACGGGACGCAGGAGCTCGGCTCCGGCTTCCCGACCGGCGAAGCGCCCAAGCCGTTCGTCGTGAAGTTCCCCAAGGCCGGGAGCTACACCTACTACTGCGTCTTGCATCCGGGCATGAAGGGCACGGTCGCCGTCGTCGCCAAGAGCAAGGCGGTCCCGTCGGCCAAGGCGGACGCCGCCCGCGCCAAGGCCCAGATGGACCGGGGCATCGCGGCGCTCAAGCAGGTCGACAAGGAGAAGGCGCCCGCCGACACGGTGATCGCCGGTCCCGACAAGAAGTCCGCGGTCCTGTACCGCTACACGCCGTCGACGCTGACCACGAAGGTCGGCACGCCGATCACGCTGACGATGTCCGCCGGGACGAGCGAAGACCACACGTTCACGTTCGCCAAGGACGTCAAGAAGGCGATCAAGGCCGCGGACGCGACGTTCATCGGCCCGCTGCCCGGCACCGGCACCAACGGCCCGCCGACGCTCGCGTTCGGGCCCCAGTGGGCGTTCGCGACCGAGGCGCCCGGGCAGCCGATCGTCCTCGACGGGTCCAACCACGGCGACGGGGTCGTCAACTCTGGCGTCCTCGACGGCGACGCCAAGTCGCCGTTCCCGCAGAAGGTCCAGGTCTCGTTCTCCAAGCCGGGGACGTACTCCTACTTCTGCGCGATCCACACGTTCATGACCGGGAAGATCACGGTCACCGAATGATCGGTCGCACCGCGATCGTGGCCGCGGCCTTTATGGCCGCGGCCGCGCCGGTCGCGTTCGCCGGGGCGTCGCACCACGGCAAGACGCGGACCGTCGGCGTCAACGACGACTACTACGACCCCGGCAAGCTGACGGTGCACGTCGGCGACAAGGTCAAGTGGGTCTGGCACGCCAACGGCTTCAGCCTCCACGACGTCTACGTCGACAGCGGCCCGACCGACTTCCACTCCCCGACCCAGGGCGCCGGCTCGTACTCCTACACCTTCAAGAAGGCCGGGACCTACAAGCTGTACTGCACCCAGCACGAGGACGACATGACCATGACCGTCACGGTCAAGAAGGCCTCCAAGAAGAAGTGACGCCTAGGCCCCGGGCTTGGCGGCCATGAAGAAGATGGCGATCAGCACGAGCGCCATCGTGATGTACCCGAAGAACCGCACGCGCGCGAACAGCGCGTCGTACTCGGCCGACAGCTCGCCGCCGGTGGCGAGGTCGCGCTGGGCCAGCTCGGCCAGCTTGCGCTCTGACGGCGCGAAGACCATGCCGCCCAGCGCGCCGATGACGATCAGGATCAGCAGCGGGACCGACACCCACGCCTGGTCCCAGACGTCGGCGTCAGAGGCTAAGTAGATGCCGCAGAGCAGCACGAGCACCATCGCGGGCGACATCACGAACCGGCCCAGGCGCCCGCTGATGTCGTGGATCAACGGCATCGCCTCCGGGTGCGTCCGGCGCGCCCACGGGATGAACGCCGGGTAGGCGAACGAGACCCCGAACGCGACGACGACGGCCATGATGTGCACCGACAGCACGACGCTGTAGAAGGTGATCGCCAGCATGGTCATCAGAACTTCGGCTGGTACTTGCCGAAGACGTCCTGCATCGCGCCGCAGACCTCGCCGAGCGACGCCTTGTCGCGCAGCGCGTCCTTGATGTAGGGCAAGACGTTGTCTGTGCCGCGGGCGGCGTTGCGCAGGCGCTCGAGCTGGGCGTCGACCTGCGCTTGGTCGCGGTTCTCCTTGAACGCCTTCAGGCGCGCGACCTGCTGGTTCTCGGACTCGGGGTCGACGCGCAGGAGGTCCGGGACCTCGATCTCGTCCTCTTCGTACTTGTTGACGCCGACGACGATGTCCTGGCCGAGGCGGTAGCGCTCCTGGTAGCCCCAGGCCGACTCGTCGATCTCGCCGGTGATGAACTCGATCGCGTTGACGCTGCCGCCCAGCTCGTCGACCTTGGCGATCAGCTCGGACGCCCGCGACTCGATCTCCTCGGTCAGCGACTCGATGAAGTAGGACCCCGCGAACGGGTCGACCGTGTCGGTCGCGCCCGACTCGTGGGCGATGACCTGCTGGGTGCGGACCGCGATCTTGGCGGCACGCTCGGTCGGGAGCGCGAGCGCCTCGTCGTAGCCGTTGGTGTGCAGCGACTGGGTGCCGCCGCAGACCGCGGCGAAGCCCTGTAGCGCCACGCGCGCGATGTTGTTCTCCGGCTGCTGGGCGGTGAGCGTCACGCCGCCGGTCTGCGTGTGGAAGCGCAACATCATCGACTTGGGGTTCTGCGCCTTGAAGCGGTCGCGCATGATGTGCGCCCACATCCGCCGGGCGGCGCGGAACTTCGCGACCTCTTGGAAGACGTTGTTGTGGCCGTTGAAGAAGAACGCCAGGCGCGGGGCGAAGTCGTCGACCGCCAGGCCCGCGTCGACCGCGGCCTGCACGTAGGCGATGCCCGAGGACAGCGTGAACGCGACCTCCTGGACGGCGGAGCAGCCCTTCTCGCGGAAGTGGTAGCCGGAGATCGACACCGTGTTCCACTTCGGGATGTTCTCCTTGCAGTAGGCGAACAGGTCCGTGGTGAGCCGCATCGTCGGCTCCGGCGGGTAGATGTAGTTGCCGCGCGCGATGTACTCCTTGAGCACGTCGTTCTGCGTGGTGCCGCGCAGGAGCTTTGACTCGACGCCCTGCTCCTCGCCGACCAGTTCGTACAACAACATCAGGCAGGCGGCGGGCGCGTTGATCGTCATCGACGTCGACACCTGGTCCAGCGGGATGCCGTCGAACGCGGTGCGCATGTCGTCGATCGTGTCGATCGCGACACCGGTGCGGCCGACCTCGCCCAGGCAGCGCGCGTTGTCGCTGTCGAGCCCGAGCTGGGTCGGCAGGTCGAAGGCCATCGACAACCCGGTGCCGCCCTTGGACAGCAAGTAGCGGTAGCGCTCGTTGGACTCCTTGGCCGAGGCGTAGCCCGCGTACTGGCGCATCGTCCAGAACTGCTTGCGGTACATCTCGCGGTGCGGGCCGCGGATGTAAGGGAACTCGCCCGGCTCGCCGAGCTCCAGGTCGGCCGGCACGTCGGCCGCCGTGTAGAGCGGCTTGATCTCGATGCCGGAGTCCGTGAAGTGGCGCGGATCGTCGGGACCGACGATCGGCGCGACCGTGAGACGCTCCTCGGGGGTCGTGGCCATAGGCCAAAGATTACGGACCGATAGCCCGATTGGGCGTCATGCCCACGACCCCCTCGGAGCTTTGCCTCAGCAGACCTTGATCGTGGCCTTGATCGACTTCGTCGGCGACTTGCCCTTGGAGACCTTGATGTAGGCCCGGGCACGCACGGTGATCGTCGAGCCGGACTTGGTCCCAGCCTTCACCGTCAGCTTCTGCGTGTAGGGCGCCTTCTTGTCGATCTTCACGCGCTTGGAGCCGATGTAGAAGTCGGCGCGGCGGACCTTGACGAAGCGATTGCCCTTGCGCTTCTGCTTCTTCCAGGTGAGCGTGACCTTGAACGTCCGGCCCGGCGAGACGCACGTGTTCGGCGTGCCGAGCTTGATCGTGGCGCCGGGGACTGCGGCGGTGGTGGTCTTGGTCGGGCTCTTGGGCTTGGCGGGCGTCGTTGGGGTCGCGGCGCCGACGGACACGCCGTAGGTGGCCGAGCCGCTGTTGCCCGCGAGGTCCTTGAACGTCACGGTGACCGTGTAGGAGCCGGCCGACGGGAACGCCAACGTCGCTGGGTTGCCGGTCGCGTTGGGCACGCCGGTGGCCGACCAGGCGAACGACGCGGGGTCGATCCCGCTGCCGCCCGCGTTGTCGGCGACGTTGGCCGTGTAGGTCACCGGCGTCCCGACCGTCGCCTTCGACGGCCCGGAGATCGTCCCGGCCGGCGCCACGACGTCGGGGATCGCGTTGGCCGTCGTCGAGGTGACGATGCGCCCGCCGCGGCCGGCCACGACCGCGTTGCCGGCATCGAGCTTGTCCACGGCCAGCCAGGCGGTGGTGGCGTCGGCGCCGTCGGCCTTCTGGACGTAGGCCTTCGGGCCGTCGGGGTCGACGAGGATCTGGCCGCCGTTGCCGGCGATCAGCGCCGAGCCGCCCGCGACCGACACGCCGTTGAGGCCGGACAGCGCGTACTTGTCGCCGTTGGGGAGGTCGGTGATGAACTCGAAGTCCGACCCGCTGTTGGGGCTGAAGCCCATCGAGAGGTTGCTCGCGCAGGCGTCGACGACCCAGATCCGGTTCGGGGCGTCGCGGTCGACGGCGATGCGGGCGCGCTCCTGGTAGCAGTTGACCGAGCCGTCGGGCTGGCGGACGGCCGGGTTGGCGAAGCCGTCAGCGGTGAAGTAGCGCTCGCCGAAGTAGTACGTCAGGACGTAGACGACGGTCGGCGAGACCGCCTCGACGTCGCTGAGCGCGACGTTGCCGGGCACGCGGCAGGTGCCGTTGGGCTGGCGGCTGGCGTCGGAGAAGCTCGCGCCGTTGTCGATGGACCTCAGGACCATGCCGCGGTCGTCGCCGATGACGTAGACCGTGGCGTCGTCGCCCCAGCTGATCGCCGTGAGGCTGCCGGTCGGCGCCCCGGCGGCTGTCGGGTCGCCCGAGCACGGGCTCGCGCTGGTGCGCGTCGAGGTGGCGAGGGAGACGGCCGACCAGGTCTCGCCGCCGTTGGTGGTCCGCATCAGCTTGCCGCCGTTGAACGCCGCCAGGCCGACGGTGCCCGATGGGTTGAAGGCGATGTCGTTGACGGAGAGGCCGACGTTTGTGTTGTTCTTGACGGCGCCGCCCTTCAGGAGCGCGCCAGCGGCCGTCCCGTAGACGATCGAGCCGGGGGCGACGTAGTCGACGGCGGTGATGTCGGCGGTCGTCCCGGAGGCGACCGGCGACCAGATGCCGGCGGAGGCGGGCGCCGCGGCGGCGGCGAGCGATGCAAGGACAGCGGCCACAGCGATGGCGGCTCGGCGTGCGTTCAGCATGACTGCGCAACCGTAGACGAAGCGGCTGTTTGCGGCTGGACGTCCGTACTGTTCTTCGCGTGAAGGTCAGCGTGCGGTTGTTCGCGGGGCTGCGCGAGCGCGCGGGAAGGGACGAGCTGGAGCTCGACCTGCCCGAAGGCGCCCGGGTTGCGGACGCGCTGGCCGCGGTCGCGCACCTGGCGCCCGGGGTGTCGCTGGTCCTGGCGGTCAACCGCGAGTACGCCGACGAGGACATGGTGCTGCGCGCGGGTGACGAGCTGGCGGTCGTGCCGCCGGTCAGCGGGGGCGCGGTCTTCGACGGTCCGTTGTCGCTGGATGCCGTCGCGGCGCGCGTGGCCGACCCGCGCGCGGGCGCGGTCGTGACGTTCAGCGGGACCACGCGCGACGTCGAGTTCCTCGACTACGAGGCCTACGCGGAGATGGCCTCCGAGAAGATCGACGCGATCGTCGCCGAGGCGATCGAGCGCCACGGGCTGTGCCGCGCGGCGGCCGACCACCGCTTTGGCCGCGTCGCGCTGGGCGAGGCGTCGGTCGTGGTCGCGGCCAGCGCGCCGCACCGACCGGAGGCGTTTGCCGGCGCGCGGGAGATCATCGACCGGATCAAGGCGGAGGCGCCGATCTGGAAGCGCGAGGAGGGCGAGTGGGTCGAGGGCAGCGTGCCGCCGGTCGCCGCGACGGAGGACCCGGCCGCCGAGGCTCCGCCGGTCCTCGACGTCGCCATCGACGCGCGGCTGGAGCACGGCGGGCGCGTCCTGGTCGTCTTCGGGCGCGCGGAGGCGGAGGCGCGGGTCGGATGGCTCGGCGGGCGCTTCCACCAGCTCCGGTGCGCCGAGGCGCTGGATCCGGCCCCGGCGCGCGGCGACGCGGTCGAGGTCCGGCGGATCGGCGACGACGAGCTGCTCGGCGAGGCGACGGTCCTGGATGGCGGTGCCCGCCGCCATGGGCCGACCAACGACGCGCTCGTCCGGCTCGTCGCGCTGGAGCGCGGCGAGGATCCGCGCGAGGACGCGTCGATCGCGCCGCCGCCGCTGGACGCCGAGGCGCTCGCGCTGGAGGAGCGCTACGCGGCGGCGGGCACGATGCCCCCACGCGACGACGAGCTGACCGCCAACGAGCGCGCCGCCCTGTTCGCGCTGCGCGAGGCGGGCCGTGTCGTGCTGCGCGAGCGCGGCGTGCACGTGCACGTAGACCACTCCTAGACCGCCAACGTGGTCCGCGCGCGGACCGGTTCACCGGTCGGTCACGACCACTCACCGCGAGAAGGGAATCTGTGGCGGCGTGTCTCTACGCCTCTTGCTCTCCGTCCTCGCCGCGCTCGCCCTGAGCGCCGCTCCTGCCTCCGCCCACGGCGGACCGCACGGCCACCATGGTCACCACGGCCACAGCCATCACCACCCCAAGCCGCATAAGCCCGAGACCGTCCAGCTCCAGGTCCTCGGCGTCAACGACCTGCACGGCAACCTCGAACCGACGCTCGTCTCCGGTCAGGCCGCGGGCGGCGTCGCCTACCTCGGCTCCTACCTGGCCGCCGCAAAGGCCGCCGACCCGAAGGGCACGATCACCGTTCACGCCGGCGACACCGTCGGCGCCTCGCCGCTGATCTCGTCCTGGTTTCACGACGAGCCGACGATCGAGGCGACCAACCTGATGGGGTTGGACGTTGGCACGCTCGGCAACCACGAGTTCGACGAGGGCGGCACCGAGATGCTGCGCCTGATCCGCGGTGGGCATCGCTCCGACGGCAAGCAGTTCAAGGGCGGCGAGGACACGTCGGACCCGGACTTCCCCGGTGCCGACTACCCCTACGTGTCGGCGAACGTCACCTACGCCGACAACGGCAAGTACGTGCTGCCGCCGTTCACGGTGGTCAAGCGCGAGGGCGTCAAGGTCGGGATCATCGGCGTGACGACCACCGAGACGCCGTCGATCGTCGTCCCCGACGCCGTGGCGCCGTTCCAGTTCGGCGACATCAGCGACGCGGTCAACAAGCAGGTTAAGGTCCTTAACAAGCTCGGCGTCCACACGATCGTCGTGCTCGCGCACTCCGGCGGCTTCCAGGATCCGGGCACGGACCCGGCCGGCGAGATCCTCGACGAGACCGCGCAGATGAGCCCGGACGTCGACCTCGTCGTCGCCGGCCACACGCACTCGCTCCTGAACACGCGCGTCAACAACGCGCTGGTCGTTCAGGCCTACCGGTACGGCACCGCGTTCGACAAGGTCACGCTGACCGTCGACCGCCGCAAGGGCGACGTGACCGCGTCCACCGCCGACGTCGTCACGACCTACGACGACGGCGTCACGCCGCAGCCCGCGCTCGCGGACCTCGTTCAGACGTTCAAGGACCGGATCGCGCCGGTGTCCTCGCGCGTCGTCGGCACCGCGGCCGGTCCCGCCACCCGCGACGTCACCGCCGCGGGCGAGTCCTCGCTCGGCGACCTGATCGCCGACGCCCAGGCCCACGAGACCGGCGCGCAGGTCGCGCTGATGAACCCGGGCGGCATCCGCGCCGACCTCAAGGCGGGGCAGCTGACGTTCGGCGACCTCTTCGCGGTCCAGCCGTTCGACAACGGCTTGGTGAAGATGACGCTCACCGGCGCGCAGCTGAAGGCGGTGCTGGAGCAGCAGTTCCCGGCCGCCGGCGACAAGATCCTGCAGGTCAGCGGGATCAAGGAGACCTACGACAAGACCCGCGCCGAAGGTGACCGGATCACGTCGCTGACGCTCGCCGACGGCACGCCGATCGATCCCGCCGCGACTTACACCGTCGCCTGCAACTCGTTCCTGGCGACGGGCGGCGACGGCTTCACGGTGTTCAAGGACGGCACCGGCGTGACCTCCTACGGCACCGACGTCGACGCCCTCGAAAACCATGTCGAGGCGCTGAGCCAGCCGTTTGCCATCCCCGACCCGGTGTCCGCACCCCGCATCACACGGACCGCCTGATCGGCGGGACCGCCGGTGACCAGGATGGCTACGCTTTCAGGCATGGCTACCTGTCTGGTCACCGGCGGCGCCGGCTTCTTGGGCTCGCATCTCTGCGACGAGCTGCTGCGCCGCGGCAACCGCGTCATCTGCGTGGACAACCTCGAGACGGGGACGCTGGCGAACATCGCCCACATCCGCGTTCCGGAGTTCACGCTGCTGCACAAGGACGTGATCGAGCCGTACTTCGTCGACGAGCCCGTTGACTTCGTCTACCACCTCGCCTCGCCGGCCTCGCCGATCGACTACCTGCGTCTGCCGCTGGCGACGCTGAAGGTCGGCTCGCACGGCACGCACCACACGCTCGGCCTGGCCAAGGCCCATCGCGCGCGGTTCCTGCTGGCCTCGACCTCTGAGGTCTACGGCGACCCGCAGGTCCACCCGCAGCCCGAGTCCTACTGGGGCCACGTCAACCCGATCGGCCCGCGCGGCGTCTACGACGAGGCCAAGCGCTATGCCGAGGCGCTGACGATGGCCTACCACCGCCAGCAGGGCGTGGACACGGCGATCATCCGCATCTTCAACACCTACGGCACCCGCATGCGGCCGCACGACGGCCGCGCGATCCCGACGTTCCTGCGCCAGGCCCTGACCGGCAAGCCGATCACGGTCTTCGGCGACGGCTCGCAAACCCGCTCGTTCACCTACGTGGACGACCTGATCCGCGGCATGATCCTGCTCGCGGAGTCCGGCTACCACGAGCCGGTCAACATCGGCAACCCCAACGAGTTCACGCTCCTGGAGCTGGCCGAGGCGGTCATCGAACTCACCGGCTCGAAGTCGGAGATCGTCCACGAGGCGCTGCCCACGGACGACCCGCAGATCCGCCAGCCGAACATCGACCTCGCCAGGCAGGTCCTGAGCTGGGAGCCCACGGTTCAGCTGCGCGAGGGGCTTCAGCGCACGCTCGACGAGTCGGGCGTAGACCTGCTCGTCGGCGCGGCACGCTAGCGTCTAAGGGCTGCTGGAGGCGGGCTTGGGCCTGACCTCCGGCGCTTGGACGCTTTCTTGTATGCCGAATCCGCGACATCTGCCACCCTTGTCCGTTGAGGAACCGCAGATGCCCGACGTCAACCCAGCGGATTTGGCCGGCGGCGTGAAGCTCCCGCCGATCGACGTGCTCCCTGACCGGGACATGCGTTCCAAGCGGCCGCCGTTGCTGTCGTTCCTGCTGCGGTGGTCGACGCTGCGCCGCGGCGCGCGAGTGATCTCGCTGCTGGCGCTGGACCTCGCGGCGATCATCCTGGCGATCTTCACCGCGCTGTGCCTGAAGGCGCTGGCGCGCGACGCCTGGGAGCCGAGCGTCTCCTGGGAGCAGGCCAAGGAGTACGTGCCGTTCGCGTTCCTGGTCGCGTCGCTGCTGTTCGCGCGGTCGGGGTTGTACGCGGAGCGGTCGCAGCGCCCGGGGCTCACGCGGATCGTCGCGTCGCTGTTTCAGACGACGCTCGTGGCGCTGATCTTCGCGGTCGTCAACGGCGAGGAGTTCTCGTCGTACTACATCTTCTACGGCACGCTGTTCTTCGGGGTCGCCTACGTGTCGACCGCCCGCTACGCCTACGAGCAGTTGACCGGCTGGATCCTGCGCAGCGCCGGCTACAAGCGCCGCGCGGTGCTTGTCGGGACCGGCGAGCAGATCGAGGACGTCGCGCACGCGCTGCTGGCCTCGGGCGGCCACGCGCCGGTCACGGTCGTCGGCTTCGTGTCGCTGACGCCGCGGCCCGACAACGGGCTGCGGTCGCTCGGCACGCTGGAGGAGATCGGCGACATCGTCGGCGACAACAAGGTCGACGAGGTGATCATCGCCGACCCGGCGTTCCCGCAGCAGAAGGCGCTGGAGCTGGTCGACACCTGCCACCAGCGCGGCGTCGTGGTGCGGATCGCGCCGTCGACGATGGAGATCCTGATCCACCGCGCGGAGTTCGTGCCGGGCCAGTCGGTGCCGCTGTTCGAGCTCAAGCCGCCGGTCTTCGACGGGATCGACTTCGCGCTCAAGCGCACGTTCGACGTCGCGGTGTCGTCGTTGCTGTTGTTGGTGTTGTCGCCGCTGCTGCTCGTGTGCGGGGCGCTCGTGCGCTTCTCCTCGCGCGGGCCGGTCTTCTACCAGTCGTGGCGTCCGGGGATCGGCGGCGTGCCGTTCGCGTGCCTGAAGTTCCGGACGATGTACGCCGACGCCGACCGTCGCCAGGCCGAGCTGGAAGAGCGCAACGAGGCCTCGGGCGCGCTGTTCAAGATGCGCCACGACCCGCGCGTGACGAAGGCCGGCCGCCTCCTGCGCCGCTTCTCCATCGACGAGCTGCCGCAGCTGATCAACGTCCTGCGCGGCGACATGTCGTTGGTGGGTCCCCGCCCGCTGCCCCAGCGCGACTTCGACCGCCTCGAGGACTGGCACAAGAAGCGCTACCTCGTGCTTCCGGGGATCACCGGCCTCTGGCAGGTCTCCGGCCGCTCGGATCTCGACTTCGACGACCTCGTGCGGTTGGACTTCCTCTACCTCGAACGCTGGTCGGTCTTCCTCGACCTGACGATCCTGGTCAAGACGGTGCCCGCCGTCTTCACGCGCCGCGGCGCGTTCTAGGCACTGAGCCCGCCTCACCTGGGCAGGACCCTGGCTGATGGTCGAGGGTGCCGCAGAGCAACGCTCATCGATATTGCCCTCTCGTCGGTAAGGGGCGTACGGTCGAGCATCATGCGCTGGTTCTTGGTGTTTCTCGCCTTCATGGTCCCGTTGGCCGGCTCGACCGCCGTTGCGGCGGCGTCGGCGTCCGCGGACGCCGCCCATCAGCGGCTGGCCGCTCAGTTGGAGCGAGACGGGAGCCTGCGCGCGGCGTACGTGGAGCTGGGCAAGATCAAGGCCCCGACCAAGGCGCAAACCACCCACCGCGCGCACGTCGCCGCCGCGGTGCAGGCGGTCGCCGCGGCGGCCGCGCTCCAGCGGGCGAAGGACCCAGCGGGCGCCCAGGCGACGCTCGACGCGGCGCGCGGGAAGCTCGACATCGACGCGGACCGCAACGTGATCGTCGCGCTGGCGCGGCGATCGGCTGCGGTGGCTGCGGCCGCGCGCGTGCCCGCCGACCGCCAGGCGCGGGCGGCGATCCGCAAGGGCGACGCGCTCGTCGACCAGGAGCACTGGGCGCAGGCGGCCGAGATCTACGAGTCGGTCGCGACCAAGCCCGCGGGCTCGGTCAGCCCCGAGCTCGCGCAGCAGGCGACCGTCAAGCAGCTGGCCGCCGAGCAGAAGGCCGTCGAGGAGGAGCCCTCGCCGACGGCCGACTTCTTCACGTCCGTCTGGCACACGCTCCGCGACGGTCTCCAGTGGCTGCTGCTCGCCACGCTCCTCGTCGCGGTCTGGCTCGCGCTGATGGGGATCCGCGCTTACCGGCGCGCCCGTCCGGTGAGCGAGCAGACGTCGCTGCTGCTCGTCGACGCCACCGCGGACGGCAAGGACCAGGAGGCGCAGAACCTCGCCCTGCGCAACGAGTTCGCCGACGCGGTCCAGGAGGTGCGCTACAGCAGCCTCGGCGTGGAGGGGGCTGACGTGGACGAGCGCCGTGACCTCGACGGCACCGCTGCGCCGGCCATGGTCCGGCCCAGCGACGACGGCGAGCTCGACGCGCTCGTCAAGGACGTGCAGCTCAGCGTCGGAGCGGTGAAGGTCAAGCCGTTTCAGCTGATGGCCTTCTGGCGCTGGATCTGGGAGCGCCCGACCGAGCACCAGATCACGGGCACGCTGCGCGCCGACGGCAAGGGCACCGAGATCTGCCTCGACCTTGGCCGCAACCACTGGAGCGCCGGGCGGGTCGACGAGGACGCTCGGGCCGCGGTGATCCGCGACGCCGCGCAGAAGTACGTGGTCGAGTCCGGCTACTCCTACATCACGACCAGCTGGCGGAGCTTCGCGGCCTACACCGACGGGCTGGACGCGCTGGCGCGGGCGAGCAAGGCGACGCCCGAGGAGCGCGAGGCGGCGCTCGACGGCGCGCGGGCCTTACTGGAGCGCGCGGTCTGCCAGGACGGCGGGAACCTGCCGGCGCGCCTGCGCCTCGCGGCCGTGCTCGGGGCCCTCGGCCGCAACGGGGAAGCGGCGGCGCAGTTCGCCCGGCTCATGGAGGACTTGCGCCGGCCGGGCCGCGTGCCGAGCACCGCCAAGGACTTCGTCAAGCGCCATCCCGAGCTGTTCTGGGTGGCCGCGATCAACTGCGCCATCACGCTGGGCAAGGCGACCGATGGGCGCCGGTACTCGGTCCTGCGGGATCTGGCGGTCCTCGTCGCTGCGCTGGGCCCGGACGGGACCGAGCCGCCGGTCCTGGACACCGACGAGCTGGCAGACCTTAAGGAGCGGCTGGCGACGCGGGAGTACCCCGACGTCCGGCCCGACGCCCTCGACCGGCGGCGCCTGTACATCGTCGTCCTGTCGGCGTGGGCGGCGCAGCTGGCCATCACAGTCGACCGGTCCGACAAGGGGCTGAGCCCCGAGCAGCTCGAGCGCCTGAAGTCCCGTCGCATCCGGGTGGCCGCGCGGTTGCGGGAGGTCAAGAGCGAGCTGGCCGAGGTGAGCGGGTCGGACCTCAGCGCGGCCGGCGGGCAGGCCGACGCCGTGCTCGAGAACGCGCTCGCCCGCGTCGAGCTGCGTCGCGGGCGCAGCGAGAACGCGCGGGAGGCGGCGGAGCGCGCCCTGGCGCTCAACCCGGACCTGGGCGACGCGCACGTCACGCTGGCCAAGATCGCCATGGCTGACGAGGAGGGCGACGACTGGAGCGACGAGGCCGAGCGGCATCTGCGCGCGGCGCTCGCGCTCAGCCCGAACGACCGGCGCGCGCGTCGCGAGCTGGGGCGGCTGTACCGGAAGATCGGGGACCCGACCGCCGCGAAGGAGGTCCTCCAGGTCAAGGCCATGAGGACCGATTGGCGGGCGCTCGAGCTGCTCGGCGAGATCGCGCTGGACGGTGACGACTACGCGGGCGCGATCCCGTACCTGGTCCGGTCCCAGGGGCGCAACCCGTCAGGCGACTACCGCGCCGAGCGGCTCGTGCAGGCGGTGTTCGACCTGCGCAACGTCGACGGGGCGACCCTGCTGAAGGTCCAGGGCAACGCGGCCATGGACGCGGCCGATCGGCTGATCAAGGCGATCCCCAAGGATCCGGAGCACGAGGCGAAGCGCGACGCGGCCGTCGGCCGCAAGGCGTTGCTGGGCGAGGTGGTCGACGAGCTGACGGCCCGGCGCGTGGACCCGCCGCCGCACGACGAGCAGCCCGTGCCGCCGAAGGTCTCGGCCTGAGGTCCTAGGCCTCGAACAGCGCTTGGCCCACGTAGCCGCCGGGCGCGATGCCCGGCGGAATCGCCCACAGGCCGGAGCCGACGTGCTTGATGTACTCGTTGAGCGCGTCGTTGGCGCCGAGGTGGTTCTGGAGCGCGATGAAGGCGGAGGGGTCGCGCATGTAGGCCAGGAAGAAGAGGCCGGCGTCGAGTTGGCCGAGGGATTCGAGGCCGTCGGTGAAGGAGTAGCCGCGGCGCAGGATCTTGATCCCGCCGTTGGTGTCGGGGTGCGCGAGGCGGACGTGGCTGTCGGCGGGCAGGGCTTTGGGCTTCAGCGTCTGGAACTCGTCGGTGCCGCCGAGCGGCGCGCCGATGACCTTGGTCCGGCCGATGGTGGCCTCCTGGTCACGCAGCGAAGCGCGATCCCAGACCTCGATCAGCATCCGGATCCGGCGCGCGACGAGGTAGGAGCCGTCCTTCAGCCAGGCCGGCTCGTCCTTGTCGGCACCGACCCAGACGGAGCGCTTGAGCTCGGCGGCGTCCTCCAGCTTGATGTTGGCCGTGCCGTCCTTGAACCCCATCAGGTTGCGTGGCGTGGCCTGCGCGCGGGAGGTCGTGGAGGTCCTGCCGAAGCCGAGCTGGGACCAGCGGACGGTCACTAGGCCGCGGCCGATGCGCGCGAGGTTGCGGATCGCGTGGAAGGCGACCTGCGGGTCGTTGGCGCAGGCTTGGACGCAGAGGTCGCCGTCGGAGCGGTCGCGGTCCAGCGTGTCGCCAGGCAGGTCGGGGAGCTGGGTCAGCTTGGCCGGCTTCTGCTTGGCGAGGCCGAAGCGGTCGTCGAAGAGCGCCGGGCCGAAGCCGAAGGTGACGGTCAGGTTGGCGGGCGTGAGGTCGAGCGCCTCGCCGGTGTCGTCGGGCGGCGCGAGCTGCGCGCCCGCTGCGCCGCCGCCGATCGGCTGGCCGCCGGCCATCGTCTCCGCGGCCGTCGTCCAGTCCTTCATGAGCTGCTTGAGCTCGGCGGCCTTGACGCCGGCGACGACGTCGAAGGCGGCGAAGTGCAGGCGGTCCTGCGCGGGTGTGGCGATCCCGGCCTGATGGGCGCCGTGGAACGGGACGATGTGCGAGGCGCCGCCGGGCGTGCCGTCGTCGTCGCTGCCGTCCTGGCCGGCCGCGTAGCCGACACCGGCTGCTGCGGCGGCTGCGGCGGTCGCGCCGCCGGTGACGAGGAATGCGCGTCGGGTGAAGGCCATGGTTCGGGCGCCCCGAGTTAGGGCGACCGAAGATGTTAGGGCCTAACGGTCATCAGGAAGATCACGACGAGCACGAGCGCGCCCAGCGCGGACTCGGTGATCAGGTAACGACGGTAGACGCGGTCGTACTCGGAGCCGAAGCCGGCGGTGGCCAGCGTGGAGAGCCGCGCCGTGTCGCGGGTGATCAGACCGCCGGCCAGCGCGATGATCACGATCGCGGTGAGGCCCGCCTGCACGTAGGGCTGGTCCCACTGATGCTCCTTGGTGGCGAGGTAGACCCCGGCGGCGAAGAGGATCACCGTGCCCGGACCGGTCAGCCAGACGCTGAAGCGGTGCTGGGCGTCGTGGACGCCCGGCAGCGTCTCGGGATGGCGGCGGCGCAGGTAGGGGATCAGCGCGGGGTAGGCGAAGGGCAGGCCGAAGGCCGCGAAGGCGGCGATGATGTGGATGGCCTTGATGGCCAGCTCCAGCGTGACCGCGGCGATCATGCGGTGACCGCCGTCGTCGCGTCGCCGCCGCGCGCCGCCAGCGCCTGGTCGAACGCCGCCACCTTCTGGGTGTCCTCGTAGACCTCCTCGCGCACGACGCGCCCGAAGCGCGTGCGCAGGACGAGCACCGCGCGGTTCTCGTAGATCCGCTCACCGGTGTCCGGGTCGTGGGCGTGATCGTCGAACTCCAGCGCGATCCGCGTCGCCCACGGCGGGCCGCCGGTCCAGATCGCACCCAGCTCGCCGCGCAGGCCGGCGTCCAGGAACCGGCGCAGGAACGCCTCGACCTCGGCGCGCCCGCGGTAGGTCGCGCCCCACGAGTGCTCGCCGGGGAACGTCATGACGACGTCCGGGTGGTAAATGGACAGCAACGGCGCCGGATCGCCGTCCATCAGCTGCGCCACGTTGCGGCGCAGCAGCGCCCGCACCGCCGCGCCGTAGGCCGCCTGCGCCGCCAGCGCGCCGACCGCTCCCGCTGCCACCTTCGCCCGTCCCGACATGCCCTGCCCTCCGGATTAGGTAGATCGCTCTAGCGGGATCGTACGGTACGCTCGGCTTCGATGTCGACCCCCACGCGACAGCGGATCGTCGAGGCCGGCGCGGAGCTGCTCCGCGTCAAGGGCTACACCGGCACGGGCGTCAAGGAGATCGTGGCGCTCGCCCAGGCCCCGTTCGGCTCGCTCTACCACCATTTCCCGGGCGGCAAGGAGCAGCTCGGCGAGGAGGTCATCCGCTGGTCGGGTCAGATGTACGGGATGCTCGGGCCGGCGGTCTTCGACCCCGCGCCGGACGTCGTCAGCGGTGTGCGGGACTTCTTCGCGGGCGCGGCCGACCATCTGGAGGAGACCGACTGGCAGGACGCGTGCCCGATCGCGACCGTCGCCCTGGAGGTCGCTTCGACCTCCGAGCCGCTGCGGATCGCCACGGCCGACGTCTTCAGCTCCTGGATCGACGGCCTGGCGCCGCGCTTTGCCGCCGCGGGCATCCCGCAGGCGCGGGCGCGCGAGCTGGCGATCGCGATGATCGCGGGGCTTGAGGGCGCGTTCGTCCTGGCGCGCGCGTGGCGCTCGAAGGAGCCGCTGCACGTCGCCGGCGAGGTCGCGGCGCGCGCGGTTCAGGACGCGCTCGCGGCATAGCGGCCGGCAACGTCCAGCCAGGCCTCTGCAACCCTCGTCAACGACGAAGATCTCGAATACTCAGTTCTGGGTTGTCCATAGACGACCGTCGGATCGTCCTGCCCGAAGGAGGCGCATAGGTTCCTTAACGAACTGGCTCTCTCACAAATAGAGGTTCTGCAATGACCAGCAGGTGTCGTTCCGTCGGACGAGCGCTGTGCGCGCTGCTCGCCCTGTCCCTCGTGCTCGCCTCCACGAGCGCCGCCGCCGGCGAGCCGGCCGTCCAGGAGGCCCGCGGCAAGATCCACTCCAGCCTCGACCTCGCGGTTCAGCAGGCGCAGCGCGACGACGTGCCGCAGGGGCCGTTCCCCGCGCTGTCCGAGACGCAGGACGCGATCACGGCCCAGTACGCCAAGGACAAGGGCGTCAGCGAGAAGCAGGCCGCCGCCGTCCTGGAGGCGCAGCGCCGCGGGACGAACATCAACGTCGTGCTCCGCCGCGTGCTCGGCGACCGGTTCCTCGGCGCGGACTTCGACGCCGCCAAGCCGGGCTACGTCGCCTACGTCTCCGATGGCGCCGACACGAGCGAGGTCACGGAGTTCGCCAAGGCCCGCGAGATCGGGGTGACGATCGAGACGCGGCCGTTCACCGCCTCCGAGCGCGACGCCGCAGCGGATGCGCTGCGCGACCGGCTCGAGGACGCCATCAAGGCCGGCGACGTCGACGTCCAGTCCTCGAGCAGCGAGGTCGTCGTCAACACGAAGGCCGCCAAGGGCGGCGCCGAGTACTCGCGGCTGCAGGAGCTGGCCGCTTCGCAGCCGGTGCGCGTGCGCGTCACGGCGGACGCCTCGAAGCTCGTCGCCACCCAGCCGACGGGCTGCAACAACATCTGGTGCGACGCGCCGTTCCGCGCGGGCGAGCGCTGGGTGCTGCAGCAGACGAGCCAGTTCTGCACGTCGGCCTTCCCGGTGACCTCGCCGGTCGACAGCTGGCACCGCTTCGTCCTGACCGCGGGTCACTGCATCGGCGCGGGCCAGCAGGTCGGCAAGTGCACGCTGTCGCAGTGCTGGGGCGCTGGCCTCGGCACCCAGTACTCGGGGTACTTCCCAGGCGGAGACGGCGGCATCCTGCGGCTGGAGAACTTCTACTCCACGTGGGGCGCGTGGTGGTACCCCAGCGTCGCGGACAGCCTCCCGACGAGGCCCAACTACCTGCCGGCCAACGGCGAGTACATCTGCCACGTCGGCTCGGGCTACAGCGGGACGGCCACGTCGCCGGGCACGCAGTACAACCTGCTCTCCTGCGGCAACGTGGGCAACAACAACTACACGTACTACAACACGTCCGTGGGCGCGTGGTTCTACTCGATGATCTACGGGACCGGCGGGTGCATCCAGGGTGGCAACAGCGGCGGCCCGTGGCTGAACCCGAGCACCGGTCAGGCGGTCGGGATCACCTCGACCGGCAACCCAGGCCCGGACAACGCGATGAACTGCAGCACGGCAGTCTGGACCGCGGAGCCCGTCGCCAACGCGCTCGCGGTGCTCGGCGTGTCGCTGATGACGTCCTGACGGGCGGCGGGACGCAGCAGCCCCAGGACGGCGCCGCGGCCTCAGGTCGCGGCGCCGTCGTGCAGGCCGCGGCGGCGTTCCTCGGCGCGTTCGCCGGGCAGGACGTCGACCAGGAGGTCGTGGATGCGCTCGGCGTAGGTGTCGGCGCCGAAGCGGGCGGCGGCGGTGCGGGCGGCGGTGGACATCGCGGCACGGTCGTCGAGGACGCGCAGGACCGCGACCGCGAGCGCGGCGGTGTCGCCAGGCTCGACCAGCGCGCCGGTGACGCCGTCCTGGACCAACTCGGGCAGGCCGTCGACGCGGGTGGCGACGACCGGCGTCCCGGCAGCCATCGCCTCGGCGACCACGGTCCCGAACGGCTCTTGCAGCGAGGGCAGCACGAGGACGTCGAGGTGGCCGAGGATCGAGGCGGCGTTGGTCACGCGGCCGACGTGGTCGACCTCGTGGCTGGCGCGGACCGCGGCCGCGTAGTCGGACTCCTCGTCGGCGTAAGGGTCGTCGCCGACGATCACGATCCGGACGTCGGGGCGGGCGGCGCGGATCGCGGGCGCGGCCTTGACGAGGTCCAACGCGCCCTTGCGTGGGATCAGGCGACCGACGAAGCCGATCACCGGGCCGGCGGGCGACGTCGGCCAGGGCGGCTCCGGCGCCTGGATGGGATCCAGGTCGACCGGGCAGCCGATCACGTGGACGTCGAGCGGATCGAGGCGGGCGCCGACCGCCTTTGAGTCCGCCAGCACCAGGTCCGCGCCGTGCCAGTGGCGCGGCACGCGGTCGACGATGTCATGGACATGAAGAACGGTGGAGTGGCCGCGCAGCGCCGGCAGCAGGCGCCCGGCCACCGTCCCGTTCAGGTACGTGACGTCCGCGTCGCGCGACAACTTGCGCGCCCGCGGCCAGGACGCCACCGCCCGCGCGCCCGCGCCGTGCTCCAGGCCGCCGATCTCCAGGGGCTCCCACGGGTAGCCGGCCTCCGCCAGCTCGACGGTGTCCACCTTGCCCGGCGACGTCAGCGCGATCTCCCAGCCGCGCGCTCGCAACCGCCCCAACAACCGCAGCAGCCCGATCTCCGGGCCACCCGGCCGGTCGACCTGGCAGACGGCGAGCAGTCGCACTCGCCGGCTCAGCCCTTCTTCTTCTTGCGCTTCTCGGCCTTCTTGTCGGCCTTTTCCTTGGCCTCTTGCGCCGCCTTCGCCTGGGCCTGCTGCGTCGCGAGGCGCAGCGCGTCCAGGTAGTCCTGCGCGCCGGTCGGCGACTGCGGGTCCAGGTACAGCGCGGGCCCGAGCAAGCGCATCGCCAGCACCGGGTTGCGGTCCTGGTCGACCGTGAACCGCGACAGGTACTCCCACGTCGACGGGTTGGACGGCTGTAGCCGAACCGCCTCGATCAGCGCCGCGCGCGCCCGGTCGGGGTGCTGGGCGACGTTCTCCACGACCGCGCGCGTCAGCAGCGGGTCGATCGACAGCGGGTTGCGGTCTTCGGCCTGCTTGGTGTAGGCCAACGCCTTGTTGTAGTCTTTATCGGCGACGGCGAGCGCCGCGTTGTCGGCGTGCACCGACCGCAGCGGCTGCCACGCCACCCACGCCGCCAGAAGGCCGAGCGCCAGGCCGCCGACCGCCCACGCCACGCGCTCCGGCCGGCGGATGCCGGCGCCCAGGCGGGTGCCGAGGTCGCGCGGCTCCGGTGCCGGCTCGTGCAGCGGCCCGCGTCCGACGACCCAGCCGGCCGCCAGCAGCGCGAGCACCGCGGTGCCCGGGATGTACCACGTCCAGTCGACGAACGAGTGCACACCGAAGACCAGGACGAGCGTCGCCAGCGTCGCCATCGCGACGTGCTCGGGGCCGTAGGCGACGCGTGGTCCGGAAGGCGATCGCCACGGCGCGCGCCAGCCGAGCGTCCGGCCGGTCGCCAGGATCCACGCCAGCAGCAGCAGGCCGGAGACGCCGAGGCCGAGCACGCCGAGGTCGGCGGCGGTCTGCACCGCGTAGCCGTGTGCGTGGCGCACCGCGAGGTTGTCGTTGCGGTAGCGCAGGCGCGCGGTCGCGTAGCCGCCGGCGCCCACGCCCTTGGCCGGGTAGGCCTTGAAGATCTTGATCGACTCGTCCCAGTACTTCGCACGCACCGAGCCCACCGACGTCAGGCGGCTCGGGTCGTTGAGGACGGTCGTCTGGTCGTTGGGATCGGTCAGCGACTTCCAGCCGTCGGAGATCGAGCCGCCCAGGCCCTTGGTCGACATCGCCAGCCCGACGACGACCACGACCGGCATCAGCGCGACGCCGACGAGGATGACCGCGCCCGCCCGGCGTCGCGTGCCCCGCGACGGTGCGCGCATCGCCGCGCCGAAGCCCAGCGCGAGACCGGCCGCGAGCAAGACCACCAACATCGTCAGGACCGCGAGACCGAGCTCGTGCCCTGAGGTGGCACGCTCGTCGATCGGCACCTTGTCCTTGGTCAAGGTGTCCTGCGCGAAGACCCAGAGCGTGACCGCCGCGGCGCCGACCGCGCCGACCGCCAGCACCGCCACGCCGCGCAGCCGCAGCGGGACGACCGCGAACCAGAACACGAGGCCGACGGCGAGCGCCAACAGCGACCCGCGCGAGTAGGCGAGCATCACGGTCAGCAGCTGCACGCCAACGATCGGGTAGGCGAGCGCGCTGACCGCCCCGTGTCCCGAACGCCGCGCGCCGAGCCACAGCGCCGCCGGCACGCCGAGCGCCGCGGTCAGCCCGACCGCGTTCCAGTAGCCGAACGGCTCGCGCAGTCGCGCGTAGTCCTCCTCGGCGGCCAGCGCGCCCGGGAAGACCTTCGTGAGCACCGCCCACAGGCAGATCGCCGTCGTCGTCGCGACGATCGCGCCGAGCAGGCCCGACCACCACGCGCCGACCGTGCGCGCCAGGATCGCGCCGCCCGCGAAGACCATCAAGTATGCGAACGTCCGGTTGGCCTCCAACAACGCGTCGGAGGGCTGGATCGCCCAGGTGATCGAGACCGCGGTCAGGATCGCCAGCGCGGCGAACAGCGCGATCGTCACGCCGCCCCACGCGCGGCGCGTGGACACGGCCAGCGCGGCCAGCGCCGCCAGGACGCCGCCGACGAGGTCGAGCACGATCTCGACCTTGGTCGTCGAGCTCAACGACAGACCACCGCCGCCGCGGAGCGCGACGGCGGTGAGCGCGGCGGCCATCGCCGCGCCGAACAGCAGCTCGGGTCCGGGCAATCGCGGCAGGCGCCGCCGAGCCCGGACGGAGCTCAGGAGGTGCGCGTCAGGCGGTGCGGCGACCGTTGACAAGGCGTCGGGTTCCGAGGGCGGTCGCGCCGAACGCGCCGAGGGCGAGCAGCGCGAGGATCGCGAGCAGGGGAGCCGGGAGGTCGGCCAGGCCGTTGGACTTGGCGCCGCCGAGGGCCCCGGGGGAGATCGGGCGGCCGTCGAGCTTGACGGGCGCGTCGCCGTTGGCGATGGCCTTCTGGAACGCGGCGCGCTCCGCGTCGGTGGCGCTGGCCAGCGGGTCGGGCGCGGGGCCGGACGAGGCGGTGCCGGTGTCGCCGTTGCTGCCGCCGCCGGTCGTGCCGCCGCCGGTGCTGCCGCCGCCCGTCGTGCCGCCGCCCGTGGACGAGCCGCCCGACGAGCTGCCCGAGGACGAGCCGCCGCTGAGCCGCGCACGCTGGATCACGTCGCGGCAATCGGAGTACTCGTCGACGTCGGCCGGCAGGTTGGCGAGCGCGTCGGCGTAGTCAGACTGCGAGTAGCGCTTGTCGAGCTTGCCGTCGTTGGCGCAGTCCTTGACGACGGCGTTGCCGCTGGCCAACGCGGCGCCAGGCACGGCGAGCAGCGCGGTCAGGAGGGCGAGGGCGATGGCGATCCGGTGGCGGAGGCGCATGGTCCGGCGGTGCGGGCCTCCGTGCTGGCGGTCGTGACGGTGGAGTCCCTGCGAGGTGGACACGTTAGCGATCCCCTTCCCGGCCCGCGCCGACGCTCACCAGGGCGGCAGATACGCCGTCGGCCCACGCGGCGAACGTGTGGGCGGCGACGTCGTCTGCGGCCGCCGCGCCGAGGCGCTGCCGCAGGGCGGGGTCCTCGTCCAGCTTGCGCAGCGCGTAGGACAGCGCGGGCGCGTCCCCGGCGGGGACGACGAGGCCGTTACGGCCGTCGCGGACGAGGCCCCCGGCGGCGGCGCCGGTGGCGGTGGTGGCGATGACGGGCAGTCGTTGGTGCATGGCTTCATTGGCCACCAGGCCCCACGGCTCGAGGAAGTCGCGGGTCTTGATGGCGGACATGACCAGGACGTCCGCGCCGGCGTAGAAGTTGCGCAAGGCGGTGGGATCGAGGCGTCCGGCGCGCGCGACGCCGGGCGGGAGGACGTCCTGCTCGTCGTCCGGTTCCCCAACCAGCGTGAGCGCCGCGCCGGGTGGTCCGAGTCCGGACAGGCGCCAGGCGTCGAGCAGCTCCGGCATCCCCTTGTAGCGGGCGGGGCGGCCGACGTTGAGCGCGACGAACGTGGCGCCGGCCGGACGGTGGGGCTCCGGCGCGGGCGCGGTCCAGAACGCGGCGTCGACCGCCTGGGGCGCGACGTGGACGTTGCGCGCGCCACGCGCCGCCACGAACGCGCTCACGTGCGACCCGTAGGTGATGACCGCGTCGGCGTTCTTGTACAAGATGCGCAGCAGCGGCGCGCCCGCCAGCGTGAACGCGGGCGTGCGCGGATGCGCCCACAGCGCGGTCCACAGCAGGAACGGGACCTTCGCACGGCGCGCGCCCGCGGCCGCCGCGGGCAGCGCGGTGCGCCCGGCGGTGCCGGCGATCACGGCGCGGAAGCGGCCGGAAGAAGCCAAGTTGTAGGCCTCGCGCTGCGAGATGGTGGTGAACGGCACGCCCGGGTCGGCGACGGCGCCGGTCGCGTGGTGCGAGCGCCCGCCGAACAAGGCCAACATGATGTCCTCGCGCTCGTGCAGTGCGGCGAAGGCGCCCGCGCGGTCGGGCGCGACGAGGTTGGTGACGAGCAGGACCGGCCGGCGGTCGGAGGCGGCCGCCGTGCTCACCCGTGCAGCGCCTCTTCGTATGCGGCGACGGTCGCCGCGCCGCACGCGTCCCACGTGAAGTGCGCCGCGACGGTCGCCTGGGCGGCGGCGCCGATTCGCGCGCCCCAGTCGTGGTCGAGCAGGTGGTCGATCTCGTGCGCGAGCGCCTCGGGGTCGCCGGGCGGGACGAGCCGCATGCCGTGGCCGACGCGCGCGATGTCCTCCGGGCCGGGCTCGCCGCGCGCGCCGATCGCCGGCAGTCCGGCGGCCATCGCCTCGACGTAGGCCACGCCGAACGCCTCATCGGTCGACGGCATCACGAAGACCGTGGCGTCGCGGCCGCGGCGCAGCGCCTCCTCGTGGGGCAGCGGGCCGGTGAACTCGACGCGCTCGGCGAGGCCGAGCTCGCGCGCCAGGTGGGCGAGGCGGTCGCGCTCGGGGCCGTCGCCGATCAGCCGGTAGCGCAGGTCCGGATGGCGGTCGCGCAGCACCCACATCGCGCGCAGGACGTCGGCCTGGCGCTTGCGGGCGATCAGCTGGCCGACGGTGACCAGCGTCGGGTGCGCGGGCGGGCGGCGCTCCATCGGCGTGAGGTCGGTGCCGAGGTGGACCACGTGTGTTCGGCGCGCGCCGAGGTGGCGGCAGGCGTCCTCGATGCCCAGCGAGTTGGCGAGTACCAGGTGCGCGGCGGAGAACGCGCGGCGGACGCGCTCGCGGCCGGCGGGCAGGCGCGCGGTGTGGAAGACGTCGCCGCCGTGCTCGGAGATCACCAGCGGCGTCTTCTCGCGCGTGCGCAAGACGGCGTCGGCGGACGGGATCGCGTAGTGCGCGTGGACCAGGTCGTAGGGGAACTCGCGGCGGATGCGGCGCAGTTCGACCGCCAGGCCGGGCGCGGCGAACGCGCCCCAGTAGGCGTACGAGCGCCCGCGCGGCGGTGAAACGAAGCGCAGGTAGCGGACGTCGAGGCCGTCGAGCTGGGTCCGGCGCGGCTGGTCCATCAGCTCGCGCCACGCCGCCGGGTCTTTGAAGCGCGCCGCGGGCGCGATCGGGCGGTGCAGGACGACGACGCGCACGTCGGCGCCGTGGTCGCGCGCGGCGAGCGCCTGGCGGTGCGCCCAGATCCCGAGCGCCGGGTCGGCCTGGCGCGGGTAGAACTCGGCGACGACCAAGACCTTCATGTCGCCTCGCCGATCCGGTGGGACGCGACCGTGCGGACCGCATCGCGGGTGACATACGGGCGACCGTCGAGGAAGCGCCGCGCCTCGGCGGCGGCGGTCTCGCGCGGGTAGTCGGCGGCGGCGGGGCGCAGCGTGTGGCCGATCGGGGTCGCGTCGACGACGCCGATCGTCCAGCCGCGCTCCTGGGCGACCGCCGACCAGTGCGCGTCCAGGCCCCAGCCCATCTTGAGGTCCTTGGGGAACGGCAGCAGCGCCGCGGCGGCGTCGCGGCCGAAGGCGGTGACCGGGCCGATCTCCACGAACGTGGTCTCGCGCCAGTCGCTGTCGCGTGCGCGGTAGGTCACGGGCCAGCCGGCGTGCGAGTGGCGGCGGTGGGCGGGCTGGGCGAGCTGAAGGCCGCCGGCCTCGGCGAGCGCGAGGAACGTGTCGAGGAAGTTGGTGGGGAACGCGACATCGTCGTCGACCACGAGGATCCAGTCGAACTCCGCCAGCGGCGCGTGGCGGGCGAGGAGCGCGTCGAGGTTCTCGAACTTGCCCAGGCCCGGCGCGGCGGGCGCGACGTCGATCGTGACGTCGTGGCGGGAGCGCGACAGCTCGGCGCGCGCGTCGGCCATCAGGTTGGGGACGTCGGTGCGCTCGACGCCGACGACCAGGACGCGACGGCGGGGCGGGCGGCCGGCGGCGGCGCGCAGGGTGCGCCGGCGGGGCGCGGCGGCGAGGTCGAGCAGCGCGTCATGGGCGCGCAGGAGCGTCCCGCGCTTGCCGGCGACCAGGCCGCTGCGGCCGGAGAGGAAGTCGTCCACGCCGGGCGTCGCGGCGGGCGGCGGCGGGATCGTCAGGCGCTCGTCGAGCAGCGACCGCAATCGCCCGAGCTGGTGCGCCGTCAGGATCGGTCCGTTGGCGCAGCGGAAGCGCGGGCCGTGGGCGATGCAGCCGGCGAGCGTGCGCAGCTCCTCCTGCGGCGTCGGCGCGGTGTCCTTGAAGACGTCGAAGCGGCGCGACGCGCGGCCGCGCTTGTAGGCGGCGCGCGCGAGCGACGCGACGCGGGCGTCGTCGCCGGCGCGGCGGTGGTCCAGCGCGGCGCCGGCGATGTAGCGGATGCGCCCGCCGCCGGCCTTCAGGCGTTGCTGCCACTCCTGCTCGTCGCCGTAGAGCTCGCGGGACTCGTCGAACGGGCCGACGCGTGTAAGCGCCGCGCGGCGGACGGCCATGTTCGCGCCCCACGCGTGCTCGGCGTCGGTGTCGCGATCGCCGAGGTCCAGGTGCGTGATCGGCGGCAGCTCGCGGCCGCAGAAGCGCGGGTGGTGGTCGTCGAAGCGCGCGAGGATCGGGCCGGTGAGGACGCCGACGTCGGCGGGCAGGGCGGCGTCGGCGACGATCAGCGCGGCCAGCCAGCCGGCGTGGACCTCGACGTCGTCGTCGACGTAGGCCAGCAGCGGCGCGTCGGTGTGGCGGGCGCCGGTGTTGCGCGCGGCGTTGAGGCCCATGCCGCGCGCGTGGGCGACGTAGCGCGCGCCGTGCCTGGCCGCGGCGGCCTTGGTCGCCTCGCTCGGCCCGTCGTCCACGACCAGGACGTCGGCGCCCAGCGCACGCGCCTGCGGCACGATCGACGCCAGCGCGACGTCGAGGTAGCCGGGGCGTCCAGCGGTGGGGAGGATGACGGCGGCGGGCGCGGGCACGGACACGACGGACAGTACGCAATAGGTTCCAGGCTCCGTGATCCTCTTCCTGCACAACCGGTACCGCACGCCGGGCGGCGAGGAGCGCGTCGTGGAGGACCTCGCGTGGCTCGTGCGTGAGCACCTGGACGAGGACGCGGAGGTGCTGGAGCGCGACAGCGCGGCGCTCGGGCGCGCCCGCGCGGCGATCGGCCTGCTGCGCGGCGGCCTGGATCCCGACGACGTCGCCGCGGCGGTCAAGCTGACCGGCGCGCGGATCGTCCACGCCCACAACCTGCACCCGTCGCTGGGCTGGCGCGCGCTGGCCGCGGCCCGGAGCGCCGGCGCGCGGACCGTCCTGCACCTGCACAACTACCGCCTGGTGTGCGCGGTCGGCACGTGCGTGAACCCGGCGGGTGAGGACTGCACGCGCTGCCACGGGCGCGACACGAAGCCAGGCGTGCGCCTGGGGTGCCGCGGCGCGCGCGGGGAGGCGCTGACCTACGCGCTCGGGCTGGCGGCCCAGCAGCGGCGGCTTGTCGCGGAGGCGGACGCGATCGTCGTCCCGAGCGGGGCGGCCCGCGTGCGGTTGATCGAGCTGGGCGCGCCGGGCGCCGAGCGGGCGCACGTGCTCGGCCACGTGGTGCGGGACTTCGTCGATGCGCCGCCGCCGCTCACGGCCGGGCGCCGCGGGGCGCTGGTCGTCTCGCGGCTGGCGCCCGAGAAGGCCGTCGACGTGGCGATCGAGGCGGCGGCGCTCGCCGGCCTGCCGCTCACCGTCTGCGGCGATGGCCCGCTGCGCGACGACCTGCGCGCGCTCGCGCGCGCCTCCGGCGCCGACGTCACCTTCACCGGCCGCGTCTCGACCGCCAAGCTGGCCGACCTGCGCGCCCGCCACGCCGTCGGGCTCGTCCCGAGCCGCGCCCACGAGACCTTCGGCCTTGCCGCCCTCGAGGCCCTCGCCGCGGCGCTCCCGGTCGCCGCGACCGGCGTCGGCGCGCTGGCCGAGCTCGACGGCGACGTCGCGCTGGCGCCTCGCGACGACCCCGCCGCGCTCGCCGCTGCCGCGCAGCGCCTGCTCGCCGACCCCGGCGCGCCCGCCGCCGCCTTGGCCGCCGCCCGGCGCCGTGCCGCGCCTGCGGTCATCGCCCCGCGGCTGGCTGAGCTCTATACGAACGTCGCCTGAGAAGACGTCGCGAACGGCGGGGCGACTTGTAGCCTCCGGCCTCCATGCGTGCCATCGTCACCGGCGGAGCCGGCTTCATCGGGTCAAACCTCGTCGACGCCTTGCTGGACCAGGGCGCCGAGGTCGACGTCATCGACACGCTCGTCACCGGGCGGCTGAGCAACCTCGAGGCGGGTGCGCTGGACCGCGGCGCGCGCCTGCACCAGGTCGACATCACCGACGCGCGCGAGCTGACCGCGCTGGTCGGTGACGTCGCGCCGGACGTGATCTTCCACCTCGCCGCCCAGATCGACGTCCGCAAGTCGATCGAGGACCCGGCGTTTGACGCGGGCGTCAACGTCGTCGGCACGGTCAACGTGCTCGAGGCGGCCCGCGTGGCCGGCGTCGGCCGCGTCGTTAACACCTCGACCGGCGGTGCGATCTACGGCGACGCCGACGTGATCCCGTCGCCCGAGGACACCGAGCCGCTGCCGATGGCCGCCTACGGCCAGTCGAAGTTCTGCGCCGAGCGCTACCTGGGCTGGTACCGCCGCCTCTACCGCCAGAGCAACGTGACGCTGCGCCTGGGCAACGTCTACGGCCCGCGCCAGGACCCGCTCGGCGAGGCCGGCGTGATCGCGATCTTCTGCGGCAAGCTGCGCTCCGGCGAGCGCCCGGTCATCTACGGCGACGGCACGCAGACGCGCGACTACGTCTACGTCGGCGACGTCGTCCGCGCCCAGCTCGCCGCCGGCCAGTCCGGCGTCACGGGCGAGGTCAACGTCGGCACCGGCCGCGAGACGTCGGTCCTGGAGATCGTCGACGCGCTCAAGGAGCTCGCGCCCGACCAGGCCGCCGACTTCGAGCCGCGCTTCGAGGACGCTCGCCTCGGCGAGATCGAGCGCTCCTGCCTCGACGTCTCCCGCGCCCGCGAGGAGCTCGCCTTCGAGGCCCAGGTCTCGATCCTCGACGGCCTGCGCTCGACGCTCGACGCCACGCCGTAGCAGCGCCGCCGCGCTCGCCCCACCCGTCCGGGTGGGGCGGGACGTACTTGCCCGAGCGCGTCTGATTAGTGTCGCGCGGTGTCCGCCGCGCGCGCCCGTCCTGTCTCGGAGCCTCCCGCTCCGCCGCCCTCTGCCGCGCTCGCGCCCGCTCTTGCGGCGCTGACGGTCTTCCTCGCCTCCGGCGCCGTCCTGATGCTGGAGATCCTCGCGGTGCGGCTGCTCGCGCCCTACGTGGGGCTCACGCTGGAGACCACGACGTCGATCATCGGCGCGGTGCTGGCGGGGATCGCGCTCGGCGCGTGGGTTGGCGGGACGGTCGCGGACCGCACCGACCCGCAGCGGCTGACCGTCGGGCTGTTCGTCGTCGGCGGCACGCTCGCGCTGCTGACCGTTCCGATCGTGCGCTGGCTCGGGCCGTCGGCGCGCGGGCACGGCAACCTCGCGGCGCTCGGCGTGACGCTCGCGTCGCTGGTCCCGTCGGCGGCGGTGCTCAGCGCGGTCTCGCCGACCGTCGCCCGGATCCAGCTGCGCGACCTCGGCTCCTCCGGCGCGACGGTCGGCCACCTGTCGGCCTACGCGACCGCCGGCGCGCTGGTCGGCACCTTCGGCACGGGCTTCGTGCTCGTGCCGCTGATCCCGGTGTCGACCGCGGTCCTCGTGATCGGCCTGGCGCTGGCGGTCTACGGCCTGGCGCTCGGCGGGTACCTGCGGGCGCTGGCGCCGCCTTTGGCCGCCGCGGCGTTGTTGATGGTCGTCGCCACCGGCGTCCTGGCGGCCACGCGGGACTCGCCCTGCGACGCCGACACCACCTACCACTGCGCGCACGTCGAGCAGGACGTCAACTACGCGAGCGGGCGCGTCCTCGTGCTCGACAACGTCTACAACTCGTTCGTCGACCTGGACAACCGCGCCAACCTCGCGTTCCCCTACACCTTGTGGTTGGCGCGCGCGATCGACGAGCGCGTGCCGGCGCCGCGGCCGCAAGACGTCGTCTTCGTCGGCGGTGGCGGGTTCACGCTGCCGCAGTGGCTGGTCAAGACGCGGCCGGGGTCGCACGCGACGGTGCTGGAGGTCGACGGCAAGCTCGTCGACCTCGACCGCGAGAAGCTCGGTCTCAAGACGGATGACAACTTGCGCGCGGTCGTCGGGGACGCGCGCGCCGAGATGCGGCATCTGCCGACCGCGTCGGCCGACGTCGTGGTCGGCGATGCCTTCTCGGGCTTCACGGTCCCGTGGCAGCTGCTGACGCGCGAGTGGCTGGCCGAGGTCAAGCGCGTCCTCAAGCCCGGCGGGCTCTACGCGATCAACATCATCGACTACGAGAAGATGGACCTGGCCCGCGCGGAGGTCGCGACGCTGCGGCGCGCGTTCCGCGACGTCCAGCTCGTCGCCGCGCCGGACGCGGGCGGCGCGATCTCGCCGCAGAGCGGGAACCTGGTGGTGCTCGCCTCCGACACGCCGAGCACCTGGAACGGCTACGACCCCGATCAGATCGGGGCCGCGGCCTTCGACCGGGCGGTCACCGCGCGCTTTGCCTCAGGCGGCAAGCTGCTGCGCGACGACTACGCCCCGGTCGACCAGTTGTTGACGCCGCCGGACGCTTAGACGGTCTAGGCGACGCCGGCGGGCGCCGTCGGCACGGAGTCGGCGCCGGTCGTCGACGGTGCGGGCGGGGCGGAGGCGTCGTCGCGGCTGAAGCGCTTCTTGGCGACGACGGCGGCGGTCCCGGCCGCGGCGGCGGGCACGGCGACCTTGGCGGCCTTCTTGCCCGCGACCCAGGCGATCCGGGCCTTCAGGAACGTGATGGCGGCGGAGCCAGCCGTGGAGGCGGCACTCGCCGCGCGCTGCTTCTTGCTCTTGTTGCGGCGGATGGAGAGGTTGGCCATGTACAACGGCTACCCGGCGTGCGGTCAGGCAAACACGCCGCGCAGCCAGTCCGCGGTCTGGCGGATGCCGTCGCGGACGCCGATCTGCGCCTTCCAACCCAACAAGTCCTCGGCCTTCTGAACCGACGGCCAGCGGCGCACGACGTCGACCGGGTAGGTCGGCAGGTGCTCCAGCTCGAAGGCCTCCGGGTCGCGCCCGGTCTCCTCCCAGATGACGCGCGCGATCTCCGCGACCGTCATCTCCTCGGCGGCCGAGATGTTGAAGTCCTCGTGAAGTCCGGCCTCGGAGGCCATCGAGACGACGATGCCGTCGGCGATGTCGTCGATGTGGGTGATCGTCCGCGTCTGGGTGCCGTCGCCGAAGATCGGCAGCGGCGCGCCCTCGGGCAGCGCCAGGCACTTCTTGATGACGTCGGGGACCATGTGCGCGATGCCCGGCTCGTCCTCGGGCATCTCGCCCGGGCCGTAGGCGTTGAACGGGCGGCAGATGGTGTAGGGGAAGCCGTGCTCCTCGTGGGCGGCCTTCACGTACACCTCGCCCGTGAGCTTGGAGAACCCGTAGGCGCTGGCCGGGATCGGCGTGTCGTGGATGTGGGCTTCGGTCGTCGGGTACTCCGTCGCCCGCTCGAAGACCATCGAGGACGACACGTACACGAACCGCTCCACGTCGTGGTCCAGCGCCGCGCGCACGACGCCGTTGTAGAGCGCGTTGTTGACCTCGGTCAGCGTGTGGGGCAGCTTGTGAAAGTTGCCGATGCCGCCGACGATCGCGGCCAGGTGGATGACGTGCGAGCAGCCCTGGGTGGCCTTGCGCGCTTCGTCCAGGACGCGCAGGTCGCCCTGGTGGACCTCGCAGCCCTCGCGCATCCACTGCGGCGCCTCGCGCTGGTCGGAGACCCGCACCTCAAAGCGCGGGTCGCGGAGGAGGCGGCGGACAACCGCCGCGCCGATGGTGCCGGCACCGCCGGTGACGAGGACGCGATTCATGCGGCGAAGGACGTTACCGAGCGGCCAGCGCGAGGACTTCGTCGGCGTGCGCGAAGACCTGCGCGGCGCCCCAGCAGTTCCACGGGTCGACGACCAGCGCGTCGCGCTTGGCGCCCTCGACGATCGCGCGCAGCGTGTCGCGCGTCCCGAACTCCTGGTGGTTGGTCGCCACCACCACCGCGTCGGCGTCCAGCACCGCGTCGCCGAGCGACTGCGTCGGCGTTGGCACGTGCGGATCGTGGATCGCGACGTCGGCCAGCTCACGCTCCAGCAGCCGGATCAGCTTGTAGGACAACGAGTCGCGCTCGTCGTCGGTGTCGGACTTGAAGGCCAGCCCGAGCACCGCGATCTTCTTGTCCTTCAGCGAGCCGTCCAGGCGTCGCTTCAGGCCCTGGACCAGGAACAGCGGCACGGATTCGTTGACGCGCGAGACCGCCAACAGCATCCCCGGGGCGTTGGAGCGCTCCTCGGAGAAGGCGAAGTCCTTGCGCAGGCACGTCCCCGCGGTAAAGCCCGGCAGCTTCATGCCGCCGCGCGGGTAGTCCTTGTTGATGAGGTCGACGACCTCGAAGACGTTGGCGTCGTACTGCTCGCAGTCCATCATCAACAGGTTGGGCAGCGCGAAGTTCGCGTAGCGCAGGATGTTGGTCCAGATCTTGGCCAGCTCGGCCTGAACGGGCGTGGTCTGCACGATCGGCGCGCCGAGCACCTCGAACAGCTCCGCGGCGACCTCGCCCGAGCGCTCGCCGACGCCGCCGACGATGCACGGCAGCGTCGAGATCTCCTCGAAGAACTTCGCCGAGGCGATCCGCTCAGGGACGTGGGCGACGAACACCTCGGTCCCGATCTCAAAGCCACGGTGCTTCTCGATGTAGCCGGCGACGTAGTCGGTGGTGTTGGGCGCGATCGTGGAGCGCAGGTGCAGCGCGTGACCTTCGCGCAGGTGCGGCAGCAGGTCGTCGAGCACCGCGCGGATCTGGCGCAGGTCGATCTCGATGTGCGACATCGCCGGCGTGCCGAGCGTCAGCACGATGTGCCGCGCGGGGGACGCGTCGGTGGCGCGCTCGGCCAGCGTCAGCCGCTCGCGGACGCGGTCCAGGACCTCTTGGGCGCCTGGCTCCTCGAACGGCATCCGCCCGTCGCGCAGCGCGCCGATCCGGGCCGCGTCGTTGTCGACCCCGATGACCGACAGGCCGGCGTCGGCGAACGCGAGCGCCAGCGGGAGGCCGACCCTGCCCAGGCCGATGACTGCTACGTCACTCATGTCCGCCCGCAGGCTATCGGGCGTTGGAGCGTGCCAGGCCGCGGCGGTGGCGGGCGTACTGGCGGGCGAACCCGAGCACGAAGCGCGGGTTGTAGGTCAGGTAGCGCTTCCAGAGGCGGCGCGGCTCCTTGGAGAGGCGGTAGAGCCACTCCAGGCCGGCCGACTGCATCCAGGACGGCGCCTGCGGGATGAGGCCCGCGTGGAAGTCGAACGCGGCGCCGACGCCGACGAGCACGGGCGCGTCGATGCGGTCGCGCAGCGCCGCCATCCACTTCTCCTGCTTGGGCACGCCGATGCCGACCCAGACGACGTCCGGCTTGGCGTGGTTGATCTCCGCGACGACCGCGTCGATCTCCTCGTCGGTCAGCGGTCGGAACGGGGGCGAGTAGCCGCCAACGATCTGCAGGCCAGCGAAGCGGCGGCGCAGGTTGAGCGCGAGCTGCACGAGCGCGCCCTGGTTGCGGCCGCCGTAGAGGAACATGCGCGCGCCGGTCAGCGCCGAGCGCTCGCAGAACTTCGCCATCAGGTCCGGACCGTAGACGCGCGACGGGAGGTTGTGGCCGAGCGCGTTCATCGCCCAGACGACCGGCTGGCCGTCGGGGACGACGAGCGAGGCGCCGCGGACCGCGTCGCGCAGCTCGGGGTCGTCCTGCGTGGCGACCACGGTGTGGGTCGCGGCGACGCAGATGTAGCCCTTGCCGCGCTGGGCGATCGTGCCGTCCATCCAGTCCATCGTGCGCTCGTAGTCGGTGAGCGCGAGCGGGACGCCCAGGACGGAGACCGTCGGCGGTGGCACGGCGGGGTCGTCGTCCTTCCCGGCAGCGATGCGGGCGTCGTCGAGGGGAGCTGGGGTGGAAGCGGGCATTTCGTTGCCTACAACGGTTCTGCGCGCCAGAGGTTTCGTGCTTGGTGCACGGGGGAGGGCGGTCGCAGGGCCGGTGGCATAGGCTGCCCCGCGGTGGCGCGCTCCATTCCAGTTTGGCACACGGCGTGACGGTACGGCGGGCGCTGATCACCGGTGCGACGGGCCAGGACGGCTCGTACTTGGCGGAACTGCTGCTCGCCAAGGGCTACGAGGTCGTCGGTGTCGGCCGTGATCCTGGACGGATGCCCGAGGGCGTGCGCGGCGTCCAGGGCGACCTGCTGGACCCGTCGTCGCTGGTCCGCGCGGTCGAGGCGGTGCGCCCCGACGAGCTCTACCACCTGGCCGCGCCGACGTTCGTGCCCGCGTCCTGGGAGAACCCGGCGGAGACGATGGCGGCGATCGCGGGCGCGACCGGCACGCTGCTGGTCCAGACGGCGCGCGTCGCGCCGGACGCACGCGTCTTCGTCGCGACCTCCAGCGAGATCTTCGGCGACGCCGGCGAGGCGCCGCAGACCGAGGGCTCGCCGATGCGGCCGCACTCGCCCTACGGGATCGCCAAGCTCGCGGCGCACCAGCTCGTCGGCGTGCTGCGCGAGCGCCTCGGGCTCTACGTCGTCAGCGGTATCACCTACAACCACGAGTCGCCGCGCCGGCCGGAGCGCTTCCTGCCGCGCAAGGTCACGCGCGGCGCCGCGTCGATCGCCCTCGGCCTGCAAGACGAGCTCGTCCTCGGCGACCAGTCCGCGGTCCGTGACTGGTCCCACGCCGCCGACGTCGTCCGCGGCGCCTGGATGTCGCTGCAGGCCGACGCGCCCGACGACTACATCTTCGCCTCGGGCGTCGGGCGCACGGTCGGCGACCTCGTGGCCGCCGCGTTCGACGCCGCGCAGGTCCCGGACGAGCGCCGCGTCGTGCGCGTCAACCCGGAGTTCGTCCGCCCGCCCGAGGCGACGGCGCCGGTCGGCGACCCGTCGCACGCCCGCGCGGTGCTCGGCTGGGAGCCGGAGATCGCCTTCGAAACGATGATCGCGGAGATGGTCTCCGCAGATCTCGCCGACCTGCGCCGCTAGGGCTTCAGCAGCCCGAGGTCGGCGCGGGTCATCAGGCGGATCAGCTCCTCGAAGGTCGTCTGCGGCTCCCAGCCCAGGTCGGCTTTGGCCTTGGCCGGCGAGCCGATCAGCTGGTCGACCTCGGCCGGGCGCAGGAACTGCGGGTCGATCTCGACGTGCTTCTCCCAGTCGGGGATGCCGGCCTCGTCGAAGGCGATCTCGACGCACTCGCGGACCGTGTTGGTCTTGCCGGTGGCGATGACGTAGTCGTCGGCCTTGTCCTGCTGGAGCATCAAGTACATGGCCTCGACGTAGTCCTTGGCGTAGCCCCAGTCGCGCTCGGCGTCGAGGTTGCCGAGCGACAGCTTGTCGAGCTTGCCGTGCTTGATCGCTGCGGCGTGCCAGGTGATCTTGCGCGTCACGAACTCCAGGCCGCGGCGGGGAGACTCGTGGTTGAAGAGGATCCCGGACGTCGCGTGCAAGTCGTAGGACTCGCGGTAGTTGACCGTGATGAAGTGGCCGTAGGCCTTGGCTACGCCGTAGGGCGAGCGCGGGTAGAACGGCGTCGCCTCGGTCTGCGGGACCTCCAGGACCTTGCCGAACATCTCGCTCGACGAGGCCTGGTAAAAGCGCGCCTCGGGGCAGACCTCGCGCATCGCTTCCAGGACGCGCGTGACGCCCACGCCGGTGAACTCCGCGGTCAGCGTCGGCTGGATCCACGACACCGCGACGAAGCTCATCGCGGCCAGGTTGTAGATCTCGTCCGGCTTGCTCGCGCGCAGGGTGTCGACCAGCGAGCGGTGGTCGAGCAGGTCGCCCTGGTGCAGGGTGATCCGGTCGCGGAGGTGCTCGATGCGGTCGAACTTCTCGGTCGAGGCGCGGCGCACCATGCCGTGGACCTCATACCCCTTCTCGAGCAGGAGCTCCGCAAGGTAAGAGCCGTCCTGGCCGGTGATTCCGGTGATCAGCGCAGACTTGGGCATTGCGGCGGGAGCCTAGCGAGGCTGCCCCCGACAGCGCCTGCCCGTAGGCTGGCGGCGATGGCGGCACCCGCCGAGAACGTGGACGTGCTCGACACGCCCGAGGCCGGGGCGCTGGTCGTCCGCGGCGGCGCGCTGCGCGTGGTCGGGTTCGCGCTCGGCACGCTGCTGTCGCTGGTCGGCGTCGTCGCCTTGACCCGTCACCTGGGGGTCGTGGACTACGGCCGCTACCAGGCGGTGACGGCGTTGGTGGCCATCATCACCGCGCTCGGCGACCTCGGCCTCGGGACGCTCGCGCTGCGCGAATACGCGCAGGCACCTGGCGGGCCGGAGGCGCGGCGCCGCGGGCTGGAGGCGCTGCTCGGGCTGCGCGTCGCGCTCGCCGTGGCGGGTGTCGGCCTGTCGGCGGCGGTCGCCGTGCTGCTGGGCTACGACGCGCCGATGGTCGCGGGCGCCGCGCTGGCGGCGGGCGCCGGCGTGCTGCTCGCCGGCCAGCAGACCGCGACCGTGCCCCTGCAGAGCGCGCTGCGGATCGGGACGGTCACCGCGCTGGACGTCGGCCGCCAGGCCGCGACCACGGCGCTGATGCTCGCGCTGGTCGCCGCGGGCGCCGGGCTGCTGTGGTTCCTGGCGATCCCGGTCCCGGTCGCGCTGGCGCTCGTCGTCGCGACGGTCGCGGTGCTCGGGCGCGGCGTCCCGCGGCCCGTGCTCGACCGCGCGGCCTGGCCGCGGCTGCTGCGCGACGCGGTCCCCGTCGGGCTGGCGACCGCCAGCGGCGTCCTGTACCTGTACGCCTCGCTGATCGTCTGTGAGCTGGTCGCCACGCCGCAGGAGACCGGCGCGTTCAGCGCTTCGTTTCGGGTGATCGTGATCGTCGCCGTGGTGCCGGCGCTGCTGGGGACCAGCGCCTTCCCGCTGCTGGCCCGGGCCGCCGCGTCGGCGCCCGAGCGCTTCAGCCGGGCGACCGCGGGGCTGATCGAGGGCTCGGTCCTGCTCGGGGGCGTCGCCGCGCTCGGGGCGATCCTCGGCGCCCCGGCGATCATCGCCGTGATCGCCGGCGACGGCTTCGACGCCGCGATCGGGTCGCTGCGCATCCAGGGCGCGGCGCTGGCGCTGACGTTTGCGATCTCCGGGCTGGGCTTCGCGCTGCTCGCGCGCCACCGCCAGGGCGTGCTGCTGCGCTGCAACCTGCTCGCCTTCGCGGTGACCGGCACCGCCGTCGCCTTGCTGGCCGCCGCTCACGGCGAGCGCGGCGCCGCGCTGGGCGCCGTGCTGGGCGAGGCGACGCTGTGCACCGCCTACGCGATCGCGCTGTCACGGGACGTCGCGATCCGCCCAGCGCGGGTGCCGCGGATCCTTCTCGCGCTGGGCGGCGCGCTGGCGCTGGGCGCGCTCATCCCGGTCCCGGCCGTGCCGGCGACCGCGATCGGGCTGGTCGCCTACGCGGCGCTGGCCTGGGCTCTGCGGGCGGTCCCGCCGGAGCTGCGGGCGCTGGCGCGCTGAGGCTCGACCGTCGCGGTGGGTATCGTGACGGGGCGGCACATGCGCGGAACCTCCGGCTGCGCGGGCCGTTCGTACCTCTGATGAGCAAGCTCCTCGCCATCGTCCCCGCCTACAACGAGGCCGACGCGATCGCGTCGACCGTCGCCGACCTGCGCAAGAACGCGCCCGGGTGGGACGTCGTCGTGGTCGACGACGGCTCGACCGACGCAACCGCTCGCGTCGCCGGAGCCGCCGGCGCCGACGTGCTTCGGATGCCGTTCAACCTCGGCATCGGCGGCGCCGTGCAGGCCGGGTACCTGTACGCCAGGGAGAACGACTACGACTACGCCGTCCAGGTCGACGGCGACGGCCAGCACGACGCCGCGCAGATCGACGGCCTGCTGCGCCACCTGCGCGCGCACCGCGGCGAGCTCAACATGGTCACCGGCTCGCGCTTCCTGCAGGGCGATGAGGAGCACGGCTACCGATCCTCGGGCGTCCGGCGCTTGGGCATCAAGATCTTCGGCTTCATCCTCTCGCGCGTCACCAAGCGCCCGGTGACCGACCCGACGTCGGGCTTCCGGATGTGCGACCACCGCGCGATCGAGCTGTTCGCCAACGACTACCCGCACGACTACCCCGAGGTCGAGGCGGTGCTCATGGTCCATGCGCATCGGCTCGCGTCGGCCGAGATCCCGGTCACGATGCGTGAGCGCCAGGGCGGCGTCTCGTCCATCAACGCCTCGCGCTCGATCTTCTACATGATCAAGGTGCTGCTGGCGATCTTCGTCGGCCTCCTGCGGGCGCGGCCGGTCGTCGAGGTCGGGGATCCGGCGGCGGTGGCTGCCCAGCGCGGCGTCTGAACCCACCGTGCAGACGCGCCTCCAGATCATCTCGATCCTCGTCTCCGGCGGGCTCTTCCTCTTCGTCTTCGAGCTGGTCCGCCGCAAGCGGCTGCTGGAGCGCTACGCGCTGCTGTGGTTGTTCGCCGCCGCCGTGCTCCTCGCGCTGTCGGTGTGGGGCGACCTGCTCAACCGCATCTCGACGACGGTCGGCGTGCAGTACGGCCCGGCGGCCCTGTTCGCGGTCGCGCTCGGCTTCGTCGTCATGTTGATGCTGCACTTCTCGCTGGCGATCTCGCGACTGACCGACCAGAACAAGATCCTGGCCCAGCGCGTCGCGTTGCTGGAGCGGCGGCTGACCGCCGCGCTCGGCGCGGTCGACGACGAGGACGATCAGTCGTCGTCGCTGGGCGTCGACTCGGCGAACGCCGAACCGACCGCCGCCGTGAGCGCCGCCGCGGCACCCGCGGCCAGCAGCACCAGGCCCGCGAGGTAGAGCCAACCCGGGATCCGCGGCGTGCGGAACAGCGGCGCGCGCGAGAAGACGTCGCCGATCGCCGACGCCCACGAGCGGTGGCCGGCGGTGAAGGCCAACGTGACGTCGGTGCCCAGGCTCTGGCCCTTGCGCGTCGCGCTGCTGGGCTGCGTCGCGCCGTCGCCGGAGCCGTAGAACGCGGTCGAGTGCTCGCCGGTGTTGCGGAAGCAGACCGCGAGCGTCTTCGGGTTGATCGCGTGATCCAGCGTGATGCGCTGGACCGGCTCCTGGGTGATGTCGGAGAAGCCGCCGGCCAGGGCGCCGCGCGCCAGCACGCGCCGGCTCTGCGGGTCGAGGACCGTCACGGCCAGCGGCGAGCCCGGGCGGTGGTAGGTGCCGAGCGTCACCTCGACGTGGTCGAACTTGCGGCTGCTCTGGGCGGTGATCGGCTCCTGGCAGAACTCCTTGCCCGGCTCGAGCTTGACCGCCACGGCGTTGGCGCCCACGCCCAAGGTGTAGGACAACGATGTGCCGCGCGCGAGCGACACCACCAAGAACAGCACGGCGCCGACCGCCAGCGTGACGAGAAGCGCGGTGCGCGGCTTAGGCATAGAACCGCACCAGCACGAGAGAGAGCGAGAAGACGTCGAGGACGAGCAGCGCGGCGAGGCTGATCGCGATCGCCGGCGCCTGGCGCCCAGACGGCAGCCACCGCAGGGTGCGCGTCAGCGCCAGCCCGGCGAGCGGCGCGAGCGGCAGCAGGTAACGGCCCTGGAAGAAGTTCGAGGCACCGCCCTTGAGCTGGCGGTACTCCGTGTAGTGCAGGCCGGCGAGCAGGCCGATCACCACCAGCGCCAGGAACGCGACCACGGCCCAGTCGACGCCGCGCCGGTCGCGCCACAGGCCCAGGAACGACAGGACGCCGCAGGCCAGCGTGATCGCCCCCATCACCAGGTACACAGGCCCGCTGAACAGGATCTCGGTCCAGCCGAACGTGCCCCAGACGCCCTTCAGCGCGTAGTCCCACACCGGGATCGTCGGCGCGATCGACGGGTAGTCGGTCTGCCACGGCGTGCGCGGCAGGTAGAATTGCCAGACGTAGGACAGCAGGTCGCGCAGGCTGGAGTCGCTGGCCTGGCCGCCGACCGTAGCGACCTGCGTCGAGACCGCGCGGCCGGTCGCCCGGGTCCAGACGACGTAGACGCCGAGCGTCAGCGCCAGCGCGGCGACGGCGGCAGCGATCGGGCGCCAGTGCGCCAGCGGGCGCCGCAGGGCGCCGGCGCGCAGGCCGGCGATCAGCAGGCACAGCGCGACCGCGGGCAGTGCCGCGTAGCTGGTGGCCTTGACGACGCACGCGGCGCCCGCGACGGTGCACAGGGCCGCAGCGCCAGCAGGCGTGAGCCCGCGTTTGAGCAGCCGCACGCCGAGCCACAGCATCAGCGACCACGTCGCGAACAGCATCGTGTCGGGCGACGCGGTGGAGGAGACGAACTGCACCATCGGTGCCAGCGCGACGGCGCCGGCCGTGCACAGCTGGGCGCCGCGGTCGCGGGCGAACACCTCGCCGGCCAGTAGCCACGCGCCCGCGACCGTGACCAGCAGCCACAGCACCGAGGCCAGCCGCACGAGCTCCAGGCGGCCGAACAGGTCGGTGCCCTTGCCCAGCAGGTAGGCCGGCGCGGCGTAGATGTAGTACAAGGGCGGGTTGCTAGAGGCCGGGTTCGGGCCGCCCGCGTCGGAAGGGGCGGTGTCCGGCAGCCGGCGGTCGGCCGCCTTCCAGCGCTCGTAGTCGGCCTTGGTCCAGAACATCCGCGCGGTGATCTGCGACGCGGCCTGGTCGGAGTTCGAGCCGGCCGACGCGGTGGTCTGCTCGCTGGAGAACACCGGGCGCGTCGGGTCGCCGGGCAGGTGGCCGGTTTCGGCGAAGTACTGGACGAAGCCGAAGTGCGAGTTCTCGTCGGGCGCCTGCAGCGCTGGCGTCACGAACGTCCAGGCCGCGCCGAGCGCGAGCGCGACGACGAGCAGCCCGGCGAGCGGGCGGGGCAGCGGCCAGGGGCGGCCGAAGCGCGCGTCGAGGGCGGGTGGGCTGTTGGGGTGGGCGGAGACGGCGGACGTGAGGAAGCGCTCGGGCAGGACGGCGTCGAGCAACCAGGCCAGGCGCGAACGCGCCAGGACGACCACCACGACCGCCAGGCCGAGCGCTGCGATCGGCGCCGAGAGCACGCCGGCCGCCGTGAGCTCGGCGGCGGCGACCGTAACAGACACCAGCGCCACCATCAGCGCCGCGGTGCGGCGCCCTGCGACGTCGGCGCGCAGGATCGGCAGCATCGCCAGCGTCATGACGAGCGCCTCGGTGCCCCAGCTGATGCGCGCCGACGCGTTGGCGCCGAGCGTCAGCGTGAGCGCCGCGTTGGCGATCAGGTTGACGGCCAACGCCACGATGTTGAAGTGCAGGTAGCTGCGCGCGCGGCCCTGGGCGACGTACACATAGGCGAGCACGAGCGCCGGCAGGATGACGGCGCCCATGGGTGCCAGCAGCACGAGGTAGTGGTCGGCGCCGGCCAGGCTCGGGCCGCCGATCACCTTCACCAGCGGTGCGGAGAGGGCGATCAGCAGGACGCTGACCAGCGCGCCCGCGGCGGTGATCGCGGCCAGCAGGTTGCGGGTGACCTCGTCGGTGAGCAGGTCGGCGGAGCGGCGGCGGTGGGCCAGGAGCGGCAGGACGGCGCCCGCCACGATCCCGGCGCCGACGATCAGCTGCTCGATGAACTGAAAGGCGAAGAGGAACTTCGCGACCGTGTCGGAGTCCTCGCTCGCGTTGAGGAAGACGACGAACGTGCGCGTGTAGACGGCGACGAGGACGAGCGCGAGCGCGAGCGGGACGACCTCGCGCAGCATCGAGGCGACCCGCGGCCGCTGTGGGCCGGGCACCGCCCGCGCGAGCGACGGCGTGCGGCGCAGCTCGCGCCGGACCAACAGCGCCAGCAGCGTCGTCGGCACGGTGAAGCCCAGCAGCCCGAGCACGGGCGTCGACGCGCCGGCGGCCGCCGCGATCGCCAGCAGGATCAGGCCGGTGCTCGCGGTCACGGCCTCCAGCGACGTCTGGCGGTGCAGGCGGTGGTCGAGCTGCAACCACGGCGTCGCGTTGAGCACTAGCGCGCGCGGGATGACCTGCGCGCCGAGCGCGAGTGCCAGCAGCGCGCTGTTCGTCCCGCGCAGGGCGGTCGTCACGCCGACGACGACGGCCAGGGCCAGCAGGCCGAGGACGAGGCGGACGCGCACGAGCGCCTCGGCGGTCGGCGCCTCCTCCGGGCTCTGGGTCAGGCGCCGCACGACGACGGGCGAGATGCCCGGGTCCAACGCGAAGGCCATGAGCGCGACGATCGACAGCACCGTCGCCCAGTCGGCGTAAGAGGTGACGCCGATCTGGCGCACGACGATCGCGGTCGAGCCGACGACGGCCAGCAGCGACACCGCGCGGCCGAGTACCTGCGCGACGACCGTGCGCGTCGCGGTCTGAACGGTCAGCCCCGCAGGCTCGGCGACGCCGGCCTCCAGCAGCTCGACCTGATCCTGGTCGGTCACGCCCCGCGCCTCATCGGGCGGTCCCGACGACCTCGCGGTAGGACCGCTCTAGCGTGGCGGCGACATCGTCCCAGGTCGGGATCGCCGGGACGGCCGGCCGCGCGCCGCCGCGCTCCAGTTCGGCCAGCGCCGCGGCGACGCCTTCTGGACCGTCGACGACCCGCACGTGGCCGGGGTGGCGCGCGGCGAGCTCGCGGTTGGCGGGCAGCGGGGAGACGATGACCGGCGTGCCCTCGTGCAGCGACTCCAGCAGCGCGAGCGCCTGGCCCTCTGCGCTGGAGAGGTGGACGAGCGCCCGGGCGCCGCGCAGCAGCGCGCGCACCGCGCCGGGATCGCGGACCTCGCCGAGCCACGTCGCGCCGGAGGCTTCGACGGCCCGCTCGAAGGCGGCGCGCTCGGCCGCGGTGCCGTCAAAGCCGCCGGCCACCACGACGCCTAGGCCGGCGGGCAGGGCGGCGACGGTCTCGGCCTGGCGCTTGCGCGCGCTGACCGAGCCGAGCATCAGGACGTACGGCGTCTCCGGCGTCCCGGCGGGTGGCGCGGTCGGCGTGATCGGCGTCACCCCGTTGGGCACGACGGTCGTCCGGCGCGCGCCCAGGCGGCGCAGCAGGCCCTCCTCGTGCGCGGTCTGGGCGACCGACAGGTCGGCGCGGCGCAGGAGGCCGGCGCGCAGCCGCGGCCCGTAGGAGCGCAGAGGGACGCGCGCGGCGACGAGCTCGATCCGCTCGCGGCCTGGCGCGACGACGAGCACGGGGGAGACGACCAGCGGTGCCGGGTTGCGGCGCCAATGGGCCAGCCAGGCGCAGACGTCGAGCTCGGCGCTGATCGCGTGCAGGACGTCGAACGGCCGCGGCGCGTCCTGGCGCGCGACGAGGAACGCCTCGTGGCCGCGGCGCTCGAGCGCCGCGCGGGTCTCGGTCACCTGGGTCTCGAGGCCGCCGCCGCCGAGCGTCGGCGGGACCCCGCCGACGAGGGCAACGCGGATCGGACCATCCATCGCGCGCACGCTAGCGGAGCGCGCGGCGCGGCCTCAGGTCCCTCGGGCCCCCGCTCCCGGCATCCTGTGGCCATGCCCACCGACGCCCTCGACGCGTTCATCGCCCGCTCCCCGATTCAGCGCCGGCCGATCGCCGACGCGGTCGCGGCGTTCGCCGCGAGCCTCCCGGCGGGCACGCGCGTCCTGGACGCGGGCGCGGGCGACGCGCCTTACCGGCCGCTGTTCGTGCACTGCGAGCACGTGACGCAGGACTGGCCGGGCAGCGAGCATGCGGGCGGGCGGGCATCGGCGATCGTCGCCGACCTCCACCACCTGCCCGTCGCGGACGCCAGCTTCGACGCCGTCCTGTGCACCGAGGTGCTCGAGCACGTGGCCGAGCCCGAGCGCGTCGTGGCCGAGCTGCGTCGCGTGTTGAGGCCCGGCGCGCCGCTGCTGGTCACCGTCCCGTTCGTCGGCGAGCTGCACGAGGAGCCCCACGACCACTGGCGCTACACGAGTCACGGCTTGCGCGGGACGCTGGAGCGCGGCGGCTTCGCCGACGTCGTCGTGACGCCGCTAACGGGCTACTGGTCGACGCTGGCCCACGTCCTGCGCCACGCCGCTCTGGCCACCACGCCGCCCGGGGCGCCCGCACGGCCGCTGACGCGGGTCGCGGGCTCGGTCGCCCTGCTGGTCAGCGAGCTGCTGCGCCGCCTGGCCGGCCCGCTGGACCGCCGCGCCGACCAGCGCCGCGCGCTCCCGATCGGCTGGGTCGCGACCGCGAACGCCGGGACGGCCCCGTAGCCTGTCCGCGGTGCCGCTTTTGAAGAAGCTCGCCCTCCGGTGGCTCCCCACGCCGGAATGGGTGCTCAACACCATCGTCAACCGGATCCCGTTCGCCGGTGCGCGCATGGCGCTTTACCGCGCCTTCGGCGTCCGGCAGGCCGACCCTCGGACCGGGATCGTCATGGCCACGGCCGAGGTCTTCCTCCCGCAGCGGCTGACGCTCGGCCGTGGGTCGATCATCGGCCCGCACGCGCTCGTCGACGCGCGCGGCGGCATCGAGATCGGCGACCACGTCAACATCAGCGGCTTCGTCCGGCTGATGACGGCCAAGCACGACGTGCAGGACCCCGACTTCACCGCCGTCTTCGCGCCGATCGTCATCGGCGATCGCGTGTGGATCGCGCTCGGCGCGACGGTCCTCGGCGGGGTGACGATCGGCGAGGGCGCGATCGTCGCAGCGAACGCGACCGTCACGCGCGACGTCGCGCCGTATGCCATCGTCGCCGGCACGCCCGCGCAGCCCGTGGGCGAACGCACCCGCGACCTCCGCTACGAGCTCACCTACCGACCGAACTGGGCATGACCTCCATCCGCTCCCGTCTGACGACCGGTCTGGCGCGCGCCGGCTACGAGCTGCGCCGCACGCCCGACCCCTCCCGCCTGGAGGCCACCCACCCCGACCTCGAGCGCGCGTTCGCGGCCGACCTCGCCGCCTGCGTGGAGTTCACGATGACCTCGACCGAGCGCATGTACGCGCTCTGGCAGGCCGTTGCCCACGTCGTCCGCCATGAGGTGCCCGGCGACGTCGTCGAGTGCGGCGTCTGGCGCGGCGGCTCGTCGATGCTCGCTGCCCGCGCGCTGCTCGGCCACGGCGTCCGCGACCGCACGCTGTGGCTGTTCGACACCTTCGAGGGCATGAGCGAGCCGTCAGAGCGCGACGTCGACGCGCTGACCGGCGCGCGCATGGACGCCGAGTGGGAGAGCCACCGGGGCCAGGCCGACGATCCGGTCTTCGCCTTCGGGTCGCTTGCGGAGGTCCGCCGTAACATGGCGTCCGTCGGCTATCCCGCCGACCACGTCGAGTTCGTGCAGGGCAAGGTGGAGGACACCATCCCGGCCAACGGCCCCGAGCGGATCGCGCTCCTGCGCCTGGACACCGACTGGTATGAGTCCACGCGCCACGAGCTCGAGCACTTCTGGGACCGCCTGCAGCCCAATGGCGTCCTCGTCATCGACGACTACGGCCATTGGGCCGGCGCCCGCGAGGCCGTCGACGAGTTCTTTGCCGGCCGCGCCGACGCGCCGCTGCTGAGCCGGATCGACTACACCGGTCGCATCGGCGTCAAGCGCTGACCCCGGCGAGCCCTTCCAACAGCGCCGCGTAGCGCGCGCCGATCGCTCGCCAGTCGTACACGTCCCGCGCCAGCGCCCGGCCCGCGGCGCCCAGGCGCGCGGTCAGCGGGTCGTCGGTGAGCGCGCGCACGGTCGCCGCCGCGAAGGCCTCGGCGCCGTCGGCCATGATCACGTGCTCACCGTCGGCGACGTCGACGCCCTCGGCGCCCATGGTCGTCGTGACCAGCGGGCGCCCGGACGCGAGGCCGTCGAGCACCTTCAGTCGCGTTCCGGCGCCCGAGCGCATCGGGACCAGGACCGCGCGCGCCTGGGCGAACCACGGCGGCATCTCAGGAACCCAGCCGGCGAGCGTCACGGTCTCGGGGTCGGCGAGCGCAGCGACGGCGGGCGGGACGTCGCGGCCGACGACGCTGAGCCGCGCCGCGGGCAGTTGGGCGACGACGCGCGGCCAGATGTCGCGCAGCAGCCACTCCAGCGCCTCGGCGTTGGGCGGGTAGCCGAACGTGCCGGTGAACAGCGCGATCGGCGCGGCCGACGGCGCGCCGACGTCCAGCGCCGCGGTGTCGACGCCGTTGGGGATGACCGTGCTGTCGAAGCCGAGGTCCTCGCGCAGGAAGCGTGCGTCGTCGGGCGACATCGTGGCCCGCCCGGCGTAGCGGCCGAGGTGGCGACGGTCGAAGTTCAGGAAGCGCCGTGCCTCGGCCTCCAGCAGGGAGCGCTGCACGCCCGTCGCCGCGGCGGCGCGGTTCTCGTAATAGCGCCAGGAGAGGTTCTCCAGCGTCAGGACAGCCGGGATGGTTGCCGGCAGCTCCAGGCCCCAGCGCGCGGCCCAGTCGTGCTCGACGTTGATGACGTCGGGCTCGCGCGCCAGCGCCGCGTCCACCTGCTCGCGCAGCCGCGTCCAGAAGACGTCGACCTGCCACGCCATCACCGGCAACAGGGCGGCGTCGGGGACCAGCCGCGGCCGGCGGCTGAGCGCACGGGCCGTCTCGGCGACGCGCGACGGGCCGCGGGCGGCGAGGAAAAGGCCGGCGCCGGTGTCGGCCAGCGACGCGACGCCGTCGCGTTGGGCGCCGTGGACCGGGGCGACGACGTCGACCTCGTGGCCCTGGCCGCGCAGCGCGCGGATCAGGTGGAACTGCCGCGTCGAGCCGCCGCTGCCGCCCGGCCAGTAGGGCAGCTCGGGGGTCATCCAGAGGATCCTCATCGGATCACCGCCAGGACCCCGCGCCAGAAGCCCGATTGCGCCGTGCGCAGGACGCGCGAGCGCGACGCCGCCGCGATCACCGGCGAGTCCAGCGACGCCGTCAGGCCGTCGGCGAACGCGCGCGTCGTGATCGTCCGCGTGGCCTGCACGCGGCGCCGACGCGCCAGCGTCGCCGGCAGCGTGCGCAGGACCGCGGCCTGGGCGCGGAGCTTGGGGCGCAGCCAGCCGTCGCGCGCGGCGACGAGCATCAGCGCCACCTCCAGCGCGAGCAGGCCGGGCAGGGCGAGCGCGAGCAGGGCGGCCGGGTAGGTGGCGAGGATCGTCCACCAGCGGTTGCGCTCCAGGAAGAACCACTTGTAGTCGCCCTTGGTGAAGCTGTAGTCGTGGTCGGCGCGCGCGGAGGGCACGACGCCGATCCCCCAGCCGGACAGGCGCAGGCGCAGGCTGAGGTCGAGGTCCTCGCAGTACATGAAGTACTCGGGGTTAAAGCCGCCGGCCGCCTCCCACGCCTCTCGACGCACGACGAGCGCCGCGCCGGAGCCGAAGCCGACCTCGCGTTCGGCGGGGTCGACCGCGGCGACGGGCTCGCCCAGCGCGCCGGCCCAGCCGAAGCCCAGCCAGTGCACGAGGTTGCCCGACGTGTTGACCTCGGCGCCGTCGGCCATCGTCACGAGCGCCTGCCACGCGCCCCAGCCGGGATGGCGCTCGGCGGCCCCGCGCAGCGCGTCGAGGCAGCCCGCGGCCGGAACGGCGTCGGGGTTTAGGAGCAGGATCAGCTCGGTCGTCGTGTGCGCGGCGCCGAGGTCGCAGCCGGCGGCGAAGCCGACGTTGCCGCCGGCGTCGACGCGCCGCGCGGCGGGCAGGAGGCCGGCGACGGCCTCCGGGCCGCCGTCGCTCGAACCGCTGTCGACGAGCACGACCTCGTCGCCGTCGCGCAGCTGGCCGGCGAGGGCCGGGAGCGTCGCGGCGAGCGCGTCGGCGCTGTCGTGGCAGACGATGACGACCGTGATGGCGGAAACAGCGGCGGGCAAGGTCGGCGTGAGGCTAGCCCAACGTCGCGGCCGCTAGCGTTCGCCCTCGCATGGCGCACATCGGCCTCAACGTGCTCTACCTCGTCCCCGGCGCGGTCGGCGGCAGCGAGATCTACGCGCGCCGGCTCGTGCACGCGCTCGCGGCGGCGGCGCCCCGGGACCGGTTCACGGTCTTCTGCGGTCGCGAGGCGGCCCCGTCCTTGCGCGCCGAAGGCTGGCCCGGCAACGTCCGCGTCCACACGCTGCCGGTCGACTGCGCCAACAAGCCCGCCCGGATCGTTGCCGAGATCGCGCTGCTGCCCGCCGCCGCGGCCCGCGCCGGCGTCGACCTCCTGCACTCGTTGGGCACGACCTGCCCGCCCTTCACCCGCGGGCCGAGCGTCGTCACGATCCTCGACCTCATCTACGAGGCCTACCCCGAGACGTTCCCGAAGGCCTCGCTGCTGGGGTTGCGCGCGCTCGTGGGTCCCAGCGCGCGGCGCGCCGACCGCGTCATCACGATCTCCAAGGCGGTCAAGGACGACGTCGTCGCCCGCCTGCACGTGCCCGCCGACCGCATCGACGTCGGCTACTTGGGCTTCGGCATGCGCTCCGTCCCGGACGCCACGCCCGCGGCTGAGTTGCGCGAGCGCCTTGGCCTGGGCGACGGGCGCGTCGTCCTCTGCGTCTCCGCCGCGCTCGTGCACAAAAACCTGCTGCTGCTGCTGGAGGGCTTCGCCGCGCTCGGCGCGGGCTTTGAGGACTGCCGCCTGGTCATCGCCGGGCACGCCGGCCGCGAGCGCGAGCGCTTGGAGGCGCGGATCGCCGAGCTCGGCCTCACCGGGCGCGCGGTCCTCACCGGCTGGATCTCCGATGAGGACCTGGAGGGCCTGTACGGCTTGGCCACCTGCGCCGTGTACCCGTCGCTCTACGAGGGCTTCGGCCTGCCCGTGCTGGAGGCGATGGTCCGCGGCGTGCCGCTGGCGTCCTCCGACGCCACCTCGCTGCCCGAGGTCGCCGGCGACGCGGCGCTGCTCTTCGACGCCCACGACGGCGACGCGCTGGCCGACGCCGTGCGCCGTCTGCTCACCGACGCCGAGCTGGCCGACGACCTTGTCGCTCGCGGCCGCGCGCGCGCCGCGCACTTCACCTGGGAGCGCGCGGCGGGCGACGTGCTCGCGGTCTACGACCGCGTGCTCGGCGCCTAAGGCACCGCGACGAAGTTCCAGATCGGCTGGGTGAAGACCGCGTCGAACGTCATCGCGTCGTAGGGCCCGGTGCCGTCCATGTCGAAGATCCGGTAGCCCAGCTCCCCGACGAGCAGATCGTGGACGTCGCGTGGCGTCGTGCCGAACGCGTCGGCGCCGCCGATGCCGTGCTCGAAGGCGACCAGCGGGCGGTGGCGGTGCAGCGTGTCCACCGCGCCCTGGAAGACGCCGAGCTCGGCGCCCTCGACGTCCACCTTGATCAGCGCCGGCGCGAAGTCCTCGGGCAGCGCCTCGTCGAGCGCCTCGAGCTTGACGGTGATGTGCTCTAGCTCGGCGTCGCTGTGGCCGCGGTCGCTGATGCTCGACAGCATCGGGTCGGCGACGACGTGGGCGAACGTCACCTCGCCGCTCTCGGCACCGACGGCCGCGTTGTGGACGTCGACCGCCGGGAAGCTCGAGGCAAGCTCCGCCGCCAGGGTGGGCAGCGGCTCGAAGGCGATGTGGCGCCCGGCGGGCGCGAGCCGGACGATGTCGCGCAGGACCCCGCCGCGGTGTGCACCGACGTCGACGCAGCACGAGTCCGGGCGCAGCGTGAACGTCAGCAGCAGCCGCAGCGCCTCGTTGTCGCGGTGGTCGCGCCGCGCGACGGTGTTGACGAGGCGATGAGCCGCCTTGAGGCGGTCCGTCGTGTTCAACTGGTCACTGATTCCCAGCATGCGGGCACGGGCGCGTGGAGACAGCCTCATGCCGGCGAACCTAACCAGATCGCAAGGTCATGGCCTCGCGCAACCCGGCCTCGACCTGGGTGGCGGCGACGTCCCATGTCCGACCGCGGACAAATTCTCGTCCGGTAGCCGAACGCCGTTCCCACTCGTCGCGGTCGCCCATCAGATGGTCGATCGTCTCGGCCATGGCGATCGGGTCAAACGCGCTCAGCGCGACCGGACCGTCGGCGCCGAAGATCGTCTCGGCGCTGATGCCGGCCAGGTCGACGCACGGCATCCCGCAGGCCAGCATCTCCTGCGGGATCAGCGAGTAGTTGGTCATCGACAGCACCAGGCCGACCGTGCCCTCGTTGTAGAGCCGAGCCAGCTCGGTCGGCGCCATGATGCCGAGGTGCTCGTAGTCGACGGGGACGTCGATCTCGCGCGCGTCGCCGAAGCTCAAGACGCGCAGGTCGGGGCGGCGGTCCTTCAGCTCCTTGAGCGCCATCAAGGCCAGCGGCACCGCGCGGCGCGGCGTGACGTCGCGCCCGTACAACACCACCGTGTCGGTGCGCCGCGGGACGTCGATCGGCCGGTAGACGTCATGGTCGACGCCGAAGTCGAAGACCGACGCGCTGCCGCCGTAGCGCTCGCGCACGATGTCGGCCAGCCACGGCGAGCCGCAGATTGCGTGCATCCCGAAGCCGTAGGTCTCCTCGGCCCACCTCGCCTCGACCGAGGTGGGGTAGAACTCGCTCTCGTGGTCGTGGACCAGGTAGGCCCGCGCTCGCACGTCGCGCAGCATCATCACCGGGTGCGCGGTCTGCCAGCCCGTCGCGACCGCGACGTCGGCGCCGTACCAGTCGCCGAAGCCCTTGAAGACCGGGCCTTGAATCGGGGCGAACCACTCCTGGATGTCGCGCCGGATCCGCGCGGGACGGTTGGCGGACATCAACCCGAAGGTGTCGTCGATCCAGTAGCTGACCGTGTGGCCCTGCCGCTCCAGCCGGCTCATGATCTGAAAGATCGACGTGTGTCCGCCCGAGCCGCGCGAGAACGCCGGGATCACGCAGGCGATGTGTAGCGGGCGGTCGGCGTCGGAGCCGGGCAGCGGCTCCAGTAGCGGGGCCGGCCCGTCGCGGTGGAAGCGGCGGACGGCGTCGTAGACGATCGAGTGGGCCTTGATCGGCTTGCCCGTGATCGGGCCGCCGGAGGTCTCGTGGGTGTCGGCCGGCGTGGTGACCGCGGTGCCCTCCAGGGAGATCGCGCGCTGCACGGGGGCCGGCAGGCGGTGCGCCCGCGAGCCGAGCGGCGCGAACAGCTTGCGCGAGCCGTGGTGGACGAGCGACCGGGCGGTCCAGCCGCGCACGGCGCGCTCGTCGTAGCCGGCATCGCGCATCCATGCGCGATCGTGGGCGACCAGCGCGCGCACGTCGCGGTAGGCCGAGCGGACGCCGACGGCCTCGACGTGGCCCATCGTCTGACGCAGCCCGCGGTACTCGTCGAAGTACCGACGAGCGAACTGCACCGGTGGGTAATCGTGTGCGTGTAGCACCGCTGCGGACGGCACGTAGGCCTTGGCCCAGCCCGCCGCGAGCAGCGCCTGCGCAAAGCCCTGGTCCTCGGAGTACGGGACGTCGGGGAAACGGATCGCGTCCCAGCAGTCGCGCCGGTAGGCCGCGTTGACGTTGGACAGGAACGTGTTGTCGCCGGCGCGCTGCACCGATGGCCCGCCGCCCGGACCAGCGTGCGTGGCGAAGAACGCGTCGAGCTCGCGGGCGATCATCGGCGACGTGTCCGCCCGCGCGCGATGCGGGCCGTAGACGGCGCCCACGTCGTCGGCGAGGTTGAAGCCGCTCAGCAGCCCGGCCAGCCAGCCGGGGACGGGCGTGGCGTCTTGGGTCAGGAAGGCGATCACGTCGCCGCGCGTGGCCTCGGCGCCGAGGTTGCGCGTCCGGCCGTGGCCGAACGTCGCCGGGTCGATCTCCAGGACCGCGGCGCCTGCGGCGCGGGCGATCTCGGCGCTGCCATCCTGCGAGCCCGAGTCGATGACCAGGACGTCGAGCCCGCCGGGCGCGTCGCCGGCCTGGGCGAAGACCGCGGCCAGCAGCTCGCCGAGATAGCGCGCGCCGTCCTTGACCGGGATGACGACCGAGACCGACCGGTCGCTCACCGGGGCCCCAACACGCGCCGCTTGAGCTTGCGGGCCTTCCACGAGAGCGCTCGCGCGCTGCGCAGCGCGTCCAGCAGCGGGATCGCCCCGGGCTTGCGCATCAGCTTGTCGAGGTCGATGTGCCAGCGCTCCAGCCAGTACAGCTTCTCCTGGGCGGTCGCGACGAGCTGCGCGGTCTCGGCGTCCTTGCGCGCGAGCTGGTCCTCCAGCTCCGCGACCCGGGCGCGCAGGGCGGCGATCTCCGTCTCGCGGGGGTCTGTCGTCGGCTCGGTGGTCACGTCGTCGAGTCTCCCTCGCTTCACGATCCGGCCCTGCGCTGCAGGACGATCACGTCCTGGTTGGCGTCGAGGTAGCCCGGCCACAGCAGGCGCGCCGACCAGGCGCCCTGGGTCTTGGCCATCAGCCACTCGAGCGTCATGTAGGCGTTGCCCCAACCCGGGTCGACGACGCCCCAGTCGCCGGCCGCGCCGAAGACGTCGATGAAGTGATGGCCCTCGGCCATCAGCGCCTGCGCGGCGTCGCCGATCGTCTCGTGGCTGAGCGCCTCGCGGCGCAGGCCCATGGCCAGGGTGTCCCAGCTGTGGGTGGTGATGACCAGCGCGCCGCCCGGGCGGATCACGCGGCGCATCTCCTCCAGCCACGCCAGCGCCGGCGCGGCGGCGAAGTGCGACCAGATCGAGATCGCATAGGCGACGTCGACGGATGCGGCGTCAAGCGCCAGCGGCGGGGCGATCGGGCTGACGAAGTACTCGCCGGGCAGGTGCTCGGTGGCCCAGGCGATCGCGCCCTCGTTGGGGTCGCAGCCCACGCAGCGCAGGTCCGGGCGGGCGGCCGAGAACGCGCGCAGCACGCGTCCCGACGAGGCGCCGAAGTCCAAGAGCGTGCCACCGGCCGGGATCTCCAGCCCGGCGGCGCGCACGGCGCCGTCGACCATGTCGGCCAGGAAGAAGTCGCCACCGGCGGCGACCGGACCGCGCGCCATGGCGTGGACCTCGTCGGGCGGCGTCGCGGTCAGCAGCCCGGCGCGCTCGCGCACCTCGGGCGGCCCGATCGCGGTCGCGAAGTTCAGGGTGAGCCGCCGCCGCGACTCCTCGGTGGAGATCTCCCACAGCGCCGCTGGATGCTCGATCAGCAGCGAGACCACCGCGTCCTGGTCGCCAGGCGCCAGGCGCTCGAACAGCAGGTCGGTGACGCTCGTCCCGGGATCCGGGACCGGCGGCGGTAGGCGGCGGGCGATGATCTCCAGCAGCGCCGTGCGCCGCACCTCATCGGGTGACGGCGGGGGCGGCGGGGTGAGCTCGCGCTCCAGCCGGGCGGTCGTGGCCGCCACGGCGGCGGCGGTGCGGGCGCGGCCACGGGTCTCCCCGGCGACCAGGCCGGTGGCCAGGCCCGTGAAGGCGGCGAGCGAGGGCAACAGGCGCGACATCGGCCCGCCAAGTTAGAGGTTCTCGGCGATGCGCGGGCTCGCGCGCCGGAACACGGTGAAGCCGAGCGCGAACGTCCCGAGCGCGATCGCGATCGGCAGCAGGATGCGCCAGTCGCCGCCCATCTCGGTGCTGAGGCTCGGCGCCGACGGGTCGACGACCGCCGTGCGCAGCTGCGTCAGCGCCGCGGCGAGCGGGTTGAGCAGCAGAAAGTGCCGCGCCGTCTCCGGGATCTTCGACGACACGTAGAGCACCGGCGTGGCGTAGAAGATCAGCTGGGCGGTGACCTCCCAGATCGGCTGCACGTCGCGGTAGCGGACGTAGGTCGCGCTGAGCAGCATCCCGACGCCGGCGGCGAAGATCGTCACCAGCAGGTAGATCGGGATCGTCTCCAGCCAGGACCAGTCCGGGAAGATCCCGTTGGCCAGGACGAAGATCAGCACCGCGATCATCGTCATGCCGAGGTTGAGCAGCGCGGTGATCGTGACCGCCAGCGGGACGACCGCGGGCGGGAAGTACATCTTGCGCAGCAGGTTCTCGCGGATGGTCAGCGCCTGCACCGAGTTGCCGGTGACCTCGGCGAAGAAGTTGTAGGTGACGAGTCCGAGCAGGATGTAGACGCCGTAGTGGTCGACGCTCTTGTCGAGGCCAACGATCTCGGTGAAGACGAGGTAGATGACGCCGAAGAACGCGAACGGGCGGGCGAGCGTCCAGACGATGCCCAGCGCCGAGCCGTAGAAGCGCAGGCGCCAGTCGGTCAGCGCCAGCGTCCACGCCAGCGCCAGGACGCGGCGGTGGTCGGCGCCGTGGCCGGTGTGGCGGCCGGGCTCGATGATCGTGACGCGGTCGCGGCCGGCGGGCTGCGGTGCGGTCAGCGTGGCGTCGGCGGAGCTCATGCCTCCTCCACCTCGATCGTGTGCGGCATGTCGACCAGGCCGCCCGTGTGCTGGGTGGCGTGGATGTGCACGGAGGTGAGGTCCTCGCGGATGTCGATGGCGTCGGCGCCCGAGCCGGCGCGCGCGATCGACGGGGTCAGCAGGTAGCGGCTCTGCGCGAACGGCGTGTCGAGCGTGAAGCGCAGCGTCATCCGGTCGCCGGCCTGTCGCGTGCCGAGGTCCAGGCCTTGCCACTCGGTGGTGGACACGAAGAACGTGTGGCCCATCTCGTTGCGCAGCGTGACGCCGATGATCGGGTGCGCGACCTCGGCGTGGAAGCGCACGGTGACGGCGATCGTCAGCTGCTGGCCCTGGGCGATCTGCTTGACGCGCTCGCCGTCGTGCTCGAACCACGCCTCGACGATCTCCGCCAGGCCCTGGTCGCCGAGGCGGTGGTGCTCGTCGTCCTCGCCGGAGGCCTCGTGGACGAGGCGGCCGAAGTTCAGCTCGTTGTAGGCGCGGGCGATCTCGCGCGGCTCGCCGATCTCCAGCACCGCGCCGCGCTCGATCAGCATGGCGCGGTCGCAGAAGCGCTCGACGGCGTGCATGTCATGGGTGACGAAGACGATCGTCTTGCCCTCCTCGCGCAGGCGGGCGAACTCCTCGAAGCACTTCTGCTGGAAGGCGGCGTCGCCGACGGCGAGCACCTCGTCGACGAGCAGGATGTCGGCGTCGACCTGGATCGCGGTGGCGAAGCCGAGCCGGACGGCCATGCCCGAGGAGTAGTTCTTGAGCTTGAGGTCGACGAACTCCTCCAGCTCGGCGAAGGCGATGATGTGCTCGAAGCGCTCGCGGGCCTCGCGGCGAGAGAGGCCCATCATCACCGCGTTGATGACGATGTTGTCGCGTGCGGTCAGGTCGGGGTTGAAGCCGACGCCGAGCTCGATGAACGGCGACAGGCGCCCGTGCAGCGTGACGCGGCCCGCGTCGGGCCGGTAGATCCCGGCCAGGCACTTCAGCAGCGTCGACTTGCCCGAGCCGTTGCGCCCGACGATCCCGAAGAACTCGCCCTCGCGGATCTCGACGTGCACGTCGCGCAGTGCCCGCAGCTCGTCGAAGGTCGTCGAGCGGAACGGGTGCAGGGCACGCTCTTTGAGCGTGCTGTAGCGCTGATGGGGCAGGCGGAACGTCTTAGCGAGGTGCTCGATGCTGACTGCCGTCCGGGCAGCTGCGATCCGCTGCTCGCGCTCCGCCTGCGTGACGTCGAGGATGGCGCCGGTCACAGGAGGCGTAAACGGTAGCGGTGCGGCGAGAGTTTCGCGGTTCCTGCTTAGCTAGCGAGCATGGCAACAGCGATCGTTACCGGATCGGGCGGGCTCATCGGGTCGGAGTCGGCCGCGTACTTCGCCCAGCAGGGCTACGACGTGATCGGGCTCGACAACGACATGCGCGCCTACTTCTTCGGCCCGGAGGCCTCGACCCGGCCTAACGCCGAGCGCCTTGCCGCCGCCGAGAACAACTTCACCCCGCTGGACCTCGACATCCGCGACCGCGAGGCCGTCGAGCGCGTCTTCGCCAAGCACCGGCCGCAGCTGGTCGTGCATTGCGCCGCGCAGCCGTCGCACGACTGGGCGGCGCGCGAGCCGCACACGGACTTCGGCGTCAACGCGGTCGGCACGCTGAACCTCCTGGAGGCCGCGCGCCAGCACAGCCCGGACGCGCCGTTCGTCTTCACCTCCACCAACAAGGTCTACGGCGACCGGCCGAACCTGCTGCCGCTGGAGGAGCAGGACACGCGCTACGAGCTGCCGACCGACCACGAGTGGTTCGGCGGGATCCCGACGACGATGTCGATCGACCAGTCGACGCACTCGATCTTCGGCGCGTCGAAGGTCGCCGCCGACGTGCTCGTCCAGGAGTACGGCCGCTACTTCGACATGCCGACCGTCTGCTTCCGCGGCGGCTGCCTGACCGGGCCTCAGCATGCGGGCGCGCAGCTGCACGGGTTCCTGGCCTACCTCATGAAGTGCACGGCCACCGGCGATCCCTACACGATCTTCGGCTACAAGGGCAAGCAGGTCCGCGACAACATCCACGCCCACGACGTCGTCCGGGCGTTCCACGCGTTCGCCAAGGCGCCGCGCGCGGGCGCCGTCTACAACCTCGGCGGCGGGCGGGCGTCGAACGTCTCGATGCTCGAGGCGATCGCCAAGTGCCAGGAGATCGCCGGCCGCGAGTTGTCCTACACCTTGTCTGATCAGGCCCGGATCGGCGATCACCAGTGGTACGTCAGCGACTTTGGCGACTTCGAGCGCGACTACCCGGAGTGGCAGCTGACGTTCGGGATCGACGAGGTCCTGCGCGACATCTATGAGTTCAACGCCGAGCGCTGGACAGCCGGCGCGTCGGTCGGGCGGTAGCGTCCACGACGATGCGGCGTCTGCCTCCCGAAGTCCACGCGAAGGCCTCCATGGCCGCCGACCGCCTGCTGCGTCGATCCGCGCGCAGCTACTCCCAGGCCGGCGAAGACCTGATCGCCCGGTTCGCGCTCCGCGAGCTGGGGATCATGCGGCCCTACTACCTCGACATCGGCGCGCACCATCCGACGTGGCTGAGCAACACGTACTTCTTCTATCGCCGCGGCAGCAACGGTGTCTGCGTCGAGGCCGATCCGAAGCTCAATCGGAAGATCCAGCGGCGCCGGCGCCGCGACCTCTGCCTCAACGTGGCGATCGGCACGGAGGACGGCACCGCGACCCTGCACGTCATGCGCACCAGCACGCTGTCGACGATCTCGGCCGCCTCGATGAGCGAGTACACCGAGTTGGGACGGCGCGAGCGGCGCGAGGTCCAGGTGCCGATGCTGACGCCGGCCACGCTGCTGCGCGAGCACTGCGTGCGCAAGCCGAACCTCGTCTCGCTCGACATCGAGGGCATCGACCTCGAGGTCCTCAACGCGTGGGACTTCGACGTGGCCCGGCCCGAGCTGTTCATCGTCGAGACGCTCACCTTCACCAAGCAGCGTCAGCTCGCGCGCAAGCGCCAGGAGATCGCCGCGCTGATGGCCGATCGCGGGTACTTCGTCTACGGCGACACGCGGGTCAACACGGTCTTCGTCGACGAGCGGGCCTGGGCGGCGACGTAGGACTCAGGCGATCGCGGCGTCGTAGATGGCGCTCAGCAGGTCGCGCCGGCGCTCGATCGACAGGTGGCCCGAAATGACGCTGGCCAGCGCGCCGGTGGCGAGCCGGGCGTGGAGGGCGCGGTCCTCGGCCAGCCGCGTGATCGCGTCGGCGATTCCCGCGACGTAGCTCGCGCCCGGATGGCGCAGCGCCTCGAAGTAGGACCGTGGCGGCGGCAGGGTGTGGCGGAACACGCAGCGGGTGTCGTCGCCGTAGAGCATGTTCTCGGCCGGGAAGAGCAGTCCGGTCTCGCCGTCGTGGATCGTCTCGGTCAGCGCGAGATGGCGCGGGGCCAGGACCGGAAGCCCGTAGGACATCGCCTCGCCGACGACGACGCCGTAGGTGTCCATGTGCGACGGGAACAGCAGCGCGTCGCAGGTGGCGTAGAGCCGGCGCACGACGTCGCCGCCACCGGGCTGGTGCACGCGCAGTCCCGGCTCCTCGGCCAGTTGGCGCTCCCACTCCGGCGGGACGTAGCTGACGAGGTCGAGCTCGACGTCATGGGTGGCGCGCGCCGCTTGGAGCGCCTGCACCGCCTCCACGCCGCCCTTCTCATAGAACTTGGTTCCGATGAACAGGACGCGCAAGGGGCCGGTCGCTGCGCGCTCCCGCGGCCGGTCGGTCGCCGCGCGCACCGCCGGCAGGACGACGCGGAGCTTGGGCTCCAGCCTCGCCGCGGCGGCCGGCGAGACGACCTCGAGCACGCTGCGCTTGGCCGCCTCGCTCCATGGCAGCAGGAACCGGAGCCGCTCGTCCAGCAGCGCGGCCTCCAGGACCGGCCGCGTCCACGGCCGCTCGAAGGCGGCGCGCTGGTAGAGGACGAACAGCTCGACGTGCTCGAGGTCGAGCACGTACGGCACGGGGGAACGCCAGAGCAGGCGCTCGGCGGCGTGGATGAGCGCGGTGCCCGGCGGGGCCTGGGGCCGGATGCGGTGGACGTAGCCCAGCGCCGGGAGCACGCGTAGCGCGGCGCTCTCGGCCCGTTCGCGCGCGGGGCCCAGGAGCGAGCTTGCCTCGACGACCTTCTTGGTGGCGACCGACGCGTCGTCCAGCGCCGGATGGGTCCACGTGTACTCCCACCCGGGCGGGACGGCGTGGAGCTGCTCGCGGTAGACCGGGTGGACGTGGCGGCCGAAGCGCAGCGCGACGCGACGGGTGGGCGGGCCCGCGCTCACCTGCGGCGCCAGTTCTCCCAGAGGAAGTCGTACTGGTAGGTCGCCTCGTGCGTCCGCTCCAGCGCGGCGCGCAGCGCGAGCATCCGGCGCTCCGCGTCGGGGACGAAGCGGTGGAACTGGACCTGCAGGTCGCGCACCTGGGTGATCAGGCCGGTCTCCACGAGGCTCTCCAGCAGCTCGTACTCGGCGCCCTCGATGTTGACCTTCATCAGGTCGACGCGGCCGTCGGGCAGCTCGGCGAAGACCTCCGCGGCCGAGCGCAGCTCGATCGCGATGCCGTCCTCGACCGGCGCGTCGGCGCGCGCGTGCGACGACGCGTCGCCCGAGACGTCGAGCGCGGCGCTGCGCGTCTCGGCCGCGAGGCCGACGGCGTGGACGGTGACCAGCGGGTTGCGCGCGAAGCGCTCCTCGATGCGGCGCGCGTACTCCGGCACGGGCTCGAACACCTCGACGCGGCAGTTGTACATGGCGACGATGTCGCTGGCCCACTGGCCTTCGAAGCCGCCGACGTCCAGGACCGTCGAGCCCGCGTCGAGGTCGTAGGTGAGCTGGAGCTTGCGGTAGAGGTCGTCGCGCTTCCAGGCACGGAGCTCGGGGGTCGGCGTCGTGACGTAGGTGATGACGTCACGGGCCTTCTGGGCGGTGCGCAGCACGCGCCGGTTCGCGAGGATCCTGCTGCGCAGGGAGGTCTCTGCCATGCGCGGCGAATCTAGCAGCGGGCTTCCTGCCGACGTCCGCGCCGTGCCTCGGCGACCAGCCCGACGGCGGCGGCGTACCCGACCGCCGCGGCGATGACCACGAGCCCGATCCCGGCGAACGCGGCCAGGCGCGGCAGGACCTCGAGCAGCGCCTGCCCCGCGAGGTAGGTGAAGGCGGCGGTGCCCAGGACGGCGCCCGCCACGTGCCATCCGGGCGTCTCGCCCGGCGAGCTGCTCGGGACCTCGCCCCGCACCCGCCGCATGATCCAGACGGTCGTGGCGAGGTAGGCGACGGTCGTGGCGGCGATGACGCCGGCGGCGCCGACCGTGAGCCCCATGACGAGGGTCGCGGCGAGGTTGACGGCGACCGTGACCACGCCGAACAGGCCTTCGAGCCCGGGGCGCCCGATCGCGCGCAGGTAGGCGAACGCCGGGCTCGGAAGCAGCCCGACGCCGTAGCCGACGAGCAGCAGCGCGGCGTAGACGCTGGCCTCGTCGTGCCCGCCGCCGACCCAGGCGGTGATCGCCGGACGCGCCGCCCCGACGCCCACCGCCAGGACGCCGAGGACGCCGAGCGTCCACAGCCGGCGGTAGCGGTGCAGCAGCGCGTCGAGCGCGGGCAGGCCGCCGGTGCCGTAGGCGGTGGCCAGGCGGGCGGCCAGCGGCGTGAACGTCGCGTAGGCCAGGAAGCGGCCGGCCTCGGCGACCTGCGTTGCGATGCCGACCTGGCCGAGCGTCTTCGCGCTCGACACGATCCCGATCACCACACGGTCGGTCTGGGTGTTGAGCAGCGTCGCCATGACCGCCACCTGCAGGCGCATGGAGAACCCGAAGATCTCCCGCACGAGCGTCCGGCTCGGGATGAGCGAGCCGCGGGCCAGGATCACGTCGCGCAACGCGACGAGGCGCAGGAGGCCGACGAGGCTCCATTGGATCAGCGCCGCGATCGCCACGTCGGACAGTTGCAGCCCTCGATCGGAGGCCAACAGCCAGATCAGGAAGGCGGCGGACCCCAGCGCGTTGGTGATGGTGTAGGCCGTGAAGCGCTCCAGCCCGTCCATCACGTGGCCCAGGCCCGCGGCCAGCAGCGCGACGAGCGCGACCCAGCCCAGCAGGTGCACGGTGTGCACCGCGTCGGCGTGGTAGGCGCGCGGCACGTCGAAGGCGTCGACGAGCGGCACGGCGAGCACGTGGCAGGCGAGCAGCACGACCGCGCCCACCGCCGCGTAGAGGACGAGCGCCAGCGCCAGCATCGGGCGCACGTGGCGCGGGTGGTGGCCGTGGACGCTGGTGAAGCGGGCCAGCGCCGGGCCGAAGCCGTTCTCGGCCGCCGTGACGTAGATGACGACCGACTGCGCGAGCACCCAGAGCCCGTAGCCCTGCAGCCCGAGGCGGTCGATGAGCAGCGGGACGACGGCGAGCGACACGCCGACGACCGCAACAACGTTCGCGACGCTGACGCCGAGGTTGACCCCGAAGCTGCGGCGCTTCACCGGCGATCTAGCCCGGCAGCCCGGTGCCGAGCCGCATCATCGTGCGCTGCAGGAACGCTTCGACGGAGATCGGCACCACCTTGCGGGCGCCGAAGAGGATCGGGTATGCGAGGCGCTTCCAGCCCGCCGGGCGCTCCTGTCCGCGCAACTCGTCGCGGCGTGCGAAGACCGCGGCGTTGCGCCGGACGATCTCCGCGTACAGCTCCTGGTGGCGCTTGCGCGCGTCGGTCAGCAGGCGCGGGTCGTCGTGCAGGCGGCGGTGGTAGACGACCTGCGGCACGCGGATGCCGCCGCGGCCCATCCCGACCAGCCGCAGCCACAGGTCCCAGTCCTCGTAGGCCCAGCCCTGCCAGCCCCCGGCGTCGACCAGCGTCGAGCGCCGGAACATCGAGCAGACGGGGTACGGGTTGACGTAGGTCAACGTCCACGGCAGCCAGCGGTCCGGCGAGCGGTAGTGGCCCTTGCCGGCGCCGAAGAGGACGTAATCGCCCCAGGCGAAGGCCGCGTCGTGGTCGGCCTCCAGCGCGTCGGCGAGCGCGGCCAGCGCGCCGGGCTCCAGGCGGTCGTCGGCGTCCAGCGGATAGACGAGCTCGGCGTGCGAGTGCTCCAGGCCGGTGGTGCGCGCCGCGCCGAGGCCGCCGTTGGGGCGGCGCACGACCGTCGTGCCGTCGCGCTCCAGTTGGGCCAGCGTCGCGAGCGTTGCCGCGTCGGTGGAGCCGTCGTCGACGACGACGATCTCGATCGGCTCGTCCTCCTGCACCGACGCGATCGCCTCGGGCACGAGCGCGCCGTCGTCGTAGCAGGGGATGATCACCGCGATCCGCGCGCGCGCCGGCCCGGAGCCGCCGGCCAGCGGCTTGGGCGGCGCCTTGACCTGCGTCAGCGCCGACTCCTGTACCAGCGCGGTGAGCCGGCGCTCCAGCGAGCTGATCCGCACCGAGTAGTGCAGGAGCACGAAGAACACGAACAACAGCGCGAAGAAGAACAGCGTGGTCGACAGCGCCACGCCGCCGATCGCCGTGGTGATCCAGCCGAGCAGCTGGTACCAGGCCGCGAGGATCAGCAGGCCCAGCGCGGCGCCGACCCACAGGACCGAGTACTCCTCCTTGAGCTTGCGGCGCCGGACGAGGTCGACGACGACCAGCAGGAGGACGAGCGCGCCGCAGATCGCCAGGATGCGGGACTTCGTGTCGATCACGACGCCTCCGGGGCCTTGCGCGGGCGCAGCATCGTCACGAAGATCGAGAGGAACATCTTGTACACGTAGTAGAGGCTCTTGTGCCCTGAGTGCATCGAGACGTTCGTGCTCGGCCGCATCTGCACCGGGATCTCCCGGACGCGGAAGCCGGAGCGGTGCAGGAGGATCAGGATGTCGGCGTCGGGGTAGTCGGACGGGTAGACGTCCGAGCAGAAGAACCGCGCGACGCGCACGGTCATCACCTGGAAGCCGCTGGTCGGGTCGGTGATGTGCTCGCGGGTCACGATCGACGCGATCCGGCTGAACAGCGCGATGCCCACCGCCCGCGCCCGCGACGGCTTGTAGTGGCCGTCGCCGCCCATGAAGCGCGAGCCGATGACGACGTCCGCCCCGTCGTCGCGCAGATGGTCGAACATCGTCACCAGGTACTCCGCCTGGTGCTGGCCGTCGGCGTCGATCTGGCCCACCAGCCGGTAGCCGCCGCGGACCGCGTACTTGTAGCCGGTCTGCAGCGCCGCCCCGTAGCCGGAGTTCAGCGGCAGCCGCGCGACGAGCGCGCCGGCCGCGCGCGCCTCGCGCGACGTGTCGTCCGCGGAGCCGTCGTCGATCACCAGCACGTCGACGCCGGGCAGGGTGGTGAGGACGTCCTGAACCACCGGGCCGACGCGGCCGGCCTCGTTGTACGCGGGGATGACGATGAGGACATCACTGCTCACGCGTCGCACAGTAACGAGCGGACCCGTCGCCGGGTTGCGTGCATATGCTGCTCGGAATGCTCGCGACGCTCATCAGCGCGGCTATCACCTGCGCTGTGGCGCTCGTCCTCGGCCAGGGCGCGCTGTGGGTGTGTGGCCGGCGGACGTGGTCCTGGCTGTCCGGCCCGGTCGGCCTCTCGGTGGCGATGGTGCTGGCGGTCCCGGCCCTCCACGTCCCCGGGCGCACGACGACCTGCGGCGTGGCGATCCTGATCGCGACGGCCGCCTCCGCGGTCCTGATGGTCCGCGATCCCGCGCTGCGCCCGCCGGTCGCCGGCGTCCTCGCAGGGCTCTGGCCGTTCCTGCTGGCGCTCGTCCCGTTCGCGGTCGCCGGGCGCTCCGGGACGCTCGGCGTGTCGGTCTCCAACGACATGAGCGCCCACCTGCTGCTGGCCGACGCGCACATCCACGCGTGGCTGGAGTCGGCGGTCGGCCCGGCGTACCCGCTCGGGCCGCACGCCTTCGTGGCGGCCATCGCCGGCCCGCTGCCGATCGCGTCTGACCACGCGTTCGCGGGCTACACGATCGCGCTGCCGACCGTGCTGGGCTGGACCGCGCTGGCGGGCGTGCGCCGCGTCGGATGGCTCGGGCAGTGGGTCATCGCGACCGTCGTCGGGATGCCGTTCCTGATCGCCGCCTACTTCGGCCAGGGGGCGTTCAAGGAGATCTTCCTGGCCGCAACGGCGTTGGCGATCGCGCTCGCCCTGGCCGAGCTGCCGCGCACCGCCGGCCGCCTGCGCTGGGTGCCTCTCGGGCTGCTGGTCGCGGGCGCGGTCTGCGTGTACTCCTACACCGCGCTGCTGTGGCCGGCGCTCTTCTTCCTGGCGTGGCTGGCGGTGCTGGCGGTGACCGAGCTCGTCCGTGGCGGAGGAGCGGTCGCGCGGTGCGTCGCCGCGGTCCGCCGCGAGGTCGTGCCGGTCGCGATCGGGCTGGGCGTGATGGTCGTGGCGCTGATCAGCCAGGTCCCGCGGATCCACGAGTACCTCCAGGAGTCAGGCGGCGGCACCGGCCTGTCGGAGACCGCGCTGGGCAACCTGGCCGGCCCGCTGCCGTTCTGGGAGGGCTTCGGCGTCTGGGGCAACCCGGACTTCCGCTTCCCGACGCCGGACGGGCTGGAGACCGGGGTGCTCGTCGGGCTCGTGCTCGTCCTCGTCGTCGGCGGGGCGCTGTGGTGGCTACGCCGCGGCGACTGGATGATCCCGGTGGCGCTCGGGCTGTGCGGGCTGATCTGGCTCTACGCGGACCGGACGCAGTCGCCGTACGTCGCCGCTAAGGCGCTGGTCATCTTCACGCCGTTCGCGCTGCTCGTCGCGGTCCGGCCGCTGGTCGAGCGCCGCAGCTGGCCGGCGGTGGCTCCTGGATGGATCGCACCCGCGGCGACGGTCGTCACGATCGCGCTGGTGTGGGTCGTCGGGCACTCCAGCTGGGACGCGCTGCGCCACAGCATCGTGGGTCCGCGCGACCACACCGAGCAGCTGCAGTCGCTGCGCCCGCTGCTGCACGGCGAGGCGACGCTGTTCCTGGGCAACGACGACTTCATCCGCTGGGAGCTCCAAGGCGTGCCGGTGACCGCGCCGTTCATCGGCGCTCCGGCGCTCCCGATACGGCCCGAGAAGGGCTGGCAGTACGGGCAGGCCTTCGACGTCGACAGCGTCAACCCCGAGGCCTATCAGGCGGTTAACTGGGTGATCATGACCCGCGACGCCGTGGGCAGCGCCCCGCCGCCCCAGCTCAAGCTGGTCAGGACGACGCGCGACTACGCGCTCTACCGGCGCGAGGGCCAGGTCCAGCAGCGCGGGCTGCTGCCCGAGGGCGAGGCGCCGGGCGCGGTCCTGGACTGCAAGACCGACAAGGCGATGCGTCGCCTGTCGCGCCTGAAGGGCACGGCGGCGGTCCGGCCCGGCGGCGTGGCCGTCGGCGTCGGCGGCCTGCTGCCGGGCGCCGATCGTCCGGCGGACCTCAAGCTGCCGCCCGGCCGCTGGAACGTCGTCATGGCCTATACCTCGGGCCTGCCGGTCCGCGTCGACGGCGGCGGGATCTCCACCACGATGCCGCCCAACCTCGACCGCCCGGGCCCGCGCTACCCGGTCGGCAGCGTCACGGTCACGGGGACGACGAAGACCGTCCGCCTGCGGCTGCGCGTGCCGGGTCACCCGCTGTCCTCGACGGCGACGCCCGCGATCATCACGTCGCTGATCGCGGTGCCCGCGCAGGCCGACCGCGAGCTTCCGCTCAAGCGCGCCTGCGGCCAGTACGTGGACTACTTCACGCTCAGCGGCGACGACGGCCGATGAGCGAGGACGCGCCGCCCTCGCCGCCCGGGCCCGAGGTCGTCGTCGGCGAGCACACCTACGGCCACGAGCAGATCAGCGTCCGCCACTGGGGCGAGCCGGCTGGGCTGCGGATCGGGCGCTACTGCTCGATCGCCGACCGCGGCACGGTCTTCCTCGGCGGCAACCACCGCACCGACTGGGTCTCGACCTACCCGTTCTCCGCGTTCCCCGAGGCGTGGCCCGACGCCGCCGGGATCGAAGGCCACCCGGCGACCAACGGCGACGTCGTGATCGGCAGCGACGTGTGGATGGGCTCCCGCGTGACGATCATGTCCGGCGTGACCGTGGGGGACGGCGCCGTCCTGGCCGCCGACGCCACGGTCGTCAAGGACGTCCCGCCCTACGCGATCGTCGGCGGCAACCCCGCCCGGGTCCTGCGCCTGCGCTTCGCGCCGCACCAGATCCGCGGCCTGCTCGCGGTGCGCTGGTGGGACTGGCCGGACGAGAAGGTCCACGCCGAGGTCGGGCTCCTGGCCAGCGGCCGCGTCGACGCGTTCCTCGCGCGCCACGCGCCGCCGGAGGCCCTCCAGCGCACCTGGCGGGACCGCCTTGCGGCCCGAAAGCGCTGGTAGGCTCGTCCTCTGTGAGCAGGCCTGCCGAAGACACGTCGTCCTCCGACGCGCCGCGGTACGACTTCGCCGTCACCGACCTCGAGGCCGAGAGCGTCCACGGCGACGTCGCCCGTCTCGTGGGCGAGAACCGGCGCGTCCTGGAGCTCGGGCCGGCGACCGGGTACATGTCCGCGGCGTTCAAGGCGCGCGGGTGCTCCGTGGTCGGGATCGAGCTCGACCCCGAGATGGCCGAGCGCGCCGCCGAGCACTTGGAGCGCGTGATCGTCGGCGACCTCGACGAGATCGACCTGGACGCCGAGCTGGGCGACGACCGCTTCGACGTGATCGTCGCCGCCGACGTGCTCGAGCACCTCGTCGACCCGCTGGCGGTCCTGCGCCGGCTGACGCCGTTCCTGGCCGAGGGCGGCACGCTCGTGGCGTCCGTCCCCAACGTCGCGCACGGTAGCATCCGGCTCGCGCTGCTGCAGGGCCGCTTCGACTACCGCGACATCGGGCTGCTCGACCGCACGCACAAGACCTTCTTCACCCGCGAGAGCCTCGAGCGGATGCTCGACGAGGCCGACCTCGGCCTCGTCGTGCTGCACCGCCACGACCTCGTCTTCGACGCCTCCGAGGTGCCGTTCGACGCCGCCGGCGTGCCCGGCGAGGTCCGCCGCCGCCTCGACGAGGACCCCGACGCGCGCACCTACCAGTTCGTGGTCCAGGCGCTGCCGATGGCCCAGCCCGGCATGCGCGCGCTGCAGGAGCGGATGCGCGAGCAGGCCGGCGCGCGCGCCGACGTGGAGCTCCAGCGCGACGACCTCGCGCTCGCGCTCGAGCACGCGCGCGCCGAGGCCGACGAGCTCGGCGCCGCGATCGCGAAGCTGACCGGCCGCGAGGGCGAGCTGCGCCGCGCGCTGATCGAGGCCAACGACGCGCTGCTGGAGCGCGAGGCCGAGATCGACCTCCTGCGCCGCGAGGTCGGACGCGTCAGCGAGCTGCGCTCCGGCGACCAGGCCTGGAGCGGCGAGCAGGCCAAGGCCATCGAGCAGCAGGTCGGCCAGATCCGCGACCTCAACGTCCAGCTGCGCCGGTACCGCCGGACGTCGGTGCTTGGCGTCGCCGGCCGGGCGCGGTCCTGGCTGGCCCGGGCGCGTGGCTGACGCCAACGGCCGCTCCGCGCTCCCGCACGTCGGCGTCGTCATCCCGACGTACAACGGGGCGCACGTCCTGCGCCCGTGCTTGGACGCGCTTCTGCAGTCGCCGCCGCGGCGCTGCACGATGACGATCGTCGTCGTCGACGACGCGGGCGCCGACCGCACGCCCGAGCTGCTGGCCGAGTACGCCGACGCCGGCGTCGTGGCGCTCACCCACGAGGACAACCGCGGCTTCGCGCACGCCTGCAACACCGGCGCCGCGGCGGTCCCCACCGCCGACCACGTCGTGTTCCTCAACAACGACACGATCCCGCTGGACGGTTGGCTCGACGCGCTCGTCGACGAAGCCGCCGAGCACCCCGAGGCGGGCGCGATCGGCGCGCGGCTGCTCTACCCGGACGGGACCGTGCAACACGCCGGGATCGCGATCGGCCAGGACCGCTGGCCGCGGCACCTGTACCCGGGCTTCCCCGGCGAGCATCCGGCGGTCCTGCGCAGCCGCGAGCTGGCTGCGGTCACCGCCGCCTGCGTGCTGGTCCCCCGCACCGACCTGGACACGATGGGCGGCTTCGACACCGACTACCTCAACGGCTACGAGGACGTCGACCTCTGCCTGCGCTTGCGCGAGGCGGGACGCACGGTGCGCTACTGCGCGCGCAGCGTCCTGTACCACTTGGAGTCCGTGACCCGCTGGCCGACCGGCAAGCCGGAGTCCACCGAGCACAACGACCGCCTCTACCACGAGCGCTGGGCGGGCAAGGTCGTCCCGGACGACCTCGGCCACTACGTCGCCGACGGCCTCCTGCGGGTGGAGTACGGGGCGTTCCCGCCGCTGCGCGTCGTCGCGTCGCCGCTGCTGGCCGCCGTCGACCTGGAGGGCGCCGAGGAGGATCCGCTCGCGACGCTGCTGCGCCGGCGCACCGCGCAGGTGATGGAGCTAGAGGGCGTGCGCATCCGCGCGGGCTTGGACGAGCAGCGCGTGACCGAGGACGCGCGCCTCGCCGGCCGGGCACCGGAGCCCGCGCGCGGCGCCGAGGTGCTGCGCCGGGGCGGCCGCCACCGGCTGCCGGGGGCGACGGGCGCGTCGCCGCGGCTGGTGTCTGTGCTGCTGCCGGTCAAGGACGGCGCCGCCGACCTGCGCGAGCAGCTCCCGGTGCTGCTCGGTCAAGAGCTGGACGCCGAGCTGGAGATCGTCGCCGTCGACAGCGCCTCGACCGATGAGAGCCGCGACGTGCTCGCCGAGTTCGACGCGACGATCATCGGGATCGACCCGGCCGACTTCGACCACGGGCTGACGCGCAACCTCGCCGCCCAGCACGCATCCGGCGACGTTCTCGTCCTGCTGACGCACAACACGCGCCCGCTCGGCAACCGCTGGCTCGCGCCGCTCGTCGCCGCGCTCGACGACGATCCCACCGTCGCCGGCGCGTGCAGCCGCGTCACGCCGCACCCGGACGCCGACCTGCTCGCGCGCCGCGACGGCGAGCTTGACCCCAGCGGCTCGTCGGTTCGCTCGGTCAAGCGGATCGACGATTACGGCAGGTGGGCCGGCGCCTCGCCGGAGGAGCGCCGGCTGCTCGCGAACTTCCACACGGTCGCCGCCGCGCTGCGCGCCGAGCACGTCCGCCGCCTGCCGTTCCGCGCCGTGCGCGCGATCGGCGAGGACCTGCTGTGGGCCCAGGAGGTCCTCGAGTCGGGGCTCGCGCTGGTCCACGAGCCGGCGTCGCACGCGCTGCACTCCCACGCCTACTCGCTGCGCGAGCGCTTCACGCGCAACGTCGACGACGGCATCGCCAACCACGACATCGTCGGCCGCTCGCTGGCCGCGGCCGACGTCGAGCCGCTGGTGCGCGGCATGGTCGCCGGCGACTGGGCGTTCCTGGCCCAAAGCGGGCTGACGGGCGACGAGCTGGCGTGGTGGCAGGTCGAGTCCGTGCTGCGGCGCGTCGCGCAGGCCAGCGGGCAATGGCTCGGGACCAACCACGAGGCGTTCCCGCGCGAGGCCGTCGACGCGTTCTCGCGCGTGGTCGCCATGCGCCGGCGGGCCGCGAGGGACGAGGCTTCATGACCAACACCAACAGCACCATGATCCAGGCGCGCCGCGCCACCGGGCGCGTCGTCCGCGCGCTGGCGGGCGCGGCCGGCTTCGACGTCGTGCGGCGGGGGACGGCACCCGCGCCCGCGCCGGCTCCAATCGCCCCAGCGGTCCCCGACGACCAGCTGCTGATTCCGCGTGGCCGGCACGAGCAGTTCGAGGCCGGCGACTACCTCGTCCTGCCCAAGGGGCGCTACGACGTCGTCGAGAGCAACTTCTACAGCCCGATCCCGAACCTCGACGAGCTGCCCGCCGACATCTTCTCCCGGCGCTCGGAGCTGGGCGGGATCACGATGGACGCCGAGAGCGCGATGGCGGGCGTCGAGCGCGACCTGGCGCCCTACGTCGCCGAGCTGGCCGACATGCCGCTGGACGGGCCCCGCCCGCCCGGGGAGTTCTTCCTCAACAACGACAATTACGGGCCGGTCGACGCCGAGCTGCTGTACGCCATGGTCCGGGCGAGCAAGCCGGCGCGCGTCGTGGAGCTGGGCTCCGGCTACACCACGCTGTTGATCAACCAGGCGGTGCGGCGCAACGTCGCCGACGGCACGGTCACCGACCACGTCGCCTACGACCCGTACCCACGCGACTTCATCTTCGGCGATACGCCGCCCGAGGGCAGCCGCTTCGCGCCGATCATGGCGACCGACGTCCCGATGTCGGCGTTCGAGGAGCTGGAGTCCGGCGACGTCCTGTTCGTCGACACCACGCACACGGTCAAGCTCGGCAGTGACGTCAACCACATCATCTTGGACGTGCTGCCGCGGCTGGCGCCCGGCGTGATCGTCCACTTCCACGACATCTTCCTGCCGTTCGAGTACCCGGAGAACTGGTTCACGCAGTTCCGCTACCTCTGGGCCGAGCAGTACCTGCTGCAAGCGTTCCTGGCCTACAACTCGGCGTTCGAGGTCGTGCTGCCGACGTCGCTGCTGGCGGCGGAGTTCCCGGAGCGGGTGGGGCAGGTCGTCCCGACGTTCGCCCCTGGGTGCCGCCCTGGCGCGTTCTGGCTGCGGCGGAGCTGACGCGACGGAGCGCGGCATGCGGGTTCTGATCGTCAGCCACGGCTTCCCGCCCTACGGGATCGCGGGCGTCGAGCGGGTCGCCCATCAGACGGCGACGTCGCTGGCCGCGCGCGGTCACGACGTGACCGTGCTCACGCGCCGCCCGACGCAGGCGCCGCCGACGCTCGCGCTGGAGCGCGACCGCGTCGACGGCGTCCCGGTCATCCGGATCGCGGGCGGCGACTCGACGTTCGGGCTCTTCCCGGGCCGCGAGGACCTGCTGGAGCGCATCTTCGAGCGGGTGCTGGCCGAGGCCACGCCCGACGTGGTGGTCTTCGCGCACCTGCTGCACCAGTCGGCGGGCGACGTCGCGGTCGCGCAGCGCTGGGGGATCCCGACGGTCTTGGAGCTGCACGACTTCTACACCGCCTGCCCGCTGGCGCACCTTCAGCGCGTCGACGGCTCGCGCTGCGGCGGGCCGGAGGGCGGGCGCGCTTGCGCGGCGCACTGCTTCGGCCACCAGGAGCAGGCCGAGGCGCGCTGGTCGCTGCGCGCGCTGGAGTTCGGCCAGGCGCTGCGCGACGCGGACGCGGTGCTCGCCCCGTCGCGCTTCGTCGCCGAGTACTTCGCCGAGGCGCGCGACGCCGGCGCGGCACGGACGCCGATCTACGTGCTCGGCAACGGTGTCGGGCTGCCCGGCGTGGGCGGGCCGCGGCCGGTCCGGCGGGCGCCGCAGGAGCCGCTGCGGCTGGCGAGCGTCGGGGTCGTCACCGGGCACAAGGGCATCCACACGGTCATACAGGCCCTGCGCCTGGCCGAGATCGGGGAGATCCACTACACGCTGTTTGGCAAGGTCGTCGAGGACTACGCGGACGCGCTGCGGGCGTTGGCCGCCCGGGTGCCCGGGTTGACGCTGCAGTTCGCGGGCGCCTTCCAGCCGGCGGAGCTCCCGAGGCTGCTGACCGGCATCGACCTGGCCCTGGTGCCGTCGATCGTGTGGGAGACCTATTCGATCGCGGCGCGCGAGGCGTTCGCGTGCGGGATCCCGGTGGTCGCGTCGCGGCTGGGCGCGCTGCCAGAGGCGGTGCGCGACGGCGAGAACGGCCGGCTCTTTGAGGCGGGCGACGCGCGCGACCTGGCGGGAATCTTGCACGGACTGGACGCCGACCGCGACGCGCTGGCCGCGCTGGCCAACGGGATCGCCGACGGCGACTGGATGACGGTCGACGACCGGACCGACGCCGTGGAGGCGCTGCTCAGCGAGGTCGTCGCCGCGGGCGCGCGGCGGTCGGGCCCGGCGCGTGAGCTCGCGGCGCTGCGGGCTGCGTTCTAGATCGCCTCGTTGCCGATCGCGCCGCGGAACTCGAAGTCGAACGGCAACTCGGCCGCGCCTGCGGCGGCCATCGCCTGGCGCGTGTCGTCAGGGTGGCGGGCGTAGACCAACAAGAACCCGCCGCCGCCCGCGCCGACGAGCTTGCCGCCGATGCAGCCCGAGCGGCGGGCCAGCGTGTAGAGCGTGTCGATGCGCTCGTCGGTCATCCCGGGAGAGCGCTTGCGCTTGTTCTCCCAGTGCTCGTGCATCAGCTCGGCGTAAGCCTCCAGGTCGCCGGCCTCCAGCAGCTCGCGGCTGAGGTGGCCCATCTCCTTGGTGCGGTGCAGGTTCTCGAGCATGACCTGGTCGTTGGCCGCCGACTGCTTGACCTGGTGGGAGAGGACCTTGGAGGCCGACCGCGCCTCGCCGGTGTAGAACAAGAGCATGTTGTTGCGCAGTTGGCGCATCGTGCGGTCGTCGATCTCCAGCGGGTCGACGGTCACCGAGCCGTCGGTGCCGAACTCATACGCGCAGATCCCGCCGTGCGCGGAGACGTACTGGTCCTGCTTGCCGACCGGCTCCTTGAGCACGTCGATCTCGATCTCGCAGGCGCGCTCGGCCAGCGCGCCGGGCGTGATCGAGCGGCGGCGAGCCAAGTACAAGGACTTGAGCAGGCAGACCGTGAACGCGCCCGAGGAGCCCATGCCGGTGCCGGCCGGGACGTCGGCGATGACCGCGATCTCCAGCGGGCTGCCCTCCCAGTGGCGGCTGAGCGCCTCGCGGAAGATGGGGTGGACGACGTCGCCGGGCGCGTCGACCTCCTCCATCTGGTTGTACTTCAACCGATAGCGCTTCTGGAAGACCGTGTGCGTGAGCATGTACACGTACTTGTCGATCGACCCGCTGATCAGGTAGCCGCCGTGCTCGCTGTAGTAGGACGGCAGGTCGGTGCCGCCGCCGCCGAGCGAGATGCGCAGCGGGGCACGGGAGTAGATGACGCTCATGACGCGACGGTCTCCGACGGCAGGGCGATCGCGGGTTCGGAGTCCAGCCAGTCCAGCGTCCGGCCGATCGCCTCGGGGATGGACAAGGTCGGCGCCCAGCCGAGCGCGCGGATCTTCGAGATGTCCAACTTGATCAGCGGGGAGTCGCCGGCCCAGCCGCGCCGGCCGCCGGCCTTCTCGATCGTCGGGTTGACGCCGAGGTGCGCGGTGATCAGCGCGACCGACTCGTCGACGACCACGGTCGCGTCGGTGCCGAGGTTGTAGACGCCCAGGCCCGGGGCCTCGCCCTGGTGCTCGGTGGCCATCACCATCGCCTCGACGCAGTCCTTGACGTACAGGTAGCTCTTCTCCTGGCGGCCGTCGCCGAGCACGCGCAGGCGCGTCGGGTCGCGGCGCAGCGCGCGGTAGAAGTCGATGACGTGGCCGTGCGTGTAGCGCTCGCCGAGCAGCGACACCAGGCGAAACACGGTCGCCGAGAAGCCGAACCCGTGCACGTAGGCGCTGATCAGGCCCTCGGCCGCGACCTTCGACGCGCCGTAAAGCGAGGTCTGGACCGGGAACGGCGCGTCCTCGGGCGTCGGGCTGACGTCCGGCTCGCCGTACACCGAGCCGGTCGAGGAGAACGCGATCCGGTGCACGCCGGCGGCGCGCATCGCCTCCAAGACGTTCGAGGTCGCGATCGCGTTCTCGCGCAGGTCCTTGCGCGGGTGCTCCAGGCCGCGGCGCACGTCGGCGTTGGCTTGGAGGTGAAAGACGATGTCGGCGCCGGCGATCGCGGACTCGAGCAGGTCCTCGTCGAGGACGTCGCCCTCGAAGAGGTCGGCGCCGCGCTCCAGCGCGTCGGCGACGAACTCCTGCCGGCCGGTCCGGAAGTCGTCGAGGATCGCGACCTCGACGCCGTCGTCGAGGAGGCGGTCGGCCAGCGTGCTGCCGAGGAAGCCGGCACCGCCGGTGATCAGGGCCCGTCGCATCAGTCTGGTGTGGTCCGCGCCGCTAGAGGGAGAAGCCGGCGGCGACGGCGTCGCGACGGAACATCTGGACGGTCTCGAGCGAGAACAGGTTGAGGTCCTTGCCCAGGCTCTTGACCTTGGGCAGCAGATCGTGCGTCATCGTGATGATGTCGCAGCCGATCGCGTTGGCCTGGACGAGGTTGAGCACCTCGCGGGGGCTGGCCCAGATCAGCTCGGCGCGCGGCGCCGCCTCCATGATCCGCAGCGACTGCTGCATGATCGGCAGCGGATCGATGCCGGCGTCGGCGACGCGCCCGGCGAAGACCGAGATGCATGAGGGCGCGCCGTCGGCGACCGCGGCCGTGATCAGCTCGACCTGCGCGGTCGTGAACAGCGCCGTGACGTTGACCTGGACGCCGTCTTCGGACAGCTCGCGCACGAGCGGCGCCATCGACTCGCCGGAGGTCGTCGTGACCGGGATCTTCACGTACACGTTGGGACCAGTGCTGGCCAGCAACCGCGCCTGGCGGCGAATCTCAGACTCGGTGTCCGCGAAGACCTCGAACGAGATCGGCTTGTCGCGAATGCGCTCCAGCAGCCGCAGCGCGAAGTCGCCGTAATCGGTCAGACCCGCCTTCCACATCAGCGTCGGGTTCGTCGTGAACCCGCTGATGAGCGGATCAGCGGCGAGCCGCAGGATGCTGTCGAGATCGGCGCCGTCGGCGAAGATCTTGGTCTGGATCGTCTCGATCATCGTGGCTGCATCATGGATGGCTTCGATGCGGTTGTGGGACTACGGGTTGACAGGCGGCAGGCTGATCGCTCAGCCATGCCAACCGGCATAGGAGATCGCGGCCCAGGCCGGATTGGCTATGGCCACGGCCGCCGGCTCGGGAGAAGGTTGGCGGCGTGTCGAACACGCCGACCATCGCCGGTGACGCGCCACCTCGGTCGCGACGCACCCGGCACGCGGCGCGCCCCACCGCCCGAGCGCTCTCTCGCACCTCTTGGGTGCGGGTCGGCCTCCTCGCGTTCTTCCTGGCCTTCTACGTCTGGACGGCCGCGTCGTCGGTGCCGATCAAGTTCACGTCCGGGGCGGACGGGGTGCCCGGGCAGATGGCGGACGCGTTCCTGCACGGGCGTCTGGACCTCGGCGACGCGCCCTTGGACGTCGTGGGCGCCCTCAACCCCTACAACCCCCAGGAGAACGGGGTCAACGGGAAGAACCTCGCGATCCACGACCTCAGCTACTACGACGGCAAGCTGTACTCCTACTGGGGGCCGGCGCCGGCGTTGCTGGTGTTCGCGCCCGCGCGGCTGCTCGGATTTGCGTTCTCCCAAACGCTGGCCATCGCGGGCTTCGCGTTCCTGGGGTTGTTGTTCTCGGTGCTGCTCCTGCTGACGCTCCAGCGCCGTTTTGCGCCGCAAGCGGCCGTGTGGAAGGTAAACGCGGGCATCGTGCTGCTGGGCTTTGCCAACGTCTTGCCGTACACGATCCGCCGTCCCGACAAGTACGAGGTGGCGATCACCGCGGGGCTCTGCTTCGCGATGCTCGGGACGTGGCTGCTGCTGAGCGCGCTCCTGCGCGAGGACGATCGGGCGCCGAGCCTGCGTCGCATCGCGCTGGGCAGCCTCGCGCTCGGGCTCGCGGTGGCCTCGCGCCCGTCGCACGCCATCACCGCGGCCGGGCTCGTCGCGCTGAGCGTCTGGCTCTTGCGCAAGACCCCGCGGGAGCGGCGTGCGCGCACCGCGGCAGCGCTGCTGGGCCCGGTCGTCACGATCGGGCTGCTGCTCGGGTTGTACAACTCCTTGCGCTTCGGCGCGTTGACGGAGTTCGGCCTGACCTACCAGCTGGCGGGCGTCGACGTGACCGCGCGCGACTCGTTCAGCTTGTCCTATCTGCTGCCCGGGCTCTGGTACTACCTGGTGGCCCCACCGCGGCTGGCGCCGTTGTTCCCGTTCGTCCAGCTGCCCCCGCCGCCGCTGTACCCCGGCAAGGTGCCGGCCGTCTACGACGGCGTCGAGCAGACCGGCGGCCTGCTCGTGCTGGCACCGCTGGTGCTGCTGCTCGTGGCCGCCCCGTTCCGGGCGCGGAGGATGGAGCCGGCCCTGCGCGCGGTGCTGCTCGCGTTCACGGCCATCGCCGCTGGCCTGGCCGTGTTCGCCGCGGTGGCCTTCTGGGGCGCGACGATGCGTTACGAGGTCGACTTCGCGTCGTTCCTCCTGCTCGGAGCGCTCCTGCTCTGGCTGCGCACGCGCCGCCGCTGGCTGACCGTCCTGGGCGCCGCGGCGATCGTGTGGGCATCGTTCTTCGGCCTGGCCCTGTCGTTCACCGGCCAGTACTACAAGCTGCGCACGGCGAACCCGGGCCTGTGGGCTGCGCTGACCCGCGACTTCTCGCCGGTCTCGCGGATCGCGACGAAGGTCGTCCACGGCGGCCCGGCGATCGCCGAGGTCAACGCGATTGGCGCCCAGCGCAAGGATCGCGGCTACCTGAAGTTCGGCGATCAGGACATGGACGTGCTGATGACGCCACAGCCGATCCTCGTGACGGTCGTCATGCCTTCCGCGGGCATGGTGCATCTGCGCGCGACCGCGGTTCGCGGGCCTGGGGTCGCCGACGGCTCGCAGTTGCAGCTGGCCCTGCGGCTGCCCAGCGGCCGCATCGGGACGATGCCGCTGCCTGGCGCCAGTCAGCCGATCGACATTCCCCTTCGCCTGAAGCGAGGCGTCCAGCGGATCGAGATGGCCGCCGTGCCCCAGCAGCAGCCGACCGGGCCCGTGGTCCTATCTCTCGAACATCTCAGGGTCGAGTGACCCACCATGAACGACTACGGAAGCAGAGCAATGACCTTGCCAACGCGCACCTTTGTCGCGGGCGGCGCCGGGTTCATCGGAAGCCACGTGACGCGCCGTCTCCTGGAGCGCGACGGCCACGAGGTGGTGGTCTTCGACAACCTTTCCTCGGGGTCGGAGTCCTACCTGGCGGAGGTTCGCGATCACGAGCGGCTGACGTTCGTGCAGGCCGATCTCAAGGAGCTAGACGCGGTCGTCGAGGCGATGCGGGGCTGTGAGCAGATGTTCCTGTTCGCCGCCAACCCGGACATCGCCAAGGCCGTTGAGGAGCCGTCGATCGACTTCTGGCAGGGAACGTTCCTGACCAACAACGCGATCGAGGCGGCGCGGATCTGCGGCGTGTCGCGGATCGTCTATTCCTCGGGCTCCGGCGTCTACGGCGACCGCGGGACGATCCCGGTAACCGAGGAGTTCGGGCCGTTGCACCCGGTCTCGACCTACGGCGCGAGCAAGCTCGGGTGCGAGGCCATGATGTCGGCCTACGCCCACATGTTCGGGCTGCACACGACCGTCTTCCGCTTTGCCAACGTCGTCGGCCCGCGCCAGACGCACGGCGTCACCTACGACTTCGTGCGCCGCCTGCTGAGCGACCCGCGCCACCTGCGGATCATGGGCGACGGCCTCCAGAGCAAGTCCTACATCCACGTTGACGACGTGACCGACGCGATGCTGACTGCGCTGGACCTCGGGTTTGAGGGCTTCGACGTCTGGAACGCCGGGACCGAGGACTACGTGACGGTCCGCGAGATCGCCGACCTCTGCTGCGCGCGGCTGGGCCTGGACCCGGCCGACGTCTCCTACGACTACACCGGTGGCGCGCGCGGATGGAAGGGCGACGTCCCCGTCGTTCGGTTCGACACCGCCAAGCTACGCGAGCTCGGCTGGGCCAACCGCTACACCTCGGTCGAGGCGCTGATCGACTCGATCGACCACAACATCCTCGAGGCCGGCGCGGAGGTGACGTCGTGACCGCGACGCAGCCGCCGAGCGAGCTCGCGCCCCACGCCGCCAACACCGACCGTGATGTGGCGGCGACCTGGGACAACGCGCATCGCTACACGCCGGCGCCGCGCCACCGCCGCCGGCTGATCCGCGACCTCGTGCGGGGCTTGCCGAACGTCGCCACGTTCCTGGACGCGGGCTGCGCGCAGCCGTTCCTGGTCGAGCTGCTGGTGCGCGACCTGGGGTGGAAGGGCGCGGGCTGTGATCTGTCGCCCGCGGTCATGGCCCAGGCGGCCGCCGAGCTGCCGGACTGCGAGTTCGCCGCGTTTGACCTCGCCTACGAGCGCTTCCCGGGGGACCGCCGCTTCGACCTGGTGGTCTGCAGCGAGACGCTGGAGCACATCAGCGACTGGCAGGCCGCGCTGAGCAACGTGGTGGCGATGGCCGACCGGTACGTGCTGATCACGGTCCCGACCGGGCCGGTGCGCCCGGTCGACAAGCTGATGGGGCACTACCGCCACTACACCTCGTCGATCGTCGTCGAGGCGCTCGAGCGGCACGGGTGCTCGATCGTGCAGGTAAAGGAGTGGGGCTTCCCGTTGCACTCCGCCTACCGCTGGGGCGTTCATCGCCTCGGGTCAGGCAAGGTGTATGACTCGTTCGCCGAAGGCCAGGAGTACTCGCGAGCGCAGATCACCGCGTCCGACCTGCTGTACCGCATGTTCTTCGCCAACGACCTGTTCCGGTCGGGCACCCAGTTGATGGTGCTCGCGCGGGCGCCCCGTCCCGGCCACGCATCATGAGCGAGATCGTCCTCACCGCGCCGATCGGGACCCCGGCCGACGAGACGGTCGAGGTGTCGATCGTCGTCCCCTGCCTCAACGAGGAGCTGACCGTCGGCACGTTCGTCGACTGGTGCTTCGAAGGGCTGACCGAAGCCGGCGTCACCGGCGAGGTCATCATCATCGACTCCTCCACCGACCGCTCGCCGGAGATCGCCCATGAGCACGGCGCGCGCGTCCTGACGGTGCCGTTGCGCGGGCTGGGACGCGCGTACATCGATGCGATCCCGCACATCCGCGGCGAGATCGTGATCATGGGCGACTGCGACCTGACCTACGACTTCCGGCTGCTGTCGGGTTTCGTCCAGTCGGTCCGCCAACACAATGACTTCGTGATGGGCACGCGCACCAAGGGCTACATCGAGCCCGCGGCGATGCCCAAGCTGCACCGCTACTTCGGCTCGCCGGCGACGACGTGGATCTTCAACCGGATCTACGGCACGCGCTTTAGCGACATCCACTGCGGGATGCGCGCGATGACGCGCGACGCGCTGGTGCGGATGGAGCTCGAGTCCCAGGGCTGGGAGTACGCCTCGGAGATGATCCTCAAGGCGCGCAAGCGCCGGTTCGCGACCTCCGAGGTCCCCGTCCGGTTCTACAAGGACCCACCGGGCCGCGAGAGCCACCTGGTGCGCCAGGGCTGGACGGAGCCGTGGAAGGCGGGCTGGAACAGCCTGCGGATCATGTTCCTGTACGCGCCCGACTTCTTCTTGCTGTGGCCCGGGTTGGTGATGTTGGTGCTCGGCCTGCTGCTGACCGGTGCGCTGGCGCCCGGTGAGATCGACACGCTCGGCATCGGCTTCGACCTGCACTGGATGCTGCTCGGGCTCGTGTCGGCCGTGCTCGGCTACAGCGCGCTGCAGCTGGCGGTGCTCGGACGCATCTACTACAACTTCGACGCGCGCTTCACGGAGCGGACCTTCCGGCGGTTGACCTACAACCGCGGGATGGCGATCGCCGCCGCGCTGATCGGCGTCGGCCTGATCCCGAACGTCGCGCTGTTGATCAGCTGGCTGGGCGACAACCTCGCGTTGGGCTCGATCAGCCACTCGGCCGTCTTCGGCCTGACGCTGATCGTGCTCGGCTTCCAGACCTTCGCCTTCACGTTGATGTTGCACATCGTGGGGCGCCACCACGTCGAACCGCCACGATGACCATCACCGAATCCGTCTTGATCACCTCGCCGCGCGGCGACATCCGCTACGAGGACACCGAGGACCACTTCCGCAACGGCCTGCTGCGATTGCTGAACCTGAGCGAGGATCAGTTCCGCGAGTGGTTGCGCCTGGCCGAGGAGGCCGACGGCGACGACCTGCTCGTGCGCCTGGCGGCCGGCTGGGCGGCGCTGAAGCCGCTGGCGCGGCCGGATGGCGTCCCCGCTGACGGCGAGGTGGAGGACGGCCGCCTCTTGCACGCGGCGATCGCCGAGTCGCCGGAGTGGGGCGTGGCCTTCAGCGATGCCACCGCGCACGGCTGGCTGGTGCGCTGGGACGGCGAGCGCTTTGCCCGCGAGAGCGAGCCGCCAACCTACGAGGAGGAGTACTTCGAGGGCGACAAGCTGTCGGCCGGCGGCTACGGCGACTACACCGCTCAGGCCGGCTGGCGCTTGGAGAAGGCCCACCGGCAGGTGCGCGAGATGCGCGAGCTCACCGGGATCGCGTCCGGTCGCGTGCTCGACATCGGCTGCGGCTACGGCTACTTCCGCGTCGCGTTGGCCGAGGCCGGCTACGAGCACGACGGGCTTGAAGTGAGCGCGTTCGCTCGTGCCGTCGCCCAGCAGACCTACGGCTACGAGACCTACGGCGGTTTCTTGGACGACCACTGGCAGGACTGGGGCGAGCGCTACGACGCGATCGTCCTCTTTGACCTGATCGAGCACCTCACCGACCCCGAGGCGTTCATGAAGCAGGTCCACCACTGCCTGCGTCCCGGTGGCGTCGTCGGCATCAAGACCCCCAACATCACCTGCCCCGAGGCTCAAGTCTTCGGCCCTTGGTACCACTCGCTCAAGCGCGAGCACCTGCAGTTCTTCTCCAACGACTCGCTCACCGCCACCGCCGCCCGCGCAGACCTGGAACCCGCCGCCCTCGGCTCCATCTCCCACCTCCTCTCCGGCTTCGTCGGCCGCTCCCAGTGCGACACCTGGGAGAACTCCGGCCTCGGCGCCGACCTCGCCTCCTGGTACCGCCGGCCGGCTTAGGCCGGCGCCGTCGCGCGGCCGATGCGGTCATAGACCCCGTCGACGAGCGCGGTCACGTTGTAGGCCTCGGTGAAGGTGGCGGGATGTGGTCCGGTGGTGGGCGCGGGAGCGCCGCGCCATTGGGCCAGGACGGCGGCGAGCTCGTCGGTGAGGGAGACGTTGTGCGGGCCGAAGTCGGCGGTGGTCTCGGTCTCGCGCTGGGAGGGTGCGGACGGCTCTGACCAGGCCCAGCGGCGGCCGAGGCGTAGGTGTTGGGAGCCGTAGTTGCCGCCGCGGCCGGTGGCGATCGCGTAGCCGTCCTCGCCGATGGCCTCGATGTGGAAGTCGTTGACCCAGCGCATGTGGCTGACCCGCACCGTCGCCAAGAGGCGGTCGTGGCCGAAGGTCAGCACGACGTCCTCCTCGATGCCGGTGCCCCAGAAGCCGCGGGTGCCGACAGCGTGCAGCAGTTCGATCTCCGGGTCCAGCAACAACAATAGGTCGAGGAGGTGGACGCCGGGATCGAGCACGACGCCGCCGCCGGCGAGCTTGGGGTCGAGCTTCCAACCCTCGGCGCTGCGCGGATGGCCGCCGTGGCCGAGGAGCATGTCGATGGTTCGCAGCGTGCCGAGCGTCCCATCCGCTGCGGCCTCCAGGACACGGCGGATGTGGGGCAGGAAGCGGTAGTTGTAGCCCACGAACGAGGGCGCTTCAACGGCCGCCGCGGCGTCGAGGAGCGTCTGCGCAGACGCGCGCTCCAGGCCGAGGGGCTTCTCGATCAGGAGCGGCTTGCCCGCGGCGAGAACCCGCTGGGCGGCCTCGACCGCGAGGTCGTGCGGCAGCGCGATGACGGCGGCGTCGTAGGCGTCGGCCGCGACGTCGTCCAGCGCGGCGAAGTGCGGCGCGTCGTCGCGCCCCGCCGCGACCGGGTCGACCGTTCCGGCCAACGTACCGCCCAGCTCGAGCACCGCGGCCGCCCGCTGGCGCCCGATCAGCCCGTGCCCGATGACCAGCACCCGCGGCTCGCTCATGCGGGCTCCTTCTTGCGCAGGCGGTGCGGCTTGCGGTGCGCCAGCTCCGCCGTCCCGGCGTAGGCGAGCTCGATCAGGGTCTGGATCAGGCGAACGCCGATCGCCGCCGCGATCGCGACCTTGCTCGGCATCACCGCCGCCAGCGCGGTCGCCGTCGCGCCGTCGCGAGCACCCAGCCCACCGGGGATGAAGAACGCCAACACGGCCGCGCTGTAGCCGATCGCGTAGGACGTGAGCACGCGCAGATCCAGCGGAGCGTCGGCGTAGATCGATCGCGCGAAGGCGTACACGCCGAGCCCCGCGACCGCGAACGACAGCACGTAGCCGACGACGAACGGCGCCAGCCGTGTCAGCGGCAGCGTCAGGTGCTCGGACTCGACGCCCAGCCGCGCCGACAGTCGGCTCTCGATCGCATCGACGATCTTCGGGTGCAACAACGACAACAAGACCACCGGCGCCAGCAGCACGAGCCAGCGCGCGTCGTGGCCCTTCAGCTCGGGCAAGTCGATCAAGAACGCCACCGACAGCGCGAAGGACGATCCGACCGCCAGCGGGAACTCATAGGCCAGCGATGCCGCCGCCACCGATCGCGGCACGCCGCGCCCGGCCAACATGGACAACCTGGTCACCGCCATCAGGATCTGCGTCGGCACGTACCGGGTCAGCAGGGAGATCGAGAAGATCCGGATTCCCGCGCCGAACGGCAGATCGCCGCCGGTCGCGCGCACCAGCAGCGTCCACAGCGCGCCGTGCATCGCCTGGAACGCGATGAACAAGAGGATGCTCGCCGCCAGCCACCCCGGTGAGAAGTGCCAGTCGAAGTCCTTGATGTCGCCAACCTGCGAGACGACCGACAGAGCCAGGAAGCACGCCACCAAGATGGCGACGACGGCCCAGATCGCGGTCCGGCGCTGGCGACTGGTCACGACCTCACCACGCCGCCCGCCAGGAACGCGTCGGCCTCGGCGAGCGTCTCCGGCGTCCCGATCTCATAGAAGCGTTCGGTCGCCTCGTAGCCCGCCAGCTCGCCGCGGCGCGACAGCTCCGCGTAGACGTCGGCCAGGTCATCGGCCTGCGGGGCGGCCGCCAGCGCCTGCGGCGTCAGCACGCCCAGGCCGTAATCGATCCAGGACATGTCGGGCGTCGGTGCGCGCTTGTCGTAGGACAACGCACCGCTCGCCGGGTCAAACGACGCGTTCGACGCATCCCAGCGCCCCCCGTTGCGCAGCACGGTCATCAGCGCCATCTGACCGCTCGCCGCATGCGCCCGATCGACCGCGCCGTAGTCGATCCGCAGGTACGTGTCGCCATACAACACCAAGAACCGTTCGTCGAGCAGGTCCAGCACCGGCCGGATCGCCCCCGCGGTCCCCGCCAGCCCCGGCGGATCGTAGGCGTACAACAGCTCGACGCCGAACCGCTCACGGCCCAGCGTCGCCTCCACCTTCTCGCCCAGGTATCCCACGCAGATCACGGCGCGCCGCAGGCCGAAGGAGGCCATCAGCCGCAGCGGGTGCACCAGGAACGGCTCGCCGGCCACCGGCAGGATCGGCTTGGGCGTGTCGGCCACCGCCGCCCCCAGGCGCGTGCCCAGCCCGCCGGCCAGGATGCAGACGGGCGGCAGGACCGAAAAACGAGCCCCCTGGGCGAGGCTTTTCGCGCTCATCGGTCGAGCCCGTAGCGCTCGCGCACGGCCGCGGCGCCCTCGCGGGCTCCGTCGGTCTCGACCCCGTAGGCCTGGTCCACGATGAACTTCGGCCGCCGCTTGACCTCGTCGTAGATGCGGCCCACGTACTCGCCCATGATCCCCAGCGAGAACAGCTGGATCCCGCTGAACAGCGCGACGATGATCACGATCGTCGGGTTGCCGAGCGGGAACGGCGCACCTGCCAGCTTGGCGATCAGGTACCCGAGCGCGAGCAGGAACGCGAGCAGCGCGGAGACGAATCCCGCAATCGAGATCAGCTGCAGCGGGTAGCGCGAGAACGACACGATCCCGTTGAGCCCGATGTAGATCGACCCGAAGAACTTGTTGTACTTCGATGCTCCCGCGGCACGCGCGTCGCGGTCGTAGGGGATCGACGTCTGTCGGAAGCCGACCAGCGCCACCAGCCCGCGCAGGAACCCGTGGGCCTCGTTCAAGGCCACCACGTGGTCGACCACGCGCCGGCTCATCAGCCGGAAGTCACCCGTGTTGGGCGGGATCTCGACCTCGGCGATCCGCTTGATCACGCGGTAGCCCGCGGCGGCGACCATGCGCTTGGGCAGCGTCTCGCCCTCGCGCGTGCGCCGCTGCGCGTAGACGACGTCAAAGCCCTCGCGCCAGCGGTCGATCATCTTCAAGATCAGCTCGGGCGGGTCCTGCAGGTCGACGTCGATGACGACGACCGCGTCGCCCGACGATGCCGCCAACCCTGCCAGCGTCGCGGCCGGTTGGCCGAAGCGCCGGGAGAACTCCAACAACTTGACGCGCTGGTCGCCGTCACGCAGGTCGAGGATGACCTCCTTGGTGCGGTCGGTCGACGGGTCGAGCGCGAAGATGATCTCCCAGTCACACCCGCTGCGGTCGAGGATCGCCGCCGCACGCTCGTAGAACACCGGGACGGTGTCCTGTTCGTTGTAAACCGGGACGACGATGGAGACGAGGCTCATGGCGTGGGCACTGGGGTGGTCGTGGTGAAGAACTGGTCGTCGATGCGCCGTAGCGCCGCGAGGTCCGGTTCCGTGCGCAGGCGCTCTTGGAACGCCGCGTCGCCCCATGGGTCCCAGCGGGCGCTGAGCAGCTTGCCGGCGATGCCGCGCGAGGCGTCCGAGACCAGGAACGCGACGAGGTCGGCCGCCAGCGCGGGCGACTCCCCGCCGCCCTGCGCCACGGCCTGCTCGACCTTCTCGAAGTACGCGTCGCCGACGTGTTCGCGCCCGGCAGAAAGAACATCATCTTGAAGGTCGGTGACGACGAAGCCGGGCGCGACCGCGTTGGCGCGTAGACCGTCGGCGGCGAGGTTCTCGGTAACGCGCACGACCGCGGCCTTCGAGGCGGCGTAGGCGTCAAAGCGCGCCAGTGGCCCGGTCGCGCCGCCGCCGGAGAACGCGACGAACGCGCCACCGGAGGCCTCCAGCGCCGGACGCGTGGCGCGCGCCGCCAGCCAGGTGCCGAGGACGTTGACCTTCAAGGTGTTCATGAACGCGTCGGGGTCGACGATGGGTGCCGGCCCGATCGGCCCGATCGTCCCCGCGACGCAGACCACGCCCGCGAGGTCGCGTGTGAGCGCGAGCTCCGCCGCGTCCCACGCGTCGGCGTCGGCGACATCGAGCACCAAGCCCTCGTGGCCGTCGCCGGGCAGCGCCGAGACGGTCGCGTCGATCGCGCCCTGCTCCCGGGCCGCGACGATCACACGCCACCCTTCGCCCGCCAGCCGCGCCGACACGGCCGCGCCGATGCCCTTCGAACCGCCGGTCACCAGGATCCGCCCGCTCACGCCGCGCCCACCCCCTCGCGTACCGGCCCGTAGCCGGTCATGTTGTAGGCCTCGTCGATCGTCGCCCATCCGTAGCGCGCGTCCGCCAGGTCGCCGAGGACCGGCGACCCATCGGCGATCGCTGACCGCAAGTGCCGCCACTCCGCAAGCCACGAGACGTCCTCGCCCGGGTAGTCGATGACCTCGACATCCGGCGGCCCGAGCTCGGGCCTCATCTTGTAGATCGTCAGCCGCTGTGACCCATAGGACTTGACCAGGCCCTCGACGTGCAGCTTGGCCGTGCGGCAGTAGACCTCCAACGAGAACAGGTTCTTCCACTCGGTCCAGGTGACGTGCAGCGTCGCCCACGGAGCGAGCCGGTCGTCCGGGACGCCGAGCAGCAGCGCCGCGTTGTCGTCGACGGCCGTGTCCCAGAACTGCGTGCGCAGCAGCGCGCTGTGCAGCGGCAGCGGGCCGAGCAGCCAGTGCGACAGGTCGAGCAGGTGCATGCCCTGGTCGACGATCTCCCCGCCGCCGCCGCGTGCCGGATCGCTGCGCCATTCGGTCTCCATGCCCAGCCGCCCGCCGTGGCCGTAGCGGCCGCGGACGAACATGACGTCGCCGTGCGCGCCCGACAATGCCTCGTCTGCGGCGCGCCAGATCGCCGGGTGGAAGCGGTGGTTGAAGCCCACCTTGACCCGGCGCCCGGCGGCCTCCGCCGCGGCCTCGATCGCGTCGACCTGCGCGACCGACACGGCCGCCGGCTTCTCGACCAGGACGTGCGCGCCGTGCTCCAGCGCGGCGATCGCCAAGCCCGCGAGCTGGTCGTGGGTGACCGCGACGACCACGACGTCCGGCGTGCGCGCCCACAGCTCGTCGAGCGTGGCGCAGGCCGTCGTCCCGAAGTCTCGTGCGAGCGCGTCGGCGAGCGGCGCGGCGAGGTCGTAGGTGCCGACCAGCGCGTCGCCGTCCAGCGCCTCGGCGCGCTTGCGGCCGATCAGCCCGCAGCCGATCACGCCGACCCGGAGGCTCATCGCGCGGCCGCGCCGACGACCCAGGCCGCGGCGGCGGCGAGGTCGCCGACGACCACGTCGGCGACGAGGTCCGGTGATCGCCGGTGCGCGGTCTTGGGGTGTTCCACCAGGATCGTCGCAGCGCCCACCGCGCGCCCGGCGCCGACGTCCGCGTCGGTGTCGCCGATGATCCAGCTGGCCGTCAGGTCGAGCCCGTGGTCGGACGCGGCCGCCTCGAGCATGCCGGGGCGGGGCTTGCGGCACGCGCAGTCGCGGCGCGCCTCATCAAGTGCATCAGGATGATCGAAGCAGTAGCGCCAGTCCTCGATCGCCACGCCCTCGGCGGCCAGCAGCTCGACGACGCGCGCGTGGACGGCGGCCAGGTCGGACTCGGCGACCTTGCCCTTGGCGGCCGCCGGTTGGTTGGAGACCACGATCAGCGGCAGCCCGGTGCGCGCGAGCTCCGCCAGCCCTTCGACCGCGCCCGGCGCCAGCGCGACGTCCTGGGCGCGCAGCGGCGCCTCGGGCCGCCCGTCCTGCGGGTCGTGCACGGGCTCGTTGATGACCCCGTCGCGATCGAGGAAGACCGCAGGTTGTGAGGCGATGGTCACGACGTGGCGGTGGCGCCGTCGACCTCTTCCCACTTGCCAGGCTGCGCCTCGACCGCGGGGTGGGACACGACGAGGTGCCACAGGATCGCCTGGAAGGACTCGACGTGCGGCGTGCGCCGCGCGGCCGGAGCTTCGACGACGATCGCGATGTCGGCGACCTGCGCGGCGTGGCCGTCGGCCTTCCCGACGATCGCGTAGACCGGCGCGCCGGCCTCGACGGCGAGGTCCATCGCGCGGACCAGGTTCATGGAGATCTCGTGCTCCTTGGACCCGCCGCCCACGGAGAACACGAGCAGCGCGTCGTCGGAGTTGACGCGCGAGGTCTTCAGCCACTCGCTGTAGGTGGTCTCCCAGCCCTCGTCGTTGACCCGCGCCGTCAGCTCCGAGACGTTGTCGGACGGGGTGTAGGACTCGATGTGGCCGATCTTGCGGAAGTCGTTTACGGCGTGTGACGCATGCCCCGCGCCGCCGCCGACTCCCAGGATGAAGAGCCGCCCGCCGCGCTCGCGTACCGCCGCGATCCCGGCGGCCATGCGCTCCATCTCCTCGGGGGAGATCGATCCGGCGATGTCGGCGACTTCGCCCAGGTAGGTGGTCGCGTAGCTCATCGGGCTCAACGTAATCGAACGCAAAGCGCGCGGCGACACCCTGGTGGTGCCAGGCGGCAGGGTGTCGCCGGATCGTCAAGGGCCCGTGTTCCCATGCCGCGCGAACAGGTCTACCCTGCCGCGCCGATGGGGACGGCACTGGGAGCATCTGAGCGAACCTCCGCCGCCGCACAGCGCGAGTCCCGGCTGACGTGGCCGGGCGTCGTCGTCGCCGTAGCGGTTCTCCTGCTGCTGGCGTTCTACGCCTGGACGGCTTCCTCGGCCGGCGACCCCTTCAACAAGGTCAACCAGTACAACTTCAGCTCTGGGGGATCCGACTACTACAACCTCCAGGCCGACGCGTTCCTGCACGGGCGGTTGTGGTTGGACGTGCCGATCGACCCGAAGCTGAAGTCGGCGGCCAATCCGTATCTCGTCGACGTCCCGAGGACCGTGAAGGGGCTGCCTGACGGCTCGTTCTACAACGGGCGCTACTACATGTCGTGGGGCCCCGCCCCGGCCGTGACGACCTTCCTGCCGCCGCGCCTGCTCGGGCTGGAGCTGCGCGAGAACCTCGCGGTCGTCCTGTACCTCTTCTTCGGCGTCCTGATGGCCGGCGCGACGCTGCGGCTGCTGCTGAGGCGGGTGGTGCCATCCGCGCCGCGGGCGGTCCTATGGGCGGGGACCGTCGCGCTGGCCCTGGCCTCGTCCGCACCGTGGATCCTGCGGCGCGCGATCGTCTACGAGGTCGCCATCAGCGCCGCGTTCTTCTTCATGATGGCCGGTCTGCTGCTGCTCGTCCGCGAGCTGCTGCGCGAGCAGGAGGAGCCCCGCCGCGGGCGGCTGGCGTGGGTCGGCGTGCTGTTCGGGTTGGCGGTGCTGTCCCGGCCGTCGATGGGCTTCGTCGTGCTCGGCCTTACAGGCCTCGGCTGGGTCCTGCGACCGCGGGCGCTGCGCACGCTCGCGCCGCTGGTCGTGGGCATCCCAATAGCTGCGGGGCTCTTGTTCATGGTCTACAACATGGCGCGCTTCTCCGGGCCGTTGGACTTCGGCAACAAGTGGCAGACGACGGGACGCGACGTCCGTGAGATCCCCTTCAACAGCTTGGCGAACCTGCCGCCCGCGTTGTGGGGGTACTTGGTCGGCCCCGTGCGGCTGATGCTCGACTTCCCCTACGTGCACCTGCCTGTGGAGCCTCGCGCGCCGTTCTCGGTGTCGTCCGACTACGGCCAGGAAGAGACCGGGAGCGTTCTGTGGGCGGTGCCGTTTGCGCTGCTGAGCGTGGCGTTCCTGGCGCGCGTGTGGTGGCGGCGCCGCCGGGCTAACGCGAGCGGCGGCGAACGCGACGAGCGCGACGTCGCGGAGCGCCCGGTCTTGCGGGTCGTGGTGGCGCTGATGGCGACCGCGGTGCTGGCGTTCGTCCCGGTGTCGATCGGCGTGCCGGGCTACACCGAGCGTTACGAGCTGGACTTCCTGCCGTACTTGATCATCGCGGCGACGCTGGGGTGGGCGGCGCTGGTGGTCGATGCGTCGACGCGACGGCGCGCGGCCTGGTGGCGACGCGGTGGGCTGGTGCTCGCCGCCTGGAGCGTGCTCGTGGGTGTGGCCATCAGCTTCACGGGCTACTACGACGGCCTGCGGACCTTCAAGCCGAACACCTTCGAGAAGCTGGAGAAAGCGTTCTCGCCGCTGCCGACGCTGGCGACGGTGGTCACCGGGCGCCCGATGATCGCCACGCTCGGTGGGCCGGAGGGGTACACGAACGGGGGGACCAAGGTCACCAAGATCGATCTCGACGGGGCGACCTACCCGCTGCAGGCGACCGGCGCCCTCACCGGGACGGTGACGGTCGTGTCGCCGAGCGAGCGGGAGGCGGAGTTGGCGTTCCGCGCGTCGACCCGGACGCAAGGGACGTTCTCGCTCTCCGCGGAGACCGAGGCCGGGACGACGGCGGTCCTGGTGGGCGACGAGAGCACCGATCCGCTGCCGCTGCGCCTCAAGCGCGGGATCAACTACGTCAACCTGGTCCTGACGGCGGGCCCTGACGTCCAGGCGACCGCCGATGGTTCGCCGCCACGCGTCGTGCTCGCCGACCTGCGCCTCCGCTAGGACTTGGCGTAGGTGAACGGCAGGCCGTCGGCGACGTCGGCCAGAAGCGGCGCGTCGAGGTCGCGCTGGGAGACCTGCAGCTCGTCCGCCGGGACCGGCCAGGTGATGCCGAGCGCCGGGTCGTTGTAGGAGATCTCGCGCTCGGTCGCCGGGTCGTAGTAGGCGTCGAGCTTGTAGACGACGTCGGCGAGGTCGCTGACCACGCAGAAGCCGTGCGCGAAGCCGGGCGGGCAGTAGAGGATCCGGAAGTTGTCGTCGTCGAGGTCGTAGCCCTCGGCCTGGCCGTAGGTCGGCGAGCCGCGGCGGATGTCCACCAGGACGTCGTGGATCGCGCCGCGCGCGCAGCGCACGAGCTTGCCCGCGCCGCGGCCGACCGTGAAGTGCAGGCCGCGGACCACGCCGCGCGAACTGCGCGAGTGGTTGTCTTGGACCATCTCCTCCTGGATGCCCAACGCCATCATGTCGCTGCGGCGGTAGGACTCCACGAAGAAGCCACGGTCGTCGCCGAAGGCCTTGGGCTGCAGCAGCTTGGGGCCGTCGAGCTTGGTCGGCAGAACCTCGAAGGGCATCGGCGGGGAAGCCTAAAGGGGCTGGGGCGTGAGCGCATCGCCGACGCGGACGACGCCGGGCGCGACGACGTCCGCGCGCAAGCCGCCGCGGTGCACGAGCGGGCGCAGGATGCCGCCGCCGTTGAGGCGGTCGAGGTGCGCGCAGGGCTCGCAGAGGCGGCGGCCGCGACAGGTCGCGCCGCCGAGCGTGAACGTCACGCCGACGAGCGCGTTGAGGTCCGTTCCGCGCACGACGACGTTGCGGCGGTGGTCGATCGGGCGGGGGAGGGCCTCCAGGACGGCGGCGTCGACGAGCGTCAGCGCCGAGCCGGGGCGGCCGGAGGCAAACGTCCCGCGGCCCACCTCGTAGCGGTCCCCGCGCAGCCCGACGGTCGTCGCTTCTGCCTCGGGCACGCTGCGCACGGGCGCGGTGGTGTCCGGCGCGATCAGGATCTCCTGGACCGTCCCCACGTCCACTGCCTCGGCGCGCGGCGGTGGTGACCACGTGGCGATCTCGCTCGGCGCGACGACGAACCCGGCGAGGATCGCGTCGGTCGTTTCGGCCGGGTCCCAGATCGGGCCCGACGGAACGCCGAACATCACGACCGCGCGCGGCTCGCCGCTGACGCGTTCGGGCCGCAGCGCGATCCAGCTCCCCGGCCAGGCAAAGCTCTCCGGGCTGCCGACGGGCACGAGCCCGACGCCGCGCTCCGCGAGGTAGGCGCGCTGCTCCTCCTCGTCCAGCGGGACGTCGACGGCCATGACGCCGAGGACCTGCGCGATGCAGGCGGCGCGGGTCGAGCGGAGCGTGTGCGCGCCGAAGGACATCGCAAGTCATACGTTACGCTGCGCTGCGATCCATGGGCCTCGGGATCAAGACCAAGATCAAGCGTCGGCTCGCCGGGCCGTCCATCAACGACGAGTACATCGAGGCGGGTGCGCTTGCCGCGCTGTGGCGCACGCCGGCTGGGGCTTTGCGGCCGGCGCCGGCCGCGTCGGCCAAGCTGTCGCTGGCGTTCGTCGTCCCGTTCTTCCCGCGCGGCAGCGGCGGGCACATGACGATCTCCAACCTCGTGCGGGCGCTGGAGGCGCGCGGCCACACGTGCTCGATCTGGATCGAGGACCCGAGCGCGCGCGTGGCGGGCGGCGCGGAGGCGGCCGAGCGCAACTTCCGCGAGTGGTTCGGGCCGTTCGACGCGAGCGTCCGCTACGGCTTTGAGGGCTTCACCGGTGCCGACGTCGTGTTCGCGACCGGTTGGCAGACCGTCGCGCGCGCCCGGACGCTCCCGGCGGCGGGCCGGGCGTACCTGGTGCAGGACCACGAGCCGGAGTTCTTCGGCACGAGCGCCCAGCGCGCGTGGGCTGAGGATTCTTATAGGCATGGTCTTTACCCCATCACCGCGGGCCAGTGGCTGGCGGACACGATGGGCGAGGTGTACGGGTTGCCGGCGACCTCCTTCGACCTCGGGATCGACGGCGCGCGCTACCGCCCGGATCCGTCGGTCACGCGCCGCGATGACGTCGTGGTGGCCTACGCGCGCTCCTCGACGCCGCGCCGCGGCGTGCCGGTCGCCTTGGCGGCGCTGGCCGAGCTGCACCGCCGTCGCCCGTCCGTCGAGGCGTGGCTGTTCGGCCACGGCGGTCCGCCCGGCGTCGACTTCCCGCATCGCAACCTCGGCGTCGTGCCGGAGGCCGGGCTGCCCGCGATCTACGCCGAGGCGACGGTCGGGCTGGTGCTGTCGATGACCAACTACTCGCTCGTGGCTCAAGAGATGCTCGCCTGCGGGCTGCCGTGCGTGGAGCTGGACGCGCCGAGCGTGGTGAAGGCCTTCGGGCGCGACGGCCCCGTCGACTTCGCGCCGCTGGACCCGATCGCGATCGCCGACGCGCTGGAGCACCTGCTCGGCGACCCCGCGCTGCGCGCTGTCCGCGCCCGCGGAGGGGACGCCCTTCGCGCGCAGCGCACCTGGGACCACGCCGCCGCCCAGGTCGAGGTCGGCTTACGCGCCGCGATCAACCACACCCAGAACGCCGCCGCCGCGCCCGCCGGCTCCTGATGGCGCCCGTCCCCTTCGCCCTCGGCGCCATCCTGCGCGACGGACCCGCGCCGCTCGCGCCCCGGCCGCCGGCTGCCGACGGCCGCCGTACCGCGACCCTCGTCCTCGGCCCCGGCCACGCGTCTCCCCGCGACGCCGGCCTCCCGCCCGAGCTGCTCGCCGCGCTCGCCGACCACGACGTCGCGCTGACGATCCTCACCGAGGACGACCTCGACGAGCTCCTGGACCGCCCGCCGACGCCGCAGGCCGAGCTGACCGACGGCGGCGCGCTGCGCATCGCCCGCGCGTCCGAGGGGGAAGCGACGGCCGCCGGCGATGTGCCGCCGCCCGCCGCTCTTCCGTCCGGCCCCCTCGCCGCCGACGTCGTCCTCGCCGCCGGGTGGACCGCCGCGCCCGCGGTGCTCGCCGCGCCCGGCGTCCGGGCGCGCGCGGTGCTCGTCACCGCCGATCCGCCGCCGCTCGCGCAGCTCGGCTGGACGACCGACGTTCCCACCTTCGCGCCGGTCTGGCTCGGAGGCGCGCTGCCCGGCGGCGCGGACGCGGCCTACGTCCCCAAGCCCGTGCACCGGCGCGAGGACCTGGTGCTCGTCCACGGCGAGGAGCCGTTCGGGCTGCTCGCGGCCGCGGAGCTGGCGCGGCGGCGCGAGGACCTGAGCTTCGCGGTCAGCGGCGTTCGCGCCGACCTCGAGCTGCCGTTCCCGTTCCTGGGCATCGAGCCTGGGCCGGAGGCGCTCACGCACGCGTTCGCCTCAGCGGCCGTCGCGCTCGCGCCGCCCGTGCGCGGCTGGCGGCCCGCGGCGCTGGCGATGCTTGCCTGCGGCCAGCCGGTGATCGTGCCCGACGACCCCGCCGCCCGCGCCGCGCTCGGCGAGGACACCGCGATCCTCGCCGCCAGCCCGCTCGCCGCCGCCGACGCTGCCGAGCACCTGATCGACGATTGGCACGAGCGCGGCGACCGCGTGCGCGCCGGGATGGAGCACGTCGCCGACGCCTGGGACGAGACCGCGGCGGCACTGGCCGTTGCGCTGCGTGCGCTCTGACACGCCTCGGCCTGGCCGGAGTTGGCATCATCAGCGGCGGATGTCCCGGCTGGATCGCCTACGCGAGCGGTGGCCCGTCTCCCCGCGTGTCCACGCTTACGCCGCGTGGGCGGCGCTGGTGCTGTTCACGCTCATCATCATCAGCGGCGCCGCGGTGCGGCTGACCGGCAGCGGCCTGGGCTGCCCGGAGTGGCCGCGCTGCAACGGCACGTCGGTGACGCCGTCCGACGGCCACGCCTACATCGAGTTCGGCAACCGCATGGTCACGACGCCGGTCTCGATCGCCGCGGTCCTCTGCCTCGTCTTCGCGCTCCTGCGCCGCCCGTACCGCAAGGACTTCACGGTCCTCGGCGCGCTGCTGGTCGCGGGCGTCGCGATCCAGGCGGTGCTCGGCGGGATCACGGTCATGACCGGCCTGAACCCGTTCACGGTGATGTCGCACTTCCTGCTGTCGATGGTCACGTTGGTGATCGCGTCGCTGCTGGTCTGGCGCGTGGTCCGCGAGCGCCGCGCGCAGTCCGAGACGCCGTCGCATGACCCGCTGCTCGTCGGGCTGGTTCGCGCGCTCACGGTTTTCGGCGGCGCGGTCGTGTTCATCGGGACCGCGGTCACCGCCTCCGGCCCTTACGCCGGCGGCGAAGGCACCGACGACACCGTCTCGCGCCTCACGCTCTTCGGCGACGACACGTTCAACGACATCATCACCTGGCACGCGCGGGTCGCGATGGTCTTCGGCATCGCCGCCGTCGCCCTCTGGCTCTTCGCCCGCCTGCGCGGCGCCCGCGCCCTGCTCTGGCCGCTTACCGCGGTCTGCGTCCTGGTCGCGATCACCGGCGCGATCGGCACGTTGCAGTACCACATCCTCGACTACCCGGCCTGGACCGTCTGGCTCCACGTCTCCTCGGTCGCGCTGACGTGGAACGCGCTGCTCTGGTCCTGGCTGGCCGCCGGACGCCCCGAGCGCGCGGCCGAGCCCGTCGCGCCGGCACCGCCCCCGCGCGAGCCCGCGACGGTCTAGCCGCGCCCGAGTCACCTTGACGTTGTCGAGGTTTTGCTCGTTAGTATGATACGCGTGCAAAAAGCACAGCTATCATTTCTCGATCATACGTACGGCAGTGTGATTGCCTTCGCGGAGGTCGTGCTCCGCGAGATCGGGGACGATTGGGAAGCTTCAAAGAGAGAGTTGCAGCGGCTCGACTTCAAGGAGACCCCTGACACCGCGCTGCCGCCTGAAGTTCGAGCGAAGCGCAATCTCGGCAAGGCACGCAAGGAGTTCTTGGCCATGGTCGCCGAGACCGCCAGCTGTCTCGCCAATGCGCAAGGCGGTGTGATCATTCTCGGGGTCAAGGACAAGGCTCCGACACGGGAGGCTGCAATTCAGGGTGTCCCATCTGCGTACACCCCAGAAGGTGTTCGGCTTGCGGTCTATGACGGGACGTCGCCGCCGCTGACGGTCGTCGTTCAGGAGCGGGCAGTCGACGGTAAGAGGCTGTTGCTCGTGGACGTGCCAGTTGGTGCCGTCGTGCACGCCACGACAGGCGGGGCATACAAATGGCGTGTGGAAGATCGGTGTGAGCCGATCGGTCCTGACACGATGCGTTCGATCTCTGCGGCCCGGGGGGTGTACGACTGGAGCGGGGAGCGATCGGAGTTCGGACCTGATGCGCTTTCCGCTGCTGCGTTGGCAGCAGCTGCTGACCGTCTCCGCGATGCTGGGCACGATGAGCTGGCTCGCCAGGCCGAAGAGGATCGAGAGCAGTTTCTTCGCTCTTGCGAGCTTCTCGATCAGGGTCGAGTGACGCGAGCCGGAGTTCTGCTCTATGGCAGCGAACGTGCGTTGACCGGACTCGTGCTGGACTGGGGCGCGCTCGTGACCACCGCCCTAAGCCCAGGCAGCGAAGGTACGGTGCTCCTGCGTCGAGACGATGCTCGTCGTCGCTCGCTGGTTCTTTTGATCGACGACATACTCGCTCGTCTCGCGGGCGTCGCCCAGGCCGATGCCTTTCGAGTCGGAGCCGCAGAAGTACGGCTCGTCGACTTTGAGCCTGACGTCGTGCGAGAGCTCGTGGCGAACGCGTTTGCGCATCGTGATTGGGAGCAGCCGGGCATGATCGAAGTGGCCCACTCTCCTGATGCCCTCCTCGTCGCGAGTCCAGGGGACCTGCTGCCGACACTTCACGCGGATCGTCTCCTCAGGGAGAGCGCTCAGCGGAATAGGGTCCTGTCCAGGGAGATCACCCGCTTGCGCATAGCTGAGGGTGCGGGCATGGGTTTTGACCGCGTGTATCGAGCGCTTGCCGCGGCCGGGAAGGAGCCGCCCAGAATCGAGGTCGGCCCTCGCTTCACGGTCGTCGTACCAGGCGGGCGAGGCGATAGGGCTTTTGCACGGTTCCTGCGCAGTGATGATTTCCCCGAGCCGAGACTCTCCGGCGATCTCGATGTGCTGCTCACGTTGTCGATCTTGAGAACTAGGTCCTCGGTGACCGCAGCGATCGTGGCTCCGGTCATTCAGCGGGACGTGGATTTTGCGGATGACGTCCTTCGGCGGATGCACACCGCTGGACTGATCGATCCGACGAGATCGACGGCCAGTCGTCGTCGTCCCTCATATCGACTCAGCGTCGCGACCGCTGCGGCCTTGCGGCCAGCACTGCAATACCGGACCGGAACGATCGACATCGACGACGCGAAACTGCTGCGGCATCTGAAGCGGCACCGCAGGATCGCCAACGAGGACGTTCGCAACTACCTCGAGTGCGATGTTGCGACCGCGCGCAACCGCCTGACCCGTCTGAGGAAGAAGGGGTACATCACCATCGATCCGGATGGCCCGAAGCGAGGCCCGCTTGTCGAGTACGTCGCGACCAACACGGTTGACGATTCGGACGATTGAGGACCGGTCTTCGGTCTAGCCCAGCGCCCGCTCGGCCGTCGCGGCCAGCAGTGCCACGATCGCCAGCACGAGCGCCACCGCGCCCGGTCGCAGCACGCGCATCCAGCGGCGGCGCCGGCGCGATGACCACCCACGACCGCGTCCGCGGCGGCTGGCGGTGCTGGCGTAGATGGGGAGCGAGCGGTCCATGACCCTCCTGCAGCGGTCATGCCACGCCGGAACGCCCGGCGGGTCAAGGGCTGCGGGCGCGAATATGCCGCACCCTCCGGACGACTTCGTATCGATCGCCATCAAGTCGGGGCCGAACTACGCCGCGCGCGGTTCAGGCGCGGACCCGACGACCACCGTCTGCGGGTCGTCGGACGCCGTCCCGTTGAGGACCAGCACCGCCACGTCGTCGCGCTGCTCGCCGAAAGCCCGCAGCGCCGCGTCGATCCCGCCGGCGATGTCCTCCGCCGGCCCCGGGCCGATTGCGCGCAGCGTCTCCTCGAGGCGGTCAGAGCCGAACCGCTGTCCGTCCGCTCCGCGCGTGTCGGTCACGCCGTCGGTGTAGAGGACCAGCGAGTCGCCGGGCGCCAGTTCGACGTCGGTCACGATCCAGCGACCCTCGGGGAAGGCCCCCAACAACGTCCCGGGCCGCCCGACCGCCGTCACGCCGCTGCCGTCGCCGTGGACCAGCAGCGGCGACGGATGGCCGGCGCAGACGATCCGCAGCCGCGCGCCGTCGCCGCCGTCCTCGCCGCGCGGTCGCACCTCCACGCACACCGCCGTGCAGATCTGCCGCCGCTCCGGGTCGCTGCCGAGCGTTGCGTTCAACCGCTCCAACATGATCGTCGGGTCGTCCTCGTACTGGGCGACCGTCCGCATCGTGTACCGCGCCAGCGACGTGATCGCCGCCGCGCCCGGCCCCTTGCCGGTCACGTCGCCCATCAGCACCATCCAGCGGTCGCGGCCTTCGAACAGGTCGTAGAAGTCGCCGCCGACCTCGCTCGCGGTGCCCGCCGCGCGGAAGCGCGCGGCGATCGCTAGCCCTGGGATCACGGGCAGCCGCGGCGGCAGCAGCGACCGCTGCAGCGTCGTCGCCACGTGCGTGCGCGCCGCGTGCAGCCGTGCGTGCTCGACCGCGATCGCCGCGCGCTCGGCGAGCTCCTCGGCCACCTCCAGGTCGCTCGCGCTGAGCATCCGTCCCGACTCGCCGGTCGTCGCCAGCTGCATCGTCCCGATCAGCTCATCGCCGACGATCATCGGGACGATCACCAGCGAGCGCGTGTCGATCAACCGCATCAGCTCGGCGTGGCGCGGCGCCTGCGCGTAGCGCGTGACGTCGTCCTCGCTCACGCTCGCCCACACGATCGGCCGTCCCGAGCGCAGGACCTCGGCAGGGCCGCGGTCGTCAGACGGCGACGGCGGGAAATCCCGCCGCCACTCGCGCAGTAGCTCGGCCTTCTCGAAGTCGCGGTGCGCGACCGCCATCTGCACCAGCGCGCCGCGCTCGTCTAGGAGATCCACGCGCGCGTAGTCGGCCAGCTCCGGCACGACCGCCCACGCGGCCTTGTCGATCGTCGCGTCCACGTCCAGCGAGGACCCCAACAACTTGCTCGCGTTGGACAGCAGGCGCTCGCGCATCTCCTGGCGCTTGACCAAGGTCATGTCCTCGCCGACCCAGACCACGAAGTCAACGGCGCCGTCCTCGTCGAAGACCGGCGCGGCGCGGGTCATCAGCCAGCGGTCGCGCCCGGTGTCGCGTTCGACGACATGTTGGATCCGGGGCTCAGGGCGCTCGCCGGCCAGCGCTCGCACGACCAGGTAGTCCTCGGGCCTGACCGGTGCGCCGGCCTCGTCGAACGCGCGCCACCGCGCCAGCAGCGCGGCACCGCCGCCGTCGGCGACCAGCGCGTCGGCGCTCGCGTAGCCCGCGAACTCCGCAGCGGCCGCGTTGGCGAAGCGCAGCGTCCCGTCGGGCGCGATCGCCGCGACCGCCTCGCCGAGGTTCTCGACGATCGCCTCCAGCCGTCCCTCGGTCCCGCGCAGCTCGGAGATCAGCCGCACGTTGTCGAGCGCCAGCGACGCGCGGGCGCCGATGATCCGGCCGAGCGTGATCTCGTCGGGCGTGAACGGGTCGCGGCCGGCGCGGCGGACGAACGAGATCGCCCCAAACGACGCGCGCCGCCCGATCAAGGGCACCGACAACACGGCCTGATAGTCGAAGCCGACGACGTGGTCGACGTGCTCGGCGGAGTCGGCGTAGGTGTGGACCTCGGTCGGGAGGTCCTGGAGCACGTGCGGCTCGCCGGTGCGCAGTGCGATCGCCACCGGGTGGTTGGAGTCGGCCGAGATCGGGTGCTCTTCGCGCAGCCGGCGGAGGTCGTCGGCGATCTCGCCGTCGACCGCGGCGGTGACCGCTTCGCGCAGCGTGCCACCGTCCTGAAGCAGGTCGACGACCACGACATCGCCCAGCTCGGGGACGAACAGGCCGCTGAGGCGCTGGAGCATCTCGTCGGAGTCCAGCGGCGCCTCCAGCAGGTCGGCAACGCGCGCGAGCAGCTCGAAGCGGTGGCGGGCGACGCGCTCGGCGTCGCGCTCGGCATTCGCGGCGCGGGCGGCGCCGGCCAGCACCCGCTGCGCGCGGGCCAGGACGAGGGCGACCCCCGCGAGGATCGTGACGGCGAGGACCGTGAGCGCCGTGCCGCCGGTGACGAGGTCCGCGACGACGACCGCCAGCAGGCCGGCGATCGCCAACGGGAGCGCGCGAGAGCCAGCGGCGTGGTCGCGGGGTCGGTCCACGCCGCCGACTCTATGCGCTATCCGGCGTATCAGGCCAGCGAACCGGCCTTCTTGGGGGCCGGCTCCAGGGCCAGCTCCAGCACCTCGGTGACGGTCATCACCGGGTGGAACGTCATCGCGTCGCGGACGTCCTGCGGCACGTCGTCGAGGTCGCCGCGGTTGCGCTCGGGCAGGATGACGTCGGTCAGGCCCGCCGCGTGCGCGGCCAACACCTTCTGCTTGAGCCCGCCGATCGGGAGCACGCGGCCCTGCAGCGTGACCTCGCCGGTCATGCCGACCGTGTGCTTGACGGGACGGTCGGTCAGCAGCGACGCCAGCGCCGTCGTCATCGTGATGCCCGCGGACGGCCCGTCCTTCGGGATCGCGCCGGCCGGGACGTGCATGTGGAACTCGCGACGCTCGAAGATGTCCGGGTCGATCCCGAGCTCCTCGGCGTGCGCGCGGACGAACGTGAGCGCGATCCGCGCCGACTCCTTCATGACGTCGCCGAGCTGGCCGGTCAGCTGCAGGCCGGGCTTGGACGACTTGGTGGCGTTGGCCTCGATAAAGAGGACGTCGCCGCCGGTGCCGGTCACGGAGAGCCCGGTTGCCACGCCCGGTACCGCCGTGCGCTGCGCCGCCTCGTGGAACACCTTCTGGCGACCGAGCGCGTCGCGGACGGCGTCGAGGTCGATCTCGACCGGCGCGATCGACGGGTCGGTCGCGATCTTGGTGGCCGTCTTGCGCAGCACCTTGCCGAGCTCGCGCTCGAGCTGGCGGACGCCGGCCTCGCGGGTGTACTCGGCGATCACCGTGCGCAGGATGCCGTCGGGGGCGACGACCTCCTCGGCGTGCAGGCCGTTGCGCTCCCGCTGGCGGGCGAAGAGGTAGTCGCGCGCGATGGCGACCTTCTCCTCGACCGTGTAGCCGTCGAAGCGGATGACCTCCATGCGGTCCAGCAGCGGGCCCGGGATCGTCTCGGCCTGGTTGGCCGTGGCGATGAAGACGACCTCCGACAGGTCCAGCTCCACGTCCAGGTAGTGGTCGCGGAAGGTGGAGTTCTGGGCGGGGTCCAAGACCTCCAACAACGCCGCCGACGGGTCGCCGCGCCAGTCGGCGCCGACCTTGTCGACCTCGTCGAGGAGGATCACCGGGTTCATCGTGCCGGCGTCCTTCAGCGCCCGGACCAGACGGCCGGGGAGCGCGCCGATGTAGGTCCGGCGGTGGCCGCGGATCTCGGCCTCGTCGCGGACGCCGCCGAGCGACATGCGCACGAACTCGCGGCCCATGGCGCGGGCGATCGACTCGCCAATCGAGGTCTTGCCGGTGCCGGGCGGGCCGATCAGGGTCAGGATCGCGCCGCTGCGCTTGTCGGCGGAGATGCCGCGCTCCTCGCGCAGCTTCTTGACGGCGACGTACTCGACGATGCGGTCCTTGACGTCGTTGAGGCCGGCGTGGTCGGCGTCGAGCGTCTCGCGGGTCGCGGTCGGGTCGAGCTTGTCCTCAGAGCGCTTGCCCCACGGGACGTCGATCAGGACGTCGAGGTAGGTGCGGATCGTCTGGGCCTCGCCGGACTGCTCGCCGGAGCGCTCCAGGCGGGCGAGCTCGCGCTCGGCCTGCTCGCGGACCTCGTCGGGCATGTTGGCGGCTTCGATCTTGGTGCGGTACTCGTCCACGACCGAGCCGTCATCCTCGCCGAGCTCGCGGCGGATCGACTCCATCTGCTTGCGCAGGACGTACTCGCGCTGCTGCTTGGCCGCGCCGGACTCGACGTCCTCGCGGATCTTGGCGCGGACCTGCAGCTCGGCGAGCCGCTCGCGCTGGTAGCCGAGCGCCAGCTCCAGCCGCTCGGTGACGTCGACCTTCTCCAGCAGCTGGACCTTCTGCTCGAAGGTCAGGTCGGGGGCGTAGCCGGACGTGTCGGCCAGGGCGCCGGGCTCGGTGATCGCGCGGACCCAGGACGCGATGCGCCCGTCGTCGCCGCGCAGCTCGAGGATCTCCTCGACCGTCGCGCGGTACTCGCGCTCCAGCTCGCGGGTGCGACCGTCGACCGGCACGTTGTCGACGCGCTCCTCGACCTCGACCCGCAGACGGCCGGCGTGATCGGTGTGCGCCGCGCCCGCGACGCCGCGGCTGATGCCCTCAAGCATCGCGCCGCGCCCGCCACCGGGCAGGCGCACGTTCTGAGCGACCGTGGCGATCGTGCCGACGGACGCGTACTCGCCCTCGTGCCGCGGGACGAGCAGGACGCGATCCTCGCCGGCGGCATCCACCGGCAGCGTCACGTCCATGGTCGGGAAGACGACGGTGTCGTCGAGTGGGATGAGAAGGAGGGAAGTCACGACAAGATCCTTTGTCCACAAAACCATTGCGTTTGCAACGGTCTCCAGGATCTTAGCGCGTCCGGCTCACATCTTTTCCGACCGCTCGCTCAGCGTTGCGCGACGAGCACGAACTGCATCCCGCGGCCGAGGTAACCGTGGTACTGGCTCCACGCCGCCACGACGCCCGCGCGCGAGAAGCCGGCGCTGCGCATACGGTCGACGAGGTCCCAGCCGTGGTCGTAGAAGGTCAGCGAGCCCTTCTCCTGATCGAGCGGGTTGCCGTGGTAGACGGGCTCCAGAAGGTGCACCGGCTCGCCATCGCGCAGCTCGACCCGCTGGACCGTCTGGCTGTCGGGGTCGAACGGCACCGAGAGGATGAGCGTGCCGCCGGGGCGCAGGACGCGGGCGCACTCCTGGAGCGCGCGGTCGATGTCGGCGACGTGCTCGAAGACGTCGCAGGAGACGATCGTCCCGAAGCTGTCGTCCGCGAAGGACAGCTCGAGCGCGTCCTCGTGGCGCAGGCCGTTGATCACGCTGCCGCCCGGGACGTCGTGGCCGAGGTACTCGCTGCCGGTGACCTGGGGCAAGGTCGTGGCGGCCCACTGGTAGAACGTCGTCACCAGCTCGTAGACGTAGTAGGGCGGCTGTCCCATGGCCTTGACCAGCTGCGTGACCAGGCGCTGGCGGCTGTTGAGGTGGCAGCGCGGGCAGTGCAGGCGCTCACGGAAGTTCGGCGTTCCGCCCCAGGTGGAGACCCAGTCGCAGCGAAACAGCTGGTGGGTGGAGCAGGTCGCGCAGTAGCCGGGCACGAGCCACTGCTCGTCGTCGCGGTGGACCACGCTCAGCTGCCGCTCGAACTCCAGCCGCTGCATCCAGCCCGGGCGCAGTGGGTCGAGCTCGGCGTGGTCCTCGATCAGCGCGGCGACGGCGCCGTCGGCGGCGATCCGGTCCAGCCGCGGCGGCCAGGGCGCCGGGATCTCGCGGAGGCTCTCGAGGTTCTCGCGCGCGGCGGTGTGATCGGGCGCCAGGTGCGTCAGCGCCTCCAGCAGCGCGACCGCCTCGGTGGCGTCCCCGCAACGGTGCGCGAGTACGGCGAGGTCGTTGATGGCCTCCGGGTCGAGCTGACGTCGGACCGCGTCGGCCAGGAGCGCGCGAGCGGCGTCGTCCTGGCCCGCGGCGGCCAGCTCCAAGGCCTCGGCGTGAGCCGAGGCGTCGTCGGCGGGGGAGGGCATGGTCGCGGATCGGCGCGCCCACGCGCGGGCTTGAGCCCTGGTGGCGATCGCCTACCCCGGGCGGTCAGGCGACCGGCTGGGGATCGCGCGCCGCCAGCTTCTCCGCCTGCCGCTCCGGCGTGATCCGGACCACGTTCCACACCAACCCGGCCTTCTCCATCACCCGGATCAGCGCGGCCGACGGGTCCATCAGGCGCTCCCAGCGCGCCAGGCCGTGCTCGGCCGAGCGCGGGAAGGTGTGGTGGTTGTGGTGCCAGGCCTCGCCGAAGGAGGGCAGGGCGAGCCAGAAGACGTTGGTGGAGTGGTCGTCGACGGCGAAGCGACGCGTGCCGACGAAGTGGCAGATCGAGTTGATCGACCACGTGACGTGGTGCAGCAGGAAGATCCGCACGAAGCCGCCCCAGAGCAGGCCCGTCACCGCGCCCTTCCAGGAGCCGCCGGAGATCAAGAACCCCAACAACGTGGGGAGGCCGAGCGACAGCAGCACCAGCCAGTGGAAGTTGTCGCTGATCCGCCTCATGCCGCGGTCCTCGACCAAGTCCTTGGCGTACTTCGCGCGGTTCGCGCCGCCCTCCTCGGTCAGGATCCAGCCGACGTGCGCGTGGAAGAGCCCGCGCAGCGTGCCGCGGACGCCGCCGCCCGCGAAGCCGGCGTGCGGCGAATGCGGATCGCCCTCCTCGTCGGTGTGCGCGTGGTGCTTGCGGTGGTCGCTGACCCACTGGATCACCGAGCCCTGCACGGCCATCGACCCCAGCACGGCGAACGTCCGCTCCACGAGCGGCGAGGTCTGAAACGACCGGTGGGTGAGCATCCGGTGGAAGCCGATCGTGATCCCGAAGCCGGTCAACACGTACAACACGGCCAACAGCACCAGGTCAGTCCACCGCACCCACGAGTTCCACAGCAACGCGATCGCGACGACGAAGGCGATGAGCGGCAGGATCACCGCCGCGAGGTTGGTGTAGCGCTGGGCTCGGCTCATGGCGATCTCAAGGCTATCCCTCAACTCGGCCCCGCCATACATGCATGTGCCACAGGATGTCGGCGCAAGATCTGTAGCCTCGTGACAAATGGAGGAGCCCCTCCCCTCAGAGCTCGCCGACGCGCTGCGGCCCGGGCTGCCGGCGCTGGCCGAGGAGATCATCGCCGCGATCGGCCGCGAGGTCTCCGAGTACGCGCGACCGCTCGAAGGCCCGTTCGGCCAGGGGCTGCGGTTTGGCGTCGAGCGCGCGCTGGGCCGCTTCGTCGACGCGCTCGTCGATCCGCAGGCCGCCGCGGAGAGCGACCCGCGCCGCGAGGTCTACGTCGAGCTCGGCCGCGGCGAGATGCGCGCCGGCCGCTCGCTGGACGCGCTGCTCTCCGCCTATCGCCTCGGCGCGCGGATCGCCTGGGAGCGCTGCGTCGAGGCCGGCCAGCGCGCCGGTTTTGACCCCGCGACGCTCTACCGCCTGGCCTCCGCGATCTTCTCCTACATCGACCGCCTCTCCGCCGAGTCGGTCGACGGCTACGCGCAGGAGCAGTCGGTCACGCTCGCCGACCGACAGCGCAAGCGGCGCGCGCTCGTCCGCCTGCTCGCCCGCGACGACGCCGGCGCTGAGGAAGTCCGCGACCTCGCCCAGCTCGCCGTCTGGCCGCGCCCGCAGACCGTCGCCGCGCTCGTCACCCGCGCCGAGGACGCCGATCGCTTCGCGTCGCGCCTGGGCGGCGAGGCGATCGCGGTCGCCGAGCAGGGCCTCGCGCTCGCCTTCCTCCCGGACCCCGACGCGCCCGGTCGCGCCGCCGAGCTGCGCAACGCGCTCGACGCCGCGGCGCCTGCCGCGCTCGGTCCGACCGTCCCGCTCGAGCGCGCCGCCACGTCGCTGCACCGCGCCCAGGCCGCCTTCGGTCTACAGGAGCGCGGGATCCTGCCCGCCCAGCCAGCGCCGCTGCTCACCGACGAGCATCTCCCGGACCTGTTGCTCCACGGCGACGGCGCGCTGGCCGCCGACCTCGCGGCCCGCGCCCTGCAGCCGCTCGACGACCTCGGCGACGGCGCCCGCGAGCGTCTCCTGGAGACGCTGCGCGCCTGGCTCGACGAGCCCGGTCAGGTGACGCGCGTCGCCGAGCGCCTGCACGTGCACCCGCAGACCGTCCGCTACCGGATGGCCCAGCTGCGCGAGCTCTTCGAGGAGCGCCTGGATGATCCGGACGCGCGCTTTGAGCTGGCGCTCGCGCTGCGGGCTACCGCGACGAGCGCGACGAGCCCGAGCCCGCCGACACCGGGCTAGCCACCTCGACCACGAAGGTCGCGGTGTCGCCCGTCGTCACGACGCCGACCCCGACGTCGCGGTACTTCGCGCTGAGCAGCAGCTTGCGCGTCGCCGCGGCGGCCAGCCACTTGCGCACGCGCGTGCTCGGGGTCGCCAGCGAGCCCTTCGACCGTCCCAGCGTCTCCGCCGCGCTGAACCCCGCCCCGCCGCGCGCGTAGCCGGCGTCCTGGATCCGCGAGAGCGGGGTGGACCCGTCCGGGCCGGCGTGTGTCAGCGGCTTGGCCGGGTCGAGCGACCGCGCGAACCGCTGCGCGGCGGTCTGCAAGCGCGCGTTGCTCTTCAGCGCAGGCAGCTTGCGCTCGACGCGCGCGGCGTCGACCAGGCAGGCGATCGCGCTGCGCGTGGCGGCCACGCTCTGGGCGGTCGCGGGAACGTCTGCGCCCTTGCAGGACGGGCCGGAAGCCGTCGCGGCGTACGTCGACGGCGCTGCCAAAGCAGCGGTTACGGCGAGCACCCCGAAGGACAGCGTCGACCCACGCACACACCAGATTCTGGCAACAACCACGTACAAGGCACCAAGACCTTCGCCCAGGTCGGGCAGTCCGGTCCCTGACGGACCGGCGACCTAGCCGACGAGCGGACCGTCGATGCGCGCGCGCAGCATCGCGATCTCGGTGACGACCGCGCCCATGTAGGCCGACCGGTACGTGGCGATCTCGTCGTCGAGGTCGGCCATGTACGCCCGGTCGTGATCCAGCCCGGCCTCGTGCGCGAGGACCCGCTCCTCACCGAGGAGCATCAGGTGCTGGCGAACTTCGGAGGCGTACATGGTCGGAATTTCGGTGGGCATATCGCTGCGGTGGGGGTTGTACCCGTGGAACGGGTGATCTCACGTCGGGTTACGCAGATCAAACCGCATCGGATGCTCCCTTTCGGGGGTGTGGGCTCGTGTCCTGCCTTGGGGCTATCCGTACACCCGGACAGGGGGCCCGACGTACGTGGCCCCGTCCGAAGCTGTCCAACGCACCCGGAACGTGCGTCCCGCTCGGTATCCGAGGCGCGCCGTCCAGGCGCCGACGGCGTCCGTCGGGCGGGTCGTGACGACGCTCGAACGCGCCGCCGTCCGGTCCCGGACGAGCACTTCGACGCGCGTCGCGGTGGTCGCCAGACGGACCAAACCCCACAACAAGACCGACGATCCGGAGCGACGCGCGGACAACGGCAGGCGGAACTCGTCGAGCGCCGGCTTGGCGCGTCCGGAGCTGGTGAGCAGTCCGGACTGAAACCCCGACAGCGCGACGTCGTCGACGAGCAGGTACTGCGACAACGCCGCGACGCGCGGGTCGGCGCGCAGCAGGCGCTCGGACAGCGACCGGTACTCGGCCTGCTGGGCGAGCGGCACGCCGAGCGTGGTGTCCGGCGAGGACTGCACGCCGTACTCGGTGATCCAGACCGGCGTCGAGCGGCGGCCGGCGGCGTCGAGCGCGCGCTCCAGTCGCGAGAGGACGCCGATCGTCACGTTGTCGCGGTCGGGCGGCACGTAGTAGGGGCCCTTGCGATTGGCGTAGGGGTGGTGCGCCCAGCCGTCGATCCGCAGACGCGCGCAGCCTTTGCAGAAGACGCCGCGCAGGAACTGCAATGGCGGGACGGACGTGCGGCGGTCGCCGCCGGGCGCGGTCTCGCCGCCGAGGAAGACGTCGGTCGCCTGGCCCGCAGCTTCCAGCCCGCGCACGCCCGCCAGGTGCAGCGCGCGGTAGAGCACCGGCGCGGTGAGCTTGCCCTTGACGTACTGCGGCCGCAGGAACCGCGGGTGGTTGGGCTCGTTCCACAGCCCCCACGCCGAGACCGCGTCGCCGAAGCGGCGTCCCGCAGCGGTCGTGAACATCCTGAACTCCAGAGCGCTCGGGCGCGTCACCTGGTCGGCGTGCACGGCGGTCGCCCAGCGCGGGACGGGTGCGGTGAAGGTGACCAGCACCCGCCACCCACGCGCGTGGGCCGCGTCGATCAGCCGCCCGTACCCACCCCAGTCATAGGCATTGGGATCGCTCGCGTCGAACGCCGGCCGCGCGGGACTGGAGGACGACGGCGCGACCGCCGCCCACACCAGCGACACGCGCAGCGCGCGAACGCCGAGCCCATCGAGCCGCGCCAGCGTCGCCGCGCGCGTGTCGTCGCGCACCGCGGCACTGCCGGCGTCGAAGTACAGCGGCGCACGCGCCGAAGCCTGCGCCTTGGAGGCAGGGGCGATCAGGGCGACGACGAGCGCCGCCCCCACGAGGACGTTCTTGAAGCACATGGCGAGAGAGAGGACGGCCCCGGGGCGACTTCATCGGGAGGACCTGCTTTGCGCCCCGCGGGCCGTCACCAAGGAGAACGGGCAACGGCCCGCGGAAGTTGCGGCTCTTCCGGCGAAGGGCCCTTCGGGGGCCTTCGCCGTCCTCGCTACTCGCTGCTGGACGCGGGCCGCTCGGGCGCCGCGAGCTGGTCCAGCTGCGGCGTCACGGACGGCTCTTTGAGCATCCCGTGGGGCGGGCGGTCGCCGGGGGCGGAGCCGCGCTCGAAGCCGGCGGCCCGGTAGGCCGCGCCTTCGTCGAGCGTCTCGCGCACCAGCAGCTCTCGGGCAAGGCCGTCGAGGCGCTCGCGGTTCTCGCGCAGCTGCGTGACCGCGCGGCTGTAGCACTCCTCGACGATGCGGCGGACCTCTTGGTCGATCAGCTCGCGGGTCGCCTCGGAGGCGGGGCCGGCGCCGGGGTACTGCGGCTCGTCGGTGATGACCGTGACCAGCCCGATCTGGTCAGACATGCCCCAGCGGCCGACCATCGAGCGCGCGATCGAGGTCACCTGCTGTAGATCGGATTCGGCGCCGGTCGTGACCGACCCATACACGATCTCCTCGGCGGCGCGGCCGCCCAGGGCGCCGACGATGCGGCCCAGCAGGTACGCGGTGTCGTAGCCGTAGCGGTCGCTCTCCGGGGACTGGAAGGTCACGCCCAGCGCGCGGCCGCGCGGGACGATCGAGACCTTGCGCACCGGGTCGGCCCCAGGCTCCAACATCCCCAACAACGCATGGCCGCCCTCGTGGTAGGCGGTGCGCTCGCGCTCCTCGTGCGACAGCGTGATGCGCCGCTCGGTGCCGAGCACGATCTTCTCGAAGGCGTTGTAGAAGTCGGCCGACTCAACCTGCTTGTGTCCGCTCTTGGCGGCCAGCAGCGCGGCCTCGTTGACGAGGTTGCGCAGGTCGGCGCCGACCATGCCCGGCGCCGTCGCCGCGATGCCCTTCAGGTCGACGTCGTCGGCCAGCGGCACCGATCGCGTGTGGACCTGCAGGATCTTCTCGCGGCCTTCGACGTCGGGCGGGTTGACCGTCACGCGACGGTCGAAGCGGCCCGGGCGCAGCAGCGCCGAGTCAAGGACATCAGGTCGGTTGGTGGACGCCAGCACGATGACGCCCTCGGACCCGTCGAAGCCGTCCATCTCGGTGAGGATCTGGTTGAGCGTCTGCTCGCGCTCGTCGTGCCCGCCGAGCGACGCGCCGCCACCGCGTTGGCGGCCGATCGCGTCGAGCTCGTCGATGAAGATGATCGACGGCGCCGCGGTCTTGGCCTGCGTGAACAGATCGCGGACGCGGGACGCGCCCACGCCGACGACCATCTCGATGAACTCGCTCGCGCTGATCGAGAAGAACGGGACGTTGGCCTCGCCCGCGACCGCGCGCGCCAGCAGCGTCTTGCCCGTGCCGGGCTGGCCGCTCAACAACACGCCCTTGGGGATCATCGCGCCGAGCGACCGGTACTTGTCCGGGTTCTTGAGGAAGTCCACGACCTCCTCGAGCTCGTCTTCGGCCTCATCGATGCCGGCGACGTCGGCGAACGTCGTCCGCGTTCCGGTGGCCGCGTCGTAGCGCTTGGCGCGCGAGCGGCCCAGACCGCCGAGGCCGGCCGCGCCCCCGCCAGCCGCGCGGCGCGCCAGGAAGACGAACAACCCCACCAACAACAGCGTCGGCCCGAAGAACAGCAACAGGTCGGCCCAGATCGAGCGCCCGCTGTCCAGTGCCTTGGCCGAGACGATGACGCCCTTCTCGCGCAGCTGGTTGAGCAGCGTGTCGTCGGCCGGGGCGAACGCCGGGCGGAAGGTGGTGAACTTGACCTCCGCGTCGTCCTTGGAGTCCTGCGGCTTGACCTTGTTCTTGAACTCGCCCTGGAGGCTGTCTCCCTTGGCGAAGACCTCCTTGACGTTGTTCTTGTCGACCTCGCTGAGGAACTGCGAGTACGGGACCTCGGCGCGGTCGGTCGACTGCGGCACCAGCGACGCAAACAGGAAGTTCAGCGCCAGCAGCGCGACGACGAAGTAGATGAAGCGCCGGCCTCCGGGCGGACGCGGCATGCCCATCGGTCCCTGCTTCTTCTCCTCGGGCGCGCCCTCGACGCGCCACGGCGTCGGTTGGCGATCGTCCCTGCGACGGGGGGCTTCTGACTCCGGAGGCATGCGGTGGCGACGCAGTGTACGAGCCCAGACGGCGACCTTTGCCCTGCACGTCGCTGAGGCCGATCCAAAGGTCGGTCCCGAACGGTTATGTCAAGCCGCACGCGTCGTTCAGATGTGCTTGGCTTTGCCGTCGTACACCAGCCGAGTCCCGGTCGCCACGGCGCCCGGGAGCGGGGGACCCAATGGAGCCATCACGCATGGCTCCCGGGGCGAATCGGCGCCTTCACGGCGCAGTAGCGCAGCTCTTCAGCGCGAGCCCGACAGCTAACCCCGTAGGCCTGAAAGAGCAAAGGAAGCACCTCGTCGTGATCTCAGACCTCGAACGCGCCTGCCAGGCTTCGCTGGAGCGCTCGCGTGCCCGCCGCACCGCGGTGGCCGCGCGCCTGGCCATGGTGCGCCGACGGCGCCGTCGGCGCTCCGGCAGCAGCGTCGCCGCCACGCTCGTCGCCGTCTTCGCGCTCGGCGCGCCGCTGGCGCTCGGCCAGACGGCCGCCCAGGCGCCCGCGCCGCAGACGCTCAAGGCCGGTTCCTCCGGCGCCGCCGTCAAGGCGCTGCAGGCCGCGCTCGGCATCAAGCAGACCGGGAAGTTCACCGCGACCACCGCCCGCGCCGTCAAGAGCTTTCAGCGCAAGAACGGGCTGACGGTCGACGGCATCGTCGGGCCGCAGACCGCCGGCGCGCTCGGCCTGTCCAGCGGGCTGGCTGAAGACGCCGAGACCGCCTCGGCGGCCGCGGTCTCCGGCGACGCCTCCGCGACGCTGGCGAAGATCGCCCAGTGCGAGTCCGGCGGCGATCCGACCGCGATCTCCGCCGACGGCGTCTACCGCGGCAAGTACCAGTTCACGCGCTCGACCTGGAAGGCGATGGGCGGCAGCGGCGATCCCGCCGCGGCGCCCGAGGCCGAGCAGGACCAGCGCGCCGCCGCGCTCCTGGCCGCGCAGGGCACCGCGCCCTGGCCGGTCTGCGGCGCGCAGGCCTAGACAAACCACCACCGGTCACGTCGTCCCGCACCGCGCGGCGCAATCGCGCGCGGTGCGGTCGTGGCGGAAGCCCCGCGCGCGGTTTGTGCGAGGCTTCCGCCACCGTGTCCGGTGCCTCCGACCAGCTTTCCCTGACGCTCGGCCCGTCGTTCAGCGTGCGGGTCGAGGATCACTTCAGCCCCGGCTTGACCGGCCGGCGCGACCGCGAGTACGTCTCGCCGCCGCAACCGCGCGACGAGGCGCTGACGCTCGCCGCGCTGCTGCTGGACTTCGGCGGTGAGCTCGACGGCGACGGCCCCTGGCACCGCGCGGTGGCCGGTGGGCGCCGCACCGTGCGCCTTTTGGCTGCCGACTGACGCTCAAGATCGGACGGCCTCGTGCCGATCACCGGGGAGCAACGCAACGCACCGCAGCACCTCCTCCTGCATCATCGTTTGACCTCCTCGCCCGGAGCCCCTGTGCCAGCAGGGGCTCTGGTCGTTAACGGGTGCCTAACGGGTGCCCGTCAGCAGCGCCGCCGCCATCGCGACGAGCGCCAGCGGCGCGCCGATCAGGCTGAAGCGCAGCGCGCTCGGCTCCGCGCCCGCAGACCGCGCGGCCTTGAACCACAGGTAGGCCGACAGCGAGCCGGTGACCGCGAGGTTCGGCCCGAGGTTGAGGCCGAACAGCAGCGCGCGCGGATGCGGCGGCGGAGCGGCGCTGAGCAGGACCGCGGCCGGGAGGTTGTTGACCAAGATCGCGGCGCACGCGCCGATCGCGGTCGTCTCTAGCGGTGACGCGGACGCGAGCAGCTCGGCCGGTCCCGACCAGGTGCGGGCGAGCGCCCCGAGCAAAACCGAGACGCTGAAGAGGCCCAGCAGCGCGAGCGGGCCGACGGCCTCGGCGACGGCGTCGCCCTCAACGCGCCGCACGAGCACCGCGATGACGCCGACCGCGAGCACGGGCAGGCTGGGGTCGGGCAGCACCAGGACCAGCACGGCGGCGATCGCGCAGGCGACGACGCTGAGGGGGCGCGGACGCTCGGCCTTGGCTGGCGCACGGTCGCGAGCGTCGTTGCCGCCGTCGCAGCGCGGGTGTCGTCCTTGCCAGGCCATCAACCCGAGCGCCGTCACGACCGCTGCCGCCAGCGCTCCGGGCAGCACGCGCGCCACGAACGTCGCGCCCGACACCGGCTCGCTGGCCAACACCAACAGGTTGGTCAGGTTCGCGCCGGGCAGCAGCAGCGACGAGGCGTTGGCCATCAGGACCGACCCGTACAAGAAGGGTCCTTCCTCGACGCCTGCCCCACGCGCCGCGCCGATCAGCACCGGCGTCAGGAACACGACCGCGGTGTCGAGGTTCAGCAGTGCGGTGACGACCGCCACCAGCGCTAGCGCGACCGCCAACAGTCGCCGCGGGTGATCGGTCACGCCCAGCAGCCGCGCGCTGGCCCAGGCGAACAGCCCGTCACGGTCGGCGACCAACCCCAACATCAACAGCCCGGCGACCAACAGGAACGGCCCGCGCGCCTGGTCGGCGGCGTCCCGCGCGCGCTCGTCGGTGCAGAACGCGACGACGGCGCCGGCCAGCACCGGCGCTACGAGGAACCGCTCGACGCGACCGCCATCCATGACGCGCCCAAGCGTGCCCGCTCGCGCTGTCGCATACTCAGGGGAACGCGATGAAGCGGATCGGACTCCTCGCCGGCGCAGCCTGCGCCCTCATCATCACCGGCTGCGGCGGCGAGAAGCCCGCCACGGCCACCGCGCCCGTGCGCTTGGTGGTGACCTCGCCGTCCGATCAGGGCACGGTCCGCGACGAGCGCGTCGAGTTCCGCGGCACGGTCTCCCCGGCGGGCGCGACCGTGCTCGTCCGCGGCGAGAAGGCCTTGGTGTCAGGCGGCACGTGGTCGGCGCAGATTGGCCTGGAGGAGGGCGTCAACGTCGTCGACGTCTTGGCCTCCTCCGGCACCGCGCGCCCGGCGCTGACCGCGGTGCGCGTCCGGCGCGTGGTCGAGGTCACGGTCCCCGACGTCGTCGGCCTGTCCGCCAACGACGCCCAGCAGGAGCTCGAGGACGCGAACCTGAAGGCCGACTTGCAGACCGAGAACGGCGGTTTCTTCGACGAGCTGCTCGGCGGCTCGCCGAAGGTCTGCGACACGTCCCCGGCGGGCGGCACGTCGGTCGCGCCGGAGACGACGGTCGACGTGCACCTCGCCCGCGATTGCTGAGCGGGCGCGGACGCCGCGCTACGTGGCGCGCGGCTCGGTGGCGATCAGGTCGATCCGCGCCGCGCCGTCGCGCCGCACGACGCCGAAGACGATCCGGCCGGTGATCGGCGCCGCGCCCTGGCGCGTCACGGTGTACTTGCCCTCGGCGCGGCCGGCGGTTCCGCCGGTGGTCTTCAGGTCGCTCAGCTCGTACTTCTGCACGTTGTCGGCGGCGAACTGCGACTTGTAGGTGTTGACGACCGCCAGCCGCCCGCGCTGCACGTCCGCCGTCGTCCCGTAGCGGCGCACGTTCGGCGTCAGGACCCGGCGCAGCGCGTCGGGGTTCTCGTCGGTGTAGGCGGAGGCGAACTTCTGCGCCGCCGATCGGACCTCGCCGGCCGAAAGCGGCCCGGTCTTGGTGCCGTCGCCAGCGCCGCCCACCCAGCGGATGAACAGCACGGCCGGGATCAGCAGGACGACGATCGTCGCCGCCAGCGCCTGCTTGCGGCCTCGGCCGCGCTGGACCTTGACGTCCCCGGGACGACGCGGCGGGGGCGCGCCGTTGTCGCCCGCGGCGCCGCCGCCGGCGCCAGCGCCCGCCACGCGTGTCGCGTCGTCGTTGCCCGGTCGTTCCAACACCGCGGTCGCGCCGGGCAGCGGCGCCATCCGCGTCGGCTCGGCCTTCTCCGGCGTCGCCGCGCCGGTCGCGACGGAGCCGCGCGCCGTCGAGACGCGCTCCCCAGCGACGGCGGCTCGCGCCGCGCGCCCGAGGTCGCCCGCGCTCGGGTAGCGCTCGGACGGCTCCTTGGCCAGCGCCCGCGCGATCACGGAGTCAAACGCCTCCGGGATCCCGGGCACGTCGAGCGACGGCCGCGGCGGCGGCTCGTGCAGGTGCGCGGTGATCGTCGCGGGGACGGTCTCGCGGCGAAACGGCGGCTTGCCGGTCAGCGCGGTGTAGAGCACGCAGCCGAGCGCGTAGACGTCGGCACGCGCGTCGGTCGGCTCGCCGCGCAGGTGCTCGGGCGCCATGAAGTCGACGGTCCCGATCCAGTTGCCGCTGTCGGTGATGCGCGTGTCGGAGGTCTGCACGCGCGTGATCCCGAAGTCGCTCAGGTAGGCGTGGTTGCGCATCCCCTCAGGGACATTGGTGGGGGATGCGGCCCCGATCAGGATGTTCGCGGGCTTGACGTCGCGGTGGACGAGGCCGGCCGCGTGCGCCGCGTCCAGCGCGTCGGCGACCTGGGCGACGATCGATGCCGCCCGCGCCGGGGCCAGCCGGCCTTCGGAGCGCAGCAGGTGGTGCAGGTCGGTCCCCGGCACGAAGCGCATGACGAGGTAGAGGTGGCCGTCCTCCTCGCCCGCGCCGTAGACCGGCACGACGTTGGGGTGCTCGATCGACGCCGTCAGCCGCGCCTCGCGCTCGAAGCGCTCGCGCACGTCAGGGTCTGAGGCCTGCTCGGTGGCGATCAGCTTCAGCGCGACCGGCCGCCCGAGCCGCAGCTCGGTCGCCCGGTAGATCACGCCCATCCCGCCGCGGCCGAGAACCCCCTCGATGCGGCAGCCGGCGAACTCGCTGCCTGTCTGGAGCTCGGCCATCGACCTCTCATTGTGACGCGGCGCGCTTAAGGAGCGATGACCTGCGCTACTTGACGCGATCAAGCATCAGCTTCGACGCCGCGCGTTGCGCACCGCAGACTCAAACGCATGACCACCACCGCCTCCTCCTTCACCCAGGCCACCGACGCCTCGTTCACCGCCGACGTCCTGGAGTCCGACGTCCCCGTCCTCGTCGACTTCTGGGCCGCCTGGTGCCCGCCGTGCCGCGCCATGCACCCGATCCTCGAGGAGCTCGCTGCTGAGCGCGACGACCTGCGCGTCGTCGGCCTGGACTGCGACAGCAACCCGCGCGTCGCCGCCGAGTACCAGGTCCTCTCGATGCCGACGTTCATGGTGTTCAAGCACGGCCAGCCCGTGCTGAAGCTGATCGGCTCGCGCCCCAAGCGCAAGCTCGTCGCCGAGCTGGCCGAGGTCCTCGGGAGCTAACTCGCCCGGACCTGCTCGGCCAACAGTCGCGCGATCGGGGTCAGCCCGTCGCGCCGGACGAGCAGTAAGGGCGCGTGCGTCGCGGCGGTCCCGGCGACCGTCGCGACGCCGACCTCCGGCCCGGCCTGCTGGGCCCAGGACGCCGGCACGAGCGCGACGCCGAGGCTCGCGCCGACCAGTAGCCGGACCGCCGTCGGCTCGCCGACCTCGAAGAGCGGGATCGGCCCGAAGCCCTCGGCCGTGCAGGCGCGCAGGGCCGACGCGCGCAGGCCCGTCCCCGGCTCGGCCAGGACGAACGGGCGGTCGCGGACGTCCCACAGCTTCACGCCGCCGGCGCCGGCCAGCTCGTCGTCAGGCGCGACGAGCAACACCAACCGCTCCGCACGCAGCTCGGTCGCCTCGACGCCGTCGGGCACCGCGGCGCCCTCGGGCAGCGACGCGACCGCGACGTCGACCGCGCCGGTTGCGACCGACTCCAGGACGTCGGCGGCGCTGCCGAGCCGCAGCGCGATCCGCACGCCCGGGTGCTCGCGGCCGAAGCGCGCCAGCGCGGGCGCCAGGCGCAGCGCGTCGCCGGTCGTCGCCGCGGCCCGCACGCCGCCGCGCAGCGTCCCCGCGTGCTCATCCATCGCGGCGCGGGCGCGCGCCACGTCGGCCAGGATCGTCTCCGCGCGCGCCAGCAGCTCCTCGCCCGCCGGCGTGACCTCGACCGGCGGCTGCGCACCAGGAACCCGCCGCAGCAGCTCGATCCCCAGATCGGCCTCCAGCCGTCGCACGGCTTGGGAGACCGCCGACTGCGTGACGTAGAGCGACTCGGCCGCCCGCCGGAAGTGGCGATGGCGTGCGACGGCCGCGAAGTACTCGAGCTGTCGCAGGTCCATTGGGTGCATTCTGACCGGCGGGCCATATGGAGGGCGCTCCGCGGGCACTAGCGTGGCGGAGCGACATGGACGCCTCTGACGTCGACCTCCTGGAAGGCCTCGTCCACGAGGTCCTCACCGAGCAGTGCGGCCGCGACTTCGCGGACACCGTCTCGTGGCTGCACGCCACCGCCGCGCGTGTGCGTCAAGGGGAGGACGATGCCGCCGACGCGCTCTTCGCCCGCCTGCACGAGCTGTCCGAAGGCGACCTGGAGCCGATCATCCGCGCCTGCTCGCTCCAGCTCCAGCTCGCGAACATCGCCGAGGAGCGCGAGCGCCTGCGCCGCCGCCGTGCCTACGACGCCGAGGGCGCCGTCCAGCGCGAGTCGCTGGCCGAGACCGCGGCGCTGCTGGCCGAGCACGACGTCGACACCGCCGCCGCGCTGCGCGACCTGCACGTCGAGCTGGTCCTGACCGCGCACCCGACCGAGGCGTCGCGGCGTTCGGTGCTGGACCACCAGGACGACCTCGCCGCGCTGCTGGATCGTGTCGAGGACCCGCGCACGGGCCGGTCGCAGCGCGAGCGGCTGCTGGCTGAGGCGCGCGAGATCCTCACGATCTGGTGGCAGACCGACGAGGTCCGCCGCGCCCGCCCGCACGTCGAGGACGAGGTGCGGCGCATGTTGTACGTCTTTGAGTCGGTGATCTACGACGCGGTCCCGGGTGTGTTGGAGGAGCTGGAGCGCGATCTCGGCCCGCTGCCCGAGGATGCCAATGTCCTCGAGTACTGCTCGTGGCCGGGCGGTGACATGGACGGGCATCCGGAGGTCGGCGCCGACACCGTCACGCGCACGATCGAGCTGCACCGCCGCGCGGCGCTGCGGATGCTGCGCACGCGGGTCGCGCGGCTGGCGCAGCGCTTCTCGCACTCCGAGCGCCACGTGGCGGTGACAGAGGCGTTGGCCGTGTCGTTGGCGCGCGACGCCGAGGAGCTGCCGACCGCGCGCGTGCTGCGCCGGCCGCATCACGACTGGGAGCCGCTGCGGACCAAGTTGGGGTTTATCGAGCGCCGGCTCATCAACATGCTCGACGGCGCCGGGCAGGCGGGCTACGACGGACCGGGCGCGCTGCGCGCCGACCTGGAGCTGGTGCGCGACTCGCTGGGCTCCGAGCACGTCGCGCACGGCTCGCTGCGGCGGCTGCTGCGCCAGGTCGACATCTTCGGCTTCCACCTCGCCGGGCTGGACCTGCGCCAGAACGCGAACGTCATCGACGCCGCGGTCGGCGCGCTGCTGCCGGGCTTCGCGGATGCGGGGGAGGGCGAGCGCCAGCGGCTATTGGCCGAGGCGATCGCTGCTGGTCGCCGCGGCCTGGAGCGCCGCCCGGACGGGGTGGCCGGCGAGCTCGTCGCGGCCTTGGACGCGGCGGCGCTGGCGAGCGCCGCCTACGGCCCGGAGGTCGTGCGCTGCCTGATCGTGTCGATGACCGAGCAGCCGTCGCACGTCTTGGGCGCGCGCTGGCTGGCGCAGCGCGCGGGCGGCGCGCTGGAGCTGCGCTTCGTCCCGCTGTTCGAGACGCTCGACGACCTCGACCGTGCGCCCGCGACGATGGCCACGTTGTATGAGAACGTGGCGTACCGGGAGCTGCTTCGCGAGCAGGGCGACCGGCAGATCGTCATGTTGGGGTACTCGGACTCCGGCAAGGACGGCTCCTTCATCGCCTCGCAGTGGGCGCTGCGCGGCGCGCAGCTCGCGCTGGCCCGCCAGGCCGCCGACGAGGGCCTGGAGCTGGAGCTCTTCCACGGCCGCGGCGGCTCGACCTCGCGCGGAGGCGGCCCGATGTACCGCGCGATCGTCGCCCAGCCGACCGGCTCGCTGCACGGGCGCATCCGGATCACCGAGCAGGGCGAGACGATCAACGCGCGCTACGGGCATCCGGAGCTGGCGGAGCGCTCGCTGGAGCAGACGCTGTCGGCGGTGTTGCTGGCGTCCAACGTGGCGCGTCCGCCTGCGCCCGAGGACTGGCGCGCGGACCTCGACCGGCTTGCCGCGCGCTCGCGTGAGACCTACCGGGCGCTGGTCTACGACGATCCGCAGTTCGCGCGCTTCTTCTTCCAGATGACGCCGATCGAGGCGCTGGCCGAGTTGAACATCGGCTCGCGGCCGCCGTCGCGCGGCGGGGACGGGACGATCGAGTCGCTGCGCGCGATCCCGTGGGTCTTCGCATGGACGCAGAACCGCGTGCTGTTGCCGTCCTGGTACGGCGCGGGCACCGCGCTGGCCGAAGGCGACCACGAGCGCTACACGCTGATGCACGCGCGCTGGCCGTTCTTCGCGACGCTGATCAGCACGCTGGAGATGGCGCTCTTCAAGACCGACCTCGGCGTCGCCGAGCGCTACCTGCGCCTGGTCGACCCCGAGCTGCGCGACCACTTCTGGCCGCAGATCGTCGCCGAGCACGCCCGCGTCAAGCGCGCGGTCCTGGAGATCACCGGGCAGGACCGTCTGCTCGCCGGCGCCACGGCGCTCCAGGCGCGGCTCCTGCACCGCGACCCGTGGGTCGATCCGCTGTCGCATCTCCAGGTCGAGCTGCTGGAGCGCACGCGCGCGGACGCGGACGCCGACCGGGCGCCGCTGCTGGCGACGGTGACCGGCATCGCGTTCGGGTTGCGCAACACGGGCTGAAGTTCGCGGCGCGCCGCCGCTCGGGCGGGCCGATGCCTAGGCGTCGTGCTCGTGCGTGTGGGCGGAGTCGCCCAGGACGGCGTGCAGCGCGTCTTCGCGCAGCGAGGCCATCGGGTCCAGCAGCGCGGCGACGAAGGGCTGGATCGCCGCGTCGTCCTCGCGCATCCAGCCGCGGTCGGCGTGGAGGTGGACCCATTCGGTCAGCGCGTCGTGGAGGGCCGCGAAGCGCGCCAGCGGCAGGACGACCGTCGCGTTGGCCTGGCCCTCGGCGAGGCGATGCAGCTCGTCGGAGACGCCGGTCAGCTCGCGCAGGGCGAGCACGTCGTCGGTCGACAGCTCCGCGTTCTGGTGGCGATGCAGCCGGGTCGCGTCAACAGCCTGAACGGCCGCGGCGACCTGCTGGGCCGAGAGGTCGAACGACACGTTGCAGACGGGGGTGCCGTCTGCGGCGTGGAGCGTGCGGATCTCGGCGTTGACCATGGCTATGACGCTAGCGGGAAAAAGGGACGACTCGGTATCGCCCCGCGGTATTGCCCTGTGTATCGACAAACGACACCAGGTCCTGGAGGGTTGCGTTTCCGTGCAGAAACGCGCATACTCGCGCACCGTAATGCACGAAAGCATCGAAAGCGGCATGGGAACGAACCCTCGAGTCCGGCCGGTCGGCGTCCGCGTCCTGTCGGATGACTGGTACGTCCTGCGTAAGGCGACGTTCGACTTCCGCGGCCGCGACGGACAGTGGACGCGGCAGGAGCGCGAGGCCTACGACCGCGGCAACGGTGCGGTCATCCTGCTCGGCGACGCGCAGGCGGGCACGATTCTGCTGACGCGCCAATTCCGCTGGCCGGCCTACGAGAACGGCCACCCGGACGGGATGCTGATCGAGGCGCCGGCCGGGCTCTTGGACGGCGACGACCCGGCGGCGGCGATCCGGCGCGAGGCCGAGGAGGAGACCGGCGTCCGGGTGGGCGCGGTAGAGGCGCTCTTCGAGGTGTACATGTCGCCTGGATCGGTGACCGAGCGCTTGCACTTCTTCGCGGCGCCGTACTCGTCTTCGCAGCGCGACACGAGCGCCGGTGGCGGCCGCGCCGATGAGGGCGAGGAGATCGAGGTGTTGGAGTTGGCCTTGACCGACGCGCTGGCGATGGTCGCGCGCGGCGAGATCGCCGACGCCAAGACCATCATGTTGCTGCAATGGGCGGAGCGCCATGGCCTCCCGCGCTGACGACGGCCTGCTGAAGGGCGAGCGCCAGCAACGGATCCTGGGGCGCTTGGCGAGCGAAGGTCGCGTGGTGGCGACCGAGCTGCAAGCCGAGCTGGGCGTGTCGGCCTACACGATCCGGCGTGATCTGGACGAGCTCGCCGACGGCGGACGGCTGCAGCGCGTGCACGGCGGCGCGCTGGCGATGGCGCGCTCGCCGGTCGCGACGACCTACGCGGGCCGCGGCGCGCAGTCGGTCGCCGGCAAGCGCGAGGTCGCGCGGACGGCGGCGTCGCTGCTGGTGCCGGGCGGCGTCGCGATCTTGGATGGCGGCTCGACCGCGCTCGCCTTGGCGGAAGCGATCCCGCCGGGCTTCACGGGGACGTTCGTGACGCACTCGCCGCCGGCCGCCGCGGCGCTGGCCGCGCACGAGGGCGTCGAGGTGGTGGTGATCGGCGGGACGCTCGAGCGCCGCGCGATGGTCACGGTAGGTGCGCAGACGATCGAGGCCTACAAGTCGATCTCGGCCGATGTGCTGTTCCTCGGCGTCTGGTCGCTGCACGCCGAGCACGGGCTCAGCGAGGGCTACCACGAGGAGGCCGAGGTTCGGCGCGTGCTGCTGGGGCGCGCGGACCGGGTCGTCGGGCTCGTGACGGCCGACAAGCTCGGGACGGTCGCGCCGTTTCGCTACGGCGCGGCGGCGGCCCTCACCCACATCGCCACCGAGCGTGCGGTGCCTGCCGCGACGCTCGCCCCGCTCGAAGAGCTCGGGATCCACGTCATCCGCTAGCCGAGCGCGCCTTCCAGCGTGAAGATCCGGCGCAGGATCGCGATCGACGTCGCGTAGGTGGAGTCCATGCCGTAGTAGGACATGCCGCGGGCGCCGAGCGTGCGGGCCTGCGTGAACGGCGTGTCCGAGGCGTAGTGGACGATCCCGAAGTCGACCGGCAGCTTGGCGAAGTTGACCTGCTCGCCGTGCGGGTAGCGGTCGGGCTCGGTCAGCTCGTACACCGCGTCGCAGTAGGGCCCGGCCTCCATCTCGACCACCGTGAACGCCTCGCGGTAGTAGCGATCGAGGTAGGAGCGGTTCTGCAGGAACGTCGAGCGGACGGTGACCGCGCGCTGGTTGTCCAGGCCCGAGCCGAAGCGCAGGTAGGGCGCGATGTCGTCGAAGCCGAACGCGTTGTCGAGCCAGTAGGTCGTGTTGGAGTGCTCGTCGTAGATGGTCGAGGAGATCATCACGTCGCCGACGTCGGCGTTGAGCGTCGCGGCCTTGCCCAGCACGTAGACGCCGCGCAGCGCCTCACGGTCCTCGGCGATCTCGCGCAGGATGTTGTAGGCCGCAAGGCCGAGCGGGTAGTCGATGTTGACGATCACCGCGTCGGAAGCGCGCAGCGCTTCGGCGTCCACGTCGCCGAGGCGGTCGTCGAGCGCGGAGGTCTGGAGCTTGTTGATGGGCATGACCTGCGCGGCGACGCGCAGGCCGGACTCCGAGTTGAGATGGACGATGCCTTGGCCGGCCTCGGCCTGGCGGCGCGACGGGGAGCCGGGCTCGGCTTGCGCGTGCTCGCGGGCGAGGAAGTACAGGAAGTTGTTCCACGACCCGGCGGTGCGCTCCTCGCGGAAGGCGGCGAGCTCCTCCTTGAGGTCGCGCGGGCCGGCGCGCTCGACCCAGTCGACGAGCTGCGCCTCGCGGGCGCGGGCGTCGCCGGAGAGGAGGTTGACCAAGGAGTGGGTGTTGGACGAGACGAAGTAGATCGGCGCGTTGTGGAGTTGCGCGTCGTCCAGCGTGCGGGCCACAGGTGCCCACCAGCGTCGGGTCAGCCGCGCATAGGAGACCTGCGACCCGCCGAGCATCCGCACGCGGAGGCTGAGGTTGGTCGCGGCGACCTCACCGAGCCGCCGAGCAAACGCGGTGCCCCACGCCTCTTGCAGGCGCTCCCAGTCGTCGACCGAGCCGCCGAGGACGCGCGCGCACTCCGCGGCGCCGGGCAGGCCTTGTGGCCGCGGCCAGCCGATCGCGTTGAGCTTGCGGCGTAGCTTGTTCCACTCGATCTGGTAGGCGACCAGGGTGGGGATCAGGTCGTCGACGTCCGAGGTCGAGGAGAGCAGCACGCCGTACTGGCCATCCGGCCCTTCGTGCCATTGGCGCCGCCGCGCGGGCGCCTCGGTCGTCGGCCAGTCGTTGAGTGGGAGGCCGACCGCCGTGAACTGCTCCTCCTCCTGACCGAGGACGACGACACGACCCTTGTAGATGCTGGCCGGCAGCCGCTGCGTGGCGTAGAGGAACGCGCCGAGGTCGAGGTCCTCGCTGCCCGCGAACGGGTGCAACGACGACTCGATCGCGATGTGCGAGGACTCGAGCACCCGCAGCTTCGTCTCGCCACGTGAACGAAGCAGCGTGGAGTAGGTCCGCTGGTAGAGCTCGACGTCCTGGGGCATTGGCGTGCGGGTATACCGCACACCGGTCCATCAGGGTGCGATCAGACCGTCACGCCGGTCCGCGCAGCACGCCCACTCCATCCACCTTCCGGCCGCGCCGCCCGCCGCCGCACCACACCCTCCCTCGCCGTCTCCGGCACCGCGCCCATCAAGATCGCTGCTTCACGGCCCACCCGATGCAGGTCGTAATGATCCCGATCCGGCCGCCCTTCACGCCGCTGCACCCACTCCGGCCGCAGCCCCAACCGCCGGGCGAACGCCTCCAGCTCCTCGAAGCTATCCGCCTGCAGGTGGCCGCCGCCGGTCCACCGACCCCAGTCGGCATGGACGAAGGCGTCATCGACGTACACGGCCATCAGCGCTGGGACTCCATCTCACCCAGGCTAGGAGGGCGCCGCCGTGTGACGCGCCCAAGCTCCTCTCGAGGTACCGGTCACCGCCGGGCGGCTTTGACCTTCGCGGTCGGTCCGAGCTTTACCTTCAGCGGCTTGTAGCCGGCCTTGGTCGCGGTGAGGGTGACGCTGATCCGCTTGCCCTTCAGCGCCCTGGTGAGCTTGATCGAGGCCCTGACCTGCTTCTTGATGGTCTTGCCGTCGGCAGACCAGCGGAACGTGACCTTGACGCCGGTCAGCCTGAACGTCGGCACCTTGACCTTGAGCGTCTTGCCGACGCGTGCGGTCCCGGTCACCTTGCCCTTCGTCTTAACGCTCAGCGTCCGTAGCGCGGGCGACGTCGGGGTCCCGCCCGGCTTCGGCGTGCCGCCGCCGGAGCCCGGGGGCGAGGTGGCGGCGCTGCCCGTGACCGGCGGGCTGTCGGCGCTCACGCTGTTCGGCGGGCCGACGCCGACCGCCGTGACGCGGAACGTGATCTGGGCGCCGACATCCGCCGTGCTGACGCTGTAGGTGGTGCCGTTGGCATTGGGCACGGGCGCCCCGTTGCGCAGCCACTGGTAGGTGAACCGGTTCTCGAGCGTCCAGGCGCCCTTGTCCCCGGTCAGCGTCTTGCCGACGACCGGCGAGCCGGAGATCGACGGCGGCGCGGTGGCCTCTCGGACGACGTCGCCCTCCGCGGTGTCGACGACGTAGAGCTTCACCTGGCCGGTGTTGTTCGTGCTGGGGTCGCGGCCGAAGAAGATGAGCTTGCTGCCCAGCACGGCGAGCGATTGGGTGGACGGGTTGCCGCCGGTCGCGCCCGTCCCGTCGAAGCCGCCAGCGCTCAGCGCGACGGTGCCCGCGGCGCTGCCGTCCGTGCGCCAGAGCGCCTGTCCGAACGGCGTGAAGCCGCCGACGAAGTACCCGCGGTCCCCGAGGACGATGGGGCTGTTCGGCCCGTAACCGTCGCCGGCGACCTCGCCGAGCAGCGAGGTGCCGGCGGCCGTCCCGTCGGACGACGCGTAGATCTCACCGCCGCGGAGGATGCCCACGCCGCCGCGCAGCGCGAAGGGCGCGGGCACCGAGACGCCGCCGACGCCGGGCGTGATGTCCTTCACCACGTGCGTCCCGGCGTCCGTGCCGTCCGTGCGCCAGACCTCGGGGCCTGTGACGGGGTCGTTGGCGGGGACGTAGTACAGGATGTTGCCGTTGGCGACCTGGCCCGGGTCGTTGATACTCGTGCCCGCGCTGCCGGGGACGTGCTCGTGCACGAGATGGGTGTCGGCCTTGTTGCTCGGGTTGGTGACCCACAGCTCTCTGCCGTGCGTGCCGTCGTCGGCCGTGAAGTAGACCCGGTCGTTCGTCGCGACGAAGGCGGACGGCCCGCTGCCGGCGTCCCCCGGGCGGATGTCGGCGACGGTCTCGGTCGTCGAGCCGTCGGTGCGCCACAGCTCGCTGCCCTGGCCTGGGCTGACGTTGGAGTTCGAGCGCGAGTAGTACGTCCACCCGCCCGCCGTGGCCGCGGGTGAGAAGACGTTGTTGGCGTTGATGTCCTCGGCTCCAGCCGAGATCTTCACGAACTCGGTGCTCCCGAGAGGAAGGGCGTAGACCGCGTAGCAGCAGTTCGACGACTCGCCCAGGAGCCGGCTGATGACCACCCGGCCGTTCGGCGCGCCGACGATCGGCCCGACGGCGGGGACGACGACGTTGTTGTCCGCGCGCCGTGCGCCGGCCCGCTGCACGCTCGTCGGCGTGGCCGCGTCCAGGTAGAAGACGGTCTCCGGGCTCTGCGTCGTCGAGTCGTAGGCGTTGAAGAAGAGACGGTCGCCGATCACCGTCAACCGGTGTGGGTTGGAGCTCGCGCTGGGCAGACCGGGGTAGACGTCGCTGACGAGCGCGGTGCCCGCGTTCGTGCCGTCCGTCCGCCACAGCTCGTTGCCGTGCACGCCGTCATCGGCGGCGAAGTACACGAAGCCGCCGAAGGTCGCGATCTCGTTGCCGAACTGGGTCGGGAGATCACGTCCAACCGACGCGAAGACCTGCGTGCCCCGCACGGTCAGACGATCGGCAGCGGCAAAGGCCGGCACGAGCAGCACGACGAACAGGGCGACGGCGAGGGACCGGCTCAGCGACATGTCAGATCTTCCGTGGCAGGGAAAATAGTGACCCTAATGCCGTCGACTTCCAGGGTCGAACGGGCCTCTACGATCGGCGAGGTTGGACGGCGCGAACGCCGTCCCGGAACGACAAAGGGGCGCCCCGGAGGGCGCCCCTTCGAAGAGCTACGGTGCGGGCCGGCACCGGAGCTGATGACCCTTCGAGCGAGGGATCAGCCGCAGCCGGTGTTGTTGCCGCAGGAGGAGCACGTGTAGCACGAGCCCGTCCGCTGCATCATTCCGCCGCAGTTCTGGCAGGCCGGCCCGAGCTCGAGGCCGACGAGGCGCGCCGGGCGGACCGGCGGCGTGTCGGTGAGCGCCGAGGTCGGCGGCTGGGGCCCGGAGGCGGCCTTGATCGGGGGCGCGGGCGCGACCGGGGCGGATGCCGAGGCCGAGCCGTTGCCGTTCGACGGGGCGGCAGCCGGCGGGCCGGCCGTGTCGGCCGAGAAGCCGGCGTCCTCCGCCATCTTCTTGGCGCGGACCGCCTGGGTCATGATCCCGAGCTCCTCCTGGATCTCCGCGTCCAGGAAGCGCGAGGCCAGCCAGCGCATGATGTAGTCGGGCATCGACTTGGCGAACGGGATCTCCGGGTTCTGGGTGATCCCTTCCGGCTCGAAGCGCATGTAGGCGAACTTCGAGACCAGCGTCTCGAGCGGCACGCCGTACTGCAACGCGATCGAGATCGCCGTCGCGAACGAGTTCATCATGCCGCGGAGGGTCGAGCCCTCCTTGCCGACGTCGGTGATGAAGATCTCGCCGACCTGGCCGTCCTCGTACATGCCGGCCGTGATGTAGCCCTCGTGGCCGCCGATGTTGAACTTGTGCGTGATCGACTGGCGCTCACGCGGCATCTTGTTGCGGCGCGGGCCGATCGCCGCCAGCTGCTTAGCGACCTCGTCCTTGACGGCGGCGGCGAACTCCTCGGAGTCGAGCGACGGCACGGCGGCCTCTTCCTTCTGGGCGTCGGTGCGCAGGGCCTGCGCGGTCTTCGACCCGTCACGGTAGATCGCCAGCGCCTTGACGCCAAGGTGCCACGCCTCGGTGTAGGCCTCGGCGATGTCCTCGACCGTCGCCGTGTTGGGCATGTTGACCGTCTTGGAGATCGCGCCCGAGATGAACGGCTGAATCGCGCCCATCATCTTGATGTGGCCCATGTGCGAGATCGCGCGGGAGCCGACGGCCACGTCGAAGACCTCGAGGTGCTCGTCCTTGATGCCCGGCGCCTCGACGATCGTGCCGTACTGGTCGATGTGCGCGACGATCTGGTCGATCTCCGGCTGCGTGTAGCCGAGCGTCTGCAGGGCCAGCGGCACCGTGCCGTTGACGATCGTCATCGAGCCGCCGCCGACCAGCTCCTTGTACTTGACCAGCGAGAAGTCCGGCTCGACGCCGGTCGTGTCGCAGTCCATCAGAAACGAGATCGTGCCGGTGGGCGCGAGCACCGTCGCCTGCGCGTTGCGGTAGCCGTGCGCCTCGCCGACCTCGACCGCCTCGTCCCAGACCTCGCGGGCCGCGGCCAGCAGCGCGTCGTCGCGGCCGACGCCGACCGGCACGTGCGCCGTCGCGTCGCGGTGCATCCGCATGACCTTGTTGTGGGCCTCGCGGTTCTCCGCGTAGCGCTCGTACGGACCGATCGCCGCGGCGACCTTCGCCGACTGCAGGTACGCGCGGCCGGTCATCAGCGCCGTGATCGCAGCGGCGGTCGCGCGACCGGGCTCCGAGTCGTACGGCATGCCGTTGGCCATCAGGTAGGCGCCGAGGTTGGCGTAGCCCATGCCGAGCTGGCGGAACGCGCGAGCGTTGACGCCGATCTCCTCGGTCGGGTACGACGACGGCCCGACGACGATCTCCTGCGCGAGGAAGACGACGTCCACCGCGCGCTCGAACTTCTCGACCTCGAAGGTGCCGTCGGGACGACGGAACTTCATCAGGTTCAGCGACGCCAGGTTGCACGCCGAGTCGTCGACGTGCATGTACTCCGAGCACGGGTTCGACGCGTTGATGCGGCCGGACACCGGGCAGGTGTGCCAGTCGTTGATGATCGTGTCGTACTGCACGCCCGGATCGGCGCAGCGCCAGGCGGCGTCCGCGATCTTCTTCATCACGTCACGCGCGCGAAGCGTCTCGACCGGCTTGCCCGTCGAGCGCGCGATCGTCTGCCAATCGCCGTCGTCCTCGACGGCCTGCATGAACGAGTCCGTGACCCGAACCGAGTTGTTGGCGTTCTGGTACTGGATGGACTTGAAGCCGTCGCCGTCGATGGACATGTCGAAGCCCGCGTTGCGCAGGGCCTCGGCCTTGTCCTCCTCCTTGGCCTTGCACTCGATGAACTCGACGATGTCCGGGTGGTCGACGTCCAAGACCACCATCTTGGCCGCGCGGCGCGTCTTGCCGCCGGACTTGATCGTGCCGGCCCAGGAGTCGGCGCCGCGCATGAAGGAGACCGGACCAGAAGCGGTGCCGCCCTTGCTCAGCGGCTCCATCGACCCACGGATGTTGGACAGGTTGATGCCCGACCCGGAACCGCCGCGGAAGATCCGGCCCTCGCGCGTGTTCCAGTCGAGGATCGAGTCCATCGTGTCCTCGACGGACAGGATGAAGCAGGCCGAGCACTGCGGCTGCTCTTCGAAGCCCACGTTGAACCAGACCGGCGAGTTGAACGCCGCGAGCTGGTGCAGCAAGATGTAGGTCAACTCGTCCTGGAAGGCGTCGCCGTCCTCGGCGGTGGCGAAGTACCCGCGCTGGCGGCCCCAGTCAGCGATCGTGCCGGAGACGCGGCCGATCATCTGCTTGACGGAGCGCTCGCGCGCGGGCGAGTTCATCTGTCCGCGGAAGTACTTCTGCGTGACGATGTTGGTGGAGTTCTGCGACCACGTCTTGGGGAACTCGACGTTCTCCTGGACGAAGGAGCCGACCGCGGCGGTGCGGAGCTCCCACTCGACGGTGTCGAACGGAGCGACGCCTGCGGTCGTGAAGTACCGCTCGATCGTGAGTGCACGACCAGGCGTGATCTCCGGTGCCAGGGTGGTCTGCGGTGCTGTGTCCATGGACCTGTGATTCCTTCCTCGCGGCCGGCCCGCCGCTGCTCGAAAACCTGTGAAGGTGGGTCGAGCAGGGTGGCGCATGGGCCAGACGGAAAAGCGGTCTCGACGAGGGTCGTCCCCGCTATCTGCGCGTTAATTCAGTGTAGGCCGCGGGAAGTGCTTCAACAACTGCTCAACGGCCGAGCCGGAGCCAGTCCTTGAACTCAGCCCATGCGGCCGAGGTGCGCCAGCCTGCTTCCGCGGTGGCGTGGCGCCAGCTCAGCCGCCAGGGCGGCTCGTAGGCCCACCAGCGGGCGGCGGCCCAGGCGAGGGCGGCGGCCAGCAGGACGGCGCCGAGGAGGGCAACCAGGAGGATCGCGGTCTTGTTGGAGCCGTCGTCCGACGGCGGACCGGAATTGGCGCTGGCCGGGGTCGCGGAGGTGGCGGCGGGCGCGGTGGAGGTTGTCGCGGGTGGCGCGGTCGTGGACGGCGCGGCGGTCGACGGCTGCGGTTGGCCGGGCAGCGTGCCGGCCGGGACCGCGGTGGAACCGGACGGCGTGGTGTTGGAGCCGGAGGTGCCGGACGGCTTGGTGACGGAGCCGGTGGTGCCGGACGGCTTGGTGGTGGAGCCGGTGGCGCCAGAGGACGCGGTGCTGGAGCCGGTGGTGCTGGGCGCGGTCGCCGACGCGGGCAGGGAGGACGTGGGGATGCCGGGGATGGAGGGCGTGGCGGCCTGCGTGAGCGTCGCCGACGGCAGCGCGAAGACCGCCGCGGCGAAGGCGGCGGACGCGAGGGCCTGGGTCCGGCGGCGAGTGCGCATCCGGGGCTACAGGCTAGAGAAGCCGCTAACGCAGCACGTCGGTGAGGCCGCCGGTGACGATCGCCACGCCGCAGACGACGGCGATGAAGAGCAAGGTCATCACGATGATCCGCTCGCGCCGGACCTCGGGCGCGAGCAGCGTGCGGTCGTCCTCGTCGTCGAAGTGTTCGAGGGCGGCGAGCGCGGCGGAGGGGTCGGCGGTGGGCGCGTCGTCGAGAGCGCGGGCGGCGGCGCTGGCGTCGGCCTCGGCGCGGCGGGCGGCCTCGGCGTGTTGGTCGACCTCGGCCTGGAGCGCGGCCTCCCGCTCGGCGGCCACCTGGTGGGCGTTCTGCAAGGAATCTTGCAGCGCGGCCTCGCGCTCTTGGGCGTCGGCGAGCGCGGATTGGAGCGCGTCGTGCTGGGCGGTGAGGCGGGTGACGTCGTCACGGGCGGTGACGTCGCCGGCGTCGAGGCGGGCGGCGAGGTCCTGCTCGCGCTCGCGGCCCTCGGCAAGGGCGCCCTGGATCGTGTCGAGCTGTTGTTGAAGATCTTGCTCGCGGTGGGTGGCGGCGAGCAGGTCGGCCTCAAGGGCGGCGAGGCGGACGGCGTCGGCCTCGAGCTCGGCGATGCGGGCGCGGAGGGTGGTGCGTTCGTCGTCGGCGTCGCCGGTGGCGGCGGTGGCGGCAGCGAGGCCCGTCTGCGCGGCGGCCAGCTCGGCTTCGAGCTGCGTGACGCGGTCGGCGTCGGCGCGGGTGGCGACGAGGTCGGCTTCGAGGTCCGTGATGCGGGCGCGGAGGGTGGTGCGTTCGTCGTCGGCGTCGCCGGTGGCGGCAGCGAGGCCGGTCTGCGCGGCGGCGAGCTCGGCTTCGAGCTGCGCGAGGCGGGACTGGAGCGCGGCGCGGTCGTCGTCGTCCGTGGCGCGGGCGGCGGTGAGCTCGGCTTCCAGCTCGGTGACACGGGACTGGAGGGCCGTCTGGTCGAGGAGCTCGGCGTGGGCGGCGTGAAGGCGGCCTTCGGCGGTGCGGGCGCGGTCCTCGGCGGTGGTCTGGGCGGCGAGGATGCGCGCCTCGGTCTCAGCCTCGACCGATGAGAGCTGCTCAGCGTGGGCGGCCTGGGTGGTGGCGAGGTCGCGCTCGGCGGCGGTGAGGCGATCGGCGAGGGAGAGGCGCTCGCGTTCGAGCTCGACCTCGGCGGCGGCGATGCGGCGGTCGGCCTCGCCTTGAGCGGCGGTGAGCTGGTCGGCGAGCTCCGCACGCTCGCGATCGTGGTCGGCCTGGAGGGCGGCGAGCCGGTCCTTCGCGTCGGCCAACGCCGCGGCGACGCGGTCCTCGACCTCCTGCTCGGCGGCGGCGAGGCGCTCGCGGAGCGTGACGAGTTCGGCGTCGTGCTCGGCCTGGAGCGCGGCGAAGCGCGCGGTGGTGTCGTCCCCGGCTGCGGTGAGGCGCTCGCGGAGGGTGGCCTGCGCGGCGTCGTGCTCGGCCTGGAGCGCGGCGAGACGCGCGACGGTGTCGTCTTCGCCGGCGGCGAGGCGGTCGCGAAGCGCGGCGCGCTCGCGATCGTGGTCGGCTTGAAGGGCGCTGAGGCGTGCGGTGGTGTCATCCCCGGCCGCGGTGAGTCGCTCGCGGAGGGTGGCCTGCTCGGCGTCGTGCTCGGCTTGGAGGGCGGCGATGCGGCGGTCGGCCTCGCCTTCGGCGGCGGTGAGCTGGTCGGCGAGCTCGGCGCGCTCGCGATCGTGCTCGGCCTGGAGGGCGGTAAGGCGTGAAGCGGCCTCCGCCTCAACGGCGGCGAGGCGCGTGGTCGTGTCCTCCTCGGCGGCGGTGAGGCGCTCGCGAAGGGTGGCCTGTTCAGCGTCGTGCTCGGCCTGAAGGGCGTCCAGGCGCGCGGCGGCCTCCGATGTGGCGGCGGCGAGGGCGGCTGCGTGGGTCTCGTCGGCGGCGGCGAGGCGCGAAGCGGTTTCCGCCTCCGCGGCGGTGAGGCGCTCGCGGAGCGTGGACAGCTCGTCTTCGTGCTCGGCCTGGGCGGCGGCGAGGCGCTCGGTCGTCCCCGCTTCGGCTGCTGCGAGGTGCGCTGCGGCCTCGGCGAGCGCCGCCTCGTGCTGCGCGCGCTCGCGGGTGATCGCGTCCTGCGTCGCGGCGAGACGGGACTCGGCGTCGGCGCGGGCCTCGGCGCGGGCGGTGTCGAGCTCGGTGGCGTGGCGGGCACGCTCGGACTCGATGGCGTCGTGGGTCGCGGCCAGGCGGGACTCGGCATCGGCGAGCCGGCGCGAGAGCTCGTCGGCGGTCTGGGCGTGGTCGGCCTCTAGCGCCGCGAGGCGCGACTCGGCCTCGTCGTGGACGCGGTCCAGCGCGGCGGCGGCCTCGGTGCGGGCGGTGGCGAGGCGATCCTCGAGCTCGACGCGCGCCTCCTCCCGCGCACGCGCGATCTCGCGGCCGGCGGCCTCGGCCTCGGCGGTCGCCTCGTCGCGGGCGATGCGCGCCGCCGTCTCGGCTTCCTCGATGCGCTCGCGGGCCTGGGCGCGCACCGCCTCCAGCTCGTCGCGGACCTCGGACGCCGCGTCGGCGCGGGCACGCTCCAGCGCCGAGCGGGCCGCGGTGACCTGCTCGTCAGCGTGGCGACGCGCCGCGGCCGAGGCGCGCTCGGCCTCGGTCGCACGCTCGTCGGCCGCGGCCTCGACTGCCGCCACGCGCTCGTCGACCGCTGCCCGCGCGGCCTCCACCTCGGCGGCCGCGCGCGCCTGCGCCTCCGCGACACCCTCCGAGGCGCGCGCCTCCGCCGCCGCCACGCGCTCCGCGGCATCCGAGGACGCCGCCGCCATCCGCTCTGCCGCCTCGGCCTCCAGCGCGCTGATCCGGCCTGCGACGCTCGCCTCTGCTGCGTCCGCTCGCTCGCGCGCGTCCGCGACCGCCGCGCGCAGCGCCCGGCGCTCCTGCTCGGCCTCCTCGTGCGCCGCAGCCAAAGCGCGCGCGCTCTCTGCGCGCACCTCCTCAACGGCGGCCTCCAGCTCCTCGATCCGCTCCCGCGCGCCGGCGCGCAGGTCGGCCTCCACGACCGCGGCGGCGGCCGCAGCCGCTTCCAGCGCCTCGCGCCCGGAGCGCTCCGCCGCCGCCACGCGGGCATCGGCCTCGTCCTGCGCCGACGCCACCCGCGCGTCCACCTCGGCGCGCGCCGACTCCAGCTCGGCTCGCGCTGCGTTGACGTCCTCGCGCGCCTCGCCCAGCTCGGCCTGTAGTTCCTCGACGACCTCGGTCGCCGTCGCCTCCGCGTCCTCCAGGCGCTTGCGCAACGCGGTGGCCTCGGCGACCGCCGCCGCATCGGCCTGCTCCAGCTGCGCCCGCAGCGCCGCCAGCTCCGCCGACCCCGCGGCGCGCGCCTCGTCGAGCTGCGCGCGTAGGCCTTCAACTTCCGAAGCGGCCGCCGCCCGCGCCTCGTCGGCCTCCGCACGAAGAACATCAACTTCAGAAGCGGCGGCCGCGCGAGCGTCGGCCAACGCGCGCTCGACCTCCGCGACCCGCGCCGACGCCGCCCGCTCGGCCTCGACCAGCCGCTCCCGCAGCCCGGCCGCCTCGCTCTCACCTTCGGCCTCGACGACCGCCAGCCGCTCGCGCAGGACCTCGACCTCGGAGGCCGCCGCCCGCTCCGCCGCGGTCACCCGCGCGCGCCACGACTCGGCCTCGTCGCTGGCCGCCCGCTCGGCCTCCTGGAGCCGCTCGCGCAGCGCCGCCGCTTCAGCCGCCGTGCGGCCCGCGCGCTGCTCGGCGTCGGCCAGCCAACGGCGCAGGTCGTCCGCGTCGGCGCGCAGCGCCTGCTCGGCGCCCTCGGCGTCCGCGCGCGCCTCATCCAGCGATGCCCGCGCCGCGTCACGCGCCGCGCCGAGCTCGTCCAGGCGCGCGCGCAGCTCCTCGTTCTCGGCCTCTCGCGTCGCGCGCTCGGTCGCAAGACCATCAACCTGCTCGCGCAGCGCGTCCGCCTCGTCGGCGTGCGCCCGCGCCTCGGCGAGCTCCGCCTCCAGCCGCGCGAGTCCCGCGGTCGCCTGCTCAGCCAGCGCCGCGCGCTCGCTGGCGGCGGCCGCCTGCGCCCGGACCTCCTCCAGCTCCTGCGCGGCTGCCTCCGCCCGCGCCTCGGCCTCGCGCCGCGCGGCGCCATCGGCCTCGACCCGCCGTCGCGTCTCGCGCAGCTCGGAGGACAGCAGCGCCGCTCGCGTCGCCGCCTCGTCCGCGGTCTCCCGCGCGGCCCGCTGCGCCTCGGCCTCCGCCTCCCGCCGCGCGGCACGCTCCTCGCGGACGCGATCGGTCAGCTCGTCGGCACGCCGCGCCGCGGCCTCGGCCCGGCGCGCCAGCGCCTCCGTCTCGGCGAGCTTCTGCTCCAGCCCCTGGATCCGCTGCTCGGCCTGCTCGGCGCGCCGCTGCGCCGCGCCCGCCGCCAGCGCCGCGTTTGACCGCTCGTCGTCGAGCGTCTCGACCCGCTCGCGCAAGGACGACAACTCGGACGCGCGCGCCTCGGCGACGCGCCGCGCCTCGTCGACCGCCACCAGCCGCGCTTCCGCGGCCCGCGCCGCGCGCGATGCCCGCTCGCTCTCCTCGCGCGCGACCGCGATGTCGCGCTCGCGCTCCTCCAGCGCCCGTCGCGCCTCGTGGGCGACCTCGACGGCTTGGCGCGCCTGGTCGGCCGCGCGTGTCGCGCGTTCGCGGTCCTCCCGCGCGCGGTCCTCCTCGGCCGACGCGCGCTCAGAGGCGCGCACCCGCTCCCCGGTCAGCGCGTCGACCGCGCCGGCGCGCGCCGCTTCGGCCCGCAACGCGATATCGGTCGCCCGCTGTGCCTCGGCCGCCGCCTGTTGGGCGAGCGCATGCGCCTCGGCGGCGCGGCGCTCGGCGGACTCGCGGGCGGCGCGCTCGTCGGCCAGTCGCGCGTGCAGCGCCGAGACGTCGGAGGCCGATTCCAGCGCGCCGACGTCGAGCTCCGACGGCGGGGGCTCGGGACGACGGCGCCCGACGGTCCGGCGCCGCGGCTCGGGAGCGGGCGGAGCGGGCGCGACCGCGGGCTCCGGAGGCGCCACCACCGGCACGACGCGCCCGCCGCGACCCGTCGGCCGCGGCAGGTCCGTGATCGCCCCGCCGCGCCCGGCCTGCAGAGCGAACGCGACCCGCGCGCTGTTGATGACGTCGGCCGGGGCGCTGAACGCCGCGCGCCACGTCGGGCCGTCGGGCGCCGCCAGCGGCGCGCTCTCCTCCGGCCCCGGCAATGGCGTCAGGCGGTGGGTGCGGCGCCCGTCGTCCAGCAGCAGCAGCGGTGCCGCGAGCCGCTCGCGCGTCTCCCCGTACCAGCGCCCGGCGATCCGCAGCAGGACCGTGCCGGCACCGGCAGGGACCTGCTCGAAGGACTGAACCTCGAAGCGCGGAGTCATAAAGGGCGCGAAGCCCACCCGGCGTCGCGCTGCCGATCGTAGCCGGAAGCCCGGCTATTGCAGGTGCTTCAGCGCCTCGGCCAAGACATCCGCGGGCGCTTGCGTCCCATCAAGCACCACATATCGGTCTGTCGCCGCCTCCGCGAGCTGATCATAGGCCTCGACAACGCGCGCGAAGAACGCCTCACCCGCGGACTCCAGGCGGTCGCGCTCGCCGGCCAGCCGCGCCGCACCGACCGCGGGCGGGACGCGCAGGTAGAAGGTCAGGTCAGCGGTCAGGCCGCCGGTCGCAAAGGCGTTGAGCGCCGCGATCTCGCCGACCCCCAGCCCGCGCCCCGCGCCCTGGTAGGCCAGCGAGGAGTCGACGTAGCGATCCAGGATCACGGTGGCGCCGGCGTCGAGCAGCGGCGTCAGCTTCTCGCGCACCAGCTGCGCCCGCGCGGCCGCGAACAACAGCGCCTCGGCGCGCGGGTCCACGCTCAACGACGGATCGGCCACCAGCGCCCGGATCTTCTCCGACAGCACCGCGCCGCCGGGCTCGCGCAACACCACCAACTCGGGCAGTGCCGCCGCCAGGCCGGCCGCGAGCGTCGTCTTGCCCGCGCCGTCGATCCCCTCGACCGCGATCAGCGTCATCAGCGCGTGACAGTACCCTGACGGCGCCGCCATGCTCGACGTCGTCGACCGCCACCCGCACGCCCGTGCCGTCCTCGCTGCGGCGATCCCGCCCGAGGGCCACCCGTCGCACGCCTACCTCTTCCACGGCCCGGCCGGGGCGGGCAAGCGCGAGGCCGCTCGCGCGTTCGCCGCCGAGCTGCTCGCCGAGGGGGCGACCGATCCGGCCAACGCGCGCCGTCGCACGCTCGAAGGCGTCCATCCGGATCTCACCTGGGTCACGCCGTCAGGCGCCGCCGAGATGCTCGTCGGCGACATCGAGGAGCCGGTGATCGGCGCCGCGTCGCGGACGCCGTTCGAAGCCCGCCGCCGCGTCTTCGTCATCGAGGGCGCCGACACGATGAACGACCAGGCGGCCAACAAGATGCTCAAGACGCTCGAGGAGCCGCCGCCGTTCGCGCACCTCGTGCTGCTCACCGACAAGCCCGGCAACATCCTCCCGACGATCGCCTCACGCTGCCAAGGCGTGCGCTTCGAGGCCGCCACACCGGACGAGCTGTCCCAGCGCCTACAGACCAAGCACGGCGTCCCGCCGCTGACCGCCGATGCCTGCGCGCGCCTCGCGCTCGGCGACGCCACCCGTGCGCTGGCGCTGGCGCTGGCCGAGGGCCCGGCGATGCGCGACGCCGCCGAGCGGTTCGCCCGCGCGGCGCTGCACGGCACCGTCGGCGCCGACCGCCCGCACACGCGGATCCTCGACCTCGCGCGCGCCCGCGGAGACGTCGCGGCGACCGTGGTGGCCGAGCAGGTGGCGCAAGACGCCGAGGTGCTCCCCGACCGCGAGGCCAAGCGCGCCAAGCGCGAGGGCGAGACGCTCGGCAAGCGCGCCCACCGCCGCGCGCACGCCGCGACGATCGACCACGCGTTGCAGCTGATCGGCCTCTACTTGCGCGACGTCGCGGTCGTCAAGGACGGCGCGCCCGAGCTGATCCACCACACCGATCGCGCCCAGCAGGTCGAGAAGGACGCCGAGACGTCGACCGCGTCCTCGCACCGTCTGCGCGACGCGATCGAGCTGGCCGAGGAGGCGCGCACGATGCAGATTCTCAACCCGTCCGAAGAGCTGGCCCTGGAGGCGCTGGCCTCCAAGACGCAGCGCGCGCTGTCCTAGTCCTACAGGACTAGGACTACAGGACGCCCGCGCCGACCAGCGAGAGCACCACGACGCCGAGCACGACGCGGTAGACGACGAAGATCGTCACCGGGTGCTTGGTCAGGTACTTCAACAACCACGCGATCGACGCGTAGCCGACGATGAACGCGAAGATGGTGGCGATGATCGTCGGGACCGCGCCCGCGCCGCCGCCGGAGCCGACGTCCTTGAGCTCGAAGAGCCCGGACAGCACGACCGCCGGGACGCTCAGCAGGAACGAGTAACGCGCGGCCGCCTCGCGGGTGAGCCCGAGCAGCAGGCCGGCGGTGATCGTCGAGCCCGAGCGCGACACGCCCGGCACCAGCGCGCAGGCCTGCGCGACGCCGATCAAGATCCCGTCCTTCAGCGTCAGCGACTCGACCTCGCGCTCCTTGCGCCCGACCTTCTCGGCGAGCTCCAGCAGCAGGCCGAGCACGATCAGCGCGATGCCAATCAGCACGAGCTGGCGCGCGTCGGTCTCGATCTTGTCCTTGAACGCCAGGCCGAGGATCGAGATCGGGACCGTGCCGACGATCAGGTACCAGCCGAGGCGGGCGTCGAGCGTGCCGCGGACCGACGGGTCACGCAGCGACTTCAGCCACGCTCGCGCGATGTTCCACAGATCCTTGCGGAAGTACAGGAGGACCGCCGCCATCGTGCCGAGCTGGACGACCGCGGTGAACGCGGTGCCCGGGTCCTCCCAGCCGAAGAACGCCGGAACGAGGCGCAGGTGCGCGGTGGAGGAGATCGGCAGGAACTCGGTGAGCCCCTGAACGATGCCCAGGATGATGGCCTGGAGTGCGTCCATGTGGTCGGCCGGGCAGGCTAGTGGACCGGTAGGCCCGATCGCAGTGCGCCGCGACGATCGTTCAGGTTGCGGTCAGCCGGCCGAGGTCGGGCGTGAGGCCGTGGAGGCCGAAGGCGCGGAAGCGGTCGAAGCGCGGATGGTCGGGCCCGTGGAAGTCGGCGCTGCCGGTGGTGAGGAGGCCGTGGTGGTGCGCCGTGGCGTAGGCGGTGTGGGTTTGCTCGCGCGTGTGGGTGACGTAAAAGGCCTCGACGCCGTCGAGCCCGTATTGGGTCGCGAAGCGGTCGATCGTGGCGACGACCTCGGCCGGGTCCTCGACGTCCCAGAACGGGTGGGCCCAGACGGCGAGGCCGCCGGCGGCGTGGATCGTGGCGATGGCCTCGGCGACGGTCGGCGTGGTGCGCCGGCGGTAGGCGGGGGCGCCGGGGATCAGGTAGGCCTCGAGCAGCTTGCCGAAGTCGGCGAGGCCTTCAGCTTGGACGCGCGCGGCGTTGTCGGGGTGGTTGAACGCGGCCTGCGCGAGGTGCGGGCGGCCGATCGGCTTGCCCTGTGCGCGGCGGGCGTCCAGCTCGGTGCGGTCGAGCGTCCAGCCGAGCTCCTCCAGCGCTGTGGCCATGCGGTCCGCGCGGACGGCGCGGTCGCCGCGGAACGCTTCGAGCTTGGCGAGCAGGCGCGGGTCGGTGTGGTCGATCCCATAGCCGAGGATGTGCAGGTCCTCGTGGTCGCCGTCGATCGACGACAGCTCGGCGGCGGGGATGACTTCGATGCCGCCGATCTCGCGCGCGGCGTCCAGGGCCTCGGCGACGCCGTCGACCGTGTCGTGGTCGGTCAGCGCGAGCAGCTCGACGCCGGCCGCGGCGGCGCGGGCGACGACCTCGCGCGGCGGGAGGGTGCCGTCGGAGTAGGTCGAGTGCGACTGGAGGTCGAAGGTCGGCATCGCCGTGTTTGTTAGCATGCTAATGAAATGTCCAGCGTTGCTGTAGAAACTGATCCGGAGCTGGAGGCCTTCGCCGCCGCGTTCGACGCGTTCGCGCGCGCCGCTAAGCGAGCCCGTGTGCGCGTCGATCCGGAAGCCATCTTGACGCCATCCCAGCACGACCTCATCGGCCCGCTGGTCGATGGGCCGCTCGGGCTGCGCGAGCTGGCGCGGACCGCCGGCGTCAGCGCGCCGACCGCGACCCGGATGGTCGATGGCCTGAGCGAACGCGGCCTGGTCACGCGCGAGCCCGACGCGGGCGACCGGCGCGCGGTGCAGATCGCGCTGACGACGTCCGGGCGCGCGGCGGTCCGGGTCTATGGCGAGCGCCGGCTGGCGCGCCGTCGCGCGCTCTACGAGCAGCTCTCGGCGTCCGAGCGTCGCGCCGCGGCCGCGGTTCTGGCGCGCCTGGCCGAGGCCTACGAATCACTGGAGGGATCCGCATGAGCGACGCCGCCCCGAAGGAGAAGGGCCTGCCCAAGGACGTCCGGCCGATCGCGATCGTCGTCGTGATCGGCGCGATCATGTCGATCCTCGACGCGACGATCGTCAACGTCGCGCTCCAGACGCTGCGCAGCGACCTCGACGTCTCGCTGGCGACGATCCAGTGGGTCTCGACGGGCTACCTGTTGGCTTTGGCCGCGGTGATCCCGCTGACCGGCTGGATGGCCGAGCGCTTCGGGCCGCGCCGCGTCTGGATGGGCGCGGTCACCGCGTTCGTGGCGACGAGCGCGCTGTGCGGCGCGGCGTGGTCGGCCGACGCGCTGATCGCGTTCCGCGTCCTGCAAGGGCTGGCCGGCGGGATGATCATGCCGATCGGGATGATCACGCTCGCGCAGGCCGCGGGGCCCAAGCGGATGGGGCGCGTGATGAGCGTCGTCGGCGTCCCGATGCTGATGGGACCGGTGATCGGCCCGGTGATCGGCGGCCTGTTGATCGACAACTTGTCGTGGCGGTGGATCTTCTTCGTCAACGTGCCGATTGGCGCGGTTGGTCTGGCGTTGGCCTACAGGTTGCTGCCCGCGGGGCGTGCGGCCGGGCGGGCGAGCGAGGCCGGCCACGCGACGCCGCCGCTGGACAAGGTCGGGCTGGCGTTGCTTCCTGTAGGAGTTGCCTCGGTGGTCTTCGGGCTCAGCGAGGTGGGGACGCATCGGACGCTCTTCACGCCGTCGGCGTGGCTGCCTGTTGTCGTAGGCATGGTCTTGGTCACCGCGTTCGTCGTGCGCGCGTTGCGGATCGAGCATCCGCTGGTGCAGGTCCGGCTGTTCGGCGGGCGCGGCTTCAGCGCTGCGGCGGCGACGACGTTCCTGATCGGCGGCGCGTTGTTCGGGTCGATGATCCTGCTGCCGTTGTACTACCAGGTGGTCCGCGGGCAGTCGCCGCTGCACGCGGGGCTGTTGATGGCGCCCCAGGGCGTTGGCACGGCGATCGGGATGTTCGTGTCCGGGCGGTTGGCGGACCGCATCGGGCCGGGGCGGATCGTGCCGGTCGGGCTGCTGATCCTGGCGGCAGGGACCATCCCCTATGCCTTCATCGGCGGCGACACGTCCTACGGGATCTTGATGGGGGCCTTGGTCGTGCGCGGCCTTGGCCTGGGCGCGACGATGATGCCCGCGATGGCCGCGGCCTACGCGACGCTCGACAGCGCTGCCGAGGTTCCGCGGGCGACGCCGATGTTGAACGTGTTGCAGCGCGTGGGCGGGTCGCTGGGCGTGGCGGTCCTGACGGTCGTGCTGGAGAACGCGTTGCAGTCGAAGGTTGGCGCGGTGACGGGCGGGGCGGCCGGCGGCGGGGCGGATGGCGCCGTCGGCGGGACGCTGCCCAGCGCGGTGCGCGAGCGGCTCGCCGAGCCGCTGGGCGCGGCGTTCGCCAACGCCTACACGTGGTCGCTGGTGGGGATCGTCCTGGCGCTGGTGCCGGCGCTGCTGCTGATGCGCGAGGAGCGCCGGGCGCGGCTGGAGGCGGCCGCCGCGGCCGCCGCCGCTGAGCCCTCAGCGCCGCGGGCCGAGACGCCTGTGGCTGCCTGAGCGACCGCGTCGACGACCCACGGGTCGAACTGCGTGCCGGCGCAGCGGCGCAGCTCAGCGAGCGCGACGTCGCGCGGGCGTGCGCGGCGGTACGGACGGTCGGACGTCATCGCGTGCAGGGCGTCGCAGACCGCGACGATCCGGGAGGGCAGGGGAATGGCATTGCCTTGCAGGCCGTCGGGGTAGCCGGCGCCGTCGTAGCGCTCGTGGACCGCGCGCACGAGCGGGGCGACGTCGCTGAGCAGCGGGATGCGCCGCAGCAGCGCGTCGCCGATCGCGGAGTGCTCCTTGATCTCCTCGAACTCCGACGGCGTGAGTCGGCCGGGCTTGGTGAGGATCTCGGAGCGAACGCCGATCTTGCCGATGTCGTGCAGCATCGCGCAGTAGCGCAGGGGGCGCAGCTGCGCTTCGGTCAGGCCGAGGCGGCGGCCCGCGACGAGGGCGAGGTCGGCGACCTCGTCGGCGTGGTCGGCGGTGTAGGCGTCCTTGGTCTCCAGGACGTCGGCGAGGATTCCGAGCGTCGTGGCGAAGGAGGTCTCGAGCTCGCTGGTCAGCCGCGCGCGGTGCAGGGCGGCGCCGACCTGCGCGGCGACCGCGTCGGCCAGCAGCAGGTCGTCGTCGCCGAAGGCGTGGGTGGCGAGCTGCTCGAGGTTGAGGACGCCCCAGATCGCGTTGTCCACGATGATCGGCAGCGACAGCTCGGAGCCGGGATCGCTGCGCGGGTCGCGTCGCAGGTAGTCGGGATCGAGGGTGGTGTCCGGGATGACCGCGGGCTGGCCGGTGCGCGCGACGCGCCCGTTGACCCCTTCTTGTACGGGTTGCTCATGGGCGAGGAAGTCGTCGGACTGCGCCAGCGGCCCCGCGGCGGCGACGACGCGCAGGATGCGGTCGGCGTCCAGGCGCTGGATGACCGCGAGGAAGAAGCCGAAAGCGGAGTGCAGCTCGTCGACGGCGGTCTGGGCGATGGCGTGAGGGTCGTCGAGGGGCGCGAGCTTGGTCGCCAGGCGGGCGGCCACGGCCAGGCGCGAGCGCTCGTGTGAGCCGCCGGCGCTCGTCGCGGTCTTCTCGCGATCCTTGTTGAGGTACATGCCTTGGTCGGCGCGGCTCAGCAGCGCGTCGCGCGTCGTCCCGTCGTGCGGGGCGGTGGCGACGCCGAAGGAGACTCCCGGCCGGTGGGCAACGCGCTCGATCGCGTCGGCGGCGCGGCGAGCAATGCGCGACGCCGCGTCCCGGTCGGCGTCGGGGAGGACCAGCGCGAACTCGTCGCCGCCGATCCGAAACGCCGCGTCGGTGGCCCGGCAGGCGGCGGCCACGGCGCCGGCCGCGGCGCGCAGCGTGCGATCCCCGGCCGCGTGTCCGCCCTCGTCGTTGACGGCCTTGAAGCGATCGAGGTCGAAGATGACGACCGAGAGCACGTCGCCTTCGTCGCCGTCTCGCAGTCGTGCCTCCACCGCCTCGTGGAACTCACGGTGGTTGAGCAGGCCCGTGAGCGGGTCGCGGCGGGCGCGCGCGTCGTGCTCGGCGAGCGTGAAGAGGTTGTCCAGTGCGAGCGCGGCGTGTTCTGCCAGCGTTCGCAGATGTGCTCGTTGACGGCGTCGCTGCGGCGGGACCGGCCGCGCGGTCTGCAAGTGCCCGATCGTCCGCCCTCGTGCGACCAGCGGGAAGACCGATCCGGCGCCATCCGGCCCCGTGCCGAGCTTCAGCTTCGGCGCCAGCCCCGGGAACAGCGCCTGCGCGGCCCTCTGGGTGACCGACGCGCACTCCTCCACGCTGCGGGCAGCCGCAATCTCCGCGAGTGCGGCAACCAGACGCGGCGAAGCACCCCTGAACGGCATACGACCCAGAGGTCGGCTAGCCGACCGCCTTCCTGTTGGTCCCCCCGGTCCAAACCGCCCTCGCCCTCTGGTCCAGCCCCTCCGCGTCCTCCTCCGAACGCCATTTGGCACCCCCTCCTCCACCAAAACCCCCACCGACCCCCTTCCCTCGCTAGCATCCACCCCGCCCTTGCCGACGTAGCTCAGCTGGTAGAGCACTTCACTCGTAATGAAGGGGTCCCGGGTTCGAGTCCCGGCGTCGGCTCTGGTATCGGAAGGCCCGCAACTGCGGGCCTTCCGCGCGTCCGGGGACGGTGCGGTATGTGGACCCTCCGGTCGAAGTGCGGGCGTTTCCTGGGCATGAAGACCGCTCGCGCCCGCGATTCGGCAAGGAGACCGCGATCGGCGCCGTTCGCCGCAACCAGGCGAAATATCGAGCGGGATTTGACTGGGATTGCGGGTGTGATTGACATGTCGTAGCCTGTGGCGTAACACGCTCATGACCGTCACCGACCACGCTCGTCCCGATCTCGAAGCCCACGCGCACGCGATGCGCGCGGGGTTTGCGCAGGTCGCTGCCGAGTTGCGTGAGCTGCTCGGCGCGAAGCTCGTGGCGTATCTCGGCGGCGTTGGCGAGACGCGGGCAGTCCATCAGTGGGTCGACGGTGATCGCACGCCCAGCGACGAGGTCCAGCAGCGACTGCGGTTCGCGCTGCGCATCGCGCTTCCGATCGTGAACGCGGACTCGCCGGCGATCGCGCAGGCGTGGTTCCAAGGGCTGAACCCGCAGCTCGATGACCGGGCGCCCGCTCGCCTTCTCCGCGATGGCGACCTCGATGAGGTCGGCCCCGCGATCGTGGCGGCTGAGCGCGCCTTCCTTATCGGAGGGTGAGTCCCGTTCTGCACGCGGTCGCGCCTGACAGCGCGCTGTTCCGCGTTGGCCGGAGTCCTGATGCCTGGGCGCTCGCGCCTTGGGTGTACGCGGGGCCGGACGGCACGTTCGGCAATCGCTACGACGACCCCGACGGCGAGTACCGCGTGCTCTATGCCGCAGGTCAGCGACGGGGAGCGTTCCTGGAGACGCTGTCCCGATTCCGCGTTGACGTACAACTCCTCGCCGAGCTGGATGCGATCGAGGGCGACGAGCAGGACGATGCGTTTCCGACGGTGCGTGGGGGCGTCGTGCCGTCCGAATGGCTCGCGACGCGACGGATCGGCGCTGCGACGGCAGCGAGCTTGTGGTTCGTAGACGTCGCGCACTCCGAGTCGCTGGCACACCTTCGTGAGCGACTGGCCTCGCGGCTAGTCCATTACGGCCTTGACGATCTAGACGCCGGCGACCTTCGTCGCCGCGCACCCCGCGCGCTCACCCAGGAAATCTCGCGCTACGTGTTCGAGCACGGATCCGCTCCCAGCGGCGAGCCAGCCGCCGGCATCGCCTATCGCTCGCGTCTCGGCGACGAGCTGGGCCGTCTTCGAAGGTCACCAACTTGACGAGGTCCTAGAGGCTGACGCGATCATCGCCGTAGGCGACCTGGACCTCGTCGCTGCGCTTGAGACGTTGGGCCTGAGGCTCGGCTCCACCATCTGACCCGCTTCCAGCGGGCGTTTTTGTTTCGGGTGGGGGCGAGAAGCGAAGCGTCAGGACCTACGGGAGGCGATGCCCCGCCCGATGTCGCTTCTGTGCACGATCGAGATCGTCGTGATCGACCAGCCGACACGGCTGCATCGCGTGACGCCAAGCCGCAACAGCGACCTGTTCCTCGACGCCTTCCGGTCGCACTACGAGCGTGGAATGGCGCCACGCGGTCCCGAGAACCGCGCCGCGGCGATCCACATGGCGCTGTCGATGTTCGACTCGCTCGACGTGGCCGCTCGGCTCGCTACCCGCGTGCCGAAGCTCGGCGGCCACGTCACCACGCTTGAGCTGCAACCCGACCTCGGCATCTGCATCGCCAAGACCGGCGGCCCCGCGCACTGGTCGGTCTGGGCCCGTCCGCTACAGCTCGACCAGTGCACGATCGACGTTGTCAAAGCGATAACCGACCCCTACTCTGCCCCGTAGGTAGAAGAGCCATGACGTACTCGATCTTCGACAGCACCGGGAACCTCGTCGACGCCTTCGTCGACCGCGCCGCTGCTCTTGACTGCCTTGCCGGCATCGCTCAGGCGGAGCCGGATTGTGCGGGTGATGTCTTTCTCATCGCCCAGGACGACGACGGCAACGCGGTCGGCGAGACCGTCCTCGCGTCGTCGGTTTCCGTTCCGGCGTAGACGAACACTGGTCGGTTCCCGCTAACCGCCCCGTCATGCCGGCCGGCAGGGGCCGAGATGCCGGGTGGCTCTGGCCGCAGGGGGGCGCGGGGGTTTAGACAGGCCCCATGAGCACGATCGAGCGGATGTCCGCTGCGGTGCTCGCCCAGCGGCGGTTGGCGCGGGGCGGCGTCGGGGTGGGGCGGAGGTTGGATGGACGAGTGTCGGTGATCGTGCCGTGCTTTAACACGGTCACGACGATCGAGTCGGTCCTGGAGACTCTGCTGCACCACAGCGAGGGGATCGTTGCTGAGGTGCTGGTCATCGACAACCACAGCTCGGACGGGACGCCGGAGCTGGTCCAGCAGCTGGTCGACCGATACACCCTCGAAGGGCATCACGTCACGCTGCTGCGCAACCCGGAGAACCTCGGGTACGGCGGGTCGATCAAGCGCGGGTTCGCGTCACTCACCGTTTCCGCTCCCTTCGTGGCGATCATGCACGCCGATGAGCAGTGCGACACCGCGCGCACGCTGCTCGACCTCGCAGACGCATACGAGCAGGATCCGGAGCCCGACCTCGTCCTGGTCTCGCGGTTCATGGACGGCGCGCGGCTCTCCGGCTACTCGCCGCTGCGTCAGATCGCCAACCGGTTCTTCAACCGCTTCACCGCGATCGTCTGCGGCGTGTCGATGTCGGACGCCGGCGCGGCGATCATGATCGCGCGCTCCGAGGCGATCGCATCGCTCCCGTACGAGCGGATGACGTCGGGCTACCAGTTCCACCCGCAGCTCAACCTGGTGCTCTACTCAGAGCCGGACCTGCGGATCACCGAGGTCCCCTTGGAATGGCGGGACGCCGAGACGCAGGTCAAGTTCAACCTCGTCGCCTACGGCCTCACGCTCTCGCGCATCCTGCTGCGCTTCGGGTGGCGGCGGCGGATCCTGCGTCGTTCTTCGATCGAGGCTGTCGCATGATCACCGAGCCTCAGCAGGTTGACAAGCCTTGGGGGCACGAGCTGATCCTGGAGCGCAACGAGCGCTTCGTCATCAAGCAGATCTTCATCGCCGCCGGCCATCGCTCCTCGCTGCAGTCCCACGAGCACAAGCGCGAGTGGGTGCGCGTCGAGTCCGGGTCGCTCGAGCTCACGACGGGCGAGGACGTCGCGTCGCTGGAGTCGCACGTCCTCACCGCCGGCGACGTCTACCGCGTCCCGCCGCGGCTCATCCACCGCGTCCTCGCGCTCGAGGACGTCACGGTCCTCGAGGTCGCCTCGCCTCCGTCGGACGACGACATCGTCCGCTACTCAGACGACTACGGACGAGGACGATGACGTGACCGACACCGCCACGACGACGCCGGCACCGCCGGCGGTGGCGTCGCGGCGGCGGAGCGTCACCCTCCCCGATTGGGCGCCGGGCGTCCTGCTGCTTGCTGGTCTCGCGCTCGTCTGGTTGCTGGTGCGTGGCGCCGACGAGGTTGATCTCCACCAGCTGCACCTCATCCACGCCGACGGCGCCTCCACGCATGAGGTCGCCCAGTTCTACGTCCCGGACTGGCTGAGCCCGAACTTCAACCCGTTCGTCGAGGACCGCCTGCGCGCGATCACGCCGCTGCTGACGATCCTCCAGTTCGTCTCGGTCGCGGCGATCGGGGCGACGCTGATCGCCGCGATCCCCGGCGCCGCGGCGTGGCCGCGGACCGTCCGCGTGCTCGGCGGGTTCCTGCCGGGCTTCTTGATGGTCTTGGCCCCGCTTCAGATTCTGTTCGCGGCGGTCAGCCCGGTCACGGGCTCGCACATCGCGCTGGTCGCGCTGCCGCTGACCGCGCTCGCGATCCAGCACAAGGCGGTCGTGGAGGGAGCGCAACGCATAAGACGCGGCGAGCGCCCCGCGCTGCTCGGCGCCGTCGCGATCGCCGCGGGCGTCCTGGTGGTCTGCGCGCTGGACCGCCTCCAGGCCGGGCGCTTCTTCATGGTCCCCGACTCGATCACGGCGTTCCTTCAGGCCTCGCAGGCCCAGGTCGCCGGCCAGCTCGGCGACCACCTCGCCCAGTGGGACCAGCAGTCCGACGAGTGGATCTTCAACGCGCCGCTGCTGTTCTCCGCGCGCGGCGCGCAAGACCAGCTCTTCGCCTTCTGGCTCACCCAGGCGATGGCCATGGCCTCGTTCGGCGCGCTCGTCTTCGGCCTGGCGCGCCACTTCGCCTGGCGGCGCAGGACGCTTGCCGCGACGATCGCCACCGGCGCCGTGCTGGCCTCCACGCCGGCGATCGTGCCGTGGGACAACGTCTCGCTGATCGGTGGCCAGAACCCGGCGCTGTGGCTCGGGCATCCCGGGCGCATGGTGTCCATCGTCGCCCCGTTCGTCGCGCTGCTCCTGCTCGGCCCGTGGACGCGCCGCCAGGCCGTCGCGGTCCTCTTCGCCGCTACGGGGCTGGCGTTCGTGACCGTCAACGGGGTGGCCTACACCTTCGTCGCGGTCGCCTGCGCGATCGCGTGGCGGGTGCTGCGCGGGCGCGTCCGCGGCGGGCCGGTCGCGGTGAAGGCGGTGCTCGTCAACGTCTGCGTGGTCGCGGCGCTCGCGTCGCCGTTGTACGTCTACTGGGCGATCCACCGCACCGACTACCCCGACGACCTCGGCTGGTGGTTGGTGATCGGCAGCGCGCTGGCGATGGCGGCGGCGATCGTGCTGGCACTGACGACGCGGCCGGACGGCGACGCGCGCGCTCCGATCACCTGGCATGACGGCGCGCTGCGGGCCGCGGCGGTCGGCGTCGTCATCCTCGCCGGGTTCTTCTTGTCCAACAACCAGGTCAGCGACTTCGCCGACGGCGGCGTGCGCCGGGCGATCGGTCACGTCCTGCCCGGCTTCTCGCAGCCCGTGACCTCGCGCGGCCTGTTGGGCGATAAGCACCTCGAGTTCCCGCTCTTCGCCGGTCAGGAGTGCTCGATCTCCGGCCACTGCCTCACGTTCGGTTGGTTCCTCGGTGTCTACGGCTTCACGCTCGTGCTCGCGCTGGCGGCGTGGTTGGCGCTGGGACGGGTCGGGGGCGGCGAGCGCGCCGATCGGCGACACGCGGTGTGGCTCGTCGTGATCGCTGTGTTCGTCGCGTCGTTGGCGCTGCTGGACTTCACGGGCGTCGACCTCATCACCGCCTGGGTCCTCACGCGCTTCGTCGAGGTCCCCTACTACGCCATCATCGCCTTCGCCGCGCTTGCCTTCGCCGGGTCACGCAGTCGGGTCACGATGGGCGTCGGGACCGCGGTGCTAGCGGTGTGGACGGTCGTTCCGCTCGTCCACTCGCACATCCCGGAGCAGATCTACAAGAACGCCGACTGGCTGATCGCGAGGGCGGGCGGATGAGCATCGACTTGGTGGCCTTCGACGTCGATGGCGTCATGACCGACGGGCGGTTCGACTACACCGCCAACGGCAAGCAGATGAAGTCCTTCGGGCCCGACGACGCGGACGCCTTGAAGATCCTGAAGTCGACTGTGCCGATCGTCTTCGTCTCGGCTGACCGGCGCGGCTTCCCGATCACCGAGCGGCGGATCGCGCACGACATGGGCCACGAGGTCACCCTCGTCGGCAGCGGCGAGCGGCTCGACTGGCTGGCGGCGCGAGCGCCGCTGGACCGCATCGCCTACATGGGCGACAGCTTCACCGACATCCCGGTGCTCGAAGAGGTCGCCACCGGGATCACCACCGCCGACGCGCTTCCGGGCGTGCAGGCCGCAGCGCAGTACGTGACGCGCCGCCGCGGCGGCGACCGCGCGGTCGCCGAGGCCTGCTTTCACCTGCTCGTCGAGCGCTTCGACCAGAGTCAATGGGAAGGAATCGCATGATCGCTCTGCCAGAAGGCGCTGAGCGCAACTCACGCCTGACCGCGCTTGCCGCGCAGGCCAACGCCTGGCCGTCGACCCAGATCGGCGTCGGCGTCGTGTCGATGAACGTCGTCGACGCGGCCGTCGAGGTCGCCCAGGAGCACGACGTGTCGATCATGTTGATCGCCTCGCGCCGCCAGATCGACGCGGCGGAGTACGGCGGCGGCTACGTCGAGAACCTGACGCCGCACGGCCTCGCCGAGCGGGTGCGCAGCCGCGACCAGCGCAATCGCGTGGTGTTGTGCCGCGACCACGGCGGTCCGTGGCAGGGCACGCGCAACAGCGCCGACATCCCGCCCGAGACCGCGATGCAGGAGGCGCGCACGTCGTTCTTCGCCGACCTCGACGCCGGCTGGGACCTCCTGCACATCGACACCTGCGTCTGCCCCTCGCCGACCGATCCTGACGTTCCCAAGGAGCGACTCCTACAACTGTATGAGGAGTGCTGGGAGCAAGCGGTCGCGACCGACCGGTCGATCGCCTTCGAGGTCGGCGACGAGGAGCAGTCGTCGGTCACCGAAGGCCTGGAGCAGCCGCGCAAGCTGCTCACCGCGCTGGCCGAGCGTCGCGAGCACCTCGGCACGCCCGCGCCGCTGTTCGTCGTCGTCCAGACCGGCACCAAGGTGATGGAGCGCCGCAACGTCGGCTCGCTCTCGGCGCCTTATCGGATCGACGAGCAGATGCCGCCGACAATCCACCTGCCGCAGTTGATGGCCATGATCGACGCGTTCGGCACGCACCTGCGCCAGCACAACACCGACTACCTCCCGGACGAGATCCTGCGCTGGCACCCGCTGCTCGGGATCCACGCCGCGAACATCGCGCCCGAGTACGGCGTCGAGGAGTCGCTGGGCTTGTTGTCCATCATGGAAGGTCGAGGTGCCGGCGACCTCGCCGAGCGCTTCCTCGCGCTGGCCTACGACACGCGCAAGTGGGAGAAGTGGGAGCTGGACGGCTCCGACGCCACCGACCGCGATCGTGCGATCTGGGCCGGCCACTACGTCTTCTCCGATCCGGAGTTCCTGCGCTTGCGCGCGGACCTCCTCCAGCGCGTCCAGATGACCTCACGGGAGCTGGACGTCGCCCTGCGCCGCCGCATCAAGGCGTGCCTGCTCCGTCACCTCCGAGCCTTCCGGGTGGTCCCCGCATGAGACGCCGCGTCGCCGTCATCATCCTGTCGCGCAACCTGCCCGAGGCGGTCGACCGCCTCGTCCGCGGCCTGCGCCGCTACGACCTCGACGACACCGACATCTACGTCGTCGAGGCCGGCACGGACCGCGACAAGCTGTCCGAGCACCACACGACCTGGGCCAACTCGCCCGAGGTCATGCAGGAGGGCCTGCGCCTGGCGCGCGGCTTCAACCTCGGCGTGCGCGAGCTGGTTCGCGCCGGGCGCCTGCACGAGTACGAGTACCTGTTCTTGCTGCGCGCGACCGTCCACTTCGACGGGCCCGTCGTCAGCCGCCTGCTCGATCAGCTCGAGCAACATCCCCGTGTCGGGATTATCTCGCCGTGCGGCGAGCACTGGCCCGAGCGCGAGCTGATCGGCCCGGACTCCCTGCGCTACGTGTGGCACATCAACCACCACGCGTGGATGGTGCGCCGCGAGCTGGTCGAGCGGATCATCGACCACCAGGGCGCCGACGGCGACGGCCTGCTGTTCGACGGCTCGAACTTCCGCAGCTACGGCACGGACACCGAGCTGATCGTCAAGGGCTACATCAACGACTACGCCACCGCCTTGAGCACCGCGTGCTTCCTCAGCGAGGACCCCGAGCTGCTCAAGACGCGCGCGGACCTGATCCGGACCGACCCCTATGACGTCAACGCGCGCAAGGTCTTCGACGAGGGCTTTCAGTGGATGCGGCGCAAGTACGGGTTCACGACGCGCCTACAGTTCCAGGAGTACGCGCGCCTCTGGTACGACCGCTTCTTCGTCCTGCACCCGTGGCTGGCGCCCCAGCGGCTGCTGCCCGTCGACCACGTCGCCGGCCCGCGTGCCGCTCCGGCGCCCGCTCCGGAGTCCGCGCCGCTGATGGCGCCGCAGCCATGAGCAGCGTCGCGGAGACCGTGCGCGGCGAGGACGCCCTGATTCAGCGCCGCGCGTGCGCGGCCTGTGGGGCGAGCGAGTTGTCGTCCTTGCTGGCGATCGACGACGTCCCGGTGCACATGGGCGTGACCGCGCAGGCGCCGTCCGAGGACGTGGTCCTGCCCCAGCTGTGGGTCACCTGCGGGCGCTGCGGCTGCGTCCAGCTGGCCGCCCTGGCGCCGCTGGAGCTCGTCTACCAGTCCCAGCACAACGGCGCGGTCGGCGGCGTGTGGGCGCGCCACCACTCCGCGCTGGCGACCTTCGTGGCGCGGCGCGCCCCGCACCGGGTCGTGGAGATCGGCGGCGGGACGGGCGGGTTGGCCAAGCGCTACGTCGAGGACCACGCGGTCGACCGCTGGACGGTCATCGAGCCCAACCCGGCGTTCGAGGCGGTTCCGCCGATCGTGGTGGTCAAGGCCTATGTCGAGGACGCGGGCGACGTCGTCGCCGACGCCGACGCGATCGTCCACGGCCACGTCCTGGAGCACATCTACGAGCCGCGCGCGTTCCTGGCCACGATCCGCGCGCAGGCGCCGCCCGGCGCCACGATGCTCGTCAGCGTGCCGCACCTCGCCGGCCTGCTCGCGCAGTCCGGGAGCAACGCCCTCAACTTCGAGCACACCTACTTCTTCGACCGCGACCTGATGGTGTGGATGCTGGAGGACGCCGGGTTCTCGATCGTCGCGGAGGCGCCGTTCGAGCAGCACTCGCTGTTCTTCGAGGCGCGGCCGGACGTCGCGCCGGGGCAGGCGGGCGCGCCCCCGGACGCGCGTGGCGGAGCGCAGGCGTTCGCGTCGTTCGTGGACGCCGCGCGCGTAGACGCCGCGCGGCTGACCGCGCGCGCCTCGACCTTCGACGGCGACGTCTACCTCTTCGGCGCACACGTCTTCTCGCAGTTCCTGATCGGGTGCGGGTTCCCGGCCCAGCGCGCGAGGGCGGTGCTCGACAACGACCCCAACAAGCAGGGGCAACGGCTGTACGGGACGCCGCTGACGGTGGCGGCGCCGGAGGCGATGGCGCAGCGCAGTCGGGACGGACGCGCGACCGCGGTCATCGTCCGCGCCACGCACTACAGCGCCGAGATCACCGCGCAGTTGCGCGCCCTCGCGCCGGAAGTGGAGATCTGGTGAGCGTCCCGGTCTGCATCATCGCCGCCGGGCGCGGCACGCGCATGGGCTTCGCCGACGGAGCGCTGCACAAGGCGCTCGCGCCGCTGTCCAACCGCGCGGTGCTCAGCCACGTCATCGAGAGCTTCCCCGACGACGCGCGGTTCATCATCGCGGTCGGCCACCACGCCGACCAGGTTAAGGCCTATGTGTCGCTCGCGCACTGCGACCGCGACGTCACGTTCGTCGAGGTGGACAACTACGACGGGCCGGGGTCCGGCCCGGGCCTGAGCGCACTGGCCTGCGCGCCGCAGCTGAGCGGCGGCACCGAGCCCTTCGCGCTGGCCGCTGCGGACGGCGTCCTGCACGACGTCCCGGCGCTCGACGGCGACACGTGGATGGGCGCCTCGCTGGTCGACGACCCGACCTCCTACCTGACGCTGGAGGTCGACGCCGACGGTCACGTGGCCGCGCTGCAGGAGCGCACCGGCCCGTCGCGGCTGGCCTACAACGGCGTCGCCTGGATCGCCGACCCCGTCACGTTCTTCGACGGGATCGCGCGCGGCGTCGAGCACGGCGAGCTGCAGGTGACCCAGGGCTTCCAGGCGCTGCTGGACGCGGACGTCCCCGTGCGCGCGCTGGGCTGCGAGTGGACCGACGCCGGCACGACGAGCGCCTACGCCACTGCGCGCCGGCGCTTTGCCGAGTACGACACGGCGGGACGCGCGCCGATCGACGTCACCTACCTGTTGCCGGACCGCGTCGTGAAGTGGTTCCGCGACCCCCGTGGCGCCGACCGCCGCGCCGAGCGCGCCCGGCAGCTCGGCGACGCGGTCCCGCGGACGATCCCGGCGCCGTCGGGGTGGTTGGCCTATGAGAAGGCGCCGGGCGCGGTGCTCTGCGATCGCATGAGCGCGGGCGAGGTCGCCGCGGTGCTCGCGTTCGTCAACCGCGCCCTCTGGCGCCGGCGGCCAGGCGACGACATCGAGTTCCGGGACGCCGTGCGGCGCTTCTACGGCGTCAAGACGCTGACGCGCCTGGGCGACTGGCTGGCCGCGCGCGGGCTCGACGCCGAGCCGCCGTCCGGCTGGGAGGTCAACGGGCTGCCGACGCGCACGATCGCCGAGGTGCTGGAGGACGAGCTGCCCGGGCTCGTGGACGCCGCGATCCCGGTGGTCTTCCACGGCGACCTGCACGAGGGCAACATCGTCGCCCGGCCTGACGGCTACAGCCTGATCGACTGGCGCGACGAGTTCGGCGGCCTGGCTGACCGCGGCGACCAGCTATACGACCTGGCCAAGCTGCTGCACACCTTCGAGCTCTCGGAGTCCGTCATGCACGCGCGGACGTTCCGGATCGAGGAGCGCGAGGACGGCGGCGGCGTGACGATCGAGCATCCCGACACCGACCTGCGCGCCGAGGCGCGCGGCGCCCTTTGGGCGTGGTGCGCCGACCATCGCCTCGACACGCGCGCGGTCGGGCTGGTCGACGGCCTGATCTGGATCAACATGGCGCCGCTCTACGACCGCGAGCTGGGCGATTACCAGTACGCCTTCGGCCGCTGGCTGCTGGAGGTCCGGCGCTCCGGCCTGGTGCCGGAGGCCGAGCTCATGCGTCGGCTGGGTGGAACACCACGGCCCGGAGCGTGAGGAACGCGGCGACCGCGAGGCACAGGACCGTGCCGACGTAGACGTCGGTCTCGGAGACGTGCAGCAGACCAGGGAGCTTGGCGGTCGTCGTCGCCGTGATCGCGTACTGGACCAGGACGGCGCCGAGGTAGCGGACCAGCTGCGAGCGCGGGGCGAGCGCGAAGCCCTCCGAGCGCGGGAAGACGAACATCCGCTGCATGGTGAAGTTGAACACCAGCGCGAGCGCGTAGGCGACCGGGATCGCCACTTGGATCGCGATGCCGCCTGGCCCTTCGAGCAGCAGCGTCAACACGATGTACAACAGCGTGGACGCGGTGCCGCTGACGCCGTAGCGCAGGGTCTCCCACGAGATCAGCGAACGAATCCAGGCAACGACCCCGAGCGTCGCGGCCTGCTCTTGCTGGTCGCTGATGACGCTCATCGACCCACCGTAGTGGGCGTCCGTGCGCAAGGCGAGGGCGTCTGCCGGGTGGTCAAGGGTTGCGGCCGGTGCGAGGATGCTCGCCATGCGCGCGAGGCTGACAGCTGTGGTCGTGATGGCGGTGCTCGGGATCGCTCCCGGCAGCGCGTCGGCGGCGGGATCCGGAACGGCGGATGAGCTCGAGGCGTCGCTCGGCGCGCTCGTCTCCCAGCTGGGCAGCGGGCCGTCGCCGAGCGCGGTGCACGCAAGCAAGGCCAAGCTGATCGCGGCGGCGTTCACGGATGAGGTCAAGGGCGTGCCGGCGGCGCGGGTGATCACCGACCTGGACTGCGTGTCGCGGTCGGTGCAGCAGGCGCGGGGCGCGAAGTCCAAGGCGGCGGCCAAGCGGCGGATCGCGGCGGCGAAGGCGTGTCGGGCGGATCTGGCCAAGCTGGCGGCGGGCACGGCGCTGGCAGGCGACGTGAAGGGGATCGCGACGCGCTTGAGCCCGATCGCCGCGCGGGTGAGCGCCGGCCGCGTGTTCGGCGCGATGGCGACCGCGCTGCGCAAGTACCAGTCCTCGGCGGTGGCCAAGCGCTTCGGTGGCGAGACGCTGCACGGCGTGCCGTTCGCGCAGGTCTACGACGACATCGAGTGCGTCGACGTCAAGGTCGAAGCGGGCCGCGCGAGTGGCGCGGCCTCATGCGCGAAGAGGCTGCTGCGGCGGGCCAAGACGCTGGCGCCGGCCAAGGAGCCGATCACGTTCGGCAGCGACCTGAGCGGCACGGCGGTGGCGCTGCCGGCGGCGTTCGATCCCGAGGACACGGAGTTCTGGACGTCTGCGCTGACGGTCCCGGTCGACGGGACGATCACGACGTTCCGGCTGAAGACCGGCGACTCGCCCGTCGACCTGCCGCTGCGCTTCTCGGTCGTCCGGCCCAACGGCGACGGGACCGTCACGGTGATCACCACCACCAACCCGGTCTATCCGCTGCAAGCCCACGACGCGGGCGTCCACACCTATTCGACCAGCGCGCTGTCGTTCGCGTGCTGCAAGGCCAAGAAGGGCGACATCGTCACCATCGACAACTCGGGGACAACGACGCGCGACGCCTACGTCTGGTTCGCGGCGGCGCCCGCGTTCACGACGTTCTCGCACACGTCGAACGGGCTGTCGCAGAACGCGGGCGTCGTCTGGACGCCGATCGAGCACCCCGGCTACGAGACGCTCGTGCAGGTCGTGGTCCAGCCCGATTAGTCCGCGCAGGGGATGAAGCCCGCGGGCTGGCGCATGGAGCGGCGCAGCGAGACGAAGGCGACGGCGCCCATCAGCAGCGGGATCCAGAACAGGATCAGGCGGTAGGCCAGGACGGCGGCGGTGACGGTGGAGGCGTCGCCGCCGAAGACGATCAGCGTGCCGATCAGGCCGCCGTCGATGCCGCCGATGCCGCCCGGGATCGGCAGCAGGCCGCCGAGCTGGCCGATGAGGTAGCCGAGCAGGATCACCGACGCGCCGGGCGCGTCGCCGACGGCGTGGAAGGCCGCCCACAGCGCGAGGTTGTCCCAGGCCCAGTAGCCGAGGATGCCGACGATCAAGTAGGGGTTCTTGCGCTTGAGCAGGACACCGGCCTCCGCGGTGCCGGTGACCAGCGCGGCGCGGGAGGCGAGCCAGAGGCGGCGGGCCTTGTTGTCGTCCTCGGTCACCGGGCGGCCTGCGGGGATCCGCGGGATCGCGCAGACGGCGACGATCGCGATCACCGCGAGGACGGCGGGGAAGAGCGTCAGCCAGACCGACTGCGACGGGCCTAGGACGCCCGCGAAGACCAGGAGGCCGACGACGATGACCGCCGCGAAGTTGATGGAGGACTTGAGCAGCAGGAAGGCGACCGAGCGGCGCGCGATCGTCTCGGCCTTCATGCCGGCGCGCGAGAGCACCCACGCGCCGAGCGCGACGCCGCCCGCGCCAGAAGCCGGCACGAGGCTGCCGGTGCCGACTTCGGAGAGGCCCAGCTCGGCGGCCGAGCGCCAGCTCATCAGCGAGCAGAACGCGGGGCGGAACATCAACACGTAGGACAACGAGGAGAGGACCTCGAAGACGATCGCGATGGCGATCCATCCGGGCGCGGCCTCACCGAGCCGGTCGCGGACCTCGCCGAGCCCCGGCGCGAGCAGCGCGACGGCGACCAGGACGCCGAGCGCGATCGCGATCTGCACGGCGCGGCGGGCGAGCTGTCGCAGGTCGAGCCCGCCGGGCAGCGTGTCGCTGGATGGTGCGGACGGCGAGGTGAGCGGGGCGTCGGCCACGTTCTCAGCCTAGGGCCCGGGCGACCGCGCTCCGACCGCGTGCGTTTTGCGGCGGGTGCGGGCGGCTAGGGGAGGCGGCGTGCCCGAGCTTCTTCCCGCGCGCCTCGCCCGGCTGCCGTCGCACGCGCTCGATGGGGAGTTGGTGGTCTTCGAGGCGGCCACCGCGCTCGCGCGGCTGCGGGGCCTTGCGGGGCTGCGGGCGCTCCCCGTCGACGTCGGGCTGCTGCTGCCGCGCACGCGGTCGGTGCACACGATCGGGATGCGGTTCGCGCTCGACCTCGTCTGGCTGGGACGCGACGGTGTGGTGCGGGTGGATCGGGAGGTGGCGCCGTGGCGGCAGCGCACGGCGTGGCGCGCCAGGCAGGTCGTGGAGCTCCCGGCGGGCCGCGCTGACGCGTTCCTGCTGGCGGGGCTGTCAAGCTGGCGGGCGTGATCGGAGCGTCGGCGCGACGGTGGGTGAGGGCAGGCCTTGCGGGGGCCATCCTGGTGGTCGTCGCGTTCGTCGTGCTGATCGTCGCCCGCGGCGGTGGGGACGACGCGAGCGTCGACTGCGGGACGTTCCGCGTCACGCCGGAGCTGTGGGCGAAGGCGAGCTACGACCGACGCATCCAACTCCAGCGCGGCCTGCTGGACTGCAAGGTGCTGCAAGGTCAGCCGGACACCGAGGTCGTCGCGACGCTCGGGCCGCCGGACCGCAACGGCGCCAATGAGATCGACTACTACCTGCCCTACGGCCAGGGGTCGAGCGACCGGCAGATCTGGCGGATCGCCCTCGACGCCGACCACCGCGTGAAGTCCTCGACGACCGAGACGCCCTAGCCGGCACGCCGCGCCGCCCAGCAGGCGGCGGTCGCCGGCTCCACCGACGGGTCCCGGATCCGCTGCAGGTTGCGGCCGCCGCGCGCGAACGTGGCCAGGACCGCGGCCGGCGTCTCGTCCTCGGTGAACGGGTCGTCGAGCCAGTCGGCGGGACGCGTGTGGGTGAGACCGGCGGCAGGCGTGAGGTGGGCGGGCGGCGGTCCGAGCCGGCCGAGGAAGTAGGTGCCCTCGGCCGAGCGGGTCCAGAGGAACGATCCCTCGGGCAGCTCAGCGAGGCGGGCGATGCGGCGCTCGTCCGTGTCCCCGATGCCGACCACGCCCGCGCCCACGGCGGCGTCGGCCGCGAGGACCTCGGAGTCGCGGGGACGCATCGGCGCGCGGTACACCCCGGCGCCGGTCATCCCTTCTTGCGGATCTCCGCCATCGACGCGCGCAGGGCTTCGAGCAGGTCGGGCGCGGGCTCCGGCTCGTCGTCGGGCTCGGGCGCGTCGATCGTGCCGCCCTTCTCCTTGTCCTTGATGACCTTCTTGAGGCGCTTGGTGTAGTCGTCCTTGTACTTCGAGGGGTCGAAGTCGGCGCCCAGCGCCTCGATCAGCTTGACCGCCTGGGACAGTGACTCCTTCGACGGCTTGCGCGCGCCCGTGTCGATGCCCTTGGTCGCGCGGATCTCGTCGGGGAAGACCATGGTGGTCAACGACAGCAGGCCGTCGCGGACGCGGACGGCGACGAGGTACTCCTTGGTTCGCAGGACGAAGCGGCCCAGCGCGACGCGGTCGGTCGACCCCATCGCCTCGACGAGCAGCCGGTAGGCGCGCTTGGTGCCGGCCGACTCGCCGGTCGGTAGCAGCCAGTAGGGATGGTCGTAGAGGATGGGGTCGATCGACGCGGTCTCCACGAACGAGGAGATCTCGATCGTCCGCGTCCGCTCCGGCGCGATCGCCGCCAGCTCGGCGTCGGTCAACACCACCGTCTTGCCGCTGTCCATCTCATAGGCGTGGCCGATGTCCTCGAAGGCGACCTCCTCGTCCTCCTTGGAGCAGAAGCGCCGGATCTCGATTCGCGCGCCGTCCTTCTCGTGCAGCTGGTGGAAGTGCACGTCGGTGTCGCGCGCCGCGCTGTACAGCGCGACCGGGACGTTGACCAACCCGAAGCTCAGCGACCCGGACCACAGTGGGCGGGGCATCAGGCGAGGCTCGCTTCCAGGGTGGCCGAGAGGTCGTCGGACTCGTCCTCGTCGCGCTCGTCCTCCTCGGGCAGCTCGATGTCCTTGCCGCTGCGCGCCTTCTTCTTGATCGCCCCGAGCACCACCTCGCGGTACTCGTCGTGCAGCCGGCCCGGCTTGAAGTCCTCGCTGAGCGACGCCACCAACTTCTCGGCCAGCGACAGCTCCTTGGGCTTTGGCTTGGCGCCCGCGCGCGGCGCGTCGAGGTCCTTGCGGCCCACCAGCTCGTCGGCGAAGCGCATCGTGTGCAGCGCCAGCACCTTGTCATAGGCCCTGATCGCCACGACGTACTCGCGCTTGTGGAACGTGAACCGCCCGATCGCCACGCGCTCGGTCTCCTCCAGCGCGTCGTGCAGCAGCCGGAACGCGTCGGCGCCCTCGTCGCGCGCGCCCAAGAAGTAGGACTTGGCGTAGAACACCGGGTCGATCTGGTCCAGCGGGACGAACGCCTCGACGTCGATGATCCGCGACCGCGTGCCGCCGGCCGCGTCGATCTCCTCCTTGTCGAGCACGACGTACTTGCCCGAGCGCACCTCGAAGCCGCGCACGACGTCGTCCTTGTCGACCTCCTTGCCCTCCTTGGAGCAGAACGGCCGGTGCTCGATCCGCGCGCCGTCCTTCAGATGTACCTCGTGGAAGTGCACCGTCTTGGACTCAACGGCCGAGTACAGCTTCACCGGCACTGCGACCGCGCCGAACGCGATCGTGCCGTTCCACAATGAGCGGGGAGCCATCCCCACCCCGTGTACCCAGTTAGAGGTCCTGCTCGTACACGAACATCAGCGGATCCTCCGGAAGCGTCCCCTCGTGGCGGGTGAAGCCCATCTTGGTGTAGAGCTTGCGCGCCGCGACGTCGTCCTCGGAGGTCCCCAGCTCGATGCGGTCGGCGCCCAGCGAGCGGGCCAGCTCCAGCGTGTGCGCCAGCAGCGCGCGCCCCAGGCCCTGGCCGCGGCGCGGCGGGACGATGTACAGCTCGGCCAGGTAGGCCTCCAACGCGTCGGACCACAGGTTCGGCCGCAGCCGCAGCACCGCCACGCCGAGGTCGTCGTCAGCCAGCGCCACCGCGGTCTCGCCGGACGCCATCAGCTCGCCCAAGCGCGCGGTCAGCGTTTCCAGCGGCGGCGCCGGGTCGCCGTACTCCTCGTTGAAGTCCCACAGCAGCCGCGCGGCCGTGGCCACGTCGGCGTCGTCCAAGGTCGCGGTGCGCGGCATCGCGCAGGACGCTACGCGCTGTGGTGCAGGTTTGCCAGCGGCGACGACAGGACCTGCTGAGCTGACCGGCTAGCCGTCGTCGCGGTGGTGGTCGACGACCTCGATGTTGTGGCCGTCGGGATCCAAGATGTAGGCCCCGTAGTAGCCGGGGTGGTACTGCGGGCGCTCGCCGGGCGCGCCGTTGCTGCGATAGCCGGCGGCGACCGCGGCGGCGTGGAAGCGGCGGACCTGGTCTTCGGTCCCCGGGAAGGCGAGGTGGACGTGCTCGGTCACCACGTCGCCGGGAACGAACGAGATCGAGCCGCCGTGGGCGGGCGCGCGGAACGTTGCGCGCTCGGGCGTGTCGGAGCGCACGTCGTAGCCGAGGATCGGCTGCAGCAGCTTGTAGAACTTGGCCGCGGCGGCGACGTCGCGCGTGCGCAGCCACAGGTGGTCGATCACGCCGTCGGTTCGCAGCGCGCCGTCGTGGACGGCCTCGACGCTGTTGCCGTCGGGGTCGCGCAGGAACGCGCCGTAGTAGTCCTTCATGTACTGCGGGCGCTCGCCGGGCGCGCCGTCCTCGGTCAGCCCGCAGGCCAGGCCCTCCTCGTAGAACGCGTCGACCTGCGCGCGCGACGGCGCCACGAACCCGATGTGCAGGTTGCGCGTGACCGGGTGGGCGTCGTCGGCCTCGGTCAGCGAGAAGTCGCGCCACTCGGCGTAGGCGTGGTTGGAGTAGGAGACCTCGATCCCGAGCGTCTCGAGGATCCTCGCGTAGGCCGCCTCGGACGCTGTGCGGTCCGAGACGCGGATCGTGACGTGGTCGAACACGGGGCGGACGGTACCCGCTCAGGCCGGCGGGATCGCCTCAAGCGCGCGGGCGAGCGCGCGCCGCAGCCGTGTCCGCTCGACCTCCGGCAGCGCTCCGAGCACGTCGTCCTCCATCGCCCGGATCGCGCGCTGCGCCTCGGCGTGGCGGGCGGCGCCCGCGGCGGTCAGCTCCACGACCTTCGCGCGCCGGTCCGTCGGGTCGGGCGTGCGCGTGATCAGGCCGCCAGCCTCCAGACCGTCGAGGAGCGTGATCAGCCGCGTCTTGTCATAGCGGATGGCCTGGGCCAGCTCCAGCTGCGTCCCGGCCGGCGCGCGGGCCAGGTGTGAGAGCGCGACGTAGTCCCACATCGACAGTCCGTGCGCGTCGAGGATCGGTCGCTCGACGGCGGCCAGGCGCTGGGCGAGGCGTGCGGCGAGGGCGGCGAGGTCGTGGTCCTGATCGTCGTCGGGGCCGGGCGGCATGGCGGTCCAGGCAGCATACGCCTGGACAGATGATAAGCAGACGCGTACGGTAGGAGCATGCACACGATCTCCACGATTCGCGCAGAGACCCGCACCGCCTCCATCGCCGCCTCGCCCGAAGCGGTCTTCGCCGTCCTCGCCGATGGCGCCCGCCTGCCCGAATGGGCGCCGGCGTTCGCGCCGGCGGCCGAGCACGACGCGGGCGAGCGCTGGTGGATCGGCACCGGCGACGGGCGCTTCGCGATCCTCCTGCGCGCGGACGCCGGCGCGCGGACCGTCGACCTGCTCAGCCCGGACGACCCGACCCGCGGCGCGTTCCTGCGCGTCTTGCCCAACGCCCGCGGCGCCGAGCTGCTGTTCACGCTGTTCTTAGGGGAGAGCGTCGAGGCGGCCGCGGTCGACGCGCAGATGGCGACGGTCGAGGAGGAGCTGGCCGCGGTTGGCAGGTTGGCCGTCGCTGGTTGAGGCACCATGTCGTGGTGCTCTTCGCCGATCTCGCCACGACATCCCTCGCGGTCGGGGCCACGCGCTCGCGCAAGGAGAAGGCGGCGCTGCTGGGTGAGGCGCTGCGCGGGCTGGACGCCGGTGAGGTCGAGCCGGGCGTTGCGTACCTGAGCGGCGAGCTGCGCCAGCGGCGGACCGGAGTGGGGTGGGCGGCGCTGCGGGACCTGCCGGAACCGGCGACCGAGGCGTCGTTGACCGTCGGCGAGGTCGACCTCGTCCTGGAGCGGATCAGCGGGCTGAGCGGCGCCGGCTCGCAGGCCGCCCGGCGCGACGCGCTGAGCGACCTCTTCGCGCGCGCGACCGAGCCCGAACAGGCGCTGCTGCGCGGGTTGTTGTCGGGCGAGATCCGCCAGGGCGCACTGGCGGGCGTGATGGCCGACGCGGTGGCGGTGGCGACCGGGCTGCCGCGCGCGGCGGTCGACCGGGCGACGATGCTGCGCGGCGACGCGCGCGTGGTCGCCGAGGCCGCGCTGCGCGAGGGCCTCGAAGGGCTGGAGCGCTTCGCGCTGGAGATCGGGCGGCCGTTGAAGCCGATGCTCGCCTCGCCATCGGCGTCGCTGGAGGAGGCGATGGAGAAGGCCGTCGCGGGCGGCGGCCTGGCGGTCGTCGACCACAAGCTCGACGGCGCGCGGATCCAAGTTCACCGTGATGGCGACGCGGTGGTCATCGCATCGCGCTCTCTGGATGACCTCACCGACCGGCTGCCGGAAGTTGTCGCGGCGGTGCGCGCGCTGCCGGTGCAGCGCGTCGTGCTCGACGGCGAGGCGATCGCGCTGCGCGCCGACGGGCGCCCGGAGCCGTTTCAGGTGACGTCGTCGCGGATCGCCTCGGGTGCGCCCGGCGTCGTGCCGGTGTTCTTCGACATCTTGCACCTGGACGGCGACGACCTGCTCGACGCGCCGCTGCGTGAGCGCGACCCGGCGCTGCTGCGCGCGGTGCCTGATGCGGCGCTGCGCGTGCCGCGCGTGGTCACCGACGACGTGGCGGTCGCCCAGGGGCACTTCGACGCCGCGCTGGCCGCTGGGCAGGAGGGCGTCGTGGTCAAGGCCATCGATTCGGTCTACGCGGCCGGGCGACGCGGCGCGAGCTGGCTGAAGGTCAAGCCGCGCCACACGCTCGACCTGGTGGTCTTGGCCGCCGAGTGGGGCCACGGCCGCCGTCGCGGTTGGCTGTCGAACCTGCACCTCGGCGCGCGCGATCCCGAAGGCAAGGGCTATGTGATGCTCGGAAAGACCTTCAAGGGGCTGACCGACGAGCTGCTGGCCTGGCAGACCGAGCAGCTCCAGGCGCTGGCGACCGGGACCGAGAAGGACTACATCGTGCACGTCAAGCCCGAGCTGGTGGTCGAGATCGCCTTCGACGGCGTGCAGACCTCGCCGCGCTATCCCGGCGGCGTCGCACTGCGCTTCGCGCGCGTGCTGCGTTACCGGCCCGACAAGACCGCGGCCGAGGCCGACGACCTCGCGGCGGTGCTCGCGCTGCGCCCGCCCGACTAACAAGCGCCGCGGTACTGCGGCGGCAGCTCCTGGCTCCAGGTGACGGTTTGCCAGCGGGCGATCCGCTCACCGCCGGCGGGATCGATCCCGAACGCCGCCGCCACGCTGGCGACGCGCCCGCGCGCATGGCACTCGGTGATCGCCTCGTCGCGCACGCCGCGCAAGTGGACGATCTCGTGAGCGAGCACTGCGAGCGCCTGCGCGACCCGCTCCTCGGCGCCCGGGCAGGCGCCGCCGGTCAGGCAGGCGAGCTGGAGCGCGGGCGCGTGGTCGAGCGCCTCGCGCAGCCCGTCGCAGGTGTCGGCGCTGAGCTTGGTCTCGCTCACGGGGACGCCGTCGGCGTCGAACCACACCGACCCCTCGTGGATCTCGTACATGAAGCGCTTGCGGATCGGCCCGGGGCACTTGACGTGGATCGACCGGTTGGTCATCGCGCTCGCCACGGTGGCCGCGCGGTGCTCGACCTCGAGCCGCTGGCTGCGGGCGTAGGCGTACGGCACGCCGGGGACGGCGAGCGCGAGTGCGCCGATTAGCAGCGCGCGCGCAGACGGCAGTCGGAGTGCCACGTTCAGTGGGTTCGGCCGCATCGTTCGCCGCTTGACCCTGAACTTCATCAAACCTCTACAAAACGCACCACGTTCCGGTCCACCCCGACCGCTAAGGTTCGCATCGAATGCCGGAGAGATTCGAGCAATCGTCCCGTGAGCTGCGCGAGCGCCTCGCGCCCGTCGTCGAGCAGACGGTCGCGCGCCACCGCGACGAGACCATCAACTTGCGTGAGCCCAACGCTCCCATGGGCGTCTGGTTCACGCTGGCCGACGACACGGGTGCGCCGCTCATCCTCGTCTCGGCCCACGCCCGCGGCATCACGTTCCTGCTCGGCAAGCGCGGGTTCTTGCTCTCGCGTGACACCGCGTCGCTGCCCGAGGACATCATGCTGATCTGGTTCGAGGACGTGCTGGACGCGGCGCTGGCCGGCGGCCTGGAGGTCGACGGCGACCAGGCGACGCTGAGCACCCGCGCCGGCGTGCTGCCGCTGCGCTAGCGGCGCTGCTGGCGCGGTTAGCGGATCTCGGTCGGCGGCTCGGCGGGCAGCCGCGGCGGCGCCAGCTCGCGCAGCTCGTCGGGCAGCAGCGGCAGGTCCAAGAGCGACAACTTGAGCCGCTGGCGCTCTTGGTGGGCGGCGGCGTCGAGGCGCACGACGAGGCCGGCCTCCGGGCGCCAGCGGACGTCCAGCGCGTCGCCAGGGCCGAGGCGGTCGCGGACGGCGCCGTCGACCTCCAGCGCCGGCTGCCCGGCGTCGGCCAGCAGCTCGACGCGCAGCTCCTCCTGCGGGCAGAGGAACAGTGGGCGGCTGATGCCGGCGGTCGGCGAGGCGGGTGTGACGAGCATGCCCTGCGCGTTGGGCGAGATCACCGGGCCGCCGGCGGAGTAGGAGTAGGCCGTCGAGCCGGTCGGCGTGGCGACGATCAGCGCGTCGCAGCGGTAGTAGCCGTAGCGGTGGTGGTCGACGGCCATCGACGCCTGGACCGATCCAGCACCCGGCACGCGCGTGATCGCGACGTCGTTGAAGGCGATGGCCTTGGTCGCGTCGTTGCCGTAGCGGATCTCCAGGCAGCTGTGCGGCTCGATCGTGAAGTTGTCGTCGTACAGCCGCCGCAGCGCCTGGGTCAACTCGTCGGGGCCGACCTCGGCCAGGAAGCCCAAGTTCCCCATGTTGACTCCGAGCACCGGCACCGGCGCGTGGGCGACGAGCCGCAGCGCGCCGAGCATCGTGCCGTCGCCGCCGAGGCTGATCAGGCCGTTGACCTGCGCGGCGAACGCGTCGTCGTCCTCCACGACCCGGATGCCATCGACCGCGCGGGAGGCGTCGGTGGCGCGCAGGAGGACCTCGCAGGCGTGGGTGTTCGCCCAGGTCTGGATCTCGCGGACCTGGGCCGACGTGTCGCGCTCGGGGTGCAGGACCAGGCCGATGCGGGGGATCGCCATCGCCCGTAGGACGGTAGCGAGCGCGTCAAAGGCGTATGGGTTGACAGCACTGTAAGGCGATCTCTAGTCTGCATTGACATGAGTGTCAATGCAGAGATTTCCCGCCGACCCTGGAACGTCCTCGCGCTGCTCGTGGTCGCGCAGTTCATGGTCGTCTTGGACATCACGATCGTGAACGTCGCGCTGCCGTCGATCGGCCGCGCGCTGACGTTCTCCGCGGGCGGCCTGCCGTGGGTCGTAACCGCCTACGTGCTCAGCGCGGGCGGCCTGTACCTCGTCGGCGGACGGCTGGCCGACCTGGTCGGGCGGCGCACGACGTTCCTGATGGGGTTGGCGACGTTCACCGGCGGGTCTTTGGTCTGCGGGCTGGCCGGCTCGCCGGGGCTGCTGATCGGCGCGCGCGCCGTGCAGGGCGCGGGCGCGGCGCTGCTGACGCCCAGCGCACTGTCGATCCTCGCGGTGACCTACGGCGGCGCGCAGCGCGCGCAGGCGCTGGCGATCTGGGGCGCGGTCGGCTCGGCGGGTGCCGGGGCCGGCGTGGTCGCGGGCGGGATGCTGACCACGTGGCTGAGCTGGGAGTGGGTCTTCTGGGTCAACGTCCCGGTCGGCGCGGCGGTCGCGGTGATGGCGCTGCGCGTGGTCGAGGCGGGGTCGTCGTCGGCGGCGCGATCCGCCGGGCGCTCCGCGTGGCGCGCACTCGACCTCCCGGGCACGGCGACGTCGGTCACGGGCCTCGTGGCCTTGGTGTACGGGATCTCGGAGAAGGAGCTGCTCGTCGCCGCGGTCGGCGCGCTGTTGTTGGTGGCTTTCTTTGCGATCGAGCGCCGGGTCGCCCGGCCGCTGGTGGCGCCCTCGGTCTGGCGGATCCCGGCGCTGGCGCCGGGCGCGTTGGCGATGCTCGCCGCGACCGGACTGATCGCCGGCACGTTCTTCCTGGGGTCGGTCCAGCTCCAGCAGCAGCTCGGGTTCTCGGCGCTTCAGACCGGCCTGGCGTTCCTGCCGCTCGTGGTCGCGATCGCGGCCGGCGTGCACGTCGCGTCGCACGCGATCGGGCAGGTCGGCTCCCGCGCGCTGATGGGCGCCGGGTTCGCGCTGGTCGCCGTCGGCGCGGTCATCGGCAGCGGTGGCTCCTACGCGAGCGCGATCCTGCCCGGCATGGTGCTGCTCGGCCTCGGCTTCGGGCTGACGTTCCCCTCGATCTCGATCGCGGCGATGAGCGCGGTCGGCCACGGCGAGGCGGGCTCGGCGTCCGGGCTGATGTCGACGGCCCACGAGGTCGGCGCGGCCCTGGGCGTCGCGGTCCTCTCGTCGGTGGCGGGCGCGTCCTTCGCGTTCGGTGACGCGATGCTCGCGATGGCGGTGACCGCGGGCGTGCTGGCGGCGGTGGCGCTGATGGCGGCGCCGGTCGTCCGGCCCGCGGAGGGCACGCGCGTGGCGGCGCACTGAGTACGGTGCTCTGCGTGCCGCCGACCGACCACCGCCGCGCGACCGCCGAGCGCAACGCCGAGGCGATCCTCGGCGCCGCCGAGGCCCAGATGGCCCGCGGTACGGCGGTGTCGATCTCCTCGGTGGCGGCCGACGCGGGCGTCTCGCGCGTCACGCTGTACGCGCACTTCCCCACGCGCGAGGCGCTGATCGAGGGCGTCGTCACGCGCGTGGTCGGGCAGGTGCGCGACGCGCTCGCCGACGCGCGCCTCGACGACGGCCCGGCGCTGGAGACGCTGGACCGCGTGATCGCGATCGGCTGGGACCACCTTGACCGCGGCGGGGCGATCGCGCGCGTCGGCGCCGACGCGCTCACGCCCGCCGCCATGGACCGCGCGCACGCCGCGCTGCACGAGCCGCTCGGCGCGCTGATCCGCCGCGGGCAGGCGTCTGGTGAGTTCCGCGATGACTTGAGCGTCGCCTGGCTGCTGACGACGTTCTTCGCGGTCATGCACGCGGCCGGCGAGCAGCTCCGCGCGGGCGCGTTGGCGCCCGAGGACGCGGTCGGCGTGCTTCAGCCGACGCTGCGCTCGGTGTTCGCCAAGCCCGCGGGCTAGGACGCCAGGCGGAAGTCGGCGCCGGTCATGAAGAACGGCTGCTCGATCATCTGCATCAACCGCGAGTAGGTGCGCTCGCCGATGTGGTCGGCGAGCGTGTCCGGGTTGATGCCCTCGCCGTAGGGCGTGTCGGACGTGAAGACGATCGCCTTGTTGTGCTCGTAGCGGCGGTTGACGATCGTGTAGAGCTGCTCCAGCACCCAGTCGTTCGGTCGCGGGACCGAGACGTCCTCCAGGTGCAGCAGGTCGACGTGCGTCACCGCGTCGATGATCTGGCGCGTGGTCGGCTGGGCGTCGGGCTTGTAGGAGTCGCGCAGCTCGTTGAGCAAGTCGGTGGTGTTGCGCGTCAGGACGGAGAGCCCGGCCGCGCGCGCCTCCTGGGCGACGTAATAGGCGAGCGTCGTCTTGCCCGTGCCCTTGTTGCCCAGCAGCCACAGCCCGCGGCCCTCGCTGGCGTTCTGCACGACCCGGCCCGCGTAGCGACGGACCGCGCCGGCGGTCGCGGTGTGGCGCTCGGCGATCCCGGACAGCGGCAGCCGCGACCAGTCGAGGTCCTGGAAGCGCGGCGGCGCGTAGCGGCCGACCGAGGCCTCCATGTCGCTGTGGGAGCGGCGGCGCAGGCGCTCCTCGCGGCAGGTGCACGGGTAGGCGCTGCGCGTCACCTCGTCGAAGAGGAAGCCGTTGGCGTCGCAGCCGTGGGGGCAGTCGAAGTCGTCGTCGAACATCAGGCGGGGGTCGGGATGCGGCTGCCGAGCAGCGGTTCGCCGGCGGCGCAGCACAGTCGATGGTAGGTCTCCTGGGAGAGCGCCGCGGCCAGCGCCTCCAGCGGCCAGCCGGTCGAGACGATCACGGTGGACTTCTGGTGCTCGTAGCGGCCGATCGCGATCAGCTCCAGCTGCTCGGAGAGCCAGTCGCGCTGCCACTGGGCGGCGCGCTCCAGGACGCGCTGGTCGAGGCCGACGAGCACGAGCAGGTCGGCGGTGCGCAGCGCCTCTAGGCGGTCGCGGTAGCCGCCGCGGCGCGAGAGGTGCACAAGGCTGCGGTAGAGGCTGGAGAGCGAGTACAGCGCGACGCCGCGGCCGGCGTGGTGGGCGGCGCGGGCGATCGCGGCGGCGCTCGACCCGGCGGCGGTCTCGGCGACCTTGCGGACCTCCATCAGGCTCAGCTCGCCGCCCGCACGCGAGGCGGTCTCGCGCTGGCGCTGGTCGGTGAGCGCATCGGCGTCCAGCGCGGCGCCGGCGCGCGCGGCGGCGGCCTCGAACTCCGCCTGGGTGCGCGGCGGGGCCTCGACGTCGTCGAGCGCGTCGACACCGCCGGAACGCACGCGGCGGTCCCAGTCGGCGACGGTCATCCAGAGGCCGGCGCCCGCGTCGAGCTGGGCGTCGACGTCGTCGGTCCAGCGGCGCACGATCGGCGTCAGCGCCGGGTGCAGCTCGGGATGCAGCGAGGAGGCCAGGCCGAAGTTGAGGATCTCGGTCGTGATCCGCCCGCCGAGGCGGCGGTCGCGGTGGCGCTGGATGCGCAGCGGCCGGCAGCGGCAGGGGCGCGACTCGCGCGTGACCGCGTCGACGATCCAGCCGGAGCCGTCGCAGTGCTCGCCCGGGTCCATCGTGCCCTTGCGGCGGCGGCGCGGGTGGAAGTCGCAGACCTGCTCGTCGGGGTCGGCGGACGTAGAGCTGAGTGGCGCGCCGGGGCGCAGGAAGACGAAGCGGGCGCCGTCGGGGGTGGGGGCCTCGCTCGGGGCGGGCTGGGCGGCCGCCTCGCGCCGGCCAGGCGCCGTGAGCGTGACGCGTGCAGGGTCGGCGTGGGCGACCAGCCGGACGAGGCCGCGCGTCGCCAGCCGGTCGGTCACGACCGCGACGACGCGCTCGTCCAGCGCCGCCTGTTCGGCGACGCCCGGGAGCGGCAGCTCGCGCGCGCCGAGGCCCAGCACGAGCCCTTCGCGGTCCAGGCGCGCGATCGCGGCCAGGACCCAGGCGTCCAGCTCGCGGTCGTGGCGGTCGGCGTCGGGCACGGCCCCCGATCGTAGAAGGGGCTGTGGTCGGGTCGGGCGCGGGAAGGGCCGGAGTTTGCGGGATCAGGTGGGATCGACGGGCTGTGACGTACGGCCGCTGGACCCGTCTGCGATCAGGAGCTGGTGGAAGAACGCCTGCCGTCCGTCGCGGGCGACGATGAACGTGCCGTCGTCGGCGATGTCGACCTCCCAGGTGCGCCCGGTCGCGCTGCGCAGGAGGTGCAGACGGCGCACGCTGCGGTCGACGGCACCGTAGAGCACGTTGATGCCGCCGGCGGTCTCCTGGCGGGCGAAGATGAAGTGGAAGTCCCCCATACGCCCGCAGGTCTGCGCCAGGTTCGCCGGGAGCTCCTTGAACTGCCCGGACCGGACAAGCCCGAGCCGCCCGCGCACGACGTGCCCGACTGCCAGGCAGGTCCGGCCGGTCGTGCCGCGATAGGCCCGCATGCCCCACGGCGCTCCGCCGCTGGGGTCGCGGACCACGGCCAGCGCGAGCGGCCGGGCGCTTGGCGTCAGGCGGCTTTCGCCCTTCGGGTCCGGCGTCCCGCGGCGGTCGGACGGCACTGCGTCGCCATCGCCGGTGAAGACCTTCGTCCCGGTCGCGACGGCGGCGACCGCGAGGACCGGCGCCAAGGTCGCGATCGCGATCCGCCACACGCGGCCGCTGCGGCCGCGGCGTCGCTCCTGCGCCCTTTCCGCTCCGAGCGATCGGAACGCGTGCTCCAAGGACTTCGCGGCGGGGTGCTCCGGCGGGATCCGGTCGCTCACGCGAGCAGCTCCTGGGGCTCGGTGGGCTCGTCCTCGGCTAGCGACTTCGCCAGCTGCCGCAGCCCGCGCGAGACCCGGGCGCGGACGACCTCCTCGCTGGCACCGCAGGCGCGCGCGATCTCGTCGTAGCCGCGATGCTCGACGACCCGCAGCGTCAGCGCGGTGCGCTGCTCGGCGCCGAGCCGGTCGAGCGCGTCGGCCAGCTGCGGGCGCACGCGCTGCAGGTCGGCCAGGTCCTCGATGCGCTCGTACTCGGCCGGCCCGAGCGTCGCGATCGGGATCCCCAGCCGCTCCAGGCTGCGCTTCTCGACCACCCCGCGCTCGCGCCAGCGGTAGAGCTGGTGGCGCGCGACGGTCCACATCCACGCGCGGCCGGAGTCCTCGGTAGTCCCGCGGAACTCGTCGATGTGGGCGAACAGCTCGGCGAAGGTCTCGGCCATCAGGTCGAAGGCGGTCTCGGGATCCAGGGTGCGGCGGGCGAAGTAGCGCAGGACCTGCTCGTGGTACTCGACATAGACGTCTGCGAACCGCGCGGGGTTCTCGCGCGCGCCGACGAAGCCTGAACGCCGCCGTACATGCCCTAAGTCTCGCAGCCGACCCCGCATCCCGGCGTGATCCTCCCATACCAGTAAAGGGTTTAGAAAGTGCTGAGTTCCTGAACCGGCGTAGGCGCGCTCTGACAGCGCCGGTCACAGAACTCATCGCCGAGCGTTTGTCACAAGTTCCGCGCTCGCCTCCCTAGTGCTTCAAATGAGCAGGAACGGAAGCACTTGGGCGGCATCGGGTAGCAATCGACTCTCTTTCGGAGTGATCATGCTCGCCCTGCTCTGCGCGTTCTCCTTCGGCGCGATCGTCCGCGTGGCGACCGCGGACCCGAGCTACCACACCAACTGCGTCGGGCACGGGTTCCTCGAGGGCGCGGACTACACCGACGGCAGCTTCTTCGCCCGCGTCGACGACGGCTGCAACTCGGGCTACCACGAGTGCGCGATCTACAGCTACGGGGTCTGGCGTGGCGGCACGGCGACGGGCCCCGCCGGGATCTGCAATGCCTGGTCGCGCAACTACGGCAACTACACCGAGTGCGCCGGATCGGCCTACACCTATGCCTCGGGCCTGTTCAGCGGCCACTTCCACTACGCGCCCAACCGGTGCATCTGATGCGACGTCGCCTGATCGTCCTCCTCGCCTTGGTCGCCGCCGTCGTCGCGGGCGTCGCGTCTGCGTCGGCGATCACCGCGCAGGTCGACCCGGACACCGCCGTCAGCCCGCCGAACATCCAGCCCGACGGCACCGGCGCGCGCGTGCCGGTCACGGCCACGGACCCGGACGGACGGCCCGCGTTCGCGATCCGCGTCTACCGGTCGAAGTCCGGGCTCATCTGCCCCGAGGCCGGCCGGACCGCGGGCGGGCGCTTCGGCCAGCTCGACCCCGCGGGCGAGGTCGAGGCGACCGAAGTTGCGGCCACGGGCGTCTGCCAGGACCTCAGCAAGGAGCCGGCCGGCTACGTCGTCAACCACTATCCCGCGCGCGGCAAGCTCCCGGCGCGGGCGGTGGTCTTCGGCGTGACGACCGACGCCGTCACCGGCGTGACGCTCACGACCGCCGGCGTTCAGCGTCCCGTGCGGTTCGCGGGCAACACCTACATCTCGGTCGTGCGCGAGGACGCCCTCGCGGGCGCCTCGCTGGACGTCACGCTGGCCGACGGAACGACCAAGTCCTATGCCTTGCAGCCGTCGGTCGCGCCGCTGATTGCGCCGGCCCCGGAAGAGACGACGACCGGGTGAGCTGGCTCGCGCTAACCGGTCGCGGCGCGCTTGGCGGTCTCGCGCACGATGCGCTGGACCTTCGGGCGCATCGCGTCCAGGATCTTCTGCATCTGCGCGCGCGCCTCGGGGTCCAGCGGCACCGGCTGCGGGTAGCCGTTCTCGCCAGTCGGCAGCGTCAGCACGCCGCACAGCTTCTGGAGTCCGACGAGCGGGTCGTTGATCTCCGACTCGTTCTCGGGCACGAGCGCGTAGAAGTGCTCGACCGCGCCGCGGACGCGGCCCTCCTCGGCCAGCTCGACGACGCCGGCCGCCAAGAGCGTCCGCACGTGGTAGGCCACCGAGCCGAGGGTGTTGCTGGTCACCTCCGCCAGCCGCGTCGGGCTGATGGGCTGCCCGTAGCTGCGCATCGCGTCCACGATCTGGTCGCGCGCGGGATGAGGGCGAAGGGTCTTGCGTCGCTTTTGCTGCTCGCGGGCCGAGGCCATGTTGGGTTTCACGCTCCTGTCGTCGGGAGATGCTGAGCGAGCGCGTGGACGCCGTGTCCGACCATGCCGCTCGCATGCTGGCGGAGCTCCGCCATCCCGTGCGGCTGCCGATCTTGCTGGCGCTCGAGGCGCGCCCGCGCAGTGCATCTGAGTTGGCCGAGGAGCTCGACGAGCCCTTCGACCGGGTCAACCACGCGATGCGGGCACTCTCCGCCGCGGGGATGATCGAGCTGGTGCGCCAGGAGCCGGCTGAGGCGTCCCCCAACCTGCTGCGGCGCGTGTACGCGTCGCGGTATCGCGGATGGCCGACGCTGGTGCAGACGCTCGAGGCGATCGTCGCAACGGCCGGCGAGCCGGCCTCCGACTAGCGCGCCGCCGCCTTGAGGCACGCGCGCAGTCCTCCAAGGGTGACCCGGCGGCCGCGCGAGATGCCGGCCATCATCGTCGTGTAGATCTCCGGCGAGACGGCCTTCATGCTGGCCAGCGCCATCGCGACCTTGTCGTGATGGCTGATCGCGACGCCGTCCGGCGCGGCAAATCGGACTTCGCTGGTCGAGTACTCCGTCGACGGGTTGCCGCGCGTGGCGGTGATCATCAGCCGGACCTCGGCAAGCGTGGCGCCGGAGCCGTCGAGCTTGTCGGTGAACGCGCGGATCGCTGCCTCGCGCGCTGCGATGACCGCGTCCTCCAAGCGAGCGTCCGGATCCTCCTCGGTAGGTGCCGGGGAAGGCGTCGTGCGGTCGGATGGGTGAGGCGGCGTGAGCGACATGGCGTCCCCGGCCGGTGGACCGCAGTCCGCCGACGGTTCGGATGTGACGAGTGGCGCGGCACTGTAACGACACTCACTGCTGTGTGCAATAACCGCGCTGAAACAAATTCCAGTTCACGTCCGCGTAAAAGCCAGGCCGCGCCGCCCAAGGGCTGAGGTTCGGCGGCGCGGCTAGGCGTCTACGGGCCGAGATGGGCCGTTTCCTCGGCATGGACACCGCTGCGCCCGGAAGATCACAAAACGGCGCGACGAACCTGGCGCACACGCGCTTGGCGGCGCATGCGCAGGTTCGCCGCGCTTTGCGGTGGTGCGGCTAGCGCTTGAGCGTGATCGTGAGCTTGTCGGCGCCCGCGACGACCGTGAGCTTGACGGTCTTGGCGCTGCGCAGCTTGCGCTTGCCGGCCTTGGTGACCTTGACCTTCACCTTGGCCGTGCCGTTCTTGGAGGCCTTGGCCGAGCCCTTGGCGACGACGGTGGCGCCGCGCTTGGCCGAGACGGCGACCTTGGTGTTGGCCTTGCGGCCGCTGACCGTGACGGTGAGGCCGTTCTTGAGGAAGGCCTTCAGCGAGGGCGTTGCGCCGATCGTCAGCCGCTTGGTCGCGGTCCCACTCTTGGTGCCGTTGCCGTTGGCGTTCGGGCCGGTCTGGTTGTTGTTGGTGGCCGCGCCGGCGCGGGTGACGGTCTCGCAGTCGGCGGCGACGACGTCCTGCGGGTCGGCCTTGACGGTGTCGGGGCCGGGGCCGCAGGAGATCGTGTCGAGCTCGCCGTCGACGGCGTCGATCGTGTCGGCGGCGCTGCCGGGGCTGAGGTCGCAGTGCAGCTCGTTGCAGCGGCCGTCGCGGTCGGCGACGATCTTGTCCTGGCCGGGGCCACCGGTGATCGTGTCGTTGCCGTAGCCGCCGGTCAGGTCGTCGCTGCCGGAGCCGCCGTCGATCGTGTCGTCGTCGTCGGTGCCCTTGAGCTTGTCGTTGCCGCCCTTGCCGGAGAGCTCGGCGCGGTTGCCGACCTCGGAAGCGGTCGCGACGTCGTCGCCCTCGGTGCCGCCGAAGCGCAGCGAGCCATAGGACTCGACGAGCTCCATGTTGGTGACGTTGTCGCCCTCGCCCGGGAAGCCGTCATCGGCGACGCCGTCGAGCGTGACGGTGACGAGCTGCTCGGTCGCGGGGTCGCCGCGCATCCAGTCGGTGATCGAGTCGCGGCCCGGGCCGCCGTCGATGACGTCGGCGCTGCGGTCCTCCATGGGGTCGGAGGTCAGGACGTCGTCGCCGTTGCCGCCGCGGACGACGTCGGCACCCGCGCCGCCGTTGACCTTGTCATTGCCATCGCCGCCGTCGAGCTCGTCGTCGCCGCTGAGGCCGTCGATCTCGTCGTTGCCCGGGCCGCCGTTGACGACCTCCGAGCCGTAGCCCTCGGCGAAGTCGTTGCCGGCACCGAGGTCGTAGCGGCCGTACCGGGGCGACGGCGCGTCCTGCAGGTAGGAGTGGATCTTGTCGTCGCCGCCGCCGAGGTTGGCGACGATGCCGCCGGAGCCGCCGGGGCAGGTCACGCCGCCGCCGAACTCCTCGGCGGTGCAGCCCGGGCCGGCGGTGACCGTCCCGGAGACCTGGAGGTTGCCTTCGTAGAAGTGGACGTCGACGAGGTCGACGCTCTCGGTGCCGGTCAGCGTCGCGGTCGTGCCGTCGGAGCTGACCGTCGCCGCGGACGCCACGCCGGGGAGCGCGAGGAGGCCGGCGGCGGCGAGGGCGATGAGCGTCGTGCGAGGGGAGGCGCTGGAGAAGGGGAGCATGCGTAGCAGGCTGCCGCGACGGCGCCCAGGGCGCATCAGGGGGTCGCCCAGTGCTGTGCTCCGGCTGGGAAGGGCGACCCCTTGTAACAAGACGCCGCGAAGGCGGCGCCCGGCGCTTAGTGCGTGCGCCAGACCGTGCGCTCGTCGCCGACCTCGGCGGAAGCGGCCTGGGCGACGGCGGTGCGAGCCTCTGCGCCGATGGCGTGGATGGTCGTAAAGCCCTCGGCCGCGAGGCGGGTCGCCTGCGCCTGGGCGTCGAGCGATCCGCGGGAGTGGCGGACGGTCACGCCCGGCCCGGCGGCTGCGGCGATCGCGGAGGGCACGGCGTCGGTGCCGGCCAGAACAGCGGTCCGGGTGAGGGCGGTCGTCGACGTGTCCTGCTGCGACGCGGCGCTGGTCGCGCACCCCGCGAGGACGAGCGCGACGAGTGCGGAGCGGGCCAGGAGGCCGGAAGAACGATGGAGGTGGGGAGGGGTCATACGTATTACGGTACTACGTATGACGGAGCGGGTGCAAGATTCGGTTCGTGACGGGCCGGCGGGCGTCGGTCGGCCGGGCGTGGTGTGATCCGGTGATCGCCTCCAACGCCCGCCAGCCCCGGCCGGTCTCCGGCGCCGCCTCCGCGCGGTCACGGAAGGTCACCAGCGTCGACGTCGCCAAGCGGGCCGGGGTCTCGCAGACGACGGTGTCGCTGGTGCTGTCGGGCAAGGCGCCGGGGCGGGTGTCGGAGTCGACGGCGGATGCCGTGCGGACGGCGGCCAAGGAGCTGGGGTACCGGCCCAACGCGGCGGCGCGGGCGCTGAGGAGCGGGACGGCGTCGGCGGTGGGGCTCGTCGTGCGCGACGTCACGCATCCGTTCTTCGGCCGGACGCTCCGCGGTGCGCAGCAGGCCGCGCGGGAGGCCGGCCACGTCGTCGTCCTCATCGACGACAACTACGGGACCGAGGGTCGCGAGTCCTCGGCGGTCGCGCTCGCCGAGGGCACGATCGATGGCTTCCTGTTCTTCGCCGCGAAGGTCCCGCGACCGTTGCGCGAGCCCGGCAGTCGCCCGGTCGTCATCGTCGAGTACGAGCAGCCGCGGATCCCGTTCGTCCGGCTGGACAGCGAGACCGGTGCGGACGCGGCGCTGGCGCACCTGGCGCAGCGTGGCCACCGCGAGATCGGCTACCTGCGCTCCAAGGCCGGCGGCCAGACGTTCGAGCGCCGTCACGGCCGCTGGGCGGCCCACCTCGACCGGCTCGGGATCAACCCGGATGACATGGTCATTGGCGAGGCGGACTTCGCGGCGGAGGCGGCGATCGCGGAAGGGCGCCGGCTGCTGCAGGACCCGCGCCGTCCGAGCGCGTTCCTCGCGGACGACGACCTGCTGGCGTCGGGGTTGATCGCCGCCGCCCGTCAGCTCGGGCTGCGTGTGCCGGAGGACGTTGCGGTGGTCGGCTTCGACGACCTCGACGTCGCCCGGCTGCTCGACCTCACCACCGTGCGCTTCGATCCGGAGGCGCTCGGCGCCGCCGCCTTCGGCCTCCTGCACGACCGTCTTCAGGGCAAACGCCCCAAGAACGTCGTCCTGCCGTCGGAGCTCGTCATCCGGGGGTCCACGGGCGGATAGCGTTGTCGGCATGTCCCTCGAGATGCCGAGCACGGTCGCCGACCTCGTCCGCCGCAGCGCCCGACGCTGGCCGACCCGCACCGCGCTGGTGTTCGGCGAGCGCCGCTGGACCTACGAGGAGCTGGACGACGCCGTCAGCCGCATCGCCGGCCGGCTACTGGAGGCGGGCTTCGCTCACGGCGACCGGGTCGCGGCGCTGGGCACGAACTCCGACGCCTACCTCTTGCTCTACCTCGGCTGCGCGCGCGCCGGGCTCGTCCACGTCCCGATCAACTACAACCTGGTCGGGTCGGAGCTGGCCTACATCGTCAAGCAGTCCCGGTCGAGTGGGCTGTTCGCCGATCCGGGTCTCGTGCCGGCCGTCGAGGCGATCGGCGACGACCTCGGCGACGTCCGCAAGATCGGCACGCTGCGAGACGGGGCGGACCCGCTGGACGACGTGCTGGCCTGGGCGCTGACGGGCGAGGTGCCGTCGTTGGAAGGAGTCACGGTCAAGGACGACGACCTGGTCCAGTTGTTGTACACCTCGGGAACGACCGCCGCGCCGAAGGGCGCGATGATGACCCACCGCGCGTTCGTCCACGAGTACATCTCCTGCGTCGTGGCGCTGGACATGCGCGCCGACGACGTCCCGTTGCACCCGCTGCCGCTCTACCACTCGGCGCAGATGCACGCGTTCCTGATGCCCTACCTGATGCTCGGCGCGGTCAACCACGTCGTCGAGAAGCCGGACCCGGCCGACATCCTGGAGCGCGTCGAGCGCGACAAGATCACCTCGCTCTTCGCGCCACCGACGGTCTGGATCGCGATCAGCGAGCACCCGGACTTCGCCACGCGCGACCTGTCGGCCTTGAAGAAGGCCTACTACGGCGCGTCGATCATGCCCGTGCCGGTGCTTCAGCGACTGCGCGACGCGCTGGAGGGCGTCGGCTTCTACAACGCCTTCGGCCAATCTGAGATCGCGCCGCTGGCGACCGCCCTGCGCCCAGAGGAGCACGACGACCGCCCCGACTCCGCCGGGCGGCCGGTGCTGTTCGTGGAGATCAAGGTGGTGGACGACGACGGCAACGACGTGACGGCCGGCGGCCAGGGCGAGGTCCTCTACCGCTCGCCGCAGCTGTGCGCCGGCTACTGGGACAAGCCGGAGGAGACCGAAGAGGCCTTCGCCGGCGGTTGGTTTCACTCCGGCGATCTTGTACGGGTTGACGAGGAGGGCTTCATCTTCGTCGTCGACCGCGTCAAGGACGTCATCAACACCGGCGGCGTGCTCGTCGCCAGCCGCGAGGTCGAAGAGGCGCTCTACACGCACCCGGCGGTGGCCGAGGTCGCGGTGATCGGCACGCCGCACGAGAAGTGGATCGAGGCGATCGCCGCGGTCGTCGTCACGCGTGAGCCCGTCGCCGAGGCCGACCTCCTGGCTCACGCCCGCGAGCACCTCGCGCCGTTCAAGCTGCCCAAGGCCATCCACTTCGTCGACGAGCTGCCCAAGAACCCGTCCGGCAAGCTGCTCAAGCGCGAGCTGCGCGAGCAGTTCGGCGACGGCAGCGGCTCGGCGGTCGGGCGCTAGCCGAGGCCGAACTTCGCGCGCCAGTCAGCGGGCACCAGGTCCGCGTACTCGTCCGGGTGGCGCTGGATGTAGGCGTTGACGAACGGGCAGAACGGCAGCACGGTGAGGCCGCGGGCGCGGGCGTCGTCGAGGGCGAAGCGGATCAACGTGCTGCCGATGCCTTGGCCTTCGAAGCGCTGGTCGACCTCGGTGTGGACGAAGGCGATCAGGCCGGGGCGCTCGCGGTACTGGGTGAAGCCGGCGGGTGCGCCGTCGGCGGTGATCGCGTAGCGCTCGGCCTCGGGCTCGTTGACGACGGAGGTCTCCATGGGGCCGACACGCTAGATGGTCGGGATTTCCGGAGGGCGAGGACGCCAGCGCGCCGCATGGTGGGCGGGGCGCCGGACGACGAGCATGGAGGACATGGCCACCACGACCCTCTCCTCCTCCCCACTGCCGCGGCCGGCCGGCGTCGCGGCGACCGCCGGGCGCGACGCGCTCTACCTCCTCGCCGGTCTCCCCGCCGGCGTGGTCACGTTCACGGTGCTCGTCACCGGCTTCTCCCTGGCGGCCGGCCTGGCGATCACGCTGCTCGGCATCCCCGTCCTGCTCGCGACGCTCTACGCCGCGCGCTGGATGGGCGATGCCGAGCGGGCGCGGGCGAACCTCGCGGGCGGCGGCGCGGCGCGCATCCAGCGCACGCCGCGCCCGTGGACCGGCGGCCCGCTGGCCCGGACGAAGGCCGCCGGGACCGACGTCGGTGCCTGGCGCGACGCGCTCTGGGGTCTGCTGCTGCTCCCGATCGGCATCGCCGGCTTCACGATCGCGACCACGGCCTGGTCGCTCGCCCTCGGCTTCCTGACCTCGCCCTTGTGGTGGTGGTCGCTCCCGGACGACGACGACCAGCCGACCGAGGTCCTGCGCTTCCTCCACGACCACGGTGCGGCACCGACGGTTACCCGCGCGATGCTCGGCCTACTGCTCGTGCCGGTGGCGTTCTTCGCGTGCCGCGCGACGGCGGCGGCGACGCTCAAGGGCGCCCGCGCGATCTTGTCGCACTAGCTGCTGGAGGTTGTCACCAACAACGTGTACCTTGTACAAGGTATGCATTGTACGTTCGCCGCATGGTCTGGACGGTCAGGTCCTCGCGCCACCACAACATGAAGGAGTTGCGCGCGGTGGGCAGTCATCTTCGCGCGCTGTACGCCTTCGATCCTCATCGGCGGGCGATCATCCTGCTTGGCGGAGACAAGTCGGGCGATTGGACGGGCTGGTACGAGCGCAACGTCCCGCGGGCGGACGCTCTGTACGACGAATACTTGCGCACGATCGACGAGGAGGGCAAGAGCCGATGAAGCTGCACAGGTGGGAGGACGTCTACGCTGAGTCCCTTCGCAGGGACCCCGATATGGCGGGGCGGATGGCGAAGCTGGAGAAGGAGGAGGACTTCGTCATGGGTCTCGGGGAGCTGCGTCAGGGGCGCAAGGTCACGCAGAAGGACCTGGCCGAGAAGCTCGGGATGACGCAGGCCAACGTCTCGCGGATCGAGCGTGAGGACGACATCCTGCTGTCCACCCTGGAGAAGTACGCTGCGGCGCTCGGCGGCCGGCTGGAGCTCCACGTGAAGTTCGACGGCAACGACACCGAGTACGTGATCGGTCCCGAAGGGGTCGACATGGGTGAACCGCCGCTCGGCAGCGTCTAGCGCAGCGGAACGGTCACGACCGTGCGGTCAGACCGAGCTGCGACGCGGCGAGAGGCGAAGGCGATCAGGCGTAGGTGGCCGCCGTTTCCGACGGCCACCACGCCATCCTCGGATCCTCTCCCGATCCGTTCTTCGGTCCGCTCCTAGTGGGCCAGCACGGGCTCGCCGACGGTCGACGGCTCGTGGACGCCGGGGCGGATCAAGGCGGTGCAGATGACCGCGGCCACCGCGAAGATCGCGGCCGACCAGTAGAACGCGGTCGTGTAGCCGTGGACGGCGGCCTGGGCGACGACCTCGGCGGTGGCGCGGGGGCCAGCGTCGGTGATCGCGCTCGTCGTGGCGCTCGCGGCCAGCGTGGACAGCAACGCCGTGCCGATCGAGCCGCCGACCTGCTGCATGACGTTCACGGTGGCGCTGGCGACGCCCGCGTCGTTGGCGTCGACGCCCAGCGTGGCGCTCGAGATCGCCGGGGCGAACACGTTGCCCAAGCCGATGCCCATGATCAGCAGGCCAGGCAGCACGTGGGTCCAGTAGGACGAGTCCACGCCGATGCCGGTCAGGAAGACCATGCCCACGGCGCCGAGCGTCAGGCCGATGCCTAGGAGCGGCCGTGCGCCGAAGCGCGGCAGCAGCTGGGTCTGGGCGAGCGTCGCCGAGACCATGATCACGAACGACATCGGCAGGAACGCCAGGCCGGTCTGGATCGGCGTGAAGCCGAGCGTCTGCTGCAGGTAGAACGTCAAGAACAGGAAGACGCCGAACATCGCGATCGCCGACAGGCCCATCGCGAGGTACGCGCCGCCGCGGTCACGGTCCAGGACCACGCGCAGCGGCAGCAGCGGGTGCTTGACGCGCTGCTGGATCGCGATGAACCCGGTGAGCAGCACCACGCCGCCGATCAGGAAGCCGAGCGTCGTCGCGTCGCCCCAGCTGGACTGCTCGGCGTGCGAGAAGCCGTACACGAGGGCGAAGAGGCCGGCGGACGCGGTCAGCGTGCCCGGGATGTCGAGCTTGGCCTTGTCCGGATGGGTCTGGTTGACCATGTACAAGAACGCGCCGACCGCGGCGACGACCGCGAAGACGAGGTTGACGTACAGGCACCAGCGCCAGTCGAGCGTCTCGGTGAGGACGCCGCCGAGCAGCATGCCGACGGCCGCGCCGGAGCCGGCGATCGCGCCGAAGACGCCGAAGGCCTTGTTGCGCTCAGACGGGTCGGTGAACGTCGTGGCCAGCAGCGACAGCGCGGCGGGCGCGAGCAGCGCGCCAAAGACGCCCTGCGCGGCGCGGGCGGTGACGAGCATCCCGAAGGACTGGGCGGCGCCACCGATCGCTGAAGCGACGGCGAAGCCGATCAGGCCCGCGATGAACACCCACTTGCGGCCGAAGAGGTCGCCGATGCGGCCGCCGAGCAGCAGCAGGGAGCCGAACGCGAGCGCGTAGGCGGTGACGATCCACTGGCGGTCGCCGTCGCCGAAGCCGAGGTCCTTCTGGGCGCTGGGGAGCGCGATGTTCACGATCGTCGCGTCGAGGACGACCATGAGCTGGGCGATGCCGAGGATCGCGAGGATCAGCCAGCGGCGATCGTGGTGTTGGTCTGAAGAGGTCATGAAAGGGGAGGTGGGGAGAGGAGTGGCAGTTCGGAAGCGGAGGTGTCTCCTCCGCTCTTGTCGACAGGCTAGCACAGAACTGGAGATAACTCCTCCGCTTTTGGTACGCTCGTCCGCAGATCATGGGCACGACCGCTGACCACAAGCCGCTGCGCGCGGACGCCGAGCGCAACCGCCGCCGCATCCTGGAAGCCGCCGCCGAGGTCTTCGGCGAGCGCGGCCTGGGCGCGACCCTGGACGCGGTCGCCGAGCGCGCGGGCGTCGGGGTCGGCACGGTCTACCGGCGCTTCCCCGACAAGGAGTCGCTGGTCGACGCGCTGTTCGAGGAGCGGATCGAGGAGATCCGCGCGATCGCCCACGAGGCGGCCGAGATCCCGGACGGCTGGGACGCGCTGACGACGTTCATGGAGCGCGCGCTGGAGATGCACTGCCACGACCGTGCGCTGAAGGAGCTCGTGTTCTCCACCGCGCACGGGCAGGACCGCGTCGCCCGGGCGCGCGAGCGCATCAAGCCGGCCGTCGACGCGCTGTTCGAGCGGGCGCGTGCGTCGGGCAAGCTGCGCGACGACGTCGTCACCACCGACCTGCCGATCGTGCAGCTGATGATCACCGCGGTCATGGACTACGCCCAGGACGCCTCGCCGGAGATCTGGCGGCGCTACCTCACGCTCATGCTCGACGGCCTCCGCGCCGACGGCCAGCGCACGCCGCTGGCGCCTGCGCCGCTCACCGACGACCAGCTCGACGGCGTGATGGCGCGCGGGTTCCACACCGCGCGGCGGTAGCTGAGCGCGGCTTCGGGGCATACCGGGCGCCATGAGCCCGGAGTTCGCGTTGAGCCGCGTCGAGGCGGTCGGCGACGACCGGCTGGAGGTCGAGGGCACCTGGTCGGACGTCCGCGGGGTGCGCTTCGTGCGTCCCGCGCTGGTCCTCGGAGGCGGTCAGCGGACGCTGCTGGCCACGCTCGACCACAAGCCGTGGCCCGCGGAGGACGGTCGCCTGTGGACCGCCGCGTTCCCCTGGAAGGGCGGCGAGGCGCCGGACGTCGCGGGGCTGGAGCTGGCGGTGGCGCCGTCGATCGTGGTGCCGTTGGGTGGCGAGGCGGAAGCGGACGCGGTGGCGCAGCAGGACGTGGCCGTCGTGGAGTCTGCGCCGGTCGAGCCGCGGGCGCGTCGCCTGGCTGACGATGAGCGCGAGGCTGCGCGGGCGGCGCGCGCCGAGCAGCGTCTCGCGCACACGCGCGAGGAGCGCGACGAGGTCCGGTCGGAGCGGGACGCGGCGGTCGCCGAGCGCGACCGGCTGGCGGCGGCGCTGGAAGAGGCCCGGCGCGAGGTGTCCGCGCGGCCGTCGCGGGAGGTCGTGCGCAGCGAGCTGCGCCAGCGCGACGAGGCGCTCGCCGAACGGGAGGCGGCGGTCGCGGAGCGCGATGCCGCGCTGGCCGAGCGCGACGCGGTCGTCCGCGAGCGCGATGCGCTGCGGCGCGAGCTGCGCGAGCGCGAGCAGGCTGCCGAGGGTGCGGCACAACGCCGCGAGCAGGCGTTGGCGGAGCGGGACGCCGTGCGGCGTGACGCTGACGCCGAGGTCGAGCGGGCGCGCCGCGAGGGCGAGCGCGTCGCCGCCGAGGCCCGCGACCAGCTCGCCGCCGCCGAGGCCCGCGCCGCCGAGCGCGAGCGCGATCGCGCTGATGCCCGCGTCGCCGAGGTCCGTCAGCGGCTGGCCGATGCCGAGGACGAGCGCGACCGCGCGCTGTCTGAGCCCGCCGGCGTCGCGGCGCCCGTCCCCGTCCAGCGCGTGCCCCGCGAGCACGAGGCCGAGTCCACCCGCGCCGACTGGGCCGCGCGGATCGCCGCGATCCTCGCGCTGTTGGTGCTCTTGGTGTTGTTCATCACCTTCATCCACGCGCTCGGCTGAGCGGCGTCGGGGGCGCGGCGGCTAGGTCGCCAGCACGCAGTCCACGATCCGGCCCAGCTCGGCGCGCAGCGCGGCCTCGGGCACGTCCTCGGCGATGCCGGCGGAAAGGACGAAGGACTGCGCGATGAGCAGCAGGGACTGCGACAAGACGCGGGTGTCTCCTGCGCGGATCGAGCCGTCGATCTGGCCGTCGGCGATCTCCACTCCCAGCAGGCCGATCGCCGCGCGCTGGGTCTCGCCCATGCGCCCCAAGATGTAGGGGAGCAGTAGCTCGGGTTCGGCGTCGATGATCTTGGCCATCAGCGGGCTGGAGCGGAACGCCTCGACCGTGGCCAAGATGTGGTTCTTGACGCGCTCACGGCCGTCGGCGCCCTGGAGGTCGGCGGCGACCTCCTCCATGCCCGCGCGGAACTCGCGGGTCATCAACTCGCGCAGGACCGCGTCGACGTCCGGATAGCGGCGGTAGACGGTCATGCGGCTCACCCCGGCGCGGCGAGCGACGTCGGTCAGCGTGGTGCGCCGGATCCCGAAGTCGAGGATCGAGGCGCGGGTGGCGTCGAGGATGGCGTCGGTCGTGGCGTCGCTCACGCCGCGGAAGCTTGACGACCTTCGTCAAGCAGCGCCTGGACGGCTGGACGCGCCCGCTGCCGATTGGCAGGGACGAGCCCGATCCGGGTGCGGCGGTCCAGGACGTCGTCGGCGTCCAGCGCCAGCTCGGCGGCGGCCGCGTGCAAGATCTCGCACTTGAGGATGTCGGAGCCCGGCAGGATCGGCTCCAGCAGCGCGGGGTCGCCGCCGGCCAGGGCCAGGACGTCCGGCGCCTCGGTGCCGTGGCGGTCGACCAGGCGCGCCGGGGCGGCCACCGCGGCGAGCGCGTCGCGCGGCGCAGCGCCCAGCAGCGGCAGGTTGCGCGTGCGGCACGGGCGGTCCGGCGCGATCGCGTCGACCGCGTCCTGGGCCATCTTGCGGTAGGTGGTGAGCTTGCCGCCGACGACGCTCAGCAGCCCGTCGGAGGCACGAACGACCGCGTGGCTGCGCGAGAGGTCCGCGGTCTTCGTCGCGTCGCCCTCGATGAGCGGGCGCAGCCCGGCGTAGGTGCCCAGGACGTCGTCCCGCGTCAATGGTCGCGCCAGTGACGCGTTCAAGGTGTTCAACAAGAACGTGATGTCGTGCGGTGGCGCCTCCGGCACGTCCGGGATCGGACCGGGCGCCGCCTCGTCGGTCAGCCCGACGTAGGCCACGCCGGAGCGCTGGGCGATCGCGAAGACCCAGCGGTTGCCCTCGCCGGGCACCGGGACGCTGAGCTGTCCGCCGAGGCCGCCGAGCGCGTCCAGCGCGACGACGAGGTGGGTTCCGCGCGACGGGCGCAGCTTCAACGCGTCGGTCAGCTCGCCGGCCCACACGCCGGTCGCGTTGATCACGTGCCGGGCGTCGACGTCGAACGTCGCGCCGGTGAGCTCGTCGCGCAGGCGCGCGCCGCTGCCGGTCGCCTGCACCGCCGCGCAACGGGTGACGATCCGCGCGCCGTGGGCGTGCGCGGTGCGGGCCAAGGCCACTACCAACCGCGCGTCGTCTTCCAGCTGCGCGTCGTAGGAGACCAGCCCGCCGCGCAGGCCGTTGCGCTCCACGCCCGGCGCGTGGCGCAGCAGCGCGGCGGTGTCGGCGCGGTGGGCGCGATGCAGCGTGCGCGCCGACGTGCCGGCCGCGCGGCGTAGCCCGTCGGCGAGCGCCAGCCCGATCCGGGTCTCGCGCTCGGCCTTCTGGCTGATGGCCGCCGTCAGCGGGATCGCCTGGCGGATCGGCCGGACGAGGTGCGGCGCGGTGCGCGTCAACAGGATGTGCCGCTCGCGCGCGCTCTCCAGCGCGATCCCGACCGCGCCCTGGGCGAGGTATCGCACCCCGCCGTGCACGAGCTTGGACGACCAGCGGCTCGTGCCGTGCGCGAGGTCGGCGCGCTCGACCAGCGCGACGCGCAGCCCGCGCGTGGCCGCGTCCAGCGCGACGCCGGCGCCGGTGACGCCGCCGCCGATCACGAGGACGTCGAGCGGAGCGCGGGCGTCGCGCAGCGCGGTGAGGTCCGCGGCACGCTGCGCGGCGTTGAGCAGGCCGTGTGACATTTCGAGCCACAATGTAACATCGTCGGCTGTGACGAGCGAGAACGTGTTCGATCCTGCGTCCGCGTGGCTGCCGCCGGGCGACGCGCCCCTGGTGGGCGATGAGCTGCGCGCGCTGTTGAAGCAGGCCTTTGCGATCGAGGAGGGCGGACCGTCTCCGGCGGCCGTGGCGCTGGAGGTGGGGCCGAGCGCGCTGAGCGAGGCGGCGAAGGCCGCCCTCGCCGCCGCGGTCGGCGGAGCGTCGGAGCAGGTCGTGGAGGACGGGGCCGCGCGCGCCGCGCACGCCAACGGCATGTCCTACCTCGACCTCGTGCGGCGCTCCGCGCAGCCGCCGCGCGTGCCGGACGCGATCGTCCTGCCGGCCAGCCACGACGAGGTCGGCGCGGTGCTGCGCGCGTGCGCCGAGCACGGCGTTGCGGTCGTCCCGTTCGGCGGCGGCACGAGCGTCGTCGGTGGCGTGGCGCCCGAGCCCGGCGGCTTCGCGGCCGTGATCGCGCTGGACCTCGCGCGGCTCGACCAGCTTGTTGAGGTGGATGAGATCTCGTGGACGGCGACGCTGGAGGCGGGCGTGACCGGGCCGCGTGCGGAGGAGCTGCTGGCCGCGCGCGGGTTCACGCTCGGGCACGTGCCGCAGTCCTTCGAGCGGGCGACGATCGGCGGCTACGCGGCGACGCGCTCGTCCGGCCAGCTGTCCACCGGCTGGGGGCGCTTCGACGCGCTGGTCGAGCGCGTGCGCGTGGCGACGCCCGTCGGCGACCTGGACCTCGGCCGCGCGCCCGGCAGCGCCGCCGGCCCCGACCTGAAGCAGTTGGTCCTGGGCTCGGAGGGCGCGTTCGGCGTCGTGACGTCGGTGACCGTGCGCGTGCGGCCGACCCCCGAGGTCCGCCGCCACGAGGGCTGGCGCGTCGCGGACCTGGCGGCGGGCGTCGAGGTGCTGCGGACGCTCGCCCAGCGCGGGCCGCGGCCCGACCTCGCGCGGCTGAGCGACGAGGTCGAGACCGCGATGGGTGTGGCCACCGGCGGCGGTGGCGAAGACCACGCCGGCGGCTGCCTGGTGCTGGTCGGCTGGGAGGGCTTCGCGGACGACGTGGAGCGCCGGGCGACCGCTGCGACGGCGATCCTCGAAGCCGCGGGCGCGGTGCCCCTCGGCGAGCAAGCCGCCGAGTCCTGGCGCCACGGGCGCTTCCGCGCGCCGCGTCTGCGCGACGAGCTGCTCGGTGCCGGCCTACTGATCGAGACGCTGGAGACCGCGACCTCGTGGCGCGAGTTGCATAACTTGCACGCCCGCGTCGGCGACGTCCTGCGTGAGGCCCTCGACGGCTCCTCGCCGCTGGTCGCCTGCCACGTCTCGCACCTTTACGCCGCGGGCGCGTCGCTGTACTTCACGGTCCTCGCTCGCCGCGACGCCGACGATCCCGTCGGCCAGTGGACGCGCGCGAAGGCCGCGGTGATGGACGCGCTCGCCGCCGCGGGCGCGACGCTCACCCACCACCACGCCGTCGGCGCCGACCACGCGCCGTGGCTGGCGGCCGAGGACGGCGAGCTCGGCGTCGAGCTGCTCCGGGCGGTCAAGGACCGCGTCGATCCCGCCGGCATCCTGAACCCCGGCAAGTTGTTGCCCTTGAAGTAGAAACACGACGGCCCGCCGGGGAAGCGGGCCGTCGCGTATGGGTGCTGCGGAGGGGAGAGGGGTCCTGAGCGGCTACTCGGTGTCGGCGTCGTCGGCCGGGGCGTCGCCCTCGGCAGACGTGTCGCCGGCGAGCACGCGGTAGAGCGCGCGCCGGGCCTCTTCGAGGATGGCCTTGGCCTCCCCGAGCTGGGCCTTCGTGCCGGTCTGGCCGACCTGCACCGCGGCCGCCGCCAACGCCCCAACGGCGTGGCGGAGCTCGTGGAGCTCGTTGGTCGCGCCCTCGCCGACCGTCTCCCAGGGGGTCCCGAAGCGCTCGCGGTTGGCCTCGACGTGGGCGGTGCCCTCGTCGGTCAACTCGAACGACTTGCGACCCTCGGTCTCGGTGGCGCGGACGAGATCCTCGTCCTCGAGCTGCGACAGCGCGGGGTAGACCGAGCCGGGGCTCGGACGCCACACGCCACCGCTGCGCTCCTCGATCTCCTGCATCAAGCCGTAGCCGTTGCGCGGCTCCTCGGCCAGCAGCAGGAGGATGGCGGCGCGGATGTCCCCGCGGCGCGCGCGGCGCCCACGGCCCCGCGGGCCGCCCGGCCCGAACGGACCGCCTGGGCCGCCGAACCCGAAGTCACCGCGACCGCCGAACGGACCGCCGCGACCTTCGGACCCGCGACCGGGTCCCATCATCGCCATCAACTCGGGGATCGCCATGCGGCCCATCCCCCGTCCCTTGTGGTGGCAGCGCCCGTGCGGCGCTGCATGCGAGGCACCAGTCATGTGGTGCTCCTTTCGTCTTGACCTATCGAACGACTATCACGATATATCGCGAACGTTCGACTGTCAAGACTATCGGCGATATATCGTCGAGACCTACGCGCCGACGTCCCGATAGGTCACGACGACCCGCCCGAGCACGATCACGTCGCCGTCGCTCAGCTCGGCCTCAGTGACGCGCCGGCCGTTGACGAACGTCCCGTTGGCGGAGCGGTCGTCGAGGATCCGGACGCTCGTGGCGCGCTGGTAGACGATTGCGTGCCGGCGCGAGACCGACTGGTCGTCGAGCACCACGTCGGCCGCGAACGAGCGGCCCACGTGCGTGGTGCCCGGCCGCAGCGGGAGCAGCAGCCGCTCGTCGCCGTCGTCGACCTCCAGGTACCGGCCGGGATCAGGGCGCTTGGCGTCGACGCCGTGGCGCCGATCGCGGTAGGAGACCCGCGGAAGCGCGTCGAGCACCGCGGTGCGGGGATCCGCGGCGACGTCGGGGAGGGAGGTCATGGGGGTCATGACCGCAGTTCAGCGCGCGAACCTGAAAGTCACCTCAACGTCGTACGAGAGGTTCCGCAGCCGCGCCGGCACGGACTGGGCGCATCGAAACCCGATGCGCCGGGAATGGCGTTAGCCTGCCTCCTCGCATGTCATCCGCTCGCCCGCTCACGACCCCCGACGGCCGCCTCGCGCTGAGGCTCCTCGAGGAGGCGGGAGACGCGGGCCTCTCGGTCGCGGAGATGCGTCGCGAAGGCCTCCAGATGCCGGCCCAAGCGCTCTACGAGGTCGAGCTCGCGGGCCATCCGCTGGTGCGCAGCAAGGGGCGCACCCGCCTGCGCCCGGCCGACGCGCCGCCGCCCGTGCCGTTCGAGATGCCCCCGAAGGTGCGTCTCGTGCCGCGCGACTAGAGCGCGGACGCGCCAAGACCCCCGGGTTTTCGGGACGTCGGCATCCCACTTGAGCGTCTGTCCCCCAATGGGGGGATGAACAACGTTCGGGTCGGACCGACCGAGCGGACATGACCTTCTCCGTTCGCGGCAAGCTCCTGGCCGCCTTCGCTGCGATGTTCCTCCTGACCGCCGCCATCGGCGGCCTCGCGCTCAACCGCCTGAGCAAGGTGAGCGATGACGTCAAGACGCTCGGTCAGAAGACCGTGCCGTCCACCGAGCGCATGGGCGAGGTGACGACGATCACCAACAAGATCCGCAAGGACCAGATGCACTACCTGCTGGTGGGGCCGAAGGACCGCGCGGATGTCCTGGGCGACCTCAAGGGCGACGATGAGGACCTCACCGCGCTCTACAAGAAGATCACCACGGACGACCCGACCTACGCGCAGGCCCAGAAGCTGCGCCGCGTGATCGCCAAGTACAACGCGACGGCCGCGCCGTTCGTCAAGCTGCAGAACTCCGGCGACCTTGACGGCGCCGCCGCCGCGATCGACAACCCGGTCTGGGACGAGGTCAAGGCCGCGATGGCCGCCTGGCAGACCGCGCAGATCAAGTCCGCCGCCTCCTTCGCCACGAAGTCCGAGGACAACGCCAGCGCCGCCAAGCGCAACATCGTGATCGGCCTCGGCCTCGCCCTGCTGCTCGGCTTCGCGCTGGCCTGGGTCATCTCCGGTCGCATCGCCTCCCGCATCGGCGCGGTCGTGCGCCGCCTGGGCACGCTGCGCGACGGCGACACCACCGATCTGCGTGACGGTCTGGACCGCTTCGCCGCCGGCGACCTGACGGTCACGGTCGCGACGACCACCGAGCCGCTGGTTGACTCCTCCGGCGACGAGCTCGGCCAGCTGGCCCGCGCCGTCGACGCCGTCCGTGAGACCACGGGCGCCTCGATCGCCTCTTACAACGCCTCCCGCGAGGCGCTGGCCGGCCTCATCGGCCAGGTCGCGGGCACGGCCTCCACGGTCTCGGCGGCCTCGCAGCAGATGGCCTCCACCTCCGAGGAGACCGGCCGCGCGGTGAACGAGATCGCGCACGCGGTCGGCGAGGTCGCCAACGGCACCGAGCGCCAGGTGCGCGCGGTCGGCTCGACCAAGGAGATCACCGAGCAGATGACCGCGGCGACCGCCGAGGGCACGCGCCGCGCCGAGGAGACCGCTGAGACCGCCAACCGCGCTCGCGAGCTGGCCGCTGCCGGCGCCGAGGCCGTGCGCCAGGCGACCGACGCGATGTCGGCCGTCCGCGCCGCCTCCTCCGAGGCGACCGGCGCGATCCGCGCGCTGGGCGACAAGTCCGGCGAGATCGGCGGGATCGTCGACACGATCACGCAGATCTCCGAGCAGACGAACCTCCTGGCGCTCAACGCGGCCATCGAGGCCGCCCGCGCCGGCGAGCAGGGCCGTGGCTTCGCGGTCGTCGCCGACGAGGTCCGCAAGCTCGCCGAGGAGTCCCAGCAGGCCGCGGCGTCGATCGCCAGCCTGATCGGCGAGATCCAGTCTGAGACCGGCCGCGCGGTCGAGGTCGTCGAGTCGGGTCAGGCCCGCACCGACGACGGGGCCCACACGGTCGAGCAGGCGCGCGAGTCGTTCGTCGCGATCGGCGGCTCGATCGAGGAGATGAGCGACCGCGTCGGCCAGATCGACGAGGCCATCGCCCGCATCAGCGAGGCGGCGGTCCGCGTCCAGAACGACATGAACGAGGTCGCCGCGGTGGCCGAGCAGTCTTCGGCCTCCGCCGAGCAGGTTTCGGCCTCGACGGAGCAGACCTCCGCGTCGGCGACCGAGATCGCGACCTCGGCCGAGCAGTTGGCGCGGTCGGCGACCGAGCTCGAGCAGCTGGTGGGTCGTTTCACGCTGGCCTAAGGGCCACTGCCAGGTGGCCTAGACCACCAACCGCCGTTTTTACGTCGAAAGGGCCGCTTGGCAGGCTTTGCTAAGCGGCCCTTACCGATGTAGCGACGCCCCCGGTGACGCCGGCTGTCCAGCCGGGACCTCTCTCCGGGGGCGCCCTGAAGAACTTCAGAAGTGTGGCGCGTTGCCGCTCTTCTTTATGACGCGCGACGCGTTCGCTTCATCGGGGTCCGCTTCTTCGTGGACTCCGGGATCTGCGTCGAGAGCGGCACGGACTCGAAGCCGAGCAGCACGACGCCAGCGTCGAGGCCCTCCTCCGCGCCGGCCTTCGCCAGGCGCTTGGCAGCGTCGGCCTCGATCTTGTCGACGCGCTCGAGGAACTTCGCGGCCTCGGCGGTCAGGGCCGTCCAGCCCTTCTCGTCCAGACGCGCGGTCTTGCGCTCGATGACGGCGTCGGTGCGGTCAAAGCCACCGGCGGCCGCGGAGGCGTTGGTGTAGTCCTCCAGCATCTTCAGCTGGGAACCAACCGCAGCCTGCTTAGCAACGGGCGAGGCCTTGGACCAGTTCTCCTGCGTGACCTTCGGGCGTGCCTTGGCCTTGTAGTGGTGCTCGACGGCGCCGCGGACGCGGGTCTCGTCGACGAGCTCGATCAGGCCGAGCTTGTGCAGCGTGCGCACGTGGTAGGCGGTGGCCCCGAGGGTCGTGCCGAGCCACTGAGAGAGCTCGTTCGGGGAGGCCTTGCGCTCTTGCAGCATGGCCATGATGCGGACCCTCACGGGATGGCTCATGGCCTTCACGTAGCGGGGGTCGTCAATCGCGGTGATGGGCTTCACTGTCCGTCCAGATTCGTTCAGGTAATTGGCGGTACGAGCGAACCTTAGCCGAGCGCTGCGACGGTCATCGCAGATTCTGTTCAGGTTCGCTGGCCCGAATTGTGCAAAGTCGCTCAACCCGGGTCAATCCTCTAAGTGGGGGAGCTGCATGATTTCGTAGACAGGTAGTTTTTGCTCAGTGCTAAGTCGGACGACCGGAAAGGACGACCGCATCCTGGTCGTCGACGACGATCCCACCAGCACCGCGCTCCTGTCGCGGATGCTGGAGCAGTGGGGCTACGAGGACGTGTTCGTGACGAATGAGTCGTCCGCCGCGGTCGGTCTGTGTCGCCGAACGCAGCCAGATCTCGTGCTTCTGGACCTCCACATGCCCGAGCTCGACGGCATGGAGGTCCTCCGTCGCCTACCGGAGGAGACGCGCGGCATTCCGCTGCCCGTGCTGATGCTCACGGCCGATGAGTCGCGCGAAGCACGTCGTGACGCGCTCAGCGCCGGTGCGCGGGACTACGTCGTCAAGCCCTTCGACCCCGACGAGGTCCGGCTGCGCGTGCGCAACCTCCTTCAGACGCGCGGGCTGGCGGCGTCGCTGCGCCGGCACCGCGATGAGCTGGAGCACCGCGTCGCACGGCGCACCGAAGAGCTGGACCGAGCGCGCCTGGAGACCCTGGCGCGCCTCGCGGTCGCCGCCGAGTTCCGCGACGACGAGACCGGCGAGCACACGCGCCGCGTCGCCCGCACCGCCGCGCTGCTCGCGCGGGCGCTGCGGATGCCGGACGAGGACGTCGAACGCCTCGTGCTCGCCGCACCGCTGCACGACGTCGGCAAGATCGCCGTCCCCGACGCGGTCCTGCTCAAGCCCGGGCGCCTCACACGTGCCGAATACCAGGAGGTTCAGCGCCACGTGCTGGTCGGAGAGGAGATCCTCGGCGGGTCGACGTCGCCTGTTTTGCAGACCGCAGCGGAGATCGCGTTGCACCACCACGAGCGCTGGGACGGCCGCGGCTATCCCGCCGGGCTGGCGGGCAACGAGGTCCCGCTGCCCGCGCGACTGGTCGCGGTCGCTGACGTCTTCGATGCGCTCACCCACCGCCGTCCCTACAAGGAGGCGTGGCCGGTGCGGGACGCGGTGCGCGAGGTCCTCGACCAGGCGGCCGGCCACTTCGACCCGGAGGTCGTGGCGGCCTTCGAGGGCCTCGACCACGAGGCGCTGGTCGCGCCGGTGACGGCTGCGGCCTACTGAGCGTCGGCCACGCGCCGCAGCACCGGTGCGATCTCGGCCAGATACGGCGTCGGGACGACCTCGCCGGGGGCGATCTCGACGTCGGTCACGTCGGTCCCGTCCCACGCGCGCCCGGGCACGTGCACGTCGTCCTCGCCCTCCCGGAGGGCGTTCGCCAGTGCGGCAAATCCGTCATGGGTGACGAGCACCAACCCGTCCAACTCGACGCGGTCAAACCCCGTCCAGCGGGACAGCGGCCGGTCGTCGCGGATCACGAAGACGTGTTGCAACTCACGGTTGACGAGGCCAGATTGCTCCACTTCGTCTACACGGTGAACGCCTAGGGACTCCAGATCGTCGAACGCGTACGCGGCGCCCAGCTCCTCGTCCGCTTCGCGCAGACCGTCGCGGATCGCCTCGCCGGCGATCAGGTGTCCGGCCGCCGAGGCGTCGAGAAAGCCGGGCCACGATGCCTTGTCGGCCGCGCGGCGCTGGAGCAGCACGCCGTCCGCGCTCACGACCCACAGGTGGAAGGCCAGATGCCAGTCGCCGTCCCGGTGCACGGCGGCGCGCGGCTTGACACCCCGGTGCCAGCCGCGATCGTCGAAGACGTCGAGCAGCTCGTCCTGCATGGCGGCGCACCCTACTGCGTGAGCGGCGACGCGCCAGCGCGCTCGTCAGCGCGGCGCGGCGGTCAGTCCGACGGTCGCTCGGTCCAGAAGCGCCGCCGCACCCGGCGCGTGTGGGCGCTGACGCGCTGGTCGCGCACGTCAAGCGCCCGCCACGCGGGGCAGTTGGCGTTCAGGAGGGCCAACACGACGTCCGTGGCCGCCTGCTCGGGGTGGCCGACATCCGATTCGATGCCGTAAAGGTCCTCGAGCGGCTCGAGCAGGGTCGCGTGCACGACGAGTACGCCGTCCTCGACCTCGGCATGCAGCGAGCGGAACGCCCACCGGTGTGGATCGCGCGAGAGTTCGACGAAGTCGGCTTCAAGTCGGAGTGCCGCCTGCGGCGCGGCGGGCACGGAAGGGACGCGCAGGGTCACGTCAAGGCAGGGCGTGAAAGGCAAGCTGGACTGTTCCAAAGGCAGATCGGTCCGCCCGCACCATATTCCAGACACCTGGGATCGTAAAGCGATCAGAGACTCTGCGCACCCTCTGCGCGGAAACCTCCCATAAGTGATGCAAGCTCGTCACGTGCGTCTCGGTTGCGTGTCGTGGGTAACTGGCCGTCATGCTGCGCGTGATGCCGTCCTCGCCCCGCCGCGCCTTCGTCGCCTTGTCTCTCCTGCTTGCGGCGGCGGCCGTCGCTCCCGGCCCTGCGTCCGCCGCGCCGCAGGCTCCCGGCGCGCCCGGAGCCGCGCCCAACTTCGCGCCCGCCGACAAGCACGGCTTCGGCACCGCCCGCGCCGCGCGCTCGCGCGTCTGGTTCACGCTGCGCGCGTCCACGATGACCGAGGCCTACTTCCCGGACCTCGGCACGCCGGCCACGCGCGACCTCGAGCTGGTCGTGGACGACGGCAGCCACGTCGAGCGGGAGTCCACGGACGCCAACGGACGCGTCGAGGTCCTCGACGGCGGCCGCAGCCTCACGTTCCGCCAGACGACGACGTCGAAGTCCGGCACCTGGCGTGCGGTCAAGACCTATGTGACCGACCCGGCGCGGCGCACCGTGATGGTCGACGTCACGCTGACGGCGCTGGAAGGGCGGCGGCTGAAGGCGTGGGTGCTGCTCGACCCGCAGCTCTCCAACAACGGCGCCGACGACCGCGCCGACACGCGTCACAACACGCTCACCGCCTACGACGCCCGCGCCGCCAGCGCGCTGGCCGCCAGCCCGCGCTTCACGAAGCTGTCCAGCGGTTACCGCGGGCGCTCAGACGGCTGGCAGGACCTCAAGTCCGACGGCGACCTCGACCACCAGTACTACGCCAGCGCCCGCAAGGGCAACGTCGCGCAGGTCGGCCAGACCACGCTCACCGGGCGCGGCGCGCATCGGCACATGACGCTCGCGCTGGGCTTCGGCGAGACCACGTCCGTGGCGGTCGGCGCGGCGAAGGCGTCGCTTCAGCGCGGCTTCGCCTCCGCCGCCAAGGCCTACGCCGACGGCTGGCACCGCTACCTCGACGCGCTCCCGGATCCGCCGCCGCCCGTCGCCGCCGACCCGCGGCTGTACACCACGTCGCTGCTGGTCCTCGCCGCGTCGGAGGACAAGGCGCATCCGGGCGCGTCGGTGGCCTCGCCGTCGATGCCGTGGGCGTGGGGCGACCTCTCGATCGAGAAGCCGAAGACCGGCGCCTACCACCTGGTCTGGGCGCGCGACCTCTACCAGGTCGCCACCGCCCAGCTCGCGGCCGGGGACGCCAAGGCGGCCAATCGCCTGCTCGACTTCGTCCTTCAGACCCAGCAGAAGCCTGACGGGACCGTGCCGCAGAACTCCGAGGTCGACGGCACCGAGCACTGGACGAAGCTCCAGATGGACGAGGTCGCGCTGCCGATCGTGCTCGCCTGGCAGCTCAAGCGCACCGACGACAAGACCTGGACGCGCGTGCGTCGCGCCGCCGAGGCGATCCTCAAGCGCGGGCCCAAGACCCAGCAGGAGCGCTGGGAGAACCAGTCCGGCTGGTCGCCCGCGACGATCGCCGCTCAGATCGCGGGCCTGATCTGCGCCGCCGACCTCGCGCGCCAACGCGGCCAGATCGGGGACGCGACCCGCTACGAGGCGACCGCCGACGCGTGGCAGCGCGCCGTGGAGTCCTGGACCGCGACGACGAACGGGCCCTATGTCCCCAGGGTGGGCGGGCCGTATTACTTGCGAATCACCAAGGACCGCTCGCCCGACAAGGCCACGACCTACAAGATCGGCGACGGCGGCCCGTCGAAGGCCGACCAGCGGGCGGTCGTCGACCCGAGCTTCCTGGAGCTGGTGCGCCTCGGTGTCAAGCGCGCCGACGACCCCGTGATCCTCAACACGATCGCGGTCGTCGACGGGAGCCTGAGCACGCTGACGCCGGCCGGCATGCTCTGGCATCGCTTCACCTACGACGGCTACGGCGAAGCCGCCAACGGCGCGCCGTGGGGCATTGGCAAAGACGACACCTTCGTCACCCGCGGCCGGGCGTGGCCGATCTTCGCCGGCGAGCGCGGCGAGTGGGAGCTGGCCGACCACGACGCGCCGCGCGCGACCACCGCGCTGCGCACGCTCGCGGCGACCGCCAACGACGGGCTGATGCTCCCCGAGCAGGTCTGGGACGGGCGCAAGCCGACCGGCACGCAGGGCCGCAAGCTCGGCGAGGGGACGCAGAGCGCGACGCCGCTGGCCTGGACGCACGCCCAATACGTGCGCCTGGCGTGGTCGATCGCGGCGGGCGCGCCGGTCGAACGCCCGAGCGTCGTGGCCTGCCGCTACGCCGGCTGCGGCTGAGCGGCGAGGCGCTCGACGCGCGTGGCGACCGCGGCGTCGGCCTGCTCGCGCGGCAGCCACAGCGAGCCGTGCTTGCGCTTGACCACGGCCACCCAGACGAGGCCGATCACCAGCAGCGACAGCGACTCCAGCTGCGCGGCGGTCAGCCCGAGCGCGACGTCCTCGTTGCGGCGCAGGAACTCCACCAGGAACCGCTCGAGCCCGCCGCCGATCAAGTACCCCGCGAACAGCAGCCCGGGGCGGACGCGGTCGCGCAGCTGCCAGAGCGCGAACGCCAGCAGCCCCATCGTCAGCGTTTCGTAGATCGGCGTCGGGTGGACGGTCACGCCCGGCTCGGTCGGCACCGTGCCGTTCGGGTAGCCCATCGCCCACGGGCCGTCCCACGGCTTGCCGTAGTCGCCGTCGCCGGAGATCTGGCAGCCGATCCGGCCGATCGCGTAGCCGAGCGCCAGGCCCGGCCCGGCGATGTCCACCAGGTCGAGCGACAGGAAGTCCTTGCGGTAGGCCCAGAACAGCATGGCGATCGTGCCGCCGGCCAGGCCGCCGTACCAGATCAGGCCCGAGCCGCCGAAGATGTCGCCGAGGCTCATCGCGTCGTGGTTCTGGATCAGGTAGTAGCCGCGCGCGCCGACCAGGCCGCCGATCAGCGCGACGGTGACCATCTCGTAGGCCCAGTCCGCGGGGCGGCCGAGCTCCTTGAGCCGCCGTGCGGCCAGCAGGCCCCAGGCGGCGAAGTTGAGGGCGAAGAAGAGGCCGAACGTCTTGACGGACAGGCCGAGGACCGTGATCTCGGGCTTCACCGGGTGAAGCGTACGACTCCGCGTATCGTGGCGGGCCGCCGTGCTGTCTCGCATCGCCGTCGACACCTCCTCGCTGCGCGAGTCGCGCGACCTGCGCCTGCTGCTCGCCGGGGAGCTGGTCACGGGCCTCGGGACCCAGGCGACGCTCGTCGCGCTGCCCTACCAGCTCTACGTCGAGACCCACTCGGCGTTCCTGACGGGCCTGCTCGGCGCGGTCGAGCTGCTGCCGTTGATGTCGATGGCCTTGCTGGGCGGCGCGTTGGCCGATCGCCACGATCGCCGTCGCATGCTGCTGATCATCCAGGCGGCGTTGATCCTCGGCGCGACCGCGCTGGCGGCGCTGGCCTACGCGGGCTCGCCGCCGATCGGGTTGTTGTACGTCTTAGGTGGCGTGATGGCGGGCTTCGGCGCCGTCCAGAACGTCACCGCGGGATCGATCATCCCCAACTTGGTCAGCGTCGAGCGGCTGCGCAGCGCGCTGGCGTTGAACTACGGGTTGAACACGCTGACGATGGTCATCGGGCCCGCGCTGGGCGGCGTGCTGATCGGCGTGCTCGGCCTCGGCGCCGCGTACACGATCGACGCCGTGAGCTGCGCGGCGATCCTCGCCGCGGTCTGGCTGATGTCGCCGCAGCCGCCGCGCGTCAGCGCCGAGGTCGCGGCCGCCGAGCCGCAGCGCGTGCTGGAGTCGATCCGCGACGGCCTGCGGTTCGTGCGCGGCAACCAGGCGTTGATGGGGTCCTTCGCGATCGACCTGGTGGCCATGACCTTCGGGATGCCGCGCGCGCTGTTCGCCGTGCTGAGCGTGAGCGTCTACCACACGGGCGCGGGCGGAACCGGGTTGTTGTACGCCTCGGTCGCGGCCGGCGCGACGGTCGCGGCGCTGACGACCGGCTGGCTGTCGCACGCGCGGCGCCTGGGGCGGATCGTGATCTGGGCGGTGGTCGCGTGGGGCGTGGCGATCGCGCTGGCCGGCGTGGCGTCGTCGCTGTGGATCGCGGCCGCGATGCTCGCGCTGGCGGGCGCGGCCGACAGCGTCAGCGCGGTCTGCCGCTCGGCGATCAACCAGTCGGTGACGCCCGATCACCTGCGCGGGCGGATGTCGTCGGTGTTCACGATGGTCGTGACCTCCGGGCCGCGGCTGGGCGACGTGGAGTCGGGCTCGGTGGCGGCGCTGGCCGGCGTGCGCGCGTCGGTGATCTCCGGCGGGCTGGCGTGCGTGGCGGGCGTCGCGATCATCTTGGTGGCCTTCCCGGCGCTGCTGCGCTTTGACGCCGAGCGCGACGTCGTGATCGCGCCCATCGGCAGCTGAGCCGAGACACGGATGTTCCGTCGCTAAGGTCAAGTCCATGGCGAAGACGCTCTACACGGCCGAAGCGACGATCACCGGCGGTCGCGCCGAAGGACACGGCAAGACCAGCGACGACGCGCTGGAGGTCGACCTGCGGCTGCCGACCGAGATGGGCGGCCAGGGTGGCGGCACGAATCCCGAGCAGCTGTTCGCAGTCGGCTACGCGGCCTGCTTCGAGGGCGCGCTGGGCGCGGTCGCGCGGCGTACGAAGGCCGAGACCGGTGACGTCTCGATCGACTCCAAGGTCTCGCTGCACCCCAACGAGGCTCGTGGCTTCGACCTGTCGGTCGAGCTGCACGTCTCGCTGCCGAGCGTCCCCGACGCCGACGCGGTCGAGCTGGTCAAGGCCGCCCACCAGGTCTGCCCCTACTCCAACGCGACGCGCGGCAACATCCCCGTGACGCTCACCGCCAATGGGCAGCCGGTCGAGTAGCGACCCTCAGCAGGACCCGGGCTGCGTCTCGGGCGTCTGCGGCGCTGATGTCCCGCCGCTGGTGGGCTCCGTGCTCACCGGCACGGGGCTGACGCTTACGGCGGCCGCGGCGAAGCTCGAGCGCGGCGAGGAGCTGCCGCCCGGCCTGACCGACGTGCAGCGCCGGCTGGTCGAGGCGCACGCGCTCGAAGGGCGCTAGTCGACCGCGTCGCCCGGCGGCGAGACCGTCGCTTCGTGCAGCGGCGGGCGTCCGGTGTACCAGTAGGTGAAGTGGTCGACGCGCGATCCGTCCGGCAGACCGGACAGCGCCAGGTCGACGCGGCGGGCGAGGGACTGCTCGTCGCCGTCGATGATCCGCAGGACGTGGGGCTCTTCACTGTCCATGGCCTCTTCGACCGTAAAGGCCGAGCAAGGGCGCGTCTTCCGACCGCCGGTCCACATCGTCTGCCACCCTGCACGGCAGTGTTGGCCGACGCCGTCCCCTACAGCGGGCAGACCGCCGAGCACCGGCGGGTCGTCGTCGACGTCTCGGGACGGTTCGTGGTCGGCGTCCGCGTGGGCGTCGCGCGCTACCGCTGCGACACCTTCGGTGACGTCGGGCCGCTGGTCGTGCGCGAGTCCGGCCGCGCCCGGATCGGCGCCGACGGGCGCTTTGCGTTCCGCGCCGGCGAGGAGGCGCAGCGCGTGACGGTGCGCGGGGTGGTGCGGCGCAACGCTCGGCGCGTGACCGGCACCGTGCGGTTGGCGGGGACGATCGCCACCGGCCAGAAGTGCGCCTCGGGAACCCTGCGGTTCACCGCCACTCGCTGAGCGCCGCGCGGCGCGGCGCGGCTCAAGGCCGCTCAGGACCGGTCGACACCATCGAAGGTGGACCGCCTGCTGCGCAGCCGCCTGGGCTCCAACCTGACGCTCATCGCCGCGAGCGCCGCGGTCCCGGCTGCCGTGATGCACTTCTTCGTCAGCGAGGACAAGGCGCCGATCACCGCGCGCGAGCACCTCGGCGTCATGGCCGTCGGCTCGCTGGTCGCGGCGGCCTGCTCGGTCTCGCTGATGCTCGCCGGCTTCCGGCGGCGCGAGACGCGCGCGGTCATCGCCGGCGGCGCGTTCGCGGCGATGACGCTGATCCTGCTGATCCACGGCCTGGCGACGCCCACCGTGCTGATCGGCCCCAACGGGATCGTCCAGGTCGCCGGCGGCCTCGCGCTCCCGGTCGGCGGCGCGATCCTCACCGTCGCCGCGCTGCCGTCGCTGCGCGGCCCGGAGCACCTGGGTCGGGTCACCGTCGCGCTGGCCGCCGTCCTTGCCGGCATCGCCGCGATCGGCGGCCTGGCGTTCGCGATGCCCGACCGGATCCCGTCGGTCCCGGGCTACGACTCGCCCGAGGCGATCGCGCTGCTCGTCATCGGCGAGCTGCTGTTCGCGGTCGTCGCCGCGCGCACCGTCCGAACCTACGTCCTGACCCGCCGCGTCAGCGACCTGATCGTGGTCGTCGGCACCGTGTGGCTCGGCTTCGCGCTGATCCCGGTGTTGATGCTCCAGCAGGGCACGTGGATCTGGTGGACCGGCCACGCGCTCGAGTTCCTCGGCGTCACGCTGGTCGGCGTCCCGGTCGCGCTGGACGTGCATCGCGGGCGTCCGTCGCACCCGCTGGTCGGCGACCTCCCCGCGGCCGCGCTGGTCGCCGCGGAGGAGGCGTTCCTCGGCGCGCGGGTACGCGTGCTGATGGCGCGGCTGGAGGCCAAGGACGTCTCGACCGAGGAGCACACGCGCCGCGTCGCCGAGTTCGCCGTGCAGATCGGCGAGCACCTCGGCCTGGCGCCCGGCCGTCTGCGCGACCTCGCGCTCGCCGGGCTGCTGCACGACATCGGCAAGCTCTCGACGCCCGACGCGATCCTCACCAAGCCCGGCCGCCTGACCGACGCCGAGATGGACGTCATCAAGCGCCACCCCGGCCACGGCGAGCAGCTCGCCCGCGAGCTCGGCTACCCGGAGCGCATCCGCCGTCCTGTCCGAGGCCATCATGAACGCCTCGACGGCTCCGGCTACCCGGACGGCCTGCGCGGCGACGAGATCGACCTCGAGACGCGCATCCTCGCCGTCGCCGACGTCTGGGACGCGCTCGTCTCACCCCGCGTCTACCGCGGCGCCTGGACCCCGGGCCGCGCGATGGCGTTGTTGGTGGACGAGTCGGACAGCGGCTTTGATTCCCGGTGCGTCGCGGCGCTGCGGGCGATCACGGGCGTCGAGCCCGAAGCGGCGCCCGTCGCCGGGCTGCGCGCTGCCTAACGGGGTTTGCGTACAGACGATCCGTGGGACCCGAACAGGGTGTCCAGTCAACGATCGACGGGCCCCACGGCCCGGTGGCGGTCCTCGCTTGGCGGCGAGCTGGCTGCCGAATTCCTCGGCACGTTCATCCTCATCATGTTCGGTACGGGCTCGGTGGCGATGGCGGTGTCGGCGCTCAACCAGTCGGGTCGCGGCACGGAGATCTTCCAGGCCAGCGGCGATTGGCTGCTCATCTGCTGGGGTTGGGGCCTGGCGGTCACGCTCGGCGTGTACGTCGCCGGTGGGGTCACCGGCGCGCATCTGAACCCGGCGGTCACGTTCGCCAACGCGCTGCGGCGAGACTTCCCGTGGCGCAAGGTGCTGCCCTACAGCGCGGCGCAGGTCGTCGGCGCGTTCTGCGGCGCCGCGATCGTCTACCTCAACTACCACGGCGCGATCGACTCCTATGAGTCGGCCAACCACATCGCACGCTCGTCGTCTGACGGCGCCGCGACGTTCGGGATCTTCGGAACGACGCCCGCGCCCTACTTCCACAACTGGTTCGGGCCGTTCCTCGACGAGGTGATCGGCACCGCGTTGCTGATCTGCGTGCTGTTCGCGCTCACCGACGAGCGCAACCAGCCGCCGAAGGCCAACATCGCGCCGTTCATCGTGGGCCTGGTCGTCGTGGCGATCGGCATCTCGTTCGGCGCCAACTCCGGCTACGCGATCAACCCCGCGCGCGACCTCGGTCCGCGCCTGCTGGCCGGCCTCGCCGGCTGGGGCGAGAGCGCGATCCCGGGCAACTACGGCGACATCTCGTTCTACATGTGGATCCCGATCGTGGGGCCGTTGATCGGTGCCGGGATCGGCGCAGTGGTCTATGACAAGCTCATCCGCGACGTGCTGCTGGCGCGGGGCGAGCCGGCGGACGCCGAGGTCGAGGGCGAGGGCGAGACGGTCGAGGAGACGCGCTTCGCCAAGCAGGAGACGACAAGGAGCACCACCGCATGATCTTGGGGATCGACCAGGGCACGACCGGGTCTCGTGCCTTCATCTTCGACGAGAAGGGCAAGGTGGTCACCTCGTCCTACTCGGAGTTCGAGCAGTTCTTCCCGAAGCCCGGCTGGGTCGAGCACGACGCGGCCGAGATCTGGGAGGTGACCAAGAAGGTCTGCCACCAGGCGCTCGACGAGGCCGGGATCGACGGCAGCAAGTTGAAGGCCATCGGGATCACCAACCAGCGCGAGACCGCGGTGGCGTGGGATCGCGACTCCGGCGAGCCGCTGCACCGCGCGATCGTCTGGCAGGACCGCCGCACCGCGGGCCGCTGCGACCGGCTGAAGGCCGAGGGCTATGAGTCGATGTTCCGCGAGCGCACGGGCCTGGTGCTCGACGCGTACTTCACCGGGACCAAGTACGAGTGGATGATCAAGGAGGGCGGCGTCCCCAAGGACGCGGCCTTCGGGACGATCGACTCCTGGCTGCTGTTCAAGCTCACCGGCCGCCACGCCACCGACTACTCCAACGCGTCGCGGACGTTGTTGTTCAACATTCGCGAGCTCGCGTGGGACGCGGAGCTGTGCGACACGCTCGGCGTGCCGATCGAGTCGCTGCCCGAGCCGGTCCGCAACGCCGAGGTGCTCGGCGAGACGACGGAGTTCGGCGGCAAGGTCCCGGTCGCCGCGATGGTCGGCGACCAGCAGGGCGCGCTCTACGGCCAGGCCTGCCTGGAGCCCGGCCTGGGCAAGAACACCTACGGCACCGGCAACTTCCTATTGGCCAACGCGGGCGACGGGCCGCCGGTGCTGGAACAGGGGCTGATCACGACGATCGCGTGGGGGATCGGCGACCGCGTCGACTACGCGATGGAGTCCTCCATGTTCGTCACCGGCGCGGGCATCCAGTGGCTGCGCGACGGGCTGCAGATCATCGAGCAGGCCTCCGACACCGAAGAGCTGGCCGGGTCGCTGGACTCCAACGAGGGCGTGTACTTCGTGCCGGCGCTGACCGGCCTGGGCTCGCCGCACTGGGACCCGTACGCGCGCGGCACGATCGTCGGCCTGACGCGCGGGACCAACCGGGCGCACATCGCGCGCGCCGCGCTGGAGGCGATCGCCTACCAGTCGGTCGACGCGGTCCGCGCGCAGAACACGGCGCTCGGCGTCCGCCTGAAGGAGCTGCGCTGCGACGGCGGCGCGACCGCCAACGCCTGGCTGATGCAGTTCCAGGCCGACATGCTCGGCGTGCCGGTCGTGGTGCCCGAGATCGCCGACACGACCGTGCTCGGCGCGGCCTACCTGGCGGGCGTGGCGACCGACGTCTGGACGGAAGAGGACATCGTCTCGCTCTGGACGGAGTCGGAGCGCTACGAGCCGCAGATGAACGACGACCAGCGGCAGTCGCTGCTGAGCGATTGGCGCCGCGCGCTGCAACGCGCGGGCCGTTGGGTCATCCCGGACTAGCCTGATGTCGATGCCGGTCTCAGACAGCGGAGCGATCAACCCCGAGACGCGCGCGGAGGCGCTACGGCGCTTCCGCGAGGAGGAGTTCGACGTCGCGATCGTCGGCGGTGGGGTGGTCGGCACGGGCGCGGCGCTGGACGCGGCCACGCGTGGGCTGAGCGTCGCGTTGGTCGAGGCGCGCGACCTCGCGTCCGGGACCTCGTCGCGCTCGTCGAAGCTGATCCACGGCGGGCTGCGCTACCTGGAGCAGCTCGACTTCGCGCTGGTCAAGGAGGCGCTGCACGAGCGCTCGCTGCTGCTGGACCGGATCGCGCCGCACCTCGTCCACCCGCTGCCGTTCCTGGCGCTGCTCAGCCACCGCGGCTGGGAGCGCCCGTACATCGGCGCGGGCCTGGTGTTGTACGACACGATGGGCACGGCCTTCGGGCGCGCGCGCGGCGTTCCGGCTCAGCGGCACTACACGCGCAGGCAGACCCTGAAGAAGTTCCCCGCCTTGAAGAAGGACGCCTTCACCGGCGCGATCCAATACTACGACGCGCAGGTCGACGACGCCCGCCACACGATGTTCGTGGCGCGCACCGCGGCGGCCTACGGAGCGCAGGTCGCCACGCGCACCCAGGCGGTCGGGTTCCTGCGCGAGGGCGAGCACGTCACCGGCGTCAAGCTCCGCGACCTGGAGACCCCGGACGGCGCGCCGATCGAGCTGCGCGCCCGCCAGACGATCAACGCCACCGGCGTGTGGACCGACGACACGCAGGACATGGTCGGCGCGCGCGGGCAGTTCCACGTGCGGGCGTCCAAGGGCATCCACCTGCTGGTGCCCAAGGACCGCATCCACGGCGACACCGCGCTGACGATCCGGACCCAGACCTCCGTGCTCTTCGTGATCCCGTGGGGTCGCCATTGGATCGTCGGGACGACCGACACCGACTGGACGCTCGACAAGGCGCACCCGGCGGCGTCCAAGAAGGACATTGACTACCTGCTGGACGAGGTCAACCAGTACCTGGTCACGCCGCTGGGTCATGATGATGTGGAAGGGGTCTACGCCGGGCTGCGGCCGCTGCTGGCCGGCGAGTCGGAGTCGACGAGCGCGCTGACGCGCGAGCACATCGTCGCCCATCCGGTGCCGGGCCTGGTCGCGGTCGCCGGCGGCAAGTACACCACCTACCGGGTGATGGCCGAAGACGCGGTCGACGCGGCGGTGCATGGGTTGGAAGAGGACGTGCCGGGGTCGATCACCGAGCGCGTCGGGCTGCTTGGCGCCGACGGCTATCTCGCGCGCTGGAACGCGCGGCACCGGATCGCCGAGCAGTCGGGCGTGCACGTCGCGCGGATCGAGCACCTGCTGCACCGCTACGGGGCGCTGGTCGACGACCTGCTCGCGCTGATCGCCGAGGACCCGTCGCTGGGCGACGCGCTGGAGGGCTCCGACGACTACCTGCGCGTGGAGATCCTTTACGCCGCCACCCACGAGGGCGCGACGCACCTCGAGGACGTCTTGACGCGACGGACGCGCACCTCGATCGAGACCTGGGACCGCGGCCTCAGCGCCGCCGAGCCCGCCGCGCGCCTGATGGCCGGGCCGCTGGGCTGGGACGAGGCGCAGATCGCACGCGAGGTCGAGCAGTACGGGGCCCGCGTGGCGGCCGAGCGCGAGTCCCAGGAGCAGGACGACGACCTCGCCGCGGACTCGGCGCGTCTGGGCGCGCCGGACATCGCGCCGGTGCTGCCGGTCGAGCGGCTGACCGATCGCAACACCCGCTCGGGGGCGCTCGGCGAGACGCAGGAGGCGCGGCAGCCGGCCTAGGCCGCGCGTGGTCGGGCCGCCGTCCGGTCCGCGCGCAGACAACGCATTTTGGTGCGTAGCGACCCTTCGCGGAGCGTCTTTGTCGAACGCTCAAGCGCGTGCGATCAATCGCCGAAGCGAAGGCTCATGTCCCTCCGCATCCCATTGCGCACCACCCTCGCCGTCGCCTCCGTGGCGACCGCGATGATTTCCGCTCCGGCGGCCCTCGCCGACCCCACGCCCGACCAGCCGTCCTACCCGAGCAACCCGGTCGTCGCCGGGTCCGGCTCCTACTTCTTCATCGCCGACGACGGCGTCCACGGCCGTGAGGTCTTCCACGGCTCCGGCACATCGACGCCCACGCTCGTCAAGGACATCAACACGACCGGTGAGACCTGGCCGGGTGATCTGGTCGCGATGGACGGCGAGGCCTACTTCACCGCCGACGACGGTGTCCACGGCATCGAGCTGTGGAAGTCCGACGGCACCGAGGCCGGCACCACGCTGGTCAAGGACATCAACCCGGGTCCGGACTCCAGCTGGGCGGGCTCGCTGACCGTGATCGACGGGAAGCTCGTCTTCAGCGCTCGCGACGACAGCAGTGAGGGCTCCGAGCTGTGGACCTCCGACGGCACGGCCGCGGGCACCCATGAGCTGGCCGATCTCAACCCGGGCTCCGACGGCTCGTACCCGAGCTCGTTCACGGCGTTCGGCGATGGCTTCGCGTTCACGGCCGACGGCGGCACGGGCGCCGAGGTCTGGGTCTCCGACGGCACCGCCGCGGGCACGCACCAGGTTGCCGACACGATCCCGGACGGGATGGGCGGCGTGGGCTCCGTCGTGCGCGTGGGCGACCACCTGTACTTCACGTCGTGGGACACCGACCACGGCGCCGAGCCGTGGGTGACCGACGGGACCGAGGCCGGCACGCACGTGCTCAAGGACATCGTGCCGGGCACGGACAGCAGCAGCCCGGGCACCTACACCGCGGTCGGCGACCGCGTCTTCTTCGTCTCTTACGACCCCAGCGATCCCGGCTACGAGGTCTGGGTCTCCGACGGGACCGCCGCGGGCACGCACCTGACCAGGGACATCACCCCGGGCTGGGGTGACCCGTCGGAGCTGACCGCGTTTGACGGCAAGCTGTTCTTCGGCACGGTCGACGACGGCACGACCGGCGCCGAGCTGTGGTCCAGCGACGGCACCGAGGCCGGGACCAACGTGGTCAAGGACATCAACCCGGGTTCGGGCTACGGCGCGCCCCGCTCGCTCTCGGTGATCGGCAGCGAGCTGTACTTCGCCGCCGACGACGGGACCAACGGGGTCGGGCTCTGGAAGACCGATGGCACGGAGGCCGGGACGGTCCCGTTCCTGCAGCTGCCCGGCGTCGAGATCGGCGGCCCGCTGACCGCGATCGGCGGTGGGCTGTACGTGTTCGGCGGCGCCACCGAGGCCCACGGCTACGAGCCGTACGTGACCGATGGCACGGTGGCCGGGACGGTCGCGTTCAACCTCAACGAGCAGCCGGTGAGCTGAGCCGCGCGGCCGCGCAGGAGCTCGACGAGCGCGGCGGTCGGCCGGAAGGGATCCGCGATGACGCGGGTCGTCTCCAGGGCGATCGCCGCCCACGGCTCGCCGTCGATCTCGGCGAGCAGCAGCGGTCCGTGCGGCAGGCGCTGGGAGTCCAGCGCGGCCAGGCGCGCCAGCGCGGGCACATCGTCGGGGAAGGCGGGGCGGATGGTAACGCCGGGGGAGGAGAGGGTCATGTCCTATAGGACGATCCACGCCCCGCAGACCGGACGCTCAGGCGGCCGCGGCGGCCACCAGAGCGTTGGCCATCTGGCGGCCGACGTCGCCGGTGCAGCGCTCCGGATGCCACTGCACGCCGAGGGCGAAGGGATGGCCCGGGACCTCCAGCGCCTCGATCAGCCCGTCGGGCGCGAGCGAGGTCACGTGCAGGCCGCGGCCGAGCGTCTTGACCGCCTGGTGGTGCTCGCTGACCACGCCCGGACGGTTGCCGAGCACGCGGCGCGCGAGCGTGTCGTCGGCGGTCGCGACGTCATGTGCATCACGATGGTCCAGCGCGTCGAAGCCGTCGGCGGGCAGGTCCTGGTGCAGCGTGCCGCCGTGCAAGACGTTCAACAACTGCGTGCCGCTGCAAACGCCGACGATCGGCAACCCGGACCGCAGCGCCTGGCGCAGCGCGCTCAGGTCGCGCAGGTGGCGCGTGATGTCGGTGTCCTTGACGTGCGGGCCGAGCGGCTCGCCGTAGAGGCTCGGGTGGATGTCGGTCTCGCTGCCGCCGAGGACGAGCCCGTCGGCGCCCGCGAGATCCAGCCCGGCCTGGGTGCCGGCCAGCGTCCGGACGCGCGCGCCGCTGTCGCGCAGCCAGCGCTCGTAGGGCGCCGGATCCTCGCGGCCCAACAGCAGGACGATCGTCGGGCGCGTGTCGTCGGCGCTGGCCGTGCGGTAGGCCTCCAAGAACGCGGAGCGCGCCCGCGCGACGCGCTTGCGGGCGGCGTCCTCGCCGAGGTCCAGCAGCTCGCCGACCTCGCGCAGCGACAGCCCCGCCTCGAAGCGCAGCAGCAGGACCAGCCGCTGGTGGGCGGTCAGCGACGCGAGCGCGTCGCGCAGCAGCGGATCGCGCGGGCCGGCGCCGCCGCGGCCGTCCGTGTCGGCCATCGCCGCGTGCAGCGGCACGTGCTCGCGCCGCTTGCGCCGGCGCAGCTCGTCCAGCGCGAGGTTCGTCCCCGTCCGGTGCAGCCACGCCCGCACGACCGGCGGCTGCGCGCCCCGCGGCCCGCTGCGCCACGCGCGCGCCAGCGTCTCCTGCCGCAGATCCTCCGCGGTCTCGCGGTCGCCGACGATGCGGATCAGCCGCCGCGTCAGCAGCTCGCTCTGCTCGGTGAGGATCGCGTCGAACGTGGTCATCTCCAAGGGATGACGCTCGAGGGACGGGAAACCGGACATGGCCTCCATAGGGTGTCATGACGATGCCTTCCGGCCAATGCGTCTTCTGCCAGATCATCGCGCGGGAGCTGCCCGCGTCGATCGTCTTCGAGGACGACGACCACGTCGCGTTCCTCGACGTCCGTCCGCTCTTCGAGGGCCACACGCTCGTGGTCCCGCGCGCCCACGTCGAGACCCTCGCCGACCTCCCGGCCGACCGGATCGCGCCGTTCTTCGCACTCGTGCAGCGCCTCAGCGTCGCGATCCCGCAGGCCATGGAGGCCAAGGGCACGTTCGTGGCCATGAACAACATCGTCAGCCAGTCCGTGCCGCACCTGCACTGCCACGTCGTGCCGCGCAACCCCAAGGACGGCCTGCGCGGCTTCTTCTGGCCGCGCACGAAGTACGCCGACGACGCGGCGCGCGACGCGGTCGCCGCGCGCATCGCCGCCGCGTTGTAGCGCGGACGGCGCGCTCGACGGACGGGGGGTTTCGCTTGTCGGCGCGGTGCCGTCCTGCGAGCCTGGCGCGATGCTACGGCGACTGGTGACGACGATGGCGATGGTCATGCTCGCGGCGTGGACGGCGGCCGCGTCCGCACCGGCGATCGCGGGCGCCGCCAAGGTCCGGCCGCGCGCCGACCTCGTGGTCGCGCGCGGGACGCTCACCGTCGCCTCCGGGCGCATCGCCGGGACGGTCGTGGTCCGCAACGACGGGCGCCGCTCGGCGGGCGAGACGTCGCTGTCGGTCCTCGTGCGGCCCAAGGGCGCGCGGCGCGAGCGCACGGCAGGGCGAGTCTCAGTGACCGCGCTACGAGCAGGCACGTCGCGGACCGTGCGCGTTGCGCTGAAGCTGCCCTCTGGCGTCACGCTGCCCGCCACCGCGCGGGTTTGCGCGGACGCGGGCCATCGCGTAACCGAGCGGCGCGAGGGCAACAATTGCAAGGGGCTGGGCACGTTGAGCGCTGGCGCGCCGACGACGCCGCCGGGGCCTGGGGCCACGCCCGCGCCGGTGCCCGCGCCCGCCCCGACCACGCCCACGCCGCCCGCGCCGGTCTCCAGCGTCCCGACCGCGCCCATCGCCTACACCGCCGATCAGCCCTTCGCGCTCGACGGCTCCTGGGTCGTCGTGCCGTCGGCCTACGACCGCACGCACAAGACCCCGACCCAGCTGCTGCTGTGGATGCACGGCTGCGGCGGCCGGTCGGACGGCGACATCTACACGGTCATGCCGCCGGCCGACGGGCGCTACATCGCGTTGGCGCTGGGCGGGCGCGATGACGGCGACGGCTGCTGGGACGTCAACACCGACTCGACCGCCGTCCTGACCGCGGTCGCCGCGATCAAGACCCACTTCAACATCGACCCGCGGCGAATCGTCCTCGGCGGCTACTCGTCCGGCGGCGACCTCGCCTACCGCGTCGCGTTCTACAACTCGGGGAAGTTCGCGGGCGTGCTGGCCGAGAACACCTCGCCGTTCCGCGACACCGGCTCCACGCAGGCCGCGTCGCTGGCGGCCGCGACCTACAAGTTCCCGGTCGTCCACCTCGCGCACACCGAGGACGACACCTACGACATCGACGGCGTCCGCGGCGAGGTCAACGCCATGAAGAACGCGGGCTTCTCGGTCGATCTGATCGAGCGGCCCGGGACCCACTCCGACGCCAACACCGACAGCGACCTGCAGACGCTGCTACTCCCGCGCCTCGCCGAGCCCTGGCTCGCCGCGACGGGCTGAGCGCGCGCGGCGTCGGCCCGCGCGATCGGCGTTAGGCTGTAGCGCGTGGGACGGGCATGGGCGACGGCGGGGGCCGTGTTCGCCGCGCTGGCCGCTGGTGCGGTGCCGGGCGCGGCGGCCAAGACGATGACCAAGGCGCAGCGGGCGGACCTCACGGTCACGCACGGGACGCTGGGCGCGGTGATCAGCGGCGGGACGACCAAGGTGAAGGGGTCGGTTGTCGTGCGCAACGCGGGGCGGCGCACCGCGGGAGCGACGTCGATCTCGGTGACCGTCGGCGCGCGACTGGTCGGCCGCGTGCACGTGGCGGCGCTGCGCGCGGGGGTCACGCGGACGGTCGCGGTGTCGCTGAGGCTGCCGGCGGGCGTGAAGCTGCCGGTGAGCGTCAAGGCGTGCGCGGACTCGCGCCACCGCGTGACCGAGCGGCGCGAGACCAACAACTGCAAGACGCTCGGACGGCTGGTCGCGCCAGGGGCCACGCCGCCGTCGACGACGACCCCCACGTCCGGGGCGTCCACCACCGTGCTGCCGGTCACCGCGCCGGTCGGGCCCGTCGCGCCGGTCGCGCCCGCCGAGCCGGTCTCCTCGGTCCCGACCGTGCCGATCGCCTACAGCCCCAACACGACCTTCGCCCTCGGCGGCTCGTGGGTCTCGGTGCCGTCGTCCTATGACAAGACCCACCAGACGCCGACCGAGCTGTTCGTGTGGTTGCACGGCTGCGACGGGATCTCCGAGGGCGAGATCGGCGACGTCATGTCGCCCCCGACGGGGCCGTACATCGCGCTGGCCGTCGGCGGGCGCGAACGCGATTGCTGGTACGTCGGCACCGACGATCAGGCCGTGCTCAACGCCATCGCGATGGTCAAGTCCCACTTCAACATCGACCCCAAGCGTGTGGTCATCGGCGGCTACTCGTCGGGCGGCGACGAGAGCTACCGGTTGGCGTTCCAGCGCAACGGGTCGTTCGCGGGCGTGCTCGCGCTCAACACGACGCCGCTGCGCGACACGGGCGCCGACCGCGCCGCGTCGCTGGCCGCGTCCTTCAAGTTCCCGGTCGTCCACCTCGCCCACACCAGCGACACCGCTTACGACATCGCCACCGTGCGGTCAGAGACCGACGCCATGGCCAACGCCGGCTTCCCGATCACGCGGGTCGAGCGCTCCGGCGCGCACTACGACGCCAACACGTTCCCCGACATGAAGGCCGTGCTGCTGCCCCACCTCTGGGACGGCTGGCGCGCGCCCTAGCGGTCGGCGGCGTCGCCCTTGGGCATCCCGCGCACGACGACGCGGGCGAGGTAGGCGGCCAGCGCGTCAGGCTGCCACTGACCCGGCTCCTCGAGCTGGACGCGGAAGCCCAGCTCGGCCAAGGCCACCAACATGCGCCCCAGCAGCGCGGTCTCGCGGTCGGGCAGCTGGGTCCAGGCGGCGAGGACCTGCGCCATGCGCTGCTCCCACTGCTCGCGGCCGCGCTCGATGCGGTTCTCGCCGTGGCGTTGGAGGTAGATGACGCGAAACGCGTCCGGCGCCTCGACGACCGCGCGCAGCAGCGCGGCGAGGCCGTGGCACAGCAGCGCCTCCTTCTCGCCGAGCGCGCCGGGGACCGGGACGGAGTCCTCGACCATGTGCCACAACTTGCGCTCCTCGCGACGCATCAGCTCGTCGAAGAGCTCCTCCTTGGAGGCGTAGCACGAGTAGAGCACGGGCTTGGAGACGCCGGCGGCGTCGGCGATCGCCTGCATCGAGACGGCCTCGTAGCCGTCGTTAGCAAACAGCGGCAGGGCGGCGTCCAGGACGAGCGGCCTGCGCAGCTCCGGTCCCAGATGCGCCGCCCGTGCGCGTGACATCAGTGAGTGCTGCTACGCGATCCGCAGGCCGGAGATCGCGCGGGCGATGACCAGCTGCTGCATCTCGCTCGTGCCCTCGAAGATCGTGTAGATCTTGGAGTCGCGGTGCCAGCGCTCGACCGGGTACTCGCGGGTGTAGCCGTTGCCGCCCAGGATCTGGATCGCGCGCTCGGTCGCCCAGACCGCGACCTCACCGGCCTTCAGCTTGGACATCGAGCCCTCGGCGTTCTCGAACGGGATGCCGTTGCGGGCCATCCACGACGCGCGCCAGACGAGCAGGCGGGCGGCGTCGATCTCCATCTTCATGTTGGCCAGCGCGAAGGCGATCGACTGGTTTTCGATGATCTTCTTGCCGAACTGCTCGCGCTCCTTGGCGTAGTCGAGCGCGTACTCGTAGGCGGCGCGGGCGATGCCCAGCGCCTGGGAGCCGACGATCGGGCGCGTCGCCTCGAAGGTCTGCATCGCGGCCTGCGTCTTGCCCTTCTTGCCCTCGCGGACGCGGGCGAGGCGCTCGTCGAGCTTGTCCTTGCCGCCGAGCAGGTTGGCGCCCGGGATCTTGCAGTCGTCGAGGTGGACGTCGGAGGTGTGCGACGCGCGCAGGCCGTGCTTCTTGACCTTGGCGCCCATCTCGATGCCGGGCGTGTCGATCGGGACGATGAACGCCGCGTGGCCGCGGGAGCCCAGGTCGCGGTCGGTCTGGGCGATGACGACGTGGATGTCGGCGATGCCGCCGTTGGTCGCCCACGCCTTCTGGCCGTTGAGCGTCCAGGTGTCGGAGGCCTCGTCGTACTTGGCCGTCGTGCGGATGTTGGAGACGTCGGAGCCGGCGTTGGGCTCCGAGGCGCAGAACGCGGCGACCTTGATGTCGTCGGCCGTGCCGTAGCAGCGCGGGACCCACTCCATGACCTGCTCCCACGTGCCCTGGCCGGCGATCGCAGCAGCCGCCAGGCCCGTGCCCATGATCGCCATGCCGATGCCAGCGTCGCCCCAGAAGAGCTCCTCTTGGACGATCGGCAGCGTCAAGCCCGTGGGGTCAGACGCGAACTGCTGCATCGACTCCCAGCCGTACAGGCCGATCTTCGCGGCCTCCTGGATGACCGGCCACGGCGTGGCCTCCTTCTCATCCCACTCTTCGGCGACGGGGCGAATGACGCCCTCAGAAAAGCCGTGGACCCAGTCCCTCAGGTCCTTCTGATCCTGGTTGAGCGCGAGCGAGAACTGCGGCTCTGCGGGCGTCTCGGTGGCGTTGGGCGTCTCGGCGGTGCTGGCCATGAGGCCAAAGCTACCACGAAGTAGGAACGGTGACGTTCAGTTGGTCCGGACGGCGCTCGCCGGACGGGTCGCCCGTCGCCGGACGGCAGGGTCGACCCACGGCAGCCGCTCGAGGACGTCCTCAGGCCGCACGCCGATCGCGCGCAGGCCGGCGAGGACGAGCTGCACCCCTTCCTCGTCGCGGGGGTCGGCGATGAGGAAGGTGGTGTCCTCGCTGTGGTCGACGACCCTGAACGGCACACGTCCACAGTCGACGCTGCCCGTGGCCTCGTATGCGACCTCGCCCAGCTCATGGTCGAAGGGCGCGAACCGCGCGCCGATCCGCGTCCAGGCCGGGCGATCGAAGGCGATGGTCGCCACCGGATGGCCCGGGAAATCCACGGGCTCGGCATCCCAGGCGACAGAGCTAAGTGGTGAGGAATTCATGGATGAGATCCTGGGTGATCCGCGTGAAGGCTACCCGCATCATGGCGACTTCGCGACCGTCGATCGTGTCGATCCAGAGGTGCGCGCCGGGTCGGTGCCAATGGGGACGGGGCCCGAAGTGGCCGTCCGGTGGCTGGAACGACCAGAACTCGATTCCGCTCTCGCCGGGCCGCAACGGGCGCCCGTACGCCTGCACGGTCGGCCAGAGCCTGTTGCGCGGCGCGCGCCCCCAGACCTCGCCGCTCAGGACCTGCCGGACCGCGGTCGCGGCGTCCTGCCCCGGGGTCGCCTCGAGGCGGCAGAAGGGTCCGTAGACCGGGACGCTGATCGTGTGGTCGGTCGCCACACGGCGATCTCACCACGAGCGATGTCGAGGAACAGCACGCGACTGCGTCAGAACACCCAGCCCGCCAGCGCCGTGAATTGGGCGGCGGCGGCGAGGATGACGAGGGCGTGGAAGACCTCGTGGAAGCCGAAGACGGTGGGCCAGGGGTCGGGCTTCTGGGTGGCGTAGACGATGGCGCCGAGGGAGTAGAGGACGCCGCCGAGTCCGAGCAGGACGAGGGGGGCGACGTCGAGGGCGTCGATGAGCTGCGGCATCGCGATGACCGCGACCCAGCCGAGCAAGAGGTAGCACAACGCCTGGAGCGCGCGGGGCGCGTCGATCCAGGCGACGGAGAGGATGACGCCGCCGAGCGCGCCGGCCCAGACCGCGGCCAGGACGGCCCACCGCAGCGTGCCGTGCATGGCCAGCAGCGCGACGGGCGTGTAGGACGCGGCGATGAAGACGAAGATCGTGGAGTGGTCGATCCGGCGCAGCAGCGGGCGCCAGCGCTCGTCCCAACGCCAGCGGTGATAGGTGCTGCTGGCGGCGAACAACCCGCACAACCCGATCCCGTAGACGACCGCGCCGATCCGGGCCGTGCCGCTGGGCACCAGAGCCGTCAGCGTCACCGCGGCGACCAAGGCCACCCAGAACGCGTAGGCGTGTGACATGCCCCGCAGCAGGGGCCGCAGCTCTGGCTCGGCGGTCTCGGCGATCGCGCTCACGGTGCGGACGGTACCCCCACTGAGACGTTCGCACCACGAATACGGGGGCTGGCCCCCGCTCGCCTGCCTAGGTCGTCGTGTCCGGCAGGTGGCGCCCGACGACCGCGACGTAGATGCCGCGTGGGACGTCGGTGTCGGAGCCGTCGGCGACGTGGAGGTAAATCCGGGCGATGAACTGGGCGCCGCTGCCCGATCCTAGGCCGATGTGGGGGCCGACCCAGAGCTTGGGTGAGCCGGGGCCGTCGAGGAAGAACGAGTAGTCGTCCTCGTAGCGCTTGCGCGTGGTCTCGGCGATGTCGTGCTTGTACTGGGTGATGCCGTGGTCGGCGGCGGCCTGCACGAGCGACTTGCCCATGTCGCCGGCGGCGAAGCGGCCGGCGAGGTCGTCCAGGGAGCGCAGCGTGCGCAGCACCAAGCCGGGACGGCGGAAGGGCGACTCCGACGCGGTCTCGAAGGCTTTGGGCGCGAACTTGAGGTGCTTGCTCTCGGCGGCGGCGCGCTCGACGGCCTCCAGGACCGTGGTCGGCGGCGCCTCCTCGGCGGCCGGCACGCCGCCGTCCGGCGCCTCAGCGCCCTCGGCGTCGACGCGCGACAGGAGCTGGGTCAGCTCGGCAATCGCCCGCCGGTCCTGCTCGCGCTCGGCGCGCAGGCGCTCCATCCGCTCGTGCAGCTCGTCGCGCGCCTGCTCGGTCGCGGCGACGCTGCTCAGCGCGCGCTCCATCTCCTCCAACAACTCGCCCTCGGCGGGCGGCGCGTCGGACGCCGCCGCGGCCGCGGCGCGCAGCTCGGCGACCTCGGCCTCCAACGCGCTTACCCGCGCCTGCGCCGCGTCGCGCTCGCGCACGATCCCGTCGCGCTCGGCCTCGGCCGACGCGCGCGCCGAATCGGCCTCGTCGCGCTTGGCCCGCGCGACCTCCTCGCGGCGCTTGAGCTCGGGGATCTTCTTCTCCTCCGCCTCGAGCTTGGTGGCCTTCAGCTCCAGCTCCTTCTCACGCGCGCCGAGCTTCTCGTGCGCTGCCAGCGCCTTCTCGACGATCAGCCCGAAGACCGCGTCGTCGATCCCGCTCTCGTCGAGCATCTTGTCCCACGACCCGAAGACCGCCTCGACCTCCTCGGCCGTCGGCCAGCCGCCGTCGGGATCGAAGTCCTCGGGCTCGGGCGCGAAGCCGTTGAGGCCCGCGAAGCGCCACGTGGCGTGGATGATCTCCAGCCGGTCGAGCGCGTCCCGTGCACCGCCCCACCAGTGGGCGTCGCCCTTGGCGGGTTCTCGCTCATCCAGTTGCAGACCCAACTCGGCCAGCGCCTGCTCGGCCGCCCGGCGGGCGTAGTACTCCTGGCGCAGCTGGGCGGTTGTCGGCTCCGCGCTTTTCTGCGGGCGCGACGGGCGAGCGCGTGCGGGCTTCTTCTTGGCCACGTCGCCGGACGCTACTGGGTACAACCCCCGGTATGGCTGACGATGACGACGACTGGGTCGGGACCCCGCCCGAGGGCCACCACACGCGCGATCAGGCCGATCCCGCGCACTGGACACGCAACTTCCCGGCGCAGACCGTCGTCTACGGGCTGATCGGCGTCGGGATCATCGCCGTGGTCGTGATCGCGCTGCTGGCGAGCTAACCCCGGGGCTAGTTCACGGTCGGGTCGATCGGCATCCGCGCGATCAGCCGGAACTGGCCGCCCTTGCGCTCCAGCACCCGCGTCCAGAGGTCGAGCGGGTCGTCGTCGAAGACGTCCTCGGGCAGCGCGGGCTCCACGATCCAGTCCTCGCGCTCCAGCTCAGACTCGAGCTGGCCGGGGCCCCAGCCGGTGTAGCCGGCGTAGATCCGCCGGCGGGCGGTCGCGGTGTCGAGGCGGTCCAGGCCGGTGCGGTCGGAGACCAGGCCGATGCCCTCGACGACCAGGAAGGCGGCCTCGTCCGGATTCTCGAACTCCGCCAGCACGACGATCGACGCCGGCTGGACCGGGCCGCCGACGAACACGACCTCGTCGGTGCCGACCACGCTCTCGAGCTCCGGGACGGCTTCGGCGACCTCGGTGTCGGAGGGGCGGTTGAGCACGATCCCGAGCGCGCCGTCGTCGTCGTGGTTGGCGATCGCGACCACGGTCCGGGCGAAGTTGGGGTCCGACATCGTCGGCGAGGCGATCAGCAGCTGGCCGTGGAGCGAGTCCATCGCCCTCCATGGTGCCACGCCGCCGCGCGCACTCGTACTGACCAAAGCTCACCATCGTTCTGGGACCGCGCGTGCCGCTGGCCCCGCCCTTGTTCTACATGTCCGTATACGGACGGCAGCTGGTGAGCGGTTGAAACCGGCTGCCAGCAAACGGTTTTCCGGTCGATCTACGCCAATCAGCAGGTCAACACACCCCAACGGTGTTTGTCTCGGATCAGACGGGGAAGACCGGAAGCCTGGTGTCCAGTCAGACAATGACCTCACGTCCACTGATCTCGATCCTCGACGCCGACCCCGAACTCGGGGCGGGGCTGAGCGGGGACGCTCGGGACCTAGCTCGCCGCCACGCCGTGGCCGCGGTGCACGCGCTCCCGACCGGGCCGTTCGACTTCCCCGTTCCGAACGGGGAGAGTGCGGCGCCGGCGGTTGGCCTCCTGGTGCTCGACGGGCTCATCACCCGCGATGTCGAGCTTGCCAAGCGGTCGACGACCGAGCTTCTCGGCCAGGGCGACATCATTCGCCCGTGGGACGACGAGGCCTCTCTGGAGCCGCTGCCCGGCAGCGTCTCCTGGGCGGTGCTCGAGCCCGCCCGCGTCGCCGTCCTGGATCGACGCTTCGCCGCCGTCGCGGGCCGCTGGCCCTCGATGCTCGACACGGTCGTCGGCCGTACGGTGCGAAGGTCCCGGCAGCTTTCGGTGCAGCGCGCGATCGCGCAGGTGCCGCGGGTCGATGCCCGCGTCCTCGTCCTGCTGTGGCTGCTCGCCGACCGCTGGGGCCGCGTCTCGCCGCAGGGCGTGCGCGTGCCGCTGTCGCTGACGCACGAGACGATCGGCAAGCTCGTCGGCGCGCGTCGGCCGTCGGTCACGACCGCGCTCGGCGTGCTCTCGCGCCGCGGGCTGGTCGAGCGGACCGACAGCGGCTGGCTCCTGCACGGCGACCCGCAGGAAGCGCTGCCCGAGCTGCTGTAGCGGGCGGGTGGCGCCGCCCTCGCGGCGGCGCTACAGCGTCAACGACATGAACACGTTCGCGCGGTCGTAGGGCATCGGTCCGATGTCCTCCCGCGGGACGTGGGTGAAGCCGAGCGCCTCGTAGAGGTGGACGGCCGGCGCCAGCTTGGTGTTGGAGCCGAGGAAGAGCGACGTTGCGCCCAGTACGCGGGCGCGATCGATCGCCGCCTCCAAGAGGCGGCGGCCGAGGCCCTGGCCCTGGGCGGCGGGGTCGACGGCCATCTTGGACAGCTCGAAGACGCCCTCGGGCGCGGGCTCCAGGGCGACGCAGCCGAGGATCGTGCCGTCGTCGTCGCGGGCGACCAGGACGTCGCCGCCGGGCTCGACGTAGACCCCGAACGGGTCGGCGAGCGTCTCGCGGTCCTTGGCTTCCATCGTGAAGTGGGTACTGATCCACGCCTCGTTGAGGCGGGCAAAGGCCTTCGCGTCGGCGTCGGTGGCGATGGAGTCGATGGTGATCACGGCGTTCACGGTGCGAGTGATGGTGCGGCGTCGCGCGCGAGATGTCCAATATCTCAATCTGCTGTGATCGATACCGTGGCGGTATGGATGGCCTAGAGCTGCGCCACCTGCGTTACTTCGTCGCGGTCGCCGAGGAGCTGCACTTCGGCCGCGCGGCGCGGCGCTTGCACATGGCCCAGCCGCCGCTGTCACAGCAGATCCGGCGCCTGGAGGAGATCGTCGGCGCGCCGCTGCTGGCGCGGACGTCGCGGTCGGTCGCGCTGACGCCGGCGGGCGCGGCGTTCCTGGAGCGCGCGCGGCGGCTGCTGGCCGCGGCGGCCGAGGGCGTCGACGAGGCCGCGCGGATCGGGCGCGGTGAGGCCGGGACGCTCGACGTCGGGTTCGTGTCCTCAGCGATCACGCTCGGCGTGCCGGAGCGCTTGCAGTGGTTTCGCGCCCGCTTCCCGGAGGTCCACACGCGCCTGCACGAGGGGCAGACCTCGCAGATCACGGCGCGCCTGGAGCGCGGTGAGGTCGACCTCGGGATCGTGCGCGACGCGGAGGACCGCGCGGGCGTCTTCGACACGACGGTGATCGCGACCGAGGGGTTCGTCGCGGTCCTTCCTGTAGGACATCGCCTGGCGACGCGACGGCGGCTGGACGTCCGCGCGCTGCGCGACGAGCCGTTCGTCTTCTACCCGGTCAGCGCGGGCCCGCTGGCCTACCGACGCAACCTGCTGGAGCCGTGTCACGCGGCTGGCTTCGAGCCGCGGATCGTCCAGGAGGGCTCGTCGTGGGTGACGATCTTCCATCTTGTAGGGGTTGGCGTGGGCGTGACGATCGCGCCGGCCAGCGCGGCGGAGATCCGGCCGGCGACGGTCGTGGCGGTGCCGCTGAGCACGCGTGCGCGGTCGGAGGTCCAGGTGGTCGTGCGCACCGGCGACGACCGGCCGGTCGTGGCGCGCTTCTTGGCTAGCCGAGGAGCGTCTTAGCGATGGCGCTCAGCGGGCCGAGATCGACATGGTGTTGTCCCTCGTAGCGCTCGCGCGCTGCGTCGTCGGCCAGCGCGAGGACCAGCTCCTCGCGCGATGACCCGGCTTTGCAGGCGGTGGTGTCCAGCAGCTCCAGCGCGCGGTCCTGGGCGAAGCCGAGCAGGCCGCCGCTCTCCGGGAGCGAGCGCGGTTCGCAGGGGTCTTGCAGCGTGACGGGGTCCGGCGCGAAGAGCGCGTGCAGCTCGGCGTAGGCGAGCGGGAGGACGAACGCGGCGGCCGCGGCAGCGGCGAGCGCCTGGCTGCGCTGGCGCGGCAGGACGGACAGCGCGGCGAGCAGCGCGAGCGCGCCGGTGACCAGGAACGCGGTCCGGAACGCCTCGCCGACCGCGAGCACGAGCGTGTCGTCGACGCGCTCGCTGAGCTTGTCGTAGGCGTCGGAGTACTTGTCGTCGATGGTCGCCGCGCCGGCAGCGAGCGCGGCGCGCAGGCCGTGGCGGGGCTGGTCGTCGTCGACGCCGTTGAGCAGGTCGGGCGCGAGGCGCAGCTTGTCGGTCGGCGAGAGCTTGGCGTCGAGCACGACGGCGACGCCGCGCTCCTTGGCGCGATCGGTCGAGGCCTGAAGGTCGTGGCTGACGATCGGCGCCAGGACGACGAGCGCGAGCGCGATCCCGGCGTGGCGCAGGACGAGCAGCTGGGCGGCGTCGCGGGCGTCGCGCTCGGGCAGCAGATCGCCGCCGAGTGCGGGCAGCGCGAGGCCCATGCCCAGGCCGGCGGCGGCCTGGGGCGCGACGGTCCACAGCAGGTGGGCGTCGGGGAGGAAGGCGAGCGCCAGGACGCCGGCGCCGACCAGCGCACATCCGGCGCAGGCGCGGGTCTTGGCGTCGCCGGTGAGGCGCGAGCCGAGCAGCGCCGCGATCGGGATCACCGTGACCGTGGCGGCGGCCCGGATCGGGGCGACATCCCAGCCGGCGACGAGCAGCAACACCAACAAGAACAGGACCGCGGTGAGCGCGGCCGAGACGAGCGCCAGGGCGATCGCGGGGCCGGCGGGGAGGCGCTGCGCACGCTCGTGCGGGGTCGTGTCGCGGCGCGGTTCGGCCAGCGCCGCGACGGCGGCCAGCGCGGCGACCGGCGCCTGGAAGTAGAAGATCGCGCGCCACGAGAAGAGCTCGGTCAGCGCGCCGCCGAGCGCCGGGCCGATCGCGGCGGCCAGGACCGCGGCGCCGAGCCACAGCCGCCGGCCGCGCTCGCCCGCCGCGCCGCTGGGCTCCAGCAGCGCGAACGCGGCGACCAGCGCGGCGGCGCCGCCGACGGCCTGGATCGCGCGGGCGACGAGCAGCAGCGGGAGCGTCGAGCTGGCGCCCGCGACCAGCGACGCGAGTGCGAACACGAGCAGGCCGACGGCCGCGGTGCGCGGCGCGCCGACGCGGCGCTGCACCCGCTCGACCGGGATCAGCGCCAGCGCCAGCACGACGGTGTACACGCCGAGGATCGACGCGACGCCCTCGACCGTCGTGTCCAGCTCGCGCAGCAGCTCGGGCAGCGCGAGCGTGACGATTGACGCGTCGGCGAGCGCGAGGCCCGCGGCGACGGCGAGCAAGACATGGCGAGACCGCATGCGGTCCCGCCAGTCTCTCAGGACGCCTCGGGTGTCGCGGCGGGTGCGGGTGCGACGGCGGCCGGGCGCTGGCGCTGCCACGCGTAGGCCGCGCCGAGGAGCAGGACGCCGAGCGCGAGGAACGAGCCGGCGCGGGCGGCGGAGTCCAGCGTCGCGAGGTCGATCAGGAAGACCTTGACGATCGTGGCCACCAGGAGGCAGAGGCCGCCGAGGCGCAGCGTGCGGCGGTCCAGCATGAGGCCGGCGACGAGCGTCGCGACGCCGGCGACGCCCCACAGCACCGACAGCGCGACCTGGCCGGCGTGCGGCGAGAGCGGCGTGACGACCTCCACCGACGCGAGGTAGAGCGCCGTCAGCCCGGCCGCGGGGTAGAGGATCGCGCGCTGGTCCAGCGGTGCCGCGGCGGCGGCGCGGGCCAGCGCGATCGCCAGCGCGCCGAGGCCCAGCGCCGCGGCGAGCGGGTCGGTCAGCCCGTCGACGATCGCCTGCGCGGGGGCGAAGGTCGCCAGCGCGACCACCGCCGAGGCGATCAGGTGGGCGGCTGCGGCGACGGCGACGAACTGCTCGTCGTCGTCGTGACCGTCGGTGTGGTGCGCCCGGCGGGCGACCTGCGCGAGCGCGGCGCCCTGAGCGGCCCAGGCGACGGCGAGGCCGACGGGCGGCAGGACGATCACGGCCAGCCACGCGAGGACGAGCAACGCGGTCGTGTCGAGCGCCATCCGCGCGAGCGCCGGGATCTGGGTGGCGATGCGCGCCGCGGCGAACGACGTGGCGGCGACCGTCGCGAGCGCCACGCTGGCGGCGAGCAGGTCGCCCCCGGCCAGCGCCGTGGTGGGCGCGTCGACGACCAGCGCGTGCGCGGCGGCGAGCAGCACGTGGCCGCCGAGGCCGCTGAGCACGAAGGCGTGGTCGGCCTGCGTGCGCGGCAGCGCGCGGGCGAGTCCGGCGAAGGCCAGCGCGCCGACCGCGTAGGCGATCGGGACCGCGACGCCGTTCAGCGCCGAGCCGATCGCGACGTCGGCGAGCACGACGCCGAGGCTCAAGCTGAGCAGGCCCAGTTCGCGTGAGACGCGGCGCAGGCGGTCGGTCGCCAGGCCGACCGCGAGGTGGACGATCGCCAGGCCGAAGAGCCAGGCGTCGGCGACCGCGGCGTCGCCGTTGGCGTGCAGGACGAGCGCGCCGGTCGCAGCCAGCACGAGCGCCTGCGCGGTCAGCAGGAACGCGGACGCCGGACGCAGCGTGGGGGCTGCGGTGCGCAGCTCGAAGCCGACGGCCTGGGCGATCCAGATCGCGCCGAAGCCGGAGAGCGCGAGCAGCGTGGCGGGCGTTGAGGGCGTGTCGACGAGGTAGAGCAGCAGCTGGGGCAGGGTCACGGCGAACGCGCCGAGCGCGAGCACGTCCCAGCGCTGGGCGACGAGCATCGCGGCGGCGGGGACGGAGATCGCGAGCAGCAGCGCGATCGACGCGCCGTCGGTCGCCAGGCCTGCGAGCACCGGGCTCAGCAGTCCGCCGAGGATGCCGAACGCGGCGATCGTCGGTGACGGCTTGCCGGTCCGCAGCGCGAGCACCACCGCGCCCGCGCCGACGACCAGCGCCAGCGCGACGCCGGTCCACGCCGGGATCACGTTGTAGGTCTGGCTGGCGACCGCGATCGTCACGTCCAGCACCGCGATGCCGGCACCGATCGCGGCCACCGCCGCCTCGGGCGTCGCGTCGCGGTGGCGCAGCTTGGCGCCGAAGCTGACGAGCGCCAGCCCGCCGGCCGCCGCGAGCAGGCACCGCAGCTCCTCGCCGACCCAGCCGCGCGAGACCGCGATCGCCAGGAAGAACGCGACGCCGAGCAGCACCGCGATCCCGCCGACCCAGGCGAGCACGCGTCCGCCGACGAGGTCTTCGAAGGAGGTCGACACGAGCGGCGCGGTCGCCGGACGCGCGTCGGGTCGCTCGGGGGCGTCGGCGTCGGCGTCCGCGTCCTCCGGGGCGAACTCGCGGGGCGGGGGCATGACGACCGGCGGGCCGGCGGCGATCGACGGGAAGCCCGCCGGGAGCGGGGTGGGCTCGGGCGGCCAGGCGGTTCCGAGCGTCGTCGTCGCGCTCGGGGTCTCGGGCGCGGGCTCGTCCATCAGCAGCGTGCGCTCCAGGCGGTCGAGGCGCGTCTCGAGGTCGGTGGTGCGGCGCTCGACGTCGAGGAGGTGGCGGGCGTTGGCGGTGGGCATCTCTCCGTAGCTCCTTGTTGACCGGTGGTCAGTGACGCCACCGTAACGACTTGTCGACCGGCGGTCAAGAGGCGCTGTAGGATGGAGGGCGTGAGCGATGGACCGGCGTACCGGCGGCTGGGCGTGGACGAGCGGCGAGCGCAGCTGGTCGCGCTCGGGGAGCGGCTGTTCACGAGCTCTGCGTACTCGGAGCTGTCGATGGCGAAGATCGCCAAAGAGGCCGGGATCTCCAAGGCGTTGTTGTACCACTACTTCCCGAGCAAGCAGGCGTTCTTCGAGGCGACGCTGCAGGCGGCCGCTGAGGACCTGATCGCCAAGACGCAGCCGGACGAGTCGCTGGCGCCGGCGGCGCAGCTGGAGGCGTCGCTCGATGCCTACCTCGCCTGGATCGGCGAGCACCGCGAGGCCTACGCCAAGTTGATGGTCACGGCCGGCGAGGTGCCGGAGATCCGCGCGATGGTCGAGGAGGTCCGCCACGGCACGGCCGACCGAATCCTCGTAGGCGTCGTCGGCGACGGGCCGGTGCCGCCGGGCGCGCGCACCGCGGTCCGCGGCTGGCTGTGGTTCATGGACGGCGCGTGCCTGGACTGGATCGCCAACGGCGACCTGTCGCGCGACGAGCTGCGCGGGCTGCTGATCGGCACGCTCGTGGGCGCGCTGATGGCGTCGGGCTCAGCCGAGCTGGTCCAGGCGCTGATGGCCGCCGCGGCGGAGTCCTAGCTCACCGCGACCAGGCGCCACGGGTTCGCGGCGTCGTCGGTCAGCGCGAAGGTCCAGCCCTGGCGCGTGGTGCTGTCAGACGTCTTGGAGCCGCCCAGCACCGCGGCGGTGTCGCGGTCCTCGACGTACCGGCGCCCCTGCACGACCACCGCGGCGGTCATCGTCGCGGGCGTCGCGTGAGGGTCCAGCGCGACGATCCGCAGCTCGCTCACGCGGGCGCCGCGCACGACGACGCGCGTGCGGCCGTCGGCGCTGTCGCCGCCGTAGAGCAGCGCGCGCACCGCGTCGGGATCGGCGAGCGCGGCGAGCGCGTCGTCGGCGCCGTCGACCGCCTCAGCCCAAGCGGAGACCGCGCGGCGGGCGGCGATCTCCAGGACGTCGGGCGCGAAGCGGCCGTCGGCCAGCGCGAGGTCCAGCGCGGCGGCGCGGGCGTCGGCGTCCAGCACCGCGGGCGCGATGTCGCCCACCGACGCGCCGTCGGGCACCGCGTCGGCGACCGCCAACTCCACGAGCGCCTCGTCGGCCACGCGGGCGTCGGAGGACGGCGACGCGATCAGCTCGCCGTCGAGGTGGTGGCGCCCCTCGGCTTCGGACTCGATCGAGAGCAGGCGCCAGCGCTCGCCCGGCGGGTGCAGCGTCCACCACTCCGTCAGCGTGGTGGTCGTGCTCGCCTCGCCGTCCTTCTTGATGGTGTTGCCATGGGCGTCCACGACGTAGTCGTCGAGCGTCGCGGTGATCCGGACGACCACGCGGTCCTCGTGCTCGCCGTCGCGGTTGATCAACCCCATGTACTCGATCGCCGGCTCGCCGTGAGGCTCGCACTTGTTCTTCCAGCCCTTGCGAGCGAAGTCGTTCAGACGCCGCTGCCACTCGACCATCAGCTCGTCGGAGACCAATGGGCGCAAGCCCTCGACGTCGTTGGTCGACCACCGCCGCTGGATCTCCAGGAACAGCGCGGTCGCCGCGTCGCGCACGGTCGCGGGCTCGAAGTCCGCGTCGTCCTGCGCGGCCTCGGCGGCCGCCAGCTCGGTCGCCCTTGCGCGCGCCGTGCGCCGTGCGCGGTACTGCGCCGCCTTGAACCACGAGAACGCGAAGAAGATGAGCGCGCCGATGACGATCAAGACGATGAAGCCGGCCGAGATGCCGCCGCCTCCGCCACCGCCATAGGAGCCGCCGCCCCCGCCGAAGCCTCCGCCCCCGCCTCCGCCGCCACCCCCGCCGCCGAAGCCAGAGGAGCCGCCGCCGGCCGCGGCCAGGATCGTCCCGAGCAATCCGTTCATCGGACGCTCAGCCTACGGGTACTACCTCTTGCACCACTGTCCCACAGGGAGGGAAGATCAATGTCCACCGGTGCCATCGTCGCGATCGTCGTGATCGCGGTCATCGTCCTCGCGCTGCTCGCGTTCGTGCTGCCGCGCATGCGCGGTCAGAAGCGGGAACGCGAGATCTCACGTCGCCGCGAGCAGGTTGCCGGCGCTCATCGCGAGGTCGCCCAGGAGCGCCTCGCCGACGCCGAGCGCGCCGAGCGCGAGGCTCGCGCCCAGCGTGCCGAGGCCGAGCTGCACGAGTCGCGCGCTGCGCTGCACGAGGACGGGCTCGCCGACGACGACCTCGCCGACGAGCATCGCCGCTTCGTGCGCGAGCGCGAGACCGAGGAGACGCGCGAGCGGTCCTAGGCGGAGCGCGAGCGCAGCTCGGACAGCGCCCGGCGCTGGCGCGCGAAGACGAACTTGACCAGCCGCTCGCGCTCGCGGTCGGTCAGCCGTTCCAGCCGCAGGCCGCGCAGGCCCCAGGCGTCGTCGGCGCGCACGACGCGGGCGAGGAGGTCGATCAGGTCGTCCTCGCTGTCGAGCTCGAAGCGCAGGCGCAGACGGTCGCCGGGGCCGAGCGCGTCGGCGCCCGCGACCAGCACACCGCCGGCGGACACGTTGCGCGTGAAGCCGTTCAGCCAACCGACCTTGAAGCCGTCCGGGATCATCGCGACCGGCCGGACGAGGTCGATGCGCGTAGCATCGCGGCGCTGCGGGTCCGAGCGCGGCGGCGCCAGCGGGACGACCGCCTGCAAGAAGTGCAGCAGGTCGTCGCGGACGCGCCCCTGCGGACCTGGGACGGCGAGCAGCCGCCCGTCGACGCGGTCGTCGCCGGCCAGCGGGACGATCGTCGCGCGGCGGCGGTGCAGGAAGCGCAGCGGGACGTCGGACGTGTCGGTCAGCGCGAGCTCGGCGGCGCCCTGGACGGCGCGTACGACGACGGCTTCGACCGATGTCACCCGCGGGACCACGATGCGCACGCGCTCTTCGTCGTCGGGGCGGGTGGGTCGTGTCCACCAGCTCATCTCCTCCGAGTGATCGGCCACGACGCTCTGAACTTGAGCCAAGATGTAGCCTCGACGCAGGTTAGCGACCATTGGCACTAACCCGGCTTTCGGCCGGGTACCATGTAGGTATGGCGAAGACGCAGCGAGAGCGAGATGCGGCCGCGCGTGAGGCGAAGCTGGACCGCATCAAGGACCAGGTCTCTACCGGGGATCTGACGATCCGCAAGATGAGCGACGAAGAGCGCGACAAGTGGGCGAAGCGTCGCGAGGAGACCGAAGCGACGGCCAGCCCGGCCGACCGCCGCCGCGCCGCAGCGGCCCAGCGCCGCCGCGCACGCCGCGCGGCACGCACCTCCTAGCTCCACCGCGAGCGAGGTGCCCGGGGACGCGCGTGGCGCGTCCCCGACGCGACGCCTCGCGCGCGTCCCCCGGTCGAGGGGTGTGTGATGTGACCGGTTCGGTCGATGACCGTGGCGAGAGGAGAGATCCTGATGCCGCCACGCGATGCGATCGACGTTCCCCTGGCCGATGGCCGCCACCTGCGGGTGCGGCGTACGCCCGGACGCGGCCGCCCGGTGGTGCTCCTCCACGGCCTGCTCGACGACGCGACCGGCTGGGCCGGTGTGATGGCGCGGGCGACGAGCCCATGCGTGGCCGTCGACCTCCCTGGCTTCGGCGGCTCGTCGGCGCCGCGGGACGCGACGCTGGCCGCCTACGCCCAGGACGTCGCCGAGGCGCTGGGGCGCATGGAGATCGCGCACGCGACGGTCGTCGGGCACTCGCTTGGCGGCGGCGTCGCGGCCGCGTTGGCCCAGCGCTCCTCCGCGGTCGACGCGCTCGCCCTGCTCGCGCCCGTGGGCTTCGGTCCGATCCGCCTCGCCGAGCTGGCGTCGCTGCCCGGTGTGCGCCACGGCTTGCAGGCGGCGCTCCCGCTCGGCCTCGTCAACCCGCTGGTCGTCACCGCGGCCTACTCGACGCTCGTCGCCCACCGGCGGCTGCCGTCGGCCGATCTGGTCGCGCGGCTGTCGCGCGGCGCCTTGCGCTCTGGACGCGGCGCACGGATGGCCGTCGAGGCGGTCGCCGCCGCGGGCCGCGACGCGCAGGACCCGGCGCCGCCGTTCGCCTTCGAAGGCCCGGTCGCCGCAGTCTGGGGCGCGCGCGACGCGCTCGTCCCGCCTGCCCACGCCGCCACGCTCCAACGCGTCTACCCACAGGCGCGCGTCGAGGTCTGGGACGGCATGGGCCACCACCCGCAGCGCGAGCGCGCGGCGGAGCTCGACCGCTTCCTCACCAAGGCCGCGTGGTCGGCGCGCACGCGCGCCGCGGCACGGTGGGGCGCCCCTGGTCCGGCCATCGCCCCGATCGCCCGCAGAGCGGCGTGAGCAACCCCGGATAAGTAGGGTCCGGCGGGCCCATGAAGCTCGCCACGTTCGTCGCTGCCGGATCCGACACGCCGCAGGCCGGGGAGGTGCGGGACGACGTCGTCGTCGCTTTCGCCGACGGCTCCACGGTGCTCGATCGCCTCGCCTCGGGCGACCGCGCGCCCGCCGACGGTGAGTCCTACAACTTGGCCGATGTGCGCCTGCTGGCGCCCGTCCCGCAGCCGCGCGCGATCTTCGGCATCGGCCTCAACTACGCCGCGCACGCCGCCGAGACCGGCCAGCAGGTGCCCGAGGCGCCGATCGTCTTCATGAAGCTGCCGACCTCGTCGGTCCCGCCCAATGACGACGTCGCAATCCCGGCGGTTGTGCGGCGCCTGGACTACGAGGGCGAGCTGGCGGTGGTCATCGGCGCGGGCGGCGCGGTCGCCGGCTACGCGGTCGCCGACGACCTCAGCGCCCGCGACCTCCAGAAGCGCGAGCGCCAGTGGACGCGCGCCAAGGGCTTTGACAACTCATGCCCGTGGGGTCCGTGGATCACGACCGCCGATGAGGTCGCCGATTCGGGGGCGCTGGCGCTGAAGACCTGGGTCAACGGCGAGTTGCGCCAGGACTCCTCGACGGCGGATCTGATCTTCGGCGTGCAAGCGGTCGTGGACTTCTTGGGCGAGGCGATCACGCTGGCGCCCGGCGACCTGATCCTCACCGGCACGCCGCCCGGCGTCGGCCAGGCGATGGACCCGCCGCGATTCCTCGGCGGTGGCGATCGCGTCCGGATCGAGATCGCCGGCCTGGGCGCGATCGAGCACTCGATCGCCTGACATCAGACAGCAGACCTCAGCGCTCAAGGGGAGCGCTGACGCGCCGATGAACCGAGCGTGTCCGTGCCACCTCCAGGATGGGTCGAGCAGGCCCCGTCGGCGTTCGTCAGGACCGACGTCGCCCCCACGAGCAACATGCGCACCGAGAACCGGCGGCTGCTCGACAGCCGCCGCGTCGTCGCGCGCCTCGTCGACTGGGTCATGGTCTTCCTCACCGCGAAGATCATCAGCCGCGGCTGGGGCGACGAGCTCGGCGAATTCGCGCTCTTTCAGTGCCTGCTGCTGATCTACAACCACCTGTTCGAGGTGACGACGGGCGCGACGCTCGGCAAGCGCCTGGTGGGGCTGCGCGTCGCGAACCTCGCTGACGGCGGCCTGCCGACGCCGCGCCAGGCGGCCACCCGCGGCGTCATCGGGATCTTCGAGATCGGCCTGATCGCGGCAATCTCGATCATGATCAACAAGCAGCGCCGCCGGCTGGGCGACTACGCCGCGGGCACCGCGGTGGTCGACTCGCGCAAGCACCCGATCCCGGCGCGACCGCTGTTCGCGGGCGCGATCGTCTATCCGGTCGTCTGGCTGGTTCCGACGCTGATCGTCTGCTCGATGGCCGCCAAGGGCACGCTGCCCGGCTCTTACCGCTCGCAGGTCAACGACATCTGCACGCAGGCGCACGCCGCGCTGGCGCCGATGGCGTCCACCTACGGCGCCGAGGGCATGTACGAGCTGCTGAGCCGGCGCGACGGGATGATCGCGACGCTCCACGTGCCTGGCGCGTGGCTGGATCGCCACAGCCAGCTGCTGCTGGCGCTGCGACGGCAGACCCAGGTGGTCGCCGACGAGGCGTCCAAGCCGCCGCGGTCCCAGGACCGCAAGGCGATCGCCGCGGTCGTCTCTGCGCCGCCGGTCGGCCTGCCCGGCTACGAGTCCTGCTGATCCCGATCCTGTGACAGACTGCGACGAGATGTCCCATCGCGTCGCTGTCCCGATCGCCGTGATGTTGTCGCTCTTGGTGCCCGCGGGCGCCGCGTGGGCGGCAACCAACCCCTGGATCGAGTCCAAGCCCTTGAACATCGCCCACCAGGGCGGTGAGGACGAGTTCCCCTCCAACACGATGTACGCCTTCAAGAAGTCGCTGGAGGCGGGCGCCGACATGCTGGAGCTCGACGTAGGAGTCACGGAGGACGACCAGGTCGTCGTCATGCACGACACGACGCTGAACCGGGTCTCCAACGGCACGGGCACGATCGCGTCGCACTCGCTCAAGCAGATCCAGAAGCTCGACGGCGCCTACTGGTTCCACGCGGCCGACGACGCCTACAAGCACGGGCTGAAGGCCAAGGCCTACAGCTTCCGCGGCGTGGCGACGGGCAAGAAGAAGGCGCCTAAGGGCTACAAGGCCAGCGACTTCCGGGTGACCACGCTGAAGGCCGTGCTCAAGGCGTTCCCGAAGACCCCGATCAACATCGAGATCAAGGGCCGCACGAAGGCCGAGGCGGTCGCGGAGTACATCAAGAACGCCGAGGTGCTCGCCGCGTTGTTGAAGTCCTCGCCTCGTCGCGACCTGATCGTCGTGTCGTTCAAGCAGGAGGCGGTCAACCGCTTCCACGAGCTGGCGCCCGCGATCCCGGTCGCGCCCGGCATCGGCGGCACCGCCGACTGGCTGCTGGGCGGCAAGACGCCGGGCGAGGGCGTCGTCGCCTTCCAGCTCCCGATCACCTACGAGCTCAACGGCCAGACGCTCAACATCACGACCGCCGACAACGTCGCTCACGCGCACCGCGACGGCTACGCCTGGCACACCTGGCTAAGCGACGACGGCGAGTCACCCGCGACCTGGACTAAGCTCGTCGACTGGTGCGTGGACGGCGTGATGACCGCCCGCCCGGTGGCGTTCGAGAAGACGCTGAAGGCCCACGCGCGGCCGGCAGCGTGCGCGGCGCAGGCGGGCTGACGCTTCGGCCCTGACCGAAGCGTCGCGGGCGTAGCCTGCGGTGCATGGACGTCGACCTCGCCGGGACCGCCGCGCTGATCGCCGACCCGTCGCGCGCCGCGATGCTCGGCGCGCTGCTGTCGGGTGGCCGGCACAGCGCGCGCGAGCTGGCGGTCGCGGCCGGGGTCGCGCCGTCGACGGCGACCGAGCACCTCGATCGCCTCGAGCGCGGCGGCCTGGTCGTCTGCGAGCGCGTCGGGCGTCGGCGCGAGGTCCGGCTGGCCGGCCCGGACGTGGGCCGGGCGCTTGAGGCGCTGGCTGCGATCGCGCCCGACCGCAAGCCCACGACGCTGCGCGCGTGGCACCACGGCGAGGCCCTGCGCGCGGCGCGCTCCTGTTACGACCACCTCGCCGGGCAGGCCGGCGTCGCGCTGGCCGACGCCCTCGTGGCGGCCAACGTCCTGATGCTGGGCGATGGCGGCTTCGCGATCACGCCGGACGGGACGCAGCGGCTGCGCGCGTTCGGCCTCGACGTCGAGGCGATCCTCGGCGCCAAACGCTCCACGGCGCGCGCCTGCGTCGACTGGTCCGAGCGCCGCCCGCACATCGGCGGTGCGCTCGGCGCGGCGCTGCTCGATCACCTGACCGAGCGTCGCTGGGTCACCCGCCCGGACCCGAAGGGCCGCGTGCTGCGGGTGACCGACGAGGGCCGCGCCGGACTGCGCGAGGCCCTCGGCGCCGACCTCTAGTGGTGCTCGATGACGCGGTCGATCAGGCCGTACTCGACGGCCTCATCGGGCTTGAAGAAGCGGTCACGCTCCATGTCGGTGTGGACCTTCTCGATCGGCTGCCCGGTGTGGTGGGCGTAGATCTCGTCGATCCGGGCGCGCGTCTTGATGATCTCGCGGGCGTGGATCTCGATGTCCGTCGACTGGCCTTCGAAGCCTGACGACGGCTGGTGGATCAGGATCCGCGAGTTCGGCAGCGAGAAGCGCTTGCCCTTCGCGCCGCCCATCAGCAGCAGCGAGCCCATCGACATCGCGATCCCGACGCACATCGTCGACACGTCCGGCTTGATGAAGTTCATCGTGTCGTAGATCGCCAGGCCCGCGTAGATCGACCCGCCGGGCGAGTTGATGTAGATCGAGATGTCCTTGTCGGGATCGGCGGACTCCAAGTGCAGGAGCTGGGCGACGACCAGGTTGGCGACCTGGTCGTCCACCGCCGTGCCGAGGAAGATGATGCGCTCGTTGAGCAGACGCGAGTAGATGTCGTATTCGCGCTCGCCGCGGGCGGTGCGCTCGATCACCATCGGGACCATGGGCATAGGTCACAACCTAGCGGTTGCGGGTCGGCGGCCTGTTACTGGCCCGCCCTCCCGGTTCGTTCACCCGGCTGTCTCAACCGTTCGTCCTAGCTGAACGGCGTTCCACGCGACGTCACGCCTGAGGGGCGTAGGACGACAGAAAGCGGCACCGGAGCGCGCCGGGGATGACGCGCTCCGACGGTTCAAGGACGGACCCCGGGATGGACGCCTCCTCCGGACATTCCGCGCCGTATCACTCTCATGCCCCTCGGCTTCGTCATGATGCGGGCGTCGGACGGCCTGTCACGGAGCCGGGGGCATGGGAGACCCAGCAGACCACCCAGAGCTGCACAACACGATCCAGCTGAGCGCCGCCCTCGCGGGCGGGGCTGAGGCTCGGGCGCGCCAAATGGCGCTGTTGCAGGCCGTCGTCGCCACCTTCGACGCGGTCTCCGACGTGCGCCAGGACGGCGACGCGCTGCGTGTCGTGTTCACTGAGGCGCACGCGGCGGCGCTGTGCGCGATCGAGCTGCAACAGCGGATCGAGGCCGACAACCGCACGGCGACGGTCTCGGGCGTGCTGCGGATCGCCGCCGCGCTGGAGCCCGGGCGCGACGATCGCCTGTGCGCGCTGGCTGGCGCCGGGCAGATCCTCGTCGACGCGCCGCTGTGGGAGCGGTTGCGCGCGCACGCCGACCTGGACCTGGAGAAGCCGCGCCGCCTCGGCGGGCCTGACGCCGCGGCCGAGATCCGCTGGGAGCCGCTGCCCGAGCCGGTCGTGCCGCTGCCGACGCGCCTGGAGGTCGCGCGGCCCGAGCACTACGTCGGCCGCACCGAGGAGCGTCGTCGCCTAGAGCCGCTGGTCGCGCGCGCCGCGCACGGCGGCCGGCAGGTGATCCTGCTCGGCGGCGAGCCCGGCATCGGCAAGTCCCGCCTGGCCCGCGAGTTGGCGGTCGCCGCGCACTCGCGCGGGTCCACGGTCTTGCAGGGCCGCTGCGACGAGGACCTGCGGATGCCCTACCAGCCGTTTGTGGAGGCGCTGTCGCACCTGGTCGACCACGCGGCCGACGCGGTCCTGGCCCGCCACGTCGCCGAGCACGGCGGCGAGCTGTGCCGCATGGTGCCCGCACTGGGCAAGCGCGTGGCCGACGCGCCCGCGCCGCGCGGCGTCGACAACGACACCGAGCGCTACCTGCTGTTCAGCGCGGTGGCAGGGCTGCTGGAGGCCGAGCAGTCCCAGCGGCCGGTCGTCCTGTTCCTCGACGACGTCCAGTGGGCCGACACGCCGACGCTCCTGCTCTTGCGCCACCTGGTGGCGTCCGACCTGCGGCTGCGGCTGACGATCATCGCGACGTTCCGCTCGACCGAGCTCGACGACGACCACCCGCTGGCCAAGCTGCTGGCCGACCTGCACCGCGAGCCCGACGTCACGCGCACCGACCTCACCGGCCTGGACGCGGCGGAGGTCGCCGAGCTGGCGCGCGAGGCGACCGGACACGCGCTGGACTCGGCGAGCATGGACGCCGCGCGCACGCTGCAGCGCCGCACGTCCGGCAACGCGTTCTTCGTCACCGAGATGCTGCGCCACCACGGCGACGACCTCGCCACGGCGCAGATGCCCGGCAGCGTCCGCGACGTCTTGGAGCGGCGGTTGCAGCGCCTGGGCGACGCGGTCCGCGATCCGCTGGCGGCCGCGGCGATCGTCGGTCAGGAGTTCGACCTGGAGCTGGTCGGCGCGATGGTCGACGGCGGACCGGACGCGGTCGCCGATGCGGTCGACGCCGCGTCGGACGCGGCGCTGGTGATCGCCCCGCGCCATCCGGGCGACCGCTACGCCTTCGCGCACGCGCTGATCGTCACGACGCTCTACGAGGCGCTCGGGCCGGCGCGGCGCGCGCGGCTGCATCGCCGCGCGGCCGAAGCGCTGGAGCAGATCTGCGGGACGGAGCCGACGACGAGAGTGGGCGAGCTGGCGCGTCACTGGCTCAACGCCGAGCCGGCGGACCTCCAGCGCGCGCTGCGCTACACGCAGCTGGCCGGCGAGCACGCGGTCGCCCAGCTCGCGCCGGACGACGCGGTGCGCTGGTACCGCCAGGGCCTGGACCTCTTCGACCAGCTCGCGGCCGCCGACGACGTGGTCCGCTTCTCGTTGTTGGTGGGGTTGGGCGACGCGCAGCGCCAGTCGGGCGATCCGGAGTTCCGCACCACCTTGCTGGAGGCCGCGGCGCTGGCGCGGCGGCGCAAGGACGGCCCGGGCCTGATCCGCGCGGTGCTCGCGAACTCCCGCGGGTTCGTATCGGCGTCCGGCGTTGTTGATGACGAACGCCTCCATGCGCTGGAGGACGCCCTGGAGGCGGTCGGAACCGACGACAGCGCCGATCGCGCGCTGCTGCTCGCGACGCTGGCGGCCGAGTTGTCGTTCTCGCCCTCGGATCGTGCCCGGCGGGTAGCGCTGAGCGATGACGCGCTCGCGTTAGCGCGGCGGCTGGACGATCCGGAGGCGCTTTCGCGCGTCCTGTCGTTGCGCTTCGTGACGCTGTGGCTGCCCGAGACGCTGACTGAGCGCCTGGCCAACAGCGATGAGAACGTGGCGGCGGCGCGGCGCACGGGCGATCCGGTCGCGGAGTTCCACGCCGTGCACTGGCGCGCGGCGGCGCTGGTCGAGGCGGGCCGGTTGGCCGACGCGTGGCGCGACGTCGAGCACGAGGCCGCGCTGGCCGAGCGGCTCGGCCAGCCGACGATGCGCTGGCTGGCGACCTACGACCACGCCAACCTGGAGATCATCGGCGGGTCGCTGACCGAGGCCGAGCAGCACGCGCACGAGGCGCTGCAGATCGCGACGCTCTCCGCCCAGCCTGACGCGCTGTCGTTCTTCACCTCGCAGCTGACGAACATCCGCTACGAGCAGGGCCGGCTGGCAGAGCTCCAGCCGCTGATCGCGCAGGTCGTGGCCGACAACCCGGGCATCCCGGCGTTCCGCTCGGTGCTGGCGCTGGCCTGCTGCGAGGGCGATCTGGACGACGAGGCGCGCCGGATCCTCGCCCACGAGGCGTCGACCGGGTTCTCCGAGCTGCCGCCGGACGTCACGTGGCTGCCGGGCCTGGCGATCTACGCGGAGGTCGCCGCGCACCTGCAGGAGCGCGAGGCCGCCGAGCTGTTGTACGGGTTGCTTGAGCCGTGCAGCGGCCAGGTCGTCTACTCCGGGATCTCGGCGTGGGGCTGCGTCGACCACCACCTCGGCGCGACCGCGGCGGTCATCGGGCGCTACGCGGAGGCCGAGGAGCACCTGCGGCGCGCGGCGGACCTCAACACCGAGCTGCGCGCGCCGATCTGGGTGGCGCGGACCGAGCTGGCGACGGCGCGGCTGCTGCTGCTTCGCGACGGCCCGGGCGACCGCGAGCGCGGCCGGGCGCTGCTCGAGCGCTCGGCGTCCGCGGCGCAGCGCTTGGGGAGCGCCACGCTGGCACGGCGCGCCGCCGGACTGCTCGGCTACGAGAAGGCGCTGAGCGCGCTGCCGATTCCGGTGATGCCGAACCCCGGCGCGCGTGCGGCGCGGACGCCGCCGGCCGGCAACGGCGCGCGGGTCGCGGAGGCGCCGCCCGAGCCGTCGGGCGCCCCGAGCGCGACGTTCCGGCTGGAGGGCGAGATCTGGACGGTCACCGGCGCTGAGACCGTGCGCCTGAAGGACCGCAAGGGCTTGCAGTACCTCGCGACGCTGTTGGAGCAGCCCGACGTCGAGATCCACTCGATCGACCTCGTGAGCGGTCCGGTCGACGCGGCTGCGCGCGGGCGCTCCGGTGGTGGCGGTGGCGAGGACGTGTCGGTGGACGTCGGCGGCGGTGACGCGGGCGAGATGCTCGACGCCTCCGCCAAGGCCGCATACCGCGAGCGCGTGACCGAGCTGCGCGAGGAGCTCGATGAGGCCGAGCGCTTCCACGACGTCGAGCGCGCCGCGGGCCTGCGCGAGGAGCTCGAGTTCATCGGCCAGGAGCTGGCCCGCGCGGTCGGGCTGGGCGGCCGCGACCGCAAGGCGGGCAGCGCGGCGGAGCGGGCGCGGGTCAACGTGACGCGCGCCATCCGCGGCGCGGTCCGGGCGATCGCCGAGCACGACGCGCGTCTCGGCCACCACCTGGAGACCAGCGTGCGCACCGGCGTCTTCTGCGCCTACCAGCCGGGTCCGGCCGGGCCGGACACCTGGCGCGTGACCGTCGAGCGCTAGCTCGGCGCGCTCAGCCGAAGTAGCGCTGCAGCGACGGCGCGACGGTCGCGACGACCTCGGCCGGTGGTGCCGACGCCAGCGGCTCGATGCGTAGGACGTATCGCGCCATAACAAGGCCCATGACGAGGCTGGCGGCGGCGGCGGCGCGCAGGTCGACGTCCTCGCCGTCCATCGCCGTTCGCAGCAGCGGCAGGATCTCCGAGGTCACGAAGCCGTGCAGGAGCTGGTCCTGGCTGGTGGCCGAGCGCAGCAGCGCGGCCAGAGGCCCGCCACCGACGACGTCCCAGACGCCGACGAGCGTGGTCAGGAGCTTGGTCGCGATCTCGTCGTGCTCGGCCTCGGCGAGGACGCCGGCGAGCGCCTCGCGGGGGGAGACCGGGAGCTCGAGCGTCGCGGCGAAGAGGTCGCCCTTGGAACCGAAGTGGTAGCTCGGCAGCGCGCCGTCGACACCAGCGCGCTTGGCGACCGCGCGCAGCGTCGTGCCTTCGAAGCCGTGCTCGGCGAACAGCTCGCGGGCCGCAGCCAGGATCTGCTCGCGCGCGCCGCTGTCCCCGGCGCGACGGCCGCGCTTGGAGGGGCGGGGATCGGCCTCATTCATCACCTGTTGAATTTTAGCGCGCGGCGTGTCATCCTCGATTTCAACAGCCATTGAAATCCTCTCGCGGAAGGCCTCTCCCCATGTCTCGCCCGCAGCGCCTGATCCTCCTCTCGATGTGCCTCTCGCTCGCCGCCGTGGTGAGCGCCGTCTCCTCGCTGAACGTCGCGCTCCCCGGCGTCGCTCGTGCGACGGGCGCGACGACGACCCAGCTGCAGTGGATCGTCGACGCCTATGCCTTGGTCTTCGCCGGGCTGCTGATGCCCGCGGGCGCACTCGGCGATCGGCTCGGGCGCCGGCGGGTGCTTGTCGCCGGTCTGATCATCTTCGGTGGTGCGGCGCTCGTCGCCACGACCGTGAGCGACGCGAATGGGTTGATCGCCGTGCGCACGGTGATGGGCGTCGGCGCGGCGCTGATCATGCCGACGACGCTGTCGGTCATCACCGCGACGTTCGGCGAGGGTGAGCGGGACAAGGCGGTCGGCGCGTGGGCGGGCGTCGCGGGCGGGTCGGCGATGCTCGGCGTCCTGGCGTCCGGCGTGTTGTTGGAGTGGTTCGACTGGCCGTCGGTCTTCGCGCTGAACGTCGTGCTCGCGACGGTCGGTTTGTTGATGACCTTGCGCTTCGTGCCCGCCAGCGCGCCGGAGCCGGCTCGGCTGGATGGCGGCGGCGCGGTGCTCTCTGCGCTCGGCCTGGCCGCCGTGGTGTGGGCGTTCATCGAGGGCCCGACGCGCGGGTGGACGTCGGCGACGGTCGCGGGCGGGTTCGTCGGGGGCGTCGTCCTGCTGGGCGCGTTCGTCGCCTACGAGTTGCGCGCCCGTGAGCCGATGCTCGACCCGCGCCTGTTCGCCCAGCGCGGCTTCGCGGCCGGGTCGCTGTCGGTGTTCGTGCAGTTCTTCGCGATGTTCGGGTCGATCTTCGTCGTGCTGCAGTTCCTGCAGTTCGTCATGCGCTACTCGCCGCTGGAGGCGGGCGGCGTGCTGGCGCCCGCGGCCATCGGGATGATCGTCGTGGCTCCGCGCGTGCCGCGGCTGGTGCAGCGCGTCGGGATGCGCTGGGTCGGGCCGACGGGCCTGCTGCTGATCGCCGGCGGGCTGACGATCGCCGCCACGATGAACGCCGGCTCTTCGGTTTGGACGCCGTTGGCCGGCTTCCTGGTCCTCGGCCTCGGGATGGCGCTCGCCGCACCGCCCGCGACCGCCGCGATCGTGTCGTCGCTGCCGGCGGACAAGCAGGGCGTCGCGTCGGCGGTCAACGACACCGCCCGCGAGGTCGGCGGTGCGCTGGGCATCGCGGTACTCGGCTCGGTGCTGGCCGACCACGTCGGCGCGCTGGGGCCGCAGACCGACCCGCAGTCCTTGGTCGACGGCTACCAGGCGGCGCTGCACGTCGGCGCCGCGGTGCTCGTCGCGGGCGCGGCGCTGGTCTTCGCCCGGCTCAGCCGTTCGTCGTCCCAGGTGCGCTCCAGCGCACCTGTCCCGCTTCGATGAGGAAGTTGAAGTGCATGCGCAGCGCGAGCGTGACGCGCTGCTGGGGCACGATCCCGAGCTCGGCCTCGAGCGGATGGCTGTCGAGGTGCTGGAGGACGAGGTCGTAGTCGTGGCGCATCTGGGTCACCTTGATGTCCTTGGTGACCGCTGGCGCCACGACGACCTGCTGGATGTCGGCGCGGCGGCCGTCCTCGGTCGCGCGGATCTGCTTCAAGAACACCTGGTTGACCTTGTGGTCGTGCAGCGCCTTGCCGAACTCATAGGCGAAGTGGAAGCCGAGATCGACCTGCGGCTGGTCGAAGAGCACGTCCTTGATCCACTCGCCGACCGTGTGGATGTCGCCGATCGCCAGCTCGGCCTCGCTCAGCTCGGGGCCGACCGGCGCGAGCTCCATGAGGCGGCGGCGCGCGGGCGCCTCGCCGGACCCGTAGTTCATCCCGAAGACGTCGAGCGTGAAAGAGGCGCTTGAATCCGCAGGTGGCATCTCAGACCAGCCCATGGTCTTGGGGTAGCCGTAGTCCTCCCGGCCGCTGAGCAGCGAGATCGGGTTGTCCAACATCATGGCCGCGCAGAACATCCCGAAGTCCTGGCCGACGAGCTTGCCGTCGTCGTGCTTGACCCGCACGACCGGGATCCAGAACCCCACCTGTGGCTCGCGGACGGAGCCCATCGAGTGCCACGGCTCGAGCGTCGGGGTGATCGCGCCGACGACGCCGAAGGTCACGATCACCTGGTCGCCGAGCGGGCGGTAGTCGACGGCGCCGCCGGTCGGCGTGTTGAACACCTTCTGGCAGAGCGCGTCGAGCTTGGCGTGGTCGGCCTGTAGGCCGAAGACGTACAACGTGGTGTCGTCGCACTGCAACGGGCCGGGCGCCACCGCCAGGCCGCCGTACTCGACGTACTCGGGAAGCTCGTTGTTGGTGCTCATCAGTCTTCTTCCAGCCAGCCTTCGGTTCCGGGGACGACGGCAGGGCTGCCGCTCAGGTGTTGGGCCGCGAGCTTGCCGGACGTGACCGCCGCCTCGACCGAGCCGCCGCAGACCCCGTTGCGGGTCCAGTCGCCGGCGAAGGCCAAGTTGGTGGCCTTGGCCTCCGAGGGGCGGATGCGGTGCTCGACGGAGCCGGGCGGCGTGATCACGTAGCGCTCGCTGCCGAAGATGTTGGCCCGCCAGTACTGGGCGCGACCGCGCTCTTGGCCCTCGCGATCGTCGTAGTCATACAACAATTCCCAGTCGAAGTCCCCGTTCTGGTCGGCGTGCTCGGCGCCGGGCCAGAGCACGCACGCGTGCTCGCGGAGATGTTGGAGGCCTTCGTTGTAGGCGCGCTCGTCGGCGGCCTCTTGGGTGTCGTGCTCGGGCTGGAGCATGGTCCCGCAGAAGTAGCCGATCGAGTGCACGGCGGTGTCTTGCGGCCACCCCTCGCGCGGGAGCAGGTGCGACATGTCGCACAACGTGTCCAGCGGTTTGACGAAGGCGCCGGAGACCATGCCCAGCGGCTTGACGCCGAGCTTCTCCGGATCGCGGTGCATCCAGACCTGGAAGGCCTGGGTGGCGACCGTGCGGCCGTGGTGCAGGGCGCCGGCGAACTTGGGGTCGGTGGCCTTGATCTGCTCCGTGACGGGTGGCAGCGAGGCGAGCGACATGCCGCAGACGACCAGGTCGAAGTCCTCGCCGACGCGCAGCGTGCGGGTGGTGGCGCCGGGGACGGACTCGCAGGCCTCAAAGCGCGTGGCGCGCAGGACGTCGTCGGGGGCGGCGAGCTGCTCGAAGATCGGCTCCGCAGGCCAGGACGGGAGGCCGCCGACGTCGTAGATCAGCGGGTCGTACTCGGTCAGGCCGGAGGCCAGCTCGGCCTGCTGGCGGACGGTGATCGCGTCGACGAGCGTGCCGTCGTCGTTGGTCCCGATCTCGGTGACCTCGGAGAAGAACTCGAACTTCACGCCGCGGGCCTTCAGGGCCTCGTAGATCGGCGCGAAGATCGCGTCGCCCATCCCGGCCTGCATCTTCCACATGATCGAGCCGCGGTAGCCGAGGCACATGCGCAGCATCGCCTGCAGCGCCTTGCCCGCGGCGACGGAGGGGCGGTCGCGGTTACCGTCCTCGTAGGCGAAGCACAGCTGGTAGAAGGCGCGCAGGATCGGCGACTCCTCGATCGTCTCCGGGCGCGCGCCGTGCCGGGCCAGCCAGGCCGTGAACTCCTGGTCGTTGACCTGCGCGAAGCCACCGAGCGAGCGGTCGTCGAGGTGGTCGGAGAGGATCCCGCGGAAGACCGTGGTGGTGAGGTCGAAGGTCATCGCGTAGCGGTCGCCGTCGGTGATCGCCCAGATGACGTCGGTGAGGATCCTCAGGAAGCGGCAGACCAGGGGCTCTTCGGGGCCGTGGCCGTCGGAGTCGCCGAGGTGCAGGATCGGCTTGGCGAACTTCAGGAAGCGCTCCAGGAGCTCGGCCATGTCGGAGTCGTCGTCGGCGCCGAGCAGCTTCTCGAGGCCGGCGAGGAAGGCGTCGAAGAACTTGTCGAGCGCCCGCAGGCGAAGCTCGGTGTGGTCCGGCGGCTCGACGTGGCGGAGCTGGTGGATCGCCTCGCGCAGCATCCGGTGCAGGTCCGGCGGGGTGGTCGGGAGGCCGGGCTCGCCGTCGTTGTCCGGGAAGTGGAAGTGACGCGGGATCCAGCGGCCGGCCTTGTCGGTGTCGTCGAGGAGGACGACCTCGTTGGTCGGGTGAAACGCGTCGCGCCAGGTTCTGAGGGCCGCGCCGGCGGGGCGGTCGAGCTCCCCGTACACGCGGCGCATGACGTCGAAGGCGTTCTCGTAAAAGCCGAACCAGACGTGGAGGCCGTGCTCCTCGATGCGCAGGGCGCTGTTGACGTCGCGGCGGCCCGAGGCGCCCTTGCCGCCGAGGCGCCAGCCGAGCTGGTGCACGGTGACGTCGTAGGTGGCGCGCAGCTCTGGCGTCGCCGTCAGCTCGAAGGCGGCGACGAGGCTTCCAGCGCCGCCTCCCAGGATCGCGACCTTTCGCCGTGCGCTGGTCCCTTCCATAAGGGCCGCGACCGTAGTGGAAGGAACACGGAGGCACAACCGCTGAGCCGTTTAGTGCAGATGTTCGGTGGGCCCGATGAACGCCGTTCCGTCGGAGTGAACGCCTGGACGGTGCACGGAAGAGCGCAAGCAATGCTGGAGACCGCCATCATGACCTCAAACATCGTCGTCCCCGCCGACGGCTCCCCGGCCGCAGAAGCGGCCGCCTGGTACGCCGGCGCGGTCGCCGAGGCGCGTCGTGGGACGGTTCACGTCGTGGCGGCATGGGAGCCGCCCGGCGCACGGGCGCAGGAGCTGGCAAGGACGCTGGGTCGGCGCGCGGAAGTGGACACGGTTCTGGCGGACGTGCAAGGAGCGCTTTCGGCCGCCGGGTTGACGGTGAACGGCCACGTGCGCCGTTGCGGGCTGGTCGCGGCATTGTGCGCGGTCGCCAGCGAGCACGACGCCGAGCTGATCGTGGTGCCCGCGGGATGGACCTCGCTGGCCCGCGAATTGCGCTGGCGCGCAAGCTGTCGCGTCGACATGCTGGTGGTCGATTCGGGACGCCATCCTGGCTTCCGACCGTTCCCCGTCGCCGTAGCACGCTAAAAATGTCTTAACCGACGGCCTCCGTGGTCGTCGCCGAGTGGCGAGTTCAGGCGCCACTCGGCGACGAGCGCGGAGGCTGTTCGCGGTTCGAGCCCGGTTTCGAGGGATGCTCGCCTAGCATCGGCCTCATGCCGCCCGTCACCTGCCACCTGCGTTACGAGATCGATCCGAGCAAGATCGAGGAGTTCGAGCGGTTCGGTCGGGCGTGGATCGGGTTGGTGAACAAGAGCGGTGGGACGCATCACGGCTACTTCTTGCCGTCGGAGGGCGCGAGTGATGTCGCGTATGCGCTGTTCACGTTCCCGAGCCTGGCGGAGTACGAGCGATATCGGGAAGGGTTCGGGAGCGATCCGGAGTTCGTGGCGGCGGATCGGATCCGGGAGGAGAGCGGGTGCGTCCGGCGGTATGAGCGGACGTTCTTGAGGCCGGTGTTGAGCTAGCCCAGCTCGATCGCGCCGAAGGTCGTCGTGGCCTCTTCGGGCGTGCGGCCGCCGTGGTGGCCGAGGAAGGTCTGGGAGTGGCCGTAGTGGGTTGCGAGCCAGGTGGTGTGGTTGCCCGACGGCAGGATGCAGATCGGCGCCAGGCGGGCGAGGAGGCGGGGGCCGGCGATGGGGAAGAGGTCGCGCGACGCGTGGACGGTGGCGCGGGAGCCCAGCGCGGAGGAGAGGTCGGCGATGGTGCGGTCGACGTCATCCGGTGCGACGTGGAGGAAGAGGTCGCGGGGTGAGCCGGCGGGCGCGGCGGTCAGGCGGTCGGCGAGGTCGGGCACGAGCTGGTCGACGTCGAGGATCGTCTGCGGCGACACGTCGATCTGGCCGTGGTCGGCGGTGAGGATCAGCGTCGTGTTCTCCAGCCGCGGCGCCTGCGGCCCAAAGAAGGCGGCGTAGACGGCGTCCAGGGAGCGCAGGGCGATGTCGTCGAACTCCGGCGACGAAGGGCCGAAGACGTGGCCGGTCGCGTCGATGCGGTCCCAGTAGAGGTACGTGTAGAGGCGATCGGCGTCCGCGAGGGCTTCGGTCACCGCCCCCAGGCCGTCGGCCAGCTCGCCGAACTGCGCGCGCGTCGTGCCGCGCAGCGCGACGTCGTCGTACTTCGACGCGGGGAAGGGATGCCAGATGCGCGACGGGACGCCGAGGGTCGCGAGGCGATGGTGGAACGACGGGCCCTCGGGCAGGAGCAAGCGGACGTCGACGTCGGCGAGGTCCTTGTCCACGAACGGGCGGATGACGCGATCGACCGATGGCTCGTAGATCTGCCACTCGTAGAGCCCGTGGGCCTCGACGGGCAGGCCGGTGTGCATCGTCGTCACGTGCGCGACGGTCGTCGAGGGGAACTGCGAGGCCATCGGCGCCAGGACGCCGTCGCGGGCGAGCTTGGCCAAGAGCGGGTGCTGGGCGTGGCGCTCGGCGAACGTCCACCCGAACGCGTCGAGGAAGACCACCGCCACGCGCCGTCGCCCGTCGCGCAGCTCGCGGGCGACGACCGCGGGGACTTCGGCGAAGGAGGGCGGCGCGGCGGCGGTGGTCACCCCGGCGACGCTAGCTGCTGCGCAGCAACCGCAGCATCTCCTCGCCGTAGCGCCCACCGGCGGGCTCCGGCAGCGAGGAGGCGATGGTGGCGAGGTCGGCGTCGGTCAGCTCGACGTCGAGAGCGCCGAGGTTCTCCTCCAGGCGCGAGCGGCGCTTGGTGCCCGGGATGGCGACGATGCCGTCCCACTGCGCCAGGACCCACGCCAGCGCCAGCTGCGCCGGCGTGACGCCCTTGGACGCGGCCAGCGACTCGACCACTGCGACCAACTCCAGGTTCTTGGTGAAGTTCTCCGCGCTGAAGCGCGGGTTCGTGCGCCGGTAGTCGTCCTCCGGCAGGTCGTCGATCGACTTGAACGCGCCGGTCAGGAAGCCGCGCCCCAGCGGCGAGTAGGCCACCAACGTGATCCCGAGATCTCGGAGCACGGGCAACACGGACTCCTCGACGTCACGCGACCAGAGCGAGTACTCCGTCTGCACGGCGGCGATGGGGTGGACCGCATGCGCCCGGCGGATCGTCTCCGGCCCGGCCTCGCTCAGCCCCAACGACCGGACCTTGCCCGCGTCGACGAGCTCCTTCATCGCCCCGACCGTCTCCTCGATCGGCACGTCGGGGTCGACGCGGTGCTGGTAGTAGAGGTCGATCGTCTCGACGCCGAGCCGCCGCAGCGAGCCCTCGACGGACGCGCGGACGTACTCGGGGCGGCCGTTCACGCCGCGCGCCGTCGGATCGGACGGGTCGAGCACGATCCCGAACTTGGTGGCCAGGAAGACCTCGTCGCGACGCCCGGCGATCGCGCGGCCGACCAGCTCCTCGTTGGTGTGCGGCCCGTACATGTCGGACGTGTCGAGCATCGTCACGCCCAGCTCCAGCGCGCGGTGGATCGTCGCGATCGACTCGTCGTCATCGCGGTCGCCGGTGTAGAACGCGCTCATCCCCATGCAGCCGAGGCCGAGGCGGCCGGTGTCGATCGTCATGTCCCCACCGTAGGAGGCGCAGCGCGCGAGACCCTGGCCCCACGAGGACCGGGACCGCCGGGGCCTCCCCCGCTAGGGGGACCCCACTTCTGTGGCGCCAGACCCAACGGATGGCCATCGGACATCGCCCCGGCGCCGCAACGGTCGTTGAACCGGGACAGGAGCCTTCCGGATGCCCTCCCGCCCCGCCGACACCCTTGCTGCGACCGCGCGCCGCCTCGCGTGGTGGTCCGCGTTGCTGGTGACCGCCATCGGCACGATCACGCTCTTCGGCTGGGCCACCGGTATCGAAGGCGTCTCGCGGCTGCTGCCGCATTCCCCGCGGATGTCGCCGAACGCCGCCCTCGCGCTCGCGCTCTTCGGTCCCGCCCTGCTCTGCCACGCCCGCCCGCCGCGCAACCGCCGCCTGCGTCTGGCCGCCCGCGCCGCCGGGACGTTCGCCACCGTGCTGTCGGGCGCCGTTGCCGCCGAGTGGATCCTCGACGTCAACCTCCACGTCGACGCGCTCCTCTTCGCGCTGCCGTCGCACGGCTCGGCCGGCCACCCCGGCCGCCTGTCGCTGACGATGTGCGTGGCGTTGATCGGCCTCGGGCTCGCCCTGGAGCGCGACCGCCGCCGCTCTCCGACGCTGCTCGGCCTGGCCCCGCTGGTGGTCGGCGTCGTGTCGCTGGCCGGCCACGCCAGCGGCGTCACCGCGTTTACCGAGTGGGGTGGCGCGCTGCGGACCTCGCCGCCGGGGGCGATCGCGCTGATCGCCGCGTCCGCCGCGGTCCTGCTCGCCCATCCCACGCGCGGCGTCGCCCGGATCTTCGTCTCAGACGGCCTCGGTGGCCTGATCGCCCGCCGCATGGTGCCCTTCGCGGTCGCGTTGCCGATCGCGCTGGACGGCGCGCGCTCCGGGCTGATCCACCTCGGCACGTTCTCCGGGCGGACGGCCGACTGGGCCTACGCGTCCGCGCTGGTCGTCGTCGCGACCGTCGTCGTCTACCGCCTCGCTCGCGCGCTGGACTTCGCCGACGCCCGCCGCCGCGCCGCCGAGGAGCGCCTGCGCCACAGCGAGGCCCAGGCCCGCTCGGTCACCGACACCGCCCACGACGCGATCGTCGGTGCCGACGCCGACGGCCTCATCACGCTCTTCAACCCCGCTGCCGAGCGCCTGTTTGGCTGGACCGCCGCCGAGGTCCTCGGCCGCCCGGTCACGTTGCTGATGCCCGAGCGCTACCGCGAAGGCCATCGCGCCGGGATCCGGCGCCTGGCCGCGGGCGGCGCCGTGCCGACGCTCGGCGTCGACGCGCCGCTGGAGCTGCACGGCCTCACGCGCGCCGGCCGGGAGTTCGACCTCGAGCTGTCGCTCGCGCACGTCGACGACGGTGGTGGCCGTCGGGTCATCGCGATCATGCGCGACATCTCGGCGCGCAAGTTGTTGGAGTCGCTGGCCCGGGACGAGACCGCCCGCGGCGCACGCGTCGTCGCCGCCCAGAGCGCGATCGCCGAGGGCGCCGGGGAGCTGGGCCCCACGCTCGATCTCGTCGCCCGCGAGGCGCGCACGATCGTCGGCGCCGACGGCGCGGTCGTCGAGCTGCCCGACGGCGACGACATGGTCTACCGCGCCGCCGACGGCGCCGGCCTCGAGCACCTCGGCGTGCGCGTGCCGATCCACGGCAGCCTGGCGGGCGCCGTCCTGGCCACGGGCGAGACCGCGGTCTGCCACGACACCGAGACCGACGCGCGCGTCGACCGCGAGGCCTGCCGGCGCATCGGCGTGCGCTCGATGATCTGCGTCGCGCTGCGCCACCGCGGCACGACGGTCGCCGTGTTGAAGGTCTACTCCGGCCACGCCGGCGCGTTCTCCGAGCGCGACGCCAGCACGCTGGAGCTGCTCGCCGGCCTTGCCGCCGCGACCGTCCACCGCGCGCAGGTCGAGCGTCGCGTCGCCGCGCTGCACGCTGTCGGCGAGGCGCTGGCCGGTGCCGGCTCGCTGGAGGCCGGTCTGGCCGGCGCGCTGCGCGGCGTCATCGAGCAGCTCGGTTGGGGCCTGGGCGCGGTCTGGCTGACCGACGCCCGCGACGGCTCGCTGGCCTGCGCCGAGACCTGGCACCACAACGCGCTGGCCGCCGGGCCCTACCTGGCGCTCACCGACGCCCCCGAGCCGCACGGCGCCGGTGGCCTGCTGGACGTCGTCCGCCGCGCGGGCGCGCCGGTCTGGGTCGAGCGCGCCGACCACTCGCCCGACGTCGCGCTGGATCCCCGTCGCGCCAACGCCGCCGCGCAGTGCGGGCTGCGCACGCTGGTCGCCGTCCCGATCGTCAGCCGCGGCGAGACGCTCGGCGTGGTCGAGCTCGCCTGCGGGCAGCCGCGCACGCACGAGTCCGCGACGCTCGACCTGCTCGCCGACGTCGCCGCCGCGGTCGGCCAGTTCGTGCAGCGCCGACGCGCGGAGGAGCGCATCACGGTCCAGGCGACGAACCTCGCGGCGGTCGCCGAGCTGAGCAAGCTGCTCGGCCGCTCGGACGATCCTGCCGACACGCGCCCGACGCTGGTGCGCGCGATCCGGGACCTCGCGCGGGCCGACTCCGTGCTGCTGGTCGAGCCCGACGGCCCCGGCCATCTGCAGGTGACCGCGGAGGCCGGCGGCCTGGTCGAGCCCGGCCTGCGGTTGGACATGGACAACGAGGAGGCGGTCTCGATCGACGTCTTCCGGGCGGGCCGTGGCCGCTTCGTCTCCGACTTCCTCGACGAGCAGCGCGTCCACGACGCCCAGCGGCGCTCGGGCCTGCGCTCGGCGCACTACGAGCCGGTCATGCGCGACGGCGTCGTCGCGGGCGTGCTGGTCGTTGCCACGCGCGAGCTGCGCGCCAAGGACGCCGGCGGCGTCGGCGCGCTGATGCGCCTGCTGGCCGGCGAGGCGGGCACGGCGCTGGCGCTGTCTGACCTGCTCGCGCGGCTGGACGAGCAGGCGCGGACCGACCAGCTGACCGGCGTGGCCAACCGCCGCACCTGGGACCACGAGCTGCCGCGCGAATTGGCGCGCGCCCGTCGCACCGGCGAGCCGCTGTCGCTGGCGATGCTCGACCTCGATCGCTTCAAGGCCTACAACGACGCTCACGGCCACCCGGCGGGCGACCGCCTGCTGCGCGGCGCGGCTGCCGCGTGGGGCGAGCGCCTGCGCACGACCGACGTCCTGGCCCGCTACGGCGGCGAGGAGTTCGTGGTCCTGCTGCCGGCCTGCGACGGCCTCAACGCCTTGCAGGTCGCCGAGCAGCTGCGCGACGCGGTCCCGGGCGCTGAGACGTGCTCGATCGGGATCGCGACCTGGGACGGCGCGGAGTCCGCGGACGAGCTGGTCGCCCGCGCGGACACGGCCCTCTACGAGGCCAAAGCGGCCGGGCGCGACCGCGTGGTCAGCGCGGCGGTCTAGCGGCCTTTGGCGGGATATATGCACGCATTGTCGCGCCTATGATCACTACGCCGACGAGGCCATGGGGCAGTTCGGCCAGATCCTTTTCGACCTCGAAGGGCGTGACGACGTCAGAGTGCACGGGGCCCTCGTCGTAGCCGACAAGCTTCACGCCGTAGTAGTCCTCCGGGACAATCCCGATCGGCAACGGCTCCAGCACCACGCGCATCGGCCACGGCGTTTCGCCTCGGATCACCACCTGGAACCCGCCCGCGAACATCGGGTGGACTTCGAGGGTCTTCCAGTCCAGCGTGTGTACGACCTGCACGTCCATGCCACGTCCCTCTCTCGCTCGGCGGTCGAGAGATTCGACCACGGTCGGTATAGCGCGTCAAGGTCAGCAATGTTCTTCGTTAAGAAAAAATCAGCGTTAGGGTGGCGGTTGCAGGGAGAACTGCGCTTCCGTAGCGCTACCGTCACCCGTCGTGGAGCCGGCGACGCAGACGGCGCCTGCTCAGGGTCTGCCCGGCCTCGATCGCGTCCCTCCGATCGGTCTGGTCCTGGGCGGCATCACGTCCATCCAGTTCGGCGCGGCGCTTGCCGCGACGCTGTTCGACGACCTCGGCCCGGCCGGGACGTCGGTGCTGCGGCTCGGCTTTGCGGCGATCATCTTGATGGCCTTGTTCCGACCGCGGGTGCGGTCCTACTCGCCGCGCGCGCTGCGGCTGGTCGCGGTGTTCGGGCTGACGCTCGGCGCGATGAACCTGTGCTTCTACGAAGCGCTGGATCGGATCCCGCTCGGCGTCGCGGTGACGATCGAGTTCGCCGGGCCGCTGGGCGTCGCGGTCGCCACGTCGCGGCGGCGGCTGGACCTCGTGTGGGCGGCTTGCGCGGCGGTCGGCATCCTGCTGCTGTCCAACCCGTTCGGCGCGGGGATCGACACCATCGGGTTGATCCTGGCGCTGGCCGCGGCGGCGATGTGGGCGGCCTACATCTTGATCGCGCAGCGGGCGACCGCGCACTTCCAAGGGTCCGACGGCCTCGCGCTGGCGATGGTGATGGGCGCGCTCGTGCCGCTGATCCCCGGCGTCGTCGAGGCGGGCGCGACGCTGCTGGAGCCCCAGTGGCTGGCGATCGGCGCGGGCGTCGCGCTGATGTCCAGCGTCATCCCCTACAGCTTGGAGACCGAGGCGCTGCGGCGGCTGCCCACCAGCGTCTTCGGCGTCCTGATGTCGATCGAGCCCGCGGTCGCGGCGTTCGCGGGCTTCCTGGTCCTGGGCCAGTCGCTCGGCGCGCGCGAGCTCGTGGCGATCGGCTTCGTCGTCGCCGCGTCGGTCGGCGTCTCGCGGACCGCCGCGCCCGCGCCCGCGGCGCCCGAGGCGTAACCGCCGCGCGGTTCGGCGATACTGGGCGGCAAGACGTGCTTCCGCTGAACCTCCCCAATGTTCTGACGGTCGTCCGGATCCTCCTGGTCCCGGTGCTCGTCGTCGCGCTGCTCGGGGAGGCCGGCAACGACGTGCTGGCCGCGAGCGTCTTCGCGGCCGCCTCGGTGACCGACGCGCTCGACGGCTACATCGCCCGCTCGCGCAACTCGATCACCTCGTTTGGCAAGTTGATGGATCCGATCGCCGACAAGCTGCTGGTCGTCGCGGCGCTGTTCGCGCTCGTGTCGCTCAACCGGCTAGAGGCGTGGATCGCAATGGTCATCGTCGCGCGCGAGCTAACCGTGACGATCACGCGCATGGTCGCCACCGCCCAAGGCGTGATCATCCCGGCCGCGGGCTGGGGCAAGATCAAGACGATCGTGCAGGTCGCGGCGATCTTCTTCCTGATCGCCTTCGACCCGACGCCGCTGTGGGTCGACCTATTGGTCTACGCCGCGGTCGGCGTCACGGTGATCTCCGGCATCGACTACTTCTTCGGCCTGCGCCGGATGCTGCGCGAGGCCGACGAGCGCCGTCACCGGGCGGCGGCCGAGGCGGCGGCGTCCGCGCCGAACGCCGAGCGGCCCTAAGCGGCTCTAAGCCGCCGCGGCGACGTCCGTGGCGTCGGTCAGCGCGCCGCGCGCCGCCACGCGCTCCAGCGCCGCGACCGCGTCCGGGTGGAACTGCGCGCCGTCGCAGCGGCGGACTTCGGCGAGCGCGTCTTCAGACGACATCGCCTCGGAGTAGACCCGCGCGCCGGTCATCGCGTCCCAGCCGTCGGCCAGCGCGAGCAGGCGCGCGCCTTCGCTGATCGTGTCCGCCGCCAGCCCGTCCGGGTAGCCGCGGCCGTCGTGGCGCTCGTGGTGGCCGCGCACCCACGCGGTCTGCTCGGCGTCGAGCATCCCGGCGACGATCCGCGCGCCGAGGTCGGCGTGGCGCTTGATGACGTCGTACTCGTCGTCGGTCAGGCGACCCGGCTTGGACAGCACCGCGTCCGGGACGCCGATCTTGCCGACGTCGTGGACGAGCGCCGCGTCGTGCAGGCGCGCGACGTCGGCCGGCGACCAGCCGGACTCGACCGCCAGCTCGCAGGCCAGCGCGGCGACGCGCTCGGAGTGGCGGATCGTCGCCGGATCCTTGGCGTCGATCGCCTTGGCCAGCGCGCCGAGCGCGGCCAGCGCGCGGGCGTGTTCGAGGCGGTCGGCGCGCTCGGTGGCGCTCAGCTCCTCGACGACCTGCGGCGAGTAGCGCACGCACGCGTCGCGGCCGTGGGCCTTGGCCCAGTAGAGCGCGCCGTCGGCCAGGCGCAGCAGCTCCTCGGGGTCGTCGGTCTGGGAGAGGTCGCAGACGCCGGCCGACATCGTCATCGCGCCGGCCAGCTCGAACGGGCGCGCGGTGACGGCGCGGCGGATGCGCTCGGCCGCGGCGTGCGCCGCGTCGCCGCTGACGCCTGGCATCAGCAGCGCCAGCTCGTCGCCGCCGATCCGCGCCACGATCTCCCCGGCGCGGGCGGCGCCGGCCATCCGGCGCGCGGTCTCGGCCAGGACGACGTCGCCGCCGACGTGGCCGAGCGTGTCGTTGACCTGCTTGAAGCGGTCCAGGTCGAAGACGGCCAGAGAGAGGTCGCGGTGCTGGCGGCGCGCGAGCGCGGTCTCCTCGCGCAGCCGCTCGTGGAAGGCGCGGTGGTTGACCAGGCCGGTCAGCGGGTCGGTGGTGGCCTGGGCGACCAGGCGCGTCTGGGCGTCGGCGTTGGCGATCGCCATGCCCATCAACTCGGCGAAGCCCAGCAGCCGCGCCTCGGTGTCGGCGGGCAGGTCGTCGGTGCGGGTCGTGCAGACGATCATCGCGCCCCAGAGGCGGGCCTCGGTGACGATCGGCGCGGCGACCCGCTGCGTGAACGGCGGCATCGACAGCGTCAGCGCGCTGCGCTCGTCGAAGCGCTCCGGCTCGCGCGTGCGCTGGATGCGGTCGATCGCGGAGCCCGGGTGGATCGCGACGTGCTCGGGCTGGGCGGGCATCGGCGCACCGGTCGCGGCGCCCTGGCCGATCACGCGCACGCGGTCCACGCCCGGCTCGAAGGCGACGACGACGCCGACGTCGAGGTCCATCAGCTCGGCGACCTCGCGGCCGGCCAGCTCGGCGACGTCGCGCAGCGTCGCGCCGCCGGCGACCGCGGTCGCCACGCGCCGCAGCGCCGCCGCTTCCTCCGACATGCGCTGGTGCTCGATCAGCATCCGGCGGCGGTCGGCGGTCAGCGCGGAGAGCAGGTAGAGGCAAACCGAGATCAGCACCGCGAAGCCCTGCGCGTGCAGGACGTCGGCGTCGCCGCCGAACGCGAGCGGCCCGTTGTGGTGCACGGTCATGCGCACGGAGATGATCGTCAGGCCGATCGAGCCGATCGACACCGCGGCGGTCGAGCCGCGCAGGACGAGCCAGACGCCGATCGGGATCAGCAGCCAGATCTGGCCGTGGTCGTGGGTGAAGATCAGGCGCGCGGAGATCAGCAGCGCGGCGACGGTCAGCACGTCCTCGGCGATGCGCAGCGGGCGCAGGCGCGGGATCGGCTGTCCGATCGCCAGGATCAGCGGGGCGACGAGCATCATCCCGACCAGGTCGCCGAGCGCCCAGCGGGCGACGGCCTCCGGCCAGGGGCCGTGGAGGCGGTCGGTGAGCGCGAGCGCGGTCTGGCCGATCGCGCCGGAGACCAGCGCGCCGCTGGCCAGCGCCAGGACCGCGGCGAAGCGCCCGAATCCGGGGCGGGTGGCCATGATCGGGCGGACGTAGCGGTCGATCACGCCGACGGCGAGGACCACCTCGACGGTCGGGGCGATCGCGCCGGGGAGCGCCGCGAAGACGCCGTCGTTGCCGAGCTTGGCGGCGAAGGCGCCGATCAGGACGCCGGGCCAGAGCCCGGTGCCGCCGCGCAGCAGCAAGCCCAGCGCGACGCCCGCCGCGGGCCAGACCGCGACGAGGTCATTGCGAACGGGCAGCTCCAGCGCCAGCCGGACGGCGGCCGCATAAGCGACCGCGACGCCAACGATGCGCAGGAGGTGTCCTTGAGAGCCTCGCCCCACAACAGGGACGTCGGCATGCCGCGTCGGGAGTTGAGCGGTGTCGTTAGGCGCCCGCGCCATCGAGCCACTCGCGCATCGTCGTGTGGCGCTCGGCGTGCTCGCCGGAGGTCAGCTCGTGGGTCAGCTCCGAGTGCAGTCCGAAGCGCTCGGCGACCACGTTGTGCTGGTGGATGGTCTCGAGGTTCTCCTGGCGGGCGGAGACGAACGCGCCGGGCGCGAGCCCGTCGAGCCCGTCGACGACGCCCTTGATCATCTCGCGCACGCAGTCCTCGACGAAGCGGGGACGGCGGTGGGCCTTCTCGACGACCGCGCCCTCGTCGGAGCGCTTCATCATCTCGTAGATCTCCGAGGACATCGAGTCCTCGACGATCGCCAACAGCTGGGCGGCGTCGATGTCGAGGGTGCAGTCCTCGGGGCAGCCGATGTGGAGCGTTCCGAGGCCGCGCTGGTTGTGCGTGGCGACGGGCACGTGCTCGAAGATGCGGGCGATCTGATCGTCGTCAAAGCCGTCCGCGGTCAGACGTTGCCGTGCCGCTCCGGCAACTAGTTCCTGGGCGCATGGGCAAGCGGTCATGCCCTGGGCGGCGACGCCGATGAGGCGGCGGGTGCCTTTCTCGGTCGCCACCGCGGTGCCGAACATCGTGTACAGCTCCTGCGTCTGGATGCCGCTGACGGGCGCCGGCTTGTGCTCCGGGTAGCGCGCAGCAATCGTCACTTCGGCGCGTTTGGCGTCTTGGCGCTCGCGCACGAGCTCGGCGATGTTCTGCGCCAGCTCTTCAGCCCGGAAAGCGGAGGATCCAAGGATGACCTCGCCGATCGCGTCGTTGACCGTCTCCTCGAAACGCGACATATGCGCGCCCTTCTGGAGTGGTCCGAGATCGACGAAGCACTCCAGCTTGGCCCAGTAGAGCTGCTCCTGGTCGCCGCGGCGGATGCGGATGACCTTCTCCACGTTCGTGACCCCGACGCGGGACAGCGAGACGTGGACGGTGGGCCGCTGGGCCTGGACGTCCGGGGAGTTCACGAGGCTCGTGGTCGGCTGCATGACGCTTTTCAGCCTATCGCCACCACTTTTTGGGATTCCCTGCTCGTCCTAACGTGTGCTAACAATCCCGACGTCGGCTACGAGCCCCTCCGTCAGAGGACGAAGAGGACCAACGGCTCAGCCTCTGCGGATCTACATCCGCGCGTTGCACCCAGGGGTGCGTTCCGAGTTCGCAGCACCGGGAAGAGGAGAGGGGTCCGGCACGGGGGAGTGCCTGGCCCGGGAACGACGTCCACAAGGATCGGGTTGAGCACCAAGACCGACGTTCTACTCGCTGACGAGGCACCCATCACGGAGCTCGACGAGCTCCGCACGCTCATCCACGAAGGGCAAGAGCGCGGGTTCCTCACCATCGAGCAGATCACCACAACGCTCGAAGAGGTAGAGATCACCAAGGAGCAGCTGTCTGAGCTCCATGCGCATCTCGACGAGCAGGGGATCGCCATCGTCACGGCTGAAGGCAAGCCGGTCACGTCCGAGGCTGGGCGGGCTGAGGCCGCCGCCGAGGCACGCCAGTCGTCTGCGGGCGCAAGCACCGCGGAGACGCGCAAGAAGCCGGAGATCGACCTCACGGTCGAGCCTTCGCTTGACTCCTTGCGGTTGTACCTGCGGTCGATCGGCCGCGTCGCGCTGCTGACGGCCGAGCAGGAGGTGTCGCTGGCCAAGCGCATCGAGCGCGGGGACATGGCGGCCAAGCAGGCGATGGTGGAGGCCAACCTGCGGTTGGTCGTGTCCATCGCCAAGGGCTACCTGGGCCGCGGCCTGACGTTCCTGGATCTGATCCAGGAGGGCTCGCTGGGCCTCATCCGCGCCGTCGAGAAGTTCGACTACCGCCGCGGCTACAAGTTCTCCACCTACGCGACGTGGTGGATCCGCCAGGCCGTGACGCGCGCGATCGCCGACAAGGGTCGGACGATCCGCATCCCGGTCCACATGGTGGAGAAGCTCAACAAGGTCGTGCACGTCGAGCGCCAGCTCGTCCAGTCGCTCGGTCGCGAGCCCTCCCCGGAGGAGATCGCCAAGGAGCTGGAGTGCACGCCGCGCGAGGTGCGAGACATCTTGCGGATGAGCCAGCAGCCGATCTCGCTGGAGAAGCCGATCGGCGACGAGGAGGAGTCCGAGCTGGGCGACTTCGTCGAGGATCAGACGGCGGAATCGCCCTTTGAGCTGGCTGCCGAGAACCTCCGCAAGGAGAACGTGCACCGTGCTCTGGCGGCCCTTCCGCAGCGCGAGCGCGAGGTCATCGAAATGCGCTTTGGACTTACCGGGGGTCGACCGCGTACCCTTGAGGAAGTCGGACGTGCCTTCAACGTCACCCGCGAGCGGATTCGCCAGATCGAGAACCACACCTTGAAAAAGCTCGAGTCGCTCCCCGAGGCACAGCGCCTCAGGGACGCCTCGTAGTCCGGGGAGAATTTCCCGGAGGAGGAGAGGGGTCAGAGGGGTGTGCTGGGGAGCGCATCCCTCACTTTCCCGAGAGGCCGCGCTGGGGAGCGCGGCCTCTCACTTTTAACGGGCGGTCGCGGCGCGCCGCGAGGGTGGCTCAGCTGGTCCAGCTGGCCTGCAGCAGCGCCTGGCGGCAGGAGTCGTACTCGCCTGCGCCGGAGCCGGAGTGGGCGATCGCGGTGAGCAGGGTGGCCTTGGGCCAGGGTTGGTCGATGGTGCCGTCGGTGCAGTCGTCGTGCAGGCCGTCCGGGATCTTCGTGGCGTTCGCGTCGCCCTCCGGCTTGGCTTGTGGTGCGCCGGCGTCCTTGGAGGACGTGGACGACGACGACGGCTGCGTCGCGTCGCCGGAGGGCTTGGCGGCCGCAGGCGCGGCCTCGACCTTCTTGGAGACCGGGGCCTCGGCCACGACCGCCGCGCTGGCGGTCGCCTCCTTGGCCGGCGCCGGCGGCGCGACCTTCGTGCCCGACACCATCGGGATCGATCCCGCGACGACCACGGCCGCGCAGGCGACCTTCGGCGTCGCAGTCGCGGCGACGGGCTCCCAGAAGGCGGCGGCGCGCTCGACCAGCCGGCCGATGAACGGCACCGGCATCCAGGCGGCCACGCGGCGGTCGTCCCGCGCGCGCTTCAGCCCGGCGCGGGCGCGCACGAGCAGCGACTTCACCGCGGGCACCGTCACGTTCAGCTCGTCGGCGATGTCGACGTAGGACTTGCCCTCCAGCTCGCGCGCCACCAGCGCCGAGCGCTGGGTGTCGGGCAGGCGCCCGACGTCGGCGACGAGGCCGCGCATGCCGAGCGAGCGTTCGACCGCGGCGCCCGCGTCCTCGGCCGGCGGATGCGCGTGGTCGACGAGCTCGACCACGGGATGGCGCCGGCGCGACGCGGTCAGGTCCAGCGCGCAGTTGCGCGTGATCCGGTGCAGCCACGGTCCCAGCGAATCCGGCCGCGAGCCGTTGCGCAGCGCGCGCACCGCCCGGACCATCGCCTCCTGGACGACGTCCTCTGCATCGGCCTGGCCACCCGGCACGAACCCACGCGCGAACCGCACCAGCCGCCGCCGGTAGCGCTCGTCGAGCGCCGCAAAGGCGTCATCGCTGCCCGCGGCGATCAGGCCGACGAGCGTGTCATCGCCCATTCCCGCGAGCATCGAGGGCGGCAGGGCAGGGGGTAGGGCATCGATGGCGGCCATCGCGACTAAGACCGTCAGGCGAGACGAAAGGTTGCGGTAGTTCCCGCTAAACTCCGCGCTCGCACCGCCTGGCGGGATACCCGAGCGGTCAAAGGGGCCTGGCTGTAAACCAGGTGGCTACGCCTTCGAAGGTTCGAATCCTTCTCCCGCCACTTTCGTCCTCGCGCTTCATGGCGCAAGCGTCCCGATCGGGATCACGTGCACGCCATCAGGTCGCACGTAGCCGTAGCCCGTCCCCACCACGATCGCTAGGGCCGCTGGCTCGCCGCGTTTCGAGGTGTCCACCCGGCCGGAGAACTTCCGCAAGTTCGCAGCCGCCGCATCCAGGACCTCCGCGCTGGATCCGAGCTTGACCTCGACGGCGACCCACGCGCCAGCGTCGGTCGTCACGATCGCGTCGACCTCCAGCCCGCTGCTGTCGCGGTAGTGGGAGACCGTTGCGTCACACGCCTGGGCGTACACCCGCAGGTCGCGCACGACCAACGACTCGAACAGCAGCCCGAAGGTGTTGAAGTCGGCCAGCAGGTTCTCGGGTGTCGCGCGCAGCGCCGCGGCCGCGAGCGACGGATCGGCGAAGTGCCGCGTCGGACCGGTGCGCAACTGGTAGCTCGAGCGCAGATGCGGCGCCCATGCCGGCAGGTCCTCCACGATCATCAGGCGCTCGAGCGCGCTCAGGTACGCGGCGACCGTCTCGTCCTTGATCCGTGAGTCGGGACCTGAGGCGTCGCGTGCGATCGTCGTGAGCTTCGCCGATGTGGCCGTGTGGCGCGCGAGGCTCTGCAGCACGACCCGGACGCCTTCCGGATCGCGCCGGATGCCATCGACCGCGCTGACGTCCGTCCTACGGACCTGGTCAAGGTAGTCGCGGACCGCACGCGTCGCGGCCGGGCGCTCCAGTCCCCGAAACCCGGGCCACCCGCCACGCACCACCTCCTCCATGAGGTCGTCGACCGTCAGCCCCGGGTCTGGGCTCTGCGTCGTCGCACCGTTGAGCAGCTCACGCAACGAGACCTCGCGGTTGCTCACGCCCGACTCGGCGAGGGCCATCGGCCGCATCCTCAGCCGCCCGAAGCGCCCGGCGCCGGTGTGGCGCGTCGCATCGTCGGCCGGGACGGCGGAGCCGGTCAAGACGTACATGCCGGGCTGTCGCTCCGCGTCGACCGAGCGCCTGACGTGGTTCCACAGCGCTGGATGCGACTGCCACTCATCGAGCAGGCGCGGCCGGTCGCCCGGGAGGACCAGCGCCGGATCCACTGCGACCGCCTGCTGCGCGTTGGCGTCAACGTCGAGCAAGACCTCGCTGGCCGACTGCTGCCGAGCGGTCTCGGTTTTGCCGCACGCCTTCGGGCCCTCGACGACAACCGCCCCGTTGGCGGCGAGCAGGGTCGTGAGCTCGGCATCGACGACGCGCGGAACGTAGCTCATCTCAGAGGGGAGAATATCAAGATTCCAAGGGGAAGAAAGAGAGATTAATAGGGGGGAGAAAAGGAGCGTCGCAGCGGTGAGAATGTCGAGCAATCGACGACCGCCTCCTCGCCCTGCTCGACGACCTCTACCGAGAGGGACAAGAGCACAATGCGCGCCAGGCCGACAATCGGCTCGCGCGGCTGCTGATTCTGCTTCCGGCCTGACGCGCACGTCCATGAGAATTCACCGCTCCTTTCTCATAGAAGGCGGGTTCCGAACGGCGTCAGACGGGGAACAGGTCCCTCGCACAGGTCCAGACAGGGAGGCACCTCAATTGCAGTATCAGCGTCTTCGCCGTGGCATGGCTGCCGCAGCGACGTCCACCCTCATCGCGCTTGCCGGCGCGAGCGCCGCGCAGGCTGCGGCCACGGTCACCGTCACCGGTGACGACGGCAACCCGCTCGCGCTCGCCCAGGGCGCGCCCGCGGCGATCCGCAACATGAGCCCGACCGTCGGGATCGGGTTCGCCAACAAGGAAGGCCGCTTCAGCGTCTCGGTCACCGGGCCGGACGGCGTCGCCGTCGCCAACCCGCTCAGCTGCTTCCTGAACGACAACTTCACGCGCATCGTCGACTACCGCGGCAACGGCAACTACACCATCTCGGTCGTCAACTACGCGAAGGCCGACACGACCTGCAAGACGCCGACGTCGACCGAGACCTACGTCTTCGCGGTCAACGCCTCGGTGGCGGTCACGCCGCCCGCGGGCCCGTTCCTGCGCCGCACGCCGAACACGTACACGACCAACACGCTGTCGCTGCCCGTCGGCCTCAACCCGGGCGCGTCGACCTATGAGGTCCAGTACGCGGCCGGCGCCGTGCTCGCGCCCGACGGCTCGATCAACGGCCCGTCGTCGTCTGGCTACGTCAACAGCTCGACCGGCATGCTCGACCTGACGTTCCCCGCCGCGGGCACGTACACGATCGTCGCGCGTGCGAAGGTCGGCCAGTACACGTCGCCGTGGAGCGCGCCGGTCAACGTCCAGGTCCTGGTGCCGTTCGACCTCAGCACGGTCACGTTCCCGGACTCGATCGGCCCGCGCTACACGCTGCGCGGCTCGCTGCGCGAGACGGCGCGCATCCCCGGCAAGGTCTCGCTGGCGATGGCCCGCCGCGGCGCGAAGAACCGCTACGGCAAGTACCGGTCGATCGGCTCCGCGACGATCACCTCCAAGAACACGTTCACGAAGTCGTTCACCCAGCGCAGGACGGGCTACTACCGGATCCGGATCTCCTACAAGGGCTCCGCGACCGCGCCCAAGACGACCGCGTACGTCAGCGGTCGGATCAGCCGCCGAGCGATCGGCCGCTAGCCGGCACGGGTACGGTCTGCGCCATGCGTGAGGCGAGCATGGCGCAGACCGACGCCGGCCTGGTCCCAGAGGGCGAGGGCTGGTTCATCATCAACGTCGCCGAGGCCGCCTGGCAGACCACGCCAGGCGGCGGCACGTGGTCGCTGCTGGAGCCCGAGGACAGGCGCTTCGGCCAGTTCGGGATCGGCGTCCATGTCCTGCCGCCCGGCGAGGTGCCGGGCTACTACCACTGGGAGAGCGACCAGGAGGGCTTCCTCGTGCTCGCCGGCGCGTGCGTCGCGGTGGTCGAGGGTCAGGAGCGGCGCATGGAGCGCTGGGACTACCTGCACTGCCCGCCGGGGACGCGGCACATCACGATCGGCGCGGCCGGCGACGAGGTCTGCGCGATCCTGATGGTCGGCGCGCGGACGGGCGGCAAGATCACGCGCTATCCCCCCGATCCGGTGGCCGCCCAGCACGGCGCTTCAGTGACGACCGACGCGGCCGATCTGGACTCGCACTCCGCCTACGCGCAGTGGCCCCATCAGCCGCGCGTGTTCGAGACGGTCCGCGCGCCCTGGCCCGCGCCCGCGCCCTAGGCGTCAGCGACGATCACGATCGCCGCCAGCAACCCCATGCCGATTGTCAGCGCGCCGATCAACCACATCGCGCGCGAGTCCATCGGCAGGTAGCGCCCCTCGCGGATCGCCCGGTCCACCTCGCGCCCGCGCCACAGCCCGTAGGCGACGATCAGCACGCCCAGCAGCCCGTAGCCGGCGCCGAGGACCACGAACGGCCACTCGGTCCCGCCGGCGCGCAGGTCCGGCACGACCTTGCCGACCGCCAGCGCCACCGCGGTCGCCGTCAGACCGGTCCGCAGCCACGCCAGGACGGTCCGCTCGCTGGCCAACCACGTGCGCCGCGAGGCGTCGCCGTCCTCGTCGAAGCGGCGGTGCGCTAGCGCCGGCGGAGGGTCGTCGATCGTCCGGCGCTCGGTCGGCACCTGCCAAACGGTATCGATCTGACCACGTGGCCTTAAGAAATTGCGGTTAGCATGCCGCCTTCCTCATGACCAGAACGAGAATCGCACTGTCCCTGAGCGTTCTGTCGCTGGCCATCGCCGGGTGCGGCGGCGGCAGCGACGATGACGGCTTCCGCAAGGACGGCTCCAAGATCGACGGCGACCCGGGGACGACGCTTCCCGCGGCGCTGGCATCGACCAAGTCGACGGTCAAGACCCGCGCGGCGGGCGAGCCCTTGCCGGAGCAGAAGAACATCACCGGGGTGAGCACCGACCTGAAGACCAAGCCGACGGCACCCAAGGCCACCGGCACGGCGCCTAAGGAGCTGCAGGCTTCTGACGTCGTCACCGGCACGGGCGTCGCAGCCAAGGAGGGTGACAAGGTCACCGTCGCCTACGTCGGCCAGCTCTTCGCCGACGGCAAGGAGTTCGACACCTCCTGGAAGAAGGGCCGCGAGCCGTTCGAGTTCACGATCGGCCAAGGCGCGGTCATCCAGGGCTGGGACCAGGGCGTCCCGGGCATGAAGGTCGGCGGTCGCCGCATCCTCGTCATCCCGGCCGACCTCGCCTACGGGGCCGCCGGCTCGCCGCCCACGATCCCGGCCAACGCGCCGCTGGTCTTCGTGGTCGACCTGAAGAAGATCGCCAAGGCCTAGCGCCACTTTCGGCGAGCAGGGCTTCGCAGGGACACCCGCGCGCCGGGCCGGACCTTCCGGCTGGCGCGCGGGCCCTCGCGGTGGGACGATGGTCGCGGCTGACATCGTCATCGCGAGCAAAGGAGTTCCTGCCCCATGGAGTCCTCCACGCCGACCCGGGTCCTCGTCGTCGCGCACCGAACGGCGGCGACACCTGCGCTGCTCGACGCGGTCCGCGAGCGGGCCGCCCGCGGGCCCGCCACCTTCACGCTGCTCGTTCCGAACGCCGCGCACGGCCTGCACCGGGTCATCGACGCCGAAGACCAGGGCGACGACGGCGCTCAGGCGGTGCTCGAGCTCGCGCTGCCGCTGCTCGAGGACGCCGCGGGCGCGCACGTCGACGGAGTGATCGGCGATCCCGAGCCGCTGAGCGCGATCCAGGACGCCGTCAACCTGCACGGGTTCGACGAGATCATCATCTCGACGCTGCCTGCGCGGGTGTCGAAGTGGCTGCACCTCGATCTGCCGTCGAAAGTCGGAGGGCTTGGTCTGCCGGTGACCACGGTGACCGCCAAGGAGCGTCCGAGTACGCCCGTTTAGGGGGGACGCTTGACGGACGCCTCTACAATCCGGCTCGTGCCGCAGGGGAGGCGGCAAGGACGCCATGAGCAACGGCACGAGGGTCAGGGTTTACGTCGCGGATGACCATCCCGTTTTTCGGGATGGCGTCGTATTGGCACTGCGCCGCCGACCGGAGTTCGAGGTCGTCGGCGAAGCCGAGGACGGCCGCACCGCGCTGGAGGAGATCCGGGTCATCAAGCCCGAGGTCGCGCTGCTTGACGTCAAGATGCCGGGCCTCGACGGGCACACGGTGTTGCGGGCGATCCAGCGCGACGACCTGCCGACCGCGGTCGTGCTGCTCAGCGCGACCGTGCTGCCGCCGGAGGCGCGCGAGGCGCTGGCCGCCGGGGCGATGGCCTACCTGTCCAAGGAGGTCAACCGCGACGCGATCTGCGACGCGGTCGCGGCCGCCGCCCGCGGCGATCGTCTCCAGGTCGACGTCGCCGAGCCGGTCTGGGAGCGCCCGCTGCTGTCGCCGCGCGAGCTCGAAGTGCTGCGGCTGACCGCCGGCGGGCAGTCCGCGCCGTCGATTGGCCGCGAGCTGCACCTCAGCCCCGAGACGGTCAAGACGCACCTCAAGAACGTCTACGAGAAGCTCGGCGTGAGCGACCGCGCCGCCGCCGTGGCCGAGGGCATGCGCCGCGGCCTCGTCGAGTAGACGAGCGCGTCTCCACGCTCAGCCGGCTCCCAGGAATTTCCCCCGCTCGGGGGATGAGGAGCGCTCCGAAGACCGCCGATCCTATGGCTACAACGGACGAAGCCCCCACCGACTATCCCCTTCACCAGGTCCCCTCTGGTGGCGTCGGAGTTGTTCGTCCTACATCAGCGATTCGGTCATCCCTGCTCTGGACCGCGTCGTGCCGCGAATCGAGATGGGCGGGCGTGATTCCTGCTCTGCACGCCCGCCCATCTTCGCGTTTGGCGCCTGGCCTGCCACCTGGCAGGTTCTCGCTAGAATTCGCCGCTCGCCCGCCCTCTTAGCTCAGCTGGCAGAGCACTTCCATGGTAAGGAAGGGGTCATCGGTTCGAATCCGATAGAGGGCTCTCACCGAATCCCCGCCTTGAGCGGGGATTTTTTCGTTCCCGGGCCGTCTTGCGTCTTAGGCGACGGACGAGAGCTGTAGCGCGCGGTCCACGGCCTCGGGGGCGAGGACGTGGTCGATGACCATGATCGCCGCGCCGATGACGCCGGCGCGGTCGCCGAGGCGGGAGTTGGCGATCGTCAGGTCGCGGGTCGCGAGCGGGAGGGAGCGCTGGAAGACGACCTCGCGGATGCCGGCGAGGAGGTGGTGCTGGGCCTCGGCGATGTCGCCGCCGACGACGATCGCGCCCGGGTTGAAGAAGTTGACGCAGCCGGCGAGGACGTCGCCGAGGACGCGGCCTGCCTCGCGGACCTTGAGGATCGCCTCGGGACGTCCGGCGCGAACGAGCTCGACGACCTCGCGGCTGCCGGAGGCGTCGATGCCGTCGGCGCTCAGCGCCAGGGCGAGCGCTCGGCCGCCGGCGACTGCCTCGAGGCAGCCGAGGTTCCCGCAGCGGCAGACCGCGTCGTCGTGGTCGCTGACGCGGATGTGGCCGATGTCGCCCGCGGCGCCGTCGGCGCCGCGGTGGATCGTGCGGCCCGAGACGATGCCTGATCCGATCCCGGTGCCGACCTTGACGTACAACAAGTGGTCGAGCTCGCGCCAATGCGACCAGTGCTCGCCCAAGGCCATGATGTTGACGTCGTTGTCCACCAGGACGGGCGCGTCGTAGCGGCTCGCGAACCAGCCCGGGATCGAGAAGCCGTCCCAGCCGGGCATGATCGGCGGGTTGACCGGGCGGCCGGCCGGGAAGTCGACCGGGCCCGGGACGCCGACGCCGATCCCGCGGACCTCGCCGCCATGGCGGCCCGCCCGCTCCAGCAGCGCTTCGAAGTGCTCGCAGATCGAGCCGAGCACCGCCTCGGGACCGTCGGCGATCTCCATGTCGAACGCGACCTCGGCCAGCGGTTGGCCGCTGAGGTCGCTGAGCGCCAGCCGCGAGTGCGTCGCGCCGAGGTCGGCGACGAGCACGACGCCCGCGCGGTGGTTGAAGGCCAGGACGGTGGCGGGGCGGCCGCCGGTCGACGCCTCGTCGCCCGCCTCGTAGACGAGCTGGTGGGCCAGGAGCGCGTCGACGCGCTGGGCGACGGTGGAGCGCGCCAGCCCGGTCCGCCGCGCGATCGCCGCGCGCGTCACGGCGTCGCCGTCACGGATCAGGCGCAGGACGGATCCCGCTCCGAGGATCGGTCCGCTGCGTCCGGGTCCCGTCGCCATGACCGGAAGTATCGCATGATCTCTGGCCCAAGTTGCCTGGGAAATGAAGAATCTCGAAGACTTCTGCTTGACTTTCGAACAAAGTCCGCATTACGGTCGGCCTATGACGAGGAGCGGACTTCGGGTGGGGATCGCGGGCGCCGGGTTCATCGGCGCCGTGCACGCCCGCTCGGCCCGCCTGGCCGGCGCGCACATCGCGGGCGTCGCCGCCTCGACGCCCGACAGCGCCGCCCGCGCCGCCGACCGCCTCGGCGCCGCCAAGGCCTACACCTCGGCCGAAGAGCTGGTCGCCGACCCGGACGTCGACGTGGTGCACATCTGCACGCCGAACCACCTCCACGCGCCGCTCGCCCACGCCGCGCTGGCCGCCGGCAAGCACGTGGTCTGCGAGAAGCCGCTGGCCACGAGCCTCGCGGAGGCCGAGGCCCTCGACGACGCCGCCCGCGTCGCCGGCCGAGTGGCCGCGGTCCCGTTCGTCTATCGCTATTACCCGACGGTCCGCGAGGCCCGCGCCCGCGTCGCGGGCGACGAGCTCGGCGCCGTGCACCTCATCCACGGCGCCTACCTCCAGGACTGGCTGCTGTCGGCCGAGGACCACAACTGGCGCGTGGACCCGGGCCTCGGCGGCGCGTCGCGCGCGTTCGCCGACATCGGCTCGCACTGGTGCGACCTCGCCGAGTTCGTCAGCGGCCACCGCATCGCCCGCCTCGCCGCGCGCACGCACACCGCCGTGCCCGAGCGACGCGACGGCCCGGCGCGCGCCGCGTTCGCCGCGACGGCTGGCGAGGACGACGGCGCGGGCGCGCTGCGCGCGGTGGCGACCGAGGACGTCGCGCTGGTGCAGTTCGAGACCGATCGCGGCGCGGTCGGCTCGCTGGTCGTCAGCCAGGTCTCCGCCGGCCGCAAGAACGCGCTGTGGCTGGAGGTTGACGCCGCCGATGGCGCGCTGGCCTTCAACCAGGAGGAGCCCGAGTCGCTGTGGTGGGGGCGGCGTGCCGCGGCGACGCTGCTGCGCCGCGACCCGGCGACGCTCTCGCCGTCGGCCGCCCGCCTGGCCACGCTCCCGCCCGGTCACCCGCAGGGCTACGCCGACTGCTTCGACCTGTTCGTCGCCGACGTCTACGCGGCGATCCGTGAGGGCGTGGAGCCCGACGGCCTGCCGCGCTTTGCCGACGGCGTCCGCGCCGCGCGGCTGACCGAGTCCGTCATGGCGTCCGCCCGCGACCAGCGCTGGGTCGACGTTCCCGCTCCCGTGGAGGTGTCGCGATGAAGTTGGGGTTCTTGAGCGCGTGCATGCCCGAGCGCACGCTGGAGGAGGTTGCCGCCTGGGCCGGCGCCCACGGCTACGAGGCGCTGGAGCTGGCGGCGTGGCCGCAGCTCGGCGACCGGCCGTTCACCGCCAGCCACCTCGCCCTCGACTCCGGCTTCGGCGAGCGCGAGGCCGAGCGCGTCCTGACCATCTTGGACAACAACGGCCTCGCGCTCAGCGCGCTGGCCTACTACGACAACAACCTCGACCCGGACCCCGCGGCGCGCGCCGCCAACCACGCGCACGTGCGCGCGTGCATCGACGCCGCGGCGCTGCTCGGCGGCGTCCCGGTCGGGACGTTCGTCGGCCGCGACCCGACGCGCTCCGTCGCCGACAACCTGCGCGAGGCCGAGCGCGTCCTGCCGCCGCTGGTCGACCACGCCGGCGAGCGCGGGGTCAAGCTGATGATCGAGAACTGCGTCATGGAGGGGTGGACCCCCGACGGCGCGCCCGGCAACCTCGCCTACTCGCCCGAGCTGTGGGAGTGGATGTTCGCGCTCGGGCTGTACCTCAACTTCGACCCGTCGCACTTGCTGTGGCTGGGCATCGACCCGGTCGCGGCGCTGCGCCCCTACGTCGCCAACGTCGCCCACGCGCACGCCAAGGACGCCGAGACGTTCCCGGAGCGACGTAATCACTATGGGTTCTTCGGGCGCTTGAGCGAGCGCGCGAGCGACCCGTGGGACATGGGCTGGTGGCGCTACCGCATCCCCGGCCGCGGCCAGGTCGACTTCCCCGCCTACGTCGACGCGCTCTATGAGGGCGGCTTTGACGGCGTGCTGTCGGTCGAGCACGAGGACCCGGTCTGGGGCGGCAGCCCGGAGAAGGTCGAGCAGGGCCTGCGCATCGCGCACCGCACGCTGCGCGAGCTGGTCCTCGAAGAGCAGGAGCACGGCGCATGAGCGAGGCCGCCGTCCTCGAGGTCCGCGGCCTCGTCAAGGAGTACCCAGGCGTCCGCGCGCTCCAGGGCGTCGACCTCGACGTCCGCGCCGCCGAGGTCCACTGCCTGCTGGGGCCCAACGGCGCGGGCAAGTCCACACTGATCAAGTGCGTCAGCGGCGCCGTGGAGCCGACCGCCGGCGAGATCCTGTTCGACGGCGAGCCGCTGCCGGCCGGCGATCCGGCCGGATCGCTGAAGCGCGGCGTGGCCACCATCTACCAGGAGCTCGACCTCGTCGAGGACCTCACGGTCGCCGAGTCGATCTTCCTCGGCCACGAGCCGCGCCGCGGCCCGCTGCTGGACCGCGAGCGCATGCGCCGCGACGCGTCGGCGCTGCTGGAGCGCCTCGGCCACGGCACGATCTCCCCGCGCGTGAAGGTCGGCGCGCTGCGCCCGGCCGCCCAGCAGATCGTCTCGATCGCCCGCGCGCTGTCGGGCGACGTGCGGCTGCTGATCATGGACGAGCCGTCGGCGATCCTGGACGACGGCGAGATCGAGACGCTCTTCGAGGTTGTGCGCCGGCTCACCGCCGAGGGCGTCGGCGTCATCTACATCTCACACCGTCTCGACGAGATCCGCCGCATCGGCGACCGCGTCACGGTGCTCGCCGACGGCGCCACGGCCGCGACCGGCCTGCCCGCGACGACGCCGACCGACGACCTCGTCGCGCTGATGGTCGGCCGCCGCGTCGAGCAGCTCTACCCCGAGCGGCCGGTCGGGACCGACACGGTGGTCTTGGAGGTGCGCGGCGCCCGGCGACTGCCCGCGGTCCGCGGCGTCTCGCTTAAGGTCCACGCGGGAGAAGTCCTAGGCCTTGGTGGGCTGGTCGGCTCCGGGCGGACCGAGCTGCTGCGCCTGATCTACGGCCTCGACGTGCCCGAGGAGGGCGAGGTGCTTGTTGATGGCAAGGCCTTGAAGCCCGGCTCGCCGCGGCGCGCGATCGAGGCCGGCCTCGGCCTCGCGCCCGAGGACCGCAAGTCGGAGGGGTTGGTCCTGGACTGGTCGTTGGCCAAGAACGTCAGCCTCGCCGACCTGCCGCGCTTCGGTCGCGCGCTGCTGGACGTGGGGGAGGAGCGCAGCGAGGCGCGCGCCCAGCTGCGCCGGCTCAACACCGTCCCCGACGACGTCGATCGGATCGCGCGGCTGCTGTCGGGCGGCAACCAGCAGAAGGTCGTCCTGGCCCGCTGGCTGCTGCGCCGCTGCCGCGTGCTGCTGCTCGACGAGCCCACGCGCGGCGTCGACGTCGCGACCAAGGCCGAGTTGTACCGCTTGATCTGCGACCTCGCCAAGGAGGGGCTCGGCGTGCTCGTCGTCTCCTCCGAGCTCGAGGAGCTGGTCGGCATCTGCTCCCGCGTGCTGGTGATGCGCGAGGGCGAGGTGGTCGCCGAGGTCGACGGCGCGACGGCCACCGAACGAGAGCTGCTGCGCCACGCCGTGGCGCCCACCGACGCCCCTGATCTCGCCGAGGAGGTTGCATGAGCACGACCGCAACGAGCACGCCCCCGGGCGCCGGCCGCCGCCCCGCGGCGCTGGCCCGGCTGCGCGGGCTGGAGCTGCAGGAGTACGCGCTGGCGCTTGTCGTCGTCGTGCTCTTCGTGACCGGCGCGATCCTCAAGCCGGACACGTTCCCGACCTGGGACAACATCCGCAACATGCTCACCCAGGCCAGCGTGGTCGGGGTGCTGGCGATCGGCATGACCTTCGTGATCGCGACGGCGGGCATCGACCTCTCGGTCGGCTCGGTCGTCGCGGCGGCCGGGCTGTTCGGCGGGATACTGGTCAAGGACGGCAGCGGCGGCACGTTCCTGTTCATCTTGGGCGCGATCCTGTTCGCGACGGCGCTCGGGACGGTCAACGCGACCGCGGTCGCCTACGGGCGCGTGGTCCCGTTCATCGCCACGTTGGCGATGTTCTCGATCGGGCGCGGGCTGGCGCTGTTGTTGAACGACAAGCTGCCGGTCGGCCTGCTCGACCTCAACGGCGGCGCGTTCGGCGAGCCCAAGGCGCTGTCGCTGCTGTGGTTCGGGTCGGGGCGGATCGCCGGGATCCCGGTCTCGGTGTACGTGTTCCTATTGGTCACGATCGGCGGCTGGATCCTGCTCAACCGAACGCGCTACGGCCGCTACGTCGTGGCGGTCGGCGGCAACCGGGAGGCGGCGCGGATCGCCGGCGTCCCGGTGCGCCGGATCATCTTCAGCGTCTACGTGCTCTCGGGCCTGCTGGCGGGAGTGGCGACCGTGCTGCTCTGCGCGCGGCTGGGCAGCGCGTCGCCGGTCAGCGGCAACTTGTACGAGTTGGACGCGATCGGCGCCGTCGTCATCGGCGGCACCAGCCTGGCCGGCGGCCGGGCGACGATCGTCGGGACGCTCCTCGGGGTCCTGACGTTCGCGTTGATCTTCAGCTTGATGACCCAGCTGAACCTTTCCACCGAGGTCCAACAGGTCACCAAGGGCGCGATCGTGCTGGGTGCGGTCCTGCTCCAGCGTCCCGAGGCCCGGTACTAGATGTCATCCATCAGGAGGAGGAGACACCACATGTCGCGCAAGCGGCTTCCCATGATCACCACGGCGGTCGTCGCGCTATCGGGGCTTGGCCTCGCCGCGTGCGGCAGCGACGGTGACACCAAGACGGTCACCGTCCAGGCGCCGGCGGCGCAGACCGCCGACACCGAAGGCGGCGGGACCGGCAAGACCGTCCGCATCATCGCCAGCGTCCCGCCCACCGACCACGGCTGGTTGGGCGCGATCTCCAAGAACGCCAAGGCCGCGGCCAAGCTGCACCCCGACGTCAAGTTCGAGCTGCTGCAGGCCGCCGACGCCGACTCGCAGGCCCAGCAGATCGAGCAGGCGATCGCGCAGAAGCCCGACGCGCTGGTCGTCCTGCCCCAGGACGGCGAGGCCCTGACGCCCGTTGCCCAGAAGGCCGAGGCCGCCGGCATCCCGGTCGTCAACATCGACCGCACGTTCAGCAAGCAGGACGCCGCCACGGCGACGATCTTGGGCGACAACTACCAGATCGGCACGCTGGCGGCCGACTACATCGGCGACCAGCTGAAGTGCAAGGGCAACGTCGTCGAGATCCAGGGCCTGGCCGGCATCTCGGTCACCGAGGACCGCTCGAAGGGCTTCACCGACGAGCTGAAGAAGAAGTGCCCGGACGGCGGGATCAAGATCGTGGCCTCGCAGCCGGGTGACTTCAACCCGGACACGGGCCTCAAGGTGATGGAGAACATCCTCAACGCCCAGAAGCAGATCGACGCCGTGTACACGCACGACGACGACATGGCCCAGGGCGTCGTCCAGGCGATCCGCAACGCGGGCCGCGACAAGGACATGTTCCTGACCGGCGTCGGCGGCTCGTCGGACGCGATGAAGCAGATCAAGGCCGGCGGCCTCTACCGCGCGACCTTCCTCTACAACCCCAACATGGCCGCCTCGGCGGTCAACATGGCGCGCTTGATCGCGCTCGGGCAGGGCCTGCCTGAACTGGTCCCGCCGGAAGTCCCGCGTCAGGTCATCGTGCCCGCCGCGGTGGTCACCAAGGACAACGTGGCCAAGTACGAGAAGTACGCCTTCAACTAGGCACGCTGGCGAACGGCGCGGCGGCTGCATGGGCCGCCGCGCCGGCACCGGCAACGGCGTCGACGAGGACTGCCGATCACGACGCGATGGCCTCCTCGTCCCGCGCCTCGGCGGCGGCCAGCCGTGCGACCGCGCTGATCAGCGCGACATGCGACAGCACCTGCGGGACGTTGCCCATGGGCTTCGACGTCAGCGGGTCGCCCAGCTCGGCGAGCAGCCCGAGGTCGTTGGCGCAGGCCAGCGCACGATCGATCGTGGCGCGAGCAGTCTGCGTGTCGCCGGCCTGTGCCTGGACGGCGGCCAGCCAGAACGTCGTGGGCAGGAACGCGCCGGCGTCGTCGATGCGCTCGACGCGGTGCAGGAGCCCGTCGGCGCCGAGCGCCTTCTGAAGCGCGCGCACGGTCGCGACCATGCGCTCGTCGTCGGCGTCGATGAAGCCGACGAGCGGCAGGATCAAGACGGCCGCGTCGAGCTCGTCGCCGCCCAGGACGCCGGTGAACGCGCCCCGCTGCTTGTTGTAGGCCTCGCGAAGGACGGTCGCGCGGATCTCGTCGCGCGCCGTGCGCCAGCGGTCGGTCTCTGTGGCGGCGCCGAGCCGGTCGGCCAGTCGCAGCCCGCGATCCAGCGCGACCCAGCACATCACCTTGGACAGCGTGTGGTGGCGCTCGCGGTCGCGTTCCTCCCAGATCCCCGCGTCGGGCTGGCGCCATTGCTCGGCGGCCCGGTCGACGAGCTGGCACAGGAACTCTCGAGTGCGCTCGTCCAGCTCCAGGTCGTCGCCGAGCGCGTCGGCGACGTCGAGCAGCTCGCCGAAGGCGTCGAGCTGGCGCTGCTCCCAGGCGGCGTTGCCGATCCGGACCGGGCGGCTGGACGCAAAGCCATCGAGATGGTCCAGCTGACGCTCACCGAGATGGCGCTCGCCTTCGACGCCGAACACGATCTGCACATCCTCGTCCTGCCGGCAGCTGACCGCGGCGCTCATCGCCCACTCGAAGTAGCGGCGGGCCTCGTCAGAGCAGGTCACGCGCAGCAACGCGCGGGCGACCATGCCGCCGTCGCGCAGCCAGGCGTAGCGGTAGTCCCAGTTGGCCTCGCCGCCCGGGACCTCGGGCAACGACGTCGTCGCTGCGCCGACGATCGCACCGGTCGGCTGATAGGTCATGCCCTGCACGACCAGCCGCGCGCGGGCGACCTCCTCGCGGTAGGGCCCGTCGTAGTCGTCGTGCTGCGCTGACCAGGAGCGCCAGGCCTCCGCGGTCGACGCCAACGCACCGTCGGCGTCGATCGCCATCGGCGCGCTCGCCCGCGGACCGGTGACCCGTTGCAGGACGAAGCCGTGGCGTTGTCCTGCGCGCAGGACGAGTCGACCGCGCGCGCCGCGGTCCGACAACTCGAGGGCCTCGCCGCCGGAGAGGAACAGGCGCTCGGGTCCGCCCTCGGTCTGGACCAGGCCGAGGTCGCGGCCCACCCACGGGACGACGAGCCCGTATTCGAGGCGCGGTATGAACGCGACGTCCAGCTCGACCTCGCCCTCCAGCGCTTCGACGACGCGGACCAACGCGTGCGGCGACGCCATCCCGATCTCGTGGCCGCGCGCCGCCGGGTCGAGCGCAAGGGCGTCGGTCACGGACACCGCGCCGGTCGCCGTGCGGTGCTCGGTGCGCAGCACGAGCGTGCCGTCGAGGTAGGCGCGGGTCGTGCGCGCCTCGGCGACGGGGGCGATCGAGAAGTGCCCGGCGTCGGCGTCGAGCAGCTGCGAGAACGCCGAGGGCGAGTCGAACCGTGGGCCGGGCCACCAGACGACCGCGCCCGCCATGGAGACGAGCGCCGCGGTCTGGCAGTCGCTGAGCAGCGCGAGGTCGCCGACCTCGGGAGCCGCCACCGTCAGGCGAACTTCGAGAGCACGGCCGGCGCCCACTCGTCGAAGAACAGGTCCTGCTCGGGTCCGATCTGCTGGACGAACAGCTCGTCGGTCCCAGCCTGCTCGTACTCGCGCAGCGCCTCGACGTGGCGGTCGAGGTCCGGCCCGCACGGCACGGTCTCGGCCACCATGTCCTCGGTCACCAGCTCGCCGGCCTGCTCGAAGTGCGTAGGCGTCGGCAGGATCTGTGCCAGCTCGCCGGGCAGGCCGACGTTGGGCCAGAGGCGATGGGCGGTCGCGCGCGCCGCCTGCTCGTCGCGGCCGAAGCAGACCTTCGCGCCGGCCTGGACCGGGCCCTTGCCGCCCTCGGAGCGGTAGAGGCCGATCAGCTCCTGGTCGGGCGTCGTGGTGCAGTAGCCGTCGCCCAGCCGGGCGGCCAACTTGGTGGCCTTGGGTCCGAAGCCTGAGATGTAGACCGGCGGCGGCGTGTCGGGCAGGTCGTAGACGCGGGCGTTGGAGACGCGGTAGTGGACGCCCTCGTAGGTCTGCTGGCCGCCGCCCCAGAGCAACCGCATGATCTCGATCGACTCCTCCAACATGTCCAGGCGCTCGTCGGCCTCGGGCCAGGCGTCGCCGAAGATGTGCTCGTTGAGCGCCTCGCCCGAGCCGACGCCGAGCACGAAGCGCCCGCCGGTGAGGACGGCGCTGGTCGCCGCCGCCTGTGCGATCACCGCAGGGTGGATGCGCACGGTGGGGCAGGTGACCGCGGTGATGATCGGCAGGTCGGTCGCCTGCGCGATCGCGCCGATCACCGACCACACGAACGGGCTGTGGCCCTGCTCGTCGTTCCACGGGTGGTAGTGGTCGGAGATCCACAAGGCGTGGAACCCGGCGGCTTCAGCGCGCTTGGCCTGGTCGACGAGGGCGAGGGGCGCGTTCTCCTCGCAGGAGAGGGCAAGACCGATCTTCATATTGCGTGGCGATGTTCCCGCTGGCGCGGGCGGGTACTCGGGAGGCGACCGCTCACACGGTGACGCGCCCCGCCCGCTCCGGCGATCGGCGCGCGGTGGCGCCGAGGCTGGCAACTGGCGTGCGGCGCTCCGGCACTGACCGCACGAGCGAGCGGGCGACCGTGGGCAGCTTGCGGGCGGCGAGCGCCAGGTGGGCGGCGAAGCGCAGCGGCGTGCTCGGAGCGGGGAGCATCCGGCGGCCGAGCTGCAGCGGCGCGAGCAGGCTGTCGCGGGCAGGGATTCCGCCGCTGGCCTGCGGGCGCCGCGGCGCGACCCACAGCGAGCCGGGGCGGGCGGCGGCCTCGGCGCCGCTGCGGTACCAGCGGTCGACGAGCAGCAGCACGGCCTCAGCGGCCGGGCGCGTGAGCGAGAACATCAGGTCGAGCAGGCGCGTCTCGCCGCCGAGGACGACCTCGGGCCGAGGCCGGACGGCGACCTCGACGAGCGCCTGGGCGACGACGCCCGCCGCGTAGGCGTCGGGCGCCACCCGCGGCTGGAATGTGGTCGCGCTGGAGGCCTGGGCGAACAGCGGTGTGTCGATCGGCCCGGGATGGACGATCGACACGCGCACGCCGGTGCCCTGCTCGCGCTCCTCGATCGCCAGGCTGTTGAGGAACCCGCGCAGCGCGTGCTTGGCGGCGCTGTAGGACGACCACGTCGGCAGCGGCACGCGCGCCATCAGCGACCCGGTCGCGACGACCAGGCCGTGCGACTCGCGCAGGTGCGGCAGCGCGGCGCGGATGACGTTGACCGCGCCGGTGAACGTCACCGCGAGGGTGCGGTCGAAGTCCTCGGCGTGGACCTCAAGCACATGGCCGAACACCGCCGACGCCGCGTTGGAGACCACGACGTCCAGGCCGCCAAGCGCCTCGGCGGCTTCAGCGACCGCCGCCTCTACCGCGGCCCGGTCGGTGAGATCGACGGGCAGGACGAGCGCGTCGAGGCCGTGCTCGGCCACGACCGCGCGCAGCGCCTCCTCGCCGCGGGCCAGCAGCGCGAGGCGGGCCCCCTCGGCGCCGAAGCGCCGCGCCGCTTCCAGGCCGACGCCGGAGCTGGCGCCGGTGATGAGGACACGGCGGCCGGTGAGACGAGCAGGATGCTGGGACACGATGATCGATCCGGTTCGGGGGACGCGGTAGCGCGTCCTTCGGCTACGGGTCACGGCTCGATCGGGATGACCGCCGAGCCCAGGTGTGCGTCCTCGTATCCGCCGGGTAGCGCAAAAAACATGAAGGCATTGACATGGCAGGGCGTCCACGACGTGCGCGTCGAGACCGTTCCCGATCCGACGATCCAGGAGCCGACCGACGCGATCATCCGCGTCACGTCCTCGGGGCTCTGCGGATCCGACCTGCACCTGTACGAGGTGCTCGGCGCCTACCTCGATGCGGGCGACATCCTCGGCCACGAGCCGATGGGGATCGTCGAGGCGGTGGGTTCTGAGGTCACGCACATCGCGCCGGGCGATCGCGTCGTGATCCCCTTCAACGTGTCCTGCGGGCACTGCTACATGTGCGGCACCGGGCTGCAGTCTCAGTGCGAGACCACGCAGGTGCACGAGTACGGCACCGGCGCCTCGTTGCTGGGCTACACCAAGCTCTACGGGCAGGTCGCCGGCGGTCAGGCCGAGTACCTGCGCGTGCCCCAGGCGCACTACGGGCCGATCAAGGTGCCCGAAGGCCCGTCCGACGACCGCTTCGTCTTCCTCTCCGATGTGCTGCCGACCGCCTGGCAGGGCGTGGCCTACGCCGACGTCGGCCCCGGCGACAGCCTCCTGGTGCTCGGGCTCGGACCGATCGGCGAGATGGCGACGCGCATCGCCCAGCACAAGGGCGTCGAGCACGTGATCGGGGTCGACCTCGTCCCCGACCGCCTGGAGCGCGCCCGCGCCCACGGCGTCCAGGCCATCGACCTCAACGAGCACGACGACCTCGCGGCCGTCATCCGCGAGCAGACCGGCGGCCGCGGTCCCGACGCCGTGCTGGAGGCCGTCGGCATGGAGGCCCACGGCGCCCCGGTCGGCAAGCTCGCTCACCGCCTCGCGGGCCTCCTCCCCGACGCCGCCGCCCAGAAGGTCATCGAGACCGCCGGCATCGACCGCCTGTCGGCGCTGCACAGCGCGTTCGACCTCGTCCGCCGCGGCGGCACGGTGTCGGTCTCCGGCGTCTACGGCGGCGCCGCCAGCCCGATGAACCTGATGCAGATCTTCGACAAGCAGGTCCAGATCCGTGGCGGGCAGGCCAACGTCAAGCGCTGGATCGACGACATCATGCCCTTGCTGACCGGCGAGGACGATCCGCTGGGGACCGAGTCCTTCGCGACCCACCACGTCCCGCTCGACGATGCCCCGAAGGCCTACAAGGACTTCCAGGGCAAGGAGGACGGGACGTTCAAGGTGGTCTTCAAGCCCGGCGCCTAGAGCACGAACCGATCATCGCCATGCCGGAGCGCACGCCTGACGGGCGTCACGTGGTGATCGACGGACGCCGGTGGCGTGCCACCGATCCGTCGATCCCCGAAGCGCGGCGCCGTGAGCTGGTCAGCGAGCTGATGTCGGCGCGCTCGCAGGTCGGGCACGCCAAGCGCCGGGGCGACGCCGCCGCCGAGGCGGCGGCGCGCCGGCGCGTGCACGCCGCGAAGGTCGCGCTCGGCGAGCGCGGGGAGCGCTGGTGACGCCGGGCACCGGCGACTGGGAGCGACTGGGGCGCCGGCAGATCGACCTGATGCTCCACGGCCTCAGCGCGCCCGGACCCTGATGGTCGCGACGCCACGTCGGGGCGGCGTACACCAGGGTGGTCTATTCGGTCCAAGAACTTCGGCGACCTCCATGAGTCGCGGGCTACGTTGGATCGCATGCCCACTATCACCACCACGGACGGCGTCGAGATCTACTACAAGGACTGGGGCAGCGGGCAACCGATCGTCTTCAGCCACGGGTGGCCGCTCTCGTCCGACGACTGGGATGCCCAGTTGATGTTCTTCCTCCAGCACGGTTTCCGCGTCGTCGCGCACGACCGCCGCGGCCACGGCCGCTCGGAGCAGGTCGCAGGCGGCCACGACATGGACCACTACGCCGACGACCTCCTGGCGGTCGTCGAGCACCTCGACCTCAAGGACGCGATCCACGTCGGTCACTCCACCGGCGGCGGCGAGGTCGCGCACTACATCGCGCGCCACGGCGAGAGCCGCGTCGCCAAGGCGGTCCTGATCAGCGCGGTCCCGCCGATCATGGTCAAGACCGAGGCCAACCCGGGCGGGCTGCCCAAGGAGGTCTTCGACGGCATCCAGGAGCAGGTCGCCACCAACCGGTCCTCGTTCTACCGCGAGCTGCCGTCGACCGCCTTCTACGGCTACAACCGCGACGGCGTCGAGCCCAACGACGCGATCATCGGCAACTGGTGGCGCCAGGGCATGATGGGTGGCGCCAAGGCCCATTACGACGGCGTCGTCGCGTTCTCGCAGACCGACTTCACCGAGGACCTCAAGAAGATCTCGGTCCCGGTCCTGGTCATGCACGGCGACGACGACCAGGTCGTCCCCTACGCCGACTCGGGCCCGCTGTCGGCCGAGCTGGTCCAGAACGGCACGCTGAAGACCTACGCCGGTTTCCCGCACGGGATGCCGACGACCGAGGCGGCGACGATCAACGCCGACCTGTTGGCCTTCATCCAGTCCTAGGTAACTCCCGGCGCGGAGCGCGGGCGGATCTACTTGGCGGCGAGGACCGCGACGCGCTTGTTGGGGAAGCCCGGCAGGCCGTCGAGGACCTCGAAGTCTTCTGCCCACTCCGCGCCGGCCTCGGGCGGCGTTCCGACGTCGACGGCCACCGTGAGGCCCAGGTCGCCGAAGAAGGCCTGGTACTCCGAGGCCGACATGTACTCGTGGACTTCCATCTGCTCCACGGCCCAGCGCGCCTCGTCGCCCTGCTTGGGCTTGTTGTACTGGGTCAGCAGCGTGATGAACGTCCGCGCCGGGATCGTGAACGTGCGGCCGTCGTCCTCCCAGGCGATCTCCAGCGGGCGGGACGGGTACTCGCGGGCGATGCGGTGCAGCACCTCCGCGATCTCCGGCGTCTTGGTGCGCACGCGAACGGGCGTGTCGCCCTCCTCGGGGAGGACGTCGTCGGTGATCAGGATCACGCCGCCGGGTGCCAGCGCCGTAGCCGCCGCGCGCAGGATGTCCTCGACGGCGGCGCGCCCGACGGCGTGGTCGATCGCGCCGGTCTGCGGCGAGCGGCCGACGAACGAGTACACCTCGTGGAGGATGTCGAAGAACCCGACGGCGCCGACGTCGCTGCCGTAGGCGGCGAGGTCGCTGGCGTCTCCGGTGCGCCACTGCACCCGCGAGTCGGTCTCGGCGGCGCGGCTGCGCTGGACGATGTCGTCGTCGTAGTCGAGGCAGACGATCGAGTCGATGTCGCCGTACTCGGCGACCATCTTGGACAGGTCGCTGGTGCCGGCGCCGACATCGACGATCGATGACCCCTCCGGCAACGTTCGGCCTTCCAGCAGACGCTGGACCTGGGCGGTCTTGTAGCGCCCGGTGACACCGCCGACCAGGTCGGTCCAGTACGCGTCGCGCTTGCGGCGCATGTGCTCGTCGGGAATGAAGATGGCGTGATCGGTCATGGTGAAGGCTCCTGAGCGAGGTCGCAGGCATTCTGACGCCCGGCGCCGGGCCGGCGCCGGGCTTTCCCTTGACAGACCGGCTCGGACCGCACCCTCCTCGCGCGTCCGAGTAGGCGTTGAACACGCCTAAAAAGACCTTTCCTATGAATTCCGTGGGAATTTGCTATTGTCCGCCGCGGTCATGAGTGCCAGTGCCAAGCCCCGGCTTGCTGGCCGGCAACCCCCGTCCGCGGTGGGGTGCCCCGGGTGAGGACCAGGTTCGCGTGCCGCCGGAATGCACGCTTTCAAGCGCGGATCCCTCGTGGTCCGGACGACCCCATATGGAGGATGCAGGATGCACGTCAATTGGTCGGAGCTGGCGCCGTTGGGCGCGGTGCTCGTCAGCTGGGCCGCCATCTGGTGGCTGCGCAAGCGCGAGTTGAACTTCAGCCTCATCGCGCTGTTCGCGCTGGGGATCGGCGTCCCGATCGGCCTGCTCGCCGGCACGGACGTCGAGGCGATCGACCCGATCGGCCACATCTACATCAACGTGCTGTTGGCGACGGTGGCGCCGCTGATCCTGATCGCGATCGTCTCCTCGATCACGTCGCTCGGCAGCCTGGCCAAGCTGCGCAGCATCGGCCTGCGCTCGATCTTCTGGCTGATGCTCAGCAACGCGCTGGCGGTCGTGCTCGCGCTCGGCCTCGCGCTCGCGTTCCGTCCGGGCCACGGCGTCCACCACCAGCTCGGCGAGAAGTCGACCGACGCGATCCAGGGTCAGGTCCAGGACTTCGCGCAGGTCGTCGTTGGCTTCTTCCCCACCAACATCGCTCAGAACTTCAGCGCCAACGACATCATCCCCATCATCTTGATCGCGGTCACGTTGTCGGTGGCCTACCTGGCGCTGCTGGAGAAGGAGGGCGACAAGGTCCGGCTGTTCGGCGCCGGCGCCGAGGCGCTCAAGTTGGTCATCTTCAAGGCGGTCGGCTACGTCATCCGGCTCACGCCCTACGCGATCGTCGCGCTGACGGCCGCGATGGTCGGCAGCAGCTCGAACCTCGGCGAGGACTTCAAGTCGCTCGGCGGGCTGCTGGCGCTGGTCTGGATCGCGTGCTTCATCCACGCCTACCTGCTCAACGGCGCGCTTCTGAGCGCCTTCGCGCGCGTGCCGGTGGTGGCGTTCTTCCGCAAGATCTTCCCGGCGCAGCTGACCGCGTTCAGCACCCAGAGCAGCATCGGCACGCTGCCGGTGACGACCGGGCAGCTCACGCGCCAGGTCGGCGTGCACTCGGAGATCGCGCACTTCACGGCGCCGCTGGGCTCGACGATCGGGATGCCGGGCTGCGCGGGGATCTGGCCGATCATGATCGCCGTCTGGGGGATCAACGCCTACGGGATCTCCTACTCGGTGACCGACTACATCGTGTTGGCGTTCCTCGGCGTGATCGTCTCGGTCGGCACGGCCGGTGTGCCCGGCGCGGCGACGGTCGCGGCCGCCACCGTCCTGTCGGCCGCGCACCTGCCGCTGGAGTTCGTCGCGGCGACGATCCCCATCGGGGTGATCGCCGACATGGCGCGCACCGCGACCAACGTGACCGCCGCCGCGGTGAGCGCCACGGTCGTCGCGCGCCAGACCGGGCTGCTGGACGACGAGATCTTCGCGGGCCGCGCGGAGTTCGTGGAGGCCGAGCAGCTCGTGTCGCCGTCCCCGCCGCCCATCCACGTCGCGCCCTGGCCGACCGCGGTCGCGGCGACCGGGTCCGAGCTGACGCCCCGCGTCTTCTGGGGCGGCGAAGAGCTCGCGGTCGTCGATCCCTCCCTCCAGTAACTCCCTGAACCGAAAAGGAACTCCAGTGACGGTCTTCCCCCGTTGGCTGCGGCCCGTCCTCGCCGCCGCCGTCCTGGGCGTCGCGGCTCCCGCCGCGCACGCCACGGACATCACCAACCCCGCCGACCATCCCGCTCCGATCGACGTGACGATCGACGGCCAGACCTACCACGACGGCGCGGACACGCTGCCCGGCTACGACGACTACGCCTGCACGCCGATCCCGAACGTCGAGTACGACTTCTCCGAGAACCAGATCCAGTACTACGACGGCGGCGGCGACCTGATCACCACCGCGCACTGGACCGAGTGGTCGCGGATCAGCTCCTACGACACGTGGGTCAAGCAGCAGCAGGCCGCGGGCGGGACGCAAACCACCCCGACGACGACCACCAACAACACCAGCACGCCGTCGACTTCGAGCACGAGCACGAGCGGGACGAACGGCACGAACGCGGCGGCCACCAATCAGGCAGCCGCGAGCACCGGCAGCTCGGGCGCGGCGACGACGACCTCGGGCACCTCGACGTCGGCGGCGACGACCAAGTCCACCGGGTCGAAGACGACCAAGGGCACGGGGTCGACCACGAAGTCCTCGTCGTCGACCTCGAAGGGCTCCACGACGCCCACGACCAAGTCATCGTCCTCGGGCTCCTCGGCGTCCGGCTCTTCGTCGTCCAACGGCTCGAAGGCTTCGAGCAAGTCGTCGTCCTCGCGCGCCGCGACGAGCGGCGGGTCGTCGTCGGCCAAGAGCGGCACCGCGTCGGCCGCCAAGGGTGGCGCAACCGTCGCCGCCACGACGGCAGACGGCACCACCGCGGACGGCGCCGCCGCCACGACCGCGACCGACGGGACGGCCGCGGGCACCGCGACGACCGACGGCACCGGCACCACCGCCGCGGCGACCACCGGCGCGGGCGGCAAGCCCGACTACGAGCTCGTCAGCGCCAAGGGCGCAGGCGCCGGGGTCCCGGACACCCGCGCGGCCGGCATCGGGATCCTCGCCGCCGTGTTCGCCGCAGCCGGCGCCGTCTTCTTCATCGGCTTCGCCCGGCGCCGCGCCTTCGGGCCGCGACGCCCCATCGATCTGTAGACCCCTCAAAACACGAACAAGAAGACAGCAAAGTGAACATTCCCATGCGTTGGACCCGGCCGGCCGGAGTGCTGGCCGCGGCGGCCGCGGTCGTCGCGCTCGCGGCGACGGCTCAGCCCGCCGCCGCGGCGCCGGCTGGCCTCACGAACTACTCCGAGGCGACCTATCTGCAGCACGCCCTCGGCCTGCCCGCCAGTGACACCGACCCGGCGATCGAGCCGGTCACCTACGACCGCTTCCAGTGGCTGCTCCAGCAGCCCGGCGACTTCGCGGTCCTGATCGGCGACCCCGCCCTGGACGCGACGTTCGCCGCTCGTGCGCAGGCCGTAGAGGCCGCCGCCAAGGCCAAGAACGTCAAGAAGGTCTACTGGTTTGACCCGAACCTCTCGGGCAGCGCCAAGGTCGGCACGATCAACGAGCCCGCCCTGGACATCCGCAACGCCGGTGCCATCACGCAGCTGCCCGCGACCTCGCAGGCCAAGTACGACAACGCGTGGCAGAACCTCGTCGGCTCCTACCTCGGCAACGGCCTGACCGTCGTCCAGAACGGCGTCGACTCCGAGAGCGCCACGGTCACCGTCACGACCGGCACCAACACGGTCAACGACAACGGCTCGGTGGCCGGCCACAGCACCAAGGTCGGCGACCTCGACGGCGGCGCGCTCTACAACTACAAGACGGGCACGCCCGCCAACGCGCTGCACAGCTTCTTCTTCATCTACAACAAGGACCACAAGGACGGCGCCGACGCGGCGAAGGTCGTCTCCTGGACCGAACTGACCACGCAGGCCGACGCGGGGTCCACGACGTCGGCGGTCAACACGGCCATCGACAAGGCCGGCGCGGCCAACCTCGAGGAGCTCGACCAGTTCGACTGGTGGAAGGACGAGGTCAACGCCAAGCAGGCCGAGCAGGCCCCGAACGTCGCCCAGGGGGCGAGCAACCCGGTCCTGACCGACGCCGACGGCGCCGACGGCTGGCAGATCGACCAGATCACCTACCCCGAGCTCGTCGACCTGCTCAAGAGCACCGACGGCGAGAACGCGGTCATCCTCTTCGGCGGCACCTGGTGCCCGAACACGCGGCCCGTCCTGCCGGCGATCAACAAGTACGCCAAGCAGCACGGCGTCAAGGTCTACAACTTCGACACGGTTCTCGACGGCGGCGTCGTCGGCGGCGCCACGACGTCGAGCGTCAACCCGCTCCAGACCCGCAACACCCAGCAGTCGGGGTCCGGCGGCTCGGCCGTGCAGAAGGCCAACCCCAGCTTCCTCTACGGGGACCTGGTCAACCAGTACCTCACCAACATCAAGACGCAGTACGACTACACGACCGGCGGCTCGTCGGTCACGTTCTACCCGGGCGGCGACTACGGCAAGTCGCTGACCACGACCTGGAAGCTCCAGGTCCCGTTCCTGGTGGGCTACAAGGGCGGCGCGGGCACCGACCCCAACGCCGGCGTCCAGCGTCAGTGGATCATCAAGAACGCCAACAAGACGTACACGGAGTACATGTCGCAGTGGTACTACACGAGCCCGCGGCCCAACCAGCTCGGCATCACCACGATCCCGCTGACGGCGCCGATCTGGTCGACGATCAACAGCCAGCTGGCGAGCTTCACCTGGCAGTCGGACCCGACCCAGAACTACGTCAACACGGCGATCGACACCGATGACACGCAGTTCCTGGTCGACGCCGACACGGCGACGGTCAAGTACACGGCGGCCAGCGGGTCCACGGCCGCGTCGGTGACGGTCACCAGCGCGGGCACGAGCCCGATCACGATCAGCCCGGCCGCGCTGTCCTCGGCGCTGGCCGCCCTGGGCGCGTCGGCTCCGGCCAACTACGCCGCGGCGAAGACCGCGCTGATCGACGCCAAGACGGCGGCGACGCCGGACGCGGCGCTGGTCTCGAACCTGACCACGGTGGTCGGTGCCTGGGGCGTCGCGCAGACGCGCAAGAACAAGGTCAACGCCGTCTGGGGCAGCGCCACCGCTCCGGGCAGCGTGGCGGGCGGCCTGGCCGCGGTCCACGCGGTCGACGTGTTCTTCACCGGCCTGCCGAACGGCTTTGCCTCGCGGCGGACGGTCACGGCCGACCCGGTGACGGTCGGCACCGCGCCGACGATCACGGTCAAGATCGACAACGACTACGGGTTCGTCCCGGACGGCACGGTCGCGCTGACGGTCAAGCAGGGCGGCACGTCGGTCACGACGGCCTCGGCCACGGTGGCCGACGGCAAGGCGTCGTTCTCGCTCCCGGCGCTGGACGCCGGGTCCTACGACTACGCGTTGTCCTACGCGGGCGACCTCCAAATCGCGCCGTTCACCGAGACCGGGTCGCTGACGGTCAAGCCGGCTGAGGTGACGCCGATCACCACGCCGGACCCGGGGCCGGGCACCAACACCAACACGACGCCCGGCACGGGCGGCGCGTCGAAGAACCCGACGCCGGCTCAGCCCGCGCGCGTGAAGGTGAGCAAGGTCGCCGGCGCCGTGACGGTCAAGCCGACCAGCAAGAAGGGCGGCAAGTACAAGGTGACGGTCACCGCGCCCAAGGGCAGCGCCGCGGCCAGCGGCAAGGTGACGATCAAGCTCAAGAAGGGCAAGGTCACCAAGACGCTCACGGGCACGCTCTCCAAGGGCGTGGTCACGGTCACGCTGCCGAAGCTGGCCAAGGGCACGTGGAAGGTCACGATCACCTGGCCGGGCGACACGAAGTACCTGACCGCCTCGGCGGCCGGGGCCTCGATCAAGGTCATCAAGTAGGTGCGTGCGGCGCGGCCCCGGGGAGCGATCCTCGGGGCCGTGTGCGCTACTGCGTGACCGCGTAGGCCAACGACTCGCCGCAGCGCCAGCAGTAGATCGCGCCGCGGGCGTGGGAGGCGCTGCAGCGCCGGCACTGGCCGGTGACGCCTTCGTCGGCAGCGGCCAGCAAGCGCTCCAACTCGCCGAGCTCGGCGTCGGCGGCGCGCAGCTCGGCGGACCGGCGGACGAGCACGTCGAGGTGGAACTGCCCGGTCTGAGCCATCTCGGCGGTCAGGCCACCGAGGTCGAACTGCAGCGTGGCCACGAGCCGCGCGGTCTCCTTGCGACGGGCCCGCAGGGCCTCGAGCGAATCATCGTTCGTCACCCGATCTAAAGTACACTATGCCTGTGGAGATTAAGATGTATTGGGACGCCGCGTGACGTTGGCGAGGTGCCCATCCTGCGGCGCGCCGCATGGGGCGCAGGCGCGGTACTGCATCCACTGCGGCCAGCTTCTCGGCGAGCGATCGGTCGACCTTGACCGGGCGTTCGAGGTCGCGCGCGAGCGTGAGGCCGAGGAGGCCGCGGCGGTCGAGCTGCCGGCGCAGACGCGCAGCATCTGGCGGCGTCCGGCGGCCTCCGCGTTGGTGAGCACCGCGCTGGCGCTCGGTGTGCTCGGCGGCCTGCTGATCGGGCCCGACGGTCGCGCGGCAGGGCGCGCGCCGGTGCTGCTCGGCGGCGCCGCTGCGCCGGCAGCTGCGGCGGCCAGCATCGCTGAGCCGGCGACGACGGCCGTGCCGCCCGCGACGGAGGGCACCACCGATCTGACGCCGTCGGCCGGCGACGACACCACCGCGGCCGCCACCGGCGACGCGACGGCCGCGGCCGACGACGACACGACCGCGGCCGACACCGCCGCGTCGGACGACACGACGACCACCGACGACACGACGACGTCAGACGACGGCGGCACCACCGCCGACAACAGCACCTCCGACGACGGCGACGGCAGCAGCGATCTCAGCGGGCTCGTCAGCGCGGCGAGCAAGCTGCCGCCGATCAAGCACGTCTGGGTGATCGCCGTGTCCGGCCCGCTGGCCCAGCACGACGGCTCTTATCTCGGCGAGACGCTCTGGTCGCTCGGGACCGTCTTAACCAAGTACGGGCCCGGGGCCACCGACCCGCTGGCCGGCGCCCAGGCGCTGGTGGGCGGCAAGGCGCCGACGCTCGCCCGGCAACTCAAGGACAAGAACAAGACGGCCAAGGTGTACGCCTCGGGTGACGCCGCCTGCGCGCGCAATCCGTTCGCTGCCGTTGCCTCTGACGCCGGTGAGGCCGCGACCTGCGCCGACGCCGCGCAGCTCACCGCCGACCTCGGCGCGCGGGACACCACGCCGGAGCTCTCCTACATCCTGCCCGACCCGACGCTGGACGTCGCCGGCCTGGATCGCTTTCTCGAGCAGGTCGTCGGGCCGATTCGTCGCACCGAGACCTACAAGTCGGGTGGTCTGATCGCGATCGTCCCGACCGCGACCACCGACGCCTCCGCCACGACCGGCGCGCTGCTGCTGTCGCCGTTCGCCGCCGCGGCCACGACCGTCGGCGACGACGTCGGCCCCGGCGTCCTGCTGCGCACCGTCGAGGACCTCTTCGGTCTCGACCCGCTCGGCGCGGCCGCCGCCGACGGCGTCTCCGCGCTGGACTCGGACGTGCTCGCCAAGCCGTAGGCGCCGGGTACGCTCCGCGGCGCCGATGAGCTGGACGCGCCGATACGCCGCCGGAGAGGTCGGGCCCGTCTGGGCGGAGATCGTCGCAGCGGGCGGGCCGCCGTCTGACGAGGCCGTCGCCGTGGCGCGCGAGCTGGCGCGCCGCGCCGGGCGCAACGTCGTGCGGATCCGCGACCACCTCGCCGTGCAGGGTTACGTGTTCGAGACCGAGGAGCCGATCCGGCCACCGGCAGACGACATCGTCGAGCAGCTCGCCGCGATGGAGGAGCAGATCGCGCCGGTCCCGCTCGCGCTGCGCGCGTGGGCCGAGGAGGTCGGCATGGTCAACCTCAACGGGTCGCACCCGGGATGGGCGATCGAGTACGCGGACCCGTTCTGCGTCGAGCTCGATCCGGCCGACGCCGTCGAGGTCCACCGCGACTGGATCGAGACCGGGTGGTTCGTGCGCTGGGGCCAGATCCGGTTCTCGGTTCCGCTGGCACCCGATTTCTTGCACAAGGACGACGTCAGCGGCGGTCCGCCCGCCAAACCGCGCCGTCGGTGGGCGCGGTCGATGACAACCTGATTGCCTTGCGTGCGGCGCTGGCCGACGCGCTCGCCGCCGACGCCGGGATCGTCGTCGCGACCGAGCTGGCGGGCAGCGGGTACGCGTTCGCGGACGCCGAGGAGGCGCGAGCCCACGCGGAGGACCTCGACGGCCCGACGGTCTCCGCCTACCGCGACGCCTCGCAGGCCGGCGGTGGCGCCGTCGTCGTCGGCGGCTTCTGCGAGCGCGGCGACGACGGCAACACCTACAACAGCGCGGTGGCCGTCGAGGCGGGTGAGGTCCTCGCCGTCTACCGCAAGCTGCACCTCTGGCACGACGAGCAGAGCTGCTTCACGCCGGGCGCTGAGGTGCCACCGGTCGTCGAGACCCACCACGGCCGGATCGGCGTGGCCATCTGCTACGACCTGGAGTTCCCCGAGGTGACCCGTTCGCTGGCGCTGCGCGGTGCCGACCTGCTGGCGCTGCCGACCAACTGGCCGCGCACCGTGGTCCCGCCCGGCGAGCGCTCGATGCTCGGCACGCTGGCGATGGCGACCGCGCGCCTGTCGCGCACGTTCGTCGCGGTCTGCGACCGCGCCGGCGCTGAGCGCGGCGTCGACTACGAGGGCGCGTCGATCATCGCCGGCCCGGACGGCTACCCGCTGGCCGAGTCCACCGACCCGCTCGCGTCGCAGGTCCTGACCGCGACCGCCGACCTCGCGCACGCGCGCGACAAGCGCACCGGCCCGCGCAACGACGTCGTCACGGACCGGCGGCCGGATCTCTACTGATCAGCTCAGCGCGGAGGGCGGGGGCTGCCGACCGGCAGCAATCTTTTGTTGCTCATGCCTTTTTTCGCATCCAGCAAAAGAGATAGTCTTGTGTCCGGAAAGGGTCGGAACACAAATGGCGATGATCCAAGAGGCAGTGCTCGGGCTGCTCGCGCGAGAGCCCAGTCACGGGTACGCGCTGTGGCAGACGCTGCAGAGCTGGTCGGTGGACGAGACCATTCAGAGCTCGTCCGTTTATATGGCGATCAAGCGCCTGGCGGATGCCGAGGCGATCGAGGTCGTCGCCCTTGGGCCCGCGCCGCGCCACGGCGAGCGGCCGCGCCACACCTTCGCGATCACCGACGCGGGGCGCGATCGCCTCGACCGGTGGCTGTCGCAACGTCCGGCCACCGTCGAGGATCTGCGGCTGCGGATCGCGATCGCCCAACCGGCGGATGACCTCGCGGTCCTAATCGACTGGGTCAATCAGGCGCTGATCGACACCCAGCGCCGTCTCGGCGCCGCGCCCGCCGCGGCGGTCGAGGAGGCGGCGTCCTGGGAATCCGCCTGCGCGCTGGCGATGTCGACGCTGTCCTTCCACGAGCTCTCCGCCCGCGCGCAGTGGCTGGCGGAGGCCAACGCCCAGCTGCGGCGCCTGCACGCGCTCGCAACGGCGAATCGAGGCGCGTGACCTGCGTGCTGTCACTTGACGGCGTCGGCGTCTGCTACTGGCGCGGGCACCGGCCGTTGCAGGTCCTCCGGGACGCGAGCATGCACGTCCACGCCGGCGAGCTGGTCGGCGTCTGGGCCAAGGCCGGCGGCGGCAAGACGACGCTGCTCGAGGTCTGCGCGGGCGTCGTCGCGCCGGAGGAGGGACGGGTCGTCATCAACGGCGAGGAGCTCGGCGGGCTCGGCAAGCGCCGGACGACCGAGCTGCTGCAGAGCACCGTCGGCCTCGCGACGCGGCAGGGTCCGGCGATCCCCGACCTGCCGATGGTCACGTGGATCGCGCTCGGGCTGATGCGCCACCTCCATCGGCGTGACGCCGAGCGACGCGCCCGGCAGGCGATGGGCCGCGTGGGGCTGGACGCGCTCGCCGACGAGCCGTGGCGCAACCTGTCTGACAGCGAGCGCATCCTGCTCGCCATCGCTCGCGCCGCTGTCTGCGAACCCAGGCTGTTGTTGATCGACGATCCGACGTCCGGGCTGGACATGACCGAGCGGCTGCATCTGCTCGGGCTGCTGCGATCGATGACCTCCGCGACGGGCGTCGCGGTCGTGATGGCGGCCTCCGACATGGCGGACTTGCAAGGCGTCGAGAGCGTCTGGTCGCTGGTCGACGGACATCTCGTCGGACCGCCGCAAGAGTCGGCGACCGTCGTCGAGTTGGCGCAGCGCAGCAAGCGCGGATAGCGTCGCGGGTAGCGATGCTCGAGTTCCGCAGGGTCGTGAAGCACTACGCGATCGGTAACGAGGTGGTCCACGCCGTCGATGGCGTGTCGCTGGACGTCGGGGCGGGCGAGCTGGTCGCGCTCTACGGCCCGAGCGGTTCTGGCAAGAGCACGCTGCTGGGCATCGCCGCGGCGATCCTCGCCCCCGACAGCGGCGAGGTCTGCGTCAACGGCCGCGACATCACCCGGCTGTCATCCCGCGCGGCCGCCGATTACCGCATGCGCGAGCTCGGGTTCATCGCGCAGAGCATCGAGCTGCTGGAGGGCGCAAGCGTCGTCACCAACGCGGCGCTGAAGTTGTACGGGATGGGCATGCGCGTGGGGCCCGCCAATCGCCGGGTCGCGATGATGCTCGAGGCGGTCGGGCTCGGTCACCGCCTCAAGCACCGGCCTCACGAGCTCTCGATGGGTGAGCGCCAGCGCGTGATGATCGTCCGCGCCCTTTCCACCGAGCCGCGCATCGTGCTCGCCGACGAGCCGACCGGCGCCCTGGACAGCGAGCGCACCGTCGAGGTCCTCGAGCTGCTGCGCAGCGTCACGTCCGAGCGCGGCATCGCCACGCTGCTGGTCACCCACGATCCGCAGGCCGTCGCCTACGCCGATCGCCAGTACACCCTCCGCGACGGAGCACTGGCAGAAGGCGCACAGCCGGCCGTGCCCGCCCGGACGGCACCGTGACGGCGACCTGGGATCCACTGCCGCCGCTGCCCGCGCCGACCCGGCTGCGCCTGCGCAGCGTGGGCGTCCTCTACTGGGTGCGGCTGCGCCGCCGCTGGCTGCAGGAGCTGTTGGCGATCGCCGGGATCGCGGTCGGCGTCGGCCTGCTCTACGCCGGGTCGGTGGCCAACTCGAGCCTGTCGGCGGCCGCCCGCCATCTCAACCAGGGCATCATCGGAACCAGCCAGATCCAGGTCGTGGCACGCAGCGGCAGCGGCTTCTCCGATCAGCTCACCAAGACGGTCTTAGCCACCCCAGGCGTGCGCTCGGCGGCCCCGATCCTGCAAGCCCAGGCGAGCCTCGTCGGGTCGACGAGCCGCCGGTCGATGATGGTCTACGCCTCCGATCCGGAGCTCCTGCGCAAGCTCAACGGCGCGCTCGTTCAGGGCTTCAACGCCGCTGAGCTGGCGGGTGAGGAGTTCCTCGCGGTGACGACGGCCGTCGGCGACCAACTGCACTTGCGCACGGGCGACCTCGCCCAGGTCCAGATCGCGGGTCGTGCGCACGTGGCCGGGATCGTCGTGCTTGGTCGCCGGGACATCGGGGTCCTGGCCGATCAGTCGATGGCGCTCGCGCCGCTGCCCTACCTCCAGCGGCTCGGCGGCCTCGACCATCGCCTGTCGCGACTGCTGGTCGAGGCGGATCCCGACCAGGTCGGGGCGGTCCAGAAGCGGCTCGCCGCCGTGACCGGCGGTCGCGTCGACGTGCGCCACTCCGACTACGAGCCCAAGCTGTTTGACAAGACCGCCTGGCCGACCGCCGCCGCGACCCTGGTCTCCAGCACGATCAGCTCGATCGTCGGGTTTCTCTTTGCCGCCTGCGCGATGCTCGTGACGATCACCGCGCGCCGCGTGCTGGCCCTGGACCTGCGGCGCAGCGGCTACTCCAACCGGCAGATCACGGGCATCCTGCTCGTCGACGCGCTGGCGCTCGGCATCACGGCGGTGGCGCTCGGCCTGGTCCTCGGGGAGGCGCTCTCGCGGCACGGCTTCTCCGCGGACGTCGGCTTCATGGAGGGCGCGTTCCCGATCGGCGACGAGCGCGTCGTGACGTGGTCGAGCGTGGCGATCGCGGCCGGGGGCGGTCTGTTCGCAGCGATCGCCGGCGCGCTCGGGCCGCTGGTGCCAACGCTGACGGCCCGCGGCGATCGCCCGTCGAGCCATGCTGCGTCGCGCCGGGTGCGAGAGGCCGCCGGCTTGGTGCTCTTGGCGGCGGTCGTGGTGATCACGATCTGGGTGCCCGGCGCGGTGATCTTCGGCGTGATCGCGCTGACGGTCGCCGTGGTGCTCCTACTGCCGTCGGTGCTCGATGCGACCGTGAGCGGGCTGCGCTGGATCAGCCACCGCAGCCCGCGGACGCTGATGGGCGTCGAGCTGGCGCTTCCGCAGTTGACCGCCCCGGTCTGGCGTGTGCGCTCGCTGGCGATCGCGACGATCGGCGCGCTCGCGGTCCTCGGCGGGGCGGCGGTCCAGGGCGCCCGCTCCAATCTCCAGAGCGGCCTCGACCGTGCCGCGACGGTGGAGTACGACCACACCGCCGACGTGTGGGTGTCCTCCTACGCGCCGGGCGATCTGTTCGGCGCCGCCTCGTTTCCGCTGAGCGCCGCTCGTGGGCAGCTTGCCGCGGTGCAAGGCGTCCGCGACGTGCGGATCTACCGCGGCGGCTTCTTGGACGTCGGCGGCAACCGCGCGTGGGTGCGCGCGCCCGAGCCGGACTCGCCGGGGCCGGTCCCGGTTCGGCAGGTGCTTGACGGCAGCGCTGGCAAGGCGACCGCGCGCTTCCGCGCCGGCGGCTGGGTCACGCTGTCACGGGCGATCGCCAACGCGCTGGACGTCGACGTCGGCGACCGGTTCGTGCTTCCGTCGCCCGTGCCGACGACCTTCCGGGTCGGGGCGATCACCACCAACCTCGGTTGGCCAGGCGGCGCGGTGATCCTCAACAGTGATGACTACGCGCGCGCGTGGGGCACCACCGACGTCAGCGCCTACCAGCTCGCTATGGCGCCCGGCGTGACGCCAGAGGCGGGCGCCGCGGCTGCGCGGCAGGCGCTTGGCCGGCGCTCGCCGTTGCGCGTGGAGACCGCCACCCAGCGCGACGCGCGTGAGATGGCGGCCAGTCGCGGCGGCCTGGCGCGCCTGCGGCAGATCTCCTCGCTGATGCTCGTCGCCGCGGTGCTCGCGATGGGCGCGGCCATGGCGGGCCTGCTCTGGCAGCAGCGTGTTGGCGTCGCGCGTCAGAAGCTCGACGGACACCGGACCGTTGTGATGTGGAGGGCCCTCGCCGTCGAGAGCGGCGTTCTGATCGGGGTCGGTTGCCTGTTCGGCGCGCTCGCCTCGCTGCTCGGCCAGGTGCTGAGCAGTCGTGGACTCCAGTGGATCAGCGGCTTCCCGATCGAGCCGCGGGCCCAGTTGGGGATTTCGGCGGCGATCTTCGGACTGGTCACCGGGATCGCCGTGCTGGCGGTTGCTGTGCCGGGATACTTGGTCGCACGCGTTGATCCGTCCCTCCGCGCGACCGACTAGGGGGATGGGACCGAAGCACGCTCATGAGCCATTACGAGATCGTCGAGCCGTTTGGGGACGGCACCGCCCGCGTCGCACCGCTGACGCTACGGCTGACGGCGGCCACCGCCGCTGGAGCTGGTCGCCAGCTGAGGTGGGGGCTGGGCGGCGTGCGGGAGGAGGTGCGCCGGTGGCGATCGGTGGCCGAGCGCATCCCGAATCCGATCCTGCGCGCCGACGCGTTCGCCTCGCTGGAGAAGCGCTACTACGTCGACGGCGCGGCCCTGTTCTGGATCCTGCCGACGCGCCGCAACCGCGAGTTGCTGGATCTGCTCGTCGCCTACCAGACGATCGCGAACTACCTCGACTGCGCGAGCGAGCGCGGCGCGGCTCACCGGGGCGCGGCGGGCGGAAGCCTGATGCTGGCCCTCGTCGACGCCGTCGACGTCGACGGGCCGATCCACGACTACTACGCCGATCACCCGTGGTCGGGCGACGGCGGGTATCTCACGGCGCTGGTCCAGCGCTGCCGCGCGGCCTGCGCGACGCTCCCCGGCTACGCGGCCGCACGGCCGCTGCTGCTCGCGCAGGCGCGCCTTGGCCGGGCGCTGGAGCTCTGCCATGACCCGGATCCCGTTCGGCGCGACGCCGCGCTGCGGCGCCTGGCTGACGACGTGCGCGCGCCGCACTCGGGCGCGGCTTGGTTTGAGCTGGTCGGCAGCGCGACGTCGCTGCTGGGCGTGATCGTGCTGCTGGCGCTGGCCGCCGACCCTGAGACGACCGACGCCGACCTGCACCTCGCCACGGCCGCCTACATCCCCTGGGTCGGCGCGCTTAGCCTGATGCTCGACAGCTACATCGACCAGGCCGATGACGCGGCCACGCAGAGCTGGAGCGCGATCGCCTACTACCCGGACGCCGAGACCGCCCATCGCCGCGTAGTGGTGCTGATCGAACGGGCACTTGGGACAGTCGCCAGTTTGCACCGCGGCGAACGTCACACGCTGATCGTCGCCGCAATGCTGGCGATGTACCTGACCAGTGACAACGCCACAGCGCCAGCTTTGGCCGCCGAAACACGAGCGCTACAGCGCGCCGGCGGCCCTTTGGCACGGGCGTTGGTGCCGATTCTGCGGGCCTGGCGGCTGCTTTACCGCCAGCGGCGCTGATGTTCCACAGTGGAACATCCACTGTGGAAGCATTCCACTGAGAGTCTTGTAGCAGACAACACAGGCCCCTACGGTAACGCCGTGGCGTTCCCGTCGCGCCCATCGCAGACAAGGTCATCGACGCCGCACCCGGCCGACTGGTGGCGGACGGTTATCGGTGCTCAATCTGAGGAGGAGGAGACGCGCATGATGGGGAACAAGCAGGAGAGGGATCACCGCAGGGAGACGTTGCGCCCGCATCCGGCCCGGGATCAGATCCTCGGCGTGATGCGCAACTACGGCAAGCCGCTGAGCCCGACGCAGATCGCCCGCATCACGGGTGCCTCGCTGGGTGCGACCGCGTATCACGTGCGCACGCTGGAGGAGGCCGGTCAGCTCGAGCTCGCCGACGAGGGTCGTGTCCGCGGGGCGGTCGAGCACTTCTACACGCTCATCGACGGCGCTGATACGCCGCCCGCCAGCGATCCGGCCCGGTTGTTGTTGTCCAGCTGTGGCGCGCTGACGGTGCCAGATCCCGAGGGCGGTTACCCCCGCCCGACGGTCATCGACGACCCCGCGCGCGACGAGCTGCGCGAGCTCATCGACGAGCTGGCTCCCAAGGTGCGGGCAATCGCGGCAGCCGCCAACGCGCGCGCTCGTCGCTGACCTTGCTCATCGGCTTGGGATCGCAACGAGAAAGCCACGCGAGAACCTAGACACACTGGTAGCTTCTGTTATGTGGTCACCATGACCCGGAAGCTCCTCGTCGTCCTCGCGTCACTCGCCGTGGCGGCCCCTGCGGTGGCCGCCACCGGCGAGCACGCAGTCAAAGAACACGTCGACCTGACGTTGGTCAAACGGACCGGTACGACCAAGCTCGAGCACAAGGGCCGCGCGACCGGGACCGTCAAGGGGGCGGTGACGTCGAAGATCACGATCAGCCACTCGGTGGTGATGCGCGGCACGGTGACGATCTCGGCCGCGGGCGGCAAGATCCGCCTGAAGGTCAGCGGGCGAGCTCGCTCGATCGGGGTGCAGACGAAGTTCAACGGGACGGCCACGATGTCGGGTGGCACCGGCAAGTACGCCGGGGCGACCGGCACCGGCACGTTCAAAGGGGTCGTCAACCGTCGCTCGTGGCATGTGACGCTCGATGCGACCGGGTCCTACCACTACTGAGCGTGCCGTGCGGCTGATCGCGCTCGTTGCGGCGTTCGTGGCGCTGGCCGCGGCGCCTGCCCCAGCAGCGGTGCCTAGCGCGCCGCCGCCGATCCGCTTCTCGGTCGCCTTCGGCGACGGCGCTCGGCTGAGCGCCGCCACGTCGCTGCTGATCCGGCTTGCCATGGCGCCCGGCCTACCGCCGGTCACCGAGGTGCGCCTCTTCACGCCGTCGGGCATCGACCTCAGCTCCAGCGAGCTGGGCCTGGCGACGTGCAAGCGGCCGGCGCTGGCGCTTCTGAGCGTGATGAACCTGGTCGATCGCACGCCCTGTCCGGGCAACGCGCTGATGGGCAGCGGACGGGCGCTGGCCGAGCTGCGCTTCGATCCCGAGGAGGTCTACGACGGTGTGGCGCGGCTGGCGCTGTACTCCGGCGAGTCGGTCGGCGACAAGCCCGGCTTGTACGTGATCGCCGACACCTCCCGCCCGATCCGCACGCAGCTGACCTACAACGGCTACCTGTACGTCCCGCCGCCGGGCTTTGGCATCGGGATGGCGATCCAGGTCCGGCCGATCCCGCAGCCGCCGTTTGGCGCACCGGTGGCGCTGTCGTCGTTCCGGATGGTGGTCGGCGCGTCCGACCTGCGCTACGTGGAGACCGTGCGCGGGCAGCCGGTCAGCTTCCACCCGCGCACGGTCCCGTTGCCGGCCAGGTGCCCGGCCGAGGGCTTCCGCTTCCGTGCCGTCGTGCGCCTAGAGGGCGGCCGGCGGCTCACGAAGGACGCCTTCGTGCCCTGCCCTCAGCAGTAGGCCAGCGTCTTCTTCACCGTCTGCTTCTCGCCGGCCTCGGTCGTAAACGTGACCGAGAAGTCGCGCTTGCCGTCCTTGCAGCCGGTCGACTCCAGGAAGCCGGTGCTGCGGCCCTTGGACTTCTTGGTGATCTTCTTGATCGTGGCCGCGGCGGAGACGACCGGGAGGTCGAGGCCGACCTGGTGGCGCAGCGTGTCAGGGACGGTGAACGAGAGACCGGCGGTCGTGCCGTGCTTCGTCCATTTCGCCGGGACCGCCTGAGCGAGCGAGACGGGGCACGTGGGCTGGCGCGCGACGATCCACAGCGCGGCTTTGCCGCCACCCGAGTTGTAGATCTTGAATGGGAGTGAGCAGGTCAGCGCGTCGGCGGCGGGCGTGCCGGACTTGCCGATCAGCGCGGTCAGCGTGCCCTTGCCTAGCAGCGCGTCCTTCGGGCACTTCGCGTCGGTCTGCGCCGCGTCGAGCGCCGCGGCCTTGCAGCCGGGCAGCAGCGAGGAGTTGACCTTGCCGCCCTCGACGTCGATCTCATAGGTCTTGACGACCTGCGGGACGTTGCCCGACGGGTCGCTCAGCTTGAACGTGAACTGAAGCCCGGCGGCTTTGGGCTTGGCGGTCGTGCCGCCGCGGATCGACGTCCCGCCGGTCACCTCGTAGGTGTTGCCGCCGGTCGTCTGGGCGTACGCGGCCGTCGCCAGCGCGACCGAGGCCAGGCCGCAGCCGGCCAGCGCCTTGAAGCGATGCATTTCCTGCTCTCCTTCGGGTTCGTGGGGCACCCAAAGACCGCGCCGGACCCCCATCCGGCCGTCTGGGAACACGGGAGTACACCAAACGTCGTCGTTTCCTGCGCCGTCACCCGCTCACGCCTGCAGGTGCACCCGCTGGCCTTGGGGCCCGAAGATCGCGATCAGCTCCACGGGACCGTCGGCCGCGCCGAACCAGTGCGGCGTCCAGGTGCTGAACTCCGCGGCCTCACCGGGCGCGATCGCGAACTCCTGGTCGCCGAGCACGAGCCGCAGCGTCCCGGTCATCACGTACAACCACTCGTGGCCCTCGTGGCTGGGCAGCTCCTCGGGCGGCTCGCGTCGGCGCCCCGCGATCACGATCTTGTAGGCCTGTAGTCCGCCCGCCGGCCCGTGGCGGGTCAGCGGCACCATCGTCATGTCCTCGAACGTTCGCGCCCGCGCCCGCACGCGCGGGTCGGGGACCGGCGCGGAGCCGAGCAGGTCGTCGCTGCTGACGCCCAGCGCGCTCGCCAGCGCCGGCACGTGATCCAGCGCGAGCCGTCGCTTGCCGGACTCCAACCGGCTCAAGGTGGACATGTCGATGTTCGCGCGCTCGGCGACCTGCGCGAGCGTCAGGCCGCGCTCGGCGCGCAGCTCGCGCAGCCGCCGCCGCACGCGGGCGTCGATGGGCTCGTCGGTCGGCATGCCCGCTAGGGTCGCATGCGTGCGCGGCGCGCTGCGGGAGTACCTGCACGACGAGGAGATCGGCGGCATCGCGCTGCTGCTCGGCGTCGTCTCTGCGGCGCTCGGCGCGCTGTGGCTCGCGCGGCGGGCTTAGCGTCAGCGCGGGGCGGCGGGCAGCACGAGCACGACGTCGCCGCCCGGTCCGTCGCCGAGCACGACGTCGCCGCCGCACGAACGCGCCAGGCGCCGCGCGAGCGGCAGCCCGAGGCCCGCGCCGCCGCCGCTACCCGCACCGCTGACGCCGGGATCGAAGACGCGGTCGCCGAGCGCGGGGTCGACGCCGGGCCCGTCGTCGCGGACCGCCAGCCGTACGCGGCCGCTGCCCGCCGACAGCTCCAGCCGGATGGCGCTGGCGGCGTGGCGGCGCGCGTTGTCGACCAGCGGCGCGAGGGCGCGGCGGACCACGTCGGCGTCGCCCTCGGCGGCGGGCAGGACATCAACAACCCGCACTTCGGCGTCCGGCACCTCGCGCGCCAACGCCGCCAGGTCAACCGCGCCGTCCTCCGGATCCAGCTCGCGCCGCGCGACCGCCAGCAGCGTGTCGACGGTCTCCGTCAGCCGCTGGCCTTGGGCGACGACCGCGTGCAGTGCCGCTTCACGCTCGGCCTCCGCGTCCGGCCCGGTCGCGCCCAGCGCGAGCTCCGCCCGGCCCATCACGCCGGCCAGCGGCGTGCGCAGCTCGTGCGCGACCTCGGCGGCGAAGCGCTGCTCGTGGCGCCGCGACGCCGCGATCCGCGCCAGCAGCCCGTCGAGCGTCGCGGCCAGGCCGGTCAGCTCGTCGCGCGGCGGCCCCAGGCCAAAGCGCCGGTCGAGGTCGTGCGCGCCCCAGTCCTCGGCGTCCTCGGTCATCCGCGCCACCGGCGCCAGCGCGCGGGCGATCGCGCTGCGCAGCGCGACGCCACCCGCGACGAGCACCAACAGCGCGACGACCAGCGACCCGACGAGTACGAGCTGTTGCAGCGTCTCCAGCGACTCGGTGGACATCGCGACGACGACCGCGCCGACCGGCTCGGCGCGCCCGCGCGCGACGATCGGCTCGACGCGCAGGAGCACGTCGTCGCCGCCGTCGTGCTCGCCGAACGCGCGCTCGCGGCCGAGCCGGATCGCCAGCGCGTCCAGCTCCGGGTCGGCGGCCTGCGCGCGCTCGATGACCGCGCCGTCGTCGCCCGCGAGCACCCACGCGTGGCGGTCCAGCGCGGCGCCCGCGTCCTCCGGCCTCGCGCGCACTGTTACTCGCGTGCCCGCGACGTCGAGCGCCGCGCGCTCCGCCTCGGCCTGGGCGCGCAGCTGGTTGGACGCCTCGTGCCCGACGCGCACGTCGAGCAGGACGTTGCCCGCGACGACCAGCGCGCCGAGGCCGACCGCGAGGATGACCAGCGAGGTCAGCAGGATCCGGGTGGCGAAGCTCAAGCGTCGACGAGCCGGTAGCCGACCCCGCGCGCGGTGTGGATCGCGGCGTCGGCGCCCGCGTCGCGGAGCTTTCGCCGCAGTCGCGCGACGTACGCGTCGAGCGTGTTGTCGGCGACGATCGCGCCCTCCGGCCAACCCGCCGAGCACAGCGCCGCGCGCCGCACGACCTCGCCCGGCCGTGCGGCCAGCAGCGCGAGCAGCCGGAACTCGGTCGGCGTCAGCGGGACCGTCGCGCCGTCGTGGAGGATCGCGTGCGCGGCGGGGTCGAGCGTCAGCCCGCCGCCGCGCTGCGCCGCGACGGCTGCGTCGCCGCTCGCCGCGCCCGCGCGCCGCACGAGCGCCTGGACGCGCACGACCAGCTCGGCGATCGCAAACGGCTTGGTCAGGTAGTCGTCGCCGCCCGCGTGAAAGCCGCTGAGTCGGTCGGGCAGCGTGTCGCGCGCGGTGAGGAACAGGACCGGCGTCGCGACCCCGCGCGCCCGCAGCGCCTGGCAGACGTCGCGTCCGTCGGCATCGGGCAGACCGACGTCGAGGATCAGGACGTCGGGCGCGCGCTCTGAGAACGCGGTGACCGCCTCCGAGCCGGTTGCCGTCACCCGCACGGCGAAGCCCTCGCGCTGGAGCACGTCGCGGACGACGCCGCGCAGCTCGGCGTCGTCCTCGCACAACCCGGCGGTGGGGGACAGGCTCATCGCCCGCCCGATGGTAGGCGCGATCGACCCCTACAGGTCGGTGTGGCCGCCCGTCCCCCGCCGCTGCGCTCTAGGCAGGCTGCGGGGCGCCCGCGCTCTCCAGCGCCTCGCGCAGCCGCTCGTCGGCGGCGTCGTCCAGCGACGAGTGGATCAGCGTGCCCTGCACCTGGACGTTCTCGAGCAGCTTGTCCTTGTTGACGTTGCGGACCAGGCCGACCAGCGCGGCGCCGCCCGGCTGCAGCTGCTCGCCGAGCTCCTTCATGAAGTTGTCGTCGACGCCCGCGTCGCTGAACGCGCCGGCCGCGGCGCCCGATGCGGCGCCCACCGCCATGCCGAAGAGCGGCACGAGGAACAACAGCCCGATCAGGCCGCCCCAGGCAGCGCCGCCGAGCGCGCCGACGCCGGCCAGCGACGGCTGATGCAGCTTGATCTTGCCGTCGGCCTTGCGCTCGACGATCACGAGGTCGTCGACGTCCAGCAGCTTGCCTTTGGACGCCTCGCCGATGCGGCCGGCGACGCGGCGGGCGGTGTCGACGTCGGGGTAGGCAATGGCGATGAGGTCGCTCATGGGGTTGGGGGCTCCGTTCGGTGCTCGCGTAAAAGGACGCTTGCGATCGTCCGGTTCGCGAGGGTGAGGACGCCCCGCCCGCGGCGGGTGATGTCCCATAGGTGAGCGTCTGTGCGCCACCTCGGCGAAAACAGCTGTGCGATTTCGATCGTCGCGTTGACTGCGGTCGGTGCTGAGAGGACGCTACGTCTGCGAACCCGCGATGTGACGAGGAGGGCGGAGATCAAGGGGGAGCAGAGCAGGCGCGTGCTGACGTCGACGTCGCCGGAATGGCCGATCGGTCGCGAGGCTCTGCGGGCGCGTCTGGACGCGGCTGCCGACGCGGGTGGCGTCGTGCTGCTCGCCGCTGAGCCAGGGACGGGCAAGACCGTCCTGCTGCGCCAGTGGCTCGCGGGCCGCGTGGTCGCTGCTGACACCGCGGAGCCGCTGTCGCTGACCGATCCCGCCGATGCCGTGGCGCGACTGCGCGACGGCTCCGTGGCGCTGCTCGTCGTCGACGCGGCCGAGACGCTGGACGCCGACGCCCGCGTCGCGCTCGGTGACGCGCTGGCCCACCGCGCGGCGGGCGTCGCGGCGGTGATCGCCAGCCGCGCTGACCTCGGCCTCTGCGCGCTGGAGCTTGGGCGCACCGCGCCGGTCCTGCTCCTGGACGCCGACGACCTCGCGCTCGGCACCGCCGAGGTTCGCGCCGCGCTGGAGGCCTGGGGCTGGGACGGCGTCACGGCGGGCGAGGCGCATGCGGTGGCCTTCGAGGCCGACGGCTGGTGCGCGGGCGTGCGGCTGGCGGCGGCTGCGGGCCGAGGCGGGCTGCGCGGCAGCCATGCGCGCGACGTCCTGGGCGCGGTCGCCGGCGACGCGGTCCTGGACGAGCTGGTCGCGCTGTCGGCGCTGGACGAGCTGGTCGCGCTGTCGGCGCTGGACGAGCTCGACGCGCGCGGGATCGCCGAAGTGCTCGGCCTCGACTCCGACGCCGCCGCGGCTCGCCTCCGATGGCTGATCGCCGCCCGCGTCTTCCTGCGCCGCGGCGCGGACGAGGGCACATGGCGCTTCGCGCGGCCCGTGCTGCGCGCGCTGCGCCAGGAGCTGGCCGCGCGCCCTGCGCCGGCCGTCACGGGCAACGGCGCCGGCGACCCGCCCGACATGGGCGCCGCGCTGTTGGAGGACGACGTCCTCGCCGGTCGTGCCATCGAGCTGCTGCTGGCCGGGCGGCTCGCCGCGCCCACTCCGCGCGCGATCGGCCTCGCCCCGCCGCCGTCGCGCGCGGGTCGCGCTGCCGCGGCGCTCGCGCTCCTGGAGATTGGCGACGCGGAGACCGCCCGGGCGCTGGTCGCACCGGCCGATCTCGGCACGGACGCCGTCGGCCTGGCCGTCGCGGTCGCGGCGGCGCGCGCGGCCGGTGACCGCGACGCGATCGAGGCGGCGGTCGATCGCATCACCGCGCGGGCGCGCGCGAGCGCCGACGAGGACGCCGAGGCGCACGGGCTCGAGGCCTATGCCTTGCTCCAGCTCGCCCGCCTGGAGATCGTCGAGGGCCGCGTCGCCGAGGCCGACGAGCACCTCCGCCTCGCCGCCGGCCTGGCCGAGCGCAGCCGGGCGTGCGCGATCTTCTCTCGCGCGCGGGTCGGTCGCGCCGAGTTGGCCGTAACCGCCGGGCGCCTGGGCGAGGCCGAGCGTCTCGTCGCATCGGTGCCCGAGGACACGCCGCGCGCCGCGACGCGCGCGCGCCGCGCGCTCGTGCTCGCCGAGGTCGCCTACGCCCGCGACGACCGCGCAGTCGCCCATGCGCGACTCGAGCAAGCCCGCGCCGCCGCGCGCGCCACACGCAGCCCTGAGCTCTGGTTCCACGTGCACTTCCTGGACGCGCTGTTGCTCGACGCCGAGGGCGACGACGACCGCGCGACCGAGCGACTCGCCGAAGCCGTCGCGATGCGCGAGCGCTGCGCAGCACCGCCGCCGGACGCGCGCACGATCGAGGTGTTGCGCGTCCGGCTGCTGGCGCGCGCCGGTCGCGTCGAAGAGGCTGGCGCGCTGCTCGCGCGGTTGGAGCGCGAGCGTGACCCGTTCGCGGCGCCGGTGGTCGACCTCGTCGCCGCCCGCGCGGCGCTGGCCCGCGGGGCGCCCGACGAGGCGTCGCGGCGCCTGCACCCGTGGGCGGTCACCGCTCCCGTCCCGGGCCTCGACGTCTGGCACCTGTCGACGTTCGCGGTGGCCACCGATCGGCTCGGCGATCGCGAGGCGGCGCATGCGGCGCTGGAGCGCGCGCTGGATCGCGCCGCGCCCGAAGGGGTGATGCGGCCGTTCTTGGAGGACGGCGTCCGGCTACGCGAGCTGCTCGGCCGGCACCTCGATCGCGGCACGGCGCACGCGGGGTTCGTGCTCCAGCTCGGCGAGCACCTCGCCACCGGGCGGCCTGCGCCCGAGGGTGAGATCCTCAATCCGCTGACCGACCGTGAGCGGACCGTCCTCGGACGTCTCCCGACCGAGCTGTCGGCGGCCGAGATCGCGGATGCCCTGCACGTCTCGGAGGCGACGGTGCGCACGCACATGCACAACATCTACGAGAAGCTCGGCGTCTCGTCGCGCCGCGACGCGGTCTCGCGCGCTAGGGATTTACGACTGCTCACCGCGCAGCAACGCTGATCTTAGGCCAGATTCTGGAGTGACGATCATCGGGATCGATGGAGGCGCCCGATCAAGGCGTGTGCATGAATGGCGATCGTGAGCCGACCTGCGACAGGTACGCCGTCTCGCCCGGCCGGCCGCTCCCGCGGCGGGCCGAACCAGGCCAGGGGCGTCACCGGTCCTCCCCCAGGAGCCGCCCTGGTCCCGCGGCCGCGGCTGGGCGCGCTGCTCGACGGCGCGACCACCGACGGGCTCACGCTGCTGGCGGCGGCGCCCGGCTCGGGCAAGACCGTCGCGCTCCGCGAGTGGGCCGCTGTCCGCACCCGGGCGGATCTCGCGTGGGTTGCTCTCACCCCGCGCGGTGACGGCGACGCCGGCGCGCTCTGGCGCCGGCTCGCCGCCGCCTTGGCCAGCGGTGGCCGCGGCGCCGCCCGGGGCGGCGAGACGGAGGTGCTGCGCGCGCTCGACGCGCGGCGCAGCCCTCTTCTGGTCGTGGTCGACGACGCCCACGAGGCCGACGACGCCGTGTTCGCCGCGTTTGCCGAGCGCCTCATCGACCATCCGTCGGTGCGCCTGATCGTCAGCACCCGCGTCGATCCGCGGCAGCCGCTGCACCGTCTGCGCGTCGAAGGGCGCCTGCATGAGATCCGCGGGGACGATCTCGCGTTCACGGCCGACGAGGCGCGGGCGATGCTCGTGCGTCAGGGCGTCGAGCTGACCGCCGAAGAGTTGGCGCTGCTCGTCCGCCGCACCGAGGGCTGGGCCGCCGGGCTGCGCCTCGCCGCGCTGCTGCTGGTCGACCACGAGCGCCCCGGCGAGGCGGTGCGGGAGTTCGCGGGCGACGACCGCGCGGTCGTCGCGTTCCTCGTGCACGAGGTGCTCGACCGCCAGCCGCCCGAGGTCCGCGAGATGCTCGTGCGCACCTCGGTGCTGCGGCGCGTCTCAGGTCCGCTGGCTGACGCGCTCACCGAGGGCTTCGGTGGGCAGGCCATGTTGGAGGACCTGGTTCGTCGGCACGCGCTGGTCGAGCCGCTGGACCGCCGCGGTCACTGGTATCGCTACCACCCGCTCTTCGCTGACCTGCTGCGCTCGCAGCTGCGCCGCCGTGGCGCCGGCGCGATCGCCGAGCAAGACCGCCGCGCCGCGCGCTTCCTGCGCGACGACGAACCTGCCGAGGCGCTGCGCCACGCCGCACGCTCCGGCGCCTGGGAGCTGGTCGACGCGCTGCTGCGCGACCACGGCCTGCTGCTGCGCGCGGCCGCTGGCGCCGGGGGTTCTGCCGCTGAGGGCGGCTCCGCGGTCGATGACGCGCTGCGTGATGTCCCGCCCGCCGTACTGTCGCGCCATCCGTTCATGGCGCTTTTCGCGGCGGCGCAGGCGCTCGGAGAGGGTCGCGACGCGGCAGCGCGCGCGCTGCTGGCCGAGGCCGAGGCGCACGCGATGGCGCCCGCCGGCGAGCGCCGCGGCCGCCTCGGCGTTGGCCTGGCGCTGGTACGCGCGCTCGCCGCTCTGCGGGCCGGAGACGTCGCGGGCGTGCGCCACCACGCCGCGGTCGTCCTGCACGGCCCCGCGACGCAGGACCGGACCGCGGTCGCGACCCGGGCGGTCGCTCTCCTGGCGCTCGGCGAGGCCCTGGTCGCCGATGGCGACCCGGACGCCGAGCGCCGCCTGCGCGACGCGGCGGTCGAAGCTGGGCGGGCGAGGCTGCCGGGGCTCGCCCGCCGCGCCGAGGCCTTGCGCGCCTGGTGCTACGCGTTGGACGGACACGTGCGCCAGGCCGCGCTGGCCGCGGCGGACCTTTCGGCGGGCGATCGTGGCGCCGCCGCCGGCTCCTGGATCCCCGAGGCCGAGCTGGCCCGGGCGCTCGTCGCCGGCGAGCGCGGCGACATGGTTGGAGCCGGCGTCGCCGTGCGTCGCGCCGCGGCCGCGCTCGCGCTGGCGCCGGGTGGCGGTGGGCGCCTGCCGTCGCTGGCGCTGGAGACGGTCCGGGGCCGCCTCGCGATGGCGGCCGCGACGCCGGCCGAGCGCCAGGCCGCGCTCGGCGGGCTGACGCGCGCGAGCTCCGGATGGGCGACGCCCGCGCCGCGGCGCCTGGCGCGCCTGTCGCTGGCGCTGCGCGCGGTGTTGTTGGTGAACTTGGATCGTGCCGCCGAGGCCCGCGCGCTGCTGGACGACGTCGCCGGGGATGGCGCGTTGATCCAGATCGCGCGCGCCGAGGCCGAGCTGGCGCTGGGCGACGCCGAGGTCGCCCGTGCGCGTGCGGAGGCGGTCGCTGAGCGGTCGGGTCTGCCCCTCCCGCTCGCCGTGACCGCGTTGTCGGCCGCGGCCCGCGCGGCCGAGGCCACCGGCGATCGCCCCGCTGCGCTGCGCCTGATCGGGCGCGCGCTGGACCTCGCCGAAGCCGACGGCCTGCGCCTCGCGCTGGCCGCCGAGGGATGCGCGCCGCTGCTGGCGCGCGTCCTGCGCACGGGGACGAGCCACCGCGCACTGGTTGGCGACGTTCTGGAGCTGACGGCCACCGGGACCGCGCAGCCGGTCGGCGCTCCGGTCGACCCGCTGCGCGAGCCGCTCACCGAGCGTGAGTTGGCGGTCCTGCGCTTCCTGCCGACGATGCTCTCCTCACAGGAGATCGCGGGCGAGTTGTACGTGACGCTCAACACCGTCAAGAGCCACCTGCGCAACCTGTATCGCAAGCTCGGCGTCAACGGCCGGCGCGAGGCGGTCGATCGCGGTCGTGCGCTCGGGTTGCTTGCGCCCGGGACGCTGGGCGCCCGCCCGTCCTAGCGGCCGCTGACGCGCCGCACCTCCACGACCTCGCACCCGAGCTCGCGCAGGAGCGCCAGCGCGCTCTGCAGCTGCGCCTGGTCGGCGATCTCGCCCGTCAGCGTCGTCTCGGAGACGTCGAGCGTGCCGAAGGCCTCCTGGAGGCGACGCACGCCGTCGTCGTCGAGGCGCCCTCGGATCCGGATCTCGACGTCCGAGCGGCCCATCGATGATCACCGCGCCGAGGGGTCGTCGACGCCACCAACCTGCCGCGCCTCCAAGAGCTCGATCCCGAGGGCCGACAGCTGCTGGAGGACGTCGTCCAGGCCGGAGTCGTCGCTGACGTCGGCCCGCAGCACCGTGCTCGCCGGCCGCTCCTGAATCGACCGGACGCCCAACTCCTCCACGATCCCCGCATCGAGGACGCCGCGCACGCTGATCTCATACGACCTCATGGGAGGACGCTCCCGCACGGTCGCGTGGTCGAACGTCACCCGCGGAGGGTGATGTGGTGCCTCACACACCGCGTTCTAAGCTCAGAGCCATGGCAGAGCCCAAGCAGGTGCTGATCGCAGGCGGCGGTGTGGCGGGCCTGGAAGCGGCCTTGGCGCTGCGGGATCTCGCAGGCGACCTGGTGGCGATCACGGTGATCAGCCCGGAGGCCGAGTTCTCCTACCGGCCGATGTCGGTCGCCGAGCCGTTCGGGCGTGGGCACGCGCACACGCACCCGCTGGCCGCGCTGACCAACCGGATCGGGGTGGCGCTGCGGCGCGACGCGCTGGCGTCGGTCGACGCGAGCGCGCGCGAGGTCGTCACGGCGGCCGGAGACCGGTTGTCCTACGACATGCTCTTGGTTGCCGTCGGCGCGGAGAGCGCCTCGGCGTTCCCCGGCGCGCGGACCTGGACGCCCGAGACCGACGCCGAGGTCTTCGGTGGGTTGTTGAGGGACTTGGAAGAGGGCTACACCAAGTCGGTGGCCTTCGTCGTCCCGCCCGCGAACACGTGGCCGCTGCCGGCCTACGAGCTGGCGCTGATGACCGCGTGGGACGCGCGCGGGATGGGGATCGATGACGTCAAGATCACCATCTACACGCCGGAGGCCTCGCCGCTGGCAAACTTCGGCGGGGCCGCGGGGGAGGGGATCCGTGAGGACCTCGATGAGGCGGGCGTCGCGATCGAGCTCAACGCCTACGTCAGCGAGGTCGACGACCAGTTGGTGTTGTTGCCCGACGGCAAGCCGCTGGGCGCGGCGCGGACGATCACGCTGCCGACCGCGGCCGGGCCCGCGGTGTCCGGGCTGCCGAGCGACCGGCTCGGGTTCGTCCTGACCGACCACTTCGGGCGCGTCGCCAACACGCCGGGCGTGTGGGCGGCGGGCGACGCGATCGCGTTCCCGGTCAAGCAGGGCGGCCTGGCGGCGCAGCAGGCCGACGCGGCCGCGCGGTCGATCGCGGTGGCGGCGGGCGCGACCGGCGTCGAGGTCGAGCCGTTTCGCCCGATCCTGCGCGGCGTCGTCCTGACCGGGCGCGGCAAGCGCTGGATCCGGCACGACCCGGCTCAGGACCCGGAGGGCGTCACGGCGCGGCACGCGCTGTTCTGGCCGCCGACCAAGGTCGCGGGGCGGTACCTGTCGCCGTTCCTGGCCGAGCTGGATCAGGCCGAGGAGTTCGGCGACAAGCTGCCCCAGCCGGACGGGCGTCCGGTCGAGCTGGATCTCGAGCGCGAGATCCCGGCGGCCGCCGACGCGCTGCGCGTGGCGCGGTCTCGCGGCGACTGAGCGGATCTCATAGCCCTGACCGAGGGGCGAACCGGGCGGGCGGCAACATGGCCCGTTCGGTGGTTGACGAGCAGGGTCGGGGCGCCGTAGCGTAGGCACGGGTCGTCGGATGTCTCGTCCTGAGGAGGATCGACCCTTGGCCTCGATTGACGCTGCCCGCCCCTTGGCCCCACGCCGGGAGGTTGAAGACGCACGCCCTGATGTTGGGGTTGATGCTGGGAACGGCCTGACGGTCGCTGCCGTCCTGCGGTTCGACGAGCTGCGCGCGGGTGCGCCGGAGGTCGTCGCCGGCCGGGCCGGGCTCGGGTCGCCGGTGCGCTGGGCGCACGCGTCAGAAGTGCCGAACATCGCGGCGCTGCTGCGCGGCGGCGAGCTCGTGCTGACGACCGGTGTGCGGATGCCGACCGACGCGGCGGGCCTGCGTCGCTTCGGCCTCGGGCTCGCCGAGCGCGGCGTGGCGGCGTTGGTGATCGAGCTGGGGACGGCCTTTGACGCGGTGCCGGACGCGCTGGCGCGCGTGGCCGACGAGCACGGGCTGCCGGTGATCGCGCTGCACCGCGAGATCCCGTTCGTTGACGCGACGCAGCGGATCAACTCCTACGTGCAGGCCGGCCACCTCGAGCTGCTGCGCAGGGTGGACGAGCTGCACCGGGCGTTCACGGACATCATGGTCCAGGGCGGCGGGATCCCCGAGTTGTTGAAGGCCGTCGCCGACGAGATCCGCAACCCGGTGGTGTTGGAGCGCGAGGACGGCCAACTCCTATATCAAGCGGTCCACGCGCGCGATCGCGCTGCGGTCGTGGGGGAGTGGGACGCGGTCCGTCGCGGGCTTCCGTCGGCGCCCGTGTCCTGCGCCGTCGCCGTCCCTACTGGCCGCGAGCGCGCGAACGGCCGGCTGGTCGCGCTGGGGATCGACGGCCCGTTGCGCGAGATCACGCGGCCGGCGCTGGAGCGCGCCGCGGGGTTGGTCGCCCTGGCCATGCGTCAGGCCCGCCAGGAGGAGGTGCTCCAAGCCCGCGCGCGGGGAGACGTGCTGGCCAACCTGATGTCGCGCGAGCTGAGCGAGGCCGAGATCGCGCGACAGCTGACGATCCTCGGGTTCCCGGCGGGGGTCGCGCACCTGCTGCCCTGCGTCGTCGTCCCATCGATGCCGACCGGCGCCGAGCACGGCCCCGACGAGATCGCGTGGACGATGGTCTGGCAGGAGGTCCGCCAGCACCTGACTGCGCAGGTCGTGCCCGCGATCGGCGGCCTGCTGCCCGGCGGTCACGAGGTCGCGCTCGTCGTCGGCCTTGCCTCCGCCGACCAGCGCGGCGCCCGCGCCGACGAGCTCGCCCGCGTCTTCGCCGCCGCCTGCAAGCGCCACCTCGGCGACGCCGGCGCCGGGACGCTGCACGTCGGCGCCTCCATCGCCACCTGGACCAAGGTCGCCGACGAGCTGCGCGAGGTCGTAGACGCCGCCGCGTTCCGCCGCACCGCGCCCACGATCGGCTGGTGCGACGCCTCCATCCCGGACCTCGACCGGCTGCTGTGGCAGCTGCGCGACCACCCCGACGTCCGCGCCTTCGTCGAGCGCCGCCTCGAGCCGATCCTCTCCCACGACCACAACCGCAGCTTGAAGCTGTTGCCGACCCTCGAAGCCTTCGTCGTCGAGTGCGGCCAAAAGACCGGCATGGCCCGCGCTCTGCATCTCGAACGCCAGTCCGTCTACCACCGCATCTCCCGCATCGAGGAGCTCCTCGACACCTCCCTCTACGACGAAGACACCCGCCTCGGCTTCCACCTCGCCCTCCGCGCCAAGCGCATGATGGACGGCCCGCCCTGCGGCGGCCCACCTCTCGCCTAGCTCCGTCTCGACTTTCGGCCTCAGGAGGGCGCTTTCTCGAGACCGCCCGCCCGGAAGACGACCTCGCCGTCGACGATCGTCGCCGCGACGGGGACGTCGGGCAGCGCGTCTGCGTCGGTCGTCACGAGGTCCTCGCCGAAGACCGAGATGTCGGCGGCCATGCCGACGCGCAAGCTGCCGTAGGTCACGCCCGGCCCTTCCACCGCCGCCGCCCAGGTCGTGTACCCGCACAACGTCTGTTCGGCCGAAAGCGCCTGCTCCGGCAGGTAGGGAACACGGCCATCGACGACTCCCGGCTTGCGCCGCAGCCGCGTCCAGGCCATCCCGACCCGCGGGTCGAAGTCCGCGACGCTCCAGTCCGACCCGAGCGGGATCACCGCGCCCGCCGCGGCGAGGTCCGCCGCTCGGAACCCGCGCTCCAGGCGGCCGTCGCTCAGCCCGTCCGACCAAGATGATGGTGTTGACGGATCGTCCAAGCCCTCCATGTGCAGCGGCTGCATGGAGGCGGCGACGCCCAGCGCGGCGAAGCGCGGCAGATCAGCATCAAGAACCGTCTCCAGGTGCTCGATCCGGTGCATCCGCCCGTCCGCCGCGGGCCCTGCCTTCTCATAGGCATCAAGAGCTCCGCGCACCGCGCCGTCGCCGACCGCATGCGTGACGCACGAGAAACCAGCCTCCGTGAACCGTCCCACCAACGACGAATAGCGCTCGACCGACGGCCAGAACGGGTCCTTGTTCAACCCGCCCGGCCCTGGCTCCACCAGCCACGCCGTCCCGCTGTCCAGCACGCCGTCCAGGAAGAACTTCGCCGTGCGCACCGCCCAGCGCCGCCCGCCCTCGCCGAGGAGCCCGAGGTGCACGGCGACCTCGTCGTCGGTGATCCCCGGCGCCTGGTGCATGGGCACCAACAACCGCACGCTGAGATCACCCCGCGCCTCCAACGCGCGCACGATCGCCACGATCTCCGGGTCGCCGATCATCACGTGCGCCCCGGTCAACCCCACGCGGTTGAACGCCTGCAACGTCGCGGCGTAGTGGTCCAACGCCTCGGCGTCAGACCACGACGGCACCACCTCGCGCACCAGGTCCATCGCGCCGTTCTCCAGCAGCGCACCGGTCGGCACGCCCGCGCCATCCACCACAACTTCCGCGAACTCCGCGAACGATCGCGCCCCGTCCACGCCCGCCAAGCACAACGCCGGCTGCGTCGCCAGCGCGGTATGTCCATCGTAGAACCCCAACAACGCTGGGACGTCGCCGACGGCGTCCGCAATCGCATCCGCCGTGATCCCCGACGCGTGGAACGGCTCGTAGCGCACGCTGTGCCCGAGCACCCACGTGTCGGGCCCGCAGCGCGCGCGCTCCTGCGTCAACCGCGCGTTGACCTCCTCCAGCGTCAGCGCGTCGCGCAGGTCGACCCCGCGCGTGTTGATCGTCCCGTGGAACGGGTGGATGTGCGCGTCGACCAGGCCCGGCGTCACGTGCAACCCGGCACCATCGAGAACCTCGGTCGACGGCCCCACCACCGAGCGCACATCAGCGTCGGAGCCCACCGCCACGACCACCCCGTCCTTCCACGCCACCGCGCTCGCCACCGGCGCCTCGGGGTCCATCGTCCGGATCGAGGCGCCGAGGATCGCGCCGTCTGCGTTGCTCATGCCCCCAACGCTGACGTCAGACCCCGCCGCCCACAACGGACAGCCCGTCGCCTTTTCACGGCGACCGTGTGACGGCCTGTCGGCAGAACCCCGCACGCGCGCGTGGCAAGGTGATGTCCATGACGATCTCCTTCTGGGACGCGACCTCCGGCCGGACCGCCCCGCCGCGCCCTGCGCTCCAGGGCGCTCGCGACGCCGACGTCTGCATCGTCGGCGCCGGCTACACCGGCCTGTGGACCGCGTATGAGCTCAAGCGCGCCGCGCCGCACCTGGAGGTCGTCGTCCTGGAGGCCCGCACCGTCGGCTTCGGCGCGTCGGGTCGCAACGGCGGCTGGGTCGTCGGCGAGCTGGCGGGCAACCGCGAGAAGTGGGCCGCTAAGACGAGCCGCGACGCCGTCATCGCCCTCGGCCAGGCGATCCGCGACACGGTGGACGAGGTCGGCGCGGCGGTCGTCCGCGAGGGCATCGAGTGCGGCTTCTACAAGGGTGGCTCGATCCACGTCGCGCAGACGCCGCTGGAGCTGGCGATCGTCGAGGCCCGGGTCGCGGAGGACAAGCAGTGGGGCTGGCGCGACGACGACAACCAGCTGCTCGACGCGCAGCAGGCGGCGGCGCGAGTGGCGGTGGACGGAGTGGTGGGGGCGAGGTACACGCCCTGCTGCGCCCGCGTCCAGCCGGCCCAACTCGTCCACGGCCTCGCCGAAGCGGCCGAGCGACTGGGCGTGGTGATCCACGAGCAGTCGGCCGTCCAGGCGATCGCCCCGGGCCAGGCCAAGACCTCGCAGGGCGAAGTGCGCGCGCGCTTCGTCGTCCGGGCGACCGAGGCCTACACCGCAGACCTCCCCGGCCTGCACCGCGCGCTCATCCCCATGAACTCCTCCATGATCGCCACCGAGCCGCTCGACGCCGCCACCTGGAAGCAGCTCAACTGGGACGACGCCGAGACCCTCCTCGACGGCCGCCACCGCTACATCTACGCCCAGCGCACCCCCGACGACCGCATCGCCATCGGCGGCCGCGGCGTCCCCTATCGCTTTGGCTCCAAGACCGACCGCGAAGGCCCGGTCCCGACCCAGACGGTGAACGAGCTGCACGAGCGGCTGAAGCAGCTCTTCCCACCCCTACAGAGTGTCCGCGTCGACGCCGCCTGGCACGGCGTCCTGGGTGTCCCGCGCGACTGGGCGCCCGCCGTCGGCCTCGACAAGGCGACCGGGATCGCTCACGCCGGCGGCTACGTCGGCGAGGGCGTCGCGGCCGCCAACCTCGCCGGTCGGACCCTCAAGGACCTCATCTTGAACGAGGACACGCCGCTCACCAGGCTCCCCTGGGTCGGCCCGCTCGCGCGCCCCTGGGAGCCTGAACCGCTGCGGTTTGCGGGCGTCAACGCGGTCTATGGCCTCTACCGCCGCGCCGACGAACGGGAGGCCCGCACCGGCCGTCCGTCGCTGGCCGCCAAGCTCGCCGGGCTCATCGCCGGGCGCTGAAGGTCTTACAAAATCTCGACACCCGGTCGGACGCGGTTCCGACACGCGGTCGCCCCACATGACACTGTGTGACTCTCGGGCGGCCAGGCAGGGACACAACGGTCGATGTCATCGCCCAACGGCGCCCGTACATTCGCCGCATGGAGCACACGCAGCCGGTGGTGTCCCTGCGGGGCGTCACCAAGCGGTTCGACGACGTCGCCGCGGTCGACCGGCTGGATCTGGACATCCGGGACGGCGAGTTCCTCGCGCTCCTCGGCCCGTCCGGATGCGGCAAGACCACCACCTTGCGGATGATCGCGGGGTTCGAGCAGCCCACCGAGGGCGAGATCTTCATTGGCAACGAGCCGGTAGTCGGGATCCCGCCGCACAAGCGGGAGGTCAACACGGTCTTCCAGCAGTACGCGCTGTTTCCGCACCTCGACATCATCGACAACGTCGCCTACGGGCTCAAGCAGCGCGGCGTCAAGAAGGGCGAGCGCCGCAAGCAGGCCGCCGAAGCCCTCGCGATGGTGCACCTCACCGGGCGCGAGAACGCCAAGCCCTCGCAGCTCTCCGGCGGCCAGCAGCAGCGCGTCGCGCTCGCTCGCGCGCTGGTCATGCGCCCCAAGGTGCTGCTCCTCGACGAGCCGCTCGGCGCGCTGGATCAGAAGCTGCGCAAGGCCATGCAGATCGAGTTGAAGCGGTTGCAGGCCGAGGTCGGCATCACCTTCGTGTTCGTCACCCACGACCAGGAGGAGGCGCTGGCGATGGCCGATCGCATCGCGGTCATGGACAAGGGCCGCATCGAGCAGCTCGCCCCGCCGCGCGAGCTCTACGACGAGCCCGCCACGACCTTCGTCGCCGGGTTCATCGGCGACATGTCGACCGTCAACGGCACCGTGGCCGGCGACGTCGCCGAGCTGCCCGGCGGCCTGAAGGTCCCGCTCGGCCGCCGCCTCACCGACGTCGCCAACGGCACCGCCGTCCACGTCGGCCTGCGTCCCGAATGCGGGACCTTCAAGCCCGCGACCAACGGCGACGCCAACGCGACGGTCGCCACCGCGATGGTCCTCGGCGACCGACTCCAGGTCATTGCCAAGGTCGGCGATGGCGACGAGGTGCTGCTGCGCCAGGCGCGTACGCCCGAGAACGACGCGGCCGCCGCGCTGCGTCCCGGCGACGGCCTGGCGATCGACTTCCACGCCGGCGCGGGCCTGCTGCTCGCGCCGCAGGGCTCAGAAGACCGCGCGCTCTCCGCGACGGCGGTGGTCGCATAGCTGCCACCGCCACGGCGCCGCCGCCGAGCACCGCGGCAACCACCACCGCCAATGCGCCCACGCGCGGCCGCCGCATGCTCAGCGCGCTGATCGGCCTGGCCGCCGTCGCGCTCGTCGCCGTGCTCTACGTCGAGCTCGGTGGCTTCGTCACCGGCCTGGCGCCCGGCGCGCTGCTGGTCCTGATCGCGCTGCCGGTCTTCGTTGCCGGCGGCCTCTTGCTGGCCAAGCTGCGCCTGATCCCGCGGCCTGAGGGCTACCCGCTCACGCTGCTGGGCGCGTCGCTGGCCTACTACGCCGCGTTCTTCCTGGTGCCGCTCGCGTTCCTGGTGGCCTTCTCGGTCGCCACCCCGCTGGGCTACGGCGACGTCTCCTACGGGTTCGACACCCAGAACTTCTCGCTGGCCTTCAACGAGGTCTACATCAAGGTCTTCACCCGCACGCTGCGCTTCGCGGCGATCGGCACGCTGCTGGTGATCGTCGTCGGCTTCCCGATGGCCTACTGGCTGGCCCGCTACGCGCCGGCCAACCGCAAGAACCTGCTGCTCGGGCTGCTGATCGTCCCGTTCTGGACCTCGTTCCTGATCCGCACCTACTCGTTCCTGATCGTGTTGGACCCGCACTTCATCCTGTCGACCGGGCTGGAGGACCTCGGGATCATCAAGGAGCCGCTCCACATCCTGTACACCAACACCTCGGTCCAGATCGGCATCGTCTACAACTACCTACCGCTCTTCGTGCTGCCGGTGTACGCCTCGCTGGACCGGTTGGACTGGAAGCTGCTGGACGCGGCCAACGACCTGGGCTCCAACGCCTTCGCGGCGCTGCGCCAGATCACGCTGCCGCTGGCGATCCCCGGCCTGGCGACCGGCACCTTGTTGGTGTTCATCCCGATGATGGGCGAGTACGTCATCCCGCAGATCCTCGGCGGCGGCAAGGTTGACCTGATGGGCAACATCATCCAGCGGGCGTTCCTGGAGCAGCAGAACTACCCGCTCGGCGCCGCGATCGCGATGGTGCTCATGGGAGCGCTGTCGATCTTCCTGGTGCTCTACCTCTGGCTCTCGACCCGTGCGACGGAGATCCGCGATGCGTGACGCTCTCGGCAAGTTCTCCGCCTTCGCCGGCGCGCTGGTGCTGGTCGCCGGCCTGATCGCGGTCGTCGCGTTCGTCGCCGGCCTGCTCGGCGGCAACCTCAGCGCTGGCAGCCTGGTTGCCGCGCTGGTCGGCGCCGGCCTGATCTTCGCCGCGACGCGGCTGGTGCCGGTCCCGTCGCTGCTGGGCGGCTACAGCGCGCTGGTCTACATCGGGCTGTTCCTCCCGATCATCATCGTGATCATCTACGCCTTCAACGGCGGCCGCTACACGACGCAGTGGGACCACTTCTCGACCTCGGCGTTCTCCAAGGCCTTGGACGACGAAGGCATCACCGAGTCGATCACGCGGTCGTTTCGGATCGGCATCACCACGGCGATCGTCTCGACGCTGCTGGGTACCGCTGCGGCGCTCGCGCTGGCCCGCGCCAAGATGGGGATCCGCACGCCGGCCGAGGTCGTGATCCTGCTGACGGTCGTCGTGCCGGAGGTCGTGATCGCGATCGCCTCGTTGATCTTCTTCGTCAACGTCGGCTTCGAGCTGGGCGAGCTGACGATGTTCCTCGGGCATTGCGTGTTCAACATGTCCTTGGTCATCCTGATCGTGCGCTCGCGCTTCCTGTCGATGGGCGACACGCTGGAGGAGGCGTCCCGCGACCTGGGCGCGGGCCCGATCTCGACGTTCTGGCAGATCACGCTGCCCCGGCTGCTGCCCGCGATCTTGGCGGGCGGGCTGCTGGCCTTCACGTTCTCCTTCGACGACGTCGTGATCTCGAACTTCACGTCCGGCGCCGGCCACGAGACCTGGCCGCTGCACGTCCTCTCGGCGCTGCGCTTCGGCCTCAGCCCGACGCTCAACGCGGCCGCGACGATGATGATCGGCGTGACGCTCGTCGGTCTCGCGTTGGCCGCGCTCGCCCTGCGCGTCGGCAACCGCCAGACGTCCACCACCTGAACACCCTCACGAGGAGCACGCACAACATGCAGGACGACGAGATCAAGATCCTCGCCCCGACGGGTGGGATGACCCGGCGCCGGGCAATGGTCGCGGGCGCGGGTGGCCTGGCCTCCCTGTTCCTGGCCGCCTGCGGCGGCAAGTCCAGCGCGGGGGGAGGTGGCGGCAACGCCTCTGTCACGACGAAGAAGCTCGGTACGGAGATCGAGGCCGGCCCGCTGTTGATGGCCAACTGGCCCGACTACGTCGACCCGGCGCACTACAAGGCCTACACGTCGAAGTTCGGCCCGAAGACCAAGGTGGAGGGCTACGGCTCAAACGACGAGCTGATCGCCAAGCTCTCGGCCGGCGGCTCCAACTACGACATCGTCGTCCCGTCGGGCGGCTACGTCCCCGAGATCGTCCAGAAGGGCCTGGCGCATCCGCTGGACCACTCGTTGCTGCCCAACCTGAAGAACCTCCAGCCCAAGTTCACCCAGAACGCCTGGGACAAGGGCAACAAGCACTCGGTGACCAAGGACTACGGCGTCACGTCGTTCTACTACCGCAAGGACGTCGTCAGCGACCCGCCCGACACGCTGCTGGGCTGGTGGCAGCTGATCCCCAGGCTCAAGGGCAAGAGCATCAACTTCATCGAGGGCTCCGGCGAGACGATCCCGCTGGCGCTGCTCGCGCTGGGCCTCGACGCCTCGTCGACCAAGGACGCCGACTACAAGGAGGCGATGAAGCTGATGAGCGCCGCCAAGCCGGCGATCACCAACATCAACTCGACCTACATCGAGCGCCTCGGCAAGGGCGACATCGACGTCGGCGTCGGCTGGAACGGCGACATCGCTCGCGCGGCCGACACGGCGGCCAAGAAGGGCGTCGAGATCGGCTTCTTCGTCCCGCAGGACCGTGGCTGGTACTGGACCGACGAGTGGCTGATCCCGGCCGCCAGCAAGAACCCGGTCGCCGCCCACGCGTGGATCAACTACGTGCTCGACCCCAAGGTTGCGGGCGAGGAGCAGTCCTACATGGGCTACAACACGCCGATCGAGGGTTCGCTGGACTACGTCCCCGAGAAGGTCGCCGAGAACCCGATGACCGCGATCCCGGAGGACGTCCTCTCCAAGTACAGCTCCGGCATCAACACGCCCGAGCTGACCGCGATCCAGTCCAAGTACTACGGGTTGTTCCGGTCCTGATCGGAAGAGGCGACGGCCAGCGGTGGTCGGCGGGCGGCGGCGAGCGCCCGCTCGACCGCCCGCGCGGCCGCCAGAAGGCCGCGCTCGCCGCGGTGGCGGCCGACGAGCTGCAGCCCCACGGGCAGCCCGTCGGCCGTGAAGCCCGCCGGGACGCTGATCGCTGGGTGGCCGGTCACGGTGATCCGGGAGCAGGACCGCATCCAGGCGATGTAGTCCTCCATCTCGACGCCCTCGACCGACGTGGGGTAGGGGACGTCGACGGCGAAGGGCGCGACCTGGGTGGCCGGCAGCGCGAGGACGTCGAAGCCGTCCGTGGTGACGCGGCGCCCGCCGGGCCCCAGGAAGTCGCGCATGGCGGTGTACGCTCGCTCGCGGGCGCGCAGCGCGCCGCCAATCTGGGCGCCGGTCAGCGCCAGGCCCTTCTCCAGGTTGTAGGTGATGGTGTCCTTCATCCGCCCGGGGTGCTCAGCGGCGAGCGGCGCGACGGTCGTGGCGAAGCCGAGGGCGCGCAGGACGTCGAAGGCCTCGTCGGCGCCGGTGAGGTCGGGCTCGGCGTCGGCGATCCGCGCGCCGGCGTCCTGGAGGCGCGCGCGGGCGTCGGTCAGGACGTCGCGCACCGCGCGCTCGACGGGCAGGCCGCCGAGGTCCTCGCTCCAAGCGATCCGCAGGTCCGCCAGGGCGCGATCGGCGACCGGGTCCAGGGCATCAACGCGCCGCATGGGGAACGACCGCGGGTCGCGCCGGTCGAAGCCGGCCATCGCGCCGTACAGCAGCGTGGCGTCGTCGACGCTACGCGCGATCGGGCCGTAGACCGACAGCGACTCCCACGGGTCGCCGCCCTCGACGTCGGCGGGAATCGCGCCGGGCGATGGCCGCAGGCCGACGACCGAGCAGAACGCGGGCGGGTTGCGGACGCTGCCGCCGAGGTCCGAGCCGTCGGCGATCGGGACCATCCCGCAGGCGACGGCGACCGCCGCGCCGCCGCTGCTCCCGCCACACGTGCGGTCCAGGGCGAACGGGTTGCGCGTAGGGCCGAAGACCTCGTTGAAGGTCTGCGATCCGGCGCCCAGCTCGGGCGTGTTGGTCTTGCCGATGATGATCGCGCCCGCGAGGCGCAGCCGCTGGACCATCAGCGAGTCGGCATCGGGCACGTGGTCGGCGAAGATCGCCGAGCCGTAGGTCGTGCGCACGCCGCGGACGTCCTCGAGGTCCTTGATCGCGACCGGCAGGCCGTGCAGCGGGCCCAGCGGCTCGCCGTAGGACTGCGCGGCGTCCGCCGCTTCGGCCTGCGCCCGCGCGCCGTCGGCGTCGAGCGTGACGATCGCGTTGACCATGGGGTTGACCCGCGCGATCTGGTCCAGGTGCGCCTCCAGCACCGCGGTGGCGCTCAGGCGGCCGGTGGCGATCGCGGCGGCCAGCTCACGCGCCGGCATCCAGCAGATCGTCTCGCCATCCATGCTGCCCGATCGTAGTCGATGAACATGACCCAGACGCCGTGTCCCCCCGACGGGATCGTCACCCATCACTCCGCGCCGATGTCGCCCGCGGAGCGCGGCGAGGAGCTGGGCGTCGCGCACGCCGACGCGATCCAGCGGACGATCGAGGGCTACGAGCGTCTGTTTGGCGCGGTGGCCGGCGGGGTCGTGGACCTGGCCGCGCTCGGCCGCGAGGCGCTGAAGGCGATCGAGGGCGTCAGCGCGGCGTCAGCGGCCGAGGTCCGCGGGATCGCCCTGGGCGCGGGCACCGATCCGGCGCACATCGCGGCGCTCAACGCCCGCACCGAGATATTGGCCTTGCTCGGCGCACGCGGGCGGGGCGAGTGCTCGACCGTGGTCGTGTTGGGTCCCAACGGCCAGCCGCCGCTGACGATGCAGACCTGGGACTGGCACGACCACTTCGCCGACTCGTGGTTCGTCTGGACGATCGAGCACGAGGACGGGCGCGTCGTCCACCTGCTGACCGAGTACGGGATCTTGGGGAAGATCGGCGTCAGCTCCCGCGGCGTCGGGTTGCACTTCAACATCCTGCATCACCGCAGCGATGCCGCCGCGTCCGGCGGCATCGGCGCGCCGCTGCACGTCCTCGCGCGCATGGTGCTGGACCAGGCCGACGACGCCTCCCACGCGCTGGCGCTGCTGGGCGCCGCCGAGGTCTCGGCGTCGAGCGCGCTGACCGTGATCGGCGCCGGCAACGCGGGCAAGAGCGCGGTGTCGGCCGAGCTGGTCCCTGAGGGTCCGCGCTTCGTGACGCCGTCGGCCAACGGGCTGCTGATCCGCACCAACCACTGCCTCGACCCGGCCGCGGCCGTCGGCGACCGCGCGCCCCGCGCCGGGCCGGACTCCTACCTGCGCCAGGACGTCCTGAACCGCGCGCTGTACGGCCGCACTCCGGCCGGACGCGAGGCGTTGCGGTTGTTGATGGCCTCGCACGCCGGGGGCTCGGGTGCGGTCTGCTGCCATCCGGATCCCGCCGCGGAGCTCGGCGACCGCTGGGCGACCCTGGCGACGATCGCGCTCGACGTCCGGGAGGGCGAGCTGTGGGTCCGCCGCAACGGCCCCTGCGACGACGCCTCCCAATGGTGGGCCGCGGGCGCTCGCCGCACCGCGATGATGGAGGCGGCATGAGCCTGCCGGCCTGCCTCGACGTGATCGTCGTCGGGGGCGGCGTCGCCGGGCTCGTCGCCGCTCGTGATCTGAGCGCGGCCGGCCGGCGCGTGCGGCTGGTCGAGGCGCGGGAGCGCTTCGGCGGACGCGTCTGGTCGGCGCCGTTCGGCGGCGACGGGCCGACGATCGAGCGCGGCGGCGGCTGGTTCGACGCCGACCTGCAGCGGCCGCTGCGCGACGAGGTCGACCGCTACAACATCTCGATTGCGCCGGCGGAGCCCTACGCGGCCGCCCGCTGGTTCACGGGCGGGACGCTGCGCGCCGGGCTGCCGGTGCCGATCGCCGAGGGCGGTGACCTAGAGCGCGTCGTCGTCGCGATCAACGAGGCCGGGCGGCGCTACGCGAACGCCGACGCAGCGCAGCGGGCGGCGGCCGACGTCAGCACCGCGGACTGGCTCGACGGCCTCGCGCCGAGCGCCGCGACCAGGGACTTCATCTACGGCTGGTGCGGGCTGATGAGCGGCGCGCCGATGGACGTCACGCCGGCCAGCGGCCTGCTCAGCGTCGTCGCCGAGGGCGGTGGCGCGTGGGCGATGGCCTCGCACCTCAAGCACGTCTTCGCCGACGGCACGAACGCGCTGTCGGGCGCGCTGGCCGCCGACCTCGGCTGCCCGGCCGACCTCTCACGCCCGGTGGTCGCGATCGAGCAGGGCGATCGCGGCGTCTGCGTGCGTACGCTCGACGGCGAGACGCTGGAGGCGCGCTTCTGCGTGCTGGCGATCCCGATCAACGTGATGGGGTCGCTCGACGTCCGGCCCGGGTTCACCGCCCCGCGCAGCAGCGCGCTGGCCACCGGCCATCCGTGCCGGCCGACCAAGGTGTTCATGTCGGCGACCGGCGTCCCGAACGGCCTGATCGGCGCGGGGTGGGGGACACCGCTGCACTGGCTGACCGCGATCGGGCAGCCGCACGGCGACGGCCAGCTCGTCGTCGGCTTCGCGATGGACGGCGCGATCGATCCCGCGGACCACGATGGCCTTGAAGCCGCGTTGCGGGTCTATGCTCCGGACGCGCGCGTGCAGGCGATCGACACCTACAACTGGAACGCGGACCCGTTCTCCAGGGGCGCGTGGGCGACGCCGCCGGCCGGCTGGGAGTCCGCCGGGCTGGCCGACGCGCTCGCCGCGCCGCACGGCCGCGTGCTGATGGCCGGGTCCGACGTCGCGCCCGAGCACGGGGGCTGGATCGCGGGCGCGATCGCCTCGGGCCGCGCGACCGCCCAGCACGCGCTGGCGCTCCTGGCCGCCGAACCCGCCCGCGCCGCATGAGCGACGTGGTGGTGATCGGCGGCGGCATCGTCGGGGTGTCGGCGGCGCTGTTCCTCGCGGAGGCGGGCGCGTCGGTGACGTTGCTGGAGGCCGAGGCCGTCGCCGCCGCGGCGTCCGGCCGCAACGCGGGATCGATCCAGCACCCCATGGATGCGGTGCGCTCTGAGTTGTACGAGGAGTCGGTCGCGATCCACCGGCGCTTTGGCGTGATCGGCGACGAGGCGGCGGGGCTGCTGGTGGTCGGGCCGGACGCCGACGCGGCAGTCGCGGGCGCCGCGGCCTTCCCGGGCCTACGCGCCGAGCCGCTGGACGCCGCGGCGCTGCGCGCGGTCGAGCCCGAGATGGCGGAGGGGTTGGACGGAGTGTTGGTGCATGGCACCGGCTATCCCGCGCACCCCGCCGCCGCCACCCACCGCCTCGCCGAGGAGGCCCGCGCGCTCGGGGCGACGATCGTGGAGGGGGTTCGCGCCGTGCCGGAGGTTGTTGGCGGCCGCGCCGTGGGCGCCCGCGCCGACGATGGCACGCTGCACGCCGCCGACCGCGTTCTGGTCGCCGCCGGCCCGTGGTCCTCCGCGCTCGCCGATCCGACCGGGGAGTGGTCGCCGGTGAGCGCCCTGTGGGGTGTGACGATGCAGGTCGCGCTGCCGCCCGGTCATGGTGTACGTCATCGCATCGAGGAGTGGGACGAGCCGTTCGACGCCGGCGTCCAGTTCGAGGCGACGCCGCTGGACGATGTGACCGTCCTCGGCGCCTCGCGCACCATCGAGACCCCGGATGAGACCACCTACGCCGCTGCCATCCTCTCCCGCGCGGCACGCTTTCTCCCAATCCTCGCCTCCGCGCGTACCGTGAAGGCCGCCACCTGCGCGCGTCCCGTCACGCCGGATGGCCTTCCGCTCCTCGGCCCCGTGCCCGGCGTCGAAGACCTCCATGTCGCTGCCGGCCACGGCCCGTACGGCATCTCGCTCGGCCCGGCCTCCGGCCGCATTGCCGCCGACGTGCTCCTCGACCGCAGCGCTGTACCGACCGCCTTCGCCACCGACCGCCCATCGCTCGGCCGAGGCGCGCATGCCTGACCCGGGCGCGGTCGCGTCGCCCCACCGCGCGGCGACGGCGGCCGGGGAGCGGGCGCTGGCGACGGGCGGCACCGCCGTCGACGCCGCGCTGGCGGCCGCCGCGGTGCTGACCGTCATCTACCCGCACAACTGCGCGCTCGGCGGCGACCTGTTCGCCGTGGTCCGCCACGCCGACGGCACGATCGAGTCGGTCAACGCCAGCGGGCCGGCGGGCGCGCGCGCCGATGCGGAGGCGATCCGCGCGCGCGGTGGGTCGTCGATGCCGATCACCGGCCCCGACACGATCACGGTGCCCGGGCTCGTCGCGGGGTGGGCGGCGCTGCACGAGCGCGGCGCCACCCGCTCGTGGCAGGACGCCCTTCGCGATGCCATTGCCTACGCCGAGGGCGGCGTGCCGGTGGCGCGGTCGCTCGGGGCGACGATCGCCGATGCGGATCTCGCCGACCCCGGCCTGGCCGCGGTCTTCGCGCCCAACGGCCGCCGCCTGGCCACCGGTGATGTCCTTCAACAACCCGCACTTGCCGCGACGCTACGCACGATCGCGACCGAGGGCGCCCAGGCGCTCTACACCGGTCCGATCGCGTGCGCCCTCGCCAGCGTGCCCGGCGTGGCGATCACGGAGGACGACCTCGGCGCCTTCGCCCCCGAGATCACGCCGCCGACCACCGTCGCCGCGCTCGGCCTCGACGTCCACACCAGCCCGCCCAACGCCTCCGGCGTCTTGCTGCTCCAGGCGCTGGCCGTCGTCGATCGCCTCGGCTCGGTGGCACCGCAGCTCCTCGCCGAGCTGTTCCGCCTCGGCGCCGCCGACCGGGATGCGTTGCTCGGCGATCCCCTTCACGGCGGGGTCGGCGCCGGCGCCTTCCTCGATCCCGCACATCTCGCGGACCTCGCCGATCGCGCGGTCACCCAGCGCGCGCCGGTGGCCGTCCAGCGCCGTCCGCGGCCGACCGGTGACACCGTCGCGGTCGTCGCCACCGACGCCGACGGCCGCGCCGTCTCGCTGATCCAGAGCCTCTTCCACGGCTTCGGCTCCGGGATCCTGGAGCCGACGACCGGCATCGTCCTGCACAACCGCGGCGCGTTCTTCAGCCTCACGCCCAACCACCCCAACTTGCTCGCGCCCGGCCGTCGCCCGGCGCACACGCTGCTCCCGGTCCTGGTGACCGACCCCGCCACGGGAGACCTCAAGGGCGCGCTTGGCACGATGGGCGGCCGCGTGCACGCCCAGATCCTCACGCAGGTCCTGCTGCGCTTGCTCGACGGCGACAGCCCGCAGGACGCGGTCGACGCGCCGCGCTGGATCGTCGGCGGGATGGAGCTGGGCGAGCCCGACGACACCGTCCGCATCGAGGACGGCGTCGCCTTCAGCGTCCACGGCGCGCTGGCCGGCGCCGGCGTCCCGGTCGTCGAGGAGCCGCGCGACTCCGAGTGGCTCGGCCACGCGCAGGCGATCTGGGACGGCGTCGCGGGCAGCGACCGGCGCGCCGACCCGTAGGCCTAGGACTCGATCAGTCGACCGGCGGCGTCCCGTACGTGTGGAACGACTCCACCGTCTTGACGCCCCACGCCTGGCCCTTCTTGCGGTCGGCCTCCGTCCAGACGACGACAGGCTCGTCCGGCGCGTAGACGAAGCGCCCGCCGGTCGTGACCTCGATCCGGTTGCCGCCGGGCTCGATCCCGTACAAGAAGAACCCGGCCGCGATCGCGTGCTTGGACGGCGCCGCTTCGATCTCGACGCCCGCGTCGAGCCACAGGTCCGCGGCGCGCAGGCACTCCTCGCGCGTGTCGACCCAGAAGGCGAGGTGATGGAGTCGCCCGTGCGCGTCGCGCGCGTCGTGGGTGTAGATCAGCTCGTGTGCGGCGATCGACGCGCTCATCCACGCGCCGGCCTCGACCCCGTCGTCCAGCTCGATCCGCTCGTACAGCCGATAGCCGAGCGCGTCGGTGCAGAACTCGCGGTTCGCGCGCACGTCGGCCGCCAGGATGTTGATGTGGTCGAGCCGCTTGCAGGCGATCCCGCGCCCGAGGTTGCGTCCCGGGATGTTCTTCAGCGCCGGTTCCAGCCCTGGCGGTGCCACGTAGCGCTCGCACTCGTAGTAGATCTCGAAGACGTGGCCGTCGGGGTCGCGGAAGCGGTAGGACGGCCCGCGCCCGAGGTCGCCGTCGGTCCAGCCTCCGCCCAGGCCGGTCGCCGCGATCGCCGCGACCCGCCGCTCGAGCGCTTCCGGCGACCACGCCCGGATCCCGAGCACGCCCATCCCCGAGCGGTCTGACGCCGTCAGCTTGAGCGACCAGCGCTGGTAATCGCCCCACCCGCGCAAGTAGGTGGAGTCGCCCTCCTGCGCGTGGATCTCCAACCCCATGACGTCGGTGAAGAACGCCAGCGACGCGTCGAATTTGGGCGTGAGCAGCTCGACCGGGCCGAGGTGGGCGATCTCGCTCACGGGCCCTCCACCACCGCGCGCAGCCCGTCCAACTCATAGGACAACGCGCCCGCCTGGAGCTTCTCGCGCTTGAGGCGCTCCTTGCCCTCACGCGCGAGCGACGCCGCCATCACGTCCTCGGCCCGCTCCGCCGCGACGACCGTGGCGCCGTCGGCGTCCATCACCACCAGGTCGGCCGGGCGGATCCGCGCGCCGCCCACGACCACGGGCACGTCCAGCTCGCCCGGCGTGTCCTTGAGCGCGCCGCGCGAGCGCACCCACCGCGCCCAGATCGGCAGGCCCATCTCCTCCAGGTCGGCGCAGTCGCGCACCGCCGCGTCGACCAGGATCCCGGCCGCGCCGTGGATCAGCGCCTGCGTCGCGAGCAGGTCCCCCAACAACGCGACGGGCGTCGGCTCGGGCATCGTCAGCACCAGGACCTCGCCGGGCTGTAGTGCGGCCATCGCCGCGTGGACCATCAAGTTGTCGTCCTGCGCGCAGCGCGCGATGCGGGCGGGGCCGCAGGCGCGCGCCCCGGGGACGATCGGGATCAGGTCGGCGTCCACGAGCCCCTCACGGCCGGACGCCTCGTAGACGGTCGCCGCGCCGAGGCGGGCCAGCTCGTCGGTCAGCGCGCTCACAGCTCCCCCACCACCTGGGGCAGGACGCGCATGAAGCTCTCGCCGTACTTGACCTCGCTGCGGCCCGAGGCCCGGCGCGCGTGGTTGCCGCGGTGCTCGCCGCGCTGGGCGTAGTAGGTCTGCAGGTACTGCTGGGCCTTCATCTCGCCCATCGCCGCGAGCTTCTGCTCCCACACGCTCGTGATGTCGACGTGCACGGTCGGCGTGAACGAGCACAGCTCCGGCTGGTGGGGCTCGAAGAGGAAGAGCTGCGGGGGCTTGATGGTGTCGAACGCGCTCGTCACGCCCGCGCCCGCGGCCAGCGACCGGGCGCGGTCCACGGCGCCGTGGGCGATCGGGTGGTCCGGGTTGAAGGGGTCGGTCGCGGTGTGGGTGATCAGGACGTCGGGCGCGAACGCGCGGATCGCCTCGGCGATCTCCAGTAGGCGGTCGCCGTCGATCTGCAAGGGGTAGTCGCCGAGGTCCAAGCACGTGAAGGACGCGCCGAGGTGGGCCGCCGCGGCCTCGGCCTCGGCGTGCCGGATCTTCTTGACGTTCTCGACTCTCTGCCCTGGCTGCTTCCACAGCTCGCCGGACTCGCCGCGCTCGCCGTAGCTCAAGGCAATCACCTCGGCTTGCCCACCCAAGGACACCGCCTTGGCAACGGCGCCGCCCGCGCGCCACACGAAGTCGGCGCTGTGGGCGCCGATCACCTGCACGCGCTTAGGCATCGGCGTCGACTCCCGCTAGACGTCGCGTGTTGTCCACCGCCATGGTTCGGACCTCCTGCTCGCTGAACCCCGCGGCGAGGAAGGCGTCGGCCATGAGGGCCAGGCCGTCCTCGACCGGCGGGTTGAAGACCTGCCCGAGGTCGCTGCCCCAGACGGTGTGTCGGGCGCCCACGGCGCGCGTGGCGGCGAAGATCTCCTCCCACGTGCACTTGCCGGTGTAGGGCGTGGTGAGCGCGCGCTGGAAGAGCGCGCCGCGGCTTGCCAGCTCCTGCTGGTCGGCGGGCGTCATCCGGTGCGAGGGGAACTCGGGGTTGGTGATCACGATCGTCTTGACCCCGGCGTCTGCGGCGGCGTCCACGACGGCGAAGACCTCGCGGCGTGAGAGGTGGCCGGTGTTGAGGACGAGCCCGTGTCGGGCCACGACGCTCAAGACCTCCAACAACGCCGGGAGCGGCGCACCGTCGGCGTCGAGGACCGGGACCGCGCGTGGTGACGTGCCGGCCGCCCGCAGCTCCAGCTCGTAGCGCACCCACACCGGCACGTTGGCGCCGGGGTTCGCGCCCTCGACCTTGGCGACCTCGCTGCACGCGCTGACCGTCGGCAGCCACACGAACCGCACGCCCTGGCGTGCTGCGACCTCCACCGCCGTCGCGTTGAGCCCGCCGATCGCGTGGTTGAGCACGATCGATCCGAGCGCGACCGGGAGCGGCGCGCCGACGGCGGCGTTGACGACCGCGGCGCGCTCGTAGGTGGCGGTGTAGTGCGACATGAGGCCGAAGCCAGCCAGGCCGAGGTCGGCGCAGCGGCGCGCCAGCTCGAGGTCCGTGATCCGCCGCGGCGCGAAGTCCGGCGCGACGTGGACGTACGGATCGAACGCCCCGCGGACCAGCGCACGGGCGCGCTCGGAGGGGAGGGGATGCTCGGGATCCGGCACGACGTCGTCGACGCTACCAAGATGCGAACAAGATTGTTGACAATCTTGTTCATGGACCGACCGGTCGACTACGCTCCGGCTGTGAGCGAGACCGACGCCTACGAGGCCCTTCACGGCGAGATCGTCGCCGGCGAGCTGTCGCCCGGTGAGCGGTTGGTGGAGGAGGAGCTGGCCGAGCGGCTCGGGGAGTCTCGCGGTGCCGTCCGCGCGGCGCTGCTGAAGCTGGACCACGACGGCCTGGTCGTGCGCGAGCGCAACCGCGGCGCGCGCGTCCGCCGCGTCACGCTGGAAGAGGCGATCGAGGTCCTGGAGGCCCGCGCGGCGCTGGAGTCCCTCGCCGCCGGCTACGCCGCGCTACGCCGCACCGACGACGAGCTGACCGAGTTGCAGTCCTTGATCGCCGACATGGCCAAGCTCCACACCGCCGGCGAGTTGCTGGCCATGTCCGAGCGCAACGCCGCCCTGCACCGCCGCATCCTCGAGATCTCCCGCCACTCCGTCGCCCTCGACGTCTGCTCTCGCCTGCACTCCCAGATCGTCCGCTTCCAGTTCCGCACCGTCCTCGCACCCGGCCGCTCTCCCCGCTCCCTCTCCGAGCACCAGGCCATCGTCGACGCCATCGCCACCTCCGACCGCCGCACCGCCGAACGCGCCATGCACAAGCACCTCAACAACGTCACCCAGGCGCTGATCTCCGTCGCGTCCAACCGCGCGGCGTCCTGACGCACGCCCCCGCCGCGCCCGACAAGGGCGCGGCGGTGGGCGTGTGGAGTCCTACGTCTGCGGCGTCGTGGTCGTCGTGGACGGCGCGGTCGGCGCGGACTGCTGCTGCTGCGAGGAGCCCGAGTCTGAGCCGGAGCCGTCCTTCGGGCACGGGTGGTCGCCGTTGCCCCCGCCGCCGCCGTAGCCGCCGCCGCGCGGCGCGGCGTTGTTGTCGTTGTCCTGCGTCGCCGTCGGGAGCGTCTGGCTCGACGGAGTCGACGAGGAGGTCGACGGCGCGGTGCTCGATGAGGACGTGTCGCCGGAGGCGACGGAGGCGCCGCCGATGATGAGGGCGAGGGCGGCGAGGCTGCCGGCGAGGCCGGCGCGGGTCTTCTGCTTGGTGTCCATCAGGGTCTCCTTGGTCCTAGGGGTGGTTGGGGTGCTGGGCGTCGAGGGCGGACTTGACCTTGGCGGCGTCGAGGCCGAGCTCCTTGGCCAGGGCGGTGGCAAAGGCGGTCTCGCGGTCGTCGCGGATCCCGTCCAGGGCGGACTGGGCCTTGGACTGGGAGATCCCGAACTTGGCGGCGAGCGCCTTGGCGAGGGCGTCGCGGTCACCGCCGCCACGCGTGCCGCCGGCCCCGCGGTCGGGCCGGTTGGCGTCGAGCACCGCCTGGACGTCGCTCTCGGACTGACCGAGCGCCTTGGCGATCGCGGCGGCGCGGCCGTCGTCGCCGCCCTTGTCCTTGTCCTTCGCGGCAGGCCGCGTCGCGTCGAGCGCCGCGGTCAGCTTGGCCTCGGTCACGCCGAGCGCCTTGGCCAACGCGGCGGTGTCGACGTGCCCGCGGCCGCCGCGGCCGCCGTGCCCGCCGCGGCCACCGGCCGGCCGCGTGTCCACCGACGTCACGTTGTAGTCCTTGTCGACGTGGACCTCGACCTCGGTCCCGTCGCTCTTCTTCAGGTGCGCCTCGTACACGCCGCCCGCGTCGGTCTCGACCCGCAGGACGGTCGCGCCCGGCACCTTCGCGAGCGCCGCCGCCTTGACCTGGTCGGCCGTGGTGCCGGTGAGCGCGGTCTCGTTGGGATGGCCGCCCGCGGGCGGGGCGGAGCTGGAGGAGGACGCCGCGGTCGCGATCGCCGCGCCTCCGAGGGACAGTCCGACCGCCGCCGCGACGGCGGTGGTCTTCGTCTTGATGTTGGTCATGCCCCCACCGTCACGACCAGACCGTCACCTTCCCGTCAGCGAATCCTGAGAGCGCGGCGGTGACGGAGAGGTGACGGCCCAGAGGGCACGCTGCACGCATGTCTTTCGGATCACCCGTGCTGCTCGCCGGCCTGGCGCTCGTCCCGATCCTCCTCATCATCTACATCACCTACGAGCGACAGGCCCGGCGCAAGGCGAACACCATCGTCGCGCCCGCGCTGGCGCCCGCGGTCACGCCCAAGCGCGCCGGCTGGCGCCGCCACGTGCCGGTCATCGGCGGCATGGCGTCGCTCGCCCTCCTGCTCACCGCGCTGGCCAAGCCGCAGACGACCGTCGCGGTCCCCGTCGAGCAGGCGCGCGTGGTCATCGCCACCGACCGCTCCGGGTCGATGGAGGCCAAGGACGTCGCCCCGGACCGCCTCACCGCCGCGCGCAACGCCGCGGTCGACTTCGTGGACTCGGTCCCCGACGGCGTCAAGATCGGCGCGATCGCCTTCAACCAGGCGCCGACCGTCCTCGCCTCACCGACCGCGGACAAGGAGGAGGTCAAGGCGGCGATCAAGACCATCACCGCGGCCGGCACGACCGCCACCGGCGACGCGTTGAACCAGGCGCTCACGCTGCTCAAGAGCGACAAGAGCCCCGCGGCGATCGTCCTGCTCTCCGACGGCAAGTCGGTCCGCGGCGAGGACGTGCTCACGGTCGCGCGCGCCGCGAAGGCCGCCAAGATCCCCGTCTACACGGTCTCGCTCGGCACCGCTGACGGCACCATCACCACGAAGACCGGCACCAGCAAGGTCCCGCCGGACACGGCCACGATGCAGCAGGTGGCCTCCATCACCGGCGGCAAGGCCTACACGATCTCCGACGCCGACGAGCTCTCCCAGGTCTACGAGCAGCTCGGCTCCAAGCTGACCAAGAAGGACAAGAAGCAGGACGTCACCAACCAGTTCGCCGGCGGCGCGCTGCTCGTCCTCCTGCTCGGATCGCTAGCGGGCGTGCGCCTGACCGGCCGGCTCGTCTAAGGCTTTCAGCTTCCGCTCAGGTTCCGCGAAGGCTGGCTTCAGCAAGAGGCGCTTGGCTGGTGTCATGCCCTCCAACCGCCTCGCGTTCCTATCGGTCGCCGTCGGCTCGGCCCTGCTCGGCTGGGCCACCGCCGGCGTGAGCGCGATCGGCTCGGACCTGCCCAAGGCCCCGGCGCAGACGCAGACCACCACCCAGCCCCAACCGCAGCCGCTCGACTTCGACCACCACCATCGCGGCCGCCACGGCCGCCCGGGGGTCTGAGCGCGATGCGCGTCCTGCTGGCCGAAGACCACCCCGGCGTCGCCAAGTCGATCGCGACCGGCCTGCGCCGCCACGGCGCGGCCGTCGACGTCGCGCCCGACGGCGGCCAAGCCCTATATCTCGCCCGCGTCCATCCCTATGACGTGGTCGTCCTGGACCGCGACCTGCCGGAGGTCCACGGTGACGACGTCTGCCGCGCGCTCAACAGCGAGCAGCCGGATACCAAGGTCCTCATGTTGACCGCCTCGCGGACGACGGACGACATCGTCCAAGGGCTCAGCCTGGGCGCCGACGACTACCTGCTCAAGCCGTTCCGCTTCGCCGAGCTGGTTGCGCGCGTCGAGGCGCTGGCGCGCCGCGCCGGAAGCGCCCGGCCCGCGGTCCTCGAGAGCCACAGCATCAGCTTGGACCCGGCCAAGCGCACGGTCACCCGCGACGGCGAGCCGATCGACCTCGCTCGCAAGGAGTTCGGCGTCCTGCACGCGTTGATGGCGGCCGGCGGCGACGTCGTCTCCACCGAGGACCTACTCGCCTCTGTCTGGGACGCGAACGTCGACCCGTTCTCCAACATCGTGCGCATGACGGTCATGAAGCTGCGCCGCAAGCTCGGCGAGCCGAACGCGATCGAGACCGTCGCGGGCGTCGGGTACCGCATGTGACCTCGGTCCGCCTGCGTTTGACGCTGTTCTACGCCGGGCTGCTGGCCTTCGCCAGCGGCCTCGTGCTGTTGGCGTCCTACGTCCTGGTTCGCAACCACCTCAACAACACGCTGGACGCTGAGACGGCCCACCACGCGGTTGCCTCGCTGGGCTCGCAGTACGCGATCGCGATCGTCGCGGTGATCCTGCTGGCGGCTGGCGGCGGCTGGCTGGTCTCCGGCGAGGTGCTGGCGCCTCTGGCCCGCGCGATCGCCGCGCAGCGGCGCTTCGTCGCCAACGCCTCGCACGAGCTGCGCACGCCGATGACCGCGATCCGCGTGGGGGCGGAGGTCGCGCTGGACGATCCGGACGCGACGGTCGAAGACCTACGACACGTCCTCCGCGAGACCGTCGCCGCGACCGAGGAGACCGATCGCCTCATGACCTCGCTGCTCGCGCTCGCGTCAGCGACCGACGGCACCCGGGCCGACGAGCCGGTCGAGTTGTCCAAGATTGTCTCCGCCGTCCTACCGCCGAACGCGCGCATTGACGCGCAGCTCCAGTCGACCACCGTCCGCGGCGACGCCGCGCTGCTCCAACGCGCCGCCGCCAACCTGGTGGACAACGCGATGCGCCACGGTCGCACCGGTGCGCGCGTCGAAGTCACGCTGCGCGACGGCGCGCTGACCGTCGCCAACGCGGGCCCGAAGATCACGCCCGCGGACCTCGCGCGGATGACCGAGCCCTTCGAGCGCCTGCGCCGCGGCACCGCGCCGGGCACCGGCCTCGGGCTGTCGATCGTCAAGGCGATCGCGGAGTCCCACGGCGGGCGGTTGAAGCTGGACGCGCCTGCGGAGGGCGGGCTTGTCGCCAAGCTCGCGCTGCCCGAGGTAACCGGCAGGTGACGGGCCGGTCGTCAACGTGATCAACACGATGCACGACGACCGCACCCTCTTCCCCGATCAACCCACTGAACTTGATCCCGACGCCGAGGCGCGCCACGCGCTCTCGGCCGTCCTCGCGCAGGCCAAGCGCGTAGTCGTCGGTCAGGACGCGATGCTCGAGCGCGTGCTCGTCGCGCTCCTCGCCGGCGGCCACGTCCTCCTCGAAGGCGTTCCCGGCCTGGCCAAAACGCTGACCGTCCGCACGCTCGCCCAGGCGCTCGGCGGCTCGTTCTCCCGCGTCCAGTTCACCCCCGACCTGGTCCCGGCCGACATCGTCGGCACGCGGATCTGGCAGCCGGACCGCGGCGCGTTCCGGACCGAGCTCGGCCCGGTGTTCGCCAACCTGCTGCTCGCCGACGAGATCAACCGCGCGCCCGCCAAGGTGCAGAGCGCGTTGTTGGAGGTCATGCAGGAGCATCAGGTGACGATCGGCGGCGAGGCCTACAAGGTGCCCCAGCCGTTCCTGGTCCTCGCCACGCAGAACCCGATCGAGTCTGAGGGCACCTACTCGCTGCCCGAGGCGCAGGTCGACCGCTTCCTGTTCAAGTTGATGGTCGAGTACCCCAACGTGGAGGACGAGGTCGCGATCGCTCGCGGTGTCGTGTCGACCGCCGACATCCGCCAGGTGCTGACGATGGAGGCCCTGGAGGCCCACCGCGCTCGCGCCCGCGAAGTGCTCGTCGACCGCGAGGTCGCGCGCTACGCGGTCTCGCTGGTGGACGCCACACGCCATCCGGCCAAGCATGGCCTACAGGATCTCGAGCGGGCGATCGAGTTCGGTGGCTCGCCGCGTGCGTCGATCGGTCTCGTGCAGTCCGCGCAGGCGCTCGCGCTGCTGCGCGAACGCACCTACGTGACGGTCGAGGACGTCGCCGACCTCGCCAAGGACGTGCTGCGCCACCGGCTCGTGCTGTCCTACGACGCGCTCGCCGACGGCGCCAGCGCCGACTCGTTGTTGGACAAGATCATCGACGCCGTTGCTGCGCCGCGCGCCAAGCACCTGGTCGAGGTCGCCGCCTGATGCGTCGTCCCTCGCCGGCCCGGCAAGGACCCGGGCCGATACCCACGCAGGCGCTGCGGCGCCTGGGGCTCGCGCTCCGTCGCAGGGTTGCCGGGCGCATGCCCGGCGACCAGCCGACCCGCGGGACGGCCGGCGACGGGACCGAGCTCGCGCAGTTGCAGCAGTACGCGCCGGGCGACGACGTCCGGCGCCTGGACCCGGCCGCGTCCGCGCGCACCGGCGAGCCGCACGTGCGGCGGCTGGTGCCCGAGCGCGCGATCACGACCTGGGTCGTGGTCGACGTCTCGCCATCGATGGCCTTCGGGACGACGACGCGGTTGAAGAGCGACGTCGCCGAAGGTGCCGCGGACGTGATCGCTCGCCTCGCGACGCGGTATGGCGGCAGCGTGTCGCTGACCGTCGCCGCGGGCGACGAGGCGCCGGTCGTGCCGCCGAAAGCAGGCCAGCACGCGCTGGCGGGATTGCGGCGTGCGCTGGAGACGGGCGTCGCCGCCGATGGCGTGCGCGGCAACCTCGGTGCTGCGCTGGCGCGCACCGGCCGCCTGGCCAAGGCGCCGGGCATCGTCGCGATCGTCAGCGACTTCCGCGACGAAGGCTGGGAGACCGCGCTGCGGCCGCTCGCCGCGCGGCACACGGTGATCGCCGTCGAGGTCCGCGACCCGCTGGAGGACGCGCTGCCCGACGCGGGCGTCGTCTGCGTCGTCGACCCGGAGACGGGCGACATGATGGACTTGGACACGTCAGACCGTGGCCTGCGTGAGCTGCTGGCGCAGGCCGAAGCGGAGCGCCGCGCGCGCGTCGCGGGCGTGCTGCGGTCGGCCGGCGCGCGACATGTCGTCCTGCGCACCGACGATGACTGGCTGCGCGAGCTGGGGCGGGTGCTCCGATGAGCTTCCACGACCCCATCAACCTGCTCGCGCTGCTGGCGATCCCGCTCGTCTTGTCCGTGTGGTCGATCTCGCGGGCGCGGCGGAAGCGGTTTGCCGTGCGCCTGCCGGGGGTCGCCGCCATGAAGGCGACCGCGGCGGCACGCAGCGGCGGCGCGTCGCGCTGGCGGCGGATCCTGCCCGCGGCGCTGGTCGGAGCGAGCGCGGTCTCGCTGTCGGCCGCCTACGCCAAGCCGCAGCACACGGTCAACGTGCCGGTCGAGAAGGCGTCGGTCGTGCTCGTCAGCGACGAGTCCGGCTCGATGCAGGCGACCGACGTGTCGCCGTCGCGTTTGCAGGCCTCCCAGTCGGCGGCCAAGTCGTTCTTGAAGGCGGCGCCGGACTCGTTGTTGGTGGGCTTCGCCGGGTTCTCGTCGGGCGTGGAGACCAACATCACGCCGACGACCGATCGCGACACCATCAACAGCGCGATCGACGCCGAGAACGCCGATGGCGGAACGGCCACGGGCGATGCGCTGCAGGCGGCGCTCGACCAGCTCGCGGCCCGCAAGGGCTCTGATGGCAAGACGGCGCCGGCGGCGATTGTCCTTCTCAGCGACGGCCAGACGACCAGCGGCTCGGACCCCGTCGAGGCCGCCCAGCGCGCCAAGCAGCTCGGGATCCCGATCTACACGGTGGCCTTGGGGACCGACAGCGGGGTGCTGACCCTGCCCGACGGCCGCTCGATCGCGGTGCCGCCGGATCCGCAGACGCTGTCGGAGATCGCCTCGACCTCCGGCGGCAAGGCCTACACCTCCGACGACGCCGACACGCTGGACGCGATCTACCGCTCGCTCGGTTCGAAGATCGGCACCAAGCCGGAGCAGAAGGAGATGACCGTCGCGTTCGTCGCGGGCGGCCTGATCCTCTTGCTCAGCGGCTTCGGCACCGGCGTGCGCTTCCGCTCGACCCTGACCTGAGACCAAGGACATGAACACGGACACGACCACCACCGACCGCAGTCGCGCCCACGCTCGCGTGGGCACGGCGGCGGGCGCGACCTTCCTGGCGCTGCTGGCGCTGGGGCTGCTGAACTCCGCTGGAGCGGACACGACGACGACCGCGCCGCGCTCGACGCCGCAGGTCCAGCCGCAGTCCGCGACGCCGTCGATGCCGCAGGGTGGCAGCGGGCAGAGCGGCAGCGGCCAGAGCGGCAACGGCTTCGGCTTCCGCCACGGCGGCGGCGGAGGGAACGGCGGCCCGAGCGGCGGCCAGCCTGTTGACCCGAGCACGGATGGCGCGACCGGCGGGAGCACAACATGAGCGAGTTCATCCATCACATCTCCGTCGCCGCGCTGCCGGTGGCGATCGGCCTCGTCGCGCTCGCGCTCGCGGCGTGGGGCGCGCTGGCCGCGCAGCTGGAGGACGCGGAGACGATCCGCCTCGCCCGCACCTACCTGGAGCCCTTGAGCACCTGGGCGCTGATCGCGATCGGCGTCCACGCGCTGTCGCTCTTCGCCGCCGGGGACGCGAGCGGTCTCTCGGTCGCGCTGGCCCTCGCGCTTGCCGCGGGCGCCGTCGCCCTGCGCATGGCGCCCGAGCCGGCACAGCACGCGGCGGACGCCGCGACCCCGCGGCCGCCTGAAGCTCCCCGTCCGCGCGCCCCCGAGCCGGAGCCCGCGCCGCTGCCCACCGGTCCCGTCGCCCCGACCGACGGCCCGCTCTGGGCCGGCCCTCGCGAGGCGCGCCGCGCCCGCGAGGCCACCACCCTCTGGCACGGCTAGCCCGCGCCCAGCTCCCAGGTGATCGGGTCGCCCGCGTGCTCCACCGCGTCAGGCGATCCGAGCTCGGCGAGCACCGCGGCGAGCATCTCGCGGCGGATCGCCCCGTACTCGACGACGTGCGCGACGACCGACCCGTAGGTGAACGACTGCGGCGGCTCGCAGAGCGCGTCGACGAAGCCCTCGTTCCAGGCGCCGCGGTCACGGATCTCGCGGACGATGCGCGTAAAGGCGCCGCCCGCGCGGTCCAGGCGCTGCACCCACGTGCCACCGCCGGGGCCGTCGCGGACCTCGCCGTCGATCGCGGCGGTCCAGATCTCCAGCGTCGCGACCAGGCGTTCGGCCATCAGCGCCGCGGTCGGCTCCTCGCCCTCCAGCGGGTGGGCGACGAACCCCGGGCGCAGCGGCCGTGCGAGCGCTTCGGCGGGCAGCGCTCCCGCGCGCGCGAGCAGCTCGCGAGAGCGCGCGAGATGGTGGCCGACGAGGCGGTCGGCGAGGTCCCGGCCGCCTGGCCCGGCACCGCCCGCCGCGCCACCGCCGTCGCGCGCTCCAAACGCGACGCCCGCCGGCGCGTGGAAGTGCACGCCGTTGGGCGCCGGCAGCCCGATCGGCACGCCGTCGGTCGCCGCGAACGCGCTCGGCGAGATCTTGTAGGCCTTGGTGAACGCGCGCGAGAACGCCGCCAGCGAGCCGTAGCCCGCGCCATTCGCCGCCGCGGTCGGCGTCGCGCCCCGCGCGCGCAGCTCCCACGCCGCGCGTTCCAGCAGCAGCCGTCGCCTCAGCGCGACGGGCGACTCGCCCGTCGCGCGGCCCAGCAGCCGGTCGAGGTGGTCGCGGGAGAAGTGCGCGCGCTGCGCCAGCGCGCGCCCGTCGGCGCCGGGCTCGTCGAGCGAGCGCAGGACGAGGTCGAGGAGGTCGCGCAGGCGGTCGGGCATCCGAAGGCCGACATCATCGCGCGTCGCGGCTTGATCGCATTCGACCTCCGGCTCGCGCGCTGCCTCACCGCGCGCGATGCTCGTTCGCCGATGCCCTCCTTCTCCTCCTTCGAAGCGGCCGCGCCCGAGCTGGCCGCCGCCGTTCGCGCCCGCCTGACCGCCCACACCCACCTCACGCTCGCCACGGTCCGCGCCGACGGCGGGCCGCGGATCTCCGGCACCGAGTGTCGCTTCGAGGACGGCGAGCTGTGGATCGGGTCGATGTGGCAGGCGCTCAAGGCTCGCGACCTCCAGCGCGACCCGCGCTACGCGCTGCACTCCGGCAGCGACGACCCGCCGGCCTGGACCGGCGACGCCAAGATCGCCGGGGTCGTCGAGGAGATCACCGACCCCGACATGATCTTGCGGCTCAACGGCGAGGCCGCGCAGAACGGTCCGTCGCACCTGTTCCGGCTGGAGGTCACCGAGGCCTCCACCGTTCAGGTGGATGAAGCGGCCAAGCTGCTGATCGTGGAGGTGTGGACGCCCGAGCGGGGCGTGCGCAAGATGGAGCGCATGTAGCCCCGCTCGGGCCTCGCACTGGCGAGACGTGCCTAGCAGGGGGAAGGACGTCCCGCGGTCTCCTTCAACGTTCCAAGCCACCGCGGAACGCAAACCGCGATCAGGGTGGACTACCCAATTGGACAGGAGGCGGTCCGGTGCATCGTTGCGCCGCTTCCCGGGCCGTCAACCGTGCGGCTAAGCCGCGTGGACACTGTTGCGTCTGCGCGCCAACTCGCCCGTTCAGTGGGCCTCACTTATCGCCGAACCCCAGGAGCGACGTCCCTGAAAACGATCTTAGGACCGCTCTTGTCTCTCCACCTTTCTGGCGCCGCCGCGCGGCTGCGCCGCTCCCTGCCGCTCGCCGCGGCGACGGCGCTGGCGCTGGCGCTGCCCGCCGGCGCGTCGGCGGCCGACAACCTCGGCGCCGGCGGCGTCGTCATCCCCGGCTCGGCGCTGAAGGTCGGCGTCTCGGGCGCCGCCAACCAGGCCGGCAAGGTCTCGGCCCGCTTCTCGGCCGTCGACAGCCCGCTGTTCTGGGGCTCCGACACCACCAACATGAACGACACGAGCGCGGCGGTCTTCGCGCTGAACACGCCCTCGGGCCTGTACTCCGCGCAGTCGGAGGTGCCGGTCGACAACGCGCCGTTCACGCAGACGTCGGCGCCGGTCCTGACCGGCACGGGCACCGCCGGCGACCCGTACGTCGTCACGTCGCACTTCGACGCCACGGCGAGCATCCACGTCACGCAGACGATCACCCACGTCTCCGGCACGACGCAGTTCAAGGCCACCTGGTCGATCCTCAACAACGGCGGCCCGACGAACATGCAGGCCTTCGAGGCCGCCGACATGTACGTCAACGGCAACGACAACGGCACCGGCACGGCGTCGGGTTCCTCGCCCAACCGCGTGATCGGCTCGGTCGCCTCCGACGGCACGCAGGGTCAGCTCATCGAGCAGGCCGCCTCGCCGTGGAACCACTACTTCAGCGGCATGAACTCGCCGTACTACGACGCGACGGGCGACAGCACCTACGGCTACCTGCCGGACACGATCGACCCCACCGTCCAGGACTCGGGCGAGGGCGTCGAGTGGGACATCACGGTCCCGTCCAACGGCACCAGGACGCTCTCGGTCGTCTGGAACTTCACGCACCCGGCGCTGCCGCAGGCCCCGCAGATCACCGGCGGCGTCCCGGCGGCCAACGCCACGACGACGGCCACGACGGCCAGCCCCGCGTTCACCTACGCCACGGGCGACGCCAGCCACGTGGTGGCCTACCAGTGCGCGATCGACGGCGGCGGGTTCAGCGCCTGCACGACGCCGAAGGCGCTGTCCGGCCTGGCCGACGGCGCGCACACGTTCTCGGTTCGCGCGATCAACTCGGCCGGCGATCCCGGCCCGCAGACCGACCGCACGTGGACGGTCGACACGACGCCGCCCGGCGCCCCGGGCGTCACCGGCGCCCCGACCGGCACGGTCGCCACCGACGCCGCGACGCTGACGCTGACCGGTGAGGCCGGCGCCATGCACAAGTGCTCGGTCGACGGCGGCGCGTTCGTCACCTGCACCAGCCCGCTGAACCTCACCGGCTTGGCCGACGGCAACCACACCGTCTCGGTCAAGCAGGTCGACGCCGCCAACAACGCCGGCACGCTCGTCACGACCAAGTCGTGGACGGTCTTGACCGCGGTCCCGGCCGCGCCGAGCACCGACGCCGAGCCCGAGCCGGCCACGACGCAGACCGACGCGCGCGTGGAGTTCACGACGCCCGCCGGCCTGACCCCCGAGTGCTCGCTGGACGGCGGCGCCTACCAGGCGTGCGCCTCTCCGGTCGACGTGAACGGCCTGTCGATCGGCACGCACACGATGCAGCTGCGGATGGTCAACGCCGCCGGCACGGCCGGCGCGCCGCGCTCCATCACGTGGGAGGTCAAGGCGAGCCCGGTCGCGACGCCGCCGACGACCAACAGCACCAACAACACCACGATCGCCACGACGACGACCAAGACGGAGACGCCGGCCAAGACGTCCGAGACGCCGGCCCAGACGACGATCGTCCCGCCGAGCTGCGTCAGCCGCCGGTCGGTCAACGTCCACTGGGCGCTGCCCGCGGGCGCGAAGGCCAAGGCCTTCAAGATCCTGGTCGACGGCAAGGTCGTCAAGACGGTCTCCGCCAAGGCGCGCTCCTACCGCGTGTCGCTGGCCGGCCGTCCGGCCGCGACCGTCAAGGTCCAGGTCAAGGCCGTCGGCGCCAAGCTCGCCACGACGCGCACGTACAAGACGTGCTCGGCCAAGGCCGGCAACGACGAGCTGGCCACGGTCCTGCTCAAGAAGGCCTAGGCCCTCAGCCACTAGGACACCCGTCCGCTCGGCCTCCCCAATCCCGGAAATGGGGATGGGGAGGCCGAACTGGCATGCCGACATCTGGAATGACGTCATGCCGTTTCCCGTTCGCGCCCACCTTCGCCGTCTCACGCGCGCGAGGCTGCCGTTCGCGGCCCGGCTGGGGCTGTCGCTGGCGATCGGGCTGGGCGCGGCCGGCGCCTGCGCGTACGTGCTGATGCACCACCGGCTGCGCGACGAGGAGATCCGCAGCGACGCGCGCACCGTCGCGGCCGATGCGCGGACGTTCGAGCGGATCGCCCGCGCCTCGTCGACCCAGCAGGAGGCGCGGAGCGAGATCAGCGAGATCCTGCGGGCCGACCGCGACGCGCGGCTGGCGAGCGTCGACCGGACCGTGTTCGAGGTCGCGCTGATCGGCCTGCTCGCCGGCCTGCTGGTGTTCGTCCCGCTCGGCGGCACGCTCGTGCGCGAGCACCGCAAGGCGCTGGAGAACGCGACGCTCGACGGGCTCACGCGCCTACCTAACAGCCGTGCGTTCGCGACCGAGCTGCGCGCCGCGGTTAGCCGCGCTCGCCGCCACGGCGAGCAGGTGTCGCTGGTCGCCTTCGACGTCGACGACTTCAAGTTCGTCAACGACCGCCACGGCCACCGGCGCGGCGACGAGCTGCTGCGCGAGGTCGCCGCGGTCCTGGACGACGGCCGGGCCGGGGACCGCGCGTTCCGGATCGGCGGCGACGAGTTCATGTTGTTGCTCGCGCGCACGTCGGAGGCCGGCGCGCTGGCGGTCTGCCGCAAGCTGCTGGAGCGCCTCGAGCGCGCCGGCATCCGCGCCAGCGCCGGTCTGGCCGACCTGCGCCCGGGCGACGACCACGAGGCGCTGCGCCAGCAGGCCGACGCCGCGATGTACGAGGCCAAGCGCCGCGGCGGCCATCAGGTCGCGCCGTTTAGCGAGATCGCCGACGAGACCTCGGTCACCAGCGCTGAGGCCGGCCTGGCGCTGCGCACGCTGCTGGACCTCGGCGAGGCCGAGACCGTCTTCCAGCCGATCTGGGACCTGCGCCGCGGGCGGCTGCTGGCGGTCGAGGCGCTCGCGCGCTTCCCTCAGGACTACGGCTTCGACGGCCCAGCCGAGGCCTTCGACGTCGCCCAGCGCATCGGCCGCGTCCACGACCTCGACGTGCTCTGCACGCGCGAGGCGCTGCGCCGCGCCACGCGCGAACTGCCGCCCGACACCTTGTTGTTCTTGAACGTCGCGCCCCAGACGCTGGACCGCGAGTCCGGCGGCGACTGGCTGCTACAGGCGCTGGACGAGGCGGGCATGGGCGTCGAGCGCGTCGTGATCGAGGTCACCGAGCGGGTCGGGGCGCGCACCGCGGCGGTCGCGGCGGCGATCGACCGGCTGCGCGACCACGGCCTACGCGTCGCGATCGACGACGTCGGCTCGGGCGCGGGCGGCCTGGAGATGCTGCGCCGCACGCATCCGGACTTCGTCAAGGTCGACGGGTCGGTGGTCGCGGCGGCCGACGGCGACTCCAGCGCGCGGGCGGTGCTGTTGGCGATCGCGGCGTTCGCGACGCAGACCGGCGCCTACGTGATCGCCGAGGGCGTCGAGGACGACGCGGCGCTGGAGCTGATCCGGGCGCTGCCCGGCGCCGTCCGCGTGGATGGCGCGCAGGGCTACGGCCTCGGGGCGCCGAGCCCGGACATGCCGACGGCCCAGAGGCCGCCGGCATCCACGCAGCTCGCCGTGTAGTTCTAGAACTACGGGGCGGGGACGATCCGCAGCCAGGGGCGCGGGGCCTCCCAGCCGTCGGGGTACTTCTCCTTAGCCTGCTCGTCGGAGACGGAGCCGGCGATGATCACGTTCTCGCCCGGCTGCCACTGCGCGGGCGTGGCGACCGCGTGGTTGGCGGTGAGCTGGAGCGAGTCGATGACGCGCAGGACCTCGTCGAAGTTGCGGCCGGTGGTCATCGGGTAGATGAGCACCAACTTGACCTTCTTGTCCGGCCCGATGACGAAGACGTTGCGCAGCGTCGCGTTCTGAGCGGGCGTGCGCTGGGTCGGATCGCCGTCGACGTCGGCCGGGAGCATCCCGTAGGCCTTGGAGACGTTGAAGTCCGCGTCGGAGATCAGCGGGTAGTTCAGCGCCGTGCCCTGCGTCTCCTCGATGTCCGCCGACCACTTCTCGTGGTTGTCGAGCGGGTCGACCGAGAGGCCGATGATCTTGACGCCGCGCGCGTCGAACTGGTCCTTGATCGAGGCCAGGTAGCCAAGCTCGGTCGTGCAGACCGGGGTGAAGTTGCGCGGGTGGGAGAACAGCACCGCCCAGCCGTCGCCGATCCAGTCGTGGAAGGCGATGCGGCCTTCGGTGGTGTCCGCCTCGAAGTCGGGGGCGGTGTCGCCGATCGTGAGCGCCATACGGGGTCTCCTTGCGTGCGTGGGTGAGGGGTTGCGAATTCCCGACCCGGATTATATGGAATTCGAGACCACGTCCCGGACCGTCCCGGGGGACGATCAGCCGGCGCTCACGATCCAGTGGCCGGTGAGCAGGCCGATCAGCAGCGCGAGCAGGACAACGGCGGTGAGTTCGAGGGGCCAGGTGCGCCGCGCGGGGGCGCCGGCGGCCACGGGGCCCGGCGGCTCGTCGAGGACGTCGAGGACGTCGAGGAACTCCAGCCGCGCGCCGGCACGACGGGCGCCGCACCGCAGGCAGTAGCGCGCCTCGGGGCGCAGTGGGGAGTGGCAGGCGGCGCAGGCGTGTGGGGGAGATTCGGGCACGACCGGACAAAGTACAGTATTCCTATGGGGAATTTGTAGTTCGGATTGGGTCTTCGTGGTCGGACCGACGTCCGTCCACAATGCTCAACGGAGCCGCACTGGTGCCGATCACTCCGGTGATGGGATCGCGGCTCCCACAGCGAGACGACCCGCGGCTGGAGCGACGTGTCGCTCTGGCCTTGCTGTTCGTGGGCGGGCTCACCTGCTTCCTGGGCGGGATCATGAAGGCCGACCTGACCGACACGGCGCGCACGGTGCAGTTCTGCTCGGCCGCAAGCGTGCTGGCGCTCGGCACGCTCGTGCTGGTCACGCCCGGCCGGCGACTGCTCATGCACATCGCCGCGATGGGATCGATCGTGTCGCTCGGCGCGATGCTCGCGACCTCCAACTCGCTCGGCCCGACCGCGTTCTTCCTGCTCTGGCCGCTGGTCTTCTTGGCCTACTTCAGCTCGCGCCTGCGCGCGCGGGTCGGGCTGGGGCTGATGGTCGCGACCGTCGGCGTCGCGGCCGCGGTCAACCCCTACGAGGCCAACCGCATGGACATGTTCGTCGGGACCGTCGTCAGCGTGGGGCTGATGACCGGCCTGGTGCGGCTGATGACCGAGCGCGAGCTGGCGCTGCGCCAGGCGCTCGCCGATGCTGCCAACACCGACGCGCTGACCGGCCTGCTGAACCGCCGGGGGATCGAGCCCGAGCTCGAGCGCCTGCTGGCCGCGGGCGGCCTGGCGGTCGTGATGTTCGACCTCGACCACTTCAAGCGCTACAACGACCGTCACGGCCACCTGGTCGGTGACCAGGCGCTGCGCCGCGTCGCGGGCGTGCTGACCGGCGCCGCGCGCGCCGGCGATCGCGTCGCGCGGTTCGGCGGCGAGGAGTTCACGGTGGCCTTGACCGCCGCCGACGCGGCCGCCGCCCACGCCTACGCCGGCCGCGTCATGGACGCGCTGCGCGCCGAGGACGTCGCCGACGACCTCCGCCTCACGGTCTCCGCGGGCATCGCGACGCTCGGCGCCGACGGCTTGACCGTCGAGTCGCTGCTGCACGCCGCTGACGAGGCGCTCTACCGCGCCAAGGCGACCGGTCGCGACCGCGTCGTCTCGGCCGCCGCGCCGCTGCCGCGCGCGGCCTAGGACTGCGCGCGGCGGCGGGCGACGAGGATCGCGACGTCGTCGGTCGGCGGACCGGGCGCGAGCGTGGAGGCGAGGCGCTCGGGGATCGCGGTGACCGCATCGGCTTCGGCGGCCGCGGCGGCGAGGGCGTCCGCCAGGCGGGCGATGCCGGTGGTGATCTCCTCGTCGCGGCGCTCGACGAGACCATCGGTGTAGAGCGCCAGGAGCGCGTCGTCGGCGAGCGTCACCTGGCTCTCCTGGATCGCCAGGCCGCCGCCGGTGCCCAGCGGCGCGCCGCCGCGGGGGTCGAGCGTGGTGGTCGTGCCGTCGGGCGCGACGACGACCGGCGGCAGGTGGCCGGCGTTCGCGTAGCGCAGCTCGCCGGTTCCCGGGTCGAAGATCGCGTGCACGCACGTGACGATCTGGTCGGCGTCCAGCTCCTGGACGACGCCGTCGAGATGTTGCAGCACTTCGGCGGGCGGCAGGTCGAGCTGGGCGTAGGCCCGGACCGCGGCGCGGAGCTGGCCCATGACCGCGGCGGCGTGGACGCCGCGCCCCATCACGTCGCCGACGACCAGCGCGACGCGGCCGCGGGGCAGCTCGACGACGTCGTACCAGTCGCCGCCGACCTGCGTGCCCTCGGCACCCGCGCGGTAGAAGGTCGCGACCTCCAGGCCTTCGGGGCTCGGCGGGCTCGGCGGCAGCAGGCTGCGCTGTAGCTCGTCGGCGATCCGGTGCTCGCGAGCGGCGGCCTCGCGCTCGGCGGTCGCCTCGGCCAGCGCCAGCTCGGCCGCGCGCTGGCGGGTGATGTCCTGGACCGACCCGCGCACCAGCCGCGGCGCGCCGGTGTCGTCGCGGACGACCTCGCCGATCACCCGCGCCAGGATCTCGCCGCCGCCGCGCGGCAGGAGCCGGACCTCCAGGGCCAGCGGCTTGCCCTCCAACCCGGCGGAGAGCGCGTCGCGCAGACGCTGGCGGTCGTCGGGGTGGATGAACTGCTCCGACGCGCCATCGCGTCCGAGCCCGCGGTACTCGCCGTCGCCGACACCCAGCATCCGCAGGTATTGGGCCGACGCGACGACCGCGCCGGTCTCCATGTCGACCTCCCACGAGCCGACCCCCGCCAGCCGCTGCGCCTGGTCCAGCAGCGACCGGCTGCGGTCCAGCTCGTCGCGCGCGCGGCGCACACGGTCGAGCTCCAGGTTGGAGCGCACGCGGGCGCGCAGCTCGCGTGCGGTGAACGGCTTGACGAGGTAGTCGTCGGCGCCGGCCTCTAGGCCCTCGACGGTCCCGTCCTCGCCCGCGCGCGCCGACAGCATCACGACCGGGATCGCCATCGTCGCGGCCTCGGCGCGCAAGGCCTTCAACAACCCGAAGCCGTCGAGGTTGGGCATCATCACGTCGGTCAGGACGAGGTCCGGCGGGTCGACGGTCGCCAGCTCCAGCGCCGCGGCGCCATCGGGCGCGGCGAGCACGTCGTAGTCGCCCGACAGCAGGTCGGCGATGTAGCGGCGCATGTCGGCGTTGTCGTCGGCGACGAGGATCCGCGGGCGCGGGGTGGACGGGCCCGTCATCGTCGCGGCGGCTGCGGCCGCGGCCGCGCTGGCGGCGTCGGCGCCCTCTTCCTCCAGCCATCGCAGCGCCTCGGCGACGAACGCGCGCGCCTGGCGGTCGGCGGCCTCGGCGGCGCCCGCGGCGTCGTCCACGACGTGCTCGGCGGGCAGGTGCGCGGTGCCGAGCGGGAGCGTGACCGCGAAGCGGCTGCCCTCGCCGGGCGCGGAGTGGACCGCGACCTCGCCGCCGTGCAGCGCCGCCAGCTCGGCGACCAGCGCGAGGCCGATGCCCGAGCCCTCGTGGCTGCGCGAGGCCACGCCCGCCACGCGGTGGAAGCGGTCAAACAGCCGCGGCTGCTCCTCGGCCGGGATGCCGACGCCGGTGTCGGAGACCGTCAGCGTCACGCGACCGTCGCCCTCACCGTCGTCCGTCCGCCCGAGCGTCACGCCGATCTCGCCCTCGAAGGTGAACTTCACCGCGTTGGAGAGCAGGTTGAGGACGATCTTGGCCCACATCTCGCGGTCGACGTAGACGGGCGTGTCCAGCGGCGGGCAGTCGATCGTCAGCGTCAGCCGGGCCCGCCGGACCGCCGACTCGAACATCGACGCCAGCTCGGCCGTGTAGCCGCCCAGCTCGACCGACTCGAACGCCGCGTCGGTGCGGCCGGACTCCAGGCGCGAGAAGTCCAGCAGCGTGTTGACGAGCTTCAGCAGGCGCTGGGCGTTGCGGTCGATGACCTCGACCCGACCGCGCTGAGCCTCGCTGAGCGGATCGGCGGCGTCGGCGAGCGCGTCCTCGGCCGGGCCGAGCAGGAGCGTCAGCGGGGTGCGCAGCTCGTGGCTGACGTTGGTGAAGAACTGGGTCTTGGCGCGATCCAGCTCGGCGAGCTGCTCGGCGCGCGTGCGCTCGGCCTGGAACGTGCGCGCACCCGCGATCGCCGCCGAGAGCTGCCCAGCGACGAGGCCGAGGAACGCGCGGTAGGACGCGTCGTAGGGGCGGTAAGGGTTAAGGCCGGCGACCAGGACGCCGTGGGAGTCCTCGCCGCCGCTGGCGGGGAGCGGGACGACGGCGGCGGTGGTGGGCGGGTCCGGCCAGCCACCTGTAGGTAGGTCGGCATGATGGCCGAGCGAGACGATGGAGTCGCTGGCCGCGATGTAGGCCTCAGGCGCCACCGGCGGCGCGACCGCGTGGCCGTCCTGGACGCCCGTGGTCGCCGCCAGCCGCAGGACGCCGTCGTCGCCGGTCAGGTAGGTCAGCGTGAACGGCAGGTCGCGCGCGCCCTCTTGAAGGTGCGCGCCTGCCGCGGCCAGCGCGGCGGCCTCGCTCTCGGGCGACGTCGTGCCGGAGCCCAGTCCGCGCAACGTCTCCAGGCGCCGCTCGGCGATGACGCGCTCGGTGTCCTCGCTGACCACGCACAGCATCCCGACGATCGCCCCGTCGTCGTCGGGCAGCGGGCTGTAGGAGAACGTGTGGTAGCTCTCCTCCTTGAAGCCGCTGCGCTCCAGGTACAGCAGCAGCGCCTCGTCCCACGTCGCCTCGCCGGTGCGCATGACCTGCTCGATGCGCGGCCCGATGTCCGGCCAGATCTCGGCCCACACCTCGTCGGCCGGGCGACCCAATGCCCATGGGTACTTCGCGCCGAGCGTGTCGCGGCGGTAGGCGTCGTTGCAGAAGAACGTCAGCTCCTCGCCCCAAGCCATCCACATGGAGAACCGCGAGCCGAGCACGATGCCGACGACCGTCGCAAGGCTCTGCGGCCATCGCTCAGGAGGTCCCAGCGGCGTGGAGGCCCAGTCGACCGCGAGCAGGTCGGCGCCCACGCGCCCGCGGGCGTCCAGCATCGCGAGCGTGGGGCCGTTCTCCTCACGCTGGTGGCGATCGCGCGACGACAAGGTCACGCAAGCGTACCCCTGATGGTCAGCAACATGACGCGGCATGGCGCGTCGCCACAGCGGGGACGTCTGCGGCGTGCACGCGATCGCCGACGCCTTCGGTCCAGCCGCCCGGCCGCTCACGATCGGGCTGGAGGAGGAGCTGATGCTCCTAGATCCGGTGACGCTCGACCTGACGCCGTGCGCGGCCGACGTGCTGGAGCGGCTGAAGGGCGACCCGCGCTATGTGCCCGAGCAGCCCGCGGCGCAGCTGGAGATCGTCGTGCCGCCGGCGGCCACGGTGGGGGAGGCGATCGCCGAGTTGGCCGTCGCCCGTGTCGACCTGGCGCGCGTCGTCGATGGGCTGGCGCGCCTGGCGGGCGGCGGCGTGCACCCGTTCGCCGCGGGCCTCGGCGCGGTCGCGCCGGGCGCGCGCTACGCGGCGTTGTTGGAGGAGTACGGCGACGGCGTGATGCGCCGCCAGCTGGCCTTCGGCCTGCACGTCCACGTCGCGCTCGGCGGGCCGGGGCGCGTCCTGCCGGTCTACGACGCGCTGCGGGAGGAGCTGCCCGCGATCGCCGCGCTGGCCGCCGCGTCGCCGTTCTACGAGGGCGTCGACACCGGCCTGGCGTCGTTTCGCCCGAAGCTGGCCGAGCTGCTTCCGCGCCAGGGCGTGCCGCCGGAGCTGCCGTCGTGGGACGCGTACGCCGAGGCGCTGCGGTGGCCCGCCCGCTCCTTCGCCGACGCGTGCTGGTGGTGGGAGCTGCGCCCGCATCCGGTGCACGGCACGCTGGAGGTCCGCGTCGCCGACACGCAGACGACGGTCGCCGACACCGCCGCGGTCGCCGCGGTCGTCCACGCGCTGGTCGCCACGCTGGCCGAGCGCCACGACGCCGGCGAGCTGCCCGCGCCCGCGCCGACTTGGCGGATCGCGGAGAACCGTTGGAGCGCGTGCCGTCATGGTGTGCGCGGCACGTGGACCGACCCGCGCACGGGGTTGACGCGGCCGATGGCGGCGCGCCTGCACGACCTCCTCGACGCGCTCGCGCCGGCCGCCGAGCGACTCTGCTGCGCCTCTGAGCTGGAGGCCGCGCGCGACCTGGTCGAGCGGCCTCGCGCTGAGTCGGCGCGGGCGCTGGGGCCGCAGGGCCTGGCAGCGGCTGCGGCGGCGCGCTTCTTGGCGCCAACACCGAGTCCGCGCACGGACATTTTACCCGGGGATCTGGTGGACTGAACCGCTGAGATTGCGTCATCTTATGGATTGCACGAAGCGGCGTTGCACGCAGGCCACGGCAGGCGTTCTACGGCGGAGCCACGTGCGGGAACCGCAACCCGGCGGTCACAGACGCTAAGGGCTTGAGGGCCCCACGCGCATCACGCCGAACCCCTGCCTGAGAGGTCAACGATGGCCACCGCCTACGCACCGGCCCCGCCCCGCGACGCCCCGGGCGACGCGCGCCTGCTGCGCCGCTTCGCGATGACCCGCGATCAGCAGATGCGCGAGCAGCTCGTCGTCCGCTACCTGCCGCTGGCCCGCTACGCCGCCAGCCACTACGTCCGCCACAGCGAGCCGTTCGACGACCTGCTCCAGGTCGCGAGCGTCGGCTTGTTGAAGTCCATCGACCGCTTTGACCCCAGCAACGGCGCGACGTTCAGCAGCTTCGCGCTCCCGACGATGCTCGGCGAGCTGCGGCGCCACTTCCGCGACCGCGGCTGGACGGTCCGCCCGCCACGCACGCTGCAGGAGCACGCGCTGCGGGTCGAGCGCGCGGCTGACGATCTACAGCGGCTGTCCGGACGCTCGCCGACCGTCGATGAGCTGGTCGAGGCCACGGGGCTGAGCCAGGAGAGCGTCCTGGAGGCCCGCCAGGCGGCGGCCGCCCACAGCATGACGTCGCTCTCGGCGCGGATCGGCGACGGCGACGACGCCGGCGAGCTCGGCGACCTGATCGGCGTCGAGGACGACGGCTTCGCCCGCGCGGACGACCGCCTCACCGTCGATGCGCTGCTGGCCACGCTGACGGCGCGTGAGCGCGAGATCCTGCGGTTGCGCATGGAGGAGGACCTGACGCAGAGCGAAATCGGCCAGCAGGTCGGCCTTTCGCAGATGCACGTCTCCCGCCTGCTGCGCGAGATCCTCGAGAAGCTCCACATGGCGGCCGTGCACCACGCCCGTGACCCGGAGCGCGTGTTCGGCTAGCGCCTGAGCTCGGGTAGCGCCCGAGCATGGCCCGCAACGAACGTCTCATGCCTGTCCCGCCGGAGCGCGTCTTCGCCGTGCTCTCAGATCCCGAGTCCTACGGGTACTGGGTGGTCGGGTCCGACACGATTCGCGACGCCGACGACGGCTGGCCCGCGGTCGGAACCCGCTTTCACCACCGCGTCGGGGCCGGGCCGCTGAAGATCAACGACCACACCGAGGTCATCGCCAGCGAGCCGCCCCACCGCCTGGAGCTGCACGCCAAGGCGCGGCCGTTCGGGACGTTCCACATCACCTTGATCCTGGAGCGCCGCGGCGGCGGCACGCTGGTGACGATGATCGAGGACGCCGGCGACCCGTTGACCAAGCTCGTCGCTTGGGGCCTGACGCACGTCCTGATCCGTGGCCGCAACGCGGAGTCGCTGCGCCGGCTGGAGGAGCTGGCCCTGCGCCCCGAGGCCGTCAGCGCGGTGGGCTGAGAAGGCGCAGCCCGACGGCGTGGGGTCCGATCAGCGCGCCGAAGTGCGGGCCGTGGCCGGTCACGCAGCCCAGCTGCGCCAGCCGTGCGACGTCCTGGTCGTCGGCGATCCCGCCGCCGATCGCGCCGAGCGCGAGCGCCTGCGCCGCACCGAGCGAGGCTGCGGCGGTGCGCGCGTGCGCCGCCTGGGCCAGCTCCGGCGCGAGCAGCACGAGGTCGATCGGCAGCGCGGCGAGCTCGGAGAGCGTCACGCTGCCAGTGCCCGCGCCGTCCAGCCCAACCGCGACGCCGAGCTCGCGGAGGTCCTCGACCCCGGAGCGGTGGGCGTCGCGTGCACCCGCGCCGACCAGCGCGCGTTCGTCCACGGCCAGGACCAGCGCGCGCGGTGCGATCCCGTGGGCGGCGAGCGTCGCAACGACGCGCTCGGCGAAGCCCGGCGAGGCCAGCTGGGTCGCGGTCGCGTCCACGACGAGGCCGGTGTCGTGTGGGCCGAGGTCGCGGCAGGCGCGATCCAGCACGTGCTCGCCGAGCGCGACGACGACGCCGTCGTGGTGGGCGAGCGCGAGCAGCTCGTCATGGTCGAGGCCGTTCCAGGCCGCGCGGGCGGCAAAGCCCCACGTGTCGCCCGAGGCGAGGTGGACCAGCGGCGTGTAGCCGATCTCGATCGCGCCCTCGGCGATCGCGGCGGGCAGCGCGGCGGCGAGCGTCTCCAGGCGCGGGTCCAGGACCGGCACGGAGGCGGAAGCGGGTGCGAGCGCGGGCGGCGCGGCGTGCGTGAAGCGCCGCTCGGAGCGGCCCTCGCGCAGCGTGATCGCCTCGGTCGCCAGCGCCGCCAGGTCAGACAGCAGCTCGACGTCGCCCGCCGACCACTCGCGCGGGTCGGGCTCGATCGCGCAGAACGCGCCGATCACGTGGCCGTCGTCGAGGCGCAGCGGGACGCCGCAGTAGGCGATGACGTCGAGGTCGCGCGTGGCGAGGTTGTCGGCGACGAGCGCATCCTCGCGCGCGTCGGTGACGACCAGCGGCGCGGAGCGGTCGACCACGTGCTTGCAGAACGAGTGCGACAGCGGCGTCTCACGGGTGGCGGCCAGCTCCGGACGCATGCCGTCCTCGCTGAGGAAGAACTGGCGGTCGCCGTCGACCAGCGTCATCACCGAGCACGGGACGCGCAGCATCCGCGACGCGAGGCGGGTGAGACGGTCGAACGTCTCCTCGCGGGCGGCGTCCATCAGCTCTGATGCGGCGAGGGCGCCTAGCCGCTGAGGATCGTAAACCGAAGACATCAGGCTCATCCGATCGGCAGGTCGCGCGCGGTGCTTGATGTCCTTTGGACGCGGACGCGCCAAGTCGTTCAAGGGCGATGTCAGGGGCCAGACCAGCGGCGCTGCCGATGAGCGCCTCTACGCGGTCAAGGGCCGCGGGCGCGACGCCGTCGGCCGCTGACGGCCGTCGTCTTCGCCGTCCTCGGCGTCCTGCGCGGTCAGCGGCTTGGCGATGTCCTCCAGGCTGCGGCGCTCGGCGTTGACGCCGAAGAAGATCGCGACGACGCCGGCGGCGACCATCAGCACCGCGCCGATCGCGAACGCGAGCGCCACATTGTCGGGGTTGCCGGTCTCGATCAGCCGCGAGAAGAGCTGCGGGCCGGTGATGCCGCCGATCGCGGTGCCGACCGCGTAGAAGAACGCGATCGCCAGCGCGCGCGTCTCCATCGGGAAGACCTCGCTGACGGTCAGGTACGCCGACGACGCGCCGGTCGAGGCGAAGAACAGCACGACCGTCCAGCACGCCGTGGTCGTCGTCGCGTTCAGCGAGCCCGCGTGGAACAGGTAGGCGGTCACCAGCAGCAGGACGCCGCTCAGGATGTAGGTCCCGGCGATCATCGGCTTGCGGCCGATCGTGTCGAACAGCGGGCCGAGCAGCAGCGGGCCGGCGAAGTTGCCGACCGCGATCACCGCGTAGTAGTAGCCCGTGTGGCCGGAGGGCACGTCGAAGAAGTCGATGAGGATGGTCGCGTAGCCGAAGGTGACGGCGTTGTAGAGGAACGCCTGGCCGACGAAGAGCGACATGCCCAAGATGGTGCGCTTCGGGTAGGCCTTCACCATGGTCGAGGCGATCTCGCCGAAGCCGATCACGCGGCGCTGGCGGATCTTGATGGACTTGTCCGGCTCGGGCAACGGCGCGCCGGTCTCGCGCTCGACGCGCTCCTCGATCTCGGCGACGATCTGCTCGGCCTCGTCCTCGCGGCCGTGGATGATCAGCCAGCGCGGGCTCTCTGGGACGTGGCGGCGCACGAGCAGGATCACGAGGCCGAGCACGACGCCGAGGCCGAACGACAGGCGCCAGCCGACGTTGCCCGGGAACAGCGACTCGTTCAGCGCGACGATCGACAGCAGCGCGCCGAGCATCGCCCCGAACCAGAACGAGCCGTTGATCGCCAGGTCGACGCGGCCGCGGTGCTTGGACGGGATCAGCTCGTCGATCGCCGAGTTGATCGCCGCGTACTCGCCGCCGATGCCGAAGCCGGTCAGGAAGCGACAGGCGAAGAACCACCACGGCGTGAAGGAGACCGCGGTCAGCCCGGTGGCCAGCAGGTAGACCGCCAAGGTGATGATGAACAGCTTCTTGCGGCCGAAGCGGTCGGTCAGCCGCCCGAAGAAGAGCGCGCCCACGCAGGCGCCCGCGACGTAGAGCGACGCGGCCAGGCCGGTGATCTGCCCGGCGGAGAGCGCGAGGCCGCTGCCGTCCTCGGCGATCCGGCCGCCGACGTTGCCGACGATCGTGACCTCGAGGCCGTCGAGGATCCACACGGTGCCCAGGCCGATGACGATCAGCCAGTGCCAGCCCGACCACGGCAATCGGTCCAACCGCGCGGGGATCGACGTCTCGACGGTGCCGGTCTGGACCTTCTCGCTGCTCACGGCCTGGTGGTTTCCGGGCCGTGGGCGAGGCAAACGCCGGTAGGCGGCTCAGTAGTTCCCCCATCGCGGTGCGCGGGAGGCTGCGGCTGGCAGCGGCGCCGGGCGGGCGTAGCGTCAAGGACATCATGAACGCCTTCCTCTCTCGCATCACCAGCCTGACCTCCATCGCCGTCGGTCTCGCGCTCGGCATGGTGGTCGCGGGTGCCCTCGCCCTGGTGGGCGGCGGATACGCCCGGTCGGTCGTCCACGACCAGCTCACGCCCCAGAAGATCAGCTTCCCCGCCAACGAGAAGGCGGGCCTCTTCCCCGACCTCAAGCAGTACGCCGGGCAGACGGTGGACAACGGCGCTAAGGCCAAGGCCTACGCCGACAAGTACATCAACCGCCACCTGGCCGAGGTCGCCGACGGCAAGACCTACTCCGAGGTCAGCACGCTGGCGATGGCCAACCCCAAGGACGAGACGCTGGCCGGGCAGAAGGCCACGCTGTTCCAGGGTGAGACGCTGCGCGGCCTGCTGCTGAGCGTGTGGGGCTGGAGCGTCGTGGCGACCGTCGCCACGATCGCCGGGATCGTCCTGATCGGCATCGGCGGTGTGCTGGCGCTCCTCCCGTTGGCCGCGGCCTCCATGGCCCGTCGGCAGCGGACCGCGGACGAGGACGGGAAGGTTCCCGCCGCCGCGGTGTCCGGCATGGCATGAACCCACTCAGAACCTCTGCGGCGGCGGCCCTCTCGGCCGCCGCCGTCCTCGTGGCCGCGCCGGCAACCGACGCGGCCACGTCGCTGTCCGCGAAGCTCTCGGACTTCAAGGTGACGCCGGCCAAGTCGTCGGTGACCCACGGTCGCGTGACGTTCCGCGTCAAGAACAGCGCCGGCATGGAGCACGAGCTGGTGGTGATCAAGACCTCCAAGAAGGCGGCCAACCTGCCGACGTCGTCGTCGGGCAAGGCCTCCGAGAAGGGCTCGGTCGGTGAGGTCGAGCTGGCGGGTGGCAAGACCAAGTCCTTGACGCTGAACCTCAAGAAGGGGCACTACGCGTTGATCTGCAACATCGGCGGCCACTACAAGGCCGGGATGCACGCGGACCTGACGGTGAAGTAGCTAGCGCTTCTGGGAGGCGTCGGGCGACGCCTCCCAGAACGCGTCGATCTTGTTGCCGCCGTCGCCGTCGGACTGCCGCGAGATCGCCCAGAGGTCGACGGGCTCGTCGCCCTCGTTGCGGTGCGAGCGCGGGGTGGAGGCGGCCACGCGCACCGCGGCAGGCGCGGTGACCTGCTCGACTGCGTCGCCGAAGCGCATCGTCAGCGTGCCGCGCGTGACCAGGTAGAGCTCCTCCAGGTCGTCGTGCGTGTGGCCGGTGCCCTGCTCGAAGTCTGAGTGCGGCGGGATCCGGATCAGCGTCGCGGCGAGCTGCTGCGCGCCGAGCGCGTCGGTGAGCGGACGGAACTCGCCCGGCACGTCGGAGCCGGCGTAGGCGTCCTGGGCGTCGTCGGGGTTCACGATGGCGTAGGAGTCGCTCATGCTTGGGCTCTTTCCGATCGCTCGAAGACGTACACGGCGGGCTCGGCCTCGGGCGGCAGGACGAGCTTTGAGAGCGCGTCGTCGCGCTGCATCGAGAACGCGGTCTGGGCGCGGTAGTCGGCGAAGTTCCCGGCGGCCTGCTCGGAGCGTGAGCCGATCATGATGTAGGTCTCGACGCTCGGCGTCTTGAACACCCACTTCTCAAACGGGTTGCCCGCGGGCGGCCAGGAGCAGAGGACGACCTGCGGCGCGCGCTCGCGCAGCGCGGCCTGGGCGTCCTGTTGGATGACGTCGGACTGCGCGGCGCCCTTGCGCGTCTTCTGCCAGGAGTAGTCGTCGGTGGCGACGACGTCGGTCCCCGCGGCACGCAGGAAACGCGCCAGCGTGCCGTCGCCGGCGGCGATCTCCACGCACGACCGGTCGCTGATCCGCTCGGCCAGCGCGTTGACCAAGGCCTTGGAGTAGAAGCAGTAGATCCCGCGCGGCTCGACCAAGGGCATCAGGTAGGACTTCTGACGCACGAGCGGCCAGACGAGCCGGAACGCGGCCATCGAGACCGGCTTGCGCTCCAGCCCGCTGCCCGCGAACAGCAGCCGCTGGGTCAGCCAGCCGGAGACCAGGCCGAAGCGCAGCGTGCCGGATGCGACGCCGGTGGCGGCGGCGACGCCCATCTGGCGCAGCGCGGCGGCGGCCAGGCGCTGGCGGGCCAGCGCGGAGACCGCGGCGCGCTCGTCGCGCGCCGCCGCCGGCTGGGCGATGCGGGCGGCGTAGGCCTGGACGGCGCCGACGTCGTCGGACTCCACGACCGCGGCCAGCTCGCGCTGGACCTGCGCCCACTCGGCCGGGAACGCGGCGCGCACCTCGGCCAGGGGCGGATCGCCCGCCAGCCAGGCGCGCTGCTCAGAGGGGCGACGACGCTGGGCCACCGCCCCATCCTGCCACGGCGGGCGCTTCTAGTATCCGAGCGTCTTGTGCGAGATCGTGTCGCAGTTGGTGATCTTGTAGCTCTTCTGCGCGCGGCGCGAGACGTACAAGATGTCCTTGCCGCCGCCGCAGTCGATGATGCCTTTGCCGTAGTGGGCCTTGATGTAGTCGTTGCCGCCGTTGGCGCGGACGATGTTCGTGCCGTGCGAGGCGTAGATGAAGTCGCGCCCGGCGCCGCCGTTGAGGCGGTCGGTCTGCGCGGTCGGCTGGCCGGAAGGCTTGTAGTCGCCCCAGATCACGTCGCCCTGCCCGCCGGCGTAGATGGTGTCGTTGCCGTGGCCGCCGAGCAGCTCGTTGTGGCCGCGGCGCGCGACGGTGCCGGAGGCGTGGGCGCACTTGCGGTTCTTGTGCAGGCCGTCGCAGGAGTAGGTCGGATCGGTGCCGGCGAACAGGTCGTTGCCCGGACGGGCGTCGATCGGCCGGCTCTGGTCCTGCTTGTTCATGATCAGGACGCCGGTGATCTTCGGCCAGCCTTCGTGGCTGGTGTTGGCGAGGGCCGTGCCGGGCGCGGCAAATGCGAGCACGGCGAATACGGGCAGGGTGAAGCGATGCAGGGACATGGTGTGGGGAGCCGCGGGCGGTAGGGAATGGAGAGAGCCGCGGCGGTCGCCTACCGTGGTAGGTCGATGCATGGGGTTACCGTCCAACGACGCAGCGGAACGCCCCTTGTCAGCGGCTCAACGCAGGGTGTCTGAGCGCGTGCGCCGAACCCTCGCCATCGTTAGCGCGGTCTTGGCATGCGTCCTGCCGTCGATGGCGGTCATGTCGTTCTGGGCCTACGGCAACGCGACCGACACCGACCGCTTCATGAAGACCGCCGCGCCGCTGGCCTCCGACGCGGCCGTGCAGGATGCGGTCGCCGACGAGCTGGTCGCGGCCGCCAGCGCGCGCCTGGCGTCGGCCGGGCTGCCGGGCGGGACCGACGCCTACCGCGCCCGGATCCGCGAGCTCGCCGACCGACTGGTGACCAGCAGCGCCTACCGCAAGGCGTGGCTGCGGATCCAGCGCACGGCGCACAGCAAGCTCGCCACGCGGCTGACCGGCGACGTCACCGCGCCGCTGTCGCTCGACCTCGCACCGCTGGCCGACCAGCTCCGCACGCGGGTGAGCGCCGCGGGCCTGGGCGTCGTCGCCGACGCGATCGCCGACCCCGCGCCGGTCGTCCTGCTCGACCGCCAGCAGGTCGCCGACGCCCACGACCTGGTGGACAACGTGCGCGTCGCGCGCGGCATCGCGATCCCGGGCGCGGTGCTGGCGCTGATCGGGGTCCTGCTGACCGCCGCGTCGCTGCCGCGCGGCCTGATCCGCGCGGGGCTGTGCGTGGGGATCTCGACGCTGCTGCTGATCGGCACGCTGGCCGTCGGCCGCAGCGTGCTCGATGACGCCGGCAGCGACGGCAAACTGCGCGTCGCGGTCTGGGAGGTCCTGACCGACCCCTTGCACAACTGGGTTGTCGGCGGCGTCATCGCCGCGGTCGCTCTAGTGGCGATCGGGACGGCCGCCAGCGCGGTCAGCCCGCGGCGAGCGCGTCCAGCGCGCGGCGCATGAACCCGCGCCACGCGAAGCGCACCACCGGCGCGAGCAGCAGCGCAGCCGGGAGCGACCGCGCCGCGAACGTGTAGGTCCAGCGGACCTCGCCGCTCTCCTCGAAGACCCAGACGCCCCGCGCCTCGCGCGCCAGGAACCGCACCGGGTTCGTGAAGCCGCTGACCGTGTAGCCGAACATCTGCGGCGCCTGCACCGCCGTCACCTGCTCGGTCGCGCTGCTGCCGTCCGACAGGTGCACCGTCCGCGAGGACCCGACGACATCCCACGGTCCCGTCTGCCCGCTCGTCCCGGTCACCGCCGGCACCGGCCCGTACTTGCCGAGGATGTCCTCCAACCTGACCGGGATGAACCGCGCCCACAGCGCATCCCGCGGCTCGTCGATGCGGCGGGAGACCGTGGTGGAGACGTCCATGCGCCGAGAGCCTAAGCGGTCGGGCCGTAGGTCGCGACGGCGTCGTCGAGGACGACGTCGTCGAGGACGCGAACGCGGGCGCGGGTGGTGCCCTCGGTGGTGTGGAAGGCCTCGGCGTGGAGGGTGTCGCCCGGGAAGACGGGACGGGTGAAGCGGCCGGAGAGGGAGGTGAGGCGGCGGTGGGTGCCGGCGGCGCGGTCAAGGGCGTGGCCGAGGGCGCCGAGGGTGCAGAGGCCGTGGAGGAAGGGGCGCGGCTGGCCGGCGGCGCGAGCGAGCTCTGGGTCGATGTGGACCGGGTTGCGGTCGCCGGTCAACCGGTGCAGCGCGGCCTGCTCGGGCGAGGTCGCGATCGTCGCGCGCAGGTCGGGCGAAGGGCCGACCGGAAGCGGTTCGTGCGTCGGTCTCGTGCCGCGCTCGCCGCCGAAGCCGCCGGCGCCGGCGACCCACCACGAGGAGCGGGCGACGGCGAGCGGACCGCCATCGGAGCCGTCGTCCACGACGTCCTCGACGTCGACGATCGCCGCGCTGCCCTTGTCCCACACGCCGGTCACGGTCCTCGTGACGGTCGCGCGGCCCTCCGGCACCGGCACGCGCCGCAGCTCGATCGCCTGCGAGGCGTGCAGCAAGGCCTTCAGGTCGATCTCCAGCGCCGCGACCATCGGCAACAGCGCGAGCGTCGTCGCCGCCAGCGGGAACGGCGCGCTGACGGCGGGGCCGTCGCGCTCGTACAGGTAGGCCAGATCGCCGGGCAGCCGCGCCCCGACGCTCAAGGCGTACAAGATGACATCGCGGTCGGTCCACGACCACTCGATCGGATCGAGGGCGTGGCCGACCAGGGCGGGGCCGATGGCAGGCACCCGCCTATCCTTGCGCGGCAGCCCTCCCGGCGGTGCGCCCGCTGAACAGGCAGCCGCCCAGGAACGTGCCCTCCAGCGAGCGGTAGCCGTGCATCCCGCCGCCGCCGAAGCCCGCGACCTCGCCTGCCGCGTACAACCCGCCCAGCGGCTTGCCGTCATCACCGAGCACGCGCGCGCTCAGGTCCGTCTCCAGCCCGCCGAGCGACTTGCGCGTGAGGATGTTCAGCCGCACCGCGATCAGCGGCCCGGCCTTGGGATCCAAGAGCCGGTGCGGCGTGGCGACGCGCGCGAGGCGGTCGGGCAGGTAGCGACGCGCCTCGCGGATCGCCGCGACCTGCATGTCCTTCGTGTACTTGTTGGTCAGCTCCCGGTCACGGGCGACGACCTCGCGCTCGACCTGCGCGAACGGCAGCTCGACGTCGGGCTCGAGCTTCTGCATCCCCTCGACCAGGCGCTCCAACGTCGGCTCGACGACGAAGTCCGCGCCATGACGCAGGAACGCGTCGACCGGTCCGGGCGCGCCCGAGCCGACCCGCGTCTTGAACACCGCCTTGACCGACTTGGAGGTGATGTCCGGGTTCTGCTCGGAGCCCGACAGCGCGAACTCCTTCTCCACGATCTTCTGGGTCAGCACGAACCACGTGTGGTCGTGGCCGGTCTTCATGATGTGGTCGAGCGTGCCGAGCGTGTCGTAGCCCGGGAACAGCGGCACCGGCAGGCGGCGGCCGGTCGCGTCCAGCCACAGCGACGACGGCCCCGGCAGGATCCGGATGCCGTGCATCGGCCAGATCGGGTCCCAGTTCTGCAGGCCCTCGACGTAGTGCCACATGCGGTCGGGGTTGATCGAGGACGCGCCCGCGTCCTGGGCGATCCGCAACATGCGCCCGTCGACGTGCGCGGGCACGCCGGAGATCATCCGCTTCGGCGGCGTCCCGAGGCGCTGGGGCCAGTTTTCACGCACCATCTCGTGGTTGCCGCCGATGCCGCCGGTGGTGAGGATCACCGCGGGCGCCTCGAAGGAGAACTCACCGACGACCTCGCGTGAGGACGATTCGCCGCGGCCGACGCTGCTGGGGGCAAGGACCGCGCCCGAGACGCCCTCGACGTTCCCTGCCGTCACCGTCAGCGCGTCGACGCGATGGCGGAAGCGCAGGTCGACCAGGCCGCGCGCGGCGCCGTCGCGGACGATCGCGACGAACGGCGCGATCACGCCCGGACCCGTGCCCCACGTGACGTGGAAGCGCGGCACTGAGTTGCCGTGGCCGATCGCGCCGTAGCCGCCGCGCTCGGCCCAGCCGGGGTTGGGCAGGAAGCGGACGCCGTGCTTGTGCAGCCACGAGCGCTTCTCGCCGGCCGCGAACTGCACGTAGGCCTCGGCCCAGCGCGCCGGCCACAGGTCCTCGGGCCGGTCGAAGCCGGCCGTGCCCTGCCAGTCCTGCCAGGCCAGGTCGTAGGAGTCCTTGACGCCCATCCGCCGCTGCTCGGGCGAGTCGACGAGGAAGATGCCCCCGAAGGACCAGAACGCCTGGCCGCCGAGTGACGCCTCCGGCTCCTGGTCGACGAGGATCACGCGCTTGCCCGCCTGAACCAGCTCCGCGGTGGCGACGAGGCCGGCGAGACCGCCGCCGACCACGATCGCGTCGACGGCGCTCACTTGCTGCACACTCTCTGCGAATACATGCGATCGCAGAGTTTATTCGAGCGGCTCAGGCCGTGACGAGCTCCTGGCGCGTCGCCGCGTCGCGATCGTCGCTCGACAGCATCCGGCGGACGATCGCCGCGATCGCGATCACCTCGATGATCGCAAATCCGAGCAGCGTGTCGCGCGGGCTGGCGAACTGAAGGGCGACGCCCGCGCCGACGACCGGCACCGACAGCCCGACGTAGCCCGCCAGGAAGACGCCGGCCAGCGCCTCGGCGCGCTGGTGGGGCTCGGTGATGGCGATCACGGTGCCGACCGAGCCCTTGAAGACCGCGCCCGCGCCGCCGCCGGTCAGCGCGCCGCCGGCCAGGAAGAGCGCGTAGCTCGGGCTCGGCAGCCAGACGGCCAGCGCCGTGAGCGCCAGCCCGGCGACCATCAGGACGCTGCCCGCGGTCAGCAGCCGCCGCGGCGTCGCGGTGGCCAGCGAGACCTGCGCGACGACGCCCGCGGCGAACAGCGCGAACACGGTCACGCCCGCGAGCAGGTGCGAGGTCTCGTGCAGCGTGCCGACCAGGAACGTGGCGCTCAGCCCGGTGAAGAGGCCGAGCGCGCCGAAGGCGACGAACGCGCCCCAGGCGGCGTTGAAGAACTGGCCGCGCGCCGCCTCGGGCACCGACACGCGCTGGACGCGGTAGGCCGGCAGCGGGTCGAGGCGCTCGCGGGTCTCGGGCGTCAGGGCGACCACGGCGACCGCGACGACCAAGGCCACCAAGAAGACGAGGTAGGGGACGGTGAGCGGCGATCCGGCCCACTGCGCCAGCGCGCCGGAGACCAGCGGCCCGAGGCCGAGGCCGCCGAGGTTGACGCCGGTGGCGATCAGCTGGGCGCGCATCGGAGAGGCGCCCGGCCGCCCGACGAGGTGCAGTTCGGTCAGCCACGCGGTGGCCGTCGCGGCGACCACGCCGACCGACAGCCCGTTGACGATCCGCGCGAGCACCAGGCCCGGCACGTCGCGCCAGAGCAGGAAGACGATCGTGCTCACGATCGAGATCGCGACCGCGGGCAGCAGCACGCGGCGGCGGCCGTGCCAGTCGCTGACGTGCCCGGCGAGCAGGAGCGCGGCAACCACGCCAATCGCGTAGGCGCCGTAGATCAAGGTGATGGTGAACGACGAGAAGCCGTCGCGCTGCTGGTAGATCCCGTACAGCGGCGAGGGGACGGTGGAGAACGCCATCACCGTCAGGAAGGCGAAGGCCACGGACCAGAAGCCGAGCCGATGGCGAAGGGGGGAGAGGGGCATGAACCCATGGTGCGCCCACGGTTGATCATCCGCAACGCTGATCTGTGCTATCGGTCATCTATCCTGGTGATGACCGCAAACGCCCATGGATCTACGCCATCTCGAGACCTTCGTCGCCGTCGCGGAGGAGTCCAGCTTCTCCCGCGCCGCTGACCGCCTGCACGTCGTCCAATCGGCGGTCTCGGCGACCGTCCGCAACCTGGAGCGCGAGTGGGGCGTCACGCTCTTTCACCGCACCACCCACCGTGTCGAGCTGAGCCCAGAGGGTCGGGCGCTGCTCGGCGAGGCACGCGCCGCACTGGCCGCGGCCGCGGCGGTCGGCCACGCGGTCGACGAGGTCCGCGGCGGCCTGCGCGGCACGCTGCGCCTGGGGATCATGCAGGCGACCCAGGGCCAGGGCGGCCTCAGCGTCGCGGCGACGATCGCGGCGTTCCGCGCGGAACATCCGGGCGTCTCGGTGCAGGTCCGCCAGGGCGGCAGCGCCGAGCAGGCCGAGCGCGTTCGCACGGGCGAGTTGGACCTCACGTTCCTGGGCCTGCCCGACGACGCGCTGCCCGGCCTCGACCTGACCGTGCTCGCCGAGCCCGAGCTGCTGCTCGCCTGCCACCCCGAACATCGCCTCGCCGCGCGCAAGTCAGTCGAGCTGAAGGACCTCGCCGACGAGCCGTTTTGCGACCTCCCGCCCTCCTGGGGCATCCGCATCGCCAACGAGCGCGCCTTCGCCGCCGCCGGCCTGCCGCACCCGTTGGCCTATGAGATCAACGACCTGGCGACGATCACCGACTTCGTCACCCACGGCCTGGCCGTCGCGATCATGCCCTCGTTCATGATCGCGCCCGGCCGGCCGGTGGCGCTCGTCCCGATCCGGCGCGGCGCACCGCGGTTCGTGGTCTCGATCGCCACGCCCACCCGCCGTCCCGCGGGCCCGGCCGCCCGCGCGTTCGTCGCGATGGCGCAACGCCACGCCTACACCGCGCCGCCCGACGAATAGCCTGTCGGCGGCATGAGCCGGTTCGCACGCCCAGGCGGCGAGGTCGAGCAGCGCACCACGTCGCTGGAGCTGTTCTACGATCTGGTCTTCGTCTTCGCCATCACGCAGATCAGCCACCACCTGCTCGAGCACCTGAGCTGGGAGGGCGCCGGGCAGTCGGCCTTGCTGCTGCTCGTGGTCTGGTGGTCGTGGAACTACACGGCGTGGGTCACCAACGAGCTGGACCCCGAGTCGCCGGTCGTGCGGTTGGTGATGATCTTGCTCATGCTCGCTTCGCTGATGATGGCGGTGGCGATCCCGCACGCCTTCGGCGACGACGCGCTGCTGTTCGTCGCCTCCTACCTGGCGATCCAGGTCGGGCGGCACGCGTTTCTGGCTTTCGTCGCGTGGCCGCGTGGGTCTGTGGAGCGCGAGCGGGCGGCGCGGATCCTGACGTGGTTCGTGCTGGCTGGAGTCTTCTGGGTCGCGGGCGCGCTTGTAGACGGCGGCGCCGCGCGGACCGTCCTGTGGCTGATCGCGTTGTTGGTGGACTACGGCGCGCCGTTGGGCACGTACTGGGTGCCCGGCCGGCGGCGCCTGCCGCTCTCGACGTGGATGGTCGAGACCGCGCACTTCAGCGAGCGCTTCGGGTTGTTCATCATCATCGCGCTGGGCGAGTCGATCGTCGTGACCGGCGCGACGGCCTCCGAGCTCGGGTTGACCGGCAAAACCGCGCTCGCATTTCGCGACCGCGTTCCTGGGCTCGGCGGCGCTGTGGTGGCTGTACTTCACCGTGGTGGCAGCGCACGCCGAGCAGCGACTGCACGCCGCGATCGAAGAGCGGACCGCGATCGCGCGCGACGCCTACACCTACCTGCACGTCGTGCTGGTCGCGGCGATCGTGCTGTCGGCGGTCGGCGACGAGCTGGTGATCGCCCACCCGACCGAGCCACTGGAGAGCTCCGCGGAGGTCGCCGCGGTCGTTGGCGGCCCCGCGCTGTACCTCTTCGCGCACGTGCTCTTCCGCCTGCGGATGACCGGCGCCACCAGCCTGCGCCGACCAGCGGGCGCTGTGGCCTGCGTGCTCCTCGGCGTCCTGTTCCCGGGTGCCGACGCGCTCGTCCTGGCGCTGCTGGTCCTCGCGGTCCTGGTGGTGGTGATCGCCGGCGACCAGCGCTCCACGTACCGCCGCGCGGCCGCCGCCGCCCAAGCGGCTTAGCCGCGCGGCCACTTGACGCGAGCCGTCGCGCGAGCCGACCGAGCGATCCCGAAGGCGGGTGGGCGGGCCGACCCACTGAGCGTAGTTGACCGCCTTTCGAAAGGACTCGTCCGTGCGTCGCTTCGCCGCCATCCTGGCCGCGCTCTGCTCCATCTTCGTCGCCGCCCCGGCCGCGACCGCAGCGCCCATCAGCTTCCCCGCCGACCCCGGCTTCTCCGGCTCCTCCTGGACGCCGACCGCCGCCTGCGGGCTGCTCTGCACCGTCTCGGGCCTCCAGCCCAGCACCGGCGGCAACCCCGGCGGCTACGCGCGCGCCGAGTACGCCACGGTCGCCAACGTCCTCGGCCTGGCCGGTGGCTACGTCGACTTCACGTCGGCCGCGTTCTCGTGGACGGGCGACAGCCCGCAGTCCGCGACGCTGCACTTCGACCGCAAGACGTCGATCGCGACGCTGCTCTCGCTCAACGGCACGGTTGGCACGACCGTCGGGCTGGTCGACAGCACGGCCGGCACAACGACCACGATCAAGTCCCTCACCTACTCGTCCAACGTCGCGACGTGGACCGGGATGGACGTGACGGTGCCGCCGTCGCTGCTGGTCGCCGGCCACTCCTACAAGTTGGCGTTCCACACCACCTTCAACGCCGCGGTCGCCGTCTTGGGCGGCGCCTGGGTCGGCTTCGACAACGTCTCGCTGAGCGCCACGCGCGCCTCCGCGTCGGTCTCCGGCGTGGTCGTCGGCACGCCGTCGCAGACCGCGGTCTCGATCGGCGCCACGCTGAACACCGCCGGCGTCGACGGGACCTACCACGTCGAGTACGGCCACACGACGGCCTACGGCCTGTCGACGTCGGACCAGGTTCTGCTGGGCTCCGCTAGCCCCGGCCCGATCGGCGTCAACCTGTCCGGCCTGACGGCAGGCACGACCTACCACGCGCGCCTGGTTGTCACGACCGACGCCGGGACGACCTACGGCCCCGACGTGTCGTTCACGACCGCCGCCTCCGGCGGGCCGGTCACGCCGCCGACGCCGTCGGTCGGCACGGTCACCGCTGACGTCAAGGGCGCCCGTGCGGTCGACCTGTCCGCGGTCGTCGGCCTCAACGGCATCGCCGGCGCCCAGTACCGCTTCGAGTACGGCGCCACCACGAGCTACGGCGCCAACACGTCGCTGACCGCGGTCCCGGCCGCCGGATCCAACGGCTGGTCGGCCCTGGCCGCGTCGCTGTCGAGCCTCGCGCCCGGCAGCACCTACCACGTGCGCGTCGCGGTCCTGGACGGCAGCACCTGGACCTACGGCAACGACATCACGTTCACGACCGCCCCGGCCCAGGCGCCGACGGTCGGTGCGACGGCCGTCACCGCCAGCGACACCACCGCGCAGGTCGCCGCCGACGTCACGCCCAACAGCGCCGACACGCAGTGGGTCGTCGAGTACGGCCCGACCAACACCTATGGGTCGTCCTCGACGCCGGTCACGCTGCCCGCCGGCAGCACCCCGACGCGCGCGGTCTACGACATCACCGGCCTGACGCCCGACTCCGACTACCACGTGCGGATCAAGGCGACCAGCGCCGACGGCACCACCTACGGCGCCGACACGGTCATCCACACCGCCGCCGATCCGAACCAGGTCGTCACGGTCCCCACGGTCGGCACGACGATCGCGGTGCCGACGTCCCGCGCGGCTGCCCTGTCGGCGGTCGTCGACCTCAACGGCCTTAGCGGCGCGGACTACCGCTTTGAGTTCGGCACCACCACGGCCTACGGGTCGGCCACGCCGGTCACCGCGGTTCCGGCCGCGGGCGCCGGCGGCACGAGCGCGCTGATCGCGTCGCTGTCGGGCCTGACGCCCGGCGGGACCTACCACGTGCGTGCTTCGGTGCGGGTCAACGGGACCTGGACCAACGGCCCCGACGTGACGTTCACGGCCAACCCGGCCGTGGCCCCGCTGATCGCCAACGTCGTCGCGACCCAGACCGCGACGACCGCCCGCCTGACCGCGGACGTCACGGCGCACAGCGCCGCCACGCAGTGGCACCTCGAGTACGGCTCGACCAACGCCTACGGGTCGGTCTCCTCGGCGCTCACACTGCCCGCGGGCAGCGGCGCCGTCCCGGTGTCGGTCACGCTCGCTGGCCTGACGCCTGACAGCGACGTGCACTACCGCTTCGTCGCCACCAGCGTCGACGGCAGCGCCACCACCGCCGACCGCGTCATCCACACCGATGCCGACGGCGGCGGGACCGAGGCCGAAGGCATCGACGGCGGCGGCGACACGACGAGCAACGGTGGCAGCGCGGTCACCATGACGACGCCCGTCACGCCCGCGCTCGCCGCGACCCCCGCGCCGGCGGCCAAGCCGGCCGCGGTGGCCGCCCCGGCCTGCCGCGCGGTCACGATCCTCGGCCGCTCGCGCGGCATGAAGGTCACGATGGAGCGCTTCGTCACCGACGGCGCGCCGCTGGCGATCACGGCCGGCGTCAAGGCCAAGAACGCCACGCGCGTCACGATCGACGGCAAGCGCGTCAAGGTCAAGACCAAGGGCCGCGCGGTCCGCCTGGCCGCCGCGCAGCTGAAGGCCGGCCGCCACGTGATCGTCGTCGGCACCGGCAAGCGCGCCGCGCGCCTGCGGATCTCGGTCGGCACGTGCAAGGCCGCGCTCGGCGTTCGCGCCGCTGGTGGCCGCGCCCGCGTCGTCCTGGCCGTGGTGCCCGGCACGACCGCCGCGACGTTCACGCTGCCCAAGGCCTACATCAAGGCCCTGGCGGCGGGCACGGTCTCGGTGCGCTCCGACAGCCGGACCGCGACCGCGAAGATCGCCAAGCGCACCAAGCGCAACGCGTCGACGGTCACGATCACGGGCCTGCCGCGCAACGTCACCGAGGTCCGGCTGACGCTCACGACGAAGGCGCGCCTGAAGGCCGCCGGCGTCACCGCCACCGCCACCAGCGGGACGAAGATCGCTCGCCTGAAGGCGCGCACGGTTGGGATCCGCTAGCCCGATGGCCACGATCGCCCCTTCGGCCCGCCGCGCCGTCGTCGACTCGATCGACGCGGAGGTCCTCACGGACCTCGCAGAGCTCGCTGCTCTGGCGGGCGGCGCGCCGTGGGGCGGCGTGTTCTTGATGGACTCGGACGGCGCACGCCGCGGCTGCGAGCACGGCGACGTGTTCCCGCTCGGCCTGCCGCCGTTCGAGGGCACGCCGTGCGGGTTGGTGCTCGACGCCGGCGCGCCGGTCGTGATCGCCGACGCCGAGGTCGACGGCCGCTTCAACGACCTCGCCGACCTCACCGGTCTGTGGTCCTACGCGGGCGTGCCGGTCGTCGAGGACGGCGCGCTGATCGGCACCGCGTGCGTCGCCTGGAAGGCGCCGCTTGAGGGGCCGGTCGACGACGTCGTCTCCGCGCTGGAGCGGATTGCCAGCCAGGTGCCGCGGCGCCTGGAACTGCATCGCACGCAGGCGGCCCTGCGCACGATCGTCGCCACGCTGCCGGACGGCCTGCTGCTGCAAGACGCCGACGGCACCACGTTGATGACCAACCCGGCGTTTTCGCGGATGCTGGAGCTGCCCGGACCCGAGCAGCTGGAGGGCCTGGACCGCGACACGATGCGCGAGCTGATCGCACGCTCGCCGGTTGGCGCCCAGCGGCTGCTGGAGCGCAGCGCCGAGGTCTACGCCAGCGGGCACGCGATCGTCGGCCTCGACATCGAGCTCGACAACGGCCGCACGCTCGAGTGGGACTTCCTGCCGGTCGAGGGCGCGGGCGGCGACGCCCGCCGCGTCTGGCACATCCGCGACGTCACCGCCCGCCGCGCCGCCGAGCGCCGGGCGGCGTTCAGCGAGCAGCGCTTCCAGACGCTCGCCGACGCGGGCTCGCCGACCACCGCGGTCTACCAGCTCGGGCCTGACGGTCAGCCGGTTTTCCTGGACGAGCTCTCCCGCGAGCTGTTCAACGTGGCCAACATCGGACCCGACGACGCCCCGGACACCTGGACGCGCACGCTGCACCCCGACGACGTCGACCGCGTCGCGGCCAACTGGGCCGGCTGCTTCGAGCGCCAGGCGCACTACTCCGACCAGTACCGCGTGTTCTCCAACGGCCGCATCCGGCACATCGTCGCCGAGGGCGCGCCGATCCATGACGCCGACGGCGCGTTCGCCGGGTTCGTCGGCACGCTGCACGACGTCACCGACCAGCTCGAGTCAGCGCGTGCCCGCGCGCACTCCGAGCAGCTCGCCCGGCACGAGCACCAACGCCTCTCCGACCTGGTCGCCGGCTCGCCCGAGCCGATCCTCTCGATCGGCCCCGACGGCCGGATCGCCGGGATGAACCCGGCCGCGCTGCAGACGTTCGGGATGACCCGCCAGGAGGCGGTCGGCAAGCCGCTGACCGACCTGGTCGCGGGCGCCGACCGCGCGTTCCTGCGCTCCGCGGTCGAAGAAGCGCTGGAGGGCGGCGAGCGCCCGGCGGCGCTGGAGGTCCTGGCCTGCGGCGCGCGGCCGCGGATGTTCTTGTCGCAGTTGGTGTTGATCCCGATGCGGCGGATGCCCGTCGAGGAGCGCAACGCGGTCGTGCTGACCGCGATCTTCCGCGACGTCTCCGACCAGCACCGCGCGCAGCTGGAGCACCTCAAGCGGCTGGAGACCGAGCGGACCGCCCGACAGGCCGCTGAGGATGCCCAAGCGGTGCTCGAGGAGCGCCTGGAGGAGCTGCACGCGGTCACGCGCGCGAAGGACACGTTCGTGTCGATGATCTCGCACGAGCTGCGCACGCCGCTGACCGCGATCCGCGCGTTCGCCGGGTTCCTCGACGACGACGGCCTGGGCGACGAGTCGCCGGTCGCGGTGATCGAGCGCAACGTCGAGCGGCTGGAGCGGATCGTCGGCGACCTCCTGGAGGTCAAGGCCGGGATCGACCCCGCCGTGCTGCACCTGGAGGAGTTCGACCTGCGGCGCCTGGCGCGCCACGAGGTCGCCTCGCACGCGCCCTCGGCGCAGGAGACGGGCGTGGTGCTGACCGCGCTCGACGGCCCGCCGGTGATGGTCTGCGGCGACGCGGGCCGGATCGGCCAGGTGATCGGCACGCTGGTCGACAACGCTTTGAAGTTCACACCGGCCGGCGAGCAGGTCGTGGTCGACGCCCAGGCGCGCGATGGCGCGGTCGTCCTGGAGGTGCGCGACACCGGCTGCGGGATCGCTCCGGAGGAGCTGCCGCGGGTCTTCGAGCGTTTCTACCAGGGCTCCGCCGGGCGCTCGCTGGCGAAGGGCAGCGGTCTCGGGCTGAGCATCGCCTTGCTGATCGCCGACGCCCACGGTGGGCAGATGGACGTCAGCAGCCGCCCGGGGGAGGGCACGACGTTCACCATGACCTTGCCCCCGGCCTTCGAGGAGTGAGGTCCTGACATGGCACGGATCCTGGTCATCGACGACGAGCCTGACGTCGCGCTCGGGCTGCGGCTGCTGTTGCAGCGCGCGGGGCACGAGGTCGCGGTCGCACGCGACGGTCGCGAAGGGCTGCGGTCGTTCTTCGGCACGCCCGCCGAGCTGGTGCTGCTGGACGTCTCCATGCCGGTGATGGACGGGTGGGAGACGCTCGGCCGCCTGCGCGACGTGACCGAGGCCCCGATCCTGATGCTGACCGCCCGCGGGTTGGAGCTGGAGAAGGTGCGCGGCCTGCGCGGCGGCGCCGACGACTACCAGACCAAGCCGTACTCCAACCAGGAGCTGCTGGCGCGCGTCGACGCGCTGCTGCGCCGCTCGGCGGTCGAGGAGGACGAGATCGAGGTCTACGTCGACGGCCGCGTGTCGATGGACTTCGCGCGCCACGTGGCGGAGGTCGACGGCCGCGAGGTCCTGCTGAGCCCGTTGGAGTTCCGGCTGCTGGCGGCGTTCGTGCGCCACCGCGGGCGCGTGCTGTCGCACGAGCAGCTCCTGGAGCTGGCTTGGCGCGACCCGCTGGCCGCCTCGCGCGACACGCTGAAGACCTACGTGCGCTACCTGCGCCGCAAGCTGGACTGGAGCGACGGCGAAAGCCCGATCGAGTCCGTGCGCGGCGTCGGCTACCGGTACGTGGCGCAGTAGACGCTCGCCGCGGGCGGCGGCCTCTCACCGTTCTCTCACCGAACGGCACCCCGATGTCTCACTTGGTGATCCGATGCCATAGGCATGAAGGTCACCACCCGCCTCGTCCTCGTCATCGCCCTGGCCCTGCTGGCCATGGGTGGGGTGGGTGCCGGTTCCGCGAGCGCCGCGAGCGGGCAGGGCGCGCAGTGGGCCCTGAGCACCGCCGACGTCACCGGCGCGTGGGACCTGGCCGGCGCGGGCGGCGCCGCGGTGCTGGTCGGGTCGGTCGACTCGGGCGTGAACCTCGCCAACGCGGAGGTCGCGGGGGCGACGCTCTGGACCAACGCCGCTGAGGCAAATGGCGCGGCGGGCGTCGACGACGACGGCAACGGCTGCGTCGACGACCTCCACGGCTGCGACTTCGTCAACCACGACGGCGACGCGACCGACGATCACGGCCACGGCACCGCGACGGCCGGCGAGGTCGTCTCCGGCTTCAACGGCGTCTACGCGGGCGTCGCCCCGGCCTCGAAGCTGATCGTCGCCAAGGTCCTCAACGCCCAGGGCGCCGGCACCACCGCCCAGTTGGCCGCCGGCCTGGACTACGTCGCCGACGCCGGCGCGAAGGTCGTCATCGTCTCGGTCGGCGGCGTGAAGTCCGAGCTGGTCCACAACGCGATCACCGAGCACCCCGGGACGCTGTTCGTCGTCGCGGCCGGCAACGCGGGCGGCGACGTCGACGGCGCCAGCGCCGCCGCCACCGGGTCCTACCCCTGCAGCGACCCGGCGCCCAACGTCCTCTGCGTGGGCGCGTCAACCAAGAGCGACACGCTGGCCTCGATCTCGAACTACGGCGCGACGAGCGTCGACCTGGCCGCCCCGGGCCAGGGCATCGCCGCCCCGACGCTGAACGGCACCTCGACCGGCTGGACCGGCACGAGCTTCGCGGCCCCGATCGTGGCGGGCGTCGCCGCGCTGGCGTTCGCGTCGCAGCCCGGCGCGACCGTCGCGGCGGTCAAGACGGCGATCCTGTCCTCGGTCGACCGCGCCGACGCGCTGGCCGGCCGCGTCGCGACCGGCGGCCGCCTGAACGCCTACCGCGCGCTGCGCGCCCTGCGCGGTGACGACCCGGGGCAGACGGCGGCGTCTCCCGCGGCGACCGCCACGCCGGTTGCTGCTGCTCCCGCCGCGGCCGCGGCCGCCACGCCCGCCGCCGCCGCGCCCGCCGCGAAGGCCACGACCTTCAAGAAGGCCGCCGCCAAGGCCAAGAAGACCGCGAAGGCCAAGGCGAACAAGAAGGCCAAGGCGAAGAAGGCGGCCAAGGCGAAGCGAGGACATCGCGGGAGAACTCGTAACTGAAAATGTGCTCAATGAGGTAGGTCAGTAACCGTGGAGGCGAGAATCTGACGCAGCGTCGCTCTACGATGCGTGATACTTAGCGATAGATGGACACGCCAGGGGAGCAAAACGGAACGACGCCCTACAAGGTCGTCGTCGTAGATGACCATCCGGTGTACCTGGACGCGCTCAGCCGAGCGCTCGACCAGGCCAGTGACCTCTCGCTTGCAGGCACCGCCAGCGACGGCGTCGAGGCGATCGAGCTCATCGAGCGGGTGCAGCCGGACGTGGCGGTGCTCGACGTGGAGCTGCCGGGCCGCAGCGGGCCGGCGGTCGCCGCCGAGCTCGTCGCACGACAGGTGCCGACGCGGGTGCTGTTCCTGTCGGCCCACCGCGACGGGGCGACGGTCTACGACGCGCTGGCCACCGGCGGCTTCGGCTACGTCACCAAGGACGCGTCGATGCGGCAGATCCAGGAGGCGGTGCGGCGGGTCGCCTCCGGCGTGCGCAGCCTCGGTCCCGACGTCGAGCACCAGATCATCGAGGAGATCCAGGCCCGGGCCGAGCGCAACACGCTCGATCTGACCGAGCGCGAGCGCGCGGTGCTCGAGCTGGCGGTCAAGGGCCTGACGGTCATCGCGATGGGCAAGCACCTGCACCTCAGCCCCGCGACGGTGAAGGTCCACCTGTCCACGTTGTACGCCAAGCTCGGCGTCTCGGACCGCGCGAGCGCGGTCGCCGAGGCGCTGCGCCGCGGCCTGGTGACCTAAGCCGCAGCTAGCCGCACGGCTCAGCCGCGCGGCGACGGAGGTCTGGCCGGCGCGCGAGCCGCGTGCTGGTTCAGCGCACTGGACGCAAAGCCGACCCAGTGAGGGATGTCACGCATCCTCTCGCTCAAGGTCCTGGCCTCGATCGCCTCGCTCAGCGTCTTCGGCGCGGTGGGCGCGTGGGGCACGTACTCGGCCTTCACCGACACCACCGGCACGACCGGCTCGACGTTCTCCTCCGGCACGGTCCGCGTCACCGACGACGACGCCGGCAGCGCGCTGTTCGGCCTCACCGGGCTGATCCCCGGGGTCTCGGCGACCAAGTGCATCAACGTGACCAACGCGGGCGACGTGGCGTTCTCGAACGTCGCGCTCAGCGCCACGGCCACCGGCACGCTCGGCGGTGCCCTACAGGTCGTCATCGACAAGGGCACCGGCGCCACCGGCGGCGCGAGCAACAGCTGCACCAACTTCGTCCAGGGCACCGCCGGGCTGATCACCGGCCTGCTCAACGCGCTGCCGACCGTCGGCAGCCCGCAGAACGATGGCTCGGCCTGGAACCCCGGTGACACGCGCAGCTACCGGGTTAAGGTCACGCTCGATCCGCTCGCGGCCAACAGCTTCCAGGGCAAGACCGCGGGTCTCGACCTCACGTGGACCGCGTCCAGCTAGCACTTGGGTACGTGCCCCGCGCGGCGCGGCGCCTGATGACGATCGCCCTTCTGGCGGCGATCGTGATCGGGCCCGCGTTCGCGCTGGTCGCACACCAGCGCGGCTGGCAGCCGCTGGTCGAGCGCACCGGCTCGATGGCGCCGGCGATCACGCCCGGCGACCTCGTGCTCGTCGAGCGCGCTCGCGCCGACGCCGCCCGCCCGGGCGAGGTCATCACCTTCGCCGACCCGCACGTCGACGGCCGCACGCTCACGCACCGCGTCGTCTCGGTCCGGCGCGAGGCCGGCCACCTACGGATCGTCACGCGCGGCGACGCCAACCGCGGGAGCGAGGCCTGGACGATCGCGCCCAACGGCACGGTCGGCCGCCTGCGCGCGCAGGTCGCGCTGCCGGACATCGCCTCGGCGCTGTTGGACCGCTCACCGGCGCGCGGCGTCGTCCTCGCGCTGCTGTCCCTGCTCTCCTGCGCGCTGGTGCTGTGCCGGATCTGGCGGAGCCCCGCCGCGACCTCGACCGAGCCCGGGGCGTGCGTGCTCGCGCGCTGATCGCGGCCGCCGCTGCGGCGGCGACCGTCGCGGTCGGCGGCATCGTCGGCGTCGCGGGCGCCGCGTTCACCAACGCGGGCGCGTCGACGTCTGCGACCTTCGCGGCCGCCGCGGAGTTTCCGCCGCTGCTGCGCCAGCTCCCGTCCGTCCTCGGCGCGCCGCAGACCGGCTCCGTGATGCACGCGACCGCCGGGACGTTCTCACCGGCGCCGTCGACCATCACCTACACCTGGCTGCGCTGCGACGCGGCCGGCGCCAACTGCGTGGCCAACGGCGGCACCGGCGCCGACTACACGCCGGTGCTGGCCGACGTCGGCAAGACGCTGCGGGTGGACTCGACGCCGGTCAACGGCGCGCGGGCCGGCGCGGTCGTTCGCTCTGAGGCGTCGACCGCGGTCTCGCTCGCCGGCACCGCGCCCAGCCTCCTGGCGCCGATCGTCAACAACACGCCAACGATCGGTGGAACCGCGACCGTCGGGCAGACGCTGACCAGCGCGACCGGCACGTGGGTCCAGCTCCTGGGCAGCGTGCTCTACCAATGGCAGCGCTGCGACGCGACCGGCGCGAGCTGCACCGCGATCGCCGGCGCGACCAACGCGAGCTACAGCTTGGTCGCCGCCGACCGCGGCGTACGCGTGTCGCTGCGCGTCACCGTCACCGTCCTGGGCCTCGTCAGCACCACCGCGATCACGGACACGACGGGCCTCATCAGCTGACCGCCGCAGCGGCCGCCGCCGGCTCGTCGGTGAACGCGAAGTGGTCGCCGTGGCGGAGCCCGACGAGGCTCTCCAGGCGCTCGGAGAACGCGATGAAGTCGTTGGGATGGCGCGCCGCGGCAGGGCGGGCGAGCGCGACGTCGCCGGCCGCGAACGCCAGGCCGGCGCTCGTCAGCGTGACGTCGTGGATGCGGACGGGCAGCCACCCGTCGTCGGTGAAGGCAGGCTCCAGGTCGGGCCTCAACCGCGAGGCCCGGGCGACCAGTTCGGTGGGGCAGAGGAAGACCATGCCCGACACGGTGTCAGCGTCGGGAGCGCAACTCGCCCCGGCAGACCCGTGTTCGGGAGGTGTGGGAAGCCTCACCGTCGCGGTCGGGTTCTTGCCGCACTGGACGAAAGACTCAGGCAGCGCTTACGCGACAGGTGTACATTCGGCCCCTGGTCAGCGGAGGAGGAGGAGACCTGGTGATCAACGTCAAGGCGCCCGAGAGAGGCTCGGTCGTCGAACGCTCCGATCGTGGGAACGCCGGGGTGCTAGTGGTCGCGATGGACGACGCCGGGCTGGCGGAAGCGCTGCCCATCGCTTACGCGCGCGCGGCGTCGCTCGGCGCCCGGGTCACGGTTTGCGGGCCGGCGAAGATGCCGTTCTGGTGGGCGGTCGCGGCTAGCGGCTGGATGATGATGCCGCGGCCGTGGGCGGAAGACTCGCGGATCCGCGCCGAGCTGATCCTGCGCGACAAGGTCTGCGCGCTGACCGACGATGCTGAGTGCCGCGTCGTCTGCCGTCACGGCCGGGCGGAGTCCTGGCTCGGGCGCGTGCTCGGCACCGACCGCTACTCGACCGTGCTCGTCGGCGCCGGCAAGCTGTCCGGCCGGCGGACGAAGCGGCTCGCAGCGATCGCGGGCGCTGAGCGGATGTTCGCGGTGCTCAGCCCGCTGCGCTAGACGCCCGGACCGCAGCGCAACCGATCAGGAAGGCAGCGCCCGCCAGCACGAACGCGGCGGGCGCGCCGAACCCGCTGGCGGCGGCGCCGGCCAGCGCGGAGCCGAGCGCGATCCCGGCGGTGATCGCCGAGGTCTCCAGCGTGAACGCCTCGGTCAGCGCGCCCGCCGGCGCGACCTCGCCCATGCGGCTGTAGACGATGCCGAACAGCGGCGCGACCGCGGCGCCCGCCAGCGTGATCCCGACGCCGACGAGGACCATCGACGGCAGTGCGCCGATCAGCGCGGTCGTGACGCCGAGGATCATCAGCAGCCACGGCATCGCCGCGGCCTGGTCGCGATGGTGGGCGTTGCGTGTCCAGAGGATGCCGCCGACGAAGCTGCCCACGCCCCAGACCGCGAACAGGATCCCGGACGCGCCGCGCGCGCCGTGGTGCTCGGCGGTCGTGACCAGTCCGAGCTCCGTTGCGCCGAAGGCGACGCCCATCAGCGCGGAGACCAGCAACAGCAGGCGCACGCCGCCCGAGCGCCAGGCGCGCTCCTGCGGGGGCGCGTCGTGCGCGGCCGGCTCATCGGCGCCGCCAAAGCGCCGTGTCTCGGGGAGCATCGCGAAGAGCACGGCGACCAGGCCGGTCATCGCGGCGGTGACGGTGAGCGCGGCGGCGGCGCCGACCCCGGAGGCCAGGCCGATCAGCAGCAGCGGGCCGCTGAGGAACGCGAGCTCCTGTAGCGAGGCGTCGAGCGTGACCAGCGCGGAGAAGCCCGGGCCGTCGAGCATCCGGCGCCAGAGCACCCGCACGCACGAGCCGACCGGCGGCTGCACGGCGCCGATCAGCGCGGCGACGCCGATGAACGCGGGCGCGGGCGCGCCGGCGGGGATGATGGCGAAAAGCGCGGTGACCGCGACCACCGCGGCGGCGGTGACCAAGAGGACCGCCGCCTGCCCGGCGCGGTCGATGATCCGGCCGACGAACGGCGAGCCGATCGCCATGCCCAGCGCGCAGGCGCCGGAGCAGGCGCCGGCCAAGGTGTAGGAGTGGCCGAGGTGGCGGATCTGAAGGACGAGCAGCAGGCCGATCGCGCTCAGCGGGACACGGCTGAGCAGCGCGAGGGCGAGCGTTCGCGGGACCCCAGGGGCCCTAACGGCGGCGGCAGGGGACACGCGATCACCCGGCCAGCGCGGCGATCAGCCGCTTCAGTCGCGCGGTGACGAGCCGGTCGTCGAACGGGCCGGTGGCCACGAGCTGGTGGCCGATGAGCCCGTCGATGACCGAGCCGAGCAGGTCCGCGTCGTCGTCGGTCGCAGGTGCGCCCGCGTTGACGAGGATCGCCTGGATGCAGTTGGAGTACGCGTCGAGCCAGCGCTGAGCGACGTCGCGCAGCTCGGGCCGGCGCACGGCCTCCAGCCACAGCGCGCAGTCGACGATCGCGCACTCGCGACGCGTCGTGCACGCGTCCTGGACGACCTGCGTCAGGTGCTTGGGGAGCGTCGCGATCGTCCACTCCCGCGACGCCTCGCGCAGCCGCTCCCAGTAGGCGATGTCGCGCTCGGCCGCGTGCTCGAGTGCTGCCCGGACCATGTCCTCCTTGGAGGCGAACCAGTACGTCGTGGCCGCCAGCGGCAACCCGGCCTCGGCCGCGACCGCACGATGCGTCAGCCCATCCGGACCGACCCGCGCGATCAGCGCCAGCGCCGCCTCCGTGAGCGCAGCCCGACGCGCCTCGCCGCGCGGGGCGCGGCGAGCATCGGCACGGCCGGGGACAGCGGCAGCAGCGGACATCGGTACGAATGTACCAAAACCGGTACGGATGTACCGAACCTCCGTCCACGCCGGCGCCGCTCAGCACTGAGTCGCGCGTAACCCGCGCATATCGCGGGTTACGCGCGACCCATCGCCGTGTCTCGCATCCGAGACGCCCAGGTTTGCGGCGCGGGCGGGCGCGTACGCTCGGTCGCGATGAGCACCGTCGAGTTGAGTGGGACGGGCGTGCGCCCGCAGGACGTCGTCGCCGTCGCGCGCGCGAGCGCGCGGGTGGAGTTGGGCGAGGAGGCGCGAGAGACGATGGCCGCCAGCGCCGCGGTCGTCGCCGGTTTGCTCGACGCGCCGGAGCCGTCCTACGGCGTCTCGACCGGGTTCGGCTCGCTGGCCAACGTCGTCATCCCGGCCGACCGGCGCGAGGAGCTTCAGCGTGCGCTGGTTCGCTCGCACGCGGCGGGCCTCGGCGCGCCGGTCGAGCGCGAGGTCGTCCGCGCGATGATGCTGCTGCGCGCTCGCACGCTGGCGATGGGTCGCAGCGGCGCGCGGCCGGTCGTCGCCGAGACGATCCTCGCGCTGCTCAACGCCGGCATCACGCCGGTCGTGCGCGAGCACGGGTCGCTCGGCGCGTCCGGCGACCTCGCGCCGCTGGCGCACTGCGCGCTGGCGCTGCTCGGCGAGGGCGAGGTCGTCGACGCCACCAACAACACCGTCCCCGCGCGTGAGGCGCTCGACGCCGCCGGCATCGCGCCGCTCACGCTCCAGGCCAAGGAGGGCCTCGCGCTGATCAACGGCACCGACGGCATGTTGGGGATGTTGGTCATGGCGCTCGCCGACCTCGACAACCTGCTCAAGGTCGCCGACATCACGACCGCGATGTCGGTCGAGGCGCTGCTGGGCACCGACCGCGTCTTCGCCGCCGACCTTGTCGACCTGCGCCCCCAGCCCGGGCAGGCCGCGTCGGCCGAGAACCTGCGGACGATCCTTGCCGGGTCGCCGATCGTCGCCTCCCACCGCCACGACGACGACCGCGTCCAGGACGCCTACAGCCTGCGCTGCGCGCCGATGGTCGCCGGCGCCGCCCGCGACACGGTCGACCACGCCCGCACCGTCGCGCTCAACGAGCTCCAGTCAGCGATCGACAACCCCATGGTGTTGCCTGATGGCCGCGTCGAGTCGTGCGGGAACTTCCACGGCGCGCCGGTCGGGTTCGTCCTGGACTTCCTGGCGATCGCCGCGGCCGAGGTCGGCGCGATCGCCGAGCGCCGCACCGACCGGATGCTCGACCCTGCCCGCTCGCACGGCCTGCCGCCGTTCCTCACGCAGGACGCCGGGGTCAACTCGGGCTTCATGATCGCCCAGTACACGCAGGCCGCGATGGTCGCCGAGAACCGGCGCCTGGCCGCGCCCGCGTCGGTCGACTCGCTGCCGACCTCCGCGATGCAGGAGGACCACGTCTCGATGGGCTGGGGCGCCGCGCGCAAGCTGCGCGTCGCGATCGCCAACCTGACGCGGATCCTCGCGGTCGAGCTGACCTGCGCCGCGCACGGCATCGACCTGCGCGCGCCGCTGCAGCCCGCCGCCGGGACCGCGGCGGCGCTCGCCGCCCTGCGCGAGCGCGTCGACGGCCCGGGCGACGACCGCTACCTCTCGCCGGACCTGCGGGCCGCCGAGGAGCTCGTCGGCGACGGCACGATCGCCGCGGCGGTGCAGGAGGTCGTGGGCGAACTTAAGTAGTCCTTCGCCGGCGCTCAGATTGCGCAGAGGGAGTCGCCCCACCCTGCGCGCATGCCCCGACTCCCCTCGCGCGGCACGACCGGCGCTGCCGCCGCCTTCGTGACCTCGCTCGTCCTGACCCTTCCCGTTGGCAATGCCTACGCCAACGGCCTCTCCGGGGCCGCCGCGGCTGCGGTGACGCCCACGATCACCGCCGCCTCCGCGACGACCACGAAGGGCACCCGCGCGACGATCAAGGCCGACGGCACCGCGACCGTTCCCGAGGACGCGCCGAAGGTCGTCAAGCGCCTGATCGCCGCCGCCAACGAGATCATCGGCAAGCCCTACGAGTGGGGCGGCGGCCACGGCACGGTCGTTGATGATGGCTATGACTGCTCGGGCGCGGTCAGCTACGCGCTGATCGGCGCGGGCCTGTTGGACTCCCCGCTGGCCTCGACCGGCCTGATGACCGCGCTCGGCGAGGGCCAGGGCAGATGGATCAACGTGTACGCCTCGGCTGAACATGCGTACTTGGAGGTCGCGGACATCCGGCTCGACACGTCCTCGGTCGGCGACGCCTCGGGCCTCAGCGGCGTGCGCTGGCGCCCGGTGATCGGCCAGCGCGCGGGCTTCACCGTGCGCCACGGCGACGTGTCGTAGCCAGAGCTGCGAGCGCCACAGGAGGTTCCCAGGAACCTCCCACGGCGCTCACCGGGGCGCGGTCGATGCTCAACGCATGGCCACCACGACCGCACGACCTCCCTTGCTTCCGCGCTCCGGCCCTTGGACACGGGCCCGCTCCGCGGCGCTGCGCTCCAGCGCCGCCGACCCCGCCTGGGCGCGCCCCGCCCTGCTCGGCGTGCTTCTGCTCGCCGCCGTCCTGTGCTTCTGGGACATCACGATCAGCGGCAACTCCAACACCTACTACGCGGCCGCCGTGAAGTCTGCGAGCGTCGACTGGAAGGCCTGGTTCTTCGGGTCGCTGGACCCCGGCAGCTTCATCACGGTGGACAAGCCGCCGCTGTCGCTGTGGATGATGGGTCTCTCGGCGCGGATCTTCGGCTACTCCAGCGCCTCGATGCTGCTGCCCGACGCGATCTGCACCGTCGCCGCCGTCGGCCTCCTCTACGCGACGGTCAAGCGCGCGTTCGGCCCCGCGGCCGGCATCGCCGGCGCCCTGGCGCTGGCGACGACGCCGATCACGATCGCGATCGCCCGCGTCAACAACCCCGACGCGCTGCTGATCCTGTTGTTGGTGGCCTCGGTCTACTTCACGCAGAAGGCGATCGACTCGGGCAAGACCAAGCACTTGGCTTGGGCCGGCGCGATGGTCGGCCTGGCGTTCATGACCAAGATGCTCCAGGGCTGGATGGTCGTCCCCGCGCTGGCCGGCGCCTACCTCTTGGCGGGCCAGCCCGCGCTGGGCAAGCGCATCGGCCAGCTCGCGGTCGCGGGCGTGACGATGGTCGTGGTCAGCGTCGCCTGGCCGGTGGCCGTGACGCTGTGGCCGGGCAGCAAGCCCTACATTGGCGGCTCGACCGACGGCTCGGTCTGGAACCTGATCTTCGGCTACAACGGCTTCGGCCGCCTGACCGGCAACGAGAACGGCATGGGCGGCGGCGGGGGCGCGAGCTTCGGCGGACTGCCCGGGATCTGGCGGCTGTTCAACGAGCAGGTCGGCGGCCAGATCGCCTGGCTGCTGCCGCTGGCGGCGGTGTCGCTCGTCACCGGTCTGTGGCTGACGCGCCGCGCGCCCCGGACCGACAAGCAGCGCGCCGGCCTGGTGCTGTTCGGGCTGTGGGCGCTCGTCCACTTCCTGATCTTCAGCACCGCCAAGGGCACGTTCCACCCTTACTACACGAGCGCGCTGGCGCCCGCGGTTGCCGCGCTCTCCGGCATCGGCGTGATCATGATGGCCAAGTGGGCGATCCGCTCCTGGGCCGGTGCCGCGGTCCTGGCCGCGACGATCGCCGGGACCGCCTGGCTGGCCGTCGACCTGCTGGACCGCACCGCGGACTTCGCGCCGTGGCTGCGGGTCGCGATCCCGGTCGCCGCGGTGGCCGCCGTCGCGTCGATCGCCGCGGTGCGCGCCGGCGGGCGGAAGTTCGTCGCCGTCGCCGCGATCACCGGCGCCTTCGCCCTCGGCGCGGCGCCCGCCTCCTACGCGATCGCGAACGTCGGCCACTCGCTCAATGGCAACAACGTCCTCGCCGGCCCGTCGAGCGTCAGCTCGGGCGGCTTCGGCGGTGGCGGTGGGGGCGGCGGCATGCGCGGCGGCACCCCGCCGAGCGGCACGCGGCCGAGCGGGGGCACCGCGCCGAGCGGCTCCTCCACGGCCCGCCCCTCCGGCGGCGGTGGCATGGGCGGCGGCGGCATGGGCGGCGGTGCCTCCGTCGACTCCATGCTCATCAGCTACCTCGAGCAGAATCAGGGCTCGGCGAAGTACCTCGTCGCCGTGAGCGGCGCGCAGTCCTCGGCGCCGATCATCCTGCAGACCGGCAAGGCGGTCGTGACGATCGGCGGCTTCACGGGCTCGGACAACGCGCCGACCGTCAGCCAGCTCGCCAAGATGGTCAAGAACGGCGAGTTGAAGTACGTGTTGATCTCCGGGAACGGTGGCGGCGGCCCCGGCGGCGGCTCCTCATCGGCGATCAGCGAGTGGGTCCAGTCCCACGGCACGGCCGTCACCTCGGTGACGAGCACCTCTGGGACGCTCTACGCGGTCTCGGCCTCCTAGCCACAGGCACTTGGCGGCGGGAGAATGCGGACCATGACCGGTCCCTCTCCCGCCGCCGCCGCTCCTGTGCGCGGCGGCTGCCTCTGCGGCGGCGTCCGCTACGAGGTCACCGCGCCCTTCCTGCGCGCGAACTTCTGCCACTGCTCGCGCTGTCGCAAGCACACCGGCGCCGCGGCCTCTACGCAGGGTCGCGTCCCGCGCGAGGCCTTCGCGCTCCTCGCCGGACAAGACCTCATCCGCGCCTACCGACCCGACCAAGGCATGGTGAAGGCCTTCTGCGCGGCCTGTGGGTCAAGCCTCTTCGGCGGCTCTTGGCCCGACGGCCGCGAGGTCTCGATCCGGCTCGGCACGCTCGACGACGACCCGGGCATCAGCCCGCAGTTCCACAACTTCGTCGCCGACGCGCCGCCGTGGCTGCCGGTTCCCGACGACGGCTTGGAGCGCTACGACGGCGCCAAGCCGATCAAGGCCTAGTCCTACGACCGCTCAGCCCGCGGGCAGGTCCGGCGGCGCGGTCCGATAGCGCGCCGGCGTCGCGCTAAGGCCGATCGGGTTGCGCGTCAGCCGCGCGACCGTCCCGTCCTCGCGCGCCACCTCGACCACCGGACCCAGCCCCAGCGCCTCGGCGAACGCGAACGCGCCCGCGACGTCGTTGACCACGCCCGCCGGCACGCGCGCGGCGGTCAGCGCGTCCACCCACTCGGTCGCCGGCCGGGTGGCCAACGCCGCAATCAGCGCCTCGCGCAGCGCGTCCCGGTGCTCCACGCGCGCCGCGTTGGTGGCAAACCGCGGATCCGCCCCCAACCCGACCACCTCGCACAACGCCCCGAACTGCCGGTCGTTGCCCACCGCCAGCACGAGCTCGCCCGAGCCGGTCGGGTACAGCTCGTACGGCGCGATCGACGGGTGCGCGTTGCCCATCCGCCTGCCGACGGCGTCGGCCAAGGTGTAGGCACTGCCTTGGTTGACCAGCGCGGCGAGCAAGCACGACAACAAGTCGACCTCAACGCGCTGTCCGGATCCGGTGCGCTCGCGGTGGCGCAGCGCGGCCAGGATCCCGACCGACGCGAACAGCCCGGTGATCACGTCGACCAACGCGACGCCGACCTTCTGCGGCTCGCCGTCGCGCTCGCCGGTGATCGACATCAGGCCGCCAAGCGCCTGCACGAGCAGGTCGTAGCCCGGCAGCGCCGCGCCCGCCCCGCCAGAGCCAAAGCCGGTGATCGAGCAGTACACCAACTCGGGCCGCTGCGCCGCGAGCGCTTCGTAGCCCAGCCCCAGCTTGTCCATCACGCCCGGCCGGAAGTTCTCGACCACGACGTCGGCGCGCGCGACCAGCTCGCGGACGCGGGCGGCGTCGTCAGGAACGGCCAGATCGAGCGCCACGCTCGACTTGTTGCGGTTGACCGACTGGAAGTACGTCGGCTGCCCGCGTTCGTCGAAGGGCGGCCCCCACGCGCGCGTGTCGTCGCCTACGCCTGGCCGCTCGACCTTGATCACCTCCGCGCCCAAGTCCGCCAGCACCATCGTCGCCAGCGGGCCCGCGAGCACGCGCGAGAAGTCCACGATCACCAGGTCGTCGAGTGCGGCCGCGTCGGTCATGTGCAAGGATCTTAGATCTTCGAAGATTCGTGCGCTGCGCCCCGGAGCGGGGTGGCCGGCGCCGCCCCGACCGCAGGAGAGCCCCACCGCCATGTCGTCCACCGCCGCCGCCCCGCCCGAGATCAAGCCCCAGGACTTCCTCAACGTCGACCACCTCCTCTCCGACGAGGAGCGCGACATGCGCGACAGCGTGCGCGCGTTCGTCAACAAGGAGGTCGTCCCGTACGTCGGCGACTGGTTCGAGGAGGGGCGGGTCCCGGTCGCAGAGCTCGCGCCCAAGCTCGGCAAGCTCGGCGTCCTGGGCATGCACCTGACCGGCTACGGCTGCGCGGGGGCTTCGGCCACCGCTTATGGCCTCGCGTGCCTGGAGCTGGAGGCCGGCGACTCGGGGATCCGCTCGCTCGTCTCCGTCCAAGGCTCGCTGGCGATGTTCGCGATCTGGCGCTGGGGCAGCGAGGAGCAGAAGCAGGAGTGGCTGCCGCGGATGGCCGCCGGCGAGGCGATCGGCTGCTTCGGCCTGACCGAGCCCGACGCGGGCTCTGACCCCGCCGCGATGCGCACGACCGCCCGCCGTGACGGCGACGACTGGATCCTGCACGGCTCGAAGATGTGGATCACCAACGGCTCGATCTCCGACGTCGCCGTGGTCTGGGCCCGCACCGACGAAGGCATCAAGGGGTTCTTGGTCCCGAAGGGCACCAAGGGCTTCACGACCCAGGACATCCACAAGAAGATGTCCTTGCGCGCGAGCGTCACCAGCGAGCTGCTGCTCGACGACGTCCGCCTTCCAGACAGCGCCCGCCTCCCGGAGGTCAGCAGCCTCCGTGGCCCGCTCTCCTGCCTCAACGAGGCGCGCTTCGGGATCGTCTTCGGCGCGATCGGCGCGGCGCGCGCCTGCTACGAGGCCGCGCTGGACTACGCGCTCTCCCGCGAGGCCTTCGGCCGCCCGATCGCCGCCACCCAGATCCAGCAGTCCAAGCTGGCCCAGATGGCGCTGGACGTCAACCAGGGCACGCTGCTGGCGCTGCACCTCGGCCGTATGAAGGACGACAACCTGCTGCGCAACGAGCACGTCTCCATGGGCAAGCTCGGCAACGTCGACGCCGCACTGCGCGTCGCCCGCAGCGCGCGCCAGGTGCTCGGCGCCAACGGCGTCACGCTCGAGTACCCCGTCATCCGCCACATGAACAACTTGGAGTCGGTCGTGACCTACGAGGGCACCGCCGACGTCCACGCGCTCGTCGTCGGCGGCGCCGTCACCGGGATCCAGGCTTTCCGTTGAGCCCGGTCGCGACCGCGCAGCAGCACGCCGTCGAGGCCCTCCGCGGGCTGATCGTCGGCGGCGCGCTGCGGCCCGGCGCGCGCGTCAACCAGGAGGACCTGGCCGCCGACCTCGGCCTCAGCGTCGCGCCGATCCGCGAGGCGCTGCGCGTCCTGGAGCAGGAGGGGCAGCTCACCTACCTGCCCCGCCGCGGCTACTTCGTCACCGAGCTGAACGTCGCCGACCTGACCGAGATCTACGAGCTGCGCGCGGTCCTCGAAGAGCGCGCCGCCCGCCATGCGCTGCCGGTGCTGGACGACGAGGCGCTGGAGCGCGTCCGCGAGGCCGCGCGCGAGTGCGTCGAGGCGGCCGACAGCGGCGACGTCGCCGCCGAGCTGGCCGCCAACCGCCGCTTCCACTTCGGCCTGCTCGACGCGCCCGGCCAGCCGCACGCGCTGCGGGTGATCCGGTTGTTGTGGGACTCGACCGAGGCCTACCGCGCGATGTACTACAACTCGCCCGAGGAGCGCCGCGCGTCGCTCGACGCGCACGACGCGATCCTGGACGCCGCGCAGCGCCGCGACGCCGACACGCTGGTCGCCGAGCTGCACGCGCACCGCGAGCGGGCGCTGGACGTCCTGCGCACCATCCTCGCCCGATCCTGAGAAAACGCCGATAGCGCCTGACAACGCGCCCGGCGCGGCGTCGTCCCTGCAACCCCAACCAGGAGGAAGCAGATGGACCTCACCCGCCGACCCCTCGCCGTGGCCGCCGCCACCGGCCTGATCGCGCTCTCGGGCGCAGGCGCCGCCTACGCCTGCGGCGGCAGCGGCTCCGACACCGCCGGGACCTACCCCGGCCAGACGGACACCGCGGCGAGCTACCCGAGCGACACGACGACCACCACGAGCACGACGGCGACCAGCGCGGCCAAGAAGAAGGCCGCGACGCGTCACCGCACGAAGCACGCCAAGCGCTCGTGAGCCTGCGACGCGGCGCCGCCGCCCTCGTCTCCGCGCTGGTCCTGGCGGCGAGCGGCGGCGCCGTGGTCGCCGCCGCCGAGGCCGAGGCCGCCACGGTCTCCACCACCAGCTCCAACTGGGCCGGCTTCACCGCCGCCAAGGCCGTGACCACGAGCGGCCACACCGGCACGATCACCGACGACGCGTGGACCACGGTCGCCATCACGCTGCGCTCCCGCGCGCGCGGCGGACCCGGCGTTCTGCGCAGCCGCGAGGACTTCGGCAACGCGGCCAGCGGCGGCGCCGCCCCTGGCGCGCTGGACGAGACGGGCTCGGCGTTCGACGTCGCCTTCGGCTAAGTCTTTTCGAGCAACCTCCTAGGCGGCCTGACCCGCAGTGCCGGGTGCGTTGACCGGGATATTCCCGGTCAACGCACCGCTCGCTGCGCGGAAAGTGCGAGGGGTGGGGTGCGACGCAGCCGCAAGGACACCAAGAACGCCGCGGCGAGCATCAGGCCGGCGATCGCCAGCACGCCGTTCCAGTGGTCCATCGTCCACGCGGTCCCGGCCAGCGGCCCGGCGATCGAGGATCCCGCGTAGTAGGCCAACAAGTACAAAGCGCTCGCCTGCCCCGCGGCACCCGCGGCGCGGCGACCGACCCACGACGACGCGACCGAGTGGCCGGCGAAGAACCCCGCGGTCAGCGTCGCGATGCCGATCACGATCAGCGGCAGCGACGGCGTCGCGGTCAGCGCCAGGCCGCCAAGCGTCAGCAGCACGCCCAAAGGCAGCACGGTGCGACGTCCGAAGCGATCGGCCAGTCGGCCGGCGGAGGCCGACGACGCGCTGCCCACCGGGTAGACCAGGAACACCAACGACAACACCGCGGGGGAGAGGTGAAACGGCTCGGCGGCCAAGCGGAAGCCGAGGCCGTTGTAGACCGCGACGAACGTCCCCATCAACAACGCGCCCATGGCGTTCAGGCGCAGCAGCCCCGGATCCGACAGCGGTGCACGCAGCCGCGCCAGCGCATCCCGGCCCCGCGACGGCCGCGCCACGAAGTGCTTGGACTCGGGCAAGAGCAACAACAACGTCGCGGCGCAGACCACGCCCATGATGCCCACGCCGCCGACCGCCACGCGCCAGCCACCGACGTCGGTCAGCCCGCCCGCCAGCAGCCGTCCGACCATCCCGCCGATCGCGTTGCCGCCGATGTAGAGGCCGACCGCGCCGCCCAAGGCGTCCGGGTGGACCTCCTCGGTCAGGTATGCCATCGCGACCGCGGGCAGCCCGGCCAGGGCCAAGCCCTCCAGCGCGCGCACCGCCAGCAGCAGCTCGAACGACGGCGCCAAGGCGCTCAACAAGCCCAAAGACGACGACAACACCAAGGACCAGCCCATCACCCTGGTCCGCCCGACCGCGTCGCTCAGCCACGCCGCGGGCAGCAGCCCGATCCCGACCGCGCCGGTCGTCACGGCCAGCGTCAGCGCCGACATCGCGGGGGAGACGTGGAAGTCGCGCGCGAGCACTGGCAGCAGCGCCTGCGTCGAGTACAACAACGCGAACGTGCCCAGCCCCGCGGCAAAGAGCGCGGCGGCGAGGCGGCGGAATCCAGGGTCTCCTGCGCGATATCCCATCTCCCTCTCAGGATCGGCGTCTACGCCTGATTCGTCCAATGCATCTTTCGCAGGTGACCGATGCGTCATGATCATGAGCCATGAACGCCGACGAGCTCCGCTGGTTCGCCGCGCTGGCCGAGCGCGAGCACATGACGTCCGTCGCCCGCGAGCTGCACATCAGCCAGCCCGCGCTCTCGCGCGCGATCACACGCCTCGAGCAGCAGCTCGGCGTTCCGCTCTTCGACCGTCGTGGTCGCGTCCTGCACCTCAACCACCACGGCCGCCGCTACCTGCCCTACGCACGCCGCGCGCTCGAGCAGCTGGACGCGGGCGCCGCCGCGCTGGCCGACGTCGCCGACGCCGAGCACGGCGAGGTCCGGCTGTGGTTCTCGCACACGCTCGGCTCGTGGCTGGTGCCCGCGCTGGTCGGCGCCTATCGCGACGCGCATCCCGCGGTCCGCTTCCGGCTGACCCAGCGCGGGACCGTCGGCCTGATCGGCGCCTTTGACGACGGTGCCGCCGACGTCATCCTCATGGGCCCGCGGCCCGCCGCGCGCTCGCACCTGGCCTGGCACCACTTGATCACCGAGCCCGTTCTGCTCGCGGTCCCGCCGCACCATCGCCTCGCGACGCGCAAGTCGGTCAAGTTGGAGGAGATCGCCGACGAGCCGTTCATCGCGATGGCGCCCGGCAACGCGCTGCGCCGCCTGGCCGACGACCTCTGCCGCGCCGCCGGCTTCGAGCCGCGCATCGCCTTCGAGGGCGACGAGATCGCGACGCTGCGCGGGCTGATCGCCGCTGGCCTCGGCGTCGGCCTCGTCACCCCGCAGCGCGTCGCCGCCGAGGCGGTCCAGACCGCGACGCCGCACCTGCGCGTCCGCGACGACGGCTGCGAGCGCCCGCTCGGCTTGGTCTGGGATCCTGAGCGGCCGGCCACGCCGGTCGTCGCCGCCTTCCGCGACTTCGTGGTCGAGCACGGCCGCGCCCTCGCGACCGCGCTCTAGGTAGCGTGACGTCGCATGGACGTCACCGAGCGCCTCGGGTCCGGCGCGGCCGCGGTTCTCGCCGCGTTCGTGGAGTCGATCGCCGACGCGATCTACGCGGTCGACGCCGACGGCCGCGTGCAGTTCGTCAACCGCGCGGGGCTGGCGCTGCTCGGCTACGAGGATGAGGCGCAGCTGCTCGGCCAGCCGTCGCACGCGACGATCCACCACCACCGCCCCGACGGCACGCCGTTCCCCGAGGACGAGTGCCCGCTGCTGGCGCCGCGGCGCACCGGTCAGGTCGTGCGTGTCGAGGAGGACTGGTTCATCCGCGCCGATGGCGCGTTCGTGCCGGTCGCCTACTCGTCGGCGCCGGTGCCGACCGCCGACGGGCGCCGCGGCGCGGTCGTCGTCTTCCAGGACGTGACCGAGCGCCTCGCCGCCCAAGAGGCGCTCGTGCGCGAGCGGGCGGTGCGCGCGTCGCGGGCGCGGATCGTGGAGGCGACGCTCGCCGAGCGCCAGCGGCTGGGCCGCGACCTGCACGACGGCGCGCAGCAGCGGCTGGTCAACATCGCGCTAGGCGTACAACTCGCCGCCCGGACGGTCGAGGACGCCGAGGCCAAGGCCTTGCTCGACGGCGCCCTGGCCGAGACCCAGGCCGCGATCGCCGACCTGCGCGAGCTGGCCGCCGGCCTGCACCCGTCGGTGTTGACCCACCGCGGGCTGCGCGGCGCGCTGGAGTCGCTGACCGCCCGCGCGCCGGTGCCGGTCACGCTCGAGGTCCCCGACGCGCGCTTCGCGTCGACCGTCGAGGCCACCGCCTACTTCGTCGCCGCCGAGGCGTTGGCCAACGTCGCCAAGCACGCAGGCGCGTCCGAGGCCCACGTCCGGATCGCTCCGGGCGAGGACCACACGCTGGTCGTCGAGGTCACCGACGACGGTCGCGGCGGGGCAACGGTCGGCGGCCGCACGGGCTCCTCCGGCCTCTCGGGTCTCGCCGACCGCGTCGCCGCGCTGGACGGCGCGCTCACCGTCCACTCGCCGCCCGGCGGCGGCACGCGCCTGCACGCGGTCCTGCCGCTCTAAGAGGCCTTCAACAACGCGAGCACGGCCAGCACGCGCCGGTGCTCGCTCGGCTCGTGGCCGAGCTGCAGCTTGGTGAAGATCCGCGTGACGTGCTTCTCGACCGCGGTCACCGTGACGTTCAAGGCATCCGCTATGCCTTGGTTGGACTTGCCCTCGGCCATCAGCGTCAGCACGTCGCGCTCGCGCGGGCTCAGCGCGTCCAGCGGGTCGTCCTTGCGCCGGCGGCCGACCATCAGCGCGACGATCTCGGGATCCAGCGCCGAGCCGCCGCCCGCCACGCGCGCCACCGCGTCGGCGAACGCGTCGAGGTCGGCGACGCGGTCCTTGAGCAGGTAGCCGACGCCGGTCGCGTCGTCGCCGATCAGGTCCAGCGCGTAGCGCTCGTCGGAGAACTGCGAGAGCACGAGCACGCCGGTCTCCGGATGGTCGCGGCGGATCGCGATCGCCGCGCGCAGCCCGTCGTCGGTCTGGTCGGGCGGCATCTGGACGTCGACGATCGCGACGTCCGGTCGGTGCGCGGCGACCTTGCGGATCAGGTCGGGAGCGTCGCCGGCCTCGCCGACGACCTCCATCCCGGCGTCGGTCAGCAGGCGCGCCAGCCCGGCGCGCAGAAGCACCTGGTCCTCGGCGATGACCACCCGCAGACGCGCCACGGGCGCCAGGCTAGTGCAGCAGGGCGTCGAGGAAGTCCACGGTCCCGAGGCGCTCCTTGGGCAGCGCGCCGGTTCCGGGGTCGGTCGAGACGAGGACCACCTGCGGCGCGCTGGGCAGCTCGGCGAGCGCGCGGCGCACCGCAAAGCCGTCGTCGGCGCCGAGGTGGACGTCGAGCAGGACGCCGTCGGGGGTCAGCGCGGCGGCGAGGCGCAGCGTCTCGGCGCCGCTGGCCGCCTCCCCGGCAACCTGATGACCTTGCTCCTCCAGCACGCGCGCGGCCAGCGCACGGAACGCCGCGCTGTCGTCGGCGATCAGGACCCGGGCCATGGCGGGCTAGGCCGCGATCTTCGAGTGGCGGCGCTGCTCGACCAGCACGTGCATCGCGCTGGCCACGTCGGGCTGGCCGTCCGGCGGGACCCAGCCGGCCGGGACCTCGTCGGGCCACATGCCGTAGCGGTCCAGGAACATGCGCCGGGCCTCCTCGACGTCGCGGTCGGCGTCGCCTTCGATCCCCATGCGCATGAACTTGTTCATCAGGTAGATCGCGCCGCCCGCGCCGAACAGACCGGCCAGCGCGTCGGGGCCGTAGCCGCCGGCACCGGCCACGATCAGGATGACCACGCCCGCCAGGCAGACGACCGCCGGGACGACGTAGCGGAGCGAGAAGAGGAGGCGGCGCTCGGAGGACATGTCCACAGTGTCGCGCCGCGCGGGCCGGTTCTCGCTCCGGCGCGCGGCCCGGCGATGTCCGGTTAACCGGACATCAGCGCGATCAGGCCGTCGGCCAGGCCGCCCTGCCAGCAGATCGCGTCGTGGCCGCCGTGGTACTCGGAGTAGGACAGCGGCGCGCCGTGCAGCGCCAGGACGTCGCGCAGGTGGCGGTGGCGCGCGAGCAGCGCCCACTCCTGCAGGCCGACCTCGAGGTGGAAGCGGGTGTTCTGGACCACGTCGCCCTCGGCGCGCGCGTAGGCCTCGACGATCGCGCCGGCGCCCGCGTCGAAGTCGGTCTCCGACGGCCACCACAGCGACGCCGACTGCGACAGCACGCGCCCGAAGCGCCCCGGCGCGTGCAGCGCGGCGAACAGCGCGGTCAACCCGCCGAGGCTGCGGCCGGCCAGCGTCGTGCGCTGCGGCGCGATGTCGCGCGCGGCCCATGGCAGCAGCTCGTCGGCGACGAACGCGACGAACGCCTCGCTGCACGCGAGCTCCCGCCAGCGCGTCGCGTTGTCGACGGTCGAGGGCATGACCGCGATCGTCGGCGGGATCGCGCCCTCGGCGATCAAGTTGTCCAGGATGGTCGCGGCCGGCAGGCGCGTGGCCCAGTCCTCGCCGTCGAGCAACACCACCACGTCGGTCGCGGCACGCGTCGGCTCATAGATCCAGACGTCGCGCTCGTTGTCGAGGATGTCGCTGGCGAAGCGGTGCCGGGTGACCGTGCCGCGGGCGATTCCCGGGCGCGGCGCCACATAGGGCTGGGGCGGCGCGGCGTCCAACTCGACAACCGAGTGCGGCGCGTCGCCGTAACGCGAGCCGAAGGTCTTCGAGTTGTAGGGGTCGGAGACGGCGCGAGCGGCGGCGGCGCCCCAGCGCGAGGGCGGGCCGGTGATCTCATCGTCGTTACCCGAGCCATCGTCTGGCGCCAGCTGGTAGGTCGCCCGCCAGTCAGCGCGCAGCCGGAACGAGCGATGCCAGACGTCGGTCCCGTCTAGGTGCTCCAGCGTCGATGCCTCCCACACGCTCGGGTCCGTCAGCTTGTTGGCCAACAACACCACCTCGCGCGTCGCCTCGCTCCCGCGCCACACGAACGTCACCGTGCGGTGGTCGGGCTCGCCGTCGCGGGGCTCGACCAACGGCGTCCCGCTCGCTGCGACCTGCGCCCAGAACGCCTCGACGTCACCGTCATCGCCGGCGCGCAGCGCCTCGATCCGCGGGCTGCGGACGACCTCGGGCGGCGGGTACTTGGCGATCCGCGGCGGCCTCACGAAGCCGCGCCCAGCGCGCGGGCGACGTCGTCGACGACGACGCGCTCGGCGATCGGCCCGCCCGCGCTCGTCCACGCCGAGCCGTCGACCGGTACGACGTGGCCCGCGCGCACGGCCTTCAGCCGCGTGAAGCCCGGTGTCTCGCGCGCGTTCTTCAACGCCTCGCGCGCGGCCTTCAGGTCGGCCGAGCCCTCGGCCACGCCGCCGACCGCCCCCGTGCCCAGCGCGCCGAGGAACATCCAGTCGCCGTCGATCTGCTGCAGGTTCTCCAGGCTGATCGGCACCGAGTGGCCGGGACCGGTCTTGTCCTGGGAGGTGGGCCGCGTCAACCCCAGGTCCTTGAGCACGCGCCCGACGGCGAGCTCGTTCATCAGCACCGACGGCAGGCCGATGCCGCCCCAGCGCACGACGCTGATCCGCGCGCCGGCGTTGGCGCCGAGCGCGGCGCGGACCTCTGCGACGCGGCGGTCGAACTCGTCGAGAAGGTGCGCGCCCTCCTTCTGGCGGTTGAGCGCCGCGGCCTCCGCCTCAAACGCCGTGCGCCAGTCGGCGGCGGTCTTCGACACGTACACCGTGGGCGCCAGATGGCGCAGCTTGTCGATGACCGACCCATCCTGTGTCGCGGTGCCGTCGACGAGGATCAGGTCGGGCTTCAGCGCCGCGACGTGCTCGATGTTGGGCTGGCCGAGCACGCCGACGTTCGTGATCCCGCGCGCCTGCTTGGCGAGGTAGGACGAGACGCCGCCCTGGCCGCGGCCGCTCGTCGTGGCGATCGGGCGCAGGCCCAGCGAGAGCGCGCCGTCGAGCGTCGGCTCGCTGAGCGTGACGACCCGCCGCGGGTAGTTGGGGACCTTGACCTTCGCGCCCTTCGCGTCGGTGATCGTCCGGCTGCCGCTCGGGCCGCTGTCGTCGCTGGGGCTACTGGAGCCGCAGGCGGTAACCGCGAGCGTCGCCGTGCCAACCAGCAGCGCGGCGAGGACGTTTCGAAGTCGAGCGAGGGGGAGAGGGTGCACTGCGCAATTCCTTGTTAGGGTGCCCTACGTTAGGTTAGCCTAATGGCCCTATACGGGGCCCCTCGCCCTACCTCACGCTTCGCTATGACTTCTCCAACACTCGCACTCCGCGAGCGGTCTTCGCATGCCCGCGGGGCCCTCGTCGTCCTCATGCTGACCGCGGCCGTCGCCGCGGCGGTCACGCTGCTGGCGCCCCGCGCGGGCGCCGTCCCGCCCGGCGGCCCAGTCTCCTCTCACAACGGCGCGAAGGTCAAGCTCGATCGCCGCTCTGTCAAGGCCGGGGGCCGCATCAGGGTGACGGGGACGGGCTGGAAGGCGAGGGGCTCGCGCGTCCAGGACGGCGCGCAGGTCACCGTCAAGATCGACGACCGCGACATCCTCGCGATCTTCCCGATCAAGAACAAGAAGTTCTCCGGCTGGGTGCGGATCCCCAAGCAGGTCAAGAAGGGCACGCACTGGCTGCGCTTCCTGGCCTCCGAGCCGGCGACCAGCGTCAAGAGCAAGACCTTCAAGGTGACCAGGTGAAGCGCGGGCTCGTCGCGCTGGGTGCGCTCGCCGCTGCCGTATCGGGGTCCGTAGCGGCCGTCGCCGTCGCGATCCCGCCGACCGGTCCGGCCGAGAACCCCGGCAACCCGCCGGCGACGGTCACGATCGTCACGCCGTCGGTGAGCGCCGCCGGCGGCAAGGTGTCGTTCAGCGGCACCGGGTTCCTCAACAGCGCCGGGAAGCCGCAGAAGGTGTACGTCAAGCTCGACGACCACGGTGACAACGGCATCGGCCCGTACCTCGCGGCGGCCGACGGCACGTTGAAGGGGTCGGTCGCGCTGAGCGACCCCGAGGCGCCTGCCGACATCGCTGATGCGAGCAAGGCCCACTGGTTGCGCTTCCTGGCGGGCCCGTCGGGCAAGTACCCCGACAACGGCCCGGCGCGAAGCCTGAAGGCGACGTTCACGGTGGTCGCGCCGCCGGTGCGCGCCACCGGCACCGCCCTGCGCGCGGTCTCCGGGCGGATCGCGCTGCGGCTCGCCGCGAGCTCTGCCACGGGTGCGCGCGGCACCGCGACCCTCCGGCGTTCCGGCGTCACGCTCGCGCGCGGCTCCTTCGCGCTCGCCGACCGCAAGACCCACACCGTCCGCATCGCGCTGACCGCCTACGGCCGCCGCGCGCTGAAGGCCGGCCGGACGCTGACCGCACGCCTCGTGCTGACGCCCGCGTCGGGCGCCGCGCTCACCACCGCCGTCACCGTGAAGGGCGCCAAGTAAATGCCGCGTCTGCGCCCGCTGCTCGTCGCACCGCTCGCGCTCGCCGCGGGCGGGCTGACCGCCACCGCGCTGGCCGTCCCGCCCGGCGGCCCGGTCGAGAACCCGCTGGGGGCGACCGTCACGCTCGCGCAGACCACGGTCCCCGCGACCGGAGCGGTGACCGTGAGCGCGACCGGCTACGACCCCTCCGAGCACGTCTCCCTGAAGCTCGACGACGGTCAAGTCAAGGACAAAGCCAACAGCGACGTCCTCACGACGGCCGACGCGGCCGCCGACGGCACGTTCACCGCGACCGTCGACCTGGCGAAGGCCGCGACGCCCTTGGCCGGCGGCACGCACAACGTGCGCCTGCTCTCCAGCGCCGCCGCGGGCGCGCGCTCGATCCACGTCGACTTCACGGTTCCGGGCTCGGCCACTACGACGACCACGCCGACGACGGCCGGCACCACCACTTCGACCACGCCGACGACGCCGACCACGACGACCGGCACCCCGGTCCCCGCGGTCGCGCCCTCGCTGGCCTCCACCGCGCTGCGCGCGTCCGGCGGCAAGGTCGCGCTGCGCCTGCGCGGCGGCAGCGCCGGGCTGAAGGGCACGGCGTCGCTGCGCACGACGAGCGGCGTCACGCTCGCGCGCGCCGTCAAGGCCACCATCCCGGCCAAGGCCACCAAGACGGTCCGCTTGACGCTCACCGCCGCCGGCAAGGCGCAGGTCCGCCGCCACGCGCGCCTCACCGTCGTCGTGAAGGTCACCGGCACCGCCGCCAAGACCATCAAGAAGATCCTGATCCTGAAGCGAGCCGCCTGATGCCCGCCGTCGAGCGCGTCCGCCACGAACTGCGCCTGCGCCTGCTGGAGGTCGCCTCCGTCCAAGACCTAACGCCGCACCTGCGCCGGATCGTCCTGAAGGGCGACCTCGACGGCTTCGCCTCCGCGTCGCCCGACGACCACGTCAAGCTGATCTTCCCGCGGCCGGGTGAGGACGCGGTCGTCCTGCCGGAGCTGGGCGTCAACGGGATCGCGCGGGACGCCGACGCGCCGCCGACGCGCGACTACACGCCGCGCGCGTTCGACGTCGCCGCCGGGACGTTGACCATCGACATGGTCGTCCATGGAGAAGGTCCCGCCGCATCGTGGGCCGCGACCGCGAAGCCGGGCGCCCAGCTCGGCCAAGCCGGACCGCGCGGCTCGCGCGTCGCCTCGGACGACTTCGACTGGTGGCTGCTCGCCAGCGACGAGTCCGGCCTGCCCGCGATCGCCCGTCGCCTGGAGGAGCTGCCGGCGCAGGCGCGCGCGATCGTCCTGCTGGAGGTCGGCTCCGCCGCCGACGAGCTGCGCCTGGACACCTCGGCCGACGTCCGCCTCGCGTGGCTGCATCGCGACGGTGCGCCGGCCGGCTCGACGACGCTGCTGGAGGACGCGATCCGCGACCTCGCACTGCCGGTCGGCGACGGCTTCGCCTGGGCCGCGTGCGAGGCGGGCGCCGCGCGGCGCATCCGCGCGCACCTGCGCGAAGACCGCGGCCTGCCCAAGGCCTACACCAAGATCACCGGCTACTGGCGCGCCGGCGCCGCCGACCACCACGACCCACCGGAGGACGACGGGTGAGCGCCGACGCCCCCGCCGTCGCGGTCGTCACCGGCGCCGCGGGCGGGATCGGCGCGGCTGTCGTGCGCGCGCTGGCCGCCTCGGGCATCGCCGTTGCCGCCGCCGACCTGCAAGCGCCCGCGCTCGAGCACGCCGCGCTCGCGCTGGCCTGTGATGTCACCGACCCGCGCGCGGTCGAGGCGCTGCTCGACGCCGCGGAGGCCCAGCTCGGTCCCGTCACCGTCGCGGTCTCGGTTGCGGGCGTGCTGCACGCCGCCTCCTACGACCAGACCACCGACGACGCTTGGCGGCACACGTTCGCGGTCAACGCCGACGGGCCGTTCCACCTCGTCCGGGCGGCAGGCCGGCGGATGGCCGCGCGCGGCCACGGCGCGATCGTCGTCGTCGGCTCCAACGCGGCCAGCGTGCCGCGCGCCGGGATGGCCGCCTACGCCGCCTCGAAGGCCGCGGCCACGATGCTCACCCGATGTGTAGGACTTGAGCTGGCACCGCAGGGCGTGCGGTGCAACGTCGTGTCACCTGGGTCGACCGACACGGCCATGCAGGACGCGCTGTGGGCCGATGGATCGGCACGCCGCCGGGCGCTGGAGGGCGATCTCGCCAGCTTCCGCGTCGGCATCCCGCTCGCACGGATCGCCGACCCCGAGGACGTCGCCGACGCGGTCGCGTTCCTGGTCTCCGACCGCGCGCGGCACATCACGATGCACGACCTCCTCGTCGACGGCGGGGCGACCCTCAAGGCATAGAACATGAATCCCCACGACCTGCTCACCGACTACGAGCCCGGCGAGGCGAGCCTCCTCGCGGGCGGGATGCGCACCATGTTGGCCCGCGGCGTCCACGCGACCGTGCCGATCACGGCGCGGCGCGACCAGCTGACGACGCTGCCCGAACGGGCGGCGCGGCTGCTCGACGAGACCGTCGCCGACGGCCACGCGGCGGCGGTCGTGGTCGGCGCGGTGCCGTTTGACCGGCGCGAGCGCTCGCGCCTGGTCGTGCCCGAGCGCCTCGACGTCACCGGGCCGCTGTTGCTGTGGCCGCACGACACGGTCACCGTGCTCGACCCGCGCGACGCGGCCCGGCTGCGCGCCGTGCCTGAGCCGCAGGCCTACGCCAACGCGGTGCGCTCCGCGCTGCGGCGGCTGCAGGCCGGGACGCTGCGCAAGATCGTGTTGGCGCGCGGGCTGGAGCTGGACGCGGGCGGGCCGGTCGACGCTCGCGCCGTCGTGCGCAACCTCGCGGCGGCGGACCCGCGGGCGTTCACGTTTGCCATCGACCTGCCGGTCGGGCGCGGCGAGGCTGGTCCCCGGACGCTCGTGGGCGCGTCGCCCGAGCTGCTGATCCGCCGCATGGGCCTGGAGGTCGTCGCGCATCCGATGGCCGGCTCGGTGCCGCGCCATCCGGATCCGACTGAGGACGCGCGCCGCGCCGCCGAGTTGTTGAAGTCCGTCAAGGACCGCGACGAGCACGCGGTCGTGGTCGACGCGGTGCGCGACGCGCTCTCGCCCGTCTGCTCCGTGCTCGACGTCCCCGGTGGGCCGGAGCTGCACCGCACCGCGACGATGTGGCACCTCGCCACGCGCGTCCGCGGGCGGCTGGTGGACGAGTCGTTCTCGTCGCTCTCGCTGCTCGCCGCGCTGCACCCGACGCCCGCGGTCTGCGGCACGCCGCGCGACGCCGCACGTGACGCGATCTCGCACCTGGAGGCGCTGCCGCGCGGGTTCTACTCCGGCGCCGTCGGTTGGCAGGACGCGTCGGGCGACGGCGAGTGGACGGTCACGATCCGCTGCGGCGAGGTCCAGGGTGAGCGCGTGACGATGTGGGCGGGCGCCGGCGTCGTCGCGGCCTCGGACCCGCAGTCCGAGCTGGACGAGACCACCGCCAAGTGCGGGACGATGCTTGACGCGCTCGGCCTGCGCGAGCGGGCGCTGGAGCTCGTGCCCGAGGACGAGCGCGAAGGCGCCGCGGCATGACCACGCCGCCGCTGCGTCCCTCCCCGACGTGGCCCGACGACGTCGCCGAGCGTTACCGCGACGCCGGGCTGTGGACCGGCGAGACCTTCGGCGCGTTCCTGGCCGACCGGGCGTCGCGCTTCGCCTCCCGGGTCGCGGTGATCGCGGGCGACGAGCGGCGCACGTACGCCGAGCTGGACGAGCGCGCCACGCAGCTCGGCGAGGGCTTCGCGGACCTCGGGATCACGCCCGGCGATCGCGTGGTCGTCCAGCTACCCAATGTCATCGAGTACGTCGAGGTCCTGTTCGGGCTTTGGCGCGCGGGCGCGTTGCCGGTGTTCGCGCTCCCGGCGCACCGGCGGACCGAGTTGGTGGCCTTCGCCGAGACCGCGGAGGCGGTGGCGATCATCACGGTGCAGCGGCACGCGGGGTTCGACCACGGCGCGCTGGCGCGCGAGGTCGCCGAGACGGTGGAGTCGATCCGGCACGTCCTGCTCCCGGCCGACCTCGACGCCCTGCGCCGTCCGTCGCATCGGGTGCTGTGGGAGCCGCGGTCGTCGTCGGTCGCGTTCCTTCAGCTCAGCGGCGGGACGACCGGGACGCCGAAGCTGATCCCGCGCACGCACGACGACTACCTGTACTCGGTGCGCGAGAGCGCGGCGATCTGCGGGCTGTCGCCGGAGACCGTGTACCTGTGCGCCTTGCCCGCGGCCCACAACTTCCCGATGTCCTCGCCCGGGATCCTCGGCGTCCTGCACGCGGGCGGCACGGTGGTCCTCGCGCCCTCGCCCGATCCGGCGACCTGCTTGGCGCTGATCGCGCGCGAGCGGGTGACGATCACGGCGTTGGTCCCGCCGTTGGCGCTCGCGTGGCTCGACGCGCGGCGGCCAGAGCACGACCTGTCGTCCTTGGAGCTCCTCCAGGTCGGCGGCGCGAAGCTGACGCCGGAGGTCGCGCAGCGCGTGCAGCCCGTGCTCGGCTGCGCGCTGCAACAGGTGTTCGGGATGGCGGAGGGGTTGGTCAACTACACGCGGTTGGACGATCCGCAGGACGTGGTGCTCGCCACCCAGGGCCGTCCGATCTCCGAGCTCGACGAGATCCGCGTGGTCGACGAGGACGGCGCAGACGTCGCGCCCGGCGAGTTGGGGCACTTGCTCACCCGCGGGCCGTACACGATCCGCGGGTACTACGCCGACGCCGATCCCGCGTCGTTCACGCCCGACGGCTTCTATCGCACCGGCGACGTCGTCCGGTGCCTGGCGTCCGGTCACTTGGTGGTCGAGGGCCGCGCCAAGGACCAGATCAACCGCGGCGGCGAGAAGATCGCGCCCGACGAGGTCGAGGACCACCTGGTGGCGCACCCGAGCGTTCACGACGCGGCGGTCATCGGCGTCCCGGACGACCGCTTCGGCGAGCGCTCGTGTGCGGTGATCGTCGCGCGCGTCGGCTGCGAGCCGCCGACCGGCGCCGAGGTCCGGCGCTTCCTGCGCGAGCGCGGCGTGGCCGCGTTCAAGGTGCCCGACCGAGTTGAAGTGGTCGAGGCGTTCCCCCAGACCGGCGTCGGCAAGGTCAGCCGGCGCGACCTGCGCGCGGCGGTCGCCGCGTCGCTGATCGACGTCAAGGAGCCCGAGCCCGCATGAGCCTCCCGCGCATCAACCCCTATGCGTTGCCTTCTGCCGCCGCGCTGCCGTCCAACCGCGTGGCTTGGCGGCCAGATCCGTCGCGCTGCGCGCTGCTGATCCACGACATGCAGGACCACTTCCTGCGCGCGTTTGACCGCGACGCCTCGCCGATCCCCGAGATGATGTCCAACATCTCCGCGCTGGCCGACCGCTGCCGCGCGCTCGGCATCCCGGTGGTCTACAGCGCGCAGCCAGGCGGGCAGACACTGGAGCAGCGCGGGTTGTTGCAGGACTTCTGGGGCGACGGGATCGCGGCAGGGCCCGAGGGCCAGGCGATCATCCCCGAGCTGGCGCCCGGCCCTGACGACGTCGTGCTGACGAAGTGGCGCTACAGCGCGTTCGTGCGGACCGAGTTGGACGAGCTGCTGCGTGTGCGCGGGCGCGACCAGCTGCTGATCGTCGGGATCTACGGCCACATCGGCTGCCTGATGACCGCCTGCCACGCGTTCATGCAGGAGGTCCAGCCGTTCCTGCTGGCCGACGCGATCGCCGACTTCTCCGCCGACGACCACGTCCGCGCGCTGGAGTGGGCCGCCGCCCGCTGCGCGGTCGTGACGACCACCGCGGCGACGCTCGACGACCTAGCGCCTGCGCGCACGCTGACCCGCGCGCGCGTCGCGGGCGACATCCTGGGCGTGTTGGAGGACGCACCCGCCGTCCTGCTCAGCGGCGACGACCTGATGGACTTGGGGCTCGACTCCATCGCCGTCATGGGGTTGTTGACGACCTGGCGCGAGGCCGGCGCCGACGTGAGCTTCGAGGACCTCGCCGAGGTCGAGCCGACCCTCGATGCCTGGTGGTCGGTGATCGGGTCCCGCGTGCCGGTCACGGCGTGACCCACCGCCGCCTGACCTCTGCCCAACGCGGCATCTGGTTCGCGCAGTCCCTCGACCCATCGAGCCCGGCGTTCGTCACCGCGGACGTCATCGAGATCGAGGCCGGCTCCGTCGACGCGGCGGCGCTGGCCGCCGCGATCCACTCTGCGCTCTCCGCCGCCGAGGGCTTGTGCATGCGCTTGGGCTCCGACAGCGACGGCGAGCCCTTCCAAGAGCCTGTCGCCGAGCCGCTCCCGCACGTCGAGATCCTCGACGTCCCGTCGGAGGCTGACGCCGAGGCGTGGATGGCCGCCGACCGCTCGCGTCCCTTCGACCTCGCCGCCGGTCCGCTCTGTCGCCAGGTCATCCTCCGCCTCCCCGACGGCAGGTTGTGGTGGCACCAGGCCATCCACCACCTCGCCACCGACGCCTACGCCACCTCGCTCCTCCTGCGCCGCACCGCCGCCCACCTCGCCGGCGAGACCCCACCACCCTTCGGCGACCTCTCCGCCCTCGGCGACCTCGACGCCGACTACGCGGAGAGCGACAAGCGCACGACCGACGCCGCCTTCTGGAAGGACGCGCTCGCCGGCCTGACCGAAGCCCCGACCATCGCCGCCGCCACTCTGCCCGCCACCGCCACTTCCCCGCCCTGGCGCCCGCCGCATCGCCACGCGGTGATCCTCGCCACCCCGCCCGACGCGCCGCGCGCGCTGGCGCTGATCGCCGTCTACCTCCATCGCCTCACCGGCGCGGACGACATCGTGCTCGGCATCCCGTGGATGGGCCGGCTGGGCTCTCCGGCGGCGCGCGTCCCCGCGTGCTGGATCAACGTCCTCCCGCTGCGCCTGCCAGTCGCCCCGCACCGCACCGTTGCCGAGCTAGCCAACGACGCCGCGACCACGTTGAAGGCCTCCGGTCGCCACGGCCGCTACCGCTACGAGGACCTGCGGCGCGACGTCGGCCTTGACCGTCGCCTCGTCGGACCGCTGGTCAACGTCAAGCCGTTCACGCGCGCGATCGAGCTGGGCGGCCGGCCCGCGACCGTCCGCAACCTCGCGGCCGGGCCGGTCGAGGACCTCACGATCACGCTCTCCGGCGACCGTCTCATCCTGGAGGCCGACCCGGCGCGCTACAGCGACACCGACGTCCGCGCGCACCTCGATCGCCTCGCGCGCTTGCTCGCCACCGACGAGGACGGCCCGTCCGGCCGGATCGCGGTCGTCGCGCCCGCCGCCGAGCTCGCCGCCGCCCGCGGCCCACGCCGCCCCGCCGCCGACCCGGACGCGACGCTCTGGTCCCAGCTCGCCGCCCAGGCGCAACGCACGCCGCAGGACGTCGCGGTTCTCGCCGCCGACGCGACGCTCACCTACGCCGAGCTGCACCGCCGAGCCGAGGCGCTCGCCGCACGTCTGGCCGCTCGCGGTGCGGCGCCAGGGGAAGTTGTAGGTGTCGCCCTCGACCGCTCTGCCGAGTTGATGGTCTCGCTCCTGGCCGTCCTGTGCACCGGCGCCGCCTACCTGCCGCTGGAGCCCGACGCCCCCGCCGACCGCACCGCCGCGATGCGCGAGGACGCCCGCCCGGTCTGCGTCATCGGCGACGAGCCGCTGCCCGACGCCACCACGTCTCCCGGCGCCGGGCCGGAGCCCTCCGACCTCGCCTACGTCCTCTACACCTCGGGCTCGACCGGCCGGCCCAAGGGCGTCGAGATCTCCCACCGCGCGATCGTCAACCGCCTGGCCTGGATGCAGGACGCTTTCGGCATCGGCCCGGGCTCACGCGTCCTGCTCAAGACGCCGCTCGGGTTCGACGTCTCGGTCTGGGAGCTGTTCTGGCCGCTGATCACCGGCGCGACGCTCGTGGTCGCCACCCCCGGCGCCCACCGCGACCCCGAGGCGCTGGCGCAGACCATCCGCGACAACAACATCGACACCATGCACTTCGTGCCGTCGATGCTCTCCGCGTTCGTCGCTGAGCCTGCCGCGGCACCATGCGCGGCGTCGTTGCAGCGCGTCATCACCTCCGGCGAAGCGCTCACGCCGGACCTCGCTCAACGGTTCTTCGCCGTGCTCCCCGGCGTCGAGTTGCACAACCTCTACGGCCCCACCGAGGCCGCCGTCGACGTTACGCACTGGGCCTGCTCGCCCGGCGACGTGACGATCCCGATCGGTTTCCCGGTCCCGAACACCGACGCCTACGTGTTGGACGCCGCGCTGCGCCCCTGCGCCATCGGCGCGCCCGGCGAGCTCTACCTCACAGGCGTCCAGCTCGCCGACGGCTACCGCGGTCGTCCCGCGCTGACCGCCGAGCGCTTTGTCGCCGACCCGTTCGGCCCGCCTGGCTCGCGCATGTACCGGACCGGGGACGTCGCGCGCCGTCGCCCCGACGGCGCACTGGAGTACCTGGGCCGCGGCGACCAGCAGGTGAAGGTCCGCGGCGTGCGGATCGAGCCGGGCGAGGTCGAGGCCGCGCTGACACGCCACCCGGCGGTCGCGCAGGCAGCGGTGATCGCGCGCGAGGACCGGCTTGGCGACGTCCGGTTGGTGGCCTACGTCGTGCTCGATGAGCGCGCCCCCGCCGAGCCCGCGGCGCTGCGCCGGCACGCGGCCGCGCTGCTGCCCGACGCGATGGTCCCGAGCGCCGTGGTCATCATGGAGGCCTTGCCGGTCTCGCCGAGCGGCAAGCTCGACCGCCGGGCCTTGCCGGCGCCGCCGGCGGCTGCGGGCACCGGGACCGGCCGCGCACCCGCCGACCCGCACGAGGAGGCGTTGTGCGGGTTGTTCGCCGATGCGCTGGGCGTGGAGCGCGTCGGCGCCGACGACAGCCTCTTCGACCTCGGCGGCCACTCGCTGCTGGCCGCGCGGCTCGCCGGCCGGATCCGCGAGACGCTCGGCGCCGACATCACCATCGGCGCGCTGTTCGCCTCCTCGACGCCGGCCGCGCTGGCCGCCCGCCTGCGCGATGGCGCCGCCGACGCGCTGGAGCCGGTGCTGACGCTGCGCGCTGCGAAAGAAGGCGCGCCCGTCTTCTGCATCCACCCGGCCGGCGGCCTGGGCTGGTGCTACGCGCCGCTCGCCGCCCAACTCCCCGATCGCCCGATGATTGCCTTGCAGGCCGACGCGGACGCCGCCGACCCGACGATCGAGGCGCTGGCCGCGCGCTACGTCGACCGCGTTCGCGCCGTCCAACCATCCGGCCCCTACACATTGTTGGGGTGGTCGGTCGGCGGCGTGATCGCGCACGCGATGGCGGTCGAGCTGCAAGACGCGGGGGAGGTCGTCGAACAGTTGGTGTTGTTGGACGCTTACCCCGGCGATCAGTGGCGCCACCTCGCGCCGCCGACCGAGCAGGAGGCGCTGCGGGCGCTGCTGCTGATGGGTGGCGCCGAGGAGGATTCCGCCGCCTCGCTCGACGAGGCATTGGAGATCCTCGCCGCCCGCGGCAGCGCGCTCGCCTCGTTGCCCGCGGCCGCGCTGGCGAACGTCGTGCGCACCGTCGCGCACACGGCGGGCCTCATGCGCGCCGCCTCGCACCGCGTCTTCGACGGCGACATGGCGCTCTTCGTCGCCGCCGCACCGCGTGCCGAGGACTGGCTCACGTCCCGCGCCTGGGAGCCCTACGTCAACGGGACGATCGAGGCCATCAACATGGACTGCATCCACCCGCAGCTCGTCCATCCGGCGGCCGCGGCGCGCATCGCCGATCACCTCGCCCGCACCGAGGCCGCCCTGGCATGATCTCGCCCTTTGACGATGACGCCTCCGAGTTCTTGGTGTTGTCGAACGCCAGCGGCGACCTCTGCCTCTGGCCCGCCTGGGCCGACGTCCCACCCGGCTGGGCCGTCGCCCACGGCCCGTCCGAGCGCCTCGCCTGCCTAGGCTGGATCGAGTCCTCCGTCAGCTGAGCAGCGCGCTGCCGTCCAGCGCGGTCAATGAGACCGGCTCTGGCGCGAGCACCGCCACCGCGCCGACGTGCCCATCGTCGGGCGCGACCTTCGCGATCGCCGTCGCGCCGATCAGCTCCGGGCGCCCCACGTAGGCGAGCAGCCGTGGTCGCTCGGCAACGGGCGCGAGGACGACCTCCCGCGGATCGACCCGGCCGAACCCGTCTCCGGTCGCCTTGACGAGCGCCTCCTTGCGCGTCCACGTCGCCAGCAGCTCCTCCGCCGTCCGGACCTCGTCCCGCTCGGCGGGCGCCAGCACCTGCTCGGCGAGCGAAGGGTCGAACGGACGCCCGAGCGGCTCGACGTCCACGCCCACCGCCGCGACCGCGCACACCGCGACGCCCACCCACGCGCCGCCGTGCGCGACCGACACATACAACTCGCCGCCGCCGCCGCCGCCGCCCTCCACGACGGGCGGCCTACCACGGCGCCGCACCACACGCGCGTCCGCGCCACCGTGGATCCGCGCCAGCGCATCCGCTAGGACCGCGCCCGTCGCGTGCCGGCGCCGATCCTCCTCCAGGCGCAGCGCGTCAAGCCGCGCGCGCACGCCCGCGTCAAGCAGCGCCGTGTCCGGCATCACCGGCCGCGCCCAGACGACCTGGCACCCACGCGGCCCGAGCGCTGGCCACTCCATCGCTGGGTCCTCACCCGCGCGCACGCACGAGACCGTACCGCTCTGCGCAGCCCCGGCGGCGACTCCGTGCCGGTCCTGTGCCGTTGGCCCGTGCCCGGCTCCGCGCGCCGGAATGTGCATCGCATGAACCACCACCGCTTCGTCCTCAACGGCCCGCCCGACCACGTCGACGCCCTCGCGCGCGCCCTGCTCGACGCGGGCGCCGAGCCCGTGCCCGGCTCCGACCCGCCGTGCCTGACCTGGGCCACGCCGGAGCCTTTGCCGCTGCCGTCGCTCGGCGCCGACCATCCGCGCGTGAACGTCGGCGTCGAGCGCTTCACCCTCCTCGGCGAGACCGTCGAGTCGCTCGTGCTGCGCGGCGGCGCCGTGACGCTCCTGGAGCGCCGCCCCTTCGCGCCGGTCAACGACGACGACCCGCACCCGCTGCTGACCGACGCGACGCTGGCCGACTGCGCGCCGCTCCCGCCACCGTTGCTGCGCGCCGCCGCGCTGCGCGTCGCCGACCAGCCGCTCCAGCTCGGCCCGAACCCCACCTCCACCACGCTGGATGACGCGCTCCTGGTCGGCGCGGCGATCGGCCGCGCCTGCACCGCCGCGCTGGCCGCGCCGCTGGAGGACGTCGCCGCCGGGGAGGACGGCCTGCCGCTCGCCGTCCGCGAGGCCCTGGCCGCCCTGGCCGCGGTGGCGCTCTCCGCCGTCGTGGCCACGACCGACCCCGCCAGCTCCGGGGAGCTGGCCTTCGAGCGCGCCCACCAGCTCACCGAGGCGCACGCCGTCGCACGGGCCGAGCGCCTCTGGTCGCGCCCTGGCAACGCCGACTGGCCCGAGTGGTTGATGTACATCTTGCTCGGAGCCGCGTCGGTCGTCGAGGACTGCGCGGTCGCGCTGCACCAGCCACCGCCGCCCGTCCTCTCGCTCCATGCCGAGCACAGCGCCACACGCGAGGAGCGCCTCGGCCATGCGACGACGCGCCTGGTCGCGACCTGCCTGCAGGCGCTCGCGCTCTTCGATCCCGCGCCGTCCGGACCAAGTGGTTGCGCGCGCAACTAAACGCGCTACACTGAACCACATCATGGAACTCGGCCTCGCCACCTTCGCCGACCTGCCGGCCGGCATGAGCCCTCAGCAGCGGATGCGCAACCTCCTCGAGGAGGCCAAGCTCGCCGACGAGCTGGGGCTCGACGTCTTTGCGATCGGGGAGCACCACCGCCCCGACTACCTGATCTCCTCGCCCACGGTCGCCCTCGCCGCCGCCGCGGCGAGCACGGACAACATCCGCCTCTCCTCCGCCGTCACGGTCCTCAGCTCCGAGGATCCCGTCCGCGTCTTCCAGCAGTTCGCCGAGATCGACCTGATCTCCGGCGGCCGCGCTGAGGTCATGGCCGGTCGCGGCTCGTTCATCGAGTCCTTCCCGCTGTTCGGCAAGAGCCTGGACGACTACGACGACCTCTACCTCGAGAACCTCGAGCTGCTGCTCGCGCTGCGCGAGGGCAACCCGGTCAACTGGTCGGGGAAGTTCCGCGCGCCGTTGGAGAACGCCTCCATCTACCCGCGCCCCGTCCAGGACCCGCTGCCGGTTTGGGTCGCGGTCGGCGGCTCGCCGCAGTCGATCGTCCGCGCCGCCACGCTCGGCCTGCCGCTGACGATCGCGATCATCGGCGGTCAGCTCGACCGCTTCAAGCCGCTGGTCGAGCTCTACCGCGAGGCTTGGGAGGCCGTCGGCCACGACCCGGCCGACGCGCGCGTCGCGATCAACACCCATACCTACGTCGGCGCCGACGAGCACGAGGCCGACCAGCGCTTCGCGCCCGGTTACCTGGAGTCGATGAACCGCATCGGCCGCGAGCGCGGCTGGCCGCCGTCCGGCCTGCCGGAGTTCCAGGCGCTGCGCTCGCCTCACGGTGCGCTGCACGCCGGCTCGCCCGAGCAGGTCGCCGAGAAGATCCTCTACGGCCACGAGCTGTTCGGCAACCAGCGCTACCTCGGCCACATCTCGCTCGGCTCGGTCGACCACGCCGACGTCCTGAAGGCGATGGAGCGCTTCGGGACCGAGGTCGCGCCGGTCGTCCGCGCCGAGGTCGCCCGTCGTCAGGCGCCCGCCACCGCCTGACCGGGCATCCCTCCACGCCCGCCCGCTGGCGGGCGTGGACGGACATGAGAAGCTGCCTGCCAGATGTCTTCGGAAGCCCCGTCCCCTGAACGCACCCGTCGTCCCGCGATAGTCGCCGTCGACGACGAGCCCGCCGTCCTGGCCGCCGTCGCTCGTGACCTGCGCCGCGAGTTCGGCGAGCGCTACCGCGTCCTGCGCGCCGCCTCCGGGGAGGAGGCGCTGGAGGTCGTCAAGGAGCTCGTCACGCGCGGCGACCAGGTCGCGCTGCTGATCGCCGATCAGCGCATGCCCGGCCTCTCGGGCACCGAGTACCTCGTCGAAGCCCGCAAGCTCGCGCCCGACGCCAAGCGCGTCCTGCTGACCGCCTACGCCGACACCGACGCCGCGATCAAGGCCATCAACGAGGTCGCGCTCGACTACTACCTGCTCAAGCCCTGGGACCCGCCTGAGGAGGAGCTGTATCCGGTCGTCTCCGATCTCCTGGAGACCTGGGAGTCCGGCGCCGCGCTGGAGTCCGGCGGCGTGCGCGTCATCGGCCACCGCTTCTCCAAGCCCGCCCACGACCTGCGCGACTTCCTCGCCCGCAACCGCGTTCCCGGTCGCTGGCTGGACATCGAGCGCGACGGCGAGGCCCGTGAGCTGCTGAAGGTCGCCGGGGTCGACGACGCCGGCCTGCCGGTCGCGCTGCTGGAGGACGGCTCGGTCCTGGAGCGCCCGACCGTCCTGGAGCTGGCCGAGCGCCTCGGCGTCGCCGCCCAGCCCGCGACCGACCACTACGACCTGGTCATCGTCGGCGGCGGGCCCGCCGGGCTGGCCGCCGCGGTCTACGGCGCGAGCGAAGGCCTCTCCACCGTGATGGTCGAACGTGAGGCACCCGGCGGCCAGGCGGGCACGTCGTCGCGGATCGAGAACTACCTCGGCTTCCCGACCGGCTTGAGCGGCTCCGACCTCGCTCGTCGCGCCACCGACCAGGCCCGCCGCCTCGGCGCCGAGCTGCTCACGGTCCAGGACGCGGTCGCGCTGGAGGTCGAAGGCTCAGGCCGCCTCGTCCGCCTCTCCGGCGGCGGGGCGCTGTCGGCCAACACCGTGCTGATCGCCTCTGGCGTCTCCTACCGCAAGCTCGACACGCCCGGCTTCGACGAGCTGACCGGCGCCGGGATCTACTACGGCGCCGCGCTCAGCGAGGCCCGCTCCTGCGCCCAGCAGCGGGTGGTCATCATCGGCGCCGCGAACTCCGCCGGCCAGGCCGCGGTGCACTTCGCCAAGTTTGCGGCCCAGGTCACGATGCTCGTGCGTGGCGACTCGCTGGCCAAGTCGATGTCCAGCTACCTGATCGAGCAGATCGCGGAGCTGCCGAACATCGAGGTCCGGACCAACACCCAGGCCATCTCCGCCACCGAGGAGAACGGCCGCCTGAAGGAGCTGACGGTCCGCGGGCCGGACGGCACCGACCACCTCGAGCCCGTCGACGCCTGCTTCGTCTTCGTCGGCGCCGCGCCGCGCACGGCCTGGCTGGCCGACGTCGTCGCCCGCGACGACCACGGCTTCATCCTCGCGGGCGCCGACGCCCGCGCCGCTGGCTGGCCGCTCAAGCGCGACCCCTACATCTTGGAGACCTCGGTGCCCGGCGTCTTCGTCGCCGGCGACGTCCGCGCCCGGTCGATCAAGCGCGTCGCCAGCGCGGTGGGAGAGGGGTCGATGGCGGTGTCGCTGATCCACGAGTACTTGGCGGCGGCGTGAACCCCACGATCGCCGTCACCGGCGCCGACCTGGCGAGGATCGACCTCTTCGAAGGGCTCGACGAGGAGGCCCTGCAGCGCTGGGCCGACAAGACCTACGCCTTCACCGTGGGCGCCGACGTCCTGATCGCCGAGGCCGACACCTCGCCGCGTGGGCTGATCCTGCTGTTCGAGGGTCGCATGCGCATGTACAAGGCCGTCGACGAGCGCTACGAGCCGATCGGCCACCAGACCGCGCCGACCTGGATGCAGGCGATCTCCGCGCTGACCGAGTCGCCGATCGGCGTGCGGATCGTGTCCGAGACTGACTGCGTCGTCGGGCTCATCCCGCTGGACCAGTTCATCGACTTGGCGCTGACGCACCGCACGGTCCACCGCCGGATCATGCAGGCGATCGGCCCGGTCACCGCGCGCCTGTCGCAGATCGAGAACGACCGCGAGCGCCTCGCGTCGCTGGGCACGATGGCCGCCGGGCTGGCGCACGAGCTCAACAACCCGGCCGCGGCGGTCAAGCGCGCCGCCGCGCAGCTCGCGGACACGCTCGACGTCGTCATGCACGTCATCAAGGCGTTCGTCGAGGCGGGGATCGAGCGTGCTGACGCCGAGCGCCTGGTCGCGCTCCAGCAGCGCGCGGCGGAGGCGGCGGCCGACCGCCCGGCACTGTCGAGCGTCGACGCGGCCGACGCCGAGGACGAGATGCTCGACAAGCTTGAGGACCTCGGCGTCCACGAGGCTTGGCGCTTTGCCGAGACGCTGGCCGCCGCCGGCGTGGACGACGCATGGCTGCAAGAGGTCGCCGACCACGCCGGCAGCGCCACCACCAAGGCGCTGGCGTGGATCGCCGCGACGCTCACCGCGCGCGGCCTGGCCGAGGAGCTCCAGGAGTCCGCCTCGCGCATGTCCGATCTGGTCACCGCGATCAAGACCTACTCCTACATGGACCGCGGCGAGCTGGTCCACGTCGACCTGCGCGAGGGCATCGACGCCACGATCAAGGTGATGGGGCACAAGCTCAAGCACACCCAGATCGACGTTCACAAGGACTATGAGGACGACCTGCCGCGCCTCGGCGTCCGCGGGTCCGAGCTCAACCAGGTCTGGACCAACCTCATCGACAACGCGGTCGACGCGCTCGGCCAGACCGGGACGATCACGATCGGCGTCCACCGCGACGGCCCGTGCGTCCGGGTCGACATCGCCGACGACGGCCCGGGCATCCCGGAGGAGTCGCGCCGCCGCGTGCTGGAACCGTTCTACACCACCAAGGAGGTCGGGCACGGGACCGGCCTCGGCCTCGACACGGTCCGTCGTATCGTCGAGGAGCGCCACGACGGCAGCATCTCGTTCGACACCGGGCCCGACGGCACGACGTTCCACGTCTGGGTGCCGATCAACCCCACCACCAACGCCAACGCCACCGCCACCGCCACCGAGGATCAGGAGCCGACGCCATGAGCAGCAGCTGCACGCACCTGGACAGCATCGAGATCACCGAGCTGCCCGAGGAGGTCCCGGGCTGTGAGGACTGCCTGGCTGCCGGAGGCAAGTGGCTGCACCTGCGCATCTGCTTGACCTGCGGCCACGTCGGCTGCTGCGACGACTCGCCGTCCAAGCACGCGACCGCGCACGCCCGCTCGACCGAGCACCCCATCATCCGCTCGCTGGAGCCGGGCGAGGACTGGTGCTGGTGCTTCGTCGACGAGATCGGCTTCCGCATCCCGCAGGTCACCGGCTCGACGCGGATCCCGCCGTCGCCGATGCTCGCATAGCGCCTTGGAGCTGACCCAGGTCCTCATCGCGGTCCTGCTCGCCGTCGCCCTGCTGGCGTGGGGCGCGCGGGCGATCGGCGTGCCGTACCCGATCGTGCAGGTGCTCGGCGGCGCGGCGCTGGCGTTCATCCCGGGCGCGCCCGACGTCGTGCTCGATCCCGACATCGTGTTCTTGATCTTCGTGCCGCCGCTCGTGCACGCCGCGGCCTACAAGGCGGGGCACAAGCGGCTGATGGACCGCACCGAGGAGCTGGGGATCCTGGCGATCGGGCTGGTCGCGGTGACGGTCGTCGCCGCGGCGGCGGTCGCGCACGGGATGGTCGACGGGATGACCTGGCCGGCGGCGTTCGCGCTGGGTGCGGCGATCGCGCCGACCGACGCGATCGCGGCGACCGCCGTCTTCCGCCGCCTCGGCGCGCCCGAGCGCGTGCTGTCGGTCGTCGAGGGCGAGTCCTTGGTCAACGACGCAACCGGTCTGGTGACGCTGCGCCTGGCGATCGCGGCCGGCGTGGCGGGCACGTTCAGCGCCTGGCACGGCGTCGGCGAGTTCTTCTGGGTGTCGCTTGCGGGCGTGCTGGTCGGCGCGCTCGGCGGCCGGCTGGCCAGCTGGCTGCGTCAGCGGATCGACGACTCGCTGATCGAGATCACCGTGACGCTGCTGACGCCGTACGCGGTCTACGTCGGCGCCGAGGAGCTGCACGTGTCCGGCGTGCTGGCGGCGGTCGTGTCCGGGTTCTTCGTCGCCCAGCACGACTCGCGACTGGCGTCGGCCAGCGTGCGGCTCGAGGGCCGGACGTTCTGGGACATCTTGACGTTCTTGATGGAGTCGGCGCTGTTCGTGCTCGTCGGCTTCCAGGCGCGCGACACGTTCGAGGCGCTGACCGGCTCGGTGGGGCAGGTCGTCGGCGCGGCGTTCGCGGTCGTGGCGACGATCACCGCCGTGCGGATCTTGGTGTCCTTGGTCCTGTGGCGGCTGCCGGTCCGCGAGCGGCTGGTCGTCGGCTGGTCGGGCATGCGCGGGGCGATCTCGCTGGCGGCCGCGTTGTCGATCCCCTTGACGATCGACGGCGGCGGGGCGTTCCCGGTCCGCGACGAGATCCTGGCGATCACGATGATCGTGATCGCCGTGACGCTCGTGGGGCAGGGGCTGACGCTCGGGTTCCTCGCGCGGTGGCTGCTGCCGGCGGACGCGACCGTGCCGAGCGAGCGCGCTTCGGCGATGGCGCGCTTTGAGACCGTGACGGCGGTGCTCGACCGGATCGCCGACGTCCCGCCCGACAGCGAGATCTCCCCCGCGATCATCGAGCGGGCGCGCGAGCTGTACTCCACGCGCGCGCAGCAGCTCGCGGGCGCGTGCCGGTTGGGCGTGGCCGACGAGCAGTCCGACGTGGCGGCCTGGCTGCGCTTCCGCGTGCACCTGCTGGCGGTGGAGCGCAGCGCGCTGGCTGACGCGCGCAACGACGGGTCGATCGACAACAGCGTCAAGCTCGCCGTCGATCGCGAACTGGACCTCGAGGAGGAGCGCCTCCGGGCGCGGCTGGCGGCATGACGAACTGGGTGCGGGGCACGGGCGATCGCGAGCTGTTGGAGTACTTGGACTTCCAGTGTCCGTACTGCCGCACCGCGCACGGCGCGATCAAGTCGGTGGTGTTGGGCGACCTGGAGGGCAAGGTGCGCCACCGCGTGCGCCACTTCCCCTTGCGCGACAAGCACCCTCGTGCCGACGCCACCGCCCGCGCCGCTGAGGCTGCCGGGCGCCAGGACAGGTTCTGGGAGATGCACGACCTGCTGTTCGAGCGCTTCGAGGCCGTCACCGACGAGGACCTCGCCGCCTACGCGCTTGAGCTCGGCCTCGACCCGGCCCGCTTCGCCGCCGACATCGCCGACCCGACCTTGCTCGCCGCCATCGACGAGGACATCGCCACCGGCCTCGCCGCCGACGTTACCGGCACGCCCGGCCTCTTCCTCGACGGCGAGCGCTACACCGGCTTCTACGACCGCGAGACCCTGCTCGACCTGCTCTGGTGAGCGCTGCGGGCGTCAGCCCGCGAGGCCGGCCGCCGCGCTGACATCGCCGCCACCGCTGCCGATCGTCCAACGCCCCGCGAAGCGCACCTCGCGCACGTCGCGGGCCTCGTCCTCTACGACCGTCAGCGCGACGTCGCCGCAGCCCGGGCAGCGCAGGACCCAGCCGGCGCCGCGGTAGAGGCGGTGCTCGCCGAGCGGGTGGTGCTGGCTGCAGGAGCCACAGCCGCGGGCGGCGGCGGTCATCTCCGCACCGCCGAAGATGGAGGCGAGAACGCCGGCGAGGGCGTTGCCGTCGAGGACCAAGTTGTCGGGGTCGATCGTCATCGGGACATCACCCTCCTGTAGGGCCGAAGCGCTCGGTGTGGATCACGTCCGCGGCGTGGCCGAGGCCGACGAGCGCGTCGGCGACGGACTCGACGAACGGCGTCGGGCCGCAGACGAAGATCATGGGGTTGGTGGAGGGAGGCGGGCCGACCGACTTCAACATCTCGGCGTCGACGCGACGCGCCCAGCCGGTCCAGTCCGGCGGCGTGCCGCGCGTCAAGGTGTAGGTGATGCTCGGCGGCGCGCTGGCGGCACTTGCCAGCCGCCCCAGCTCGTCGCGGTAGAGCACCGCGTCCCACTCGCGCGCGCTGAGCAGCAGCCGCGCGTCGGTGGCGCCGCCCGCCGGGTCGGCCGCCCGATGGCGCAGCATCGCCATCAGCGGCACGAGCCCGCTGCCGCCGCCGATCAGCAGCAGCGGCCCGCCGTCGGCCACGCGCCAGGTGAAGTGCCCGCCGATCGGGCCGCGGACCTCGAAGCGGTCGCCCACGATCACCTCGCCCGCTAAGTAGGGCGAGACCTCGCCGTCGTCGATGCGCTCGATCGTCAGCGCCACGCGCTCGTCCTCAGGCGCGGAGGCGATCGAGTAGGAGCGCTCGGCCTGGTAGCCGTCCTCGGCGGTCAGGCGCACGTCGAGGTGCTGGCCGGCGGCGTGGCCGGGCCAGTCCGGGACGTCGAGGATCAGCGTCCGCGCGTGCGGCGTCTCGTCGCGCACCTCCGCGACGGTCGCCTCGCGCCACGTGATCCGCGCGGCGGGCAGGGCCGCCACTCAGTCGCTCCAGTAGCGCTGCTCGCGCCACGGGTCGCCGTAGTTGTGGTACCCGGCGGTCTCCCAGAAGCCGGGCTCGTCGTCGATCGTGAGCGTCAGCCCGCGCACCCACTTCGCGCTCTTCCAGAAGTACAGGTGCGGCACCAGCAGCCGGACCGGGCCGCCGTGCGCGGGCTCCAGCGGCTCGCCGTCGTAGGTGTGGACGACCCACGCCTTGCCGTCCTGCAGATCCTCCAGCGGCAAGTTGGTGGTGTAGCCGCCGTCGGCCCAGACGCTGACGTGCTCGGCCTCCGTGGCAACGCCTTCAAGAAGGCTGTCGACCGACACGCCCGTCCACGTCGTCCCGAGCTTGGACCACTTCGTGACGCAGTGGATGTCCACCGTGAACGTCTCCTGCGGCAACGCGTTCAGCTCGTCCCACGTCCACGTCGCGCTCGCGTCGACCGCGCCGTCGATCGCGAACGTCCAGGCCGCGGTGTCGATCCGCGGCGTGGGGCCCGCCGACAGGACCGGGAAGTCCTCGGTGACGTATTGGCCGGGCGGGACGCGCGAGGGGTCCACCTCCGGCCGCCTGCGGCCGTGGAACCCGCGGGAGAAGGACGACATGACGCGATGCTACGCGCCGAGGTCCTCCTCGACCAGCCGATTCCACTCGGCCTTGTCCTCGCGCCAGCCCTCCTCGGTGCGGGTGCGCTTCCAGTAGCCGGAAATCGACGTCGTCTCCTTGGGCACGTCGCGGTCGGCGAGCAGGTGGCGGCGGATCGCGCGGACGTCGCTGGCCTCGCCGTGGACGAAGGCGTGGACCGTGCCGGGCAGGAACTCCAGTGCCTCGAGCGCGGCGACCAGCTCGCCCGGCGCGACCCACGTCACGCGCAGGTCGCCCGGCGAGGTCAGCTCGACACGATCCTCCTCGGCGGCCTCGATCAGCACGACGGCCGGCACGCCCGCGCCGATCCGCGGCAGCGACGCCGAGATCGCGGGGACGACCGAGAGGTCGCCGACCAGCAGGTGCCAGTCCGCGGCGGGATCGGGCGCGTACGCGCCGCCCGGGCCGTTGAGCTGGAGCGTGTCGCCCGGCTGAGCGGCCAGCGCCCATGGGCCGGCGACGCCCTCGTCGCCGTGTACGACGAAGTCGATCGTCAGCTCGCCGCGCTCGGGGTCCCACGCGCGCACGGTGTAGGTGCGCGTGCGCGGCCAGTGCTCGCGCGGGTGGGTCGCCTTGACCTCTTCGGCGTCAAACGGCGCCGTGTAGGTGGCACCGCGCGGCGGGATCTGGAGCTTGACGTAGTGGTCGGTGTACTCGCCCGCGCCGAAGCCGGCGAGGTCGTCGCCGCCCAGGACGACACGGACGAGGTGCGGGGAGACGCGGGCGGTCGAGACGACGTGCGCCAGCAGCGGCGAGCGGCTGCGGCGCGGGGGAGCGGGGGAGGCGGGTGTGGGGTCGGCCATGTCCTGTCCGGTATAGCGCCCGGACACCCGCACCCCGCCGGCCTTCAGGCGGACTTCCTCGCCGGCGCGCCCGCCGCGCGCGGCACGTCCACATCAGCGAACGCCACCGCCAGGCGCTCGAAGGACTCGTCGACCACCGCGCGCACCCGCTTCTCGACCGTCCGCGCGCTGAGGCGCGCCATCATCGCCGCCGACAGCGTCCGCGCGCGCAACGTCATCGCCGCGATGATCATCGTCGCCAGCGCCGCCGCGCGCGGGTCGCCCGCCGGCAGCCCGAGCTGGTGGCCCAGGAGCTGGGTCAGCCGGACGGTCCACAGCTCCCCGATCACCAGCCGCCGGGTGCGCAGCGCGGGCGACCGCTCCTCGGTCTCCAGGTAGCGGCGGAAGCCCTCGTAGTGCTGTGGGTCGCGCAGCGTGCGCCAGCCGGACGGGTCGAACGGCACGCGCCGGTCGGCCAGCACGCGGTGCAGCGCGCCCACGACGGTCTCGCCCGCCGGCCGCTCGACGACCGCGTCGGCCAGCGCGCCGATGACGTCGTCGGCGCGGTCGAAGAAGAGGTCCTCCTTCGACGGGAAGTAGTTGAACACCGTCTTGACCGAGACCTCGGCCGCCGCCGCGATCTGCGCGAGCGTGACCGCCTCGAACCCGTCGCGCATGAACAGCCCGGTCGCGACGTCGGAGATCCGTGACCGCGTCCGCTCCTTCTTCCACGCGCGCAAGCCAGCCGGCGGAACTCCGCCAGCCTCGCTGCGCTTCGTCGAAGAAGCTTCCACGGGGTCAAACTTACACCCATTGAAATTTTCCGTCCAGCGTGGCACTCTGCTGCGCTGTGACCCCTCCCCCTGCCATCGAAGCCCACGGGCTCGTGAAGCGCTACGGCGACAAGCGCGCGCTGGACGGCGTCGATCTCGACGTCGCGCGCGGCGCGGTCTGCGCGCTGCTCGGCCCCAACGGCGCGGGCAAGACGACCGCCGTCCGCGTGCTCACGACCCTCACCCTCCCCGACGAGGGCACCGCTCGCGTCGCCGGCCACGACGTCGTCGAGAACCCCGTCGCCGCCCGCCGCGTCCTCGGCCTCGCCGCCCAGGACGCCACCGTGGACGGTCTGCTGACCGGCCACGAGAACCTGACCATGATCGGCGAGCTGCACCACCTCGGACGCAAGCCCGCGCAGGCACGCGCGACCGAGCTGCTGGAGCAGTTCTCGCTCAGCGACGCCTCCGACAAGCTCGCCAAGGAGTACTCCGGCGGCATGCGCCGGCGGCTGGACCTGGCGGCGACGCTCGTCGCCGAGCCCGAGGTGCTGTTCCTCGACGAGCCGACGACCGGCCTGGACCCCCGCGCGCGCAACGAGCTGTGGGACGTCCTGGATCAGTTGGTCGCGGGCGGCGCGACGCTGCTGCTGACGACGCAGTACCTCGAAGAGGCCGACCGTCTCGCAGACGACATCGTGGTCGTCGACCACGGGCGCGTCATCGCCCGCGGCGACGCGCGCTCGCTCAAGCGCCAGGTCGGCGGCGACCAGCTGCGGGTGGTCGTCGCCTCCCGCGACGACGTCGACGAGGTCGCACGGATCGTCGAGCGCGTCTCCGGCGCCGCGTCGGTCGTCGATCACGGCGCGCGGTCGGTCATCGCGCCAGCGATCGACGCCGGCTCGGCCCCGACCGACGGCGCCGGGCACGGCGTCGCGGCGCTCGGCGCGCTGGCCGAGGCGCTGAGCGAGGCGGGCGTCGCGGTCGAGGACCTCGGCCTCGCGCAGCCGACGCTGGACGACGTGTTCTTGACCCTGACCGGCAAGCCCGCGGAGGACGCGGACGCCGACGAGAAGGCCCCGATCGCCGAGGAGGTCGCCCGATGAGCGCCCAGGCCACCGCCGCTCCCACGCCCGCGCCGAAGGCGCAGCAGCGCGACAGCGCGCGCGGGACGTTCATCTCCGACACCTGGGTCATCGCCCGCCGCGGGCTGATCCACATGCGCCGTCAGCCGGAGGCGCTGTCGGACGCGACGATCCAGCCGGTGATGTTCGTGCTGCTGTTCGCGTTCGTCTTCGGCGGGGCGATCAGCGTGCCCGGCGGCGGGAGCTACAAGGAGTTCCTGATGGGCGGGATCTTCGCCCAGACGATCGTCTTCGGCTGCTTCGGCGTCGCGCTGGCGCTGTCCAACGACCGCAACAACGGCGCGATCGACCGCTTCCACTCGCTGCCGATCCCGCGCTCGGCGGTGCTCGCCGGCCATGCCGTGGCGAACCTCATCCGCTCGTTCCTGCCGATCGGCTTCATGACGGTCGCGGGGTTCGTGGTCGGGTGGCGGATCCACTCGGGCCCGCTGGACATCCTCGCCGCCTACGGGCTGATGGTGGTCTTCTCGTTCGCGATGATCTGGATCGGCGTGCTGCTCGGCTCGCTGGTCCCGACGCCGGAGGGCGTACAGGGCGTCGCGTTCGTGGTGATCTTCCCGGTGACGTTCATCGCCTCGACGTTCGTGCCGACGTCCACGCTGCCGTCGGTGCTGAAGACGGTCGCCGAGTGGAACCCGACGTCGTCGCTGGCCAACGCGTTGCGCCACCTGTTCGAGAACCCAGGCGGCATCCCGCCGACCACAGGCCCCTGGCCGTTGCAGCACCCGGTCGCCTACACGCTGATCTGGGCGATCGGGATCGTCGTGGTCTGCGCGCCGCTGGCGGTCATGCAGTACCAGCGCTCGATCAAGTCATAGGCCTAGGCCGCTCACACCTCGGGTCCCCGGCCCAAGGGCGGATTCCCCCGCGGGGACTCCGGTGCTCCGTACGTCCTCATGGCGTGGCGTGCGGGCACCGGAGGCCTCGTGCCGCAGGCTCGGCGCCTGCCGAATCGACAGCAGGCGCACAGCGTCTTCCCATATCCGATCGCTAGAGTCGGGGATCCGGCAAATCCCCTATTCCGGATCACCGATCGCCTATGACCGATATCGCCCCTGACTCCGCTGCCACTGCACCGCGCGCCGTGATCGTCGGCGCCGGCCCGTCCGGCTTCTACTGCGCCGACCAGCTGCTGGGTGCGGGCTTCGAGGTTGACGTGCTCGACGCGCTGCCGACGCCGTTCGGCCTGGTGCGCGCGGGCGTCGCGCCGGATCACCCGAAGATCAAGTCGGTCACGCGCGTCTACGAGAAGACGGCAAGGAAGGACGGCTTCCGGTTCTTCGGCGGGGTCTCGCTCGGCGAGCACGTCACGCGCGCCGAGCTGCTGGAGCGCTACGACGTGGTCGTCTACGCGCTGGGCACCAGCGACGACAACCGCCTCGGCATCCCCGGCGAGGACCGTCCCGGCGTCCACGGCGCCACGCAGTTCGTCTCCTGGTACAACGGCCATCCGGACGCGTCCGACCACGCCTACAACTTGGACGTCGAGCGCGCGGTCGTGATCGGCAACGGCAACGTGGCGATCGACGTCGCGCGCATGTTGGTGCTGGACGCCTCCGAGCTGGCGCCGACCGACACCGCCGACCACGCGATCGAGGCCTTCACCAACTCCAAGGTCCAGGAGGTCGTCCTGCTCGGCCGCCGCGGCCCGGCACAGGCGGCGTTCACCAACCCGGAGCTGCGCGAGCTGGCCGACCTGGAGCGCGCGGGCGTCGAGGTCGACATCACCGACCTGGAGCTCGACGAGGCCTCGGCGACGTGGCTGGAGACCGAGGCCGACGCGACCGCCAAGCGCAACGTCGAGCTGCTGCGCGATTACGCCGCCGCCTCGCCGAAGAACGCGTCGCACAAGATCGTGTTGAAGTTCCTGCGCTCGCCCGTGGAGATCCTCGGGGAGGGCGAGGACGGCGACGTCACCGCCATAAAGGTGGTGCGCAACGAGATCCGCCGCGGTGACGACGGCCGCCTCAGCGCGGTCGCCACCGGTGACGAGGAGATCATCGAGTGCGGGCTGGTCCTGCGCTCGATCGGCTACCGCGGCAAGCCCGTCGACGACGTGCCCTTCGATGAGCGCCGCGGCCTGATCCGCAACGTCGGCGGCCGCGTCAGCGCCGAGTCGGGCGACGCGCACACCGGCGAGTACGTCGTCGGCTGGATCAAGCGCGGGCCCTCGGGCGTCATCGGCACCAACAAGAAGGACTCGGCCGACACGGTCGCCAAGATCGTCGAGGACCGCGACGCCAACGCGCTGAACACCCCCTCGATCACCGACCCCGACGCGATCGCCGCGTTCTACGCCCAGCGCGCGCCCGAGTCGGTCACGTGGGCCGGCTGGGAGGCGATCGACGCGCACGAGAAGGCCTCCGGCGAGCCGCACGGCCGCCCGCGCGTCAAGCTCGTCCGCGTCGCGGACCTCGTCGAGCGCTCGCGCGCCACGACCGCGAGCTGACCGCACGCTGAGCAGCGGATGGTGGCGTCCCCCGAGTAGGGGAGCGCTACCGTCCGCGCATGATCATCGCCTCCGGCACCACGCAGATCCTGTTGGCCACGGGCGCCGGGGCCTTCGCGATCGTGGTCGGCGGCATCGGCGTGTTCTTCACGCTGGACGCGGAGGACCGCTCGAAGCTGGGCGTCCTGCTGCGCCATCCGGTCCGCACGATCTTCACCGAGGACGAGCCGGACCGCGACGACGACGAGCTCTCGCGTTAGGTCAGTCCAGCAGCGCCGGGGCCAGCGCCTCGAGCTCGGCGACCGCGCCGGCGACGCTCGTCCCCACGACCTGTAGGCAGATGTGGTCGGCGCCCGCGTCGAGGTGGTCGCGCACGCGGGCGGCGACGGCCTCAACGGAGCCCCAGCCGACGATCGCGTCGACCAGCGCGTCGCTGCCGCCGCCGGCCAGGTCGTCGTCGCCCCAGCCGAGGTCGCGGAGGTTGTTGGTGTAGTTGGGCAGCGCCAGGTAGAGCTCCATGAACGAGCGGGCGCGGGCGCGCGCGGTGGCCGCGTCGCTCTCGACCACGACCGAGACCTCCGGCGCCAGCAGCGGGCCGGCGCCCAGCGTCTCGCGCGCGATGCGCGTGTGCTCGACCGGCGTGAAGTACGGGTGCGCGCCCGTGGTCGCCGAGCCCGACAGCTTGAGCATCTTCGGGCGCAGCGCGGCGAGCACCAGCGGCACCGGCGTCTCGACGTCCGGGCCACCCCAGTCGGCGGCGTCCAAAGCCTCCAGGTAGTTGCGCATCGCGGTCAGCGGCTTGTCGTAGACCTGGCCGCGCAGTCGCACCGCAGGTGCGTGCGACACGCCGAGGCCGAGCGTGAAGCGCCCGGGATGGATCTCGCCCAGCGACAGGGCCGCGTTGCGTGCCGCCACGGCGTCCCGGGCCCAGATCGACGCGATGCCGGTGGCGACCGGAAGGCGCTCGGTGGCGCCCAGCAGTGCCGCGGCGAACGAGAGCGGCTCGCGGCCCATCGGCGTCTCGCTCAGCCACAGCGCGCCGTAGCCGAGCGCCTCGATCTGGCGAGCGGCGTCGAGCGCGTCCTCCCATGGCGCCCAGCCCAGGCCGCCGAACCACACGCCGACCCGCCCGAGCTGCGCTCGCGCGGTGTCCGGATCTGCCCAAGTCGTCGCCATATCCACTCGCCTCCAGAGTTCGATCGTCGTCGAACCTAGCAGGTCGAGACCAACGATCGGCGCTGCTAGGGTCAGCGTTTGATGACTTTCGGCCACGTCGACCCCGCCGCCTAGATGGGCCTTGCGACCATCGTCGCCCTCGGCACGTGGGTCGTCGCCGCCCTCGACCGACTGGTCGGGAGCAAGCGGCGCCGCGATGATCACTGAGCAAATCTAACTGTGAAGTAGCGTTTGCTCGGTGGCAAATGCGGAGCTACTTTGCTCGCATATGGCGACCAAGAAGGAGAAGGCCGAACGCCGAGCCTCGCTGCGCCCCCATCCGGCGCGCGATCAGATCCTCGATGTGATGCGCAGCTACGGCAAGCCGATCAGCCCGACGCAGTTGGCGAGGATCACGGGAGGGACCCTCGGGTCGACCGCCTACCACGTGCGCACGCTGGTCTCGGCGGGCGTCGTGGAACTGGCCGACGAGGGTCGGGTCCGTGGCGCCGTCGAGCACTTCTACGCGCTCGTGCCTGGCGACGATGATGACTTGCAGCTGGCGGATCCGATCACGCAGCTGCTGCGGTTGTGCGGGGCGTTGACGGTGCCCGCCGAGGACGGCGGCTATCCGCGTCCGAGCGTGGTCGACGACATCGCCCGCGAGCGGTTGACGTCCGTCATCGAGCGTCTCGGCCCTGAGGTGCGGCAGATCGTGGCCGAAGCGGTCGCTCGCGCGGAGGCCGAAGACGAGGCCGGCGAAGGCAGCTAGCCGGGCGCCGGTCCTGAACCCGGCCCGGACGACGACGGCCCCGCGGCGTCTCGGCGCACGAGCGCGGCCACGGTCCGCTCGAGCGCCTCGATGCGCTCGGCCATCGTCGGGTCGTCGTCGTCCCGCTCGACCGCGCGGCCGATCTCGGCGACCGTGAACCACGCGTAGGGCAGGTCGCAGGCGGCCGCGATCACCCGCAGGTGCGTCTCCTCGGCGCGCCCGCGGACCGTGCCGAGGTCCTTCAGCGTCGACCGGCTCAAGGGCGTGCGCGCGGCCAGCTCCTCCCAGGAGCCGATGTCGGCTAATGCCATCGCGGCGCGGATGCGCCGCCGGATCTCGTCCTGCTCGAGCACGTGGGACGCTTGACCGTACGGGGACAGAATCGGTCAGGAGTTGACAGCTTTCGAGGGTGCGGGTACGTTTCAGCCATTCCTGTCGGCAGACAACAGAAATGGTCGAATATCTGTGTGGTCGAGGACGGCACCTGTTCGCCGTTAGGCGATGCCGATCCGCGGTCAGGCGCCGTCGGTCGGCGACGGGGCGGCCGTGGCGGCGAGCAGGTCCGAAAGGCCGGCCCAACCGGTCACGCGGGTGCGCCAGAGCGGCTGGGCGCCGCCGTCCGGGACCGGCTCGATCAGGTACGCGTTCGCCAGCAGGCGCAGGTGCTCCGCGGCCTCGTCGGCGTCCAGCTCGCACCGCGCCGCGACGTCGCGGGTGGTGGCGGGCTCCTGCTCGAGCAGCACAAGCGCCCGCAGCCGGGCGGAGTGGCCGATCGCGGCGAGGAAGTCGGGGTCGAGCATGGGCGGAGGGGGCCGACCTTACGGGGTCGGAAGGGCGACCGCCGGGCGATGTCGTGTGGAGGAGGTCTTCGAGTGGTCCCAGACGGGAATGGCTGAGCCGGTCTCGGCTGCCGTGTTCGCGGCGATCTCCGATCCGCTTCGGCTCGCGCTGCTCGTCGCGCTCGAGCGCCGGCCTTCGACACCCGCCGAGCTGGCGACCCTGACGTCGGCGCGCGAGCCCGTCGTCGAACGCGCGCTCTCGGTTCTCCACGACGCGGGCCTGGTGAAGACTGCCAGCGGCGGGGACCGCCGCTTCCGGACGACCGGCCGCGGGTGGAGCGACGTCGCCGGCGCGCTGATCCTGCTGGACCGCGCGAGCCGCCCGGCGCAGGACGAGTCGGAGGACGCGTGAGCAAGAACCTCCACGCGCACCCCGGCAGACCGGCAGAATGCGCAGGTGGTCCGCCTCACGTCCCGCCGCCTCGTCGCGCTCGCGGCGCTTCAGGTCGTCCTGCTCGCCGTGCTCCTCGTGCGCCACGAGCACGCCAACGCGGCGCCGGCATCCGCGTCCGCTGCGGCCCGGGCCGCCACGCCGCCCACGACCGCGCACCGGTTCGACGTCGAGCGGGCGATGGCGACCGTGCGGCTCCAGCTCGCGGCCGGACAGCGGCCCGCAGGCTCACCGCAGCTGCGGCGCGTCGCCGAGCAGCTCCGCGCCAAGCTCCCGAACGGGCGCTTCGAAGATGTCCCAGGACATCCCGGCCTCCGCAACGTCATCGGGTCGCTGCCCGGCGTGCAGCCCGCGATCGTCGTCGGCGCGCACTACGACACCGAGTACCACCCGAAGGGCTTCGTCGGCGCTAACGACGCGGCCGCGGCGGTCGGCGCCGTGATCGAGATCGCGCGCGACCTCCAGCGCATCAAGCGTCCGGCCGGCTCCCCGGCGATCGAGTTCGTGCTCTTCGACGGCGAGGAGGAGCCGTTCCCGACCGAGGACTTCTACCTCGACGCGCTGCGCGGCTCCAAGGCCTACGCCGACGCCCACGCCGTGCAGACCCGCGCGATGGTCCTGCTCGACTACATCGGCAACCGCGGCGTCCGGCTCCCACGCGAGGGCACCTCGAACCCCAAGTTGTGGTCCATGGTCCGCGTCGCGGCCCGCAAGGTTGGCGCCGCCTCGGTCTTCCCGCTCGACGTCCAGACCGCGATCACCGACGACCACACCCCGTTCTTGCAGCACAACATCCCGGCCGTCGACCTCATCGACTGGTCCTACCCGGTCAAAGACACCAACAAGGACACCTACGACCAGCTTTCGCCCCGCGCAGTTGACGCGGTGGGGGAGACGATCGTCGAGCTCTTGCGGACCTGGCGCTGAGCGCCTAGACGACCGTGACCACGCGGTCGCGGCCCTCGTCCTTGGCCTGGTAGAGCGCCCGGTCGGCCGAGTCCATCAGCGCCCGCGGGTGATCGCGGCCGTCGGAGCAGACCACGCCCGCCGAGAACGTCACGGCGTCGGGCAGCGAGCCGCGCAGGCGCTCGATCAGCACCGCCGCGCCGGTCGCATCGCACCCGGGCAGCAGCAGCGTGAACTCCTCGCCGCCCCAGCGGGCCAGCACGTCGGTGGCCCGCAGCGACGAGCCCCATGCCGCGGCGGCGGCGCGCAGCAGCCGGTCGCCCGCGAGGTGCCCGTGCTTGTCGTTGTAGATCTTGAAGTGGTCGAGGTCGAGCATCGCCACCGCCAGCGGCTTGCCGTGCCGCTCGGCGACCGCCAGCTCGTGCGTCAGCAGCTCGTCCCAGGCGCGGCGGTTCGGCAGCCCGGTCAGCTCGTCGGTCCGCGTCAGCTCGTCCAGGCGCCCCAGCAGGTCGGCGCGCTGCATCGCCAGCGCGGCTTCGCCCGCCAGCACCCCGATCATCATCAGGTCGCCGTCGTCGATCGCGTCGCGCCGCTCGGGCCACGAGATCGCCAGCGCGCCGCGAATGCCGCTCGAGTCGGCGATCGGGTGAAAGAGCACCGACTTGGCGCCCAGCAGCTCGATGATCCGCCGGTCGCAGTGCGGCGAGTCGGCGGCGTCGCTGACCAGCAGCGGCTGCCCGGTCTCCATCACCACGCGCGCGCCGTGTTGGACCTGGCTGGGGCCGATCCGGTAAGGCGCGGTCGTCTCCGGTCGCGTCGCGGTCGTCGCCATGCCGCCGTCGTGCCCGTCCTCCCACAGGGAGACCGCGTGCGCGCCGTCGGTCAGCGCCAGCGCCGTCCGGCAGATCGCGGGTCGCGCGTCGAGCGGGTCGCAGTGCCCGATCTCGCGGATCACGTCGGCGATGTTCGCCAGCCGTTCGGCGTGGTGTCGCTGCGCGGCCTCGTGGGCGCGCAGCTCGGTGACGTCGCGCACCGTGTTCAGGAACGAGCGGCTGCCGTCGCCGAGGTCGGTCGGCACGCACGAGATCACCGCGGGGAAGTGGGTCCCGTCGGCGCGGACCAAGATCATGTCGAACGCGCCGCCGCCCGCGGCGACCACGTCGGCCAGCAGCTTGGCGTTACGCTCCACCGACTCCGCCGGCCAGAACGGGAACGGCGCCCGCGCGCCGAGCAGCCGCTCCTGGCTGAAGCCTGTGATCGTGGACAGCGCCGGGTTGATCTGGATGATCTCGCCATCGCGCGTCAGCGCGAAGCCCTCGGACATCGACGCCAGGATGGTCGCCGAGCGCTCGCCGGCCGCGCGCAGGTGCTCGACCAGCGCGAGCACAGCGAAGCCGGCGGTGGTCGCGACGACGAGCATCAGCGTGCCGCCGCGCCAGCCGGTCGACGGATACTGCGGCCCTGAGGAGACGAGGATCGGGACGAAGTAGATCGCCGCGACGCCGATCAGCACGAGCACGAGCTCGGTGCGGCGGCGTTCCAGCGCCGCCCACATGACCGGCAGGAAGATGAGCGGCCCGAAGCCCGCGCTGGCGCCGACGCCGTCGCGCAGCAGCATGATCGCGCCGAGCACGCTGAGCAGCGACGCGAGCGTCGTGCCGCGCCGCTCTTGGCCCAGCGCGGCGGCGGTCAGCCCCGCGCCCGCGACGATCATTAGGACCAGCGCGGCCGAGACCTCGGCGAGGTCGACGCGCTCTTCGAGAGGCAGCAGCCCGACGACGACGAGCAGCGACGCGCAGTACGGCAGGAGTAGCCGACGGGCCGACCGTGGGTCGCTGTGCTGATCTGCTCTGATCATTGGAGGTCGTGCCACCGGCGGAGAACGGCTCGCCGTGTGGCCCAGACACATGGTCGGCCGCAAGCGCCCCGCACTGGAGTGCAAACGCGCCCGTTTCTAGACACTGCCCCACGCGTTCCACCCGTCCGGGTGGGGTAGGAGCTACGACATGTCCCTCCGCACCACGCCTCCGTACCGCGCCGACCACGTCGGCAGCCTCCTGCGCCCGTCCTCGCTTCTGGACGCGCGCGCCGACCACGCCGCCGGCCGCATCGACGCCGCCGAGCTGCGCGCTCGCGAGGATGCGGCGATTCGCGACGTCGTCGCGATGCAGAAGGAGGTGGGCCTGCGCAGCGCCACCGATGGCGAGCTGCGCCGCGCCTCGTGGCACATGGACTTCATCTACCAGCTCGACGGCATCACCAAGGCGCCCGGCGATCTGAAGGTGCAGTTCCACAACGCCGAGGGCGACATCGAGTTCACGCCCGCCGCGATGCACGTCGACGGCAAGCTCGGCGTCAGCGAGACGATCTTCGGCGAGGACTTCGCGTTCCTGCGCTCGACGGTGGCCGACGTCGCGCCCGGATTGACGCCGAAGCTGACGATCCCCTCGCCGTCGATGGTCCACTACCGCGGGGGCCGCGCGTCGATCGACGAGTCCGTGTACCCCGACATGGACGCGTTCTGGGCCGACCTGACCGCCGCCTACGCTGAGCAGGTCCGCCGCCTGGGCGACGCGGGTTGCACCTACCTGCAGTTCGACGACACCTCGCTGGCCTACCTCAACGACCCCGAGCAGCGCCGGCACGTCGCCGAGATCGGCGGTGACGCCGAGCACCAGCACGAGGCTTACATCAAGCACATCAACGAGGCGTTGTCGGGGCGGCCCGAGGGCATGGCCATCACCACGCACATGTGTCGCGGCAACTTTCGCTCCTCGTGGGTGGCCGAGGGCGGCTATGACTTCGTCGCCGAGGCGCTCTTCAACGAGCTGGAGGTCGACGGGTTCTTCATGGAGTGGGACGACGCCCGCAGCGGCGGCTTCGAGCCGCTGCGATTTGTGCCGAAGGGCAAGGTCGTCGTGCTCGGCCTGGTGACCACCAAGCGCGGCGAGCTGGAGACCGCTGACGCGTTGAAGCGACGGATCGAAGAGGCTGCGCGCTACGTCGATCTCGATCAGTTGTGCCTGTCGCCGCAGTGCGGCTTCTCCTCGACCCTCGAAGGCAACGCGCTGACCTACGACCAGGAGGTCGCCAAGCTGCGTCGCGTCGTCGAGGTGGCGGAGGATATCTGGGGTAGCTGAGCGTCCCTGCGCGGACTTCGCTCAGGGAACCTGCAGAAAAGCGTCCAGAATCCTGGACATCCCTCAAATAGGGGATGGACGCTCCGACAACCGGACGGAGCATGCGTCCTTCGTCGACATCCCCTGCCGTCTCGCCTGCGGCTGGCCCGGTCGCTCGCCGACCCTGGCTTGACCACTGGCTCGAGAGCTGCCGCGACCTCGCTGAGCTGAAGGCGTCCCACCCCATGGTGGACGCCGTCATCGACGAGATCGACGGCCGCATGATCCGCGTTGGCGACCAGTGGCTCGCCGACTTCGCGTCGTGCAACTACCTTGGCTTCGACCTCGACCGCGAGATCATCGACGCGGTCCCGGCCTACCTCGACGCCTGGGGCACGCACCCGAGCTGGTCGCGTCTGCTGGGCTCGCCGGTGCTCTACGAGCAGATCGAGTCCGAGCTGACCGAGCTGCTGGGCTGCGAGGACTCGCTCGTCCTGCCGACGATCACCCACATCCACCTGTCGGTGATCCCGCTGCTGGCCGCCTCGGGGACGATCTTCCTCGACGCCCGCGCGCACAAGACGATCTACGACGGCTGCCAGGCCGCCCGCGCCCGCGGCGCCGCCGTGCGCCGCTTCCGCTTCGAGGATCCCGACCACCTCGACGAGCTGCTGTCCGCCGAGCGCGATCCGACGCGCCTGGTCTGCATGGACGGCGTGAACTCGATGACCGGCAACCCGCCGGACCTGCCCGCCTTCGCGGAGGTCGCGCGCAAGCACGGCGCGTTGTTGTACGTCGACGACGCGCACGGCTTCGGCGTCATCGGCGAGCGCGGCGAGGGGATCGCCAACCCGTACGGGTCGATGGGCAACTCGATCGTTCGTCACTTCGACGAGACCTACGACAACCTGATCCTCGTCGGCGGCTTTTCCAAGGCCTACAGCTCGCTGCTGGCGTTCATCGCCTGCCCGACGCCGGTCAAGGACCTGCTGAAGGTCGCGGCGCCGCCCTACCTCTACTCCGGCCCGTCGCCGGTCGCCTCGCTGGCGACGGTGCTCGCCGGGCTGAAGGTCAACCGCGAGCGCGGCGACGCGCTGCGCGACGAGCTGCACCGCCTGACGACGCGGACGCTCGAAGGGCTCGAGCGCCTGGACGTCCACACGCCCAACCGCTCCGGGCTGCCGATCATCGAGATCCCGCTGCGTCATCACGAGCAGATCGACTCGGTCGGGCGCTTTCTCTTCGAGAAGGGCGTCTACGTCACGCTCGCTGCCTACCCGCTGGTCCCCAAGGACGAGGTCGGGTTCCGCGTGCAGCTGACGTCGGCCAACACCGACGCCGAGGTCGACACGTTGCTGAGCGCGCTGGAGGAGCTGGCGGGCCGCGGCGTTCTGCGACCCGCGGGCGAGCTGCCGACCCCGATCAGGAGTGCCGCATAATGATCCGTCGCTGGGCGTGGGCCGGCTTCCTGGCTGTGGGCGCCGTTCTGGCGTTCCTGTACATGACGGTCCCGCCGTTCAAGGGCAGCCCGTACGTCATGTTCACGCTCGGCTTCTCGCCGATCGTCGGCATCCTCGCGGGCATCAAGCTGCACCGCCCGGAGTCCAAGGCGCCGTGGCTGTGGTTCGCGGTCGGCTTCCTGCTGTTCTGGCTCGGCGACCTCTACACCTACAGCTACCCGAAGATCACGGGCAACGAGACGCCGTTCCCGTCGATGGGCGACGCGTCCTACGTCGCGGTCTACCCGGCGTTGATGGTGGGGTTGCTGCTGCTCGTGCGCCGGCGCGCCGAGCGCTCCAAGGACAGCGGCCGGACCGACGCCATGATCTTGACCATCGGCCTGGCGGTCCCGCAGTGGATCGTGCTGATGGCGCCCAACCTGCACGTCGACGAGCTCTCGACGCTGGCCAAGCTGGTGTCGATCGCCTACCCGTTCGGCGACGTCCTGCTGCTGGCCGCGGCGTTGCGATTGACGCTCGACGGCGGCAAGCGCGGCATGGCCTTCCACTTCGTCGCCTCGGCGATCGTCCTGCTGCTGCTGACGGACTTCGTCTACGGCATCAAGCTGCTGCACGGCACCTACGACGGCCAGCTCTGGCTGGACCTCGGCTGGGGCGCGTTCTACGTCCTGTGGGGCGCGGCCGCGCTGCATCCATCGATGCGGATCATGGACCACGGCCGCCCGGCGCGGTCGGTGTTGACCCGCACGCGCCTGGCGCTGCTGACGGCCGCCGCGGCGATCGCGCCTGCCGTCGAGTTGCTGCATGACTTCGACCGGCGCGACTGGGACATGGCGGTCGTCACGGGCGCGGCGATCGTGCTGTTCGGCTTGGTCGTCGTCCGGATGGCCGGCCTGATGCGCCACCAGGAGCGCTCGATGGAGCGCGAGCGGGCGCTGGCCCGCGCCGGCGCGGCGCTGGTCGCGGCGGGCACGCGCGCCGAGCTGGAGACGGTGGCGTTGACCGCCGCCCAGGAGCTGGCGGGCGAGGAGGCGCACGTCGAGCTGCGCGACGCCGAGCGCTTCACGTCGGTCGACCGGCTGGCGCTGACCAAGCACGACAGCATGGTCATCGACCTGGTCCCGCGCGAGGGTGCGGCGTCGGTGCTGATCGCCTCCGGGGCGACGATCGTCGAGCGGCCGGTGCGCGAGATCCTCAACGCCTGGGGCACGCAGGTCGTCCTGGCCTTCGAGCGCGCGGAGCTGACCGAGGAGCTGGTGCGGCGCCAGAGCGAGGCGCGCTTCGCGTCGCTGGTGCAGCACTCGTCCGACCTGATCACGGTGCTTGCGCCGGACGCGACGATCGCCTACCAGTCGCCCGCGATCGAGCGCGTGCTCGGATGGGAGCCCGACGAGGTCGTCGGGCGGCGCATCGACGACCTGATGGAGCAGGGCGAGGGATCCCGGCTGCTGCGCTTGATCGCCGACGGCGCGCACGCGCCGGTGGCGTCGCAGACCCTGGAGACCACGCTGGCGCACAAGGACGGAACCACGCGCCAGTTCGAGGTCTTGTTCACCAACTTGACCCACGATCCGGCGGTTGGCGGGATCGTGTTGAACTCGCGCGACGTCAGCGAGCGCAAGGCGTTCGAGCGTCAGCTCGCCCATCAGGCGTTCCACGACCCGGTGACGGGTCTGCCGAACCGCGCGCTGTTCGTGGAGCGCGTGCGGCACGCGATCGCGCGGTCGCGCCGCGAGCATCGCGGGCTGGGCATCATCTTCATCGACCTCGACGACTTCAAGATCATCAACGACTCGCTCGGCCACGCGGCCGGCGACGAGGTGCTCACGCAGGTGGCGCAGCGGCTGGCTTTGAGCATCCGCGCCAGCGACACCGCGGCGCGCTTCGGCGGCGACGAGTTCGCGGTCTTGTTGGAGGACATCGAGGGCGTGCAGGAGGCGGCCGACGCCGCCGAGCGCATCATGGAGTCGATCGGCGCGCCGCTGACCGCGGCGCACAAGGAGGTCGGCCTGCGCTGCTCGCTGGGCATCGCGATCGCCCCCGAGGACGGCACCGCCGACGCCGACGAGCTGATCCGCGACGCCGATGCGGCGATGTACATCGCCAAGCGCGACGGCAAGGGCGGCTACCGCCTGTTCGAGCCCGAGATGCACGAGGGCGTGCTCCAGCGGCTGGAGCTGCGGACCGACCTGCAGCGCGCGCTGGCCCAAGGGCAGCTAGAGCTCTTCTACCAGCCGGTGATCCGGCTGGGCGACGGCACGGTGTCCGGCGTCGAGGCGCTGCTGCGCTGGAACCACCCCGAGCGCGGGATGGTCGGGCCCGACCAGTTCATCCCGTTGGCCGAAGAATCCGGCTTGATCGTTCCGATCGGCCGCTGGGTCCTGCGCCAAGGCTGCCGCGAGGGTCGCGCGTTGCTCGACGGCCTGACCGGCGACAAGCCCGCGACGCTGGCGATCAACCTGTCGTTGAAGCAGTTGCAGCACTCCGACGTGGTCGCCGACGTGCGCGACGCGCTGGAGGAGTCCGGCCTGGCGCCGGAGCGGCTGACGCTGGAGATCACCGAGAGCGTCCTGATGGCCGACACCGATCTGGCCGCGCAGCGCCTGAGCGACCTGAAGGCCTTGGGCATCAAGCTGGCGCTGGACGACTTCGGGACCGGCTACTCGTCGTTGTCCTACCTGTCGAAGTTCCCGGTCGACGTGCTCAAGATGGACCGCTCGTTCCTGCGCGAGGGTGCCTCGCAGCAGACGACCGACCTGGCCAACGCGGTCGTCGCGCTGGGCAGCACGCTGTCGCTGGAGGTTGTCGCCGAGGGCATCGAGATGCCCGAGCAGTGGAAGACGCTGCGCGACCTCGGCTGCGACCTCGGTCAGGGCTTCTACTTCGCACGCCCGATGGACGCGGCGTCAGCGCGCAGCTTCCTCGCCCAGGGGGTCGACGGCGCGGACTACTCCGCCGGCGTGCCCGCGGGCGACGATGCACCATAGCTACGAGAGCCTCGACGGCTTCGGCGGCGGCGGCGGAGCCGAATCCCGCCCGCCCGGTTCCGGGTCGCTGCTGACCCCGCTGCGCGACCGCGACTTCCGGCTGCTGTGGACGGGCGCGACCGCGTCGCTGTTGGGCGACGGCGCGTTCTTGGTGGCCTTGGCGTGGCAGGTGTACGCCATGAGCGGCGGCGGACCGACCGGCATGTCGCTGGTCGGGATCGCGATGACCGTGCCGACGATCGCGTTCTTGTTGATCGGAGGCGTGGCGAGCGACCGGTTGGAGCGGCGCTGGTTGCTGGTCGGGGCCGACCTGCTGCGGGCGTTGTCGGTGGCCTTGCTTGCCGGCCTCTGCATCGGGGGTCAGGTCGAGCTCTGGCACGTGATCGTGCTGAGCGCGTTCTACGGGACCGGCAGCGCCTTCCACGCGCCGGCGTTCGACGCCTTGGTTCCGGAGATCCTCTCGGGCGATCGGTTGACGCAGGCCAACGCGCTCGACCAACTCGTGCGGCCGCTCGCGTTGCGGTTGGCGGGCCCGGCTCTGGGTGGCGTGCTCGTCGCGGTGGCGGGCGCGGGCGGCGTGTTCTTATTGGACTGCGCGACGTTCCTAATGGCCGCCGGGACCGTGTTGATGATGTCGCCTGCACGGGCGGACCGCCCGCAGGCGGAGGGCGGCTCGCTGATCGCGGATCTGCGCGACGGTTGGCGCTTCGTGCGCAGCCATGCCTGGCTGTGGGCGACGTTCGTCAGCGCCGCGATCGCCTACTTGTTGTTCATGGGCCCCGTCGAGGTCCTGCTGCCGTGGATCGTCAAGGAGGGCATGGGCGGCAGCGCGTTCGACTTGGGCTTGGTCTTCGCCGCCGGCGGGTTGTCCTCCATGTTGTGCGCCGTCGGCCTCGGCCGCTTCGGCCTGCCACGTCGCGGCATCACCTTCATGTTGATCGTCTGGACGCTGGCGACCCTCGCCGTCGCGGGCTACGGCGCCGCCAACGCGATCTGGCAGCTGATGGTGGCCAGCGCCATCTTCAACGGCCTGGAGACCGCGGGCACGATCGTCTGGGCGACGACCAAGCAACGCCACGTCCCGACCGCCCTCCTCGGCCGCGTCTCCTCGCTGGACTGGCTCATCTCCGTCGGCCTGCTGCCTCTGTCTTTCGCCCTCACCGGCCCCGTCTCCGGAGCCATCGGCGCCCAGGCCACGCTCATCGGCGCCGGGTTGTTGGGCGCCATCGTCACACTGGCCGCCCTCTACGTCCCCGGCATGCGCACCCTCGACGACCGCGCCGACCGCGCACACCGCCGCCGCGCCGTCGTCGAACGCCGCGTGCGCGAGCTCGCGACCTGACGGCGCCCCTCCGCGCCCATTAGCGATCCGGGTCGTTTGAGCCGGAATTATTCCGGCTGTAGCGACCCAGACCGGTGGATGAGAGCTCGGAGGCGCCGCGCGGTATCCCGGCGCTGGCGGGTGACCTGGTTGTAGGTGAACCGCACGACGCGGTATCCCTGCAGCGTGAGTTGCTGATCACGCTCGCGGTCGGCGTCGAAGGCGGTGCGGGTGCGATGGAAGGCGAAGCCGTCGGTCTCCACGACGAGGCGCGCGTCCGGCCAGAAGAAGTCGACGAGGAAGCCGGTAACGATGGTGTTCACGGCGGGTGCCGGAAGGTGGTAGTCGTCGCACAATTGGAGAAAAGCGACCTCGAGAGCGCTCCGCGTGTCGGCGGCGTTCCCGCCGGCCAGCCGGTCGAGCACCGTCCTCAACTTGGGCGCGCCGCTCTGCCGCGGATGCGCTTCGAGACACCGGCGGACGGCGACGAGGTCGAAGAGCGCCAGGCGATCCATACGCTCGATGACCTCCTCGATCGCCCGCGGTCGGTGCGACGGAGCGAGGTCGAGGAGCGTGCGCGCGGGCGTCGTCACGGGAACACCGTCGAGCACGGTCGTCTCGTCCTCGGTGAGCGTCCCTACTCGATGCAAACGAACCCGTCGCCGATCCGGCACGCGGCCGGCACGTGACGGCGTCATCACGTGGATCATCGCGCCGCGAGAAGGAAGCAGATCCCACAGCGCCGCCGCATCGCCGTGACTCAGCACCGCACTGTCTCCGCACGCCAGGACCGCCGCCATCCACCGCCCCTCGCGCGTCATCACGGTGTGCCCGACCGCGTACACCTGTGGATAGAGGCGGAACAGACGCCCACAGCGCACGCGGTAGTCGATGTCGTCGTCGGTCAGCCCGAGCCCGCGGAGATGCGTGCGGGCGATTGGGCCGTGCTGTGCGGTGGCCAGCTCGGCAATTTTGTGATCCGGGTCGCTACGTCCGTACATATTCCGGCTTAGGCGACCCGGACCTGAAATTCGCCCCCTCGCGTAGCGTGTCTCCGGATGAGCACCCATCGCGTCGTCCCCGACCTCCACGCCGCCGACCCCAGCGCCGCCGACGCGTTCTGCACCGGCGTGCTCGGCCTCGAGAAGGCGATGGATCAGGGCTGGGTCGTGACCTACGTCGCGCCCGGCAACCCGGCGGCGCAGCTGACGTTCCTCACGCATGACGCGAGCGCTCCGGTCGCGCCGGACGTCAGCGTGGAGGTCGACGACGTGGACGCCGCCCACGCCACGGCGCAAGCCGCCGGTTACGAGATCGTGCACCCGCTGACCGACGAGCCGTGGGGTGTGCGGCGGTTCTTCGTCCGGGAGCCGGCGTCAGGGGCGGTCGTCAACGTGCTGACGCACCGGGAGCGATGAGCTTGGTGTCGGCGGGCAGTCTTAGGGACATGTTCTCCGACAGCAAGGCCTTTTCCGGGTTCGCCGTGCCCGACGTCGACGCCGCCGAGACGTTCTACGGCGAGACGCTCGGCATCCACGTCACCAACGACCACGGGCTGCTCACGCTGCACCTCGACGGCGGCGCGCGGCCGACGATCGTCTACCCCAAGCCCGACCACGTCCCCGCGACCTTCACGATCCTCAACTTCCCCGTCGAGGACGTCGGCGAAGCCGTCAAGCAGCTCGCCCTGCGCGGCGTCGAGGTCGAGCGCTACGACGGCATGCCCCAGGACGACGACGGCGTCATGCGCGGCAACGGCCCGGACATCGCCTGGTTCAAGGACCCGGCGGGCAACATCCTCTCGGTGATCAAGCCGGAGTAGATCCCCGGCCGGCCGCGCCCTGCGCCCTCAGTCCGGGTCGGCCCAGGCCGGCCCGGTGCGCTCGTCGACCTTCAGCAGGAGGCGTTGGAGGGTCGTGCGCTCGGCGGCGGTCAGTCCGGACAGGAGGCGTTCTTCGGCGGCGGCGACGGCGGTGTCGGCGAGGTCGCGGCGGGTGGTGCCCTCGGGAGTGAGGGAGACGATGTGGCGGCGGCGGTCGGTGGTGTCGCGGCGGCGTTCGAGGAGGCCGGCGGACTCCAACCTGTTCAACATCGTCACCAAGTTGGAGGGGTCGACGTCGACCTGCTCGACGAGCTGCTGCTGACTCAAGGGCCCGGCGGAGCGCAGGCGCAGCAGGATCTCGGCCTCGCGGCCGTTCAGACCGATCGGCGCGAGCGCCTCGGAGATCCAGCGGCGTGCCACGAACCCGACCTTGTTCAACAAGAACCCGGGCTGGGTGAAGCGGGTCTCGGGCGTGAGGCGGCGGGTCGTCATCGCGGGGCGCAGCGTAGCGGGAACGTCGATGTCTGGCGATCGTTGGCAAGTGCCGATGATTGACAGACCTGCGAGATCTGCTAACAATGACCGCAATGTCGACTGACTTTGTCGACTTTACCTCGATCTCGCCTCGCTTTCCATGTCTGCCGTCACGCCGATCCCCGTCGCCACCGCTCCTGCCGCCGTCCAGCGGCGCCGCCGCTTGCGCGCTCCGTCGCGCCGTTCGGCCCTCGCCCTCGCCCGCCGCGGCAGCGGCGTCGTCCTGATCCTGCTGCTCTGGGAGCTGAGCACCGCGGTGTTCGGCCTCTTCGAGCCCAGCGTGCTGCCGTCGCCGGGCACCGTGGTCACGACCACGCGCGACCTCTTCCGCGACGGCGACCTCGCTGGCCAGATCGGCACGTCGATCCGCCGCGCTGCGCTCGGGGCGGCGCTCGGCGTCAGCGTCGGCGCGACGCTCGGCGCGCTCTCGGGCCTGTGGCGGCTTGGGGAGGACCTGATCGACGCGCCCGTGCAGATGCTCCAGGCCGTCCCGTTCACCGCGGTCGTGCCGCTGTTCATCGTGTGGTTCGGGATCGGCGAGCTGCCGAAGATCCTGATCATCGCCTTCGGCGCCGCGTTCCCGATGTACCTGAACGTCTACGGCGCGATCCGCAACACGGACATCAAGCTCGTCGAGGCAGCGCGCGTGTTCGGGCTGAGCAAGCCGGCGCTGATCCGGCACGTGATCCTCCCGGCCGCCGCGCAGCCCGCGCTCGTCGCGCTGCGCCAGTCGCTGGCGATCTCGGTCGTCGCGCTCGTCGCCGCCGAGCAGCTCAACGCCTCCAGCGGCATCGGCTTCATCCTCGGCCAGGCACGCGAGTTCCTGCGCGCGGACATCGTCCTGGTCTGCATCGGGATCTACGCCGCGCTCGGCCTCACCGGCGATCTCATCGCCCGCCTCCTCGAACGACGGCTGCTCGCGTGGCGCCGCACCTACGGAGGGGCCTAACAGCATGTCCACCGACAACTCCGTCACCGTCCGCGGCCTGCGCCGCGACTACGGCGCCCGCACCGTCCTGCGCGACCTCGACCTCGACATCGCCCCCGGCGAGTTCGTCGCGCTGCTCGGCAAGACCGGCTGCGGCAAGACCACGCTGTTGCGAGTGCTCGCTGGCCTAGATCCGGCGACCGCCGGCACGGTCGACGCGCCCGGCCGCCCCGCGGTCGTCTTCCAGGAGCCGCGCTTGCTGCCCTGGAAGCGCGTGCGCGACAACGTGACGCTCGGTCTCGCCAACGCGGAGGACCGAGCGACCAGCGCGTTGCGCGAGGTCGGTCTCCAAGATCACGCCGGCGCCTGGCCCGTCACGCTCTCCGGCGGCGAGGCCCAGCGCGTCGCACTCGCCCGCGCGCTGGTCCGCGAGCCGCGCCTGCTGCTGCTCGATGAGCCTTTCGCCGCGCTCGACGCGCTGACCCGGATCAAGATGCACGCCTTGGTCAGCGCGCTGTGGCGCGCGCACCGCCCGGCGGTCCTGCTCGTCACCCACGACGTCGACGAGGCGCTGCTGCTCGCCGACCGGGTGATCGTCATGGCCGACGGCCGCATCGCCCACCACGAGCGCATCGACGCCGAGCACCCGCGCGACCGCACGGACCCGTGGTTCGAGGCGCTGCGCTCCGACCTCCTCGCCCAACTGGGCGTTCTCGCACCAACCACCCCAACAAGGATCCCCGCATGACGCTCTCGCTCCACCGCCACCGCTCGCTCGCCCTCGCCGCGAGCGCGCTCGCCGCCGTCGCTCTCGCGACGACCGCGTGTGGCAGCAGCGACGACGGCGCCGCCACCGCCGCGTCGAGCAGCAGCGGCGCTGACAGCGGCGCCGTGAAGGGCGGCGGCGGCACGCTGCGCGTCGCGCTGATCGGCACGACCGGCCCGGTCGCGGCCGCCAAGAACGACGGGTCGCTGGCCAAGGACCTCGCCAAGGTCGGCGCCAAGGTCCAGTTCACCGGCCAGTTCCCGGCGTTCGCGCCGGCGGCCGAGGCGATCAACGCGGGTGCTTTGGACGCCGCGCAGGGCTCGATCTCCAGCGGCGTCGGCGCGCTGGCCCAGAAGCCGAGCTTCAAGATCTACGCCGCGCAGCTCGACAACGCCGCCAGCGAGGGGATCCTGGTCAAGGACCCCAACATCAAGAGCGTTGCCGATCTGCAAGGCAAGAAGGTCGCGGTCAACCCGAAGGGCACGGGCGAGTACCTCCTCCTCAAGGCCCTGGAGAAGGACGGCGTGGATCCGTCGAAGGTTGAGCGCGTCTACCTCGGCGCCGCCGACGGCGCCACCGCGTTCTCCTCCGGCAAGGTCGACGCCTGGGCCGCGTGGGGCGACTTCGTCGCGACCGCCAAGAGCAAGGGCGCGCGGCTGCTGGCCGACGGCGAGCAGGTCGGCTCTGAGAACGACACCACCTACTCGATCGCCACCAAGTTCCTCGAGGAGCACCCGGCGACGGTCAAGGCCTTCTACGAGAACCTCCGCCGTCACTCGATCGCCGAGCACGACGACCCGGAGGGCGCGGTCGCCAAGGAGAACCAGGGCGCGATCAAGCTCGACGACGCCGCGGCCAAGATCCTGGCCGAGAACTACCGCACGCAGAACCCGATCGCCCCGATCGACGACAACTTCCGCGAGCGTTTCGGCCACGTGGCGGACTTCTTCGCCAAGCAGGGCGTGATCAAGGCCAACCTCGATCCGGCGTCGTTCACGGTCGACCCGACGACGCTGGGTAGCTGAGCGCCATGAGCGACAACAACGAGCTCTGGTACACCCGCTGCCCCGTTCCCACGGCGACGGGGATTGCGGCCGGCCTGGGCTGGCTGGACGGCGCGCGCTCGCTGCAGGACGGCGCGATCGGCACCGCCCTGCGCGGTGAGCACTTCACCCACGACCTGACGACGCTGATCCGCGAGGGCGGCAACGTCCCCGCGCTGTGGGCCAAGGCGCGCGGCGCGGACACGCGGCTGATCGGGCTGACGTGGATCGAGGAGCGCCAGGCGATCGTGGTGCGGCCGCAGGACGCGGCGCGCTCCACCCTGGCCGGGCGGCGCGTCGCCGTGCCGCGGCGGCCAGCCGAGCAGATCGACTTCTGGCGCGCGATGGCGCTGGCGGGCTTCGCCGGCGCGCTGCGGCTGGAGGACGAGACTCTTGGCGCGGTCAAGTTGGTGGACATCGAGTCCCAGCCGAACGGCCGTGGCCCCGACGGCTTCGCGCCCGAGGTCCAAGCGGTCGCCGACGGCCGCGCCGACGCCGCCTACGTCAAGGGCGCCCCCGGGCTGGAGGCGGCGACGCGCGCCGGCCTGGTCATCGGGATCGACCTCGACGACGTCCCTGATCCCACGATCCGCGTCAACAACGGCACGCCGCGCCCGATCACCGTGCACGCCCAGCTGTTGGAGGAGCGGCCGGACGACGTGGTGGCCTTCGTCGCCACGCTGCTGCGCGCCGCCGACTGGGCCGCCGAGAACCCGGGTGAGATCGCCAGTGCGCTGGCCCGCGAGACCTACGCCGACGAGGCCTACATCTCGGGCGCCTACCGCAACGGCTTCCACCGCTCGTTGCAGCTCTCGCTCAGCGACGCGCGCTTGGCGCTGCTCGAACGGCAGAAGGACTTCCTGTACGCCAACGGCTTCTTGGAGGCCGACGTCGACGTGGCGGCCTGGGCCGACCACACCATCTTGGCCGCGGCGCGCGAGCAGCGCGTCGCGGCGACCGCGAAGGAGCTGATCTAGGCCATGGCCTCGGACTACCTGTGGTACATCATCCCGCGCGACGGCGCCTATCCGTGGGAGCCGGAAGGGACGCGGGCGGTCGACTTCGACTACCTCAAGCACTTGGCAACCGGCGTCGAGCGGCTGGGCTTCAGTGGCGCGCTGCTGGCCACCGACATCCACGACGTCTGGGTCCTGGGCAGCGCGCTGGCCGCGCACACCAAGACGCTGCGCCCGCTGCTGGCCGTCCACCCGGGGCTGATCTCCCCGACGCTGCTGGCCAAGATGGCGCTGACCTTCGACGACCTCTTCGACGGCCGCCTGCAGATCAACGTCGTCAACGGCGAGACGCGCACGCTGAAGCAGTACGGCCTGGAGGTCGAGCACGACGAGCGCTACGCGCTGGCCGGCGAGTACTGGGAGATCTTCCGGCGCCTGACGGCCGGCGAGACGGTGGACTTCGAGGGCCGCCACTTCTCCGTGCGCGGCGCGGGGTCGAACTTCGGCCTGCCGGTCGTCCAGAAGCCGCACGTGCCGCTGTGGTTCGGCGGGTCGAGCGAGGCAGGCTTGCAGATGGCCGCCCAGCACATCGACCGCTACCTGTCGTGGGGCGAGCCGCCCGCGCGCGTCGCCGAGAAGATCACCAGGTTGAACGAGTTGGCCGCCCAGCACGAGCGCACGGTGAGCTTCGGGATGCGCCTGCACCTGGTCGTCCGCGACACCGAGCAGGAGGCGTGGGATCACGTCGACCACCTGCTGGCTCAGACCTCGCGGGCCACGTATGACCGCATGGCCGCGTCGAACAAGCAGACCGACTCGGTCGGCATGCAGCGCCAGTTCGAGAAGCACCAGGGCCAGGTGCCCGATCGCGCCAAGGACCTCGAGGTCTACCCCAACATCTGGCCCGGGATGAGCCTGCTGCGCCCTGGTCCGGGCACCGCGCTGGTCGGCTCGACCGAGCAGGTCGTCGAGCGGATCCAGGAGTTCGAGGCGCTCGGGGTCGACACCTTCATCTTGAGCGGCAACCCCTTGCTGGAGGAGGCCTACCGGGTCTCCGAGACCGTCCTGCCCAAGCTCGGCGTGCGCCCGGGCCAGCACGTGCGCTCGCGCGACCACCAGGCGATCGTCGACGTGCCCGTGGCCGCGGGCTGACCAAGACCTAGGAGAACCGAGAAGACCATGAGCACCCCCATCAAGATCGGCGTCCACCCCAACAACCCGGCGCTGTTCTTCCTCTCGCACCTGGACCTGATCGACGCTCAGTGGCTCCGCTACTCCGGCGGCACCACGACCGGCGCGCTGCTGGTCGACGGGACGATCGACGTCGGCGGGACCGGCGCGACGCCGCCGATCTCCGACCAGGCGTCGGGCAAGGACATCGTCTACTTGGCGGCGTCGGACCCGCGGCCCGCGCACGGCACGCTGCTCGTCACGCCGGACTCCGACGTCAAGACGGTGGCCGACCTGCGCGGGCGCAAGGTCGCGCTCGGCATCGGCTCCTGGCAGACGCTGCTGCTGGCGACCGCGCTGGATCGCGCGGGCGTCGGCTTCGACGAGGTCATCGCGGTGCCCTCGGGCGAGGACTCGCTCGCGCAGCTCCAGGCCGGCGAGCTCGGCGCGTGGATCGGCCAGGGCCCGCAGCACGTCGAGGCCACGCGCTCGGGCGCCGCCGTCGAGCTGATCCCCGCCAGCGAGCTGATCGCCAACCCGTCGGTCTGGTTCACGCGTCGCGACGTCGCGCGCGAGCGCGCCGACGAGCTGGCCGTCGTGGCCGGCGCGCTGGAGGACGCCGGCGCCTGGGTGCAGGCCAACCCGCGCGCGGCCGCCGAGCTCTACGCCCGCGAGGAGGGCGGCTCGGCCGACGCCTGGGAGGCGTTCCTGTCCGCGATCCCGTGGACGGTCAACCCGATCGGCGACGCGTTCACCGACGAGCAGCAGCGCGGCGCCGACATCCTCGCGCGCGTGGGCTTCATCGAGCGCGCGGTGCGGATCGCCGACGCGACCGAGCCGGCGCTGGCCGACGCGGTCGCCGCCGGCCTAACGAAGGTCCGCGCGCGGCGTGAAGGGGCGCCCGTGGCGTAGCAGTGCTCGGCGATGCGGGCGCGCGCCGCGGCTCCGCCGGGCCGTGCGTTGCGTGAGAATCCGGCGGCGTGCGCGAGACTGTCGGCATGACCGAGGCTCTCGCGCACGCCATCCGGGTCGCTCGTGGTGGCGAGCCGGCGGATCTGGTGATCCGCGGGGCGCGCGTCGTGGACGTGCTTACCCAGCGGGTGACCGAGCCGCGGGACGTCGCGATCGTCGGCAACCGGATCGTCGCGCTCGGGCAGGACCTGCGCGGCGCCGAGATCATCGACGCGGGCGGCTTGTACCTCGCGCCCGGGTTCATCGACGCGCACGTGCACATCGAGTCCTCGCTGGTCGCGCCCGGGCGGTTCGCCGACGCGGTGCTCCCGCACGGCACGACGACGATCGTCTCCGACCCGCACGAGATCGCCAACGTCCTGGGCATCCAGGGGATCGAGTGGATGCTGGCCGCATCGGAGGGGCTCGACCTCTCGGTGCTGATGATGGCCCCGGCGTGCGTGCCGGCCTCGCCGCTGGAGACCGCGGGCGCACGGCTGACCGCGGCCGACCTCGTCGCCCTCGCCGACCGCCACGCCCGCGTGCTCGGCCTGGCCGAGATGATGAACTACCCCGGCGTCCTGGCCGCGGATCCCGACGAGCTGGCCAAGCTCGTCGCGTTCGCCGGACGTCCGATCGACGGCCACGCGCCTGGCGTCGTCGCGACCGACCTCCAGGCCTACCTCGCCGCAGGCGTCGCGTCGGACCACGAGTGCCTGACCGCTGAAGAGGCCGCCGAGAAGGTCGCCCACGGCATGACGGTCTTCCTGCGCGAGGCGACCAACGCCCGCAACCTGCTCGACGTGCTCCCCGCGGTCACGCCCGCCAACGCCCGGCGCTTCGCGTTCTGCACCGACGACCGCGTGCCGGGCGAGCTGCTGGACGACGGCTCGATCGACGCGCTCGTGCGGATGGCGATCGGCGCCGGCCTCGATCCGGTCACTGCGATCACCATGGCCTCGCTCAACGCGGCCGAGCACTACAACTTGCGCGACCGCGGCGCGGTGGCGCCCGGGCGGCGCGCGGACCTGATCCTCTTCGACGACCTCGACGCACCTCGCCCGCACACGACGATCGCTGGCGGCCGCGTGGTCGCCCGCGACGGCGAGCGCGTAGGCGGGCACGAGGCCGCGCCCGGCGGGCTGCCGCGCACGATGGACGTCGCCTGGCGCGACACGCTCGCGCTCGCACGCGCGGGCGACCGAGTCAAGGCCATTGGGTTGATCGCCGACCAGCTCGTGACGACGGCGGAGCTGCGCGACCTGCGCGGCTCTGGCGACGTCGCCGCACCCCAGCCTGGCGACGACCTCCTGCGCCTGGCGGTGATCGAGCGCCACCACGGCACCGGCAACGTCGGCCACGGCTTCGTCACCGGCTTCGGGCTGAACGCCGGAGCGCTGGCCTCATCAGTCGCCCACGACTCCCACAACATCGTCACGGTGGCCGCCGATGACCACGACGCCATGGTCGCCGCCCGCGCGGTCGAGGCGATGGGCGGCGGGCTGGTCGTCGTCTCCGGCGGCGAGGTGCGCGCGACGGTCGGGCTGGAGATCGCCGGGCTGATGGCCGACCGGACGCCGCAGGTCGTCGCCGGCGAGGTGGCGTGGGCGGAAGCCGCCGCGCGCGACCTCGGCTGCACGGTCGCCGCGCCGTTCATGGCGCTGAGCTTCCTCGCGCTGCCGGTCATCCCCTCGCTGAAGCTGACCGACCACGGCCTGGTCGACGTCGACGCCTTCGCGCTGACCGACGTCTTCGAGTAGGCGAGCGGGACCGACGTGGAGCTGCTGCGCGACCGCTTCCCGGCCGACCCGGCGCTCGACGCCGCGGTCACCCACGCGCTGCTGCGCCAGGTCGGCGCGGGCGAGCGCGGGCCGGTCGCGCGCGTCTTCCGGCCCGGGCCGACGATGGCCTTCGGGCGCCTGGACTCCCTGACGCCCGGCTACGAGGCCGCGCGCGCCGCCGCGCGCGAGCACGGCTACACGCCGCTGTTGCGGCTCGGCGGCGGGCACGCGGCCGGGTACGACGAGGGCTCGGTGCTGGTCGAGGTGATCCGGCCGGTCGCGACGATCGCCGAGGGCGTCCACGAGCGCTTCGACTGGCTGACCGAGTTGCTGGTGGAGACGCTGGCGTTCCTCGGGATCACGGCGCGCGTCGGCGTCCTGCCCGGCGAGTACTGCGAGGGGGAGCACTCGGTCAACGCCGCCGGGGTCAAGCTCGCCGGGACCGCGCAGCGCACGATCAAGGGCGCGTCGCTGGTCACCGCGATGCTGATCGCCGAGGGCGGCGCCAAGCTGCGCGCCGCGCTCACCGACGTCTACGCCGCGCTGGAGATCGAATGGCGGCCGCCAACCGCGGCGGCCGCGAACGACATCGTGCCGTCGCTGACCGCCTCCGACGCCGAGCGTGTGCTCGTCGCGACCCTCGCCCAGCGCGAGCGGCTGACCGCCGGGACGCTTGGAGATGGCGTGTTGACGCTCGCTGAGCGGCTGCGCGATGGACATCTGAACGGTTGAGCCGTATGGATCCCCCGGTCGGGGGATCAAACCTCCTCAACGCTGGACGACCTTCCCGATGGCATGGATGCCGCGATCGCCAGCTCCGTCGCCGTCGCGCGACAGCCCATCCTGGACGCGCGCCAGCGGCTGTCGGGGTACGAGCTGCTGCACCGCGGGATGGCCACCTACGGCGAGCAAGCGACCGCGCAGGTCCTGCTGGCGGCCTTCGGCGACATCGGGATCCGCTCGCTGGTCGGTCAGCAGCCCGCGTGGATCAACGTGTCGCGCCGCTTCCTCTTGGACGTCGACCCGCTGCCGCTGCCGCCCGGCGAGGTCGTGCTCGAGCTGTTGGAGAACCAGCGGGTCGATGACGAACTGCTCGGCAAGGTCCAGGAGCTGACCGTCGCCGGGTTCACGATCGCGCTCGACGACTTCTCCTACAACCCGGAAGCCGACGACCTGTTGATGATGGCGTCGATCGTCAAGGTCGACCTGCTGGACGGCGGCGTCAAGCACGCCGCGCGCCAAGCCGAGTTGTTGAAGCCCTTCGGCGTGACGCTGCTGGCCGAGAAGGTCGAGGACCGCGCCACCTACGAGGCGTGCCGCGACCTTGGCTACGAGCTGTTCCAGGGGTACTTCTTCTGCAAGCCCGAGATCGTGCAGGGGCGCGAGATCCCGACGTCGGTGTCCTCGTCGCTGGCCGACATCGCGGTGCTGTCGCGCTCGGACGCGACGTTCGAGGAGATCGAGGCGATCGTCACCCGCGACCCCGGCCTGACGCTGCGGTTGTTGAGGCTGTTGAACTCCGCCGCCTACTCGCTGCGCCGCCGGATCACCTCGGTCCACGACGCGGTCACGATGCTCGGCGCCCGCACGGTCCGGCAGTGGGCCATGATGTTGGTGTTGGGCGGCATCAACGCCAACTGCGACGAGCTGGTGCCGACCGCGCTGAGCCGCGCGCACACGCTGCAGCGCCTTGCGGAGCGCCGCGACGGCGACGCCGACGTCGCGTTCTCGGTCGGCCTGCTGTCGGTCGCCGACGCGCTGCTAGGCGTCTCGATGGCCGACGCGCTCGACGGGCTGCCGCTCGACGAGCGGGTCTCCGACGCGCTGCTGCACCGGGCCGGGCCCGACGGGGCGGCGTTGAACGCGGTGCTCGACTACGAGTGGGGCATGAACCCGGTCGGCGACCCAGGCGCCCACGACGCGCTGGGCGAGTGCTACGCCGAGGCGCTGCGCTGGTCGCTGCGCACCGCGGCGACGGCGACCGCGCCGGCCTGAGCCCTCACATCCGCGGCCCGGCGGCGTGTCCGTCGTGTGCCCCGCCGTCTGATCCCCGTCGCGCTCTTCGCCGTCCTCGTCCTCGCGCTGGCGGTGGTCGCGCCCGTTACGCGTGCCTCCGTTGTCGTCGGGATGGGCGACCAGAAGGCGTCGGTCTTCTCCGACGCGCGGCTGACCGGCCTGGGCCTGCGCTACGCACGGCTGATCGTGCCCTGGGACGCGGCGAGCACCGAGCCGGCCACGGTCGACGCGTGGCTGGCCGCGGTCGCGGCCGCGGGCATGACGCCGCACATCGCCTTCGAGCACCTGCGCAGCGACGCGTGCCCGTCCTCACGGCGCTGCGTCGTGCCGACCGCCGCCCAGTACGGCGTGGCGGTCCGCCGGTTCATCGCGCGCTGGCCGCAGATCAAGACCTACACCACGTGGAACGAGGCCAACCACACCAGCCAACCGGTCGCGTCGCGGCCTGAGCTGGTCGCCGCCTACTACGACCAGCTCGTCGCCGCCTGCCTGGGCTGCACGATCGTCGCGGGCGACGTCCTGGACTCCGGCTCCTACGCCAACTGGCTGCGGCGCTTCCTCAGCGCGGCGTCGACCACACCGCAGCTCTGGGGCCTGCACGACTACGGCGACGTCACCTACGGGCGGACCACAGGCGTCGACACGGTGCTGTCGATCGTGCCGGGCACGCTGTGGATCGAGGAGACCGGCGGGATCGTCACGCTGCGCAACGACGCCGGCCGGGCCACCTTCTCCGCCACCGAGAGCGCGGCGGCGACCGCGATCGACCGGGCGTTCGCGATCGCGGCGACGCGGCCGCGGATCACCAGGATGTACATCTACTCCTGGCAGGCGAAGGCCAACGACAGCTTCGACGCGGGGCTCGTGCGGCCGGACGGGACCACGCGACCGAGCCTGACCGCCCTTCAGCGCAACCTCGCGGGCGCCGCGGCGGCCAAGACGACGACCGCGGCGGCCAAGACGCCCGTCACGTGGAAGGCGACGTGGTCAAAGCAGCACAAGCGCCAGGTGGTGCTCACCGCGACCTGCCGTACGACGGTCGTCCGTTGCACCGGCATGGTCACGGCGACGCTGCGGACCCGCGCGGCGGGCGTGGCGCAGGCGACGTTCGCGCGCGTCGCGTCCAAGAAGGCCTATGCGACGACCTCCAAGAAGCGCGTCGTCTCGGTTCGGATCACGCTCACCAGCAGGGCTTTTGCACGGGCGAGCCGTGCGCCGACGCGTCGAGTCGTCCTGACCGTGGCGGCGACCCGGCCGTCGAAGGCGACGTCCAAAGTTACGGTGACGTTGGCCCGCCCGTAGTGATCCATTCGTCCCTTTTCGGCTCAACCGAACATAGTTCGGGCCGATCATGCGGCACAGTGGACTTGATGGACCAGGACGACCCAATCCGGCTGACGCGGGGGCTCGAGTCGATCATCGACGCGGCTGCCTCGATCTTGGCCGAAGGATCCCTGGAGTCCACGTTCGACGAGATGGCGCGGGCGCTGGAGACGATCGTCCCGTTCACCTCGCTGGCGGTCTACTCCACCCAGGACCACGCGCCGGTGCTGCTGCCGGTTTTCGCGGTCGGGCGCTACGTCGACGAGACGCTGGCCGGGCGGCCGCCACTACAGGGATCGATCGCCGGGCAAGTCGTCCGCACCCGCACGCTCGTGCACTACGAGGCCGCAGCGCCGCGCGAGAGCGTCTACCAGGTGCCGGGCACGCCGGACGACGAGCCTGAAGCACTGGTCTGCACGCCGCTGATCGCGGGATCGCGCGTGCTCGGGACGCTGAACGTCTGGCGCGAGGGCGTCGTGGCGGAGTTCGCGCCGCACGAGGTCGAGCTGATCCAGCGCTTCGCGACGCTTGCCGCGTTGGCCTATGACAATGCACGGCAGCGCGAGCGGCTCTCCCACCAGGCGCGGACCGACGAGCTGACCGGGCTGTTCAACCGCCGCCACTTCCACGAGCGCCTGGGCTCGGAGCTGGCGCGGGCGCGCCGCTCGGGTGCGCCGGTCGCGCTGATGCTGCTCGACGTCGACGACTTCAAGGCGGTCAACGACACGCACGGCCATCCGGTCGGTGACAGCGTGCTGCGCGCGTTCGCGGGGCTGCTGGGCGACGCGGTCCGCGGCGCCGACGTCGTCTGCCGCACGGGCGGCGAGGAGTTCGCGGTGATCCTGCCGGGTGCCGATGCGGCGGAGGCGGTCGCCGCCGCGCACCGCGTGGTGGCCGCCGTGCGCGACGCCGACGTCGGCCCCAGCGGCGTCCTGACCGCGTCGGTCGGCCTGGCGGTGGCGCCGGCCGAGGGCGACACGGTGGCGGCGCTTTTCCGCACGGCCGACGACCGGCTGCTGGAGGCCAAGGCGCAGGGCAAGGACCGCGCCGTCACCGGCTGAGGCGGGCCTGGCGCGCGGGCGGCGGGCGCGCGCGGCTAGCCTGCGCAGCGTGCCCTCCTCGCTCCGCGATCCCAAGCGGCTCAGCCTGTTGGCCGCGATCATGGGGTCGTTCGTGGTCGGGCTGGACTCGACGGTCGTCAACGTCGCGCTGCCATCCATCTCGAATGACCTCGGCGGCGGACTCGCCGGGCAGCAGTGGGTGTCCAACGCCTACCTGTTGGCGCTCGGCTCGCTGATCTTGATCGGCGGCTCGCTCGGCGACCTGCTCGGCGAGCGGCGCGTGTTCGCGATCGGCGTGGCCGGCTTCGGCGTCGTCTCGGTGGTCTGCGCGGCGGCGCCGACGATCGAGGTGCTGATCGCGGGGCGCGCGCTGCAGGGCGTCTTCGGCGCGCTGCTGACGCCGAGCGCGCTGGCGGTGATCGTCAGCGCGTTCCCGCCTGATGAGCGCGGCGGGGCGATCGGGTCGTGGACCGCGTGGTCGGGGATCGCGACCGTCGTCGGCCCGTTGGCCGGCGGCTACCTGATCGACGCGACGTCGTGGCGGTGGATCTTCGCCATCAACGTGCCGTTCGTCCTGTTCACGATGATGTTGATCAAGATCGCCGTGCCCAAGCGCGAGCGCGGGCTGCGCCACGCGCCGATCGACTGGGTCGGCGCGGTGCTGTGCGCGCTCGGGCTGGCCGGGCCGGTCTTCGCGCTGATCCGCCAGCCGGAGCTCGGCTGGACCGCGCCCGGCGTCGTGCTCCCCGCGGTGGTGGGCATCGCGATGTTCTTGGGGTTCCTGGTCTGGGAGTCGCGCGTCGCGCACCCGATGCTGCCGCTCGGGCTGTTCAAGCGGCGTAACTTCGCGGTCGGCAACGCGCAGACGTTCGCGATGTACGGCGGCCTGGGGATCACGTTTTTCTTCTTGGTGCTGTTCCTGCAGCAGGTCGCCGGCTACGACGCGCTGCAAGCTGGGCTGGCGACGCTGCCGACCACGTTGGTGATGTTCTCGCTGAGCAAGCGCGCCGGCCGGTTGGCCGACCGCTTCGGCCCGCGCTGGTTCATGGGCTTCGGGCCGCTGACCGCCGCGGCGGGGCTGGCACTTATGCAGCGCATCGGCGCGACGCCGGACTACTTCGCCGACGTCCTGCCCGCGTTGTTGGTGTTCTCGCTGGGCCTGTCGGCGACCGTCGCGCCGCTGACCGCGACCGTCCTGGCCGACGCCGACGAGCAGAACGCCGGGATCGCGTCGGGCGTCAACAACGCGGTTGCGCGCGTGGCGTCGCTGCTGGCGGTCGCCGCGCTGGGCGCGGTCGTCAGCGCGTCGTTCACGGCGTCGATCGACGACACGCTCGGGGATCGCCCGCTGAGCGCTCCGGCCGCCGCGGCCGTCGAGTCCGCCAAGAAGCAGACGCTGACGACGATCGACCCCAAGGACTTGCCGCCCGCCGAGGCCGACCGCGTCGCCGCCGCCGTCACCGACGCCTCCGTATCGGCCTTCCACCTCGGCATGGGCCTCTCGACCATCCTCGTCGCGCTCGGCGGCCTGCTCGGTCTCGCCGGCATCGTCAACCCGCGCCGCACCGTCCGCTGCGAGGACTGCGCTGGCGGCCAGCTCGTTGCCGCGCCGCTGGCGGCGGCGGAACCGCAGCCGGCCGCGCGCTAGCCATCGGGCGCCAGCGCCAGCAGCGCGTCGAGCGCCGCGCTGCGCGCGTCGGCGCGCCAGGCCAGCACGAACGGCAGCGTCACGACCGGCTCGACGGGTACGAGCGCGGTGCCCTCGCGGCGCGGCCCGAACGCCGTGGCGACGTAGAGCGTCACGCCGAGCCCCTCGCGGACGGCGGTCGTCCCGAGGTCGGGATGCGGGTCGGCGAGCGTACGCGGCTCGAAGCCCGCGGCGCGGCAGGCCGCAACGACCGCGGCGGTGTAGCCGGGGCTCTCGGGACCGCCGGCGACCAGCAGCGTTTCTTCGCTCAGGTCGGTCAGGGCGACCGAGGCGCGGTCGGCGAGCGGGTGGTCGTCGCGCACGTGGACGACCGCGGGCTCGGCGCGCAGGACCGTGGACGCCAGGCCCTCGAGCTCGGCGGGCGGCGGGCAGAACGCGAGCGCGAGGTCGAGCCGGCCCGCGCGGACGTCGCGCAGCATCGCGCCGGTCGTGTCCTCGCGGGCGTGCACCATCACGCCCGGCGCCTGGGCCGACCAGTCGTCCAGCAACGCCGGGGCGAGGCCCACGCGGGCGGCAGGGGAGAGGCCAACGCGCACTAGCCCCGTCGGCGCCTTCTCGACCGCGCGCACCGCGGCGGCGACCGCGTCGGCCTCGCGCAGCAGCTCGCGCCCGCGCTCCAACAGCAGCGCCCCCGCCGGGGTGAGCTCCACGCCGCGCGTCGTCCGATCGAGCAGCCGCACGTCGAGCTGCTGCTCGAGCTGGCGGATCGCGGCGCTCAGCGGCGGCTGGGCCATGTGCAGGCGCTCGGCCGCGCGGGTCACGTTGCCCTCTTCGGCGACGGCCACGAAGTAGCGGATGAGACGCAGCTCGGGGGTCATCCGCGAGCGATCCTACGCGGGCACCGCTATTGCCGCATAGGATGCGCCGGTGATCGGTGAAGAGACGAAAGCCGTTGAGCGGACGCTGCGCACGGTCATCGAGGACCTGGCGACCCTGAGCCGCGGCGCCGGGTCCGAAGGCGAGCGGGAGGGCGCGCGGCGGCTGGCCGGGCACCTCCGTGCCGCGGGCGCGCACGACGTGCGCGTCGAGGACGTCTCCTTCCGCCCGGGCTACGCCAAGGTCCTGCTGCCGCTGAACGCCATCGCCGCGGTGGCCGGGGCGGTCGCCCTCCGCCGCGGCCGCGCCCCGGGCGCCGCCATGGCCGCGGCGCTGTGCGGCGCGCTCATCGCCGACGACGTCGGAAACGGCCGGCGGCTCTGGCGCCGGGTCGCGACGCGCCCGCAAGCGACGACCAACGTCGTGGCCGTGGCCGGGGATCCGCAGGCCGAGCGGACGCTCGTCGTGCTCGCCCACCACGACGCAGCGCCGACCGGCCTCGTGTTCACCCAGCGCCCGCAGCAGTGGATCGCGCGCCGGTTCCCCGGCCTGGTCGAGGGGGCCGACACCAGCGCGCCGCTGTGGTGGCCGATCATCGGCGCGCCGCTGCTCATCGCCCTCGGCGCGCTCACCGGCCGTCGGGGGATCACCCGCGCCGGGCTAGGCGCGCTGGCGACCACGGGCGCGCTGGGCGCCGACATCGCCCGCGACCGGATCGTCCCCGGCGCCAACGACAACCTGTCGGGTTGCGCCGCACTGGTCGCCCTCGCCCAGCGGCGCGACCTGCCGGTCCGCGTCCTGCTGGCCAGCTGCGGCGCCGAGGAGGTCCTGCAGGGCGGCATCTACGCCTTCGCCCACGACCACCTGCGGTCGCTGGACCCGTCGCGGACCTGGGTGCTGAACCTCGACACGATCGGCTCGCCGGAGCTGATCATGCTCGAGGGTGAGGGCACGCTGCTGCGCGTCCACGACTACCCGGACCCCGGCTTCCGCGACCTGATCGCCGTCGCCGCGCAGCGGACCTCGGGCGAGCTGCGGCGCGGCTGCCGGGCCCGTTCGAGCACCGACGGGGTCGTCACCAGCAAGGCCGGGTTCCCCACGGCGACGCTGTGCTCGTGGGACCCGGTGACCAAGTGCCTGACCGACTACCACCTGCCCACCGACACGCCCGATCGCCTGCACTACGCCACGATCGAGCGCGCCGTCGAGATCGCCGCCGCCGTCGCGCAGGACCTCGCCGCGGACCCGGGCTGAGGTCCCCTACGCGGCGCGTATGGCGACCAACGCAAGCGGTCTTGGACGCGCCGCGTCGCGCAGTCCAACCTGATGGCCATGAGCAACCACCCCATCATCACCCGGGACGAGCTGCAGGCCGCGATCGACGCCGGAGCGGTCGTCGTCGTGGAGACCCTCGGCCCCATGTACTACGAGTCGGGCCACCTGCCCGGCGCGATCAACCTCCCGCACACCGAGGTCGAGGCGCTCGCCGACGCGCTGCTGCCCGACAAGGACACCGCGATCGTGACGTACTGCTCCAACACGGCGTGCCGGAACTCGGCGATCGTGCAGGCGCAGCTGATCTCCCGCGGCTACACCGACGTGCGCAAGTACGCCGAGGGCAAGGACGACTGGTCGGCGGCCGGCCTTCCGCTCGAGGTTGGCGCGATCGCCTAGGTTTTCGCGCCGCGATGGGGTAGGCCTTGATGCGTGCTCGGACTCCCGGATGCCATCACGGCCTACCTCTTCGACCTCGACGGCGTGCTGACCAAGACCGCGACGGTCCACGCGAAGGCGTGGAAGGAGATGTTCGACGGCTACCTGAAGGAGCGCGACGGCGACGACTTCACGCCGTTCGATCTCCATCACGACTACGACGAGTACGTCGACGGCAAGCCGCGCGAGGACGGCGTGCGGGACTTCCTGAAGTCGCGGGGCATCGACGCCGACGACGCGCTGGTCAAGCGGCTCGGCGACCAGAAGAACGACCTCGTCCAGCAGGTCATCGAGCGCGATGGCGTCGAGGTCTACGAGGGGTCGGTGGACTATGTGCGGCGCGCGAAGGAGGCGGGCCTGAAGCTCGCGGTCGTCTCCTCCAGCGCCAACGCCAAGCCGGTCCTGGAGTCCGTCGGGATCCTCGATCTCTTCGACACCGTGGTCGATGGTCATGCGGTCGCCGAGGACGGCCTGAAGGGCAAGCCCGCGCCCGACACGTTCCTGGAGGGCGCGCGTCGGCTCGGCGTCGAGCCGGCCGCGGCCGCGGTCTTCGAGGATGCGCTGGCCGGCGTCGAGGCGGGGCGGGCGGGCGCGTTCGGGTTCGTCGTCGGCGTGGATCGCGTCGGCCAGGCAGACGCGTTGTCGCAACACGGCGCTACCGTCGTGGTCAAGGACCTGAGCGACCTGACCGCCTCGTGATCGAGCACACCAACTACTCCGTCGATCCCTGGGCGATCCGGGAGACGGCCCTCGACCTCGAGACGCTGGCGCAGACCGAGTCGGTCTTCGCGCTGTCCAACGGCCACATCGGGATGCGCGGCAACCTCGACGAGGGCGAGCCCGCCGGCTTGGCCGGCACCTACCTCAACGGCCTGCACGAGATCCGCCCACTGCCCTACGCCGAGTCGGCCTACGGCAACCCCGAGGCGGGCGAGACGGTGGTCAACGTCACCGACGGCAAGTTGATGCGCTTGCACGTCGACGACGAGCTGTTCGACGTCCGCTACGGCGAGCTGCTGCACCACGAGCGCGTGCTGGACTTCCGCGGCGGCGTCCTGCGCCGCGCCGTGCACTGGCGCTCGCCCGCGGGCGCCGAGGTCAAGATCACCTCCACGCGTCTGGTCTCGCTGACCCAGCGCGGCGCGGCGGCGATCCTCTACGAGGTCGAGACGCTCGGCGACGGCGCGCGCCTGGTCGTGCAGTCCGAGTTGGTGGCCAACGAGAACGGCCAGCCGCATGGTGATCATCCGGACCCGCGCGCGGCGGCCTCGCTGACCGCACCGTTGAAGGCCGAGGAGTCCTACCACGACGATCTGCGCGTCTCGCTCGTCCATCGCCTCGAGCGCTCCGGCCACCGCCTGTGCGCGACGATGGACCACGAGATCGAAGGCCCGGAGAACTGCAAGACGACCGTCGAGGCCGATCGCGACGCGGGGCGCGTGATCGTCGCCGCCGACGTCCCCGGCGGCGGCACCCTAGGAGTTCTCAAGTACATCGCCTACGGCTGGTCCTCGCACCGCTCGCTGCCGTCGCTGCGCGCGCAGGCGCGCGGTTCGCTGGCCGAGGCCAAGCACACCGGCTGGGAAGGGCTGTGCGCCGACCAGCGCGCCTACCTCGATGCGTTCTGGGAGCGCGCCGACGTCGAGGTCGACGGCGACCCCGAGCTCCAGCAGGCCGTGCGCTTCGCGCTGTTCCACGTCTTGCAGGCGGGCGCGCGCGCCGAGCGCCGCGCGATCCCCGCCAAGGGCCTGACCGGCTCGGGCTATGACGGCCACGCGTTCTGGGACACCGAGGCATACGTGTTGCCGGTCCTCACCTACACCGCTCCGGACGCGGCCGGCGACGCGCTGCGCTGGCGCCACGCCACGCTGCACCTCGCCCAGGAGCGCGCGCAACAACTAGGCCTTGGCGGCGCCGCGTTCCCGTGGCGGACGATCGCCGGGCGCGAGTGCTCGGGCTACTGGCCGGCGGGCACCGCGGCGATGCACCTCGGCGCCGACATTGCCGGCGCGGTGATGCGCTACCAGCACGCCGTCCAGGACCCGGACTTCGCGCGCGAGGTCGGCCTGCCGCTGCTGGTCGAGACCGCGCGGCTGTGGACGTCGCTCGGCCACCACGACCGCAAGGGCCGCTTCCGGCTGCCGGGCGTCACCGGGCCGGACGAGTACTCGGCGCTACAGGACGACAACGCCTACACCAACCTGATGGCGCGGTCCAACCTGCTTGGTGCGGCCGACGCGGTCGACCGCCACGCCGAGGAGGCCCGTGCGCTGGGCGTGCATCCGGACGAGGTCGGCGCCTGGCGCGCGGCGGCCGAGGCCATGCACGTGCCCTACGACGGGATCCTCGACGTCCACATGCAGGCCGAGGGCTTCACGCACCTGGACAAGTGGCCGTTTGACGACACGCCGCCCGAGAAGTACCCGTTGCTGCTCAACTACCCCTACTTCTCGCTGTACCGCATGCAGGTGATCAAGCAGGCCGACCTGGTGATGGCGCTCTACACCTGCGGCGATCGCTTCACCGACGAGCAGAAGCTGCGGGCGTTCCGCTACTACGAGCCGCTGACCGTCCGCGACTCGTCGCTCAGCGCGGCCGTCCAGGCGATCATCGCCGCCGAGACAGGCCACCTCGACTTGGCCTATGACTACCTCGGCGAGGCCGCGTTCATGGACCTCCACGACCTGGAGCACAACACGCGCGACGGGCTGCACATCGCGTCGCTGGCCGGGTCGTGGCTGGCGCTGGTGGCAGGCTTTGGTGGCTTCCGCGACTACGACGGCAAGCTGAGCTTCGCGCCGCGGCTGCCGCCGGGCGTCGGGCGCCTGGCGTTCCGGATCACGGTCGCCGGCTGCCGCGTGTTCGTCGAGGTCGATGGCGACGGCGCGTCCTACGCGCTGGAGGCCGGCAAGCGCGCCAAGGTCTCGCACTTCGGCGACGAGGTCGTGCTGGAGGCCGGGACGACCGTGCGCCGCGCGATCCCGCCCGCGCCGGACCGCGAGCGCCCGCCGCAGCCGGCCGGGCGCGCGCCGCTGCCGCGGTCGGGCGCTGGGCCGGAGTAGTCTCGGCCGCATGGCCTGGGACTTCTCGACCGATCCCGACTACGAAGCGAAGCTGGAGTGGGCGCGCGCGTTCGTGCGGGAGGAGATCTGGCCGCTGGAGACGGTGGCCGGAGAGCTCTCGCAGGACGCGCTCGACCGCGCCTACGTCCCGCTGCAGGAGCAGGTGCGTCGCCAAGGCCTGTGGGCGGCGCACCTCGACCCGGAGCTCGGCGGCCAGGGCTACGGGCAGGTCAAGTTGGGGCTGTTGCACGAGGTGCTCGGCACCAGCCCCTACGCGCCCAACGCGTTCGGCTGCCAGGCGCCGGACTCCGGCAACAGTGAGATCCTCGCGCTGGCCGGCACGCCGGAGCAGAAGGAGCGCTACCTCGAGCCGCTGCTGGCCGGGGACCTCAAGTCGGCGTTCTCGATGACCGAGCCCGACACCGCGGGCAGCGACCCCACCACCTTGAAGACGCGCGCCGTCCGTGACGGCGACGACTACATCTTGAGCGGGCGCAAGTGGTTCTCCTCCAACGCATCGATCGCCGACTTCCTGATCGTCATGGCGGTCACCGACCCCGACGCGCGGCCGCATCAGCGCGCGACGATGTTCCTGGTCGAGGCCGACGCGCCCGGCGTGAACATCCTGCGCGACGTGCCGACGATGGAGCATCCGTGGGAGGCCTTCGGGCAGCTCGGCGGCCATGCGGAGATCGTCTACGAGGACGTGCGGATCCCGGCGGCGCAGCGGCTGGGCGGCGAGGGCGAGGGCTTCCTGATCGCCCAGCAGCGGCTCTACCCGGGGCGCATCCACCACTGCATGCGCTGGCTGGGCGTGGCGGCGCGCGCGTTCGACATGCTCTGCGAGCGGGCGACCTACCGCGAGGCACACGGCAAGGTTCTCGGCCAGCACCAGACCGTGCAGAACTGGATCGCCGACAGCGCCGCGCAGATGCAGGCGGCCAGGTTGATGACCTTGCACGCGGCGTGGGTGATGGACACCCAGGGCGTCGCGGCCGCGCGCACCGACATCTCGATGATCAAGTACTTCGGCGCGACGGTCCTGCACGACGTGATCGACCGCGCGCTTCAGGCCCACGGGTCGCTCGGCTACTCGACCGACCTGCCGCTGGAGGCGATGTACCGCTACGCCCGCGCGGCGCGGATCTACGATGGGCCCGACGAGGTGCACCGCCAGTCGGTCGCGCGGCAAATCCTGCGCGGCTACGCGCCGCCGGCCGGCGAGCCGCCGGTGCCCTCCGAGCACGTGCCGACGCGGCGCGCGGCGGCGCGCGAGCGCTTCGCTGAGCTGCTGGACGCGGTCACCGCCGACGGCTGAGGCGCGGCCGCTGGCGCGGAGTCCCAGCGCCGGACTGGACCGGCGGTCTAGGCGCGTCCTTCTCAGTTGTTGCGGGAAGGCTCATGCCGTTCTTAGACGCGTCCGCTGAAGTTGTCGCCTTGCCGCCGTCGAAGCTTCGCCTCGTCCTGCTGACCGCTGCCGCCGTCGCGCTGGTCGTCGTGGCCGTGCGTGCGCCGGGCGGCCCGGCGCATTCGGTGGCGGTGCCGGTCGCGATGGCGCAGGCCGCATCGATCGACCGCGGGACCGCGGCGGTCGACGCGTCGGCGGCCAAGATGAAGGCCAAGGCGTCGAGCACGCCGCCGCTGGTGACCGCCAAGGGCATTCGCGCCGCGCAGCGTTACGCGCGCTCGCGCGCCGGCACCGTCGCCTTCGCGGTGCTCGACGGCCAGGGCCGCCTGCGCGGCCTGAACCGCACCGTGCAGTTCCCGTCGGCGAGCGTCGTCAAGGCGATGTTGATGGTGTCGGTGCTGCGCTCGATCGGCAAGGGCCACCTCGACGGTGGCACGGCCAAGACGCTGACGGCGATGATCACCGTGTCGGATAACGACGCGGCCAGCGCGGTCTACCGGAAGGTCGGCGCGTCCGGCCTATACCGCGTCGCGCAGGCGGCCAACATGAGGTACTTCCGCGACGTCGGCTGGTGGGCCAGCGCGCGGCTGACCGCGGCCGACCAGGCGCGGTTCTTCTACCGCATCGACAAGCTCGTGCCCGCGACCCATCGCCGTTTCGCGCGCAAGCTGCTGTCGTCGATCGTCGGCTACCAGCGCTGGGGCATCCCGCCGGTCGCGGTCCGCCACGACCTGAAGGTCTTCTTCAAGGGCGGCTGGCGGACGGCGATCACCCACCAGGTCGCGCTGCTGGAGAAGGGCGACCGCCGCATCGCGCTGGCGGTCTTCACGAGCGGCGAGCCATCGCAGGGCTACGGCGAGCAGACCATCGCCGGCATCGCCGCTCGCGTGCTCCGCTAGCTCGAGGAGGTCGTCGCGGTCCCGGAGGCCTGCGGCGCCGCGCCGTATCTGGGCGTCGCGCGGACGCGTGGTGGTTTCGGTCTTGGCGCTCGCGGTATCGGTGGTGGACCCGTGCCCGACCCGTCCTCCACCGACCCTCCGCCTGCCGACGACCGCCCCGGCGACCACGGCGCGATCCTCTCCGAGCTGGTCACCGCGCAGCTGCGCGCCGCGCGCGCCGAGGTCTTCCACGCCTGGCTGACCTCGCGCGAGAAGGCCAGTCGGCTGGCTAGGGACGACGACCAGGAGCTTCCGGAACGGCGCGGGGCCGCGTAGCCTCGCGTGCATGACCACCAAGCCCGCCCCGCCGGAGGGCCTCGCGTTCGCTGGGCTGCGCGCCCAGGCGGCGCTCATCGCAACCGGTGAGGCTTCGTCAGCCGAGCTGGTCGAGGCGGCGCTGGAGCGTGTTGAAGCGGCCCAGGGAGACCTCAACGCGTTCCGGATCATCTGCGCCGCGTCGGCGCGCGAGCAGGCCGCTGATGCCGACCGCCGCCGACGAGACGGCTCCCACCCACCCACCGCGCCGCTGCTCGGCGTGCCGCTGGCGATCAAGGACGACATGGACCTGGCGGGCGAGGCGACCGCGTTCGGCTGCGAGGGGACGTTCCCCGGCAAGACCGCCGACGGCGAGGTCGCGCGGCGGCTGCGCGCGGCCGGCGCGGTGATCGTCGGCAAGACGACGTCGCCGGAGTTCGGGCAGTGGCCGATCACCGAGGGGCCGGCGTTCGGCCAGACGCGCAACCCGTGGTCGCTGAACCACACGCCCGGCGGGTCGTCGGGCGGTAGCGCCGCAGCGGTCGCGGCTGGGCTCGTCCCGGCGGCGATGGGCTCCGACGGCGCCGGCTCGGTCCGGATCCCGGCGGCGTGGACGCACCTGGTCGGGATCAAGCCCCAGCGCGGGCGGATCTCGACGATGCCCGACCCCGAGGCGTTCCAGGGCCTCACCTGCATCGGGCCGCTGGCGCGGACGGTGGAGGACGCGGCGCTGCTGCTTGACGCGGTCAGCGGCGCGCACACGGGTGACCGCCACGTGCCGCTGCCGCCGGAGCAGCCGTTCGCGGAGATGGCGCGGCGCGCCGAGCCGGGGCGGCTGCGGATCGCGCTGTCGTTTCGGATCCCGTTCAGCGGCGCGCCCGCCGAGCTGGACGCGCGCGTGCGGGAGTCGGTGACGCGGCTCGCAGGCGTCCTTGAAGGCCTTGGTCACGACGTCGTCGAGGCCGACCCGCGCTACGGGCTGATCGGCGCGTCGTTCATCCCGCGGTCCATGGTCGGGCTGCGCGATTGGTCGCGGCGCGTGCCAGACGTCGAGCTGCTGGACGAGCGCACGCGGCACAACGTCGCGCTGGGGCGCTGGGTCGGCGGGCCGCTGCTGGCCGCGGCGCGCGCGCTGGAGAAGCCGTTCCGGACGCGCGTGGGCCGGATCTTCGAGCGGGTCGACGTGATCCTGGCGCCGACGACCGCGCAGCCGCCCTTGCCGATCGGGTCGATCGACGGGCTCGGCGGCTGGGCGACCGACAAGGTGATCGTCGGCGCGTGCCCGTACGCCTGGCCGTGGAACGTGCTCGGGTGGCCGGGCGTCAACGTCCCGGCCGGGCTGACGCCGGAAGGGCTGCCGGTCGGCGCGCAGCTGCTCGGGCCGGAGGGGACCGAGGCGCGGCTGATCGGGCTGGCGGCGCAGCTCGAAGGCGTCGAGCGCTGGGCAGAGCGGCGGCCGCCATACGTCGCTGGGGCCCGCGGCGGGTGACCGCGGCGGGCCGCGGCGCGCGCGACCGCGTCCTGGACGCGACGCTCGAGCTGATCGGCGAGCAGGGGGTCGGCGGCGTGACCAACCGCGCGGTGGCTGCGCGGGCGGGCGTCTCACCGGGATCGTTGTCCTATCACTTCCCGTCGCAGACCGAGCTGCTGCGCGAGACGCTGATGCGCTTCGTGGTCGCCGAGACCGAGCGGCTCGCCGCGCTGGCGGGGGAACCCGCGGAGCTCGACCCGCTGGCGGCGGCGGTCCAGGCGATCGTCGAGGGCGCCGATCGGCGCGCGGTGCTCGCTCAGACCGAGCTGTACCTCCAGGCGTGTCGCGACCCGTCATTGGAGGCCGTGGCGGCCCAGGCCTACTCGGCCTACGACGAGGCGGCGCGACGCGTGTTGGAGGGCCTGGGCGTGGCGGATCCCGAGCCACTGGTGCCGGCGCTGATCGCGCTGGTCGACGGCTTTGAGCTGCGGCGGCTCGCCTTGGGCGACGTCGGCGAGGGAGCGGGCGCCGACGCCGACGGCCGGCCCTCGCTGGTCAACGGCCTGGCCGCCCTGGTCCGGGCAGCGGCCTAGGGTTGTTGTCATGGACCTTGGGTGCAACGGCCGCGTCGCGCTGGTGACCGGCGCCTCGCGCGGGATCGGCCGCGGGATCGCCGAGGCGCTGGCCGCGGAGGGCGCGCGGGTGGCGGTGACGTCACGCAGCGCGGACGCCGGTGCAGCGGTTGCGGCGGGTCTGGGCGGAGGCGGCAAGGCCTATGTCTTCGACAGCGACGACCTCGGCGCGGTCGACGGGCTCGTGCGCGCGGTCGAACGCGATCTCGGACCGGTCGAGATCTACGTGGCGAACACCGGCGGGCCGCCGGTCGCGGCGGACCCTTTGAGCTTCACCGAGGAGCAGTGGGCGGCCGCGCACCGAACGCTGATCCTGTCGCCGATGAAGATCCTCGAGCGCGTCCTGCCGAGCATGCGCAAGCGCGGGTGGGGCCGCGTCGTGGCCGTCTCGTCCAGCGCGGCGATCGAGCCGCTGCCCGGCCTGCAACTCTCAAACGCCCATCGCCCCGGGCTGCTGGCGGCCTTCAAGCACCTCGCGCGTGAGACCGCGGGCGACGGCGTGACGTTCAACGCCGTGCTACCGGGCCGGATCCTGACGGACCGGATCGTCGGCAACAGCGGCAGCGCCGAGGCGGCTCAGGAGGCGGCGCGCACCGAGGTGCCGGCGGGGCGGCTCGGGACGGTCGAGGAGATCGCGGCGGCCGCGGTCTTCCTGGCGTCAGACCGCGCCAGCTACGTCACCGGGCAGTCGCTGCTCGTGGACGGCGGGCTGACGCGCTCCTGGTAGCGCGGGCGCGCTACTTCAAGGTCATCATGTCGGGGTGCGTCGCCAGCAGCGTCTGCGTGAACACGTAGTTGAACGCGCCGACCGCCAGCAGGCAGATCACGACCGCCTGGTTGACCGCGCGGCCGACGCCCTCGGCGCCGCCCGAGGTCGTCATGCCCTTGTAGCAGCAGACGATCGCGGTGATCGCGCCGAAGAGCGTGCACTTGACCAGCGAGCCCCAGACGTCGGTCGTCGAGCCGTTGGCCCAGAAGGTGGCGAAGAACGGGCCGACCTGCGAGTGGTGCAGCAGCGTGGCGAGCACGCCGCCCACGATCCCGGTCGCGATCGCGAAGATGTCAAACAGCGCGGTGGCGATCATCAGGGCGAGGAAGCGCGGGACGACGAGGTTCTTGACGGGGTCGACGCCGAGGACCTGCAACGCGTCGAGCTCCTCGCGGATCTTGCGCGCGCCGAGATCGGCGGTGATCGCTGTGCCGGCGACGCCCGCGACGATGATCGAGCAGACCAGCGGCGCGAACTCGCGGATGTCGGCGAGGCTGTAGAAGCCGCCGAGGCGGTCAAACGAGCCGAGGATCTGCAGGAACCCACCGCCCTGCACGCCCGGCACCGCGTAGTTGACGCACACCGATGTGATCACCAGCGGCAGCCAGCAGAGCTTGATCGCGAACATGAACTGGATCGCGAACTCGTTTCCGTACGTGTACGGCGGTCGGATGGCCGAGACCAGCGTCTTGCCGGTCAAGATCATCATGTCGCCGATTTCACTCAACAGCCCACCCATAGACGGGCGAACGTACAGACACTGGTGAGTTCATGTCACCGACCACCGCCCGTTCGGGTGGGAACGGAGCGCTCAGCGAAGCTGTGAAAGCTCGGGATGGGTGGCGAGCAGCAGCTGGGTGAAGACGTAGTTAACGGCGCCGTTGGCCAGCAGGCCGATCACGACCGCCTGGTTCACGGCCCGTCCCACCCCTTCGGCGCCTCCGGACGCGGTCATGCCCTTGTAGCAGCAGACGATGGCCGTCACGGCGCCGAAGATCGTGCACTTCAGCAGCGAGCCCCAGACCTCGGTCGCTGAGCCGCTGGCCCAGAAAGCGGCGAAGAACGGGCCGAGCGGCGCGTGGAAGCTGAGCGAGGCGATCATGCCGCCGACGACCCCGGCCCCGATCGCGAAGATGTCGAAGAGCGCGGTGGCGATCATCAGGGCCAGGAAGCGCGGGACGACGAGGTTCTTGACCGGATCGACACCCAGCACTTGGAGCGCGTCGAGCTCCTCGCGGATCTTGCGCGCGCCGAGGTCGGCGGTGATCGCCGTGCCGGCGACGCCCGACACGATGATCATGCACGCAAACGGCGCGAGCTCGCGGATCGCCGCCAGGCTGTAGAAGCCGCCGAGGCGGTCGAGCGCGCCGAGGATCGACGCGAAGTTGCCACCCTCCAGACCTGGTCCCGCGTAGTTGACGCACACCGACGTGAGCAGCAGCGGCAGCCAGCAGAGCCGGATCGCGAACAGGAACTGCACGGTGAACTCGCCGCCGTAGGTGTACGGCGGCAGCAGAGCGGAGAGCAGCGTTCGCCCGGTCAAGATCATCAGGTCGCCGACTTCGTCGAGCAGCTGCATCGCGGCGCGAGAGTACCAGTGTGATGGCACTCTGGGCAACTGCCCGACCGACGGATACTCTTGACCTTTCCAATGCGGAAGACGTGGACCGCGAGCGTGGGGATCGCGCTCGACCAGGGCGGCGAGGTTCCGATCGGCGTTCAGCTCGATTGGACGATCCGCGCCGCTGTCGCCGCGGGGCGCCTGCGTCCCGGCGAGCGGCTGCCAGGCCTGCGCGAGGTCGCCGAGGAGCTCGGCGTCAGCCACAACACGCTGCGGGCCGCGGTCGCCAAGCTCGAGGCCGACGGCGTCTTGGAGACGCGCCACGGCGCCGGAACCTACGTCGCGGCAGACGCCGCCTCCGGCGCGGCGGAGCAGCGGGCGCTGGTCGACGACACCGCCGCCCGGGCCCGCGCGGCGGGCATCGCGCCGCGCGAGCTGGCGGCCGCGCTCTACGTCACCGGCGCCGCCGCGGGCGAGGAGCGGGGCGACGGCGAGGTCGTCGAGCGCCGCGCGCTGCGCGACGAGCTGGCCGTCCTGGACCGCGTCCTGGTCGACCTCGAGTCCCGCCTCCCCGAGCGTCTGCCCGGCGGCGGCGAGGACTGGAAGCCTCGCGGCGCCCGCCTGCTCTCCGCCGCCGAGCTGCGCGCCCAGCGTGATGCGGTCATCGGCCGGATCGCGGACGCCCAGCGGGCGCTGGAGGCGCAGGACGAAGCCGGCGAGGCGGTTGCGGAGCCGCGTCCTGCCGCCCGGCGCGCGCCGGTCCCGCGCCCCGGAACCGCTCCGGCCTAAGCGCCCGCGATATACCTCCTGCCATGCGGATCGCCCTCGGCGAGCGCGCGTCGGGGGTCTCGGCGCGTGATCAGGTCTACCTCGCGTTGCGCGAGGCGATCGTTAGTGCCGAGCTGGCGCCGGGCCGGCGGTTGAGCGAGAACGAGCTGGCCGAGCGCTTGGGCGTCAGCCGGACGCCGGTGCGCGAGGCGCTCGTGCGGCTGCGCGACGAGCGGCTGGTCGCGATCGTGCCGCAGCTCGGGACGTTCGTCACGCTGATCTCGACTGAGGCCGTGGAGGACGCGGCGTTCGTGCGCGAGGCTCTTGAGTGCGCGGCGATCCGGCTGGCGACCGAGCGCGCGCGGGACGAGGACCTCGCCGAGCTGCAGGCCAACCTCGTCGCGCAGGACCGCGCGCAGGAGGCCGGCGACGCGGACGCGTTCGACCGTCTAGACGACGCGCTGCACCGGCGGCTATGCGAGCTGAGCGGGCGCGAGATCGCCTGGCAGCTCTCGCGGCGCGCGAACGGGCATCTGGATCGGGTGCGGCGGCTGTCGCTGCCCGAGCCGGGCTACCTCGGCGAGATGGTCGCCGAGCACCGCCAGGTCGTCGCCGCCGTCGCCGACCGCGACCCCGACCACGCCGAGGCGACGCTGCGCCACCACCTGCGGATGGTGCTCTCCAGCGTCCCGCACATCCGCGAGGTCCACCCCGACTACTTCGAGGAGAGCGAATGAGCGCTTCTGAGACGACCGGCGCTGTCGCGCCCTCCGGCGCTAAGGGCGCGCTGGAGCCGATCGAGCCGACCGCCGCGCAGCGCAGCCAGGCGCGCCGCGTCGCCGAGGCGAAGGCGACGATCCCCGACTTCGGCGTGTCGGTCGCCTTCGACCTGCGCGACGTCGACCTCGCCGCGGTCGTCGCCGCCGTCGGCCGCGCGCTGCGCGAGCACGCGTCGGTCAACGGCGCCTACGTCGACGCCAAGTTCCAGCACTACACCCGCGCGAACGTCGGCGTCGTCCTGGACGGCGCCGTGCCGGTCGTCGTCGACGCCGACGGCAAGGACGCCGACGCGATCGCCGGCGAGCTGGCCTCGGCGACCGAGCAGATCGCGGCGGGCACCCTGCCCGGCGCGGCGCAGAGCGGCTCGACGTTCACGGTCGCGCGTGTCATCGGCGTCACGTCCTGGACGCCGATCATCCAGCCTGGTCACGCTGCTGCCTTGGCGATCGCCGACGGCGCGCTCACGCTCTCCGCTGACGCCCGGATCGTCACGCCGCGCGAGGCGGCGGCGTTCCTGGCGCGCGTGGCGGCGCAGCTGCACTAGCCGCGCCAGCCGCCGCGCGGTCCCTACGCCGCGGCGCGGCGCGCGTCTTTGGCGGCGTACATGCGCTCGTCGGCCAGGCGCATCGCCTCGCGGGCGGTCGGTGCCTCGGTCGGCCAGAGCGCGAGACCGGCGGAGCCGCGGACCGGGTCGCGCGCGTTGCCGGTGCCGGCGACGGCCTCGCGGACGAGCGGCGCGACGTCGACGCCCGGGTCCGAGAGCACGCAGAACTCATCGCCGCCGAGTCGGTAGACCGTGCCGGCGTTGCCGACCGCGACGTCGACGCGGCGGCCGAAGGCGACCAGCAGCTCGTCGCCCGCGTCGTGGCCGAGCGTGTCGTTGAGCGTCTTGAAACCGTCGAGGTCACAGATCAGCACCTGGACGGGCGCGTCCTCGGTCACCGATCCGGCCAGCCGCGCGAGATCCTGCGACAGCCGGCGGCGGTTGTTCAGGCCGGTCAGCGGATCGCGGTCGGCGAGGTCTTGCAGCTGCTCGGCCTGGCGACGGCCGGCGGCGGCAAGTAGCCGATGGGCGTGCTGGAGGACGAACGCGATCAGGCCCATCGCGGCCAGGACGGCGATCGCGCCGCCGGCCATCGTCTCGCGGGCGATCAACCTCGCGCGGTTGCGCTCGCTGCGAGCGATCGCGTCGGCGGTCCGCGCCGTCCGGTTCGCGGCGGTGGTCAGCCGCTCGCCGTAGATCACCGGATCCGGGTTGGAGGCCGCGGTGCGCTGGATCGCGGCCAGTTGGCGGCGCAGGTCGTCGATGCGCGGGTCGGTGCCGAGCGTCGCCTCCAGCCGTGCCAGGCGCGCGCTCGACGTCGCCGCGGTCGAGGCGATCACTGGTCGCAGCGCCCGGCGCAGCTCGGACTCCCGGACCGTGTTGCCGAAGATCGTGATCTCGCGTACGGCGTCGCGCAGCTCGCTGGCGAACAGCGTCGCCTGCCCTTCTGCCCGGCGCGCGGTCTCCTCCCGCTGGTGCAGGACGCCGAGCACCGACAGCGCGAGCACGCCGATGGCCAGGCCGAGCAGGAGCCACGGCCAGCGCTTGGGGAGAGCGGGGAGATCGGGGGCGACGGGGGACATAGCGCCTGGGAATCCATCGACCGTCGCACCCGTGCGCTTGACGGTGAGATGGATCACGCAAGTTCCACTTGTGGCGCAGGAGCGTTGAGCGGACAACGAACTGGCGCGAAAGCGCTCGTCGGCGCTAGGTGTCGCGCGTCCGGGCGACGCCGTCGCGCAGCATCGCGCCCAGGCCGCCGATCGCGTGCGCGGAGCGCTGCGCTCCGGCGCCGCCGCCGTGCTCGACCAGGCGCCGGGTGGCGTCGAGGGCGTCCTCACATCCGAGCTCCCGCGCGTGCGGCGCGACGGTCGCGAGCACGTCGGCGAGGATCAGCGCGACTGGGCGGTGGCTGCCGTCGCGGCCGGGCAGCTCGGCCGCGGTCCCGAAGCGTGCGGCGCGGAAGGCAGCCTCATCGAGCAGTTCGGGCGCGGGGTCGGGCTCGTCGGGTGCAGTCGCCGCGTGGCGGGCCAGGCAGTGCGTGAGCGCGACGAGCGCGGCGAGGTCCTCGAGCGAGGTCTGGGCGTCGAGCGCCCGGATCTCGACCGTGCCCAGGCGCGGGTGCGGGCGCAGCTTCCACCAGAACCAGGTGTAGTCCTCGACGTCGGCGGCTCGACAGAGCAGCTCGCTCGACGCGCAGAAGTCCTCGAAGTCGCGCATCGCGCGCGGGACGCCCGACCGCGGCCAGCCGCGCATCGTGACCTCGCGCGCGGAGGCCAGGCCGGTGTCGCGGCCGTAGCGAAACGGGGAGTTCGCGCCCAGCGCCTGGAGGAGCGGCAGGTGGCGTCGGAGCGCGTTGAAGCACTTGATCGCGGTCTCCGGATCCGGCATCCCAACATGGACATGAAGGCCGCCGGTGGGGTCGGCGACCGCGTCGCCGAGCAAGTGGCGGATGTGGGCGTAACGGTCCTTGTCGGTGATCTCGATCGCGCCGGGCAGCGCCGCCGGGTGCATGCCGGCGCCGAGGATCCCGGCGCCGGTCGCGACGACCGCGGCGCGCAGGCGGCGTAGCGCGTCCGCGGCCTCGTCGGCGGTCGAGCAGACGTCGGTAATCAGCTCGACTTGGCAGGCGTGCAGCTCACGCTCGACGGTGCCGTCGACCGGCCCGACGCGCTCCAGGACGGCCAGCGAGGCGTCGATCTGCGCGCCGGTCGCGGGATCGACGAGGAACAGCTCCTCCTCGACGCCCAGGGAGAACGGGGTGGAGGACCCGAAGGCGTGGGTGCGGTCCATGCGACACGGGACGTACCCTGCTGGCGCGTGCACAACCAGGACCAGACGCTGAATCGCACCGCCATCTCGGCCACCCTGCACTGCCTGACCGGCTGCGCATTGGGCGAGGTCCTGGGGTTGGTCATCGCAACGGCTTTTGGACTGGGCGACGGCGTCTCGATCGCGTTGTCGATCGGCTTGGCGTTCGTGTTCGGCTACGGGTTGACGATGCTGCCGCTGCTGCGCTCAGGGATGGGGCTGAGGGCCGCGCTGCCGCTGGCCTTCGCGTCAGACACGTTGAGCATCGCGACGATGGAGCTGCTCGACACGCTGACGATCGTCATCTGGCCGGGCGCGATGGGCGCGGGCCTGGGCGACCTGCTGTTCTGGGGTCCGCTGGCCATCGCGTTGTTCATCGCCTTCTGGGCGGCGTTCCCGGTCAACCGCTGGCTGATCGCGCAGGGCAAGGGCCACGCCGTGGTGATGGAGCATCACCACCATCACGCATGAACCCCTCGCCCGCGGCGCTCGCCAATGCCAATAACAACGCGAAGTCGACGGGCGCGCGTCGTCGCCGCTGGCGCGAGGTGCGCGCCGAGGCCTGGGCGTTGCTCGACAGCGTCGTGGCCGACGGGGCTCGCGTGGCGGTCGTCGGTGCGGGCAACGGCGACGACCTCCCGCTAGGCCGCCTCGCGCGTCGCGCGAGCCAGGTGGACCTGATCGACCTCGACGCCACCGCGGCGACCGCCGCTCGCGCCCGGGTGCGCGGCATCGCTCGCCGCCGCGTGCGCGTTCTGGAGGGCGATGCGACCGCCGGCGAAGCGGACGCGGTGATCGCTGCGGCACGGCGCGGGGCGGAGGCTTCGTCCGGCGCGGCCGCTGCGCCCCACGCGGCCGCTTCGCTCGGCGACGGGCCCTACGACGTCGTCGTCCTGGATCTCGTGCTGACGCAGCTGCTCTACCCGGCGCTCAAGGGGACGATGGGCGGCAAGGCGATCGACGCGGTGTTGTTGCGGCACGGGCAGCGGGTGACGGATGCGGTGGTGGCGCGGGCGTGGGCGGCGACGCGGGAGGGCGGCGCGGTCGTCGTGCTGCACGACCTGCTCGGATGGTGGGAGGGGCACGAGCAGCCGTTCTCGATCGAGCGGCTGCTCGGACTGGCGCCGCAGGAGGCGCTGGCGCTCGCGCAGCAGGGCTCGTTGCCGTACGGGTGCGATCCGTGGGTGGCCACGCGGCGGGCGGGCGCGGAGGTCGCGATGACACGCACGTGGCGCTGGCCGTTCGCGTCGGGCGCGGACTACGCGGTGTTCGGGTTGGTCACGCGGCGTCGTCCGGCAGGGGCGGCGGCGGTGACGGAGCCGACGGCGAGCTAGCGGGCGAGTCGTCGCGGTTGCGGCCGAGGAGCTCGTCGACACCGGGCTGGGCGGCGATGACGTCCTCGGCGGGTTCGGCCGACTTGACGATCTCCTCGGGCGAGGGCGCTGCGGCGAGGATGTCGTCGGTCGCCTCAGGCTTGATCTCGGGGAGCTTGGGCGCCGGTGGGACGGGGTTGTCGGAGGGCATGCCGCCGGTCTACCCGGAGGCTGCCGTACATCCACGGGCGGTCGCCCGCGGGGTGACGCGTCGGCGACCGTACGGGCACGGTGGGGCAGCCCGCACACGGCGTTGACGAGGGAGCACGGTGGGCGGGCAACCCGCGCGCTGGGAGGCTTGCCTTCATGGTCGTCTCGCTCCTCCCCAAGCCGCAGCACCAGCCCATCGCCGGCGACCATCAGTTCGCCCTCCCGACCGTCCGCCCCCTCCCGCGCCCGCCGCTCGTGCAGGCGCCCAACGTCTGGTGATCCCCTGATGCTCCTCCTGCTTCCCCACCCCGCGGCGGCCATCGCCGCCGACCAGACGCCCCGCCCGGGACGTCGTCGTCCGCGCTAGACCACGAGGCCGTGGCGCACGGTGTTCTCGGTGACCGCGCGGGCCTCGACGAACTGCAACAGGTAGTCGGGGCCCCCGGCCTTCGGGCCCGTCCCCGACAGGCGGCCGCCGCCGAACGGCTGGCGGCCGACCATCGCCCCGGTGATCTCCCGGTTGACGTACAGGTTGCCAACGGGCGTGCGCGCCGCGACCTCCTCGACCGTCTTCGGCGAGCGCGAGAACAGGCCGCCGGTCAGCGCGAAGCGCGCCGCGTCGACCTTGTCGCAGGCCTCGTCGATCGATGCCACCGTCTGCATCGCGAGCACCGGGCCGAAGATCTCGTCCTGGATCACCGGGTGGTCGTCCGGCAACCCCACCAACAACGCCGGCGCGACGTAGAAGCCGTCGCCGGCCGGCAGCGCGTCGGTCGCCGCCGCCACACGTGTGGCGGCCGACGCTCCCAGGCCCGTGTAGCGCCGCACGCGCATCTGCGCCGCCGCGTCGATCACGGCCGGGACGTCGGTGGCGAAGTCCTCCGCCGGGCCGACCTGCAACGTCCGCACCGCCCCGACCAGCCGCTCGGCCAGGGCGTCGGCGACCTGCTGGTGCACGAGCACCCGCGACGCCGCGCTGCACTTCTGGCCCGCAAAGCCGAAGGCCGAGGACAGCAGCGCCGGGACGACGTCATCCAGATCAGCGTCCGCGTCGACGATGATCACGTTCTTGCCGCCCATCTCGGCGACGACCTTCTTGATGTGGAACTGACCGTCCTCCACGTGCGCCGCGGACTCGAGGATCGACAGCCCTGCCGCGCACGAGCCGGTGAAGACGATCGTGTGAATGCGCGGGTCGGCGACCAGCGCCTTGCCCGGCTCGTCGCCGCCCGGCAGCAGCGACAGCGCGCCGTGCGGCACGCCGGCGGCGTGCAGCGCGTCCACGACCGCCTTCGCGCACGCCGGCGCCTGCTCGGCGGGCTTGACGACGACCGCGTTGCCGGTCGCCAGCGCCGCGCTGGCCATTCCGCAGAGGATCGCCAGCGGGAAGTTCCACGGTGCGATGACGCCGGTTACGCCCCGCGGTACGTACTTCATGGTGTTGCGCTCGCCCGGTAGCTGAATCAGCGCCCGGCCGCGACCCAACGCCTCGGCCCCCGCGGCGTAGTACTCCAAGAAGTCGATCGCCTCGCAGACGTCGCCGTCGGCCTCCGGCCATGGCTTGCCGCACTCGCGCACGGCCAGCGCCGCCAGCTCTAGCCGGCGACCGCGCAGCAGCTCGGCCGCGCGACGCAACACGGCTGCGCGCTCGTCGGCGCTCGTGGCGCCCCAGGCGCGCTGCGCCTCGACCGCCTGGCCGACCGCCGCGTCCACATGCGCAGCGGTCGCGGCGTGCGCGCGAGCCACGACGCGCTCGGGCGCCGACGGGTCCACCGAGGCGAACGCGTCGCCACGGACCAGCTCCTCGCCGATCGACATCGGGACCTCGATCGGCAGCGTCGCGTCCAGCCGGGCCAGCGCCTCCAGCGCCGACGTGCGCACCTCGGCGCGCCGCAGCTCCAGGACGGGCTCGTTGCGGAAGGACGGCGTGGTCGCGGACGTCGTCTCTGCGGCGCTCATGGCTTCTCCAACAGGGTCGTGAGGTCGACGCCCTCGGCTTGGGCGCGCAAGAACGAGTCGTTGCTGGTGTTCTCCAGCAGGCGGCGGACGAGGTAAGCCATGCCGGCCACGAGGTCGCCGATCGGGCAGTAGGCGCGCACGCGGCGGCCCGCGGCCAGCAGCGCGGCCTGCGTCTCATCGCCCAGCCCGCGCAGGACCTGGAGCTCGACATCCAACCCGCGCGCGTCCGCGTAAGCGGCGGCGTGCGCGATCGACCGGAGGTTGTGCGACGCGATCGCCGCGCGCACCACGCCGCCGGGCTGCGCGTCGATCAGGCGGCGCGTCAGCTCCTCGAAGTTGCGGTCACACGCGCGGCGGTCTTGGAAGACCGGCGGCTCCCAGCCGTGTTGAATCGCCTCGACGGTCTCGTGGTCCCAGTAGGCGCCCTTGACCAACCTGATGGTGAACGGGTAGGCACGCCGGTGCGTGCGCGCCCAGTCCAGCAGCCGGTCGAGGTGCTGGGGCGACTCGGTCAGGTAGGCCTGCAGGACGATCCCGGCGGATGGGCCGGAGGCGAACTCCTCTTCGCTCAACAGCTTCAGCGTGAGCTCGGTGATCGCCTCGCGCGTGTCGAAGGACTCCATGTCGACGTGCAAGTGCGCGCCGGTGTCGCGGGCCACGCGCAACAGGCGCCGCAGCCGAGGCTCGGCGCCCGCGATGCCGCGCTCCGGCGCCGTCGGGCGCAACAGCGGCGTTAGCGCCGACACCTTCACCGACAGGTTGACCCGGGGCAACGGCCCGAGTCCGTCACGCTCCAGGAGCTCGCGTGACGGCCATCCCTTCGAAGCCTCGTGCAGCGTCAGCAGCGTCTCCTCGCAGCGCGCCGCGTAGGACTCGGCCTCATCCTCGGTGACCGTCGCTTCCCCGAGCAGGTCGATCGTCGTCGCGACGCCTTCTCGCCACAGCTTCTCGACCGCCGGCAGCGCCGCGCGCGCGTCGGACCCGATGATGAACCGCTGCGCCATCTGCCCGACGCCGAGCGCCGCCGCCTTGGCGGTGGCGCGACGGGTCAGCGCGCCGTCGGCCAGCGCGGCGCCGCGCCGGGCCAGCGGTGAGTCGTCGGCCTCGGCCAGCAGCTCGCCGAGGTGCCGCGCGACCTCGCCCGGATCGGCGCACGCCGGGCGCACGTCGACGAAGCGGAAGACCGCGGCGCGCAGCTCGGGGTCGGCGACCATCGCGCCCATCACGCGGCGCTCGACCGCGGCGCGCGGCGTCTTGCGCGCGGTGGGCATCTGCGCGACCAACTCGCGCCCGATCCTCTCCACCCGCGGTTCGAGGTCCGGGGCGGCCTCGGCGGCGTCGGTGTCCATCAACATGGGTTGGATGTTCCCCGCGGACCGGTAACGCAACAGCACGCGATCGTCACGGAACTGTGCAGGAACACGCGACATTTGTCGCAGCACGTAGGGTTTGCCCCGGGCGGCGTGCATAGTCGCCCTCATGCATGGCCGCCGACCTTCAGGACCTCGTGGACGATCTCGCCGACGCGCTCGGCCGCCCGGTCGCGCTCGAGGACCGGCGCTGGCGCCTCCTGGCCTTCAGCGCGCATACCGAGCTGGAGGACCGCGTTCGCCAGGCCTCGATCCTCGCGCGCGCCGCGCCGTCCGACGTCGTCGCGTGGCTGGACACGCTTGGGCTCGAGCAGGCGCCGGACGTCGTGGACACGCCCGAGAACTCGGCGATCGGAATGGGTCCGCGCACGTGCGCGCCGGTTCGTCACGCCGGCACCCTGCTCGGCTTTCTGTGGGTGATCCCCGGATCGGTCCCGCTGGACGACGGGCAGCGGGCGACGCTTGTGGCGACCGCCCGCGCGGCCGGCGCGACGCTGTGGGCCCAGCGCGCCGGTGGGGGCGAGGCCCACGCTCGCATCGCGGCGCTGCTTGGCGAGCTGCTCGACGACCCCGACGCCGCAGTGCGCGCACGTGCTGCCGGGGAGTTGGCGGTCCGTCAGGGCTGGTCGCTGTCGCGGCCGACGCCGTACACGGTGGCGCTCGCAGAGCTGGACGACGGCGAGGCCGCGACGCAGGTCGCCGAGCGCGCGCGCCGCCGGTGGCAGGCCGACGACCTCGTCTGGCGCGTGCGCGGGACGGTTGCGACGGTCATCGCACACGGCGGGTCGGCACCCCAGGCGCTGGCGCAGGCGCTGGTCGACGCGGGCGCGCCGCACGTGGTGGCGTCGGCGGGGTTTGCGGAGCTGGCGGCGGCGCGCGACGCGGGCGCGGGCGCGGCGGCCGGCCTGGTCGCTGTCCAGCACGTTCCGCGCCTGGGGCCGGCCGCGACCGTCGACGCGCTGGGCTCATGGGTCTTCGCGGCGCGGCTGTGGGACGCGTCGGGGCGGCCTGCGGTGGTGGCGCCGCTGCCGCCGCTGCTGCGCGCGCGGGCCGGCGGAGATCTGGCGGAGGCGCTGGAGGCGACGCTTGACGCGGGTGGTGACGTCGCCGCCGCGGCGCGCGCTCTGCACGTCCATCGCGCCACGCTCTACCGCCGTCTGGCACGCGCCGAGGAACTGACCGGCCTGCGGCTGAGCAGCGGCGATGACCGCCTTCGAGCCCATTTGGCATTGCGGATGTGGCGACTGGCGGGCTCGCCCGCCTTAGGATGAGAGACGATGCCGCCCGTTCTGAAAGCCGCCCGAGAGAACAAGCTCGTCGAGACGATCCTGTTCCTGGCCATCGCGGTGGTGCTGGCCGTGACGCTTCAGACCTTCGCGGTCAAGCCCTACAAGATCCCGAGCGGGTCGATGGAGCCGACGCTCCACGTCGGCGACCGCGTGCTCGTCAATCGCTTCGCGCACCGCATCCTCGGCCACGAGCCGAAGGTCGGCGACATCGTGGTCTTCAACCCGCCGGTCGGCGCGGATCCGAGCAGCCCGATCTGCGGCGAGTCTGGGCAAGGTGTAGGCAGTGGAGCACCGTGCTCGAAGCCGACGCCGGAGAAGTCCAAGCAGTCGTTCATCAAGCGCGTGGTCGCGGTCGGTGGCGACACGGTCGCGGTGCGCGGCGGCGCGGTCTACCGCAACGGCAAGAAGGCAGACGAGCCGTTCGCGGCCGCCTGCGACCCGGGCTCCGGCGCCTGCGACTTCCCCAACACGATCACGATCCCCAAGGGCTACGTGTTCATGATGGGCGACAACCGCGGCAACTCGGACGACTCGCGGTTCTGGGGTCCGATCCCCAACGACTGGGTGATCGGCGGCGCGTTTGCGACCTACTGGCCGCCGTCGCGCATCGGCGGCGCCGGGTAGGTCACCGCGCCCTTGGCGTGCAGGCGGCCGTAGCGGTGGCGTGAGCGCGGACCGTAGCCGGGCCAGACGTACCAGCGGTAGCGGCCGGCGGTCAGCTTGTAGGTCTTGCCGGCCAGGCGCCAGCTGGCGCGCAGCGTGTAATGCGGACGCGTGGGCCACGCGGTGAGGAGCTTGCGGCCGTTGCGGTAGAGCTGGAAGTTGTAGTACTTCGCTCCGTGCTGGGTGCGCCAGCGGAGCGTGGGGAGGGCGGTCTTGGTGGCAGAGCCGCTGGCATTCGCGGCGGTGGTTGCAGGCGGGGCGGTCGCGGTGACCGTCGCGGTGGTGGCGTTCCCCGCCGCGTCGGTGAGCGTGATCGTGTAGGTGTTGGTCGCGCCCGGGGCGAGCGGTGCGTCGGTGACCGTACGGACTGTGGCGGGGGCGCGGTCGAGCAGCGTGGCGTCGCCTGGGCGGCGGGTGACCGTGACGGTCTGGGCGTCGGGCGACGGCGTCGCCCAGGTGACCGTGGGGCGGCGGTCGGCCGCGAGCGTGGCGGTCACGTCAACGAGGATGGGCGCGGTCGTGTCGTAGGTGAGGGAGAAGGGCGCGGGCGCGGACGTGTTGCCGGCGCGGTCGCGGCAGGTGCCGGAGACGACGGCGGACGGCGCGTCGGGACCGGCGTAGGTGAGCGCGGTACAGGTGCCGAGGCCGGAGGTCGCGTCGGTGCCGGAGAACGCGATGGCGACGGGCGCCACGTAGAACGGCGGGTGGTCCGGGCCGCGCGCGGCGGCGCCTGCGACGGCGACCGGGGGCGTCTGGTCGATCTTGATGACCTTGGTCTGGGCGGTGATGCTTGCGTCGGCGTTGGACGCAGTGCACGTGCGGCGCACGCCGATCGTGTCATCGCGCAGCGTCTCGACCGTGGGGCAGTTGCTGTCGGTCGCGCCGCCGACCGACCACGCGATCGTGACCGGGCCGACGTACCAGCCGTCATCGCCGAGGGGGCCGGCCAAGGTGTAGTCGATGGTCGGGAGGGCGGCCGCGGCGGTGGTCGCCGTCGTCGACAGGAGGGCGAGCGCGAGCAGTGCCGTGACGATGGCGGCGGCGCGGCGGTTCACGTGGTCCTCCGCGCGCGGAGGGCGCGCGCCTGCGCCTTCGGTGTCGCGCGCCGCGGTCGTCCTGTTCGCCGAACGCGTCCCTACGGCTGTTCGCGTTGCGACGCTCATCGATCACACCGACTTCTGGACCTTGGCCGTCGGCCGTGCGGCGGCCGGGTCCGGCGCGGGTGTCGAAGGGCCGGGTCCTGAGCGGGAGATTGCGCAAACGCCGGAGCCGGGATCTTCACCAGCACCAGGACGGCCACTGCGGTGGCGCGTCGTCGGCGGTGGTTCACGTCTGGAGGACCGTACGCCCGAGGCGGGCGCCACGTCAAACGAGTCGGGGTCGAGCTGGCTCAGACGGCGTCGTCAGCAGCGGGCGCCACGGCGAGGCCTGCGGAGCGTTCTGGAGTGATTGTCCCGTTTGGTGTGGCCCTCCGGCGGCGGCGCCAAGGTCACGCACGCCGGGTGGCCCGCGGTCACCGGCATCCTCTGGAAGGTCCTCGACAGCCGCGACCACGACAAGATCGGCGGCGACGCCAACGACGAGCTGCTCGGCCACCACGGCAGCGACCGCATCGAGGGCGGCGAAGGCAAGGACATCATCTGGGGCGACTGGGACCCCGCCAATAACAACGGCCGGCAGCGCGACGTCCTGATCGGCGGCCCGGGCGACGACTACATCTACCCCAGCCACGGTGCGACGAAGGTCGTCGCCGGATCCGGCCAGGACTTCATCTGGGCCTACTACGGCCACGGCACGATCGACTGCGGTCCCGGGAACGACACCGCGCGCGTACGCATGAACGGCGCGTTCACGCTGAAGCGTTGCGAGAAGGTCCTGCACTGGTAGCGAGGTGAACTCGCGCCGCCTGGTGGGCACACCAGGTAGCGATGGCTCCCACCCCCGACGCGCTCCTTGGCGCCGCCATCGAGGCGACCGTCCAACGCCACCACCGTCGCCGCCTGCGCCGGCTCGGCCACGGCGGCGTGCTCGATCCACCGCCGCGCGCCGACGACACGCTCTTCGCCACCGGCGATCCGCCGCCGCGCGACGGCTGCCGCCTCGAGGTCCTGATCGACGGCGCGCAGGCGCTGCCCCGGATCGCCGAGGCCATCCAAAACGCCCGCTCGCACGTCCACCTCACCGGCTGGCACCTGGCCTCGCACTTCGAGGTCGTCCGCGGCGGTGACGACCCGCCGTTGGCGATCGGCCCGCTGCTGGCGCACACCGCCGAGCGTGGCGTCGACGTGCGCGTGATGGTCTGGGCCGGGTCGCCGGTCCCGCTCTTTCACCCGACGCGCAAGGAGGTCGCCGCCGAGGTCGAGAAGCTCACCCGCGACACCAAGATCCAGGCCTACCAGGATCCGCGCGAGCACCCGGTCCACTGTCACCACGAGAAGACGATCGTCGTCGACGACGAGGTCGCGTTCGTCAACGGCATCGACATGACCGACCAGGCCGGCGACCGCTTTGACACCTCCGACCACGATGCGCGCCGCAAGCTCGGCTGGCACGACGTCGGCACCCGGATCGAGGGCCCGGCGGTCGCCGACGTCGCCGCGCACTTCGCGATGCGCTGGCGCGAGGTCGCGGGGGAGACGCTCCCGCCGGCGCTCGTGCCCCAGCCGCTCGACGGTGCGGGCACGAGCACCGTCCAGGTCGTCCGCACCGTCGCCGAGGACATGTACGACGCGGTCCCCAAGGGCGACTTCCGGATCCTGGAGGCCTACGTCCGCGCGTTGCGGGCCGCCAAGAACATCATCTACCTCGAGAACCAGTTCCTGTGGTCGCCGGAGATCACCTCGATCTTGGTGGACAAGCTGAAGGACCCGCCGAGCGATGACTTCCGCCTCGTCATCCTGCTGCCCGCGCGGGCGAACAACGGCCAGGACGACACCCGCGGCCAGCTTGCGGTCCTCGCCGACGCCGACGACCACGGCAACTCGCACTTCCTGGCCGCCACGATCCGCTCGCGCACGGGCGCCCGCGCCGACCCGCTGTACGTCCACGCGAAGGTCGGGATCGTCGACGACCGCTGGCTGACGATCGGCTCGGCCAACCTCAACGCCCACTCCTTGCTCAACGACACCGAGATGAACGTCGTGACCGACGACGCCGCGTTGGCCCAGGCCACGCGCGAGCGCTTGTGGGCCGAGCACCTGGAGGTCGAGCCGTCAGAGATCGCCGGCCGCTCGCCGCGCGCGGTCGTCGACGAGCTCTGGCGCCCGATCGCGATGGAACAGCTGCGCCGCCGCGAGCAGGACGAGCCGCCGACGCATCGCCTAATCGCCCTTCCGGGCGTGTCGAAGCGGTCGCGCCGGCTGCTCGGCCCGCTCACCGGGCTGGCGGACGATGGATAAGCGGCGGCGCCTTAGCTGGCTGCCGCCACTACCGTCGGCGTGATCCCGGCCATCCCGCGCGCGTTGGGGTGGAACGGCGCTGCCGTGTTCCCCGGGATCAGCGGCTCGACCCACCGCACCGACGACGACTTGCAGGAGTCGTGGCCGATCGAGGCGGTGTAGGTGTCGACGTAGCGCGCGCCGTTGGCCGCGGCGACGTTGGCCAACATGGTGTTCAACCGCTTTTGCGTCGCGCGCAGGTACGGGACGTCCGCCCACGCCAAAGGCACCTGCGGCCAGCAGCCGGAGCCCGTCTCGGGCAGGATCGGCTCGTAAGCGATCACCAGCACGCGGGCGCTCGGCGCGCGCGTGTGGATGCCCTGGATGACCGCGGCGACCTTCGGCGCGGTCGCGTTGATCCGCGCGGCGAGCTGATCAACGCCGCCGGAGTTGTACTTGTCCTGGCACGGCTTGCCGAACGGCGTCGGCGACGCGCAGTTCTCGATGATCGACGTGAAGCCGATGTCGTTGCCGCCGATCGAGAGCGTCACGGTCTGGGTCGACACGCTGAGCGCGTTGAGCTGCGGCGGGTTCGCCGGCCCCGGGGTGACGTTCTGGGACGCGGCCATGTCCTCGGTCGTCGCGCCGCTGCACGACACGTCGCTGAGCGACTTGCCCAGTTGCGCCGCGGAGAGGTGCGCGTAGTTCTTGTCAGACCGCAGGCACCCGAGCGGGTTGAGCGACTGGTTGGGGATCAGCGGGCCGGCGGCGTACGAGTCGCCGAGGCCGACGAACTGCGCGGCGGACGCCGCGGTCGCGCCGGCGGTGAGCAGAGCCGTCGCGGCAAAGAGCGCGACGGCGGTCCGCATGCGAGGGACAGCACGCATCGGATCAAGTCCTCCTGGTCGGAAGGTGACGGTGTTGGCGCGAACGTAACCCGCCGGGTCACCCTCATGTGGAGGACTTGTCCGATCTGCGTTGCTAAGCGCCTGCCGGCTGGCTCAGGCCGTGCCGGCTAGCGCCGCGACCAGACGATCCAGCCGACGACCACGCCGGCCGCGAACCCGCCGATGAGCGACACCGGGATCGGGTTCTGCTTGGCCTTGGTCGTCGCCGTCCCGGCGGCCTGCTGGGCGCCCGTCGCAACCGACTCCGGCGTGGCGTCGGAGGCCTTCTGCTTTGCGGCGTCGGCGGTGCCGGTCACCTTGGCCTTGGCGTCGTCGACCTTGTGGGTGAAGCGCGCCTTGGTCTCCTCGACCTTCTCGTGCGCGCGGGCCTTGACGTCGGCCTTCTCGGCCAGCGCCGCGGCCGTGTCGGCCAGCTCCTCGCGCGTGTGCTCGATGTCGGCCTTGATGTCGTCAGGCGTGCGGTCGGCCTCGCTCATCGGGTGGTCTCCTCGTGCTCGCGGTGGTGCCGGGCCTCGGCGACGTGCTCCTTCGTGTAGCGCACGTCCTCCTTGAGGGTCTCGACGGTCTGCTCGGGCATCGGGGGCACGGCCTTCTTGGCGCGCGCCTTGCCAGCCATCGCGAGGATCCCGGCGCCGGCGAAGAGCACGACGGCGACGATCAGCGCGGCCAGCCAGGGCGCGACGGCGGTCGCCAGCGCGAGGATCGCCGTGGCGACCAGCGCACCGACGCCGTACAGGGCGAAGAGGCCAGCGCCGCCGAACATCCCGGCGCCGATCCCGGCCTGCTTGCCCTTGGCGGTCAGCTCGACCTTGGCGAGCTCCAGCTCCTGGCGAACGAGGGTGGAGACCTGGGTCGACAGGTCCTTCACCAGCTCGCCGGTGGGGCGGTCCCGCAGGTGGTTGTCGTTGGTCATCACCTCCGGGCTACCCGGAGGTGGCACCCAAGAACGCGTCGAAGAGCGCGTAGGCGCGCAGGCGCGCGTCGGCGGCGTGGGCGTCGCCCTGGGCTTCGACCTCCGCGACCGTCGTCCCGGCGTTGTCCACCGACTCGGGATAGCCGGTCGCCCAGCTCATCGCGATCGCGGGCGTGACCTCGGGGTGGAACTGGACGCCGAGGTGCGGGCCGGTCCGGAACGCCTGGGGTGAGACCGGCGAGCGCGCCAGGAGCTCGGCGTCCGGCGGCACCGTGAACGCGTCGCGGTGCCACTGCAGGTAGCGGCCCGGTGGGACCACGGCGTCGTCGAGCGACTCGACCTCCAGCCAGCCAACCTCGGGGCGCGTCGCGCGGGTGACGGTGCCGCCCAGCGCGCGGGCGAGGTGCTGGCCGCCGAAGCAGATGCCGAGGATCGGGACGCCGAGGTCGAGGGCGCGGTCGATCACGGCGCGCTCGCGCGCGAGCCAGGGGACGGCGTCGTCGAAGGCGCTGGCCTCGGAGCCCAGGACGACGAGGAAGGGACGGCCCGAAGGATCCGGATCTCCGCCGTCCGCGGAGGCGCCGTGCCAGGCGAAGACCTCCAATTCGATCCCGCGCTCAGCGGCCCACTCGGCGAGGATCCCCGCGGGCGCGTCGGCCTCGTGCTCGAGGACCAGGGCGGGTCGGGTCACGCGACGGCGGCGGGCACCGGGATGCGAGCGCCGCCCGGACCGGGCGTGGCCTGCACGTCCTTCAGCTCGACTGCCTCGCCGCACGCCTTGCAGAAGCGGCGGTCGTCCAGCTCGCCACCGCAGTCCTTGTGCAGCAGCAGCATCGGCGGGCCGGCGGTCGGCGCCAGGTGCTTGTCGCCGAACTGCAGCAGTGCGACGATCGACGGCCACAGGTCGCGGCCCATCTCGGTCAGCCGGTACTCGTGGCGCAGCGGGCGCTCCTGGTAGGGGGCCTTCGTGAGGATCCCGGCCTCGACCAGGCGCTCCAGGCGGTCCTGCAAGACGTTGCGCGCGATGCCGAGGCGGTCAGCGAAGTCGCCGAAGCGGCGGACGCCGAGAAACGCGTCGCGGATGATCAAGAGCGTCCAGCGTTCGCCCACCAGCTCCAGCGTGCGGGCGACGGAGCACTGCTGTGATTCGTAGGTGCGGCCGAGCATCTGCGATCCATTCTAGCGCCGGTCGATAGCGTCACGCTACCCACTTTGAGTTCGACCGTGCGTACATCGAGGCCGGGTCCGATTTCGACTTCGGCCCATGGTGAATCGCGACAGTTGGGTACAGGATCGTCACCCTGTCCGACTTGGTCACCAACGACGCTGCGGCCTACCGGCCGCCCACCGGGTTCTACGACGAGGTCTTCGGACCCGACGGAGTCCCGCGGCCGCACGCGGTCTCGCTTGCGGCGGAGATCGCCCGGCTGGGCCCGCAGCTGCTCACCGCGGCGGGCCATCGGCGCGACGCGATCTTCGTCCAGCAGGGGATCACCTTCGATGCGACGGGGGAGGACGGCCCGGTCAAGGATCGTCCGTTCCCGCTGGATCTCGTGCCGCGGATCCTGCCGGCGGCCGAGTGGGATCACATCGAGCGCGGGCTGGCGCAGCGGATCCGCGCGCTGAACCGCTTCATCGACGACGTCTACCACGAGCGCGACATCGTCCGGGCCGGGATCGTGCCGTGGCGGCTGATCGTGTCGCGGTCGCACTTCGCCCGCGCCGCGCACGGCGTGCGGCCGCCGGGCGGCGTGTACTGCCACGTGGCCGGATGCGACCTCGTGCGCGACGCCGACGGGTCCTGGAAGGTCCTGGAGGACAACGTCCGCACGCCGTCGGGCATCTCCTACGTGTTGGAGAACCGGGTCGCGATGACACGCCTGGTGCCGCAGTTCTTCCAGCACCACCGCGTGCGGCCGGTCGACCACTACCCGCAGCTGCTGCTGGCGGGGCTGCGCAGCGTCGCGCCGTCCGCCGAGGACGAGGCGACCGTGGTCGTGTGGACGCCCGGGCCGATGAACTCCGCCTACTTCGAGCACGCGTTCCTGGCCCGGCAGATGGGCGTGGAGCTGGTCGAGGCGTCCGACCTCGTCGTGCGCGACGACGTCTTGTACATGCGCACGACGGCCGGACTGCGGCGCGTGCACGCGGTCTACCGGCGGCTGGACGACGACTTCGTCGACCCGCTCGAGTTCCGGCCTGACTCGCTGCTGGGCGTCCCGGGCCTGGTGCGCGCGTACCGCGCCGGGACGGTGGCGATCGCCAACGCGTTGGGCACGGGCGTGGCGGACGACAAGGCGGTCTACCACTACGTGCCGGAGATGATCCGGTTCTACCTGGGCGAGGAGCCGATCCTCGACAACGTCCAGACCTACATCATGAGCGACGACGCCCAGCGCGAGGCGGCGCTGGCGCGGCGCGCTGAGTTGGTGTTCAAGCCGACCGGCGAGTCCGGCGGCAAGGGCGTGTTCATCGGGCCGGCGACGCCGAAGGAGGCGCTCGACGGGCTGGCGGACGTGATCCGGGCGCACCCGGAGAAGTGGATCGCGCAGGAGGTGGTCAACCTGTCGACCGTCCCGACCGCGATGCCCGACGGGACGCTGGCGCCGCGCCACGTCGACCTGCGGCCGTTCGCGGTCTTCGGCGAGCAGATCCGGATCGTGCCCGGCGGGCTGACGCGCGTCGCGCTGCGCGAGGGGTCGATGATCGTCAACTCCTCCCAAGGCGGCGGGTCGAAGGACACGTGGGTGCTGGAGGAGGACGCGCCGGGCCAGGGGCCAGGTGCGAACGACACCCAGCTGCACGACATCGTCCCGACGACGATGCCCGGGCTGCGCTACGGCAGCGAGTGGCAGAACCAGCAGCAGCAACAGCAGCAGCTGCGCGCGGGCGTGGGTCAGCGCGACGCACGGCGGCGGAGGGTCTAGAGCATGTTGTCGCGGATCGCGCAGGAGCTGTTCTGGCTCGGTCGCAACGTCGCGCGCGCTGAGCACACGGCGCGCATGCTGGACGGCGTCTTCCAGGCGTCGTTGCAGGGGCGGCCGGACGATCCCGCGGGCGTGCGCCTGGGGTGGGGGTCGATCCTGGCGATCATGGGCGCGTCCTCCGACGGGCGGCCCGTGCGGCGCGACGACGTCTTGAACCGGCTGACGCTCGACCGCAGCGAGCCGGCGTCGGTGATCTCGTGCGTGTCACGTGCCCGCGAGGGCGCGCGGACGGTGCGCGACGTGATCTCCGCCGAGATGTGGGAGGCGATCAACACCACGCACTTGGCGCTCAGCGCGGGCGACCTGGAGGGCCGCATGCAGATGGGGCCCTACAGCGTGTTCCACTACATCAAGGAGCGCAGCGCGTTGTTCTGGGGGTTGAACTCCCGGACGATGCTGCGCGACGAGGCGCGCGCGTTCCTGGTCGCCGGCGGGCGGATCGAGGGCGCCGACATGGTGCTGCGGATGCTGCGCGTGGCGATGCCGGCGGGTGGGCGGGCCGACATCCCCGATGGGGAGAGCGGCGTTCGCGACGGCCAGGCGCTGGCGCTGCTGCAAGCGGTCGGCGGGTTCCAGGCGTTCCGGCGCGCGGTGCCCGCGCCGCCGAACGCGGGACCGGTGGCGCGGTTCCTGCTCTACGAGCGCGCCTATCCGGACAGCGTCGCCGCGTCGGTGGACGCCGTGCACGGCGCGCTGGTGGACGCCGACGAGGCGCCGCGCTCCTCCGAGCCGGTGCTGCGCCTGTCGCGCCTGGCCGCCGACCTGGAGTTCCGCGGCCGCGCCGCCGCCGAGGATGGCAACCTGGCCGAGGCGTCGTCGCTGGTCCAGAGCGAGCTGGCGCTGATCGACGCAGACATCGCCGAGCGCTACTTCGCGGGCGCGGGCGCGGCGGCCGGAACGGTGATCGCGTGAACTACGACATCCACTACCTGACCTCCTATCGCTACGAGGCGCCGGTCACCGACAACCTGAACGCCTTGCGCGTGCGGCCGGCGACGACGTCCAGCCAGCGCTGCGACGAGTTCCACGTCCGCCTGGATCCCGAGGCGCGGATCCACCGCCACGTCGACTACTTCGGGACCGAGGTGCTGGAGTTCGGTGTGGCCCGGCCCCACGATCACATGACGATCGACGTCCGCGCGCGCGTGGTGACCAGCGAGCCGCTGGAGGCGCCCGAGGCGCCGTGGGAGCACCTCGACGGCGACACCTACGCCGAGGCCGCGGGCGAGTTCCTCCTGCCGGGCGACGACGACCCCGACGACGAGGTGCTGGCCGACCTGCTGGACATCGCCCGCGCCCGCACGCCGCTGGCGACACTGCGCTGGCTCAACGAGCTGATCCCAGATCGCTTCGCCTACCAGCCCGGCGTCACCTACGTGGGCTCGACCGTCGAGGACCTCCTGGCCGCGGGCGCCGGCGTCTGCCAGGACTTCGTGCACCTCGCGCTGCTGCTGCTGCGCCGCCACGGCATCGCCGCCCGCTACGTCTCCGGCTACCTGTTCTCGGCCCCCGACGACGGCGGGACCGCCAGCGTCGAAGTCCAGACCCACGCCTGGCTGGAGGCGCTGCTGCCCGGCGTTGGCGGCCGCGGCGAGCCGATCTGGGTCGGCGCCGACCCCACCAACCGCCGCCTCGCGGGCGAGACCCACGTCAAGATCGGCCACGGCCGCAAGTACTCCGACGTCCCGCCGATCAAGGGCGTCTATCGCGGTCACGCAGGCGCCGAGCTCGACGCCTCGGTCCACATGACGCGCCTGGACCCGACCGCCTCGGCGCGGGCCTAGACAGCCCGGCAACGGTCCAGCCCCGAACGTCACTCCGTGGCGAGCGCGTCCGCGCTATCCTCCCTGGTCGACTCGCTCCGGGGCGAGTCTTACTTTTGCCCCGGGTCAGAGCGGGTTCGATCATCTTCATCAGACCTTTGCACGGGAGCCCGTTATGGCCCGCGGAGACGTGCGCATTGCAGTGACCCTCGCCTGTGAGGACTGCAAGCGGCGCAACTATCAGACCAATAAGAGCAAGCGCAACACGCCGGATCGCATCACGCTGCGCAAGTACTGCAAGTGGTGCCGTTGCCAGACCAGCCACCGGGAGACCCGCTAGGTCCCCTGGGTGCTTCCGCATGGCTTCTGACCGACAGAACGACCCGACGAACCCGTCGGACTCCACGCCCGAGGACCACGTCCCCGGGGAGCTGGAGCACGCCTCCGGCGAGGTCGACGAGTTCGAGGCCGCGGTTGCTGCGGGTGCCAATGGCACCCCAGACGCCGAGGACGACGAAGCTGAGCTCGAGCGCCGCATGGCCGAGCCGGTCGGCGACCTCGACGACGACGGTGACATCGACGAGGACGATCGCGCCCTCGCTCGCACCGGCGGCCGGCAGACGGCACATCCGCCTAAGGGCGGCCCGCGGTTCGTGCAGTTCCTGCGCGCTTCATGGGCCGAGCTGCAGCGCGTTCAGTGGCCCGACCGCCGGCAGGTCGCGCAGGCGACGTCAGTCGTCATCGGCTTCGTGATCGTCGCCGGCGCCTACCTCGGCGTCGCCGACTGGGCGGCTCAGAAGGTCGTCAACTTCATCATCTAGGAGTAGGGCCCACCCGCCCGGATCTCTCACTTCATGTATCGCTGGTACGTCGTCAACACCTACTCCGGGCACGAGAACAAGGTCAAGTCCAACCTTGAGCATCGCGCGTCCTCTCTTGGGCAGCGCCGTGCGATTCGTTCCGTGGTCGTCCCTACCGAAACCGTCTCCGAGATGAAGGACGGTCAGAAGGAGACCAAGGAGAAGCGGACGATGCCCGGCTACGTGCTGGTGAACATGGACCTCAACGAGGACTCGTGGCAGCTCGTCAAGGGCACGCCCGGGGTCACCGGCTTCGTCGGCGCCTCCAACGAGCCCGTTCCGCTCACCCAGCCCGAGGTCGATCGCCTGCTGCACCGCGAGGTCGCGCAGAAGGTCGCCACCAAGGCCCAGTTCTCCATTGGCGAGTCCGTCAAGGTCATCTCGGGTCCCCTCTCCGACTTCTCTGGCGAGATCTCGGAGATCAACCAGGACGCGCAGAAGCTCAAGGTCCTGGTATCCATCTTCGGTCGAGAGACACCCGTAGAGGTGGGCTTCGACCAAGTGAAGAAGATTTAGTCACACACAACGCCACATGAACCGCGCCGTGGCCAACGGAGGCGGGAGGCGGAAGGACAGACATGGCCAAGAAGGTCCTCACCCAGATCAAGTTGCAAGCTGTTGGCGGCCAGGCGTCGCCGGCGCCGCCCGTCGGCCCCGCGCTCGGTCAGCACGGCATCAACATCATGGAGTTCTGCAAGGCGTTCAACGCGCAGACCCAGCAGGACTCCGGCACGGTGATCCCGGTCGTGATCACGGTCTACGAAGACCGCTCGTTCACGTTCGTCACCAAGACGCCGCCCGCCGCGGTGCTCATCAAGCAGGCGATCAACCTCGACAAGGGGTCGGGCGAGCCGCACCGCAACAAGGTCGGCAAGATCACCAAGGATCAGATCCGCGCGATCGCCGAGAAGAAGTTCAACGACCTGAACGCGAACGATCTCGATCAGGCCGGCAAGATCATCGAGGGCACCGCCCGCAGCATGGGCGTGGAGGTCGTCTAGCCATGGCCAAGCACGGCAAGAACTACAACGAGACCAAGGCGCAGATCGACCGCGAGCGCGAGTACGCGCCCGCCGAGGCGATCGCGCTGGTCAAGTCGCTCAAGCGCGCGAAGTTCGACGAGTCCGTCGAGATCCACGTGCGCACGGGCCTGAACGTCCGTCACGCCGACGAGCAGCTGCGCGGCACGATCGCGCTGCCCAACGGCCTCGGCAAGGACGTCAAGATCGCGGTCTTCGCCCGCGGCCCGAAGGCTGACGAGGCCACGGCCGCCGGTGCTGATGTCGTCGGCGCCGACGATCTCGCCAAGAAGATCGAGGAAGGCTTCATGGACTTCGACGTCGCCATCGCGACGCCGGACATGATGCCGATCGTCGGCCGCCTCGGCCGCATCCTCGGCCCGTCGGGCAAGATGCCGAACCCGAAGGTCGGCACGGTCACGATGGACGTGGCCAAGGCCGTCGAGGAGTCGAAGTCCGGCAAGGTCGAGTACCGCACCGACCGGACCGCGATCGTCCACCTGAACATCGGCAAGACCAGCTTCGACGAGCGCCAGTTGCTCGAGAACTACGCCGCCGTGATCGAGGAGCTCATCCGCGCGAAGCCCTCGGCGGCCAAGGGTCGTTACCTGCGCACGATCACCATCGCTTCGACGATGGGACCGGGCATCAAGGTCGACTCGTCCCGTACCCGCGACATCCTCGGACTGGAGAGTGGTGAGACCGCGGCCCAGGCCGCGTAATCACGCTCGACATCCGAGGCCGTCCTGAGACCGCCGGCGGCGCACGTGATCGCGGATCGCGTGTGCGCAAGCCCGGCAGAGGAGGCCCGTGAACAGGGACCAGAAAGCAGCAGCGGTCGCAGAGATCGCTGATCAGATCAAGGAGTCGCAGGCGGTCTTCGCCGTCGACTACCGCGGCATCACGGTGGCCCAGGTCGCCGAGCTGCGCGGGAAGCTGCGCGACTCCGACGCGACGTTCCGCGTCGTCAAGAACACGCTCACCGAGCGTGCGGCTGATGCTGCCGACGCCGAGGCGCTGAAGAGCGTCCTGGAGGGCCCGACGGCCCTGACGTTCGTCCGCGGTGACGCGGCCGCCGCCGCGAAGGCGATCGCTGACTTCCAGAAGGCCACCGGCGGCGAGCTGCTGCCGTTCAAGGGCGGCCTGATGGAGGGCGAGGCGGTCGACGCCGCGCAGATCACCGCCATCTCCAAGCTCCCGTCGCGCCAGGTCCTTTACGGCCAGCTCGTCGGGCTCGTCGCCTCGCCGATCACCGGCCTGGCCCGGACGCTCAACCAGCTCGTCGGCGGCCTCGCCGTCGCCCTGGGTGGCGTTCTGGAGAAGAAGGAGAGCGGGGAGATCCCGTCCGGCGAGGCGCCTGCGCCCGCCGCCGCTCCGGCCGCTGAGGCCGAGGCACCGTCGGAGGAGCCGGCCGCTGAGGCCGAGGCGCCCGCCGACGACACCAACAACTCGGAGGATCCCGCCGAGGGTCCCGACAACACCGAAGAGACCCAGGAGGGCTAACAGTTATGGCTACCAGCACCGCAGAGTGGATTGAAGAGCTCAAGGGCATTTCCGTGCTCGAGCTCGCCGAGCGCATCAAGGCGCTCGAAGAGGAGTTCGGCGTGTCCGCGTCGGCCGCCGTGGCGGTCGCCCCGGCCGGTGGCGGCGGCGAGGCCGCGGCCGAGGAGGAGTCCTCCACGGTCGACGTCATCCTGACCGGCGCCGGCGACAAGAAGATCCAGGTCATCAAGGTCGTGCGTGCCGCGACCGGCCTGGGCCTGAAGGAGGCCAAGGCGCTCGTCGACGAGGCTCCCAAGCCCGTCAAGGAAGGCATCGAGCGCGACGAGGCCGACAAGCTCAAGCAGGAGCTCGAGGAGGCCGGCGCCTCCGTCGAGGTCAAGTAGCTCGGCCGCGGGCCTTCGCCCGCACGCAGCATCGCTTCACCGAAGGGCGTCCCGCAAGGGGCGCCCTTCGTCGTTCTAGGTGCCGTTCGCGCTGAAGTGCTGGTAGTCGGTCGGGCCCGGCCAGTTGCCGCCCCAGCCCCAGCCTGCCTTCGCGAACGCGCGCACGAGCGCGCCGCCCTTGTAGGCCATGCCCTTGCGATGGTTGGAGCGGTCGAGGTACGGCCGCGACTTGGCGTGCGTCGTCGTCCCGTTGGTGTACACGTACGGGTTCTCGATGGTGTTGACGTCGACGGCGCGGCCGTAGGCGTGCTGGGACCATCGCGTCGCACCCGTCGCACGGCGGCAGTTGAAGGCGGAGGTGTTGTCGGCCTCGATCGAGGCGTAGTCCGACGCGTCGTAGCGGTCGACCAGGTGCATCCGCCGGATCGGGAAGCGCTGGGCGTACAAGTAGGCGAACGCGGTGCGCATCGCCGCGACGGCATCGGCGTTGACGACCAGCTCGCCGCGGTGCGGGCGGCCGTCGAAGCCGAAGTAGCCGATGCGCAGGTAGCGCAGCTGGTCCAGCGACACCGGGCAGCCCGGTCGCCACGACGACCCGTTGAGGCGGTGGCGCTGGGCGGTCGTCAGGCGGTGCGCGCTGAAGGTGAAGGCGGCGGCCGCGGTGGCGTCCGCGCGGGCGGCGGCCGGAGCAGCGGCGGTGGCCGGCGTCGTCAACGTCGCGGGCGCGAGCGCGGCGGCGACCACGCACGCGGCGAGGGTCCGGCCGGTCAGCATCGGCGCAGCGTGATCGATCGCGACTTCAGGCCCGGCCCCTTCACGTACACGTTGGTGACGTACCCGCCCTGCGTCGTGCGCGACCACACCGAGCTCGTCACGCCCAGCGCCGACGACCGCACCGGATCGCCGCGCAGCTGGCAGCTGAGCCGCAGCGCATCGCCCTCGTCCAGCCGCCGCAGCTCGGCGCTGTCTGACGACGGCGAAGCCCGCACCGACAAGTGGCAGTCCCCACCGACACCGCCCCGCCCGCACGTCCGCGCGACTGTTGCCGCCACCGACCGCGGCTCCTCGGGCTCCGCGTCGGGCTCGGGCTCCGTCTCGGTCGTGGTCTCCGGCTCCGGCACCGTCTCGACCGTCGCCGGGGCGGGCATCGGCGGTGGCGCGGTGACCGTCGGGCGCGCGGGCAGCTCGACCCTCGCGACCTCGGCATGGCCGCCGATCACGCCGGTCAGCGCGAGGACCCCGACGACCACCGCCGCCACGAGCAGGACGCCCCCGCCGACGAGCAGACCACTCGGCGACCCGGATGGCGGCGTGGGAGGCGCAGCGGGCGCCGTCCCCTCCGTCAGCCGCGTCCCGCAGGCCTCGCAGAACGCCGCGTCCGGCTCGGTCTTCGCTCCGCAGTGCGGGCAGAACATCGTCAGTCGAGCTGGTGCCCGCAGGAGCGGCAGAACCGTGCGCCGGGCGTCGTCGGTGCGCCGCAGTTCGGGCAGGACGCCGCGATGGCGGCCGCCGTCGTCGGCGCCTCAGGCCCGGGTGGCGCCGGCGATGCGGGCCCGGCGGCCGGCGCGCCGCCACCATCGCCACCGAGCCAGCCGGCGGCCGTGAAGGCCTGGCGCTGTAGCTCGCCCTGGTCGCGCAGCAGCTCGCCGATCCGGAAGACCTGGATGATGAACTCCAGGATCACCCGCGTGTAGATGATGTACAACAGCGCGCCGAGTGGCGCGCCGATGACCAGCATGAACAGGCCCAGCCCGGCGCTCTCCTCGAAGCCGGCGACCACGAACACCAGCGCGGTGATCGCGATCACGACCAGCGACAGGACGTAGAGGACCTTGATGAGCTTGGTCGTGACGAAGCTCGTGAATGAGATGTCGAACAGACTGCTGAAAAACCCTCGCTCCATAGGGTCGTAGCCAACCACAAAACGGAGTGGCCGGTGCTTGATACCCTTTGCGGCGTCGAAGGGAAGTAGCCCGACGGCGCGTTCTCGTCAGCACGGTCCAAACAGCTCCCTATGAGCCAGGGCCCGGGGCGCGCGGCCTCTCAGGAGGCGGTCAAACCTTCGCGGATCACCGACCCGCGAAAGGAACCGCCCCAACATGAAGTGGATCGTCCTCATCGGCGCGCTGCTCGTCCTGCTGTCGTTCGACCTCTGGCTGGCTCGCCGCGAGAGCAAGGGCGCCGGGATGAGCGTCCGCAAGGCCACGCTGCAATCAATCGGCTGGCTGATCATCGCGCTCGGCTTCGGCGCGGGCATGATCATCGCCTTCGGCGGCCGCGACGCCGGCCTCTACTTCGCCGGCTTCCTGGTGGAGAAGTCGCTGTCGCTGGACAACGTCTTCGTCTTCTTGCTGATCCTCACGAGCTTCGGCATCCCCGAGGTCGAGCGCCACCGCCTGCTGACCTGGGGCATCGTCGCCGCGCTCGTGCTGCGCGGCATCTTCATCGCCGTCGGCGCGACCGCGCTGCACCACGCCTCGTGGATCTCCTACCTGTTCGCCGCGCTGCTGGTCTGGACCGGCTGGCGGATGTACCAGCACCGCCACGACAGCGCGGGGGAGACCGCGTTCGTCGAGAAGCTCAAGGCGCGGCTGCCGAACCTGTCGATCGCCACCGCCGCGGTCGCGGCGCTGGTCATCGCCGACATCGTGTTCGCGATCGACTCGGTCCCGTCGATCCTGGCGATCACCGACGACGCGTTCATCGTCTTCGCCGCCAACGCCTTCGCCCTGCTGGGCCTGGCGCCGCTGTTCTTCCTGGTCGCTGACCTGGTCGAGCGCCTCTACTACTTGAAGACCGCGCTGGCGGCGCTGCTGGTGTTGATCGGGATCAAGATGGCCGCGGGCGAGCTGTGGGGCAAGCTCGGCCCGGAGATCTCGCTGCCGGCGATCGCGCTCGTCCTGGGCACCGGCGTCGTGGCCTCGCTGCTGCGCGACCGGCGGATCGCCCGGGAGCGCGCGGCGGAGGTCGACGCCGCGCCCACCCCGGCGTAGCGGACGCCGTCCGGCCAAGAGCCTTGACATGGTGGAGCCTGCTGAGCAGGCTCCACCGCCATGTCACGGTCCAGCCGTCTCGCCCTCGCGGGCCTCGCCTGCGCGCTCGCGCTCGTCCCCGCCGCCGCTCGCGCGGAGGTCGTGGAGCCGCCGGTCGCGCTGGCCAGCGGCGGCAACGGGATCACGGCCGGCGCGGACGGCAACGTCTACGTCGTCGAGACCTTCAACCAGTCGGTGGCGGTCCTGTCGCCGACCGGGCAGATGATCCGGCGCGTGACCTTGCCCGGCGCGGCCGGGACGGCGACGTCGGCGGCGCTCGGCCCCGACGGCCGCGTCTGGGTGGCGATAGGCACGGGCGCCGGCAAGGGCTTCCAGAAGATCGACACGAGCGGCGGCGTCACGCCGCAGGTGACGTCGCAGACCTGCGGCCCGGTCGGCATGGCGAAATTCAACGACACGCGGATGCTCTTCACCGCGCCTGATCCCGCGGACGCGTGCGGCGCGAGCCACGGCCTGGGCGGCGTCAACGGCGACGGCAGCCAGCTTGAGGCCTTCCCGACGAACGAGGACGCCTACGACTTGGTCTTCGCCCTGGGCAAGGCGTTCGTCCCGGACTACGACGGCAACGTCGTGCGGCGTTACAGCTTGCCGGGCAACGGCGCCTGGGGTGCGGCCGAAGCGACGTTCCCGATCCCGGTCGCATCGGGCGCGCAGGGCATCGAGCTCGGTGCCGACAACAACCTCTACGTCACGATGTTCAACTCGGGCAACGTCGTCCGGATCGATCCCTTCGCGTCCAGCGGGACGAACGCCCAGATCGTCGCGTCGAACCTGACGAACCCCTTCGGGATGGCCGTCGGCGCCGACGGCGCGGTCTACGTCGCCTCGAAGGACGCGCGCATCCTGCGGATCGCGCAGGACGGCAGCCAGCGCTTCATCGCCCTGCCCGCGGGCTTCGCGGCCCAGCAGGTGGCCAAGGTCGGCAACGACATCTGGGTGACCGACAACAACAACGCGCGGGTGATCCGGATCCGCAACGCCGGCCTGCCGGAGCCCCAGCCGCCCGTCGTCACGCCGCCCGTCACGACCCCGCCGGTCATCCCGCCCGTGACGACCAAGCCGATCGCCAAGCCCAAGGTCGCCGACGTCGTCTCGCTGGCCTCGCCGAAGAAGTGCCTGTCCAAGCGGCGCCTGACCCTCACCGTCCGCAAGCCCAAGTCCGGCGCGGCGAAGGTCAGCTCGATCAAGGTCACGATCGGCAAGGGCAAGGCCAAGACCTACACCGCCAAGAAGCTCAAGGTCCCGGTGACACTGACCGGCCTGCCGAAGGGGACCTTCAAGGTCAAGCTGTCGGTCAAGCTCAGCGACGGCAAGACGCTGACCGAGACGCGCACCTACAAGACCTGCGCGACGAAGGCCAAGAAGAAGCGTTGAGCCGAACGGGCATCGGGCAAACCTGGCGGCCGTCGCATTCCACCGCTACACTGCCGCCCGTCGGCCAATAGTCGCAGCCGCCCGAATTCGCATCCCGCGCCACATACGCGGGGGCCAGGGCGGGGTCCGTGAGCGCTGACTGCCCCGCGACCGGGGTCCGCTTCGGCCTGTGCTAGATTGGCAGGTCGCGTCTCTGCGCCAGCCTGGCTGCTAAGACGCGCCCTCCCAGTTTGCCCGCCTCCACCCCTGAGGAGTCGCCGTAGTGCCTGCCCTCGACGCCACCCGGACGCGCCGCAGCTTTGCGCGCCTGGACAAGGTCCTTGACCTTCCGAACCTGATTGACATCCAGCGCCGCTCTTTCGAGTGGCTCGTGGATCCGGAGACCGGCGGTCTCCGCGAAACGATCGACGACATCTCGCCGATCGAGGATTACACCGGCCATCTGGCCGTCAACTTCGGCGACTTCGTCTTCGACGCGCCGCCGAACTCGATCGCCGAGTGCCGCGAGAAGGACCTCACCTTCTCCCGTCCGCTCACCGTCACGGTCGCGTTCATCAACCACGAGACGGGCGAGATCCGCGAGCAGTCGGTCTTCATGGGTGACTTCCCGTGGATGACCGAGCGCGGCACGTTCATCATCAACGGCACGGAGCGCGTCGTCGTGACGCAGCTCGTCCGCTCGCCCGGCGCCTACATCATGGAGGCGAAGGACCGCGAGAAGCAGGTCTTCACCGCCAACCTGATGCCGGCCCGCGGCTCGTGGCTGGAGATGGAGATCGACAAGAAGGGCAAGGTCTTCGTCCGCATCGACCGCAAGCGCAAGCTGCCGGTCACGGTCCTCCTGCGCGCCATGGCGTACAACCCGGAGACCGACGCCGACGTCGAGGAGTCCCACGAGGACATCGAGAAGCTCGACACCGAGCTGGCCGCCCTCTTCGAGAACTCGCTCTACATCCGCAACACGATCGAGAGCGATCCGGAGCCGACGAAGACCAAGAAGGGCGCGCTCATCGAGCTCTTCAAGAAGCAGCGTCCGGGCGAGCCGCCGTCGGTTGACGCCGCCTACGCGCTGCTCAACCAGCTCTTCTTCGACCCCAAGCGCTACGACCTGACCCGCGTCGGTCGCTACAAGCTCAACGCGCGCCTGGGCCTCGACATCGACCTCGAGACCCGCACGCTCACGCACGACGACATCCACGCGCTCGTCCGCGAGCTCATCAGCCTCCCCAAGCTCCTCGGCATCCCCGAGGACGGCGAGGTCGAGATCAAGGACTACGCGGCTGAGGCCAACGCCATGCCGCGCGAGCCGATCGCCGATCGCCTCGACGAGTACGAGCACTTCGGCAACCGTCGCCTGCGCACGGTCGGCGAGCTGATCCAGGAGGCGTTCCGGATCGGCCTCTACCGCATGGAGCGCGTCGTCCGCGAGCGCCTCACGACGGAGGACGAGGACACGATCACGCCGCAGACGATCGTCAACATTCGCCCGGTCGTCGCCGCGCTGAAGGAGTTCTTCGGCTCGTCGCAGCTGTCGCAGTTCATGGACCAGACGAACTCGCTGTCCGGCCTGACGCACCGCCGGCGCTTGAGCGCCCTCGGCGCGGGCGGCCTGACCCGCGAGCGCGCGCCCATCGAGGTCCGCGACGTCCACCCGACGCACTACGGCCGCATGTGCCCGATCGAGACCCCTGAGGGTCCGAACATCGGCCTCATCGGCTCGCTGTCCTCCTACGCGCAGGTCTCCGAGCACGGCTTCGTCACCACGCCTTACCGCGTGATCGAGGACGGCACGGTCACCGACAAGCTCGTGCACCTGGACGCCACCCAGGAGGAGCAGCGCCTGATCGCGCAGGCCAACCAGCCGATCGACCCCAAGACGGGCAAGCTGAAGGGCCCCGAGGTCCTCTGCCGCACCCTGGCCGGCCAGTACGTCACGGTCAGCCCGAAGGACGTCGACCTGATGGACGTCTCGCCCGAGCAGATCTGGTCGGTCGCCACGGCGATGATCCCGTTCCTCGAGCACGACGACGCCAACCGCGCGTTGATGGGCTCCAACATGCAGCGCCAGGCAGTGCCGCTCCTTAAGACCGACGCCCCTGTCGTGGGCACCGGCATGGAGCGTCGCGCCGCCATGGACACGGGCGACCTCGTCATCGCGCTGCACGACGGCACGATCGCCTACGTCGACGCCGAGCAGATCGTCGTCGAGCACGCTGAGGGCAAGGACGAGCACGAGCTCCAGAAGTTCATGCGCTCCAACCAGGGCACGCTCATCCACCAGAAGCCGCTCGTCACGACCGGCCAGCAGGTGAAGGCCGGAGACCTCCTCGCGGACGGCTCCGCCTCGGACAAGGGCGACATGGCCCTGGGCAAGAACCTGATGGTCGCCTTCATGTCCTGGGAGGGCTACAACTTCGAGGACGCGATCATCCTCTCGAAGCGCCTGGTCAAGGACGACGAGCTCACCTCGATCCACATCGAGGAGTACGAGATCGACGCTCGCACGACGAAGCTGGGCGACGAGGAGATCACGCGCGACATCCCGAACCGCTCGGAGGAGTCGCTGCGCAACCTCGACGACCGCGGCATCGTCCGCATCGGCGCCGAGGTCGGCTCCGGCGATCTGCTGGTGGGCAAGGTCACGCCGAAGGGCGAGACCGAGCTGACCGCGGAGGAGAAGCTGATCCGCGCGATCTTCAAGGAGAAGGCACGCGAGGTCCGCGACACGTCGCTGAAGGTCCCGCACGGTGAGGGTGGCGTCGTCATCGACGTCATGACCTTCTCGCGCGAGAACGGCGACGACCTGCCGCCGGGCGTCAACGACCTCGTCCGCGTGTTCGTCGCCAAGAAGCGCAAGATCTCCGAGGGCGACAAGCTCGCCGGCCGCCACGGCAACAAGGGCGTCATCTCGAAGATCGTCGACGAGCAGGACATGCCGTTCCTCGAGGACGGCACGCCGGTCGACGTCATCCTCAACCCGCTGGGCGTTCCGTCCCGCATGAACGTCGGCCAGATCCTGGAGACCCACCTCGGGTGGGCCGCCGCACAGGGCTGGTTCGACGACGAGGAGAAGGGCTTCAAGTACGGCGAGAAGGTCTACACCGCCACCCCGGTGTTCGACGGTGCCTCCCTGGAGGACGTCGACAACGCGCTGGTGCGTTGGCAGGAGGACCACAAGAAGTACGGCGGCAAGATCAACATGGACGTGGACACGAGCCGCGTCCCGGGCCGTCAGGCCACCGGCAAGTTCCAGCTCTTCAACGGCCGCACCGGCGAGCCGTTCGAGGAGACGGTGACCGTCGGCTACATGTACATCTTGAAGCTGCTGCACCTCGTGGACGACAAGATCCACGCGCGCTCCACCGGCCCGTACTCGCTGGTCACCCAGCAGCCGCTGGGCGGCAAGGCGCAGTTCGGCGGCCAGCGCTTCGGCGAGATGGAGGTGTGGGCCCTCGAGGCCTATGGCGCCGCCTACACGCTGCAGGAGATGCTGACGATCAAGTCCGACGACACCGTCGGGCGCGTGAAGGCCTACGAGGCCATCGTCAAGGGCGAGAACATCGCCGAGCCGTCGATCCCCGAGTCCTTCAAGGTGCTCCTCAAGGAGATGCAGTCGCTGGCGCTTGACGTCAACGTCGTCTCCGAAGAGGGCCAGCGCGCCGAGATGGCCGACGAGGACGACGACCTGCTGCGCGCCGCCGAGGAGCTCGGCATCGACCTCTCTGGCGTTCGCGCTGGCGACGGTCAGGCCGCCGATGAGGCGGTCGAGGGCAGCGACGACACGGATGCCTCCGATGGCGCAGAGGCCACCGGCGAAGCCGACACCGACGAGGTCGCACCGGACCTTGAGGTGGATGGCGAGATCGACCTGGGCGACATCCCTGAGGACGTCGCACCGGTCGAGGACGAGGCGTAGGACCGAGAGAGAGCAGATCGCATGATCGACATCAACAACTTCGACGCCATCGAGATCGGACTGGCGTCCTCCAAGCAGATCCGCGGCTGGTCCTCGGGCGAGGTCACCAAGCCCGAGACGATCAACTACCGCACGCTCAAGCCCGAGAAGGACGGCCTGTTCTGCGAGCGCATCTTCGGTCCCACCAAGGACTGGGAGTGCTACTGCGGCAAGTACAAGCGCGTCCGCTACAAGGGCATCGTCTGCGAGCGCTGCGGCGTCGAGGTCACGCGGTCCAAGGTGCGCCGTGAGCGCATGGGCCACATCGACCTGGCCGCGCCCGTCTCGCACATCTGGTTCTTCAAGGGCGTCCCGAGCCGCATCGGCTACCTGCTGGACATGGCGCCCAAGGAGCTCGAGAAGATCCTGTACTTCGCCGCGTCGATCGTGACGTGGGTGGACCAGGAGGCGCGCTGGCGCGACCTGCCCAAGCTCGAGGGCGAGATGCAGGAGGAGCTGACCCGCCTGCGCGAGGAGGAGAACGAGCGCGTCGAGGAGCTCCGCAAGAGCCGCGAGGCCCGCATCACGTTCCTTAACACGGGCGAGCAGGGCGACTTCGGCGACGAGGATCACCTCTGGGCCGAGTCGTTGGACATCAACGTCAAGAAGCTCTCCGACGACGAGCGCGAGAAGCTCATCAAGGAGATCCAGAAGACCTTCGCGTCGGACATCGACGACACGCAGGCCTACTACGAGGACGCCCGCGAGCGCCTCAAGGACGTCTGGAAGCTCTTCGCCAACAAGGACGAGCCGGCCGACGAGGCGCCCCAGGAGGGGCAGGACTGGCCGCTGAACACCTACGTCGACAAGGCGGCGGAGAAGGACGACTTCCGCCCCAAGACGATCATCGCCGACGAGACGTTCTTCCGCGAGCTCAAGCACCGCTTTGGGTCGCCGTTCGGCTTCGGCGAGTACTTCGGCGGCGGCATGGGCGCGGAGCACATCCGCACGCTGCTCACCGAGAAGCAGGAGTACGACCGCCTCGCGCCGCCGCGTGAGACGGACGCCGATCGCCTGCCCGGCGACGACCTCGCCCCGCAGGACCAGCCCGGCATCGTGCTCGAGCACGACCGCGAGGACCTCGAGGACCAGGTCAAGAACGGCAAGGGCCAGAAGCAGGCCCGCGCGGTCAAGCGCTTGAAGGTCCTCTCGGCCTTCCTGCATTCCGACAACAAGCCGGAGCACATGGTGCTCGAGGCCGTTCCGGTCATCCCGCCGGAGCTGCGCCCGATGGTCCAGCTGGACGGTGGCCGCTTTGCGACCTCCGACCTCAACGACCTCTACCGCCGCGTCATCAACCGCAACAACCGGCTCAAGCGCCTGCTCGACCTCGGCGCGCCGGAGATCATCGTCAACAACGAGAAGCGCATGCTGCAGGAGGCCGTCGACGCGTTGTTCGACAACGGCCGCCGCGGCCGGCCCGTCACGGGCCCGGGCAACCGTCCGCTGAAGTCGCTCTCGGACATGTTGAAGGGCAAGCAGGGCCGCTTCCGTCAGAACCTGCTGGGCAAGCGCGTGGACTACTCCGGCCGATCGGTGATCGTGTCGGGTCCGTCGCTGCGCCTGCACCAGTGCGGTCTGCCGAAGCTGATGGCGCTGGAGCTGTTCAAGCCGTTCATCATGGCCCAGCTCGTCGAGCGCAAGGCCGCGCAGAACATCAAGGCCGCCAAGAAGATGGTGGACTCGATGATCCCGGAGGTCTGGGACGTCCTGGAGCAGGTCATCCACGAGCACCCGGTGCTCCTGAACCGCGCGCCCACGCTGCACCGCCTCGGCATCCAGGCCTTCGAGCCCGTGCTCGTCGAGGGCAAGGCCATCCAGGTCCACCCGCTCGTCTGCTCCGCGTTCAACGCGGACTTCGACGGCGACCAGATGGCCGTCCACCTCCCGCTGAGCGCCGAGGCGCAGGCGGAGGCCCGGATCCTGATGTTGTCGTCCAACAACATCCTGTCCCCGGCACACGGCGCGCCTTTGGCGACGCCCGCGCAGGACATGGTGCTGGGCACCTTCTACCTCACGCACGGCGAGGACGCCGACGTGCTGGCCGAGAAGCAGACCAAGCTCGCGGCCAACGAGTGGCCGAGCAACGAGCCGCGCCCGAAGGTGTTCCGCACGGCGCAGGAGGCCGAGCTGTCCTACGACAACAAGATCGTGGGCCTGCACGACCTGGCCGAGTACCGCCAGACCAGCCGCGAGGGTGGCCACGTCCTCACGACGGTCGGCCGCATCATCTACAACGACAAGATCGAGCGCGCGCTGGAAGAGGCGCTGGGCGAGGACTACACGCCCGAGCTCTACACCTTCGTCAACCAGGCGATGCGCAAGAAGGACACCGTCAAGCTGATCGACGCGCTCGTGCAGTCGTTCGGCGCCTCGGCGGTGGCCTTGGTGTTGGACGCGTTCAAGGACCTCGGGTTCCACTTCGCGACGCTCGCGGGCATCACGGTGTCCAAGAACGACGTGATCATCCCGCCCCAGAAGGGCGAGATCCTCAAGAAGTACGAGGACGAGGTCGCGGAGATCCACGACCAGTACGACATGGGGCTCATCACGCAGGAAGAGCGCCACGAGCTGGTCGTAGAGAAGTGGACGGAGTGCACCGACACGGTCGCCGACTCCATGCAGGAGAACTTCGATCCCCTGAACCCCATCTTCATGATGGCCAACTCCGGGGCCCGAGGCTCGATCTCCCAGATCCGCCAGCTGGCCGGCATGCGTGGCCTGATGGCCAACCCGAAGGGCGAGATCATCGAGCGCCCGATCAAGGCCAACTTCATGGAAGGCCTGACGGTCCTCGAGTACTTCATCTCGACGCACGGTGCCCGTAAGGGCCTGGCCGACACGGCGCTCCGTACGGCGGACTCGGGGTACCTGACCCGCCGTCTGGTCGACGTGTCCCAGGACGTCATCATCCGCGAGCTCGACTGCGGCACGACCGAGGGCATCGAGCTCCCGGTCTTCGACGCGGGCGGTGAGCCGAACACCAACCTGGTCGGCCGCATCGCGCCGGCCGACATCGGCGGCAAGGGCTCCAAGGCGATCGTCGAGAAGGGCAAGGAGATCGACCGCGCCGAGTTCGCGCTGATCGTCGAGCACTTCCGCGACGAGCACGAGAAGGGCGGCCGCCCGATGGTGCCGGTCCGCTCGGTCCTGAAGTGCGAGGCGACGTCCGGCGTGTGCCAGGCGTGCTACGCCCGCTCGATGGCGACCGGCCAGCTCGCGCAGATCGGTGACGCGGTCGGCATCATCGCCGCGCAGTCGATCGGCGAGCCGGGCACGCAGCTGACGATGCGTACGTTCCACACCGGCGGCGTCGCCGGCGCGGACATCACGCACGGCCTGCCGCGTGTCGTCGAGCTGTTCGAGGCACGTAAGCCGAAGGGCTTGGCGCAGATCGCCGAGCAGGACGGCGTCACGACGCTCGAGGAGACCGACAAGGCCCGGACCGTGGTCGTCACCGACGACACCGGCGAGGAGCACCGCTACACCTTCCCGCGTCGCACGCGGTTGTTGGTGGAGAACGGTCAGCGCGTCCCGGCGGGCACGCAGCTCAACGAGGGCTCGCTGTACCCGCACGACCTGCTGAAGCTCCGCGGCCGGACCGAGACCGAGCAGTACCTGGTCAAGGAAGTCCAGGAGGTCTACAAGTCCCAGGGCGTGGACATCAACGACAAGCACATCGAGCTGATCGTCCGCCAGATGCTCAAGAAGGTCCGCGTGGACCAGAAGGGCGACACGAACTACCTGCCGGGTCAGTTCGTGGACCGCTACGACTTCGCGCGGGTCAACGCCGAGGTCAAGAAGGCCAAGGGCGAGACGGCACAGTTCGAGGAGATCATCCTCGGCATCACGAAGGCGTCGCTGAACACGGACTCCTTCCTCTCGGCGGCCTCCTTCCAGGAGACCACGAAGGTGCTGACGGATGCCGCGCTCGAGGGCAAGAAGGACACGCTCAACGGGCTCAAGGAGAACGTGATCATCGGCAAGCTGATCCCGGCCGCGACCGGGCTGAAGCGTTACCGCCGCATCGAGATCGAGCCCTCCGAGCCGCTCCCGCGTGCCATGGACGAGGTCGGCCTGCTCGACCAGGACGAGATCGCCGCCGAGCTCGGCCTCGGCGACGGTGACGGCCTCGGCGCCTTCGGCGCCGGCTTCGACCAGGACCTCGCGCAGCTCGAGGACATCGGCGCGGGCGGCGACACCGGCTTCGCCGACGAGCTGGCCGAGCTGGACGTGCCGCAGGACGACGGGCAGCAGTAGCTCGCCGCCTCCGCACCACGCTGTTCCGAGAGGGCGCCCTACGGGGCGCCCTCTCGCGTTCTCCACTTCGTCGAAGAGTTTCCATATTTTGTTATTTTTGGAAACTCACGCTACACTGACTTCGTGGGCTTGGTCGAACATCGACAGGAGCTGTTCGAGAACCTGGTGCGCCTCAGGCGGGCCGGGCTTGCGATGCCCGGCAACGAAGATCTGAGCGCGGTACGTCTTTCGCTCGAGCGCGAGCTGGGGGAGACGGTCTCGCGGCGGTTGGCCGCGCGCGCGCTGGGCGTCAGTCATACGGCACTGGAGCGTTGGATCAAGGCTGGAGATCTCCCGGTCGTCTACACCCGTGGTGGGCGTCTCGAGGTGCCGGTACCTGCTCTTCTGGATCTGCGTGACGCCGTCGACGCCGATCGTGCCCAAGGAGATCGGCGCTACGCGCTGGCTCCCGCGATGAGCCGCCAGCGCGAGGCGGCGCGACGTTTGCGTGCCGACGACCTGCAGCCACCACGCGGTGACGACGGCCACGCTCGGGCGCGTGCGCGCAGTCTGGCGTATCACCGGGTCGTGGCTCGGCAGTTGCGCCGGCCGATGGTCGACGAGGCGCGCCACGTCCTGCATCGATGGCGTGCGCAGGGGCGGATCGACGATCACTACGCCGCGCAATGGGAGGCATTGCTGGCTCGCCCAGTGGATGAGATCCGCGAGGCGATCGCCGAAGAGAGTCAGTCCGCCGACGATCTGCGGCAGAACTCGCCTCTTGCTGGTTTGCTCAGCGAGACAGAGCGCAAGCAGATCATCGAGCGGGTGCGCTGACATGCGCCGCCAGGACTTCGAGCACGTGATCGCGGCGGCGGCCAACGTGACCGGGCTCGACGATCTCGTTGTCATCGGTAGCCAAGCGATTCTCGGGACGCACGACGAGGTTCCGTCGGAAATGCGCGAGTCGCTGGAAGCCGATCTGTACCCACGTGACGACCCGCAACGGGCGGACATGATCGACGGTGCGCTCGGAGATGGGTCTAGCTTCCAAGTGACGTTCGGCTACTACGCCCATGGGGTCGGACCAGAGACCGCGAAGGCGCCCGAGGGTTGGGAGGGACGCCTTGTGCCGGTTCCCGTTCCGGCGCGGGTCGCGTCCGACCGGCGTCCGGTCGCATGGTGCCTCGAGCCGCACGATCTCGTGCTCTCGAAATGCGCTGCTGGCCGGCCGCGCGACTGGGACTACGCCCAGGCGGCGTTGCGCGCTGGGATCGTGCGTCTTGACGTGCTGCTCGAACGAACCCCAGACCTGCCGATCCCGCAGGTCGGGCGCGAGCACGTCGAGAAGATGCTGCGGGCGCTGGGCACCACGGACGCCTGAGCTGTCGCCGACGCTGCACGCGTCCGCAATACCGCAGCTGTAGGAGCCTGCGCCTTTTTGTCCGTCTGAGGCCCAAAGCTGCTCAAAAGCTGCACGGATATGCCGACTGTCTGAGCCATGGGGATGACGAGTCCGGTTGCCGAGGAAGGCACCGGCCAGGGGACGCCAGCCCCGGCGACATGGCTGATCGATGAACTGGGTCGGGAGCGGCTGCTCGATATGAGCGGTCGGGTGCGGACGTTGCGCACGTTGACCTTCGTCCTGCAGTTGGCGGTGTTGCTGGGATGCGCTCCTTGGCTCGGATGGTGGACGCCAGCACCGGTGATCGCGGTGGGGCTGGTCTTCGCCGTGTGCGATCGGCGGATGCCGGACAGCACCCGGCCCGAGATCCCGTTCTTGATCGCGTGGATGAGCACGCTCATCGCGATCACGGCGGGCGCGATCCTCATGGACGGCCCGAAGGCGCCGTGCGTGATCTGGTACGGCGTCGCCGTCTCCTCGTTGCCCGGCCGGTTCACGACCCGCGGGATCGTCGCGGGCGTCGCGGTCACGCTCTTCCTGCTCATCGGGATGTCGTTCGTCGACGACGCGCAAGCCGTCCTGGACAACCCCACGCTGGTCACGTTCCCCGCGATGCTGATCATCGGCGTGGCGCTCTTTGGATGGGCACACATGCACTCCGAGGTTGCCCAGCGCGCCGAGGCCGTGATGGACCCGCTCACGCAGATGCTCAACCGCAAGGCCTTGGTCACGCGCGCCGCCGAGCTCGCGCAGCAGACCGCGCTGACCAAGCGGCCCGTCGGCGTCGTCGTTGGCGACCTCGACCACTTCAAGAACGTCAACGACACCGCGGGCCACCAGGTCGGCGACGCGGTTCTGCGCGACGTTGCGTTCCGCTGGCGGCTCAGCCTCCGCGCCTACGAGATGGCCTATCGTCTCGGCGGCGAGGAGTTCCTCGTCCTGCTCCCCGGCGCGACCGTCGACGAGGCCGAGGAGGTCGCCGAGCGCCTGCGCACCGCCATTGGCGCCGCGCCGATCGCCGGCCAGAAGGTGACGATGAGCTTCGGCGTCGCCGCCTCAACCGAGGGAACCGCGTTCGACTTCGACGCGCTTTACGAGGAGGCCGACCTCGCGCTCTACCGCGCCAAGCGAGGCGGCCGCGACCGCGTCTGCGGCGGCCCGGCCGAGGCGCCGCCGGCGCTCGCGCTCGTCCCCGAAACGGAGGCCGCATGACCCCCGCCGTCACCGCGACCGCCACGGCGGCCGGCGCGCTCGACCCGGCCGCCGAGGACACCTGGCTGATCGACCACGCCGTGCGCGCGCGCTTGCAGGAGGTCGACGGCCGCCCGCGGACCGCGCGGCAGATCGTCTTCGCCCTGGAGGCTGTCGTCGTCCTGTCCGCCGTGCCGCAACTCGGCTGGTGGCCGGTGCTCCTGCTGCCGCTCGTCGCTGGCGCGTTCATGCTCGGCGACTGGCTCATGGGCCGCACCGAGCACGCGGAGGTCGTCTACGCGCTGGCGTGGTCGCTGGCGCAGATCGTCGTTGGCGCCACCGCGGTGCTCACCGGCGGGCCCGACTCGCCGTTCTTGATGTGGTTGGGAATTCCGATCGCTGCCGCGATCGGGCGCTTCACGTCACGCGGGTTGGTCGCGGCGGTCGCGTTGACGGTCGCGGTCCTCGCGGGCGCGACCGCGGGCGTCGACGCCCAGCGCGTCGTCGACGCGCCGTGGGTGCTGGCGTTCCCGCTCTCGCTGGTCGCCGGGATCGCGCTGGTCGGCAGCGCGCTGATGCGCTCGGAAGTCGAGCACCGCGCGGACGCGATCGTGGACCCGCTCACGCAGATGCTCAACCGCAAGGCGCTGGCGGCGCGCGGCCGCGAGCTGGAGCTGCAGTCCGAGGTCTCCGGTCGGCCGGTCGGGCTCGTCCTCGGCGACCTCGACCACTTCAAGGCCATCAACGACCGCGACGGCCATCAGGTCGGCGACGCGGTCCTGCGCGAGATCGCCTACCGCTGGCGCACGACGCTGCGCGCCTACGACCTTGCCTACCGCCTCGGCGGCGAGGAGTTCGTGGTCCTCGTGCCGGGCGCGACGCCCGACGAGGCTCGCGGCCTGGCCGAGAAGCTGCGTGAGGCGATCCGGGCCGAGCCGATCGCGGGCCATCCGATCACGATGAGCTTCGGCGTCGCGGTGTCCGGCGCGGCCGGCTTTGACCTCGAAGCGCAGTACTCGCGCGCGGACGCGGCGATGTACGCGGCGAAGGCCAACGGCCGCGACCGCGTCGAGATCGCGGCCTAAGCCGCCGCGCCCAGGCCCTTCGCCCACGCCGCGAGCGTCGCGGCGTGGTCTTCGCGCAGACCGTCGCGCGGCTCGGTCTCCACGAGCAGCGTCGGCGCGCCACGCTCTGCTGCCCAGACGTGGCAGGCGTCGTTGAACGCGTCGTCGATCCACGCCAGCGCGCGGTCGGGTCCGGCAAACGCGTCGATCGCTGCCAGCTTCCAGTGCGCGCGGGCGGACACGTCGGCGCGCGAGCGCTCGAACGTCAGGTGCGGCAGCCCTCTTGGCACCCCGAGCAGGTGCGGGAGGTGCTCGTCGGCCTTCTCCTCCCAGCCGCTGCACCAGGCGAGCTCGAAGGCGCCCTGAAGGGCGAGGAGGTGCTCGGCCGCGCGGGTGGAAAGGAAGTGGGGGATGCCGTCGATGACTGCGAACGCGCCGGGTGGACGCATGTCCATCGGGAAGCCCCAAAGTGAGATCACGCCGTCGATGTCCACCAGCAACAGCGGTTTCGCCTGCATTTTCGGGGTTCTGTCCATCTTCATCCAAACCTTATGCGCGTAGGAACTGGGACCGCTACGCTTTGCGAGGACCGTTTGGGTCAAGCGGTTCGGAGCGTTTGCCGATCTCTGGGGCGAGAGATCGGTGAGCTGGGTGTGAACCCTGCTCGCGCCGCCTGACCTGCCATCGCCCCAAACCACCACCACGTGACGATCCAACTCGGCATTCTCCTGGCGCTTGTCTGCGCCTTCGTTTCGAACCTGGGCTTCTTCTTCAAGCACCGTGGTGCTTGCGAGTGCCCCAAGGTCGACGTCCTCCACCCCTTCCGCACCGCTCGGCAGCTGTACTCGTCGAAGTGGTTCGCGATCGGCATGGGCATCGCCACGACCGCGTGGATCTTCCACGTGGCCGCGCTGGCCCTGGCACCGATCTCGGTCGTCCAGGTCGTCCTTGCGGGCGGCGTCGTGATGATCGGCATCATGGCCCAGCGCCTGTTTGGCGTCGAGGTCGGCAACAAGCAGTGGTGGGGCCTCGCGCTCACCTGCCTGGGCCTGATCCTGCTGGCGATCACCTTCCCGCACAGCACCGAAGGCTCGCACTCGAACTTCAACACGCCCGCGATGATCGCCTTCGAGGCCGGTCTGTTCGGCATCGGCGGCCTGCTGATCATGGGCCCGCGCGTCGGCGCTCCGGCGCACCACCACGGCGTCATGCTCGGCGCCGCGGCGGGCGTCCTCTTCGGCGTCTCGGACGTCGCGATCAAGGCCCTGACCGGCATCGTCGGTGAAGACGGCCTGCTGGCGATGGCCGCTAGCCCGTGGCTGTACGTCACGCTCGCCGCCTCGGTGGCCGCGTTCTTTTCCTCGGCTCGTGGGTTGCAGGACGGCGACGCCGTCTCCGTGATCGCGATCACCGGCACCGCCGCGAACATCACGACGGTCGCGGCCGGGATCATCGTCTTCGGCGACCCGCTGCCGGGCTCCACGCTCGGGATCGTCTTGCAGGCTGTCGCCTTCGTCCTGGTGATCGTCGCCTCGGCGATGACGCCGCCCGCGCGCTCCGCCGACGGCCAGGTCGCCGGCGGCCACGGCTTCACGCCGGCGCCCGCCGCCGCGTAGGACCACCCTTCGCAGATACCGTGGGCGGCGCTTCCATGCGCCGCCTCACGCTTCTCCTCGCGCTCGCCGCCGCCGTCCTCGTCGCCGGCGGCTGCGGCTCCAAGCCGCTTCCGATCCCGTCGCTGCCGACCGGCACGCTGACGCAAGCCCAGTACGAGGACGCCTTCCCGAAGACCGCCCAAGGCCTGGCGGCCAAGTACGACGTCGGCAAGCCGCTGGACGCTGATGCCTCCGCCGCCGACCAGGCGGCCCACGTCGCGGGCCTCCAGCACGTCCTGCGCGACTGGGCGACCCGCCTGGCGCGCCTACAGCCACCTGCAGCCGCCGCCTCCGCCCAGGCTCGTTACATCGCGGGGATCCGCAGCTTCGCCTCCGACCTCGACCGCGCCCGCACGGCGCTGGATCGCGGCGACACCACCGGCGCCAACATGCTCCTCGCCTCCGGCCGCATCGCCTCAGCCGGCACGCGCGCGGACCTCATCGCAGCCCGGCGCGCGTTCCACGCGCTGGGCTACGACCTCGAGGACCTCGACAGCGCGCCGGTCAAGACGGACTAGGGCCGTCCTGTCGTCCTTGCGCGGACCGGTGAGCAGGTCTGCGTGCGAACGCGCTCCGGCCGCGTTCCAACTCCTCGAGCGTTTCACCGCGTCGTGCCGTGCGACCGGTGCGTCGCCTGTCGTCGCGACAGTCATCCAGACTGTTCGCCCGAGGCTCGTCATAGGCAGAACATCAAAAAGCTGAGCGTCGCTGAGCCTGGTTAGAGCCGCGCCGCAGAACGGCACATGTAGAGCGCGACCGTGCACAGCCGCAAAGCAATGTCCATGACAAGCAGGAGGGTCATCAACATGAGTTCTGCATCGAATGCGAAGGCGATCGGGGCGGCAGTATTCGCCGCGCTGGCGGTGGCGGCGATCTACCTCGCCCTGGCGGGGTCGTCGTCGACCACGGCGACGGCGTCGACCAGCGACTACTGCGGCGGGCAGACGATGGGCGCGGGCGCGACCTGCGCCGGCACGGCCCGCAACCTCAACGCGGTGTACGGCTCGGGCGACCAGCACAGCGTCTGCGTTGGCACGGCCGAGACCGGTGGCGCTGGCGCGCCGTGCTCGGGCGGGCCTTCGCCTGACGGCGTCTACGCGTCGTTCGGCAGCTACGCCACGCGTACGCCGCTGATCCGGAACAACGGCGGCAGCGCCAACACCGTCCACGGGACGGCGTTCCAGCCCTAGGCAGGGACCGGGACGGGCGGCGTCGCCTCGCGACGCCGCCCGCCGGATCCACGACACGAGAGCGAGGTGGGGGCGATGGTGCTTCGAAGTGGGCTGGTGCTGATGGCGACGGTGGTGGCGATTCTGGCTCTGCGAGGCCCGATCGCCGGGAAGCGGGACGTCGGTGGTCCAGTGCCCGCGGCGCAGAAAGCAACGACCTGGGCGCGGCTGCAGGCCGACGCGCGACCGGAAGACGCGCAGGCGGCCCGCGTGGCGCTGCACGAGCGGTTCGCACTCTGGCGCGGGCGGCCCGAGCGGATGCCGCGCGTGCTGGAGCGCAAGGTCCTGGCGACGCTCGGCGCGCCGGCTGGGACGCGCTTCACCGACGTTCAGCGTGGACGGACACCGCGGGGAGACGTCTGGGCGGTCAGGGGTGGAGCGATCGCGTGCGTCATCCAGGACGGCCCTGGAGCCGTCGTGTGCCTACCCGCGGCGCGCGTGGCGCGCGAGGGCCTGATGCTCGGCGTCTATCGGACGGGACGAAACGGGGCGGCAACCCGCTTCCGCGCCCTCGGGATCGTCCCGGACGGGACCGGCACGGTCCGGTTCGACGTCGGCGGCGCGGCGCGGAGCGTGCCGGTCAGCGGCAACGCCTACGGCGCGACCGCGCACCACCCGATCCTGCCCGCGGCCGCGGCACGATGATCCCGAAGACGGGCTAGGGCCCGAACGCGCCGTACGTGCGGATGCCGGTGATGCCAGTGCTGCCGTCGTAGACCGTGTAGCCGACCGACAGGCACGTCGACGGGCACGAGATGCCGGCCAGCAACGCGTCTGAGGTGCCGTGTGGACGCGGGACCGACTGCAGCGCCCAAGTTGAGCCGTTCCAGCCCGCCACCAGCGGCTGCGTCGTGCCGGAGACCGTCGTCCAGCCGACCGTCTCGCACGCGCTCGTGCCCGAGCAGGAGAGGTCAAAGAGCTGCGGGTCGGTCGCGCCGCCGCCAGGAGTGGGGAAGGACTGCAGCGACCATGACGTCCCGTTCCAGCTCTCGGCCAGCGGGCGCTGTACCGAGGAGCTGTCGTTGTAGATGCCGACGGCCTGGCAGTTGCTGGCCGACGGGCAGGCGACGCCGCTGAGCGCCGAGCCCACCGCTCCGGCGGGGATCGCGGCGGACCCGGTCGTCCACGAGCTGCCGTCCCAGGAGATGGCCAGCGCCTTGCGCGGCTGGCCATCGGTCTCGATGAAGCCGACCGACCAGCACGACGACGCCGACGTGCAGGTGATGCCGGCCAGCTTGCCCGCGTGGGTGTCGACGGGCAACGACAGCGACTGGATCGACCAGCTGGTCCCGTTCCAGACCTCCATCAGCGGCAAGTCGTCCGTGCCGTTGTTGTAGTAGCCGGCGGCGAAGCAAAGCGTCGAGGACGGGCAAGCGACACGGTAGAGGTCGGAGTAGGTCGCGCCGCTCGGCGTCGCCGTGGTCGAGCTGCCGAAGCTCGAGCCGTTCCAGGACTCGGCGTGCGGCACGAAAGTCCCGGAGCTGTAGGCGTGGCCGACCGCGAAGCAGATCGTCGGCCCGCAGGTGGCGCCGAACAGCTCCGCCGTGGTGGAGACCGGAGTCTGCTGCGCGAACGACGTGCCGTCCCAGGTCCCGGCCAGCGCGGAGGACGAGGCGCCCGACTGGCGGCCGACGAGCAGGCAAGTCGAGATCGTCACGCAGTGCACGCCCGTGAGCAGGCTGGTGTTGGGGAGCACAGAGGTCGGCGGGACCGTCCACGTCGCGGTAGCCGAGGAGGCGGTGAAGGCCGCGAGCGCGGCAATGACCGCCAGTGATCCGAGCGTGAACCGCATGCCGCGCATGGCTAAACCAGCCTTCCGAGAGTGATGACTACACACTGCTAAGCGATTGTGCGCAGCGTGGACCTGTGCGGATGGTTACGTCAAGGGCGGCGGGTTGCCCGGTGGCAGGACGGGTGGGAGGATTCGACGATGGCTGCGCAGGACGTCACACCGCGCTACGACGCGATCGGGCAGGGCTATGCCGCCAGGCGGCGGGAGGATCCGGAGCTGAAGGCGCGGATCGAGGCGGCGCTGGGCGAAGCCAAGACGGTGGTGAACGTCGGCGCGGGCGCGGGGTCGTATGAGCCGCGGGATCGGCATGTTGTCGCGGTTGAGCCGAGTGATGTGATGGCGGCGCAGCGCGGGCCGGAGCGGGTGCCGGCGATCCGGGCGGGCGCGGGCGCGCTGCCGTTGCGCGACAACTCGGTCGACGCGGCGATGGCGATCATGACCATCCACCATTGGGATGCCGATGCGCAGCGGGGCGTACGGGAGCTGCGGCGGGTCGCGCGCGGGCCGGTCGTGATCTCGACGTTCGATCCCGGAGTAAGCGGCGCGATGTGGCTGATGGCCGACTACCTCACCGAGGTCGCGGAGATGGACCGGCGGATCTGCCCGGCGCCGGAGACGATCGCGGCGTGGCTCGGCGGGGCGGAGGTGGAGGTCGTCCCGGTCGCGCGGGACACGCCCGATCAGACGCTGCTCTCCTTCTGGGCGCACCCCGAGCGCGTGCTGGACGCCGACGCGCGGGCGGCGACGAGCGGGTTCGCCCGCCAGCCGCGCGAGGTCGTCGAGCGTGTGGTGCGCGACGTCGAGCGCGATCTCGCTTCGGGCGTGTGGGACGAGCGTCACGGCCACCTGCGGCAGCTCGACGCCTACGACGCCGGGCTGCGGCTGATCATCGCGCCCGGCTAGGCCGCTTCGGCGGTAGGTGCCTTGACCCCGGCGCCTGGCGCTTCGTCGCTCGCGGCCGCCGCAGCACCTGTCCCCGGCCGCACGATGCGCGGGAACAGCTCCGCGTCGCAGTACGGGCACAGCGAGGCCGTGCTGTGCGGGATCACCGCATAGCTCGTCAGGCCGCAGCTCGGACAGGAGACATTGGGCACGCGCCCTTAAGTACGGCCAGCGCGCCGAGTTGTGACAACGGACGGGTTGGTCGGACGACGCCCGTAGCCTGATCAGGGGGTCCGGCGCCGTGCCAGGAGGCATTGCACCGGTTAGACGATGTGGCAGAAGCATTGGCCGATCTTGGGCCAGCGTGGCAGGCGGACTCGCGGGAGCCTCCCGGCCTGGGTACCGTTGTCCACCGCGACGGCGTACCTGCCAGATCGGACAACGGGAAAAGGGAGAGCGTCGATGGCGACCACCGCCGAGACGAGCAACGCCGAGCTCCAGGAGCTCGCTCGCAAGCATCTGTGGATGCACTTCAGCCGCATGGGCGCCTACCAGGACGGCGCCGAGGTGCCCATCATCACGCGTGGCGACGGCTGCTACGTCTGGGACCAGCACGGCAAGAAGTACCTCGACGGCCTCAGCTCGCTGTTCTGCACGAACATCGGCCACGGCCGCGCCGATGTGGCGCAGGCGGGTGCCGATCAGGCGAAGGAGCTCGGCTTCTTCACCAACTGGAGCTACGCGCACCCGCGCGCCATCGAGCTGGCCGCCAAGATCGCCGAGCTGACGCCGGGCGACCTGAACCGCGTGTTCTTCACCAGCGGCGGCTCGGAGGCGGTCGAGTCCGCGCTGAAGCTCGCTCGCCAGTACCACAAGCTGCGCGGCAACGGGACCAAGTACAAGGTCATCGCGCGCGAGACGGCCTACCACGGCACGACGATGGGCTGCCTGATGGCGACCGGCATCGCCAGCCTGCGGGCGCCCTACGAGCCGCTGCCGGCGGGCGGCTGCCACGTCCCCAACACCAACACCTACCGGTTGGCCGAAGGCCACAAGGCCGAGGAGCTGGTGGAGGCGATTGCCCACCGCATCGAATTCGAAGGCCCGGAGACGGTCAGCGCGATCATCCTCGAGCCGGTCCAGAACGCCGGCGGCTGCTTCGTCCCGCCGGAGGGCTACTTCGAGCGCGTGCGTGAGATCGCCGACTACTACGACATCCTCTTCATCTCCGACGAGGTCATCTGCTCGTGGGGCCGCCTCGGCGAGTGGTTCGGCGCCCAGCGCTTCAACTACCAGCCCGACATCATCACGACGGCCAAGGGCATCACCTCGGCCTACGCCCCGATGGGCGCGGTCATCGCCTCCGAGAAGGTCTTCGAGCCGTTCTCGCACGGCACGACAACGTTCACCCACGGCATCACGTTCGGCGGCCACCCGGTGGCGGCGGCGGTGTCGCTGGCCAACATCGCGGTCTTCGAGGACGAGGACATCCTCGGCAACGTGCGCGCCAACGAGCCCGCGTTCCGCGGCATGCTCGACGGCCTGCGCGACATCCCGATCGTCGGCGACGTGCGCGGTGCCGGGTACTTCCACGCGATCGAGCTGGTCAAGAACCAGGAGACCAAGGAGTCGTTCTCCGACGCGGAATCCGAGTCGCTGCTGCGCGGCTACCTCTCCTCGGAGCTGTTCGAGCGCGGGCTCATCTGCCGCGCCGACGACCGCGGCGACCCGGTGATCATGCTGTCGCCCCCGCTCATCGCCGGCCCCGAGCAGTTCGCGGAGATCGAAGGCGTCCTGCGCCCGGTCCTCGAAGAGGCCTCGCGCCGGATGAACGTCGGGTAGGCGGACGCCTTGCTGACCGTCCGGGAGCTGCTGCGGGATCTGGACGTCGGGGTCCTCGCCGGTGAGGCGAACCTCGACGCGCCCGTGCGCTGGGTCCACATCTCCGAGCTGGCGGATCCCACGCCGTGGCTCTCGGGCGGTGAGCTGCTGCTGACCACCGGCCTTTCACTGCCGTCGGCGGCCGAGCAGCGCGCGTACGTCGCCCAGTTGGCCGACCACGGGCTCGCGGGCCTGGGCTTCGGCGTCGGCTTCGGGCACGAGGCCGTGCCAGAAGCGCTGATCGAGGCGGCGGCCGAGCGGGACTTCCCGCTGATCGAGATCCCCTACGACACGCCGTTCATCGCGGTCACCGAGAAGGCGTTCGCGCGGCTGGTCAACGAGCAGTACGCGTTGTTGCAGCGGTCGATCGCGGTGCAGGAGCGGCTGCAGCGGATCGTGCTGTCCGAGCGCGGGCTGGACGCGATCGCGGCGGCGCTGGCGACGCTGATCGGCGGGACGACCGTGGTCTTCGACGGCCGCGGCGAGCCGCAGGCGCTGCACGCGTTCCGGCGCGAGCTGCCGGACGACGCGTTGAGCGCGGTGGGCGCCGAGCTGCGCGAGCGCGCGCGGCGGACCGAGGCGCGCGGGTTCGTGCCGTCGCATCCGGACTTGGCGCCGCGGTCGCTGGCGCTGCCGGTTGCGGGGGCCGAGACGACCGGGCTGCCGCAGGCGTGGCTGGTCGCGGTCAAGGACTCCGGCGGCCTGTCGGAGTTCGACCGCGTGGTCCTGCACCAGGCGGTGACCGTGGTCGCGCTGGAGCTGCTGCGCCGCCACGTCGCCTCGTCGACCGAGCGGCGGCTGGCGGGCGACGTGCTCAGCGAGCTGGTGGCCGGGACGGTCTCGGGCTCGGACCTGACGCGGCGGCTTGAGCCGTTCGGGTTGGGCGGTCGCGTGACCGCGCTCGTGCTCTCGCCGCCCCCGCGCGCGGCAGGCAAGGGCGGCGGCGGGCCGGAAGCGTGCGAGGCCGCGCTGGCGAGCGCGCTGCGCGATGAGGCGGTCAGCGGCCTGGTGGCGACGGCCAGCAACCACGTCTGCGCGCTGCTGCCCGGGTTCCTGGACGAGGAGCTGTTCGAGTTGTCCCAGCGCGTGCTGGATCGCGTGGTCGCCAAGCTCGGCGCGGTGCCGGCCGCGGGCGCGGGGCGTGCGGTGGCGGCAGGCGACGCGCGGCGGGCCTACCACGAGGCGCGCTGTGCGCTCGAGGCAAGGACATTGGGTCGCCCGATCGAGACCAACGGGCACGTGTCGTCCAACGGCAACGGCACGGCCGTGGCGACCAAGCCGACGGTCGCGACCTACCGCGACCTGGGGTCCTTCCAGTTGTTGTTGTCCTTGCAGGACAGCGACGCGCTGCGCCTGTTCTGCGAGTCCCTGCTCGGGCCGATCGAGACCGGTGAGGGGCACTACGGCGGCGAGCTGATGCGCTCGCTCGAGGCGTTCATCGAGTGCAACGGGCAGTGGGAGGCCGCGGCGCGGCGCCTGTACTGCCATCGGCACACGCTGCGGTACCGGATCCGGAAGATCGAGGAGCTGACGGGGCGCGACCTCGCCAGCGCACGTGACCGGATCGAGTTCTGGCTCGCCCTCCGCGGGCGCGAGCTGGTCAGCTAGGCACAGTTACACAGGAGAGGTTCCTTCATGCGGGTTGGCGTTCCGACCGAGATCAAGACCGACGAGTACCGCGTGGCGATCACGCCGGCGGGCGTGCGTGAGCTAGTCGATCGGGGCCAAGACGTGCTGATCCAGCACGGCGCGGGGGAGGGGTCTGCGATCCCGGATGCGGAGTACGCCGAGCAGGGCGCGTCGATCGTCCCCGACGCGGCCGCCGTCTTCGCGGGCAGCGACATGATCGTCAAGGTCAAGGAGCCGCAGGCGGTGGAGGTGGCGATGCTGGAGGCGCGCCACATCTTGTTCACGTACTTGCACCTGGCGCCGGACGCGGCGCTGACGGAGGGCCTGCGCCGGTCGGGTGCGACCTGCATCGCCTACGAGACCGTCACCGACAAGAACGGCCGGCTGCCGTTGTTGGCTCCGATGAGCGAGGTGGCGGGCAAGATCGCCACGCAGGCCGGGGCGTTCATGTTGGAGAAGCCGCTCGGTGGTCGCGGCCTGCTGCTCGGCGGTGTGCCCGGCGTGGCGGCGGGCAAGGTGATGGTCATCGGCGGCGGTGTGGTCGGGTTGACCGCGGCGGAGATCGCGATCGGCATGGGTGCTGAGACCTACGTCTTTGACCGCTCCATCGATCGCCTGCGCGAGTTGGACTTCCTGCTGAACAACCGCTGCTCGACGGTCTTCAGCTCGACGCTGTCGATCGAGAAGCTGCTGCCCGAGGTCGACCTCGTCATCGGCGCGGTGCTCGTGCATGGCGCCAAGGCGCCGCACGTCATCACGCGCGAGCAGCTGAAGTTGATGAAGTCCAACGCGGTGCTGGTCGACGTCTCCATCGACCAGGGCGGCTGCTTTGAAACCAGCCGGCCGACCACCCACACCGACCCGACCTACGAGGTCGACGGCGTCACCCACTACTGCGTGGCCAACATGCCCGGCGCCGTCCCGATCACCTCGACCTTCGCCCTCACGAACGCGACCATGCCCTACGTGATCAAGCTCGCCGAACACGGCGTCCACGCCGCGCTCAAGAGCGACCCGGGCTTCCTCGAAGGCCTCAACGTCGCCGCCGGCGAGGTCACCTACGCCCCCGTCGCTGCCGACCAAGGCCTCACCGCGCTGGCCCCGCTCGACGCACTGGACCGCATTCCGGCCGTCGCCTAGCTGGGATCGAACCCGGCCGGTTTCTCGCGCGCGCGAGGAGAAGATGTCGTGCGCGGTCCGCCCAGCTGTCACGCGCCGGAAACGGACTGGGGCCGAACCCTTGCTACCATCACGCGCCGCATGCCCACCACGAGCCAACTCGTCCGCAAGGGTCGCAAGCCCAAGCCGCGCAAGATGTCCACCCCGGGTCTCAAGTCGGGGAAGGGCAACAAGAAGAAGCAGGCCGCTCCGCAGCGTCGCGGAGTCTGCACGCGCGTCTACACGACGACGCCAAAGAAGCCGAACTCCGCCCTGCGCAAGGTCGCGCGTGTTCGCATCACCGGCTCGGTGGAAGTGACGTCCTACATCCCGGGCGAGGGCCACAACCTGCAGGAGCACTCCGTCGTGCTCGTGCGTGGTGGCCGCGTCAAGGATCTCCCGGGCGTCCGGTACAAGGTCATTCGCGGGACGCTCGACGCGTCCGGCGTCTCGGACCGCAAGAAGAGCCGTTCCATGTACGGCGTCAAGAAGAAGTAGAGACTTCATGCCCCGCCGCTCCGCAGCAACCATCCGGCCGGTCGAGCCGGATCCCGTTCACCGCTCGCGCCTGGTCACCCAGGTCATCAACAAGGTCATGCTCGACGGCAAGAAGAGCACGGCCGAGCGGATCGTCTACGACGCGCTCGCGATCATCGGCGAGAAGACCGGCAAGGATCCGGTCGAGCAGCTCGAGGCGTCGCTGAAGGCCCTCACGCCGGCCCTCGAGGTCCGCTCCCGCCGCGTCGGCGGCGCGACCTACCAGGTCCCGGTCGAGGTCCCGCCGCGCCGCTCGCGCACGCTCGCCGTCCGCTGGCTCGTCGAATTCGCCCGCCAGCGCCGCGAGAAGACGATGGCCCAGCGCCTCGCCAACGAGCTGATGGACGCCATCAACTCCCAGGGCGGCGCCTACAAGCGCAAGGACGACATCTACCGCATGGCGCAGGCCAACAAGGCCTTCGCGCACTACCGCTGGTAGCACGCGCTCCGCGCACCACGCTTCGCCGAACGGCCGCCCATCGGGCGGCCGTTCGCGTTTGAGGGAGCCGCTCACAGGGACTGGCCGTTCGGCGGGGCGAACGCCCGGTTTCAGGTCGTTTGATCGACTAGCGTCGCCGCCATGGCGGGGGACCGGGGGCAGGAGCACAATGGTTGGACGATCGTCGCGGCGGTGCTCGCGGTCCTGATCGTCGTCGTGATCGTGGTCACGGCGGTGCTGTGGGTGCTGTCGGGCATCGGCCACGTGCTGGGGCTCACGCCGACCTACAGCGAGGCGACCGATCGCCCGACGGGGTGGGTCGCAGACCACTACGAGCACGTCGTCTGGGGCTACGTGCTGACGGTCGTCGCGATGCTCGCGCTCATCGTCCTGACGTGGCTCGGCGTGCGGCTGCTCAGGTCCGAGGTGGGCGCGCGGCAGACGGCCGGGCGCGGTGCGGGCGCGACGGCGGCGTTGCTGCTGCTCATCCTGCTGGTCCTTCCCGTGGGACGGCGCGACGGCATCCCGGAGGCGGTGGCGGTCGCCGACACCGGCACGCCCACGGTCACGAGTGAGACGGCAAAGGCTGTTCAGGTGCCCGACGTGACCGGGCTCACGGCGGCGAAAGCGCGCGACGCGCTCGAAGGAGCGGAGCTCCGCGCCACCCTCCGATACGCGCCGGCCGGCGAACGGCGCTGCCGCGTCTTCGCCCAGGATCCGTCCGCGGGCGAGACCGCGGCCGGCGGCGACGCGGTCTCGTTGCGCTGCCGAGCGCGGATCCCCGCCGTCGCACGCCACGCGCCGCGAGCGGCCGAGCGGCGGATCGAAGAGGCCGGGTTCGACGCGCGGATCGTCGGCGCACCGGGCGACGGGGGCCTCGATCGCTGCCGGGTGCGCAGCCAGAGCCGCTCCGGCCTGGCCGAGCCCGAGACGGTGGTGCGCCTCCGGCTGACGTGCCGACCCAAGCCCAAGCCCAAGCCCAAGCCGAAGCCGGCGCCCAAGGCGCCGGTCGCGCCCGCGCCCGCGGAACCGTCGTGCGATCCCAGCTACTCCGGCGCGTGCCTGGACGCGGACGCGAGCGACTACGACTGCGCGGGCGGCAGCGGCGACGGGCCGCAGTACACCGGCCCGGTCACCGTCGTCGGGGACGACCACTTCGACCTCGACCGCGACGGCGACGGGGCCGGCTGCGAGACGAGCTAGGTCGACTCGCGGGCCCGGCGGCGGCGCGCGGCGCGCTCGGCTGCGGACTCCGTGGCCGGTGTGGCCGCTCGTTCGGGCGTGGGTGCCGGCGCCGGGCGGCCGCCGAGCGCCAGCAGCGCCCCGCCGGAGAACAGCAGCAGCGCTCCGCCGAGCGTCTCGAGGTAGTAGCCGGTGCCGGGGTCGGCCTTGGCCTCGGCGTAGATGTCGCCGACCGAGCCGGTGTCGTGGATGTGCGGGCGGTCCCAGATCCAGGCGATGGCCAGGGCGGCGATGCCGGCGATGACCAGGCCGACCAGCGCGGTGCGGGACGCACGTAGGCCCGTGAAGAGCAGGAAGAGCGCCAGCAGAGCCAGCAGGATCAGCGCCGGGCCGTGCCGGTCCCAGCCGGTCTGGGCGGTGTCGGCGTCGACGACCTTGGAGGTCGTCCCGACCGTGATCTCGATGACGCTGGAGAACGAGGCCACCAACAACAGGAGGGCGCCGACCGTACCCAGCAGCGCCAGCGCCAAACGCGCCGTCATGACCCCGGACGAGCGCACCCGGGGCGCACGCGCCCCTTTGCTATCATCGCCTTCTGCCCCGGGTAGAGCGCGACTCATGCGCGCACGCCTCCGGGTCGCTTTCCGCGCAAGGATGGATTCCTCGAGCACATAGCGCCACGACCAGGACACCTTCCTGACGTGCGCGCGGGCCCGAGGGGCCCGTTTTCTTTGCCCGCAGCCCCCTCCGCTTCCACCACCGTTAGCCGACTCAGATATGCCACGCAAGTTCTCCCTCCAGAAGACCCGGAACATCGGGATCATGGCGCACATCGACGCCGGCAAGACGACGACGACCGAGCGCATCCTCTATTACACCGGTCGTACCTACAAGATCGGTGAAGTCCACGAGGGCGCTGCCACGATGGACTGGATGGAGCAGGAGCAGGAGCGGGGGATCACGATCACGTCCGCCGCGACGACCTGCACCTGGGACGAGCACCGCATCAACATCATCGACACCCCGGGCCACGTGGACTTCACGGTCGAGGTCGAGCGCTCCCTGCGCGTCCTCGACGGCGCCATCGCGGTGTTCGACTCGGTCGCCGGCGTCGAGCCGCAGTCCGAGACCGTCTGGCGTCAGGCCGACAAGTACCACGTCCCCCGTATCGCGTTCATCAACAAGATGGATCGCATCGGCGCGGACTTCGACCGCTCGGTCGAGACGATGATCGACCGCCTCGGCGCCAACGCCGTGCCGGTTCAGCTGCCGATCGGCGCCGAGGCCGACCTGATCGGGATCATCGACCTGATTGGCATGAAGGCCATCATCTACAACGATGACCTGGGCAAGGACTTCGACGTCATCGACATCCCCGACGAGCACAAGGACCGCGCCGAGCAGGCGCGCGAGGCGCTCATCGATGCCGTCACGACCTTCGACGACGACCTCGCCGAGGCCTACCTCGAGAACGGCGACGTCGAGATCGACCAGCTCAAGTCGGCCATCCGCACGGCCGTCCTGAACCTCGGCATCACGCCTGTCTTCTGCGGCTCGGCCTTCAAGAACAAGGGCGTGCAGCCGCTGCTCGACGCCGTCATCGACTACCTGCCGTCCCCGCTGGACGTGCCGGCCGTCGAGGGCATCGTCGAGGCGCGCAACGGCGACATCACCGAGGAGGTGCGCAACGCCTCCGACGACGAGCCGTTCGCTGCGCTGGCCTTCAAGATCGCCGCCGACCCGTTCGTCGGCAAGCTCACCTACTTCCGCGTGTACTCCGGCAAGCTCAGCGCGGGCTCCCGCATCCTCAACGTCTCTTCGGGCAAGACCGAGCGCGTTGGCCGCATCCTGATGATGCACGCCAACGACCGCGAGGAGCTCGAAGAGGTCTACGCGGGCGACATCGCGGCGGCGGTCGGCATCAAGCAGATCGTCACCGGCGACACGCTGGCCGCGCCCGACGCGCCGATCAAGCTCGAGAACATCGTCTTCCCCGAGCCGGTCATCAAGGTGGCCGTCGAGCCGAAGACGAAGTCCGACCAGGAGAAGATGTCGGTCGCCCTGGGCCGTTTGGCCGAGGAGGACCCGACGTTCCAGGTCCAGACCAACGAGGAGACGGGTCAGATCGAGATCTCCGGCATGGGCGAGCTGCACCTCGAGGTGCTGGTCGACCGTATGCGCCGCGAGTTCAACGTCGAGGCCAACGTCGGCAAGCCCCAGGTCTCCTACCGCGAGACGATTCGCGGCGAGGCCAAGAAGATCGAGGGCAAGTTCGTCCGCCAGACCGGCGGCTCGGGCCAGTACGGCGTCGTCTACATCGACATGGAGCCGGCGCCCGGCGAGGGCTTTGACTTCGTCTCGAAGATCAAGGGCGGCTCGGTCCCGACCGAGTTCATTCCCGCGATCGAGAAGGGCGTGGAGGAGGCCATGGAGACCGGCGTCAAGGCCGGGTACCCCATGGTCGACATCCGCGTCACGCTGGTCGACGGCAAGTACCACGACACGGACTCTTCGGAGATCGCGTTCAAGGTCGCCGGCTCGCTCGCCTTCAAGGAGGCGGCCAAGCGAGCCAAGCCCGTTCTGCTCGAGCCGATCTTCGCCGTCGAAGTCGTCACCCCGGAGGACTTCCTGGGCGACGTCATCGGCGACCTGAGCAAGCGGCGCGGTCGCGTCGAGGGTCAGGATCGCCGGGGCAACGCCCTGGCCGTCACGGCTCGCGTCCCGCTGTCGGAGATGTTCGGCTACGCGACGGACCTGCGTTCCAACACGCAGGGCCGCGCCACGTACACCATGCAGTTCGACAGCTACGACGAGGTTCCGCCGAACATCGCGGAGAAGATCGTCGAAGGCCGCAGCGGCGACGCCGCAGCCGCGTAACACACCGAGCGGACGTCTAACGACGGATCGCGATAGCTTTCCCTGGTTCGCCCAGGTAGGCACCCCCTCAGAACACACAAGCTTTTCGAAGGAGCAATTGAAGTGGCGAAGGAGAAGTTCGAGCGCGACAAGCCGCACGTCAACGTCGGCACCATCGGTCACATCGACCATGGCAAGACGACGCTGACCGCGGCCATCACGACCGTGCTCGCCGAGAAGATGGGCGGCGAGGCTCGTAGCTTCGCGGAGATCGACAACGCTCCGGAGGAGAAGGAGCGCGGGATCACCATCGCCACGTCTCACGTCGAGTACCAGACCGAGGCGCGTCACTACGCGCACGTCGATTGTCCCGGCCACGCCGACTACGTGAAGAACATGATCACGGGTGCGGCGCAGATGGACGGCGCGATCCTCGTGGTCTCGGCCGCCGATGGCCCGATGCCCCAGACCCGTGAGCACATCCTGCTCGCGCGTCAGGTCGGCGTCCCCTACATCGTCGTGTTCCTCAACAAGGCGGACATGGTCGACGACGAGGAGCTCCTGGAGCTCGTCGAGGTCGAGGTCCGCGACCTGCTTTCCGAGTACGACTTCCCGGGCGACGACATCCCGTTCATCACGGGTTCCGCTCTGAAGGCGCTCGAGGGCGACGAGGAGTACAAGCAGAAGATCTACGAGCTCGCTGACGCGCTCGACTCCTACATCCCGGAGCCGACCCGTGACCTCGACAAGCCCTTCCTGATGCCGGTCGAGGACGTCTTCTCGATCACGGGCCGTGGCACGGTTGCCACGGGCCGCATCGAGCAGGGCATCGTCAACACGGGCGACAACGTCGAGATCGTCGGCGTGCGCGACACGACCACCACGGTCGTGACGGGCGTCGAGATGTTCCGCAAGATCCTTGACCAGGGCCAGGCTGGCGACAACGTCGGCTGCCTGCTCCGTGGCACCAAGCGTGAGGAGATCGAGCGCGGCCAGGTGCTGTGCAAGCCGGGCTCCATCACGCCGCACACGAAGTACAAGGCCGAGGTCTACGTCCTCAAGAAGGAGGAGGGCGGCCGTCACACGCCGTTCTTCACCGGCTACCGTCCCCAGTTCTACTTCCGCACGACGGACGTGACCGGGGTCGCTAACCTGCCCGAGGGCGTCGAGATGGTCATGCCGGGCGACAACGTCGCCATGGAGATCGAGCTGATCCAGCCGATCGCGATGGACCAGGGCCTCCGTTTCGCCATCCGCGAGGGTGGCCGCACGGTGGGCTCGGGCGTCGTCACCGAGATCATCGAGTAGCAAGATCGTTTGCGCGACGGGGCGCCTACGGGCGCCCCGTCATTGCGCAGACACCCGCAGTACCAACTTCAGATACGACCGCAGGGCAGTGGAGCGGAGACCCGTCGAAATCGGCGAGCGGTCCGCTCCTAAAGCCACGAGGCAACCCAGCGGACCAGCATTTCCCAGACAGCAGACGGAATCGAATCGAACAGGCAGATGGCAGCCGCCACACAGAACAAGATCCGCATTCGCTTGAAGGCCTACGACCACCAGGCCCTCGAGACGGCGGCTAAGGAGATCGTCGAAACGGCGACGCGCACCGGCGCGACCGTTTCGGGTCCCGTGCCGCTGCCGACCGACCGCAACATCTACGCGGTCATCAAGTCGCCGTTCAAGGACAAGGACTCGCAGGAGCACTTCGAGATCCGGACGCACAAGCGCCTGATCGACATTCACGGGCCGACCCCCAAGACGGTCGACTCGCTCCAGCGCCTGGACCACCTCCCCGCCGGCGTGAACATCGAGATCAAGCTCCTCGCCTAATGCCCGCCATCCTCGCCAAGAAGCTCGGGATGACGCAGCTGTTCCTTGAGGACGGCCGCGTCGAGCGCGTCACGGTCCTCGAGGCCGGCCCGTGCCCCGTCACCGGAATCCGCACGCATGAGCGTGACGGCTACGAGGCCGTCCAGCTCGCGTTCGGTGCGTCCAAGGAGAAGCACCTCTCCAAGGCCGAGCTCGGCCATCTCAAGAAGGCGTCCGCGCCGCCCATGCGTCACCTCGTGGAGTTCCGCGACGAGGCCGGCGAGCTGCAGGTCGGTGACACGGTCACCGTCGAGGCCTTCGAGGTCGGGCAGCACGTCAAGATCGCCGGCACGTCCAAGGGCAAGGGCTTCCAGGGCACGATCAAGCGCCATAACTTCAAGAGCGGTCCGAAGTCCCACGGCTCGCACAACGTGCGCGCCCCGGGATCCATCGGTGCGTCCGCCTGGCCCGCTCGCGTGATGAAGGGCATCCGCGGCCCCGGCCAGATGGGCAACAAGCGCATCACCCAGAAGGGTCTGGAGATCGTCCGGATCGATGCGGGGGACAACCTCCTGCTCGTCCGTGGCGCGGTCCCCGGTCCCAAGAACGGCTTCGTGGAGGTCCGCACCGATGCCTAGTGCCAAGAACCTCGGCGGTGGCGCCGACGTGACCCTTGACGACGTCGCCTTTGGCGCGTCTTTCAACGGCCCGCTCGTTCACGAGTCGGTGCGCGCCGAGCTGGCCGCGCTGCGCCAGGGTACGTCGTCCACCAAGACCCGCGGCGAGGTCCGCGGCGGTGGCGCCAAGCCGTGGCGTCAGAAGGGCACGGGCCGCGCTCGCGCCGGCTCGTCCCGCTCGCCGATCTGGACGGGCGGCGGCACGGTCTTCGGGCCCAAGCCGCGCCACTACACCTTCAAGGTCAACCGCAAGGAGAAGCGCGCCGCGTTCCGCAGCGCGCTGTCGATCCACGCCGAGCGCGGCTCGATCGCGGTCTTCGACGTCAAGGCGTTTGACGACGTCTCGACGAAGGCCGCCGCCAAGCTGGTGACCGACTGGGGCGCCAAGGGCTCCCTGCTGGTCGTCCTGGGCGTGGAGGAGGAGCGGGCGGCGCTGTCGTTCCGCAACCTCGCCAGCGTCCGCGCCGTGGTCCCGACGACCAACGTCGGCGTCGCCGATCTGATCGGCGCGGCCAACGTCCTGGTGTCCGAGGCCGCGCTGTCGGAGCTGACCGCGCGCGCCAAGGGCGAGAAGAACACCGCCGAGGAGGCGAACGCCTGATGGACGCGTCCCAGGTGATCATCCGCCCGGTCGTCAGCGAGAAGAGCTACGTGCTCGCCGCGGCCGACAAGTACACGTTCCGGGTCCACCCGAACGCCCACAAGACGCAGATCCGCCAGGCGATCGAGTCCCTCTTTGAGGTCAACGTCGTCGAGGTGCGCACGATGTCGGTGAAGTCCAAGCCCAAGCGGCGTGGACAGAGCATCGGTCGTACGCGCGCCTGGAAGAAGGCGATCGTGCAGGTGGCTCCGGGTCAGTCCATCCCGATCTTCCAGGGCCTCGAAGGCCTCGAGGAGTCGTAGTCGATGCCCGTCCGTAAGCCCAAGCCCACCTCGCCGGGCCTCCGTTTCGTCTCGTACCCGGACTTCGCGGAGATCACGAAGACCGAGCCCGAGCGCACGCTCGTCGAGGGCCTGAAGAAGTCCGGCGGTCGCAACTCCAACGGTCGCAAGACCGCCCGCCACCGCGGCGGCGGAGCCAAGCGCCTGTACCGCAAGGTCGACTTCAAGCGCCGTCGTGACGGCATCCCGGCGAAGGTCGCCGCGATCGAGTACGACCCCAACCGCACCGCCTACATCGCGCTGCTGCACTACGCCGACGGCGTCAAGTCCTACATCCTGGCTCCGGCCCGGCTGCAGGTCGGCGCCACGGTGAGCAGCGGCCCGGGGGCGGAGATCTCGGTCGGCAACTGCCTCCCGCTGGCGAACATGCCGACGGGCACGTTGATCCACAACGTGGAGCTCCAGCCCGGGCGCGGCGGCCAGATGGGCCGCTCGGCCGGCGTGTCGATCCAGCTGATGGCGAAGGACGGCGACTACGCGACGCTGCGCCTGCCGTCCGGCGAGATGCGCATGGTCCGGGCCGAGTGCCGCGCGACCGTGGGCGTCATCGGCAACGCCGACCACCAGAACGTCAAGATCGGTAAGGCCGGCCGCAAGCGTCACATGGGCGTTCGCCCGCAGACGCGAGGCACGGCCATGAACCCGGTCGACCACCCGCACGGCGGCGGCGAGGGCTCCACCACGCCCGGCCGTCACCCGGTCACGCCTTGGGGCGTGCCGACGCTTGGGTACCGCACCCGTAAGAAGAACAAGTCGTCCGACCGCTACATCGTCCGCGCGCGCAAGCGTGGCAAGGGCAAGCGGTAGAGGGTTAGAAGCCGATGAGCCGTTCGAGCAAGAAGGGCCCGTTCGTCGAGGAGCGCCTGTTGGCGCGCATCGACAAGATGAACGAGGCCAACACCAAGCAGATGATCCGCACCTGGTCGCGGACGTCGACGATCTTCCCCGAGATGGTCGGCCACACCATTGCCGTTCACGACGGGCGTAAGCACGTGCCCGTGTTCGTGAGCGAGTCGATGGTTGGCCACAAGCTCGGCGAGTTCGCGCCGACGCGCACCTACCGCGGTCACGTCGACACCGGGAAGAAGCGATGACCCCGGCTGACGACGAGAAGCAGGAGCCGGAGACCGAGGTCGTCGACGAGACGACCCTCGAGGAGACCCCGGTGGAGCCGGTCGAGGCCGACGAGGCTGACGCCACCGAGGACGAGGTCGCCGAGGAGGCGCCCGCCGAGGTCGCCGAGGAGCCGGTCGCTGAAGAGAAGCCGAAGCCCAAGCGCTCGCGTGCGAAGAAGCCCGCGGCCGAGGCTCCGGTCGAGACCAAGCCCGCTCCCGCCCGGAAGGCCGTCGCTTCCACCAACGGCGCCCCGGTCGTCAAGGCCCATGCCAAGTACGTGCGCACCTCCGCCCGCAAGGCGCGGCTGGTTGCCGATCACGTCCGCGGCAAGTCGGTCGTCGAGGCCCGCGCGATCCTCGCGCACACGCCCCGCGCCGTCGCGGAGGATTGGGAGAAGCTCCTGAACTCCGCCGTCGCCAACGCCGAGCACAACCACGAGTTGCTTGGCGACGACCTGCGCATCTTGTCCATCACCGCCGATGAGGGTCCGACCCTCAAGCGCTTCCGCCCGCGGGCGATGGGGCGCGCTTCGCGGATTCGCAAGCGCACCTCGCACCTGTCGATCGCGCTCACGCCGAAGGAGCAGTAAGAGCATGGGACAGAAGGTTCACCCCGAGTCCATGCGCGTGGGCTACATCCACGACTGGAAGTCGAACTGGTTCACCGAGCGTGACTTCAGCGACTACCTGGCCGAGGACGTCGCCATCCGCAGCCACATCACCAACAAGCTGGCGCACGCCGGTTTGAGTGACATCACGATCCGCAAGGACGCCAACGAGGTGGAGATCAACATCCACACCGCGCGTCCGGGCATCGTGATCGGCAAGTCGGGTTCCGAGGTCGACGCGCTGCGCCGCGATCTGCACAAGATCACCAAGAAGCAGATCAAGGTCAACATCTTGGAGATCAAGCGGCCTGAGCTTGACGCCAAGCTCGTCGCCCAGTCGATCGCCGAGCAGCTCCAGAACCGCGTCGCCTTCCGTCGCGCGATGAAGCGCGCCCTGACGAGCGCGATGCGCTCGGGCGCCAAGGGCTGCAAGATCCAGGTCGGCGGCCGCCTCGGCGGCTCCGAGATGGCTCGCACGGAGATGTACTCCGACGGTCGTGTCCCGCTGCACACGCTGCGCGCCGACATCGACTACGGCTTTTACGAGGCCCGCACGACCTTCGGCCGCATCGGCTGCAAGGTCTGGATCAACAAGGGCGAGATCATGCCCGAGGGCTACGGCGGCTCCGATCTGACCGAGATCGAGGCCCCGCAGGCCGCTGGCATGGACCGTGGCAATGACCGCGGTGGCCGTGGCGGCGATCGCGGTGGCCGTGGCGGCGACCGTGACGGTCGCGGCGGTGGCCGTGGTGGCCGTGGCGGCGGCGGGCGTGGCCCCGGCGGTCCGGGTGGCCCGGGCGGTCGCGGCGGCGGAGGCCGTGGCGGCGGAGGCGGCGGTCGCGGCGGTGGGCCGGGTGGCCCGCGCGGCGGCGGCGGATACGGCGGGGGTCGCTAGATGCTTTCCCTAAGCGTGTCACTCGCTTCCAGCACTCTGGAGGTAACGCCTGATGCTTTCGCCTAAGCGAGTCAAGCACCGCAAGCAGCACCGTGGGCGCAAGCCCGGGTTCTCGCGCGGCCAGACCACGGTCATGTTCGGCGAGTACGGCATCAAGTCGCTTGACGCCGGCTGGCTGACCAACCGCCAGATCGAAGCCGCTCGTATCGCGATGACGCGCAAGATCAAGCGCGGCGGCAAGGTCTGGATCAACGTCTATCCGGACAAGCCCGTCACCAAGAAGCCGGCCGAGACCCGCATGGGTTCCGGCAAGGGTTCGCCCGAGGGCTGGGTCGCCGTCGTCAAGCCGGGCCGCGTCATGTTCGAGCTGGCCGGCGTGCCGGAGCCCCTCGCCCGCGAGGCCCTGCGCCTGGCCGGGATGAAGCTGCCCGTCCGCACCAAGATCGTGACCGCGGAGGACAACGCGTGAGCACCTCTCGTGAGATCCGGGACCTTCCCGACAACGAGCTCGTCGACCACATCAAGACCGTGCGTCGCGACCTCTTCGGCTTGCGGTTCCAGCACGCCACCGGCGAGCTGGAGAACACCGCCGGCCTCAAGACCGGCAAGCGCGACCTCGCTCGCGCCCTGACCATCGCCCGCCAGCGCGGGATCGACACGAACAAGTAGCCATGGCTGACGAGACCCCCGACACGACCGAAGAGCAGGTCACCCCCGCCGCCGAGGCGACGGAGGAGACCACCGCTGCTCCCGAGGCCGAGGCCGCGGCGGCCCCCGAGGCTGCTGCCGAGCCCGCCGAGCCGGTCACCCCACTCACCCCCAAGGAGCGCAAGGTCGCTGCCCGCGCCCGTCGCGGCGTGCGCCGCGGCGCGACGCCCGAGGAGCGTGCCGAGGCCCGCAAGGTCAAGGCCGCCGCTCGCTCGCGCTACCGCGCCAACGCGCGGGCCAAGCGCAATGAGAAGCGCGGCGAGCCCGGGCCCGCCAAGACGGCGTCCCCGGTCGAGCACGGCCCGGGCGCCCCGAAGGAGCGCCTCGGCACCGTCGTCTCCAACAAGGCCGACAAGACGATCACGGTCCGCATCGACACGGCCCGTCGTCACCGTCGGTACCAGAAGATCGTGCGCAGCTCGACGACGCTTCACGCTCACGATGAGAACAACGACGCCAACACCGGCGACACCGTTCGCATCATCGAGTCCCGTCCGCTGAGCGCCACCAAGCGCTGGCGCCTGGTCGAGATCCTGGAGCGTGCCAAGTGATTCAGAACGAGTCACGACTCAAGGTCGCCGACAACACCGGCGCCCGCGAGATCCTCGTCATCCGCGTGCAGGGCGGCTCCAAGCGCCGTTACGCGCACGTCGGTGACGTGATCACCGCCACGGTCAAGACCGCCAGCCCGCAGGGCACGGTCAAGAAGGGCGAGGTCGTCAAGGCCGTCGTCGTGCGCACGAAGAAGGAGTTCGGGCGCGAGGACGGCACGTACATCGCCTTTGACGAGAACGCCGCCGTGATCATCGATGCCGCGGGCAACCCGCGCGGCACGCGCATCTTCGGGCCGGTGGCCCGCGAGCTGCGCGATCGCAACTACATGAAGATCATCTCGCTCGCACCGGAGGTGCTCTAGCCATGGGCTTGAAGATCCGTCGTGACGACGAGGTCGTCGTGATTGCCGGCAAGGACCGCGGCAAGACCGGCAAGGTGCTCAAGGTCGATCCCGCCAAGGAGCGGGTCACCGTCGAGGGCATCAACATCGTTAAGCGCCATCAGCGCCCGCTCCCCAACGCCCCTCAGGTCGAGGCCGGCGTGATCGAGCGCGAAGGCCCCATCCACATCAGCAACGTCCAGCTTCTTGATCCCAAGACCAAGAAGGGCACGCGCGTTGGTGTCGTCCGCGAGGACGGCAAGCGCAACCGCGTGGCCCGCGGGTCCGGGACGAAGTTCGACTAAGGCCGCCAGGAACCATGGAAGCCGCAGCCACCCAGACCGCACGCTTTAAGACGCAGTACCTCGAGAAGATCCGTCCCGCGCTCATCGAGCGTTTCGGCTACTCGAGCTACATGCAGGCGCCCAAGCTCGTGAAGATCACCCTGAACATGGGCGTCGGTGACGCCAAGCAGGATTCGAAGCTTCTCGATGCCGCCGCCGAGCAGCTCGCGACGATCGCCGGCCAGAAGCCGTCGATCCGGCGCGCACGCAAGTCCATCGCCCAGTTCAAGGTCCGTGAGGGCATGCCCGTCGGCGTCTCCGTGACGCTGCGCGGGGATCGCGCCTACGAGTTCCTTGACCGCCTCGTCTCGGTCGCGCTCCCGCGCACCCGGGACTTCCGCGGGCTCAAGCCGACGTCCTTCGACGGCCGCGGCAGCTACTCGATGGGCCTGAAGGAACAGATCATCTTCCCCGAGATCGACTACGACGCCATCGACAACGTGCGCGGCCTCGACATCGCCATCACCACGACGGCGAAGTCCAAAGAGGAGACCTACGCGCTGCTCGAGGCGTTTGGCATGCCCTTCAGCCGTGAGGGCAACCCGTACGTGACCGCCGACGACGGCACCCAGGAGAGCTAGACCCGTGGCCAAGACGTCCCAGAGGGTCCGCCAGCAGCGCGGGTCCAAGTACAAGACCCGGGAGTACACCCGGTGCCGCAAGTGTGGTCGCAGCCGCGCGGTCTACCGCAAGTTCGGCGTCTGCCGGATCTGCCTCCGCGAGCTCGCGCACAACGGCTTCATCCCCGGCATGACGAAGTCGAGCTGGTAGGTCCGATATGTCGATGACCGATCCTGTCGCCGACTACCTGACGCGCATTCGCAACGCGATCCGCGCGCAGCACGACGTCGTCGAGATCCCCGCTTCGAAGCTCAAGCGCGAGATGACCCGCATCCTCGCCGAGCAGGGCTACATCGAGGCATGGGAGACCGAGGCGCCGAATAGCGACCACCCCGGCTCGCTGATCCGCATCCAGCTCAAGTACACGGAGGACCGCAAGTCCGTCGTGTCGGGGCTGCAGCGCGCATCGCGTCCGGGCCAGCGCTACTACGTGCCCGCCTCCGGCATCCCCAAGGTGCTGGGTGGCATGGGTACCGCCATCGTTTCGACGTCCCAGGGCGTCATGACCGGCCACGAGGCCCGTCGCCGAGGCATCGGCGGCGAAGTCGTGGCGAAGGTTTGGTGATCGTTCGATGAGTCGTATTGGTCGTAAGCCCATCGAGGTCCCCGCCGGGGTCACCGTCGCCATCGAGCCGGAGTCGGTTCGCGTCAACGGTCCCAAGGGCGAGCTCGTGGAGCGCATCCACCGTGACATCACGGTGGAGCAGAACGAGAACATCATCACGGTCACGCGTCCGACCGACCGCGGCGAGCACCGGGCCATGCACGGCCTGTACCGCTCGCTCGTGGCCAACATGGTCATCGGCGTCACCGAGGGTTACGTCAAGACCCTGGAGATCCAGGGCGTCGGCTACCGCGCCGCGCTCAAGGGCCGGGACCTGGAGATGGCCCTCGGCTACTCGCACCCGGTGTCGATCAAGGCGCCGGACGGGATCGAGTTCGAGGTCCCGCAGCCCACGCGAGTGATCGTCAAGGGCATTGACAAGCAGCTGGTCGGCGAGATCGCCGCCAACATCCGCAAGCAGCGGCCGCCGGAGCCCTACAAGGGCAAGGGCATCCGCTACGAGGGCGAGTACGTCGCCCGCAAGGTCGGTAAGCGAGCATGAGCATCAAGACCCCTGAACAGCGTCGCCTCAAGCGCCGTCGCCGCGTGCGCGCGAAGGTCACGGGCACGGCCGAGCGCCCCCGCATCTCGGTGCGCCGGTCCAACCGCGGCATCTTCGCCCAGCTGGTCGACGACCTCACGGGTACGACGATCGCCGCCGTCCAGTGGACGGAGCCGGAGCTGCGCGAGCTCGCCAAGGGCGAGCAGAGCGCCAAGGCCGGGGAGCTTCTCGCGCAGCGCGCGAAGGCTGCCGGCGTCGAGTCCGCCGTGTTCGATCGCGGCGGCTACCAGTACCACGGACGCGTCAAGGCTTTCGCCGACGGCGTCCGCGAGGGAGGACTGACGGTATGAGGCACGACAGCTTCGCCGACCGCGTTGTCTCGCCGGCCGGCCTCGACCTGCAGGAGCGGGTCGTCGAGATCAACCGCGTCGCCAAGGTCGTCAAGGGCGGCCGGCGCTTCTCGTTCACGGCGCTGGTCGTCGTGGGCGATGAGAACTCGGTGGTCGGCATCGGCTACGGCAAGGCCAACGAGGTCCCGATCGCCATCCAGAAGGGTGTCGAGCAGGCCAAGAAGAACCTGTACCGCGTGCCCAAGCACGGCTCGACGATCACGCACCCGGTGCTGGGCATCTTCGGCTCCGGCCGCGTGCTGCTCAAGCCGGCCTCGCCCGGTACGGGCGTCATCGCCGGCGGCGGCGTCCGCGCGGTGCTGGAGCTCGCGGGGATCCACGACATCCTGAGCAAGTCGCTCGGCACCCAGAACCCGATCAACCTGGTCAAGGCCACGCTGGCCGGTCTCCAGGACCTCCGCACGCCGGAGGAGGTCGCGCAGATCCGCGGCCTATCGATCGCCGAGGTCTTGGGCCTGAACAACGAGGCGCCTGCGGCCGAGACGCTGGAGGCCTTCGAGGCCGAGGGCGAGCCCGCCGCCGAGGAAGGCGCCGTGGCCGTCGCGACCGAGGAGGCGCCGGCCGAGGAGGCCGAGGCGCCGGCTGAGGAGGCCGCGGAGTAATGCCCAAGGTCACCCAGATCAAGAGCAAGAACGGCTCCAACCAGCGCCAGATCGACACGTTGCGCTCCTTGGGGCTCCGCAAGATCGGCCAGACGGTCGAGGTCAAGGACAACGAGCAGTCCCGCGGGATGCTCCACCGTGTCCGGCACCTCGTGAAGGTCGAGGAGGACTAGCCCCATGGCTGACGAGAAGAAGACCGAGGAGACCCCCGCCGAGGCGATCGGGCTCCACAACCTCAAGCCGGCCCCCGGCTCCCGCAAGCCGCGCAAGCGCGTCGGCCGCGGCGAGGGCTCTGGCCTGGGCAAGACCGCTGGCCGTGGCCAGAAGGGCTACGGATCGCGCTCCGGCGCCAAGGACCGCGCGCGGTTCGAGGGCGGCCAGATGCCGATCCACATGCGGATGCGGAAGCTGCGCGGCCCGCACATGAAGAAGTCGATGCCGTTCGAGATGTTCCGCACCTACACGCAGGGCGTGAACATCCAGGACCTGGAGCGCCGCTTCGACGCCAACGCCGAGGTCACCCTCGACGCGTTGAAGGCCTCCGGTCTGGCCAAGAAGGGCGACGTCCCGGTCAAGATCCTGGCCAAGGGCTCGATCAGCAAGCCGCTGACGGTCCACGCGCACAAGTTCTCCGCGTCCGCCAAGGAGGCCATCGAGGCCGCCGGCGGGACCGTGGTGGTCGTCGAGTCCTAGGGCTCGCCGCCGCGCGGTCATACGCGCAGCTGCACTTCATCGAGGGCCCCGGGCGACCGGGGCCCTCGGTCGTTCCGGGGTGAGCGCGCCCGCCGGATCGGGCATGATCGCTGATCATGATCGAGGGTTCGAACCATTCCGAGGCCGTGCCGGAGGGGCGGTGGGAGCGTTCGCTGTTCTTCCTGGATCACGTCTGGGAGCTCTTTCGCGGCGACCGGGCGCTGATCGCGGTGGCGGCCGTGGGCACCGTGCTCAACGTCGCGGCCGCGGCGGTGATCTTCGGCCTGGCGGAGTGGCTGGTCGGCGACGCGGGAATGCGGGCGTTCACGGCGGTCTCGCTGGCGGCGATCGCGCTGCCGTCGACGATCGTCTCGACGTTCTGCAACGTCGCGCTGGTGCGGATGGCGCAGGCGCGGTTCGAGGGACGGCACTGCACGGCACGCCAGGGGTTCGCTGCGGCACGTACGCGCTGGCGGCCGATCCTCGCCTGGTCGCTGCTGTCGGTCGGCGTGGGCGCGGTGCTGGACTGGATCGCTGAGAAGCTGCCGTTCGGCGGCGCGCTGGCGTCGTGGCTGCTCGGCGCGGCGTGGTCGCTGGGGACGATGTTCGCGATCCCCGTGATGGCGCTGGAGGACGCGGGCGCGCGGCGGGCGGCGAAGCGGTCGGTCGAGCTCTTCCGGGCGCGGTGGGGCGAGAGCCTCGGCGGCCAGGTCTCGGTCGGCTTCATCTCGTTCATGGCGGCGATCCCTGGCGGGCTGCTGCTGGTCGGAGGCCTGAGCCTCGGCGGCACCACGGGCGTGGCGCTGGCGGCCGGTGGCGGCGCGCTGCTGATGGCGTCGATCACGGTCACGCGCGCGCTCGAAGAGCTGTTCGCGCTCGCGGTCTACCGCTTCGAGACGGCCGGCGCGGCATCGTTCGGGTTGGAACCGTCCCAGCTCGACGCGTTCGTCAACCTTAAGCACCGCCGCGGCAGCGACTGACAAGGCGGCAACGCTGGGCGGGCTCCGTCGGGCGCATGTCGGATACCCTTCGCGATCTCTCATGCTGTCCACGATCCTGAGCGCGTTCACCGTCCCGGAGATCCGCAAGAAGCTCGCCTTCACGGCGCTGATCCTTGCCCTCTACCGCGTCGGTTCCCACATCCCCGTCCCGGGCGTCAACGTCCAGGCGGTCAAGGACGCCCAGGAGTCGTTCGGCGGCGGCGGCATCCTGAACCTGCTGAACACGTTCAGCGGCGGCGGCTTGAGCCGGATCGCGCTGTTCGCGCTGGGCATCATGCCCTACATCACGGCGTCGATCATCCTGCAGCTGCTGACCGTCGTGGTGCCCTCGCTGGAGAAGCTCCAGAAGGAGGGCGAGGTCGGCCAGGCGCGCATCACGCAGTACACGCGCTACCTCACGGTGGGCCTCGCGTTCGCCCAGTCGATCGGCTACGTCTTCCTGTTCAAGTCGCTGGCACCGTCGGCCGGCGAGAAGCTCATCTCCGAGTTCGACACGGCCCACGTCTTCCTGATCGTCATGTGCCTGACGGCAGGCACCGTGCTGCTGATGTGGATGGGCGAGTTGATCACGCAGCGCGGGATCGGCAACGGCATCTCGCTGATGATCTTCGCCTCGATCGTCGCGGGCCTGGGCAACGGCATCCAGTCGTGGTGGAACAACCCCGACCAGGTCTTCGTCGTGATGATGCCGTTCCTCGCGCTCGGCGTCGTCTGCGCGATCGTCTTCATCCAGGAGGGCCAGCGCCGGATCCCGGTGCAGTACGCCAAACGCGTGATCGGCCGCCGGATGAGCGGCGGCGGCCAGACCTACCTGCCGCTGCGCGTGAACATGGCCGGCGTCATCCCGGTCATCTTCGCCGCGTCGATCATGGCCTTCCCGCCCACGGTCGGCCAGCTCATCAACACGCCCTTCACGCACGACGTCGCGAACTTCCTCAACCCGGGGAAGGCGCCGTACGTCATCGGCGAAGCGATCTTCATCATCTTGTTCACGTACTTCTACACGGCGGTCACGTTCAACCCCGTGGACCAGGCCGAGAACCTGAAGAAGTACGGCGGGTTCATCCCGGGGGTGAGGCCAGGCCGGCCCACCGCGGAGTTCCTGGATCGCATCCTCGCCCGACTCACGTTCCCGGGCGCCCTGTACCTCGCCGCCGTCGCGGCGCTTCCGACGATCGTCATCGCGCTCACCGGCGCGACGCAGTCGTTCCAGTTCGGCGGCACGTCGCTGCTGATCGTCATCGGCGTGGCCCTCGACACGATGAAGCAGCTCGAGGCCCAGCTGATGATGCGCAACTACGAGGGCTTCCTCAAGTAGGATGCCCGACCTTCCCGGGACCGGTGGCCTCGAGGCCCCGGTTCGCAGCGATGCCGTGAGCGAGTCCGTGTCAGAACTGAACCTCATCCTGGTTGGGCCTCCTGGTGCCGGCAAGGGCACCCAAGCGGAGCGGATCCAGCAGGACTTCGGCCTGCCCTACTTCGCGACGGGCAACATCCTGCGCAAGGCGGTCACTGACGGGACCGAGCTGGGCAAGCAGGCCAAGGCCTACATGGACGACGGCAAGCTCGTCCCCGACGAGCTGATCGTCGGCGTGCTGCTGGAGGCGCTCGACGGCGCCGAGGCGACCGACGGCTTCCTGCTGGACGGCTTCCCGCGCAAGATCTCGCAGGCCGACGCGCTCGCTGAGGCGCTGGAGAAGGTCGGCCGCAAGCTGACCGCGGTGCTGCTGATCGACGTGCCCGACGAGGAGGTCATCCGCCGCCTCTCCGGCCGCCGCACGTGCGCCAAGAACGGGCACACCTACCACGTCGACTTCGACCCGCCCAAGCACGAGGGCGTCTGCGACCAGGACGGCTCCAAGCTGATCCAGCGCGACGACGACAAGCCCGAGGTCATCTCCAAGCGGCTGGTCACCTACCACGACGAGACCGAGCCGCTGGTCGAGTACTACGAGGCGCGCGACCTGCTGCGGCGCTTCGACGGCACGCGCACTCCGACCGAGGTCCACGATCACATCCGGGCCACGATCGCGACGCTGCGCCTCGAAGACGCGATCTAGGCGCCGCGCGCCGTCGCACCTGCTTACCGCCTAGCCTCTTACGCCGTGATCATCAAGAAGTCCCCCGCCGAGATCGAGAAGATGGCCGTCGCGGGGGAGATCCACGCGCGATGCATGAAGCTGGTGGCGAGCGAGATCCGCGAGGGCGTCTCGACCGCCGAGCTGGACGCGGTCGCTGAGGACTTCATCCGCTCCGAAGGCGCGGTGCCGTCGTTCAAGGGCTACCGCGGGTTCACCGGGTCGATCTGCGCGTCGCCCAACGCGATGGTCGTCCACGGCATCCCGGGCCCGTACCGGCTCGGCGCCGGCGACGTGATCTCGATCGACATCGGCGTCACCAAGAACGGCTGGGTCGCCGATGGCGCGGTCACCTTCGGCGTCGGGCCACTCACGCCGGTGGCGGGCAAGCTGCTGGAGGTCACGCGCCAGTCGCTCTTTGACGCCGTCGAGGCGTGCCGGCCGGGCAACCACCTCGGCGACGTCTCCAACGCCGTGCAGACGACGGTCGAGGGCGCGGGCCTGTCGGTGGTCCGGTCGCTGGTCGGCCACGGCATCGGCCGCGACATGCACGAGGAGCCGCAGATCCCGAACTACGGCGCGGCCGGCAGCGGCCCGCTGTTGGAGCCCGGGATGGTGCTGGCCGTCGAACCGATGACGACCGCCGGGCGCCACATGGTGCGCATGGGCGACGACGGCTGGGCGATCTACTCCCAGGACGGGTCGCTGGCCGCGCACTTCGAGTTCACGATTGCGGTGACCGAGAACGGGCCGCGGGTCATGAACCCTTGGCACGAGGGCGAAGACGGCCTCTAGGTCGGGGTGCTGGGGGCGGCTCGAACCCAGCAATCGTTCGCCACCAGACGGCGCGCGAACGCCTTTGCTATCTTCAACTGTCCGCGCGTGCGCACTGCCCCTGCGTGCGCGCCATCCGTGATGTAGCAGCGGTTGCTCCCGCGGCAACCAGAGCGCGTCACCGGGCCAAACTCTTGGAAAGGGACCATGAAGGTACGACCGTCGGTCAAGCCGATGTGCGAGAAGTGCAAGATCATCCGTCGCCACGGCGCGGTGCTCGTCATCTGCCAGAACCCCCGCCACAAGCAGCGTCAGGGGTAGTTGAGTCATGGCTCGAATCGCCGGGGTCAACGTTCCCCTCAATAAGCGCGTCGAGGTCGGTCTGACCTACATCTACGGCATTGGCCGTTCGACGTCCAACAAGCTCCTGTCCGACGCCGGGATTGATCGCGACCGCAAGGTCCGCGACCTAACCGAGGACGAGGTCACCAAGCTTCGCGACGCCGTCGACCAGCTCGTGGTCGAAGGCGACCTGCGCCGTGAGCGCTCGCAGAACATCAAGCGCCTGATGGAGATCGGGTGCTACCGCGGCCTGCGCCACCGGCGCGGCCTGCCGGTCCGGGGGCAGAACACCAAGACCAACGCTCGCACGCGCAAGGGCCCGAAGCGCATGTCGATCGCGGGTAAGAAGAAGGCTGGTAAGAAGTAGTGCCCGCTCCCAAGCGCCCGCAGCGTGGCCGCCGCAAGCCGAAGAAGAACATTCCGGTCGGCCAGGCCCACATCAAGACCTCGTTCAACAACACGATCGTCTCCCTCACGGACCGCGAGGGCAACGTGATCGCGTGGGAGTCCGCCGGCGGTGCCGGTTTCAAGGGCTCCCGCAAGTCGACCCCGTTCGCCGCGCAGGTCACGGCCGACGCCGCTGCCCGCAAGGGCATCGAGCAGGGCCTCCAGAAGGTCGAGGTCTTCGTGAAGGGTCCCGGCTCCGGCCGTGAGACCGCGATCCGCTCGCTTCAGGCCGCCGGCCTTGAAGTGACGGGCGTGAAGGACGTTACCCCGCAGGCCCACAACGGCTGCCGCCCTCGCAAGCGGCGCCGCGTTTAGGACTTAGACGCAATGGCTCGTGACACCAGCCCCCAGTGCAAGCAGTGCCGCCGTGAAGGGCAGAAGCTCTTCCTGAAGGGCGAGCGCTGCCTCACCGACAAGTGCGGCGTCGAGCGCCGCGCGTACCCGCCCGGCGACCACGGCCGCGGCCGTCAGAAGCAGTCGGAGTACCGCGTCCAGCTGCGTGAGAAGCAGAAGGCGCGCCGCTACTACGGCGTTCTCGAGGGCCAGTTCCGCCGCTACTACGACAAGGCGTCGCGGCAGGAAGGCATCACGGGCGAGAACCTGCTGACGCTGCTCGAGTCGCGTCTCGACAACGTGATCGTGCGCCTCGGCTTCGCCGCGTCGCGCCGTCAGGCTCGCCAGATGGTGCGCCACGGCCACTGGACGATCAACGGCCGTCGCGTCGACATCCCCAGCTACCAGGTCCGTGAGGGCGACGTCTTGGCCGTCAAGGTCGGGACCGGCGCTGAGGCCATCATCCGCGACGCGACCGAGCTCACCGCTCAGGTCCCGGCGTGGCTGCAGGCCGATCACGATGGCCTGACGGCGAAGGTGCTGCGCAAGCCGGAGCGTCGTGAGATCACGACGCCCGTGCAGGAGCAGCTCATCGTCGAGCTGTACTCCAAGTAGCACCAGACCGACCACGCGCGCCCTCCCGAGACGGCTTCGGAGCGGGAGGGCAGCGCGCGAGAGGCCCGGCGACCCTCCCCAGCTGCTGCGCCGGGCACCACGAACAGAAATTAGGACCTCCCAGTGCTCGACTTCCAGATCCCTCGCATCACCAGCGAATCCGTCGAGGAGCATCGCGGCTCGTTCGTCATCGAGCCCCTCGACCGTGGCTTCGGCTACACGTTCGGCAACTCGCTGCGGCGGGTGCTGCTGTCGTCGCTCGCCGGCGCGGCGGTGACCAGCGTGCGGATCGAGGGCGTCGCCCATGAGTTCTCGACGATCAAGGGTGTGACGGAGGACGTCACCGACATCGTCTTGAACCTCAAGGGCATCGTCTGCCGCATGCACAGCGACGCCACCGAGATCGAGGCCCCGCTGGTCGTCACCGGCCCGGGCGAGATCACGGCGAAGGACATCGACCTGCCCGCGGGCGTCGAGATCCTCAACCCCGACGTGCACATCGCGACGCTTGAGAAGAAGACCAAGCTCGAGATGTACATGACGATCGGCCGCGGCCGCGGCTACCGCCCGGCCGAGGAGAACAAGTCGCCCGATCAGCCGATCGGCGTCATCCCGATCGACTCGATCTTCTCGCCGGTCCGTCGCGTCGCCTACGCCGTCGAGCAGGCGCGCGTCGGCCAGCGCACGGACTACGACAAGCTCACGCTCGACATCGAGACGGACTCGTCGATCGACCCGCAGGCCGCGCTGCGCGAGGCCGCCGAGATCCTGATCTCGCAGCTGGCGATCTTCACGGACGCGGATCGCATCGAGGAGCTCCGCGCGGGTCCCGGCGGCGCTCTGGATGCGGGCCAGGTCCCCGGCGTCAACGGTGCCGGCGCGACGTCGCAGGGCCCGATGCACGACATCCTCATCGAGGAGCTCGAGCTCGGCGTCCGCTCCTACAACTGCCTGAAGCGCGCGGGCATCCAGACGGTCGGCGATCTGATCAGCAAGTCCGAGGGCGAGCTGGCTGCGATCCCGAACTTCGGCAAGAAGTCCATCGACGAGGTCATCGAGACCCTCCACGCCCGCGGCCTGGCGCTGCGCGACGACTGAGCGTCCCGAGCGAGTTAGAAGAGAGAACGACCATGCGCCACCAGAAGACCCGTCACAAGCTCAGCCGCGACTCCGCGCACCGCAAGGCCCTCCTGGCCAACCTGTGCAAGGAGATCATCCAGCACGAGCGGATCAAGACCTCTGAGGCCAAGGCCAAGGCGGTCAAGCCCGAGGTCGAGCAGCTCATCACGCTCGCCAAGCGCGGCGACCTCCACGCCCGCCGCCAGGCGCTCTCGATCCTGGGCCAGGACAAGTTCACCGTCCACACCCTCTTCGAGGAAGTCGCACCGCGCTACGCCGACCGCCCGGGCGGCTACACCCGCATCCTCAAGCTCGGCCCGCGCCGCTCGGACTCCACCGAGATGGTGTTCATCGAGCTCGTCTGAGCTTCCGCGACATCGCTTTTCCGACGGGCGCCCTCTGGGGCGCCCGTCGTCGTTTCATGCAACGAAAGTTGAACGACTCCGGATCAGATTCAACTTTCAAGGCGATTAGTTGAAACAAAGGGCTGATGATGCAACACTCGTTCAACTCCGCTCGCCGGGTTCATCTTCTCTGTCTCCTGGTTGAATCGTGGACCTCGACCGCCTCCGCAACAGCCCGATCGGCCGACTCGTCCCGATCACCGCGCCGGATCCGTCCACGCGCGAGCCGGTCGCCGGCGAAGCGTTTCTCCCAGATCCGCTTCCGGCGTCGCTGACGCTCTCGACCGCGACCTGGAACCGGGTCAACGCCGCCACCGCGGCGCTGGCGCGTCTGGATGGCGCCGCGCGGCTGGTCCCGAATCCGGCGCTGCTCCGCCGTCCGACGCTGCGCCGGGAAGCGCAGAGCACGAGCGCGCTCGAAGGGACCTACGCGCCGGTCGCCGATGTGCTCGCGGCGGATCGCGACGCGGGCGACCTCACCGCGGCGATCCACGAGGTTCTCAACTTCGAGAGCACCGCCGAGCTGGCCTTCTCGTGGCCGGAGGACCGGCGGCTGACCCTCACGATGCTCGGCGAGCTGCAGGCGACCCTGGTCGCGGGCACGGCCGGCGAGCTGGGTGACGCCGGCGGCCTGCGCGACCGCATCGTCGTCATCGGCTCTCCAGGTCGTCCGCTCGCGGAGGCCCGGTTCGTCCCACCGCCGCCGGGCGACCAGCTGCGGTCCGGGGTCGAGGCGTTGTTGGGGTGGATCTCGGAGCCACCGGACATCCCGACCGTCGTGCAGGCCGCGATGACCCACTACCAGTTCGAGACCCTGCATCCGTTCTCCGACGGCAACGGCCGGATCGGGCGGCTGCTCGTGATCGTGCAGCTGCTGCGCGGCGCGGTGATCCGCGAGCCGCTGCTCGTCGTCTCGCCGTGGTTCGAGGCCCGTCGCGAGCGCTATCAGGACGCGCTGCTCCGGCTCAGCGGGGATGGCGAGTGGGACACGTGGATCGCGTTCTTCGCCGAGGGCGTGGCCGCGGCGGCAATGGAGTCGCAGGCCAAGGTCGAGCGGCTCGTCACGCTTCAGGACGAGCTGCGGGCGCAGGTCCAGCGCGCGAACAAGCGGGGCGCCGCGGAGCGACTGGCCGCGGATCTTGTCGGCGCGCCGTTCCTCACCGTCGCCGACGTCGCCGAGCGGTACGGCCTGTCGGCCCAGGGCGCCACCAAGATCGTCCGGACGCTCGTCGAGCTGGAGCTCCTCGAGACCAGCGCGCAGCGGGGCCGGCGCGGCTCGCAGATGTACTCCGCGCCGGATGTGCTGCGCGTGCTCCTCGCCTGATCAGCCCTCGCGCCGCTTGGCGTACGGATCCTGCGGGGTGCGGTCGTCGCTGAGCGAGCCGCGGGAGCGGAGGACCAATGCCTCGATCGCATCGGCGAGATGGATCGGGGCGATGTTGTAGTCGTTGCGTTCGACGCGGAGCTTGTGGGCCTCCAGCAGGACCTCGGCGTGGGTGAAGCCGGTCGGTGGCTCGAAGCGGTAGGAGGCGAGCTCGATCAGCAACCCCAAGGGGTCGGTGAAGTAGATGGAGTCCATGAAGCCGCGGTCCTTGACGCCGGAGTGGCGGATGCCGCGCTCGTCCAACCGCTCGACGGTCTGGCGGAAGGTGGCGTTGGACACGCTGAACGCGACGTGGTGGACGCAGCCGGGGTCGGTCGGGGTGCGATCGGGTGTGCCGGCGCGGTCCTCGTTGGTGAAGATCGTGATCAGGCGGCCGTCGCCCGGATCGAAGTACAGATGCGACTCGGAGGCGTTGTCGAGGTTCGGCTGCTCGAAGACGAACGGCATCCCGAGCACGCCCTCCCAGAAGCCGATCGAGGTCTCGCGGTCGGCGCCGACGATCGTGATGTGGTGGACGCCCTGCGTCTGGAGCTTGCGCATGGTGGGACGGTACGCTTTCCGTATGAGCGATCTCTACGGCAGCTACGCCGGAACCCGCGCACCGGCGCGGGCGAGCACGGCGACGATCTTCGGCCAGACGATGTTCCTGGTCGGCATCGCGATCGCGTTCCTGGCGCTCGGCTCGGTCGTCGGCCGCGACATGGCGCTCGGCACCGCCCGGATCCTGAGCTTCGTCGCGCTCGGCATGGTCCTCGCGCAGTCGTTCGTCGCACCGCTGCGGCTCGGCGCGCTGGGCATCACGTGGCTGTTCGGCTTCGCGCTCGTCCTCGGCCTCAGCCTCGGCCCGGTCCTCGACTACTACGTCCAGGCCGACCCGGTCGCCGTCACCCAGGCCGCGGGCGGCACCGCGATCATCACGCTCGGCATGGGCGCCTACGGCCTGGCCACCTCGAAGGACCTCGCGAAGTGGATCCGCCCGCTGAGCTTCGCGATGCTCGGCCTCCTGGCGATCGGCCTCGTGCTGCTGCTGTTCGGGTCGGGCGGCTCGCCGATCTTCAGCCTCGCGGTCCTCGCGATCTCCGCGGCCGTCCTGGTCGTGGACTTCAACTACCTGCGCCGCCACGCGACCGAGGACGACGTCATCTGGCTCGCGACCGGGATCTTCGTCTCGATCGTGAACATCTTCCTCTCGCTGCTGAACCTCCTCGGCGGGCGCAACTAGCGCTCGACGAACGCGATGCCGTGGCGCTGCGCGAGCGCCACGACGTCCTCCGGGCGGCCGGCCGCAGCGACCGCCGCCGCCCGGATGAAGGCCTCCATCTCGCTCCCGGGCGAGAACACCACCAACGCGCGCGCCTCTCCGTCTGACTCGTTGCGGATCGTGTGCGCCACGCCGCCGGGGATGTGCACGACCTCGCCCGCGCGCGTCACGCGGCGCTCGTCCTCGACGTAGATCGCCAGCTCGCCTTCGTCGACGCGATAGACCTCGGCCGCGTCGTGTCGGTGCAGCCCAGGCGGCCCGCCGCCGGCGGCCATCCGGACCTCGGCGACCAGCAGCGCGTCGCTGCTGACCTTGATGTCGATCTCGTCATCGCCGACGCGCATCGCGTCCTCCTTCTTGGACAGGTATCCTGACTTCTCGTCTGCCGGTCAGGGTAGACAGGAGCCCTGTCCAGTGTCAAGCCGCCTTCCGCAGACGACCGCGCGCACCGCGCCCGAGAACCTCGCGATCCTCTTGCGCGAGCCGTTTCAGGCGATGACCGACGTCTTGCTCGAGCGCCTGGCGCAGCGCGGCCACGACGCGGTTCGCCAGCCGCACGCCGCGGTCTTCGAGTTCTTGGATGACAACGGCACGCGCGTCTCGGTCCTCGCGGAGCGCGCGCGGATCACCAAGCAGTCGATGGCCGAGCTGGTCGCCCACCTGGAGGCCCACGGCTACGTGGCCCGTACGCCCGACCCCGTGGACGGCCGCGCGAAGCTCGTCAGCGCCACGGCACGCGGGCGCGAGGTGTACGCCATCGCGCGCGCCACGGTCGCCGAGCTGGAAGCACGGCTGGCGCAAGAACTGGGGGAACGCGACGTCGCCAAGCTGCGCGCGCTGCTGTTGCGCGCGGGGGAGGCGCTGCGGTGACCGCTCGCCTGACGATCGAGTACGACGGCACGGACTTCGCCGGCTGGGCGATCCAGCCCGGGCAGCGCACCGTCCAAGGCGAGCTGGAGGAGGCGCTCACGACGCTCAACGGCGGCGCGCCGGTCCCGCTCACCGTCGCCGGCCGCACCGACCGCGGCGTCCACGCGCTCGCGCAGGTCGCCTCCCACGATGGCGAGCCCGCGTCGCTGGAAGGGCTTAACGCGCTGTTGCCGCGCGACGTCGCGGTGACCGCGTCAGAGCCGGCGGCGCCAGGGTTCGACGCGCGCCGCGACGCCGTCTCGCGGACCTACTGCTACAGGTTGCTCACGCGCCGCACGCGTAGTGCCTTCGAGGCCCGGCGTGCGCTGTATTGGCCGCACAGGATCGACCGCGAGTCGCTCGACGCGTGCGCCGCGGCGCTCGTCGGAACGCAAGATTTCACCGCGTTTACGCCGACCGAGACCGACCACGTGCGCTTCGAGCGCGCCGTGTTCTCGGCTGAATGGCGGGTGGCCGATGACGACCACCTCGAGTTCTGGATCACCGCTGACGCGTTCATGCGACACATGAACCGCGTGCTGATCGGGACGATGCTCCAAGTCGCCGGAGGGCGACGCTCGCTCGACGGGTTCACGACCCTGCTCGAGGGGCGCCCACGTGCGGAGGCGGGTCCTACCGCGCCCCCGCACGGGCTCTACTTCGTCAGCGTCGGCTACTGAGCGACGCTAGACCGCGGCGCCGCGGCGGCCGCTGAAGAACAGCACGAGGGCGACGATCGCCAGCGCGAAGATGATGGGGTGGACGATGACGCCGCCGGCGATGGCGATGATCAGCAGCACGATGGCGAGCAGAAGCAACATGTGGTGGAACGACTCCTGAGTCGGACGGAAGAAAAGGGAACTACGAACTGCGGGACTCCTCAACCCCTACGCCTAGGAGTGCCCAAGTTTGGGCGCCCGTCAAACAGGATCCTTAGACTCGACGGCGATGCGCGTGCTGCTGACCAACGACGACGGGATCGACGCCGAGGGCCTCCAGCGCCTGCGGCGCGAGCTGCTGACCATCGACGGGATCGACCTCGCGGTCGTCGCGCCAGACGGCAACCGCTCGGCGGTCGGGCGCGGGATCACCGTGCGCCGGGCGCTGGCGGTCGAGCGGATCGACTTCGGCGACGGCACCTACGGCTTCGCCACCGACGGCACGCCGGTCGACTGCGTGCGGTTGGCGTGGCACGGGCTGATCGCCGACGGCTGGCTGCCGGAAGTCGTCGTCTCGGGGATCAACCACGGCGGCAACCTCGGCGACGACGTCACCTACTCCGGCACGGTCGCCGCCGCCATGGAGGGCCTGCTGCTCGGGCTGCCAGCGATCGCGGTCTCCCAGCAGTCCGAGAAGGGCGAGATGGACTTCCTGCACGGCACGCACTTCGTCTTCGACCACGCGGCGAAGTTCGTCACGCGCGTGGTCGAGGAGCTGGAGGCGGTGCCGCTGCCGCCCTCGACCTTGTTGAACATCAACGTCCCGGCCGGCGAGCCGCACGGCGTCGAGGTCGCCCGGCTGGGCAAGCGCGTGTACAAGGACAAGCTCGCGCCCGCTGACGAGGACGATCCGGCCCACGCTCGTCGCACGTACTACCTCTATGGCGCCGAGCCGGGGTACGAGGACGAACCGGGGACCGATCTCGTCGCGGTCGCAGCGGGCAGGATCGCGGTGACGCCCGTGCATCTGGACCTCACCCATCACGACGGCATCGGCCCGCTCTCGACGGCGGACCTGGACCGCCTGCTCGCTCCGGCCGCGCAGGAGGTCGAGTAGGCGGTGAGCGACCGCGCGGCGGAGCTGCGCGCGCTGCTGGCCCACCACGGCCACCGCTACCACGTCCTCGACGATCCGGAGATCGGGGACGCCGAATACGACGCGTTGCTCGACGAGCTGCGCGCGCTGGAAGCCGAGCACCCCGAGCTGCGGACGCCGGACTCGCCGACGCAGAGGGTGGGCGGAGCGCCCGTGAGCGTGCTGGCCAAGGTCGAGCACTTGCTGCCGATGCTGTCGCTGGCCAACGCGCGCTCGGAGGACGAGCTGGAGGCGTGGGTGACGCGGATGCGCGCGCACCTGGCGCGCGAGGGGATCGCCGACGCGCAGTTCGCCTACGTGTGCGAGCCGAAGGTCGACGGGCTGGCGATCTCGCTGCTGTACCGCGACGGCGTGCTAGAGCGGGCGGCGACGCGCGGCAACGGCGAGGTCGGCGAGGACGTCACGCACAACGTGCGGACGATCGCGGCGGTGCCGGCGACGGTGGAGGGGGCTCCGCCGCTCGTCGAGGTCCGTGGCGAGGTGTACATGTCGCTGACCGACTTCCAGGCCTTGAACGAGCGCCGCGCCGCGGCGGGCGAGTCGACGTTCATGAACCCGCGCAACGCGGCGGCTGGGACGATCCGGCAGCTCGATCCGCGGCTGGCGGCGCAGCGGCCGTTGTCGCTGTGGTGCTACGGGATCGGGGCGCGCGAGGGGTTGTCGTTGGGGTCGCACTGGGGCGCCTTGGAGTGGCTGCGCGCGCACGGCTTCCCGGTTCATGATGATGTCGCTCGCCTGGAGTCCGTCGACGCGGTCGTGGAGCGCTGCGCGTGGTGGCTGGATCGCCGTGGCGCGCTGGACTTCGAGATCGACGGCGTGGTCGTCAAAGTCGATGACGTTGAACAACAGCGGCGCCTGGGCGTCTCCGGGCGCGACCCGCGCTGGGCGATCGCCTGGAAGTTCGCGCCGACGACCGCGGTCACGCGGCTGAACGACATCACCTGGAACGTCGGCAAGTTCGGGGACCTGCACCCGTTCGCCGAGCTGGAGCCGGTGCACGTCAGCGGCGTGACCGTGAAGCTCGCGACGCTGCACAACGAGGAGGACCTCGCGCGCAAGGACGTGCGCCCGGGCGACGACGTGATCGTCATGCGCGCTGGCGACGTCATCCCGCAGGTCGTCTCGCCGGCGCCGCACGCGGTGGAGCGCAAGGGGCGGGCGCGAACCCCGCGGCCGCCGAAGCAGTGCCCGGTCTGCCAGACCAAGACGGTCAAGCCGGAAGGGTCGGTCTTCACCAAGTGCCCCAACCTGGTCTGCCCGGGGCGCCAGTGGCAGCTGCTGACGCAGTTCGCCTCCCAGGGCGCGATGGACATCCGCGGGCTGGGGGAGAAGCAGGTCGCCGCGTTGCAGGCGGCAGATCTCGTCCACACCGCCGCCGACTTCTACGACCTGACCGCGGACCAGCTCAGCGAGCGGCTGGTCGAGGCGATCGCGGGGTCGCGAGCGCGGCCGTTCGCACGCGTGTTGTACGCCATCGGGTTGGAGGAGGTCGGGTTCGTCACGGCGCGCGCGCTGGCGCAGCGGTTCCGGGCGATCGACCCGTTGTTGGAGGCGTCGGTCGAGCAGATCGCGCAGACGCCGGGGATCGGGCCGATCGTGGCGGCGCGGATCCACGAGCAGCTCGCCGATCCCGCGACGCGCGAGCTGATCGCGCGGCTGCGCGCTGCCGGGCTGCGCTTCGAGGAGGAAGGTCCGCCGCCCGGCGAAGGGCCGCTGAGCGGCAAGGCGGTGGTTTTGACCGGCACGTTGCCCGACCTCACGCGCGAGCAGGCGACCGAGCGGATCACGGCCGCGGGCGGGCGCGTCACGTCGTCGGTGTCCAAGAAGACCGCGTTCGTCGTCGCGGGCGACGCGCCCGGCACCAAGCTCGAGAAGGCGCAGCGGCTCGGCGTCCCGGTCCTCGACGAGGCCGGCTTGTTGGAGGCCTTGAAGGGCTAGGCGATGGCCGCGACCGGAACCGTCACGCTCGCGCCCGTCGACGACGCGCTGCGCCCCGGGGTGATGGCGATCGCCGTCGCGCCCGAGCAGGTCCGCTTCGGCGGCGTCCCCGCGCAGGCGCTGGCCGCGGGCGACCGCGAGACCGCGCGCGAGTCGGTGGTGATCCTGCGCGACGGCGTCCCTGTTGGCTTCTTCCAGCTCGACACCCGCTCGGTTCCGGGCGCGCCCGCAGCCGCCGACATCCTCGGCCTGCGCGCGCTGGCGATCGACCGCGGCGTGCAGGGCCAGGGCGTCGGGACCGGCGCGATGCACGCGCTCCCCGCCTACGTCCGCGCGCGCTTCCCGGCGCGGCGCTTCGTCGTCCTCACCGTCAACCTCGACAACCCGGCCGCGCTCGCGCTCTACCGGCGCACCGGGTTCACTCCGGCCGAGGGCGTTCCGCTCTACCAGGGCGGTCGCACCGGCCCGCAGCAGGTGCTGATCCTCGACGTGGCCGGTGGCTAGTCCAGGCGCGCAATAGCGCTGACCATCCGGTCCTCGACGGCCTTCGCGCAGTAGTTGCAGACGCGGTTCTCGATGAACGAGAAGGCGATCGTGCGGCCACCGGTCGTGGCGCAATAGCCGCTGAGGGCGCTCACGCCGATCAAGGTCCCCGTCTTGGCGGCGCAGCGGCCGGCGGCGGCGGTGCCGCGCATGCGACCGCGCAGCGTCCCGGTCTGGCCGGCGATCGGCAGCGAGGCGCGCCAGGTGGAGGCGGCGTCTTGGGCGTCCATGCGCTGCAGCAGCCGGACGACCTGCTGGGCGGTCGTCTGGTTGGCCCGCGACAGCCCGGAGCCGTCGACCAGGCGCGGGTGGACGCCGAGCGTCGCGAGCTGGGCGCGGACGACGGCCAGGCCGGCGGTGGTGGAGCCGCGGGCGCCGTAGGTCGCGCCGAGCGCCTTGGTCAGCATCTCGGCGTAGTAGTTCTCCGACGGGACGTTCGTGCGCTGGATCAGCGAGGAGACCATCGGCGAGGGCAGCGAGGCGATCGGATCGGCCTCGGTCTCCGCGTCCTGGGCCTCGATGGCGCCGGACGACGGGCGCCGGCCGGCCTTTGGCGCGCGCTCGTAGGACACCTTCTCGGCCTTCAGGTAGGCCGCCAGCTTGGCGGCGGCGCGCTTGGCCGAATACGCGCGGCCGTGACTCCACGACAACCCCGAGAGCCAGCCGCCGAGGTCGCCGTCAGGCTTGTAGGACGAGTCCGGCCCGCCGCGCAGCGTGTCGAAGAACGACTCATCGCCGACGACCGCGCCCTCGATCTCCTTGATCCCCGCTGCCGCGACCTGGTCGGCGAGGGCCTTCAGGCCCGCGTCGTCGAGCGTCGGGTCGCCGCCGCCCACCAGGTAGAGGTTCCCGGGCAGCACGCCGTCGGCGTCCGGGACTACGCCCGGCCCGGCCTCGACGCGCGTGGTCAGCGTCGCGGAGCCGCCGAACTTCAGCAGCGCCGCGGCGGTCACGAACAGCTTCTCGTTCGAGGCCGGGGCGAGCGCCAGCGTGGGGCGGTGCGAGTAGAGGACGCTGCCGTCGGCGAGGTCGACCACGTAGGCGCCCGCGGACGTCCCGAGGCGGTTGTGCAGCGTGTTGAGCGTCGAGCGCAGGCCGGCCTGGCTGACCGCCTGGGCGGCGGTCGGGAACAGCAGCAGGGACACGGCGAGCGCGAGCAGGAGGATCCGGCGTGGGCGCATCGGCGAGCGAGGGTATCTGGACGTCCGGGTGGCCCGTCGCACCGGGGCCAGGAGTACGATCTGTTGCGAAATGGGCAAGGTCGTCAAGCTCGAACCCGCCGCAACGCCGAAGGGTGCGCCCCGGCGGCGGCGTCCGCGCCGGTCGAAGACCGCGCTGGTGCTGGGCGGCGGCGGCTTCACCGGCGGCGTCTACGAGATCGGCGCGCTGCGCGCGCTGGACCTGCTCTCGGTCAACCGCACCGTCAACCAGTTCGACGTCTACGTCGGGACGTCCGCCGGGTCGTTCGTGGCCGCGCTGGCCGCCAACGGCGTGACGCCCGAGGAGATGATGCGGGTCGTCAACCAGCAGGTGCCGACCCCGTTCCGCGACATCGACCTCGGTCAGCTGCTGCGCCCGAACGTCAAGGAGTACGTCCGCAAGGGCGTCGCGCTGCCGTGGAAGGCGGTGTCCGTCATGCGCGAGCTGGCGCCGCAGCTCGGCTCGGTCTCGGTGATGGACTTCGCGCTCGGCCTCGCCGAGGGGTTGCCATCTGGCGTGTACTCGGGATCGGGCCTGGAGTCCTACATGCGAACGGTCCTGAGCGACCCCGACCGCTCCGACGACTTCCGGCTCCTGGAGCCCGAGCTCTACCTCGCGGCGACCGACCTGGACACCTGCGAGCGGATCGTCTTCGGCGCCAACGACTGGGACGACGTCCCGATCTCGACCGCCGTGCGCGCGTCCACCGCGCTGCCGATGGTCTTCAAGCCCGTCCGCGTGCGCGACCGCGAGCTGATCGACGGCGGCATCGTCTCCACGACCAACCTGGACATCGCCGTCGAGGCGGGCGCGAAGTTCATCGTGGTGGTCAACCCGCTCGTCCCCTACGTCAACGACTTCACCGAGCGCGTGTCCGGGCTGCTGGGCTCGCGGCCGCGGCACGTGTCGGACATGGGCCTGCCGCAGATCGGCTACCAGGCGTTCAAGCTGATGGCCTACCAGCGCCTCCACGAGATGGCCAAGCAGTGGGAAGAGCGCTACCCGGGCGTCGACATCGTGCTCATCGAGCCCGAGCCCAACGACGAGCTGATGTTCCAGACGTCGATCATGAACTTCACCAAGCGCGTGGACATCGCGCGCCACGGCTTCCAGTCGGTGACGCTGAAGCTCGCCTCCGACTACGACAACTTCAAGGAGATCTGCGACCGCCACGGGATCGAGATCTCGGCGACGCGGGTCCGCAAGGTCGTCAAGCACTTCGCCGCCGAGCAGGAGAAGACACGGGCGTGGCGCAAGATCCTGGAGCAGACCACGGGCACCCTGCTGCGCCAGAGCGGCGGGTCGTAGGGCCGGGCGCAGCGCAACTTCTGCACTTCTTCGGTTTTCTTGCGGGGAGATGCCCCGCACCTTCGCCTTCATCGTCGCGCTCGCGCTGCTGGTCCTCGCCTCCGTGGGAGGCTCGGTCGCCTTCGCCGCCGACCCGCCGCTGGCCAACACCGGCTCCGCCAAGGAGATCGGGCAGACGCAGGCGACGCTGGTCGCGACCGTCACGCCGCGCGGCAGCGCCACGTCCGTGCGCTTCGACCTTGGGACCGCGACGTCTTACGGGTTGCAGTCCTCGTCCAAGGACATCGGGTCGGGGACCGATCCGGTCACGGTCGAGATCCCGGTGCAGGGGCTCACGCAGAACACGACCTACCACTTCCGCGTGGTCGCAACGAGCGACGGCGGCACGGTCAACGGCGGCGACGCGACGTTCAAGACCGCGGCGACGGTGACGGCGCCGGCGGTCTCGACCGGCGGCGTGGCAGAGGTGGGCACGACGGCGGCGACGCTGACCGCGGCGATCAACCCGCACAGCGCCTCCACGTCCTACAAGTTCGAGTGGGGGACGTCGAGCAAGCTCGGGACCTCGACGCCGACCGGCACGCTCGGCGCGTCCACACGCTCTTCGACGGTGCGCACGCGGATCGGCGGCCTGGCCGCGGGCAAGAAGTACTACTACCGCGTCGTCGCGACCAACGCGGCGGGCACGTCGCGTGGCTCGACGCGCACGTTCAACGCTGCCTCGACCGCGACGTCGGCGACGCTGAGCGCCTCGTCGGACCGCGTCACCTACGGCAAAGGCGTGACGCTGAGCGGCAAGCTCGGCGGCTCGAAGATCTCGGGCGTCACGGTCAAGCTCCAGACCACGGCGTTCCCGTTCAGCTCGCCGTTCGCCGACACCGGCAACGCGCTGAAGTCCAACAGCAAGGGCGAGTACACGTTCTCGCTGCCGGTCGTCACGCAGACGACCCGCGCGCTGGTCGTCGTCGACGGCCTGCCGCCGTTCTTCTCCACGCCGGTCACGATCCGCAGCGCGGCCCGGACCGGCATCACGTCGCTGACGCGTCGCGTCAACGGCCAGGTCGTCGTGCGCGGCCGGATGGTCCCGGCGACCTCCGGCGGCGTCGTCGCGCTCCAGCGCCAGTCGGCCAACGGCGCGAAGTGGCTGCCGCTCAAGCGCGCAAAGACCCGCGCCGGCGGCGCCTACTCGATCACGCTGCGCGCCCGCAAGAACGCGATGTCGATCCGGGCCGTGGGCCTGCCGCACGACGGCGGCGCCCACGTGTCGGGCGCGTCGCGCACCGTGAAGATCGCCGCGCGGCGCTAGCGCCGCGCGCGCCGACTACAGCGGCAGCTTGCCGCGGCCCTTGCGCCCGCCCTCGGCGGACTTGTTCATCATCTTGGAGCTGGTGCGGAAAGGCTTGGAGAGCCAGTCGCCGAGCTTGCCGGGGGCCTTGGAGGCGCCGCGAGAGCCGACGCCCGCGGTGCGGGTGGCCGCGTTCTGCGGGTGACGGGAGAGGCGCGGTGCCAGAAAGGCGAGGAGCGCCAGCACGACGCAAAGGACGATGACTCCTGCGATGACCATGTCCGAGGGACTACCCGGAAACGGCGATGTCCAGCGCGCGAAGCAGGCGGTCGACGTGCTCGGGGAGGTGGGGCACGGTGATCCGGACGCGATCGGGCGCGCCGACGGAGGTCCCGGTCTGGACGATCACGCCGGAACGGTGCAGCGAAGCGGAGAGCTCGGCGGCCCTGTCGCGGCCGGATGCGGTCACCCAGAGCACGTTGGCCTGCGAGGCCGGAAGCTCGAAGCCGCGCTCGCGCAGCGCGGCGATCAGCGGCGTGCGGTGCGCGGCGATCTGCGCGGCGCGGCGCTGTGGCGTGTCGCCACGGGAGCGCAGCGCCTCCAGCGCGCCGGCCTGCGCCAGCTCGTTGACGCCCAGTTCCGGCGCGAGCTGCTCCAGCAGCGGCTCGGCACCCGGCCCGCCGAGCGCGTAGCCGCAGCGCAGCCCGGCCAAGCCCCAGGCCTTGGAGAACGTGCGGAAGATCAGCAGCCGCGGGAAGCGCTCCAGCAGCGCGAGCGTCGCGTCGACCTCTTCGGCGTCGACGTAGTCGCGCAGCGCCTCGTCGAGCAGGACCACCACGCGTTCGGGCAAGGCCTCCAACAACTGCTCCAGCGTGTCGACCGACAGCAGCTCGCCGGTCGGGTCGTTCGGGTTGCAGAGCGCGACCAGGCGCGTGCGGTCGGTGACCGCGGCGAGGATCGGCTCGACGCCGAAGCCGTTGACCGGCACCGCGGAGGCGCGGGCCTGGCGGGCCATCACGGGATACAGCGGGTACGACGGCCACGGCGTGATCAGCTCGTCGCCGTCCTCCAGCAGCGCGCCTGCCGCCTCGGACATCAGCGCCGCGGTGCCGTCGCCGACGACGACGCGGTCCTCCGCCAGGCCGTGGCGGTGGGCCAGCTCGGAGCGCAGCTCGGCGCTGGAGCGGTCCAGGTAGCGGTGCAGGCCGCGCCGCGCCGCGAAGGTGATGGCGTTGACGATCGCCGGGTGCGGGTACTCGGGCCACGTCGTGCGGGAGAGGTCCAGCGGCTCCTGGCGCGAGAGCTCTTTCGCGCGCCGCTCGGCGGCTGCCTCGCGCAGGTCCGCGTTGACCTCCTCCTCGCTGAGCCCCTCAAACTGGCGGTAGTAGCCGAGGAGGCCGCGCTTCTTGGGCTGCTGCTGCTCGGCCATGGGGTGGGTGGGGCCGGCTCCCCGGTCAACCCTGGCCGGGCATCACCGAGGAGCCCGGGCCGTTGATGACGATGAACCAGAACGAGAAGATCGCGGCGCAGATGATCGCCGTCGTGGCGAAGACGCGGCCCAGGACGCCGGAGCGCTGGTCGATCCCGGCGGCACGGCGCACGAGGATCCACGCGCGGTCGATGCGCTTGAGCAGCATCAGCCCGCCGAAGAGCACGGTCAGCATCACCGCGAAGGCGACGAGGATCGCGAAGCCGACGCTGCCGGTCCAGTACTGGACGCGCGCCGCGACCCACAGCGAGCCGGCCGGGATCGGGCCCCAATAGAGCAGCGTGACGAAGATCTCCAGGGCCAGCAGCGCATGGCCGAGCCACCGGTCGATACGCCGGCGCGCGGCGGTGCCACGCTGGGGGAGGGCGCGGTACTTCGTCGGCGCCGTCCCCGGGCGGCGGCCGATGAACAGCCCGCCGTTGTCGGTGGGATCCGTCCTCACAGACCTAAGGGTACGGCTTCGTCTGCGGAAAGGTGCCAGGATCCTTCGGCGTGAGCCTGAACGTCCATGCGGAGATCCACGGGCTGGCGGGGCGCGCGGGGGAGTTGCGCGATCTGCTGGCCGAGCACGCGGCGCGGTTGCGCGCTGCTGACGGGTGCCTCGGGGCGTCCGCGGCGGAGGTCGTCGGCGAGGTCGCCGAGTTCCTGTTGATCGCGCGCTGGCGCGATGAGGAGGCGCTGCGAGCGCACTACGTCACGCCGGAGTTCACGCGCTACGTGACGTCGATCGGCGAGCTGCTCGCGCGGCCGAGCGACGTCACGCTGGCGGAGGTCGCCCGAGAGGTCCGCGCGCAGGCGGACCTCTCAGAAGACCCGACGCGTCAGGGTTAGGCGGAGCCCTCGGAGTACAGCCCGTCGAAGAGCGGCGCGATCTTCGACCTCCCCAGCACGCCTAGCCTTCGCCGTAGAGGTCGTCGAAGATTGCCTCGTACTTGTCGTTGACCACGTTGCGCTTGACCTTCAGGGTCGGCGTCAGCTCGCCGGTCTCCTGGGAGAGGTCGTGGTCGAGGATCGCGAACTTCTTGACCTGCTCGACCTGCGCGTACTTCGCGTTGGCCGCGTCGAGGATGCCCTGGATCAGCGCGCGGACCTGGTCGTTCTCGGCGAGCGCCGGGATCGAGCGGTCCTCGATGCCGTTCTGCTCGGCCCAGGGGACGATCTCCTCCTCGTCGAGCGTGATCAGCATCACGGGGAACGGGCGGCGGTCGCCGTGCATGACCGCCTGGGAGACCCAGCGCGACTGCTTCAGGTCGTTCTCGAGGTTGGCCGGCGTCAGGTTCTTGCCGCCCGCCGTGATGATGATGTCCTTCTTGCGGCCGGTGATCGACACGAAGCCGTCGGCGTCGACCGAGCCCAGGTCGCCGGTGTGCAGCCAGCCCTCGTCCACGGCGCCGAACGACGCGTCGTCGTTGCGGTAGTAGCCCTGGAAGATGTTCGCGCCGCGGATCAGCAGCTCGCCGTCCTCGGCGATCTTGACCTCGACGCCGGGCAGCGGCTTGCCGACCGTGCCGAACTTGTGGTCGTCGGGCCGTGAGGAGGTCGCGACCGTCGACGTCTCGGTCATCCCGTAGCCCTCCATCACCGGGATGCCGCAGCCCCAGAAGAACTCCAGGATCTCGGGCGCGATCGGCGCCGCGCCGGTGACCGCCTCGCGGATCCGGCCGCCGAACAGGCCCTTGACGAACTCGGCCTTGGGCGCGACCGGCGCGAAACGCTCGGTCAGCTCGGCCGGGACCGCCTCGCCGCGGATGAGCTTGTCCTGGATCTCGCCGCCGGCGGTCCGGACCAGCTCGAGCTCCTCGGCCGACAGCTGCTGCTGGGCCAAGGTGTAGATCTTCTCGAAGATCCGCGGGACCGACGGTAGGTAGGTCGGCTTGACCTCCATCAGCTCGCCGACGATCGCCTTCGTGTCGCCGCCGTAGTAGGCGATCGCGGTGCCGCGGTCGGCCGCGCCGAGCAGGATCAGCAGCGCGAACGCGTGGGCCAGCGGCAGGAACAGGTAGACGAGGTCGTCGCCGCCGTCGAACAGGCCGCGCTCGCCGACCATGTCCAGCACCGAGCGGTAGTTGCCGTGCGTGAGCACGCAGCCCTTCGGCGGGCCGGTCGTCCCCGACGTGTAGATGAAGGTGTAGGGGTCGTCCTTGCCGATTGCGGCGGTGCGGTCGGCCAGCAGGTGCGCGTCACGGCGCTCGCCGCGGCCGCGGACGTCGTCCAGCGAGATGGCGTCGGCCACGTCGCCGGACGGGTCGACGACGACGATCTTGCGTAGCGACGGCAAGCGGTCGCGGACGGCGGTGATCTTCGCCACCTGCTCGGCGTCCTCGCAGACGATGATCACCGCTTCGCTGTTGCCGGCGACCCACTCGCACTCCTCGGGCGAGTTGGTGGGGTAGATCGGGACGACGACCCCGCCCGCGGCGGAGATCGCCAGCGACGCGTAGGACCATTCGGGGCGCGTGTTCGCGAGGATCGCGACGCGCTCTCCGGGCTGTAGGCCCAGGGCGATCAGGCCGAGGCCGATCTCCCCGACGATCTCTCCGACCTGGGCAAAGGTGACGTCACGCCAGGCGCCGTCGACCTTGTACTTGACGGCGACGCGGTCGCCGAACTGCTCGGCGGCCTTCGCGCTGAGGTCCGCGATCGTGATCGACCCGGTCCCCTGGGCAGGCGTGGTGCCAGCCTCCATGGTGCTCCTCCTCCGTTGACACCCTCTCGGCGGAGAAGTCTAAGGTCCGCGCGCCTGGCGCGCGAGGGGCATGCCGCGCACCGCTGTTAAGCGGTGGCCTCCGAGGGAGCGGGGGCAGGAGCCCGGTCTTGCAAAGACGCCAAGAAGAGCGTCTTGTCGATGCGGCCCTGGAAGATCGGGACGCCCATCTCCATGCACTTGGCGATGACGTCGCGCCGTTCGAGACCGGACTCGCGGGCCATCTCGGTCGGCGTGAGGTGAATAGCCATTGGCATGCCTCCTATGTGGGGGGAGTTGGTGACGGTTGCAACGTAGCGCGACCCACGGACGGCGACAAGCCAGTTCGGCAAACGCACAGATTCCGGTCCGACAAGCGACGGGAGCCTGCCGTGCAAGAGTCCTGCACATGACGTCCACGGAGAGCCTGGGGCTGGAGCTGCTGGTGGTGGTCGACCGCGCCGACGGACGATCGTTGCGCGCGCAGCTCGAGGACCAGCTCCGCGACGCGATCCGCCGTGGCGCGCTGCACGCGGGCACCGTGCTGCCGTCGACGCGGGCGCTGGCGCGGGAGCTCGGCGTGTCGCGCGGGGTGGTCGTGGAGGCCTACGCGCAGCTTGCGGCCGAAGGCTTCCTGGTCGCGCGCACGGGCGGGGAGACGCGGGTCGCGGAGGTCGCGCGCGAGGAGGCCGGGCCGGATGGCGGTGCCGGGAAGCCGGCGGTCGCCGAGCGCGTGCCGCCGCCGGTGCGCTTTGACTTCCGCACCGATGCCGCCGACCTGGCGGCGTTCCCGCGGCGCGCGTGGGCGGCGGCGGTCCGCGACGTTCTCCGTGACATGCCCGACGTGGCGCTCGGCTACGGCGATCGCTGCGGCGCGCCGGTGTTGCGCGCGACGCTCGCGGCGTACCTGGGCCGTGCGCGGGGCGTCGCGGTGGAGGCCGAGCACGTCGTCGTGACGACCGGGATCACGCAGGCGATCGCGGTGCTGGCGCGGGCGCTGCGGCGCTCCGGCGTGCGCGCGATCGCCGTCGAGGACCCGGGCTTCCCGTTGCATCGGATGGTTCTCGCGCGCGAGGGGCTGCGCGTGGTCCCGGTCCCGGTCGACGCGGGCGGGATGGTCGTGGAGGCGCTGGACGCGCTGCCCGACGTTGGCGCCGTGCTGGTGACGCCTTCTCACCAGATGCCGCTGGCGATGGCGCTGGCGCCGGAGCGGCGGGCGGCGCTGGTCGCGTGGGCGGCGGCGCGCGACGGCTGGGTCCTGGAGGACGACTACGACGGCGAGTACCGCTTTGACCGCGACCCGGTTGCCGCCCTGCAAGCGCTCGCGCCCGCGCGGGTGATCTACCTCGGGTCGGCGAGCAAGACGCTGGCGCCCGCGCTGCGGCTGGGGTGGATGGCGGTCCCGCCGGAGCTGTATGAGGCGGTGGCCGACGCGAAGCTGCTGGCCGACTCCGGCTCGCCGCAGATCGACCAGCTCGCGCTTGCGTCCTTTGTCGAGCGCGGCGAGCTCGACCGCCACCTACGGCGGATGCGCGCGCGGTACCGGGCGCGGCGCGACGTGCTGCTGCCGGCGTTGGCCGAGCACGTGCCGGAGATCGCGGTGGAGGGGATCCCGGCCGGGTTGTACGTGTCGGGACGGCTAGATGATGGGGTTGCCTTGGGGCCGCTGCTGGCGCGGGCGTGGCGGTCCGACGTGGGGCTGCTGGGCTTCGAGCACGGCGGCGTCGCGCGGGTGCTGTTGGGCTACGCGAACCTGCCGGAGCCGTCGGTGGTGCCGGCGGTGCGGGCGTTGGCCGAGGTGATTCGGCCCGCCCACCCCGGCTAAATCGGGTTCTCGACGTCGATGTAGGTGTGCTCCACGCCGAACTCGGCGGCCAGGATCTCGCCCAGGCGCCTGACCCCGAAGGTCTCGGTCGCGTGGTGGCCGGCGGCGATGAAGTGGATGCCGGCGTCGGTGGCGATCGAGAAGCCGCGCTCGGCGGGCTCGCCGGTGAGGAACGCGTCGAGGCCGAGCGCGGAGGCTTCGAGGATCGAGTCGGTCGCCGCGCCGGAGACGATGCCGAGCGTGCGGATCCGCTCTGGGCCCGCGGGGACGACGAGCGGGGCGCGGCCGCCAACGGCGCGGGTGGTGCGCTCGGTCAGTTCGGCGATCGTAATGCCGTCCGGCTCGGGGAAGCTGACGCGGAAGCCGTACTCGGCGAACGGCTGTGGGTCCTGGCCGCCCAGCGCCTGCGCGAGCAGCGCGTTGTTGCCGTGCTCGGCGTGGGCGTCCAGCGGCAGGTGGTAGGCGGCGAGCGCGACGTCGTGCTTGATCAGCGGCGCGAGCCGGCGGTGCAGAAGCGGCGTGATCTCCTGCGGGTCGCCCTTCCAGAACAGCCCGTGGTGGACGACGATCAGCTGCGCGCCCGCGGCGATCGCGGCGTCGATCAATCGACCATTCGCTGAGACTCCGGTGACGACCGTTCGAACCTCGACCGGGCCGGGTACCTGGAGGCCGTTGGGGCCATAGTCGCGGAAGTCGTCGATTGCGAGCAGCCGGTCCAGGTGGTCGACGAGTTGTGTGAGCTCTGGCATGAGGGGTATGGGAAACGCTACATTTCCGCCCAGCGTGACCTGGGGAGGTCGCGGGCAGGCGGGAGACAGGGACTGGGATCTTGGCAACGCTCGCATCACCGGGAGTCTCCGCGACGGCGCGGAGTCGACCCGACGTCACCGACCACGATCTGGTGCAGGCCGTCCGGGCAGGGGACGACCACGCCTTCGAGCGCCTGTATCACCGCTATCACCGGCGGATCAGCGCCTACATCTTCGGGATGGTCCACGACCACGGCCGCGCGGAGGACCTCACGCAGGAGGTCTTCGTCAACGCGCTGCGGCGCATGCGCGCCACCGATCGGCCGATCGTCTTCAAGCCGTGGGTCTACGAGATCGCCAAGAACGCGTGCATCGACCAGTTCCGGCGCACCTCGCGCGCCGAAGAGGTCTCGATCGACGCGGAGGACGGCGCCGGCCTGGCGCCTTCTGATCAGGGCAAGCTCCACGCGCGCGGGCAGACGCCCGACGCCGCGGTCGAGTCCAAGCAGCAGCTGGCCGACCTTCAAGGCGCGTTCGGCGGGCTCTCGGAGGCCCACCACCAGATCCTGGTGATGCGCGAGCTGGAGGGGCTCTCCTACCGCGAGATCGGCGAGCGCCTCGGCATGTCGCGCCCGTCGGTGGAGTCGACGCTCTTCCGCGCACGGCGCCGGCTGACCGAGGAGTACGAGGAGCTGCGCACCGGCGAGCGGTGCCTGCGGATCCAGGGGATCATCGAGGGCGCCAGCGCTGGCTCGCTGGGGATCCGCGACCAGCGGCGCGTCGGCTCGCACATCACGCACTGCCAACCGTGCCGCAAGCACGCGGTCATGGCAGGGCTGGACGCGGGCGCGATCGCGCGCCGTCCGGTGCGGGCGCGGATCGCGGCGTTCCTGCCGCTGCCGGGCTTCCTCAAGCGGCTGGTCGGCGGCAGCGGCGACGCCTCCGACGTCGTCGCGGGGCACACGCTGGCGGCCACGGCCGCCCAGCACGGCGACGCGATGGCCGGCTGGATGAAGGCGGGCGCGGTCGCGGCGGCGGTCGCGCTGGCGGGTGCCGGCACGGCCGGTATCTCGCACGTGACGAGCGCGGACGGCGCCAAGCCGTCGGGCGACACGGCTGGAAAGGCCGCAGACGCGGTCCGGGGCGGCGGCGCGAGCGGCGCGTTTGAGCGGTCGGCGGCGGCGGCGAGCGCCGCGGGCGCAGGCGCTGCGGGGACGGGATCGAGCGCCGGCGGCGGGTCGTCGTCCTCGCACGTGACCAAGGCGCGTGGCGGCACGTCGCACTCCAGCTCGGCGGGCATCGGGTCCACGAGCGGTCCGGCCGGTGCGGCCGACGGCTCAGGCTCGGGCGCCGGCAAGGGCTTCTCGGGTGACTCTTCGGGCAGCGGCGGGTCGTCGGCGGACAAGGGCAGCAGCGGCAGCGGGTCCAAGGAGACCGCGTCGTCGTCCGCGACGCCGTCGAAGGGCTCGTCCTCGGGGAGCGGCTCGACGTCGACCACGACGACCGCGACCGACCCGGTCACCAGCACGGTCACCGAGACCACGACGGCGGTCACCGGCGGCGGCTCGTCGCAGCCGCTGGTCGATCCGAACCTCGGCGCCCTCACGGGCGGCGGGTCTTCGGAGCCGCCGGCGTCGACGGGCGAGGTCGTCTCGGGCACGACCGACGCGGTCGGCGGGGCGGTCGGCGGCCAGGTCGGCGGCGTCGTGCAGGGCGCGGGCGAGGCCGTTGGGAACACCGTCGACCAGACCCTCGGCGCGGTCGGATCGATCCTGGGCGGCGGCAAGAAGCAGTGAGCGAGACGGAGGCCGACCTCCTCGGTTCGCTCACGGAGACCGGCCTCTACTCGATCGGCGCGTTCTTCGCCGATCGCCACCCCGAGCTGTGCGACGACGTCATCGCCGAGGCCCAGGCGATCGAGGATCTGGGCCTCGCCGCATGGGCCCATCGGGAGAGCACGACCATCGACCACGCCTTCCAGACCCTCGTCACCGGCCTCGCCGTCCGCTACTACAAGGCCGTCGCAGGCACAGCCAGTTAGACTGAACTTCACCTCGGGGCGTGGCGCAGCCTGGTAGCGCGCGCCGTTCGGGTCGGCGAGGTCCCCGGTTCGAATCCGGGCGCCCCGATGAGGCAGCACCAAGAAGCACCAGAAGGGCCGCGCACCCGACGCGGCCCTTCGCCGTTCTGGGCCCAGCCACCTCAAGCCGTCGCGGCGCTCAACGCGCTGCGTGCGTAGGCGAGGCAGATCACCTCGATGCGCGCTGCCGGGACGGCGGCGCGGAGCGCCTCGCTCGCCATGCGGATGCCGGGTGCGCCGCGCCGACCGAAGAGCGTGGCGAAGTGGCGCAGCCCGATCGCGGTCGCTGGGCCGGCGATGGGGTCGGAGGCCAATCGGGCGAGCGTGCCACCGACCTCGTCGGCGATCGTCGTCTGCATCAGGCGGAAGCAGTCGGCGGCGTCCTTGTCGTTCCAGGCGATCGCGACGCGGCTGTTCCAGGCGATCGATGATCTTGTAGGCCTTGGCGATGAGCAGCGCCGCGCTGCCTGCGACCTTGGCCTCCACGCTGCGTCCGTCCGCTGGGGCCAGCGCAGCGATCACCATCGTGTCGTGGTCGACGAGCGCGGCCTCCAGCCCGGCGGTCTTTCGGGCCGCGCGCGAGCCGTGCGCGCCGAGGCGAGCACCACGCGTGCCTACCGGCGAGGCGACGTCCCGCGGCACGATCAGATCGACCGGCACGAGGGCCGGGACGCCGTCGATCTCGAGCTCGCGCACCCAGGCGCCAGGCCCGGCCGCGCCCGTGCGCTGGTCGAGGTGGAAGTCGGCACTGGACATCGCCGCCTCGAGCAGCGGGTCGTCGTCCAGCTGACGCGGATCGATGGCCAGGTCGCCATCGGTCGTGTACGGAGAGATCGCGAGGTCCGCGTCGCCGGTGCGGAGGTAGATCGCCTGAGCCCCGGCGACGATCACCGCATCGGCGTGCGGCCGCAGCGCCTCGAGCGCGTCCAGGAGCACGCCCCGCGCGGCAACGTATCGTGGATCGACCGGTTCGCTCACGCCGTCCACGGCGGCAGCGTGTTCAGCCGCCAGCCGTCGCCGAGAACCAGCTCGTCCAGCAGCGCTGCGCCCTCCGAAGGCATCCGGCCGGCTCCTGCCAGGCAGTCGACGACGACCTGCGCGGGGGCTGCATAGGTGATCCCGGCCACGGTCTCGGTGCGCCGCCAGACGACGTCGTCGAACGGCTGCAGCAAGACGACGTTGGCGGCCTCGTCGGTGGGCAGCAGCCGCAGCTCGGCCGCGGTGCGCTCGACATCGCCGGCGAACGCCACGAGCTGAGACGGCGCGGCGACTGGCGCGCGGCGCACCGCGGCGAACGATCCGGTGACCGCGACCGGGCTGCTGACCCCGTCCAGTTCGGCGAGCGCCGTGCGGGCGCCGTTCGATGCGATCCACCACGTGGCCGCATTGGCCTTGAAGAGGTCGTAGTTCTGGGCCCAGGCGCGCAGGAGGCTGACGACGTCCACGTCCTGTACGGCGCCGCGTGGCCCGCGCTCGACGAGCGCCTCGCGGTCGAGCGTGTCGAGCAGGCGGGAGACGTAGCCGGGGGTGAGCGCGGTGGCGGTGGCCAGCTCGCCGACGCCATACGGCGGGCGGATCTCCGCGAGGGTACGGATCAGCCGCCCGGCCTTGCCGCCGCGTAGTCCGGCTCCGGCGCGAGAGCGCGGTGCGGGGTCACGTGCGGCGCCGGTCGTGTGGATGAACACTGCCGGGTTGGTCAGACGGAGGTCGACGTTGCCGGTCAGGTCGAGATAGTTGAGGTCGTCCATGCGCAACGCCTCGCGGGTGCGCTCGCTCAGCCACGGCGCGACGACCAGGATGGGCACGTACGGCGACGCGCGACGCAGCGAGCGTAAGAGACCGGAGGACATCGCATCGACGTCCCGCGGGCGCAGCGTGGCCCTGACCTCCACGACGAGACGCGACGCGCTGCCGTTGGGCTCGGCGAGCACGATCTCTGTGCCGGCGCCGTCGTCGGGTGTCGCGCTCTGGGCGCGCCTCGCCGACCAGCGCTCGGGCAAGCGCTCGTTGAGCGAGGAAATCGCTGCCTCGAGAAGCGAGGTTTCCTGGATAAGAGGATTTGCTGACACTGTCAAGGCGGCAGTCTACAGCAATATTTCCTGAAATAGACGATTTGCTAACGACGCAAATACGAGAAACGGGGAAACGATGGGTCGCAGTAGCGGTCGGTCAGGACGGTACGGCTGTCCGGCCCGCGCTCGCCGGCAGCGCGCACGCGCGGGTGCCGCTGAAGCCTCCGGGCTCGATGGCGAGGCCGGTGTTGAGGCGGGCGCGGAGGTTCTCCCAGGCGATGAGGTAGGAGAGCTCGATGAGGCCGTGGTCGCCGAAGCGGGTGACGAGGGCGGAGATGGTCTCCGGGGCGGAGATGGCCGGTGTTGCGGTGAGCTGCTCGGCGAAGGCGATGACGAGGAGCTCGTCGGTGGAGAAGAGGCCGGAGGGCTCAGGGTCGTGGAGGGCGAGGAGCTGCGCGTCGGTGAGGCCGGAGCGGCGGGCGTACTCGGAGCCGATGTCGATGCAGAAGCGGCATTCGACGATCGTCGCGGCCTTGAGCACGGCGAGGTGCATGAGCGGCTCGGGGACGGCGCCGGGGCGTTCGACGGCGCGGTTGAAGAGGCCGAACCAGCGCAGGAGGCGCGGATGGCGGGCGTAGATCGCGGTGGACTCAGCGATCGGCTCGCCGTAGAGGCGGCGCGCGGACCAGATCGTCAGGCGCGCCTGGAGGCCGGTGGCCGGAGTGATGGGCGACGGCATGCGGTCACGTTAGATGTCCGCCAGCGTTCACGACAGGACCGGTTGCGCACGGCGCGGCCGGACCGGTGGGGGCCGGTCCGACCGCGCGCGCGGGGTGACCGCCTGGTCTCTAGGCGGTCACGACTTGGTGGCCTTGGTCTTCGCCTTGGCCTTGGTCGCCTTCTTGGTGGTCTTGGCCGCGGCCTTCACGCACGGCACCGGGATCGTGCGCGAGCGCGTCGCCCCGTTCTGGCCCGTGAAGCTCACGCTCGCGGACGCGCCGCCGCACGGGAGCTTCGTGGTCTCCAGGATCGACCGCTTGCCGTAAGGCAGGTCGAGGTCGAACGCGGAGATCGGGACGTCGGGGATCGACCCGAAGGTCGTCGTCACGCGGCCGGCCTTCGACAGGCTCGTCGAGCCCTCCAGCGCGATCGTGATCCCGCCCCCGCGCAGGACCGCCACCAGCGATGGCAGCGTCGTCGAGTTCTGCACCAGGTAGACCGGGCCCTTGAGCGCCGTCGCACCGAGGATCGGCGTCGTCGCCGACGCCCCGCCGACCTGCGACGCGGCCGGGCAGGCGTCCGCCGCCAGCTGCGCCGGCAGGCACAGCTTGCCCAAGGCCTTCAACTTGACGCCCATCTGCTTGGGCAGGCCGAACTTCACGACCTTCAGGTTGGCCTGGCCCCGCGTCTGGGTCAGCCCGACGTGCAGGCCCGCGCCGGCGGTCTTGGTCGACGGCTTGGCCGTCGCCTTGATCGACGGCGCGAACTTCAGCGCCTTGCAGCCGTCCAGCCCGAAGCGGCTGGTCAGCGTCCGCGACTCGGCGCCGCCGGCGCTGGTCGCCGTCACCCCGATCGCCGCGTCGCCGCAGCTCGTCGGGTTGAGCATGAACCCGTCGCGGTCGAGCGTCAGCCCGATCGACCGCAGCCGCAGCGGGATCCCGCCGACGATCTGCGGCAGCGGGTCGGTCTCGACCGTGATCCGCGCGTCGGTCCGCGCCACGCGCACCGCCGACCGCACGACGACCGTGCCGAGGTCGTACGGCCCGGCGATCGCCGGGACGACGAGGCTGAGCCCGAACGGCGCGCCCTTGTAGCCCTCGGTCAGGTACGCGGTGCCCTTCAGCCGCAGCGGGTGCGTGCCCGCCCCGGCCGCGACCTCCACGGTGCCGACGCGCGACGCCGCCCCGCACGCCCCGGCCGACGCAGCGCCCGCGCCGCACAGCGGCACCGAGCCGATCTGCGCGGTCAGGCCCGCCGGCAGGGTCACCGACGAGATCGCGCCCAGCGCCGCGGTGCGATCCGCACGCGCGACCTGCAAGGCGAAGGACGTGCTCGCCCCGGCCTTCGCGTTGGTCACGCCCGCGGTCGCCGAGGGGGCGAAGCCGCCGCTCGCGCAGTCGCCGCCGCCCAGCGCCACCGGCGCCGTCAGCGCCACCGGCGCGGTGCCCGACCACGGCGTCAGCGCCGCGGTCGCGTTGGCCGTACCGCACGCCGCGGGCGACGCCAGCACCGCGCGCGGGCCGCCGTCGAAATGCAACGTGAAGGACTTGAACGGCTGCTGCGGGGTGTTGGCGAACGTCGTGGTCAGCTGCCCGGTGGCCGGATCGGCGGCGATGTCGCCCGCCAGCTTCAGCCGCACGCCGCTGCCCGCGACCGACACGTACACCTTGAAGTGCCCAGCGCCGTCGGACGGCCCGAGGTAGATCGGACCCGTCAGCGGCGAGGCGAGGATCGGCGAGACGATCGTCGCGCTGCCGACCTTCGACCCGTCCGGGCAGCGCGGCGCGGACGCCTCGCCGATGCCGACGCCGGCCGCGTCACAGGTCTGTAGCCCGTCCGCCGCCGACGGCGAGATCGTGTAGCCCTCGGGCAGCGTCACCACCGTGTCGCGCACGTCGGCCGAGGCGATCCCGTCGGCGTCGCGCTCCTGCGGCACCGTGACCGCGACGTCCAGGCCGGTCGGCGCGTCGGCCGACGTCGCCTGCGGCGTCACGCTCACGCTCGGCGCGAACGGCACGTCACCGCAGTCGGTCGGCGCCGGCGAGGTGACCTCGCGCGTGACGAACTTCGACGGCTCCGTCCACGACGAGACCGACAGCTTCGTCGTCATCGGCTCGCACGACGTCGGGTTGCGCAGCAGCGGCACCCGCGGCGTCGATACCGAGGCCGAGCACGTCGAGCCCATGCCGGAGAAGTCCAGGCAGCTCCCGCGCAGCGCGTCGTGTGACGGGTCGGATGGCACGCCCCACAGCGTCAGCGTCTGGCCGCGCACGCGCGCGCCCTGGTTGACGCCCTCGATCAGCGTGTCCAGCCCGCCGTCGCCGGCGCGGACGCCGAAGCCGATCTTCACCTGCGGGAAGATCACCGCGAACCCGAAGACCGCGGGCTCGTCGGCCGTCGGCGCGACGTTGTACACCGCGAACGTCAGCGGGCTGTAGCCGTAGCCGCCGATCAGGTCGGCGTCGAGGACGGCCACGCCCACCTGCGTGTCGTCGGGGCACGTCGCCCCGCCCATCAGGCCCGCGCCGAACGTCGCGGCCGGGCACTGCGGGACGCCCGCGGCATCGCCGACCAGGCCCGCGGGCAGCGACAGCCGCACGGTCTTGAACGGCGCGACCGGCCGCTCCCCGTAGGTGGGGTCGTTGACCGTGTTGAACGAGAACGACGTCGAGACGTCGGGATGCGCGCCGGCCCGGTTGTCGGTGCTCGTCACCGTCAGGCTGTCGGGCCCGAACACGGGATCGTCGGCGTGCGCGGCCGGAACGGCCGCACCGCCCAGCGCGGTCACGGCGGCGGCCAGGGCGGCCGCGCGCCGGAGGGTCGTCTTCACCATCGTCATCACGCGGCCTTCTTGGTCTGGCGCAGGACGAGCGTCATGCGCGCGGTCTTCTTGGTGTTCGAGCAGGAGACGACGACCGTCACGGTCAGCCTCCCGGAGCGCTTCAGCGAGCTGCGCGCCTTCGACGACAACTTCAGCGCGAGCTTTACGGACCCGGCGCTCTCGCGCCCGGCCGTGGCCGACGCGACCGTCGTCGCCTTCTTGGCGCCCCGCAACGTCGCGGTCGCCTTCGCCGCGAGCACGGTGCTGTCGCTCACCCTCACCGACAACGACAACTTGCCGGTCCGCGCGAACGTCGCACGCGACGCCGCGCTGACCTTGGACACCGAGAACGTCGGCGCCACGTCGTCGGCCGACGCAGCGGCGCTGCCGTCGACGGCGGTCAGCGACGCGGGCGCGCCCGGTGCCGGCGCGTCGGGCGCCAGCGGGCCGCGGCACGCCTCGCCGGCGCACTCCGCCGGGGGCTCGATGACCGGGAAGCCGCCGCCGATCCGCGCGTCGTAGACGTCCGCGACGCCGCCGTCGCGGTCACCCCGGACGAGCGTGTCGTGGGTGCGGATGAACACGTCGCGTCCGTCGGCCGAGTTGTCGACCACGTGCGCGTCGGTCTTGGTCCCGACCGAGATCACGTGCAGGGCGCCGTCGGTCTCGTGGGCGTAGACGTCGAACGCGTCGTCGGTGTCGTCGGCGGTCAGCCGCTCGGCGCTCTCGAAGAACAGCGTGCCGTCGTTGGCGTAGGCTCGGGGCTGGAGCTGCTGGTTGCCCTGCATGTCGCGCAGGCCGCCGGTGTACGTCGAGCTCACGCCTGCGGCCGGGCAGGACACGCACGTCACGGTCGAGCCGACCGCGTACTCATAGACCTGGCCGCGCCCGCCGTTGGGATCGCTCGTGAGCGCGCTGCTGCTCGTGAACGCCAGGCGGCGGCCGTCGGGCGAGATCGACACGGGGTTGGCGAACTCGCCGTAGAACCAGAGGTTCGAGTCGACCGTCGACAGCGTCGCGATGAAGTGCGGCGCGCCGACGCCGGCGACGAACAGGTTCGGCTGGCCGGCGGTGGCGTCGGCCGAGCCGAGCGTCGCGGTCGTGACGAAGTAGATCCGGCTGCCGTCGGCCGCGCTGCGCATGACGCCGCTGAACGCGTCGCCGTTGCCCGGGTCGAGCTCGGCGAGCAGCTGCAGGACGTCGTTGTCGAGGTCATAGGCGTACAACCCGCCGTGGGCGGCGCCGTCGACCAGCGGCTTGTCGGCGGTGAAGAAGACGCGGCTGCCGTCCGTTGACGCCGCGACGAACTGCGCATTGGCACCGCTCACCGGGCCGCGCGGGTCGCCCGCGATGTGCGAGGCCGAGACGAGGTCGGTGGTCCGGCCGCCGATCCGCACGTAGAGCTGGCCGTCGACGGCGAAGAAGATCCGCGAGCCGTCGGCCGAGATCGCCCGCGCGTCACCGGGTGCGTAGGTGTAGGCGTAGCTGTTGGCGGTGCGCCCATCGCCGAAGACGGCGTTCGGGTTGGTGGGGTTGGTGGTGCCGGCGGGCAGCACGCTGGCGACGCGCAGCTTGCCGTCGACTAGCTCGTAGACGCGGTTGACGCCGCCGGGGACGCTCGGGAGCAGCTGCTTGGTGGACTCCAGCACGACGTGCCGGCTGTCGGCCGAGCGGCCGGCGTAGAACGCGGGCGCCGGGTCGGTGTCGGGCAGCGTCGGCGAGGGCGTCAGCCAGGTCGCGACGCCGCCGGTGGTCGAGAAGGCGTCCGGCGCGCCGTTGCGGTCCTGGGCGGCCAGCGAGGTGCTCGCGCCGGCGGTGTAGAAGGCGACCCGGAGGTCGTCGGAGACGTCGTTGGGGAAGATCGCGTCCAGCAGCCCCGGACCGGGGCTGGCGTTGGGCGCGCCGAGCGTCACCGTCTGCCAGCCGCCGGCGGAGCGGTGGGCGCTGTAGTAGGTGGCGACGACGTTGTTGTTGGTGTCGCCGTAAGCGCCGAGCGACATGAAGGCGACGTGGTCGCCGTCGTCGCTGGACCGCAGCCCGGCGAGCACGTCGGCGCCGTGCTTGTCGACCGGCGAGACCTGCTCGTAGGCGCGGGGTGTGGTGGCGACCGAGGCGGCAGCGACGGGGACAGCCGTCACCGCCAGCGCGCTGGTGAGGCCGAGCGTGAGCGCGCTCACGGCACGGCCAGATCGCCGGCGAAGCCGGCGAGGAGCAACTACTGGCACTACATCTCCTCCTGCTGGGACGGGACGCTCAGGGGTTGCGTGGGGCGCACCCGAGCGGACAGGCGGCTACAGTAAACGCCCACGTTCCCTTTGACAAGTGGAGCACGGGGATACCGGCTGTCAGGGCGCGGACGGGGCGGTTGTCTTCGCCGCTGCTAGCCCGCGTGGAACCAGACGTCGGCCGCCGCGGCAGCGCGCAGTGCGGCGGCGCCGTCGTTCAGGACCGGCTCGCCGTGGGTGACGAGGACGTGCTTGGGCTCGAGGTCGAGCAGCGGCTGGAGGGTCGGCGCGAAGCGATCGCGGTAGAACGCGCGGCGGCTGGGCTCGTCGGCGTCGAAGGACCACATCCGCAGCTCGCCTTCGGGCGTGGCGACGACCGCGTCGCCGAACGCGAGCGCGCCGTGGGCCGGGAAGAAGAGCGGCGTCTCGCCGCGGCGGGGCTTGCCGATCGCGTGGGCGCGGACGCCGTGCGGGCCGGGCGCGCCGCCGGGCTCCAGCTGGGTGAAGCGGACGCCCGCGTCGGCGAGGCGCTTGCCGGCCTGCGGCGGGCCGTGGACGGTGGCGTCGTAGCGGGCGGCGAGGGCCGCGGCGGAGCGGACGTGGTAGCCGATCGTGATGAAGATGTATGTCTTGCTCGCCGTGTTGGCCAGCGCGTCGAGCTGCGCGGCCGTCGCCGCACCCTCCTCGTCGGCCAGGACCAGCGGGTCGACCAGCAGCAGGTCGCCGTCGGCGATCAGCGCGTAGGAGCCGACCTCGCGGCCGAAGTCGTCGCGGGTCGGGTGCCAGTCGGGGTGGCGCGCGGTCCAGCGGTGGATCGCGGGCGCGATCTCCTTCACGACGCGCTGATCTCCACCGCGGCGCCGGTCACGTGCACGCCGCTGTCCGGGTCCGGGTCGAGGTCGACGAGCAGGAGGCTCGGGCGGCCCATGTCGTCACCCTGGTGGATGGTGATCCGCACGGGCGCCTCGACCAGGCCGAGCGCGCGCAGGTAGGCGCCGAACGCGGCGGCGGCCGCGCCGGTCGCCGGATCCTCGAAGACGCCGCCGACCGGGAACGGGTTGCGCGCGTGGAACGTGGTGGCGTCCTCGCGGTAGACGAGCGCGACCGTCGTGAGGTCGTGCGCGTTCATGTAGTCCTTGAGATCGTTGAAGTCGTAGGACAAGTCGGCGAGGCGCTCGCGCGTCGCCGCGGCGAGGATCAGGTGGCGCGCGCCGGCGTAGGCGACGCGGGGCGGGAGCGCGTCGTCGAGGTCATCGGCCGACCAGCGCAGCGCCGCCAGCGCGCGGCCGACGATCGGCGCGTCCTGCACGTGCGGGGCCACGCTGGTGAGCGTCGCGGTGATCGTGCCGCCGTCCTCTTGTTGGGTGCGCACCGTGATGTCGCCCGCGGCGGTCTTCAGCACGCGCTCGCCCGGGCCGTCGCGCTGAGCCAGCGCGACCGCGGTGGCGATCGTCGCGTGCCCGCAGAACGGCACCTCGATCTCGGGGCTGAAGTAGCGGACCGCGTCGCCGTCGACGAACGCGGTCTCCGAGTAGCCGACGCCGTTGGCGATCGCCTGCATCTCCTCGGCGTTCAGCCCGCCGGCGTTCAACACCACGCCCGCGGGATTCCCGCCCTGCGGGTCGTCGGTGAAGGCGGCCAGGCGGAGGATCTCGGGCATGTTCGGTGGAGCCTACTCAGTGGCCGCGCCGGGCCAGCGCAGCACCGCTGAGGCAGAGCGCCCCGCCCAGCAGCGCCAGGTCGGGTGGGGTCTCGCCGAAGTAGGCCCAGCCGAACAGCGTGGCCAGCGGCGGGACGAGGTAGGTCGTCGCGCCCATCCGCCCGGCGCTGGTCTGTGAGAGCGCGTAGGCCCAGGTCGTGAAGGCCAACGCGGTGGGGAAGAGGCCGAGGTAGGCGGTCCAGGCGAGGGCCTCGGCGGAGGCGCGTCCAGCCTCGTCGATCAGGGTGGGCGCGAAGGGCAGGCAACAGACCGTCCCGATCGCGCAGGCCAAGAACGTGACCGTGAGCGGCGAGGAGGTCGCCAGCAGCGGCTTCTGGGCGATGACCGCGATCGCGTAGGTCAGCGCGGCGAGGAGGCAGAGCGCGACGCCGACGCTTGGCGTGAGGCCGTCGCCGTCGCTGGTCGCGATCCCGATCAGGATCGCGCCCGCGAAGGCGATCGCGCACCCGGCGACCAGCGTGCGCGGGAAGCCCTCCTTGAGCACGACGCCCGCCAGCACCGCGATCAGCACCGGGCCGACGTTGACGAGCATCGCGGCGGTGCCGGCGTCGACGTGGCGCTCGCCCTCGTTGAGCGCGACGTTGTAGACGCCGAACCAGAGCACGCCGACCATGAGCAGGCGAGGGAGGTCCTGGCGCGGCGGGAGGAAGGCCGCCTGGGTCGCGCCGGCCTGTCGGCGCTGGAACATGACGAGCGCGCCGAGCGCGGCGGTCCCGAGCAGCAGGCGGCCGAGCGTGAGGGCTCCGGCGGAGAGGTCGTGGCCGGCGGCGCGGATGCCGACGAACGCGGACGCCCAGAGGACGACGGTGGTCAGGGCCGCCGCGAGGACGAGCGGGGGCGTGCGGGTCGTGGTGAGCGTCTCCATGCCTTCGGAGACGCTAGAGGGGGGACGGTTCGGACCGCGCCGAACCGTCCCGCCCTCGAGGCGCTGCTAAGTGCCGACGTCGATCGTCGGGCGCGGGCCAGTGGTCGTAGTCGTGCCGTCATAGACCGACACGCCGGCCGCGCGGCACGTCGTGCTCGTCGGGCAGGAGACGCCGTTGAGCTGCGCATCCGTGACGCTCATCGGGCGGGAGTCCGTCTGCAGGCTCCACGCCGAGCCGTTCCACAACGCGACGTTCTTCTCGACGTTGAAGTTGTCGGCCTGGGTGTAGTTGCCGACCGCGATGCAGCCCGTCGCCGAGAAGCACGAGATGTCGTTCAGCTGGGCGTCCTGGCCAGTCGTCGGGGTGGCGACCGAACGGGTGGACCACGTCGTGCCGTTCCAAGTCTCGGCCAGCGTCGTCTGAACGCCGAGGCTGTCGAACTGGTAGCCGACGGCCTGGCAGGACGTGGCCGTCGGGCAGGCGACGCCCGACAGCTCGGCGCCCGTCGAGCCCGACAGCGTCGCCGTGGTCTGAGTCGTCCACGTCGAGCCGTTGAAGCGGTAGGCGATCGGCGTTCGCGGCTGAGCCGACTCGAACCAGCCGACGGCCGTGCACGCCGTGGTCGTCGTGCAGTGGACGTCGTTGAGCTCCAGGGCCGTCGTGCCGGAGGGGCGCGTCAGCGTAGTCGCAGTCCAGTGCGTGCCGTTCCAGGTCTCGACCAGCCCAGTGTCGGACGTGGCGGTCTGGAAGCGGCCGGCCGCGACGCACGTCGTGGTGCCGGGGCAGGAGACGCTGCGCGGCTGCGTGACGACCGCGCTGGGGGCCGCGGCGAACGACGTGTTGGCCCACGTCGACCCGTTGAACTTCTCGGCGCGGCCGGGAGTGCCCGCGACGAAGTCCGTGCCGACGGCGATGCACAACGTAGTCGCAGTGCAGCTGACGCCGTAGAACTCCGCCGTCGAGGAGGCCGGCGTCGTGGCGCCGTAGGTCGTGTTCTCCAGGCGGTAGAGCAGGCCGCGCGTCGCGCCGCCGGTCTGGTAGCCCGAGAAGATGCAGAACGTCGAGCTCACGCACGACGAGCCGGTGAACTGGCTAGTGGTGGAGGGCTGCGTGAAGGACGCGCCCGTCCAGGCGGCGGAAGCGCCTGGGGCCAGTGCTGCCGCGACGGCTAGAGCCAAAGCGGCAATAAGTGAGAACCTGCGAACGTTGGACATATTGGCAACGACCCTCCTGTGGCCTTCCGTGTGCGTCAACCACCCGAATCGACGCAGACGGTGCCAGTTGGCGCGTCGGCCTTGCACTACCTTGGTGTACGCCTATGACGACCGCCCTGTCGACCCGTGCCGAACGGCATCTCCAGGCCCTCGCGGGCCCGTCCGCGACGTTCCGCGAGCACCAACTGGACGCGATCTGCGATCTCGTGGAGGACCGCGCGCGGGTGCTCTGCGTGCAGCGGACGGGCTGGGGGAAGTCGGCGGTGTACTTCGTGGCGACCGCGCTGCTGCGGGAGGCCGGCGCTGGGCCGACCCTGATCGTCTCGCCGCTGCTGGCGTTGATGCGCAACCAGATCGAGGCCGCCGAGCGGCTCGGGCTGCGCGCGCACACGGTCAACTCGACCAACCGCGACGCGTGGTCGGAGGTCTCGGAGCTGCTGCGCTCGGACTCCGTCGACCTGCTGCTGATCTCGCCGGAGCGGCTGAACAACCCGCAGTTCCGCGAGGAGATGCTGCCGGCGTTCGCCGAGCGGGTCGGGCTGCTGGTCGTCGACGAGGCGCACTGCATCTCGGACTGGGGACACGACTTCCGGCCCGATTACCGCCGGATCGGCGACATGCTCGACCGGCTGCCGGAGGGCGTGGGCGTGCTGTGCACGACGGCGACGGCCAACGACCGCGTGGTGGCCGACGTGTCGGAGCAGCTCTTGGCGGGGCGCGAGGCGGGAGCGCTGCGCACCTACCGCGGGCCCTTGGGGCGCTCGTCGCTGCGCTTCGAGGTCGTCGACCTGCCGTCGCAGGCCGACCGGCTGGCGTGGCTGGCGCAGTGGGTTCCGCAGCTGCCGGGCTCCGGGATCATCTACACCTTGACCAAGCGCGACGCCGAGCTGGTGGCGACGTGGCTGACCGGGCGCGGCGTGCCGGCGGAGGCCTACAGCGGCGAGATCGACACGGCTACGCGCGTGAACGTCGAGGACCGGCTGCTGCGCAACGAGCTGAAGGCCGTGGTTGCCACGAGCGCTCTAGGCATGGGCTATGACAAGCCCGACCTCGGGTTCGTGGTGCATTACCAGGCGCCGGGCTCCGTCATCTCCTATTACCAGCAGGTCGGGCGTGCGGGCCGCGGGATCGACTTGGCCGAGGTCGTGCTGCTGCGCGGCGCCGAGGACAAGCGCATCCAGGACTTCTTCATCGAGCAGGCGTTCCCGCGGCGCGAGGTCGTCGACCGCGTGCTCGGGTTCCTGGACGAGGTCGGCGGTGACGGCGCGTCGACGCAGGAGCTGATGGCTCAGGTCAACCTCGGCAAGGGGCGGATCGAGGGCTTGTTGAAGGTGTTGGACGTCGAGGGCGCGGTCGGGCGCGCGGGCTCGCGCTGGATGGCGCAGCCGGGCAGCGAGTGGTTCTACGACGCCGAGCGCTACGGCCGGATCACCGAGCTGCGCCGCCGCGAGCAGACGGCGATGGCGGCCTTCGGAGCCGATGGGCGCTGCCTGATGCGCGCGCTTCAGGAGGAACTCGACGATCCGGAGCCCGCCGACTGCGGGCGCTGCTCGGTCTGCGCGGGCGCGCGGTTTGACGGGGCGCTTGACGCGGTCGTCGTTCGCGACGCCTCCATCCACCTGCGCTCGCGCCCGATCGTGCTGGACGTCAAGAAGATGGCGCCGGGCTCGGACGGGCGCATGAAGAAGATCCCCGATCCCGTGCGCGTCGAGGAGGGCCGGGCGCTGGCGCGTTTCGGCGACGGCGGTTGGGACCGCCTGGTCCAGGCCGGCCGTGCTTCGGGGCGCTTCGACGACGAGCTGGTCGCGGCGGCCGCCGAGACGGTGCGGACCTGGAACGTGCCGGTGACCTGGATCACGGCGATCCCCTCGTCGCGGTCCGGCGCGCTGGTGCCCGACTTCGCGGCGCGGCTGGCCGCGGCGCTCGGGGTGCCGTTCGCCGAGGTGCTCGCGCGCGTGGACGAGCGCCCGCCGCAGCGGGAGATGGCCAACGCGCCGCAGCAGGTCGCCAACGTGCGCGGCGCCTTCGCGGTCGGCGACGGCGTGGACGACGGGGCGGTCCTGCTGGTCGACGACGTCCGCTTCAGCGGCTGGACGCTGGCGATGGTCGGTGGGCAGCTGCGCCAGAAGGGCGCAGGGCCGGTGTTCCCCTTCGCTCTGGCCGCCGCGTTCTGATCACCCGCGCGACGCCGAGATAGCTGCGGCCACGGCCCGACAAGGGGGTACCGGAGCCGTGGCCGCGTCGGGCATCGTGCGGGATGAGCAGCCTTCGGTCACTACTACAAACGTGGGAACCGCTCGATGAGTGTCCGCAGCCGGTCGTCGGGCGCCTGCAGCGCCTCGCCGTCCAGGCGCTCCACGAGCTGCAGGCCGCGCAGCGCGCCAGTGACCAGGACTCCGTCGGCGGCGCGCAGCTCGGCGAGCGTCAGCGGCCGCTGGTCCACCGGGGCGCGCTCGATCAGCCGCAGCCGTGTCACGCCCGGCAGCACGCGGCCGTCCAGCGGCGGCGTGACGAGCCGGTCGTCGATCCACGCGAAGACGCTGGCCCGCGTCGTCTCCAGCACGCCGCCGTCGAGGTCGACGAGCAACGGCGTCTCCGGATCGGTGACGTCTTCGAGGGCGTCGATCAGCCGCCGGTCGCGCCACTTGCGGTCGCCGAGGCCGCCGGGCACGGCCACCGCGCGGAGGCGCACCGCGCCCGGCGCCGGCAGCGGCGCCACTTGCAGCCCGAGCTGCCCGTCGACGTCCAGCAGCACCCGCAGCCGGCACGACCCGCCCTGCTCCAAAGCGGTGTGGAGGATCAGCGCCTCGGTCGCGCCGGGCAAGGCGAGGCCGTAGACCTCACGGGCCGCGTCTTGGAGGCGCTCGAGGTGCTCGTCGAGCGCGACCGGCACCGAGTCCTGCACGAGGATCGTCTCAAAGACGCCCGCCGCAGGATCGGGGCGCGGGACGGGATGCGCGGCGAGACGCAGCGGCGTGGGCGAAGCGGCCGCGGCGGCGCTCCACGTAGGCGGCTCGGCGCCGATCGCGGCCAGGAGCGGGCGGGCCTTGGCGAGGGCTTCGGCGGCCTCGGCGGCGGGGTCGGAGTCGGCGACGATGCCGCCGCCGACGTCGAGCCAGGCGTGGCCGGCGACGCATTCGAAGGTGCGGATGGCGACGGAGAGCTCGAGGCCGGCGGTCGGCGAGGCGAAGCCGATCGCGCCGCAGAAGGCCTGGCGGGCGGCGGACTCCAGCGAGGAGATCACGTCCATCGCCGCGAGCTTCGGCGCGCCCGTCACCGAGCCGGGCGGGAAGGTCGCCGCCAGCAGCGCACTGTCGGTCACCCCGGCGGCGAGCCTCCCGCTGACCTCGCTGACCAGGTGCCAGACGCCGGCGTGCCCGCGGACGTCCGCGAGCGCGTCGACCCGGACGCTGCCCGGAGTGCAGACGCGGCCGAGGTCGTTGCGCATCAGGTCGACGATCATCACGTTCTCGGCCCGGTCCTTCGCGGACGCGGCGAGCTCGTCGCGGTGCGCGACAGCCGCCGCAGGGTCATCGAGCGGGCGCGGGCGAGTGCCCTTGATCGGCGCGGTGGCGACGCGGTCGCCGTGGCGCGTGAGGAAGAGCTCGGGGGAGAGGCTCGCGATCGCGCCGTACGGTCCGCTCAGGAACGCGCCGCGGTCGGGCGCCAGCGCCGCAACCCCGCGCGTGAACAGGTCGGCCGCGTCGCCCTCCAGCGGCGCGCGCAGGCGCAGCGCGAGGTTGGCCTGGAAGAGGTCGCCCGCCGCGATTCGCTCCCGGCACGCGGCGACCGCGCGCGCGTGGCCCTCGGGCGATGGCGTCGCGCGCCAGGGGCCGGTGCGCAAGCGACGCGGCGCGACGGTGTCGGCCGCGGCGAGCCGCGCGCGCAGCTCCTCCTGCCGCGCCTCCAACGCCTCCGCGCGCGCGTCGGTCCACAGCGCCTCGAACCACCACTGCCCTGCGCGATCGCAGACCAGCACGTGGTCGTGGAAGGCGAGCATCGCGTCCGGCAGGCGCTCGCCGCGGCCGGGCGGTGGCGGCGGACCGAGCGTCGGCTCCAGCTCGCGCCCCAACCCGTATGACAACGCTCCGAACCAACCGCCGCCGACGAAGCCTTCCGGGATGTCGCCCGCGACCGGCGGCAGGACGTCGAGCGCGGCGAAGGCGTCCTGCGCCTCGGCATCCAGGACGCGCAGCGGCGCGCTGCCCGCGATCGCCGCCGCGGCCGCCCACCGGCCGACCAGCGCGAACGGACGCTCGTCGTCGCGCACCAGCAGCGCCGCCCGCGCTGCCGGGACCGCGCCCGTCAGCGCCACGCGGACCGCGCGCGCGGCGCCGCCGGCGAGTGGGCGCGACGGGGTGAGGGTGGGGGACGGCGACGACATGCCAATTGACATTGTCGCGGCATCGGGCCGATTCGGCCGAAACGGGGCAACGGGGAGGGAAACTGTTCCGTATCCGAACTATGTTCGACCGACGGTCGGTGAAGCTGGCGCGCAGATGCTCCACTTTCGTCATTGGCGGGTTGAGTGACGATGGTTAGAGTCCGGCCATGGCGACCGACGCGCCCACGCGAGGGCGGCCCAGAAGCCCGCAGGCGGATCAGGCGATCTTCGACGCCACGCGCCGGCTGTTGGCGGGCGTCGGGTACCAGCGCCTCACGATCGAGGGCGTCGCCGCCGAGGCAGGCGTGGCCAAGACCACCATCTACCGCCGCTTCCCGCACAAGGCGCATCTGGTCCTCGCCGAGATGAGCCAGGCCGCGCGCGACGTGCCGATCGAGTTGCCGGACACCGGCGCCTTCCGTGACGACCTGCTCGCGGTCGCTCACTTGATCCGCGCTGAGATCTGCCCGAGCTCGCCGTCGTCGGTCGCCGCCGCGCTGATGACCGAGGCGATCAGCGACTCCGACTTCGCCGACCAGGTCCGCGCGTTCGCCGACGTCCGCTTCGAGCAGGGCCGCCCGGTCTACGACCGCGCCGTCGCCCGCGGCGAGCTGCGCGCCGACGTCGACTGGCGCGTGGTCTCCGAGATGCTTGTCGGTTGGATCTTCCACGCCGCGGTCGCGAGCCGCCGCGTGCCGGACGACGCCGCGCTGGCCCACGCCGTCGACCTGCTGATCGGCGGCGTGTCTCCCGCCGGACGCTTTCGCAAAACGGCCGCCGCGTAGAACCGCCCCGGTAAACTGGTGGGCATGCTCCACCGGCGTGCGCTGCTGCGGATCGCGATCGGCGGGACCGCGGCGGTGACGCTGCTGGTCGCCGTCGCCAACGTCGTGGTCCTCGCCGGCGCGCGCGGGACGACGGCTGACCCGGCCGCTGAGCCGCACGCGCAGGTCGCGCTCGTCCTCGGCGCGGGCCTGAACCAGGATGGCTCGCCATCGGGCATGCTTGAGGACCGCCTCCGCGCCGCCGTCGCGCTCTACCGCGACGGGCGCGTCGACCGGATCCTCGCCTCCGGCGACCACGGCCGCCCCGGCTATGACGAGCCCAACGCGATGCGCCACGAGCTCGTCCGCCTCGGCGTTCCCGACGAGGACGTCTTCACCGACCACGCCGGCTTCGCGACGCTCGACAGCGTCGTACGCGCCAAGAAGGTCTTCGACGTCAAGTCCGCGATCGTCGTTACCCAGGGCTTCCACCTGCCGCGCGCGCTGTGGCTCGCCCGCCAGGCCGGGCTGACCGCGTACGGCCTGGAGGCCGGCGCAGGCCACGGCTACGGCCGCAACGGCACCAAGGCGAAGGTCCGCGAGGTCATCGCGCGGACCAAGGCCGTCGGCGACATCCTCACCGGCGCCAAGCCGAAGTTCCTGGGGCCGACGGTCGACGTCGCAGGCGACGCGCGCGCGAGCCGCGGCTGACATCCTCGGGGGCATGTCGCCCCGCGTGTTGCTGCTCGTCGGCCTGCTGGCCGCCGCCATCCTCGTCGCGTGCGGAAGCGGTGACGGGACGGGGACGACGACCTCCACGGCGGCCACCGCGACACCGGACACGACGAGCGACGACGGCGCAGCGGCCGACGGCACGGCCGCGGCCTCGCGCGGCGTCAAGCTCGTCAAGGCCGGGTCGTTCGATCAGCCGCTCTACGTCACCGCGCCGCCGAAGGACACGCGGCGCGTGTTCGTCGTCCAGCAGGGCGGCAAGATCATGGTCTTGCGCGGCGGTCAGAAGCTCCCGGCGCCGTTCCTCGACGTCTCCGGCAAGGTGACCGCGGGCGGCGAGCAGGGCCTGCTCGGCCTCGCGTTCGCCCCTGACTACGCGACGTCCGGGTTGTTCTACGTCTACTACACGGGCTCCGACCAGAAGCAGCACCTCTTCGAGTACAAGAAGCAGTCCGATGACGTCGCGGATGCCGGCAGCGCGCGCCAGGTCTTCGTCCACGACGACCCCGAGGCCAATCACAACGGCGGGCAACTCGCTTTCGGCCCCGACGGCTACCTGTACGTCGGCACCGGCGACGGCGGTGGCGGCGATGACCAGCACGGCGCGCGCGGCAACGCGCAGAACCTCGCCTCCCCGCTGGGCAAGATCCTGCGGATCGACCCCAAGGCCAACGGCGGCAAGGCGTTCACGCCCGCGCCGAGCAACCCCTTCATCAAGCGCTCCGGCGCCCTGCCGGAGATCTACGCCTATGGGTTGCGCAACCCGTGGCGGTTCTCGTTCGACCGCTCCACCGGCGACCTGACGATCGGCGACGTCGGTCAGGATGCGGTCGAGGAGATCGACTTCGCCCGCAAGGGCACGGCCCGCGGCGCCAACTACGGCTGGCGCCCGTGGGAGGGTCGCGAGCGCAACTTCCCGGGCGAGCCCGCGCCGAGCGCCAAGTTCCCCGTGTTGACCAAGACCCACGCTGACGGCTGGTGCTCGATCACCGGCGGCTACGTCGTGCGCGACAAGGCCGTGCCGGGGCTCTACGGCCGCTACGTCTACGGCGACTACTGCAAGGGCCAGCTGCGGTCGGCCAAGCTCTCCGGCGGCAAGGCGACGGGCGACCGCGCGATCAGCGGCGTGGCGACGATCGCCGGTCTGGACTCCTTCGGCGAGGACGCGCGCGGTCGCGTCTACGTCGTCTCTCAGGAGGGCTCGGTCTACCGCTTCGCCGCGCGCTGATCCGCGGCGCGGCGTGCCTGCGCCCGGGCGCGCCACGGCGTGAGCTCGGAGACCGGCGCCGGCGCGGCGCGCAGCGCGTCGAACGCCGCCTCCAGGTCGCGCGCCAGGTCGACCGCGTCCGGCATGACCTCGGCGTCGGCCGCCACGCCCACGTTCAGCCGCCCGTCGTAGGAGACCGCGCCGACGGTCAGCGCGTGGCCGTGCAGCAGCGGGACCATCGGGTGCACCGAGCGCAGCTCGCGGCCCAGGAGCGACAGCGCGACCGGCGGCCCGGGCACGTTGGAGACCACCAGCGTGAACGGCAGCGCCCGTGCCGCGCCACGCGCGACCAGCCGTCGCGCCACGCCGGGCAACGCGTCGGCGCCGCGGGTCAGGGCGTCCAGCGCGCCCGCGTCGCCGCCGGCCTTTGCCGCGGCGGTGCGCGCCGCCACGAGCGTCAGCGCGCGGTGCGGGTCCGGCTCGCCGACCGGAAGCGCGATCGGTAGGAACGCGATCCGGTTGCCGAACGCGGGGTCGTCGCCCGCCCGGAGGCTCACCGGGACGAGCGCGCGCAGTGTCTCGCGCCGCTCGCCGCGGCGCCGCAGCGCGCCGCGCAGCGCGATCGCCGTAGCGGTCAGGAAGACGTCGTTGATCGTCGCGCCGCGGGCCCGGCCGACCGCTCGCACGTCCTCGAGGGGCGCGTCGGCGTAGGCGACGACGCGGCGCGCGGTGAGCGAGCGCTCCAAGGCGGAGCCCGATGGCGTCGCGGCGGCCAGCGCCTCGGCCGCGCGGGCCGCGTCGCGCAGAAGGGCGGTCGCGCGCTCCGGGGTGGCATGGCGGGCCAGCGACGCCACAGCGCGTCCTCCGGTCGCCGCGGTGGCCCAGAGGGTGGCGGTACCGGTCGGGGGTGGGGCGGGCGTCCACGAGCTCCCTGGGGCGTCGCTGGCGGGTCCGAAGAGCAGCTGGGCCACCTGGATGGCGGCCACGCCGTCGATCAGCGCGTGATGGGCCTGGCCGACGATCGCGAACTCCTCGCCCGGCAGGCCGTCGACGAGGTACATCCTCCACAGCGGCCGCTCGGCGGGCAGCGGCGTGGACAGCAAGCGGCCCGCGACCGCGCGCAGCTCGCCGCGCAGGGAGACCGCGAAGACGTGGTGGGCGACGTCGAAGCCGGGGTCATCAGCCCACACCGGCCCGCCGCCCAGCCCCGGGCGCACCAGGCGACGGCGGAAGCGAGGCACGCCGCCCAGCCGCGCGTCGAGGTGACGGCGCAGCGCCGCCAGCGATGGCGCGCGGCCCGTGAAGCGCAGCGTGAAGCCGACGTGCAGGGGGGCCTGCGGCGTCTCCAAGTCCAAGAAGGCGAGATCCAGCGCGGTGGGGCGATCCACGGTTGAAGCCCCATCCTCTCGCACAAACGTCCATCTGTGGCGCATCCCGCCTCAAGTTCGTTCGGGACTTGCCGCTTAAAAGGCGAGAGGCGCCCTCTTCTCAGAGAGGACGCCTCGAACAAAGGTCGCCGTACTTCGTCAGTTAATTACTGGCGCCAACCCACGGTGCACCTCCAAAGTTCGCGCTGCGCACCACCGCAGCTCAAGCGGACGGACGGATATCCCGACGAACGGCGCCCAGCCTGCCAGCGCGGCGCCGTTTCGTCATGCGGGACGCAAGTTTCCTCGCAAACGTGTCCGTCCCGCCATCCCCACTTTTGGGTATCGGACAGACCTTTGGACGGATGTCCTATCCAGTCGGGTTTATGACGACTGGCCGTCCAGCCCGGTCAGGTGGCCGAGTTTCCAGGCCTTTCTGGCGCACTGAAGCGCACTTCACCGCTGCGGTGAAGTTCCGCCAAATGGCCCTAAGGCCTTGAGGACTCAGGCTGCCTGGGGCAGCGCGTAGCCACGAACCCGCGCGTCGAAGTCGAGCTCGCGCTCGAAGTCCGCATCGGTCGTGTGCTGGAACTGGAGGCCTGACCGCTCCAGGATCCGGATGAAGGCCTCGACGAGCTCTCCGTCGAGCTGCGCGCCCGAAACGCGGCGCAATTCGGCGATTGCCTCCGCCTGGGAGACCGGATCGCGGTAGGAATCGCGCGCCGTCATGACGTCGTAGGTGTCGGCGATCGAGATCATCCGCGACAGCAGCGGGATCTGCTCGCCGGTCAAACCGCGCGGGTAGCCGCGGCCGTCGATGCGCTCGTGGTGGGCGAGGATGATCTCGGCCACCGGGCCGTAGCCGTTGATGCGCCGGACGAGGCGCGCGCCCTGATACGGATGCGTGCGGACGATCTTCCAATCGTCGTCGTCCAGCTTGCGGTTGGCGAGCAGGATCCGGTCCGGGAAGGCGAACTTGCCGATGTCGTGCAGCAGGCCGGCGGTGTGCACCAGCTCCTGCTCGGCGGTCGTGCAGCCGACCTCCTCGGCGATCGCGCGGGCGTAGCGCGCGACGGCGGCGGAGTGGCGGGCGGTCATGCGGTCACGCAGCGACAGCGTCTGGACCAGCGCGGCCAGGACGCCGACCTGCAGCGAGGCCAGCTGCGTCGAGCGCGCCTCGAGCTGCTCGGCGCGGTCCTGCGACGTGAGCAGCTCGCGCGTCAGGACCTGGAAGAGGAACAGCACGCCGATCAGCGCGATCAGCGGCGCGAAGCCGACCAAGTTGTAGGTCACCGCGATCGCGACCGTCAGCGCGCCGGCGAGGGCCTCGGACGGCAGCATCGGCACGAACATGTCGCGCACCTGGTCGCGCAGGTGGAGCCCGTGGGTGACCCGGCGCGGCGCGGCGATCAGGAAGAAGTTGAGCGCGTTGGTGATCGCGAACACCGCGAAGATCCCGAGCGCGAAGTCGATGTCGTCGGCGTCTTCCATCCCGACCGCGCGCACCAGCAGCGCGCCGACGAGCGGGAACGTGGCGTAGGCGCTCATGTTCGCCAGCAGCGCGGTGGTCCGCAGGCGATGGCGGACCGCGTCGATCGCGGTGGTGACGAGGCCGATCATCACCGCCGGGCCGGGACCGAGCAGGGCCATGGCCACCACGAGCGAGATGAAGGCGCCCGAGAGGCGCAGGCTGCGGGTCCCGATGGCGACCGCGTCGGAGACGATTGCGAGCGCGGTGAGCAGCAGGACGAGCGACAGCGGCTCCCAATCGGAGGTACGCGAGGTCGCCACGACAACGACAAGCGATGTCGCGAGCAAAGCGAACTGCGTAACAACGAGGGTCCTACGGCCCATTACGCCCTGCTTATCGGCCTAGTTCCCAGATTCCTTAGCGCAAGCGGGGCGCAGTGCCTCCGGATCCATGTTTAGATTGAGGCCCGTGTCGCCGGTGAGGAGATCCCTTCGGGTACGCGGATTTCCGGCGCTCGCGACGTCCTACGCGATCAACGAGCTCGGCGACAACCTCGGCGTCGTAGCTCTGGCGATCCTCGTCCTGGATCGCACGGACTCGGCGCTGGCGGTGACCGCCCTGTTCGTCGCGGGGAAGTTCCTGACCGCGTTCGCCGCTCCCGCGCTGACCGCCGGCCTCGATCGCCGGAGGATCTCGCGCGTCCTGCCGGCGTTGTACATCCTCGAGGCGGGCGCGTTCGTCGGGCTGGCCGCGCTGGCGGGCGACGCGTTCTGGCTGCCGGCGGTGCTCGCGTTCGCGTTCGCGGACGGACTGCTGGCGCTGACCGCGCGCGGGCTGTCGCGCGGCGCGATCGCGGCGGTGCTCACGCCGCACGACGCGCTGCGGGAGGGCAACGCGCTGATCAACGTCGTCTTCGCCGTGATGAGCGCGGCGGGCCCCGTGCTGGCCGGGTTCATCGTCTTCCAGTGGAGCGCGGCGACCGCGCTGTGGGCGGACGCCGCGTCGTTTGCGATCGTCGCGCTGCTGTTGGCGCTGAGCGCGCGGTCACTGCCCGAGCCGGAGGTCGACGACACGCGCGAGTCGTGGCGGTCGCGCGTCCGCGACGGACTGGACTACGTGCGCGGCCATCCGATCGCCGGGCGGCTGATCGCGGGCGAGGCGATCGCGATCCTGTTCTTCACGCTGATCATCCCGATCGAGGTCGTCTACGCGAAGGAGACGCTGGACTCGACGTCGCTGGGCTTCGGCGTGCTGATCGCGTCGTGGGGCGGCGGGATCCTGCTCGGGTCGGCGCTGTTCGCGCGGTCGCGGTCGCGGTCGCTGTCGTCGCTCGTGCTGCTCTCGACGGCGGCGATCGGCGTCGGCTACGCGGTGCTGGCCGGCGCGCCGACGCTGCTGGTGGCGTGCGTGGGCTCGGTCATAGGCGGGACCGGCAACGGCGTGCAGTGGGTGGCGGTGATGACCGCGCTGCAGGAGGCGGTCGAGGACCAGTACCAGGCGCGCGTCGCGGGGCTGCTGGAGAGCGCGGCGGCCGCAGTGCCGGGGATCGGCTACATCGTCGGCGGCGCGCTGACGTCGGCCGTCTCGCCGCGGCTGGCCTACGCGGTCTCGGCGGTCGGCGTGGGCATCGTGGTGCTGCTGTGGTCGCGGCGGCCGATCGTGCCGGACCGCGCGCCCGAACGGGCGCCCGTGCGTTCGTCGTAGATTGGCCGCATGGACGACGTCGCGCTGGTGCGCGCCGACAACCCGTCGCCGCTGACGCTGACGGGGACGAACACGTGGCTGGTCGGGCGTGATCCGTGCTGGGTCGTCGATCCGGGGCCGGCGGATCTGCCGGAGCACGTCGAGGCGGTGCTGGCCGCGGCGGGGGAGCGGGGTGGTGTCGGCGGTGTCGTCCTGACGCATGGGCACGGCGACCACGCGGGCGCGGCGCGGGCGGTGGCTGAGGGTGGTGGGGGCGTCCCGATCCTCGCGGCGGCGTGGGAGGGCGCGACGGCGCGGATCGGCGACGGAGATGCGGCCGGCCCGATGTTGGAGGCCATCGCGGTTCCGGGCCACGCGTCGGACCACCTGTGCTTCGCGCTGCGCAGCGGTGAGGCGTGCCTGACCGGCGACGCGGTGTTGGGCGCCGGCAGCGTGTTCATCGCGCCGGACCCGGGGGCGCTGCGCGGTTACCTGGACGGCCTGGAGCGCCTGCGCGCGTGCAGGTTCGCGCGGCTGCTGCCCGGCCACGGGCCGGTCGTGGAGGACGCGGACGCCAAGTTGGAGGAGTACATCGGCCATCGCCTGGACCGCGAGCGGCGGCTGGTCGAGGCGCTTGGCGCCGGCGCGCGGTCGATCGACGCGCTCCTGGACGCGGCGTGGTCCGACGCGCCGCCGGAGCTACGGCTGCCCGCGACCGTCACGCTCTTCGCCCACCTCGACAAGCTCGCCGAGGAGGGCCGCTTGCCCGACGGCGTCGAGGAGCGACCGGAGTGGTTCGCCCAGCTCGGGCGCCACGCGCACTGAGCGGACGCGCGGGCGTTGGGTGGGCGGGTACCCTCTCTCGCGATGCTCGCCAACGCCTACGGCATCTTCATCTGCGTGGCCGGCGTAGTCGGGATCATCTGGATCCTGTACGTCATGCGCCACGGCGACAAGGACCGCTACGTCGAGGACGACGCGCGGACCTTCTTCGACGAGCACGGCCACTGGCCGGACGAGACGCCCGAGCAGGCACAGGCCGAGCGCGAGCGCTTGGCGGCGGCCTCGGCGTCGGCGGCGAGCGCGGCGGCGGTGCCGGTGTCGCGGGCGTCGCCGGATGGGTTCGTCTAGGCGCTGACGCTCGGGTCGCTGGCGCTGCGCCGGCGTTGGTGGCGTTCAGTTCGGGGTGTGGGTGGCGGTGCGTTGCGTTGGAGAGGATCCGGCGAGGGAGTGAGAGCGCTGTGGCGTGGCGACCGCGGTCGGTCGTCCTCGGGCGTTGTCTTGGGCGCGGGGAGGGCGGTTCGGGGCCGAAGGGATCGATCCGGGTCGCCTAATAGTCGATATACGACGCTTATTCGACCCGGATCCCTGGAGGTGCTCCATGAGGGCTGTTTTCGGGATGCGGGTCGCGTGAGCCGGAATAGTTCCGGTCAGCGCGACCCGGACCGATCCTTCGGCCCCGAACCCTCCCCCGCGCCCGAGAGGCGGCCCGAGGACGACACCAAGCGGCGGCCACGCCAACCCGGCTTCACTCCCTCGCCGCCCCTCTCCAACGCCCCGCACCACCACCAAAGCCGCGCGCCGAACGCCACAAACGCCCGCGCCACCCCGCGGCAGCGCCCCCCTTCAGACCGCCAAATTCCGCGCCGCCAACGCGCTCGCCGCCGCCAGCGGCGTCGTTCCCGCCCCAGCCGCATCGTCATAAATCCGCCGCAGCGTCTCGCCGATCAGCGCCGTGCGCGCCTTCGCCCGCGCCGGGTCATAGCCGCCGCGCTCGAACTCGACCGAGATGTTCACGATCCCGCCCGCGTTGGCGACGAAGTCCGGCGCCCACAGAACACCCTGCGCCCGCAGCAGATCGGCCACATCGGCGGACGCGAGCTGGTTGTTCGCCGCCCCCGCGATCGTCGGCGCCTGCAAGCGCGGCACGGACTCATGGTCCAGCACGCCGCCCAGCGCGCACGGCACCAGCACATCCACCGCCGCCGTCATCGCCTTGGCCGGCGTCGCCCACTTCGCGCCCAGCCGCTCGGCTTCGGCCTTCTTCCCGCGGTCGATGTCGGCGACGACCAACCGCGCCCCGGCGCGCGCCAGCAGCTGCGCGACCCGCAGCCCGACGTGGCCCAGGCCCACGACCGCGACCCGACGGCCCCGCGGCGATGGATCACCGAACGCGCGCTCCAGCGTCGCCTCGATCGCGTGCACGACGCCGAGCGCGGTGAACGGTGATGGGTCGCCGCTGCCCCCGGCGCGTCGCGACAGCCCGCTGACGTGCTTGGTCGCCTTCGCGATCACGGTCATGTCGCGCGTCGACGTGCCGACGTCCTCGGCGGTCACGTAGGTGCCGCCCAGCCGCTCCACGGTCTCGCCGAAGTCCAGCAACGCGGCGCGGCGGCGCTTGGCGTCCAGCGGCTCGCCGGGGCGCAGGACGATCACGCCCTTGCCGCCGCCCAGCGGCAGGCCCGCGACCGCCGACTTGTAGGTCATGCCCTCGCTGAGCCGCAGCGCGTCGCGGATCGCGGCGCGGTTGTCGTCGTAGGTCCACATGCGGCAGCCGCCGAGGGACGGCCCGCGCACCGTCGAGTGGACGGCGACGATCGTGAACAGCCCCGAGCGCGGCCCGCGCCGCACGTAGAGCTCCTCGTGGTCGAGTGTCGCGAGGTAGCGCTCGATGGCGGCGACGTTAGCGTGCTAGGGCGTCGGAGTCGCCGACGCGCCCTGAGCGACCGGGCCGGTCGTGCCCTGGGAGACCGTGCCCGACGGGGACGTCACCGCGCCGCTCGTGGACCCGGCGGACGAGGAGGACGACGTCGTCGACCCGCTCGTGCCGCTCGTCCCGCTCGTGCCCGCGCTGCCCGCGTCGCTGCCGCTCGCCGTCGTGGCCGAGCCCGCCGCCGCGTCGCCCGCGCCCGCAGTCGCCGTGCTGCCCGCGCCCGAGGTCGCCCCCTGCGCCGCGCCGGACGTCGCCGTGCCGGAGCCGCCCGGATCGACCGGCGTCGAGGTTGCCGCGTCGGCCGGGGCCTCCACGCCGCCTGAGGTCTCGTCCACCTTCGGCGCCGCCTCCGCGGAGGCCGTCGCGGACGTCGAGAGCTTCGTCACGGTCGCGCCGCTGCCGCGATGCGACGCCGGACGCAAGCCGCCCGTGTGCGAGAGCGAGCGCTTCTTCGCCGCGCCGGACGCCGCTGAGGACGAGGCCCCCGACACCGCCGCCGTCTTAGCCGCCTGCTCTGCGACCGCAGAACTCACGGCGCTGACGCTCGCCGTCGCCGGCTTGGCGACGACCCGCTCGTGCGCCGCCGGCTGCTTGACCGCGTGCTCGACCTTCTGCACCGTCGCCGCGCCGCCGCCGACCACGGCCGCCGCCGCGACGACCGCCACGACCTTGGTCGCCACCGCGCTCGTCCCGACCGTCGCCGCGGTCCCGGTGGTCACCGTCGCCGTGGTCGCCGCGCCACCGCCGCCGAGCACCGCCGCGCCGCCGCCCGACCCGGCGCCGCCGATGCCCAGAAGCTTCGCGATCAGCCCGAGCGGCCCGTGCGACGGCGCCAGCCCGTTGAGCTGCTTCTCCACGCTGCGCAGCGCGACGCGGTAGTCGCGGCAGCCCGCGCACTCCTTCAAGTGCTTGCGCGCGCGGCCGGAGACGCGCACGCCGCGGCCGAAGGCGCTGTCGAGGTCGTCGCGGATCTCGACGCACGCGGTGTCGCGCGCCTCGACCGCCTCGACCAGCCCGATCCGCGCGCGGACCAGCAGCGACTTGATCGCCGGGACCGTGACGCCGAGCGCAGCGGCCAGGTCGTTGTAGGACAGGCCCTCCATCTCGCGCATCAGCAGGGCGCTGCGCTGCTGCTCGGGCAGCGCGCGCACGTCGGCGATGAGGCGGCGGAGGTCCTCGCGGCGCTCGGCGGCCTCGGCAGGCTGCTCGGCCCCCGAGCCGCGGTTGACGTCGAAGATGTCCTCGGCCGCGGGGGTGGGCCGGCGGAGGTGGTCGATGCAGCGGTTGTGCGCGACGCGGTACAGCCACGCGCGCAGCGCGACGTCGCGGCGATCGGCGCGCAGCGAGTTGTACGCGCGCAGGAAGACGTCCTGGAGCACGTCCTCGGCGTCGCCGCGCGAGCCGCCGAGCATCTGCCGGCAGTAGGCGAACAGGCGCGCCCGATAGCGGTCGTGGATCTGGCCGAAGGCCTCGTCGTGGCCGGCGCGGAAGAGCGCCACCAACTGGTCGTCGGTCCGGAGCCGGAGCAGCGGTCCCGCGAGCGAGACGCGGCCGAGTCCGACGGGGTGCGATAGCGCTGAAGCTTCCACAGTGGTCCTCCTCCTCGGCGACTCTAACGGGAGGTCAGGAAGAAGGTTTCGCGTTCCTCAGAGAAACTTCACGAAATGACCAACGTCGTGATCACCTCCGCCGCGCGCACCGCGATCGGCTCCTACGGCAAGTCGCTGGCCGGCGTCGCCCCGAGCGACCTGGGCGCGACCGCCGCGCAGGCCGCCATCGAGCGCGCCCAGATCGACCCCGCGCAGATCGAGCACGTCGTGTTCGGCAACGTCATCCACACCGAGACCAAGGACGCCTACATGGCGCGGGTCGTCGGCATCAAAGCCGGGATCCCGAAGGAGACGCCGGCCTTCACCGTCAACCGCCTTTGCGGCACCGGCGTCCAGGCGCTGGTGAGCGCGTGCCAGGCGATCCAGACCGGCGACGCCGACGTCACGCTCGCGGGCGGCGCGGAGTCGATGAGCCGCGCGCCGATGTGGCTGAGCCAGGCGCGCTGGGGCTCCAAGATGGGCCCGGCGCCGGTGATCGACCCGGTCCAGGGCGCGCTGACCGACCCGTTCCACGACATCAAGATGGGCGTGACGGCCGAGAACCTCGCCGAGCGGATGGGGATCTCGCGCGACGAGCAGGACGCGTTCGCGGTCGAGTCCCACCGCCGTGCGAGCGCGGCGCAGGCGGCCGGGAAGTTCGACGACGAGGTCGTCGGGGTCGGCGTGAAGGTCAAGCGCGAGACGGTGGAGTTCACGCGCGACGAGCACATCCGCCACGAGGTCGACCAGGCCGGGATGGCCAAGCTGCCGACGATCTTCAAGAAGGACGGCGGCACGGTGACCGCCGGCAACGCGAGCGGCATGAACGACGCGGGCGCCGCGCTGGTGCTGATGAGCGACGCCAAGGCGGCCGAGCTGGGCGCGCCGGTCCGCGCGCGGGTGCTCGCCTACGCCTCTTGCGGCGTCGATCCCGAGGTCATGGGCATCGGCCCGGTCCCGGCGGTGCGCAAGGTGCTGGACCGCAGCGGCGTGAAGCTGGAGGACATCGGTGTGATCGAGCTCAACGAGGCCTTTGCCGCTCAGGCACTGGCCGTCATCAAGGACCTCGATCTCGATCCCGCGAAGGTCAACCCGAACGGCGGCGCGATCGCGCTGGGCCATCCGATCGCCGCGACGGGCGCTGCGATCACCACGAAGCTGCTGTCGGAGATGGATCGCGAGGGCCATCAGTACGGCCTCGTGACGCTCTGCATCGGCGGCGGTCAGGGCATCGCGATGCTGCTCGGCAAGGAGTAGGGGAACGGGGAGCCCGCTATGGGTCGCGGAAGGCCGGTACCCTCCGCGACCCATGGCGCACTTCGAGTCCGACGCCGAGGTCTACGACCAGCTCGGCGGCATCCTGAACAACCTGGTGTACAACGCGGAGCGGCGTGCTCTGCTGATCCAGGCGGACGCGGTCGTGCAGTTCGCGTTCCGGGACCCCAACGCGACCGTCACGCTCGACGTCCGCGCCAACAAGACGCCCCGCATCGAGCTGGGCGACAGCAAGCTCCGCGCCGACGTCGTGCTGTCCATGGACGCCGACACCGGCAAGGCGCTGTTGACCGGCGAGCTCTCGCCGACCATCGCGCTGGCCCGCGGCGACGTCCGCACCAAGGGCAACGTCGCGAAGGTCCTGCGCATCGTCCCCGCCACCGTCGGCGCCCACGAGGTTGAGGCTGACCTGGAGCCGGAGCCCGAGCCCACGCCGGCGCCCGCCGCCGAGGAGGCGCCGGCCGCCGAGGCCGCGCCCGCCGCCACGGAAGACGCGCCCGCCGCCGAGGAGGCGCCCGCCGTCGATCCTCCGGCCGAGGCCGAGGAGCCCGCCGCCGCCGAGGAGCCGCCCGCCGAGGCGATCCACGCGGAGGAGGCACCGGCCGCCGAAGCCGCGCCGCCCGCCGAGGAGCCCACGGGCCCCGAGGCCGCCGAGGAGTCCGCGCCGGTCGATCCGCCGGTCGAGGCGGAGACCCCGCCCGCCGAGTCTTAGACCCGGCGACGCATGCCGCAACGCCCGGGCGGGAACCGCTGGGGCATGAAGCTGCTCGTACTCGCCACCGATCCCGTCGACGCCGACGACCTGCGCGGCGCGTTGGGCGACGATGACCTCACCGGCGCTGAAGTGCTCGTGGTCTCGCCGGCGGTCAACGAGTCGCCGCTCGCGTTTTGGGTCTCGGACTCCGACGAGGCGATCATCGAGGCCGAGTCGACCGCCAAGCAGACGGCCGAGGCGCTGTCGGCCGAAGGCGCGCGCGCACGTGCGACCGCGGGGGAGAGCGAGCCGCTGCTCGCGCTCCAGGACGCGCTGACGACCTTCCAGGCCGACCGCGTCGTGGTCTTCGCCCGCGGCGACGAAGAGGCCCAGCGCTATCGCGAGGACGACCTCACCGGCGAGGCCGAGCGCCGCTTCGGCGTCCCGGCGACGACCGTCACCCGCTGACGGTCGCGCGCAGCGTCGTCGCCGCGTCGTACTTCGGGCGCCAGCGCAGCTGCTTGCGCGCGCGGGACGTGTCCATCAGCGTCGGTCGCCGGACCGCCTCGATCCACGTCATCTCGTCGGGCAGCGCCGGCAGCCGCGCGATCATCTCGGCGGTCGCGTCGACGGCGATCCCCGGCACGCGCACGCTGATGTAGCCCATCGCCCGCGCGACGTCGCCCATCGTTACCGTCCCCGGACCGGCCAAGTTGTAGGCCCCAGGCTCGCCGCGGCCGAGCACGCCCGCCCGCAGCGCCGTGGCGACATCATCATGATGGACGAGCTGGAACGGCACGCCCGGATCCGGCAGCACCGGCCGCACGCCCGGCACGGCCGCGAGCATCGCCTTGACCGCGCCCGGCAGCCGGTCGCCCCAGCGCACGTATGGGATCTGGTCGATCAGCAGCGGCGCCTGCGGCCCGGCGACGATGCACGGCCGGAAGATGTAGGCGTCGATATCTGCGTCGGAGACGATCTCGCTCAACAGCCCTTCGACCTGCGCCTTGTGATGGGAGTACGGCATCGCCGCGTTGCCCGCGGCCGGGTCGTCCTCGACGATCGGCCGGTCCAGCTCGGGAAACCCGTAAGCCGCCACGCTCGACGCGTACACCAACCGCTTCGCGCCGCTCTGCGCCGCCGCCTCGAAGACGTTGCGCGAGCCCTCCAAGTTGATGTGCTCGCTCTCGCGCGACCCAGCGACGATCACGAACGCGAGGTGCACGACGACGTCGGCGTCCTCGCACAGCCGCTCCACCGACGCGCGATCAAGGACATCGCCTTGCCGGTACTCCACCTTCTTCCAGCCGTGCTGCGCCGGGTCGAACGGCCGCCGCGCCATCCCCACGACCGACGTCACGTCGCGCGAGCGCTCCAGCGCGCGCACGAACGCCTTGCCGATCTCTCCGGTCGGCCCGGTGACCGCGACGCGCACCCGTCAGGCCACCGCGTGCGGGACGACGCGCCAGCCCTCGGCGCCGTCCAACAAGTCGCCATGAACGCACGGCCCACCGCCGGCCGCGTGCAGGCACGCCGGGCCTTCCTCCAGCGGCATCCCCACCGGCAGCCACGGCAGCCGCAGCACGCCACCGCGCGGGTCGGGCGTGACCTCCAGCCGCGCCGCGAACGGGAAGCCGTCCGGGCCGACGCACGCCAGCAGCCCCGACGACACGCCGTCGAGTCGGTAGTCCCAGTGCCCGCGTCCGCCGGCCGGCGCCGCGTGCGGGATCTCGGGCTCCTCGTTGTGGCCGGACCGCACCTCCTCCAGGTGCGTGTCGAACAGCCGCGGCTCGGCGTCCGCGTCGTTCCCATCCCACGCGTACACGCGCTCGGGCCGCACGTGCAGCCCGTCGTCGGCGTACGCGGTGCCCTGCACGAGCACCACCGGCCCATCGGCCGCGAACAGCAGCGCGACGTGCGGGTCCTCGACCGCCGCATCTCCGCCGCCGGCGACGTCGATGCACGGCCCGCCCTCGCGATAGCGCGGTGTGACCGCCTGCGCCCGTGGGCGACCTTGCTCGTCGATCGTCACCAGCTCGGCCTCGGTGCAGCGCGCGAACACCTCGCGCAGGTCATCGGGCAGCGTCGCGGTCATGGAAGGCGACAGTACGCCCACCGCCTAGCCCGCGCCAACTGCAGGCGTCCGGCTAGGCGTCCTCGTACCCCGGCTCGCCCGGCAAGAGGATCCGCGCGGCCTCGCCACCGAGCACCACGCGCGGCTCGACCGGCACGACCTCGCGGCCGGTCGCGAACGCCAGCAGCGCGTCGGCGCTCTCAAACGACGAGAGCTGCTCCAGGTGCTTGATGGTGGGGAAGACCAGCAGCAGCTCGCCGGCGCGATGACGCTCCAGCGCGCCCTCCGGCGTGAACCACCCGAGGTCGACGCACTCGTGGCCGTCGACCGCCGGCTCGGCGCCCTCCGGCGACGGCGCCAGGAAGAAGTGGGTGTCGAAGCGGACCTTGACCTGCGGCGGCGTGATCCAGCGCGAGAAGCGCACCAGCGACGCCGGAGCGACACCGGAGACCGCGGCCTCTTCGTCCAGTTCGCGCACGGCCGCGGCGCGATGGGCCTCATCGCCCTCGCCCTCGCCGCGATCCACCGCGCCGCCGGGGAAGACCCACGCGCCGCCCATGAACCGCTGCGCCGGGTTGCGCTGCACGAGCAGCACCTCCAGCGCTTGCCCACCACCGCGCAGGAGGATGATCGTCGCCGCTTGGCGCGGCGGCGTCACCGTTCCCGCGTCGTTGAGCTCCTCCCCAGGACCCGGCCGATCAACGTCCACTCAGGGGACACTACTGGCCGCTCGGCCAGTACCGTTTCGGTCCACATGAGCGAGACCGTGCAGAAGTGGATCTGCGAGTCCTGCGGGTTCATCTACGACCCGGCCGACGGCGACCCCGATGGCGGCATCCCGCCCGGGACCGCCTTCGAGGACATCCCCGACACGTGGTTCTGTCCCGTGTGCGGTGCGCGCAAGCGCGACTTCGTCGCCTACGAGGACTAGGCCCTCAGGCAGGCGTCGAAGCCGGAGCGACGGCTGCGGGCGCGCGTGGGGTACCTGCGCCCGTAGCCGCCGTGATGGCCTCGGCGGTGATCGCCACGAGCTGGCGCAGCTCGTCTTGTGCGATCGACAGCGGCGGCATCAGCACGACGGTGTCGCCCAGCGGCCGGACGATCGCCCCGCGCTCGCGGGCCGCGAGCGTCACCTGGTGGCCCATCCGCGCCTCGAGCGGGAAGTCCACCAACTCGATCCCGGTCATGAAGCCGCAGCGCCGGATGGACCGGACGGTCTCGATCGGCGCGATCAGCTCCTCCAACAACTCGCCGAGCAGGGCGATCTTCGGCTGGAGCGCGTCGATGACGTCCTCGTCCTCGAAGACCTCGAGCGTCGCCAGCGCCGCCGCGCACGCCAGCGGGTTGCCGGTGTACGTGTGCCCGTGGAAGAACGTGCGGAACTCCTCGAAGCGCCCCAGGAAGCCCTCGTACACGCGCTCGGTGGCCAGCGTCGCGGCCAGCGGCAGGTAGCCGCCGGTCAGCCCCTTGGCCACGCTCATCAGGTCCGGGACGACGCCCTCCTGCTCGCAGGCGAACATCGTGCCGGTGCGCCCGAAGCCGGTGGCGACCTCGTCGACGACCATGAGCACGTTGTAGGTGTCGCACAGCTCGCGCACCGCGCGCAGGTAGCCGTCGGGGTGCATCAACATGCCCGCCGCGCCCTGCACGAGCGGCTCCATGATCAGCGCGGCGATCTCGTCACCCTGTTCGCGTAGGACTCGCTCCAGCCCCGCGGCGTCCCCGGGGGCGACCCGGATGCCCTCGAACAGCAGCGGCCGGAACATGGTGTGGAACAGGTCGATCCCGCCGACCGACACGCTGCCGATCGTGTCGCCGTGGTAGCTCATGTCCAAGTACACGAACTTGAATCGGCGGCCCTCGGGCTCGCGGATCCGGTGCCACTGGAACGCCATCTTCAGCGCGATCTCGTTGGCCGTCGAGCCGTTGTCGGAGTAGAAGACGCGCGACAGCGGCGCGCGGCCCTCGGCGCGCGGGGCGATCGCCAACAGCCGATCGGCGAGCTCGATCGCGCCCGGATGCGACAACCCCAACATGGTCGTGTGCGCGACGCGGTCGAGCTGCGCGCGGACCGCGGCGTCGATCCGCGGATGCTGGTGGCCGTGGACGTTGCACCACAGCGACGAGGTCCCGTCGAGGTAGGCGTTGCCGTCGGTGTCGTAGACCCACGACCCCTCGGCGCGCTCGATGATCGGCGCGTCCTCGGTCGCCCAGCCCTGCTGCTGGGTGAACGGATGCCAGACGGCGGACCGGTCCAGCGCGCGCAGCTCCTCGGTCGTCATGGGCCGAACCGTAGGCGCCCGCGCGGACGGGACCCCGTAGGCTGACGCGGGTGCAGGACCGCCGCTCCGTCGCCCTCGTCGCCGCTGTCGTGGGCGCCGCCACCCTCGGCGCGGAGATCGCCGCCGCGCGGCTGCTCGCCCCGTGGTTCGGCGCCTCCACGATCGTCTGGGCGAACACGATCGCCACCGTGCTCGTCGCGCTCAGCGGCGGCTACTACCTCGGCGGCCGCCTCGCCGACCGCGACCCGACCTTCGCCGGGCTCTGCAAGCTCGTCCTGCTCGGCGCGGGCTTGATGGCGGCGGTGCCGTTCGTCGCCGGGCCTTTCCTGCGCGTCAGCGTCGACGCGCTGGACAGCGTCGAGGCGGGCGCGTTCGTCGGCTCGCTGCTCGCCGTCCTGATCCTGATCGCCGCGCCGGTGCTGGTGCTCGGCTGCGTCTCGCCCTATGCGGTGCGGCTCTCCGTGGGCGCGCTGGACGAGGCCGGCCGCGTCGCGGGGCGCCTGTACGCGATCTCCACGCTCGGCTCGCTGGCCGGCGTCTTCCTGTCTGCGCTCGTCCTGATCCCGTTCGTCGGTACGCGCCGGACGTTCCTGGTCTTCGCGCTCGCGCTCGGCCTGGCCGCGATCCTCGGCCTGCGCCAGCGGGTCGCGCTGCTCGCGCCCGCGCTCGTCGCGCTGCTGATCGCGTTGCCGACCGGGACCGTCAAGGCGACCACCGACGGCCGCGTGATCTGGGAGGCCGAGACCGAGTACCAGTACGCGCGGGTCGTGGAGTTCGACGACGGCGAGCGCCAGCTGGAGCTCAACGAGGGCCAAGCGGTGCACTCGGTCTTCCGGCCGGGCACCTACCTGACCGGCAACTACTGGGACGAGCCGCTCGTGCTGCCGTTTGCCGGTCGCGCGACGCCGCCGCGGTCGATCGCGATCCTCGGCAGCGCCGCCGGGACCGTCGCGCGCGCCTACGGCCACTACTTCCCGGCGACGCGGATCGACGCGGTCGAGATCGACGGCGAGCTGACCGAGGTCGGCGAGCGGCTGTTCGACTTCCGCGCGCCGCACCTGGAGACCCACGCCGCCGACGCGCGCCCGTGGCTGCGCGCGACCGACCGCCGCTTCGACGTCATCTACGTCGACGCCTACCGCCAGCCCTACATCCCGTTCTACCTGGCGACCAAGGAGTTCTTCCGCCTCGCGCGCGAGCGCCTGAACCCGGGCGGCATGGTGATCGTCAACGTCGGCCACCCCGAGGACTCCAACAAGCTCGAGAAGGTGCTGACCGCGACGATGGGCTCGGTCTTCGGGCACGTCGCACGGGACCCGGCCCAGGACGTCAACACGCAGCTGATCGCGTCGGAGAACCCGGTCACGCCGGAGATCCTGCGCGCCTCGATCCCCGCCCTCCCGGCTGAGCTGCGCGCCACCGCCGGCGACACCGCCGCCCGCCTCGCCGGCCCGCTGCGCGGCGGCCGTGTCTACACCGACGACGTCGCGCCGGTCGAGTGGCTGATCGACGCCTCGATCGTGCAGGTCGCCGCGGACGGCGAGCGGTGACGGAGACCGCGGCGCCCGCCGCGCACGCCGCGTCCGGCCCGCGCGTCACGACGCTCGAGCTCTTCTTCGACCTCGTCTTCGTCTTCACGATCACGCAGCTCAGCACCGTCCTCGCCGCCGACCTCTCCTGGGCGGGCGCCGGCCACGTGGCGCTGATGCTGACGATCATCTTCTACATGTACGGCGGCTACGCGTGGCTGACCAACAACCTCGACATGAGCGTGCCGGTCAACCGCGTGTTCCTGCTCGGCGGGATGTGCGCGTACTTCGTGATCGCCCTGTCGATCCCGTCGGCGTTCGACGGCAGCGGCCTGGCGTTCGCGCTCGGCTACGCGGCGGTGGTGGCGATTCACCTGTGGCTCTACGCGCACGCGTCGCCCGCGGGCTTCTGGACGATCGTGCGCCAGCTCGCGCCGGGGAACCTGCTCGGAGCGTTGTTGGTGTTGATCGGCGGCGCGATGGGCGGCGACGCGGAGATCGCGCTGTGGATCGCGGCCGCGCTCGTCTCGTGGATCGTCCCGCGGTTGCTGGTGGACTTCACCGCGATCAGCGTCGCCGCCGACCACTTCGTCGAGCGCCACGGCCTGGTCGTGATCGTGGCGATCGGCGAGTCGCTGATCGCGATCGGGATCGGCGCCGAGGAGCTGCCGGTCGACGCCGAGCTGATCCTCGTGGCGTTGTTGGGGCTGTTGCTGAGCGCGGCGCTGTGGTGGACGTACTTCGGCGGCGACGACGAGCGCGCCGTCCACGCGCTCGACGCGATGACCCCGGCCCGTCGCGGCCAGGCCGCGCTGGAGGGCTTCGGCTACGCGCACCTCGTGCTGCTGCTGGCGATCGTCTTCGTCGCGGTCGGGCTGAAGAAGGCGACCGGTCACGCCTACGACACGCTGGAGGACGGGCAGGCGCTGGTCCTGTCCGGCGGCGTCGCGCTGTTCCTGGCCGCCGACGTCGGGTTCCGGCACGTGCTGGGGCTCGGCTTCGGCCCGCGTCGCCTGGTGTGCGCGCTCGCCGCGCTCGTAGCCTGGGTCGCCGGGGTGGAGGTGGCCGCTATCGCGCAGGTCGCGCTGCTCGTGGTGATCGTCGGCGTGGCGTCGTATGAGCGGGGGCCAACGGCTAAAGGTTCGGTGTCTTGACGCCGAAACATTAGGCGACTAACATTTAGACATCGAAATGAATTCCCCCTCTTCTTCTCTCCCCACCTCCGCCGCCCCAGGCATCGAGCCCCACGTCCGCCGGATCATGATCGTCGTGATCCTCGGCGCGATCATGTCCGTGTTGGACACGACGATCGTCAACGTCGCGCTCGACGACCTCTCGAAGGACCTCAACTCGTCGCTCGACTCGATCCAGTGGGTCGTGACGGGCTACATGCTCGCGCTGGCCGCGGTGATCCCCGTCACCGGCTGGGCCGCGCGCCGCTTCGGCTCGCGCCGTCTCTACCTCATCGCTTTGGTTGCCTTCACGATCGGCTCCGCGCTGTGCGGCCTGGCGTGGTCGGCGGGCTCCCTGGTCGCCTTCCGCGTCCTACAGGGCATCGGCGGCGGCATGTTGATGCCGATCGGCCAGATGGTGCTGGTCAAGGCCGCCGGGCCGCGGAACCTGCCGCGCGTGATGGCCGCGATCGGCGTCCCGATCATCCTCGCGCCGGTCTTCGGCCCGACGATCGGCGGCCTGCTGCTGGAGCACGCGGGCTGGCAGTGGATCTTCCTCGTCAACGTCCCGGTCGGGATCCTCGCGGTGACCGCCGCGCTGAAGCTGCTGCCGCACGACTCGCCCGAAGAGGCCGGGCAGCTCGACGCGATCGGCCTGGCGCTGGTCGCGACCGGCCTGGTCGGCGTGACCTACGGGCTGGCCGAGACCGGCAGCGCCGGCTCGCTGACCGACGCCTCCGTGGTGGTCCCGCTGCTGGCCGGCCTCGCGCTGATCACCGCGTTCGTGCTGCGCGCGCTGCGCATCCCGGCGCCGCTGCTCGACGTGCGGTTGTACAAGAACAAGGCCTTCGCGGCCGCGTCGCTGACGACGTTCTGCCTCGGCGCCGCGCTGTTCGGGGCGATGATCCTGATGCCGCTGTACTTCCAGACCGTGCGCGGCGAGGACGCCGTGGCCACAGGCCTGTTGCTGATGCCCCAGGGCATCGGCGCCGCGGTCGCGATGCGGCTGAGCGCCACGTTCACCGAGCGCTTCGGCGCGGGCGTCACGGCGCTGATCGGCGGCACGATCACGATCTTCGCGACCATCCCCTTCGTGTTGATCGGCGGCGGGACGTCGTACTGGCTGATCGGCGCGGCGATGGTCGTCCGCGGCCTGGGCATCGGCCTGTCGATGATGCCGGCGATGACCGCGGCCTTCGCGGTCCTGCGGCCCGACCAGGTCAACCACGCGACGCCGCAGCTCAACGTGCTGCAGCGCGTCGGCGGGTCCGTCGGGACCGCGATCCTGTCGGTCGTGCTGAGCAACCACCTGACGAGCGCGGCGACGGGCGCCGGCGGGGCGCCGAGCGCCGACGCGCTGGCCGGCGCCTTCGGGACCACCTACTGGTGGGTCATGGGCGTGACGGTGCTGGCGCTGGCGCCGACGGCGCTGCTGGCGATCGTCGAGCGCCGGGCGCGCAAGGAAGGCCGGGTCGCGGCGGCGGACGAGGACGTCTTGGCCGACGCCGCGCTGGTCGAGGCGGCGGCCTGATGAGCGCTCCGGTGCAGGCCGTCGAATCGTCCGCGACCGAGGCGGTCCGGCTGGCGTTCGTGGAGCTGATGGGCGCCGAGCGGCGCCTGCGCGCGCGGGACCGCAAGTGCGCGAAGGGCGAGCTGACCCAGTCGCACATCCGCGCGCTGTTCATGATTGACAAGAGCGGCGAGGCGACGGCCGGCGACCTCGCGAAGGCCGCCGAGCTCTCACCCGCCTCCGTCACCGCGATGCTCGACCACCTCGAACGCGACGGCGTCGTCTCCCGCCGTCGCTCCGAGCAGGATCGCCGCGTCGTCGTCGTCACGCTCACCGAAGCCGGCCGGGCGCTCCTGAACGAGAAGCGCGCCGCCTTCCGCCGCCGCGCTTCCGCCACCCTCGCCGGCGTCTCCGACGAGCACCTCGCCGCGGCCGCCGACGTCATGCACCGCATGGCGTCGCTGCTGGACGAGCTGTAGTCGCCACGGGCGTGGACGTCGTCTTCCTCAAGCCGGTCGAGGGACGGCGGTACCGCTCGCGGCTGCGGCGCGCCGACGGGCGCGTGGTCGAGCTGGAGGGCGGGAGCTGGAACCGGATCGGTGGCGTGGAGCGTGAGCTGCCGCACGACCTCGCCCACCTCGTCGTGGAATCCGGCTTGGCGTTCGGCATGGGGTTGTGGGGCGTGATCGCCGCAGGTGGGCTGTTCGGCGAGGTGCGGGTGGTGGAGGGTCGGCGCCCGCCGCACGGCGAGGCGCGCGGCCGGGCGATCACCGAGGGCGCTGGCGAGACGCTGCGCCAGGCGGAGATCCTCGTGCGCGCGGTGTGCGACGCGGCGGTGTCGGGCGAGGCGCTGACGGTGGCGCGGGTTGGCGAGCGCTGGTGGGATGACGCGCTCGCTTCGCCGCGCCTTGACGCGACGATCGTCGCGCTGCGCGACGCGGCGCGTGCCTGGGCGCGGACGCCCGGCGGCGGCGAGCTGCGCTGGCCGGCGTCGCTCTAGGACGCGAGCGCCAGGATCTCGGCGGCGACGTCGCGGGCGTCGCGGTCGGTGGTGTCGATGACGTGGTCGACGCCGGGGAGCGACGGGATCGTCTCGGCGAGATCCCGGGCGTGGGCGATGAGGCGGTCCTTGCCTGGCCAGTCGTCGGGCTCGCGGGCGTCGATGCGCGCGGCGACGACGTCCGGCGAGGCGGCGAGGGCGACGACGATCGCCCGCTCCGCCGCCGTCGCGTCGACGACCGCGCGTAGCTGTGCCGCGTCCTCGGTCGTGGCTGCGACCACGAACCGCTCCCGGCCCGCGGCGCGCTGTCGCGCCAGTACGTCGGCCAGCGACGCCGTCCACACTGAGGCCTCCAACAACGGCCAGCCCATCGACAGCTGCTCGGACTCGATCGACCCGTACGCCTCGCGTCGCCGCTCCAGCGCGCTGCCGAGCGCCTCCAACACGGAGGACTTGCCCGCGCCCGGCGCGCCGATCAAGATGATGGCCTCGGTCAGGACGGGCGCTCGGCGTAGGAGATGAACTCCAACAACGAGCCGTCCGGGTCGCGAAAGTAGACGCTGAAGCCCGGGCCGCCGGCGCCGTTGCGGGGGACCGGACCCTGCTCGGGCTCGACGCCGTGCTCGCGCAGGTGGGCGATGGCCTCGTCGGCGGTGCCGGGCCAGACCAGGCAGAGGTCGGCCATGCCGGGGGCGGCCGGGATCCGTGCGACGGGCGTGGGGTCCATACCCGGGCCGTGGACGTTGAACATGATGTCGCCGAAGCGGTAGCGCCAGCGGCGCGGGCCGTGCTCGGTCAGCTCGACCAGTTCGGCGCCGCACACATCGCTGTAGAAGGCGTTGGAAACCTCCCAGTTGGAGACGGCGATCACCACGTGGTCGAGGGTGATGCCATCTCCGCTGCCGGTCATGACAGCCAGTGATCGTAGGGGAGGGTCGCGCCCGCGGACGCCAGTTCGCTGACCGAGAACCCCGGCACCCGCGCCAGCGTGGAGACGCCCACGCCGCTGAGCGCCTCGATCGTCGTCGCGTTGGAGCGCTGCATGTCGGTGGGCTCCTGCGGCCATGGCGTAAGCACGACGCCGCGCACGTCGATCCCCGCGCCGCGCGCTGCCTCGATCGTCAACATGGTGTGGTTGATCGTGCCCAGGCCTGGCCGCGCCACCACGACCAGCGGCAGGCCAAGCGCCACGACCAGATCCCGCACGAGCACGCCGTCGAGCGTCAAGGGCACCAACAACCCGCCGACGCCTTCGGCGATCAGGACGCGCTCGCCGCGCTCGCCAGCGGCGGCGCGCGCCGCCGCGACCAGGGTCGCCGCGTCGATCACCTCGCCTGCCAGCTCCGCGGCCAGGTGCGGCGAGACCGCCGGCCCGAACCGGTACGGCGCGACGTCCTCGGGCGCCATGCCCGCGCACGCGGCCAGCAGCTCGTGGTCGTGCGGCTTGTCGCCGTCGGGCTCCTCGTCCAGCCCGGTCACCGCGGGCTTGAACGCGCCGACCGCAACCCCGTCCGCGGCCAGTGCTGCGGTCAGTGCCGCCGCGACGACCGTCTTGCCGATCTCCGTGTCGGTCCCGGTGACGAACAGCCCGCGCACGTCACGCCGCCGCGGAACGCAGCGGCGCGGGCAGCCGCTCGTCCGGGTGTCCTGCAGGCTGCGCGGCGGCGACCGGCACGCCCGCGCCCGGTCGGAACCCCGCCTGTAGCGCCGCGCGGCCCAGCGTCCGGGCGGCGGCGCGCAGCTCGTCGCGCGTGTGCGTCGCCATCACCGCGACGCGCAGCCGCGACGTGCCCTCCGGCACCGTCGGCGGTCGGATCGCCTGCGCGAAGACGCCGGCCTCGATCGCGCGCTCGCAGACGGCCATCGCCAGGTCGGCGTCGCCGACGACCAGCGGGACGATCTGCGTCGTCGACCCCGCGACCTCGAAGCCCTCGCGGGCCAGCTCGTCGCGGAACGCGTCGGCGTTGCCGCGCAGGCGCTCGACCATCTCTGGGTGCTCCTGGAGCACCTCCAGCGCCGCGAGCGCGCCCGCAGCTGACGGCGGCGGCGGCGCCGTCGAGAAGATCAGCGATCGCGCGCTGTTGACCAGGTAGTCGCGCATCGGCGCCGAGCAGGCCGCGAACGCCCCGTAGGCGCCGAGCGCCTTGCCGAGCGTCCCGACGACGACGTCGACCTGTCCCTCGAGGCCCGCCTCGGCGACCGCGCCGCGCCCGCCCGGGCCGAGCGTGCCGGTGCCGTGGGCCTCGTCGACGACGGTCCGGAGCCCGTGCCGTCCCGCTAGCTCGACCAGCTCGGTGAGCGGCGCGACGTCGCCGTCCATCGAGAACACGCTGTCGGTGACGATGATCCCGGGCCGCCCACGGTGTTGCTTCAGCCCCCACGCGAGGTGCTCGACGTCGCAGTGGTCGTAGACGAACGTCTCGGCGCGCGCCAGGCGGCAGCCGTCGATGATCGACGCGTGGTTGAGCTCGTCGCTGAAGACGACGGCGTGGTCGCCGGCCAACCGCGCCAGAGCGCTCACCACGCCGAGGTTCGCCAAATAGCCGCTGCCGAACAGGACCGAGGACTCGGTCCCCTTGAACGCCGCCAGCGCCTCTTCCAGGCGCCGGTGCACGGTCATCGTCCCGGAGACCAGCCGCGACGCGCCCGCGCCCGCGCCCCAGCGCATCGCCGCGTCGGCGGCCGCCTCGCGCACCCGCGGGTGGTCCGCAAGGCCCAGGTAGTTGTTGGAGCACAACAGCAGGACGGGTCGCCCGTCCAGCACCACGCGCGAGCCCTGCGGCCCGGACACGTGGCGCATCCGCCGGTACAGCCCCGACTCACGGAGCTCGTCCAGGCGGGCCTCGACGTCGCTCACGCCGCTGCTCAGTGCCCGAACGGCATGCCGGACAACTGAGCGGGCTTCTCGGCCGGTGGTCGCTCGCCCTCGGGCCAGCGGTTCGGCGCGCCGTCGGGGCGCGGCGGGACGTGGTCCTTCTTGGCGTAACGCAGCTGTGAGGCCGGATCCCAGACCGTGACCTTGATGCCGGCCGCCTCGGCCTCGGTCAGCGTGTCGAGGTAGTCCTCGACCACGTCGGGCGTCTCGCCGTCCAGCCACCCGGAGCGGTTGTCGGGTCGCGGGTTCGCGCCGTTGTCGGCCTGCCGTGCCACGTTGAGGCCCAGATCGGTGAACATCGCCCGGTCGTCGGCCGGGTCGGCGTTGAGCGTCGTCAGGAAGTTGCCCATCATCACGCCGTTGAGCCCCGCCTTGACCGCCAGCGGCTGAAGCTCGCCGAGGTTCTCGACGCGCCCGCCGCAGAGCCGGAACAGCGCGCCCGGCAGGACGAGGCGGAAGATCGCGATCCACTTCACGACCTCCCACGGGTCCATGTAGTCGCGGTCGCCGAACTTCGTGCCCGGGCGCGGGTTCAGGAGGTTGATCGGCACCGAGGTGGGGTCGATCTTCGACAGCTCGAACGCCATCTCGACGCGTTGCGCGCGCGTCTCGCCGAGGTTCAGGATCCCGCCGACGCAGGTCTCCAGCCCGGCCTCCTCGACCGCGGCGATCGTGCGCAGGCGCCCTTCGTAGCGGACGGTCGAGGAGACCTCGGGGTAATAGGACTCCGCGGTCTCGACGTTGTGGTGGACGCGCTGGATGCCCGCGTCCTTCAAGGACTTCGCGCGCTCGACCGACATGTGACCGATCGACGCGCAGCGCTTGAGGTTGGTGTGGGTCGCGACCAGCCGCGCACCCTCCAGGATCTTCTCGAAGTCGCGCTTGGACAGCCCCTGGCCTTGGGTGACCATGCAGAACCGGTGCGCGCCGGCCGCCTCGGCGGCCTTGGCGTGCTCGAGCATCTGCTCGGGCTCCATCATCGCGTGCATCGGCGTCTCGGCCTCCGCGAACCGCGACTGCGCGCAGAACCCGCAGTCCTCGGCGCATCCGCCGGACTTCGCGTTGACCAGCGAGCACATGTCGGTGGCATCACCGAATTGGTCCTGCCGCGCGGCCCATGCGCGGTCGACCAGCGCGAGGATCGCGTCGTGATCCTCGATCTCCCCGAGACGGATCGCTTCCTCGCGGGTGATGAGCGGCGCGGGCATGGTCGGCACAGTAGGCGGGGTTCCGGACGGTTCCTCGAGGGACACGCCACCCACCGATCGCACGGTCGAGTGGACGACCGTCGGTCCCCCGATCAACAGAAGTGGGGATGGCGAAACGACGCTCACCAACCGATGATGTGCAGTACGTGGCTGCCGCCGACCCCATCCGTGTGCTGCTCTGCGACGACGCCGAGGGCTTCCGGGCCCTGATGCGCTCGACGCTGGAGGAGGACCCCTCGATCGAGATCGTGGGCGAGGCCTCCGACGGCGTGGCCGGAGTGGAGGCGACCGCCGAGCTGCAGCCCGACGTCGTCTTGCTGGACATGTCGATGCCGCGCATGGGCGGCCTCCAGGCGATCCCGAAGATGCGCCGCCGCGCGCCGCGCACGTCGATCATCGGGCTGTCGTCGCTGGCGGCCGAGCGCATGGCGGGTCCCTCGATCGAGATCGGCGCCCACTCCTATCTGGAGAAGGGCTCCGACCTGGACCAGATCCGCGCGGCGATTCACGAAGCGGCCGATCGCTGAGGCCGCTAGCGTCGTCCGCGATGGACGATGCTGAGTTGGAGGGTCGCTCGATCCGGGGTTTCGCTGCGATGCTCGCGCTGCTCGATGGGCGCGGGACCGGGAATCCGTGGGTGGACGCGACGGTGAGGGAGGGAGACGCGCACACGCTGTGGCTGGCGGACGAGGCGCAGCCGCCGCCGGGCCGCGTCGAGGACCCGTCGATCGCGATGCCGGTGCTGGGGCTGGAGCTCGACGGCGCGGCGCTGGACGGCGGCGAGCGAGATGCGCAGGCGCCGTCGTTGGACGTGGTCGGCGCGATCAACGACCGCGCCTACGACCAGGGCGAGGTGCTGCGGCCGCTGTTCGTGGCGATTGACGGCGCGCCCGGGCTGGCGACGCACGGGATCCGCATTGATGGCGTCTGGGCGTGCGTGTTGGTGACGCTGCGCGTTGAGGACGACGTCGCGGTCCACTACGTCGCCACCGACTCGGCCTTCCGCCGGCGCGGCTTGGCTTCGCGCCTGATCCGCGCCGCGTTGAGCGACGCACGCGCCGAGGGCGCCATCACCGCCACGCTGCAAGCGTCGCCGGACGGCCTGAGCGTCTACGAGCGCCTGGGCTTCCGGCGCGTCGGGATGCTCAGGGCGTTTCAGCGCGCGTGAGCGTCGGTGGTGCTTCGCTCATCAAAGGGCACGAGGCTGTTGTGGCGTGGCGACCGCCTGGTGCGTGGATCGTCGGGACTGGTGCTGCCAGCGGCGAGGATTTAACTGCGCATCAAGACATCAATCCGGTCCTCAAGGGGCGTCCGCCGGCCCCGGGGTTTGAGGGTTCGGTCCCGAAGGAGGCCCGGATCCCGATTTCGGGATGCGGGTCGCTTGAGCCGGACATATTCCGGTTGCAGCGACCCGGATCTCCGAAACCCTGATCCCTCGAACCCCAGCGGGTGAGGGACCGCAGTGGAGGCCGAGTCTGATGTCTTGATGCGCTGTAAATCCCCGCCCGCTGGCAGTGCCCGAGCGACGATCCACACCGCTAGCGGTGGCAACGCCCCAACAGCCTCACGCCCTTTGATGAGCGAAGCACCACCAACGCCCCGCGCCCGCGCAGCCCCGCCCCGCCACTACCTCCCGCAGCACTTCTTGTACTTCTTGCCCGACCCACACCAACACGGCTCATTCCGCCCCGGCGGCCACGCCACAGCGCCGCCCTCCTGCGCCACGTCATACGCGGCGCGCGCCCGGACCTCCGACGCGCCCGCATCCAACCCGTTGACCGCAGCCAGCTCCAGCACCCGCGCCACCGTCAGCGGCGCCACGACCGGATGCCGCGGAACCCCCGGCGCCACGGCGCGCATGCGCCGGTCAAGCTCCAAGGCATAGGCCTCCCAGCCACCCTCGGCCCAGTCCTCCGCGAACTCAGGCCATTCCTCCACGGCCAGCGCGAACTCGTCGACCGAGAAGAACGGCGTCGCCACCGGGGTGTCGGCGCCCGTCGCTGCCGCGCGGGCAAGCGCGCGGCGCGCCAGGTCGTCGATCTCCTCCGCCGGCAGCTCGGCGTCCGTCAAAGCCTCCGTGCGCGCGCCGACGATCTGGCGCAGGGTCTCACCGTCAGCACCCGCCGAAAGCGCCAGCTCCAGCGCGCGTGCGAACAATTCCGCGGCGACCGCCGGCTCGCCGGCCTCGACGTGCGCGTTGCCGGCCAGGTAGGGCACGGTCGGATCGTGCGGGTGGTCGCGCTCCAGCGCCGCCCAGATCTGGTCGGCCTCGCGCTTGCGCCCGGCCAAGACGTGCATCCACGCGATGTGCCAGCGCTGGTCCTCGCCGGTGACCTCCTGAAGCTCGCCGAGGACCGCGATCGCCTCGTCGTACTGGCCGGACCGCTCCAGCGTGTCGACCCGCGCCTCGAGCTGCTCGACGGACGGCATCCGGAGCTCCTACCGACCCTGCCACCGCGCCGGGCGCTTCTCGCCGAACGCCTTGACGCCCTCGGCGAAGTCCTCGGACTGAAAGCACGCTTGGCGCAGGGCGATGAGCTCCGCCGCAACGTCGTCCTCCAGCGAGGCCTCCGCCTCCAGCAGCGCCCGCAGCACGCGCTTGTTCCCGCGCACCGACAGCGGCGCGTTGGACGCCAGCTCGGCCGCCCAATCCAAAGCGAAGCCTTCGAGGTCCTCCGAGCCCACGACCTCGTGGATCAACCCCCACACGGCCGCCTCGCGGGCGTCCACGTTGCGCCCGAGCAGGAAGAGCTGGCGCGTGCGCGGCTCGCCGATCGCGTGCAAGAAGCGCCGCAGGCCGGTGTGCGAGTAGACCAGCCCGAGCTTGGCGGGCGGCATCCCGAGCTTGATCCCGTCGCGCGCGACGCGCAGGTCGCAGGACAGCGCCAGCTCCAGCCCGCCGCCGATCGTGTGACCCGGCAGCGCGGCGACCGTCGGCACGTCGGTGGCGTCGAGCGCCTCGATCGCGCTCGTGAACGGATGCGCGACGAGCTTCTCGGCTTCGGCGGCGAAGACGTCTTCGGGGATGTCGCCGATGTCGTAGCCCGAGGAGAACATCCCGTGGGCGCCGGTGAGGACGATCGCGCGCGTGCCGTCATCAGACGCCGCGCGCACCGCCTCGGCGATCCCGTCGAGGATCGCGTGGTCGAGCGCGTTGCGCTTGTCCGGGTTGGAGATGGTCAGCCGCCGGACCCCGTCCAGCGGCTCGTCAATGAGCAGTTCGCCCGCCATTCGCGGCGGGACGCTAGTCGAAAGCGGCGGTGCGCCGCCTATTCGAGCACGACGAGCGTGTCGCCCTCGTTGACGGCCTGGCCCTCCTCGCAGCGGATCTCCTTGACCGTGCCCTCGTCCTCGGCCTCGACGGGCATCTCCATCTTCATGGATTCGAGGATCACGACCGTGTCGCCCTCCTCGATCGTGTCGCCGACCTTGCACTCGATCTTCCACACGGTGCCCGTGATGTGGGCCTGGATGTCCGCCATGACAGGGAAACCTAGGTCCCGCGCCGGACGGTTTTGCAGGCCCCTTCGACCGGCGGGCGGAAGACGTCGAGCGATGTTCCGACCGCTGGGCGATAGAGGGCGGACCCACCCGTGGGCATCATGCTGTTCAAGTGATCGGCCGGGGGACATCGCAACAGCGCACACCGTCTCCTCCTGCGACGACTCGCCGTTGTGCCGACCGATCGCCGCTCCGAGTGCCGGCCTGACCCACTGGCCCGGAGCACGCCTGGGGACTATGCGCCGCATGAAGGAGGGACAGCCTTCATGCGGCGCACCCCGGGTGGACTCGATCAGAGATTCCCTCGCGGGCGCGCGCGGGTAGGATCCCTTCACCGTGAGCGAGCCGCAGCTGTCGAAGATGAAGGATCAGGTCTACCTGGATCCGCGCCCATCGAGCTACTTCGACCGCTTTCACGAACGCAGCCGCACCCGCGACCCCGACTGGGTCTACGAAGCGGTCCGCTCCGTCACGCAGATGTACGCGTGGGGCTTCTTCCGCGCGCGGGTGATCTCCTCGGAGAAGGTGCCGCCCACCGGCCCGGTCATCCTGGCGCCGAACCACTTCTCGTTCATGGACCACTTCTTCGTCGGCGACTCCGTGCGCCGCAAGGTCCGGTTCATGGCCAAGTCGCAGATGTTCAAGCCGCCGCTGCAGTTCATCTACACCCACGGCGGCGTGTTCCCGGTCCGCCGCGGCCAGCGCGACGAGGAGTCGATCGAGACCGCGACGACGATCCTCGAGAACGGCCACGTCCTGGCGATGTACTGCGAGGGCGGCCGCTCCCGCGACGGCAAGCTCGCCGACGAGGCCAAGCCCGGCATCGGCCGCCTGGCGCTGGCCACCGGCGCGACCGTCGTGCCGATCGCCATCCACGGCTCCTCCCGCGTGCGCAACTGGAAGCGCCTGGAGTTCCCGAAGGTGACGATCCAGTACGGCGACCCGTTCCGCTACGAGAAGATCATCGAGCCGACGCGCGAGCAGGCCAAGGCGACCGCCAACGAGATCTTCGACGCCATCAAGGTGCTTTACCACGGCCTGGAGGCGCACGGCCGCAGCGGCGTCGTCGCCCGCGTCCGGGCCGAGCGTCGCGCCGCCCGCCGCGCGACGAAGACCAACGCGCGCGTGGCGTAGGCCACGGGCATCGCGGGCAGCACGAGCCGCATGAAGCGGCTCGGTCTCCTCCTCGCGTTCCTCCTCGCCCTCGGCGCCGCCTCGGGGCCCGGCGCGAGCGCCGCGGTCTCGCTCCTGCAGGTCGGGACCTTCGCCCAGCCGGTCTACGTGACCGCGCCCGCCGGCGACGCCGAGCGACTCTTCGTCGTCCAGAAGCAGGGCAAGGTCATCGTGGTCAACAACGGCGTCGCGTCGACGTTCCTGGACCTCACGGCCAAAGTCCGCTCGACCGGCAACGAGCAGGGCCTGCTGTCGATCGCCTTCGCCGCCGACTACGCGACCTCCGGCGAGTTCTACGTGTTCTACACGGCGCCTCCGCCGGGCGGCGCCGGCGCGGGCTCCGACCTGACGGTCGAGGCCTACAAGCGCACCGACGCCGACCATGGCGACCCGGCCTCGGCGCGGCCGCTGCTGACGATCCCGCACCGGATCAACGAGAACCACAACGGCGGCCAGCTCCAGGTCGGACCCGACGGCATGCTGTGGATCGGGACCGGCGACGGCGGTGGCGGCAACGACACGCTCGGCAACGCCCAGAAGACCGACCCGTCGTGGAACGACGCGGCCGCCGGCCACGACGCGCGCCTGGGCAAGCTCCTGAGGATCGACCCCAAGACCGGCGTCGCCGCGGCCGGCAACCCTGGCTTCGCGCAGTCGGAGATCTGGGCCTACGGCCTGCGCAACCCGTGGCGCTACTCGTTCGATCGCGCGACCGGCAACCTCGTCATCGGCGACGTCGGTCAGGAGACCTGGGAGGAGGTCGACTTTGCGCCCGGGCCCGACCGCGGCAAGGGCTACAACTACGGCTGGAACACCTACGAGGGCAACCACCCGCGCGGCACCAGCGACCCGGCCGGCGCGGCCGCGGGCTTTGCCTGGCCGATCCTCGAGAAGGCCCACGCCGCGCCCGACTCGTTCTCCTCGATCGCCGGCGGCTACGTAGTGCGCGACCCCGCGCTCCCCGACCTGGCCAACCGCTACATCTACGCCGACACGTACCGCGGGGACATCCGCGCGGTGACGCTGGCTCCGGGCGGGGCGGCCGGCGACGCCGCCACCGGCCTGCACGTCAACACGCTCGCGTCGTTCGGGGAGGACGCCTGCGGCCGCGTCTACGCCGTCTCGCTCGACGGTCCCGTCTATCGCCTGGCCCAGAGCGGCGACTGCATCCTGTCGACGCCGGGCGGCGGGACGACCACGCCCACGCCGCCCAGCGGCGGCGGGGCGACCGGCGGCGCGCCGAAGCTGACGCTGCGCGCTGCCTCCAAGCAGCGCCCGTGGAAGACCGGCGTCGTGCGCTTCACCGCCTCGTGCGACGCGGTCTGCTCGATCAGCGCCCGCGGCACGTTCCTGATCACGCGCACGAAGTCCGGCGCGGGCGCGGCGGCCGTCAAGCTCCTGCGCACCGCGACCGCGAAGACCACGCTGGCCGCCGGCGCGCGCGTCTCGGTCAAGCTGAAGGTGTCGGCCAAAACGCGCCGCTCGCTGCTGCACGCGCTCAAGCGCAACCGCCGCGTGACGCTGCGCTTCGCGGTCACCACGACCGGCCGCGACGGGAAGGCCGCGACCACTACCGCGCGCTCGCAGATCACGCGGCGCTAGCGCGCCTCAGCGCCGCTCAGGCCCACAGCGCGCTGAGCGGAACGGCCTAGAGGTAGTCGAAGTCGATCCTCTCGCCGACGAGCGGCGCGAGGCGGCGGGCGATCAGGTCCGTCACGGTCGCCGACCTCGGCAAACCTGGAGTTCATTTTCGGCAAAACGGGAATTGGCGTCTGGCAAATCGGGAATCGCATAGCGCCGCCGCCCTTAGCGCCGCACGTCCTCGCAGTCCGCCGCCACCTGGTCGGTCGCGTCCGCGAACACCGTGTCGTTGCCCTCGCCGCACGAGACGCGATCGAAGCCGCCGCCGACGACCTGGATGCGGTCGTCGCCCTCGTCGCCCGCGATGACGTCGTCGTCGAGGTTGCCGAAGATGGTGTCGTTGCCCGGTCCGCCGTTGATGGTGTCGTTGCCGCGATCGCCGGTGATCTGGTCGTCGCCCTCGTTGCCCAACACGATGTCATTGCCTCCGCGGCCGTGCAGCGAGTCGTTGCCCAGGCCGCCGTGCAGCTCGTCGTCGTCGTTCTCGCCGTCGACGTAGTCGTCGCCGCCCGCGCCGAACAGCACGTCGTGGCCGTCGTTGCCGAACAGCGAGTCCGCGTTCTCGGTGCCGGTCAGGACGTCGTCGCCGACCGTGCCGAAGATGTTGTTGGACGGTGGCGGCGCGTCGGTCGCGGGCTCGGCCGGGACCGGGATCACGTTCTCACAGGACTTGAGCGTGTCGCGCGTGGGCGCGTCTTGCTCGACGTAGACGGTGTCCTTGCCCGTGCCGCAGTCGACGGTGTCGGCGTCGCCGTCGGCCACGCGGATGTCGTCGGCGCCGCGCCCGCCGCTCACCGTGTCGGCGCCCGGGCCCGCGACGATCTCGTCGGCGCCGTCGCCGCCCGAGAGGTAGTCGTCGCCCGAGCCGCCGTCGATCTGGTCTGTGCCCGCCGCGCCGTAGAGCGTGTCGCGGCCGGCGTCGCCGCGGATCGCGTCGTTGCCGTCGCGGCCGTAGACCGCGTCGCCGCCGGTGCCGCCGTCGATCGTGTCGTTGCCGTCGCCCGCGTCGATCTTCTCGCCGCCGGGGCCGCCGAAGAGCGTGTCGTCGCCCGCGCCGCCGTCGATGACGTCGGTCCCGCGGTTGCCGTCGATGTAGTCGTTGCCGTCGCCGCCGTCCAACAACATGTCGTTGCCTAGCGACGTCTCGACGATCCGGTCGTTGCCGAGCCCGCCGCGGATGATGTCGTCCCCCTCGCCGCCGTCGAGCGAGTCGTCGCCGTCGGCGCCGTCGATCTCGTCGTTGCCGGTGCCGCCGTTGGCGTAGTCGTTGTCCGGGCCGCCGTCGATGACGTCGTCGCCCTGGTGGCCGAAGATCCGGTCGCTGCCGGCTTCGCCGAAGAGCTGGTCGCCGTCGGCGCCGCCGTCGACGGTGTCGGCGCCGTCGCCGCCGTGCAGGAGGTCGCCGCCGCGCCCGCCGAGCAGCGTGTCGTCGCCGCCGAGGCCGTCGATCCGATCGGCCAGCCGCGTGCCGGTGAGCTTGTCAGGGCCGGGCGTGCCGGTGATCAGGCCGACGCCGGGCTGGACGGCGAGCGCTCGGGGTCGCTCACCGGCGCGCAGACGGCGCACGGTCAGCCGTCGGAACGAGAGCGCGCTGAGGACCGAGATCGTCCCCGCACGCTGGTCGGCGACGTAGATCCGCACGCCGTCGGGCGCGACCGCGGGGTGGCCGGGCCCGACGCCGGTGGCGGTGCGCGCGACGACGCGGCCGGTCGTCAGGTCGAAGACCGCGGTGACCTTCGCGTCGACGCCCGCGCCCGCGATCACGCGCTTGCCGTTGCCGGTGACCGCGAGGCTGCCGCCCGGTCCGCGGGCGGTCTTGATCGCGCGACCGAGCTTGCCGGAGGACGTGTCGACCGTGACCAGCGCGGTGCGCTTCTTGGTGCTGGTCAGGACGTACGCGTGGCGGCCGGTCGGCGCGAACACGACGCCGGTGGCGCCCGCGAGCTTGACGCGCCGGACGCCGCCGCCGACCAGGTCGACCACCGCGATCCGCTTGGAGTCCAGGACCACGACGCCCTTGGCGCCATCGGCCGAGACCGCGATCGCGCTCGGCGCGCGGCCCAGCTTGCCGAGGTTCGCCGAGCGGATCGGCGTCATCGTCGCCGGGTCGATCACGTCGACCGCGCCCCGCCGCGCCGCCGCGATCCGCCGTCCGTCCTTGCTCATCCCCATCGCCAGGACCGTCGAGGTCAGCTGGACGTCGGCGACCTTTGCGCGTGCGTTGAGGTCGATCGCCGCCACGCCCGCGCCCGCGGACACATACCCGCGCACGCCGTCCGGCGCGACCGCGACGTCCCGCGCGGCGCCCGACAGCGGGATCCGCGCGACCACGGAGCCGCTGGAGACGTCAAGCAGCGTGGCGCTCCCCGTGCCCGAGGCGACGACCATCACGCGCGCATGCGCGGAGGCGGCGGCGGTGAGCAGGACGACCGCGAGGGCGATGATCGGCAGCGTTCGGCGCATCGCCGTCATAACCCGAACAAGGCGCCCAAGGTTCCGGTCCTATGGTGGAACACGTATGCCCAAGCTCCACGTGATCCTGGCCAGCACGCGACCCGGCCGCGCCGGGGAGCCGATCGCCGAGTGGTTCGTCGCGCGCGCTCGCGCGCAAGGGGCGTTCGACGTCGAGCTGGTCGACCTCGCCGAGGTCGGGCTGCCGTTCTTCGACGAGCCCGCCCACCCGCGGCTACGTCGCTACGAGCACGAGCACACCAAGGCGTGGTCGAAGCGGATCGACGCCGCGGACGCGTTCGTCTTCGTCACGCCCGAGTACAACTACGGCTATCCGGCGACGCTGAAGAACGCGATCGACTACCTGCACTTCGAGTGGCAGCACAAGCCGGTCGCCTTCGTCAGCTACGGCGGCGTCGCGGCGGGCACGCGCGCGGTCCAGCAGCTCAAGCAGGTCGTCACGACGCTGAAGATGCTGCCGCTGTTCGAGGCGGTGAGCATCCCGTTCCACACGCAGTTCATCGACGAGGAAGGCCGCGTGCAGGCCAACGAGACGATGGAGGCGGCCGCCGACGCGATGCTCGACGAGCTCGTCCTGAGCGAGCAGACGCTGCGCCCGCGGCGCGCGGCGATCCGCGAGGCCGAAGCGGCGTAGTCCTACTCGTACACCTCGGCCAGCTCCGCCCACGCGGCGGTGTCATGACCGGGGATGTACGGCGCGCCCGGGTGGTCGGCGATCCACTTCTGCACGCGCGCGAGCGACTCTCGGTAGGCGTCGTCCTTCCAGGTCAGCAGCGGCGTCAGCGAGCGCTCGACCGTCTCGCGCGCGTAGGCGGCGTCGCCGGTCAGCAGCAGCTCGCCGCCGGAGGCCAGGCGCAGCACCACCGAGCGGTGACCGACCGTGTGGCCGGGCGTGCGCAGCAGGCGGATCGTGCCGTCGCCGAGCAGGTCGACCTCGTCGTCCTGCGCCGCGATCGTCTCCCACTGCTGGCCGGGCGTCTGGAGCTGGTGGGGCATGTACCCGTCCTTCATCGACCCCTTCGTCGCCGCGGCGTGCTCGGCCGCGTCGACGTGGACCGTCGCGCCCGGGAACTGCGACAAGCCGCTGGCGTGGTCGTAGTGCAGGTGGGTCATCACGATGGTCTTGACGTCCGCCGGATCGATGCCCCGCGCGCGCAGCTGCGCCGGTACCGCCCACTGCGGCTGCATGTCGATGGTGAACGCGATCGCGCCGAGCCGCCCGAGGGCGCCCTTGACGTCGGTCGCCACCTGCTCGTGCATCCCGGCGTCGATCAGCACCGGCCCGGCGTCCGGGTGCTCGACCAGGAACGCCGGGATCGGCAGCCAGATCCACTTCGACCGCGGCACGTGCAGCCCGATCCCGCGGAGCATCGCCAGCGGCTTGGGTCCGCCCGGACGGTCGTAGAACGCGGGCATCGCCTTCATCCGCGCGGTCATCAACGGGTGAACGCGCACGCCGGGGGAGGAGCCCATGCGGCGCAGCGTACTTGTAGGCTCAGGCCGGTGCTCGACGTGCTGCGCCCCGGGGTCCTGGACGGCTTGACGGTCTGCGTCGTCGGCGACGGCGCGGCGGAGCGCGAGCGGGCGATCGCGCTGGGTGCGCGGGTCGTGACGATCGATGGCGAGCTGGCCGACGAGGACGCGGTGCAGTTGGCGATCGGCGCGCTCGGTCACATCGACGTGCTGATCGTGGACGCGGCGTCGGCGTTCGCGGAGGCCGGCGGTGGGATGCCCGGGCTGCGGGTCTCGGTCGACGACGCGTGGAACGTCGTGCGCGCGGTGGCGACCGCGTCGTGGATCGGCGCGGAGGGCGAGGACCCCAAGAACGATGGCGGCAAGGTCATCTTCGTCGCCCCGATCGACGCCGCCGGCGAGCACGCCTCAGCGGTCGGCGCCGCGCTGGAGAACGCCGCCCGCACGCTCTCGGTCGAGTGGGCGCGCTTCGGGATCCGCGTCACCGCGATCCGGCCCCGCGAAGGCTCCGCGACCGACGAGCGCGCCGAGCTCGTCGCCTTCCTGGCCTCGCCCGCAGGCGACTACTTCACCGGCTGCTCCTTCTACCCAGGCGGCGCGCCGCCCACCACATGACCATCCCGATCGCCGCCGCACTGGTCCTGCGCGACCGCACCAACGCCGACCATCAGCAGGTCCTCGCGCTCGCGCTCGACGCGCTGGTCGCCGACGGCACGTGGAAGGCCGACCGCGGGTGGCGCCGCCTGCGCCGGGTCCGGACGCTCACGCCCGCGCGCCAGGCCGCCGGCACCGCGCGCCACACCGAGCCGCTCAGCGCCCTCGACCAGGTCCTCCGCCGCGCCGCCGCCGACCTCGGCACGCCGCTGTCGGTCCCCACCGCCGGCGCCTGGTGCGCGCTGCACGCCGAGGGTGACGTCGAGACCCTCCCGCGCCGGACGATCGACGACCTCATCGCCCACGGCCTGCTCGCCACCGACGGCAGTCGCTTCACCGTCACCCGCGCCGGCGACGACGCGCTGGCCACCGCCAAGCCACCCGCCACCGTGCGGCCCAGCGCCCACGACGAGGCGACCCGCGTCGACGCGCTGCAGACGCTCTCGCCGCTGGCGCGAGACTTCCTCCAGGCCTACAGGAACGCGCTCGGCAGCGACCTGCCGAAGTCCGGCCTGCCGACCGGCGGCGACAACCAGACGGCCGGCTGGCGCACGGGCACCGGGACCTACTAGTCCAGCAGCTCGTGCTCCGCGCCGCGCAGCGCGCCGACCGCCGCGTCGAGCTGCGCGCCCGGCACGAGGATCCAGTCGGTGTCGTGCGTCGCGATCGGGAAGATCGGCACGCTGGCCTGCGCCAGCGGCGCCGCGATCGACGCCATCACGCCCGTCATCCCGAGGTCCAAAGGTCCCAGCACCTCCAGGATCCGCCAGCCGCGCACAACCGTCGCGCCGTCGGCCCAGTCGCCGTCGACCAGATCCTCCAGGCAGACCAGCGACCGCTCCTCGCCGACCTCGGTCAGCGACCAGAAGCCGGAGCCGCGCGGCGGCGTCGGCGGCGGCACGTCGACCATCGCGCTCAGACGGCAGACCGCGTACTCGCCCTCCAGCACGCGCAGCCTCATCGCGGCGCCCACGGCACTTCGACGGCGTCCTCGGTCGGCGAGTCGCGCGCGACGACGTACTCGGCGTCCTCGGTCGCCGACGGGTTCTCGAGCACGTGGACCTCGTGCGGCGGCACCCACAGCATGTCGCCGACCTCCAGCTCGACCACATTCTCCAGCCGCTCGCCCCAGCGGATCCGCATCTGGCCGCGGAGCATGTAGCACGCGGATTCGCACCCGGCGTGGAAGTGCGGCCGCGACGCCGCGCCGGCCGGCAGCCGGAAGATCCCCATGAACAGGTTCTCGCTGCCGGTGGTCGCGCGCGAGACCTCGTGGCCGCCGACCACGCCGCGGGGCTCCTCGTGCGGCGGGACATTCGGCCGAATGACCTTCATGCCGCACGAGGCTACCCGCAGAGGGTTCTAGAACGCCATCCCCGTCATCTGGCCGCCGGTGACGTTGAGCACCTGGCCGTGCACGTAGTTCGACCACGGCGAGCACAGGAAGAAGATCGCGCCCGCGGCCTCCTCCGGCGTGCCCGCGCGGCCCAGCGGGATCAGCATCTTGCCCATCTGGGCGAGCTGCTCGGGGATGCCGAGCTGGACCTTCTCGCCGTCGATCTCCATCGTGTTGTCATCCGCCTTGGCGGAGGTCAGGCGCGTCTCGATGAAGCCGAAGGCCACCGCGTTGGCGTTGACCTTGAACTGGCCCCACTCCTTGGCGATGGTCTTGGTCAGACCGACCACGCCGAGCTTGCCGGCCGCGTAGTTGGCCTGGCCGGCGTTGCCGAACATGCCCGAGGTCGAGGAGACGTTGACGATCTTGCGGAAGACCTCGACGCCCTGCTCGCGCTCCTGCTTGGCGGGCTCGCGCAGGTGCGGCGCCGCGGCGCGGATGACCTGGAAGGGGACCTTCAGGTGGATGTCGAGCATCCGGTCCCACCAGTCGTCAGACAGCTTGTGCACCGGCGCGTCGAGCGTGTAGCCGGCGTTGTTGACGATGATGTCGATCTTGCCCCAGGCGTCGATCGCCGTCTGGACGAGCTGCGCGGGCGCGTCGCCCTTGGTCAGGTCCCCGCCGAAGACCGCGGTCTCGCCGGCGATCTCCGAGGCGGTCTGCTCGGCCACATCGGTGTCGAGGTCGTTGATGACCACCTTCGCGCCCTGGGCGCTCAGCAGCTCCGCGGTCGCCCGGCCGATGCCGCGGGCCGAGCCGGTGACGATCGCCACCTTGTCGTCGAGGACTCCCATGCGCGTCTCCTTCGTACGAAATTGAATCCTGCGTCAGGTCAGGCGGCGGATCCTATTGAGAGGAGGTCCGCGGAGATTTCTCCACGCGCCTAGGCAACTGGGTTACGGTCGTCCCGGGTCTTGCAGGAGGAGAGGGTCGTTGGAGTCGCAGGAGGTCCGGGCGGCGGTCGTGGGCGTGCTACGTCCCACGATCGACCGTCTGACCGACCAGGTGCTCGAGAGCGTCGTCGAAGAGGTGCCGCCGTTTGCCGAATGGTGGGGCGGCCGGATCGACGTGCGCCTCGGCGTGCACCAAGGGATCCTCGGCTTCCTCGACCTGTTGGAGAACGGCCGCGCCGACGAGGTGCTGCTGCCGCGCCACGACGTGTTCTTCGACTTCGGCCGCAGCGAGGTCCGCGCGGGACGCTCGGTCGGCAGCGTTCTGGCCGCCTACCGCGTCGGCGCCCAGACCGCGTGGCGGCTGATGGTGGAGACCGGCGACGGCGCGGGCGTCGAGCCGCGCGAGCTGTACGCGCTGGCCGACGCGATCTTCGCCTACATCGACCGCCTCTGCGCGGCGACGGTCGAGGGCTATGCCTACGAGCAGTCGCTCGGCGCGGTCGAGCGCGTCGACGCGCGCCGGCGCCTGGTCGAGCTGGCGGTGCGCCGCGGCCCGTCGCCGTCCTCGGAGGGCGAGCTGACCGGTGCGGCCGCCGACGCGAGCTGGCGTCTGCCCGCCACGCTGGCGGTCGTCGCCTTCCGGGACGAGCGCAGCGCTCGCGTCGCCTCGCGCCTGCCCGCCGACGCGCTCGTCGCGCGCGTGGACGGGATGGGCTGGGCGCTGGTCGGCGACCCCGACGGCCCGGGCCGCCGCGGCTCGATCCTCCAGGCGCTGCGCGACGTGCGCGCCGGGATCGGCCCGGTGGTCGCGCCGACGCTCGCGGCCGCCTCCGCGCGCATGGCCGAGCGCGCGCTGGAGCTGGCCGCCGACGGCCCGGTCCTGGCCGAGGAGCACCGCGTCGACCTGCTGCTGCTCGGCGACGCCGACGTTGCGCGCCGCCTGGTCGCCGACGTCCTTGACGGCCCGCTGTCGATCGCGCCCGCCGCGTCGCGCGAGCGCTTGGTCGAGACGCTGGCCGCGTGGCTGGAGCACCAGGGCGAGATCCGCCCCGCGGCCGCCCAGCTGCACGTGCACACGCAGACCGTGCGCTACCGCGTGGCCCAGCTGCGTGAGCTGCTCGGCGACCGGATGTCGTGCGCCGAGGGCCGCCTGGAGCTGGAGCTGGCGCTCCGGGCGCGGGCTCTGAGGCCCGCGCCCGGCGTGCAGCGCTAGAGACCTAGCCGATGATCGCCCGGATCGCCGGCACGTCGCCGTTGGCGTAGCCGTTGCGCGTCGGGTGGTAGCTGTCGGCCGTGTGCAGGATCGTCAGCCCGTTGGTGAACGGGTTGCTCGCGCACACGTCGTGGCCCGCCCAGTAGGGGTTGACGTCGGCGTAGCTGAACCCGTAGGCCTGCGCCCGCGTCTTGATCGTGTTGTTGAGGCTGTCGACCAGCGTCGTCAGCGACGTCTCCTCCGAGGACGACACGCCGGTGGCGGCCAGGCAGGTCTTCGGCGGGTTGGCGAACGGGCGGCCGTAGCCGAGGACGACGACCTTCGCGGTCGGCGCCTTGGCCTTGATCGCCGCGTAGGTCGAGTTCAGCTTCGCTGGCAGCTCGTTGTTGATCTTGGCCTGCGAGGAGGCGATCTGCGACGCGCAGCCGAGCGTCGTGCAGGCGATGATCAGGTTCGTGAACCCGATGTCGTTGCCGCCGATCGTGATCGTCACGAGCTTCGTGTCGGACGTGACCGAGTTGACCTGGCCGTTGATGACGTCGCCCGTCACGGCGCCCGAGCAGGCGACGAACGTCAGCGCGTAGCCCTTCTGCTGGCTCAGCACGTACGGGTAGGCGTAGGTGTTGCGATTGCAGCTCGAGTTGAGGTTCGTGCTGTTGGCGCCGTTGCCGGCGGAGTAGCTGTCGCCGAGGGCGACGTACTTGTCGGCGGCAAACGCGCTCGCCGAGAGAGACAGCATGAGCAGCAGGACGCCGAGGGTCGGCGCGATGCCGCGGGTAAGACGCTTCATGGGAATGGACACTCCTCCGGTAGATGACCCGGCGCCTCCCGTCATCGACCGTACTCCGGTGAGGAGCGCTCAGCTTCGTGAAAGTGCAACAGCCTGACGGTGTCTGGTTGCGCGATCGCGCAACCGCGTCAGCTTCTGTCCCGCAAACGGCCCAAAACGGGGATAGAGAGGAGCACCGCGGCCGCGCAGACGCCCCACATCGCCTGGTAGCCGTCGGTTGACGGGAAGACGCCGTCGAGCAGGCCGATCGCGATCCCCGCCAGCAGCGGGCCGAGCGCGGTGCCGACCCCGCGCGAGACGGAGTACAGGCCGGTCGTCAGGCCGTGGTCGTCGTCGGCCATCAGGGGGATCAGCAGCGCGTAGGGGAGGGTCATCACGACGCCGCCGCCGAAGCCGACCAGCGGCGCGGCGCACGCGACCACCACCGAGTCGGCGACGAAGAACGGGATCAGCATCCCGATCCCGTAGACCAGCAGCGACCAGCGCATGACGCGCACCGGGCCGAAGCGGTCCGACAGCTTGCCGCTGATCGGCGTCGCGGCGGCGATGAAGACCGCGCCGCCCGCGACGGCCAGGCCGGAGAGTGACGTGGTCACGCCGAGGCCGACCGTGAGGTAGAGGATGATGAAGGTCTTGGTGGCTCCGAGCGACAGCTCCCAGAGCCCGTTGGCGACCATGAACGCGCGCAGGTCAGCGCGCTCGCGCACGAGCGCGTAGAGCCGCCGGACGTCGTCGCGCAGCGACTCCGACTGGTTGGGCTCGTGCTCGGCGCGCTCGCGCGGCAAGAGCATCAGGAACGCCGCGATCGTGATCCCCGAGACGATCGCCGCGGCGACGAACGGCACCGTGTCGCCGATGGCCAGCAGCGCGCCGCCGGTCGCGATCGCCAGGATCGTGCCCAGCCCGCGCCACAGCGCCTGCGTGGACTGTGCGCGGCCCGTGATCCGGTCGTCGACCATGTCGGGGTACAACGCTCGGTAGGGCTCGTAGGCCACGAAGTACGCGGCGAAGAAGATGATGACCAGCGCCAGCGCGACCGGCAGCGACGACGCCAGCCCCATCAGCGCCAGCGCGACGACGAGCACCGGCGACGCCCACTCCACGAACGGCAGCCGCGAGCGCCCGCGATCCGAGAGCGCACCCGCCGGCACCGCGAGCAGCAGCGCCATGATCCCCTCGATCGCGATCAGCAGGCCGATCACCGTCGAGGAGGTCGTGAAGTCCCGCGCGAGCACCGGCAGGTAGGTCGTCGCGACCGTGGTCGCCAGCGCGTAGGCGAACGTCGGGAGCCCCAGGATCAGGAGCAGCCGGCGCTCGCCGGGCTTGATGGGCGATGTGCTCACTCCCGGCGCAACGTACCCAAGCGGGTGCCGCTTACAGCGCCGCGCTGTGGGGCGGCGGCGCCAACCTGCGTGGACCGGTGCTCACAGCGCCAACACCTTGGAGAGGATCTCGCGCATGATCTCGTCCGTGCCGCCGCCGATCGGGCCCAGGCGCGCGTCGCGGGCCATGCGCTCGATCTCGTACTCCTCCATGTAGCCCGCGCCGCCGTGGATCTGAAGGCAGGTGTCCATGACGTCGAAGCAGGCGCGCTGGGTGGCGAGCTTGGCCATCGTGACCTCCTTGACCGCGTCGCCTTCGGTGCGCACGAAGCGCTCCAGCGCGTCGTAGGTCACCACGCGCGAGGTGTGCACGGTCGTCGCGATGTCGGCGAGCTTGTGGCGCAGCGCCTGGAAGCCGCTCAAGGGGCGCCCGAACGCGTTGCGCTCCTTGGCGAACGCGACGGTCTTGTCGTAGGCGACCTGCATCGCGCCCACGGCGCCGAGCGCCATGACCAGCCGCTCCCACTGGAAGTTGGCCATGATCAGGTAGAAGCCCTGGTTCTCGCCGCCGAGCAGGTTCTCCTCGGGCACGAAGACGTCCTCCAGCGCGATCAGCGCCGTGTCGCTCGCGTGCCAGCCCATCTTGTCGATCTTCGACGCGCTCACGCCGTCCTGGCGGTCGACGAGGAAGAACGACAGCCCGTGGTGGCCGCCCTCGGCGGTCGTCTTGGCCGCCGTCACCCAGAAGTGCGCGCGCACCCCGTTGGTGATGAACATCTTCGAGCCGTTGAGGACCCAGCCGCCGTCGACGCGCTTGGCGTGCGTCTTCAGCCCGGCGACGTCGGAGCCCGCGTCGGGCTCGGTGATCGCCAGCGCGGAGATCTTCTCGGCGGCGATCGCGGGGCGCAGGTAGCGCTCCTTCTGGTCCTCGGTCCCGAACTTGGCGATCGGCGGGGTGGCGATGTTGATGTGCGCGCCGATGCCCGCGGCCACGCCGCCGGACCCGCACAGCGCCAGCTCCTCGGCCAGGACCGCCTCGTGCAGGAAGTCACCGCCCTGACCGCCGTAGGCCTCCGGGTACTTCAGCCCCAAGAACCCGTGCTCGGCGAACTGGCCGAAGAGCTCATCGGGGAACCAGCGGGCGCGCTCCCACTCCGAGGCGTGCGGGCGCACGTCGGCCAGCACGAAGCGCCGGATCGACTCGCGCAGCGCGTCGTGCTCGTCGGTGAAGAGGCTGGCGGCGCTCACGACGGCAGCACCGTGTGGCCGCGGGCGGCGTGGTCGAAGCCGCGCAGGTCGCCGCCGCGGTCGCCGTAGTAGGCGCGGACCTCGGCGATCAGCCCGTCGCGGAACGTGAACAGCTCGGCGCCGCGGTCGAGCAGACGGCGTGACGTATCGCGCGGGTCGTCGAAGGCCAGCGACCACTCGATCGCCGCCTCCGTCTCGTTGGCGACGATGTGCTCCAGCCGCCACTCCGCGTGCAGGTGCTCGACCGCCAGCGCGGCGTTGGCGCCGATGACCCCGGAGCCGATGTCCGGGTCGCGGCGCGTGTAGTAGTGCACGGCGTCGGGCGTGAAGTGGGCGGCGACGCGCTCGGCGTCGCCGTCCAGCAGATCGGCGTAGTACGCCTCGACGCGCTCCTTCGGGCTCACAGGCCGTACGAGCGGCCGATGACCTCCAACATGATCTCGTCGGTGCCCGCGCCGATGCGGTTGAGGCGCAGGTCGCGCCAGACGCGCTCGACGCCGTACTCCTTCATGTAGCCCGCGCCGCCGTGGATCTGGATGCACTCGTCGGCGACCTCGACCGAGATCCGCGAGGCGTACAACTTGGCGATCGAGATCTCCCGCACGGGGTACTCGCCGTTGTTGAAGCGCCACGCCGTCATGTACACCAACTGGCGTGCGGCCTCGATCTTGGTGGCCATCTCCGCGAACTTATGGCGGATGACCTGGAACTTGCCGATCGAGCGGCCGAACGCCTGACGCTCCTGGGCGTACTTCAAGGTCATGTCGAAGCAGTGCTGGGCGCCGGCGACGCAGCCCGCGGCGCCGATCAGGCGCTCGCCCTGAAGCTCCCAGCTGATGTGGTAGAAGCCCTTGCCGATCTCGCCCAGGACGGCGGAGGCCGGGACGCGCACGTCCTGGAAGGCCAGCAGCGCCGTGTCGGAAGAGTGCATGCCGAGCTTCTCCAGGCGCTTCTCGCGGATCACGCCCGGCAGGTCCATCGGGACCAGGAACAGCGTGATGCCGCCGTGGCCGGCGTCCGGGTCGGTCTTGGTCACCAGGACGATCACGTCGGCGCGGTGGCCGTTGGTGATGTAGGTCTTAGAGCCGTTGATGACGTACTCGTCGGTGGCCTCGTCGTAGACCGCGCGGGTCTTGATCCCGGCGACGTCGGAGCCCGCATCCGGCTCGGTGATGCCCAGGCAGAGGATCTTCTCGCCCTTGATCGCGGGCACGACCCACTCCTGCTTCTGCTCCTCGGTGCCGAACGCGAGGATCGGCGGCATCGCCATGTCGGTGTGGACGGCGACGCCCATCGCCAGGCCACCGGAGCGGGCGTGGACGAGCTCCTCGGCGAGGACCAGCGACGTGTAGTAGTCGCCGCCCTGGCCGCCGTACTCCTCGGGCTTGTCGAGGCCGAGGAAGCCGAGCTCGCCCATGCGGGAGAAGACCGAGTCCGGGAAGGTCGTCTCCTCCCACTCCTCGGCGTGCGGCGCGAGCTCCTTGGTGGCGAACGCGCGGATCGACTCGCGCAGCTGCGTGTGCTCGTCGGTGAAGATGAAGTGCTTGCGTGCGGCGCCGTGGTCGGGCTTCAGGACGCTGTCAGCGGTGGCCATGGGCGGACCGTACTGGCCCGCCAGCCAAAAGTAAACAGTGGCACGTCCTACTTTCAGCCTTGGGGTGCGGCGGCCTCCAGCGGCGCAAAGGCCGACGCGCACGTCTCGCCGACGTGCCGGCCGGCGTCCTCGACCGACATCCGGCCCGCGCTGATCTCGAACATCGCCACGACCGCGAGGCCGCGCATCGTGGTCAGCATCCAGCTGACCGGGACGTCGGGGCGGACCTCGCCGCGCTGCTGCGCGGCGGTCAAGTAGTCGTTGAGCGGGTCGCGTCCCTCGCTGTCGTCGCTGCCCTGGAGCGTGCGCTCGCGCAGCTCGGGGTGCGCGTCCAGGAAGCGGTAGCGATCGCCGATCGCGATAACGCGCGCGCCGAGGTCGCAGAGCAGGTCGCGAGCGTTGGTCGCCGCGCCGATTGCGTCCTTGATGGTGTGCGCGGACTCGGCCAGCACCTGCTCGTAAAGCGCGTCGATCAGGTCCTGGCGCCGCGGGAAATGTCGGTAGACGGTGGTTCTGCCGAGCCCTGAGGCATCGGCGACCTCCTGCATGGTGGCCTGTGGGCGCTGCGCCAAGAGCGCGACTGCCGCATCAAGCACGGTGCGGCGGTTGCGGCGTGCGTCAGAGCGCAGCCGGGCGTCGGAGGTGTCGTCGTTCATGACTGGGGTCCTATGGTGCCGTAGCGGAGCACGGCGTGTGAACGCTCTGTTCCTCTTTGGCCTTCAGGGTCTTTCCGTCGTTGGCCGAACTGGCCTTAGTGTGGCGCACAAACGCTCACCGCTAACTAAGTGGAGCATTAGTGTGCCGGATGGGCACACCCGCCTGCTGCCCGAGCATGCTTTGCTCCCCGCCCATGAGTTACGAGACCGTCCGCTACGAGATCGACGACCGCGGCGTCGCGACGATCGCGCTCGATCAGCCCGAGACGCGCAACGCGCTGAGCGATGCCGTGTTGGATGACCTCCTTGCGGCGTTCGGGGCCGCGCGCGACGACGACGCGGTGCGGTGCGTCGTGTTGACGTCGACGCACGAGACGGTCTTCAGCAGCGGCGGCAACCTCGCCGGGTTCGCCGAGGACGTCCCGCTGGTGCACAAGCACTTCGGCACCGACCGCTTCCCGCGGCTGTTCCAGCTGATCGGCGAGCTGGGCAAGCCGACGATCTGCGCGGCCAACGGGCACGTGCTGGCGGGCGGGCTCGGGTTGGCGCTGGCGTGCGACCTGATCGTCGCCAAAGACAGCGCGACGTTCGGGACGCCCGAGATCAACGTCGGGGTCTTCCCGTTCATGATCATGGCCTTGATCTACCGCAACATCGGGCGCAAGAAGACCAACGAGCTGCTGCTACTGGGCGACCGGATCAGCGCCGCGGAGGCGGAGCGGATCGGGATCGTCAACAAGGTCGTCGCGGCTGCGGACTTCGACGCCGCCGTGGGGGAGTGGGCTAGCACGCTGGCGGGCAAGTCCCCCGTGTTGATGCGCCTTGGCAAGGATGCGATGTACCGCCAGCAGGACATGCCCTTCGAGGAGGCGCTCGAGTTCCTCCATCACAACCTGACACTGGCGTTCTCGACCGAGGACATCCAGGAGGGTGTGCGCGCATTCTTCGAGAAGCGGGATCCGGTGTGGACCGGCCGTTGAGCATCGTCGGCATGTTGTGCCGGTCCTCGGAGCGCGTCGAGGACGCGGCGGCCGGGACCGAGGCGCTGGCGCGCGAGCTGGCGATGCGCCACGACGTCGACGCACGGCTGATCGGGTCGCCGTCGCCGATGAAGGTGCAGCGCTTCGAAGACGACTTGCGCGAGTCCCGGGGCTGCCTGCTGGAGGCCGGCGGCCAGGTCGAGGACGCGTTGGCGGCGAGCCGGCGCCCGGTGCTGATCGCCGCTGACTGCTCGGTGAGCGTCACCACGCTGCCGGTCGTCGCCCGCTACGCGCCCGATGTGACGGTGCTGTGGCTCGACGCCCACGCCGACTTCAACACGCCCGAGACCACGGTCAGCGGTTACCTCGGCGGCATGTGCCTCGCCGCGGCCTGCGGTCTCTGGGACGCCGGGTTGGGTGACGTGCCGTCGCTCGATCCCACCGCCGTCGTCACCTGCGGCCTGCGCGACGTCGAAGGCCCCGAGTCGGTCCTGCTCGAGACCCGCGGCGTGACCCGCATCACCCGCCCCGGCCTGCTCGCCGACGCCCTCCGCGGCCGCCCCGTCTTCGTCCACCTCGACCTCGACATCCTCGACCCTTCCATCATCCCTTCGCCCTTCCCCTCACCCGGCGGCCTCTCCGACGCCGGCCTCCGCACCCTCCTCACCGAGCTCGCCGACTCCGCCGACCTCCTCGGCTGCGAGATCACCGGCTTCCACGACCCCGCGCTGGTCGAGCTCATCGCCACCGCCGTGGACCCGCTGGTCGCCCAGTAGCGGCGTTCAGCTCGGGCGTTGGCGGTGGCTTCGGGCGTTGGAGAGGGTCATCGAACGGAGTGAGCGCTGGGGCGTGGCGACCGCTGTTGGTCGTCCTCGGGTGTCTGGCCGGGCGCAGGGCGGGCGGTTCGGGGCCGAAGCGATGGGTCCGGGTCGCTTTAGCGTCGATATACGACGCGAAAACGACCCGGATCCCTGACGGCGCTCCATAGGGGCCGTTTTCGGGATGCGGGTCGCGTAGACCGGAACTATTCCGGTCTACGCGACCCGGATCCCGAAAACGGCCCCGAACGCTCCCCCGAGCCCGAGAAGCAGCCCGAGGACGACCGCAGGCGGTCGCCACGCCACAGCGCTCTCACTCCTTCGCCGGATCCTCTCCAACGCAACGCACCACCACGCACGCCCCGCGCCGAGCGCCCTCAGCGCCGCGATAGGCATCGTGTCGTCGTCGCCGCCGCTTGACGCGCGGCGAAGTGGGAAGTAGGACTTCCTACTTCTGATGAGTGACGTCACGAACGCCCCCACGTCCCTGTTGAGGCCTTTGGTCGAGGAGCTGGCCGAGCGGCGAGCGGCTGCGATGCTCGGTGGTGGGGAGGAGCGGATCGCGCGACAGCATGCGGCGGAGAAGCTGACGGCGAGGGAGCGGATCGATCTGCTGGTGGATCCCGGCACGTTCAACGAGCTGGGCCTTCATGCGGGGATCCACTACTCCGTGCGCGGGTTGGAGGACAAGGAGGCGCCGGCGGATGGGGTCGTCACCGGGTGGGGGCTGGTCGAGGGGCGGAAGGTCGCGATCGCGGCTTATGACTTCACGGTGATGGCCGGGTCGATGGGCATGACCGGCGAGATCAAGGTGGCTCGTCTCCGAGAGCTGGCGCTGAGCAAGCGGATGCCGATGGTGTGGCTGCTGGACTCGGCGGGCGCGCGGATCCAAGAGGCGGTGGGTTCTCTGTTCGCCGGCTCCGGCCACCTCTTCAAGGAGGAGGTCGTCGCCTCGGGCGTCATCCCGCAGGTCGCGGCGCTGATGGGGCCGTGCGCCGCGGGCACGGCGTACATCCCGGGGCTGGCCGACTTCGTGCCGATGGTCAAGGGCCGCGGGTCGATGGCGCTGGCCGGCCCGCACCTCGTGCGCGCCGCGGTCGGCGAGGACGTCACGCAGGAGGAGCTCGGCGGCTCGCGCGTGCACTGCCGCAAGTCGGGCGTGGGGGACCTGGAGGTCGCCGACGACCAGGAGTGCATCGAGAAGATCAAGGCCTACCTGTCGTTCTTGCCGTCGCACAACGAGCAGGCGCCGCCGCAGCGCGCGACCTCGGACCCGATCGACCGCATGGACGAGGAGCTGCTGGACGTGCTCCCCGAGTCCAACCGCAAGCCCTACAACATGTACGACGTGATCTCCAAGATCACCGACGACGGCGAGTTCTTCGACATGAAGCCGCAGTTCGCCAAGACCATCATCACGGGCTTCGCGCGCTTCGGCGGGCGCCCGGCGGGCATCGTCGCCAACCAGCCCAAGCAGCTCGGCGGCATCCTCGACAACGACTCCGCCGACAAGGCCGCTCGCTTCGTCAACCTCTGCAACGCCTTCGGGATCCCGCTCGTCTTCTTGATGGACGTGCCCGGCTTCATGGTCGGCACCAAGGTCGAGCAGGCCGGCATCATCCGTCACGGCGCCAAGATGCTCTACGCGGTCGCCAACGCGACCGTCCCGAAGATCACGGTCGTGCTGCGCAAGGGCTACGGCGCCGGCTACTACGTGATGAACGGCCGCGCCTACGAGCCGGACCTGATTGTCGCCTGGCCGTCGGCCGAGATCTCGGTGATGGGCGCCGAGGGCGCGGTCGAGATCGTCTTCCGCAAGCAGGTCGAGGCCGCCGAGGATCCGGCCGCCAAGAAGGCCGAGCTGATCGCCGCCTACAAGCAGATCATCGACCCCTACATCCCGGCCAAGAACGCGATGATCGACGACGTCATCGACCCGCGCGAGACCCGCCCGACGATCTGCCGCGGCCTGGAGATGGCCGAGGGCAAGCGCGTCCAGCGCCCCTGGAAGCGCAACGGCGTGGTCCCTGTCTGAGCTACCGTCCGGTGCGTGAAGCACCCGATGAAGTGCCCCAACTGCGACGCTCGGCTGGTCGAGATCGAGCGCTCGGACGTGCTCATCGACGCCTGCCCGCAGTGCCGCGGCGTGTGGCTGGACCGCGGCGAGTTGGACAAGATCCTGGTCAAGGAGCGCCAGCTGTCCTCGGCGGATCCCGACGAGGACTTCTACCGCGAGATGGAGGGGCGACGCCCGACGGCGCCGCCGCCCCCAGCACGCGACCACGATCGCCGCTACGACGGCGGCGGCGAGAAGCACTACAAGAAGAAGAAGCGCAAGTCCTTCCTAGAGGACCTGCTCGACTTCGACTAGGCAGCATCGCTGCGTGCTTAGAGTGGCCTAAGCCACGCGGCCTACCGTCAAGGCCATGTCATCCCTCACAACGGTGTGGCTCGTCACCATGATCGTCCCGCTCGGGCTCGGCCTGTGGGCGCAGACGATGGTGAAGCGAACCTTCGCGAAGTACAGCCAGGTGCCGGTCCGCAACGGCATGACCGGCGCCCAGGCGGCCGCGGCCGTCGTACGCGCCTCCGGCCTCCAAGGCGTGGAGATCCGCGCGGTCGACGGCACGCTCAGCGACCACTACGACCCGCGCAACCGCACGCTGAACCTCAGCGCGGACGTGGGGCAGGCCAGCAGCGTCGCCGCGCTCGGCGTCGCCGCGCACGAGGCCGGCCACGCGATCCAGGACGCGCGCAACTACCTGCCGATGCGGGTGCGCCAGACGTTCGTCCCGGTCGCCTCGATCGGCTCGTCGTTCGCGATCCCGATCATCTTCGTCGGGCTGATCCTGGGCGCGACCGGCCTGACCAACATCGGCCTGGCGCTGTTCACGGCGATCGTCGCCTTCCAGCTGATCACGCTGCCGGTGGAGTTCGACGCCTCCAAGCGCGCGCTCGTCGCGCTCAACGACGGCCGCCTCCTGGAGGCCGACGAGCTCGCTGGCGCGAAGAAGGTGCTGAACGCTGCGGCGTGGACCTACGTGGCCGCGTTCGTCGCCGCGCTCAGCCAGCTCATCTACTTCTTCCTCGCCTCGCGGCGGTAGGCGCTAGGCGCCGACCGCCAGCTCGAAGCGCGCCACGAGGCGCTCCAGCTCGTTCGCCGTCGACGCCAGGTCGGCGGCGGACGCGGCGATCTCCTCGGCCGACGCCGAGGTCTGCTGGGTCGAGGCGGAGACCTGCTCGGCCGCCGCGGAGGACTCCTCCGCGACCGCGGCGACGTCGCTGACGCGCTCGCCGACCGAGGCCGCCGAGGCCGCGATCTGCTGCACGGCGGCGGCGATCTGGCCGACGCGGGCGGTGACGTCCTCGACCGAGGCGCCGATGCGCTCGAACGCCGAGCGGGCCTCGGCGACGACGGCCGCGCCGTCCTCGGTGCGCTTGGCGCTCTCGTCGACGACGCCGACGGCCGACTGCGTGTCGGACTGGATCTCGGCGACCAGCGCGGCGATCGAGCGCGAGGCGTCCTGGGACTCCTCGGCGAGCTTGCGGACCTCGTCAGCGACGACCGCGAAGCCCTTGCCCTGCTCGCCGGCGCGGGCGGCCTCGATGGCGGCGTTCAAGGCCAACAGGTTGGTCTGCTCGGCGATCGAGCCGATCGTGCCGATCTCGGCGGACTTGGCGTCCAGCGCGCGGATGACCTCGCCGGCGCGGGCCGAGGCGTCGCGGACCGAGACCATCGCGTCGTCGGCGCCGAGCACGGCCTCAGCGCCGGCGGCCGCGATCTGCAGGGCGTCATCGGCGACGCGCGCCGTGTCGGAGGCCTCCTGCGCCGAGCGGCCGGTGGCCTCGCCGACCTCGTCGACGATGCCGCGCATCTGCTCGATCGAGTTGACCTGGCGGGTCGAGCCCTGGGCGACGTCCTCGATCGCGCCCGCGATCTCGGTGACCGCGCGGCCCGTCTCCTCGGAGGTCGACGCCATCTGCGTGGAGGCGGCCGACACCGTGTTGGAGGCGCCCGCGACCTGGGCGATCAGCGCCGACAGCTCGTGGCGCGTCGAGTTGTAGGCGTCGAGCGAGGCCACCGTGTTGACGCGGACGGTCTCGACCGCGCGCGCCGCGTCGCCGAGCTCGTCGCCCGAGAACGTGTCGATGGCGGGCGTGACCGGCGTCGCCTCGTGCGTGAGGTCGCCCTCGGCCATGCGGTCCAGGCCGACGCGCAGGTCGGCGGTGTCGCGCTCGCTGAGCGAGTCGAGGCGGTCGACGATCGTGCGGACCGCGGAGCGGATCGCGCGGGTGATCAGCGTCGCGACCGCGGCGCCGAGCAGCAGGCCGAGCGCGAGCAGGATCCAGGTGGTGCGCTCGGCGCGGTCGCGCGCTTCAAGCGCGTGCTTGGCCGCGACGTCACCGTCGAAGTCGGCGTCGTCGCCCCAGGCCTTCAGGTCCTTCTCCAGCTTGGCGAAGCTCGTCTCGGTGCCGTTCATCAGCGCGAAGGCCTCGGCGTCGCGGCCCGCGGAGGCGAGCGCGGTGAGCTCGGCGGTCGCGGTGCGGTACGCGGCCCAGTCCTGGGAGACGGCGGCGAACGAGCGACGGTCGAGGTCGTCCTGCATCAGCGGGCGGTAGGCGCGGAACGCGGCGGCGACGGCCTGGCGGTCCTTGACGAGGTCGGCCTCCAGCACGGCTGAGTCGGCGGAGGCGATCAGCCGGAACTGGTCTTGGCGGTAGACCTCGATGCCGGTGAGCGCATCGTCGATGTTCGAGACGCTGGGCACGGTCTCGTCGTTGATGGTCATCGCGTGCGAGGTGACCGTCCGGATCTCCTTCTGGCCGAGCAGGCCGAGGGCGGCGGTGATGAGCAGGACCGCGCCGAAGGCGGCAGCCAGCTTGACTCCAATCGAGAAGCGCATACAACCGGGACGATCGGATGTCGTTCGCGTTCCCTCATCCCCCGATAGAGGGACGCGCGCTTGACGGACGGCGTGGGAGTACGACAAAGTAGGAAGTGGCACGTCCCACTTTCCACCTGCTGCCCCATCGGAGCGAGCGAACCGCCTTGAGCCTCGAGGATCCCGTCGTCATCACCTGCGCCATCTCTGGCGCGCTGGCCAACCGCGACCAGTGTCCGGCGATCCCGTACACGCCCGAGGAGTATGCCGCCGAGGCGCGGCGGATCGTCGACGAGGGCGGCGTCCACATCCACATCCACGCGCGCAAGCCGGACGGGACGCCGAGCTACGAGGCCGAGGACTTCACCGCGATCCACGACGCGATCCGCGCCGAGGTCGGCGACGCCGCGATCCTCAACTTCTCCACCGGAACGATCGGCGTCAGCGTCGAAAAGCGGATCGAGTACCTGAAGGCCTGTCCGCCCGAGGTCGCCGCGCTCAACATGGGGTCCATGAACTACGCCAAGTACTCGGCGCGCCGCAAGGACTTCGTCTTCTCGACGGTCTTCGCCAACCCGTTCGACGAGATCATCGCGTTGTTGAAGGCCATGAAGGAGCTGGGGATCAAGCCCGAGCACGAGTGCTTCGACCTCGGCCACGTCGGTTCGCTCACGCCCTTGATCGACATGGGCGTGTTGGAGGCGCCGCTGCACGCGGACTTCGTGATGGGCGTCGTCGGCGGCGTGCCGCCGACCGCGCGCAACCTCGCGGCGATGGCCGACAACTTGCCCGAAGGCGTGGCGGCCCATTGGGGCGTGATCGGGATCTCGCGCGTGCAGTGGACGCTGCTTGCCGCGGCGCTCTCGCTCGGCGGCTCGATCCGCGTGGGGTTGGAGGACAACCTCTACCTGCCCGACGGGACCATGGCCAACAGCAACGGCGAGCTGATCGCCAAGGCGCGGCAGATGACGCAGGACGCGGGGCGGCGCCCGGCGACGGTCGAGGAGGCGCGGGCGCTGCTCGGGCTGAAGGCGCGGGTGTCCGCATGACCGGTCTCCCGTTCGAGGGCCTGCGCGTCCTGGACCTCTCCCGCCTGCTGCCCGGCGGCTTCTGCTCGCTGCTGCTCGCCGACTTCGGCGCCGACGTCATCAAGGTCGAGGACACCGGCATGGGCGACTACATCCGCTGGTCGCCGCCCGCGTTCGAGGGCGCGGAGGAGACCGCGAAGTCCGCGTTGTTCCTGTCCTTGAACCGCAACAAGCGCTCGGTCCGGATCGACCTCAAGAGCGACGCCGGCCGCGAGGTGCTGCTCAAGCTCGTCGAGGACGCCGACGTCGTGCTGGAGTCGTTTCGCCCCGGCGTGCTGGACCGCCTCGGCGTCGGCTACGAGGTCATGCGCGCGCGCAACCCGCGGATCGTCTACTGCGCGATCACCGGCTACGGCCTGACCGGCCCCAACGTCCACCGCTCCGGGCACGACATGAACTACCTGGGGCTCAACGGCGTCCTGGCGCTCGGCGGCGAGCAGGGCGGCGCGCCGGTCCAGGCCGGGGCGCAGATCGCTGACCTGGGCGGCGGCGCGTTGATGGGCCTGTTCGGGATCCTCGCCGCGCTGCGCGAGCGCGACCGCTCCGGCGAGGGCCAGCTCGTCGACGCCTCGATGTTCGACGGGGCGTTGTCGTGGCTGGCGATGGTGACCGCGCGCGTCTTCGCCGCGGGCGAGGCGCCCCGGCGCGGCTCGGAGATGCTCAGCGGCTCCCTGCTTTGTTATAGGCCATATGAATGCGCCGACGGCTGGGTGACGCTCGGCGCGCTGGAGCCGAAGTTCTTCGCGGCGTGGGCCAACGGCGTCGGGCGGCCCGACCTGATCGAGAAGCAGTTCGAGCGCCCGGGCAGCGAGGCTCACGCGCAGGTGGAGGAGATCTTCAAGACGCGCACGCGTGCCGAGTGGGCCGCGTTTGCCGACGAGCACGACTGCTGCCTTGAACCGGTGCTCGAGGTTGAAGAGGCACTGGACTCCGAGCTGGTCAAGGCGCGCGAGATGGTCATCGAGTTCGAGCAGCCCGGGGCCGGGACGGTCAAGGGCCTGGGCTTCCCGGTCAAGTTGTCGCGAACGCCGGGCGCGGTCCGGCGCGGCGGCCCGGCGCTGGGCGAGCACACCGAAGAGGTGTTGCGCGAAGCGGGCTACGACGACGACGCGATCGCGGCGCTCCTGGACTCCGGGGCCGTCGCGGCCGCGGCGGCATCTGCGACCGGAGATACCTTCCTCGCCCAGTGAACGACCAAGGCCTCCTCAAGATGAGCGAGCTGGCCCAGCGCAGCGGCGTCAGCGCGGGCACGATCAAGCACTACCTCCGCGAGGGGCTGCTCGGCGACGGCGAGGGCGTGGTGCGCACGTCGCGCAACATGGCCTACTACCCGCCGGGCTACGTCGAGCGGATCACGCTCATCAAGCGCCTCCAAGAGGATCGCTTCATGCCCCTGAAGGTCATCAAGGGGATGTTGGACGAGGACCCCGACCGCGCGCTGGCGCTGGTCGAGCTGGAGGACAAGATCATCGAGCGCGCGCTGGAGCAGCGCGAGTCCGAGCGCGTCAGCGCGGCGGAGATCAGCGCGCGCTACGACCTGCCCCAGAACGTGCTCGACCGCCTCGTCGAGCTCCAGATCCTGACCCCGACCGCGCGCGGCTACGACGCCGACGACGTCGCGATCATCGAGGCGATGGTCCGCTTCCGCGCGGGCGGCTACGACGAGACGCTGGGCTTCACGGTCTACGACACGCTCCGCTACCGCGAGGCGCTGCAGCCGCTGGTCGAGGAGGAGATCGCCACGATGCTCGGCCGGCTGGCCGGGGAGGTCGAGGCCGAGCGCGCCGCCGAGATCATCGCTTCTGGCACCGAGCCGCTCCGCGAGCTGCTCGGCGCGTTGCACTCCAAGCTGCTGCTGGCGGAGCTGGCCCGCCAGGCGCGGGATCGCTGAAACGTCCGTTCCGGCAAGTCCGCCGGATTCCCGTGTCACACTGGTAGGCGTGATCCCCCGCGTCCTTGCCGTTGTCGTGGCCGTTTCGGCTGCCCTTGTAACCCTCCCGTCCGCCGCCTCCGCGGCCAAGCCGCTCTACGGCGTGCAGGGCGTTCCCAGCTTCGCTGCCGCTACCCCGGCCTCGATCGACCAGGCGCTCGACATCGCCAAGTCGACCAACGCGAAGGTCGTCCGCATCGAGGCCCTGTGGTCGCTGCTGGAGCCTTCCACGAGCGGTCAGCGCGACCCCGCCGAGCTGGCCGCGCTGGACCACGCGATCAACGGCGCCGCCCAGCGTGGGATCAAGACGCTGCTGATGATCGACGCCACGCCGTGCTGGGCCTCGTCCTACGCCGACAAGGGCAGCTGCGCCGCCGGCGCGGCGAACACCGTCAAGGCGACGCGCTACCCGCCGTCTGACGTGTCGAAGTACGTCAGCTTCTCCGCCTTCCTGGCCCAGCGCTACGCGGCCAACCTCGCCGCCTTCGAGATCTGGAACGAGCCCGACCAGGCCAACGAGCTGTACTGGGCCGGTCCGAACAAGATCAAGGGCTACGTCGCGATGGCCAAGGCCGTCTACCCGGCGGTCAAGCAGGTCGCGCCGAAGGTCCCGGTGCTCGCCGGCTCGTTCGTCGGCGCCAACGGCAAGTGGCTTCAGGCGCTCTACGACGCGGGTCTGAAGGGCAGCTATGACGCGCTTTCGGTGCACTTCTATGACTTGCCGTTGTCCGCGCTGACCGCCACGCGTGCGGTTCAGAAGAAGAACGGGGACAGCAAGCCCATGTGGTTGGCGGAGTTCGGCTTCACCTCGTGCTACTCCAAGGGCGGCCCCGCCTACAAGATCGACCACGCGTGCAACACGCGCGCGGGCCAGGCGGCCAACCTGGTGGACACGCTGCGCGCAATCCAGAAGGTCAGCTGGGTCAAGGCCGCGATCGTCTACACGGTCTACGACCAGTCCGACGCCTACCAGTTCGGCCTGCTGACGTCCTCCGGCGTCAAGAAGCCGTCCTTCAACGCGGTGCGCGACGTCTTCGGCGGCAAGAAGAAGGCGATCACCAAGCCCAAGATGAAGAAGCTGACCGCCAAGCGCGGCCGCGTCACCGTCAAGGGCACCGCGTCGCAGACCGAGTTCTACACCTTGCGCGCCTGGGTGCACGGGACGCTCGCCTACCGCGCGACGCTGCGCACCGACCGCTTCGGCGCCTACTCCCTCAAGCTGCCCAAGCAGCTGGGCACGTCGGGCCTGAAGGTCCGGCTGACCGGCGCGTGGACCGGCAGCGTGACGAGGACGCGGTAGGAGCACGGCTCAAGGCGCCCCGGACGGGGCCGATGGGTGTGGCAGAGTGAGATGAGCGTGACCGGCCCCGCACCCGTTCCCGTCCGCGGCACCGTTCCGGCGCCGCGGCCGCTGTACCTGCACGTCGGCGAGCAGGCCGATCCGGTCTTCGGCGTCTTCCACGCCGTGGAGGCCGGCGAGGCCACCGGCGACGCGGTCCTGCTGCTGCCGCCGTTCGGCTACGACGACGTCTGCGCCTACCGCGGCCTGCGGATGTGGGCGCTGTCGCTGTCGGCCGAGGGCGTCCCGTCGCTGCGCATCGACCTGCCCGGCAGCGGCGACAGCGGCGGTTCGCCGCGCGACCCCGGCCGCGCCGAGTCGTGGACCGCGGCGGTCGCCGGCGCGGCCTCCTGGTTGCGCGCGGAGACCGGTGCGCGGCGCGTTGTCGCGATCGCGCTCGGGCTCGGTGGGCTGATCGCCGCCCAGTCGCTGATCGAGGGCGCTGAGGTCGACGACCTCGTCCTCTGGGGCTCGCCGTCGCGCGGCAAGGCGCTCGTGCGCGAGTTGAAGGCCTTCGCGCGCCTGGCCGTCTCGCAGACCGAGGGCTTCGCCTGGGACCCGGACACGATGCCGCCGCTGCCCGAGGGCGCGCTGGAGAGCGGCGGGTTCCTGATGACCGCCGAGACCGTCGCGTGGCTGCAAGGCCTCGACCTGGCCAAGGCCGATTGGCCCGACGCCACCCGCCGTCACGTGCTGCTGCTCGGCCGCGAGGGCATCGCGGTCGACGCCAAACTGCACGCGGCGTTGCAGGAGGCCGGCGTCGGCGTCACCGCTGCCGAGGGCCCCGGCTACACCGAGCTGATGGACGAGCCGCACCGCTCGCTGGCGCCCGAGGAGACGTTCGCGGTGGTCTCGGCTTGGCTGACGGAGACGCGCGTGGGCGAGCGGCCTGCGCCGGCCGCGCCGGCCGCGGTGCAGACCACGCCGACGGCGGAGCTGACCGTCGACGGCCACGCGATCCGCGAGACCCCGATCGCGATCGAGGCGCCCGGCCACGACGGCGCGCTCTTCGGGATCATCGCCACGCCGGCCGATCCGGACCGCGCCGCCGACCTCGGGCCGCTGACCGTCGTCTTCCTCAACGTGGGCGCCGAGCGCCGCATCGGCGCCAACCGCATGTGGTTGGAAGCTGCTCGCCGATGGGCGGCGCGCGGCATCCCGTCGGCGCGCATCGACCTGATCGGCATCGGCGAAGGCGGAGGACCCGCAACGCCCTGGAACGGCGAGTGGGCGCTCTACGACGACGCGCTCGTCGAGCAGGTCCGGATCGCGCTCGACGCGCTGCCGAGCTACGGCCTGCCTGCGCAGTTCGAGCTGATCGGCATGTGCTCGTCGTCGTACTGGTCCTTCAACAACGCGGTCAAGGACCCGCGGATCCAGGCCATGGACCTGCTCAACACGCGGATGCTCTTGTTCGACGACACCTTGGGCGGCGCCGCCGAGGTCCATCGCCTCAGCCACCTCGGGCCCGCGCAGATCTGGGCCGAGATCAAGGCGGGGAAGTTGACCTGGTGGCGCGTGCGCCGCACGTGGGGCGCGCTGATGAAGGTCGTCCGCACGATCCCGGGCAAGGTCCTCGACAAGCTCAAGGCCAAGCAGATCGGCGGCGACCCGCTCGACCTCGCGCTCGACACGCTGCGCGACCAGGGCACGCAGCTGAGCCTGCGCTTCACCGAAGGCGAGCCCTTGCAGGATGAGCTGGAGCGCTCGGGCCACCTCGGGCGCCTGGCGCGCTGGCCGAACGTGACGGTGTCGGAGATCCGCGGGCCGGCCGACTCGCACACGCTTCAGAACGTCCGCATGCAGCCCGCCGTCCACCGGCAGCTGGATGCGTTCCTCGACGCGCAGCTCGCCCGCCTGCGCGCCTCGTGACCGACGCTCCCGCCACCGAGCCGCTCGAAGCGGCTCCGCTCGCGGTGCCCAGCCGGGAGCGCGCGTTCCGCGACGTCGCGATCCAGGTCTTCACGCGCGTCGTGAACCTCGCGCTGGGGATCGTCGTCACCGCCCTGGTCGTCCGCACGCTCGGCGACACCGGCTACGGCCAGTGGATGACGATCCTGACGACCTTCCAGCTCGTCGCGTTCTTCACGTCCTTGGGCTTGGAGTCGGTCGCGGTCCGGGAGGCCGCGCAGGATCCCGCGCACGCCGAGGACTGGGTCGGCGCGCTGATGGTCACGCGGCTGGCGCTGACGCTGCCGGTGATCGCGGTCGGCTTCGTCGTGTTGTTGTTGATCCAGGAGAGCCACGCGATGCTGATCGCGGGGGTGATCCTGCTGATCGAGTTCCCGTTCGGCGTCGGGTCGTCGTTGTCGGTGGTCAACCAGCTGCGCGTCGACAACCGCGTGCCGATGATCATCCTCACGATCAACAGCGTCCTCTGGGGCGCGTGCGTGCTGGCCATCTACCTCGCGGGCGGCGGCCTGGTGGCGATGGCAATCGCCATGACCGGGGTCACCACGATCACCGCGTTCATGCAGGCCTTCTCGGCGTTCAAGATCATGCGCTTCAAGCTGAAGCCGTCGCGGGCGGCGATCGTGCGGCTGATCAAGGTCGGCGCGCCGCTCGGCGTCGCGGGCCTGCTGGTCAACGCCTATGCCCGCATCGATCAGATCATCGTCTTCGAGCAGGCCGGCGCGCAGGAGGCGGGCTACTACGGCGCGGTCTACCGCGTGCTGGAGCAGGCGCACTTCATCCCCGTGTCGGTGCTGACGACGCTCGCGCCGATCATGGCCGGGCTCTACGCCGCGGATCGCCAGCGGATGCTGCGGATCGTCACGCTGACCGCCGAGTTCCTGGCGATCGGCGCGTTCGGCGCGCTGGCGTTTGCGACCGTCGCCGCGACGCCGCTGGTCACGCTCTTCTTCGGCGAGGAGTTCGCACCCGCCGCACCCGCGCTGCCGACCCTCGGCGGCGCGTTCGTCTTCATCTGCTTCGGCTACCTGACCGGCAACCTGCTGCTCACCCTGGGCATCGCGCAGAAGCAGATCGTCGTCGGCCTCGCCGGCCTCGTCGTCAACGTCATCGGGAACCTGATCCTCGTGCCGAAGTACGGCTTCGAGGGCGCGGCGTGGATGACGTTGGCCACCGAGGTCGTCGTCGTGAGCACGGGCGGCTACTACGTGGTCAAGGAGCTGGGCGGGTTCAGCGAGCTCTCGCCCGGCCGCCTGCCCAACGTGCTGGCCGCGGCGCTGCTGCTGCTGGCGATCCTGTTCGGCCTCGACCAGCTCGGCGCCGGGCTGTGGCCGCTGGCCGCCGCGGCGGCGATCGCCTACCCGGCGCTCCTGTTCGGGCTGCGCGCGGTCGAGCCGCACGAGCTCAAGGGCCTGCTGCTCAAGCGCGCGTGATGCGACGCGCGGCCGTGATCCTCGTCCTGGCCGCGCTCGTGGCGGCGTTTGCGCTGGGCTGCGGCGGCAACGACGGCCGCGCGGCGACGACGCACGCGCTGCGGCTCGGGATGGTCGCCAACACCGTCGGCTACGGCACCGCGATGGGCCGCGAGCAGGACCTCATCAAGCGCGCGGGCGCGCCGTGGCTGCGCGAGGAGCTGCTGTGGTCGGTGGTCGAGCCCAAGCGCGGCGCGCGGCGCTGGGTGGCGTTTGACCGGATGTTCGCCGCGGCCGCCGCGCGGGGGCTGCGCGTGCTGCCGCTGCTGTCCGACACGCCGCCGTGGGCGGCGCGCCCCAACGGCGGGCTGCCGACGCGCACCGAGGCCTACGGCGCCTACGTTCGCGACGCGGTCGCGCGCTACGGCGTGGGCGGCACGTTCTGGAAGGCGCACCCGCAGTACGACGACAACTTGGCGCCGGTCTGGTTCGAGCTGTGGAACGAGCCCTACCTGGCCGGCAAGGAGGTCGACGACCAGACCTCGGCGACGCGCTACGCGGCGCTCTTCCGCGCGGGCGTGGAGGGCGGGCGCAGCGCCAACCGCGACGCGCGGTTCCTATTGGCCTTGGACACCAGCGCGGCCGGTCATCCCGGCGTTCCCGGCCGCTGGCTCGGGCGCCTGCTGGCCGCCGACCCGCAGGTCCTGACGCGCGCCGACGGGATCGCCGCCCACCCCTACAACATCTCGCTGGGCTTCGGGCAGAACGCGCTCGACGAGCTACAGGGCGTCCTGGACGCCCACGGCGCGACCAAGCTGCCGATCTGGGTGACCGAGATCGGCTGGAGCACCTGCACGATCCATGGCGGCTGCGTGAGCGAGAAGCGCCAGGCGATCGACCTCGCGTCGTTCCTGGAGCTCGTGCGCGTGCGCTACCCGCGGGTCGACGCGGTGTTCGTGTACCGCTTGCGCGACCTGGTGGTCAAGCCGCAGTTCGACCGCGAGGGCTCGTTCGGGCTGATCCACGTGGACGGCTCGCGCAAGCCGGCGTGGGCGGCGTTTCACCGCTTCGCGCTGAAGCTGAAAGGGCAGTGACCGACGACCATGGCGATGAGCGGGGACACGACCATCAAGCGATCGCGCGCGGGCACCGCCGCGCTGCTGGCCGTGCCGACGGTGATCGCCGCGTTCTTGGTGCTCTACGGGATTGGCCGCGAGTCGCTGTGGCGCGACGAGGTCGCGTCGGTGACGATCAGCGGCCGCTCGCTGAGCTCGATGTGGCACGTGATCACCCATCACGAGTCCAACATGGCGCTCTACGACTTCCTGCTGGCGGCGTGGCAGCAGCTCGGCCATGGCGACGGCTTCCTGCGGCTGCCCAGCGCGGCGGCCGCGATCGCCACCGTACCGGTGACGATGCTCGTCGCGCGGCGCCTGGCGGGCGACCTGGCGGCGGCGGTCGCGGGCCCGGTGGTGGCGCTCAACGGGTTCTTGGTGGTCTTCGGCCAGCAGGTGCGCGGCTACGCGTTCACCATGTTCTTGGCGGCGCTCGCGGCGCTGCTGCTCCTGCGCGCGCTGGAGCACCGGCGCCCGCGCGACTTCGCGCTCTGGGCGCTGGCGATCGCCGCGCTGCCCTACACGCACATGCTCGGCGCGCTGATCGTCGTCGCGCAGGTCGCGTCGCTGGCCTTCTACGGATGGCGGCGGCTCCCGCTCCGTCCGCTGCTCATCAGCCTCGTCGCGGTCGGGGTCGCCTACCTGCCGCTGCTGGTCTTCGCGGCGTCGGGCGACAAGGACCGCACGGACTGGGTCGCGCCGCTCGGACGCGACCTGCTGCGCCAGTCGGTCGAGGCGCTGGCGGGCAGCCTGTTCCTCTTCGGCGTGCTGGCCGTCGCGACGCTCGTCGTGGCGGGCGCGCTGGCGCGGGCGCTGCGGGCGCGTGACCCGGAGGCGTGGCGCTTCGCGCTGCCGGTCTGCTGGCTCGTGATCCCGCCGGTCCTGCTCGGCGCGCTCTGCGTCGTGCAGAACACGTGGGTCGACCGCTACCTGATCGGGACCGTGCCGGCGTTCGGCGTCGTCGCGGGCGTGGCCGTCGCCACGCTGCCGCGCCGCTTCGCCGCGGGCCTGGCGGCGCTCGTGCTGGTGGGCGCGCTGCTCGCCGCGCTGGACGAGCCGCACCCCGCCTCGACCGGCGAGGACCTCCGCGGCGCTGCCGCCTATGTCGCCGACAACGCCCAGCCCGGCGACGCGATGGTCTTCGCGCCCGCCTTCGCTCGCGTCGGCTTCTTGTACTTCTTGGAAGGCGACGGCGGCACGCACCCGGCCGACGTCGGCCTGCGCGAGAGCGCGGTGGCCGCCGGCGACCTCTTCGGTCGCGAGTACCCCGCCGCCGAGGTCGCGCGCCGGATCGGCGGCGCGAACCGCCTCTGGGTCCTCGGCTACGGCTTGGTCGACACGTCCTCCAGCGCCTGGCACCCGACGCCCGAGCCGGTGATGGCGGTCGCGCCGAAGATCCTGAAGGCCGACTTCGTCCGCGTGTCCGAGCGTCGCTTCGGCGTGTTCACCGCGACCCTTTACCGGCACCGCTAGATGGTCGATGCGACATTCTCCCGGTCGATCGATCTCGCATCAACCATCTGATGGGCGTCGCCTACCTCGTCATGGCCCACGGCGCGCCCGAGCAGGTCGCGCGGCTGGTCGCGCGCATCAGCACCCCCGAGGACACCGTCTTGGTCCACGTCGACCGCAAGTCTGACCTCGCGCCGTTCGAAGCGGCCTTCCGTGAGCTGCCGATCCCGCCGGTGCTCACGCCCCGGCGCGTGCCCGTGCACTGGGCGGGTTGGGGCATCGTGCAGGCCACGCTGATCGGCATGCGCGCGGCGCTGAAGACCTATAAGACGAAACCGTGGACGCACCTGGTGCTGCTCAGCGGCGCCGACTACCCGATCCGCTCGGCCGACGAGATCCACACGTTCTACGACGACAACCAGGGCAAGTCCTACATCTTCTGGTCGGCGGGTGAGGAGCGCCAGCTGTCTGATGAAGAGCGAGAGGGCAACCACGTGTGGTCGTGGTCGGGCGACCGCGAGCGGCTTCAGACCTGGTGGATCTCGATCCGCGGCCGGCGCTGGCACATCGACCGCCACCGCCGCTTGCCGCGCGGGCTGAAGACCGCCTACCAGGGCTCGGCGTGGTGGTCGCTGACGCCGGAGGCCGTGCGCTACGCCCATCGCTTCCTGACGCGCCGCCCCGACGTGCGCTTCTACTTCCGCTTCGTCCACGTCCCCGACGAGAACCTCTTTCAGATGGTGTTGTTGCAGTCGCCCCTGCGCGACACGCTGGTCAACGAGGACCTGCGGTTCCTGCACTGGGCCGGCAACAGCCCGCCGCCGATCACGGCCGCCGACGTGCCGGCGATGCGGGCCTCCAAGAAGCTCTTCGCGCGCAAGTTCGACCTGGCCGCGCACCCCGAGCCGATGGACGAGCTCGACGCCCTCGCGCTCGGCGACGGCCGCTAAGGTCCTCAGCCGCTGTGCGGATCCTCGTGACCTCCACGCTGTACCCGCCGATCGCGCTGGGCGGATACGAACGGGAGTGCGCGATCGTCGTCGGGCGCCTGCGCCAAGAGCACGACGTGCTCGTGCTGACCTCGAACTGGGACGTCGCCGACGTGCCCGCAGGGGAGACCGGCGTGCTGCGCACGCTGCCGACGCTCAGCCAGGACGAGAAGGGCGCCCTGCGCGCGCCGCGCGAGTCGGTCGCCGCGGTCAAGGCCGCGCGCCGCGCGCTGGACGACTTCCAGCCCGACCTCATCTACTCGTGGAACGGCACCGCGATCCCGCAGGCCGCGCTGCGCGTCCTGGCCGACTCCGGCACGCCGATGGCCTTCCGCGTCTGCGAGCACTGGTTCGGGCGCCTGTTCGTGGTCGACCAGTTCCTGCGCGAGCTGGCGCCCGAGCAGCGCTCGCCGGCGCGCGCCGCGTGGTCGGCGCTGTGCCGCGGCTACAACGCCGTGCACCCGGCGCTGCGCCTGGACCCGGCGCGCCCGTTTAAGACCGCGATCTCGTGGAACTCCGAGGCGATCCGCCGCCTGGCGGGCACGCCGCCGTCCGCGCGGCCGGTCCTCGAGCGCATCGGCCACTCCGTGCCCCGCGACGGCGCTCGTTACGAGGCGGTCGTCCGCGACCCGGCGCCCGAGCCGGAGATCGCGTTCGTCGGCCGCGTCACGCCCTACAAGGGCCTGGCGATCGCGATCGAGGCCCTTCAACACCTGCGCGACGACCACGGCCTCACGGTCAAGCTCGTCGTCGTGGGCCCCGAGGACGAGGACCACGGCGCGGAGATGCGGGCGCTGGCCGAGCAGCTCGGCGTGGCCGATCAGGTCGAGTGGATGGGGTCGGTCGACCCCGATGGCGTTGCCGCGGTCCTGACGCGCACGCACGCGCTGATCCTCCCGTCGACGTGGGAGGAGCCGTTCCCGCTGGTGACGATCGAAGGCGCGTTCGCGCGCGTGCCGCTGGTGGCCGCCGACGTCGGCGGCGTGGGCGAGGGCATGCACGACGAGGAGCACGCGCTGCTGTATCCCGCCACGGACGCGGTCGCCGCCGCCCGCGCGCTGGCGCGCACGCTGACCGAGACCGAGCAGACCGCCGCGCGCGTGCAGCGGGCCTTCGCGCGCGCCCAGGAGTACCGCTTGGAGCCCTACCTGGAGGCCCAGGCGGCCTTCGTCGCCGACGCCCACGAAGCCTTGCAGGCGGCGTCCGGCGCTCAGGCTGCGCGTGTCAGCGGCCGATAGCCCGGGAAGGCGATGTCCATCACCATGTCCGAGACCGACCTCACCGACGCCTTCCCGCGCGCCGCGATCGCGCACGACTGGCTGACGATCCCCGGCGGCAGCGAGAAAGTCGTGCTGGAGCTGCTCCAGCTGCTGCCCCACGCGGAGGTCTTCACGTCGGTCTATGACCCCGAGCCGTGGGTCGACAAGCTCGCGGGCGTCCCGGTCCACCCGTCGTTCCTGAACCGGATCCCGAAGGCGACCACGCAGTACCCCAAGCTGTTGCCGCTGATGAACCGCGCGTTTGAGTCCTTCGACCTGTCGGGCTTTGACCTGGTGGTGTCCTCGTCGCACTCCTGTGCGAAGAACGTGCTGACCCCGCCCGACACCAAGCACGTCTGTTACTGCCACACGCCGATGCGCCACGCCTGGGAGCCCGGCTACCTGGCGGGCGAGGACCTCGGCCGCGTCGGCCGGCTGGCCGCGTCGGTGCTGATGCCCGGCGTGCGCCGCAACGACTTCCTCGGCGCCTCGCGCCCCGACCTCTTCGTCGCCAACTCGTCGTTCGTCGCGCGGCGGATCGAGAAGTACTACCGCCGCGACTCGGTCGTCGTGCACCCGCCCGTGGAGATCGCCCAGCACTTGGAGCGTCCGCGGGCGCAGGACGACTACTACCTGCTGCTGGGCCGCGTCATCCCCTACAAGCGCGTCGACCTCGCGCTGGCCGCGTGCGCCAAGCTCGGCCGCCGCGTGAAGGTCGTCGGCACGGGCCGCGCGATGGAGGCCGCCAAGGCCGCCGCCGGCCCGGAGGCCGAGTTCTTGGGCTTCGTGCCCGACGAGGAGCTCGGCGACGTCCTGGCCGGCGCCCGCGCGCTGCTGTTCCCGGGCGCCGAGGACTTCGGGATCGTGCCGGTCGAGGCGCAGGCCGCGGGCATCCCGGTGATCGCCTACGGCGCTGCCGGCGTACTGGACTCCGTGATCGACGGCGAGACCGGCGTGTTCTTCTCCGAGCAGACGCCCGACGCGTTGGCGGCCGCGATCCTCCTGTTCGAAGAGCTTTCGCTGGACGAGCAGGCGATCCGCGACAACGCGCGCCGCTTCTCGCCCGAGCGGTTCCGCAACGAGATCGCCGCGTTGCTCGGGGGTCTGGACGTACGATCCACCCGTGGAGGCACGAGATGACGCCGCGGGTTGACGACCTGGGCTTCGAGGACGAGGGCGCGGATCGCGCCACGTCGCCGTTTGAGCTGTTCCGCGTCATCTGGCGCCGGAAGGTGCTCGTGGTGCTCGTGGTCATCCTCTGCGTGCTCGTCTCGGTGCTGCTCGTGCTGCGCACGCCGAAGGAGTACTCGTCGACCGCGTCGCTGCTGTTCCGCGACCCGGGCTTCGCGCGCACGCTCTACGGCAACGACCTCTTCGACGCCGGCCAGGACCCCAAGCGCGCGACGCAGACCAACCTCGACGTCGTCGCGTCGACCAACGTCGCCAACGAGGCCAAGAAGATCCTCCACACCGACGAGTCGGCCGCCTCGCTGCTGGGCTCGATCACGGTGACGCCGGGCTCGGACTCCGACGTCGCGTCGGTCGAGGCCACGCGCGCCTCGCCGGTCGACGCGGCCGCGGTGGCCAACGCGTTCGCCAAGGGCTACATCGCCTACCGGCAGGCGACCGACCGCGCCGCCGTCCAGAACGCCCAGGACCTCATCAACCAGTCCTTGACCACGGCGGGCGAGGACGAGCGCTCCGGCCTCCTGACGAGCCTGCGCCAGCTCGAGGTCCTAAAGACGCTGCAGACCGGCAACGCCGAGGTCGTCGCCTCCGCGCAGCCCGATCCCAACCCCACGTCGCCCAAGCCCAAGCGCGACGCGATCCTGGGCCTGATCCTCGGCCTGCTCGCGGGCTGCGGCCTGGCGCTGCTGGTCGACTACCTCGACCGCCGCCTTCAGACCGAGGAGGACGTCGAGCGCGCCTACTCCGACTTCCCGGTCGTCGCGACCGTGCCGGAGGACCGCGTCGGGTCGCTGCAGATCGAGCCGACCGGCCGCACCGGCGAGTCCTACCGGATGCTGCGCGAGGGCTTGCGCTTCCTCGATCCCGGCCGCGAGGTGCGCTGCCTGGTCGTCACGTCGGCCGACGAGTCCGAGGGCAAGTCGACGGTCGCGCGCCACCTGGCGGTGACGCTCGCCGCGGTCGGCCAGGACGTCATCCTGCTGGAGGCCGACATGCGCCGCCCGACCGCGGGCTCGCGCCTGGGCGTCGATCCCGAGCTGCCCGGCTTCTCCGACGTGCTGGCCTCCGACGAGTCGCCAATGCGCTACCTCGTCACGCCGATGGGCCGCGGCTCGACGCTCGACGTCCTGCCCGGCGGCACCGTGCCGCCCAACCCGGCCGACCTGCTGCGCACCGGCCGCGCGGGCGACGTGCTCGCCGAGCTGCGCGACGCCGCCGACATCGTCATCGTCGACGCGCCGCCGCTGATCCCGGTCGCCGACACCCGCGTGCTGCTCCAGCTGCCGCAGGTCGATGCGGTGGTCCTCGTCGGCCGCGTCGGGACCACCCGTCGCGACCGCGCCCGCGAGGCGCGCCGCGTGCTGCTGCAGTCCGGCCGCCGCGTGCTGGGCCTGGTCGTGACCGGCACGACCGACTCGCTGAACTCCTCGTACTACAGCGATGGGCCGGCGAAGCCGAAGTCGCGCCGCGAGCGCCTGCTCAGCCGCCTCTGACGGCGGCGGGAGCGCCCACGGGCGGTCGAGCGCAGCGCGTACTCGCGCGCTGAGAGCGTGCCGCCCATCGCGGTCAGCAGCAGGATGATCTGCGCCCAGTAGAACGAGTCGTAGAAGATCGTGACGATCGCCATGCCGGTGATGCCGAGCGCGAGCGCGAGGTCCTCGGCGGGTGGCGTGTAGGCGAACCACAGCCAGCGCCCGAGCAGGCTGAAGGCGACGAGGATCGGCACGAGCACCGCGGCGAGGCCGAAGATCCCGGTGTCGACGGTGATCGACAGGTAGCCGTTGTCGACCGCGCCGATGTCGGTCTGGTCGGCGGCCTGCTCGGCGCTGTAGCCGGGCGCGCCGCCGCCGAAGAACGGGCGCTCCTTGATCTGGCCCAGCGCGTAGCCGTAGCTCCATGTGCGGTGGGTGACCGAGTCTGACTGCGTGACGTCGGAGCTGAGCTTGCGCTCGACGATCCCGTGCAGCGACCCGGTGGACATGATCGCGATGAAGCTGATCGCCGCCAGGGCAGCGACCGCGCGCAGGGCCCGCCAGCGCTGTAGGCGGATCAGCATCGCGGTCAGCACGAGCAAGACCCCGACCGCCGCGACCCAGGAGCTGCGCGACTCGCTGAAGATCAGCACGAGCGCGGCGATCGCGCCGAGGCCGATCGCCAGGTAGCGCGAGTAGCGCGCGGCCTGCACGAGCGCGAGCGGCGCGAGGCCGACGACCAGCGCGCCGTAGGTGATGGGGTAGCCGGTGAAGTAGCCGACGCGGTTGGAGCGGTCCTGCGCGTAGGCGAGCAGGCCCATGCCGACCAGGATGATCAGGCCGGCGAGCGCCGCCGGGCCCCAGGCGTCGTTGAGCTTGGCGAAGCGGCGGGCGCAGAGGAACGCGACGCCGGCGAAGAGCAGGCCGAAGTTGCCGGAGTCGATCATCGGCTGGATGCCGCCGACCGCGTCGTGGATCGAGATTGCCAGGCAGAAGAAGACCAACCCGTACAACAACGCGCGACGGCTGGGGCGGCGGAACGTCCCGCTCTGGCGCTCGGAGAGGATCGACCACAGCCACGGCACCAGCGGCGCGCCGGCGATCGCGGCGCAGAGGACCTTCTGCGGCACGCGCGGCGCGGCGGCGACGTCGTTGATGAAGGGGTACCAAGGCGCGACCGCGACGAGCACGATGCCCCACGCGAACGCGCGGTCGCCGAGGACCATCAGGCCCATCACCGCGGTGACGCCGACGCCGATGAGCAGCGCGTAGGACGGGTGCTTGGCGACCGCGGCGCCCATGAAGAGCCCGAGGCCGATGGCGGAGGCCAGGAGGACGAGGCGGTTCTGGGCGAGGGCCGTCATCGCGTCGCGATCCCGGCGAGCAGGTCCACCAGCGCGCGGGTGTTGGTCCGAGCGTCGTACTTCGCTTCCACTCGCGCTCTCGCCGCCGCGCCCAGCGCGCGCCGCTTTGCGTCGTCGGCGATCAGAGAGCGCGCCGCGTCGCCGAGCGCGCGGCGGTCGCCGTAGCGGACGAGCACGCCCGCGTCGCCGACGAGGTCCGGGATCCCGCCGACGTCGCTGCCGAGGATCGGCAGGCCGCAGGCCATGCCCTCCAGGACCGCCCACGGCGCGGCATCGGCGCCGGAGGGCAGCGCGAGCAGGTCGGCCTGGCGGCGCAGCTCCATCAGCTCGGGGTCGCCGGGGCCGAGGCGGTGGACGCGCAAGCCGTCGCGCGGCGCCACGTCGGCGGGCGTGACGGCGTCGATCTCCACCGTCGTGCCGAGGTCGTCGCCCAGCGCGGCGACCAGGTCGGCGCCGCCCTTGTCCTCCCAGCGGCCGCCGACGAAGAGGATTCGCGGGCGCTCGCGCGGCGCGCGCTCGTTTGCCGGCGCCGGGGAGAAGCGGTCGAGGTCGAGCCCCGGGTGGTGGACGACGACGTTGGCGCCCGGCGCGGTCGCCCGCACCGCACGCGCGGCCCAGTCGGTCCAGGCGAGCGTCAGCGCGGCAGTCTCGAACGCGCGGCGCTCGGCGCGCTCGACGACCTTGAGCTGGAGCGCCGCGCCCCGCGACGCCGTCCGCCACGCGGGCATCCGCGCCCAGTCGCCGATCGTCACGTCGACCGACAGCGCGGTGGGCGTCTGCGCCATCAGCCCGCGCATCTGCAGGGCGACCGAGTGGCTGTGGACGTGCATCGCGTCGGGCCGGAACGCCGCAACCGCTTGTGTCAGCGCGCCACGCCCGCGCGTGGACTGCACCGCGTGCCAGCGCAGCGTGCGCAGCTCCAGGCCGGTCTTCGCCAGGATCGGACGGCTCCACGACGCGGCCGCGTGTGCCCAGCGGCCTTGCGGGGCCAGCGTCACGAACTCCGCCTCCAGGCCGGCGACGTCGTCGGTCATCGCGCGCAGGGTCGCCTCGACCTGGGCCTGGCCGAGCACGTGGGAGCCGAGGTTGCCCTCGTTGAAGAACAGGAGACGCACGGGTGCCGGCAGTGACGGTAGACGACCAAGCGCCGCCGGGGTCCGGCCCCGACGGCGCTCCGGTGCTTCGTGATGTCGGCGGGAAGTCCTACACGCCGGTCGTCATCAGCGAGACGACCTCGTCGGTGTAGGCGCCCTTGGGCGTGTTGTCGGACTTCATCGCGCCGAAGTAGTGCTCGCGGTCGGTCGAGGCGCCGGTCGAGCGCTGGTCGGCGGTCGAGTACAGGAAGACCGAGGCGAGGCGGGCGCCGTAGCGGGCGCGCATCCCGGCGACGACCGTCTTGAGCGTGTTGGCCGCCGTCGTGTAGGACATGCACTTGTCGTAGCCGAAGTTGTCGCTGAGGCAGCGGCCGTTGTCGGAGGACACGCCCCACTCGGTGACGTAGAGGGGCTTCTCGGCGGCGCCGCGGGCCTTCATGGCGGCGAGCATGTTGTCCATCGGGATCTGCCACTGCGGGCCGTACGGGTGAACGGTCCAGCCGGCCACGTAGTTCGCGAGGTCCGGGACCGCGTCGAACATGGCGTTGATCCAGGTGGTGTAGCCCGAGTACTGGTCGCCGACGGCGAGGATTCCGACCTTCGGGTTGGCGGCCGTGACGGCGATCGCGGCGTTCTTGGCCTGGCGGGCGTACTCCTTGGCCAGGTTGAGGTACTGCGAGTTCTTGTACCAGTCGTCGGCCAGCGTCCAGCCGTTGTACTGGTAGGGGTTGTTGGTCTCGTTGCCGAACTCGATGCGGGTCACGGCGGTCGACGGGGCGACGTTCTTGCCCTGCCAGAACGTGCCGCCCGGGCCGAAGGCGGCAGCCCAGGTCGCGAGGTTCTGCGCCTCGGTGGCGGTCGGGGTGCGGCCCTGGAAGCCGGCCAGGAGCATCGGCTGAATGCCGGCCTGCGCGTACTGCAGGACGATCGGGGCGATGTCCGACACGTTGGTGTTGATGTCGAACTCCATGCGGACGTGCTTGGCCGACAGCTTGGTGATGAAGCCCATCTCCCAGGCGATCGCCGAGCCGGAGTTCATGCCCATCTCGAAGTTGGACGTGGTGCTCGGGGCGGCGGGCGCCGGGGCCGACGAGTTGCTGGTCGTCGAGCCGCTCGTGGTCGTGCCGGCGGTCGAGGAGCCGTTGCCGGTCGACGGCGTGCCCGCGCCGGGCTGCGTCGTCGTGGTCGAGGGCGCGGTGGTCGTCGTGCCGGTCGAGGCGGCCGGGAAGCCGATCGAGACCTCGCGGGCCCAGGCGGCGCCGTTGACGTTCGTGCGGACCGAGTAGCGGACCGTCTTGCCGGCCTTGGCCGGCGGCGTGACCGACGTGCCGGTCACCGTCTCGTAGACGTCGGCGGCGCCCGGCTCCTTGGTGACCAGGACGTAGCTGTCGACGCCGACGACGCTCGTCCAGCGCAGCGACTTGCCGTCGACCGACAGCGCCGGGGCGGCCTGGCGCTGAGCGGCGGTCGCGTACTTGACCTGCAGCTCGCGGGCCCAGGCGGAGCCGACGACCGCGGTGCGGACGCTGTAGGTGACGGTCTTGCCCGCGATCGTGTCCGGGGTGACCGTCGTGCCGGTGACGGCGGAGTAGAGATCGCTGCGGCCGGAGACCTTGCGCACCAGCACGTAGGTGTTGACGCCGGCGACCTTCTTCCAGGTGAGCTTCGCGCCGGTGGCCGAGAGGACCGGGGCGACCTGGGTCGGCGCCAAGGTGGACGCGTTGGACGCGGCGGAGCGGGCGAGCGAGCCCTGGAGCTTGGAGAGCTTGAGCCCGGCCTTCTGCAGCGCATTGCGCTCGGTCTTGCAAACCTTCGGGGAGGTGCTGTTGGTGCGCACCTGGCAGCGGGAGAGGCTCTGGGCAGCGGAGACCACGGCCTTGTCGGCGGCGCGGTACTTCGTCGTGTTCGCGGACGCGGCGCTCGCGGACGCCGGAAGGACACCGGCGAAAGCGATCGCAGCTGCGATCAAGGTGGCGTGCAGGGGCAGGCGGCGGCCATCCTGCGGGGAACAGAACGTCATCGAGATCCTTTGGGAAGCTGGGCTGTCTCGGAGAGACCCCTGGCTTTGCGAGCCCGCCTCGCGACGGGGGTGCCTTTATCGGGGAGCGGAGCGCCGCGGCTTCAGCGGCGATCCGTTGCTCTAAGTTTCGGGTCGGGTTGGGGAACCCGCGATCGGGGACCCCTGGAATTGGACATCTGTTGGTTCGGATGTCCGTATTCGGTCATTGGCCGATGACCTCGGCACAATGGGGAACACGTGATCGACCTTCACTGCCACCTGCTTCCGGGCCTGGACGACGGGCCCGCGACGATGGACGACACGCTCGTTTTGGCGCGTGCCATGGCGGCCGCGGGGATCGAGCGCGTGGTCGCCACGCCGCACGTCTCCGGCGAGTACCCGAACGACCCGGTGCGGATCGGGCTGCTCGTCCAGCTGGTGGAGAAGGAGCTCGCGCGGCGCGCGGTGCCGCTGCGCGTCGAGGCCGGCGCGGAGATCGACCTCACGCAGTTGCGCGCGCTGGGCGATGACGCGGCGCCCACGCTGACGCTGGGCGACAGCCGCGTGCTGCTGATCGAATGTCCCTTCACGCGCGTGGCACCGCACTTCGAGGCCCGCGTCCAGCAGCTGATGGGTCTCGGCCACACCGTCTTGCTCGCCCACCCGGAGCGCTCGCCGCTGTTCCTGCGCGAGCACGCGCTGCTGGCGCGGCTGACCGAGAGCGGCGCCTACGCGTCGCTGACCGGTGCGTCGCTCACCGGCCGCTTCGGCTCGACCGCGCGCGAGTTCTCGCAGTGGGCGCTGGACGAGGGCATGGCCCACAACGTCGCCACCGACGCCCACAACGTCCGCGGCCGCTCGCCCGTCCTGCGCGAAGGGCTCGCGCACGCCGGCTATGAGTGGTGCGCGGACTGGCTGACGCGCGACGTGCCCGAAGCGCTGCTGAACGACCGCGCGCTGCCGGCCCGCCCGTCGCGCCCGGCGCGGATGCGCCCATGGGGGCGCAAGCGGACTAGCGGCCGAGCGCGCTGATCGCGTCGCCGATCTCTTCGAGGCGGGCCTCCCACGAGTGGGCGGCGGCTTCCTGAGAGCGGGCGGTGCGGTGGGCGTCGTCGTTCTGGGTCAGCGCGGCGTCGAGGGCGGCGGCGAAGGACGGCGCGTCCGGGGCGGTGGTGATCGCGGTGACGCCGTCCAGCGCGGGCAGCTGCGTGGCGACGACCGGCAGGCCCGCGGCAAGGTACTCATACACCTTCATCGGGAAGATGGAGGCGGTGAGCTGATTCGACGCATAGGGGATGATGCCGGCGTCGGCGCCGCGCAGGACGGCGGGGAGCTCGTCGTGGCTGCGCGCGCCGAGCAGGTGGATGTTGTCGACCTTGATCAACGCGGAGACGTCGGTCGATGGGTCGCCCATGCCGGTCGGGCCGACGAGCGCGAAGGACCAATCGGGGCGGGCTTTGGCGACGTCCACGATCAGCTCCACGTCGAGCTTGGTCGCCACGACCGCGCCGGTGAAGACGACTCGCGGGTGGGGGAGCGCGTCGAGCGCGGCGTCGATCGGGCCGGGAGCGAGGGCGCTGGAGAACGCGCGGGTGTCGGCGACGTTGGGCGCGTAGAGCACGTTGTCGTTCAACTCGCGCATGCGCGCGGCGAGCGCGGGTGCGCTGGCCAGGACGAGGTCGGCACGGGCCGCGAAGCGCTGCTCGGCGGCGCGGAAGCTCGCGGCATCGACGCCGGGCTGGGCGGCGATGTCGTCGACGCAGTGGTAGACGACCAGCGCCGGGTTCAGCGCGTCGAGCAGCGCCTCGGCCTGCGGGACGTAGCCCCAGAGGATCGGGCGCTCGTTGAAGTGCAAGCGCTTGGTCGCGCGCTTGACCAGCGCGGGCAGCAGCCGGGCGTTGATCGCGCGGACCGCGGGCCGGGAGTGCAGCGGCAGCACCAGCGGCGAGAGGACGTGCACGCCTTCGGGCGCTGTGCGCGGCGGCTGAAGGCCGCGCTTGAGTCGCCGCGCGATGCGCGACACGTCACGGCCCGCCAGCTGTGGACGGCGCAGCCCGAGCGACTCGATGAACAAGATCCGGTTGTGCTGGGCCAACCGCGACATCAGGTGATGTTGGTTGGTCAGCAGCTCGGTGTCCCAGTCGGCGAAGCCGACGCAGACGATGTCGCGCCCCTGCAAGGTGGTCATCGGCGTTCGATGATGGCGGACCGCAGCTTCTGGGCGGCGAGCCAGGTGTCGTTGCGGACGCGGGTGGCGGTCGAGTTGTCCAGGTTGAAGCGGTGGGCGGCGCGGCCGGCGTCGGCCAGGTCGGCGCGCAGCCGGGTCGTCCGGTCGCGGGTGAGCGCGCGCGCCGCGCGGCGAAATGACAGGCCCTTCTCGGACGGCAGGTGCCAGAGCGCGAGCGCTTTCGGATCGGGCGGGTTGGCGGCGCCGTGGCGCGGGCCGGTCCAGATCCGCCCGGCGAGGTCGGAGCGGTCGGTGAAGCGGATCTGGCCCAGCGCGCCGGCGTAGGTCAGCAGCGCCTCCTCGGTGGGCAGGCGGGCGCCGCTGGGCGCTGCGGCGTCGAGCGCCTCGCAGGTCGCGACGAGCTCGCGCAGCGCTCCGGCCCGGCCGGCCAGCAGCTCGCCGCCGATCCACGGCGGGGGCTCGGCGCTGTTGGCCAGCGCGCCGATCGACGCGCGCGTGTGGCCGGAGACGTCCCAGTCGGGCGGATAGCCGATCGTGACGCAGGCGATCGCGTCGTCCTCTGGCGTGGCGGCAAACGCACGCGCCGGGTCGCGCCAGACGCAGTCGACGTCGACCAGCCAGACGGCGCGCTGCGGATCGTCGGCGCTCGTCACCGCGCCGATCGCGTCGAAGACGTAGCGCGAGCTGTAGAACATCTCGACCTCAGGCCCTGGCGCGTGGTCGTAGGGCGCGGTGAGGCGGCGGACGCCAAGGCGGTCGATCGCGTCCAAGACGCGGCGGCCGTGGTCGTCCAGCGCGGCGGCGGGGTCGGCGAGGTTGGTGACGAGCACCGGCTCGCACGCGACGCCGGCGAAGCGCAGCGAGGCGGCCTGAACGGCGGCGCACTCCAGGTAGCGGGCGGCGAGGCGGCGGGCGTCGCTGCCGCCGCCGGCGCGGGCCGACGGGTAGGTGTAGGTGTCGCCCGGCGCGTGCAGGTAGAGGTACTGGACGACGAGGGGCGGGGCGCTCATACCGCGACCGCCTGGCGCAGCGCGGCCATCGAGTAGCGGTCGGCGACCAGCGCGCGGCCCGCGGCGGCCAGGCGCGCGGTGTCGGCGTTCTCGCCGGTCAGGGCGATGATCGCGCCCGCGAAGGTCTGGGCGTCCTCGCCTTCGAGGTAGTGCTCGCCGTCGCGTACGGCCAGCCCGGCGGCGGCGCGCGGCGTGGCGACGACCGGCAGGCCGTGGGCCATCGCCTCCAAGAACTTGAACGGCGTGCCGCCGCCTTCCAGCAGCGGCACGACGGCGCAGGAGGCGGCCGCGTACTCGGCGTTCAGGTCGTCGACGAAGCCCGCGGGCTGCACGCGTGGGTCGTACGGACCGTCCGGCAGGCCGCGGCCGACCAGGCGCAGCGTCGCCTCCGGGCGCTCGGTCCACACGCGCGGCATCACCTCGTCCACCAGGAAGCGCAACCCATTGGCATTGGGTTCGTAGGTGTAGTCGGCGACCATCAGGATCCGCTGGGCGTGCGGGTCGGCCGTGGCGGCGGGGATGGCCTCGATGTCCACCACATTGGGAACGAGGCGCAGCGTGGCGGTCGGGCACAGCTCACGTGCGCCGGCCAGGTCGACCTCGGAGACCATCCACGACTCGGCGAACGTGGCGAGCAGACGGCGCTCGGCGTTGCGCAGCAGCCCGGGCGAGCCGAGGTCGTTGTCGGCCAGCGTGTGGCGGTAGGCCGACTCCAAGTTATGGGCGTTGTAGATGACCGGGCGACGCTTGGCGAGCCCGAGCAGCGCGGCGGCGGCGCCGGGGCCGTCGGCGATGACGCGGTCGGCGCCCTTGGCGCGGGCGCGGGCGGCGGACACCAGCTCGGGCGAGATCGCGCGCGCCCATCCGGCCGGCAGGCGGCGGCCGCGAGCCAAGGCGTAGGTCAACGCGCGGGCGGCGCCGCGGGACGGGTCGACGGCCTCGAACGTCAGCCCGTCCACCGCCTGCAGCTCCGGCGCCGGCTCGTCGCCGCCGAAGCGGACGTGCAGCACGTGGACGCAGCGGCCGGTGTCGGCGAGCGCGCGCAGCACGGTCGCGACGCGCAGCGCCTGACCGGTCCCGCGCACCGGCGTCTGGACCGCGACGAACAGGTCTTGGGCGTCCATCGCCAGGGATCATCCCAACGGCACCGGCCTGTACGCTCGCTGCCTCGTGCGGGTGCTGGTGATCGAGCAGGGCGGACGCGGTGGCGTCGCCGACTACACCGCCGCGTTGGCCTCCGCGCTTGCCGCGGATGGCGCGCGGGTGGACCTCGCGACGGCGCGCGACCAGACGAGCTACCGCGACGTTCCTGAAGGCGTTCAGGTGCGGACCGTCTTCCGCTACGTGCGCGACGCGTCGCCGATCGGGCGCCTCGTCCGCCGGGCGCGGCTCGGGCGCGTCGCCAACGGGCTGCTGTTCGTCGCGGCGATCCCGCGGCTGGCGTGGTTGGCGCGGCGCGCGGACGTCGTCCACACCGAGGGCTGGGAGGACCTGCGCCTCGGCGTCCTGGCGGTTGGCGCGCTACGGGCGGTCGGCGCCACGGTCGTCCAGACCGAGCACAACACCTTCGAGCGCGAGGCCTCGCTGGAGCGCACGCGCAAGACGCTCGCGCGGATGACCGCGCGCACGATCGTCCACACCGAGAGCGACCTGCCGCGCGCGTATGCGACCGAGCGCGGCGCGGTCGACGTCATCCCGCACGGCGAGTACGGCGGCCTGGCGCGGACCGGCGGCGACGGCGACCGGGCGCGCGCCCGCGCCGCTTTGGGGGTCCCGGTTGACGCGCCGGCGGTGCTGCTGTTCGGCCAGCTGCGCTCGGATAAGGGCCTCGGCGACCTGTTGGGTGCGGCGCTGGAGGTCGAGGCGCTCCACGTCATCGTCGCGGGCGAGGACCTCGGCGCGCCGGCCGCCGAGCGCGACGCCATCGCGGCGTTGGGCTCGCGCCTGCACCTCCGCGCGGAGTTCATCCCCATGTCGGACGCCGCGGACCTCTTCGCCGCCGCCGACGCGGTCGTGCTGCCCTACAAGCGCGCCTCGCAGTCCGGCGTGTTGTTGTTGGCCTACGGCTTCGGCCGTCCGGTCGTCGCCTACCCCGTCGGCGGCTTGGCCGAGGCCGTGGAGGACGGCGAGACCGGCTGGTTGAGCGCCGCGCCCTCACCTGACGCGCTCGCCGAGGCCCTGCGCGCGGTCGTCGCCGCCGGGCCGGACGAGGCCGCGCGCCGCGGCGCGAACGGGCGCGAGCTGGCCGAGACCCGCTTCGCCTGGGACGCCATCGCCCGCCGTACGCGCGACACGTACGCCAAGGCGCGGGGCGAGGACGACGCCGCGCGGCGCACCGCGCGCGTCGTCTTCGCCCGCGAGCTCGCCGACGGCGTCACGACGGAGGCGGCCATCTCCGCGCCAGACGTCCTCGCCGCGCTGCGCACCAAGCGCGTCCCTCCGGCGCCCGTCCGCTTCAAGCAGCTCGTCCAGCGCCGCCGCGGCGGGCTGGACTTCGCCTCCGCCGTCGCCGCGCCGTTGCAGGACGTCCGGCGCTCCGTGCTCGGCGCCGCCGCGTCCGCGCCGCCGCGGTTCCTGGTCCGCGTCGACGAGTTCCCGCACTACCAGGCGTGGGACGAGCCCGGGCGCTTCGGGACCGACAGGTACCAGCGGTTCCACACCATCTTGACCGAGGCCGGGGTGCCGTACTGCATCGCGGTCCCGACGCGGGTCAGCCGCAACCCGCTCGATCCGCAGCAGCGCGAGTGGCGGCCGCTGGACGACTCCGAGCTGGCGATGCTCCAACGCCTTCAACAAGACGGCGTGACGCTCGCACTGCACGGCCGCGACCACCGCACGCGCTTCGCCTCACCGCGCCGCCGCAGCGAGCTGAGCGGCCTCGACGCCGCCGCGACCGCTGAGCTGCTGGACACCGCACTCGCCGAGCTCGCCGCCGCCGGCCTCGAGCGCCCGCGCGTCTTCGTCCCGCCCTACAACCGCTTCGACGCCACGCAGTACGCGCCGTTGGCCGCCCGTTTCGATGTCGTCTGCTCCGGCCCCGAGACCTTGCAGACGATGGGCTTCCACTCCACGCCCCAGTGGCGCGACGGCGCCCTCTACCTCCCGTCCTACTGGCCGCTCTACGGCCACGCCCGCGAGGTCCTGCCCGCCGCCGACGCGCTCATCGCCCAGCAGGCCGGCCTCTGGGCGCCCATCACCTTGCACTGGGGCTGGGAGTCCGACGACGGCTGGACCGAGTTGGAGGCCTTGGTCGCCCGCATCGCGGCGACCACCGCTCACTGGGACGAGCTGCTCGCGGCGATCGACGCCGCCTAGGCGAGCAGGCGCTCGATCTGCTCGGCGACGACCGCGCCGTCGTAGCGCTCCTCGGCCAGGCGGCGGCCGGTGGCGCCTTCGCGGGCGACGCGCTCAGGGTCGTCGCGGTACTGCTTCAACAAGTCGGCGAGCGAGTCGGCGTCGTGCTCGCGTTCGGCGATCGCGCCCATACCGGGCTCGATCATGTCCCAGACGCCTTCGGGGCCGGTGCTGACCACCGGACGTGAGGCCTCCATCGCGTAGATGACCGCGCGCGGCGCGCCCTCGGTCGGCGAGGGGCAGAAGACGGAGACGTCGAGCGCGCTCAGCACGTCGGCGATCGCGCGGTGCGGGGTGGGGAGGACGTGGGCGCGGTCGCCGAGCAGCTGGTGGCTCAAGGCCTTCAACTCGGCCTCGGTCTCGCCGTCGCCGGCCAGCAGGAGGTGGGCGTCCGGCCCGAGCTGGGCGGTCGCGCGGATCAGCACGTCGAGCGGCTTCTTGGGGTGAAAGCGCGACACGCAGCCGACCGTGAACGCGCCCTCCGGGATGCCGTGCTCGGCGCGCACCCGCGCCCGGGCCTCGGCGCTGAAGCGCACCGCGTTCAGATCCATCACATTGGGAACGACCGCGACCTTGTCAGCGTCGATCCCGGCCTCGATCAACGAGTCCTTGGTCCCGGCCGACACGGCCAGTACGACGTGCACGTCGCGCGCCGCGCGCTTGAACACCACGTTGGGCGCGCCGCTGCGCAGCTGGCGTGGGACCGGTCCCCATTCGGCCCAGACGAGCTTGGGCCGCAGGCGCTTGGGCAGCCACGGCGCCAGGAGCTGCTCCTTCTTGTAGTGCACCAACAAGACGTCGTAGGGCGCCTCGCGCTCCAGCGCCGCCTTCAAGGACTTCAACACGAGCGGCGCCTTCGCCGTCAGCGACACCGCGCTGCGCCGCGAGAGCTTCGGCCCGAGGTCGATCGGCTTGACCGGGACGCGCGTGCCCTCGGCGACGTCGGCCACGTTGGACAACATGACGCACTCGTGGCCGCGCCCGATCAGCGCGTCGAGCAGGTCGACCGCCGCGTACTCGCCGCCTCCGCGCGCGGCGGTCGTCATCACGCTCACGATCTTCACGTCGCGGCACCATAGTGGGCGCGTGCTCTTGTCCACCGCCCAGCCGTTCGACGGCGCCGCCGTCCTGAGGTTCCTCGCCGCCCGCGCGATCGACGGGGTCGAGACGGTCGAGGGCGGCACCTACCGCCGCACGCTGGCGCTGCCGGGCGGCCCGGCGATGATCGCGCTTACGCCGCGCGCGGACGGGGTGGACGCGGAGTGGTCGCTCGCCGATCCCGCCGACGAGCCGCGCGCCATCGCCACGGCGCGCGCCCTCTTCGGGCTCGACGAGGACCCCGCGGCAGTGGTGCGAGCGCTCGGCGACGACCCGATCCTCGGCCCGCTCGTCCGCGCCCGCCCCGGCCTGCGCGTGCCCGGCGCGGCGTCCGGCTTCGAGGTCGCGGTCCGCGCGGTCGCCGGCCAGCAGATCAGCGTCGCCGCCGCGCGGCGCCTGCTCTCGCGCTTGACCGCCGCGGCGGGGGAGCGCAGCGGGGACGACGGCGCGCTCTCGCTCCTCTTCCCAAAGCCTTCGGCGCTGGCTGCCGCGCCCGACGAGGCGTTCCGGATGCCACGCAACCGCGCCCGCACCCTGCGCGAGCTCGCCCTCGCCGACCCACCGCTCGCCACACCGGACGACGCCGCGCCGCTCACGCAGCTCTACGGCATCGGCCCTTGGACCGCCGGCTACGTCGCGCTGCGCCTAGGAGACCCTGATGTCTTCCTCGACGGCGACGTCGCGGTCCGCACCTCGCTCACCCGCCTCGGCGCGACGACGGCCGACGCACAGCGCTGGGCGCCGTTCCGTAGCCAGGCAGTCCTGCATCTCTGGGCAAACCTCGCCAAAGCTGCCGTCTAGGCGCCAACCCGTAGAGGAGTCCGCTCGCGGACCGGGTAGGCAACACCCTGAGATGAGGGTTCCTCACCGGGTTGCCGCTGCTCCGCCCGAGGTCCGGTCGCTGTCGGCACTGACCTTCGTGGCCGCATTCGCCTGCGCGTTCTCCGCGGCGTTCCCGGTCGCGCCCGGACGGCCGACCGACCTGCTGATCGCGCTCACGGTCGTCGGCGTCGTCCTGGCGATCGGCCTCGTCGTCGCGGGCCCGCGCATCGACCACACCGGCCTGACGGTCACGGTCGCCGCGGTGATCGTCATCACCAGCGTGTTGGTCGGCGCGTCGTCGACGACCGGCGGCGCGATGCTCGCCGGCTACGCCTACGTGTGGATCACGGTCTACTCTGGGCTCTTCCTCTCGCCTGCGGCCACGCGCCTGCACAGCGCGCTGATCACGATCGGCTTCGGCGCCGGGCTGCGCGCCGCCGGCCTGGACGAGACGCTGACCGCCTGGATCCTCGTCACCGCCACGGTCTGGGGCTCCGGCCACGCGCTCTCGCGGCTGAGCGAACGCGTCCGTCGCCAGGCCGAGACCGACCCGCTGACCGGCCTGCTGAACCGCCGCGCGTTCATCACCGCGGCCGAGCGCGAGCACGAGCTGGCGGCGCGCACGGGCGCCGACCTGGCGGTTGTGCTGATCGACCTCGACGACTTCAAGGCCATCAACGACCACGACGGCCACGCGGCGGGCGATCAGCTGCTGGCCGATCTGGCTCAGGCCTGGCTTGGCGCGCTGCGCCCGGCCGACCTGCTTGCGCGCCACGGCGGCGACGAGTTCGCGCTGGTGCTGCCGGCGACGTCGGAGGACGGCGCCACGCGCGTGGTCGCGCGCCTGCGCGAGGCGCACCCGATGCTGTGGTCGGCGGGCACGGCCGCGTGGCCGCGCGGCGCGACGCTCGACTCCGCGCTGGCCGCCGCCGACGCGCGGCTCTACGCGGCCAAGCGCGCACGGCCGGGCCGCGGCGGCGAGGCGACCGCTCCGCCACCGGCCGCGCCCCGCGCCGAGCCGCTGTCGCCGTAGTCCTAGCTCTTGCCCGCGGACGCCGCGTTGCTCGCCGCGGCGGCGCGGAGATCCTCTTGCGTCCAGGCCTCGGCCAGCCGCACGATCACGGCCGCAGCCGACGCCATGTCCTGAAGCGACGCCCACTCGCGGACCGAGTGGAACTCGTGGCCGCCGGTGAACACGTTCGGCGTCGGCAGGCCCATCGCCGAGAGGCGCGAGCCGTCGGTGCCGCCGCGGATCACGGTCCGCCGCGCCTTCAGGCCCTCGGCGTCGATCGCGCGCTCGGCGGCCGTGACGACCTCCGGGAACGGCTCGAGGTGCGCGCGCATGTTGGGGTACTGGTGGTGGACCTCGATCTCCAGCTTCGCGCGCGGCTCGCGGCTGACGATCTCCTCCGCGGTCGACTTAAGGAGGTCGATGTGCTGCTGGAGCAAGTCGTCGTCGAAGTCGCGGACGATCCACGTGGCGGTCGCCTTCTGGGCGTCGCCGCCGATCGCGTAGGGGTGGACGTAGCCCTCGCGCTCGTCGGTCGTCTCGGGCGTCAGGCGGTCGTCCGGCAGCGCGGCGACGAACTGGGCGATCAGCCGCGCGGCGTTGACGAGGATGCCCTTCGCGAAGCCCGGGTGGATGTCGACGCCGTGGATCGTGACCTCGACCTGGGCGGCGGTGAACGTCTCGTCCTGGAGCTCGCCGACCTCCGAGCCGTCCAGCGTGTAGGCGCAGAACGCGCCGAAGCGCTCGACGTCGAACAGCGTCGCGCCCTCGCCGATCTCCTCGTCGGGCGTGAAGCAGACGCGCAGCGTGGGGCGCGGCAGCTCGGGGTGGGCGGCGAGGTAGGAGACGGCGGTGACGATCTCCGCGACGCCGGCCTTGTCGTCGGCGCCCAGCAGCGTGTCGCCCGACGAGGTGATCACGTCGTGGCCCTGCTTGTCGCTCAACGCGCTCACCGACGCCGGATCCAGGATGGTCCCGCCGCGCGGCAGCTCGATCACGCCGCCGTCGTAGTCGCGGTGCACGATCGGCTCCACACCGGCGCCCGGGGCGTCCGGGGACGTGTCGACGTGCGCGATCAACCCGACGACCGGCGCGTCCTCGACGTTGCCCGGCAGCGTCGCGACGACATAGCCGTTGTCATCCAGGAACGCGTCCTCCAGGCCGGCGGCCTTCAGCTCGTCGACCAACAGGCGCCCCATCTCCAGCTGGCCGGGCGAGCTCGGCGACTGCGTTCGCGAGCGCGCGGCGGTGGACTCGATGCGGCAGTACCGCACGAAGCGCTCGAGCAGGCCTTCGGCCAGCTCCTCGGCAAGGGGCGACGAATGGGACGCGGACATCGCTCCAGCCTAGAAGGCCGCGGCGCCGGGCTACCAGCGGGCCGAGTGGCGCTCCATCACGCCCCAGCCGCGGGCGACAACGACGCCGTCGGGGAGCGTGCCGGAGAAGGTCCCGAACGGCTGGACGTAGTCGGAGGCGAACAGGCCGAAGTCGTCGTCGCGCGCGCGGCGCGTCTCCTCGGCGAAGGCCAGACGGGACTCCGGCGCGTCCGCGAACGTGACCGCGCTGAGGTCGTCGGCGAACGTCGCGAGCGGCAGCTCGGCCGAGCGGCCGTCGACCCACACGGTGCGCTCGCTGCCGACCGGCGCGTCGTGCAGGCCGGTGACGATGTTGAAGGCCAAGGGCGTCCCGTCCGGCGTCTCACCGACGCCCGCGCACCAGCGCCAGTCCGTGCGGCGCGCGTGGTAACCGGCCGAGTCGTCGATCAGCCCGCGCAGCTCGACGGCCTTCCCGGCCACCGTGCCCGTCGCGCGGACCGGTTGCTTGCGCGTCCAGATGTAGGAGTCGCCGTGGCGCGAGGTCACCGCCATCGGCTCGCCGTCGTCGGTCAGCGTCAGCTCGCCTTCGGGGAAGCGGACGCGGTGGCCGTCGACGGCGACAGCGCCCGGGCGGAAGACGGTCTTCTCGCGCAGCTCGTGCCGGTCCCACGTCGCCCAAAACGCCTGCGGCAGCCCCGCGACGCGGACGACCGCCGCGCACAGCATGATGTCCTCGCCGTAGAGGCCCACGTAGCGCCAGCGCTTCAGCGGGCGGCGGTCGTGCAGGAGCGCCATTCGCGCGGGCGGCACCGCCAACCCGGTCGGGCGGTCTCGCAGCGGCAGCTCGGACAGGGTGGACACGGCGGGGTATGCTCCCAGACGGCGATTGACTGACCAGTCAATCGCCAAACCCAGGACCCCCACACACCGTGCGCGCCGCCGCTGTCCAACTCACCGCGACCGCCGACAAGGCGACGAACCTCGAGACGGCCGACCGCCTCGTGCGCGCCGCCGTGCGCGACGGCGCGACGCTGGTCGTGCTGCCCGAGAAGTGGTCGGTCTACGGGACGGCGGAGGACCAGCGCGCGGGCGCCGAGGCGCTCGACGGCCCGGCGCTGAGCTGGGCGCGCGCGATCGCGCGGGAGCTGGAGATCGACCTGGTCGCCGGCTCGATCGCCGAGCGCGTCTCGGAGGCTTCTGACGGTCGCGGAGCCAACACGTCCGTCCACGTCGGGCCCGACGGCGTCGACCGCGCGACCTACCGCAAGATCCACATGTTCGACGTGCTCGTCGGCGGCCGCGATTACCGCGAATCCGACGGCGAGGCGCCCGGCGACGAGATCGTGCTCAGCGCGACCGCTTCTGGCGTCGGCCTCGGATTGACCATCTGTTATGACCTGCGCTTCCCGGAGCTCTACCGCCGCCTGGCGGTCGACGGCGCGCAGCTCCTGGCGGTGCCCTCCGCCTTCACCGAGCCCACGACCCGCGACCACTGGGAGGTGCTGTTGCGCGCCCGCGCGATCGAGAACCAGGCCTTCGTGATCGCCGCCAACCAGGTGGGGCGCCACGCGCCGGGCCTGCGCACCGGCGGCCGCTCGATGATCGTTGACCCGTGGGGCCTCGTCCTCGCGCAAGCACCCGACACCGAGTCCTACGCGATCGCCGACCTCGACCTCGACCGCCAGGCCCGCATCCGCGCCGACCTGCCGTCGCTGGCCAACCGGCGTCCCGAGGTGTACGGGTAGCCATGGCCACCGCACGGTCCTCCGCCGCGGCCGCCGAGAAGCGCCGCCTGATCCTCGACGCGGCCGTCCGCGTCTTCGCCCGCCAGGGCTTCCACACCTGTCGCGTCAGCGACATTGCCGACGAGGCCGGCGTCGCCTACGGCTTGGTGTACCACTACTTCCGGTCCAAGGACGAGGTCTTGGACACGCTCTTCCTCGAGCGCTGGAACGTCATGTTGGAGGCGATCCGCCAGGTCGACTCCCAGGACATCCTCGCCCGCAAGAAGCTCGAGGCGATCGCCGGGTTCATCATCGACTCATACCGCCACGACCCCGACCTGATGAAGGTCATCATCGTGGAGGTCACCCGCGCGGCGAACTCGTTCGGCCAGACGCACCTGGCGAAGATCACCGAGGCCTACAACCTGATCGCGCAGGTCGTCGAGCGTGCGCAGGAGGCCGGCGAGTTCCGCACCGACATCTCGCCGCAGTTCGCCGCGATGGCGTTCTACGGGGCGATCGAGCAGGTGCTGACGGGGTGGATCTTCGACTCGCTGCCCAAGGCGGGACAGGACTTCGACGATGCCAAGCGGTTGATCGTAGAGACGATCTGCGGCGGGCTGGATCAATAGGTCGCGCGCCGTCCGGGTAGGGTTTGGACCCGATGCAGCACAACGACATCACCAAGCGCCTCGCCTGGTCGGGCCTGCTCGCCGCATTCGGGGCGATCGCGTCGATCGCGGCCTCGCGCGTCGCGGCCGTGGCCTACCGCCGGATCTTCGACGAGGATCCGCCGGAGTGATGGCCTCCGAGGACCCGCACAGCCCGACGACTGCGGGGCCGGATCCCGTGGTGGAGCCCGAGCCCGCGGAGGCCGCCGCCCAGGCGCCGATCCCGCCGGCCGCCGATCCGCCCACCGAGCCCACGCCGACCGTCGGCTCGGGCGAGGCGTCTTTCTCCCAGCCCGCGGGCAGCGCGCTGCTCGGCGACGGCTCGGGCGCGGTCGATCCGCACCCCGAGAAGCTCGTCGGCGCCGCGTTCGGCGGCGGGCTGGTCGTCGCCCTGCTCCTGAAGGGCCTGGCCAAGAGGAAGCACTCGTGAGCGATCAGCAGCCGACCAACATCGCCCAGGCGATCTCGGACGTCAGCGAGAAGGCACAGCTCCTCGTCCGCGAGGAGATCGAGCTCGCCAAGGCTGAAGTCACCACCAAGGTGCGGTCGCTCGGCGTCGGCGTCGCGGTCGCCGCGGCGGCCGGGGTCTTCGTGCTCGGCGCGGCGATCATGCTCCTGTTCGGCTTCGCGTACCTGGCCTATTGGGCGATCCCGTTCCCGGACGGCCAGGAGTTCTGGGGCTTCTTCACGGTGGCCGCGATCCTGCTCCTGCTCGCCGCGCTGGCGGGCTACGCCGCGTTCCGGGCGATCAAGAAGGGCTCGCCGCCCGCGCCCAAGATGGCCATCGAGGAGGCCAAGCTGATCAAGGACACCGTGACGGCCGAGCATCCCGGGGGGACGGTCTAGATGTCCGCCCAACGCTCGCCTGAGGAAATCGCGAATCTCCTCCCGGAGGCTTGCTGATGTCCCAGCGCTCCCCTGAGGAGATCCGGCAGTCCATCGAGGCCAACCGCGCAGAGCTCGCGGTCTCGCTGGAGCGCCTGCGCGGCGAGGTCGCCGAGGTGACCGATTGGCGCAAGCAGATCCGCGAGCACCAGCAGGAGGTGCTGATCGGCGCCGCCGTCGCGGGCTTTGTGATCGGCGGCGGCATTGCCGGCGTCGTCGGCCTCCTGCGCCGCAAGAAGCGCCGCTGGTAGCTCTTGCGGTCGTCTGCCCTGGACCGTCCGGCCGCGCGCCTACGGTTCAGGGTGGATGACCTCTCGCCCACCCGACATCCCTGCGCGCACCGTCGTGCGCGTGGTCACGATCGTGGTGTTGGCGGTCATCGCGCTGTACCTGGTCTACCTGCTGCGCAAGCCGATCGGGTGGGTGCTGACCGCGACGTTCATCGCGGTCGCGCTGTCGGCGCCTGTCAACAAGCTCAACCGCCACATGCGGCGCGGGTTCGCGGTCGCGATCGTCTACCTGGCGGTGATCTTCATCCCGGTCGGCCTGACGGCGCTCGTGGTGCCGCCGCTGGTCACGCAGGGCACCGACCTGGCCGAGGACCTGCCGAACTACGCCAACGACGTCCAGGATTACGTCAACAAGAACGAGCGGCTGCGCGAGCTGGACGACAAGTACGACTTGACCGGCCAGCTCCAGAAGCAGGCCGACCAGCTTCCGGCGAAGATCGGCGACGCGGCGAAGGTTCTGAGCGACATCGGCCTCGGGCTGGTCAACTCGGTCTTCGCGCTGGTCAACATATTGATCTTGAGCATCTTCATCGTGTCGGGCGGTCGCGGCTGGACCGACGCGGCGTTGAAGCTGAGACCCGAGGCCGAGCGAGAACGGATGCGGCGCATCCTCGACCACACCGCCTCGGCGGTTGGCGGGTACGTGCAGGGCGCGCTGACGATCGCGTTGATCGCGGGCGTCCAGGCGTTCATCGTGATGGAGCTGCTCGGCGTGCCGTTCGCCGCGCCGCTGGCGGTCGTCGCCGGCCTGGCGTCGCTGATCCCGCTGATCGGGGCGACGGCCGCGGCCATCCTCATCGGGTTGGTCACGTTGTTCAACGACTTCCCGACCGACACCATCATCTGGGCGATCTGGGCCGTCATCTACCAGCAGCTCGAGAACAACATCATCCAGCCGCAGATCCAGCGCCGGACCGTGCAGGTCCAGCCGATCGTGGTCCTGGTCGCGGTGCTGTTCGGGTCGACGCTGCTGGGCGTGCTGGGCGCAATCGTGGCGATCCCGCTGGCAGCGTCGATCCAGATCATCGCGCGTGAGTGGTGGTCCTGGCGTCAGGAGCTGAAGGCCGCAGCGCTGTTGGACCCCAACAAGCCGCTGCCACCGCCTGACGAGGGCGGCGGCGGGTCCGTCGTCCTGCCCTCGACGGGCTAGACGCCCAGCTCGGCCATCAGCGCGCGCGGCAGGCCGCCGGCGCCGATCAGGCCGGGGCCGACGTGGGTGCCGATGACGGGGCCGATCTCGGAGACGAAGACCGGCTCGGAGCCGAAGATCTCGCGGCCGCGCTCGACGAGCTTCTCGGCCTGCTCAGGCGCCTGGATGTGCTGGACGACCCAGCCGTCGGCGCCGTCTTCCTTGCGCGCCTTGAGGTAGTCGACCATGCGCTCGAACGCGCGGCCGGCGGTGCGGACGCGCTCGACCGGCGTGATCTCGCGGTCGATCGTGAGGATCGGCTTGATCTTCAGCGCGCCGCCGAGCCACGCCTGCGCGGTGCCGATGCGCCCGCCGCGCTTGAGGAACTCCAGCGTGTCGACGGCGAACCAGATCTTCATGGCGTCGGTGGCCTCGTCGACGCGGGCGCGGACGGCGTCGACGTCGGCGCCGGTCGAGGCGGCCGCGGCGCCGGCCAGCGCGCAGAGGCCGATGCCGCCGCACGCGGTCCGGGAGTCGACGACCTCGACGCGGCGGCCGGGGTACTTGGTGGCGATCTCGGTCGCGGCCTGGCGCGCGGTTTCAGGCGTGCCGCTGATGCCGCCGGCGATGTGCACCGAGACGATGTCCTGGCCGGCCTCGGCGAGCGGCTCGTAGACCTCCAGGAAGTCGCCGATCGAGGGCTGTGACGTGGTCGGCAGCTGGTCCATCCCGCGCAGCTCGTCGTAGAACGCGTCGAAGTCTGGCATGTCGGACTCGCGCTCGTGGCGATCGCCGAGGTTGACGTAGAGCGACACCTGGTGGATGCCGTGGGCGGCCAGCAGCTCACGCGGCGCGTAGTGGGTCGTGTCGGTGACGACCGCAACTCGGGACATGGTTCGCCAGCCTACGGGTTCCGCCACCTGGCAGGATGCGCGCGAGATGGGAGTGACGCTGGTCACCGGGGCCACGGGCCTGGTCGGATCGCACGTCGCGCGGGCGGTGGTCGCGCGCGGCGATCGCGTGCGCGTGATCGTGCCCGACGGCGCGCGGTTGGAACTGCTCGACGGGCTGGACGCCGAGGTCGTCGTCGCCGACGCGCTGGACACGCGCGCGGTGCGCCGGGCGCTGAAGGACGTCGACCGGCTCTTCCACGTCGCGGGCGCCACGACGCTGCGCGCCGGCTGGCGGGAGCTGCACCGCGCGAACGTCCTGGGCACGCGCGTGGTGCTGGAGGAGGCGCTGCGCGCGGGCGTCGAGCGAACCGTGCACACCAGCGCGGTGGCGGCGATCGGGCCGGCCGGTCACGGAACCGTGACCGCCGACGAGACGCAGGTCTTCAACGCGGCCCGCGTCGGCGTGACCTACGCCAACGCGAAGGCCGAGGCCGAGCGCGAGGCGCTGCGGGTCTGCGCGCAGGGCCTGCCGCTGGTGATCGTCAACCCGGCGCACGTGCTTGGCCGCGGCGACATCCACCGGTCCTCGACCGAGCTGGTGCGGCGGTTCCTGCGCCGCGAGATCCCGGTCTACGTCGACGGGACGCTGTGCATCGTGAGCGCGGAGGACGTCGCGCGCGGTCATCTTCTGGCGGCCGAGCACGGCGCCGTAGGCGAGCGCTACATCTTGGGCGGGCGGAACTTCACCAACGATCGCCTGTTCGCCGACCTGGGACGCCTGAGCGGCGTCGAGCCGCCGGCAGTCAAGCTGCCGCTGCACGCCGCGCTCGCCGTCGCCCGCGGCTTCGAGGCGATGCCCGGGCGTCCGGCGATCACCGTCGAGGAGATCCGCGCGCTGTCCTTGCGCTGGGCCTACCGCTCGACCAAGGCCAAGCGCGACCTCGGCTGGAGCACCGGCCACCACGAACAGCCGCTGATCGACACGATCGAGTGGTACCGCGAACGCGAGCCAGCAGACGTCGGGCGCCCCGGTTCGAGGCAGCCGCTGGCGCTGCGCGTCGCGGGCTTCGGCACGCGGCGGCTGACGGCAGCGGCGCGCGTGCTGCGCGACTGAACGCCGTCAGGGACGAGCGACGCTGAGCGGCGTCGAACGATCTAGGGTGACCACTGGCTCTGGTGGCCGCTTGCGGCGCCAGGTATGGGTTGGCCATGATCGCTCACCCGCGCCCCGCAGTCGGCACCTGGGCCAGGCAGCGAATGGCGTCGCTCATCCCGGCGCTCGCCTTTACGCTCGGCCTCGGGGTCGTCGCGCTGCTGACGGTGCCCAAGCCGCGCCTGTCGGCGGACGCGATGGACGGACTGGCTCGTCAGGTGATGGGCCGCGTTCCGGTCCTCGCCGAGATGGGTGGGGCCCATGGGAACGTCGAATACAACCCGCTCGATCCGAGCGTCGCACACCGGCCGCTGGCTCTGACGCTCGCGCTCGCGCTGCCCTACTTCGTCGCCGTGCTCGCGCTCGGCGCTCCCATCGTCGCCGCGGTGCGCGGTGACGACCGCTGGCCGTCCGCGCTCTCGGGGCTGGCGGGCTTCCTGCCGGGCTACTTGATCGTGCTCGCCCCGGTGCAGCTGCTCTACGGCGTCCTCCCGGTGCGCACGGCGTCGTGGGTCGCGCTCGCAGCGGTCCCGGCGGCAGCGATCCTCCTGCATCGCAAGGCCATCACCGCCGCATGGGTCGAGCCTGGACAGCGGGCCGCGCATGCCCGGCGGCTCGGGTGGGCGGCCGTCGGCGTCGTCCTGATGGTCCTGGTCATGCTCGTCCATCGCCTACAGGTTGATGGGGACTACCTGACCCAGGACTCCATCCACTGGTTCCTGGAGGCCGGCGGTCAGCAGCTCGGCCAGTTGCTCGGGACCCATCTCGCCCAGTGGGCCTCGCAATCCGACGAGTGGGTCTTCAACGCGCCGCTGATGTTCTCCTCGACGAACCCCGGGGACATCTGGCTGCCGTTCTACTTGACCCAGGCCATCGGGATCGCGTCTGTTGCGGCGCTGGCCTACGGTCTCGTGCATCGGCACGCGCGCCAGCGGAAGGCCCTCGCCGGCGTCGTGGTCGTCAGCGCGATGTTCACGGCGACCGTCTCGATCTACCCGTGGGTCTACGTCCGCCTGGTGATCGGCGGACAGCCGCTGTACTGGCTGGGCCACACCGGCCGGCTGATCGGCATCGTCGCGCCATGGGCCGCCCTGCTGCTCGTGCGACGCCATTCGCGGTCCGTCACGGCCCTGCTGGCGCTGACGACGATGGGGCTGGCCTTCACCTCCGCGGAGGTCCTGCCGCACGTGGCGATCGCGGTCGTCGCGGTCCTCCTCTGGCGGGCGCTGTCCGGTCGCCGCGCCGGGTGGCTTGAGGGCCGCGGCGGCGCCCTCGTGCACCTGCTGCCCGTGGCCGCGCTCTCGCTGTGCGCCTTGCCGTTCTGGGCGATCCAGAGCTTCTCCGACAAGGACCAGGCCGCCTGGTTCCTCGTCGCCGCGATGCTGCTGGCGCTGGCCGGCGCGGTGGCGCTCGCCGTGAACTCCGCGCCGGTGGTGACGCAGCCATCGCTCTCCCGAAGGTGGCTCGTCGTTTGGCCGCTCGTCGCCCTGGCCGGTCTGCTGTTGTCCAACAACTTGATCGGCGGCTCGGAAGCGGGGGAGGCGATACGAGACGCGATCGGATCGGTGCTGCCGGGCTTTCGCGGGGAGCTGCTCCAGCGGCCGGACATCGGGGACGGGATGTTCGCCGGGCTGTCCTTCCCGAACCTCTCCGAGGGCGCGTGCTCGGCGCTCATCGAGTGCCGGGGCATCGCGGACTTCCTCGCGACTTTCGGCGTCCTGTCCGCCATCGCCTGGGGTACGTGGGCGGCGCTGGGGTCACTGACCGCCGACGTCGTGGCCAACGCGCGCCGCGCGCTTGTCCTCTTGCTGATCGCCCTCCTGGCGGGCGCGCTCGTGATCCTGTTCTTCGTCGGAGGCGCCCCGCCAGAGGCAGACGCCGGCCTCTACCAGACGGCGATCTTCACGCGCCTGATCGAGCTGCCGCTCTACGGCGTGCTGATCCTCGCCGGCATCACGTTCGTGGAGGCGCGCAACCGCTGGACCTTCGCGGTCGGGACGGCCTTCCTGGTGGTGTGGACGATCACGCCGTTCGTCGCCTTCGACCGACCGCAGGAGTTCGTCCGCAACGCCGGCTGGTACCTGCACCACTTCGGGATCACGTGAGCAGCGCGGCGATAACGGGAAGCGATTCCGATCGCTAAGAGGTTGCCGGGCTGTCTCTGGCAGTCGCCATACTCGGTCAGCTAGAGATGCGGTCTCATGCAGCAGCAGACGCTCCCGGCGGTCGGCGAGCGCCGGAGCGCGCGGGCGCTCCGGCCGGCGGTCGGCCTGGTCGGCGGCCTTGTGCTCGTGGCGAACATCGTCGCCACGCACGGGCGGCTGTCCCCACACGCGCTGGACGCCCGGTTCGGCGTCAACTCGGGGATCTTCCCGGTGGGGGACGCAACCGCCACGTATCCGGAGGACCTGGCGATCAGCCCGTTCGAGACGGCGATCGCGCATCGATGGTGGGTCCTCACGCTCGTGCTGGCTCTCGCCTACTGCGGGGCGACGGCGGCGCTGGGCAGGCCGATCGTCGCGGCGGTCCGGGGCGAGGATCGCTGGCCGGTGGCCATCTCCGCGCTCGCCGGCTTCATCCCCGGGTTCGTGCTGCTGCTCGGCCCGCTGCAGTTGCTCTACGCCGCGGTGCCGACCGAGACGGCCTCGTGGATCGCGCTTGCGGGGACCGTGGCGGCGGCGCTGCTGGTCAATCGTGACGCCGTGCGGGCCTCGCCGACCGTTCTCCGCGCTCGCGCCGCTCGCGCCGGCGTCGGCTGGGGGGTGGCCGGTGCGTTCGCCCTGGTGCTCATCGCGGTCGTCCACCGGCTGCAGGTCGACGCGGCGTTCCTGACCCAGGACTCGATCCATTGGTACCTGCTCGTGGGCGCGCAGCAGCTCGACGGGTCCCTGGGCAGCTACCTCGTCCAGTGGGCGCACCAGTCCGACGAGTGGGTCTTCAACGCCCCGCTGATGTTCTCGTCCTCGCATGCGGGTGACCTGTGGCTCCCGATCTACCTGACGCAGTGCGTCGGCCTGGCCTCGTTCGCGGCCTTGGTCTTCGGGCTCACCCATCGCGCGGCGCAACGGCGCAAGGCCCTCGCAGGGTGGCTCGCCGTCGCGGCGGTGTTCGCGACAACGATGTCGATCTATCCGTGGATGTACGTGAAGAACATCGCCGGAGGTCAGCCGCTCTACGAGATGGGACATCCGGGTCGCCTGATCGCGATCGTCGCGCCCTGGATGGCGCTGCTACTAGTTCGGCGCCACCCACGTGGAACGACGATCGCGCTGGTGCTGGCGACGATCGGATGCGCGTTCCTGTCTGCCAACGTGCTGCCGCAGGTGGCCGCGGCGATCGTGTTGGCCCTGGCGTGGCAAGCACTGCGCGGGGGGCGGGTTCCGTCGCTCCGGCTGCGGGTGGCGACGCATCTGGCGCCTGCGGTGTCGCTGGGGCTGTGCGCCATCGCGTTCTGGGCCATCCACGTGCTCTCCGACCCGTCGCAGGCCGCTTGGCTGCTGGTCGCGAGCGTCGTAGTCGCCTTGGCTGGGGCGGTGGCGGTGGCGGCGGTCACCGAGCGTGGCGATGCGCCGTCGCTTCCCGGGCGAGCATGGCTGGGCGTATGGCCGGCCGTGACCATCGCCGGGGTGCTGTTGTCCAACAACCTGATCGGCAAGACGAACTTCGACGATGCGATTCGACGAGGGATCGCGCATGTGCTGCCGGGCTTCGGCGGGGAGATCCTGCAGCGTCCCGACCTCGGCGACGGCATGTTCAGCATGGTGTCGTTCCCGGACCTCTCCGAGTCGGCCTGCCTCGTCTACCTCCAGTGCCAGGGCTTCGCCGACTTCGTGGCCTGCTACGGCGTCCTGATCGTCCTCGCCGGCGCGATCTGGGCGGTGCTGGGGCCGATCACCTCGGATGCGGTCGTCAACCTGCGCCGGGCGATCTTCCTCGTCCTCGTCGCAAGCCTGTCGGCCGGGATGCTCGTGATCTTCTTCACCGGCGGCAAGCCGCCCACCGGCGACTGGCCCTACCAGCCGCTGATCGCCAGCCGCTTGGTCGAGCTGCCGACCTACGGGCTGCTCGTGCTCGCGGCGATCGCGTTCGCGGAGTCGCGCAACCGCTGGACGTTGTTCGTGTGCACCGGCGTCCTCGTCACGTGGACGGTCGTCCCGTTCGTCGCGCTTCAACGTCCTGAGGAGCTGGTCCGCAACGCCGGGTGGTACCTGGAGCGGCTCGGGGTGTTGTGAGGCTGGACGCGGTCAGCTGAGCAGCGCGGCGATCGCGTCGGTCGTCACCGGCGAGGCGATGCCGCGCTCGGTGACCAGCGCGGTGATGAGCGATGCGGGCGTGACGTCGAAGGCGGGGTTCAGCGCGGGCGTGCCGGCCGGCGCGACGGGCGTGTTGTTGTAGGACGTGACCTCGGCGGCGTCGCGCTCCTCGATCTCGATGGCGTCGCCGTCCGGCGTTGCGAGGTCGATCGTGGAGGTGGGGCCGGCGACGAGGAAGGGGGCGGAGGCGGCTTGGGCCGCGAGCGCGTGGGAGTACGTGCCGACCTTGTTGGCGGCGTCGCCGTTGGCGGCGACGCGGTCGCAGCCGACGACGACGGCGTCGGCGAGGCCGCGGCGCAGGATCGAGGCGGCGGCGCCGTCGACGATCAGGGCGAACGGGATGCCGAGTTTCTGTAGCTCCCAGGCGGTCAGGCGCGCGCCTTGAAGCAGCGGGCGCGTCTCGCAGGCGATGACCTTGACGCCCTCGTGGCGCTCGGCCAGCTCGATGCAGACGGCCAGCGCGCTGCCGCGGCCGCCGGTCGCCAGCGCGCCGGTGTTGCAGTGGGTCAGGATCGTGCGGGCGCCCGCGTCGGTGAGGACGTCCGCGCCGTGGTGAGACAGCGCCAGCGACGCCGCGTCCTCCGAGGCCTGGATCTTCTGCGCCTCGCCCCGCGCCGCGGAGGCGATCGTGGACGGGCCCGCGCCCATGACGGCGGTGCGGACACGCTCGACGGCCCAGGCCAGGTTGACCGCCGTCGGGCGCGAGGAGACGAGCACGTCCGCGCCCTCCTCCAGCGCCCCGAGCGACGGGTTCGCGCTCAGCTCCATCGCCAGCCCGTACGCCGCCGCGATCCCGATGTTCGGCGCGCCGCGGACCGCCAGCCGCTCGATCGCGTCGGCCGTGTCCTTCGCACCGGTCAGCCCGATCCAGACCTCCTGGCCCGGCAGCTTGGTCTGGTCGAGGATCGACAGCTGCTTCCCGTCCCACCGGACGGCCTGGATGCGCTCCCGCACGGACTCGATCGCCACACGCCGGACCATAGTGCGACCGCGGCGCCGGACCCTTCTCTACTGTTCCGCGAACCCGTGTCCCGCCTGCGCCTTGCGGCTGTCGCTGCCGCCTTCCTGCCCCTGCTGGTCCCCGCCGCCGCCCGCGCGGGAGATCCGATCATGCCGCTCAGCGCTGTGCAGAACGGCATGCGGTGCGTCGGCTACAGCGTCATCAAGGGCACCGAGATCATGTCGTTCGACGTCGAGGTCGTCGACGTCCTCGCCGCGCCGTACGCGTCAGTGCTGGTGCGCGTCAGCGGGCCGGCCGTGGACGAGACCGGGATCGCCGAGGGCTTCAGCGGCTCGCCGGTGAAGTGCGTCGACCCGGCCGACGGCGTCGCCAAGACGATCGGCGCGATCGCCGAGGGCACCGGCGACTACGGCAACAAGCTCGTGCTCGTCACGCCGATCCAGACGATGCTCGGCGAGCCTGCGGTCCCGCCGGTCTCCGCGGCTGCCGCGTCCAAGTCCTCCAAGAAGCTCGCGCGGCGGGCCCGCGCGCTCGGCACGCCGCTGGCGTTCGCCGGCGTCTCGGGCCCGGTCGCGACCTCGCTGGCCAAGGCCGCCAAGAAGGTCGGGCGCGCCGTCTACGCCGCGCCCGCCGCGCCGCGCATCGCAGCGTTCCCGACCCAGACGCTCCAGCCCGGCAGCTCGGTCGCCGCCTCGCTGTCCTCCGGCGACATCGAGGCCGGCGCGGTCGGCACGGTCACCTACGTCGACGGCGACAGCGTCTGGGCGTTCGGCCACCCGCTCGACGGCGCCGGCCGCCGTTCGCTGCTGCTCCAGGACGCCTACGTCTACACGGTGGTCGGCAACCCGGTGGACACCGAGGAGGCCACGTCCTACAAGTTCGCAACGCCCGGCCACGACCTCGGGACGCTGAGCAACGACGCGCCGTCGGCGGTCGTCGGCCGCCTCGGCGCGCTGCCCGAGACGTTCCCGCTGAACGTCACCGCCACCGACTTGGACAGCGGCCGCGTCACCCACCAGTCCTCGCGCATCGCCGACGAGACCGCGGTCGGCCAGCCGACCGGCACGTCGTCGCTGACCCAGGTCGCGCCGGTCGCCGTCGCCCAGGCCGCCTACGACATCCTGCGCGGCTCGCCCGCCCGCCAGAGCGGCGAGATGTGCGTGCGCTTGACGATCCGCGAGCAGAAGGCACCGCTGCGGTTCTGCAACACCTACGTCGGCGGCTCGCCGAGCGCGCCCGCCGCGTCGCTGGTCGCCGACGTCGCCACCGCGGCCACGCTGATCGACCAGTACAACTTCGGCGCGATCCACGTCACCGCCGCGTCGATCAGCCTCAAGCTGCGCCGGGCATTGCACCAGGCCTACATCTTGGACGCGACCGGGCCGACGCGGGTCAAGCGCGGGTCGGACGTCAAGGTGAAGGTCTACGCGCAGAAGATCCGTGGCGCGAAGCTGACCAAGACCGTGAAGGTCCACATTCCGCGCTACCTGAGCAAGGGCACGCACCTGCTCACGCTGACCGGGACGCCCGCCGACACGGTCGCCGGCAGCGGCAGCGACGACTACAGCTCGACCTTCACGATCTCGCTCGGAAGCGAGGACTCGCAGAACTCCGACGATCCCGGCCCGCGCTCGCTGGCCGAGCTCGCCGCGATGTTCGGTGCGATCCACCGCGAGGACGGCGTCACCGCGAGCTTCCGCGACACCGACGACACGGCCGGCGACACCGCCACGTCGGAGATCGCGGTGCTCAACGACCCGCAGCTGCGCTTCAGCGGAAGCGCGGCGCTGCGGGTCGTCGTGAAGCCGTAGGCCTCTCGCTAGGAGAGGCGGTTCTCGATGCCCAGCGGCGCGGGCTGAGCCGGGGCGGGCGCAGCGGCGGCGCCGTCCTCGACGTCGTCGGGCTGCTCGACGCCGAGCGCCTCGGCCAGCTCGCCGGAGTCGAGCATCTCGAGCACGATGTCGCAGCCGCCGACCAGCTCGCCGCCCACGAAGAGCTGCGGGATCGTCGGCCAGTTCGAGATCGCCGACAGCTCCTGGCGGATCCGCGGGTCGGGCAGGATGTCGACGGCCGCAAACGGCGCGTCGAGCGTCTGCAGCGCCGCGACCGTGCGCGCGGAGAAGCCGCACGCGGGCGCGTCAGGCGTGCCCTTCATGAAGAGGATCGTGGGGTTGTCGCGGATCGCCTCGGCGATCGCCTCGCGGATGGGGTTGTCGCTCATGAGTGCTCCGGAACCTTGGTGGTCAGTGACAGCGCGTGGATCGCCCCGCCGATCTCATTGCCGAAGACGTCGTACACGAGCCGGTGCTGCTGGATCCGGCTGAGGCCCTCGAACGCGGAGGACACCACGGTCGCGCGGAAGTGGTCTCCGCCGCCCGTCCAGTCCTCCACCTCGGCGGTGCTGCCGGGCAGCGCCGTCTCGATGCGGTTCTTGAGCTCGTCCGTCGTCGGCATGGACGCTTGAGGGTATCGCTATCCTTTGTATAGCGATGACCGGAACCACCGTCACCTTCAAGGCCAAGGGCGTCCACTTCACGGAGAAGGGGGCCGTCAAGGTCCGCGAGTTCCTGGAGTCCCAGGGCGCTGACATCAGCACCGCCGGCCTGCGCGTCGGCGTGCGCGGCGGCGGCTGTTCGGGCTTCCAGTACAACCTCGCCTTTGACGACGAGCACGATGGCGACGCCATCTTCGAGGACCAGGGCCTGCGCATCCTCGTCGACGCCCAGTCGCTGCCTTACGTGGACGGCTCAGAGATCGACTACGTCGACTCCCTCCAGGGCGCCGGCTTCCAGGTCAACAACCCCAACGTGGTCGCCGCGTGCGGCTGCGGCTCGTCCTTCCGGGTGGAGGACGAGGAGCAGGTTTCCGCGGTCTGAGTCGCAGGCTGGCGGTCGCGGCGGCGACGCTTGTCGTCGTTGTCGCCGGGTGCGGTGGGGGAGACGACGACGCGCGCTCTCCTGAGCGTCCGGCGACGACGCAGCAGGCCTCGCAGACCGCTCCGGCGACCACGGCGGCGCCTGCCCCGACGGAGCCCGAGCCGGTCGTGCTGGCGACCGGGATCACGGAGTCCAACCCGCAGCTGCTGTGGGACCGGGCGGCGCGCCCGGTCGTCGCGCCCGGGTTCGACATCTGGCGCGACCGGCTGTTGGCGCTCAAGCCGCGCTACATCCGCGTGCCGGTCTACTGGTCGCAGCTGCAGCCGGATCCGGCGCAGCCCGCGGATCTCGCACACGCGGCCGACGGCTGCTTGCGCGGCGCGCCGCCGTGCGGCGAGTCGAGCGGGATCTCCGACCAGCTCGCGGCGATCGCCTCGCTACAGAAGGCGGGGCAGGGCGTGCCGGAGGTCGAGCTGGTGGTCGCGGGCGTCCCGGAGTGGGCGGCCAACCCGGCGACCGGATGCGAGCGCTCCGACGCCGCCCCGCGGTCGCGGCCGATCAACGCGCAAGGGCTGACGGCCTACCAGGCGCTGATCGGGCAGGTCCTCACGCTGGCCACGCAGCAGGGCGCGACCGTCAAGTACGTCAGCCCGTGGAACGAGCCCAACCACCCGGCGTTCATCTCGCCGCAGCGGGCAACGTGCTCGAGGGATTCGCCGACGCTCGCGGCCGGCGTCTACGCGACGCTCGTACGCGCGGCCAAGGCCGCGCTCGACGCCGCGCCCGGCGACCAGCAGCTCGTGCTCGGCGAGATGGCCGGGACGACCGGCGCCTCGCCGCGGCGCTCGACCGTCCAGGAGATGGTCGCGGCGCTGCCCGACGACGTGGCGTGCCTGTCACAGACGTGGTCCCAGCACGACTACGCCCAGGTCCACCCGGACGCGCGCAAGCCCGACCCGGTCGCCGAGCTGGAGCGCGCGCTGGACGCCCGCGAATGCACGCGCGGCGCGCATATCTGGATCACGGAGACCGGCGTCGGCGGCGACGACCCGGGCGGCGCGCGACCGACCGGCGACACCGCGCTGCGCGCCCAGTGCCGCGCGCAGGACAAGCTCCTGCGCCGCTGGGCCACCGACCCGCGCGTGGACGCCGCGTTCCAGTACACCTTCCGCGAGGACACCGCCTACCCCGTTGGGCTGGCCGACCCGGGCCTGACGCGCCTGTACCCGACCTACGACCTATGGGCCGCCTGGGGCGCGCGCGATCCGAGTGCGCCGGCGCCGGCGCGGCCGGCGGCGTGCGCTTGACGCTTGCTTGCTTGCTTGCGGCGCTCAGTGCGGGGCGCCGATGGCGCGGCGAAGCGCGGTTCGGGGGCGGCGAGGGAGTGAAGCCGGTTGGCGTGGCGACCGCCGGCCGTCGTCCGCGAGCCGGGTCGCCGGGCTCCGAGGGAGGGTTCGGGCCCGAATGGGTGATCCGGGTCGCCTAGTGCTCCATATATGAGCATTAGGCGACCCGGATCTGGCGGAGCCCGCTCACGGCGCGCTCGATGGCACATGACCCGCGGTATGCGCGGGTTAGGTGCCATCCGTCGATCGTTCGACCCTGGATCGCCCTCCCGGGCCCGGCGCCGCGCCCGCGGACGACGAGCCAACGGCGGCCACGCCAACCCGGCTTCACTCCCTCGCCGCCCCGAACGGCGCCCGCGCTACGCCAGCGCCCCGCGCTGGGCGCCACCCACGCCGGCGACCCCTAAGCCACCGGCGACGTCCGCATCCAGCGCCACAGCAAGGCACAAGCCGTCGAGCGGTACGGACGCCACGGCTCGGCCAGCGCGTAAAGCTCGTCGCGGCTCGGCAGCGCGTCCAGCTTCCACCCGCGCTCGACCGCCCGGCGGATCACGAGGTCGCCGGCGACCAGGACGTCCGGGCGGCCCAGCTCGGTGACCAGCAAGACCTGCGCCGTCCACTCGCCGATGCCCTTCACGCGCGAGAGCTCCGCCACGGCCGCGTCGTCGTCCAGCGCGTCGAGCGCCGCCAGGTCCAGCGTGCCGGTCTCCAGATGCTCGGCCAGCGACTGCAGCGAGCGCACCTTCGCCCAGGACAGCCCCACGGACTTCAAGCCGTCCGGGTCGTCTTCGAGCACCTCGCGCGGCGTCGGCACGCGCCCGCCGAAACGCGCCTCCAACCGTCCCAGGATCGCGCGTGCCGCGCCGACCGAGAGCTGCTGGGAGACGATCGCGTCGATCACCGCGCCGTAGGGATCGCCGGACGGCGTCCAGCCCGGGACGTCGTCGCCGACGTCGTCGAGCATCCCGGCCAGGACCGGGTCGGCGGCGCGCAGGTGCGTGAGGGCGCTCAGACCCCGACGCTCAGCGCCTCGCCGTCAAGCGCGTTCAGCGCGCGCTCGATCGACGTGTTGATGCACGTGAACGACGGCGTGTCGCGCAGCGTCCACGCCGAGGCTTCGGTCGTCCGCAGCCGCTGGACGAGGTCCAGGAACGCGCCCGCGTCGTCGGTGTCGAAGGCGACCACGAACTCCTGGTCGTCCAGGCCGAACGAGTACGTCGTGTGGTTGTCGACCGTCGGGTACTGGCGGCCGACCTCGATGTGCTCCTGCATGATCCGCCAGCGCTCCTTCGGATCCAGGCCGTACCACTGCCGGGTCTTCACGAAGGGGTAGACGAACAGGTACTTGCCCTTGAAGCGCCGCGGGACGGCTCGCTCCTCGTCGCTGTACTCCGACGCCTTGCGCAGGCCCAGGAACGAGTAGGGCTGCTCCGCCCACTTCATCAGCCCGGACTGGGCGAGGACGACGTGGAACTCGTGGATGCGATCGAGGTTCTCGGCCTCCATCACCAACATCATCTCGGCGTCGCCACGGGTCCCGACGAGGCTGAACCCCTGGAGCAGGTGGTCGCTCCCGAAGTCCTCGCAAGCCGCCAGGAACTCCGCCTTATGCGCCGCACGCTCGGACTCCGGAAGCCGCCTCCAAGCAGGATCGAGCTTGAGGAACGTGTACTTCACGAAGTGCCGGTCAGCCATAAGGGCGTCCAGTTTAGTGTGAAGACGGGTTATCCCCCGGGTCATTCCGGGCATGCGGCCGATACGATGGCCCGGATGCGCATCGCGCTCGTTAGCCCCTATTCATGGACGTACCCCGGGGGCGTCACGCGGCACATCGAGGCGCTTAGGCAGGAGCTTTCAGTCCTGGGTCACGATGTGCGGGTCTTGGCGCCCGTCGATCCGCCCGACCGCCGGTCGGTGCGGCGGCATCGCGGTGCCGTTCCCCAGGCGCGCGAGCTGCCCGAGTGGCTGGTCCCGCTCGGGCGCACGATCGGCTTCCCGGCCAACGGCGCGGTCACGAACGCGACCCCGATCTCCGCGACGAACGTGAGCGCGCTGCGCGAGGAGCTGCGCAGCGGCGGCTACGACGTCGTCCACGTCCACGAGCCGGTCACGCCGTGCGTCGGCTGGGACACGCTGATGACCTGCGGCGTCCCGATGGTCGGCACGTTTCACTGCTACGCGACCAGCCGCCTGTCGCACGGGATCGCGATCGGGATGGGCGCGCGGCGGCGGCTGAATCGCCTGAAGGTACGGATCGCGGTGTCCGACGCGGCCAAGTGGACCGGCGAGCGCTTCTACGGCGGCCGTTACCGCGTCGTGCCGAACGGCGTGAACATCGATGAGTCTTTGGAGCCGGCGCCCGCCGCGGCGATCACGCCCGAGCGGCCGCTGCGCGTCGCCTTCGTCGGCCAGGCGGTCGAGCGCAAGGGCCTGCCAATCTTGCTGCGCGCCTTCGAGGCGCTGCGCGAGCACGTGCCGGCCGAGCTGACGATCGTCGGCGCCACCGAGGAGGAGGTCGAGCCGCTGCTGCTCGACGGCCACGAGGGCGTCACGGTGCTCGGCAAGGTCGACGACGCGACCAAGACGCGCGTGCTGCGCGAGGCCGACGTGCTGGCGGCGCCGTCGCTGGGCGGCGAGTCGTTCGGCATGGTGCTGACCGAGGGCTTCGCGGCGGGCACGCCGGTCGTGGCGTCCGACATCGCGGGCTACCGCGACGTGGTGCGCGACGGCGTCGACGGCGTCCTGGTGCCGCGCGGAGATGCCGCCGCCCTGGGCGAGGCGCTGCGCGCGCTGGCGCTGGACCACGAGCGGCGCGCGGCGATGGGTGCCGCGGCGCTCGAGTCGGCTCGGCGCTACGCCTGGCCGGTCGTCGCCGCCGAGGTCGTCAAGGCCTATGAGGACGCGATCGCCGTGGGCGCGCCGTCCGGGTCGGTCGTCCAGCGCGCGGCGGTGCGCGTGGGCGCGCTGCCCTCAGACCTTCAGCCGCGCCGTCCGGCGCGGCGCCTGCCGTCGATCGAGCCGCGCGCCCCGCGTGCGCCCCGCGGCAAGCGCCCGGTGCTGGCGTTCGTGCGTCGGGCCGTGATGGGGCTCGTCGCGGCGATGATCCTGGCGGGCTCGTTCTTCGCGCTGCAGCGGATCGGGCTGGACCGGATCGGCCACTCGCTGCTGCACGCGACGGTCTCTTGGGTGTTGGTGGCCTTGGCCTTGATGTGCGCGTCGATGGCGGTGCGCGCCGTGTCCTGGTCGGCGATCCTGCGGGCGGCGATGCCCGGGCCGCCGCGGCCTCGGCTGAGCGACGCCTTGCAAGGGACCATGATCGGCGTGCTGATGTCGGCCACGCTGCCCGCGCGCCTGGGCGAGCCGGCGCGCGCGATGATCGTCGCGCGCCGCATCGGGCGCCCGCGCGACGGCCTGCCGATCGTGCTCGGGACCATCGTCTCCCAGACCTTGTTGAACATCTTGGCCTTGGTGATCCTCGGCTGCGTGATGTTCCAGTCGGTCCCGGTCTTCAACAACCACCAGAGCGGCCTGATCGCCTTTGCGGCACTGCCGCTGGTGATCCTCGCTGTTGTGCTGGGTGCCCCGGCGCTGCTGCGCAGCGGTGGTCGCGCATCGAGCGCCCGCGTCCGCGGCTGGGCGCGGCAGGCGCGACGAGCGACGGCGCAGGTGCGGACGGGCCTGGAGGTCTTCCGCCACCCGAAGCTCGGCGCGGTCGCGGTGAGCGCGCAGCTCTTCGCGTGGGTCATCCAGTGGATGTCCTGCTACGTCTTGTTGGTGGCTTTCGGCCTGGACGACCGCGCCGGCATTGGCGCCGCGGCCGCGGTGTTGTTCGCGGTGAACGTGTCCGCCGTGCTGCCCGCGACGCCGTCGAACCTGGGCGTCTTCCAGGCCGCCTGCGTCTTCGTATTGCACAAGGGCTACGGCATCAGCGTCGAGGACGCGCTGGGCTACGGCATCATCTTGCAGGCCGTCGAGATCGCGACCGCCTTCGTCATGGGCGCGCCCGCCCTGCTGAAGGAAGGCGTCTCCTGGCGCGACGTCCGCATGCGCGCCATGCACGCGACGCCCGTGGAGTTGGCGCCCTTGCCCCGCCGCGGCGACACCGCCGCCTACGAGGTCGACGGTTGACCCACCGCGCGAGCCGGGCCGCGCTGCTGATGCTGCCCGCCCTCGCGCTCTCCGCCTCGGCCACCGCCTGCGGCGACGCCAAGGTCGACAAGAAGGACCTCGAGTCCAAGATCGCCGAGTACGTCAAGCAGCAGACCGACATCGCCGTCGACGTCGACTGCCCCTCCGGCGCAAGCCCCAAGCAGGGCTCGAAGGTCCACTGCACGACGGTCCTGTCGGGGGCGGTCACGGACCTCTACGTGACCTTCACGCACGACCGGCGGTTCTCGCTGCAGGTGCGGCCGCGCGTGAGCTGACGCGGCGCCGCGCTCGCGCCGCTCTCGGGCACACGCGCCCTCCACTACGCTCGAGGCCACCAGCGCCCGGGCCGCGGTCGGCTCCGTGAGGGGCGTCACCGTCCTGCTACCGATCGTCGTCTAACCGCGAGCGTCATCCGCCGCGGGTGAACACGGACGACGCGTCACACGCTACGGCGAAGCCCGCCGCGACCTTTGGCTGAGAAACGGCCCTGGGCAGGGAATTTCGGTTGGGATGGAAGATTACGGGGCGGTCCGAGCGGTTGTCAGGATCACTATTGCTAGGCCTGGGACATGGTTCCGGACACCGAAGCCTAGTCCGGGCGCACGCCGCTGCTTCACATTGCGGAACGTCTCCGCGGCTGTTCACGACCGACTCGTGGTGTCCGGCCAGACCGTGAGAGTGTTAGGGCTTCGATCCAATGCCTGACTCTGCTTCCAACCAGCTCATCGAGCACGTCTGCCGGGTTCTCGACCTGGATGCCGGTTCGCTGTTCGACGCTACCTCAACGCCAGGCGGGGGACTTGCCCCCGAACAATGGCGGACCCATGGCGACTGGCTTCTCCTCGCGAATCGGATGTGCGCAGAGCGCGTTTTCTTTGTGGGCAGCGATCCCGTCATCGTGTTCACCACAGTCGCCTCAGATGCGACGGAAGCCGAGCTAGTCGCTGCGTATAGAAGCGCGTGGAGCTTGTCGAGGCCGCGGTGTCTTTTTCTCGCCCGAGGCGGAGAGTTGCGCGTGTACGCGCTTACGGCTCCGCCGACAATGGACGACGAAGGAACGACCTGCGTTACGCCCATCGAGATCGTGGAGCGTGCTGCTGATGTACAGACCAAGTTGTCGCGCTTCCAGCGAGACCGCGTCGAAGCAGGCGTTGCGTTCGAGGCAAAGGAGTTCCGCTCAGCTGGGGGCCGAGCGGACCACCGGCTCATCGCCGACGTCACCGCGGCCACCGACGCGCTCAGCGACGCCGGCCTCGATCAGGCAACCGCCCACACACTGATCGAACGCGTCATCCTGGTTCGTTACCTCGAAGACCGAAAGATCATCGTTCGCGATTATCTGGAGGCTGTCGCCGCGAAAGACGCCAGATGGGCGGCGCTGTTGGCGACACCGTCAGCGGTGCCCAACTTCGGAGCCGACAGCACATTCGTCAGATGTCTCGCTGACGCCGACCTGTCGTACGCGGTGTTCGATCAGCTGGCGAAGGACTTCAACGGAGACTTGTTCATCGCTGACAGCTCCGAGAAGGCGCACGTCAAGACCAAACACTTGCTTCTCGTCAAGTCCCTCCTAGAGGGGACGGTTGCGACAGGCCAAAAGCCGTTGTTCTTGTGGGCTTATGACTTCGGCGTCGTGCCGACGAGCCTGATCAGCACGATGTACGAAGTCTTCTACCAGCAAGACGTCGTTAGTAAGCTCACGGGAACGCACTACACGCCGAGTGAGCTTGTCGAGTTCACGCTCGCCCAAACCCTGACGGACTCGGCACTGCGGCAGCAGCCCAAGGTTTGCGACCCCGCATGCGGATCCGGCATCTTCCTTGTGGAAGCGTTTCGAATGATCGTTCGTTTCGAGTCGGCCAAGCTCGAACGACGGCTGACCGCCGATGAACTCCGGGCGATCCTCCTGGATCGAATCGCTGGGATCGATCTCAACGAGGAGGCGGTGCGTCTTGCTGCCTTCAGCCTCTATCTCGCCTACCTCGACTACCAAACCCCTCAAGACATCCGCGAGGCTGGTCCCCTCCCGCGTCTGATCTGTCGAGGAGTTGATGACAAGCGGGTCCTGGTGGTCTCAGATGCCTTCGCACCAACCTTGGACGAGGAATGCGAAACCGACGCTCCGCGTCTGCCATGGCCGAGCGGTGCCTTCGATGTCCTGATCGGCAATCCGCCCTGGACCGAACCAAAGGCCAGCGAGCGAGGGCTTCCAGACGAGTGGGGCAATCGAAACGGGCTAGAAGTCGGTGACCGGAACAGGTCCCAGCTATTCCTGTGGCGTGCGTTGGATTTGCTCAATAGAGATGGCATTGGTGCCATGCTCGTTGCTGCCTCGGCCTTCGTGAACAAGCGGCATACCTCGCGCGCGTTTCGCCAGGCGTGGCTACGTCAAGTCGACGTCTCCCACATCGTCAACTTCGCACAGGTGCGCGGGCTCTTCTTCACGCAAGCCGTCGCTCCGTTCTTTCTCATCTCCTTTAGCCCGCGGTCGGACGCGCGTGGCCAAGTTCCGGTGGTCTACGAGACAGCTGTCCCGTCGCCGGCGTTCAGGCGAACGCGATCCATGGCCTTCGCCCGTCTCGAGCGTCGCGTGGTCCCGCAGGCATCGCTCGAAGCGCATGACCATCTATGGAAGGTCTATGCGTGGGGCAGTCATCGCGATGAGGCGCTCCTTGCCCGTCTCGGGATCGAGAAGCGTCTCAAGGATCTGTTCCCGGCAGCCGGACCTCAGCCAGGCTACGGCTATCAGCGCGGGACCGACGAGCCCAGCGAAACGCTCAAGTCCGTGCCTTCTTTGAAGACCTTCACGCCCTGGGGTCCGCTCGAACCGACCGATTTCGAACCGAAGCCGACAGGAACAAAGCGTCAACCAGACGAGCGGCTCTACGGCGGACAGCGCGTCCTCGTCCGGCGCGGAGTGAGCAAGGCGTTCGGACCGTATGCGCGGCTGGTTGACGAGCCTCTCAGCTTCCGTCATCAGATCTACTGCTTGCCGATGCCAGACGGCGAGCCGTGGAAGGCGCGGGTCGTGACCGGGACCCTGCTGTCCTCCCTTGGGCGGTACTACCAGTTCATGACCTCGAGTGCTTGGGGTTTCTGGTACGACCAGGTCTATCTGAACGAGGTGCTCGACGTTCCCGTACGCATGCGAGGCAACGCACCGGCGACCTCCCGAGTCGTGGCCGCCGTTGACAGGCTTCGAGCGCTACCAGAGAAGCCCACTGATGAACACTTTGCAATGCCAAAGATCGATCCAGCCGCACTGACGGATGCGCTACTCGAACTCGATAGTGCGGTCTTCGATCTGTTCGAGCTTTCCAGCGACGAGCGCGATGTCGTGACGGATTTCTGGACTCGGTTCGCCGAGAAAAACAAGCCATCAGCTCTGGTTGTCTCACCAACGCGCTGGGGCGTCGACCCCCCGGGCGACGATGACGTGATCTCCCGTTATCTGCGCACCTTTCTCGGGCAGTGGAATGGCCTCCTCCGCGACCGCGAAGCAAGACTCGACTGGCGACTCATTCGTGATCCGAATGTGCCGGTCGCTGCTGCTGTTTTTCGCGTCATTCCTAGCGGTCAAGACGACGTTACGACCAAAGTTCAGGACACCGCGGAGCGATGGCGGGACGCACTTCTTCGATACTCCGCGGCTGACGCGCAGCGACAAGGTGACGAACGTCTCTATCGGGAAGGCCTCCTGCGTTCCGTGTCGGATGACGGCATCGTCATCGTCAAGCGTGCCGAGGCACGACTCTGGAGTCGAAGCGCGGCGAGAGAGGACGCCGAGGCAACCGTTCTCCAAGCGATGAGGCTTGGAACTCGTTGAGTAAGTCGCCGTCTCCCGGCCTCAGCAGTCTGGATCTGTGGGGGATCCATGCGGCGCGCTGCATTGCCGTCCTACAGCGAGCGCTCGAACTCATGGCGGCGTCGGATCTTCTTCCGTCTCCGCTCGACGAAGTGACCTTGAATCGCGCCTTGTACTGGCACATCCTGGCAGCACAGCGCGAGCTTGGGGAGAAGGGCCTGGCTCCACTTGCACCCGTTATCCCCGAGGGGCACAACCCGCCGGCCGCCGACGACGTGGAGCGCGGGAGTCGCGAGAACAAGATCCCAGACTTCCAATGGGGATTGACAGACGATCAGGTCGCCGACATTCGACGGTCAGCCAAGCACTTCGTAGTCGAATGCAAGTGCCTGATCGAGCCGCGACGGGCGGACTGGATCTACACGGAGCAGTACGTCATCGCCGGCATCAAGCGATTCGTGTCTGTGGATCATGGCTATGGCATCGACGCGCGAGACGGAGCGATGGTTGGTTACGTCCGCTCCCTTTCTTTTGAGGAACTCCTGTCGAGCGTCGGCGAGCATGTCATGGCCGAAGGGCTCCCGGCGCTCGGAGAAACCAGCCGAGACGAAGAGACCCGCATCGAGCTGGCGCAAGACCTGGATCGTCCTTTCGGTGAATCTCCGATCCGCCTCGCGCACTTCTGGCACCGGGTCTAAGACTCTCCGACGCCTTGCAGTCCATTGCGCGTGTGATCAACGGGAAGGCGCGAGTGCTGGACGGAGAACGGCGGCGTACGCCTACAGCAACTTTGGGCTCGTGAACCTACTGACTGGCGGCCCGGGCTTGGCGTGGCTGGGGCAAGACGCGGCCGAGAAGACGAAGGTGCAGGCGGCGGTTGGCGCCGCCCGCGTTCGCTTCGTCTAGACCTTCGCGAGGAGACGGTTCAGCGTGATCGCGGCTTCGCGGTCGCGGTCGACGACCGTCTGGTCCCAGGTCTCCTGCTGCACGCGGTCGATGTTAGTGTGGCCGAGGTCGTAGCGCCGGCGGTGGAGCTGTTCGATGAAGCCGGCGGTGAACGGGACGTCGACGGTCGCGGGCGGGTCGTCGGGGCGGCGCCAGCCGATCGTGTCGAGGACGGCGAAGGCGTCGCGGTAGATGACCGAGAGCGCGTGCTGCGCTTCCGGGCCGAATTCGAGGATCTCCTCGAAGTAGTAGTGGTTGGCCTCCAGGACCACGAGGGTCTGGTGACGGAGGACGTCGGCCGTGGACGGGTCGACGGAAACCACGCAGGCGCTAATACGCTGCTGGGTGCTCATGGAGTTACTGCTCCTTGGGCCATGCCCCCGGCCGCTCCAACGGCGCGGGGGCGCTTTGTTAAGGATGTTGCTTCAGCGGTTGATGGTACCGCTAGGTCCGGCGTCTACGGCAAGCGCCCCAGCCGCGGCAAGGACAGCAGCCCCGCCGCGATCAGGAGGACGAGGCCCGCGCCCGCGAAGCCCGCGGTGATCTCGCGCTGTTCGTGCTTGGTCGCCAGGCGGGAGCCGAGGGACTCGTAGATGGAGCGGAGCTGGCCAGCGTCGTCGGAGGTGAAGGCGCGGCCGCCGGAGACTCGGGCGATCTCGCGGAGGGTCTCGGGGTCGGGTGGGACGGCGATAGGAGGAGAGAGGGGCGAGATCGGGTTGGGGATCGTCGCGTCCTCGGTGCCCAAGGCCACCGTGTAGACCGGGATGCCGAGGCGCTTGGCGACGCGGGCGACCTCGACGGGGTCGCGGCCGGTGGTGGTCTTGCCGTCGGAGAGCAAGATGATGGCTGAGGCCTTGGACTTGGCCTTGGTGCCGTCGGGTGCGAGCGTGTCGATGGCGACCTGTAGGGCTTCGCCGGTGGCGGTCGCGCCCGAGGCGCTCTGGGACTCGATCGTGGTGCGGATGCGCTCGCGGTCGGTCGTCGGCGCGAGCGTGCCGTCGGGGCCGTCGGAGTAGGCAACCACACCAACTCGGGTCTGCTTGGGCAACTTGTCCAAGAAGGTCTCGGCGGCGGCTTGGGCGGCGCTGAGGCGGTCCGGCTCGACGTCGGTCGCCGACATGGACCCGCTGTGGTCGGTAACCAGGACGACCGATGCGCCCTCGACCGGTACCGCGACCGTCTTCTGCGGCTTGGCCAGCGCCAGCGCCAGCGCGGCGATCGCGGCAAGGGCGAACGCGGCGGGCAGGTACTTGCGCCACGCCGCCTCGGCGCCCGCGGCGATCGCGAGCGACCCGGCCGCCGGGAAGCGAACTGCGTAGGCGGTGCGGCGGCGGCGCGCGGCGTACAGCGCGGCGAGGGCGAGCGGGATCGCCAGCAGCGCCAGCAGGCCGAGCGGCGCGCCGAAGGAGAGGGCGAGCGGCGGGGCGGTCATCGCAACCGCCTTCCGAGCTGGAGCAGCCAGTCTTCCTCCGTTGACAACGACGCGTGGTCGACCCGCAGCCTGCGGAGCTCAGACGCCAGCGTCTCCCGCCGCTCGCGCTCGATCGCCTCGAACTTCGCGCGCACCCGCGGTCGCGACGTGTCGACCTCGACGCGCTTGCCTGTCTCCGGGTCCACGACCGCGATGCGACCTACCGGAGGAATCGACGCTTCGCGCGGGTCGTGGACCTCGACGGCCAACACCGCGTGGCGGGCGCGCAACACGCCCATCGCTCGCGCCCAGTCGTGCTGGTCGCGGAAGTCGGAGATCACGACGACCAACCCCGGCAGCCGCGCCACACGCCCCACGCGGCCCAAAGCGTCGGCCAGCGCGTGAGGGTCGGCCGCGCCATCGATCGCCACGCCCGCGCCCAACGCGCGGCGCAACGCCACTACCCCCGCCTTCGACCCGCGCGGCGGCCGCACGACGGTTCCGCCCGCGCCGAACGTCACCATGCCCACGCGCCCCGCGTGGCGCAACGCCAAACGCCCCAAAGCCAGCGCCACGCCCTCCGACACGTCCCACTTCAACCGCCGCGCCGTCCCGAACGCCATCGACGCGCTCACGTCGACTGCCAGCCACGTCGTCAGCGTCCGCTCCGGCACCTCCAGCCGCACGTGCGGCTCGCCGGTGCGCGCCGTCGCGGCGGCGTCGATGCGCCGGACGTCGTCGCCGAACGCGTAGGGCCGGATCTGCGCCAGCTCGGTCCCCGCGCCGACGCCCGCCGCGCGGCGGTCGCCCGGCAGCGAGCCGGCGACCCGCTGCGTCACGGCGATCGCCAAGGCATCCAACAACGCGTGCGGCATCGGGCCCGGGCCCTGTCGGGCGGCGGGCGGTGCCATGGGGATGCGGGGACCGGACGAGGCCATCAACAACGCCTAAGCGGCCGTCCCCCGTGCGACGCGATGCTGGTAGCGATCCTCCGGCACCGGCACGGCCTCCAGCACACGATCGAGGATCTGGTCCGCCGTCACGCCCTCGCTCAAAGCGTCATAGGACAACACCAATCGGTGCCGCAGCACGTCGGGCGCCAGATCGCGCACGTCGCCCGCGTTCACATAGCCCCGGCCGCGCAGCATCGCCAGAGCACGAGCCGCGTGCACCAGCCCGATCGGCCCGCGCGGCGACGCCCCGAACTCCACCATCCCGGCCAGATCGCCCATCCCGTGCGCCACCGGATGGCGCGTCGCATCGGCCAAGGCCACCGCGTAGGCGATGATGTCGCGGTCGACCATCACCTGGCCGCACAGCGCCGCGTAGCGCTCCAGGTCATGAAGCTCCAACCGCTGCCGGATCTCCGCCGGCCCGCCCAGAGACCGACCCACGACCGCCGCCTCTTCACCCGGCGTCGGGTAGTCGACGATCAACTTCATCAAGAACCGGTCGACCTGCGCCTCGGGCAGCGGATACGTCCCCTCGGACTCGATCGGGTTCTGCGTGGCCAACACCAGGAACGGTCGCGGCACCGGGAACGTCTGGCCGCCGATCGTCACCTGGTGCTCCTGCATGACCTCCAACAACGCGCTCTGCACCTTGGCGGGCGCGCGGTTGATCTCGTCGGCCAGCAGCACGTTGCCGAAGACCGGCCCGAGCTCGGTGTCGAACCTGCCCGTGTCCGGCCGCCAGATCCGCGTGCCGACCAAGTCCGCCGGGACCAAGTCAGGCGTGAACTGCACGCGCCGGAACTGCCCGCCGACGACGTCGGCCAGCGTCCGCACCGTCAGCGTCTTGGCCAGGCCTGGGACGCCCTCCAAAAGCACGTGGCCGCCGGCGAGCAGGCTCACCAGCAACCGCTCCAACATCGCGTCCTGGCCGACGATGACGCGCTTGATCTCGTGCAGCGCCTCGCTCAGCGCGCGCCGCGGATCCTCGTGCACGTCGTGGCCCAGCTCGGTCGTCTCGTCCATGGGTCGTTCCTCGTTCTCCATCACATCAACTAGATCAATCGCCCGAACCAGCGCAGCGACATGGCGGCGCCGAGGGCCAGCAGCGCCAGCCCCGCGCCTGCGAACCCCGCGGTGATCTCGCGGGGCTCCTTCTTGGTGCCCAACTGCGAGCCGAGGCTCTTGTACACATCTGACAGCCCTGAAGCGGTCTGCGCGGTGTAGGACTTGCCCTTCGACGCCCGCGCGATCGCCTGCAGCGACTCGACGTCCGGCGGCACCGGCTTGGTGATCGTCCCCGCCGACGGGTTGGCCTCCGAGCGCGGCACCGTGATCGTCCCGCCCTGCGTGCCCAGCGTCACCGTGTAGATCGGAATCCGCACGCGCCCGGAAGCCGTCGCGGCCGCCAGCGGGTCAACGCCCTTGGTCGACGCGCCGTCCGACAGCAGCACGATCGCCGACGGCGGCTTCTTGCCGTTCTGCGCGGGCGCCTGCGCCAGGACGCGCACCGCGGTCTGGATCGCCTCGCCCGTCGCGGTCCCGCCGCTCGACCGCAGCCGGCCCAGAGCGAGGTTCAAAGCGTCGCGGTCGGTCGTCGGGTTGGCCAGCACCTGCGGCGCCTGGTTGAACGCCTCGATCCCGACGTTGACCTGCCGCGGAACCTGCTCGATGAACGCCTTCGCCGCGCGGCGCGCCGCCACCAGTCGGTTGGGCTGCACGTCGGTCGCGAGCATCGACCCCGACACGTCGGTCACCAACATGATCTGCGCCTTCTCGACCGGGACCGCGACCGTCCGCTGTGGCTTGGCCGCCGCGACCACCAGGATCGCGACCGCCAGCAGGAACGCGGCGAGCGGCACGTGGCGGCGCCAGCGCGGGCGGCGCGGCGCGACCGACGGCGCCATGTGCGGCGCGGCGAACGCCGCCGCCGCGCGCAGGCGGTCGCGCTGCAGCACGACGTAGCCCGCCGCCAGCAGCGGAACCAGGACTAGCGCGACGAGGACTAGTGGCGCGCCGAAGCTCACGGCGTGGTCTGGGTTCCCGCCTGCGAGGGGACCTGCTCGGGACGGTTCTCGAGCGTGACGTCGAGATCTTGCGTCTGGCCGCTGCGCTCGACCTTGAGCTTGATCTTGTCGCCCGGCGCCCTGGAGTTGATGTAGGTCGACAGGCCGGTCGAGTCCCGGACCTCCTGGCCGTCGACGCTCTTGACCACGTCGCCGGCCTGCAAGCCCGCGGACTCCGCCGGGCCGCCGGTCTCGACCGACCCGATGACCGCCCCGGACGTGGCGTTGGGGGCCGACGCGCCGGACGTGTCGATCTGGACGCCGAGCCACGCGTGGCTGACGGTCTTGCCCTGCTTCAGGCCCGGCACGACCTGGCGGACCGTGTTAGACGGGACCGCGAAGCCGATGCCGACGTTGCCGCTCGTCACGCCGTTGGTGGCGATCTGCGAGTTGACGCCGATGACCTTGCCGCCGTCGTCCAGCAGCGGGCCGCCCGAGTTGCCGGGGTTGATCGCCGCGTCGGTCTGGATGACGTCGTCGATCTGGAAGCCGTTGGGCGCCTTCAGCGTGCGGCCCAGCGAGGAGACGATGCCCTCGGTCACCGTGCGGTCCAGGCCGAACGGGTTGCCGATCGCGATCGCGACGTCGCCGACCGACACGCCGCGCGAGTCGGCGAACTCCAGCGGCTTGACGCCGCCCGGGATCGTGGAGGCGTCGATGTGTACGACCGCCAGGTCGCTGGACGGATCGACGCCCTTGACCTCGCCCTGGATCGTGCGGCCGTCGGTGCCGAACTTGACCTGGACGTCCTTGGAGGTTTCGACGACGTGGTCGTTGGTGACGACCGTGCCTTGCTTGTCGATCAGGAAGCCGGTGCCGGTGCCGGTGGAGGTCCTGATCGAGACCACGGCGGGGGAGGCGGCGGCGTAGATGGCGCCCGCGCGGGTCTGGCCGCGCGACGGCGTGACCGGCTTGGAGCCGACCGACGGCAGCGCGGCGACCGGCGTCGTGGAGCTCTTGGAGTCGTCGTCGCCGTCGAGCAGCAGGCCCGCGGCGAACGCGCCGCCGCCGATGATCAGGATGGCGACGATCGCCAGCGCGGCGACACGGCCGCGACGGGGCGGCGCGCCCTCGGGCCGGGCGTAGGGATCAGCAGGCGATCCGGGGGCGATCGTGCGGCCGACGGCGGTCGGCGCTTCGGCGGCCTGCGACTCGCGAGTCTGGCGCTCGGCCTCCGCTTCGGCCCGGCGGCGCGCTTCGGCCTCGGACTCCGCCTCCCAGTCGCCGCTCCACACGTGCTTTGGCGGCGTCATGCCTGGTTCTCCCCGGTCCGGACCACATGCATGTCAGCAGCGTGCCGGAACACCCTGAGGATTCCCTGTTGCACAGCTAAGGGGGAAGTAAAGAGGATGGGGTCCATGTCCTCAGACGTGGTCACGCTGAAAGCCGGTGCCTGGACGTCGCGCTGGGTGCCGTCGGTGGGCATGGTCGGAGTGTCCCTCTTCGGCCATGGCCGCGAGCTGCTGGGTCAGCTCGGCGGCCTGGATGCCTACGTGGCGCGGGGGTCGAGCTTCGGCATTCCGCTGCTTCACCCATGGGCCAATCGGCTCAGCGGCTGGTCGTACGCGGTCGACGGGCGGACCATCGCGCTCGAAGCGGGCGCGCACGGACTCCGCACCGACGGCAACGGGCTCCCCATCCATGGGCTCATGGCGGCCTACAACGGCTGGCAGGTGGAGGCCGATGACGGCCGTCGCCTGTCCGCGGTCGCGGAGTGGGACGAGAGCGGCGATCGGTTCCCGGGGTTCCCGTTCGCGCACCGGCTCGAGCTGGAGGTCTTCCAGGGGACCGACGGCGTGACCGTGACGACGACGCTGACGCCAACCGGCGACGCAGGCGTGCCAATCTCGTTCGGCTTCCACCCGTACTTCACGTTGCCGGGCGTCAAGCGCGGCGACCTCGTCCTGCGCACGCCCGCGATGACGCGGCTGCTGCTCGACGAGCGCAACCTGCCCAGCGGCGAGCGCGAGCCGGTGGGCGCACGGCACGCGCGGCTGGGCGACGCGATGCTCGACGCGCACTTCACCGACCTCGGAGAGCATCCGGCGTTCACGGTCGCCGGCGGCGGGCACGAGCTGACCGTCGAGCTGCTGGAGGGCTACACGCACCTCCAGCTCTTCTCGCCGCCGGAGCGCCCGATCGTCGCGATCGAGCCGATGACCGCGCCGATCGACGCGCTGCGCTCCGGCGACGGCCTGCGGATCGCGACCGAGCCGTTCCGGGCCGCGTTCCGGATCGACCTGTCGGAAGCGAGCTAGCGGCGCTGGGCGCGGCGCGGCAGCCGCCGCGTCATCCCCGCCGGACCGGTCGCGCCCGCGATCGCCGGCGGCGCCATGCCGTTGCGCAGCGCGGCGGCGATGGCGTCCACCAGCGCCTCGCCGTCGCCGTAGCGCGGCACCAGCCAGAAGCAGCGGTCGCCATCTGACGACCACGCCTCTACCCGCCACGGCCGCTTGAGCAGCACGCGGCCGAGCACGCCCGCGCCGGCCAGGACCGCGAACAGCGCGACCTCGACGAGCAGGTAGACGACGGGGAAGAAGTAGAAGGCGAAGATGATCGGCAGCAGGATCAGCGAGAACGCCAGCAGAGCGACGTTCAGCGCGCCCTCGGCGCCGCCGAGCAGGGGCGACATCAGCCTCCCGATGATCGACGGGTAGTCCTCGCTGCCACGCCAGCGCGGCGTGACCGACGCGTTGAACACGCGCCGGCGGACCTTCCACGTCACGCCTTCGGGACCTCGGACCTCACGAGCCATCGCGCGCGACAGCGTACGCACGCGCCGCGGGCGGGCTGGACGTTCAGACGATGCCGCGCTCGACGTCGGCCGCCAGCTGGGCGATCGCGTCGCGGCTGTCGCGCCAGCCAGAGACCTCGCGCACGGTGCGCCGGCCGTCGGACGAACGGGCCTCGATCCGCCACGGACGGCGCAGCGCGACGCGGCCGAAGAGGCCGATCCCCGCCAGCAGCAGGAACAGCAAGACCTCGAGCAGCAGCACCGCCAGCGGCAGCAGCACGAACGCGATGAACGCCGCGAGCACGATGATCGCGATGATCGCCGCGATCGCGCCGAGGACGCCGCTGTCGCCCAGGCCGCCGCCGAGGTCGGCGAAGCTGAAGGCGTCGGCGTCACGCGTGCCGCGCCAGCGCGGCCGCACCGGCGCGTGGACCCAGCGGCGCCGGACGGTCCAGCGGACGCCGTCCGGCGCGACGACGCGGCGCGCCAAGTCCTAGGCCTCAGCCGGAACCGGGGCGGCCTCGCCCTCGCCCTCGGCGACGCCGCCCTCGACCGGGTCGCGGTCGAGCTCCTCGGCATCGGCCTGGGCGAACAGCGACGGGTCGCGCTTGGAGCCCTTGATGACGTCGTCGGGCGACGTCGCATCGACGGGCTTGAGCTTGCCCTGCTTCATCCCGTAGTAGAACGCCTGCGGGTGGTGGGCGACGAGCGCCAGCGTCGACTGCTCGGGCACCGGAGCGAAGCCGTCGGACAGCTCCATGCCGATCTGCGACAGGTCGAGGACCGCGTCGAGCTTCTCGTGCTCGGACTGGTCGGGCACCGCCGGGTAGCCCCACGAGTAGCGGCGGCCCTGCGTGGCCGGGATGCCGAGGTCCTCGCGGACCTTCGCGTGCAGCCACTCGGCCAGGCCCTCCGCGGTCTGGACGCCGAGGCCGTGGACGAACAGCTGCTCGGCGAACTCGCCGTCCTTCTCCAGCTGGGCCATCAGGTCGGTGACCTCGTCGCCGACCGTCACGGCCTGCAAGGCAACCACATCAAGTTCGCCGCTGTCCTTCGGGCGGAAGAAGTCGCTCAGGCAGACGTGGTCGTTGCCGGGCTGGCGCGGGTTCACGAAGCGCGTCAGGACCGTCTCGCGATCGGACGGGTCCAGGACGACGAGGTCGTTGTCCTCGCTGTAGCAGGGGAAGTACCCCAACAACGCGCGCGGGTGCAGGTAGGTCTGATCGCGCCACATGCGCTCGAGCTTCGGGCGGAAGCCCTCGTCCTCGTCGGTGCCCTCCAGGAGCTGGCGCCACGCCTCGCCCTTGACGCCCTTGCCGCCCCAGTGCAGCTTGAACAGCACGTGCGTGTCGAGGTGCTGGTAGACCTCGTCGAGGTCGACCGGGATCTCGCGCACGCCCCAAAACGGGGGCTCGGGGATCTCGACGTCGGTGGCCGCGGCGGAGCGCTCCGTGCCGGTCGTGTCGAGTACGACCTCCACGTCGCCCTTCTCGCGGAACGCGTCGGCGTCGGCCTTCAACTTGGCCAGCAGCTCGGCGCGCGCGTCCTCCTCGACGATCTTGTCCATCACGTGCAGGCCCTCGAAGGCGTCCTTGCAGTAGAAGACGCCCGGCGCGTACAACTTGCTGTCGTCAAGGCCATTGACATGCAGCGCCCGGTAGCCGAACGCGCGGTTGATCGCGGCGCCGCCGATCAACACGGGGTACTCGAGGCCCTCGCGCTCCAGCTCCTGCACGGCCAGCGGCATCTGCTTGGAGGTGGAGACCAGCAGCGCGGACAGGCCGATCGCCGTCGCGTCGTGCTCCTTGGCCGCCTCCAGGATCGTGGAGACCGGCACCTGCTTGCCGAGGTCGATGACCGTGTAGCCGTTGTTGGTGAGGATCGTGTTCACCAACGACTTGCCGATGTCGTGGACGTCGCCGAAGACCGTCGCCAGGACGACCGTGCCCTTGGTGTAGCCCTCGATCCGGTCGAGGTAGTTCTCCAGCTGGGCGACCGCGCGCTTCATGACCTCGGCGCTCTGCAGCACGAAGGGCAGGATCAGCTCGCCGGCGCCGAACTTGTCGCCGACCTCCTTCATCGCCGGCAGCAGCACGTCGTTGAGCACGGGGACCGCGCCGATCTTCTCGACCGCGGCGTCGATCTGGGCCTCGACGCCGTCCTTCTTGCGGCGCAGGATGTGCCAGTGCAGCGCCTCCTCGGGCGTCATGCCCGCGGTCGGATCGGCGACCTCGGCCTCGGCCTCCTCGCCGCGGCTCTCGAAGTGCTCGATGAACCGCTGCAGCGCGTCCTCGCGGCGGTTGTACACCAGGTCGTCGGCGAGCTCGCGCTCTTCGGTGCTGATCTCCCCGTACGGCGTGATGTGATTGGGGTTGACCATCGCGAGGTCCAGCCCGGCCTCGACGCAGTGGTGCAGGAAGACCGAGTTGAGCACCGCGCGCGCGGGCTGCCCGACGCCGAAGGAGACGTTGGAGACGCCCAGCGACGTCTTGACGCCCGGCAGCGCCTCCTTGACCGCGCGGATGCCGTTGATCGTCTCGATCGCCGACGGCTTCCACTCGTCGTCGCCCGTCGTCAGCGTGAACGTCAGGACGTCGAAGATCAGCAGCTCGGGATCGAGGCCGTGCTCGTCGCAGGCGATCTCCTTGATGCGCTTGGCGATCTCGACCTTGCGCTCGGCCGTCTTGGCCATGCCGACCTCGTCGATCGTCAGCGCGATCAGTGCGGCGCCGTGGGCGATCGTGAGCGGGATGACCGTGTCGGCCTTCGCGCGCCCGGCCTCCAAGTTGATGGAGTTGACGATCGCGCGGCCCGGGGTCTGCTCCAGGGCCAGCTTGATGACGTCGGGCTCGGTTGAGTCGATCTGCAACGGCGCGGGCTGGGAGAGCGAGACGCGCTTGGCGACCATCCGCATCTGCTCGTCCTCGTCGACGCGCTCGGTTAGCGCGACGCAGAGGTCGAGCACGTGCGCGCCGCCCTCGACCTGGTCCTCGGCGATCTGCACGAGGCCGTCGTAGTCGTCGGCCAGCAGCATCTCCTTGGCCTTGCGCGAGCCCTGCGAGTTGACGCGCTCGCCGACCAGCGTCGGCGCCGGCTCCTGGACGAGCGGCGTGGCGGAGATCATCGAGGAGACCTGCGGCGGCCGCTGCGCGGGGCGCGGGCCCGGCTTGTGGCCCTTGACGCGCTCGGCGATCGCCGAGATGTGGTTGACCGTCGTGCCGCAGCAGCCGCCGACGACCGAGACGCCGTGCTGCTCGACGAACTCACCCAGGACGCCGGCCAGCTCGTCGGGGCCCTCGGGGAAGATCGTCTCGCCGTTGCGGCCCTGCTGGGGCAGGCCGGCGTTCGGGATGCAGTGGATCGGCGTCGAGGAGTGCTCGCCCAGGAAGCGGATCGCATCGCGCATGTCGTTGGGACCGGTCGAGCAGTTCAGCCCGATGACGTCGACCTTCAAGGCCTCCAACGTGGTCAGCACCGCGTCGATGTCGGTGCCGAGCAGCATCTTGCCGCCGTTGGGCAGCAGCGACACGCTCGTCTGGATCGGCACGGAGCGGCCCTCCAGCTTGAACGCCTCGCGGGCGCCGAAGACGGCGGCCTTGACCTCCAGGATGTCCTGGGCGGTCTCGATGATCAGCAGGTCGGAGCCACCGCGGACCAGGCCCTGGGCCTGCTGGGTGAAGATCTCGACCAGCTCGGCGAAGGTGATCGCGCCGAGCGTCGGGTCGTCGGAGGCGGGGAGGTGGCCGGTCGGGCCGATCGAGCCGGCGACGAAGCGATCCTCGCCGACGGCCTTGCGCGCGATCTCGGCGGCCTTCTGGTTGATCTCGAAGGTGTGCTCGCCAAGGCCCCACTCCTCGAGCTTCAGCTTCGAGGCCTGGAACGTGTCGGTCTCGACGACCTCCGCGCCCGCGCGGACCATCGACTCGTGCAGCTCCTGGATGACATCCGGGCGGTGCAGGACGAGCGCCTCGTGGCACTTACCCTCCAGCCCGCCGTAGTCGGCCTGGGAGAGCTCGAACTCCTCCAGGGTCGCGCCCATCGATCCGTCGAAGACGACGACGTGGTCACGGACGGCGGCCAGGAAATCGCGCATGCCCGGAAGGGTAGCGCAACCTTGACACAACTGTGTCAGGGTATGTCCTATGGACGTCCTGGTTCGCCCGTTCAGAGAGGACGACGCCGCCAGCCTCGAGGCGGCGGTCGCGGCCTCGCGCGAGCACCTGATGCCGTACATGCCGTGGGCGTCGGAGCCCTCAAAGGGCGTCGAGTGGCGCCGCGGCTGGCTGGCGCAGGTGATCGCCGAAGAGGCGGCGGGCGGCGACCGCTACCGCGGCTTCTTCGACGCCGACACCGGCGTCCAGGTCGGCGGCGGCGGCCGGCACCGCCGCGTCGGCCCGCGCGCGTGGGAGCTCGGCTATTGGGTGCACGTCGACTGGACGCGGCGCGGGGTTGCCACCGCGGCGGTCGCCGCGCTGGTCGCTGAGGCGTTCTCCGACCCGGAGATCGACGCCGCCGAGATCCGCCACGACGCCACCAACCTCGCCTCCGCGCGCGTCGCGCAAGCGGCCGGCTTCACCGAGTCCGGCACGGTCGCGCGCACCCCGGCCGCGCCCGCCGACACCGGGACGGACCGGTGCTGGCGCCTGGAGCGCCCGCGAGCGTCCTAGTACTGGAAGCGGATCGTCTTGCCGCCGCGCTTGCAGGTGGTGTTGAGCACCAGGCCCTGCACGCTCGTTCGCGCCGTGCAACGGTAGCCGTGGCGGACACACGGGCGGGCGAACGCGAGGTGGTTCTCGCTGTCGAGGAACTTCACGCAGCCTGAGGGCGTTTTGTCGCCGGCGGCGAACGCGACCTTCACCGCGGTCGCGCAGCGGATGCCGGTGGCCTTGATCCCTTGCGGGATGCGCTTGGGCTTGAACGGCGAGCGGCAGCTCTTCTCCTTGGTCACGTGCGCGTCCGGCCCTGGGCTGGGCGCGGCCATGGCCGCCGCGACGAAGAGGACGGGCACGAAAGCGAGTCCGATGATCAATGATCGTGCAGCGGACATGACGAGACCTTAACCGGACCGCAGGTTTACATGCGCAACATCGCTTAGCCCGAGCTGCCGATCACCCGGAACATCTCGATGCGATCGCCGACCGGGTAACGCACCGTCGCGCTGGCGTTTCGCAGGACATATGCGTTGTGCGACACCGGCTCGACGTGGCGGAAGCCGTCGTCGTCGGTGACCTCGATCTTGTCGATGCCATCTGGCAGCACGCCGTAGATCGAGGTGCCGTTGTTGACACGCACGCCGTCGCGGAGCACGACTGCCTCGGTGTCGCAACCGCCGTTGACCCCGCCCGTGGGCTCTTCCACGGCCAGGCATGTGAACCCGTTGCCGGGCACCAGCCAGAGGCGGTTGCCGTCGATCCGCGTCAGGACGCGGGCGGCGGACGGATCCAGGCCGAAGCGGCGGCGGAGGTTGCGTGCCCAGCCGCGCATCTGCGCGTCGTCACGCTCCTCGGCGGAGGGCGCGTCGCGCAGGCGCGAGTACCCGGCCAGCAGCGACTCCGGCGGGCGGGCGAGCGGCGTGCGGTCGATCAGACGGCCGTCCGGACCGGCGCCTAGCGGCGCGGTCCGCGGCTGCTCCTTGGGCGGCGTTTCCTGCACCAGGACGACCACGGCGGCGCCGACGCCGACCGGCAGCGCGGCGCCGATGGCGGCCAGCGCGAGCGTGCGGCGGGTGAGGCGCCCGATCGGCAGGGTGACGCGGAAGCGGCGGCGCTGCGCGGCGCGTGCCGCAACGGCCGCTTCCGCAGCGGCGACCAGGTTGGCGCGGTTCTGTGGAACTAAGGTCATGACGGCTGGTCCTTCATCTGCTCGCGCAGCGTCTTCAACCCACGGCTGACGGTCTTGCGCACGACCATCTCCGAGCAGGCGAGCTGCTCGGCGATCTCCTCGTAGGGGCGCTCGTCCAGCACGCGGGCGCGGACGGCCTCGCGCTGGCGGTCCGGGAGCTGCTCCAGCGCGGCCATCAGCGCGGGACCGTCGCTCTCCAAGGCGACGATGGCGTCGAGGTCGATCTCGTGCAGGAGGACGGGCTCCCAGGTCTCCAGTCGGCGGCGCGCCTGCTCCTCGACGCGGCCGCGCCGGAGCGAGGTCAGCAGCGTGTTGCGGGCGATCGTGAACAGCCATGCTGCGGCGCTCCCACTTCCAGCACCGATAAATCGATCAGCAGCGCCCAGCGCAGAGGCGAACACCTCGCCGCATAGGTCGACGACGAGCTCTGGGTCTTTGACGCGGCGCTGAAGCCAGGCCAAGATCGGCCCTTCCCAGCGCTCGTAGAACACGGCAAAGGCCTCTGCGTCGTCTCTTGTGCGTTTGAGGAGCTCGGCGTCCGGCGCCGATCGCAAGGGCCCCATGTCCATATGAACCGACTGGGGCCCTCGCTGTGACCGAATCTGGACGGCTTCAGCCCGAGACGTCGAACTCCGTCAGGCCGTTCGGACCCTCTACGCCGACCGTGGCGTCCTCCGAGGGCAGCGTGTAGACGCCGCCTTCAGTGACCGGCACAGCCGCCGTCGCCCCGCCCGATGGGGTGACAGTGACGGCGTCTACGCCGTCAGGTGCAACGCCGTAGATGTGCGTACCGTCGCCGATCGTCGTGCCGCGGGCGACGACGTCGCCGCTGGGTTCACACGCGGAGCCCAGCGCAGTCGCGGCGGTCTCCTCGAGCGCGAGGCAGAGCCCGCCGTTGACGGGGACCAGCCAGACCGGGCCGTCGCCGGTCGCACCCACCACGCGCGCGCCGTCGGTGTCCACGCCGATGCCCGAGTCAGTGGCGTATCGCTCCAGCACTGTGCGATCGGCGTCCAGCCCGAACGACAGGTGCGACGTGGCCAGCACCGAGAACGCAGTCTTCTGTGCCTCGGTGGCGGGGACCGCCGCGTTGGTCACCGGCGGCCGCCACAACGGCGCAGGGTCGTCGCCGCCGGCTTGTCCGAGCCCCAGCCCGACGCCGGCGCCCGTCCCGAGCGCAGCTACGACCACGATGGTTCGGATGGGCTTCCTCAGTCTCATTGCCGAACACCCTCAGTAGCTGTAGTGGGTCGATGAGTCCACGAGCAGGTCGTTGCCCGTGCCGTTGCCGATCCAGCCGTGGTAGCAGCAGGCTGCGTTCTCGCTGCGGCTGGCGAAGCCGCCGCTGGACGCGCAGGCCGGCGTCCCAGTGGGGGAGTGGACCGACAGCAGCTCGTACCCGCTGATGTCCTGGTCCTTGGCGACGCAGAACCCGTTGTAGTTGCCGGTGCCCTCGATGTAGGTGATCGAGTTGGCGGCGGTGCTGGCGTAGCCGTACCCCGGGGTGAGAGTCCCGCTGAACCAGTGGTTGGCGGTGGCGAACGCCGCGGTTGCACAGACCGCGAACACCCCGATCAGGATGGCGCCGAACAGCGCCAACCGTCCTCTTCGCATGGAAATCGATCTCCCTCATGACGTTGATTAATGCTAAGCGGCAAGAATCAATAGCTTTTGCAACATCCGCCGCTGTTAAATGACGAAATGATGGAGCTTTCCTTAGCGCAGCAAACGCCAACGCCACCAGCCACCGGCCGGTTGGCTCAGCGGTTCTTAGGAAACGTTGATGTCCCGTAACACGTTCGTAACGTGCCGCCTGGCAAGACGGAAGCCCCGCCGGGTGGCGGGGCTTCCACGGGTCCGTCCGTTTGGTGCGTGCGCGGCGTTCAGCCGGCGACGGTGAACGACACAGTGCCGCTCGGGCCGTCGAGCGCGACCGTCGCATCCTGCGATGGCAGCACGTAGAGCCCTTGCTCGGAGACGGTCACCGACTGCGGCGGTCCATCGCCCGGGGTGACGGTCACCGCGTCGACGCCATCGGGTGCGACGCCGTAGATGTGCGTGCCGTCGCCGACCGTTGTGCCACGGGCGACGACGTCGTCGCTGCCCTCGCACGCGGTGCCGATCGAGCCGTCGCCGGTGTTCTCGATCGCGATGCACACGCCGCCGTTGGCGGGTGCCAGCCAGACTGGCCCAGTCGCCGTCTCACCGACGACGCGAGCGCCGTCAGCGTCGAGGCCGATCTGCGACCGCTCTGCAAGCTGGCGGACCAGCCCGCGGTCAGGGTCCTCTGCACCCGGCTCGGCGCCGAGCGTGGCGAACGCGGCCTTCTGCTCGGCGGTAGCCGGAACCGCGGCCTCGGTCCGCTGGGGCTGCCAGGTCTCCGGGGCGTCGTCGCCGGCGATCGCGAGCCCGACCCCGGCACCCACGCCGAGCACCGCGGTCGCTGCCATCATCGCTGCCTTGTTGGTGGTGCGCATGACGGGACCTCAGTAGTCGTAGTGGGTCGAGGTGTAGACGGTGATGGTGCTCCCGGTGCCGTTGGCGATCCAGCCGTGGTAGCAGCAGGTGCCGTTCTCGAAGCGGCTGGCGAAGCCGCCGCTGCTCGCGCAGGCCGGGGTTCCGGCTGGCGTCCGACTGGACGAGCCGTAGCCCGCGAGGCCGGTGTCCTTGGCGACGCAGAAGCCGTTGGCGCTGGCGTCGCCTTCGATGTAGGTGATGGAGTGGGCCGCCGTGCTGGCGTAGCCGAGCCCGGACCCCAGATTGCCGGAAAACCAGGCGTCGGTTCCCGCATGCGCCGCGGCGACACAGGTCGCAAACACGACGACGAGCGCGATGCCGAGGAGCCCTCGGTGTCCTCTTCGCATGGTGTACCTCCATGGTGGTGGCGAGAGGGTGGACAGATGCGAGCGCAGGGTTGCCCGACTGGCAGGGCGCGGTGTGACCGGCCGCAGATTTGATGGAGGGTGGACCCGCCAGACAATTCCTAAGCTTCCGTTTAGTGCCTAGGAATACAACTTGGTAGGATCAGTACACTAGAACACAAATCGATCAGCACTTTTGCTGAACGTTTGATGTTTCCCAGAACGACGGAAGCCCCGCCAAGGGCGGGGCTTCCGAGGGTCCTGCGACGCTGTCGCGCTGGCGCTACTTGATGAACAGCATCTCGCTGTACTTCGGCAGCGGCCAGAGGTCGTCAGCGACGATGCGCTCCAGCCTGTCGGCGATCTCGCGGACGCCGTCCATCGCCGGGATAACGGTGTCGCGCATGTACTTGGCGTGCTTGATGCCGCCGTCGGGGCCGTCGTGGTCGTTGGCCTTCTCCAGCTTGAGGATCGCGGCGAACAGCTCCTCGACGAGCGGCTCGACCTCCTCGGCCAGGCCGGCGACGCCGGAGGCCTTCAGCTCGGTCAGATGGCGCACGGCCGCCGGGAGGATCGACGTGCGGGCGATCGACGCGGCGGTCTCGGCCTCGATGTTCAGCTTCGTCGCGTACTGCTCGACGAAGACGTCGTAGCGCGACTCCAGCTCGCGCTCGGAGAGCACGTTGTAGGCGCCGAACGCCTTGACCGTCTGCTTGTTGACGATCCACGGCAGCGCGTCGGGCGTCGTCGGCAGGTTGTAGAGGCCGCGCTCCTTGGCCTCCGCGTGCCACTCGTCCGAGTAGCCGTCGCCGTTGAAGATGATCGCGCTGTCGGACTCCCAGACGTTCTTGACGACGAGCGAGACCGCAGCCGTGACGTCGCCCTTGTTGCTCTTGAGCTCCTTGGCCAGCTGGGAGGTCAGCTCGTCGATCGACTCGGCGACGATCGTGTTGAGCACCGTGTTGACGAAGCCGAGCGACATGCTCGACCCCAGCGCGCGGAACTCGAACTTGTTGCCGGTGAAGGCGAACGGCGAGGTGCGGTTGCGGTCGCCGCCGTCACGCGGCAGGTGCGGCAGCACCTCGGTGCCCAGGCCCATCAGGCCCTTCTTGACGCGGCGGCCCTTGCCGGTCGCGATCTTCGTGAACGCCTGCTCCAGCTCGGCGCCGAGGAAGATCGAGATGATCGCCGGAGGCGCCTCGTTGGCGCCCAGGCGGTGGTCCTGGCCGACGTTGGCCACCGACGCGCGCAGCAGCGCCTGATGCTTGTTGACGGCCTTGATGACCGCGGCGCAGAAGAACAGGAACTGCGCGTTCTCGTCGGGCGTGTCGCCCGGGTTGAGCAGGTTGTGGCCGGTGTCGGTGCCCATCGACCAGTTGTTGTGCTTGCCCGAGCCATTGACGCCGGCGAACGGCTTCTCGTGCAGCAGGCAGACCAGGCCGTAGCGGCGCGCCACGTTCTGGAGGACCTGCATCGTCAGCTGCTGGTGGTCGGAGCCGACATTGGAGTTCTCGAAGATCGGCGCCAGCTCGTACTGCGCGGGGGCGACCTCGTTGTGGCGCGTCTTGACCGGCACGCCGAGCTTGCGCAGCTCCTCCTCGGACTCCATCATGAACGCCAGGACGCGCTCCGGGATCGAGCCGAAGTAGTGCTCGTCGAGCTCGTGGCCCTTGGGCGGCTTGGCGCCGAAGAGCGTGCGGCCCGTCGTGTACAGGTCAGGACGCTCGAAGTAGTACTGCTCGTCGATCAGGAAGTACTCCTGCTCGGGGCCGACCGTCGTGAAGATGCGGGTCGCGTCGCTGTCGCCGAATAGGTCCAGCGCCTTCAGCGCGCTCTTGGACAGCGCGTCCATGGAGCGCAGCAGCGGGATCTTGTGGTCCAGCGCCTCGCCCGTCCACGACACGAACGCCGTCGGGATGCACAGGAACGTGCCGTTCGGGTTGTCGATGATGAACGCCGGCGAGGTCGGGTCCCAGGCGGTGTAGCCGCGGGCTTCGAACGTCGCGCGGATGCCGCCGGTCGGGAACGAGGACGCGTCCGGCTCGCCCTGGACGAGCTCCTTGCCCGAGAACTCGGCGATCGCGTGGCCGTCGCCCGTCGGGTTGTAGAAGGAGTCGTGCTTCTCGGCGGTCAGGCCGGTCAGCGGCTGGAACCAGTGCGTGTAGTGGGTGGCGCCCTTCTCCATCGCCCACTCGCGCATCGCCTGGGCGACGGCGTCGGCGAGCGTCGGGTCCAGCGTGGTGCCGGCCTCCAGCGTCGCCTGCAGCTGCTTGTAGACGTGCTTGGGCAGGCGCGCGCGCTGCTCATCGATCGTGAAGACGTTGGCGCCGTACGCGTTGGCGCCCGGCAGGGTCAGGTCCGGCGCGCCGAGGGCGCCGCCGTTGACCGACCACTGGGCGGCCGTGACGTTCTGCTGACGGGAACTCATGGGGCGGGAACTTCCTCCTGTGCGTGCGTGCGTGTTCGGGAGCGCGGCCATGCGCGGGCTCGCGGGCCGGCGCGCTGATGACGAGCGTATTTCTCGCGCGTGAGAGACACCTTGTACCAGTGTCCAAACTGCGGCGTTGGGCCTTCGCCCTGAAGTAGGCCCGCCCGTCAAGCCCTCCTCGACCAGGTGGCGAACGGCACCGGACGATCTTTCGACATCGGGCTAACGACCCTCGACCTGTTGGCGAAGAGACTGCCGTGGCACGCTCGACTAGGAGGTCACATGAGACGTTCCCTGACGGCTCGCGCGCTGATGTTTGGCGCTCTCGCCGCTCTGATCCTGCCGGCAACGGCTTCAGCAGACATCTACGATTCCGGCGCCCTGCCGGACAGCGTCGGCATCAACTCCCTGTGGGTGATCGTCGCTGGTCTGTTTGTCTTCTTCATGCAGGCGGGGTTCGCCTTCTTGGAGATCGGTTTCTCCCGCGGTAAGAACGCGGGCACCATCGTCGCCAAGATCCTCGTGAACCTGGCGATCGCCTCGATCCTCTACTGGGCCGTCGGCTTTGCCTTCGCGTTCGGCGGCGATCCTGGCCACGTCATCGGTACGCACGGGTTCTTCCTGCGCGACTACGGCGATCCGCAGGAGGCGTTCCCGATCATGGGGCTCTCCAACGCGACGATCGAGTCGAAGTTCTTCTTCCAGTTCGTGTTCTGCGCCGTCTCCCTGGCCATCGTCTGGGGCACGACGCTGGAGCGCATCAAGTTCGGTGTGTACGTCCTGTACGCGATCGTCTTCTCGGCGCTGATCTACCCGATCTTCTCGGGCTGGGTCTTCGGCGGCGGCTGGCTGCAGAACAACCTCGGCATGCAGGACTTCGCCGGTTCCACGGCCGTCCACCTCATCGGTGCGACGGGCGCGCTGGCGGTGCTCTTGCACCTCGGACCAAGGAAGGGCAAGTTCGGCCCTGACGGCAAGCCGCGGGCGATCCCGGGGCACAACATGCCGCTGTTCGGCCTGGGCATCTTCATCCTGTGGCTCGGCTGGTTCGGCTTCAACCCGGGCTCGACGCTCGGCGCGCTGGACGGTCGCTTCCCGGAGGTCGTGCTCACGACGAACATCGCCGCCGCTGGTGGCGTCCTGACCGCGGTCGCGACCGCGTACTGGAAGACCAAGACCATCGACATCGGCATGGCCGGCAACGGCGCGATCGCCGCGCTGGTCGGCATCACGGCGCCCTCGGGCTACGTGGTTCCCTGGGCCGCTCTCGTCATCGGCGCGGTCGCCGGCGTCATCGTCGTCCTCGGCGTCTACGCCATCGACAAGAAGATCGACGACCCGGTGGGCGCTCTGTCGGCGCACGGCCTGGCCGGCATCTGGGGAACACTGGCCTGCGGCATCTTCACGCATCCGAAGCTTGCGGCCTACAACGCCGTCGGTGACGGCGGCCTGATCTACACGGGCTCGTTCCACCAGCTCCTGGTGCAGGCGGCCGGTGTGGCGGTCGTGTTCTCCGGCGTTCTCATCAGCTCCTACATCGTCTTCGGGATCATCAAGGCGACGTACGGGCTGCGTGTGAGCGAGGAGGAGGAGCTGGCCGGTCTGGACATCTCCGAGCACGGCATGTACGGGTACCCGGAGCAGTTCATCCCGGCGCCGGAGCTCGTCGGCTACGGTGCGGCCCCCACGGGGACCGCAGCCGCTAGCGGCGCCGGCCCCGTCCCGACCCACACGGAGGTTCCCGCAACATGAAGATGGTGGTGGCATACATCCGCCACGAGTCCTTCGAGCCGATCCGCACGGAGCTCTTGGAGCTCGGCTTCCCCTCGCTGTCGATCAGCGAAGTGAAGGGCTCGGGCCGGCAGAAGGGCATCACGGAGCGCTACCGCGGCGCCGAGTTGACCAACTACCTGCGGCCGAAGATCAAGATCGAGTGCATCGTGGCGTCGGGTGACGTCCAGACGATCGTCGACACGATCCTCAAGCACGCGCGCACCGGGGCCGTCGGTGACGGCAAGGTGTTCGTCATGCCGGTCGAAGAGGCCTATCGGGTGCGGACCGGCGAGGCGGGCGAGGAGATCCTCCAGGCCCACCCCGACGCCGCCACCCCGGCCGCGTAGTTGAAGTACTAGCGAGTCCAGGAGAACAATCAGCTATGGGTGAGGCGGCGGAGAAGATGATGGATCCCACGGGGCGTTCCGCCGCCTCGCCGGCTGGTTCGTTGGTGGAGCGGCTGCGGTCGGTCCACCTCAAGATGGTCGACGCCGTCCTGGGCGGCGACGGCCTGCAGCAGGTTGCGGCATTGGCCGCGGAGGCCGCGGGCGCCCCGGTGGCGATCGTGGTCCCGCGGCTGGATGCCGCGGTCGCGTCCTCCGGGGCCGGGGCCGGCGCCGATGCGGCGCCCGTCCGCGAGAGCACGCTTGAGGAGATCCGGCGCTACGTGAGCGATCGCGTTCGCGACCGGCCGTCGCAGGTGCCTGAGGCGCTGGCGGCGGAGGCGCCGATCCAGTCGGGTGACGACGTGGTCGGCGCGGTCGTGCTGCTGCGTGAGCCCGGCGGCGCCGATCCCTCGCCCGAGGCCGGGGACTTCCTGCACCTGGCCGCGGTGGCCTGCCTGACGGAAGTCGCCGTCGAGGAGGCCAAGGAGGAGGTCGAGCAGAACCTCCGCGGTTCGTTCTTGGAGGACTTGCGGTCCCGTCCTGACCTGGAGCCGCGCGAGGTCGTTCGCCGCGCCGCTCGGTTGGGTTGCGACCTGTCGCGCGGGGCCGTCGTGCTCTGCGCCGAGCTGACGACCGACCGTCCCCGCCACGTGATCGCGACGATCACCGGTGACGAGCCGGGCGCGCTTGCCGAACACCTTGATGGTCGCGTCTACGCGATCCTGCCGGGCACCGGCGGCGACGACGCGCCGGACACCACCACGGCCCGCGGCCGCGCGCTGGCGACGCGGTTGCGCCGCCACGGCACCGTCGGCGTTTCGTCGTTTTACAGCGACCCCGCCGAGCTTCCGCGAGCCATCCAAGAGGCCGAGCTGGTCCTGGATGTGCTCAAGCAGGGTGAAGGCGGCGGCTGGGACGGCGTCCAGGACATCGGCACCGGCACCTACCGGTTGCTCTTCCGCGTGCTCGCCTCGCACCCCGAGGAAGTCCGGAGCTTCTACGAGGACACGGTCGCGCCGATCGTCCGCTATGACGACCAGTACCGCACGGACCTGGTCGGCACGCTCGAGGCCTACCTCGAGCAGAACTGCAACATGAACGCGACGGCCTCGGCCATCTACGCCCACCGCCACACCGTCGCCTATCGCCTAGAGCGCGTGAAGGAGCTCACCGGCCTCGACCCGATGCTCTCCGAGGACCGCGAACGCCTCGGCCTCGGCCTCAAGGCCTACAGGATCATCGCGCCGCGGCTGCCGAAGTAGGCCTTGGCACTGCACCAACGGCATGTTCGTGTCGCCTACCGACACGAACATGCCGTCGGTCGCGCGACGCGCTCGCTCAGGCCGGCGCGCTGGCGCGCTTGACGTGCCGGATCTCGCCCGGCTCCAGCACCGGCAGGTCGCTGATCGCGGGCGCCGGCGCACGGCGGCCCACGCCAAGCACCATCACCGCGCTGAGCACCAGCCCCGCACCGCCCAGTTGCGCCACGGATAGCGACTCGCCAAACACCGCAGCAGCCAGGCCGATCGCCGTCACCGGCTCGAAGGTCGAGACGATCGACGCGGTCGTGGGGCCGACGCGGCCGAGTCCCGCGAAGAAGAGCGTGATCGCGCCGACCGTCGAGACGACCGCGATCGCCGCCAGCCAGCCGTAGCCGCCCAGCGAGACCGCGCCAGGTTGTAGGTCGCCGGTCAGCACGCCCGCGACGGTCAGCGTGAACGCCGCGCCCGTTGCGACCAACGCGGACAACAAGAGCGGGTCCAGGCGGGCCGACACGCCCGAGGAGGTCAAGATGTAGGCGCTGTAGACGATCGCCGCGGTCAGCCCCAGCGCGGTCCCGAGCGGGTCCAGCGCGCCCGATGGCGCGCCGCCCAGCACGAAGACGCCGCCCACGCACGCCGCCGCCAGCGCGGCGACCACGCGGCGCGTCAAACGCTCGCGCCCGAGCGCCGCGGCGGCCAAGGCCACCATCACGGGGAACGTGTAGAGCAACAGCGACAACAACGACGCGTCCAGGCGATCGAGCGCCGCGAAGTACGCGCCGGCCTGCGCCGCGTAGCCGAAGGCGCCGAGGCCCAGCGACAGCAGCACGTCGCGCCGTGGCACCAGGCGCAGCGTGCGCAGGCGGCCGGTCAGCGCGACGATGACCCAGAACAGCAGCGCCGCCCAGGCGAAGCGCACCGACAGCAGCGTTCCGACGGTCGCGCCCTCGTCATAGGCGAGCTTGCCGAAGATCCCCATCGCGCCGAACCCGGCGGCGGACAAGAGGCAGAAGGCGATCCCGAAGGCGGGCATGGGTCCAGGATCGCCGACACGACCCATCACAAGCGATTCGGATTTCTGCACCCGATCCGTTAGCGTCACTAAGGCAACGAAAACGATGCTCGACCTCCGCCGACTCCGCCTCCTCCACGAGCTCCACCACCGCGGCACGATCGCCGCCGTCGCCGACGCGCTCCAGTTCACGCCGTCCGCCGTCTCCCAGCAGCTCGCGGTGCTGGAAAAAGAGACCGGCGTCCCACTCACCCAGAAGGACGGTCGCGGCGTCCGCCTGACCGACGCCGGCCTCATCCTGGCCGAGCAGGCGGCCAACCTCCTCGACCAGGCCCAGCGCGCCGAGGCCGAGCTGGCCGCGGCGACCCACGAGCCGTCCGGCCGCGGCCGGATCGCCGCCTTCCAGTCGGTCGCGCTGCACATCGCCACGCCCGCGATTGCCCAGCTCGCGCAGACCGCGCCCAAGCTCCGGACCGAGCTGATCGACGCCGAGCCCGAGGAGGCCCTCCCGGCGCTGGCGCTCGGCGACCTCGACCTCGTCCTCGCCGACGAATGGGCCGGCCAGCCGCTGCCGCGCCTGGCCGGCGTCGACCGCCACGACCTCCACGTCGAGCCGCTGCTGCTCGTGCTGCCCAAGGACCACCCCGCGGCCCACGCACGGGGCCGGAAGACCAAGGTCCCGCTCGCGGCGCTGGCCGACGCCGCCTGGGTCGGCGCCCCGCCCGGCGGCGGCTGGGAGTCGATGATCCTGCGGACCTGCCGCGACCTCGGCGGCTTCGAGCCTCAGATCCGCCACCGCACCAACGACGCGATCGTCGCCTGCGGGCTGGTCGCCGCCGGCCAAGCCGTGACGCTCCTGCCCGAGCTGACCGACCCCGGACGTCACCCGGGCGTGACGACCCGCCGCGTCGCCGACGGCGACGTCCACCGCACGCTCCTGGCCGCCACGCGCACCGCCGATGCGCAACGTCCCTCGACCCGCGCCCTCCTCGACGCCGTCCGCGCCGCAGGCCATGCCCGCGGCTGGAGCTAGCGACTAGCTCTTCGCCTCGTCGGCGTCGACGACGTCGCCCGTCTTCGGGTCGACGACGACGGCCGGCGGCTCGCGCGAGACGTCGACCGGGAAGGTCCCGACCGCGTCCTTGCCGTCCTCGGTGCGGGCGACGGCCTTGCCGTTGAGCCCGGCCGCGACGTGCCAGCGCAGCGTGTGTGACCCCGCGACGACCGGCGTCACGTGCCACTCGAAGGTCTTGGTGGCGCCGGGCGCCAGCCCGCCGAGTGCCCAGGTGGACACGTAGGCGGTGTCGCCGCCGTGCGGCCCCTCGTCCACGATCCACAGCGGCCGCGACGCGTCCGCGAGCCCGTCCATGTCCGAGCGCGTCGCGAAGCCCGCGCCGCCCTTGGCGTCGTCGTCGTTGGTGATCGTCACCGCGACGTTCGGGATCGCCTTGGAGTCCGCGTTCTTGATGGTGATCTTCATCACCGACGCGTCAGCCAGGCGCTGCTTGGCCGGGAACGAGTGGGAGACGACCTCGACCTTGTAGGTCCCGGCCGTCTCGTCCTTGTCCTGACGCTCGCCGCCGCCGCATCCGGCGACGGGCAGCGCGACGCAAGCCGCCGACAACGCGACCCCCGCCAGACGTAAGGCTCTCCGAGACCCCTCCACTGCGCGCCGGAACGTACCAGAAGCAGGTGTTGTCGAGCGCAGGTGGAATCCGACTCAGAGCCGCGACGGTTCCCGGTTGGCAGGCGTGACGGCGGTCACATAGACTGGCCGCCGTGCGGGAGGCCGCGCGTGCTCTTGCGCACGGCCCGTCCCGAGGGTTGAAAGAGGAGAGGTCCGAGACCGCGTGGTCAGCAGCGTTGCCGACCGGGCGTTTGCCCCGGCGAAGAGCCTGCTCGAAGAAGTAGGCGACATGATGATCCTGACGGGGAAGACCCTTGTGTCTGCCCTGCGCCCGCCGTACCCGTACGGCAGCGAGTTCGTGGGTCAGTTCTTGTTCGCGCTGCGTCTCTGCTGGCTGCCCCTGCTGATCTCCACGGTCGCCGTGTCCTACGGCGCACCGGGTCTGCAGGCTGCGAACTTCCTGATCCTCTTCGGTGCGCTGGACCGCCTCGGCGGCTTCTTCGTCCTGGCGATCATCCGCGAGTTCGCCCCGTTCGTCTGCGCGATCATCGTCGCGGGCGTCGCCGGCACGGCGATCACCGCCGACCTCGGCGCGCGCAAGATCCGCGAGGAGCTCGACGCGTTGCAGGTCCTCGGCGTCGACCCGGTCAAGAACCTCGTCGTCCCGCGCTTCCTGGCCCTGATGCTCGTCACGGGCCTCTTCGACATCTTCGCCATCATCTTCGGCATCACCGGCGGCCTGATCGCGACGCTCGTCAACGGCGCGCCGCTCGGCCCGTTCTGGGCGACGTTCTTCACGAACGCGTCGACGACGGACCTCTGGGGATCGCTGCTGAAATGCACGCTCTTCGGAGCGATCACCGCGATCGTCTGCTGTTACAAGGGGATGACCGCGTCCGGCGGCGCCGAAGGCGTCGGCAAGGCCGTCAACCAGGCGGTGGTGATCACGTTCCTGGGCGTCTTCGCCTTCAACTACGTGTTCACGCAGACGCTCCTGGCCACGCATCCCGAGATCCAGGTGATTCGCTGATGGGCGGCTGGCTGGCAGTTCCCAAGGACTGGATCGGCTCCTTCGGCGCGATCGCGAAGTTCAGCGGCAAGATCCTCAAGCAGGTCTACACCCTGCGGGTCCTGCACTTCTTCGGCGAGACGCTGCGTCAGTGCGGCGTCCTGATCCTGGGCTCGACGCTCGTCATCTGGGGCCTGGTCTTCATCGTCGGCCTGCAGTGCGGCATCGAGGGCGCCTACTTCACGCGCGCGCAGGGCGCGCCCGCCTACGCCGGCGTCTTCGCCGCGTGGTGCGACCTGCGCGAGATCGTGCCCTACGGCTTCGGCTACATGATGGCCGCGAAGGTCGGCACGGGCATCGTCGCCGAGCTGGGCTCGATGCGGATCTCAGACGAGATCGACGCGCTCGAGGTCATGGGCATCGACTCGGTGCTGTTCCTTTGCGCGACCAAGCTGCTGGCGAGCTGGCTGGTGCTGCCGTTCATGTACATGGCGGCGGTCGGCGCGGGCTTCTTCGCGTCCTACCTGGCCGTCGTGCAGCAGATCGGCGAGGTCTCGCCCGGTGGCTTCTCGCTGATCTTCTGGATGTTCCAGAACCCACCTGACCTGCTCTACAGCATCATCAAAGCCATGACGATGGCCACCGCCATCGTCCTGGTCGGCTGTTATTACGGCTACCACGCAGGCGGCGGACCCGTCGGCGTGGGCACCGCCACGGCCAAGTCGATGGTGATGAACATCGTTTTGGTGCATTTGATCGGGATGTTGGGAACACAGGTTTTCTGGGGAGCGAACCCGCGCGCCCCAATCGGAGGCTGACGAACCATGACCGAGACGCCACGCGACCGCGAAGACGACCCGTACGCCGAGGGCTACGAGGGCGACGGCTCCGACGAGCCGACCGCGATGCCCGAGCCGGCGCCGACGCCGGACGACGAGCGGCTGGCCGCTTCCGAAGGCGCCGACGCGCCCACGCGCGCCTCCGTCGTGCGCGAGGCGCCGCCGAGCGACGGCGAGGGCGACGAGGACGAGTACCGCTGGCACACCGGCATGAACCGCCCCACAGGCGTGCCGGACGCGGTCGAGTTCGTCGACGTCCACAAGGCCTTCGGCCGCAACAAGATCCTCCGCGGCCTGAACATGGGCCTCCCGGAGGACAAGATCTCCATGATCCTCGGCCCGTCGGGCACGGGGAAGTCCGTGTGCATCAAGCACATGGTCGGCCTGCTGTACCCGGACGAGGGTGACGTCCTGGTGCACGGCGAGTCGGTCCCGAACATGACCGACGACGAGCTGTTCGACATGCGCAAGCGCTTCGGCGTCCTCTTCCAGGACGGCGCGTTGTTCGGCTCGATGAACCTGCTGGACAACGTGGCGTTCCCGCTGCGCCAGCACACCGACAAGTCCGAAGACGAGATCATGGAGATCGTCAACAAGCGCCTCGAGGAGGTCGGGCTCGGCTCGGCCTACGACAAGATGCCCAACGAGCTCTCCGGGGGCATGCGCAAGCGCGCCGGGTTCGCACGAGCACTGGTCCTCGAGCCCAACATCGTCCTCTTCGACGAGCCGGACTCCGGCCTGGACCCGGTCCGCACCGCGCTGCTGTGCGAGCTGATCCAGGAGATCCACGAGGAGAACGGTGGCTGCTACACGGTCATCACCCACGACATCATGAGCGCCCGCCGCGTGGCGGAGTTCATCAGCGTGCTGTGGAAGGGCCGGATCGTGGAATCCGGGCCCGCGGAAGAGCTGTTCAACTCCGAGAACGCCTTCGTCCGGCAGTTCCTGTCGGGCGAGTCCCAGGGTCCGCTCGGCATGGAGTAGTCCGCACGGCAGCATCCGGCCGGCGTCTAGGGGGCGCCGGGCGGGACGCAACATCGTCTCAACACACCAACTGCATGATCATCGGCCGGTCCACCGGCCAGAACCGAACCCCACACGGTCCTGTCGTCTTACTCATCACCTTGTCCCGACGTGATTGCCGCACCTCTTGAGGTGCGTCGATGACCCTTGCCCGCGGTCTCGCCGTCGGGGCGGTTGGCGTTGCCATCGTCGTGGCGATCCTGCTGCTGAGCGGCGGCAGCAAGCACGAGTACACCTTGGTCTTCCAGAGCGCGGGCCAGTTGGTGAAGGACAACGACGTGCAGATCGGCGGCCGCCGCATCGGCCGCGTCGCGGAGATCAAGCTGTCGTCCAACAACCTGGCCGAGGTCCGGATCCAGGTCGACGAGCCCTACGCGCCGCTGCATCAGGGCACGACCGCGACGATCCGCTCCGGCTCGCTGTCGGGCGTCGCCAACCGCTACATCTCGCTCGCGCCCGGCCCCAACAACGGCAAGAAGCTCGACGACGGGTCCACGCTCGGCCTCGACAAGACCACCACCTCGGTCGACCTCGACCAGCTCTTCGACACGCTGGACCCCGACACGCGCAAGAACCTGCAGAAGGTCATCAAGGGCTCCGCGCAGCAGTACGAGGGCAAGGGCGCGCAGGCCAACGAGGCGCTGAAGTACTTCAACCCGACGCTGTCGACCACGGCCCGCCTGGTCAACGAGCTGGACCGCGACCAGCAGTCGCTGCAGGACTTCATCGTCTACACGGCGCGCGCGACGACCGCGCTGGCGGCCAAGCGCGATGACATCTCAAGCCTGGTCGGCAACGCCAACACCGCCGCGGGCGCGATCGCGTCTGAGAGCGACTCGCTCAACGAGGCGCTGAGCGTGCTGCCGCGCACGCTGCGCCAGGCCAACACCACCTTCGTCAACCTGCGCTCGACGCTGGACGACCTCGACGACCTCGTCGACGCCTCCAAGCCGGTCGCGCCGAAGCTCGCGCCGTTCTTCAAGCAGCTGCGCCCGCTGGTCACCGACGCGCGCCCGACGCTGCGCGACCTCAGCTCGCTGATCTCCCGCAGCGGCGCCAACAACGACCTGATCGACCTCCTTAAGAAGCAGCCGCAGCTGACCAAGGTCGCGACGCCGACCTTCCAGCACTCGATCAAGGGCCTCCAGCAGGGCACGCCGGTGCTGCAGTTCATCCGGCCCTACGCGCCCGACCTGATCGGCTGGTTCCGCGACTTCGGCCAGTCGACGGCCAACTACGACGCCAACGGCCACTTCGCGCGCATCTCGCCGATCGTCAACGCCTTCCAGTACACCGACACGCCGGCCGGCGGGACGCTCACCGCGCTCCAGCCCGCCGACCGCCAGGTCGGCCTGCAGAGCGGCAAGATCAAGCGCTGCCCCGGTTCCTCGACGCAGACGGCGACCGACGGCTCCAACCCCTATGCCCCCGAGGGCTCGGACTGCGATCCGAGCATCGTCCCGCCCGGCCCATGATGCGCGTGCGACTTCTCGGCGTGACCGTCGCGCTTGCCGCCGCCGCCCTCGTGCTGGTCGTCTTCGGCACGGGCGCGGGCGACGACCACAAGGGCGATTACAAGGTCCGCGCGATCTTCTCCAACGCCTTCACGGTGATCGCGGGCGAGGACGTCAAGATCTCCGGCGTCAAGGTCGGCACGATCTCCGACCTCGAGGTGACCAAGGACAACAAGGCCGCGGTCGTCCTCAGCATCACCGAGCCGGGCTTCAAGGATTTCCGCAAGGACGCCACCTGCACGATCCGCCCGCAGTCGCTGATCGGCGAGCGCTACGTCGAGTGCACGCCGACCCAGCCCAAGGCCCAAGGCGACCCGCAGGCGCCGAAGCTCGAGGAGATCAAGGACGGCGACGGCAAGGGCCAGTTCCTGCTGCCGGACTCCCAGACGATCAAGCCGGTGGACATCGACCTGGTCGGCAACATCATGCGGTTGCCCTACCGCCAGCGGCTGTCGATCATCATCAACGAGCTGGGCACCGGCCTGGCCGCCAACGGCGGCGCGCTGCGCGAGGCGATCAAGGAGGCCAACCCGGCCCTCGAGCAGACCGACAAGGTCCTCGCGATCCTCGCCGACCAGAACGAGACGCTGGCCGACCTGGCCAAGAACGGCGACGAGGTCCTGCGCCCGCTGGCGCGCGACAAGGAGAAGGTCGCCGACTTCATCGACAAGGCCGACAAGACCGCGGTCGCCTCGGCCGAGCGTCGCAGCGACATCGAGGCGTCGCTGGAGAAGTTCCCGGCGTTCCTGAAGGAGCTCACGCCGACGATGGAGCGCCTCGGCGGCCTGGCCGACGAGATGACGCCGGTGCTCAACGACCTCAACTCGGCGGCGCCGCAGATCAACCAGTTCATCAAGCAGCTCGGGCCGTTCAGCGCGGCGGGCACGCCGGCGCTGAAGTCGCTGGGCGACACCGCTGATGTCGGCGACCAGGCGCTGATCAAGGCCAAGCCGATCGTCACCGACCTCGGGACCTTCGCCACGCAGGCCAAGCCGCTGACCAAGAACCTCAACAGCCTGCTGACCAGCCTGAAGACCACGGGCGGCATCGAGCGGCTGATGGACTTCCTGTACTTCTCGGCCGCGTCGACCAACGGCTATGACTCGCTCGGCCACTACCTGCGCGCGATCTTCGTGGTCACCAACTGCACGACCTACGTGATCGTCCGCTCGCCCGGCTGCTCGGCGAACTTCGAGAAGCCTGCCACCGGCGACGCCGCGGTCGCGCGCGCGTCCTCCAAGAAGACGCCGACGGTCGAGAGCGTCAACCAGGAGATCGCCGACGGTCGCAGCCCGTTCCTCGCGCGCCAGGACGCGGTCGCCGCGGGCCTCGACCCGGCGCTGCTGGACGGCGACGCGGAGAACAGCAGCTCGGACAGCAAGTCCACCAAGAAGTCCGACAGCAAGTCCTCGTCGAAGTCGTCGAGCGGCTCCGCGGGCGCGAGCGCGCCGATCAGCCTGCCGACCAGCGTCTTCCCGGGCCAGCCTGCGACGTCCTCGTCGCCGAGCGGCTCGGGCTCGGGCTCCACGACGACCGCCACGCCGCAGGCTCCCGCGCCGGCGCAGACGACGTCGACCGAGACCACCACCTCGACCACGACGTCGACCACGCAGTCCAGCAGCACCGCGCCGTCTTCAGGCACCACGACCGATCCCGCGGCCGCCTCGACCCTCCTCGACTACCTGTTGGGCGGCTGAGATGCGGCGCGGATCGTCTTCCATCGCGGCCAACCCCGTCCTGATCGGCGCGGCGACGACGCTCGTCGTGCTCGTCGCCGTCTTCCTGGCCTACAACGCCAACAACGGCCTGCCGTTCGTCCCGACCTACTCGGTCACCGCCGAGGTCCCGAGCGCCGCCAACCTGGTCCGCGGCAACGAGGTCCGGATCGGCGGCACGCGGATCGGCGTCGTCGAGAAGATCACGCCCAAGCGGCTGGACAACGGCAAGGTCATCGCCGAGCTGCACATGAAGCTCGAGACGACGGTCAAGCCGCTGCCCAAGGACTCCACGATCCTGATCCGCCCGCGCTCCGCGCTGGGTCTGAAGTACGTGGAGGTCACCAAGGGCAAGGCGCCGGACGGCTGGGACGAGGGCGCGACGATCCCGCTCAAGCAGGCCACGCCCGAGCCGGTCGAGTTCGACGAGTTCCTGAGCACGTTCGACGAGAAGACGCGCAAGGGCGCCCAGCAGCAGATCAACGGCTTCGGCACCGCGCTCGCCGGCCGCGGCCAGGACCTCAACCGCGCGATCATCGCGCTGAACCCGCTGCTGGCCAACCTCGGGCCCGCGATGGCCAACCTCGCTGACGACCGCACGCAGCTCGCCCGCTTCTCCGAGGCGCTCGGCCGCACGTCGGCGATCGTCGCGCCGGTCGCCGAGCAGCAGGCGTCGCTGTTCGCCAACCTCGACACGACCTTCGACGCGTTCGCGTCGATCGCGCGGCCCTACCTGCAGGACGCGATCAGCGGCGGCCCGCCCGCGTTGCAGACCGCGATCGAGGAGCTGCCCAAGCAGCGCGCGTTCCTGGCCAACTCCGAGGGCTTCTTCCACGACCTGCGCCCGGGCGTCAAGGCGCTGTCGGGTGCGGCGGGCGACCTGGCCGACGCGTTCACCGTCGGCGAGCCCGCGCTGCGCGAGTCGGTCACGCTGAACAAGCGCTTGAAGCCGGTCTTCGCGTCGCTGGAGCGCTTCGCCGACGATCCGCTGGTCACGCTCGGCGTCGACGACCTCACGCAGACCGCGAAGATCGCCAACCCGCTGTTCGCGTCGATCACGCCGTCCCAGACCGTCTGTAACTACTGGACGCTGCTGTTCCGCAACGCGGCCTCGCTGCTGAGCGAGGGCGACACGAACGGCACCGGCCAGCGGTTCATGATCGTCGCCACGCCGCAGGGCCCCAACAACGAGGGCAGCCCCTCCTCGGCACCGGCCAACGGCGGCGGCACGAGCGCGACGACCGGCGCGGCGACCCGCGACAACTACCTGCACTCCAACCCGTACCCGAACACCGCGGCGCCCGGCCAGACGCAGGAGTGCGAGGCGGGCAACGAGACCTACGACCCGGCCAAGCAGGTCATCGGCAACGACCCGGGCAACCAGGGCAAGACCACGCAGGCCACGACCACCTCGAGCGACACGCCGAGCAACTGATGAGCAGCAAGAGCGACAAGCGCAAGCGCGTCCTGCGCAAGGACCGGACCGGGGTCAACCCGGTCACGGTCGGCCTCGCCGTGCTCGTCCTGGCGGCGATCGTCGTCTACGCCGGCTTCTCCAAGCACGTGCCGTTCACGCACGGCTTCCGCGTCAAGGCGGTCTTCGTCAACGCCAACAACGTGCGCCCTAACTCGCCGGTGCGCATCGCGGGCGTGAACATCGGCAAGGTCACCTCGGTCAAGGCCTACAAGGGCGGCGACGGCAACATGTCGCTCGTCACGATGGAGATCAACAAGGCCGGCCTGCCGATCCACAAGGACGCGACGCTGAAGGTCCGGCCGCGCATCTTCCTGGAGGGCAACGAGTTCGTCGACCTCCAGCCGGGCACGCCGAGCGCGCCGACGATCGACGACGGCGACACGATCCCCTCGACGCAGACCGCCGCGCCGGTCCAGTTCGACCAGGTCCTGAGCGCGCTTCAGAGCGACACGCGCGACGACCTCAAGCAGCTGCTGGAGGGCTACGGCACCGCGCTGACCTACGAGCCGACCGCCGCCGACGACAAGAACCAGGACCCCGCCGTCCACGGCGAGACCGCGGCCAAGTCGCTCAACGACTCGATCGACGACGCGCCCGGCGCGTTGAAGAACGCCTCGATCGTCAACCACGCGCTCCTGGGCCTCGAGGATCACGACCTCTCCGGGCTGGTCGACAACACCGCCACGGTCGCCAAGGCGCTGTCCAACAACGAGGCCTCGCTCCAGGGCTTCGTCTCCAACTTCAACACGACGCTCGGCGCGCTCGCCTCCGAGCAGTCCAACCTGCGGCAGTCGATCGCGCTGCTCGGGCCGACGCTCAAGCACGCCGACAGCGCGCTGACGCACCTCAACGCGTCGTTGCCCAACACGCGTGCGTTCGCCAAGGAGATTCTGCCGGGCGTCAAGGAGACGCCGGCAACGATCGACGCGGCCAAGCCGTGGATCGTCCAGGCGACCAAGTTGGTGTCCGACTCGGAGCTGGGCGGGCTGACCAAGGAGCTCAAGCCCGCGACGGTCGACCTCGCCAAGCTCGTGGACGGCACGCTCAGCGCGCTGCCGCAGGCCGACCTGGTCGCGCAGTGCGTGACGCACACGATCCTGCCGACCGGCGACGTCAAGATCCAGGACGGCCAGTTCACGTCCAACGTCGAGAACTACAAGGAGTTCTGGTACTCCATGGTCGGCCTGGCCGGCGAGTCCCAGAACTTCGACGGCAACGGCCACTACGTGCGCTTCGCGACCGGCGGCGGCTCGCAGTCGATCTCGACCGGCAAGTACGGCGGCGCCAACGGCGCCAAGTTGTACTCCAACGTCAACCAGGCGCCGATCGGCACGCGGCCCGCCTACCCGGGCAAGCGCTCGCCGTACAACCACACGGCCAACTGCAAGGACCAGAAGCTGCCCGACCTCAACGGCGCCAAGACCGGGCCCGCGGACGGCAGCCCCCAGGCGCAGGCGGGCGTGATCTCCACCGACGCGATCAAGACGCCGGGCACCACGACGTCGACCGCGTCGAGCGCTTCGGTCCCGACGACGCGCAAGGCCTCCAAGGACGACCTGGCCGCGCAGCTGATCGACCGGCTCAACCCCTTCCGGAAGGGGAGCGGCAAGTGAGGTCGGCGATCGTCAAGCACCGCTGGGACTTCATCGCGATGGTCGGGATCTTCCTGGTCGCGCTGGTCGTCGGCGGCTACATCCTCGGCCACCAGCGCTTCTACCTGCCCAAGTGGGTCCCGGCCGTCGGCACCGACTTCGTCAGCTACAAGGCGGAGTTCGCCACCGCCCAGTCGGTGACGCCGGGCCAGGGCCAGACCGTGAACGTCGCGGGCGTGCCGGTCGGCGAGCTCTCCAAGGTCGAGCTCAAGAACGGGCGCGCGATCATCACGCTGAAGATCCGCCGCAAGTACGCGCACGTCTACAAGGACGCGACCGCGCTACTGCGCCCGAAGACCGGCCTCAACGACATGGTCGTGGAGCTGACGCCGGGCTCGAGCAAGGCGGGGGAGATCGACCCCAAGAAGGGCTACATCCCGATCACCCAGACGCTCCCGAACGTCAACACCGATGAGTTCCTGGCGGCGCTGGACGGCGACACGCGGTCCTACCTGCAGCTCTTGGTCGCGGGCGGCGGCGAGGGGCTGGGCGGCAACGGCAAGGAGCTGTCGGCGACGTTCCGCCGCTTCGAGCCGACCAACCGCGACATCCTGAAGATCACCAAGGCGCTTTCGACCCGCCGCGAGAACATCAGCCGCTCGATCCACAACTTCAAGGAGCTGACCGGCGCGATCGGCACCAAGGACAAGCAGCTGTCCTCGCTGATCGACGCGTCCAATGCGGTCTTCTCCTCGTTCGCCAAGCAGGACGCCAAGCTGCGCGAGACGCTGCAGCTCCTGCCCAACGCGCTGAAGACCACCGACAAGGCTGTGGTGAAGGCCGACGCGCTGGGCAAGACGCTCGGGCCGACGCTCGGCAAGCTGCGCCCCGGCGCACGCGCGCTCGGGCCGTCGCTGAAGCAGTCGCGCCCGTTCTTCGAGCAGACCACGCCGGTGATCGAGAAGCAGCTGCGCCCGTTCGCGCGCGACGCGCTGCCGACGGTCAAGGTGCTGCGCCCGGCTGCCCGCGACCTCGCGGCGCTGACGCCCGACTTCACCTCGGCGCTCAAGACGGCCAACTACCTGCTGAACACGTTGACCTACAACCCGCCCGGCGACGACGAGGGCTACATGTTCTGGGTCTCGTGGCTGAACCACATCGGCCCGACGGTCTTCAGCACGCAGGACGCCCACGGCCCGATCCGCCGCGGCGCGCTGTTCTTCAGCTGCGGCGCGCTCGGCCTGCTCGACCAGCTCAAGACGGCCAACCCGCAGCTCGGCACGATCATCGGCCTCGTCAACGCCCCGTCGCGCGCCGCCGCGTGCGCGACGTCGGCGCAGGCCCCGAACACGAACGCGACGGGGTGATCGGCTAGATGCAACGGCAGATCCCCAGCATCGGCAAGATCCTCGTGATGGTCGGCTTCGCGCTGTCCTGCTTCGGCCTGCTGCTGTTCCTCTGGCTGGCCTTCGGCGGCGCGACGCCGTTCAAGCCCAAGGGCTACCAGTTCAAGGTGTCCTTCGGCGAGGCGACGCAGCTCGCCCACGAGGCCGACGTCCGCATCTCCGGCGTGCCCGTCGGCAAGGTCAAGGCCATCGTCACCGACAAGCGCACCGGCCTCTCAGACGCGACGATCCAGCTCGACCCCGACTACGCGCCGCTGCCGTCGGACGCCAAGGCGATCCTGCGTCAGAAGACGCTGCTGGGCGAGACCTACGTCGAGCTGACGCCGGGCTCGTCGAGCGCCAAGCCGATCGCCGACAACGGGCGCCTGCCGACCGCGAGCGTCGCCGACACCGTCGAGCTCGACGAGATCCTGCGCACGTTCGATCCCGAGACCCGCAAGGCGTTCGGGACCTGGGTGCAGACGCAGGCCCAGGCGCTGGACGGTCGCGGCCAGGCGCTCAACGACGCGCTGGGCAACCTTGCGCCGTTCGCCGAGGACACGACCAAGATCCTCGAGATCCTCAACCGCCAGAAGGCCGGCGTGCGCCAGCTCGTGCGCAACACCGGCGAGGTCTTCGACGCGCTCAGCGAGCGCGACGGCCAGCTGGCGGGCGTCATCACCAACTCGAACCGCGTCTTCGCGACGACCGCGGCGCGCGACGCCGACCTGCAAGCCGCGTTCAAGGCGCTGCCGACGTTCGAGAAGGAGTCGCAGACGACGCTCAAGCGCCTGTCGCAGTTCTCGGCGAAGGCCAACCCGGTCGTCACCGACCTGCGCCCGGCGGCCAAGGAGCTGTCGCCGACGCTCGAGGAGCTCTCGGCGCTGGCGCCCGACCTCAAGCACCTGTTCGAGTCGATCGACCCGCTGGTCAAGGCGTCCAAGAAGGGCCTGCCGGCGACCACGGAGTTCCTCGACCAGCTGCATCCGCTGCTGGCGAACTTCGACGCGCCGCTCAAGCAGCTCAACCCGGTCCTCGACGGCGCCGGCCTGTACAAGAACGAGATCAACGCGTTCTTTGCCAACGCCACCGCCGCGACCCAGGGGACGCAGCCGATGCAGGCCACCGGCGAGCCCGCGCACTACCTGCGCACCTCCAACCCGCTCAACCCCGAGGTCCTCGCGCAGTATCCGAACCGGCTGACGACCAACCGCACCAACGCGTATCCGTTCCCGGGCGACGGCACGAACCTCAAGGACGGCCTGTTCTCGTTCGAGACGCGCCAGTGCACGGGCCAGAACCTGACGCCGACCCTCGGGCCGGCCGTCGAGGGCGTGCTCAGCGAGACCCTGCGCCAGGGCATCCTCAAGTACGCGCTCAACAACGGCAACGTCACCGCGCCGCCGTGCCGCCAGCAGAACCGCTTCGACCTCGGCGGCACGTTGACCCGCTTCCCGCAGGTCACGGCGAACGTCAAGGGCCTGCAGCCGGGCCTGCCGCAGCCGTAGGCGTAGCCGGTCCCACCCACCCACCTGGCGCGGACGCCCGCGTCTCCCGGTAGCCTCAGGGCACTGATGGGTCGGCTGCCGCGCATCCTGGGCGCCGCCATGGGCACGGCCGCCCGCCGTCCGGTGGTGGTCGGCCTCCTGGTGACGGCGCTCGCGCTGGCGGGCGCCGCGCTGGCGCTGCGCCTCACGCCGACGACGGCGACGAAGACGCTCGTCGGGACGTCGAGCGCGTCGTGGCAGGCGACCGAGCGCGACCACGAGCTGTTCGGCGAGGACGCGGTCTACGTGCTCGTCAAGGGGCCGGTGTCGAAGGTCGTGCTGACGACCGACCTCAGCCAGCTCGTCGGGTTGGAGGGCTGTCTGGGCGGCAACGTCCCGAAGGACGCGACGCCGCCGGGCGGCTGGAGCGGGCCGTGCGGTCAGATCGCCAAGGCCAAGCCGTCGATGGTCGTCTTCGGGCCGGGCACGTTCCTCAACGAGTCGGCGCGGCAGATCGCCGAGCAGTTCACCACGCAGCTGGCGTCTTTCCAGGCCGAGGGCAAGAAGGCCTACGACGCGGCCTACAAGTTGGCGCGAGGTAAGAACTACACGGTCGTCAAGGCCAAGGCGGTGGCCAAGCAGGCCCAGGATCTCGCCAGCGCGCAGGCGGCGAGCGACGCGATCCAGCTCGCGCTGAAGTACGGCATCACCTCGGCGCCGAACATCAACGACCCCGGGTTCATCGCCTCGATCGTCTTCGCCGGCGGCAAGGCGGCCGGCACGCCGAAGGCGCGCTTCGCCTACCTGTGGCCGAACAAGGACTCGTCCTTGATCCAGGTCCGGCTCAAGCCGGGGCTGGACGACCAGCAGCGCAAGGACGCGATCGCGAACATCCGCGCCGCGACCGAGATGAAGGACTTCAAGCTCGCCAACGGCGGGACCTACACGGTCACGGGCGCGCCGGTCGTGCTGTCGGATCTGACGACCAACGTGACCGACGCGATCGTCACGCTGCTGATCGCGTCGGTGTTGGTGATGGCCTTGGTCCTGGCGCTCGTCTTCCCGGCGCGGCGGCGGCTGCTGCCGCTGGTCGTCGCGCTGGCGGCGGTGGCGATCACGTTCGGGGCGCTGTCGCTGATCGGCGCGTCGCTGACGATGGCGTCGGTCGGCGTCGTGCCGGTACTTATAGGCCTGGCCGTGGACTACGCGATCCAGCTCCAGGCGCGGATCGAGGAGCGCGCGGGGTGGGGCGCGTCGCGGGCGGAGGTCGTCCGGTCGGCCGCCTACGTGGCGCGCCGCGGAGCGCCGTCGGTGGCGATCGCGGCGCTGGCGACGGCGGCCGGGTTCTTGGTGCTGGGCCTCTCGCCGGTGCCGATGGTGCGCGGCTTCGGGTGGCTGCTGGTCGCGGGCATCTTCGTGGGGTTCGCGACGGCGACGACGCTGGGCGTCGCGGCGCTGGTGGCGACGGCGGGCAGGGCTGGCGACGGCGCCTGGAAGCGTCGCGTGCCCGCCCCGGTCGCCGAGGCGGGCGCGATGATCGGCTCCGCCGGGCGCGGCGCCGGCGAGCTGCTGCGCGAGAACCCGGCGACGCGGGCGCTGCTGCGCGGCGGGCGCGCGGTGCGCGGGCGCGCGCTGAGCGCGGCGGCGCACCGGCCGGGCCGGGTGCTGGCGATCGGGTTGGCTATTGCCTTGGTCGGCTGGGGCCTGGACACCCAGACCAAGGTCGAGTCCGACGTCACCAAGCTCGTCCCGCAGGACCTGCCCGCGCTGCGCAACCTGACGGCGCTGCAGGAGTCGACCGGCGTCGGCGGGCAGATCGACGTCGTCGTGCACAGCGACCAGCAGATCGCGACGCCCACGACGCTGAACTGGATGGCCGCCTACCAGGAGCGGCTGCTGAAGACCTTCGGCTACACCGAGAAGCGCGGCTGCGGGAAGGCCGAGCTGTGCCCGGCGTTCTCGCTGCCCGACCTGTTCGGCGGCGAGAACGGCGACGGCAAGGTCGGCTCGCAGACGCAGGTCGACGCGCTGTTGTCGGTCGTGCCGGCCTACTTCTCCCAGAGCGTCATCACCAAGGACCGCAAGACGGCCACGCTGGCCTTCGGCATCAGGTTGATGTCCTTGGAGCGCCAGAAGCAGGTCATCGACACGATGCGCCGCGAGCTGCATCCGCCCAAGGGCGTGCAGGCAGACCTCGCCGGCCTGCCGGTGCTGGCCGCCGACGCCAACGCGTCGGTGTCCTCGACGGGGCGGCGGATGCTGTTGTTGGTGTTGGGGTTGCTCGCGGTCGCGGTTGTCTTGTTGGTGGCCTTCCGCTCCTGGCGCCGCGCGCTGACGCCGCTGGTGCCTATCGCCCTGGCGACCGGCTGGTCGGCGCTCGTGCTGTTTGCGATCCGCGTGCCGTTGAACCCCATGTCGGTCACGCTCGGCGCGTTGGTGATCGCGATCTCGACGGAGTTCAGCGTGTTGTTGGCCGAGCGCTACCGCAGCGAGCGCGCCGAGGGCCTGGACCCCGCGGCCGCCTTGGAGAAGACCTACAAGTCGACCGGTGCCGCGGTGCTGGCCTCCGGCGTGACGGCGATCGCCGGCTTCGCCGTGCTGACGCTGAGCGACATCCGCATGCTGCGCGACTTCGGCGCGGTGACCGTCGTCGACCTCACGGTCTCGCTGCTCGGCGTGCTGCTCGTCTTGCCCTCCGCCCTGGTCCTCGGGGAGCGCCTCAAGCGCTCCGACCTGCGCGTGCCGCGCCCGTCCCTGCCGCGCCGCCGTCGCCGGCGTCGCGCCGCCGCCAAGCCGGTCGCATGACCGAGCGCGGCCCGCTGGACTTCGACGACGGCGCGCCGGGCGAGGACGAGGAGCCCCCGCGCGCCGCCGCGCCGCCGCCGCGACGGCGCTCCCCGATGGCCATCGCGCCCGCCCGGTCCTACGTCTGGGTCGTCGGCATCGCGGCGCTGGTGCTCGTCGTCGTGCTCTTCGCGTCCACGATCCGCAACGGCACCGACCGCGGCGCGCGCGGGATCCCGGACGGCGAGGCGATGCCGCCGTTCGCGGTGCCGACCGCGACCGGGAAGCTCGACGGCGACGCCAACCTCGCCACCCAGGCCGACGAGGGACAGGCGGGGCGCGTCCCCGCGTGCGAGGTGCGTGGGCCCGACGTGCTCAACGGCTGCACGCTGCAAGACGCCGGCCCGGTGGTGCTCGCGTTCTTCACGGTGCGCAACAAGGAGTGCATCGAGCAGGTCGACGTCCTGGACCAGGCGCGGGCGCAGCTTCCGGGCGTGCAGCTGGCGGCGATCGCGATCCGCGGCGACCGCGGCGATCTGCGCAAGCTCGTGGCCGACCACGGCTGGAAGATCCCGATCGGCTACGACCGCGACGGCGCGCTGTCCAACGCCTACCACGTGCAGGTCTGCCCGCAGATCACGTTCGCGCGGCCGGGCGGGCGCGTCGCGGCGACGACGTTCGGGACGCTGCCTAAGGACGACCTCGTCGCGCGGGCGCGGGAGCTCGGCGGGACGTGAGCGCCGACGACCCGCACGAGGGCACGGTCGACGCGGCGCTGCGCGAGGAGCTGCCCGGCCTGCGCCTCCGCTGGGTCGTCGCGCCGCTGGAAGGCGGCCACCGCACGCCGAAGGGCCTGGCACGCCGCCTGGGGGACGTCAGCACCCGCTTTCGCGGCGCCAACGCGATCCAGCTGCGCACGCGCCCGGTCCCGCGCGCCTACCGCGTGTTCTACCGCCAGGTCGGCCTCGATCCGGACGTCGACCGCACGCCGGTCGAGCAGCTCGCGCTGGAGCGCCTGATCCGCGGCGAGCTGCACACGGGCGACCGCGTCACCGATGCGACCGTGCTCGCGCTGTTCGAGACCGGCGTGCCGATCGTCGCCTTCGACGAGGCGCTGCTGGACGGCGACGTCGTCCTGCGCCCGGCGCGGCCGGGGGAGACGCTGCCGACGGATGGCGGCTTTGCCCACGACGTCCCGTCCGGCCGCCTCGTGCTCGCTGACGGGCGCGGCCCGGTCGCGATCCTCTTCGGCCGCCGCTCGGTCGCCCATGAGCCCGGACGCGCCACGTCGGTGGTCCGGCTGGTCGCAATTGCCGTGCCCGGCGTGCCAGAAGCCCACGTGGACGAAGGGTTGTGGCTGGCGGCCGAGGGCCTCGGGCGCTAACCTCGAACCGGAGAGAGGAGCTTCGTGGTCGTTCTCGCCGACAGCCCCCGCCTTGCCACGCCGCTCGTCGCGCCCGTCGACGAGCGCGCTGCCCGTCGCTCGCTGCGCGCTCAGATCGCACGGCTGGAGCGCGAGCTGGGCGAAGCCGTCTTTGCCGCGTTCCCGCATCTGACCGACGCGGACGTGCACTCCGGCGCTCACAGCTTCGGCCCGCGCCTGCTGGGCCTCGGTGACCTGGAGCGCGTACGCGACGAGTTGGCCGAGCGCGTGCACCGCGCCCGCGTCGTCGTCGCTCATCGCGCGGATCTCGAGGCCGACAGCCGCGCGCTCCTGGAGGAGATGCTCCGGGACCCGCAGCGCTACCGCCACACCCGCATCCCGCTGGCCGACCTCGGCGAGCGCGGCTGCGGCGTCTACTCCGTCCAGCCGCGCCTGGGCATCGTCGGGCGCTGCATGGGCTGGTGGCAGGTCAAGCTCTCCTCCGGGTGTCCAAGACCCGCGCCGGCGTGAGGCCGGCACTCGCTCAATAGCATTCGGTCGCGATGGGTCGCCGCAGCCGCAAGCGCGTCAGCCACGAGATCGCGCCGCCGCCGCCCCCGGAGGCGCCGCGTTCGGTCATGCCGCCGCCGGCTCCGCCGCGGACCGCGACCTACACGTCGCGCCGCGAGGACGCCCCGCCCGCGCCATGGGCGCCGTTCCCGCTGACCGAGCTGTGCATCCTGCTGTCCATCATCTTGCTCGGCGGCGGCTTCCTGTTCGCGTCCGGCGACCGGCGCGCGGTGATGATCGGCGGCGGCTTCGTCCTGGTCACGCTGTCGGCCGGTGAGCTGTCGTTCCGCGAGCACTTCGCCGGCTACCGCTCGCACACGTCGCTGCTGGCCGGGCTGACCGCGGTGGTCGTCGCGATCCCGCCCTACGTCGCCGGTGTCGACCAGGGCGTGATCCTGCCGTTCGCGCTGGTCATGGGCGCCATCGCCTTCGTCGTCCTGCGTCGCGCGTTCGTGCGTCGGAGCGGCGGCGTAGGGTTCCGCACGTGAGCGACCTTCCTCCGTCCGGCGCTGAGCCGCCTCAGCAGCGCATGCAGCTGCGTGGGCTGCACCACGTCACCGCGATCGTGGCCGACCTCGACCGCACGACCGCGTTCTACCGCGACGTGCTCGGCCTCGCGCTGACCGCCCAGGAGGACAACCCCGACGATCCCGGCTCGCGGCACTTCTGGTTCGGCGACGCCTACGGGACGCCCGGGACGCTCGTCTCGTTCATGGAGTACCCGCAGATGGAGGAGGCGCGCGACGGGCGCGGCGGCGTCCACCACTTCGCGTTCAGCGTCGGCTCCTCCGACGAGCAGGAGGCCTGGCGCGATTACCTGCGAGCGCGCGGCGTGCCGTGCAGCGAGGTGTTCGAGCGCGGGCGCTTCAAGTCCATTTACTTCCGCGATCCCGACGGGCACCTCTTGGAGATCGCGACGGCCTAGGCCGTCGCGGAGTGGCCGCGACGCGACGGGGAGCCCACCCGAGGGGCGCCCCGCCGCGCGCTGCGCATCAACCTTCTAGGCCGGAAGACCCTCCAGCAGGCCGGCAAGGGCGTTTCGCTGGCGCTCGGTCATCGACCCCACGGTCTTGTTCTCGGACATGGGGACCGACTGCAGGAGCTTGCGACAGCGTGTGCTGCCCCAACGGCGCTGGCTGGTCAGGAGATCGGAGACCGTCATGGAGGCGGCCTCCCAAGGGCACTCGAGGATGACGTGCGCGGCGCTGATCTCCCCCTCTGCCACCTGGCGCTTGAGCTCGGCGCGCGCGAGGCGCACCTCGTTCGCTCGAGCCAAAGCGCGCAAGTGTTGCGGCGCAGGGGCGATCGTCGCTGCTGCGTTCATCTGTCCTCCCTGCCGTGCTCACCTCAGCGTGAGACGGCACTCGTGTGTTGTGCGTGACGAAGCATCCGGGCAGCGACAGCCACGAGGTCGACCACGTGTACCGGGACGACGAGCGGGCGACTCCTCAATCGAATCCCGCTCCTCGGTCCGGGACATCCACTCCCCGGGGTCCGCCGCGAATGCGCTTCGAACGTATGCCAGGGCGGCACGTTCGATCAAGGTGTGAACGAGCGCAACATTCGCTCAGAGCGCCTTTTTTCTTCCGTCTAGAACGCCTGTTTGTCCGCCGGCTGCCGACCACTCGAGGGGGCGTCACGGAGCGCCTCCGACGTGCTACGGAGACTTGCTGAAATCGGCCTGAGCAGTTTTGCTGAGACGGTCTCAGCGGGCGGGTTCTAATCCGTAGGCGCGCGGCGACGGCCGTGCTCGCCCGGACCGGGCAGCGGGCCGTGCTCGGCCTCGAAGGCGGCCTTGACGGTCGAGAAGGCGGCTAAGGCCTCGTCGAGCGTTGCGCGGTCGTGCGTGGCCATCACCGACGTGCGCAGCAGCGACTGCCCGGGCGGCACCGCCGGGTGCAGCGCGGTGTTCACGAACACGCCCGCCTCGTAGAGGCCCTTCCACATCAACCCGGTCTGCCAGTCGTCGCCGATCAACACGGGGATGATGGGCGTGACGATGTCCTGGCCATAGGCGTGGCCGGCTGGGAGCTGCTGCGGCTCGACGACCGCGAAGCCTCGCTCCTCCAGGCCATCACGCCAGTAGCGCGCGTTGTCCTGGACGGCCTTCAGCAGCGGCGGGCCGTCGGCGCTGCGCACGACGCGCAGGGCGGCCAGGGCGGCGCCGGTAGCGGCCGGGACGGCGCTGGCGGTGAACAGGAAGGTGCGCGACTGGATGCGCAGGAACTCGATGACGTCGGCCTTGCCCGCCACGAAGCCGCCGCACGACGCCAGCGACTTCGAGAACGTGCCCATGCGCAGGTCGACGCGGTCCTCGACGCCGAACAGCTCGCTGGCGCCTGCACCGCGGTCGCCCAGTACGCCGGCGCCGTGGGCCTCGTCGACCATCAGGCGCGCGCCGTAGGCCTCGCAGAGGTCGCAGATCTCCGGCAGCGGGGCGAGGTCGCCCTCCATCGAGAAGACGCCGTCGACGACGACCAGGACGCCGCCGCCGTCGCCGGCCGCGCGCTCCAGCATCCGCTCGAGCTTGTCGAGCTTGTTATGGCGGAACGGGCGCAGCTTGGCCTTAGACAGCAGGCAGCCGTCCAGGATCGAGGCGTGGTCGCCCGAGTCGACGATGACCGTGTCGCCGGGCGCGAGGATCGTCCCGAGCGTGCCGACGTTGGCCTGGTTGCCGGTCGTGAAGACGATCGCGTCCTCGGTGCCCATCCACTCGGCGATCTCGCGCTCCAGCGTCAGGTGCGCCGCGGTCGTGCCGTTGAGCAGTCGTGAGCCGGTCATGCCGGTGCCGTACTGCTCCAGCGCCTCGCGGGCGCCGTCGATCACGCGCTGGTCTTCGGTCAGCCCGAGGTAGTTGTTGCCCCCGAGCATGATCCGGGAGCGGCCCTCCATCTCGACCACGGGCCGCGCCGGGGACTCCATCACCCGGAAGTAGGGCACCATGTCGACCTCGCGGGCGGCACGGAGGATCTCCAGCCGCTCGTGGGTCCGAGCCTTCTCAAAGACGTCGACCTGCGCTCTTGCCGTCACGTCAAGAGCGTACCGGTGCCTTTGGTCGCTAGGGTCGGAGCCGCTTATGTCGGTCACCGTGCGTCCCGCCCGCTCCCACCGCGACATCGGGGCCTTCATCGAGCTCCCGTTCCGGCTGCACGCAGGCACGCCGTGGGTCCCGCCGTTGCGGATCGAACGCCGGCTGTTCCTGTCGCGCCGGCCTCGGATCGGCACCTATGCGTCGCGCGTCGACTTCGAGCTGTTCCTGGCCGAGCGCGACGGGCGTGTGGTGGGGCGGATCAGCGCGCACGTCGACCAGGCCTACAACGCCCACCACGGCGAGCTGCGCGGGTGGTTCGGGTTCTTTGAGTGCGAGGACGACTCCGAGGCGGCGGCCGCGCTGGTCGCTCGCGCCGAGGACTGGCTGCGCACGCGCGGGATGACGCTGATGAGCGGGCCCGCCGACTTCACGATGAACGACGAGTCGGGCATCGTCATCGAGGGCCACGACCTGCCGCCGATGGTCCGCCAGCCGTGGCACCCGCCGTACTACCAGCGGCTGCTGGAGGGCGCGGACGTCGCGCTGGAGAAGGAGGTCGACCTCTTCATGTGGGAGCTCGACATCTCCGACCGCGAGCAGATGCTGGAGATCCTGCCGGAGCTCGCGCAGGACGCCCGCGAGAAGCACGGCGTGACGATCCGCCGGATGACGCGCAAGCGCCTGCGCGAGGACATGGACGTCTTCGGCGAGATCTACAACCGCGCATGGCGGCGCAACTTCGGCTTCGTCCCCTATGACAAGGCCGACCTGGACCAGTACGCGCTGGAGATCCAGTTGGTGTTCAACTCGACGTGGATGATGGTCGCCGAGGTCGGCGACGAGCCGATCGCGATCGCGCTGACGTTCCCGGACATCAACCAGGTGCTGCGCAAGATGAACGGGCGGATCTTCCCGTTCGGCTGGTGGCACTACCTGCGCCGCAACAAGATCATCGACAAGGTCCGCGTCGGGTTCTTGGGGGTCAAGCCCAAGTTCCAGCACACGGGCGCGGCGGCCGCGTTGTACGTCGAGCACTTCGACACCTCGGCGGTGCACCCGTTGATCAAGAGCGGCGAGATGGGCTGGATCTTGGAGACCAACCGGGGGATGAACCGCGGCATGGAGGCCATGCACGGGCGGATCGTCAAGAAGTACCGGGTCTACAAGCGGGACTTGTAGCGCGCCGGATTCCGGTTGCGTGCGCAATCACGTTGCGCTGCATTGATAAGGTAGGCCTAATGGCACGGTCCGACGATCTCAAGGCTTCGCCGCCGATGTTCGAGAGCCCGCTGCTGGACCGCTTCACGCGAGTCCACCCGTCGGTGCCGCCGATCATCTTCGTCCCGATCATCCTGCTCATGCTCGTCACGGGCTTTGGCCGGATGAGCACCCTGCAGGCCGTGCTGCTGCTGGCCGCGGGCTACGTCTTCTGGACGCTGTTTGAGTACTGGCTGCACCGCGTCGTCTTTCACTTCGAGCCCTACAACTCGGCCGTGGGGATGCGCCTGCACTGGATGATCCACGGGGTTCACCACGACCACCCGAACGACCCGCTGCGGCTCGTGATGCCGCCGTCGGTGTCGCTGCCGCTCGGCGCGCTGGTGCTGTCGGTCTTCTGGCTGCTGCTCGGCTACGACGCGGCGCTGGTCTTCGGCGGCGGGTTCCTGGCCGGGTACTTGGCCTACGACATGCTCCACTACCACGTCCACCACCACAAGCCGCGGACGGCGCTGGGGCACAAGCTGCGCGAGCTGCACATGCGCCACCACTTCCAGGACGACGAGACGGGCTTCGGGATCAGCGCGCCGTACTGGGACAACGTCTTCGGGACGTCGACCGCGCAGACCGGCAACCGCGCGGTGGCCCAGCAGCAGCAGCGCGGCGGCGCGGGCTCGCACGACCGCGCGGCGACCTGATCGGGCGCCCGTTGTCCGCGGCGGTCGCGTCCCGCCTGTCGATGCGGCATCCTTGAGGCCGTGACGGATCCCTCCACCGAGCACGCGACCACCGAACCCGACGACGTCGAGGTGGTCGACGCGCTGCCGGTGCCCGAGGCGCACGAGCTGCCGCCGGCCCCCACGCCGGCTCCTGCCGAGCCTTCTCGCGGCGGCCTCGTCGTCGCCGCACCCGTCGCGGTCCAGGCTGCCGCCGTCGCAGTCACCGGCTTCGCCGCCGGCGCCGCCACCGTCGCCGTCGTCCGCAAGGCCCGCGCCCGCAAGCAGGTCCGCGCCCGCCGCTCCGGGAAGGACAAGGCGCGCGGGGACATCCGGGCGACGCGTTCGTTCCTGGTGGACATCCACCTGCTGGGCCGGGACTAGCGCTCGCTGGCGGCGGGGTTCCGGCGCGGGGTGTGGCGCTGGGCGTGGTGAGTGAGATCGGCGATGCGTGATGTGGGGTCGGTGGACGGGATCACCGAGAGCGCGGTGAGGGGTTGATGGCGTGGAGACCGTCTGGGCCGCGCTCGGGCGTTGGTCTTGGGTTCGGGGTTGCGTCCGTGGGGCGTCTTGCCGGGCTCGGGCCCGAAGTGTCGATCCGGGCCGAGTTGGCCGCCACTGTGCCCGCCAACTCGACCCGCACTGTTACTGCGGCCCCGTATGCTCTCCCGAGCCCGGACACGCCACCCGAGGACGACCCCAAGCGGTGGCCACGCCCAGGGCTCTCTCCCTTCGGTGCCCTTGCCCACCACAAGGAGCGCCGTCCTCAATGCCTGCACTGAGGCGCGACGGCGCACGCGGCCCCTCTCGCACGCGCCGCCCTCCGCGCATCCGCCCGACGGCGTACCCTCCGGCCCGCGCATGATCGAGGTTCGCCGTGAGATCCATCCTGTCTGGCCGTTCCGGTTGCCCGGTGCGGGTGGGATGGATGGGATCGCGTCGGTGCGCGGTGGGGTGTGGGAGCGGTTGGTGCACGTCGAAGGCGTGCCGGTGGTGGTCCGGGCGGGGCAGCCGTCCTCTGACCTGGTGGTGATCGGCGCGCGGGGTGGCGCGGTGGACGTCTGCGAGGAGGCGATCGCGCAGGTGCGCGTCGCGTTCGGGGTGGACGAGACGCTGCGGGAGTTCTACGACCGGTTCCGCGATGACCCGTGGATCGGGCCGTCGGTGCGGTTGCGGCCGCATCTGCGGCCGGTGCGGCGCGTGGAGCCGTTCGAGGCGCTGGCGTGGGCGATCTGTGAGCAGCTGATCGAGTACGAGCGCGCGGCGGAGATCGAGCGCGCGATCGTGTGGCGCATGGGGCGGCGGGCGCCGTCGTGGGACGGGTCGCGGACGTTGCGCGACCTGCCCTCCGCGGCGACGCTGGCGGGCTGCGCGCCCGCGGAGCTCCAGGCGCTGGGGTTGGCGGGATCACGGGCCTTGGCGTTGGTGAAGGCTTCGCGGGAGGTGGCCGCGGGCCGCTGCGCGCTGCGGTGCGCCGCCGGCGATGAGGAGGCCGGCTGGGCGCGGCTGCGGCGGATCTCCGGGATCGGCTCCTGGACGATCGCGGTGCTCGCGCTGCACGGCCAGGGGCGCCTGGACGCGTTGCCCGCCGGCGACCTGGCCTACATGAAGCTGATCGGCCGTGCGGCCGCCGGCGGTCGCCCTTCGGCGCGGGCGACCGAGGAGGAGGTCCTCGAAGCCTTCGCGCCCTACACGGGGTGGATGGGGCTGGCCGGCCTGCACGCGCTGGGCGTCAAGGCCACGGGCGGCGGCGCCGCCACGCGCTTCGCCGCGGCGGCCTAGGCGGCGGTGCCGCGGGCGCGCGTCGCGCGGCCGCCGACGCGTGTGGCGGTGATCGCGCCGTCGGCGCGAATCGCCTCGGCCTCGATCCGCGACGGGCGGCCCAGCGCCCGGCCCTGGAGGATCGTGAACGCGTGGCGGCCGTCGGTCGCGGCGAGGTCCGCGAGATGAGCGGCCAGCGCGCAGGCGGCGACGCCGGTCGCGGGGTCCTCGTCGTAACCCGCGCGCAAGGGGAACTGGCGGGCGGCCGCGTCGCCGGCACCGTCGCCGTCGAGCAAGGCGTAGGGGTAGAAGCCGGTCACGTCGAGCGCCTCGCAGGCGGCCCACAGCGCCTCGACGTCGGGCCTCAGCGCGTCGAGCGTCTGCTCGTCGGCGACCGGCACCATCAGCTTGGCGCGCGACGTCGACGCTGCGCGCACGCGGCCTGCCGGCTCCACGCCGCCCAGCGCGGCGACGACCGGCGCGAGGTCGTCCACCCACGGCCCGAACGCCGGCGGGAACTGCTCGACGATCGCGCGGTCGCCGTCCACGCGGACCTCCCGCACGCCGAGCGGCGTCTGCACGCGGGTCACCCCGTCCCGCCCGCGCAGCACGGTCGCCGCGACCGTCGCGTGCACGCACATCTCCATCTCGTGGTTGGGGACGAAGTAGCGGTAGCGGACGTCGGCGGCGTCCGGGTCGTCGGGCGCCAGCACGAAGCACGTCTCGTGGCCAAAGCCCGCCGCGGCGGCCTGCATCAGGTCGGTCGTCCAGTCGTCGGCGTCCAGGACCACCGGGCACGGGTTCCCGCCGCTGGGCCCGTCGGCGAAGGCCACCATGTGGACGACCTCGGACGCCATCGCCTGCCCTCTAGATCCCCCGGCCGGGCAGGAACTCGTTGGTCAGCGACGTCGGCGTCGGCAGCGTGGTCACGAGCTTGTTGTCCACCATCCACTGCCCGTAGATCTTCCACTCGTCAGCGTTCATGTAGCCGAACGGGAAGTTGGTGTCCTCGGGGAAGAAGACCGGGAGCGTCGCCTTGACCGCCGCGAGCTGAAGGCCGCGGTCGAGGCTGGAGTCGGCCTTGACGAGCGCGTCGGCACCGACCGCCGGGTCGGCCTTGACCGCCTTGGCGCCGCGCGAGACCGCCTGCATAAAGCGGCGCATGACGGCGCCGTAGCCCTTCTCGCGTAGCCGGTCCATGTTGGCGACGAAGACCAGCTCCTGGTAGGTCGGGACGCCGACCTGGTCCATCTTGATGATCGTGGGGTCCTTGTGCTGGCGCTGGAGCTGGACGCCCTCGACGTTCCAGAACGCGCCGAGCGTGGCGTCGACCTTCTTGGACAACATGCTCGGCACGAGGTTGAACCCCACGTTGATCTCGGAGATCGAGGAGGCGTCGACGCCGTTGGCCTGCGCGATCGTCTTCAGGTAGGCCGTCTGGTACGGGATGCCCGCGGTCCCGACCTTGGCGTTCTTGAGGTCCTTGACGCTCTTGAAGTCCTTGTCGAGCGACATGATGGACGTGAGCGGCTTCTGCACCAGGGCGCCGATCGCGGCCACGCGCGCGCCCTTGTCGCGGGCGAGCAGCAGCTCGGGCTCATAGGAGATCGCGACGTCGGCCTGGCCGGACTGCACGAGCTTCAGCGGCGCGGCCGGATCGGAGGGGACGCGGATCCGGACGTCGAGGCCGGCGGCCTTGAACGCGCCGATCGCCTGCGCGGCGTAGATCGGCGCGTGGTCGGCGTTGGGGAGGTAGTCGAGGACGAGGTCGATGCGCGCCGAGCTGCCCGTCGTGGTCGTGACGTCCTTCTTGGACCCGCAGGCGGAGAGCGCGAGCGCGGCGAGGAGGAGCACGACGACGGCGAGGCGGGCGGGGGCGGTGCGGCGGCGGATCACGTGTCGGGGTCCTTTGGTCGGTGGGCCCACGGCGCCAGGCGGCGCTCGGCGAGGGCGAGAAGAGCGAAGCAGAAGACGGCGAGGGCGGCGAGGACGGCGACCGCGGCCCAGGCGCGCGCGGTCTCCAGCTGCGGGATCGACTGCAGCAGGAGGTGGCCGAGGCCGTCCTCGGAGCCGGCGTACTCGGCGAACACGGCGGCGATGCCGCCGACGGCGACCGCGATCTTGGCGCCGCTCAGCGCGGCGGGCAGCGCGGTCGGCAGCTCGACCCAGCGCAGCGTCTGGCCCGGCGTCGCGTTGAGCGTGCGCATCAGCTTGTGCTGCTCGGGGTCGACGGCGCGCAGGCCGTCGAGCGTCGTGACGACGATCGGGAAGAAGCAGACGAGCGCGACGATCACGAGCTTGGGCAGCAGGCCGTAGCCGAACCAGGCGGCCAGGAGCGGCGCGATCGTGACGATCGGGATCGCCTGGGTGCCTACGAGCAGGGGGTAGAGGGCTTTGCGGGCCGCGGCGAAGCGATGCAGCAGCAGCGCGAGCGCGGCGCCGGCGATCAACGCCAGCAGCAGCCCGAGCAGCATCTCCTGCGCCGTGACGAGCAAGTTGTCGAACAACAGTCCGCGGTCATGCCACAGCGACGACGCGACCTGGTCCGGCGCGGGCAGGATGAAGTCATCGACCGGGCCCAGGCGCGCGTAGAGCTCCCACGCGCCGAGCAAGATGATGATGATCAGCGCGGCGAGGATCGCAGCGCCTCCATGGCCTCGGCGCGGACGGCGACGACGGCCGGATCGGTCGGGACGCGCGGTCGGGGAAGCGGCGGGCCGGCGATCGTCGCGACGACGTGGCCCGGACGGGGAGAGAGCACGACGACGCGGTCGGCGAGCAGCGCGGCCTCCTCGACGTCGTGGGTGACCAGGAGCGTCGTGCGCGGCTCTTGCTGGAGGGTCTCCGCCAGCCACGCCTGCGCGTCCGCGCGCGTGATCGCGTCCAGCGCGCCGAACGGCTCGTCGAGGCACAGGATCGGCGCGCCGGCCAGCAGCGTGCGCGCGACCGCGACACGCTGGCGCATGCCGCCGGAGAGCTGCCACGTGCGGGCGCGCTCGAAGCCGTCCAGGCCGAGGCGAGTGAGGAGGGCGTGCGCGCGGGTGCGGGCCTCGTCCTTGTCGACGCCCGCCAGGCGCAGCGGCAGCGCCGCGTTGTCGCGTGCATCGAGCCACGGCAGCAGCAGGTCTCGCTGGGGCATAAGCACCGCGCGGCCGGCGCGCACCGACCCGGCGTCGGGCGTTTGCAGCCCGCACACCAGCTCCAGCAGCGTCGACTTCCCGGAGCCTGACGCGCCCACGACCGCGACGACTTCACCCGCAGCGACCGCCAGCGAGACGCCGTCCAGCGCCACGACCGCACCGAACCGGCGGGTCACGCCTTCCAGCCGCACCTCGCTTGTCGCGTCGCCCAGCTCCACCTCCGGAGCCTCGAGCCTCGTCGCCATCGCTCCCTCCGCGGGCATTACCCCGACCAGGTTCGAAGGGTCAGCGCCGGCCTCCTGGGCGCTATCTCAGCCCGCGTCCGCGAGCCCCCCTGTAGTTGTAGCTGCCGAGGCTATCGGAGCGCGGCGCCGGACGAGGTCATCCAGTCATGCCGAGATCAGTCATGTCCCCGGCGCTGATCGCCTCGTTGAACAGCCACAGGTCGTCGATGAACCCGTCAAACTTCTCCGACGAGAAGTAGGTGTCGCCGCCCACGAAGAGGTGGTCTGCCGCGACGTTTACCTTTCCAGTCGCGAGCGAGGACGTTTGCGTATCGGCGAGCGCTCCATCGAAGTAGAGCGACGCCTGGTTGCCGTCGACGATCAGCCCGACGTGGTGCCACGCTCCGTTGGAGAGCGTGTTGCGAGGCGTGTCGTAGAGGTCGAGCGTCTCCAAAGTCGCCCCGTCGCGCATCCTGATGTAGGCGTGAACGGTGCCGCTGTCGTTCGTCGTCCCGTAGATCGCCCAGCTGTACGTGCCATACGTGTCGTCGTCCACGAAGACAAGCGGCTGCCAGCTGAAGCCCCAACCCGTGCTGCGCGCCCAGACGGACACGCTGAAGTCGCCGTCGGAGGCGGAAGTGAACCCCGAGCTACGCCCCTCCGTGTAGTCGTTATCCCCGTCGAGCGCGAGCGAATGGCAGGGTCCTTCCTCTGCCGAGCAGAACGAACGATTACCTGCATGGTTGCTGGCGCCGTCGTGCAGAGTCAGCGTGCCAGTTCCGTATCCGGAGAGCGTAGTAGTGGAAGTTGCGCCACCGAACTGGAAGTTCACGTTCGATGCGGTGGCGGCGGCCGGCAAGACGAGCGCGGCGAGGCTCGCGGCGGCGGCGAGAAGAGGCATACGCATAGAAGGTTCGCTCCGTGAAAGGTGAGAGTGAGTAGTTCTTACCGTAAGCGGAGCGGCCCGGCACGCGCCAGAGCCGAGTGGCTGTGGATGGCGCTGGCTACTTCGGCGGCGCGGACGTAGGCACCGCGAGCGAGCCGCGGTCCGAGCGGGAGTCGGAGACGGCGGTGGCGAGGCCGGAGGGGCCGGGGGCGAGGCCGGCAAGTTGCATGCGCGGGACGGGGCCGTACTCGCCGGACTTGGAGAGCGTGTAGCCGGTGGTGGTGAGGGCGTTCAGGACGTCGGGAGAGAAGCGGGTGTCCTCGATGGTGAGCTTGTTGGTGCCCTGGTCATCGAAGCGCTCGGCGTCGACGGCTTGAGGGAGGGTCATGCCGAAGTCGATGGTGTCGATGACGGCGAGGGTCGGGCCCATGATGATGGTGGAGCCGCCGGCGGCGCCGGCGACCAACACGGGGGCCTTGCCCTGGACCACGATGGTGGGGTTGATGCTCGAACGCGGGCGCTTGCCGGGCACGGGCTGGTTGGCGGTGCCCGGGCCGGAGAAGTCGGTCAGCTCGTTGTTCAACAAGAACCCGGTCCCGGGCGCGATCACCGTGGAGCCGAACTCCTGCTCGATCGTGCACGTGACGGCCACCGCGCCGCCCTTGGCGTCGATCACGCTGACGTGGGTCGTGGACCCGTGCTCGTTGAAGTCCTCGCCCGCGCGGCGCGCCACGGCCGCGCCAGACGGGAAGACGCCCGGCGCGTAGGTCTTCGCGCGCGTCAGGTCGATCTCCGCCCGGCGCTGGGCGGCGTAGTCCTTGGAGACCAACTGGGCGATCGGCTGCGCCACGAAGGCCGGGTCGGCGAGGTAGGCGCCGCGGTCGGCCCAGGCGATCTTCTGGGCCTCGCTGATCGCCGTCACCGCCTGCGCGCTGCCCGCGCCCATGGCCTTCAGGTCGAAGCCCTCCAAGATGTTCAACATCTCGATCATCGTCTGGCCGCCGCTGGTGGCCGGCGGCGCGGCGTAGACGTCGCGCCCGCGGTAGGTCGTGTGCAGCGCGGTGCGCCAGAGCGGCTTGTAGGCCGCGAAGTCCTTGACGGTGAGCAACCCGGCGTCCTTGGTCTCCGGCCGCGGCGCGCGCATGTCGCGCACGATCGCGCGCGCCAGCTCGCCGCCGTAGAGCGCGCTGATGCCCTTGTCCTGGATCAACCGCAAGGACTTGGCCAGGTCCGGCTGCACGAGCAGGTCGCCCGGCGCGTACGGCGCCCCGTTCTTGAGGTACTGCGCCGCCGTCGCCGGGAACAAGGCGATGTCCTTGGCGCGCCGCGCCATCGCACCGCTCAGCGACGTCGGCACCCGGAAGCCGTCGTTGGCGATCTTGGCCGCGGGCGCGAGCGCGTCGCGCAGCGAGAGCGTCCCGAAGCGGTCCAGCGCGGACGCCATCCCCGCCAGCGTCCCCGGCACGCCGACCGTCAAGTGCCCCGTGAACGTCTTGTGCAGCCCCGGCCCAGCGAAGGTATCGGCCTTGATCGCCGCCGGTGCCGTCTCGCGGAAGTCCAGCGCGCGCACCTTGCCATCAGGCGACCGGTACACCATGAACCCGCCGCCGCCGATCCCGCACGACTGCGGTCGCGCGACGCCCAGGGCAAAGACCGTCGCCACCGCGGCGTCGATCGCGTTGCCGCCGCGTGCGAGCACCGCGCGCCCGACGCGCGCCGCCGCCGGCGACTCGGTGGCGACGACGCCCGCGGTGCCGCTGACGCCCTCGTGGTAGCGCGTTCCCTGGACGGCGGAGGCGACAGAGCCGGGCAGGAAGCAGGCGACGGCGAGGGCCGCCACCAGGACGAGGCGCGAAGGCGCACGGCGGAGCATGGCTCCCCGATACCCAACCCGGCCCGAGCCGGAACCGCGGCGGTCAGTGCCGGATCGGCTGCGTCAACGCCTTCACGAAGTCCTCGAGCTGCTGGGTCGTCCAGCACTCGTAGGCGTCGCAGTACTGCTCGTAGGCGCTGATGACGCTATCCCCGTAGTTCCAGTACAACCGCGGCTCGGGGTTGAGCCAGAAGGTGCGGCCGGCCTTGGCGGAGATCTTGGCGAAGATGTCGGCGCGCGGGTCGCGGCCGTTGGTGCGCGCATCGCCGAGCACGATCACGGTCGCGCGCGGGTGCAGGTCGTCCTCGACCAGCTCGCGGAACTCGGTCCAGACGCGGCCGTAGTCGGTGTAGCCGCTGATGTCGGCGACGCCGGAATCCCGGGCGATCGCCTCGCTCACGGCCTTGAAGTCGCGCTCCTTGGCGAAGATCTCCGAGACCTCGGAGATCCGCTCGATGAACACGAACGAGCGCATCTTGCGAAACGAGTCGTGCAGCGCGTGCAACACGGACAAGAAGAAAACTGAGGCGCTCGTCACGCTCGTCGACACGTCGCACAACACGTAGATCTCGGGGCGCCGTGGCCGCTTGGGCTTCTCCTTGATGACCGCGGGCACGCCGCCGAACTCCAAGGAGGCGCGCATCGTCTTGCGCATGTCGACCGCCGCGTGGCGCCGGTGCCCGCGCTGCTCGTTGCCCTGCGTCTTCAACCGCCGCTTGAGCTGCGCGACCACGCGATGGACCGCGGCCAGGTCCTGCAACGGGCCTGACGGCAGCGCGCGGTCCAGCTCGTTCAAGGGCCGCGCCGGCGACAGCTGCTCGGTCCGCTCGATCTGCGACCGCTCCAGCTCCTGGCGCAGCAGCGCCTCGAAGCGCCGGATCTCGTCGCGCGGCAGCCCGTCGCGCCGCGGGTCCTCCGGCGGCAGGTCGGGCTGCGGGTCGGTGCGCAGCGCCAAAGACCTGCGGATCCGCTGCACGTCGACGCCGATCACACCCGAGCCCTCGCCCTGGCGCCCGAACGCCGCGATCGCCAGCCGCGCGAGGTCGCGCATCAGCGCCTCGTTGCCGTCGCGGACCGCCTCAGCGACCTGGCGGCGCAGCTCGTCCATGTCGAGCGTGCCGGCCTCGTCGGGGGAGATGCCGCCCTGCTCGCGGATGCCCTCCTCGATCGCGGCCAGCTCAGCGGCGCGGAAGAAGAAGCGGTCGAAGACCAGCTCGAAGACGCGGCGGTCGTCCTGGGACTTGGCCAGCGTCGCGGCCAGCGCCTCGCGGAAGTCGACCTGCTCGGTCCACGGCACGTGCTGCAGCGCCGCGAAGGCATCCAAAAGCTCCGACGTTCCGATCGCCACGCCCTCGCCGCGCAGCTCCTCGCCGAACTCGAGCAGGCGCCCGGCCATCCCGGGACGGTCGAGCTTGACCGTCCCGTGCACGCCCGCGCGGCGCGCGTTCCTATGAGGAAGCGCCGGCACTGACTCCCAGCCCGCTGCCGAGCTTGGCCGCGACGCGCTCGGTGACGATGTCCAGGTCGGTGCGGTGCTTGACGATCACCGACATCGTCTCGGTGAACACCTTGGAGTCGATGTCCTGCGCGCCAAGCAGCAGCAGCGCGCGCGCCCAGTCGATCGACTCGGCGATCGACGGCGGCTTCTTGAGGTCGAGGTCGCGGACCTGGGAGATGACCTCGACGAGCTTGCGCCCGACGGCCTCCGGCAGGTCCGGCGTGTGGAGGCGGACGATCTCCAGCTCGTGCTCGAGGTCCGGGTAGTCCATCCACAAGTACAGACAGCGGCGCTTGAGCGCCTCGGTCAGCTCGCGCGTGTTGTTGGAGGTCAACAGCACGATCGGGTGCGACTTGGCCGCGATCGTCCCCAGCTCGGGGATCGTGATCTGGAAGTCCGAGAGGACCTCCAGCAGCATGGCCTCGAACTCCTGATCGGTCTTGTCGATCTCGTCGATCAACAGGACGACCGGCTCCGGAGAGGCGATCGCGGTCATCAGCGGGCGCTCCAGCAGGAACTCCTCGCCGAAGATGTCGTCCTGGACGTCGTCCCAGCCCGTGCCTTGGCGTTCGGCCTGGATCCGCAGCAGCTGCTTGCGGTAGTTCCACTCGTAGAGGGCCTTGGCCTCGTCGAGCCCCTCGTAGCACTGCAGGCGCACCAGCTCGCGGCCCAGGTACTTCGCGAGGGCCTTGGCGAGCTCGGTCTTGCCGACGCCCGCGGGACCCTCGACGAGGATCGGCTTGCCGAGCTTGGCCGACAGGTAGGAGACCAGCGCCGTGGACTCGGCGGGCAGGTAGCCCGTGGCGCGCAGGCCCGCGTGGACGTCTGTGACAGAGGAGGGCTCGACCGACATGGGCATGGGAGTCTACGAAGCCCGCGATCTGCGAGGCTCCCGCGCGTGATCCTCGGCGCCATCTCCGCCACGCCGATCTACGCGCTGATGGCCTTCAGCGTCGTCTTGACGCTGATGGGCCACATCTTCAAAGACCAGAAGATCGTCGGGATCGGGATCGCGCTGCTGTTCCTGTCGACCGCGCTGCTGATCATCGGCGCGTACGGCAGCTACCAGGACAGCGGCCCGATCGACGTGAAGTAGGACCCGCCCGCCCCGTCGTCGGACGCCGTCGCTCGGGGCACGATAGTTGTGGTGCTATAACCATTGTGTGGCTATAACGGATCTCGACCGGCGTGGGCGCACGCGCGTCCTGCTCATCTGCTGCATCAGCCTGTTCATCGTCGGGCTGGACAACACGATCGTCAACGTCGCGCTGCCCTCCATCCGGCACGACCTCGACGCGTCCGTGTCGCAGTTGCAGTGGACGATCGACGCCTACACCCTGGTCCTCGCGGCGCTGCTCATGCTCGCCGGGTCGACCGCCGACCGGCTCGGCCGCGTCCGCGTCTTCCAGGTCGGGCTGGCGGTCTTCACCGTCGGGTCGCTGGCCTGCTCGCTGGCGCCGAGCGTCGAGTGGCTGATCGCCTTCCGCGTGCTCCAGGCGATCGGCGGCTCGATGCTCAACCCGGTGGCCATGTCGATCATCCGCAACACCTTCGAGGACCCGCGCGAGCGCGCGCAGGCGATCGGCGTGTGGGGCGCGGTGGTCGGCATCAGCATGGCGCTCGGCCCGGTGCTCGGTGGCGTGCTGGTCGAGGCGTCCTGGCGCGCGATCTTCCTGGTGAACATCCCGGTCGGGCTGGCGGCGATCGCGCTGACCGCGCGTTACGTGCCCGAGTCGCGCGCTGCGCACGGGCGCCGCGTCGACCCCGTCGGGCAGGTGCTGGTGATCGTCCTGCTGTCGACGTTGGTGTACGGGATCATCGAGAGCGCGCCCGTGTTCTACGTGGTGGCGGCCGTCGCGCTCGCGGCGCTCGTGCTCTACGAGCCGCGCCGCGAGGAGCCGCTGATAGAACTGCGCTTCTTCGGCAGCGCGCCGTTCAGCGGCGCGACGCTGATCGCGATCTGCGCCTTCGCCGCGCTGGCCGGCTTCTTGTTCATGAACACGATCTACCTTCAGGACGTGCGGGGCTTCAGCCCGATCCACGCGGGCCTGTTGACGCTGCCGATGGCGGCGATGGCCGTCGTCGGCGGACCGCTGTCAGGGCGGTTCGTCGGGAGCTACGGGACGCGCGCGCCGCTTGTCGTCGGCGGGCTGGGCATCTTGGTCAGCGCGCTGATGCTGACCGGGCTGAGCCCGACGACGTCGATCGGGTGGATCATCGCGGCCTACGTGGTCTTCGGGATCGGCTTCGGGGTCATCAACCCGCCGATCACCAACACCGCGGTCAGCGGCATGCCGCCCGCGCAGGCCGGTGTGGCGGCGGCGGTCGCCTCGACGTCGCGGCAGGTTGGGCAGTCGCTCGGCGTCGCGATCGTCGGCGCGACGCTGCACGGCGCGCTGCCGGGCTCCAGCGCGACGGGCTGGTGGATCCTGGTCGCGGCCGGCACGGTGGTCGTGGCGCTCGGCTTCGGGTCGACGACGCGCTGGGCGCGGCGCACGGCGGACGCGACCGCGCAGCGGCTCGATCAGCCGATGGTGGCGGCGTGACCGGACCGGGCGACGACGACGAGATCGCGCGCCGGGTCTGGACCGAGCTCTCCTCGCTCGTGCGCCGACGGGACCGGCGACCCGCGGTCAGCGACGCGCTGGGGATGAGCTTCACCCGCGTCAAGGCCTTGCTGTACACGGCGATCGAGCCGCGCACGGGGCGCCAGCTGGCCACGCTGCTGGCGATCGACGCGCCGTACGTGAGCGTGATCGTCGACGACCTGGAGAAGCGCGGCTACGTGCGCCGGGAGCCGCACCCCACCGACCGCCGGGCGAAGCTCGTTCGCGTGACGGCGGCGGGCAAGAAGGCGGCCAAGAAAGCCCAGGAGGTGCTCTACCTGCCCCCCGAGGCCCTCCTGGCGCTGCCGACAGAGGACCTCGAGGCGCTCGACCGGATCGTGGCCAAGCTGGCGGGCTCGGACCCGGAGATCGCGTAGATCGCCTAGACGCGGTGGTGCGGCGTGGTGCGCGGTTCGTCGTCGTGCGCCGGGTCGCGGTCGACGACGGCCGTGCGCGGCTCGTCGGTCGCGGCGGCGGCAGGCGCGTCCTCGGCGGGGCCGGGGCGGCGGAAGCGGCGACGGGGTGCGACCTCGTCGTCGTCGCCGACGACGTCGCGGTCGCGTTCCCGGTCGGTCGTCGTCGTGGTCGTGCCGACCTCGCGGCGGCGCGTCACGCGCGGCATCAGCGCGTTGAGCAGCATGGCGCCGCCGGCGATGGCGAAGCCGAGCTTGGTCCAGAAGTTCGCGGCGGCGAGGCCGAGGACGTCGCCGTCGATGATCGCGATCACCGCGCAGGCGGCGAGCGCCAGGCCGACGATCAAGGACATCATCTTGGCGAGGTGATGCTGGGCGGCGCCGAACATCAGCAGCGCGCCGGCCGTGATCGAGAAGAAGCAGGTCCAGCCGTTGACCTCGATGCCCAGGAACGTGGTGCCCTGGACGTCGCCGTCGGGGAACGACGCCGAGAAGCTCGGGAAGTCGTTGTTCTCCAGCAGACCGAGCAGCCCGAAGGCCACCAGGATCGCGCCCGCGATCAGCGCGGGGCCCTTGGCGAGGGAGGGACCGTGCTCGACGATGACCTCGCCCGTGTCATCGACCGGCTCGCGGCGGCGTCGTAGAAGCATGTACTGAGGCGTTCCCGGCCGGGACGCCGCGTAGTCGCCGCGTGTTACTCCTGCTCGTCGAAGGAGAGCTGCGTGCCGCCGTCGATCTCCGGGCGGGCCGGGCCACGCTCGGTCGGCGCGGCCTCGGGCGCGCGCGTCGTCGTCGGTGCGGCGGGCAAGACCGCGGTCTCGCCGGTCTCCCCGCGACGGCGCGCCTCTCGCGCGCGCCGCTCGGCCTCGCGCTCTTCGCGGGTGCGCTCGGCGCGCGACTGGGCCGGCACCGTCGTGGTCGGCGCGTCCGCCGCGGCTGGGCGCCGGTCGACGACCGTCGGCGCGGCGGCATCGCCCGGGCCCTCGCCGGGCAGCGGCGGCTCGGGCACGTTCACCTGGCGGATCCGCTGGCCGGTGATCGCCAGCGCCACGCCGCACAGCAACGTCACGAAGATGCCCCACGAGACGCCGTAGTCGACCTTCTGGAAGTCCGACGTCGCGCCGGTCTTGTTGTCGATCAGCCGGTAGAAGACCAGCAGCGCGACCCACGCGCCGGCGGCGAAGATCACGAGCCCGTCGCCGCCCGGCAGGTGAAACGCCTTCTTCTCGCCGCGCGCGAACAGCAGCGCGAGCACGCCGACGGCGACCAGCAGGATCGCCGCCTCGACGAACGAGAACGCCTTCCAGGCCATCAGCGTCGAGCCGACCGTCTGCAGCCGGCCGCTGACGACCGCGGTCGTGTCCCGCGTGTACCAGGGCAGGAACATCGTCACGAACAGCCCGAGGGCCGCCGCGCCCGCGTACCGCTGCTCGGGCGCCAAGACCCCGAAGGCACGCCGCACGCGCCCGATCATGCTGGAGCCTCCGCGGCCATCTCGGCCCGATTGTAGGCGCGCGGGCGGATCGCCATCAGGCGATCGGGATGTCCTGGAGGCCAGAGCCCCCGCCTGGGCGCCGCGCGCCCGGAGCGCCGTTGGGCTCGTCGCCCATCCGCTCCACGATCAGGTCCAGTAGTGCGCGCAGGAGCAGCAGCAGCTGGCGGACGATCTCGCGGATCTGCTCCCAGAGGTCCTCGGGGACCGCGTCGCGCAGCGTGCGCAGGACGCTGACCAGGGCGCCGATCTCGTCCGCTGCGGCGGCCTGGGCCTGGGCCTGCGGCGGGGTGTGCGGGATCTCTTCGGCCAGACGCGTGGCCGCCTCCTGCGTGTCGCGCAGGCGGGCGCGCAGTTCGTCGATCCGGGTGGGCTCGGCGGGCTCAGGCATGGAAGGCGATGGTCAACGCGCCGTCCTCGAAGGTGGCGCCGGAGGGCTGGAGGTCGTCGAGGGCGGGCGGCAGCAAGAGGGTGCGCTTGTACCCGTCGACGCGGACGATCAACTCCGATCCGAGGCGCTTGAGCGACAGATCGCCGCGCGAGGCGAACGGCAGCTCCAGGCGCAGGGTCGCGCCGTCGGCGCCGAGCTCGAGGCGTTCGGAGACGCTGTGGTGGTGCAGCGCGTGGGCGGACGGGGCGTCGTCGTCGCTGGCAAACAGCGCGTCGCCGAGGCGGTCGAGCATCGCGGTGCCGACGACCTCCTCCTCGAAGTACGGCGCCTGGAGGACCGGCACCGGCGCGAACGCGTCGCGGACCGCTTCGAGCTGCTCCTGCTGGCGCGCGCGCCACGGGCCGAAGTAGTCGCCGACCTCGGCGCCGAACACGCGGTTGACGACGATCGCGTCCGTCAGGTACCCGTACAAGTTGAGGTAGGTGAACGTACGCCGCGCCTCGTCGACGACCATCCGGTCAGGGGTCATCACCAACCGGATCGAGACGCGCTCGTGGTCGCGGAGGATCTCGTTCATGGCAATTAGGTTGCGGACCAGGCGCTGGACGTCGTCGAAGACCTCGGCGCCCGGCAGCGACACGTCGAGCACCGCGCGGGCAAACGGCCGCGCCGCGTCGAGGATCCGGCCCTGCTGCGGGAAGACCTTGTCCAGCCACCAGCGCGCGACGTCCGGGAACGACAGCAGCCGTAGCGTCTCGCCGGTCGGCGCGCAGTCGACGATCACCGCGTCGTATTCGCCGGACTCGTGGTGGCGCTTGATCGCCAGCAGGCTGAAGAGCTCGTCTAGGCCGGGCGGGACCGTCAGCTCCTCGGCGCTGATCCGGTCCACGCCGCGGGCGATCAGCAGGTCGCCGAGCCAGTCCTGCACCCCGGCCCAGTTGCGCTCCATCTCCTCCTGGGCTGAGACCTCCTGGCCCCACAGCAGGTCGCCGACCTGAACGGGCTCGGAGCCGAGCGGGGTCTCGAACGAGTCGCTCAGCGAGTGCGCGGGGTCGGTGGAGAGCACCACCGTCCGCAGCCCCGCCGCCGCGCACCGCCGCGCGGTCGCGGCGGCGACCGACGTCTTGCCGACGCCGCCCTTGCCCGTGTAGAGGATCGTGCGCGGGGCTTGGCTCAAGAGCCGAACCCTAATCCTTCTCGGCGTGCTTCTTCTTCGGGGTCTTCTTCTTGGGGACGGCCTTGACGCGCAAGACCGCCTGGTCGGAGCCCGCGTTGCCCGCGAGGTCGACCGAGGTGGCGCGGAGCGTGAGCGCGCCCGCTGCCGATGGCGTCAGCTTCAGCGTGTGGCGACCGTGGGCGTAGCGGCGCGTGACCGAGTACACCACCTTGCCCTTGCGGGTCGCGGTGAGCGTCACGGTGGAGATCTTGTCCAGCGTGAAGCGGACGGTGATGGTCTGCTTGGCCCGCGGCTTCTTCGGCAGCTTGAAGGTGACCTTCGGCGGCGTGGTCAAGTCCTTGGTGAACCGCGCGGCGGTCGAGCAGTAGAGCTTGGGGCTGGGATCGTCGCCCGCCTTGGTGAGGCGGTCGCAGAGGTTCTGGACGAAGTCGCGCAACACCTTGTGGTAGCCGAGGTCGGACTCGCTGCCCGGCTTGGAGTAGAGCGACCAGGCGCCCGTGTCGAACTGCGGCAGCTCGTGACGCAGCTCGCGCTCGCCGCTGGCAAACAGCGTCCGGCCCTGTTCATCGTTGGCGAGCGCTGCAAAGTCGTGAAGGCCGTTGAGCGCCTGCGTGAAGCCGTTGGCGATCCGCAGCGTGGGCGCGTAGGAGTACTGGAGGTAGTGGACGCCGGTCGAGCGGGTGTAGCGCACGCCGGTCGGCGGCGGCGTCTTGAAGATCCCGAGCGCCTGGCGCGCGGCGTCGAAGTAGCGCGGGGACTTCAGCCGCACCGCGCCGCGCGAGAGCGCCGACAGGCCCGTGCCCTGCGCCAGGCCGCTGACCCACGGCGGCGTGCCGCCGTCGAACTTGAACAGGTACTCGAAGGCGATCCCGCCCGCGCGCTGCGTCGCGTAGGTCAGGGCCTCGTCGAGCAGGCGGCGCAGCTCGTCGTCCTTGCCGCCGTAGGACCACAAGGCGTTGGCGATCCCGAACGTCGCCAGCCACTGGATCTGCCAGCCCTGGCCGGGGTAGTACTGCCAGACGAGCTGGCTCGGGGCAAAGGAGGTGCGCTGGCCCCCGTGGGGCAGCGGCTTGGCCGCCCACCAGTCGCGGTTGCGGCGCAAGGTCATGAACATCGCGGGCAGGCGCGAGGGCGTGAACTGGTGGCGCCGCGCGGCGTCGTTGACGTTGACGACGACCGCCCGCAGCTCGCGAAAGCGGGTGCCGTGGAGCTTCTTCAGCGTTGCCTGCGCGTTGTCGTAATCGGCGCGCCAGGCGGTCGCCTGCTCGGGGACGATCTCGCCCTTCTGCGCCAGCCGGGCGATCTCCCCGCGCACGGTCGGGCCTTTCGCCGTGGCGCTCGCAGGGAGCAGCAAGGCGGCGGCGAGCAGGGCGGCAACCAGCGTGCGCAGCACCCACCCGATGCTACGTTGGCTCGCCGTCGCCCCGCGCAGCATCCCTTGCCATGAAGCCGTCCCGCCTCGCCGTTCTGCTCCTCACCGTCATCGCCCTGACCGCTTCGGCGTGCGGTGGCGGCTCGTCGTCCTCGGGCGGCGGTGGCGGCTCGTCGAGCGACGCGTCCGCGCTGCTGAAGGACACGTTCGGCCAGGGCCACCAGATCCGCAGCGGCCGCGTGGACGCGACGCTCGACGTCGACCTGAAGGGCTGGGCGGTCCTCGGCACGCCGCTGAACCTGCACCTCAACGGGCCGTTTCAGTCAAACGGCGGCAACAAGCTCCCGGACTTCGCGCTCGACGTCGACTTCGGCGGCGAGCAGCCGTTGACGATCGGCGCGGTCTTCGCCCAGGGCGGTGGCTACCTGTCGCTCGAGGGCCAGGCCTTCGACCTCGGCAAGGACACCTACAACGCGTTCAAGAAGGGCTACGAGAAGGCCAAGCAGGAGGCCGCCGCCTCGTCGTCGGCGCCGGCCAACACGTCGTCGCTGTCGGCGCTCGGGGTCGAGCCGATCCGCTGGCTGTCCGATCCCAAGAAGGTGGGGGAGGAGGACGTCGCGGGCACGCCGACCGTCCACCTCGCCTCAGGCGTCGACGTCCCCAAGCTGCTGACCGACGTCTCGACGCTGCTGGGCAAGGCCAAGTCGGTGACCGCGGGCGCGGCGGCAGCGACCGGCACCGACGTCCCGACGCAGCTGAGCGCCGAGCAGCGCGAGCTGATCGCCAAGTCGGTCAAGTCGGCCAAGGTCGACGTCTGGACCGGGACGTCGGATCACACGCTGCGCAAGGTCGCGGTCGCGATTGAGGTCGACGTGCCCGAGGAGCTCGAGGACCAGGCCAACGGGATGACCTCCGGGCACATCAACCTGACGCTCTCGATCGCCCAGCTCAACCAGCAGCAGAAGATCCTCAAGCCCGCCGACGTCAAGCCGATCGCGCAGCTGCGCAGCGTGTTGCAGCAGAGCGGGCTGCTCGGCTCGGCCAGCAGCGCGACGCCGTCGACCACGACGACGCCGGACAGCTCCGGGGCGGACGCCGGCAGCGGCGCCGCGACCAGCGCGACGCCGTCGGCCACCGATCCGCAGGCCGAGTACCAGCAGTGCCTGAACGACGCGGGGTCGGACCTCGCCGCGGTTCAGGACTGCGCCCAGTACCTGAACAAGTAGTCTGCCCCGCGTGCAGCTGCGCTCCTTCCTGACCAGCGGCGCGGGCTGGCCGTACCTGCTGGTCCCGCTGATCCCGCTCGCGATCATCCTCGACGTCATCGGGGCGTCGCCGATCGCGATCTTCTTCGTCTCGGCCGGCGGCGTCATCCCGACCGCGGCGCTGATGGGCCGCGCGACCGAGGAGCTGGCGCACAAGTCCGGGCCGGGCATCGGCGGGCTGTTGAACGTCACCTTCGGCAACGCGCCCGAGATCATCATCGCGCTCTTCGCGCTGAACGCCGGGCTGCACGAGGTCGTCAAGGCGTCGCTGATCGGCTCGATGCTCGGCAACATCCTGCTCGTGCTCGGCGCGTCGATGTTCATCGGCGGCCTGGGCCGCGATCGCCAGAAGTTCGACCGCACCGCCGCGTCGACCCAGTCGGCGATGCTGCTGCTCGCCGCGGTCGCGCTGGTGATGCCTGCGATCTTCGAGCTGATCGCCGGCAACGGGCTGCCGCTGCCGGGCGCCGAGATCGTCGACTACCCGTCCGACGTCGAGAACCTGTCGCTGGCCGTCGCGCTCGTGCTGATGGCGACCTACGCGGCCGGGCTGCTGTTCTCGCTGAAGACCCACCGCGACCTCTTCAACCCCGACCACGGCGAGGACGCCGAGGAGCACGAGGGCGGCTGGACGGTCAAGCGCTCGATCGTGATGCTCTCGCTCGCGGGCGTGGCGGTCGGCGTGATGTCGGAGATCCTCGTCGGCTCGATCTCCGAGGCCGCTGAGGGCGTTGGCCTGTCGGAGTTCTTCATCGGCGTGATCGTCGTCGCGATCGTCGGCAACGCCGCCGAGCACTGGGTCGCGGTCCTGGTCGCGCGCAAGGACCAGATGGACCTCGCGGTCAACATCTCGATCGGCTCCTCGGCGCAGATCGCGCTCTTCGCGGCGCCGCTGCTGGTGCTCTGCTCGTTCTTCATCGGCCCGCACCCGATGGCGCTGGTCTTCAACGGCTTCGAGGTCGGCGCGCTGGTCCTGGCGGTGATGATCGCCAACCACGTCACCAACGAGGGCGAGTCGACGTGGTTCGAGGGACTTCAGCTCCTGGCCGTCTACGTCGTCCTCGGGCTGACGTTCCTCTTCGCCGGCACGTAGCGACGCTAAAGCCAGGTGGCCGGATGTCCGACCACCAAGGGGAGATGACGTCCGTCAACGCGACCACCGCGACCACCGCGACGACCACCACCCCGGCGACGACGACCACGACGCCAGCGTCGACCACGACCAAGAAGTCGTTCGACGCGCTGTTCGCGGAGGCCAAGGACGACCTGAAGAAGGGCGAGAAGCTCTCGAAGGTCGACGGCCACCAGTTCGGCCGCATCAAAGGCGGCGATCGCGACGAGATGTGCGTCAACCTGTCCGGCAACGCACGCAGCGGGCAGGCCTTCGACCTGGTCTGGCGCGACGGGCGCCAGTTCCACATCTACGGCAGCGGCAAGGACCGCCACGTCGTCGAGGTGGGCAAGAAGGCGGCGTCCACGACGGACACGACCTCCACGTCGACCGATTCCACGACGTCGACGGACGCCACGAAGTCGACCGGCACCACCACCGGCGCGACGTCCGGCACCTCTGCCACCACCAACACCTCCGCCGCGTCGACGACCGGCGGGACCAGTACGACCGCCTAGCGGCCGGACGGCCTAGAGGTCGTCCTCGTCGGGGTCCTGGACCTCGAAGCCGTCGAAGTCGTCGCTGTCGTCCAGCTCATCAGGCTCGGCCGAGTCGTCCCCGGTGGCCGCCGCGCTGTGGCGCGCCTGGAAGCGCTCGATGAGGTCATCGCGCGTGTGCTCGTCGACCGGCGCCTCGTCGGAGATCAGCACCCAGTCGGCGCCCTCGGCCTCTTCGAGGTCGAAGATCTCGTTGTCGAGGTCGGGCGAGTCGTCGACGACGATCAGCACCTCCGTCTGCGGGTTGAAATACGTCCCGGGACGGTTGACGAGGTCGTCGAGCTCGAAGCGCCGCATGGCCATGGCTTGGGTTTTATAGGACTTGCCGGATCGGCGGCAAGCTCACGTCAGCTCGCGGAGCTGGCGGGCGACCTCTGCTTCGACGTCCAGGGGCTCCTTCCCGGCCCGCGCGCGGCGCGCGTTGCGGGCCTCGACGAGCTGGCGGACCTCGGCGACCAGCGCCGGGTCGGCGGCGGCCGGCGTCGCGCTCGCGAGCAACCGCGCCAGCTCGGCCTCGACGTCCAGGGGGTCCTGGCCGCGTGCGATCCGGCGGGCGTTGCGGGCGTCCAGCATCTGGCGGATCTCGGCGTCGCGCTCGGCGGCGGCGACGACCGTCTGCACGCCGCCGGCCTTTGGCGCCGGCTCTTCGAACAGCCCACCGCGCCCGATCTGGTCGTACGGCGCACGCGACGCGATCCCCGCCCAGGCCGCGGCGATCACCGCTCCTGCGAGCACGACCACCAAAACCCAGACGAACGCGTCCTGCATGCCGTTCGCATTGTGACGTCGGTCTAGAGTCGCTTGACGCGACCCGGTGTTCCGCTACCCTTCCGAGCAGTCATTGACTGACCAGTCAATCGCCTCCGGCGCACGCGGTCGCCTCCGCGTGCGCTCCCCCGTTCTTCTAGGAGATAGTCCCCATGGTCGACTTCACGCTGACCGACGAGCAGAAGGCCCTTCGCGAGCTGGCCCACGACTTCGCGGAGAAGGAGATCCGTTCCGTGGCCTGGGAGTACGACAAGGAGGGCACCTGGCCGTCCGACGTCTTCGCCAAGGCCCACGAGGTCGGGCTGATGAACACGCACATCCCCGAGGAGTACGGCGGGCCGGGCCTGTCCTACCTCGACGGTTGTCTGATCGAGGAGGAGCTCTCCTGGGGCTGCTCCGGCATCACCACGTCGCTGGGCGCCAACGGCCTGGCCAGCGCGCCGGTCATCCTCGCGGGTTCTGAGGAGATCAAGAAGAAGTACCTGGGCATGCTCGCCGAGGAGCTCAAGTACGCGTCGTTCTGCCTGACCGAGCCGGGCGCCGGCTCCGACGTGTCCTCGATGCGCACGCGCGCCGTGAAGAAGGGCGACAAGTACGTCATCACGGGCCAGAAGTGCTTCATCACCAACGGCACCTACGCCGACTGGTACACGGTCTACGCCAAGACCGACCCGGACGCCGGCCATCGCGGCATCTCGGCCTTCGTCGTGCCCCGTGACGAGACGGTGGTCATCGACAAGAAGGAAGACAAGATGGGCCAGCGGGCGTCGAACACGGCGACCGTGACGTTCAACGAGACCGAGATCCCCGCCGACCACATCCTCGGCGAGGAGAACAAGGGCTTCAAGGTCGCGATGATGACCCTGGACCGCACGCGTCCGGGCGTCGCCGCGATGGCGACGGGCATCGCCCGCGCCGCCATGGAGTTCGCGGTCGAGTACTCCAAGGAGCGCGTGCAGTTCGGCGTGCCGATCGCGATGCACCAGGCGATCCAGTTCATGATCGCCGACATGGCGACCAAGGTCCACATGTCGCGCCTGGCCACCTGGCAGTCGGCCGTCCTGCTCGACAACGGCATGCGCAACACGATCGAGTCGTCGCACGCCAAGCGCTTCGCCGCCGACTCCGCGATGGAAGTCGCCACGGACGCCGTGCAGGTCTACGGCGGCTACGGCTTCATCAAGGAGTACCCGGTCGAGAAGCTCATGCGCGACGCCAAGATCATGCAGCTGTACGAAGGCACGTCGCAGATCCAGCGCCTGGTCATCGCCCGCGAGACGCTGCTGCCGCGCCGCATCGAGGAGCCCACGGCCGCCACGGCCTAGGCCACCGATCAAACCAAGCTCGCGGCGTCCGCGCCGCTTGTGTCAGAACGACGGGCTGTCCGAAAGGGCAGCCCGTCGTCGTTGTGCGTAAGGCCTTTGATGCTGGGCCGTAGAGAGGGGGCAACAACTCCAACCCCTCTCCCCAGGAGCACTCCCCGCATCATGTTCCGTTCTCTCACCATCCTCGGTCTCATCGGCGCCGCCGTCGGCCTCTTCTTCGGCGCCAAGGGCCTCATGACGGCCAAGAACGCCACCGACTCGGTCAACCGCAAGGGCGGCGACGCGAAGTCCCAGTTCCACGCCGATCGTCTGACCAAGTCGCTGGACAAGGTCCGCGCCGAGGTCGGCGCCGACGGCAAGCTCCTGCAGTTGAACATCTACCCCGGCTACGTCGTCGCCGACGCCGCGACCGGCTCCGAGGACAAGGGCCGCTCGTTCCGCATCCAGGAGAACGGCCGCGTCGACGAGCTGCCGGTCACGCTGACCGGCCCGGGCAAGTTGCAGGACAACGTCTTCCCGATCGAGGACGTCGACACGAAGGTCGTCGAGAAGCTGGCCAACGAGGCCTCCGCCAAGGAGCACCTCGGCCTCAACGACGTCTCGCACATCATCGTCTCGATCCAGCCGGACTCCGGCAAGCCGGGCGTAAGCGTGTACCTGAGCAACCAGCGCTTCTGGCGCGCGGCGCTCGACGGGTCCGGCCTGTCGAACCCCGACCAGCAGGCGCGCGCGGCGGTCGACAACGCCGAGAAGGCCGTGGAGGGCCTGGAGAGCAGCGCGCCCAAGACGGCCGCGCCGTCCGCCGGGACCGCCGCGCCGAAGACCACCGACCTGGCGTCCTGCCTGACCGCGGCCGGGACGGACTCGGCGAAGATAACGGCCTGCACGAAGTAGCGATCGCTTGGCTCCCACGCATGGCCCGCCGCCATGCGTGGGAAGCCGAGCTTCCCGTGGTGGTGGCGCGCATGATGCGCCGCCATGCGTGGGAAGCCGAGCTTCCCGTGGTGGTGGCGCGCATGATGCGCCGCCATGCGTGGGAAGCTGAGAGCCATGTCCGGGTCCCGCCGTCGTACCGAGGAGGCCGTCGCTGAGGCGGCGCCGCTGGGTGCTGCGCGCGGGGCCGTTGGCGGTTCCGGGGCCGGATCGAGCGACCCGCTGGCGGGCGAGCTGCGGCGGGCGGGGCTGCTGCCGCTGCTGGTCCTGCAGATCCTCGGCGACGGTCCGTCCTACGGCGGCGCGCTGATCGAGCGGATCGAGACGCTGTCGCGGGGGCTGATCGCGGTCAACCCCAACACGATGTACCCGCTCCTGCGGCGGCTGGAGGCCGAGGGCCTGGTCGCCGGCGAGTGGGAGCATCCCGAGCGCCGGTCGCGCCGCTTCTACCGCCTCACCGACGCGGGCGCCGCCGAGAAGGCGCGGCTGGCCGAGACGGTCGGGCCGCGGTTGGACGCCGTCGCCGCGGCGCTGGACGACATCCGCCGCGCGCTGGGCTGGTAAGACTGCGCCGTACATGGGACGCGTGAAGGCCGAGGTGGAGGTGGCGGCGCTGGCCAGCGCCGCCGAGGAGCTGTGGTACGACACGGCCCGGTGGCCGACGTTCGTCGACGGCCTCGCGCACGTCGCCAAGGTCGAAGGCGAGTGGCCGCGCTCGGGGCGCGTCGTCTGGGACGCCAAGCTCGACGGCCGCGGCCGCGTCCAGGAGCGCGTCATCACCCACGAGGCCCGCGTCGGCCAGACGCTGGAGATCGAGGACGACAAGATCACCGGCACCCAGCGCGTCGAGTTCCACCCCGCCGGCGAGCGCTGCAAGGTGGTGCTCTTGCTCGACTACACGCTCAAGCTGGACCCACCGCAGCGCCAGGTCATCGACTTCTTCGCACGCCGCCCGCTGCGCGACTCGCTCAAGCGGACGCTGAAGCGCTTCCAGCACGAGCTGGAGGCGGGGGACCTGGGCGCTTAACGACGCCGGCCGCCGTCGCTGGGTCGGAGCGACGACGGCCGTGTTGGAGGAGGAGCGTCGTGTTCGGTGCTGCGTCTTCCGGCGAGGGTCAGTCGCCGAGCTTGGGGCGGTCGCAGCCGTGCTGGAAGCAGGCGGCGACGTTGCCCTGTGCGCCCTGGTGGAAGTGGGGGTCGTTGGTGCGGTCGGTGCGCGTGAGGGCGCGACCGACGGCGTCGATGAAGCGACGGGTCATTTCGGATCCTTGGGGAGGTGGGGGAGAGGGGTCCTGCGTCGCCGGTGGTGGGGATTTGGCGACAAGGACATTGTGACACGCTTGTGACAGCTGTCGAGGGATGTGTGACCCCTGCCACAGCGATGGTGGCCCACACAGGTGATCGGGGCTTCGCGACTAACCCGTTCTGGCTAGTCTTGACCGCCGCAGCACCCGCAAAGCCGCCAACCAGAAGGGTTCCCGAGACCTCATGTTCGTGTTCAAGGCCGCCGTCGTCGGCGCCGGGACGATGGGCGGGCAGATCGCGCAGACGATCGCCGCCTCCGGCATCCCCGTCGTCCTCAAGGACGTCAAGCAGGAGTTCGTGGACGCCGGCCTCACCGAGGCCCGCAACGTCACCGCCGGGCAGATCAGCCGACTGGTCAAGAAGGGCAAACTGACCGAGGAGCAGGCGGCGGCCGAGGTCGACCGGATCGTCGGGCTGATCGAGGGCGCGACCGACTACTCGTCCTTCGGCGACGTCGACTTCGTCATCGAGGCCGTCCCCGAGCGCATGGAGATCAAGCAGGCGGTCTTCTCCGAGCTCGACGCGGTCACGCCTGGCCACGCGATCCTCGCGTCCAACACCTCGTCCTTGTCGATCACCGAGATCGGCGACGCGACGCTGCGCCCGGACAAGGTCGTCGGCTTCCACTACTTCTACCCGGCCGCGGTCATGCCGCTGATCGAGGTCATCGAGGGCGAGGACACCTCCTCGGAGACGCTCAACGCCGCCACGACGTTCGCGCAGAACATCAAGAAGCAGCCGATCACCTGCGCCGAGGTGCCGGGCTTCGTCGTCAACCGCATCCTCAACTCCGGCATCGCGGAGATCTGGCGCGACCAAGAGGAGCAGGGCCTCTCGATCAAGAAGATCGACGAGGGCGTCGGCGCGGCGAACGTCGTCCCGATGGGCCCGTACTTCCTCATCAACCTGCTCGGCCTGGACACGGTGCTGCACGTCGCCGAGCACCTCGCCGAGTCCTACGGCGATCGCTTCTACGTCCCCGAGGGCATGTCCAAGCTCGTCGCCGACGGCAAGTTGGGGGCCAAGACCGGCGGCAACGGCTTCTACGACACCGAGGGCAACGCGAACCTCGAGGGCGACGCCGATCCCAACGTGGAGGAGTTGGTCGAGAAGCTGGTGCTCAAGACGTTCGTGGAGGCCGCGAGCGTGTTGGAGGAGAACGTTGCCAGCCACCGCGACATCGACTTCGGGATGATGGCCGGTGCCGGCCTCGATCCCCGCCGCGGTCTGCTGCCGCCGTTCTTGAAGGCCGACATCGAGGGCCTCGACTCGATCCTCGAGCGACTGGAGACGGCCGAGGAGAAGTGGGGCGAGCGCTTCGCGCCGCCGACCATCCTGAAGCGCTTGGTCGCCCAGGGCCGCCTGGGTCAGAAGTCCGGCCAGGGCTTCTACGCCTACCCGCAACCCGACGCCGAGCAGCCCGCGGGCGACGACGCGGTGATCAAGCTGGAGTCGCGCGGCGACATCGCGATCGCATGGCTGGCCAACGGCCAGATGAACTCGATCGCGCCGAAGGTCATCGAGGACCTGCGCAAGGTGTGGGACAAGGTCCAGGCTGACGGCGTCCGCTCGCTGGTGATCGCCTCGTCCAACCCGTTCCTGTTCAGCGCGGGCGCCGACATCAAGGCCTTCACCACGCTCGATGAGGCCAGCGGCGCCGAGCTGATCCACTCCGCGCACGCGCTGTTCCGCGAGCTGGAGACCAAAGGCGTGGCGACGATCGCCGCGGTCAACGGCCTGGCGTTCGGCGGCGGCTGCGAGCTGGCGATGGCCTGCGACGTGCGGATCGCCGCGCAGTCGGCGATCTTCGGCCAGCCGGAGATCAAGTTGGGGATCATCCCCGGCTTCGGCGGCACGCAGCGCCTGCCGCGCCTGGTCGGCGAGAACAAGGCCTTGGAGATGAACCTGATCGGCGATCCCGTCGGCGCCGACGAGGCCTACGAGTTCGGCCTGGTCAACCGCTCGGTCCCCGACCACGAGCTGCTCGACACGGCGCTGGCGTGGGCGCGCAAGCTCGGCGAGGCCGCGCCGCTGGCGCTGGCCGAGGTCAAGCAGGTCAGCGCGGCGGGCGACCTGGACGAGGGCATCGAGAAGGAGAAGGCCGCGTTCGCGCGCGTCTTCGGAAGCGAGGACGCCAAGGAGGGCATTGGCGCCTTCCTCGGCAAGCGGAAGCCGGAGTGGAAGGGCCGCTGAGCACCGCTGAGCGGATCGACCGCCTCGCGTCCCTGGTCCGGGACGCGGGGTCGGTCGTCGCGCTGACGGGCGCGGGGATCTCGGTGCCGTCCGGGATCCCCGACTTCCGCTCGCCCGGGACCGGGCTGTGGGAGAACGTCAACCCGATGGAGGTCGCGCACATCGACGCGTGGCGCGCCGACCCCGAGCGCTTCTGGCACTTCTACGGCAACCGCTTCCAGACGCTGGAGGACAAGGAGCCCAATGGCGCGCACCGGGCGCTGGTGGAGATGGAGGCGCGCGGGAAGCTCGACGCGGTCATCACCCAGAACATCGACCGTCTGCACCGCCGGGCGGGGACGCAGAACCTAGTTGAGGTCCATGGGTCGATCGACACGTCGTCGTGCCTGACGTGCGGTCTTGCGTATCCGATCGCCGATGTGCGGCGGCGGCTGGAGGAGTCGGAGATCTCGGTCCCGCACTGCGACTGCGGCGAGCCGCTGAAGCCCGACGTGGTGCTCTTCGGCGAGTGGCTGCCGCAAGGCGCGCTGGAGGAGTCCTACGCCTTGGCCGCGGGCGCCGACGTCCTGTTGTGCATCGGGTCGTCGCTGGAGGTCCACCCGATCGCCCAGCTGCCAGGCGTGACGCGGCAGAACGGCGGGGCGGTCGCGGTGATCACACAGGGGCCGACGCCGTGGGACGCGCGCGCGGCGGTCAAGCTCGACGGCGACGTCGTGAGCGAGTTGGAGGCGTTGGTCGCCGCGTTGTAGGCGTTGCTACTGGATGCGGCGGGTGATGCGACCGTGCGCGTCGCCGGAGAACGCGGCGCCGCCCTTGAAGTAGGCCGACCACTGCGGGCCGCTGCCAGCGAAGTTGGCCAGGACCACGTAGTCGATGGACTTGGTCGAGCGCCCGAGGCGCTTGGCGGCCTGGCGGACGAGGCGGGACGGAGCCTTGACGTCGACGCGCGCGAAGCCGATGGTCTTGCTCGGCGTGCCGGGCGCCTCGATCACGTTGCGGCCGCCGTCGGCACGGATCTGGACGAGCGTGAGCCCGCCGCTCTTGCGCGCGAGCTGGAGGTCGGCGCGGTCGGGGGCGACGCGCAGGAGCGTGAGGCGGCCGCCCGGATCGCGCTGGGCGGCGGCCAGCGCGGTGCGCAGCGTGGACGCGTGCAGCAGCGAGACGTTGGCCGAAGCCTTCGGTGTGCCGGCCGTGGTGGTCGTGGGCGTCAGGCCGGACGTGAGGCCGCGCGACTTGATCACGACGCCGTCGACGGCGTCCTTGGCGGTGTGGAACGCGTTGTAGGCGACGTAGCCGCCGATCGCCAGCGGGGCGGCGAAGAGCAGGAAGACCGCGAGGCCCACGAAGCGCGCGCCCCAAGAGGTCTTGGAGGGGCCGTAGGTGGGGATGGTGGGGATGGTGGGGATCGCGGTGCCGAAGGCGATCGGCGTGGGCTCGGGCGTTGCGGGCGTGGGCGCGGCCGTCGGCCCGGCGGGCGACGCTGGGATGCCCGCCAGCGGCGTCGCGCTCGACGCTGGCGTCGTGCTGGGGCTGGTCGGCTCGATCGGGTTGCCGAAGGCGTCGCGCTCGGTCACGCCCATACAACGGGCGGCGCGCCGCGTGCTTACGTCGTGATCCAGCTGATGTAGCGCCCGCGGGCGAACGTCCCGAAGAGCACGTTGACGCCGCCGGCGCGGCCGCGGCAGCCGAGCAGGACCCGCTCGCCGGGGCCGACGGTCACCTCGCGGACGGGGCTGCCGGCGTCTGGGAGGCGCAGCTCCAGGCGGTGGGTCCCGGGTGCGACCTCGAGCGTGATGTGGTCGCCGTGCTCGAGCATCCCGGCGTGCTCGTCGTTCAGCAGCACCGCGAAGGGACGTCCTGCGTCGGGCGAACCCACGGGCGGGCGGGCGATCCGGATCAGGGCGGGCTGCACGCTGTCAATCTAGCTGCCGCCCGCGTTTGGCCGAGCCGCTTGACGCGGTAGCCCTTTGGCATGGCCACCAAGGATCACGGACCGTCCATCAAGGACGACAAGCAATATGAGGGCCTGCGCGAGAAGGGCATGAGCAAGTCGCGCGCGGCCGCGATCGCCAACACGCCTGATGCCTCGGAGAAGGGCGGCAAGCACTCGCACTCCGGCGGGTCGAGCCAGTCGAGCAAGTCCTCCGGGGAGGGCAGCGGCGGCAACCGCGCTCAGAAGCAGGCGGCCGGCCGCAAGGGCGGCAAGGCCAGCGCGGCGAAGAACAGCTAGATCGCGCGGGGCGACGAGTCGAAGGGCGCGTCGCCCCAGGCACCCGCGGAGAGCCGGCCCTCGGTGGGCGTGGCGAGCAGGCCGTTGATGATGATGTCGAGGCCGAGCCCGAAGCGCTCCGGACCGGTGCCATGCGTCATCAACGCGGCGATCGACGCCGTCACGGGGAAGCGGTCGGGGGTGATGCTCTGGAAGCGCTCCATCACGCGTCCGATCTCGCGCTGCTCGTGCTCGGGGTCGCGGTAGAGCTCGTGGTAGAGCGCCTGCTCGTAGGCGATCGAGGTGATGTACATCGACACGAGGTCCGGCGCGTAGGCCAGCGCCGGGTCCGCGACGCCGCCCGCGCGCAGCAGCGACACCATCGACTCGGTGATGCGCATCGCGCTGTCGCCGGTCGGGATCGTGGCCATGCCCATGATCCCGATGCCCGGGAAGTCCTCCACCATGGTCTTGACCATGCGGTCGGCCAGCGCGTGGAGCTGTTCGCGCCAGCGGTCCGGGTCGGTCTCCTCGAGCGGGATCGTCGCCAGCGCCGCGTCGAACAGCAGCGCGTGCAGCGCGTCGCGGTTGGCGACGTAGACGTACAACGACGCCGGGCCGGTGTCGAGCGCCGCGGCCACCCGCCGCATGCTCAGCGCGCCGACGCCCTCCTCGCGGAGGATCGCCAGGCCCGCGTCGACGATCGCCTCTTGGGAGAGCGCGGGCTTCGCCGGCCGGTCGCGCCGGCTGCGCGGCGCCCGGGCGGCGGCGAGCGGCTCCTGGGCCGGGATGGCGGCGTCGGCGTCGTCGGTGGACATGCACCGGAGAGCATACCTTGACACGAACGCCATTCGTGACGTACGGTGTTCGTAGCGAACGGCGTTCGCTCTGCATGCCGGCCAAGCGGCGCGCGGGGCGGAGAGCGCTCGCCTCCCCAGTCCTCTGACCCCTCTCCAAGGACCTCTCCCCAATGTCCTCTTCCTCCTCTCTCGCGGCCGAGGCCGCGACGGCGCCGGACGCACCCGGCGAGGCGCGGCATCCCGCCTACCGCCTGCGCTGGGTCTGCCTGGCGATCGTGATCGTCGCCGAGATCATGGACCTGCTCGACAGCACGGTGATCACGATCGCCGCGCCGACCGTGCGGGCCGAGCTCGGCGGCAGCGCCGCCACGATGCAGTGGTGGGCCGCCGGCTACACGATGGCCTTCGGCGTCTTCATGATCGTCGGCGGCCGGCTCGGCGACCTCTTCGGGCGTCGGCGCGTGTTCGTCGTCGGGATCGTCGGCTTCACGCTGGCCAGCGCCGCCTGCGCGCTGGCGACCTCGCCCGAGCTGTTGATTGCCTTCCGCGTCCTGCAGGGTGGCTTCGGCGCGCTGCTGATCCCGCAGGGCCTCGGGATCATCAAGACGGTCTTCCCGCCGTCGGAGATGGGCGCCGCGTTCGGCACGATCGGGCCCGTGATGGGCCTGGCGGCGGTCGGTGGGCCGGTGCTCGCCGGGTGGCTCGTGTCCGCCGACCTGCTCGGGACCGGCTGGCGGATGATCTTCCTCATCAACCTGCCGCTCGGCGTCCTCGGGCTGCTCGGCGCGCTGCGCTTCTTCCCCGAGTCGCGCGCGCCGGAGAGGCTGCGGCTCGACCCGCTCGGCGTCGTGCTCATCTGCGCGGCGACGTTGGCCATCATCTACCCGCTCGTGCAGGGCCGCGAGCTGGACTGGCCGCTGTGGACGTTCGGCCTGATGGCGCTGGGCGTCGCGCTGCTCGGCGTGTTCGCGAAAGTCGAGCGGCGCGGGTACGGCGTGCCGCTGATCGAGCCGTCGCTGCTGCGCAACCGCGCGTTCACGTCCGGGTTGGCCGTCGGCGTCGCGTTCTTCGCCGGGTTCGCCGGGCTGTTGTTGGTGTTGTCGGTGTTCCTGCAGGCGGGCCTGGGCTTCACGCCCGAGCACGCGGGCCTGACGTTCATCCCGGCGACCGCCGCCAGCGCGTTCGCGGCGGGCGCGTCGTTCCCGTTGATGGCCAAGCACGGCCGCTACGTCCTGCAGGCCGGGATCGCGATCATCGCCATCGGGTTGGTCGCGCTGGCGGTCATCCTCGACGGCGGCGGCGAGCTGACGACGTGGTCGTTGGTGCCCGGGCTGATCCCGTTCGGCATCGGCCTCGGGTTCGTCTTCGGGCCGTTGTTCAGTGTGATCCTGGCGGGCGTGGACGACCGCGAAGTCGGCTCCGCGTCGGGCACGCTGAACGCGGTCCAGCAGATCGCCAACGCGATCGGCGTGGCGCTGCTCGGGACGATCTTCTTCTCGCTGATGGACCACGGCCACGCGTCGACCGACGCGATGCGCGACACGACGCTGATCTCGGCCGCGCTGTTCTTGGTGGCCTTCGGACTGTCGTTCCTGCTGCCGCGGGAGGCGCGGCTAGATGACCCGCACTGAGCGCGGCGTCGCTCAGCGCACGCGCGCGGCGCCCGCGTAGACGTTGACGCGGTCGCCGCGCGCGAAGCCCGCGAGCGTGAGGCCGCGGTCGCGCGCCAGCTCGACGGCCAGCGACGATGGCGCGCCGACGCCGACCAGGATCGGCGCGCCGGCCACGGCCGCCTTCTGCACGAGCTCGAACGACAGGCGGCCGGAGACGCAGAGGATCCGGCCGGCCAACGGCAGCTCGCCGTCGAGCAGCGCGCGGCCGATGACCTTGTCCATGGCATTGTGTCGCCCGACGTCCTCGCGGACGTGGATGAGCGTGCCATCGGCGTCGAAGAGGCCGGTGGCGTGCAGGCCGCCGGTGGCGTCGAAGCCCGGCTGGCGCAGGCGCTCAGGGAGCGCGGCGAGCAGGGCGCGGTCGACGACCGGGCCGTCGTCCGGGTCAAGTGGGGCGGCGTGCACCGCGACCTCCTCCAGCGCGCCCTTGCCGCAGACCCCGCACGAGGACGTCGTGTAGAAGCGCCGCTCGCGCGCGTCGGCGGTCAGCTCCGCATCGACGTTCACGATGTTGTTGGCGAAGTCCTCCGTCGGCCCCGCGTCGAGCACCGGCCCCGCGAGCAGCCCTTCGCCGTGCAGGAACCCGACCGCGAGCTCCTCGTCGTGGCCCGGCGTCCGCATCGTCACCGCCAGCGCGCGGCCACGTACCCGGATCTCCAACGGCTCCTCGATCGCGACACGGTCCTCGACGCCGTCGTCGCGAAGCACGGGCGCGTGGCTGAGCATGGCGACGAGTATGCCGCGCGGGGTCAGTCCAGGCCGCCGGCCGTGCGTGCCGCCAGCGCGGCCTCGATGCGGCTGACGATCTCGTCGACCGCTTCGATCTGCTGGGCGCTCAAGCCGCCCTCCAAAGCGCGGTTGGCGGCGGCGGCGACGGCTTCGCGGTCGGCGCGGAGGCCGGGGAGGCGGGAGGCGACGTCGTCGCGGTGCGACCAGGCCTGGAGCTCGGCGAGGGCGGCCTCCAGCGCGACGCGGAGCTGGAGGGCGGCCTCACGGGTGCGGCCGCGGTCGAGATCGAGACGGGCTCGCAAGGTCAGCTCCTCGGCGGCGAGTGCGACGTCGCGGCCCGCCAGCAGCGCCGCGAAGCGCTCCTGCGGGCGCAGCGCGCTCTCGCGTGAGCGTGGCGCCAGCGCGTCGGCCGGCAACGCCCGCGCCTCGGTCCAGTGGCCGTCGGCGACCTCCTCGCCGCGGCCGATCCCGACGCGTGCCGCGACCGCTTGCCCGGCGCGGACCTCGCGCACGTAAGGGTCGGCGCGCACGAGGCGCTCGGCGTGCAGCACGCGGTTGAGGACCTCGACCGCGCCGTGGATCTCGGCCGCGACGTCGGCGGCCTCCAGCCACGCCTGAGCGGCGTCGTCGCCGGCCAGCGGCGCGGCGGTCACCAGCGTGGCGATCGTCAGCGGCGCCAGCGCGGGCGCGGTGCCGGCCTCTTCGCGCTGGGCCTTGGTCGCGCGGCGCGACAGGCGCCGGCGCCGCGGCGGCGCGCCGATCGTCTCCAGGACGAGCACGTGCTCCGGCTCGCCCGCGTGGCCGCGCAGCACGTAGCGCCCATCGGCGGGGCCGAGGGCCCACGGCAGCTCGAGCTGGACGAAGCGGAAGCGAGAGCCTGGGGCGGGGGCGTCCAACGACGCGCCGTTTCCGGAGCTACTCGCCGACGTGCGCGCCGGAGGCGCGCGCGGTCTTCGAGTCCGTCGACGTCTTCGGGTCGTCGATCGCGTACTTCGACGGCGACGTCGCGACCGTCGGGTTGTCGATCTGGCCGAGGCGGTCGATCAGCTTGATCCACTGCTTGGGCTTCAGCGCGCTGTTGAGCTGACGGCCGAGCTTGGAGTCCGAGCCGTACAGCGGCTTGAACCCGACGTGGATGTGATCCGCGTGGTCGGGCAGCGACAGCGTGTTGTCCGCGCCCTCGAAGGTCATCAGGGAGATGATCTGGTGCGGCTTCATCGTGCCCTGGAGCGTCAGCAGGCGGCGGACCGTCATGTCGGTGATCGAGCCCTCGCCCTGGTGGCCGAGGATCGGGATCCCGTTGATCGCCGCGATGTCCACCGCGTTGCCCGAGGAGTGCTCGGAGACGTTGCCCGAGGCGGTCATCAGCGAGTGGCCGCACTCCATGGCGGAGACCGTCGGCTTGAGGCCGGACGTCGCCAGGAACTCCAGCGTCGCGAGGACGCGGCGGTCGATGTTGCCCGCCTTGACGTCGGTGCGGCCGCAGTCGTAGATCGCGATCCGCGAGTCCTCGAGCACGCGCTTCTGCAGCGACTCCTTGGACATCAGCAGGATCTGGCCGATCGACGGGTTCTTCGCGTCGGGGCCGAAGAACGGGTTCTTGCCCGCGGCGCGGTAGACGGCCGTCGACTCGAGCAGCTTCCAGCCGTCAAGGATCGGCTTCGGGTCGATCCGCGGCGCGCCCTTGCCCGCCGGGCGGATCTCGAAGAGGAGGTGCGACGCGACGTGCTTCTGCGTCTTGCCCAGGCGACCGAGGATCGTGCCGGCGACGACCTTGGAGCCGACCTTCAGCTTCTTGATCTCGACGTCCTTGGAGTCGAGGCCGAGCACCTTGGTGAACTGCGCCTGGTAGCTCGTGCCGCCGGCCTGGAACTCGCGGTTGAGGAGCTGCTCCTCGCCGCCGGCCTTGAGGGAGGCCGGGCGCGACGGGTTGGCGAACGCGCGCTCCTTGGTGACCTCGGCGGCCGAGGACGCGGACACGACCTCCTTGGAGGCCTTCGGGTCGGCGACCTGCGAGGCGGTGCGGGCGGCGGTCTGCTCGGCGGCGGAGGACGCGGCCTTCTTGGCCGTCTTCGCGGTGGCGGCGCTCTTCTTCTGCGTGCCCGCGGAAGCGGCCTGCGTCGGCTTGGGGTCCCGCTTGGGGAGACCGAGCTCCTTGGCGACAGATGCCTTGGAGACCTTCTCCTCCTTGGGCACCGCGTACGCCTTGGCGACCTTCTTCAGGTGCGCGTAGGTGTAGGTGTTGCCGTAGACGTCCTCGATCTGGATGAAGTTGCCCAGACGCTTGGACGCGCCGATCTTGAGGACCTTGCCGTCCTGCGTGGCGATCGCAGGGGAGCCCGCCGGGGCGTAGACGTTGATCCCGCGGCGGCTCGTGTTGGCCTCGACCGGCATCGCAGCGTTGCGGCCCGTCGCGATCTTCTTGTTGATCTCGCGCTCTGAGAGGTCGTCCGCGTAGGTCGCCTTGGCGCCGACCGGGAACTGACCCTGCGTGAGGCCCGTGAGCGAGCCGACGAGGTCGGACGGCAGGCCACCGATCAGGCGGGCGCGCATCAGAACGGAGTCGACGTACCAGTCCGCGTGGTTGTAGGCGAAGACCGCCTTGCGGATGTCGGTGTCGGCGCCGGCGGCCTTGAGGTAGCGCGCGGCGGCGAAGATCGCGTCGACCGGGTTGAAGGGGTCCTTCTTGCCGTCGTGGTTGGCGTCGACGCCGTACTGCTTCCACGTGGCCGGCATGAACTGCATCCAGCCCAGCGCGCCGGCGGACGAGACGTTGAGGTTGCGACCGTAGTCGGTCTCGATCTCGTTGATGCCGGCCAGGACCTCCCAGCGCACGCCGTACTCGATGCCGGCGGCCTGGTAGATCGGGAGCAGGAAGGGCGGGATCCGGAACTTGTCGATGAAGAAGTTCGGGACGCCGATCGCAGCGGCGCCCGGGAGCGCCTGCGAGAAGGTGGGGTTGGCCGAGGTCGGCGTGCCGTCGGCCTGGCGGATCGTGGAGGCGTCGGGCTGACCGTCGGCCTTGCGCTTCTTGGAGGCCGCGTCCTCGCCGGTGGCCTTCTTGAGCTCCTTGCCGACCGTCTCCTGGCCCTTCTGGCCACCGGCCGAGACCGTCGGCTTGGAGCCGTCGGCGGACAGCGTCGGGACGCTATCGGCGGGCGTGGTGGTCGTGGAGGCGGGAGCCGTCGTCGACGGTGTGGCCGACGTGGCGGGATCGACCGGAGCGGCGGGCGCGGCCGGCGCGGGCGTGGAGGCGGTCTCCGTGCTCGCGGGCGCGGGCGCCTCGGTCTGGGTGCCGGTGTCCGCCGGGGTGGTGGCGGCGTCGGTTGGGGTCGCAGCGTCGGTCGGCGTGGGCGTCGAGACCGTCGGGAGCGCGTTGGAGGACGTGGTGTCCGTCGCGGCGTCCGGCGGCTCGTCCACCTGCACGGTCACCGTCTGGCCGCCGAGCAGCGTCACGGTGATCGTGCGCAGCTGCGCCGAAGCCGGAAAAACGGCAGCGCTGAAGCCTGCCGTGAATGCTCCGGCAGACATGAGTCCGATCAGCAGCTTGCGCCGTCTCATACGTAAGTGAAATCTCCTCCCGCGACCCGGTCAGGCGCGACCGCGCCGCTGGTGCGGCGTGACCCTACCAAGGGGGACCGATCGGGGGTGCAGGACGCTACTTGCATGTTTCTAGATGTGCAAACCACAACCGACTGGCCGGCTTGTACCCAGGAGGGAACAAGTCCAGAGGGCCGCAGACTGGAAGATCGGCTGGACGGGCGCAGGACTTGAAGACCGGACGTCCGTCGTCAGCATGAAGTTGCGCTGCCGAGGGCAGGAGGCTGACAGCATGAAGCTTAGGTAGAGCTTGAGAGTTTGGCCCTGCCGCGGGGCACGGGTAGGTTGCAGGCCAAGACCCCCGGCATCCAATCGGAGACAACGACGCTATGAGTGAACAGACGGAGAACACCGAGGGCGACGGCCTGCGCGAGCGGCTTCAGAAGCAGGGCGAGGAGACGCTGGGCCAGTTGGCAGCGGGGCTGCTGGAGTCCCCGCTGGTCCACAAGGCGCTGGCCGGTGCGTTCGACGCGCGCGAGAAGGCCACCCAGGCCCAAGAGGCCGCGATGGGCGCGCTGAACCTGCCGTCCGCGGCGGACCTCGAGCGCCTGACCCGGCGCGTGCGGTCGCTGTCGCAGCGGCTGGAGGGGATCGAGGACGGCGTCGACAAGCTCGACGAGCGTCTGGCCGCATTGCCCGGCGCCGGCATCGAGGAGCGCCTGGGCGGGATCGAGGCCGCGCTGGAGAAGCTCGGCAACGAGGTCGAGGCGCTGCGCAAGAAGCTGCCCGCGACGCCGCCCAAGCGCGCCGCGCCCAAGCGCGCGGCCGCCAAGAGGGCCGCCTCCTAGTCCCTTAACGAGCAACGGCCCGGCAGGAGGTCCGGGCCGTTCTCGTTTGTGGGGGTCTGGAGGGGAGGGGTCGTATTTCGGTGCCCGCCGGCCTGGGATGGGGATGAACGGCCGACGGGCACCGGTGGCTGCACAGCCGGGGGTGACAGGAGGGGGAGGAGGTTCAGCGCGTGCAGTCGATGAACTGGATAGTGCCGAAGGTGCTGTAGGCAGACCATTCGGCTTCCTGGCGTCCGCGGGTGTGGTTAGCCGCCTACTTCCTGGAGGCAATCCGCCGCCGCACGGCCGGCCCGCTCGCCCGCCCGCGTGAGCGCGTCGTCGTCCAGGCGGTGGCCGTCGAGGATCAGGATCGCTCCGAAGGCGATGCCGTGGCGCAGCGCGACGGAGGCCAGCGCGGCGGTCTCCAGGTCGGCGGCGTGCAGGCCTGCGGCGCGCCATTGGGCCGCTTGCGCGTCAAGGTCGGGCGCGTAGAGCGCGTCGTGGCTGACGATCGGGCCGCGCGCGTCAGCCGCCAGCGTGTCGGCGAAGGCGAGCGGCATCGTCTCCGGTGCGGCGAGCGCGCGGCTCGTGCCGTCCAGCGCGTGGACCTCGGTCACCGCCAGCAGCGCGCCCGGCTGCACACCGTCTTGCAGCCCGCGCGCCGTTCCGACCCGGATCGCGCGGCGCGCGCCGAGGCGTGCCAGCTCCTCGAACACGACCGCGCCCGACGGCCCGCCGATCCCGGTCGACTGGATCGTCAGCGGCTCGCCGTCGGCCGCCGTGCCGGTGTAGCCCCAGAGGCCGCGATGGTGGTGGAACATCTTGCGGTCGTCGCCGAGGACGACCTGCGCGAGGGCCAGCGCGCGCCCCGGATCGCCGGGCAGCAGGACGCGCGGCGCCAGCGGCGCGGTGGGGCGGAGGTGAAGCGGCTCAGCGGCGGACACGGCGCGGGACTTTAGAATCAACGAGCAGATGCCCAAGGACACCGACCAGGATCCGACGGCGAAGTCACGCGCCGACCAGCTGCGCAGCGCGGTCGAAGGCGCGTTCAGCGCCACAGCCCAAGGTGCCGCGCAAGGCGCCGCGCCGGTGCAGAAGCGCGCGCAAGACCTCGCCGACGAGCTGGTGAGCGTCGCCGCGCGGGTGCGCGAGACGCTCGGCTCCGCGGCCGGCGGCGGCGACCTCGCCACCGAGCTGGCCGCGCTGCGCGCCCAGGTCGACGCGCTCGAGGCGCGCGTCGCCGAGCTGGAGCACCGGAACACCACGTGACCCCCGTGACCGCGCGGCGCGTCCTGATCACGGGCGTCTCCGGCCCGCTCGGCGCGCGGCTGGCCGCGCGCTTGGCGGCCGATCCCGGCGTCGAGCATGTTGTAGGGATCGACACGCGTCGTCCGCCCGCACCGCTGGCCGACCGGATCACGTTCGTCGAGGCCGACCTGCGCCGCGGCGAGCTGGCGGCGATCCTGCGGGTCGCCGCGCCGCAGGTCGTCATCCACCACGACATCACGCAGTTCCCCGAGCCGGGACGCTCGCGCCGCCACCTGCATGACCTCAACGTGATCGGCACGCTCCAGCTCCTGGCCGCGTGCGGCGAGGTGGCGGGGCTGCGCCAGATCGTGGTGCGCTCGAGCGCCTCGATCTACGGCTCGTCGCCTGATGCGCCCGCGTTCTTCACGGAGGACCTCGCCCGCTCCGCCACGCTGCGCACGCGCTTTCAGCGCGACATTGCCGAGCTGGAGCGATTGGTCGACGCGTTCGCGCGCCGCCATCCCGCGATCGTCTGCACCGCGCTGCGCCTGCAGCCGGTGATCGGGACCGCGCTCGACACGCCGATCATGAACCTCTTCCGCGCGCCGGTCGTCCCGACGTTCCTGGGCTTCGACCCCCGACTCCAGCTGCTGCTGGACGAGGACGCCCTTGGCGCGATCCTGGCCGCGGTGCGCGTCCCGGTCCGCGGGCCGGTCAACGTCGCCGCCGACGGGACGGTCTCGCTGGCGCGGATGCTGCGGCGCCTGGGCAAGCGCGCGCTGCCGATCGCCTCGCCGGTCTACGCGCCGACGGTGCGGGCGCTGGCGCGAGCGGGCGTGGTTCCGGCGGTCGACGACGACGTCGTCAGCTACCTGCGGTTCGGTCGCGGGGTCGACACGACGCGGATGCGCGCGGAGCTGCGGTTCGTGCCGACGTGCACGACGGTGGAGGCGATCGACGCGGTCGCCGATCGACTGCGTGAGGAGCGGGCGGCGGCGTGATCAGCTTCGGCTTGTTGAAGGACTTGAAGCGCGCGCTCGACCTCGTCAGCCATCGCCTGCGCGGCGAGTACGACGAGGACGAGTGGGGCTTTGACCCGGAGTTCGCGGCGGCGCTGGAGCCGCTGACGTCGTTCTTATATGACAAGTGGTGGCGCGTCACCGCGACTGGGACCGAGCACGTGCCCGCGCAGGGTCGCGCGCTGGTCGTCGCCAACCACGCCGGCGTGCTGCCGTGGGACGCCTCGATGATGACGGTCGCGCTGCGTCGTGGCGGCATCGAGCGGGACCCGCGCTTCCTGGTTCTCGACTGGGCGTTCGGCCTGCCGTGGGCCTCGGTCGCGATCCGGCGCAACGGCGGCGTGCCCGCCTCGCCCTACAACGCGCTGCGGCTGCTGCGCCAAGACCACTTGGTGATGGTCTTCCCCGAGGGCGCCAAGGGCGTCGGCAAGCCGTGGTCGGAGCGCTACCGCCTGCAGCGCTTCGGGCGCGGCGGGTTCGTCGAGCTCGCGCTGCGGACCGGCGCGCCGATCATCCCGTGTGCGGTCGTCGGCTCTGAGGAGATCTACCCCAAGTTGGGCGAGATCCCCGGCGTGGCGCGGCTGCTGGGCGCTCCGTACTTTCCGATCACGCCGACGTTCCCGCTGCTCGGCCCGTTCGGCACGATCCCGCTGCCGTCGCGCTGGCGCATCGCCTACGGCGAGCCGATCGACCTGAGCGGTCTCGGGCCGGACGCCGCCGACGATCGCGCCACGGTCCTGGAGATCGCCGAGGACGTGCGCGAGCGAATTCAAGGCATGGTGTACGACAACCTGATCGAACGTCAGGGGGCGTTCCGGTGAGGTTGACTCCGGTGCCCGACAGGAGTACCCATAACGCTTATAAGGCCGGAGAGTGGGTGGCTCGACTCCACCCGCAAGGCGCCGCCCAATTGTGGACGAGCGCCGGCGGCCTCGTCGCGGGCCGTGCCCGCGAGCGGCGGGATCCTCACCAGGGTTCCGCCGCTGACATGAGAGGGGCGTTTCGGGCGTGAGTACGCCGCCGGAGCCGTCGTCGCCCTCGCTCGCGGACGTCGCGCGGCGGGTCGGCGTCACGCCGGCGACGCTGCGGCGGTGGGTCGCGTCTAGGTTGGTGCCGTCCGACGGCGAGGGCGGGATGACTCCCGCGTCGCTCGGACACGCGCGGGTCGTCGCGCGGCTGCGCGAGCGCGGGCACTCCTTGGCCGACATCCGTGCAGCGACCGAGAGCGGGAAGCTCGCCACGTCCTACATCCAGGGGTTGCTTCCGGACGCGCCCGCGACGTGGACGCGCGAGGAGGCGGCGGCCGAGACCGGGCTGGAACCAGCGCTGATCGAGCGCATCTTCATGTCCATGGGCTTCGCGGCGCACACGGTCGACCGGCTGACCGACGACGACGTGCAGCTGCTGCGCTACGCGGCGGCGGTGCTCAACGCGGGACTGCCGCTGGTCGCGTTCCTTCAGCTCACGCGCGTCTACGGCCAGGCGATGTCGCAGATCGCTGACGCCGAGGTCCGGCTGTTTCACCTCTACGTCCACGAGCCGCTGATGCGCGACGGCGTGCCGGGCTTCGAGATGGCCGAAGAGATGGAGGGGCTCGCGCGGGAGATCCTGCCGCTGGCGACGCCGATCATGGAGCACGCGCACACGCGGTTCTTGCAGCACTTCATCGAGCAGGACGTGATCGGGCACATGGAGGCGGACCTGGAGGACGGGCCGCTCGACTTGGGTCGGTTGCGCGTGGCGATCGCCTTCGCCGACCTGGCCGGCTACACGCGGCTGACCGAGGAGGTCGGCGACGAGGAGGCGGTGAGCGTCGTGGAGCGCTTCGTGGAGAACGTGGAGCGCTCGCTGCCCGACGAGGCGCGGATCATCAAGACGATCGGCGACGAAGTGATGGTGGTCGGTCCGGACGCGGGCGCGCTGCTGGAGTGGGCGGTCGCGTTCCAGGAGCGTTCTGACTTGCGGCCACCCCCGCGCATCGGCATTCACTACGGCGAGACCCTGTATCGCGACGGCGACTATTACGGGCGCGAGGTCAACCAAGCGTCGCGCGTGGCGGCGCGGGCGGCAGGTGGCGAGGTCCTGGCGACGCGCCCGGTCGTCGAGCACGCGGGCTCCGGGCTGGCGTTCGAGCGGATCGGCGAGGTGCGGCTGAAGGGCTTCACCGAGACCACCGAGCTGTTCCTGGCGCGGAGGGGCTGAGGCGGCGTGGACGTCGTCCCGCGCGTGCGCGCGACCGGGCTGGTCGTGGAGGGCGAGCCGCTCGTGGTGATGCTCAGCGGCGGGCGCGACAGCGTGTGCCTGCTGCACGTTGCCGTAGAGCTCGGCGCGGTGGTCACCGCCTTGCACGTCGACTACGGGCTGCGCGGCTCCGAGAGCGACGGCGACCGGGAGCGGTGCGTGGAGCTGTGTGCGTCGCTCGGTGTGCCGCTGGAGATCCGGCGCGTGGCGCGCGCCGACGATGCCGTCGGCAACCTGCACGCCTGGGCGCGTGACGTCCGCTACGCAGCGGCGGCCGAGCTGGGAGATCGCGTGGCGGTCGCCCACACGTTGACCGACCAGGTCGAGACGATCCTCTACCGGCTGGCGTCCTCGCCGGGGCGACGCGCGCTGGCCGGGATGGAGGCGGTGCGCGGGCCGATCGTGCGGCCGCTGCTGGCCGCGGGGATCCGGCGCGAGGAGACCGCGTCCTACTGCATGGCGCGGTCGCTGGTCTGGCGCGAGGACACGTCGAACACGGACCGCGCGTATGCGCGCGCTCGTGTGCGGGAGGACCTGCTGCCGGCGTTGCGGGCGGTCGACCCGCGGGCGGAAGCCAACGTGCTGCGGACCGCCGAGATCCTGCGCGAGGAGGCGCTGGTGCTCGACGAGGTCGTCGCGGAGGTGATCGCTGGACGCGCCGAGCTTCCGCGCGCCGAGTTGGCGGCGCTGCCGCCCGCGCTGGGGCGCCTGGTGCTGCGGCGGCTGGCCGAGGATGCGATCGCGGCGCCGTGCGCGCGGGCGGCGGGTCGCCTCGGCGAGGTGCTGGCTCTGGGCGACGAAGGCGCCCTGGATCTCGGCGACGGAGCGCGCGCGATCGTCCGCGCGGGCGTGCTCTCCGTGGGCAGGACCCCTGCCCGGCCGTCCAGGCGTTAGCGTGCGCGGCCTCATGCGGGACCCTCAGATCGGCGAGATCCTCGTCCAGCCCGACGACCTCAAGCGCAAGGTCCGCGAGATCGGGGAGCAGATCTCGATCGACTACGCGGAACGCGACCTGCTGCTGGTCTGCGTGCTGAAGGGCGCGGTCTTCTTCCTGGCCGACCTTATGCGGGCGATCGACATCCCGTGCGAGGTCGACTTCATGGCGGTCTCGTCCTACGGGTCGGAGACCGATTCTTCGGGAGTCGTTCGGATCCTGAAGGACCTCGACCGGCCGATCGCGGGCCGCGACGTGCTGATCGTCGAGGACATCGTGGACTCCGGGCTGACGCTTCAGTACCTGCTGCGCAACCTCGGCGCGCGGGAGCCCGCGTCGCTGGAGGTCTGCGCGTTGCTGACCAAGCCGGAGCGCCGGAAGGTCGAGCTCCCGACGCGGTACGTGGGCTTTGAGATCCCCGACAAGTTCGCGATCGGATACGGCCTGGACGTGGCCGAGCGCTACCGAAACCTTCCCTACGTGGCGGCGTTGACGGACCAGTAACCGGGAACCGGCCAGGGGGCCCGGTTGCCCCTGGTACCCTCCAGTCCTTTCCCGAGCGATGCGAAAGCAGTCCGCGTACCCCTCATGAGCAGGTTCTTCAAGAGCGCCGCATTCCCGATCCTGATCGTGGTCTTGCTCGCCTTCTTCGCCCAGAAGCTGATCTCTGACGGCAATCAGAAGGCGCCGCCGACCTACGGGCAGTTCATCGCGGACCTCAACACCAAGGGCGTCATCAAGTCCGTCGACCTGCGGACGAAGAACAACGTCGTCGCCGTCACGCAGACCGACGGCAAGAAGTACGAGACGGGGTTCACCGACCAGGGCGCCGAGCAGCTCAGCACGCAGCTGCAGAAGGCCAAGGACGAGGGGAACATCGCCAACTACGACATCGAGCCGCGGAAGTCGAGCGCCCTGTTGGGGCTGCTGACCTACGTGTTGCCGTTCGTGATCTTCATCGCGTTCTGGATCTTCCTGATGAACCAGGTCCAGGGCGGCGGGTCGAAGGTGATGTCGTTCGGCAAGTCGCGTGCGAAGCGGATGTCGGTGGACTCGCCGAAGATCACGTTCCGCGACGTGGCTGGTGTTGACGAGGCGGTTGAGGAGCTCCACGAGATCAAGGAGTTCCTGGAGAACCCGAAGAAGTTCCAGGCTTTGGGGGCCCGCATCCCGAAGGGCGTGCTCTTGTACGGGCCTCCGGGCACGGGCAAGACGCTGCTGGCGCGCGCGGTCGCGGGCGAGGCGGGCGTGCCGTTCTTCTCGATCTCGGGTTCGGACTTCGTCGAGATGTTCGTCGGCGTCGGCGCGAGTCGCGTGCGTGACCTCTTCGAGCAGGCCAAGCAGAACTCGCCCTGCATCATCTTCATGGACGAGATCGACGCGGTGGGTCGCCACCGCGGCGCCGGTCTCGGCGGCGGGCACGACGAGCGCGAGCAGACGCTCAACCAGCTGCTGGTCGAGATGGACGGCTTCGAGATGAAGGACAACATCATCTTGATCGCCGCCACGAACCGCCCGGACATCTTGGACCCGGCCCTGCTGCGCCCGGGCCGCTTTGACCGCCAGATCGTCGTGGACCGCCCGGACCGCAAGGGCCGCGCGAAGATCCTCGAGGTCCACACGCGCGGCAAGCCGCTGGCCAAGGAGATCAACACCGACGACCTCGCGGGCCAGACGCCGGGCTTCACGGGCGCGGATCTCTCGAACCTCGTCAACGAGGCCGCGTTGCTGGCCGCCCGCAACGGCAAGCGCGAGATCACCCAGGTCGAGCTCGAAGAGGGGATCATGCGCGTGATCGCGGGCCCCGAGAAGAAGACCCGCGTGATGGGCGAGAAGGAGCGCCTGATCACCGCGTACCACGAGATGGGGCACGCGATCGTCGGGCACTACCTCGAGCACTCCGACCCCGTGCACAAGGTCTCGATCATCTCGCGCGGCCAGGCGCTCGGGTACACGATCTCGATGCCGCAGGAGGACAAGTTCCTCACGACGCGCGCCGAGCTGCAGGACACCATGGCGATGACGCTGGGTGGCCGCGCGGCCGAGGAGATCGTGTTCGGCGAGATCACGACCGGCGCGTCCAACGACCTCGAGAAGATCACGGCGACGGCCAAGCAGATGGTCATGCGCTTCGGCATGAGCGACCGCCTCGGTCCGCGCGTGTTCGGCCACGACCACGGCCAGCCGTTCCTGGGCCGCGAGTTCTCCTCCGAGCCGGACTACAGCGACGAGCTTGCGCGTGAGATCGACGACGAGATCCGCCGCATCGTCGAGGCCGCGCACCAGCGCGCGAAGGACATCCTCGAGGAGCACCGCGAGTCGCTGAAGACCATCTCGGAGATCCTGCTCAAGCGGGAGACGATCGAGAAGGAGGAGTTCGTCGCGCTCCTGGACGGCAAGTCCGAGCTCGAAGTCTTCGGCCCCGACGACGAGCCCGACTCCGAGCTTCCGCCCGGCGCCGCCGCTCCCGCAGACCGCGCCGGCCGCGAGGCCCCGCGTCCCCTTCCCCGCCCGGGGTTGGCCGGCGGAGGCGTCGAGGCCCGCGGCCTCGACGCGCCAGAACGACCAAACCTGGCCTGAGCCACACCAAGCTGTCCGACCCGCCCGGCGCCCGCGCCGGGCGGCGTCGTTAAGGGGCCACTTGCTCGGCCCGAGGCCCGAGCGTCTCGACTTGTGGCCCTCCTGGGGCCGTTTCTCGAGACGGACTAGGCGAACGGGTCCTGCGGCATGTGGGTCGGTGGACATATACCCTGCGCCGCCGTGTTGGTCCTGTTGCCGCCGTCGGAAGGGAAACGTGCGCCTGAGGAAGGTGCGCCCTTGGATCTCGGCTCGCTCGTGTACGCGAGCGAGCTGACGCGAGCGCGGGAGAAGGCGCTTGCGGCGCTGGTCAAGCTGGCGGGCGGCAAGCAGCGCAACCGCGCGTTGGGTCTGCTCGGGCTGACGGCGGGGCAGGCGGAGGAGCTCGATCGCGATGCCGCGCTGCTCGACGCCCCCGCAGCGGAGGCGGGCACCGTCTACACGGGCGTCCTCTACCAGCACCTGGACCTCGCGTCGCTCAGCGAGACGGCGCGCGACCGGGCGCGGGAGCGCGTGCTCGTCGCCTCCGCGCTGTGGGGTGTCGTCGCGCTGGACGATCGCATCCCGGCGTACCGGCTCTCGATCGGCGCGCGGCTGCCGGCGCTGACCAAGACCGGCCTGGCGGCGTACTGGCGCGCCCCGCTTGCGAAGGCGCTGCCGGACGACCCCGGCGCGCTCGTGGTCGACATGCGCTCCGGTGGCTACGCGGCTGCCTGGCGGCCGCGCCACGCGACCCTCGTCGAGGTCAAAGCCTCGACGGCCGATGGCAAGCCGATCTCCCATATGGCCAAGGCCGTGCGCGGCACGGTCACCCGCGAGCTGCTGCGATCTCCCCAGCCCGCGACCACGCCCGAGGACGTCGCCACCGCAGCGGAGAAGGGCGACGGCGTGGGCCGTGTGGAGCTCAGCGCGCCGGCGGGCGGCGGCGCCGGCGCCTACGTCGTCAACGTGATCGCCGCGGCCTAGATGGTCGTTGCGAGGTTCCCGCGGCCGTGCTCGCACGCCGTGCGGCGCTGGATCGCCACGCGATCGCTTGCCGATCCAACCAGGATCGGCTGCGCGATCGCGCGGCGCCCAGCATCCACACGACGCACGATCACGACCACGGTCTACCTCGCATCGACCATCTAGAGCGCGACCGGCAGCGCGCGGTCGAGCACGTCAACCAGCGACGCCAGCTCGTAGTCGTGCAGGTCGCCGTCGCGTGCGGCCAGCTCGGCGATCGCGCGCGGGCCGGCGATCGTCACGCCCGCGACGATCAGCGGACGGAGGCGGGCAGTGGGCTCGTCGCCGTCGAGGCAGAGCGCGCTCTGGACCGAGACCCAGTCCTGGATGACCTCCCGCACGCCTGCGGCCCGCTCCAGCACCGGGCCGACCAGCGCGGTGCGGTCGGCGGCGGCGCCGTCGCGCAGCAGGTCCGCGCGGGCGCCGAAGATGCCGTGGAGGCACTCGACCGTCAGCGGCGCAGGGAGGTCGGCGACCGGCCAGCCGGCGATCACGGTCGCGCCGCCCGGCCCGACCGCGAGGTGCTCGATGACCAAGCCGTTGGGCAGCAGGCGGTCGTGCAGCATCACGACCGGCAGGTGCCGCAGCGCCTGCTGCAACGCCCGTGCGAGGTCGCGCTCCGGTACGTCCTCGGCGTGCTGGGTCAGCACCCGCTTCAGCCCCCAGCGCAGATCCGCCCGCTCAGCGGCGCTGAGCGGATGAGGATCGCGATCACGGTGAGCAGGGCTCTCCATGTACGCCTCCTCGGCTTCCACGGCTCTGGGGATGAGCCGCCTGGCCATCTGTTGGACGACTAACGTGACGTTCCATGTCCTACGCCGAGATCATGGGCGTCGTCAACGTGACCCCGGACTCGTTCTCCGACGGCGGCGAGTGGTTCGATCGCGACGCCGCGGTCACGCACGGCCTCCAGCTTGCCGCTGAGGGCGCGGCGATCCTCGACGTCGGCGGCGAGTCCACGCGTCCCGGCGCGCTGCCGGTTCCTGACGACGAGGAGCTCAGAAGGACCGAGCCCGTCGTCCGGGCCCTGGCGCGCGCGGCGGGCGGCGGCGGCCGCGTCACGGTCTCGATCGACACGACCAAGCTCGCCGTCGCCGAGGCCGCGCTGGACGCCGGCGCCCGCTACGTCAACGACGTCACCGCCTTTCGCGCCGCGCCGGATCTGGCGGGCCTCGTCGCCGACCGCAACGCCCGCTGTTGCCTGATGCACATGCTCGGCGACCCGCGCACGATGCAGGCCGACCCGCGCTACACGGACGTCGTCGACGACGTCAAGGCGTTCCTGCTCGAACGCGCGGAGTTCGCGGTCCGCGAGGGCGTCAAGGAGGAGCTCATCGACCTCGACCCCGGCATCGGCTTCGGCAAGACCCTGCAACACAACCTGGAGCTGCTGGCCCGCACCGACGAGATCGTCGCGCTCGGCTTTCGCGTCGTCATCGGCGTCTCGCGCAAGTCGTTCATCGACAAGCTCTCCCCGGCGCCGGATCCGCACGATCGCGTCCCCGGCACGATCGCCGCCAACGTCCTGGCCTACGAGCGCGGGGCACGCGTGTTCCGGGTCCACGACGTGGCCGAGGCACGTCAAGCGCTGGCGGTCGCGAGTGCTACGTTGCATCGCGATGGCGCCTGACCAGGAACCACCGGACGACCTCGAGCCCGACGACGTCGACGAGGACTTCGACGAGGACGGCGGCGACCAGACCGAGGTCACGATCGAGGTCCGCGGTCTGTCGCTCTACACGCACCACGGCGTAAGCGCCGCGGAGCGCGAGGTCGGCCAGCGCCTGGTCCTCGACATCCGCCTGGAGGTCGGCGACTGCGACGCGACCGTCACCGACATGGTCGAGGACACCGTCGACTACGGCGAGGTCTGCAACACGGTCTCGCTCGTCGCCCAGCAGCGCTCCTACAAGACGCTGGAGCGGCTCTGCAGCGCGGTCGCCGACCGGCTGCTGGACGAGTACAGCGCCGACGAGGTCTGGGTGAAGGCGGCCAAGCCCGAGCCGCCGATCCCGCTGCCCGTGGACGAGGTCAGCGTCGAGGTCTGGCGCCAGCGCGGTGGCGACGACGACGACTGAGCTGGACCGCGACACCGCGGTCATCGCGGTGGGCGACGGGGTCTGGCAAGCAACGATCTCCGACCAGTGGGCCGTCCCGCGAGGGCCCAACGGCGGCTACATCGCGGCGCTGATGCTGCGCGCGATGCTCTGCGCGGTCGACGACGAGGCGCGCGCGCCGCGATCGCTGACGCTGCACTACCTGCGCCCGCCGGTCCCGGGCACCGACGCGACGATCCACACGACGATCGAGCGCGCCGGCCGGACGCTGAGCACGGTGACCGCGCGCATGGTCCAGGACGACCGGCCGATGGTGATCGCGATCGGCGCGTTCGCCAACGACTTCCCGACGGTCGCGGACTACTCCACGCCGCCCCCGCCGGAGATCGCGACGCCGCCGAAGGAGCTGCACACGTTGGAGCCCGCGCCCGGCGTCCCGCCGATCGCGCTGCGCGCCGCGCTCTCGCCGGTCTTCGGGCCCGGGCCGATGAGCGGCGGCGACGAGGCGCTCGTCGGCGGCTGGCTGCGGCTCGCCGACCCGCGGCCGGCCGACGCGCTGGCGGTCGCCTTCTACACCGACGCCTGGCTGCCGTCGCCGTTCGCGCGGCTGACGACGCCCGCGCCGGCGCCGACCGTCGACCTGACGATCCACTTCCGCACGCGGCTGCCATACGCCGGGATGGCGCCGGACGATCCGGTGCTCGCGCGCTTCTCGTCGTCGACCTCGGCCGGCGGCTTTTTCGAGGAGGACGGCGCGATCTGGGCGCCGGACGGCACGCTGCTGGCCCAGTCCCGGCAGCTCGCGCTGCTGTTCCCGGGCGCCGCGCCGCCCCCAGCGTCGTCGTGAGCGCCGGCCTCGCGCACCTCGGCCTGGGCTCCAACCTCGGCGACCGCCGCGGGCAGTTGCAGGCCGCGGTCGACGGGCTGGCCGAGCGCGGGGTGTTCGCCGTGGCGTCGTCCTCGACCTACGAGACCGACCCCGTCGGCGACGTCCTCGATCAGCCGCAGTTCCTCAACGCGTGCCTGGCGGTCGAGACCGAGCTGGACGCCGACGCGCTGCTCGTCGCCTGCAAGGACGTCGAGCGCGCGCTGGGGCGGACGACTGAAGGGCCGCAGTACGTGCACCACGGCCCGCGGCCGATCGACGTCGACGTGCTGCTGGCGTTCGGACGCGAGCACGTCTCCGAGCGGCTGACCGTGCCGCACCCGGGTCTGCTCGAGCGCCGCTTCGTGCTGATCCCGCTGTTGGAGATCGACTTCTCCCTGGCGACGCCCGGCGGCGTCGCGCTGGCCGACGCGCTCGCCGCGCTGCCCGTTACCGAGGGCGTCCGGCGGGAGGGCCCGCCGCTGACGCTGCCTGCACGCTGACCGCCGGCACCGGCTCGATCTGCAGCAGCTCGGCGCACTCGTGGTCCATCTGCAAGGTGGTGTGCTCGATCCCGAAGCGATCGCGCAGCAGCGTTTGTAGGCCCATTCGCGCCTGATGGCAGTCGCAGTCGCGGCCGACGACCACGTGCGCGGCCAGCGAGGGGAAGCCGGACGAGACCTCCCAGACGTGAAGGTCGTGGACCTCGACGACGCCCGGCGCGTGCGCGAGCGCCTGGCCGATCTCATCCGGGTCCATGCCGCGCGGGGCGGCCTCCAGGAAGATCCGGCCCGACTCCTTCAACAACCCGTACGAGGCGTACAGCATGATCGCGGCGACGATCAGCGCGGCGATGCCGTCGGCCTCGCGGAAGTCGGTCAGCAGGATGATCGCGCCGGCGATCGCCGTGGCGATGAACGCGGCCAGGTCGGTCAGCAGATGCTGGTAGGCGCCCTCGACGTTCAAGGAATCGCGGTTGGCGCGTGCGAGGACCATCGTGGCGATCAGGTTCACCACGACGCCGACGAGCGCGACGATCAGCACCGCGGTGCCCTCGACGTCCGGCGGGTTGATGACCCGGCGGATGCCCTCGACGACGACCAGCAGCCCGAGCACCAGCAGCGTCGCGCCGTTGAACTGGGCCGAGAGGATCTCCGCCCGGCGCAGGCCGAAGGTGAACGCGCCCTTGGCGGGTCGCTTGGCGAGGTTGATCGCGACCAGCGCCAGCGCGATCGCGGCCGCGTCGGTGAGCATGTGGGCGGCGTCGGAGAGCAGCGCCAGCGACGAGGCCGCGATGCCGACGGCGACCTCGACGGCCATGAAGCCGAGGATCAGCGCCAGCGCGACGGCGAGCTTGCCGCGGTCAGCGTCTGCGCTGATCTCGTGGCTGTGCCCGTGACCGCCGTGGCCGTCATGGGAGTGATCGTGGCCGTGACCCACGTCCACAAGGCTAGTCTGCGCGCGTGACCGAGTCCGCCTCGTTGCGCGCCCACGCCGCGGTGCCGTTCATGAACCCGCTGAGCGAGGCCGACGTCGACGGCGCGATCGCCGGGCTGGAGCTGCCCGCGGGCGCGCGGGTGGTGGAGACCGGCTGCGGTGCGGCGGTGCTGTTGCGGCGCGTCCTGGCCGCGCATCCGGGCGCGAGCGGCGTCGGCGTGGACCCGGACGGCGAGGCGCTGGCGCGAGCGCGCGCGGCCGGGGTGGACGCGGAGCTGATCGAGGCGCGTGCCCAGGACGCGGGCCTTCGGGAGGGCGCCTTCGACCTCGTGGTCAACGTCGCCGCCTCGCACGCCCACGGCGGCTTCCCGGACGCGCTGCGCGAGCTGCGCGCGCTGGCCCGGCCCCACGGCGGCCTCGTCCTCTTCGGCGAGGGCTTCTGGGCGCGCGAGCCCTCGCCGGCGTTCCTCGACGCGCTCGGCGGCGCCACCGCCGACGAGCTCCCGCTCGGCCTCGATGCGCTCTTGGATGCCGCCCGCGCCGCCGGCCTCGCGCCGGTCGCGCCGCCGCGCGTCGCCTCCGCGGCGGACTGGGCCGCCTACGAGGACGGCCTCGCCGCCGAAGCCGAGCGGTACGACGACGCCGAGGCTCGCGACTACGCCGCCCGCATCCGCGCCCGTCACGCGCTGCCCTACGGCCGCGACACGTTCGGCTTCGCGCTGCTCGTCCTCCAGCGCTGAACGCGCTTGAGCATCCGACCGTTCCTGCCGATCACCCGGGACGATGAGCAGGAACGTGACCTGGGGACTGCGGGCGGGCTTCGGCCTGGTCGCCCTCCTGCTGTGGGCCGTGATCGCCAACGGTAGGGCGTCCGACGCCCACGACGCGCAGGTCCTGCGCTGGATGGAGGAGTCCGAGTCGGTCGTGCTCGCCGGGACGACCCCCGGCGGCGACCGCGCCTCGGTGGGGCTCGCCCACTCCATCGACCACGTCGAGAGCCTCGCGTTCGCGCTGGACCTCCGCTGCACCCCACGCCGCGCGCAGCGCCTGTTCATCTGGTTCCCCGGTCTGCGCGCCGAGCAGCCCGGCGACCGCGACGCGGCCGGCGTCCTGCATCTCCGCCAGCGCGTCGCCGACCCGCATCTCCGTTTCCGCATCAAAGGCACCGCCACCGTCGCCGTCGACGCCCGCTACGACGCGCGCCACCTCACCGGCACCGCCTCCGCACGCGTGACGCTGGCCGACGGCACCACGTGCCGCTCGGGCGACGTGCCGCTCCGCCTGACCCGCTAGCCCGCCGCCAGCCCGTCGATCAGGCCGTTGACGACGACCTCGACCTCGGCGCGCGCCGTGTCGGGGTCCTCGGCGCGGGCGACGTAGAGCGCGCCCTCGTCGAGCGCGCCGAGCAGGAGGTGGGCGAGCGGCGTGACGGGTTGGGGGGCGATCGCGCCGGCGTCGATCCCGGCCTGTAGCGTCGCGGCGACGAGGCCGAGGCCGTAGCGGAAGCCGATCTCCCGCCAGCGCGCCCAGCCCAGGACCGACGGCGCGTCGAGCAGCGCGACGCGCTCGATCTCCGGCTCGGCGCAGATCTCCAGGAACGCGCGGGCGCCGTTGCGCAGGGCGGCGACGGGATCGGTCGCGTCGGTCAGCGCGATCTCGGCGATGCGCTGCGTGGTCTCGGCCTCGACCAGCTCGAAGACCGCCTCGAAGAGCTGCTCCTTGCCGTCGCGGAACTGGTGGTAGAGCGCGCCGCGCGTCACGCCCGCGGCGCGGACGATCTCCTCGGTGCCGACCGCGGCGTAGCCGCGCGTGGCGAACAGCGCGCGGGCGGCGGCGATGAGCTTCTCGCGCGTCGCACGCGATCGCTCCTCCTGCTTGTTGGGGGACTTGTCTTCCATACCGTCTGTATGTAAGTTACGTGCAGGCTGTACGTAAATCTACCCGGAGGGCCTGACGCGATGCCCGAGCTGACGCTGGACCAGGGGACGATCCGCTACCTCGACGAGGGCTCCGGCCCGCCCGTCGTCTTCGTGCACGGCGCGCTGGTCGACAGCCGCCTGTGGGAGCCGGTGATCGAGCGGCTGCGCGGACGTTTCCGCTGCATCGCGCCCGACCTGCCGCTGGGCTCGCACCAGATCCCGCTCAAGCCCGACGCCGACCTGTCGCCGCACGGCCTCGCGCGGATCGTCTCCGGCGTCATCGAGCAGCTCGACCTGCGCGACGTGACGCTCGTCGGCAACGACACGGGCGGCGCGCTCTGCCAGCTGCTGGTCGTCGCGGCGCCCGAGCGCATCGGCCGCCTGGTGCTGACCGACTGCGACGCCTTCGAGGACTTCCCGCCGAAGATGTTCAAGCCCTTGATCACCGCCGCGAAGATCCCGGGGGCGCTGCGCGCCGGGCTGGAGCCGATGCGCGCCAAGGCGGCGCGGCGGCTGCCGATGGCCTACGGCGGGCTGCTCAAGCGGCCGATCCCCGACGAGGTCATGGACGGCTGGGTCCTGCGCGCTCTCAAAGACAAGGGCATCATGAACGACCTGCGGCGCGCGCTGTCGGGGATCGACTCCAACATCTTGCTCGACAACACGCCCAAGCTCGCGGGCTTCAAGAAGCCGGTCTTGTTCGTGTGGTCGCGCGAGGACAAGTTCTTCAAGATCGAGCACGCGCATCGGCTGGCGAAGATCTTCCCGGATGCGCGCGTCGAGGAGCTCGACGACGCCTACACCTTCGTCAGCTGGGACCAGCCGGACCGCGTCGCGGAGCTGATCGGCGCGTTCGCGAGCGGCGGCGGTCAGGTCGCCGGGAGCGTCGCGGCAGGCGCCGCGGTGTGAACCGGCAGCGCCCCGGCGGGGACGGACGCGACCGGGCGGTCGAACCACCGGAACGTGAACGCCTCGGCGGGGCGCCCCGCGATCAGCGGCCGGACGTCGTCCAACGCGTACAACAAGCGGATCGTCGGCGCGATCTGCAGGTCGGCGGCGTTCGGCTGCTCGCCGTCCAGGACGCCGTCGGCGATGTAGGTGTCGACCTGGTCGAGCAGGCCGGGCAGCGCGGCGAGGTCGGCGCGCACGCCCGCGTCGTCGACGTCGTTCATCTTGCGCTCGATCGGTAGGACGGCGTAGGAGGCGGCGACGACCACCGGCTTGGGCAGCTTGGGCGACCTGGCGCCCTCCTGGAAGCCGTACATCGCGGCGCGGTCCTTGGTGAACGCCTCCCACAGCAGGCGCCGCGGGATCGACTGGAAGACCTCGTCGCCCCAGCGCTCGGCCTCGAGGATCGCCTCGGCTCCCGCCGAGCCCTCGTAGAGCGACGGCGTCGGAACGCGGTCCTCAAGCGCGCGCAGGATCGCGCGTGACCCCTGGACCTTCACGCCGTCGTCGAACTTGATGCCCGGGACGGTCCGGCCGCCGAAGAGCAGCTTCATCACCAGCGGCTGCGTGGAAGCGGGCAGCTCGACCTTCTTGTAGGCCACTCCCTTGAGGTCGAGAGCCTTCTCGACGGTCTGGCAAGGATGCGAGCCGTGGACGACGTAGAGGCGGGTGGCCATGGCGCGAGCCTAACCGGAGAGGCGCGTTCCGCGCGTGGATTGGCATGATGCGCGCCGATGCTCCTCGTCGTCGACGTCGGCAACACCCAGACCCACTTCGGAACGTTCCGCGGGGACGAGCTGGTCGAGCACTGGCGCTTCGCGACCGTGCGCACGTCGACCAGCGACGAGCTGGGCGCGGCGCTGCGCAACCTGCTGGAGCTGCGCGGGGTCGGCCTGGCGGACCTCAGCGCCTCGATCGTGTCCTCCACCGTGCCGCAGCTGGAGCCCGAGTGGCTGGCGATGGCCGAGCACTACCTCGGGCACCGCATGCTGGCCGTCGGGCCCGGGATCCGGACGGGCATGCCGATCAAGATCGACAACCCGCGCGAGCTCGGCGCCGACCGGCTGGTCAACGCGGTCGCGTCCTACGAGCGGCTCGGCGGGCCGTGCATCTCGGTGGACTTCGGGACCGCGGTGAACTTCGACGTGGTCAGCGCCCAGGGCGAGTACATCGGCGGCGTGCTGATGCCGGGCGTGGAGATCTCGCTCGACGCGCTGACCTCGCGCGGCGCGAAGCTGCCGCGGATCGACCTGGTCGCGCCGCGGCGGGCGATCGGCAAGGGGACGGTCGACGCGATCCGCTCCGGCGTAGTGTTCGGCTTCGCGAGCGCGGTCGACGGCCTGATCGGCCGGATCCAGGACGAGCTGGGCGAGGAGGCGGCGACGATCGCCACCGGCGGCCTGGCGGGCGTGGTCGTGCCGCACACGACGGCGATCGGCGCGGTCGACGACCTGCTGACGCTCAAGGGCCTGAAGTTGCTGCACGAGCGGAACGCGTCCTAGGGGCGGTTGCGCGGTGGCTCGGGCGGTCGTCAACCGGGCGCTGGCGGTGGGCGACGTGCGCGCGCAGGACGGCGCGGACGCCCGCGCGTTCCACGACGGGTTGGCGGGCTACGCGCCGACGCCAGTCCGGGAGCTGGAGCCGGGCCGCGTCTGGATGAAGGACGAGTCGGCGCGCCTCGGGCTGCCGGCGTTCAAGGTGCTCGGCGCGTCGTGGGCAGTGGAGCGAGCGCTGCGCGAGGTCGCGGCCGCCGGCGAGACGGTCCACACGCTGGTCGCGGCGTCTGCGGGCAACCACGGCCGCGCGGTGGCGCACGTCGCCGCGCTGCGGGGCCTGGCCGGCCGGATCTTCCTGCCCGCGCGGTCGGCGGCGGCGCGGCGCGCGGCGATCGCGTCTGAGGGCGCGGAGGTCGTCGTCGTGGACGGCGGCTACGAGGAGGCCGTCGCGGAGTCGGTCGCCGCGGGAGAGCAGGACGGCGTCCTGGAGATCGCCGACGTGGGGGACTCCGGCCCGGCGCGCTGGGTCGTCGACGGCTACGCGACGCTGTTCGCCGAGCTGGGCGATGTCGATGCCTATGACTTGATCATCGTCCCGGTGGGGGTCGGCTCGCTGGGCGCGGCGGCTGCGCGCTACGGCGCGGCGGCCGGGATCTCCGTGGTCGCCGCTGAGCCCACGACCGCCGCGTGCCTGGCTGCGTCGTTGGAAGCGGGGGAGCCGACGACGATCGTCACGCCCGGGACGACGATGGCGGGCCTCGACTGCGCCGAGGTCTCGGCCTACGCGTGGCCTGATCTGCGCGCTGGGATCGCGGGGGCGATCGCGGTGAGCGATTTTGAGGTCCATGGCGCGATGGCCGATCTGGCCGCTCGTGGGTACGCGATCGGCGACTCGGGCGCGGCGCCGCTGGCGGCGCTGCGGGCGTTGCGGGAGGACCCGGAGTGCGGGGCGTTGCGTGACGCCGTCGGCTTCGACGACGGCGCGACGCGGGTGCTGCTGGTTGCCACGGAGGGCGTCACGGACCCGGAGGGGTACGCGGGGGTTGTCGCGCGGGCGTAGGTGGCGTTCGGTGCGCGGCGTTGTTGGTGGTGCGGGGCGTTGGAGAGGGGCGGCGAGGGAGTGAAGCCGGGTGGGCGTGGCCGGCGCTTGGTGTCGTCCTCGGGCTGCCTCTTGGGCGCGGGGGGAGCGTTCGGGGCCGAAGGATCGGTCCGGGTCGCGCTGACCGGAACTATTCCGGCTCACGCGACCCGCATCCCGAAACCGGCCCTCATGGAGCACCGAATGGGATCCGGGTCGAATAAGCGTCGTATATCGACTATTAGGCGACCCGGATCGACCCTTCGGCCCCGAACCGCCCTCCCGAGCCCGGCCACACGCCCAAGGACGACCAACAGCGGTCGCCACGCCACAGCGCTCTCACTCCCTCGCCGGATCCTCTCCAACCCGGAGCACCACCACCCACACCCCGCACTGAACGCCCCCTAGGCCCGCGGCGGCACCCCAACAAAGTCCGGCCGCAAAACCACGCCGTCATAACCCCGAACCTCCCGCCGCCCCCGCAGCAGCTCCTCGACCAGCGCCAGCGCCGCCGCCGCATCCGCGAACTCCGAGTGCATCGCCGAGCAGCCCACGACCACCACCTCCCCCGACGCCTGCGCCCAAACGCTGAACGCGATCTCCGAAGCATGGGCCAGCACGACCTCCACGCCATCCCCCCGCGGCGTCGCCTTCGTCATGGCGACATCCAGCAGCGGTGGCGCCAGCGCGTCGAGCAGCGCCACCAAACCGCTGAAGAACGCCAAGGGCAGCGGGGCCAGGCGGCTGGTGTCGAGCGTCAAGGAAGGCACGAAGCCCCTCTATCCTGAACGCAAGACATGACGCCTCGTCCCGCCCTCACCGATCCCTGGGAGCTCGCTCCGGGCATCACCGTGCCCAACCGCGTGCTGCTCGCACCGCTGGCCGGGATCGGCAACTGGTTCGTGCGCCTGCAGGCCGCGCGCCATGGGGCCGGAATGGCCTACAGCGAGATGGTGTCTTCGTTCGCGATCCACTACGGCAACGAGAAGACGCTCACCGAGCTCCTGCGAGTCCACCCGGACGAGGGCCCGACCGCGCTGCAGCTCTTCGGGCAGGACCCGGACGTCATGCGCTCCGCGGCGGCCTATGTCGCCGAGCACGTGCCGCAGGTCGACGTGATCGACCTCAACATGGGCTGCCCGGTCCCGAAGGTCTGTAAGACCGGCGCGGGTGCGGCGATGCTCAAGGACCCCGACACCGCCGTCGCGGTCGCGCGCGCCGCCCGCGAGGGCTCGGGCAAGCCGGTGACGGTCAAGCTGCGCAGCGGCTCGGTCCCCGGCGACACGAGCGGAGTGGAGCTGGCGCATCGGCTCGTCGAGGAGGCCGGCGTCGCCGCCATCACCTTCCACCCGCGCTCGGCCAAGGTCCATCACAAGGGCACGCCGGACTACGACCTGGCCGCGGAGCTGGTCGCTTCGCTGCCGGCCCCGGTGATCCTCACCGGCGGGCTGCACACGGTGCAGGACGTCGAGCACGCCTACGAGCGCACCGGCGCCGCCGCGGTCATGCTCGCCCGCGGCTCGCTCGGCAACCCGTGGCTGTTCGAGCAGCTCCTCGGTCTGCGCGAGGAGGACCCCTCCGCCGCAGAGATCCTTGCCGAGTGGCACTGGGTCATGGATCGGGCCGAAGAGCACCTCGGGACCGACCGCGCGGGCCGTTACCTACGCAAGTTCCACCCCTGGTACGTCGAGCGCCTCGGCGGCTCGAAGGACCTGCACACGGCCATGCAGCAGACGTCGAGCATCACCGAGGCACGCGCGGTTTTGGACGCGCATGCCGCCGTGGCACCAATGGTCTAGAAGACCCTGGAATCCCGGCGCTGGTAGTGGGTACCTGCGTCGCTATACTGCCGCGCTCGCTGGGCCCGGAAGACGCCGCTGGCTGACCCGGACCCGGACCGGTCTATCCCCCTCACTGAATGCCTCGAGACGTCATCCTCACCCCAGAAGGCCTCACCAAGCTCAAGGACGAGCTGGAGCATCTGCAGAAGGACGGCCGTCGTGAGGTCGCCGAGCGGATCAAGGAAGCGCGGGAGTTCGGGGACATCTCGGAGAACTCCGAGTACGACGACGCTAAGAACGCGCAGGCGATGTTGGAGACCAAGATCGCCCAGCTCGAGGAGCGCATCCGCGCCGCGACGATCGTCGATCCGTCGGAGCTGTCCTCGGACATCGTCGGCGTCGGCTCGACCGTCCACGTCAAGGACGAGAAGACCGGCAAGTCGCAGAAGTTCACGATCGTCGGCTCGGCGGAGGTCAACCCGGCCGAGCTGAAGGTCAGCAACGAGTCGCCGATGGGCCGCGCGCTGCTCGGCCACAAGAAGAACGACTTGGTGTCCGTCGCCGTCCCCAAGGGCCCGGCGCGGAAGTTCAAGATCACCAAGATCGACGTCGGCGTCTAGGCTCCGCACTCACCATGGCTGAGCCCGACGCACAGCCGGGCGAAGAGCCCACGGCTGAGGATCACAACGCGCTGCTCGCGGTCCGCCGCGAGAAGCTCGACCGCCTGCGCGCGGACGGGATCGACCCGTATCCGCCGTCCTACCCGGGCGTCGTCCCGTCGCAGCAGGTCCGCGACGAGAACCAAGGCCTCGAGGCCGGAGCAGAGACCGAGAACGCCTATCGCGTCGCCGGCCGCCTGACCCAGCGCCGCGGCCAGGGCAAGATGGCGTTCCTGGACCTCGTCGACCGCTCCGGCCGCATCCAGCTCCAGGCGCGTCTCGACGTGCTCGGCGAGGAGAAGATGCAGCGCCTGCTCGGCGAGGTCGACCTCGGCGACATCATCGGCGTCGACGGCACCGCGTTCGTCACCCGCCGCGGCGAGCTGTCGCTGCGCGTCGACGACTACGCCGTCCTGGCCAAGGCGCTGCGCCCGCCGCCTGACGCCCATTACGGCCTGCGCGACGTCGAGACCCGCTTCCGCCAGCGCGAGCTGGACCTGATGGCGTCTGCCGACGCACGCGACCTGTTCGTCAAGCGCGCCAAGATCGTCGCCGCCGTCCGTCGCTTCCTCGACGACCGCGGCTTCGTCGAGGTCGAGACGCCGGTCCTGCAGCCGCTCTACGGCGGCGCCGCGGCGCGCCCGTTCACCACGCACTTCAACGCGCTGGACCGCGACTTCTACCTGCGGATCGCGACCGAGCTGTACCTGAAGCGGTTGATCGTCGGCGGCCTGGAGCGCGTCTACGAGCTGGGCAAGGACTTCCGCAACGAGGGCATCTCCTACAAGCACAACCCCGAGTTCACGATGGTCGAGTGGTACGAGGCCTACGCGGACTACGAGGACATGATGGCCGCCGTCGAGGAGCTGTTCCCGCGCGTCGCGGAGGCGGCGCAATACGACGGCGAGATCGACTTCACCACCACGCCCTACCGCCGCGTGCCGCTGATCGACGCGATCCAGGAGGCCACCGGGATCGACGTCATGGCCCACGAGACCGGCGACGCGCTCGCCCAGGCCATCAAGGACGCCGGCATCGACATCCCGACCGACGGCCTCGAATGGCCCGGCCTCGTCGACGACCTCTTCTCAAAGAAGGTCGAGCCCACGCTGGTCCAGCCGACGTTCGTCGTCGACTACCCCAAGGCGCTGTCGCCCTTCGCCAAGGACCACCGCGACAAGCCCGGCCTGGTCGAGCGCTTCGAGTTCTTCGCCAACGGCATGGAGGTCGGCAACGCCTTCACCGAGCTCAACGACCCCGACGAGCAGCGCGCCCGCTTCGAGGCGCAGGTCCGCCTGGCCGAGGCCGGGGACGAGGAGACCACGCCCTACGACGAGGTCTTCGTCGAGGCGCTGGAGCACGGCATGCCGCCGACCGGCGGGATCGGCATCGGGATCGACCGCCTGGTCCTCCTGATGACCGGCCACAAGTCGATTCGCGAAATCGTGCTGTTTCCCGCGATGCGGGACTAGCGCGGGATCGAACCGGGCGCTTTCGCGACCCATTCCCGTCTATTGCGGGTCGTTTCGGAGGTCCGGGTCCGCGTCCTACGGCGCGGTAGACTGGCCTATGCCCGCCGAACGGACCTGATCTGCTCATCCTTCCGGCCCCTACGGTCGAATAGAAGGGTAGATCGGGTAACTCGGTGACCTCCAGCACCGTTTCACCTTCAGCGACGAATTTCCATCCGGACCACCTCTTCGACCGACCGCTAGCGACTCTCCCCCCGCAGTAGGAAGGACGTTCCCCAAGATGTTCGAGCGATTCACAGAGCGAGCCCGCCAGGTGGTCGTGCTCGCCCAGGAAGAGGCGAGGACGCTCAAGCACAACTACATCGGCACCGAGCACATCCTGCTCGGGCTGCTGCGCGAGGAGGAGGGGCTCGCCGCCCGCGTCCTCGAGTCGCTCGACATCACCGTCGAGCGCGTCCGCGCGCAGGTGGTTCGCATCGTCGGCTCTGGCGAGGAGGTCACCTCCGGTCAGATCCCGTTCACGCCGCGCGCCAAGAAGGTGCTGGAGTTGGCTCTGCGCGAGGCCCTGAGCCTCGGCCACAACTACATCGGCACCGAGCACATCCTGCTCGGCCTGGTCCGTGAGAACGAGGGCGTCGCCGCCCGGATCCTCCTGGACTTCGACGCCGACTCCGAGAAGATCCGCAACGAGGTCATCCGCATGCTGAGCGGGCCCGGCGGTCGCCGTCAGGGCGGCCAGGGCACCGGCACGGCTGGCGCCGCGGGCGCCGGAGCGGCGGGCGAGGGCAAGAAGTCCTCCAAGCTGCTCGACCAGTTCGGCCGCAACCTCACCAAGCTCGCCCAGGACGGCAAGCTGGATCCGGTCGTCGGTCGCGAGAACGAGATCGAGCGGATCATGCAGATCCTCTCGCGCCGCACCAAGAACAACCCGGTGCTGATCGGCGAGCCCGGTGTCGGCAAGACCGCCGTGGTCGAGGGCCTGGCCCAGCGGATCACGAACGCCGACGTGCCCGAGCTGCTCAAGGGCAAGCAGATCTACACGCTGGATCTCGCGGCCCTCGTCGCCGGTTCGAAGTACCGCGGCGAGTTCGAGGAGCGCCTCAAGAAGGTGATGAAGGAGATCACCCAGCGCGGCGACATCATCCTGTTCATCGACGAGATCCACAACCTCGTCGGCGCGGGTGCCGCAGAGGGCGCGATCGACGCCGCCTCGATCCTGAAGCCCGCGCTGGCGCGTGGCGAGCTGCAGACGATCGGCGCGACGACGCTCGACGAGTACCGCAAGTACCTGGAGCGCGACTCCGCGCTCGAGCGGCGCTTCCAGCAGATCCGCGTGGAGCAGCCGTCTCCCGAGGAGACGGTGCAGATCCTCAAGGGCCTGCGCGACCGCTACGAGCAGCACCACAAGATCGAGATCACCGACGAGGCCCTCGAGGCCGCGGCGGAGCTCGCTGACCGCTACATCTCCGACCGCCAGCTGCCCGACAAGGCCATCGACCTCATCGACGAGGCCGCGTCGCGCATGCGCATCAAGTCGATGACCTCGCCCCCGGTCTACCGGGAGCTCGAAGAGGAGATCGAGGAGACGCGCCGCGCCAAGGAGGCCTCGATCGAGGCGCAGGAGTTCGAGAAGGCCGCCAGCCTCCGTGACACGGAGCGGCGTCTGACGAACAAGAAGCGCGAGCTCGAGGAGCAGTGGGAGGCCGGCGAGGCCGAGGGCGCCGAGCGTCCGGCCATCGGCGAGGAGGAGATCGCCGACATCGTCTCGATGTGGACCGGCATCCCGGTGTTCAAGCTCACCGAGGCCGAGACCCAGAAGCTGATGCGCATGGAGGACGAGCTCCACAAGCGCGTCATCGGGCAGCACGCCGCCGTCGAGGTCATCTCGAAGGCGATCCGCCGCTCGCGCGCCGGACTGAAGGACCCGAAGCGGCCCACGGGCTCGTTCGTGTTCCTCGGCCCGTCGGGCGTCGGCAAGACCGAGCTGGCCCGCACGCTCGCCGAGTTCCTGTTCGGCGACGAGGACTCGATGATCCGCATCGACATGTCCGAGTACATGGAGAAGCACGCGGTGTCGCGCCTCGTCGGGTCGCCTCCCGGCTACATCGGCTACGACGAGGGCGGCCAGCTCACCGAGGCCGTGCGGCGCAAGCCGTACTGCGTGCTCCTGCTCGACGAGATCGAGAAGGCGCACCCGGACGTCTTCAACATCCTGCTGCAGATCCTGGAGGACGGTCGCCTGACCGACTCCCAGGGCCGCACCGTGGACTTCCGTCACGCCATCGTGATCATGACGTCGAACATCGGCGCGTCCGAGATCGCTCGGAACACGCCGCTGGGCTTCGCCGTGAGCGACGACGAGACGGGCATGACGTACGACGACATGAAGCTGCGCGTCATGGGCGAGCTCAAGAAGGTCTTCCGGCCTGAGTTCCTCAACCGCATCGACGACGTCATCGTCTTCCACAAGCTGCAGAAGGACGAGATCAAGACGATCGTCGAGCTGCTGCTGCGTCGCATCCGCGAGTCGCTGGCCGAACGGGAGCTCCAGCTGGAGCTGTCCGACGACGCCAAGGACCTGTTGGTGGAGAAGGGCTGGGATCCCGCGATGGGCGCCCGTCCGCTGCGCCGCGCGATCCAGCGCTACATCGAGGACCCGTTGGCCGACTTCGTCCTGCGCGCCGAGCTGATGCCCGGCGGCACGGTCATGGTTGGCAAGGCCCCGGAGGACCGCCCCGAGGGCGATCCCGAGGTCACGCTGGAGGTGGTCGCGCCGAAGAAGGCGCCCAAGCCGGTCGGCGTCGGCGCCGCGGGTGAGGCATCGGAAGGCTCGGACGAGCCGGCCGAGGACAAGGTCCTCCCGGGTGAGCCGGACGCGTCGCGCTCGGAGAACCCCGAGGTCGAGTAGCTCGCGCCTTTCAAGGCATAGATGTCGATCGAGGGCGGCCCATGTGGCCGCCCTCGGTCATTCCGGGTTGTCACGAATCCGCTCGATCGGGAAGGATGCGCGTCATGGACACCGCACGGCTCAAGAGCATCCCGGTCTTCTCCGACCTCGACGACGACGCGCTGTCGCAGGTCGCCGCGCTGGCGGCGGAGGTGTCGGTGCCCGCCGGCAAGGAGCTCGTCCGCGAGGGCGACTACTCCTACGACGTCCTCGCGATCGAGGAGGGCACGGCCGAAGTGACCCGTGGCGGCGAGAAAATCGCCGAGCTGGGCGCGGGCGACGTCATCGGCGAGATGGGCGTCCTGGAGCGGTCGCAGCGCAACGCGACGGTGGTGGCGACGTCGTCGATGTTGTTGGTGACCTTGACGTCGTGGGACATCCGCAAGCTGAAGAAGTCGGCGCCGGCGGTGGTCGACCACCTCGTGTCGCTGGTGGAGAAGCGCAAAGAACACGCCTGATCGCTCGCCCAGGGGCGAGGATCAGGTCGCGGGTGTTCGCCCAGAGGGCGAAACCCGCACCGCTTAGGCTTGGTCCCATGGCGGTTGAGATCAAGGTCCGCGACGACGGGCCCTACAAGATCACCGGCGCGGTGCGGATCGTGGACGGCGAGGGCGTCGAGCTGACGCCGCCGCCCGACGACCGCGGCCGGCCGATCGTGCTGTGCCGGTGCGGGCAGTCGCAGAGCAAGCCGTTCTGCGACGCGGCGCACAAGGGCAGCGGCTTTGAGTCGTGTGTGCGGGCGGCGGCGCTGTGAGCGGCGCGGGCCAGGGCGACTCCACGCGGGTCGTCCACGCGGGCCTCGGCGATCCGGCGCACGGCGCGCCGTTCCTGGCCGGGCCCGTGTTCCAGGCGGCCAACCACTGGGTGGGCGACGCCGGGCCGGGCGGCTACGGGCGCACGGGCAACCCCACGTGGAGCGCCTACGAGGACGCGCTTGCGTCGCTGGAGGGCGGCGATGCGCTCGTCTTCGCGTCGGGCATGGCGGCGGTGGCGGCGACGCTGCTGCCGGTGCTCGGTCCCGGCGACGTGCTGGTCGCTCCGCACGACGCCTACCCCGGCGTGCGGGTGATCGCGACCGAGCACCTCGAACGGGCGGGCGTGGAGGTGCGGTTCGTCCCCTCCTCGACCGACGCGTTCGTGGCCGCCGCCGACGGCGCGACGGTGCTCTGGGTCGAGACGCCGTCGAACCCGGGCCTCACGTTGGTGGACATCCCGCGGCTCGCCGCGCTGCCGCCGCGCCTGGTCGTCGACGGGACGCTCGCGACGCCGTTGCGCCAGCGCGCGCTGGACGACGGCGCCGACGTGGTGGTGTCGAGCGCATCGAAGCACCTGACCGGTCACAGCGACCTCGTATTGGGGTACGCGGCGACGCGCGACACCGAGTGGCTGGGGGCGATGCGCTCCTGGCGGGCGATCGCGGGCGCGATCCCGGGGCCGTTCGAGGTCTGGCTCGCGCATCGCTCGCTGCCGACGTTGGCGGTCCGGCTGGAGCGTGCGGAGGCCAACGCGCGGGCCTTGTTGGAGGCCTTGCCCGCCTCGCTCGATCCGCGCTACCCCGGCTTCGGCTCCGTCTTGACCTTCACCCTGGAGAGCGCCGACGCCGCCCAGGCCTTCCTCGCCCGCTCCGCGCTGGTCGCCGAGGCCACCTCGTTCGGCGGCGTGCACTCCTCCGCCGAGCGCCGTGAGCGCTGGGGCACCGACGACGTCCCGCCCGGGCTGATCCGCTTCAGCGCGGGGATCGAGGACACGACGGACCTGGTGGAAGACGTTCTGGGCGCGCTGGCGGCTGGGTAGGCTCGCGTTCATGGGACGCCGCGAGCAGGGATACACGCCGGGCACGCCGTGCTGGATCGACCTGACGACGCCGGACGTCGAGGGCGCGATCGCGTTCTACGGCGCGTTGCACGGCTGGACGGCGCGCGAGGTGATGGAGGGCGCCTACTGGTACTTCGAGCACGACGGCGCGGTCGTAGGCGGGCTCTCGGCGCTCAACGACGAGCAGCGCGCCGCGGGCATGCCGCCAGCGTGGTCGATGTACGTGAACGTCGAGGACGCGGCTGCCTCGGTGGCGTCCGCGGAGGCGCTCGGCGGGACGTCGACGCTGCCGCCCATGGAGATCCCTGGCATCGGGACGATGGCCGCCGTGGCCGATCCGCAGGGCGGCGTGACGCTGCTTTGGCAGCCGGGTCCGTTCGCGGGCGCCGAGGTCGTCAACGAGGTCGGCGCCTGGGCGTGGGACGATCTCCAGACCACGGATCCGGAGGGCGCCGCGCCGTTCTACGAGGGTCTGTTCGGCTGGTCGGTGGCCGAGATCCCAGGCGCGGGCGGGGCCTACATGTCGATCGCCCACGAGGGCCGCGGCATCGCCGGGATCATGCGCGCGACCCGCGACATCCAGCAGCCTTACTGGACGGTCTACATCGGGGTCGACGACGTCGACGCCGCGCTGAAGCGCTCCACCGACGCCGGCGGCCGCGTGATCGTCGAGCCGATGGCCGTCCCGACCGGGCGCTTCGCCGTCGGCCTCGATCCTCAGGGCGCGGTCTTCTGCGTCCTGGAGAGCAGCGCCTACGACGACTGACGCGCACGACCGCCGCCGCTGCTCGTCCTCGCCCTCAAGCTGACGCTCGCGCCCGCGTTCGTCGTCGGCGCGTCGCTGACCGCACGGCGGCTCGGCCCGCGCATCGGCGGCCTCGTCGGCGGGCTGCCGGTCGTCGGCGGCCCGATCCTGCTCGTCCTGGCGGTCGTCCACGACGGCCCCTTCGCCGGCCGTGCGGCAACGGCGGCGTTGTTGGGGTTGATCTCGTTGACGGGCTTTGTCGTCGCCTACGCGCTCGCCGCGCCACGCGGCTGGCCGCTGGCGCTGCTCGCCGCCTGGCTCACCTTCGCGCTGGGGACCGTCGCCTTCGCGCTGCTCACCGCCGCCGTCCACATCCCGCCGACGATCGGCCTCCTCGCCGCCTGCGCGTCCTTCGCCGCCGCCGCACGCTGGTTCCCGGCCACCGCCGACACGCCGAGCGCGCCGCCGCCCCCGCCACCGCCCGCCTGGGACCTGCCGGTCCGCGCGGCCTGCGCCGCTGCGATGGTCCTCGCCATCACCGCCCTCGCCTCCGCCGCCGGCTCCCGCGTCGCCGGCCTCCTCGCACCCGCGCCGATCATCACCTCCATCTTGGCCGCCTTCACCCACGCCCAGGCCGGAGCACCGACCGCGCTGCGCGTCCTGCGCGGCATGCTCACCGGCTTCTACGTCTTCGCCGCGTTCTGCTGGGCCGTTGCGGAGATCGCGCTCTAGAAGGCGCGCGACGGGCGGATCCATCGGGTCGCCGCCCTACTCTGGCTGGCCCGCATGCCGAAGCCCTCCACGATCCACGTCTGCTCCGAATGCGGCCACGCCGAGGCGCGTTGGCATGGCCAGTGCCCGGGCTGTGGTGCGTGGAACACGTTGGTCGAGGAGCGGGCGCCGGTGGCGTCCGCGCGCGGTGGCGGGGGAGGCGGCGGCGGTGCGATCGGGCGGCGCGGTGCGGCCGGGGCGGCGCTGACGCCCGTGGCGCTGCGCGACGTCAAGGCGACGGCGGTCGCGCGGCTGTCGACCGGGATCGGCGAGCTGGACCGCGTGCTCGGAGGCGGCCTCGTGCCGGGTTCGCTCGTGCTGCTCGGCGGCTCGCCGGGCATCGGCAAGTCGACGCTCACCGGCATGGCGATGGGGAACATCACCGGCGCGGGCAGCAGCGCGCTGTACGTCTCGGGCGAGGAGTCGGCGGCGCAGATCAAGCTGCGTCACGAGCGGCTGGAGCACGGCGCCTGCCGCGCGCTCGATGTGCCGGTGCTCGCGGAGACCGACCTGGACGCGGTGCTGGCGACGATCGAGCACCACCGGCCCGAGGTCTGCGTGATCGACTCGGTGCAGACGCTCAACGCGTCCGACCTCACCGGCGCGCCTGGCTCGGTCGGCCAGGTCCGCGAGGTCGCGGCGCGGCTGATGCGCACGGCGAAGGCGGTCCAGACGACCGTGATCCTCGTCGGCCACGTCACCAAGGAGGGCTCGATCGCGGGCCCGCGCGTGCTCGAGCACCTCGTCGACTGCGTGCTGCAGTTCGAGGGCGAGCGTGAGCGCACCTACCGCACCCTCCGCGCGCTGAAGAACCGCTTCGGCTCGACCTCCGAGACCGGCGTCTTCGAGATGAAGCAAGGGGGCCTGGTCGAGGTCCTGGATCCGTCCGCGCGGTTCGTGGGGGAGGCCACCGGCAAGCCCGGCTCGGTCGTCCTAGCCGCGATGGAGGGCTCGCGACCGCTGCTGGTCGAGGTCCAGGCGCTGGTCTCGCCATCCGAGATCGTGCCGCCGCGCCGCGTCGTCACCGGCATCGACCGCAACCGCCTCGCGCTCGTCCTCGCCGTCCTCTCCCGCCACGCCAACGTCGGCACCGGTTCCGCCGACGTCTTCGTCAACGTCGTCGGCGGCGTGCGCATCGACGAGCCCGGCGCCGACCTGGCGATCGCGCTGGCCGTCGCCTCCGCCCAGCGCGGCATCGCGCTGGGCACCGAGAACAAGCCGCTGGCCTGCTTCGGCGAGCTCGGCCTCACCGGCGAGCTGCGCACCGTCGGCCACCCCGAGCGCCGCGTCGAGGAGTCGACCAAGTTCGGCCTCGGCGCGCCCGTGCACCCCGGCTCCGCCCGGACCCTGCGCCACGCGCTCAAGGCCGCCTTCGCGACCGCGGGCGAGCCGGTCGCTGCCTAGCACGTCGCGGATCTCGGATCACCTGATCTGGCACGGATTTGGCGCGCTCCTGGCCATCCGGCCAGATTCTGAAAAACGCTCGTGCCCCGGTAAGGCCGATCTAAAGGAGCCCTGGTAGAATTGTCGTGATGGCGCAGCGATCCGGCGACGATTTGAACGAGCTGGAAAGTCGTCAAGAGCCCCGTCTCGTCAAGGCTTTGGAGATGGTTGCGCCCGGTACGGCGCTCCGCGAGGGCCTCGACAACATCCTCCACGCGCACACCGGCGGACTCCTCGTCATCGGCGATCACGACGAGCTGAGCTTCCTGTTCTCCGGGGGCATCAAGCTCGACGTCGACTACACGCCCGCGCTGCTTTACCAGGTGGCCAAGATGGACGGCGGCATCGTCCTGAACGCCAACGCCACCAAGATCGCGATGGCCAACGTCCAGCTCACGCCGGACCCGACGGTCCTGACGCTGGAGACCGGCACGCGCCACCGCACCGCCGAGCGCGTGTCCAAGCAGACCGACGCGATCGTCATCGCGATCTCCCAGCGGCGCGAGGTCGTCAGCCTCTACGTCGACGGCGCGAAGTACATCCTCGAGGACATCCCGGTGGTCCTCGCCAAGGCCAACCAGGCCCTGGCGACCCTCGACAAGTACCGCACGCGCCTCGACCAGGTCTCCACGCGCCTCACCGCGCTGGAGTTCGAGGGCGGCGCCACGCTGCACGACGTGCTCACCGTGCTGCAGCGCTCTGAGCTGGTCACCCGCATGGCCGTCGAGATCGAGCGCTACATCGTGGAGTTGGGCACCGAGGGCCGCCTGATCGAGATGCAGCTCGAGGAGGTCATGGTCGGCGTCGCCGCCGACAAGGCCGCGCTCATCCACGACTACCTGGCCGCGGACTCCGACGAGACGTTCGCCGCCGCGCTGGACCAACTTGGGCGGATGCCCCATCAGGACCTGCTCGACTTCGGCCGCCTCGCCGAGCTGATGGGCTACGACCGCAAGCTGAACACCCTCGACTACCCGGTCTCGCCGCGCGGCTTCCGGATCCTGGGGCGCGTCCCCCGGCTCCCGAAGCTCGTCGTCGCCCAGATCGTGAAGGAGTTCGGGGGCCTCGACGAGCTGCTCGCCGCGACGGACGCGGAGCTCGAGACCGTCGAGGGCGTCGGAGAGATTCGTGCGAAGGACATCCGTGAGGGCCTTCGCCGGTTGCAGGAGATCAACCTCGTCGATCGGTACCTGCAGACCTGACCGAGCCTGCGTGAAACAGGCCTGGACGGAACACAGTGGCTGCTCGTCTCCTCGGCGCGCGGCCCAAGCCAAGGAGGACCACCATTCCCGGTAGCACCGAAGAGCAACTGCTGGAAGACCTCGACATCGAAGTCGTCGTCGAGAACATCGATTTCGAGATCGGCGACAACGTCGTCTATCCCCACCACGGGGCTGGGCAGGTCCTCAAGAAGGAACTGAAGAAGATGTTCGGTGAGGAGCGCGAGTACCTCACCATCAAGATCCTGCACAACGACATGACGGTCATGGTGCCCTGCGAGAACGCGGGCGTCGCGGGTCTCCGTCGCGTCATCGACGAGGAGACCGTCAAGAAGGTCCTCGCCGTCCTGCAGGACGAGCTGTCGGAGATGCCCAAGAACTGGAACCGCCGGTTCAAGCACAACCGCGACAAGATCAAGACCGGCAACATCTACGAGCTCGCCGAGGTCGTCCGCAACCTGGCGATCCGCGAGCACGACAAGGGCCTCTCCACCGGCGAGAAGCAGATGTTCACGCGCGCCAAGAAGATCCTCGCCTCCGAGCTCATGTACGCGCTTGAGAAGAGCGAAGACGACGCCGAGGCCTACCTCGACGACCTGCTGAAGTCGTCGGCCGAGCGCCTGGCCGCCGCCGCGAAGTAGAACCACTGATGTCTGCGGTCGCGCTCGTCGTGGCCGCCGGACGTGGCGAACGCCTTGGGTACCCCGGTCCCAAGGCGTTCGTCATGTGTGGGGGTCGTCCGATGCTGGAATGGTCGATCGACGCCCTCAAGGCGGTCCCGGAGATCGGGCACATCGTGGTGGCCACGCCCCCGGGCGTCGAGCCGCCGGCCGGGACCTCCGGCGTCTTCGGCGGACAGGAGCGCTCGCACTCGGTGCGCGCCGCGCTGCATCACACGCTGGCCGGCGACCCAGTGCTCGTCCACGACGCGGCGCGCCCGCTCGTGACGCCGGAGATCATCCGCGCGGTCCTGGCCGGGCTGGACGACGCCGCCGACGGCGCGATCGCGGCCTCGCGCGAGGCGGACACGCTCAAGCGCGAAGCGCCCGGCGGCGGCGACGGCCCGAACGGCCCCGCGACCGTCGCCGAGACCGTGCGCCGCGACGGTCTCTGGGCCGTGCAGACCCCGCAGGTCTTCCGTCGCGAGATCCTGAGCCGCGCGCTCGACCAGCCCCACGACGTCGTCGCCGGCGCCACCGACGACGCGTCGCTGGTCGAGGGACTGGGCGGAACCGTCCGCCTCGTAGAGTGCCCACGCGAGAACTTCAAAGTCACGACCCCCGACGACCTGCGCCTCGCGGACCTCATCCTGCGATCGCGGTCGCGCTGATCTCCCCTTGCTGACCGACTATCACGTCCACCTCCGTCCCGACGGAGAGAACACGCCCGCCTCGGAGTACTTCACCGAGGCCAACGCCGAGCGCTACCGCGAGACCGCGGCGGACCGCGGGATCCAGGAGCTCGGCGTCGCCGAGCACATCTACCGCTTCACCGCCGCGCTCGACGTCTGGCAGCACCCGCTGTGGATCGAGAACGCCCACGACGACATCGACCGCTACGCCGAGTTTGTGCGCGAGCGCACCGACCTGAAGCTCGGCATCGAGGCCGACTTCATCCCGGGCAAGGACGACAAGATGCGCTCGCTGCTGGAGGCGCGCGACTGGGATTACGTCGTCGGCTCGATCCACTTCCTCGCCGAGGGCGCGCTCGACTACGACCGCTTCGACGTGTGGAACTCCGCGCGCTCGGCCGATCACGTGTGGAAGACCTACTTCACGTGGCTGGGCGAGCTGGCCGCCTCCGGGTTGTTCGACATCATGGCCCACCCGGACCTCGTCAAGCACTGGGGCAAGGAGCGCCCTTGGCCGGACAAGGACCTGCGCTTCTACTACGACCTCGCGATGGAGCAGATCGCCGAGTCGGGGATCGCGATCGAGCTGTCGACCGCGGGGCTGCGCAAGCCGGTGGGGGAGATCTACCCCGACCGCGCGTTCCTGGAGATGGTCGTCGACGCAGGCAATCCCATTGCCTTGAGCAGCGACGCCCACACGCCCGAGCAGCTCGGCTTTGAGTACGAGAAGGCCATGGAGCTGCTCAGCGACGTCGGCGTGACCGAGATCGCCACGTTCTCGCATCGCAACGTAACCCTGGAGCCGATCGGACCGTCATGAGCGCCGCGCCGTCCGTCCGCACCGGCATCGGCTGGGACTCGCATCGCCTCGCCGAAGGCCGCGCGTTGATCCTCGGCGGCGTGACCATCCCCTATGACAAAGGGCTGGACGGCCACAGCGACGCCGACGTCCTGGTTCACGCGGTGATCGACGCGCTGCTCGGCGCCGCCGGGCTGGACGACATCGGCGCGCTGTTCCCCGACACCGACGCGGCCTACAAGGACGCCGACTCGATCGCGTTGCTTCAGGACGTCGTCGGCCGCGTGATCGCCAAGGGCCTGCGCGTCGACCACGTCGACACCACCGTGATCATGGAGCGCCCGAAGCTCTCGCCGCACCGCGCCGAGATCCGGGCCACGCTGGCGGCCGCGCTGGGCGTCGACGGCGACCAGGTCAACGTGAAGGCCTCGACCGGCGAAGGCCTCGGCTTCGTCGGCCGCGGCGAAGGTGTCGCGGCGCTCGCGGTCGCGACGCTGAGCACCGCGTCGTAGTCTGATCCGCGATGCACGGCGACCTCGTCGTCCTCGCGGTGCTCCTGGGCGCCGGGGCCTTCCTCCTACTCGCGGACCGCACGCAGATCCCGTACCCGATCCTGCTCGTGATCGGGGGGACCACGCTCGCGTTCGTCCCGGGCGTCAGCGAGCTGGTCCTCGACCCGGACGTCGTGCTGATCGCGTTCCTGCCGCCGCTGCTCTACGGCGCGGCGTTCTTCACATCGATCCACGACCTGAAGACCAACTACAAGCCGATCGGGCTGCTGGCGGTCGGTCTGGTCGCGGCGACGACCGTGACGGTCGCCTTCGTCGCCCACCACGTCGTCGGCCTGCCGTGGGCGGCGGCGTTCGTACTCGGCGCGGTCGTCTCGCCGACCGACCCGGTCGCGGCCACCCAGATCGCCGTGCGCTCGCACGCGCCGCGGCGGCTGGTCTCGATCGTCGAGGGCGAGTCGCTGATCAACGACTCGACCGGCCTGATCGCCTACAAGTTCGCGATCGCCGCCGTCGTCAGCGGGACGTTCAGCGCGTTCAACGCCTTCGGCGACTTCGTGCTGAGCGCGGCCGCGGGCGTCGCGATCGGGCTGGCGGTCGGCTGGGCGGTCGCATGGCTGCGCGCCCGCCTGGACGACGCGCCAACCGAGACCGCGGTCTCGTTGCTGACGCCCTACGTCGCCTACCTGCCGGCCGAGGCGCTGCACGTCTCCGCCGTGCTGGCGGCGGTCACCGTCGGGCTCTACCTCGGCTGGCGCTCGCCGGAGCTGGTGACGCCGTCCACGCGGATCCAGATCACGGGCTTCTGGGAGCTGCTGAGCTTCGGCCTCAACGCCGCGCTGTTCGTCCTGATCGGCTTGCAGCTCTCCACGGTCGTCGACGGCCTCGACGGCTACTCGACCGGGGAGCTGCTCGGGTACTCGGCCGCGATCGCCGGGACCGTCCTGGCGACGCGCATGGCGTGGCTGTTCCCCTTCAACATCGCCTCGCGCCTGCTCGTGCGCAAGCTGCCGCGGATCCGCGGCAACGCCACCGAGACCGACCCGCCCGACTACTGGCTGACGCTGCTGCTGGGGTGGTCGGGCATGCGCGGCGCGGTGTCGCTGGCCGTCGCGCTGGCGATCCCGCTGACCACCGACGCGGGCGACCCGTTCCCCGGCCGCGATCTGATCATCTTCCTGGCCTACGCGGTGATCCTGATCACGGTCGTCGGGCAAGGCCTCACGCTCGGCAAGCTGATCGAGGTCGCCGGCGTCTACGACGACGACGAGACGGTCTTCGAGCAGGAGGCCCAGGCGCGGATCGCGGCCTCGCGCGCGGCGATCGCGCGGATCGAGGAGCTGGAGGACGAGGAATGGGTCCGCGAGGCCTCGGCCGACCGCATGCGTCGCGGCTACGAGTTCCGGATCCGGCGCTTCGAAGCCCGCCTGGACGACGATGACGATGGCGACATCGAGGAAGGCTCACAGGCCTTCCAGCGCCTCCGCCGCCACGTCCTGGCCGCCGAACGCGCCGAGATCGTCCGCGCCCGCAACCGCGGCGACATCACCGACGACATCATGCGCCGCATCGAGCGCGACATCGACCTCGAGGACGCGCGCCTGGAAATTTGAGCGGGGGCCGCTAGGACGCGGTGCCCAGCTCGGCGCGCAGCTCCTCGACGATCGCCTTCTGGCGGTCGGCGAGGGCCAGTGAGCGCTGAGGAGCGGTGCGCTGTGAAGAGGCGCGCTGGGTGCGCAGGGGCAGCTCGACAGTGAAGAGCGCGCCGCCCTCAGGGGCGTCGCCGACGGTGACGGTGCCGCCGTGCAGCTGGGCGATCTCGTTGACGATCGCCAGACCGAGGCCGGTGCCCGCGGACTTCGCGCCGCGGCGGTAGCGCTGGAAGATGTGCTCCCGCGCGTCGGGCGGGACGCCGGGGCCGTTGTCGGCGACCTGGAGGATCAGGCGGCCGGGCGCGGTCGACAGCGAGCAGCGCACGATGCCGCCGGCGGGCGCGTGGCGGATCGCGTTGGCCACCAGGTTGCTGACGACCGAGACGAGCTTCTCCTCGTCGGCGACCGCGGGCAGGCGGTCCGGCACGCCGAGGCGCAGGTCCAGGGAGCGCTGCGCAGCCAGCTCGCTGAAGCCGCCGACGCAGGTGCGGACGATCGAGGCGACGTCGACGACCGCGGCCTCCAGGGCCTGGTCGGCGTTCTCCAGGCGGGCGACGAGCATCAGGTCCTGGACGCGGCGCAGCATCGAGTAGGCGTTGGCGCGGATCCGCGCGACGTCCTCGGCGTCCTCGTCCGCCAAGCGGCCGGACTCCTCTAGGCGCGTGCAGAGCGCGAGCATGATCGACAGCGGCGTCTTCAGCTCGTGGCCGACGTCGGCCAGCTGCTGGCGGTGGTCCGGCGCAGGGGAGCCAGAGGCGCCCGCGGCATCAGCATCCGGGGTCGGGCCATCGGCCGCGCTCTGCGCGCGACTGCGCCACCACCGCGATGTCGGCCGCCGACGGCGGTCGTCGTCCATCGCGTCGTGACCGTCCGGGTCCACGTCAGCTTCGGAGCTCACTTTGATCAATCCCCATGTTCCGTATGAACGTCGTGTCCTCCGGAAACCTGCTCGTCCCCATTGAATCGGCAGATGCGGGACGGGCATGGGGGAACTTCCTAACCCACGGACCAAGAGCGACCTGCCTCGCGGGTGCGCATGCAAGTCACCCTCGTGCCGGTTGCGTCCGTCGTAGCTTTCCGGGCGCACGGTCCGCCGGCAGGAGAGCCCTCGATCGTGCAACGCCGCGTGGGCCGGGAACGCACCGGACGGTCCGTGCCTGGCGGCGCGTGGCCGCGTGGCGGTTCCCTTCAATCCCCAGGGAACCGCCTACGCGGCCGCAAATCCCGCGCAACGGCTCGGGCCCGAACGCCTTACGCGGCCACCTGCACGATCGTCCGTTTTCCTGCTTGGGGGTCGAAAAATACCCCACGTGGGTGATGTCTTTGCTCTTTTCTTTGCTTCTCCGGTTGCGGAGATAACCGGTTGGGGACGAGACCGGGAAGGGCTCATTGGGGATGGAATTCAAGGTTGACGGGGACGCGCCGCTGCGCGTCATCGTGGCGGACGACGATCCGCTCGCGCGACGCATGCTGCGCGACGTGCTGCAGCAGGCCGGCATTACCGTGATCGCCGAAGCAGGCTCCGGTCGCGAGGCCGTCGAGCTGACCGCGTACTACACGCCGGACGTCGTCGTGATGGACCTCATCATGCCGGGCATGGATGGCCTGGCCGCGATGGGCGAGATCCGCCGCACCTCGCCGGACGTGCGCGTAGTGATCCTCACCTCGTCTGACGACGACGAGGTCGGGCTCATGACCTTGCGCGCGGGCGCCTCCGGGTTCCTGTGCAAGAACGTCGGGATCGACGCCCTGCCGCGCGCGTTGCGCTGCGCGAAGAACGGCGAGGCGGTCATCACCCGCCGGCTGACGATGCGCCTGATCGAGGACCTGCGCATGGTGCGCACGGATTCCGCGGGCATGCGTCCGATCCGCAGCCAGCTCACGTCCCGCGAGTGGGAGGTCCTCGACCTCCTCTGCCAGGACCTGTCCACGGACGAGATCGCTGATCGCCTCGTCGTGTCGGTCGAGACGGTCCGCTCGCACGTCAAGAACGTCCTGCGCAAGCTCGAGGTCCGCTCCCGTCGGGACGCGGTCGCTGCCGCGTCGCGCCTGCGGGCCGGCATGCTCGAGGACGGGCTCCCGGCCGAGGAATGACCGAGGAGGATCCTGCGACGGCGGGCTCGCTCGCCGCACGGCAGGACGGCCTCGAGTACTTCGCGGCCCTGGCCGCCCACCAGCTCGGCGAGGCGATCGCGCTCATGCGCGGCGCCGCCGCCGTCCTGGAGCAGCAGACCGGGGGCAACCTCGGCACCGGCGGGCAGGAGGCGCTGCGCGCGCTGCACGCCGGCGGCGATCGCGCCCAGCGCTACGTCGACGACCTGCTCGACGTCGTGCGCGCGGCCGGCGCGCTCGAGGATCCCGCGACCTGCGACCTCGACGCGCCCTTCGACGCCGCGGTCGCGGACCTTCAGCTCTTCATGGACCGCGTGCCGGTCCACCTTCAGCGCGAGCCGCTGCCGCGGGCCGCGGTCGCGCCGCGCGACGCCCAGCGCGTCTTCTCGCACCTGCTGCGCGCCGCGCTGTCGGCGGGCGCCACGCGCCTGGGCATCACCGGCCGCGTCGAAGGCGACGACGTGATCGTCGAGCTCTTCGACAACGGCACCCCCGCGCGCGAGGGCACGCAGCCGCTCGAGCCGTTCGGGCGCCCGCGCGGGCGCGGCCCGCTCGTCGGCGCCGGGGTCAGCCTCCCGCTCGTCCGCCGCCTCGTCGAGCGCGCCAACGGCCGGATCGACATGCAGGTGCGCGACGACGGCGCCACGATCGTGACCGTCGAGCTGCCGGCCGCATGAGCGCGCCGTTTCGGGTCCTGCTTGCTGACGACGCCGCCGAGATGCGCGCCCTGCTGCGCTGGGCGCTTCAGCGGGAGGACGGCGCGATCGAGGTCGTGGGCGAGGTCGCCGACGGCACCGATGCGCTGGCCCAGGTCGTCGCCTTGGCGCCCGACGTGGTGATCCTCGACCTCCAGATGCCGGGCCCGCCGCCCGCCGAGCTGCTGCGCGAGATGGCGGCCACCGGCGTCCCGATCGTCACCTTCAGCGGCTTCGAGCCGGACCTCGTCGCGCCCGACGAAGCGCGCCTCGTGGCGCTGCACGTACCCAAGACCACGGACCTGCCGCTCGTGCGCGAGGCGATCCTCTCGGTCGCGCGCGGTGACGACTCAAGCAATACTTAGGGACATCGCGGCGAACGGTGGACATGAGGCACGGCAGCCCGCACGCGTCGTCGTGGTCGACGATGACGATCAGCTGCGCGGGCGCTTGCGCGCCGCCCTGCAAGACGCGGGCCTGACCGTCATCGCCGAGGCCGACAACGGCCGCGACGCGATCGAGCTGGCCGCGCACTACAAGCCGGACGTGATGATCATGGACATCGTCATGGCGAACATCGACGGCCTGTCGGCGACCCGGCAGATCGTCGCGCGCGCCCCGACGGTCCGGATCCTGCTGCTGACCGCCTCCGACGACGTCGACCTCGGCATGGTCGGCCTGCGCGCGGGCGCGGCCGGGCACCAGGTCAAGGGCGTACCGACCGAGGAGGTCGTGGCGGCGGTGCGGCGCATGGCCGCGGGGGAGCCGGTCATCGGCCCCGAGCTGACCTGGCGGCTGATCGAGTCGCTGCGGGCGCTGCCGGTCGGCGGCCAGGGCGTGCGCCCTGTGCGCTCGAAGCTCACCCCGCGCGAGTGGGAGGTCCTGGACCTCCTCTGCGCCGGGCGCTCGGTGGACCAGATCTCCGACGACCTCGTCCTCGCGCGCGACACCGTCCGGACCCACGTCAAGCGCGTGCTGCGCAAGCTCGGCGCCCACTCGCAAGCCGAGGCGATCTCGATCGCTAACGGCATCCGGGCCACCTTCGCCGCCTCCGGCGGCGAAGCGCCGGACGAGGCTTAGGGCACCCACACCGCCTCCGTCGTTTCTCCACCGACCACCCTTCCGGTGTTCGGCGAGCGGCGCCGTGCCACTAAAGGGCTCCCTAGCGCATCGGTTAGGAGGCTCGGGTGAGAGATCTCACCCACTGCGGTGGCTCGCCTGCCCCGTTGGTCGAGCAGAACATCACCGGCTCCGCCACCCGGATATCCCCTGCCACCGAACCCCGCTCGGCCGCAGCATTCAGGGTGTACCGCAAGTAGGGCCGAGGAGGTGCAGGACGCACGCCAAGGCCCCACAACTGCCGAGAAGGCACGGGGTGGATCATGGTGGATCTGGGGATTGCAGTTCAGCAGGGCGTCACGGAGGTTCAGGCGTGATGCGCGTAGTGATCGTCGCTGACGGACAGTTGGCGGCCGAGTCGGTTCGAGGCTGCTTGCAGTCCGTGCCGAGCATGAAGGTCGTCGGTTTCCTCGACGGCCGCCGTCCGTGGGACGACGCGCTCTCGCTCGTCGACCACGACCTGGTCGTCGTCTACGCCGACACGCCGCATTCGGCCAGCGCCGGTGCGCTTGCCAACGTGCGCCACGCGTCGAGCGGCAAGATCATCTTGCTGACGGGCGACATGGACTCCGAGTGGCTCCATGAGGCCCACGACCGCGGCGTTGACGCCGTCGTGTCGGTGAGCGTCGGAACGGCCGGCATCGGCCAGCTGATCCGCCAGCTCGCGCTCGGCGCGGTGTACCACCCGCTGACCGCGCCGCGACAGGCTGCGGCGGCGAGCGACCCGCACCATCCGGACCTTACGACCCGCGAGCTGGAGATCCTGCGGCTGGTTGCCGCCGGCGCCTCCAACAGCCAGGTCGCGATGGAGCTGTGGGTGACCGAGCAGACGGTCAAGTTCCACCTCTCCAACACCTACCGCAAGCTGGGCGTGGCCAACCGGACCGAGGCCGCGCACTACGCCTACACGCACGGGCTGCTCAAGCAGCCCGACCAGGACCGTCGACTCGCCGTGGTGGCAGCATGACCGCCCCGGCCAAGGATGGCCTCAAGGCTCGCGCCGACCAGCTCGGCGCCGAGCGCGCCCCCGGCTCGTTCCGCGCCAAGACGTCGCTGGACGAGAGCTCGGCGACCAAGCCGCTCGTCTCGGCTGCGGTGGCCCGCGCCAAGCAGGGCGACCGGGAGGCGCTGCGCTTCCTGTACCTGCGCTACGCCGACAACGTCTACGGCTACGTCCGCTCGATCGTCCGCGACGAGTACGAGGCCGAGGACGTCACCCAGCAGGTCTTCACCAAGCTGATGGTCGTCATCGGCAAGTACGAGCAGCGCGCCGTGCCGTTCTCGGCGTGGATCCTGCGGCTGGCCCACAACGCGGCCATCGACCACGTGCGCAAGCGCCGCGCGGTCCCCGCCGCCGAGGTCTACGGCGCCGACGAGCGCATGCCCGAGGGCAACGAGGACCGCTCGCGTGAGCTGCGCCTCGCGCTGGCCGACCTGCCCGACGAGCAGCGCGACGTGATCGTGCTGCGTCACCTCGTCGGCCTCTCGCCGACCGAGATCGCCGGCGCGATGGGCAAGACCGAGCCCTCCGTGCACGGCCTGCACCACCGCGGCCGCGCAGCGTTGCGGACCGCCCTGGTGGAGCGCGGCTGCGCTCCGACGACCTTGACCGCCGTGAGGAGCGCGGCATGACCTTGACCGATAACACGCAGGCTCTCGAGCGCATCCCGACCACGAAGCTGGACCCGGCCGACCCGGAGCTCATGGAGGAGCTGCTGGCCGTCGTCGAGCGCGTGGCTCGACAGGGCGCCTTCACGATGGGCACCGAGCTGGAGGCCTTCGAGCAGGAGTTCGCCGAGTACTGCGGCTCCCCCTACGCGATCGGCGTGTCTTCGGGCACCGAGGCGATCGTCCTGGCCCTCAAGGGCCTGGGCATCGGCGCGGGCGACGAGGTCATCCTGCCGTCCAACTCGTTCATCGCCACCGCCGAGGCCGTCAGCCTCGCGGGCGCCCGTCCGGTGCTGGTCGACGTGGACCCGTCCACGCACCTGATCACCGCCGACGCGGTCGAGGAGGCCATCGGCCCGCGCACCCGCGCGGTCATCCCGGTGCACCTGATGGGCTCGACGGTCGACATGGAGGCCTTGCTGAAGGTGACCAAGCCCGCCGGGCTGAAGGTCATCGAGGACACGGCTCAGGCCCACGGCGCCTTCGTCGGCGGCCAGCGCGTCGGCACGATCGGCGACGTCGGCTGCTTCTCCTTCTACCCCACCAAGAACCTCGGTGGCTGGGGTGACGGCGGCGGGGTGGTCACGGCCGACAAGGGCCTGGCCGACCGCATCCGTTTGATCCGCTCGCACGGCGAGCAGCCGCGCTACCACCACAAGGTGGTGGGGACGACCGCGCGTCTCGACGCGCTCCAGGCCGCCCTGCTGCGCGTCAAGCTCCGCCGTCTCGACGGCTGGAACGACGACCGCCGCCGCCTCGGCGCCGCGCTCCGCGCGGGGCTGGAGGGCACGTCGGTGCAGTTGCCGTCGGCGGCGACGCTGGACGGCGATCACGTCTACCACTTGTTCATCGTGCGCACGCCCGATCGGGAGGCACTGCGCGAGCACCTGGACGCCCATGGCATCGCCTCGGCCGTCCACTACCCCTTCCCGATCCATCGCACCGAGGCCTACGCCGACCTCGGTATGGAGGCCGGAAGCCTCCCGGTGGCGGAGCGACTCGCTGAGGAGATCCTCACGCTGCCGCTCTTCCCGACCATGTCCGATGAGGACGTCCAGCGCATCGTGGATGCGGTGCGGACCTTTGGCGGCGAGAACTGATGGAGGCACGACGCACCATGCAGACCCGCAGGTTCCCCTCCCGGATCGGTGAGATCAACACCCCCGAGCCCCCGCTGCGGACGGTTGTGGTGGGCTACGGGTACTGGGGTCCCAACCTCGTCCGCAACGTCATGGAGCGCCCGGAGTTCGAGCTCGTCGCGCTCTGCGAGCGCGACCTCGCCCGCGGCCAGGCGTTCTCGGCCAAGGTCCCCAACGTCCCGGTCATCGACGACCTCGAGATGATCCTCGACGACGACACGATCGACGCGCTGATCGTCGCGACGCCGCCGCACACCCACCACGCGATCTGCAAGGCGGCCCTGCTGGCCGGCAAGCACGTGCTGGTGGAGAAGCCGCTGGCGACGACGACGCTCGACGCGCTCGACCTGGTCGACACGGCCAACACGCGCGACGTGCTGCTGATGCCGGGCCACACGTTCCTGTACAGCCCGCCGGTCGCCAAGGTCCGCCAGCTCATCGACCGCGACGTGCTCGGCGACATGTACTTCGTGACGTCGGCGCGCATGAACCTGGGCAAGTACCAGAAGGACGGCGTCATCTGCGACCTCGCGCCGCACGACCTGTCGATCCTGCTGCACTGGCTCGAGGAGCCGATCGTCCAGGTCGCCGCCCACGGGCGCTCGGTCTTCCAGAGCGGCGTGCCGGAGACGGCGTTCCTGACCGTGACGTTCGCCGGCGGCACGACCGCCAACATCGAACTGTCGTGGCTGGCGCCCCGCAAGGTCCGCCAGATGGTCGTCGTCGGCAGCCGCCGGATGGTGCAGTACGACGACACCGCCGGCGACGAGGCGATCCGCATCTACGACCGCGGCATGGAGTTCGAGACGCCGGAGAACTTCGGCGAGTACCAGCTCACCTACCGCTCGGGCGACATCGTCGCCCCGCGGCTGGAGCCGGCCGAGCCGCTGTCGCTGGAGCTGCAGGACTTCGCCCGCTGCATCCGGACCGGCGCCACGCCGCGCTCCCACGCCTACCTCGGCCTGGAGGTCGTGGCGGCGATGGAGGCGGCGCAGGAGTCGCTCATGCGCGGCGGCGTCCCCGTGGCAGTCGCTGGCATCAGCGAGCGCGCGGTCGCCTAGCCCGCAGCAAGCGCTACAGCTTCAAAACGCGACCGGGCCGGCGTAGGAAAAGCCGGCCCGGTTTGCGTTCTACTGGATGTTGCTGAGGGTCAGGCGACCTTCAGGACGCAGGCGCCCGCGGTGGGCAGCGTCGAGGACACCTTGCCGGCGGCGTCGGAGCGCACCTTCTGCGTCCCGAGCACTTTGCCCGACGTGTCGCTGCACTTGGTGTAGGTGATGGTCTGCTGGCGGCCGGCCGAGGCCAGGCCGTCGAGCTGCGTCACGCTGCCGACCGCGGCGCTGGAGATCCGCCAGCCGTTGGCCGCCGCGACACGGGCCACGGAGGTCCGGGCCTTGGCGGTCGTGCCGGCCTTCACGCGGGTCACGGCGATGGCGACCGACGAGGCCGCGCCCTTCTTGTCAAATGCGCGGACCGACAGCGTGTGGTTGCCGTAGGACAGCGACCTGGGCGCCGTGTAGCTGGTGCTGTACGGCGCCGCCTTGTCGACGGCCACGCGGGTGTTGTCGACCCAGAACTCGACCTTCGCGACGCCGTCGCTGTCGGCGGCCGTCGCGGCGGCGCTCAGCTTCGACGTGAACGTCGAGCCGATCGTCGGGCGGACCAGGGTCAGCACCGGGGCCGCGGGGGCCGGGGCGGGATCGGGCGTGTCGGTGTCCGGCACGTCGGGCGCGTCGGGCGCGTCCGTGTCGGCGTCGGGCGTCGAGACCTCCGGGATCGTCGGCAGCGCGACCGTCAGCCACGAGGCGGACGGGCCGGCGGCCTCGGCGTTGCCGGCCGCGTCGGTGGCGCGCACCGCCGCGGTGTGGTTGCCGAGCGCCAGGCCGGTGAACGTCGCCGGGCTGGTGCAGTCCGCCCATGCGCCGCCGTCGATCTGGCACTCGAACGTCGCGTTGTCCTCGTCGGCGCCGAACGCGAGCGTCGCGGAGCTGCCGAGCGAGACCGGCTGCGGCGCCGAGGTGAGCGTCGTCTTCGGCGCGGTCGTGTCGACCGTCACCGAGCGTGTTGCCGGGGAGGCGTCGGTGTTGCCCGCGCCGTCGGTCGCGCGGACCGAGAACGTGTGGGCGCCGTCGGCCAGCGCGGCGATCGTCTTCGGGCTGGTGCAGGACGACCACGCGGCGGCGTCGACCTTGCACTGGAACGTGCTGCCGGACTCCGAGGAGGAGAACCCGAACGCCGGCGTCGCGTCGTTGATCGTGCCGGACGGGCCGGAGCTGATCGTCGTCTCCGGCGCGGTCGTGTCGGACGGCGTCGTGTCGACCGTGAACGTGCGGGTCGCCGCGGAGGCGTCCTGGTTGCCGGCTGCGTCGGTGGCGCGGACCGAGAACGTGTGGCTGCCGTCGGTCAGGTTGTTGTAGGTCTTCGGGCTGGTGCACGAGGCGTAGCTGCCCGAGTCCAGCTTGCAGCGGAACGTCGAGCCCGACTCGCTGGAGGTGAAGCCGAACGAGGCGCTGGACGTCGCGATCGTGCCGGACGGGCCGGAGCTGATCGTCGTGTTCGGCGCGGTCGTGTCCGGCGCGGTCACGTTGACCGTGAACGTGCTCGTCGCGGCCGACGCGTCGGTGTTGCCGGCGGCGTCGGTGGCGCGGACCGAGAACGTGTGGCTGCCGTTGGCCAGGCCGGTGTAGGCCTTGGGGCTGGTGCAGGACGCGTAGCTGCCGGCGTCGATCTTGCACTCGAACGTCGAGCCCGACTCGCTGGAGGTGAAGCCGAACGAGGCGCTGCTCGTGGTGATCGTGCCGGACGGGCCGGAGCTGATCGTCGTGTCGGGCGCGGTCGTGTCGGCCGGCGGCGGCGTGCTCGTGTCGACCGTGAACGTGGCCGTGGCCGCCGAGGCGTCGACGTTGCCGGCCGCGTCGGTGGCGCGGACCGAGAACGTGTGGCTGCCGTCGGTCAGGCCGGTGTAGGCCTTGGGGCTGGTGCAGGACGCGTAGCTGCCGGCGTCGATCTTGCACTGGAAGGTGCTGCCGGACTCGTTGGAGGTGAAGCCGAACGAGGCGTTGGAGGTGGTGATCGTGCCGGACGGGCCGGAGGCGATCGTCGTGTCGGGCGGCGTGGTGTCGGCCGGCGGATCGACCGGCGTGCCGCCGGAGACGTTGATGCCGCGGTCGGTGCCGTCAGAGGCGTTGGCCTTGCCGGGCGAGCCGTCCTTAAGCGCCCAACCGGCGTAGGTCGTCGGGGCGGTGCCGCCGACGAAGACCGGTGTTCCGGTGATGGCGTTGGTGCCCGTGCTGCCGCTGGTGAACAGGTTGTAGGACACGGTGCATGCCGAGCAGCCGCTGGCGTTCAGCGAGCCGTTGATGACGATGTTGTCGCGCGAGACCATGTTGCGGTTGGGCGAGGAGTCGCCGCTGACCACATAGGTGTTGACGTCGATGTTCTTGGTGGTGTTGTGGATGAACGTCGAGCCGTTGTGGTGGCCGAACTGGACCGCGGGCTGGTAGTCGCCGCTGCCCACCATCACGTTGTTGGAGACGTTTTCGCGGTCGCCGCCGTCGGGCGCCATGAGGATCGTGTCGTTGTTGTGGAAGTAGTTGCCGACGATCTGGGTCTGGCTGGAGCCGTAGAGCTGGATCGAGTCGACGTGGCGGCTGTAGCCGCCTTGGCGGATGCCGACGAACTCGTTGCCGGGTCCGATCTTCACGCCCGTGGCCGCGCCGATGATCTGGACGCCGTCGGACTCGCCTGCGTTGCCGAAGTGGCTGTTGGTGATCGTCACGCCCATGGGCTGCGAGGAGGTGCTGCCGGAGCCGCGCACGGTCAGGCGGCCCTCGTAGCAGCTGCCGCAGGCGTCGATCCCGTCGAACGTGTCGTTATCGAACAGGATGTTGGCGTTGTTCATCGCGCTGCCGTTGCCGACCGTGGTCGACGCGGTGACCTTGCTGTTGACGATCGCGATGTCGTGGGACGAGCCGAAGATCTCGGCGCCCGTGATCGTCAGGTTGTCGAAGCGGATGTTCGCCGCGCCGTTGAGGGCGGGGTGGATCGAGGCGGTCGCGCCGGTTTGGGGACGGATCGTCACCGTTCCGGACTTCGAACCGCCGCTGAAGTTGCCGTACGAGCCAGAGGCGAGCTCGATGACGTCGCCGGCCTGGGCGGAGCTGAAGGCGCTCGACAGGTTCGACGGGGTGGCGGTGAGGGTCGCTGCGTTGGCGGCCGTGGGGACGGCGAGGCAGGCGACAAGAGCAGCAAGCAAGACGGACAGGCGGAAACGCGGGCGCAGACCAGCGTGACCGTCGGACGGATACGGCGGCACGGAGAGTTCTCCCTTTGGAAATGAAGGAACTGGCTGTAATGGGCGGTCCCCTGCGACCGACCCACTGAGTCCGCTGGACGGTGGCAAGACCCCCTGTCTGCCACCGGACTTGGAAGCGTTATCGACATTCCAGCGGAGGCCTAAACCGTCTCGTCTCGACGCTGGACGCCAGGACCTCTCAGAACCTCCCGAAAGCTCCGGGCACGGCGAGAAATCAGGCGGGATGAACGAGTATCCCTACGCGCAACCTGGCACGTAGAAACTCGTCAATTTGGACGCCCAGAATGCGCGTGAACGTCCTGTAATCGATCGCCCTCCCCCGATGAAGGGAGGTCCACCTGCCCCGATCAGGGGATGCTCAGGAAGCTTGACCGACGGCGATGCGAGCGCGCTGGACGGCGTGATCGGACGCGCGTCGCAGGTAATACGTGCTGACCGAGCGCGCCAGGCGTGCCGACGACGGCCGGGCACCTGACCGCGCGCGCTCCGCGATTGCCTCGGCGAGCGGGGCGACGAGCGCTGGCCAGCGGTAGCTTTCGGCAAGTTCGAGGCCCGCGGCGCTCGCGCTCGCGCGCTCCTGCGGCCGCTCGATCAGCGCGATCACGGCGTCGGCCGCGGCGTCGACGTCGCCCGGCGCGACCAGGCGCGCGAAGCCCGACCGCCCGAAGCGGTCGGCGATCTCGTCGCCGTGGGCCAGCACGCACGGCAGCCCGGCCCAGAGGTAGTCCATGTACCGCGCGCGGGCGGCGAACGGGGCCTCGGGCGTGTCGGCGTGCAGCGTCAGCCCGACGTCGGCGTCAGCGAGGTACTCGTGGCGCCGGTCATACGGCGTCCACTCGTCGAGGAACAGCACGTTGGTGTCCAACAGACCCAGCTCGCGCGCGGTGTCGCGTGCGATCTCGGTGCGGTCGGAGAGGTCGAACTTCGCCTTGGGCGCTTTGCCCGCGCTGATGACCAGCCGCGCGTTCGGGATCCGCTCCACGACGCGGCCCATCGCGCGGACCGCGCTCTCAGCGTCAAACCACTTCCAGCACTTGCCCCACCACAGCACGATCGGGTCGTCTGCACCGATCTGCGGGAACGCGTCGCGGAGCGGATGGGCGCTCGAGGCCGGCGGCGCGTCCGGCAGCCCGAAGGGGACCGTGACGACCGCCGGGCGGCGGGCGCCGGTGAGCTTCAGCACCTCCAGCTCGTTCTCCAGCAGCCCGCGCTGGCTGGCGCCCGCGACGGCGACGACGTCGGAGAACCGCAGCTGCGCCTCGCGCGCGTCCTTCTGGGCGCGCAGGTAGCGGCGGATGCCGGGCTGCTCGGTGAAGACCGACAGCTCGAGCTCGACCGGGTCGTACTGGTCGGAGACCGCGATCGTCGACGTGCCGCGCAGCGCGGCGAAGAGGTAGGGCGGGATCGTCGGCGCGATCACCGCGTCGTGGCGGCGTGCCTCGCGGATCAGCGTCCCGCGCGAGAACTCGACCAGGCGCATGCCGTCGCGCTCGGCCGTCGGCGGGTCGTGCAGCGCGACCGTCACCTCGTGGTGCTCGGCGAACGCGTAGGCCAGCGCCCAGCCACGAATCTCCGGGCCGGTGACCTTCGCGCCACCGCCGCCCTGGATGACGACCAGGACGCGCATCTCAGGAGCCTCCGGCGACCGCGCGCTTGAGCGAGACGAGCGTCGGGCCCAGGCGGCGCCGCGGCCGATCCGGCAGCGCGACGATCAGCGCCCACGCGGCGACGCGGGGAACGCGCTTCTGGCGCAGCGACGCGCGGAACGCGACGCCCGCCTCGCGCGGCAGGTCGGCGGCCTCCAGCCGGCGGCCGAGGCGGAACAGGTCGGCGGCCAGCACCGACTTGACCAAGGCCTTGTCCTCGATCATTCGCGCGTGGCGGTGGTGGACGATGCAGCACGACCGGTAGCCCCACACCCAGTCGTTGGTGACGTTGTCCTCGTGGCGGCGGTAGCGGACCAGCGGGCGCGGGTCGTAGTGGAAGATCGCGCCGCGGTCCAGCGCGCGCAGCCAGTAGTCGTAGTCGTCGGCGGAGAAGCGCTCTTTGTAGACGCCGGGCGCCTCGGCGTCCCAGACGTCGCCGACGCCCAGACCGCGGAAGAACGCGTCCATCTCCTCGCGCGTTGTGTTCTCGACGAACGGCCCGAGCTCTTGGGCGAGCGTGCGCCGGAAGAGGATCGAGGACGCGCAAACGATGTTGTAGGGGAACAACCGCTCGGCCAGGGCCTTGGGGTCGAGCCGCCCGACGCCGGGCTCCTCGAACACGTCGTCCTCGGTACCGAAGATCCGCGCCGCGCCGATCGAGACGTCGACGTCGGGGTGCTCGGCGAGCGTGCCGAGCTGCCACTCGAGCTTCTCGGGCGTCCACAGGTCGTCGGCTCCGCACATCGCCAGGTAGTCGCCCTGGGCCGCCGCGAAGGCGGTGTTGAACGCGCCCGGGCAGCCGCGGTTCTCCTGGCGGATGACGCGGATCCGGTCGCCGAACCTCGCGAGCACTTCGGCCGTGCTGTCGGTCGAGCCGTCGTCGACGACGATGACCTCCAGCGGCGCGTGCGTCTGGGCGAGGATCGAGTCGATCGTCTCGGCGACGAAGCGCTCGCCGTTGTAGACGGCGACGAGCGCGCTGACGGTGGGGGTGAGCTGCGACATCACCCCACCAACGCTTCAGGGGTGGGCGCGCTTCCGGGCTCGTCGACCGGCTCGGGAGCCGGCGCGACCGGCGGGCGTCGCCGCAGCCGCGCCGGCAGCATCCGCGCGACCAGCGGCGCGTTCTCGTGCCAGATCGCCGGGAACAGGACGCGCACGGCCAGCAGGTAGGCCGGGACCGACGCGGCGCCGACGACCAGGATCACGAGGCCCGCGGGCAGGCCCGCGTCGTCGAGCCCCATCCGGACCGGGAACGCAACGGCCACGAGCGCCAGCGAGCCGACCAGCGCCGGGGCGACGTCGTCCCAGACGTGGCGCAGCGGCTTCTCCGGTCGGCCGTGCAGCAGCACGTAGTAGGCGACGACGAGGAAGACGACGTGGACGGCGGCGGCGGCGCTCGCCACCCACATGATCCCGTGCGAGGAGACCGCGAGCACGACCCCGGCGTAGACCGCGAAGTGCGCCCAGCCGTAGCCGAGCATCGCGCGGGCGCGGCCGGTGGCCATCAGCGTCGCGCCGACCGCGTCGATGACGAGTGTCGCGGCGCCCGCGATCGCCAGGATCTGCGTCGGCCCGACGGCCGCCGTCCACTCGTCGCCGAAGACGAACGGCACGACCGTCGGCGCCAGCGCGACCAGCCCGGCCAGCAGCGGGAAGACCAGCAGCGTCAGCAGCCGCACCATCCGCAGGCGTAGCGCGAGCATGTCCTCGACCGAGGCGGCGCGGGCGAGCACCGGAAACGCGACCTGGTAGACGATCACGCTGATCTTCTTCTGGTACTCGACCGCCAGCTGGAACGCGCGCCAGTAGATGCCGGCGCTGGCGGCGCCTAGGCGCGCGCCGACGATCGCGTAGTCGACGTTGCGGAAGCCCGCCCAGCTGATCGCGGCGATCGCGGCCGGGGTGCCGTAGGTGCTGAGCTCCTTGCCGGCGCCACGGCCCAGGCGCGGCAGCGGCGGCGGCGACGACAGCACCGCGACCAGGCAAGCAACGGCCGTCGCGGCGACCGTCCCGAGCACGAGCGCCTCGGCGTCGAGGTCGAACGCGACCGCCAGGCCGAGCTGCACGGCGGCGCCGGCCAGCGTCGAGGCGACCTGGAGCTGGCCCAGCCGCCGGAAGTCCAGCCGCCGCTGCAGCATCGCCTGCGGCACGGTCATCAGGCCCGCCAGCAGGAACGCCGGGGAGGCGATCTTCACCAGGTCGGCGGTCTGGTGGCCGAAGATCGGTTCGATCACGTACGGCGCGAGCACCAGCCAGGTCGCGACCACCAGCGTGCCCTGGATCAGCATCACGATCGCCATCGCGGCGCGCTGGTGGGAGATGTCGATCGACGGGCGCTGCACGAGCGCCTGGCCGAAGCCGCCGATCACGCCGACCGACAGCTCGGTCATGAAGATCACGATCGCGTAGCGGCCGAACGCGGCCGGCGGGATCAGATGCGCCAGGACGACGAGCGTGGCGAACAGGACGACCTCGGCCGCGATGCGGGCGAGCGTGATCCAGCGCGCTCCCGAGACGGCGGCCTGTTCTAGATCGCCGCGCGAACGCGCGTCGCCGCTGGAGGCATCGGGGGTCGTCACTACCGGAGCAACGCACCGGAAGCCGCTGCGCTTCCGCTCTCGCGCGTGCCTCGCGTGCGCGCCCGCGTGGAGACCCTTTTGGGGGTCCTCCGAAGTTCATCCCCGGTGAGTGAAGTTGCGTGCGAGTTGCCGGGGAGGCACCCCGTTGTTGGGATGTATGCCCGAATCTCGTCGTGCCCGCACCTTGCCGTCGCGTGTCGCCCTCATGGGCCTGCTCGTGGCCGCCGCGATCCTGTTCCTCGGCGCCGTCCCCGCCGCTTCTCTGGCCGCCTGCTCCAATGCGACGCAGTGCGAGAACCAGCTCACGGGGGCCGATCCGTCGACCTGGGAGATCGATGGCGCCGGCGATCCGACGCTTCAGGGGTTCGCCACGCAGATGAGCGTGAACAAGGGCGAGAACATCTCGTTCAAGATCAGCTCGGCGACGTCGGCCTACCACATCGACATCCTGCGGCTGGGCTACTACGGCGGGAAGGGCGCGCGCCTGATCCAGGGCGGCATCACGCCGACCAACACGGCGACGCAGCCAGCGTGCAACAAGTACTCCGACACGGGCCTGATCGACTGCGGCAACTGGTCGGTCTCGCGGACCTGGGCGGTGCCGAGCACGGCGGTCTCGGGCGTCTACATCGCGCACCTCGTGCCGAACGCGGGTGGCCAGGGCAGCCACATCACGTTCGTCGTGCGGGACGACGCGCGCAGCTCGGCGATCCTCCTGCAGACCTCCGACGCGACCTGGCAGGCGTACAACACCTACGGCGGCAACAGCCTCTACCAGTGCACGGTGTCCTGCCCGCCGGGCGACCCGGGCGGGTACAAGGCGGCCTACAAGGTCTCCTACAACCGGCCCAACCACGTCGCCGAGGACGACAACGGCCGCACCGCGCTCTTCACGGGCGGCGAGTGGCCGATGATCCGCTTCCTTGAGCGCAGCGGCTACGACGTCGGCTACACGACCGATGTCGACAGCGCGAGCCGGCCGGCGGCGATGCTCAACCACAAGATCTTCATCTCGTCGGGCCACGACGAGTACTGGTCGGCGTCCCAGCGGGCCAACGTCAAGGCCGCGCGCGACGCGGGCGTCAACCTCGCGTTCTTCACGGCCAACGAGTCGTTCTGGAAGACGCGCTGGGAGCCGAGCGCGGACGGCACCAACACCGCCAACCGCACGATCGTCTCCTACAAGGACACGCACTTCGACACGCCGCAGGACCCGGTCGAGTGGACCGGCACGTGGCGGGACCCGCGTTGGGCGACGGCCAACCCGGAGAACTCGCTCACGGGCCAGTCGTTCATCGTCAACTCGGGCACGACGGCGATCACGGTCCCGTACGCCTTCAAGAGCCTGCGCCAGTGGAGGAACACCGACGTGGCGAGCCTGTTCTCGTCTTCGCAGTCGGTGACGCTGGCTCCGCAGTCGCTGGGCTACGAGTGGGACGAGGATCCGGACAACGGCTTCCGCCCCTCGGGCATCGTCCACCTGTCCTCGACGACCGCCAACAACCTGGAGGTCTTCACCGACTACGGCACGACGACGAAGTTCGGCGGCACGGCGACGCACAACCTGACGCTGTACAAGGCCGCCTCCGGCGCCCGCGTCTTCGGCGCCGGCACGGTCCAGTTCTCCTGGGGCCTGGACAGCGCGAACTTCGCCGAGAACGACGAAGACCAGAACATGCAGCAGTTCGTGGTCAACCTCTTCGCGGACATGGGCAACACCCAGCCCGCGTCGCTGATCAGCGGCCTGCACACGCAGACCGCGACGACCGACACGGTCGCGCCGGTCGCGACGATCAGCTCGCCGCCCTCGTCGGTCACCGACGGGCAGGTCTACACGATCAACGGCACCGCCACGGACTCCGGTGGCGTGGTCGCGGGCATCGAGATCTCCACCGACGGCGGCAGCACCTGGCACCCGGCCACGGGCACGTCGACGTGGTCCTACAGCTGGCGCGCGCACGGCACGCCGTCGACGGTCCTCAAGGTCCGCGCGACCGACGACTCGGGCAACATCCAGACGCCCGGCGCGGGCTCGACCGTGACGGTCAACTGCCCGTGCTCGATCTGGGGCACGACGTTCGCGCCGCCGGCCGACACGATCGACTCCGGCGACCCCGACTCCGTCGAGGTGGGCGTCAAGTTCAAGTCCGACGTCTTCGGTCAGGTCACCGGCATCCGCTTCTACAAGGCGGCCGCCAACACCGGCACGCACATCGGCAACCTTTGGAACTCGTCCGGCCAGCGCCTCGCGCAGGTGACGTTCACGGGTGAGAGCGCCTCCGGCTGGCAGACCGCGACGTTCTCGTCGCCGGTCGTCATCAATCCGGGCGAGACCTACGTCGCGTCCTACTACGCGCCTAACGGCCACTACGCCAACACGCCGGAGTACAACTACAACAACCCGGCTGGCGGCACCAACGGCGGAGGCACGCTCGACGGCGGTCCGCTGCACGTGATCCGCAACGTCGGCACGACGGTCAACGGCGTCTTCGCCTACGGCACCTCGTCGAGCTTCCCGACCGGTTCCTACAAGGCCTCCAACTACTGGGTCGACGTCACGTTCGCGGCGCTGGCCGCGCCCGGCACGGTCACCGGCGTGAGCGCCGTGGCCGCCGGCAAGACCTCGGCCACCGTGTCCTGGAGCGCCCCGTCCACCGGCGGCACCCCGACCTCCTACAAGATCACCCCATACATCGGCGCGACCGCGCAGACGGTGACCACGATTACCGGCACGCCGCCGGCCACGAGCGCCACGATCACGGGCTTGACCCAGGGCACGACCTACACCTTCCGGGTGCAGGCCGTCAACCCCGCGGGCTCCGGCACGCAGTCCTCGGCGTCCAACGCCGTGACGCCCAACAGCGCCGTCGTGCCGTCCGCGCCGACGAGCGTCGTCGTGGCCCCGGCCACCGGCTCGGCCCGCGTCAGCTGGAACGTGCCCGCCTCCGACGGCGACAGCGCGATCACCGGCTACACGGTCATCCCGTACATCGGCGTGACCGCGCAGACCGCGGTCACGGCCGACGCCTCGGCGACGAGCAAGGTCGTGACCGGGCTGGCCAACGGCACCGCGTACACGTTCAGGGTCATCGCGACCAACGCCATCGGCAACAGCCCGGCGTCGGCGGCATCCGGGGCGGTCACGCCGCGGGCGACGATCTTCGACTTCCTGACGCCGGACCTCGTGGACTCGGGCGACACCCAGTCGATCGAGCTGGGCGTGAAGTTCAAGTCTGACTCTGCGGGCACGATCACCGGCGTTCGCTTCTACAAGGCCGCCGCCAACCAGGGTGTCCACACGGGCAGCCTGTGGTCCTCGACGGGCACGCGCCTGGCGCAGGCGACGTTCACCGGCGAGTCGGACTCCGGCTGGCAGACGGTGACGTTCTCCAGCCCGATCGCGGTGACGGCCGGCACGACCTACGTCGCGTCCTACTTCGCGCCCCAAGGCCGCTACTCGGCCACCAACGCGGGCCTCTCGAACGCGGTCGACAACGGCCTGCTGCACACGATCCCGAACGCGACCAGCCAGAACGGCGTCTACGCCTACAGCACGACCTCGGTGTTCCCGACGAGCAGCTACTCGGCCGGCAACTACCTGGTCGACGTGCTGTACGCGCCGAGCGCGCCCGGCCAGGTCACCGGCGTCGCCGGCGTCTCGGGCGGCGCGACCTCGGTCGACCTGACCTGGAGCGCCCCGTCCACCGGTGGCACGCCGTCGACCTACACGATCACCCCGTACATCGGGGCGACCGCGCAGGCGACGACGACGGTCACCGGCTCGCCGGCCGCGCCGACGAGCAAGACGGTGACCGGGCTGACGACCGGCCAGGCCTACACGTTCCGGGTCCAAGCCAGTAACGACGGCGGCACCGGCACGATCTCGGCGGCCTCCGCGGCGGTCACGCCGCAGGGCTCCACGATCCCCGGCGCGCCGACCGGCGTTGACGCCGATCCGGCCGACGGCGCCGCCCAGGTCAGCTGGACCGCGCCCGTCAACGGCGGCGGTTCCGCGATCAGCGGCTACACGATCACGCCGTACATCGGGGCCGCCGCGCAGACGGCGACCACGGTCAGCGGGACCACGACCAGCAAGGTGATCACGGGCCTGACCAACGGGACCGCGTACACGTTCAAGGTCGTCGCGACCAACTCGTTCGGCAACGGCGCGGCCTCGACGGCCTCGGCGGCGGCCACGCCCGACCAGACGATCTTCGACTTCGACGTGCCCGGCACGGTCGACGGCGGCGATTCCAACGCGGTCGAGCTGGGCGTCAAGTTCACGACGAGCTTTGCGGGTGTCGCGACCGGCGTGCGCTTCTACAAGGCTCCGACGAACACCGGCACGCACATCGGCAGCCTGTGGACCACGGGCGGCACGCGCCTGGCGCAGGTGACGTTCTCGGGTGAGAGTGCCTCGGGCTGGCAGCACGCGACGTTCTCCTCGCCCGTGACGCTGACGCCGGGCACGACCTACATCGTCAGCTACTACGCGCCGAGCGGCCACTACTCGGTCGGCAGCTCCTTCAGCACCGCCGTCACCAACGGCGCGCTGCAGGCGCTGTCCAACGCGACGAGCCAGAACGGCGTGTTCGCGTACGGCCCGGCGAGCTCGTACCCGGCGAGCAGCTTCGGCGCCAGCAACTACGGCGTCGACGTGCTCTTCGAGGCGGCCTCGCCGCCCGGCACGGTCACCGGCGTGAGCGCCACCGCGGGCGCCGCGGCGGCGACGGTCTCGTGGTCAGCCCCGTCCTCGGGCGGCCCGGTCGAGAGCTACGAGATCACGCCGTTCATCGGCACCACGGCGCAGCCGGCGACGACGGTCAACGCTCCTACGACGACCAAGCTCGTCACGGGCCTGACCGCCGGCACGGCGTACACGTTCAAGGTGCGCGCGGTCAGCCAGGCCGGTAGCGGCCCGCAGTCTGCGGCGTCCAACGCGGTCACGCCGCTGGTGTCGGGCGCCCCGGGCGCGCCGACGGGCGTGACGGCCGAGGCCGACTCGCTGGCGGCGATCGTGCGCTGGACGGCGCCGTCAGCTGACGGCGGCAGCGCGATCACGGGCTACATCGTGACGCCGTACGACGGCGCGACGGCGGGCACGCCGGTCAACGTCAACACGCCGACGACGAAGGCGGCCGTGACCGGCCTGACCAACGGGACGGCGTACACGTTCCGGGTCCAGGCGGTCAACGCCAACGGCGTCGGCTCGCTCTCGGGCGCGTCGAGCGCGGCCACGCCGAAGGCGTCGATCTTCGGCCAGGTCACCCCGCCGACGCCCGACGCGGGCGACACCGGCTCGGTCGTCCTGGGCCTGAAGTGGAAGTCCGACGTCGACGGCCAGGTCTCGGGCATCCGCTTCTTCAAGGCGGCGGCGAACACCGGCACGCACGTCGGCGCGCTGTACTCGGCGGCCGGCGACCTACTCGCCCAGGTCACGTTCTCGGACGAGCTCGGAAGCGGATGGCAGACCGCAACGTTCTCTTCCCCGGTGAACGTCCTGGCCAACACGACCTACGTGGTCTCCTACCTGGCGCCCAATGGGCATTACCCGGTGGATCCGGGGGCGTTCTCCAATGCGTTCGACAACTCGCCGCTGCATGCGATTGACGATCACGTGAGCCAGAACGGCGTGTTCACCTATCACTCGGCGATCACGTTCCCGTTCAGCAGCTACAACGCCACCAACTACTTCGTCGACGTGCTCTTCACGCCCACGGGCGCCTGAGCCATCGCCGACACGGGAGCACCGTGCGCCGTCTGCCCATCCTGATCGCCCTTCTCGCCGCAAGCGTCCTGTTGGCCGCCTGCGGCGGGGAGGACAAGAAGTCCGCCCCGCCCAAGGGGAGCCCCGAGAACCCGGTCGTCGCCACGGCGACGCCGGAAGGCTCCTCGGACAAGAAGGCCACCCGCCTGAACGAGGCGGGCAAGCCGGAGGATGCGACCGCGGCCGCCAAGGCGGCCGAGCCGGGCTACAGCAAGCTGCTGGCGCGTCAGTCGGCCAAGCCGAAGAAGCGCTTCAGCCCGTGCAACCTGGTGTCCAAGGCGCAGGCCAAGGCGATCACCGGCCGCGCCATCGAGGACGTGGTCGAGGCGCCGCAGGGCCCGACGTGCATCTACCGCGGCAAGCAGGACCAGGCCGGGTACGTGACGCTCGCCGTCCAGACCGGGACGTTCGCCGCGATGAAGAAGGCGCTGCGTCAGCGCGAGGCGGTCGACGTCGGCGCCAAGGCCGCCTATTGCGGCACGAGTGGCCGGCCGGTGCTGTTCGCGCAGGTCGACAAGCACCGCGTGCTGAGCGTCTCGGCGCCGTGCGCGATCGCCAAGCGCTTCGCCAAGACGGCCATCGCGCACCTCGACGACTGAGTCCGGAACCACCGTCATGTACTCCGTCTCTGACTCCACCGCGATTCTCCGCGCCCACAAGCGCCTGCTCAGCCGCGGCGGCGCCGCCGTCTCCCAGCCGCGCGTCCCGCGCACGGTCATCCTGCTGGGCTTCACGAGCCTGATCACCGACATCTCGGCCGAGATGGTCGTGACGGTGCTGCCGCTGTACCTGATCTACGTCGGCGGCTTCTCGCCGCTGGCCTTCGGCGTCATCGACGGCATCTACAACGGCGCCGCCGCCTTGATGGGCCTGGCGGGCGGCTTCCTCGGCGACCGCTTCAAGCGCCACAAGGAGGTCGCGGCCACCGGTTACGGCATCTCGGCGGTCTGCAAGCTGCTGCTCGTCGTCGGCGGGACCGCGGTCTCGGCGATCGGCGCGATCGTGCTCGCCGACCGCGCCGGCAAGGGCATCCGCACCGCGCCGCGCGACGCGATGATCTCGCTGTCGACGCCCAAGGACCAGCTCGGCATGGCGTTTGGCGTGCACCGCGCGATGGACACCACCGGCGCGCTGATCGGCCCGCTGCTGGCCTTCGCGCTGCTGGCCGCCGCGCCGTTCGCGTTTCACTCGATCTTCCTGGTGAGCTTCTGCCTGGCGGCCATCGGCGTTGCGGTCATCGTGCTGTTCGTCCGCCCGCAGGACCGCGCTGACGACCACGGCACGCCGGCTGAGCCCGCCTCGCTGAAGGCCGCGTTCGCGTTGGTCAAGGTGGCGCGCTACCGCGCGCTGCTGATCGCCGCCGGCGCCCTCGGCCTGGCCACCGCCAGCGACGCCTTCATCTTCCTCGGGCTGCAGGACAAGCTCGACCTGGGCAACTCGATGTTCCCGCTGCTGTTCGTCGGCAACTCGTTGACCTACATGGTGCTGGCCGTCCCGATGGGCCGTCTGGCCGATCGCGTCGGCCGCGGCCGCGTGATGGTCGCCGGCTACGCGTTGCTGCTCGGCGTCTACGCCGCGCTGCTGGCGCCGCTGGGCGGCTGGGTCCTGCTGACCGTCGTGCTCGGCCTGCTCGGCACCTACTACGCGGCGACCGACGGCGTGCTGATGGCGCTGGGCTCGAGCATCGTGCCCGACGAGGTGCGCGGCAGCGGCCTGGCGCTGGTCGGTACCGTGACGAACATCGCTCGCCTGATCGCCTCCGTGCTGTTCGGCTCGCTCTGGGCCCTCCTCGGGTTCCAGGCGGCGATCGCCTGCTTCGCCGGCGGGCTGGTCGTGGCGGCCCTCGTGGCCGTGGTCGTGCTCTTCCGCAGCCGTGTCCCCGCCCTCATCTGACCGTCGCCGCGTCGCGATCTTCGGCGCGATCGTCGCGGTGTGCGCGATCGTGGCGGTCGTCGCGGTGCTCGTCGGCGCTGGCGGCGATGACGGCGGCAAGGCCTCAGCGAACGCGACCACGGCGCTGACGGCGGCCAAGGCCGACGGCAAGCGGACGGTGCTCTACCGCGATCTGGCCAGCCACGGGCGCGTCGAGATCGCGCCGGCCGGCGCGACGGCCGCCGGGACCGAGACGACCTCCGGCATGCGCTGCGACCGCGTCTACTTCGCGGCCGGGCGCGGGATCTGCGTGACGCGCGGGTCCGGCTTCGCGGCCGGCTACCGCGCGAAGGTCTTCGACAGCGCGCTGAAGGTGACGGCCGACCTGCCGGTCGAGGGCATCCCAAGCCGCGCGCGCGTCTCACCCGACGGGCGCTACGGGGCGACGACGTTGTTCGTCTCCGGCCACGCCTACGCAGAGGCCGGGACGTTCTCGACCGCCACGACGATCTTCGACCTCCAGAAGGGCACGGAGATCGCCGACCTGGAGAAGTTCACGACCTACGCGGCCGATGGCAAGGTCGTGACCGCGGAGGACGTCAACTACTGGGGCGTGACGTTCGACCCCGCCGACAGCAACACGTTCTACGCGACGCTGGCCACCGGCGGCAAGACGTTCCTGATCCGCGGCTCGGTCTCCGAGCGGCGCGCGCGGGTCCTCAAGGAGAACGTCGAGTGCCCGTCGATCTCGCCCGACGGCACGCGCATCGCCTACAAGAAGCGCACGGGCTCAAAGAGCAAGCCGTGGCATCTGACCGTGCTGGACGTCGCGACGCTGCGTGAGACGCCGCTGGCCGAGCCGCGCTCGGTCGACGACCAGGTCGAGTGGCTCGACGACCAGCACGTGCTCTACGGCGTCAGCGACGCGATCTACATGGCCAACGCCGACGGCAGCGGCACGCCGGTCAAGTACGCGGCGGGCGCCGACTCACCGGCCGTGGTCCGCTGGGCGCCCGAGTCCGCCGCCGTCCGCCAGTAGCGCCGCCGCGCGAGAAACCCGGCCGTCGGGCCGTTGGTCTGGCAGATGTGCGGCATCGTCGGACAGCTGCGGCCCGCGGGCCTACCGGTTCAAGCGGACCTGATCGAGCGCATGTGCGCCGGTCTGGAGCACCGTGGGCCGGACTCGCGCGGCATCCACCGCGACGCCCGCGTGGGGCTGGGGATCCAGCGCTTGCGCGTGATCGACCTCGGGACCGGCGACCAGCCGATCTACAACGAGGACCGGTCGATCGTCGTCGTCATGAACGGCGAGATCTACAACTACCGCGAGCTGCGCGAGGACCTGATGTCCCGCGGCCACACGCTGGCCACCAAGGGCGACACCGAGGTCATCGTCCACCTCTACGAGGAGCACGGCGCCGACTGCGTCAAGCACCTCAAGGGCATGTTCGCGTTCGCGCTGTGGGACATGAAGCGCCAACAGCTGCTGCTGGCCCGCGACCGCATCGGCAAGAAGCCGCTGCTCTACGCCCGGCGTCCCGACGGCACGATCTCGTGGGCGTCGGAGATGCAGGCGCTGCTGGCCGACACCGAGATCCGCCGCGAGGTCGACCCGGTCGCGATCGACCGCTTCCTCGCGCTGGGCTACGTGCCGACGCCGATGAGCGCGATCCGCGGCGTGCGCAAGCTGCCGCCGGCGCACACCATGCTCGTGCGCGAGGGCGCCGAGCCCGAGCTCAAGTGCTACTGGTCGCTGGACTACTCGACCAAGCTCGACGCCTCCGTGCCCGAGTTGGTGGAGATGGTGCGCGAGGGCCTGCGCGCCGCGACCCGCCGCCGGATGGTCTCCGATGTGCCGCTCGGCGCGTTCCTGTCGGGCGGGATCGACTCCTCGGCGGTCGTCGCCGCGATGGCTGAGGCGTCGTCGGAACCGGTCCGGACGTTCTCGATCGGCTTCGACCACGAGCACTTCGACGAGCTGCCGCACGCGCGGCGGATCGCCCAGCAGTTCGGCACGGTCCACGAGGAGTTCCAGGTCCGCGCCGACGCGGTCTCGGTCCTGCCGACGCTGGCGCGCCACTACGGCGAGCCGTTCGCCGACGCCTCGGCGATCCCGAGCTTCTACCTGGCCGAGATGGCCGGCCGCCACGTGACGGTCGCGCTCAACGGCGACGGCGGCGACGAGTCCTTCGGCGGCTACACGCGCTACGTCGCCAACGCGCTGGCGTCGCGGCTGGACCGGATCCCGGCGCCGCTGCGCCACATGGTCGCCGCGGTCGGCGCGCGTGTGCCCGAGGGCGGCGCGGTCGGCTCGCCGCGCAACCGCTTCCGGCGGCTGGCGGGATCGCTGGCCTTGGATGGGCCGACCCGTTACGCCCGCTACCAGTCCTGGATCGACACCGCCCAGCGCGACGCCTTGTACGCGTCGGGGTTCGCCTCGGTGCTCGCCGAGTCCGAGATCCCGGACCCGATCGGCGACGCCTGGCGTGCCGCCTCGGGGTCGGCGGCGGTCGACAAGATGCTCGAGGTCGACGTACGCACCTACCTGCTGGACGACCTCATCGCCAAGGTCGACATCGCGACCATGGCCCATGCCTTGGAGGCGCGGTCGCCGTTGTTGGACCCCGAGCTGATGCAGCTCGGCGCGTCGATCCCCGCGCACTACAAGGTTCGCGGGCAGGAGAAGAAGTGGATCCTGCGCGAGGCGCTGCGCGGCTGGCTGCCCGACGATCTCCTGGACCGTCCCAAGCAGGGGTTCTCGGTGCCGTTGAGCGACTGGTTGCGCGGCGACCTGCGCGACTACGCGCACGAGGTCCTGCTCGACCGCGAGACGCTCGACCGCGGCTACTTCGACCGCGCCGAGGTCACCGGCCTGCTGGACCGGCACGCCGCCGGGACCGACGGCGAGGCCAAGCGGATCTGGGCCCTATTGACCCTCGAGCTGTGGCACCGCGAGATCGTGGACGCCCCGGCGATCGAACCGCCCGCGGAAGCGCTGAGCGCGCCCGCGCGTTGATCTGGCAGTGGAACCGCGGATTCTGATCATCTCGCCCGTGCGCAACGAGGCTGCGCACATCGAGCTCGTGGTGCGGTCGGTGGCCGCTCAGGAGCTGACGCCGGCGCGCTGGATCGTCGTCGACGACGCGTCGACCGACGACACGCTGGCGATCCTGCAGCGCCTCGAAACCGAGGTGCCGTTCCTGACCGTCGCTCAGGCGCCGCCGGCGCCCACGGGCGGCTCGTCGCGCGACCGCCTTGCGCGGGCCGCCGCGCCGCGCACGTTCAACGCGGGGCTGGCGCTGGCCGGCGAGTTGTCGCAGTACACGCACGTGATGAAGCTCGATGGCGACATCGAGCTCAAGCCCGACTACTTCAAGATTATGGCCGACCGCTTCGCCGCGGACCCATCCCTGGGTCTGGCCGGCGGCGTGCTCGACGAGCCGCTGCCGGGCGGCGGGATGCGCCGGATCAAGATCGCCCGCAACCACGTCCACGGCGCTTTGAAGTTGTACACCTTGCCGTGCTTCGAGGCCATCGGCGGCGTGCAGGAGATGCTGGGCTGGGACACGATCGACGAGACCTACGCGCGTATGCGCGGGTTCGGGACGGTCAGCTACACCGACGTGGTGAGCATCCACCACCGGCCGCTCGGCAGCGCCGACGGCACGGTCCGCGGTCACGCGCGCCACGGCACCTGCGCCTACATCGCGCACCACCCGCTGTCGTGGGTGATGCTGCGCGCGCTGCGCGTCGGCACCCGCCGGCCGCAGGTGATTTCGGGCTTCGCGTTCGTCTACGGGTACGTGCGGGCTGCCGCCCAGCATGTCGATCGGGTCCCGGACCCGGAGTACCGCCGCTTCACGCGGCGTGAGATGCGCCGCCGGATGGTGGGCGCGGTCATTCCGAACCACGAGGGAGCGAGATGAGTATCGGGATCGTCGGCCTGGGGTACGTCGGGCTGCCGCTGGCGATGGAGTTCGCCGAGGCGGGCATGGACGTCATCGGCGTCGACCTGGACGCCGCGAAGGTCGCTGGCCTGCGTGAGGGCCGGTCGCACATCGAGGACGTCTCCGATGAGCGCCTGCAGGGCGTGCTCGAGCGCTGCCACTTCGGGACGCGCTTCGTCGAGCTGCACGAGGCCGAGGCGATCCTGATCTGCGTCCCGACGCCGCTGAACGACAACCGCGAGCCGGAGCTCGGGCCGCTGCTTGGCGCTGGCCGCGCGCTGGCGCAGGTCGTGCGTGAGGGCCAGACGATTGTCCTGGAGTCCACGACGTTCCCGGGCACGACGCGCGACTACATGGTGCCGCTGCTGGAGGAGTCCGGCCTGCGCGCCGGGACCGACTTCGCGCTGGCGTTCTCGCCCGAGCGCGTCGATCCGGGCCGCTTGGACTACAACATCCGCACGACCCCGAAGATCGTCGGCGGCCTGACGCAGGACTGCACGACGCGGGCCAGCGAGATCTACGCGCGCGTCTGCGAGCAGATCGTGCCGGTCACCTCGCCCGAGGTCGCCGAGATGTCCAAGCTGCTGGAGAACATCTTCCGCTCGGTGAACATTGCGCTCGTCAACGAGCTGTCGATCCTCGCCGATCGCATGAACCTGGACATCTGGGAAGTCGTCGACGCGGCCTCGACCAAGCCCTTCGGGTTCATGCGCTTTGAGCCGGGCCCGGGCATGGGCGGGCACTGCCTGCCGGTCGACCCGTTCTACCTGACCTGGCGCGCGCGGGAGTTTGACTTCGCCACCGAGTTCATCGAGCTCGCCGGCAAGGTCAACACCAACATGCCGTACTTCTGCATGGAGAAGGTCGAGCACGCGCTCAACGAGGACCGCAAGGCCGTCAACGGCGCCAAGGTGGTGGTGTTGGGCGTCTCCTACAAGAAGGGCGTGGGGGACATCCGCGAGTCGCCGGCGCTGAAGCTGATCGAGCTGCTGACCAAGCGCGGCGCCGACGTGCGCTACCACGACCCCTACGTGCCGGAGCTGGCCTCCTACGGTCTGAAGAACATGGACTTGGGCGAGGCGCTGGACGGCGCGGACGTCGCGGTGATCGTCACCGCGCATCCGGGCGTCGACCACGAGGCGATCGCCCGCTCGGTGCGCACGGTGGACTTCCGCGGCGTAACGCGCGGGGTCACCGCGCCGGTCTAGGCGGTTCCATGATCGACGCGGTCGTCGTGTCCTATAACAGCCGGGACACACTACGGGCAGCGGTCGAGCCGTTGCTCGCGCTGCCCGGCGTCGACGTGACCGTCGTCGACAACGCGTCGTCGGACGGGTCGTTGGAGTCGATCGCCGATCTCGACGTTCGTGCATTGGAGTCTGGGCGCAACGGCGGGTTCGGGTTCGGCTGCAACCTCGGCGCAGCGGCCGGCGACGCCGAGTACGTGTTGTTCATTAACCCGGACGCGCGCATCTCCGCCGACGACCTCGCGCGGCTGTCGGCGGTCCTGGACTCGTCGCCGTCGGTCGGACTCGTCGGCCCGCAGCTGCGCGAGGAGGACGGCGCGCTGATCCCGAGCATGCGCCGCTACCAGCGCCTGGGCTCGACCTGGGCGACCGCGCTCTTCCTGCACCGCTTCGTCCGCCGCGCGGCGTGGGCGAACGAGATCATCCACGAGGAGTCTGCGTACTCCGCGCCCGCCTCGCCGGAGTGGCTCTCTGGCGCCTGCATGCTCGTTCGGAGATCGGTCTTCGAGGCCCTCGGCGGCTTCGACGAGCGCTTCTTCCTCTACTGCGAGGACATGGACCTCTGCCGCCGCGTCTGGGCCAGCGGCTCCGAAGTCCGCTACGAGCCGGCCGCGACCGCGCGCCACGAAGGCGGCCACTCAGCACCTCGCACCAGCCTCTTCGCGATCCTCGCCGAGAGCCGTACCGCCTTCGCCCGCAAGCACTCCGGCATCGCCATCGCGATGCTCACGCGACTGGGCCTCGCCGTCCACGCAGCCACCCACGCTCTCGTCGCCTCCGCCGCCCGCCGGCCCGCCCACCGCCAAGGCAACGTCGCCGCCCTCCGCGCCGTCGTCCGCGCCCGCGGCTGACGCCTGCGCTTCGCTCCACGCGCCCTCGACGCCTGCGCTTCGCTCCACGCGCCCTCGACGCCTGCGCGAGACGCGGGTCGTTTTAGCGTCGCATAGCGACGCTCAAGCGACCCGGAGCGGGGCGGGGCTAGAGCTCGCGGATGACGCGCGCCGGGTTGCCGGCGGCGATGACGCCGGCGGGGATGTCGGAGGTGACGATGGCGCCGGCGCCGAGGACGGAGTCGGCGCCGATCGTGACGCCCTTGAGGATCTTCACGCCCATGCCCACGAAGATGTTGGGGCCGATCTCGACGGGGGCGAGGCGGGGTGTGCCGGTGCGGCGGCGGTCGGGATGGAGGTCGTGGAAGTTCGAGTCGAAGATCTGGACTTCGGCGCCGAAGAGGCCGTCGGCGCCGACCGAGATGCCCGCGCCCTCGGACTTGATGAAGGTGTTGTTGTTGAACTCGACGCGATCGCCGAGCTCGATCCGGGAGTGGGGGAGGGCGGCCTCGACGTGGCAGTAGCCGGTGTAGAAGTAGGGCGAGCGGCGCCAGCCGAACTGGACGTCCTCGCCCAGGACGACCTCGCCGGGACCGACCCAGAGGACCGGCTGCAGCACCCGCGGCGCGGGCCCGTGGACCCTCCGGCACGTCGACAGCACGCGGTACTTGAGGATCCGCGGGTTCTGGGCGGCGGCCTCGATCGCGGGGCGGACGTGGCGGCGCGCCAGCTCGCGGGCGACGGCCTTAGGGCCGCGGCCGCGTGACGCGCTCGGCTCCGCGGACGCCGGCGGCACGTCGCCCTCCGGCGGCAGCGCGCCGGTCGCGCGCAGGCCATCGATCGCGGCCTCGTCGCCCGGCCGCTGCGCGAGCACCTCGCGGTAGAGGATCTCGGCGGCGTCCAGCCGGCCGGCCTGGCGGTGCTCCTGGGCCTGCGCGAGCGTGCGCGTGACGAGGGGGTGCGCGTCGTCGGTCATCTGCATAAAGAACGCGCGCCCGGAAGTTCCCCTTCCGTTGCCACGTTGCATGAGTAGTGCAACTGGGCAAGCACCTCCGAGAACTGTGGCAGCTGCGCGTAGGCGTGGTCGTCAGCCTGCTCGTCGCCAGCCTCGCCGCCGCGTGGAGCGTCGGCCGGATCGGCGTCGTGCCGCCCAGCTTCACCCCGCGGCACCTGGAGATCTCAACCGCGTCGACGCGCGCGCTAGTCGACACGCCGAAGTCCACGGTCCTGGACCTCGACGTCAACACCTACGCGTTCACCGCGATCACCAACCGCGCGCTGCTGGTCGGCAACATCATGGCCAGCGCGCCCGTCCGCCGCTACATCGCGCGCCGCGCGAACCTGCCGGCCGACGTGCTGCGGATCACCTCGCCGGTGACGGTCGACTTCCCGCGCCCGCTGGCGAGCGCCGGCAAGCGCAAGACCTCAGACATCCTCAAGTCAACCGACGAGTACCGCCTGAACATCCAGGCCAACCCGACGGTGCCGATCGTCGACGTCTACGCCCAGGCGCCGACCCCGCGCGAGGCCGAGCAGCTGGCCAACGGCGCGATCGACGGCATGCGTGACTACCTCCACGACCTCGCCGCGACGCAGAAGATCCCGGTCTCCAAGCAGGTCCACATGGAGCAGCTCGGGCGCGCCAAGGGCGGGATCATCGATCCGGGCATCAGCGTCAAGGTCGCGGGCCTGTCGTTCTTGTTGGCCTTGCTGGCGTCGAGCATGATGGTGCTGTGGGTCGTGCGGATCCGCCGCGGCTGGCGTGATGAGGCCCAGCAGGAGCGGCTGCGCGACCTGGCGGTTCCCTCTGGCGGCTGGCCGGTGGCCGAGCCGCTGCACGAGGACCGCTGAGCGGGCGAGGGGACTGGCGTGGAGATCATCTCCATCCTGCGCGTCATGCGCCGCCACCGCTGGGCGATCGCGGCCGGCCTGCCGATCGCCGCGCTCATCGGGTTGTCCATGCTCTACAACCTGAGCTTCTTCCCGCCGAAGCTCGGCAGCAAGGAGCGCACGTCAGCGACCGCCGCGGCGCGCGTGCTGATCAGCCAGCCCGACCTCTCGACCTTCACGCTGGACAGCGACTCCCACCAGACGCTGCCGACCCGCGCGATCCTGCTGGCGGATCTGCTGATGACCGACGTCGCCCGCGTCGAGATCGCCCGCGACGCCGGCATCGACCCCGAGCAGCTGACGATCCTCGGCCCGGAGACCGGTCCCTCGCCGCTGGAGATCACCCTGGCGACCGAGGCGACCGCGGCCGCCGCCGCGCCGAATGGGCCCTACCTGCTGACCGCCGCCGCCGACGGCCACATCCCGATCATCACCTTGCGCGGCTTCGCCCCTGACGCGCACACGGCGGTTCGCCTCACCTCTGCGGCCAACCGCACCCTTCGCCGCACCGTCGCCGCCAAGTCCGGCACGATGCCCAACCTGATCACCGACCGCCTCGGCGTCCCGACCGCAAAGGTCATCGTCGACGGTCCCAAGAAGGCGATGGCTGCCATCGCCTTCTTGGTGTTCTTCACCTTCTGGGCGACCGCGGTCATCATCTTCTTCGCGCTGCGCGCCCGCCGCCGGCCCAAGCCAGACCTAGACCCTCCGGCCTGGCTGATGCTGGATGCGGCGTAACCGCCGTCGCTCCTAGGGCCAGAGCCGCTCGGTCGTCCACCCGGCGCCGTCGGCCTCGCGCAGGTATCGCAGCCGGACGTGGCGGCGCTCGGCGTCGGCCTGCCAGAACTCGACCTCGTCGGCGACGACCTCGTAGACGGTCCAGTGCTCGGCGACGAGGTCGGCTGGTGGCACCTCGAGCTCGGGCAGCTCGCCCACGAGCGGCTGGCTCTGGCGCGCGAGCAGCGCCTCGGCGCGCGCGGCCGGTCCACGCGCCAGGAAGTCTTGGGCGCTGACGTCCGCCTCGGCGGCCACGACGGCGCCGCGAACGCGGATCTGGCGCCCGCGGGCCGGCCAGTAGAAGGTCAGCGCCGCGGCGGCGGTCGCGGCCAGCTCGCGGCCCTTGACGCTGAGGCCGCTGGAGGCAAAGCGCCAGTGGCCGTCGGCGATGCCCTTGAGGATCAGCACGCGCGCGTTGGGGCGGCCGTCGGTGCCGATGGTGCTGATCGTCATCGCGTGCGGCTCCGCCACCCCGTGGTCAATGGCCTCCTCCAACCACTCGGCGAAGAGCAGCGCCGGATCATCGGGTGCGCCGGACGGGTCGAACGCCGGCAGCGCGAGGTCGAAGACGGGCAACGCGCGCAGCCGCGCGGCGAGGTCGTGGCTCGGGGCGGTCACGCACTCGATGGTGTCCGATCCCACGCGCCGATGCCAACCGCATACTGCGGGACATGCGTCACAGTCCTCATCACGTCGTCACCGACCCGGAGGTCGTTCGCCGGCTGATCGACGAGCACCCGTGGGCGACGCTGGTCAGCGTCAATGACGGCGAGCCAGTCGCCTCGCACTACCCCGTGCTGCTGGACGACCGCGACGACGACCAGCTCGCGGTGGTTACGCACGTCGGCCGGCCCGATGACCAAGTCCATGGCTTTGGACCCGGCAACGAGATGTTGTTCATCTTCGCCGGACCGAGCGGCTACGTCTCACCGAGCTGGTACAGCCCGCTCGGCGTGCGCGCCCCGACGTGGAACTTCAGCGTGGCGCACTGCTACGGCGTCCCCGAGATCCTCGATCCCGACGAGAACGTGGCGGTGCTCACCCGCCTGGTCGCGCGCTTCGAGCAGCACGTCGACGCTCCCGTGTACCTCGACCCTGAGCTCGGCGCCAAGCTCGCGCCCGGCACGGTCGGCATCCGCCTGCCGATCACGCGGTTCGTGTGCAAGGTCAAGATGAGCCAGGACAAGGACCCGCAGAGCCAACAGCAGGTCCTTGAAGCGCTTCGCCGTCCCGGCCCTTACCAGCACCTCGCCCTCGCGGACGACATGGAGCGCGCGCTGGCGGAGGACGTCAGCGCTCGGCGCTGACGGGCACGGCCACCGGCGCCGGCTCGGGCGCCGGCTCGCGCCGCCGCCGCGGCAACGACAGGTTCTTCAACCGCAGCGCCGGCTCCTCGAGCAGGTACCAGCTCGCCGCCGCCGCGATCGTGGTGACCACGAGCGACACGAGCGCCAGCGACAGCCACGGCGACGGACCCAAAGAGGCGCCGTGGTGGTCGACCAGCCAGGCCATCAGCGTCACGTGGTACAGGTAGAGCCCGTAGGACACGGAGCCGAACCAGAGCAGCGGGCGGAAGCTCAGCACGCGGCCCGGGATCGAGCTCGCCGAAGGCGACAGCGCCGGCAGCACGATCAGCGGCGCGGCGATCAACATCAAGGCGTTGGAGGCGAGCACGGTGAGGTGGCCGGCGACGACCACGAGCACGAGCGCCAAGGCCCAGCACAACCCGCTGCGCGCCGTCAGCGCGGCCAGGAAGCGCGGCGGCTCGACGGTCCACAGCGCCAGCACCATGCCCGGGATGAACCAGACGAACGACGCCGGGAGCGTGTTGCCCCAGTGGTCGTGGATCGTCAACGCGCGGAAGCCGAAGGACAGCGCGGCCAGCGCGGCCAAGAAGAGGTACTCGTTGCGTAGCGACAGGCGGCGCGAGGCCACCGCGTACAGCGGCAAGGCGATGTAGAACGTCACCTCGACGCACAGCGTCCAGGCAACGGCCAGGCCGTTCAGCACCGTGTCGTCGGCGTAGACCTGCAAGAACCCGTAGTACTTCCACCAGTCTGCGGTCAGCACGCCGTGCAGCCCGGTCGTCAGCGCGAAGAACGTCAGCGCGGCCCAGTAGGCCGGGACGATGCGCAGGAAGCGACCGAGGCCGTAGCGGCCAACCGCCACCGGGCGCCCGCCGGTCCGCGCGGCGGCGGCAAACGGGCGGTAGAGCAAGAAGCCCGAGATCACGAAGAACACCGGCACGCCGATCCACAGCGCGTCCGACCACGACCGCAGCTCGCCGTTGCGCGCGTAGCTGCCGACCAGCCCCACGTGGAACAGCAGGACCGTGATCGCGGCGATCCCGCGGCAGGAGTCGATCAGCGGGAAGCGCGGGCGGACCGGCGCGGGCGCGGTGGACGTGGGCGACGTCATGTCAGTTGACCTCCGCCATGACCGGGATGCGATCCAGGTCCTCGGCGTCGTAGGGCGGCCGGGGCTCCGGCACCGGCGGGGCGCGGCGGACGACCTCGTCGCGACCGCCGGGGTCGTCAGACGGGTCGCTGCTCACCAACACGGCGAGGAACCCGGCCAGCGACATCAAGATGTAGGGGTCGTGCGGGAAGGAGGTCACGTCGAACAGGAACGCCAGCACCAGGAACGCCACCGCGGCAGCGGCGATCGCCAGCGCCGCCGGGCTCCACACGGGGTGCCGCGAGCGGATCGTCGCCCGCGCCGCGAAGACGATGAACAACAACATCGCAAAGAGCGACAACAAGCCGATCACGCCCGTGTCGACCAGCCGGCCGAGCACCTCGCTGTCCAGCACGCGGTAGGCGTTGTGGTCGTAGGTGCCGTAGCCGCGCCCGAAGAACAGGTGCGTCCACACGTCCGGGCGGACCGCGTCGTAGTCCGACGCGCGGTCGCTGACCGTGCTCACGCCCAACCGACTCGGCTTCAGCTGGAAGACGATCGCGCCCAAGGCCCCTGGTGACAGCGTGTGGATCGCGCCCAACCCCAAGACGCCGAGCGGCGCGAGCTTCAGCAGGTCGCCGCGGCGGAAGTAGGCGATCGTCAGGCAGACCGACAGCGGCGCCAGCAGCGCGCTCTTCCTATACGTGGAGATCGCCGCGGCCAAGAGCACGCACGCGGCCAAGGTGTACAAGATCTGCTTCTTGCGGTCGCCGCCGAGGATGCCCACCAGCGCCACCGGCAAAGCCATCGCCATCATCCCGACGGCCTCCAGCGGATGGTCTGTCGGCCCGCGCGTCAGGTGGCGCCCGATGTCGTCGATGTTGCCGCCCGTCGGCACGCCGACCTGGAAGACCGTCCCCAGCAGCTTGCCTGCGACGTCGTAGAACGGGTTGTACTCAAAGCGGTACTCCCAGATGATCCCGACCGCGCAGATCACCGACAGCCACAGCATGTACCTCAGGAAGTTCGGAACCTCGCTGCGGCGCACTGAGCTGGCGACGATCACGAAGAACATCACGTAGGACAGCAGCAGCGTGATCTTCTTGACCGCCAGCTCGAACTCCAGCTGGTGGTTCAAGGCATGCGCGTTGACCAGCACGCCGATCCCGACCACGGCCATGAACCCGAAGATCCCGATGTGGATCAGCGTCAGCCGCAGCTTCGGCGACTCGGGCCCGCCGATCGCCAGCGACAGGATCCACACCAGGAACAGCACCGGCAGGACGAGCCGGTCGAGCTTGGCGTCAAACGGCAGCGACACCCCGAGCTGGATCACGTTGAACGGGATCAGCCACAGGATCACCATGAAGAGCGCGATCAGCCACGGCATCACGCGCGTCGTGTGCGGCCATACGCCGAGCGTCGCGCCGGTCCGGCGCCGCGCCCGCGTCATCAGCGGCTCGCGCAGGAAAGCCGGCGTGCCGTCGTCGCCTGCGTGGGCGCGCCCGGCCGCGATCCAGCCGCGCCGCACCCGCGCCGCGCCGAGCAGCAAGGCCATCGACAACGCGAAGACGATCACGAACGACAGGCCGGCCATCGTCGGCCGCGTCTGCCCGCTGATCGCCCCGCCGCGCGCGTGCCCGAGCTGGATCAGCCGCACGCGCTGGTCCGGCGGCGTGCCCGCCGCGTCGGCCCGCGCGGTCAGGTATTCCTGCAGCGCCGCGACGGTCCCGTCGGCCAGCCGGATCGCGCCCTCGGGCGTCGGCGCCTGCGTGTACACGTTGAACGCCGCGTGTGCTGGGTTGGCCTGGACGTCGATCCGGTAGGGGCGCGGCATCTCCAGCAGGCGGCTCGACTGCTGCTCGCTGTCGGGCTCGCGCATCGCGGTCTGCACGCCCTCGGTCAAGCGCGTGATCGCCACGATCTCGCCGGGCGCGATCCCGGTGTGCTGCTGGATCAGGTCGAGCACCGGCGGCGTCGGGATCATGTTCCCGTACAACTCGGCGCGCTTGGTGAACGTCGCGAGCACGACGTCGATCTTGTCCTGGTCGACGAGCAGCGACGTCGGCGCGTCGACGACCACGTGCGTCGCGGCCGCGCCGATCCCGAGATGCCGCGGCTTGACGCCGGGCGGCGAGAGGCTGATCGTCGCGAGGCTCCAGAAGACGACGAGCGCGGCGACGACCACGCTGATGGCCATCGCGCCGGGAACCGTGAGCCGGCGGGGGCGGCGCATCACGCGGCGGCGCGGCCGGCCCGTCGCTCAGCGTGGTCGGCGACGACCTGCGCGTACACGTCGACCAGGCGCCGCCCGGCCGCCGTCCAGGTCAGGCCCGGCGCGTCGCGCAGCCCGGTCGCGCGCAGGCGCTCGAGCAGGTCGCGGTCGGCGTGCAGGGCGGTGAACTGGCCGCGGATCGCCTCGACGTCGCCGACCGCGTGCACGAACGCGTTGCGCCCGTCGACGCACTCGTCGGTGCACGCGTCGCTGACCATCGGCACCGCCCCGGACGCCATGCCTTCGGTGCAGACCAGGCCAAAGCCCTCCTCGATGCTCGGCAGCACCAGGACGTCGGCGGTGCGCATCAGCTCGGGCACGTCGGTGCGGTGGCCGAGCGCTTGGACGCTCGGGTGCGCCAGCAGAGGCGCCAGCGCCGCCTCGTACTCGGGCAGGAACTCGCCCGCGATCAGGAACGTGCCGTGCTCGCTGGCGGGCGACTGCAGCCACGCCTCCAGCGCGAAGTGCAGGCCCTTGCGGACCGCGCAGACGCCGACGAACAGCACGGTCAGCCCGTTGTTGCTGCGTCGCGGGCCGGCCGGCGGGTGAAAGAGGGTCTCGTCGACGCCGTAGATGTGGCGGACGAGCTGCGCGTCGTCGTAGCCGCGGTCGCGGAACGTCTTGACCACGAAGTCCGACGGGCACAGCAGCGCGTCGGCAAGGCGGTACTCCTCCTCCTCGAGCGCGAGGATGTCGGAGTTGTAAGCGTGCTCGTGGTCGGGCGGGAGCGTTACACCGAGGCGCTCGCCTTCGGCGCGCGTGACCTCGTAGGCGAAGCCCGTGTGCGCGTTGGGGCGCTCCAGCACCGTCGGGATTCCGAGCCGCCGCGCGATCTGCAGCGTGTGCTTGGCGCCCATCGGCCAGGCGTGGACGACGTCGATCTTGCTGGCCATCCGCGGCAGCGCCCGTGCGACAAGCCGGTCGTGCAGCGCCAGCGCGCGCATCCGGCCCAGCGGCTTGTAGGGGATCCGGATCGGTCCGCGCGCGAGCGTCGTGCGCACGTCGATGCCGTCGGGCAGCGGCCGCGCGACCGCGCCGGTCATGACCGTGAGCTCCGCGCCCGCCTCGGCGACGCCGGTCGCCTGGTACCACGCGGTCGTGCAGATCCGGGCCGCGCCGATCTTGTGCGGGAAGCTCTGCAGGACTCGGAGCGGGCGCTCGGACATGGGTTAGGACCTCCGCGTGATGTCGACGGCGGCCAGGCGCGCGACGGGTCCGGGCGGCTCCTCCAGCGCGCCCTCGTCTGGCAGCGCGGTGGCGCCGCGGCTCTCCAGCTCCTCGGCGCGGCGCCAGCCGCGGACCAGGGCGGAGGAGCCGACGATCGCGCCGCAGCCGAGCAGGAAGACCAGGACGCCGAAGATGAGGCCGATGATCGGCGAGGAACCGCGGCTGACGGTCGCCGCGCGCGCCGGCCCAAGCTCACGGACGACGACGCGGCGCCGCTCGGGCACGTTGTCAGAGCCGGCGAGCTGCTGAATATGGGCCTTCAGCTGGTCGATCGATGCGTTGGCGAGCTTCTCGGCGTCCTCGGCGCTGGGCGCCTGGGTGCGGACCGAGATGATCGGGATCTGGCCGGAGTCGACGTTGGCGATCGCGGACTTCAGGATGTAGGCGTGCTGGTCGTCCTTGACGGCGACCGCGCCCGAGGCGCCCGTCGTCGGGTCCGCCGAGGCGGTGATCAGCTTGTCGTTATCGATGCCCACCTGCGCGGCGATCTGGTCCTTGATCGGCGAGCTGGCGATGAGGCTGGCCAGCAGGCCGGCGCGGGCCGAAAGCGTCGCGATGTCGCTGCCGGTGTCGCCGCCGAGGTCGACGACCTGCGAGTTCGGCGTGTCGACGAGCGCGGTGATTGACCCGACGCCCACGTTGTAGTGGCGGCTCTCGAGCTTCGGGGGGAACCCGATGCGGTAGGCGAGCGACAGCGCGACGAGCACGCCGATGACGGCCATGAGGGCGACGAGTAGACGGTGGCGCCAGAGCAGGCGCAGAGCGGCGACGAGCTCCATGACCATTCAACGGGCCCGGAAGCCGTGTCCTTCCGCTCGCGTTGTATCCCGCAGAACATGACGCAGAGCACCGAGCACCGGATCGACGTCGCCGTGACGCCCGGCGACGCCCTCGCGGCGCGCCCGCGCCTGTTCGCGGCACTCCAGGAGGCCTTCCCGGTGCGGTTCGCCGCGCAGGGCGATGTCGCGCCGGACGCGCCGCTGCTGGCTTTCGCGCCGGCCGGCGGCCCGCTGCCCGACGCCGCGGCGCTGGGCGCGCCCGGCCGCCGTGCCGCCTTCGCCGTGATGGACGGCGACGCGCCCGGCGCCGCCGAGCCGGTCACGGTCGATCTGGCCGACGCGCCCGCGGTCGAGCCCAGCGTCCGCGGGATCGCGCTGGCCGACCGGGTCGCCGCCGAGCTGACGCCCGCGCCGGGCGAGCAGGTGCTCGCGGCCGCCGGCGCCGCCGCGGTCTGGACCGAGGCCGACGGCGTCCACCGCGTCGCGGCCGTCCTGCCCGAGCTGGCCGACGACGAGGTCCTCTACGCGCTGCTGTCGCGGCGCGCGATCGCCTCGGTCGCGCTCGTGCACTTCCTGCGCGCGATCTGCGGCTCGGCGATCACCCGCCGCCGCCCGCGCGCCGCGTTCGTCTTCGATGACCCCAACCTGCGCTGGCGCAGTTACGGCTTCATCGACTACCGGGCGCTGGTCGCCCACGCCGACATGCACGGCTACCACGTCGTGATGGCGATGATCCCGCTCGACGCGGCCGCCCGCGCGCACCGCGCGACCGCGCAGCTCTTCATCGAGCGCCGCGACCGGCTCTCGCTCGTCGTCCACGGCAACGACCACGTCCACAACGAGCTGCTGGCCCAGGAGGACGAGGCGCTCGCGCTGGCGACGGCTGCCCAGGCGCTGCGCCGCGTGGAGCGCTTCGAGCGCCGCAGCGGCGTGCCGGTCGACCACATCATGATGCCGCCGCACGGCCGCTGCTCGCGCGCGATGGCCCGCGCGCTGGCCGCCGTCGGCTTCGACGCGCTGTCGGCGATCCACCCGCTGCCGTGGACGGCCGAGCGCCCGGCCGAGCCGCCGCTGGCGGCCTGGCGCCCCGCGGACTTCGTCGGCGGCTGCGCGGTCATCCCGCGCACGCCGCTGACCTCGACGGTCGCCGATCTCGCGCTGCGCGCGTTCCTCGATCACCCGATGATCGTTTACGGCCACCACGAGGACGTCGCCGGCGGGCTGGACTCGTTGGCCGAGGCCGCCGCGCGCGTGAACCGCGTCGGCGACGTGGAGTGGCTGAGCGTGGGGGAGATCGCCCGCGGGAGCTTTGACGCGCGCACGCGTGAGGACGGCACGCTGGTCGTCCGTCCGTTCTCCGGCCGGGTCGCGCTGGACGCGCCCGCCGCCGCGGTCACCGTCGAGGAGCCGCCGCAGGCAGATGGCGAGCACGCGCTGGCCGGCTGGTCGGCCGACGGCGGCCCGCTGCGCGCGTTCGGCGAGGTCGGGGAAGGGCGCGAGCTGCGCCTGCACCCGGTCGGCGCGGTCGACGCCGCGACGGTCGCGGCACCCGCGTGGCGCCCGTGGCCGAAGCTGCGGCGGACGAGCACCGAGGTGCGCGACCGCGTGCTGGCGCTGAAGCCGTAGTCCTAGAACTACGGCAAGAACTACGAGAAGAGGACTTCGGCGCCGGGGCCGATCGACAGGCGCGTCGTCGCCGACGGCTTGCGGAACTCGCGCGCCACGCGCGCGCCCGCGCCGATCACCGACGACTCGATCCGCGTGCCGACGTAGCGCAGCTGAGCACGCGGCAGGACGATCGAGTGCTCGATCTCCGCGCCGTCGACCTCCACGCCCGCGCCGATCGACGTGTACGGCCCGACGTAGGCGTCGCGCAGCACGGCGTCCGGTCCGATGACCAGCGGTCCGCGCAGCGTCGAGGACTGCACGTCGGCGGTCGGGTGCACGGACACGGGGCCCTGCACGTCGCAGCCGGGCAGCGCCAGCTCCTCCATCGAGGCCGCCAGTTCCTTGAGCATCCGGCGGTTGCCGTCCAGCAGGACGTCGATGTCGCCGTGGCAGGGCAGGCAGCCTTCGACCGCCGTGATCCGCACGCGCCCGCCATGAGCGCGCACCTCGCTGATCGGGTTGGCGGCCGCGCCCGGGTGCTCGCGCAGCAGCGCCAGCGCCTGCGGGCTCAGCATGTAGCCGGGGGCAAGGTCTTGCAGCGACGACGGCTTGCTCGGCATCCGCAGCGCGAGCGCGTCGAGGCGGTCGTCGGAGAAGCTCGCGATGTGGCCGTTGAGCGGCATGTGCAGCAGCGCGTCGGCCTGGTGGACGAGCACGGGCTCGTCGGCGATGAAGCTCTCGCAGGTCGCCAGCGCGCCGCCGAGCTCGGCGGGCTCGTCGATCTCGGCGTAGCGCACGTCGAGGTTGAAGCGGCGGCCGTCGCCGACGGCGTCGCCGATCGCCCCACGCGAGGCGGGGTCGGTGACGATCGTGGCCTCCAGCAGGCCGGCGCGGCGCAGGCTCTCCAGGACGTGAAAGAGGATCGGGCGGTTCGCGAGCGGGAACAGGTGCTGCGGCCCATCGCTCACGCCCTGCCAGGAGGCGCGCGCGGTACCGCGGCTCCCGGTCAGGATCAGCGCCTTAGCGATCTTCATGCCGACATAACGGGCGGGCACTGCCCATTCGTCCACGCGAAATGTGGAAATGCGGGCCAAGCGGATTGCACTCCCGCTGCGCCCGGGCAGCGCGCCACGCTTTCTAAGAGTCGGGTGAGCGGCGCAAGCGCACGCCGGTCAGCGGCGTTACATCCGGCATGAGTGCCGTCGAGGACCTCGCGCTGGCCCGTTCGCCGCAGACGATCATCGCCCTGGGCGATGGCGTCGGCCGCGCGCAGGTCGCCTCCGTCCTGGACGCCGCGGGGCGCGCGCTGACCCACGCTCGGCCGGCCGAGGTGCCGACGCTGCCGGACGGCGCCGTCGCCGTCCTGGCCGCCGAAGGGCGGGCGCTGGACCGCGTGCGGGCACTGCAGGCCGTCCTCGACCTGCGGCCCGACTTGCTCGTCGTCTGCGTGATGCCCGACGACGCCACCAACGGCGTGCTGCGCCGGGCCGTCCAGTCGGGCGCGGTCGGGATCGTCCGCGAGCCGGATCTCGGCGTCGCGCTGGTCCCGACGCTGGAGGCGGTCATCGCCGGCCAGCTCTCGGTGCCGCTGGACATCGGCGCCGCGGTGGCGCCGCGCGCGCTGTCACACCGCGAGAAGGAGATCCTCGGCTTGGTCGCTGAGGGCTGCACCAACCGCGAGATCGCCACGCGCCTGTTCATCGCCGAGAGCACGGTCAAGACCCACCTGTCGTCCGCGTTCGAGAAGCTCGACGCGACCTCACGAACCGACGCGATCGAGCGCCTCCACGAGTTCGAGGCCGCCGCCCCGCACGCGTGAAGCGGCGCGCCGGGCGAGCCGCTTAGGCCGTTTGATCGGTCGAGCGGAAGATCGGCGCCGTCTGACCCGTTTCATGATCGTGCAGACGACCACGAACACGAACAAGGGCGCCCTCCAGGGCGATCGCGTCCTCGTCACCGGCGGTGGCGGCGCGATCGGGTCCAACCTGGTCGACCAGTTGGTCACGGCCGGCGCCGAGGAGATCGTCGTCCTGGACAACTTCGTCCGCGGGCGCCGCGACAACCTCGCCTGGGCGCTGGAGCACGGCCCGGTCACGCTCGTCGAGGGCGACATCTGCGATCGCGACCTGGTGCACTCGCTCACGGCCAGCAAGGACCTCGTCTTCCACCTGGCGGCGCTGCGCATCACGCAGTGCGCCGAGGAGCCGCGCCTGGCCAACGACGTGCTGGTCAACGGCACGTTCAACGTCATCGAGGCGGCGGCCGAGCACAAGGTGCGCAAGCTGATCGCGTCCTCCTCAGCTTCGATCTACGGGCTGGCGACCGAGTTCCCCACGCGCGAAGACCACCACCCGTACGACAACGACACGCTCTACGGTGCGGCCAAGGTCTACAACGAGCAGCTGCTGCGCAGCTTCCACGCCATGAAGGGCCTGGACTACGTCGCGCTGCGCTACTTCAACGTCTACGGCGAGCGCATGGACATCCACGGCCTCTACACCGAGGTGCTCGTGCGCTGGATGGAGCGGATCTCCGCCGGCGAGCCGCCGATCATCCTCGGCGACGGCAAGCAGACGATGGACTTCGTCTTCATCGCCGACATCGCGCGCGCCAACGTTCTGGCCGCCGCGGCCGACGTCACCGACGAGACCTACAACATCGCCTGCCAGACCGAGACGAGCCTGGGCGAGCTGGCCCAGATGCTGTTGAAGGTCATGAACTCCGACCTCGACGTCGAGTACGGCCCGCCGCGCGCGGTCAACGGCGTCACGCGTCGCCTCGCCGACATCTCCAAGGCCCGCGAGCAGCTTGGCTGGGTGCCGGAGATCGACCTCGAGGAGGGCCTGCGCCGCCTCGTCACCTGGTGGCGCGCCGAGCGCGAGCACGAGGGCGTCCAGCAGTCGCTGGCGAAGGCGAGCTGACCATGGAGGTCCCGTTCGCCAAGCCGACCTTGACCGGTGACGAGGGTGCCGCGGTCGCCGCGGTCATCGCCTCCGGCTGGGTCTCCCAGGGCCCCAAGGTCCAGGAGTTCGAGCGTCGTTTCGCCGAGCGCGTCGGCGCTGCCGAGGCGATCGCCGTCTCCAACTGCACGACCGCGTTGTCGCTGGCGCTCTACGCCGCGGGCGTCGGGCCGGGCGACGAGGTCATCGTCCCGTCGCTGTCGTTCATCGCGACCGCCAACTCGGTGTGGACGCTCGGCGCGACGCCGGTCTTCGCCGACATCGACCCGCTGACCTACAACTTGGACGTGGCCGCCGCCGAGCGCGCGATCACGTCTAAGACCAAGGCCATCATGCCGGTCCACCAGGTTGGCCTGCCCGCCGACATGGACGCGTTCTTCGCGCTGGCCGACGCGCACGGGTTGACGATCGTCGAGGACGCGGCCTGCGCGATCGGCGCCCACTACAAGGGCCGTCCAATCGGCTCGCTCGGTCCGTCGGCCTGCTTCTCGCTGCACCCGCGCAAGGTCATCACCACCGGCGAGGGCGGGATGATCACCACCCAGGACGTCGAGCTGGCCGCCCGCATGCGCAAGCTGCGCCAGCACGCGATGGACCTGTCTGACCTGCAGCGCCACGGCGCCAAGGGCGTGATTTTCGAGGGCTATCCCGAGCGCGGCTTCAACTACCGGATGACCGACATGCAGGCCGCGCTGGGCCTCTGCCAGCTCGACGCGCTCGACGGCATCCTCGCCGAACGCGCCCGTCTGGCCGAGCGCTACAACGCAGCGTTCGCGGCGGTCCCGTTCCTGGAGACGCCCTACGAGCCTGAGTACGCGCAGCGGACCTGGCAGTCCTACTGCGTGCGCGTCGCCCCGGGCGCGCCGGTCGAGCGGACCGAGTTGATGCAGTTGCTGCTCGACGACGGCGTTCCGACGCGCCGCGGTGTGATGGCGATCCACCACGAGGGCGCCTACCCGGGCGTCACCGCCGATCTCACGCACACCGAGGCGGCCGCCGCCGAGGTGCTGATGCTGCCGCTCTTCGCCGACCTGACCGACGCGCAGCAGGACCACGTCATCGAGCGCGTCGTGTCGCACTGCGCGGCGCTCGCCGCCTGAGCCACACCGATCGACCGGGAAAGGACCTCTGGGGGCATGGACGCGACCACCACGAGCACTACCGCCGCCCCTGCGACGGTCGGCGACGCTGCCGTCGCGGCGGAGCAGTTGCTGGTCGAGGCCCGCGCCGGGTCCTGGGCCTGCCGTGCGCTGGACATCTTCGTCTCGGCGATTCTGCTGATCTTGCTGGCGCCGCTGTTGGCGTTGCTGGCCGTGGCGATCCGCCTGGACTCGCGCGGCCCGGCGCTGTTTCGCCAGGTGCGGTATGGCCGTCGCCAGGTGCCCTTCACGGTCAACAAGTTCCGCACGATGTGGACCGACGCTGGCCACGAGCAGCACCGGCGCTTCGTCCAGCGGCTGATCGCCGGCGAGGACCCCGGCGAGGACGAGGGCACGCCCGGCTTCCGCAAGATCAAGCGCGACCCGCGTGTCACGCGCGTTGGCCACTACCTGCGCAAGTCGAGCCTCGACGAGCTGCCGCAGCTGTGGAACGTGCTCAAGGGCGAGATGTCGCTGGTCGGGCCGCGCCCGCCGATCCACTACGAGGTCGAGCACTACCCGGCGCACTGGTTCGGGCGCTTTGCCGTCAAGCCGGGGATCACCGGGCTGTGGCAGATCAGCGGCCGCTCGGAGCTGACGCTCGAGGAGATGATCGAGCTCGACCTCGAGTACGCACGCACGCGGTCGTTCTGGCTCAACCTGAAGATCCTGGTCCGGACGATCCCCGCGGTGCTGTTCGCGCGCGGCGCGGCCTGAGCGGATGCCCCGCGCGCTGCTGATCACCGAGAACGCGCCCGTCCCGTCGGACCGGCGCGTCTTCAACGAGGCGCGCGCGCTGCGTGACGCGGGCTGGGAGGTCGTGGTCGTCTGCGCGATGGGCGACGGGCGCGACGACGCGCCTCACGAAGTTCTTGAGGACATTGCCATCTACCGCTACCCGCTGGTTGCGGCCGCGGGCGGCCTGGTGGGCTACGCGCGCGAGTACCTGCAGGCGCTGTGGCGGATCCGGAAGCTGGCGCGGCGGCTGGCGCGCGAGCGGCCGTTTGACGTCGTCCACGCGGGCAACCCGCCGGACTTCCTGCTGGCCGCCGTGCGCTCGCTGCGCAAGCAGGGCACCAAGTTGGTCTTCGACCACCATGACTTGGTCCCGGAGCTCTACCAGGCGAAGTTCGGTGGGGGCAAGGGCATGATGTACCGGGTCGCGGTCGCGCTGGAGCGCGTGGCGTTCCGGATGGCCGACGTCGTGATCTGCACCAACGGCTCCTACCGCCGGGTCGCGCTGGAGCGCGGCGGTCGGGCTGCCGAAGACGTCTTCGTCGTGCGCAACGGCCCCGACCTGGCGCGCTTCCGGCCGGTCGACCCCGATCCGGCCTGGCGTCGCGGCCGCGCGCACCTGATCGGCTACCTCGGGATCATGGGCCCGCAGGACGGTGTCGACCACGCGATCCGCGCGCTGGCGGCGATCGCCGAGCGCGACGACTGGCAGGCGGTCTTCATCGGCGACGGCGAGTCGCTGCCCGACATGAAGGCCTTGGCCGTCGAGCTGGGCATCGCCGATCGCGTCGAGTTCGCCGGCTGGCGCTACGACGACGACATCCGCGCGATCCTCTCGACCTGCGACGTCTGCCTGGCTCCTGATCCGCCGAGCCCGCTCAACGACGTCTCGACGATGATCAAGATCCCCGAGTACCTCGCGATGGGGTGCGCGGTGGCGTCTTACGACTTGCCTGAGTCGCGCGTGTCGGCCGCCGACGCGGCGGTCTACGCGACGCCGGGCGACACGGCCGCGCTGGGCGCTGCGGTCGCGGCGCTGCTCGACGACCCGGCGCGGCGCGAGGCGATGGCGCTCGAAGGCCAAGCCGACGTGCGCGACCGTCTCGCCTGGCAGCACCAGGTCCCAGCGCTGCTGGCCGCCTACGCGCGGGCGACCGGCACCACGACGGCGCCGGTCCCCGAGCCCGTGACGGCTGGCGTCGCCTAAACGGCGGCGGTCGCCGTCAGCTTGCCCTTGCGTGACAGCACCTTGAGGGTGCCGGTCACGCGCACGGTCGTCCCGGAGCGATCCTTGATGCGCACCGTGATGTGCTTGGTCCCGGCCTTGCGGTAGATCACCGCGATCTGGCAGCCGCGGCGCGTGATGCCCTTGGCGATCGTCCACGAGCACTTGCGCCCGCCGGCCTTGGTCTTGGGCGCGGTCAGGATGATCTTCACGCCGACGCGCGGCGTCTTGGGCGTGAACGACCAGCGGGCGCGGATGCTCGCCTGATTGGCCGTCCCGGAGTCGGAGACCAGCGCCGTCGAGGTGCCGCCCGGCGTCGTGCCGTTCGCGCCGGTCGTCGTCCCGCCGGTCCCGGTTCCGGTCCCCGTCCCGGTGCCACCACCGCCGGTGCCGCCGCCCGTGCCGGGCGCGCCCGGAGGGCTGGTCACCGGCGGGACCGAGCTGTAGTTCACGCCGCGGTCGGCGCCGTCAGACGCGTTGCCCTTGCCCGGCGAGCCCGCCTTCAGCTCGTAGCCGGCGAACGTCGTCGGGGCGCTGCCGCCGGTGAAGACCGGCGTGCCGACGACCTGGCTGGTGCCGCTGGCCTTGCCCCGCACGCTGAACAGGTTGTAGGCGTTGGTGCACGCTGAGCAGCCGCTGGCGTTCAGCGAGCCGTTGATGACGATGTTGTCGCGCTGGACCATGTTGTGGTTGGGCGAGGGGTCGCCGCTGACCACGTAGGTGTTGATGTCGATGTTCTTGGTGGTGTTGTGGATGAACGTCGAGCCGTCGTGGTGGCCGAACTGCACGGCGGGCACATAGACGCCGCCGATCATCACGTTGTTGGCGATTACCTCATGGTCACCGCCGTCAGGCGCCATGAGGATCGTGTCGTTGTCGTGGAAGTAATTGCCGACGATCTGCGTCTGCGCCGAGCCGTAGAGCTGGATCGAGTCGACGTGGCGGTCGTAGCTGCCCTGCTTGATCCCCGCGAACTCGTTGCCCGGGCCGATCTTCACGCCGGTCGCCATGCCGATGATCTGCACGCCATCGGACTCGCCGCCATTGCCGAAGTGGCTGTTGGTGACCGCGAAGCCGATCGGAGCGGCCGCCTTGTTGCCGCTGCCGCGAACCGACAGGCGGCCCTCGTAGCAGTTGGCGCAGGCGTCGATCCCGTCGAACGTGACGTGGTCGAAGAGGATGTTGGCGTTGGCCATCGAGCTGCCGTCGACCGTGGCCTGGCCGGTGAAGCGGCTGTTGAGGACCTTGATGTCGTGGCTGCGGCCGCTGATCTCCATCCCGGAGAGCGTGACCCCGTCGAAGGTGATGTTCGCCGCGCCGTTGAGGACCGGGTGCACAGCGGCGGTCGCGCCGGCGGCGGCCTTCAGCGTGACCACGCCGGACTTCGAGCCGCCGTTGAAGTTCCCGTAATCGCCCGCGGCCAGGGTGATGGTGTCGCCAGCTTGGGCCGAGTTGAAGACGCTCGAAAGGTTCGAGGTCGAGGCGTTCAGGTTGGAGGCGGACGCGGGGTGGGCCTTCTGGCCCGCTCCGCAGGCGACGACGCACAGGGCGACCAACGCCAGGACAGCGCTTCTCATGAAGACGACTCCTAGGGACGACAGGGAACGTGCGCTGGACCGCGACACAGTCAACAGCCGGTGGCTCCTCACCTCCGGCCGGATACTCCCGCGCAGGGCCTTGTGCCCACTCGGCACGTCGATGAAGCCCTTGCGGTCCGACACACTAGCGCCAGTTCTCTAGAAGATCCTGTTCGCCGACTTCGCGCACGACCCTGCCCGGAACGCCCATCACCACTCCTCTTGGTGGTACATCGGCGGTCACCACGGCGCCCGCTGCGACGAACGCCTCGGCACCGACCTCGACCCCCGGCGTGAGCACCACGCCGCCACCGATTCGGCACGCACGCCGCAGAACCGCGCCCTTCAGCGCGTAGTTGTCGTCGTGGCGGTTCATGGTGTCGTCGTTGGTCGTCATCGCGCACGGGCCGACGAAGACGTCGTCCTCGACGACGCTGAAGCCCGTGATGTACACGGAGGTCTGGATCCGCACGCGGTCGCCGATGACGACGTCGTTGTCGATCGCGGAGCCGCGGCCGACGACGGTTCCGGCGCCGATCGTGGAGCGTTCGCGGATGAACGACTGGTCGCCGACGATCGAGCCGGCGCCGACCTTGGCCGAGGCGAAGACGATCGCCTGCGCGCAGATCGCGGCGCCGTCGCCGATGATCAGCGGGTCGTCGCCGACGGGCGCCGAGCCGCTGGTCGGGGCGAGCTTGGGGCGCTTGCCGAGGATCGCGCCGTCCTGGATGACGACGTCGTCGCCGATGATCACGCCGTCGTGGACGACGACGTTGGCGCCGAAGCTGACGTTGGCGCCGACCTGGGCGCTCGGGGAGAGCGTGAGGTTCACAGGGGATCCCATGGCGGGCGACCCTATATAGGGAAGGCGATGGGTACCAAGCCGTGGAAGGCGGCGCCCACGGCGCGTTGCGCTTCGTTAAGGCCGCACGGAAACCCGCCGCCCGCGGGCATACCCTCTCACCGCCGTGCTGGTCGATGAGCGTTCCGCTGCTTTGAAGGTCCCGACCGCGCCGTCTGGCACGGCGTTCGTCCGCGCGCGCCCGCGTCCGTGGACCCTCCTCGTGGGTGGATCGCTGCTGCTCGCGGCGCTGACGCTGCTGTTCCCCAGCGCACCGACCTACGACCCGTGGGCGTGGATCATCTGGGGCCGCGAGGTCGCCCACCTGGACCTGGTCACGACCGAGGGCCCGTCGTGGAAGCCGCTGCCGGTGATGTTCACCACGGTCTTCTCGCTGTTCGGCTCGTGGTCACCAGACCTCTGGCTGGTCGTGGCCCGCGCGGGCGCGATCGCCTCGGTCGTGCTCGCCTACGGCGTCGCGCGCCGGGTCGGCGGCGGCGTGGTCGGCGGCGTGATCGCGGCAGCGGCGCTGGGGATCGCTCCGTGGTGGATCCGCAACGCGGCGCTGGGCAACTCCGAAGGGCTGATCGTCGCGTTCCTGCTGGGCGCGATCGACCGGCACCTGGCCGGCGACCGGCGCTTCGCCTTCCTGCTGGCGGTCTGCGCGGGGCTGCTGCGCCCCGAGGCCTGGCCGTTCCTGGGGTTGTACGGGCTGTTCCTGCTGTGGACGCGCTCGGTCTCCTGGAAGCTGATCGTGGGCGCCGGGGTCGGCGTGCTGGCGCTCTGGCTGCTGCCGGAGTGGTGGGGGTCGGGCGACCTGCTGCGCGCCGCGCACCGCGCCAAGAACGTCAACGCGGGCGCGCCGACCTACGCCGACAACCCGGCGCTCGAGGTCCTCAACGACGCGGGCGACATGCTCACCGGGCCGTTGATGGTGGGGTTGGTCGCGGCGGCGGCGATGGTGATGGTCAAGCGGTCCCGACCGCTGGCGTGGCTGATCGCGATGTCGATCGCGTGGCTCGGGCTCGTCGCCTACATGACCCAGGACGGGTTCTCGGGCAACCAGCGCTACCTGATCGCGCCGGTCGCGCTGCTGATCGTGCTCGGCGGCGCGGGCGCCGGCTGGGTCGTGCACACGGTGTTGGGATGGCTGCGTGGGGCGGAGACCCGGCGGGGCGTCGTCGTCGCCCTCGCTGCGGTCGTCGCGGGCGTCGGCTTCATGGTCCCGAGCTTCCAGCGACTGGACCCGACGTTCACCGGGCTGAAGTGGCAGGCCGATCTGGCCGACCAGCTTCCGGGCCTGGTCGCGACGGCGGGCGGGGCGGATGCGCTGAAGCGCTGCGGCAACCCTTACACCGGGCCGTTCTTGGTGCCCTTGGTCGCCTGGCACCTGAACCTGCACACCGAGCAGGTTCAGTTGGCACCGCGCACGCCGGCCGTCGTCTTCCGAGTCAAGACCACCAACTTCTCGCGGGGCGCGGTGCCGTCGCTGCGCGACGTGGGCGCCGGCCGCACCCTGGCGACCAGCGACAAGTGGCGGATCGTGGCGGCCTGCGGGTGAGCGCGGTGGCGGGCGCGCCGGCGTCGTCCTCCTCGTTCTCCGCGGCGCGCGCGTTCGCCGCGCGGCGTCCCTGGCTGCTGCGGCTCGCGGGCCTGGCGGCGATCATGCTGCTGTCGGTCTCGCTGCGCACGCACGCGCTGACCGCGAAGTTCTGGATCGACGAGGGCCTGTCGGTCGGGATCGCGCACCACGGCTTCCTCGACATCCCGGGCGTCCTGCGCAAGGACGGCTCGCCGCCGTTGTACTACATGCTGCTGCACGTCTGGATGGGCGTGGTCGGCGGTGACGGCGAGGCACGCACGCATGCGCTGTCGGTCCTGTGCGCGACGCTGACGATTCCGGCGGCGTGGTTCGCGGGTCGGCGGCTGTTCGGCGAGCGCGCGGCGTGGGCCAGCGCGGCGCTGTGCGCGACGCTGCCGTTCCTGACGTACTACGCGCAGGAGACCAGGATGTACGCCTTGGTGGCGCTCCTGGGGACGTGCGCGTCGGGCGCGTTCGCCATCGCCTACGCGCGGCGCGAGCGCTGGGCGATCCCGCTGTTCAGCGTGCTCACGGCGCTGACCGTGTACGCGCACAACTGGGGGCTCTTCCTCGCGGTCGGGATGGGCGTGGCGTTCCTGGTGCTGTGGCGCACGGCGCCGGCCGAGGAGCGCGGCGCGTTCTTCAAGGACGGCGTCTACGGCTTCGGGTTGTTGTTGGTGCTGTACGCGCCGTGGATCCCGACGCTGTTGTTCCAGGCCAAGCACACGGGCGCGCCGTGGGCGGAAGCGCCGGACTTCAACGGGCTCTTGAACGGGGCGCAGAACCTCGTCGGCGGCGTCGAGACCTCGCTCTTGGTGTTGGTGATCGGCGTCGCGGGCGTGCTGACGCTGCGCGCCGGAGCGCAGCGCGAGCAGTGGCGCTCGGCGGTGGCGCTCGGCGTGGCGCTGTTGGCGGGGATCGGGCTGGCGTGGCTGTCCTCGCAGGCCTCTCCGGCGTGGTCGGTGCGCTACTTCAGCGTGTTCATCGGCCCGGCGCTGCTGCTGGCGGGCGCGGGCGTGACGCGCTTTGGCAAGGTCGGGCTGGTGGTCCTGGCGATCGTGCTGGTGCTGTGGCTCGACCCGCGCGAGCGGCAGTTGCGCAGCAAGAGCGACGCCTACCGCGTGGCGACGACGCTGAAGCAGACCGGGGCGATCCAGCAAGGCGACCTCGTCGTCGCCGTGCATCCCGAGTACGGCCCCGTGATGCGTTACTACCTCGGCGGCGGCTACCAGTGGGCCGACGCGCTGGGCAAGGTGTCCGACAACCGGATCTTCGACTGGCGCGACGCGCTTGATCGCTTCAAGGCCGCCGGGCCGAAGCGGACGCTGGCGACGCTCGAGCCGCTGGTCCAGCCGGGCCAGCGCCTGGTGCTGATCCTGCCGATCATCCGGACCGCGTCGTGGGGCGCCCCGTGGACGTCGCAGATCCGCAAGCGCTCGCCGCAGTGGGAGACCGCGCTGGATCGTTCGCCGGACTTCACCCGCGAAGGCCCGGTGCCGAAGTTCAAGCGCCGCGCGCTGCCGCGCGGCGTGCGCGCGGTCGTCTACGTGCGCAAGTAGCTCGTCGCCGGCGTCCCCAGGGAACGCCCAGCAAGGCTTCAGGGCAAGTTGAGCGGCGGGGTTGATGCTCAACCCATGCGCGCCCCATCCCTCCGCCGCTTCGCCGCTGCAACCCTCGCCTCGTTTGTCGCGGTCTTCGGCGTCCTCGCCCTCCGCGTCCACGACGGCGACGACCCGGGCCTGACCGCGGCGTCGTCCTCGTCGGGGTCGACGACGACGGCGTCGGACACGTCGTCCTCGTCTTCGTCGTCCTCGGGCTCGACCGACGAGCTCTACGACTCGTCGACGTCGAGCGACGACTCCACGTCCTCCGCGTCGAGCGACGACAGCTCCTCCACGTCCAGCGACGACTCCGGGGCAAGCGACTCCGGCTCGGTCTCCTCCACGCCGTCGGCCTCCACGAGCGCGTCATGAGTCTCCTCGACGAGCGCTTCTCCACGATGGGCGCGCGCGGGCGGATCGTCCTGGCCGACCGCGCACCGGGCGCCACGCCCTCGCCGCGCCTTCAGCACGCCTACGCCGACGCCCGCGCGCGGCTCGACGAGCTCCAGCGCCGCTGGACGCGCTTCGACTCGGACTCAGATCTCAATCGCCTCACCGACGACCCGCGGCCTATGGTCCCGGCCGACGCCGACCTGCGCGCGCTGATCCGCGCCGGGGCATGGGCGGGCCGCGTCTCCGGCGGGCTCGTCGACATGACCTTGGGCACCCAGATCGCCCAGGCGGGATACGACCAGGACTGGACGCGCGCCCCCGCGTCCTTGCCTGCGGCGCTGGCGGCCGCCCCTCCCAGAGCGGCCGCCAGCCCTGATCCCGCCGCGCGCTGGCAGGCGCTCGGCACCGATCGCCACGCCGGCACGATCACGCGGCCGCCCGGCGTCGCGCTGGATTCCGGCGGGATCGGCAAGGGCTTGGCCGCCGACCTCATCGCGTCCCAGCTCGTCGGCCTGCGCTTCATCGTGGACGTGGGCGGCGACCTCGCCTTCGGGCACGGCGGCGCCGGGACTCACGAGATCGTCGTCGAGCACCCGCTGACCGGCGCGCCCGCGCACCGCTTCCACCTCGGCTCGGGCGGCGTGGCGACCTCCGGGATCCATCGGCGCCTCTGGCTCGGCGCTGGCGGCACGCCTGGCCATCACCTGCTCGACCCGTCCACCGGCCGCCCGGCGTGGACCGGCGTCCTGGCGGTCACCGCGGTCGGCCGCTCCGCGCTAGAGGCCGAGGTGCTGGCCAAGACCGCGCTGCTGCGCGGGGCCCGCGGCGCGCGCGCCACGCTGGCCGGCCACGGCGGCGTGCTCGTGCTGGAGGACGGCATGGTCGAGGTCGTCCCTGCGCTGGCCCACATCGCCCAACGCGCCGTCCGCGACCTGGCGGCGACGGCGTGAACCCCTTCGACTACACGTGGTGGCTGGCCTCGCGCGCGGCCGGCATCGTCGGCTTCATCGCGCTCGGCCTGGTCGCCGTGCTCGGCCTGCTCAGCGCGCTGAAGGTCTTCTCGCCCAAGACCAACGCGCGGCTGAAGCCCTACCACGAGCGTCTCGCGCTCACGGGCCTGGGCGCGATCGCCGCCCACGGCCTGCTGCTGCTCGCCGATCCGTGGCTGAACCCCGGCGTCACCGGCTTGCTGATCCCGTTCACGATGGGCTACCGCCCGTTCGCAACCGGCCTCGGGATCCTCGCGTTCTACTGCCTCTGCGCCTTCGGCCTGTCCTACTACCAGCGCCGCCGCATCGGGCCGCGCCGCTGGCGCTCGGCGCATCGCTTCGCGTCGATCGCCTTCGTGCTCGGGGGCATCCACGCGCTCCTGGCGGGGACCGACGCGGGCTCACCGCTGCTCTTGGGCATCATCACCGGCTTCTTCGCGCTGGTCGGAATCATGGTCGCGGCACGCGTTTTCGGGGTCTCCGGAAAGCGTCCCGCAGCACGTAAGAGCGCCGCAAGCGCTGCGTGAAGAACTGTTAGGTCGCGTTAGTGGAAGGCCGGATTCGGCCCTCCAACGGGCAAGGTTCAGGGCATGACGCTTGTCGACACACCGCCGACGCTGCCCACCAACGAGGACGACGGCCACGGGGACTCCCGTCCCTACGTCGTCATCGGTGGCGGCCCGGCCGGCCTGTCCGCCGGCTACCTGCTCGCCAAGGCGGGCAGGAAGGTCATCGTGCTGGAGGCCGAGGACCAGGTCGGCGGCCTCGCCAAGACCGTCGTCGATCCTGACGGCTACCGCTTCGACCTCGGCGGCCATCGCTTCTTCACCAAGAACCAAGAGGTCAACGACCTCTGGCTCGAGATCATGGGCGACGAGTTCCTGATGCGCCCGCGCATGTCCCGCATCTTCTGGCGCGGCAAGTACCTCGACTACCCGCTCAAGGGCACCGACGTCATCAAGAAGCTCGGCCCGGTCGAGCTCGTGCTCTGCGGCATGTCCTACCTCTGGGCCGCCGTCAAGCCCAAGGGCAAGGAGGAGACCTTCGAGGATTGGGTCTCCAACCGCTTCGGCAAGCGCCTGTTCAAGCACTTCTTCAAGTCCTACACCGAGAAGGTCTGGGGCGTCTCCACCAAGGAGCTGCGCGCCGACTGGGCCGCGCAGCGGATCAAGAACCTCAACTTCTTCTCCGCCGCCAAGGCCGCGTTCTTCGGCAACAAGGACGACATCACGTCCTTGATCGACAAGTTCCAGTACCCGCGCTACGGACCGGGCCAGATGTGGGAGATGATGACCTCCCGCATCGAGGAGATGGGCGGCGAGGTGCGGCTCAACGCGCCGGCCACCCAGATCGACGTCGAGGACGGCCGCGTCACCAAGATCCACACGCCGCAGGGGATCATCGAGCCGCGCGGCACGGTCTCCTCGCTGCCGCTGCGCCACATGGTCGGCCTGACCTCGCCGGGCGCGCCCGCCGAGGTCCAGCAGGCCGCGCAGGGCCTGCGCTACCGCGACTTCCTGACGGTCGCGCTGGTGCTCGACGGCCAGGACCTCTTCCCCGACAACTGGATCTACATCCACGAGCCGGACGTCCGCGTCGGCCGCATCCAGAACTACCGCTCGTGGTCGCCGTGGATGGTGCCGGACCCCGACACCGCCTGCGTCGGCTTGGAGTACTTCGCCTTCAAGGGCGACGACCTCTGGACGATGGACGACGACAAGCTGATCGACCTCGCCACGCGCGAGCTGGAGCAGCTCGGCCTCGCCAAGCCCGAGCAGGTCAAGCGCGGCTACGTCGTGCGCGTGCCGCTCGCCTACCCGATGTACGACGAGACCTACGCCCAGCGCGTCGAGTCGATCCGCTCGTGGCTCGACCCGCTCAAGGACTTCGTCCAGGTCGGCCGCAACGGCTTGCACCGCTACAACAACTCCGATCACTCGATGCTGTCGGCGATGCGCGCGGTGGACAACATCCTGCGTGGCACCGACCACGACATCTGGGCCGTCAACGTCGAGTCGGTCTACCACGAGGAGCAGACCGACGCCGACACCGAGCAGCCGTACGCCAAGCTGCCCAAGACGGTCTACGAGACCGAGCCGCTGGTCTCCGAGGCGTAGTTTCCGACCTCATGTTTGACGTCGCGTGCGGCCGGGGTATTGACCGGCCGTGCGTGCAACACGACGGGTCGCTGTAGCTAAGGCGGCCCGTCGCTCGTTAAGCGGCGAGTAGCGGTTCGGCCGACGAGCGCGAGCTAGCCGCCCGACGAGCCCGGCATCGACGGCGACTCCGCGGGCGCGTCGCCGGCGTCGCCGCCCGCGTCGCTGGCGGCATCGTCGTCGTCGCGCCCGCGCGGCATCTCGATCGGCAGCGTCAGCACGAAGCGCGCGCCGGCGCCGTCGGTCTGCGACGCCAACGCCAGCTCGCCGCCCAGTCGCCGCGCCAGCTCGCGTCCGATCGCCAGCCCGAGGCCGAAGCCGCCCTCGCCGCCGGTGCGCGAGCCGCGCTGGAAGCGCTCGAAGATCAGGTCGCGCTCGCCGACCGGGACGCCCGGGCCGCGGTCGAGGACTTCGAGCGTCGCGTGGTCGCCGTGGTAGTGCGCGGTGACGCGGATCACCTCGCAGACGGGCGAGAAGCGCAGCGCGTTGTCGACCAGGATGCGGACCACCCGCGCCACCGCGCCCGGATCGCCCGCCGCCCACACGGGCCCGGTCGGCGGCACGACCTCGACGCGCACCTCGCGCTCCCGCGCCCGCAGCGCGAACTCCGCGGCGATCGCGCGCGACATCTCACCCAGCTCCACCGGCTCGCGGCGCAGCTCGACGCCCGCGTCCAACCGCGAGAGATCGAGCAGCTCGCTGGCCAGGTTCGACAGCCTGCGCAGCTGGGCCTGGCCGCCGCGCAGGACCTCGGCGGCCTCGACGGTGTCGAGGTGGCCGGCGTCCAAGTCCTCCAACAAGAGCTCGAAGTTGCCTTGCAGCGACGTCAGCGGCGTGCGCAGCTCGTGGCTGGCGGTCGCCACGAACGCGCGCCGCGCCTCCTCCTGGCGGCGCAGCGCCTGCTGCATCGCCGCCAGGGCGCGGGCGAGGTCGCCGATCTCGTCCATGTTGGGGTCCTCGGGCGGCGGCGGGGCGTTCGTGCCGTCGCGGGCCAGCGCGAGCGCGCTGCGGCGCAGGCGCCCGAGGCGGCGCGCCAGGCCGGTCGACAGCGCGATCCCGAGGATCAGCGCGACGCCGAGGCCGATCACCGCGGCGGTCGCGAACGCGGAGCGGACGGTGTCGACGGCGCTGCCGCCGGGGTCCGACTTGGTGACCATCAACGCGAACCACTGGTTGACGGGCTCGATGTCGCGCTCGACGTTGACGCCCTTGGCGTGCGGCGTGACGCCGAGGATCACGCCGGTGCCGTCCTCCGAGGCGGTGTCGCGCGCCTGGCCGCTGGAGATGATCTTCAGCAGGTCGTCCTGGTTGGGGTCCGTGACGCCCGAGTAGGGGTACACGTTCTCCTGGTCGGCGGTGAACAGGCCGACGCGCGCGTCGGTCCTCCGCGAGAGCGTGTCCAAGATGTCGTTGACGGTCTGGTCGACGATCCCGCGCGACTCGCCGAGCGCGTTCTCCAGCTCGGGGCGCGTCGCGCGTGCGGCCGCGCTGACCGAGTCGCGGCTCTGCTGGTCCAGCCGATCCTGCAAGGGGGAGAGCAGCGCGAGCGCCGCGACCGCCAGCGTCACGACGCTCGTCGCCAGCAGGGCGAGCAGCAGGCGCGTGCGAAGTGTCATCGTTCCGGCGACCTCAGCGGTCTCGGAAGCGGTAGCCCGCGCCGCGCACCGTCAGGATCAACTTGGGGTCCTGTGGCTCGGGCTCGAGCTTCTCGCGCAGGTGCCGGATGTGCACGTCGATCGCGCGCGGGTCGCGGTAGGCGCTGTCGCCCCAGATCGCGCGCAGCAGCTCCTGGCGGTTCTGGAGCCGCCCGGGCTTGATCATCAAGCACTGCAACAACTCGAACTCCGCGAAGGTCAGGCGCACCGGCTTGCCGTCGACCGAGACCTCGCGCTGGCGCTGGTCCAGGACGACGCCGCCGATCTCCAACAGGCCGTCGTCGAGGAGGTTGCCGTGGGCGCGGCGGAGCACCGCGCGGATCCGGGAGCGCAGCTCGGCCAGGCCGAAGGGCTTGGTGACGTAGTCGTCGGCGCCGGCCTCCAGGCCTTGGACCGCGTCGGCCTCGGAGTCCAGCGCGGTCAGCATGATCAGCGGCGTGACGTTGCGGCGGGCGCGTAGCGCGCGGGCGACGTCGTAGCCGGTAGGGCCCGGCCCGAGCGCGACGTCGAGCAGGATCACGTCGAACTGGCCGCGGCCGACCTCTTCCAGCGCGCCGTGGCCGTCGGGGACGGCCGTGATGCGATGACCCTCGCGCTCGAACGAGCGCGTGAGCATGTTGCGCAGGGCGTCGTCATCGTCGACGACCAGGATGTCGAGCGCGGACCCGGGAGGCATGGCGTGCTGTGTGCAGGCTACGCGACGCGGGCGGCACGGCGAGCCGCTGCGGCGGTGCGCAGCTGCTCGTGCTCGACCTGGCGCTTGAGCTGCTGGAGCGAACGACGCAGGTGACCGCGCACCGTGGGGGCGGCGACCTGCTCGGCGATCCAGCCGAAGAGGCCCGAGCCGGCGACGCCGTAAGAGAGGCGCAGCTCGACGCGGGTGACGCCGTCGCGGTGGGTCTCGCGCAGCCGCCAGCGGCCGCGCTGGTCGATGCCGACGACGCTCGTCCAGGCCAGGTCGCGACCGGGCGTGTGCTCTACGACCTCCACCAGCCCGCCGACCTCCGCGGAGCCGACGTGCATCAGCATCCGGTAGCGGGCGCCGAGGCCGGTGGCGTGGTCGGTAGTGACCTCCCAACGCGTGATCCCGGCCATGAAGTGCAGGTAGCGCGCGGGCTCGTCGACGAACGCCCAGATCACGTCGGGCGGGGCGGAGATGTCGATGGCGGCGCCGACGCGCATCTCGCGTTACCCGATCACCGGGAAGCGGCGTTCGGACGCGAGCGCGTCGAGCGTGTCCTGCATGAGGCGCGCGATGTGCTCGTGGACCTCGGCGGGATCGGGGTCGTCGCCGAACTCCTCGCGCGGGTGGATCGGCGGCAGCACCTCGACGACGATCTTGGCTGGGAGCGGGACGTGGCCGAGGAAGTCGCCGACGTTCAGGCCCCACGGGAAGGCGAGCGAGATCGGCAGGACCTTCAGGCGGAAGGCCTTGTCGAGCTGAAGCAGCTTGGCGAGGCCCTCGCCCTGGGAGAGGAAGAGCGCGGTCTCCTGGCCGCCGATCGCGACGACCGGAACGATCGGGACGTCCTGGTCCAGCGCGAGCCGGACGTAGCCGGTGCGCCCGCCGAAGTCGGTCTTGGAGCTCTGCCACGACGGGCGATGGACCTCCAGGTCGCCGCCGGGGTAGACGAGCACGGCGGCGCCGGCCTGGAGCGCGGCCTCGGCGTTCTCGGGCGACGCGGCGACGGTGCCGTACTTGCGCAGGAAGCCCAGCGGCGGGGAGCTCAGCACCAGGTTGTGCGCGAGCTGGTGGAAGCGCCGCTCGACGCCGAAGTACGCGTGGAAGGCGAGCGAGAAGACCGTCGTGTCCGGCGTCATGTTGCCGCCGGAGTGGTTGCCGACCAACAGCACCGGACCCTCGTCCGGGATGTTCCCGAGCCCCCGGACCTCGCCCCGGAAGTAGAGGCTCGACAGCAGCCACAGCCGCGGCAGCGTCTCGCGGATGTAGTCCGGATCGCGCTCGTCGAGGTCGGCGTGAGGGACGCGGCGCTGGACCTGCGAGGCCGTGGCCTTCGCGACACGGCCGAGCAACCCGCGCGTTGTGCCGACGAGGGCGCCCGCGGCGTTGAGCGGGCTCCTGGGCCCGACTGTCACCTGTGCCGTCGCATCGTCCTCGCTGGGGCGCGGGATGTCATCCCACCCTTGCGGGGGCGCACCATGACCGTTGACGGAGGTGTGCGAAGCGGCGGCCATCCGACGGGGACCCTACCCGGCGAGGCGCATGGGAACGCCGGGGTTTGTCGTGAGCGCGTTTTGTTCGGGGAGCGGGTGGCGGGGTTTGAGGGTTCGGGCCCGAAGGTCGCGCGTTTGGGGGTTCGGGTCGTTTTAGCGTCGTATATCGACCATAAAACGACCCGGACCTCGGTTTCGAGGTGCGGGTCGCTCCGAGCTGGCATATGCAGCTCTCAGCGACCCGGATCCACCGAAACCCCGGGTCCCTCAAACCCCGAGGCTGAGGGACCACCGTGACGCTCCGCAGCACGACCAACACCCCGCACTGGGCGCCACCAACGCAGGCAGCGCGAGCCGCGCGTGACCCCTACGCCGCTCGCCGCCGCGCGAAGCGCCGCGGCCCCGACGACCCCAGCGCCTCCGCGTGGTCAAACGACCGCCGCAGCATCCCGGCGATCTGCTCAGCCCGCTCGACCTGCGGCACGTGCCCACACCCCTCGAGCACGATCTGGTCTGCACTCGGCAGCCACTCCTCGACGTGCCGCCGGAACCCGGCCGGGATCAGCTTGTCGTGCGTCCCCCAGACGAACATGGCCGGCGGCTCCAGCCCAGCCAGCCGCGGGTAGAACCCACCGCGGCCGAACGGCTTGTCCAGGTAGATGTTCCGCGCCGATTTGTAGAACGCGACGCGCGCGCCGGCGTTGCCCATGATCCGCTGGAACTCGTCGACGACGACGTCGCTCACGGACGGGTCAAGCGCGTCGGAGTCGCAGAACAGCGACCACAGCTGGCGCTCGACGATGCCGCGCCGGAACCTGTGGGGCAACAACCCCAACTCGGGCCGCAGCAGGCGCACCAGCGGGTGGAACTCGCGCTTGATGAACGCCACGGCGGGACAGAGCGCCGCGATCGACCGCACGCGCTCGGGGCTGCCCAACCCGATCTCGACCGCGACGCGGCCGCCCATCGAGTTGCCGACCAGGTGCGCGGACTCGATCCCGAGCGCGTCCATGACGCCGCAGACCTTCTCGGCAAACCAAGTGGCGTTGTAGGGCGCGGTCGGCGGCTTGGACGACCCGCCGAAGCCCGGGAGGTCCAGCGCGTGGACGCGATAGCCGGCGTCGGCAAGTAGCGCCGCGCAGTCAAAGAACGAGGACTTGGCCGCGCCGAGGCCGTGGATCAGCAGCACGTCAGGGCCGTCGCCCGCGAGCGTCAGCGTCGACACACTTACGCCGCCGACCGGGACGTCGACCACGCGCATCAGCGGGTCGCGGCCGTCGGGCAGCCGGAAGAGGCCTTCGAAGCGGACCGCGTCATCCAGCGCGCCGCGGACGTAGAGATCGCGTGACCGGAAGGCCTTGACCGCGCTCAGCTCTCCGGCGCGCAGTCGCAGCCAGGTCTTCGAGTCGGTTCCGACGACGACGTCCGCCGGCCGCGCGCTGATGCCCTTGCGAACGCGCGCGGCGTGCTCCGTGCAGCGCACCTCGAACGTGTGGCCGATGTCGCCGAGGCGCACGTGGTAGGTGACGTCAAAGCCCTCCGGGCCGCCTAGGTAGCGCGCGGGCAGCGTCCGGAATCCTTCTTCGACGAGGCTCAGCGAGCGTTCTTGCAGGACGGGTGCGGACATCTGAGGGGGCGGCAGACTAAGGGCTGAGGTACACGGAAGCGGATCAACCATGTGTCCATTTCGCTTCATACCCGCTCTGAACCTGTGCCAGCAAGGGGCGTTGCCCCCCGCCTGGATAGGCTCAGGACGTGCCCGAGATCCGTCTTCACGACACCCGCAGCGGCGAGCTCCGTCCGCTGACTGCGCGCGATCCTGGCAACAAGGTCGGCATCTACGCCTGCGGCCCGACGGTCTACAACCGCATCCACATCGGCAACGCGCGGCCGTTCGTGGTCTTCTCGTGGCTGAAGCGCTTCCTGGCCCACGAGGGCTACGACGCGACGTTCGTCGCCAACGTGACGGACGTCAACGACAAGATCTACGACGCCGCCCGCGCGCGCGGGATCGGGTCTGAGGAGCTCGCGCGCGAGATGACCGCGCACTACGTCGCCGACACCGAGGCGCTCGGGCTCGGCCGTCCCGACCACGAGCCGCTGGCGTCGGAGACGATCGACGGGATCGTCTCGCTGATCGCCGCGCTGATCGAGCGCGACGCGGCCTACGCCGTCGAGGGCGACGTCTACTTCCGCGTGCGGGCGGACGCCGAGTACGGCTCGCTCTCGCACCGCCACCTCGACGACCTCGATCAAGGTGAAGGCGTCGAAGGCGCTTCTTTGAAGGAGGACCCGCTGGACTTTGCGCTCTGGAAGGCGCAGAAGGAAGGCGAGGACACCGCCTGGGACGCACCCTGGGGCCGCGGGCGCCCGGGCTGGCACATCGAGTGCTCGGCGATGGCCGAGGAGCTGCTCGGCGTCGGCTTTGAGATCCACGGCGGCGGCTCGGACCTCGTCTTTCCCCACCACGAGAACGAGGCGGCGCAGACCCGGCTGGGCCGCGGCGCCGAGCTCGCGCAGATCTGGATGCACAACGGCATGCTGGAGATGCGCGGCGAGAAGATGTCCAAGTCGCTGGGCAACATCTCGTTGTTGCCCGAGGTCATCGAAGAGTGGGGCGCCGACACCATCTTGATGTTCTACGCGCGCGGCCACTACCGCCAGCCGATCGTCTTCGCGCCGGACACGCTGCGCGACGCCTCCGGGTTCGTCAAGCGCGTGCGCGAGGCGGGTCGCCGGCTGGTCGACGGCCCGTCGCCGGACGACATGGCCGAGCACCGCGATGCGTTCTTCACCGCGCTGGCCGACGACTTCAACACGCCGCGCGCGGTCGCCGCGCTGGCTGCATGGGTCAGCGAGGCCAACCGGCGCGAGGACGTCGGGCGCGACCAGCTCGTCGAGATGTTGGACATCTTCGGCCTGGCGCCGCTGGCCAATGGCGACGCCGCCGACGGCCCCGACGCCGAGGCCCTTGCCCTCCTGGACGCGCGCAACGCCGCGCGCGCCGACAAGGACTGGGCGGAGGCGGATCGGCTGCGCGATGCGCTGGCCGACGCGGGGTGGACGGTCCGCGATGGTCCCGACGGCGCCGAGCTGGTACGGGCATGACGCCGCGCGGCGAGGGCGACGGCGACGGCGGGTCGCGCGGCGGCAGCGGCGGGCGTGGGCGCAAGCCGGCACGCGATCGCGACCGCCCGTCCAAGGCGCACCGCGCCGGGCGGCGGCCGACGCGTGGAATCGGCGCGGGCGCCGAGCCGAAGGCGCCGCGGGAGCGCAAGGAGCCGCACGACGTCCTCTACGGGCGCAACCCGATCTTCGAGGCGCTGCGCTCCGGGCGGCGCGAGGTCAAGCGGATCTGGGCGACGCCCGGCGCGTCCAAGGAGCCGTGGCTGGACGGTGTCGCGCTGGAGCCCGCCGACGCCGACTGGCTGACGCAGCGCGCCGGGTCCGACAGCCACCAGGGCCTCGTCGCCGACGTCGGCCCGTACCCCTATGCCGACCCGGCCGAGCTGCTGACCGGCCCCGCGCCGCTGATCGTCGCGCTCGACGAGGTCCAGGACCCGCGCAACCTCGGCGCGATCGCCCGTTCGGCCGAGGCCGCGGGCGCGTCCGGGATCGTGATCCCGCGTCACCGTTCCGCCGAGGTCACCGCGGCTGCCGCCAAGGCCTCGGCCGGCGCGGTCGAGCACCTCAAGATCGCGCGGGTGCGCAACGTCGCCGACTACCTCGCCGAGGCCAAGGACGCCGGCTGCTGGGTCTACGGCGCCGCCGCCAAGGGCACGCCCTACCGCCAGCCCGACTACACCGGCGGCGTCGTCCTCGTCATGGGCGCTGAAGGCACCGGCCTGCGCCCCCGCGTCAAGCAGATGTGCGACGACATCGTCTCGCTCCCGATGCGCGGCCGCGTCGACTCCCTCAACGTCTCCGCCGCCGCCGCCGTCCTGCTTTACGGCGTCCTCGACGCCCGCGCCGCAGCGCATCCCGAGTAGCCCCGCGGAGGGTGGTTCGGGGCCGCGCATTCGCCGCGCGGACTCGAACCCCTACAACTTCGTCCGTACGGGGCGCAAGAATGCCTGCAAAGCCTTGACGAGGGTCCATAACTGTGGGAGGGTCCCGCCCACATAACGGTCGACCTGAGGTTGAGGACCAAGGGTTGGCACCAAATTTCAGATGGCGCCAGGGGAGGAGTGCGCCACTGAGCAAAAGCCCCTGCATTCGTGCAGAAAGGATTCGCTCGTGGCTCGTCTCTCCTTCAACCCTCAAGGACAGGTTCAGGTCGATGATGGCTATCTCATCGCCTTGGCCAAGCAGGGTGACCCCATTGCGTACGACCGGATCGTGCGCCGCTACTACGGCTTCGTGCGGCTCAAGGCGTCGTCGTACTTCCTCGCCGGCGGCGACGCCGACGACCTGATCCAGGAAGGTCTCGTCGGCCTCTACAAGGCGGTCCGCGACTACCGGACCGACCGCGAGAGCTCCTTCCGGAACTTCGCCGAGCTGTGCATCACGCGGCAGATCATCACCGCCGTGAAGACCGCGACGCGCAACAAGCACACGCCGCTGAACCAGTACGTGTCGTTCAGCGCGACGCCTGCTTCTGCACAGGACGGCGAGCCGACGCTCGACGAGATCATTCCCGGCTCGCCGATCCACGACCCGGTCAACCAGGTCATCTCCTCCGAGGAGCTGCAGTCGCTGGTCAGCTGCCTCTCGACCGCGCTCTCCGAGCTCGAGTCCCGCGTGCTCTCCCTGTACCTCGACGGCTACAGCTACGAGCAGGTCGGCGAGCGCCTGGGCTGCGACACCAAGACGGTGGACAACGCCCTGCAGCGCGTCAAGCGCAAGGTGGGGACGCACCTCACCGCCCGCAACGTCATGCTCTAGGACGTGCCCGTGATCCTCGCCAGCCTCGGCATCGCCGAGATCGTCGTCCCTGCGGTCATCATCCTCCTCGCCGTGCTCTTCGCGGGCGGCTACATCGCCGTCGCCCGCCGGACCGTCGCGCTCTCGGACGCCCTCAAGGGGCGCATCGAGTCCGCCGACGCCGCGCTCGCCGACGCCCGCGCGGAGGACCGCGGCTGGGAGCGCTCGACGATGGAGGCGGCCGCGCGCGACGCCGTCGCCCCGCGCGAGGTGATCGCGCTGCACCTGATCCAGGTCGTCGATCGGCCCGGGACCGACGCCGACGAGGCGGTCTTCCGCGCCGAGCACTCAGATGGCGACGCGACCACCGTCATCCTCGGTCGCCGCGACGGCGCCTGGGTCGCGATCTAGACGACGGCCGGGCTAGGCCAGGACGAGGCCGGCCAGCAGCGCGCGCACGACCGCGCGCAGCTCCGCGCCGGCCAGCGGCGCGTGGCCCGAGGCCATCAGCCGCAACCGCAGGCCGTCGATCGCGCACACCAGCAGGATCCCGGCGGTCGTCACGTCGCGGGCGCCCAAGGACCGCATCGCGGTCTCCGCGAGGTCATCGGTGCCCTCCTTCCACGCCGCGAGGATCTCCCGCGCCTCCGGCCGTCGCGCCGCCTCCAGCTGCAACTGGTACTGGGCGAGCATCGCGACCCGGCCCTCCGGCGTGATCTGCTCCTCGATCCACGCCGACAGCGCGGCGGTCGTCGCCTCGAGGTCGACCGCGCCCGCGGCGCCCAGGGCGGTCCGGCGCTCGCGCAGCCGCACGATCTCGCGTGTGGCCAGCGTGCGCAGCGCCTCGTCGATCAGCTCGTCCTTGGAGCGGAAGTAATAGGAGGTCGACGCCGCCGGCACCCCGGCCGCGGCAGCCACCGCGCGGTGCGTGACCGCGTCCAGGCCGTGCTCGCCGATCAGGTGGATGGCGGCCTCCAATAGCTCCGCGCGCCGCAATTCGCCGCGGCGGTCGCGGCGGCCGCGGGTGGGCGGCGCGGCGGCGGCTGCGGGCTGCGGCGGGGTCGCCATGGCGGGCACCGTAGCGGACTGTCGTTCAAATGTCTTGGACAAGTGTCCAGGTCCTGTGTAGGATCGCCGACGCGCCTGCCGGGGAGAGAGCAGCGCCGCTGCACACCTTCGTCCTGAACCCCCGGCAGACTCTGTCTTCACCATGCCGGACCCGCTCGATCCGTTCGACCCCACAAGCAACCGCCGCCGCTTCCTTCAGGTCGGGGCCGCCGGTGCCTTCCTATGCACGATCGGCGGCGAGACCGTCTCGGTCGCCAAGCGCGGCGACGCCGTTAAGGCTGACGCCGCCGCGTCGAAGGTCACGCGCCCTAACGCCAAGGCCAAGGCCGCGGCGGCCGGGCCGACCGAGCAGCAGAAGTACGTCACGCCCGATCCCCAGCCCGGCGGCCGCAAGGTCGAGTACTGGATCCAGGCCGTCGAGACCAAGTGGACGATCGTGCCGTTCAAGCGCGACGACTGGCACGGGACGAAGATCCCCGGCTCGACGACGTTCAAGGCCACCGTCTACCAGCAGTGGACCGAGGGCTTCGCCGCGCCGCTGGGCCCGGCGGCCATCCCGGGTCCGACGCTGCACGCCGAGGTCGGCGACACGCTCGTCGTCCACTTCCGCAACGGCTTCAAGACGCTCGACCAGGCCGTGACGATGCACCCGCACGGCGTGAAGTACAACCCCGAGTACGACGGGGTCTACCTGGGCGAGTACACGCGGGCCGGCGGCTTCATCGAGCCGACGGAGGAGTTCACCTACACCTGGGAGTGCGTCCCGGAGTCGGTCGGCGCCTGGCCGTACCACGACCACGGCCCCAACCACACGCTGAACACCTTCCGCGGCATGTTCGGGTCCTTGGTGATCCGCAACAAGGGCGAGGGGCTGCCTCCCGTCACGCAGTCGCTGTTCCTGCACCAGTTGCAGCCGCCCGTCACCGGCCTGAAGCGCTCGTTCCAGTGCATCAACGGCCGCGCCTACGCGGGCAACACCCCGGTCATCCGCGCGAAGGTCGGCCAAGAGGTCGCGCTGCACGTGTTCGGGATGGACAACAACTTCCACGACTTCCACATTCACGGCCACCGCTGGAAGGACAGCGCCGGAGCGTTCGTCGACACCCCGTCCGTCGGTCCCAATGAGACAACGACGGTCCGGTTCGTCGAGGACAACCCCGGCCGGTGGCTCTACCACTGCCACGTCTTCTCGCATCAGGACGCGGGAATGGCGGGCTGGTACCTCGTCGAGTAGTACCTCTAGGAGGAGGACGCAGTGTCGCAACGCAGGTCTATCGCCATCGTCGCCGCCACCACCGTGGCCGCGGCGCTGGCTCTCGCCCCGGTCGCCGGGGCCGTCGACTACCCGGAGCCGTCGTTCCCCACGGGCAGCGGCGCCGCCAAGCCGAAGGGTCCGTTCAAGACCCTGAAGGTCTGCAAGAACAAGAAGTCGTGCTTCCCGACCATCCAGTCGGCGGTCAACAAGGCCAAGCCGGGGGACACGGTCAAGGTCGCCAACGGCACCTACAAGGAGGCCGTCAAGATCACCGGCGCCTCCAAGCGCTACGTCAAGCTGGTCGGCAACCCCAAGGACCCCTCCAAGGTCGTCCTTGAAGGCAAGGGCCTCAAGAAGGCCAACGGCGTCCAGGTGACCAACACCATCAACGTCACGGTCAACGGCCTCACCGCCCAGCACTACACGGCCAACGGGTTCTTCGCGGTCAACACGAAGGACTACACCTTCACGAACCTGCGCTCGTACCTGGTCGGCGTGTACGGCATCTACGCCTTCAACTCGGTCGGCGGCACGATGACCGACTCCGAGGCGGCCTGGAACAGCGACTCGGGCTTCTACATCGGCCAGACGCCGCCGCAGTCCAAGCCGAAGCGCACGATCGTCCGGAACATCACCTCCTACGGCAACGTCCTCGGCTGGTCCGGGACGAACATGCGGTACGTGACGATCACGAAGTCGAAGTTCTACAACAACGGCACGGGTGTCGTCCCGAACACGCTGTCCTCTGAGAAGTACCCGCCGGAAGAGGACAACATCATCACCGACAACGACATCTTTTGGAACAACTTCAACTACTACGCGGGCGCGCCGTTCAAGGTCGGCAAGGCCGCCGCGGACTCGACGGCCTACCCGGTCGGCGTGGGCGCGCTGCTGTTCGGCGGCCGTCACAACCGCATTGAGAACAACCGCATCTACGGCAACTGGCTGGCCGGCGCGGGCATGATCCAGCAGATCATCCTGGCGCCCAAGTTGCCCGAGGAGTCGACGCTGCGGGGCAACTCGATCGCCAACAACACGTTCAACGCCGGTGGCGGCGACCAGAACGGTCGCGACATCGTCTACGACGGCAACGGCACCGACAACTGCATCTCGGGCAACACCGGCGTGCTCGTCACGGTCCCGGCGGACGGGTCGAACTTCGCGGCCTGCCCGTTCACGGGGGCCAACGCGTTCAACGGCGGCGCTCAGGGCGAGCTCGTCAACTGGGCGCTGGACCCCACGCACGAGCAGTTCCTCGTGCAGCACCCGCACGGCACGGTCGCCGGCGTGACGCCGCTGTTCCACTACAACGATTATGCGGGTAAGAAGGCTCCGTGATCGCACGCAAGACGACGCTGGCGCTGGTTGGGGTCGCGGCATTCGCCGCGGCCCCGGCCACGCTGGCCGCCGGGGCCACCAAGGGCAAGACCCGCAAGGTCTCGGTCAACGACAACTACTACGGTCCGACGAAGCTCACCGTCCACGTCGGCGACACGGTCGACTGGCACTGGTCCGACGAGATCACCGACGTCCACGACGTCAAGCTGAACTCGGCGCCCAAGGGCGTCAAGAAGTTCGCGTCTGACCCGCTCGCCGCCGGTGACGACTTCAAGCGCAAGCTCACCAAGGCCGGGACGTACAAGATCATCTGCACCTTCCACGAGGAGGAGATGAAGATGACGATCACGGTGAAGAAGAAGTCGTAGGCTCGTCCGCCATATGGCGGAGAAGGCAGAGCTGCGGTGCTTCGGGGCGGACGATCCGCTCTACCGCGAGTACCACGACCACGAGTGGGGCCGGCCCGTCACCGACGAGCGCGGCCTCTACGAGCGGATCTCGCTGGAGGCGTTTCAGTCCGGGCTGGCGTGGATCACGATCCTGCGCAAGCGCGACAACTTCCGCGCGGCGTTCGCGGGCTTCGAGCCCGAGGCCGTCGCGCGGTTCGGCGAGGACGACGTCGCCCGCCTAATGGCGGACGCCGGGATCGTCCGCAACCGCCTGAAGGTGGAGGCGACGATCGCCAACGCGCGAGCGGTCCTGGACTTGCGCGACGCGGGCACGTCCTTGGACGAGGTGGTGTGGGCGCATCGGCCCGATCCGAAGCGCCCTGCGCCCGCCGGATGGGGCGACGTCCCGGCGGTGACCCCGGAGTCCACGGCGCTCGCGAAGGCGTTGAAGAAGCACGGCTTTCGCTTCGTCGGACCGACCACCGCGTACGCCGCGATGCAGGCCTGCGGTTTGGTGAACGACCACCTGGCCGGATGTGTGGCCCGAAAGGCAACGGAAAAGGCTCAGAAAGCGGCGGCGCGGTGATACGGTGGAACGCGCATATGAAGCACCCTTACTTGAACCCAACTGCGTCCGGACGTCGGTCCGGACCGGCCGCCGCGCTTGAGTGCGCGCGGCTGATCGAGCCGAGCTGCGCTCGGCGTCTTCGCTAAGGGGGCCGCTTCACATGGCCCCCGCACAACTCGCGGGGGCCCCACGCCGGGGCAAGACCCCGCAGTGGACGCCCGAGTCCGTCATCCGCGAGATCCAGCACTTCGTGGAGGCGCACGGCGAAGTCCCGCGCCTCGCCGACCTCAACCCCGGCCAGGCCAAGATCACCGGTCAGGTCTGGCGGATCGACCGCTACCGCGCCGGTTGCCCGATCTGTAGCTCGGCTTACCCGTCGGCCAACGCGGCCCGTCGCTGCTTCGAGGGCTCGCTGGAGCGCGCGATCCGCGCTGCCGGCTTCGAGCCCGCCAAGCGCGGCCCGCGCCGCCGCAACGAAGTCGACCTCAGCGCTCGCGCCACCGCGCGCCTGGAGCACGACGCGCGCGTCGCGATCGACGCGGCGCTGTCGCGTGCCGGCGACGCCGAGCAGCGCGCCGAGCGCCTGGCCGTGCAGCTGGAGCGCGCCCGTGCGCGCGCCGCCGCCGCGCCGAAGGTCAAGACCAAGATCGTCCGCGAGCGCGTCACCGACGCTGCTGCACTGGCGCGCGTCACTCGCGCCCGCGAGGCCGCCGAAGGCCGCGCGGTCACGCTGAAGGGCGAGCTGGCCGAGGCGAAGATGGACGCCGCCGAGGCGCGCCGGACCGCCGTCAAGCTCGCGTCGCGTCTGGAGCGCGCCGAGGCGACGATCAACGACACCCGTGCCGCCAAGCGCGGCGTGGGCGCCGAACTGGCCGAGGCGCAGGCCACGGCCGACGCCGCACTGGCCCGGGCCGAAGCCGCCGAAGCGGCGCTGTCTGACGCGCGCGCGTCCGCGGTCCGTGTCGAGACGGTCGTCGAGGCCCCGCCGGAGCAGGCCGTCCTGGACGAGGCGCTGGCCCGCGCGGCCGCCGCCGAGGACGCCGCCACCCGCGCCGAGTCGCGCGCGGCCCGCGCCGAGCGCGAGTACGCCGAGGTCGCGGTCGCCGCGACGGGCGCCTCGCGCAAGCTCACGACCGCCGAGCTCGAGGCGCTGCGCTCCGACGGTCCCGCCGGCCCGGCCCTCCTCGCCGACGCGCTCAAGGCGCTGGCCATGGCTCGCAAGACCGACAACCGCTTCAAGCTGGAAGAGGCCCTGGCGGCCGTCGCCAGCGCGGCGGTCACCTGGCGCGACCGGCTCTAGCCGAGCCGTCCACATCACGCTGCACCTCGACGCCCGGCCTCTTCAGGCCGGGCGTCGTCGTTGCGCCCACGCGGCGACCGGCACCGTCAGCGTCCTCGGTAACCATTGATCGTTTCTAATTGCCGAGCAGTGCGGACAGCTTCGCGGAGACGTCCGTGGGGTCGGAAGCGATCTGCCGATGGGTGAAGCGCAGCACGACGAATCCCGCCGCGGCGAGGGCCTGATCGCGGGCGCGATCGGTCTCGAACGCTGCGCGCGTGCGGTGGTAGCGCCAGCCGTCGGTCTCGGCAACGAGGTGGCGGTCGGGCCAGAGGAAGTCGACGCGGAAGCCAAGCGGTCGCGCGTTGACCGCCGGGCGCGGAAGCCCGTGGTGAGCGCAGAGCGCTAGGAAGCGGTCCTCCAGGTCGCTGAGGGTCTCGGGGAGCGTCGTGGCGAGGGCGGTCGTAAGCGGTCGGCGGCCGGGATGGCGTGGATGCGCGTCGAGCACGTCACGCAGGGCGGCGAGGTCGAACTGGTCGAGGACCTCGGCCTGGCGCAGCGCGGCGGCGAGCTGGTGGTCCGGCACTACGCCGGCCAGGTCAAGCAGGGTGCGGGCCGGCGTGGTGATCGGGAGGAGGCCGAGGTTCGTCGTCTCCAGCGCGTGGGTTGTCAGGTGAATCCGGAGCCCGTCGCGCGCCGTCACCGATCGCGCTCGGACCGTCACCTCGACGCGGGACAGGCCGCCGCCACGCAGTCCCCACGCGATGGCGGCACTACGGTGGCTGAGCGCGGCGCGCTCCCCGCAGGCCCAAACCGCCGCGAGGCGGCGACCCATGGGGGAAAGACGCTTATGGCCAACCGCGTACACGCCGCGATAGAGCGGCAGCAGCGAGCCGCGCGCGACACGATGCCGTATCGCCTTCGCGGTCAGACCGAGTTCCTGGAGCTGCGCGCGACGAACAACCCCATCTTGTTCACCTGCGAGGGTGGCGATCCGGCGATCGATCTCGAGAAAAGGCCCCATAGGGGCCTTAGGTCGAGACGGATGCGAATTCGCCCCCGTGGGTCGGTAGAGCCGAGAACGGGATTCGAACCCGTGACCTACTGATTACAAATCAGTTGCTCTACCAGCTGAGCTACCCCGGCGTGGGGCCGATGGTAGAGGGCAGTACGGCCAGTTGGCAGGGTGGCTCAGGCCGCGCCGGTGATGGCGTGCTCGATGTTGCCGTGGCCGTTGGAGGAGACGACGTGCTCGTAGGAGGGCAGTTCTTCGTCGGGCTCGTCGTTGAGGCGGCGCTCCAGTTCGCCTAGGACGAAGCCGAAGAGCGCGTGGCGCCAGGTGGCCTGGGCGAAGGCGGCGGCGCTCTTGCCGAGGGTCGGCAGCTCATCCCGCGCGGGGTGGATGCGATCGGTGACGAGCACCAGAGGCCATGAGGCGACGTGCTCGCCGAGGCCGGCGGCCGGGCCCTTGGCCCAGGAGGGCAGCGGCACGCGCCGGGCGACGTTGGCGTAGACCGCGCCGAACACCGCGCCGTTGGCCAAGTGCATCGCCAGGCCAACCGCGCGCCAGGCCGGGTCGCGGCGTGTGACGGCCTTGCCGAGGAGCTCGGTGTCGTCGTAGCGCACCCCGAAGACCTTCTGGTCCAGCGGCTGCTGCGCTGCCCACACTCCCGCGGCGACGGCTCCGGCGAGGGCTCCACGGGCGGTGCGAGCGCGGTCGATGGCCATGCGCTCACTGTAACCACCGACAACCTGCGGGTGTACGCCACATACCGATGGAGAGCAACCGCCACCTGGACCGCGCGCGCAACAAGGGCGTCAACCCGTTCGTCTACTGGATCGTCCGCGCCCTGTTCCAGCCGTTCTTCCACATCTACTTCCGGATGTCGCGGATCGGCCGTGAGCACATCCCGGCCGAGGGCCCGGTCATCTTCGCGGCCAACCACCGGTCGTTCCTGGACCCGTTCGTCATCGCCTGCATGTCGCGCCGGCCGCTCTACTATGTGGCCAAGAAGGAGCTCTTCGCGCACAAGCTCACCGCGTGGTTCCTGAACTCCCTCGGCGCGTTCCCGATCGACCGCGGCAACGCCGACTCCGACGCGATGGCGACCGCCCGCGAGATCCTTCAGCGCGGCGACTCCGTCCTGATCTTCCCCGAGGGCACGCGCATCCGCCCCGGCACGCTGGGCACCCCGAAGCGCGGCGTCGGCCGTCTTGCGCTGGAGACCGGCGCGCCGGTCATCCCGGTCGCCGTGATCGGCACCGAGGACATCCGCCGCGCCTGGCGCATCCGCCCGCACAAGGTCTCGATCCGCGCCGGCGCTCCCCTCAGGTTCCCGATCGTCGCCGACCCGTCCCCGCAGCTGGCCGCCGCCGTCACCGAGCGCATCTGGCCCTGCGTGATGCTCCAGTGGGAGTGGCTCGGCGGGCTGCCGCCGATCCGTCGCGCCGCCGTCATCGGCGCCGGCTCCTGGGGCACCGGCCTGGCCGTGGCGCTCGCGCGCGCCGGGGTCGAGGTCGACCTCGGCACCCGCACCCTCACGCAGGCCGACGAGCTCCAGCGCACGCGCGTCAACGAGCGCTACCTGCCCAGCGAGGTCCTTCCGGACGCGATCACCGTCGTCCACGTCAACGACCTCGAGCTGGGCCGCCACGACCTCGTCGTGCTCGCCGTCCCCGCCCGCGCGCTACCTGAAGCCATGGCCGCCCACGGCACTTCGATCCCCGCGCGCGCCGGCCTCCTGCTCGCCTCCAAGGGCCTCGTCGCGCCGCACGGCGCGCTGCCGTCGGCCTACGTCGCCGAGCGCGCGAGCGCGCGAGCGATCGCCTCGCTCGGCGGCCCCGCCCACGCGGCCGACGCGCTCGACCACGGCGCCGCGCTCGTCGTCGCGTCCACCGACCGCGGCTTCTCCCGCCAACTCGCCGACCTGTTGAACAAGGCCGGCCTCTACGCCGAGCGCTCCTCCGACACTGTCGGGGTCGAGCTGGCCGGCGCCGCCAAGAACGCCGCCGCGCTGGCCGCCGCGACCGCCGCGCCCGCCGGCCCCAACGCCGTCGGCGCCGCCGCCGGGCGCGTCTTCGCCGAGGTCGACGCCTACGCCCGCCACCACGGCGCGCACCCGCAGACGTTCGCGGGCCTCGCCGGGGCCGGCGACCTCGTCGCCACGGTCCTGGCCGTCGGCTCCCGCAACCGCCGCGCCGGCGAGCTGCTGGCCGCCGGCACGCCCGCCGGCGAGATCGAGACCGCGATCGGCCAGACGCCGGAGTCGCTGGACGCGCTGCCGCTGCTCGCGCACGCGCTGTCGCACGCCGGCGTGGACGCGCCGACCGTCGCCGGACTGGCCGCGGTCGTCGAGGGTCGCGTCGACGCGACCGACTGGGCCGCAACGATGACCGCCCCGCCCGCCAAGCGCGGCAAGCGGTTCGTCCGGGCGGCGTGACCGAGGGAATAGGCTGCGGTGCGTGCCCGACGCGGACAAGGCCAAGCGGGATGCGGACTTCGCGGAGCTCTACCGGGCGCACCTGAAGGACGTCTACTCCTATGCCTACTACCGAGTAGGCAACCATCACGATGCGGAGGACCTGACGGAGCAGACGTTCCTACAGGCCTACCGGCACTTCGAGCGTGCGCAGGCCGAGAGCGACGGACGGCCGATGCGCCCGTGGCTAATTCGGATCGCGCACAACCTCGCCGCGAACCTCTATCGGGACCGCTCGCGCAAGCCGCAGACGCCGATCGAGGACTCCGAGACGCTGCGCACGACGCACACCACGGAGGACCTCGTGGAGGGACGCGACGAGCTGGCGCGAATCTTGGAGGGGGTCAAGGAGCTGCCGGACGACCGCCGCGAGGCGCTGATCATGCGCTTCGCGCTGGGTATGGACAACCGCGAGATCGCGCGGGCCATGGGCCGCACCGATGGCGCCACCAAGGTGTTGTTGCATCGAGCGATCAAGCAGCTAGAAGAGATCGTGGCCACGCAGTCAGGAGGGAGGTGAGCACCCGATGAGCAGCGACACGTTCGGAGAGTTCGAGCACCTGCTGAAGCGCGCGCTGACGCCCGTCGAGCCGCCCGCGGACCTCGGCCTGCGCCTGGAGTCGACGCTGACCGAGCTGACCGAGCTCGCCCAGGACGAGCTGGAGTCCTGGGAGCTGGGCGCGATGCGCGACCCACGCAACTGGGTCCGGCCCGTCGCGGCCGCAGCGATCGGCACGACCGCCGGCGCGGCGCTGGTCCTGCTGCGCGTCCGCCAGCAGCACCGCAAGCGCGCCGCGAAGTCCTCCGGCCCGATCGACCTCGCCGAGCGCACGCTGCACGCCGTCGCCGACGAGACGCGCAAGATTCTGGATCGTTAGGCGTACAACGCGTGTCGACTTGGCGCGCGGCTGTTGATCCAGTGGGACGGGTATTGGCGTAAGAGCCCATGCCGTGGCCGAACGAGCAGATTTGAGCATCCTCGCCGACGAGGACCTGATGCAGCTGGTCTCCAAGGGAGACCCGCGCGCCTTCGAACTGCTCTACGACCGCCATTCAACCGTCGCCTTCTCGCTCGCCTACCGGATGACCGGGCTGCGCGCCGCGGCCGAGGACGTCGTCCAGGAGGCCTTCTTGTCGATCTGGCGCTCGGGCGCGCGCTACGACCACACGCGCGGTTCGGTGCGCACGTGGATCCTCGGCGTCGTCCACCACCGCGCAATCGACTCGCTGCGCCGCAACCTGCGCCACGACAAGCGCCGCGCGTCCGACGAAGGCATCGAGGAGCGGTTCGAAGCCCCGGACCGCACCGATGTCGCCGCGGCGCGCCGTGAGGAGGCCGCGGAGGTCCGCGATGCCCTTGCCTCACTGCCCCCCGAGCAGAGTAAGGTCATCGAGCTTGCTTACTTCGGAGGCTTCTCCCATTCGGAGATCGCCAACATGCTTGAAACCCCCGTCGGCACGGTGAAGGGACGCATCCGCCTCGGGCTCGAGAAGCTCCGCGGGCAACTCGGCGACGTCATGGAGGTCCCGGCATGACCGGCGACCACGACCGCTGCGCGCATCGCGACGACGCGGGCCCATGGGTCCTCGGCGCGCTGGACGACGCGGACATGCGCGCGTTCGCCACACACCTTGAGCAATGCGATCACTGCCGCGCTGAGGTCGCCGCGCTGCAGCCGGTCGTCGACGTCCTGCCGATGGCCGCGCCGCAGGCGGTCCCGCCGCCCGCGTTGAAGGACCGCATCATGGCGGTCGTCGAGTCCGAGGCGCAGCTGCTGCGCGCCGCCGGGCCCGAGGCCGACCGCGTCGCGCCGCCGGCGCGCGAGCGCGAGCGCGCCCGCGGTCGCTTCGGATGGCTGCGTCGTCCCGTGCCCGCCGCGGCGTTCGCCGCCGCCGCGCTGGCGGTCGTCGTCCTGGCGATCGCGCTGGTCAGCTCCGGTGGAGACGACTCGCACTTGGTTCCCGGCTTCGGCCCGCAGGGCGCGCAGGTCGCGCTACGCGTCAACCACGACAACGACCACGGCCAGCTCGAGATCGAGGGCATGCCCGCAGCGCCCTCGGGCCAGGTCTACCAAGTGTGGCTCGTGACCGGGAAGAACAAGCCGCGCGCGACGCATGCGCTGTTCTCGGTCCCGGCCGACGGCCGCGCGCGCGTGGAGATCCCCGAGTCGCTCGAAGGCACCGACCAGGTGCTAATCACCGCCGAGCCGTCGGGCGGCAGCGACCAGCCGACGAGCACGCCGCTCGCGGGCGCGAAGCTCACGTAGCGCACGCCTCCACTTAGGGGCGCCGAACCATCCGCTGCTAGCGTGCGGCGCCCACATGGCCACCTGCTACCGCCATCCCAACCGCGAGACCGGCGTCTCGTGCTCGAACTGCGGGCGTCCGATCTGCACGAGCTGCATGACCCCGACGTCCGTCGGCATGCGCTGCCCGGAGTGCTCCAAGCAGAAGACACAGGTCCGCACGGCGGCCACCATGTACGGCGGCGAGCCGCGCGTGACGGTCGCGATCATCATCGCCTGCGTGATCCTGTTCCTGGGCTCGGGCGGCTCGATCGGCCTGAGCTCCAGCGGCGGCGGATGGATCTACCAGCACTTCGCCCTTTACGGGCCGCTCGTGCACTACGAGCACGAGTACTGGCGGCTGGTCACCAGCGGCTTCCTGCACAGCGGCATCTTCCACATCGGGTTCAACATGTACCTGCTGTGGATCCTCGGCCAGCAGCTGGAGCGGACGCTCGGCCCGACGCGCTTTGGCACGATCTACTTCACCGCCTTGCTCACCGGCTCGTTCGGCGCGCTCGTGCAGACGACCGAGTCGGTCGTGGTCGGCGCGTCCGGCGCGGTCTTCGGCCTGATGGGCGCGATGGTCGTCATCCAGTGGCGCCGTGGGCTGGAGGCGTTCGGCGGCGGCCTCGGCGGCCTCATCGTCATCAACTTGGTGATCAGCTTCCTGCCGGGCTTCAACATCGCCTTCGGCGGGCACATTGGCGGCCTCATCGGCGGGGCGATCGCCGCGCTGGCGATCCACGAGTCCGACCGCTTCCGCAAGCCGTGGCTCGGCTACGTGGCGTGCGCCGCGCTGGCCGTCGCGGCGGTCATCGGATCGGTCGCCGTCTCCGGCGACTTCCACAGCATCGGCTAGACGCCTACAACATGACGCGGTGCACCCGGCCCGGAGCCTCCGGGACGCGGTCGGGGTGCAGCGCGTGGGCGAGCGTCTCCAGGCCTTCGACCAGACGCGGGCCGGGGCGGGAGAAGTAGGCGGAGGCGTCGAGGGCGATCACCTCGGCGGCGCCGATCGCGCGCAGACGGTCGGTGTACTGCTCGGCCTCGGCCAGCGAGCGCGGGCCGTCGTAGCCGCACGGGATGCAGAGCACGACGGCGGGCTTGGCCGCCTCGAGCACGTCCCACGAGAGCTGCTCGGAGTGCTCGCCCGCGAAGCCGAGCAGGTCGGTGCCGCCGGCCAGCTCGATCAGCTGCGGCGTCCAGTGGCCGGCGATGAAGACCGGGTCGAACCACTCGATCGCGACGACGGAGCGGCGCTCGACGCCCTTGACCGCGATCTTGACCTTGTCGACCCGCGCGCGCTGGCGCGCGACGAGGTCCAGCGCGGCCTCGCGGCAGTTCGTCGCCTGCGCGACCGTGCGGATGTCGCCCATCGTCTCGCCGAAGGTCTTGGGGTCCAGGGCAATGACATTGGGACAGGGGTCGAGCTTCTTGGCGACCTCCTGGACCTCGTCGTAGGAGACCGCACAGACCGGGCACAGCTCCTGGGTGACGATCAGGTCCGGCTCGAGGTCGGCGAGCGTGTCCTCGTCCAACGCGTAGATCGCCTCGCCCTTCTCGGTGCGCTCGCGCACGGCGGCATCGATCTCGCCGGCGCTGAGACCCGCTGGGAGGACGTCGCGCGTGATCTTGGGCAGCGCGAGCGCCTCGGGCGGGTAGTCACATTCATGGGTCACCCCGACGACGTCGTCGCCGAGGCCGAGCGCGAACAGCAACTCGGTAGCGTGGGGGACCAGGCTCACGATCCGCATCGGAGACGAGGATATGGCAGACCTGCTCAAGGATTCCGAGATCGAAGAACGGCTGCGCGAGCGGCCGCAATGGCGGCGTGAAGGTGACGCGATCGTCCGTGATCGCGAGCTGGAGGACTTCGCCGCCGCAATCGCGTGGGTCAACGCGATCGCCGACGAGGCCGAGCGCCGCAACCACCACCCGGACATCCGCGTCCACGGGTGGAACAAGGTGCGGCTCGACGTGACCAACCACAGCGCCGGAGGCCTCACCGCAGCCGACTTCGAGCTCGCCGCAGCGATCGACGCGCTGCCAGGTGGTTGAGAGCCTGGTACCGTTCGGGCCGTCGCTCCATGAACGACGACCCTTCTCGAAGTAGCGCCGGGCTCGGACCCGGCCCCAGCGCGTGACCGTCCTGCTGCTTCTCGCCGTGGTGGTCTTGATCGCCATCAACGGCTTCTTTGTGGCGGCCGAGTTCGGTCTCGTGCGCTCCAAGCGGTCCTCTTTGCAGGACCTCGCAGACAACGGCAACGCCGGTGCGCGCCGTGCGCTGGAGCTGCACGACGACCTCAACGAGTACCTGAGCGCCTGCCAGTTCGGCATCACGCTCGCCTCGCTGGGCATCGGCTTCCTGGGCGAGCCGGCCATCGCGGAGCTGTTCGAGCCGCTGTTCGGCGACGCGATCTCGCACGGCCTGTCCGTCGCGCTCTCGATCGCGATCGCCTACATCATCGTCACGGGCTCGCACGTCGTGCTCGGCGAGCAGGTCCCGAAGATCTACTCGATCATCCACCCGGACAAGATCGCGATCCTGGTGGCGCGGCCGCTGCGCGCGTTCGACCAGGGGATGAAGCCGTTCATCGCGCTGCTCAACATGGTGTCCAACGCGATCCTGCGGCTGCTGCGCGTCGATCCGAACACGGCCTCTGAAGAGGGCGCGACGCCCGAGGAGCTGCAGATCCTGATCTCCCAGGCGCGGGCCGGCGGCAAGCTGGATCCGGGCGAGGCGGGGATGTTGACCGGCGTCTTCCACCTGCACGAGCAGGAGGCGCGGCAGGTGATGACGCCGATCCCGGCGGTCGTCACGGTCGATCTCTCAGAGGATGTCGAGACCGCGCTGCGGCGCTGCATCTCGTCCGGCCACACCCGCCTGGTCGTGACCGAGGACGACAACCGCGATCGCGTGCGCGGGATCGTGCACTCCAACTCGCTGGCGCGCTCGCTGATGGCCGAGGGGCCGACCGCGTCGCTGGAGCCGTTGGTGCGCGAGGCCGTGATCGTGCCCGAGACGAAGGCGCTCGATGACCTCCTGGCCGACCTCCAGCGCCAGCGGAGCTCGATGGCGGTCGTCGTCGACGAGTACGGCCGCGTCGTCGGGATCGTGACCGTCGAGGACATCATCGAGGAGGTCGTCGGCGAGATCGACGACGAGACCGACCCGGCCGGCGGCCACATCCGGCGCCTGGCCAATGGCGACTGGTTCGTCCGCGGCCACGTCGCGGTCACGGACCTGTTGGACTACGGCGTCGAGCTGCCTGTCGACACCGACGCCTACAACTCGGTCGGCGGCTTCGTCTTCGCTGAGCTCGGCCGGTTGCCCAAGCGCGGCGACACGATCACCGCCGACGGCTATTCGATCCGCGTGGAGAGCGTCCGCGACAACCGCATCGAGGCCGTCCGCATCCGCGAGCGCCGCGCGCCGCAGGGTGCGGTGTCCGGCAGCGAACAACGCGGCGACTGACCGCAAGTTCTCCTTTTCGGGTGCGTTCCAGCAGTTGGAACGGGCCCCGGAACGTGGACGGACTGACCGGGGTTCCGCCGATCGTGTCTCGTGGGACAGCCGCGATCGGCGACTGATCATCGGATGGCCCGGGGTGGGTCCATCCGCTTACGCCCTTGGGGCGGCTGACCTGGATCTCCTGCTTTTGGTCGGCCGCCCTTGGCGCGTTGGGCCTTATGGCTTTCAGTGCGCCGCGCTGGTCGTGCTGTGGGGCGTGGTCTGTTGGCACCGAAGGGCGTGAGGCTGTTGGGGCGTGGCGACCGCTTGGGGTGTGGATCGTCGCTGGGGCGCTGCCGGCGGCGGGGATTTACAGCCGCATCAAGACATCAGACTCGGCCTCCAGGGTTGGTCCCTCGGCCGCTGGGTTCGAGGGACCAGGGGTTTCGGAGATCCGGGTCGCTGAGAGCTGCATATGCCAGCTCAGAGCGACCCGCACCTCGAAACCGGGATCCGGGTCGAGTTAGCGTCGATATATGACGCTAAATCGACCCGGATCCCCAAATGCGCGTCCTTCGGGCCCGAACCCTCAAACCCCGGGGCCGACGGACGCCCCTTGAGGCCCGGATTCATGTCTTGATGCCAAAGCCAGCCCGGCCGGCATCACCCGAGGCGACGATCCACACCAGAGACGGTCGCCACGCCTCAACGGCCCCACGCCCTCGCCGCCAAACCCCGGCGCCTCGCGCGCCTTACCCAGCACACCGCGGCTCCATCAAAGCCACCAACTACCGAGCGTCCGTCGCCGTGCGGTCCCTGAAATCGAACCGGCCCGCCTGAGGAGCGGGCCGGATCGTGCTTCTGGGAGGAGGTGCACGTGCGAGTACGTTCGCGAGAGCGATTCTCTGCCCGGTTCCTGAAGCCGCGCTAAAGGTTCTTGGCGTCGCGGACGTCGGTCGTATTTGCCATGCGATTTACCCAGGCAGAAAGGCGCGGAAGTGCAGGCAAACTGTCCTTCAGGATGCCGTGGAAGAGGTCGTCGTCGGAGGGATCTGAAGAGGTTGCGAAGCGTAGGAAGGGATAGGCACAGACGTCGGCGGCGCTGACCTCATCGCCGAACAGGAACGGCCGATCGTGCAACAACGCGTCAAAGCCTGATTGCCACGCCGAAAGCTGCGCGCGCCACCCGGCCACGCGGGGCTCGTCGGTCCCGCGCGCGGCGTCGATCGCGTTCGGCGGGACCTTCCAGACGAAGTTGAAGAAGTCGACGAAGGCCTCGATCTCGCGGCGGGCCTTCGGGTCCTCCGGGTAGAGCCGATGCGGCTCGGGCCAGCGCGCGTCGATCCAGGCGACGATCGGCATCGAGTCGGTCAGGATCTCGCCCTCGTCGGTCTCCAGCACCGGTACGAGGTCCTGGCCGCTCAGCGCCCGGATCGCGCTGCGGTCGGCGACGGCGTGCTGGACGAGCTCGGCGTCGAGGCCCTTCAGCGCGAGCGCGATCTGGACCCGGTGGACGTTGGTGGAGTGGGGGATGGCGTGCAGTCGCATGGTCGCCGGCGACGATCCCAGTTCGGCACCACCAGCGCGACTGCACTTCTTGACGTCAGGCGTAAGCTGCGCTTCATGCTCGACGCGAAGAAGCTCCGGGTGCTGCGCGCGGTCGCCGAGCACGGCTCCTTCGCCGCCGCCGCGGCCGAGCTGCGCTACACGCCGTCGGCGATCTCCCAACAGGTCGCGGCGCTGGAGCGCGAGGCCGGCGCGGTGCTGGTCGAGCGCGGCGCTCGCGGCGCGCGGCTCACGCAGGCGGGCCAGGTGCTCGATCGCCACGCCGCGCTCGTCCTCGGTCAGCTCGCCGCCGCCCGCGCCGAGCTGGACGACCTCACGCGCCTGCGCGGCGGCCACGTCCGCGTCGCCGCCTTCGAGTCGGCCTGGACGGCGCTCGTCCCCGCCGCGGTCTCCCGCTACCGCGCCGACCACCCCGGCGTCGAGTTGCACCTCGCCGAGGAGGACCCGCAGGCCGCGGTCGCCGCCGTGCGCTCTGGCGCCTGCGACGTCGCGGTCGTCTTCGAGCCCCACGGCGTCGGCGACGCCGAGCTCGCCGGCCTGGACCGGACCGTGATCGCCCACGACCCGCTGTGGGCGGTCCTGCACGCCGACCATCCGCTGGCCGACTCCGAGCAGGTCGACCTCACGCAGCTGGCCGCCGACCCGTGGGTCGCGCCGACCGCGTTCTGCGCCGGCGTCGTCCGCGGCGCGTGCGCCCGCGCGGGCTTTGAGCCCGACGTCGTCTTCTCCAGCGCCGACTACGGCGCGGTTCAGGGTTTCGTCGCGGCGGGCGCGGGCGTCGCGCTCGTCCCGTTCCTGGCCCTGACGCACCGCGAGCGCGCCGTGGCGCGCCCGCTGCTCAGCGATGATCCGCCGACCCGGGTCCTGAGCGCGATCACCGCGCCGGAGGGCCCGCGGCCGGCGAGCGCGACGGCGATGGTCGAGACGCTCCTCGCCACCGCCGCCGCGTTGCTCCCGGCTCAGTTGTACGTGTAGAACCCGCGGCCGCTCTTGCGGCCCAGCGCGCCCTCGTCCACCAGCGCGCGCAGCGACTGCGGCACGTCGGCGCCGATCGCGTCGCCGATCGCCTGCGAGACGTCCAGGCCGACGAAGTCCAGCAGCGCCAGCGGCCCCATCGGGTGACCCGCGCCGAGCTGCATGCAGGTGTCGATCGACTCCGACGGCAGGCCCGTCTCCTCCTGCAGCGCGACCGCGCTGAACAGGTACGGGAACAGCAGGCGGTTGACGACGAAGCCCGGGATGTCGGGGACGACGACCGCGGTCTTGCCCAGCGCCTCGCAGAGCGCGCTCGCGCGGGCCTTGATGTCGTCGGTCGCCTCGGCGGGGAACGCGAGCTCGACGAGCTTCATCCGCGGCACCGGGTTGAAGACGTGCAGGCCGACGAAGCGCTCCGGCGCGCCGCTGGCTGAGGCGATCTGCGCGACCGACAACGACGACGTCGTCGAGCCGAGCAGCGTCTCGCCGTTGACGATCCCGGCGAGCTGGCCCCACAGGGCGGCCTTCGCGTCGGCGTCCTCGGCGATCGCCTCGATCACCGCGGTGGTACCGCTGAGCGCGCCGAGGTCCTGGACGATCGAGACGTTGGCGCCGTCTACGCCCTCCATCTTCGATACGGCTTTGTCCACGGTCTTCCGCGCGCGCTCCGCGGAGGCGTCCGAGCGCGCCCAGAGGACGACCTCTCCGTGCTGGGCCGCCGAAGCGGCGAGGCCACAGGCGATGGCGCCCGAGCCGACGATGCCGAGTCTCTCATCCATAGATGCGGAGTTCTATCGATTGAGGCGGGTTGCGCGTTGCGTCCCTGGTTGATCGGCCAGTCGACGGTGTACAGTGCCGCCGGTCTTCCCGGAGGAGGAGAGGCGCGAAGGGCCCGCACGGCGCGTACGTGCGGGCCCTTGCGCGTTCTGGGCAGGAGATCCCTGGTGGCTCCAACGCGCGCGGGGTGGGGAACTTGCGACAGGATGGGCGCGTATGCGCGAGGTCGACGTGGTGGTCGTGGGTGCGGGGCTCGCCGGTTTGGCGGCGGCGCGGGCGCTGGTGGGCGCTGGGCGCGACGTCGTCGTCCTGGAGGGCCGCGACCGCGTGGGCGGTCGCACGCTCAACGAGCGCGTGGGCGACGGCGCCAGCGATGTGGTCGAGCTCGGCGGCCAATGGGTCGGTCCGACGCAGACGCGGCTGATGGCGCTCGCGCGGGAACTGGGCGTCGAGACCTACCCGACGTTCGCCACCGGCGAGTCGCTGTTCGCATGGGGCGGGAAGGTGCGGCGCTACCGCGGGACGATCCCGCGGATCAACCCCATGGTGTTGGCCGACGTCGGCCAGGCGATGGCGCGGTTGAACCGCATGGCGAAGACGGTGCCGCTCGACGCGCCGTGGACGGCCAAGCGCGCCGCGGCGTGGGACGCGCAGACCTTCGCGACCTGGATGGGGCGCAACCTCGCCACGCCCGGCGGCCGCGCGATCCTGCAGATGGCGGTGGAGGGCGTGTGGGCGACCGACCCGAGCGAGCCGTCGCTGCTGCACGTGTTGTTCTACATCCACTCCGCGGGGTCGCTGGAGCTGCTGACCGACACGGAGGGCGGCGCGCAACAAGATCGCTTCGTCGGCGGCTCGCAGTTGTTGTCGCTGAAGATGGCGGAGGCCTTGGGTGAGGAGCGCGTCGTGCTCGGCGCGACGGTCCGGGCGATCGAGCAGGACGCCGGCGGTGTGACGGTGCGGGGCGACGGTGTCGAGTTGCGTGCGCGGCACGCGATCGTCGCGATCCCGGTGCCGCTGACGGCCCGGATCGCGTGGACCCCGGCACTGCCGCACGCGCGCGACGCGCTCACCCAGCGCATGGCGATGGGCAGCGTCGTCAAGTGCATGGCCATCTACGACGAGCCGTTCTGGCGCGCCGAAGGGTTGAGCGGGACCGCGACCGACGCCGACGGCCCGGTCAAGGTGATGTTCGACAACACGCCGCCTGGCGGTCGCCCGGGCGTGTTGTTGGGGTTCTTCGAAGGTCGCGCCGCGCAGGTCGCGATGCGCGCGACCCAGGACGAGCGCCGCGCGCAGGTCACGCAGACACTCGCGCGGCTGTTCGGCCCGCGGGCGGCCAAGCCCGAGCGCTACGTCGATCTGGCTTGGGGCCAGGAGGAGCTGACCCGCGGCTGCTACGGCGCCTACCTGCCGCCCGGCGGGTGGACCGGCTTCGGCGCCGCGCTGCGCGCACCCGTCGGCCGCGTCCACTGGGCGGGCGCGGAGACGGCGCTGGTGTGGAACGGCTACATGGACGGCGCGGTGACGTCTGGCGAGGCGGCGGCGAGCGCGGTGCTCGCCGCCGCCGGGGCCGCCTAGCCCCAGCGGAAGCCGGTCGCGCTCGCTAGCACGGGCAGCGGCGAGGACGGTAGGCCGTCGGGCGGGTCGACGTCGTTGTAGCCGCCCGGTGCCACGTCGTTGGGGCCGTCGGGGTGGAAGATCGCGGCGAGGTACTGGATCTGGCCGCGGCCGACGCCGAGTTCGAACTGGCCGCCGCCGTACATGCGGATTCCGCGCTTCTCGCAGTACTCATAGGCCTTGAAGAGCGGCCGGATGCCGCCCAGGCGCGAGGGCTTGACGTTGACCATCTTGGGCGGGAAGGGCAAGTTGATGATGTCGTCGACCGAGTGGATGTTTGCGTCCCAGGTGATGCGGTCGCGGTAGGGCTCCAGGACCGGGTCGGTCTCGTCGGTCAGGCCCGGGTCCTCGATCCACGCGTCGGGGAAGGCCTCGGCGACGCGGCGGTAGAGGTCCGGGTCCGGCGCGTTGTCGACGACCGACCCCACGTACAAGCCCTTCAAGTCCACCGTGTCGACCGCGCCGGTCTCCACGAGCTGGGCCACGAGCGCGTCGTCCCACGACTGGGTGGGGTCGAGCTTGAAGCGCAACCCGGGGTACTTGTCCAGGCGCGTGCGCAGCGGCTCGGCGGTGGCGGGCTCGCCGAGCCGCAGCGAGCAGACGAACGTCAGCGGCTCGGCGGAGCGGCTGAGCGCGTCGGTCAGCGACAGCCCGTTCTGGCGCAGCGCGAGATCCAACGCGGCTGATTCGTAGGCCCAGACGCGGTACTGCACCGACGCGTCGTGGCGCGCGGGCTCGGGCCAGAGCTCGAGCGTGGCCAGGTGATCGCAGAACGACTCCAGCGTCCAGGAGCCCGCGAGCGGCAGCGTCGCGCCCGCCTCCTGCAACGCGAGCTGGTCGTCGGCGTCGTAGGACACGTCCTCGCCGAGGCCCTCGTGGCCGTCGCCGCCGCGCAGGCGGATCACGGTGGACACGCGCAGGAAGTCGCTGGACACCGAGCGCTCCAGGCGCTCCAAGGCGTAGTCCTCGATCTCCAGGGTCAACCCCGAGAGCTTGTTCCACAACTCGCTCATGCCGGTCGCTGCTCCAGCCGCGCGACGAGCTCGTCGAGCCGCAGCTCCTCGAGCCCCTGGCCGACCGCGTCCAGCTCGCCGGCGCAGAACTCCACCAGCCCGCGGCCCTCCTGGCAGAGGTCGAGCGTCTCGCGCAGACCCGCCTCGCCGGAGTCCAGGCGCTTGATGATGGTCTCCAGGCGCGCGGTAGCGCTCTCGTAGGACATGGTCTCGGTCATCGCGTCACGAGTCCTTGTTGTCGTCGTTGATGGTGGCGCCGACGTCGCCGTCGCCGAAGAAGAGCCGGACGTCGCCCAGCGCGCGGGCCTGGGCAGCGCTCGTGACGATGCCGCCCGCGCCGTCGTCGACGATCGCGTACCCGCGCGCGACCGTGCGCTCGGGATCGTGGGCGGCGAGCGCGGCGGCCAGCGACTCCAGCGTCGCGCGGCGCGCGCGGTCCTGCGGGCCGGCGGCCGCGGCGGCCTTGCGCTCCAGGACCAGAGCCCGGCGCGCCACGCGCTCCTGGTCGGCGCTGACGCGGCGGCGCGAGGCGGCTCTGAGCTCCTTGAGTCGCTGGTGCAGCGCGACGCGGTGACGCGCGATCGCCTGCGCGGGTGCGCGCGAGAGCGCCGCGAGGTGCTTCGCGCGGCCGACGACCGCGCGGCGCCCGTGCGCCTGCAACGACGCGGCACAGCGCGCCAGCGCGGCGCGCGCCTCCAGCGGATGCGCGGGCACGGCGGACTCGGCGGCGTGCGTCGGCGTCGAGCACGACACCGCGGCGACGTCGTCGATCAGCGTGCGGTCGGTGTGGTGGCCGACCGAGGCGATCACCGGGACGCGCAGCATCGCGACCGTCCGGCAGAGCGTCTCATCGCAGAACGCGAACAGGTCCGCCAGCGATCCGCCGCCGCGCGCGACGATGATGACGTCGACCTCGGGCAGCGCCGCGAGATCTTGTAGGGCTTGGGTGATGCGCGGCGCGGCGTGGCGATCCTGGACCGGCGCGAACGCCCACACCAGCCTGCCCGCCCAGCCGCGGCGGTGCAGCCCGGCCAGGACGTCGTCGCGCGCCTTGCCGCCCTCGCCGGTGACGACGCCGATCGTGCGCGGCAGCGCGGGGCGGGGAAGGCGCTTCTGCGGCTCGAACAGCCCGGCCGCGCCGAGCGCCCGGCGCAGCGCCTCCATCTGGGCGAGCAGGTCGCCTTCGCCCGCGATCCGCAGGCCGGTGACGTCGAAGGAGAACGACGGCGACGCCGTGCGCGACCCCGGGTAGTAGTCCGGCCCGCCCGCGACGACGACCGCGCAGCCGTCGACGAACGTCGTCGCCGCGAAGCCCGCGCGCTCGAACGCCTCGCGCCACATCGAGCACGGCACCGCGCCGTCGCCGTCCCGGAGCTCGAAATAGACCTTGGCTTTGGAGGCGCGGAAGTTCCAGACCTCGCCGAACAGCTGCACCCGCGCGCGCTTGCGCAGCTCGTCGCGCAGCTTCTCGGCGTAGGCGCCGACCGGGAACGGCCCGGCCAGTGACGACCCGGCGATGCCGTCCGGGCGTGAAGGAACCGCGCTCATGCGTTCACCGCCGCCGTGCGAGCGAGCCGCAAGGCGAGCTCGCGCCCGGACGCCGAGCCGCCAGGCGAGGCTGTCCGCATCATCGCGTCACCGTCGCCGCCGCCAGCGCGCGCAGCACGCCCGGCTTGTCCTCGCCGCACGGCACGGCGACGAGCGTGTTGACGCCCGCGCGCTCGTAGGTCGCCAGGCGCTCGTCCAGGCCGGCGGGCGTGGTGGCGATCGCGCCCGCGTCGACCAGGCCGTCGGTGACCGCGGCCGCGGCGCCCCAGCGATCGCCGGCCAGCGCGAGCGACTGGACCTCGCGGGCGGCCTCGCCGTGGCCTTGGCGCTCGGCCAGCTCGACGTAGAAGTTCTTCTCCTTGGCGCCCATCGCTCCGAGGTAGAAGGCGAGCCAGGGGCGGACGGCGTCGCGGGCGGCGACGATGTCCTCGTCGATCGCCAGCGGCACCACGGGCGAGATGTCGATGTCCTCGATCGAGCGGCCGGCCTCGGCGACGCCCTCGCGCAGCGGTCCCATCAACGTCTCGGGCTCGCGCGGGTCGAGCATGAACGGCAGCCAGCCGTCGGCGATCTTCCCGGCCTGCTTGACCGCCTTGGGCCCGATCGCGCCGAGGTAGATCGGCAGGTGGTCCTGCACGGGCTTGGCCAGCAACCGCAAGGGCTTGCCCAGGCCCATGCCTTCGGCGCCGCCCTCCATCGGCAGCTGCACCTTCTCGCGATCCAGCACCCGACGCACGGTCTCGACGTACTCGCGGGTGCGCCCGAGGTTGCGCACGAACGGCACGCCGTACCAGCCCTCACTGACCTGCGGCCCGCTCAGCCCGAGCCCCAGGCGGAAGCGGCCTTCGCTCAGCACGTCGAGCGTCGCGGCGGCCATCGCGGTCGCGGTCGGCTTGCGCGCGGGCATCTGCATCAACCCCGATCCCAGGCCGATCCGGTCGGTCTTGCCGGCCAGCAGCCCGAGCACGCTCACCGCATCCTGGCCCCAGGCCTCGGCGACCCAGGCGCTGTCGAGCCCGAGGCGGTCGGCGAGCACCGCCAACTCCACCTGCTCGGCAGGCGTGAACCACGGCCAATAGGCGAGGAAGGCTCCCGCGCGCATCAGCCGCCGAGGGTACCGGCGGTCGAGGCGGTCAGTGCGTCGTCGTCTCGGGCTCGGGCGTCTCGGCGCCCGGGCCGCCGATGCTGCCCGTGTCGGTGACCGACTTCAGCGTCGGCAGGCCGATCTCGGCCGCGTGGCCGCGCGTCTCGCCGTCAAAGCCCAGCCGCGTCAGGCGCGCGATCTCGGTCTCGCCCAGCTCGCGCGCCGGGTGGCCGGCGGGCAGCGGGTCGATCAGCCGCGCGATGCGGTTGCGCAGCTGGAGCGCGAAGTGCGGCGTCGATGCGCCCATGAGCTGGCGGACGTCGTCCACCGTGACGTCGCGGTTGAGGCGGTTGGGGCTCTCGGCCTGGCTCATGAGGTGCTGTCGCTGCTTCCGCGTTCGTTGACGGGGACGATCTCCAGAAGGGAGTCGATCGCCGACTGCACGCCCACGCTGAACGCGGACTCGTCGCCGACGATCCAGCCGTGATTGTAGACGCCGCGGACCGGATCCCTGGTGTAGCCGGGCTGGACGTCCAGCAGGTAGCCGGCCAGCGCGCGCGGGAGCTCGTCGGCGCTGTCGGAGACCAGCAGCGGGCCGTAGGTGCCGGAGGCGCTCAGCGGCGCGACCGCGCCCGCGTCGCCGGGGCGGGAGCTGTTGGCGAACACGAAGCCGTGGCCGGGATCGGTGACGCCCCAGCCGAACGCGCCGTCCTGGAAGCGAGCGAAGGCGACCGACGACGCCGCCGGGCCGGAGCCGGTGATGCGCGTCGGAGAGCCGAGCTTCTTCAGCGCGGTCATGGCCTTGTCCGACACGGTGGTCTTGGTGCCCAACACGTAGATCTTGGGCTGCTGGTGGGCGGCGATCGCCGCGCGCGTGTCCTCGGGGACCGAGTCCTTGTTGACGAACAGGATCGGGTCGCCGGCCTTGGCGGCCCAGGCGGCGGCGGGCATCGCGTAGGCCGGGTCGTCGACGCCGACGACGACCACGCGGTCTGACGTGGTGCCGCGCGCGGCGGCCTGGAAGGCGTCGATGGCGCGTGCGAGCGCGAACGCGTCGGTGCCCTTGAGGTCGGTGGTCTTCAGGCCGTTGGGCGCGGGCACGGCGCCGATCCGGATGACCTGCGCGCCGCCGGCCTCCTTGGAGCCCGTAGGCGCCAGCGCGGTCAGCGCGCTCTGCGTCGCCGCGGGCAGGTCCTTGTCGCCGTGCGCGTAGAGCAGCGGCGCGCGGATGGGGGAGGACATCAGGACGCTGGCGGCCAGCCCGACGCGCCAGTCCGTGTCGTCGGCGAGCACGACCACCTTGGGTCGCGTCAGCTTCGACGCGCCGCTGTAGACCGCGCGCGCGGCGGCGGCCGCGTCGGCGATCGGGTCAGCGCCGCCGATCCGCGTCGTGTTCTTGGTCGCGAACGTCGGGAAGCCGAGGTCGGTCGCGGCGGTCGTCTCGGTGCCCTTGGCGCCGGTGGTCGGCGTGGTGCGGTCCTTGGCGCCGTCTTTCGGGCTCGTGTCGCGGCCGCAGCCGACGGCCAGGAGCGCGACGAGCAACGCCGCGAGGGCGATTGGCACCTTGCGCATGGCCCTGAGGCTACGGCCTGGAGCCCCGGAACCGCGCCGCCAGGAGCGGACGCGAGGGTCCCCAGGCTGGGGGAAAATCCGTCCGGAAGCGAACAATTTCAGTCGTTCTCCCCACACCACCGGCCGAACCCTGGAGTGCAACCTGCCTTGCGGGACGTCGATGTGCATCTTTCGTCCCGGTGGTGTAGGTTTCCGACCACGCCGAACTCGGGTGAGGAGCCCGGGGCGGGGGACCCAAGGTTGTTTGGGGCGAATTCCACGCATAGTCGTGGGAAGCGGAGGCTCTTTTACCGCTAGCCCGTCAGCTAACCCCGCAGGCCTACGAAAGAGGATTTTGCCTTGCGGGCTACTGCCCTTGTGCTGACGATCGCCAGTTCGCTTGCCTTTGCCCCTGTGGCGATGGCGCAGACGGCGACCGGCGGGACCGATGCAACCAGCAGCACCCCGGCTTCGACGGCCGCTCCGGCGGACACGACGGTCACCACGGGCGGCGCGGCCTACGGCCAGCCCAACCCGGCGACGACGAAGCTGACCCCCGAGCAGACGGCGACGATCCTGCCGACCGGCTACGCCGCCGCGCCGGAAACCGCCCCGCAAGAGGTCAAGGACGCGATCGCGGCCGCCAACGAGATCGTCGGCAAGCCCTACGTCTACGGCGGCGGGCACAACGCGAAGTTCCTCTCCCGCGGCTACGACTGCTCCGGCACGGTCTCCTACGCGCTGCACGGCGCCGACCTGCTGAAGGCCCCGCTCGACTCCTCGTCCTTCATGAAGTGGGGCGCCAAGGGCCCCGGGCTCTGGTTCACGATCTACACGAACCCGTCGCACGCGTTCGTCGTGATCGCCGGCCTGCGCCTCGACACCTCCGCCGCGGGCGATCCGTCCGGTGCGAAGGGCCCGCGTTGGCGTCCGGTGCTGCGTAGCACCAAGGGCTTTACCGCCCGCCACCCCGTCGGCTTCTAGCCTGCCGCGCCAGGTGCGCGTCGCGGCTGGGTAGGCTACGAGCAACCCCTTTCCCGCGATGCGTACGGAGGCCCGATGCCGGGTGTGAGTGGCCGTTTCTCCACGGTCGTCAAGGCGAAGATCTCGAAGCTGCTGGACCGCGCCGAGGATCCGGCGGAGACGCTGGACTACAGCTACCAGAAGCAGCTGGAGTCGCTGCAGAACGTCAAGAAGGGCATCGCCGATGTCGTGACGGCGAAGAAGCGCCTGCAGATGCAGTCGAGCAAGCTCGAGCAGTCGGTCGTCAAGCTCGACACGCAGGCGCGTCAGGCGCTGTCCACGGGCAACGAGGATCTGGCGCGCGTCGCGCTGGAGCGCAAGAACGTCGCCCAGACCGAGCTTCAAGGCCTTGACGCGCAGGTCACCGAGCTGGAGGCCCAGCAGCAGAAGCTGACGGACTCCGAGGCCAAGCTGCGGACCAAGATCGAGGCCTTCCGCACCAAGAAGGAAGTGATCAAGGCCCAGTACAGCGCCGCCGAGGCGCAGGTGCGCATCTCGGAAGCCGCGACGGGCGTCGGCGAGCAGATGGCCGACGTCGGGCTGGCGATGCAGCGCGCGGTCGACAAGACCGAGCAGATGCGCGCGCGGGCCGATGCGGTCTCTGAGCTGGAAGAGGCCGGCACGTTCGACGACCTGACCGCGCTGGGCTCCGGCGAGGACGACATCGACAAGCAGCTGCGCGAGCTCTCCAGCGGCGCGGCGGTCGACGACGAGCTGGCCAAGATGAAGGCCGAGCTCGGCTCGGGCTCCGCGCCCGCCGACAGCAAGCAGCTCGAGGAGGGCCAGGCGTGATCGTCAGGATCTCCGAGGAGGCGCAGTTCGACCTCCCCGACGCGCTGCACGACCAGCTCAACGACCTGGACGACGCGACGGTTGCCGCGGTGGAGGCGGGCGACGAGTCCGGCTATTACCGCGCGTTCGAGGCGCTGTTGGACTTCGTGCGCTCGAACGGAAGCGTGGTCGGCGACGACGACCTGCGGCCGTCGGAGATCATCTTGCCGCCGTCGGATTTGACGTTCCGTGAGGCGGGCGAGGATTTCACGGGCGAAGGCTTGGTGCCGGACCCGGCTTAGGCTGTGGCGCCGCCGTTGCTGGCGGCGCCCAGTGCGGGGCGGCGGGGGCGCGGGCGTCGGTGGTCCTTCGCTCATCAAAGGGCGTGAGGCTGTTGTGGCGTGGCGACCGCTTGGGGTGTGGATCGTCGCTGGGGGCGTTGCCGGCGGCGGGGATTTACAGCGCATCAAGACATCAGACTCGGCCTCCACGGTGGTCCCTCAGCCGGCGGGGTTCGAGGGACCAGGGTTTCGGAGATCCGGGTCGCTGCAACCGGAATATGTCCGGCTCACGCGACCCGCACCTCGAAACCGAGGTCCGGGTCGAGTTAACCCCGATATACGACGCTAAATCGACCCGGACCTCCAAACGCGCGTCCTTCGGGCCCGAACCCTCAAACCCCGAGGCCGACGGACGCCCCTTGAGGCCCGGATTGATGTCTTGATGCGCTGTAAATCCCCGCCGTCGGCATCGCCCACCACGACGATCCACACCCCAAGCGGTCGCCACGCCATACCGCTCTCACGCCCTTCGCCGCCAAACCCCGGCGCCTCGCGCGCCCTCGACAACGCAGCGCAGCTACGACAGCGCCGCAGCCAGCGGCAAAGCGCCGGTCAACCCGGCCTCAGCCAGCGCCGCCACCGTCCGCGGATCGCCCAAGGCGGCGACCGTCGGGTCCCACGGCAGCTCCACGTCCCATGCGACAAGCGCCAGCAACCCCGGCGCGTCGGCGGCCATCAGCTCGCGGAGATCGAGCACGATCTTCGGGTAGAGCGTGCGGCGCGTCTCGACGATCTCGCGCAGGCGTGCCACGGACGCCGGATCCAGCAGGCCGATCGGCGCAACGACCAAGCCCGCGGCATCGCGCCCCAGCCGCACGCCCCACGGCACCGCACCGTGCCCACCGCGACCAATGCGGCGTGCCAACAATGGCGCCAACGCATCAGCGGTCCCGACGACGTGATCGGCAGCCATCCCGGAAGGTGATGCCGCCTCGGCGAACGCGACGCCGACGATCAGCGGCGGCGCCGTTGCCCGGCGCAGCAGCGACAGCGCGCGCTGCGAGGCAAGCACTTGCGCGGCGTCGCCGCACGGGGCGACCACGACCTCGGCGCGCGCCGCGACGATTGCGGAAACGACCGCGTCGGCAGAATCGTCAAGCGCCACCAGCTCCGTGACCCAGCCGCCGGCGTCGAGCGCGTCGGCCAGCGCGCGGCCGTCCAACTCGCCGAGAACGCCCGCGGGCACCAGCACCGCCGCACCGCGGCCCATGCCTTCGTCCGACACCGGGAGATGGGCGACCAGTTCGGCGAGCGCGGCCTGCGTGGCCGAGCGGACCAGCGCGCGGCGCTCGTCCGCGATCGGACCACCGCCGCCCGCGACGGCGCCATCAGCCTGCTCGGCGAGCAGGGGTCGCAGCACCCGCGCGTAGGTCGATCCGGGGCCCTCACCGCCGCGCAGGGCGACGTCAATCGCCTCGCGCAGCGCGAGTGGATCGCGCGCGGTGTGCGGCTGCGTCCACGAGGGGACGCTGAAGTCCGGGGCCGGCCCGAACTGGGAATCGCCGGCCATCGAGACCATGGTACGGCACCCACCAACCATCCACACCAATCTGGAGTTCCCTGGCGCGCGGCCGCCACGTCCGCGTTTGGCGTCCGTGGTGCGGGTACTTATCCTGAGAGCGCCGACGTGATCCTCGCCAAAGACATCCCGCGCGACCCGCACGCGCCCGCGATCGCCCGCCGGATGGTGGACGAGCTGGAGGGCACGGTCGATCCGCAGTGCGCCGAGCAGGCGCGCCTGCTGCTCTCTGAGGTCGTCACCAACGCGGTGCGCCACGGCGAAGGCGAGAGCATCCGGGTCCTGCTCGACGCCGCGCAGAGCAGCGAGCTGCGCTGCGAGGTCATGGACGAGGGCCACGGCTTCGTCCCGACCGCGCGCGACAAGCCCTCGATGGTCGAGGGTGGCTGGGGCCTGCACTTGGTCGAGACGCTTTCACGCCGCTGGGGCGTGCGCGAGGGCAGCACCCACGTCTGGTTCGAGCTCCCCGCGGGCTGACGCGGCCGACCTCTCCGAGGTCCGTCGCCGCTATCTGGAGCACCTGCTGACCCCTGACGCACGGGTCGCTTGGAACGCGATCGTCGAGGCGCTGGACGAGGGCGCCCGCGCCGAGCAGATCTACCTGGAGGTCCTCACGCCGGCGATGGTTGAGATCGGCCGGCTCTGGGAGACCGCGCAGATCGGGGTCGCTCAGGAGCACCTCGCCACGCAGATCACCCAGACCGTCTTGGCGCGCCTGGCCCCGTCGCTGGAGGACGCCGCCGTCGCGCTCGAGGTCAGCGGCCGGCGCCGCACCGCGATCGTCGCCGGGACGCCGGGCGAGCTGCACGCGATCGGCGCGCGCATGGTCGCCGACTTCTTGGAGGCCTCGGGCTGGGACGTCCTGCTGCTCGGGCCGGACGCGCCGCTCGCCGAGATTGCCGAGCTGACCGCCGAGCGCGCGCCCGACGTCGTCGCGCTCTCGACCTCGTTGTCCTTCAACCTGCTCGCCGCGGGTCGCGTCTTCGCCCGCCTGCGCGAGCTCGAGAACCCGCCGCTGCTGATCGCCGGCGGGCGCGCTTACGAGGGGCAGGCGGACCGCGCGCTGTTGGCTGGCGCCGACGTCTTCGCCACCGACCCAGAAGCGCTCCTGCGCGAGCTGGCGCTGCGTCTGCAATAGCGTCCACGCCACAGATGAGCCGGGAGGAGTTCGACCAGCCGGTCCTGGAGGCGCTGCTCTGGGCCAGCCGCACGCTGTACGCCGCGCGCGTGGACGCCGACGGCGTGGTGGTCGAGGCCAACCCGGCGCTCGCCGCGGCCGCGGGTGGCGAGCTCGTGGGCGAGCGCTTCGACAGCGTGATCGCCGCTCCGCAGCGGCCCGCGCTGGCCGCGCACCTCGGCGGCGCGACCGCCGAGGAGTGGGCGTGCGCGACGATCGCCTTCTGGCAGGGCGGAACCGCCGCGGCCGAAGACCGGCTCGTGCACGTGCGTGCGGTCGATGACGGCGTGCTGGTCGTCGCTGAGCCGCATGGCGACGAGCGCGATCACCTCGTCGAGCAGGTCCTCAAGCTCAACGACGACCTGATCGCCAGCCAGCGCGACCTCGGCCGCCGCCAGCGCGAGGTGTCGCGCGCGCAGGCCGGGGCGGAGGAGGCCGGGCGCCGCCTGCGCCGCCTGGAGGCCGTCACGCTCGCGGGCTTCAACGCGACGACGCTCGACGTCGCGCTGGAGCGGATGCTCGTGCTCGCCCGCGAGGCCCTTGGCGGCGAGCGTGCCGCGGTCCTGCTGACCGAGGACGCCGACCCGCGGCAGCTCCGCGTTCGCGCCGCGATCGACATGGACATCATCGGCGACTACGCGCGCGTCGGCACCGGCATCTCAGGCCGGATCGCCGCCGTCGGGCGCGGCATGGTCTTCGACGACATCGCCGCCGCCGACGGCCTCGCCCCCGAGCACCGCCGCTTCCGCGGGTCGCTGGCCGGCGTGCCGCTACAGCTCGACGGCGACGTGATCGGCGTCCTGCACGTCTCGACCAGCGAGATCGGCCGCTTCGGCGAGGACGACCTGCGCCTCCTCGAGGCCGTCGGCGACCGCGCCGCGCTGGCGATCGGCCACGCGCAGCTGCGCGAACGCGAGCGCAACCTCGCCGAGACCCTCCAGCGCTCGCTGCTGCCGCGCGAGCTGCCGGTCGTCGGCGGCGTCCGCCTGGCCGCGCGCTACCTGCCGCGTGGCGCGGACGGCCCGGTCGGCGGCGACTTCTACGACGCGATCGCGCTGCCCGACGGCCGCATCGGCCTGGCGATCGGCGACGTCGCCGGCAAGGGCCTGGGCGCCGCCGCCACGATGGGCCAGGTCCGCGCCGCGCTGCACGCCTACGCGCTGGAGGACCAGGACCCGGCGCGCGTGCTCGCGCGGCTGGACCGCTTCGTCACCGCGATGGACGTCACCGCGACCGCGTTGTTCATGACCATCGACCCGGACGGAGAGCTGGCGATCGCCTCCGCCGGCCATCCGCCGGCGGTCCTGTCGGACGCCTCCGGCACGCGCCTGGTGACCGGCGTGCTGGCGCCGCCGCTGGGCTGCGGCATGCCGCCCGGGGCGGACGCCGAACGGCTGCGCCTCGGCCACGGCGCGCGGATGATGCTCTACACCGACGGGCTGGTCGAGCGCCGCGACGAGCGCCTGGACCGCTCGCTGGAGGCGCTGCGCCTGGTCGTCGACTCGGCGCCCGCCACGCTGGACGCGCTCTGCGACCGCCTCCTGGAGGCGCTGGCGCCCGACGGCGGCGTCTGGCCCGACGACGTCGCGCTGCTGGCCGTCGGCCGCGACTGAGTGCGGCGCGCGACGGTCTAGATCGGGATGCCCCAGAGCGGGAACCAGCGCTCGAGCTCGGGCTCGATCGGCAGCTCCGCGCCCAGCTGGGCCTTGACCTGGAGCTCGCGCTCGGTGGAGCGCTGCTGCTCGCCGCCCGCGGGGACGAACGGGTACCAGGTCCCGCGCTTGTAGTTGTAGATGAAGTACAGCGGCTGGCCGGAGGAGTCCTCGAAGGCGAAGACGGCGCACAGCACGCGGTTGCCGTAGCCGCCGATGTTCAGCGCGTCGGAGACCGCGTTGACGCCGACGGCGAGGTCCTCGATGTCGGGGTCGTTGAGCACCATCCAGCGGTAGCCGTAGGTGTCGTCGGAGGTCGTGAGCGTCGTGCCGGTCTCCTCGCCGGTGCCGCGGACGACCTCCTCCATCTCGGAGACGATCTGGGCGAAGTCGCCGGTCGCCAGCGGCTGGAAGACGATCGCGGCCGCGCCGCGGGTGCGGATCCCCGGCCCGGTCTCCATCGCGATCGCTGCGGTCGTGATCGCGAACAGGCGGTCGGGCGCGGGGCCCTTGACCTTGCTGCGCCCGAGCAGGGAGTCGAGGAAGCCCATGGGCTACGCGAGTGCCGGGCGGACCGGGCCCGTCGACTGCAGCTGGGACTCGAGGCGGCCGAGGGCGGCGATGCGCTGCTCCATCGGCGGGTGCGTCGAGAACAGGTTGTAGAGCGACTCCTTCACCTTGACCGGCACGATGTAGAAGGCGTTCATCTCGGCGTGCGCACGCAGGTCGTTCTGCGGGATCCGCTCGTTGACGCCGCTGATCTTCAGCAGCGCGCTGGCCAGCGCGCTCGGGCGGCCGGTGATCACCGCGGCGCCGCGGTCGGCCGCGAACTCGCGGTAGCGCGACAGCGCCTGCATCAGGAAGAACGAGACGACCCAGACGATCGCGCTGACCAAGATGATGGCCATGAACGAGGGGCCGTCGTCATCGTCGTCGTAGCCGCCACCGCCGCCGTACCCGCCGCCGAAGAAGAAGCCGAACTGCACGATCATCGACGCGATCGAGGCGAAGAACCCGCACAAGGTCATGATCATCACGTCGCGGTTGACGATGTGGGTGATCTCGTGGGCCATCACGCCCTCGAGCTCGGCGGGCGACAGCAGGTCCATGATCCCGGTCGTCGCGCAGACGGTTGCCGCTTTCGGCGACCGGCCGAGCGCGAACGCGTTGGGCACCGGCGAGTTGACGACCGCGACCTTCGGCTTGGGGATGTCGGCCTGGACGCAGAGGCGCTCGATCATCGCGTGGAACTCCGGCGCCTCCTGCGGGGAGACCTCCTGAGCACCCATCGAGCGCAGCGCGAGCTTGTCGGAGGCGAAGAACTGGAAGGCGAGCAGCAGCCCGCACCCGATCGCCGCGACGGCACCGCCGACAGAAGCGAACAGCACGCCTGCAAAGACGACGTAGACCAGCCCCAGCAGCAGCATCGTCACGAGCATCCGCACCTGCAGGCCGGTGTCGCGACCGAACGACGTGTTCATGTCCTGAAGGGTAGTGCGGAGCCTTAGCGGAAGCTGAAGGTCCCCTGTTAAGGCACGCGCACGCGGAGTTGCAGCCCAGCCCCACGGCGCCACCTACCATGCTCGGCCGCATGCGCCTGCGCTTTGTACTCGCAGGCGCTGGTCTTCCGCTGCTCCTCTGTGCCGCGCTGTGGCTGTTCCTGCCGCTGGGCTCCGAGGCCCAAGCGCCGACGGCCAGCGCCTCGTCCGTCCAGTCGAAGATCGACACCACCCGAAGCAAGATCGGGAAGCGGAAGGGCACCGAGAAGGTGCTCGCGTCCGACATCGCCCAGTACACGCGCAAGATCCGCAAGCTGCAGGGCTCGATCACCACGCTGCAGTCGCGCGAGCAGAAGATCCAGACCGACCTGGACGCGCGCCGCAGCGAGCTGGCCCAGACCCAGAAGGACCTCCGCGACGAGCGCGCGCGGCTGGCGCGGCTGAAGAAGAAGCTCGCCGACGGCCGCCGCATCCTCGCCAAGCGCCTACAGGAGATCTACGAGGCCGACGTCCCCGACCTCGTCACGGTCGTCCTGAACTCCAAGGGCTTCGCCGACCTGCTGGAGCGCGGCGAGTTCCTGAGCCGCATCCAGGACGCCGACAACAAGATCATCACGCTGGTCCGCTCCGCCCAGAAGGACGCGACCGCGACCGCCGCGCGCCTGGACAAGCTTGAGACGCGCCAGCAACAGCTCACGAAGATCGTCCTCAAGCGCCGCGACGAGGTCGCTGCGGTCAAGAACGAGCTGATCGGCACGCGCGTCGGCTACGAGAGCACCAAGGCCGGCAAGAAGAACGCGCTGACCAAGGTCAAGGGCGAGCGCCACGAGCTCGAGGACCACCTCGACGAGCTGCTCAAGGAGTCGGCCAAGATCCAGGCGCGCCTGCAGGGCGCGCTGCCCGCCGGCCCGATCAAGGGCGGCTCGGGCCGCTTCATCTGGCCGGTCAACGGCACGATCACCTCGCCGTTCTGCGAGTCGCGCTCGTGGGAGTCCTGCCACCCGGGCATCGACATCGCGGTCCCGGAGGGCACGCCGATCCGCGCTGCCGACGGCGGCACCGTCCGCCTCGCGGGCCCGGCCGGCGGCTACGGCAACTACACCTGCGTCCAGCACACGGCGACGCTGTCCTCCTGCTACGGCCACCAGTCCAAGATCATGGTCTCGGTCGGCCAGCACGTCTCCCAGGGCCAGATCATCGGCCTCTCCGGGAACACCGGCTTCTCCACCGGCCCGCACCTGCACTTCGAGGCGCGGATCAACGGTGGAGTGGTCAACCCGATGAACTACCTGTAGCTTCCCGCCCCGTTCCGAGGTCCACGGATGGGGAGAAGGCGCAGTGCACCGACGCGTCGGCGGGTTGTTGGCGATCGCGATGCTGGCGGCAGGCACGAGCGCGACGAGCGCCGTGGCGGCCGATCCACCCGGCGGCATGGACCGGCGCGGTACCGTGCCGGCCGACAAGGGCGCGCGGGCCGCGCGCGGCGCGCTGGAGGACCGGCTCGGCGAGCTGGCGACCGTGCGCACCGCGCCCAGCGGCGGCGTCGCGGAGATCGGCAGCCCCACGCGGCTGCTGACCGGCCCGTCGAGCGCCACGCCTGAGGCGATCGCGCTCGGCTACGTGCGCGACCACCGCGACGTCTTCCGCCTCGACGATGAGGACATCGCCCACCTGCAACTGGTTGCGCGCAGCGTCAGCCCCGACGGCATCACGCACCTGCGCTACAACCAGGTCCTCGACGGCATCGAGTCCTTCGACAGTGGCCTGAACGCCCACGTCACGCGCGACGGCCGCCTGATCTCCGTCTCCGGCGCGCCGCTGCCGGGCGCCTCGCTGGACACGACGTCGCCCAAGATCAGCGCCAGCGCCGGCCTCGGGGCGGCGCGCACCTCCGCCCGCGGTTCGGTCGTGGCGCCCGCGGTCTCCGCGACCGTGCGCGGTCGCGCCACGTTCTCCACCGGCGAGTCCGCCCAGCTGCGGTGGGCGGCGACCAAGGATGGCCCGCGGCTGACATGGTCGGTTCAGGTCGACGGCCAGGACGGCGCGCTCTACCTCGTCCAGGTCGACGCCGCCGACGGCACCGCGCTGACCCGCACGGCGTTGACCGACCACCTCGGCCAGGCCAAGTACTTCGTCAAAGACCCGGACTTCGGGCCGCAGGTTCAGACCACGATGCCCGCGTCCTGGTACGACCAGAACAGCGGCGGCACGCGGCTGTGGGGCAACTTCGCGCGCACCTACGTCGACCCCAACGACCAGGACCCGGCGCCCGGCGCCGAAGACGGCGGCACGCGCGTGCAGATCCCGGCGTCCAACGGCGCCGGCCTGGACTGGCTCTACACCCAGGCCACGACCTTGACGGGGTCCTTCGTCGGCGCGACGCCGTGCCCGACCACGGGCTGCACGTGGAACTCCGCCGACACCACCACCTCGGTCACCAACCGCTTTGAGGCCGCGACCAACGCCCACGTCCTGGCCAGCCGCTTCCACGACTACCTCGCCCAGGCGCCGATCGGCTTCGACGAGGCGTCGGGCAACTTCCAGCGCGTCAACAGCGGCGCGGCCGGCAAGGCCAATGACTACGTCCAGGTCGAGATCAACGACGGCCAGGGCTTCAACAACGCCAACTTCGCGACGCCGGCCGACGGCGCCGCCCCGCGGATGCAGATGTTCCTGTTCAGCACGCGGGACGCCAACGGCGCCGACGTCGCCGACGTCGTCTACCACGAGTACGGCCACGGGCTCAGCAACCGCCTGGTCGTCAACGCCGCCGGCTCCTCGGTGCTCAGCGGGGCCTCGGTCTCCCAGGGCGGGATGATGGGCGAGGCGTGGAGCGACTTCTACGCCTTGGACCTGCTCAACGCCGAGGGCTCGGTGACCGACACGGCCGCGCCCGGCGAGGTCACCACCGGCAGCTACCTGGTCGGCACCGGCGGCATCCGCGCCAAGCCGATCGACTGCCCGCCGAACGCCGGCGGCTCGGTCTGCGACGGCTACTCCGGCGCGGCGGTCGCCGGCGGCTACACCTACGGCGACATCGGCGGCGCCAACAACACCAGCCCGCACAACGGCGGCGAGGTCTGGGCCGAGACGCTGTGGGACCTGCGCGCCGCCGTCGGGCGCACCGCGGCGCTGGCGCTGGTCACCGGCGGCATGCGCCTCTCGCCGGCCTACCCGTCGATGCTCGACATGCGCGACGCGATCCTGCGCCAGGCCGTCGCGATGCGCAGCGGGATCGGCGCGGCCGACGACTACTACTCCACGATCTGGCAGATCTTCGCCGCCCGTGGCATGGGCGCGAGCGCGACGTCGGTGGACGGCAACAGCCTCACGCCGGTCGAGGCCTTCGACACGCCCTCCGGCCTGCGCGCCGGGACGACGACCGTGACCGACCCGTATCCAGGGGGCGACGCCGACGGCCTTTTCGAGGCCGGCGAGACGATCTCGGTCGCCCAGTCGCTGACCGGCATCGGCCTGGTCGACCTCAACGGCGTGACCGGGACGCTGACGACCGCCTCGCCCGGTGCGGCGATCGTCGACGGCTCCGCCGCGTGGCCGGTGCTCGGCCGTGGCCGCGCGGCCGCCAACGCCGACCCGCTGCTCGTCCGGATGCCTACAACCTGCACGGCGCCGATCGCGCTGAACGTCGCCGCCAGCTCACCCGAGGGCGGCGCCGCGGCCGCCGTCCAGGTCGACCCGCGGCCTTCGGACCGCAGCGTCGTCACCATCCCCGACAACGCCACGGCCACCGCGACGTTCAACGCCTACGGCTCGGGATCGATCTCCGACGTCGACGTGCGCATCGACGAGCTGCGCCACAACTACGTCGGCGACCTCGTCATCAAGGTCAGCCACGACGGCGTCACCGTCACGCTGTTCGACCCGGCCGACAACTTCGCGGCCGCCGACATCGTTGACCTGATCGTCGACGACGAGGCTGCCACGGCGATGCCGACGACGGGCGGCGGGCCGATCAGCGGTCGCCGCCGGCCCACGACCGCCGGCGCGTTGGCCGCGTTTGACGGCCATCCGGTTGCCGGCACCTGGACGCTGTCGATCACCGACCAGGCGACGTTCGACGCGGGCGTGCTGCGTCGCTGGGGCGTCGAGGGTCCGCAGGTCGCCTGCAGCCCGCTGGAGATCCCGGCCGCCGACACGGCCGACGCCGCCGACGTCACCCAGACGTCCGCGACCGCGCGCGGCAGCGTCACGCCCAACGGCCGCGCGACCGGCCTGCGCTTCGCCTACGGCACGACCACCGACTACGGGTCGGCGACCGTCGCCCAGGACGTGGGCGCGGGTGGCGGGGCCGTTGCCGGGTCCGCCGCGCTGAGCGGCCTGGCGCCCGGCACGACCTACCACGTGCGCGCCGAGGCGATTCGCGAGAACGGCGTGGTCGCCGTGGCCGGCCCGGACCGGACGTTCACGACGGCGTCCCCGCCGGCGCTCGTCCCGCCCGGCCCGCCCGTCACGCCGACGCCCAAGGACACCACCAAGCCGGTCTTCTCCGCCAAGCCGAAGATCGCGCTGGCCAAGGCCAAGCGGGGCAAGCGCGCGGCGACCGCGACGTTCGCGCTCTCCGAGGCCGCGACCGTCAAGGCGCAGCTGACGCGCAGGACCAACGGCGTGAAGTCCGGCAAGAAGTGCGTCAAGAAGACCGCCAAGCGCAAGGGCAAGAAGTGCGACCTCTACGTCGCGTCCGGCAAGGCGGTCAGCAAGGCCTACACGACGACGACCGGCCTCAAGCTCGCGCTCGGGAGCCTGAAGAAGGGCACCTACGTCGTGACGCTCACGGCGACCGACAAGGCCGGCAACCGCTCGGCGGCGACGACCGTCAAGTTCACCGTGAAGTGAGCGCGCGCGTCAGGAAGCGCACCGACTCGCCTTGAAGCTCGGCGTCGTGCTGGATCGACCGGTGGTGGCCGCCCGGCGTGACGACGAGCTTGGAGGAGGTCGGCGCCGCGGCGTGCAGCGTGCGGGAGAGGTCCGCGGGGATGACCTCGTCGCCCTCGGCGTGCATCAGCAGGACCGGCACGCCGGCGGCGTCGAGCGCCTCGATCGCCGCGGTCTCGTCGTGCTCCTTCAGCAGCGCCACGATCGCGTGACGGTCGCTCTCAAACGGGAAGCGCCCGGCGCGGACCGCGGTCGCCAGCCCGAGCGCGGGGGCCGCGCAGATCGCCACGACCGCGTCCGCCCGCGCCTCGCGCGCGCCGGCCAGCGCGAAGTAGCCGCCCATCGACGAGCCGCGCAGGGCGACGCGCTCCACGCCACCGCGCCCGCGCAGCACGTCGGCCATCCGCGCGACGTCATCCAGCGCGCGCCCATCCATCGGGCTGTCGGACTCGCCGTGTCCGCGCGCGTCGAAGGCCAGCGCCGCCAGCCCGGACCCCGCGCAGACGCGCGCGAAGTCGAAGTGCGACTCCTTGTGGGACCCCGCGCCGTGCAGGATCACCACGCCGCCGACGGGCTCGCGGTCACGGGTCGGCTCGAACCGAGCCCATGCCAGGCCGTCAGATGTGCCGCTCTCCGCGGGCCCCTCAGCTCGAACGGTGCGCACGAACTGACATCATGCCGCCCCGCCGATGGCGACCACACAGACCTCCGCCTCCCACGTCTGGCCCTTGGGCACGACCATCGCCGCCGACGGCACGCTGAGCCTCGGTGGTGTCGACGCGCGCGAGCTCGCGCAGACCTACGGCACGCCGGCCTACATCGTCGCCGAGGATGACCTGCGCACGCGCGCCCGCCGCTTCCTCGCCGCGTTCTCCGAGCGCACCGACGACTTCGAGGTCCACTTCGCCTCCAAGTCGTTCCCGGCCACCGCGGTGTTGAGCCTGTTCGCCGCGGAGGGCCTGGCCTGCGACGTCGCCTCCGGCGGCGAGCTGCACCTCGCGCTCAACGCGGGCTTTGACCCCAAGAAGGTCCACCTGCACGGCAACGCGAAGTCGCGCGCCGAGCTTCAGCAGGCGCTCGACGCCGGCATCGGCGACATCGTGGTTGACAACCACGACGAGCTCGACGCGCTGATCGACCTGATCCGCCCGGGCGCGCGTCAGCGGATCCTGCTGCGGATCGCGCCCGGCGTCTCGCCCGACACGCACCCGAAGATCTCCACCGGCGGGCCGAACACCAAGTTCGGGTTCAACCTCGACGACGCGGCCCGCGCGATCGAGCGCGCCCAGGCCTCCGACAAGCTCGACCTCGACGGCCTGCACTTCCACATCGGGTCGCAGATCCTCGACCTCGCGCCGTTCCGCGCGGCGCTGGAGGCGGTCGCCAAGCTCGGCGACTTCAGGACCTACAACATGGGTGGCGGCCTCGGCGTCGCCTACCTGGACGAGCAGTCCGCGCCGGAGATCGAGGAGTACGTCGACAAGAAGGTCGCGCTGATGCGCGAGATCCTCGGCGAGGGCAAGCGGATCGCCGACGAGCCCGGCCGCGCGCTCGTCGCCCACTCGACCGTCACGCTCTACACGGTGCAGTCGGTCAAGCACAACGTGGTGGACTACGTCGCCACCGACGGCGGCATGAGCGACAACTTGCGCCCGATGCTCTACGACGCGCGCTATGAGGCGCTGGTCGTCGGCACGTCGCAGGACGCGCCTCGCGAGGTGCGCCATCTGGCCGGCAAGCACTGCGAGTCGTCGGACATCTTGATCCACGACTTCCCCCTGCCGGCTGTGACGCCGGGCGACCTCGTCGCCATCCCCGTCACCGGCGCCTACGGCCACGCGATGGCCAACAACTACAACGGCCAACCGCGCCCGCCGATCGTGTTCGTGCGCGATGGCGAGCATCGCGCGGTCGTGCGCCGCGAGACCTACGAGGACCTGACCCGGAGGGATCTCTAGTCCCATGTCATCCGCTGAGCCTTTCCGCATCGGCCTGCTCGGCCGCGGCACGGTCGGCGGCGCGTTCGCCGACCTCGTGTCCGAGCGCGCCGACGCCATCGCCAACGTCACCGGCCTGCGCCCCGAGGTCACCGGCGTCCTGCGCCGCTCGTCAGGCGACTTCGACGAGATCCTCAACAACTCCGACTTGGTCGTCGAGCTGATCGGCGGCCTGGACCCGGCGCGCGACTACGTGCTGCGCGCGATGGCCGCCGGCAAGCACGTCGTCACCGCCAACAAGCAGCTGCTGGCCGAGCACGGCGAGGAGCTGTGGGCGGCCGCGCGCGAGCACGGCGTCCAGCTGCGCTTCGAGGCCGCGGTCGGCGGCGTCGTCCCGGTCGTGCGCGTCTTGCAAGAGTCGCTGGCCGCCGCCCACATCGAGCGCCTGCACGGCATCGTCAACGGCACCACGAACTTCATCCTGTCGCGGATGGCCGAGACCGGCGCCGAGTACGCCGACGCGCTGCGCGAGGCCCAGGAGCTGGGCTACGCGGAGGCCGATCCGACCGACGACGTCACCGGCAAGGACGCGGCGGCGAAGATGGCGATCCTCGCGCGGCTGGCGTTCGACACGCCGGTGTCGCTCAGCGAGGTCCCTTACGAGGGCATCAAGCACCTGACCGCCGACGACCTTCAGTACGCGCGGGACCTCGGCCTCGGGCTGAAGCTGATCGGCACGGCCGAGCGCGTCGACGGCGGGATCAGCGTCCGCGTCTACCCGGCGTTCCTCTACGGCGCGCACCCGCTGGCGTCGATCAACGGCCCGTTCAACGCGGTGACGATCGAGTCGCCGGCGATCACCGAGATCACGCTGAGCGGCCCGGGCGCGGGCGGTCCGCAGACCGCGTCCGCCGTCCTGGGCGACGTCGTCAGCGCGATGATCCCGCCGGCCTCGACTCCCGAGACCAGCGCGAAGCTGACCGTGGTGAGCGACGTGACGTCGTCGTTCTACCTGCACGTGGAAGTCGCCGATCAGCCCGGCGTTCTGGCTCAGATCGCGCAGATCCTGGGGCTCCAGGGCATCAGCGTGAAGTCGTTCGTCCAGAAGGGGATGGGCGGCGACGCGCGGCTGGTCATGGTCGTGCACCCCGTTTTGGAGTCCAAGCTGTTCGCAGCGGTCGAGATGATCGCCGGCCTGGAGTTCGTCCGCACCCGGCCGCGGGCGATCCGCGTCCTCGACGAGGAGTTCTGAGACGCACCGATGCCCGGCCTGATCGAGCGCTATCGCGACCGCCTGCCGTTCGCGCCCGACGACCCCGTGATCTCGTTGCAGGAGGGGTCGACGCCTTTGGTTCCGGCGCCGCGCCTGGGCGAGCGCGTGGGCGCGGACGTGTGGCTGAAGATCGAGGGCGCCAACCCGACGGGGTCGTTCAAGGACCGCGGGATGACGTGCGCGGTCTCAGACGCCGTCCGCAACGGGGCCGAGGCGGTGCTGTGCGCGTCCACCGGCAACACGGCGGCGTCGCTTTCGGCCTACGCCGCCCGGGCAGGCATCCGCGGCGCGGTGATCGTCCCCGAGGGCAAGATCGCCACCGGCAAGCTCGCCCAGGCGCTGATGCACGGCGCGCGGGTGATCGCGCTGCGCGGGAACTTCGACGTCGCGCTCAAGCTCGTGCGCGAGGTCTGCGAGCGGCAACCCATTGCCCTTGTGAACTCGGTCAACCCCTTCAGGTTGGAAGGCCAGAAGACCGCGTCGTTCGAGATCGTGGACGAGATCGGCTCGATCGACGCGCTCTGCATCCCGGTCGGCAACGCGGGCAACATCACCGCCTACTGGAAGGGCTTCCAGGAGGTCGGCGAATCGCCGCAGATGCTGGGCTTCCAGGCGGCGGGCGCCGCGCCGCTGGTCGAGGGTCGCGTGGTCGAGAACCCGGAGACGATCGCCTCGGCGATCCGGATCGGCAACCCGGCGCGCTGGGAGGAGGCGATGGCGGCGATGACCGCCTCGCACGGCATGGTGCGCGCGGTCACCGACGAGGAGATCCTCGACGCCTACAAGTTCCTCGCCGCGGGCGAGGGCGTGTTCTGCGAGCCGGCGTCGGCGTCGGGCGTCGCGGGCCTTTTGAAGTACGGCGCGCCCGAGGGCGTCTCGCGGATCGTCTGCGTGCTCACCGGCCACGGCCTGAAGGACCCGCAGACCGCGCTGATGCAGGCGGGCTCCGTAGTGCCCTGCGAGCCGGATCTGGGCGCGGTCGAATCCGCTGTGCTCGGGTAGCGAAACCTCCACGTTTTCGACACACCGGAAAATCGCCGCGTGATCTTTCGCGCGGCGCCGTTTCTGCGGTCATGAGGGAGGGAATCCGCATGACCCAGCAACCACCAGACTTCTCCGTGGCGGTCGGACACAGCCGCGAGATCGTGACGATCGCGCCCGCGGGCGAGGTCGACCTCGTCACCGCGCCGTTGATCGCCGACCATCTAGAGGCGATCGCCGCCGGCGACGTCCGCCATCTCGTCCTCGACCTTGAGGGCATCACGTTCATCGACTCCAACGGCGTCGCGCTGCTGCTCGGCACCTGGCGCCGCGCCGCCCGCGAGGGCTGGACGCTCACGATCGCCAACACGCCGCCGGTCGTCGCCGAGGTGCTCAGCACCTGCGGGCTGCTCGACGTGCTGCCGCTCAGCAGCGCCCGGGGTTCGTAGCGACCCGTCCGATTCGTTCAAGACCGCGGCCGCGGGGTGGGGGAGGATGCGCGTATGACCCAGATCCTCCCCGACCTCGACGGCCGTCTCGTGCTCCCCGGCGACGCGGCTTACGACGACGCCCGCCAGGGCTGGAACCTGGCGGTCGACCAGCGCCCGGCCGCAGTGGCTGCGGCGACGTCGGTCGCCGACGTGCAGGCGGTCGTCCGTCATGCCCGCGCTCAGGGGCTGCGCGTTGCGCCGCAGTCCACCGGTCACGGCGCCGAAGCGCTCGACCTCGACGCGCTGCGCGGCGCGATCCTGCTCAAGACAAGTGGGCTCGACGCCATCTCGGTCGATCCCGCCGCGCGGACGGCGACCGTCGGCGCCGGCGTCACCGCGGCCGCGCTGGCCGACGCGGCGGCGCAGCACGGCCTCGCGCCGGTCCTCGGCCTGGCGCCGTCCGTCGGCGTCGCCGGCCTGGTCCTCGGCGGCGGCCTCGGCTGGCTCAGCCGCGCCCACGGCCGCGCCGCCGACCACTTGCTCGCCGCCGAGGTCGTCACGCCCGACGGTGACGTGGTCCAGGCCGACGACGAGCTCCTGTTCGCGCTTCAGGGCGGCGGCGGTCGCGGCGTCGTCGTCACGTCGCTCACGCTGCGCCTGCACGCGGTCGACGAGCTGTTTGGCGGCATGATCGCCTGGCCGGCCGAGCGCGCGGCCGAGGTGCTGGAGCAGGCGCGTCGCGTCGCGATCGAGGCGCCGGACGCGCTCAGCCTCGTCGTCCGCGTCATCGCGTTGCCGCCGCTGGACGTCATCCCCGCGCCGATCCGCGGCAAGCGCATCGTCGCCGTGGTCGCGGTCCACGCCGGGCCGCGCGCGGATGGTGAGCGCCTGCTCGCGCCGCTGCGCACCACCCACGGCGCGCTGATCGACACCTATGACTCGATCGGCCCGGCCGATCTCGTTCGCGTCGCGGGCGATCCCGACGCGCCCGGTGCCGCGCGCGGGGAAGGGCTGCTGCTCGCCGACCTGACGCCCGACGCGGTCGCCACGATCGCGGAGCTGACCGCCGACGAGCGCCTCAGCGTTTTCGAGGTCCGCCAGCTCGGCGGCGCGCTCGCCCGGACGCCGGAGCGTTCCGGCGGGCTGGGCGCCGTCGACGCGCCGTTCGCGTTCTTCGCGGGTGGCTTGGCCGACACGCCGCAGGCCACCGCCTCGGTCACGGCCGCGTTGGCCGAGATCGCCGCCCGGCTTGCGCCGCACACCGCGCCGCGCGTCTTGTTGTCCAACAAGGGCGGCGGCGTCGACCCGGCGCGCGGGTACGCCGACGGTGTCTGGGACCGCCTGCGTTCGGTCCGTGACGCGCACGACCCGGACCGCGTGGTCCTCTCCCACCACGACGGGTAGCCTCGGCCTCAGAACGCCAATGGCCCCCGACTACGTCGAGCTGCGACCCGCGCCCGCACTGCGCCGGTTCGTCGAGCGGTTCTGGATCCACCGCGTGACCGGACCGCCGGCGGAACGCCGCCTGCTGCCCGACGGCCGCATGCACATGGTCTGGGTCGCCCAGCTCGGCCTGCGCGTCACCGGTCCCGCCCAGGGGCCGATGACGCCGGCGCCGCTGCCCGAGATGCTCGCGATCGGCGCGACGTTCCGGCCGGGCGCCGCGCCGTACCTGCTGCGCACGCCCGCCGCTGACCTCGTCGACCGCCACGCCCACGTCGAGCAGCTCGACGCGCGTTTTGCCCGCGACGTCGACGCCGCGTTGCAAGCCGCGCCAGACCCGCGCGCGGCGGTGGCGGCGCTGGCGGGCGGCCTGAGGCGCAAGATCGGCGCGCTGGCCGACGCCGCCGAGCCCGATCCGGCCGTCGCGCACGCGGTCGCCCTGCTTGATGGCGACGCGCGCGCCACGGTGGCCGACGCGGCCGCGCAGGCCTACGTGAGCGAGCGGGAGCTCCAGCGACGCTTCGTCCAGGACGTCGGCTACGCGCCCAAGACGCTCCAGCGCGTGCTGCGCCTCCAGCGCTTCCTGACCGTCCGCACGGTCGCCGACCTCGCGGGCGCCGCCGCGCTGGCGGGCTACGCCGACCAGTCGCACCTCTCCCGCGAGGCCAAGAAGCTCACCGGCCTCACACCGACCGGGCTGCTGGGCTACCGGCACTGACGGCTGGCCATCGCGCGGCGACCCTCCGCGCCCCGGCGCGTTAGGGTCCCGCGACCTATGGAGCGCCGTCGCCTCGTCCGCGTGCCCGCCTCCTCGGCCAACCTCGGGCCGGGCTTTGACGCGTTCGCGGCCGCGTTGGCGATCCACACCGAGATCGAGGTCGTCGAGACCGGGAAGTTCGCGGTCGTCACCGACCTGGCGATCGCCAAGGACCGCCGCAACCTCGCGGTCCGGGGCTTCGAGCGCCTGCATCCGCCGGACGACTTCGAGTTCCGGATTCACTCCGACATCCCGCTCAGCGGCGGTCTGGGCACGAGCGCCGCGGCCTACGTCGCCGGCCTGCTGGCCGCCGACCACCTCTTCGAGCTCGACACCGACCTGCTCGCGCTGGCCACCGAGCTCGAAGGCCACCCGGACAACGTCGCCGCCGCGCTGCTTGGTGGGTTCGTGATCTGCGCCGACGGTACCGCGACGCGCTTCGACGCGCCGACCGGCCTGGAGGCCATCCTCGTCGTCCCGCACGAGGCGGTCCGCACCAAGGAGGCGCGCGCCGCGCTGCCCGCCGAAGTCCCGATGGCCGACGCGGTCTTCAACGTCGCGCACGCCTCGCTGCTGACGCTCGGCCTCGCCCGCGGCGACTGGGACCTCGTCGCCCGCGGCCTCGCCGACCGACTCCATCAAGATCGTCGCGCCCACCTCTTCCCCAAGTCGATGGACATCGTCAAGCGGGCGACCTCACTGGGCGCGCTCGGCGGCACGATCTCCGGCGCGGGCCCGACCGTCCTGGTCTGGTGCCACTACGAGCAGACCGGCGCCGTCCTGGACGCCCTGCGCACCCAGACCGCGGGCTGGGCCAACGTCCTGCGCGCGCCGCTGGAGCCGCACGGCGCCGACGTGCGCGAACTGTAGTTGTAGGTCTACGTCTTGATTCGCACCGGCGTGCCGATGCGGACCTTGCGCATCAGCTGGTGCAGGGCCTTGTTGGTGGCCCTGACGCAGCCGTGGCTGACCGCCTTGCCGATCGTCCACGTGTGCGGCGTGGCGTGGATCGCGATCCGGTCGCCGCCGCCCCAGCCCTGGGCGATCTTCTCCTGGTGGCCGTTGAGCGCCAGGATGCAGCAGCCGTAGTCGCTGTTCTCGTCGCCGGTCTTCAGGCGGTCGGTGACCGCGTACTTGCCGGTCGGCGTCGGCGTCGCGGAGGTGCCGATCGCGACGCGGTAGCGGTCGGTCAGCTTGCCGCGGTGAAAGACCGTCAGCGTCTTGGCGCTCAAGTCGATCACGATCGTCCGCGGCTGCTCGAAGAGGGCGCCGGATGCGACCGGCAGCCAGCCGACGTGGTGCTTGGCCAGCGTCGTGCGGACGAGCACCCAGCCGGGCTTGCGCGCGGCGACCGCGAGGATCGTCGGCGACTTGAACTCCGTCTTGGTCTTGATCGTCGCGACCATCTTGCCGCCGGGCTTGACGCGCAGCTGGGTGCGATGGCGGACGTGGAACGCGAGTGGGCCGGAGAGCTTCGGCTTCGCGGCGGGCGCGGGCTTCTCGGCGTCCGGGTTCGGTGTCGTGCGCAGCGTCTGCGACGGGACCGCGGCGGTCGTGCTCGTGGTCTGCGGCTCGACGTCCGCACCGCAGCCGCTCAGAATCAGCGCGCCGAGGACGACGGCGACCAGCAGCGCCGCCGCGTGCGCGGGGCGGGGTCCGGCGGCGCGACGAAGGCTCATCGTTTGGGCGATCCGCCGTTCAACCCGAGTCGGGCGAGCAGCTCGTCGGCGAGCGCGAGGTAGTCCTCGCCGAGGTCGGGCCGGTGGTCGATGATCGATACCGCGCGCTCGGCCGACTCGGCATACGCGATCGACTGGCGGATCGCGGTGCTCAGCAGCTTGTCGCCGTAGTGCTCCTTCAGCCCCGCCTGCGCCTCGCGCGAGTGGACGGTGCGCAGGTCGGCGATCGTCAGGACCACGCCCAGCCAGTTGAGGTCCGGGTTGAGGCCGTCGCGCGCCAGCTCGATGACCTCCAGCGCCTGCTCGACGCCCTGAAGCGCGAAGTACTGCGCCTCGGCGCTCAGCAGCGCGTGGTCGGCGGCGACCAGCGCGTTGACGGTCAGCAGGCCGAGGTTCGGCGGGCAGTCCAGGAAGATGACGTCGAAGTCGCCGTCGATCGGCTTGAGCGCCTTGCGCAGCGTCAGCTCACGGCCCATCTTGCCCGCAAGCGCCACCTCCGCCTCGGCCAGCGCGAGGTTGGACGGGATGACGCTGACGCCGTCGGGCGCCACGTGCAGCGCGGTCTTCGCCTTCGCCTCGCCGATGAGGACGTCGCGGATCGTCGGCTCGGCCTCAGGGTCGACGTCGAAGTAGTCCGACAGGTTGCCCTGCGGGTCCAGGTCGACCGCGGCGACGCGCAGGCCGGTGCGCCGGAACGTATCGGCGAGATGCCGCACGGCCGTCGTCTTGCCCGTCCCGCCCTTCTGGCTGAGAACCGCAACTTTCAGCGCCATCGAGGCGCCGATTGTATGGGTCAGCCCGCGGCGTCCGCGGCAGGCTCTTGCGATTCCGCGAGCGCCTCCGCCGTGAGATGCAGGTATTGCAGGCGATACCGCCCGACGACGATCTCGTCGCCGTCGGCCAGCGCCCGCCACTCGACCCGCTCGCCGTTGACGAACACGCCGTTGAGCGACCGGTCGTCCAGCACGCGGACGCCGTCCGGCTGGCGGACGATGAGCGCGTGGCGGCGCGAGACGGTCGGGTCGTCGAAGCGGACGTCGGCGGCCAGCGAGCGGCCGACGCGCGTCCACTCCTTCTCCAGCCCGACGACGCGCAGGCGGCCGGCGTCCTCGTAGGCGAGGTACTCGCCTGGCTTGGAGACCTCGGCGCGCGCGGCGGCGACCAGCCCGGCGCGCTCCTCTTCGGTCGGCGTTTCGCCAGCTCGGCGTTGGAAGCGAGGGCCGGAGAACAGCGATGCGCGCACGAAGCTCGCTCCGCTACAGCCGGGGCAAGCCGGGAGCTCGTCGGACGCCGCCAACGTCACGACGTAGCCGCACTGCTCACACCGGAAGGACCCCGTTCCCGCGAGCGTCCCAGACGTCAAGGACTCCATTTGACCACTCCCTCTCTGCCGGCTGGCGACCCGAGGGTCGAGCGTACTGCCGATGCGGCAGGACAAAAACCCTGTTGACCAATCCATTGTCAGGCCGTCAACGCCTTCGTGATAACTGAGGGCAGAATCTCCGGGAACGGCCTCCGGCAAACCGAGGTGCAGCGGCAGGACCACCCTCTCGGGTGGAGAACCCCGCGGCATGGCCAGGACGCTGAAGACGCTCGACGAGACCGATCTCGAGACCGCGCTGATGCGCAAGTCGGTTGGAGACCTCACGGCGGGACGCCACGTCTGCGACGACTGCGGTCGCACGCCGCTGGTCGGCGAGCGCATGTTCCGCTTCGGCACCTCCGCGACGGTCTGCGAGCTGTGCACGCCGCTGCGCCGCGCCGAGCCCGACGCGGCGTACCCGGTCCATCACATGGAGCGCGGGATCACGGTCCGGCGCATCACTCCGCGCGCCGCCTGAGCAGGACCTGCGGGTAGAATCTCCCGGCGTGGACCCCGTCAGCGCTGATGTGATCATCGACCGCCCCCGCGAGGAGGTGTTCGAGTACCTCGCGGACATCGCCAACCACGCGGAGTTCTGCGATCACTACCTCGTCGACTGGCGCCTGACGCGCGAGGACTCCTACGGGGTCGGCGCCGGCGCCCGCTACAAGATCAAGACGCCGGTGCGCAGCCGCTACAACTTCGGCGACTCCACGCTGGTGGAGGTCGCGCCGCACCAGATCGTCGAGCGCGGGCGCATGGGCAAGTTCAACCGGATCCTCACGCGCGGCGTCTACGAGCTGCGCGACCACTCCGGCGGCGCCACGCGCGTGACGTTCACGTTCGAGAGCAAGCCGAAGTTCCTCAGCGACCGGCTCAACGAGAAGCTCGGCGCGTCCTGGTTCAAGCGCAAGAACAAGAAGGCGCTGACCCGCCTGCGCGACATCCTCGAAGAGGACCGCGGCCGCGGCACGCGTCCGTCCGTCGCGGGCGGCGCGCGCAAGCCCGCGTCCGCCTTCCGCTTCCGTCCCGACCTCGAACAGCAGTCGTAGATAGAGTCCGCCGCCGCCATGCAGCTTCGTCGCCTGATCGCCACCACCACCGTCGCCTTTGCCGCCGCGACCTCGCTGGCCGCCTGCGGCGGGGAGTCCGAGGAGCCGACCGCCGGCAAGACCGAGGGCGTCTACGTCAACACGGGCGAGCTGGCCTACCAGGTCCAGATCTCGCGGCAGCTCAACGAGAAGGACTTCGAGGACCGTGACTACCTCACGGGCCTGCCCACCGGGACGTCGCTGTCCAAGGGCGAGGAGTACTTCGGCGTCTTCATTCGCGTCTTCAACCGCACCAAGGACGACCACGAGTCGGCCTCCCAGTTCGTGATCCGTGACACGACCGGCAAGGAGTACCAGCCGATCGTGCTCGACACGAACCTCAACCGCACCGCCTACCACCCGGCCGTCGTCCACGGCGGCGACCAGATCCCGGTCCCGGGCTCCTTGGCACGCGAGAACCTCACGCAGGGCGGCCTGCTGCTCTTCAAGGTCGAGAACACGACCTACGACTCCCGTCCGCTCGAGCTGAACATCACGTCGCCGGAGGGCACCACGGCGACAGTCGACCTCGACGTCTAGCGGCGTCGCTGCGTTTGGTGGCGCCCGCGCGAGGGTTTGCGCGGGCGTTGTTCGTTAACGGGCCGTCAAGGGCGTGAGGCTGTTGGGGCGTGGCGACCGCTTGGGGTGTGGATGGTCGCTGGGGGCGATTCCGGCGGCGGGGATTTACAGCCGCATCAAGACATCAGACTCGGCCTCCAGGGTGGTCCCTCGGCCGTTGGGGTTCGAGGGATCAGGGTTTCGGAGATCCGGGTCGCTGAGAGCTGCATATGCCAGCTCGGAGCGACCCGCATCCCGAAATCGAGGTCCGGGTCGAGTTAGCGTCGATATACGACGCTAAAACGACCCGGATCCCCAACCGAGCGTCCTTCGGGCCCGAACCCTCAAACCCCGAGGTCGACGGACGCCCCTTGAGGCTCGCATTCATGTCTTGATGCCAAAGCCAGCCCGGCCGGCGCTGCCCAAAGCGACCATCACCCCCAGGCGGTGGCCGCGCCACCCCGCTCCCACGCCCTTGATGAGCGAAGAACCACCAACGCCCGCGGCCAGCCCCTCAGCCGCCGTTCTTCAACCCCGCCAAAACAACCTCTCGCGCCGCCGGCGCCGCCGTGTCCCCACCTGCGCCCGCGCCCACGAGCATGAACCCGACCGCGATTCGCGGCGTCCCGTTCCCCGCTGGCGCATAGGTCGAGAACCAGGCGTCGGTGTCGCTCGTGTCCGTCGCGTCCTGATCGGCACACGACTCCGGGTTGTCGGCGGTCGGCTTGCAGGTCTGGGTCGACTTCAACTCCGCCGTCCCCGTCTTGCCCGCGACCTTGACGTCCGGGATCGCCGCCGCGGTGCCGGTGCCGTACCGCACGACGCCCAGCATCAGCTTCTCGACCGTCCGCGCCGTCTTGGCGTCGGTGGCCTGGGTCGTCGGCGCGGTCTTCCACTTCTCGGGATCGAGCGTCACCGCCGGGCGCTTGCCGCGCAGGCCGATCGTCGCCGCGACGATCGCCATCTGCAGCGCGGTCGCCTGGACCCGACCCTGGCCGATGGCGGACGACCCGACTGCGAGGTCGTCGCCGATCTCGTCGGCGGCCGGGATCGAGGACGTTGCCGCGCCGGTGATCCCGGTCGGCGCGTTGAACCCGAACTTCTCGGCGGTCGCCACGAGCTTGGCGGCGCCCACCTTCGCGCCCAGTGGCCCGAAAACGCTGTTGCACGACTCCGCGAACGCGTTGGCCAGCGTCCCACCGCAGGACTCGCCGTTGGCGTTCTGCAGCTCCACGCCCTCCAGCGTGGCGCTCGTCTGCACCGGGAACTCGTCGCTGACCTTCGCGACGCCGTTCTCCAGCGCGCTTGTCGCGGTGATGATCTTGAACGTGGAGCCCGGCGGTTGCAGGCCGGAGAAGCCGACGCCGGCCGCGGCGAGGATCTCGCCGGTCTTGGGCCGGATCGCGACGACGCCGCCGAACCGCCCGGCCAGCGCAGTGACCGCGGCCTCCTGGACCGACGGCGCGATCGTCGTGCGCACCGCCGCCGACTTCTTTGGCGCGCGCTGGGCCAGGAGCCGCGCGCCGGCGCGCAGCTCGCCGCCCGGGGTTCCGGCCAGGCGCAGGTCAAACGCGCGCTCCAGCCCGGTGATCCCGACCTGTGTGTCGGCTGGGTAGCCGAGCTGCTCGTACTGCTCCTTGCGGTCTTCCGGGATCGGCCCGAGCGATCCCGCGATCGCGCTGGCGGTCGCACCCAGCGTCGAGGTCCGGTCCGGGCCGGCGGCCAGCGGCGTGCCGTCGCGCGCCAGGATGTCCGAGCGCTCCGGCATCTCGGTCGTGCGCTTGAGCGACTCGCCCGCGCCCAGGCCCGGGAAGACGAGGTTCGGGGCCCACTCGACCATCGCCTTGCCGTCCTTCTCGACGACCTTCAGCCGCAGCGTGCCGCGGACCGGCCCGAAGGCCTTGGTCTGCACGACCACCGGCACGCGCCAGTTGCCCTCGCTGGCCTCCTGCGGCGTGCCGGTGCGCAGCGAGGTGATCGTCGCGGTGTCGGCGGCGCTGGCGTACTTGTCGCGGAACGCCCCGAGGCTGTAACGATCCTGCGACGCACCGCTGGTCTCGGCGCGCATCGCGGTGTAGTCCTTGGCATCCCACGCGCGCGCGAAGCGCGTGACCGCGTCCTTCTCGGACGGCCCGCCGGTCGTCGCGCACACGACGCCGATCCCGAGCGCGACGACGAGGACGACGCCGACCGCCACCAGGCGGCGCGCGCGTGTCTGGGCGCGCGAGGGGCGTGGCGACGGCGGCATAGGTCAAGCAAAGTACCGACGCGCGGGGCGGGTGGGAGCCGAGTACTCTCGGCGCGGTTGACCAAGATCGATTGGCTGATCGTCGCCTTCACCATCCTGATGGCCACCATCGGGTGGCGGCAGGGGTTTGTGGCGGGCGCTTTTGCGCTGGCGGGCTTCGTCGGTGGCGCGTTCCTGGGAAGCCGCATCGGGCCTGCGTTGCTGAGCGACGGGTCGTCCTCACCGTACGCGCCTTTGGTGTCGCTGGCCGGCGCGGTCCTCGGCGGTTCGCTGCTGGCGGGCGTGTTCGAGACCGCGGGGTTCCTCGTCCGGCGCAGCGTCCCGATACCTGGCGTGCGGACGCTCGACGGGCTGCTCGGGGCAGGGCTCAGCGCTGCGATCGGGCTGGGCCTGGCGTGGATCGCGGGCGCCGTGATGCTCCAGACGCCGGGCGCACGCGAGCTTCGACAGGACATCCAGCGCAGCGAGATCCTGTCGCGGCTGAACGACGTGCTGCCGCCCTCGGGGCCGATCCTCAACGCGCTCGCGCGCTTTGACCCGTTCCCGCACGTCGACGGCCCCTCGGCCAACGTGCCCGCTCCACGCGCCGCGGTGGCGCGCGACCCGCAGGTCAAGGCCGCGGCGGGGTCGGTCGTCCGGATCCTCGGCACCGCGTGCGGGCTGGGCATCGAGGGCTCGGGCTGGGTGGCGGGCAACGGGCTGGTGGTGACCAACGCGCACGTGGTCGCGGGCGAGGACGACACAACCGTTCAGATCCGCGGCGAGGGCGACAAGCACGACGCGGTCGCGGTCGCGTATGACTCGACCAACGACGTGGCGGTCCTGCGCGTGGAGGGGATCTCCGAGGTGCCCGCGCTGCCGTTTGCCGACGACACCTCCTCGGGCACGGAGGGCGCGGTCCTCGGCTTCCCGGAGAACGGGCCCTATGACGTGCGCGCCGCGCGCCTGGGCGCCACGCGGGCGGTGGTTTCCCAGGACGCCTATGGCAACGGGCCGGTGACGCGCCAGATGACGACGTTCCGCGGCACCGTGCGATCGGGCAACTCCGGCGGTCCGCTCGTGGACACCGCGGGCCGGGTGCTGGCGACGGTCTTCGCGAAGTCGACGCGCGCGTCACCGGCAGGCGGCTACGGCGTGCCCAACGCGGTCGTGCGCGAGGTGCTCGCGGGCCGGGCTGGCGCGGGCCAGGCGGTCTCCACCGGAGCCTGCGCGGACTGACGCCGAGCCACGCGCGTCCTGCCACGACTTCGCGACAGCGCCCCCGCCACACGGCCTGGCCGCTACGCTCCGGCGTCACATGGGCAAGATCCTCGTCATCGCCGAGAAGCCGTCCGTCGGGCGCGACCTGGCACGGATCCTCCCGGGTCCGTTCGAGAAGAAGTCCGGCGCGGGGGAGAAGACCGAGCGCTGGCTCGAGGGGCCCGAGCACATCATCTCGTGGGCGGTCGGCCACCTCGTGCAGCTCGCCGAGCCCGACGAGTACGACGAGAAGTTCAAGAAGTGGCGCATGGCGGACCTGCCGATCGTGCCGCCGAAGTTCAAGCTCGTGGTGCGCGACGAGCGCTCGCAGAAGCAGATGTCGGTGGTCAAGCAGCTGCTGCGCCGCGACGACGTCGACCAGGTCATCAACGCCTGCGACGCCGGCCGCGAGGGCGAGCTGATCTTCGCCTACCTGTTCGAGAAGGCTGGCGCCAAGAAGCCGGTCCAGCGGCTGTGGCTGAACTCGATGACCAACGACGCCATGCGCGAGGGGTTCAACAACCTGCGTGACGGTGGCGAGTTGGCCAAGCTCGAGGACGCGGCCCGCTCGCGGTCAGAAGCCGACTGGATCGTCGGCATGAACGCCACGCGCGCGGCCACGATCCGGCTGCGGTCCTCGTTTGACGGCGCGGTCTCGCTGGGTCGCGTGCAGACGCCGACGCTGGCGATCCTCACGCGGCGCGAGGAGGAGATCCGCGCGTTCGTGCCCGAGCCCTACTGGCTCGTCGACGCGGTCTTCGACGCGTCCGGCAACCGCGGCTACGAGGGTCGCTTCCACGAAGGCGCCCAGCCGCGGATCGCGACCGCCGAAGAGGCCGAGGCGATCGCCACCGCCGTGCGCGGCCAGGCGGGCGAGATCACCAAGCTCGAGAAGACGACGCGCAAGGAGAAGGCGCCGCTTCTGTACGACCTGACGTCGCTCCAGCGCGAGGCCAACACGCGCTACGGCTTCAGCGCGCGGCGCACGCTGGCCGCCGCGCAGCGCTGCTACGAGGAGCACAAGGCGCTCACCTATCCGCGTACGTCCTCGCGCTACCTGACGAGCGACATGGTGCCGGAGCTCAAGGAGGTCGCGGGCCACGTCGGCGAGCGGCCCGAGTACGCCAAGGGCGCCCAGTACGTGGTCGGGCTCGACCTGCTGCCGCTGGGGCGAGTCGTCGACGACGCCAAGGTCGGCGACCACCACGCGATCATCCCGACCAACTCATCGCACAAGCTCGACAAGATGAGCGATGACGACCGTCGCATCTACGACATGGTCGCGCGGCGCTTCCTGGCGGTCTTCCACCCGGAGGCCGTCTTTGAGAACACGCGCATCGAGACGACCGTGAGCGAGCACATCTTCCGCACGCGCGGCAAGGTCCTGGTCGTCCCGGGCTGGCGCGGCGTCTACGGCGAAGAGGCCGACGACGGCAGCGCGCGCGACGAAGAGGACGAGGGCCGCGACCAGTCGCTGCCCAAGCTCGAGAAGGGCGAGAGCGTCGACACGCGCGCGGTCGAGGTGCTGGCGAAGGAGACCAAGCCGCCGCGGCGCTACTCCGACGCGTCGCTGCTGGGCGCGATGGAGACCGCGGGCAAGCTCGTCGACGACGACGAGCTGCGCGAGGTCATGAAGGAGTCGGGGATCGGCACGCCGGCGACGCGCGCGGCGATCATCGAGCGGCTCATTGACGTCGGCTACGTTGAGCGCGACGGCCGCTCGCTGGTGCCGACCGAGAAGGGCATGAACGTGATCCGGCTGCTCGGCGACCACCCGCTGACGTCGCCGTCGCTGACCGGTGACTGGGAGCAGCGCCTCGCCGCGATCGAGGCCGGTGAGCAGCAGCGCAAGGTGTTCATGGCCGACATCGCGAAGTTCGCGGAGTTCACGGTCGGCGATCTGGACGCCAAGCTGAAGGACGTCCGGATCCCGCGCGCCAACCTCGGCCAGTGCCCGATCTGCGGCAACGACATCATCGAGAACCGCAAGGGCTACTCGTGCTGGTCGCGCGAGGACCCGGGCTGCGGCTTTGTCATCTGGAAGTCCAAGGCCGGCAAGAACCTGCCGGCGGCGATCGCCAAGGAGCTGATCGCCAAGGGCAAGACCGAGAAGCCGGTGACGGGCTTCAAGGGCCGCTCGGGCCGCTCGTTCCGGGCGCGGCTGGCGCTCGTGCAGAACGAGGAAGGCCGGATGCGCGTGGAGTTCGACGAGCCGTGGGCGAAGGAGGGCTTCAAGGAAGCCCAGCAGGACGAGATGGAAGCCGGGGCGACCGGCGACGGCGCGGCCGAGGCTCCGGCGGCGAGCGGGGCGAGTGCGGCGGCCTAGCACGGCGCCGCGCGCCTTCGCCGCGGTCCTGCTCGCGGCGCTGGCGCTCCTGGTCACGCCGTCGCTGGCGTCCGCCAACGATGCCGGCACGGTCACCCGCACGGTCGGCAACGTCACCGCGACGCTCGAGTGGGACAAGGCCGACTACGGCATCGCCAACCCGCGCCTGGCCGTGACGCGCGCAGGCGTGCGCTACGACCTCACGATCGTCGACATCTGCGACGAGGGCTGCATCCTCGTGCCCGACGACGCGAACACCAAGGCGCAGGAGTCGGTCCTCAAGGTCGCCGACCTGGACGGTGACGGCGAGCCCGAGGTCCTGGTCGACACGTTCTCCGGCGGCGCGCACTGCTGCCTGACCGCGCGCCTGCTGTCCTGGGATAGCACCGGCTACCAGCCGCGCGACTTCGAGTACGGCGACGTCGGCTACCAACTTAAGGACCTTGACAACGACGGCCGTCCGGAGCTGGTCGGCTACGACCCCGTCTTCTCGTCGGTCTTCACCGCCTTTGCCGGCTCCGCCTTCCCGCCGCTCGTCCTGCACGTGTCCAAGGGCAAGTTCGTCGACGACACCAAGCAGTTCCCCAAGCTCATCCGCACCGACGCCGCCTCCTTGTTGAAGGCCTTGCGCAAGGCCAAGAAGGGCGACGACATCCGCGGCGTCCTCGCCGCCTACGTCGCCGACCAGTACCTCCTCGGCAAGGCCTCGGTAGCCACCAAGGAACTGGACCGCCAGCGCAAGGCCAAGCGGATCTCAGCGTCCTTCAAGCCCTACTTGTTGAAGAAGCTCCACACCTGGGGCTACCGCTAGCGCCGCGGGCGGAGCGCCGCCGCGGTCAGCGTTACGGCGCCGATGGCCGCCAGCGCGAGGCCGAGCGCGACCGCCGTGCGATCCGGGACCTCCTGCACGGTGATGCCGGAGAAGGCGGGCGTCGCGCCGCTGTCGCCTGAGGCGATGCCGACGGCCTCGTCGGTCAGGACCCAGGTGCCGAGTGCGATCAGGGTCAGCCCCGCGGTGCAGATGAGGGCGCCGAGCCACGTGATGCGGGAGGAGGCCGCGGTCATGGTCAGGACGTTAGGGCAACCCCGCGTGCCGTCAGCTGGTCGCGCAACCGCAGCAAGGCAAGGTCCTTGCCTTTGGCCTCCAACATGATGTCGAAGTCCGGCAGGCCCGCGGCGGTCTCGGTGAGAAAGTGCTCGAAGCCGATCGGGTCGATCATGTCCGCGTGGGCGCGGAGCTGGGGGAGGACCAGCTTCTTGTCCTTCTCCTCCAGCGCGGTCTTCGGCGAGGAGTAGTGGATCTTCGGCGTCACGCCGTCCGGCCACGTCGCCAGCGCGAGTGCCAGCGCTTCGCGGTCCGGGATGCGGTCGGGGTCGTGGCAGTGGTGGTGCAGGATGTCCCACACGACCGGGCGGCCGATCCGGCGGTGCAGCTCCAGGACGTCGGTCAGCGCGAACGTGCGGTCATCGTTCTCGATCACCAGCCGCGCCCGGGCCGCCTCGCTACAGCGTGCGAAGCCGTCCTCGAGCCGATCGAGCGCCGCGTCCCGGCCGCCCGCGCCGCCGCCGACGTGCAGCACGACCACCGCCTCCGGCCCTAGCCCCATCGCGTCCATCAGCTCGGCCTGGACCTCCAGCTCCTCGACCGCGAGCCGCCGCACCCGCTCGTCCTCGCTGTTGAGGACGGTGTACTGGCCGGGGTGCGAGGACAGCCGCACGTCCAGCTCGCGGGCCAGCGCGCCGACCTCCGCCAGGCGCTCCGCGAAGACCTGTGGCGCGTCCCGGAACTGCGGCAGCTCGGGATGCGACGCGTAGGGCGCCAGCCCGGTCGGCATCCGGTACATGTCGATCTCGTACGCGGCGCAATAGCGCAAGATCGCCTCCAGCCGGTCAAGCGACACGTCCAGCGACGGCTCGCTCTGCCACCGCCGCGTGTCGTGGGACGGCAAGCCGCCGTCGCCGAGGACCTTCACCGCGAAGCCGAGACGCATCTTCGCTCCCGTACCCGCCGGGTGACGGCGCGCGCGCCAAACCGCAGGCCGCTAACGAATCCTCACCAACTCGTCCTAAAACGCCGCGAGCCGGTCATGGCGACCGGCTCGCGCGCACGCCGGGGATGAGAGCGTGCGGTGTGCCACGGCCCCGTCCCGGGGACCGTCTGACCCACCGAATACCGCGCAGGTCCGCGCGTCAAACTGAGACGGGGAGCGGCAGCGCGCCGCACTTTCGCAACACCGTCGGGCGCCGCTGCCACCCTGTCGGACCCGCATGCCCCTCCACCTCGTCACCGGACCCGCCAACGCCGCCAAAGCGCGCGTCGTGCTCGAGCGCGCGCGGGCGCGGGCGGCGCAGTCGCCGCTGCTGGTCGTCCCGACCGTCGCCGACGTCGAGATCTACCGGCGCGAGCTAGCTGGCGGTGGGACCGTCCTGGGCGTGCGGGTTGAGCGGTTCGCCGGCCTGGAGCGCGAGCTGGCCTATCGCGCGGGCGTTCCGGGCCGGACACTGACGGCACTTCAGGCTGAGCGCGTCGCGGCCGCCGCGATCGCCGCCACGTCCCTGGAGCGCTTGCAGGCGGCCGCCACCACGCCCGGCTTCCCGGCGGCGCTCGTCGCATTCGCCGGCGAGCTGGGGGAGGCCCGCATCGAGCCGCCCCGGTTCGTCGCCGCGCTGCGCGCCTGGGCCGCGCAGGACCCTGGCCGCGCCGCCTTCGCCGAGGAGCTCGGGGCACTCGTCCTCGCCTATCGCCGCGCGGCTGAGAAGACCGGCCGCCGCGATCGCCCTCAGCACGTCACCGCTGTGCTCGACGCCCTGCGCAACGAACCGACGCGCTGGGCCGGCACGCCGGTCTTCCTGTATGGGTTCGACGATCTCACGCCGCTGCAGCGCGACGTGATCGACACGCTCGCCAACGCGGTCGGCGCCGAGGTCGTCCTCTCGCTTACCTTCGAGCCCGGCCGCGCCGCCTTCGCCGCGCGCGCGACGCTCCACCAGGAGCTGCTCGCGCTCGGTGCCACCGAGGACGTGCAGCCCGCCGTCCCCGACTACTACGACGCGCCCGTCCTGCACCACGTCGAGCGCCACCTGTACGAGCCCGAGATCGCCGACCGCGCTGAGCCGCAAGACGCCGTCCTCGCGCTCGAAGGCGGCGGCGAGCGGGCTGAGGTCGAGCTGGTTGCCGCCGAGGTCTCGCGGCTCATCCGCGAGGACGGCGTCCCGCCCGATGAGATCGCGATCGTCCACCGCGGGCTCGACACCACCGCGCCGCTGATCGACCTCGTCCTGCGCGCCTACGACGTCCCAGCTGCGGTCCGGCGGACGATCCGCGTCGGCCACACCGCGCTCGGGCGCGGGCTCGTCGCGATGGTCCGCTGCGCGCTGCTGGACGCGTCGGCCGACGAGCTGCTCGCGTGGCTGCGCACGCCGGGCCTGCTGAAGACGCCGGCCTTCGCCGACCGCCTCGAAGCACGGGCACGGCGCGACGGCGCGCGCACGGCCAAGCAGGCGCGCGCGCTGTGGGAGCAGGAGCGCTGGTCGCTCGAGGCCCTCGACCACATGGCACAGGCCTACGAGCGCGGCGGCGTCAAGGCGCTGGCCGAGCGCGTCGACGCTGAGGCCGCCACGCTGCTCGCCGCGCCCTATCGCCGTTCCGCGCCGGTCTTCGACGCCGAAGGCGAGCTGGACGCGCGCGTCGCCGCGCAGGTCCGCCGCGCGCTGCGCGAGCTGGGCCAGTTGCCGCCCGAGTTGCAGCCGGGCCCGGCCGAGCTGGCCGCGACGCTCGACGGCCTGGAGGTCTACGTCGGCTCCCAATCTGGAGCCGGGCGCGTCACGGTCACCAAGCCCCAATCGCTGCGCGCGCGCCGCGTACGCGCGCTGTTCTGCCTCGGCCTTCAGGAAGGCGTGTTCCCGGCGCCGGCCAAGCCCGAGCCGTTCCTGGGCGACGACGAGCGTCGCGCGATCAACGCCGCCTCCGGGCTGCGCCTGCGCCTGCACGAGGACGCGCTGAACGTCGAGCGCCTGTTCTTCTACGCGGCGGTCTCGCGGCCGACGGCGCTCCTCGGGCTCTCGTGGCACGCGGCGACCGACGATGGCGCGCCGACGGTCCGATCGCTCCTGGTCGACGACGTCGCCGACCTCCTCGTGCCCGGCTGGGCCGAGAAGCCGCGGCGACGCGAGCTGGGCGCTGCCGGCTGGCCGGGCGACATGGCGCCGACCGAGCGCGAGGCAGCGCGCTTCGCCGCCGCGTCCGCGCCATCCGCCACGCCGCCGGTCATCGGGCATCTCACGGCGCCCGCCGCGCTCGGGCCCTTGCGCGAGCGCCACACGTGGTCGGCGTCCCAGCTCGAGGTTTGGGCGTCCTGCCCGGTCAAGTGGTTCGTCGAGCGCCACCTGCGGCCCGAGGCGCTCGTGCCCGACCCCGAGCCGCTGATCCGCGGCGAGCTGGCGCACCGCGTCCTCGAGATCGCGCTGTCGACGCTCGCGGCTGAGGGCGGCCTGTCGCCGGAGCGCCTGCCCGAGGCGCGCGCGCTCGTCCGCGCCGCGATGGACGAGCACGCCGAGGACTACCGGATCTCCCCGAACCCGGAGCGCCTGCGCAGCGCGCTGCGGCGCCTGGAGGTCGACCTCGTCCGCTACCTGGAGTTCGCCGCCCACGCGGGCAGCGCGCTGGCGCCGACGCGCTTTGAGGTGAAGTTCGGGATGGCCGAGGACCCGTACCCGGCGCTGGACCTGGACGACGACGGCGGGCTGCGGCTGGCGGGGCGGATCGACCGCATCGACACGGACGCTTCCGGCCGCGAGGCCATCATCTACGACTACAAGGGCAAGACCGCGACCGAGCAGGCCAAGTGGCTGGAGAAGGGCAAGCTCCAGATCGCGTTGTACATGTTGGCCGTGCGGTCGGTGCTGGGGCTGGAGCCGGTCGGTGGGCTTTACCAGCCGCTGGGCGGGACCGAGGCGCGCCCGCGCGGCGCCGTGCTGCGCGACGCCGACCCGGGCCTGTCGGCGTTCGCCACCGACCGCCTCGATCCCGAGGAGCTGGAGACGCTGCTGGCCGCCTGCGCCGACGCCGCGCGCACGGCGGTGGGGGAGATCCGGGCCGGGGCGCTGGAGCCGTCGCCGGACTCGTGTGCCTACGTCGGCGGCTGCGCGTTCCCCACCATCTGCCGGTGCGTGAGCGCATGAGCGACGTGTCGTTGTTGTACGCCTCGGACGGCTCGATGGTGGGCCGTGGCGGCATGCCGTTCACGTCCGAGCAGGCCGACGCGATCGCGCGGCGCGACGGCTCGCTGTTGTTGTCCGCCAACGCGGGGTCGGGCAAGACCTCCGTGTTGAGCGAGCGCTTCGTGCGCTCTGTGCTGGAGGACGGCGTGGAGCCGGCCCGGATGCTGGCGATCACGTTCACCGACAAGGCGGCGGGGGAGCTCCGCACGCGCGTGCGGGCGCGGTTCGTGGAGCTGGGGCGCCGCGACCGCGCGCGCGACCTCGACGCCGCCTGGATCTCCACCTTCCACGGGCTCTGCGCGCGGATCCTGCGGGCGCACGCGGTGCGGGCCGGGCTCGACCCGGCGTTCACGGTGCTGGAAGAGGCCGAGGCCCGGGACGTGCGCGGGACGGCGTTCGAGCGCGCGCTGGCCGCCTTCCTCAAGGCAGATCGCCCCGACGCGCTCGACGTGGTCGCGGCCTACGGCGTCGACGCGCTCCAGCCGATCATCACCCGTGCGCACGACCAGCTGCGCAGCGGCGGCATGACACGACCGTCGCTGCCCGCGGTATCGGCCGCGCCTCCGTCCGCTGACGCGCTCGTCGCCGCGCTGGCCCGCGCGGAGACCGAGCTCGATCCCGGCGACGCGCGCAAGTCCGTCATCTCCGCTCGCGCGGCGCTGGAGCGCTGCCGCCGGCTGCTCGCCGATCCCGTTCCGTCGCTCGCCGACCTCGGCGCCGCCGCCTTCAAGCCGGGCAACACGAAGGCCTTGCAGGGCGACGGGTGCGCGGCGTACTTGGAGGCCTTGGACGCGTTCGCGACCGCGTGGCGCGACACGCTCGCGGCGAAGACCATCATCTTGCTCGACGAGCTGCTCGGGCGCTACGCCGACGCCTACGCGGCGGCCAAGCGTGCGCGGGCAGCGCTGGACTTCGACGACCTCGAGCTGCTCACGCGCGACCTGCTGCGCGACGCGCCCGCGATCCGCGCCGGCTACGCCGAGCGCTTCCAGCGCGTGATGGTCGATGAGTTCCAGGACACCAACGCGACGCAGTTGATGTTGTTGGAGCTGTTAGGCGAGGAGCGCTTCGCGGTCGGCGACGAGCTGCAGTCGATCTACGGGTTCCGGCACGCGGACGTGCGGATCTTCCGCACGCAGCGCGCGGCGCTGGCGGAGCGGGGCGCAGCGGCCGAGTTGGCCATGAACTTCCGCAGCCGGCCGGACATCCTGAACGTGCTGGATGAGGCGTTCGGCGCGCTGCACGGCGCGGCGCACGTCCCGTTCATCGCCGGACGGGAGGGAGCCGGCGACGGTGCGGCGCCTGCGGTCGAGCTGCTGCTCACCGACGCTGAGGCGGTCGAGGCGTGGCCGCCCGAGATCCTCGCCTCGCTGCCGCAGGCGACCGCCAAGCGTCGCGCTGAAGCCCGCGTCGTCGCGGCGCGGATCGCGTCGCTGGTCCGCGACGAGGGCATCACGCCGAGCGACATCGTGGTGTTGCTGCGCGCGGCGACCGACATGGCGGTCTTCGAGCGCGCGCTGGAAGAGCAGGGGCTGTCGACGCTCGCCGCGGGCGGTGGCGGCTACTGGGGCCGGCAGCAGGTGCTTGACCTGTGCGCCTACCTCGGCGCGCTCGCCAACCCGCGCGACGAGCTCGCCCTCCTCGGCCTGCTCGCCTCGCCGCTCGTCGGCCTCAGCGCCGACGGCCTCGCGATCCTCGCCCGGACCGCCAAGCCCGGCGTGCGCTGGGACGCCCTTGAGGCCGCCTTCCCGTCGCGCGCCGCCGCGGCCGCCGCCGCGCTCCCCGACGATGACCACGACGGTGCCCTTTCCTCGCCCCTCACCGACCTGCTCCCCGACGCCGACCGCATCGCGCTGGCGAACTTCTGCCCGTGGTTTGCGCAAGAGCGCCGGCACGCGCCGCGCCGCGGTCTCGACGAGCTGCTCGAACGGGTCGTGGACCGCACCGGCTACGACCTCCACGTGCTGGGCCTGCCCGGCGGCCGTCGCCGCTGGGCCAACGTGTTGAAGCTCCAGCGCCTCGCCGCAGGCTTCGAGTCCCGTCGCGGCCGCGACGTCCGCGGCCTGATCGACCTCGCGACCGCCGAGCTGGAGGCCGAGGCCCGCGAGACCGACGCGCCCGTCGAGCTCGGCGACGCCACCGCCATCCGGCTGATGACGATGCATGCCGCCAAAGGCCTGGAGTTCCCGATCGTCGTCGTCGCCGACCTCGGTCGCGCCGGCCAGAACCAGACCGATGACCTGCTCGTCGCCGGCGACCGCATCGGACTGCGGCTGCGCACGGTCGACGGCGGCTCCGCTCCCACCCTCGATTGGGAAGCGCTGCGCGACGAGCGCCGCCTCGCCGACTCCGAGGAGGAACGCCGGATCCTTCACGTCGCGATGACCCGTGCCGAGGAGCGCCTCATCCTCTCGGGCACCTTCGACCCGGACAAGTGGCTGGCCTCGCCGCAGCCCGCGGTTGCGCCCCTGCGCTGGATGGCGCCCCTCCTCACCACCGACCTCACCGGCCTCCTCGCCGCCGCGGACTCGCCGCTCCTCACCGACCCCGATCCGCTCGCCACCCACCCGCGCCTCTCGCTCGAGGTCCACCGCGAGCCGCCACCGCACCCGACCACCTCGCCTTCACCCATCGCCGCCGAGGCCTCCGGCCCCGGCCACGTGACCCCGATCGCCGAAGACCCCGCCGGCCAGCTCGCCTTCGACCTCTTCGCCCCACCGCCCGAGCCACCCCGCGCCGTCTTCGCCGAGCCGCCCGCCGCCGAACTGCCTCTGCCCGCCGAGTCGCCCGGCGCCGCGCCGCCCGCCGTCCCCGCGCCCCGCGCCCCGCGCGCCGACCCGCCGCGGCCGCTGCCCGCGACGTTGTCCTACAGCTCGCTCGCGGCCTACGACCGCTGCGCATATCGCTGGTACCTCGAACGGATCCTCCGCCTCCCGCGCGACGACTCCGGCGGTCGGGTGACGGCGCGCGCGGAGCGGCCGCCGGGACCGGTCGAGGGCGGGCTGGATGCGCTCACGCGCGGGTCGCTCGCGCACGCGCTGCTGGAGGACCTCGACTTCGCCAATCCCGTCGCGCCCGCCGAGGAGGCCGTGCGCCGGCTCGCCGAGCTGCACGAGGCGGAGCTGACCGACGGCGACGTCGTCGACCTCCAGCAGCTCGTCGCCGCCTTCGCCGACAGCAGCCTCGCCCAGCGGTTGGCGGACGCCACCGACGTGCGCCGCGAGCACGGCTTCGTCGTCGGGCTCGGCGACGACCAGGCGCCGTTGCTGAACGGCATCGTCGACGTGCTCGCCTTCGAGCCCGGCGACGGCGCGCTGGTCGTCGACTACAAGTCCGACGTCGTCTCGCCTGAGACCGACCTGGAGGCCTACGTCGAGGCCGACTACGGCGCCCAGCGTCGCATCTACGCGCTCGCCGCGCTCGGCGCCGGGGCGCCCGACGTCGAGGTCGCCCACCTCTTCCTCCATCGGCCCGCCGAGCCCGCCGTCGCGATCTACGACCGCTCGCACATCCCGCAGCTGCGCGCCGAACTGGACGAGCGCATCGCCGGCATCGCCGCCGGCCGCTTCGTCCCGACCGACCGCCCGCACCGTTCGCTCTGCCTCACCTGCCCCGGCCGCCGCGCGCTCTGCCTGCACCCGGAGGAGCTCACGCTGCGCGAGGACCCGGCCCCCGTCGCCTGAGCTGTCGCCCGCGCCTGTCGCCCCGCGCGAGGCGCCGCGGGCGTTCGCGCTGCCCGCGCCCGAGGCACCGCGCGCCGCTCAGCTCGGCGCCGGCGACATCGCCGGCGGCGCGCCCGCGCCCGCGCGCTCGACGCGCTCCAGCTCGGCGTTCAGCTCGCCGCCGAACAAGAACGCGCACGACGACAGCCACAGCCACAGCAACAACACGATGACCGCGCCCGCCGCTCCGTAGGCTGCGCCATAAGACGAGAAGTTCTTGATGTAGATGCCGAAGCCGATCGAGGCGACGATCCAGATCAGCACGCCCGCGATCGCACCCGGGGTGATCCATCGCAGCTTGCGGTTCTCGACGTCAGGTGCGTAGGTGTAGATCAACGCATAGACCATCAACATGCCGCCCAGCGCAATCGGCCAGCGGACGAGCGACCAGACCAGCGACGCGGTGGAGCCCAGGCCGATCGAGCCGAGCAGGTCCTCCGCGAACCCACCGCCCAGGAACAGGGCAGCGACCACGACCAACAGCACGACCACGATCGCGAGCGTCGTGCCGAGGTCGGTCAGCTTGCGGCCGACGAAGCCGCGGTCCTCCTCCACCCGATACACACGGTTCAGGGCACGGCCCGAGGCTCCGAACGCGCCCGAGGCGCCGTTCAAGGCAATCGCAACCGAGATCACCAACGCGACCGACACGGCACCGCCCGAGGCGCTGACGATCTTCTCCATCACCGCGCCGATGGCGTCCTGGGTCTCCTGGTCGGCGCCCTGGCGCGCGAGGTAGTCCACCGCCTTGGTCACGGTCGACTCATCGCCGATCAACGAGAACAGCGATGTCGCCAGGACGATCGCCGGGAAGAGCGACATCATGGCGTAGTAGGTGAGCGCCGCCGCCACGTCGGTCATCTCGTGGCGGCGGAACTCGCTGAAGGCGCGCTTGGCTGCGCCGAGGTACGCCGATGCGCCCCCGCGGCTCAAGCTCACGCTTGGAGGTGCGGCGCTAGACGCGATTGCGGCCACCGAGCCGCACGCCATATCCGCCGGTGCCGACGCCGCCGATCAGCACCAGGATCGCCGCCACGATGCCGACGATGGCCGGCAAACCGAGCGCAAGGCAAAGCCAGTACACAAGCGCGGCGACAAGGACTGCAATGAGAACACCAATCATGGTCATTGTGTTCCCAGTGCAAGGCCGGAGCATGCAGCGCATCGCGCAGACTATGCGTCCGACTCGTCCCCGTCGGTCGTCAGCAGCGCGTGCCCGTCGGTCACCGCCGCTGCGACGTCCACAACGGTCCGGTTGTTGGAGCGAGCATGCGCGCGCAGCCGATCGAACGCGGCACGGTCGCTGATCCCGTGACGCTCCATCAGGATGCCCTTCGCCCGCTCGATCACCGCGCGGCGCTCCAGCGCGCCTTCCAGCCGGTCGACCTGCTCGACCAGCCGTTCGGTCTCCGCGTGGCGTCGCAAAGCGATTTCGATCGCGCTCTGGATCGCGTCCGGATGGCCGTCGCGCACCGCGGCGTATATCCCGCGCTCGGCGGCCCGGCGCACGAAGTCCGCGTCCTCCTCCGACAGCAAGGCGATCACCGGGCCGGTCGCGAACGCGCTGATCTCCTCGATCAGGTCCAGCGCGTGCTCGTCGTCCTGGTGCACCACCACGACCGAGAGCTGCGGTTCCTCGCGCGCGATCGCCTCGGTGACCTGGGCGAGATCCACCGCCGTCGCCGTGACGTCGTGGCCGAGCGTCCCCAGCAGCGCCGAGGTCCGCTCGAGCGCCTTCTGGTCCTCATCAGCGGCCAAGATCCTCAGGCTGTCCGTTGCCTTACTCACGTCGCATATAATGTCTCACGCTCGCCCGGCCCAAACCCCGCCGTGCGTCCAACCCCCGCGCCCCAGCCCCTGGCGCCGTGCCACGCCTCACCCAGTGCAGCACGACGTCGACCGAGCCCGGGAGGAACGCCTCCTCTTCACCCGCCTGGCCCAGAGCCCGGGTGACCCGACCCTGCGCGCGGCGCTGGTCGATCGCTACCTGCCGCTCGCCCGCCAGCTCGCCCGTCGCTACCAACGGCCCGAAGAGCCGATGGACGATCTCATCCAGGTCGCCAGCCTCGGCCTCGTCAAGGCGATCGACCGCTTCGACGCCACCCGCGACGTCGCGTTCTCCTCTTACGCGGTGCCCACGATCCTCGGCGAGATCAAACGCCACTTCCGCGACCGCACGTGGTCGGTCCGCGTTCCGCGCGACCTGCAGGAGTCGGCGCTGAAGGCCGAGCGCGCCGTCGGCGAGCTCATCAAGACCCTGCACCGCCAGCCGACGATCCCCGAGCTCGCGACGCATCTCGGCTGCTCGGAGGAGCAGGCGCTCGAGGCGCTCCAGGCCGCTGGCGCCTACCACGCGACCTCGCTCGACACGCCCCGCGGCACCGAGGCCGAGCCGGGCGACACGCTCGCCGACACCATCGGCGACGATGACGACAACTACGCCCGCGCCGAAGAGCGCGCGACGATCGACCGCCTGATGCGCTCGATCACGCCCCGCGAGCGCGAGGTCCTCCGACTGCGCTTCGAGCAGGACCTCACCCAGGCCGAGATCGGCGAGATCATCGGCGTGTCGCAGATGCAGGTCTCGCGGGTCATCCGCCAGGCGGTGACGCGGCTGCGAACCGCCGCGGCGCACGAGCCGTCGGATCCGTCGTCGGCGTAGACGCCGCCAGCTCGCTCACCAAGCGATCGCGCAGCAGCGCGAAGCCGAGCGCCGCGCTGATCGCGGCCAGCAGCCGTCGGTTGTCGTCGTCCAACGGCTCGACCTCGTCGAAGACCATCACCAACAGCCCCAGGACCTCGCCCGCGACCGCGATCGGCACGCCAACCGCGTGCAGCCCCTCGGGCACGCCCAGCGATCGCGCGGTCGGCTCGTCCAGCCACGCGCCGTCCACGTCGCGCAACGCGCGGCCGACCTGCGGGTGCGCCGCCACCGTCAGCGCGGTCGCGCCTAAGGCACCTCGTCGCGTCCCGTGCAGCGCCAACCGCCCGCTGACGTAGGACGCCAGCCCGACATCGACCGCCTGCGTCTGGCGGATCAAGACGTCCAGCCCCGAGGCGATCACGTCTGGTCCCGGCTCGTGCTGGAACTCCGCGGCCAAGGCGCCGAGCGCGTCCAGCCAGCGCTCGTGGCGCTCGGCGCGGTGCTCCAACGCCGCCAGCCGCAGCTCGGCGCGCGCCAGCGCCGCCCGTGCCTCGTGCTCCCCGCGCGTCTCGATCCCGACGATCGCCAGCAGCGGCTGGTCGCCCGGCGCCACCGGCAGCCGGTAGACGACCGACCGCGCGCTCACCGCCGCGCTCCCCGGCGCCGTCACGCTGCCGCCCCACGGCGGGTGCTCGACCTCCGCGGCGCCCAGGTCGCGCGTGAAGTGCTCGCGCAGCAGCGCGCCCGTCCGCGACCCGCTGATCGCGACCAGCGCCTCGCCCGGCGCCGGCGCGCCCTCGATCCGCCGCAGCGCGCTGTTGGCCCACGCCATCACCAGCGGCTCCGGCCCGCTCACCAGCGCGACCGGGACCGGCGCGTGCTCCACCGTCGCGCGGAACGACAGGTCGGCCGGCGCCTCTGACGGCTCGGTCGCGCGCGCCGCCGCGATCGCGACGTCCAGCGGCGTCCCGGCCTGCGCTGCGAAGCGCACCGCCACGACCCGCGCCGCGTCGGCGACCGCATATCGCCGTGGGCCGGACCCGACGCGCACCGGCTCCGGGAAGCCGTAGCGGCGCTCCCAGGTGCGCAGACGCTCGCGGGAGACGCCGGTCATCTCCGCAAAGCGCGTCGCCGGAACGGTCTGCCCACCCTTGTCCACCCCCATCATGGGGCTAGTTGTCGCCGAAACGACGCCTGACCATGCATGTCCACCTTGCGGCCGCATCCCCAAAAGTGAGGATACGGCCATCCCCAGTTCTGGGGATGGCAGGCAGGGACAATTGGGAGGAAGACCACGATGAACCCGACGACGGCTTCGACGGCGGGCAGCGATGACGTGCGCGCGCTCCTGCACCGTTGGCACGACCACGGCGACCGCGATGCCCGCGACGAGGTAGCCGCGCGGATGCTCCCCTTGGCCCGCAGCCTCGCGCGCCGCTACGCCAACAAAGGCGAGCCGCTGGACGATCTCGAGCAGGTCGCCTGCGTCGGCCTCATCAAGGCGATCGACCGCTTCGACCTCAGCCGCGAGGTCCGCTTCGCCACCTACGCGGTCCCGACGATCGCCGGCGAGCTCAAGCGCCACTTCCGCGATCGCGGCTGGATGATGCGCGTTCCGCGCGAGGTCCAGGAGCTGAGCGGCAAGATCGGCGTCGCCCGCGAGCGCCTCGTCCACGACCTCAGCCGCAGCCCCACGGTCGCCGAGCTGGCGCGCGCCACCGGCGCCGACGAGGACCGCGTGATGGAGGCGCTGGCCGCCGCCGAGGCCTACAGGACGCTCTCCCTCGACCAGCCTTTCCAGGACGGCACCGGCCCGCTGGAGGCGATCGGCGACGACGACCACGGATTCGAGCGCGCCGAGGCCCGCGCGATGCTCGCCGATGGCCTGCACGAGCTGCCGCCGCGCGAGCGCGAGATCGTCCGCCTGCGCTACTACGAGGGCCTGACCCAGCGTGAGATCGCCGAGCACATCGGGATCTCGCAGATGCACGTCTCGCGGCTGATCCGCCGCACGGTCCAGCAATTGCGCGACCGCATCACGGTGCCGGCCGCGGCGTAGGATCGGGCGCGATGGCGCCCGAGGACTCCAAGCACGAGGCACGCGCAGACGAGGACGACGCGGAGCGGCTGGATCGCGAGCTGATCGAGCTGCTCAACGAGCTGCGCGTCGTCATGCCCGGCGTGCAGGTCCTGTTCGGCTTCCTGCTGACCGTGCCGTTCCAGCAGCGCTTTGCCGACACCGACGACTTCCAGCGCACGGTCTACTTCATCACCTTGCTGCTGACCGCCGCCAGCGCCGCGTTCCTGATGGGGCCGTCGGCGTTTCACCGGCTGACGTTCCGCCACCACCAGAAGCCTTACCTCGTGCGGCTCGCGTCGCGCCAGACGATCGCCGGGATGGTCCTGCTGGCGTTCGCCATGAACGGCGTCCTGCTGCTGCTCACCGACGTGCTCTACGGCTCACGCACCGTGGCGATCACGATCGCCTGCACCGCCTCGCTCTTCGCCTGGCTCTGGTTCGGCCTCGCATTCCGGCGCCGCGTAGCGGGCAAGAAGGAGTGGTGACCGCCGCCATCCTGGACATCGACGGGACGCTCGTCGACACCAACTACCACCACGCCATCGCGTGGTTCCGCGCGTTTCGCCAACACGGGCACGTCGTCCCGCTGTGGCGGATCCACCGCCACATCGGCATGGGCGGCGACAAGCTCATCGCCGCGCTGCTCTCCGACGAGGTCGAGGAGCGCGACGGGGACGACATCCGCGCGGCCGAGAAGGCCTTGTACCTGACGTTCATCGAGGAGGTCGAGCCGCTGCGCGGCGCTCGCGCGCTGATGGAGGACCTGCGCGACCGCGGCTCGCAGATCGTGCTTGCGTCGTCGGCCAAGGAGGACGAGGTCGACCACTACCTCGACCTGCTCGACGCGCGCTCGCTGGCCGACGGCTGGACGACGTCGGCTGACGTCGAGGCGACCAAGCCGTCGCCCGACCTCGTGCTGGCGGCGATCGAGAAGATCGGCTCCAAGGACGCGATCATGATCGGCGACTCGACCTGGGACTGCCACGCCGCCAAGGCCGCCGGGATCACGTCGATCGCCGTGCTGACCGGCGGGTTCTCCTCGGAGGAGCTGCGCGAGGCGGGTGCGTCGGACGTGTTCGAGTCGATCGAGGAGCTGCGCCAGAAGTTGGACGACACGCCGCTCGGGTAGGCCTCAGGCATGACCATCGTGTTGGAAGTCCCGCAGCCGGTCGAGCCGGCCACGCCGATCGTCCCCGAGCCGTCTCCCGTGCCCGCCGACCCGACGCCCGCGCCGGAGCCGATCGACCCGGTCGGGCCCGACGTCGAGCCCCAGCCCGACGCCCCGCGCGAAGATCCGATCGAACCGCCCGCGCCCGCGGAGTAGATTCGAGGGCATGGGCTTTGACCAGTACCACGAGCCTCCGGAGGAGCTGCCGGAGGAGACACGGACCTTCGCGCGGCTCTGCGCGTCGCTGACCGAGGAGGCCGAGGCGATCGGCTGGTACGAGCAGCGGCTGGCGCTGGAGCGCGACCCGGAGGCGCACGCGATCATGAGCGATGCGGTCGGCGAGGAGTACAAGCACTTCTCGATGGACCTAGAGTTCCTGCTGCGGCGCAAGCCGAAGTGGCGCGAGATCGCGGCGGGCGTGCTGTTCAAGGAGGGTGACGTGGTCGAGCACGGCGAGGCGGCCGAGGCCGCGGCGGGCGACGACGATGGGGATGCGGACGGCGGGGCGAGCGGTCTCGACGGCTCGCTCGGCATCGGCTCGCTGCGGGGGGTGGCGTGATGGCCAACGGGCATCTGCTGCGCTCGCACGCGCCGATCAGCGAGGCCGGCTGGGCGCTCATCGACGAGGAGGCCAAGGCGCGCCTGACGCCGGGCCTCGCGGCGCGGCGGCTGGTCGACTTCGCCGGCCCGAAGGGCTGGGACCACAGCGCGGTCAACCTCGGGCGCGTGGCCGACGGCGAGATCTCGCCGCTGGAGCACGTCGAGGGCCGCGTGCGTCGCGTGCAGCCGCTGGTCGAGGTCCGGGCGCGCTTTGAGGTCTCGCGCGCCGAGCTGGCCGCGGGCGACCGCGGGGCCGAAGACGTCGACCTCGGCGCGCTGGACGACGCCGCCCAGCGCATGGTCGTCAGCGAGAACACCGCGGTCTTCCACGGCTGGAGCGAGGCCGGGATCGACGGCATCGCGCGCGTCTCGCCGCACGAGTCGATCCCGTGCGGCGACGAGGTCGAGCGCTACCCGTCGTTCGTGGCGCGCGCGGTCGAGACGCTGCTGCGCCATGGGGTCGGCGGGCCGTACGGCCTCGCTTTGGGCCGCGAGGAGTACACGCGGGTGATCGAGGTCGCCGAACGCGGCGGCGTGCTGCTGTTCGACCACCTGCGCAAAATCCTCGGTGGGCCGATCGTATGGGCGCCCGGCGTCGACGGCGGCGTGGTCGTCTCCCAGCGCGGCGGCGACTTCCTGTATGAGTCGGGCCAGGACATCGCGGTCGGCTACGAGAGCCACGACAGCGAGAGCGTGACCCTCTACCTGGAGGAGTCCTTCGCGTTCCGCGTCGTGTCGCCTGAAGCGGCGGTGGCGATCGTCCGGTAGAAAGGTCGCTCTATGAAGCGACCTTGGTTCGACACGCGCCCGGTGGACGAGCGCTTCCTGGAGGAGGCGCCCGTCCGCCTCGTCGCGGCGTTTGCGATCTCCCGCCCGGCCGCGTCGGTCTGGGCCGACCTGACCGGCGACAACCCGCTGTCGTGGTGCCGGATCCTCGACCGGGTCACGTGGACGTCGGAGCGGCCGTTCGGCGTCGGGACCACGCGCGAGGTCGTGGCGCTGAAGGGGCTGAACGTCTTCCACGAGCGGTTCTTCCGCTGGGAAGAAGGGCGGCGCAAGTCGTTCACGGTCCAGAAGGCGAGCGCGCCGCTGGCCAAGGCGTTCGCGGAGGACTACCTCGTGGAGCCGAGCGGCGACGCCTCATGCACCTTCACCTGGACGGTGGCCTACGAACCCTCGACGGTCGGCAAGCCGGGCGACGCCATCAACAAGCGCTTGTTGTCGTCGTTGTTCAAGGACACCCAGAAGTTCTACGGGGCAACGTGGCTGCGCTGATCTACTCGGCGATCGCGTCGCTGGACGGCTACGTCGCCGACGTCGCCGGCAAGTTCGACTGGTCGGTGCCCGACGAGGAGGTCCACGCGTTCGTCAACGACCAGGAGCGCCCGATCGGGACCTACGTCTACGGGCGCAAGATGTACGAGGTGATGCGCGCCTGGCAGGACGACGCGCTGCTGGGCGACAGGCCCAACGCGACGCTGAAGGACTACGCCTCGATCTGGCGCGCGGCCGACAAGGTGGTGGTTTCGACGACGCTCACGGCGCCGACCACGCCGCGCACGCGCATCGCCACGTCCTTCGACCCGGAAGCCGTGCGCGCGCTGGTCTCCCGCGCCGACGCCGACGTCTCGATCGGCGGCCCGACCATCGCGGCCGCCGCGCTGCGCGCCGGCCTCGTCTCCGAGATCCGCCTCTTCCTCTCACCGGCCGTCGTCGGCGGCGGCCTGCGCGCGCTGCCGGACGACCTCCGCCTCGACCTCGAGCTGCTCGACACGCGGCGCTTCGCCAACGGCGTGGTCTTCACGCGCCACGCGGTCCGCGCGCCCTAGCCCGCGCTGCGCCGGAGGCGCGGTGGTCGCCGCCGCCGTTCCGGCGGCGACCATGGCGACGGCGGCGGCCAGGAGGACACACAACGCCGTCGCCCCGCGTTCGTCGGGACCGGCGTCGGGGAACGGCTCCTACGAGACTGGTGAGCAGCAGTGAGCGGCTGACGATTTCACCGCCGCCGCCCACTCGCAACCATCCTGGCGCCCGCGCATCACGGGCTTTCCAGAGTGTTAGGCGAGGCCTTCGGCCTCGTACTCCCGCAGGTAGCCCTCGAAGAGGCGGCGGTGGCCTTCCTCGTCGCGGAGGATCGCGATGACCATGTCGTTGGTGACCGGGTCGACGCCCTCGGTCGCCTCGATGACCGCGTTGTAGTGCTCGATCGCGCCGGTCTCGGCCTCGATCACGCCCTTGATGACGTGGACGACGTCGGTCTGGTGGTCAGGCGGCTGGAGGTAGGTCTGCTCGGCGGTGAAGTCCATGGAGCCCGGGACGACCCCGTAGAGCTCCTTGATCCGCGCGGCGAACTGCTGCGCGTGGCCAAGCTCCTCCTGGATGTCCTTGTTGAGCGACTCGATGATCTCCTGGGCCCGGACGCCGTCCGGGTTGACCGAGTTGGCGATGTAGGACATCACCGTCTCGAGCTCCATCCAGTAGGCCTTCTTGAGCATCTCGACGATCTGCTCGCGCTCGTGGGTCTTGTCATCGGCCAGGATCCCCTGGCTCGCGTTTCGTGTCTGGGCCATGCGGTGAGGCCTACCCCATGACCCACAAGCTCAATGACAAGAAGGTCGCGATCCTCGTCGCTAACGAGGGCATCGAGCAGGTCGAGCTAACCGAGCCGCGCAAGGCGCTTCAAGAGGCTGGCGCGACGGTCGAGCTGCTCGCGCCCGAGGCCGGCGAGGCCCAGGCCTTCAACCACCTCGACAAGGCCGACGCCTTCCCGGTCGACCGCGTCGTCGGCGACGCCAACGCCGCCGACTACGACGCCCTGATGCTCCCCGGCGGCGTCGCCAACCCCGACAACCTGCGCACCCATCCCGAGGCCGTCGACTTCATTCGCGCCTTCTTTGACGCGGGCAAGCCCGTCGCCGCGATCTGCCACGCACCCTGGACGCTCGTCGAAGCCGGCGTCGTCGACGGCCGCAAGCTGACCTCCTGGCCCTCGCTCCAGACCGACATCCGCAACGCCGGCGGCACCTGGGTCGACGAGCAGGTCGTCGTCGACCAAGGCCTCGTCACCTCCCGCAAGCCCGACGACCTCGAGGCCTTCAACGCCAAGATGGTCGAAGAGATCGCCGAAGGCGTCCACGCGGGGCAGACGACCTAGCGCGTGCAGGGGACGCGCCCGTCCTGCTGTAGGACGGGCGCGTTGCCGGGCGCGATGTAGGTGTGGACGCGCACGCGCCACGTCCACCCGCCGGGTGGGCACGAGGTCGACGCGATGAAGAGCTTGGCCGCCTTCGTGTAGCCGTACGTGAAGCCCAGGTGGCTCGGCGTGGTCGGGATCCCGGCGACGACGCGCAGGATCTGCGGGAACGTCCAGCGCGTGCGGTGCGGCCAAATGCTGCGCGGGCGGTCGATCACGGTGGGCGTCGTCGCCGCGCGCACGCGGGCCGGGCGCTGGAGCGTGATGTAGGCCATCGGCAGCCCGCCGGGGCCGTTGACGAACACGAACTTCGGTGCCGCCTCGATGGGGTCCTCGATAAAGGGACCGCTGCCATGACCCACGATTGAATTCCGCGGGCAGCCGTCGGGCCCGCGGCGCGCAAGCGTGACCTGCGCGCACCGCACGTAGCCCTTCGCGCGATCGAACGCCAACCCCGGCCCGTGCCAGACCTCGAAGCCGGTCACGATCGGGTGATCCACGCCCTCCGGCGTGTTCAGGTCCATCTTGACCGCCAGCTTCACGCCCTGCGGCCGCTTTGCCGTCCCCGCTTTGCTCGGCGTCAGCTTCACGTCGGCGCTCAGCGTCGTGGCGCCGGCGCTCGGCGCGAGCGTCGCCACGGCACCGATCAGGACGACCAGGATCTTACGCATGGACACACAATCGTCTATGACACATGGCTGACGCAAGAAGTCCTGCGAAAGGTGTCCAAGTGGCCTAGGTTCGGGCACACTGGTGCGTCCATGCCCCGTTCGATTTGGACCGGCGCCATCAGCTTCGGGCTCGTCACCGTTCCCGTGAAGCTGTACAGCGCGGTCAACCGCAAGACGGTTCGCTTCAACCAGCTCAATGGCCAGACCGGCTCGCGCATCGCGCAGAAGCGCGTCGACGCGTCGACGGGGGAGGAGGTCAACTACGAGGACCTCGTCAAGGGCTATGAGATCGCCAGCGACCGCTATGTCGTGATCGAGCCCTCCGAGCTGGAGTCCGTCCAGCCGGAGAAGACGAAGACCATCGACATCGAGGACTTCGTCGACCTCGAGGAGATCGACCCGATCTTCTACGACCACCCGTACTACCTCGCGCCCGGCACCGGCGGCGCCAAGCCTTACCGCCTCCTGCTCGAGGCGATGCGCGCCACCAACAAGGTCGCGATCGCCAAGGTCGTCATCCGCCAGAAGGAGTCGCTGGTCGCGATCCGCGCCATGGCCGACCACGACATCCTCGAGATGGCCACGATGCTGTTCGCCGACGAGGTCGTCGACCCCGAGCGCCTGGACGACATCCCGGGCGCCGACGACGTCAAGACCAACGCGCGCGAGCTGGACATCGCCAAGCAGCTGGTCGAGTCGCTGGCCGGCCCGTTCGAGCCGGACAAGTACCACGACACCTACCGCGAAGCCGTTCTCGCGATGATCGAGAAGAAGGCCGCCGGCGAGGAGATCGTGGTCCAGGAGGTCGAGGAGGAGGCCGTGCCGGTCCCCGACCTCATGAGCGCGCTGAAGGCGTCGCTGGACGCGGTCCGCAAGACCGGCGGCGGCAGCGACGACTCGGACTCCGACGCCTCCGCCGAGAAGCCCAAGCGCAAGCGCGCCACCGCGTCGGGCGCCTCGGCGACCAAGGCCAAAACGGGCGCGAAGAAGTAGTTCACTCTCTGCCGGTCGACGGGTACGTCGACCGGCACGATGCCCCAGTCGCGTCTTCGCAAGGTCGACTGCTCCGGACCAGGTCTACGCCGCGTGCGCCGCGGTCGCGGCTTCGCGATCACCGATGCCGATGGCCAGCGCGTCGAGGACCCCGAGGTCCTGACGCGCGTCAACGAGCTCGTCATCCCGCCCGCCTGGCAGGACGTCTGGATCTGCCCGTACCCCGGCGGCCACATCCAGGCCACCGGCGTCGACCAGGCCGGCCGCAAGCAGTACCTGTACCACCCGCGCTGGCGTGTCCGGCGCGACGCGATGAAGTTCGACGACATGGTGGTCTTCGCCCGCGCGCTCCCGGCGCTGCGCAAGCGCGTCGAGGAGGACCTCGCCCGCGAGGACTACTCCTTCGACCATGTGATGGCCATTGCCGTCCGGCTCCTGGACCGGGGCTTCTTCCGCATCGGCACCGAGGACTACGCGGTGACCAACGAGACCTACGGGTTGGCCACCATGAAGAAGCGCCACGTGCGCGTGCGCGGCGACGACCTGCTCTTCGACTACCCCGCCAAGCACAGCAAGCGGCGTGTCCAGGCGGTGATCGACGGCGACGTGGCCCAAGACATCTGCCGCCTGAAGGGGCGCCGCGCCGGTGGCGACGAGCTGCTGGCCTACAAGAACCCGAAGACCCGCCGTTGGACCGACGTCAAGTCCTCCGACATCAACGCCTGGCTGAAGGACGCCACCGGCGAGGACGTCTCGGCCAAAGACTTCCGCACCTGGGGCGCGACCGTCCTGGCCGCCGTCGGGCTCGCGGTCTCGCCCGTCCCCAACACCAAGACCGCCCGCAAGCGCGCGATGGCGCGCGTCGTCAAGGAGGTCGCTCACCACCTCGGCAACACGCCCGCGGTCGCACGCGCGTCCTACATCGACCCGCGCGTGTTCGACCGCTACCTCGACGGCACCACGATCGCCGGCACGCTCCCGGGCCTGGCCGAGGAGGGCGACGGCACGGCGATCCAGGGCGAGGTCGAGCTTGCGGTGCTGGAGCTGGTGACCGGCGAGGACTCGCCCGCGATGGCGCCGCCGGGCGGCGCCGACCTCCTGATCGCGGCGTAACGCAGCGCTCATGTGACAGATCGCTCGATCTGGGTATTGCAACGTCTGGAGAGATTGTTGCAGCCCGGCAGCGGGCTGGGCTGCGCGCTGGGTCGAAGGGAGCGATGTGGAATGAGCACGGTCGCAGGAGGTCGCGCCGACTACGGCGACGGCGGGAACGGGTCCATCTGGAACCGCCAGCTGGCGCGCTATCCGGACACCGCCCGACGAACGACGTACCTGGCGATCACGGTCCTGGCGACCGTGGTCCTTTACTACCAGCTGTACGTGCAGGGCGCGGTGGCCACGAAGATCATCAGCGACTTCGGGTTCACCTTCTCGCAGTTCGTCGGCGTGCTGGTGATCGGCAACCTGGTCGGCGCGTTCGCGTCGCTGGGCGCTGGGCTGGCCGACCGCTGGGGCCGCGCGAACCTCGTCGTCGGGGGCCTGCTGCTGACCGGTCTGCTGACCGCGTTCGCGCTGCCCAACGCGTCGAGCAAGGGCATGTACACGGTCTTCTTCGCGTTGGTCTCGATCGTCGAAGGCATGGCCTTGGTTGCCACGCCCGCGCTGATCCGCGACTTCTCGCCGCAGATCGGCCGCGCGAGCGCGATGGCGTTCTGGACGATGGGCCCGGTGCTCGGCTCGCTGCTGGTCACCGAGGTCTCCAGCCACACGCTCGAGGATCACACCAACTGGCAGTTTCAGTTCTACGTCGCGGGCGCGGTCGGCCTGGTGGTCTTCGCGATCGCCGCGGTCGGGCTGCGCGAGCTGTCGCCGCGTCTGCGCGACCAGTTGATGGTGTCGATGCGCGACCGCGCGCTGATCGAGGCCCGCGCGAAGGGGATCGAGCCGGAGCGCCTGGCCGAGAACCACTGGAAGCAGATGCTCCGCGTCGACATCGTCCTGCCGGCGCTGGCGATCAGCGTGTTCCTGCTCTTGTACTACATCTTCGTCGCGTTCCTGGTGGTCTACTTCGCGACGGTCTTCGGCTACAGCGAGCACCGCGCCAACGCGCTGGCCAACTGGTACTGGGTCGCCAACGCGATCGGGTTGCTCGTCGCGGGGCTGCTCAGCGACCGGCTGCGCGTGCGCAAGCCGTTCATGATCGTCGGCACCGCGCTCAGCCTCATCGCCGCGGCGGTCTTCGCCACGCGAGCGACCCATCCCGACACGAGCTATGAGACGTTCACGTGGATCTTCGTGCTCGGCGCGATCGGCGGCGGCACCGCCTACGTCGCGTGGATGAGCGCGTTCACCGAGACGGTGGAGAAGGTCAACCCGGCGGCGACGGCCACGGGCCTGGCGGTCTGGGGCTGGATCCTGCGCCTCGTCGTGACCGCGAGCTTCGCGCTCCTGCCGGTCGTCGTCCCGGCCACCTCGACGCTGGTCGACAAGGGCGAGCGCGTCAGCGAGATCGTCGCCAAGCACCCGCAGGAGGTCCAAGTCCTCGGCGTGGTCGAGCCGGCGACGCTGACCGCGGCGGGCGCGGGGGACAAGGGCGCGCAGGCCGCGGCCGTCGCGCAGATCGCCAGCAAGCTGAAGATCTCGCAGCAGGCCGCCGTCGCCCGTCTGACCGCCGTCGCCAAGGTGCCCAAGGAGGACATCGCGTTCCTCGGCGCCAACGCGGCGAAGGTCCAGCAGGCCCAGAAGGACAACCCCGGCCAGTGGCAGACCTGGTGGTGGATTTGCTTCGCCGGCCAGCTCTGCCTGGTCCCGGCGGCGTTCCTACTCACCGGCCGCTGGTCCCCGCGCAAGGCGCGCGAGGACGAGGCCGAGCACGAGGCAATGGTCCAGCGCGAGCTAGCCGAGCTGGAAGCCACCCGCTAAAAGCGGGTGGCGCCGCGCTCAGGACGAGGCTTCGGCCTCGTCCAGCGCGGCGAGGGCCTCGTCGCGTGAGCCGCGGATCGTGAAGATCTGGTCCAGGCCCGTGATCTCGAAGGTCTTGGCGATGTTCTGATCGACGTTGACGATCGTCAGGCGGCCGTCCCGCGAGCGCAGGCGCTTGACCGTCCCGATCAGCACGCCAAGCGCGGTCGAGTCCAGGAAGGTCGTCTCCTCGAGGTCGACGACGATCCGCGACTTGCCGCCCTCGATGGCCTCTCCCAGCGCGGTCTTCAGCTCCGGCGCCGTGAACAGGTCGATCTCGCCACGTACCGCGACCACTTGGGTGGTCCCGTCGACGGCGTCCTGGCTCAATGCGAATTCCGGTGGCATCTCTTCCTCAGTGTGACGAATCGGCTCGCACGCCGTTCACTCGCGGAACGCGAGCCGCAGCAGCAGCTCGGAGCCTTCGGTGCGCACGTCGGAGGCGACGCGTTCGAACACGTTGCCGACCCCCGGCAGCGACGCGGCCTCGACGAGTGCGTCACCTCCAGACGGGTCCGGCAGCGGCCCGATGCGCAGCGACAGGCCCGCGGGCTCGGCGTGGACGTGGACGGTGACCTGGCCCTCCGCCGTATGGCCCGGGGCATGGGCCGCGACCGCATCGGTCAACAGCAAAGCGTCGTCGAGCCGGTCGATCGGGCACTGGGCGCGCGCGGCGAGCATTCCCACCACGCGGCCGAGCACCGGGCCCAGCAGCTCAGGGCGGCGAACCGTGAGGGTCGCCTCGTTAACGGTGCTGGCGTCGGGGCTCATGCCGTCGGCTCTCCAGACGGCACGGGGTCGATCTCGAACACCATGCGCACCTCCGTGTGCTCGCGGTCGTTGGTTCCCAGCTCCAGCGACGATGCAAGCGTCGCGATCAGCGGCAGGCCCAGCCCGAGGCCGGGACTGTCCGGGCGCGGCAGGATGCCGCGACCCTCGTCGCTGACGACGACCGTGAGGGCGCCGTCGGACAGGCCGGCGCTCACGCTCATGGGGCCATCGCCGTTGGGGTAGGCATGGACCACAACGTTCGTGCACGCCTCGGTGACCGCCAGCTTGACGTCCGCGAGGGCGTGATCGGGCACGTCGAGAGCGTCGCCCAAGCCTCCGAAGGCATGCCGGACGACGGCCACGTTCTCGGCGCGGGCCGGAAGAGTCAGCTCGAAGTCGGGCGTCGCAGGCTCCTGGCAGTCGTGCCGGGGCATCCCAGCCCCGGGGTTCTCATCGGCGTGCATATGCCCACCCGGTCGCAGTCCTATTCGCGACTTCGCACCCGCACGGGCGAAGCGGCGGTGAGCATAGACGGTGCAGCCGTCGGGACGAGGCAGTCTGGTCCGTTAAGCACACCGGGCCGCCTTGCGGCGGCCCAGCGCGTGTGGGGGAGGTCATCGCATCGCACCGAGGCAGGGATTCAGTGCTGTCCGTGACGCGATATGGGGCGGGAGAATGGGTCCCGCTGGCGTCTGTATGCCCGTGCCCCGCCCCGGCAAACAGCGCGCTGTCCGTACGCCAGAATCCGGTTTGCGTACAGACGAAGCCCCTGCACCGCCCCGGTGTCCGTGCCCATCCGAACCGGCTGTATGCGATCACGTACGCCTGTCCAATCTGGAGTGGTCTTGCTACTCTGCCGCTTCCTTCTCCGTGCCCCCGGGCCGCCACGGGACACCTCATGACGATCTCCGCTTTGCCTCAGGCCGACGGCCTGTACGACCCCCGCTACGAGCACGACGCCTGCGGCGTCGCCATGATCGCCCGGCTGGATAACCAGCCTGATCACGGCGTCATCCACCGCGCGCTGACCGCGCTCGACAACCTCGAGCACCGCGGCGCTGAAGGCGCGGACATCCGCACCGGCGACGGCGCGGGCATCCTCGTCCAGGTTCCCGATGCGTTCTTCCGCGCGGTCGTGGACTTCGAGCTGCCGCCGCGTGGTGAGTACGGCGTCGCCGTCTGCTTCCTGCCGCGCGACGCCGCGCAGCGCCGCAAGATCGAGCAGCTCCTGGAGCTGAACGTCCGCATCGAGGGCCAGTCGGTCCTCGGCTGGCGCGACGTTCCGGTCGACGCCGATCACGTCGGCGACACCGCCAACCAGTCGCGCCCGTACATCAAGCAGCTGTTCGTCGGTGCTGGCCCTGGCTTCTCCGACGACCAGGACCGCTTCGAGCGCAAGCTGTACGTCATCCGCCGGATCGTCGAGCTGGCGGCCGGCCCGGACTTCTACGCGCCGTCGTTCTCCTCGCGCACGTGCGTGTACAAGGGCATGCTGATCTCCCATCAGCTGAGCAACTTCTACCCAGACCTCAAGGACGAGCGCTTCGGCTCGGCCCTGGCGCTGGTCCACTCGCGCTTCTCCACCAACACGTTCCCGTCCTGGGATCTCGCCCACCCGTTCCGCGTCATCGCCCACAACGGCGAGATCAACACGCTGATGGGCAACGCGAACTGGATGCGCGCGCGTGAGTCGCAGCTGGCCTCCGACCTGTTCGGCATGGACCTCCAGAAGGTCCTGCCGGTCGTGCGCCCGGGCGGCTCGGACTCGGCGACGTTCGACAACGTCCTCGAGCTGCTGATGCTCGCCGGCCGCTCGCTGCCGCACGCGGCGATGATGATGATCCCGGAGGCCTACGCCGACCGCGATGACCTGCCCGATCATCTGAAGGGCTTCTACGCCTTCCATTCGTGTCTGATGGAGCCGTGGGACGGACCGGCCTCGGTCTGCTTCACCGATGGCTCCGTGGTCGGCGCCACGCTGGACCGCAACGGGCTGCGCCCGGGCCGCTGGGCGGAGACCAAGGACGGCTACGTCATGCTCGGCTCCGAGACCGGCATGCTGCCGCTCGAGCCGCACGAGGTCGTCCGCCTCGGCCGCCTCGCGCCGGGCAAGTTGTTCCTCGTCGACCTCGAGGCCGGTCGGATCGTCGACGACTCCGAGGTCAAGGAGCAGGTCGCGACCGCCGAGCCCTACGGCCGCTGGTTCGAGGAGAACGTCGTCCGCTTCGACGACCTCGCGCCCAAGGACGGCTTGCAGCTGGCACAGCCGCTGCAAGACCTCCAGCTCGCGTTCGGTTACTCGCAGGAGGACCTCCGCGTCCTGCTGGCGCCGATGTCGAAGGCCGGCGAGGAGCCGCTGGGCTCGATGGGCAACGACAACGCCCTCGCCGTTCTCAGCGACCAGCGCCCGCCGCTGTTCTCCTACTTCAAGCAGCTCTTCGCGCAGGTGACCAACCCGCCGATCGACCCGATCCGCGAGTCGATCGTCATGTCGCTGGGCACCGGCGTCGGCGCCGAGGGCAACCTCCTGGAGGCGACTCCCGAGCACGCGCGCCAGCTGGTGATGAGCCAGCCGATCCTGCGCAACGGCGAGCTGGAGACGCTGCGCACGCTCGAGCACCCGTGGTTCAAGTCGCACACGATCGACATCACCTGGGCGGTCCAGGACGGACCCGAGGGCCTGCACCGCCGCCTGGCCGAGATCTGCGACGAGGCCCACGACGCGATCGCCACCGGCGTCAACGTCCTGATCCTCAGCGACCGCGGCATCGGCAAGCGCCGCGCGCCGATCCCCTCGCTGCTGGCCGTCGCCGCCGTCCACCACCACCTGGTCCGCGAGGGCACGCGCCTGCAGACCGGCCTGGTGCTGGAGTCCGGCGAGCCGCGCGAGGTGCATCACTTCGCCACGCTGATCGGCTACGGCGTCAGCGCCATCAACCCGTACCTCGCGTTCGAGACGGTCGACCAGCTCGTGGCCGAGGGCCGCGTGGCCGGCATCGACTCCGCCGAGCAGGCCGAGCGCCACGTCGTCAAGGCGATCGGCAAGGGCCTGCTGAAGACGATCTCCAAGATGGGGATCTCGACGATCCAGTCCTACTGCGGTGCGCAGATCTTCGAGGCCGTCGGCCTGGAGAAGACGCTCATCGACCGTCACTTCTGCGGGACCGCGTCGCGGATCGGCGGCGTCGGCCTGGAGACGCTGGCCCAGGAGGCGCTCGATCGCCACGAGCGCGGTTACGGCGCGCTCGACGCCGGCCAGGAGCTGCTGCCGGTCGGCGGCGTCTACGCATGGCGTCGCGACGGCGAGCACCACATGTGGAACCCGGAGACGATCGCGGCGCTGCAGCACGCGGTCCGGGACACCAACGGCTCCGCCCAGGACAAGTACGACGAGTACTCCAAGATGGTCAACGAGCACGCTGCCCGCAAGGCGACGCTCCGCGGCCTGCTGAAGTTCGCCGGCGGCCGCGACGCGATCCCGCTCGACCAGGTCGAGCCCGCCAAGGAGATCGTCAAGCGCTTCGCCACCGGCGCGATGTCGCTGGGGTCGATCTCGACCGAGGCGCACGAGAACCTCGCGATCGCCATGAACCGCCTCGGCGGCCGCTCGAACACGGGCGAGGGCGGCGAGGACCCGCGGCGCTTCACGCGCGACGAGAACGGCGACCTGCGCCGCTCGGCGATCAAGCAGGTGGCGTCGGGCCGCTTCGGCGTGACGATCCACTACCTGGTCAACGCCGACCAGCTCCAGATCAAGATGGCGCAGGGCGCGAAGCCCGGCGAGGGCGGCCAGCTGCCCGGCCACAAGGTCGACGAGTACATCGGGTCGGTCCGGCACACGACGCCGGGCGTGGGCCTGATCTCGCCGCCGCCGCACCACGACATCTACTCGATCGAGGACCTCAAGCAGCTCATCTACGACCTGCGCTGCGCGAACCCCAAGGCGCAGGTGTCGGTCAAGCTGGTGTCCGAGGTCGGCGTCGGCACGGTCGCCGCGGGCGTCGCGAAGGCCAACGCCGACCACGTGGTCATCGCCGGCCACGACGGCGGCACCGGCGCGTCGCCGCTGTCGTCGATCGTGAGCGCTGGCGCGCCGTGGGAGATCGGCCTGGCCGAGACCCAGCAGACGCTGCTGAAGAACGACCTGCGCTCGCGCATCGTCGTCCAGACCGACGGCCAGCTGAAGACCGGCCGCGACGTCGCGATCGCCGCGATGCTCGGCGCCGACGAGTTCGGCTTCTCGACGGCCCCGCTGATCGCGACCGGCTGCATCATGATGCGCGCCTGCCACCTGAACACGTGTCCGGTGGGCATTGCGACGCAGGACCCGGAGCTGCGCAAGCGCTTCCAGGGCACCCCGGAGCACGTCGTCAACTTCTTCTTCTTCGTGGCCGAGGAGCTGCGCCAGATCATGGCGTCGCTCGGCGTCGCGACGATGGACGAGCTGATCGGCCGCGTCGACCTGCTCGAGGCCGACGCCGCGATCGACCACTGGAAGGCGCGCGGGATCGACCTGACGCACCTGCTGACGTTCCCGCGCGACGTGGACGCGTCCAAGCCGCGCCACCGGACGCAGGCGCCGCCGCCGGTCCTGGACGACGCGCTCGACCACATCCTGTTGGAGAAGGCGCGCCCGGTCGTCGAGGGCGGCGACGCACACGTGGATATCAGCGTCCCGGTGCGCAACGTCAACCGCTGCGTCGGCGGCATGCTGTCCTCGCGGATCGCCGAGCTGCACGGTCGCGACGGCCTGCCGGCCGGGTCGGTCGACGTCGAGTTCATGGGGTCGGCCGGGCAGTCGTTCGGCGGCTGGCTCGCCCCGGGCGTGACGTTCACGCTGCACGGCGACGCCAACGACTACACGGGCAAGGGCCTGTCGGGCGGCACGGTCGTCGTCACGCCGCCTCAGGGCGTCACGTTCGCCGCCGAGGACAACGTGATCGTCGGCAACACGGTGCTCTACGGCGCGACCAAGGGCAAGGCCTTCTTCCGAGGTCTGGCGGGCGAGCGCTTCGCGGTCCGCAACTCGGGCGCTTCGGCCGTCATCGAAGGCGTGGGCGACCACGGCTGTGAGTACATGACCGGCGGGCGAGTTGTCGTCCTTGGCGAGACGGGTCGCAACTTCGCGGCCGGCATGTCCGGCGGGTTCGCCTACGTGTTGGACGCCGAGGGCGCGTTCCGCTCGCGGGTCAACCCCACCATGTTGGACCAGCTCGAGGAGCTGACCGACGAGGACAGCGCCGACGTGCGCGCGCTGGTGCAGGAGCACTTCGACCGCACCGGCTCGACGATCGCCGCGGCGCTGCTCGAGGACTGGGACGCCGCGCGCGGCAAGTTCGTGAAGGTCTTCCCGACCGATTTCAAGCGCGTGCTCACGGAGAGAGCCGCTGCCAAGGCGGCGCCGCGCGCCGATGAGTTCGCGGGCGTCGCCGTCGACGCCGGCGGTGAGCCGCCGGTTCGGACCGGAGAGGGGGAGTAGACATGGGTGAGCTCGGAGGCTTCCTCAAGATCGACCGCTCCAACATCCCGTACCGGGATGCGGCCGAGCGCGTCGGCGACTTCCAGGAGTTCGTCGTCCAGCGTCCGGATCCGGAGCTGGCGGCCCAGGGCGCGCGTTGCATGGAGTGCGGCGTGCCGTTCTGCCACAACGGCTGCCCGCTCGGGAACCTGATCCCGGACTGGAACGACCTCGTCTACCGTGAGCGCTGGCCGGACGCGATCAAGCAGCTGCACGCCACCAACAACTTCCCGGAGTTCACGGGTCGTCTGTGCCCGGCGCCCTGCGAGGCCGCGTGCGTGCTGGAGATCCGCGAGGGCGACGCGGTCACGATCAAGCAGATCGAGAACTCCATCATCAACCGCGCGTGGGACGAGGGCTGGGTCGTGCCGCAGCCGCCCACGGTGGAGACCGGCCTTTCGGCGGCCGTCGTGGGCGCCGGCCCTGCGGGCATGGCGGCGGCGCAGCAGCTGCGTCGCGCCGGCCATCGCGTGGTCCTGTTCGAGCGCGACGAGGCCGGCGGCGGGCTGATCCGCTTCGGCGTGCCGGACTTCAAGATCGAGAAGTGGGTCATCGAGCGGCGGCTGGACCAGCTGCGTGGCGAGGGCGTCGAGATCCGCTGCGGCGTCGACGTCGGACGCGACATCACGGCCGAGCAGCTGCGCGCGGAGTTCGACGCGGTCGTGCTGACGATCGGCTCGCGCGTGCCGCGCGACCTGCCGGTCCCGGGCCGCGAGTTCGACGGCATCCACCCGGCGATGGACTACCTGTACGTGCGCAACCGCGCGATCGCCGTCGAGCTCGGTCCCGAGCCGACGACGGCTGCGCCGGAGCCGGTCGAGATCACGGCCGCGGGCAAGCATGTTGTCGTCATCGGTGGCGGCGACACGGGTGCCGACTGCGTCGGGCACTCGATCCGCGAGGGCGCGTTGTCGGTGACCCAGCTGGAGCTGCTCCCCGAGCCGCCGACCAACCGCCCGGACGACCGCACGCCGTGGCCGCTGTGGCCGCAGAAGTTCCGCTTGTCCTACGCCATGGAAGAGGCGACGGCGATCGGCAAGGGCGAGCAGGACTACTCGATCGTCACGACGCGCTTCGAGGGCTCCGAGGGGCGCGTGACGTCCCTGCACTACGCGGCCGCCGCGCCGGCGCCGCCGTTCGGTCCCGTCGAGGGCACCGACGGCGAGATGCAGGCCGACCTGGTGCTGTTGGCCATGGGCTTCCTGCATCCGGAGCACGAGGGCATCGTCGAGCAGCTCGGCCTGGACCTCGACCCGCGCGGCAACATCAAGGCCTCCACCTACGCCACGAGCGTCCGCGGCGTCTTCGCCGCCGGCGACGCCCGCCGCGGCCAGTCGCTGATCGTCTGGGCGATCAACGAAGGCCGCCAGGCGGCGCGCATGGCTGATCGGTTCCTGCACGAGCTGGCCGCGGCCGACCGCGAGCCGGTGCTGGTCGGCAACGTCTCGCCGGCGGACGAGGGTCCCGAGGGCCCGCCGTCGCACGCCGATGGTGGCGTGCTGGCCGAAGAGGACTAGAGGGTTCGCGGCGCCCTCGTGGCGCCGCTCGGCCTCGCGCCGGGCTCGGGGCGGGCTGTTCGGGGTCGAATCGTCATGGATCGCATCTAACCCGCGTATATGGCGGGTTAGATGCGATCCGTCGACCGATGGCACATAGCCCGCGCGTATATCGCGGGTCAGGTGCCGCGGACCGCGCGCCACAAAGCGTCCGAACTCGGACGCCGCCCGCCGGCCAGCTCCAGCCCCGCCAACCCGAACCGAACATAGATAGGGCAGGCACTTCGTCGTCCTATCCGCTGGAGCAGGCACTCTTCATGTCGTACAAGTTCCCCGCGGCGCTCGCCGCGGGCGTCGCCGTCCTCGCGATCGGTGCTCCGGTCGCCTCTGCGGCCGTCACCCAGGCGCCGCTGACCATCGCCCAGGCAGGCGACACGGTCTCGTTCACGATCGCCGCGCCGGGCGCGTCGCCGACGCCCGACCGCGTCATCGCGCTGTTCGTCGCGCCTGCCGACAGCGGCAAGACGACGTTCGCCGCCACGATCGCCCAGGGCGTCGGGGCCGGCGCCGCGACGGTCGGAGGCAGCACCGCCGACTGCCAGGTCGTCACCGGCGCCGACGCCCAGTCGTTCGACCTGCTGCAGCCCGAGTACGCCGAGGGCACCGGCTTCACCTGGAAGGTCCCGGCGAGCTTCCTGCCCGCGTCCTTCGACGCCAAGGCCGTCATCTCCGACGACCCCTACGGCCCGGACGGATGTGCGCCCGACGCCCAGCACAACGGCCTGGCCGCCACGCTGGCCGGCGCCACCCGCTGGCCGGCCCCGGTCGTCACGCCGCCCGTCGTCACAACGCCCGCCCCGGCGCCGGCTCCGGCCCCCGCCCCGGTCGTCGCGCCCAAGCCCGTCGCGGACCCCGACAAGGACGGCATCAAGAACGACTGGCTCGTGGGCGGCCAGCCCGTCGCCGCGCCCAAGGCGCCCAAGGCCTCCGGCGTCACCGCGCACGCGGCCACGCTGACGCTGCCCAAGGCGCCCAAGGGCGGGACGATCCGCGTCTTCGTCCGCGTCGCCGGCACCGGCACGTTCAAGGCCGTGACGGCCAAGGTGGACAAGAAGACCGGCAAGGCCACCATCTCGGGCCTCAAGGCCAACAAGCGCTACGAGGTCAAGGTCGTCGCCGTCAACAAGGCCGGCCAGCAGACGCAGGCCTCCAAGGCCGTGGCGGTCAAGACCAAGAAGAAGTAGCACGACGATCCGGGTCACCTCGTGCACCGCATGCGTGCACGAGGTGACCCGCGTCGCTTGCCCGGCCGCCGCGACCGGCGTTAGGGTCGGCCGATGTCCCAGCGTCTCACCCGCCGTCGTCTGATCCAGGTCGGTGCCGCGGGGGCGGCGGCGAGCGCGTTGCCCACCGCGGCGTTCGCGGCGTCGAAGAAGACCAAGAAGGCCGACGTCGCGATCGTCGGCGCCGGGTTCTCCGGCCTGGTCGCCGCGCGCGCCCTCGCGGCGAAGGGCCACAGCGTGGTGGTGCTAGAGGCGCGTGATCGCGTCGGCGGCCGCACCCAGAACGCGTCCATCGCGGGCGGCAAGGCGATCGCCGAGGTCGGCGGCGAGTTCGTCGGGCCGACGCAGGATCGGATCCTCGCGCTGGCCAAGGCGGTGGACGTCGACACGTTCCCCGTCTACAACAAGGGCAACAACGTGTTCATCGCCCGTGGGCAGCGCGCGTTCTACGACGCCACGGTCGGCATCCCGAACGACCCCGAGGTCCAGGCGGGGCTCGGCGCGCTGCTGGAGGTTGACGCGATCGGCAAGGCCGTCGGCGTCGCCGCACCGTGGAAGCACAGCAAGGCCAAGCAGTACGACGCCCAGACGCTCGCGCAGTTCTTGGCCACCAAGAACCTCAGCGCCACCGCGCTCGCCGTCCTCGACGCGGTCTGCGAGGCAATCTGGGGCGCGGACCCCACCGAGCTCAGCCTGCTCTACGTCGCCCAGTACGTCGCGGCGGCCGGCAACGCGAAGACGCCCGGCTCGTTCGTCCGCCTGATCGCGACCGGCGGCGGCGCGCAGGAGCAGCGGATCGTCGGCGGCAGCGTCGTCATCGCCGAGAAGGTCGCGGACAAGCTCGGCTCCCGGATCATCCTGAAGGCGCCGGTCGAGAAGATCAGAGAGCACGACGGCGTTGTGACCATCACCACCCGCGGCGGCCCGACCGTGGTCGCCAAGCGCGCGATCGTCGCGGTCCCGCCGGTGCTCGCCGCGCGCATCGCCTTCGCGCCCGGGTTGCCGTCGTCCAAGAAGACGTTGTTGAAGGCCATGACGCCCGGCTCGCTGACCAAGGTCGAGGCCGTCTACGACACGCCCTTCTGGCGCGAGACCGGCCTCTCCGGCCAGGGCGTCTCCGACACCGGCCTGGCGCGCGTCCCCTATGACAACTCGCCGCCGGACGGCTCGGTCGGCGTGTACTTCTCCTTCATCGGCGGCAAGCGCCACGGCGAGTGGGCCGCGCTCAGCGCCGCCGACCGTCGCGCCCGCGTCCTGGACGACTTCGTCCGCTTCACCGGCGACGAGCGCGCCCGCACACCCTCGGAGTACCTGGAGAAGGACTGGACGACCGAGACCTGGACGCGCGGCTGCCCGGTCGGCCACTTCGCGCCTGGCGTCCTGTCCAAGCACGGCGCCCAGCTGCGCGCCGCGCACGGCCGGATCCACTTCGCCGGCACCGAGACCTCCGACTACTGGCTCGGCTACATGGACGGCGCGGTGCGCGCGGGGGAGCGGGCGGCGCACGAGGTCCACTCCAAGCTCTGAACGCGTGGCGGCGCGGGCGCGGCTCGACACCGTGTCAACTGAAACTTGACGCCCCCGTCATCTTCTGCGACGCTGGCGCCATGTCCGCTGCTGCCGCACCGTCGTCGTCCTCGCTTCCCACCGTCTGCGTCATCGGCGCCGGGTCGTCCGGCATCGCCGCCGCGAAGGCCCTGCACCAGGCCGGGATCCCGTTTGACTGCGTCGAGGCGTCGGACCGCATCGGCGGCAACTGGGTCTTCGGCAACAACAACGGGATGTCGGCCGCCTACCGCGACCTGCACATCAACACGTCGCGCGATCGCATGGCCTACTCGGACTACCCGATGCCGGCCGACTACCCCGACTACCCGCACCACAGCCAGATCGCGGCGTACTTCGAGTCCTACGTCGACCACTTCGGCTTTCGCGACCGGATCCTCTTCAACACGCGCGTCGAGAAGGTCACGCGCGCCGCCGACGGCGTCTACACAGTGGCCTACGCCGACGGCGACACCCGCGAGTACGACGTCGTCCTCGTCGCCAACGGCCACCACTGGGACGCGCGCTGGCCGGAGCCCGCCTTCCCCGGCGCCGAGAGCTTCAAGGGCACGCAGCTGCACGCCCACCAGTACGTCGACCCCTCCATCTTCGAGGGCAAGAACGTGGTCGTGCTCGGCATGGGCAACTCGGCGATGGACATCGCGGTCGAGTCCTCCTACGTCTCCGGCAACACGTTCTTGGCCGCGCGTCGCGGGGCCTGGATCGTTCCCAAGTACCTCTTCGGCCGCCCGACCGACCACTTCAAGAACGATCCGCGGATCCCGTTCAAGCTGCGCCAGAAGGTGATGGAGAAGCTGATGCGCTTGCACACCGGGGACATCACCAAGTACGGCCTGCCCAAGCCCGACCACGAGTTCGGCGAGGCGCATCCGACGGTCTCCGGCCGCATCCTGGACCGCATCCAGCACGGCCGCGTCAAGCCCAAGCCCAACATCAAGGCCTTGGACGGCGACCACGTGGAGTTCGTCGACGGCACCCGCGAGCCGGTCGACGTGGTGGTCTACTGCACGGGCTACAAGATCTCGTTCCCGTTCTTCGACGATGACTTCATCGCGGCGCCCGACAACCACATCGAGCTGTTCCGCCGGGTCTTCCACCCCAAGTACTCCGACCTCGGGTTCATCGGCCTGCTGCAGCCGCTCGGCTCGGTGATGCCGCTGGCCGAGGCGCAGGGCGTCTGGGTGGCCGAGTACCTGCGCGGCCGTTACGCGCTCCCGACGCCGACCGACCTGGCCGCCGACATCCGCGAGGATCAGCAGTCCATGCACAAGCGCTACGTCGCGTCCAAGCGCCACACGATCCAGGTCGACTTCGAGGACTACCTTTGGCGCCTGGACAAGGAGCGCAAGGCCGGCGCCGAGCGCGCCCAGGCGCGCGGGTTCGCGCTGCCGGTCCCGCACCGCGCCAAGGACGCTCCGCGGACCGCCGGTGGCGCGGCGGTGGCGGCGTGATCACGGGCAAGCGCGAGCGCACCAAGGCCGCCAACCGCGCCGCGATCCTGCAGGCCGCGCGCGAGGTGTTCGCCGACATCGGCTACGGCGCGGCGACGATCCGCGACATCGTCCGGCGCACCGACCTGGCTACGGGCACCTTCTACAACTACTTCCCCGACAAGGAGTCGGTGCTGACCGCGCTCCTGGACGAGACCGCGGGGGAGGCTCGCATGCGCGTGCAGGCGGCGCGGCGCCAGGGCACGACGCTGGAGGCGTTCGTCCGCGACGGCTTCGAGGCCTACTTCGACTTCCTGCTCGAGGATCGCGAGACCTCCGAGCTGCTCTCGCGCAACGCCGGAACGATCCGCGCGCTCTTCCAGGAGCCGTCGCTGGTCGCGGGCGTCGAGGAGCTGGCCGAGGACCTGCGCGCCGGCGTCGTCGCCGGGCTCATCCCCGACCACGACGTCGAGTACATGGCGGCGTCGATGGTCGGCGCGGCGTTCGAGATCGGCTCGCGCATGCTCGAGCACGAAAACCCGGATCCCGCGCGCGCGACCGAGTTCATCTCGAACCTGTTCATCGCCGGTCTCAAAGCCGCCCGCATCTAGGTACAGCGCAACCCCTGTTGCGCGGACGCCGCACCGCAACTTCCAAGGTGGCTAGGCTGTCTTGGTCTTCGAGGCGCCCCACCCGCAGTTCGTGCCGTCCGGGCGCCCGCCGACACTAAGACCCGTCCCCGACGCCGACAAAGGAGCACTCCGCATTCCGATGCGACGTCTCGCTCGCACTTCCCTGCTCGTCATCGCCCTGACCGCGCTCGTGGTTCCCTCGAGCGCCTCCGCTGCCACCACCGTTGGTGTGTCGGATCAGCAGGCGAGCACGTTCACCAACCCGCTCTTCGCGCCGTTGAAGTTGAAGGTCGCGCGCTACATCGCGCCCTATGACGTCACGAGCGAGCCCAAGCAGAAGGCTGACTTCGAGGCCTGGCTGAAGGCCGCCAAGTCGGCCAAGCAGACGATCCTGATCTCGTTCGAGCACTCGCGGACGTCCACGAAGTACAACAAGGCCCCGAGCGTCTCGACGTACACCAAGGCCTTGACCGCGTTCAAGAAGAAGTACGGCAAGTCGTTCGACATCACGCCGTGGAACGAGGTCAACGTCTGCCAGGCCTCGGGCCGGCAGGAGGGCCAGCCGTCGAAGATCTGCAAGTCGGCGACCGGGCCCAAGCTCGTCGCCCAGTACTACTCGGCTGCCAAGAAGGTCTTCTCGGGCCGCAAGGTCACGGCGATCGACATCCTCGACGGGTTCAACGTGGGCGGCGCGGTCAGCTACCTGCGCAAGTTCAAGAAGTACGTCAAGGGCACGCCCAAGTACTGGGGCATCCACAACTACAGCGACACCAACCGCGGCTCCACCTCGCGGACCTCGCGCCTGATCAAGGAGATCGGGAACAAGAAGGCTGAGGTCTGGCTGACGGAGACCGGGGGCCAGCTGCGGCTGCGCGGCGTCTACGCCGGCGGCTCGGAGGCCGCGGCCGAGACGAAGGCCGCGACCGCGCTGAAGTGCATGTTCTCGATGCCGAAGAAGTACAAGCAGATCAAGCGCCTGTACGTGTACCAGTTCAACGGCGCGCCGGTTGCGAACGACTTCGACGCCGGCCTGATCAACGTCGACAACACGATCCGCAAGGGCTACACGGTCGTGCAGAAGCGCCAGTCGGCCACCTGCCACGCGTAAGTCCGCCGTCACTCCGTGACGCAGTTGCGAAGGGCGCCCAAGCGGGCGCCCTTCGTCGTTCGTAGACTGGGGTGCGATGCCCACCTTCTGCCGCCACAACCGGCTCGTCGAGAACTGCCCGATTTGCTCGAAGAAGTCGCGCGTCGAGTCGTCGCCGGCGTCGCGCGTCGAGCGGCGTCCGTCGCGGGCGGAGTCGGCCGGTGGCCGGGCGCGCGCACCGCGCAAGTCGGTCTCGTCCGGGATGACGGTGCGGCGGATGGCGCGAGCGGCCGACGACGGCTACGAGCACGACCTGGTGCCGGGCCTGCGGTCCTCAGAGGACGCGGCGCGGCTGGCCGACGAGCTGGCGTTCAGCGCCGCGCGGGTGCGCGAGCTGTCGTCTGCGCCTCCCGGCCTCTACGCCGAGGTGGCGGGCGCAGAGGACCGTGAGGAAGCGGCGTGGCTGACGTTCTTGATCGCCTTCCTGTCGCCGCTGGCCGGGGACGACCCGTGGGCGGGCATCTCGGCCGTGCGCACGTCGTGGGCCTCGGGCGAGGTGCCGTCTCTTGAGGATGTCGCGGTCGGTCCGCGCAGCGCCTACGAGGCGCGCCGGGGCAACGCCGCGCTGGGCGCCTACCGCGCCTGGGCCGAGCGCTTGGGCGGCCAGATCCCGGCGCTCGCGGGCGAGGAGTCTTGGACGTTGCAGCACCGCTACGACCGCGCGTTCGAGCGGCTCGGCCTGCCGGGCTTCGGGCGCGCTCAGCGGATGGAGTTCCTGGTGTTGGCGCATCACCTCGGCCTGGTCGAGCTCGACCCGTGGACCCTGCACCTGAGCGCCGCGTCGCCGACCGACCCGGTCGGGATCGCGGCCAAGCGGATCCTCGGCATCGGCGACCCGGTCCTGCTCCAGCGGCGCCAGCGTGAGCTGACGCACGGGGCGGGCGTGCCGGTCGAGGCGCTGGACCTCGCGCTTTACAACTGGTCGTCGGGCGGCGAGCGCTACACCGCGGGCTCGGCGGCGGTGGTCGACGACGAGGAGCGCGCACGGATCGCGCGGGCCCTGGGGCTTTGACCCGGCGCATCGGTTTCACCGCGCTCGCGGTTTGCGCGGTTTGCTCGGTCGCCGCCGGGTGCGGGTCTCAGAAGACGCAGAACCCGGCCACCGCGCCGACGGTCTCGCTGTGGGTCAACGCGACCACGCAGGACTACCGGCAGGTCGCGGCGGGGGCGAAGCTGGCGCTCGCTGAGGCCGAGGGGCGCGCGGGCACGTTCCGCGTCAACTACGCGGGGCGTCAGGTCAGCGGCGATCCGGCGCTGGCGACCAAGGACGCGCTGAACAACGCGCGGACGTCGCTGAGGGACACGCAGGTCAGCGCGGTCGTCACGGCGTTGGGCGACGAGCAGGCCAAGTCGGCGATCACGCTGCTGAACTCCGCCGGGATCTCGGCGGTGGCGTTGGGCGACGGCGCGCTGAAGGCGTTGACCTGCGACGCCGCGAGCGACGTCAACCCCTCGGGGCATCCGACCACGATCGTGGTCGAGGACGCGCCGGTGCCGGGATCGTTCCGCACCACCTTCCAGGACCGCCTCGGCTTCGCGCCGACGAGCGACGCCTACCGGTCCTATCAAGGCGTCAAGTCGGTGCTGTCGTCGCTGGCCGCGCGGGGCGTGGCGACGGATGACACACCGCCGCGGCTGGACCGCGAGGCGCTCGCCGCGCAGCTGACCGCGGCGCACGGCGGCTGCTGAACACGCTCGCCCTGCGCGGGCGATCTGGACAGATCCTGGACGGTGTCCGCGCGCCATGCTACGGGACGGTATAGCGCTAAAGGATCTCTTCTTAATCCGCACCTAGCGGCATTTCGCGTGGCGATCGTCACGTGGCCGGTGCGGATTGGGTCCTCCGGCGGACCCGTTGTGCGTGCGTTGCCGGCTGTGGGGTTGATGCGTTCGGTTTAGGTCTGGGTGCTTGCTCGCGATTACCAGGTGGCAACCCTCACCGATGTACGAACGTCCTTGTTCGGACCACTCATCGATCGAGGGGGGCGAGAAACCGGGCGCCGCGCCCTAGGCACGGCGACAGAGCAGCAGACCCCACGGCTGGGACTAGATGAACGACCTCGCACCGCCCGAGCACGACGCTCGGGTGCGGCTCACCGACGATCAAGCGCAGGAGCTCGTGCTCCGCACCCTCGCCACGCAGAGCGAGTCGCTTTTGCGCACCGCGCATCGGCACAGCCTCTGCGCCGACGACGCGCACGACGCCTTCCAGCGCAGCATGGAGATCTTCCTGCGCCGCGCGCGCACGCTGGACCCCGAGTCGGCGCATCGCTGGCTGCATGTTGTCGTCAAACACGAAGCGATGGAGGTCCGGCGTGCGCGCATCGCGGCGGTCGGCTACGAGGAGGTCGACTTCGACCGTCAGTCCTCGCCGCACGCGCCGTCGCCCGAGGAGCAGGTCCTCGGCGCCGAGCGCACGCGCCGGGCGACCGAGGCGCTGAAGCGGCTCAAGCCGCAAGAGCTGCGCGCGATGTGGCTGAAGGCCAGCGGCCACAGCTACGCGGAGATCGGCGCGGTCACCGGGTTCAGCGCCACAAAAGTCAACCGCTCGTTGACCGAGGGTCGCCGCCGCTTCTTCGATCGCTTCGAAGGCATCGAGTCCGGCGTCGAGTGCGAGCGCTGGCGGCCGGTCCTGACCGCGATCGCCGAGGGCAAGGCGACCGCCGAGCAAATCACCGACGCCCGCCCGCACCTGCGCAATTGCCCGGCCTGCCGCGCGCAGCTGCGTGGCCTGCACCGGCGCCCCTTCGCGGCCGTCCTTCCGCTCGGTTTGCTCGGGACGCTCAGCCGTCTCGCGGAGCGGCTGCTGCCGGGCGGCGCCGCTGGCGACGCTGCCGCGAGCGCCGCGAGCGGCACGAAGCTCGCGGCTTTGCTGGCGACCGGCGCGGCCGCAACCGCTGGCGGCGGCTTCGTGGTGGCGCAGGAGACGGCGGGCACGGGCCAACACACGCCACGTGCCCACACGACAACCGCCGTCGCGACGCCCGCTGCTTCACCCGTGGCGACCACGGTGACCGCAGCCGCCGCGGTGTCCCACACCGCCGCTCGCACGACCCGCACGACGCCACGGCCGGCGCGCAAGCACCTCACCGCGCGCCGCCACGCCTCAAAGCCCTCCCACATCGAGTTCGCACCCCGCGGCACCGAGCCATCGAGCCCACCGCCGACCAACCGCCCCGTCGCCCACGCCGCGACGCCGCGCCAGCTCCCCCGCCAGCCCACCACCCCCGACTCCACCCACGGCGAGTTCTCGCCCCAGCCCTAAGAAAGGAACCCATTGCCTCCCTTCACCCACTCCTGCCGCGCCGCCCTAGCCGCCCTCGGCACCCTCCTCGCCCTTTCCCTAGCCCTTCCGACTCCATCCAAAGCCACCGGCACCTACATCCACCGCAGCTGCATCACCGGCACGGACATCTCCGACGGCCCTCTTGGCTGGCAGCCCTTCTCCTACGCCATTCCGGGCAGCCAGACCATGATGCGCTGCGCCGACGACGGCAGCCTCTACGCCGAGATGCTCACCTACGGCAGCGTGCCCGCAGGCAAAGACGCCGGCTGGACCTACCACGCGCCCACCGGCACCACCATCTCCCGGATCACCGGATCCATCGCGGGCTGGACAAGCCCATGGAGCGGCAGCCAGGGGCTCATTCAGGTGCTCGATGAAACGAGCGTCAAGCTCGAACTGACGGGGTTGATTCAGCAGCAATATCCGAGCACACTCGACCTCGATCATCTCGGCGCATCGAAGGTCACTTTCCGCGCGATTTGCGATCCGATCGGAACAGCATGCCCCAACAACGTTGCGTGGGCGGCGTTGTACCAACCGGAGCTGTACCTCGCCGACGACGCACCACCGGTGGTTGGTTTTCGAAGCGGAAGTTTCGTGACCGATCAGACACTCGTCGGCGATGAACGTCTGAACTTCTCGGCCACGGATGCTGGCGGCGGCGTCGCACGCTTGCGCCTCTACGTGGACGGCCAGCCGACGTCGGTTGATCATGTCATCGATGAGAACGAAGGCCGGTGTGTCCCGTCGGACACACTCGCTGGTGTCTGGGTCTTCTCCGTCCCACGCCCTTGTCCAGTATCGGTCAGTGGTAATGAGGTGATCGACACCACCAGGATCGCTGATGGCTCTCACACGCTGACGGTCAAGGTGGCCGACACAGCGCAGCAAGAGACGACCGTTTGGAGCGGAACGTACCTGGTGGCTAACCGTCCGCCATTCAATGCGCGGCTACCGCTCTTTGCCGACAACTCTGTGGTCACGAATGCGCTTGTCGGCAGCGCGATCGAGGCGGTAAATGATGGCACCTGGACGGGGCCGAATCTCACCGTGACTCGCAATTGGGCTCGTTGCCAGGCCGACGGCTCGGATCCGTGCGTGACGATCCCGGGTGCGACGGGACTCACGTATACGCCGAGCACGGCAGATGTCGGCCATCGCTTGCGGCTGTTGGTGACTGCGCTCAACGTGGCAGGCGCGGTGACGGTCGCCTCTCGTCCGACCGGCATCGTTACCTCGCGCAACGGTGGCGGTGGCTCGACGTCTGACCCGACGCCCGATCCCGATCCCGATCCAACTGCTGATCCGGACCCCGACCCGACGCCGGGTGGCGGCGGAGGCGGAGCGCCGTCGGGCTCGTCCGCGACGAACAACACCACCCTGCCGCCGGCGCCGCTGCCGGTCGCGCCGTTTCCCGTTGCGACGGCGCATGCGCTGGTTGGGCATGTCGTGGGGGAGGCGAGTGGGGTTGGTTGCCCGCAGGACAAGGCGACGCTGAAGTTCCAGCACGGTGCCGTGAAGCTTGGCTACGGACGGACGTCGACCGCGCAGCTACAGCTGATGTGCACCAACAACGGTAAGGCGATTGAAAGGGCGAGGCTGGATGTGGTCACGCGGGTCGGTTCGCGGCCGGCGGTGGCTAGCAGCGTGACGACGGATGGGGCTGGACGTGCGCTCGTTCGGCTGGCGGCGGGGCCTGGGCGGGCGATTGTGGTCGGGTACCGGATGTATGCGGATGACCCCGTCGCACGGGCGACCGCTGCGTTGAAGGTGTCGGTCAACGGGCGGATCAGCCTGCGGGGCGACCACCGCAAGCTTCGCAATGGCAAGGCCTTGCGGCTGCGTGGTCGTCTGCTCGGCGGCTACGTGCCACGGCGCGGCGTCACGCTGACGGTGCAGTGGAAGGACCACAACCGCTGGCGTCCGTTCGCGCAGATCAAGACCACCAAGAAGGGCAGCTTCTCCTACGCCTACCGGTTCACGCGCACGAACCGGCCAATCACGTACACCTTGCGTGTGCAGGCCACGAAGGGGCAGCTCGACTACCCGTTCTTGCCCGTCGCATCCAACCCGGTGAAGGTGACCGTCATGCCCTGATGCCTGATTTGGGCCCAGCATCGCTCGCGCATGACCGAGCCTCCGTCGCCTCGTGCGGCGGGGGTTCGCGCCATGCTCCCCGCGCGCTCGTCGTCCTCCGTCCGAGCACCGAGGGTGAGACCTTCTAAGACGCTGAGCGTCGCTGATTCGGGGGCGAACACTGTGGTGGTCGGTGCTTTGCAGTGGGACCTGCGGAATTCGTTTTCCCCAAAGTGCAGGAACTTCCGTGAAGCCCTACGAAATCAAGGGGTTTGCCGTCCGGTGGGGGGTCTACTTTGGCGTCGTCCAGTCCTCGAGCGCCGGGAGCTCCCATGGCCCTCTGCTTCATCGAACCCCACGACGCAATTCGCGTGATCGCAGAGTCCGTCGGCCGAGAGGCCCGCCGGCAGCTGCTTGGCGAGCTCGTCCGTGCGTGGGTCGACGAGATCCCCGAGCGCGAGTTGGACACGCACTACGCCAAGGCCGTCGCGGATCTCGATGAGCACGATCTCTCGATGCTTGCCGCCTGGCACGCCTCGTTGGAGGTCGGCCAGCCGATTGCCAACCGCGACTTCCTCATGAACGTCTTCCCGACGCTCGGCGAGAACCGTCGCGAGGCGCTGAAGATCGCCGCCGGGTTCCGCGGCGAAGAAGCGTTCGACGCCGGCGTTGCGGAAGAGCAAGCCCTGGAGACCGTCCTGCCGCGCCTGTCGCGCGAGCGGTCGGTGGAGCTGGCGCAGGAGTGCGTCGAGCTCTACCTCTGGGACCGGCTCGGCTCCGACAACTAACCGCACCGCGCGGCGAGAGAGCCGGCGCGCGCGGGGAGCAAGGCGCCAGCGCGCCCCTACCCGTCCTCGTTGCGCCGCAGGATGTCGTAGCGCCCCACGCCGCTGCGCCCCTCCATGCGCCACGTGAAGAACGCGCAGTCGAGGCGCAGGCGGCCCAGATCCAGCGTGGTTCCGCAGGCGACCTCACCGGCGGCGCGGCGGGCGTAGGGGGCCTCGTCGGTCTCGTAGAGCTCGAGGCCGGTGTGGCGCTGGCGGCCTTCGCTGTCGTAGGTCGTCGAGATGCGCGGGTCGGCGACGACCAGCGATGTCGGCGAGTCGGTCTCGCCGTCGCGCCCCAGCAACACCGCGTGGATCGCCTCGTCCGCGTGTGACGAGGCCTTCGCGCCGCGGATGGCGGTCAGCGTGATGCCGGCGTCGCCCTCCAGCCAGACGCCTACCGTGCGCGCCAAGGCGAGCTTGTCCCAGTCCGGCGCGCCCCACGAGTGACCGCGCTGGCCCCGGCCGGAGAACGTGCGCTGCACCCCGCCGACGGTCACCGTCCCGGTCACCTTCACGAGCTGGTCGTAGCCCTCCATGCCACCCAACTTGCCCGCGGGCGTGTCGGGGCTCAAGGATGCCGGCACCGACACGGCCTCGACGTCGAGCAGGAACCCGTGCGCCCCGTCCTCGTCGTCGTAGTGAAAGCGCCACGCGCGCAGCGGATCGACGACCTCGGTCCAGACGCCCGCCGCCTCGGCCTCGCCCCAACCGACGCCCTCGCCCTCAGGCACGCCGCCCTCGGCGCGCACCGACACCGGCGTGCCGCCCGCGAACAGGATCGCCAGACCGCTGGTGACGACCTCGCCGTCGGCGTCCAGCGCGCGGCCGATCCGGGCGACGCCGCAGACGTCGGCCTCCGCGTCAGAGAACGCGAGCGTTACCGCGTCGCTCTGGCCGCGGGACAGCTTGCGGGGAGCCTCGCGTGTGGCGGCGGCGTCGTTGGCGTCGGTCGTCAAGGAAGTCTCCTGGGGTCGATCTCGGTCGCGGTGCCCTCGACGTCTGCGCCCGGCTGTGGCTCGCGCGCGCTCCCGCTCACCCGCACGCCCGGAATCGCACCGAACAGCTTGAAGCCGAAACGGCGGACGATCAGGCGGCGGATCACCGCGCGGGTCGGCGGCAGCAGGAGCAACGCCCCGAAGATGTCGCTACAGAAGCCGGGCGTCAGCAGGAACGCGCCGCCGAAGATCACCAACACGCCGTCGACGACCTCGCGGGCGGGAACGCGCCCCTCGGAGAGCGCGAGCTGGAACCGCCGCCACGCCGCTCGGCCTTGCGACCGCATCAGCAGGGTGCCGAGGATCGAGTCGACGATCAGCAGCACGATCGTCCAGACCGCGCCGATCGCCTGGCCGACCTGGATGATCACGTAGATCTCGAGGATCGGGACGACGATGAACAGCAGGAGCAGGAAGGGCATCCGGCTCCGAAGGCTACGCGGTCGCGCGTGGATGGCGGTCGAGGCCTACGCCGGCGTCGGCGTGGGGTCCAGGATCACGTTCGAGAGCCGGTGCAGGCCGACCAACTCGATGAGGCGGTGGATCTGCGGCTGGGCGCCGCTGATGCGCAGCTGGCCGTCGCGCTGGCGCAGGCGCCGGGCGACCATGGCCAGATCGACGATCAGGGACGGATCGGCAAAGACCAGCTCATGCAGGTCGACGAGCACGGTCCCCCCGGCATGCAGCGCTCGCGACAGCGCGGGCCGTCGGAGGCTCTGGGTGGACCGATCCTCGTCACCCGCACAGCGGATCACCGGGGGGTGTTCGCTGAACGAGACGATGGTGTCCCGGAACCTACCCAACCTTCGGGGCTAGACTCAAGGGCTATGCCCTCCGTCGAGGATGTTGAAGCCGCTCTCACCAACGTGATCGACCCGGAACTCGGGCTCGATTTCGTCGAGCTCGGGCTCATCTATGGAGTCGAGGTCTCAGGCGGCGACGTCCACGTGACGTTCTCGCTGACCTCCCCGGGCTGCCCGATCGGACCCCAGGTTTCCGAGCAGATCGAGGAGTTCGTGACCGAGCTCGACGGCGTGAGCTCCGTCGAGTCCACCATGACGTTCACCCCGCCGTGGACGCCGGACAGGATGTCCGAAGACGCGAAGTTTGCGCTGGGCTACTGAGCCCGGTCTCTTCACTAGTTCTTATGCGACGGTCGGCGCTCGCAGCGGCGACCGTCGGGCTCGTGGCGTGTGCCGCGGCGCCGGTGGTCGCGCGCGCTGACGAGACGGCGAGCGCAACGACCACGGGCCGGCTGTTGGTGACGCTCAAGCCGCCCGCGCCCGGCAAGGCCAGCGCGTCGGCAGCGCGGGTCGCGCGAGCGGTTGCGGCCAGGGCGGGCGCGACGACCAAGCTCACGATTCCCAAGCTGCGCGCGGCAGCCATCAAGCCGCGCGCGGGGGAGACGCTCGCGGCGTTGGAGCGGCGGCTCGAAGCGGATCCGCGCGTGGCAGACGTGCACGTCGAGCGCCGGTTCGCGCTGCGGTCGGTCCCCAACGATCCCGCCTTCACCACCGCCGACCGCGGCGAGGAGGGCACCGTCCTCGAGTGGTGGGCCGCGCGCGAGAACCTTCCGGCTGCCTGGGACCTTGCGTCCGGCGACGGTGCCAAGGTCGCCGTCATCGACACCGGCGTCGACGGCGCGCACCCCGAGTTGGCCAACAAGATCGTGGCTGCCGGGGACTTCGACGACAACCTGGGCGCCGGTCCGCCGACCGTCGACGAGGACGGCCACGGCACACATGTCGCGTCGCTGGCATGCGCGCAACCCAACAACACCCAGGGCCTCGCGGGCGCCGGCCTCGGCTGCAGCCTGCTGATCGCCAAGTCCGACCTCACCGAGGGCTCCGTCGCGCGCGCCCTGATCTGGGCCGCCGACAACGGCGCCGAGGCCATCAACATGTCCTTTGGCACCGACGGCCGCTACGCCGCTGCGGCCGTCATCGTCCAGGCGCTCCATTACGCCAACGACAAGGGCGCCGTCCTCGTCGCGGCCGCTGCCGACAACGCGACCGCGCGCAACCCGGTCCTCGAGCAGGGCGACCCCGCCAACGTGCTCCAGCCGACCGACACCGGCAGCGACATCAACAACAACTTCGGCCTCAGCGTCACCGCCGTGTCCGCCGCCGACACGCGGGCGACCTTCGCGGGCCGCGGCACCCAGATCTCACTCGCCGCCTACGGCACGTACGGCACCGGCGGCTCCAACGGGCTGCTCGGCGCGTTCCCGTCCCAGACCACCAACTTGGAGCGCGGCGACAAGGCCAAGGAGATCGCTCCCTGCCGCTGCCGCACCACCGTCGGCAACGACAACCGCTATGCCTACCTGCCGGGGACGTCGATGTCCGCGCCGCAGGTCGCAGGCGTCGCCGCGCTGATGCGCCACCTCAACCCGGATCTACCGCCCGCCGACATCGTCCGGATCCTCAAGCAGACCGCACGCCGCCCGGCCAACATGGCGTGGAGCCCGGAGGTCGGCTGGGGAATCCTCGACGCGGGCTCCGCGGTGTCGGCCGCCCGCAGCGTCGATGCGCACCCGCCGCGGTCGCAATTGCAGCGCCCGAAGGTCACCGGCCGCTCGATCTTGTTGAAGTGGAAGGGTGACGATGACGCCGTCGCGGGCGTCGTCGCGTCGGGGATCGACAAGTTCGAGGTCTGGCGCCAGGTGGCGGGGCACAAGGCGCAGAAGATCAAGACGACGCGGGCGCACACGTTCCGGCTGCGGGGCGTGCGGGGGCGGCTGTATCGCTTCTACACGATCGCCATTGACCACGCGGGGAACCGGGAGGCGCCGCCGGCGCGGGCGGATGCTTCGGTGAGGGTGGCGCGGTAGGCGGCTAACGCTGCGCGGGCGGTGCGGGGCGTTGGGGGTGCTTCGGCTCATCAAAAGGGTGAGAGCCTTATGGCGTGGCCACCGCCCGGGAGTGATCGTCGCTTCGGGTGGTGCCGGCTGGGCTGGCTTTGGCATCAAGACATGAATGCGGGCCTCAAGGGGCGTCCGTCGGCCCTGGGGTTTGAGGGTTCGGGCCCGAAGGTCGCGCGTTTGGGGGTCCGGGTCGTTTTAGCGTCGTATATGGACGCTAACTCGACCCGGATCCCGGTTTCGAGGTGCGGGTCGCGTGAGCCGGACATATTCCGGTTGCAGCGACCCGGATCTCCGAAACCCTGGTCCCTCGAACCCCGCCGGTCGAGGGACCGCCCTGGAGGCCGAGTCTGATGTCTTGATGCGGCTGTTAATCCCCGCCGCCGGCAGCGCCCCCAGCGACGATCCACACCCCAAGCGGTCGCCACGCCACAACAGCCTCACGCCCTTTGATGAGCGAAGGACCACCAACGCCCCGCGCCCCGCCGACCTCAGGCCGGCGCCGGCGACGCGTCGCGCGTCGCCCCATTGGACGACGACCGCGCCGGCCCCGTCCTGCGCCGCGCCAACGCCAGCAGCTCCGCCAGCGACGCCTCGATCCCGTCCCCGATCCGGTCGAGGTCGGGCAGCGCGTCGTAGTCCCCCAACAAGCCGAAGTTCATCTGCCCGTTGTAGGACATGATCGCGATCGCCAGCGCGTGGCCCTTGGGCAGGAACGCGATTGGGAAGACGTCCTCCATCTCGCGCCCGCGCACGTACAAGGAGAACTGCGGGCCCGGCACGTTGGTTACGATCAGGTTGAACAACCTGGTCGAGAAGTTCAGGCGCGAGGCCTGCGCCAGGACCGTCGGTGGTGCGAAGGACTGCACACCGGTCAGCACCTCGGCGCCGACGGCCTGCTTGGACTCCTTCAGCCCGTCCATCGCCGCCTTCACCGCGCGCAGCCGCGCGACCGGGTCGGCGATGTAGACCGGCAGCGGCCCGCGCATCACGGTGATGCGGTTGCCGAGGTCGCCGGACTGCTCGGCCGAGCGCGTCGACACCGGGACCAGCGCGCGCAGCTCCAGGCCCTCGGTCCGGACGCCGCGCGAGTGCAGCCAGTCGCGCAGCGCGCCGGTCACGACGGTCAAGACCACGTCGTTGACGGTGCCGCCAAACGCGTTCTTGACCTCCTTGAAGTCCTCCAACCGGTTGCGCACCACGCGGTAGCGCCGGTGCGGGCCGATCTCCACGTTCAGCGGCGTCGCCGGCGCGGGGTTCAGGCCGGCCCACGCGACCTCGCCGAGCCCTTCGGCGGCTTCAGACACCGCGCGCCAGGTCGCGCCCGGCCGTCGCACCAGCGACAACCCCGCGCCCACCGCGCCCGCCGCGACTCGCGCCAGGCCCGCCGCGCCGCCCGCGACCAGCTCGGCGCCGGTCGGCTCGGGCTGCGGCTGCCAGGGCTCGTCGCTGTGCGGGATCTGCGGCGGCACCGGCGACAGGTCGAACATCACCGTCGCCAGGTCGACGCCGCTGATGCCGTCGATCAGCGCGTGGTGGGTCTTGGTGATCAGCGCGAAGCCGCCCTCTTCGAGCCCTTCGATGATCCACATCTCCCACAGCGGCTTGGACCGGTCCAACTGCTGGGACATGATCCGCGCGACCAGGCGCATCAGCTGGTCCTCGGACCCGGGGGCGGGCAGCGCGGTCTGGCGCACGTGGTACTCGAGGTTGAACGTGGGGTCGTCGACCCACAGCGGCCGGCCGGTCTCCAGCGGCGGCTGCGCGAGCCGCTGCCGGTAGCGCGGCACCAGGTGAAGCCGCGTCCGGATGTGGTCCAGCATCTCCTCGTAGCCGGGCGCCGGACCCTCGCAGATCACGATCCCGCCGATGTGCATGTGTGACGACGGTCCCTCCTGCGCGAGGAACGACGCGTCGACCGCGGTCAGACGATCCAGGTGCTGCTGTGCCATCCCGTACTCCCCCGATGAAGAACGTCGAGCGTCGAGCCTACTCGGGGATCGTGCGCAGTGCAGGCCCTTCGTCGGCGCGCCCACCCGGTCCTACGGGTACCGTGCCGGGCTGGCATGGCCGACGAGCCCGACGACGCACCCGAGGAGGACGCGCCCGCCGAGGACGGGCCTGGCGAAGACGCGCCCGAAGCGTCTGACGCGGCGTCGGCGCCCGCGTCGCCGCTCCCGCCCGACGACGACAGCGGCGGCCGCCTGTCGGTCAAGGTCCTCGTGATCGCGCTCGTCGTCCAGCTCGTTCTCTTCGGCGGCCTGATCGCGCTGACGCTGCACGGCTTCCCGTTCATCGGCGGAGGCGGCGGCAACAACGACGACAACCCGTACCCCAAGACGTTCCCGGCCGGCCGCGTCCCCAAGACCCACGGCGACCGCTTCGACGCCCAGGCGGCGATGGCGATCGCCAAGGAGCAGGTCGACGCCGGGCAGCGGCCCGCCGGATCCAAGACGCTGCGCGCGGAGGCCGAGAAGCTGAGGGCCCGGCTGCCCAACGGGCGCTTCGAGGCCGTCCCCGCCCAGCCCGGTCTGCGCAACATCATCGGCGACCTGCCGGGCCCGGGCCCGGTGATCGTCATCGGCGCGCACTACGACACCGAGAACCACCCGAAGGGCTTCGTCGGTGCCAACGACGCGGCCGCCGCGGTCGGCACGGTGATCGAGCTGGCCAACGCCATCAAGAAGCTCCAAAGAAGCGCGGTCGCGCCCGGGGTCCGGTTCGTGCTCTTCGACGGCGAGGAGGAGCCCCACGCGACCGACGACTTCTACCGCGACGCGCTGCGCGGCTCCAAGGCCTACGTCCAGCTGCACGCCGAGGAGGTCCGCGCGATGGTCCTGCTGGACTACATCGGCAACACCGGCGCCCGCTTCCCGCGCGAGGGCTCGTCGACCACGTCGCTGTGGGAGGACGTGCGCGCCGCGGCGACCAAGGTCGGCGTCGGCGCGATCTTCCCCGACGTCAAGGGCGTCTCGATCTTCGACGACCACACGCCGTTCCTGCGCGCTGGGATCCCGGCGGTCGACCTGATCGACTGGAACTTCAAGTACAAGGACACCGTCGAGGACACCTACGACAAGCTGTCGGTCGACTCGGTGGACGCGGTGGGGGAGACGATCGCCCAGCTGATCGCCGACTGGCCCGACACCGCCGACAGCGGCGGCGGCGGGTAAACCGCTCGCGCGGGCGCTCTACACTGGAGCGCGATGGCTTTCACCGTCGAGAAGCTGCTGCTCGCCGCGCCCCGCGGCTACTGCGCCGGGGTCGACCGCGCCGTGCAGACCGTCGAACGCGCCCTGGAGCTGTACGGCGCGCCGGTCTACGTGCGCAAGGAGATCGTGCACAACAAGCACGTCGTGGAGCAGCTGCGCGAACGCGGCGCGATCTTCGTCGACGAGCTCAACGACACGGTGCCTGAAGGCGCCACCACGGTCTTCTCCGCCCATGGCGTCTCGCCGGCGGTGCACGCCGACGCGGCGCAGCGCGGCCTGCAGACGATCGACGCGACCTGCCCGCTGGTGACCAAGGTCCACCGCGAGGCGGTCAAGTTCGCCTCCGAGGGCTACACGATCGTCCTCATCGGCCACGCCGGCCACGAGGAGGTCGAGGGCACGATGGGCGAGGCGCCGGACCACATCGTCCTGGTCGAGACCGAGGCCGACGTCGACGCGCTCGTCGTCGAGGACCCCGAGAAGATGGCCTACATCTCGCAGACGACGCTGAGCGTCGACGAGACGCGGGCGATCATCACCCGCCTGCGCGAGAAGTTCCCGGCGATCACCGGTCCGCGCACGGACGACATTTGCTACGCCACGACCAACCGCCAGGCGGCGGTCAAGCAGATGGCCGCGCACTGCGACCTGCTGCTGGTCATCGGCTCCAAGAACTCCTCGAACTCCAACCGGCTGGTGCAGGTCACGCGCGAGCTGGGGACCGACGCGCACCTGATCGACGACGTCTCCGAGGTCGACGAGACGTGGCTCGAGGGCAAGCGCGTGGTGGGCATCTCGTCCGGCGCGAGCGCGCCCGAGGAGCTCGTCCAGCGCCTGGTCGACTACTTCCGCGACCGTGGGACCGAGCAGGTCGAGGAGTTCCAGGTCGTCCAGGAGGACGTCCGCTTCATGCTCCCCAAGGCCATCCGCCAGGCGATGGCCGCCGCAGCGCCCGCGTCCGCCTAGGCCGGCGCTAAAAGTTGCCTTAAGCAGGGACGTTCCCGCTCAAGGCGGGTGTCTGTTGGCCGACAACTTCGTGTGGAATGTCCCTCCGCATCCCCACGCCGGGCGCGTTTGCCCATGCCGTTCTCGCCTCTGCCGGCCTCGTCTGCGGCTTTGCCGTCGGTGACTGGCCCGCCGCCACCGCGTGCTTCGCGCTCGCGCTCGCGGCCGCCGTCCTGCGCGCGCGCCGCGCGGAATCGGAGGCGACCGAGTTCCGTCGTCGCTCCGAGCACGACCCGCTGACCGGCGTCGGCAACTACCGCAAGCTTCACGAGCGGCTGGCCGCCGCGACCGCGCACGACCCGCAGAAGTTCGCGCTGCTGACGCTCGACGTCGACCGCTTCAAGGAGATCAACGAGACCCACGGCCACCTGGAGGGCGATCGCCTGCTCCAAGAGGTCGGGCGCGTGCTCGCCGAGAATGTCCGCGGCACCGACGTCGTGGCCCGCCAGGGCGGTGACGAGTTCTCCGTCTTGATGCCGGACTCGACCGAGGAGGGCGCCGAGATGCTCGCCCGCCGGATCGAGGAGGCGCTGGCGATGATCAAGGTGGCCGACGCGGCGCCGGTGCGCGCGTCGATCGGCGTCGCGCTGTACCCGCAGGACGGCGCGACTCCGGACGATCTGCTGGAGAAGGCCGACCTCGACCTGCGGACGACCAAGGAGCGGCGCCGCGCGGCGTCGATCGCGGTCCCCGAGGTCGCTAGCGTCGGCGCATGGAGCTCGACGCCGACGCCCTCTCAGGTCTGAACGACCACGAGGCGCGCAACCGCGCCTGGTGGAACGAGGACGCTCCGCGCTGGGTCACCTCCGCGGAGCGCAACTGGGCTGTGGAGTGCGAACCGCACTGGGGGATCTGGCACCTGCCGGAGTCCGACGTGCGGATGCTGCCGATGGGTCTGGACGGCGTGGACGGGCTCGACTTGGTCGAGCTGGGCTGCGGGACCGCGTACTGGTCGGCGTGGCTGGCACGTCGTGGGGCGCGGCCGGTCGGCGTGGACCTGAGCGAGAACCAGCTCGTGACCGCGCGGGCGATGCAGGAACGCCACGGGCTGTCGTTCCCGCTTGTGCACGCCAGCGCCGAGGACGTGCCGCTGGACGACGCGTCGTTCGACCTCGCCTTCAGCGAGTACGGCGCGGCGATCTGGTGCGAGCCGCGCGCGTGGATCGGCGAGGCCGCGCGGCTCCTGCGTCCGGGCGGGTGGCTCGTGTTCCTAGCCGGGAGCGTCCTGGCGATGCTGACCGCGCCACCGCTGCTCGGGCCCTCGGGCGAGACGCTCCAGCGGCCGATGGCGGCGCTGCGGCGCATGGAGTGGGACGACGACCCGACCGTCGAGTTCCACCTCCCGCACGGCGAGATGCTCGACCTGCTGCGCGAGACCGGCTTCGAGGACGTGCGGCTGCGCGAGCTGTACGCACCGGAGGGCGACGACGAGGACCTCGCCCACTTCGCGACGCGCGGGTGGTCGCGGAAGTGGCCGGTCGAGGAGATCTGGGCGGCGCGCAGGCGCGCTTAGAGCTGGCGGCGCAGGCGGTCCAGCCGTGCGTCCCACTGCGCGCCGGCCTCGGCCATCCAGGCCATCGCGCCGGCCAGCGGCGCGGGGGTGAGGCGGTAACGCGTCTCGCGGCCGGAGACCTCGGCGGTGGCCAGGCCGGCGTCGCGGAGCTGGGCGAGGTGCTTGGCGATCGCCTGGCGGGAGACCGGCAGCTCGCCGGCCAGCGCTGAGGCGGTTAGGCCGGGCTGCCGGGAGAGCAGCTCGATGACCTGGCGACGGGTCGGATCGGCGAGCGCGGCGAAGACGGGTCCGGGATCGGTCTGCGGGGTGGACATCAGGCGAGCGCGGCGGCGGCCATCTGCGGCCCGCGGGCGGCGGACGCGGCACGCACGGTGGTGATGGAGGCGATGCGGAGCGTGACGAGCGGGATCTCGACGACGACCAGGCGCGTGGCGGCCTCGTCGTCCGTGTCGTCCAGCGTCAGTTCGACCAGCGACGGGTCGCCGTCCTCGGCGCACCACGAGAGCGCGACGCGGCGGCCGGCCTCGACCTCCTCGATCGTCACGTGGCGGCGGATGCCGTCCTCGACGACGGTCCCGGAGGCGCCGGGCTCGACGGCGGGCAGGTCGATCTCGTCGGCGAGCCAGGTCTCCAGCCCCTCGGGCGAGGCGACGCGCTCCCAGACCTCGTCGCGCGGCGCGTCGAGCACGGTCTCGCGCCGGACGGCGCCGATCTCTTCGTGCAACTCCATGGTTGCGATGCTAGCGTGTCGCTCAACCTGCAACCAAATGGTTGCGTTACACGCACGGAAGGAGCCCCTCTTGCCCCTCGTCCCCATGGTCGTCGAGCAGTCCCCGCGCGGTGAGCGCTCGTTCGACATCTACTCGCGCCTGCTCAACGACCGCGTCGTCTTCCTCGGCAGCGTGATCGACGCGGAGATCGCCAACCTCGTCGTCGCCCAGCTCCTGCACCTGGAGGCCGACGACCCCGACAAGGACATCAGCCTGTACGTCAACTCCCCAGGCGGCGATGCGTACGCGGCGCTGGCGATGTACGACGCGATGCAGTTCGTCGCCTGCGACGTCGCCACGATCTGCTGCGGGATCGCGATGTCCGGCGGCTCGCTGATCCTCCAGGGCGGCGCGGCCGGCAAGCGGTTCGCGCTCCCCAACGCGCGGATCCTGATCCACCAGCCGCACGGCTCCTACCAGGGCCAGTCGACCGACATGGAGATCCACGCGCGCGAGGCGATCGCGTTGCGCACGCGCTACGAGGAGATCTACGCCGAGCACACCGGCCAGGACCAGTCGCGGGTCAAGGCCGACATCGAGCGCGACCGCTACTTCACGGCGGCCGAGGCGGTCGGCTACGGCCTGATCGACCGCGTGATCACCAACCGCCACGAGCAGGCAGCGGCGCGCAAGGCGGCAGGGCTGGCGTAGGCACCGCCTCCGAGATGGCTAGCGTGCGCACCCGATGCGCACGCTCGTCGTCTCCGACCTGCACCTCGGCGGCCGCACCGGCGTCGACGTCCTCCGCCGGCCCGAGGCGCGCGAGCCGCTGCTCGCGGAGCTGGCCAACGTCGGCCGGCTCGTGCTGCTCGGCGACACGCTGGAGCTGCGCCACGGCCCGGCCAAGGAGGCGCTGGCCCATGCGCGGCCCGCGCTGGAGGCGATCGGGGCGGCGCTGCCGGCGGGCGCCGAGGTCCTGATCGTCCCGGGCAACCACGACCACGCGCTCGCCGCGCCGTGGCTGGACGCTCGCGCCGGACGGCCGCTTGGTCAGGAGACGCGCGTCAAGCCGCAGACCGCGTCGCCGCTGGCGCGTCAAGTCGCGTCGTGGCTGGGCAACGGCGACCGCACGACCGTCGAGGTCGCCTACCCCGGCGTGCGGTTGCGCGAGGACGTTTACGCAACCCATGGTCATTACCTTGACCCGCACGGCTCGGTGCCGACGTTCGAGCGGCTCGCCGCGGGCGTGATGTCGCGGATCGCGGGCCAGGTGCCGGATCCCGCCACCACCGAGGACTACGAGCGCGTGCTCGCGCCGCTGTACGCCTGGATCAACTCGGCCGCCCAGCGGGCGGCGCCCGAGGGCCTCGGCGCGGGCGCCGGGCGCGCCGGCAAGGCCTATGAGTTGCTGCAGGGTGACGGCCACAAGCCGGTCCGCGCGCGCCTGCTGACCGCGGTCTTCCCGCTCGGCATCCGCGGGATCAACCTGCTCGGCGTCGGGCCGGTCTCCTCCGACCTCTCCGCCGACGCGCTGCGGCGCAACAGCCTGGAGGCGATGAGCCAGGTCGTCGAGCGCTTGGGCATCGAGGCCGAGCACGTGATCTTCGGCCACAGCCACCGCACCGGTCCGCTGGCCTCTGATGACATCACCGAGTGGCGCACGCCGTCGGGCGCGTGGCTCTACAACAGCGGCTCGTGGGTGCACGAGCCGTCGTTCACGGGCGCGGCCGGCGCGTCGAGCCCGTACTTCCCCGGCGGCGCCTACGTCGTCGGCGACGAGGGGCCGCCCGGCCTGCTCAGGCTTCTGGACTCGGTGCCAGACCCGGCGTGAAGCACGTGGCGTGGGCGATCACGCCGTCGCCCACGCTGAACTCGAGCACTCCTGCCTCGTGGCGCTCGTGCGCGACGAGCTGGTGCGCGCCCGTGTAGTCCACGGTGCGCTCCTCGCCGTTGACGACGATCGTCCCTGGCGTGCCGGCGTCGGCGGACTCCAGCTCCAGGACCGCCCAGACCCCGCCGGCCTCGTAGGGCCCCTCGTAGGCGCCGGCGACGTCGTCGGTCGGCACGACCACCAGCGCCTCCGGGTCGTCCTCGGGGTGGAGGTACGCGGTCAGCGGCTCGCCCTCGAGGCCCAGCAGCTCCTGGATCGCCTGCTCGGTCTCGTGGTAGCCGCCCTCGCCCATGTGGGCCTCGAACAGCCGCAGGTCCTGGTTGTAGAGGTAGCGCGCCGGCCAGCCGCGGTTGTCGTAGATCCGCCAGAGCTGAAGGTCGGGGTCCAGGAGCACCGGATGCTCGATGCCTAGGCGCTTGACGGCGGCTGCCACGGCAGCGGGGTCCTTGCCGGGTGCGAAACCCGGCGCGTGGACCGAGATCACGCGCAGGCCCGCGGCCTCATAGCGCGCGTGCCAGGCCTGGAGATACGGCAGCGTGCGCAGCGAGGCGGGGCGGCAGAAATCCCAGAACTCCAGGAGCACCGGGCGGCCCTTCTGCTTGTCCATCCGCAGCGTCGCGACGTTGAGCCACTCGAGGCTCGCGGGGAACATCGGGGCGGTAATGGTGTCGGTCGGGACGCGCACGAGGGCGGCGACGGTACCAGCGCGAAAGGCAAGGACGCGGACAGACGTCACACACCCACCGCAACTCTTGTGCCTGCGGTGTTCTAGATAAGCTGCGCACCCGTCCCGCGAATTCTCTGGAGGAGAAGCTTTGCGCAAGGTCTCACTCGTGGTGGCTGCTGCCGCCGCGCTTTTGTGCTTCGCTGCCGTCGCCCTGGCGCAGACGAACACGTACACCGTTTCTGGCAAGATCGCCAGCGGCGGCTCGAAGAAGAAGCCGAAGCCGGTTAGCGTCGACTTCGGCTACACGGTCGGCACCCAGGAGAGCACGCTCGCCTCGCCGGTCAAGACGTACAAGATTCATCTCGACGGGGTCAAGGGCAACGCCGACTTCGTGTCCAAGAAGTGCGCCGCGTCGAAGCTGAACGCCATGACGACGCCGGACCCCTCGTCCTGCCCGTCGGGCTCGAAGGTCGGCTCCGGCTCGGTTGACGCGCTCGTCGGCACGGCCGGCCAGCCGGTCACGCCCGACACGATCAAGTGCCACCTGGACCTGTCGATCTACGCCGGCACGAAGAAGAGCCTCACGCTCTTCCTCTCGGGCAAGCTCCCGACGTGCATCACGACGATCAACCAGGCGATCGACGCCAAGTTGACGACCGACAGCAAGGGCGGGAACCTGACGTTCACGGTTCCGGACGAGCTCCTGCACCAGGTCGGCCTGGACATCTCGGTGACCAAGGTCACGTCGAAGATCAAGAAGCTCGGCAAGGGCACGAAGGGCCTCTTCACGTCGACGGGCTGCAAGGGGACCCGCAACGTGGAGGTCACGTTCACGTCCGAGACCGGCCAGACGGCCAAGCAGGCCAGCCCGGCCGGCAAGTGCTGATCTAGTAGCACTCGCACGACCAGCAGTTTCGCTGTACGAACGAAGGGCGGACCACATGGTCCGCCCTTCGTCGTTGTTGGGGGACTACTCCGAAAGGACTAAACGCATGTCCTAAGGACGCGGCAGGGTCATCCCGAAGAAGGTAGGCGCGTCCCGGAAGTTCCCCCGCAGGAGGAGAAGGAAGCGTGCGCATCACCCGCGTGGTCGCCGCGGCGGCCACCATCGCCGTCGCGGCGTCGGCCGTCGCTGTCGCCCAAACCACGACGTTCGCGGTCGGCGGCTCGGTCACCGTCACGGGCGGCACGAAGGCCAAGCCCAAGCCGGGCGGCCTGTCGTTCAAGTTCGACGTGTCGGACCCGTCGGGCAACCAGACCCCGCCGGTCCAGACGTACAGCATCATGTACGAGGGCGGGCGGCTGAACACCGGCATCCTGCCCGCGTGCAAGGCGGACACGCTGAACGCGATGTCGACGCCCGACGTCGCGTCCTGCCCGTCGGGCTCGAAGATCGGCTCGGGCAAGCTGACCGCGCTGATCGGCTCGGCCGGCCAGCCGACCTCGTCCGCGTCGCCCTGCCAGGCGTCGCTGTCGCTGTTTGCCTCCAACAAGGGTCACGCGACGCTGTTCGTCAGCTCCAAGCTGGCCAACTGCCCGGTGGCGCTGGCCCAGGCGATCGACATGCAGTACGTGACAAAGGGCGAGTACGCCGGCCTGAAGTTCACCGTGCCCGAGCTCCTGCGCCACCAGGTCGGGCTGGACATCACGGTCACCCACGCCGACGTCGCGTTGAGCAAGATCGTCAAGACGGTCAAGAAGAAGAAGGTCGGCTACATCGAGTCGACCGGCTGCAAGGACGGCAAGCGCGACATCGTCGTGACGTTCACCGACGAGACCGGCGCGTCGTTCCCGGCCCAGGCGACGCTCGGCAAGTGCTGATCTGAGCTGACGGACGGCAGAAGACGGACGGGGGCGGGGCGTCGCTGCGACGCGCCGCCCCTTCGTCTTCCCGATGGCCGAGGCGAAAGTCGCGCGGTCGTGCTCGCACGCCGCACGATCACAACCGCGCGCTTTTTCGCCTCGACCATCTAGGTTGTCGGGCATGTCCTCACGTGCCCGCATCGGGATCGTGGTCGGCGCCGTCGTGGTGTTGGTGGTGGCGTTCATCGTCGCCAGCGGTGGTGGCGACGACGACAACGACAAGACGTCGGCGTCCACGACGCAGCAGACGGCGACCGCTCCCACGTCCACCGATGAGACGTCCACCGACATGTCGGGTGGGACGTCGATCGTCAAGACGACGACCGCGGCGACGAAGCCCGCCGAGCCCGCGATCCCGGTCGTCACCGTCAAGAACGCCAAGCCGGTGGGCGGGATCCAGAAGATCAAGTTCACCAAGGGCGACACGATCGAGTTCAAGGTCGTCTCGGACACGACCGACGAGATCCACTTCCACGGCTACGACATCGGCCAGGACGTCAAGGCCGGCGGCTCGACCACCTTCAAGACCAAGGCGACGATCGAGGGTCGGTTCGTCGTCGAGCTCGAGGATCACGAGCAGCAGATCGCCGAAGTCGAGGTCGACCCGTCGTGACGCCGCGGCGCCGGCGGGCGCTGATCGCGGCGTGCGGCGCGGGCCTGGCGCTCGCGGCCCCCGCGACCGCGTCCGCGCACGGGCTGGTCGGCAAGCAGGACCTGCCGATCCCGCGCTGGCTGTTCGCGTGGGCGGCGGCGGTCGTGCTGGTCGCGTCGTTCGTCGGGCTCGCCGTGCTGTGGGCGACGCCGCGACTGCAGGACGTCGCCGAGCGACGGCGCTTCGACGTGCCGCGCGCGCTGGAGGTCTTCTTCGGCGCGCTGGGCGTCGCGTTCTTCGTCTTCTGCATCTACGCCGGGTTCGCGGGCACCCAGGCGGCGACGGCAAACCTGCTGCCGACGATCATCTACGTGTACTTCTGGGTCGTCATCCCGTTCGTGAGCGTGCTGTTCGGCGACGTCTTCCGCGCGGTCAACCCGTGGCTGGCGATTGGCAAGGCGGCCGGATGGGTCGTCAAGCGGACCGGCGCGGCGGGGGAGGACGGCGCGGAGCCGTTGCAGTACCCGGCGTGGCTGGGGCGCTGGCCGGCGGCGATCGGGGTCCTGGTCTTCGCGTGGGTCGAGCTGATCTACGCCGACAAGGACGATCCGTCGCAGCTGGCGACGATGGCGCTCGCCTACACCGCGGTGCAGCTCGTCGGGATGTCGCTGTACGGCGTGCAGCAGTGGTCGACGCGCGGCGACGCGTTTGGCGTCTACTTCGGGATGTTCGCGCGGATCTCGCCGCTGCACTGGAAGGACCGCGGGCTGTTCACGCGCCCGGTCCTGGGCGGCGCGCCGAAGCTGAGCGCGGTCGCAGGCACGGTGCCGCTGTTGTGCATCATGATCGGGACGACGTCGTTCGACGGCTTCTCGCAGGGCACGACGTGGAACTCGATCGTGCCGCACCTGCAGGACTTCTTCGGGTCCTTGGGGTTGAACGCCGAACACGCGCTGGAGTGGGCGGGGACGGTCGGCGTCGTCGCCATGTGCTGCTTCATCGGCGTGCTCTACCGGCTGGGCGTGATGGGCATGCACACGGTCGGGCGGGGACGGTTCACGGCCGCGCAGCTCAGCGGGTCGTTCATCCACACGCTGATCCCGATCGCGTTCGCCTACGTGTTGGCGCACTACTTCTCGCTGGTGGCCTACCAGGGGCAGGCGATCCTGCCGCTGGCGTCCGACCCGCTGGGCGACGGCTCGGATCTCCTCGGGACGGCGACGTCGACCATCAACTACACGTGGATCAGCGCGACCGGCGTCTGGTACGTACAGGTCGCGGCGCTGGTGATCGGACACGTCGCCGGCCTGGCGCTCGCGCACGACCGCGCGCTGGCGCTGTTCGAGAAGGCACGCGACGCGACGCGCTCGCAGTACTGGATGCTCGCGGTGATGGTGGCGTTCACCTCGCTCGGCCTGTGGCTGCTGTCGGCGGCGGCGCAGTCATGAGCGCGCTCGCGGTGTTGATCCTCGCCCACGCCGGCCACTGGCTGGCGGGACTGCTGTACCTCGCGCCGGTGGTGATCGTCGTGGGCGCGCTGGTGTTCCAGTCCTGGAAGGACCGGCGCCTGGGTCCCGACGACGCCGACGAGCGCGCAGGCGACACGCCGGACGCTTCCGTGTGATCTCCGGCCGAGGGCGGGTAGGACCCGGCCGGGATGACGGTGAGGCAGCTGCACAACCTCCTCCGCGGGCTCGATGACACCCGCGAGGTCGTCGTGCGGCGACGCGGCGGGCGCCAGGGCGACGTCCTGAAGGAGATCTGGCGCGGCGCGCAGGACGAGGCAGACGCGGCGTACGCGCTGTGGTGCGAGCTGCGGGGGCGCGACGCGTACCTGGCTTATCGCGCGGCGGCGGACCGGGCGGACGCGGCGCTGGACGCGTTGGTGGCGGGGTAGGGGCGGCTGCTGCATCGCGCCGCGGCGTAGGGCGCGGGGCGTTGGTGGTTCTTCGCTCATCAAGGGCGTGAGGCTGTTGTGGCGTGGCCGCCGCCTGGGAGTGATGGTCGCTTCGGGTGGTGCCGGCCGGGCTGGCTTTTGCAGCAAGACATGAATGCGGGTCTCAAGGGGCGTCCGTCGGCCCTGGGGTTTGAGGGTTCGGGCCCGAAGGGCGTGCGTTTGGGGGTCCGGGTCGTTTTAGCGTCGTATATCGACGCTAACTCGACCCGGATCCCGGTTTCGAGGTGCGGGTCGCTTGAGCCGGACATATTCCGGTTGCAGCGACCCGGATCTCCGAAACCCCTGGTCCCTCGAACCCCGACGGTCGAGGGACCGCCGTGGAGGCCGAGTCTGATGTCTTGATGCGCTGTAAATCCCCGCCCGCTGGCAGCGCCCCCAGCGACGATCCACACCCCAAGCGGTCGCCACGCCTCAGCGGCCTCACGCCCTTCGCCGCCCAACCCCAACGCCTCGCGCGCCGCCACAAGCCCTATGAGGAGCCAGCAGCCGGCGCCCGCGTCGCCGCCTTCTCCGCCTCCAAAACCCGAAGGTCGTGCGCCAGCCCCTCCGGCGTCAGCTTCTCCACGGGCCACCCAACCCGCTGAACCCCGCGCGCATCCACCAACACCACGTACGCCGAGTGGTCGAACGCCTTGCCCTGCGGCTGCACGCCGTAGGCCTTCCAGATCGGCTCCAGCTCTGCCCGCGATCCCAACAAGAAGCGCATGCGCCCCGTCAAAGACTGCTGGTTGACGAAGCGCCGCGCATTCAACTGCGTGTCGTTCGCCGGATCGACGGAGATCGCGAGCGTCGGGACGTCCTGGCCGATGTCGTCGAGCGCGCCGCGGATCTGCTGGGCGGTCAGCGGGCAGGTGTCCTTGCACGTCGAGTACATGAACGTGAGGACCACCGGCTCGCCGCGGTACTGGGCGAGCGTCGCGAGCTTGCCGTCCTGGTCCTTCAAAGAGAACCGGATCGGCGGGATCCCGTCAGGGCGCAGCGCGCCCTCGAACCCGTCAGAGCTCGACTTCGACCCGCCGGCGAAGACGACGACCGCCAGCGCACCGAGCAAGACGAGCGTCGCGACCAGCATCAGCGTCAGCCGGACGCGGGGCGGAATCCCGGCCCCCGGCGACGCCTTGCCGGTCTCGACAGCAGGCACCTCTAGGCCGGGGCGTCGCCCTCGTCCGCCTGATCCTCACCCTCGACCTCAGCCTGAGGCTCGGCCTCGGGGGAGGTCGTGGCGGGGGTGACGGGCGCTTCGTCGGCCTCGGCCGTCGCCGTCTCGTCAGCCGGCGACGGGTCGATCGCCGGGGCATCGTCGGCGCTCGTCGTGGCGGGCGTAACCGGCGCTTCGGGGGCGTCGGTCGCTGCCTCGGCGGCCGGAGCGGCCTCCGTCGCGGGAGCCTCCGCGGCCGGCGTCTCCGGCTCATCGGCCGGCTCCGGCTCCTGGTCGGCGAACAAAGCCGCGAGCGCGTCGAGGCCCTTGATCTTCGCGCCGCCGAAGCCGCCGCCGAAGGACGTCTGCTGGCGCGAGGACTTCGCGTCCTCGCGACGCTTGCGGCGCTGCTCGTCGCGGCGCTTGTCCTCCTCGTCGCGGGCGCGGCGCTGAGCCTGGCGGGACTCGCGCTCGAGCAGGTCGCGCTTGGGCAGGATCACCTGGGCGGCGATCTCCGGCTCCAGCGACGCGATCAGCTCGGCGGCCATCGCCTGGCCAAGGGCCTCGGCGACCTCGCCGGACGGGTGCGCGTTGCGCTTCATCCGGCGCGCGGTGTGCGACGCGCGGGCGAGCTGCTTGGCGGCGTGCTGGGAGACCGGGCGCCGGGCGCCCTTCTTGAACCCGCGGACGTTCTCGGTGACCTCGTCGCGCAACTTCTCCGGGAACCCGCGGAAAAGCTCCTTGAGCTGGGCGACGTCGAGGTCGTCCTTGGTCGCCGCGACGGCCGCGCGCAGCTCGGGCCACGGCAACGGCTCGCGCTTGGGCTTCTCCTGCAGACGCTTCTTGACGACGGGAAGCTTCTTCTCCTCGGCGCGGCCGAGGATCTTCGGGCCGACGGGCTCATCGGACGCGGGAGCGTCGGCGGCAGGCGCGGCCTCGGCGGCGGGAGCGGCCTCGGTCGACTCAGCCCCGGCGGCCGGAGCGTTCTCCGTCGGCGTCGCATCCGCGGCGGGAGCGGCCTCAGCGACCTCCGGCTCGGTCGTCTCCGGCGCGGGTGTGTCCTCCGCGGGCGGCACGGAGCCGGCCGGGTCGGCCTCCGGGGACGCAGCCGCGCCCTCGGTCGCGCCGGCCGGCGTCTCCTCGGCGGGCGCCTCGCCCGTAGGCGTGGGCGCGTCCGGCTCCGAGGGGGCCGCGGCCTCCGTCGGGGTCTCTTCCTGCTGCGGCTCCGGCGCGGTCTCTGCCGCGACGGCGCCCTCGGGATGCTCCTGCTGCTCGCTCACCACCCTCAAGGATGCCCCATCCGACAAGAGGACGTCGGCAGGGCGAGCGATTTCTACGGCTCGACCAGCCCGCGCCGGATCGCGTAGCGCACCAGCTCGACCCGATCGCGCATCCCCAGCTTGCGCAGGAGGTTTCCGCGGTGCGACTCCACGGTCTTCTCGGAGAGGTGCAGGATCTCGCCGATCTCGCGGTTGGTGTGCGCCTCGGCGATCAGCTTGAGGACCTCCTGCTCGCGCGGCGTCAGCGGCTCGACCGGCCCGGTGCTGTCGTCGGCCATCCACTCGCGCACCAGCGCCCGCTGGGCCGCGTTGGTCAGGAACGGCTCGTTGCGGACGACCGAGCGGACCGCGTCCACGAGGAACTGGTCCGCCTCCTTCTTCAACACGTAGCCGCCCGCGCCGGCCTTCAGCGCCTCGAAGAGGTAGCGGTCGTCGTCGTGCATCGAGAGGATCAAGACCGCCACTTCCGGTGCATGCGACTTGATCTCGCGCGCGGCCTGCAGCCCGGTCAGCTTCGGCATCGAGACGTCGAGGATGCAGACGTCCGGCCGTTCGGCCAGCGCGCGCTCGACCGCCTCGGCGCCGTCACCGGCCTCGGCGACGACCTCCATGTCGGCCTGGCGCTCCAGCAGCAGCTTCAACCCGCCGCGCACGACGCCGTGGTCGTCGGCGATCAGCAGCCTCATGCCGCCGCCTCCGCCCAGAGGTCGTGGTCCAGGCGCAGCTCGACGGCGGTCCCGCGTCCTGGCTGAGACGCGACCCGCACGCGCCCGCGCGCGAGGCGTGCGCGCTCGCGCATGCCCACCAGGCCGATGCCGTCGGTCGCGTCGCCGGGAGAGAACCCGACGCCGTCGTCGACGACGCGCACGACCGGCCGCCCGTGGTCGCGCCCGACCTCGACGATCACGCTCGTCGCGTTCGCGTGGCGCGTCACGTTGGACAGCGACTCCTGCACCACGCGGTAGACCACCGTCTGCTCGTGGTCGGCGAGGTCGGTCAAAGGGTCGTAGCAGCGCAACACGGCCGGGACGCCCGTCGCGTCGCTGAAGCGCTCCAGCTGGGTGCGCAGCGCGGCCTCCAGACCGTGGTCGTCCAACGCGGCCGGGCGCAGCTCGCGCGCCAGGCGCAGCAGCTCGTCCATCGCGGTGATCGCCACGCTCTTGGTTTCCCGCAGCTCGGCCTCCAGCGCAGGCGGCGCGTCGTGGACGTGTGCCTCCAGCCGCAGCAGGACCGCGGTCAGCGCCTGGTTGCACTCGTCGTGCAGATCGCGCGCGACGCGTGCGCGCTCGGCCTCTTGGCCCTGGAGCACCGCGGCGGCGGTCCGGGACCGCTCGTCCTCGATGCGGTCGAGCATGCGGTTGAACGCCTGCACGAGCCGGATGACGTCCTCGGAGTCGGCCTCCGGCACGTCGGCGCGCTTGCCGGGCGTCGCGAGGTCGATCCGCTCCATGACGTCGATCAGCTTCTCCAGCGGCGCGAAGCGGCGGCGCAGCACGAAGCCGTTGACCAGGACGGCGCCGAGGATGCCCGCGACCAGCACGAGCGCCTGGCGTCGGCCGACGACGTCGTCCCACGACAGGCGCGCAGCCGCGATCGCCGCCGCGCCGGTGGCGACGATCAGCAGGGCGTTGATCGCGAGAATTTGGGTGGCGAGCGTCGGCTTGCGCATCTTGGGGTCTAGACCCCATATCGGCCGCTCGCGCCAAATCCGATACTGGTGGTGCAGCAAGTCCCGACCGGCAGGCTTTTCAGTCTCGGTAAGGCAAGGTGGCGAGGCACCGTTCATCCGGCGCCGGGGGGCACCCCGGATGAACGGTGACCTCCACTCTTCTCGGCTCTCGGCAACGCGGTCTCCGCGCGCTACACTTTCTGAAGCGCGAATCCCGACCGACGTTCAGGTGATTACCCTCCGATGAGCCCTTCCGGCGCCGAGTACATCAAGCAGGTCAAGGCCCAGATCAACGAGACCGACCCCTCCGCCGTGAGCGAGGTCCTCGGCGCCCACGGCGTCGTCATCGTTGACGTCCGCGAGCAGGACGAGTGGTCCGCCGGCCACATCCCCGGCGCGAAGTTCGTCACCCGCGGCCACCTGGAGTCCCGGATCGAGGGCGCCGCCCCGAACCGCTCGGACCGCGTGATCCTCTACTGCGCCTCGGGCAACCGCTCCGCGCTCGCCGCCAAGACGCTGCGCGAGGAGCTCGGCTACGAGCACGTCGAGTCGATGACCGGCGGCTTCACGTTGTGGAAGGACCGCGGCTACGCCGTCGACACCCCGCGCACGTTCACGCCCGAGCAGCGCCAGCGCTACTCGCGCCACTTCCTGCTCAACGAGGTCGGCGTCGAGGGCCAGGAGAAGCTGCTCGACGCCAAGGTGCTGCTGCTCGGCGCCGGCGGCCTCGGCTCGCCGACCGCGCTCTACCTCGCCGCCGCCGGCGTCGGCACGATCGGCATCGTCGACGACGACGTGGTCGACGTCTCCAACCTCCAGCGCCAGGTCATCCACTCCACCTCGCGCGTCGGCGTCGCGAAGGTCGACTCCGCCGAGCAGGCGATCAACGACCTCAACCCGGACGTCGTCGTCAAGAAGTTCCAGACGCGCCTGGACGCCTCGAACATCGTCGACATCATCAAGGACTTCGACATCGTCGTCGACGGCGTCGACAACTTCCCGACGCGCTACCTGCTCAACGACGCGTCGGTGCGCCTGAAGATCCCGGTCGTCAGCGCCGCGATCCTCGGCTTTGAGGGCCAGCTCAGCGTCTTCGCCCCGTACGACGGCCCGTGCTACCGCTGCCTCTTTAACTCGCCGCCGCCGGCCGAGCTGGCGCCGTCGTGCGGCGCCAACGGCGTCCTCGGCGTGCTGCCGGGCACGATGGGCCTGCTCCAGGCGACCGAGGTCATCAAGTTGATCATCGGTCAGGGCGAGCCGCTCATCGGCCGCCTGCTGATCTACGACGCGCTCGACGCGACGACCACCGAGCTGAAGGTCCGCCGCGACCCCGAGTGCCCGATCTGCTCGCGCGAGCCCGAGTCGATCACCGACGAGGAGCTCGGCGTGTTCCCCGACTACGAGGCGTTCTGCGCCGCGGCGGGCTAAGGGCTAGGGTCCCGAAAAGCTATGGCAACGATCCGCATTCCCCCCGTCCTGCGCCCGTCCGTTGGCGGCGAGCGTGAGGTGAGCGCCGATGGCGCCAACGTCGGCGAGGTCCTCGAGGGCCTGGCGACCGCCCATCCCGACACGCGCGGTCAGCTCTTCAGCGCCGAGGGCGAGCTCAACAAGTACGTCAACGTCTACCTCAACGACGAGGACGTCCGCGTGCTCGACGGGCTGACGACGCCCGTCGGCGAGGGCGACAGCCTCGTGATCCTGCCGGCCATGGCCGGCGGGTCGTGACCCCAGCCGTCGATCCAGGGGAGCAGCGTGCGGCGATCGCCAACGCGATCGTCGCGCTCTTCAAGGAGTTCTACGGCAAGGGTCCGACCGCGGCCAAGACGTATTTCAACGACGACTGGGTCTTCGTCGTGCTGGACGAGGGCCTCACGCGCAACGAGCGCACGCTCGTCGACGCCGGCGAAGGCGAGATGGTCCGCACCGTGCGCCTGCGGTTCCAGGCGGTGATGACCGACCGGATGACCGGCGCGGTCTCCGACGTCACCGGCCGTCGCGTCCTGACCTACCACTCCCAGCTGCTGCTGGACCCGGACTACAGCGTCGAGATGTTCCTGCTCGAGCCGTTGCCGGACGGGCACGGGGCATAGCGTCCGCGCGCGTAGGCGCGCTGCTGGACCATCGCTATATTTCGTGAAGTTATGGCTGTCCCGCCCCTTCAGAACCGGCCTTGCGGCGGTCGCTACGGCGACATCGTGCAGGCGATCGGCAACACCCCGTTGGTCGAGCTGCGCCGCCTGTCGCCTAAGCCGGGCGTGCGCATCTGGGCCAAGATGGAGTCCCACAACCCGACGGGCTCGGTCAAGGACCGCGTCGCGCGGGCGCTGATCGAGGACGCCGAGGAGAAGGGCGCGATCCAGCCCGGGATGACGATCCTGGAGCCGACGTCGGGCAACACCGGCATCGCGCTGGCGATGATCTGCTCACGCAAGGGCTACAAGCTCAAGGTCGTCATGCCCGACAACGTCACCCCGGAGCGCACGCAGCTCCTGGAGATGTACGGGGCGCAGATCGTCTACTCGCCGGGCGACCAGGGCTCCAACGGAGCCGTCGCGATGGCGCTGAAGATGGCCGAGGAGGACGCCTCCTACTACATGCCCTACCAGTACGGGAACGCCGCGAACCCGCGCGCCCACTACGAGGGCACCGCGCCGGAGATCCTGCGCGAGCTGGACGGCGACATCTCCGCGTTCGTCGCGGGCCTGGGCACCGGCGGCACGCTGATGGGCAACGGGCGCCGCTTCAAGGAGGAGCTCGGCGACGCGGTCAAGATCGTCGCGGCCGAGCCCATGCAGGGCGAGCCCGTCCAGGGCCTGCGCTCGCTGGACGACGGCTTCATCCCGCCGATCATCGACCTCTCCGTGCTCGACCGGAAGATCTTCGTCACCAACCGCGACGCGATCATCTGGACGCGCAAGCTGCTTGACGAGGAGGGGATCTTCGCCGGCGTCTCGAGCGGCGCGATCGCCTCGATCGCCGTCCGGATCGCCAACGAGATGGACGAGGGCAACGTCGTCTTCATCGTCTGCGATGACGGCTGGAAGTACCTGTCATCCGGGATCTACACGCTGCCGGTCGACGAGGTCGCCAACCTCGACTCGACTGTGTGGTGGTAAATGCCGATACAGGTTTGGACGGCGATCCAACCCAACCGCAACACGACGTCTGCGAGAATGTGACCTATGCCCGGTGTCGGTGTTCCTGAACTGCTTATCATCCTCGTCATTGCCTTGATCGTCCTCGGCCCGAAGAAGCTGCCCGAGGCGGGCCGCTCGCTGGGCAAGGGGATGCGCGAGTTCAAGGACTCGCTCAACGGGATGCACGTTGACGACGACGAGAAGCCGGCGATCAAGAGCGAGTAGCTCGGATCGCTAGTGTCGGGGTGACCATGAAGATCGCCCCGGCATTGCTACAGCAGGTCGTCGACCACGCGTTGCGTGAGGCGCCCAACGAGTGCTGTGGTTTCGTCTGGCTACGCGATGGCGTGGCCATTGAGGTCGTAGAGGTCGAGAACACGACCCCGAGCCCGTTCCGCTTCGAGATCGGGCCGAAGGACCTGCTTCAGCTGGCCGACGCCGACGAGGACGGCCGCGAGGCGATCATCTACCACTCGCACACGCGGTCCGAGCCGCGGCCGTCGCAGACCGACATCAACTTCGCGGTCAACTGGCCGGGCGTGGAGTGGCTGATCATCGGGACGGCCGGCGAGGAGCCCGACGTCCGCAATTGGCGCATCGACCCGGACGGCACGGTCACCCAGACCGCGGTCGAGGTCACGGCCGATGCCGGCGTCTGACGACGACGCGCCGCCTCCGGTCTGCCCGTCGTGTGGGATCTCGCATGCGCCCGAGGAGCGCTTCTGTCGCGACTGCGGAATGCCGTTGATCGACGCGCGGCTGCCGCGTGACGCCGACTTCGTGGTCTCCGATCAGCACGAGCGCGCGCGGAAGATCAAGCCGCAGCTCTCCGAAGGGCCGCTGACGAAGGTCGCGCGGGCGCGCCACCAGGCCGAGGCCGAGTGGATCCAAGGGCTGCTGCTGGAAGAGGGCGTGCCGTCGATGCTGCGGCGCTCGGCCGGGTTCGACGTGCCGGACATGCTGGCGGCGGGGCCGCGGGACATCATGGTGCCGCGGTCGGGCGTTGACGTGGCGCGCGACGTGCTGATGCAGGTCGACGTGGTGCCGTCAGGCGGTGGCGAGGGCTCTGAGCGGCCGATCGTGGCGCCGGGACGGTTGTTGGTGGGGTTGCTGAGCGCGCTTGTGCTCGTGGCCCTGGTGGCGTGGATCGGGACGGAGTTGTTGGTGTGATCGCGGTGACGGGTGTGACCGGCGGGATCGGCGGGCGCGTGGCGCAGCTGCTCGAAGGCCGCGGGGTGGACGTGTGCGGGCTGGCGCGCGACCTGGCGCGGGTGCCCGGCGTGGCTGGCCTGGAGGCGCGGCAGATCGGGCCGCGCGGGTATCGGGATGAGCCTTTGTTGCGCGAGGCGCTGGCGGGGGCCTCGACGTTGTTGTTGGTGTCGGCTTCTGAGTCCGCGGATCGCGTGGTTGAGCATGCGCACGCGGTGAGCGCGGCGGCCGACGCGGGCGTACGCCACGTCGTCTACACCTCGTTCTTGGGTGCGGACCCGGACGCGACGTTCACCTTCGCCCAGGACCACTACGCGACCGAGCAGCTGATCCGCGAGAGCGGGATGGCGTGGACCTTCCTGCGCAACTCGCAGTACCTGGACTACGTGCCGAAGCTGGTTGGCGAGAACGGCGTGATCCGCGGGCCGGCGGGAGAGGGGCGCTGCGCGTGGGTCGCACGCTCCGACGTCGCCGACTTCGCGGCCGCGGTGCTCGCAGACGTGGGCGCCCACGAGGGCGTCACCTATGACTTGACCGGGCCGGAGGCGCACACCGTGGCGTGGGCCGCCGAGCAGCTCTCCGCGGTGACCGGTCGCGAGATCACGTTCAAGAACGAGACCGTCCAGGGCGCCTACGAGTCGCGGTTTCCCTTGGATCGCCCCGACTGGGAGATCGACGGCTGGGTCACCTCCTACGTCGCGATCGGGACCGGCGAGATGGACGTGGTCTCAGACGCGATCCCGACGCTGCTCGGTCGCGAGGCCCTCGACCTTCCGGGTTGGCTCGAAGCCAACCCGGAGGCCTGGGCGCATCTGCGTAGCTAGCGGGCCCGGTGGCCCTTGATCTCCACCGCCTGCTGGTAGGTCGGGCGGTTGATCCACGGGATCAGCGGCTGCGAGATGCCGCCCAGCGCGCGGAAGGAGACCGCGTCGAAGCAGGTCTGCTCGCCGTCGCGCTTGGCGTCGGCGCAGGTGGCGTCGTTGGCGTAAACGGTTGACGCCGGGACCTTGATGGCCTGCTTCAGCGACTGCCGTAGCGCGGTGCGACAGGCGGCGAGGTCGCCCTTGCCGCAGAACGTGCGCGCGTAGGGCTCCTTGACCTTGGTGCCGAGGACCGTGTTGAGGTCCTTCTTGACGTAGCCGTACCAGCCCTCCTGGAAGGCCGAGCCGAGGTGGTCGCCGTGGTTGTTGGGACTGTTGTCCTGGGCGTGGGGGAGGGTCTGGAAGATCGTCGGTCCCAGCGTCGGCTGGAACTGCGCCTTCAACCAGAGCGGCCACCACGCGTCGAGGATCCGGATCGCGTCGGCGTGCTCGTAGACGTTGTTGTTGTCCTTGTCGCGCCGCTGGGTGCCGTCCTTGATCCAGGCCTTGAGGGTCTTGACCGCCGCCTTCAGGTCCGGGTCGCTCGGGTTCCCAATCACCTTGAGCGCGAGCGGTAGGTCCTCCTGGCCGCGCAGGTCGGTCGTCCCGGCCTCCTCCATCGCGTCGACGAGGCCGGGGAGGTCGATCTTCGACGTGGCCTTCGGCAGACGCTTCTCGATCTGGCGGTCGAGCATCTGCGAGCGGAAGACCGAGCTGAACAGGTTGGAGTCCGCGCCGGCAAAGCCCTTGGCCTGCTTGTTGTTCCAGGAGGTGATCCAGTCCTGGTTTACGACCTGCGGGTGCTGGGCGGCCGGCGTGTAGGTCGCCAGGTTGGTCTCCGGATCCCAGCCCTTCCAGGTCTTGTCGGAGGTCATCGGGAGCTGGCCGGTCGTGCCGTTGGCGCGGATCGGGTTGGCGCCCGAGTTGTAGTAGGCGATGTCCTTGTCGTCGGTGTAGAGCCAGTTGAAGGTGTAGCCGATCTTGTCGGCGGCCTTCATGAAGTCCTTGGGGGACTTCATCTTGTTGGGGTCGTTGAAGTCGGAGAACCCGCGCGCGGAGTCGACCTCGTGCATGTAGGTCGACCGCAGGGACGTGAACAGCACCGGCTTGCCGTTGACGGTGCCGCGGGCGCGGACGAGGCCGAGCTTGGTGCGTAGGACCCTGAGGGTCTGCGTGCCGGGCGCGGTCTGGTCGGCCAGGTTCGGCAGCCAGGAGTTCGTGCGCTCCAGGACCTCGACCGGCAGGCACTGCCCGCGGAACTCGTAGTGGCTGTCGTCCTGGCAGGTCGGGACCGCGAACGTGTCGATGATGTCCTGCCCCGCCGAGGTCGCCGACCACGCGTAGTCGCGGCCGTGCCCGAGCTGGACGAACAGGTTGACGCCGGCGAACGACGCGCCCCGCGCATCGACCGTCGGCGCGTGGATCTCCTCCTCCATCAGGATCTGCGGCGAGAAGTAGCCGACCTGCGGGCCGAAGACGGCGATCGGGTGGCCGGACTTGGACTTGGCCGCGGAGACGACCAAGGCGTTGGAGTTGGACTTGGGCAGGGCGATGAGGCCGTTGGTCGCGGATCCCACCGTCTGGGCGATGCCGCTCAGCGCGGCGTTGACGGCCGTGGCGGGATCGCCGGTGCCCAGGCCGCTGAGCGTCCCGGTCACGGTCGAGCTGACGCCGCCCAGGACGCCGCCGAGCGCGCCGGTCACCGCGCCCGTGGTGGTGCTCGCCGGGTCGCTGGCGGTCGCGCCGCCGCCGCCGGCCGCCGCCGCGTCCGTCCCGCTCACCACGAGCGGCTCCACGGCCAGCGAGCCCTCGTCAGGCAGCGCCTCCGCGCCCTTCGCGGGCTTGTCCGGCGCGGTCTGGTACGGGAAGGACCCGTCCTTGATGGTCGTCGGGGCGTCCGGGTCGTCGAACGCCGCGAGCTGGCGCCACAGCGTGCGGCCGTCAGCGTCGCCGAAGCGGTCCTGCAGGCGCTGAAGGAACTGCGCCATGCCCAGCTCCTGGCCGCCGCCCTTGCCGAAGATCGCGCCGACCAGCGACGCGGTGGCGATGATGTCGGTGCCCTTCCACTGCTCCGGCCCGAGCGGGTGGTTGGTCGCCGCGTACTCGCCGGGCATCTTGGTGGGGTCGAGCTTGGCCTCCGTGATGTAGGCGTTGATACCGTCGACGTAGTCCTTCAGGTCGTTCTGGAGCTGCACGCCGTCGGCGCCGTAGAGGTCGTCGAACTGGTCGATCTGGTGCTGGAGGTCGTCCTCGGTGTAGGGCGCCAGCGACCACTGCTCCTGGTCCATCGCCCGGTTGCCGGGCGCGCCGCCGGCGAACGAGCTCAGCTGCCCGCGTCCGAGATGGCGCAGCACGTCGATGAAGAACAGCCGGTCCTGCCCCGCCGCGTAGCCGGCCCCGAACATCGCGCCGCCTCGCGTCGACCCGTAGATGTGCGGCACGCCGAACTGCTTGTCCCGCGCGATCGTGACGTCGGCCCGCGGCGACACCGTCGAGGCGATGTCATTGGGTCGCACGCCGAACGTCGAGTCCTTGAAGTACTTGTCCAGCTTGTCGTACGTCATGCCCGGCGTCGCCCGCACGAGGTCGGCGTACATCGAGAGCTGGTCGCTGTTGTGCGCCGGCCGCGCGCCGGTCGTCAGGAACGCCCCCAGCTCCACCAGGTTCGCGCGCCCGTTCGTGCCAGGCGGCAGCACATCCCGGAACCCGCCCTGGCTCTCATCACCAGCGCCATACGCGGGCACCGGCACATCGGCCTTCGCCTCCCCGGCGAACGCCAATCCCACGGCCGCCACCGCGACCGCACCCCTGATCCCTCTCATGCGTCCTACATCTCCCAGGCAAGACCGACCCACCCGAGACTCAGGAAACTAGCGGTTCCCGACCCACTTCGCGCCGGTTCGGGAGGCCGTCTGCACACCGCGCCCATGCCGTCCGGCTCTGGCATTGGCCCCGGCGCGGGCGTTATGCAGGCGGGATGATCAGCGCGCCTAGGCAGGAGGACCCGGCCGCCGCACGGCAGACCCGACTCCGCGCCTTCCTGCCCCTGCTCGTCCTGGCCGCCGGCCTGTTGGTCGTGCTCATTGTCGTCGGGGCCGATCCGGACATCACCGTCGCGCGGCTGCGCGACCTGACCAGCACCCTGTACCTGCCCCAGGACGTCGGCACGATCTACAAGGAGTTCAACTTCCCGCCGATCGACCCGTTCGCTGGCGATCTCGCGCAGCGCGGATGGCTGGAGACCGTCGCGTTCGAGGTGGTCTACCTGACCTCCACGACGGCGATCGGCAGCCCGGTCGTCGCGGCGATCCGCGGCGACGACGTGTGGCCGGCGCCCGTGCGGATCCTCGCGGGCTTCCTACCCGGATACCTGATCGTGCTCGCGCCGCTGCAGCTGCTGTTCGTGGCGGTGCCGCTGGCTTCCGCGTCCTGGATCGGGCTCGCAGCCCTCCCGGTGGCCGCGATCGCGCTGCACCGGCGGGCGCTCGTCGCCGGGTTGCGGGACGTGCGCCTGGGCGTGCCCCGCCGTGGCGGGGCGGCCATCGCGGCGGCGGGGGCGACGGCGTTCGTCCTCGTGGCGCTCGTCCATCGCCTCCAGCAGGGGATCTTCTACCTCACGCAGGACTCGATCTCCTACTTCCTCAACATCGACCGGATCATGGTCGCCGGGCGCGCCGAGTACCTGGCCCACTGGCAGACCCAGACCGACGAGTGGGTCTACAACGCGCCGCTGACGCTGGCCAACGGTCACGACGGCGACCTCTGGTTCGTCTACTACGTGACGCAGGGCATCGCGACGGCCGCGTTCCTGTGCCTCGTGTACGGCGTCGTGCATCGCGTGGCGCGGCGGCGCAAGGCGCTGGCCGGAGCGTTAGCGGTGGCGGCGACGTTCGGCTCGACGCTCGCGATCTACCCGTGGGTGTACACGTTGATCGTGGGCGGCGGCCAGCCGGAGCTGGCGCTCGCGCATCCTGGGCGGCTGATCGGGATCATCGCGCCGTGGGTGGCGGTGCTGATCGTCCTCAACCCGCGTCGGGCGCCGGTCTTGGCGCTGGCGCTCGCGACGCTCGGGCTGGCCTTCACCAACCTCAACAACGTGCTCTACGTCGGCGTGGCGCTCGCGGCCGTGGTGCTCTGGCGCGGGCTGCACGCGCGCCCGAGCGGCTTCGCGCCCGCGGCGGTGCGCGTCGTCGTGCACGGGTCGCTGGGACTGGCCCTCGCGCTGCCGATCGCCGCGTTCTCCTTCACGCGCGGCACACCGTCGGGGCCGATCGTCCCGGTGCTGATGCTGGCCGGCGCGAGCGCGGCGGCGGTCGTGGGCGCGGCGCTCGTCGCCTGGGGCACGGCGAGCCCGGGCGTTGACGGGCCGAGGGTCGGGCGGCGCGAGCTGCGGTGGGTCGCCGTGTGGGTGGCGACCGCGGTCGTCGGCCTGCTGATCTCAGACAACCTCGTCGGCGGATCGCTCGGCCGGTCGGTGCATGAGCTCCTGGCACACGTCCTCCCGGGTTACGGGGCGCCGGTCGCCAAGCGCACCGAGCTCACCGGCGGGGTGTTCGCTGGCCTCTCGTTCCCGACGTTCTCGCAGGACGCGTGCAACGCGAACGTGACCTGCGGCGGCATCCCCTACTTCTTGGTCGGCTACGGCGTCCTGTTCTCATTGATCGCCGCGACCTGGGTTGGGTACGGGCGCCTGCGCACCGACGCCGAGCAGACCAACCTGCGCCGGGCCGCGACGCTGCTCCTGCTCGCGGCGATCCCGGTCGTGCTCATCTTGGTGTTCTTCACCGGCGCCGACACGCTGCGCTCCGCGACGTTCACCCGGATGCTCGAATGGCCCTACTACTCACTGCTCGTGCTTGGCGTGCTCGCCTTCTGCGAGGCGCGCGACCGGCGGGTGATGATCGGCGGGGTGGCGTTCCTGGCCGTCTGGACGATCGTGCCGCTGATCAGCTACGAGTGGCCCGAGCAGATGGTGCGCAACGCGGGGTGGTACCTGGACCGACTGCTCTAAGGCGCGGACTGCGCCGCGGCGTCGCGCTCGTAGTCGAGCTCGGTGCGGACGCCGAGGGCGGTGAGGATCTGCTGGGCGTCCTCGAGCGAGGAGGCGTCGGCCACCGCGGCGGCGAGGCGCGCGGCGGAGGCGATCGCGAGCTTGGGGTCGAAGCAGATCAGGCGGCCGCCGGCGGGCGTGAGCGGGACGGTGCGGCGGCCTTGGCGGATCGGGACGTCGCCGGTCTCGCCGCGGGCGCAGCGCAGGGCCATCGCGGAGGCTTCGGTCGTGACGTGGGCCAGCGACGCCTCGGTCCGGGCGATGGCGGCGTCCGGAAGCGGCAGGTCGCCGAGGTCGCCGCCGGCGGCAGCGACCTCGTCCAGGCGCTCAGCGACCTCGGCGGGCGTCAGCTCGCCGTCGCAGCCGGTGCCGAAGACGATGCCGAGCGTCGGCGTGGCCATGTGGAGCGCGGCGGCGAGGACGGTCGCGTCGGCCAGCGGGGAGGCGAGGCCGGGCTCGGTGCCGTGGGTGAGGACGTCGCCACCGACGTCAAGCAGGATCACCATGTCGGCCGTGAAATGCCGGGCTGCCGCGTCGAGGCCCGCGGCGATCGCGCGTGGGCCCGGGTTCGGGTCGACCAGCAGGACCGGCGCGCCGTCGAGGAAGGCCGACATGTCGGCCTCGCAGAAGCGGAAGCCGCCGGGGCCGGTGGTGTCCGGGCCGGCGATGGCGGCGGAAGTGCCGTCGCCGAGGCGCTCGACGAGCCCCTCGATCTCGTCGAGGAGGCGCGGGCCGGGCAGCGGGTCGACCGGTCGGCGCTCCCATGTAAGGCCGCCGACGATCGCGTCGGTGACACCGAGAGCGCGCGCGGATTCGGCGGCGGCGAGGGCGCCGGCGACGTCTCCTCCGCCACCGATCCCGACCACCAGAACGCGCGAAGCGGCGGCGACCTCCTCCTTCGCTCGCCGCCGCTCCACGGTCACTTCATCAGGGTGCTGCAACCCGCGTTCCGGCTTAGACCAGCGCCGGGACGCGCGCGTCGCAGATCTCTGCGATCTGCTCGCGGGCACGGTCGAACTCGTCGTCCGACAACACCGGGGTGCCCTCGAAGGGCAGGTCGCGCGTGATCTCAAGCCACGAACGACAGCCACCGAACTCGTCCTTCACACGAACGGTCACCGGACGCGGGATCCGATACGTGCGGAGCAGGACGACGTGCAGCGGGTGACGACGCTTCCAAGCAAGGCGCTTTTCGGCGTAGTCGGTGGTCCACACGTAGTAGGGGGACAACTCGCCGACCGTGCGGGGATCGGTGATCGTCCAGCTGGCGGTGACCTCCGCCCAGGCGCGAATCCGCACGCGGTCCGGCTGGCCGATTCCACCGTCGCGAGTCAACGCGTGCAGCGGGGGCTCACCGTCCGGCCATACGCCCTCTTCGAGGGCGCGGCGGAGCTCCGGCTGGTGCGAATCACGCACCAAGTCGTAGCGCTGGTGGTCAAAGGTCGGGTAGAGGAAGAAGCGGTCATGCTCGAGCGAGAAATTCCTGCTCGGCTCACCGACGCCGCCCTTGCGGAGGGTGACGAGCTGCTCACCTTCGGCAAGGGCGCGGACAGTGACCGCCCATTCCTTGATCGCAATAGGCATAGAGGGGGTTCAGAGGTAAGTGACGACAGAAAATCCCGTCGCGCCGGTCGGGGGAACCGTCCGAACGCGATGCGCAACAACCGGTACCCGGTGTCGCGCTGCGAGAAGGACCTCGATTGTGGCATGGGATGTGAAGATCCCAAAATCGTCCTGCTAATTCCGCGTTTCACAAGGCGGTAACCTGGCGCGTAGGCGCTCAAAACAAACGTCTGCGTACGGTCATTCGTCGTCAATGCGCAGACCAGCGAGGCCTTCGTAGGCCTCCACGATCGACGCGAAGTCCTGGTCGGCGAACCCCCGGCCGACCGCTGCGGTGAGCGCGTCTCGTGCGGAATTTGCAGCCGGAAACGGGATTCCGGCGCGTTGGGCCTCTTCGATGCAGAGGCGCACGTCCTTGAGCATGTGCGCGGTCTTGAACAACGTCGCGTAATTGTGCTGACGCATCGGTTCCGCTTTAAGTCCGACCATCGTCGAGTTCCCGCTGCCAGCTGACAGGACCTGGGTCAGGGCTTCGAGGTCGACGCCGGTCCCGGCGCCCATGACCAGCGCCTGGGCGAGGGTCGCGGCGTTGGCGGCGGCGACCGCGTTGTTGATGAGCTTGATGACCTGGCCGTGGCCGAGCTCGCCGACGTGGATGATCGTGCTGCCCATGGCCTCGAGCGCGGGCCGGGCGCGCGCGATGTCGTCGCCCGCGCCGCCGGCCATGATCGTGAGCGTGCCGTCCTCGGCGCGCGGGGAGCTGCCGGTGACGGGCGCGTCGACGAAGGAGTAGTCGCCGTCGCGCGCGGCGAGGTCTTCGCCGATGCGGCGCGCGTCGGCCGGAGCGATCGTCGACATGTCGATGAACAACGTGTGGGCGCGAGCGCCCGCGGCGGCGCCGTTCTCGGGGTCGAGCAGGATCGTGTCGACCTGTGCGCCGTCGACGACCATCGAGATGATGATGTCGGCCTGCGCCGCCGCTTCGCGGGGCGTGGCCGCGGCGGTCGCACCGGGGTTCTCGGCGACCCAGGCCTCGGCCTTGCCGGGCGTGCGGGTCCACGCCGTGACGGCGAACCCCTTGCGCTGGAGGTTCGCGGCCATCCGCGAGCCCATGATCCCCAATCCCAGGAAGCCGACCGTCGTCATGGCGGGCAACCTAGCGAGCGGCGGGCGGAAGGTTTGCGCGGGGGCGCTCGCCGAGGGTGGGCGCGCAGGCGCGGGCGGCGCTTCAGGGGCGGGCGGTGCCTCAGGCGACGGCGGTGGTCGCGTCGTCGTCGGTCGACTCGAGGCCCAGGCGGTGGGCGACGGCCGCGGCCTCGGTGCGGGAGCGGACGTCGAGCTTGGCGAGGATGCGGGAAACGTGGACCGAGGCGGTCTTCTCGGCCATGAAGAGCTCCTCGCCGATCTCGCGGTTGGTGCGGCCCTGAGCGACGAGCGCGAGGACGTCGCGCTCGCGCGGCGTCAGGCCGAGGCCGGCGAAGTGGTCGGGCGGGGCAGAGGCGGGGGCCGCGGCGCCGCCGCCGGAAGGTGCGTGCGGGAGCGGCGGCGCGGAGGCGCCGGCAGCGAGCACGGCGCTAGGCGTGTCGGAGGCCAGCGGCGCGTGCGCTGCGACAAGCGGGTCGTCGCCGAGCGCGACAGGCGCGGGCGCCGGCGCGAAGGGATGCGGGAGCGCCGCGAGGAGCGCGGCGGCGGTCGGCGAGAGATCCCCGGGCCCGGCGGCGGCACCAGCTGCTCCACGGCTGCGGCTCGGCTTGGACACCCGCAGGCGCCCGCGCCGGGCGAGGGCTTGGAGCTCGTCGACGAGCCAGCGCGACCCCAGGCGCGAGGCGATGGCGAGGGCGTCGGTGGCAGCCGACTCGGCGGCGGCGCGGTCGCCGCGGATGAGATGGGCTTCGGCCTCGCGCCAGCGGGTGCGGGCAAAGCGGTACGGCCGCGGCATCGCGGCCCAGGCCTCGGCGGCCGCGGCCCAGCGCGCCGGGTCAGAGGCGCCTTCGGCGGCGGCGATCTCGGCTTCGGCGACCAGGACCATCGCCGCGGCCTCGGGCATCGCGGCGGCGAAGGGGCGCGACGCGGCCTCGCGGGCGCGCTCGGCGTACTCGCGCGCGGCGGTGATGGCGGCGGCCTCGTCCTCGGGGCGGCCGAGGTCACGCGCCTGCTGGGCGGCGTCGGCCTCGACGCCCGCGGCCGCGGAGAAGATGCGCGCCAGTCGGGCGCCGTCGTCCATCGCCTCGGTGGTGGCCAAGCGCTCCAGCCCGGCATGGATCGCGGCGCGCGCCGCCGTCAGGTTGCGCTCGCGCCGTTCCAGCCCGGCGAGCATTGCGGTGATCGGCGCGTGCCACTGCGGCTCGTAGGAGCGCGTCACCAGCTCGCGCGCCTCGACCAACCGCGCTCGCGCGTCGTCGTGCTCGCCGCGTGCGAGTGCCAGCGCCGCCCGCGTCAGCTCGAAGAAGACCTTGGTCATGCCCTGGATGCCGCGGCCCAGCTCATCAGAGGCGAGCTGCTCGGCCTCGGCCCACGACCCCAGGTCGAAGGCGATCTCCGCCTGCTGGATCGCCAGCCACTTCGCGTGGCGCCCGAGCGTGCGGACCTCGCGGCGCCCGGCGATCAGCAGGTCGCGCGCGCCGTAGGTGTCGCCGGTCAGGTGCATCGCGTCGGAGAGGTTGAGGTAGGCGCGCAGCAGCTGGTCGACGTTGCCCTCGGCCCGCGCCATCTCCATCGCCTCGCGCAGCGTCGCCAGCCCGAGCTCGGTCCGACCGCCGCCGCGCAGCGACACGCCCTTCGTGTTCAGCGCGTGGATCCAGACGCCGCGGGCGCCGACCGCGTCAGCGACCTCCAACGCGTCGTCGGCCATCGCGCTCGCGTCCGCGTAGCGGCCCCAGAGCATCAGCCCGCCGGCCTTCGCGGCCAACAGCTGCGCCCGCGCCTCGGTCGGCGGCGAGACCGGCAGCAGCGCGAGCGCCGCGTCCCACGCCTCCAGCGCGATCTGGCCCTTGCCCTGCGACCACCGCGCCTTGCCCAACCGCTCCAACAACAGCGCTGCGCGCTCGGGCTCGGCGTCCTGGTCGACCTCGTGCAGCGCCCGCTTGATCAGCACGATCGAGCGGCCGTGGTCGAACTGGTGGGCGGCCGCGGCGCGCGCGAGCAGGTCGACGTGGTCGCAGCCCGCCAGCGCGGCCGGATCCTCGACGCGGTCCCACAGCTCCAGGGCCCGCTCGTAGAACGCCGCGGCCTCGGCATCGGCGTGCACGCGCGAGGCGGTCGCGCCCGCGCGCACCATCGTCCGCAGCGCGGCCGGCTGGTCCATCGCGAGGTCGAAGTGATGGGCGATCTCGGCGGCGCGGTCCAACGCGATGCACGCCTCGGACACGACGCGGCCTTCCAGCACGCGCGCAAGTTGTAGGTGCATGTCGGCGTGCTCGCCGGGCAGCAGGTCGTCGTGGACGGCCTCGCGCAGCAGCGCGTGCCGGAAGGCGATGCGGCCGTCAGCCTGGGTGACCAGGACGTGGTGGGCGACGGCCTCGCGCAGCGCGTCGCGCAGCGCGCGCGGGTCCAGCCCCGAGGCCTCCTCGAGCACGTCGTGCTCGATCCGGTGCGCGGCCGAGACCCAGCGCAGCGCCTCCTGCGTCATCTCTCCGAGCGCCTCGACGCGCAGCATGAGCACGTCGCGCAGCGACTCCGGCAGCGTGCCGTCGCCCTCCCGCTCGGCGGCGAGGATCTCCTCGGCATAGAGCGCATTGCCTTCGGAGCGCGCGTAGACGCGGTCCAGCAGCTCGGGCTCCGGCGGCGTCCCGAGGATCGACGTGAGCTGCGCGCCGACCTCCTTGCGCGAGAAGCGCTCGATCGGCAGCCGCGACGCGCGCTCGGTCCGCTCGATCTCCGCTAGGAACGGGCGCAGCGGGTGACGGCGGTGCAGCTCGTCGACGCGGTAGGTGCAGACCACCATCAACCGCTGGGCGCACACGTTGCGCGCGAGGAACGCGAGGAAGTCACGCGTGGAGCGGTCCGCCCAGTGGAGGTCGTCGATGACCAGCAGCACCGGCGCCTCCTGCGCGAGCCGCTCGAAGAGCACCAACAACAACTCGAACAGGCGGCCCTGCGCGCTGCCCGCGTAGGGCTCGACGAGCAGGTCGCCGGGCGCGCCCAGCTCGGGGAGCAGTCGGGCCAGCTCCGCACGCGCGGGGCCGAGCGCGTCGAAGACCGGATGGCCCGCCCGGGCCAGAGAGCGCAGCGCCGAGACGATCGGCGCATAGGGGAGTTCGCTCTCGCCCAAGTCGATGCAGTCGCCCCACAGGACCCGGACGCCCGTGGCCTTGACCCGTTCGGCGAAGTGATCGGTGAGGCGGCTCTTGCCGACGCCGGACTCTCCCGCCACGAACACCAGCGCCGCGCGGCACGCCTCCGAGGAGCAGTCCCCACCGGTGGCGGCCGCCAACGCCGCCTCCAGCTGGGAGAGCTCGCGACGGCGGCCGATGAACGCGTCGCTGGTGACCCGGGCAGGCATGCCCGGACCATGTTGGCGCACGCGGCGCCGTTCGGTGAGGTCGACGGTCTTCGGCGGCAAGTTCGGTGCGGTCTTGTCGCTGGGCTACGCGTGCACGAAGCGCGGACGCGCGCCGCGCCGGCCACGGACCCGATCGAGGAGTGCCGCGCGCTGAGGGATGCGCGGCTGGAATCGGAGCCGGTGGCCGGCGCGAGAGGCGTCCTCGTCGCGGACGGCGGCGAGAGGCTGGTTGAGGAGGAGGAGCATGGACAGCATCTTGCGCCTGAGACGGGCGCGCCACATCGGGCGGACGGAGCGAGCTGAGGCGATCGACCCCTTACTCCTGAGCGCGGACCCCTTACTCGGCCGCGGACCGTCGCGGAGGGGACCCCTTACCTCGTCGCGGAAGCCGGGCCCGACGGACCCCTTACTCCCGGCGAGGGCCGGCGCGCGCGCTAGCGTGCGCGCGGTGTCCGATGGGTCCCTTCACGTCATTGTCGCCGGGTACGGCCTGGCCGGCCGGACCTTCCACGCGCCGCTGGTCGCGGCGACGGACGGCCTACAGCTGAGCGCGGTCGTCACCAACAACGCGGAGCGCCGTCAGGAGCTGGCCGCCGACCACCCGCAGGCGCGCGCGGTCGGGAAGCTGGACGAGGCGCTCGATGGTGCCGACCTGGTCGTCGTCGCGTCCCCGAACCGGTTCCACGTCGAGCTGGCGCGCCAGGCGATCGCCGCGGGCAAGCACGTGGTGGTGGACAAGCCGCTGGCGGTCACCGCCGCGGAAGCCCGCGCGCTCGACGCGGAGGCCCGCGAGGCCGGCGTCGTCCTCAGCGTCTTCCACAACCGCCGCTGGGACGACGACTTCCTCACGCTGCGGCGCGAGGTCGCCGCCGGCGCGCTGGGCGACATCATCACCTTGGAGTCGCGCTTTGACCGCTGGCGCCCGCAGATCAAGCAGGGCGCCTGGCGCGAGCTGAGCGATCCGGCCGACGGCGGCGGGCTCCTGCTGGACCTCGGCAGCCACCTCGCCGACCAGGCGATCCAGCTGCTCGGCACGCCGACGCACGTCTACGCCGAGCTGCGCACGACCCGGCCCGACGCGCAGGTCGAGGACGAGGTCTTCATCACGCTGGAGCACGCCGGCGGCGTCCGTTCGCACCTGCACGCGGGCGTCCACGCCGCCGATGGGCCGCCGCGGTTTCGCGCGCTCGGCACGAGCGCGGCGTTCGTCTCGCGCGGGCTCGACCCGCAGGAAGGCCAGCTGCGCGAGCGGCTGGATCCCGGCCAGGACCCGAGCTTCGGATGGCGCCCGGAGGATGCGGCCGGCGCGACCCGCTACGCCGACGACGCGGAGCCTTTGACGATGGAGCGCGGCGCCTGGCCGGCCTTTTACGCCGGCGTCCGCGACGCGATCCGCGGTGACGCCGCTCGCCCGCCCGTCACCGCCGCCGAGGCGATCACCGTTCTCGACGTGCTCGAAGCCGCGCGCGAGAGCGCCCGCGCCGGGTCCGTCGTCGCGCTCGGATGAGCGACCGCCGCGCGCTCCGCGGCGCCCTCTACGCCGGCGGCTTCATCGGCCCCTTCGGCGGCGGCATGGTCACCGTGCTGATCCCGGAGCTGCGCAACGCCTTCGACGTCTCGACCTCCGCCGCGTCGCTGAGCCTCACCGCCTACCTGGTGCCGTTCGCCGCGCTGCAGCTCGTGTCAGGGACGCTCGGCGAGCGCCTCGGCCGCTCGCGCGCGACCGGGATCGCCTTCCTCGTCTACGCGGTCGCCTCCGCCGCCGCGGCGCTGACCACCGGCTACGCGGCGTTCCTCGCCGCTCGCGCGATCCAGGGCGCCGCCAACGCGTTCACGACGCCGCTCGTCCTCGCGACGCTGGCCGAGGACACGGCGCCGCCCGACCTCGGCCGCACGATGGGCACCTTCGCCGCCGTCCAGACCGCCGGGATCGTCGCCGCGCCGCTGATCGGCGGGCTGGCGGGCGCGCTCGACTACCGCCTGGCCTTCCTGGCGGCGGCGGTGGCGGCGATCGCGCTGGCGGTGGCGTCGCGGCCGCGCCGTGGGGTGGAGGAAGGGGTGGGCGACGCGGCGGTGGGCGGAGCGACCGCCATGGGCGGCGACGCGGTGGCGGGCGAGGTCGCGGCCGCGCCCGCCGAGCGCCCTCGCTTCGCCGACGCCCTCACCCGCGAGACCTACCGGACCGCGCTCGCCGCCTTCCTCGCGTACCTGGCGATCACGGGCGTCGGGGTCGTCGTTGCCCTACGCGCGGGCGACGCCTTCGGGCTCGGGCCGACCGCGCGCGGGCTGCTGCTCGCCGGCTTCGGCGCGGCTGGGGTCTTCGCGGGGCGTCCGGCCGGAGCATGGGTCGACCGGGCGGGCGCGCGGCGGGTCGCGGTGACCGGCGCGATCGCGTGCGTCGTAACGCTGCCGCTGCTCGGCATCGTCGACGGGGCGGCGGGATTGGCGCTCTGCTGGATCGCGGCTGGCGTCGCGTCCGCGTTCGTCTGGGCCGGCCTCAACGTCTTCACGGTCTCCGCCGCGCCGCGCAACCGCGGCGGCGCGGTCTCGCTGATCGGCGCCTTCAAGTTCGCCGGCAACGCGCTCGCGCCGGTGCTCTGGCTGCCGCTTGGCAATGCCGCGTTCACGGCCGCGGCCGGCGTCTGCGTGGCGATGGCGCTGGTGGTGGCCAGGAGCTAGCCGCTTCAAGACGGCGCGCCGTGCCCGCCACCGCCCGGCGTCTCCAGCCGCAACCGCGACCCCGCGCGCAGCGTCCCGCCCGCCTTCGAAGCCACTTCAACCCCATCAACGAGGTTGCGACCCACGGCGCCGTCCGCGCCGCCCTCAGCGCCCGGCGGCGCGTGCCGCCGCCGCTCGGTGATGAGCGAGAACGACATGTCGGTCAAGGCCTCCAGCTCGCGGACGATCCCGTCGCCGCCGTGGAAGGTCCCCGCGCCGCCGCTGCCCCGCCGCACCGAGTACTCCACGACCCGCAGCGGGAACTCCAGCTCCAGCGCCTCGACCGGCGTGTTCAAGGTGTTGGACATCGCGACGTGGACGGCGCTTGGCCCGTCCGCATCCGGGCACGCCCCTTGCCCGCCGCCGAGCGTCTCGTAGTAGGAGAAGTCGTCGTTGCCGAGCGTCACGTTGTTCATGGTGCCCTGACCACAGGCCCGCCCGAAAGCGCGAAGCACCAGGTCTGCCACGCGCGAGGAAGTCTCCACGTTGCCGCCCGCCACCGCCGCCGGGGCGGCCGCGTCGAGCAAGGACCCCGCCTCGGTGATGACCTCCACCGGCCTGTGGGCGCCGGCCGAGGGTGGGATGTCCGCGTCGGTCAGCACACGCACCGCGAACAGGCAGGCGCTGCGCGTCACCGCGACCGGGCAGTTGAGGTTGCCCGGGTCCTGCGCCGCGCTGCCGCGGAAGTCCAAGACCAACATGTCGCCCTTGACGGTCGCGGCGACGCGCAACTCCAAGTCGCCATCGACCCCTTCAAGAACGTCGACCGCATGCCGCGTGCCGTCCTCCAGCGCCTCCAGGCAGGCGCGCGTGCGCCGCTCCGCGTAGTCGAGCACCGACGCGAACGCGTCGCGCAGCCCGTCCTCGCCGAGGCGCTCCGCGAGCTCCCGCACGCGCCGCGCGCCGAGCCGGTTGGCGGCAAGCTGCGCGCGCAGGTCCGCGCGGCGCTCCGCGGGCTGGCGCATCAAGGACGACAACTCGTCGATCGCCGCGTCGTCCAGCACGCGCGGGGCGATCACGACGCCCTCCTCGTCCAGCGTCCGCGAGTCGAACGGCATCGACCCCGGGACGCGCCCGCCGACGTCGGCGTGATGGGCGCGCGAGGCCGAGAACCCCAACAACGCGCCGCCTTCGGCCAGGACCGGCGTCACCGCCGTGATGTCCGGCAGGTGCGTGCCGCCCTGGTAGGGGTCGTTGAGCACCCAGGACACGCCGCCTGAGTGATCGCGATCCAGGACCGCCGCCACCGACGCCGGCATCGCGCCCAGGTGCACCGGGATGTGCTCGGCCTGCATGACCATCTCGCCGTGCGCGTCGAAGAGCGCGGTCGAGCAGTCGCGGCGCTCCTTGATGTTGGCCGAGTGCGCGCTGCGGATCAGCACCGCGCCCATCTCCTCGCACGCGGCGCGCAGCGCGCCCGTGGCGACCTGCAAGGCAATGGGGTCAAGCACGTTCCAGGATCACCGTCCCTGTCGCGTCGGTGTGGCCGGACCAGCCGCCGGGGACCACGAGCGTCGACTCCGGCAGATCGACCCGCGTGGGGCCGCTGAACGATGGCGAGGACTGCGCGTCCCACACGACGTCCGGACCGGCATCGACGCGCGCCGTCCGCACGGTCACCAGCTCGACCTCCGCGTCCTCGTCGGCGTAGCCGTAGCGCTCGCGGTGGGCCTCGGCCAAGGCGCGGCGCAGGGCTTCCGCGCGCGGCTCCACATCGCGCAGTGCCAGCTCGTGCGACTGCCCCGCATAGCGCGCGTCCCACACGACCTCGTCGGCGCCCTCGGCCAGCGCGCGCAACGCCGCGTCGGTCAGCTCCGGACCGCGCAGCAGAACCGATGCAGCCGTGTCCTGCCGCCGCTCCGCCGCCGCCAGCCCCAGCGCGCTCAGCACGCCTGCGGCGCGCGGCACGACGATCCGCGTGATCCCCAGCTCGTCGGCGATCGCCGCGGCGTGCAGCGGTCCGGCGCCGCCGAAGGCCAGGAGCGCGAAGCGCCGCGGGTCGATCCCGCGCTCGACGGTGACCACGCGCAGCGCCCGCACCATCTCGGTGTTGGCGACCTTCACGATTCCTTCCGCGCACGCGCGCGCGTCTGAGAGTCCCAGCTCCTGCGCCAGCGCGTCGACTGCGCGCAACGCGGCGTCCGCATCCAACCGCACGTCGCCCGCCAAAGGCCGTTCCACATCAAGATGCCCAAGCACGACGTTGGCGTCGGTCACCGTCGGCTCGACGCCCCCGCGTCCATACGCAGCCGGCCCCGGCACCGCGCCCGCCGACCGCGGCCCAACGCGTAGCGCGCCGCCCGCGTCGCGCCAGGCGATCGACCCGCCGCCCGCGCCGACCGTGTGTATGTCGACCATCGGCAGCGCCAGCGGCCGTCCGCCGACCTCGCGGGGTGGGTGGGTGCCGGCTACGCGCACGCGCCCGTCCTCCACGACGCAGACGTCGCACGACGTCCCGCCCATGTCGAAGCACAACAGGTCGGGCTCGCCCAGGCGCTCCGCCAGGAGCGCCGCCGCGGCCGCGCCGCCCGCGGGCCCGCTCAACACCGTCAGCGCGGCGTGCGACGCCGCGTGCGACGCCTCCGTCAGGCCGCCGCTGGACTGCATGATCGATGGCTCGACGAGGCCCGCCTCGCGCGCGCCGTCAACCAACCGCGACAAGTACGACCGCAACAGCGGTGACAACGCCGCGTCGACCTCGGTCGTCGCGGCGCGCTCGTACTCGCGGAACGTCGCGGTCACCTCGTGCGACAGCGACACGTGGACGCCGTCGCCCAAGCGCGCCCGCAGCGCGTCGCCCAGAAGCGACTCATGCGACGGATCTCGGTAGGCGTGCAGCAACACCACCGCGACCGCCTCGGGCTCCAGCGCGGCGACCTGCTCGGCCACCGCGTCGGCCGCTTCGCGTGTCAACGCCCGCAGGACCCCAGATGGCCCCATCCGCTCCGGCACCGCCACCCGCCGCTCCGGCGGCACCAACGGCGCCGGCCGGTCCGCGCACAGCCGGTACAGCTCGGGCCGCGCCTGACGCCCGAGCTCTACGACGTCCACGAACCCCTCGGTCGCGCACAGCACCGTGCGCGCGCCGACGCCCTCCAGCAGCGCGTTGGTCGCCACCGTCATCCCGTGCGAGAACGCCTCGACCGCGGATGCCGACCGCGACGCGCCGGCCGCGCCCAGCGCGCTCGACACCGCCTCCAACACGCCCCGCGACTGATCCTCGGGCGTCGTCGGCGCCTTGGCGGTGATCAGCCGCCCGCCGTCGACCAGGACCGCATCGGTGAAGGTCCCTCCGACGTCGACCCCGAGCAGCATCCGGGCCCGCACGCTACTAGCGCACAGGCCCGGGGTGCACTCTCCAAGAAGCTGCGGTCTTAGGCCGCCATCGCCTCGACCACTTCCAGCGGCTCCTCGGTCTCGGCGAGGTGCTGGTGCGACGGGCAGTAGCCGTTGTGGGGCAGCGGCATCCGCTGGCAGGCCGTGCCGCGGCGGGTGGTCGCGCGACACTGCAGGGGCTGGCCGTTGACGTCGATGCCGTTCTGGGGCAGGTTGTCGAGCCAGTCCTCGGTGGCGGCGACGTAGCGCTCGACGACGGCGCAGACGCGTGCCTGTGCGGTCATCGGGAAGTAGCGGCGGATGTCGTTGAACAGCGTGCGCGCGGGACGGGCGAAGTAGTGACGATCGCCGACCAGGCGCTCGATGTTGGCCTCGCACGCGTGGAGCACGTGGTGGTGGGCTTCGTCGCAGACCGTCATGTCGACATCTGCGGCGAGCTCTCGGTACATGGCCCTGCTGAACTGGTACATCGCGACCTCCCCTTGACCATGGGATTGGCTTGCTCCTCGACCGGATGCATCATGCCCCGGCCTCATGAAGCACCAACGCAAGGTCTGTTGAGTTCGCGTTAAGAGGGTGCCGACGTTCAGCCGACCGATGGTCGTGCTACGTCCAGCGCTCGAAAGTGGGTGCTCCGCCGTTGCGGACGACGGCGTGATGGCCGTCGAGAGCGGGGTCCACCTCAGGGAAGTCGCTGCGCACGTGCGCGCCGCGGCTCTCCTGACGCAGGATGGCGCACTCGGCGACCAGCTGCGCCAGTGGATGCGGGTCGTCGCGGAGCTGTTCTAGGCCCGCGGCGTCGCGGGTGAGCCCCGCGTGGCGCCAGAGCGCGTCGCGCGTCGCCTGCGTCGGGGCCGGGATCGGCGCCGCGACCGGCGGGTTCTCGGGCGCGACGTGCAGGCGCGGCTCGTCGAGGCCCGCCAGCGCCGCGCGCTTGCCCTGGACGAAGCACTCGGTCAACGAGTTGGAGGCCAAGCGGTTGGCGCCGTGCAGGCCGGTGCAGGCGGTCTCGCCGACGACGTAGAGCCCGGAGACGGTGGAGGCGCCGTCGAGGTCGACGACCACGCCGCCCATGCAGAAGTGGCTGGCCGGTGAGACGGGCACGAGCTCGGTCGCGGGGTCCAGGCCGGACTCCCGCAGCGCGCCGACGACATTGGGGAAGGACATGGGGTCGACGTGGCGCATGTCGAGCCAGACGTGCGTGGTGCCCTGGGCCTGCATCGTGTTGTAGACCGCTAGCGCCACCTCATCACGCGGCTTGAGCTCCTCCACGAAGCGCTCGTGGTTGGCGTCCAGCAGCGTCGCGCCCTCGCCGCGGATCGCCTCGGTCACCAGGAAGCCCTCGCGGCCGGGGATCGACGTCACCGCGGTCGGATGGAACTGCACGAACTCCAGATCGGCGAGCGCGGCGCCCGCTTGGCGGGCGAGCATCAGCCCGATTCCGAGCGAGCCCGGCGGGTTGGTCGTGCGAGCCCACAGCGCGGCGGCGCCGCCGGTCGCCAGGATCGTGGAACGGGCGCGGATCGCGCGGCCGTCCTCCAGGACGATCCCGACGAGGCGGCCATCAACGGTCCACGGCGCGGCGGCGCGGGCTTGTTCCAGCACTTCGATGCGCGGCTCCTCGACCACCACGGCGGAGAGCTGCCGGACCACGCGGCGCCCGGTCGCGCTGCCGCCGGCGTGGACGACGCGGCGCTTGGAGTGCCCGCCTTCGAGGCCGAGGCCGAACGTGCCGTCGGCGTTGCGATCGAAGACGACGCCGAGCTCCTCGAGCTCCCGGACCGCGCGCGGCGCCTCGCGGCACAGCAGCTGGGCGGCGGAGCGGCGGACGATCCCGCGCCCGGCGATCTCGGTGTCCTTGCGGTGCAGGTCGGGCGAGTCGGTCGGGTCGAGCGCGGCGGCCAGGCCGCCCTGGGCCCAATAGGACGCGGTCTGGGCGAGGGGCGTGGCGGACACGAGCGCGACGCGGGCGCCCGCGCGGGCAGCGGTCAGCGCGGCGTAGAGGCCGGCCGCGCCCGCTCCTACGACCGCGACCTCGGCGTCGACGATCACGGCGGCGGGCTCCGGCTGCGGCACGCGGGTACCGTACCGACGCGATGGCCGCACCCGTCTTGTTCCATCACCCGTCGTCGCTCGAGCACGATCCGGGACCACACCCGGAGCAGCCGGCGCGGATCGTCGCGATCGAGCGCGCGCTGGAGGCCCGCGAGTGGTTGGGCTTCGACGTGCGTTCGTCGCCGCCGGCGGCTCGCGCGCAGCTGGAGGCGGTGCATCCGGCGCGGCTGATCAACGGGATCCAGGAGCTGTGCGCCAGCGGCGGCGGCGCGATCGACGGGGACACGGTGGTATCTCCTGGGTCCTGGGAGGCGGCGCTGCACGCCGCGGGCGGGGCATGCGCCGTCGTTGATGCTTTGGTCGGCATGCCGGGCGCGGTGGACGCGCCGCGGCTGGGCGTCTCGGTGCACCGGCCGCCTGGCCACCACGCGGAGGCGCGGCGGTCGATGGGCTTCTGCCTGTTCAACAACGTGGCGGTCGCGGCGCGGCACGCGCTCGCGTCCTCCGACGTCAAGCGCGTGCTGATCCTGGACTGGGACGTGCATCACGGCAACGGGACCCAGGACGTGTTCTGGCAGGACGACGACGTCCTGTTCTGCTCGATCCACCAGTGGCCGCTGTACCCGGGGACGGGCGCGGCGGACGAGGTCGGCGCGGGCGCGGGGCGCGGATACACCGTGAACCTGCCGGTGCCGCCCGGGTCGGGCGACGCGGTCTTCTGCTCCCTGGTCGAGCACGTCGTGGTGCCGTTGGCGCGCTCCTACGACCCGGGGTTGATCCTGATCTCGGCCGGCTTCGACGCCCACCGCGACGACCCGCTGGCCGACGGCGAGGTGAGCGACGCGGGCTACGGGACGATGGCGGCGTCGGTCCGCGCGGTGGCGGACGCGCTGGGCGTTCCTGTAGGAGTAGTCCTGGAGGGCGGCTACGACCTCGGCGCGCTGGCGCGGGGGATGGTGGCGACGCTCGAGGTGCTCGCGGCCGACGGGCCGGTGGCGGCGCCGCTGCTGGACGTGCACCCGCTGAGCGAGAAGTACCGCGCGCGCCACGCGGCGCTGCTGGGCTAGCTAGATGCTCTGGCGCTTTGGCGGGCGCCGTCAGCCCGCGGGCGCCGCGCTGGAGGCGACGTCGGGGTTCGTCGCTGCCGCGGGCGGCGCGGTCGGGACGCTGTTCTGAGGGATGGTGTCCGGCTCGACCGGCGCGGTCGTGGCCGCCGAGACGCGCCCGTCGTCGTTGGTCAGCTCGGTGAACGCGAACGCGAGCACCAACCCTGCGAGCAGGACGACGACGGCCACGAGCGCGATCGGCGCCCTCCAGTTCGGCGTCGGCGCCAGGCGCGTCCGGGCCGGGGCCCCGCACTCAAGACACCAGTCCTGCTCGGGCGCGACGTACGTGCCGCACCGCGGGCATCGCAGCGGCACCGGCGCCGGACCGGTGACCTGCTGGGGATCCTGGCCGGTCACTCCGCCGAACGCTCGCGTGACGCGAGCGGATCGCCGCCGGTCATGGCCGACCCATGTCCGTTGTCCTCACCCAGCGACGGGAAGGCCTGCGTGGGCTGGTCGGGGGTCGTCGCGTCGCCGTCGCCGTTGGCGGGCGCCGCGTCGCTCGGGGCCTGGGGATCGTTCACCGTGGTCGGCGCTTCTCCAGCCGTCGGCGCGTCGACGCCGTCCGGGGCCGGGGCCTCTTCAGCGATCGGCTCTGGCGGCGTCTCGACCGGCGGGTTGCCCGCCAGCGCGCCGGAGACCGGCGTCGAGCCTTGATCGGAAGCGCTGATCGGAAGGGTTTCCTGAGCGGGCGAGACCTCGGGCGCGGCGGGCTGGCCGCCGACCTCGCCGATCGCCCGCGGCCCGCTGAACTGCGTGCCGCACTGCGGGCAGAAGTTCGCGTCGGAGCTGTGCAGCGCGCCGCACCGCGGGCAGGCAGCGACGCCCGGCTCGCGCAGCTCGATGATGTCGCGGCGGTCGTTCAGGACGCGCTCGATCGCGCGCAGCTCGCGGTCCACCGCGTCGAGCGCCGCGAGCTTGCCGAGCACCAGCTCGTCGTTGCGGCGGCGGAAGCGGTGCAGGTCGAAGGCGAGACCGCCGAGGTCCCGGAAGCCCAGCTCCCGCACGCGGCGCAGGTAGCGCAGGCGGCGGCGCAGGCGGCCGCGATCGCGGAAGCTCGGGCGCGTCGGCGCGACGTCGGCAGGCGCCAACCCCGCCGGCAGCGGCTCCGCGGGCACGGGCTGCTCAACCGGCGGCTGGACCGCGGTGACGTCGGTAGGCGCAGGAAGCGGCGGGACGACGAGCGTCGCCTGCGGATCCTGCTGCTGGCCCGGGTCGTCGGCCGGACGCCGGCCGGGACGGATGCGTCGGAAGGGACCCTTCATAGGGAGAAGGCGCCCATGAGGCGCCGCGTCGGACGATACCAGCGGCCCATGTCGCAAGCGCTGCGCGGTTTCGTGACGTTTGCGTGTGGTTCCGTCACACGCGCTCGCGCACCATCGGCGTCGATCCTGTTCATCCGCATCACTTGGAGAGACGCATGTACCCCGCCTTTGGTTTCGCTCACGCGACCGCCTACCACGCCCTGCACCGCGCCCACCGCCGCTTGGCCACCTCCGACGACGGCCAGGGGACCGTCGAGTACATCGGGTTGATCCTGCTGCTGGCGGGCGTGATGGTCGCGGTCGTAAAGACCGGCAGCGACGGCACGATCGCCAAGACGATCGTGCAGAAGGTCAAGGGCACGATCGACGACGTCGGCGGCGCCGGCAAGGGCTAGATGGCCGACGTCGCCGTGGCGGCGGGTGCGCTCCGTACGATGATCCTCGTGCCCGCCGCCGATCCGCGCGACCGCCCCATCGCCGTCTTTGACTCCGGCGTCGGTGGTCTGACCGTGCTGCACGAGCTGCTCGTGTCGCTGCCCCAGGAGGACTACGTCTACCTGGGTGACAGCGCGCGCTTTCCGTACGGCGAGCGCACGGCGCAGGAGCTCGAGGCGTTCGGCATGGACATCGCCGACGAGCTGGTCGCGCGCCGCGCCAAGCTGCTGGTCGTCGCCTGCAACTCGATGACCGCCGCGGCGCTGCCCGCGCTACAGCGGCGGATGCTGGAGACGACGCTTGGCGTCGATGTGATCGGTGTGGTCCGGCCGGAGGCTGCCCAGGCGGTGGCGGTCACGCGGACCGGTCGGATCGGCCTCTTGGCCACACGAGCGACGGTCGCCTCCGGCGCCTACGAGCGTGCGGTCGCCGCCGTTGATCCGCACGTCGACCTCGTGGCGGTCCCGTGCCCGGACCTCGCGCCGCTGATCCAGGACCCGCCCGGCGGCGAGCTGTTCTCGCGCGAGCTGCAAGAGGTCGTCCGCGGCTACTGCGCCCCGCTGGTCGAGGCCGGGGTGGACACGGTCATCCTCGGCTGCACGCACTACCCGCTGGTGCGCTCGATGCTCCAGCGGATGCTTGGGCGCGGCGTGACGATCGTGACCTCCGGCGCGGCGTTGGCCCGCCAGGCCGAGCACGTCCTCGGCTCCCGCGACCTCGCCTCGCGCCGCGACGGCGAGGGCACCTACTCCTTCCTGTGCACCGGCGACGCCGACGCCTTCCGCCGCCTCGGCACCCGCTTCCTGCAGATGCCGCTGACCGAGGTCGAGCACGTCGATCTCTCGGCGTCGGAGTGGCGGGCGCCGGCGTCCGCACGCTGAGATCGCGCGCCGTCGGTCTCGAGTTGTGGCCCTCCTGGGGCCCAAAGTCGAGATCGACTTCAACTGGGTCCGCACAACCGCCCTCGGCCGCACCGTCGTGCGCTGTAGACCGGCCTGGTGCGTACCATCGGCGCGATGGCCGCGACCGTGACCCGTAGCTACGACCGCGCGCCCGATGGGCTGCGGCCGGTGACGATCGAGCCCGGGTTTGTCCGGACCGCGACCGGCAGCGCGCTGATCTCGATGGGGGAGACGCGGGTGATCTGCACGGCGTCGGCGCAGACCGGGGTACCACGGTGGCGGGCCAACTCCGGCCTCGGGTGGGTCACCGCCGAGTACGGGATGCTGCCCGCGTCGACCGGCGACCGCAAGCAGCGCGACATCTCGCGCGGCAAGCAAGACGGGCGCACGGTCGAGATCCAGCGGTTGATCGGCCGCTCGCTGCGCGTCGTCGTCGACTTCGCCGCGCTGGGCGAGAACACCATCTACCTGGACTGCGACGTTCTGCAGGCCGATGGCGGCACGCGCACCGCGTCGATCACCGGCGCTTTCGTCGCGCTCGCGCTGGCCTGCGCGGAGCTCCAAGCCAGCGGGCGAATCGCCAAGTCGCCGCTGACCGGCACGATCGCCGCGATCTCCTGCGGCATCGTCGGCGGCGTGCCGCTGCTCGACCTCGACTACCCCGAGGACTCCGCCGCCGAGGTCGACGCCAACGTCGTCATGACCGGCGAGGGCGGGCTGGTCGAGGTCCAGGCGACCGCCGAGCGCACGCCGCTAAGCCGCGCGCACCTGGACGAGCTGCTGCACCTCGCCGAGGGCGGGATCGCGGCGCTGCGCGTCGCCCAGGACGCGGCGATCGCCGCGGGCCGCGGAGCGACATCATGAAGTTGGTCCTCGCCACCCGCAACGCTCACAAGGCCGAGGAGTTCGAGCAGCTCCTCGCGCCCCATGAGGTCGCGCCGCTGCCCGACGCGGTCGTCCTCCCGCCCGAGACCGGGACGACCTTCGCCGAGAACGCGCTCGGCAAGGCACGCGCGGCCGCGCAGGCGCTGAACGTCGTCGTGATCGCCGACGACTCCGGCATCGAGTCCGAGGCGCTGGGCGGCCGGCCCGGCGTCTACTCGGCGCGCTTCGCGGGCGAGGACGCCACCGACCAGGAGAACCTCGACAAGCTGCTCGCCGAGGCGCCGACCGGCAGCCCGATCGCGTACGTGTGCGTCATCGCGCTGGCCGACCCCATCAACAACACCGAGCACCTCTTCGAAGGCCGCTGCACCGGCACGCTGGCGCCCGAGCCCCGCGGCGACGGCGGTTTTGGCTACGACCCCGCCTTCCTTCCCGACGACCCGATCCCGGCGCCCGCCGGCCGCACGATGGCCGAGCTGACCCCGGAGGAGAAGGGCGCGATCAGCCACCGCGGCCGCGCCGCCGCGCTGCTCGCGGAGCACCTCTCCGGATGAGCGCGGCGACGACGCGCGGGGTGGGGCGATGAGCGAGACGACCGCTGCGGTAACCGGCGGCGGAGCGGCCCCGGCGATGCCCGACGGCACGGCCTCGAAGACCGTCCTGCGCTCGGCGCTCGGCTCGGTCTTCGCCGCCGCGTTCCTGGTCACGCTCAAGCTCATCGCCGGTCTGATCTCCGGCTCGCTCGGCCTCGTCGCCGAGGCGGTGCACTCGGGTACGGACCTCGTCGCCGCGCTGCTGACCTTCCTCGCACTGCGGGTCGCGATTCGGCCGGCGGACCGGGACCATCCTTACGGGCACGGCAAGGCCGAGCACCTGGCGGCGCTGGGCGAGGGCGGGTTCCTCGTGCTGGCCTCGGCGTTCATCGGGGTGCAGGCGCTCTCGCGCCTGATCGAGGGCGGCGAGCACCACGTTGACGCCAACGCCTGGACGTTCGCCGTGCTCGCGGTCGTGCTGGTGGTCGACGTCTCGCGCTTGACGATCTCCCGGCGTGCGGCGATCAAGCACGGCAGCCCGGCGCTGGCATCCAACGCCTTGCACTTCGCCTCGGACTTCGTCGGCACGATCGCCGTCCTCATCGGCCTGGCGCTCACCTCCGCCGGGACGCCCGCTGCCGACTCGATCGCCGCGCTGATCGTCGCGGTCCTCGTCGTCTCCGCCGCGGTCCGGCTGATGCGACGCAATGTGGATGTCTTGATGGACGCCACGCCGGAGGAGGCCCAGCGCGAGGCGCGCACCGCGATCCTCGCCGCCGAGCCGACGATCGAGCTGCGCCGCCTGCGCGTGCGCGCCGCCGCCGGGCGCAACTTCGTCGAGGCGACCGTCGCCGTCCCGCCCGACGCCGCGCTCGGCGAGGGCCACGCGGTCGCCGACTCGATCGAGGAGGCCGTCCGCCAGGCGCTCCCCGGCAGCGACGTCGTCGTCCACGTCGAGCCCGGCACCGCGGGCGCCGACGTCCGCCAGCGGGCGTCCGCCGCCGCCCTGACCGTCCGCGGCGTGCGCGAGGTCCACAACGTCCGCACGACCGCCGTCGACGGCAGCCTCGAGCTGTCCCTGCACCTCAAGCTGCCGGCTGACCTCGGCCTCGGCGCCGCCCACGCGATCGCCTGCGCGGTCGAGGAGGCGATCCACGACGCGGTCCCCGAGGTCGTCGACGTCCACACCCACATCGAGCCGCTGGCCGGTTCGGAGGCGGAGGGCGCGGAGCCGGCGCGGCGCGAGGTCGCCCACGAGGAGGCGGTGGTGCGCGAGCTCGTCCAGGAGCTCACCGGCGCGCCCGTCGAGGACCTCCGCTTCCGTGCCGCAGCCGACGGCCTCGTCGTCCTTCTCACCGTCCGCCTGGCCGGCGATCAGACCCTCGACCAGGCCCACGGCGTGGCCAGCGAGCTGGAGCGCCGGATCCGCGACCGCGCGCCGGCGATCGACGAGGTGATCGTCCACACCGAGCCCGCCGTCGAAGACGGCGGCGCCGAGGACGCGACGCTCAGCGCAGGTTGATCGCGGCGGACAGCGCGACCGCCGTGAACAGCGCCGCGTAGCCCTGGTAGTTGGACAGCAACATGATGAGCGCCCCGATCAGGAGGGCCACCACGGTCACCAGCCAGGCGATGCGCTGAAGGGTCATCGTCGCCATCATTCTGCTCGTCGGGCCCGACGCCTGCATGCCGGTCCGTCCGGACCGGAGTCCACACTGCCCGGCCGCCACCCCCGCCAACCCTCGGAAAGGACCGCCGAAAGATGACGAAGAGCGAGTTCGTCGACCACGTCGCCAACAAGTCCAACCTGGACAAGAAGGACGCTGCTGCCGCCGTCGACGCTGCCCTCGCCGTCATCGAGGAGACGCTCGCCCGCGGTGGCGAGGTCAGTTTCTCGGGCTTCGGGAAGTTCCACGTCGCCGAGCGCGGCGCGCGCGAGGGCGTGCACCCGCGCACGGGTGAGCCGATCCAGATCGCGGCTTCGAAGGTCCCGCGCTTCACCGCTGGGTCGGGCCTCAAGAAGGCCGTCAAGGCCTAAGGCGTGCCCCCCGGCCACGTCGCCGACCGCCTCGCCGCGCTCGTCGCCGAGCGCGAGTCCCAGATCGTCCTCGGCCTGGACCCGGACCCGGCACGCCTGTGGCCGGACGCCGGCGGCGACCCCGATCCCGCCGTCGCCGTCCTCGCGCACTGCCGCGCCGTCATCGACGCCGTCGCGCCGGCGGTCGTCGCCGTCAAGCCGCAGGTGGCCTGCTTCGAGCGCCTTGGCGCACCCGGCTGGGCGGCGCTGGCAGCGACCGTCGAGCACGCCCGGGCACAAGGCCTCTTCGTCCTGGCCGACGGCAAGCGCGGGGACATCGACGTCACGGCGACCGCCTACGCCCACGGGTTCTTCGACGCCGGCGGCCTGAACGCCGACGCGCTCACGGTCAACCCCTACATGGGGCTCGACACGCTGCGGTCCTTCGCGGCCGTCGCGCGCCCCGCCGGCGGCGGCCTCTTCGCGCTCGTCCGGACCTCGAACCCCGGCGCCGCCGACCTGATGGATGAGCCGCTGGCCCGCGGCGGCACGGTCTGGGAGCGCGTGGCCGAGCTGGTCGCCGAGCTCGGCGACGAGCACCGCGGGCCGGAGTCGGGGCTCGCGGACGTCGGCGCCGTCCTCGGCGCCACCCAGCCCGAGCACCTGGCCCGCGCTCGCGAGCTGCTGCCCCACGCGATCTTCCTGCTGCCCGGCGTCGGCGCCCAGGGTGGCCGCGTCGAGGACCTCGCCCCGGCGTTTGCGCCCGGTCGCGCCGCCGGCCTGGTCACCGCGTCGCGCTCGATCGTCCGCGCCCACGAGCAGAGCGGCGGCGCGCCCGCCGCGGCCGCCCGCGCTGAGGCTGAGCGCCTACGCGAGACCGCGTGGGCGCTGGGCTGAGACGTCCAGACCGGTCGGCCCCATATCCTCCTGCGCAGATGCGCCGTCGCCGCTCCCATGCCCGCTGGCTGGCCCCGCTCGCCCTGATCGCGTGCGCGTTCGCGATCTACACGGTGGTCGACCAGGGGCTGCTCAAGGACGACAGCGGCGCAAAGACGACGACGTCGAAGACGAGCAAGGACGGCGATTCCGCGTCGACGTCCACGACGAAGAAGAAGGCCTCCAAGAAGGCCAAGTCGTACAAGGTGAAGTCCGGCGACACGTTCTCCGGCATCGCCGACAAGCAGGGGGTCGAGGTGGAGGCGCTGCAGGAGGCAAACCCGGACGTGAACCCGTCCGCCCTCTCACCCGGTCAGAAGCTGAAGCTGCCGCGATGACGGCGCGCTGGTCCGCATCCGTGCGGGCGGGCGGCGTCCTCGCGCTGCTGCTCGCCCTCACCGCCACGCTGCTGCTCGCCCTTGCGCCCGCGCGCTCGGCCCACGCCGCGACCAAGGCCCCGCAGGTCCGCGCCCCCGCCGCGATCCTGGTCGAGCCCGCCACCGGCGACGTCGTCTTCCAGCGCAACGCCAACCAGCGCCGCGGGATCGCTTCCACGACCAAGCTGATGACCGCGCTGGTCACGCTCGAGCACGCCTCGCTCGACGACGTGATGAGGACGATCGACTACCACGGGGGCGCCACCGAATCCCTAGCCGGCTTCGGGGAGGGCGAGCGCGTCACGGTCCGGGACCTTCTGCGCGCGCTGCTGATCACCTCGGCCAACGACGCCGCCGCCACGCTGGCCCAGCGGATCGGCGGCACGCGCGCGAAGTTCGTGGCAATGATGAACGCCAAGGCGCGCGAGCTGAAGCTCGACGACACCCACTACGACAACCCGGTCGGGCTGGACGGCAAGGGCAACTACTCGTCGGCGACCGACCTGGCCAAGCTCGCGCTGATCCTGCGCCGCAACGCGTTCTTCCGCGAGACGACCGACCTCAAGCAGGTCACGCTGAAGTCCGGCGCGCACCCGCGCACGTTCGCCAACCGCAACCTGCTGGTGCGTTCGACGCCCGCGGTCAACGGCGTAAAGACCGGCCACACCAACGCCGCGGGCTACATCTTGGTTGGCAGCGCGTCGCGTGACGGGATCACGGTGATCTCGGTCGTTCTCGGCGACCCGTCCGAGGCGGCGCGCGACTCCGACTCGCTGACGCTGTTGAAGTACGGCCTCAACCGCTACCACGTGGTCACGGCCGTCAAGAAGGGCCAGGTCGTCGCGCACGCCTCGCTCTCGCACCGCGACGAACAGGTCGACCTCGCCGCTTCTGAGACCGTCAAGCGCACGACCAAGCGGGGCGACAAGCTCGTCGTCACCGTCACCGGTGCGCCGACCGAGATCGACGGGCCGCTGCCCAAGGGCGCGCGCGTCGGCACCGTCAACGTCTTGCAGCGCGGGAAGGTCGTCGCGCGCATCCCGCTGGTCACCGCGGACGCCGTCGACGCGGCCACGTTCTTCGATCGCCTGCGCGACTGGCTCGACAGCCCGGTGACGCTCGTCCTGCTCGCGGCGTTCGCCGTCTGTAGCCTCTACCTCGTGCTGCTGAGGCGGCGCGCGGTGCGGCGCAGGCAGAGGCGGCGCGCCGGTCGAGGGGCACCCGTCGCGTGATCATCACCGTCACCCTTAATGCCGCGATTGACAAGTCGCTGTCCGTGCCGAACTTCCGGCTCGGCCGTCGGCATCGCACCGTGGAGCAGCGCACCGCCGCAGGCGGCAAGGGCGTCAACATCGCCCGTGCGCTGAAGACTCTCGGCCAGCCGGTCATCGCGACCGGCTTCGCGGGCGGTCCGACCGGCACGCGGATCGTCGACCAGCTCACCGAGGAGTCGATCCTCAACGACTTCGTGCGCATCCGCGAGGAGTCGCGCACGAACACCGCGGTCTATGACCCGACCAACGGGCAGACGACCGAGATCAACGAGCGCGGTCCCGCGGTCTCGGCCCAGGAGATCGGGCTCTTCCGCGACAAGCTGCTCTACCTGGCGCGCGGCGCCGACATGGTGGTCATCGCCGGGTCGCTGCCGCGCGGGGTCGACACCGATATCTACGCGGGCCTGATCCGGGAGCTGAAGAAGGCCGGCGTGCTGACGATCATCGACACCGACGGCGAGCCGCTGCGCCACGCGGTGCGCGCCGAGCCGGACGTGATCTCCCCGAACGTGCTCGAGGCCGAGGAGCTCGTTGGCCACGAGTTCAACGACGACGAGGACCGTCTCATCGCCGTAGGGGAGATGGTCGAGCAGGGCGCCCACGAGGCGGTCATGACGCTCGAGGACGGCTGTGTCGCGTGCATGAGGGTCGACGGGACGCGGGCGCGGTTCCGCGTGTCGATCGCGCCGCGCGAGTCGGTCGCGGGCGTCGGCGCCGGCGACGCGTTCCTGGCGGGCTACGTCGCAGCGCGGTACGCGGGCAAGTCGACGGCGGACTGCCTGGCGTTCGGCGTCGCGTGCGGCGCCGAGTCGACCGAGCACCTGGGCGCGGGCATCGTCGAGCCGCGCGCGGTGGAGCGGCTGTTGGATGAGGTTGAAGTCCAGCAGTTGTCCGCTCCGACCGCCGACGTGTCCTAAATCACACGACGCCGCGAGCGTCCGGTTCGGTTCCGTACGAACCCACTGCTACGCTGCCAATGCGTGTTTGGTTGCCGCCACATCACGCCGTTTACGACCCGTCCTCGGACCCCGCCTGCGCGGGGTCTTTTCGTCCGGCCCCAGACCTAGGATTCGCTAATGGAGATCGAGATCGGCCGCGGGAAGAAGGCCCGCCGTGCTTACGGATTCGACGACATCGCCATCGTGCCCTCGCGGCGCACGAGGGACCCCGATGACGTCGACGTCTCCTGGAAGCTGGGTGATTACCGCTTCGAGCTGCCGCTGCTCGCGTCCGCCATGGACGGCGTCGTCTCCCCGCGCACCGCGGGGATCATCGGCAAGCTCGGCGGTCTGGCTGTCCTGAACCTCGAGGGCATCTTCGCCCGCTACGAGGACGCCGACGAGCAGCTCGAGCGCATCGCGCAGCTGCCCAAGGACGTCGCGACCCGCGAGATGCAGGACATCTACCGCGCGCCGATCGACGAGGACTTGATGGTCCAGCGGATCCGCGAGATCAAGGACCAGGGCGTCGTCACCGCCGCCTCGCTCACGCCGCAGCGCGTCAACCGGTACTACGAGAAGGTGCTGGACGCGGGCCTCGACATCCTGGTCATCCAGGGCACGGTCGTCTCGGCCGAGCACGTCTCGCAGACCTCCGAGGCGCTCAACCTGAAGGAGTTCATCGCCGACCTGCCGGTTCCGGTCGTCGTCGGCGGCTGTGCCTCCTACCACACGGGTCTGCACCTGATGCGCACGGGCGCCGCTGGCGTTCTTGTAGGTGTCGGTCCCGGCGCGGCGTGCACGACGCGCGGCGTGCTGGGCATCGGCGTCCCGCAGGCGACGGCGATCGCCGACGTCGCGGCCGCCCGCTCCCAGCACATGCTGGAGACCGGCGAGTACGTGCGCGTGATCGCCGACGGCGGCATGCGCAACGGCGGCGACGTCTCCAAGGCCATTGCCTGCGGTGCGGACGCCGTGATGATCGGCTCGCCGCTGGCGCGCGCCCACGAGGCGCCGGGCCGCGGCTTCCACTGGGGCATGGCGACGTTCCATCCGACGCTCCCGCGCGGCGCGCGTGTGGCGACGACGCAGAACGGCACGCTCGAGGAGATCCTCGTCGGGCCGGCCCGCGAGAACGACGGCACGTTCAACCTGATGGGCGGCCTGCGCACCTCGATGGCCACGTGCGGCTACCAGGACATCGCGGAGTTCAACCGCGCTGAGCTGATGATCGCCCCGTCGCTTCAGACCGAGGGCAAGCAGCTGCAGTCGTCGCAGGGCGTGGGCATGGGCTCGCGCGGCGCGGCGGTCTCGGCGCACGGCTCGGGCGGCGAGAACGGCGCCGCGGCCGACAAGACCCCGGTCGGCGCTGGGGCGTAGAACACCAACATGACCGACCATCTCGTCACCGCCTCGACGGCGGCCACGGAGCTCGCCGACGAGTCGGCGCCCGTCGACCGCCCGACGGCGGTCGACGAGGTCGTCGTCCTCGACTACGGCGGGCAGTACTCGCAGCTGATCGCGCGACGCGTCCGCGAGTGCGGCGTGTTCAGCGAGCTGCTGCCCCACCACGTGGGGGCAGAGGAGGTCCGCAAGCGCAAGCCGAAGGGCCTGATCCTGTCCGGCGGGCCGGCGTCGGTGTACGCCGACGGCGCGCCGAAGCTCGATCCGGAGCTGCTCGAGCTCGGGATCCCGGTGCTGGGCATTTGCTACGGCATGCAGCTGCTGGCGCTGAAGCTCGGCGGCAAGGTCGAGGGCGCCGAGGTCGGCGAGTTTGGGCGGTCGCAGCTGACGGTCCGCGAGAGCGGCACGCTGCTGGCCGGGCTGCCGCTGGAGCAGTCATGCTGGATGTCGCATCGCGACACGGTCTTCGAGGCCCCCGAGGGCTTCACCGCGCTGGCGTCGTCGACGGCGTCGCCGGTGGCGGCGTTCGAGTCGGTCGAGCGCGGGATCTACGGGATCCAGTTCCACCCCGAGGTCGTGCACACGCCCTACGGGACCGACGTCCTCAAGAAGTTCCTGGGCGACGTGTGCGAGGCGGACCTCGGCTGGTCGGCGGCGTCGATCGTCGAGGAGCAGATCGCGCGCATCCGGGCGCAGGTCGGCGACGCGAAGGTCATCTGCGGTCTTAGCGGTGGCGTCGATTCCAGCGTCGCCGCGGTGCTGGTGCACCAGGCGATCGGCGACCAGCTCACGTGCATCTTCGTCGACCACGGGTTGATGCGTAAGAACGAGGGCGAGCAGGTCATCAAGGCCTTCCGCGACCAGTACAAGATCCCGCTCGTCGCCGTGGACGCCGAGAACCGCTTCCTGGACAAGCTGGCGGGCGTGAGCGAGCCCGAGGCCAAGCGCAAGATCATCGGCGCCGAGTTCATCCGCGTCTTCGAGGAAGAGGCCGCCAAGATCGGCGACGCCAAGTACCTCGTCCAAGGCACGCTGTACTCCGACGTGATCGAGTCGGGCGGCGGCACCGGCGCGGCCACGATCAAGTCCCATCACAACGTCGGCGGCCTGCCCGAGGACCTCGAGTTCGAGCTCGTCGAGCCGCTGCGCGCGCTGTTCAAGGACGAGGTCCGCGCCGTCGGCGCGGAGCTGGGTCTGCCCGAGCGCCTGGTCTGGCGCCAGCCCTTCCCGGGCCCGGGTCTCGCGATCCGCGTCGTCGGCGGCGAGGCCACCAAGGAGCGCCTCGACGTCCTGCGCGACGCCGACTACATCCTTCAGGACGAGATCCGCAACGCCGGCCTCTACCGCGACCTGTGGCAGTCCTTCTGCGTCCTGCCCGACGTCCGCACCGTCGGCGTCCAGGGCGACGAGCGCACCTACGGCTACGTCGTCGTCATCCGCGCGGTGACCAGCGACGACGCCATGACCGCCGACTGGGCGCGCCTGCCCTACGACCTCCTCGAGCAGATCGCCTCGCGGATGATCAACGAGCTGCGCGAGGTCAACCGGGTCGTGCTCGACATCACGTCGAAGCCGCCGGGCACCATCGAGTGGGAGTAACCCGGGGCGCGTTCGTGCCCCGGCGACCGGTGTAAGGTCGCGCGATGTCCCGTCTGTCCCGTCTCGTCCTCGCGGTCGCGTGCTGCTCGTCGATCGCCGCGCTGCCTGCCGTCGCCTCCGCGAAGGTGAAGGTCGGCCCGGCCGGCGATGCGTTCTACACCGCGCCGAACCCGTTGCCGGGCAAGGACCACGGTGACGCGATCTGGGCGAGGACGCTGAAGGGCGCGGCGGTCGTGCCCGGCGCGAGCGCGACCAAGGTGGTGTTGTACCGGTCCCAAGATGCGCATGGGGCGCAGGTGCCGGTGTCGGGTGTCGTCTCGGTGCCGAAGGGCAAGGCGCCGAAGGGCGGGTGGCCGGTCATCACGTGGGCGCACGGGACGAGCGGGATCGCGGACCAGTGCGCGCCGTCGCGCGACGACGGGACGGCCCTGGTCCACGCCTACCACGCCTACGTCTTCCCGCTGCTGACCTCGTGGCTGAAGGCCGGCTACGCGGTCGTGCGGACCGACTACGAGGGGCTCGGCACGAAGTACGACCACCAGTACCTCAACGGCAAGGCCGCGGGCCGGGGCGTGCTGGACATGGTGCGCGCGGCGCGGCAGGTCGATCCGCGGCTGAGCAAGACCACCATCATCGCCGGGCACTCCCAAGGCGGCCACGCGGCGCTGTTCGCCGCGGCGCTCGCGCCGACCTACACGCGCGATCTCGCGGTCAAGGGGACGATCGCGTTCGCGCCGGCCTCGCACCTCGACGAGCAGATCCCGCTCACGCGCTCGCTGACGGCGCCGAACCCGGGCCTCAGCGGGCTGGTCGCGACCATCGCCTATGGGTTGCAGGCCGCCTACCCCGACCAGTTCCAGCTCGCCGACTTCATGACCGACGCGGGCGTGTCGCTCGCGTTGAGCACGCAGTCGAAGTGCCTGGGCGACCTGCCGGTCGCGGGCGTGGCGCCGTCGTCGCTGTTCAAGCCGGGCATCGACCTCGCGCCGGTCGCCAAGCTGCTGGACGCCAACGACCCGTCGCACCTGAAGATCAAGACCCCGGTCTTGGTCGAGCAGGGCCGCGCCGACACGACCGTCATCCCGCTCTTCACCGACCAGCTCGTGACCGAGTTGAAGGACAACGGCGGCAAGCCGACCTACCAGCGCTTCGCGGGCGTCGACCACGTCGGGATCACCGACAAGGGCGGGCCGGCGGCGACGAAGTGGATCAAGCAGCGGCTGCGCTGAGCCGGTCGCGCCGCCTACGCCACCCAGGCCGGCGCGCCGTGCGCGCTGCGCTTCGTCTTGGCCTTCGCCTTGACCGCTTTGACCCGCGCCGTCGCGCGCGGGCCGGCCACGCTGCGCTTGTCCTCGCCGCGGACGGTGATCGTCGCGGAGGTGGTCTTGGCGACCGCCGGGATCGTCAGGCGGGGCGTCTTGGTCGAGGTCATCAGCACGCGGCCGTCGCTGAGCTGCGTCGCGACGGTGAAACGGCGGCTCGCGGCGTCCTTCTTCCACGTCACGACCAGCTTCGTCCCCGAGCGCTTGACGTGCAGCGCGGGCTTGGCCGGGCGCGGCGGGGCCGGCGCGACGAAGCGCGCGACCACGATCGTCTGGCGCGGGATCCCGCGCTGGGCGACCTGGGCGATGACCGTGCGGGTTCCGCTCGGGCCGGCGGTCGGCGTGAACGCGACCGTCCCCTTGGTGTGGGTCCCGGCGTCGGCGATCTGCGCGCCGAGGCCGCCCTTGCCCTGCTCGGAGAACGCAACCGTCTGGCCCGGCAGCGGATCGATCTTGTAGGTCAACACCCGCTTGGCGCCGGCGCCTTTGGTCACCTTCGCGGTGACCTTCGGGGCGGGCAGGCCATTGGCGGCGCGCACCTCGGTGATCGGCGTCGAGTCGGCCTCCGGCACGATCTTCCACGCGCCCGCGGCGGGGCCCTTCACGGCGAACCACGTCAGCCGCTGCTCCACCGCCTGGAACGCGAACGCCTTGCCCGTGTTGATCGGCGCGGCGGGCTCAGGCTCCACGCGCGTCCCGTCGGGCCCAACCAGCGCGACGTGCGGCGGGCCGTCGCGCCCGACCACGCCGACCATCCCGGACGGCAGGCCCGCGTCGAACTTCACGGTGCGCTCGCCGGGCGTCTGCGCCGCGTGGGCGCGGGCGGCCACCGCCCGGTAGTCGCCGACGTCGCAGCCGACCGGCATCAGGTCCAGGTGCGAGATCAAGAACACCGGGTTGATCAGGCCCGCCCACAGGTTGCTGCCCCACGTGACGCCCGCGCCGATGTCGGCCACTAGCGCGTGTGCGCAGCCCGCAAAGCCCTTGGACGAGAACACGATCCGCCCGCCGATGCAGACGCCGGCGCAGATGTCGGCGTGCCCCTCGATGCTGAACGCGCGGTCGTAGAACCAGCCCTCGATGCCCGCCTCAGCCTTGAACGGCCCGATGCTGGCGTTGACGCTGCCGCCGGCTTTGATGTGGCCGTCGGTCACGTACTCCAAGAACGCCTTGGCCAGCGGGACGCCCATCACGCTGCCGACGCCGTCGCCGCGGATCGTCACCGGCTCGTTGTCGGGCAGCGTCACCCGCAGGTCGCCGTCGACCCGGACGACGCGGTCCGAGCCGTCCTTGGACACCAGCGGCCCGGCGCCGATGGTCAGCCCGCCGCTGAGCGACAGCGGGTTCTGATCCAGCTCCGCGCGGATCTCGGTGAGGTACGCGACGCTGAACGGGTCCAGCGGGAAGCCGGGCGCCGGCGGCGAGAACGCGCCGGCCAGCTTGGTCAGCACGCCGTCGCGGAACTCGATCGACGCCGCCAGCTGCATGCCCGGCGGGATCGCGAACTTTGCCGAGCCGCTCCACAGGCCGCCGTCCGGATCAAAGCCCAACGACGCGTCAGCGACGTCGAGCGGCCCGAGCTTGGCCAGCGAGAACCCGAACTTCAGCTCGCGCACGTGCAGCGAGGCGATGTTGTCGGAGCGCAGGACGAGGTTCGCCGTGACGCCGCCGAGCAGCTTCGGGAGCCCGACGTTGCCGGAGATCTCGACCGCACCGCGGACAAGCTTGATGTCGGCGCTGCCCACGAACTTGAACCCGAAGACCTTCGAGCCGACCTTGCCGACGTCGATGTCGCCCAGCGGGAAGATGTTGCCCTTGGGAACCGTCCAGTCGATCGTGCCGCTGAACAGCTTGATGGGGCTGGTCTTGCCGACCGAGATGTTGACCGGCCCGGTCGAGGTGACCTTCAGCTTGGTCGGGTCAAATCGGATCGACGCGCCCGCGATGTCCATGCCATTGACATGCACCCCGCCCTTGGCGACGAACGCGGTGCCGTCGCGCTCGAAGCAAGCGTCGGCGACGACGTCGAGCGCGGCCAGCTGCAGGACGCGGCAGCGCCGGTCCTCCGGCGAGGCCGGGGGTGGCGTGGGGGAGGGCGGCGGGGTCGTGCCGCCACCGTTGGAGCCGCCGCCGTTGGAGCCGCCACCACCACCGCCACCGCCGCCGCCCGTCCCGGGGTCCGGCCCCGGCCCCACCGGCGGCGGGGGCGTCGTCACGGGCAGCAGCGCATCGCCGAACGGGTAGTTGTAGCCGTACTGCGTCCCCTGGCGGGACCAGCCGACCAGGCCGCCGAAGCCCTGCGCGCCGGTGGCCTCGGCCAGCCATGGGTCGAGGTCGTTGGACGCGCCCCCCGTGCCAAGGTCGCGGTTGGCCCACTCCGGCTCGGGCACGAACGCGTTCGGGCTCCAGCCGATGCCGTCGTCGGAGGTCATGTACTGGACGTGGTTCCAGCGGGTCGAGCCGTCGCCGGGGAGCGCGAAGACGAAGTGCAGGCGCCCGTTGGCCTGATCCTCGACGAGGTTGGCCCGCGCCTTCCCGCAGCAGTTGAGGTAGGTCGAGTTGTGTCCGAAGCCCTGGCCGACGCTGAGATCGGGGTCCGGGATCTTCTTGTAGGCCCCGAGGACGCCGTTCTCCAGACGCCGCAGCCGCCACTCGTACAAGGTGTAGCCGGTGCTCGCCTCGTGAACGACGTGCCGGTACATCAGGAACGTCCCGAGCGGCCCCGTCACAAGGTGCGGCTCGTCGGACTCGACCTCGTCGGGGCCGGCGATCGGCGTCCACCGCGACGCGTCGTTGATCGCCGTCTGGGTCTCGTCCTCGGGATGGTCGTACTGGCGCAGCGCGATCTTGCCGTCCGGGTCGGTCCACGCCACGACGAACCGGCCGGGCCCGCGCTGGACGATCGCGGGATGGTCGCCGCCACCGGCGCGATTGCGATGGTCGGCGTCGTCGCTGAGTCGCGCGAGCGAGTGGGTGGCGACAATCCCCAGCGGCGCGCCCTGGACGAAGACGCCGCCGCGGTACTTGAGGTCCTGGGCGTCGGCGGAGACCGTGTTGTCGGCCTTGCTGACGACCGTCACGATCCGGCGCTGGGCGAGGTCGAGGACCGACGCCGTCCAGGTGAAGTAGGCCGCCGGGTTCTGCCAGGTGGAGTACGCCCGGCGCGAGAAGACCATGCCCCCGTCGAAGGTGTCGCCGTCGTCGGTCGACTGCCAGATGATGTTCATGTCCGGCGCGTACTCGTCGCCGGGCGGGTCGGCGCCGCAGGTGCCGTGCGTCATGACGATCACGTCGCCGAACGGCGAGATCATGACCTTCGGCCCGTCGATGTCCTGGCTGGACCCGTCGTAGCCGACGTAGCGGCACGGGTTGATGAACGTCTTGGTGTCCGCGCAGGTCTGCGCGCCGTGCGGGATGCGGCAGTAGACGACGCGCTCGTCGTCGAAGGTGTGGACGCCGGAGACGAGGTGCGTCGTGCCGTCGCGGTCCATGGCCGCGCTCGCGCCGTAGCCGTCGGCGATGTTCTCCGTCGCGCTCGCGCCCGCCGGACAGCAGGCGAGGGTGGCGAGCAGCGTCAGCAGGGCCCAGCGAGCCGCGCGCGTGGTCATGGCGTGCCACGCTAGACGCGCCGACTAGTGGCGTCATCGCTCCGAGGAGTGATCCTGCTCTTTTGGTCAGGGCAGGCCGGCGCGCCTACCCGGAGGTGGTGACGCGCAGCACTTCTTCGGGTGAGGTGAGCCCGAGGAGGACCTTCTCCTGGCCGTCCTCGCGCAGGCGCCTCATGCCCTTGCCCACAGCGCTGGCGGCGATCTCGTCGGCGGAGGCGCGGCGCAGGATCAAGGAGCGGATCTCCTCGTCCATCCGCAGGACCTCGAAGATGCCGACGCGGCCGCGGTAGCCGGTCTGGTTGCAGCGGTCGCAGCCGCCGGCGTTGAAGATCTGGACGGCCTCGCCCTGGACGTCGAAGCCGTGGTCGCGCATGACGGAGGCCTCGACCATCTTGGGGGCCTTGCAGTGGTCGCAGAGCTTGCGGGCCAGGCGCTGGGCGACGACGCAGTCGATCGCCGAGGACAACAAGAACGGCTCGACGCCCATGTCCAGCAGACGCGAGACGGCGTTGGGCGCGTCGCGCGTGTGCAAGGTCGACAACACGAGGTGGCCGGTCAGCGCCGCCTCGACCGCGATGTGCGCGGTCTCGCCGTCGCGGATCTCGCCGACCATGATGATGTCGGGGTCGGCGCGCATGATCGCCTTCAGGCCGCCGGCGAACGTCATCTTCGCCTTGGCGTTGATCGCCATCTGCTTGACGCCGTCCATCCGGTACTCGACCGGGTCCTCGACGGTCACGATCGTGCGCGTGCCGTTGTTGACGTGCGCCAGGCACGAGTACAAGGTGGTGGACTTGCCCGAGCCGGTCGGGCCCGTCACGAGCACGCCGCCGTACGGGCGCGCCATCGCGGCCTCGACGTTGCCGCGATCGGTGTCGAGCATGCCGATCTGCTCCAGGCCGACGGGTGCGCTCGACGAATCGAGGATTCGCGCGACGACCGCCTCGCCGTAGACCGTCGGCAACGTCACGATGCGCAGGTCGATCTCGTGGCCGTCGATCAGCAGCGACACGCGGCCGTCCTGCGGCTGGCGGCGCTCGGCGATGTCGAGGTTGGCCATGACCTTCATGCGCGAGATCACGCCGACCGACATGCGGCGAGGGATCGTGACGGCCTGGTCGAGCATGCCGTCCACGCGGAAGACCACGTGCATGTCCTCGGAGGACGGGTCGAAGTGGATGTCCGAGGCGCCGCGGCGGATCGCGCGCTTCAGGACCGAGTTGACCAACTTGATGATCGGCGCCTGGTCGTCGGCGCCGAGGTCGGTGACGTCGTTGGCGACCGGCGCGGTCAGGTCGACCTCGCCGTTGTCGTCGGAGCCGTCGTCGGAGAGGTCCGGGATGTCGTTGCCGAGCTTGACGCTCAGGCGGTGGATGTCGTCGTAGGCCGCGACGACCGGGCGCACCGCCATGCCCGTGATCATCGTGACGTCGTCGATCGCCAGCATGTTGGCCGGGTCGGCCATCGCCAGCAGGAGCTGCCCGTCGTCGTCCTGCCCGACCGGGATCGCGTCGTAGCGACGCACGAAGCTCGGGTCGACCAGGCGCGCCAGGTCGGTGTCGATCTTGAGGACCGTGAGGTCGACGCGCTCGATGCCGAACCGCTCGGCCAAAACCCGCGCGAGCTGCTGCGGGGTCAGGACGCCGTCCTCGATCAGGACGCGACCGGTGAGCCGGCCGGACTCGCGAGCGTGCATGACCGCGCGCTCGACGGCCTCTTCCTTGGCGAAGCCGAGCTCGACGACGACCTGGCCGATGAGGCGCGTGGAGCGGCCCCGGGCCAGCGGCGGAATCAGCCCAGGGACGTCCGACACCGCATGGTGCTCCGGGACTGCCGGCGACGTCGTGGCAGAGCTGTGGTGCGTGCTGGGGGGAGGGACCGACACACCCGGTACGTCGGCCGCATACGCAGACGAGTCCAGCCCATGGACGGATGTTCGGTCCGTCCGCGGACGCCGCCCCGCTCGCTACGGTCCGACGCATGGACGATCCCGTCGCCCGCAGCCTTGCGATCGCGCGCGTGCTCAACGATCCGCCGCAGGCCCATCCGCAGGCCGAGGGCGGCGTCTGGCGCACGAACACCGACTGCTATGAGTTCCTCGCCCAGCACGTCACGCCGGCCAGCCGCACGCTGGAGACCGGTCTCGGGATCTCGACCGGCCTGTTCGCGGTCTGGGGCACGGAGCACACGTGCGTGGTCCCGGACGCCGGCGAGGTGCAGCGCCTACAGGCGTGGGCCGACGAGCGCGGGATCGACCGGTCGCGGATGACCTTCGAGGTCGGGCCCAGCGACCAGGTGCTGCCGCGCCTAGAGCCGACCGAGCTGGACCTCGTCTTCGTCGACGGCGCCCACAACTGGCCGATGGCGATCGTCGATTGGTACTACGCCGCCGGCCGCCTGCGCGACGGCGGCGTGGTGGTCTTCGACGACGTCCAGCTGCCGCAGGTCCGGCTCGGCCTGTTCGAGTTCCTCCAGGCCGACCCGCGCTGGGAGCCGGTCGCGATGACCAACAAGTGGGCGGCGTGCATCCGGCGCTCGTCGGGGTCGCTGGCCGAAGGCCACCAGGACCAGGCGTTCCTCGGCGGCTGACTACGCGCGCGCCCGGTGCGGGGAGACGCCGAAGTAGCGGTCGACCGCGGGCCGATCAGCGGCTAGGAGCTCCTGCTCGGCCGCGGCCTGCTGCGCGGTCGAGACGTCGTCGGCGACCAGGACGCCGGGGTAGAAGTCGAGCACGAGCGCGCGCACTTCGAGCCAGTCGGACGGGTCGGTCAGCCGCGCCAGCTCCTCGTCGAGGTCCAACTGCGCGATCGCACTGCGCACGAGCCCGGTCAGCTCGCGCGAGGCGGGCCGGCGTCGCGCGATCAGGTCCGAGCAGAGGCGCTCGGCGAGATGGCCGCGCCACAGCGGCAGCGCGTCCTCGGTGAGGATCCGCCGCTGTAGGCGCCAGTCGCCGTCGGCCCACCAGCGCGGCGTGACCAGCGTGGCGTCCGGCGCGATCGCACAGCACAGGCGCGGCGCCATGCGGGTGCGCAGGAACTCGTCGCGTTCAGAGGCCGCCACGCGCGCGAGGTGCTCGGCGGTGGTGGGGCGGCCGCGGTCGGCGAGCAGCACGCGCACGGCGGCGGTGGGGAGCGGCACGCCGTACTGTGCGAGCAGGTCTTCGATCTCGCTCGCGATCGCTCCAGCGCGGCGTGCGCGTCTCATACGTAGAGCTTAACGTAGAGCACAGCGTGCGCCGAATCCCTTGTGTTCGTTGAGCGTGCGAGGATCGAACCGGCCCGGGATGCACACCGCACTGCACCCGAAGCGGCACGCACGCTAGACTCCTCCGGCCGGAACGGGTGGCATCCAGCCGCCCGGCCGAGCACTACAAGCCGTGAAGACCTACGTCGCCAACTCAGAAACCCGCGAGCGCAACTGGCTCGTCGTCGATGCGAACGGGCAAACGCTCGGTCGCCTCGCGACGCAGATCGCCGACGCTCTGCGCGGCAAGCGCAAGCCCGAGTACACCCCCCACGTGGACACCGGCGACTTCGTCGTCGTCATCAACGCGGAGAAGATCTCGGTCAGCGGCAACAAGCGCGCAGAGAAGCGCTACTACCGCCACTCCGGCTACCCGGGCGGGATCAAGTCCCGCACGCTCGAGGAGATGCTCGAGCGCCGGCCCGAAGAGGTCATCCGGCTCGCGGTCAAGGGCATGCTGCCCCGCAACCGCCTTGCCCGCAAGCAGCTCACGAAGCTGAAGGTGTACGCGGGCCCGGAGCATCCGCACGCCGCGCAGCAGCCCCAGCCCCTGGAGATCAAGTCTTAGGCATGTCCGACCAGACCCCGCAGGACCCGAAGGACGAGCAGGCCGCCGAGGAGCAGCTTCAGGCTGCCGGTGGCATCCCCGACGAGCCCATCGTCGAGGCCGACGTCGAGTCGATCGAGGCCGCTGACGAGGCGCCCGCCGCCGAGGCCGAGGCTGCCGACGAGGCGCCCGCGCCCGCCGCTGCCGAGGCCCCCGCTGCCGAGGCGCCCGCTGCTGAGGCGCCTGCCGCCGAGGCCGCCGAGGCCGAGGGCGACGAGGAGTACGAGGAGCCCAAGCCGCGCGAGAAGCCGGCGATCCCGGGTGCCGACCTCGAGGTCGACATCGTCCTGGACAGCGAGGATCGCCCCTCCTGGTCTGAGGACGAGGACCCTGACGGCGACGAGTCCCAGGCTTCCGGCGACGAGGACGACGTCGTCGACGAGCAGCCGATCACGGCGCAGATCCAGCTCGCCGAGGACGCGCGTTATCGCGCGACCGGCAAGCGCAAGACGGCGATCGCCCGCGTGATCCTCAAGCCGGGCACGGGCAACTACCTGATCAACGGCCGCACGCTGGACGAGTTCTTCCCGCGCGCCACGTTGCAGCGCACGATCCGCCAGCCCCTGGAGACGGTGGGCTATGAGGACCGCATGGACGTCATCGCCCGCATGCACGGCGGCGGCGTCTCGGCCCAGGCGGGCGCCCTGCGCCACGGCATCTCCCGCGCGTTGCTGGAGGCCGACCCGAACCTGCGGACCGAGCTCAAGCGCCGCGGCTTCCTGACGCGCGACGCGCGCGCCAAGGAGCGCAAGAAGGCCGGCCTCAAGAAGGCCCGCAAGAAGCCGCAGTTCTCGAAGCGCTAGGAGCGCCAGGTTTGGCGACGCCGAGCCGACGGCTCTTCGGAACCGACGGCGTTCGCGGCGTCGCCGGCCAGGTCCTCACCGCGGAGCTCGCTTTGGCACTGGGCCGTGCGGTCACGGCCCAGTCGCCCGCGGAGCGCCCGCAGGTGCTGGTCATCCGCGACACGCGCGAGTCGGGCGAGATGCTCGAGGCCGCGCTGGCCGCGGGCGTCACGTCCGCCGGCGGCGACGTCCTGCTCGGCGGCGTGCTGCCGACCCCGGCTGCGCCGCTGCTGATCGGCCGCTACGGATTCGACCTCGCCGCGGTCATCTCGGCGTCGCACAACCCGTTCGCCGACAACGGCATCAAGTTCTTCGGCCCCGACGGCTTCAAGCTGTCGGATGCCGACGAGGCCGCGATCGAGGCGCAGCTGGCCGAGCACGCCGACGCCGCGCCAACGGCGCCGCCCGCGATCGGCCGCGTCCGCCAGCAGCACGGCACGCTGGAGGACTACCTCCGCGAGCTTCAGACGCGCTTCGGCGACTTGGACCTCTCCAGCGTCGACGTCGTCCTGGACTGCGCCCACGGCGCGACCTACCGCGCCGCGCCGGAGATCTTCCGCCGCCTGGGCGCGACCAAGGTCACGGTCCTGGCCGACGAGCCCGACGGCCGCAACATCAACGCGGGCTGCGGCTCGACGCACCTCGACCTGCTGATCGCCACGATGCGCGAGGGCGGCCACGACCTCGGCTTCGCCTTCGACGGCGACGGCGACCGCGTGCTGGCCGTCGACCGCCACGGCGTGGTCGTCGACGGCGACGAGTTGATCGCGCTCGCCGCGCTGAGCCTGCGCGACGCGGGCCGCCTCACCGGCGGCGTCGCCGTGACCGTGATGACCAACTACGGCTTCCACGCGGGCATGCGCGAGGCGGAGGTCGAGGTTGCGATCACCGCGGTCGGCGACCGCTACGTCCTCGAAGAGCTGCGCACGCGCGGCTGGTCGTTGGGCGGCGAGCAGTCCGGCCACATCATCGACATGAACTTCGTGCCGTCCGGCGACGGCATCGCCAGCGCGCTGCTAACGCTGGAGGCGCTGCGCGGGGGCGACCTCGCCGACCGCGCCGCGATGGAGAAGATCCCGCAGAAGCTCGTCAACGTCCCGGTCGCCGACCGCGACGCCGCAATGACCTCGGAGACGCTCAACGAGGCCGTCCAGCGCGAGAGCGAGGCCCTGGAGGGCCGCGGTCGGGTGCTCGTGCGCCCGTCGGGCACCGAGCAACTCGTGCGCGTGATGGTCGAAGCGCCGACGCAAGACGAGACGGACGCGGTGTGCGCCCGACTGGTCGCGATCGTCGAGCAGCTGCCCGCCAACGCCTAGGCGCCGCAGCGCTCTCCTACCCGCCCGTCAGTCCAGGGCGGCAGGAATCCCCATTGCTACTCTCGAACGACCCTCCGACGGGCCGCCTCACGCGCCCGATCGGCCCGCCCCATCCCACGAGATCCCGAAGGAGGCGCACATGTGTGGCATCGTCGGCTACGTCGGCCAGCGTCCCGCGCAGGACATCCTGCTCGCCGGACTGCAAAAGCTGGAGTACCGCGGCTACGACTCCGCCGGGATCTCGGTCATCACGGCCGCCGATGAGATCGAGTCGGTCCGCGCGGTCGGCAACCTCGCCAACCTGAAGGCCGCCATCGACGCCGACGAGGCGCTGCGCGCGCCCTCCGAGGGCGGCGTCGCCACCGCCACGCGCGGCGCCACGACCGGGATCGGCCACACGCGCTGGGCCACGCACGGCCGCGTCAACGAGTCCAACGCGCACCCGCACTTCGACACGACCAACCGCGTGCACGTGGTCGTCAACGGGATCGTCGAGAACTACCTCGCGCTGAAGACGCGCCTGACCGACATGGGCGCGCAGTTCACCTCGGAGACCGACGCCGAGGTCATCGCGCACCTGGTCTCCCACCACCTCGCGACCGGCTCCCTGGTCGACGCCGTGCGCGCCGCCTACGCCGAGCTGCAGGGCCACTTCGCGTTCGTCGCGATGACGCTCGACGAGCCCGACGTCCTGGTCGGCGCCCGCCGGGAGTGCCCGCTGATCATCGGCCGCGGCGAGGGCGAGACGTTCCTGGCCTCCGCCATCCCCGCCTTCCTCGCGCACACGCGCAAGGTCCAGTACATCGAGAACGGCGAGCTGGTCGTCGTCACCGCCGAGGGCACCACGTTTCTGACGCCTGAGGGCGAGGAGCTGCCGCGCGACATCGTCGAGATCGACTGGGACGAGGAGACCGCCGAGAAGGGTGGCTTCGAGACCTTCATGTTGAAGGAGATCCACGAGCAGGCCGACGCGGTGGCGGAGACGATCGCCGACCGCACCGTCCGCCCGGACGGCGTCGACCTGGCCGAGGAGGCCTCCTTCGACGAGGACATGCTGCGCGGCGTCACCCGTATCGTCGTCGTCGCCTGCGGCACCTCCTACCACGCGGGCCTGATCGGCCGGTACGCGATCGAGGAGTGGGCGCGGATCCCGGTCGAGATGGACGTCGCCTCCGAGTACCGCTACAGGAACCCCGTCGTGGGCCCGGACTGCCTGGTCATCGGCATCACGCAGTCGGGCGAGACCGCCGACACGCTGGCCGCGATGCGCCTGGCGAGCGAGCGCGGCGCGAAGGTCATCGCGGTCACCAACGTGATGGGGTCGCAGGCCACGCGCGACGCCGACGGCGTCCTGTACACCCGCGCGGGGCTGGAGATCGGCGTCGCGGCGACCAAGACGTTCCTCTGCCAGGTCGCGGTCATGTACCTATTGGCCTTGCGGTTGGCGGAGCTGCGCGGGACGCTCGGCGTCGAGGACCGCACGCGCCTGATCAGCGAGCTCAAGCGCGTGCCGCACGAGATCGATCAGTTGTTGGCGTCCTTGGACGTCGAGGCGATCGCCCAGCAGCACTTCACCCGCGAGTTCTTCTTGTACTTGGGTCGGCATGTGGGGTTGCCGGTTGCGTTGGAGGGCGCCTTGAAGTTGAAGGAGATCTCCTACATCCCGACCGACGCGTACGCGGCGGGCGAGATGAAGCACGGCCCGATCGCGCTGCTGGACGAGTCGACGCCGGTCGTGTGCATCGCCACCGACTCGCCGATCCTCGACAAGGTGGTCTCCAACGTCCAGGAGGTCCGCGCCCGCGGCGCGCACGTCGTGGCGGTCGCCTCCGAGGGCAACGTCGAGATCGGCGAGCACGCCGAGGACGTCATCCGGATCCCGGCGCTGGACTGGATGCTCCAGCCGCTGCTGGCGGTCATCCCGCTGCAGGTGTTGGCGTACCACATCGCCCGGCTGCGCGGCCTGAACGTGGACCAGCCGCGCAACCTGGCCAAGACGGTCACGGTCGAGTAGGACCCGCCCGCCGGTAAGGTCGACGTCGTGAGCGGCGTCGGCCTGGACCTGCTGGAGATCGAGCGGCTGGAGCGCGCGCTGGCGCGCCGGCCGGCGCTGGCCGCGCGGCTGTTCACCGACGCCGAACGGGCGTACGCGGAGGGCAAGGCACGGCCGTCACAGCATCTGGCCGCGCGGTTCTGCGCGAAGGAGGCGGTGGCCAAGGCCTTGGGGTTGGAGGCGTGGTCGTGGCGCGACATCGAGGTGGCGGTGCCGGACGGCGGCGGCCCGCCGCGGATCGTCCTGCACGGCGCGCTGGCCGCGCGGGACGTGGTGGTCGATGTGTCGCTGACGCACTCGCGGGGAACGGCCGGAGCCGTGGCGGTGGTCCGCTAGATCATGGAGGCCTTGCTCGACGTCGAGCAGCTGCGCGCGAGCGACGCGTGGGCGATCGAGGAGCGCGGGATCCCCGGGCTGGAGCTGATGGAGCGCGCCGCGGAGGGGTTGGCGACCGTGGTGGGCGACGTCGCGCCGCGGGGTCGGGTCGTCGTGGTGTGCGGTGGCGGCAACAACGGCGGCGACGGGTACGCGGTGGCGCGGCTGCTGCGCGAGATCGGGCGCGAGGTCGACGTCGCGTGGACGAGCGATCCGGAGAAGCTGAAGGGCGACGCGCGGGCTAACTGGGAGCGGCTGGGCGGCGCGGGCGTGGCGCGCTTCGACGCCGCTGTGCTCCGGGGCGCCGCGGTCGTGGTCGACGCGATCCTCGGCACGGGGTTCAGCGGGACGCCGCGCGAGGACGTGGCGGGCGCGATCGAGGCGATCAACGACGCGGGCGTGCCGGTGGTCGCCTGCGACGTGCCGTCCGGGGTGGACGCGTCGAGCGGCGCGGTGGAGGGCGCGGCCGTGCGGGCCGTCGCGACCGCGACGTTCCACGCGGCGATGCCCGGCCTGTGGATCGCGCCGGGCAAGGGGCACGCGGGGGAGGTGCACGTCGTCGACATCGGGATTCCGAGCGACGATCCGGAGTACCCGATCGAGCCCCACACGTGGCTGATCGACCGCGACATCTTGAAGTCCTACGTCCGCCGCGGCGCCGAGTCAACCAAGTTCGCCTCCGGCCACGTGCTCGTCGCGGGCGGCTCGCGCGGGCTCACGGGCGCGCCGTGCCTGTCGTCGCTGGCCGCGATGCGCGCGGGCGCCGGCTACGTGACCGCGTGCGTCCCGGACAGCCTGAATGACATCTTCGAGATCAAGCTCACCGAAGTCATGAGCGTCCCGCTGCCGGATGACGGCGGCTCGGGGGCACACACCGAGGCCGGTGTCGACGGCGTCCTGGAGAAGGCCGAGCGCGGCGGCGCGCTCGTGCTCGGCCCGGGCCTGGGCCGCAGCGACGGCGCGTTCGCGTTCGCGCGGCGGCTGGCGCGCGAGGCGCAGGTCGCGCTGGTGCTCGACGCCGACGGGCTCAACGCGCACGCCGGCGACCTCGAGGCGCTCGCCGCGCGCAAAGCGCCCACGATCCTCACGCCCCACGCCGGCGAGCTGGCACGGCTGCTGGACACCGACAGCGCCGCGGTCGGCGCTCACCGCCTTCACCACGCGCGCGAGGCCGCCCGCCGCTCCGGCGCGATCCTCGTCCTCAAGGGCGACGACACGATCGTCGCCGAGCCCGAAGGCCGCGTCGCGATCTCGCGGGGTGGCGCGCCGGCGCTCGCCACCGCCGGCACCGGCGACGTCCTCTCCGGCATCCTTGGCGCTTTCTTGGCCCGGGGGATGGCGCCCTTCGAGGCGGCGGCTGCCGCCGTCTTCGTACACGTCGAGGCGGGCCGCGCCGCGGCGCGGGCGCTGGGTGGGCCGGATGGCGTGATCGCGAGCGATGTGGTGGAGGAGCTGGCGCGGACGCTGGAGTAGGCGCGGCGTCGGCGCTCAGCGCGGGCGCTTGTCGTGCCGCGCGGCGTGGTCCGGAGGCGGCGAGGGAGTGAAGGTGTGTGGCGTGGCCGCCGCCGGGCGTCGTCCGCGGGCGCCGGGGGAGAGGGCGGTTCGGGTCCGAATCGCGAACGGTTCGCATCTAACCCGCGTATATCGCGGGTTACGTGTGAACCATTTCGCTCACCGGTCGTCGATGGCACCTGACCCGCGCATATCGCGGGTTAAGTGCCATCGGGCTGCGGATCGCCCCCGGGAGCCCGGCGCGAGGCCTGCGGATGACACCAGGCGGTCGCCACGCCAACCCGGCTTCACTCCCTCGGTGCCCTCGAACCACATTCCGCGCCGCCGCGAGCCCCCGCGCTGAGCGCCGCGACCGCGAGCGCCCTTTAGAGTCCCGGGCGAATGCCCGTTCCCAGCACTGTTGCCGACATCATGGAGCGCGAGGCGCCGTCGATCGCGGAGACCGCGACCGTCGAGGAGGTCATCGCCCAGTTCCGGGAGCAGGATGTGCCGGCGCTGCCGGTCGTCAACGATGGCGGGCGGTGCGTGGGCGTGGTCACCGAGAAGGACCTCGTCATCGCGGACGAGGAGGGTGACCTGCACGTCCCGCACTACATCGAGCTGTTCGGCGGGCTCGTGTTCTTCCCGCCGGAGCTGCGGATCTTCGAGAAGCGCCTGAAGAAGGCGGCGGCGGCGAAGGTCTCTGACCTGATGAGCGAGCCGCCGGTCGTCGTGGAGCCGTCGACCACGATCCACGCGGCCGCGCACGTGATCGTCGAGCGCGGGCACTCGCGCCTGCCGGTCGTCGAGCACGGTCGCTACGTCGGCCTGGTCACGCGCGCCGACGTGCTCTCCGCCCTCAACACGCCGGCGGAGGACTGAGCGGGCGTGGCGGTTCGCGCGCTGGCGAAGGTCAACCTCGGCGCCGTCGAGCGCAACGTCGCGCGGCTGGCCCGCGAGGCGTCCGGCAGCGCGGTCTGCGCGGTCGTCAAGGCCGACGGCTACGGCCACGGCGCGGTCCCGTGCGCGCGCGCCGCGCTGGCCGGTGGCGCGACGTGGTTGGCGGTCGCCACCGCCAACGAGGCACGGGACCTGCGCGCGGGGATCGGAGACGCGATCCCCGTCCTCGTCCTCGGCGCGCTGAGCGGCGAGGAGCTGCCGATCGCGCTGGACGCGGGCGCCGACGTCGCGGTCTGGACCGTCGAGCGCGTGCAGGAGCTCGTGGCGCTCGGGCGCCCGGCGCGCGTGCACGTCAAGTTCGACACGGGCCTCGGCCGCCTCGGCACGCGCTCGGAGGAGGAGGCGACCGCGGTCGCGGAAGCGGTCGCCGCGGCGGAGCACCTCGAGCTCGTCGGCGCCTGGACGCACTTCGCGACCGCCGACGAGCGCGGCGACGCGTTCTTCGGCGAGCAGCTCGCGCGCTTCCGCGCCTGGGCCGAGCCGCTGCGCGCCGCCCATCCCGGCCTGCTGCTGCACGCCGCCAACTCCGCGGCGACGCTGCGCGATCCCGCCTCGCACTTCGACCTCGTCCGTCCCGGCATCGCGATCTACGGCCTGGACCCCTTCGGCGAGGACCCGGCCGCGCGCGATCTGGAGCCTGCGCTCGTGTTGTCGTCCTACGTGGCGGCACTCAAGGTGGCGCAGCCCGGCGACTCGGCCGGCTACGGCCGCCGCTGGACCGCGTCCAAGGAGACGCTCGTCGCGACCGTCCCGATCGGCTACGGCGACGGCTACCGGCGCGCGCTGACCAACAAGGCCCATGCCTTGCTCCACGGTCGCAAGATCCCCTTGATCGGAACCGTGTCGATGGACAACATCACCTTCGACGTCGGCGAGCACGGCCTCGGCGCCAAGCTCGGTGACGACGTCGTCCTGCTCGGCGCCCAGGGCGCCGAGCAAATCACCGCCGAGGACCTCGCCGCGCTGATCGACACCATCAACTACGAGATCACGACGGGCTTGACGAGCCGCATCACGCGCGCCCACCATCGTGATGGGGAGCCGCTCGAGGCGTGAGCGAGGCGGCGCTCGACGCGGTCGAAGCCGCGCTGAGCGGCGAGCGCGCGTGGATCGTCGGCGGAGCGCTGCGCGACGCGCTGCTGCGCCGGCCGGTCGCCGACGTCGATGTCGCGCTGCCCGCCGAGGCCGTCAAGGGCGCGGCGAAGGCGCTCGGCCGCGCGGTGCGGGGCCCGTCGTTCGAGCTGTCGGGTGCGTTCGGCGCGTGGCGCGTGATCGGCCCGAACAAGGCCTTCCAGGTCGACCTCGCGCCGCTCCAGGGCGAGACGATCGAGGACGACCTCGCGCGCCGGGACTTCACGGTCAACGCGATGGCACGACGCGTCGGCGGCGGCGAGCTGATCGACCCCCACGGCGGCGCGCGCGACCTAGAGGCCAAGCAGCTGCGGATGGTCGTGCCGCAGGCCTTCGACGACGACCCGCTGCGCGTCCTGCGCCTCGCGCGCTTCGCCTCCGAGCTGCCGCTCACGCCGGACGCCGAGACGCTCACAGAAGCCGCCGCCCGCGCATCGCGCATCACCACCGTCGCCGCCGAGCGCGTCTTTGCCGAGCTCAAGCGCGTCATCGCCGCCGACCGCGTCCTCGACGGCCTGGAGCTGATGGCCACGCTCGGCCTCACGCCGCACGTGCTGCCCGAGTTGACCGCGCTCCAAGGCATCGAGCAGAACCGCTACCACCACCTCGACGTCCACGACCACACGCTGGAAGTGCTCGCCGAGACCGTCGCGCTGGAGCTGGCGCCCGCCCCGGTCCTCGGCGACGACGCGCTGACCGAGCGCCTGCGCGCATACCTCGCGCAGCCGTTCTCCGACGAGCTCACCCGCGGCACCGCGCTGCGCTTCGGCGCGCTCCTGCACGACGCCGCCAAGCCCGAGACCCAGGCCTTCCACGACGACGGCACGGTCCTCGGCTTCCCCGGCCACGCCGACCTGGGCGCCGACGTCTCGCGCGCCGTCCTTACCCGCCTGAAGGCCTCCGAGAAGCTACGCGCCCACATCGCGCTGCTGGCCCGCCACCACCTCGGCCTCGGCTACTTGGTGCACAAGGCGCCGCTGGACCGCCGGACCATCCACAGGTACTTGACCAGGACCGCGCCGGTCGAGGTCGACGTCTCGCTGCTGTCGATCGCCGACCGCCTCGCCACCCGCGGTCGCAAGGCCGAGGAGGCGATCGCCAAGCACCTCGACGTCGCTCGCGTCGTCCTGCCGCTGGCGCTGGACTTCGCGGGCTGGCGCGCGCAGCCGCCGCTGGTCCGCGGCGACGAGCTCGCGCGCGCGCTGGACACCAAGCCCGGCCCGCAGATCGGCGCGCTGCTGGCGGAGATCGACGCCGCGCGCTACGCCGGTGAGATCACCACACCCGACGAGGCGATCGCGCTGGCGCGCGCCGCGCGTCGCCCTGAGGCGTGACGAATGCAGCGCCATCCATCGCTGGACGACCGCTTCGACCCGGCGATCCGCATCGTCGAGTACGACCGCGCGTGGCCGGCGCTGGCCGAGCGGGAGCTGCGGCGGATCGAGGAGGCGGTCGGCGACGCGGTCGTGCGGGTGGAGCACGTCGGCTCGACGGCCGTGCCCGGCCTTGCCGCCAAGCCGATCGTCGACCTCCAGCTCTCCGTCGACGCCATCGAGCCGCAAGAGCGCTACGTCGTCGCGCTGGTGGGTCTGGGCTACCTGTTCGCGCCAGCGCCGGAGTCGCCCGACTACCACTTCTTCGGCAAGCCGCCGGAGCGACCCCGCACGCACCACCTGCACGTCTGCGAGGCCGGCAGCCAGCACGAGCTCCGCCATCTCGCGGTGCGGGACTTCCTGCGCAGCCACCCCGACGAGGCGGCTCGTTACGCGGCCCTCAAGCGCGACGTCGCCGCGCGCCACCCGCAGGACCGGCTGGCCTACATCGAGGGCAAGGACGCGTACGTCACCGCGCTCGAGCGGCGTGCGGTCAGCTGGGCGCGCGCGACTTCTGCTTCGCCTTGACGGACGACTTGTAGGCCTTGGCCAGAGGAGCCGGCCTTAGGCCAGCGGCTCGCCGGTGCGGGCGATCGTCCCCATCACGACCTCGACCGCGCCCGCGACCGTGTCGTAGTGCACGCGGTCGGCTGTGTCGGTCGGCCAGTGGTAGTTGGAGGGGACGAGGTGCTCGGTGACCGAGCCGATCGAGGCGGCCTGGTAGCCGCGGCGCAGCGGCACGAGGCCGTCGGTGGCGAAGGTGAAGCGCATGCCGCGGTGCAGGTGGACGCCGGCGTCGCGCGCGGCGGCGGCGACGCGCTCCTTCATCGCCGACGGGTACTCGTACATCCTCAAGAAGCCCTCGCCCTCGATCAGCACCAGGTCGGGCGAGCCGATCGTGTCCAGCGAGAGGAAGGACGTGTTCGACGGCGTGAGCGCCGCGCCGAAGTAACGACGCGCGTAGGCGAGCATGCCCTCCTGGTTGGCCTCCTCGGCGCCGGCCGAGAGCAGGATGACGCGGACGCCGTCGGGCAGGACCGCGGGGGCGCTGCCGTCGCCCAACCGCCGCGCGACCTCCAGCAGCGCCGCGACGCCGCTCAGGTTGTCGTTGGCGCCGGGCACGACCGGCTCGTGGATCATGTGGCGCATCGTCGCCGCGGTCGCCGCCGCGGCGACGGTGCCGGCGGCGACGGTCTTGCGGTGGCGCATCGTCGCGCCGAAGGCCACCAGCGCGGGGCCACCGAAGACCAGGCCCATGAGCGGCGGCCACCGGTCGGACTTCTCCATCAGCGATGTCTTCTCCGCCACGAACTTCGTGAGCGTCTGATCGAAGATGAACGACGTGCGCGCCGCGTCGTGGTGGGCGTGCACGACGAGCGTGTAGGCGGCGTCGGCCGGGCCGAACTCCGCGACCACGTTGGTGGTGTGGCGGCGCTTGAGGAAGCGCCGCAGCGTGCGTTTGCGGGCGCCGGTGAGGTCCTGCCAGAGCCCGGCCGCCGCGACCGCCGCGACGACGCCGCCGACGACGCGCCGGCCGCCGAGCACCGCGATCCCGCCCAACGCGCCGACCGCGTTCAGGACGCCCAGCGGCGTGAAGTAGGTGCCGTGGACGAGCTCCTCGTCGACCCGCACGCGCTGGGCGCCCGCGGCCTCGAAACGCTGCGCGATCCAGGCTGCCGCCTCGGCCTCGCCGGGCGAGCACGGCAGTCGGTCGATCGTGGCGAGATGCGCCACGTCGGCGTTCAGCGCCGCCTGCGTCGGGGTCCCGGACATCCGCACCTCAGCGTACTGAGCGACGCGATGGATAAGGTCCATCCCATGTCCGCCACCGATCCGGATTGCCTGTTCTGCAAGATCGTCGCCGGTGAGATCCCCGCGACGGTCGTGGCCAGCGACGAGCGCACGGTCACGTTCATGGACATCAACCCGGCGACGCGCGGGCACGCCCTGGTCGTGCCTCGCACCCACGCGCGCGACCTGCTGGAGATCGACCCCGACGACCTCGCCGCCGTGGCGCAGGCCGGCCAGCGCCTGGCGAAGGTCGCCAAGGACACGCTCGGCGCCGACGGGATCAACCTCATCAACAGCTGCGGCGCCGACGCGTGGCAGACCGTCTTCCACTTCCACCTGCACGTGATCCCGCGCTACGCGGGCGACCCGCTGAAGCTGCCGTGGGTGCCCGGGCCGGGCGACATGGACAAGATCGCCGCGACCGGCGCCGAGTTGAAGGAGCACTACGCGTGAGCGACGTCGTCAAGCTGGAGCAGGACGGGCCGCTTGCGGTCATCACGTTCGACTCGCCGCCGCTGAACCTCTTCGACAACGCGGTCTTCGAGGGCTTTGACAAGGCGATCCGCGCCGTGGCCGCCGACCCGCCGCGCGGGCTGCTGATCCGCGCCGAGGGCAAGGTCGTCAGCGGCGGCGTCGACGTCGGCAAGGTCTTCGACGGGATGTCGCCCGAGGCTGGCGGCAAGCTCTGGGACGACCTCCTGGAGACGATCCACATCCTCGACGAGCTGCCGCTGCCGACGGTCTTCGCCGCGCACGGGCTGTGCCTGACGGCGGCGTTTGAGATCGCGCTGGCGTGCGACGTTCTGCTGGCCAGCGAGAAGGCGAAGTTCGGCCTGGTCGAGATCGTGGTCGGGCTGACGCCGTCGATGGGCGGTCCGCAGCGCCTGGCCGAGCGCGCGGGTCCCAACCGCGCCAAGGAGCTGATCTTCACCGGCGAGCTGTTCGGCGCCGCCGCGCTGGAGCGCTGGAACGTCGTCAACCGCGTCTACGCGCCCGAGGAGTTCGAGGCCGCGTCGCGCGCGTTCGCCGAGAAGGTCGCCAACGGGCCGACCAAGGCGCACGCGGCGACCAAGCGCCTGGTCGCCGCCCAGAAGGAATCGGGCGCGCGTGCAGCCGACGCGATCGTCGCCGAGGTCTCGGGCCCGCTGTTTGCGACCGAGGACCTCCAGAACGCGGTCAAGTCGTTCCTGACCGACGGCCCCGGCAAAGCGACCTACGAGGGCCGCTGAGATGCGCCGCCGCGCCGTCGTCCCGCTCGCGCTGCTCGCCGCCCTCAGCGGCGCTGCTGCGACCGTCGCCGTCGCGGCCACGCCCAAGCCGGTCACGCAGGTCGATCCCAAGGGCGACGTCAACGGGGCGCTGGACCTGCGCCAGGTTGTGCTCGCGCGCGGGACCGACGGGCGCCTGCGGGCGTCGCTGACGCTCGCCGCCGCCTGGGACGCCGACGACCTGCTCAGCGAGACCGGCCCTCCTGGCTCGCTGTGCCTGAAGGTCTGGACGGCGTCGACGCCGCCCGACGAGACGCCGGACTACCTGATCTGCGCGACCGCGAACGCTGACGGCGACCTGCGCGGCTCGGTGCTCAAGCAGCGCCCCAACCAGCTCCCCGAGCGCACCGGCGCCGCGACGATCACCAAGCCCACCGAGCGCACGATCACGATCCGCTTCTCGCAGACCGCGATCGCCAAGCCCGCGACCGTCCAGATCCAGGCGGAGACCACGCGCGCCGGGTGCCCGCGCGGCTCGTGCATCGACCTCGCGCCCGACGCGGCCAAGTACATGACCTTGAAGCTGCGGGAGAGCGACGCGAAGTGAGCGACGCGCCGTGGGTGCTGCGCGTCGCCGACGCGGAGCTGGGGGTCGACGAGCTGGACCCGACGAGCGTGCTGGCCGGGGATCCGGTGACGTCGAGCAAGGAGCTGTGGACATCCAAGGACGACACGGTCCACCACGGCATCTGGGAGATCACGCCCGGGACCGTCACCGACGTCGAGGCCGACGAGTTGTTCGTGGTGTTGAGCGGCAGCGCGACGATCGCCTTCGAGGATGGCCCGACGCTGAACGTCGGCCCGGGCGACGTGGTCCGCCTGCCCGAAGGCGCGCGCACGGTCTGGACCGTGCACGAGACGCTGCGCAAGATCTACGCGATCGTCTCGGACTGAGCCCGATGCGCCGCGCGGGCGCGCTCGCCCGTCGTGTGCTCGTGCGCCCAGCCGAGCAGGCCGAGCGCCGCGAGCGTCAGGCCGAGCACGCTGACCGCGCCCCAGCCGCCCGCGCTCCAGGCGATCGAGGCGGCCGCGCTGCCGAGCGCGCCGAAGGCGAAGTTCGACGACATGTAGGCCGTGGTGATGCGCGAGCGCGCGTCCGGCGCCAGGGCGTAGATCGTGCTCTGGTTGAGGATGTGCTGGCCCTGGATGCCGAGGTCGAGCAGGATCGCGCCGGCGATGATGAGCGTGACTGAGGTCCCGCCGAACGCCAGCAGGACCCAGGCGACTGCGATCGCGAGTAAGAACGCGCCGGTGGCGGCGTGCGTGCGGCCGGCGTCGGCCAGGCGGCCGGCTCTCTGCGCGGTGAGCGCGCCGACGAGACCCGCCAGGCCGAACAGCCCGATCGTCCCCTCGCCGTAGTTGAAGGGGTCGTCGCTCAGCAGGAACGCGATCGCCGTCCACAGCACGCTGAAGCTCGCCATCCCGAGCGCGCCGTAGAACATGCGGCGGCGTAGCAGCGGCTCGTCGCGGACCAGCGCGACCACCGAGCGCAGCGCAGCGCCGTAGGCCATGTCGGTCTCCGGCGGCGTCGGCGGCAGCATCCGGCGCAGGACGAACGCCAGCGCGACCATCAGCACCGCGCCGATCACGTAGACCATGCGCCACGACGTCGCCGCCGCGATCAGCCCGGAGGCGGTGCGCGCCAGCAGGATCCCGAGCAGCAGGCCGCTCATGACGTCGCCGACGACCTTGCCGCGCTCGTGCTCGGCGGCCAGCGTGCCCGCTAACGGCACGAGCACCTGCGCGACGACCGCGGTCACGCCCACGATCCCGATCGCGATCGCCAGGACCGCGAACGACGGCGCGGCGGCCGCGAGCGCGAGGAAGACCGCGGTGACGACGAGCATCCGCGAGACCATCTTGCGGCGGTCCAGCAGGTCGCCGAGCGGGACGAGGAAGACCAGGCCCGCGGCGTAGCCGACCTGCGACGCGGTCACCAACAGCCCCGCGGCGCCGGACGAGACGCCGAGATCCCGCGCGATGACGTCCAGCAGCGGCTGGGCGTAATAGAGGTTGGCGACAGACGCGCCGCACGCGATCGCCAGCAGCCAGACGACGCGCCGATCGAGCGAAGAGGGAGCGGGGGAGACGGCGATGTCTTCAGGCTAGCTGGAGGTCACGCTTCCTGAGAGCGGTCGCGCTGGGCGATTCCGCCCGCAACTTCGCCGCCGCGTCGTGTTGAATTCCCACGATGCCTCGTTTGCGCACCTTGCTGGCCGTGTTCGTCGGCGCCGGTCTGGCCCTGCCCGCCGTCGCCCCGGCCACGCTGGACCCGATCCCCACGCTCGATCCCGGCGACGCGACGCCGTCCTGCCCGGACAAGCCCTGCTACGCCCTCGGGCGCACGACCGGCTACCAGGCGAAGATCGGCACCAACCGCGGTCTGTACACGGTGCAGAAGGACGGCGTGCTCGTCTCCTGGACGCTCAAGCTGGCCAAGCCGACCCAGAAGCAGATCGACTTCTTCGACAAGTCGCTGGGCGGCGAGTCGCAGGCGGCGATCGCGGTCCTGCGCACCGGCAACAAGCTCCACGCGCGCCTGATCGCCCAGGGCGAGGTCCAGAAGCTCGAACCGTACTTCGGCCAGACCGTGGAGTTCGCGCTGCAGAAGTCGATCCCGGTCAAGAAGGGCTGGGTCATCGGCGTGACCGTCCCGACCTGGGCGCCGGCGCTGGCCGCGGGCCTCGGCGGCGACACGTCCTGGCGCGCCTCGCGCAAGAAGGGCACCTGCGACGACTCGCAGACCCAGACCGCCCAGGCCGTCAACCAGGTCGGCCAGTACTACTGCCTGTACCGCACCGCGCGGATCGTCTACTCGGCGCGGATCATCTCGACGCCGTAGGGCGCAGCGTCACGCGAGCTCGGGCGCGCCACGCGCGTCCGAGCGCGATCAGCCTGGGCAGGCGCCCGGGTTCTGCGAGCAGAAGTCGCTGAAGCCGCCGGAGTCCGTCGTGCTCGTGCCCGAGCCAGACGTTCCGGACGAGCCCGTGCCGCCGGTGGAGCCGGTGCCGCCCGTGGTCCCGCCCGACGACGTGCCGCCGGTCGAGCCGCCGCTGGTGCCGGAGGTGCCCGACGAGGACGTGCCGGAGGACGACGTGCCCGAGGACGTGCTCGGGGTCACGGCCGTGCCGGAGGTGCCCGACGAGGTGCTCGGCGCGGTGGTGGTGCTCGGCGAGGTGTTGGACGGCGACGTCGAGGACGCGTCGTCGCTGGAGTCCGAGTTGGTGCTCGCTGCCGAGCCCGACCCGATCGACGTGTTGCTGGGCGCGACCAGCTCGGCGGTCGTCTTGGGGACGACGTCGTGCGCGGCGCTTCCGCCGCCGCAGGCGGACAGGCCGCCTCCGGCGAGGAGCATCAAGGCTACGGCCGCGGCGCGACGGCGCACGAGAAGGCTCCGTCTAGCTGACGACGGGGCCCGCGAGGGGCTCCATGCGCCGGCCACAGGTCGGGCAGTCGTTGAGGTCCTTCTGCGCCATGGCGTCACACCAGTTGCAGAAGCGGAGGTTCTCGACCGCCCACGGCAGCTCGGACGGGCTGGGAGCCAGCGGCACGACCTTGCCGATGACCTCGAGCTCTTCGCCCGTGTCACGATCGCGATAGACCTTGCCGGGCTCGGCTTCGAGGAAGATCTCGCGCCCCGTCGAGGGGGTGCGCATGCGGTAGCGCTGCTTCGTGCTCACGAGGCAAAGCCTACCGGCCTGTGGTGTCGGAGGCGGCGTGAGCAGGCACAATCAGGGGCTTGCGGATCTTGATCTTCCACGGCTACCTGCTGCGAGGCACGGGCTCGAACGTCTACAACGCGCGGCTGGCGGGCGCGCTGGCACGTGCCGGCCACGAGGTGCACCTGCTCTGCCAGGAGCGCCGGCCGGAGGAGGTCGACGTCGTGGATGCGGCCGGCGACTGGGACTCAGGCGTGTTGCAGGTGCGGTCGCTGCGCTCCGAGCGGGCGGGAGCGGGCTCCGTGACCGTCTACCGGCCCGACATCGGCGGCGTGCTGCCGGTCTACGTGGCCGATCGTTACGAGGGCGTCCAGGCGCGGACGTTCGCGGAGCTGAGCGACGACGAGGTCGCCGAGTACGTGGCGCGCAACGTCGCGGCGGTGCAGGAGGTGGCCGCGCTGGTCTCGCCGGAGCTCGCGCTGGCCAACCACATGGTGATGGGTCCGCTGGTGCTGGCCCGCGCGCTGGGCGACACGGTGCCCTACGCGGTCAAGATCCACGGCAGCGCGCTGGAGTACATGGTCAAGCCGCAGCCGGAGCGCTTCATGGACGCGGCGCGCGAGGGGCTGGCGCGGGCGCAAACGATCCTCGTCGGCTCGCGGCACACGGCGGAGTCGCTGTGGGCGGCGATGGAGGATCCGTCCGTGCGCGAGCGGACCCGCCTGGGCCCGCCGGGCGTCGACGTCGAGGCCTTCAGGCGCCACGCGCCGCAGGACCTGGCCGGCGTCGCCGCGCGCCTTGCGGCCCTGCCAGCGACCGCGGCGGCCGACGACGCCTTCGCGCGTGACACCGCCGCCGCGGGCCGCGCGCTGGCCACGATCGACCCCGCGCGCGACCGGATCGTCACCTACGTCGGCAAGCTGATCGTCTCCAAGGGCGTCGATCTGCTGATCGCCGCCTGGCCGCTCGTGCTGGCGAAGGTCCCCGACGCCAAGCTCGCGATCGTCGGCTTCGGCGGCTACCGCGCGACGCTCGAGGAGCTCGTCGCGGCGCTTGCGCGAGGTGACGTGGACGCCGTCCGCGCGATCGCCGCCGCCGGCCGCGCGCCTGAGGGCGGCCCCGCGAAGCCGCTCGCCCACCTCACGGCCTTCCTGGACACGATCGACGCGTCCTACCTCGCCGCCGCCCGCGCGCTGCCCGAGCGCGTCGTCTTCACCGGCCGCCTGGAGCACGACGAGCTGCCGCCGCTGCTCGGCGTCGCCGAGGCGCAGGTGGTGCCGTCGACGTTCCCCGAGGCGTTCGGGATGGTCGCCGTCGAGGCCGCGGCCTGCGGTGCGCTGCCGGTCGTGGCGGATCAGTCCGGGCTGGGGGAGGTGCGGACGATCCTGGCGGGCGTGGTGCCCGAGGAGGCCGCGAGCTGGCTCGGCTTCCCGCTCGGCGACGGCACGGTCGAGGCGATCGCAGCGCGCCTGATCGCGTGGCTGACGGCGCCAGAAGCGACGCGTCAGGCGACCCGCGACGCGCTCGTCAGCGTCGCGCGGGAGCGGTTCTCGTGGGATGGCGTCGCCCAGACGATGGTGCGCGCTGCCCTAGGGGACGCTGCCGATCTGCCCAGGCCCTGACGCACGCCCTTGCTTTCCGGTCCTAGGTTGCGGTTAGGATCGCTCTCGATCATGGGGAAGAGGATCATGCCGCGCGCGGCGCTCTGCGCTGTCATCGTCGCCGTCGTTCCGGCGCTGTCTGCCTGTGGCGGGGTCAAAGACCCGCAGGCCGACGTCGTGGCCGGGAAGCAGCTCTTCGTGAAGAAGTGCGGCGCCTGTCACACGCTGTCGCGTGCCGGGACCAAGGGCACCACAGGCCCGGACCTCGACGAGGCGTTCCAGCAGTCGATTAAGGAGGGCTTCGGCACGACCGCGGTCCGCGGGGTGATCTACAAGCAGATCCTCTACCCGAACCGGCTGCCGAACGACAAGGGCATCAAGATGCCCGCCAAGCTGGTCAGCGGACAGGACGCCCACGACGTCGCCGCCTACGTCGCGAGCGTGAGCTCCAGGACCGGCAAGGACACCGGCCGCCTGGCGACCGCCGTCCAGGCCGCCGGCGGCGGCACCGCGACCGAGAAGGACGGCGTCCTCAGCATCGCCGCCGACCCCAACGGTCAGCTCGCCTTCGCCGCCGCCAAGGCCTCCGGCACCGCCGGCCCCGTGACGATCGAGATGCCCAACAAGTCCGGCATCCAGCACGACATCGTCATCGACGGTCTCGGCAGGGGCGAAGTCGTCTCCTCCGGCACCTCCTCCTTCAAGGCCTCCCTCGACGCCGGCAAGAGCTACACCTACTACTGCTCCGTACCCGGCCACCGCCAGGCCGGCATGCAGGGCACGCTGACCGTCAAGTAGCGCGGCGCAGGACCGCCAGGCGCGCGTCGCGCGTCCGCGGCCAGAGCTCGATCAGGAAGCGCTCGTCGTCTTGCTCGAACTCGTGGGCGTTGCGGCCTGAGACGCGCAGGCGGTACTTGCCAGAGGGCACGGAGACGATCGCGTCCGTGCCGCCGGTCTGGGTGAAGGCGAGATCGCCGGTCTGGAGGTCGAGATCGACCTCGCTGGACTCGCTCCAAGCCGCTGAGGGCGCCTTAGGGTCACGGTCGCGCAACGCGAGGGTCACGGGCGCGTCACCGCCCTCACAGCAGCCCGCGACCATCGCCTCGCCCGGGCCTCCGGCGACGACCGCGCCGGTGTCGCTGATCTGATCGATCGGATCCACGTCGTGGTCGGTGACGCGGTACCAGACGTCGGAGAGCATGAAGTAGCCGTCGCTGTAACTGACGCGCAACGCGATCTCGTCGCCCCGCTTCAGCGTGCGGCGCTCCGTGCCCGCGTCCGTCTCGACGTGGTTCCAGTGCGGCGTGAAGTGCGGCTTCTCGCGCAGCGCTTCGTACTCCGCCTCGCTGAGCCTGATGCGTTCGAGCTGGTCGACTTCGCCGTGCGCGTCGCGGACCTGCTGGGCGACGTGCGCGGCCGCGCTCGCGCGCGTCGGGTGGTGGTTGATCACGTAACCGGCGCCCAGCGCGAGGACGACGGCGATCGCGGTCGCGCCGAGCAGCGCGTCGACGGTGTGGCGGCGGTACCAGGCCAGCAGGCGCGGCGGAATGGAGAGACGGCGCACACCGGTGTGAGTCGTCCGTCGGTCGCTGGATCTTGAGCGCGACGTCAGCGCGCCCGGACGCGCGGCTAGAGCGCGTGGACGATCGGCTCAGAAGGCCGCGCGCGCGATCAGCACGACCGCGATGACGACCGCGAAGACCGCGATCGTCCACAGCAGCACGCGGAATGCGGCCGCCTCGGACCGGAACGGCTCCAGGACCTTGTTCAGGAGGGCGTTCCAGTCCCGCTGCGGCGCGTCGGAGTCCATCGGGTCAGATCACGTAGATCGTCGTGTACACGACGATCCACATCACGTCGACGAAGTGCCAGTAGATCCCCGGGATCTCGACGCCGTGGTGGTGCTCGGGCGAGAAGTGCCCGCGGAACGCCCGGACCGTGACGATCCCCAGCAGGATCAGGCCGATCGTCACGTGCGCGCCGTGGAGGCCCGTCAGCGAGAAGAAGACCGTCGCCTGCGCGTTGTCCTGCGGCGCCATGCCGATGTGGACGTACTCGTTGATCTGGATGAACAGGAACGTCAGGCCCAGCAGGAACGTCGCGGCCATGCCGGCCTGCAGCCCGAAGCGGTTGCCGTTCTTGATCGACGTCTGCGCCCAGTGCAGCGTCAGCGACGACGACACCAGGATCGCGGTGTTGACGCCCGCGACGGCGACCGGGAGGTCCTTGCCGTCGATCGGGAACCACCCGCCCGGCTCCGCGACGATCCGGATGAAGAAGTAGGCGGTGAAGAACGCCCCGAACACCATGATCTCGGAGATGATGAACAACAACATCCCGAGCAAGGCGGGCTCGACCCGCGAGCTGCGGTTGGCGGGCGGCGGTCCGTGGTGGTCGTGGCCGTGCCCGTCGTGGGCGGCGGCGATCGAGGCGGCTTCCATCTGCTCTCCTAGGCGGCGCTCGCCGCGCGATCGGCGGCTTCGATGTGCTCGACGGGCTTGTTGGTGACCTTGCGGACGCGGTCGATCAGGTCGGCGCGCAGCCAGCCCGAACGCGTTGCCGGCAGCGTCGAGATCACGATGTCATCGACGCGGAAGAACTGCAGGGCGTTCATCGTCGCCGTGTACGGATCGGGGTCGCCGATCATGCCCGCGGCGATGAGGCCCTCGGACACGAGCCGGTCGACGACCTGCGCCATGCGCGCACGGGCGCGCCCGGCATGCTGGCCCTCGCCGCCCTCCTGCGGGACGATCACGATGAACAACGTCGACTTGGCGTTGTCGCCGGCCTTCGCCTTCAGCGCGCTCAGCAGCTCGTCGCCGGAGGCCGTCTTGGCGGCGACCACGAGCGTCACGTCGAACGGGATGCCCTCGGCGTCGATGTCCTGCTCGACGTGCGTGACCGGCAGGCCTGAGGCCTGCTCGATGCGCTCGATCAGGTCACGGCGCAGCCAGCCCGAGACGGTCGCCGGGTAGGTCGACACGATGATCTCGTCCGGGTGATGCTCGGCGACCGCGTCGAGCGTCGCCGTGTACGGGTCCGTGTCGCCGATGTCGCCGATGGCCTGGATGCCCTCGTCGCGCAGGAAGCGGCGCGCCAGGTCGATCCGGACCTTCGCCGCGTCAAAGACGAAGTCGTCGTAGATGATGTTGCCGTGCTTGGGCTTGTTGCGGGGCACGCAGACGATCACGCGCGTGCCCTCGCCGCCGGCAGCGGCGCGCTCCTTGACGGTGTCCAGCAGCTTCGCGCCGGCCAGCGTCTCGTTTGCGACAACCAAGATGGTGCTCATGAGCTAGCTCCTCCCGCTAGGTTCATTCGGTTGGTGGCTGTGCATGGGTACCCGCCGGCGTGCCTTTGGCCTCGGCCGGCGCCGCGGGACCGAAGATCCCGTGGACCGCGCCCGGCACGCCGTACTCGTACGGACCGCCCACGACCGTCGGCACCTGGTCGAAGTTGAAGACCGGCGGCGGCGAGGAGACCTGCCACTCCAGCGTCAGCGCGCGCCACGGGTTGGCGGGCGCGCGGGCGCCGCCGCGCCACGAGGCAACCATGTTGTAGGCGAAGATCAACGTGCTCAGGCCGAGCCCGAACGACGCCAGCGAGATCACCAGGTTCCAGGTGGCGAACTGATCGGAGTAGTCCGCGACGCGGCGTGGCATCCCGTTGACGCCGATGATGTGCATCGGCGCGAACGTGGCGTTGAAGAAGATGAACGTCGACCAGAAGTGCAGCCGGCCGAGGCGCTCGTCGAACATCCGGCCCGTCATCTTCGGGAACCAGTAGTAGACGCCCGCGAAGATCGTGAACAACGATCCGCCGAAGAGCACGTAGTGGATGTGGGCGACGATGAAGTAGGTGTCGCTGACGTGGATGTCCAGCGGGACCATCGCGAGCATCACGCCCGAGATGCCGCCGCAGGTGAACATCGTCAGGAACCCGAGCGCGAACAGCATCGGCGTGTCCACGCGCAGCACGCCGCGCCACAGCGTGGCCAGCCAGCTGAAGATCTTGATGCCCGTGGGCACCGCGATGATCGCGGTCGTCACCATCATCGGGACGCGGATCCACGACTGCATGCCCGACACGAACATGTGGTGGGCCCAGACGGTGAAGCCCAGGACGACGATCGCCAGCAGCGAGAACGCCATCATCCGGTAGCCGAAGACCGGTTTGCGCGACTTCACGCTGAGGACCTCGGAGATGATCCCGAAGCCCGGCAGCATCATGATGTAGACGGCCGGGTGGCTGTAGAACCAGAAGACGTGCTGGTACATCAGCACGTCGCCGCCCTTGTTGGCGTCGAAGAAGTGGAAGCCGAGCCCGTAGTCCAGCAGGACGAAGAACTGCGACGCGGCGATGAACGGCGTCGCGATGACGACCAGCAGCGAGGTCGAGAAGTTCGCCCAGGCCAGCAGCGGCATCCGGAAGAACGACATGCCGGGCGCGCGCATGGTGATGATCGTCACCAGGAAGTTCAGCGCTGTGGCGATACTCGACGCCCCCGCGAACTGGACCGCGATGGTGAAGAACATCTGCCCGAGTGGCGCCGTGGTGCTGAGTGGCGCGTACGCCGTCCAGCCCGAGGCGAACGAGCCGCCGGGGGCGAAGAACGACGCCATCATCAGGACGCCTGCGCACGGCAGCAGCCAGAACGACAGCGCGTTCAGGCGCGGGAACGCCATGTCCGGCGCGCCGATCATCAGCGGCAGCACGTAGTTCGCCAGCCCGGCGAACACCGGGATGATGAACAGGAAGATCAGGATCGAGGCGTGGACGGAGAACAGCCCGTTGAAGGTGTTGGAGTCCACGAACTGACGGCCGGGCTGCGCGAGCTCGGCGCGCATCAGCATGGCCATCAGGCCGCCCACGAACAGGAAGAAGAACGAGTGGACGGTGTACTGGATCCCAATGACCTTGTGATCCGTGTTGGGGCGGAAGTAGCTCTTCCACGAGGTCGCGCCGTGCGAGGAGTGGTCCTCGGGGCGCGTCGGCTTGCCGGCCGCCCAGTAGAACCAGTAGTCAAAGCACCCGAGGCCGACCAGGAACGCCAACGGCAGGGCGAACATTCCGATCAGGATGATGGCCTCGGCGTCGAGGAAGTGCCTGTACGTGTCGTGCCCGTACAGCATGCGGGTCAGCCAGCTGAGCCCCAAGCTGAACGCCGCAGCGACCAGCATGTAATAGGCCGCGCGGTACCACCCGGCCGTGCGCACCTTCGCGATCACTTGCCCGCCACCTCCTCCAGGTACTTGACCATCGCGTCGAGCTCTGCCGCGTTGAGCAGCTTGCCGTAGCTGTCGGGCATGATGTTGGCGTTGAAGCCGTCGGCGATCTCGGCGTTCGGGTTGACGATCGACTCCTTGATGAACGCCGCGTCCTTGCCCGCCAGGACCTTGTCGAGATCCGGGCCGACGCCGCCGGTCGTGCCCGCGTCGGCGAGCTTGTGGCAGCCCCCGCAGGCGGTAGCGCCGGTCGTCGTCTCGCCCTGGGTGAAGAGGGCCTTGGCGTCGACGGCAGCGCCTGCGCCCTCGTCACCGCCGCCGGCCGCGCCCGCCGCGGGTGCCGCGGCCTGCGTCGTCATCTTCGTGACCCACTTGTCGTAGTCGGCCTTGCGGAGGACGTGCGCGGTCTGGCGCATGAAGGCGTGCCCGAGGCCGCACAGCTCGGCGCAGACGACCTCGTAGTTGCCGATCCGGTTGGGCGTGACGCGGTAGTTCGTCGTCAGACCCGGGACGGCGTCGATCTTCATCCGCCAGGCCGGGACCCAGAAGTCGTGCAGCACGTCGGCGGTCTTCACGTTGAACTTCACCGACTGGCCGATCGGCACGTACAACTGGGCGGAGGTGAACTTCTTGCCGCCCTCGTTGTAGTCGAAGGTCCAGGTGAACTGGGCGCCGTTGACCTGGATCTGGCGCTCAGCGCCCAGGGACTTCGCCGGCGCCTTCTCGATGTCGTGCAAGACGATGTAGGCGTAGGAGCACAGCGCGACGAGCATGATCGCCGGCACCGCGGTCCAGACGACCTCGAGCTTCGTGTTGCCGTGGATCGGCGGGCCGTCGAGGTGCTCCTCGCCGGGCTTCACCCGGAACTCCAGCGCCGAGTAGAGCACCACGGTCGTCACGAGGACGAACACGGGGACCGAACAGATGATCAACACGTCCCAGAACGTGTCGATCTTCTCGGCCTGCGTTGACCCCTGCGTGGGGAACCAATCGATGACGAGCCCGAGGGCGATGCCGAGGGCTGATGCGATTAGGCCGACGACCACCATCTGCGTGATGGTGCGTCGGCCTCCTCGTCCGCCCAGGGGATCGGCCTCCGCTCGAGTGCTCTCCTCACCCATAGCGTGGCGAGCCTATCCGCGGGGAGGGACGGGACGCAATGGAGATCCGCGAAGCGCGGACCTCCTGGCGTGCCGAGACGGCTAGAAAGCCGGTGCTAGAGGCCTAGGCAACGGCGGTGCCGCGGGGCACCGTCGGGGCGTCGGGACGCGTGAAGCGGCCGCTGGCGCGGTAGTCGGAAGGCGCGATGCCGTGGTGACGGCGGAAGGCCTTCGCGAACTGGGCGGGCTGGCGATAGCCCACCCGATGGGCCACGTCGCGGACCGTGAGCCCGCGGATCCGCAGCAGCTCGGCGGCGCGGTCCATCCGGACGGCGGTGAGGTGCTCACGGAACGTGGTCTCACCGATCTCCGAATAGGCGCGCTGAAGCTGGCGTCGCGACGAGGCGACCCGCCGCGCGATGTCGTCCAGCGACAGGTCGGAAGCGAATTCGGCTTCGACGATGGCGACCGCGTCCTCGAAGAGGCTGGTCCGCAGGCGGATGGTGGCAGGTCGGTGCATGGCTCCGTAGGGGATTACGTCACTGACGTGAGAACAGATCATCAACCGCCGTTGGCGGGACGGACATCACCTGATACGGTGATGCTTGAGGCAATCGTTGCAAAGTCGTCGAGAGGGAGAGAACTCGGGATGCAGGTTCGAGACGGGATGAGCAGCATGGTCCTTACGGTGGGACCTGGCCACACCTTGCGCGAGGCGTCGAAGCTGATGGCCGACCGCAGAGTCGGTGCGGCCGTCGTCCTTGACCCCGACGCCGCCGGCCCGGGCATCCTCACCGAACGTGACGTCCTCGACGCCATCGGCCGCGGCCAGGACGTCGACGCCGAAGTCGTCGCCGACCACCTCACCAGCGACGCCGTCTTCGCCTCACCGGACTGGTCGCTCGAAGAAGCCGCCGTCGCCATGGTGCGCGGCGGCTTCCGCCACCTGATCGTCTGCGAAGCGGGGGAGATCCAAGGGATCCTCTCCGTCCGCGACGTCGTGCGCTGCTGGACGGACGACGGCGCGATCTGCGACGTCCCGGCACCAGTTGCCGCTGGGCGCTTCGAGCGCTGACACGCCTGGCCTGTCGCGACTCCGCGCAGGCTTCGTCACGGAGCTCCTGAGCGCGCTCTCCGCACGATCCGGCGACCCTACGGTCGCCGGTCGTGGCGCAACATCGTGGACGTCTTCAGGTGCAAGGTCGAGATCTGCCGGGCGCGGGGTACTCGTGGTCGTGGGATCAGCGGTGGCCTCCGCGTGCGCATACGGGGATCTTCCGGCTACGAGGGCTGCGGACGCGTTTGGCTCCGCGGCAGCTGGCGGTCCGGGATGAGGCGTTTGCACTCGCCGAGCGCTGGGTTCAGGGAGCGGGCGAGATGGGTGGGGTATATGCCGCCGAGCCGATCTTCAGGACGTTCCAGAACCGGAATTTGCCGGCGCGGTTCGCGGATGCGCGGGTGGACTTAGAAGTCCTTGCGGGACGTGCGTTCCAGCGGGAGACTTCTTTGTGATGATGAAGGTGCTTCGTGGACGTGTGAAAGAGGGCACGATGGCCGATCTGCCGATCGGGCGCGCGCTTGTCGAGGCGGTGGCTCGCGTCCGGTGTGGAGAGGAGCCGCAGGCGCAGACGGTCGCGTTCGCGGTCGCCTGCGCGGTGCGTGATGGTGCAGAGGGTGCGACCGAGGCTCTGACGGGACTGCTCGGCGCAGTAGCGGCGGGCAGCGACGTACCGTCGGGCACGCTCGTGAACACGCTGACCGCCGTGCAGTTCGCGGCGATGCCGGCGAGTGAGACGTTCGCGGGGTGGACGCCGCCGGCAAAGGCGCTTGCTGGCGTGGTCGAGCGTGCGTTGGAACGCGACGTGATGCTGCAGGAGCAGGTCGATGACCTGCTCGGCACGCTCGTGCACCGAGCGTTGGTCGCGACGTGGCTCGGCGAGCCGCTGCGGCCGGCGATCGCCCGCCGCATCGAGCTCCTCTCCTAGAACGACGAAGGGCGGCCAAGAGGCCGCCCTTCGAGCGAAGCGTGTGCGCCGAGGCGCGGAAGGTGGGCTAGTGCCCGTGCCCGTCGCCGTCGTGGTGCAGCGGGAGCTCGGACATCTCCTTGCGGGCGTCGGAGATCCAGTTGACGAGCGTCCAGAGGGTGAGGGCGCCGCCGATGACGCAGAGGATCCAGGAGAAGGTCACGCCGATGAGCGCGATCGTGATGCCGATCGTGAGCAGGAGCGGCTGGGCGGATCCGGGCGGGAGGTGTATCTCCTCGCCGATGGGCGGCAGGTTCGGATCTCGGCTCATGCGACGTAGATGGCCGCGGCCAGGAAGGTCAGGCCGAACATGACGAAGCAGACGGCGCCGGCGATGAGGCCGGTGCGCACGTTCTTGCGGGCGAGGTTGCGATCCATACGGGCTTGATTCTCCCAGAAGAGGCTTACAGCTTGACGTCCGCCACCATCGAGGCGAACAGCAGGGCCAGGTACAACAACGAGAACAGGTACAGGCGCAGCGCGGCCTTGCGGGTCTTCAGGCGCGACAGCGCGACGGCCAAGGCGATGAACATCAGGCCCAGCAGGGCGGACGCGGCGACGTAGATGTAGTCGAGCCCGCCACCGCCGCAGAACGGCAGCTGCGTCACCGCGTACAGCAGGATGCTGTAGAGCAGGATCTGGCGGCGCGTCTCGTCCTCGCCGCGCACGACCGGCAGCATCGGCACGCCGACCTTCGCGTACTCGTCCTTCATCAGGATCGACAGCGCCCAGAAGTGGGGCGGGGTCCAGAAGAAGACGATCGCGAACAGGTAGATCGGCAGGCCCGTCAGGCCGCCGGTCACGGCAGCCCAGCCGACGAGCGGCGGCACGGCACCCGCGGCGCCGCCCCAGATGATGTTCTGCCACGTGCTGCGCTTCAGCCACATCGTGTACATCAGCGTGTAGCCGAGGAAGCCGGAGGCCGACAGCGAGGCCGCCAGGACGTTGGTCGTGAGCGTCAGCCAGACGAAGGCCAGGACGCCTAGCCCGATCCCGAACCACAGCGCCGTCCGCGGGGCGATGCGCCCCGCCGGGATCGGCCGCGTCGCCGTCCGCGCCATCTGCGCGTCGATGTCGCGATCGAACCAGTGGTTGACGGCGCCAGCGCCGCCGGCGCTCAGGTAGCCGCCGATGCACGTCGCGAGGATCAGGCCGATCGACGGCGACCCGGCGATGAGCATCGTCGTCACCGTGGTCAGCAGCAGCAGCGACTGGACCTTCGGCTTGGTCAGCGCGACCAGGTCGACGATCAGCTGCCGCGTGCCCGAAGACGCGGGCAGCGCGGCGGCCGGGGCAGCGCTATGAGCGCGTGAAGCCTCCATGGCGAAGCGAGCCTAACAGGCGGCCTAGTGGCCGTCGCCCGGCAGGCGACCAGCCTCCATGGCGGTCATGTAGGCCGGCTCAGCGGCGCCCGTCTGGGCGATGATCTGGCGGCGGATGTCCTTCATCGGCTCGACCGAGCGGATGCGCGGCACGGCGTCGAAGTTGTTCACCGGCGGCGGCGACTGGGTGTACCACTCCAGCGTGTTGCCCTTCCACGGATCCGGGCCCGCGACCGCGCCGTTCTTGACCGACTTCAGGACGTTGATCAGCGTCAGCAGGATGCCGAAGCCGAGGATGAACGCGCCGATCGTCGAGATCAGGTTGAGGATCGCCAGGTCCTGCGTGTCGCTGTACTCGTAGATCCGTCGCGGCATGCCCTCCATGCCGGCGGAGTGCTGCACGAGGAACGTCACGTGGAAGCCGACCAGCATGAACCAGAAGGACGCCTTGCCCAGTGGCTCGCTCAGCAGGCGGCCCGACATCTTCGGGAACCAGTAGTAGAGGCCCGAGAAGATCGTGAAGACCGCGCCGCCCATCAGCACGTAGTGGAAGTGCGCGACGACGAAGTAGGTGTCGTGCAGCTGCCAGTCGATCGGGAACACGGCGACGAAGATGCCGGTGATGCCGCCGATCAGGAACGTGCCGATGAAGCCGACGGCGAACAGCAGCGCCGTCGTGAACTCGATCGTGCCGCGCCAGAGGGTCGCGATCCAGTTGAAGATCTTGACGCCCGTCGGGACCGCGATCAGGAACGAGCTCATCATGAAGAAGATCAGGACGAGCGACGGCGACGGCGTCGTGAACATGTGGTGCGCCCAGACCAGCAGGCCCAGGAACGCGATCACCAGCGTCGCCGCGGCGATCGCCTTGTAGCCGAAGATCGGCTTGCGGGCGAAGACCGGCAAGACCTCCGAGATGATGCCGAAGCCCGGCAACACCATGATGTACACCTCGGGGTGCCCGAAGAACCAGAAGAGGTGCTGCCACAACAGCGGCGAGCCGCCGTTGGACGCGTCGTAGAAGTTGGTCCCGAAGTGGCGGTCGGTCAGCAGCAGCGTGACCGCGGCGGCGATGACCGGCAGCGCCAGGATCAGCAGCACCGCGTAGGTCAGGATCGCCCAGACGAACAGCGGCAGACGGCCCCAGCCCATGCCGGGCGCGCGCATGTTCGCGATCGTCGCGTAGAAGTTGATCGCGCCCACCAGCGAGCTGAGGCCCGTGAGGTGGATCAGGAAGATCCAGGCGTCGACGCCGCCGGAAGGCAGGTACTCCGTGTCGCTCAACGGCGAGTAACAGGTCCAGCCGCACTCCGGCGGGGAGAAGAAGATCGACCCGTAGAAGACCAGGCCACCGGCGGCCAGGAGCCAGAACGACAGCGCGTTGAGCTTCGGGAACGCCATGTCGCGCGCGCCGATCATCAGCGGCACGAAGTAGTTGCCGAACCCGGCCATGACCGGCACGACGAACAGGAAGATCATCGTCGTCCCGTGCATCGTGAACAGCTCGTTGTAGGTCTGCGGCGTCAGCAGGTCGTTGTTCGGGACCGCGAGCTGCAGGCGGATGAGTAGCGCCTCGACGCCGCCCAAGATGAAGAAGGCGAACGTCAGGACCAGGTACATGATCCCGATGCGCTTGTGGTCGGTCGTGGTGACCCACGACGCCCAGCCGGTGGCGGGCTTCTCGACCTTATGCGCGACGACCTGCGGAACAGGCGCGACGGTGGTGGTGGGTGCTTCGACGGTGGCAGCCATGCGTTTAGGTCAGGTCCTCGGGACTACTCGGTTTCCGCCTGCGAGTCCGACACGTCGCCGGGCTCAGCGGGGTTCTGGCCAGCGGCGGCAGGGCCGGTCGTGTTGCCGCCGTCCTGCAGCTTCTTGCGCTGCGCAGCGCCCTGCTCCTCGGCGGACTTGATGTCGGCCTTCCGCTGGTCGAGCCACTTCTGGTACTCCTCGACGGAGACGGCTCGGACGCGCGCGGTCATGTTGGCGTGGTTGCGGCCGCAGAGCTCAGCGCACTGGCCGAAGAAGACGGTGCCGCCGGGCTTCTCGCCGAACTTGCCGGGGACCTTGAACCAGGTGTGGTTCGTGTAGCCCGGGATGGCGTCCATCTTGCCGCCGAGCTTCGGGATCCACCAGGAGTGGGCGACGTCCTGGGCGTTGATGTCCAGCGTGACGGTCGTGTTGACCGGGACGACCATCTCCTCGTAGGAGAAGACGGCGCCCAAGTTCTTGCCGGCCTTGCAGTCCTCGGCGTAGGTGTAACGCCAGATGTACTGCTGGCCGTTGACGCAGATGTTCAGCGACTTGCCGCTCGGGGGCAGGCGGCGCGAGGTGTCCGCCAGCTGGAGGCCGTCGGCCGAGGAGTCCGGCGGGTTGCGGATCCCGTCGAGCTTGATGAACGTGAGCGTCGCGAGCACGACGAGGATGACGGCGGCACCGACCGTCCAGCCGATCTCCAGGCGCGTGTTGCCGCGGATCTGGGCCGGGACGGCGCCCTTGCGCGCCTTGAACTTGACGATCGAGTAGATCAGCACGCCCTCGACCCCGACGAACACGATGATCGCGACGGCGAAGACGAACTTGTAGAGCGTGTCGATGTCGTCGGCGTTCGGCGAACCGCCCGACTCCGGCGAGAAGAGATCTGCGCTCGCGACGGGGGCCAAAAGCAGGGCGCCCGCCACGACGGCGAGAAGGGTGAGGATGAGTCTGCGCGAAGTCATGAGGTTGCGAAGGCGTGAGGTCTCCAAGGCGGCGCGGATTCTATTCATGAACGCCGGTCTGACGGCCGCTCCCTGGGTAGTGCGGGCGCGGCCGGACTCCATTCGGGGCCGTACGGGTGTTCGACGGTCGTGATGCTGACGGTAAATCGGGCCCGCCTACCCGCGTTAGCGGCCCTTGAAGTTGGCGCCACGCTTCTGCAAGAAGGCCATCACGCCCTCGACGAAGTCGTCGGAGGCGGCCATCTCGCGCTGGATCTCGGCCTCGAGCTCCAGTTGGTCGTCCATCTTGGCGAACAGCCAGGCGTTGAGCTGGCGCTTGATGCCCGCGTAGGAGGCCGTGGCGCCGGACGCGAGGCGGTCCAGGAGGCGGTCGACGGTGGCCTCGAAGGCGTCGTCGGCGACGACCTGGTTGATCAGGTTCCACTCGAGGGCTTGGGGCGCGGGGATCTTCTCGCCGAGCATCGCCATCTCGATCGCGCGCGTGAACCCGACGCGCTCGGGGACGAAGAGCGAGCTGCCGCCGTCCGGGACCAGGCCGATGTTCGTGAAGGCCAACAGGAAGTACGCGGATTCCTTGGCGACGACGAGGTCGGCGGCGAGCGCGAGGCTGAGCCCGATGCCCACCGCGGGGCCGTTGACCGCGGCGACGACCGGCTTGGGCATCGTGCGCAGGCCCGTGATGATCGGGTGGTAGCGCTCGGTGAGCACCTTGTAGACGTCCGGGCGGCCGTTGGGCGTCTGCTCGTCTGAGATGTCGCGCAGGTCAGCGCCCGAGCTGAACCCGCGGCCCTGGCCGGTGATGCAGATCGCGCGGACCTCGTCGTTGTCGCGGACCGTCTCGACCGCCTGGAGCAGATCCAGCCCGAACTGCTTGTTCCAGGCGTTCATCGTCTCCGGGCGCGCCAACTCGATCGTCGCGACCCCGCCGCGCCGCTTGATGTGGATCGTCTCCAGCTCGATCGTGCTCATGGGCGGGCATCCTACGGCTCCTGGCTGTCCGGCCAGCCGGTCCGCGTGCGCCTGAGTCCGCCACGAGGCGCAATATCGTTGAAGGTATGGCCAGCAGACCTGTGATCGGGTTGTGTGCCGCGACCGAGACAGCGGCGTGGGGCGTGTGGACGACGCCGGCGCATTTGCTGCCGCGGGAGTACGCGGACGCCGTGCAGCGGGCGGGCGGGGTCGCGGTGCTGTTGCCGCCGGATCCCGCGGCGGTGGCGGACCCCGACTCGATCCTGGAGCTGCTGGACGCGCTGGTGCTCGCGGGCGGGAGCGACATGGATCCCGCGACCTATGGCGCGGAGCGCCATCCGCAGACGCTCGGGACCAACGCGGAGCGGGATGCGTTCGAGCTCGCGCTCGCGCAGCGGGCCGTCGAGCGGGACATGCCGTTCCTTGGGATCTGCCGCGGGATGCAGGTGCTGAACGTCGCGCGCGGCGGGACCTTGTTGCAGCACTTGCCGGAGTCGCACGGCCACGAGGACCACCGGCGCACGGCGGGGGCATGGGACGGCAACGACCACCAGGTGCGGCTCTCGGCCGGGTCGCTGGCGGCGCGGGCGGCGGGCGAGGAGTCCCACCGGACGCTCAGCCACCACCACCAGGCGGTGGACGCGGTCGGCGAGGGGCTGGTCGTGACCGGGCTCTCGGAGCTGGACGACCTGCCGGAGGCGGTGGAGCTGCCCGGCTCGCGGTTCGTGCTCGGCGTCCAGTGGCACCCGGAGGTCGACGAGACCAGCCGTCTGATCGCGGCGCTGGTCGAGGACGCGCGCGACTACGCGGCCGGCAAGTCCACGCGTGAGAGCTCAAGCACCGGGAACGGCGGCGGCTCGGTGCTGGCCCGGTAACGAGCCAGCGCGTCCTCGCCGAGCGACGCGAACGCGCGCTCGACGAGCTCGGCGTAGGAGCGCTGGATGACGACGGCGGCGTCGCCCGCACGACCGGCGGCGACGCGCGCGCGGCCCGGCTCGCGGCCGACGTAGGTCCAGACGCGCGCGCCTGAGAGCGCGGCGGGGACGGCGGCGGTGACGTCGATGCGCTCGTATTGGCGCTCGCGCGCGTCGAGTGCCTCGAGGGTCGAAGCGGTGGCCGGCAGGAGCGCGCCGTCGATGCTGGAGGCCGGCGACGGGGCGAGGTCGAGGAACGCAACGGCGCAGGCCGGCCGCGTGCCGTCGGGCAACTCGTACACCTTGTAGCCGGGGACCGCCACCGAGTTGTCCATGGCCACGCCCCAGACGCGGCGGAAGCCGTGGAGGGTTGCGGGCGTCGTGCCCGGCAGGGCGACGAGCGACGCGTAGCCGAAGACGACGTCGACGGCGCCGGCCTCGGCGCTCATGCCAGGCGCGAGATCGCGCCGTCGGACCCGACGAGGTCCACGCCCGCGATCGTCGGCGTGTTCGCGCTGGACGTCCAGCCCTGCGTCACCACCGACTGGGTGTAGCCCCGCGACACCGCGACGCGCACGTCCACCGACCCGCGCGCCGGGATCTTGTAGGTCTTGCCGTTCGCCTTCACGGTCTCCGCCGTCGGCCCGCCGCGGTAGTGCACCACCAACGTCGCCGGTGCGTCGAGCCACAGCGCGGCGGTGAGGTCCGCGGCGCACTGGATTGGGACGTCGGCTGGGACGATGTCCGGTGTCGACGCCGAGTAGCCGGGGGTCCGGCGCGGGCAGGGCAGGACGACCAGCGAGCGTGCGCGGGGCGGCTTGGACGGGTCGACCTCGACCAGCCGGCCGATCGTCGGCTCCGACCAGGACGCCAGCTCGTCCTTGAACGTCAGACGTGCCGAGGGATCGTTGACCAGCAGCCAGTGCGGCGTCGCACCGCAGCCGCGGCCCAGGACCACCAGCCCACTCGTGTCGAACCGCAGCGAGCAGACCTTGCCCTGGATCGCGCGGCCCAGGATCCCGGCCGCCGGCGCGTAGGCCTGGGTGATCTTGCGGTTGAAGAAGTCGATGTCGTCGAACTGCGGCGCGTTCTGGGTGACCGCGAGCAGCGCGACGTCGCCGCGGGCGTGGTCGTCGACCCACTCCAAGTTGTCGGCCATGACCGACCTGAAGGACTTGCCGGTGGTCGTCATCTGCCACCACGCCGCTTGGGACTGCACGACCAGCAGCAGCCCGACCACGCCGGTCACGATCAGCACGCCGTTGCGCCCGTCGCGCCGCAGCGCATAGGTCAAGGCCACCAACATGAGCGACACCACCACCAACCCGGCGGCGACGTCGACGCTGAAGACCTGGTGCAACCTGTAGGTCAAGCCCCAGGTCGCGCGCTCCTCGCCCATCATCTGCACCGTGGGCCGCACGACGAACGCCACCGCGCCCAGCGCCGCCACGACGTAGGACGCGCGCGTCAGCAGCTTGCGGTCCGCCAGCACCACGACCATCAGGATCAGCGCCAGCGGCACCGCGTAGGTGACGTAGCGTCCGATCGCCCACGGCGCCGGCGGGTAGCCCGCCAGGAAGAACCCCGACAGCAGCACGGTCGCGATCGCGCTCGGCCAGAAGACCGCCAGCAGCGGACCGCTGCGGTCATCGCGCCATGCGCGCCGCGACACGGCCGCGCCCGCCGCCAGCAGCACCGGCAGCAGGCCCGCGACTGCCGCCAGCTCGGCGAGTTGCAGCGCGCTCTTGTCCACCACCTTGCCCAGGCCGGGCCGGAACGAGAAGACGACGTCGTAGTCGCCGAACGCGTCGGGCGCGGCGAGCGCGATCAGCGCCACGAACAGGAACGCTGCGGCGGAGATGATCAGGTACGGCGCATAGGCCCGCACCCGCGCCATGCGGTCATACGGCGTCACGCGCGCGATGTCGATGAGGAACGCGGCCAGCAGCGCCGGGGCGAGGATCGCGTTCTGCAGGCGCACCCACGTCGCCAGCCCGAGCAGCACCAGCGCGAGCCATCCGAGGCGGGAGCCTGGCCGCCGCAGCGCCATCACCGCGCAGCACAGCGCCGCGGTCACCAGCGGGAAGGCCAGGACCTCGGTGACCGTCTCCGCGCTGGACAGCATCCACGTGCCGAGCACCGACAGCACGGCGGGGATCAGCGCGAGCCGCGCGTCGCGCAGGACGTCGCGCGCCAGCCACCAGACCGGGAAGACCTGCGCGCAGAGCGCGATCGTCCCCATCACCTTGCTCGCGTGCCACGCGTCGACCGACGACGAGAACAGCGCCCACGCGGGCACGATGAAGTAGACGTAGAGCGCCGCGGTCTGGTCGATCGGCGTGCCGCGCCAATCGCTGCCGGTCCCGTCCGCCATGCCGCGTGCCAGGTGCGAGTAGCGGAACTCGTCCGGGAACAGCACCGGCAGCGGCGAACGCAAGGCGAGCACCGCGTAGACGACCACGGAGATCAGGAAGAGCGCGGTGACCGGCAACCAGGCCGGTGCGGGGGCGCGCTGGGCAGCGTGGGGCTCGGCGGCCCGCGCGGTGCTCATCGCCCACGAGGGTAACCGCCGAGCCGGAGGAGAGCGCCGGCCCCGGGCCTGGCGCTACGCGACGCTGCGGCCGCCGACGGCGGCGGCGACGCCCGCGCGCGCCCGGCAGACCAGCGCCTTCGACGCGCCGGCCGAGACGCCGAGCACGCGGCCGATCTGGGAGTGGGAGCGGTCCTCGAGCTCGTGCATGACCAGCGCGCGGCGCTGGCGCTCGGGCAGCGCCTCCATGCCGCCGACGACCGCGTCGAGCTTCTGGCGGCTGGCGATCATCGAGACCGGGCCCGGGCCGTGGTCGGCCAGGACCGCCTGGTGGGGCTCCAGGTCGGTGGTCCGGTGCGGCTTGCGCAGCTGGTCGAGGCAGCGGTTGCGGACGATCGCGTGCAGCCACGGGCGCAGCGCGATCTCGGCGTCGTTGCGGCGCAGCGAGGACAGCGCGCGGACGAACGCGTCCTGCACGCACTCCTCGGCGTCGTGGTGCTGGCCGCCGAGGACCTGGCGGGCGTAGGCGACGAGCTGGGGCTCGTAGCGCTGGACGATCGCGGTGAAGGCGGCGTCGGACCCGACGCGCGTGGCGGCGACCAGGGCCTCGTCGGTGGCGTTGCCGGCGCGCGGGGAACGCGTCTTGGAGGGGAGGGAGGGGGCCGTGGTGCTCATGTACGACATGTTCGCCGGCCCCTGATCGTCCGGCTACCGACCCCGGGGTCACACCTTGGCCCCCACAGGTGAGGCGATTGCACACCTAGGTGTGAAGGACGGGCGGGCGGGTCCGTCTCCCCGCGGCGAGGGTGCGGTTGTCCTCACCTGACCGCGCCGGAGGGGTCTCTAGCCTTGGGCGCAGATGTCCGCCGACGACTCACCGCTCGCCGCCCACGCCGCGTCGCCCGCCGAGCTGCAGGAGCGCCTGAGCGCCGAGCGCGATGGCGCGCCGTTCCTGGTCCTGCGCGACGGCGCGGGGCGCCAGCGGCTGCTGCGCATGGACGGCGACCGGCTGAGCATCGGCCGCGCCGAGTCAAACGGCGTGCCGCTGCCGTGGGACACCGAGGTCAGCCGCCTGCACGCCGAGCTGGAGCGGATCGCCGGCGAGTGGACGCTGATCGACGACGGTCTCAGCCGCAACGGCACCTACGTCAACGGCACGCGCGTCAGCGGCCGCGCGCGGCTGCGCGACGGCGACGTCATCCGGATCGGCCAGACCACGCTCGGCTACCGGCGGCCGGACGCCGAGGAGACCGTGGAGCGCACGGTCGTCGCGGGCGAGCCGGTCGCGCTCGGCGACCTGCCGCCGACCCAGCGCGCCGTCCTGGTCGCGCTCTCCCGCCCTTACAAGAGCGCGGAGTTCGCGACGCCTGCCACCAACCAGGAGATCGCCGACGAGCTGCACCTCAGCGTCGACGCGGTCAAGGCGCACCTGCGGTCGCTGTTTCAGAAGTTCGGGATCGAGGCGCTGCCGCAGAACCAGAAGCGCTCGCGGCTCGTGGCCGAGGCGCTACAGCGTGGCCTCGTCACGCAGCGCGACCTGTAGGCCTAGGCCTACGGCACGTCCAGCCGCGTGACCGACCCGGACGCCAGGTTGGTCACCCACAACGCCTTGCCGTGCGCGGCGATCGCGAACGGGTTGCGCCCGACGTCGATCGGGTCGCCGATCGGCTTGCCGGTCTTGGCGTCCAGCCGCACGACCGCGTCGTCGAGGTTGCTGACGACCCAGACCGAGCCGTCGGCGACCACGAGGTCCTGCGGGCCGCGCACGTTGAGCGGGATCGTCGCCGCGTTGTCCAGCGCGCGCGTGTTCTGGGTGACCGTGCCGTCGTCGTAGTTGGTGACCCACACCTGGCCGGCGCCGTAGGCGACGCGGTGCGTGCCCAGGCCGATCGGCGTCGACTTGCGCTCGCCGGTCCGCGGCGAGATCCGGCTCAGCCGCGCCCGGCGCCGATTGGGGACCCAGACGAAGTCGCCGCCGGTCGTCAGGTCCCCGACGCCCTCCTGGCCGAACTGGATGTCCTGCGTGGCGGCGTCGCCGTGCGGGGCGATCTTGACGATCGAGGACGGCGGGTCGGTGGTCTTGACGGCGCGCCGCCCGACCCAGACCGCGTTCTCGCCCGTAGAGACCACGACCGCCTCGCCCTCGCCGACCAGCCGGTCGCCCTGGATGTGGCCGGTCTTGGGGTCGATCCGCAGGACGCGCGCCTGCGGGCCGTTGGTGACCCAGAGCGAGCCGAAGCCGGCGGCGATCGACGTCGTCCCGGCCTTCCACGGCAGGCGGATCGTGCGGTTCTTGCCCTTGCCCTCGGCGGGCAGGCCGATCAGCCGGTTGGTGCGCGGGCTGCCGACCCAGACGCGGCCGGAGGCGTAGGCGATGGTGTTGGGGCGCGGGTCGACGTCGACGGTGGTGGTCTTGACGCCGCCGTCCTTGGTGGCGGTCGTCGACGTCGTGGCCGAGGTCTGGGTCTGCGGGGCGTTTGCGTTCTTGTCGTCATCGCCGCCGGTGGCGAGCAGGACGACGATCAGGACGAGCGCGGCGCCGGCCAGCAGCGAGAGGAGCGGCGTCAGCCACGGCGGCAGGCCGCCGCGCGACGTCGGCCGCGGATGCGCCTCTCCTGGCCCCAGCGCGGTGGCGGCGGTCTGCGTGACCTTGGTGCGATCGCCGGTCGCTCCGGGCACGACCGTCTCGTCGTCGGGCAAGCCGCCCGGTGCCGCCGCGCCGCGCGCGACCGTTCGCTCCGGGCCCGGCGCCGGCCCGTCGCCGACGGCGGCCAGCGCGGCGCGTCCGAGGTCGCCGGCGCTCGGGAAGCGGTCGTCGGGATCCTTCTCGAGCGCGCGCTCGACGACCTCCGCCAGCGCGGTTGGCACGCCCGGCTCCAGCGCGTGCGCGTCCGGCGGCGCGTCGTGCAGGTGGGCGTAGAGCGTCGCCTCGTCGGAGTCGCGCCGGTACGGCGCGACGCCCGTCAACACGTAGAACAACAGGCAGCCGAGCGCGTAGACGTCGGCGCGCGCGTCGACGCCCGTGCCGCGGATCTGCTCGGGGGCGATGTAGCCGAGCGTGCCGACCCAGCGCCCGGAGCCGGTCATCGACAGCTCGCCCTCGCCGTGCAGACGCTTGGTCAGCCCGAAGTCGGTGAGGTAGGCGTGGTCGCCGTCGAGCAGGACGTTGGCCGGCTTGATGTCGCGGTGGACGAGGCCGCGCGCGTGGGCCGCGTCGAGCGCGTTGGCGATCTGCGCGATCACCGAGGCGGCACGGTGGGCCGGCAGCGGACCCTCGCGCTGGACGAGCGTGCGCAGGTCCTCGCCGTCGACGAAGCGCATCGCCAGGTACAGGCGGCCGTCGTCCTCGCCGGCGCTGTAGACCGGGATCACGTTGGGGTGGTCGATCGCCGCGGCGGCGCGCGACTCGCGCACGAAGCGCTCGCGGAAGTCCTCGTCGCGGGCCAGCGGCGTGGCGATCAGCTTCAGCGCGACCGGGCGCTGCAGGTCGAGCTGCTGGGCCTTGTAGACCACGCCCATGCCGCCGCGACCGGCCAGGCCGGTCACGCGGAATCCGGCGATCTCATCCCCGGGCTGGAGCTCCTGGTCGAGGGGGCCCACCGCTCGCGAAGGTATCGACAAAGGCGGCGGTGACGCGCCGTCGCAAGGAGACGCCCGCCCCGCGCAATAGAATGCCCCGCCTCGTGCGCCTGTCCTCTGCCGTCCGCGTTGCCGCGTGGAGTGTGGTCGCGGCCGGTGTGGCGGTTCCGCTTGTTCGCAAGCGTGGCCGGATTCCGCCGCCCGTCGTCACCGCTGCCGCGGCGGCCGCACCCTTCGCCCTCAGCGTCGCCCTCCCGCGCTCCAAGAAGCGCGACGTCGTGCTGGTGATGTTGCAGATGTACGCCTACACGGTCACCTACCAGATGCCCAACGACGATCCGGAGGCGCTGGAGCGCCGGGTCCACCTGGATTACCCGGTGCGGATCGACCGGATCCTGGGCTTCGGCGAGATGCCCAACGTGCGGCTGCAGCGCTGGTTCGCGGTGCCGGGCAAGATCCGCAAGCGCGACCAGGTGCTCGTGTGGTCGCACTGGCTGTGGTTCCTGTTCCCGCACGGGACCGTTGCCTACGTGATGTGGCGCCACCCGGACCGCTTCCCGCGCACGGCGGCGCTGACCTACGCGGTCTTCGACCTGGGCCTCATCGGCTACTGGGCGGTCCCGACCGCGCCGCCGTGGTACGCCTCGCTGCACGGGCGCCTGGGCGAGCGCGGGGACGTCGCAATCCGCCGCATGATGGTCGAGCACGGTGAAGCGTTCTGGCGTGACAGCTGGGAGCCGCTTTACAGTGTCCTGGGAGGAAACCCCCTGGCCGCCATGCCTTCGCTTCACTTCGCGACGTCGCTGATGGCCGCGCACCTGCTGACGGAAGCAGGGCCCGTTGAGGGCGCGGTGGGGTGGACCTATGCGCTGACGCTCGGCTTCGCGCTCGTCTACCTGGGCGAGCACTACCTGATCGACCTCCTCGTCGGCGCGTCGTTGACCGAGGGCGTCCGCGCGGCCGCGCCGGTGGCAGCGCCCGCCATCAGCCGGGTCGGCCGCCTGCTGCAGGGGCTCGAACGGCTGGCGCGCGCATGACGACCGACGCGCGCGCGCTCCAGGACCACCACGACGTCGACGAGGTCGACGACGAGGAGCAGATCCCGCTCATCAAGGTGACGCGGCGGACGCTCGTGCTCGGCGTCCTGTTCATCGTCTTGTGCATCGTGTTCCTGGCGGTCGTGCTGCCGCAGCTGGCGGGGCTGGGGGACACGTGGCAGAAGGTCAAGGACGGCGACCCGCTGTGGCTGATCGTCGCGCTGGTGTTCACGCTGCTGTCGTTCGCGGGCTACGTCGTCTTGTTCCAGGGCGTGTACGTGCGCGACGGCTTCCGGCTGACCGCGCGCGAGTCCTACGAGATCACGATGGCCGGGCTGGCGGCGACGCGCGTGTTCGCGGCCGGCGGCGCGGGCGGGATCGCGCTGACGGCGTGGGCGCTGCGGCGCGCGGGGATGCCGAAGCGGGCGGTCGCCGACCAGACGCTGGCGTTCTTGGTGTTGACCTACGGCGTGTACATGGCCGCCGTGGTCCTGGGCGGCTTCGGGCTGTACTTCGGCGTGCTGCCGGGCAGCGACGACTGGGCGATCACGCTGCTGCCGGCGATCATCGGGCTCGTCGCGTTCGGGATCGCGCTGCTCGCGTCCTTGACGCCGACCGACTTGCAGCGCCGGCTGGACGGCTACGCGCGGCGCCACGGGCGCGTGGGGCGGCTGGCGCAGAAGGCCGCGAACCTGCCGGCGGCGATCTCGGCGGGGATCCGGATCTCGGTCGCGCTCGTGCGCTCCGGCGACCTGGCGCTGGTCGGCTCGATCGCCTACTGGGGCTTCAACATCGCCGTGCTGTGGGCGTCGTTCAAGGCGTTCGGCGAGGCGCCGCCGTGGGCGGTCGTCGTGATGGGCTACTTCGTCGGGATGCTCGCCAACCTGCTGCCGCTGCCGGGCGGCGTCGGCGGGGTCGACGGCGGGATGATCGGCGCGTTCGTCGCCTTCGGCGGAGAGTCGAAGGACTCGATCGTCGTGGCGGTGCTGACGTACCGGCTCTTCGCGTTCTACCTGCCCACGATCCCGGGCGCGATCGCCTACTTCCAGCTGCGTCGTACGGTGGCCCGGTGGACGGAGGAGCGACGCGCGGCCCGAGCGGCGCGTAACGCCCGTCCGGGTGTCGGTACTATACAAAGTGAAGCGACCTGAAACGGGAAGGACCCACAGCATGGCCGACATCGAGAACGTCATCATCATCGGAAGTGGCCCGGCGGGCTACACGGCCGGGCTGTACACCGCGCGTGCGAACCTCACGCCGCTGGTGATCGAGGGCTTCATGTGGGGCGGGCTGCTCCAGCAGACGACCGAGGTCGAGAACTTCCCCGGCTGGCCTGATGGCGGCATCTCCGGCCCCGAGCTGATGACCAAGATGCGCGCGCAGGCCGAGGACTTCGGCGCGCGGTTCATCACCGATCAGGCGACGTCGGTCAAGCTGGCCCAGGAGCCGGGCGGGATCCACGAGGTCCACGTCGGCAGCGACGTGCACCGCGCGCGCACGGTGATCCTCTCGATGGGCGCCGAGCACAAGAAGCTGGGCGTTCCGGGCGAGGCCGAGCTGGCCGGTGCGGGCGTCTCGTACTGCGCCACGTGCGACGCCGCGTTCTTCAAGGACCAGGTGATCATGGTCGTCGGCGGTGGTGACTCCGCGCTCGAAGAGGCGATGTTCCTGGCCAAGTTCGGCCGCAAGGTCGTGCTCGTCCACCGTCGCGACGAGCTTCGCGCCTCGCAGATCATGCAGGCGCGCGCCCGTGCGATGGAGAACATCGAGTTCAAGACGCCGTACGTGGTCGAGGAGTTCCACGAGGGCGACGGGCCGTTCAAGCGCGTGGCGAAGCTGAAGAAGACCGGGACCGACGAGACCGAGGAGGTCGAGATCGGTGGCGCGTTCATCGCGATCGGCCACGAGCCGCAGTCGGAGATCGTCGACGGCGTGATCGAGGTCGACGACGAGGGCTACGTCAAGGTCGACGGCCGCTCGACGCGGACCAACCTGCCGGGCGTCTTCGCCGCGGGCGACCTGGTCGACCACACGTACCGCCAGGCGATCACCGCCGCGGGCAGCGGCTGCCAGGCCGCGCTGGACGCCGAGTGGTACCTGCGCGACACGCCGCAGGTGCCGACGCCGGAGGGGTTGCCGGAGGGCGACCTCGCCGAGGCGCAGTGGGCGCCGACGCAGACCGCGTAGCGCCTACGCGACGGTGAACTTGAGGACGTTCCGGCCGCTCGCCGGGGCGTCCTTGAAGCCGTTCTCGTCGCGCGCGAGGACCTCGAGCACGTAGCTGCCGCGAGGCAAGGCCATTGCGAACGAGTAGGTGAACTCGTTGCGCAGGTCGCTGAGGTCGGCGTTGAAGTAGGTGCCGCTCGCCGTCCCGCACTTCTTGGTGGTCTCGAGCAGCAGCGTGCCGTCGTCCCAGGCCGAGCAGCGCTTGACGGTCTTGGTCTTGTACTTCGGCTTCTTGGTCTTGCGCTTGGTCTTGACCTTCACCTTGGTCTTGACCGTGACCGTGCGGGTCAGGCGCAGGCGGACGTCCTTGACGCCGTTGGGGTCGACGTCGATCGTGCCCTTGACCTGGCCGGGGCCCTTCTTGGCCTTGAACGCCTTCTTGCTGGTGATGTTGGTGACGTGCGTGATCGGCCCCGACGTGTCGGTCGTGCCGCACAGCCCGTCGTGGCCGTTGGTCGCGCACGGCGACGGCGTGACGTAGGGGATGTCCGGTGGCGATTGCGTCTTGGTCGAGCCGCAGTAGCCGTCGTTGCCCTCCGAGACGCAGACGGCCATGCGCACGGGCGGGCGGGTGCCGTCGCCCTTGGAGACCATCAGCGTGTGCGGGCCGGGCTCGTTGAACGGCACGCTGGTCTGGCCGTAGATCGGGCCGGTGTCGAGCGAGACCGCGGAGGCGCCCTCGTCGGTCGCGACGGTCGCGCCGGTCGGGGCCTTGTCGCCGATCGTGCGGACGAGCACCGGCGCCTTGCGGCCCGGGACGGTCTGGGCGTCGACGTCGTACGGGCCGCCGTCTCGGATGCGCGCGTACAGCGGCGTGCCGGAGAAGCAGCCCGTCGTCTTCGATCCACACGCCTGGTAGAGCAAGACCTCGGAGCCGGCGGGGACCGTCGTGTTGCAGGCGTCCTGGTAGAAGGCGGAGCTCATGCCGTTGTCGACCGGGCCCTGGTCGACGTACAGGCGCCAGTACCACGCCGGCTGCGTGGCGGGCGGGACGACCGCGGGCTCGGCGACGTTCTTGACTGCGGAGATCCGCCACTTGCCGCTCACGGGGTCCTTGACGGTCTTGACCGGCGCCGCCGTGGCCGCCGCAAGCACCGCGGCGATCGGGCTCTCCGCCGCGCACGTCGTGGTCTCCGGGCTGGGCGCGAGCGGATCGGTGGCGTCCTTGATCGTCACCGCCGCCGGCGCATCCACCGCGACGCGGTTGACCCACGCCGACGCGATCGTCGTCGCCGACTTGCTCTCGACCCGCACCACCGACGAGTACGCGCTCGCCGAGCCCGCGCCGACCAGCGTCGCGACCACCGTCACGACACCGACGCCGCCGAGCATCCTTGCCTTCTGACCCATGTTCCCCTGGCCGCCCCGGGACGGGCGCCCTCTCCTCCTGGGCCGATCCTACCCTCGCCAACCCTGCCATTTCCACCCCTCCTTTGGCGAGGAGTGGGCTCGGCGGCTAGCGACGGCGGGGCTTGGCGGCGCGCTTCTTGGCGGCGGCGCGCTTCTTCTTCGTTGCCGCGGCCGCGCGCTTCTTCGGGGCGGGCGCCGGCGCACCGGTCTCGAGGGGCGCGGGCGTTGTGAGGCACTCGGCGACCGGCTCGACGTAGGTCGCGTACATGACGTCATCCATGTCGTCGATGTGGTCGTGGCCGGTGAGGTGGCCGACCTCGTGGACGACGACCGTGCAGAGCTTCTGCCAGTCCCAGTCGACCTGGAGCGAGAGGGCGATCTCGCAGTCGGTGTTGAAGGAGGGCTGGAGGTAGGGGTCGACGTCGTTGGCCCAGGAGGACTGGGCGTTGGTGGCGGAGCCCAAGGCGTCCCAGCTCATTACGACGCGACCGCGGCAGGGCGTCATGCCCCAGTGCTCGGAGCCCATCCACAGCGCGGTGCGCAGGGTGGAACCGCCGACGGGCCAACGTGTAGCCGGGGAGTCGGCGGCGTTCGTGACGCTCGGGAGCAGCAGCGCGAGCGCGAGCAAGGGGATGAGCAGGAAGCGGCGGCCGTCCATGGCGGGGAAGAGGCGGCGGGCATCCGTGCCCAACCGCCCACAACCATCGGTTTGGTCAGCCCTTTGGATGAGCTCAGAGGTCCGCTTTGGCCACATTTGCTCCGGCGTTAGGACCGGACGTTCGTCCAGCGGGATTCCGGTGTGCCAGATCGGCAAAAGCAAATCGAAAGACCTAAATTCTGAGTCTTGCTTTTCCACCCGAACCGGGGGTACGATCGCCTCCTTCTTAGGGAGGAGAAAGGGTCACTTGTCAGCCATGGATGTGCTCACTCGTCCATTGGGTCCTGTTGCGGAGGCGGCTCGACGGCTTCGCGGCGTGCAGCGCGCGATGACGAGGTTGTCCAGCCTCGATTCCGTCGCGCGGCTGGTCGCCGCCGCGCCGCGCGAGGCGTGCCGCGCCGTCGGCTTCGAACGCGCGATGTTGTCCCACATCCGCGGTGACCGGGTCGTCTTCGCGAGCGTCAGCTTCGAGGCCGATCCGATCATGGCCGCGGACTTCGCGCGGCTCGCTCGCGCCGTCCGCCCGCGGCTGGATCGCTGCGCGCCCGAGCACGAGGCGGTCGTCCGCCAGATGCCGGTGCTCGTCCGCGACGCCCAGACCGCGACCGGCCTGTTCCGGCCGCTCACGCACGTCGCGCGCACGACCTCGTATGTGTGCGCCCCCATCGTCCGCGACGGCCACACCGTCGGCCTGCTGCACGCCGACTACTTCGGCACCGCCCGCGACCTCGACGAGCTCGATCGCGAGCTGCTGTGGACGTTCGCGACCGGGATCGGCTGGGCGATGGACGACATCGCCGGCCGCGGTCAGCGCCGCGGCCACGGCGACGGCGGCCACGACGGCATGACCGACGACGTGCCGGTCGAGGCCCGCATGGGCGGCGCCGAGCTCGACGGCGAGCTGTCCGGCGCGCCCGGCCGCCTGGCCACGATGACCGCCCGCGAGCTCGAGGTCCTCCAGCTCATGTCCGAGGGCGCGTCCAACGCGGCGATCGGCGAGGCGCTCGTGATCTCGCAGGCGACGGTCAAGTCCCACGTCCGCCACATCCTGCGCAAGCTGGGCGCGGCGAACCGCACCGAGGCCGTCAGCCTCTTCCTCGCCGGCCGCCGTCGCACGACGGCGGTCTGAGGGAAGAGGCTCGGCCTCTTCCTCGCCGGCCGCCGTCGTACGACGGCGGCCTGAGGCAAGGCCTACTTCTTGGCCTTGGCCTTCGCCTTCTTGCGCTGCTTGTAGGCGCTGAGCGTGTAGGGCTCGACCTCGGCCGCGGTCTGCGCCGCGTCGTCGGGGTCGACCGCCGGGGCGGAGGTCACCGCGATGTAGAAGGTCCCGGACCGCGCCGCGGTGATCTCCAGCTGCGGGTCGCTCGACAGGCCGCCGGTCGCCACCAGCGCCCATTCGGCGACGTCGTCGGTCACGTCGAAGCTCTCCACGCGCGGGTCGAGGATCGCCAGCTCCAGCAGCGCGTTGGGATCCGCCGCGCTCACGTTGACCACCAGCCGCTCGCGCTTGAGCAAGGACACGCGGTAGACGTCGGCCGGGTCCTTGGCGGGCGACACCGTCCCGGTCGCCTTGAACCTCATCTTGGTCTTGGTCAGCAGCGCCGGGTGCTTCTTGACGTAGGCCGAGGACCGCACCCAGTACGGGTCGTCGTCGGGCTCGACCGACGTGTCCTTGGCCAGCGGCGCGGCGGACAGCGCGGTCGGCAGGCTCAGCAGCCCGTAGCCCGAGTCGTCGTCGCGCCCGCCAGTGCCCAGGTCGGTTCCCGCGCGCCGAATGACCTCGAAGAGCTGCTGGGTGGTCAGCGTCGGCCGCGACGCTTGGACGAGCGCGACCGCCCCGCCCAGCGCCGGCGCCGCGAACGACGAGCCCGTCGCGAAGCCGAAGCCGACCGGGCACAGCGCCAGCGGCAGCGGCGCGGTCACGCCCTCGCCCGGCACGAGCAGGTCCAGCCACGGCCCCGTGTTGACCGGCGCGCTGCGGCTCGGCGTCGCGGTTGCCGCGCCCGCCGTCAGGACGTGGGGGAGGCTCGATGGCAGGTTCGCGTCGGGCAGCGTGTCGTCGCCCATCCCCGTGACGACGATCACGCCCTTGGCGAACGCCGCGTCGACCGCCTTGACGAGCGCCCGCCACTCGTCGTCGCTCGCGCCCGCCGCGGGGACCGACCCCTCGACGACGACCACGCCAGCGCCGCGCGCGACCGCCAGCTCGATGCCCTTAGCGACGACGGCCAGCGCTGCCGTCCGCGCGCCCGGCGCGTAGATCCGCACCGGCAGGATCGGCGACCCCGGCGACACGCCGGCCATCCCCGCTCCGGCCGACGCCGCCAGGCCCGCGGCGCTCGTGCCGTGGCCGTCCCAGTCGCCGCTCACCGGCGCGCCCGTCGCCGCGTCCCAGCCCGGCAGGACCCGGCCCGCGAGCTGCGGGGCGTCCGGGTCCACGCCGGTGTCGAGGATCGCGATCGGCTCCGTCGCCACTCCGTTCGCAGCCAAGGCCACGGCGCCGAGCGCCCGCGGCACGTACGTCGCGTCGGTGGGCGCCGGGACGCAGAACCCCGCCGACGGCAGCGCCAGCGCGGCGCCGAACGCAGGTGAGGCCGGACCCGCCCACCCCGCCGCGATGGCGGCTCCGGCCCCGGTGACGACGGCGGCCGCGACCCGGACGGCGATCGCGACCCTCCGTCGCACCGCCTATCCGACCTTGATGCTGACCAGCAGGTTGGTGCTGACGATGATCGGCAGCGGGATGATCAACGCCGAGTTGTTGCACGGCGAGGTCGGCGACCCGGGCGACAGGCAGGCCTGCACGTCCAGCGGGTCGGGCGGCGAGGTCAGGGTCAGCTTCGCCAGGCCCGTGCCCTTGCCGATCTTCCCCTTCAAGAAGAACGTCTGGGTGAACTCGGTGAAGCCGGTCGTGATGTACGGCTGGTCGCAGCCGTCGTCGTCGTTGCGCAGCTCCAGCGGCAGCTGGATCTTGGTGTACGCCGTCGCGGTCACCCCGCCGGCCGCGGTCAGCGTCGAGATCGACTGGCGCGTCGGGTCGAGGTTGACGTTGGTCGGCGTGCCCGTGCGGATCGCCGCCGAGACCTGGCCGCCGTGGCAGTCGTCGTCGATGAAGACGTTGGTCCGGCCCAGCGTCAGGTTGCCGCGGGTCAGGTTGATCTGGTTGTCCTGGTTGAGCTTGTAGCCGCCCGGGATCAGGCCCGTCAACGTGCCGCTGATCGGCGCCTGGCGCTGGAAGGCGCCGAAGTCGAGCAGGGCGTAGGAGCCGTCCAACATGGTGACCTTGACCGGCGAGCCCGCGGCGCTGTCACCCGAGGTCTTGCACTTCTCGTAGGTGTAGGCCTTGACCTTCTTCTTGACCTTGACGATCCGGTTGCCCTTCTTGACGGTGACGGTCTTCTTCACCGACTTGTAGACGGGCACCGTGACCTTCACGGACTTGGGCTTGCCGGTCCGGACCTTGACCTTCTTGCCCTTCCGGACGACCGTCTTGTACTTGTAGCGCTTGACGGTCTTGGTCTTCGTCCGCACGCACGAGCGGGTGCAGGAGACCATCAGCTTGCGCTTGGCCTTGACGACGGCCTTGCGGTACTTCTTGGTGCCCTTGATCTTCTTGTACGCGTACTTGTAGTAGGACTCGTACACGTCGGTGAGCTTGCCGCTCTTGAGGATCTGCGCGGGGCACGTGTCGGCGGCGGAGCGCGCGGTGGGCGCGCTGGCGGCCGCGGAAGTCGTGATGCTCGCCGGGGCGGCGGCTACGGAGCCGGCCACGAGGGCGAAGGCGAGGGCGGCGACGGCCACCATCTGCGTGAGGATCCGCCGGCCGTGGCGGAGGGGCGACGTCGTGTCGGGGTGATGCGGGTGCATCTGCTCTCTCTCCCAGAGAAGTTTTCCAACCCTGCCGGAGGGCCGGGCCCCGATCCGAAGACCGGGGCCCGTTCCGTCCGTGAACTGCTTGAACTGCCTAGGGCGTGAGCCCGTCCTGAACTAGTTGACCGCCACGTCGCCGACGAGGACGTCGAGCGAGATCTGGTTGACGTTCAGGTCAGCGGCGACCGAGACGGACGAACCGCTGTTGGACACCGTGTAGCCATCACCCGGGACCGTCGGGGCGAGCGTCGTGACCTGCGACGGGGCCAGGGCGCTCGAGGCGACCAGGCTCGTCGGGGCCGCGTTGCACGCCGCAGCCGGAGCCGGACGGGCAGCGCCGGTGTTGGCCGGCAGGCCCGCGTTCGGAACCGTGCCGCCCGGACCCGTCGCCGCGGAGCCCGCGGGGATGGTCGGAGCGACCGTGTCGGAGCTCAGCTGCTCCGCGTCGACGCCGGAGTACGGAGCCAGGCAGGCGGCGACCGCGAAGCGGGCCTCCGAGCCGGGCAGCGACGAGACCTGCGCCTTGGCGATGCGGAGCTTGCCGTCGGCCGTGATGCCCGGGGCGATCTTCAGGTTGCCGGCGAGCCGGATCGAGGGGATGTAGTTGGTGATCCCACCGGTCCAGATCTGGCGGCAGTTGAAGATGCCAGCCGGGTAGTTGTTGCCCGTGATGAGCGGCGAGCCGAACGAGTCCTGATCGACCACACGCAGGATCGAGTTGATCCGGGTCTTCAGGGACACCGTCACGTCGATGCCGTAGGCCTTGCCCGGGATGTTCCCGAACAGGTTGGCCTGGCCACCGGACTTGCCGATCACGATGTTCTGCGAGCCGGCGACGCCGTCCGCGTTCGTGTCCTGCTTGACCTCGTCACCGACAGAGGCGACGTTGAGGTCCAGCGCGTTGGTGCGGAGCACCGTGTCCTTGGGGCTCGGGGGCTGGGTGAAGCCGCCGGGCGTGGACTGCGCCGTGTAGGGGAACGGCTGCGGGTTGCCGCCGACCTGGTTGTTGTCACCCGTGACCTTGCCGGCCACGACCTGGTCGATCGAGTCGACACCAGGGGTGACGGGCAGGAAGCCCGCGGGCGTCGAGACGCTCACCGACGGATCGATGAACGGGAAGCCCGGGAGACCGCCCGGCTGCGGGATGCCGCCGACCGTGCCGGACGCCGCCAGACCGCCGCCGAACGACAGCGCCGAGGTGCCGGTGAAGTTGCCGCAGCCCGAAAGAGCCTCCGGCAGACCCAGCGAGTTGGCGTCGTAACGCGTCGTCGAGTTAGAGACCTGCGTGTTCCACAGAAGCGGAATCGAGGTCGACGACAGGTGGTGGGTGCTGGACGGCAGGATCGACAGATCCACGTTGCCCAGCGCGCCGCCGTCGTAGGAGTCGTGGAACACGAGCTCCGCGGACAGCGAGCCGCCCAGGTTGACCTCACGCTGACCGAGCGAGGCGCCCAGGTCGATGGTCGCCCGGTTGGGGTTCGCAGCGGTCTTGCCGCCGCGCAAGGCGATCGTGACCGGAAGCTTGAAGTTCACCAGCGACGCGCGCTTGACGAACGACTTCCGGCTGATCGCCTTCGGGTTCTTCTTGATCTCCTTCTTGAGCTGCGCACGGACAGCGGCACGCTGCTTCGCGGACATCTTCTTCGCAGATGCCGGGCCGGCGAGAGCGCCGACCGCCAGAGCGGCAACTGCGAGGAGCCCGAGGTAGCGCCAAAGGCTACTTCTGAGGGACACCGTTCCTCCTCCTTGATGAATTGACCTTCCCCTGCTGACCCGTGCTGCCTTCTCGGTTCCTCCCTGGATCCGAGCTCCCGCAGCACGAGAAGGCGACCGTAGAGCGGGCGCATCACCCGGGGCATCCACCCGAAGGCTGATCTTCGTCATCCCAAAGGGTGAAATCGCGTTCAGAAGCGCAGGATCCTGGCGAAGACGGCCGAGTTCGCCTGGAAATCGCAGGGTCTCGGCGTGTACGGTCGCCGCCCTCGCCGGGCCGTCCCGGGCTCGGCGCGGCCCGTCGCGAGCCGTGTTCTACGCCCCTAACCGGTCAATTCTCACCCTCAGGTCGAGCCTCAGGGATGACGTCAGGTGATCACCGAACGCCTCGGCTTCGGCCGGATCCTGGTGGTCGTCGCGTTCACGCTGACCTGCTTCGGGCTGATGCTCTACCTGTGGAGCGCGTTCGGCGGCTCGGTCCCGCTCAAGCCGCACGGCTATCGCGTGCGGATCGCGCTGCCGGAGGCTGATCTGCTGGCGGTGCAGGCCGACGTCCGCGTCTCGGGCGTGTCGATCGGACACGTGGTCGAGACCGAGCGCTCGCCGGTGGACGGCAACCGGCTGGACGCGGTCGTGGAGGTCGACGCGCGCTACGCGCCGCTGCGGGGCGACGTGCAGGCGACGATCCGGCGCAAGTCGCTGGCCGGTGAGGAGTACCTCGAGCTGACGCCGGGGACGCGGGACACGGTGGCGATCGCCGACGGCGGGCGGCTGCCGAGCGCGCAGATCGCGCCGAGCGTGGAGATCGACGAGCTGCTGCGCGCGTTCGACGCGCCGACGCGGCGGGCGCTGGAGGTCTGGATCCAGTCCCAGGCCGCGGCGCTGGATGGGCGGGGCGGGGAGTTGAACGCGGCTTTGGGTCAGCTCCCAGGCTTCGAGGAGGGGCTGACGGGGTTGTTGGAGGCCTTGAACCGGCAGGCGCCGGCGGTGCGCGCGGCGGTGTCCGGGACGGGCGAGCTCTTCGACGCGCTGAGCGAGCGGCGTGCGGCGCTGCGGGGCGCGATCGTCAACGGGTCACGCGCCACCGACGCGCTGGCGGCCCGGGCGGACTCGATTGCCGCTGCGTTCCGGGCGCTGCCGGAGTTCGAGGCGCAGTCGCGCGCTCTGTTGGCGCGGGTCGACCGGTTCCGGGTCGACGCCGACCCGGTGCTGACCGCGCTGCGGCCGGGGATCCGGGAGCTCAGCGCCACCGCGGGGGAGATCCGCAAGACCGCGCCGGAGCTGGCGTCGCTGGCGCACGGGGCGCTGGCGCTGAGCGCGGCGTCGCGGCGCGGGCTGCCGGCGACGCAGCGCTTCCTGGATCGCGCACGGCCGTTGGTCGCGCAGTTCGCGCCGTTCCTGGACCAGCTCGCGCCGGTGTTGGGCTACATCGGCCCGCGCGCTGACGCGGTCTCGACGCTGGTCGCCAACCTGACAGCCGCGACCCAGGCGACCGCCTCGGCGTTCGGGACCGAGGAGCCGCTGCACTACGCGCGCGGCGGGATGCTGACGGGGCCGGGGATGCTCGCGCAGTACGCGTCGCGTCAGTCGTGGATGCGAAGCAATGCCTATGCCTCGGAGCCGGCGGGGACCGAGCTGCAGAAGTCGGTCTTCGACGTCCGGGGTTGCAGCGATGCTCCGGCCTTTCCGACGATCGCGCGGACGCCGGAGCTCGACCAGCTCTGGTCGCCCACGATGGTCGCGCGGATCGAGAAGTACGTGTTGAACGGGGGCGTCGGGGCGGCGCCGCCGTGCCGGTTGCAGAAGACGCCCCAAGGGGAGACCGCGTTCCCGCGCGTCGAGCCGCTGTCCCATTCGCCGTCCGCAGGAGGAGCAGGACCATGATCTGCCGTCGCATCGCCGCCACCGCCGTCGTCTTCGCGGTGGCCGTCGTCGTCACCGCTTTGGCTGTCGCCGCGCCCGCCGCGCAGGCCGCCGACCACACGCAGCGCCTCGACGTCGGCGCCGAGCTCGTGCGCCAGCAGCCGGGCGGCAAGCCGTGGATCGTCAACCTCGTGCTCGGCGCGCAGCTGGGCATGTCCGACGGCACCGCGCCGGCGCCGGTCAAGCGCATGGTCTTCTCGTTCACGCGTGGGGCGCAGGTCCACCCGGAGGCTTTTGCGACCTGCACGATGGACATCATCAACAAGCAGGGGCCGGGGGCGTGCCCGCAGGCGTCGCGGCTGGGGTCCGGCACCGCGAAGGCGGCCGCGCTGGAGATCCTGATCGACGCGACCGTCACGGTCTTCAACGGGCCGAAGGTCCCGGGCGGCCGGCAGCTGATCGTTTATGCCCGCGCGCTCGGGACGGTCGTCATCCCGCTGGTCGGCACGCTGAAGAAGACGTCGGGCAGGTACGGCTGGGTGCTCGACCTGCCGGTGCCGCGGATCATGACGGTGGGGGAGGAGAACGACGCGGCGATCACGAGCTTTGAGGTCAAGGTCGGCGGCATCGGGCGCAAGAAGGTCCCGTTCATCGAGGCGCCGACGTCGTGCTCCAAGCCGGGCTGGCCGTTCTTGGGGTCCTTCACCTACGCCGATGGCGCCGCGGGCTCCTCGTCGGCCACGATCCCGTGCCTCCTAAAGGCGGCCAATGACTGACGCGCCCAGTCGTCATATCCCGCAAGGAACCTTGCGGGCGACGGCGAACAACATCGCTTAATACGAGTACGGCGCAACTCCGGCCGATCTCTTGCGTAGTTGAGATAGAGCTTATGCCGCAGACCACCACACACATCTTCCAGTACCCCAAGGTCACCCCGATCGCCGCCGCCCAGGGCGCGCCGAAGCCCGCCGCTCCCGTGGCGCCGCCCGCGCCGCGCCCCGCCGCCTAGCTGGCCGTCCGTCCGTCCGTCCGTCTCGAGAAACGGCCCCAGGAGGGCCAGAACTCGAGATCTTCGCTCGGACCGCGCCAGTCCGGCGACCAGTAGGCGCGCCTAGAAGGCGATGCCTTCGAGGCGCAGCAGGGCTTCTTTGCGGTGCATGCCGCCGGTGTAGCCGGTGAGCTTGCCGGAGGTGCCGATGACGCGGTGGCAGGGGACGACGATCGGGATCGCGTTCGCGCCGAGGGCGCGGCCCGCGGCGCGCGAGGCCTTCGGGTTGCCCGCGGCAGCCGCGACCGCGCCGTAGCTGGCGGTCGTGCCGAACGGGATCTCCGCGGTCGCCTGCAGCACGCGGCGGCCGAAGTCGGAGTAGAGCGTCCAGTCGATCGGGAGATCGAAGGTTGTCCGGACGTTGTTGAAGTACTCGTCCAACTCGCGGCGGACCGGGTCCAGGCGCGTGGGATCTTCGAGCACGCGCGGGCTGAGGCGCTTGGAGAGGTCGTCGAGGACCGGGTCCAGGCCGCCGTTGAAGTCCTCGTAGGCAAGGCGCACCAGGCCCGTCGGGGTGGTCGCCGCGACCAGCGCGCCGACGGGGGAGTCGATCACGGCGTAGGCGACGTCCGGCTGCGCGCGCTCCACGAACCGGCGCGTGGCCGCGTCGAGCGCCTGCATGTCGATCTCCGGTCCTGGCAAGTTGTCGTTCATGTCGCGCTCATCTCCGCCCGCAGTCGCTTGAGCCCCTCATGCGCGGACCGCCGTGCGGCTTCCTCCGAGCATTCGAGCGCGACCGCCACCTCAGCGTGCGTCAGGTCCCCGGCATACCGCAGCAGCACCGCCGCCTTCATCTTCGGCGGCAAAGCCCGCACCCGCGTCCACGTCTCCTCATCGGCCAGCGGCGGATCCTCCACCGCGACCTCCGGCACATCCTCCACCGGCACCGCCCGCCGCACCCGCGCACGGTGGTGATCCATCGCCTTGCGATGCGCGATCGTCATCACCCACGCCCGCTCATTCGACCCCTTGCGCAGCTTCGGCCACGCCTTCAACGCCGACAGGAACGTCTCCTGAAAGCAGTCCTCTGCCGCCTCACGCCCAACCGACGCCACCAAGAACCGGAACACCGGCTCCCGCTGCTCATCGAGAAAGCGCTGAAACGGACCCACTGCCATCTACAACGCCCTGGCGCGCCGCGACGTGAGATCTACCGCCGCTTGCCGCCGCGCGTCTCCGGCAGCCCGATGCCGGGCGTGGGCGGAGGGGGAGGCGGAGGTGTGGGCTGACTCGCCTTCACGACCTAGAGGATACCCGTCGCCAGGACCGTCAACGACAGGACTTCTACGACGAGGCTCGACGCCGCCAACCGGAACGCACGTCGGACGGGTGCCATCCGCTGGTCGTTGTCCTCCCAGAAGCGCTGCATGTCGTAGGCCAGCCGTCGTCGCAGCTCTGCGGGATCGTTGCGGAACGCGAACAGCTCCTCATAGATGCGCGGGCCTTCGAGCGCGAAGACATAGCTGCGGGGCATGAGCACGAACAGGCTCGCGCCGAACGCGAAGGCGAAGGCGGCCAGCGCGACCGTTAGGACGACGACGGGGCGAAGATCGTCGAAGGCGCGGCCTCCAAGCAGCGAAACCGCCAGTGACGCCGCAGCGAGGAGCACGCCCGTCCGCGCGCGCAGCTCCTCCAGGAGCTTCTCCTGCTTGTCCAACGCGCGGATTGCGTTGTCGTATGCGATCTGTTCGAGGTCGCTCACCGGATCGGCGACAGTGGCACGCGATCCGGCGGAACGACCTCAGGTGATCACGGCTCGCCGTGCTTGGACCGCGGCTCGCGGCTGCAGAGGGACGAGAGGCCGCGGCTCACGGCTCGCCGTGGTCGTGCTCGAAGTGCTCGTGGTCGTGGAAGGCGGTGATGCGGCGCAGGAGCGGGGCGGTGCGGTAGCGCTCTTCGCGGTACTCGTCGTAGAGGCCGTCGAGGATCATCACGATGTGGTCGAGGGAGGTGGTGTCGGCCCATTCGAGGGGGCCGATGGGGTAGTTCAACCCCAACTGCATGCCGGCGTCGACGTCTTCGGGGGTGCCGACGGACTCGCCGACGGCGAAGGCGCACTCGTTGATGACCTGGGCGAGGATGCGGCCCAGCACCAACCCCGGGGCGTCGGCGACCCAGGCGGTGGGCAACCCCAAGGCGTTGAAGAACTGCTCGGCGCGGTCGGCGGCGACGTCGGCGGTGGCGACCGTCCTGGTCAGCTCGACGAGGCCGACCGGCGGCAGCGCGTGGAAGCCCGCGGCGTTGCCGCCCTGGTCCAGCGCCTGGAGCGGGCCTTCAGCGCAGAGGATCACGCGCGGCGCGCCCTGAAGCGGCGGGGCGTCGTCCTCGGCCGGACCGCACTCGACGATCAGCCACGGCACGTCGCCGTCGGCCTCCTCGGCGACCGCGAAGCCGGCCTCTTCAGCGCGCTCGCGGAGCTCGTCGGCGATCGGCAGGAAGCCGCTGATCAGGACTGCGCCCTCGGCGCCCTCGGGCACGCCCGGCTCGGGCGCGGGCGCGTCGTCGGGACGGTGCGGGACGCCGTCCTCATACGCGTACCAGCCCTGCCCGGACTTGCGCCCGAGGTGGCCGGCCGCGACCTTGGAGGCCTTGATCACGTTCGGCCGCCAGCGCGGCTCGCCGAAGCTCAACTCGTAGAACGACTTCGACACCTCGAAGCTCACGTCCAGGCCCACGAGGTCCTGGAGCTCGAACGGCCCCATCCGGAACCCCGCCGCGCGGACGATCCGGTCGATCTCCTCCAGCGGCGCGATGCCCTCCTGGAGCAACCGCAAGGACTCGAGCGTGAACGGCCGGTTACAGCGATTCACCAAGAAGCCCGGCCCGTCGACCGCGTCGATCACGCGCCGGTCCATCGCGCGCCCCGCGGCGCGCGCCAGCTCCAGCGACTCCTCCGAGGACGCGACGCCCGCGACGACCTCGACCAGCTTCATCAGCGGCGCCGGGTTGAAGAAGTGCATGCCGACGACCTTGCTCGGGTCGGCCGCCGCGCGCGCGATCGTCGTGATCGGGATCGACGAGGTGTTGGACGCCAGCACCGCGCTCGGTGCCACGCGCGACAGCTCGCGGAAGATCTCGTCCTTCAGCTCGGGGCGCTCCGGCGCGGCCTCGATGATCAGCTCGGCGTCGGCCAGGCCCTCGAACGACGTCACCGCCTCTAGCCGCGCGCCGATCTCCTCGGCGTCGCCGTCCAGGCGGCCCTTCTCCACCAACTTGGCGATCCCGCCGCGTGCTCGCGCTGCGCCCTTCTCGGCCGCGCCCTCAAACGCGTCGTAGAGCAGCGCCCGCGCGCCGCTCTGCGCCGCGAGCTGCGCGATCCCGGATCCCATCGTGCCGGCGCCAACCACGCCGATGACCTTCGGTGCGTCCATGCCCGGCACGCTATACGGGCGTAGACTCGATGGGCGTGGACCCCTTCGCCGTCATCATGATCGCCGTCCTCGGCGGACTGGTCGTCGGGCTGTTGCTGCTCGGACTCTTCCATCCCCGGACGGGGGCGGACACGCTGGACTGGCGGCCGACGCGCAGCGCCGAGCTGGAGGTCCAGAACGAGATCGACGATCTCGACCAGATGCTCGAAGCCGCCAACGCCCGTCGTCGTCGGCGCGGGGAGCCCGAGCTCACCGAGGACTCGGTCCGCGCCAGCGTCGGCGCCGACGTCGCCCAGTCCATCAAGCGCCGCGAGGACCACCTCGCCGACCTGGAGGTCGTCCAGATGCTCGACGCCAAGAACGCCCGCCGGCGTGCCAAGGGCCTGCCGGAGATCAGCCGCGAGGAGTACGAGGCCAAGCTCTTCGGCCCCCGACGCGGAGGTCCCGGCGCGTGAGGGTCCTGATGGTCGGCGGTGGCCGGCCCGGGCTGGAGCTGACGCGGCGCCTGGCCGCCGACGGCCACGCGGTCCGGTTCGTCACGCGCAACGAGGCGTTCGTCCCGGAGATCGAGGCCGCGGGCGGGGAGGCCTACATCGGCGACCCTGACCGGATCGGCTCGCTGCGCTACGCGCTGGACAACGTCACGATCCTGCTGTGGCTGCTGGGCCGCGCGCCCGACGGCGACCTGCACGGCTCGCGCTTGACGATGATGATGGAGCGCACGATCGACACGACCGTGCGCGGCGTGATCTACGAGGGGACCGAGGCCGGCGCCGCCGAGGTCGTGCGCATGGCGGGGTACAACGAGATCCCTTACGCGATCCTCGACGTGGCGCGCGACGACCCCGAGGCGTGGGCCGACGCGATCCTCGAGCAGATCGACGGCGTGCTCGCGGCGCCGCGCGGCTGAGGTCAGCGCAGCGCGGCGCGTCCGCACGCCTGGCCGGTTGCCGCTCGTCAGCGGTCTAGACTGCCGCGCGCATGCGCGCCATCCTCGCCGCCGTCGTCCTCGTCGCTCTCATGGCTCCGGCCGCCGCGCACGCGCTACCCGGCGACCCGCCGTTCGAGCCGCTGACGCCCGCCGACGGCGCCGCGCTGCCGGTCGACCCCGGCGGCATCCCGGTCACGTTCAGCTGCCCGGTCTACCGGACCTACGACGCGGGCGAGGGCTTTGCCCTCTACGGCGGGCCGAAGGACTACAGCGTGCTCATGTCCGCCGGGACCGCGACCGGCCCGGACGGCCGCCTCACCGACCCGGTCACGATCGTCTACGGCCAGGCGATCCCGGGGCAGGACGGCCAGTGCTCGGCGGTCCTGAGCGCCGGTGGCTCGGTCCGCCCGCAGGAGACGCCCGGCGCATACCACTGGCAGGTCTCCCGGCTCTGCACCGGCTGCACGACCGGCTACGAGACCGGGCCGATCCGCGCGCTGACGCTGGTCAGCACCGTCAAGCCCACGGTCAGCGCGCTCGGTCGCGCCTACGCGGGCTTCCCGTTCCTGGTCAAGGTCGCCGCCGACGGCGCCGCGTCCGGGACGACGGTCACGGTCGAGCGCCAGTCCGGGGCGGCGTGGGTGAAGGCCGGCGCCGGGACGGTGGCCAGCGGCGTGGCTGAGGTCGCGGTCACGGCGGCGCGCAAGGGCTCGGCGCAGCTGCGCGCGCGCCTGACGTCCGGCACCCAGGACGTCGTCGGGGAAGCCACCGCGATCGCGGTCCGCTCGGCGTCCGGCGGCAAGCGCACCGCCGTCCGCGCCGGCGCGTGGACCGGCAACCACGACGTCTCGTTCACCGTCTCCGGTCGCACGATCAAGCGCTTCACCGGGCGCATCCCGCTGCTCTGCCCGACGCCCGGGATGGTCTCGCCGTTCACCACCATGATCGGGACCGCGTCGTTGAAGTCCGCGCGCCTGGCGCCCGACGGCTCGTTCCTCGGCGCGGCGACCGCGTCGGGCAGCGCGTTCCGGATCCGCGGGCGGCTGTCGGGCTCGCGCTCCAGCGGCGGCCGGATCGAGCTCAGCCTCGGGGGCTGCACCGGCAACGCGTCGTTCAGCGCGAAGCGCGCGCGCTGAGCGTCGCGACCGCGTCGACCACGAGCGCCCAGAACGCGCCGTGGTCGAGCTCCAGCGCGACCTCCGCGTTGGGCACCCGGCCCGTGACCCCGAAGCGGTCGACGACCGTCGCGCCGCGCGTGAACTCCCCGCGCAGCTCGACCACGACGTTGGCCGCCTCACAGGTGACGATCGCCGGATCGATCACGCGCGCAACCGCGACCGGGTCGTGCACCGGCGCAGCCGGGAAGCCCCAGAGCGACTTGTAGCGGTCGGCGAAGAACCCCAACAAGTCGACGACGAGCGCGCTCAACGGCGACCGGATCGCGCGGAGTTGTTCCAGCACATCATCGGTCGCCAGCGCCTGGTGCGTGACGTCCAGCCCGCACATCGTCACCGGCAGCTCGCTGGAGAAGACGACGTGCGCGGCCTCCGGATCGGCCCAGATGTTGAACTCGGCCAGCGGGCGCCAGTTGCCGGTGGCGATCGCGCCGCCCATCAGCACGATCTCGCGGACGCGCTCGCGCACCAGCTCCGGATAGCGCGTGAGGAGCAGTGCGACGTTCGTCAGCGGCCCGGTCGGGATCAGCGTGACCGCGTCGGGCGATTCCCTTAACACGTCGGCCATCAGGTCGACCGCGTGGCGCGGGTCGAGCGCGACGTCCGGCTCGCCGAGATCCGCGCCGTCCATCCCGCTCTCGCCATGGACCGCGCTCGCGTGTTCGGAATCGCGCGCGCCGAGCAACGGCTCCGCCGCGCCCGCCGCCACCGGCACATCACGAATCCCCGCATGCGTGCACGTCAGCAGCGCGTTGCGCGTCACGTGCTCCAGCGACCCGTTCCCGCCGACCGTCGTGATCGCCCGCAGCTCCAACGCCGGCGACGCGGCCGCCAGCAGGATCGCGACCATGTCGTCGTGGCCGGGATCGCAGTCGAGGATGACGGGGACGCTCACGCGCCCGCCGCGGCGTCCAAGCGCTCGAACAGGTCTCCGAGCATCCGCGCCGTCGCGCCCCACACGAGGTGGTCGCCGACCACGTAGGTGTCGGTCCGGAACGGCACGCCGCGCCGGATCAGCCGCCGCCGTCCGTAGCCGGCGCGCAGCTCGTCGAGCGTGAACTCCAGGACCTCGGAGACCTCGGCCTCCTCCGGCCGCCAGGTCTGGCCGGGCTCGATTAGCCCGACGAAGGGGTAGACGGCGTAGCCGGTGGCGATCGTCGGCGTCGGCTGGAGCGCGCCGATCAGCTCGACGCCGTCCGGCGCCAGCCCGATCTCCTCCTCGGCCTCGCGCAGCGCGGTCGCGCAGAGGTTGGCGTCCTCGGGATCCTGTCGCCCGCCGGGGAACGAGATCTCGCCGGGGTGGCGCCGCAGGTCTTCACGGCGCCGCGTCAACACGACGCGCGGGGCGCCGTTGGCGTCCAGGAACAGCGGGACGAGCACGGCCGCGTCGGTGCGGCCGTGGACGTCGAGCGCGGCGGCCTCTTCAGGGTCCAGCAGGACCCCGTCGAGGAGCGCGCGCAGCTCAGCGCGCGAGGGAGACCCGCTCGACACGCTCGTCGAACATCACCTCGCCCTCGAGGGTGCGATGGACCGGGCACTTGGCGGCGATCACCCGCAGGCGCTCGACCTGCTCGTTGGAGAGCGAGTCCGGGAAGCGCATGATCAGGTTGAAGCGCGTGGGACAGCCGCGCTCGGCCGGGGTGTAGTCGCAGGCGACCTCCACGTCGCCCACGTCCCAGCCCTTGCGCTTGGCGTACATCTCCATCGTGATGGCGGTGCACGCCGCCAGGGACGCGGCGAGCATCTCCTGAGGGCTGGGGCCGCTGTCCTCGCCGCCCTTGTCTGTGGGCTCGTCGATGGTCAGCTGGTGGTCGCGGATGCGGATCGCCTGACGGAGCGATCCCGACCGCGTCGCGGTGGCCTTCATGTCATCGATGATGGCAAACGATCTAGGACAATGGGTTGAACAGGAGGCCGGTCGGCACCTTCGGGTAGAAGAACGTCGACTTCGGCGGCATGTTCACGCCCGCCGCGGCGATGTCGCGGACCTGCTGGACGGGCGCGCCACGGAGGAAGAACGCGGCGTCGTACTCGCCGGACTCGACGAGCTGCAACGCCTCGTCGTCGGTGCGGGAGTAGCCGAGGCCGTCGAGGTGGGCGATCGAGTCCTCGGTCATGCCCAGCACGCCTTGCAGGATCAGGGCCTCGAGGACTGCCGTGTCGAGGTGGCGATACGCGGGCGGGTAGTCGGCCAGCGCGGCGTCGGCGGTTGCCTGGTCCTTGAGCACCAGCCGGTAGGCCTGCTGGTGGTGGCTGTCGATGTAGCCCATCGTCAGCGGCGTCGAGGCGGTCGGGTCGTCTGGCGGCGCGAGCTCGCTCTTGTCGATCGGCGTGACGTCGAACAGCTCGCGCAGCGCCGCGCCGAGCTTCTGCTGGGTCGCCTCGTCCTTGAGCTTGTTCAACAGCCGGTGCGTCGGGAAGATCGTCAGCCCCGGGTCCTGCAGCGCGACCAGGCACATGAGGACGTAGCGGTGCTCGCCTTCGCCGCCGATCTCCTCGGCGTAGACGCGCGCGGTCTCGTAGCGGTGGTGGCCGTCGGCGATCAGCAGCTCGGTCTCGCCGAGCGCCATCTTCACGCGGGCGATCGCGGCGCCGTCAGAGATCCGCCAGAGCGTGTTCTCCGTGCCGTCGGCGTCGGTGGCCTTGCCGAAGGGGTCCTCGGCCGTGAACGGCTCGACCGCGCCCCACGCCGCCTGCGAGGGGTCGTCGTAGAGGCTGAAGATCGGCGACAAATTGGCCTGCGTCGCGCGCGTGAGCCTGAGGCGATCCTCTTTCGGCCCGGGATGCGTGCGCTCGTGCGGGCGGATCTTGCCGGGCCCGTACTCCTCGACGCGCACGCGCGCGAAGATCCCGCGGCGGGTGAGCGCGCGACCGTCGGGGCCGGTGTAGTCCTGGCGCAGCGCCCAGATCGCGGGCTCGGCGTCGCGGACGACCGCGCCCTGGCGCTTCCACAGCTCCAGCAACCGCGCGGCCTCCTCGTAGGCGTCGCCGCCGAGCGGCGCCTGCGGCAGGTCGATCGCCACCACGTTGTGCTGCGACCGCGCGGCGAGCGCGGCGCGCTGCTGCGGGTCGATGACGTCGTACGGCGGGGCGATCACCGACTGCAGCGAGCCGACGACGCCGAGGTCGTAGCGGAGGGCGCGAAGGGCTTGGACGTCGGCCATGCCCCGAACGCTACTGCCAGTCAACGAGGGCTGGCGAAGGAGCCTTTGGCGAGTTCGCCTTAAGGCTTAGGCGAGCGCTATGCGCGAGTCCTAAGCCCGAAGTCGTTGACGTACGTCGCGCCCGAGCCGCCGTTGGGCGCGCCAAGGGCGATCCCGATGCCGATCTCGCGGAACTTCCCGTTGAGGATGTTGGCGCGGTGGCCGGCCGAGTGCATCCAGGCGTTGACGATGCGGGCGGGCGTCGCGGCGCCGCCGGAGCCCCAGGCGATGTTCTCGCCCAGCGACCAGGCGCGGGTGCGCTTGAGGTAGTTGGTGCGCTTGACGCGCGAGGACATCGTCGAGCCGGCGGGGGAGACGTGGTCGAAGAAGCGCTTGGAGACCATCAGCCGCGCGTACTTCTTGGCGGCGTGGCCCAGCGAGCGGTGCTCGCGCAGACGGCGCAGGCCGTGGCGGGCGCGCTCGCGGTTGAGCAGGCAGAGCGTCGCGTGGCGGACGGCGACGGCGGCGCGCGGGGATGGCGTCAGATTCGCGCCGCGGCAGGCGGCAGCGTGGGCGGCGCTCGCGGAGGCGGTCGGAAGCGTGAAGAGCACCGCGAACAGGGCGATCGCGGGCAGCAGGAATCGGAGTCGGCTCATAGTCGGCTCGGGCACCAGGGTGGGTCGGAGGAGGGAGGGAAGACCGGGGGCGGGAATACACCGCGGCCTCTCTCCTGTACTCGGCCGCCGACGGTGCGTTATGTGGTCGTCCAGGACGGTTTTGGACGGTTGTTCTACTCAGAGTCATGGGGCAGACCCACCAAAGCGTCCACCCTCCCCTAGACACGGGATCCCCCAAATGCGTCACACCGCTTGGGGCGTTCAGACACGACCACTAGACTCGCCTCGACGGGACGTGGCGCAGCCTGGTAGCGCACCTGCTTTGGGAGCAGGGGGTCGCCGGTTCGAATCCGGCCGTCCCGACTTGTAGGCGAACCCTACGAAAGGCCTGGAGACAGAGTCCGTCAGGGTTCGCACTCCCGAAGTCGGGGGAGTTCCCGGGCCTTGGCAGTTCTGCCGGTCCACCGCCGGTCCACCGCATCCGGGATCTCTTGCCCGTGCTTCAGGACGAACGGCCACCGCGCCGGCGACGAGCACGACGTGCTGCCACTCATCGGTGAGTCGCACTTAACCCGCGCATATCGCGGGTTGAGTGCGATCGGTTGACGCTTCGGCCTCGAATCGCCCTCCGAGCCCGGGGACGCGCGTCAGAGTGCCGGGGAGTTCCGGGGCTCGCCTCCGGGGGATTCCGGATGGTGCGCTGGCGGTGTCGGGCCTAGCGTTCGGCAGGTGATTCGGTGGCCGAAGAGCAAGCTCGGGAAGCTGACGCTGTTCCTGGGCGGGCTGGTTGCCGTGGGCGTGATCCTGCCGCTGGCGTTCATCGGGGCGATGACGATGGCGGTCTCCTACGCGTTCCCGGCGATGGACGACGAGAGCGGGACGATGCCGGCGCCGGTGACGGCGGCGACGCTGTTCGAGGATCTGGGCTCGGCGGCAGCCGGTGACGAGCGGCGGGCCGGCGTGCGGTATCGCTGCGTGCGGCTTGCGACCGGCGACGGCAAGCGCCGGCGCTACCGCTGCGTCGTCCCGGGCCACGGCGCGGGTGACCTCGTCTACCGCGTGTCGGTCTCGGAGACCGACAGCTGCTGGCGCGCGCGGGGCGACGCGCCGCCGCTGGACGGGTGCGTCACGCAGCCCGCCGACCTCGGCGGCCTGGACTAGGGCATCAGGTTGGCGTCGAGGCGGCGGCGCCACCAGGTGGCGGCGGCGAGCTCGGCGACGGTGACGTCGACGAGCGACGCGACGAGCGGGTCGTCGGCGTTGTTGTAGGGGATGTGCAGGGCGGCGCCGGCGACGGGCTGGCCGATGGCGATGTACTCCGCGCCGCGCGGCGTGAGCCACTCCAGCGCCTCGGCGTCGTAGGGCGAGCCGGGGAAGAGCAGCGCGGTGTAGTTGGGGTACTTGGAGAGGTAGACGTCGACGTGGGACCAGTCGCCGGTCTCGGTCGCGTCGGCGGGAATGCGCGGACCCTCGCGGAGCATGAGGGCGGACTGCTCGGCGGAGGAGATCCGGGAGGCGGGAGCGACGGTGTAGACGGTGCTCGCTGGTTCGAGGATGTCGAGCAGCGGGTCGAGCCAGGTGGTGCGCGCGTCGAGGAGCGCCTGCTGGGCGTCCGCGGCGGGCTTCAGCGCGTCCGGGGTCGCTCCCGCCGCGAGGAGGAGGACGGCGAGCGTGGCTTGGAAGGTCTTGCACGCGACGCCGCCGGTCTCGGTGCCCGCGTGGAGGGGCACGGTCGCGTCGGCGAGCGCGCCGAGCTTGCCGCCGTCTGGCGCGTTCGTGATGGCGATGGTCTTCGACGTCCCGTGGTGGCGCGCGAGTGCGGCGACGGTCTCCGCGCTGTTGCCGGTCGCGCTGATGCCGATCGCGAGGACGTCGGGCGCGGGCTTGGTCGGGACGTCGGTCGACGCGTACTCGACGACGGCCGCGATCCCGGCGGTGCGCAGGCGCGCGGCGGCGGTGAGCGCGGCAAAGCGGCTGGAGCCCATGCCGGTGAGGACGACGAGGCGCGCCCGCGCGATGGCGGCGCGCAGCTCGCCGACGTCCGCCTGATCCAGCACGCGCGCCAGCGTCGCGGGCTCGTCGAGGACGTCGGCGAGGAAGCCGTCGGGGTTCATGGTGCTCCTTCTAGCAGTCGCTTCAGCCCGGCCCGCGGCGCGTAGAGCCACTCGGGGACGACGCGATGGGCGTAGACCAGCTCGCGGCACTCGCTCGCGACCTCGAGGGCGAGGAGCAGCTCTCGATCCACCGGCGCGCCGGTCGCGTTCTCATAGGCGTTGATCGCGGCAGTGGTCGCTGCGGCGACGAACGCGGTCGGATCGGCCCACTCCGCGCGCCGCGAGCCCGCCGTCCCGATGTGGTCGATCGAGCGCAGCAGCGCCGCGAGGTCGCGCAGCGGCGTGTCGGGACGGCGCCGGGTGGCGAGCGGCGCGGTCGGGTCGCCTTCGAGGTCGACGATCAGCATGCGGCCGTCGGGAGCTCGTAGGAACTGGGCGAAGTGGAGGTCGCCGTGGATGCGGCCCACGGGTGCCTCGCGCGCCGCGCCCAACACCACCAACATCGTGCGCAGGGTCTCCTCCGCGCCCGCCACGTCCGGCTCCAATGCCGCCGCTTCGGTTAGCGCACGCTCCGCGTCGGCGCGCCACCGCGCGGGTGCGGTGTCGTCCCGTTCCGTCCCGAGCCGCTCCGCGAGCGCCGCGTGCAGCGCACCCGCCGCCGTGCCCGCGGCCGCGTACGGCGTGACGTCCCCCGCCGCGCCCGCGCGCAGCGCCGCCGCGACCGCCTCAATCGGGACCTCCCAGCCGGACTCCGCGCCGCCGACGTACTCCTGCAACAACGCGATCGCCGTGCCGTCCCAGTGCAACGACCCGGCATGCCGCGGCACCGGCGCGCCTGAGCCCACGAGCGCCTCGCCCAGCTCGACCTCGGGGTGCACGCCGGCCTGAAGCTTCCTGTAGGCCTTGACGAGCAAGCTGTCGTCGATCGTCACCAGCGTGTTGGACTGGTCGGTGGAGGGGATCGCCTCCGCGCCGCGCGCGGCCACCAAGCCCGCGTCGCTCACGCGCAGCTCCAAGTCGCTCGCATGCAGCACGTCCGCCCACCGCGCGCCCTCGGCGATCAGCAGGTAGCGCTCGTCGCCCCGGTCGTCCGCGTAGGCGACGTCGGCGATCCGCAGCGCGCCGCCCGCCGGCTCGGCCACCATGCGCGCGCTCGCGATCGCCCGGCCCTTGCCGGCGAACCACCGCGCCGCTTGCAGCGCGTCCAGGTCGATCTCGTCGCTTGACATCTGTCTGCTGAATTCGGTACTTCTGGTTGCGCAAACCCTAGATCACGCAACTTCAACTCGCCAGTCTTGGGGAATTCCGTGAAGCTCGACGACGTCGACAAAGGCATCATCAGCGCGCTGCAGGCCGATGGGCGCCGACCATACAGCCGGATCGCCGCCGATCTCGACGTGTCCGAGTCGGTCGTCCGCTACCGCGCGCAGCGCCTGGAGCAGGCGGGCGTCCTGCAGGTCGTCGGCATCGCCGACCCGCTGCGGATCGGCTTTGACCGCATGGCCTTGATCGGCGTGAAGGTCCGGCCCGGGGCGCTTGACGACGTCTGCGCGGCGATCACCGCGCTGCCCGAGACGTCCTACGTCGCGGCGATCGCGGGGTCCTACGACGTCATCGTCGAGGTCGTCTGCCGCGACACGGCGCACTTCACCGAGTTGTTGAAGCGGTTGCACGTGGTCGAGGGCGTGACGTCGACCGAGTCCTTCCTCGTACTGGAGATCCACAAGATGGCCTACGGATGGGGTGTCGGCGAGGTCGCCGTCGCATGAGCAAGACCATCATCTTCTTCCCGGAGGGCGCCTACGGCCCCACCAACAACTGCGTGGGGATCGGCGACGTCCTGCGCCGGCGCGGCCATCGCGTGGTGTTCGTGATCGAGGAGTCGTTCGCGGGGACGTTGGAAGCCAAGGGCTTCGAGGAGCGGCTGATGCGCCTCACGCCCCCGCCGGAGGAAGAGGAGGTCCCGGGCCAGTTCTGGAAGGACTTCATCCGCGACACCGCGCCGGTGTTCCGCAAGCCGACGATCGAGCAGATCCGGGAGTTCACCGCGCCGACGTTCGAGGCGCTGCTCGACGGTGCGCGCTACGTGGACGATCGCCTGCGCGAAATCTTCAACGAGGTCCAGCCGGACGTCATCGTGGAGGACAACGTCCTGACGTTCCCGGCGATCCTGGCGAGCGGGAAGCCGTGGGTGCGCGTGGTGTCGTGCAACCCGGCCGAAGTCAAGGACGATGACGTGCCGCCGCCGTTCAGCGGCTACCCGACGGCGGACCGCTCGGCCTGGCCCGCCTACCGGGACGAGTACGCGGCCGCGCACGTCGAGCTGCACGGGTCCTTCAGCGCGTTCTGCGTCGAGCGCGGCGCGCCGGCGCTGCCCGAGGGCGAGTTCATGCACGAGTCGGACTGGCTCAACCTGTACCTGTACCCCGAGGTGGTGGACTACGAGCGGGCGGCGCCGCTCGGGCCGACGTGGCACAACCTGCAGACGAGCGTGCGCGCGACCGACGACGCCTGGGAGGTCCCGGATGCGTTGCGCGACGGGCCGGGCGCCTTGATCTACCTGTCGCTGGGCTCGCTTGGCAGCGCCGACGTGGAGTTGATGCAGGGGTTGATCGACACCATGGGCGCTTCGGGCCATCGCGTGATCGTCTCCAAGGGCCCGCAGCACGACCTGCTCACGTTGCACGACAACATGGTCGGCGCGGAGTTCCTGCCGCAGACCTCCGTGCTGCCGCACGTCGACCTCGTCATCACCCACGGCGGCAACAACACGGTCACCGAGTCCTTGTTCTTCGGCAAGCCCATGGTCTTGCTCCCGCTGTTCTGGGACCAGTACGACAACGCGCAGCGGATCCACGAGACCGGGTTCGGCGTGCGGTTGGACACCTACGGGCACACGCCGGAGGAGCTGCGCGGCGCGGTCGATGGGCTGCTGGCGAACTCGGCTCTGCTGGCTCGTCTGGCCGGCGTCGCGAGCGAGCTTCAGGCCGCGCCGGGCACGGCGCGCGCGGCCGACCTGATCGAGCAGTTGTTGTAGGTGAGCGATCCGGCGGTCGACACGGCGTCGTCGGTCTTCTGGCTCCAGCAGGCGCTGGCGCTCGAGGACGAGGTCTCGCCGCCGCTGGACGGCGCGGTGCGAGCCGACGTCTGCGTCGTCGGCGGCGGGTTCGCGGGCCTTTGGACGGCCTATGAGTTGATCGAGCGCGACCCGTCGCTGGATGTTGTAGTGGTAGACGCACGCCGGTGCGGCTTCGGGGCCTCGGGGCGCAACGGCGGCTGGGCGACGTCGTGGCACGACGAGATCGCCGAGCTCGAAGAGCGCTTCGGCAGCGAGCACGCTGCATGGCTGGCGGAGCGGTCGACGTGGGCGATCGACCGCATCGAGGAGGTCTGCGGGACCGAGTCGATCGACGCGCACGTGCGGCGCGCGGGCGCGCTGGTGTGCGCGACAGCGCCGGCGCAGATGGGCGGGTGGGAGCGGGAGATCGCGGTCGCGCGGCGCCTGGGGCGGCTGGGGTTCCTGGAGCCGCTGCCTGCCGAGGATCTGCGCGCGCGGAGTGGGTCGCCGGTGATCATCGGAGGCGTGCACGCGACCGATGGCGCGGCCGTCCAGCCGGCGTTGCTCGTCCGTGGGCTGCGCCGCGCGCTGCTGCGGCGTGGCGTGCGGATCTTCGAGTTCACGCCGATGACCGACGTGCGGCCGGGCGAGCCCGCGATCGTCGTCACCCCGCGCGGGCACGTGACGGCGCCGCGTGTCGTGTTGGCCTTGGGCGCGTGGGCGGCGCAGCTGCGGGAGCTCCGCCGCGCGGTCGTCCCGGTCGGATCGCACATCGTGTTGACCGAGCCGATCCCGGAGCGGATCGAGGCGCTGGGGTGGACCGGGGGAGAGCTGCTCGGCGACACCAGGCTGTTGGTGCACTACGCGCAGGTCACGCGCGACGGGCGGATCGCGTTTGGCCGCGGCGGCGGCGCGATCGGCTTCGGCGGGCGGGTCTTGCCCGGGCACTTCACGGACCCGAAGACCGTCGAGGCGGTGGCCAGCGGCTTCCGTCGCTGGTTCCCGCAGCTCGCCGACGTGAAGTTGACGCACGCGTGGGGTGGGGCGGTCGACCGCGCGCCGGGGCACATGCCGTTCGCAGGGACGCTCGGCGAGGGCGTCGAGTACGTCACGGGGTTCTCGGGCAACGGCGTCGCGCCGTCGGTGTTGTTGGGGCGGATCGCGGCGCGCCGGGCCTTGGGGCTGAAGGACGAGTACACGCGGTCGCCGATCGGCGACGGACCGCCGTCGTATCTCCCGCCGGAGCCGTTCCGGATCGCGGGCGGTGTCGTTGTGCGCGATGCGGTGCGCCGCGCCGAGGGCGCGGAGGAGCGCGGCGAGACCGCCGGCGCGGTCACGAGCGCGCTGCGCAAGTTGGTGTGGTTCACGACGCCGCGCGCGCTGGAGCCGCGGCTGCGGTCGCGGCGCGAGCGCTAGCGGCGCCCGCGGCGGCCGAGCATCCCGCGCACGGAGTCAACCAGGCCGCCGGAGCGGCGGGGTGGCGTCGCTGACGCCAGCGTCTGCGACGTAGCGGGGCGCGGCGCCTCCTCGGCGGCGTCGACGTCGTGCTCGCGCAGCGCCTCCTCGACGCGCTCGAGCTCCTCCGCGCGCGCGGGCGGCTCCGCGACGTCCTCCGGCTCGAAGGCGTCGACCAAGTCATAGTGCTGCGATGCGATCCAGGCGCGTCCGTCCTCGAAGGACGCGTGCCGCGCGCGCTCGGGGCGGTAGGCGAACCAGCCCGGCCGGACGCGCGAGGGGCAGAGGTGCGCGATCAACGCCGCGCCGGTCGCCGCGCGGTGCACCGTGTCGGCGGCAAGGACCAGCACATCGCCGGCGGCGAGCTCGATCCGCTCCGCGTCGCTCAGGCCTGCGGCCAGCTCCTCGCGGTGTTGCGCCAGCGCGCGCTCGCCGTCGCGCTCGGGGTTGAAGTGGCGGTAGCGCCCGGAGAACGCGGTCGTCTCGATCGCCTGCGAGCCCGGGTAGACCTCGATGCTCGCGTCGCCGCCCAGCGCGACAACCACGGTCACCAGCGTCTCGGGCTCGCTTGCCAGCGCCACGTAGGTCGCGTCGCGGTACGGCCCGTCCTCGAACGCGGCCGCGCCGGTCTCCGCCGCGTCGAACAGCAGCGGGGCGTCGTCGCCCGCCAGCGCCGCCAGCACGTCTTCGGCGAGCAGCACGCTCCGCGCGGCGTGGACGATCGCGTACGGATCCACCGCGCCTGCGTCCTCGCTGGCCTGCGACAGCAGCTCGACGTGCTCGGCGCCGCGCTCGCGCGCCAGCAATCCCTCGCGCACGGCTTCCCGCTCGCGCCCGTAAGCCTCGATGGTTTCCGCGGCGACCGCGCCGCGATGGACCTGGTACCCCTGCTCGTCCATGCGTCCCGACAATCTAGTCGTGTAGACCTAGAGGCGAATGAGAGAGCGATTCCACGAGCTCGCGCGCTTCGGGCTGGTCGGCGGCTTCAACGCCGCCACGTACTTCGGCGGCTACACCGCGCTGGTGATCCTCGGCGTGCCGTATCTGCTGGCCGCGCTGATCTCGTTCCTCGTGAGCGCGTCGCTCGGCTACTGGCTGCACGAGCACTGGACCTTCAAGGGCGCGACGCCGACGGTGCGCGGCTGGATGGCGTGGTTGGCGGCCCAGGGCAGCGCGACGCTGCTGAACCTCGCCTTGCTGGCGTTGCTCGTCGACGGCTTCGACATGAACTCGATCCTCGCCCAGGCCGTGCTGATGCCCGTGACGCCGATCGCGACCTACTTCGTCGGCCGGCGCTTCGTCTTCAGCCGCGCGTAGGCGGGGCCGTCGGCTGGAGGAGGGCCGCGTCCAGCGCCTCGGTGCGCAGGTGGGTGATCTGCTGGTACTCGGGGTTGGCGACCATCTCGGAGAACTTGGCGCGCGACGGGTAGCGCACGAGCAGCACCGCATCCCACGCGTCGCCGACGAGCGGCGTCGCACCCTCACCGAAGTACACCACCTCGCCACCCACGGCTTCGAGGAACGGCACGATCGCCTTCGCGTACTTCATGTAGGACTCGCGCCCGCCGTCCGGCTTGTAGCGCAAGAGGTTGAGCATGACGACGGGCCCGCCGTCGTCCTCGGCCAGGAACTGCTTGAGGTCTGCGCCCGTCGGATCCACGCTCATGGCGCGCGAGCCTACGCGATCGCCAACACGGTGATCGTGCCGGGCGGGACCTCGGTGAGGCCGGCGTCCTCGACCTTGGAGATCAACCGGTCGCTCTTGCACGCTTGCTCGAAGAGCGCGCGCGTCTTCGGCCGCACGACCGTCGCCGGGCAGCCCCGCTCGACCCACGCCTCGACCTGGCCGGTCGCCGCCGCCCCGGTCGCCGCGTGGGCGACCTGGGCCATGGTCTTCCCGCTCGACATCTCGACCGACGGGTTGACGACGAAGACGAGCCCGCCGTCGCTCTCGGCTTCCGGAAGCTCCTCGACCTCCGGGAGCGGCTCCAGCTCCGACGCCATCGCCTGAAGCTTGGTCAGCGTCTCGCTCCTCGCCGACCGCCGCCGCGGCGGCAGCGCCAGCACCGCCGCGCCATCCAGCTCACCCGCGTATGCGAAGTCCTCTTCACGCAGCACCGCATCCCACTGCCCACCGCGGGCGCGCAGCGCGACCTTCCCCGGCCGCTCCCTCCACGCCTCGACAGCCTCGCTCCACACCTCATCCTTGCCGAACCGCCGCAGACAGCTCACCGCTGCCGCCCCGGCAAGCGCACACGCCTCTTCAAGCGCCTCCACCGCACCCCGCCGCGTCACGAGGTACATCCGATACGGATCGTCCGTCACTCGCGCGCACGCTACTGGTCGCCAGGCCGCGCGCTACATGCGAGGATTCCATCCCACCTGCCCCCGTAGCTCAGCTGGATAGAGCGCCGGCCTTCTAAGCCGGATGTCGTTGGTTCGAATCCAACCGGGGGTGCTCCTCCAGGTGGACCTCCGGGATCAGGCGCTGCAGCCAGCGGGGCGTCCACCAGGCCTTGTCGCCCAGCAGCTCCATGACCGCGGGGACGAGGACCATCCGGACGATCGTCGCGTCGATGAGGATCGCGGTCGCGAGGCCGACGCCGATGAGCTTGAGGAAGACCTCGGGGCTCAGGGCAAAGGCGGCGAAGACCGCGACCATGATCAGGGCGGCGGAGGTGATGACCTTGGCGGTGCGGGCCACGGCGGCGACCACGGCCATGCGGGCGTCGCCCCCGGCGGTGAGCTCCTCCTTGATGCGGGACATCAGGAAGACCTCGTAGTCCATCGACAACCCGAAGAGGACCGCGAACATCATCACCGGGATGAACGGCGGCACGGGCAGTTCGGTGTCGATGCCGATCAGCTGGCCGGCCCAGCCGCCTTCGGCGATGAGCGAGACCACGCCGTAGGCCGCGCCGATCGACAGCAGGTTGAGCACGCCTGCCTTCAGCGCCACGAGCGGCGCGCGGAAGGCCAGCAACAGCAACAAGAACGAGAGGCCGATGACGCCGCCGATGAACAGCGGCAGGCGGCTCGCGGTGGCGCTGCTCTGGTCGACGACCATCGCGGTCGCGCCGCCGAGGTCGACGTGGAGTCCGGCGTGGGCGAGCGGCCCGTCGCGGAGGCGCTTGATCAGGTCGACGGTCGCGTCGTCCTGCGGCGACGTCGTCGGCATGATCGGGATCATCGTCGTCGTTTCCGAGGCGCTGGGCTGCGGCTTGCCGATCGCCTTGACGCCGCGGACGTGCTCCAGGCGCTCGGTCAGCGCCGCGAGCTTCGCCTTGGAGGCGGCGTCCGGTGTGGCCACGACGGCGAAGAGCGGGCCGTTCTCGCCCGGGCCGAAGCCCTTGGAGACCAGGTCATAGGCCACGCGGCTGGTCGCGGTCTGCGCGTTGTTGCCCGCGTCGGGGAAGCCGAACCGGATGCCGGCCAGCGGCGCGGTCATCACCAGCAGTAGGCCGGTCGCGGCGATGGCGGCGAGCGCCGGGCGGCGCTGCACGCCACGGGCCCAGCGGGCGGCGCGGGTGCTGTCCGGATCAACCGGGGTGCGGCCAAGGCCTGGAACGCGCAGGCGGTCGATCTTGGGGCCGGCGAAGCCGAGCAGGGCCGGCAGCAGCGTGACACTGGCGGCGAGCACGATCAGCACCCCGAGGCTCGAGGCCAGGGCGACGCCGTACAGGTAGGGCAACCGCATGAGGAACAGACCGAGCATCGAGATGATGACCGTCGAGCCGGCGATGACGACCGAGCGGCCGGCGGTGCTCATCGCCTCCGTGGCCGCCGCCAGCGGCGTCAGCCCGCGCGCCAGCGCCGTCCGGTGGCGGGTGAGGATGAGCAAGGCGTAGTCGATCCCGACGCCGAGGCCGATCATGATCGCGACCTGCTCGGCCCAGTCGGGCGTGTCGAGCACCGCGGCCAGCACGCCGCCGAGCGCCACGGTCACGCCGATGGCGAACAGCGCGGTCAGCAGCGGCAGACCGGCGGCGATCGCGCCGCCGAACGTCGCCAGCAGCACGAGCGCGGCGACCACGATGCCGATCAGCTCCGAGGACTCGGCGGCCTCCTCGTCCTGGCCGACCTCGGCGCCTCCGATCGCGACGGTCTGCGTGCCGGTGGTCAGCTCGCGGGCCAGCTCGCGCAGCGAGGCGCCGGTCGTGTCCGGGACGGATTCCGACCCTCGGTCGAGCGGGACGCTGACGACGGCCGTCTTCCCGTCGGGGCTGACCTCCGCGTCCTTGGTGGTCGCGTCGCCGGTGAGGCCTTCTAGGCCGCGCGCCTTGACCAGCATCGCGTCGACGGGCCGCGTGACGGCGGGGTCGGTGACCGACCGCGCGCCGGAGGAGGCGTAGACGACGTCGATGGTCTCGCCCGAGCGGCCGCCGTACTCGGCGTCCATGGTCTGGGCGGCGGCCTTGGACTCCGAGCCCGGCGTGTCGTACTCGACGCCGTAATCGCCGCCGAGGGTCATCGACGCGACGATCGCCAGGACCAGCGCGAGGACCCAGCCGGCGAGCACCGCGCGGCGGCGCTGGAAGGAGGCCGCGGCCAGGCGGCCGAGCCGGGATCCGGGGCGGTTGTCGTTCTGCGATGCGTCTGCTCGTTCGGGCACGGTGCGTCCTTGGAGAGGAGGGGAAGGTCGCCGTGCAGCGTGTCGGCCGGCGGGCCTCCCGTCATCGGCCGCGAGAACGGGGTGGGACTACATCCTGCGATGTAGGCGGAGGTGCTAGTCGCCCGGGACGACGAGGCCGCTCTCGTAGGCGGCGACCACGAGCTGGACGCGGTCGCGTGCGCAGAGCTTGCTCAGCACGCGCGAGACGTGGGTCTTGACCGTCAGCGGCGAGAGCCAGAGGCGATCAGCGATCTCGACGTTGGAGAGGCCATGGGCGACGAGCTGGAGGATCTCGCGCTCGCGCACGGTCAGCTCGTCGAGGCCTTCGAGCTGACCGGTCGCGCGCTCAGGCGTGGCGACGAACGCCTCGATCAACCGCGTGGTGACCTGCGGCGCGAGCAGCGACTCGCCGTCGGCGACGACGCGGATCGTGTGCAGCAGGTCGGCGGGCTCGAGGTTCTTAAGTAGGAAGCCGCTGGCGCCGGCGCGCAGCGCTCCGAAGACGTACTCGTCGAGCTCGAACGTCGTGAGGACCACAACGCGGGTGCCGGCCAGCGCGGGGTCGGAGGTGATCTCGCGGGTGGCGGCGATGCCGTCCTGGTGGGGCATCCGGACGTCCATCAGGACGACGTCGGGCTTCAGCTCGCGGGCCAGGACGACCGCGCGGCGACCGTCGCCGGCCTCGCCGCACACCTCCATCCCGTCCTCGACCTCCAGCAGCGCGGAGAAGCCCGCGCGGACCATGGCCTGGTCGTCGGCCAGCAGGATCCGGATGCTCATCGCAGGGGGAGCTCCGCGTGCACGCGCCACGTGCCGTCGGGACGGCGGCCGGCGTCGAGGCGCCCGCCGACCGCCGCGGCCCGCTCACGCATCCCGCGCAGGCCGTTGCCGGAGCCGGGCTCGACGGGGCCGCCGACCGGGACGAGGGCCGCGCCGTCGTCCTGGACGACGACCGACAGCGCCCGCTCGCCGACCTCGACCCGCAGGCTCGCACGGCTTGCGCCCGCGTGGCGCAGGATGTTCGTCGTCGCCTCCTGCGCGATCCGGAACGCGACGGCGCCGACCTCCGGCGGGACCCGGTCCTCGGCGCCCGTGATCGTCATCTCGACGGCGATGCCCGCGGCGCGCAGGGGGACGGCCAGCCCGGTCACCGCCTCCAGGCTCTCGGTCGGGTGCAGCGGCGCAGGCGCACCCTCCTCGCGCAGGAGCCCGAGCGTGCGGGTGAGGTCGGCCAGGGCGGCGTCTGCCGCGTCCTTGATCGTCCGCAGCGCGACGTGCGCCTGCCCGGGTCGGCGGTCGACCACGTGCGCGGCGGTGCCGGCCTGCACGCTGATCGCGACCATCGCGTGCGCGACGACGTCGTGAACCTCCTGGGCGATGCGCACCCGCTCCTCGGCGACCAGCTGTCGCGCATGCGCCTGCTGCTCGCGCTCGCGCTCGGCCTCGCGCGCCCGCTGCGACTCGTGGAACGCGCGCCGCGCGCGGACCGCGTCGCCGGTGACGACCGCGAGCAGCAGCAGGACCGAGTCGAGCACCATGTCGACCCACGTCGCGCCGACGTCCAGCGACAGCGCGACGCCTCCGCACGCCAGGGCCACCGTGAGGAGCGCCGTCAGCGCCGCGCCACGGCGATCGCTGTCGACCGCGACGGAGTACGCGCAGACCATCACCGGCACGACCACGACGTCGTAGGGCGCGATCGTCGGTACCACCGCCAGCGCCCCGGCGACGCTGGCGACGAGCGCCATCCGCGGCGCGCTGCGCCGCCAGAGCACCGGGGCCGTCGCCAGCACCAACGCGCCCACCGCCGCAACCGGCGGCTCGAAGATGTCCCCTTCGAGCTGCAGCAATCCGTCGACGACGAGCAGCACGGCCAGCCCGAACGCGAGCGGCAGCTCCCGCGGGTCGGCGCCGCGTCGTACGGCGTGCCACCACGTCACCGGGCCACCTTACCTCGCGGCCTGGCCGCCTCCGAGTCGTCAGGACATCGGCGACGGGCCGCTGGCATCACGGCCGGTTGACACCAACCGCCTGTCGTGTAAACCTCTCCCGGCCTCGGCTTTGACGGGGTGTCAAGTCGCTGTCCCGCGAAAGGGAGCCGTCCGCTGTGTCCGAGATCGCTCACGCCCATGACCATGACCACGTCGAGGTCAATCCCGCGACGTGGAGGGACCCCAAGCGCTACGCGTGGCTGCTCGGGCTGCTCGTGCCGCTGCTGCCGTTCATGGCCTGGGGGCTGGTTGCCGCCACGGGGCTCGGCGTCTTCTGGTTCTGGGGCCCGATCTTCATCTTCGGCGTGATGCCGTTCCTCGACACGATCATCGGCAAGGACTCGTCCAACCCGCCCGACTCGGTTGTGAAGTACCTCGAGCAGGACCGCTACTACCGCTGGTGCACCTACGCCTTCATCCCGCTCCAGTTCGTGGCGCTGGTCGGCGGTGCGGCGCTGTTGGCTGGCGATGACCTCGGTCTGATTGAGAAGCTCGGACTGGCGGTCACGCTCGGGTGTGTCAATGGCATTGGGATCAACACCGCGCACGAGCTCGGCCACAAGCGCGCGAGCCTGGAGCGGTGGCTGAGCAAGGTCGCGCTGGCGCCGACCGGGTACGGGCACTTCTACATCGAGCACAACCGTGGCCACCACGTTCGCGTTGCGACGCCGGAGGATCCGGCCAGCTCGCGGATGGGCGAGAGCTTCTACCGGTTCTGGCCGCGCACGGTGGCCGGCAGCCTGCGCTCCAGCTGGGAGCTCGAGGCGCAGCGGCTGGAGCGCGACGGAATCCGGTGGCTGTCACCGCGCAACGACATCATCAACGCGTGGGCCATGACGGTCGTGCTCTTCGCGGCGCTCGTGCTCGCCTTCGGCGTGAGCATCCTGCCGTGGCTGATCGTCCAGGCGGTCGTCGGCTTCTCGCTGCTTGAGGTCGTCAACTACCTCGAGCACTACGGGTTGCTGCGCGAGAAGCGCGATGACGGGACCGACCGTTACGAGCGCACGCAGCCGTGGCACAGCTGGAACTCCGACAACGTGTCGTCCAACGTGTTGTTGTACCACCTGCAGCGCCACTCCGATCACCATGCGAACCCGACGCGCCGCTTCCAGGCGCTCCGCCACTTCGACGAGGCGCCCGAGCTGCCCTCCGGGTACGCGACGATGATCCTGCTGGCGGTCATCCCGCCGCTGTGGCGGCGCACGATGGACCCGCGCGTGGCGGCCCATTACGGGGGAGACCTCGGTCGCGCCAACGTGGACGGGCGCAAGCGCGAGGCTCTGCTGCGCCGGTACGCGCCGTCGGCGTGACCGTCGCCGAGATCCGCTCGACCGACGACCGCCTGCTGGAGGCGACCGGCACGGTCCTGGCCGACGTCGGCTGGTCGCAGGTGACGATGGCGGCGGTCGCCGCGGCCGCCGACGTCAGTCGCCAGACGCTGTACAAGCGGTTCGGAAGTCGGGCCGAGCTCGCCCAGGCCTACGTCTTGCGAGAGGCCGGACGGCTCGTGGCCGTCGTCGACACGGCGATCGCCGGGCGTCGCGACGACCCGCGCGCCGCGATCGCCGCCGCCTTCGACGCTTTCCTGACGGCCGCATCCGAGCACCCGCTCGTTCGGGCGATCGTCAGCGATGGGGAGGGCAGCGACGAGCTGCTCGAGCTCTTCACGACCCGTGGCCGATCGGTCCTCGACGTGGCTGTCCATCATCTTGCCGCGGTCCTGCGCGAGACCTGGCCGGCGCTGTCGATCGCGTCCGCCGACCTCGCCGCCGAGATCGCCGTCCGGCTGGCGATCAGCACCGCAGCGCTCCCGGGCGGACCCGCGCAGCTCGACGGCAATCGCCTCGCCGACGCGCTGGCGCCGTACATAGAGCGGGAGCTCACGCGCAGCCCGACTTGACCAGCGGCGGGTGGCCCGGCAGGTTGTGCCGAATGCGAAAGCGCCTGACGGTGTTCACCGTCGTCGTCCTGCTCGGTGCGGCGTCCGCCGCCCAGGCCAACGTGACCTCGGTCAGCGTCACGGGCGCGTCGCTCACGGTGGTGGGAAGCCCGGGCGCCGACACGCCGACGTTCGAGTACCTCAACCCGGCGAACGGCGCCAGCCCCGGCTACACGCGCATCGTCGACAGCGGCGGCGTTCCGGTGAGCGTTGCGGCGCCATGCCAGAAGACCGCTCCGGCGGGGCAGTCCGCGGCCGCCAACGCCGTCTGGTGCCAGGACGGCGGCAGCGCGGCAGACCTCCCGACGCTCACGCTCTCCCTCGGCGCCGGCGACGACCAGCCGACGCTGGGCGAGTGCTTCACGACCGCCACCGTCGACCTCGCCGAGGGCATCAACACGTATATCGTGCCCAACTGCAACGGGGGTACCCTCAACTTCTCCTCGGGCTCCGGGCCGGACACGCTGACGGCCCCGGCCGCGACGGCCACGCACGTCACGGCCACCATGGGTGGCGGGGACGACTCGGCCTCCGGTGGCGGCGGGAACGACACGCTCGACGGCGGCCCCGGCGTCGACTACCTGGTCGGCGGGGCCGGGAACGACACGCTGCACGGCGGCGCTGACGGCGACGCGCTGCTCGCCGGTGCCGGCAGCGACCTGCTCGACGGCGGCGACGGCGACGACAGCTTCGACCAGAGCCGCGGGATCTCCAACGACCCGGGCCTCGGCGCCGACGACTACCGTGGCGGTGCCGGTACCGACACGGTGTACTTGGACGCGCACCCGGCGGGGATGATCATCAGCCTCGACGACGTCGCCAACGACGGCTCCCCGGGCGAGGGCGACAACCTCCATGCGGACCTCGAGGACATCCGGGGGACGACCAAGGGCGACAACTACACCGGGACCGCTGGGCCGGATCGCTTCGACGGCGGTCCCGGCGACGACATGATCCACGGCGGCGACGGAGCCGACACGCTCTTCGGCGGCACCGATGGCGACACGGTCTACGGCGACGCCGGCGACGACACGGTCTACGGCGACTACGGCAACGACACCGTCGACGGCGGGCCCGGCAAGGACAACATCTTCGGCGACCTCGCCGACTGCTCCTCGGCCGGCTGCCCCGCCTACAACGACACGATCCTCGCCCGCGACGGCGAAGCCGACCAGATCCAGTGCGGCGCGGGTGCCGACAGCGCGCAGGTGGACCTCGTCGACGTCGTCGCGCAGGACGGCTTCCAGGGCTGCGAGTCGGTCGACCGACCGGCGCTCGCCGTGCTCCCTGTTCCCGGTCCTAGTGGAGTTCCGGCTGGCTCTCCGAGCGCGCCGACCATCGTCCCGGCCAGCTACAAGACGGGCGGCACGCCCAGCATCAGCAAGGGCACCAAGATCATGGTGACCTGCCCGGCCGCGTGCACCTTCACGGCGAAGCTTGGGTTGAGCGCTGCCGTCGCCAAGCAGCGAGGCCTCGGGAAGAAGGCGCTGACGATCGGCACCGTCAAGGGCACGCTGCTGAAGGCCGGCAGCCGGACGGTGACGATCAACCTCACCAAGAAGGCCCGCGCCAAGCTCAAGAAGGTCAAGAGCGTGCGCACCACGCTGACGGTCAGCGTTCGCGGGCCGATCGGCAAGGCGGTCGTGCGCAGCAAGCCGCTGACGCTGAAGCGCTGAGATCGCGCGCCCCGCGGGCGTCCCGGTACCCTCGCGCACATGGAGAAGACCGTTGCAGGAGATCTCGTGAACGTCGCCGTGGGGCGACGGGAGGCCGACGGCATCGTCTTCGACGTCTCCGGAGGCGCGAAGGTGGTCGTCGCGCTGATCGACCGAGCCCGGGGCCCGGTCATGCGCACCGTCGAGTTGAAGGACTTGACCGAGCGCACCGAAGCCGGCCCCGACGACCACGCCCTCCAGATGCTCATCCGCCGCACACCCGGCGGCGTCCGCGGCGCGGCGCGCGCGGGTTCGGGGCCGGGTCAGCCTCGGGCGGGGCACAAGCGCGCGGCGATGCATCGCACGACCGGCAAGTAGCGGGCGGGCGGGACGTGCGCTGACCGCTTGAACACCGTCAGCACCGCGCGCTAGCATCAATCGCCAACAGCAACACCAATAACAAAGCGCCCCCGCGCCGCGCGAACGGCCGGGGGCATGGCCCAAGGAGCTGTAACTCCATGAGCACCGCGCAGCGTAACGACGCCTGCCTCATCTCCGTCGACCCGTCCACGGCCGACATCCTCCGCCGCCAAACGTTGATCGTCCTGGAGGCGAACCACTACTACTTCGAGGAACTCCTCGAATTCGGCCCGGAGGCGCAGTACGCCCTCTCGGTCATCTACCGCGACGCGTTCGCCGTCCTGGACGCCATCGGCTGGCGACGGCCGGACGATCCGCTGGCGTCTGTCGACGTCCCGTTCACCGTGGGCTTCGTCGAGCAGCTCCTCCAACGCCGCTACGACCTCGGTCACACCAACATCGACCGCTTGAGCGCACGGGACGAAGCGGTCGACGTGCAGACGGTGTCAGCGATCAATGCCGCGATCGAGTTCGACCGTTATACGGCGATTGCCCTTGACCGTTTGGTCGCAATGTCAGGAGCCCGGCTACGTGGACTCCCTAAGCGCCCCAGCTTCTGTTTCTCTAGTGAGTGATAAATACCACCTTGCGAGCGCGGGTGCACAACAAATACAAACAGAGTTGGCTACGGAGATGCGATCCGCTTGCCGCAGCCTGGACTTGTCGCCGGGCTGAACTGCTGGTCTCGCTCGGACTTCCCCATGTCTCTCCTGAAACGCTCCAAGGTCGAACTCAACGGAAGGACCTACGCCGACGTTGAGTACGTTGCGCGCGGCGGCTCGGGCGAGGTCTACAAGGCAAGCTTTGGCGACCAAACTGTCGCCATCAAGGCGTTCTTTCCCTTTTACGAACGTCGACAGCTAGAGATGTTGGACGTCGGGTCCACCCAGATGCCAAATCTGGTCAACGCCTCGTTGGAGTTCCAGCGTCGTGAATACGAGTTCCTTGCTCGCATCTCCCACCCCAACATCGTGCGCGTGCATGATGCCGGCAGCCTCAACCTCTCGGCTGCTGAGAAAAAGGGCATAAGCAAAGAGCTCTTGCTCGATGGCATTGATGCAGTCCCGCTGTTGATCACAGAGTTTGTGGATGGTTTGCCTCTCGACGAGGCGATCACTGAATTCGGGCTTACCTCCGCGGAGATTGCTTACGCGTTGGCGCGTGTTGCCGAGGCGCTCGACCACCTGCATGGCCGACACGAGTACCTACATACAGATGTGAAGCCTGCGAATGTGCTGGTGCGCGCTGACATCCGAGAGCCGGTGCTAATCGACTTCGCGCTGAGTAAGAACCTTAACTTCCAGCAGGTTGATGCAGAACAGGGCACGAAGCTACTCGGCGACTGGGACTTGTTCCCGGAGCTTCCAGATGCGCATCCGCTGAAGCAGGCACGAAAGGCCGGCGCGAGCCGCGAAGAGTTGCGCAGTCTCGCTTACCCCGGTCTTGACCTCTACCAGTTTGGGGTGATGCTCGATGAACTCGGCCCGCTTCTCGAAACGGTGTTCGAAGACAGAGAACGTAGGTACCTAAAGGTCCTGCACTACGAGCTAACGCGATGGGATCGAGTCCGTCTCTGGTCGCCCGGAGAGCTCGCGGAGCGCGTCCACCGGCTATCGCCGATCGAGTCCACGCCTTTCGGTGTGCCCGAGCTTGCTGCGCCGGGCATCCCCGAACGGACCCTTGTGATCCCGGGCGACATCGCCGTGCCGTTGACGCGAAAGGTCGAACCAGTCGTTCGAGCGGCGTCGTTTCGTCGGCTTGCCATGGTCAACCAGCTCTCGTTGCTCGACATCGTGTATCCGGGGGCGACCTACAAGCGTCAAGTCCACGTTTTATACACGTATGAGTTGACGCGTCAGCTCGTAGCTCACCTCTATGCCTCGCCGCGGTTTCGTTATTTCTTTGATGAGGCTTCAGTTCAGCAGTTGCTTGTCGTCGCGTTGCTACACGACATCAACCACTTTCCTTTCCTGCATACGTTCCAAGAGAGCAAGATTCCCGAGTTGCGTGATCTTGAGCTCTTCGACCTGTTGTGCGACGGGCGGCTGACAGGGGAAGCAAAGGCGGGTGAGCCATCGTTGTACGACTTGCTCGCTGATCAGGGCATCGAGCCGGCAAGGTTCAAGCGGTTGGTTTACGGAAGGTTCGAAGACCAGCCGGATCCTGTCGATCAGATCATCAGCTCGATCCTGAACTCAGGTGTCGATGTCGACAAGCTCTCGTACCTGCGCCTCGATGCATTTTTCACCGGAGTGCCGTACGGCGGCGCCATCGATATCCCGACCCTTCTGAAGGCCGCGACCGTGGCGCCGGTCGATGAGCGGTTTCATCTGGCTTTCGGGTCGCGGGCATTGGCCGCGCTGGAGCATGCGGTCTTCACGCGGTACTGGAACTTTCGGGCGATCTACTGGCATCACACCAACCGCGCGATTATGGCGATGGTGCTCGCCGTCGTGCGCGACCTCTACATGAGCAGACCAGGTATCCAGGAGTACCTGCGGCAGACCGTGCTTCGCGACGACTACCACGCTGTTCGCTTTTTGGACGAGGAGTTCGAGCGTGTCGAACAGGAGCCGTCGATCCTGCACGGTTTAGAACGAGATCGGTCGGTGGTTTATAAGCGGCTGTACACGCTCCATCCAACCACCGACCCGGCAGACCGCGACCTGTACCGCGGGCTAAAGGAACTAACCCTTGATCAGGAACGAAGCTTCCGAGGACGACTCGCAACGATGCTTGAGGAGGCTCTCGCTGGCCGTCCGGTCGCTCGCGACGTAGGTGTTAACGATGTACTTGTAGATATCCCTCGACGTGATCTCGACCTTGGTGGCAGCGTCTACATCGAGACAGACGGCAAGGTGGAAGCCCTCACCGCTCTGAGCAAGCCGGTCGAGTTCTTGTCCAACAACTACACCGAGCTTTCGCAACGAGCACGGATCTTTGTCGCTCCATGGCTCCGGGCGGCGCTTCGCGATACGGGTTTGATGAGTAGTCGCGAGGCGGTTCGAGGAATCGTCAGTGAGGCTCTTCGGAGCAGCGGCGGACCTGACGAAGTACGCTGACCGGTTCTGGGCGGGAGTCTCTCGCGCGAGAGTCCAGGTTGGCCCGAATCGGCTCGCGCCCGCGGCTGTTGAGGCCGCTTCCGCTCAGCCGTCCGCAGAGCGGCTTTGAGGCGATTGCGTAGGTTGTGTCCTAGGTCCTTTCAGGGGATCTGGCAAGAAGTCAGAGTGGCTGCAATGTGTCGCTTGGCCGATCGTGTGATGACGTACCGCGGTGATTGTGCCGCTCACGGAGTGACGGGTGAGCCTGACCCCGCGAACGAAGGTACTTAAGCGCCTCGCGTAAGCGGGGTGTCGCTCGTCTGTGTTTTCCCCCGATAACCACCAGCGAAGGGGCAAGTTGATGTTCGGACGGGGCAAGAAGGCGAAGGCGGAGAACCTGATCGCGAGTGGGTTGCGTGGGGTCGGGATCGTGACCGACGTGCGCGATACCGGGATGACGGTCAATGACAATCCCCGGGTCAAGATGGTGTTCCGGGTCGAGCCGCTGGATGGCAGCGCAGCGTTCGAGGCGAAGAAGACGAGCACGGTGTCGCGGGTCGCGATCCCGCGCGCAGGTGATCGGTACCCCGTCTGGTACGACGGCGAGGATCACGAGACGTGGATGTACGCCGTGATCGCCGATGACAACGGGCGGCAGCAGATCCGGTCGTTGTTCGGTGCGGCGGCGGAGACGATGACCGGAATGGGGAGCCCGGCCGTGGCGAGCGTGGCGCCGGCGGCGATGGAGCAGGGGCCGCTCGAGCGGTTGCAGAAGCTCAGCGAGATGCGGGCAGCGGGTGTGCTCGATGAGGCGGAGTTCGAGGCGACCAAGGCGAGGATCTTGGCCGGGATCTAGCGGGAAACGCCGTAAGCGCGGGCCTGCTGGGTTGTTGATGGAGTATGGCTCGCTCGCGCTCTCTCTCCCTCGCACTCTCCCTTTTCCTTCTCGGCTCGCTAGGCGCCGCATCGGCATCCGCGGCGCCGGTCAACGACCAGCTCGTCAATGCGACGGTGCTGCCGTCGCTCTCCAACCAGTCGTTCGCGGCGACGACGTTCGGCGCGAGCACGGAGGTCGGGGAGCCCGACCTGTACAACATCTTTCGCACGGTCTGGTTCCGCTGGACCCCGTCGGTCTCCGGCGGGACGTACCTGGCGGGTTGCCCGGCTGACGCTGACATCGAGGTCTACACCGGGAGCACGATTGGGACGCTCGACCGGGTCTCCGGTGGCGGTGCGAAGTGTGGTGGGGATGCGAAGTGGGTTGCGAAGGCGGGCGTGGCCTACAAGATCCGGGTCAACGCCAGGACGATCGCGGCGGGGAGTGCGGCGATGATCACGCTGAAGCAGGTGACGGCGACGCCCAACGCCGCCATGATCGAGACGCCGGCCGTCACGTCGCGCGCGGGCAAGTTGTACTTCAAGGAGACGACGGGCGCGGAGGGCGCGGCCATCGTGGACTGTGACGTCGACGGCAAGTCACAGTCCTGCTACGTCGAGGGCGATCACTTCGTCAGCGCGCTGCAGAGCGCCTTCAACCTGGCTGACGGCACGCACACCTTCCACGTCACGCTGCGCGACTTCTACGGCAACGTCGATCCGACGCCGCTCGCGTACACCTGGAAGGTGGACGCCACGTCGCCGGAGACGACGCTAGTCGGCCAGCCTGATCCGCTGTCGGGGACGCCGCTGTTGACGTTCGCCTCCAACGAGCCCGACTCGAGCTTCGAGTGCCGGCTGGACTCGTCGACGTGGGTGGCGTGCGGGTCGCCGTGGGCGATGAGCGTGGCGTTCGGGTCCCACATCGCCTCGGTGCGGGCGATCGACCCGGTCGGGAACGTCGACCAGACGTACGCGAGCGTCAACTGGACCCGCAAGGCGCCCGAGACGCCGAAGGCGCCCGTCGTGCCGGTCGTGAAGCCGGCGCCCGCCAAGACGCCGAGCGCCACCGGCCTGGGCTCGACGCCCGCGACCGGGACGACCGGGACGACGGGCGCCACCGGCGTCCAGTCGGGCGCCTGCTACGTCACGGTCTCGCGCCCGACGACGCTCACCCGTCGCCTCCTGCGCAACGGCATCCCGGTCCGGGTCTCCGCGCCGCGCGGCTGCCGTTGGACCGTGACGCTCCGGCGCGCCGGGTCGAACAAGGCATTGGCCTCGGTGACCGGTGTGGGCGGCGTCACGAAGGCGGCGCGGCTCAAGCCCTCGCGCCGCGCGGCGGGCAAGATCGCGATCCGCACGCGGCTGGAGCTCGTCGCGCAGGGGAAGGGGACGCCGGGCTCGTCGCGGACCGTCACCGCCCTCACCGTCAGGAGCTGAGGAGCACCGGAGTTCGGGCGCGGCGGACCGCGTAGGCCCCCGCCGTCGCGACGATCAGCAGCATCACGATGTTGTGCGTGTACTTGGGCACGGCCGCGGTCTCGCCGACGAGCGGGAAGTAGGTGAAGGCCAGGACGCCGCGGCTGATGACGGCGCCGGTGGCAAGGGCGGCGGCGTGCGCGATGGTCCATTCGCGAGTTCGAACGGTGTGGGCCAGGAGGGCGAGGCTTGCGGTGGTGATGAGCACCGCGCCCGCGACACCTAGCCAGGTCTCCGGCATGAGCGCGTGCGCGGAGGCAGCGAGGAAGGCGAGCGCTGCAACCGTGCGGAGGCGTGGGGCCTCGATGGGACGTGCTGGGCGAGGGCGCGGCGGGAGGCGCAGGGCACACATCACGAGCGCGACCACCACCGCGAGCGTCACCAGGACCTCGAGGAGCGTCCCGTGGTCGTCACCGCCGAGCGTGTCGGCGAGGATCGCGCCGGCCACGAGGAGCCAGCCCGCGCCGGCGGCGACGATCCCGCGCCGCCCCAGCCACGGCCGGTGCGCGATCCCGGGCCGCATCGCCTCGGCCACCGCCACCGGCGCGCCGAAGCTGTAGACCACGTGCCCGAGCACGAAGCCCTGTAAGAAGAACGCGCCCACGCCCAGCGGCGAGATGTAGGTGTCGCGCAACGACTTCTCCCAGCCCTTGACCTCGCCGTAGTTGTCGGCGAACAGCGACTGGTCGATCACGCCCGCCTGAAGCAGCCCGGCCGCCGTCATCAACATCAACATCGCAGGCCATCCTCGGCCCGTCCGGCGGGCGAGCTCGCGGATCAGGAGCGCGGGGCATCCGTAGAGCAGCGCGAAGAAGACGATGCTGAACAACAACTCGCCCGGGCGGCCGGTCGAGTCGTCGTAGGCGGCGAGGAGCTCGGCCCCGATCGGGCTGAGCACGAGCAGCGAGCCGATAGCGACCGCCCGGTCGCGCCTGGTCTGGGAACCCATGGCGCCAGCTTCGGCTCACCAACCGCAGCGCGCATCGGGCGCCGGTCGCTGAAGACCCCCGACTTCAGGAGGGGGCCAAGCCGACTTTGGTCAGCGGTCGCGCCCGACCGTCGCCCGCGCCGCCACCGCCGCGCCCGCGCGCCGCGCCCGCCCCGCGGCGACCCCGCCGCCCATCACCAACAAGAGCACCGCGGCACCGCCGCCCACCTCCCAAGCCATCGGCGACCGCGGGTGCGCATACGCGACCGCCGCGCTGTCGTTCTCGTAGGCGTACTCCTCGCGCCGTTGTTCCTGGTGTTGCATCGCCTGGAACGGCGACGCCTGCGGAGCCTGGACCTGCTGGACCTGCAACCCCTGGGGTGGTGCGGGTGGGGTCATGGGCGCCGGGGGCTTCGGGGCCGGGGCGACCGGCGGCTGCGCGTGGTCGGCAACCGGCGCCTGGACGGTCGGGGGCGGCGCCGGGATGTAGGTCGCGGGCGGCTGCGGCGCCGGCGCGGCGGCCGGCGTGTGGTGGTGGACTTGATGATGGTGATGCTGCGGGGCCGGGTGGTGGACCGGCGTGGGGCGCGGCGTCGGCGCGGGCTTGTCGGGGACCGGGGCCGGCTTGGTCTCCTCCTTGACCTTCGTGAAGGTCGGGAAGGCGCAGGTGCCGGGCGGGACAGGGTCGGCCTCGTAGTTGTCGCCGAGGTCGACGTCCTCGGCGGGGAAGACCCGGACGGGCTCGGCGACGCGGTGGCCGAGGGCGGTGGCGGTGACGGTCGTCGTCCCGAGGCCGATCGGGCAGAACCACCCGCGCGGATCGTCGACGACGTGGCCGGAGGCGTCGAGCAGGACCTGGAGGCGCCTGCCGTTCTTCGTCGGTGGCGCCACGCCGACCGCCACGAAGCGCGCGACCTGGGGATCGGACGACTCGAACGTGATGTCGGTCGGCACGACGGTCGTGCACGTGGCGATGAAGAACCGGCACGAGTCGATGAGGCTGCTGGTCGTGCCCGAGCTCGCCAGGCGTCGCGCGCCGCCGGCGTTGGCGTCGGTGGGCGGCAGCAGGAACCGGTTCGGGCTCGGGTCATAGCCGGTGACGAAGAGCGGTTGCGCCCAGCCCAGCGGCACCGAGCGCGAGCTCTGCCCTAACGACAGGCCGTCGAGGAGCGGCTCGCCGACGGTACTGACCGGTGCGACGCCGGTCGTGGCTTCGAAGTGGTCGACGACCACGTCGAGCATCAACAGCGCGGCGGTGACCTGGCGGGTCGCGTCGTCCTCGTCGATGCGTCCGGAGAAGAAGGTCTGCGCCGGCGAGTAACCGAGCGTCGAGGACTGCAGCAACGGCAGCGGCGCCGATCCGGTGGCCGCGGCGGCGAAGCTCTGTGACAGCACGCCGCCGAAATGGCGGTCGCTGGGGTCATCGACGCCCGCGGTCGCCACGTACGCCGACGCGTGGCCCGCGAGCAGCGCGATCTCCGTGTCGGCATCGGCGGCGGGCGTCATGCCCTGGCTGTCGTCCAGCGGGACGCTGCCGACGACGATCGAGGGGACGCCGATGCCGCGCCCCTGCTCCATCGCGTCGCGGATCCAGCGCGCCTGCTCACCGTCGGGCCCGCCCGCGAGCCGGCCCGCGGCGTTGTCGATGGCGATGACGCGCACGGTCCCGGCCGCCGCGCGGACGTCGAAGGCGAACGTGCTCCGGCCGGCGCCGCCAGCGGTCGCTTCGGGCTGCGGGGCGCGCGAGAGGTCGATGCCGGCCGGGGCGTCACCGCTGCCCTGAGGGGCGGGCGCGGAGCGGAACCCCTCACCGAAGGCGGCCGCGCCGCCGCCGGGGAGATCGCCCGGACCGGGCAGGACGTAGGTCGGCACGTCCGCGCCCTGCGTCAGCTCGCGGTAGCGGCGCGCGCCGCCGACGTCGAGCGGGTCGCCGCCCAACGACGCGCGCCCGCCGCCGATCAGCAGCGCCGCGGGCCCCGCTCCGCCGGCCGCCATCGCCCGGACGCGGGCGATCGCGGACCGCAAGTGGGTGTCCGGTGAGTAGCCCTGACCCGCCGCCGCGCCGCAGCGGTCCAGGCACGCCGGATGGCCGCCGATCGCCAGGCGCACCGAGCCAGGCGGCGGAGGCGTCTCGGCGGCTTCGGCGGGCGGGGCGGTCGCCGGCGACGCGACGACCGTGCCGCGCTCCAGCCGCCGCACCGAGGCGTCGGCGCCGAGCGTCGGCGCGTTGGTCGCCTCGTCCGGGTTGGTGTAGTACGGCGGGCTTGGCGCGGGGTCGGACACGCCGCCGAGCAGGAGCCCGTTGCCGTCGCCGTCGACCAGGATGGCGCGGGTGTTGGGCGTCAGCCCGGGCAGGTCGCGACCGCCGGACTGCTGGAAGCTCGTGCGATCGAGGTCGACCCAGCCGTCGGCGGTCTCGCGCAGCGTGACGGCGCCGACCGGGGACGGGGCGAAGGGCACCGGCTCGTGACGCTCGCGGTGCTTGGGGTCGTTCGACGGGTGCAGGTCGTCCTCGTCGGGCTGCAACGGCTCGGGCAGCGGCGTCGCTTCGGGCGTGGCGGAGACGATCGCGCGGACGGCGCCGCCGGCGTCCCGGTAGGCGGCCAACGCGAACGGGAACAGCTCCAGCGGCGCGCCGGTCGCCCGCCAGGACGACGTCGCGCGGTCACGGGCGAAGCGACCGTCGACGATGACGCCACCACCCTCGACGGTGGCGACCTGGCTCACGGCCGTGGGCAGGCCCGCCGCGTGCATGCGGGTAGGGAGGTCGTCGTCTCGGGTGTAGCTGTCGCCTTCGCCGGACGGCTGCCCGCGGTAGAGCCCGTCGGTCGTGGCCAGCAGCGGGGTGCGGCCGTCGAACGCGACGCCGGTGATGTCGGTGTGGTCGGGCGCCGACTGCGGCAGGAACTGGATGGTCCAGCTCTTGCCGTCGCCGCGCACGATCAGCCCGTCGCGTCCGACGGCGACGCAGTCCAGCGGATCGGACGGCGTGCAGGCGATCGCCAGGACCGTCGCCTGGACCGGGAGCGCGTCGAAGTTGACGCCGCGCTGCGGCGGCTCCGACGTCCCCTCGAAGCCGTTGACGACGCCGACCGGGTCGGCGTCGAGCGTGGCGAGCAGACCGGCCGCGCCGCCTGCGATCAGCAGGTTCGGCCGCGGCCAGATGAGCACGCGCGGCGACGCTGAGCGGTCGTGCGCGCGAATGGCGTACAAGGGGATGTTCGTGTAGGCCCAGCCGCTGCCCGGCGTGTAGAGCATCGTCCCGGACCCGCGCGCCAGGGCGAGGACGCGCCCGTCGCCGTTCGGGGCGGTCGCGCCGGCGATGATCGAGTCGCCCTGTAGCGGGATCTGCTCCGGGGCCGGCGGGGCGGCGGCGCCGCGGACGATCGCGCCGAAGGCGAGCGTCCCGCCGGTGAAGCCGGTGCCGTCGGCGGCGAAGGCGATCGCCTGCGTGGTCGAGCTGCCGTCCTCGCCGATGCCGTCGCGCAGGACGAACGCGTCGCCGTCCAGCGCCGCGTATCCGCCCTGGCGCTGGGCGTCGCGGACGCGTGCGTCGGCGGCGACGCCGCGGTCGACGGGGGCGCTGATCTGGCGGGTCCCGAACTTCGCGTCGGCCGTCGCGGGCGTGGCGACCGATCGGTAGCCGTGGTCGCCGTGAGCGAAGGTGAAGCCGAGCGGGTGGTCGCAGAGCGGGGCGGTGGTCGCATCGTCGTCGTCCGGGAGGTCGCACCAGCGGCCGTCAACGGTGAGCACCACCGCGCCCGGCGTGGTGGTCGATCCGGGATCGGTCCCGCTGGGCGCGGTCGTCGAGCCAGGGTCCGTCGTGGAGCCGGGAGCGGTCGTCGAACCCGGGTCGGTCGTCGAGCCGGGCGTCGACGTGGAGCCCGGCGTGGTGGTGCTGCCGCCGGCCGGCGCCGCGGCGACCTTCAGGTGCTCGGTCAGGTCGACCGGCGCGGTCGCCCCGGACGGCGTGACCCGCAGATCGATCCAGAGCCCGTCGGCCGTGACCGTGAGCGGGTCGGCGGGCGGTGCGGAGACCTCGACCTTCGCGATCCCGGTGGGCGGTCCGCCGGCGCGCAGGAGCGCGTCGTCGGTGAGCGGCACGAGCACCCAGCGCGGGGCGGTCGGCGTCGGCGTCGCGCCCGCGTCGCCCGGGACGCGCCGCAGCAGGACGACGCGGTCGCCGGACGTCCCCAGCAGCCACGCCCGGTCCGGGCCGGCGGCGGCCAACGCCACCGGGTGGACCGGGTCGGTCAGTGCCGGCGCGTCGATGTCCTCGCGGTGCCAGCCGTCGGCGTCCAGCCGCAGGACGGCGCGCGCGATGCCGTCGTCGGTCGTCGGCGCCACGAAGGTGGCGGCGTCCTCGCCGCCGATCGCGGCCAGGAGCGCACGGGCCTTCGCGAGCGTCGCATCACCTACAAGATGCTCGTCGGCCGGCAGCACCGCCGCCGTCGGATCGGGCGCGCGCAGGAAGCCCGAGCCGGGCGCGCGCGTCAGCAGCGTCGCCGGCTGCTCGGGATGCGCGGGATCGGCCAGCAGGATCGCGCCGTGGCCGTCGGCGGTCAGCTCGGCCGCGTGCTCCGGCGCGGCGTCACCGCCGACCGGGCGGCCGGCCGCCGGCAAGGGCGCCGCCGTCCAGGCGCCAGCGTCACCCGGGGTGCGCTGGAGCACGACGGTGTCGTCGTCGTCGCGGCCGAGCGCCCAGGCGCGGTTGCCCTGGGCCGTCGTCTCGATCCCGAACGGGACGAGCACGCGCGCCGCGCCGGGGACCTCCGGCCGGGTCGACCAGGTCGCGGGCGCGCCGGGGGCGCCGCCGGTCTGGGCGAAGGCGAGCGTCAGCCCGGCGGTCAGGGCCGCCGTCGTCGCGCCGAGTGCCAGCCGGCCCTTCACCGATCCGCGGGCCCGCCGTGGTCGGGGCCAGACCCGTTCGGCGCCGCGCGCACGGCCGCGAGGTGGCCGGCCAGCTGGACGTCGGCCAGCGTCTCGTGGGCGACCAGGTCGTCGGCGATCGCCTGCACCACCGGCCAGTTGGCCGACAGCGTCTTGGCGGCGCGCGTCTCGGCCTCCTCGACGATCTCGCGCGTCTCGGCGTCGATGCGCTCCAGCGTGCCGGGGCCGACCCCGCCGAGCTCCTGCAGCGACGCCCCGAGGAAGACCTCGGCGCTGTGCTCGCCGATCGTGACCGGGCCGAGCGAGGACATCCCGAACGACGTGACCATCGACCGCGCGAGCTGCGTCGCGGTGTGCAGGTCGTCGTTGACCGCGGTGGAGACCTCACCGAACGCGATGCGCTCCGCGGCGGCCCCGGCCATCGTGACCGCGAGCTGGCGCTCGAGGTCCGAGCGGCGCAGGACGGTCCGGTCGCGGTCGAGCATCAACGTGGTGGCGCGCCCGAGGCGCCGGCCGCGCGAGACGATCGACAGCTGATGCAGCTGGGCGCCGTCGCCGTGGGCCGCGGCCACGACCGCGTGGGCCGCCTCGTGGACGGCGATCGTCTCCAGCTCGTCGGGGCCGAGCACGTGCGTGTCGTTGCGCGGTCCGCCGACCACGCGCTGGATCGCCTCGTCGAGGTCGTCCACGCCGATCGCCGCCTGCCCGGCGCGCGCGCTGAGCAGCGCGGCCTCGTTGACGACGTTCTCCAGCTCGGCGCCCGTGAAGCCCGGGCAGCGGCGCGCGATCTCGGCCGGCGTCACGTCGGCCTCGCACGGCCGGCCCTTGAGGTAGAGCGACAGGATCTGGGCGCGGCCGTCGGCGTCGGGCGCGTCGACGGTGACCTGGCGGTCGAAGCGACCCGGGCGCAGGAGCGCGGGGTCCAGGATGTCCGGCCGGTTGGTGGCGGCCAGGACGATCAGCCCGCGGCCGGCGTCGAAGCCGTCCATCTCGACCAGCAGCTGGTTGAGCGTCTGCTCGCGTTCGTCGTTGCCCTGCCCGACGCCCGCGCCGCGCTTGCGGCCGACGGCGTCGAGCTCGTCGATGAACACGATTGCGGGCGCCGCCGCGCGCGCCTTGGCGAACAGGTCGCGGATGCGCGCCGCGCCGACGCCGACCAGCGACTCGACGAACTCCGCGCCGGAGACCGAGAAGAACGCGGCGTGCGCCTCGCCCGCGGTCGCGCGGGCCAGCAGCGTCTTGCCCGTGCCGGGCGGGCCGACGAGCAGCGCGCCCTTGGGCGGCCGGGCGCCGAGCGCGCTGTAGCGCTCGGGGAAGCGCAGCAGGTCGCACAGCTCCTGGAGCTCGGCGACCGCGGCAGGCGCGCCGGCGACGTCGGCGAACGACGGACCGCCCGTGCTCCCGGGCCCGAGCTTGGAGCGGCGCCCGGCCCAGCGGCTGAACGCGCCCATCCCGCCCGCGTCGGCCTGCTGGCTGACGCGCATGAACAGCGCGAACAGCGACGCGAGGATCAGGATCGGCAGCAGCACCTGGACGATCAGGCGCTTGGCCTGCTTGCCGCTTTGGGCGTCGATGACGACCGACGCGCCCTTGCGGTCGAGCTGGGTCAGCAGCTGATCCTGCAGGCCGCCGGTGGCGGGGAAGCTGGTCCACGCCTCGGCACCGGCGCGGTCGGTGATCAGGAGGCGATGGTCGTAGTCCAGCTGGACGGCGTTGCGAACCTCACCGGCCGCGGCCTTGCGCTGCACGGTCGTGTAGGGCAGCTCCGTCCCGTTGCTGCGCGGCTGCGTGGAGCCGAGCATCACCAGGAAGACGATGAGCAGCACCAACGCCAACGCGGCGAACAGCGCCGCGAGGGGATCGACGGACAGGCGGGGCAGGCGCAAGCGGAGATCCGATCTGAGAAGGGGGCGGAAGCGAGGGGAGAGGTTCGCGCACGTCACCGGACTGGATGAAGCGAACGCAGTAGTCACTCCGCGCGCGAGAATAAGTTGCGCGACGGCCGGATCCTGTGACGAACCCGCGCCCGAGGTTCATCAAGGATTAACGCGCGCGCGGTGGTCGGTGCGGAAGGTGGCCAGGCTGCGGTCGGGGATGTCCTGGCCATCGGTCCAGGCGGCGCGACGCGACGCCAGGAGTAGCGTGCGGCCATGAAGATCTCCTACGCGAACGTGGTTGCGACGATGGCGCTGGTCTTCGCGATCGGCGGCACCGCGTTTGCGGCGTCCGGCTCCGGCTCGTCGGCGCCGGCCACGCTGAAGCTCTGCGCGGCCAAGAAGGACGGCGGTCTGCGGCTGCTGTCGAGCGGCGGCGGATGCAAGACGAGCGAGCGATCGGTGGTCGTCGACCGCGAGGGGATCAAGGGCGCGACGGGCGCCACCGGCCCGACGGGTCCCGCTGGCCCGGCGGGCGCAAACGGCGCGGCGGGCGCGCAGGGCGAGCGTGGTTCGCAAGGCGAGCGCGGCTCCCAGGGCGAGCGTGGTCCGGCCGGACCCGGCACGACCCTCACCAGCCCGGACGGGCGCTTCAGCGTGGCCGCCACCAACAGCGGGATCGTCATGGCCGGCCCCAAGGGCTCGGCGACGTTCGACGGCGAGGCGCTGACGACCACCGGGAACCTCACGGTCACCGTCCCGCTGAACTTCGCGTTCACCGCGGGCGTGAACGCGTCGTGGACGGTCGGCGCGAACTTCCAGCAGGACGTGGGCGCGAGCTTCTCCCAGAACGTGGGCGCCACGTTCAGCCAGAGCATCGGCGGCGCGCTCAGCCAGGCCGTGGGCACCAACTTCACGCAGGACGTCGGCGGGGCGGCCAGCCAGAGCGTCGGCACCACGTTCGGCCAGACCGTCGGCGGCGCGTTCAACCAGTCCATCGGCGGCAACGCCGTGCAGCAGTTCGGCGGCGATCTCAAGTCGGCCATCAACGGCGCGTACGCCCTGACCGCCAAGGCGATCACCCAGAAGTCCACCACCACCTTCGGCCAGACGAGCACCGGCGCGATGACGATGAACGCGGCCAGCATGACCCAGACCGCGTCGCCCGGGTGCTGGAAGGCCCAGGGCGGCAACTACTCGATGAACCTCTGCACGCCGTGATCGCCGGGCGGGGATAAAACCAACGTGTAGGGGTATGGCCGACCCAATGAACCGCACTTCCATCGCGTCGATCCTCGTTCTCCCGGTGCTCGCCCTCTCGGCGTGCGGGGGCGGCGGCAACAGCGACGAGGACAAGGTCCGCGACGTCGTGACCGAGAGCGGGAAGACGCCGTCGAAGCTCTGCGACAACCTCGCCGCGGCGCCGCTGAAGCAGATCGGCGGCAAGGACAAGTGCCTGGAGGCTGCCAAGGGGCAGAAGGGCACCGACGTGAAGATCGACTCCGTGACCGTCAACGGCGACAAGGCGACGGTGAAGGGCGGCGGGGGCGGCTCCAGCTCGGGCGAGATCAAGCTCGTCAAGGAAGACGGCGACTGGAAGATCACGCTGGAGTCGTGATACTCCGCGCCGTGTCGGGCGCGGACGATCTGCAGGCGATGGCCGAGCTGGAGCGGGAGACGGTCGAGCTGCCGCCCGGCCTCGACATCCGTTGGCTCGGCGTCTCCGGCTACCGCATCGCCTACGACGACGTCTCGCTGTTCATCGACCCCTACGTGTCGCGCGTGCCGCTGCGCTCGTTGCTGCTGCGCCGGACCGCGCTGCCCGACCCGGAGACGATCGCGCGCTACGGGCAGGCGCCCGGCGAGGTCGTCGGCGTCCTGGTCGGCCACACGCACTTCGATCACGCCGTCGACGCGCCCGCGCTAGCGCGCGTGCACAACACCAAGGCCTATGGGTCGGCCTCGCTGGTGCACCTGATGCGCTTGCATGGCCTACAAGAACAAGCCGTCGAGGTCGCCACCCACCGCCGCTATGAGCTCGGCCCGTTCGTCGTTACCTTCATCCCGAGCCGCCACTCCAAGCTGCTGTTCGGCCGCAAGGTCCCGATGGACGGACCGCTTACGTGCGACCACCTCGACGGCCTCGCCCCGGGCGCGTACAAGTGCGGTGCGGTCTACGGGATCCGGATCGAGGTCGCCGGCCTCTCCATCTACCACCAGGGCAGCGCCGACCTCCTCGACGCCGAACTGCAACACCAACCGGTGGACATCTTCCTCGCAGGCGTCGCCGGCCGCCAGGTCACGCCCCGCTACTGGGAGCGCGTGCTGCCCAAGCTCGACCCGCGCCTGATCATCCCGACGCACTACGACAACTTCTTCTCCCCGCTCGGCGCCGAAGCCGACATGGTGCGCAAGGTCGACCTCGCCGGCGTCCCCGACGAGATCCACCGCGTGTCGGGCGCCGCCCGAGTCGCCGCGCTGCCGCGCATCGACGCCTGACGTCTGGGTACGCCAGTCCTCCGTGCGCACCCTCTCGACGCGAAGCGTGCTCGTCGCCGCGCTGCTGGTCAGCGGCGTGCTGATCTTCGCCGACGTGGGCACGCTCGCCGTCGGCGGGTTCGCCGTCACGGTCGGGCTCCTGCTGGCCATCGGCTTCCACGAGCGCCGCCTGACCGCCGCGCTCTGGGCGTTCGTGCTGGTCGGCAGCGCCGTGGTCGCCGACGCGCTCTGGCAGGCCAACTGGGAGCCGTTCAACCGCTCCGACGACTATGAGGCGATCCCGCAGACGCCGTTCGTGCTGATCGGGGTGCCGATCCCGATGGTCGTCATCCTGCTCGGCGTGGCGGTGGCGCGCATCGCGAACCGCCCCGCTGACGACGACCGCGCGTCGTAGGCTGACCGGCGCATGAGCTCGTCGCGCGATCGCCGCTCGTTCGGCCGCGGCCCATACCTCCTCGGCGTCGCTCGCACCGAGGAGCCGTGGCCGGAGGGCTTCCCCTTTGACGTCCCCGCCGTCGCCGCGCTGCCTCAGCTGCGCTTCGACGCGCCGGTCACGCTGCTGGCCGGCGAGAACGGGACCGGCAAGTCCACCATCATCGAGGCGCTCGCCGCTTCGATCGGCTTCGCGCCCGAGGGCGGCGAGCTCGAGCGCTCCGGCGACCTGCCCGCCGGCCGCCCACGCCCGGTCCTCGACGGCACGCTTGAACCCGACCTCTCCCACCACAAGCCCCGCAGCGGCTACTTCCTGCGCGCCGAGAGCTTCTTCAACGTCGCCGCGTTCATCGGCAGCGACCACGAGCACGCGCCCGACATATCGCTCTACGGCGGCCGCCAGCTGCACGAGCAGTCCCACGGCCAGTCGTTCCTCGCGCTGGCCTCCAACCGCTTCGCCGGCGAGTCGATCTACGTCCTGGACGAGCCCGAGGCCGCGCTCTCGGCCACGAGCTGCCTCGCGCTGCTCAGCATCATCGCCCGCGCCACCCAGGCGGGCGCCCAGTTCATCATCGCCACCCACTCGCCGATCCTGCTCGCCTGCCCCGGCGCGCGGATCTACGAGCTGGACGACGACGGCGCCGCCGAGTGCTCCTACGACGCGCTCGACGCCGTCCGCCTGATGCGCGGCTTCCTCGACGCGCCCGACCGCTACCTGCGCGCCACGCTGGACGACCTCGCGTAGGATCGCCCGCCGATGCCGCACGCCGAGGCCACGTTCACCGTCAGCGATTTCACCCCCGCCGCCGTGGAGCCGCCCGGCGAGCCGATCGTCACCGCGCTGCCCGTTGGCGTCACGACCATGGTGAAGTCCTACAGCGGCGCGATCGAGGGGCGTTCGACGACGATCTTCACGTCGGCGTTCGACCCGGCCAGCGGCGTCGGGACCTACGTCGCGCTGGAGTCCTTCGAGGGCACCGTCGACGGCTATGCCGGCAGCTTCAACTTCATCCACACCGCCTCGACCTCCGGCGCCGACCGCGTCGGCGAGCACTTCGAGATCGTCCCCGCCTCGGGCACCGGCGACCTCGCGACCATCGCCGGAACCGGCTCGATCGCCATCGACGCCGACCGCACGCACCACCTGATCCTGGACTATCGGCTGTAGCGCCAGCCGTACCGGCAAGCGCCTGTCGCGGGCGTACGATCGGCCGCGACCGCCATGTTCTTCGGCCGCGCCCAGGAGCTGTCCCGGATCGACCAGACGCTGGCCGCGGCCCGTCTGGGCACCAGCGGCGTGCTCGTCCTCTCCGGCGAGCCGGGGATCGGCAAGACCGCGCTCCTGGACCAGGCCGTCGCCCGCGCGACCGCGCAGGACATGGCCGTGCTGCGCGCTCGCGGCGTCCAGCAGGAGGCCGACGTCCCGTTCGCGGGCCTGCTCAGCCTGCTGCGGCCGATCGCCCAGCACCTCGACGCGCTGCCCGACCCGCAGGCCCGCGCGCTGAAGGTCGCGCTCGCGCTGGAGACCGGCGGCGACGCGTCCGGCGACCGCTTCGCCATCGGCGCCGCCACCCTGGGCCTGATCGCGCTCGCCGCCGAGCAGCGCGCCCACCTGCTCGTCGTCGACGACGCCCAGTGGCTGGACGACGCCTCGCTGCACGCGATCGCCTTCGCCGCCCGGCGCCTGCTCGCCGACCAGATCGCGCTGCTGATCGCGACGCGCCCCGGAGCGCTGGCGGACGACAGCTCGCTCGCGACCCTCCGCCTCGAGGGCCTGGACCGCGACGCCTCACGCGCGATGCTCGAACACCGCGCCGGCCGCGCGCTGCCTCCGGGCGCCGCCGACCGCACCTACGAGCGCACCGCCGGGAACCCGCTCGCGCTCGCGGAGCTGGCGGACGTCGCACCCGAGCTCGGCGCCGCGGCGCCCGGCCCCGCGCTGCCGGTCGAGACGAGCGTCGAGCGGGCCTTCGCCCAGCGCATCGCCGCGCTCCCAGAACCCGTCCGCGACCTGCTCGCGCTCGCCGCCGCCGAGGCCACGGGCGACATGGAGGCCTTGCATGCGGCGGCAGCCACGCTCGGCCTGACGTGGGACGACCTGGACGACACCACCGCCGGGGTCGTGACCCCGAGCACCAACGCCATTGCCTTCGTCCACCCGCTGGCCGCTGCTGCCGCCTACCGCGCCGCCACGCCCGCGACCCGTCGCGCCTCCCATCGCGCGCTGGCCGTGGCCGTCGCGGATCCCGACCGGCGCGCGTGGCACCTCGCGGCTGCCGCGACGGGGCCGGACGCGGACGCCGCGGCCGCGCTGGACGCCGCCGGCGAGCGCGCCCGCGCACGCAGCGCCTATGCGGCCGCCGCCTCCGCACACGAGCGCGCCGCGCGCCTGACCGCGCAGACCGCCGAGCGTCGCACCCGCCTGCTCGCCGCCGCCGACGCCGCCTGGCTCGCCGGCCAGGGCGAGCGCGCCGACCGCCTGTTGCAGGACGCCGACCCGGCGCACCGCGACCCGGCCGTCGCCCACCAGCGCGGCCACGCCGCCCTGCGCGCGGGTCGGGTGGATGAGGCCTACAACCTGCTCACCGCCGCCGCCGAGCACCACCCGGACCACGCCGTCGTCCTCCTGACCAACGCCGTCGACGCCGCCGTCTGGGCGGCGCGGCCGGCCGCGATGCTGACTGCCGCGCAGCAGGCCCACGCCGCGCTGCCGCCGCACGCCACCGACCACGACGCCTTCCTCGCCAACCTCGCGCTCGGCATGGCCTACATCTACAACGGCCGCGGCGAGGACGGCGCCGCGCTGGTCCGCGTCGCCATCGCCATCCTCGAAGACTCCGACGTCCTCAACAACGACCCACGGCTGCTGGCCTCCGCCGCGTTCGGCCCGTTGTGGCTGCGCGAGCGCAGCGCCTCCCGCCGCCTCATCGCCCGCGCGATCGACATCGGGCGGGCCCAAGGCGCCGTCGGCGCGCTGCCGTTCGCGCTCTGGCTGGCCGCACGCGACGCCGCCACCAGCGACCGTCCGGCGGTCGCCCGCGCGCTTTACGAGGAGGCGATCCGCCTCGCGCGTGAGACCGGCCAGGCGACCGCGCTGGCCGCCGCGCTCTCCGGCATCGCCTGCGTCGAGGCCCGCCAGGGCGATGAGGTCGCCGCGCGCGAGCACGCGGGCGAGGCGCTCGCGCTCTCCGGGCGCCTCGGCCTCGGCTTCTTCCGCCTCTGGGCGCTCGACGCGCTCGCCGAGCTGGAGCTGGGCCTCGGCCACCTCGACGCCGCGCTCGCGCGCCTGACCGAGAAGGAGCGCGTCCTGGCCGAGCGCGGGATCGCCGACCCCGACGTCTCACCCGCGCCCGAGTTGGTGGAGGCCTTGGTCCGCGCCGATCGCGCCACGGAGGCCGCGCAGCGCCTCGGGCCGTTCGAGCAGCACGCGCGCGACAAGGGCCAGCCGTGGGCGCTGGCCCGCGCCGCGCGCGCCCGCGGAATTGTTGATGGTGATGACGACGCGTTCGCCGAGGCGCTCGAGCACCACGAGCGCACGCCCGATCGCTTCGAGGAGGCGCGCACGCGCCTGTGTCGCGGCGAGGCGCGGCGCCGCGCGCGCCGCCGGGTTGACGCGCGCGACGACCTGCGCCGCGCGTTGGAGCTGTTCGACGAGCTCGGCGCCGCGCCGTGGGCCGAGCGCGCCCGCAGCGAGCTGGAGGCGACGGGGGAGACCGCGCGCCGCCGCGACCCGAGCACGATCGACCAGCTCACGCCGCGCGAGCTACAGGTCGCGCTCGTGCTGGCTGAGGGCGCGACGACGCGCGAGGCCGCGGCCAAGCTGTTCCTCAGCCCCAAGACGGTGGACTACCACCTGCGCCACGTCTACCGCAAGCTCGGGATCTCCGACCGTGCGGCGCTGGCGGAAGCGGTGGCGCCGGATCCGGACGAATCCCAGGAGGGGGTCCTGATGCGAGGCCCGGACCCCGCGCCTACGGTCGCGCCATGACCACCACCACCTCACCCAACGCGCCGCTTGACGAGGCCAAGGTCGGCGCGTTCGTCGGCCAGGCGCTCACCGAGCTCGGCGCGACGCTCAACGCGGCGCTCGTCGTCATCGGCGACCGCCTCGGCCTGTACAAGGCGATGGCCGACGGCCAGCCCGTGACCGCGGCCGCGCTGGCCGAGCGCACGTCGACCGACGAGCGCCACGTGCGCGAGTGGCTCAACGCCCAGGCCGCCGGCGGGTACGTCACCTACAACTCGGAGAACGAGACCTACACGTTGCCGCCCGAGCACGCCTTCGTGCTCGCCGACGAGAGCAGCCCGTACTTCCTGCCGGGCGCCTTCGAGCTGATGGCCGGTGCCGTCCGCGACGAGCCGCGGATCACCGAGTCCTTCCGAAGCGGGGCCGGCGTCGGCTGGCACGAGCACGGCGAGGGCGTCTTCCACGGCTGCGAGCGCTTCTTCCGGCCCGGCTACCAGCACAACCTGGTGCAGTCGTGGCTCCCGGCGCTCGACGGCGTCGCCGACAAGCTCAACGCGGGGATCCGCGTCGCCGACGTCGGCTGCGGCCACGGCGCTTCGACGCTGATCATGGCCCAGGCCTTCCCGAACTCCGAGTTCGTCGGCTTCGACTACCACGCGGAGTCGATCGAGCAGGCGACCGCGCGGGCGCGCGCGGCGGGGCTGAGCGACCGCGTGCGCTTCGAGGTCGCGCCCGCCCAGGGCATCCCGGGCGGCACGTACGACCTCGTCTGCACGTTCGACTGCCTGCACGACATGGGCGACCCGGTCGGCGCCGCGCGCGAGATCCGGCGCGCGCTGGCCGACGACGGCACGTGGCTGATCGTCGAGCCGTTCGCGGGCGACACGGTCCAGGACAACCTCAACCCGGTCGGGCGCATCTACTACGGCGCCTCCACGCTGCTCTGCACGCCGGCGTCGTTGTCGCAGGACGTCGGTTTGGCGCTTGGCGCGCAGGCGGGCGAGGCGCGGCTGCGCGACGTCGTGACCGCGGGCGGGTTCTCGCGCTTCCGGCGCGCGACCGAAACGCCCTTCAACCTGGTGCTGGAGGCGCGCCCGTGACGGCAGCGCCGACGGCGGCGACCGACCAGCGCGCGCGGGAGCAGTCCCGCGCGCGTTACCCGGACGCCACCGGCTTCGTGGAGGACGCCGACGGCGTCCGCGTCTTCTACGAGGTGTACGGGAACGGCCCGCGGACGCTGTTGCTGCTGCCGACGTGGTCGATCATCCACTCGCGCCTCTGGAAGGCGCAGATCCCCTACCTGTCGCGCCACTTCCGCGTCGTGACGTTCGACGGGCGCGGCAACGGCCGCTCGGACCGCCCGCAAGGCCCCGAGCACTACGGCGTCGACCACTTCGTCGCCGACGCGCTGGCCGTGATGGACGCGACCGCGACCGAGCGCGCGGTGCTGATCGGGATCTCGTGCGGTGCGCTGTGGGGCTCGGTGCTGGCCGCCGACCACCCGGAGCGCGTCGAGGCGTTCGCCGTGATCGGTCCGGCGACGCCGCTGGCGCCCGGCCACGCGGAGCGCACGGCGTTCAGCGACCGCTTCGAGGAGCGGCTGGATCGCAACGACGGCTGGGCACGGTACAACCGCTACAACATGCAAGAGGACTATCTGGGGTTCTTGGAGTTCTTCTTCTCCCAGATGTTCAACGAGCCGCACTCGACCAAGCAGATCGAGGACTGCGTCGGCTGGGGACTGGAGTCTGACGGCGCGACGATCGCCGACACGATGTCGGCGCTCAACCTCTGCCGCAGCGAGGCGTTCGCCGACATCGCGGCGCGGATCGCCTGCCCTGTCCTGGTCATCCACGGCGACCGCGACCTGATCCGTCCGCTTGCCCAAGGCGCGGCCTTGGCCGAGGCGACCGGCGGCGAGTTGGTGGTGATGGAGGGCTCCGGCCACGGGCCGCACGCGCGCGACCCGGTCAAGGTGAACCTGCTGCTGCGGGAGTTCGCCGCGCGCGGGATGGCGCCGGCGTCGAGCGGCCCGCGCCCGCCGCGCACCTGGGCCCGCGCCCGGGCGCGCCGGCGCCGCGCGTTGTTCGTGTCCTCGCCGATCGGCCTCGGCCACGCGCGGCGCGACGTGGCGATCGCGCGCGAGCTGCGCGTGTTGCACCCCGACCTGGAGATCGACTGGCTTGCGCAGGACCCGGTCACGCGCGTGCTGGCCGCCGAGGGCGAGCGGATCCACCCGGCCAGCGCGCTGCTGGCCGGCGAGTCGGCGCACATGGAGAGCGAGTCCGGCGAGCACGACCTGCACTGCTTCCACGCCTTCCGCCGCATGGACGAGATCTTGGTCGCCAACTTCATGGTCTTCGACGAGGTCGCGCGCGAGGGCGACTACGACCTCTGGATCGGCGACGAGGCCTGGGACGTCGACCACTTCCTGCACGAGAACCCGGAGCTCAAGCGCGCCGCCTACGTCTGGCTGACCGACTTCGTGGGGTGGTTGCCCGTCGAGGACGAGGGCGCGCTGACCAGCGACTACAACGCCGAGATGATCGAGCAGATCGACCGCGCGCCGCGCGTGCGCGACCGGGCGCTGTTCGTCGGCAACCCCGAGGACGTGGTGCCCGCGCGCTTCGGCTCCGACCTGCCGGAGATCCGCGCGTGGACCGAGAAGCACTATGACTTCCCGGGGTACGTGACGGGCTTTGACCCGGCGGCGCTCGGCGACCGCGACAAGTTGCGCGCCGCGCTCGGCTACCGCGAGGACGAGCAGGTGTGCCTCGTGACCGTCGGCGGCTCCGGCGTCGGCGGCGCCCTGCTGGCGCGGGTGATCGCCGCGTTCCCGGAGGCCAAGGCGCGCGTGCCGGACCTGCGGATGATCGTGGTCGCCGGGCCGCGGATCGACCCGGCGGCGTTCGGCGTAGATGATGTGGATGGGCTGGAGGTCCGCGCCTACGTCCACGACCTCTACCAGCACCTGGCGGCCTGCGACCTGGCCGTCGTCCAGGGTGGGCTGACGACCGCGATGGAGCTGACCGCCAACAAGCGCCCGTTCCTGTGCTTCCCCTTGAAGCACCACTTCGAGCAGAGCTTCCACGTCCGCCACCGGCTGGAGCGCTACGGGGGCGGGCGGTACATGTCCTATGACGACGATGGCCCGGCGGAGATCGCGCGGGCGATCGCCGAGGAGATCGGCCGCGAGGTCGTCTGCCGCGACGTCGAGACCGACGGCGCGGCGCGGGCGGCGGCCGCGATCGGCGAGCTGTTGTAGGCCTCGCTAGGCGCGCGCGGGCAGCCGCGGGTCCACGAGGATCTTCGCCTGCGCCTCGGGGTCGCCGAGCGCGGTGAACGCGTCGGCGACGCCGTCCAGGCCGACCGTCGAGGTGACCATCGGCCGCGGGTCCATCTTGCCCTCGGCCAGCAGGTGCAAGGTGTCGCGGAACTCGAGCGGGGTGTAGGCCAACACGAACCGCAGGTCGATCTCCTTGTTGATGGCCATGAACGGCGTGAAGTGATCGGTGCCCACGCAGACGCCGACGACGACCACGCGCGACATGATCGGCGCGGCGTCGACGATCGACTCGATGATGCCCGGCACGCCGACGCACTCGAAGATCACGGGGCGCTTGGGCATCGCGCCGAGCTTCTCGCCCAGCCGCCACAGGTGCCACCAGCCGACCGGCAGCTTGCCGAGCTTCTCACGCGTCCCCATCAACAACTCGAACGCGTCGCGCGAGTTCGTGAGGTGCCCCCAGCGCTCGGCGCCTTCGAAGGGCGATCCGACGGCCGGGTCGATCACGACGTCGGCGCCGCAGCGGGTCGCCAGCGCGCGGCGGCCGGGGGAGAAGTCCGACGCCACCACGGTCGCGACGCCGCGCGCCTTGAGCGCCAGGATCACGCCGAGGCCGACCGGCCCGCAGCCGATCACGATCGCCACGTCCTTCTTCTTGACCTCGCCGCGCCGGACCGCGTGCCACGCGACGGCCATCGGCTCGGTCATCGCCGCGACGTCGGCGGGCAGGCCGTTGGGCACCGCCATCATCATCGGCTCTTGGACGATGACCTGCTCGGCGTAGGCGCCGTCAGCGTGCGGCGAGAGGCCGATCGGGTCCACGTCATCCCCATTGCGAACGATCGGGACCGCCACGACCGGCGTCCCGGTCGGCAGCTCCTGCTTGCACTTGGGGCCGTACTCGGCGACCGCTCCCGAGAACTCGTGGCCGAAGACAAGGCCATCGCCTTGACGTGCCAGGCGCGCGTAGCCGATCTTCGCGCCGAGGTCGGCCCAGTCGTCCATGCCCGTGCGCGCGTGGAGGTCCGACCCGCAGATCCCGCAGCGCAGCACCTCCAGCCGCACCTGCCCGCGGCCCAGCGGAACCTCCGGCCGATCCTCGACGGTGAGCTTCTCGTGACGGCAGACGACGGCGCGCATGGAAGGCACCGTACGTGAGATTTACCGAAGACGTGCCTCAAGCTCAGCCCAGATTTAGGTCGGTGTCCCACAGTGCCCGCATGCGTTCACGCCGTTTGCCCGGCGCACTGTTGTGCGTCGCCTCCACGTCCGCCCTTGCCTTGGGTCTCTCCGCCTGCGGTGGTGACGACGGCGGCTCCGGCAAGTCGGCCACCGACGCCGCGACCGGCATCACGGTCACCGTCGCCGATGACCAGGTCAAGGTCAAGCGCTCAGCGAAGTCGACCTCCGGCACCGGCGGCACGTCGGGCACGGTCTCCTGCACCGACAACTACGCCAAGCTCGCCAAGGCCAGCGCGATCCCGGCGCCGAGCACGTCCTGGTACGCGACGACGCTGATCGACTGGCCGGCCACGAACAAGGAGACGACGGCGCACCTGTCGCACTCGCTGAAGGGCGACCCGCAGCTCTGCGTCCTGCAGACCGCGGACTCCAGCGCGTCGGCCGTCATCTACTTCTCCACCAACATCAAGAACGCGGTCACCAAGCTCCAGACCGACAGCTCGCGCCAGCAGCAGGCCGCGCAGGCGACCGCCGCGCTTCAGGCCGGCGCGCAGGCCGCGGTCGGCACGGTCTCCAAGAAGGCGTTCGCGAGTGCCGACGACCTCGTCGCCGCGATCACCGCGCAGGGCCTCTACGCCAAGAAGGCCGCGACGCAGGCCGACGTCACCGAGGCCGGCACGGTGTACGTGATCGTCGACAAGACCACCAAGACGACCGCGACGCTCGGGCTCATGGACACCAAGAAGGTCGTCCACCTCGCCACGCAGGGCGTCTCGGGCAGCCCGAAGATCACGACCGCGAAGTAGCGCCGCCCGCCGCCGCTAGGCGCCGGCGTCCATCGCCGCCGCGATCCGCGCGAGGTTGTCGTCCCAGACCTCTTGCGGCGTCGGCGGCAGGACGTCGTTCCAGATCTCGGCGAAGCTCGTCGCCATCTGGGTGAAGCCGGCGGGGCGCGCGATGAACCACCAGTGCAGGTGCTCGGCGCCCTCGCCCCAGCGCCCGATGTGGACGCGCCCGATGTTCCCGACGCTCAGCACCGCGCGCTCGACGCGACCGAGCATGACGCCCATCTCGCGCAGCAGGTCGTCGTCCATCGTCGCGGGGTTGTCGACGTGCACGCGCGGCTCGAGCACGATCACGATCGGCAGCCCGCCGGGCGGCATCGCCAACAGCCGCCACGTCTCATCGGTCCAGAAGTAGTCGTCGTCGGGCTTCCCGCACGCCGTGCAGTCGACGCCGCCCTCGCCGTCGCGGACGATCTCCTCGCCCGGCGCGCGCAGGACCTTCGGCGCGATCTCGCCGGTGAACGGCCACGAGTCCCACTCGTCGACCGGCGGGACCTGGAGGTGGGCGGCGGCGCGAGCGTGCAGCTCTTGCGGGGTCTCGGGCATCGATCGGGGATGCTATGCGCCTATGACCGATGCCGACATCGTCCGCGCGTTCCTCGAGGCCTTGCAGGACGGCGACCTCGATGCCGCGATGGCCCTGCTCACCGAGGACGCCGTCTGGATCAACGTGTCCTTGCCCGCCGTGCGCGGCAAGCGGGCGATCGAGAAGATCTGCCGCTGGTCGCTGAACCAGGGCGGCGGCTTCAAGGTGCACTTCCACGGGATCGCCGACGCCGGCGACGGCGTCGTCCTGACCGACCGCGCCGACGCGCTCAGCATGGGCAAGTTCGAACAGCGCTTCTGGGTCTACGGTCGCTTCGAGCTGCGCGACGGCCGCATCGCCGTCTGGCGCGACGCCTTCGACTGGCGCGACATCACCGCGTCGCTGGTCCGTGGCGCGGCCGCGATCGCGCTGCCGTCGCTCAACCGCGCCTGGCCACCGCGGCGGTAGCCTCGCGCCATGCGGATCCTCGTCACCGGGAGTTCGGGCCACCTCGGCGAGGCGCTGATGCGGACGTTGCCGGACGCGGTCGGGCTCGACGTGTTGGAGGGCGAGTTCACGACCATCGTCGGCGACGTCGCCGATCGTGAGGTCGTGCGGGCGGCGATGAAGGGGGTGGACGCGGTAGTGCACGCGGCGACGCTGCACAAGCCACACGTCGGGTCGCACACGCGGCAGGACTTCGTCGACACCAACGTCACAGGCACGCTGAACCTGCTCGAGGAGGCCGTGGCGGCCGGCGTGTCGCGGTTTGTGTTCACGTCGACGACGAGCGCGTTCGGACGGGCGTTGACGCCGGGGGATCGTCAGCCGGCGGCGTGGATCACCGAGGACGTCGTGCCGATCCCGCGCAACGTGTACGGGGTGACCAAGACCTCGGCGGAAGGGCTCTGCGAGCTGGTCGCGCGCGACCACGGGCTGCCGGTGCTGATCCTGCGGACGTCGCGCTTCTTCCCAGAGGCCGACGACCGCGACGAGGTTCGCAATGCCTATGACGACACCAACCTGAAGGTCAACGAGCTGCTCTACCGGCGGGTGGATCTCCAGGACGCGGTCGATGCGCATCTGCTTGCTCTTGACCGTGCGCCCGAGCTCGGCTTCGACCGCTTCATCATCTCGGCGACGACGCCGTTCGCACGCGCGGACGCCGACGAGCTGCAGCGCGACGCGCCCGCGGTGGTCGCGCGGTACGTGCCGGAGCATGTCGAGGTGTATGAGAACCGCGGCTGGCGGATGCTGCCGAAGATCGAGCGCGTGTACGACAACGCCCGCGCGCGGGAGCGGCTCGGCTGGGCGCCGCGCTGGGACTTCGCCTACGCGGTCGAGCAGGTGGCCAACGGCGCTGAGCCCCGCAGCGATCTGCACCGCGCGGTCGGCGCGAAGGGCTACCACGCGCAGCCGACCGGGATCTACACGCGATGACGCCGTGAGCGCGACCTGCGAGCACCCGCTCTTCGCCCGCGCCTGGACGTCGGTCCTGGGTCGCAACGCGATGGGGTGGAGCGACCGCGCCGACCTGGTCGACGGCCTCCACGGGCGCGTGCTGGAGGTCGGCGCGGGCGACGGCCTGAACTTCGAGCACTACGGCGACGGTGTGACCGAGGTCGTCGCCGTCGAGCCCGAGCCGCACCTGCGCGCGGCGGCCGTCGCGCGCGACATCCAGCGGATCACGGTCGTCGAGGGCGTCGCCGAGACGCTGCCGCTCGAAGATGCCAGCGTCGACGCCGTCGTCGCCTGCCTCGTGCTCTGCACGGTCGGCTCGCAGGCCGCCGCGCTGGCCGAGATCGCCCGCGTCCTGCGCCCCGGCGGCGAGCTGCGCTTCTACGAGCACGTCGCGGCGACCGGCACGCTCGGCCGCGCCACCCAGCGCGCGCTCGACGGCTCCGGCCTCTGGCCGCGCTTGGCCGGCGGCTGCCACCTGACGCGCGACACCGAGTCCGCGATCCGCGCCGCGGGCTTCACGCTGCCCGACGGCGACCTGCGCCACTTCCGCGTGAGCCTCGTCCCGCACGTCGCGGGCCGGGCGCTCAGGGCGTGAGCGCGAGATCCGGGTCGCCTAATGGTTGTATGCCAACCATTAGGCGACCCGGATCACCGGTGGTCGAGCGTTGTCGGGTCGAAGAGGCGCAGGACCTCGTAGGCCGGGGCGGACGGAGGCGCGGGCGCCGCGCGCCGCGGCCGGCGCATCCGCGGGCGGCGCGGCGTGTGGAAGAGCGCGATGCGGTCGGGGTCGTCGAGCCACTCCAGGTGCTCGATCTCGGTCGGCGCGAAGCTGCGCGTCGGCAGGTCGCGGCGCCAGGCGACGGCGTCGTCCAGCCGCTCCGCGCGAGCCGTGAACGCCGCGGTCGCCTCCGCGTCCAGGACGCGGTCCTCGCGGTACCAGCGCATCGGCGCGCGCCAGCCGTGCGGGTTGGGGGAGAGCGCGTCGGGGGCGCCGAGCAGGGTGACGATCAGCGTGTCGGTCCACGCCCGCTGGCGCTTGAGATCTGAGGCGCGGATCAACCGGTCCACGCCGACAGAGGCTAGGCCGTGCCGCGTGCGTTCCGTGATCGCACGGCGATACGGTGCCGACCATGACGACGTCCGAGCACCCGCTCTGCCCGACCTGCGGCCTACCGACCAACGAGGGCCTGGCCGACGGCGCCACGGTGTACGAGTGCGCCAATGAGGCGTGCCCGGAGTTCGGACAGGTTGTCGCGCGCGCAGACGACCTGAACAAGGACGACTAGACGCCATGGCCGAGCGCGACGAGGCCGCCTTCGAGCGCCTTTCCGCCGACCGCCTCGCCGCCGACGCGCTGGCCGCGGGCGACCCGACCGGCTGGTTCGAGCCGCTCTACGCCAACGCGGACGCGGCAGGTGCCGCACCGCCGTGGCACATCGACGAGGCGCGGCCGCTGCTCGTGGACTGGGCGACCGAGCAGGACCTCCGCGGTGACGGCAAGACCGCCGCGGTCGTCGGCGCCGGCCTCGGCTCCGATGCGGAGTACCTGGCCGACCTCGGCTTCGACACGCTCGGCTTCGACGTCTCGCCGACCGCGGTGCGCCTGGCCAACGAGCGCTCCACGCACGCCAACGCGCGCTATGAGGTCGGCGACCTCTTCGCTCTGCCGCCGCAGTGGCGGGGCGCCTTCGACCTCGTCGTCGAGATCTGGACGGTCCAAGCGCTCCCGCTCGACGTCCGCGCCGCGTCCATCGAAGCGATCACCTCGCTGGTGAAGCCCGGCGGCCGGCTGTTGGCCATCGCCTGGGCTCGAACCGATGAGGACGCGCCCCTCCGAGCCGATCCGCCCTGGCCGCTGACCCGCACCGAATTCGACCTCTTTGGTGCGCCACCACTGAAAACGGTCAAGATCCATCCCGTCGAGGATTTCCTCCGCGGGGAGTTCGCCCGCTGACGGCACCGATGAGTTCGATGTCGAAGCCTCGTCCTTAGCTACGACCTCTCCCTGAATCCCCCCGAACCTTCCCGAGGAGCGACCGAGACGATGACCGACACACCGACACCCACCACCCTCGACGACCGCAGCCGCTGGATCGCCCTGGTGGTGCTGTGCGTGGGCATGTTGATGATCGTGCTCGACACGACGGTCGTCAACGTCGCGCTGCCGACGATCCAGGAGGACCTCGGGTTCTCCGCCTCCGGCCTGGCGTGGGTCGTCAACGCCTACCTGATCGCGTTCGGCGGCCTGTTGCTGCTCGCGGGGCGCTTGGGCGACCTGATCTCGCGCCGTGACATGTTCCTCAGCGGCCTCGCCGTCTTCACGCTGTCCTCGATCGTCTGCGGCATCGCGACCTCGCAGGAGATGCTCGTCACCGCGCGCTTTATCCAGGGCGTCGGCGGCGCGATGACCTCCGCCGTGATCCTCGGGATGATCGTGACGATGTTCCCGCCCGGAGCCGAGCAGGCCAAGGCGATCGGCGTGTTCGCGTTCGTCGCGAGCGCCGGCGGCTCGATCGGGTTGCTGGCCGGCGGCGTGCTGACCGACGCCATCAACTGGCATTGGATCTTCTTCATCAACGTGCCGATCGGCGTCGTCACCGCCGTCCTGGCCACGCGCCTGCTGCCGCGCGACAAGGGCGCCGGTCTCTCCGCGGGCGCCGACGTCCTCGGCGCGGTCCTGATCACCGGCGCGCTGATGCTGTTGGTCTACACCTTGGTCAAGCCGGCGGCCGACAAGGGCTGGGGCGCCACCGAGACGCTGGCGCTCGGCGCGATCGCCATCGCGATGATCGGCGCGTTCATCGCCCGCGAGGCGACGGCCGCCACGCCGCTGGTGCCGCTGCGGATCTTCAAGTCCCGCAACATCTCCGGGGCCAACGCGATCCAGGTCCTAAGCGTCGCCGGCATGTTCGGCATGTTCTTCATGGGCACGCTCTACCTCGAGCGCGTCCTGAAGTACGACGCGATGCAGATCGGCCTGTCGTTCCTGCCCGCGACGCTGCTGATGGGCGGCCTCTCGCTCGGCTACACGGACAAGCTGATCATGCGCTTCGGCGCGCGCAACGTGCTGGTCCCGGGCCTCGTCCTGGTCTGCTCGGCGCTGGCCTGGTTCACCCAGATCTCCGCCGACGGCACCTACCTCGTGGACATCCTCCCGGCGATGGCGCTGTTCGGGATCGGCGGCGGCACCGCGTTCCCGGCGCTGATGACGCTGGCGATGGCGGGCGTCGAGCCCCAGGACGCGGGCCTGGCGTCCGGCCTGGTCAACACGACCGCCCAGGTCGGCGGCGCGGTCGGCCTCGCGGTCCTGGCGACGCTCAGCTCGACCCGCTCGGACAAGCTCACCGCCCAGGGCAAGCCGCTGGCCGAGGCGCTCACCGGCGGCTACCAGCTCGCGTTCGTCGTCGGCCTCGCCCTGGCCTTCGCCGCGCTGCTGGTGGCGGTGTTCGTGATCAAGCCTGTCCCGGCGCAGGCCCACGGGCACGCGCCCGAGACCGACGCCGAAGCGGTTCCGGCCTAGGCGCCGCTCAGCAGCCCGCGGTCGATCGCGTGGCCGGCCGGGGCAGCCGCCGGACGAGTGGCGGCGACCGGGACGGCCACCGGCGCGGCCGCGGGTGCGGGGGCGACCACGACGTGCTGTTCGCCGGCGATGTACTCCTCGCTGCCCATCAAGTCCATGATGTAGCGGCAGAGCAGGCCGGCCAGGACGATGATCAAGGCCATGAACAAGCCCATGACGGCGAGGCTCGACGTGGTCAGCATCCACACCTCGACCAGCACCGTGCCGTAGAGGATCGCGTTGACGGCGGCGATGAACGCGCCGGGGGACTTGTCGATGAAGTTCATGCCTAGATGGTCGTCGCGCGGAGGCGATCCGACGACGGGAGCGGGCCGCACAGAACGTCCGTAGAAGACCGCAGTCTGCGAGCGGGACCCTGCTGTCGACAGGTGCCCGTGCGAGGACGAACCTGTATGTATGCCTTCCACCGACCCGCTCCACATCGTCGTCGCGGGTGGCGGCGTCGCCGCCGTCGAGACGGTCCTGGCCCTTCACGAGCTCGCGGGCGAGCGCGTCAAGATCACGCTCGTGGCGCCGCAGCCGGACTTCGAGGTCCGCGCGCTGCGTACCGCTGAGCCGTTTGCCGCCGACCACGTCCGGCGCCGCTCGCTGGCCGACCTGGCGCGCGACACGGGCGCTGAGCTCGTCGCCAGCACGGTCACGAGCGTCGACCCCGAGCGCCGCGCCGTTCGCCTCGCGACCGGCCGCGCGCTGCACTACGACGCGCTCGTGCTCGCGCTCGGCGCGCGCCCCCGGCCCGCGTTCGCGCGCGCCCTGACCTTCGCCGGCGACGAGCCCGCGACCGCGTTCGGCGGCCTGCTCGCGGACCTGGAGGAGGGCTGGACGCGGTCGGTCGCGTTCGTCGTCCCGCCCGGCGCGACCTGGCCGCTGCCGCTCTACGAGCTGGCGTTGCAGACCGCCAACGACGTCCGCGGGATGGGCGCCGACGTGTCGCTGCGGATCGTCACGCCCGAAAGCGCGCCGTTGGCGATCTTCGGCGCTGAGGCCTCGGCCGCGGTGCAGACGCTGCTGGACGAGGCCGGGGTCGGGTTCATCGGCGACACCTACGTGTCGGCCGACGAACGCGGCCGCCTGCTCGACGCGCCGTTGGGCCTGCCGCTCGGCGACGAGCGCACGGTCGCGTTGCCCGTTATGGAGGGCCCGGCGCTCCCGGGCGTGCCGTCCGACGGCGCGGGCTTCTTCGCGGTCGACGAGCACGGCGCCGTGCGCGGCGTCACCGACGTGTACGCGGCGGGCGACGGCACGACCTTCCCCATCAAGCAGGGTGGCCTGGCCTGCCAGCAGGCGGACGCGATCGCCGCGGTGCTCGCGCAGCGCGCGGGCGCCGAAGTCGACGCCACGCCGTTCAAGCCCGTCCTGCGCGGCCGGCTGATGACCGGCTTCAAGGCCTCGCACCAGCTCGACGGCCATCCCCGGCCGGTCCTGTGGTCGGCCGAGCGCAAGGTCGACGGCAAGTACCTGTCGGCCTGGCTGGGCGACAACGGTGAGAAGCGTGACGCATGCACACTCGCCATCCCGCTCGGGTAGCGCGACAATGTCAGAACCCCACACGAAAGGACCCCTTTCGATGAACCCCCAGACCGATCCCTCCATCCACGACGAGGAGCTCCTAGAGCACGTCGACGATGCGCAGGAGGTCGAGGCGCAGCAGCGCGAGGTCCCGCGCTCCGGGCCGTTGCGCTTCGCGCGCATGACCGGCTCGTCGATCGCGGGGCGCGACGCCGCCCCCTGGGTCACGGACTTCCTCAACGCCGCCTATTACCGTCGCGCGGTGGACGAGCGCGACGTCGACGACCTGCGCCTCGCGTTCAGCGTCCTGACGACCTACTGGTACAACAAGGACACGCACCGGCGGCTGCACGTCAGCGACCTGCCGGCGTTCCACAAGGCCTTCGGCGCCGAGCGCTTCAACACCGACCAGTCCGCGCGCGGGACACTCTCGCGCGCGCAGCTGGAGGACGGCGCGGCGAAGCTGATCGGCGACTGGTTCCCGGCGGCGTACGCGGATGACGCGCGCCGCGCGTACGGGATCGCGTTTGAGACCGTCGAGGATCGCAATGCCTATAACCCCGAGCGTCGCCGCGTTCTGGCCAAGCTCGGCGAGCTGACGCCCGAGAGCGCGCCGCTGGAGGAGCAGACCTGGCACACCTACCCGCCGGTGGCGATGCCGTCGGCCGAGGCGGTCATCGGCGCGCTGACCAAGCCCGAGACGTGGCCGGACTACGCCTCGGAGATCGGGCGCTTCACGCCGCTGCGCGAGGGCGGGCTGGACGGGCAGACGTTCGAGATCGAGGTCGCCGCGGGCACCGACTCCGGCCGCCCGATCTTCACCCGCGGGTACGTGACGATCACCACGCTGGTGACGCCCGACGACCCGGAGGCGCTGGCCGCCTACTTCGCCGCGCTAGAGGACGGCCTGGCCAAGTACGGTGACAACGAGCCGCGCGCGGTGCCCGAGGAGGGCACGCCGCTGGTCGGCTTCGATCTCACCACGCACCAGGGCCACTTCATGGGCAACGGCCACAACCGGCTGTTGTTGTACACAATGCCGGACGGGACGGCGTGGGTGAAGGCCGCGGGCACGTGGGACCCGATGCCGTGGCACATCGACAAGGCCTACAGGATCGCCGGGCGCGAGGCCCAGCACGCGTTCTGGGGCCAGGGCGAGATCGAGCGCCTCAGCCTGCTGCACCAGCTCGCAAAGCAGATCGCCTCGTGAGCGCCGCCGCACGCACCGACGCCGTCGTCATCGGCAGCGGGCCGAATGGGCTCGCCGCCGCCATCCGCCTGGCCGAGGCCGGGCGGGAGGTCGTCGTGCTGGAGGCGGCGGACGCGCCGGGCGGCGCGGTGCGCACCGAGGAGCTGACGCTGCCGGGCTTCCACCACGACACGTTCTCCTCGGTCTACCCGGCCGGAGTGGCGTCGCCGGTGTTCGGCCGGATGCCGCTGGATCGCTTCGGCCTGGAGTGGGTGCATCCGCAGGCCTGTTACGGCACGCCGCTGCCCAACGGCGACGCGGCGATGTTGTACCGGTCGATGGACGACACGGTGGCGTCGCTGAACGCCCTGCACGCGGGCGACGGCGACGCGTGGCGCGACTTCGCGACGCCGTTCCTGGACTCGTGGGACGCGTTGCGGGCGACGATGCTCGCGGGCTTCCCGCCGGTCGGGGGCTCGTTGCGGCTGCTCGGCAGCGCCGGGCCGCTCGGGACGCTGAAGTTCGCGCGGCTGCTGCCGGAGTCCTCGGTCGGGCTGGCCAAGCGGCTCTTCGACGGCGGCGCGGCGCGCGCCTGGCTGTACGGCGCGGCGATGCACGGCGACACGCCGCCGCAGAAGCCCGGCGGCGCGATCGCGGCGTCGTACCTGAACTGGATGGGCCACGCGGTCGGCTGGCCGTCGCCGCGCGGGGGCGCGGGCCGGCTGTCGGGCGCGTTGGTGGGGTACTTGGAGTCGCTGGGCGGCGTGGTCCGCACGGGCGCGCGCGTGGTCGGCGTGACCAGCGCCGGCGGCCGCGCGACGGGCGTGACGATCGAGGGCGGCGAGCGGGTCGCGGCGGACATCGTGATCGCCGACGTGATGCCCAACGCGCTGGCGTCGCTGGCGGGCGACGCGTTGTCAGGGTGGTACCGGTCGATGCTCAAGCGCTTCGTCTACGGGCCCTCGACGCTGAAGGTCGACTGGGCGCTGGACGGCCCGATCCCGTGGGAGAACGAGGCCGTTCGCGGCGCCGGGACCGTGCACGTCGGCGGGCCCGAGGACGAGCTGCTGAACACGATCGAGACGTCCGGGCACGGGCTGCCGGAGCGGCCGTTCCTGCTGCTGGGTCAGCAGACGATCGCTGACCCGACACGCGCGCCGGAGGGCAAGCACACCGCGTGGGCCTACACGCATGGGCCGGCCAATGGCGTGGACTGGGATGACGCCGCGACCGCGCGCCACGTCGAGCGCGTCGAGGCCCAGGTCGAGCGCTACGCGCCCGGGTTCCGGGATCGGATCCTCGCGCGGCACGTCTTGTCGCCGTCGGACCTGGAGGCCAGGAACCCCAACTTGATCGCCGGCGACGTCGGCGGCGGGTCATACATGTTGCGCCAGGTGATCTTCCGGCCGGTGCCGTCGATCTCGCCCTACCGGACGCCGCTGAAGGGCCTGTTCATCGGCAGCGCGGCGGCGTTCCCGGGCGGTGCGGTGCACGGCGTGCCGGGCGATGCGGCAGCGGGCGCGGCCTTGCGTCGGGGGCCGTTCTAGGCGACTTCGGCGGCGGGAGCGCAGGTGAGTCGCCTTAGGCGTCTGGACTCCTCTTAAGCGTCCGTCAGGGGGTGCGACGGTCTAGCCGACCGTCGCGCCCTTGCGCTGGTTGCACGGGGCGCAGAGGACCTGGAGGTTGTCGGCGGTCGTGGCGCCGCCGAGCGCGATCGGGATGATGTGGTCGAACTGGAGCTCGAAGCGCTCGCCGCACTCAACGCAGGCGCCGCCGTCGCGCTCCCAGACGGTGCGGCGCAGGTCGCGAGGGAGGGGATCGCGCCGTTGTTCTTGTGGTTGCTCTTGCTGCTGGAGCGCCTGGTGGGCGCGGTCGAGGCGGCGCCGGGCGCGGGCGCGGCGCTCGTGGACGAGGGCGAAGACGTCGTCGGCGTCGAGGTCGTCGTCGGTCCAGAAGAAGCGGTCTAGGCACCACCAGTAGGTGCGGCCGTGAGAGGTCTCCAAAACGGGGACAGCCGTCTGTTGCTGTCGCTGCTGGAGGTCGGCGTGCTCGGCCGGGCGCAGGCCGCGAGCGGCGGAGTGGCGGCCGGCGGAGAACGTCAGGCGGCGGAAGAGCCAGCGGCCGTGGACGGTGAAATGGGCGTTGGAGGCTTCGCGGAGCATCGTTGAGCGGGGACAACCTAGGAGGCGTGGCGGACAGGATGCACGGACGCTTGCGCTCAAGCGACGTGTCCGCGCCGACCTTGTGGCCATGCGCGCCTTGATGTCGGCCGTCGCGATGGTGCTCGTTCTTCCAGCGACCCCGCGCGCTTCTCTGCCGCGCTCTATCGCGCGCTCGTCGCTGCGTCCCGAGTCGTTAGGGTGCGGCGCGCATGCCGTCCCTTCGCGTCACGCATCTCGCCGCGCTCGCCATCGGGGTCCTCGCGGCGCTCGGGGCGTGCGGCGGGGGAGAGGCGCCGGCGACGACGACCGCCACCGCACCCGCGCGCACCACAGCCGTGCCGAAGTCCAAGGCGTCAGCGCCCGCGCTCTGCGGGCAGCTGCGCGTCCGGGTCGCTGGGCGCGTGAGCGCGGACGAGGCGACCGAGTTGTCCGGGTTGGTCTTGAGCCCCACGCAGAAGGGCGTGCTTTGGGCGCACAACGACTCCGGCGATCGCGCGCGGCTGTTCGCGCTGCGGACCGACGGGTCGCTGATCGCCTCGCTCGACGTCCCGGGCGCCGACGCGGTCGATTGGGAGGACATCGCGGTCGGGACCGACGACACGTTGTTGATCGCCGACATCGGCGACAACGGCAAAGTGCGGACGTCGATCGACGTCTGGCGCGTGCCCGAGCCGCGCCTGGCCGACGGCCCGCCGGCCACCGCCGGCGCAACCCGGTTGACCTACACCTACCCGGACGGCGCGCATGACGCCGAGACGCTCTTGGCCGATCGCAAGACCGGTGAGGTGGTCGTCGTCACCAAGCAGGTCGACGGTCGCGCGGGCGTCTACGCGGGGTCGGTGAGCGCCGGCGGCGCGCTGCGGCACGTGGCGACGTTGCGCCTCGGCCTCGGCGGCCTGGCGACGGCGGGCGACGTCAGCGCGGATGGTCGCGTCGTCGCGATCCGGACCTACACCGCGTTGTACGTGTGGTCGCGTCGCGCGGGCGCGTCGATCGCCTCGACGCTGAAGCGCGCGCCGTGCGTGGGGAGCGCGCCGCTCGTCCGCGAGGGGCAGGGCGAGTCGCTGGCGCTCGCGCGCGACGGCCGGTCGTTCTACACCGTTCCCGAAGGCGCGAACGCCGCGTTGCGCCAGTACACCACGAAGAAGTGAGCTCTTGATGGACTTGAGCGGCGCCGACGCCGTCCTGTTCGACCTCGACGGCGTGCTCGTGGACTCGCGCACCGCATTTGTCCGGTCGATCAACGCGGCCTTGGACGAGCACGGCCTGCCGGAGCGGAAGGCCGACGAGCTGTTGGAGTACTTGGGTCCGCCGCTGCACCGGACGATGGCGCTCTTCGCACGCGACGAGGAGCAAGCCGACGCGCTGGTGGTCAGCTACCGAGCGAGATATAGGCGAACGATGGCGCAGGAGAGCGAGGTGTTCGCCGGCATCCCCGAGACGCTGGCGGCGCTGGCCGAGACGCTGCCGCTGGTCGTGGCGACGTCCAAGGCCCAGGCGTTGGCCGAGCCGTTGCTGGAGCAGCTCGGGTTGCGCGATCGCTTCGCCGCGGTGCACGGCCCGCGGCTACAGGCGCGCGACGAGTCCAAGTCGCTGACGATCGCCCGCGCGCTGGAGGGCCTGCCGCACGCGCGGCGGCCGGTGATGATCGGCGACCGCAAGTTCGACGTCCTCGGCGCGCGCTCGCACGACATGCCCTGCGTGGGCGTGCTGTGGGGGATCGGCAGCGAGCGCGAGCTGCGCGAGGCCGGCGCGGCGGCGCTGGTCCACGAGCCCCGCGAGCTCGTGGACCTGCTGACCGACTGAACTGAGGACCTAGGACTTCTTCGCGCGCGTGGAGCGCGTGGAGGAGGCGCGCGACGTCGTCGTCTTGCGCGCCGCCGGCTTCTTGGCGGCGGCCGTCCCGCCGCTGGCCTTGCGCGTCGTGGACGTGCCGCTCGCCTTCTTGGCGGCGGTGCTGCGCGAGCGCGTGCTGCTCGAGGCCGCGCCGCTGGTCGCCTTCTTGGCCGCCGCGCTTGTGCTGCGCGAGCGTGTGCTGCTCGACGCCGCGGCGCCGGTGGTCTTCTTCGCGGCCGTGCTCCGCGTCGACGACGAGGTGCTCGCCTTCCGCGTCCGGGTCGTCCCGCTGCTCGACGCCGACGCCGCCGGGGCTGCGGCCGCTGCGGGCTTGCGCTCCTTGGCCGGCACGTCCTCGCGCACGACCTGCTTGGCCAGCTGCGGGATCAGCTTCTGGAGGAACGTCGCCATCCGCTCCTCTTGGCGACGGAACTCCTTGGCGAGCTTGGCGGTGTCACGGTCATACAGCGCGTTGGCGAGCTCCTCGATCGCGAGGTAGTTCGCGATCTCCTCGAACTCGTTCTGCAACTCGGTCTTGGCGTTCTTCAGGAGCTTCTCGGCCTCGCCGGTGCCGCGGATCGCGTGCAGCGGACCCTGAGCGAGCGCGACGCCCTTCTTCGCCGCCGCGGTCACCTTCGCGGCCGCCTCCGACGCGGCGTCCGGACCCGGCAGCGAGACCGCCTCGGCCTTGCCGCCAAGCGCCTTGATCCGGCGCTCCAGCCCCTTGGCCTGGGCAGAGGTCTCCTTGAGGTGCTCGCTCAGCCGCTTCTTGTACGCGTCGCGCGACGTCATCGAGATATGCGCCTTCAGCGCGGTCTCGAGCTCCTTCTCCTTGCCATACGCCTCGTTGAGGTACTGGATCAACTTTGCTTCTCGGGTGCTCGGCTCGCCGGGCATGGGTATGGCTCCTCCTCGGGAAATCGACTCCCCGTCGCCTTTCCCGCCACGCCCGTGGTCTACACTGCTCTTCTGACCTGGTGGGCGTAGCTCAGTTGGTAGAGCTCCTGGTTGTGGTCCAGGTGGTCGCGGGTTCGAGTCCCGTCGCTCACCCTCCTCGAGAAGCCCCGCATGTCGCGGGGTTTCTTCGTTTTCGGGGCGGAGCCAGGATCGCCGCGGGAGCGGGGCTGGTTCAGGCACTAGTGCCTTTATTCGCCGACATCGCTGTCGGTGGGTGCCGATTTCGCGCGCATCGGCGGTTGTCCCCGGCGGGCGCAGACGCTCCGTCCGGTGCTTGGGGACAGCGCCCGCACCCAGTCGTTGGCGGCGGTGCAGCCCTCGCCTCAGGTTTCTCGGCGCTCCGGGGTGGTGGGCGATGAGGTAATCCGTCAAAGACGACCCTGCCAGCGGGCCGGCCCCGGGCCGGGCATCTGCCGGACGATGCCGTGGCGAAACCTCACCACAGCTGATGCCGGGTCGCTGCCGGACAATGCTGGTGTGTGATCAGCGTCGCTCTCCCGTTGCGACTCCTGTCAGGGCCGGTGGCGTCGCCGTGCTCGGATCGGCCAGGGGTCGTCGTCGCGAATGCCCGCCGCGATCCGTCGGCGGGGGACGGGCTTGAAGCGACGATGGCGACCTCACTCCTGTCGCTTCTTGGAGCGCTGCGCCATGGCCAAGCCGCCACGGTCGACCCTGGTCGATGACGTTCTTGATGGCCTCGGACGGCGAGCCTGACGGCGGGTGCGGGCGGCCTGGCGGCCCACCTGGAGCGGGTGGGCCGCCGATTGGGGCCGTGCCGCGTGATCGCGGCTAGTGCTTCGCGCGATTGGCGGTTATGCAGTGCGAAGGATGTCCGGGCCGTTTCCGCCGTTGGACGTCAGCGTGAGGGTTGTCGCGGAGATGTGCGCGATGTCGTTGTTACCAATAGCGCAACCAGAGCCAGTTATGCGCAGGCTCGACGAAGTCGCGCGGATCGCCGTGTCGGCGCTGCCGGCGTTGTTGGTGTAGGTCCCAGGCGCCGTGCCCTCGATGTGGCAGATCTTCGCCCCCGAGGCTCCGAGAGTCACGCCGCAAGTCACATCTGCGGTTCCGGTCGTAGTGGTAGTGAGGGTCGGCTGCGCCGTCGCAGTCAGCACATACGAGCAGGTGACCTCCGTGCTCTGGCCGGCGACGGTACAGCCCTGGTAAGTGGCCGTGCCCGTGACGCCGCTGTAGGTCACGCCCGCGAACGAGCCCGCGGTGTACGTACCCGTGACCGTCAAGCCCGGGCAAACCTGGATGCTAGTCGCCGACAGCGTCGCCTGGCCGCCCGTGGCGGTGAATGTCCCTGTGCCGGCGATGTGCCATGTGACCGCGCTGGCCGTTCCGGCCATCGCAGCGACAACGGCTGCCACCGACGTCATGAGGACGACGAGGCGGGAGATCCTGCTCATGGTGATCACCTTGATCCTGGTCTTGGTGTCGCGGTGCACCGCACCGCAGGACAACTGGCGCGCCGTGGCGCTAGGACCCTCGCTACGAGATCAGGTGATCGCTCTCCATCGCCGACCGACCGGCCTCACCGCCCGCACGCCCTTTCCGGCGACGGGACCGGCGGCTTGCGAACCAGCGACGATGACACAGCACGCCCTCACCGCCAGCCAGAGCCAGACCGGCAAGACCTGCCCGTCGGCCGCCACAGCGCCGGCACCGAACACCGTTCCCCCGCAAACGAGCGCTGAGCACCACTCATCAGCCAACCGGCAGGTCACCACACCCAGATCACCCTCAGTCCTGCCCCACCGGCACACACACCTAGCCCGGCTCGCAGCCATCACTCGCGCCCCAAGACCCACAGCCCGGCGACGGCGACCAAGCCCAACAAAGTCACTGGATCGCTCTGGACAGCAATCACCCGACGCTCGCCCACGGTCTCACGCGGCCCGGCCGGGGCTACGAGCCCGAACTCACCGTCATGGGCACGCCGGCCCGCACGTCGCCGATCTCCTCTTCTTAATCATGTTGACCGCTGATCGGGTCCCACGAAGGCATTGCTCTTGGTCTCGTGCTCGGAACCTAGGCCATCTCCGTCCGAAGAGGCGATCGGGCCAGTCTCGGGTGGATCTCAACGCGGACCCAGGTCGCGGCGCTGGCTGTCACGCGCTCGGGCACGCGAATTCCAAGAGTGCCTGACCGTGCAGAATCGGCCCGAATCCGCGGGAACGTCAACCGGCGCCGACCGCGGCGAGACCGTCGAAAGCCCTGCAAATAGCGAGGTCCGCCCGGATAGAGCTGGTGCTTGTGGTCCAGGTGGTCGCGGGTTCGAGTCCCGTCGCTCACCCTCGTCGAGAAGCCCCGCATTTGGCGGGGTTTTCTCGTTTTCAGGGGCGAGGCCGAACCGCCGTGATTCGGGGTCTGAAAAGGCACTAGTGCCTTTGTTTGGCGATATTGCCGTTGATGGGTGGCGATTCGCGCGCGTTGGGTCGCTGTCGGCGTCGTTTGCAGGCGCGCCGTCCCGGTGCCTGGTGGGCAGCGCCACGTGCCCCGGTCGTCGGGCGGTCGTGCAGGCCTCGCTTCAGCTTCTGGGCGCTGCAGCGCACGGTCCGTCGCTGCGGAGAACTCCATGGACGACACGAATCGCACTAGGGCGGCGCCTGGTGCTTGCCCATAGACGGCCATGAACACCAAGAACAACAATGGTTCGAGGCGTAGAACCGGCCGGCGGGAGTGGGGTGCGCGCGACTCGGTGTACTTGTACAAGTTGGTCGTGGCAACGAAGTGTCCCCGGAAACGGCTGGCAGCTGGGCGGTCTCTACAGCGTCTTGACGACGCTCCCCTTCGAAGGTGGTGGCTACCCGGTCTTGACCGAGATCGACGGCGACGCCCCGGCACTGAACATCAGATACAGCAGCAGATCGCCGCGGCATTGGTCCGAGCAGCGCCAAGCCGGTAGGGGTCTGCGCGATCCGTCCGCTACGACCAACAAGTTGCGTGGCTCGAGCGGCTGCTCAGCCTCGTGAGACAGGTTGCACGCTGGCGGCCGCGTGACACGGCGGTGACCTCATGGCCGACGTCCAGGAGGTCACTCGATCTGGACGAGAAACTTCCTGGAAATCAGCGTTTTCTCCTCGCCCCCGACCTCCTGGGTGCGATGCAGACGAGCTGCGCCGTAAAAGTGGGCTATTTCCAGCGCCTTCGCCGAGGCTTCGTTCGCGGTGTCGGCCTCGGACGCCGGCCGATACGGGGCGATTCCGGGGGATCCAGGCACTGCTGGCATTCCAGTGCCTGACCGATCGGTCCTCCGCCACTGGCGGACGTTCAGATGCGAAAAGGGCGGGAAGGGTTTCCGGCGTTCAGGCGCTGGGCGTCCCAATCGCACTGGGGGTTGACGTGAGAGCAGGCGTCACAGCCGGAAAAGGCAATGGGCTCGCCCTCGATGGCATCGGGGGACACGGCTTTCGGACGGCCCCACGAGGCGTTTGACCCGTTGCGAAAACGCACGAAAAGCTTGTCCATCGTGACGTGGAGGACGTAGCCTCGGCGATCGTTCACTCGGACCCGGTCTCCGACCCAGATTCCAGGACTGTCGATGGCCCGCCACAAGGCGAAGAACGCGGGCAGGACGATGGGGACCGCTACCGCTGCAAGGGCGGCGGTGCAGGCGGCGAGCGCTGCTCCATCGATATCGGGAACCGCCGCCGCGATGATCGCCGTCAGACCGACGACGACCGCGAAGCAGACGGCGATGTGCGCGACTGCGCGATGGCCATGCCAACCGCGGGTGACCTGCTCCCAGCGGGGTTGCTGCGACGTCCGGCACGGCGGCTCGGTCACGACCCCGTCGACTTGCGGCCGGATCCAGTACCAGTCGACGAGGCTGGAGGCGAACACGCAGAACCACAGCGCCATGAACGCAAAGAGCACCCACCGGATCGCCCGGCCTGCCTCGAGGGGCAGCGCGGGGACCGTTTTGGCCAGTACAGCGGACGCGACGCCGGCACCCGTGATCGTCGCGAGCTGGCGCGTCACGTGGTGGTCGCTCCCGCGGCGCCATGGCGACCGCTTCGCGCTCGCCAGCTGACGCGCGTAGCAATGATTCAGCCATGCCCACCAAAGGACGATCAGGACTAGCGGAAGCAGCACGCCAAGTGCTGTGCCGGACAGGCCGATCGCAGCGAGCGATAAAGCCAAGGCCGCCGCCTGAAGCCACATCCATGTTCGAGGGTTCACGAGCCGGGGTGGGGGCCGCAGAGGTGTCTATGCCGCTTAAGACGACCGGTCGATAGGCAACCTTATGTGGTTTACCCATGACTTAGCAAACCTCCGACATTCCAGGATTTGGCTCAGCTGCGGCGATCAGGCCGTTGCAGTGGTCTAAGACGACTACCGAGCGCCTGCGCCCCGGCCAGCTCGACGACCTCGTCATGACCCACATGCGCAAGCTCGCCGAGCCCGCCGGACCCCGCGCTCGGCCGCTCGACCGGCGCCGTGGTCAACTGCATGAAGCGCCGCCCCAAGGCCGGCGACCTCAAGCAGGTCAACGACAAGCCGCTGCGCTACCAGCACAGCGCTGTCTGAGATCCGGGACTGCCGTCGCTGGCGAGTCGCTCGACCAGTTCTGGCGACCGGGCAGGATTCATGCGGATCGATGCGAATTCAAAGGGGTCTCGGCCAATGAGCCGCGCCCGCGGCCGCCGTGACCACTCCCTTGTGACATCGCTCATCGTCCAAGAATCCCCCGCGGCACCGTTGGATCCGGGCTACGAAGTGATCTGCGCCGACGCGCTCGACGGGCTGGAGTCGCTGCCCTCCCAGAGTGCCGATCTGCTTGTCACCTCACCCCCGTACTGGGGCCTGCGCACGTACGGGCTCGATCACAACGACGAGATTCTCGATGAGTACCGCACCGAAACCGACAAACCCGAAATCCCTCCCGGATATGAGTGGTACCGCCGACGCGGAGGAGTGTTGGGCCTAGAGCCCTACCCTGAGTGGTACGTCAGTCACCTCGCCGACATCTTGGATGCAGCTTGGGACGTGCTCAAGCCCGGCGGCAGCATGTGGCTGAACCTCGGCGACACCTACTTCGCCCGCTGGTCAAGCATCCGTAGTGAAGGTCGCCAAGGTCTGGCCGGCGACAGCCGGCTGCGACGCCGCACACCCTCGGGCGGCATCCGCCATGACAAGCAGCTGCTGCTCTTGCCGTCGCGATGCGCGATCGAGCTACAAAGCCGCGGATGGATTTTGCGCAATGACGTGATATGGTCAAAACCCGATATCGGTCCGCGCCCAGAAACCGACCGGCTGCGTCTAGCTCACGAGCACCTTTTCCACTTCGTCAAGCGTCGCCCCTCGCGTCGACCGGCCTACTACTACGACCTAAGTGGGGCCGAGCCCGGCGCACGTGACGTCGTGCAAGTGCCTACCAGCCTCGGCGGAGACGGACACAGCGCAACGTTCCCGCCTCAGCTGATCCGTCCACGAATCGCGACATCTTGCCCGCCCGGAGGCACGGTGCTGGATCCGTTCTGCGGGACAGGCACCGCCTTAGTGGTCGCCCTTGAGCTAGAACGCGCGGCGATCGGCATCGAGCTCAGCCGCGAATACGCCAAGCTCGCACGCCGCAAACTTGCCAGCGCGTCGGCGCGCCAGGCGTCGACCGGCCGCGTGGCCTGACCTCCCCGAGCTGGCCAAGGGTGGGGATAACCGGGACCCCACAAGGCTGCACCGTAAAACGGACTTAGCGCTTAGTATCCACCTCGATGTCTATGTCTGCCGACTTCCCTCGCTCGGAGCTCTTGGACCACATCGTGCAAAGTCCAGTGGGGAGGCGGTTACTGGACGGGTTGCTCCAAGACGAGGCTCCAGTCGAACTCGCAATTGAGCTGTTCGTCGTGGCTGACACCCAGGGCTCCTCCTCTCATGAAGATTGAGTGTCGAGTTGTCGATGGTCAACTGCCGCTGGTGGCAGAGATCGGGCTCGAGAATGCCGTCACGCGCCTGGAAGGTGATAACGGCATCGGAAAGACCATCACGTCTGAAGTTCTGACCATCTGCTGTGGCCAACAGCCTCTGCGCGGTGATCGTCAACGAGCGCGGTGGACGTCGTTGCGTGATTTACTCGGATCGGTCGAGATCACGATCACTCAGCTGGCCGGTGGGCAGTCGGTGGCGTGGAGGTTCGACTCTCGCACGTGGCCCCAAGACCTCGCGACCGCGCGAGATGTCACCGACGAGTGGTTCACGGGGATCTCGATCGACGGACATTCCGCGTCGCTTAGCGACGTCCGGCAATTGGTTAGCGCCTATCGCTTGGCCGGTAACGAGGGTCTGGTCGAGACGCTGGTCGAGGAATGCGAGCAGGCGGCCCAGCAGGCCGACGTGTTCCGCGATGCAACCGAAGCACGCCGGAGTCTTTTGGGCGCCGAGATCGGGAAGCTCCGCCGCCTACTGAACAGCGTAAACGTCGACCAACTCGGCGAGCTGATGCACCGGGACGTCGAGCTCAAGCTCGAGCTTCAAGAGCAACAACAACAAGATAGGACGCTGGTTGATCAGCTCAAGCTCGCCGACGCCGCTCTGGCGGCTGCAGCGCGGCTGCGTGATCTGACCAGCGATGCCGACATTCAGGCCGAGATCGACTCCATCGTCCAGAGACGCTCGGACGTGCGCTCTGAACGCGACAAGCTGCAAGAGAAGGTGGATGAGCTCGTCGTCGAAGGCTCACGCCAAGAGGAAGCCAGAGAGAAGCTTGAGCGAAGCGAGCAGTCTGTCAAGCGAGCAACGACACAACTAACCAATGCGGCTGGAAGGCTGGGTCGCAGCTTGCAGAGCGCCGGGCTCCAAGGCGCTGAGGACATCGATCCGGAGCGTCAATCTGTTCGTGACGAGCTCGAACGGGCTCGTCGAGCACGTCGTGATATCTCGCTGGCCGAACCGCTCATAGAGCTCGGTACAAGACTCCTGGACCACCTCGAAGACGCAAGCGGGCAGGGCCTGGGCGATGAAACCATCGCAATCGATGCCGACGCCGAAACCCGTGAGCTGACTGTCCGTCGCCTAGCCGACGACGTGGACCGCCGCCGCGAGCAACTCGCCGTAACGCCCGACGACCCGGCGCTCGAGGAAATTAGCCAACGTGTCACAGAACTCGACCAACGACTGCAACAGCTCAACGAAGCCCGGAGCCTGGCCGAGAAGCGCAATACCGCTGCTACCCGCCTGCAAACCGCTCGCGAGCGCCATCAAAAGGTCAGCGAGGAACTGGATCCCGCGGCGGCCGAGCGCCTTCGGCAGACGCGCGAGCAGCTCAGCGCCTACGACGACGAGCTCGCCAAGCTCATGCAACGTCAGACGCTGCTTGAACAACAGCAAGCAGACTTGGAGTCCGGACCGCCGATCGAAAGCGTGCGGGCTGAGCTTGGCGCCGCGTTAGCGTCCCTGAGTACCACCACGGGTGAACTTGAGCGCTTACATCTGCAGCTTTCGCGTACGCGAAGTGGCCATCAAGCGCAGCTCGAAACTACCCGCGAGCAGGTCGCCGCCGTCCGGCGCGAGCGTTCGAAGCTATTGCGCGAGCTCGAGAGGCTCATCGCCGACTTGTGGGATAACGACGTCGTCGACAGTCTCGCCGCGCGGCTGCCCGAGCTACGGCCTGAATCCAACGCCGAGACCGGCGAGCAGCTGCGCCGGCTAGCCCGCCTCGACCAGCTAGTTCAACGCGTCGAAGACGAGATCGACGTCTTCGAGAACCAAGTGATCGCCATCCCTGACTTGCTGCGCGGGCTCGGCGGCCAAGTCCGTGGCCGTCTCACGGGACGTACGGACGCCAGCGCAACGGCAGCGCGCGATCGCGACCCCTATCTCGATATCGCAAAGTTGTGGCTATCGCGTATCGCTGAAGGGTGGTTCGCCGTTGACACGGTGCGCGAGCAGCTACTTGGACCCGACGCCGCGACGGTCACCGTCGACATCGACGATCGCCAAGTCACGGCCGTTGATGCCGACGGGCAGATCGTCGCGCAACGAAACCTCGACAGCTACTCCAGCGGCGAGCAGGCGTTCGCGTTTACCCGAGCCCGCCTCGCACTTATCGACCACCAAGCCAGCCAGCCGGGACGTCAGCGCCTAGTCATCCTCGATGAGTTCGGCGCGTTCGTCGCTCAGAACCTTCGCGCCCCACTCAACGAGTTCCTGGCTGACTGGACAGGGCAACACCCCAGGGATCGGATCTTGATGATCTTGCCCGCTTCTGAGGACTATGGCGCCCTAGTTCATGAAACGATCGGCCAGCTTCATGACCGCTACACCGAGCGGCTACGACAACTCGATGAGCGCCGCTACTTCCTGGAGAGTTGGTCCGAATGAGCGACCACGCTGACCTAGACGCTCTCAAGGACACCTTTGGCGTCTCGCCCAACATCACACGTCAGCGCGCGCAGTCGCTCAGCAGCGCTCTGCGGACTCTGTGGCAGGCTGCTTTTGGCCAGCTACCAGGGGAGCTTGCCAGCGACCTCGAGCTTGCCCGCAAACACTTCTTCGACCCGGTTGCTCAGGGCAAGCGTCTGCGCGAGATGGTGACGGCAATTGATGCCTCCCGCGGCGATGAAGTCCCAGCTGAGCTTGCGCTTGAGATTTCGGCCAGGCAGACGCTTATCACTCCCGAAGGCCGCGCGATGATCGCCGTGCTCGACGAGGCACTGACTGCCGAACCGTTTTCCGTCCTGTCAGGGCGGCCGGCTTACCACGAGCATGTCCTGTATCGGTGCTACCGCGACTGGGGTCGTCACCGCCTACGGCAAGTCATCGACCTGCTCGGCGATGACAACCTTCGAACTCTCGCCGTCGGGGTGTTGATCGCTCTGTTGGTCAATCGCTCCAACAGTATGCAGCGAGCGCTGCCGCGCTGGAAAGAAGCCAGCGAGCGCACCGCATTTGACCAGGCCTTCTTTGCTGCCGTTTACGCGTTTGCCGACCGCATCGATCAGCGTCGGCGCGCTCCAGGTAAAGAACGTTTGGTCGGCGGCTGGACACTGCACGAAGTCGTCCGTCGCCGACCCGGCGCCCTCGAACTGAACGACAACGAGGTCTACGTCAAGCCGGGGCGGGAAGAGGATCTGATCTCGCTGGCCGCATCTGCACTCGCGCGAAGCAGCGACCCGACGACCGTCGGCGACGCGTTCGACGCACTCGTCGACACCCTGCGCAAAGAGGCACCGATCCTTGCTCGCTACAACGCCTACTACGAGCGCGACTATGACACCAAGCAGCTTCGGGACCGCCTGCTTGAGAGCGTCGCTAACGTGCGATGACCGCTGCCGACCCTTTCCTACTCGCGCTGAGCGAGATGGTGGTCGACCGCGTCAATGAACCCCTGACCATCCACTCCGCCGCCGTCCAAGACACCCTTGGCGAACGCGAGCATCTGCTCGCCGGCCTCGTCTCGTCACGAGCCGGAGTACTCATCGACGCAAACGATCCCGTCTTTCAGATGCCGCTCGTGTGCGCCGAAAAGCCCGAGCTGAAGATCCTGCTTCGCTCGTTGATCAAGCCCGGGGACTTTGGTCCGGGTGCTGACGTGCAACTCGAGCACCAACACGGCGCAGTTGACGCCAAGCTCCGTCTCGGCGACACGATCGGTACACCCGGCAGCGCGCACGCGCAGGCGCTCGCACTCCTGCGGGCGTTGTTTGACGACCGCCTCCACGCCACGGAATTCGCGGTCATCACCTACTCCGAGTTCGAGATGAGGCACCCGCTGCGCAAGGCATGCCTGCGCTACCTGATGTCGATCGCGCCGGCGTTTACTAACTTGCGCACGCTGCTGATCTTCGCTCAGACCGACAAAGCAGACATATCCGTGCACTGCCAGTTCCGGCGAGGGATCCGGTTCTACATCTCGCGTGATGGGCTTCAGCGACGGAACCCGTCCGAGATGCTCGACGCCGACGCACAAGCTTTCGCACTGACGGCGCGCGAGCAGGCCGCGGTGCTCTTTCTCGGTGCCGGATTCAGCGCCTCATCGCGCATGCCTCTGGGCAACACCCTGCGCGATAGCGCCCTCACTGACCTCCTCGGCCGACCCTCGGAGCACATGACCAACGCGCAGCGCGGTCGCGCACTGCGGCGCGCCTTTTCCGGACGCGGTGTCCTGACCAGCGAAGAGGAAGATCCGGCTGTCTCCGATGACCAACTCGGCGCGACCCTGACGCTCGAGAAGGTCATACGCATGCACCGAGCGCACGGCGGACCTGCGATCCCGCGAGTGCTCGGCGAGTTCAAGCAAAGTCACGACAGCAAGCTGGCCAACGGTTACCGGGGCCGAGCCGTCACCGATCTTCAAGCTATCGCTGAACGGGGCGGCCATCGGCTCGTGGTCATCACCGTCAATTTCGACGAGCTGCTCGAACACGACAGCGATGCCTTCGACGTCGCCGTTACTGACGCCGACTTCCGGCGCATAGCCAAACGGCTGCCAGCCTACCTCGACGGCACCGACAACGACCCCCGCGTCCCGTACCTCAAGCTGCACGGCACGATCACCAAGACCAGCACCTGCATCATCTCTGACGCCGACACCATGACCGGCCTGCCGCACGCCAAGGAGACCGCGGTGCTGACCCTGCTGCGCCACCAGGTTGCTCCGCGGATCCCATGGTTCTTCGTCGGCGCCAGTATGCGCGACTACGACCTCGAAGGTCTCTACAAAGGATCGACATACATCGAGACCGTCGAGGAGCACTGGGTAGCGCCTTTGCCCGAAGCATCGATTTATGAGTTCGCCAACAGGCGCGAAGTCGTCTGGGGCCACGACGTGCAGCGTCGGCTGGTCACTGAAACAGCCGACGTGTTCTTTGCGCGCTTACGCCGCCTACTCGAAGCCCAGCCGGCTAATAGCCCATAGCCGCCGCGGATTCGTCACTGATCGCCATCCGGCTGGCGCACACCGCGTTGATCTCGTGCTTCCCAGATGGCGTCGCGGCCGAGGCGGTCCAGCGCCGCGCCACGCGCCACGCGGTTGGCGGCTCGATAGGCGGCGAACGTTCGAGTCCCTGCTGGGCCATCCGGCGCAGCTCGCTGGTGAAGAACTCGAGGCCGCGGCGCACACTGGCACGGATCCCGCGCCCGCATGTGCCGAGCGCCGAATCGCCGCTAATCCCCGACGAATCAGTCACATATCGCGGAATAAAGGCACTGGTGCCTGAAACGGAGCGGAACTCGGGGCCGATTCGGCCCCACCCCTAAACGACGAAACCCCCGCTCACGCAGGGGTTCCGTTCACATGGAGCTAGGGGGACTCGAACCCCCGACCTCCTGGGTGCGATGCAGAAGCGCTGCGCGACAGAAGTACCCGATTTGCAGGGGCTTCAGTGGTACTCCGTTCAGGGCCTCGGTCCCGGATAGCGGGCGATTAGTGGCGATTCCGGAGGATCCAGGCACTGGCGACGTTCCAGTGCCTGGCCGTAGGGCTGCCACATCGGCGAAGTGCGTGGGACGACACCTATCGGCCGTACGTCGGACTGCTGCACTGGCTGCTCACGCCGACATGCCGGTGACGATCGCGCCGCCTCCGCCGAGCGTCACGCTGCTCGAGGTGGCGGACCCGCCGTTCGTGCTCCCAGTCACCGTCGCCGATCCCGTCGAGGCCGTCTGCGTGCTGCTGCTCGAGACCGACGTTGATCGACGTCGTCGTCGACAACGACGTAATCGTGCTTCGCAGGTCACCCGCTCGCTAGCGGCGAGTCGCCGTCAAGCACGCGGAGAGCTGGTCTGGCATCGGCTACGGCGACAACGCCAGCGTTGGTGGTACCGGCGATTCGGCGCACGTCGGTTTGGCCTCGGCTTGACTCAGGAATCGCTGAGCTACAGAATCCCAGATATGCTCATCGTGCAAATTTGAAAGGACCGACGAACGTAGTGGCCTCGCCGGACGGCAAGCTGTTCGTAGCTCTCGGAGATGGGACGAGTCGTGATCTGTTGCGGATCATGGCGCGTGAGCGCGTGCCGCTGTCGCAGGCCGCGCTCGGCTCTCTGGTGGGCGCCAACGCGAGCACGATCAGCCGCCGGATGGCGGATCTGGAGGATCTCGGGCTGGTCGCGCGGAAGTCGTCGCACGCCCCGTACCAACTGAAGTTCCCAGGCGAGACGCGAGCCGTTCTCAAGGCCGTCAATTGCCTCGCCACGGCGGTCCTGCGGCGTGATCTCGATGAGCTGGCGATCCAACTCGACGAGCTGGGCGACACGAAGGATCGCACCGGGGACGGGACCTGATGGCTGGCACCTTCGAGGGAAAGCGCCTGTCATGGATCGGAACGGGAGCGACGATCGCGGCTGTCGCGTTCACGGTGCGGCCGGTTCATGCCTCCACCCCCGTGTTCTGGTCAGTGTTCTTGCTCGGTTGCGCGCTCACGATGCTCGGTGTCATCCCACGGCGTCGGCCCGCCGAACTGAGCGCCGGGCACGCAGTAGCCCGACGCAATCTCGCCGCTGAGTGCCTGCGCGTCGCTGGCGCGCTCCGACGCTTCGGCGATGAGCAGGAGCGATTGCGGCCGCGAGCGCTCTTCGCCCCGAGCGCGGAGCGGCTCGCGCGCTGGCGTGAGGAGACCGACAGCCGATACCACAAGGAATACCGCGCATGGTGCTTGCGCGTCTTCGACGACGCCGCCGAGGCCGGTGTGGTGTCGAGCGCCGGCCGTAGCCTGGTCGAGACTCCGAGTGCCGGGCAGCTGCCGGAACTCCGAGACCTGTTCCGCGAAGCGGCGGAGCAGCTCGACAGGAGAAGTCCTTGACCGGGGCCTGTTCCTTGATGAGCTGCACGGTCGCGGGGTAGCGAAGCTCCCGCACGCCGTTCCGTAAGGAACAGCCATATGTATCGTCGGATAGCCGTGTCGTTGAGGCCAGACGTCCGTGCTGCTCCGCCTGTCCCACCGGGAAGGTCGTCTGAGCGCGTGCGGACGGGAAAGAAAACGCGGCCGGTTGCGCGGTTGCCGTATCTGCGGGTTATCGCGCGTAGTGCCCGAGGGTCGACAGAACAGTCGCCGCGCGCACGCGCGCGCGAGACCGCCTGCGGTGGGGGCACCCCTACATGATCGTCAACTACCTGGACGTCGCGATGGCCGACCACAGCGCGACCCACGGCTTCGGCAACGACGTCTCGCCGGACGCGCTGAAGCGCCAGATCGAGCTGGTCCGCAGCGTCAACGAGCAGCTCGACGGCATCGAGGTGCTCGTCGGGACCGAGACCAACATCCTGCCCGACGGGTCACCCGACTACGACGATGAGTTGTTGGAGCAGTTGGACTGGGTGGTCGGCAGCGTGCACACCTCGTTCGGGATGTCGTCCGCCGAGATGACCAAGCGGATCGTCACCGCCATGGAGCACCCCTGGATCGACTGCATCGGCCACCTCACCGGCCGCAAGATCGAGAAGCGCAAGCCCTATGAGTTGGACGTCCGCGCCGTCTTCGAGGCCGCCGCCCGCACCGGAACCATGGTGGAGATCAACTCCGCGCCCGACCGCCGCGACCTCCACGACGTCCACGCCCGCGCCGCCGCCTCCCTCGGCGTGACCATCATCATCAACACCGACGCCCACGGCGTCAGCACCCAGCACAACTCGATCTGGGGGATCGCCACGGCCCGCCGCGCGGGCTTCGAGGCCAAGGACATCGCCAACGCGCTGCCGTGGAAGGACTTCAAGGGGCTGGGCAAGCACGGGGCGGCGCAGCGCGCGTAGGCCGTGGCGCGGCCGCGCCTCGCCGCAGAGGCGAGGCGCGCCGACGTCTAGACCACTTCCGGTCAGCTAAGCATGGCGGGTGATGACAGGGCTGCCGGCCGCGCTAGTGACCGGGATCGTCTGCTCGGACAGATGGGCTCCGCCGTTGCCGAGAAGGCAGGAATCGCCGTCGACCACCAGGCCCGAGGAGCCAGTGGTCAAAGTGATCCGGCCAGCGGTCGCCCCTTGCGGATTGATGTAGCTGAAGGGCGTCGTGCCCTCGACGTGGCAAAGCTTCGTGGCGGGCGAGTTCGTGAGCCGGATGTCGCAAGTGATGTCGACGCTTCCGGTCGTCACCGCCGGCGCGCCCGCGCTCCATGCGGAACCAGTGAGCGTGAACCCGCAGTGGGCGAACGTGGCCTGACCCGCAAGGAGGCACGGGCTGAACGTGATAGTGCCTGGCATGCGGTAGACCGTGCCGGTGGAGTCCGCTGCCGCCGTGCCGGTCGCAGTCGAAGCTGAGCAGGTGAAGTTGTTGGCACCGACCGAGAGGGTTCCCGGGCCTCCCGTGGCGTGGAACGTCGTGCTGCCGGTGTTAGTCCAAGTCACCGCGCCTGCGGTCGACGACACCACCGTGAACAGCGACGTGAGGGCCGTGGCAAGCACGACGAAGCGTGCGATCCTGCTCATGGTGTACTCCTTCAACCTCGTGGGCGCGGCGCCGCGGGGCGTCGCCTGGAACTAGGCGCGTCGTGCGCTGGGACCATCACAACAAGGCTGCTCTGCCGACCGTCCACCGCAGAGGGAGTGCGACCGCTCACGCTTCGTGAGCCATGACCATCACACTCCCAAGAGGGCCTCCGATCCAGAGCCAGGGTCGCAGAACATGCCGGACGTCAAGGGCGGTGTCCCTCGCCCGTTGGGTCAAGCGTGGTGAAGGACTCCGGTCTGATGATGTCGGTTACGGTCGGGGTGCCTGTGACGCTGGTGACGGTGGATGGCTTCCGGCGTGTGGCCCTCTCACAAGCCCAAGGCGCAATGCCGTGAGCGGTCGCGCCTCGTCCGAGGGCGAGGCGGGACGTCGGTGCACCGACGGCGTCGAGATCCTTCCGAGGCAGGAGGCAGACCTCGTGGCCTTGGGGCGTCGCCGGTGACGCCTGACGCCGGCCTCGCTTGGCGGTCTCCGTAAATCCGCGTTATCGGGCGCGCTGCCCGAGCCGCGATCCGGCCCACGGGCCAACAGGCTGCCTTCGTGCGCTGCTGCCGGCCTAGTAGACGCCGAGCTCACGGATGTGTTGGGGGATCTTGTCGAAGTCCCACTCCCAATCGCCATTGGCGTCAGCGGTGAAGACGGAGGTGTCGATCAGCTCGGTCCAGAGCTTGACCAGCTCGCCGATCGAGGGCAGGACGGGTTCGGGGTCGTCGACGTCTTCTTGCATGTAGATCGGTACGGGTTCGTGGATGGCTACGTTGCAGGCGAACCAGAGCCTGGGCACGTCGGAGACGGGGGCCAGCCAGCGGTCGGCGCCGTAGACGTCGCGATCGGTGTCCTTCGTCTCTGCATAGAAGGCGAGCGTCTCTTCGAGGCCGATCAGGACGCGCCGAGGCATGATGTCGGCCTTCGGCGGGCGGGTGCCCTCGAGGTAGCCGTTGTGCCATCGCCACCAGCGCCGGGCCTCTTCGGGGAGGTCGAGGCTGTGGGGTTGCAGGAGCGCGTCGATCTCGGCGTCGCTGAGCCCTGGCGCCCAGTTGCGGGTGATCGCGGCGTTGGCCGACGTCAGCGCTCGGGTGAACTCGTCCAGGACCTGATCGTCGAGAAGCTGGGTCACGGGTCGGGGTCCTCGGTCGGGTCGGGCGTGTTGTCGGTGGGCACGACCTTGTTGCAGACACCGGTGCTCTTGATGTGGCTGCTGAAGGGCAAGGGCATCACGATGAAGGCCGACGCGAGGGTAGGGGCGATGTCGGTCGGGGGCTGCTTGACGATGCCGCAGCCGTGAAACCACATTTTCTCTCCTGCGCTGTTCTCGCTGAAGAACTGGTTGATCACCTTGGCTTGGAGGGTTTGCTCTTCCCTCGGGGCCCAGCGGATGCTCGACTCAAGACCGGGAAAGCTGAGCGTTCCATTGTGTGCCTGCAGTGTGGACCAGAACGGGTATTCGTCGCAGCTGGCCGTGGACGGCTTGCGTTCGTCGGTCAGGCAGCCAGGGGCGGGCTCGCCGAGGTTGCCGTACCAGTTGTTGCGGTTGAGGCCCTTGGACACGCGCGCGTTGAGCACCACCCAGGCCGGGTTGCGCAGCAGGCCCTGCAGAGCGTTACGTGCCGGGGTCTCCTGGTCATTGCCCATGACCAGCATCGGCAGGGCGAGGCACTCGCTGGCCGGGCGCCCCGCCGCGTTCATGTCCTCACTGCAGGTTCTGGCCAGTGTGCGCTTGTTGGAGTCGTTGACCGTGGTTGGGTTCTGGGTCTCCAGCGTGTCGGCCAGCGACAGCTGGGTGGTGGTCATGGTCGGCATCGGGTCGGGGTTGACGTAGAGGCGGATCGCTCGCGGCGCGGCGATCTCGATGCCTTCGTGCGGATAGGTGGCGGTGACCTTCCCGGCAGGGGTCTCCATCACGGCCTGGTCGGCGCTCAGGGTCTGGGTGGTGATGTCTCCGACGAAGCCCGCGTCGCGGAAGAGCTGGGTGCAGGCTGTGGCGGTCATGCCCGTACAGTCGGGGGTGGTGGGGTAGCGATCCTTGGGGTTCTTGCAAGGGCCGCCGAGGGCGGCGCACAGAAAGTCGGGGATCACTTTGTAATCCGGATCGTCGGAGGCCAGCATCGCTCGCAGACGCTCCTCGATCTCCTCGAGCGTCAGCGAGTTCGCGTTGGCGAACGTGGAGGTGTCGGGGAAGTTCATCGACTCCACGCCGGGTTGGGACTGGAAGGCGTAACGCAGGTCGTACTTGATCCCGTGAGCGTGAACGGTGCCGGCGTAGCCGTCGCAGCGGTTCCAGTGCCACGTGTACTCGATGAAGTGCGCCGGGACGGTCATCGGGCTGCCGAAGGGCTGGCAGTTGAATGAGCCGCCGGGCGTCGTGGGGGTGATCGTCGTCCACTGGATCGCCCACAGGCTCGGGTTCCAGAAGATCCACCCAACGGGGATCGGATCGGGATTGTCAAAGCCCGAGTACAGAAACGGGCTGGTGTCGCCGCCATCGGAGAAGCGCAGGCTGACGCCGCCGTCGATGACCTGCTTGGGGATGCTTACGAACAACGCGCGCTTAATAGGTCCGTAGACCCCGATCTTCCAGACGTAGTAGTTCGCGACCGTCAAGGCTCCGACAGCGCCGCCCGCGAGGAAGTCGCTTGCGTTAACGAGGCTCCATACGCGCTTGAGCCCGGCGAATGTGCCAGGGCTGGCGTCGATGAACGACTTGACGACACCGGGACGCACCGGATCCTGGTCTACGGTCGCCGGTCGCTCATAGTCGGCCTTCAGGTCTCTGCACGCTGGGCCGCAGTCGGCGACGTTCGTGCCGCTCTGATCGGCGTAGAACTGAGCCACGCCCTCGATGTTGTCCTCGACGACCTCAGGGAGCTGCGCGGTCTGCGCCGGCGCCACGTCAACAACCACGAAACTCGCCGCACACGCCAATGCGACCAGCGACAGCAACCAGACCTTGCCCATCAGTTCCCCTGAACAATCTGTACTTTGAACAACCAGGCCTCGGCCTAGTGGTGCGCGATCCCACATCGCTCAGGGGAAACTACATCCTCATCTGGCTGCGCTCAAGGCATCTGGGTTGGGCGTGCCTTCAGTCGATGAAGCGCGTGTGGCCGATGATCGTCGTGGCCGAAAGCCTCCCGGTCGCCGAGCCGCTCTGGGCGCACATCGAGGCGATACATCCGGACGCGTTCTCGAACCCGCGCATCGCGCCGCTGAGCATCATCGACAGCCATGAGCTCGAGCTGTTGCTGGCATCGGTCGAGGAAGGCCACTCGTTGCCCGACCTCTTAGGGCAGGAGACCGGCTCCCCGTGGCACGTGCTGCCCTTCCGCCGGTGGATCCACGACAACTTCCCTGATGACGCCGAACGCGGACGGCGTCCGCGGCTCGTCGATCAGGCATGGACCGACGCCCGGCAGAAGCCATTGGCTGTACCCGTCCCCGGAGCTCGGCGTCGGGCTGCGCGCCCGGCCTCTTCGACTAGGTCTGGCGCGGCGGGAGAGCGTCGAGCGCCTCGTCCCGGCTCTCGGCGACGTAGAGCATCCCGCCGGTCGCGGTGATCTGGAGGATCGTGCGGACGTACTGCTGCTCGGTGATCACGGCGAGGCCGGCTCCGTCGCGGGGGTGGAGGCTGCCGGCGCTGCGTACGAGGGCGTCGAGGACCTTGGAGTTGAGCATCTGTGGGCCGCGCAGGTCGATGACGAGGCGGTTGACGCCTTGCGCGAGCAGGTCGCTGAGCAAGGTGCGGACGTGCTCGCCCGCACTCGTGCCGGCGTCGGGGTGCAGGGTGATGACGGCGGTGTGGTCGTCGATGTGCTCGACGTCGTGTCGCTTGACCCCTTCCACCTAGTGGACCTCGGGCAGGACGTTCCAGTTGCGCAGGTCCAGCCGCTCCCCGATCCGCATGCCGGCGTCGTCGATCGTGAAGCCGCGGATGTCCTTGTCGTGGTCGGAGCCGCGGACCTTGAGGACGTTGATCGCGCGGCCGACGCGGCCGTGGTCGGCGACGTACTGCATGACGACGATCGCGTCGGCGACGGTGGACATGTGCAGGCCGCCGCTGAGGTCGGAGCCGTCGTCGGAGGTCGCGGTCATCAACCCCAACAACGAGCTGGCCTTGATGTGGAAGCTCAACCCCATCAGGTACTCGCGGAAGCTCTTCATGCTCGCGACGCGGTGCAGCGCCGAGAGGCTGTCGATGGCGATCCGGTCGGGTTTGAAGTCCGCCATCTCGGTCTTGAGGTGCAGGAGGTGATCCTCCAGCGACGCCGCCTCCGGGGCCTGGGCGACGATCCGCAGCTTCTCCTCGGCCTCGAGGCGCTCGAAGTCCAGACCCCACGACTCGGCGTTGCGGACCAGTTGATCGCGGGACTCCTCAAAGGAGAACAGCAGGCCGCGGTCCTCCCGCTCGATGCCGCCGACGACGAACTGGGTGGCCAGCAGCGACTTGCCGACGCCGGTCGGTCCTGAGGCGAGGATCAGCGACCGGGCGAGGAAGCCGCCGTGGGTCATGGCGTCGAGCTCGGCGATGCCGGAGGGCAGTCGGTCGTGCGAGGAGGCGTAGCCGAAGTTCAGGACTTCCTGGGGCACGACGATCATGCCGCGGCCGGCCTTGATGGTGAACAGGTGCTCGCCCTTGAGGTGCGAGCCGCCGCGCAGCTTGAGGACCTCCAGGGTGCGGCGGCGCTTTTCGTCGGCCAGGACGTTGCGCAGGATCAGGACGTTGTCGGCGACGAACTCCTCGAAGCCGAAGCGCGAGATCGGGCCGAAGTCGTCGGGGCGCTCGGCCGTCATCACCGTCGTGACGTCGAGGTCCTGGAGTCCGGCGGCGATCTGCAGCAGCGCCCGCCGGGCGATCTGCATGTTGCCGAACTGGTCGATCAGCGAGCCGGTGGAGTCGATCGCAACGCGCCGCGCGCCCGCCTCCTCAACGGCGTGACGGACGCGCGCGACCAAGGACGACAAGTCGTACTCGCCGGCCACGACCAACTCGTCGGAGAGATCAGGCGAGGCGTCGACGAACGCCCACTTCCCCTCGTCCTGCCAGCCTTCGATGTCCCAGCCGAAGGAGCGGAAGTTCCGGGCGATCTCCTGAGGGCGCTCCTCGAAGGTGACGAACACGCCGGGCTCGTCGCCGTCGACGATTCCGGCGACCAAGAACTGGACGGCGAGCAGGGTCTTGCCGCTGCCGGCGGTGCCGGAGACCAGCGTCACGCGGCCGCTCGGCAGGCCGCCGCCCGTGACCGGATCTAGGCCTTCGATGCCCGACGTGGCGCGGGCGACTTCGACGGCATCCATGCTCATTCGGCTCCAAGCCCCAGACCCCAGAGGACCCGGTCGAGGTCGGACAGGTCACCCACGACGCGCCGCACGGGCTCGGGCGCGAGGCGCACCAGCATCGGCGTGGCGATGATGCGCTCGGCCTCGGCGACCTCGGGATGCTCGCCGAGATCGACGACCTCGACGGTGACCTCGCCCGGCAACGCCGCGCGCAACCGCTCGATCGCGGCCACCGCGCGGTCTGACGACAAGGTGCCGCTAACGACGTAGAGCTTGAGGGAGATGGCGCTCATCAGAAGGCGGCGAGGGCCGGGGAGTCCCTTGCGCGAAAAGGGGAATGTCCGAGGGCCGCACGGTCCAAACGCGACGCGGCGCATAGCGCCAGCCTCACAGGCCGCGACGGCCTCGGCAGCCTTGCGCGTCGCCTGGTTGAACAGCGCGAGGTAGGCCGTAGCGCTCGAAGAGCTCCTCGACCTTGGGCGCGATCTCCTGGTAGCTAGTACGGGGACCGAGCCGATGGACACGCCATTACTGCCGCGTGAGACCTAGGCCAGGCGCGTGGGCGGGGTGGCGAGCGCGTGCCAGGCCGAAGGGTCGTGGCTGGGGACGACGAGCGCCTCGGGATGCTCGTGGCGGAAGGCGCGCAGCTCAGTCAGCGTTCGGCGAGACGCGTGGTCGTCGTCGGTGATCATCGGGAGGGCGAGCTGGTCGATGGCGGTGAGGGTGTAGGCGGCGTCGCCGGCGATCAGCACGGGCGGCCGGTCGGTGACGGTGAGCAGGACCGAAAGATGGCCCGGCGTGTGGCCGGGGGTCGAGATCAAGCGGATCGTCCCGTCGCCGAGCAGGTCGATGGTCTTGGCGAACGGCCCGTGGGGGAGGCCGTCGCGATCGAGGTCCACCAACCGCATCCGCGACGCGGGCGGGAGGTGGCGGGCGACGTAGCCGCGCGCCGCGGCGAACCGGCGCCGGGTGGCCGCCCATTCGCGCCGGTCGCAGGTGAAGGTCGCCTGTGGCAGCAGGCGCATGCCGCTCGTGTGGTCGACGTGCAGGTGGGTCATGACCACGTGGGCGACGCCGGCGGGATCGACGCCGAGCTCTCGGAGCTGGGCGTCGAACGCGGGCGCCTCGGGCCGCAGGCCCGCGAAGAGCAGCCGCATGGGGAACCCGAAGTCGGCGGCCGGATCGGCGAGGGCGGCGGGATGCAGGCCCGTGTCGATCAGGATCGTCCCGGCGGTGGGGTGGCCGACGACGAACGCCAGGCACGGGCTGAGCAGCGCGTCGGGGCCGACCCGCAGGCCGGCGCGCAGCCGCGCCAGCCTTCCGCCCGGCGCCCGGTAGACGTAGCCATGTGGCGTCGGCAGCCGCGCGGTGAGCAGGACGTCCAGCGTGACGGTGGGCCGCGGGGTCATGGGGTCGGGCCCTCCTGAGGGGCGTCTACGGCTGGTGGCGGGCCGGTGAGCATCAGCCGGTAGAGCGCCTCGACGAACTTGCCGTAGAGGCGCGCGGGGATCGCGTCGGGGTCGGCCAGGCGCGCCAGCGTGAGGCCGACCCCGAGCTCGCGCAGCACGGCGGCGAGCTCCTTCGCGGGGAGCGGCAGCTGCGCGCCGGCCTGCGCGGCGTCGGCGACGAGGACCCGCTCGGTCTCCTGCCGCACGAGCGCCTGGCGCTCGGCGAAGGCCTTCAACAACGCAGGACGCCGCAAGGCGTGGGCGAAGAACTCCATCGTGACCACCAAGAACGCCGGGTCCTGATCCTGGCGGGCCATCCACTGGTCGGCCAGCGCCCGCGCGCGCGCCGCCGGGTCCGGCTCCGGGCCGTCCTCGATCACGCTCATCTCGGCGACCCGGGTCTCCGCGAAGGACTCGAAGACCGCCAGGAACAGCTCGTCCTTGCCGCCGAAGTGGCCGTAGATCGCCCCCGTGGTAAACCCGGCGGTGGCCGCGATCTGCTGCAGCGACGCGCCGTGGAACCCCTCTTCGGCGAACACCGTCGCGGCGGAGCGGACGAGCTCGCGGCGTGTCTCGGCCTTGCGCTCGACGTGGCGAGGAGAGGTGCGACCGGAGCCCATAACGCCGATACTACATATAACGTCATTACATGACTTGTGGTTCGAGCGCGGTCATCCGGGCGCGGCGCAATTGCGGCCACCGGGCGTGGCGGCCGACCTAACTGCGTATGGGTAGTGATGCCAAGGACATCGCCGGCGTCGTCATCGCCGACGCGACGAAGGCCGGGTTCCCGTTGACGTACGTGAGCCCAGGGTTCGAGCAGCTGACCGGCCATCGCGCCGAGGACATCGTCGGTCGCAGCTGCGCCGTCCTGCAGGGTCCGGAGACCGATCCGCGGTCGGTCGCGCTGCTGCGCGAGGCGTTGGCCGCCGGGCGCGACGCCTACGTCACGATGGTCAACTACCGGGCCGACGGCACGCCGTTCTGGAACGAGGTCGCCCTTGCGCCGCAACGCGACGCTGACGGCCGGCTCGTCCAGTACCTCGGCGTCCAGAAGGACGTCACCGACCGGATCGAGTCCGCGGCGCGGATCCACCAGCTCGCCTACTTCGACACGCTCACCGACCTGGCCAACCGCGCCTCGCTGCACGCCGAGCTACAGGCGGCGCTGCGGCGCGCTCGCGCCGAGAGCACCGAGCTGGCGCTGCTGTTCGTCGACCTCGACGACTTCAAGCGCATCAACGACAGCCACGGCCACCTGGCCGGCGACGCGCTGCTGCGCGCCGTGGCGCACCGGCTCCGCTCCGTGGTGCGGCCGCAAGACCTGCTGGCGCGACCGGGCGGCGACGAGTTCACGCTGCTGATCCGCGATGTCGCAGCCGACGTCGCCGGGGTCGCGACCGACCTCGCCGCGCGCGTCATCACCGCGCTGCACGAGCCGCTGGACGTCGACGGCGTGCCGTTGGAGGTGCGAGCCAGCGTGGGCGTCTCGACGTTCCCGCGCGACGCCGTCACCGCCGAGGACCTCCTGCGCCACGCCGACGCGGCGATGTACGTCGCCAAGGCCGGCGGCAAGGATCGCTTCCACGTGCACCACTCGCGCGTCAGGGACGAGCGCGGCAAGGTCGACGACGACTTCGATCCGGCCGCCGCGGCCGGCGAGCTCGAGCGCATCATCGCCGAGCGCGACCTCACCGCCGTCTTCCAGCCGATCGTCGAGATCGTCAGCGGCGACGTGGTGGCCTACGAGGCGCTCGCGCGCGGGCCCGAGGGGTCGCCGCTGCAGCGCCCGGACCGGCTCTTCGCCGCGGCCACGGCCGCCGGCCGGATCGCCGAACTCGACTGGCTGTGCCGTGCGGTCGCCGTCCAGGCGGCGTTCGACGCGCGGCTCGGCCGGACCGCCACGTTGTTCCTCAACTGCGAGCCGCTGGCGATCGGGACGCCGTGCCCGGAGGAGCACCGCGCCGTCTGGGAGCGCGCCGAGCGCGAGCTCGACCTCGTCCTGGAGATCACCGAGCGGGCGGTGACCGACCGCCCGGCCGAGCTGGTCCGCACGATCGGCGAGCACCGCGCCAACGGCCGGGGGATCGCACTCGACGACCTCGGCGCCGACGTCCGCTCGCTGGCGCTGCTGCCCCTCGTCGCCCCGGACGTCATCAAGCTCGACCTCAGCCTCGTCCAGGACCGACCCTCGACCGACCAGGCCGCGATCGTCAGCGCGGTGGCCCATGAGCACGAGCGCAGCGGCGCGCAGATCCTGGCGGAGGGCATCGAGAACGAGCAGCACCTCGCCGTCGCCCGGACGCTCGGCGCGACGCTGGGCCAGGGCTGGCACTGGGGGCGCCCCGGCCCGCTGCGACCGCGCTGCGGATCCAACACCCTGGCGCGTCGCGCGCACGGCGCGCGGCGCACGGGCCAGACGCCCTTCGAGGTCGTCACCGCGGAGCGGGCGACGGCCCAGGCGACCAAGAGCCTGCTGCTGCCGATGAGCCATCACCTCGAGCACCGCGCGCTGCGGATCGGCGAGGGCGCGGTGATCCTCTCCGCCTTCCAGGACGTCAAGCACTTCACGCCCAAGACCGTGCGCCGCTACGAAACGCTGGCCCGCGGCGCGAGCCTCGTCGCCGCGCTCGGCGTCGGCCTGGGGGAGGAGCCCGTGGCGGGCGTGCGCGGCGCGCAAATCGATGCCGGGGATCCGCTGGCCGGCGAGTGGAGCGTCGTCGTGCTCGGCCCGCACTTCGCCGGCGCGCTCGTGGCTAAGGACCTCGGAGACGACGGGCCAGACCAGGAGCGGCGCTTCGACTTCGCCATCGTCTATGACCGCGGTCTGGTCATCGCCGCGGCCCAGACGCTGCTATCGCGCATCGCGCCGACGGTCGAAGCGGCTCAGCGCGCGGAGGCGGTCGGCAGCCGCTCGGCCAGGTAGGGCGCCGTCCGGCTGCGCTTGGACCGCGCGACCTTTTCGGGTGGGCCGGTCGCGACGATCTCGCCGCCCTGGTCCCCGGCCCCGGGGCCGAGGTCGATGATCCAGTCGGCGTCGGCGATGACGTCGAGGTGGTGCTCTACGACCACGACGGTGTTGCCGGCGTCGACGAGCCGGTGCAGCTGGGCCAGCAGCAGCTCGACGTCGCTGGGGTGCAGCCCGGTCGTCGGCTCGTCGAGCAGGTAGAGCGAGTGACCGCGACGGCCGCGCTGCAGCTCGGTCGCGAGCTTGATGCGCTGCGCCTCGCCGCCGGACAGCTCGGTGGCCGGCTGGCCGAGCCGCAGGTAGCCCAGCCCGACCTCGCGCAGCGTCTGAAGGCTGCGCGTCGCGCTCGGCAGGTCGGCGAGGAACTCGGCCGCCTCGTCGACGGTCATGCCGAGCACGTCGGCGATCGATCGGCCGCGCACGCGGATCTCGAGCGTCTCGGGCTCGTAGCGCGCGCCGTGGCACGTCGGGCAGGGCGCGTACGTGCCAGGCAGGAACAGCAGCTCAACCGCCACAAATCCCTCACCGTTGCACGTCTCACAGCGTCCGCCGGGGACGTTGAACGAGAACCGCCCGGGCGCGTAGCCGCGGCGCTGGGCCTCGTCGGTCGAGGCGAACAGCTTGCGCACCGCGTCGAACATCCCCGTGTAGGTGGCGAGGTTGGAGCGCGGGGTGCGGCCGATCGGCTTCTGGTCGACGCTGACCAGCCGGTCGAACGCCTCGAGCCCGAGCGCGTGCACGCCGGCGGCGGCCCCTTGCGCGCGGTCCTCGATCTCGACGTCCGCGTCGTCCTCGGCGCCCGGCTCGTGGCCGAGCCAGTCGCCCACGACGCCCGCGAGCACCTGGGTGACGAGCGTCGACTTGCCCGACCCCGACACGCCGGTCACCGCGGTCAGGGCGCCGAGCGGGAACTCGGCTTCGACGTCGTGGAGGTTGTGCCGCGTCACGTGGTGCAGGCACAGCCACGACGAGGGCTCGCGCCGCTCGCGGTGCAGCGCGATGCCCGGCCCGAACAGGTAGCGCCCGGTGACCGACTCCTCGACGTCCTGCAGGCCGTCGACCGGTCCGCTGTAGAGCACGCGACCGCCGTGCTCCCCGGCCCCCGGGCCGACGTCGACGACCCAGTCCGCGCGCCGGACGACGTCCATGTCGTGCTCGACGACGAACAGCGAGTTGCCCGCGGCCTTGAGCTGGTCGAGCACCGTCATGAGCGGCTCGGCGTCGGCGGGGTGCAGGCCGGCCGACGGCTCGTCGAGCACGTAGACGACGCCGAACAGCCCCGAGCGCAGCTGGGTCGCCAGGCGCAGGCGCTGCAGCTCGCCCGGCGACAGCGTGGTCGTCGTCCGGTCCAGGCTCAGGTAGCCGAGCCCCAGGTCGGCGAGCACCGCGATCCGCGCGCACAGGTCGGCGGCGATCATCTTCGCCACCTCGGTGGCCTCGCCCGAGTCCGGCGACAGGTAGGCGGCGCCGGGGTCCTCCAGCTCGGCGGTCGGCCGCAGCACCTCCGTCAGCTCGGTCAGCGGCATCCGGACCAGCTCGGCGATCGTGCGCCCCGCGAACGTCACCGCCAGCGCCTCGGGCCGCAGGCCGGTCCCGTCGCAGACCGGGCAGGGGACGGTCTCGACGAACCGCAGCGCGCGCTGGCGCATGGCGGCGCTCTGCGAGTTGGCAAGCGTGTGCATGACGTGGCGCTCGGCGCTGGAGAACGTGCCGTTGTAGGTGTAGTCGGCGTCGGTCGGGTGCTCGTCGGGGTCGATGAACACCGTGGGCTGCTCGTCGGTGAAGAGGATCCAGTCGCGGTCGCGCTTGGGCAGGCGGCGCCACGGCTTGTCGATGTCGAACCCGAGCACGACGAGGATGTCGCGCAGGTTCTGGCCCTGCCACGCGCCCGGCCAGGCGGCCACCGCGCGCTCACGGATGCTGAGCGATGGGTCGGGCACGAGCGTCTGCTCGGTGACCCGGTGGATCTTCCCCAGCCCGTGGCACTCCGGGCACGCGCCGACCGCCGTGTTGGGCGAGAACCAGTCCGAGTCCATGACCTCGGTCGCCCCAGGCGGGTAGCGGCCGGCGCGCGAGAACAGCATCCGCAGGAGGTTGGAGAGCGTCGTGACCGTGCCGACCGAGGAGCGCGAGCTCGTCCCGCCGCGGCGCTGCTGCAACGCGACGGCTGGCGGGAGCCCCTCGATGTCGTCGACCTTCGGCGCGCCGGTCTGCTGCAGCAGCCGCCGCGCGTACGGCGCGACCGACTCGAAGTAGCGCCGCTGGGCCTCCGCGTAGATCGTCCCGAAGGCCAGCGAGGACTTGCCCGACCCCGACACGCCCGTGAACACCGCCAGCGCGTTGCGCGGGACCGCCACGTCGACGTCGCGCAGGTTGTTCTCGCGCGCGCCCCGGACGCGGACGCAGTGGTCCGGGGCGTGCGGGTCGGCGCCGTTCGTGCTCACGGGGTTGTAGCTGCCCTCCCGATCGCGCCTCTATGCCGACGCGACGTCGAGCTTGCTGGCCAGGACGTCGGCGCGCTCGATCGTGGGCTCGCTCGCCAGCAGCTGCGGCGCGTTCTCCATCAGGCCGGCCGCCACCTTGCCCGAGAGATGGGCCTCGCGCGCCGCGTCGTCGGGGAACGCGTCGAAGATGGCAAACGACGACGGGCCGAAGCGGACCGCGAACCACAGCGGCGTGCCGTCCTCGGCGTCGACCGCGTCCAGGGCGCCGCGCAGGAAGGACTCGACCTCCTCCTCACGACCGGCCTTCGCCTCCAGGCGCACGAACAGTGCTCGGGTGATCATGCGTATGGAGTACGACGGTGGCGTGCGCGGGCAAGCGGAAGGGCCCGCGGTCGCGGGCCCTTCGCGTTCGTCGACGCATGAGAGCCGTCAGGCCGCGGCCAGGGCCCGCGCCCGCCTCCGGCGAGCGGTGCCGGGCAGGGCGATCGCCGTCGTGAGGGCGGCCGCGGCGGCGATGCCCGCGCAGACGAGCAGCGCGCTGCGGAACCCGTCGGTCAGGGCGGCGGCGTCTGCGGTGCCGTGGGTGCCGGCGGTCGCGACGGCGGTGGCGACGGCGAGGCCGAGGGCGCCGCCGATCTGCTGGGTCATGTTGATCAGGCCGCCCGCCGTGCCGTGGTTGGCCTCGGCGACGCCGCTGGCCGAGGCGACGGTGAGCGCCACGAACGCCAGCGCCAGGCCCGCGCCGATGACGACGCTCGGGCCGAGGACCTCGGTCAGGTAGCCGCCCTCGGCGGTGATCTGCGCCAGCCAGGCGATGCCGCCCGCGAAGAGGACGAGCCCGGCCAGCAGGATGGGCTTGACGCCGAAGCGCTGGACCAGCGGGCCGGCCGCGCCGGCGAGGCCGATCAGGACGACGCCGAGCGGGACCTGCGCGAGCCCCGCCTCGATGGCGCTGTAGCCCTGGACCTGCTGCTGGTAGAGCGTCAGGACGAAGAACATCCCGACCATCGCCGCCGACATCAGGACCATCGCGAGGTTCGCGCCGCGGACCGAGCCGAGGCGGAGCATCGCCGGCGGGACCAGCGGCGAGCGCGTGCGGGACTCGACGCCGGCGAACAGCGCCAGGAGGGCGCTCGCGGCGGCGAGCAGGCCGAGCGTCTGGGCCGAGCCCCAGCCGGCCTCGCCGGCCTGGGTGATGGCGTAGAGCGCCGCCACCAGGCCGCCGCTGACCAGCAGGGCGCCGGGGACGTCGGTCGAGCGGTCGGTGGTCTCGGCGCGCGACTCGTCGATCAGCCGCGGCGCGAGCAGGGCGGCGGCCAGCACGACGGGCACGTTGATGAAGAAGACCCACTCCCAGCCCAGGCCGCTGGTGAGGACGCCGCCGAGGATGAGCCCGACGACGGTGCCCGAGCCCGCGACCGCCGCCCAGATGCCCAGCGCCTTGTTGCGCTCGGAGCCTTCGGCGAAGAGCGTCGTGACCAGCGCGCGGGCGGCGGGGGCGAGCGCCGCGGCGCCGGCGCCCTGCAGCGCGCGGAAGGCGATCAGGCTCTCGATCGACGTCGACAGGCCGCCGGCCAGCGACGCGATGCCGAAGACCGCGAGGCCGCCGACGAACAGCCGGCGGCGGCCGAAGAGGTCGGCGAGCCGGCCGCCGAGGAGCAGCAGGCCGCCGAAGGCCAGGATGTAGGCGGTGACGACCCAGGACAGGCTGCTGGTCGACGCGTGCAGCGAGCGACCGATCGAGGGCAGCGCGATGTTGACGATCGTGGCGTCGAGGATCACGACGAAGTCGGCGAGCGCCAGGATGGAGAGCGCCTTCCAGCGGCGGGGATCCGGGGTGCGTGGGGATGTGGTGGTGACGTGCTTCATGATGGTCTCCTAGTTGAGTTAGAGGGTTATAACTCTACGAGGTATCGGTTGTCAAGTTTGAGATCCATTACGATGTGACGCATGCCCGATCCCGACGTCGTCCCCCGCCGCGAGCGCCTCCGGGCCGAGGCGCTGGCCGACATCCGCCGCCACGGCTACGAGCAGATCGCCGCGGGCGGGCCGGCGGCGCTCTCGCTCAACGGGATCGCCAAGGCGATGGGGATGTCGGGCCCGGCGCTGTACCGCTACTTCGCCTCGCGCGACGAGCTGTTGGCGACGCTCGTGACCGAGAGCTTCGAGGACCTCGCCCAGACGCTGGAGGCCGCGGCATCCGCCGCGACCGGCTCCGCCGCGGAGCGGTTGCGCGCGGCCGTCGTCGCCTATCGCACGTGGGGCCGGACGAGCCCGGAGCGCTACCGCCTCGTGTTCGGCTCGACCTACGGCTCGGGCGAGCTGGACCCCGAGCGCATCATCCCCGCGGCGGCCCGCTCGATGGCCGTCCTGCTCGCCGGGCTCGCCGAGCTCGACCCGGACGCGCCCGGGCCCACGGTGCAGCCGCCGGCGCTGCGCCGCGAGATCCAGCGCTGGGGCAAGGTCCGCGCCGGCGACCAGGTCCGCGACCCCGGCGTCCTCCTGCTCGGCCTGCTCGCCTGGTCGCGGATCCACGGCATCGTGAGCCTGGAGATCGAGGGGTTCTACGAGCAGGTCGGCGTCGATCCCGGTCTCCTCTTCGACGCCGAGGTCGAGCACCTGATGGCGCAACGCGCGCAGCGCTGAGCGAGCCGGCCCGCGCGGCCGCGCGAAGGCCCCGCCGTGGCGGGGCCTTCGTCGTGGCCGGGGGAGAGGGAAGGGACCCGAGCGCGGATCCGGCTAGGCGTGGGCGTGGGCCCCGTTGTGCCCGGGCTTGAGCAGGACCTTCGTCCAGCCGTCGTCGCGGCGGTCGAAGTGCTCGTAGGCGTCGGGCGCCTCATCGAGGCCGAGGCGGTGCGAGACGATGAACGACGGCTGCGCCCGGTCGGCGTGGATGAGGTTGCGCAGGTGGCGGTTGTAGCGCTTGACCGGGCACTGGCCGGTGCCGATCTTCTGACCCTTGAACCACATCATCCCGAAGTCGAAGACGATCTTGCCCTCCTTCTCGAAGTCGTCCGGGCTGCCGGGGTCCTCGGGGACGTAGACGCCGACCACGCCGATGCCGCCGGTGAACCGCACCGATTGAACGAGCTTGTTGAGCGTGTCGTTGGGATGCTCGTGGCCCTGCGGGTCGTGCGCCTGGTAACCGACGCACTCGCAGCCACGGTGCGCGCCGAGGCCGTCCGTCTCTTCCAGCACGCGCTCGACCGGGTCCTCCTTGGAGTCGTCGATCGCGACGCAGCCGATCGACTCGGCCAGGCGCAGCCGGTCGGGATGCCGGTCGACGACCATGACCTTGCAGGCGCCCTTGATCGTCGCCGAGTAGGCCGCCATCAGGCCGACCGGCCCGCCGCCGTAGATGACGATCGACTCCCCGGACTGCAGGCCGGCCATCTCGGTGGCGTGCCAGCCCGTCGGGAAGATGTCGGCGACCATGACGTAGTCGTCCTGCTTGTCCTCGGCGTCCTCGGGCAGCCGCAACGCGTTGAAGTCGGCCCACGGAACGCGCAGCATCTCGGCCTGCCCGCCCTGCCACGGCCCCATGTCGGCGAACCCGTAGGCGGCGCCGGCCATGTTCTCACCGGGCTGCGCGGTCAGGCAGTAGTTCGTCAGTCCGCGATTGCAGTTCGCGCAGAACCCGCACGCCACGTTGAACGGCAGGCACACCCAGTCGCCGACCTGCAGGCGCCCGACGCCCTTGCCGACCTCGACGACCTGGCCGAGGTTCTCGTGGCCGAAGACCCGCCCCTGCTCGAAGTCGGTGCGACCCTCGTACATGTGCAGGTCCGACCCGCAGATGTTGGTGGTCGTGATCTTGACCAGCGCGTCCGTCGGCTGCTCGATGCGCGGGTCGTCGACCTGCTTGACCGACACGTCGCGCGGCCCGTCATAGACGACGGCCTTCATGACGCGGCCGCTTCGACGGTGCGGTTTGCGTGGCGCCCCTCGGCGAACTCCTCGACGATCTTCGCGCAAAACGCGGGCAGGTCGTCGGGGCTGCGGCTGGTCACGAGCCCGTCGTCGACGACGACCTCCTGGTCCAGGACGGTGGCGCCCGCGTTGCGCAGGTCGGTGCGTACGCTGGGCCAGGACGTGAGCTGGCGCCCGGCCACGACGCCGGCCTCGACCAGCGTCCACGGCCCGTGACAGATCGACCCGATCGGCTTGCCGCTCTCGAAGAACTCCCGGACGAAGCCGACCGCGTCGTCGTCCATGCGCAGCTTGTCGGGGTTCACCGTGCCGCCGGGCAGCAGCAGCGCGTCGTAGTCGTCGACCGACGCGTCGGACACCAGGCCGTCCACGGAGAACGTGCCGGCCTCCTCGAGGTCGTGGTCGCGCGCCGCGATCTCGCCCTCGTGGAGCGACAGCAGCTCGACCTCCGCGCCGGCGTCGGTCACCGCGCCGCGCGGCTGCTCGAGCTCGACGCGCTCCACGCCGTCCGTCGCCAGGATCGCCACCTTCTTGCCGCTCAGCTGGCCGGCCATCGTCCTGCTCCCTTCGTCGTCGGATCGCGATCCGTGGTCGTGGGCCGCGAGGTCGAACTGAGTGGTAGGCCGCTGGAGAGCGTCGGCACGGGTGGGCGCTCGAACGTGTCCTGCGCCATACGCTCCACGATCCGGTGGTGCGCACGCGCGTATGGTGGGGCCATGAGCCGCGGCATCCTGATCGGCGTGGTCGCGGCGCACGACGACCGCGCCCACGCCGAGCAGCTCGCCGAGGATCTTCCGCGGGCGCTGAGCGAGCACGTCGACCGCGCGACGGACTGGCGCACGGAGGTGTGCGAGACCGAGCCCGCGGACGCCTCGGCGAAGCCGTCGGAACTCACGGAGACGGTGCGGCGTCACCTGCTGGATCGCGGCTGGCAGATGGGCATCGGGCTGACGACGCTCCCGCTGCGCGTCGACGGGCGGCCGGTCGCGACGACGGCGAGTGCCACCCACGGTGTCGGCCTCGTGAGCATTCCCGCGCTCGGAGCGGTCGGCGTCGAGGAGCGGTTGCTGGAGGCGGCGGTCGAGCTCGTGGGCGGGCTGCTCGGCGAGGGCGCGGACGACGGCACCGACGCCGGGCGCGACGAGCGGCTCAGCGCCCGCAGCGCCGAGCTGGCCGCCGAGATCCCCGTCAAGCAGGGCACACGGCACGGCTCGCTGCGCTTCACCCAGCTGGCGGTGAGCAACAACCTGCGTCTGCTCACCGGCATGATCCGGGCCAATCGCCCGGGGCGGGTGATGGGCCGCCTGTCGCGGTCGGCGACCGCCGCCCTGGGCACCGGGGCCTACGCGTTGAGCTCGTCTGGCATCTGGACGATCGCGCACGCGAGCTCTTGGCCACGGCTGGTGGCGGTCAGCGCGTTGTCCATGTTGATGATCTTGGCGTCGCTGGTCGTCGCGCACGGCCTGTGGGAGCGCAGCGACGACGACGCGGCCCGCGAGCGCGTCGTGCTGTTCAACGTCGTGACGATCACGACCCTGGCCATCGGCATCGCGGCGCTCTACCTCGCGCTGGTTCTCATCCTGGCGCTCGCGGCCACGGTCACGATCCCGCCCGCCGCCTTCCACGAGCAGGTCTCCGCGTCGGCGAACGTCGGCGAGTACGCGCGGCTCGCGTGGTTCGCGGCGTCGGTGGCGACGGTGGGAGGCGCGCTGGGCTCGCTCGTCGAGAGCGACCAGGCGGTGCGCGACGCGGCCTACCGCCGGCGCGGCGGGCGGCAGGAGAGCTCGGAAGACGACTGAGCCGCTGCTCTGGGTCACGCCGGCGCCGCGCCGGACGGCGGTGGCCCCGTGACGGGCCGGGTGCGCTCACGCCTGACGGTCGTCGCGCGACGGGCGCCGACGAGGACCACGAGCGCGCCGAGCGTGATGACCACGCCGCCGACGACGGCCAGCAGCGGGCCGCCGTCGACGAAGGTCCGCGCTTGCACGGCGGTGCTCGTGCGGATGCCGAGGTCGGGCGTGTCGAAGCAGCGGTACAACGCGTAGGCCGTGACGCCGAGGCCGATCAGGCCGGCGACGGCGCTCGGCCAGCGCGGGCTCACCGTGTCCGGGATCACGAGCAGCACCATCGCGACCAAGCCGCCGGCGAGCAGCAGGGCGGCCGCGAGCGCGTCGTAGCTCCACAGGTCGACCGGGACCTCGAACACGAACGGGATGGGGCGCGTGTCGAAGACCACCTCGTGGTCGTACCAGGCGATCATGGTGGAGATGGCCACCGCGATTCCGCCGAGGAAGCCGAAGGCGCGGGCGAGCGGGTAGGTGTAGTCGTCGTAGGCAGGCATCGTGCCCCGGGTGATAGGCCGGTCCGCGCGGCCACAAGGCTCGACGCCGCGCCGCCGCGGCCTATCGCACCGGGCATGGGAACCGCAACAGACGCTGGTCACTACGCGACCACCAACCCCTACACCGGCGAGCGCGTGCGGGAGTACGACACGCTCGACGGCGAGCAGATCGATCGGGCGGTGCAGGCCGCCCACGAGGCGTTCGGCCGCTGGCGGCGCCGTCCCATCGGCGAGCGCGCCGCGATCGTCGGTCGTGCCGGCGAGCTGCTCGCCGAGCGCCGCGATCGCTTCGCGGCGCTCGTGACGCTGGAGATGGGCAAGCTCACCGACGGCGCGGGCGAGGAGACCGACTTATCGGCGAGGATCCTCCGGTACTACGGTGACGCGGGCCCGGCCTTCGCGGCGCCGCGCGCGATCGCCACCGATGCCGGCGACGCGGTGGTCCTGAGCGAGCCGCTAGGCGCGCTGCTCGGCATCGAGCCGTGGAACTACCCGCTCTACCAGGTGGTGCGGTTCGCCGCTCCCAACCTGGTGGCCGGCAACACGATCCTGCTCAAGCACGCCGGCAACTGCCCGCAGAACGCGCTGGCGCTGGAGGAGCTGTTTCGCGACGCCGGCGTGCCGGAGGGCGTCTACACCAACCTGTTCGTCGCGACCTCCGACGTCGAGCAGGTGATCGAGAGCCCGCTGGTGCAGGGCGTGGCGCTGACCGGCAGCGAACGCGCCGGCGCGGCGGTCGCCGAGATCGCCGGGCGCCATCTCAAGAAGGCCGTGCTCGAGCTGGGCGGCAGCGACCCGTTCATCGTGCTCGACGGCGTGCGCCTACAGCGCACGGTCGAGGCGGCCGTCCGCGGCCGGCTGGAGAACATGGGGCAGAGCTGCGTGGCGTCCAAGCGCTTCATCGTCCTGCCCGAGGTCCACGACGACTTCGTGGCGGGCATGCGCGACCGGTTCGCCGCGCTGAGGCCCGGCGATCCCGCCGATCCGGCCACGACGCTCGGCCCGCTGTCTTCCGAGCAGGCAGCCCACGCGCTGATGGAGCAGGTCGATGACGCGGTGGACAAGGGCGCGACGGTCGTCGTCGGCGGTGGGCGGCCCGAGCTCCCGGGCGCGTTCGTCGAGGCGACGATCCTCACCGGCGTCACGCCGGACATGCGCGCCTATCGCGAGGAGCTCTTCGGGCCGGTCGCGGTCGTTCACCGGGTAGCCGACGACGAGGCGGCGATCGCGCTGGCCAACGACTCCCCATACGGCCTCGGCGGCTCGGTCTTCGCGGAGGACCCGGACCGCGCGCGCCGCGTGGCGGATGGCCTCGACAGCGGCATGGTGTGGATCAACCACCCGACGGGGTCGCGGCCCGAGCTGCCGTTCGGCGGCATCAAGCGCTCCGGCTACGGGCGCGAGCTGTCGGACCTGGGGATGCGGGAGCTCATCAACCACAAGCTGGTCTGCGCCGTCACGCCCGACGCGCCGCTGGGCGGCTTCGGAGGCTAGTTACAGCACTTCGAGCGGGACCGGATGGGGCGGGGGCGGGAAGGCCGCGTCGAGCTCGACGACGTCGTCCTCGCGCAGCTCGACGCGCAGCGCGCCGCCGTTCTGGCGCACGTGCTCGGGCGTCCCGGCCTGGGGGATCGCACAGACGCCGGGGTGCGAGATGACCCAGGACAGCGCGATCTGCGTCGAGGAGGCGCGGTGGCGCCGGCCGATGCCCTCCAGCACCGGGTGGCCGGCCAGCCGGCCCTGCTCGATCGGCGAGTAGGCCATGATCGGCAGGCCGACGCGCTGGGCGGCCGGCAGCAGGTTCCACTCGATGCCGCGGCGTGTCAGGTTGTAGAGGATCTGGTCGGTCTCGACGCCGCTTGCGCCGGGGATCGCCGTCAACGCGTTCATGTCGCCGACGTCGAAGTTGCTGACGCCCCAGTGGCGGATGCGCCCGCTGCGCTTGAGCTCCTCGAACGCGGAGACCGTCTCCTCCAGCGGGACGTCGCCCGGCCAGTGCAAGAGGTACATGTCGAGCCGGTCGGTGCCCAGGCGGCGCAGGCTCGCGTCGCAGGCGGCGAGCGTCCCGTCGTAGGTCGCGTGGGTGGGCATCACCTTGCTGACCAGGAAGACGTCGTCGCGGCGGCCGGCGATCGCCCGGCCGACGAGCCGCTCGCTTGCGCCGTCGCCGTAGAGCTCGGCGGTGTCGATCAGGGTCATCCCGAGGTCCAGGCCGGTGCGCAGGGTGTCCAGCTCGACCTCCGGCGGATGGCGGCCCTCGGCCAGGTGCCAGGTGCCCATGCCCAGGACGGGGATCGTCTCGCCGGACGGGAGGTCGACGGAGCGCATCATGAGGACGGACATGGTCAGTGGCCCAGGCGCCTGGTCAAAAACGCGGCGACGAGCGCGCCGGTGCCCCACCAGAGCATGTAGAAGCCGACGAGCAGCCCGATCGCCCACGCCGCCGAGCTCGGCAGGTTCACGGCGATCAGGAGCCCGAGGATCAGCGACAGCACGCCGTTGACGACGGTCAAGGCCACGCCGCCGGCGTGCCGGTGCTGCCAGGCCGACCACAGCGACAGGAGGCCGGTCCCGAAGAACCAGACCGCCAGCAGGAAGGTCAGCGTGATCGTCCCGCTCAGCGGCAGCACGACGAGGTAGAAGCCGATCAGCAACGCGAGCACCGCGTCGACCATCCGCCAGGCCTTGGCCGACCGCGGCGCCGGGCCGCGGATCGCCTGCACCGCCCCCAGGACGCCCCAGAACATCAGCAGCCAGCCGATGAACAGCGTCATCGTCACCGACGCCGCGATCGGGACGACGATCGCGACGACGCCGGTGATCGTCGCGACGATCCCGACGGCGATCAGCCACCGGCGTGCGCGCTTGACCTCTGTCGGCGGGAGCGCGGCGAGGAACGCCTGCAGCGACATCGGGCCCGCGCCCGCCGGGCCGCGATCGGGGCTCGAGAAGCCGCCGGCCAGCGAGCCGCTCATGACGCTCGCACCGCCGAGACGTCGATCAGGATCCTGACCTCTTCGCCGACCAGGACGCCGCCTTTGGCCAGCGGCTGCTGCCAGCTGAGCCCGAAGTCCCTGCGGTCGACCTTCCCACGCACGCGGATGCCGACCCGCTCGGCGCCCCACGGGTCCTCGCCGGCGCCCTCCACCGACGCCTCCATCGTCACCGGCCGGGTGACGCCCTTGATCGTGAGGTCGCCGGTCACGCGGTAGTCCGGGCCGCCGAGCGGCTCGACGCGCGTCGACGTGTAGGTGATCTCCGGGTAGTGCTCGGCGTCGAAGAAGTCCGGGCCCCTGAGGTGCTCGTCGCGGTCGGGGCTGCCGGTGTCGATGCTCGCCACCTGGACCGCCCCGCGCACGCGCGAGTTGGCGGGATCGTCCTCGGCCGCCTGCAGCGTGCCGTCGAACTCCCGGAACTGGCCGCGGACGGTGGAGATCATCATGTGCTTGACCTCGAAGGCGACGCTGGAGTGCGCGGGGTCGACGACCCACGTCCCCGCAGGCACGCGGACCATCCCCTGCTCGGTCATCAGCTGGGTCATGCGAGTGAACCTCCGTCGTGGTGGTTGCGATCCAGTGCATGAGGTAGGCCGTCCGCGAGGCGCCAGAAGTGCGGCTCAGGACGACGCCGTCGAGCGCGCGGCGAGCGGGGAGATGGCGTCCAGCACCTCGCCGGCCAGCTCCGGGCCGTCGCTCGACCGCGCGGGCGTGGCGCCGATCCGGACGACGACCTCGTCGCCGTCGAGCTCCTCGAGCGTCACGTTCGGCGAACCGCGCAGCGGCGTCTGCAGCGACTGCTCTAGGCGCCTCTGGATGTCGGCGGGCGTGGCGCCCGGCTTCAGCCGCGCCCGCAGGTCGATGCCGGCGGGCTCGCGCAGCGGCGCCACCGCGACGTTCAGCACGACCGAGTTGGGGATCATGATCAGGTCGGTCCTCTGCGCGAGGATGGTGTACAACAACCCGAACGAGCTGACGACGCCCTCCACGGACCCGGCCAGCCCGCCGCCCTGCATCCGGACGCGGTCACCGACCTGGAACGGCCGCGCGCTCACGAGGACCGTCCCGGCGATCAGGTTGCCGAGCGTCTGCTGCGCGGCGAGGCCGAAGACGACCGCGGTGAAGGCGCCCGAGAGCGCGACCGTCTGCGGGTCCAACTGCGCGATCCGCAGCGCGAGGACGACCGCGGTCACCATCGTGCCCAGGCGGATCAGGAAGCCGGCGGTTCCCGCGGTCGCCGCCTCCAGGTGGCGGAAGAGGACCGGTCCGAACGAGCGGCCGACGTCGCGGGCGACCTGCCAGCCCAGCGCGACGAGCGCGATGGCCGTGATCACGCGCACGACGGTGTCCCACTGGCGGCCGACCAGCTCGATCCGGTAGTGGTAGACGAGCAGGACCGCGGCGACGGCGGGGGCCAGGACGAGCAGCTGGATCCGCGCGCGCTTGACCGCCTCGCGGCTCAGCTGGCGGGCGATCCCCGCCTCGAGGCGCGAAGGGCTGCGCATGTCGCGGCGGTCACACGACTTCGGCGAGGACCCGGGTCTCGGCCTCGCGCGCGTGGAGGTCGGCGATGGCGAACCGGCCGTCGGCGATGCTGCCGGGCGCCACGACGAGCGTCCGGCCGATCAGCTCCGTCGTGGGCTCGCCGCCGCAGACCACGAGCCGCGCGCGATGGGTCGCGACGAGCTCGGCGACGACCTCGCTGCCGGGAACGCCGCGGCCCTTGTGGGCGGGCGGGGTGGCGAACAGCAGCACGAGCTGCTGCCCGCCGAGCTCGTCGAGGATCCGCAGGCGGTGCTCGGCCTCCCAGCGCGGGTAGCGCAGCGCGGCGACTTCCTCGCGGGCGGCGTCGGGGTCGTCGTCGATCGTCCCGCCGAGGCCCGCGAAGATCACGTGGCCGTCGGGCGCCCACGCCGCGGTGCCATGGACGCCGTGGACCGTCGGGTGCACGATCTCCACGTCGTGGGCCTCACGCAGGTAGTCCGCCACCGGCGCGTCGCCGGGGCCGGGCACCCAGAACGTGGGCAGCCCGCCGGCGCCGAGCGCGCGGAACAGCGCGCGGTGGCCGGCGCGGCTCCCGTCGACGGTGAGGTCGCCTACGAGCGCGACGGCGTCGGCGCGATGGTCGGCTGCCGTGTGCAGCACGCGCTCGACGGCGTCGACGTGGCCGCGCGGCTCGGCGAGGCAGAGGATCCGGTTCAGGTTGTGCGTGGACATCGCTCCTTGCCCTAGGCCGCCGTCGCCGGCGGTCAACTCGCTTGGCGGGACGCCCGCGCGGCCTACGGGCGTTGCCGATGGACGACCTGGCTTTCATCGACCTGGTGGCTACAGAGACACACCTCGCGCGCGAGGACGCCGAGCGCGCGGTCCACGCGACGCTGCAGACGCTCGGCGAGCGCATCGACCGCGGGCTGGCGCGCCGGCTCGCCGCCTCGTTGCCACCCGCGATCGCGCCGTGGATCGCCACGACGACGCCCGCCGAGGGCTTCGACGCCGACGCGTTCGCCGAGCGTGTCGCACGTCGCGCCGGACTCGACGACGCGGTCGCCCGCCGCGCGGCGTCCGCCGTGCTTGACGCGGTCGCCCGCGCGGTCTCGCAAGAGGAGTGGGAGGACCTGGTCGCCGAGCTGCCCGCCGGCTACGCGCCGTTGATGCCGCGCGGGCGCTGGGTCGACGTCGCCGACCTGGAGGAGCTGCTGCGGCTGGTCGCCGAGTCGACCGGGCTGGACCGCGCGGGCGCCCGTCTCGCCCTCGAGGCGACGCTCGAGACGCTGGCCGAGCGGATCGACGGCGGCGAGGTGGACGACCTGATCGAGCGCCTGCCGCCGGAGCTGCACCCGGCGCTGCGTCGCGGCCGTGAGGCCTCCGGCGGCCGGGCGACGCGGATGCCGCTGGAGACCTTCGTGCGCCGGGCCGCGCAGCGCGAGGGGATCAGGAGCCTGCAGGAGGCGGCGCGCCATCTGCGCGCGGTCTTCGGTGCGCTGCGCGCGACGCTCGGCGACGAGCTGCTCGACGTCAAGGCCCAGCTGCCCGAGGACTACGTCCGCGCGCTGGCCCTCGCGCCCTGAGCTGAGCGCGACGCACGGTCAGATCCGCCGCCACTCGTGGCCGGGGCGCAGCACGCGCGCCGCCGCGTCCGGCCCCTGCGACCCGGCCGCGTAGCGGGCCAGCGGCGCGCCGTCGTCTGCCCACGCCTCCAAGACGGGATCGCAGATCCGCCACTGCGCCTCGACCTCGTCGTGGCGCGGGAAGAGCAGCGGGTCGCCGCGCAGGACGTCGAGCACGAGCCGCTCGTAGGCCTCCGGCGACTGCGAGGGGAACTCGGCGCCGTAGAGGTACTGCATCAGCACCGGCCGAACCCGCATCGCCCGGGTCGCGCCGGGGACCTTGGCGGCGAGCGTCAGCGACACGCCCTCGTCGGGCTGGATCTCCAACACGAGGTGATTGGGTTGAACGCCGATCGAGCCCTGCGCGGCGAACGCGAGGTGCGGCACCGCCTTGAGCGTCACGACGACCTCGGTCGCCTGGCGGGGCATGCGCTTGCCCGTGCGCAGGTAGAAGGGGACGCCGGCCCAGCGCCAGCTGTCGACCTCCAGCCGCAGCGCCGCGTAGGTCTCGGTCTGCGATCCGGGCGCGACGCCCTCCTCCTCGCGGTAGCCCCGCACCGGCTCGCCGCCGACCACGCCGGCGTCGTACTGGCCGCGGACCGCCGCGGACGGCGACGGCGGCGTGATCGCCTGCAGCACCTTGGCCTTCTCGTTGCGCGCCTCGTCGGCGGTGAAGTGCACCGGCGGCTCCATCGCCACCAGCGAGAGCAGCTGCAGCAGGTGGTTCTGGACGATGTCGCGCAGCGCGCCGACGCGGTCGTAGTAGCCCGCGCGCGTCCCGATCCCGAGCTCCTCGGCCGCGGTGATCTGGACGTGCTCGACGAAGTTGCGGTTCCAGACCGGTTCAAAGAGCTGGTTGGCGAAGCGCAGCGCCAGCAGGTTCTGGACGGTCTCCTTGCCGAGGTAGTGGTCGATGCGGAAGACCTGGCGCTCGTCGAAGACCGCGAGGATCCGGCGGTCGAGCTCGCGCGCGTCCTCGAGGCTGGAGCCGAACGGCTTCTCGACCGCCAGCCGCGCGTCGGCGCCCGCGGCGCGGTGCAGGCCGTGGGCGCCCAGCGCCTCGACGATCGGGCAGAAGAACGCCGGAGCGGTGGAGAGGTAGAAGCAGCGGTCCAGCGACGCGCCGTGCCGGTCGTCGAGCTCGCGCAATCGCCGACCCAGCTCCGCGTAGGTGATTGGGTCGGAGAAGTCGCCGTCGAGGTAGCGCAGGTCCTCGATCAGCGCGCGCAGCAGCGCGGGGTCGGGCGAGCGGCGCGCGCCCACGCGGATCGCCTCGGCCGCCAGGTCCTGGAACCCGGCGTCCCCGAGCGGCTCGCGCGCCACGCCGACGACGTACAGGCGAGCGGGCAGCGAGCCGTCGTGGGCGAGGTCGTAGACGGCCGGCAGCAGCTTGCGCCGCGCGAGGTCGCCCGTCGCGCCGAAGACGACGAGGACCGCGGCCGGGACGGAGGACATCGGTCCCTTGCAGTAGGACGGGCATGGCCTAAGACCAGGGGCGTGATCGTCCACCTCGTCACCGACCGGCCGCTCGAGGACGACGACGGCGAGGGGACCGACCTCGTCCGGCGCCTGGCGCTCGCCTTCCCCCGCGTGGCCATCGAGGTCTGCGCCGTTCCCGCGGGCGACACGCTGGCGGCGGGGTTCTGCGTCGCGCAGCTCGCGTGCGCCGGCGGGCCGGACCGGCGGCTGGTCGCGTGCTGGGTCGGGGATGACCCGGCCGCCGTCGCGCCCGGGCCGTGGCCTGAAGGCGCCGGCGCGCGCCTGTGCGTCGGGCGCGGCGCCGGCGGCACGCTGATCGTCGGCCCCAACGCCGGCTGGTGCTGGTCGCTGGCGCTGCCCGACCTGCGCGGGCTGTGCTTCCTCGACGTGGCGCCCGCGGGCCGCGACACGTGGGGCGGGACGCTGGCCACGGCGGTCGCGCACGCGCACTGCTGCCACCCGCACGTGCTCGCGGGCGTCGTCGACCGCGAGCACGTGCCCGCCCCGCCGGTGGCCGCCGTCGCCCACGTCGACCGCCACGGGACGCTCAAGACCACCATCATCGGCCTGCCCGCGCGGCTCGGGCAGACCGTGGACGTGCGGATCGGCGCGATCGCCGCTCCCGCGCTGGTCAGCGATGACGGCACCGCTGAGCCGCGGCCGTCCGAGGGCGAGCTGCTGCTGGCGCCCGCGACGTCGCAGTGGCCCGCCGCGGCGGACCTCGGCCCGCCGCGCTACGCGGAGCTGCGCGCGGTCGGCGGCAGCGCCGCCGACCGCTTCGCGCGCCCGCCGACCGGCACGCCGATCGCGGTCACCGACGCCTGATCACGCCGCGGCGCCGACCGGCCGTGCGCCGTCGTCGCGCGACGTCGGCTCGCGGTCGTCGGGGTTGGCCCACGTGACGAGCAGCTCGCCGTCGTCGACGTCGAGCCGGATCGTCGCCCCGTCGCGGATGTCACCGGCCAGCAGCGCCCGTGCGATGCGCGTCTCGACGTCGCGCTGGATGTAGCGGCGCAGCGGCCGGGCGCCGTAGACGGGGTCATAGCCCTGCTCGGCGATGTGGCGGCGGGCGGCGTCGCTGAGCTCCAGCGCCATCCGGCGGTCGGCCAGACGCCGGCGGACCGCGTCGATCTGCAGCTCGGTGATGTGCTCGATCTCATCCAGCGTCAACGGCTTGAACAACACGATGTCGTCCACGCGGTTGAGGAACTCGGGCCGGAAGTGGCCGCGCAGCTCGCCCATCACGCGCTCGCGCGCCTCCTCGGCGATCTCGCCCTCCTGGGTCATCCCGTCGAGCAGGTGCATCGAGCCGATGTTGGAGGTCATGATCACGACCGTGTTCTGGAAGTTGACCGTGCGGCCCTGCGCGTCGGTCAGCCGGCCGTCGTCGAGGATCGCCAACAGCGTGTTGAACACGTCGGGGTGGGCCTTCTCGATCTCGTCGAACAGCACCACCGAGTAGGGCTTGCGGCGCACCGCCTCGGTCAGCTGGCCGCCCTCCTCAAAGCCGACGTAGCCGGGAGGCGCGCCCATCAGGCGGCTGACCGTGTGGCGCTCTTGGTACTCGGACATGTCGAGCCGGACCATGCTGTCCTCGGAGTCGAACAGCGTCTGCGCCAACGCGCGCGACAGCTCGGTCTTGCCGACGCCGGTCGGCCCGAGGAAGAGGAACGAGCCGATCGGGCGGCGCGGGTCCTTGATCCCCGACCGCGCGCGGATGACCGCGTCGGCGACGAGCCGGACCGCCTCGTCCTGGCCGATGACGCGTTCGTGCAGGACCTCGTCGAGGCGCAGCAGCTTCTCGCGCTCGCCCTCGACCAGGCGTGCGATCGGGATGCCCGTCCAGCGCGCGACGACCTCGGCGATCTCCTCGTCGGTCACCTCCTCGCGCAGCAGGCGGGTGCCGGCGCCCCCTTGCTTGTCCTCCAGCCGCTCCTCCTCGGCGCGCAGCCGCTGCTCGAGCTGGGGCAGCTTGCCGTGGCGCAGCTCGGCCGCGCGGTTGAGGTCATAGGCGCGCTCGGCCTCGTCGATCTGGCGGCGCACCTCCTCGAGCTCGGCCCGCAGCGCCTGGAGCTTCTTGATGGCGTTGCGCTCGGCCTCCCATTGCGCGGTCATCGCGTCGGCCTGCGCGCGCAGGTCGGCGAGCTCCTTGCGCAGCGCCTCCAGGCGCTCCTGGCTGGCCGGGTCGGTCTCCTTGGTGAGCGCGGCCTCCTCGATCTCCAGCCGCACCGCGCGGCGGGTGATCTGGTCGAGCTCCTGGGGCATCGAGTCGATCTCGGTGCGGATCACCGCGCAGGCCTCGTCGACCAAGTCGATGGCCTTGTCGGGCAGGAAGCGGTCGGTGATGTAGCGGTGGCTGAGCGTCGCGGCGGCGACCAGCGCGGCGTCCTGGATGCGCACGCCGTGGTGGACCTCGAAGCGCTCGCGCAGCCCGCGCAGGATCGAGATCGTGTCGGGCACCGAGGGCTCGTCGACGACCACCGGCTGGAAGCGGCGCTCCAGCGCGGCGTCCTTCTCGATGTGCTTGCGGTACTCGTCGAGCGTCGTCGCGCCGATGCAGTGCAGCTCGCCGCGGGCGAGCATCGGCTTGAGCATGTTGCCGGCGTCCATCGACCCTTCGCCGCCGCCGGCCCCGACCACCATGTGCAGCTCATCGATGAACAGCAGGATGCGTCCCTCGGCGGCCTTGATCTCGGTCAGCACGGCCTGCAGGCGCTCCTCGAACTCGCCGCGGTACTTCGCGCCGGCCAGCAGCGACGAGAGGTCGAGCGAGAACACCGTGCGGTCGCGCAGGCCCTCGGGGACGTCGCCGCGGACGACGCGCTGGGCGAGCCCTTCGACGATCGCGGTCTTGCCGACGCCGGGGTCGCCGACGAGCACCGGGTTGTTCTTGGTCTTGCGCGAGAGGATCTGGATGACGCGGCGGATCTCCTCGTCACGGCCGATGACCGGGTCCATGCGGCCCAGGCGCGCCTCGGCGACGAGGTCGCGGCCGTACTTCTCCAGCGCCTCGTAGGAGGACTCGGGCGTCGCGCTGGTCACGCGCTGGCTGCCGCGGACCTCGGTCAGCACCGACAGGAAGCGGTCGCGGTCGACGCCGTGCTGCGCCAGCAGCCGGCCGGCGCCGGTGCGCGAGCCGTCGGCGACCATCGCCAGCAGCAGGTGCTCGACCGAGACGTAGTCGTCCTTCAGCCGCGAAGCCTCCTGCTGGGCGTCGTCGAGCAGCAGGCCGAGCGCGCGCGAGATGGACGCCTGGCCGCCGCCGGCGCCGCTGACGCGGGGCCGGCGCTCCAGCTCCTGCTCGACTGCGGCGCGCAGCACGCCGACGTCGACGTCGGTCCGCGCCAACAGCCGCGGCACGAGCCCGTCGGGCTGGTCGAGCAGCGCCAGGAGCAGGTGCTCGACGTCGACCTCGGTGTGCCCATAGCGCAGCGCCTTGGTCTGGGCGTCGTGCAGGGCCTCCTGGGACTTCTGGGTCAGGCGTTCGGGATCCATCAGGTCACCTCGGACGGGAGCGGTCGAGTTGCGCTTGGAGGTCGTCGATGCGCGCCAGCAGCTCGCACGCCAGCACGGCGCCGGCGTAGTCGAGGCCCAGGTCGCGGCGCAGGCGCGCGGCCCGCGCCAGCAGCGCCGGCGCGGCGGGAGAGTAGGTGGGGCGGACGAGGCCGAGCCGCACGAGCCGGCGTACGACGGCGGGGTGCAGGCCGGACTCGCGGGCGAGCCGGTCGATCGCGCGATCCTGCGTGACGGCCGTGGCGCGGACCTCGAGGACGGTCATGGTCATGCCGCCGCGCTCCGCGGGTCGAACCCCTCCGAGACCTCGGCGAGGTTCTGATAGGCCTTCTTCTCGTCGCGCTTGAGCTTCTTCTGCACGACGATCTTCACGATGGCGTACAAGTCGCCCTGCTCTCCGCGCGGGCCGGGCATGCCCTGGCCGGCGAGCCGCAGGCGGCGGCCGCTGGACGAGCCGCCCGGGACCTTGACCGTCGCGTCGCCGTCGAGCGTGGGGACCGGGACCTTGGCGCCGAGCGCCGCCTCCCAGGGCGCCACCGGCAGGTCGACCTCGAGGTCGCGGCCGTCGAGACGAAAGCGCGGGTGCGGTTGCAGCCGGACGCGCAGGAAGAGATCGCCGCTGGGCCCGCCCCCGACGCCTGGGGCGCCCTGGCCCGCGAGCCGGATGCGCTGGCCGTCGCGCACGCCGGGCGGGATCGTGACCTCGTAGTCGCGGCCGTCGTCGAGCGTGAAGCGGCGCTTGCCGCCGCGTGCGGCCTCTTCCAGCGTCAGCTCGATCGTCGCCTCGTGGTCGCTGCCGCGCAGCGAGAACCCGTCCTCGCCGTCGCTGCGCCGCTGCCGGCGGCGGCCGCCACGGGAGGGGCCGCGGCCGCCGCCGAACAGGCTCTCGAAGAAGTCGCTGAAGTCGGCGTCGCCGCCGGTGCCGAAGTCGAAGCGGACGTCGCCGCCGCCGAAGTCATCGCCCCGCCCGCCCGCGCCGCCCGGCCCGCCGCCACCGCCGCCACCGCGGAACCCCTCGGCGCTGGTGACGTCCTGGCCCGCGCGCCAGTTCGGCCCGAGCCGGTCGTACTGCGCGCGCTTCTCGGCATCGCGCAGCACCTCGTAGGCCTCGGAGATCTCGCTGAAGCGCTCCGAGGCGTCGGGATCCTTGTTGACGTCGGGGTGGTTCTCGCGCGCGAGGCGCCGGTAGGCGCCGCGGATCTCGTCGGCGCTCGCGCCGCGCGGCACGCCGAGCACCTCGTAGTAGTCGCGGTAGCCGACGGCCATCACTCGGCGCCGTCGTCGCGGGGCCGCTGCGCCACCGCCACCAGCGCGGGGCGCAGCACGCGGTCGCCGCGCACGTAGCCGGGCCGGATCACCTCGACCACGGTGCGGTCGGGCACGTCGCCCGCCGGCCGGACGGCGACGGCCTCGTGGCGCTCGGGATCGAACGCGTCGCCGACCTCGCCGACACGCTCGACGCCCTGGCGAGCGAGCGTGGACTCGATCTGGTCGCGCACGGCCCGCAGCCCGTCGCTGACGGCGCCCTCGCCGTCTATGGCGAGGGCGCGGCCGACGCTGTCGGCGACCTCCAGCCAGTTGCCGATCAGCGCGTCGGTCCGCTCGGCGACCAGCCGGTCGACGTCCTTGGCGGTGCGTTTGCGGTAGTTGTCCAGGTCGGCCCGCGCGCGCTTGAACCGGTCGTCCAAGCGCGCGACCTCGGCCTCGAGCTCCGCGGTCCGGGGCGGATGCTCTTGCTGCTCACTCACGGGTGAACTCCGCGTCGACGACCTCGTCGTCCTCGGCCGCCGCCGCGCCACCGTCGCCGTTGCCCCCGCCGTTGCCCCCGCCGTTGCCGCCGCCGGTCGGCGCGGGCTGCTGCGCCGAGGCCGGCAGCGCGTGGACGAGCTGCTGGAGGTCGGCGATCATCGGCCGCACGCGGTCCAGCCCGGCCTGCTCGGAGATCGCCTGGCGCGCGTCGGCGACGAGCTGCTCGGCCCGCGCCTTCTCGTTGACGGGCAGCCGGTCGCCCAGCTCGGAGACGAGCTGCTCGACGCGGTAGGCGAGCGAGTCGAGCTCGTTGCGCGCGTCGATCTCCTCGCGGCGTCGGCGATCCTCCTCGGAGTGCTGCTGAGCTTCGCTGACCATGCGCTCGACGTCGGACGGGTCGAGGTTCGCGCTCTCAGAGATCGTGACCGTCTGCTCCTTGCCGCTGGACACATCCTTGGCCGACACGTTGAGGATGCCGTTGGCGTCGAGGTCGAACGTGACCTCGATCTGCGGCACGCCGCGCGGTGCCGGCGGGATGCCCTCCAGGCGGAAGCGGGCGAGCTGGCGGTTGTCGGCGGCGAGCTCGCGCTCGCCTTGCAGCACGACGACGTCGACCGCGGTCTGGTTGTCCTCGGCGGTGCTGAACGTCTCGGTCCGCCGCGCCGGGATCGTCGTGTTGCGCTCGATGACCTTGGTCATCACGCCGCCCATGGTCTCCAGCCCGAGCGACAGCGGCGTGACGTCGAGCAGGACGACGTCCTCGACCTCGCCCTTGAGCACGCCCGCCTGGATCGCCGCGCCGAGCGCCACGACCTCGTCGGGGTTGACCGTCATGTTGGGGTCCTTGCCGCCGGTCAGCCGGCGCACGAGGTCCTGGACGGCCGGGATCCGCGTCGAGCCGCCGACCAGGATCACCTCGTCGATGTCGTCGGCGCTCAGCTTCGCGTCGCTCAGCGCCTGCTCGACCGGGCCACGCGTGCGCTCGATCAACTCCTTGGTCAACTGCTCGAACTGCGCGCGCGTGACCGTCATGTTGAGGTGCTTGGGCCCGGACGCGTCGGCGGTGATGAACGGCAGGTTGACCTGCGCCTGGGTCGAGGACGACAGCTCGACCTTCGCGCGCTCGGCGCCCTCGTAGAGGCGCTGCAGCGCCTGCGGGTCGGTGCGCAGGTCGATGCCCTGGTCCTTCTTGAACTCGTCGGCCAGCCAGTCGACGATGCGCTTGTCGAAGTCGTCGCCGCCGAGGTGGCCGTCGCCGCTGGTGGAGCGGACCTCCACGACGCCGTCGCCGACGTCGAGGATCGACACGTCGAAGGTGCCGCCACCGAGGTCGAAGACCAGCACGGTCTCCGAGCCCTTCTTGTCCAGGCCGTATGCCAGCGCGGCCGCGGTCGGCTCGTTGATGATGCGCAGGACCTCGAGACCGGCGATCTTGCCGGCGTCCTTGGTCGCCTGACGCTGGGCGTCGTTGAAGTACGCCGGGACGGTGATGACCGCCTCGGTGACCTTCTCGCCGAGGAACTTCGCGGCGTCATCGGCCAGCTTGCGGAGGATCAGCGCCGAGATCTCCTCGGGCGCGTACTCCTTGCCGCGGACCTCGAACCGGACCGCGTCGTTGGGGCCCTTGACCACCTTGTAGGAGACGATCTTGCTCTCCTCGGAGACCTCGTCCCACTTGCGCCCGACGAAGCGCTTGGCCGAGTAGATGGTGGCCTCGGGGTTGAGGATCGCCTGGCGCTTGGCGACCTGCCCGACGAGCCGCTGCCCGTCGTCGGTGAACGCCACCACGGACGGGGTCGTCCGCGCGCCCTCGGCGTTCGGGACGACCTCCGCGTGCCCGCCTTCCATGGTCGCGGCCACGACGGAGTTGGTGGTGCCCAGGTCGATGCCGACGGCCTTGGCCATCGTCGCTCCTCCTCGTTCGCTGGCAGGTCCTCGTTTCATGCCTTCACCTAGGGCGGCGGATGGGCTTGGCAAGGGCGGGCCGCGGCCTAGGAGCCGGGGCACCGGCAACGACGCTTGAAGGAGAACCCCATGGCCGTGCTCGTACGACGCCACAACGGCGGGCGCAACCCGCAGCGCATGCAGCCCGTGCAGCGCTACCAGCCGTTCCGCGAGCTGGAGGAGATCCAGCAGCAGACCGCCCAGCTGCTGGAGCAGATGATGGGCGTGCCGCCCGAGGTCGTGCGCCCGTGGATCCCCGACGTCGACATCGAGGAGACCGACGACGCCTGGATCCTGGAGGCCGAGCTGCCCGGTGCGCGCGCCGAGGACGTGCACGTCGAGGTCGACGAGGGCGAGCTGACGATCCGCGGCGCGATCGCCGAGCGCGAGCGCCAGGGCATCCTGCGCCGTCGCACCCGCCGCGTCGGCGAGTTCGAGTACACGGTGACGCTGCCCGGCCTGAGCGGCGACGTCGAGCCCGACGCGCGCCTGCACCACGGCGTGCTCGAGGTCCGCGTGCCCAAGCCCGAGCAGGCCAAGCCCCGCCAGGTCCAGATCCGCGAGGGCGACACCGGTGAGGCGAGCGACAGCGGCACCGGCAGCGGCAGCGGCAGCGGCTCGGGGAGCTGACCGCCGGCCATGCCCGCCACGGCCGTCGTCGTCTGCCCGCACTGCGGGCGCAAGAACCGCATCGCGCCGCGCGCCGAGGGCATCCCGCGCTGTGGGAACTGCCACAACGCGCTGCCGTGGGTGGTCGACGCGACGCCGGCCACCTTCGACGAGGAGACGCGGGCCTCGATCCCGGTGCTCGTCGACTTCTGGGCGCCGTGGTGCGGGCCGTGCCGGATGGTCTCGCCGGCGGTGGAGCGGCTTGGGGTCGAGCTGGCCGGGCGCCTGAAGGTGGTCAAGCTGAACACCGACGAGGCGCCCGAGATCGCCGGGCGCTTCGACGTCCAGGGCATCCCGCTGCTGGTCCTGCTGCGCGACGGCGCCGAGGTCGACCGGCGCGTCGGCGCCCACCCCGAGGAGGCGCTGCGCGCGTGGCTGACGCCGCGGGTCGGCAGCGCGCCGGCACCGGCGTCGTCGGCCACCGCATGAGCGCTCCGGTGATGATCGACTGGCCGTCCGACCTCCTGCGGGCGACCGACCTGACGCGGGTCGCGCTCGACGAGCTGCTCGGCCTCGCCGGGCGGATGAAGGCCGAGCCCGCCGGGTGGACCGGCGCGCTGGCCGGCGCGGCGCTGGCCTGCTTGTACGAGGTCCCCACGACCCGCGCCGGCCTCTCGGCGCAGGTGGCGGCGCACCGGCTCGGGATGGAGCCGGTCACGACGCGCCCCCAGGACCTCGACCCTGAGGAGGAGCCGCTGGAGGACGTCGCGCGGATCCTGTCGGGATGGAGCGCGGCGATCCTCGTCCGCGACCTGCCCGACCGCGACCTCGCGCGGCTTGCCGGCGCCGCGACCGTCCCGGTGGTCAACGCGCGCTCGCCCGAGCACCATCCGTGCCAGGCGCTGACCGACGTCTTCACCATGCGCGAGCACTTCGGCGAGCTCGACGGCCGCGTGCTCGCCTACGTCGGTCCGGCTAGCAACGCTGCGCGGTCGCTGATGGCGATCGGCGCGTTGGCCGGCATGACCGTGCGCGTCGCCGCGCCGTCTGAGAGCCGCCCCGCGCCCGAGGACGTCACCGCGGCCGCGCTCATGGGCGAGCTGCACGGCGGCCAGGTCGAGCTCGTCGACGATCCGCAGCAGGCCGTGACCGGCGCCGACGCGATCGTCACCGGCCCGTGGCCACGGCCCGCCGACCCGGCACAGCGCCGACGCCTGCACGACCTGCTGGTGCCCTACCGCGTGACGCCGCCGCTGGTCAAGCGCGCGTCCGCGCAGGCGATCGTTCTGCACCACCTGCCCGTCCACCGCGGCGAGGAGATCCGGGCGGCGGTGATCGACGACCGCCAGACCGTCGTCTGGCGCCAGGCCGCCAATCGCGTGCCGGTCGAGCAGGCCATCGTGTACGCCTTGAGCGGCGGGGGAGAGGGCTGATGGACGTCGAGGTTCGCGCACCGGACGTGCCCCCGCGGCTCGTCGAGCAGATCCGCCGGCGCGCCGCCGGCCTCGAGCGGCTCGTCGACGACCCGCCGCCGGAGGTCCGCCTGACCGTCCGGCCGGGACCGGCGCGCTCCGGCCCGCACGCGCGGCGGCCGTTCGTCGCCGACGCCAGCGCGCCCGACCACGGCCGCGTCCTCGCCGCCCACGCGCTCGGGCCGACCGCGATCTCCGCGGCGTCGGCGGCCCTGGAGCGCCTGCGCCGCCAGCTGCGCCGCGCGCGCGACAGCGAGGTCGCGCTGCGCGACGAGCCCCGCGTGATCGCCCGCGGGATCGCCGACCTGCGCCGCCTGGAGCCCCAGCGCCCCGACCTCCCGCACAAGCCGCCCGAGGAGCGCCGGATCGTCCACCGCCGCACCTACTCCGAGGAGCCGGAGTCGACGCTCTCGGCGATCGCCGACCTGCTCGACGACGACCAGGAGTTCCGGCTGTTCGTCCACGTGGCCACCCGCGAGGACGTCGTCGTGCACTGGCGCGACGACGGACGCGTCGGCCTGCTGCACCCGCAGGGCAGCGCGCTGGCCGGCGAAGGGCCGCCGGTCGTGCCGGAGCCCAGCCGGTACTCGCAGCCGCTGTCGCTGGCGACCGCGCGCGCCGAGATGGACGTGCTCGCCCACCGGTTCCTGTACTTCATCGACGCTGACGACGGACGCGGCAAGGTGCTGTACCTGCGCTACGACGGCGACTACGGGCTCGTCGAGCCGGGCTGATCGCGGCGTGCACGACGCGGCGCCGGTCTACCTCCAGCTCGGTGCCGCCGTGCTCGCGCTGGGCCTGGGCGCGCGCGTCGCCGCGCGCCTCAGCGTCTCCCCGATCCCGCTTTACCTGATCGCCGGCCTGGCGATCGGCGCCTTCGACGTGCCGGCGCTCGACGGCGAGGTGGTGCGCTTCGCCGCGGGGTTCGGCGTGATCCTCTTGCTGTTCCTCATCGGTCTGGAGTACAGCGCGGAGGAGCTGACCATGCACCTGCTCCGCCATCGCCGAGCCGGCGTCCTGGACGTGGTGCTCAACGTGCCGCCGGGGATCGTCGTCGGCCTGCTGCTGGGGTGGGATCCGGTGGCGGCCGTGGTGCTCGGCGGCGTGGGGTGGGCGTCGTCGTCGGGCATGGTCGTCAAGGCGCTGGGCGACCTCGGGCGCCTGCGCTGCCCCGAGACGCCGGCGGTCGTCTCGGTGCTGGTGACCGAGGACCTGGCGATGGCGGTGTTCCTGCCGCTGGTCGCGACGCTGCTGGTCGGAGGCGGCGTGGCGGCGAGCCTGGGCTCGGTCGGGATCGCCATCGTCGCGATCGCCGCCGCGCTGCTCGGCGCGTCGCGCTTCGGCGACCGGCTCGGGCGGCTGCTCGCCCACCACTCCGAGGAGGTCGTGCTGCTGTCGGTGCTCGGCCTCGTCCTGCTGGCCGCCGGCGTGGCCGAGACGCTGCAGGTCGGCGCGGCGATCGGCGCGTTCCTGGCGGGGATCGCGCTGTCGGGCGAGGTGGCGACGCGGACCGCGCCGCTGCTCGCGCCGATCCGCGACTTCAACGCCGCGCTGTTCTTCCTGTTCTTCGGCCTGCAGGTCGACACGGGCCGGCTGGCGTCGGTCGCCCTGCCGGTCGCCGCGCTGGTCGTCGTGACGGTGCTCACCAAGTCGGTGACCGGCTGGCGCGCCGCGGCGCTGACCGGCGTCGGGCCGGAGGGACGGGCGCGCGCCGCGGCCGCGCTGCTGCCGCACGGCGACGTCGCGGTGGTCCTCGCCGGGTTGGCCGCGACCGCGGGCATCGAGCCCGACCTGGCGCCGGTCGCGGCCGCCTACGTGCTGGTGATGGCGATCGCCGGAGCGCTGCTGATGCGCTGGCCGAACGCGCTGCTGCGCGGCGCCGCGCTGCTGGGGCGGGGCGAGCCGCCGCCGTCTCAGCGCGCGGCGACCGCGGGGCGGACGTGACGGCGGCCGCCGACGTGCTGCTCGTGGTCGTCGGTCACGACGTCGGCCAGCGCGCTGCGCCAGCCGAGCATGTCGCCGGGGCCGGGGTCGAGGACCTGCTTGGCGGCCAGGAGGTCGGCGCCGGGCATCAGCGCGGCGACGTGGCGGACGACCTGTCCCGCAGGTTCGCGCCGCACGCTGCTGAAGATGTAGGCGTCGACGTCGCCGGTGGAGCGGTGGAGGGCGTCGGCGGCCGTGGGGTCGACGCACCAGACGACGTGCGCGCCGCGCGCCCGCAGCGCCTCGGCGGCGAGCGCCGCGGCCGCGTCGAAGACGATGACCAGGTCGTCCGCGCGCACGAGCTGCTGGGCGAGGTCGCGCAGCCACGCGTCGACGTCGAGCGCCGCGGCGTCCAGGCCTCCGCCGGCGCGCAATCGCTCCTGCAGCGCGCGTGCGTCACCGCGGCCGCGCGGGGAGGCGGACGCGCACCAGACGTGGCGTTCGCCGAGCTGGTCGGCGGCGCGCGCGCCGGCCCAGGATCGGATCCGGGACGCGCGGGAGGAGGTCGGAGGGTCGAAGCGCTCGATCGTCAGGCGGGGCATCGCCCTGGGAGCTAGGACGGCGCGACCTACTGACAAGGACATGGCCATCTTCTGCCGTCACCTGACGATGATCCGCCCCGTCGGCCCGCGCACGCCGCAGGGCTGCGAGGAGTGCCTGCGCATCGGATCGCCGTGGGTGCACCTGCGCCTCTGCCTGACCTGCGGCCACGTCGGCTGCTGCGACTCCTCGCCGATGCGCCACGCGCGGGCCCACGCGCTGACGATCGAGCACCCGATCGTCCGCTCGCTCGAGCCCGGCGAGGACTGGCGCTGGTGCTACGTCGACGAGACGTTCGTGTAGGACTCGGGTCGAGGGGTCAGCGCAGCGTGCCGAGGTGCTCGTGCACCAGGCGCACGGCCATCGACCCCTCGCCGACCGCGGAGGCCACGCGCTTGATCGAGCCGCTGCGTACGTCGCCGACGGCGAGCACGCCCGGCCGGTTGGTCTCCAGCAGCAGCGCGTGCCGGCCCTCCTGCTCGCACTCGGCGCCGGTGACGACGTAGCCGCCGTCGTCGAGCGCGACGACGCCGCGCAGCCAGTCGGTGTGCGGCTCGGCGCCGATGAACACGAACAGGGCCTGCGCGTCGAGGCGGTCGCGGGCGCCGGTGTGCCGGTCCTCGACGACGACGGCCTCCAAGCGGTCCTCGCCGAGCAGCTCGCGCACCTCGCTGTGACGGCGGATACCGACGTTGGGCAGGCCGCGGATGCGGTCGGCCAGGTAGCGCGACATGTTGACCTCGAGGTCGTCCTCGCGCAGCACGAGCTCGACCTGGGTGGCGTGGCGGGCCAGGAACGTCGTCGCCTGCCCGGCCGAGTTGCCGCCGCCGACGACCACGACCGGCGCGCCCGCGCACCACTGCGCCTCCATCTGCGTCGCCGCGTAGTACACGCTGTTGGCCTCGAAGTCCTCCAGGCGTGGCACCGGGAGCTTGCGGTAGCGCGCGCCGGTGGCGATCACCACCGAACGCGTCTCGAGCGCCTGGCCCGACTCCAGCCGGATCACGTAGTGGCCGTCGGAGCGGTCCAGCGCGACCGCCGTGGCGGGCACGGCCAGCCGCGCGCCGAACTTCCGCGCCTGGATCGTCGCGCGCTCGGCCAGCTCGGCCCCCGACAGGCCGGCGGGGAAGCCGAGGTAGTTCTCGATCCGCGACGACGTCGCGGCCTGGCCGCCGGTCGCGACGGCGTCCAGCGCGACGGTGGCCAGGCCCTCCGAGGCGCCGTAGACGGCAGCCGCCAGCCCGGCCGGTCCCGCGCCGACGACGACGAGGTCGCAGACCTCGACGGCCCCGGAGAGGTCGGGCAGCCCGATGGCGTGGGCCAGCGCGTCGGGCGTCGGATTGCGCAGGACCTCTCCGTGCCAGAGGACGACCGGCGTCTCCTGGGGCGAGACGCCGAGCCGTCGCAGGAGATCCTCGGCCGACGCGTCCTCCTCGAGGTCGATCCAGCGGTGCGGCACGCGGTTGCGCGCGCAGAGGTCGCGCAGCTCGCGCGCCTGCGGCGAGTAGCGGGAGCCGACGATCTTCAGGCCGGCGCCGAGGCCGATGAGGATCTCGCGGCGGATCAGGTAGGCGCGCAGGATCAGGTCGCCCAGCGCGCTGTCACGGGTCGCCAGCTCGTGCAGCCGGTCGACCGGGACCTCCAGGACGCTGCCCGCCTGATGGACCACCGCGGTGAAGAACGCGGCCTGCCCGGTGAGCATCCCCAGCTCGCCGAGGAAGCGGCGCGGGCCGTGGACGGCGATCAGCCGCTGGTCGTCGCCTTCGCCTTGGACGATCGCCACCTCGCCCTCCAGGACGACGATGAAGTCATAGTCCTCGTCGCCCTCGCGGAACAGGACGTCGCCCGTCGTCGTCGGTCGCTTGCGCCCCACTGGCTCCAGGCGCGCGAGCTGCTCGTCGTCGAGCCGCGGGTAGGCGCCGTCGTGGTCGGGCGTCTCGGGCAGCGGGGTCGCGGAGTCGGCGCGCGCGCTCATGTCCGTCGTGCGGTAGACCGGTCGCCGTCCGCGACAAGGGCGGCGGGACGAGCAGCTCCGGTTCGCGCGTCGCTCAGGCCGCCCAGTCGCAGGTCTCGCGGAGCTTCTCCAGGGCGCCCTGCTCGATCTGGCGCACGCGTTCGGCGCTGACGCCCAGCTGCGCGGCGATCGCGCGCAGCGTTCGTGGTTCGCCGTGCAGGCCGTAGTGCTCGGCCAGGATGTTGCGCTCGCGCACGGTGAGCAGGCCGAGAGGCTCACCGAGCCGATCGGCCGCGTCGCGCGACGGGATCCGCTCGAACGGGTCCTGCGCCGTGGGGTCGCTGAGCATCTCGCCCAGCGCGCTTCCCGTGCCGCTGTCGGCGAGGACCGGCTCGTCCAGGCCGCGCGGCGAGCGCTCGGCGGCGAGCAGGAGGCCGAGGTGCTCGGGCCCGAGGCCGGCCGCGGTCCCCAGCTCGGCGGCCGACGGCGAGCGGCCCTCGTCTTGGGAGAAGCGGCGCTCGGCGGCGCGGATCCGCGCCAGCTGACGCAGCGCACGGTCTGACAGCACGACCGGCCAGGTCAGCTCGGCGACCAGTTGCTGCATCGCCTGGCGGACCCAGAACGAGGCATAGGCCCAAAACGGCGTCTCACGCTCGAGGTCGTAGCGATCGACCGCGCGCAGAAGCCCGACCACGCCCTCCTGCATCAGCTCGGCGTGGTTGACCCCGCGGGCCCCGTGGTAGCGGTGGGCGACGGAGCCGATCAGCGGCATGTAGGCCTCGACGAGCTCGGTGCGCCGGGGGCTGTCGTGGGCCTGGGCGGCCCGCAGCAGCGCCGGCTCGTCCGGTCGGCCTGCGCGATGACGGGGCGTCTCGGAGATCGTGGTCATGGAGACGACGATGCCCGCCCCGGAGGGTGCCGCCGTCGTCGTCGGCGTCGGTCTGCGCCCGGTTCTCTGTGAGGGGTGCACAGCTCTCGCCGCGGAGGTCAGGCAATCGGTGTTCCCCGGCTGACCGGCGATCGCCGCAGGAGGATCCAGGCTGGCCTGGGCATCGCGCCTAGATGCACGGTCCCTCCGCGCGTGCGCGGATGCGCAGCGCGGGCGCGACGAGGTAGCCGAGCGGCATCTGCTCGACCTCGACGACGTGCACCCGCTCCGGGTCGGCGCCGGCGTGGATCGCCGCGCGCCGGGCCCGGGCGATCGCCGCCTCGGCCCCCTGGCCCTCGTGCTCGCAGAAGACCTCGACCTGCCCGGCGACGGACGCGCGTGCCGCGCCGATCGCCCCGGCGACGCCGGCGTCGGCCGGGACGACGACGTCGATGCCCTCCATGTCGGCCAGGCCGGCCGCGACGTCCTGCGCGCCGGTGCCGATCGCCACGACCGTGGCCTGACCGCGCAGGACGCCGGAGCGGTCGAGCGCGTCGCGCAGCGCGGCCGGGCGAGCGGCGCCCGGCGCGGCGCCGCCGGCCAGCCGCAGGACCTGCGGGCGCCGCATGGTCGTCCGGACGCCCGCCGTCTCGGTGATGTCGTCGGGCTCCTCGCGCAGCACGCCGCCGGCCAAGACGCCGATGTCGGTGCGGACGCCGTCGTCGTCGGCGACCACGCCGTCGGCGACGCCGCTCATCCACATCGCGCCGTTCATCGCCAGCGCGGGCCCGTTCCCGAGCATCCGGCCCGGGTAGCGCGCCGCGTGCTCCAGGACCATCGCCGAGCCGTCGTTCTGGGTGAGGAACGGCTCGGCCCTGATCCCGCGCTCCTCGAGCACGGCCAGCAGCGCCGCGGCCAGCACCCGCGCGGGGCCGACGAGCGCCGCGTTGAGCGCCGTGGCGTTCTCGCGCTCCAGCAGGCCGAGCGAGCCTATCTCGTGCCCCAGCGAGACCGGCACGGCGGGCCCGAGCTCGCGGTGGACGAGCTCGGCGACGGCGAGCTCGTCGTCGGCCGCGATCGGCGAGAAGACGCCGACGACCGCGACGGCCTCGGCGAGGTCCGAGACGGCGTCGAGGAACCGCAGGACGGCCTCGACGTCCAGCGGCGTCGCGCTGCGGCCGTCGTACTCGGCGCCGCCGTCGACGATCGTCGCGCCGGCCGAGATCGCGCCCCGCAGCGCGGCGGGCCACGTCCACAGCGGCGGGACGGCGCCGGTCAGCGGGCCGCCGGCCCGGATCACCGCGACGCGCGTCAGGCCGCGCCGCTCGCGCAGCGCGGTGGCGACCCAGTCGCTGCCCAGCGTCACGCGCGTGGCCGCCGGCAGCGGCCGCCCGAGGTCGTCGGCCAGCGCGTCGAGCGCGCCGGCGCAGCCCGTGCACGGCGACGCGGTGGACGGGCGGCGCGCGCTCGCGCACCGCCGGCCGTGCGCGTCGAGCAGGACGGCCTCGACGCCGGTGGTGGCGGACAGCAACCCGGCGATCGCCTCAACCGGGGCCATCGCGCGCCTCGCCGCCGGGGATCTCGCCCGCGTCCAGCGCGAAGCCGGCCCGGGCGGCCAGCGCCCGGCCGCCGGGAGTGTGCCAGATCGGCGCGGCCTCGAGCACGAGCAGGCGGACGGCCTGACCGTCGCGCAGCCGCTCGACCAGCAGTGGCGTCCCCGACTCCGCGTCGACCAGCGCGAGCGCGTCGGGCGCGGCGGCGCGCGCCTCGCCGTCCTCCAGCGCGAGCAGGATCTCGCTCTGGGCCTCCAGCCGGATCCGCCGCGCCCCGCCGTCGAGCGTCGCCGAGATGCTGATCGCGCCGCCCGCGACGCGGCGCTCGACCTCGCCGATGCGCCCCTCGGCCAGCACGCGGCCGAGGCCGTCGGGGTCGGCGCCGCGCGCGACCGCGCCCGAGATCGAGCCGAGGATCGCGCACCGCTGCGCGTCGCGCACGGTCAGGCAGGCGACGGCCAGCGCGCAGACGCCGCCCATGCTCGCGGCGATCCGGCGCGCGAGCCGCTCGGCCCATGCGTCGTCGGCGGCGTCCAGCACCACCGTGTTGCCGCGGCCGTCGGTCAGGATCGCGGGCGTCGCGCGGACGCCGCCCAGGCCGGTGGCCATCTGCGTCAGCGACGGGAACGTGCCGCCCATCGCGTCGGCGTCCAGCAGCGGCAGCCCGAGCCGGGCCGCCCAGGTCGCGCAGACGAGGCCGTTGCCGCCGCCGATCGAGTACGGCATCAGCGCGACGACCGCGTCGCCGAACCGCGCCTGCGCCGCCATCTGCAGCGCGCGGCCCTCGTCCCCGCTGAGGAGGCGCTCGGCCGCCGGTGAGCCCAGGAGCCCGCAGGGCATCACGAGCCCGTGCGGCGGCAGGTCGCCCGGGTCCACGACGTCGACCGGGCCGTGCTCGGCGACGGCGCGCCGCGCCATCGTCAGCGGGACGAACGTGTCCCCGCCGCCCCCGGCGCCGAGCAGCCCGCAACCGCGGGCGAGGTCGCGCAGGGTGCGGTCCTCCAGGCGCATCGAAAGGTTCTCCTTGATGGGCGGCTCTGCGCGTAGCATAGGCGCGTGGCCTCGCTCGATCAGCTCGTCGGGTCACCGACGGTCGGCTCCTCGCTGAGCTGCCTCGCCATCGGTGAGGGAACGAGATCGGTCGCGAACGTCGCGCTGATGGAGGACGTGTCCGACCTGGAACGGGCCCCCCGGGACGCGATCGTCCTGCTGACCCGCGCCGCGTCGGCGCTGGCGGGGAGCTATCGGCTCGACGTCGCGCTGCGGATCGCGGCGAGCGCCGGCGTCACCGCGCTGGTCCTCTGCGGACCGGCCGTCGACGACGTGACCCCGACCGCCGGCCCGCTGGCCGACCGTCTCGGCGTCGGGCTGTTCGGGGCCGCCGCCGGGGTCGACATGGCGGTGCTCGCGGTCGCGATCGGCCGCGAGCTGAGCGGCGACGCCGATGCGGCGCTGCTGCGCGCGCACACCGCGATGCGCGCGATCCACGCCCACCCGTCCGACGGTGCGCCGGAGGCGATCGCCGAGCGCGCGGGCGCCGCGCTGGGCGTCCCGATTCGGCTGGTCACGCGGCGGCCGTCCGCGGGCATGATGGCTGCCGTGCGCGGCCACGGCCAGCCCGAGGCGTGGCTGACCGCCGAGCGGCAGGAGGGCGATCTCGGCCTGGCGCTGGAGCTCACGCTGAGCATCGCGTCGGCGTGGACGTGGCAGGCGCTCGAGCGCTCGCGGCTCGCCGCCAGCCTGCCGCTGCAGTCGCGCGGGGCGATCCTCGCGGAGCTGCTCGTCGCGCCACCGGTCGCCCACGACGCGATCGCCCACCGCGCTCGCGCGCTCGGCGTCCCCATCGACGGCTGGCACGTGGCGGCCCGCCTGGACTTCGAGGAGCTCGCCGACGACGAGCGGCACGACCCGATCGCCGCCGACCATGCGCGCCAGCGGCTGGCGGCGTCCGCGGTCCACGCCCTGCGCGAGGCCGACGCCGAGTGGCACACCTGCCGCTCCGGCGCGGGCGCGATCCTGCTGCGCAGCAGTGCGGGCGACCCGGGCGCGGCGGGGGTCACCGGCGTCGCCCGCGCCGTCGAGCGCGCGTTGGCGACACGGCGCGACGCGCTGCCGATCACGCTCGTGCACTGCGGCGTGGGCGGCGCGTACCAGGGCCCGAGCGGCCTGCTGGCCTCCGCCGCGGAGGCCAAGGCGGCCGTCGCGGTCGCGCGGACCTCCAAGCGCCCCTGGACCGTCGTGGCGTTCGACCGCGCGGGTCTGCGCCGCGGGCTGGTCGAGTGGTACACCTCGGACACGGCGCGCGACGCGGTCGCGACGGTGCTGGCGCCGTTGGTCGAGCTCGGCGGGCCACGCGCCGACCGGCTGATCCGGACGCTGCACGTCTACCTCGACCAGCAGTGCTCGCTGACCCGGACCGCCGAGGTCCTCGACCTGCATCGCAACACCGTCTCCTACCGCGTCAATCAGATCTTCGCGCTGTTGGACGTCGACGTCGAGAACCCCGACGACCGCCTTCTCCTACAACTCGCCTGCCGCGGGCGCGATCTGGCGACCTGACCGTCTGCGCGATCTTGCGCTTGCCCGCGCGCGTCTGGGCCTAGTTCCACGGAGACCATGGACCTCGGGCCGCGCATCGCCTTCCCCGCCCTAGCCGAGGGCACCCCCGTTTATGACCCCGGCGGTCGCCGCGTCGGCGTCGTCGACGAGGTCCTGATCGAGCCGCCGGGCGGCATCTTCGAGGGCGTGGTCGTCCACACCCTGCCGCTCCCGGGCCGCCACCTCCACGCGCCGCCCGACCAGATCGCCGAGATCCACCGGGGCGGCGTGCTGCTGTCGGTCGGCGCCGACGAGCTGCCCGAAGAGGTGGGCTGGCGGCACCGCGATCGCGACCGGACCCCATCGCCTGAGCCTCCGCTCCAGCGCTTCGCGCGCCGCGTGCTGGACCGCCTCGGCGGGCGTAGCTGAGGAAGCCATGGAGATCGAGATCGGCGACCACCCTGACCGGCTGCCCTCCGCGCAGTGCATCCGCTTCGCGGCGGGCCGGGCGCGGCAGGCGCCGGCGGGCGTGGGCGCTTTCGTCACGGAGAGCCGGGTCGCCGGCGACCGCCACGAGTGGACCGTGGCGATCAGCGACGGCCACGTCTGGTCCTACATCTACGTCTGGGGCGCGGGCCTCAGCCGCTGGACCCACGTCAACCCAACGCTCGTCGCCCGTGCCGTGGAGGCGGCCGTGCCGCGCCGTGTCCCGCCGGGGGACCGGATCGGCGGCTTGCGCCGACGCGGCCCCGTGCGGGTCACCCCGGCGTCCCTGGGCATCACCGGGCAGGCGCGAGGAGACGGGCCTCAGCCGGCGCCGAGCACGTCCGCGACCGGCGCTGGCCGGGCGATCGCGAAGCCTTGAGCGCAGTCGACGCCGAGTTCGCGGAGCAGGTCCATCGTCGCGGCGTCCTCGACGCCCTCGGCGACGGTCCGCTGCCCAAAGCCGCGGGCCAGCGAGACGACCGCGCGCACGACCTCCTGGCTGGCGGTGCTCTCGGTGAGGTCGCGGACGAACTCGATGTCGATCTTGAGGTCGTCGATTGGCAGGCGCTTGATGTAGATGAACCCGCCGTAGCCGGTCCCGAAGTCGTCGAGCGCCACGCGACAGCCCAGCGCGCGCAGCCGCGTGATGAACCACTCGGCCGCGGCCGAGTCCTGGACGAGTGCGGTCTCGGTGATCTCGAAGGCCAACAGCGCGGGATCGGCGCCGGTGCGGCGCAGCTCGGCGCCGATGACGTTCAGGAGGTCGGGGTTGCCCAGCGAATGCGCCGAGAGGTTCAGCTCCACCGGGTGACCGCGCGCGGCATGGCCGATCCCTTGCCGGGCGACCCACTGGTCGATCTCGCCGATGAGGCCGAAGCGCTCCGCGGTCGGGAGGAACTGGCCCGGCGCGAGCAGCGTCCCGTCCTCGTCGCGCAGCCGGATCAGCAGCTCGTGCTGGACCGTCGCGCCGCTGGCGAGATCCACGATCGGCTGGGCGTGCAGCTCGAACCGGTCTTCGGCCAGCGCGGCGCGCAGGCGCCCGATCCACGAGATCCGTTCGAGCTGGCGCTCCAGCTCGCGCTCGCGCGCCTTGCGCTCGGTGATGTCCTTGAAGACGACGACGGTGCCCCGCACGCCGTCGGCCGTCTCGAACGGCGCCGCGGTCACCTCGACGGGCAGCTCGGTCTCGTCGCGGCGGGCGAAGTCGTGCTCGTCGCTGCGAACGGCGGTGCCGTCGAGCCGCGGACCGCCCACGATGTCGTGCATGACCTCGCCCTCCAGCTCGAACGAGCGCCAGCCCAGCAGCTCCTCGCCCGCGCGGTTGAGGTACATCAGCCGGCCCTCGACGTCGAGCGTGTAGAGGCCCTCGCCCATGTTGTCGGTGATGGCGCGCTGGTAGTCGGAGGCGGCGCGAAGCTGCCGCTCGGTCTCGATCTGGGCCGAGATGTCGACGCAGACGCCGACGATGCCGGCCAGCGTGCCGTCGAGGTCGTGGAACAGGGCGGCACGGATGTAGCCGGGGAAGGTCGAGCCGTCACGGCGCGAGACCGCCAGCTCGCCCTCCCACTGCCCGGCGCGGCGGATCTCGTCCAGGACGCCGGCCACCGAGCCCGGCTCGCCCGCCACCGTGGTCAGCTCGGCGATCGGACGGCCGATGGCCTCCTCGGGCTCCCAGCCCAGGGCGCTCTGCGCGCCGCGGTTCCAGTGCGTGATGACGCCGTCGAGGTCGGTGGCGACGACCGTGACGTCGACCGCGTCGAGCAGGTGCGCCTGCAGGTGGATCTCCGCCTGCGCGCGGCAGCGCTCGGTGACGTCCTGCATTGTGCCGCGGACGCCGTAGCGCTCGTCGCGCTCGTCGCTGAGCGCCTCGATGCGCATCTCGGCGATCCGCAGCGCGTCGCCGCGGCGGTAGCGGTGCACCAGCTCGCGCGGCTTGCCGTCGGCGCGGGTCGCGTCGGCGACCTCGAACAGGCGTTGGCCGTCGGGGTCGGCCAGCCGCGTTCGCGCCTCGGCGATGGCCTGCGGATCCTGGTGGGGTGGAAGGCCCAGGAGGCGGAACAGCTCTTCCGACCACCGCGCCTCGCCGGTCCGGTAGTCGACCTCGAAGCTGCCGATGTCGGCCATGCGCTGCGCCTGGCGCAGGCGCGCCTCGGCGGCGCGCAGGCGCTCGCGCTCGCAGTGCTCGCCGGTCGTGTCGCGCAGAACGGCGGCGAAGCCCGCGACGCCGCCCCCGGCGGTGACGATCGCGGAGGACGTGACGCTGGCCGGGAAGCGCGCGCCGTCGCGGCGCTGGAACGTCAGCTCCCAGCGCGCCGAGCGCTCGGCCATCGACGCGGCGAACATCTCGGTGATGCGGGCGACCTGGTCCTCGGGCCACCACGGGTAGGGCGGCTCGAGGCCCAGGATCTCGCCGCGGTCGTGGCCCATCATGGTGCACAACGCGTCGTTGACCTCGACGATCCGCCCCTGGCCGTCGGACAGCACGAGGCCGTCGGGCAGTGCGCGCATCAGCGCCTCGGCGTGCGACCCGTGCCCGGGCGCGAGCTCCTGGCCCGTGAACGTCATCCCTCACAGGATCGGCGCGACCGGCCGCGGTGCTCTATCGGGCGATCGGCGGATCTTGCGTCACTCGATGAGGCCCGCGCGCAGCGCGTAGGCGACCGCTCCTGCGCGGTCGCCGACCCCGAGCTTCTCGTAGATGTGCTCGAAGTGCGTCTTGATCGTCGACGGGCTCACGAAGAGCTGCCGAGCGATCTCCGGCCCGGAGCGTCCCTCGGCCGCGAGCCGCAGCACCTCCAGCTCGCGGGGTGAGAGCGTGCGATCGGTGAGCTGCGCTCGTCGGCGCGACAGGAACGCGCCGACGTCGCGCCCGATGACGCCGAGCGTGCGCTCCAGGCTCGGCGTCCCGGCCCGGCGATCGGTGCTGTAGAAGGTCAGCACGGCGAGCGGCCCGTCGTCGGTCAGGGCGGGCACGGCGACGCCGGAGACCAGCCCGAGCGCGCGCGCCGCGTCAGGCCGGCCGAAGCAGGGATCGGCCGTCATCTCGGCGACCACGACGGGGCGGCCGTGCTCCCACGCGCGGCCCGGTGCGCCCTCACCCGCAGCGAACTCCATCGCCCGGGTGGCGAGCTCGAACGGCGTGGGATCGGTGGCGCTCACCGTTCCTGGGGACGTCCAGAACGCGCGGCAGACCAGCCGCCCGCGGAGCTCGTCCCAGGTCCAGAGCGCGCCGTGCCGGTAGTCCAGCGCCTCCCCGAGGCGGGTGAGGAGGCCCATCATCCCGTCGTCGAAGGTGTCCCAGTCGCGCAGCGCGACCGAGACGGCGTGATGCGCCTGGAGCTCGCGCTCGGTCAGACGCAGCTCGGTCACGTCCTGGGCGGCGCCGATCCAGCGCACCGGCCGGCCCGTGCGGTCGCGCTCGATGCGGCCGATCGCGCGCAGCTCGCGGACGACCCCGTCGGGGCGGACCACGCGGTAGGCGATCTCGATGCCCTCCGGCGGGAAGCTGTCGGGGCGCTGCACCACCGACTCCAACAGCGCCGCCACGTACCCGCGGTCGGGCTCGGGCACCGAGCGGAGCACCAGCTCGGGACCGGCCGGCACCGACTGCGGCTCGAGGCCCTGGATCCGGTACATCTCATCCGACCACGTCGCCTCGCGCGTGATCAGGTCCCACGACCAGCCACCGATCGAGGCGAGCTGCTCCACGTCGGCCAGCAGCGTCTCCATGACTGAGCGATGGTCCGATTGCGACATTGGCACGGGACGCTAGCGGGCAACAGCAGCCCGGCCGTCGGCGATCTTCCGGCGTCGGACGGCGTCCGATCGCAACGCGTCCGGCTAGAGCGCAGTGAGCAGGTCGCTCACGCGGCGGGCGATCTCGTCGCGGGTGGCGCGGATCTCGTCGATCGGGCGGCCCTTGGGGTCGGTGAGGTCCCAGTCGATGTAGCGCTTGCCGGGGATGTAGGGGCAGGCGTCGCCGCAACCCATCGTGACGACGACGTCGGCCTGCTCGGCCAGCTCGCGGGTCAGGCGCACGGGGCGGACGTCGGTGAGGTCGACGCCGACCTCGCGCATGACCTCGACGACCTCGGGGTGGACGTGGCCGGCGGGGTCGGCGACGCTGCCGGCGCTCAAGGCATGGTGATTGCCTTGGGCGGCCTGTTCGAAGAGGGCGCGGCTCATCTGGGAGCGTCCGGCGTTGTGCAGGCAGACGAACAACACGGTGGACATCAGGTGGTCGCCTTGACGGGTTCGGGGTGGGGGAGGACGACGTCGGCGGCGGCCTGCGGGGTGACGCCGGGGTACAGCGTGCGGATCAACGCGATCGCCAGGACGCCGGCGGCGAGCTGCGCGACGACGTAGGCCGGCGCCGAGGCGGGGGCGATGCCGGCGAAGCTGTCGGAGAACATCCGCCCGACGGTGATCGCGGGGTTGGCGAAGCTGGTGCTGCTGGTGAACCAGTAGGCGGCGCCGATGTAGGCGCCGACCGCCGCGGGGGCGGTCGCCGCGCGGCCGGTGCGCGCGAGCGAGAAGACCACCAACAACAATCCCACTGTGGCCACGACCTCGGCCAGCAGGTGCGCACCGCTGGCGCGGTGCGTGGTGGCGATGCTCACGGCCGCCTCGGCGAACATCGCGTTGGCCAGCGCCGCGCCCGCGACGCACCCGACGACCTGCGCGGGGATGTAGGCCAACGCGTCGCGGCGCGAGATCCCGCCGAACGCGGCGTCCACCAGCGACACCACCGGGTTGAAGTGCGCGCCGGAGATCGGCCCGAACATGAGGATCACCGCGTACAGGCCGGCGGCGGTCGCCGCAGCGTTCTCCAGCAGCTGGAGCCCGGTGTCCTCGGGGGAGAGGCGCGCGGCGGCGATCCCCGAGCCGACGACGACCGCGGCCAGAAGCATGGACCCCAAGAACTCGGCCAGGAGGCGGCGACGCAGGTCGGTCACGCACCGGCCTTGCGGGCGCGCACGATCGCCGAGGCGGCGTGCGTGTGGACGCGGTGGGTCTCGCGGATCTCGATGTCGGCCAGCCCGGCGGCGGTCAGGGCGTCCTCGAACTCCCGGCGGGTCAGCGCTCCGGCGATGCAGCCTGTCCATTGCGCCATGTCGGCGCGGGTCGCGTCGTCCATGCCCTCGTCGGCGATGACGTCGGAGACGGCGAACCGGCCACCGGGCTTGAGGACCCGCGCGACCTCACGCAGCACCCGCGGCTTGTCGCCCGAGAGGTTGATGACGCAGTTGGAGATCACGACGTCGACCGACGCGTCGGGCAGCGGGATCTCCTCGATGTGCCCCTTGACGAACTCGACATTGGTCGCGCCGGCCTGCTCGGCGTTGGCGCGCGCCAGCGCGAGCATCTCGTCGGTCATGTCCAACCCAATGGCCTTGCCCGTCGCGCCGACGCGCCGAGCCGAGATCAGGACGTCAGCGCCAGCGCCCGAGCCCAGGTCGAGCACGGTCTCGCCAGGGTGCAGGTCGGCCACCGCGGTCGGAACGCCGCAGCCCAGCGAGGCGCCGAGCGCGTCGGCGGTTGCGCCTTCGACCTCGGCGCCCGCGTAGACGGCGTTGCCGAAGACCTCGGTGCCGGAGGCGTCGGTCAAAGACACCGACGAGCAGCACCCGGCGCCGTCCGCGGTCGCGCGGGCGGCCGCGGCGTAGCGCTCGCGCACCGCCTCACGGACGTCGTCGGTCGGTGTCATCGGTGCGTCAGCCATGCGATCAGCTCCTCGGTCGAGCCCGGCAACATGTAGTAGTAGGCCCACAGCCCGCGGCGCTCGCTGCCGACGACGCCCGCGGCGACCAGCACCTTCAAGTGCTTGGACAACGCCGGCTGCGACATGTCGAACAACGGCAGCAGCTCGCACTGGCAGACCGCCTCGGGCGCCGCCTTGCGCAGCGTGTCGACGATCCGCAGCCGGGTCGGGTCGGCGAGCGCCTTGACCGTCGCGGCCAGCGCGACCGCCGCGTCGGGGGAGAGGTCGGGCTCAACGGGCGCCTCGCAGCACCCGCCGGCCTGGCGCTCACGAGGGCTGAGAACGGGCAATGCGGTGCTCACAGATCGCACCGTAACAAAACCAGATGGTTATGAGCAAGCCTTTTGGTTATGCGTAGGCCGGCGACGTCCTCAGCCGCCGAGATCCCTCGGCTCTGCCGGCAGCCGCGCGCCCGGCTACTTCGTGCCGTGCGTGGTGATCTTGCCTTCGGTCTCGTCCTCGGTGTTGGACATGCGGCTCGGGCCTTCGCCTACACCGGGTGCTTCGGCGCGCTCGGCGCCCTGAGGGTGCTGGCTGATCCCGCTGCCTCGGCGCGAGTAGATCCCATACGCCGAGGCGAGCAGAACGACCACGACGACGACCAGCACGATTGCGACCATGATCATGATGTTCCCGAAACGGCTCAGCGCGTAAGCCTGGGTTCCCCGCTCAGGCCGCGATGGGCTCCCGCTCGGCGGTGGCGGTGGCGGTGGCGGTGGCTCCGGTGGCCGCGGCGCGGATCCGCGCGAGCGGGGCGACGACCGCCTCGGCGGCCTTGCGCGGGGTCTGGTTGGGCAGCGCGAGGCGGAAGACCTTCTTCCACGCCGAGGCGACCTGCTTGGGCAGCGGGCCGCTGGTGTAGGTCAAGCCGTAGCGCTCGAAGAGCTCCTCGACCTTGGGCGCGATCTCCTGGTAGCGGTTGCTGGGGAGATCGGGGAAGAGGTGGTGCTCGATCTGGAAGGAGAGGTTGCCGGTCATGAGGTGCATGAACGGGCTGCCGGTGATGTTGGCCGAGCCGAGCATCTGGCGCAGGTACCACTCGCCGCGCGTCTCGCCGTCGATCGAGGTCTTCTCGAAGGTCTCGACGCCCTCGGGGAAGTGCCCGCACATGATCACGGAGTGCGTCCAGAGGTTGCGCACGAGGTTGGCGGTGACGTTCGCGCCGAGCGTGGTGAGCGCGGACGGGCCGGACAGCAGCGGGTGGACGACGTAGTCGCGGGTCGCCTGACGGCGGATCTTGCGCAGCACGCTCTTGGTCTGGGTGGCGAGCTCGCCGGTGTCCTTGCGCCCCTTGAGGGCCTTGCCGACCTCGAGGTCGTAGGCCGCGATGCCGTACTCGAAGAAGCACGCGTTGATGAAGTTCCACAGCGGCTGGGCGATGTAGAACAACTGCCAGGGCTGATCCTCGTCGACGCGCATGATCCCGTAGCCGAGGTCGTTGTCGCGGCCGATCACGTTGGTGTAGGTGTGGTGCAGCTCGTTGTGGGAGTGCTTCCAGAGCTCGGCGGGCGAGGCGTTGTCCCACTCCCAGGTGGTGGAGTGGATCTTGGGGTCGCGCATCCAGTCCCACTGGCCGTGCATGACGTTGTGGCCGATCTCCATGTTCTCCAGGATCTTGGAGACGGAGAGCCCGGCGGTCCCGGCCAGCCACGCGGGCGGGAACAGCGAGACGAGCAGCGCCGCGCGGCTGGCGAGCTCCAGCCCGCGCTGGGTCCGGATGATCCCGCGGATGTACTCCGCGTCGCGCTCGCCGCGGCTGGCGAGGACCTGGTCGCGGATCGCGTCGAGCTCGCGGCCGAGGTTCTCGATGTCCTCCGCGCTCAGGTGCGCGGTGGGGTCCTCGGGCTTCTTCTGCATGGCGGTCATGGTCGTTCCTCTCAGAGTTCGATCTCGCAGGGGCCGGCGGCGGCCGACACGCAGGTCTGGACGAGCACGGGGCGGCCGGGGCCGCTGTCGGGGGAGGCGGTCGTGAGGTCCCCGTTGCGCAGGTCGCGCACGGCGCCTTCGCGCAGCGGCGCGACGCAGCCGAAGCAGATGCCCATGCGACAGCCCGAGGGCATCAGGACGCCGGCGCTCTCGCCCGCGTCGAGCAGCGACGTCGCGCCGCCGGCCTCGACCGCGACCTCGCTGGTGGTGAAGGTCACGGTGCCGCCGTCGCCGGTGGCCATGACGGTGGGCCGGAAGCGCTCGGTGTGCAGGCGTTCGGAGATCCCCCGCTCGGCCCAGCGGCGCTCGAGCGCGTCGAGCATCCCGGCGGGTCCGCAGGCCCACGTCTCGCGCTCGTCGAGGTCGCCGACCAGGCCGGCGAGCGCGTCGGCGTCGAGCATGCCGTCGGCGTCGGTGTGGCGCTCGACGAGCGTGATGTGCCCGCGCGCCGCCAGCATCCGCAGCTCGCCGCCGAAGATGACGTCCGCGGCGGTCGGCGCCGAGTGCACGACGACGAGGTCGCCGAGGTCGTCGAGCGCGTTGCGCAGCATCCCCATCACCGGCGTGACGCCGCTGCCGGCGGTGACGAACAAGACCTTCTCGGGGCGCGGGTCGGGCAGCACGAACTCGCCGCAGGCCTGGTCGAGGTGGACGAGCATCCCGACCCGTGCGCGGCGCACGACGTGGGTGCTCACCACGCCCTCGGGGATCGCCTTGACGGTGATCGCGATGCAGCCGTCGGGCCGGTCGACCGGGGAGGTCAGCGAGTACGCGCGCCATTGGCGCACGCCGTCGACGTCGAGGCCGATCCGGATGTACTGACCGGGGACGTGTCCCGCCCAGCCGCGCCCGGGTCGGATCACCAAGGTCACGGCGTCGCGGGTCTCGGGGTGGACCGCGACGATCCGGCCCCGCAGGTCGGCGCCGGCGCGCAGCGGGCTGACGAGGTCGAGGTAGTCGGCCGGGAGCAGCGGCGTGGTCATCAGCCCCACGAGGTCGATCGCGCGGTCGCGCAGGCGGGATGCGACGTGGCGCGTGGGGAGCGCGGCGGGCATGGGTTGAAGGTACCCGCCATCACAGATAACTTCTTATCCATGGAACGTGAGCGTTCGGGCAAAATCTGTTCTAAGCGAACAAGATGAGTGGAGCTGCCGCGGTCCATGGCGCGTCCCGGCTCGCCCTCGATCTCGAGATCGGGTCGCGCCTGCGCGGGCGGCTGCCGGCGGTGGCCGAGCAGACGGTGCTGGCCGTGGTCGCCGAGGTCCCCGGCTACGCCGGCGCGTTCAGCGGCGAGCTCCGGACCAACATCGAGCGCGGCGTGCAGATGGCGCTGCGCGGGTTCGTCCGCCTGGCCGAGAACGCCCGCGACGGCGACCCGCGGATCCCGCTGCAGCCCGCGCTCGAAGGCGCTTATGAGCTCGGGCGCGGCGAGGCGCGCGACGGGCGCACCATGGACGCGCTGCTCGGCGCCTACCGGGTGGGCGCCCGCGTCGCGTGGCGCGAGCTCTCCGCCGTGCTCGTCGCCGAGGGCCTGCCCGCGGGCGCGGTCGCGCAGTTCGCCGAGCTGGTCTTCGCCTACATCGACGAGCTGTCGGCGGCCAGCGCCGCAGGGCATGCCGACGAGCACGCCACGACCGGCCGGGTGCGCGAGCTCTACCTCGAGCAGCTTGGGCAGCGGCTGCTCGAAGGCGCGTCGCACGACGTCCTGGTCGAGGCGGCCGAGCGGGCCGGATGGGACCCGCCCGAGACGCTGACCGCCGTGCTCCTACGCGAGGCCCAGGTCGGCCCGATCCTCTCCACGCTCGACGCGCGGACGCTTAGGCTGCACGGCGACCTCATGGGCGCCGAGGAGACCGCGATCCTGTTGGTGCCCGACGCCGCGGGAGCCCACCGGGCGACGCTGCTGCGGGCGCTGAAGGGGCGCGATGCGGTCGTCGGCCCGGCACGGCCCTGGACCGCCGTTGCCGCCTCAGCGCAGCGCGCCGGCCGCGCCCGGGAGCTGATCCAGGCCGCTGACGACGAGGCTGTGGACACCGAGGCCCATCTAGCGACCTTGCTGATCGGGTCCGACGCCGAGACGCTCGCCGACCTGCGTCGCCGGGTCCTCGAACCGCTGTCCGAGCTCCGTCCGAGCGCCGCGGAGCGCCTGGAGCAGACGCTCCGCTCGTGGCTCCTGCACCAGGGACGCCGCGACGACGTCGCCGCCGACCTCACCGTGCACGCCCAGACCGTCCGCTACCGGATGACGCAGCTGCGCGACCTGTACGGCGACCGGCTGCACGATCCGGCGACGGTGTTCGAGCTCGTGATCGCCCTCGGAGCCCCGGCGGCGGGTGACGGCTCGCGCCTGCCGTGACCAGCCTAGGATCGCTGGACATGGTCGATCCGAACCAGCACGACGTCTTCCTCATGCGCCAGAAGCTCACGGCGATGGTCAACCGCTATGAGTTCTTCCTGCCCGGCGCCGACGGGCAGCCGGGCGAGTTGGTGGCCTTCGTGGAGCAGGCGCGGTTCAAGTTCAAGGAGGACATCCGGTTCTACACCGACGACTCCAAGGCCGTGGAGATCCTGCGGATCAAGGCGCGCCAGCGGTTTGACCCGCGCGCCCGCTACGACATCACCGACGCCGACGACCGCAAGGTCGGCGAGATCCAGAAGCTGTTCAAGCAGAGCTTGCTGCGCTCGACCTACGCGCTGTACGGACCGGACGGCACCGAGCTGTGCAAGGCCACCGAAGCCAGCGGCGGCATCGCGATCCTGCGCCGGGTCGGCGCGCAGATCCCCTACGTCGGCGACTTCTTCCCGATCCCCTACAACTTCCACTTCGTCCGCGACGGCGAGGTGCTGGCCACCGACGTCCGCGAGAAGTGGAAGCTGCGCGACAGCTACACCATCGACTGCACCGGCGATCCCGGACACCAGCTGGACCGGCGGCTCGTGCTGGCGGCGGCGGTCGGGATGGACGCGCTACAGGCGCGCTGAGGCTCGGACGATCAGCCGCGCGGCACGTGGCGGCCGTGGAGCATCAGCGGGTTGCCGTCGGGATCGCTGAAGAAGGCCATGTGGCAGACGCCGGTGTCGAAGGTGTCGCCGAAGAAGGTGACGCCCTTCTCCTCTAGTTGGGTGCGCATGGCGGCGACGTCGTCGGTGTGCAGCGCGATCGCGTTGGTGTTGGCGTTGAACTCGCGGCCGGCGGTCGTCGGATCCCAGATGCTGAGCGTGGTGTCGCCGAGGTCGAACTCGCTGAACTCCTTGTCGACGGTGTGGGGCGACTCGACCAGGCCGAGGGTGTCGCGGTAGAAGGTGGCGGCGCGACCGTAGTCCTGGGTGGGGATGGGCACGAAGTCGATGCGGGTGATGGAGGCCATGCGCTCACGCTATGGGGCGTTGCGGTCAGCTCTTGTCCGCAGTCGAGCGACGACGCGGGACCCGGCCCGAGGGCGTTGGGGAGTTCCCCGATGTGCGTCGCGGCTGGCGTCCACACGATGGTTGGATGCTGTCCTTCTCCTGTCCTTCGGGGCTGCGCGTCGTCCGTCTCTCGTCGCTGCTCGCGGTGCTCCTGGCCCTCGCTGCGGTGTCGATCGTGGTGCTGCCCGCGAGCGCGCAAGCGCGCTCGTTCGTCGTCGACGACGCGGGCGACGAGAGCGACCGCGACGTCTCCGACGGCAACTGCGAGACCTCAGAGCACGTCTGCACGCTGCGTGCGGCGATCCAGCAGGCCAACCGCGAGGAGGATCGCGACACGATCACCTTCGACCTCCCCGACGGCGCGGTCATCCGGCCCGAGGTCCGCGGTCTGGACACGATCCGCGAGCCGCTGACGATCGATGGCTCCGGCGGCGACGGGCGACCCGGCGTCGAGATCGACGGCAGCGCGTTGCAGGCGCCGGGCCCGCAGGCCGGCGAGGGCTGGTTCGTCGTGCGACCCCACGGCCTCTACGTCGCCGACGCCGAGGACGTCGTGATCCGCGGGATGATCGTCAACCGCACCACCGGTGCCGGGATCGCGGTGACGCGCGGCACCGACGTGCGCATCGAGAACAACTGGCTCGGGCTGGATCGCACCGGCACCCAGGACGCGGGCTACTTCACCACCATCAACGCCGATCCGGCGGGCGTGCTCGTCGAGGGCGGCAAGCGCGTGACGATCGGCGGGCCGCTGGCCGGGCAGGGCAACGTCGTCTCCGGCACCGAGCGCGGCGTGGTCGTCGTCCAGGGCGCGCTGCAGACGAGCATCGAGGGCAACCTCGTCGGCCTCAGCGCCGACGGCCGCGAGCCGATCCGCAACGACCGCGACGGCATCATCGTCCAGCACGGCCTCGTCGGCGACGCGCCGCGCGAGACCGAGATCATCAACAACGTCGTCTCGTCGACGGGCCGGCCGTCGGTGCCCGAGCTGTCGGGCGTGGCGACGGGCATCCGCGTCGACGGCGCGATCGACACGACGATCGTAGGTAATTGGGTGGGCTACGACCGCACGCACGAGCACGTCGCCGGGACCGCGGGCGGCACGCTGGGCGTCGACGGCACGGGGATCCGCGTCGACGACGCACGGCGCACGACGATCGGCGGCCGCGGCGCCCTGGCCAACCACGTGGCCGCGTCGGCCGCGGACGCGATCCTCGTCATGGGCACGGGGCTGGACGACACGCGGGTGCAGGGCAACGTCGTCGGCCTCGACGCCGAAGGCCGCGACACGGTCGACGCAGAGCTCGAGGACACCACCAACGCGGGCAACGGCATTCGCGTCAGCGCCGAGGACGCGGCGCGCGACGTGCTCGTCGGCGGCGACGGGCTCGGCGAGGGCAACGTCGTCGCCGGCAGCCGCAAGCAGTTCGGGATCCTGGTCGAAGGCCCGCTCGTCTCGCCACGGATCGCCGGCAACGCGCTCGGCACGTCGATCCTCGAGCCCTACCCGATCCCGGACGAGCTCGGCGGCATCCTCCTCGACGCGTCCGACGCGGGCCGCCCCAGCGCCCCGCTGATCACCGGCAACCGCATCGTCGCCGAGCCGATCGGCATCCGCGTGGAGCGCGCCGACAACGCGCGCGTGCACGGCAACCGCATCGGCCTGCTCGCCGACGGCGCCGCGATGGGCACGGGCTACGGCGTCGCGGTCCTCGACGCGCCGGGCACCGAGGTCGGTGGGGCGTTCCCCGAGGACGCCAACACGATCGTCGCCAGCCGCAAGGCCGGCGTCGTGGTCAACGACGCGCGCGCGACCGGCACCAAGATCTTCAACAACGACGTTGGCCGCACGTCGCTGCCGAGCACCGCGACGCCCGAGGAGCTCGGGAACGCGATCGGCATCGCGGTCGGCGAGGCCGGCGGCCGTCCGGCGCCGACGGACGTGACCGTCGGCGGCGCGACGCTCTCCACGGCCAACCGGATCGCCAACGGCGGGGTCGGCGTCCTGGTCCGCAACCTCGCGCGCAAGACGACCGTGGCGGGCAACGTGATCGGGCTCGACGGCAGCGAGCCGGCCGCGCCGGAGACCGGGATCGAGGTCTCGCGCGGGCCCGAGACGCAGGTCGGCCTCCCGGGGCGCCCGAACGTCATCGTGGGCGCGACGTCTGACGCGATCCGGATCACGGGCGCGGCCGCCGGGCGGCGCGTGCAAGGCAATCGCATTGGCTTGCGTCCGGCGCCGAGCACGGACGCGCTTGGCAACGACGGCAACGCGATCCGCTTGGAAGGGGCGTCCGACGTGGTCGTCGGCTATGGCCTCGACGACGACATCGAGCCGGACTGCGCCGGCACCAGCTGCAACGAGATCGCCGCCTCGGGCTCCGCAGCGATCGCGGTCGTCGGCGAGGGCGTCCACAACACGATCCGCGGCAACCGCGTGGGCGCTTCCGCGCAGCTCGCCGTCGACCTGGGCGGCAACGAGGCCGACGGCGTCGACCGGCTCGACGCGCGCGACGCCGACGGCGGCGCCAACCGCAGGATGAACGCGCCGGCGGCCCTGCAGGTCGTGCGTAGCGGCCGTCAGGGCAGCATGCTCGTGACCGGCCTCGTGGAGTCGGCGACGCCGCGCGAGGTCACCGTCGACGTCTACCGCCAGCCGATGCGCGCCGGCCGCTCGAACGCCGGCCGCGGCGCCACCTACGTCACGACCGTGCACCCTGACGCCCACGGGTCCTTCGTCGCGCCCGCCGACGCCGGGTATGCCGGCAAGGACATCCTGTACACGGCGATCGCCACCGACGCGGACGGCAACTCGTCGGAGTTCGGTCAGGGCTGCGGCGCGGTGGACGTGACCCTTGGCAGCGACGACGACAGCGACGGGATCTGCGACGAGTGGGAGCAGTGGGGCCTGGACGTCGACCTCGACAACAAGCCGGACTTCGACTTCCCCGACGCGCGGACCTCGCAGCGCGACGCCTACGTCGAGGTCGACGCGATGGAAGGCGCGCACGTGCGCCCGTCGCGGACCGCCCTGACGACGGTCCAGCGGGCGCTCTCCGCGGGCCCCGACGGCGGCGTCGTCCTGCACTTCCTGACCGGCGACGGCGATCGCGACCACGTCGACGAGGACGTCCCCGCCAGCCAGGACCCGCTCGTCGTCGGCTCGCGCAAGCCGGGCGCGCTGGACGACTACGACGACTACCGCTGGGGCGACGACGCCGACGGCGTCTGCTCCGGGCGCTTCGGCACCGCCGCCGACCGCGATGACGAGGACGGCAAGTGCTGGGCGCGCCTGGCGGCGCGCGGCCTCGTGGTCCGTTATGCGCTGGCGGCGCAGGAGCTCGCGCCGCCGCGCAACGGCGGCACGACGCTCGGCCAGGCCGCCTTCGGCCGCGGCTTTGCCGAAGCGATCGGCGGCCAGACCGACAGCTGGGGGTGGACGCACGCCTACGGCCGCCCGGGCTGCGCCAGCGGTTCGACCTGTCGCGAGATGGCGCGGTCGTGGACGTTCACGCACGAGCTCGGCCACGCCTTCGGCCTGCACCACAGCGGCGCGGACGACGAGCCGGTCTACGACCCGGCGCACCTCAGCGTCATGTCCTACATGTACGACCAGCCGCTGCTCGGGCTGCCGCTCGACTACGGGCGCGGCGACGGCCCGGCGGTCGTCGACGAGCAGCACGTCGACGAGCAGCACGGCTTCGCGATCCCGGCCTCGGCGACCGCGCGCGGCTGGAAGGTCGCGACCACCTCTCTGGTCGATCCGTTCGAGCGCGGGAACCCGTCCGACTACACCTGCGACGTCGTCCTGCTCGGCTCCGGCGAGGCGCACGACTTCGACCTCAACAACAAGAACGAGCCGGACATCCCCCACGGGCTCAACGACCAGGGCTCTGACGACCGCTGCCGCGATCCCGACACCCAGCGCGACCACTCGACCGGCGACTACGACGAGTGGGGCCACCTGGAGCTGTCGGTCCTGGTCGCCGAGCGCGGCTGGCGGTCGAGCGGCCTGCGCGCCGCGGCCGACCCGGAGCCGGCGCCCGAACCCGGGCACGAGCCGCTGCGCGCCGACCTCGACGGCGACGGCATCTCCGCGGGCGACGTCTGCCCGACGGTCGCCGATCGCGGCCAGGCCGACGCCGACCACGACGGCGTCGGCGACGCGTGCGCCCGGCCCGAGATCATCGGTGCCAGCGACCTGGCCGTGAAGGTGAGCGGTCCTGCGCGGTTGCGGGCCGGCGAGCGCGACGCGCTGAAGCTGACGCTGACCAACGACTGGCCGCTGGCGGCCGGCAGCGCGACCGTCGCGCTGACCCTGCCGGCCGGGCTCGTCCTGGACGGCACGCCGGACGGCGATGGCGACTGGGACGCGGCGACGGCGCGCTGGACGGTCGACGGCGTCGGCGTGCGCGGGGATCGGCACCTGACCGTCCCCGTCCGCGCCGCAAACGGCGACGCCTCCGCGGTGCAGCGGGAGGCCATCGCGGAGGTCGTCGCAGCGGCCGACGCGGACGTCGACTCGCGCGCCGGTGACGGCGTCCCCGGCGAGGACGACTGGGCCGCGCATCCGATCGAGCTGCTGCCCGGCGACGCGGTGCAGCGCGAGCTGTCGGTCGCCGACGCGGCCACGGCCGAGGGCACGAAGGTCGCGCGCCGGCTGCGGTTCGCGATCACGCTCGACCACGAGTCGGTCGGCACCGTGCGCCTGCGCGCCCGGACCCGGCCGGACGGCGCGAGCTCGCCCGAGGACTTCGACGCCGTCGACGTGCCGGTGCGCTTCGCGCCCGGCGAGGTCCGCCGGGTCGTCGAGGTCCCGGTGCGCCCCGACGCCCAGCGGGAGGACGACGAGGACCTGGAGCTCGTGCTCTCCGACGTCGAGGGCGCGGGCGTGGCCCGCGGCACCGCGCGCGGCACGATCCGCGACGACGACCAGCCGCTGGTCGCCGGCGACCTCTCCGCGCTGACCTGCATCGGTCCCTACAGCGACGCCAAGGCCTGCGGCATCGAGGGTCCGGGACTGCGCGGGTCCAAGTTGATGTTGATGGTTGGCGAGCGCGACCTGTACGTCAGCGACCGCGAGCAGCTGCTGCACCTGCACCGCGATCCGGCGACCGAGGCGATCCGGCCGGTCCGCTGCTGGGCGGTGTTCATCAAGGAGCGCGAGTGCGAGCGCCTCACGATGCCGCCGCGCGAGGGCGAGGACACCGGGCCGGCACTGCGCGACGCCGAGACGCGGCGGATGGCCGCCTCCGCCGACGGGCGCCTCGTCGCGCTGTCCTCCTCGCACGGCGGCAGCACCGGAGAGGACCCGCGCGTCCAGCTGCTGATCCGCGACCCGGACACGGGCGACCTGCGCTACACCGGCTGCGTCGTGCCCAAGTCCGCCGTCGGCTGCTTGTACGCCTTGGTCGGCTACCCCGACGCGGTCCACGTCTCGCCCGACGGGCGCTTCGTCTACCTCGTCGCCGGGCTGCAAGTGCGGCGGATCGCCGTGGGCGAGGACGGCCGGCCGACGGCGGTGACCGTGCAGCGCTTCGACGGCGGCGAGGAGGGCCATGAGCCCGAGCAGGGCACCTCGACCTCGGCGCTGGCGCCGGACGGCCGCACGCTCCTGATCCGCACGCAGGACCGGCTGACGGTGCTGGAGCGCGACCCGGAGACCGGCGCGGTGTCGATCGTGCGCGGCGTGGACCTGCCTGGCTTTGGCGCGGTCACGATCGCGCCGGACGGCACGCGCGCCTACGCGTTCAGCGACGAGCGGCGCCTCCTGCGCCAGTACGCCTACCCAGCGCTGACCGACGAGGGCTGCGTCCAGGAGCGCGGCGCGGCGCCGGACGCCGGCTGCGCCTCGCGGCCCGCGCTGCTGCGCGGCATCGGCGAGCTGGCCGCGACCGCGGACGGCCGCGAGGTCTACGGGGCGGTCAGCGGCGGCGGCGCGATCGTGGTGCACCGCGACCGCGATGGCGCCCTGACGGGCGGCCGCTGCATCGACCCAGAGGACGCGACAGACTCGTGCGACGACTCCGGTGAGCCCGGCGGGCCGCGCGACGGTGTCATCCTGCCGACCACCGACGGCCGCGTCGTCTTCACGCTCGACGGCCACGTCGTCAACCAGCTCGTGCGCATCCAGCCGCCGGCGCCCGACGGCAACCGCGCGCCGGTGTGCGCGCCCGCCAACGTCCACGGGCGGCCGGACCGCCCGCTGCCGGTGCCGCTGCGCTGCGCGGACTTCGACGGCGATCCCGTCACGGTCCGGCTGACGAGCGACCCGGCGCACGGCGCGTTCGACCCGCTCGGCGCGGGGGAGACGACCGCGACCTACCGTCCCGAGCGCGGGTTCCGCGGCGCCGACGGCGCCACGTTCCGCGGCAGCGACGGCCGTGCCGAGTCGGCCGAGACGCGCATCGACCTCGCCGTCGGCAACCGCGCGCCGGTCTGCGCGCCGTCGACCCAGTTCGCGCACAGCACGCGCGGCGCCAGCGGGATCTCGGTCCTGTGCGAAGACGCCGACGGCGACCCGCTCACGCTGACGGTCGTCGACGGCCCGCAGCACGGCACGCTCGGCGCGTTTGACCGGTTCGTGATGCCCTACACGCCGCAGGCCGGCTACCGCGGGCCGGACCACATCACGGTCCGCGCGAGCGACTCCTATGACAACTCCGAGCCGGTGACGATCACGATCGACGTCGGGGACCCGGCGCCGCGCTGTCAGTCGGTCGCGGGGATGGCGCTGGGTGCGAAGGAGACCGCCAAGGCCACCGTGTCGTGCTCGGATCCCGACGGCGGGCAGGTCTCCGTCGCCCTGGAGTCGGGCGTGCCGTTCGCGAAGGCCGCGTTGAAGGACGGCACGCTGACCGTCACCGCGGCCGAGCAGGCGGGCAGCGGCAAGCTGGTCGTCGCCGCGCGCGACGACGGCGGGCAGGTCGCGCGGCTGGAGATCCCGGTCTCGGTGACCGTCGCGCCCCCGCCCGAGCCGAGCGACCCGACGTGTGCCAACAACTGCCAACCGAGCCCCGGCGGCACGATCACCATCACCTTCTTCTGCGACGGCAAGTCGGTCTCGCAGGCCAAGTACCACGCGTGCCGCGGGCAGGCCGTGATGATCGTGTGCAGCTCCCCGGCGGCGTGTCGGACCACGACGAGCGGCGGCATCGCCACCGCGAAGGCCAAGGCCAAGGTGAAGATCCTGCCGTCGGTCAAGGGCAAGCGCCTCGCGCAGGTGCAGAGCTCGGTCAAGGCCGGCAAGAAGGGTCGCTTGCAGCTCAAGCTGACCAAGGAAGGACGCCGGCAGCTGGCCCGCAAGCGCAAGCTGCGCGTCGCGATCGTGATCGACGTCCGGCAGCTCGACGGCCGCAGCTCACGTGTGCGCAAGGTGATCACGATCCGCGCGCCGAAGCCGAAGGTGAAAGCGAAGACGAAGACCCGTTAGGGACCTCCCCGATGAGCTCGGGGAGGGGGTGGCGCACCATCGTCGGCATGACCCGAGCTCCTCATTCCCTGCGCCGCCTGCTCCCCCTCGTGGGCGCGCTCACCGTCCTGTTGCCCGTCGCGTCGGCCTCCGCCGGGACGGTGACGCGGGAGGGCGACGTGCTCGTCTTCCGCGCCGCGCCCGGCGAGGCCAACGACCTGTTCGTCAACGACGAGAGCCCCGAGATCGCGTTCAGCGACGCCGAGGCGTACCCGATCACGATCGCCGCCGGGGCCGGATGCACGGTCGGCGTGCCCGCGAGCATCGTGCGTTGTACGCCGGCGGGCGCGATCCGCGTCGAGCTGGGCGACGGCGACGACGTCCTGCGCGAGGGCTACGGCTGGCCCGCGACCCGGCCGGTCACCGCCGACGGCGGTCCGGGCAACGACCGGCTCAGCGGCGAGGCCGCGGTCGACGTCCTCACCGGTGGCGACGGCGACGACGTGCTCAAGGGCTCCGGCGGCGACGACCACCTGCTCGGCGGCGCCGGTCGCGACGAGCTCGACGGCGGCGCCGGGCGCGACGAGGTCCGCGGCGGCGACGGCGACGACGCGCTGGCCGGCGACCCCGGCTCCTCGATGGCGCCCGACGTCCTGGACGGCGGCCCAGGGCGTGACACGCTAAGCGAGTACGAGTACAGCGACGGCGGCTCCTCGCAGCGCGCGGTCCGCGTGACGCTCGACGCGGGCGGCGCCGACGACGGCCGGCCGGGGGAGGGCGATGAGGTCGCCGGCATCGAGGTCGTCCACCTGCTCGTCGCCGCCGAGCTGGTCGCCGGCCCGTTCGGCGCCGACCTGAAGGTCTTCCACACCGGCGCCACGCCGTCGCGGCTGACCGGCGGCCCGGGCGCCGACGTCCTGACCGGCTACGACTACGACGACACGATCTCCGGCGGCGCCGGGGACGACCTGCTGATCGGCGCCTACGGGCATGACACGATCACCGGCGGTCCGGGCAAGGACACCATCAACGCCGACGCCGTCGACGGCTGCAACTTCCTGGAGTGCCGCCCGATCTACGGCAACGACACGATCGACGTGCGCGACGGCGAGGTCGACACGGTCGCCTGCGGACCGGGCACCGACCGCGTCGTCGCCGACGCCGCCGACGTGACCGCGCCCGACTGCGAGACCGTCGAGCGCCCGGCCACCACGACGCCGGGCGGCAAGCAGCCGACGACGACGCCCGGGACGTCAGCGAGCAAGGTGAAGGTCTCGGTGCCGGTCGCGTTCACGGCCCGGACGCTGAAGGCCAAGCGCGGGCGCACGCTGAAGGTCACCGTGCCCGGGCGCGGCAAGGTCACGCTGACGCTGGCTCGCGGCGCGAAGGGCAGCGGCGGCACCGCCGCCACCGGCAGCGCGAGCGCGAAGGCGGCCGGCACGATCTCCGTTCGCCTGGCCGCCCGCACGTCCGCCCAGCGCCGCCGCGTGCGCAAGGGCACCTACCGGCTGACGGTCCGCTTCACGCCCGCGACCAAGGGCGCGAGCGCCGCGAAGGTGGTGAAGACCATCAAGGTGCGATGAGGCAGGGCCGCGCCTTGAAATACCATCTCCATCGGTGGACGGGCTTCAGGGGCGCGATGGCGAGCTGCGGCGGATCGAGCAGCTCCTCGATGGGGCGGGCAACGGCGACGGCGGCGCGCTGCTGCTGCTCGGCGACGCGGGCATCGGCAAGTCGACGCTCGTGCGGGCGGCGCAGGACCACGCCGCCGAGCGCGGCCTGCGCGTGCTGCGGGCCCGCGCGGTGGAGGCCGAGCGCGAGCTGCCGTTCGCGGGCCTGGCCGAGCTGCTCGCGCCGGTCGACGCGCCCACCGCGATCCTGGGCGGCATCGGGGATGGCGACGGCGACCGTGCGCCCCGCCAGCCCTTGGCCGCCGCGATCGAGCTGCTGCGCCTCCTGGAGGCGCTGGCCGCCGAGGGCCCGCTCCTGGTCCTGGTCGACGACGTCCAGTGGCTGGACGGCGTGTCGCTGGACGCGCTGTTCTTCGCCGCCCGGCGCCTGGACTCCGAGCGCGTCGCGGTGCTCTTCGCGGCCCGCCCGGAGCCCGACCGCGGCCTGTTCGCGCGTGGCGTCGAGGTCCTGGAGCTGGAGGGCCTGACGGACGAGGTCGCCGACACCCTGATCGAGCAGGACGTCGCGCCCGAAGCGCGCCGCGCGGTCGTCGCGGCCGCCGACGGCAACCCGCTGGCGCTCGTTGAGCTGGCCCGCTCGCTGACGCCCGAGGAACGCGCTGGCGCCGCGGCGATCCCGGCCCCGATCCGCCCCGGCGGCGCGATCGAGCGCGTCTACCTCGCCCAGCTCGACGCGCTGGACGACGACACCCGGCGCGCGCTGCTGATCCCCGCCGCCGAGGAGCGCCTCACGCTCGACCGCCTCCACGCCGCGCTCGACGCGCTCGGCATCGACCGCCGCGCGCTCGATGGCGCCCAGCGCGCCGACGTCCTGCGCGACGAGGCCGGGCTCGTGCGCTTCCGCCATCCGCTGCTGCGCAGCGTCGCCTACCACCGCGCCGCGTCCGCCGACCGCGTGGCGGTCCACCGCGTCCTCGCGAGCCAGCTCGGCGACCGCGACTTCAACCGGCGGGCCTGGCACCTGGCGGCCGCCGCGACCGGGCCGGACGAGACCGCGGCCATCGCGCTGGAGGCCGCGGCCGAGGATGCCTGGGGGCGCGGCGCGCTGGTCGAGGGCGCCGACGCGTTCGCGCGCGCCGCCGAGCTGACGCCGCCTGAGGACCCAGACGCCCGGGCGCGGCGCACGCTGTCCGCCGCGCGGCTGCTGGCGGTCGCCGATCAGCCCCAGCGAGCGTTGACGATCGCTGAGCGAGAGCTGACCGCCGCGGCGCCGCGCGATCCGGTGACCTACGCGGCGCTTCAGCACGTCCGCGGATCGATCACGATGCGCACCGGCGACCTCGACGGCGGCGCCCGGATCCTCGTCGAGGAGGCCGAGCGCGTGGCCGCCGCCGACCCCGCGCGCGCGGCCCAGATGCTGCTGGACGCCAACCTGCGCCACCGCGTCGTCGGCGACTACGCGGCGATGGTCCGCCTCGCCCGCCGGACCCGCGTGCTGGCGGCCAAGGTCGACCCGCCGCTGGCCGCGCTCGGCGAGCTGACCGAGGCCATCGCCTTGGTCAACCGCGGCGACGGCGCCGAGGCCGACGCGATGATCGCCCGCCACGAGGACGTCCTGCTCGACCCGCTCGCGGTCCGCTTCGGCCTCGAGGTGCTCGGCTCGCCCGCGCACGCCTCGATCTGGCTGGAGCGCTTTGACCGCGCCGAGCGGATCCTGTCGACGCTGATCGACCGCGCGCGCCGCCGTTCGGCCGTGACCGCGCTCGTCTACCCGCTGGCCGCTCGCGCGCAGCTCAACCTCCGCCGCGGCCGGCTGCGTCCGGCGCACGCTGACGGCGAGGAGTCCGTCCGGCTCGCGTTCGAGACGCGTCAGTACGGGCTGGTCGGCTTTGCGACCGCGATGCTCTGCGAGGTCGAGGCGACGCTCGGGCTGGAAGACGCCTGCCGCGAGCACGCCGCCGCCACGATCGGGATCTGCGACGCGATCGGCGGCGACGCGATGGGGCTGTGGGGTCGCGCGGCGCTCGGCCGTCTGGAGCTCACGCTCGGGCGCCCCGAAGCGGCGGTCCCGCCCCTGGAGGCGTGCGCGCGACTGGCCGACCGCGTCGGCCTGGTCGAGCCCAACACCGTGCAGTGGGCGGCCGACCTGATCGAGGCGCTGGCCCGCACCGGTCGCGCCGACGAGGCGCGCGAGCACCTGCCGCGGCTGGAGCACGGCTGCGGGACCGGCTGGGCGCGGGGCGCGCGGCAGCGGTCGCTGGCGCTGCTGGCCGACGGCGACGAGGGCGACGAGCTCCTGGAGGCCTCGATCGCGACCTTCGAGGGCTGCGGCGCGCGGTTCGAGGCGGCGCGGTCGCGGCTGGCGCTCGGCGAGCGGTGGCGCCGCTCGCGACGGCGACGCGACTCGCGCGCGCCGCTGACCGCCGCGCTCAGCGCGTTCGAGGCGGCCGGCGCCGCGCCGTGGGCGGCCCGCGCCCAGGACGAGCTGCGGGCGGGCGGCCAGGGCACGACGGCGACGCCGGAGGCTGAGGCGTGGGACGAGCTGACACCGCACGAGCTGCGCGTGGCGCTCCTGGTCGCCGAGGGCCGGACGAACCCGGAGGTGGCGACGCAGCTGTTCGTCACGCGCAAGACCGTCGAGCACCACCTGTCGCAGGTCTACCGCAAGCTCGGGATTCGCTCGCGGACCGAGCTGGCGCGGCTGCTGGCGTCCGAGACCAGCGGCTAGGTCCGGCCGTTGGGGAGGTCCCCGATGCCGTCGGGGAGGCCGCCGTCCAGCATCGTCGGCATGTTCCGCACCCCGCTCCCCATCGTCGCCGCGACGGTCCTGGTGTCCGCCGCGCTCGGCTCGGCTGCCGCTTTTGCCGGCGCCGCCGAGATCACCTACATCGACCAGAACAACGTCTACGTCGAGAACCTCGACGGCAGCGCCCGCCACGCGCTCTCCACCGACGGCACGCCCGCCCGGCCCTACGTCCTGCCGACCGCCGACGAGCAGGGCAGCCTCGCCGCCTTCCAGGCCAACGCTGAGACCGGCCAGCAGGAGATCGTCTACTGGACCTACGGCACCGGCACGCCCCAGCGCCACCGGATGCCGCGCACGCCCGGCGACCAGACGACCTCGCCGCCGACCAGCGCGCGGATGCAGCCCGACGGCGCCACCGCGATCCTCGGCTACACGTTCCTGTCCTTCGGCGATCCCAACCAGCCGCGCCACGGCCGCACCAACCCCAACAGCCCGGGTCTAGCTGACGCGCAGACCTCGATCGACTACACCGACCTGACCTGGTTCCGGGAGAAGCCGGTCGTCGCCCGGCCCGAGGGCAACATCTACTGGACCGGCGCCTCCAAGGTCATGCTGACGCCCAACACGCCGGGCATGAAGCTGACGTTCGCCGAGATCTCGGCCGACGGCACCCGCGTGCTGGTCCGCATGCGCCTGGCCGACGGCACCCAGCAGCTCGGGCTGTTCGCCTATGAGAACGACCTGCCGCCCTACGGTGACGTCACCTCTGGTTGTGCGCTGCCGATCGGCGCCGGCTTCGCCTACGGCGCGCTGAGCCGGGACGGGAAGTCGGTCGCGTGGGACGACGCCGCCGGCGTCCACGTCGCCCAGGCCGACCCGTACCAGTTCGACGCCGACTCGAACTGCGTGCTCGCCGGCTCGCGGACGGTGTCGAGCACCGCGCGGATGCCCTCGTTCTCTGAGGCGACGACGACCGCGCCGGCGCCCGCGCCCGGCGGCGGTGGCGGGACCACACCGCCCGGCGGCGGTGGCGGTGGCGGCACGATCACCACGCCGGGCGGGTCGACCGGGACGCCGCAGAAGCCCGGCGGCCCGGACAGCACCACGACCAAGACCTTCAAGATCACGCTGCCGTCGTCGTTGAAGGCCATCAGCTTGCGTCGCGGCCTGTCGCTGAAGGCCACCACCCCGGGAGCCGGCCGGCTGACGATCACGCTCAAGCGCGGGTCGCGCACGCTCGCCAGCGGCACCGCCACGGTGCGCGGCGCAGGATCGGTCAAGGTCCGCCTCACGTCTAAGCGCGGCGCCAGGCTCGCCGGTCGCGCCACGCTCGCCGCCACCTTCACGCCCAAGGGCGGCAAGGCCACCCGCAAGACGGCGACGGTGCAGGTCCGGTAGCGCGGATCGTGCTGGTCGCCCTGGCTGGATGTGCGCGCTGTGGCGGAGCACACTGCGTGGCACCCCAAGCCAGGAGAAGCGCCATGCCCCTGCACCACGCCTCGTTCGACGCCGACGACCAGCTCGCCATCCGGCCGCAGCTCGCGCCGCTGGGCGAGCCGTCGTCGGTCCCCAAGCACCGGCTGCCCGACGCAGAGCTCTCACACGAGGCGGCCTACCAGCTCGTCCACGACGAGCTGCTGCTGGACGGTCAGGCGCGATTGAACCTCGCCACGTTCGTGACGACGTGGATGGAGCCGCAGGCGCGCGTGCTCATCGACGAGTGCCTGGACAAGAACATGATCGACAAGGACGAGTACCCGCAGACCGCGGAGCTCGAGCGGCGCTGCGTGTCGATGCTCGCCGCGCTGTGGGGCGCCGAAGAGGCCGACGGTCAGGCGACGGGCTGCTCGACGACCGGCTCCAGCGAGGCGTGCATGCTCGGCGGCCTGGCGCTGAAGTGGCGCTGGCGCGAGCGCCGCCGCGCGGCGGGCAAGTCCACCGACAAGCCGAACCTCGTGATGGGCGCCAACGTCCAGGTCTGCTGGGAGAAGTTCTGCCGCTACTGGGACGTCGAGCCGCGGCTGGTCGACGTCAGCGAGGCGGCGACCCACCTGACCCCCGAGGGCGCCGTCGCGCACTGCGACGAGAACACGATCGGCGTCGTCGCGATCCTCGGCTCGACCTTCGACGGCACCTACGAGCCGGTGGCCGGGATCGCCGCGGCGCTCGACGCGCTGGCGGCTGGCGGCGGCCCCGACGTCCCGATGCACGTCGACGCCGCCAGCGGCGGCTTCATCGCGCCATTCCTCGACCCCGATGTGGTCTGGGACTTCCGCCTGCCGCGCGTGCAGTCGATCAACGCCTCGGGCCACAAGTACGGGTTGGTCTACCCGGGCGTGGGCTGGGCGGTGTGGCGCGACAAGGCGGCGTTGCCCGAGGACCTGATCTTCGACGTCGACTACCTCGGTGGCTCGATGCCGACCTTCGCGCTGAACTTCTCGCGCGGCGGCGCCCAGGTCGCCGCGCAGTACTACAACCTGGTCCGCCTCGGCCACGAGGGCTATCGACGTGTACAACAAGCCTCACGCGACACCGCGCTCCGGCTGGCCGAGCAGATCGCCGGCCTGGAGCCCTATCGGCTGATCTCCGACGGCAGCGAGCTGCCGGTCGTCGCCTTCGCGCTCCAGGACGGCCGACTTCGACGTGTACGACATCTCCGAGGCGCTGCGCGTGCGCGGGTGGATCGTGCCCGCCTATCCGATGCCGCCGGCGATCGAGCACCTCGACGTGCTGCGGATCGTCGTGCGCAACGGCTTCTCGCCCGATCTCGCCGACCTGCTGCTCGAAGACCTCGGCCACAAGACCGCGCTGGCCGTCGAGCACGGCGGGGCGCCCTCGCGCCACCCGCGGCACGCGTCGTTTCACCACTGACGCCGGCGGGGGGTCACCAATAGTGGCGGCGACCGGCTACGGCGCGGTCCGTTGCGCCGAGGACCCAGAGCACCGCGCCGATGATGATGAGCACGACGCCGATGGTCCAGAGGATGCCGATGCCGAGCGCGAAGCCGAGCAACAGGAGAATCAAGCCGAGGATGATCATGTGGGACCTCTTGGGTGGGGTGGTGGTGGCACCAAAACGGTGCGGCCCGGCAGTACCCGTCGTGCGGGGCGGACAGCAAAGATTTCGACGGGCGGACGCGACGTGGAAGTCGCACCTGACCTTCGTCGGCCGAGCGCGTTGTTAGGTGTCGTGTGCGCGACGCCCGCTTCCTTGTTTGCCGACCGGCTCCTCAAGGGATCACGACTGCGTGAGGATCCCGGACGCGGAGGAGCTGTGGCGACGATTCGGCGCCGGGGACGGGTCGGCGTTCACGCAGCTCTACAGCGATCACCACCGCGACGTGGTCCGGTACTGCCGGTCGCTGCTGCGCGACGAGCAGGACGCGCAGGACGCCGCCCAAGGCACCTGGACCGCGATCTGGACGAGGCCTGACGCTGCTCGGCGGGACGTCCCGCTGCGGCCGTGGCTGTTCCGCGTGGCGCACAACGAGTCCGTCACCATCATCCGCCGGCGCCGCCCGCACGATCCGCTGAGCGATCTCGATCTGCCTGCGCTCGACGACGTCGCCAGCGACGTCGAGCTCCGCGACCGCCTGGCGACGCTGCGCGCCGATCTGGTCGACCTTCCCGAACGCCAGCGCGTCGCGCTGCTGTCGCGCGAGCTGGGTGGCCTCGGCCACGCGGAGATCGCCGAGGCGCTGGGCATCTCGGTCGGGGCCGCTAAACAGACGATCTACGAGGCGCGCCGCGCGCTGGTCGAGGCCGAGAGCGGTCGGTCGATGGCGTGCGACGCGGTGCAGCGCGCGATCTCCGATGGCGACGGGCGGGTGCGTCGTGGCCGCCGCGTGGGCGCGCACCTGCGTGCCTGCGAGAGCTGCCGGACGTTCGCCGACGCGGTCGGTCGGCGACGGCGCGAGCTCCGTCTGCTGTTCCCGGCGCCCGCGGCGCTGAGCCTCTTGGCGCGGATCGCGGCGGGCATGGGCGCCGGCGGAGCCGGCGGGACCGTCGTGGCCACCAGCGGCTCGGTTGCGACCAAGCTGGCGGCGACCGCTGCGGTGATCGCCGTCGCAGGCACCGGCGTTCAGCACGAGCTGGCCGACCCCGGTCGCGCCGACGCCAAAGGCCCGGCGGCGCCGCACGCCGTGGCCGTGGCCGTGGCCGCGGCGCCGGCGCGGACCGCGTCGCCCTCGCGGCTGGTCCTCGCAACCGCCCGGACGACCGCACCGCCGGGCTCCGCGCGGCAGCGTCCGGCCCCGGGCACGCCGTCCTCGGCGGCTTCGTCCAAGCCGCCAAGAGCCGCGGGTCGTCACCGCCCTCCGGCAGGCGCGGTTCCGGTCACCGCTCCGGTCGAGGTCCCGGTCGCCGCGCAGCCGGTTTCGGCGAGGCCTGACCACGGTGCTAGCGGGCCGGCCCGGGCCGACAAGACGAAGGCCAAGACGCCGCCGGGACAGGCCAAGAAGGTGGACGGTGCGAAGCCGCCCGGTCAGGCTAAGAAGGTGGACGGCGCGAAGCCGCCCGGTCAGGCCAAGAAGGCGGACGGGGCGCAGCCACCCGGCCAGGCCAAGAAGACCGAGGCCGCGGAGCCGCCGGGCCAGGCCAAGAAGACGGACGAGGCGAAGCCGCCCGGTCAGGCCAAGAAGACCGACGCCGCCGCGGCGTCGCCGCCGACCTCGCCTCCGGCCTCCGATGGCGCCGCCGCGCCCTCCGACATGCCGCCTGGCCACGCCAAGGCCGCTCCACCCGGGCACGGCAAGCCGTAGCGCGCGCGGGCCCGGCGGCCGTCGCCCAGTGCCTACATCAACGCCCTGGGGATGGGAAGGTCAGGTCCTATCTCGCAAGAGTGCTCGTACGTCCAGGACGCGCCTGTCGGCATGCCCCCATGGGTACATCCGCCGCCAGCACTTCTTGTCGTTCATCTCGGATCGAGGCAACCCATGGGCATTGGCACATCCATCTTTCTCATCGCGTTCGGAGCGATCCTGCGCTTCGCCGTCTCGGTGCACGCCTCCGGGTTCAGCATCCACACCATTGGCGTGATCCTCATGGTCGTCGGCGTCGTTGGCTTGTTGATCAGCCTGCTGTGGATGACCATCTGGGCCGATCGCGCCGCCGGCCGGCGCACCGTCGTCACCCGCGAGCGCGACGTCTATTGATCGAAGCGCGCATTCGTCGACGGACGGCGGCCGCCTCTATGAGCGCGTCATGCGTGCGGGTGGTGATTGTTGACGACTATCTGCCATTGCGGCAGCTCCTGCGGGAGGTCCTCGTCGCTCGCGGCTGCTCGATCGTCGGCGAGGCGAGCGACGGTGACGAGGCGATCGAGGTGGTGCTCTCGACGGTCCCGGACATCGTCGTCATGGACGCGCACATGCCGCGCGTCGGTGGCGTCGAGGCCACGCGGGCGATTCGCGACCGCAACGCCGACATCGAAGTCGTGATCTTCACCGCCTCCGACAGCCCGTTGCTGACCCGTGAGGCATACGAGGCGGGTGCCACCCACGTGTTCCCTAAGACGACCCTCGGCTCGCTCGTCGACCACGTCGCCGCCTCATAGTCCAGCGCGGACTCGCCGTCACTCGCCGGAGGGCTTGCCGGCCACCGCGTCGCTGAGCCGATCGAGGATCGGGTCCCAGCGGGCGTCGAAGGCCGTCGCGCGTTCGGCGGCCCGCGCGCGGCGTTGCGGGGAGTAGCGCCAGGTCGCCCAGCGGGAGGTCGGGCGAGCCAGGCGCAGCGCGCCGGCCCAGGCCAGGGGCGGTAGGAAGATCCCGAACAGCGCGAAGCGGAACTTGCCCTTCAGCACGCAGATGGTGACGAGCGCCAGGGTCACCGCGCCGGCGGCGAGCGCGCCGATGCGCACACCCAGCTCGGCACTGCCCATGTCGTTGACGCCGAAGGGCGCGGCGCCGACGAGCGTGAAGCCCAGGCAGCCGAAGGCGAGGCTGACCATCTCCACCGAGACGCGGCCCTCGTCGGTCCAGTACACGTCCTGAAGGCGCAGGATCAGCGCGAACTCGTCGAGGACCAGCGACGTGCCGGTGCCGACCGCGATCGCCGCGATCGCCGCGGCCGCGCTCCCAGAGGACGAGCCGACCGCGACGAAGGCGCCGGAGATCAGCAGGACGATCCCGGGAACCGCGTGGTGGACGTGCGTCCCGCCCGCGGAGATGTTGTCGTGGAACGGGCCGCGGCCGGCGCGGATCGCCCGGGTGATGCCGCGCGTGGTCAGGAAGGTGATGACGAACGCGGCGAAGCACAGCAGCAGCGAGAGCTTGCCGGGGTCGATGATGTCGCGCTGCCACCAGTCCTGGACCATGCGCGCAACCTACGGGTCTAGGCGCAGATGTGGCCAAGCGGGTGCGGCTCTGGGGAGCGGTTCGTTCAAGACGGCAGGCGCGCGGTCGGCGAACCTTGCCGGCATGACCGAGCGAGCATTCACCCCCGCCCTTGGCCGCGTCGCGCCGGTGCGGTTTTACGACGCCGTCGCTGCGCTGGTGCGGGAGCGGTTGTGGCGGGCGCTGGTGGTTGGGTATGTCGCGCCCGCGCCGGGCGGCACGGTCGTCGACGTGGGCTGCGGGACCGGCTCGCTGGCGCTGCTGCTGGCGCGGGTGCAGCCGCAGGCGCGGATCGTCGGCGTCGATCCGGATCCCGACGTCCTGGCCGTGGCGCGGCGCAAGGCCGCCGACGCGGGCGTCGCGCTCGACTGGCGGGTGGGCATGGGCGACGCGCTGGAGGAGATCGTCGGTGCTGGGTCGGCCGACGTGGTCGTCTCCAGCCTGGTGCTGCACCAGTGTCCGATGGCGATGAAGCGAGCCGTGCTGGCGGCGATGCACGCGGTGCTGGCGCCGGAAGGGCGGCTGGTGATCGCCGACTACGGGTGGCAGCGGACGCGGGCGATGCGCCTGGCCTTCCGCATCGTGCAGCTCGCCGACGGGCGCGACAACACGCAGCCCAACGCGGACGGCGTGCTGCCCGGGCTGATCTCGGAGGCGGGGTTCTGCGACGTGCGAGAGGTCGAGGTCGTGCCGACGATCACCGGCTCGATCTCGGTCTACGTCGCGCGGCGTGGCTGACCGCGCAGTGCTGGCAGTGCGACGGTCGGTGTCAACCCCATCATCTCGCGCATCCAGCGGGTCAGGTGCGCCTGGTCGGCGAACCCGCCGGTGATGGCGGCGTCGGCGATCGAGCGGCCGTCGCGCAGCGCTTCGGCCGCCACGCGCAACCGCACCCAGGCGCGCCAGCGCAGCAGCGGCATGCCGACCTGCGCGCGGGCCAGGGCGCGCAGGCGTTGGGGCGACAGGCCGACGCGGGCGGCGACGTCCGGCATCGTCGCCCCGGGCGCCGACACCGCGTCCATCGCCGTCACGATGCGGGGATCGAGCGCGCGCGACGGCCCCGCCGGTCGGAGCTCGGCCTCGGTCAGGTCGCGCAGTTCGGGCGCAGCGGTGACGCCGTCGCCATGGCGCTCGCGCAGCCGGTCGGCGAACGCGCAGTGCGGGTCGATGAAGAACGTCAACAGGTCCGTGCCTTCGAGCATCCGGTGGCGCGCCATCGGCGCGACTACGAGCGCCGTGTCGCGGTGGCATGTCCCGGAGGCGTCGACGACGGCGACCGCGCCGTGGACGGCGATGGCCACCTGGAACGCGGCGTGGCGATGGGCGGCGACGTCGATCGCCGGGCCGCGGTAGGCCGCGTAGCCCTCGCCGACGGCGAAGGCCGGCACGAGGGCATCGGCGGCGAGCATGCCGAGGACGGTACTTGGCTCATACCTAGGTACCAAACGAGTTTGAGGTTGCGCAAAGCCGTCATCGGTGACGCTGAACGTAAGGCAACGCAGAGCAACCGACATCCAGGAGAGGATGGCCATGCCCGACATCACCACCGCCGTGCAGCAGACGAGCTCGACCGCGGAGGCTGCCGTGGGGGCGGCGACCGCTGCGGCCGACGCGGCGGCACCCGCGCCGGTGACGGAGGTGGCGAGCGCCCCGGCGCCAAAGGTCGCCGAGGTCACCGCGACCGTGGACCACGCGGTCTCCGGCGCGACGGCGGGCACGCAGGAGGTCGCGAAGGCGGCGGCGCAGCCGGTGGCCGAGGCGGTGGCGCACACGCCCGCGGCGGTCAGCACGCCCACGCCATCGGCGGCACACGTCGCCGACAGTGCGACGCAGGCCGTGAAAGGCACGACGGAGGCGGTGAGTGGCGCGGCGGACAGCGCGACGCAGGCCGTGGGTGGTGCGAAGGAGGCCGTGGGTGGCGCGACGCAGGTTGTAAGTGGGGCGACGGATGGTGCGACGCAGGCGGTGGGCGGTGCGAAGCAGGCCGTGGGTGGCGCGACGCAGGTGGTGAGTGGCGCGGCGGACGGTGCGACGCAGGCCGTGGCGCCGACGGTCGGTGGGGCGAAGCAGGCGGTGAGCGAAGCGGCGGACAGCGCGACGCAGACGGTGACGTCAGTAGCCCATGCGCCGACGGCGGTTGGCGGGGCTGCGCCGTCGGCGGCGTCGGTCGTCGACGGTGCGACGCAGGCCGCTGCGCCGGTCGTCGGTGGCGCGACGCAGGCGGTCGGCAGGGTGGCGGACGGTGCGACGCAGGCCGTCGCGCCGGTGACCAGCGGGGCGGCGGAAGGTGCGACGCAGGCCGTCGCTTCGGTCGCGCACGCGCCGGCGGGTGCGGTTGAGGTCACGACGCGGGCGGTAGGTCCGGTCGTTGGCGAAATGCCGGGTGCGGATGCGATCGCGCTGCCGTCGGGCGGCGGCAGCGGCGCTCCGGCCGAGACGGTTGCGCATGTCCTGGCTCCGCCGCCGGCTCCCGGCGGTGGGCTGACCGCGGCCGTCGCGCCGGATCCGATGACGGTTGCCGTCTCCCAAGGGGCCGTGCCCACGCCGAGCGGTGCCGGCCATGCGGCGGGCGCCGCGGCGGTTGCGGCCGATCCGCGGCTGATCGCGGTCGCGGGCGTGAGCGCGTTGGCGGGGACGGCGTACGTCGCGGTTCGCGGCGCCGGGAGCGCGGCCGGTGGCGATCCGGGCGTGATCCTCAACAACGTGCGGTTGATCCCGTGCCTGGTCCGGCAGAGCGCAGGGGTCGTCGGCGCGAGCGCGAAGGCGGGCGTCGGCGTCGTGGACGCGAGCGTCATAAGGGTCGCGGGGACGGTCCGGCATGGCTTCGCGGGCCACGTCGTCGCGCCGCTTCGCGAGGGCTTCGGCAGCGCGACGGGCCTGGCCGGGGGAGAGCGACGCGGCGCCGGCGGTCGGGGTGGCGGCGTCGGGGACATGCTCCTCGTCCAGATCGGCCTCGCCATCGGCCTGCTCTACGCGGCGGCGTTGTCGGCCTGGCTGCTCGCCGGCTCCATGCGCCGCGGCGGAACGCGGGCATGAAGCGCCTGCTGACCATCGTCGTCGCGGCGCTCGCCGGGGCGGCGGGCATGGCGGTCGCCGCGCCCCGGGACGGGGCCGGGGCGCCCGCCGCGTCCGCGAAGCCCACGGTCCTCCACGTCGGCGATCGCGTGACGGTCGACGGCCAGCCGCTCGGCTGTCGCGTCGCCCGCCAGGGCGGCCACGTCGTCATGGACTGCCGCCGCGGAGGATCGCTCGCGGGCACATACGGAACGCTGCTCACCGCCCGGCGCGCGCGGGTGGTCCGGTTCCGTGACAACACGCTCGCCAAGGTCGTCTTCACCGCCGAGCACGGCGGCGGCGCGCGTACCTGCGACCCGTGAGCCGCGGCCGCGCTAGACGAGCTGCGACAGCGAGAAGTCCAGCCGCTCGTCGAACGTGGCGAGCATCCGCCGCCGCAGCGTCTCGTAGCGGCGCAGCGTCTCGCTGCGCCGACCGCGGCGCAGCAGCAGCGCGAACAGCTCGCGGTGGATGTCGATGTCGAACGGCTCGAGCTCGGTCAGCCGCACCAGCGTCGACGTGGCGCCGACCAGGTCGTCCCCGCGCGTCTCGATCTCCGCCAGCGTCCGCAGCGCGCCGGAGGCGAGGTCGTGGAGCCGATCGCGCTCGGCCAGCGCCCACTCCGCGTACGGCTCATCGGCGAGAAAATCTCCGCGGTACATGACGACGGCTTCGCGGAGCAGGTCGCGTGCGCGCGCGTCGTCCTCGCCCGCCAAGGCGCTGCCCTCGGAGACGAGCTGCTCGAAGACGTCCGCGTCGATCCACACGCGCGTCCCATCCAGCGCGTAGCCGCCCCGCGTCGAGATCACGAACGACGACGGCGGGTCGATCGCGCCGCCCGGCTCGAGCTGGTCGCGCAGCTCGTGGACGAAGTAGCGCACCCCGCGCGTGTCCGGCGAGGACTCGCGCGGCCACAGCCAGCCGATGATCTCGTCGGAGAAGACGCTGCGATGGCGCTCGGCGATCAGCAGCTTGAGGATGTGGCCCGCGCGGTTGTTGACCCAGCGGCCGTCGAGCGCCTCGTCGCCGTTCATCACGCAGGTGCGCCCGAGGACGAAGACCCGCAGCTGGGGCTGGCCAGTCCACACCGACGAGCCCGGGCGCTCCCGGGCCAGGTGGGTCGTCGCGCGCCGCAGCTCGGTGGCGACCAGCCCGCTGCCAGACGGCAGCGCCGTCACGGTCGCCGAGGCGACGTCGAACGCGGCCCCGGCCGGCAGGTCGACGCGCAGCGGCGGAAGCGGCGCGTCCTGGGCGCGGGCGAGCTTGTGGACGCAGAGCTCCTCGAGCCGCGTGCCCGGCGAATGACAGCCGAGGATGCCGCAGCCGAGCGGCGATCCCGTGCGCAGGTCCACCGCGGCGCCGAGCATCTGAGTCGCGGCGGGGTTGGCCGCGACGACGCGGCCGTCAGCGTCCTGCACGACGACCGCTGAGGGCGAGCACGCCAAGATCTCGGCGGCAAGCTGCGCGTCGCTGGAGGTGCTGCGATCCATCTGTTCATGTCGCTGACCTGGCACCCGTTCTCCACTCATTATGACGCTGGATGGATGGCTACCCAGGCAGAGACACACCACGATCACGACTTTTGCGCCATCTATGACCCTCACAGGAATCCTCAACGGGAAACTGGCCTTTTGGCGGGGTCCCCAACGATCTTTTAACAGTGATCCAAGGGTCGATCGGGCACCCGGTCCCTAAGGTCGCCAATCGAGTGTTCATGCCGGTTCAGGGACCGGCGACTGTGGTCTGAAGACCGAACGGATTCGGGGGGATGAGAATGTTGACGTCGTGCCGCACGCGGCCATCGCGTGCTGCTGCTGGACGCCGGGCCGGCGACGAGTGGCGCACGCGCCGTGTCGTAGGCGCCGCGCGCGCCGGGGACCGGGAGGCCATGGGCGAGCTGTACGTGTTGCACGCGCCCGCGGTGCACGCGCACGTGCTGCGCGTCGTCAAGGACGTCGATGACGCCGACGACCTCACCCAGCACGTCTTCGCTCGGCTGCTCACGAGCCTGGACCGCTACCGACCGGGCGAGGCGCCGTTCATCGTCTGGGTGCTGCGCGTCGCGCACAACGCCGCGATCGACCACGTTCGCAGAGCCCGCGCGCTGCCGCTCGAGGACGAGGAGCGCGTGCGCACGCGCGACGACGACGCCGCCGCGGAGCTGCGCAGCGCCCTGCACGCGGCGTTGGTCCTGCTGCCGCAAGGCCAGCGAGACGTCTTGCTGCTCACGCACCTCGTCGGCCTGACGCCGCCTGAGATCGCCGACGAGCTCGGCTGCAGCGTCCGCGCCGTCCACGGCCTGCACTACCGCGGGCGCGCCGCCCTGCGCGCCACGCTGACCGACGTCGGCCACGCGCCCGCCGTCACACGATTGGCGGTGTCGGCATGATCGCCCGCCGAGTCTTGATCGCCGCTGCGGCGCTGGCCGGCCTCGCCGTCCCGACGGCGGCGGTCCTGGCCGCCGCGCCGAACAGCCCCGCGCCGACCCAGCGGCTGGACGCCAAGGTGCTCCTGCTCTCCGCCGACGGCACCGAGCCCGGCTTCGCTGCCTGGAAGGCCGAGCTCACGCGCGAGGGCGTCCCGTTCGAGGCCGTCGTCGCCTACACGGGAGCGACGAAGACCGCCACGCTGACCGACGCGAAGCTGGCCGACTACGGCGTCCAGCACGCCAAGTACGACGCGGTGATCCTCGCGTCGGGCGACCTCGGCCATCAGGTCTCCAACCCCGGCGGGACGACCTCCTACCTATCAGCGCTGACCGATCCGGAGTGGGCAGCGCTGGCGAAGTTCGAGCAGACCTTCGGCGTCCGCCAGCTGAGCGACTACACCGCGCCGAGCCCCGCGCACGGCCTCGTCGCCTCCGGCGGCGCCAGCCAGGACGGCAAGACCGGCACGCTGACCGCGGCCGGAAAGGCCGCGTTCCCCTACCTCAAGGGCCCGTTACCTATTCCGGACGACGACCCGGACCTCGCCTCCAGCGAGGCGTTCGGCTACACGGGAACGCCCGTCGACCCGTCCACCTGGCAGTCGCTCGTCGACGCGCCCGGTGGCGGCTCCTACCTCGGCATCTACACGCACCCGAGCGACGGGCGCGAGGAGATGGTGATGACGGTGGCCGGCAACGAGAACCAGAGCCACGTCCAGCTGCTGCGCCACGGCATGCTCAACTGGGTCACGCGCGGCGTCTTCCTCGGCTTCCAACGCCATTACCTCGAACTGCAGATCGACGACCTCTTCCTCGGCGACGACGCCTGGGATCCCACGACCCACACGACCAACTACGACCCGGCCGCCGCCAGCCGCATGACCGCGAGCGACGTCGCCCGCGCGGTGCAGTGGTCCAGCGACCGCGGCGTGCGCCTGGACTTCGCCTTCAACGGCGGCGGCAGCGCGCTGTGGCAGGACCAGACTGGCGCCTCCAGCGACCCGCTGGTCACCGCCATCCAGGCCAACAAGGGCGCGTTCGGGTTCATCAACCACACCTACGAGCACCCCAACCTGGATTGCTCCTCGGCCGCCTTCATCGCCAAGCAGATCAACGACAACAAGGTCTGGGCGGCCGCGCACGGCCTGACGATCGACCCGACCGAGCTCGTCACCGGCGAGCACTCCGGGCTGGCCAACTCACGCCCGGGCAACCCCGGGACGATCGACCCGCCGTCGATCGACGACGTCGAGCCGACGACCGGGACGACGACGCCCGGGCCCACGCCCGGCGTGCCGACCGGGACCTATGACTACGCCCTCAGCGCCCGCTCGTCGGCGGGCGAGTCGACCGCGTCGACGTTCACCGGCGTCGCGGTCGGGGCGGCCGGCACGACCGGCAACACCGTCGACGTGTCGTTCAACGCGGTCTGCCACGCGATCAGCTACCAGCTCTACCGCCGCACGGCGAGCACCGGGGCCTGGAGCCTCATCGGCACGCTCGCGCGGCCCGGCACGGCCGCCACCGACGACGGGACCGACCCGGTGGTGTTGACGATCACCGACGACCAGGCCACCGGGACCGCCGGCACGCCGCCGGCGGCCAACGGCGCGGCGCTCGCTCCGTACCCGCAGAACCCCAACTACCTGACCGGCGTGACGGGTGCCGGCGTCCGCTTCATCGCCACCGACGCGTCCAAGACCTACCCGCAGGACCCGGCCAACGTCGCCGGGCCGCAGTGGGGCCTGGCCGCCACGTTCACGGAGGGCACGCCGCCCGCGAGCTTCCGCGCCGTTCCGCGTTATCCGAGCAACGTGTACTACAACGTCTCGCGCCAGGGCCAGCAGCTCGACGAGTACAACTGGATCTACGTGCTGCCCGCCAACGGCGGCGGCTGCGTCCCGATCGAGGGCGTCACGACCTGCCGGACCACGCTTGCGACGTGGGACGAGTACGTGCGCAGCGAGAACACCATCATGTTCCGCCACTTGATGGGCAACGATCCGCGGCCGCACTACATGCACCAGAGCAACCTGGCCGACTACATCCCGTCGTTGCCGGAGACCGACCCGGGGCAGGGCGGCGTCCTCTACCCGGTCGTCGACGGGCTGCTGGGCCGCTATGACGCGGCGATCAACCGCGCCAAGGCCCCGCTCGTGCAGCTGACCAGCGCGCAGGTCGCCGACACGCTCGCCCGCCAGGAGACGTGGGCGGCGCACTTGGCCGCCGGTGACGTCACGGCCTGGCTGCAGGACGGGCAGCTGCACGTCAAGAACGCGTCGAGCGGGGCGGTCGAGGTGCCGCTCACCGGCACGACCGCCGGCGACCTCTACGCCGGTCAGCGCTCGGGGTGGAAGACGATCGCGGCGGGTGCCGAGGTGGTCCTCGCGCCCGACGAGCCGGCCAACACGGCTGCGCCCGTCCTCGACGGGACGCCGCGCGCGGGCGAGAAGCTGACCGCGAGCACCGGCCGCTGGACCGGCACGGCGCCGATCACCTACACCTACCAGTGGCAGCGCTGCGACGCCGCAGGCGACGCCTGCCGGAACGTGGCGGGCGCCACCGGGTCCTCCTATGACGTCGGCGCCGTGGACGTCGGCGCGCGGCTGCGCGTCGTCGTCTCGGCCGGCAACTGGATCGCCTCGGTCAGCCAGGCGCCCTCGGCGGGCACCGCCACGGTCGCCAAGGCACCGGAGGACGCCAAGGCGAAGGACGACGGCGGCGGCAGTGGCGCAGGTGGCGGCGGCCGCCCCGTCTCCGGCCAAGGCCAGGACGGCAAGAAGCCCTCGTCGTCCGCCGTCGCGCTGACGCTGACCAAGGTCACGATGAGCCCCCGGCGCTTCGCGCTCGCTCACCGCGTCCGGCCGCGCGGCACGCGCCTGGACGGCTCGCGTGTGTCGTGGCGCCTGAACAAGGCGGCGACGGTGAAGCTCGTCGTCCAGCGCCAGGTCGGTGCCAAGGGCCACAAGCGCTGGATCACGGTCGGCACGATCCGCCGCGCGGCAGCCAAGGGCAACGGTGTCCTGCGGTTCACCGGGCGCTTCAAGGGCAAGCCGCTGGCCCCGCGCGCCTACCGGCTGACGCTCACCGCGACCGCCGGACGCCAGAAGGCCGGTCCGAAGCGCGTTGCCTTCCGGGTGGTGGTGGGCCGATGAGCGGCGAGGTCGTCAACCGCCGGCCCGACGACGGGTCCGACGAGCCGCGCCGGCGGTTCCGCCGCCGCTCCGATCAGGCACAGGCGCAGGAGGCGCCCGGCGACATGGGCGACGCCTACGCCGAGCTCCTGCTCCTGCGCGAGGAGAACGCCCGGCTCAAGGCGGCCCAGCACCAGCGCGCCGACGTCAGCCGGCTGATCGGGCGCGCGCGGTCGCTGACCAACGCCGAGCTCGACCACGACAGCCTCAGCGACGACGCCGAGCAACTGCTGGTCGAAGGCCTGTTGATCCGCGAGGCGCTCATGGAGATCTGCCAGGAGATCGAACGCTCGATGGTGGCCTTCGAAGGCAAGTTGAATGCCTTGGCCGAGCTCGGGCCCGACCGGCGCAGGGCCGGCTGATGTCGACCACCTGGCCGACGCAGGCCGAGCTGCGCGAAGAGCTGCGGTCCGCCGAGGCGCGCGACCTGCGGCCGTCGGTGGACGGCGGGACGATCGCCGCGCCTGCCGTACGACGTCGGATCCTGCTGGTCACGGAGGGGACCTACCCCTATGTGATGGGCGGCGTCAGCTCGTGGTGCGACCTGTTGGTCAACAGCCTCACGGAGTTCGACTGGCAGGTCATGCCGATCGTCGCCCCGCAGGGCCGGCCGCCGACGTTCGCGCTGCCGTCCCACGCCACCGAGATCGGGCCCGTGGAGGTCTGGTCGGAGGAGATCCCCAAGACCGACCACGGCGCGCGCGGCGACCGCCGTTCCGGCGAGCTGCTCCCGGCGATGCTCGTGCGCAACCTGATCGGCTGGGAGGGCAGCACCGACGCGGTCGTCGCCGCCTGGGTGTGGTGCCGCCGGCATCCCGGCAGCGTCCGGCGGGCGTTCCGCTCAGCGCGCGGCTGGGAGGCGTTCTTGGAGGCCTTGGGCGAGGTGCTCGACGAGCGGATCCCGGAGGCCGGGACGCCGCCGGCGCTCGACCTCGTCGAGGCGGCCACGCTCTACCAGACGCTCTATTGGATCGCGCGGACCGCCGCGGCGCCGACGCCGCCGTCCGACGTCCTGCACGTGACCGCCGCGGGCTGGGCGGCGATCCCCGCGGTCGTGCACAAGGCCCTGCACGGGACGCCGATGGTCTTGACCGAGCACGGCGTCTACGTGCGCGAGGCCTACCTGGCGGCCGCGCGCAACGGCGACTCGCCGGGCAGCCGCTTCGCGGCCACGCGGCTGGCGCGCGGGCTGGCGCGAACGGCCTACGCCAACGCCGACGTCGTCTCGCCGGTCACCGACGCCAACGCCTACTGGGAGCTCGGCCTCGGGTTGGACCCCAACAAGATCCTCGTGCTCTACAACGGGCTGCGGCCGCCGGCCGAGCCGTCGCCGGCGCCCGGCACGCAGACGGTCGTCTCGGTTGGGCGGATCGACCCGCTCAAGGACATGCACACGATGCTGCGCGTCGCCGCCCGGACGCTCACCCACCTGCCGTCCGCCCGGTTCCTGCACTACGGGCCGGTCCCGCGCGGGGAGGAGGCCTACCACCGATCCTGCCTGGAGCTGCACGCGCGCCTCGGGCTGGGCGAGCGCTTCACGTTCATGGGGCCGACCGCGGACCCGACCGGCGTGGTGCGCGACTGCGACGTGGTGCTCATGACGAGCATCTCCGAGGGGCTGCCGATGGCGATCCTCGAGGCCATGGGCCAGGCGCGGCCGGTGGTCTCGACCGGCGTCGGCGGCGTCCCGGAGGTCGTGCGCGGGTGCGGGATGGTGTGCGCGCCGGGCGACGACTACGCGCTGTCGGCCGCCGTCGCGATGTTGTTGCGCAACCCGGAGCTGGCCCAGCGGCTGGGGCGCCGCGGCCACGGTCGGCTCGGGCGGCTGTTCAACGAGGACGCCTGCATCGACGGCTACCGCGAGCTGCTCGGCGTCCTGGCCGGCGAGCCGGACGCGCACGCGGTCGAGCACGTGGTCGCGGCCGTGGGGGCGCGCGCGTGACCGGCGCTCCGATGGAGCTCGCCGACGCGCGGATGCTCGTCGAGGCGCGCCTGGGTCGCCCGCCGCAGGACATGCTTGAAGGTGCGGTCGTGCTCGAGGCCTGGGCTGGGGTATCGGCCGAGGCGGCGCTCGCCGCGGCGAGCGCCACGATGCCCGTGGAGCCGGCTCTCCCTCAGCCCAGTGCGGGCCGGCTCCCGCGGCATCGTGATCACGAGGGTCTGCTGGCCGACGGCGCGGCGTTCCTGCTCGCGGTCGTGGCGATCGCCTGCTGGGCGGCGCCGCTGGCCACGGCGGTGGGGCTGACCGCGGTCGAGCGTGCGCTGGCGCTGGCGCTGCCTTTGACGCTCGCGCTTCAGCGCGCGCTGGGCAGCCGCTTCCTGGACCGGCCGCAGGGCATCGCCGAGCTCGCGCGGCACCGGCGCCTGATCGTGATCGGGACGGCGGTCGTCCTGCTGCTCCCGGCGCTGGTGCTCGGCAGCGCAGGGCTGCTCGCCGGGCTGCTCACGGTGACGTGGACCGGCGGGACCGTACTGATCCGCCGGCGCTGGCCGGCGGTGTACCTCGTGGTGATCCTGGCCGCGACGGCGGCGATGCTCGCAGGCGCCCCGGCCGAGCTGGTCGTCGCGCTGGCGGCCGCGGCGACGCTGGCGGCGGTCGCGCTGGCTCTGCGCGGCACGGCCCAGGTCGCGCGCCGATCGCTGGGACGCGCCGAGCCGGTCGCGCTCGCCGGCGCGATCGGGGTCGGGCTGGGCATGATGTTGGTGTTGGACCGGACGGTGAGCTGGACCGAGGGCTCGGTGCCGGCGCTGGCGCTCGTGCCGTCAACGTTCGCCGCGCTGCTGGCGGGCCACCACCTGCGCCATCTGGAGATGGCGATCCCGACGGCGCTGTCGGGTGTCGCGGCGGGCGGGACGCGGCCGCGCGGCCTCGGGCGCGGACCGCTTCAGGTGCTGTTCGGCGCGCTTGGCGTGTTGTTGGTGCTCAGCGCGGCGCTGTCGGCGCCGCTGCTGTGGTTCTCGCCGTGGCTGGGGCAGAGCGCGCGCGGCGCCGGCGTCCTGGTGGGCTTCGCGGTCATCGCGCTGGCGAGCATGCTCGTCGGGCTGCTCGAGACGCTGGGCCGCGGGCGCTGGGCGCTGGGCGCGGTCACGGCCGGCGTGGTCGCCGAGGCGATCGTCGCCGTCGGCGACCTGCGGCCGTTCTCGGGCACCGGCCTGGTCGCCGGAGGCGCGGTCGTGGCGTTGCTCGTGCTCCCGGCGGTCGTCGCGCTGCTGAGCCGGCCGGCGAGGACCTTGGCGACCGCGCTGTGGATTCCGTGAGGGCGCTCCTGGCCGCGCTTCCCGCGCCCGCGCTGATCGCGGTCGGCGGAGCGTGCATCGGTCTGACGATCGGCGCGGTGGTCCTGCTCGCCCAGGGCGGCGTCGATCGCGGGCCGGCGTGCCGCGAGGCGCTGATCCCCGCCTACATGCCTCCGGATGAGCTGACGCAGCTGGCGCGCGCGGCGCACCGGCCGCAGATGGTCATCGTCAACCCCGACAGCGGCCCGGGCGCGCAGCGCAGCCACACCTACATCTCGGCGGTGCACCTGCTGCAGGCCGCCGGGGTGCGGGTCCTCGGCTACGTCCCGACGGGCTACGGATGGCGACCGACGCAGGCCGTGATCGCCGACGTCGACCGCTACCGGGACTGGTACCGGTTGGACGGGATCTTCTTCGACGAGGCCGCGTCCGGCGCGGAGCTGCTCCCGCACTACCGCGCGTTGGCCCAGGCCGCCCGCAGCGACGGGCCGCAGCTGGTCGTGCTGAACCCCGGCGTCCCGCCGGCGCCTGGCTACTTCGACCTGGCCGACGTGATCGTGACCTTCGAGGGCGACTACCCGGCCTACGTGGCGGCGATGCGGGAGACGCCGGAGTGGCTGCGGCGCCAGCGCCGCGACCACATAGCGCATTTGGTGTACGGGGCAACCCGCGCACAGGCGCTGAGCGCACTGTCGGACTCAGCGGCAGGCTACCTGTACGCGACGTCGGGCGTGCTGCCCAACCCGTGGCGCACGCTGCCGCCGTACCTGGACGAGGAAGTGGGGGCGCTGGGGACATGCGGTTGAGGGTTTTTGTTGTGATGGTGATGGCCTTCGTGGTGATCGTGCCGGCCGCGCACGCGGCGACGGGGGTCGAGGAGCGGTCGGCGCCGATCACCGTGCTGCTGGTCGGCATCGGGGCGGTGGTGGGCGTGGTCGTCGGGCTGGTCCCGGCGCTGGTGGTGGCGATCCTGCTCGGCTACCTGCCGCCGCCGCGCCTGGCGGGACGGCGCGGGGGCGTGCTCGTCGAGCCGGCGCGGGCGGAGTTGCCCTCCGCCGTGCGCGCGCCGCTGCCCAGCGCGGTCGCGCGGGCAGCGCCGCCCACACCGCCCACGCCGGCGCCGCCGGCACCGCAGCCCCCGTCGACCCCGGCGCTCGGGGTCCTCGCGCAGGCGCGCCACCAGTCGGTCTACGACGCCGCTTACGCCGAGCAGGCCGAGCGCGTCGACGCGCTGCGGGCGGCGATCGGCGGGCGACTGCGCAAAGAGCCCTCGCCACCCGGCGAGTGACGTCTTCCAGGAACGATCGAAGGAGCACCATGATGTCGTCGTCCTCGTCTCACCCTGCGCGCGTTGCCGCGCTCGTGCTCGCCGCGCTGGCCGTGGCGGGCGCCGGCGCGGGCGCCGCCGCGGCCCAGGCCCCGTTGCCGCCCGGGCCGCCGCCCGGCAACGGCGGTGACCTGCCCGCGGCCCCTGGCACCGCGCCGGCTGGCGTCCCGCCGGGGACGCCGAGCGCGATCCCTGCCGCCACGTCCGGTCCGGGCCTGCTCGGCGGCGCGCCGGTGGCGCTCAACCGCACGCGGCGCACGTTCTCGGTCCCGCTGGCCTGCCAGGCCAACGGGTCGGTCCGCGCGACGGCCAAGGTGGTGTCCAAGGCGCCGATCGCCAAGGCCGGCTACCGCTGCGCGGCCAACCGCGCGACCGCGAGGTTGAGCGTCTCGGCGAAGACCGCCAAGCAGCTCGCCCGCCGCAAGAAGGTCGCGGTGACGCTCACGGTCCGGCAGTCCGGGCGGGCGTCGAAGTTGTACATCATGGTGTTGGCCGGGCAGAAGGCGCCGGCCGCGAAAGGCTTCTGGACCGACGGCCACTTGCAGTGCGACGCCGGCGGCGGGCAGGCCTACCTCGTCGAGCCGGACTTCACGACGGTCTCGCCAACGCCGATCTCCACCCGCGGGTGGGTCGCCTGGCACACGCCGTCCGGCGGCTGGCACTGGCTCGGTGTCAACGGCGAGAACGCGGGGCGCTGGGACACGTGGTCGGCGACCGTCAGCGGCATCGCGCAGTTCCATTCGGGCGGTGCGGCGACGCCCGTGCCGTGGACGCAGGGCCCGATCGCCGTGCCGGCCGGCCAGGGGATCGTCACGGTCGGCGTCTACGAGATCGTCTACTGGGTCGGCGGCCGGCCGGACTACCAGTGGCAGTACGTCAACGCGGGGACGACGGGCGCGGCGGCGGCCGGAGGCGGCACCATGTTCTGCACCTACTGACAGGTCTGGCGCCAGGCGTTCAGGTCCAAGCGCTTGCGGATCGCCGAGTAGCCGGCCGCGCGCGCCGAGGCGCAGAACGCCTCGGGCGCGAGCTCGTACTCGGCGATCAGCACCGCCTTGCCCGCGCGCGCGAAGGGCGCCAGGAGCTGGCACTCGTCGTACTGGTAGCACTGCTCGTCCAACGCCCAGTCGAAGTCGCCCTCGAGCGCCGCGGCCTGGTCGAGGTCGTTCTTGAGGCCGGCCGAGAGGCCGCGCGCGTGCGCCGCGGCGGCCAGGAAGCGGTTGAACGCGAGCTGGTCGGCGGCGCTGAGCGGGAAGCCGCTGGTGTTGGCGTAGGCGTCGACGTTGTCGGGCTCGACGCCGTCAAAGCCCTTGTCGCGGCAGAGGTCGAGGCGGCGCTCGATGATCGGCGCGAGGAGGTCGAGGCGGCGGATGTCCAGCCACCGCTCGCCGGGCCAGCCCTCGACCTCCGCGCCCAGGACAGACGCGGGGTAGTCGGCGGAGTCGGGTCGTCCGGGCTCGTAGGTCCCGGCATCGAGGTAGCAGACGACGTGGCGGCCGGCGCGGTGCAGGGCATCAACGGTCGCCGCGGAGGTGTCGAAGAGGTCGACGTCGTAGAGCGCGGCGTCGACGGTCAGGTCCAGCGTCCCTGTGAGCTGCCACTGCCACGAGATGCCGGGCGCCGGGCGCCAGATCGGCGCTGAGGTCGCTGTCGGCGTTGACGGCGCAGCGGGCGTGGTCGAGGAGGCGGGAGCGGGCGCGAGCACGAGGCGGTCGACGCGGACGGTTCGCCGGCAGCCAGCACCGCGGTGGGGGTTGAGCAGACGCACGGCGATTGCGTGCGAGCCGGTGGCGAGCGTCGCGGCGGCCGACAGGGACGTGTAGCGACGGGCGCTCTTCACGGCGCGGGTGAGCGCGCGCGTCCCGTCGATGGTCAGCGCGATCCGCGGCGCGCCGGCGCACGCGCTGCCGCGGACGACGAGCGTCGTCCGCGCGGGTGCCGTGACGCGCGCGCGACCGCGGGCGGTGCCCGTGCCGGTGAGCAGGAGCGCGCGCCGGCCGGTCGCCGCCGCGTCGCGCACGACGCGACCGCTGGCGGCGCTGACGCGCAGGCGCTCGCCTTCGAGCACGAGGTTCGCGCGCGCGTGCGCGCGAGGCGCAACGCCGTTGATCGTCGCCGCCGCCAGCGTCGCCGCGGTCAGCGTCGCGAGCACGAGCAGCGCGGCCGCTGCGCCGCGGCTCATCCCGAGTCGTCGAACGTGCCGGTCGGCGCCGGGTCGGGCTCGGGCTTCTGCTTGGCCGGGGCGGGATCGGGGCGCTGCGCGGGCGCGGGGGCGGGGGCCCGGGCGGTGGTCTTCGGGGCGTTGGTGCGCGGGGTGGTGGTGGGCGTGGCGGTCCGCGACGTCGTGACGACGGGCTCGACGGGGTTCGTCGCCGCGGCGGTCGTGGTCGTCGGCGCCACCGCCGCCACGCGGTGCGTGCGCGTCACGGCGGCGCGCTTGTGCTTGCGCTTGGGCGCATGGCGAACGTGGCTCTTGCGGGGCTGCGCGAGGTGCGGCGCAATGACCGCCGTCGCGGTCGGCATCCCTCCGGGCCCGCGCTCGACCACGGCCGCCGCCCGCGGCTCGTCGCGCGCCTGTGCCGCCGCGGCGGGGTCGGCGTCGCCGCTGGCCAGCCGCGCGGTCCCCAGCGCGCCGGCGAGCCCGCCGGCCAGCGCGCCCGTCACGGCCAGCGCGGTGAGCAGCCGCTCGGTCACGTCGTCGGGCACGGCGTCGGGGTCGTGTGAGCGGGCTGCAGGCAGGAATCCGTGCGCGCCGGGCTCGCGTCGCGCCGGACCGTGAAGCTCGTGTACTTGCCGATCCGGCCGGGCGCGGTCACGAACACCTCGACGATCGTCCCGACGGCCAGCCGCCGCTGTTCGAGCGACCGCACGCGGATCGGCGCGCGCGCCGCCTTCACGCGGACGTCGGCGCGCTTGGCGGCGCAGCTGCCCTTGCGGCAGCGGACGCGGACCGCAGCGCCGGACGGCGCCTGGACCTTGAGCAGGCTGATGCGGATCGCGCCGCGGGCGAACGTTCCGCGGATCCGCACCACGGGGAACGGCGCGAGCATCGCGGGGCGGGAGACGACCGGGGGCGCCGCGCCCGTCGCCGGTCCCGGCACCGCGGTCGCCGCCACTGGGCCCACGGTGGTGGCCGGCGGCAGCACGGTGGGCACGGGCAGGACGGGAGACGTCACGTCGATCGTGCGGAAGGCGACGGTCGCGACGCCGCGATCGTCGGTCGCGCGGACGGCGATGCGGTGCGGTCCGGAGACGTCGAACCGCCACGTCGCGGTCGGCCCGGCGGCGTCGTCGAACAGGCCGTCGTCGTCGAGGTCCCACTCGATCCGGGTCACGACGCCGTCGGCATCCAGCGCGGTCGCGGTGAAGAGGACGGTCGTGCCGGTCACCGGCTGCAACGGCTCGTTGGTGAACTGCACCACCGGCGGCCGGTCGTCAGCAAGCACCGTGACCGTGCCGCGGGCGATCGCCGTGCCACCGTGGCCGTCGTTGACCTGGACGGCGACCTTGTAGCGCCCCGCCGTCTCGTAGTTCATCGTCTGGGTCTCGCCGGCGCCGTCGTCGAACTGGCCGTCGCCGTCCAGGTCCCAGGCGTAGCTGAGCGCGTCGCCGTTAGGGTCGGTCGAGCGGCTGGCGTCCAGCAGGACGGGCGCGTCGATCGCCGCCGGGCTGGAGAGGATGTTCAGGATCGCCTGCGGCGGTCCGTTGACGACGACCGACTGCGAGACGCTGCTGAAGCCCGCGGCGTTGGTGACCGTCAGGCCTACCGACGAGACCCCGACCGGCAGCGCCTGTGGCGGTGGCGTCTGGCCCGAGTAGGTGCCGGTGGGCAGCGACCAGGTCCAGCCCGTCGGCTCGCCCGTCGAGGTGTCGGCGAGCTGCACGCTGCCGTCAGACAGCGGGGCGGAGGTGAACGCCGCGGACGGCGCGGCGTAGACGTGGAACGTCGCCTGCCCGCGCGCGGCGTCGAGGGCCAGCGGATCGTCGTCGGTGGCGTCGACCGTCGCGGTGTAGTCGCCCGCCGCGGGGAACGCGACGAGCACCGGGTTGTCGGTCGCGCCGGCGATCGCCGTGCCCGACGCGTCGGTGATCGTCCACGCCCAATGCGTGCCGGTGCTGGCGCCCAGCTGCATCGTCAGCGACCCTTGCTGCTGGACCGAGACCTCTGGCACCGCCGGCGTCGCCTGCGCGGATCCGGCCGCGAGGAGGGCGAACGCCATCGCCACGCCGCCGAGCCTGGCGGCGAGTCTGGTCCTGAGCAACGTGAACATCCTTGGGCGGCGGGTCGACATCGTGTCCTTGCATCAGGGGGAACGGATGACGAGGGCCGTCGTTCACGCGGCCGGCGCAATAGTCACTGGGGTTGGAGGTGAGGGCTGCCGAGCAGCACACTACGAGCACCCCATGCCAGGAGAAAGCGCCATGCTCCTGCGCCACGCGTCGTCCGACGCCGATGATCAGCTCGCCATCCGATCGCAGCTCGCGGCACCCCGACCGCCGCGCTGGTCGAGAAGGCGGCGAGGCCGAGGCCGATGGTGCGCCCGAGCGCCCCGACGTTCAGGCCACCCGCGACGGCGGCCAGCACGTTGCCGGCCAGGAACGGCAGTGCGCCGAGCGTAATCACCGTCCGGCGCGGCGCGGCGTCGAAGACCGAGCTCAGGAACGGCGCGCTGAGCGCGTAGGCCAAGGTGTAGGCCATGACCGTCGTGGCGACCGCGGCCTCGGACTCGTGGAGGTCGTCGGCAGGAGCGGCGAGACCAAGAGCGTCTCTACACCGATCAGGAAGAGGACGACGTAGATCCCGGCGAAGGGAAGGGCGCGCCGCATGGCGTCCTGGATGCTGGCCCGCCGGGCGCCGCTTAGTCAGGCCCGGAGTTATAGGTACAGGGCGTAACAAGGTGCGGCCAAGACGCGATGACCGTCCTTGGCCGCCTCCTGCCGGGTTACGGGTGGCGAGTGATGATCGGGCTGCCGGCCACGCTAGTGACCGTGATCGTCTGCTCGGAGAGGTGGCTCGGGCCTGTGCCCAGCAGGCAGGAGGTGCCCGAGGAGTGAGTCGTGGTCAGGCTGCTGCTAGTAGTCAGAGTGACCTTGCCGGGCGTGTTCGTGGCGGCCGTGGGGTTGATGTAGTGGTCGAGCGTCGAGCCCTCGATGTGGCACACCTTCGTGTTGCCCGTCACGAGACGCAGGTCGCAAGTGACGTCGGCCGCACCCGTCGTGATCGGCGAGGTGAACGAGCTCCCAGTCAGCGTGAAGGCGCAATGAATGTACATGGACTGCCCTGCCAACGTGCACGGGCTGAACGTCACAGTGCCCGGCACGCTGTAGATGCTGCCGACGGAGTTCGCCGCTGCCGTAGCCGATGCAGTCGTGCCCGTGCAGCTCAGAGCGTTGGCACCAATGTTGAGGATGCCGCCCGGGCCCGTGGCGTGGATGACCGTGCTGCCGGTGTTAGTCCACGTCACCGCGCCGGTGGTCGAGGACATCACGGCAAACAGCGACGTCAACACCGAGACGAGCACGACGATACGTGCGATCATACTCATAGTCCTACTCCTGAACCTCGTGAGATAGGCAATGCCCTTGGAAGGCGAGCCGGGCCATCACACACCCCGTTGGCGTCGCACGACCAGAGCCAAGGCATCGGAACGTGCCAACCGTCAAGGACGGCCACCGCCTCGCGCTCAACGATGACGAAGGCGGCGTGGGGATTCCTAAACCTCCGGCTCTTCCGTCGTGCGCGAGTCGGTCAGCGTCAGCGCGCCGCCGGCGGCGACCACGCCGACGACCACGGCGAGGATCCCGTAGGTGATCCGCTCGCCGTGGAAGAACGAGGCGACCAGGTCGCTGCTCCAGGTGCCGGCGGGCAGCTGGGCGGTGACCAGCGCGGCGATCAGTGTGCCGACGACGGCGGTGCCGACGCTCGTGCCGACCTCTTGCGCGGTGTCGTTGAGCGCGGTGCCGATCGACGTGCGGTTGGCCGGCATCGCGTCGACGAGCGCGATCGCGCAGATCGTCATGACGGTGCGCAGGCCGATCGTCATGACCACCATGCAGACCGCGATCGCGGCGTAGCCGTGCTCGACGCCCCACGAGAGGCCGACGAGCGACCCGGCCAGGCACGCCGCGCCGACCAGGCAGGCGATGCGGTGGCCAAAGCGCCCGGCCAGCCACTCCGACAGCGGGGTCGCGGCGAGCATCGTCACGATGATCGGCAGGTTGGCCAGGCCGGCGCGCACCGGGCTCCACCCGTAGGCGTACTGGAAGTGCAGGATCAACCCGAACATGACGCTGGCCATGGCGATCGACGTCCCGACCTGGGCGATCGCGGCGCCGCGGACGGTGCCGTTGGAGAAGAGCTTGAGGTCGAGCATCGGCGACGCGCTGCGCCGCTCGTGGCGCACGAAGGCGACGAGTGCGCCCACGGCACCGATGATCGACGCGAGCGTGACCGCCGACAGCCACCCGTGCTGGACGCCGCTGGTCGCCGAGTAGCAGGCGAGGCCGATGGCGGTGACGCTCAGCGCGGCGCCCGGCAGGTCGAGCTTGTCGTCGGTCAGGTCCTCGCGGCGGTCGGCCGCGACGCCGAGCCGGACGCCGATGCACGCGATCAGCGCGATCGGGGCGTTGACGACCAGCAGCCACTCCCAGCGCACGTGGGCCAGCGCGGTGCCGCCGAGCAGCGGACCGAGGACGAACCCGGACATGCCGACGATGATCATCACCGTCATGGCGCGCATCCGCAGCGCCTTGTCGTCGAACAGCCGGAAGACCAGCGAGTTGGTGATCGGCGCCATCGCCGCCGCGGCGATGCCCAGGCCGGCGCGCAGCGCGATCAGCTCGCCGGTCGTCGTGACGAACACGACCGACAGGCTCAGCAGGCCGAAGACCGCCAGGCCGATCAGGAGCACGCGCCGGCGTCCCCAGCGGTCGGCGATCGATCCGGCGGTCAGCAGCAGGCCGCCGAACGTCAGCGAGTAAGCACCGGTGACCCACTGCAACGCGGTCGTGCCGCTGCCGAGGTCACGACCGATCGTCGGCAGCGCGATCGACAGCAGCGTGTTGTCGACCATCTCCACGAAGAAGGCGAGACAGAGGGCGGCCAACGGGATCCAGGCCGCGCCGAGGGAGCTGTAGGTGCGCGAGGTGGCCGGCGCCGTGGTGGTCGTGGTGGTGGTCATGGTCACAGCTTCGGCAGCGCCGCTCACGCCACCGGCACACGGCGCTCACACCGCTGTGAGGCGGGTGTGCGAGCGGTGTGAGCGCCGTTGCCGATGCTCTGGCCATGCCCGTCCAGCACACCGACCCCGCCGCGCCGGCCATCGAGGCGCGCGGCCTGACCAAGCGCTTCGGCGACACGCAGGCGCTCGACGGCGTCGACCTCCACGTGGCGCCGGGGACGATCCTCGGCGTGCTCGGCCCCAACGGCGCCGGGAAGACCACCGCGGTGCGCGTCCTCGCGACGCTGCTCAAGCCCGACGCCGGATCGGCTCGGATCGGCGGTCACGACGTCGTCGCCGACGCGGCGCGCGTGCGGCAGCTGATCGGCCTGACCGGCCAGTACGCGTCGGTCGACGAGGCGCTGAGCGGGACGCAGAACTTGGTGATGATCGGGCGCCTGCTTGACCTCAGCGGCCGCGCCGCCCGTGCGCGAGCCGCCGAGTTGCTCGCTTGGTTCGACCTCACCGAGGCCGCCGACCGTCCCGCGCGCACCTACTCCGGCGGCATGCGCCGCCGCCTCGATCTCGCGGCCAGCCTCGTCGGCCGCCCGGCCGTCGTCTTCCTCGACGAGCCGACCACCGGCCTGGACCCGGCCAAGCGCGATGACATGTGGAACGTCGTGCGCGCGATCGTCGCCGACGGCGCGACCGTCCTGCTGACCACGCAGTACCTCGAAGAGGCCGACGCGCTGGCCGACCGGATCACGGTCATCGACCGCGGCCGCGTGATCGCCGACGACACGCCCGACGCGCTCAAGCGCGTCGTGGGCGGCCAGACGCTGAGCGTCCGCCCGGCCGACCCGGCGCGCCTGGCCGACGCCGAGGCGATCCTGCGCGAGATCACCGGCGCGCCCGTCGGCTCGCCCGGCGCCGGGGTCCTGAAGGTCGCGGTCAGCGGCGACGAGGCGATGAGCGCGGTCGTCGCCCGCCTGGCGGCCGCGTCGCTGACCGTCACCGAGCTGTCGCTGCACCTCCCCAGCCTGGACGAGGTGTTCTTCAGCCTCACGGGCCGCAGCGACGACGAGGCCGCCGCCGGCCCACCCACCGGCGGCGGCCAGCGGATGGAGCTGGTCGCATGAGCATCGTCGACCTCGCCATCGAGACGCGCCAGCAGCCGATCGCCCATCGCGTCCCGGCGCTCCTGCGCCACAGCCTCGTGCTCGCGCAGCGCAGCCTCGTCAAGACGCTGCGCACCCCGGAGGCGCTGATCGACGTCACGCTGCAGCCGGTCATCTTCCTCGCGCTGTTCACCTACGTCTTCGGCGGCGCGATCGCCGGCGGCTCGCAGCACGAGTACCTCCAGTACTTGCTCCCCGGGATCCTCGGCCAGACGATCGCGCTCGGCGGCGTGGCGATCGGCGTCAACCTCAACGAGGACGTCGGCAAGGGCGTCTTCGATCGCTTCCGCGCGCTGCCGATCGGACGCTCCGCACCGCTGGTCGGCGCCGTGTTGGCCGACATCGTCCGCTACGTGGTGGTCTTCGTCGTCACGCTGGCGATGGGCTACGCGCTCGGCTTCCGCGCGCAGGCCAGCGTCCTCGACGTCGGCGCCGCCGGCCTGTTGGCCGTCAGCTTCGCGCTGTGCCTGAGCTGGGCGTCGGTCTTCGTCGGGATGGTCGCCCGGACCTCGGGCGCGGTGCAGGGCATCATGATGTTGATCTTGCTGCCGCTGAGCTTCGGCAGCAGCACGTTCGTCAAGAGCGACACGATGCCGGGCTGGCTTCAGACCATCAGCGACAACAACCCGCTGACGCACCTCGTCGGCGCCGAGCGCGCGCTGCTGCTGGGCGACCCCATGGGCTCGCACCTGTGGCAGACCTTCGCCTGGATGGCCGGCTTGTTGGTGGTCTTCGTGCCGCTGGCGCTGCGCGCCTACGGCCGCAAGGTCTAGCTGGTCCAGCTCGCGGGATCCAGCCGGGCCAGTGCCGCGTCGTGGTCCAGGGCCCGGCCGGCCGCGAAGGCGGTCTCGAAGGCGCTGTCGCCGAGCGCCTCGCGCAGCCGCGCGGTGAGCGCGATGACGTCCGGGCTGGTGCGGTCCGCCGAGCCGCGCAGCCGGGCCGCGGCGCCGAGGATCTCCGCGGCGTCGGTGGGCGCGCCGTCGTGGCAGGCCAGCGCGGCGACCGCCAAGCCGACGAACGCCGTCACCGGCAGGTCGGCGGTGCCGACCGCGGCGGGGTAGGCGGCGGTGAGCAGATGCCGTGCCTCCTCGGGACGGCCGGCGTCGAGCTCGATCAGCGCGGCGCCACCGCGCACCAGCGCCTCGGCGTGGCCGCGCGCCGGGTTGCCGATGCCCAGCCGATCCACCGTCGCGATCGCGTGCGCCAGCACCTCCAGCGCCTCCTCGCGCTCGCCGAGCCGCCACAGCACGCCGGCCAGGCCGCTGCCCGACATCGCCGCCTCGTCGCCGCCGAGGTCGGTCGCGTCCCGGGCCAGGCGAGCGTGCTTCAGCGCCGCGGCGAGATCGCCCTGACGGGCGCGGACGTCGGCGAGGCGCAGGTGCAGCATCGCCTGCTCGGCGTCAGCGCCGATCTCATACATCAACTCGCGGGCCTCCTCGAGCGCCTCCGCGGCGCCGTCGAGGTCCTCCTCCAGCAGGCAGAGCCCGCCGAGGGTGACCAGCGTCGCGTTGAGCCCCCAGCGGTCGCCGATCGCGCGGAAGGCGGCTAGCGCGACGGTGAGGTGCTCGCGCATCGCAGGCAGGTCGCCGCGGTTCTCGGCGTCGTGGCCGAAAGCCAGCGGGACCGTCGCGCGGACCCACGGGTCGGGATGCGCGCGGGCCGCGGCGAACAGCGTCTCGGCGCGCTCGGGGTCGCCGGTGACCCAGGCCAGCACGGGCAGCGCGGCCACGACGACCGGGCGGGTGCTCAGGTCCAGCTCGGAGAACCGATCGAGGACCACCCGCGCGCGCTCGTGGATCTCCTGCTCGGTGTCGTCGTCGCCCAGCGAGAGCAGCGTCTCGGCGATCAGGCGGTCCAGCGGGTCGGCCTCGCCCGGCACGGCGATCGCGACGCGCAGCACCGCGGTCGCGTCGCTCTGGCTGCTGGCCAGCAGCCAGAACCAGCACGACGACACGGCTAGCTTCAGCGCGGCGGCGGCGTCGCCGGTCTCGGCCAGCCAGCGCAGCGCGGTCAGGACGTTCTCGCGCTCGGCCTGTAGGAGCGCGAACCACTCCAGCTGCTCGGGGCGGCGCAGGTGCGGCTCGGCCTCCTCGACCAGCGCGGCGAAGTGGCGCGCGTGCGCGGTCCGGATCGCGGCCAGCTCGCCGGTCTCGTCGAGGCGCTCGATCCCGTACTCGCGGATCGTCTCGAGCATCCGGTAACGGCCGTGCTCGCGGTCGACCAGCGCGATGAGCGAGCGGTCGACGAGCGCCGCGAGCAGCTCCGGCACGTCGTCGGCGCCGACGTCCGCGCCGACGCCGACCGCCGCCGCGCTGGCCGCGGTGACGCCCGCGGGGAAGACGGCGATCCGGCGGGCCAGCGCCCGCTCCGGCTCGCTCAGCAGGTCCCAGCTCCAGTCGACCACCGCGCGCAGCGTGCGCTGGCGCGGCAGCGCCGCGCGGCTCCCACCGGTCAGCAGTCGGAAGCGATCATCGAGGCGTGCGGCGATCTGCGCGGCCGGCAGCGAGCGCAGGCGCGCGGCGGCCAGCTCGATCGCCAGCGGCAGGCCGTCCAGTCGCCGGCAGATCTCCACGACCGCCGCGACGGTCGTCTCGTCGACGGAGAAGTCCGGCGCCGCTGCGGCGGCGCGATCGGCGAACAGCGCCACCGCCGGGTGCGCCAGCGCCTCCGCGGCGCTCGCGTCCACGGGCGGCAGGCCGAGCGGCGGCACCTGCGCGAGGTGCTCGCCGGCGATCCCCAACGGCTCGCGGCTGGTCGCCAGGATTCGCAGCGCCGGGCACTGGGCGAGCAGGAGGTCGGCCAGCACGGCGGTCGCGTCGAGCAGGTGCTCGCAGTTGTCGAGGATCACGAGCGTCTCGCGCTCGGCGAGGACGTCGACCAGGTGCGCGGTCGCGTCGACGGGGCCGGGTCCGGAGCCGTGGCCGGGGACCGGCGAGCCGACGGCCAGCATTCGCGCTTCGCGCAGGCCGAGCGCGCCGAGGACGCTGGCGCCGACGTCGTCGGGATCGGTCGTCGCCGCCAGCTCGACCATCCAGGCGCCGTCGGGGATCAGCGGCAGTCGGCGGGCCGCGACCTCGCCGGCCAGGCGCGTCTTGCCGGCACCACCGGGGCCGATCAGCGTGACGAGCCGGTGCTCGTCCAGCAGCGCGGCGAGGCGGTCGACCTCGGCCTCGCGGCCGACGAAGCTCGTGACGCCGGCGCGCAGGTTGGAGCGGCGGGACGGCGCGGGCGGCGCGGGCGCGGACGCCGGCGTGATCGGCGCGGCGGTGACGATCGCCAGCTGCGCCGCCTGGAGCTCGGGCGACGGCACGGCGCCGAGCTCGGCGTCCAGCCGCCGGCGCAGCGCCTCGTAGGCCTCCAGCGCGTCGGCCGGCCGGCCGGCGGCGGCGAGCGCGCGCAGGCGCTGCCCGGCGAGCCGCTCGTTCAGCGGGTGGGCGGCGGTCAGCGCGTCGAGCTCGGCGACCAGCTCGCCGGCGCCGACGCCGAGCGCGAGGTCGGCCTCGATCCGGTCGGCGGTCGCCGCCAGGCGCAGGTCGTCGAGCCGGCTGCCCGCCGCGGTGGCGAAGCGCTGCGTACCGGCCAGCTCGCCGAGCGCCGGGCCGCGCCAGAGCGCGAGCGCGTCGCGCAGGATCGTCGCGGCCCGCGCGGGGTCGCCATTGCGCAGCGCCGCGGCCCCGGCGGCCGCGAGCGTCTCGAAGCGCAGCGCGTCCACCGCCTCGGGATCGACCGCCAGGCGGTAGCCGGCCGTGCCGGACACGAGCTCGCCGCCGGGGGCCAGCGCGCGCCGCAGCCGGGAGACCAGCGCCTGCAGCGCGTGGCCCGCGTCGCCCGGCGGCGTGTCGTCCCAGACCGCGTCGATCAGCGTCGCGGGGGAGACGTCGCGCCCGGCGTCGAGCGCGAGCCGCGCGAGCAGCGCCCGCACGCGGGCACCTGCGACGGGCACCGCGTCGCCGTCACGGCGCAGCTCGAGCGTCCCGAGGATCGACACCTCCATGATCCACAGCCTCTCATGCGCCGCCGCGACCTTGCTGTAAAGGGCCGCGAGGACACCGACAGGGGCTCATCGCAGCGTCGGCTCCAGTCGCTGCGCGGCGGCCGCGGCGGCCGGGGCGTCGTCGACCACACGCGCGTCCGGGTGCGCCTGCGCGAGCGTCGTGACGCTGCCACCGAGGTCGTAGTTGGTCCAGCGGACCCGCTCGGGGCGGTCGTCGTCCCCGCCGCGGCCGGGGTCCAGCAGCTCCAGCGGGTGGCCGTCGGCGGCGGCGATCCACAGCGTCCACTGCGGGCGGCCGAGGCCCTGCTCGAGCGTGATCGGGAACGCGTCGACGCCGTCGTGGGTCTCGCGAGCACCGACCGTGGCGCGGCCCTGCTGCAGGAGCATGCGGATCTTGATGACCATGGGATCGCCGGCCGGAAGCTTGTCGCCCGTGGTCGCCTTCGCCTTGGCGTCGCCGGCCGGGTTGGCGGGCGCGGGCGCGCTGCGCGGGACCGTGCCGCCGAGCGCCTTGAGCTTGCGCTTGTCGGGCGTCTTGTCGATGTTCTCGTCCGCGGGCAGCTTGCCTTGGGGGGACTTCCCGTCGCGCGCCGTCTTCCGCTGCATCGGCTCCGGGGCGTAGTCGCCCTTGTAGATGGTGTTGGTCGCCGGGTCGTAGAAGGCGCCGTGCTCGACCTCGTAGGCGGTGCGGTCGTCGCGGTAGGCGAAGCGCTCGTCTCGCGGGTTGTCGGCCGACTGCCACAGCTCGCGGACGGTTGTCGTGGAGCCGGAGGTCGCGACGCTGCGGACGTGCAGCGTTGAGCCCTTGGGTGGGTCGAACCAGCGCAGCGCTTGGGTGATCGCCGATGCGGTCTCCGGCCCGCCGCCTCCGCCGGGCGCGCCCGCGAGCATGACGGTCGCGGTGACGAGCACGGTCGCGCCCGCCGCGGCGACCGGCACCGCCGCCCGTCGCGGCACGGTCCGCCGGCGCGCGATCGGCTGCGAGCGCAGCCGCGCGAGCAGCGCCTCATCGACCGGGGCGTCGCCGACGGCCGGGCGCGCCGCGCGCAGCCGCCGGTCAAGGTCGTTCGTCACATCGTGTTCCATCGTGCCTGCTCCAGTGCGTCGGTGGTGGCCGGGGTGAGGCTCGCGCGCAGCCGGCGGCGAGCGCGCGAGACCCGCATGCGAAACGCCGCGGGCGTGACGCCGAGCGCCTGGGCGGCGTCGGCGGTGGACAGGTCAAACCACGTCGTCAGGACGACCGCTTCGCGGTCCAGCGGCGACAGCGCCATCAGGGCCTCCCGCAGCTCGGCGTCGCCGATCTGGTCGGCGGGGTCTGGTGCGGCGGTGCGCGGCTGGAGGTCCAGCAGCGCATGCAGCGCTCCCGCCCGCCGCCGTGACCGCCAGGTGTTGGACAGCACCCGGCGCGTGACGCCAATCAACCACCCCAACTCAGCGCCACGCGGGATGTCCCGCTGCCGCCGCCACGCGATCGCATAGGCCTCGGCCACCGCGTCGTCGGCGTCGGCGTGCGACGACGTCACCGAGCGCGCATAGGCCAGGACCCGCGGGTAGGTGGCGCGATAGAGCTGCTCGAAGTCCACGTAGGGCAAGTGTCCGGACGCCTTCGGGACGCAACAGGCTCTCCGCGCGGCCGCGCGCCCGTCCGTGTCGCCGGTCAGGCCTCCGGGATCTCGCGGCCGAACGCCTCTAGCGTAATCGCCTCGGGCTCCGGCCCGCCGCGCTTGCCGGTGTCCAGGCCGTCGATCGCGGCCAGCTCGTCGGCGGTGAGCTCGAAGTCGAAGACGTCGATGTTCTCGGCGATGCGCTCGGGCTTGGTGGACTTGGGGATCACCGAGCGGCCGTGCCGCAGGCCCCAGCGCAGCATGACCTGAGCGGGCGACTTGCCGTGCGCCTCGGCGACCTTGACGATGACGGGATCTTCGAGCGTGCTCGTGTGGCCGCTGTCGCGGTAGAAGGTGATGCCGCCGATCGGCGACCACGCCTGGGCGAGGATCCCGTGCTGCTCGCCGAAGGCCTGGACGTCGGCCTGGGAGAAGTAGGGGTGCTGCTCGATCTGGTTGACCGCCGGGACGACCGACGCGACGGCGAGCAGGCGTTCGAGGTGGTCGACCATGAAGTTGCTGACGCCGATCGCGCGGACCTTGCCATCGGCCAGCAGCGTCTCCAGCGCGCGGTAGGCCTCCAGGGTCTTGTCGAAGGCCGAAGGCAGCGCCTGGTGGAGGATCAGCAGGTCGATCTGCTCGACGCCGAGCTTGCCCGCGCTCTTCTCGAAGCCGTGCAGCGTCTCCTCATAGCCGTAGTCCGAGATCCAGATCTTGGTCTCCAGGAAGACCTCGGAACGATCCACGCCCGAGGCGGCGACCGCTTCGCCGACCTCGCGCTCGTTGCCGTAGGCCGCGGCGGTGTCGATGTGCCGGTAGCCGGCGTCCAACGCGGCGCGGACGGCGTCGCGGGTCTCGTCGGGCGGGGTCTGGAAGACGCCGAGGCCGAGCGCCGGCAGCGTCACGTCGTTGTTGAGGGTCAAGGTCATGACCATCACTATGCCCCGGATCGGCGTGAGCCAAGGGGTCCTGACAGGGCACCCCGAAAGGTCGTCGCGCTGGGTAGGTTCGAAGCGTGGGCCCTGCCGCCGGATCACCCCTCAACACAAGGACATCATGAACATCACCCGCACCGCCGCCGAGGACACCATCAAGGGTCCGGCCGACTGGTTCACCGGCGACGTCTACATCGACATGGTCAAGGCCACCCAGGCGCCCTCGCGCATCGGCGCCGCCGCCGTGCACTTCACGCCGGGCGCCCGCACCGCCTGGCACACCCATCCCGTGGGCCAGACCATCCTCGTGACCGAGGGCGTCGGCCTCTGCCAGCGCGAAGGCGGCCCTGTCGAGCTCATCCGCCCCGGCGACAGCGTCTACTTCGAGCCCGACGAGAACCACTGGCACGGCGCCGCGCCAAACCGCTTCATGGTTCACATCGCCATGCAGGAGGCCGACGACAGCGGCGAGGGCGGGCGGGCTGTGGTCTGGGGCGAGCACGTGACCGACGAGCAGTACGCCGCCACGCCCGCCGGCTAGACCCCTCAGAACCTCTCAGCGCCCTTGTCGGCACGCGGACGGGATCGCTTTAGAGATCTCATCATCCGTCTGGTCCTCTCGCGGTGAGCGCTCGAAACGCCGATACCGATGGGACACCAGAGCATCGCCACTCGCTCCCAAGCCGCGCCCCGCGTGCCCATCGGCATCCGGCCCGGTCCTCCGAGGAACGTCGCAGGGTGCTGCTCGCCCATCCGGGAGGACGCCATGTCCCGCCCCATCCATCGTCGCCCCCAAGGACGAGCGTGGCTGCTCGCGGTCGCCGCCGCCGGCCTGACGTGCCTCGCAGCACCGAGCGTCGCATCCGCGTCGCCCGTCGACCTCGGGACCGTCAAGCCGTTCGTCGCCCTCGCCGGCGCGACGGTCACGAACACCGGTCCGTCGGTCCTCAACGGGGAGCTCGGCGTCACGCCCGGCTCCGCGCTCGTCGGCTTCGGCCTCCCGGCCGTCGTCAACGGCGCCACGCACGCCACCGACGGCGTCGCGGCCCAGGCGCAGTCCGACCTCACCACCGCCTACGACGTCGCGGCCGGCCAGCCGGTGGCGCCGGCCGATGACCTCACCGGCATCGACCTCGGCGGCCTCGTCCTCACCGCCGGCGCGTACCGCTACACCTCGTCGGCCCAGCTGACCGGCGCGCTCGTGCTCGACGCCCAGGGTGACCCGAACGCCCAGTTCGTCTTCGAGATCGCCACCTCGCTGACGACCGCCTCGGCCAGTTCGGTGCTGCTCGTCAACGGCGCGTCGCCGTGCAACGTGTACTGGCAGGTCGGAAGCTCGGCGACGCTGGGCTCGACCACGGCGTTCAAGGGCAACCTGATGGCCTTGTCGTCGATCTCGCTGGACGCCAACGCGACCGTCATCGGGCGCGTGCTGGCGCGCAACGGCCAGATCAGCCTCATTGACAACGTCCTCGACGCCTCCGGCTGCGGCGGCTCGACCACGAGCGGGAAGACCGGCACGACCGGGACCACCGGCACGTCTGACGCAACGGCCGCCGAGGCCGCCGCGGCAGCAGCAGCCGCGGCGCGCGACGCCGCCCTGGCCGGGCGCCTCCCGGTCGCCGATATCGGCGCGACCCCGGCCGCCTCCCGTCGCGGCACCGCCACGCTGCGGCGCTCCCGGCGCCCCACCTGCGCCGACGGCTTCACCGCGACCGTCCGCGGCCGCATGATCAAGCGCGTCGTGTTCACGCTCGACGGCCATCGCCTGGCGACCGTCGGCCGCGCACCGTTCCGCGCCGCGGTGCGCGCCACCCCGGGCGCCCATCGCGTCCGCGCCCGCATCACGTTCACCGACGCCACGCGGAGCAGGACGGTGTCCATGGCCTACCGGGCCTGCGCCGCCGCGGTCCGCAACCCGGCGACCGGCCCGAGCCAGTTCACGGGATGACCCGCCCGGTCCTCGCGCTGGCGGCGCTCGCCGCCGGCGCGACGATCGCGCTGGGCGCCGCGCCCGCCGTGCTCGCCGCGCCTGCCGCGTCCCTACCGAGCCGTCAGGCCCTCGTCGTGCTGCTCGCCGACCACGCGACGCGCGCAGCGCCAGGGACGGACGCCCGGCGCCTCGGCGCGGTCACGGCGCGCCGTCCCCTGACCGGCGTCCACACCGTCCTGCCGCTGCTGGGCGTTCGCACCGACGGGCGCGGAGCGCGGTGGCTGCACGTCCGGCTCCCGGGGCGGCCGTCCGGGCTCACCGGCTGGATCGCGGGCGACGCCACACGGCAGACGTCGACGCCCTGGGCGATCGTCGTCTCTCTCCGCCACCGCCAGGTGACCGTCTTCGACCAGGGCCGTGCGGTGCGGCGGTTCACCGCCACCGTCGGCCGCTCCACGACGCCGACGCCGCGCGGGCGGTTCTTCGTCGAGGAGGCCGTCGCGCTCGCGCCGGGCCTGGCCGGCAGCCCGTTCGCGCTGGCCTCCAGCGCGCGATCGAGCGTCCTGCAGGAGTTCGACGGCGGGCCGGGGCAGATCGCGCTGCACGGCACTGGGCAGCTCTCCGGCGGCCTCGGCGCGGCGGTTTCTCACGGCTGCGTGCGGTTGAGCACCAAGGCCATCACGTGGCTGGCGCGACGCGTCGGCGCGGGCGTCCCCCTCCGGATTGAGAGCTGATGATGAGGTTGACCGACACCCTGGAGCGTTCACCCGCGGCCGGTCATTCCGGTCACCCCGAGCGCTTCTGGACGCTGGCCACCGATCTGTTTGCGACCGTCGACGCCGACGGCATGCTCCACGCGATCAACCCGGCGTGGGAACGCGTCCTCGGACGCTCGTTCGCCGAGCTCTCCTCTGAGCCGCTCACCGCGTTCCTGCACCCGGACGACGTCGCGCTGACCGCGCGGCAGCTGGCGCTGGCCACGGTCGCCGGCAGCCGCATCGAGGACCTGGCCAACCGCTGGCGCCACGCCGACGGCAGCTACCGCACGCTGGCCTGGAGCGGCGCGTCGGACGGCACGACGTGGTCGGTGGTCGGCCGTGACGTGACCGGCCGGCGCCGCGCGATCCAGGAGCGCCGCGCGCTCGAGGAGGACGTCGTGGTCCAGGCCGGCGTCGCCATCGCCTCCGCGGAGTCGCTGCTGGCCGCGCGCAACCACCTGGCCGCCGTGACCGACAGCATGGGGGAGGGCCTCCTGGCCCTCGACGGCGGCGGCCGCATCACCTTGATGAACCAGGCGGCGGAAGAGCTGCTCGGCTGGACGCTGCGCCAGGTCGTCGGGCGGGTCATGCACGACCTCGTCCACTACCGGCACGCGGACGGCAGCCACCGCCCGCGCACCGACAGCCCGATCCTCGCGGCGCTGCGCGACGGGGTCACCGTGCGCGTCGAGGACGACGTCTTCACGTGCCGCGACGGGCGCGAGCTGCCGACGGCCTACACCGCGGCGCCGCTGGCCACGGCCGACGGGCTCGGCGGCTGCGTCGTCGTGTTCTCCGACGCCACGGCCGCGCGCGACGAGCGGCGCGAGCTGCGCGCCAAGCTCGACGCGCTGGGCTGGGTCGGACGCGTTCAGCAGGTGCTGCGCGAGGACCGCCTCGTGCTCTTCGCCCAACCCATCCTCGATCTGCGCACCGGCACGACGTCTCAGAGCGAGCTGCTGCTGCGGATCCGCGAGCCCGACGGATCGATCTCCGGTCCCGGGCCGTACCTGAAGATCGCCGAGGAGCACGGGCTGATCGGCGAGATCGACCGCTGGGTGATTCGCCAAGGCGTGGAGCTGGCCGCGGGCGGCATGCCCGTCGAGCTCAACGTCTCCGGCGGTTCGATCAGCGATCCCGGGCTCGTCACGCACATCGCGAGCTGCCTGGCCGAGACGGGCGCCGATCCGGCGCTGCTGGTCTTCGAGATCACCGAGACCGCGCTGATCGAGGATCAGCCGGCCGGGCGCCGCTTCGCCGAATGCATCCACGCGCTGGGCTGCAAGCTCGCCCTTGACGACTTCGGCACCGGCTATGGCGGCTTCACCTACATCAAGCAGATCCCGGTCGACTACCTCAAGATCGACATCGAGTTTGTCCAGGACCTGTGTCGCAGCACCGCGAGCGTCCACGTCGTCAAGGCGGTGGTCAACCTCGCGCGCGGATTCGGGCTCGAGACGGTCGCCGAAGGCGTCGAGGACGCTGAGACGCTCGCACGGCTTAAGACCCTGGGCGTGGATTACGCCCAGGGCTTCCACATCGCCCGGCCGGGTCCGCTCCCCGCGGCCGCCGGGTCCACGAAGGGCGGGAACGCATGATCGATGAGACGCTCGACTCCCAGCAGCACGACCTGGATCGCGAGCAGGCGCTCGCGGATCTCGACCAGTCGATCGCCTACCGTGAACAGGCGGTCGCCGATCGCGAGCAGAAGCGCCTCGACGCGCGTCAGGACGGCGTCGACGCGGACCGCGCGAGCACCCCGGCGTCGGCTTTCGGCGCCCACCTCGCCGTCGAGCACCGCCAGGCCGAGCTGTCGCGGGCGCAGGATCGACGCGACGCCCATCAGGCTCAGATCGACGACGCCCAAGGCGGCCACGACAACCTTCAGGACATCCTCGAGGATGGTCAGGACGCGCTGGACGAGCCGGTGGCCGCGCTCGCGCTCTCGGCCCGGGACGCCGCGGAGGCTGCACGCCATCGCGGCCGAGCGGCGATCGACCGCGCGGATGCCGCGCTGGAGCGAGCGGCGGCGGCGACGCGCCGTGCCGCGGCGGCGCGACGGCGGGAGAGCCGGACCGCCCCGTAGCGTGCGTGCAGGGTTGGCGCGATCGGAGGGCAAGTCCGGCCCGCGGTGGCCGATCAACCAGGCAATGGGGCGTGTCCTGCACTTCGTCGTGCTCATGGGTCTGGGGCTCTCCGCGGCGCCGGCCGCGGCCGCGGCCGCGCCGTTGCCGGCGCGCGCGAAGGTGACCTCGGTCGCCGCCACCGGTGCGATCGCCGCGCGGGCGTCGTCCCGGCGGTTGACGCTGCGGCTGGTCGGGACCGCTGCATTGCGTCCGACGAGCTGCGGCGCACCGGCCGCGGTGGCCGCGCTGCGCCGACGCCTCGTGGGCCGCACGGTGACGCTTCGCGGACGCCAAGGCGCGGCGCGGCTCGGCCTCGCCGGGACCGACGTGACGCGCTGGGCGCTGACCCAAGGCCTGCTGCAACCCGCCGCCGGCGCCAACGCGGCGGATCGGGCCGCCGCGACGCGCGCTCGTCGCGCCGGGCGCGGCCTGTGGGGCTGTCGCGGCGCGTCGACGCCGGCACCGACGCCGCCGTCCGCGGCGAAGCTCCCGACGCTCGGAGCGCCCGCCGCGCCGGCCCCCTCGGCGCCGGTCGCGCCCGCCCCGGCGCCCGCTGCCGTCGTTCCCGACCCCATCACCTTCACCGCCGCGCCCCCGGCCGTCCGGGGCGGCTACGTGATCGGCACCGTCACCGTGGTCGACGTCTGGGTCGATCCCGTCAACGGCTCCGACGCCGCCGCCGGCACGACGCGCGCCACGGCGCTGCGCACGCTGGACGCCGCCTGGCAGCGGATCCCGCAGGGCCAGGCGCTGACCACCGGCGTCCGCGTCCGGATCCTCCCGGGAACGATCACGGCGACCGAGGCCCCCAACTACTGGGAGGACCGCTGGGGCACAGCAAGCCATCCCGTCATCGTCCAGGCCGAGGACGGGGCGGGCACCGTCCAACTCCCGCCGATCAACGCCTATGGGTTGCGCTACGCGTACTTCATCAACATCGGGATCGAGGACCCCAACGACCCGTTTCACTGCGAGCGCTGCGACCACCTGCTCATCCGCGGTGCGACCCTGCACGGCTCCGACGCGCACGAGACCTTGAAGGTCAACCAGAGCACCGAGGTCTACGTCGAGGGCTCGACGATCGGCGGCGCCGATGACAACGCCATTGACTTCGTCGCGGTCCGCGGCGGCGGCATCCGCGGCAACACGGTCGGACCGGCCGGCGACTGGTGCGCCTACGCCAAGGGCGGCTCCGCGCAGCTCGTCGTCCAGGCCAACCGCTTCGCGCACTGCGGCACCGGCGGCTTCGTCGCCGGGCAGGGCACCGGCCTTCAGTTCATGGAGGCGCCGTTCACCCATTACGAGGCCTACGGGATCGCGGTGCTCGACAACCTGATCACCGACGTCGAGGGCGCCGGGGTCGGCGTCAACGGCGGCTTCCAGGTGCTGGTCGCCCACAACACCATCATCCGGGCGGGCGCGCGCGGGCACGCGCTCGAGGTCGCCTATGGCCGTCGCTCCTGCGACGGCCAGCCGGGCGACGAGGGCCGCGAGCGCTGCCAGCAGCTGCTCAACGGCGGCGCCTGGGGCACGACGCGCGTCGACGACGGCGACAACTTCGTCCGGATCCCCAACCGCCACGTCTTCTTCTACAACAACATCGTCGACGACCCGGCCGGCGAGCCTGGCGCCGACGAGCACGTCCACCTGGACGATCCCTACTCCGGACCCTGGCAGTCCGGATCCGGCCTGGGCCCCGTGACCGCCGGCGACGACGTGCGCTTCGCCGGCAACGTCCTCTGGTACGGCTCATCCGGTCTTCCGTCCGGCCTGACCGGCAGCGCCGACACCGCGTTCTTCACCGACAACAGCGTCAACGTCTCCCAGCCCGTGCTCGACTCGACCGGCCATCCCTCGCCCGGGACGCTCCCGGCCGGCACCGCGATCCCCGCCTTCGGCACCTGGGACGTCCCGGGCACCGAGCCCTACGCCGGCGTCGCCGCCGACCTCACCTACACGCTCGACGGCCAGCTGCGCGCCGGCAACCGGCCCGGCGCCTTCTAACCCAGCTCGTGGAAGACGGCCTCGACGTTGTAGCCGTCGGGGTCCAGCACGAACGCGCCGTAGTAGCCCGGTGAGTAGTTGGGGCGGATGCCCGGCTTGCCGTTGTCGGTGCCACCGGCGGCGATCGCCGCCTCGTAGAAGCCGTCGACCTGCTCGCGCGAGTCCGCGGCAAACGCGACATGGCCGCCCGCCGTCGGCGGGTAGTGGGTTGAGAGCGCGAAGTCGTCGAGGTCATCCGGGCCGAAGGCCGTCTCACGCGCCTCCTCGCTCCAGCTCCCGTGCTCGACGAACCCGAGCGGCGCCAACGCGGCGAGGTAGAACCGCCGGCTCACGGCCAGATCGCTGACGCCGATCGTCATGTGGTCGATCACAACTCGTCTGCTGGGCATGGCCCGGGCCTACCCGGTCCACGAGGCCGAATGCGTCGTGGCCGTCGACGGCTTCCGGGGACCGGCGCTCAGTCGCGGCGGCGGCCGATCGACTCAAACGGCGGGTTGCCGCGCTGGAACTCGCCCGGCTCGTGCTCGATACCGCCCTTGCTCCTGCGAGCCAGCCGGTGCTGGACCCAGAATCCGAGCGCGGCGACGAGGACGACCGCGACGACGATCGCCGCGATCAGCCCGAAGGCGATGCCGGAGCCGGGGTCCTGGCCGCCGCGGCCGGCGTCGGCCGCGAGGACGAGCGCGTTAAGGATCATGCTCCGGGCATTACCCGCCCGGCGCGTGCCAGCGTGCATGGATCGCTCAGCGCCGGTCCGCGGGCCGGGAGCGGTGTCGCGGCCGCGGCGTTTCGCAGCTTGTCCATGACCGCGCGCAGCACCCTCGAGACGTGCATCTGCGACAGGCCGACCGCCGCGCCGATCTCGCTCTGCGTCAGGTCCTCGGCGAAGCGTAACCACAGGATCTCGCGCTCGCGAAGGGTCAGGATCCGAGTCAGGGCGTCGATAGTCGCCCGCTGCTCGACGGTCTCGAACCCGTCGTCGACGAAGCCGATGGTGTCGACCAGCGCGTGACCGTCGCCCTCGGCGACGTTGATCGGCGCGCTGAGCGACGTCCCGACCCGGGCGGCGAGCGCCTCGCGAGCATCCAGCACGGCCTCGCAGCTCAGCCCCGCCTGCTCGGCGATCTCCGCGATGGTGGGGCTGCGGCCGAGATCGGCGATCAGCGTCGCCGTCGCGCGCTCGGTGGCCAGCGCGTGCTCCTGGAGGTCGCGGGGCGGGCGGACGGTCCAGCCGCGATCGCGGAAATACCGCCGCAGCTCGCCCTTCATCGTCGGCAGCGCGTAGCTGCTGAACGAGACGCCGCGCGCCGGGTCGTAGCGCTCCAGCGCCTTGATGAGGCCGAGGCTCGCGACCTGGAGCAGGTCGTCGAACGGCTCGCTCGGACGGGCGAACTGGTTGGCGCAATAGCGCGCGAGCGGCAGGTAACGCAGGACGAGCTGCTCGCGCAGCTCGGGCGAGTGGGACGCGGCGTAGCGCGACAGCAGCAGATCGTCGTGGCGCGGGGCCTGCACCGGGGGCAGGTGCGGTGCGCGCGGGGAACGAGTGGAGATGGCGCCTCCTCAAGCATCAGGGGGATGGTCCTGAGTGCGCCGTGCCCGCCGAGGTCATCGGCGGCGTCATGCGGTCCTCGGTCTTCGCGGAGCCGTCGCGTGCGTCGCCTTGCAACGCCTGCCGCGGCTCTTGGTCAAACGTTAAACCCGATCCAGTCAGCGGCCTGGGCGGTCAGTCCGGGTCCGGACAAAGACGGGCGGAGGGGCACCGCACCCCCGCGGTCCGAGGGTGCGGGCCGCCTCACGCCCTGAGTGCCCGGCCGGGCTAACTAAATGCCCTAGAGGCCAGGCCCACACCTTGGCTCTTCCCGGTGGGGCTGACCGGAATGCCTCGATGTCACCCCTGCCGCTAGCTAGAATCGGCCCAGAACAGCAGCGGGTCCGCGGGCACGTTCCTGCTCATGGCTGGACTGTGGGACGTGCGTGATCGGGGCCGGGACTCCGTCGGCGCCGCCCTCAGAGGTGAGTAACAGACCCCTGAGGAGTCCTCATTTCTCTGCAAAGACCAGATGCCGAAGACGTCGACGCGACCGAACGGACGCTGGCGATCACCGCGCAGATCTCCAACGACATGGTGCGGCTGTACAAGTCGTTGTTCGGGCGCGGTCCCAAGCGGGCACGGACGGACTTCGCCGGGCCCGACACGATCATCGTCACGCTGGAGGAGTCGCTGACGCCGGCGGAGCAGACGATGGCCGATCTCGGCGAGCACCAGCGTCTGCGCGACATCCGCATGCTGTTCCAGTACGCCCGGGAGGCCGACTTCCGCGAGGTGATCGAGAGCAACACGGGGCGCCGCGTCCGCGCCTTCGTCAGCAGGATGGACACCAAGAAGGACGTCTCCTGCGAGGTCTTCTACCTCGAACGCGAGGGGTAGAGCGCTCGGGCGTCGCGTCGCGACCGCGCGGGTAGGTCGAACATGCAGCATCGCGCGTCTCAGACTCCCGTCCCTCCCGGTACGTGCGACCGCTTCAGAGGGACGCGGAGGTGACCACCATGGCGAGCGATCCGTCCGTTCAGGCCGTCGGCGACGAGACCGACCATCCCGGAGCCGTGACGGCGCAGATCTCCAACGAGATGGTGCGCCTGTACAAGGAGCTCTTCGGTCGCGGGCCGACCCAGGCACGGACCCACTTCGCCGGCCCCAACGCGATCCTGGTGACGCTGGAGAACTCGATGACGCCGGCGGAGCACACGATGGCGGAGCTGGGCGAGCACCAGCGCCTGCGCGACGTCCGCCTCCTGTTCCAGTACGCCCGCGAGCAGGACTTCCGCGGGACGATCGAGCGGATCACCGGCCGCACGGTGCGCGGGTTCGTCAGCGGCATGGACGTCGCGCAGGACATCGCGAGCGAGGTCTTCTACCTGGAGCCGTGAGCCGGCCGCCGAGCGGGTAGCGCAGATGCATGTCAACGTTCTTGATCACGGGCGCGTCAACGGGCATCGGCGCCGCGATCGCCAAGCGCCTCCTCGAAGACGGCCACCAGGTGTTCGCCGGCGTCGAGCAACGCGGCGTGACCGGCGAGCTGCCGGAGCCGTCCGACGGGCTGCACGTCGTAGAGCTTGATGTGAGCTCGGAGGCGTCGGTCGCGGCGGCGGCCGCGGAGGCCGAGCGGATCCTCGGCCCTGGCCACGGCTTGGATGGGATCGTCAACAACGCGGGCGTCGGCTTCCCCGGCCCGCTCGAAGCGTTGCCGCTGGACGCGCTGCGCCGCCAGCTGGAGGTCAACGTCGTCGGCCAGGTCGCCACGACACAGGCGTTCCTGCCGCTGATCCGCGAGGGCGCGCCGGGCCGGGTGCTGTTCGTCGGCTCGGTCGGCGGGATCCTCGCCTCGCAGTTCGCGGGCGCCTACCACGCGTCGAAGTTCGCGATCGAGGCGATCGGCGACGTGTGGCGCCAGGAGCTGGAGCCGGAGGGCATCGACGTGGTGTTGATCGAGCCCAGCGCGATCTCCACGCCGATCTGGACCAAGGCCATTGCCTCGCTCGACGAGCTGGAGCGTGACGGCTCGCCGCGCCTTCTGCGCTACCGCGAGCGCCTCGCCGGATTCCGCGACAGCCTGCGCAGCGCCGACGAGCACGGCAAGTCCGCCGACGACGTGGCTGGCGCGATCGCCGAGGCGCTGACCGCCGAGAAGCCCGACACGCGCTACGTCGTCGGCGCCTCCGGCCGGATCGCCACCGCCCTGCGCCCGCTGATCCCTGACCGGCTGGCCGACAAGCTCGGGCAGCAGACCGGTTGACCGCGTCGGCCACCGCCCGGACTCGTGCGTCAAGCGCGCGGCGGCCGGGGAGGTCGAGAGCATGAGAGTTGCGATCGTCGGGGCAACGGGGAACGTCGGGTCGGCCGTCGTGCGGGCGCTGCAGCGCGATGAGCGCGTGCGGGAGATCGTCGGCATCGCGCGGCGGCGGCCGGCGCAGGCGGCCGAGAAGGTGAGCTGGGTGAGCGCCGACATCACGCGCGACGACCTCGTTCCCGCGTTGCGTGGCGCCGACGTCGTCGTCCACCTCGCCTGGCTGATCCAGCCCGACCGCCATCCGCAGGTGATGGAGGCCACCAACGTCGATGGGTCGCGCCGCGTGTTCGACGCGGCGCTGGCGGCGGGCGCGGGGACGCTGGTCGTGGCGTCCTCGGTCGGGGTCTACTCGCCGGGGCCGAAAGACCGCGCGGTCGACGAGTCCTGGGCGACCGATGGGATCGCGACCAGCACCTACTCCCAGCACAAGGCGCGCGTGGAGCGGATGCTCGACGCGCTGGAGGCCGAGCACCAACATGTACGGGTCGTGCGTCTGCGGCCGGGCTTGATCTTCCAGCGCGACGCCGCCAGCGAAAATTCGCCGCTTCTTCCTCGGGCCGCTGGTCCCGAACCCGCTGCTGCGCCGTGGCCTGGTCCCGATCGTCCCGCGCACCGATCGGCTGTCGTTCCAGGCCGTGCACGCTGACGACGTCGCCGACGCCTACCGCCGCGTGATCGCCGAGCGCGACGTGCGCGGCGCGTTCAACGTCGCGGCCGACCCGGTGCTCGACGCCGACGCGCTGGCCCGCGTGCTCGGCGCGCGGACGGTGCCGGTGCCCGCGCGGGCCCTGCGCGCCGCGGCCTCGCTGACCTGGCGCGCGCACTTGCAGCCGACCTCGCCGGGTTGGATCGACCTCGCCCGCGGAGTGCCGGTGATGGACACCACCCGCGCCCGGACCGAGCTGGGGTGGGAGCCACGCCACAGCGCGGGCGACGCCTTGCTGGAGCTGCTCGACGGCCTCGGCCGCGGCGCGGGCGGCCCGACGCCGCCGCTGGACCGTCACGCCGGCGGCCGCTTTCGCAACCGTGAGCTGCGGACCGGCATCGGCTCTCGGCCGTGAACGCGGCGCTGCGTAGGACCGCTCCGCGGCGGGGCGGTCCTACGCGAGGCGATCTACGGGCGCGGCGCGGCGGACCGATGGCCGTGCGCGAGCGCTGAGCGAACCTTCGTATCGGACGAGGTCGCTCGCGCCGCCATGCGGGTCGCGGCCGGCGCGGAGCGCAACATGCGCGCGTAGCGCCGGATCAGCTGGAGCTGGGCGTCTCCGGCCAGGGACGGCCGGTCCTGGAGGCGGTGTTCGACGGTGGATGACATGCGGGCCTCCTCGAGGTCGTCGTGATCTGTGCGGTGGGCCCGTGCTGGACCCGGCCAAGACGTAACCGCTAGGGCGGCGAGGCATGCGCGGGCGGTCTGACGTTGGCGCGATGGCGTCGGCGGCGGGCGGCGCGACGCCTCGCCGGGCCGGCGCGGAGCCACTTTCCAATCTGGCAAGTAGCTGCTAGCTTTCCAGTATGGAAAGCTCATGGAGGCCTCCGAGCCGCGATGAAGCGGCCGCGGCGCTGGTGGGGGCTGAGGCGTCACGGGCGCGGTTGGCCGCTGGCATCGTGCTGCCGTCGTGGTTCGCCACCTCGATCGGCGCGGCGATCGCGGTGCAGATCGGAACCGCGGCGGTGGGTCTCGGTGGCGGCGCGCCGTGGACCCTCGTCGCCGGGCTAGCGGTCTTCGCCGTCGTCGGCGTGGTGCAGCTCACGCGCTTTCGTCGTGACAACGGCGTGTGGCTCGGCGGGCTGGCCGGCCGCGTCGTGCTGGGGACGGGCACGCTGGCGTCGTCGTCCTACGTGGTCGCATTGGCCGCGGCGATCTGGGCGGCGTTCGCGGGGCAGTGGCTGCTGGTCGCGCTGGCCTCAGCCGGAGGCGGCGTGGCCTACGCGCTCGGTGGTCGGCGCTGGCTGGCGGCGTATCGAGCGGAGCCCGAGGTGCACGGCCGGGGCGAGTCGGCGGCGTGGTTGGCCATCATGTCGCTCGCGGCCGTCGGCGGCCTGGTCCTGCTGGTGCTCGAACGTTGAAGGCCGGGCCGGACCCGCTCCTGGTCGCGCCCGCGCGCCTGACGCTGATGACGACGCTCACCGCGGTCTCCGAGGCCGAGTTCGCCACGCTGCGCGAGCGCCTGGCGGTCAGCGACTCGGTGTTGTCCAAGCACATCTCGACGCTCGCCAAGGCCGGCTACGTCAGCAGCCGGAAGGGCGCGCACCTCGGCCACCGCACCACCTGGATCTCCTTGACTGGACCCGGTCGCAAGGCGCTCCGCACCCACGTGGCCTACCTGCGCGCGCTGATCGCCGACATTGACTAGGACAACAACCCGCGTCGCATCGCGGTCGCGACGGCGGCGGCGCGCTCGCCGACCTCCAGCTTGGCGTAGAGGCTGCGCAGGTGGCACTTGACGGTCGCCTGGCTGAGGTAGAGGTCGGTGGCGATCTCGGCCACCGTCTGGCCCTCGGCGATGTGCTCCAACATCTGTTGCTCGCGCTCGGTCAGCAGCGGGTGCTCGGGCAGGCACTGACGCCGCAGCTCGGCGGTCAGCTGGGCCTGGGCTGAGGGCGCGAGGACGACCTCGCCGCGCAGGATCCCGATGATCGCCCGCCGGATCTCGATGCTGCCGGCGTCCTTGGTGAGGAAGCCGTTGCCGCCGGCGGCGAGCGCGCGATGGACGGTGGCGCCGTCGTCGTGGGCCGAGATGAACAGGATGCGCGTGCGCAGGCTGCTCTGCTCGATTGCGCGGGCGATGTCGGGCCCGTCGTGGCGGCCGAGGCGGACGTCGACGATCGCGACGTCGGGATCGAGATCGCGGATCAGCTTCAGCCCCGCGTCCCCGTCCCCGGCGGCGCCGGCCAGCTGGAGCTCAGGCGCAGCCCCGACGGTGTCGGCCAGGGCCTGGCGGTAGAGCGGGTGGTCGTCGACCACTACGACGCGGATCATCGGCCGCAAGGTAGGACTCAGCGGTCAGCTCCTCGCGGCGGATCAACCGATCGGATGATTCTGCTCACAGGCGCCGTTCAGCGCTGCTAGAACGACGGACCTCACGTTGCTCTGGGTTGCGGAGCGACGGGCGGAAAGTCAGGCCGGTGAAGGGCATTCGCCGGAGAAGGGCGCCACGGGAGCGGCGCTGGAGCAGGGGGAGCTTGTGACGGGACTGACCTGGATGGTCGGCTGCGGCGTGGCCGCATGTTCGACCTTCGGCGTGCTGCTGGTGATGGCGTTGTGCGCCTCGGCCAGCCGTGCGGATGCGGAGGCGGCGGGCCACCGGACGCGCCTGGGCGCCGGCGACGACGACCGCCGCGCGACCGCCGCCGGGCCGGACGACCGCGCGGCCCGCCATCTGCGCACCGCGCTGCGCGCACGGACCGGGTGGGTCTTCTCGGCCTCCGACGCACGGGGGCCGCTGGTGGCCACGGGGCGCGGCGGGGCGGTCGTGCCGCCGGCGGGCGAGGCGCTCGCGCTGCGCGCCGCGCGCCTGGCCGTCCTCAACGACGTGCCGATCATCGTCCCGGTCGCGCCCGGCGGGCCGCTCGGCGAGGCGGTCCTCGTCGGCGTCGCGGTGCCGTTCGCCGACGGGCGGACGGGCGCCCTGGTTGTCGCGGGCGGCGGCGGGATGGCCACGCGCCCCTGGGCCACCCACGTGCTCCAGGAGCTCGCGATCGAGCGGGCCGAGCTCGGCATGCCGGTCGCCTCGGCCGCGCGCTCGGAGCGCTTCACCGTCGCCCGGCGCCAGCACGCCTACCGGCGCTGAGCGACACCACCAACTTCGTAGACCAACACCACCATCATCGAGTGAGGGAGCACCACATGCGAGATCCACGGATCCGGACGGGGAAGGCCAGCGCGGCGGGCGCGCTGGCGGTCACGGCGCTGGCGCTGACGCCGGCGGCCGGACAGGCAGCTACGCCGTCGTTCGGCTGCGAGGCCAGCGCGCTGCGGGCGACGCTCGCGGGCAGCCTGGCGATCGAGCCGAGCGTTACCGGCCGCGGGACGGCGTGCGCGACCGGGGCCACCGGCCCGTCGGTCGCGGTGACGCCGCTGCTGTCGGCGACCGCGCTGACCGCCTCCACCACGTTCGACGGGACGGGCCCGCGCGCCGGGGCCACCGGCGCGGTCGCCGGGCTGCACGTCGGCGTCGGCGGCCTCTTGCCCGACCTCCAGCTGCCCACGGAGCAGTTCATCGCGGCGCTGCCGCCGATATCGGTCCCGCTGCCGCCCGCGCTGGTCACCACGCTGCGGCTGCTCGTGCCGACCTTTCCGAGCGCGATCGAGTTGGACATCCGCGACGCGGTCCGCGCGGCCCTGCCCGGCGGGCGGCTGGCGGCGGGCGACGTGCTCGGCGCCGACGTCCTGCGCTCGACGGCGGCGGCGGGCTGCGCGGCCGGCGTGCCGTCGTTGACCGGCAGCAGCGAAGTCGTAGGCCTTGAAGCGCTGGGGCAGCCGGTCACGCTGGTCGACGGCGTCGCCAGCCAGGCGCTGACGCTGTTGGACACCACGTCGATCAACCTGTCGACGCTCGACCTCTCCAAGGTCTCGGTCACGACCGCGCTCGACGGCCTGACCGCGCCGCTGCTGGCCACCGTCCAAGGGCTGATCGGCCCGGCGCTCGCCGCGCTGCCGCCGATCCAGATCCCGGCGACCGTCGCCCAGCTCACGGTCAGGGCCCCTGAGCAGGTCGTGGCCGGCGGGACGCTGACCCAGCGCGCGCTGCACGCCCGGCTCACGCTCGGCGGCCGCGAGATCCTCGACGCGGTGGCGGGCGAGGCGAAGGTCGGCCGGACCGGCGACTGCCCGCCGGTCGACGACGGCCCGACGGTGGCGCAGGGCGGGGTGGTGCCCACGGCGGCCGCGGGCGCCAAGCCGCTCACGGCGCTGAGCGCGTCGGCCCAGCTGCTGGCGTGCACCGACCGCAAGCTCATCCTGCTCGACGTCCTGCCGGGCAAGCGCTCGGTGAAGGTCCGGGGCGCGGCCGATCGCGCGCTGGTCGGCCGTCAGGTCAAGATCCGCCTGCGCGCGACCGGGCGGGTCGTCGCGACCGCCAAGGTCGCCAAGGACGGGTTCTTCACCACGACCGCGCCGCTGCCCTCAAGGGCGATCCGGGCCAGCAACGACGCGCGCTACACCGCCGAGCTGGGCCGCGCGGCCTCGCTGCCGCTAAAGCTGCACCGGCGGATGACGCTGACGCGGCTGACGGCGACGAACGGGAAGGTCACGGTCGCCGGCCGCGTCGGCCTGCCGTTGTCGAACCCGGTGGACCCGATCCGGCTCGTGCGCCGCGTCTCGTGCCACAAGACCGTGCTGGTCAAGGCGTTCAGGCCCGCGGCCGACGGCACGTTCTCGGTCACGGTCCCGGCGCCGGCTGGCGCCACGGCGGCGGTCTACCGCCTGTCCACGCGGGTGCGCAAGACCACCAACAACCCCAAGCGCTTCCCGACCTTCACGCTGCCGGCCGGGATCGACCTCGACCGCCGCTAGACGGCAAGTCGCTCACGGCTGACGTCGGCCACGCGCCACGCCGGTGTGCGCTGCGACCTGGAAGCGCCAGGAGGTCGTCTCCTCCCAGCGGTCCAGGACGTGGCGTTCGCCGGCGCGGTCGACGTCGTCGAGGAAGACCGTGGCGTCGTGGGCCAGCCGGGGCTCGAAGAACGTCAGGGCCGGCAGGCGGCGGTGCACGTCCTGTGGCTCGAAGGCGGGTGGTCCGTCAACGACGAGGAGGTCGATGGCGGCTGGGAGGGACGGCTCCAACGCGACACGGTCGTACCACGCCGGCTCGCCCGTCAGCGGCGCGTGCACCACGGTCGCGACGGCGTCGAGCCGCTCGCGGCGCAGGAGGTCGCGGACGCGGGCGGCCCATTCCTCGTCGTGCTCGACGGCGGTCAGCGTGCCGGCCCCGCGCTGGCGCAGCAGCCGGGCCAGGAGGACGGTGCTGGCGCCGCTGCCGCACTCCACGACGCTCGTGGCGTTGGCGTACATGATCTCGTTGCACACCAACACGAGGCCGGCCGGGCGCATCGCGCCCGTGTTCCACGGCAGGTAGCCGCCCCCGTCGAGCAGCGGGCGCAGGACGTGCCAGGCCTGAAGGTCCTCCGGCGTCGGGCGGTCGTCCACGGCGTCGGTCATGCGGCGGCCAGCGGCAGGACGCGCTCGGCGTAGTCGGCCTCGTAGCGCGCGGCGACGCGGGAGACCTCGAACTGCTGCGCCCAGTCCCGCGCGCCGGCGATGTCGGTCTGGCGCGCGCCGTCGACGACGTCCTGCAGCGCCTCGGCCAGCGCGGCAGGATCGTCGGGCTCGACGAGGATCCCGCGATCCTCGGCGAGCGTCTCGGGGAACCCGTCGACGCGCGTGCCGACGACCGTCACGCCCAAGCCCATCGCGAGCGCCGCCGCCTGGGAGAACGCCTCGTCGCGCGACGGGCACGCCTGCACCGTGGCGCCCGCCACCCAGCTGCCCGGATTGTCCTTCCAGCCCGGGAGCGTCACGAGGCCGCCGAGGCCCAGCTCGGCGATCCGCCCGCGCAGCGAGGGCTCAAGGACTCCCGCCCCGAGCATGAACACCGGCGGCGAGGCCTCCATCATCCCGATCGCCTCCAACAACACGTCGGGACCCTTGTCGGCACTCAGGCGCCCGGTGTAGACGATCCGCTCGGCCGGCAGCCCACGGCGCTCGACGGCATCGAGGCCGTCGACCGGTGAAACCCCGCGTGCGACGCGCTCCGGGCGCAGGCCCGCACGCAGGATGCCGACGCGGGCGCCCGGGCTGTGGGCGTAGAAGTGGTCGATCCGGTCGACGGCCTCGGCCATCGCGCGCCACTGAGGGAGCGCCGGCCAGAGGTAGTCGTTGTGCTCGCTGGCGAACAGCGGAATGCCGGCGGGCATGGCGCGCGCCGCCGCCCACCAGCCGCCGAACATGTGCGCGTGCACCACGTCGGCGTCGGTGAGCCGTGGCGCCAGCCATGCGGCGAACGCCGGATCGCCGCGCCATTGCAGGTCGGCGGAGGCGCCCATGAGCTCGGGCTCGATGCCGTGGGCACGGGCGAGGTCGACACCCGCGTCGCTCGCGAAGGCGACCAGCAACCGCGTCTGGTGCCCACGCGCGGCGAGCGCTCGGCTGATGCGCAGCAAGGAGAGCTGGGCGCCTCCGGGTTCGAGCTTGGCCAGGACCCGGGTTATCAGCACGTGTGACCATCTTACCGGGCCTGGAGCGGCAATCCAGGGAGGCGGTCGGATCTCAGATAGTAGGAATGCCGACTATCGGAACAACGTGCAGTGCTAGCGTGATCGCCAGCGCACCCCGTTTCCCCGAAGGAGCCCCCACATGCAGCAAGAGGACGTGTTCACCCAGGCCGGCGTCGTGGGCGCCGGGTTCATGGGGTCCGGCATCGCCGAGTCGACGGCGCGCGCCGGGATCCCGGTGGTGCTCTACGAGCCTGAGGAGGCGTCGTTGAAGCGGTCGCGCGACCGCATCGACTCCTCGCTGGAGCGCGCGGTGGCGCGCGGCAAGCTCGAGGCCGGCGAGGCGGACGCGCTGCGCGCGCGGATCACGTGGACGACCGACCTGAAGGCGCTGGACGGCAGCGACATCGTGATCGAGGCGATCGTCGAGGACCCGCAGGTCAAGGGCAAGGTCTTCCGGGAGATCGACGGCTGGCTGGCGCCCGAGGCGCTGCTGGCGTCCAACACCTCGTCGATCCCGATCGCGCAGCTGGCGTCCTGGACGCGGCACCCCGAGCGCGTGCTGGGCCTGCACTTCTTCTCGCCGGTGCCGGTGATGAAGCTGATCGAGGTCGTCGTCGCGCTGGACACCAGCGCCGACGCGGTGCTGCGCGCGCAGGCCTTCGCCGCGGCGATCGGCAAGACCGCGATTCGCACCAAGGACCGCTCGGGGTTCATCGTGAACATGCTCTTGGTCCCGTACCTGGTCGCCGCGATGCGGATGTACGAGGAGGGCTTCGCGTCGCGCGAGGACATCGACACGGGGATGAAGCTCGGCGCCGCGCACCCGATGGGCCCGCTGACGCTGTGCGACTTCATCGGCCTGGACGTGCTCTACGCGATCTGCGACTCGCTGTATGAGGAGTTCAAGCGCCCTGAGTACGCCCCGCCGCCGTTGTTGAAGCGGATGGTCGTCAGCGGCCACCACGGCCGCAAGTCCGGCCGCGGCTTCTACGAGTACGCGCCGGTGTCAGCTGCCGAGGTCGTCGGCGTCGTCGCGTAGCTCGCGCAGGATCGCGGAGAGGTCCTGGAGCTGCGCGCGCTTCAGCGGCGCGGTCCCGAAGCGGGCGGCGTTGATCGCCTCGGTGGCCTCGGCGGCGACCACGCGGCCGCGCTCGGTGATCGAGGCCAGCCACTTGCGCCGGTCCTCCTCGTGGCGCGTGCGCTCCGCGTAGCCGAGCTTCTGGAGGCCGTCGATGGTGTTGGTGATCGAGGTGGGGTGGACCTGTAGCCGCTCGCCCATCTTGCCCAGCGGCAGCGAGCCGTTGCGGCTGTAGAACAACAACATCAACGCTTCGTAGCGCGGGAACGTCAACGCCCACGGCTTGAGCACCTCGTTCAGACGCGCGGTGAGGATCTGCTCGGTGCGCATGATCGAGGTGACCGCGACCATCGACGGCACCGCCGAGGCGCCCCAGTGCTTGCGCCACTGGCGGGCGGCCTCGGAGATCGGGTCGAACGGCAGCTCGGGCACGCCGAGAGCCTGCCACAGTGCGCCGCCCGCTGGCGCGCTGCTACTGCTTGGCCATCGCCAGGCGGAAGCGCTCCTGCGGGCTGATCAGGTGGTCGAGGTCCTCGGCCGCCTCGTCGATGTCGAGCTGGACCCAGCTCACCGCGCCGGTGAAGGCGTTGTCGGACGGGCCGTAGTCGTCGCTGACCGGCGCGCCGGCGTCGCTGCCGACCTCGGTGGTCTCGTCCATCGAGAAGATGCCCCAGTGGGTGCGCTCGACGCGGCCGGAGCCGACCTGCTCGCCGTCGAGGTAGAGCGTGACGTCGCCGCCCTTGCCGATCCCGCCGCCGTCGTAGGCGAACTCCGCTCGGACCTGGTGGGTGCCTGCGGGCAACGGGGTGGTCGTCTCGACCTTGTACATCTGCGCGCCGGTGAAGTTGTAGGTGTAGCGCAGTGCGCCCGCGTGGACGTAGAGCGCCCAGCCGCCGGTGCTGCCGCCTTGGGCGACGATCACGCCCTGGGCCGCGCCGTCCTCGGGCAGCTCGATCTCGGCCGTGATCGCGTGCGACTTGTTCTTGATGTTGATGATCACGTTCTCCTGTAGGCGGTGCATGCCGCCGAACAGGAGCTGCTGGCGGCCGGCGACCGGGTTCGGCCGGCCGGCCATCTCGGCGTTGAAGCGCTCGGCAAAGCGCGGGTCCAGCGGCAGGACGTTGTACTTGGTGGCCTCGATCTCGAACAGGCGCTGAAGCTCGGCCAGCTTGTCCGGGTGCTCGGCCGCGAGGTCGTGGGCTTGGGACCAGTCCGTGGTCGTGTCGTACAGCTCCCAGACGTCGGCTTCAAGGTCCTCGCTGCGCCCGGAGAACTCCCACGGCGTGGCGTGCTTGGTGACCGCCGTCCAGCCCTTGTGGAAGATCCCGCGGTTGCACATCATCTCGAAGTACTGCGTCTCGTGGCGCTCGGCGGCCAGCGCGTCGTCGAAGGCGTAAGACATGTCGGCGCCGTGGAACGGCTCCTGGTCGACGCCGTTGACCATCGTCGGGAACGGCAGGCCGGCCGCCGCCATGACGGTGGGCGCGACGTCGATGACGTGGGCGAACTGGTTGCGGACCTCGCCCTTGGCCTTGATCCCGCCCGGCCAGTGGACGATCGTGCCGTTGCGCGTGCCGCCCCAGTGCGAGGCGACCTGCTTGGTCCACTGGTACGGCGTGCACATCGCGTGCGCCCAGCCGACGGCGTAGTGGTTGTAGGCCTTGGGCGTGCCGAGGTCGTCGATGCGCTCGATCAGCCACTCGGGGGTCGCGAGGTCGGGCGCCTCGGAGACCATGATCTCGTTCGTGGTGCCGATCACGGTGCCCTCGGCCGAGGCGCCGTTGTCGCCGATGATGTAGTAGATCAGCGTGTCGTCGAGCAGCTCCAGGTCGTCGAGCGCGTCGATCACGCGGCCGACGTGGTGGTCGGCGTAGGACAGGAAGCCGGCGTAGACCTCCATCTGGCGCGCGAGCACCGGCTTGAGCGCGTCGTCCATGTCCTCCCAGGCCGGGATCTCGTCGTGGCGCGGGGTCAGCTCAGCCTCGGGCGGGATCACGCCCAGCTCCTTTTGGCGCGCGAACGTCGCCTCGCGCTGGGCGTCCCAACCGTCGTCGAACTGGCCCTTGTACTTCTCGATCCACTCCTGCGGGACGTGATGCGGTGCGTGGGTCGCGCCCGGTGCGAAGTACGTGAAGAACGGCTTGTCGGGCGCCATCGACTTCTGCTGGCGCGTCCAGAGGATCGCCCGGTCGGCCAGGTCGGCCATCAGGTGGTAGCCCTCCTCGGGCGTGCCCCACGGCTCGACCGGCGTCGTCTGCTCGTACAGCGCCGGGTACCACTGGTTGTTCTCGCCGCCGATGAACCCGTAGAACTGCTCGAAGCCGCCGCCGGGATGGGGCCAGTGGTCGAACGGGCCGATCGGGCTGGACTCGAAGACCGGCACCTCGTGGCACTTGCCGAACTGCGCGGTCGAGTAGCCGTTGAGGCGCAGCATCTCGGCCAACGGCGCGCACGTGTTCGGCCGCAGCGAGTTGTAGCCCGGCGCCGACGTCGCCATCTCGGTGATCGCGCCCATGCCGACGCTGTGGTGGTTGCGGCCGCTGAGCAGCGCCGCGCGCGTCGGCGAGCACAACGCGGTCGTGTGGAAGCGCGTGTACTTCAGGCCGCCGTTGGCCAGCCGCTCCGCGGTCGGCGTCGCGCACGGGCCGCCGAAGGCGCTGGAGGCGCCGAAGCCGACGTCGTCGAGCAGGATCACCAGCACGTTCGGCGCGCCCTCCGGCGGGCGCAGCGGCGCGATCGGCGGATAGGACGTGTCGGGATCGGTCGCCGTGTAGGTCGTCACCCCGATGTGCTTGGTGTCAGGGATCGGCAGCACTGCCCGTCGCGCGTCGCTCATGCGCGGCATGCTGGCCGCAGACCAGGTGAGGACGCGTCACCCGGCGTGGGTGAGAGGGCGTGGTGATCAGCGTCAGCGCTAGGCGGGAGCGCGGGCGCCGACGACCCACGCGGAGGCAGGCGCGACGACCTCGCCTGAGGCCGTCCGGTACTCGCCGGCCAGCGCGAGCAGGTCCCGCTCGATCAGCGGACGCACGCGCTCGGCGTCGTCGCCGGCGAGGCGGACGGTCTCGGCGGCGGGCCCGAGGGCGAGGGCGACCGCGACGGCCTCCTCGGGGTCACCGCCGACGAGCATGTCGATGTCGATGCGGCGGAAGCTGATGGTGTCGAAGCCGGCGGCCTTGAGGATGTCGCCGGTCGTGTCGGCGTTGGCCATGGAGAACGGACCAGGCCCGCAGGTCAGGGCTTCAGAGGCTTCGGCGTCGGGCTTGGGCACGTGACGGTCGACGACCTGCTCGGAGCGGTACATCCACTCGTTGTCGAGCTTGCGCCGCCAGACGACCATGACCAGGCGGCCGCCCGGACGCAGCGACTTGCGCACGTTGCGCATGGCGGCGACCGGGTTGGCGAAGAACATCGTCCCCATGCGCGCGAAGGCGTAGTCGTAGGGACCGCCCAGCGGCTCGGTCTGGACGTCAGCGACGCGGAACGCGACGTTCTCGGCGGCGTCGGCTTCGGCTTCCTCGACGGCCGCGGCGATGAAGCGCTCGGCTGCGTCGATCCCGGTGACGTGGCTGTCGGGGCCGGCGATCAGCGCGAGCTGGCGGCTCGTGTCGCCAAAGCCGCAGCCGACGTCGAGGATCCGATCGCCCGCGTTGGGCGGATCGCCGGCGAGCGCGTCGTCGCCGAACCGCCGCAGTGCGGTGACGAAGATGTGGCGGTACTCGCTGAAACGGTCAAACAGCACCGTGTTCCAGGCCGCGGTCGCCTCGACGTTGTCGACATAGACCTTGTCCGCCATGGCGCGAACATACGCCGCTGCGAACGCCGCGGCCAGGGCCTGAGGCACGGCGCGCAGGCAACGACGACCGGGTACCTAGGTTCAGGCCGCCCGACCGGATCTAGAGCGGGCGCCGCGCGAGCACGTCGGCGACGATCTCCTCCAGCTCGCGCTTCTCGCCCCGCGCGAGCCACTGCTCGAAGCCCAGGCGCATCACGACGATCGCGAACTCGGCGGCCAGCTGCGCCTGGACCGCGTCAAGCCCGCGGGCGCCCAGCGCCTCGGCCAACGCGGCGGACATCGTGCGCTGCTTGATGAGCTCGCGCTCGCGCAGCTCGGGGTGCTCGTCCACCAGGGCGGCGAACCGCCGCAGGAACGGTCGCCGCGGCTGCATGTCTCGCGCGGCGGCGCGCAGTCCGGCCTCGATCGCCGTCGCGGTGGAGGCGCGCGCCGGCGCGCCGGCCACGCCGTCGACCAGCGCCGCGGTCACCGCCGCCTCGTTGCCGAACAGCACCTCGCGCTTGTCGCCGAAGTGGCGGAAGAACGTGCGCTCGGTCAGCCCGGCCTGCTCGGCGATCTGCTTGGCGGTCGTCTGCTCGAAGCCGTGCTGCGCAAAAAGCGCCAGCGCGGCGTCTTGCAGGCGTCGGCGTGCGTCGGGTTCCCAGCGGGCCACGCCGGACAGGCTATCGGACTTGATGTCAGCGGCTGACATCGGCCGTGCTAGCGTGATGTCGGTGACTGACATCGAAGGCAAGATCATCGCCATCACCGGCGCGAGCAGCGGCATTGGCGAGGCGACCGCGGAGCTGCTCGCCGCGCGCGGAGCCAAGGTCGTCCTCGGCGCGCGGCGCGAGGAGCCGTTGCGCGCGCTAGCCCAGCGCATCGGCCCGGACGCGACTTACCGCGTCACCGACGTCCGGCGCAGAGAGGACGTCGCGGCGCTCGTCGCGCTGGCGCGCGAGCGACACGGCCGGCTCGACGTGCTCGTCAACAACGCGGGCGTCGGCCCGATCTCCCGCCTCGACGCGCTGCGGGTCAGCGACTGGGAGGACATGATCGACATCAACCTCAAGGGCGTGCTCTACGGGATCGCCGCGGCGCTGCCGGTCTTCGAGGAGCAGGGCTCCGGGCACGTCGTCATCACGTCGTCGACCGCCGCGCACCGGATCGTCCCGACGATGGCCGTCTACGCCGCGACCAAGACCGCGGTCAACGTGGTGGCCGAGGGCCTGCGGCAGGAAGCCGTCCCGGGCGTGCGCGTGTCGGTCGTCTCGCCGGGCTACGTCTCCACGAACTTCGCCGACTCGGTCACCGATCCCGCGATCCGCGCGGAGATCGCCAAGGGCGGCGACGACATCGGCATCGCTCCCGCGGCGATCGCCCGCGCGATCGCCTTCGCCGTCGAGCAGCCCGAGGACGTCGACGTCGGCGAGATCGTCGTGCGCCCGACCGTGCAGCGCTAGGCGATCAGCGTGGCGCGTAGCGCTCGGCCAGGCGGCGCTTGAAGAGCTTGCCGGTGTCCTCGCGGGGCAGGTCCTCGAAGACCACGACGCGGGGGACCTTGTAGCCGGCGAGCTCTTGGCGGACGTGGTCGCGGACGGCGTCTTCGGACCCGACGGCGCCTGGGTGCAGCTGGACGTGGGCGGCGATGGCCTCGCCCCAGTCGGCGTCGGGGATGCCGAAGACCGCGACGTCGGCGACGCCGTCCATCGTCATCAGGCACTGCTCGATCTCGGCGGGGTAGACGTTGACGCCGCCGGAGATGACCATGTCCTTGACGCGGTCGGTGATGTGCAGGAAGCCGTCGGCGTCGAGGTGGCCGACGTCGCCGAGCGTCACGTAGTCCGCCAGGCCGACGGCCGCGCGCTGCTCGGGCAGGTTCATGTAGGTGAAGTCCGGCCAGACCGATGGCGGGCGCAGGTAGATCTCGCCGGTCTCGCCGGGCGCCGCGTCGCGTCCGTCGTCGCCGGCGACGATCCGCACCGCCGCGTCGCCGACCGGGCGCCCGACGGTGCCGGGGTGCGCCAGCCAGGACTCCGTGTCGGTGGTGACGACCAGACCGACCTCGGTGCCGCCGTAGTACTCGTGGATGACCGGGCCCCACCAGTCGATCATCGCCCGCTTGACCTCAACCGGGCACGGCGCGGCCGCGTGGACGACCGACCGCAAGGACGACACGTCGTACCGCGCGCGCGTCTCCTCAGGGAGCGCGAGCAACCGCGTGAACATGGTCGGGACCATCTGGATGTGCTCGATCCGGTGGGCCTGCACGAGCGCGAGCAGCGCCTCGGGGTCAAAGCGCGGCATCAGCGTCAGCTCGCAGCCCATGCGCACGGCAAACAGCGCGTGGACGTTGGGGGCGGTGTGGTAGAGCGGCGCCGGGATCAGCGTCTTCATCCCGGGCGCAAACGCCAGGCCTTGGCAGATCAGTTGCGCCAGCGCGGGGGCGCGGTCCGGCGGCGTGGGATCACGGACGACGCCCTTCGGCGTCCCGGTCGTTCCCGAGGTGTAGATGACGCTCATCGGCGCGGCGGTGACGGGCGCGCTGGGCGGCGCGCTCTCGGCGACCAGCGCCTCGTACTCTGCATGGCGATCGCTTGGCGTCGTGGCGGAACCCGCTAGCCCGAACGCTGCCGCCACCTCGTCCGGCGCCAGGACCTCGACGACCGTCGCGCCCGGCGCCGCCTCCTCGACCACGCCGACCAGGTCGCCGTGCGCGAGGACGACGCGGCTGCCGCTGTCGGCCAGCACGTGGGCGACCTCGCGGACCGTCCAGTGCGAGTTGATCGGCACGGGCGCGCAGCCCGCGAGGCCGATCCCGATCGACGCCTCCACGAAGCGCGCCTCGTTGTGCATCAACAAGGCGACGCGATCGCCCGGCTGCGCGCCAAGCGCGGCGAGGCCGCCGGCCAGCCGCGCGGCGCGTGCCGCCAGCTCCTCGAACGGGCGCTCCAACGCCCCTGACCGCAACAGCGTCATCGCTTCAAGACCTTCCGTCGTCGGGCAACAGCATGTCCAACAGGTCGCCGCGCGTCCCCGTCCATAGGCGGCGGGTCGACTGCGGCGAGTGGCGCAGCAGGCGCAGCAGCGCGACGCCGCGGATCGCCGCCAGCGCCGTCGTCCAGCGCGTCGAGAAGCCCGGCGTCTCGACGCGCTCGGCGCCGAACAGCTGAAGCGCGATCTCCGCGACGTGCGCCGACATCGCGCGCTCCTCCTCCTCGACCACGGCCTGGAGCTCGGGCGCCCCGCGCGAGGCGAGCGCCAGCTCGGTGACCGCGGCAAACAGCGGACCGCTGAACTGCTCGAAGAGAAAGTCCAGCGCCGCCTGCGCGCGCTCGCGCGGATCGCCGGCGGCCGTCTCGACCACGTCGCGGACTGCCTGCACCTCGCGCTCGGCGAGGTGCCGCAGCGCCTCGCCGACCAGCGCGGTCTTCTGCGGGAAGTGGCCCTGCGCCGCGCCGCGCGAGACGCCCGCGCGCTGGGCGACGGCCAGCGTCGTCAGCCCCTGGTAGCCGTGCTCGAGCAGCTCCTCGACGGCGGCGTCCAGCAGCAGCCGGCGGGTCGCGCGGCTGCGGTCCTGCTTGGGCTCTAGCGAGCCGAGGCGGGGCGTCGACGGGGTCATGGGCGCATTCTCGCGATCAGCTCGCGGGCGTGTAGACCGTGACCACGGCCGCGCCGCCCAGGCCGATGTTGTGCTGGAGCGCGACGCGGGCGCCGTCGACCTGCCGCGGGCCCGCGGACCCGCGCAGCTGCCAGGTCAGCTCGGCGCACTGCGCCAGGCCGGTCGCGCCGAGCGGATGGCCCTTGGAGATCAGACCGCCGCTGGGGTTGACGACCGGGCCGGTGCCGCCGTAGGTGGTGGCCTTGGCCTCGACCAGGTGGTGACCCTCGCCCTCGGCCGCGAAGCCGAGCGCCTCGTAGGTCAGCAGCTCGTTGGCCGAGAAGCAGTCGTGCAGCTCGCAGACGTCCACGGCCGCCGCGTCGACGCCCGCCTCCTCGTAGGCCAGCGTGGCCGCGCCCTTGGACATGTCGTAGCCGACGATCGTCGCGCAGCTCGCGCGCTCGTCGAACGTAGAGGCCAGGTCGGTGACCATCGCCTGCCCGGCGATCTCGATCGCGCCGGCCCAGAGGTCGTGGGCGTCGACGAAGCGCTCGCTGGCTACGACCACTGCGCCGGCGCCGTCGCTGGTCGGCGAGCACTGCAGCTTGGTCAGCGGCTCGTGGATCATCGGCGCCTCCAGGATCTCCTCCAACGTGTACGCCTTCTGGAACTGGGCGTAGGGGTTGTTGGTGGAGTGCAGGTGGTTCTTGTAGCCGATCCACGCGAAGTGCTCGGGCGTGGAGCCGTGGCGCTCCATGTGCTCACGCCCGGCGTTGCCGAACATCTGCGGCGCCATAGGGGAGCTTTCGGGCGCGCGCAGGTCGGCCATGCGGTCGAGGTGGCGGTCAAGCGCGGGCGTGCGATCGGAGTACTTCATGCCCAGCGATCCGCGCTCCATCTTCTCGAAGCCGATCGCCAGCACGCACTCGGCCAGCCCGCCGCGGATCGCCTGGCGCGCGAGCCACAGCGCCGAGGAGCCCGTCGCGCAGTTGTTGTTGACGTTGACAACAGGGACGCCGGTTAGGCCGAGGCCGTACACCGCCCGCTGGCCGTAGGTCGAGTCGCCGAAGCAGTAGCCGGCGAAGACCTGCTCGATCGCGCTGTACTCCACGCCCGCGTCGGCCAGCGCCGCGCCGCCTGCCTCGACCGCCCAGTCCGGGTAGTCACCGTCCTTGGTCCCGGGCTTGGCGAACGGCGTCATCCCGACGCCGACCACGAACGCCCGTCCCGCCGCGCCGGCCATCATGCACCCATCCCGAACGCGATGCCGCCGGAGACGTTGAGCACCTGGCCGGTGACGTAGTCGCTCCACGGCGAGCACAGGAACGCGATCCCGCCCGCGGCCTCGGCGGCGGTGCCCGGGCGGCCGAGCGCGATCATCGCGCTCATCGCGGCCTTCGCCTGCTCGGGGATGCCGACCGCGACCTCGCGGCCGTTGATGTCGATCTTGGTGTCCTCGGACTTCGGCGCGGTCAGCCGCGTGTCGATGACGCCGAAGGCCACCGCGTTGACGTTGACCTTGTAGCCGCCCCACTCACGGGCGAGCGTCTTGGTGAGCCCGATCACGCCGGACTTGGCGGAGGAGTAGTTGGCCTGCCCGGCGTTGCCGTAGGCGGCCAGCGACGCGACGTTGACGACCTTGCGGAAGACCTCGCGGCCCTCGGCGCGCTCGGCCTTGGCGGGCTCGCGCAGCAGCGGCGCGGCGGCGCGCAGCACGCGGAAGGGGACGATCGTGTGGATGTCGAGCATCGCCTGGAAGTCGGCGTCGCTGAGCTTGTGGACCGGTGCGTCGAGCGTGTAGCCGGCGTTGTTGACCACGATGTCGAGCTGGCCGCCGAAGGCCTCGGCCGCGGTGCCGACGAGCTCCTCGGCAGCGCCGTCGCGGGTGAGGTCGCCCGACCAGGCGATGGTGTCGTTGCCGAGGGCGGAGGCGGCCTGCGCGACCGCGTCTGCGTCGAGGTCGGCGATCAGGACCCGGGCGCCGCCGGCGACCAGCAGCTCGGCGGTCGCGAGCCCGATCCCGCGGGCCCCGCCGGTGATCACGGCGGTCTTGTCGTTGAACATGATCGGGACCGTAACAGAAAAAAACATCACGACGACTTTTTTGTGTACGGTGCCCGCCATGATCGACCCGGACCTGGTGGGCAAGGAGCTGGGAAGCGTGCGCTTCCCGGTCGAGCGGAGCAAGTTGTACGAGCTGGCCCGCGCGCTGCACGACGGCGATGCGACGTGGCATGACCCGGAGGCCGCGCAGGCCGCGGGCTTTGAGCGCGTGCCGCTGTTGCCGACCGCCACCGTCCTGGCCGACCACTGGCGTCCCGACGGCGCGCTCGCGCCGGCCATCGCCCTCGGCGCCGACCTGAACCGGCTGCTGCACGGCGAGGCCGCGTGGGAGTTCCTGCGGCCCGTCGCGATGGGCGAGGAGCTGCACGCGACCACGCGCGTCGTCGACATCACGACGCGCGAGGGCAAGCGCGGCGGGACGATGACGCTGGCGACGATCGCCACCGACTTCGTCGCGCCCGACGGCGAGGTCGCGATCCGTCGCGTCGACACGCTGGTCGAGACGGGAGCGGCGGCATGAGCGCCACCGAGACGCCGCTGTCGGTCGCGCCCGTCGCGCTCAGCGCCGGCGATGCGATGCCGGAGTCGACCGTGGGCCCGCTCACGCGCACCGACATCGTCCGCTACGCCGGCGCGGGCGGCGACCTCAACCCGATCCACCACGACGAGCCACTGGCCCAGGCCGCCGGCTTCCCCACGGTCTTCGGCATGGGGATGCTCCACGCGGGGATGCTCGGCGTGCGCCTCGCGCGCTGGGTCGGCCCGGACAACCTCAAGACCTACAAGGTGCGCTTCGTCGGCCAGGTCTGGCCCGGCGACGTGCTGACGTTCACGGGCGCCGTCGCGTCGGTGGACGACGGCGTCGCGACACTCGAGCTGGCGGTCGCCTCCTCGACCGGCGGCGAGGTCCTGCGCGCGACGGCGACCGCCGCGGCCGCGGTGGCGGCATGAGCATCGCTGGCACCGCGCTGCACGCGCTCGGCGCCCAGGAGGCGCTGGCGCTCTTCCGCACACGCGCGCTTTCGCCGGTCGAGCTGATGGAGGCGGTGCTGGCCCGAGCCGAGGCCGTCGAGCCGACCGTTAACGCGCTGCCGTTCACGCACCCCGAGCACGCGCTCGCCCAGGCCCGCGCGGCCGAGGCGCGCTACGCGGGCGGCGGCGACGGCACGCGCCCGCTCGACGGGCTGCCGGTCGCGGTCAAGGAGGAAGCGCCGATCGAAGGCCTGCCCAACACCTATGGGTCGCTCGTGCACGCCGAGGTCGTCGCGACCGAGACCGCGCCGTTCGTGGAGCGGATCCTCGCGGCGGGCGGCATCGTCCACGCCCAGACCGCCACGCCCGAGTACTCCTGCACGGCCACGACGCACTCGCGGCTGTGGGGCGCGACGCGCAACCCGTGGGATCCGTCGCGCGCGGTCGGCGGCTCGTCGGGCGGCTCGGCCGCCGCGCTGGCCTCCGGCACCGCGCCGCTGGCCACCGGCTCGGACATCGGCGGCTCGATCCGGATCCCGTCGGCCTACTGCGGCACGGTCGGCTTCAAGCCGCCGCCCGGGCGCGTGCCCGAGATGGCGCCGTTCAACCGCGATTACTACTGCCACGAGGGCCCGATGGCCCGCTCGGTCGCCGACGTCGCGCTGATGCAGAACGTGATCTCCGGCCCGCACCACACCGACGTCGCGTCGCTGCGTCCGAAGTTGTGGATCCCGGGCACGCCGGAGAGCATCGCGGGCTGGAAGGTCGCGGTCTGCGTGACGCTCGGCGACTACGCGGTCGATGCCGACTGGGCGGCCAACACGCTGGCGGTCGCCGACGCGCTGCGCGCCGCGGGCGCCGACGTCCAGGAGGTCGAGCTGCCGTGGACCGCCGAGCAGATCGGCCATGCGGCGCTCTGTCACCTGGGGACGACGATGGGCGCCGGGATCGGCGCGTTGCTCGACGAGCACCGCGACCAACTCAATGACTACACCATCGCGCTGGCTGAGCGGGGCCGGGCGCTGCCGCGCGAGGCGCTGCTGGAGGGCATGGCGATCGAGGGTGGGTTGTACCCCGCCTTGGGCCGCCTGCTCGAAGACCACCGGGCGCTGATCTGCCCGACGATGGCCGTGGGGTCGTGGGAGGCGGGCGTGACCGTGCCGCTGGACCAGATGACGCGGGAGGCGATGACGCTCCCGTTCAACATGTTCTCCAACTGCCCGGTGATGGCGATGCCGTCCGGCTTTGCGGCCGACGGGCTGCCGACCGGCGTGCAGGTCGTCGGCCCGACGTTCGACGACGTGTCGGTCTTCGCGGTCGCGGCGGCGATCGAGCGCGAGCGCCCGTGGCCGCGGCTGGCGCCGGACGGGGCGCGAGCGTGAGCGCCGCCGAGATCCAGCACGTGGCGCTCGACGCCACGTTGTACTCCGACCCTGCGCGCGCCCGTGCGGAGATCACCACCATCTTCCGCTCCACGTGGCAGGTCGCCGCGCTGGCCCACGAGCTGGCGACGCCCGGCTCCTACGCCACGGCCGAGATCGGCGGGATGCCGGTCGTCCTGACGCGCGACCTCGACGGCGTCCTGCACGGCTTCCGCAACGTCTGCCCGCACCGGGCGATGATCCTGGCGCAGGGCGCTGGCCCGGCCAAGCTCCTGCAGTGCCCCAACCACGCGTGGACGTTCACGCTCCAGGGCCGCCTGCGCAACGCGCCGCGCGCCGATCGCGAGCCGTCGTTCTGCCGCGACGGCCTCGACCTACAGCCGGTCGCAGTGTGCGAGTGGGGCCCGCTCGTGCTGGTCAACGTGGATGCCAACGCGCAGCCGCCGCGCGCCGAGCTCGACGCCATGAGCGCGTCGATCGCCGCCGCCGGCATGGATCTCGACGCGCTCGTCCCGGTCGGGCCGGTCTATGACTGGGACATCAGGGCCAACTGGAAGATCGTCTGCGAGAACTACCTCGAGTGCTACCACTGCGCGGTCGTCCACCCGAGCTTCTCCAAGGTCTTCGACGTCAGCGCCGAGCGCTACGCCTTGGCGCCCGCCGGGGACCTGCTCTCGGCCACCGCCGAGGTCAAAGAGACCAGGAAGGTCGACGAGCAGCAGGCGGTCCTGGCCACACAGGCTGGGCCGGTGCAGGGCAGCCTCTGGCACCTGCTCTTCCCGTCCATGACCATCAACATCTACCCGGGCGAGGGCGCGTTCGAGGCCACGTGGTACTGGCCCGTGGACGCGAACACGACCGCGGGGCGGACCGCGGTCTTCCTGCCCGAAGGCGCCTCGGAGGAGTACGCGCGCCAGGTCACCGAGCTCTCGCTGCAGGTCGGCGAGGAGGACAACCGCCTCTGCGAGGCGATGCACCGCGGCATGGCGTCGGGCGCGATCGAGCGCGGGCGGCTGATGGAGGACAGCGAGGCGCTGCTGGTCCGCTTCCAGCGCCGCGTGCGCGAGCTGATGGGCGAGGTGTAGGCCTTGCTCGCGCAGACGCCCCGTTACGGCGACGAGCACGAGGACTTCCGCGCGAGCTGGCGGGCGTTCCTGGACCGCCACGTCGTGCCGCACGTCGAGGCGTGGGAGGACGACGGCGTCCCGCGCGAGCTCTTCGCGCGCGCCGGCGCCGACGGCTTCCTCGGCCTCCAGGTGCCCGAGGCCTACGGCGGCGCCGGGGTCACCGACTTCCGCTTCAACGCGATCCTGGCCGAGGAGGCCCACCGCGTCGGCGCCGCCTCGGTCGCGTTGGCCATCACCCTGCACAACGACGTCGTGTTGCCCTACATCTTGGACGCGGGCAACGACGAGCAGCGGGCGCGCTGGCTGCCCGGCACCGTCTCCGGCCAGCTGGTCCTCGCGGTCGCGATGACCGAGCCCGGCACCGGCTCGGACCTGGCGGCCATCGCCACGACGGCCCGTCGCGACGGCGAGCACTACGTCGTCAACGGCGCCAAGACGTTCATCACCAACGGCCTCAACGCCGACCTCGTCGTCACCGCGGTCAAGACCGACCCGGCCCAGCGCCACCGCGGGTTGAGCCTCGTGGTCCTCGAGCGCGGCATGGCGGGCTTCACCCGCGGGCCGCGGCTGCGCAAGATCGGCCTGCACGGGCAGGACACCGCGGAGCTGTTCTTGGAGGACGTGCGCGTCCCGGTCGCCAACCGGCTGGGGGAGGAGGGCCAGGGCTTCGGCCTGCTGACCGGCAACCTCGCCCAGGAGCGGCTGTCGATCGCGATCGGCGCGGTCGCCGCGGCGCGCGCCGGGTTGGACTGGACGATCGCCTACGTCCGCGAGCGCCACGCGTTCGGCGCGCCGATCGGGACGCTGCAGAACACGCGCTTCGTGCTGGCCGACTGCGCCACCGAGGTCGAGGTCGGCCAGGCCTACGTCGAGCGCTGCATGGAGCGGCTGGCCGAAGGCGCGCTCAGCGTCGAGGCCGCAGCGGCCGCCAAGCTGTGGTGCACCGAGCTGCAGGGCCGCGTCCTGGACCGCTGCCTCCAGCTCTTCGGCGGCTACGGCTACATGGCCGAGTACCCGATCGGCCGCGCCTTTGCTGACGCGCGCGTCAGCCGGATCTACGGCGGCGCGAACGAGGTCATGCGCGAGATCGTGGGCCGGTCGCTGGCACTCGATGGGCGGGTGTCGGCATGAGCCTCGCGCGCTACCGGACCTCGCAGTCGCCAAGTCGTCCAACGTCGCGAGCGGCCGCGCGCCGCCCCGTCCACTGTGGTGTCAACAACGTTGACACCAGCGATGGCGTAGGCGTACGGTGCTCCGCCATGGAGGAGCGAGCGGCGCACGAAGCCGCTGAGCCGCCGCGTGCGCGGCTGGACCGGGAGCGCATCTTGGACGCGGCCGAGGCGGTCGCGGCCCGCGAAGGCGTGGGGCGGCTGACGATGCGCCGGATCGGCGCGGAGCTGGGCTCTGACCCGACCGCGATCTACCGCCACTTCCGCAGCAAGGACGAGCTGCTGGTGCAGCTGGCCGACCGGCTCTTCGGAACCGAGATCGAGGTCGACCCGTCCCTGCCTTGGCGCGAGCAGCTGAAGATCGAGCTGCGCCACGCGATGTACCGCTACCGCAGCCACCCGGAGCTCGCGCGGCTGCTGGCCGTCCAGCCCGACGACACGCCGAGCTTGCAGCGGATCGCCGAGCGCAACCTGCAGACGCTCACCGAGCTGGGGCTGACCGACGCCCAGGCGGCGATGGTCTTCCAGGTCATCGAGAACCACGTCGTCGGCACGGGCCTCTACTTCGCCCACGTCGAGGACGCCAACGACCCCCGCCTGCGCGACCCCGACGCGATGCGTCGCGCGTACGCGCTGCTGCCCGCCGACCGCTTCCCCAACGCGGTCCGCGCGGCCGCGCACCTCTTCCCGGACCTGGACGCGAGCTTTGACTTCGGCAGCGACCTGATCCTGGACGCCATCGAGCGACTGGTCGCCGAGGGCGGCGACGAGCCCGGTTCCACCCCCACCGACGGAGTGCCAACACCATGACGAGAGTTCTCCCGGCGACGGCGGTCGCCGCCGCCCTGGCCGCCTTGGCCGTGAGCGGCTGCGGCAAGGCCGCGCCCTCGACCGACACCGGCAGCGCCACCAACGCCGCCGCGCCGACCTCCACGACGCAGCTGCCGGCGACCACGCCGGCGGGCACGAGCGAGGTCGGCAAGATCACCTGGGCGACCTACCGCGAGGTCGGCACGCTCGACCCGATCCAGGCCTTCGACTACCCGGAGAACACGGTGGTCACGGCGTTGTGCGATGCCTTGATCAAGCAGCAGCCCGACGGCACGCTGGCCCCCGGCCTCTCGGCGCTGCCCGAGCATCCCGACGACACGACGACGGTCTTCAAGCTCCAGGACGGCGTCACGTTCTCCGACGGCAAGCCGGTCACCGCCGCCGACGTCGCCTACAGCCTCAACCGCGCCGCCGACCCCAAAGCCGGCGGCTTCTACCCGGCGGTCTTCGCGCGCGTCAAGTCGATCACCGCGACCGACGGCACGACCGTGACGATCAAGCTCAAGCAGCCGGACTTCTGGCTCGACGGCGAGCTGTCGCAGATGGCGGGCATCGTCTACGAGAAGGCCTACGCCGAGTCCAAGGGCAAGGCCTTCGGCACGCCAAGCGGCGGCATCGTCTGCGCGGGCCCGTACAAGGTCGGCAAGTGGAAGGCCGGCGCGCAGCTGTCGCTTGTAAAGAACGACAACTACTGGGGTCAGGACAAGCCGAAGGTCTCAGAGATCGACTTCAAGGGCGTCCCGGACGAGTCCTCGCTGACCACCGGCCTGATCACCGGCGGCATCGACGGCAGCTACCCGCAGGCGCTGAGCGCGCTGGACCAGCTCAAGACCAACAACAAGGTCACGGTCTCCGAGGGGCCGTCCTACGCGATGGACGCGATCGTGATCTCCAGCCTGAAGGGCGCGCTGGGCGACGTGCGCGTCCGCCAGGCGCTGTCGCTGGCGATCGACCGCAAGGCCTACATCCAGACCGTCTACAAGGGCGGCGCGCAGCTGCCGCGCACGCTGGCCAACCCGGGCGCCTGGGGCTACAGCCGCGAGACCTTCGAGGCCGACTGGGACAAGCTCCCCGAGCCCGCGCAGGACATCGCCAAGGCCAAGGGGCTGGTCGAGGAGGCCGGCGCTGCCGGCAAGACCATCACCTTGGGTATGACCAGTGAGGTCTCCAACCTCAACTCGTCGGCCAACGCGATCCGCAGCGCGGGGCAGGCGATCGGGCTGAAGGTGAAGTTCAAGGCCGTCTCGGCACAGAACTTCATCAACTTCTTCACCGACCCCAAGGCGCGTGAGGGCATCGACGGCTTCCCGACCGTCAACTACCCCGACTACGCCGACCCGGCCGCGTTCTACAACACGTTCGTCGCCGCCGACGGCAGCCAGAACTACTCCGGCTTCAGCGACGAGCAGATCAACAAGCTGATGGGCGAGGCCCGGGAGACGGCGGATCCCGCCGCCCGCGCCAAGCTCGTCGTGCAGGCCGGCGACCGGATCATGGAGCAGCTGCCCTGGATCCCGATGGCCGCGCCCAGCAACGTGCTGATCACGTCGTCGAAGATCACCGGCGCCCCGGCCTCGTTCGTCTACATGGGCGGGCCCTGGGCCAACCTCATCGGGGGCAAGTAGCGATGTGGGGGTTCGCCGCCAGGCGTGCGGCGATGCTGGTGGCGGCCCTGCTGGTGTCGAGCTTCGTGGTCTTCGCGTCGCTCGACCTCGCGCCCGGCGATCCGCTCTCGACGCTCTCCGGCGGCCGCACGCTGCCGCCGGAGGCCGTCGCCCAGCTGCGCGCGCAGTACCACCTCGACGACGGGTTCGTGGAGCGCTACGTCCACTGGCTGGGCAACGTGGTGCTCCACGGTGACCTCGGGACGTCGATCGCGTTTCGCGAGAGCGTCACCTCGGTGATCGGTGCGCGGATCGGCACGACGATCGACCTGGTGCTCTACGCGGCGCTGTTGATCATCGTCTTCGGCGTCGGCCTCGGCGTCCTGTCGGGGCTGCGGCGCGGGCTGCTGGACTCATCGATCGTGGTGCTGACCACGGTCTTCGCGGCGGTGCCCTCGTTCGTGGCGGCGATCGTGTTGTTGTCGGTCTTCAGCGTCAACCTGGGGTGGTTGCCCGCGCTAGGCGGAGGTGACGGCGGCTTTGACACCGTCAAGCACCTCACCTTGCCGGCGATCGCGCTGGCGTTGAGCGCGATGGCGATCGTCGTGCGCGTGACCCGCGTGGCGGTCCGGACCGAGCTCGGGCGCGAGCACGTGCAGACCGCGGTCTCGCGCGGCATCCCGTACCCGCAGGTCGTGCGCAAGCACGTGCTGCGCAACGCGGCGATCCCCGTGACCACGGTGGTCGGCATCACGATCACCTCGCTGATCGCGCTCAGCGCCGTCGTCGAGCGCGCGTTCTCGCTCGACGGCCTCGGCGCCGCGCTGGTCCAGGCGGCGTTGTCGAAGGACTTCGCGGTCGTGCAGGGGATCTCGCTGGTCTTCGTCGCGACGTTCGTGGTCGCTAACGCGGTCGTCGACCTCTTGTACGCCTTCATGGATCCGCGCGTCGCGATGGGGAGCCGGGCCACATGAGCACGCGGAAGACCTCGCCCAGAGGGCTCGGCTTCCGGGCGCGAGCTCGCCAGGGGCTCCCTCGCACGGCCGAGGTGACTCGATGAGCACGAGCACCCCCGCCGTCGTCCTGCAGCAGGCCCGTGGGAAGCGCCGCCGCGTGGCGGGCAACCAGGTCGTGTTCTGGGTCTGCTCGGCGGTCGTCGGGATCGCGGTCTTCCTGGCGATCTTCGGGCCGGCGCTGGCGCCTCAGGATCCCGACGCCTCCAACCTGGCCAACGCCTTCGTGGGGCCGGCGTCCGGCCACGCGCTGGGCTTCGACGCGCAGGGCCGCGACCTGCTCAGCCGCGTCCTGACCGGCGCGCGCACGTCGATGGCCGGGCCGTTCCTGGTGGTCGTCGTCGCGATGGCCGCGGGCACGACGCTGGCGATCACGGCCGCGTGGGCCGGCGGTTGGGTCGACGCGGCGATCTCGACCGTGCTCGACATCATGTTCTCGTTCCCGGCGATCCTGCTCGCGGTGCTGGCCGCGGCGGTCTTCGGACCCGGGATCACCGCGCCGACGCTGGCGCTCGGCGCGGCCTATACGCCCTACATCGCCCGCGTGCTGCGCGGCGCCGCGCTGCGCGAGCGGGCGCGCGAGTACATCGCGGCGTGCGAGGTCCAGGGCGTGAGCGCCCTGGCGATCTGCGCGCGCCACCTGGCGCCGAACCTCCTGCCGCTGATCACCGCGCAGGCGACGCTGACCTTCGGCTACGCGATGGTCGACTTCGCCGCGATCTCCTACATCGGGCTGGGCGTGCAGCCGCCGACCGCCGACTGGGGCGTGATGGTCTCCAGCGGCCAGGCCGGAGTGCTGCAGGGCTATCCGCTGGAGTCGCTGGCCGCGGGCGGGTCGATCGTGCTGGTGGTCGTCGCCGTCAACCTGCTGGGCGAGCGCCTGGCCGCCAAGGACGCGGAGGGACGCTGATGGGCACGCTGCTGGAGGTCGAGCACCTGGCCGCGCGGCTGCCTGTGGAGGGCGAGCTGCGCACCGTTCTGCACGACGTGTCGCTGTCGATCGGCGAGGGCGAGGCGGTGGGGTTGGTCGGCGAGTCCGGCTCGGGCAAGTCGATGACCGCGCGCGCCGTGGCGCGGCTGCTGCCGCGCGGCGCGAAGGTCGAGGGCGCGATCCGCTACGACGGCAAGGACGTCGGCGCGCTGAAGGGCGGCGGGCTGCGCGACTACCGCGGCGAGGTCGCGATGGTCTTCCAGGACCCGCGCGCGCACGTCAACCCGGTGCGGACGATCGGCGACTTCATGATGGAGGCCTTGCGCTCGCTGCGCGGGGTCGACAAGGCCGCGGCGCGACGGCGGGCGGTGCAGGCGCTGGCCGAGGTCGGGATCCCGGACGGCGAGCGGCGGTTGGAGCAGTACCCGCACGAGCTGTCGGGCGGCCTGCTACAGCGCGTGATGATCGCCACCATGTTGCTCACGGAGCCCAGGTTGGTGCTGGCTGATGAGCCGACGACCGCGCTGGACGTCACGACGCAGGCCGAGGTGATGGCGATTCTCGACGAGCTGCGACGCGAGCGCGGGATGGCGTTGTTGTTCATCACGCACGACCTGGAGCTCGCAGGCGCGGTGTGCGACCGGACGTCGGTCATGTACGCGGGGCAGATCGTCGAGACGCGCGAGAGCGCCAAGCTGCACGACGACCCGCTGCACCCGTACACCGCGTCGCTGGCGACCGCGCGGCCAACGATCGACGCGTCGGTTCATCGACTGACGGCGATCCCGGGGCGTCCGGTGAGCGCGTTCGAAGCGCCGGAGGGCTGCGCGTTCGCGCCGCGCTGTGCGCACGTCCGCGATGCCTGCCGTGCCGTTCGGCCGCCGCTGGAGCCGCTCGACGGTGGGCAGGTGCGGTGCATCCGCGCCGAGGAGCTGCGCGGAACGCTGGCCGCGGAGGTGGCGCATCATGGCTGATCTCGTCCTTGAAGCGACGGGCCTGCGCAAGGAGTTCGGCGAGGTCGTCGCGGTTGATGGGGTCGACCTGGCGGTGCCGCGCGGCGGCTCGCTGGCGATCGTCGGCGAGTCGGGCTCGGGCAAGACGACCGTCGCCAAGATGATCGTCGGGCTGGAGGCGCCGACGGCCGGCACGATCACCGCGTGCGGCAGCGACCGCAGCGCGCCGGCGCGCGGAGCCAAGGAGCGCCGGCGGCGCGGCGGCGAGGTCCAGATCGTCTTCCAGGACCCGTACTCCTCGCTGGACCCGCGGCACAGCGCGCAGCAGGCGATCGACGAGGTGCTGCGGCTGCACCGTCCCGAGATCGACAAGGCGGCGCGCGCGGCGCGGATCGCCGAGCTGGGCGAGTTGGTGGGGTTGGACGAGCGCCAGCTGCGCGCACGCCCGCGAGCCTTGAGCGGCGGCCAGCGCCAGCGGATCGCGATCGCGCGCGCCCTCGCCGCCGAGCCGCAGGTCGTGATCCTGGACGAGTCGGTCGCGGCGCTGGACGTCTCGATCCAGGCGCAGATCCTCAACCTGCTGGCCGACATCCGCGAGCAGACCGGCATCTCCTACATCCTGATCTCCCACGACCTCGCCGTGGTGCGGCAGATCACCGACGAGGCGATCGTCATGCACCGCGGGAAGGTCGTAGAGCGGGGCAGCACCGCCGACGTGCTCGACCACCCGCAACAGCCCTACACCCAGCTCCTGCGGGCATCAGTCCCGCGGCCGGGCTGGAAGCCGGCGCGCACGCTGCGCGCCACGACCGAAGGAACCTCACCCGCATGACCCCGCCGCTGGACCTCGCGCTCGTCAACGGGCGCGTGCGCACGATGGACCCCGACCTCGACGGGGCCGGTGGTGAGACGACCGCGATCGGCGTCCGCGGCGATCAAGTCGTCGTCCTCGGTGACGACGCCGCCGTGCGCGCCGAGGCCGACGGGTCGACCGAGGTGGTGGACTTGAAGGGCGCGGTCGTGCTCCCGGGGATCGTCGACTCCCACGTCCACCCGTTCCACGGCGCGCTGGACGCGCGCGGCGCCGACCTCATGGACGCGCGCACGCTGGACGACGTCCAGCGCCTGGTGGCAGCCGAGCGCGCGAAGTGCGCGCCGGACCAGTGGGTGCTGGGCTTCGGGTTGGACTACAACGCGTTCGCGGAGTCGGGCATCAGCGGCGAGCTGATCGCCGTGGCGGCGGGCGGCGGGCCGGCGTTGTTGACGTTCATCGACTTCCACACCGCCTTGGCCACGCCGCGGGCGCTGGAGCTGGCGGGCGTCGACGGCCCGCGGACGTTCCCTGAGCACGCTGAGATCGTGGTCGGCGCCGACGGGCGGCCGACCGGCGAGCTGCGCGAGCGCGGCGCGATGGACCTGGTCAGCGCGGCGCAGCCTGCGCTGACCGACGCCGAGCGCTACAAGATCCTCGCCGACCAGCTGGGACGCTTCGCGGCGACCGGCATCACCGGCCTGCACGGGATGGACGGCACGCTGGAGACCCTCGACACGCTGCGCGAGCTGGAGGGCAACGGCGACCTGATCACCCGCATGGTGATGCCGTTCTGGTCCCAGCCCGACACGCCCGAGGAGACGTGGGAGGCCTACGCCCGGCACCGCGAGGAGCGCGGCGAGCGCTGGCGCATGGGCGTCGCCAAGCTGTTCATCGACGGCGTCATCGACACCGGGACCGGCTGGCTCTTCGAGGCCGACTCCGAGGGCGACGGCCTCGCGCCGTTCTGGCCCGACATCGACAAGTACTTCCGCGCCGTGGCGTTCTTCGCGTCCGAGGGTTTCCAGATCGTCACGCACGCCACCGGCGACCGCGCCGTCCACGAGGCGCTCAACGCCTACAAGAAGGCCGGCGCCGCGCCGGGCGTCCGGCACCGGATCGAGCACATCGAGACGCTGCAGCCCGACGACCTGCCGCGCTTCGCCGCCGAGGGCGTCATCGCCTCGATGCAGGCCCAGCACATGATGTGGATCGAGCCCGACCGCAGCGACAACTGGTCCCGGCGCCTGGGCGCCGAGCGCACCGCGCCCGGCCGCGCCTTCCCGATCCGCTCGCTGTGGGAGTCCGGCGCGCTCGTGACGCTCGGCTCCGACTGGCCCGTGGCCCGCTACGACTGGCGCGAGGGCCTGGCCGCCGCGCAGCTGCGCCGCCCGCCCGGCCACCCCGAGCGCGAGGCTTACGACGACCAGGGCCTCACCGCGCTCCAGGCGCTGGAGGGCTACACGACGCGTCCCGCCCAGACCGTCGGCGACGACCGGCTCGGCGCGCTGCGCCCCGGCCGCCTGGCCGACCTCACGGTCGTGGGCGAGGACCCGGTCGAGATCCCGGCCGACGACCTGCCGTCCAACCCGGTGGTGTTGACCGTGGTCGGCGGCGAGGTCGTCTTCCGCGGCGCCAGCGTGGACTAGCGCGCGGCGCCGGCGCCGTCCTCCGACAGCCAGTCCAGCAGCTCGTCCAGGACGGCGTCCTGGCCGGCGACGGTGCCGTCGGTGGCGGCGCGGATCAGCTCGCGCTTGCGGTCGATGACCGCGGCGATGCGCTCGTCGATCGTGTCGGCGGCCAGGAGGTACCAGGCGGTGACCGCCTCCTCCTGGCCGATGCGGTGCACGCGGTCCTCGGCCTGGTCGTGGGCGGCGGGCGTCCAGCCGAGCTCGACGAAGGCGACGTTTGAGGCGGCGGTCATCGTCAGCCCGACGCCGGCAGCGTCCAGCGAGCAGACGATCAGACGGCAGGCGTCATCGGTCTGGAAGCGCTCGACCTCGGCGGCGCGGCCGTCGGCGTCGAGGCGGCCGGTCGCGCAGGCGGCGCCCGGGAAGGCCTCCAACAACGCGTCGCCGATCTCGCGGTGGCGGCAGAAGACCACCAACTTCTCGCCGGTTTCGGTGAAGTTGGCGATCCACTCTCGCGCGCCGTCGAGCTTGCCGCGCGCCGCCATCAGCGCCAGCTGCGTGATCCGGACCAGCGCCTGGGCGCGGCGGGCGCGCTGCTCGGCGTCGCGGCCGCGCTCGCGGATCGCGGCGGCGCGCTCGTCTTCGTCCAGGCTGGCGATCTCGCGGGCGAACGCCGCGTCGGCCTCGGCCTGGGCGCGGACCCAGGCGGCGACGTCGGATTGCGCGGCGCGGTACTCGGTGGCGTTGGCGATCGCGACCGGCACGATCACGCGCTGCTTGGCCGGGAGGTGGCGCAGCACGTCGGCCTTGCGACGGCGCACGAAGCAGGTCCGGCGCAGCCGCCGGTTGAGCGTGTCGAGCTCCTGCCCGCGCGCGTAGACGCGAGCGAAGCGCCGCGCGCCGCCGATGGCGTCGAGGCGGCCGAGGATCTTCAGCTGGGCGGCGAGCTCCTCGGGGCGGTTGAGGACCGGCGTGCCCGAGAGCAGCAGGACGATCGCGTCGTCGGGCAGCGCGGTCGCGATCTCCGTGACCGCCTGGGTCCGGCGCGCCGTCGGGGTCTTGCAGAAGTGCGACTCATCGAGGACCAGCGCTTGCGGCGGGTCGGCGAGCGCGCCGTCGACCAAGGTATGGGTGATCTCGTAGCTGGCCACGGAGATGTCGTGCGCGCCGATGGCGTCGCCTCCGGCCAGGCCGCCGCGGGTGCGGTGGGGCAGCCAGCGCTCGGCCTCGCGCAGCCAGTTGATGCGCAGCGACGCGGGCGCGACGATCAGCGCCGGGTAAGCGCCGGCGGCTTCGAGCGTCGCGAGCGCCTGGATCGTCTTGCCCAGCCCGGGCTCGTCGGAGAGGAACGTGCGGCGCGCGAGCAGCGCGTAGTCGACGGCGGCGCCCTGGAACGGGCGCAGCGGCGCGGTGAGCCCGTCGACGTCGACGCGGCCTTCCTCGGCGCGGGAGAGCTGCTCGAGCGCGTCGGCCGTGCCGGCCCGGACCGCCGCGGCGTCGAGCGCGGGGAGGACGTCCTGGCCGCGGTCGCCCTGCAGCTCCGGCCGCGCTTCGAGCAGCGCGCGCAGGCGGCCGTCGCCGTGGATCGAGACCCACCAGGAGTCGAAGCTGCGGGTGACCACGCCGAGCGGCGCGAGGTCCGCTTCGAGGTCGGGGTGGCAGCGACGGCAGAGGCGCAGGCCGACCTCGCCGGCCGCGTTCTCGGCGACGGCCACGTCGCAGCGGTGCGCGACGTCGCGGATCGCGGCCGCGGTCAGCGACGGCTGCTCGTAGCGGCCGACGCGCTTGCGCACCTCGGGCGTGGCGGTGAGCGTCGTGATGCGGTCGAGCTCGTCGCCGAGCGCCTCCAGCGGCCCTTCGCGCGCGGGGATCCACCAGCGGTCCAGGACCGGGTCGTGGCGGCGCTCGGGCAGCTGCGCGAGCACGGCGCGCAGCTCGCGGTCGGGCTCCATCGCGATGACGACGCCGGGCACGCCGGGCTTGTGCTCGCAGAAGTGCGCGACCGCGGTCGCGGCCTCGGGCAGCTGCTCGACGGCCGTCAGCAGCCCCTCGGCGTCAGGCGCGACCTCGATCCACGGGTGCAGCGCGACCAGCTGGCGGACGGCACGCGCGACGGCCGGGACCGCGGGCGCGCTCCAGCGGTTCGGCTCGCGGATCGGATCACGCAGGACGTGGGGCAGCGCCGCCAGCGCACCGGCCAGCCCATCGCCCGGCACCGTCGTCACCACGAAGTGCGACCCCATCGACTCGATCTCGAGCGTCGCGTTCGCGGTGGGGGACGGCACCATCGGCTTGAGGGTATTGGGCGCGCTCGCGCGCCGCCGTCGCCCTAGCGGTCACGCAGCCGCAGGCGCAGTACCCACGCGCCGCCCGCGACCAGGACGATCCCGAGCAGCGGCTTGGAGAGCGATCCGATCGTGTCGGCCGCGCGGTCCCACTCGGCGCCGAGCAGGTAGCCGATGCCGATCAGCAGCGCGTTCCACACCAACGTGCCGATCAGGCTCGCGCCCAGGTACAGCCCGCGCGACATCTGCAGCGTCCCCGCCGGCAGCGCGATGAGGCTGCGCACGCCCGGCACGCAGCGCCCGAGCAGGACGACCCAGGCGCCGCGCCGCGCGAACCAGCGCTCGGCGTCGTCCAGGCGCGCCTCGTCGATCCGGGCGATCCGCGCGAAGCGCAGCGCGAACGGCCGCCCGCCGCGACGCGCCATCTCATACAAGATGGTCGCGCCGAGCATCGCGCCGGCCGTCGACGCGAGCAGCACGCCGGGCCAACCGAGGTCGCCGCGCTCGATCAAGTACCCCGACAACGGCAGGATCGCCTCCGACGGGATCGGCGGGAAGAGCGTCTCGGCGAACATCAGCGCGAACACGCCCAAGTAGCCGAGATCCTCGAGGAGCTGGGTGGTCGAGAGCGCCAGCATGGTGTCGGGGACCACGGTCTCGATCATGGCAGGCGTCTCGCGTCGGCGCGCCACGGAGCGCCAGGCGCCGGGACCGGCGAGAATGGCACGCATGCGTGCCGTGTTGTTCGAGCAGTTCGGAGGCCCGCTGCGGGTCGACGTCGTCGCCGACCCGGAGCCGCCGCGCCACGGCGCGGTCGTGCGGGTCGAAGCCGCGGGCCTGTGCCGCAGCGACTGGCACGGCTGGATCGGGCACGACCCGGACATCCCGTCGCTGCCGCACGTCCCGGGGCACGAGCTGGCCGGGACGGTCGTGGCGGTCGGCGCCGACGTGACGCGCTGGCGAGAGGGCGACCGCGTGACGGTCCCGTTCACCAACGCCTGTGGGACCTGTGCGACGTGCGCGACCGGCAACCACCAGATCTGCGACGACCAGCGTCAGCCGGGGTTCACGCACTGGGGCGCGTTCGCCGAGCTCGTCCGGCTGGACTGGGCTGATGTCAACTTGGTGGCCTTGCCCGAAGGCATGGACATGGCCTCGGCCGCGTCGCTGGGCTGCCGCTTCGCGACGGCCTGGCGCGCGGTCCTGCAGGTCGGGCGCGTGCAGGCGGGCGAGTGGGTCGCCGTGCACGGGTGCGGTGGCGTCGGGCTGTCGGCGATCATGATCGCGGCCGCCGCCGGCGCGCGGGTCGTCGCGGTCGATGTCGCGCCCGCGGCGTTGGAGATGGCGCGGGCGGTGGGCGCCGAGGTGGCGGTCGAGGCCGGGACCGACGTCCGCGACGTCACGGGCGGCGGCGCGCACCTCAGCCTCGACGCGATCGGCCACCCGGCGGCGGTCGACGCCTCCATCAACGGCCTGCGCAAGCACGGCCGCCACGTGCAGGTCGGCTTGCTGCCCGAGCCCGCGGCCGTGCCGCTGGACGTCGTGATCACCCGCGAGCTGGCGCTGCTGGGCTCCCACGGCCTCGCCGCGCACGCCTACCCGGCGATGCTCGACCTCGTCGCCACCGGCCGCCTCGATCCCGCGCGCTTGATCACGCGCCGCATCGGGCTGGACGAGGTGCCGGAGGCGCTGTCGGCGATGAGCACGTCATCGCCCACGGGCGTGACGGTCATCGCCCCCTGACGGCGCTCACGCCGCGCTGCGATCTGAGAGCGCGGTCTCGAGCAGCAGCTCGGTGATGGTCGGCGTGTCGTCCCACATCGGGATGTGGCCGCAGCCTTCGAGGATCACGGTGCGCGCGGCCGGCGCGGCGAAACGGGTGGGGCGAATGAGGCGGTCGCGGTCGCCGAACGCGAGGGTGACCGGAACGGTGATCTCCGCGGCGCCGGTGAAGGCGCTCTGGCGCATGGCGGTGCTGGTGGCGTCGTAGGCGGTCGCGCGGGCGTAGGAGCTGATCATCCGCCAGGCGGCGTGGTAGGGCACGCGGTCGGGCTGGGCGACGAACGGCGACAGGATCGTGCGCCGGACACGGCGGCTGAGCAGCGCGACCGGGATCAGCGGGCGCAGGCGGCGGGCGGTGCGGTGCGCGCGGCCGCGGACGGTGGGTGACTCGCCGGGGCGGGCCAGCGGCGCGCCCCAGAGCCCGGCGGGACAGATGCCGGTGACGCTGCGTGCACGGCCCGTCCGTGCCAGCTCCAGCGCGACCCACCCGCCGAGCGAGTTGCCGGCGACGTGGGCCGTCGCAAGCCCCAGCTCGTCCATCAGCCCGGCGACCGCCGCGGCCAGCGCGCGCGGGGTGGGGGTGACGTCGTCGGGCAGCGCGCGCGAGCGGCCGAAGCCCGGCAGGTCGAGGGCGACGACCTCGTGGTGGGGCTCCAGCCCGGCGAGCACGGGCTCCCACACGCACGCTTCGCCGCCCAGGCCGTGGATGAGCAAGTACGGCGGCCCCGATCCCGACCGGAGGTAATGGAGTGGCTGCTGAGTGGTGGTGCGCCAGGACATGGAGTTGGGCGACATGTTGATGATCCGAGTGGTCGTTGGTTGCGCTAGCCAAGAGCATGACCAACATCAGGATCGAGGAGCTGGACTCGTCCGGCGACCTGCGCCAGGCAGCCGATGACGCGGGGGCGTGGGATCCCAGCGGAACGCGGCGCGAGATGTTGCGCAACGCGGGGATCGGCGGTGCGGCGGTCTTCGGGGTCGGCGCATTGCTGTCGCCGCTGGATGCGTTCGCCGCAGCGAGCTCCGGCCAGAAGGGCGCCTACTCCACCTCCGGATCGAAGTCGATCCGGCGTGGCAAGGCCAATGCCAACGACGTCAAGATCGGTAATTACGCGCTGACGCTGGAGTACCTGGAGGCCGCGTTCTACGCTGCCGCCGTCCAGGCCAACTTCGCCGATGCGGACATCAACGCGGCGGCCAAGACGCTCGCCGCACACGAGGCTGCGCACGTCGCGGCGCTCAAGAAGGTGCTGGGCAAGGCCGCGGTCAAGGCGCCGACGGTCAACACCGACACGGTCGGCAAGCTCCTGGCCGACCAGAACACGTTCATCAAGACCGCCGCGGCGATCGAGCCGGTCGGCACCGCCGCCTACGCGGGCGCCGGTCCGTACCTGAACAACCTCTCGATCGTGAAGGCCGCGCTCTCGATCCACTCGGTCGAGGCCAACCACGCCGCCTACACCGCGGCGCTGGTCAAGTTCAAGGGGATCGACCCGACCATCGACCCGATCCCGAACGCCTTCAACCCGGCGTTCTCGTTCAACAAGACCATCAAGACGGTCGGCTCGCTGGATCTCGTCAAGGGCGACCTGCAGCCGTAGTCGCCCGAGGGGTTTCCCCGGCCGCCCTCGGACGCATGTTTGCCGAGGGCGGCCGGCGCGGGAGGTCTAAGTCATGATCACCCGCATCGACCGTCTCGGCGTCGCGCTACCGCCGCCGTCCGACCCCGATCCCGACGGCGCCGCCGCCGTTCAGGAGCTGATGGGCGGTCGCTTCGGCGAGATGTCCACGTTCATGAACTACACGTTCCAGTCGTTCAACTTCCGTGGACGACAGGCAGCGCGGCCGTTCTATGACCTGATCGCCAACATCGCCGCCGAGGAGTTCGGCCACATCGAGGTCGTGGCCGCGGCGATCAACACCATGTTGACCGACCCCGCGCAGGTCGACGCGCAGGCACCGGACGCGACGCTGGCCAAGTACAAGGGCATCGGCGCCTCCCATCACTTCCTGGCCGGCGGCAAGGGCGCGCTGCCCGCCGACTCGCGCCAGATCCCGTGGACCGGGGACTACGTGTTCTCCTCCGGCGACCTGGTCGAGGACCTGACCCACAACTACTTCCTGGAGACCGGGGCCCGCAACGGCAAGTTGAAGGTCTACCAGATGGTCGACCACCCGGTGGCTCGCGCGCTGACCGGCTACTTGCTCGTGCGCGGCGGCGTCCACCAGGTCGCCTACGCCCGCGCGCTGGAGAAGCTCACCGGTGTGGACATGACCAAGGCCTTCCCGGCGCCGCGGATTGCGACCGACAAGATCCCGGAGTGCAAGCCGCACATCGAGAAGGGCCTGCACCGGATCCTGTACCGCTTCTCGACGACCGACTACCACGAGATCTCGGCGGTCTTCAACGGCCCGCATCCCGAGACCGGGGAGGACCTGATCGTCGAGGACGGCCCGCCGGAGGGCGCGCTGCCCAACGACCTCCCGCCGCAGACCGACGTCTTCGCCCCGGACTACGCGCCCGAAGACATCGCCGAGATCGCCCAGAGGCTGCGCAAGGCCGCGGGCTTCGACGCGCCGACCGGCAAGGTCGCCAACGCGCCTGAGGGCGTGATGGACAAGCTCAAGGACGTCGTGCAGGACGCCAAGGACTCGGCGAAGTCCTAGGCCATGGCTGAACTCACCAAGCTGGAGAGCAAGATTGCGGAGGTCCTCGGGCTGGCCATGGCCAGCCAGGAGGCCGCCGACACGGTCCGCGACCTCTTCGACGACGACGGCCACGAGCTGGTCGATGTCTTGAAGACGATGCGCCAAGAGGCACGTGAGACCCAGAAGCGCTGTACCGCTGTCGCGGGGACGTTTGACCGCAAGAAGACGGCGATCCTCGCCGCGGCCAAGGAGACCAAGGCCGAGGCGGTCGACATGATGGACACCTACCTCGAGGGCGAGGAGGATCCGCTCGACGGCTTCGAGTTCCTCACCATGGCCGAGGCCGGCGAGGTCGGCCATTGGCTGGTCGTCTCCAAGCTCAACCAGAAGGCCGGCAACGCGGAGGTCACCGCGCTGGCCGACTGGGCGTTGGAGGTCCAGCAGCGCCACTTCCAGCAGGCGCTCGACGCGTCGGTTCTCTTGGCCGGCGAAGAGGATCCGGAGGAGATCGAGGACTGAAGTCGAGGAGCAGCGAGCGGGGCGCGACGCCTGCCAAAGCGGCATGGTGCTGATCGCCTAAGGTCTACCGTCTCGCCGACGGCACGTTGGTGTTGAAGTCCTCGGCCTCGCCGTCGTAGCGTCATGCGTCTGCGCGACGCCACCACCAGCCGAACGCGACCGCCACGAGCGCGATGGCCCAGATCGTGACCATCGTCCAGCCCGCGTCGGTCTCGCCGATGGCAAACGCGATCGGCGCCCCGATCGTGCAGACGAGGATCGCGAGCGTGATGGTGCAGCCGGGGAAGCAGCCGCCGAGGACATCACCGGCGACGTCGGGCAGGTCATCGAGCACGCAGGGCGGCGTACCCCTCAGCTGATGCTGCGCAACGCTCAGGCGGCTCCCAGGGCGCGCGGCCAAGCTGCACGCCATGACGCAGCACGACGAGCATCACCAGCACGGCGAAGGCCTCCACGAGGACCTCGCGCGGCTCGCCTCGCGGCGTGACGCGCTGAAGATCTTCGGCGCGGGCGGCGCCGCGGCCGTCCTCGCGACGCTGGGCTTGACGAATGCCGCCGAGGCGAAGACCCCGACGGGCGTGGTCCCGGGCGAGACGGCCGGCCCTTACCCAGGTGACGGGTCAAACGGTCCGGACGTCCTCGACGACACAGGCATCGTGCGCCACGACATCCGGCGCAGCTTCGGCAGCAGCCGCACGTTGGCCATCGGGGTGCCGCTGCGCGTCAACCTGACCGTGACCGACGCGTCCAAGGACTACGCGCCGCTCTCCGGACTGGCGGTCTACCTGTGGCACTGCGATCGGCTGGGCCGGTACTCCATGTACTCCTCCGGCGTCGCTGACGAGAACTACCTGCGCGGGATCGCCAAGACCGGCAGCGACGGGCAGGCGTGGTTTCGCACGATCTACCCGGGCTGCTACTCCGGCCGCTGGCCGCACATCCACTTCGAGGTGTACGCGTCGGTCTCCAAGGCCATTGCCAACGGCCCGATCGTCAAGACCTCGCAGATCGCCCTACCGGCCGCGGCCAGCAAGAAGGTGTACGCCTCGTCGCGCTACCCGGGCAGCGCGCGCAACCTCGCTTCGACCTCGCTGTCCTCCGACAACGTCTTCAGCGACGACCGGGCGATCCATCAGCTGGCGACCGTCACCGGCAGCGTCAAGCAGGGCTACGTCGCCAACCTCACGATCGCCCTGTGACCGTCACCCGCCGCCGCCGTTGGTGGCGATCAGCAGGATCGGCGCGGCGACCGTGAGCACGCAGATCAGCCCGAAGTAGGCCCAGCCGAGCGTGCGGGCCAAGAGGCCGTTGACGTGCTCGCCCATGACCTCGCGGTCGTTGGCGACCAGCAGGATCGGCAGGTAGGTGAGCGGCAGCGCGATGACCGAGAGGACGACGGCGTACTCGGTCAGCTCGATCGGGTCGATGCCGGTCGCGACGACGACGTAGCCGCCGATCAGGCAGACGATCCAGGTGAGATCCCAACGCAGCGGCTTGCCGGCCTTCTTGCCCCACTCCCAGCCCTGGTGCTGGGCCAGGTTGTAGGCGGCGGAGAAGGCGGTGTCGATCGCTGCGCCGCCGAGGGCGAAGAGGACGCCGACGCCGGCGAGGATCAGGCCGGTCTCGCCGTAGGCCTGCTGGGCGCCGAGCAGCGGCGTGCCGATGTGCGATGGGTCGATCCCGGCGGGGTTGAAGACCTGGGCGGCCATGACCAGCAGGCCGACGGCGATCGTCGCGCCCAGGCCGTAGCCGATGATCGCGTTGGCGCGGTTGACGCCGAGGTCCTCCTCGGTCCAGCCCTCTTCGCGCGCGCCCGAGGAGTAGAAGTAGATCTCGTAGGGCATGAACGCGGCGGCGACCAGGCCGACGGCGAAGTACCAGTACAACGTCGAGCTCTGCGCCTGGGGGACAAAGCCATTGCCGACGCGATGCCAGTCGGGGCCGAAGTGCAGGGCGGCGGCGACGAACACCAGCAGCGCGAGGCCGCCGTAGCCGAAGACGCGCTCGATCCAGCCGAAGCTGAAGAACCAGCACACGCCGAGCAGGGCGAGCGTCCCGATCAACATGAAGGTCTGTTCGGGGCCGTCGAAGAAGAGCTGCAGCACGAGGCCGACGCCGCCCAGCTCGGCGGCGAGCGTCAGGAAGGTGAGGACGAGCGAGGAGATCAGCGTCGCGGTCGCCAGCCGGCGCGAGTACCGCTCGGTCACCAGCTCGAAGTTCGCCTTCTTGGCGATCGCCGCGACGCGGCCGGACATCTCGGCGAAGACCATGATCCCCAACAACCCGACCGGCAGCGCCCACAGCAGCTGGTAGCCGAACTTCGCGCCGGCCTGGACGTTGAACACCAGGTCGCCGATGTCCAGGTAGCCGCCGATCGCGGCGATGATCCCCAGCGCGATCTGGAAGAGCTTCTTCACAGCGCGTCCGCCATGCGTTCGGCCCGTTGCGACAGTGCGTCGAGGCGCTGCTCGACGTCGCGGGCCACGCGCTTGTCGCGCGGCGCCACCTGCAGGTCGCCCAGCGCCGCGTCGATGTCCTGCGCGAGCCTGACCGCCTCGGCTTTGCGGGCGCGCAGCTCGCCGGTCGCCTCCGCGTCGCTGAGCTTCTCGGCCTCGTGCTGGGCGTCGTCGGCCAACGCGCGCGAGTGCACGCGGACGAACGTGGTCTTCGTGCGGTCCTCGACGACGTCCAGGGCGACGATCCGTCCCTCTGCCGCCGTGGCGCCGAGGGTGGAGATCCCACGCTCCAGCTCGTCGTGCTCGATCGGCCCGCCGCAGCCGGACGCCGCCGCGGCGACGCAGGCCACCGCCGCCGCCATCACCATCCGTTTGACCCAGCACCGCACCATGGCGGCCCGGCCGTACCCGCGCGCGAGGCCGCGCACTCCCGAGTAGCCTGGAGCGCGGTGCCCGAGACCGTCGTCCACGTCGTCGCGTTCCGCCACGGTGAGACGACGCTCAACGCGGAGGGTCTGCTGACCGGGCAGCTCGACCCGCCGCTGACGGCGCGCGGACGCGAGCAGGCGTGGGCGCTGGCGGAGGTCGTGGCTCGCGGCGGCTTTGACCGCGTGGTCCACTCGGGGCTGGCGCGGGCGCAGGAGACGCTGCGGTTGGCGGGCGGCGACGGGCTGACTGTTGACGCCGTGGTGGACGAGCGCTGGCGCGAGCGGTCGTTCGGCGCGCTGGAGGGCAAGCCGCGGACGGCGTGGTCCCAGCCGCCGGACCTCGACGCTGCGCCGCCCGGCGGCGAGAGCTTCCGCGCGCTGGGGCTGCGGATCGTCGCGGCGCTGGACGACCTCGCGGCCGGCGCGGCCCAACGCGTGCTGGTCTCCACGCACTCGGGCGTCCTGCGATGGCTAACGGCGATCGCCGCGGGCGACGCCGACCTGGAGCACTTCACGCGGCCGGGCGCCGCCAACGGCGCGGTGGTCGAGTTGGACTACGCCGCGCCGAGCACGTCGATCCCGCTGCTGACGCGCTGACGCAGCGGCGGGCGCTCGGCGACCGGCACGTCGCGGACGGCGCCGTCGGCCCACGGCTGCACCAGGCCGGCGGGCACCGCGTCGCCCATCGGCACGCGCGCCTGGACCGCGCACAGCACGGCGAAGGCCATAGCGCCGAGATCGCGCAGCGGCTGGTGCTCGTTCTGCCGCGTGCCGAGGCGCGACTCGGCGAGCGCGTCGAGGCCCGCGTGGCGCAGCGCGTCGATCAGCATCGCGATCTCGACGCCGTAGCCGACCGGGAACGCCAAAGCCTCCAACAACTCACGCCGCGCCGCGGTCTCACCGGCCAGCGGCTGCTCGAAGCCCGCGAGCTGCGGGACGAGCAGGTTGAGCAGCGGCCGCGCCATCAGCTCGGTCACGCGACCGCCCTCGGCGGGCCTGATGGCGGCGCCGTCGTCAAACGGCCGGTCGAAGGCGCCCTTGACGAGCTGGATCTGCTGGTTGCCGGCCAGTAGGGGGCCGAGCAGCCCGAGCAGGTGGACGGGCGCGGGGTCGCGTGTGTCGGCGTCGAGGTAGGCGACGACGTCGCCGGTCGTGGCGGCCAGACCGCGCCACATCGCGTCGCCCTTGCCCAGCGCAGGACCGTGCTCGGGGAGCAGGTCGTCCTGGGCTTCTACGCGCGCGCCGGCGCGCTCGGCGAGCGACATGGTGGCGTCGGTCGAGCGGCCGTCGACGACCAGCACCTCGTCGACCAGGCCGGCGTCGGCGAACGGGAGGACGGTGGTGGTCAGGACGCGCTCGATCGTCGCCGCGCAGTCGCGCGCGGGGAGGACGACCGAGACGGTGGTGTCGCCCTTGGCCTCCAACAGGTCGTTCAACCCGTATGAGAACCCGTCGTGGCGGCGGCGGGCGAGCCACTCGCCGAGCTGGAGGTCGCGCGCCAGGCCGCGGCCGGCACGGCCATCGGTCCGCCCGGAGGTGCGGACCCGGACGGCATCGGAGCGCACGATCCGCAGGCCCGCCGCGGTCAGCCGCGCGGCGAAGGCCTCGTCCTCCAGCGCGGCGCGCGGCTCCAGGCCGCCGACGGCGCGGTACGCGCGGGCCGTCACGCCGAGCGACGCGCCGGAGAAGAAGTGGTGCTCGGCGCCGGGGTCGTCGTCGGCCACGATGCGCATGCGGGCGTGCGCGCGGCGCTCGCGGCGAGCCAAGGCGTCGGGCGGCAGCGCCGCGGCCTCGTCCGGGTCGAGTTCGATGCGGCCTCCAATCGCGTCGGCGCCCTGGGCGACCAGCGCCAGCTGCACGGCGAGCCAGTCGGGCGCGACCTCGGTGTCGGCATCGGTGGTGGCGATCAGCCCGTCGTCGCCGAGGATCAGGCACGCAAGCTCCATGCCGTGGCGGCGGGCGGCGCCGACGCCCGCGCCGAGGCAGTGCTCGACGCGCAGCGACAGCCCGGTCTCGGCGGCGACGGCGCGTGCGACCGCTTCGGTGTCGTCGGTGCAGCGATCCAGGACGAGGATCACGGACGCGAGCTGCTCGGGCGCGATGCCGCGCTGGGCGGCCAGCGCGCGCAGGCACGCGCCGACGCGCTGCGCCTCGTCACGGGCGGGGATGACGACGACCGCCCGGATCACGGCCGCGGCGCTCCCTGCTCGATGAGGCGGCGGCCGGCGTCGTAGTCGGCGTCGCGGTCGTGCGCGAGCACGCCGACGCAGGTGCCGGTGTCGTCGCCGTACCAGGCGGTGAAGGCGCCGCCGTTGTCGTGGTCATTGACTTTCACGGTTGAGAACCCGTCGCCCCATGCCGCGTACTTGAGCGTGCGGTCGCCGATCGTCGACCAGAAGCCCGGCACGGTCTCCCACGCCGCGTCGCGGCCGGCGGCGGTCCAGCCCGCGACCTCGCCCTGGGCGAGCGCATCGCCCCAGTGCTCGACGTGCAGGCGGCGGCCGGCGAGCGCGTGCTCGGCGGCGCAGCAGTCGCCGCAGGCCAGGACGTGCGGCGCGCTGGTGCGCATCGTGGCGTCGGCGAGGATCATGTTGTCGTCGTTGAGGGCGATCCCGGCCTCGTGGGCGAGGTCGGTGGCAGGTGCGACGCCAGCTGCGAGGAGCACGCGGTCAGCGGCGAGGGTGTCGCCGGTAGACAGGCGGACCGACATGGTGTGGTCGCTCTCCTCCTCGATCGCTTCGATGGTCGTGGCGTAGCGCGCGTCGACCCCTTCATCTTCCAACCAGCCCGCCAGCCGCGCGGCGACCGCGTCGCCGAGGCGCGCCTGCTGCGGCGCGGGCTCCTCGCTGACGAGCGTCACCGTGCAGCCGCGATGGCGCAGCGACGCGGCGGCCTCGCAGCCGATGAAGCCCGAGCCGAGCACGACGACGCGCGTCCCGGCGGGTGTGGCGTCGCGCAAGGCGAGCGCGTCGGTGACGGTGCGCAGGAGGTGGACGCCGCCGCCGTCCGCGCCGGGGATCGGCGGGCGGACTGGCTGCGCGCCCAGCGCGAGGATGCAGTTCTTGTAGGCGATAGCGTCGCGCTCGCCTTCGAGCGCGACCTCGCGGCGATCGGGATGCAGCGCGATCGCGGTGCCGTGGCGCAGCGTGATGCCGCGGTCGTCGTAGAAGCCCGCGTCGTCGCCAGCCATCGGCAGCGCGTCAGCCTCCAGCTCGCCGCGCAGCAGCTCCTTCGACAGCGGCGGACGCTCGTAGGGCGCGCGGCGCTCGCCGGCGACGAGCAGGACGTCGCCGTCGCCGCCCGCGTCGCGATAGGCCTGCGTGGCGCTGTGGCCGGCAGGTCCACCCCCGATGACGACCAGGTCATAGGCGTTGCTCATCGCGCGACGACCTCCAGGCGGAACTGACCATCGACCACCGTCTCCCGGCGTCCCGCGACGCCACGCGCCAGCGCATCGCCGACGGCAACGGCATCACGGCGCAGGTCCGGAGCCGTGCCCGTCCAGTGCACGGCGACGAGCCGCCCGCCGGGCTTCAGCGCGCGATCGATCCACGCCATCGTCGCCTCCAGCGCCGCGTCGTCCAGGTAGTACAGGATCTCGCTCGCGACGATCAAGTCATAGGACTCGCCGTCCGGCAAACCTTCCGGCACCGCCGCGACCCGCGCTTCGGCGTGAGCGAAAGGCGCCAACCGCTCGCTCGCCGCCGCAACCGCCGTCGGCGCGCCATCAAACGCCACCAACCGCTCGCAGCGCGGCGCCAACTCGATCGCCAGCGCGCCGGTCCCAGCCCCGAGATCGCACGCGGCGGCGAACGGCCCCGGCCCGCAGGCCTCCAGCGTCTGTCGCCGCTTCTCGCGCTCGTAGTCGCTGGTCAGCGTGTCCCACGGATCGGGATCGGTCCGGTACCGCGCCTCGAACGCGTCGGCCGCCGCGGTCATCGCCGTCCCTCCAACTCGGCGCGGCCCGCGCGGGCGAGGATCGGCTCCAGCCGGTGCTGGAGCAGGAAGAGGCGCAGGTCACGGGCGGCGCGGTCGAGCGTCGCTCCGGTGGCGGCGGGGCGGGAGCCCAGCGCGCGTTCAGCCTCGTCGAGGATCGCGCGGGCGGCGTCGGCGATCGCGGTGCGCAGTTGGGCGGCGGTGCGGCCGGCGGTGGCGGCGTCGCAGGTGGGGTCGTCGAGGGTCCGGGCGGCATCGCCGAGCCAGAGGCCGAGGCCGTGGCGCCAGGTTGCGATCCGCCCGGCGGCCAGCGCGGTGAGCTCCGAGTTGTCGTCCTTGCTCGCCAGCCGGCGCAGCGCGTCGTCGGCCGCGGCGTCGGCGGTGCCCGCCCAGGTCGCGGCGGTGCGCACGGCGTCGCGCGCGAACCACGGCTGCTCGGTCAGCGCGCCCGGCCCGCCGAGGACCGCCAGAACGGGCGCGCCGTGGAAGACGACGCGATGGCTGACCGACGAGCGCATGCCGTTGCCGGCGAACCAGCTCCGGTCGACCTCGACGGTGCCCGCGGCGGTGAGGTCGACCCACGCGGCCGATGGCGCGGTCGCGCCGTCCTCACGGACAAGCACGAGCGCGCGGTGCAGGCCGCCCGCGCCCGAGCAGAAGACCTTCGTGCCGGTGATCGTGTCGCCGTCCAGCCGCGCGGGCTCGCCCTCGTCGCCGCCGGGCGCGGGGTCGGCGCCCCAGACGCCGCACCACAGCGTGCCGTCGCGCACGCCATCGCGCTCGCGCTCACGCAGCGCCTTCGGCCCTTGCACGCCCAAGCGCTCGACGGCGTTGAGGTGGCCGTCGAGGATCCGCCCAACGCCCGCGTCGGCGGTGGCGACCTGGCGCAGCAGCGCCAGCTCATCGGCGTACGTGCGGCGCTCGCCGCCGATCGCGCCCGCGTCGGCCAGCAGCCGGATCGCGTCCGTCGGGAACACGCCCGAAGGATCCCGGTCGCGCGCCGTGGCACGGGCCGCGATCGCCGCCAGCACTCGGTCTGAAGCGATCCCCGGCACCACCGCGCTCACGCCAGTGCCTCCGCCGCCAGGCCACGCTCGCGCGCCAGGGCCACGAGCGGCCCGATCAGCGCGACGGTCTCCTCGCAGCCTTCACGCGTCGCCCCTGGCCCGAGCCCGTCGTGGGCGAGCACGATCGCGCCCGGTGCGACGTCGTCGGCGATCGCGGCGAGCATCGCGTCGGCGCGGTCGCCACGCCAGTCGTGTGTATCGGCCGTCCAGCCGACCACGCGCAAGCCGTGCGCCGCGGCGACATCCCGGGTCCACTCCGCCTCGACACCCCATGGCGTCCGCCACAGCGCGGGAGGCCGAACGCCGAGCCCACGCAGCACCTCCAACGCCCGCCGCGTGTCCGCTTCGCCCGCTGTCGCATCCAGCTCCGTGTGCCGCGCATGCGCGTGCGCATGCAACCCGATCGCATGGCCCTCAGCCGCGATCCGCTCCACCAGCTCCGGATGCGCGGCTGCGCACGGAGCGAGCACGAAGAACGTCGCACGCGCTCCGGCATCGCGGAGCGCGTCGAGCACTTCTGGGGTCCAGTAGGGGTCCGGACCGTCGTCGAACGTCAGCGCCAGCGGCGCGGGGGGAACGGGGGGCACTGAGGCAGCGCTACCCGCCCCCGAAACCCGCGATGCATGGCCTGGCGCGGCCCTCTACAGCGTCGAGTTGTCAATGACGAACCGGTAGCGCACGTCGGACTTCAGCACGCGCTCCCAGGCGTCGTTGATCTGGCTGGCGTCGATGACCTCGATCTCGGCGGCGATGCCGTGCTCGGCGCAGAAGTCGAGCATCTCCTGGGTCTCGCGGATCGAGCCGATCGCCGAGCCGGCGAACGTGCGGCGCTGCAGCAGGAGCTGGAAGACCGGGACGGGCAGCGGCTCCGGCGGGGCGCCGACGTTGACGAGCGCGCCGTCGGTCTTGAGCAACCCAAGGAACTTGCCGATCTCCAGCGACGCGCTGACCGTGTTGATGATGAGGTCGAACGTGCCGGCGAGCTCGTCGAACGTCGCGTCGTCGCTGGTGGCGAAGTAGGCGTCGGCGCCGAGCTTGAGCCCGTCGTCCTTCTTGTTCAGCGTCTGCGAGAGGACGGTGACCTCGGCGCCCATCGCCGTGGCGATCTTGACCGCCATGTGGCCGAGGCCGCCGAGACCGACGATCGCGACGCGCGTGCCCGGTCCGGCGCCCCAGTGGCGCAGCGGCGAGTAGGTGGTGATGCCCGCGCACAGCAGCGGGGCGGCGGCGTCGAGCTCCAGGCCGTCGGGGATCCGCAGGACGAAGTCCTGGTCGACGACGACGTGGTCGGAGTACCCGCCATAGGTGACGGTCCCGTCGCGGTCGGTCGACCCGTAGGTCTGGGTGTTGCCCGGGATGCAGTACTGCTCGTCGCCCTTGGCGCAGTTCTCGCACTCGCGGCACGAGTTGACCATGCAGCCGACGCCGACGCGGTCGCCGGCCGAGAACTCCGTCACCTCGGATCCGACCGCGGCGACGACGCCCGCGATCTCGTGGCCGGGGATCGCGGGGTAGGGCACCTTGCCCCATTCGCCGCGCGTGAAGTGGATGTCGGAATGGCAGATCCCGCAGTACTTGATGTCGATGCGGACGTCCTTGGGGCCGAGCGCGCGGCGCTCGATCTCCAGTGCGGCGAGCTGCGCGTCGGGCGCCTGCGCGCCAAACGCGCGAGCGGCGGTGGCCGCGGTCGAGCTGGTCGTGGCGGTGGTGGTCTCCGTCATGCCTTCGACGGTAGAAGGCGATCGGCGCCGTTGGGTGACCCTGTCGGTACCCCCTTGGCGCGTTCGCGCCGGGCGCGCGCGGGGAAGGGGAAACGCATGTCCATCATCATCGTCGGTGCCGGGCCCAACCTCGGCGCCGCAGTCGCCCGCCGCTTCGGCCGTGAGGGCTTCGCCGTCGGCCTCGTCTCGCGCAACGCCGAGAAGTTGGAGGCCTTGGCCGGCGAGCTGTCCGCCGACGGCATCACCGTCGGCCACGCCGCCGCCGACATCCGCGACGCCGACGCGCTGGCGGCGGCGATCGGCGCGCTCGCCGAGCAGCTCGGGCCCGTCGAGGTCCTGGAGTACTCGCCGCTGCCGGCCAAGGACTTCATGAAGCCGATTCTCGAGACGACCGTCGACGACGTCCGCGGGCCGCTGGAGTTCAGCGTGCTCGGGGCGGTGGCCGCCGCCCGCGCGGTGCTGCCGGCGATGCTCGACGCCGGCCGCGGCACGATCCTCTACACGACCGGCGGCGCGGCGATCAACCCCTATCCCTTGCGCGCGGGCGTCGGGATCTCGTTCGCCGGCGAGGTCGCCTACGCCCGCATGCTTCACGACGAGCTGCGCGACCGCGGCATCCACGTCGCCCACACCGCCATCGGCGGCCGCATCGCACCCGGCGAGGACCACGAACCCGACGACGTCGCCGAGCTGCTGTGGCGCCACCACGCCGAGCCCGGCGACTTCCAGACGCGGCTGGGGATCGACTGACTCAGCGTTCCGCGCGGAACGCCTCAGGGCGCTCCGGCGGTGCGGCGGCCAGCGCGCTGACGGCGCCCGCGGCGTCGAGGTCGGCGCCGTAGACCGGCGTGCCGGGCTGCTGGCGCCAAGACTCGGCGATGGTGCCGCCGTCGACCGGGTCGAAGCCGAGCTCGTCGATCAGCGCGAAGACGATCCGCTTGCCGTCCGGGTCATCGCCCGCGATCGGCAGCGCGATGCGGCCCTCGGCGCCGGCCGGCTTGCCCTGCTCGAGCAGGTGCTTCCAGAAGATGCCGTTGAAGACCTTGTAGACCGGCGCGCCGAGCTGCTCGGAGACCCAGGCGCTCTCCGTGAGGCCGTCCTCGATGGCGGCGATGAGCCCGTCGCGCTCGCGCGGGTAGTAGTTGTTGGTCTCGATCACCGGCGCGCCGGGCTTGCGCGCGTCGACGATCCCCGCCGCGAGGTTAGGCACGTTCTTCTGCGGGATGCTGACGATCACCAAGTCGGCGTCGGCCGCGGCGTCGGCGGCCCACACCGCGGTCGCGCCCGTCTCGGCCGCCAGCTCGGCGAGCGTCTCGGGCGCGCGCGAGTTCGCGACCTTCACGTCGTGTCCCAACGTGGTCAGGCGGCGCGTCAGCGTCCCGCCGATCTTGCCTGCCCCGATGATCCCGATCTTCATTGTTCGAAGGATATCGAACCAGCTGGTGCGCTCTCGCACAAGCGCGCCGCGTTCGGCACCTCGATGCGTTAGGGTCACCTACGCCGGATCTGGAGGAGAGCCGCAGGGTTTCCCCAATGCGCTCGCTGTACGCCTCAGATCTCCAGAAGAAGTACGTGATGGCCGTGACCGGCGTGGTCCTGATGGGCTTCGTCCTGGTGCACATGGCCGGCAACCTGAAGCTCTACCTCGGGGCGTCGTCGCTGGACCACTACAGCGCGTGGCTGCGGACGGCCGGCGAGCCGGTGCTGCCGCGCGAGGTGCTGCTGTGGATCGTGCGGGTCACCCTGCTCGGCGCGGTGGTCCTGCATCTGGACGCGGCGTTCAGGCTGGCCCGCAGCTCGCGCCGCGCGCGGCCGGTCGCCTACGCCGCGCCGCGCACCTACGTCGCCGCGGACTTCGCCAGCCGCACGATGCGCTGGACCGGGCCGATCGTCCTGCTGTTCGTGGTCTTCCACCTGCTCGACCTGACGTGGGGAACCACCAACCCGCACTTCGCTGAAGGCCATCCCTATGAGAACGTCGTCGCCAGCTTCGAGCGCGTGCCGGTGGCGATCGCCTACGTCATCGCCAACCTCGCGCTCGCGTTCCACCTCTACCACGGCGCCTGGAGCCTGTTTCAGAGCCTCGGCGTCGGCGGGCGCGGCACGCGCGCGGCCACACGCCGGTTCGCGATCGGCTACGCGACGCTGGTCGCCCTCGGCAACGTCTCCTTCCCGATCGCGGTGCTCACGGGGGTGATCCGCTAGCCATGCTGCTCGACGCTGGGACGCCTGCTGGACCGATCGAGGAGGGCTGGGACGCGCATCGCTTCGGCGTGCGTCTGGTCAACGCCAACAACAAGCGCCGCTTCCACGTGCTGGTGGTCGGGTCCGGCCTGGCCGGCGCCTCGGCGGCCGCGACGCTCGCCGAGCTGGGTTACCGCGTCACGGTCCTCACGTTCCACGACTCGCCGCGGCGCGCGCACTCGATCGCCGCCCAGGGCGGCATCAACGCGGCCAAGAACTACAGGAACGACGGCGACAGCGTCTTCCGGTTGTTCTACGACACGATCAAGGGCGGTGACTACCGCGCGCGGGAGGCCAACGTCTTCCGCCTCGCGCAGGTCTCCAACCAGATCATCGACCAGTGCGCCGCCCAGGGCGTGCCGTTCGCGCGCGAGTACGGCGGGCTGCTGGACAACCGCAGCTTCGGCGGCGCGCAGGTGTCGCGGACCTTCTACGCGCGGGGCCAGACCGGGCAGCAGCTCTTGTTGGGGGCCTACCAAGCGCTGTCGCGACAGATCGGCCTAGGCAACGTCGAGCTGCTGTCGCGCACCGAGCTGCTGGACGTCGTCGTCGCCGACGGCCGCGCGGTCGGCGTCGTCGCCCGCAAGCTGCTGACCGGCGAGGTCGTCTCGATCGCCGCCCACGCGGTCGTCCTGGCGACCGGCGGCTACTCCAACGCCTTCTTTCTCTCGACCAACGCCCGCAACTCCAACGCGACCGCGATCTGGCGCGCGCACAAGCGCGGCGCGCTGTTCGCCAACCCGTGCTTCACGCAGATCCACCCGACCTGCATCCCGCAGTCGGAGTCGTTTCAGAGCAAGTTGACGTTGATGAGCGAGTCGCTGCGCAACGACGGCCGGATCTGGGTCCCATCCGAAGCCACCGACAAGCTGCCGGAGCAGGTGGCCGAGGACGAGCGCGACTACTTCCTCGAGCGCCGCTACCCCGCCTTCGGCAACCTCGTCCCGCGCGATGTGGCCAGCCGCGCTGCCAAGCAGGTGATCGACGCCGACCTCGGCGTCGGCCCGCGTCGCAACGGCGTGTACCTCGACTTCGCCGAGGCGATCGGTCGGCTCGGCGCCGACACGATCCGCACCCGCTACGGGAACCTCTTTGAGATGTACGAGCGGATCACCGGCGAGGATCCCTACCGCCAGCCGATGCGCATCTACCCGGCCCCGCACTACACGATGGGCGGGTTGTGGGTGGACTACAACTTGATGACCACGGTCCCCGGGTTGTACGCCATCGGCGAGGCGAACTTCTCCGACCACGGCGCCAACCGCCTCGGCGCCAGCGCGCTGATGCAGGGCCTGGCCGACGGCTACTTCATCCTGCCGGTGACGATCGGCGACTACCTCGCGCCACAGCTCGGCCAGCCCGAGCCGACCACCGACCGCCCGGAGTTCGCCGCCGCCGAGGCGCAGGTGCGCGAGCAGGTCGCGCGCTTCACGAGCGCCAAGGGCACGCGGTCGGTCGACTGGTTCCATCGCGAGCTGGGCCGGATCCTCTGGGACGAGTGCGGCATGGCCCGCTCGCGCGAAGGCCTACAACGTGCGATCGCCGCGATCCGCGCGCTGCGCGCCGAGTGGGACGCCGACCTGCGCGTGCCGGGCACCGGCGACGAGCTCAACCAGTCGCTCGAACGGGCGGGCAGGGTGGAGGACTTCTTCGAGTTGGGGGAGTTGATGTGCCGCGACGCGCTGGAGCGCGAGGAGTCCTGCGGCGGGCACTTCCGCCTCGAGCACCAGACGCCTGACGGCGAGGCGCTGCGCGACGACGACAACTTCACGTTCGTCTCGGCGTGGCGGCACGTCGGCCCCGACGCGCCCGCCGAGCTGCACCGGGAGGACCTGCACTTCCGGCTCGCCCAGCCCACCCAACGGAGCTACCGATGAGGTTGACGCTGCAGATCTGGCGCCAGAAGGCGCCCGACGCGCCCGGCGGCCTCGTCGACTACGAGGTCGACGCCAGCCCCGAGATGTCGTTCTTGGAGCTGTTGGACCAGCTCAACGAGCGGCTGACGCTGGAGGGCGAGGACCCGATCGCGTTCGAGTCAGACTGCCGCGAGGGGATCTGCGGCACGTGCGGGTTGATGATCAACGGCGTCGCGCACGGGCCGCAGTCGGGCACCGCGACCTGCCAGCTCTACGTGCGCCGCTTCAGCGACGGCGACGTGATCACCGTCGAGCCGTGGCGCTCAGCCGGCTTCCCGCTCGTCCGCGACCTCGTCGTCGACCGCTCGGCGCTCGACTCGATCATCCAGGCGGGCGGCTACATCACGGTCCCGACCGGCAGCGCGCCGGACGCCAACCTCGTCCAGGTCGCGCGCGGCGAGGCCGAGCTGGCGATGGACGCCGCCGCCTGCATCGGCTGCGGCGCGTGCGTGGCGTCGTGCCCCAACGGCGCCGGTCAGCTCTTCACCGCGGCCAAGCTCGCGCACCTCAACCTGCTGCCCCAAGGCCAGCCCGAGCGCTCCCGCCGCACCCTGCGGATGGTCGCCGAGATGGAGGAGCACTTCGGCTCGTGCGCGAACCACCGCGAGTGCGAAGCCCAGTGCCCCAAGGGCATCTCGATCGACTTCATCACGATGATGAACCGCGACTATCGTAAGGCCGTCCGCGAGAACCGGAAGGCGGGCGGAGAGGAGCGATGACCGCGATGAACGCCGCTCAGGTCGACCGCCTGGTCGAGAGCGTGAAGGAGCCGATCGAGCCGCGCAGCCGGCGTCGGCTAGAGGGCTATGCCAACGCCGCGCGACGCTGCGACGCGCGCATCGGAGAGCTCCGCGCCCGCGTCGAGGCCTCGATCCTCGCCGCCGGCGACGACCCCCGCAGCGCCGACGCGGTCCTCGACGCGATGATCGAGCTTGACGCGCTGGAGCGCATCCAGCTGCGCATCGACGCCGGCCTGCGCGCGTCGGTCGGCGCGCTGTCCGAGCAGGACCTGCCCTCGCCGGTGGGCGAGGGCCCCGTCTGAGCTGTCAGCGGGTCGCGCGGCGCCGGATCGCGGTCAGCAGGCGCCGCGTCACGAGGACGTGGGCGCGGGTGCCGATCACCAGCGCGCGGTAGACGCGGCCGCGGGCGCCGGGGAAGGCGGCGTGGGTGATGGCGGTAACGCGACAGCGGGCGCCGTCGTCGAGCGAGGCGAGCGTGAAGGTCAGGCGGTAGCGCGCGAAGCGGTGGCGACCCTCCAGCACGAGCGCCGCGTCTGGCTCGGCGCGGACGATGGCAAAGCCAGGCAGGGTGGCGCCCGCGACGAGGGCGTCGCCGCTGCGGGTGGCGGGCTCGCAGCCCAGGGCGCGCGCGAAGCGCTCGGTCCGGCGCGAGGCGAAGCTTCCGCGGACGACCGCGTCGACGGCGTCCCACGTGGCGGCCGGCGAGGCGTCCACGACCATCGCGTGCTCGTCGATCAGCGGCAGCTCGCTCATAGAACGATCGTACTAGAATGATCGTTCGAAATGGCACGACCTCCGATGCACGACTCCGATGGGATCCTCGATGCCGCGCGGGCACTGCTGCTCGACGGCGGTCCGCGCGCCGCGAGCGTCGCCGCGATCGCCAAGGCCAGCGGCGCTCCGGTCGGCACGCTGTACCACCGCTTCGGGACGCGCGACGAGCTGCTGGCCGCGGTCTGGCTGCGCGCGGTCGCCCGGTTCGCCGACGGCTATCTCGCGGCCGGCGACAACGCTGACGACGCCGCCGACGACGCCCCGGCGCAAACCGCCGCCGCGATGGCCGCCGCGGTCGTCGCCTTCGCGCGCGCCGCGCCGCAGGACACCCAGCTGCTGCTCGGCGGCGGCCTCGCAGACCTGCTCGATGCGCCGCCCACGGAGGCGATGCTCGCGCGCCAGGCGGCGATCAACGCGCCGCTGGACGCGGCGATCCGGGCGCTGGCCCGCCGCCGCTACGGCCGCGCCGACCGGCGCCACGTCGATCGCGTCCGCCTCGCGGTCGTCGACCTGCCTGCCGGTGCGCTGCGCCGCTGGGTCCGCGACGGGGCGTCCGCGCCGCCCGGCTGGGCCGAGGACGAGGTCGCGCGCGCCGCCGCGCAACTCCTATAGGAACGCTCGGCCCTCGCCACGGTAGGTCGGGACCTCGTCGACGATCGCATCGCCCTGCACCAAGTACAGGTTCGTGAAGCGCTCGCACAGCTCGCCGGCTTTGGCGTGGCGGAGGTAGACGAGGTCGCCGACGCGCAGGCTGTCGGCGGCCGCGCCGCGCAGCGGCGTCTGGACCTCACCGGTGCCCTCGAACGGGTCGAGCTGCAGCCCGGGCGGGAGGTAGGGCGCGGGCATCCGGTCCTTGCCGCCGGTGCCCGACGCGAGGTAGCCGCCGCCGAGCGCGGTGACGATCCCAGGCGCGGGGCGGCGCGTCACCGGCAGCGCGAACAGCGCGGCGGGCTCCAGGCGGAAGCTCGAGTAGTTGTCGAACAACGTCGGCGCGTAGAAGCCCGACCCGGCGGTCGCCTCGGTCATCGCGGGCTCCGTCGCGACGCGCTCCAGGTCGCCGGTGCCGCCCGCGTTGACGAACTCCAGCGGCGCGACCTCAGCTACGGCGGCCGCCGCGGCGGCACGGCGCTCGCGCAGCTCGCGGTAGGACGTCTCCTGGAGGCGGCTGATCAGCTTGCTGCGCATCCGACGGCCCGGGAGGCGATTGCCCTGGCCGGCGATGTGGCCCTCGTAAGACATCATCCCGACGAGCCGCACGCTTGGGCGCCGATCGATCTCCTGCGCGAAGCTCCGGGCCTGGTCGGGCGCGTGGATCGGGGTGCGCTTGGGTCCGATCTTGATCCGCTCGCCGCCAAGCCACAGCGACGCGTCGAAGTCCAGGCAGACCCGCAGCGGGGCCACGGGCGCGGTGCCGAGGGCGCCTTCGACCAGGTCGAGCTGCTCGACCGAGTCCACCATGATGACCGGCGCGCCGTCCGGGTCCTGCGCGGTCAGCGCCGCCAGTTCGCGCAGCGCCGCGCGATCGGTCGACGGGTAGGCGACGACGACGTCGGCGACGCCCTGATGCGCCAGCCACAGCGCCTCAGGCAAGGTGAAGGCCAACACGCCGCGATAGCCCGGATCGCGCGCCAGGATCGCCTCCAGCAGTGGCCGGCAGCGCAGCGACTTGGAGGCGACGCGGATCGGCTTGCCGCCCGCGCGCCCCAGCATGTTGGAGGAGTTGGACCACATCGCGTCCAGGTCGACGAACGCGAACGGGCCGTCGACCTCCTCGAACGCGGCCGCGTAGCGACGCAGCCGCGCGTCGGCTCCGAGTCCGGTCATGGCGCGACCGGCGCGGCGACGGGTCCGAGGACGCGCCGCGTGTAGTCGTTGGCGAACACGCCGTCGGGGTCCAGCCGCGCCCGCACGGCCTGGAAGCGGCCCCAGCCCGGGAAGCGATCCCGCAGCGTGGCCTCGGTCTGGTAATGACGCTTGCCCCAGTGTGGGCGCCCGCCGTAGGAGCTCATGATCTCCTCGAACCCGCGGAAGAACGACTCATAGCCCATGCCAACGTACTGATGGGCGGCGATGTAGCACGTGTCGCGCCCGTGGGCGGTCGACAGGAGCGCGTCGTCGCCGGCCGCAAAGCGCATCTCGAACGGGAACAGGATCGGCAGCCGCCGGCGCTCCACCAACTCGATCGCGCGCTCCAGGGCCTCGCGGGCGCACGCGCGCGGGATCGCGTACTCCGTCTCGGTGAAGTGGACATCGCGCCGGCAGGCGTACACCTTGTAGGCGTGGTCCTGCTCGCGCGCCTGGGTGAGCGCTGCGGCCATCACTCGGTTCAGGTGTGGGACCGCGCGGGGCACGCGCCGCCCGGTCCGGCAGATCAGGCTCAGCAGGCCGTTCTGGACCAACCGCTCGTCGTACTCGCGCTTCCAGCGCGGCGCCGGGCGCGGCGGGTTGGCGGTGCGCATCGTCGACCGCGTCATCGCCGCGCGCGTGTAGGGCCAGACGAACAGCTCGAAGTGGTCGTGCGTGTCGACGTGCTCGTCCAAGCGGTCGAGCGTCTCGCCCAGCGGCCGCGGCAGGTCGTGGCGCTCCAGCGTGAACAGCGGCGAGCACTCCAGCGTCACCTGCGAGACGACGCCGAGCGCGCCGAGCGAGACCCGCGCGGCGAGCAGCGCCTCCGGGTCGGAGTCCTCGGTGAGATCGAGGACGTCGCCGTCCGCCGTGACCAGCCGCATGCCCACCGCGCGCGCCGAGAGGTTGCGAAACCGCGCGCCGGTGCCGTGCGTGGCGGTGGCCAGCGCGCCGGCCACCGCCTGGGTGTCGATGTCGCCCTGGTTCTCCAGCGCCAGGTCGTGGCCAGCAAGGATCGGGCCGAGCGCGTGCAGCGTGATCCCGGCCTCGACGGTCACGCGCCGGGTCGCGGGGTCGACGGCCACGACACGGCGCAGGGCGGAGGTGTCGACCATCAGGCCGTCGGTGGCGGCGATGTCGGTGAACGAGTGCCGGCTGCCGGTGGCGCGCACCGTGAGCCCTCGCTCTCGCGCCTCGCCCACGACCCGGACCAGCTCCGCCTCGCTGGTCGGGCGCGCGACCTGCGCCGGAGCCCATCGCTGGTCCCCGGCCCAGTTGCTCCAGACCTCGGGGCGTGGGCTCATGCCGACATCATCACCGACCGCGTTCCGGCGATCCAGCGGGCGATCTCACGTGGCGCCGCGCGGCCGCGTTGTGCTGAGCATGAGCCGGATCGACACGGAGTTCGACGTTGCGGGGGAGACCTGCGCCGCGTGGATGTACGAGCCCGACCGCGCCGTTGCCGCCGGTCCGCGCCCGGTCGTCGTCCTGGCACACGGGCTCTCTGGGACGCGGCGCGATCGTCTCGGCCCGTTCGCGGAGCGGTTCGCGCGCAGCGGCTGCCTCGCGCTCGTCTTCGACCACCGCGGCTTCGGCGACAGCACGGGCACGCCCGACCGCTTCGTCCCCGCGCGCCAGCTCGAGGACTGGGCGGCGGCGATCGCCTGCGCCCGCGCGTGGCCGGGCGCGGACCCCGATCGCGTCGTCACCTTCGGCTCTTCGATGGGCGGCGGCAACGCGCTGGCGGCCGCGGCGCACGACCCGCGCGTGGCGGCGGCGATCAGCCAGGTCCCGTTCTTGAACATGATCCGCCAGGCGCATCGCGGGTCGCCGCGCGTGGCCGCCCGGATGGTGCTCGCCGCGCTGCGCGACGAGCACCTGCCCGCCGTCGGTGCGCCCGGCACGGCCGCGTTCATCAACGCCCCGGGCAGCGAGGCGGGCTGGCGGCACGTCGTCGCGACCGGTGAGGACTCGCGCTGGCGCGACCGCGTCTCCGCGCGCTGGCTGCTCGGCCGCCCGTTCAACCCGGGCCGCCACGCGCGGGACCTGCACTGCCCGTGGCTGGTGTGCGTCGGCGGCGCCGACCGCGTCGCACGGCCTGGCGCCGCCATCGCCGCGGCCCGCCGCGCGCCACACGGCGAGCTGCGCGTCTACCCCGGCGTCGACCACTTCGACATCTACGACGGCCCTGAGCACGAGGCCGTGGTCGCCGACCAGCTCGCGTTCCTGGAGCGTCACGGGCTGAGCGGCGCGTCCGGATCCGTGGGGTGCGTGTCCTTGCCGTCGGGGTCGCCGACCGCGAGGATCCCCGGATGAAGATCGCCTACGTCTTGTACGAGGACTTCACCGCGCTGGACCTGATCGGCCCCTACGAGGTGATCAGCGCGTGGCCGGACGTCGAGCTGCACTGGGTCGCGACGTCGAGCGGGCCGGTCAGCACCGACCGCGGGATGCAGGTCCTGCCGACGGTGATGCCGGAGGGGATCCCGGATCCCGACGTGGTCGTCATCCCCGGGTCGAGCAACCCGCTCGGGCCGCTGAAGGACGAGGCCTTGCTCCAATGGGTGCGCGATGTCGCGCCGGGCGCGCAGTGGCTGTCGTCGGCGTGCACGGGCGCGGGCGTCTATGGCGCGGCGGGCGTGCTAAAGGGCAAGCGCGCGACGACGCACTGGGGCTTTCGCGAGAACCTGAAGGCGATGGGCGTCGACGTCGTCGCCGACCGCGTCGTCTTCGACGGCAAGTTCGTGACCGGCGCGGGCGTCTCGGCCGGGATCGACATGGCCTTGGCCTTGACCGGACGCGTCCACGGCGAGGAGCTGGCCAAAGCGATCCAGCTGGCGATCGAGTACGACCCGCAGCCGCCGTTCGACGAGGGCTCGCCGGACAAGGCGAGCGCGTCGACGCTGCGCCTGGCCTCGCGGATGCTGCTCGGCGACACGCCGCTGAAGACGATGGCGGGCTACAGCCGGCGCATGATGGGCGACCGCGTGCGGCGGCTCCGCGGGGCTTAGATCCGCCCTCCCGGGCTTGACCAGATACTGCTCAGTATCTATTCTCGATCGATGCTGCCCCCTGGATCCCGGATGCCGGCGCTGGTGCAGACGATCGGCTGGTGGAGCCGGCCGACCGTGTACGTCGAGCGCCTGCGAGCGCGCTACGGCAAGCGGTTCACCATGCGGTTGCTCGGCCAGCCGCCGGTCGTGGTGCTCTCCGACCCCGACGAGCTGCGCGAGGTGTTCACCGCGCCGCCGGAGGTCCTGCACCCGGGCGAGGGCGCGCGCCTGCTGGAGCCGATCGTCGGCGCCAACTCGGTGATCCTGCTCGACGAGGGCCCGCACTTGGAGCAGCGGCGGCTGATGCTGCCGGCGTTCCACGGCGAGCGCATGCAGCGCCTCACCGGCCTGATGACCGAGCTGACCGAGCGCGAGCTGGACTCGTGGCCGGTCGGCCATCCCGTCGAGCTGCACCCGCGCCTTCAGGGGTTGACGATGGAGATCATCCTGCGCGCGGTCTTCGGCCTGGATGAGGGCGAGCGACTGGACCGCTTGCGCGACAAGCTCACCGCGATCCTGTCGTTCGGCGACTCGCCCGTCTCCTTGCTGCCGGTCGCCCAGAAGCTGCTCAGCGGGCGCGGGCGCTTTGGGCGCTTCGAGGCCGACCGCAAGGTCGTCGACGACGAGTTGTACGCGTTGATGGCCGACCGCCGCGCCGATCCCAACGCGGCCGACCGCGACGACGTGCTGGCGATGCTGCTCGCCGCCACACACGGCGACGGCACGCCGATGGCCGACGAGGAGATCCGCGACGAGCTGCTCACCGCGCTGGTCGCCGGCCACGAGACGACGGCGTCGTCGCTGGCCTTCGCCTTCGAGCTGCTGGCCCGCGCGCCGCACGTGCAGGAGCGCCTCGCCGCTGACGAGGACGGCCGCTACTTGGAGGCCTTGATCCACGAGGTCATGCGCCTGCGCCCGGTGCTGCCCAACGCCGAGCCGCGCCTGGTCAAGCAGGAGATCACGATCGGCCAGACCACGTACGAGCCGGGGACCGTGCTGATCCTCGCCGCGGCGCTTGTCCACACCGACCCCACCATCTACCCGGAGCCCAAGGCGTTCCGCCCGGAGCGGTTCTTGGACAACAAGCCCGGCACCTACACCTGGCTGCCGTTCGGCGGCGGCCGGCGCCGTTGCCTGGGCGCGAGCTTCGCGCTGCTGGAGATGCGGCTCGTCCTGCGCGCGGCCGCCGAGCGCTTCACCGTCGAGGCGACCGGACCGCGCGAGACGACCAAGCGCCGGATGATCACGATCACGCCTGGCGACGGCGCGCGCGTCCAGCTCACCGCGCGTGAGCGCCCCGTTGCGCCCGCGGAGGCTGACGGGGTCCTGGTCGCTCCCTGAGCTCACGCGCGTCGGTCATCCTGTCGCGCATGGGACGCGTCATCGTCGTGGGCTCGATCAACGAGGACTTGGTCCTGCGCGCGCCGATCCCGGCGCCGGGCGAGACGGTCGCGACGACGAGCCCGTCCGAGCTCCTGGGCGGCGGCAAGGGCGCCAACGCGGCGGTCGCGGCGGCGGCGCTGGGCGCCGAGACGTACCTGGTCGGCTGCGTCGGCGACGACGCGGCGGGCGCGAGATGGCGGGCCGCGCTGCGCGACGACGGCGTACGCGACGACTGGCTGGCGACGGCGCCCGGCGTCGGGACCGGCCGCGCGGTCGTGGTCGTGGACGGCGCGGGCGAGAACGCGATCGTCGTCGACGCCGCCGCCAACGCGGCGCTGGAGCCGGCCTGGGTGCACGAAGCGATCGACGCGCTGGCGGCGCCGGGCGCGGTCGTCCTGGCCAACCTGGAGATCCCTGTGGCCGCTGCCGAAGCCGCAGCGCGCGCGGCGACCGAGCACGGACTGCGCTTCGTCCTGGACCCGGCGCCCGCACGTCCGCTCGGCGCGGGCCTGATCCCGGACGGCGCGATCCTCGCGCCCAACGAGCACGAGCTGGCCCAGCTCGGCGGGACGCCGGAGGAGCTGCTGGCGCGCGGCGCGGGCGCGGTCGTCGTCACGCGCGGGGCGCACGGTGCGGTCATGCACGGCGGCGGCGATGACGCCGCGGCGATCCCGGCGCCAACGGTCGACGCCGTCGACACGACCGGCGCGGGCGACGCCTTCCGCGGCGCGCTGGCCGCCGCGTTGGCGGCCGGCGACGACCTCGCGGCGGCCGTCGGCGTCGCCGTCTGCGCCGGAGCGCACGCGACCACCGCGCCGGGCGCGCGCGGAGCGGTCGCCGACCGCGCCGCGCTGGCCGCGTTGAGCACGGGCTGACCGGCCCCGCGCGCGTCCGGGTGGCTGAGCCCATCGGCCACCGGCATTGTGGCCGCTTCGGCGTTAGGCGTGAGGGCGCCACGGCCGATTGTTGAGGGAGATGGGTCGTGCTCCTCGCCGATCGCGGACGCCGGTGCTGCTGGCGCTCCTCGCGCTGACGATCGCCCCGGCGCAGGCCGGCGCGATGAGCCTGACCCTGCCGACGGTCGGCGCCGCAGCGGTCGAGACGACGGCCGACAGCGCGACGATCACGGTCCCGGTCATGCCCCTCGGGTTGTCCGCGAACTGGCACGTCGAGTACGGGCTGACGACGTCCTACGGCGGGACGACCGTGCCCATCTCGCTGCCGCTGACCGGCGGCCTGGCCCAGATGCGCACGACGATCACCGGCCTGGCTGCGGATGGCCATTACCACTATCGGTCGGTCCTCTCCGGCCCGTGGACCGTGCCGGTCGTGACGCCCGACGCGACGTTCGACACCACCACCGCCGTGATCGGCATCGACGACGGCGACCTCGGCGGCATCAGCTCGTTGGGGATCGACGACGGCGGCGGCGACGACTACACGCCGGGCACCGGCACCACGCCGACGCTCGCCACTCAGGTGCCTACGCCCACGCCCACGTCTGCGCCGACGATCACCCCCGCGACGCCGGTGCGGACGCCCGCTCCTTCGGTCGCCGGCCCCAGCGCCATCGTGACCGCGCGCGCCGGCACCGTGGCCATCGCGCTCTCGGGCAGCCCGACCAGCGTGACCCTCAAGCTCCCTGCCCGCGCCGCCACTCGCGCCCGCCTCGCCATCACCACCGCCGGCCGCACCCGCACCGCTCGCCTTCAAGGCTCGCGCTCCGTCCGCATCGGCAGCGCCCGCGCGCGTGTCACCACCGGTCGCATCGTGATCTCCCGCCTGCCTGCGAAGACGACCGCCGTGCGCGTGACTCCGTCTGCCGGCACCACCGTCACGGCACGTCAGGTCACGGCAACGGCCTCCTGATGGACTAGGCGGTGGCCAGCTCCGCGAAGGACTTCATGTCGGGCACGACGAGGTCGGGCGTCGCCTCGGCCGCCGGCGTGGCGCCGAAGCCCTCGCGGCCGTGGCGGCGGTCGATCCAGACGGAGGTCAGGCCGGCCTGCTTGGCGGGGACGTGGTCGTGGAAGAGGCTCTGGGCGACGTGCAGGATGCGCTCGCGTGGGACGTCGATGCGGTCGAAGGCCACGTCGAAGTTGTGCAGGCTCGGCTTGTAGGACTTGGCCTGCTGGGCGGTGACGATCCAGTCGAACTCGACGCCCAGTCGCGCGTTGGAGCCCGCGAAGAGATCGTCGTCGCAGTTGGTGATGACGCCGAGCCGGAAGCGCTGCTTCAGCTGGGCGAGCGCGTCGGCGCTGTCGGCGAACGCCGGCCAGTCGACGACCGAGCCCGCGAAGGTGGCGACCTCGTCGTCGCTGGGCGTGAAGTCCAGGTCCTCGGCGAGCCCGCGCAGCGACCCGGCCAGCACCTCGCGGTAGGTCAGGTACGGCCCGCCCTCCAGCGCGGCCTCGTGCTTGGCGTACACCTCGAGCAGCTCGTCGTCGCTGCGCTGGACGCCCGTGCGCGCCAGTACCGGCGCCAGGCCGGCCAGGATGCCGGTCTCCCAGTCGATGAGCGTTCCGTAGCAGTCGAACGTCAGGGCGTCGAACGCGCCGAAGTCGATCGTCGTCATGCCCGGACTCTATGACGCGCGGTGCCGCGCGCTAGCGCTCGACCGGCGTCGCGGCCCAGCTGGCCAGGAGGTCCAGCGCCTGCGCGGAGCGGCTGCCGGGCTCGGCGCTGTAGGTGGCGATCGTGAGGCCGTCATCGGCCGCGACTTCGAGCACCTCGTAGGACAGCTCCAGCTCGCCGACGACCGGGTGGTTCAGGCGCTTGGTGCCCGACTGGTGGTAGCGGACGTTGTGCGCCGCCCACCAGGTCCGGAACGCGTCGCTGCGGGTCGACAGCTCACCGACGAGGTCGGAGAGGTTCTTGTCATAGGGGTTGCTTCCGGCCAGTGAGCGCAAGTGCGCGACGAGGTCCTTGGCGGTGCGCTCCCAATCGACATACAGCTCTTGGGCGGCGGGGTCCAGGAACGTGAAGCGCGCGCTGTTGGCGGGTAGCTCGCGGCTCTCGAACAGCGGCGCGTAGAGCGCGCGGCCGAGCGGGTTGGCGGCCAGGTAGTCGAGGTGGCCGTTGCGGACGATCGCGGGCGCGGTCATCGACTCGACCAGCCGCAGCACGGCAGGGCGCACCTTCTTGGCCGGCGCCCGCCGGCGCTGCGTAGCCGCCACCGGATTCGCCGCGCGCGCGAGGTCGAAGAGGTGGGCGCGCTCGGCGTCGTCAAGGCGCAGCGCTCGCGCCAACGCCTCCAGCACGCTGTCGGATGCGCCCGCGACGTGGCCGCGCTCCAGCCGCTTGTAGTACTCGACGCTGACGCCGGCCAGCGAGGCGACCTCTTCGCGCCGCAGGCCCTTGACCCGCCGCGGGCCATAGGACGGCAGCCCGACCTGGTCCGGCGTGACCCGCGCCCGGCGCGAGGTGAGGAACTCGGCGATGTCGCTGGCGGGATCCACGTCCTATGACGGTACCCGCGCCGCCGCGCGTCTACGGGGTTCTGTCAGGACCTCCCAGCGGCGGCTGGCGCGCGCTAGAACGAGTGCCATGAACTACCGCCCACTCGGACGCACCGGCGTCCAGGTCTCACCGCTGTGCCTCGGCACGATGATGTTCGGCGCCTGGGGCAACCCCGACCACGAGGACTCGATCCGCATCATCCACCGGGCGCTGGACGCGGGAATCAACTTCGTCGACACCGCCGACGTCTACAGCGCGGGGGAGTCGGAGGAGATCGTCGGCAAGGCGCTGAAGGGCCATCGCGATGACGTCGTCTTGGCGACCAAGTTCTTCATGCCGATGGGCGAGGACATCAACATGCGCGGCGGGTCGCGGCGCTGGATCGTCCGCGCGGTGGAGGACTCGCTGCGGCGCCTGGGGACCGATCACATCGACCTCTACCAAGTACATCGCCCTGATCCGGCGGTTGACGTCGAGGAGACGCTGGGCGCGTTGAGCGACTTGGTGACCCAGGGCAAGATCCTGTACATCGGCTCCTCGTCCTACGCGGGCAGCGAGATCGTCGAAGCGCAGCATGTCGCGCGCGAGCGCGGCCTCCAGCGCTTCCGCACCGAGCAGCCGCCGTATTCGCTGCTGGTCCGCGGCATCGAGCTCGACGTCCTGCCCACGGCCCAGCGCCACGGCATGGGGATCCTCACCTACTCGCCGTTGGCCGGCGGCTGGCTGTCGGGCTCGTGGACCGTCGACAGCTCGCCGACCTCGCCCGCCCGCCAGCGACTGGCCGCGCGCTTTGACATGTCCTTGCCCGAGAACCAGCGCAAGCTGGAGGCAGTCGAGCAGCTCGCGCAGGTCGCCGACGACGCCGGCCTGACGATGATCGAGCTGGCGATCGCCTTCGTGATCAACCACCCGGGCGTGACCTCGGCGATCATCGGCCCGCGGACGCTGGAGCAGCTGGAGAGCCAGCTCCCGGCCGCCGACGTCACGCTCGGCGCCGAGACGCTGGACCGCATCGACGCCATCATCAAGCCCGGCGTGACAATCAACCCGGCCGACACAAGCTACGGGGAGCGCGTGCTGGCGCCGGAGCTGCGCCGCCGCTAGCGCGACGCCAAGGCCCGCGCTGCCGCCGCGATCTCTCCGACCGCGGACTCGACCGGCGGCAGCTCGGCGATCGCGGACGCCACGGCGCCCGCGCGGCGTCGGAACGCGCCGTCCTCGAGCACGTGCTCGACCGCGTCGGCCAGCCCCGCGAGCGTCGCCGCCGCCGGCAGCTCCAGCGCCCGCCGCGTGTCGCGGTCGTCGTTCAGCGCGAGCCCGGCGCCGACGCGTTCGACCGCCTCGGCGTTCGCCCACTGGTCGATCGAGAACAGCGGCAGCACGACCTGCGGGACGCCGTGCGACAGCGCGCCCATCGTCGAGCCGTAGCCGCCGTGCAGGATCGCGGCGTCGGCGTGGGGGAGGATCGCCTCCTGCGGGATCCAGCGCTCGACGTGGACGTTGTCGGGCAAGGGCCCTAACAACGCGGGGTCCGGTCCGTCGCCGAGCGTGAGCAGAACGCGCGCGGGCAACGGCGCGAGCGCCTGGATCGCGAACCGGTACAAGGCGGGGAAGAACGGCATGTGCGCCGCCCCGGCAACCGACCCGAAGCTCATGTACACCAACGGGTCGTGGGCGTTGGACCACCAGCGCGGCAGCGGCGCGGCGGCGCCCGGACCCAGCGCGGCGACCGGCTGGCGGAAGCGGCGCGACAGCGCGGGCGCGCCCGGCGCCTCCAACGCCGCCGGGACCATCGTCAGCAGCGGCGTCGCGCGCAGGCGCTCGCCGTCCGGATCGGGCACCAACCCCAGCTCCGCGCGCAGCGCGTCGACCGCGGGCACCGACAGCCCGATCGCCAGCTCCTCGACCGCGGCCAGCCCGAGCGCCACGCGCAGCACCGGCAGCTCGGCCCGCTCGGCGACCAGCGCTGAGGCCAGCTCCATCGACTCGCGCACGACCACGTCCGGCCGCCAGCGGTCCACCAGCTCCTCCAGCCCCGGCAGCGCGGCGCGCGCGTCGAGGCCCGCGAAGCCCTCGCCGATCATGCGCGCGTTGGCGGCGTCGATCGACCCGCGCGAGACCTCGGCCATCAGCGGGCGCCACTGCTCAGCGGTCGGCGCGGCGAAGGCTGCGTGGGGGAGGCCGGTCCGTGCGACGTTGCCGGCGTTCTGCTCCTGCGCGGCGACGAGCACGTCGTGCCCGGCGCGAACGGCAGCGTGTGCGAACGGCGCCATCGGCAGCACGTGCCCCGCGCTGCCACGGGTCGAGAAGAGGATTCGCATAGTTGGGAGGACATGGCACCAAACGCCGTGCGCCGCCCAGGTGGGGCTGACCTGCGATAGGCGAGTACGGGCACCACCAGTAGCGTTCCGGGGCATGAGCGACGAGCAGCGGGTCCGGGTCCAGATCGGCGACGACGGCGTGGCGGTCGTCACGCTGGTGCGCGGCGAGAAGCACAACGCGCTGGACCTGCCGATGTTCGAGCAGATCGTCGCCGCCGCCCAGCAGCTCCGCGACGCGCCGTCGGTCCGCGCCGTCGTCCTGCACGGCGAGGGCAAGAGCTTCTGCAGCGGCTTGGACGTGGTCAGCATGATGAGCACCGGCCGCCTGACGCCGGAGTCGCTGCTGGACCGCGAGGGCGAGGACGGCCTGGCCAACCTGCCCCAGCGCGCGGCGTTTGACTGGATCCAGGTTGCGGTCCCGGTGATCGTCGCGATCCACGGCAACTGCTTCGGCGGCGGCCTGCAGATCGCGCTGGGCGGCGACGTCCGGATCGCCACGCCCGACGCCAAGCTGTCGATCATGGAGATGCGCTGGGGCCTGGTGCCGGACATGGGCATCACCCAGACGCTGCCGCGGCTGATGCCGATCGACCGCGCCAAGGAGCTGACCTACACCGGGCGCGTCGTCAGCGGCACCGAGGCCGCCGAGCTGGGCCTGGTGACGCGCGTCGCCGACGACCCGCTGTCGGCCGCGCTGGAGCTCGCCACCGAGATCGCCAACAAGTCGCCCGACGCGGTCCGTCGCGCCAAGCGCATGTACGAGGACGTCTGGCAGACCGACGACCGCGCCGCCGCGCTGCTGCTGGAGTCCGAGCTACAGGCCCAGATCATCGGCAAGCCCAATCAGATCGCCGCGGTCACCGCCGGCATGAGCGGCGAGCCGCCGGTCTTCACCGACCCCTCCTGACGAGGGGGCTCGGATCCCCCATCTGGGTGTACCGTGCCCGGCCATGTCGATCACGACCGCCCCGGGCGCGAGGCGCCCGCTGTTCGAAGACGTCCACGACGATTACCGCGAGAGCTTCCGCCGCTTCTTGCAGGCCGAGGTCGTCCCGCACCACGAGGAGTGGCAGGAAGCGCACATCGTCTCGCGCGACCTTTTCACCAAGGCTGCCGAGCACGGCTTCCTGGCGATGGCCGTCGAGGAGGAGTTCGGCGGCTCCGAGGTCGATGACTGGCGCTTCAACGCGATCCTGGCTGAGGAGGCCGCTTACGCGGTCGTGCAGTCGTCGTGGATGGGCCCCACCGTCCACAACGACCTCGGCCTGCCCTACCTGCGCGCCGCCGCCAACGAGGAGCAGAAGCAGCGCTGGTTCCCGGGCGTCGCCTCCGGCGAGAAGATCCTCGCCCTGGCGATGACCGAGCCGGGCACGGGCTCTGACCTGGCGGGCATCGCGGCCCGCGCCAAGAAGGACGGCGACGACTACATCATCAACGGCGCCAAGACCTTCATCTCTAACGGCATCAACGCCGACCTGGTCGTCACCGCGGTCCGCACGGGCGACGACCCGCACCGCGGCCTGTCGATGTTCGTCATCGAGCGCGGCTTCGAGGGCTTCGAGCGCGGCAAGCAGATCCACAAGCGCGGCCAGCACGCCAACGACACGGCCGAGCTGTTCTTCAACGACTGCCGCGTCCCGGCCGAGAACCTGCTCGGCGATGAGGGCACGGGCTTCGCGCAGCTGATGGCGCACCTGATCCCCGAGCGCCTCGGCCTGGCCGTCTCCTCGATGGCCGCCTGCGAGGCCGCGCTGGCGATGACGCTGGAGTACGTCAAGGAGCGCAAGGCGTTCGGCCGGCCGATCGGCTCGTTCCAGAACTCGCGCTTCGTGCTGGCCGACCTTCAGACCAAGGTCGACATCTCGCGCTGCTGGATGGACCGCACGATCTCCCGTTACACCGAGGGCACCTGCACGGTCCAGGAGGCGGCGCAGGCCAAGTACTGGACGACGGACCTGCTCTCCGAGGTCTCCGACGCCTGCGTCCAGCTCTTCGGCGGCTACGGCTACACCACGGAGTACAAGATCTCCGAGATCTGGGCCGACGCTCGCGTCAACCGCATCTACGCCGGCACGAACGAGATCATGAAGGAGCTCGTCGGCCGCTCGATGGGCCTGTAGGACCCTCGCTTACGACCGCACGCTGACATCCGGGGCTTCAAAATCCCGGATGTCGGCCGAACAGCGTGAGGGATGGCACGACGTGACGAGGGCTTCACGCTGATCGAGCTGCTGGTGGTGATCCTGATCATCGGGATCTTGGCCGCGATTGCGCTGCCGAACCTGACCTCCCAGCAGAAGAAGGCGACGGGCGCGGACGCAAAGCAGACCGCGGCGATCGCGCTGCGCGCGATGGAGGTCTACGCGACCGACAACAACGGCAGCTACGCGGGCGCCACGACGGCGTCGCTGGTCGTCGCGCAGCCCGCGCTCAAGCAGGTCAACACCGAGAGCCGCCTGCTCGTGTCCGGCACGAGCTCGTCTAACCCGGAGGCGACGAGCTTCGTCGTCGGCGTGCGGGCCAAGGGCGCCAACGGCGCCTGGTTCGCGTTCTACCGCGACGGCACCGGCGTCCAGCGCCTCTGCTCGCCGGGCGGCGCGTCCGGTTGCAGCGCCGCGATCCCGGGCGTGTCGTTCCCGGGCTACGGCTCCGTCGGCTCCTGGTAGCACGCGGCGCCCGAGGCCCGGCGGGCAAGTTGTAGGGTTTCCTGCCTGCCTTCCCTGCTGCTCGTCCGCCACGCCCAGGCGTCCTTCGGCGCCGCCGACTACGACGTCCTCTCTGAGCGCGGCGTGGAGCAGGCGGCCGTGCTCGCGAGCGACTTCGCCCGGCGTGGTGTCGCGCCCGCCCGCGTGATCACCGGCGACCTGCGCCGCCAGCGCGACACGCTCGCGCCGCTGGGCCTCTCAACGACCGTCGACCCGCGCTGGGACGAGTACGACTCCGACGGCATCCTGTCGGCGCACTCGACCAGCGCCGCGCGCGAGCACCGCGGGCCCGGCGACGACGACACGCCCGCGCTGACCTCACGCCAGTTCCAGGAGATCCTGGAAGAGGCGCTGCTCGGCTGGATCGCGGCGGGCGCCGACGGCCCGGCGCGGGAGAGCTGGCCGGCGTTCGCCACGCGCGTCGAGGGCGCTCTGCACGACGCGGCCGACGGCCTGGGCACGGGGGAGACCGCGGTCGTCTGCACCTCGGGCGGCGTGCTGGCCGCGATCATGGTCGCGCTGCTCGGCGTGGCGCCGGAGGCGTTCGTGCGCTTCAACCGCGTGACGGTCAACACGGGGATCTCGCGCGTGGCGGTCGGCCGCGCGGGCCTGACGCTCGTGTCGTTCAACGAGCATGCCCACCTCGACGGCGAGCTGCTGACCTACCGCTGACCCGTCGCGCATCGCTTGTCCACCGTCTCGGTGCAGATGCGCTATTCTCCGTCTCGGTCAAGAGCGCCAGCGTCAAGCCCCGGCTCGCTGGCCGGCAACCCCCGTCCGCGGTGGGGTGCCCCGGGTGAGGACCAGGTTCGCGCGCCGCGATGGACGGCGCGCTTGCAAGCGCGGATCCCTCACAGGGTCCCGGACAAGACCCGAGATGGAGAAGACGATGAGCTTGATCGACGTGGCCACGGAGCCGCTGCTGCCGGTGCTCGGCGCCGACCTGCGCGTGCCGCTGGCCGACGGCCGCAGTGCGCGCTACGTCAACCTCGACTACGCGGCGACGGCGCCCGCGCTGGCGTGCGTCGCCGAGCGCGTCAACGCGGTCCTGCCCTACGCGGGCAGCGTGCACCGCGGATCCGGCGTGCCGTCGCGCGTGGCGAGCGGGTTGTATGAGAACGCGCGCGAGAGCGTGGGGCAGCGCCTGGGTGCGCGCGCCGACGACCACGTGATCTTCACGCGTAACACGACCGACGCCACCAACTTGCTCGCCGCGTGCGTGCCGGCGGGCCGCGGCGACGTCGTCACGCTCGACGTCGAGCACCACGCCAACCTGCTGCCGTGGCGCCGCGCGGCGTGCGGGACGCGCGTCGTGGCGCACGCGCCGACGCTGGCCGAGACGCTGGTGCGGGTGGAGGACGCGTTGGGCGCCGCGCCCGCCGCGCTGCTGGCGATCACCGGCGCGTCGAACGTGACCGGCGAGGTGCTGCCGCTCGAGGAGATCGTGGCGATCGCGCGCCGCCACGGCACGCGCGTGTTCGTGGACGCCGCGCAGCTCGCGCCGCACCGCGCGATCGACCTCGCCGAGTCCGGCGTCGACTACCTCGCGTTGTCAGGGCACAAGGCCTACGCACCGTACGGGGCGGGCGTGTTGGTCGGCCGCGCCGACTGGCTGGACGCGGCGCCGCCGTACCTCGCGGGTGGCGGCGCCGTGGTCGAGGTGACGGTCGACGACGTCGCCTGGGCCGACGGACCGCGCCGCCACGAGGCGGGCACGCCGAACCTCGCCGGCGCGGTCGCGCTGGCCGCGGCGCTCGACGCGCTCGCGGAGCTCCCGCTCGCCGACCACGAGGCCGCGCTGCGCCGGACGTTGTTGGAGGGGTTGGGCGCGATCGCAGGCGTGACGACGCTTTCGATCTGGTCCGACACGCCGGACGCCATCGGCACCGTCGCCTTCACCGTCGAGGGCTACGCGCCCGGCCTCGTCGGCGCCTACCTCTCCGCCGAGCACGGCATCGGCCTGCGCGACGGCCGTTTCTGCGCGCACCCGCTGCTCGCGCGCTTCGGCCTCCCGGACGGCGCGGTGCGCGCCTCCTTCGGCCTCGGCTCCCGCCACGCCGACGCCGAGCGCCTCATCGCCGCGATCGAGAAGCTCGTCACCGACGGCCCGGCCAACACCTACAACCAGACCTCGGAGGGCTGGCTGCCGGCCGACGACCGCCGCGACCTCACCACCTGGCTCGGCGCGGACGTCTCCCGCGCGAAGGCGTCGCCCTGCGAGCGCCGCCGCCACGCGGTGTAGCGGCGGCGCGCGCGCTCAGCCCGGCACCGAGATCTGCAGGTGGCAGAGCGCCGAGAGCGCGGCGGTGAGCTTCGCGTCGCCCGCGCCGACGAGCGGCTGGCCGGTGAGCGGCGCCGTGGTGCCTGCGCCCGCGCTGGCGCCGCTGCCGTCACCGGTGGCCGCGGCGGCGTTGGCGGCGGCCTGCTGGGTCTGCGCGGTGGAGGCCTCGAACGGCGTCGTCGTCTGGGTCGCGCGCGCTGATGAGACGCGGGAGAGGGCGGCGGCCAGGGCGGCGGGGTCGCCGGCCAGCCCCGACGTGGCGGTGGCGGCGACGGTCACGACGCCGTCCTTGACCAGGTAGGCGTAGGTCGTGCCGTTGGCCGGAACGGCGTGGACGCCTTCGGGTGCCGTGGTGGTCGAACCGACCGCGATGCCTCCGGCGCTGCGGCCGCGCGCGGTGGACCCGACCAGCTCGACGGTCCCGGCCGGCGTCAGCTCGGCCACGTCGGCGCGGCCGTCGTTGCCGTCGCCTGAGACGCAGTAGCTCCACGCGCGGTCGCGCTGCTGCGGCTGCCCGGCGGTGTCCAGCAAGGCGGTCCAGGACCGGCCGAGCCGCAGCGCGCCCACGCCCGTCGCCTCGATCGCCCCGTCGGGCGCCGCGCACGTCGGCGTCGCCACGCCCTCCGCGCGCTCCCACATCTCCAGGTAGGCCTCGGAGCCGTTCCACATGTCCTTGACCAGCGCGTCGCCGCCGAGGCGCCGCAGGTCCGCGAACCAGTCGGCGTAGAGCCCGTACTGCGCGACGCCGTCCTTGTTGTAGTCAAACGTCCGCTCGCCGGTCTTCTGGCGCTGGAAGGTCACGGTCCCGTCGAGCGACTTGAAGGGGTACTCGAGCGAGCCGCTGCCGTCCGCGTCGGTTCCCGGCTGCTCGCTGAGCCCGCCGAGGTCGGCGCCGTAGCCCCAGCCGAACTGGTACGGCGTCGCGCGTGGCCGGTACTCCTGCCACTGCTTGACGTAGTCGGTGGCCGCCGAGTGCCCCGGGAACGCGAGGCCGCCGAGCTTCCAGATCCGCGGCCAGTTGCCGGGATCCATCCAGCCGTGCGGGGAGATCACGCCGCTGTAGTTGCGCGCCTCCAACAACGACAACGTGCGGTCGACGCCCGCCTGGCTCATGTGGTCGGGGTTGACGATCATCCCCAGGTCCATCATCCGCTCGACCACGTGCGCGCCGAGATCCGTGAGCCCGCGCGTGTTGCAGTTCGGTGCTGCGGGATAGACCGGCGCGATCCCGCTCGGCAGTCCGGCCGTCGCAAAGAGCGACCCCACCAGGTTGGTCACCTGCGGCAGCGGCGAGTAGATGTCGTTGTCGCGCAGCGCGCCGGGGTCGCAGGTCTTCGCGCTCCAGAACGACCCCGCGCTGACCAGGTTGGCGCCGTTGATCAGCAGGCCGATCGGCCCGGAGTCAAAGCGCACGCCGGTCAGCGGGTTGTCGAACTTGTTCAACAACAGCATGGAGCGCACGCCGAGGCGGTGCAGCTCGTCCAGCGACGCGTCGACCTGCGCGGTGTCGCACGTCGGCGCCGCGATGTTCGAGCACCCGAACGGCTCGGAGATCTCAACCTCCAGCACGACGGCCATCCGCCCCTGGTTGATCACGCGGCGCGCCTGCTCGGGGTCGGTGACGATCTCGAAGAAGCCCTTGCCCGGCCCGCCGGACTGGGCGTCGACGTAGTCCTCCAACTCGTGGATCCCCTCGAGGCTGCGCCGGACCGTGTCCATCTCGTCGCAGTTGGTCTCGCGGTTGGTCTGCAACAGGCAGAGGATCCGGTTCTCGTTGGGGCTCATCACCATCATCCGCAGCCCCGCCATCCACGCGCGCTGGATCCACTTCCAGTACGTGCCCTCGTAGGTCAGGTTGGTGGGCTTCCACGACGCGAGCGTCGGCCAGCCGACGGTGTCGTGCGGCTGGACCGGGTTGTCGTAGTTGAGGAAGTTCTGGATCGGCGCGACGAGCCCTTGCGGCCCTTCGATCGACGAGCAGTTGGGCAAGGCATAGGGGATGCCGTACTGGTCCCACGGCTTGCCGCAGTGGAAGCGACCGCCGAGGAACTCATAGGTCATCCAGTGCATGTGGCCTTCGAGCAGGCCGCCGACGCGCCCGTAGCTCGTGGCGCCCTTGGACGGCGTGCCGGTCGCGTTCAGCTCGGCCTCGGGGTACGCGGCGCAGCCGGTCGCGGCCTTGAAGGAGACACGGCGCAGCGTCGTGCTGCCATTGGCTGCGGCGAGCGTGAACGTGCCGCTGCCGGCGCTGTCGACCTGCCAGTCGGCGGCGGCCGACGGCTTGACGTCGATCCCGAGCTTGCCGTTGGCGCGGGCGGCGACGAAGCGGCGCTCGGGCGTGTAGAGCAGGTAATGCCCCAGCGCCGTGGCCTGCATCCGGACCTTTGCTGCGCCTGGGACGGCGGCGCCGTCCTGCTTGAGCGCGTAGCAGCCGTTGACGAGCGAGTAGCGGGTGGGCGTGGCGGCGGATGCGGACGGCGCGCATGTTGCTGCGGCCAGCGCCGCGAGGATGGTGCAGCGGACGACAGATCTCCCCATGTGGGGTGGTAACGCAATTGGCGCGTGGTTCTTGCGCAAACGGGCGTTTGGTGGCGTCCAGTGCGGGGCGCTGGTCGGTGGTGCGGGGCGGGGTCTGTCGGCACCGAAGGGCGTGAGGCTGTTGGGGCGTGGCGACCGCTTGGGGTGTGGATCGTCGTTGGGGGCGTTGCCGGCGGCGGGGATTTACAGCCGCATCAAGACATCAGACTCGGCCTCCACGGTGGTCCCTCGGCCGCTGGGGTTCGAGGGACCAGGGGTTCGGAGATCCGGGTCGCTGCAACCGGAATATGTCCGGCTCAAGCGACCCGCACCTCGAAATCCGGGATCCGGGTCGCTGAGAGCTGCATATGCCAGCTCGGAGCGACCCGCACCTCGAAACCGAGGTCCGGGTCGAGTTAGCGTCGATATACGACGCTAAAACGACCCAGACCCCCAATCGCGCCTCCTTCGGGCCCGAACCCTCAAACCCCGAGGCCGACGGACGCCCCTTGAGGCCCGGATTGATGTCTTGATGCCAAAGCCAGCCCGGCCGGCACCGCCCGAAGCGACGATCACTCCCGGGCGGTGGCCACGCCATAAGGCTCTCACCCTTTTGATGAGCGAAGAACCACCAGCGCTCCGCACCACACCCCCAACGCCCGCCCGCTGAAACGCCAACCGGCAGGCGCCACCTCCGATCCCCACCAACCCAATGCGCTAGGGTCCGCGGCCGATGCGCCGCCTGACGCCTCGCCAGACCCGCTTCGCGCTCCTATGCGCGCTGGTCGGCGTGGGCTTGGCGATCGCCGATGTCTCGCCGACGTTCGCGCTCAGCGTGGTGCCGGTGCTGGGCCTCGTCGCGGCGCTGATCGCCGGGGCGTTCCCGGGCGAGCGGCTGATCGAGCGCCTGCGCGAGCGGCGTTCCATGCCGCGTCCGCGCCGGGCGATCCTGCGCGCGGTGCGCCCGCGTCCCGCGGCCTACGTGCGTCCCGTCGGGCGCGCTGCCGCGTTCGCGCTGGCGATGCGCCCGCCGCCTGCCGTGGCTTAGCGCAGCACCGCCCGCACCTCGCTCGCCGTCCTCGTCGCCCGCGCCTCCGCGCGCGCTGATGCATTCGGCGCCATCACATCTCCTATGACATCTCGGAAGGAGGCGCGCCATGGGCGCACCCTCGACCGTGGCCGTCGCGGCCGCCGCGCTCTTCGCGGCGTCGCTGGCGACGACCATCAGCTCCGCCTATGGAGCGGACGGCCCCGTGCCGACCGCGTCGTGCACCGGAGCACCCCAGATCACCGACGCCTCCGGCGACGGCCACCACTCGGGCACCGACGTCCTGTCGGCCTGGCTGACCGAGGGCGCCGGGCGCTTGCAAGCGGTCGTCCAGGTCCGCGCCGGGCTGTTCGCGCCCGAGCACGACGACGCCGAGCTCAACGGGACGGGCTACGCGCTCGCCTTCGACCTCGGCGGGGCCACGCGCTACGTCCGGGTGCGCGCCGCGCCCGGCGGCGGGACGTTGTCCTACGACTACGGGACCTACAGCGGCGGGGCGTTCACGAGCCTCGGCACAACCACCGGCTCCGTCGTCCACGCCACCGGTGCGGGCACGGCGACGATCGACGTTCCCGCCGCGCTCGGCGCGATCCCCGGCAGCGTGCTCGCGCGGCCGTTCGTCGTCACCTACGACGGCATCACGGCCGGCGTGCCCGACTGGGTCGACCATGCGCCCGGCGGCACCGATCCCAACGACGCCGCCCGCGGCGCCGACTACACGGTCGGCGCCTGCGGCGGGGGCAACGGCCCCGGGACGGGCGGCGGCCCCGGGCCCGGCGGCGGGGGAGGGACGACCGCGCCCGCGTCGCCGATCACCGCGGTCGTCCTCTCCGTGCCCACGGCACGCACCGGCGCCGGCCGGATCCTGGTCACCGGCCGCGTGAACCCTGCGCGCGCGGGCGTCGACGTCGCCATCGACCGCACCGCGCACGGCAAGACCACCACCTCGCACGTCACCACCGACGCCGACGGCGCCTTCGCGCTGGCGGCGACCGTGACCGAGGCCACGCGCGTCCGCGCCACCGCGGGCGGCATCTCCTCGGGGACCGAGACGGTGGACATGCGCTCGCGCACCACGGTCGCCGTCAAGCGGACCAAGGGCGGGGCGGTGACGCTCAGCGGCGCCGTCACGCCGAAGCTCCCCGGCCGCGCGCTGCTGCTGCGCGTCGGCTCTCCGTCGACCACCGCGTCGCGCGCCGTCACCGGCGGGCGCTTCGCGTTCCGCTTCAAGAACGGCCACGTCCCCCGCGGTCGCTTCCAAGTCGTCTACGTCCCGTCCTCCCAGCGAGCCGAGCGCTCGACCTCCCGCGCCGTCCGGCTCGGCTGAACCCAGGAAGAGAAGAACACCATGAACCGCAAGACCATCAAGATCGCGAGCGCCGCCGTCACCGCGGCCGCCCTCGCGCTCCCCGCCACCGCGGCGGCGCACCCGAGCGTCTACAGCGCGATCGCCAAGGTCGCCAAGACGCCGGCCCAGCAGACGATCACGGTGACCAACGCGACCGGCGGGACGTTCAAGCCGTCCGCGGCCGCATCGCCGGTGGCCTACGACGCCCCCGCCGCGCAGGTCGAGGCCGCGCTCCAGTCCGACCCGGCGATCGGCTACCTCGGCGTCGCCGTGACCGGCCCGGCCGGCGGCCCGTACGCCATCACCTTCACCGGCCCGCAGGCCGGGGTGGCGAAGACGGCGCTCGTGCCCGACGACAGCGCACTGACCGGCGTCGGCGCGGAGGCCTCCGCCAGCGTCGGCCAGGCCGGCGGCGCGAACGTCACCCCGACCGGCGATCCCGCCGCCGACCAGGCCGCGATGTCCGACCAGCCGCAGTTCGTCATCACCAACGACGGCTACACGGTGGCCTACCGCGAGACCAACGGCATCGGTCCGGACCGTGGCCCCGGCATCGTCAGTGGCGAGGGCCGCGGGATGCTCAACCTCTCCAAGGTCCTGCCGTCGGCCTACCGCACCGGCCTGAGCGCGCTGGCCAAGCTCGCCTATGCGCCCGCGTGGACCGGCGTCCAGCCGCACGCGACCTGCACCGGCGTCGCCGCGCTGCGCGACCCCAACACGATCTGGGCCTGGCAGCAGCGCGCCGACAACGACCCGTTCTTCGACTACATCCCGTGGCAGAAGGCGTCGGCCGGCCTCGGCGACGAGCCCGAGAAGTGGATCCCCACGGTCAAGACGGCCACCGGCGTCGACCTCGCGACCCGCGACACCGTGCAGCAGTTCACCGACGCCTGCACCGGCCTCGGCGGCACCTACCGACCCGCCGACACCGCGTCGGTCGTGACCTCGGCGGTCGTCGCCGACGCCGTCGACGCCGCGACCGCGCCGTTGAACGACAAGATCGGCGTGTTTACCACGCAGGTCGGCGACCTGACGACGCAGCTCGCGTCGCTGACCGGCGAGAAGAGCGCGCTGGCATCGGCCAACGCGAAGCTGACCGCCGACAACGCCGCGCTGGTGGCGGCCGCCAAGACGTCGATCGTGACCCCGCCGGCTCCGCGCCCGCTACGCGTCACGCTGGCGGCGAGCAAGGTGTCGTTGTCGGTCCCGGCGGCCGCGATGGCGACCGGCCCGGCCGGGCGAGCGGTGACCGTCCGGCTGACCACGAGCGCGTCGATCGTCAAGGCCTTGGGGTTGAAGTCGGCCACGCTGGCCAAGGCCACCGCCAAGCTTGACGACCAGGGCGCGGCGCTCCTGACGCTGAAGCTCTCGAAGGCGACGACCAAGGCCCTCAAGAAGGTCAAGGGCACGATCCCGGCCAAGGCGACGGTGGCCTGATGCGCCGCAATCGCATCGTCTCCACCACGGCGGCGGTGACCGCGCTCGCGGTCGCCGCCACCGCCGCGCCCGCGCTGGCGCACGTCGAGTTGGCGTTCTCGAGCCCGAAGAACAAGGCCAAGCTCAGCAAGGCCCCGTCGTCGGTGTCGCTGACGTTCAGCGGCCCGCTGCGCAGTGGCACGTTGAAGGTCACCGGCCCGAACGGCAAGAAGGTCTCGGTCGGCAGCGGCGCGCGCGACCCGCGCAAGATCAGCCGCCTGCTCGTGTCGCTCAAGAAGGGCCTGAAGGCCGGCAAGTACACGTCGCGGGCGAGCATCGTCGCGGCCGACGGCCACAAGGAGTCGTTCACGCTGACGTTCACGGTGCGCTCGTGAGGCGCGCCGTCCTGACCGCCGTCGCCGCCGCCCTCGTGGCGGCGGCGCCCGCTGCGGCCCACGTCCAGATCACGCCCACGGTCGCCGCGCCCGGCGACTCGGCCAAGTTCACCGTCTTGGTCCCGGGCGAGACCGAGGCGCAGACGACCAAGGTCGAGCTGAAGGTCCCGGCGGGCGTCCTGCCGTTCTCCTACAACGTGACGCCGGGCTGGAAGCGCACGCTCGTGAGCGCCGCCGACGGCTCGGTCGACCGGATCGTCTGGACCGGTCGCCTCCCACGCGACGGCTTCGTCGAGCTCGCGTTTCTCGCCGGCCTGCCCGAGCAGCCCGGAACGCTGGCCTGGAAGGCGCTTCAGACCTACTCCGACGGCACCGTCGTGCGCTGGATCGGCGGGCCGGAGTCCGAGCACCCGGCGCCGACGACCGTCCTCGAGGCCGGCGCGGCCAAGCAGAACGCCGGCGGGGAAGGGGAGGGGACGACGCGCGACGTCGCCGAGGCCCCGGGCGAAGCGGCGACCTCCGACAGCTCCAGCGCCACCGACACATCGGCCGACAACGGCCCCGACTGGCTCGCCCGCGCCCTCGCGCTCGCCGCCCTCCTCGGCCTCGCCGCCACCACGATCCTCCTCCGACGCCCCACCCGCTGAGCACCATGGCCACGCGCGTGCTACTTGTAGGCCTATGCCGATGGACTGCACGTACCGCCTCCGGATCCCGCACCGGGCCGGCCAGCTGGCCAAGGTCGCCACGAGGATCGCCGAGCACGGAGGTCTGATCGGCGACGTCAAGACGGTCTCGGTGGCCAAGCACGAGGCGCTGCGCGAGATCACGGTCGAGCTGCGCGATAAGCGACACGCCGACGAGCTGGCCGCGGGTCTGAACGACCTGGAGGGCGTGAGCGTCGCCTGGTTCCACGATCGCGCGTTCCTGGCCCACGACGGCGGCAAGCTGGAGGTCGTCGCCCGCCGTCCGATCGAGACCAACCAGGACATGCGCGACGTCTACACGCCGGGCGTCGCGCGCGTGTGCGAGGCGATCGCGGAGTTCCCGGCGATCGCGCCGCGCTTCACGTCGCTCGGGCGCAGCGTCGCGATCTGCACCAACGGCACGCGCGTGCTCGGCCTCGGCGACATCGGCCCGCTCGCCTCGCTGCCGGTCATGGAAGGCAAGGCCATGTTCTACACGCAGCTCGTGGGCATCAGCGCGGTGCCGATCCTGATCGACACCAAGGACCCCGACGAGTTCGTCGAGACCGTCGTGCGGATCGCGCCGGGCTTCGGCGGTATCCACCTGGAGGACATCTCGGCGCCGGACTGCTTTGAGATCGAGCGCCGCCTCATCGACGCGCTGCCCCAGCCGGTGATGCACGACGACGTCCACGGCACCGCGGTCGTCACGTTCAGCGCGGCGATCGCCGCCTGCCGCCAGGTCGACATCCGGCTGGACGCGGCTGTCGTCGGCCAGATCGGCCTTGGTGCCGCGGGCTTCGGCATCGCCTCGCTGATCCACGACGCCGGCGTCAAGCGCGTGATCGCGACCGATCCCAACCCGGCCGCGCAGGAGCAGGCGCTCGCCGCCGGGATCGAGATCGGCACGCTGGACGAGGTGATGGCGACCGCCGACGTCGTCGTCGCGACCTCCGGCCGCCCCGGCCTGATCACGCCCGCGATGGTGCGCCCCGGCCAGGTCATCCTCGCGCTGACGAACCCGATCCCCGAGATCGAGCCCGACGACGCGCTGGCCGCCGGCGCCGCCTTCGCCGCCGACGGCACCTCCGTCAACAACGTCCTCGGCTACCCCGGCATCTTCCGCGGCGCCCTCCTGGCCGGCGCGACCAAGATCAACTTGGAGATGAAGCGCGCCGCCGCCTGGGCGCTCGCCGGCCTCACCGTCGAGTCCGAGCTCGTCCCCGACGTCCTGGACCCGCAGGTGCACGAGACCGTCGCCGAGGCCGTCCGCCAGGCTGCCGTCGACTCCGGCGCGGCGAACCCCGCGCGGGCCGCCACGCACCTGTGACGGACGGCACAGGGTAAATCCTATATCTCGGATGGGGTTTGTAGTATTTTCCCCATCATGTCCATCACGACGCCGGTGCTCCTGCCGGTCATGATCCTCGATCCCCGTGAACGCGGGGAGCGCGAGGCCGTGATCGAGCGCCTTCACCGCCGCGCGCGACGCGTCGACGTGCGGCTGACCCTCGATGACGGGACGGCGGCCGAGGCGTGTTTGGACCCGGACGAGGCGGCGTGGCTGGAGCTGCGCGACGGCGACATCGTGCCCGTCGCGCCGCTGCCGGTGCGCTCGCCTTGCTCAGCGCCGGAGCCGAGCGTCGTCCTGCTGCGCGAGGTTGGCCACGCGCTTGGGTAGGCGACCGGTCGCCAGCTGATCCAGCGTGACGGTCTCCAGCACACCGCGAAGGTTGGCGCGCAGCGCGAACCAGACCTCGCGGAGCGGCTCGGCGTTGTTGGGGTAGTCGAGCCGCTCTGGCGCGGTGCCGTGGACGTCGGCGAGCGGGCCTTCGATCGCGCGCAGGATGTCGGCGACCGCGATCTCCTTCGCCGGCCGGGCGAGGCGGTTGCCGCCGTCGCGTCCGCGCAGCGACTGGACGATGCCCGCGCGGGCCATGTCGTTGAGGATCTTCTTCATGAAGAACGTCGGTATGGCTTGGCGGGCGGCGATCGTGTCCGCCGACAGCGGCTCGTCGCCGGCTAGCGCCAGCTCGATCGCCGCGCGAACCGCGTAGTCGCCCTTGGCGGAGATGCGCACGGCGCGCATTCTCGCCGATCGCTCGGCGGTGCGCCGCGCTCGCCTTGCCGATCAGTTCTAGACTAAGGCAATGGGAATGGTTACTTTAACGTGATGGACCGTCGTCTCTCTCGTCGTGACGCCCTCAAGCTCGCCGCCGTCGGCACCGGCACGCTGTTGGCCGGCGGCCTGCGCTTCGGCGCCCCCAACGCTCAGGCTGGGCCACTGGTCGCCGGCATCGTCAAGGACCTGCCCGGCGGCGCCCTGATCCCGCGCGGCACCAACGCGGAGATGAACTGGGGGTCGATGGCCGGCATCGACTACCTCACGCCCGTCGATCGCTTCTTCGTCCGCAACCACACGGCGACGACGTTCGTCAACCCGGCGACGTGGCGGCTGGAGGTCTTCGGCACCGGCCTGCGCGGGCGCCCAGAGCGCGGCAAGGGCAAGCTCTTCTCGCTCAAGGACCTGGAGAAGCTCCCGCGCGAGACGCGCACGGTGTTCGTGGAGTGCGCGGGCAATGCCCGTTCGTACTTCGGCTCCCAGGAGGGCAAGGCCGCGCCCGGGACGACGTGGGGCCTGGGCGCGATCGGCGTCGCGCAGTGGACCGGCGTGTCGCTGCGCGAGGTCCTGGAGCGCGCCGGCTTACGCCCCGACGCGGTGGACGTGATGCCCGAGGGTCTGGACAGCACCGTGCTGGCCGCGGACGGCACCGACCAGGGGCACGTGCGCCGGCCGATCCCGATCGCCAAGGCCCTGGACGACACACTGATCGCGCTGGAGATGAACGGCCGCGACCTGCCGTTCGACCACGGCGCTCCGGCGCGGGTGATCGTCCCTGGCTACGTCGGCATCGCCAACATCAAGTGGGTCGGGGCGATCGAGGTCGCCAACCACGCGCTGTTCTCGCCGTGGAACACCACGCAGTACCGGCTCGTCGGGCCGACCTATCCCGCCGACCAGCCGCCGCTGACCACCCAGCCGCTCAAGAGCGCGTTCGAGGTCGCGCCCGGCCGGACGTTCAAGGCCGGCGTCCCGGTCCAGCTGCGCGGGCGCTCGTGGTCGGGCACCAGCCGGCCGCGCTCGGTGCGCGTGTCGACCGACGGCGGCGCGACCTGGACCGGTGCGCCCACCCACGGCCCCAACCTGGAGAACGGCTGGCTGCGCTGGACCGTGGACTGGACGCCGACGACGACCGGCCCGACGGCGCTGCTCGCGCAGGCCACCGACCGCAGCGGCCATCAGCAGCCCGATCACGTGCCGTTTAACCGCGACGGCTACCTGTACGACGGCATCGTCCGGCTGCCGGTGACCGTGACGCCGTAAGGCTGGCGCTCTGCCAGCACTCCGCCACCCTGTTGACCGGCCGGTCAACAGGGTGCTACGGTCCGCCCGCGCGACGCGTAGAGGAGACGCCCGCGCGCGCGTGTCCCCAGGAGGAGAGGTCCGTCCCATGTTGTCGTCGTTGCCGGCCAAGCCGCTGGCGTTCGTCGTGGCGCTGTGCGCCATCGTCGCCTTGCCCACCGCCGCTCAGGCCAGCCGGATCGGCGCCGAGCAGAAGGCGGACGCCCACACGTCCGCGTTCAAGCGCTCGGCGACCAACATGAAGATCCCGGTCCGCGATCCCGGGGTGCCCGCCGGGGCGCAGGTGCTGAAGTACAAGTTCGGCCCGATGAAGATCAAGCCGGGCCAGAACATCATCGACATCGATGTTCAGAAGGAGCGGCCGGCCGTCAACGGGTGGATCGTCGGCTTCCGGCCCGGGTTGATCGACGCCAAGACCGGCAAGAACCCGCCGGTCACCGAGGTCCACCTGCACCACGCGGTCTGGCTCGTCGACCTGCAGCCGACGTTCGCAGCCGGCGAGGAGAAGACGAACTTCAACGCGCCTGCGGGCTACGGCTGGCGCTACACGACCAAGCAGGTCTGGATCGTCAACCACATGATCCACGACCTCGTCGCCCAGGACCACGAGGTCTACCTGACCTACACGATGTACTTCATCCCGGACACCGCGCCGGAGGCGGCGGGCATCCACGAGATCAAGACCCAGTGGATGGACGTCGAGGGCGTCAAGCCCTACCCGGTGTTCAACGCGATCAAGGGCTCGGGGACCAAGAACCGCTTCACCTTCCCCGACGACGCCAAGAACCCGTACCCCGACCGCCCCAACAACCCGCGCAACGTCTGGGTCGCCGATCGCGACGCGACGCTCGTGTCGGCCTTCGGTCACCTGCACCCGGGCGGCCTGTGGACCGACCTGGACCTGACGCGCAACGGCAAGACCGTCCGGCTCTTCCGCTCGCGGGCCAACTACTACGAGCCGTCGGGCGCGACCTCGTGGGACGTGGCGATGAGCGCGACGGATCCGAACTGGCGGGTCGCCATCAAGAAGGGCGACATCTTGTCCACCAACGCCACGTACGACACGAGCAAGGCCTCGTGGTACGAGGTGATGGGGATCATGCCGGTCGGGATCACCAACGGGCCCGAGGGCGGGGTGGACCCGTTCGTGACCACGCCCGACCAGACCGACTTCCTCACGCACGGCCGCCTGCCCGAGAACAAGGACCCGGCGAGCGTGCGCAAGCGCAACCCGGCCTACAACGACGCGCGCACGATGCGCGCCGGTCCGTTCAAGACCAAGGTCGTCATCAAGAACTTCACCTACCAGCCGGGCGACCTGACCTACCCGGGCAAGCGGGGTGCCCCGCCGCAGGTGATCCAGGGCCAGCAGCTGACGTTCGTCAACGAGGACAAGCCGACGACCGTGCGCTTCCACACGATCACCGCGTGCAAGGCGCCGTGTGACAAGGGCTCGGGGATCGGCTTCCCGCTGGCCGACGGCAGGGGCCTCTTCGACTCCGGCGAGCTCGGCTTCGGCCCGACGATCAACACCCAGAGCCTGAGCGGCGGCGGCGACCTCTCGACGCCGTCCACCGCGGCGGTCGACATCCCGGCCGACAAGTCCAAGTGCGCTGACGGCGGCCCGACCGGCCTGACGCGCGTGATCCAGACCGGCTGCGTCGGCACCACGGAGTGGAAGACGCCCAAGACGCTCGGGCCCGGCACGTACACCTACTTCTGCCGCGTGCACCCGTTCATGCGCGGGGCGTTCAAGGTCGTGCCCAAGAAGAAGATCAAGGCCTAGCGGAAGGCCTGCGGGAAAGACGCGGGGCCCCGACGCGTGTGCGTCGGGGCCCCGTGGTCCTTCTCCTAGGTGTTGAGACGGGCGCCTAGCGGCAGGCCGTCTTCTTCACCCACTGCTTGCGCGGGAGCGTCGGGGTCGCGCCCGAGCGCTTCTGCGCGGTCTTCAGCGCGCCGTGGTTGCGCTTGCCGACCGTGAGGTCCTCACGGACGCCGGCGACCGACACCTTCACGGCCTCGCCGCCCGAGATCGGCAGGGCGATCGAGCCGCACTTGCCCGAGATCAGACGGCCGTACTTCTGGCCGCTGGCCGTGGTCACCGACACGCTGTACTGGTCGGCGCCGTTCTTGTTCCAGGCGGCGACGACCCACTTCGCGAAGCGGACCATCCGCAGGCGCTTGGGCGTGGCCGGGGCCTTCTGCTTGGCGGCCGTGAACGTCGCCACCGTCTTGCGCGACAGCGGCAGGCCGTCACGCTCGACCACGGCGATGATCTCGCGCTTGCCACCCGGGCCCGTGGACGGCTGGAAGTCCACCGTGTTGCACAGGACCGTGCGGCCGTCGGGGCTCTGCTTCGCGCCCGGGCACTGCGTGCCCTTGACGTTGGCCTTGATCGTCTTCTGCACGCCGTTGCCCTTCTCGACGAAGGACAGCGTCGCGCCCTCCGGCAAGGTGTAGGCCGTGCCGAGGCGCATCGCGCCACCGCTGACGGCGTGCACCGAACCGGTGACCGTCGCGGCCGGCTCGTAGGCCGAGGTCAGGACCGCGGTGACCTTCGGGGTGCCGTCCGGCGTGGAGATCGTCCACTTGCCGCCGGCCGGCTGGATCAGCATGACCTCGGTCGAGCCCGTCGTCGGGTTCTTGATGATCATGGAGCCGTTGTCGAACTTCTTGCCCTGCTCGCCGGCGGGCAGCGCGTACTCCGTGCCGTCCGGGCCCTTCAGCGTCGCCGTCGGCGGGACGTCGCCGGCACCCTGCAGCTGCAGCGCGATGGCGGGCGTGCCCTTGGCGATGTTGAGGGTCTTGTCACCGGCGGCGGCGAGGCCGGCGGTGCGCTGGGCGCGGTAAGGACCGAAGTCGCAGGAGGATCCCAGCATGTTGACCGAGCCGGACTTCCAGCGGTAGCCGAAGCCGGAGCGGACGTTGATCTCGCCGCGGATCCAGTTGATGCGCCACGGGGCGTACCACTTCCAGTTCGACGCGCGAACGGGGTAGTAGTACACGATGGTCGCCAGGGTGGCGCAGCCGCCGATGCCCGTGGACGACGCGATCGCGTCGGCCTTCGCGCAGATGGCGGTCAGGCAGGCACGGCCGTAGCCCTCGATGTTGAACTTCTTGGTCGGGGTCTCCAACCAGCCCTCGAGGTGGCCGTTGACGCTGACCACGCCGAGCAGGCTCAGCGACGAGTCGACCTCGAAGTCGATCGCGCCGGTCGGGCGCAGCGTGATGGCGCCGGAGCCGATGACCTTGTCCAGGACGACGACCGAGCCGCCGAGCTCCAGCGACCAGGGGCGGCCGTTGAACGCGTCGGTGTAGAGGAAGTAGCCGTTGATCCCGACCAGGTTCTCCTTGCCGGCGGGGAAGACCGACACGCCGACGTCACCGCGCAGCTTGAACGGCGGCGGGTTGAGGCACAGGCCGACCCCGACGCGGTTCAGATACACGCCCTGGGCGATCGGCACCGTGGTGCCGAGGTTGTCGACGTAGCCGCCGAGCTTGGAGATCGAGCCGTTGGACACGCCGCCGAACGCGGCGAGCTTGGTCTCGGACTTGGTCGGCAGGATGATGACCGCGTTGCCGTCCCAGCGGTTGGCGTTGCTGTCGCTGTTGCAGGTGATGTACGGCTTGCCGTCCAGCTCAGGAGCCTCGCAGGGCTCGCCGGACTGGCCGCCGGCCGGGATGTAGGAGATGCAGGCCTCTTCGACCTTCAGCTTGCCCATCCAGACCTGCTTGACGATCAGGCGCAGGCCGTCGAAGTGCGTGCCCTTCTCGTCGATCTTCAGCGAGGCGTTGGCGGTCACGCCGCCGGCGTTGACGTCTGGGCCCGACCGGAAGGTCGACGGCATCTCGAGCGTCAGCGGCAGCGTCGTGAAGTAGCTGTCGTCGTCGGTCTTGCCGACCTTGATGGCCAGGTTGCCGCGCAGCTTGAGGCCCATCAGCGAAGCGGCGGAGGCCACCGGCTGGGTCTGGAGCGTGCGGATGCCGTCGTCGTCGGCGACCTTCGTGGACTGGAAGCCCGCGACCTTGAGGTCGTCGGCGGTGCCGGTCGGCAACAGCCAGTCGATCTTGCCCGCGTAGACGTTGAACGCGGTCAGGTTGATGATGGCGTTGTCGTCGGTCACGCGCGGCCGCGGCTGGGCCTTGGTCGGCAGCGTGATGACGAAGCGCTGGCCGGCCTTGCCGGGAGCGACCGGCAGGTTGTTGACCTTGACCGTGCCGGTGGAGACCCAGCGGGCGGGCTTGCCGTCGAGGCCGTTCTCGACCGCGAAGCAGGTCGAGGACTCGAGCTTGACCGTGCCGAAGGTGTAGACCTTGTCGCAGGTCGGGGCCGCCGGGATGAGCGGCACGACCGGTGCGGGCGTCGTCGTGGTCACGGGCGGCGTCGTGGTCGACGGCGGAGTCGTCGTCGACGGCGCGTCCTCACCGACGTTGATCTTCAGCGTCTGGGTCGACGTCAGCGGCGGCTGTGCCACCGTGGTCGCGTCGACGTTGATGCCGAACGTGCCCGGCTGGAGGTTGGCCGGCGGCGACAGCGTCAGCGTCGCGGTGGCCGGGTTGCCCGTGGTCTGGCTCACGGTCGCCCACGACGGCAGGCCGGCGGTGGAGATCGTGACGTTGTTGGGGCTCGTGGACGAGTCGTCCGCGTTGAAGGTGATGACCTTGGTCTCGCCGGGCTTGACCGTGTAGTTGGTGTTGAGGCCGTTGATGTTCGGCGGGGCCTGGCCGGCGGGGGCGACGGTCATGAGGACGTCGCGGTCGGCGTAGTCGCCCTGGCTGTCGGTGACCCGCAGCTTGTAGATGTAGAACGAGTTGGGCGCGAACGACGAGGCGTTCGGGATCGACATGATGCCGTTGGCGTCGATGTCGACGATGTCGGTCGTCGCCCCGTCCGGGTCGGTCAGCGCGTTGGAGCCGTTGGGCGGCGCGACCAGCGCGGTCTGGTAGGTCAGCGTGCCGCCGTCGGGGTCGGAGGCGTTGAGGTTCTGCGGGTTCTGGCGGACGACCGAGATGCCGGTCGCGGCGTTGGAGCCGAGCACCGGGGCGCTCGTCGCCTGGCCGGTGACCTTGTGGACCTGGGCCTTCAGCGTGACGTTGCCGGTGGTGGTGCCGGCGTTGACGATGCCGCCGACGCGCGCGTTGCCGCTCCAGCGGACGGTGTAGTTGCCGTCGGGCGCGCCGCCGGAGAACGCGGTCGCGAGGTTGATGTCGAACGGGCCCTCGTAGACGGACTCGCTGGTGCGGCAGACGGTCGCGATGCCCGTGACGTTCAGGTTGATCGACTGGCTGGTCGGGCTGGTGATCGAGATCGGCAGGGTCGTCTGCGAGCCGACGCCCATGCTCCCGCACGCCTGGCGGACGAGGTAGGTCAGGTTGCCCTTGAGGTGGCCGTCGGCGGTCGTCGCCAGGGTGAACGAGCCACCCTGGAGGTGGGAGGCCTCGGCGGCGGGTGCGGCGACGGCCATCAGGCCTGCACCCGCGAGCGCCGCACAGGCGATCGTGCGCAGCCGCGCACGCGCGGACTTCTTGAACATCATCATGTACTCCTGGAGGGTCCCGGGGGACGTGTGGGGAAGGGCCTCGTCCCTCAGGCCTTCAGCGACGCGTAGAACGTCGCGGCGAAGGCCCGGACGCGGGCGATTTGCGCGGCATCAGCCGCAGAGCAGTCGATCTGGGTGCCGAGGACCAGCGCGGTCACGGCCTCGGCCTGGCGGCGCGGGGCGACGATCACGGGGGCCTTGGTCGCGCTGGCGCGGTCCATCAGCGCGTGCAGCGGTGCGAGCTGCGCGGCGCTCAGGCCGGGCCGGTAGTAGACGACGACGCTGCCGTGGGAGGCGGCGTGGAGCGTGGCCGTGGACGGCGGCGCGGCGGCGTAGAAGCCGGGCTCGGTGATCGCCGCGGCGGTGGCCTCGAAGGCCTTCTGGCGGTTGAACTCCGCGGCGCTGTCGGTGACGGTGTACTTGAGCGCGTGCTGCGTGCACGACGCGCCCGCGGACGCGGCGGCGGTGGGCTCCTTGGCATCCGCGCCGATCGTCAGAAGACCGACGACGAGGGCGACCAGGGGCACGGCGAGGAGGAACAGCAGGGCACGACGATCCAGCGGCACAAGCGGGATGGTCGGCTACCGGTTTCCTGGTCTTTATCCCTCCTGAAGGGGATGGGTATCCACACGCATCCCCCTGTCGAGGGAGACCAAATCGGACAGCACGCGGCGATCTTGTTACCGCATCTGGGGGAGCCGCTTCGGCAGCGGGTGAAGGTAGGCGTTGTCCGGCCGATGACATGGGTCGATGGACTTCGGCGTCGACCGACTAGCCGCATATCTACGCAAGGACCCCGACAACCGGCTCCGGTTGGCCGGGACGGTCGGTGGATCGTTCTGGCTGGTCGCCGCCGCCGCGACGATCACGCTGCCGCTGCTGCCGCAGGTCGACGTGCCGTTCTGGCCGTGGCCGGTGCTGTGGGTGATCGGCGCGGTCCTGTGGGGCCTGTCGGCGATGTTCGTCCTGGACTGGCCGCGCGTGCCGCGCTGGGTGATGCCCGGGTCCACGTTGGTGGCGCCGGCCGTCGTCGCGCTGCTCACACAGGCCAGCGGCGGGATCGGGTCACCGACCAGGTTGTACGTCTTCCTCGTGCTCGTCTTCGCGGCGTGCTTCTTGACGGTCGGCCAGGCCACCGTGGTCGTCGCGCTGTGCGCGATCGGCTGGGCCGTTCCGGTCTTCGCGCACGAGGGCGCGGCGGGCGGGCTGGCCGAGGCGGCGATCGCGCTGCCGATCTTCTCGATCATCGGTGGCCTGCTGCTCGGCGGCCGGTCGCTGCTGGGCGCGATGCACGACGGCGCGCAGCGTGATGCCGACCGCCACGCGGCCGACGCGGCGACCGACCCGCTGACCGGCCTGGCCAACCACCGCAGCTTCCAGGAGCACCTGCGCACCGAGCTGTCGCGCAGCCGTCGCCACGGCGTGCCGGTCGCGGTCGCGCTGGTCGACGTCGATCACTTCAAGGCGGTCAACGACACCTGCGGGCATGCCGTAGGCGATCAGGTGCTGTCGGCCGTCGCCGCGCTGCTGCGCGACGAGCTGCGGGTCGAGGACGTGCTGGCGCGGATCGGCGGCGACGAGTTCGCGGTCGTGCTGCCAGCATCGGATGCGGACGCCGCCGCGGCGGCGCTGGAGCGTGCGCGCCGCGCGATCGCGCTGGCGCCGGTCGCCGAGGGCGCGCGCGTGTCGATCTCGGTCGGGGTCTGCGACACCGTGCACGCTGATGACGCTGAGGCGTTGGCGCGCCTGGCTGACGGAGCGTTGTACTGGTCCAAGGAGAACGGGCGCAACCGCGTGTCGATCTACGACCCGGGGACGGTCCAGGAGCTGTCGGCGGGCGAGCGGATTGATGCGCTCCAGCGCGCTCAGGCGCTGTCGGGCCTGCGCGCGATGGCGCGGGCGATCGACGCGCGGGACCTGTCCACGCGCGAGCACTCCGAGCGCGTCGCGGAGCTGTCGGCGCGGCTGGCGGAGGCGCGCGGCTGGTCGCCGGAGCGCGTGGCGCTCCTGCACGACGCGGCGCTGCTGCACGACGTCGGCAAGCTCGCGATCCCGGACGCGGTCCTGCAGAAGCGCACGCGCCTGAGCACCGCCGAGCACGAGGCGATCAAGCCGCACGCCGAGCTGGGCGCGCGCATGGTGGAGGACATGCTCGGCGCCGAGCAGGTCGACTGGATCTTGAGCCACCACGAGCGACCAAACGGCCTCGGCTACCCGCGGGGACTGCGTGGCGAGGAGCTGAGCGAGGGCGCCGCACTGCTGGCGGCCGCCGACGCCTTCGACGTGATGGTCAGCGCGCGGCCCTACTCGCCGAGCCGGACCGCGGCCGACGCGCTGGCCGAGTGCCGGGCGCTGGTCGGCCAGCAGTTCAGCGCCGCGGCGGTCGCAGCGCTGGAGGTCGTGCTGGACCTGGACGCGGCAGAGCGCCGGGCGGCCTGACGCCCGCATCGCGCCCGGCTGGGTGGGGCGATAGGTTCCCCGCGATGCCCGCCACGACCGCCGCCGACGTCGTCGGGACCACGCTGGCCCGCCTCGGCGTCGAGGCCGTCTTCGGGCTGATGGGCTCGGGCAACCTCGTGGTGACCAACGCGCTGGTGCGTGGCGGCGCGCGCTTCCACGCGGCGCGGCATGAGGGCGGCGCGGTCGGGATGGCCGACGGCTGGGCGCGGGTGACCGGACGCGTCGGCGTCGCGTCCGTCCACCAAGGCCCAGGGTTGACCAATACCTTGACCGCGCTCGGCGAGGCCGCCAAGTCGCGGACGCCGCTGGTCGTGCTCGCGGGGGAGACGCCGGCCGCGGCGATCCACTCGAACTTCCGGATCGATCAGCACGACCTCGTGGAGTCGGTCGGCGCGATCGCAGAGCGCCTGCACTCGCCGGCGTCGGCCGCTGCTGATGCCGCGCGTGCGTATCGGAGGGCAGCGGTCGAGCGCCGCCCGGTCGTGCTGATGCTGCCGATCGACTTGCAGGCGGCGCCTGCGGAGGAGCCAGCGCTGGGGGAGTCGCCGCCCGCTGTCGCTTTGCCGGCCGCGCCCGTCCCTTCGGCGGAGGCGATCGCCCAAGCGGCGGCGCTGCTCGCGGGCGCGACGCGCCCGGTCCTCATCGCCGGGCGCGGAGCGGTGCTGGCCGACGCGCGCGAAGAGCTGGCAGCGCTGGGCGAGCACGTCGGCGCGCTGCTCGCCACCTCCGCCGTCGCGCACGGGCTGTTCAACGGGTTGGACTTCAACGTGGGGATCTCCGGCGGGTTCTCGTCGCCCTTCGCCGCCGAGCTGCTCGCGCAGGCCGACGTGGTCGTCGCCTTCGGCGCGACGCTTAACCACTGGACGACGCGGCACGGCGCGCTGATCGCCGAGGACGCGCAGGTGATCCAGGTCGACCTTGATCCGGGCGCGATGCGCGTGGCCGACGTCGCGGTCGTCGGCGACGCTGCCGCAGCGGCGCGGGCGCTGCGCGACGCCGTTCCTCCGTCGACCGGCGCGCGGACGGACGAGCTCGCCCAAGAGATCGCCACGCGCCGCTGGCGCGACGAGCCGTTCGAGGACGCCTCATCCGACACCTACATCGACCCGCGCGCGCTCAGCATCGCGCTTGCCGATGCGCTGCCGGACGACGTCGCGATCGCCGTCGACTCCGGGCACTTCACCGGCTACCCGGCGATGTACCTGACGCCGGTCGACGCGCGCGCGTGGGTGTTCGCCAACGCCTTCCAGGCGGTCGGGCTCGGCTTGGGCTGCGGGATCGGCGCGGCGGTCGCGCGGCCGGACCGTCCCACGGTCGCGGTCCTCGGCGACGGCGGCGCGTTCCTCTCGCTCGCCGAGCTGGAGACCGCCGCGCGCCTGAAGCTGCGCCTGCTCGTCGTGATCTACGACGACGCCGCCTATGGCGCCGAGGTCCACCACTTCGCGCCGCTCGGCCACGACGTCGCGTCCGCGCAGTTCCCGGACGCCGACCTGGCAGCGATCGCGCGCGCCGCGGGCGCGCAGGCGATCACGGTCCGCGCGGTCGCCGATCTCGACGCGCCGCTGCGCGCGTGGCTGGCAAACGCCGACGCCGACGCCGGCCCGCTCGTCGTCGACGCCAAGGTCGACCCCACCATCTGCGCCGAGTGGCTCGAAGAGGCCTTCCGCGCCGGCTAGTCCCACCGATTCAAGGAGCCCACACCGCCATGCCCGCCGCCGTTACCGATCTCCTGTCCGCGCTCGCCGACGGCTCGGTCGAGGTCGTCGACCTCACCCAGCCGCTGAGCGAGAGCACGCCGGTGCTCGTGCTCCCCGAGCCGTTCGCCAACACCCCGCACCTGTCGCGCGAGCGCCTGAGCCGCTACGACGCCGACGGCCCCGCCTGGGCGTGGGACGTCCTCACGCTCGGCGAGCACACCGGCACGCACTTCGACGCGCCCGTGCACTGGGTCACCGGTCAGGGCGGGGAGGACGTCGCCTCGGTCGCGCCCGGGCGCTTGGTCGGTCCGATCGCGGTGATCGACCGCAGCGGCGCGGTGGCGGCCGATCCCGGCGACCTGCTGACCGTCGAGCACCTCGAGGCGCATGAGGCGCAGCACGGCCCGCTGGACCCCGGCACCTGGGTGATCCTGCGCACCGGCTGGGGCGCCCGCGCCGACGACGAGGCCGCGTTCCTCAACGCCGGTCCCGAGGGCCCGGTCACGCCCGGCCCGGACGTCGCCGCCTCCAAGTGGCTGGCCGAGCATCCCAATGTGGTTGGGTTTGGCGTGGAGACCGTCGGCATCGACGCCGGTGCCGCGGGCGGCTTTGACCCCGGCTTCCCCGTCCACCACTTCCTGCTCGGCGCCAACCGCTACGGGTTGACCCAGCTGGCCAACGTCGAGCGCCTCCCGGCCCGCGGCGCGCTCATCGTCGTCGCGCCGCTGAAGCTCGTCGCTGGCACCGGCTCGCCGAGCCGCGTGCTCGCCTTCGTCCCGAAGGGCTAGCTCCGCCCAGCACCGGCGGCGGGGCGAACTACGGAGGCGGTACGCGGGAGCGACCCGATGGCGCGGGCCCCGTGCGGTGGGACGCTGGCGACATGATGATGTTCGAGCATCGCCACGATCCGCTTCGCGTGGTCATCGTCGGTGGCGGGGTCGCCGCGCTGGAGGCGTTGATCGCCCTGCGCGACCTCGCGCCCGGCCGCGTCGAGCCGGTCCTGATCGCCGACGGCGAGGACTTCCTGTACCGCCCGCTGCTGGTCGGCGAGTCGTTCGGGCTCGGTCACCCGCGGCGCCATCACCTCGTCGACGTGTGCGCTGACCTCGGCGCCCGGCTGCTGGCCGATCGCGTCGTCGCGGTCCGGCCGGGCGACCACGAGGTCGTCACCCAGAACCACGGCGCGATCGGCTACGACGAGCTGATCGTCGCGACCGGCGCGCGGCCCTACCCGGCCTTCGAGGCCGGCGTGACCTTCGATCGCGAGCTGTCGCCCGACGAGTTCGACGAGGCCTTGGACGACCTCGCCGGCGGCTTCGCGCCGCACGTCGCGATCGTCGTTCCCGAGGGCGTCTCCTGGACGCTGCCCGCCTACGAGCTGGCGCTGCTGACCGCCGCGTGGGGCGGGCGCCACCACCCGGAGGACCATCACGTCACGCTGCTCACGCCCGAGCACATGCCGCTGGCGGTCTTCGGCGCCGAGGCTTCACGCGAGGTCGCTGAGGTGCTCGACGCCGCGGGCGTCGCGGTGCGCTGCGGCGTCGTGCCCGACGTCGTGTCCTCGACCGCGCTGCGCGCCGACGGCGCGTGGGTCGAGGCCGACCGCATCGTCAGCCTGCCGCTGCTCGCGGGGCCGCGGATCGCGGGCCTGCCGTGCGACGCGCACGGGTTCATCCCGTCGGACGCCCGCGGGCGGGTGATCGGCGTTCCGGACGTACACGTCGCGGGCGACGCTGGAACGTTCCCGGTCAAGCAGGGCGGCTTGGCCGCCCAGCAGGCCGAGGCGGTCGTGGTCGACATGGCCCGCCGCGCCGGCGGCACGGCCCGCGCCGACCCCGGCGGGCTCGTCCTGCGCGGCGTGCTGCTGACCGAGCACGGCCCGCGCTTCCTGCGCGCCGAGCTGGCCGATCCCGACGGCAGCTCGACGTTCTCACCGCAGCCGCTCTGGTGGCCGCCGACGAAGATCGCCTCACGCTGGCTGGCGCCCTACCTGGCGCGGCTGGAGGCCGAGCGCATGGCGCCGGCCTAGGAGGTGCGTAGGATCGAGGCCATGGACAACAGTTCCTGGGATCGCGTTCCAATCGACGCGCAGAGCGTGGATGCGCCGCTCTCGCGCGCGGCGGTCTTCTTGGTGTTGTCGGTCGGTGACGACGATGCGGCGCTGGCGCAGGTGCGCGAGGTCCTCGGCTCCATCAGCGACCTGGTCAAGAACGTGGGGTTCCGCGACCTGAACGGGCGGCTGTCGTGCGTCGTCGGGATCGGGGCGGCGTTGTGGGATCGGCTGTCGCCCGGCGCGCGGCCGATCGACCTGCGGCCGTTCGCCGAGATCCGCGGCCCGAAGCACCGCGCGCCGTCGACGCCCGGCGACCTGCTGTTCCACCTGCGCGCCGAGCGCGAGGACATGACCTTCGAGCTGGAGCGCCAGCTGCTGGATCTGATCGGCGATGCGGCGCGCGTGCAGGACGAGACCGTCGGCTTCCGCTACTTCGACGCGCGCGACCTGCTCGGCTTCGTCGACGGCACCGCCAACCCGACCGGCGCCGAGCTGCCCGACGCGGCGCTGATCTCCGAGGACGACGATCCGGACTTCGCGGGCGGCAGCTACGTCGTCGTGCAGAAGTACGTCCACGACATGGCCGGCTGGGCGGCGCTGTCGACCGAGGCCCAGGAGGCGATCATGGGTCGGACCAAGATCGACAACATCGAGATCGACGATGACGGCGCGCCGCAGTTGTCGCACAAGTCGCTGGCGACGATCGAGGGCCCGGACGGCGGCGAGCTGGCGATCTTGCGCGACAACATGCCCTTCGGCCGCCCGGGCGCTGGGGAGTTCGGGACCTACTTCATCGGCTACACCGCGCGCCTCTGGGTGCTCGAGCAGATGTTGGGGCGGATGTTCGTCGGCGCGCCGCCCGGCGCCTACGACAAGCTGTTGGACTTCTCGACCGCGAAGACCGGGACGACGTTCTTCGTGCCGACGGCGGGCATGTTGGAGGCCTTGGCAGAGGAGCCGGTGGCCGCCGAGGAGACACCCGCCGACGATGCGCCGCCCGAGCCCGCGCCTGTCGCCGCCGAGCCGTCGCCCTCGCTCGGCATCGGCTCGCTGCGCGACGAGCCGTCCTAGACGTCGAGCGACTCGGCCTCGAAGACGCGCGACGGCGCCACGAGCTGGTCCTGGGCGGCGACCAGCACCAGCTCGCGTGAGCCTGCCGCCGCCGTCGCCTCCAGCACCGCGTAGGTCGCCGACGCCGCGCGGCTGAGCGCCTCGGACGCCGACCCGGTCCGCGTGCGGTGGACGTAGAAGAGCGCGGCGATCGCGTCGCCTGCGCCGTTGAGCGACAGGTCCAGGCGCGGCGTGCGCACCCGCCACATCCGGCCGCCCTCGCCGACGACGAGGTCCACGGCGTCCTCTGGTGTGTCCTCCAAATGGACGGAGGTGACCAGCACGGTGCGTGGGCCCAAAGCGTGGATCGCCGCGATCGCCCGCGCGAGGTCGCTCGCCGTCCGGCTCTCGATCCCCGAGAGGTAGTCGAGCTCGAAGTGGTTGGGCGTCACGACATCGGCCTTCGGCACGGCCTGGTCGCGGATCAGCTCCGGGATCCCCGGCCGCACGAAGACGCCGCGGCCGACGTCGCCGATCACCGGATCGCAGCAGTACGTCGCCTCCGGGTTGGCAGCGCGCACGCGGTCGACGGCCGACAGGATCGCGGTCCCGACGTCGGCCGAGCCCATGTACCCCGACAACACGCCGCCGCAGCTGGGCAGCACGCCACGCGCCTCGATCCCGTCCAGCAGCTCGTCCACGAACGGGCCGTCGAACACGCGCCCGGTCCACTCGCCGTAGCCCGTGTGGTTGGAGAACTGCACCGTGTGGATCGGCCACGCCTCGACGCCGAGGCGCTGCATCGTGAACACCGCGGAGGCGTTGCCGACGTGCCCGTAAGCGACGTGCGACTGGATCGAGAGGATGTTGAGGGTCATCGCCCCGGGATCATGGCGCGATCGAGAACCACACGCTCGGTCCCGGCTTCCCAGCCGGGACCGCTCGCGTGAGCTCTGCGGACCTGAACTGGTGTTGCACCGCCTAGCTGGCAACTGACGTCACCGAACGGGGCGTATCGCATGCCGCGTCGTGTTCCCTGCCGGACCACCCGAACCACCAGACTGCCGCCCACCGCCGCGTCCTGACATGCGGCACCACCGCATTGCGACCTGCGGCGCTCCACCGCAGACGATCGGGTGTTCCAGCTCCAGGCTGAGAGCATGCGATCCCTCCGACCCCCAAACGTCGTGGTCGTCGGCGGTGGCCCGGCCGCCACCGAGCTGGGCTTCGTGCTGCGCGAGCAGCATGGAGCCGGCGTCGCGCTGACCTACGTCGTCCCGCCAGCACGGGACCGCGCGCTGCCGTTGCCTGCGGCCGAGCCGTTCTCGGCGGTCCGCCGCCGCGCGCAGGAGCTGCCGGCGGTCGTCGCGGCACTCGGCGCTCGGTTGCGTTCGGGCCGCGTGGTCGCCGTCGACGGCGACCGCCACCGCGTGATCCTGGCCGACGGCGGCGTCCTGCCCTACGACGTGCTCGTCCTCGCGCCGGGCGCGCAGGCACAGCCGGTCTTCGAGTCCGCGACGCTGACGCTCTACGGCGAGCCCGGGCCGGCTGCGACCGAGCGCGTGCTGACCGAGCTGCGTCGTGGCGACGTCACGCGGCCGCTGTCGTTCGTGGTTCCCCCGGGTGTGACGCGCGCGTTGGAGCTCTACGAGCTGGCCGTGCTCACCGGGATGGAGGCGCGTGGCCGCGCGCCGGGGGCGCAGCTGCGTCTCTTCACGCCCGAGCCCGCGCCGCTCAGCCGCTTCGACGGGCTCGCACGGGCGACGATGGCCGGGCTGCTCGCCGAGGCGGGCGTCGCGGTCGTGTCGTCGGCGCCGGTCTTCGAGGCCATCGACGGCCGGCCGCGGATCGGCGCGGTCCGCACGCTACTGGGCGACGACCGGATCGTCACGCTGCCGGTGCTCAGGGGCCCTGACCTGCGCGGCGTCCCGGCCACGCCCGACGGCTTCATCCCGATCGACGACCACGGCGCGGTCCTCGGCATGGAGGACGTCTTCGCCGCGGGCGACGCGACGACGTGCCCGGTCAAGCACGTCGACGTCGCCTGCTCGCAGGCCTCGACGATCGCCGACGTGCTCGCCCTGAACTCCGGGATCACGGAGATCGCACCCGGCCCGTGGTCGGCCGACGTGCACGAGCACCGCTTGGACGAGCACGGCCTCGGCCCGCTGCTGTACGACCGCCTCGGCGCGGCCACCTGCCGTTGACGGCGGCGGCCCGGCGTCCGTACAGTCCCACCGATGCCCGACGCCGGCCGGCTCGACCGCCTCGCGGTCGTTGCGCGCGAGTTGGTCTCTGAGCTCGACCTCGACGACGTCCTCGAGCACCTGCTCCAGACCGCACGCGAGCTGACCGGCGCGCCGTTTGCGGCGCTCGGGGTGCTCAACGCTGCGCGTGACGGACTGGAGCGCTTCGTGGAGTGCGGGATCGACGACGAGCGCCGCGCGCTGATCGGCGACCCGCCGCGCGGGCGCGGGATCCTCGGGCTGCTGATCTCCGACCCGCGGCCTTTGCGTCTGGATGACGTCCGCGGCCATCCGCTGGCCTACGGCGTTCCCGCCGAGCACCCGCCGATCACCACGTTCCTCGGCGTCCCGATCACGATCGGCGACGCGACGTGGGGGAACCTGTACCTGGCCAACAAGCCCGAGCCGTTCACCGAGGAGGACGAGTGGACGGCGGTCGTGCTGGCGCGCTGGGCCGCGATCGCGATCGAGAACGCGCGCCTCTACGAGGGGCTGGAGCGCCGTCGCGACGAGCTGGAGCGGGCGGTCGCGCGGCTGAGCGCGACCACCGAGATCGCGATCGCGCTCGGCGCTGAGGTCGACCGCGAGCCGATCCTCGAGTTGGTGGTCAAGCGCGCGCGGGCGCTGGTCGACGCCCGCGAGGTCGCGGTGCTGCTTGAGCTCGGCGGCGACCTGACCGTCGCCGCCCACGCGGGGGACGTCGGCGAGACCGCAGACGTCGTGGAGCGCGACGGCACGCGCTGGGGCGAGGTGATGGCGTCGGGCCGCGCGCTGCGCGTGGACGACATCGCCGCCGACGGGCGGCTGGACCCGGCGCCGCTCGGCGCGTCCGGCGCGCGCACCGCGTTGTTGGTGCCCTTGAGCTACCGCCTGCGGACGGTCGGCGTCCTGGTCGCCTTCGACCGCCGCGACGCGCCCGGCGACCCGTTCGGCTCCCGCGACGAGGCGCTACTGCGGTCGTTTGCGACCAGCGCGGCAATCGCGGTTGTCACGGCCGAGACGGTGGAGAAGTCGCGGCTGCGGACGGCGATCGAGGCGGCCGAGGCCGAGCGCGGGCGCTGGGCGCGCGAGCTGCACGACGAGACGCTCCAGTCGCTCGGCGGGTTGTTGGTGCTGTTGGCCTCCGCCGAGGGCGGGGACGACGTGCACCTGCGCCGCGCCACGTCGGTGGCGGTCGAGCGCCTGGCCGACGAGATCGCGAACCTGCGGTCGATCATCGCCGAGCTGCGCCCGGCGGCGCTGGATGAGCTCGGCCTCGGCCCGGCGCTGCGCGCGCTCGTGCGGCGGGTGGCGGGCGGCGCGGGGCTGGACGCGAGCGTGGACGTCGACGGCCTCGACGAGGAGGCGCGGCTGCCGGGCGAGCTTGAGACCGCGGTCTACCGCGTGGCGCAGGAGGCGCTGACGAACGTCGCCAAGCACGCGCGCGCCACCCGGGTCGCGGTCGCGCTGGCCGCGTCGCCGGGCGAGCTGCTGCTGACGATCGCTGACGACGGCGCCGGCTTCGACCTGGGGGCGCCGTCGGGTGGCTTCGGCGTGGCGGGAATGCGCGAGCGCGTGGGCCTGGCGGGCGGGACGCTCTCGATCACGCCGTCGCCCGAGGGCACGGTGCTGCGCGCCGCGTTCCCTCAGCCGCTCGCGGCGACGTCGTCCAACAGACCGCGCTCAAGGGCGTAGCGGACGAGCTCTGGCCGGCCGGTGCGGCCGGTCTTCTGCTGCACGTGCGCGCGACGCGCCTCGATCGTGCGGACCGAGAGGTGCAGGAGCTTGCCGACCTCGGCGTTGGTGTGGCCGAGCGCGATCAGCCGCAGGATCTCGGCCTCGCGCTCGGTGAGGCCGTCAGGCGGGGCGTTCTCGTCCTCGGCGGGCGCCGCGTCGTCGGCCGCGAGCTGCGCGCCGAGCCCGGGCGAGAGGTACGGCTTGCCGGCGGCCGCGCGGCGCACGGCCTCGACCAGTTCGGTCGGCGCGGCCTCCTTGAGCACGTAACCGATCGCGCCGGAGCGCAGCGCGCGGCGCGCGAACTCCGGGTCGTCCTGCATCGTGAGGATCACGATCCGGGCGGGCGCGACACGGCGGGCGACGTCCGGCAGCGCGTCGAGCGTCGCGCCGGGCGAGCGGTCGGGCATCGCGAGGTCGAGGACGAGCACGTCCGGACGGTGAGCGGTGGCGGTCGCGACCGCGTCGGCGACCGTCCCGGCCTCGGCCACGACGGTGAGGTCCTCGTGCGCGTCGAGGACGTGGCGCAAGCCGGTGCGGACCATCTCGTGGTCGTCCGCGAGCACGATCGCGATCGGGGCCATCGCCCGTCAGGATCGCAGACCGATTGCGGTAGTTCCGCACCAGAAGGCGGTGTGACCGCGCCCAACCGCGCGGCGGTGCACGGCAGACGGGCCTGACGCCGTCAGGCACGCTGGTGTCGTGGCCCATCGTCCGTTGCACGTCGTCGTGGCCGGCGGTGGACCGGCCGCCGCCGAGAGCGCGCTCGCGCTTTGCGAGCATGCGGGCGCGCGCGTCAGGATGACGCTGGTGGCACCGAGGCCGCACGAGGCGATCGCGCGAGCGGGCGCGCTCGGGAACGGACCCGAGCCGTTCCGGGCGCGCCAGGACCACCACCGCTCGACGATCCGCCAGACCGCGACGCGCACCGGGGCCCTGGTCCGGTCCGGGCGCGTAGCGGCGGTCGAGCACGACGTGCACGGCGCAGGGGACGAGGGTCACAGCGAGGGCGGCCGGGTGCGGCTGGCCGACGGGCGCCGCATCGCCTACGACGCGCTCGTCGTGGCGGTCGGCGCCCGTCCTCGCCCCGCGTACGCACGCGCGCTGACGTTCTTCGGCAGCGCCGGCACGGTCGCGATCGGCCGTCTGACCGCCGAGGTCGCCGACGGCTGGACCCATGCGCTGGCGTTCGTCGTCCCGCCCGGCACCACCTGGCCGGTGCCGCTGTACGAGCTCGCGATCCAGGTCGCCGGCGAGCTGCGCGGCCGCGACGTGCCCGTCCGGCTGATCACGCCCGAACCCGCGCCGCTGGCGAGCTTCGACCCGGACGGCAGCGCCGCCGTCGCCGAGTTGCTGGAGGACGCCGGCGTGACGTTCACCGGCTCGACCGTCGTCGCCACGCGCGCCGACGGCTCTGCCGACCTGCCCGACGACCGTGTCGTCGCGCTTCCCGTCCTGGACGGCCCGAACCTCCCCGGTCTCCCGTCGACCGCGGACGGCTTCGTGCCCACAGAGCGCGACGGCGCGGTCGTCGGGCAGGACGGCGTCTTCGCCATCGGCGACGCCACCGCGTCGCCGATCAAGCAGCTCGACGCGGCGGTGGCGGGCGCCGGCGCGGCGGCGCGGGCGATCGCCTTGCGCGCGGGCGCCTACGTGCCGCCGATCCCGCATGTGCCGCTGGTTCGGGCGCACCTGCTGGCGGGGCGCGGACGCTCGCTGCTGCTGACCGCACGCGCGTAGCGCGGACGTTCGCTGTTGCTGACCGCACGCGCGTGGTGCGGGGCGTTGGTGGTGCTTCGCTCATCAAAAGGGTGAGAGCCTTGTGGCGTGGCCACCGCCTGGGAGTGATGGTCGCTTTGGGTGGTGCCGGCCGGGCTGGCTTTGGCATCAAGACATGAATCTGGGCCTCATGGGGCGTCCGTCGGCCTTGGGGTTTGAGGGTTCGGGCCCGAAGGTCGTGCGTTTGGGGGTCCGGGTCGATTTAGCGTCGTATATCGACCATAAAACGACCCGGATCCCGGTTTCGAGGTGCGGGTCGCTTGAGCCGGACATATTCCGGTTGCAGCGACCCGGATCTCCGAAACCCCTGGTCCCTCGAACCCAGGCGGCCGAGGGACCAACCCTGGAGGCCAAGTCTGATGTCTTGATGCGCTGTTCATCCCCGCCGCCGGCAGCGCCCACGGCGACGATCACCCGGTAGCGGTCGCCACGCCCCAACAGCCCCACGCCCTTCGATGAGCGAAGTGCCACCAGCGCCCGCGCCACCCGCGCCCGCGCAACCCCGCGCCCGTGCGCGCATTCTTGTACGGGTACGCTCCCTCATGGATGAGCTTCCGCAACCTCCATGAGCACGGCTTTCTCCGCGTCGCGGCGTGCACGACGCCTGTGGCGATCGCCGATCCGCCGCGCAACGCCGAGGCCATCCTCATGCAGGCCAAAGCGGTCGCTGAAGAAGGCGTGTCGCTCGCGCTCTTCCCCGAGCTCGGGTTGTCGGGGTACTCGATCGAGGACCTGTTGCTCCAGGACGCCGTCCTGGACGGCGTCGAGCAGGCGATCGACGCCATCGTCACCGCATCACAAGACCTTCAGCCCGTGCTCGTGGTCGGCGCTCCGCTGCGCCACCGCCACCGGATCTACAACACCGCGGTCGTCATCCACCGCGGCGCGATCCTCGGCGTCGCGCCGAAGTCCTACCTGCCGACCTACCGCGAGTTCTACGAGCGCCGCCAGCTCGCGGCCGGCGAGGACGAGCGCGGCACGATTCGCGTCAACGGCAGCGACGTCCCCTTCGGCCCCGACCTGCTGTTCGAGGCCACCGACGTCCCCGGCCTCACCATCCACGCCGAGATCTGCGAGGACATGTGGGTCCCGATCCCGCCCAGCGCCGAGGCCGCGCTGGCGGGCGCGACGGTCCTGCTGAACCTCTCCGGCAGCCCGATCACCGTCGGGCGCGCGGACGACCGCCGCCTGCTCGTGCAGTCCGCGTCGTCGCGCTGCCTGGCCGCCTACCTCTACGCCGCGGCCGGCGAAGGCGAGTCGTCGACCGACCTCTCGTGGGACGGGCAGACCATGATCTATGAGAACGGCGTCCTGCTGGCCGAGACCGAACGCTTCCCGGACGGCCCGCGCCAGTCGATCGCCGACGTCGACCTCGACCTGCTGCGTCAGGAGCGCCAGCGGATGGGGACCTTCGACGACAACCGCCGCGCGCTGGTCGGCGGCGGCGAGGCGTTTCGCACCATCGCCTTCGAGCTCGACCCCCCGCGCGACACCGACCTCGGCCTGCGTCGCACGCTGGAGCGCTACCCGTTCGTCCCGTCCGACCCGGCCCGCCTGGAGCAGGACTGCTACGAGGCCTACAACATCCAGGTCGCGGGCCTGCACCAGCGCCTGACCGCGATCGGCAACCCGAAGGTCGTCATCGGCGTCTCCGGCGGGCTGGACTCCACGCACGCGCTGATCGTCGCCGCCCGCGCGATGGACCGCGCGCAGCGCCCGCGCACCGACATCCTCGCCTTCACGCTGCCCGGTTTTGCCACCAGCGAGGAGACCAAGGCCAACGCCATCGCGTTGATGGAGGCCTTGGGCGTCACCTGGGAGGAGCTCGACATCCGCCCGACCGCCGAGCTGATGCTCAAGGAGCTGGGTCACCCGTACTCCAACGGCGAGCCGGTCTACGACGTCACCTTCGAGAACGTCCAAGCCGGCCTGCGCACCGACTACCTATTCCGCGCGGCCAACCAGCGCAATGGCATCGTGTTGGGCACCGGCGACCTCTCCGAGCTGGCGCTCGGCTGGGCGACCTACGGCGTCGGCGACCAGATGTCGCACTACAACGTCAACGGCGGCGTCCCGAAGACGCTGATCCAGCACCTGATCCGCTGGGTGATGGGCCACGAGCAGCTCGGCGCGGCCGCGGGGGAGACCCTCACCAAGATCCTCGACACCGAGATCAGCCCCGAGCTGGTCCCCGGCGAGGAGCTGCAGTCCACCGAGTCCAAGGTGGGGCCCTACGCCCTACAGGACTTCACGCTCTTTCACGTGCTGCGCTACGGCTTCCGGCCGTCGAAGATCGCCTTCCTGGCCTGGCATGCCTGGCGCGACGCCGAGCACGGCACGTGGCCGCCGAACTTCCCCGTCGCCAAGCGCGGCGCCTACGACCTGACCGAGATCCACCGCTGGCTTGAGGTCTTCTGCCGGCGCTTCTTCGGCTTCGCGCAGTTCAAGCGCTCCGCGCTGCCCAACGGCCCCAAGGTCGTCGCGGGTGGCTCTCTGTCGCCCCGCGGCGACTGGCGCGCGCCGAGCGACAGCACCGCCGCCGCGTGGTTGGCGGATCTAGCGCGCTTCGACGACCTGTCTTAACAAACGGTCAGTTCGAAGCCCATCGGGCCTTTCTCCATACGGTCGAACGCGAGTCGCCGCTGCGTCCAAATCCCGCTAAGGATCTCGTTTCTGGCTTGACTCTATTTCGCACGTCTGTAATAAGACGCTTAACACCGCGGCTTGCACCGAGCCCGGGGGAGATGGAGAGCATCCTTGACTACTGCTTCGCTTCGCCCTGCCCGGGCGCATGATGACTCGTACCGTGAGCGCGCCCTGAAGGTCATCCCGAACGGGATGTACGGGCACTTGAGCACCGCACGCTTCACCGACGACTACCCGCAGTTCTTCGCTCGCGGCGAGGGCGCGAAGGTGTGGGACGTCGACGGTCGCGAGTTCATCGACTTGATGTGCACGTTCGGTCCGATCCTGCTCGGCCACGCGCATCCCGAGGTCGACGCGGCGCACAACGAGACCGCGGCGCGAGGCGACGTCCTCAACGGCCCCGGCCCCGAGATGGTGGAGCTGGCCGAGTTGCTGGTCGACCAGGTCCCGCACGCCGACTGGGTCATGTTCGCCAAGAACGGGACCGACGCCACCGGCCTGGCGCTCACCACCGCCCGTGCCGCCTCCGGTCGCTCCAAGGTCCTGATGGCGCGCAACTCCTACCACGGCATCGACGCATGGGCATTGCCTTCCGAGGCGCCCGGCACGACCGTCGAAGACCACCTCAACACGGTGTGGTTCGACTACAACGACCTCGACTCGGTCGAGGCCGCCGTCGCGCAGACCGGCGAGGGCACGATCGCCGCGATCGTCTGCACGCCCCACCGCCACGACGTCTACACCGACCAGGTCCCGGCCGAGAAGGAGTTCGCCCAGGGCGTCCGCGAGATCTGCGACCGCATCGGCGCCGCGCTGATCCTCGATGACGTCCGCTGCGGTCTGCGCATCGACCTGCGCGGCTCGTGGGAGCAGCACGGCGTCCGCCCGGACCTCTCCGCCTGGAGCAAGTCCTTGGCCAACGGCTACGCGCTCGCCGTCCTGCACGGCGCCGAGCCCTTCCGCGAGGCCGCCGGCAAGATCGTCGCCACCGGCTCGTTCTGGCTGGCCGGCGCGCCGATGGCCGCCGCGATCAAGTCCATCGAGATCCTCAAGCAGACCGACGGCATCAAGACCATGGAGACGCAGGGCACGCGCCTCCAGGACGGCCTCCGCGAGCAGGCCGCCGCGCACGGCTTCGAGGTCTCGGTCAGCGGACCGCCGGCGATGCCGCTGCTGCTCTTCACCGACGACGCGCCCGACTTCGCCAAGGGCCTCGCCTGGTCGGGCTTCTGCGCCCATCACGGCGTCTACCTGCACCCGGTCCACAACTGGTTCCTGTCCACCGCGCACGACGCGGCGACGATCGACGCCGCCCTGGAGCGCACCGACATCGCCTTCGCCGACCTCAAGCGCTCGTTGTGACCGCGTTCACCGACAGCGACCGCGCCGCCCTGGCCGACGCCGCCCGGACGATCGACGAGAGCGGCATGGTCCCCGGCGCCGCCGGGAACCTGAGCCTGCGCCGCGGCGACCGCATGCTGATCACGCCGCGCGGCGCCGACCTCGGCAAGATCGACCCGCTCGACCTCGTCGACGTCTCCCTGGCCGACGGCAGCACCTCACCCGACCACGACCGCGATTCACGCGCCTCGTCGGAGTCCGCGCTTCACCGCGCCGTCTACGCGGCGGCCGGGGAGGGCGAGGACGCCGTCGTCCACACCCACGCACACTACGCGACGGTGGTCGGCACGCTCGTCGACGAGCTGCCGCCGATCCACTACGCCATCGCCGCGTTCGGCGGCGCCGTGCGCGTCGCGCCCTACGAGACGTTCGGCACGCCGGCACTGGCCGACGCCGTCGGTGCAGCCCTCCAAGACCGCACCGCCGCGTTGATGTCCAACCACGGCGCGGTGGTCACCGGCCGCGACCCGCGCCAGGCCGTGGCCAAGGCCATCACCTTGGAATGGGTCGCGTCGGTCTACTACCACGCGATCGCCTCCGGCCGCGAGCCGCGCCTGCTCGATGCCGACGACCTCGCGGCCGTGGTCGAGCAGATCAAGGCCATCGACTACAAGATCGCCGCATGATCGCCGCGACCTCCGACCTGCACGCCGCGCTGCGCGCCTCCACGCCGAAGGTCGCCGCCATCGGCACCTACATCGTCGACGTGCTCGGCCGCCCGGTCTCCGAGCTGCCGGTCGGTCAGAACACCCGTCTCCTCGACGAGATCCGCCTGACCGCCGCCGGCACCGCGGGCGGGACCGCCGTCGACCTCGCCCGCCTCGGCGCGCAGGTGACCGCGGTGGCCTCGATCGGCACCGACCTGGCCGGCGACTTCCTCCTGCTGGCGCTCCAGCAGGACGGGATTGACACCACCAACATCGTCCGCCGCGATGCCGTGCAGACCAGCGCGACGATCCTGCCGATCCACCCCGACGGCAGCCGCCCCGCCTGGCACGTCCCCGGCGCGAACATGCTGTTCACCGCGGCCGACGTCCCGGACACGGTCCTGACCGGCGCTGACGCCGTTCACCTCGGCGGCTTGACCGCGCTGCCCGGGATCGACGGCGCGCCCGCGGGCGAGTTGCTGGCCAAGGCCCGCGCCGCCGGCGCGATCACCACCGCCGACTGCCTCGGCGTTCGCGGCGACGACCCCGCCGCGCTGCTGGCATCGGTCCTGCCGCATGTCGACTACTTCATGCCCAACGACGGCGAGGCGCTGGCGATCACCGGCGCGACCGATCCGATCGTCGCCGCCCGCGACCTGCGCGACCTCGGCGCCGCGACCGTCATCGTCAAGTGCGGTCCCGAGGGCGCGGTCATCGCCGACGCCGACGGCGTGCGCGCGATCCCCGGCTTCGCGGTCGAGCAGGTCGTCGACACCACCGGCTGCGGCGACGCGTTCTGCGCGGGCGTCATCGTCGCCCGCTGCGCCGGCTGGCCGGTCGACGACGCCGCCCGTCTGGGCTGCGCGACCGGTGCGCTGAACGTCCGGGCGTTGGGTTCGGATGCCGGCGCACGCGACGTCGACGAGGCGCTGGCGTTCCTCGACGCGGCGGCCACCGCCATGGAGACCACGGCCTAGTGCCCAAGGACGTCGACCACGAGGCCCGGCGCGAGGAGATCCTCGAGGCCGTCTGGACCGTGATCGCCCGCGACGGCATCGAGAAGGTCACCGTGCGCGTGATCGCCGCCGAGACCAACTGGTCCACGGGCGTCCTGCAGCACTACTTCGCCGACAAGGACGAGATCCTGCTGGCGGCGTTGCGCCTGATGTACGAGCGGATCGCCGCCCGCGGCGACGCGCTCCTCGAAGGCCTCAGCGGCATCGAGGCGCTCCACGCGCTCGTGCTCGAGAACCTCCCGCTGGACGATCAGCGCGAGCTTGAAACCAAGTTCCTCATGAACTACTGGAGCCGCGTGATCCGGGAGGGCGACGTCGCCCCACGCCCGGAGCGCCGCGGCCCGCAGCTCGTCGACACCTTGAGCGATCTCGTCCGCGAGGGCCAGCAGGCCGGCGAGATCTCCACGGACGAGACGCCCGAGAACGTGGCCGAGCGTCTGCTCGCGCTGATCGACGGCTTCTCCCTCCACACGCTGCTGGACCCCCAGCGCCTGACGCGCGAGCGCCAGGTCGAGCTGGTCCAACAGGAGTTCGAACGACTCCGCCCCATCAACACCACCACCAAGAGCAAGAGGACGACGAATGCGTAGAACCGGTGTGGTCACGACCGCAGGGGTCATGACGGCGATGCTGCTGAGCGCCTGCGGGGGCGGCGACGGCGGCACGAAGACGGCGACGCTGGCTGATGCCTCGGGAGCATCGACGGCTGCCGACTGCCAGGGCACGCCCGTCGCGGGTGGTGACCTCGTCTACGCCCGCCAGGCGGAGACACAGTCGCTCAACCCGCTCGACGCGCGCAACGGCAACGGCGACATCTTCGCCGACAACCTGATCTACGGCGGGCTCACCCGCCCCGATCCGAAGGGCGGCACCGACGTCCTGCCGGGCCTGGCCGAGAAGTGGGAGATCTCCGACGACGGCAAGACCTACACGTTCCACCTGCGCTCCGGCGTCAAGTTCTCAAACGGCGACCCGGTCACGGCGCAGGACGTCAAGTGGAGCCTGGACCGCTTCGGCGATCCGAAGACCAACTCGGTCATGAGCTCGGTCGCCATCGGCTACGGCTCGTCGAAGATCGTCGACGACTCCACCGTCGAGATCAAGCTCAAGCAGCCGGTCGCTGCGTTCCTCTACAACATCTCGATCTTCCCCGCGGCGATCCTGCCCAAGAAGCTCGTCCAGGAGCAGGGCAGCGCGTTCTACAAGAACCCGGTCGGCACCGGACCGTTCACGGTCAAGGAGTTCGTCCGCGGCTCGCACATCACCTTCGCGAAGAACCCCAACTACTGGGAGAGCGGCAAGCCGTACCTGAACACGGTTCGCTTCAACTTCGCGGGCGAGGCCAACAGCCGCATCGTGGCGTTGAAGGGCGGCACGGCGCAGATCATGGACGGCGTGCCGTTCTCGCAGATCACCTCTCTGCAGAGCGACAAGTCAGTGGCCGTCCAGTCGGCGAACGTGCCGCTCTTCCTCGGCCTCTGGCTCAACCACGATCGCAAGCAGCTCGCCGACGTCAACGTCCGCAAGGCCATGCAGATGGCCCTGGACCGCAACCTGATGAACAAGTCGATCTTCCGCGGGCTCGGGAAGATCCCCAACAGCGTGCTGATGTCGCTGCGCTACGACGCGCCGGCCTCGCAGGTCAAGCCGTACGCCTACGACGTCGCCGCGGCCAAGGCCGCGATGGCGAAGTCCGCCTACCCGGACGGGTTCTCCACCACGTTGCAGTACCCGACCGGCTACGACTACTACAAGCAGCTCGGGCTGCTGATCCAGCAGAACCTCGGCGCCATCGGCATCAAGGTGACGCTCAAGGAGGTCGACGGCGCCACGGGCACGTCGAACTGGTCGTCGATGAAGTACGACATGACGTTCCCGTTCGCCTCGTTTACCTCCGACGTCGTGGTGCCGGACGAGTACTCCGACTTCCTGGCGGACTGGGACAACGGCCTGAAGGGGTTCTTCACGGGCTGGAAGGACAAGAAGATCCAGGACATGGTCACGGACTTCGCCCAGACCACCGACGAGGATGCGCGCGCCACGAAGTGGCCGCAGATCCAGCAGGCGCTGATGGACGTCACGCCGGTCATCAACGTCATGAACCTGCCGTTCGTCAACGCCCACAGCGCGACGACCTGCGGGACCGCGATCGACGCGCTGGGGTCCGACCACCTCGAGGACACCTGGTTCGCGAAGAAGGCCTCGAGCTAGAGGTGGTGGCGCCGTGCTGAGCTACGTCCTGCATCGAATGGCGTTGAGCGTCGTGGTCCTGTTCGGACTGCTGGTCGCGACGTTCTTCATCATCCACCTCGTGCCCGGTGACCCGGTCACGATCGTCCTGGCGGGCCACGGCACGCCACAGGCGATCGCCGAGACCCGGCACGAGCTGTGGCTGGACCGACCGCTCCTGGAGCAGTTCTGGCTCTACCTGTCGCACACGCTGCAGGGCGAGTTCGGCACGGCGTTCACCCTCAACGCACCGGTCGGCGAGCTGATCGGCCAGCGGGTCGCGCCGAGCGCGATCATGATCGGCTACGGGATCCTCTGGGCCCTGGTCATCGGCGTTCCGCTCGCCGTCATCGCCGCGCTGCGGCCCAACGGGATCGTGGACAACACGATCCGGCTGGCGACGACGTTCACGTTTGCGATGGCGTCGTTCTGGCTGGGCCTGATGCTCGCGCTGCTGCTCGGGCTGGAGCTCCACATCTTCCCGGTGTCGGGCTATGAGACCGGCTTCAGCGGGATCATCAAGACCATGACGTTGCCCGCGCTGACGCTCGGGCTCGGCCTGGCCGCGGTGGTCGTCCGGACGCTGCGCTCGTCCTTGTTGGAGGTCTTGAGCAGCGAGTACATCGACGCCGCGCGGTCGCGCGGCCTGAGCGAGGTGAGGGTCGTCGGCAAGCACGCGATGCGCAACTCGCTCATGAACACGATCACGATCCTCTCGGTCAACGTGGGGTTCTTGATCGGCGGCACGTTCGTGCTGGAGCAGGTGTTCCAGATCCCTGGCGTCGGATCCCTGCTGCTGCAGGGCGTGCAGAAGCGCGACTACCAGCTCGTGCAGGCACTGGCGTTGCTGTCGGGCACCGCGGTGGTGCTCGCCGGCCTGGCCGCCGACATCTTGCAGGCCTGGCTTGACCCGCGCGTGAGGCTGGCACGCCGATGAGCACCGTCGAGGCCTTCACCACGCCGGAGCCGGCCGAGCTGGCCGTCCCGCAGCGGCGCCGCATGAGCGGCCTGCGCGGGCAGCCGCTGCCGGTCAAGATCGGCGGGGCGATCCTGGTGCTGATGGCGCTCTTGGCGCTGCTGGCGCCGGTCATCGCGCCCTACGGGCAGAACGAGCTGGACTTCAACAACCTGCTCAGCGGCCCGTCGTTCCAGCACTTCTTCGGCACCGACGAGAGCGGCCGTGACATCTTCAGCCGCACGTTGTACGCCTTGCGCGTCGATCTGGCGATCGTCGTTTTCGTCACCTACATCCCGCTGCCGATCGGCGTGCTCGTCGGCGCGATCGGCGGGTACTTCGGCGGCTGGGTCGACGCGGTGATCTCGCGCGTGACCGACGTCATGATCGCGTTCCCGTTCTTCGTGCTGGTGATCGCCGTGATCGCGATCGTCGGCCCGGGCGTCAAGGGCATGCTGATCGGCGTGCCGATCGCGGCGTGGGCGCTGTACGCGCGGCTGGCGCGGTCAGAGATGCTGGTGCTGCGCGAGCAGCAGTTCATGCTGGCGACGACCGCGCTGGGCTACTCGCGGCGGCGAGCGATCTTCCGCCACGCGGTGCCCAACCTGATGCGGTCGGCGCTGATCTACTCGACGATCGACATGGTGGTGAACCTGTTGTTGTTGGCGTCGCTGGCCTACCTCGGCCTGGGGGCGCAGCCGCCGAACGCGGAGCTGGGCTCGATCATCAACGAGGGTCAGTCCTCGCTCCTGAGCGCGTGGTGGGTGGCGACGCTGCCCGGCCTGGTGATCGTGCTGTTCGGCATCGCGGCCGGGCTGGTCGGCGACGGGCTGTCGGACGGGAGGCGGCGATGAGCGGCGAGCCGTTGCTGGCCATCGACGGGCTGCGTGTGGAGTTCGGTCCCACCGACGCGCCGCTGGCCGCGGTCAAGGGCGTAGGCCTGGAGGTCGGTGCAGGCGAGATCGTCGGGCTGATCGGCGAGTCGGGGTCCGGCAAGTCGCTGACGTGTCGTTCGGTGATGCGGCTGATCCACCCGCCCGGGCGGATCGCGGCGGGCTCGATCAGCTTCGAGGGGCGCGACGTCTTGGCGATGAGCGCCAAGGAGCTGCGCGACTTCCGCGCCCACGAGGCGGGGATGATCTACCAGGATCCGTTCTCGTCGCTGAACCCGGTCTTCCGGGTTGGCGAGCAGATCGTGGAGACGCTGCGATCCAACCTCGGGATGGGCAAGGACGAGGCTCGCAAGCACGCGGTCGAGCTTCTTGATGGGGTTGGCATCCCGGACCCGGAGCGGCGCGCGCTGTCCTACCCGCACGAGCTGAGCGGCGGCATGCGCCAGCGCGTGATGATCGCCCTGGCCACCGCGTCGCGGCCACGGTTGCTGCTGGCCGACGAGCCGACGACCGCGCTGGACGTCACCACGCAGGCGCAGATCCTGGCGTTGTTGCAGCGGTTGCGCGCGGAGCGGGGGATGGCGGTGCTGATCGTCTCCCACGACTTTGGCGTGATCGCCCAGGTCTGCGATCGCGTGGCGGTGATGTACGGCGGCCACGTCGTGGAGACCGCGCCGATCGGCACGATCTACGAGCAGGCCGAGCATCCGTACACGCGGGCGCTGATGGAGTCGGTGCCGGAGCTCGAGTCGGCGGGCAAGCGCGTGCGGCGGTCGGGCATTCCTGGCTCGCCGCCGGAGTTGACGGAGAACTTGGAGGGTTGCGTGTTCGCCCCGCGGTGCGCGTACGCGCGGCCGAGCTGCAAGGACGTGTCGATGGCGCTGGAGCCGGTCGCACCCGACCACCAGACCGCGTGCCCGGTGCGGCCGTTCGCGCGCACGACTGCCGGAGCCGCATCATGAGCGCCGCCGAGCCGCTGCTCGTCGTCGAGGGCGTGCGCAAGGAGTTCGGCCTGCGCCGCACCTTCTCCGAGCGGTTGACGCGCGTCGTCGCCGACCCGCACGTCGCCGTCGACGACGTGTCCTTGAGCGTCGCCCGCGGCGAGATCCTCGGCCTGGCCGGCGGATCCGGGTCGGGCAAGACGACGCTCGCGCGCTGCGTGATCCGGCTGGTGGAGCCGGACGCGGGCCGCATCGTCCTGGCCGGCGAGGACGTCCTGGCCGCCGAGGGCAAGGACCTGCGAGACCTGCGCCGGCGGATGCAGATGATCTTCCAGGACCCGTACGCGTCGCTGAACCCGCGGATGACCGTGGGCGCGGCGATCCTCGAGGCCGGCCGGGTCCACAAGCGCCCGGGCAGCGAGGACGGCGACGGGTTCGTCCGCACCGAGCTGGAGCGCGTGCACCTCAGCGCGCGCCTGGCCGAGCGCAACCCGCGCGAGCTGTCCGGCGGCCAGCGCCAGCGCGTCGCGATCGCCCGCGCCCTCGCCGTCGGCCCCGAGGTCCTGATCGCCGACGAGGCCGTCAGCGCCCTCGACGTCTCCGTCCAGGCCCAGCTCCTCAACCTCTTCGCCGACCTCCGCGACGAGCTCGGCGTCGCCATCCTCTTCGTCGCCCACCAGCTCGCCGTCATCGCCGAGATCTGCGACCGCGTCGCGGTCATGAGCCAAGGCAAGCTGGTGGAGATCGGCGACACCGCCACCGTCTTCAACAACCCCCAGGACGACTACACCAAGGCCTTGCTCGCCGCCCACCCGCACGCGAACGTCGCGGCTGCGGGCGGCGGCTGATCAGGCCAGCAGCAGGTCGACGTAGCCGTCGGCGATCTGCTCGGGGCTGAGGCGGCCGCGGGGGCGGTACCACTGGGCGGTGTGGTTGACCATGCCCAGGAGGGCGGAGAGGGCGAGGCGGCGGTCGGTGAAGCGGGCGGCGGGGGGCTCGATGGCGGCGAGCGCGGCGTCGACGAGGGTCTCGAAGCGCTTGCGGTCGGCGCGGACCTGGCGCCATTGGTCGCCGTGGTCGATGACGTGGCGCTCCTGCTGGAAGACCAGCATGTGGTCGCGGTGCTCGACGACGTGCCGGACCCAGATGCGGACGAGCGCGCGGAGGTGGTCGGCGGGTTCGAGGTCTTCGGCTTGGAGGTCGGCGACGCGGGCCAGCAGCGGCTCCATCAGCTCGTTGCAGATCGCGATCAGGAGCTGCTCCTTGCCGCCGAAGTAGTGGTACAGGCTGCCGGCGGCGAGGCCGAGCTCGCTGGCCAACTGCGGGACGGAGGTCTGGTCGTAGCCGCGCGCGGCGAAGACGCGGGCGGCGTCGAGCGTGACCTCGGCCTGGCGGCGGTCGTAGCGGTCTCGGAGCGCGGTGCGGGTGGGTCGCGGTGGCATGCGTCCTCGCCAACGTTATCGAACGACCATTCGAACTTCGAACGCCCATTCGGTACGCTCCGCACCATGTTCTTCGACCTCGACGACGACACCCGCCTGCTGCAGGAGACCGTGCGGGACTTCGCCACCGGCGAGGTCGCCCCGGTCGCCGAGGAGCTGGACCGCGAGAAGGCGTTTCCCTACGACCTGGTCGCCAAGATGGGGCAGTTGGGGTGGATGGGGATCCCGTTCCCCGAGTCGGTCGGCGGCGCCGGCGGCACCGCGCTGCAGTACGCGATCGCCGTCGAGGAGCTGACGCGGATCGACTCGTCGGTCGCGATCACGATGTGCGCGCACACCTCGCTGGGCACGCAGCCGATCTACCTCTTCGGCTCCGACGAGCAGAAGGCGCGGCTGCTGCCCGACCTCTGCGCCGGCCGCAAGCTCGGCGCCTTCGGCCTGACCGAGCCCGAGGCGGGCTCGGACGCCGGCAACGTCAAGACGCGTGCAGCGCAGGACGACGACGGCTCGTGGGTCGTCGACGGCGCCAAGCAGTTCATCACCAACGCGGGCACGACGATCTCCGGCCACGTCGCGATCACCGCCCGCACCGGCGAGAACGAGATCTCCAACTTGATCGTCGAGAACGGCACCGCCGGCTACGAGCAGGGCACGCCGTACCGCAAGATGGGGTGGAACGCGTCCGACACGCGCCCGCTGTCGTTCGACGCGTGTCGCGTCCCGGAGGAGAACCTCCTCGGTCCGCGTGGCGCCGGCTTCAAGCAGTTCCTCCACATCCTGGACATCGGGCGCATCGGCGTCGCGGCGATGGGCGTCGGCCTGGCGCAGGGCGCGTTGGACGAGGCGTTGAAGTACGCCAAGGAGCGCAAGGCCTTCGGCCAGCCGATCTCCAAGTTCCAGGCCATCCAGGGCAAGTTGTCCGACATGGCGACCGAGATCGAGGCCGCGCGCCTGCTGACCTACAAGGCCGCGTGGCTGAAGGATCAGGGCCGCAACTTCTCGCTGACCGCCGCGCAGGCGAAGCTGAAGACCGGCCGGCTGGCGGTGCGCTGCACCGAAGAGGCCGTGCAGATCCACGGCGGCTACGGCTTCATCGAGGAGTACCCGGTGTGTCGCTTCTACCGCGACGCGAAGATCCTCACGATCGGCGAGGGCACCGACGAGGTCCAGCAGATGGTCATCGCCCGCGCGCTGGGGGCGTAGACCACCGTGTCGCTCCCCACGAGCGTCCGCGTGCGGGAGGTCGGCCCGCGCGACGGCTTCCAGAACGAGCCCGAGGTCATCGCCACCGAGGACAAGATCAAGTTGATCGACCTGCTCGGCGCGACCGGCCTCGAGCGGCTGGAGGTCACGTCGTTCGTGCGCGCCGACGTCATCCCGCAGCTCGCCGACGCGGCCGAGGTGCTGGAGCGGATCAGCGTGCCCGACGACGTCGCGGTCACCGTCCTGATCCCCAACGAGCGCGGCTTCGACAACGCGCTCGCGCATCGCGAACGGTTCAGCGAGATCAACTGCTTCATGTCGGCCAGCGAGTCGCACAACAAGGCCAACGTCAACCGGTCGGTCGAGGAGTCGCTGGCCGGATTGGAGCGCGTGATCGCGCGCGGCGTCGCGGAGGGCCTGCGAGCCGAAGCCGTCATCTCGGTGTCCTTCGGCTGCCCCTACGAGGGCCACGTGCCGCCCGAGCGCGTCTTTTCGATCGCCGAGCGCCTGGCTGCCGCGGGCGCGGCGGAGATCGGCTTCGGCGATACCACCGGCATGGCGAACCCGGCGCAGGTCGGCGCGTTCTTCGAGGCGGCGGCCCAACGGCTCGGCAATGACGTTGAGTTGACCGCCCACTTCCACAACACCCGCGGCCAGGGCCTGGCCAACGTGTACGCGGCGCTGCAGGCCGGGTGCGCGTCGTTCGAGTCGTCCTTCGGCGAGCTGGGCGGTTGCCCGGTCCCGGCAGGTGCCACGGGCAACATCGCCACCGAAGACCTCGTCTCGATGTTGCACGAGATGAACATCGCCACCGGCATCGACCTGGAGAAGCTGCTCGTCGCCGCCCGCGCGGCGCGTGACGTCCTCGGCCGTCCGCTCGGCTCGCACACGCTCGTCGCCGGTCCCGTCGAGTGGAACGACGCCGCGTGAGCCTCCGTGACCTCAGCCCGATCCTGATCGCCAACCGCGGCGAGATCGCGATCCGCGTCGCGCGGACGGCGCACGCGCTGGGCCTGTCGACGGTGGGCGTGCTCACCGAGCAAGATGCCGGTGCCGCGCACGCCGACGCGATCGACGCGGTGGTGTCGATCGACTCCTACCTCGACGCCGACGAGCTCCTGCGCGCCGCGCGCGAGAGCGGGGCGCGGTCAGTGCACCCCGGCTACGGGTTCCTTAGCGAGAACGCCGCGTTCGCGCGGGCGGTCGCCGACGCCGGGCTGACCTGGATCGGCCCGCCGCCGGAGGCGATCGAGCTGATGGGCGACAAGGGCGCCGCGAAGGAGGCGGCGGCTGCGGCAGGCGTCCCGGTCGTGCCGGCCGGGGGCGACGGCGGCTATCCGGTCGTCGTGAAGGCCGTCGCGGGCGGTGGTGGCAAGGGCATGCGCGTCGTGCGCGCCGCCGAGGAGCTGGAGGCTGCAACCGCCGCCGCCCAGCGCGAGGCGCGCGCTGCGTTCGGCGACGACCGCGTGATCGTGGAGCGCTATCTGGAGCGTCCGCGCCACATCGAGATCCAGGTGCTCGCCGACGCCCACGGCAACATCGTGCACTTGGGCGAGCGCGAGTGCTCGTTGCAGCGCCGCCACCAGAAGGTGGTGGAGGAGGCGCCGTCGCCGGTCGTCGACGCGGAGCTGCGGGCGCGCATGGGGGAGGCCGCGATCGCATTGGCCCGGGCGTGCGGGTACGCGGGCGTCGGGACCGTGGAGCTGATAATGGAATCCCGCCCACCCCATGCCAGCGAGTTCTTCTTCCTGGAGATGAACACCAGGTTGCAGGTCGAGCACCCCGTGACCGAGCTGGTCTACGGCGTCGACCTGGTCGAGCAGCAGCTGCGCGTCGCAGCGGGCGAAGCGCTCGCGCTGCGCCAGGAGGATCTCAGACCGCACGGCCACGCGATCGAGGCGCGGCTGTACGCCGAGGATCCCGCCGCGGGCTTCCTCCCGGCGACCGGCACCGTGCACGTCTACCGCGAGCCATCCGGAGAAGGTGTACGCGTCGACTCCGGCCTGCGCGCCGGGTCCGTCGTGGGCACGTCCTACGACCCCATGTTGGCCAAGGTCATCGCCTACGGCCCGGACCGTGAGACCGCGCTCGACCGCCTCGACCGCGCGCTGGCGACCTTCGCGCTGGCCGGCGTCACCACCAACGCCGCGTTCACCCGCGCGCTGCTGGCGCGCGACGACGTCCGGGCCGGTGAGATGGACACCAACCTGCTCGAGCGCGTCCTAGAGGAGCTGGCGACCGAGCCGCCCGCCGACCTGCTCGCCGCCGCCGTCCTGGCCGCCGCGGGCACCGCGACGCCGGAAGGGCCCTGGCGCCGCGCGCTCGCCGAGCACGGCGAGGCCCGCGTGACGAGCGGCGTCGTCACGATCGGCGACGCCCGCTGGGAAGGAGCCGCCATCCGCGCGGCCGAAGCGCCCGGCCTCTTCGCCATCACCCTCGACGGCCTCACCCGCCGCTACGCGATCGCGCTGGACGGCGACGACGCCGTCTACGTCGCGCGCGACGGCCACCACGCCATCGTCCGCACCGCGCGCCCGGACCGCTCCGGCGCCGCGCTGCCCGAAGGCTCGCTCGAAGCGCCCATGCCCGGCACGGTGTGGGCGGTCAACGTCAGCAACGGCGACGTCGTCCAAGCCGGCGACGTCCTGATCGTGTTGGAGTCGATGAAGATGGAGCTGTCGATCACCGCGCCGCGCGACGGCGTCGTGGAAGGGCTGACGCTGAAGGCGGGCGACCGCGTGACGCTCAAGCAGCCGCTGGTCGCGGTCGTGGAGGCCGAGGCATGAGCCACCGCGACGACCACCTCGCGCTGATCGAGGACCTCGACGCCCGCCTGGCGCGGGTCCGCGCGGGCGGTGGCGAGAAGGCCCGTCAGCGCCACGTCGCGCGCGGCAAGCTGCTCCCGCGCGACCGCGTCGAGCGCCTCTGCGACCCCGGCGCGCCGTTCCTGGAGCTGTGCGCGCTCGCCGCCGAGGACCTCTACGACGGCGCCGCGCCCGGCGCGGGCGTCGTGGCCGGGATCGGCGTGGTGCAGGGTCGGCAAGTCGTGGTGATTGCCAACGACGCCACCGTCAAGGGCGGGACCTACTACCCCATGACGGTCAAGAAGCACCTGCGCGCGCAGGAGATCGCGCTGCACAACCGGCTGCCGTGCGTCTACCTGGTGGACTCGGGCGGCGCGTTCCTGCCGATGCAGGACGAGGTCTTCCCCGACCGCGAGCACTTCGGCCGCATCTTCTACAACCAAGCCAACCTGTCCAAGCTGGGCGTGCCGCAGATCGCGTGCGTGATGGGCTCCTGCACGGCCGGCGGCGCGTACGTCCCGGCGATGAGCGACGAGACGGTGATCGTCCGCCACCAGGGCACGATCTTCCTCGGCGGCCCGCCGTTGGTGAAGGCCGCGACCGGCGAAGAGGTCACCGCTGAGGAGCTCGGCGGCGGCGACGTGCACGCGCGCACCTCCGGCGTCGTCGACCACCTCGCCGAAGACGATGACCATGCCTTGGAGATCGTCCGCAACATCGTCGCGACGCTGCCGCCGGACGCGCCGACGCCGTGGGCGAAGGCCGAATCGCGCCCGCCCGGCTTCGGCGGCGCCGACGAGCTGCTCGACCTCGTCCCCGTCGACACCCGCACGCCCTACGACGCCCGCGACCTGCTGCGACGCGTCGTCGACGGCGGCGACCTCCAGGAGTTCAAGGAGCTCTACGGCACGACGGTCGTCACCGCGTTCGCGCACCTCGACGGCCACCCGGTCGGGATCATCGCCAACAACGGGATCCTGTTCAGCGAGTCCTCGCTGAAGGCCGCGCACTTCATCGAGCTCTGCGACCGCCGCGGCATCCCGCTGCTGTTCTTCCAGAACATCTCCGGGTTCATGGTGGGCAAGGACTACGAGGCGGGCGGCATCGCCAAGGACGGGGCCAAGCTCGTCACCGCGGTCGCGACCGCGCGCGTGCCAAAGATCACGATGGTGGTCGGCGGCTCCTTCGGCGCCGGCAACTACGGGATGTGCGGTCGCGCCTACTCGCCGCGCTTCATGTTCATGTGGCCCAACGCGCGGATCTCGGTCATGGGCGGCGAGCAGGGCGCGACCGTGATGACCGAGGTCGGCCAGCCCGAGGTCGGCGCGCAGCTCAAGGAGCAGTACGACCGCCAGGGCCAGCCGTGGTACGCGACCGCGCGGCTCTGGGACGACGGCGTCATCGACCCGCGCGACACCCGCACGGTCCTCTCGCGCGCGCTCGCCGCCTGCGCCAACGCGCCGCTGGAGCCCGTGGGCTACGGCGTGTTCCGTATGTAGTCCTACACCCGCGTGTTTCGGTGCGACGCGTCCTGGGGGACACGGGACGCGACGGTCCAACGCGGGAGGAGCAGGGTCATGAGGATGAAGGTCTTGGCGGCAAGCGCCGCGGCGTCGGTGTGCTTCGTCGCCGCCGCGCAGGCGCACGGGGGCGGCCATGGCAATGGCCATGGGCATGGCGTCAAGCAGCCCGAGCTGACGACGCGGGCGGTGCCGATCATCACGGTCGACGGCCTGCGCTTCCGCGATCTGGACCGCGACGGGCAGCTCACGCCCTACGAGGACTGGCGCCGGCCGGCCTCCGAGCGCGCGGCGGATCTCGCAGGGCGATTGAGCCTCGAGCAGAAGGCCGGGCTGATGGTCCACGGCACGCTGCCGGTCTCCGGCGAGGGCTATGACCCGGTCAAGCTCACGCCGCTCATCGCTGACCGCCACCTCTCGACGTTCATCACGCGCCTCTCGGCCGAGCCGTCCAAGATGGCGGCCGCCGGCAACAGCGTGCAGGAGCTGGCCGAGGCGCAGCCGTTCGGCATCCCGGCCGTGATCTCGACCGACCCGCGCAACGGCTTCTCGGTCGCCCAGGGGCAGACCGTGCCGCGCGTCGGCACCACGGCGATGCCCGACACGACCGGCATGGCCGCCGCCGGCGACCCGCGCCTGACCCAGAAGCTCGGCGACGTCATCCGCCAGGAGTACCGCGCCGTTGGCATCAGCGAGGGCCTCTCGCCGCAGGCCGACATCGCCACCGAGCCGCGCTGGACGCGCATCAACGGCACCTTCGGCTCCGATCCCCGCACGGCCCGCGATCAGGTCAACGCCTACGTGTCGGGGTTGCAGGGCGGGTCGCGCGGGATCGCGGACGGCTCGGTCGCGGCGGTCACCAAGCACTGGGTCGGCTACGGCGCCCAGGTCAATGGCTATGACAGCCACTACTACTACGGGCGCTACGCGGCCTTCCCGGGCGGCGACTTCGCCGAGCACCTGATCCCGTTCACCGGCGCGTTTGCGGCCGACACGGCCGGGATCATGCCGACCTACTCGATCCTGAAGGACCTGGTCTACCAAGGCCACGCGGTTCCGCAGGTCGGCGCCGGCTTCAACCCCTACCTGTTGCAGGACCTCCTGCGCGGGCAGTTCAAGTTCGATGGCGTCATCACCTCGGACTGGGGCATCACCGGCGACTGCCCGCAGATCTGCCGCGACAACAAGCCGCCCGCGTCGTTCATCGGCTCTTGGGGCGTCGGCATGCCGTGGGGCTATGAGGACTCGACCGTCCTGGAGCGCACCGCTGCGGTCATCAACGCCGGCGTCGACGTCATCGGCGGCACCGATGACCCGTCGCCGATCGTGACCGCCGTCGGGCAGGATCAGATCACGCCCCAGCGCATCGACGAGTCGGCCCAGCGCGTGCTGACCCAGAAGTTCCAGCTCGGCCTCTTCGAGCACCCGTTTGTGGACGAGGCCGCCGCCGCGCAGATCGCCGGCAACGCCCGCTTCGCCAAGCTCGGCGACGCCGCCCAGGCGCAGTCGCTGACGCTGCTGAAGAACGCGCGCCGGACGCTGCCGCTCCGAGGCCACCGTCGTGGCGCGGCGGCCAAGGTGTACGCCTACGGCGTCGCGCCCGAGGCGGTCACCGCCGCTGGCCTCACGCCGGTCACCGACGCCAAGCAGGCCGACCTGGCGATCGTCCGCCTCGACGACCCGCGCGCCGGCAGCGACCTCACCGGCCTGAAGTGGACCGGGACCGAGCCCGACATCCAGGCCTTCGACGCCGCCGTCGCCTCCGGCACGCCGACCGTCGCCGTGCCGAAGCTCGACCGGCCGCTGATCCTGACCGACGTGACGAAGGGCGCGGCGGCGGTGCTCGCCAACTACGGCGTCTCCGACGCGGTCCTGCTCGACACGATCCTCGGCAAGCGCACGCCCGGCGGCCACCTGCCGTTCGAGCTGCCGTCCTCCGAGGAGGCGGTCGCCGCGCAGCTCGGCGACGTCCCCGACGACTCGGCCCGGCCGCTCTTCCGCCGCGGCTTCGGGTTGAGCTACGGCGGGTGGCAGCGCCACGGGCACGGCGGCGGCCACGGGCACAGCCACCGCGGCGGGCGCTAAGCCGCCAGCCGCTCCCGGCACAAGCGGGCAAAGGCGGCCGCCTGGCGGGTCAGGCGGCCGCCGCGCACGCGGGCCAGCGCGAAGCGCGCGTCCTGCACGTCGCCCGCGATCCGCACGGCGACGACCTCGCGGCCCTCGTGCGTCAGATCGTGCGCGGGGCGGGTGACCAGCAGCGCGTAGCCGAGGCCGCGGCCGACCAGCCCGCGGACCAGCTCGTGTGAGGAGGTGCGGTGCTTGACCGCCGGCGCCAGGCCGCGCGCGGTGAACAACCCCATCAGGAACGCGGCGCTGGGCGGCGACGAGAAGAGGATCAGGTCATCGCGGCGGGCGAGGTCCTCCAGGCGGACGGACTTGCGCCGCGCGAACGGGTCGCTCGCCGCGAAGAGCGCGTAGGGGCGGATCGTGGTCAGCGGCTCGAGCTCGACGTCGGGCGACGCGTCGAGGACGTCGACGATCGCCAGGTCGCACGCGCCCGCGCGCATCGCGTCTTCCAGCTCGGGCACGGGGCCGTCGAGGAAGCCGAGGTCGACCTCGGGGTGATCGGCGATGAAGCCGTCCAGCAGCTCGGGCAGGACGAGCGGCGCGAGCGTCGTGAAGCAGCCGACGGTCAGCGGGCCCGCGACGCCGGAGGTCGCGGCCGCCTCGCGCTGAAGGCCGTCGGCGGAGGCGAGCAGCTCACGGGCCGTGGGCAGGAGGCGGCGCCCTGCGGGCGTCAACAGCAGCGGCCGCGCACGGCGGCGGATCAGCAGCTGGACTCCGAGGCGCCGCTCCAGCCCCGCGATGCCCAGCGAGACCGCCGACTGCGACAGGTGCAGTTCGCCGGCCGCCGCGGTCATCGTGCCGCTGGCGGCCGCGGCGACGAAGCACTGCACCTGCCGCAGGTCGAGCGGCGGATACATGAGCGATTCGTGGGAACTTCCCGACATTCCCGAATTCTACTTCTGCTCAGGCGGACGTACGCTGGAGGGATGGAGGAGAAGAAGGCCGCTGTTTCCTGGGTCAACGACGGTGAGACGCCGCGCAGCTACGTCCGCCTCGCTGAAGCCGACCCGCCGCTGGACTCGCCGGGCTACAAGTCGACGCACCTGCGCCACCCCAAGCAGCCGCTGCTCTACCTGCCGCAGTCGCTGACCGAGCTGACTGGTCCGGCGCTCAACGCCGAGGCCCGCATCGGCGAGCTCGACCACGACCTCACCGCCCAGCACGCGGGCGCCCCGATCGGCGAGCGGCTGATCGTCACCGGCCGCGTCTTCGACACCGAGGGCAAGCCGCTGCGCGGCACGCTCGTGGAGATCTGGCAGGCCAACAGCGCCGGCCGCTACCTGCACAAGTCCGACACCTGGGACGCGCCGTTGGACCCCAACTTCTCCGGCGCGGGACGCTGCGTCACCGACGACGAGGGCCGCTACCGGTTCGTCACGATCAAGCCCGGGCCGTACCCGTGGGGCAACCACTACAACGCGTGGCGCCCCGCGCACATCCACTTCAGCCTGCTCGGCCGCGCGTTCACCCAGCGGCTGGTCACGCAGATGTACTTCCCGAGCGACCCGTTCTTCGCCTACGACCCCATCTACAACTCGATCCGCGATGAGAAGGCCCGCGACCGCCTGGTCGCCCGCTTCGACATCCACGGCACCAAGCCGAACTGGGCGCAGTGCTACGAGTTCGACATCTACCTCCGCGGCCCGGCCGCCACGCCGATCGAGGAGGCGTTCTAGATCATGATCTTCGAGACGACGCCGTCGCAGACCGTCGGCCCCTACTACGCGATCGGCCTGCCGTGGGGCGACAGCCAGGACGTCGTGCCCGCGGGGACGCCCGGCGCGATCACGCTCCACGGCTCGGTCTACGACGGTCGCGGCGTGTTGATCCCCGACCACCTGATCGAGACCTGGCAGGCCGATCCTGAAGGCCGCTTCGCCGACCTGCACGGCGCGGGCACCCCGTCCACGCTGGAGGGCTTCCGCGGCTTCGGCCGCTGCGGCTACGAGTCCGGCGACGGCACCTACACGATCACCACGGTCAAGCCCGGCCGCGTGCCGGTCCGTGTCGCGGGCCAGGACGACGAGGTCCTCCAAGCACCCCATGTCGACGTGTCCCTCTTCGCGCGCGGGTTGTTGGACCGCGTCGTCACACGGATCTACTTCGGCGACGAGGCCGAGGCCAACGCCGAGGACCCGGTGTTGCGCGGGGTACCCGACGACCGGCGCGACACGCTGATCGCCCAGCCCGACGGCGAGGGTTCCTACCGCTTCGACATCCGCCTCCAGGGCGACGGCGAGACGGTCTTCTTCGCGGTCTAGGCGGCGGCCGAGCGCTCGAGCCGGATCACGACCGACTTCGACGTCGGCGTGCCCGACTCCAGCGCGACGCTGTCCAGCGGGACCAAGGTGTTGGTCTCGGGGTAGTAGGCCGCCGCACAGCCGCGCGGCGTGTCGTAGGCGATCGCGCGGAAGCGCTCCGCGCGGCGCTGCACGCCGTCATCGGCCACGCCGATCAAGTCAACGACATCGCCATGCTCGAAGCCGAGCGCGCGCAGGTCGCGCTCGTGGATCATCACCACGCGCCGGCCGGCCTTGATCCCGCGGTAGCGGTCGTTGAGTCCGTAGATGGTGGTGTTGTACTGGTCGTGCGAGCGCAGCGTCTGTAGGAGCAGGTGGCCCTCCGGCACGTCGAGCACGTCCAGCTCGTTGACCGTCAGCTGCGCGCGGCCCGACGGCGTCCGGAACTCGCGCGCGTCACGGGGCGGGTGGGGGAGGACAAAGCCGCGCTCGAGGCGGTCGTTGAAGCCCTCGAAGCCCGGGATCGCGACGGCGATCGCGTCGCGGATCAGGTTGTAGTCCTCGGCCCACGCCGCCCACGGCACCGGCACGCGGGGGTGGGGGTGGGTGGGACCGAATACCCGTTGCGCCAGCTCGCAGACGATCGTCACCTCGGAGCGCAGCTCGCCCGATGGCGGGTCGAGCATCCCGCGCGAGGCGTGCACCGCGCTCATCGAGTCCTCGACCGTGACGACCTGGTCGCGGTCCTTGTCGGTCCGGCCGAGCGTCGGCAACAGCAGCGCCTCGCGGCCCGGCGTCAGGTGCGCGCGGTTGGGCTTGGTGGCGACGTGGACCGTGAGCTCGCACGAGCGCAGCGCCGCGTCGGTGGCGTCGGTGTCCGGCGCGGCCGAGAGGAAGTTGCCGCCCATCGCGATCAAGACCTTCACCTTGCCATCGCGCATGTGCCCGATCGCCTCGACGACGTCGGTGCCGTGCTCGCGCGGCATCGCGAAGCCGAGCGCGGCCTCCATGCGGTCCAGGAACGCGTCGGTGGGGCGCTCCCAGATGCCCATCGTGCGGTCGCCCTGCACGTTGGAGTGGCCGCGCACGGGGCAGACGCCGGCGCCCGGCTTGCCGATCGATCCGCGCAAGAGCAAGGTGTTGACGATCTCGCGGATCGTGGCCACCGAGTTGCGGTGCTGGGTCAGGCCCATCGCCCAGCAGACGACGATCCGCTCGGCGCCCGCCACACGATCGGCCAGCGCCTCGATCTGCGCCCGCTCCAGCCCGGTCGCGCGCAACACGGCGTCCCAGTCCAGCGTGGCGGCGTGGGCGCGCAGCGCGTCCAACCCATCCGTATGGGCCGCGATGAACGCGTGGTCCAGGGCGTCGCGCTCGATCAGCAGCGCGTTGATCGCCGAGAACAGCCCAAGGTCGCCGTTGATGCGGATTGGCAGGTGCGTGTCGGCCAGCTCGACGCCGTGCGCGAGCATCCCGCGGACCTTCTGCGGGTTGTCGAAGCGCATCAGCCCGGCCTCGGGCAGCGGGTTGATCGCGACGATCGACCCGCCGTGCTTGCGTGCCGCCTCCAAGGACGACAACATGCGCGGGTGGTTGGTCCCCGGGTTCTGCCCGACGACCAGCAGCAGCTCGGCGTTCTCGACGTCTTCCAGCGAGACCGAGCCCTTGCCGATCCCGATCGTCTGCGTCAGCGCGACGCCCGAGGACTCGTGGCAGAGGTTGGAGCAGTCCGGCAGGTTGTTGGTGCCCAACGCGCGGACCAGCGCCTGGTAGGCGAACGCGGCCTCGTTGGACGTGCGACCGGACGTGTAGAACGCGGCCTCGTCGGGCGAGGCAAGGCCATTGAGTCGCTCGGCGATCAGGTCATAGGCCTCGTCCCAGGAGATCGGCGCGTAGTGCGACGCGCCCTCCGCCAGGTGCATGGGGTGGGTGAGGCGCCCCTGCTTGCCGATCCAGTAGTCGCTCTGGGCCGCCATCTCCGCGACCGACCACTGCTTGAACAGCTCCGGCCCGGCGCGCAGCAGCGTCGCCTCCTCGGAGACCGCCTTCGCGCCGTTCTCGCAGAACTCGGCGTGATGGCGCTTCTCGGGGTCCGGCCACGCGCAGCCCATGCAGTCAAAGCCGTCGGCCTGGTTGATCAGCGACAGCGTCCGCGCCGTGCGCGTCAGGCCCATCTCGTGGATCGAGTGGGCCATGGCGGAGCGCACCGCGGGCAGCCCGGCCGCGTGCGTCTGCGGGTCGGTCACGACGAGCGTGGACTCGTCGAGGCCGGTCCCTGGGACAGGGGGACGCTTCGCCATCGACTACGACGATACCCCGCGCAGGAACGCGGCAGCCGCGGGGGAGAGGCGCCGTCCGGTGCGCGTCGCGACGAACAGGTCGTGGTGCAGCTCGACGTCGCGGAAGGGCAGCGCGACGACCGCCGGCCCGGGCGCGAGCGCGTCGGACTGCGGCAGCACCGCGACGGCCAGGCCGTGGGCGACGATCGCGCGCGTCCGGGCGGTCTCGGCGGACTCGAACGACACGCGCGGTGTGAAGCCCGCCTCCTGCGCCGCCCGCGCGACCGCCTCGCGGATCGTCGCGCCCGGCGGGAACGCGACGAAGCGCTCGTCGCGCAGGTCGGCGACCCGGATCGCGTCGCGATCGGCCAGCCGGTGTGACTCGCCGACGACGACCAGCAGCGGGTCGCGCGCCAGCGGCCGCAGCGTCAGCCGCTCGCGGGCGCCCGGCGCGACGCCGGAGATGAACGCGAGGTCGAGGCGATCGGCGCGCAGCGCGTCGACCAGACGCACGCTGAGGTCCTCGCGGACGATCAGGTCGACGTCCGGGTAACGCGCGTGGAACTCCGCCAGCAGCGCGGGCACGTCGATCGAGCCCGGCGTCGTGGTGACGCCCAGCTCGACACGGCCAGTCAGCACCGCGGTCGCGCGCGCTGCGAGGGCGCGCGCCGCCTCCAGCTCGGCCAGCACGCGCTCGGCGTGGCCGACCATCGCGATCCCGGCCGGCGTCATCGACACGCGCCGGGTCGTGCGGTCGACGAGCGGCAGCCCGAGCTCGGCCTCCAACTTGGCGATCTGCCGCGACAGCGCGGGCTGGGCGACGTTCCCACGGGCTGCCGCACGGGTGAACGACCGCTCCTGCGCGACGAGCACGAGGTACTCCAGCTGGCGGATCTCCATGCCGGAGTGATATTAGTTCTTGGTGACCTATGCCGGGGAGCTCCAGCGCGGGAGCGCGACGCGGCCCCAGGCGGCGGTGTCGGCGTAGCGCAGCAGTGTCGGCAGGTAGCGCTCCAGCGGCGGTGCGGCGGGGGCGAGCGCGCCAGCGTCCGAGGAGAAGCGCCCGCGCACGCGGAAGTAGGGCAGGAACGCGCCGGCGCGGCGCTCGATCTCCGGCGCGGCGCCCGGCCCGACGAACCTCGGCGGGGTCGCGTTGAACAAGCGTGCCGCCAGCTCGCTGAGACGCCCCGCGGTCGGCGCGGCGTCGCCCGCGACGGCGTGGAACGTGCCGGACCGCGGCGGCCCGACGGCGAGCGCCAGGAGCGCGTCGGCGACCGTGTCGACCGGGACGACGTCGACCGGCGCGCCCGGGTCGCCCGGCACGACCGGCAGCAGCCCGCGGGCGAACGCGCGCAGCGGCCAGTAGATGACGTTGAACGCCGGGGTCCAGCCGGTGCGCGAGTCGCCGACGACGATCGAGGGGCGCAAGATGGAGGTGTTGCGCAGCTCCGCGCCCAACACGGAGGACTCGGCCTCGAGCTTGGTCTGCTCGTAGGTGTTGCGCGGCCGCTGGCCGACGTCGCCCTCGCTCGCGCGGTACGGGCCGGGCCGGTCGCCGGCGACGAACGCGGTCGAGACGTGGACGAAGCGCTCCAGGTCCGGCGCCGCGGCGGCGAGGTCGAGCATCGCGCGCGTGCCACCGACGTTGATCGTCCGCGCCTCGTCCAAAGGCAAGCTGAAGGACACGGACGCCGCGCAGTGGACGACCGCCTGCGCGTCGGCCGCGAGCGCGTCTCTGGAGGAGGCCGGCAGTCCCATGCCGGGTTGGTCGAGATGCGCCGCGACCGCGCGCACGCGGCCGTCCGGCACGGTGCCGGGCGGGAGCAGGACGGCGAGCGTGGCGTCCAGGCGCGCGGCCGCGGCCGCATCGTCGGGCGCGCGGATCAAGGCAATGACCTCGTGATCGGAGTGCTCCAGCAGGCGGACGAGCAGCTCGCCGCCGAGGAAGCCGGTGGCTCCGGTCAAGATGATGGCCATTGCCACGCACGGTGGCGCGCGCGGCACCCGACGCGTGTGACAACCCCCCGAGCGGGGGGCCTGGGAACCCCCGGGCTAGGTCAGCAGGCCGAGGCGCTGGGCGCGCAGGACGGCGTCGGCGCGGTTGCGCGCCTCGAGCTTGCGGTACAGCGACGAGGTGTGCTCCTTGACCGTGTGCGGCGAGAGGTGCAGCCGCGCGGCGATCTCGCGGTTGGTCGCGCCGGTGGCGACCAACTCCAACACCTCGCGCTCGCGCGGGGTCAGGGGTGGGTGGGGGCCGTTTCCGGGCGCGTCGGCGGCCTCGGGCTCGAACATCGACATGCCCAGCCCGACCATTCGGACGGCGCGGGCGATGTCGGCCGCGGGCCAGTCCTTGGGGACGAAGCCCGCCGCGCCGCACGCGGCCGCCGCTTCGGCCGAGATCCGCCCGGCGCCGGAGATCAGCAATACCTTGACGTCGCGGTGGGCGAGGTGGAGCTGCTCGCAGATTTGCGGACCGGACTCCTCGCCGACGAAGAGGTCGACCAGCGCGACGTCGGGGGCGTGTTTGCGGGTCTGGGCGACGGCCTCGGCGCCGTTGCGGGCCGACAGGCAGCGCTCGACCCACGACAGCTCAGACAACATGACGCGGAAGCCCCAGTGGACGACCTCGTGGTCGTCGACGACCAAGACCTTCAACCCGCCCGCCGCGCCCGCGCTCACGTCAAGTCCTCCGTCTCGGTCGGCACCGCGAGGCGCACCTGCCAGCGGCCGTCGGGCTGGGCGCCGAACTCCACGACCCCACCAACTTGGATCGCCTCCAGCGCGGCGAGCCGCAGGCCCATGCCCGGGGGTCCGGGCGGACGGTCGGCCGCGTCGCGCGCGCCGTCGTTGGAGACCTCCAGCACGAAGACGCCGTTCTCGCTCTTGACGCGCACCGCGGTCTCCGAGGCCCGCGCGTGCTTGCGCACGTTGCGCACCGCCTCGGCGAGCACCGACTGCGCCAGCGGCTCCAAGGCCACCGGGAGCACCGGCACGGGCGTGATCACGTTCAGATGCAGGTCGGGGTGGCGCGCGGAGAGCCGCGTCAGCTCGTCGGCGAGCGTCGTTCCGGTCGCGCGCGACGGCCGTCCGAGCGGGCGCTGCAGCGCGGTGCGCAGGTCGGCCAGCGCGGTCTGGACCTCGTCGCCGCAGCGCGCGCGGGCGTCGTCGTCCAGCGGCCGGGTGAGCGCGAGCGAGACGCCGAAGAGCCGCTGGATGACGCGGTCGTGGATGTCGCGCGCGAGGTCGAGGCGGTCTTCGAGCTGGCGGGCGCGCTCGCCGTGGAACGTCGCGATCCGAGCGATGGAGACCAAGGCCAAGGTCTTGCCCAAGGCCCATAGGAAGTTGCGCAGCGCGGCGTCGAGCGGGAGGACCTCCGGCTCGGGCTCCAGCAGCATCACGCCCGGCCAGCGGTCGCCCGCGGTGATCGGCACGTAGATCAGCGCGCCGGTCCCGGCCAGCTCGGCGAACTGCGGGGAGATCGGGTGCTCGCTGCCAGGCAGCGCCTCGACGACGCGGTCCTCGGCCAGCGCGGTGGCGGCCAGCGGCGCCAGCTCGACCGAGATGTGGGTGTCCTTGAACGCCGCCGGGTCGACGCCGTGGGTGCCCGCGACGCGCACGCGGCGGGTGGCGTCGTCGTAGCGGAAGATCAGCGCGCGGCGCATCGATGCCAGCCGGCAGACCGCGCCGGCCAAGTGCGAGTAGAACCGCTCCTCGCTGTCGCCCTCGGCGTCGACCGGGCGCGCGAGGACCTCCACCAGCAGCTCGAGCGCCGAGATCGCCACGTGGGCATGCGACCGCTCCATCCCGGCATCCATCGCGCAGATCGTCCTCCCAGGGGAAGGCACACGCACCGGATACCCCCCACCTGGGTGGGTTGAATGCCGGCGTGGCATGAGTCTCAGAGCATCTATGTCTTGGACAGGCGGCGGTTGTCTCGGAGATGGTCGGTCCCATGGTCGTATGGCAGCCGTCGTCGCAGGAGATCGAACGCGCGGAGGTCACCGCGTTCGCGCGCTGGATCGAGGAGACACGCTCGGTGCGGGTCACCGAGTCCTATGACCAGCTCTGGCGCTGGTCGACCGATGACGTCGAGGGCTTCTGGCAGGCGATCTGGGAGCGCTACGACGTGCAGGCGTCGGGGCGGCCGAAGGCCGTGTTGAGCAGCCGCGAGCTCCCGGGTGCGCGGTGGTTCGAAGGCGTCTCGCTGAACTACGCCGAGCACGTCTTCCGCGACCGCGACGAGGCCTCGACCGCGCTCTTCTTCGCGGGTGAAGGCCGCGCGCTCGGTTCGTGGAGCTGGGGCGAGCTGCACGCGCAGACCGCGCGGATCGCCGCCGGCTTGCGGCGGATGGGCGTGCGACCGGGCGATCGCGTCGCGGCCTACATGCCAAACGTGCCCGAGACGATGGCGGCGTTTCTGGCCTGCGCGTCGCTGGGCGCCACGTGGTCGTCGGCCGCGCCGGAGTTTGGGGCGCAGTCGGTGGTCGATCGCTTCGCGCAGATCGAGCCGAAGGTCCTGCTGGCGGTCGACGCCTACACCTACGGCGGCAAGCGCTTTGACCGCGCCGAGGTCGTCGAGCGGCTGGCGCGCGAGCTGCCGAGCGTCGAGCACGTCGCGGTCCTCGGCACGCGCTCCTGGGACGAGCTGACCGCGCACGAGGACGTCCTGACGTTCGCGCGGATGCCGTTCGACCACCCATTGTGGGTGTTGTACTCCTCGGGCACGACCGGGCTGCCGAAGGCGATCGTCCACGGCCACGGCGGGATGCTGCTGGAGCACCTCAAGTTGGGGCGCTTGCACGTCGACGCCCGCGCCGGCGACCGCGTCTTCTGGTTTACGACGACCGGCTGGATGATGTGGAACTTCCTAGTCGGCATGCTGCTGACCGACGCCGCGATCGTGTTGTACGACGGCACCCCGAGCGGCGACGCGCTCTGGCGGCTCGCCGCCGAGACCGAGACCACCATCTTCGGCACGAGCGCCGCGTTCCTGGCCGCCTGCCGCAAGGACGACAACCTGCCGCCCGCGCTGCCGAAGCTGCGCGCGGTCGGGTCGACCGGATCGCCGCTGGCGCCCGAGGACTACGACTGGGTCGCCGAGCAGCTCGACCACCCGTGGCTGTTCTCGATGAGCGGCGGGACCGACATGTGCACCGCGTTCGTCGGCGGTGTGCCGACGCTGCCGGTGTACCGCGGCGAGCTCCAGGCCCCGGCGCTGGGCGCGCGCGTCGAGGCGTGGGATCCGGAAGGCAATGCCCTCGTCAACGCGGTCGGCGAGCTGGTGATCACCGAGCCGATGCCGTGCATGCCGGTCGGGTTCTGGGGTGACGACGCCGAGCAAACCCGTTACCGCGAGTCCTACTTCGACGTCTACCCCGGCGTCTGGCGCCACGGCGACTGGATCGAGATCACCGACCGCGGCAGCGCGATCATCCACGGGCGCAGCGACTCCACCATCAACCGCGGCGGCGTGCGGATGGGGACGAGCGAGATCTACCGTGCGGTGCTGGCCGAAGATGATGTGGTCGACGCGCTGGTCGTCGACGTCGACGGGTGGATGCCGTTGTTCGTGGTCTTGCGCGACGGTGAGGCCGGCCTGACGGACGACCTCGTGCAGCGGATCCGCGCCCGCATCCGCACCGACTGCTCACCGCGCCACGTGCCATCCGAGATCCGCCCGATCGCCGAGGTCCCGCGCACGCTGTCCGGCAAGGTCCTGGAGGTCCCGGTCAAGCGGATCCTCATGGGCCACCCGGTCGAGCAGGCCGTCGCGCGCGGCGCGCTGGCCAACCCAGCCGCGCTGGAGCCGTTCACGGCACTGGCGCGGGGGTGAGCGCGGAGGGCGGTTCAGGGCCGAAGCGTCGTCGAGCGGCACGTTCGTGTTCCCATGCAACACAAACGTGCCGCGCGACGATCAACGACGTCGCGGCGGCGGCGGACGACGACGAGCGGTGGCCACGCCAACCCGGCTGCATTCCTTCGATGCGCTCCGACCGCGCCCCGCGCCGCCGACACCGCCCGCGCCGGACGCCACAAAGGACGGCGTCGCCCTACGTCAGCGCGCGCGTGAAGGCCACGTGCAGGCGCGGGTCGCGCCAGTCGTCCTCGACCGCCTCGATGTGCAGCGCGGCCGCGTCGCCGTCAAGCGTGATCGTCGCGATCTGGTTGGCGTAGGCCGGCTTCTCGACCACGCGCCAGTCCAGCGGCAGCGGCTTGACGCCGATCGCGCGCGACAATCCCCGCGCCAGACGCTCGCCGGTCGCGGAGTGCCCGAACATGATCGCCGCGCGCTCGTAGGGCGCGAGCTCCTTGCGAAAAGCGGAGCAGACGGCCTGCCAGACCGGGACGCGCGGGCCGACGTTCTCGCGCCAGCCGACCTCGGCGAGGTAGAAGTGGTGCACGTCACCGGAGAGCAACACGATGGACTTGCGTCCGTCACGGTCGCGCGACAGCTCGTCCATCAGCTCCGCGAAGCGCTGGAAGGTCTGCTGGAACGACGCCCAGTGGTCGAGCACGCCGAGGCGGCGCAGCTTCTCGCCGACCTTCGGGAGTCCCCAACGGCCGTCGGCCAAGGCCTCGTCGAACGCCTCGACGTGGTGCAGCCCGGGCGCCAGTAGGAACGGCACCGACGAGGCGATCAGCAGGTGGCGCGACGGGTCGCTGGCCTGCGCGCGCACCCAGTCCCACTCGTCGTCGGAGATCAGCTTGCGGTTGCCGGGCGTGACCTGGCGGCCGGCGCGCGAGTCGATCACGACCAGCCGGGCGTCGCCGACGTCGCGCGCGAAGCTCCAGCGCGAGTGCCCGCGCTGATGGCCGGCGGTGTCCATCCGCGCGGCCAGCAGCTCGGCCGCGTCGTCGGCCTCGATCACCTTCTCGTACAACCCGCCGTCGGCCAGCTCGCGCGGCGCGAGGTTGCCGATGTGCTGGAAGACCCAGTACGCCGCCAAGCCGGCGCGGATGTGGCGGTCGAACCAGGACTCGGCGTTCATCTCGTCCAGCCAGCCCTGGGAGATCCGCCACTCGGCGTGGATCTCGTGGTCGTCGAAGACCATCGCGACCGGCACGGTCGACAGCAGCCAGCGGATTACCGGATCCGACCACGCCTCGAAGTAGGCGTCGGCGTAGTCGGTGAAGTCGGCGAGCTCGTCGCGCGGCGCGTCGTCCGGGCGCTCGGAGGCGCGTGCGTCGAAACGCTCCTTCAGCGCGGGCGAGGGCTGGTCGGCGTAGATCTGGTCGCCGAGCATGAGCATCAGGTCGGGGAGCGCGTCGCCGCCGCCGGCCGCGGCCGCTCGGAGCGCGTAGGCGCGCAGCGCGTCGACGCCCTGGCCGTCCGCGTCCTCGTGGCCGCGCAGGACGAACGGCGGCTCGTGCGGGCGCGTGATGCGGCAGGAGCCGAAGACGACGTCGATCGCGCGATCGGGCTCGATCAGGCGGATCGACGGCGCCGGGAACGGGTCGTCGTCGCGCGGCCAGACGCGCTCACCGTCGAGCTTGACGTCGTAGGTACCGCTCGCCCCAGGCACGGGGACGAGCGCGAAATGGTGGCCTTCCACGCAGAACGTCCGCTCGCGCACCCCGAGGATCTCGACCTCGCAGGCCGCGTCGGCCTGCACCCACACGGTCGCCACCTCGTCATCCACGTAGCGCAGCAGCGGGCCGAGGACGAGCTGGGGCACCCGCACACCCTAGTGGCCGCAGCGCCGTACTCCGAACTGGAGCACGCGATCGTCGGCGGGCCGACGCTCAGGCACTGTGCGGGCGTGATGCAATAGGGCCATGAGCGATTACGCCGTTGTCGATCCCGCCACGGGCGAGACCCTCAAGACCTACCCGACGATCACCGACGACGAGCTGCAGGGCGCGATCGGCCGCGCCTACGACGCGCGCTCGTCGTGGGCCGACACCCCGATCCAGGAGCGCGCGGCGATCATCGGCCGCGTCGGGGCGCTGCACGACGAGCGCAAGCAGGAGCTTGCCGAGATCATCACGCGTGAGATGGGCAAGCCGATCGAGCAGGCCGTCGGCGAGGTGGAGTTCAGCGGCGCCATCTACCAGTACTACGCCGAGAACGGCCCCAAGCTGCTCGAGGACGAGGCGATCGAGCTGCTCGACGGCGAGGGCTCGGCGTTCATCCGTCGCACGCCCGTCGGCGTGCTGCTGGGGATCATGCCGTGGAACTACCCCTACTACCAAGTCGCCCGCTTCGCCGGCCCGAACCTGGTGATCGGCAACACGATCCTGCTCAAGCACGCGCCGCAGTGCCCCGAGTCCTCGGCGGCGATGGAGAAGATCTTCCACGAGGCCGGCGTCCCCACCGACGCCTACACCAACATCTACGCGACCAACGACCAGATCTCGACGGTCATCGCCGACAAACGCGTCCAGGGCATCTCGCTGACCGGCTCGGGCCGGGCGGGCGCGGCGGTCGCCGAGCAGGCCGGGCGCCACCTCAAGAAGGTCGTCCTGGAGCTGGGCGGGTCCGACCCGTTCCTGGTGCTGAAGACCGATGACCTCGACGCGGTCGTCGAGTCCGCGGTCGGCGGCCGGCTGGAGAACGGCGGCCAGGCCTGCAACGCGGCCAAGCGCTTCATCGTGGCCGACGACCTGTACGACTCGTTCCTGGAGAAGTTCTCCGCCGCGCTGACCGCGGTCGAGCCGGGCGATCCGAAGGCGGAGGGCACCGCGATGGGCCCGCTGTCCTCGTCGCTGGCCTCCGACCGCCTGGAGCAGCAGGTCCAGGAGGCCCTGGACGCGGGCGCGACGCTGGTCGCCGGCGGCGGCCGCGAGGGCAACTTCTTCAAGACGGCGGTCATCACCGGCGTCACGAAGGACAACCCCGCCTACGGCCAGGAGTTCTTCGGACCGGTCGCGCAGGTCTACAAGGCCGGCTCCGAGGACGAGGCGATCGCGCTCGCCAACGACACGCCCTACGGCCTGGGCTCCTACGTGTTCACCAACGACAGCGACCAGGCCCTGCGCGTGGCCGACAAGATCGAGGCCGGCATGGTGTTCATCAACGCCGTCGGCGCCGAGGGCGTCGAGCTGCCCTTCGGTGGCGTCAAGCAGTCCGGCTTCGGCCGCGAGCTCGGCCGCTACGGCGCGGACGAGTTCGTCAACAAGAAGCTGATCCGCGTCGCGGGCTAAGTCCGCACGCGCCATCTCGATGGCGTACGTCGGCAGCCCTGATTAGGCTGCCGGCGTGCGCAATCGAACCTTCGCCGCGGCGTGCGCGGCGGCCGCGGTCCTCCTGGTCCCTTCCGCCGACGCCAAGACGCTGATCGGGACGGGAGGTTCGCCGCAGGCGGTCGCCGGCCCCGACGGCACCGCCCACGTCGTCTACGAGGACGACAGCAGCGGGGCGCCCATCGCGCGCTACTGCCGCGTCGCGCCCGGCACCGAGGGCTGCGCAGCGACGATGTCCTGGAGCGCGAGCGGCACGCTCGGCTTCGACGACGACGTCGTGCGCGAGCCGGGCACGGGCATCGTCCACGTCTTGGTGTCGATCTGGCAGCAGGGCGCCGCGCCGTTCAACCAGGGCGCGGGGATCTACGACATCGCCTCGCTGGCGCCCGACGCGAGCGACAACGCGTGGGCGGCGCCGAAGCGCATCACCACCTACACCAACAACGCCACGCAGGTCGGCAACAGCCACCAGGGCACGATCTTCGGGCCGGGCGCGCACCAGATCGGCTGGCTCTCGGCGATCGGCACGCCGGGCGCGCGGCTGACCTTCGGGTCGACGACCGGCGGGCTCAGCGAGTCGGCGGTCGACAACCTCGTCCCGTCGTCCTATGAGTCCGACGTCGGGCTCGTCGACGCCGCCACGCCGCTGGTCGTCGCGCGCGACGCGAACACCGGCGAGCTGAAGTGGCGCGTCTACGGCGGAACGGGCTCGATCACCAGCGCAGCCAACTGGAAGCCGCAGGGCGTACTGCCCGCCAGCGCGACGTCGTCGGACATCGACCTGGCCTCCAACGGCGTCGCGGCGCCGTCGCTGATCACCGAGCAGCAGGTCGCGGGCACCGACTGGCGGGTCACGCTGCGGCGCTTCGACAACGCCAACAACACGTTCGCGGCACCGGTCACGGTCAGCGAGGACGACCAGACGCACGACCCGCGCGTCTTCATGGACAGCGGCTCCAACGTCCATGCCCTGTTCTTGTCCAACACCAAGCGCTACGCGGGCTCCAGCTCGACCGGCCTGGTCTACTCCGCGTCGGCGACCGGCGACGCGTGGCCGCAGTACGGGATCACGCTCGACCAGGGGACGTCGAACACGAGCCCGGTGCTGGCGGCAGGCGCCGACGGTGCGGGCGTTGCCGTGTGGACGCGGGACGCCCGCACCGGCAGCGGCGAGGACGACGACGTCTACATCGGCCGCGTCGGCGGCCCGACGTCGGCGTTCCCGACCGACCCGCCCGGTCCGACGCCGCCCGGCGGCGGACCGCCGGTGCCGACGCCGCCCGACCCGGCGTGCGTGAAGGCACCGGTGCTGGGCGTCGCCAAGCTGCTGGCGACCGGGTGCTTCAAGAAGACGACCGGGACGCAGCTGACGACAAGCGCGCCGTTCCTGGTCAACGGCGTGACGGTCGACCCCAAGGGCAAGGTCGTCACGGTCGACACCGCCAAGCGGACGCTCGAGGCGACCGGGACGGCGACGACGGTGACGATGGGGCCGATCAAGGTCGGCAAGGGCGCGGTGGACTGGACGTTCCCGGCGTCCGGGACGTGGACCAAGCCGGGCGCGGCGATCGACCTCGACGCGGCAGGCTACGGCGCCGAGCTGCTGGGGCTGGCGCTCACCGGCGACGCGACGCTGACGCTTAAGGCCGACGGCTCCTCGAACCTGCACGGGTTCCTGCGGCTGCCGTCGCCGTTCACGGGCGTCACCGCCGAGATGGACTTCAAGGCCGACAACTTCACCGGCCTGCGGCTCGACGGCTTGAAGGCCCACATCGACACGCTCGGCTACGGCTTCCACGACCTCGACCTGTCCTACACCTCAGATCCGGCGCGCTGGACCGGCGCACTGCACTTCGCGCCGTCGGGGACCGAGGGGTCGGGCGTCGACCTCGGCGCGCAGATCATCATCACCAACGGCAAGCTCGACGAGCTGTCGATCGACGCGAAGTTCCCGGCCCCCGGCCGCGAGCTCTACCCGCCGCTGGTCTACCTGCGCTACGCGGGGCTGGGCCTGAAGGTCGACCCGCTGACGCTGACCGGCAAGGTCGTGGTCGCGGGCGGACCGTCGCCGGGCGAGCCGCTGATCGCGGTCGGCCACCCCTACGACGACTTCGGGACGCTGAAGCTGCGGCTGACGTCGCCGTTCTCGCTGCGCGCGGACGGGCCGGTCTACGTGTTGGGGTACAAGATCGGCAGCGGCTACTTCGACTACACCTTCCCGGGCGACATCTCGTTCGGCGCGCAGGCCGGGATCGGCACGTGCGGCGAGAGCGTCGCGGCGGTCGAGGCGAAGGTCGACGGCTTCGTGTCGGTCGGCAGCGGCTTCAAGATGAACGCCAAGGGCCAGGGCAAGGTCTGCCTCGGCGACGCGTCGGTCGGCGCGAGCGCCGTGATCTCGTCCAAGGGCATCGCGGCGTGCGCGGAGTTCGGCGTCCCGCCGTTGAGCGTCAGCGCGGGCGCCGGGCTGTACTGGGGCGACATCGTGCCCGACTTCATGCCCTTGCTCTGCGACACCGAGCCCTATGAGGTCGCGCAGGGCGCGTCGGCCGCGGCGCACGCCGCGCAGGCGGGCGGCGGCCGGCCGATCACGGTCGGCGCGGGGCTCAAGCAGCTGACGGTCGTGGCGACCGGCGACAGCGGCGTGCCGCTGGCGACGCTGGTCGCCCCGGACGGCACGCGCTACGCGGGCGTCGCGTCGGGCGTGCAGCGCACCGGGGCGGGTTGGGCGGTCGCCGAGCCCGACGCCAAGCGCCAGTCGTTCCTGATCCCCAAGCCCGCGGCGGGCACGTGGACGCTGGAGACGGCGCCCGGATCGCCGGGCGTCGCGCAGTTGCAGGTCGCGCGCGACGCGCCGCCGATCAAGGTGACGGGCCAGGTCGCCAAGACGGCCAAGCGCGGCCTGGGCCGGACGCTGGCCTGGAAGGTCGCCGACCGCGCGCTCGGCCAGACCGTGACGCTCTACGAGCAGGGCTCGGGCGTGCTGCGCAAGCTCACGGTGGCCAAGGGCACGGCGGGCAAGGTGCGCTGGACGCCGAAGACGCTGCGCGGCGGCAAGCGGACCGTCACGGCGGTCGTCGAGCGCGACGGCCTCTCGGTCCGCGAGATCACGTTGGGGTCCTTCACCGTCCCGCCGCCGCCCAAGCCGGGGGTGGCGCGCAAGCTGCGCGCGGTGCACCGCAGCGGCGCGCTGGTCCTGACCTGGGTCCCCGGTGCCAACGCGGCGTCGCAAGAGGTCCGGGTGACGCTCGGCAACGGCATCGGCAAGATCTACACGTTGAAGCGCGCGGCCAAGACGCTGCGCGTGCCCGGCGTCGCAGCTGCCGTGACCGGGACGGTGAAGGTGACCGCGGTCCGAGCCGACGGTGCGCGCGGCAAGACCGCGAGCGCGAAGGTGACCAAGGCGCCGGCGAAGAAGAAGGCCGCCAAGAAGAAGCGCTGAGCGGTTACGCTGGCAGGGCGTGTCAACCTTGCCCGATCGCGCCGAGTGGCCGGAGCTGGCGCCCCAGATGGGGTCGCCGGTCTGGAACGCGTTCTGCGATTACCGGATGCTGGCGACCGCGGGCTACGCGCTGTTGTTGCAGGTGTCGCATCCGACGGTCGGCGCGGGCGTGCATCAGCACAGCGCGTTCGTGTCGGATCCGTGGGGCCGGTTGTTGAGGACGTTGGATTACGTGCACGGCACGGTCTACGGCGGACCGGAGCTGGCGGGGACGATCGGCGCGCGGGTGCGCGGGATGCACAAGGGGATCCGGGGCGTGCGGGACGACGGCGAGCGCTACAGCGCGATGGAGCCGGACGCGTTCGCGTGGGTGCACGCGACGCTGGCGCTGGGGATCGTTGAAGGCTGCCGCCGGTTCGCGACGCCGATGAGCGCCGAGCAGCGCGAGGCGTTCTACGCGCAGTGGCTCCAGGTCGGGCGGCTGATCGGGGTGCGCTCGCGCGACCTGCCGGACGACTGGGCGGGCTTTGAGGCCTACGCGCAGCAGACGATCGAGCGCGACCTGGCGTGGACGCCCGCGGTCCCGCAGGTGCTCGACACCCTGCGCTACGCGGCGCGGCCGGCGGTCCCGGGGCTGCGGCCGGGCGTGTGGCGCGCGCTGCGCGTGCCAATGTCGGCGCAGCTGCAGCTGACGACGGTCGGGATGCTGCCGCCGGTGCTGCGCGAGCGGCTCGGGCAGACCTGGAGCGCGCAGCAGCGGGCGGCGTTCGCGGCGTTGTGCATGGGGTTGAAGGCGTCGGGGCCGCTGCGTGTCGGCCCGCTGCGGGAGTTCGGCCCGCACTACGTCCGCTGGCGGCGCCGAGCGCTGGAGCGCGGGGACGTCGCGGGTGCGGGCACCGCCGCCGCGGTGGCGCGTACCGTGGCGGCGTGATCCGCCTCGACCACCTGATCTACGCCGTCGCCGATCTGGACACCGCGGCCGCGGCGCTACGGGACGCGACCGGCCTCGCCGCGCTGCCCGGCGGTGTGCATCCGGCGTGGGGGACGCGCAACGCGATCGTCCCGCTCGGCGGCGCGTACCTGGAGCTAGTGACCGTGGAGGATCCGGCGCGTGCGGGGGAGAGCGCGTTCGGGCGCGCGGTGCGCGACGGGGAAGGGCTGATCGGCTTCGCGGTCGAGCCCGACGACCTCGACGCGGCCTGTGCGCGGGCGGGCGTCGACCAGCAGCGCGGCGCTCGCGAGCGGCCGGACGGCTCGTTGTTGTCGTGGTCGATGGCCGGCGCAGAGGAGGCGATCCCGCGCGGGCTGCCGTTCTTCCTGCGCTGGGACGACCCGGCGTCCAGCCCGTCGTGCTCCGTCGCACCGCACGCGCCCGGCGTCGATCCGATCGGCGTCGCGTGGCTGTCGTGGCCGACCGACGCGGCGGCGCTCGACGCGTGGCTCGGCGGACCCGGCCCCGGCCTGCCGATCCGCCACGGCGCGCCCTCCGCGGCGGTCGCGCTGCGGGACGGCGATGAGGTCCTGATCGCCGTCCCCTCACGGCATTAGGATCAGCGGATGGTCCGCATCGGGGGAGGGGTCGCGGCGTTCGCGGCCGTGTTGGCGTGCGCGTGCGTGGGATCGGCCGCCGCGGCCGCCGCGCCGCTGTCGCAGAGCGTCGACACGCGCATCGGCACGCAGGAGGGTGCCGCCGACTTCGGCACGGGCGGCGGCGCGGGCGCGACCTATCCGGGCGCGGTCGCGCCGTTCGGGATGGTTCAGCTCAGCCCCGACACCTACCCGGGCGTCGACAACCCGGCGGGCGGCTACTCCTACGTCGACTCGCAGATCAAGGGCTTCACGACGACCCACCTGTCGGGCACCGGCTGCACGGGGCTGCTCGACCTGCCGCTGCTGCCGACGACCGCACCGGTCGACACGTCGCCGTCCCCGAAGGCCTCCTACGACGTCGCCCCGCAGTACGTGGCCAAGTACACGCACAAGGGCGAGGTCGCGCGGCCGGGCGACTACCGCGTCACGCTGAACCCCGGCGCCCGCGCGATCGGGACCGAGCTGACCGCGACCACGCGCGCCGGCGCGATGCGGATCGCGTTCCCGCACGGCGCCAAGCGCGGCTCGGTGCTCGTCAACGCAGGCGGCAGCGGGATGGGGAACCTGCTCTCCGACCTGCGCGTCGATCCGCGCCGGCGCGAGATCACCGGCACGATCCGCTCCGGCGGCTTCTGCTACGCGCCCAACCGCTACACCTTGCACTTCGTCGCCCGCTTCGACCGACCGTTCGCCGCCTACGGCACGTGGACGCGCGCGAAGCTCGCCAAGTCCTCGCGCCACGTCCGCGACGCGGTCGCCGGCCATGAGACCGGGCCGCTGTTGTTGCAGTACAAGCGTCTGGCCGGCGGGCCGAAGGCGATCGAGGGCAACCCGACCCAGGGCGCGCTGGCCGGCGCCTACGCGTCGTTCGACACCAACAAGCCGGTCGTCGCGCGCGTCGCGATCTCCTCCGTGTCGGTCGCGGGCGCCCGCGCGAACCTCGCCGCCGACGCGCGCGGCACGTTCGCCGCGATGCGCGCTCGCGCGACCAAGGCGTGGGCGTCGCAGATCGATCGCGTGCAGGTCGACGGCGGCACGCCCACCAACCGCCGCCTGCTCGCCGCGTCGCTCTACCACGCGCAGGTGATGCCCAACGTCTTCAGCGACGCCGACGGCCGCTATATGGGCATGGACGACAAGATCCATCGCGCGGAGGGCTTCGACAAGTACGCCAACACCTCGGGCTGGGACACCTACCGCTCGCAGATGCCGCTGATGGCGTTGCTGGCGCCGCGTCAGGCGGCCGATCTGGTCACGAGCATGGTCGCCGACCAGCGCCAGAGCGGCGGGCTGCCGAAGTGGCCGGTGCTCGACGGCCAGACCAACGTGATGGTTGGCGATCCGGCCGACCTGCTGATCGCCGGCGCGCACGCGTTCGGCGCGCGGGACTTCGACGTCAAGGCCGCGCTGAAGGCGATGGTCGACGGCGCGACCGCGCCGAAGGTCCTAGCCGGCGGCTGGTACTACCAGCGCGCCGGCCTGGCCGACTACCTGCGCCTCGGCTACGTCGGCCACGAGCAGCAGACCGACAGCTCCGGCCAGACGTTCGCGCCCGCCAAGGTCTGGGGGACGGCGTCCACGACGCTTGAGTACGCGCTGGCGGACTTCGCGATCGCCCGCGTGGCACGCGCGGCCGGCGACGCGCAGACCTGCGGCGCGTTCGCGACCCGCGCCGGCAACTGGCGCACGACGCTCGACCCCGCGACCGGCCTGATGGCACCGCGCGACGCCGCCACCGGCGCGTTTATCGGCGTCCCGGCGGCGGGCGGCGAGGGCTTCGTCGAGGGCACGGCCGAGCAGTACACGTGGTTCGTGCCCCAGGACGTCGCGGGCCTCGTCGCCGCGCTCGGCGGGACCGACGCCGCCCGCGGGCGCCTCGACGCGTTCTTCTCCAACTTGAACGCGGGTGCCGCGAGCGCGAACGCGTTCCTGGGCAATGAGCCGACGCTGCTGACGCCCTACATCTACAACTGGCTCGGTCGCCCCGGCGCGGCATCGGCCGTCGTCGGCCGCGCGCTGACCACGTTGTACAAGCCGACGCCCGGCGGCTTCCCCGGCAACGACGACGGCGGCCAGATGTCGGCGTGGTGGGCGTTCGGCGCGATCGGCCTCTCGCCGGCGGTGCCCGGTTCTGGCGTGCTGGCGATCACCGCGCCGCTGTTTGACCGCGTGCGAGTGCAGCTGGCGCACGGCACGCTCGACGTCCGCGCGCCGAAGGCCGGCGTCGCCCGCCGCTCGATCGCGTCGGCCCGCCTCGACGGCAAGGCCTACACCAAGAGTTGGCTGCGCTACGACGACCTCGCCCGCGGCGACCACCGCCTCGACCTGACCCCGACCACGCAGGCCTCGTCGTGGGCGACCGGCGCGGACGCCGCGCCGCCCTCATACGGCGGCGCCGCCGCGTGCCGATGAGTTCCCGACTCGCGTAGCGTCCTATACGACATGAGCGACTTGATCATCACCACCTTCGCCTCCCTCGACGGCGTCATGCAGGCTCCGGGCGGCGAGCCCGGCTACGCGCACGCCGGCTGGGTCGGGCCGCACTTCAGCGACGCGCTCGGCGCCTACAAGGGCGAGGAGCAGGAGGCCGCCGATGTTCTCCTGCTCGGCCGCGTGACCTACGAGTCCTTCTACGGTGCCTGGCCGGAGCGCGAGGGCGCGATGGCCGACAAGATCAACACGATGAAGAAGGTCGTCGTCTCTACGACGCTCGGCTCCTCGCCGTGGGACAACACCACCGTCATCGCCGACGACGTCGCGGCACGCGTCGCCGACCTGAAGGCCAACGCGGACGGGCCGATCCTCGTCGCCGGCTCACAGACGCTCGCCCATTTCCTGATGGCCGAAGGCCTCGTCGACCAGCTCAACCTGCAGGTCTTCCCGGTCATCCTCGGCTCCGGCATCCGGATCTTCCCGGAGACCACCGACCCGCTCCCGCTGACGCTGGCCTCCTCCCGCACGCTGGAGAACGGCGTGTTGTTGCAGTCCTACCGCTTCGACGCCTAGAAGCGCCGATGGCGCGGCGGCCCAATGAGGGTGGCCGCCGCGCCGGATGGCGCCTGCGCGTGAGACGTGACGACTCGACTAGGAGGTCGCCGCCGCGTCCGGATGCGCCTGCAGGATCTCCTCGCCCGCTTCCCCGGTGCGCACGCGGTAGGCCTCGTCGACGGGGGAGACGAAGACCTTCCCGTCTCCGACCTGGCCCGTCCGGCCGTGCTTGAGCACCGTGTCGACGATCGTCTGGACGTCGCGGTCGGCGACCACGCACTCCAGCTTGATCTTCGGACGAAGGTAATTCGTGAGCTCCGCGCCGCGGTAGCGCTCGGTGATGCCCTTCTGGCGGCCCGAGCCCTTGACCTCGCTGATCGTCAGCGACGGGAAGCCAAGCGAGAGCAGCTCGAGGCGGATCGGCTCAAAGGCCTCGTGGCGCAGGTACGCCTCGATCTTCTTCATGCCACCACCTCGGTCTTGCCGTCGCCCGCGGTGTACAGCTCCGCGGTCGGGATGAACTGCTCCGGGTACCCGTACATGCCGTGATCGGAGATGTCGAGGCCGGCGTCCTCCTCTTCGGGGGACACGCGGAGCCCGACCGTCGCCTTGATCGCCGCGAAGGTGATCGACGACAACACGAACACGGTCACGAACGTCAGGCACACCGCAGCCGCCTGGACGCCGAGCTGCTTGAGCCCGCCGCCGTAGACCAGCCCCTCGTTGCCGATGCCGACCGACTCGGCCAGCCGCGGCGAGGTGAAGATCCCGCACGCCAGCGTTCCCCAGATGCCGGCCAGGCCGTGGGCGCTGGTCGCGCCGATCGGGTCATCGATGTACTTGTCGATGGCGAACACGCCGTAGACCACGATGATGCCGCCGACGAGGCCGATGATCGGCGCCGCCCAGAACTCCACGTAGCCCGAGGGCGCGGTGATCGCAACTAGGCCGGCGATCGCGCCGTTGCCGATCATGCCGACGTCGAGCTTCTTGACGGTCAGGCCCAGGGCGATCATCGCGCCGATGACGCCGCCCGCCGCACCCAGGTTCGTGACGCTGATGACCTCGGCGAACGAGTTGCCGCCGGTGCCGAGCGTCGAGCCGCCGTTGAAACCGAACCAGCCGAGCCAGAGGATCACGACGCCCAGGCCGAACAGCGGCATCGAGTGGCCCGGGATCGCGCGCGGCTTGCCGTCGGCGTCGAACTTGCCGCGCCGCGGCCCGAGGAAGATGCAGGCGCTCAGCGCCGCCGTCGCGCCCGTGAGGTGCACGACCGAGGAGCCCGCGAAGTCCTGCACGCCGTCGCCGATCTCGGCGAACAGCCCGCCGCCGAAGCCCCAGTGGGCGATCAGCGGGTAGATGAAGCCGGCGAACACGACCGCGAAGATCGGGTAGGCCACGAACTTGATCCGCTCCAGGGTCGAGCCCCAGACGATCGCCAGCGAGACCGCGGCGAACATGAACTGGAAGATGAAGAACGAGGCGGTCTCGCCCGACGCCCCTTCACCCGCCACGTCCCGCCCGTACTGGAACAGGAAGCCGCTGTCGCCCAGCAGCCAGCCGTCGCCACCGAAGGCGAAGGCGAACCCGAAGGCCCACCAGACGATCGACGCGACCGCGAAGTTCACCAGGATCTTGGCGATCCCGGTGCCCGCGTTCTTGCCGCGCGAGAAGCCGATCTCCAACAACGCGAAGCCGGCCTGCATGAAGAACACCAACACGGTCGCCACCAGGACCCAGGTGACGTTCAGCTCGCCGGCGACCGTCTCGATCGTCGGGCCGTCCTGCGCCGCCGCGACGGCGGGGACGAGCAGCGCAGCGGCAAACGTGCCGGCGACCGCCCGCATGAGGGTACGTTTCATCCAAACTCCTAAGTAGTCGCGACCCGCATAAAGCTAGGCCCAAGTGACTGTTGGAGTCTGTTCCGTGTCGACCGCGCTCGCCTTGTCCATCTGTCGAAAGTCCGGCGGGGGCGCTTCGCCCTCTGGTCGAGGTGGGGCCATGATCACCGGGCAACGCCGTCTGGACCATGGGTGCTGACACCCATCGCGCCCCGCGATGCGTCTAGCCTGGAGTCCACGATGACCCGCGTGCTGCTCGCCGACGACCACCGCCTGGTGCGCCACGGGCTGCGCCTGATGCTGGACGCCGAGCCCGGGATGACCGTCGTCGCGGAGGCCGCCGACGGCGCCGAAGCGGTCCGGACGGCCCTGGCGACCGAGCTCGACCTCGCGATCCTCGACGTCTCGATGCCGCTGCTGACCGGGATCCACGCGACGCGTCAGCTCGCCGAGCAGCGGCCCGCGCTGCCGGTGCTGCTGCTGTCGATGCACGACAACCCGCGGTTCGTCGCTCAAGCGCGCGCGGCCGGCGCTTCGGGCTACGTCCTGAAGTCGGCGGCCCACCACGAGCTGGTCGCCGCGTGCCGCGCGGTCCTCGACGGCGCGGAGTTCGTGTCGCGGCTGGACGGCACGCCGTCCGACGAGGCGCTGTCGCCGCGCGAGTCCGAGGTCGTCAAGCTGATCGCCGAGGGCCACAGCAGCCGCGAGATCGGCGCGCTGCTGCACATCAGCGACCGCACGGTCGAGCGCCACCGCAGCAACGCGCTCGACAAGTTGGGGCTCAAGGACCGCGTCGGCTTGACCCGCTACGCGATCCGCCACGGGCTCGTCGAGCCGTAGGCGGCCCCCGTGACGCTCTTCGCGCGCATCTTCGGGCTCAACGCGCTCGTGCTGGTCGCGGCCGGCGCGGCGCTGGTGCTGACGCCGGCGTCGATCGATGTCGACCCGAAGGCCGAGCAGATCGTGGTGCTCGCGCTCGGGATCGTGATCCTGCTCGCGGTGGACCTGGTGCTCCTGCGCAGCGCGTTGGGTCCGCTATCGCGGCTGATCGGCGACATGCGCACGGTCGACCTGCTCGTGCCCGGGCGCCGCGTGCCGCGGGAGGAGCACGCGCCGCGCGAGCTCGCCGAGCTGACCGACGCGTTCAACGACATGATCGACCGGCTGGAGCACGAGCGCCAGGCGTCGGCGACCGCGAGCTTCGACGCCTCGGAGTCCGAGCGCCTGCGGATCGCGCGCGAGCTGCACGACCAGACCAGCCAGGACCTGACCGCGCTCGTGCTGATGCTGGAGCGCGGCGACCGCGACGGCGCCCGCGGGCTGGCCGAGGAGATCCTCGCGGGCGTGCGGACGATCATCACCGAGCTGCGGCCCGATCCGCTGGAGGAGCTGGGGCTGGCCGACGCGCTGCGTTCGCTGTGCGACCGCGCTGGGCGGACTGGCGGCGTGCCGATCGCCTGCTCGATCGGCGAGGGCGTCCCGGAGCTCGACGGCGCCGCGCAGGTCGCGGTCTACCGCGTGGCACAGGAGGCGCTGTCCAACGCGATCCGCCACGCGCACGCGTCGATGATCACGGTGGCCTTCTTGGAGGACGGCACCCTCACCGTCGTTGACGATGGCCTTGGGTTGATGCCCGGCGCAGCGGAGGGGATCGGGTTGCGCGGGATGCGCGAGCGCGCGCTGACGGTCGGCGCGACGCTGACCGTCGACGGCCACGCGGGCGCGGGGACGACCGTGCGGATGGCGCTGCCGCTCTAGCCGCGCGAGGCGAGGCGGACGAGGCCGGCCGGCGTGGTGCTCCGGCGCACGATGATCCGCGGCAGCATCATGGGGTCGTCGGCGACGGTCGCGCGGCCGGGGAGGATCGTCGTGGCGGCCTTGAAGCCCGCGGCGCGGACGGCGGCGCGCACGCGCGCGTTGACCTTCCCGTACGGGTAGCAGAAGTACTTGGGGTCGATGCCGAGCTGGGCGCGGAACGTCGCGCGCGAGCCGGTGATCTCGGCGCGCAGCTGCGCGCCGGAGATCTTGGTGAGGTCGGGATGGGTGGCGGAGTGGTCGTCGACCTCCCAGCCGGCATCCACGAACCGGCCAATCGCCGCGCGGGACAGCCCGCCCGGGATGTTGAGGTGGTTGAGCTGGAGGTTGAGCACACCGCGCCAGCCGCGCCGCGCGAGCGCCGGCCGGGCGATGGCGTCCTGCTCGGCAAAGCCGTCGTCGAAGCTGATCACCACCGGCTTGGACGGCAGCTTCGGCCCGCCGTGCCACGCGCGCCAGACGCGGTCGAGCGTGACCGCGTGAAAGCCAGCACGTTGCAGCGCGGTCAACTGCTGGGAGAACCGGGCGCGCGTGGTCCACAGCGACGCGTTGCGCTCGCCCGGCGGCGGATCGGCGATGTGGTGGTAGAGCAGGATGGGGACCGGCGGCGCGGCGGCCCGCGCCAGCGCCGGCCGCTCGGCGCTCTCGGTGGCCGACGAGCCGCAGCCCGCGAAGACGAGCGCGAGGAGGATGGCCGTGGCGCAACGCTTCACGGCCGCGGCCCCAGCCAGTGGACGACCTCCAGCGCGAGGGCGACGGACAGGCCGCGACCCTCCAACGGCGCGGGCAGCAGCTCGCGCGCGCGTGTGAGGCGGTTGAGCACCGTGTTGCGGTGGGTGTAGAGCGCGCGGGCGGCGCGGGAGGCGGAGGAGCCCTCGCGGAGGTAGACCCGCAGCGTCTCGCGGAGGTCGTCGGGCGCGGTGGCCAGGTCGCCGAGGGTGTGGGTGACGAAGTCGGCGGCGCGTGTGTCGTCAGCGGCGACGAGCGTGACGAGCTGGACGTCCTCGTAGCGGGCGATGCGGCGGTCGGCGGGCATGCGCTGCATCAGGCGCTGGGTCGCGAGCGCGTCGAGGTGCGCGCGGCGGAAGCCGTCCAGCCCCGAGGCGGTCGTGCCGATCGCCGCGCGGACGCCCTCCGGCAGGACGTCGGTGTCCGGCTCGCGGTCGCCGTCGGCCCACCACACCCACAACGTCCGCGCGCTGGCCGACACCGTGAACGGGGCCCGCGCGCCCGCGGCGCGCGCCAAGGCCTCGGCCGCGGGCTCCAGCGCGCCGTCGGCGTCGCTCCACACGACCGCCGCTGTGTGCCGCGCGCCCAGCTCGTAGCGCAGCCGCTCGCTGGCGCGCGCGACGGTGATCGGCGCGCCCTCGAGGATCAGGTTCACGGTCTCCAGCCGTTCGGCGTGCGTGCCGTGCAGCAGCTGCTCGCGCTCGGCGTCGATCAGATCTTGGATGCCTTCCACGGTCTCATCGACGAACGAGAAGATCGAGCGCGCGGTGACGTCGAGCAGCTCGCGCAGGACCTCCGGGTCCTCGGTCAGCCCGAACGCGCGCGCCATCCAGAAGCGCCACGCCACGTTCTGGCCGATCCTGTAGGTGTTGAGCGACGTCGAGTCGTCCAGCCCGCGCCGGACGATGTCGCGCGCGATGTCGACGACCGCGGGCGAGAGGTTGGCCGGGACCGGCTCGCCGGGCCGGCGCACGTTGGCGGCGGCCCAGTGCAGGATGTTGGCGTGGTTGGTCGCCATCGTCGCCGCGGTGATCGACGGATCGGCGCTCAGGCGGCTCGGCGTGGCGGCCAGGACCGCGGCGTCGACGGTCTCGAAGAGCGTCTCGGGGTCGTCCAGGAACGCGGCCGCGCCCTCACGGATCAGCGCGGCGACCGTTGCTGACGGAGCGGGCCAGATCGCGGTGGTGGTCGACATCGAGCCGGAGGCTAGCGCGACCTTGGGCATAACGCCCAATCATGACCGGCAATCAGATGCGAAATGCCCTGGTACAAAGGCGTTTCTTCGAGCATCCTCTTGATCATGACCGCCTCTGTCTCCACCGCGATCGAGCACGTCGACGTCCTGATCGTGGGCGCCGGCGTGTCCGGCATCGGCTGCGCGTACCACCTCCAGACCGAGCAGCCGGGCAAGTCCTACGCGATCTTCGAAGCGCGCGAGGCGACCGGCGGCACGTGGGACCTCTTCCGCTACCCCGGCATCCGCTCGGACTCCGACCTGCACACGTTCGGCTACGAGTTCAAGCCGTGGCGCAACGACAAGTCGATCGCCGACGGCCCCGCGATCCTCGACTACATCCGCGAGACCGCCAGCGAGAACGGGATCGACCGCCACATCCGGACCGGGCACCGCGTCCTGGGCGCCGCGTGGGACAGCGCGACCGCGCGCTGGACGGTCAGCGCCGAGGCCGACGGCGAGCCGGTCACGATCACCTGCGGCTGGCTGTTCTGCGCGAGCGGCTACTACAACTACGAGCAGGGCTTCACGCCGGAGTTCCCCAACCTCGCGGAGTTCCAGGGGACGGTCGTCCATCCGCAGCAATGGCCCGAGGACCTCGACTACGAGGGCAAGCGCGTGGTCGTGATCGGCTCCGGTGCGACCGCCGTGACGCTGATCCCGGCGATGGCCGCCAACGGCGCCGCGCACGTGACGATGCTCCAGCGCACGCCCAGCTACATCGCGACGGTGCCCGAGAAGGACCCGATCGCGATCCTGCTCAAGAAGCGCCTGTCGCCCGAGTTGGCCTACAAGGTGACGCGCCGCAAGAACATCTTCCAGCAGCGCGCGGTGTACGCGATCAGCCGGCGCTACCCGAAGGCGCTGAAGACGCTCCTGCGCGCCGGCGTCAAGCGCCAGCTGCCCGAGGGCTTTCCCATCGACGTGCACTTCAACCCGCCCTACAACCCGTGGGACCAGCGCCTGTGCGCGGTGCCCAACGGCGACCTCTTCAAGACCATCAAGAAGGGCGACGCCTCGGTCGTCACCGACCGCATCGCCTCGTTCACGGAGAAGGGCATCAGGTTGGAGTCGGGCGCCGAGCTGGAGGCTGACGTCGTTGTCAGCGCCACCGGCCTGGACCTGCTGGCCTTCGGCGGCATCGAGCTGACCGTCGACGGCGAGGCCGTCGCGCTGAACGAGCACCTGGTCTACAAGGCCATGATGTTGAGCGACGTCCCGAACTTCGCGTTCGCCATCGGCTACACGAACTCGTCGTGGACGCTGAAGGTCGACATCGTCTGCGAGTTCCTCGGGCGTCTGATCGGCGAGATGGACCGCACCGCGAGCGATACCTGCGTGCCGCATCCGAGCGACCCGGCGATGGAGTCGCGGCCGCTGCTGGACTTCGGCGCCGGCTACGTGCAGCGCGCGCTGCACAGGTTCCCGCGCCAGGGCTCGGTCGGCCCGTGGAAGATCGCGATGAGCTACGCGGCCGACGTCAAGAACCTGCGCAAGGGCCCGGTGGCCGACCCCGAGCTGCGCTTCGAGCGCCGCGCGGTGGCCGCGTCGGAGGACGTCGCGCCGCTCGCCGCGGCGTAGTTCACGCGGCGGCGGCGGCGGCCGAGGCCGCAGGCGTGCGGGCGCCGCCCAGCAGCGCCCGCATCTCCGCGGCCGGGACCGGTCGGGAGAACAGGTAGCCCTGTAGGCGCTCGCAGCCCAAGCCGTGCAGGCGATCCCGCTGGCCGCGCGTCTCGACGCCCTCGGCGATCACGCGCAACCCGAGGGCATCGGCGAGGCTGATGATCGCCGCGACGATCGCGTCGTCGGTCCCGTCGCCCGCGCCCAGGCCGGTCACGAACGCGCGATCGACCTTCAGCGTGTCGACCGGGAAGCGCTTCAGCCGCGCCAGCGACGAGGCGCCGGTGCCGAAGTCGTCGAGCAGCAGCTCGACGCCGGTGGAGGCCAGCGCGGCGAGCGTCTCGGTCGAGGTCGTCTCGCTCATCAGCGTGCTTTCGGTGATCTCCAGCCCGACCGACGCGGGCGTCGCGTCCAGCCCGGTTGCACGGAGCGTCGCCGCGACCTGGGCCGGCAGGTGCGGATCGGCGAGCTGGCGCGCCGAGACGTTGACCGCGATCCCAAGCTCGTCACTGGCCACGCCTTGCGCGCGCCACCGCGCGAGCTGCATGCAGGCTTCGCGCAGGACGAACTGGCCGATCTCCGAGATCAGGCCCGACTCCTCGGCCGCGGCGATGAACGCTCCGGGCGCGAGCAGGCCGCGCTCCGGGTGCTGCCAGCGCACGAGTGCCTCCATGCTCGTGATCCGGCCGTCGTGCGCCGCGACGACCGGCTGGTAGTGGACGCGCAGCTGGCCCTCGGCCAGCGCGGTACGCAACTCGGCGATCGTGCGCGCGCGCTCTTGCGCCGCGGCGCGCATGGGGGCGTCGAAGGCGACGGCGCGGCCGCGGCCCTCGGCCTTGGCGCGGTACATCGCGACATCGGCGTCGCGCAGCAGGTCGATCGCGGTGCCGCGGCGGTCGCCCATGACGAGGCCGGCGCTCGCGCCGAGCACGTGGCTGCCGCTGCCGTCGGGACAGCCGCCGAGCGGCTCTGAGAGCGCCGCCAGGATCGCGCCCGCCAGCCCGCGGGCGCGGGCGTCATCGGTCGGCGCGGGGGCCAGCACGGCGAACTCGTCGCCGCCCAGGCGCGCGACCAGCGCGCCCGCGCCGGCGACCTCGGCGATCCGCGCGCCCGCCAGGCGCAGCAGGTCGTCGCCGGCCTCGTGGCCGAGCGCGTCGTTGATGGTCTTGAAGTGGTCGAGGTCCAGGAGCAGCAGCGCGAAGCGCTCGCCGGGGCCCAGCGTGCGGACCGCGGCGACGATCCGCTCCTCGAGCTGCGCGCGGTTCGGCAGGCCGGTGAGCGCGTCGTGCAGCGCGCGGTGGCGCAAGGCGTCCTCGGCGCGGCGGCGGTCGGTCGCGTCGAGCACGTTGACGTGCAACAGCTCGGTGCCGTCGTGATCCTCGGCGCGCATGTGCAGGAGCGTCGTCAACGGCGACCCGTCGACGCGCACGAAGTCGATCGGCAGGTCGCGCAGCGTCCCGGCGAGCAGCAGCCGCGGGCGGCCGTGCGCCTCCAGGTAGGCGCGCGAGCCGGCGGTCAGCAGCTCGGGCAGCCGGCGCCCGAGCACCGCCTCAGCCGGTTGCCCGAGCGCCTGCAACATGGTGTGGTTGACCCGGCCGACGGTGCCGTCGGCCAGGAGCGTCAGCGCGCCGTAGGGCGAGCGTTCATAGAGGTCTTGAAGCGCGTCTGGCGACGTCGCCGAGTCAGGCAGGGACACGGCTAGCAATCGCCGCGATGACCTCGTCCGGCGCGCTGAGGTTCGGGCAATGCCCGGTCGCGTCGAGGACGATCAGCTCGCTGCCCGGCACCTGCGCGTGGACGTAGGCGCCGACCTCCGGCGGAGCGATCGCATCCTCGCGGCTCTGGAGGATCAGCGTCGGGACCGTGAGGTGGGCGAGGTCGGCGCGGTTGTCGGACAGGAACGTGAGGCGTGCGAAGTGCTGCGCGGCGGCCGGGTCGGTGCGGCAGAACGACGCCTCCAGCTCGGCGCCGAGCGCGGGCCGCTCCGGGTTGCCCATGATCAGCGGCGCCATCGTGGCCGACCAGCCGAGCTGGTCGCGCTCCAGCGCGTCGAGCAGGCCACCGACCGCGATGTCGTCGAACCCGCCGCGGTAGTCAGCATCGGCGTCGTCCAGGTAGCGCGGCGACGGTCCGACGAGCACGAGCGACGCGAACCGCTCGGGCTCCTCGATCGCCGCCAGGGCGCCGATCATCGCGCTGACCGAGTGGCCGACGAACGTGACGTCCTCCAGCTCCAGCGCGCGGCAGATCGCCAGGACGTCGTCGGCGTAGGCCAGCAGCGACGGGTAGCGCTCGGGCACGAACGGCCAGGCGGGGTCGGGCGCGCCGGACCCGGCGTGGTCGAAGGTGATGACCTTGAAGCGGTCGGCGAACGCGGGCGCGACCCGACGCCACATCGCCTGGTCACAGCCGAAGCCGTGCGCGAACAGCAGCGGGCGGCCGTCGGCCGGGCCGGTGACGGTGACGCGGTGGCGGGCGAGGAGGTCAGCGGTGGGGGTGGGGAAGGGAGCGGGGGTGATCATGGTGGGGTTGGTCTGGGTTGTGAGGGCTGGGGAGGCGGAGGGCTAGAGCGTGAAACGGCCGACGAGCGCGTCGAGCTCGCGGGCGCGGCCGGCGAGCGTCTGCGCCGCGCCGGCGACGAGCTGCGTGCCGGCGGCCGACTCCTGGGCGGAGGCCGAGACCTGCTCGGTCGCCGCGCCGGTGCCCTCCGCGACGGAGCGGACCTGGTCGGTGGCGTCGGAGATCCGCCCGATGCAGGCGGTGACCTCGTCGACGCTGGCGGTCACCGAGCCGAAGGCCTGCTCGGTCTCGCGCGCGGCCTCGGAGGCGGACTCGGCGAGCTTGCGGACCTCGTCGGCGACGACCGCGAAGCCGCGACCCTGCTCGCCGGCGCGGGCCGCCTCGATCGCGGCGTTCAAGGCCAATAGGTTGGTCTGGTCGGCGATCGCGGCGATGCGCACGGTCATCGCAACGCCGGACGCGACCGCGTTGCCGGTGCTCCCGGCGACCGTGACGGCCTGGCGCGCGAGCTCCTGGGACTCGATCACGGTGCTGACCTGCTGCTCGGCGCCGGCGGCGACCTCGGTGGTGGCGCGCGCGATCTCGTCGATCGCCTGGCCGCTCTGGGCGGCGGACTCCGACATCTCGGAGGCGGCGATCGCGACGGCCGCGGAGGTCGCGGCGATCTCGCCGACGGTCCCGGCGAGCACCGCGCGCGTCTCGTTGTAGGAGTGCAGGCCCGACTGGGCCTGGGTCAACATGACGTTGAAGCGGTCGCCGAGCGAGCCGAGGCGCTCGCCGGGCAGGGCCTCCAGCGGCGTGGTGACGGGATCGGCGGTGACGGTGAGGTCGCCGCGGCTCATCGCGGCCAGGCCCTCGCCGAGGCCGGTGAGGCAGTGCCCGCTGAGGCTGGCCAGGCGCGCGTCGAGGTCCTGGAGCGACGAGCGGTCGCCAAGCGCGCCGCGCAGCTGCTCGCGCATCAGGTTGTAGGCCTCGACGGCCGCGCCGGCCGTCGCGTTCAGGGCGACGACGGCCGGCGGGGCGTCGGTGGGGGGAAGCGGGAGGGAGGCTTCGTGGCGAAGGTCGCCGTGCGCCATCGCCTGGAGACCGGCGACGAGACCGTCGAGCGCGTCGGCGACGGACGCGAGGCCGGGGACCTCGGAGGGGACGGGATTGGCGGCGGCGGTGGGAACCGTGGGGGCGAGGCGGCGGCTGAGCTTCATGACAACGATGTTCGCTGATCCGGCATCGCTTAGTTCAGCTTATGGACATCTGTTGGAGATCCGATGGCGGATCAGCAACCTACTCGCTAGGTTGTCTATCTCAATGGCTATGCATGTCTCCACCGTCCGGTTCGGCGACGACCTCTGGGAGGCGCTCGATCGCGAGGCGCGCCGTGAAGGCGTCAGCGTCGCCCAGTTCGTGCGCGATGCCGCGCTGTTGCGGATCGCCACGCTGGCCGCGCGCCGTGGCGAGGACGACGCGCTCGCGTCGCTGGCCGAGCTGGCGGATACCGCGCGCCGCCGCGCGCAGAACGGCGCCGGCGCGGTGGTCGCCGACCCGGAGCGGGTGGCCGCCGTGCGCGCGACCGGTCGCGTCGGGCGGGCCGAGAACTCGGACCTCGACCGCGTCACCAACGTCGTGCGCCGCGTCCTCGACGTCCCGGTGGCGATGGTGTCGCTGATCGATGACGCCGAGCAGCACGTGCTGAGCTGCCCGGGTCTTGCGGGCATCGAGGGTGCGGCGGTTCCGATGGCGCGGTCGATCTGCCGCCACGCCGTCGAGCGCCAGGAGCCGTTGGCGATCGTCGACGCGCGCGAGGAGCCATTGCTGGCCGATTTGGTCCCGACGCCCGGCTCCGACGTGGTGGCCTACCTCGGCGCGCCGCTGGTCGACGCGAACGGGCACGCGCTCGGGAGCCTCTGTGCGATCGACGACCACCCGCGTCAGTGGACGCGCGACCAGGTCGACCTGATGGAGACGCTGGCGACCTCGGTGGTCGCCGAGCTGACGCGCTCCGCTTGACATATGCCGATATCAGCATATGATGCGTCGCATGGCTCCCACGGCGACCACCGCGGACGTGTTCGGAGCGATCGCTGAGCCTCAGCGGCGGCGGATCCTCGATCTGCTGGCGGAGGGCGAGCGGTCGGTGGGCGACCTCGTCGAGACGACGGGGCTGACCCAGCCGCAGGTGTCCAAGCACCTGCGGGTCCTACGCGAAGTTGGGGTGGTTGACGTGCGGGAGGACGGGCGGCGGCGGTTCTACCGCATCGACGGCGCGGCGCTGAAGCCGATCCATGACTGGGTCACGGGCTTCGAGGCGCTGTGGGCCGAGCGGTACGAGGCGTTGGACGCCGTGTTGGCAGACCTCAAGCAGAAGGAGACAGGAGATGTCGATGACCAGCAGTAGCGGCAAGGCGACCGTGACGTTGCCCGCGGACGCGCAGATCCTCATCGAGCGGGAGTTCGACGCGCCGGCGGCGCAGGTCTGGCGCGCGCTGACCGAGCCCGAGCTCGTGCAGCGCTGGTGGGGCGGGAAGCGCGGCGAGGTGGTCTCGGCGGAGATCGACCTGCGGGTCGGCGGGACGTGGCGCTACGTGACGACCGCGCCGGGCTTCGACGGTGAGCTCGGTTGGCACGGCGAGTACCGCGAGATCGTCGAGGGCGAGCGGATCGTCTCGACGGAGGTCTTCGAGGGCTTCCCGGACGCCGAGTCGGTCAACACCATGACGTTGACCGATGCCGGCGGTGGAAAGACGCTGCTGCGCACGCTCGTCCAGCACCTCACGCAGGAGAACCGCGACGGGCACGTCAACTCCGGGATGGAGGGCGGCATGAACGAGGCCTTCGACGCGCTGGAAGCTGTGGCACAGTCCCTGAAGTGAGCCAGAGCGCCGGAGCGTTTCGCGCGGAGGTGGCCGGGTCTGCGGATCCGGCCGCGCTGCGCGACGCGGTGATCGCGCGCGCCCGCGAGCTGGAGCTGTCCGGCTGGGCGCGCGCGGGCGACGACGGCGCGGTGCGCGTCCACGCCGAGGGCGAGGCGGGCGCGCTGGCGGAGCTGACCGCGTTCCTCGGCGCGGCCGAAGGACCGGAGGCGGTGTCGCTCGGCACCGCCAAACGCGAGGGCCACGAGCAGTTCGCGCCGCGCGGCGTGCCCGCGGGCGTCTTCGTCGTCCAAGAGCACCGCGCGACCGCGCACCATTGGGATTTCCGCCTGGAGGTCGATGGCGTGATGCGCTCGTGGGCGGTGCCGAAGGGGCCGTCGCTGGACCCGGGCGTGAAGCGGCTCGCCGTTCAAGTTGAGGACCATGGGATGGCCCACAACGACTACGAGGGCGACAACGTCATCATCTGGGACCGAGGCCTATATGAACAGGGCGGTCGCGTGCCTTGGCCGCGCGCGGTCGACGAGCGCGGCCACGCGGTCTTCGTCCTGCACGGCGAGAAGCTGTCGGGTGGCTTTGCGCTGCAGCGCACCGGCGGCCGCGGCGGGGCGGCGACTAAGAAGCCGCAATGGCTGCTGATCAAGCGCAAGGACGACGCCGCGCGGCCGGGCTCCGACGTCGTCGCCGAGCGGCCCGAGTCGGTCGTGACCGGCAAGCCGCTGCCGGTTACACCAGGCAGTAGCTGACGCGGGTGTCCGTGCCCGGCACGGAGACCTCGGCGCGGAAGCCGTCGGTCGTGAACGCGAACCCCGCGCCGCCGTAGGCGAAGGCCTCGCCGCGCACCACCGTCGCCAGGTCGGCGCTGAGCCCGCGCGAGCCGTCGGGCAAGGGCATGTCGTCGCTGTCAAACGGCGTCGTGTCGCGCAGGAACGTCGCAAAGCCCACGTCCGGCGCGTGGATGTTCAGCCACGTCACGTCGTCGGCTTCGGCGTTGTGGAACGAGTGCCCGACCAGCGCCGGGGCCACGACCAGCGTCCCGGCCGGCGCGTCGACCACGCGCTCGCCGTGCTCGCCGATCTCGAAGCGCATGGTCCCGGTCAAGATGTAGAACGCGTCGGTGTGGCGGCGGTGCAGGTGCAGGTCCGGCCCGCGCTCGCCGTGCTCGTAACGCGACCACGTCACGGTCAGATCCTCGCTCGTCGACAGGATCATCACCTCGCGCTCCTCGCGATCGGTGATCGACTCGGCCTCCGACCGCCAGACCATCTCTTGCAGCGCGTCCTCCCACGCCAGCGCGTCAAACCACGCGTCCTGCGCGCTTGGGATGCCCAGCGCGCGCAGCTCGGCGAGCACCTGCTCGTCGGTCTCCGTCCGCGCGATGATCGCGCTGAACTCCTCAAACGACACGCCCAAGTGCTTCAACGTGCGCCGGTCCACCGGACACGGATGCACCGCATCACCCAGCGTTCCCGCCCGCGCCGCCCGCGCCTTGTCGATCATCCGCGGTAGCCACACGTAGCCGTCGAGCGTCGCGTCCATGGGGCGAAAGGGGGAGGAGGTGGTCATGGTCGCCGAACCTATCGCGCCGCCGGTCCTCACCTGGTCTTCAGGTTGTTCCCAGACAATGCCCGCCGATGAGGGTGCTGGTAGTGGACGACGAGCCCGCGGTGCGGGAGGTGCTGGAGCGGATCCTGCGTGTGGAGGGGTTCGACGTCGCGCTGGCGCAGGATGGGCGTGAGGCGGTGCGGGCGCAGGCGGCGGCGCCGGCCGATGCGGTGCTGCTTGACGTGCTGATGCCCGGGCTCGACGGGCTGGAGGTGTGCCGGCGGATGCGCGACGTCGGCGACCGCACGCCGGTGCTGATGCTGACCGCGCGCGAGGGTGTCGACGACCGCGTTGCGGGGCTGGAGGCGGGCGCCGACGACTACCTGCCCAAGCCCTTTGCGCTGGAGGAGCTGCTGGCCCGGCTGCGCGCGCTGCTGCGCCGCAGCGGCTGGGAGGACGAGCGCCAGGCGCTGCGTTTCGCCGACCTGGAGCTCGATCCGATCGGCCATGAGGTCCACCGCGGTGGGCGGGCGATCGAGCTGACCCGGACCGAGTTCTTGCTGCTTGAGTTGTTCATGAACCACCCGCGCCAGGTGCTCACGCGCGAGCAGATCTTCGACGGCGTCTGGGGCTATGACTTCGGCCCGGCCTCCAACTCGCTGGAGGTCTACGTCGGCTACCTGCGCCGCAAGACCGAGGCCGGAGGCGAGCCGCGGCTGCTGCACACCGTGCGCGGCTTCGGCTACGTGCTGCGCGCCCCAAAGCCATGACCTTCCGCCGGCGCATCGTCCTGCTCAGCGCTGCTGCCGTCGCCGCGGCGATCGCGCTCGGCGCCGTGTTGACCTACGTCTTGGTCCGCCAGGAGCTGCGCGACAACCTCGACGCCGAGCTGTTCCAGACCGAGCCGGAGATCACGATGGTCGGCAAGGGCATGCAGGACGTGCGCATCCAGGTCCGGCCGGGCGCCTTCGGCGGCGCGTCCGGCGTCGCGCAGGCCACGCTCGGCGACGGCCAGACGATCCCGCCCGACGCCGCCGACGCGCTCCCGGTCAACGAGGACGTCCGCAAGGTCGCGGCCGGCCAGATCGGCACGTTCCTGCGCGACGAGACGCTTGAAGGCCACCACGTCCGGGTCCTCACGCGGCGCGAGCCCGACGGCTCCGCGCTGCAGATCGCTCGTCCGCTGGCGGAGGTCGACAACACGCTCGGTCGCCTGCGCATCATCCTGTTCTTGGTCACGCTCGGCGGCTTCGGGCTGGCTGCTGCGCTCGGCCTCGGCGTCTCGCGGATCGCGACGCGGCCGCTGTCGCGCCTCACCGCCACCGCCGGGCGGATCACCGAGACCGGCGAGCTGCACCACCGCCTCCCGACCAACGACGCCGACGACGAGCCCGGTCGCCTGGCCGCGTCGTTCAACGCGATGCTCGCCGCGCTGGAGTCCTCGCGCGATCAGCAGCGCCAGCTCGTCGCCGACGCCTCGCACGAGCTGCGCACGCCGCTGACCGCGATCCGCGCGAACATCGAGCTGCTGGAGCGCGCGACCGAGCTGCCCGACGCCGAGCGGGCCGCGGTGCTGGCCTCGGCACGCCATCAGCTCGAGGACCTCACGGTGCTCGTGGGTGACCTCGTCGACCTCGCGCGTCCTGGGGGCGAGCGCCTCACCGAGCCGGCCGAGGACCTGCGCCTGGACGAGCTGGTCGGCGCCGCCGTAGAGCGCGCGCGCCGCCACGCGCCCAACACGCCGTTCGAGGTCGACGGCGTCGCGACCGTCGTCCGCGCCCGGCGTCCGGCGCTGGCGCGCGCCGTTGGCAACCTGTTGGACAACGCGGTTAAGTGGAGCCCGCCGGACGCGCCGATCGAGGTCACCGTCCGCGAGGGCGAGGTCACGGTCCGCGACCACGGCCCGGGGATCGCGCAGGACGACCTGCCGCACGTCTTCGACCGCTTCTACCGCGCGCCGTCGGCCCGCGGGCTGCCCGGATCCGGCCTCGGCCTAGCCATCGTCAAGCGCGTCGCCGACGACCATCACGGCACGGTCCGCGCCGAGCGCGCCGAGGGCGGCGGCACGCTGCTGCGCTTCACGCTGCCCGCATAGCGCCCGCTATTAGCTGACCCCTCCCCAGCGTTCAGCGAACTCTCATGTGCCGAGTGCTTCATGTCGTCCATGATCAAGAACCCGGTGATGATCGCGGCGCTGGCCGCCGCCGCCCTCGCACTCGGCGCATGCGGATCGGACGGCGGCGGAAACGCCTCCGGCAAGCCGCCCAAGAGCGACGAGGACAAGGCCTACGACGGTGCGCTGAAGTTCGCCAAGTGCATGCGCGACAACGGCATCGACATGCCCGACCCGCAGAAGTCAGGCGACGGCTGGATCCTCCAGCGGATGGGCGGCGGCAAGGGCGAGGCGCCGATCAACGAGGCCAAGATCGAGGCCGCGGAGAAGAAGTGCCAGCACTTCATGGAGAACGGCGGCGGCAGCGGGCCCGGCCCCGGCGACGACCCCAAGCAGCGCGACGCGATGCTCGCCTACTCCAAGTGCATGCGCCAGAACGGCGTCCCGAAGTTCCCAGACCCGAAGTTCTCCGGCAACAAGGTCGAGCTGAGCATCAGGACCAAAGACGGCTCGGTGAACCTCAACCCGGACGCGCCGGCGTTCAAGGCGGCGGAGAAGGTCTGCCAGAGCAAGCTCGCCGACGTCATGGGCGGCGGACCGCGGACGGCGCAGAAGGCAGGGAAGTGAGCGGCGTTCGCACCGTCGCCGTGGCGGTGACGCTCGGCGCCGCCGCGGCGGGCGGCGCGTGGCTGCTGCTGCCCGAGGACGGCGAGAGCGCCGGGTCGCCGGTCAACGATCGCATCCCGCTGAGCAGCGCGACGGTGCAGCGCCGCGACCTCGTCGACCGCCAGGACGTCGACGGCACGCTCGGCTTCGCGACCACGCAGGTCGTCACCGCGCCCGCCGCCGGGACGATCACACGGCTGCGCGACGAGGGCACGACGGTCCGGCGCGGCTGGTCCATGTTGTCCGTGAACGCCCAGGCCACCGGCTGGGTGCTCTACGGCAAGCGCCCGTTCTACCGCGACCTGGAGCCCGGGATGGACGACGGCTCCGACGTCCGCCAGCTCGAGCGCAACCTGGAGGCCTTGGGTTACGACCCGGGCACGGTCGACACGGACTGGACGTCCTCGACGACCGCGGCGGTCAGGGACTTCCAGGAGGATCGCGACCTCACCGAGACCGGCACGCTCAAGGCCGATGACTTGGTCGTCAGCGACGGCCCCGCGCGGATCGGCGCGCACTCGGCGCAGATCGGCGACGCGGTCCGGCCCGGCGGGGCGGTGACCAAGCTGACGCAGCGCACGCCGCGGGTCACCGCGTCGACCGACGCGGGCGTCGCCTCCACGCTGCGCAAAGGCGCGGCGGTCACGGTCCTGCTGCCCGACGGCCGCGAGGTCAAGGGCCGGATCAGCACGATCGGCACGGTCGCCAGGCCCGGCGAGCAGGGCGAGAGCCCGACGGTTACGGTGACGATGCGGCTGCGCTCGAAGAAGCGGCTGCGCCTCGACGGCGCGCCGGTCTCGGTCACGTTTGCGACCGGCTCGACCAAGGACGCGCTCGCCGTGCCGGTCACCGCGCTGGTCGCGGTCGGCACCGCCAAGTACGCGGTCCAGCTCGCAGGCTCGCGCCGGCTGGTGCCGGTGACGCTCGGCGCGTTCGCCGAGGGCTACGTCCAGATCGAAACCGATCCCGCCCACTCCCTCCGCGAGGGCGATCGCGTCGTGGTGCCCGCATGAGCCTCCTCCTGGAGGACGTCACCAAGGAGTACCCCGGCGGCGTGCGCGCGCTGGACGGCATCGACCTGGACATCGGCGACGGCGAGCTGGTCGGCGTGATCGGCCCGTCGGGCTCGGGCAAGTCCACGTTGTTGCACGTGATGGGGACGCTGGACCGGCCGTCGAGCGGGCGCGTGACGATCGCGGGCGCCGACGTCGATGCGCTCGGCGACCGTGAGCTCGCCGGGCTGCGCGCGCACCGGATCGGCTTTGTGTTCCAGCAGTTCTTCCTGATGGACGGGATGAACGCCGTCGAGAACGTCGCGCAGGGGATGGTCTACGGCGCGGTGCCGGCCGCGCGCCGCGCCGCCGCCGCCCGCGAGGCGCTGGCGCGCGTCGGGTTGGAGCACCGCCTCGACCACCGCCCCGACCAGCTCTCGGGCGGGGAGCGCCAGCGGGTGGCGATCGCGCGCGCGGTCGTCGCCCGCCCGGCGATCGTCTTCGCCGACGAGCCGACCGGCAACCTCGACACCCGCACCGGCGCCGAGATCATGGCGTTGCTTCACGAGCTGCATCAGGACGGCACGACCGTCGTCGTCATCACGCACGACGCGGAGATCGCGGACGCGCTGCCGCGCCGCGTGGCGCTGCGTGACGGCCGGATCGAGGAGGACCGATGAGCACGAGCTCCGCCGGCGGAGCGACGCCCTCGCGCTTGCTCCCGGCCGACCTGCTGCGCGTCGGCGCCGTCGGCCTGCGCACGCGCCGCCTGCGCGCCGCGCTCTCGGCGCTGGGGATCGCGATCGGCATCGCGTCGATGGTCGCGGTGCTCGGCCTGTCGGCCTCGTCGCGTCAAGGGCTGCTCGACGAGCTGGACCGGTTGGGCACCAACTTGCTCACGGTGTCGCCCGGCCAGACGCTCGGAGGCGACGACGCCACGCTCCCGCGCGCGGCGCGCCGGTCGCTGTCGCGGATCGGCGGGGTGGAGCAGGTGGCGAGCGTGCGCTCGGTCGACGGCAGCGTCCGGCGCACCGACAAGATCGACCCCAACGAGACCGGCGGGATCGCGATCGCCGCCGCCGATCCGACGCTGCTGTCGACGCTCGGCGGCTCGCTCTCGCGCGGGCGCTTCCTCAACGCGGGCAGCGCGCGGACGCCGGCGGTCGTGCTCGGCTCCGAGGCCGCGGCGACGCTCGGCATCGACCGCCCGGGCGAACGCGTCTACATCGACGGGCGCTGGTGGACGGTGGTCGGGATCATGCGGCCGCTGGAGCTAGCGGAAGGTCTGGACCGGTCGGTGATCGTCGGCTACGCCGCGGCGGTGCGGTGGCTGGGCGCCGAGCGGTCGGCGTCGACGGTCTACCTGCGCGCCGACGAGGACCGCGTCACCGACGTGCGCGCGCTTATGCCGAGCGCCGCCAACCCGGAGAACCCGGAGGAGGTGGATGTCTCGCGCCCGTCCGACGCGCTGGCCGCCAAAGCCGAGGCGGACTCCGCGTTGACCGGGCTGTTCCTCGGCCTCGGCGCGGTCGCGCTGCTGGTGGGCGGGATCGGCATCGCCAACACGATGGTGATCTCGGTCCTGGAACGCCGGTCGGAGATCGGCCTGCGCCGCGCGCTGGGCGCCACGCGCGGCCACGTGCGCGCGCAGTTCTTCGTGGAGTCGCTGCTGCTGGCCGTCGTGGGCGGCGCGGCCGGGATCCTGATCGGCGCCATGGTCACCGGCGGCTACGCGAAGGCGCGCGGCTGGACATCGGTTGTGCCGGCGGAGGCGATCGGCGGCGGGATCGCCGCCGCGCTGCTGATCGGCGCGGTCGCAGGCCTCTACCCGGCGGCCCGCGCGGCGAGGCTGTCGCCTACGGAGGCGTTGCGGTCGGCCTGAGAGTGGGCAGGATCTAGAGCATGGCTCCGATCATCCGCGCTGGCTTGCAGATCCCCGACTTCAACCGGGTGGCGAACGAGCCGGGCGATCTGCTCGCCCGGCTCACCGCCATCGCCACCACGGCGGAGGACGCGGGCTTTGACTCGGTGTACGTGATGGACCACCTCCATCAGATCCGCGGCGTGGGGCCGGACGAGAACTGGATGTTGGAAGGTCCGACGACGCTGGGCGCGCTCGCGGCGGTCACCAAGAAGGCCCAGCTCGGCCTGATGGTTGGCGGCATCCACTACCGCAACCCGGCGCTGCTGGCCAAGATCACCACCACCATCGACATCCTCTCCGGCGGCCGCGCGATCCTCGGGATCGGCGCGGCCTGGAACGAGAGCGAGTCCTTGGCCTACGGCTATGAGTTCCCGCCGCTGGGCGTGCGCTTCGAGCAGCTCGAGGACGGCCTGCGGATCTTCCGGGCGATGTTCACCGGCGACGCCGGCCAGGCGACGGTCGACGGCGAGCGCCATCACATCAAGGACGCCTACAACAACCCCAAGCCGCTGCGGGGCGACATCCCTATCTTGATCGGCGGCTCCGGCGAGAAGAAGACCTTGCGGATGGTCGCCCAGTACGCCGAGGCCTCCAACGTCTTCGGCGACGTCGAGCGGATCAAGCACCTCATGTCGGTCATCGACGGCCACTGCGAGACCGTCGGGCGCGATCCGTCGGAGATCACGCGCACCAAGCTCGCAACGCTGGTGATCGCCGACACCCACGAAGAGGCGGCCGCCGCGGCCGAGCCCCTGCGCGGCCCGATGGGCGAGCGCTTCGACGCCATGGTGATGTTCGGCGACCCCGACGGCATCACCGAGCAGCTCGCCGCTCACCGCGAAGCCGGCCTGGACGGCGTCATCGTCAACATGCCGCAGGTCGACGACCTGGAGAAGGTCGAGCTGGCCGGCAAGACGCTGGCGGCGGCTATGCGCTGAGCGCCGTCCGGCCCGAGTCCAGCGCCGACCACGCGGCGCTGACCGCCGCGACGCGGTCGTGCACGCCGAGCTTGTCGTAGATGCGCTCGGCGTGCTTGGAGACCGTGCGCGGCGAGACCTGCAGGTCGGTGGCGATCGCCGCGGTCGTCTGGCCGCGCATCATCAGCTGCAGGACCTCGGCCTCGCGCGGTGAGAGGCCGAGCGCCTCCAGCAGCTCGCGTGACGCGGCGCGCCCGCTGCGCTCGAAGACCACGACGGTCGCGCCACCCGCCGCGCGCGACAGCCGGCGGACGACGATCGGCTCGGCGCCGTCCGCCCGAGCGAGGAGCGCGTGCGTCGGCGCCTTGCGCGCGGCCAGCAGGTCGGCCAGCGGCGCGGGCAGCCCGGCGTCGGGTGATCGGCTGGCGCCCAGCGCCCGCAGCGACGCGCGCCCGGCGCGGGTGGCCAGCGCGACGCGCCCGCGCGCGTCGATCACGACGACCGCGTCGCCGCCGTCGTCCAACCCCGCCTCGACCGCGGCGAGCACGTCGCGCAGCCGCTCGCGCAGCGCCGCGTTGGCGTGGGCCTGGATCAGGTGCGGGCGCGCGAGGTCCAGCACGCGGCGCTCGCCGTCGGTGAAGTCGCGCGCGTCGGCCAGCGCGAGGCCGATCAACAGCGTCGGCGGCGCGGGCAGCGTCACGACGAGCTGGTGCTCGACGCCGAGCGGCGCGAAGACCTCGCGGTAGAGGTCGCGCTGCTGGAACTCGGCCTGGGCGATGACGTCGCTGAGCCGGTAGGCGCGCGGATCGCGCGTGCGCAGGTAACGCTCGACGAGCGGGCTCTGGTGGCCGAAACGGGCCCAGTTCTCCAGCAGCCGCTGCTCGGGCATCGGCGTGACGATCGCCACCAGCGGCGTGCCGTCGGCGCCGAACTCGTTGTAGGAGGTGTAGGCGTTGGGGATCACGCGCGGGACGACGTCCAGCAGCGCAGCCCGGAACGACGGGACGTCCTCGGCGTGGTGGACCTCGCCGAGGATCTCCAGCAGGTTCTGCAGGTCACGCTCGCGCAGTCCGTCCATCGACGACGGCGACGCTATGGACGGCTTGACGGCGCGGCAAGGCGTGCGCTGAGCCGTGTACGCAAGATCGCGTACCGGCGTGTGCCGCGCGCCGGGGCAGGGTCGGATACGGTCGCGTTCATGAGCAGCGAGGCACCGCGCATCGCCCCGGGCGGTCCGCGCGAGATCGGCCGCGTCAACTGGGCGATCGCGCGACTTCTCGGAGTGGCGACCGGTGGTCCGCCGCCGCACGTCTTCACGACGCTTGCGCGCCACCGGCGCGTCTTCCGCCCGTGGCTGCGCTTCGCCGGGCGGCTGATGCCTGGCGGGACGCTGCCGCGCGAGGAGAGCGAGTTGATCATCTTGCGCGTCGCGCGCGTGACCGGCAGCGACTACGAGTGGCAGCAGCACGTGCGGCTCGGGCGCGCGGCCGGGCTGACCGAGGCGCAGATCGAGCGCATCCGGCTCGGCGCCGAGGCGCCAGGGTGGAGCGTGCGCCAAGCGCTGTTGCTGCGCGCCGTCGACGAGCTGCACGACCACGACCGGATCGGCGACGAGCTGTGGGCGGAGCTCGCGCGCGAGTACGGCGAGCAGGAGCTGATCGAGATCTGCCTGCTGACCGGCCACTACATCATGCTCGCGATGACCCTTAACTCGCTCGGCGTGCAGGTCGAGGCGCTGCCGGACCCGGCCGCGCCACGGTCGCGCGCGTCGCGTGCGTTGCAGGCGATCGCGACCCGGAGAGGATAGGACGATGGAGATCCGCGATCGTTCCGTGTTGATCACCGGTGCTGCGTCGGGCATCGGCCGTGCGACGGCACTGGCCGCCGCCGCGCAGGGCGCCCGGTTGGTGCTGACCGATGTCGCCGCCGAAAGGCTGGCGGGGACCGTGCGCGACGTTCAGGCCGCGGGTGGGACCGTCCTGCACAGCGCGGCGCTCGACGTCAGCGATGGCGACGCGGTCGAGGCGTTCGCGGCCGAGGTCCACGCCGCCCACGGCGCCGTCGGCGTGGTGATGAACGTCGCCGGCATCTCGACCTGGGGGTCGATCGAGCAGCTGCAGCGCGAGCACTGGCGCGCGCAGGTCGAGGTCAACCTGATGGGGCCGATCCACGTGCTGTCGGCGTTCGTGCCGCCGATGATCGCGGCGGGGCGGGGCGGGCACGTCGTCAACGTCGCGTCGGCCGCCGCGCTCTTCGGGCTGCCGTGGCACGCGGCCTACAGCGCGTCGAAGTTCGGGCTGCGCGGCGTCTCGGAGGTCCTGCGCTTCGACCTCGCACGCCACGGGATCGGCGTGTCGCTCGTCTGCCCGGGCGCGGTTAAGACGCCCCTGGTGGCCAGCGCCGTGATCGTCGGGGTCGACCGCGACGACCCGAAGATCAAGAAACTGATCGGCCGCTTCGAGCGCCACGCCAAGTCGCCCGAGCACGTTGCCGCCTGCATCCTCAAGGGCGTGCGCAAGAACAAGTACATGGTTTACACGTCGCCCGACACGGCCGTGGGCGCGTTCTTCCAGCGCGTCTTCCCGTGGCCCTACGAGCGGGCCATGAAGCAGCTCAACAACTACTTGGTGTCGGTCGCCGCGGCGGAGTAGCGCAGCGCGCGGTGCTGCTCGGCCACGTCGGCGAGCTGCGCGTCGCTGAGGATCGCCGGCTCGCCGCCCGCCCCGGCGAAGACGCGTGCGTGCCAGTAGACCGACGCCCACCACTCGAGCTGCTGGGCCTGCTCGACGGCGTGCGCGGCGGACGTCCCGAGCGCGACCGCGCCGTGGTTGGCCATCAGCGCGGCGCTGCGGCCTTCGAGCGCTGCGGCGACGCCCGCGGCCAGGTCGTCTGAACCGTAGGTCGCGTAGGGCGCAACGCGCACCGGCCCGCCGAACGCGGATGCCACGTAGTGCACGGCGGGCAGCTCGGCGACGACCGCCGACAGCGCGGTGGCGAACGTCGAGTGCGTGTGGACGATCGCGGTGAGGTCGGCCCGCCCGCCCGCGGCCGCGTAGACCGCGCGGTGCAGCGGGGTCTCCGACGACGGACGCGAGGTGCGCGCGTGCCCGGGGTCGACCGCGCCGTCGGCGATCGCCACGCAGACCAAGTCGTCCGGGTCGATCGCGGGCAATCGCGCGCCCATCGGCGTGATCAGCAGGTGGGCGCCGTCGCCGGAGCGGACGCTGAGGTTGCCCGCCGAGCCGACGACGAGCCCGGACTCCGAGACCGCCTGCGCGGCCTCGCACAGCGCCGCGCGGTCCTGGGAGGTGAAGGGATCCATCGCGGTTGGATCCTAGGCGGTTGGCGGTGCCGCCTAGCGGCGCAGGGTCACCGCCTTCTTCAGCGTGCGCGCATTGCCGGCGGCGTCGCGCACGACGAGCGTCAGCGTCGTCGCGAGCGGGTGGCCCTTGCGGACCTTGGCGGCGGCGGCCTCGGTCAACGTGAGCTTGACGGCGGCGTCGCCCTTGGCGAGCTTCTTGATGGTGGCCTTGCCCAGGATCGTGGAGCCGCGCTTGAGGGTCGCGGTACCCGAGCCGGCCTCGTCGAGGCGCACCAGCAGGGACGCGACGCGGCCCTTGAGCGCCAGCATGGCCGAGCGCAGCGTGGGCTTGGGCGCGACGGTGTCGTTGGTCCCCGCGCCGGTCGTGGCGCCGCCGCCGGCGGAGCCGCCACCGCCGGTCGCGCCACCGCCCGTGGCGCCGCCTCCCGTCGAGCCACCACCGCCCGTGCTGCCGCCGGTCGCCGGGTCGGCCACGACCACGTCGTGCCGCGTCGCCGCCGACGTCTCGTGGCCGTCGTCGACGTAGCGGACGCCTACGCCGTAGGTCCCGGCCTTGGTGTAGGTCTTGCTGACGACGCGCGCCGTGCCGGAGGTCTCGAAGCTGCCGTTGCCGTCGAGGTCCCACTCGACCTTGGTCACCGTGCCGTCAGGATCGGCGATCGCGCTGGCGTCGAAGGTGACTTTCGCGTTGGTCGTGGGGGACGGCGAGACCGTGAAGTCCGGCGTGGCGAGCTGGTTGCCCGCGACGTGGACGGTGCCGGTCATGTCCTCGTGGAAGTCGCAGAAGAACTTGTAGGTGCCGGGCTTGGCGAAGGTGTAGGTCCTGCTCGTCCCGGTCTCCTGCGGGGTGAAGTCGCCGGTGACCCACTCCAGCGGGTGGTTCTCGAAGCTACCCGTGAACGTGACGCTGTCGCCCGGGCTGGCCTCCACGGTGCCAGGCGTGTAGGGCCCGGACTGCGGGTCGGTCGGAAACGTCACGGAGAAGGTGGCCGCCTGCGCGGCGGCCGGGACGGCGAGCGCCCCGGTCGTGGCGAGGAGGATCAGGCGCTTGCGCATGCTCATGCCTTCGTCAAGGTCAAGGTGGTGGTGATGGCCTTGCCGCCGCCGGTCGACGGCGTGACCTTGACCTTCACCTTGATCTTCTTGTGGAGCTTGAGCAGCGCCTTGCCGTCCTTGGTCAGCGTGAGCTTGACCGTCCCGGCGCGGGTGACCGTGGCGGTCGCCAGCGTCACGACCTTCGCCTTGCCCTTGCGGGTCAGCTTGACCTTGACCGACGTGGTGACCGACACCTTCACCTTCTTGGCCGTGCCGCCGCTGAGCGTCAACACCAACTTGCCGCTCTTGACCTGTGCCTTCTTGACCGTGGCGGCGGTCGGCTTGGCGGTGGTCGTCGTGCCGCCCGGGGTGACCGGCGGCGCCGGCTTCGGGTCGGTCGGCTTCGGATCGGTCGGTGTCGGGTCGGGCGCGAGCACCGTGAACGACACCTGGACGCTGCGCGCCGGCGCCTCGCTGACCGCCGCGCCCGAGACGCAGGCGGTGCCGGCCAGCAGGCGCACGCTGTGGTCGCCGAGCGTCGTGGACGCCGGGACGGTGATCGTGCCGGTGCCCTTGCCGTCGGCATCGGTCGTGACGCAGCCCAGGACGTCGCCGCTGTCGATCTTGATCCCGACCTTCTGCCCGCCGCTGCCGTCGCCCTTGCGGAAGCCGCTGACGTCCACGGTCAGCGTCCCGCCCGGGACGACCTTTGTCGTCGTGATCGTGCCGGCCGGCGCGGAGGCGATCGTGATCGTCGACGCGGTCCCCGCGCTGGCGGTCCGCAGGCGCAGCACGTGCGTGCCCGGCGCGGCGTCCTTCAGCGAGACCGTGATGACGACCTGGCCGGCGTCCTTGACCGTCTGGGTGCCGGCGGCGACGCCGTCGAGGTAGGCGGTCGCGGCGTCGCCGGGCGTGAAGCCGGCGCCAGAGAGCGCGATCGCCTCGCCCTGGCCGCCGAGCGCGGGCGCGGTCTGGGTCGGCGCGGTGTCGCTGACGTTCAGCGTCAGCGGGACCATCCGGCCGGGGAGGTCGTTCTGGGTGCCGCCTTCGACGCACGACGCGCCGGCCAGCACGCGCATCGTGTAGTTGCCGGGCGCCAGGCCGGAGGGGACCGGCGTCGTGATCGTGCCGTCGCCGTTGACGTCGGCCTCGAGGCAGGCGCTGACCGGGTTGGGCTCGATCTTCAGCGCGACCTTCTGGCCGCTGCCGTCGACGCCGAGGAAGCCGTCGAGGGTGACAGCGGCGGTGCCGCCGGGGCGCACGGACGGCGTCTCGAGCGTCGCCGTCGGCGCGGCGGTCACCGTGATCGCGACGCTGGCGGTGACCGCGCCGGTAGCGAACGCCAGCGTGTGCGCGCCCGGCGTCGTGCCGCCCGGGATCGTCACCCGCGAGCTGCTCGGGAAGGCGCCGTCGGCGTCGGTGGTGATCGACGCGCCGGCTAGCGTCGCGCCGTCAAGCGTTACGTCGACCGCCGTGCTCGGCGTGAAGCCGAGGCCCTTCGGCGTGACCGCGCTGGTCAAGCCGGCCTGGAAGGTCGTGCCCGGGTAGAACGTCCCGCTGACGCTGGTGGCGCCGAGCGTGACGCGGTCGACCACGTCGTAGTAGGCCTGGACGCTGGCCGGGATCGCGACCTTGTTGTCGTTGGCGGTGCCGAACGCGCCGGCCAGGACGCGCAGCCAGTGCCGCCCGGCGTTGGCGCCGATGCCCGGCCCGGTCTTGCTCAGGTTGGCGGGGACGTCGATCCAGCCGCTGAACGTGCCGTCGTTGGCGACCTCGAACCAGATCGGCGCGTCGGCGGTGCCCTGCGCCGGGTAGGCGGACGTGCCGCCGTAGGTCCACAGCAGGTCCTGGTCGTCGGGCTTGACCGCGACGAGCGGGCTGCCGGCACCGCCGCTGCCGGTGAAACCCGCGCCGCTGATCGCGATGCGGCCGCCGGGGACGACGGCGCCGGGATCGAGCGTGATCTCGGCGCCGCTGGGCGCGGTGTAGGTGACCGGCGCCGCCAGCGCGTGGCCGGGGAGGAGGAGGGCGAGCAGCGCGACGGCGAGCACGCCCAGACGGGTCAGAGAGAAGGACATGGTCTTGATCGGGTCTTCCGTGATCGAGGCGGCAGAAGTGAGTTAGGGCGCCCTAACGCAGGGCGAGGCAAATCTGTAGGGTGCCCTAATTAGGTCACCCTACATGGTGGCCCCGGGTCGATGACGGCCCGTCTCACCTCGCACATCGAAACGCTCATCGAAGGAGCGCCTTGTCTAGAACCGCTCGTCCGCGCCGCCTCGGCGCCGCGGCGCTGATCGGCGCGACCGCTCTGGTCGCAACGCCCGCCGTCGTCCAGGCGGCGCCCGTCAACCAGCCTGGCTGGTCCTCGTCTTCTCAGACGCTCAACGGCGGCATCAACCTCGGCTACGAGACCGCGATCGACCCGGTCAACCACCGGCTCTACGCCACCGACGCGCAGCCGACCACCGCCACCAAGACGCCGGTGAAGGCCGACGACGGCACGGTCACCGGCTACGTCACGGCGGTGACGATCCCGTCCACCGGCAAGGTGGTGGCCTTCGACACCAACACCAATGCCTTGCTGCGCAACTGGTCGTTCACCGGCCTGCTCGGCAGCGACGGCGTCGCGGGCGGCGGCTACACGTTCGGCACGCCCAACCCGACGACCGGCATCGCCACCGGCACCAACCGCGGCACCGCCAACGTCCCGTACGGCGTGGCCGTCGACCACGGCGTCGCCGATCCCACGATCGTGACGGTCCAGACGCGCACGTCCAGCGTGGCGATCTTCCCGCAGTCGCAGACCTCGCCCAAGGACACCGACATCCTGACGGCAGCCGCCAACGGTTTCTTCCGCGCGCGCACGCCCGTGGTCGACAGCACGCACCACAAGGCGTACTTCGTCAACTACAACGCGACGACCGGCACGATCGCCCAGCTCGACCTCGCCACCAAGACGGTGGAGCGGACGATCGCGGTACCGGGCGCGGTCGGCCTCGCGCTCGACGAGGCCAACAGCATCCTCTACGCGGGCACATTCGGCGCTGCGGCGGGCAACGTCCTGTACGTGATCGACCTCACCACGGGCACGATCACCGACACGATCCCGGGCATCGGCAACAACGCGCGGCCTGGCTTCGACCCGGTCGGCAAGAAGGTCTACACGGCCAACTCGGGCGACCGCACGATCTCGGTCGTCGACGTCGACCCGGCCAGCCCGACCTACCACCAGGTCGTCAAGACGATCGCCGCCACCGGTTCGCCGAACGCGATCGCGGTCGACGCCGATCGCCGACTGGTCTACTCGGCCGACCTCGGCTCGCACCTGGTGTCGGTCATCGACGCCGACACCGACGAGTGGGTCCTCGGCGTCCCGACGCTGGGCAACGCGCTCGACGTCGACGTCGATCCCGCTACCGGCGTGGCCTACGTGTCCAACCAGTACTCGGGCTCGACGACCGGGCAGTCGGTGATCAGCGCGATCTCGGTCGCGCGCGCCGCCGACCTGCCGCAGGGCCCGGTCGGCCCTGCGGGCCCTGCCGGCCCGGCCGGCAAGGACGGGGCCGCGGGCGTCAACGGCGCCTCGGGCACGACGACGCTGGCGATCTCGCTAGCCAAGTTCAAGGTGTCGGGCCGCACCGCCACGGTCACCGCGCCGGCTGCGGGCAAGTTGACCGCGGTGGCGAAGTCCGGCAAGACGACCGTCGCCACCGGCACGGTCACGGCGAAGAAGGCCGGCTCCTACAAGATCTCGCTGAAGGCCTCCAAGGCGGGCAAGAAGCTGTTGGCCAAGAAGGCGGTCAAGGCGACGATCACGGTCTCCTTCGTGCCCAAGAGCGAGCCTGATGCCGCCGTGCAGCGCACGGCGAAGGCAACGCTCGCGCAGTCGAAGTAAGGCAGGTCACCTCGCGCGACCGGGTTACGTACTTCCGCGTAGCCCGGTCAGCGCGGCGCTCGGAACGCGCGCTCGGGGCTGATAGGCCTACACCATGCGACGGATCGCGATGGCCATCAGCCTCGTCCTGGCGACCTGCTTGCCCGCCACGGCGAGCGCGGTGACGCCCGAGTACTTCACGTTCCCGGCCGGCTACACGGGGGCGAGCTTCGGCCTCGCCGCCGACGACCAGGGCAACATCTGGTTCGGCGGCGCCGGGCCCAACCACACCAGCCCGTCGAACCCGATGCAGCAGCAGCCGTCGCCCTCGCTGCTGCGCATCGACCCGTCGCAGGTGACGCCCGGCACGAGCAACGGCATCACCGGCTTTCCGACGCCGGAGGATCCCGCGGTCAACTGCTGCGGCAACCAGATGCGGTCGGTGGCCTACAACTCAGACGACCACAAGCTCTACTGGGTCCGCAGCGACGGGCACGTCGGCTGGGGCGACCCGACCGCGTTCACGGCCGGCACGACGGGTGGCATGTTCACCTACCGCCTGGGCGGCAATCAGGACCTGTGGGACGTGACCGCGGCCAAGGGCCCCGGCGTCTGGTTCACGGAGAAGAGCGCGTCCAACGTTGGCCCGAACTACTACGGCAGCCGGATCGCGTACACGACCGGCGGGACCCCGACCGAGGGCCCCAACATCGCCATCCAGAACGGCAACACCTCCATCAACAGCCTGCGCTACGACGCCAAGCCGTCGGGCATTACGGTCGACCCCAAGGACGGGCGTCCGTGGTTTGTCGAGGAGGACCCGGGCAACCCCGGCTACCGGATCGCGACCTACTCCGGTGCCGGCAGCAACTACGAGGAGTACTTGGTCAGCCCGTGCGAGGGGACCGCGCCGTGCTCGGGCTCCTACACCGGCACCGGCCTGACCGACCTGGCGTTCGCAGGCGACGGCGGGCTGTGGTTCACCAACGTCCTCAACCACAAGTTCGGGCGCTTCGACACCAGCAGTCACCAGATGGTCCAGTACACGATGGCGTCGATCGGCCTGCCCCAGGGCGACCCGCGGGCGATGACCGCCGCCCCCGACGGCACGGTCTGGATGGCCAGCTACCAGTTCAACGGCGGCGCCTCCAGCGCGCTGGTGCAGATCATCCCGCCCGCCAGCGCTGGCCTGGCACCGACGTTCAACGTGTACAAGACGCCCGGGACGAGCGCGCTCGGCCTCGCGCCTGACCGCGCCGGGAACCTCTGGTTCACGACGACCGGCAGTGGCATCTCCTCGCAGGTCGGCCGCCTGGCCGGCGTCATCGGGGGCGCGCCCGCGCCGGGCGGACCGCCCGCCACGCCACCGGTCACCACGACCCCGCCCGTGACGCAGACGCCGGCGCCGACGCCCGCGCCCGTCAGCGTCGGCACCGCGCGCCTGGATCCGCCGCAGGTCGGCAATGGCGAGATCAACACCAACCAGATCTGCGTCGGGCCGCCGCAGGCGCGCTGCTCGCTGATCTACCTCGTCCAGACGCACGAGTACGTCGTCGGCTTCCCGTCGTCGACCAAGAAGAAGCCCAAGAAGCACAAGCCGCAGACGCTGGCGACCAAGTCGGTGACCTTGAAGGGCGGCGAGAAGCGCAAGGTCACCATCAAGCTCAACAAGCTTGGCCAGCGGATCCTCAAGGCCAAGGGCTCGGTGAAGATCGACTACATCGTCACGCAGAAGCTCGCCAACGGGAAGACCAAGACGGTGAGCCGCAAGACGCTGACGATGAAGTACAAGAAGGCCAAGAAGAAGAAGCGCTGACGCACGCGGGTTTCGGTGCGTCGCGCGCCTGGGTAGCGGGCGCGCATGCGGTTCAGGGTCCTGGTCGGCGCCTTCATGGCGACACTGCTGCTGTGCGCGCCCGCGGGTGCGAACGGTGGCCACGGTGGGGGAGGCGGCAACGCGCAGCTGCGCGACTACGCGGCCAAGACGTGGGCGTCGATGGCGGCGATGACCGACGCCCGGTCCGGGCTGCCGGCCGACATCCTCAACGCGGACGGGACGACCTCCGTCCAGACCTCGACGACCAACATCGGGGCCTACCTCTGGAGCGCGGTCGCGGCGCAGCGGCTCGGGATCATCTCCAGGCGCGAGCTGCAGGCGCGCGCCGCGCGGACGCTCACGACGCTCGAGGGGATGGAGCGCTACGGCGACACCGGCCAGTTCTACAACTGGTACGACCACCGCACGGGCGCGAAGCTCACCGCCTGGCCGCCCGATCCGTCCCAGGAGTTCCACCCGATCCTGTCGTCGGTCGACAACGGCTGGCTGGCGGTCGGCCTGCGGATCGCCCAACGTGCGCTGGGCGGCGATCTCGGCCGCCGCGCCGGGGTGCTCTACGACGCGATGGACTTCGGCTTCTACTACCGCGCCGACGTCAACCGCGTGCTCTTCCACTTCCGGCCCGACGACCCGGAGGCGTCGCCGTGCTGTTACGACACGCTCGTCAGCGAGAGCCGGATCGTTGACTACCTCGGGATCGCCAAGGGCGAGCTCCCGGCAAAGGCCTACTACGGCCGCTGGCGCACGTTCCCCGACACCTGCGACTACAGCTTCCAGGAGCAGAAGCCGGTCGGCACGACCCGCACGTACTTCGGCGTCCCGGTCTTCGAGGGAACTTACGAGTACGCGGGCGAACGGCTGGTGCCGTCGTGGGGCGGCTCGATGTTCGAGGCCTTGATGCCGGCGCTGTTCGTCCCCGAGGAGCGTTGGGCGCCGCGGTCGTGGGGCGCCAACCACCCGGCGACCGTGCACGCGCAGATCCACCACGGGCTGGTCGAGGCGGGCTACGGTTACTGGGGCTTCTCGCCGTCCAACACGCCTGAGGGCGGCTACGGGGTCTACGGCGTCGACGGCGCCGGTATGGATCCCAACGGCAACCCCTCCGACGAGGCTGGCACGCTCGTCGACCACGGCTTCGACCTGCCGGGCTGCCCGGGCGCGCGGCCGGCCCAGCCTGACCCGCAGCCTGAGGCCTACTCCGGTGGCGTGGTGACCCCGCACGCCGCGTTCCTCGCGCTGCGCTACGCGCCGCGGGCCGCGCAGGGCGATCTCGCCAAGCTCGCGGCGGACTTCCCGGGGCTCTATGGGAAGTGGGGTTTCCGGGACTCCGTGAACGTCAGCACGCGGACGGTATCGGGGTCCTACCTCTCCCTCGATCAGGGGATGATCATGGCCGCTCTTGGTAATGCCCTTGGGAACGACGTGCTGCGCAACGCGTTCGCAAAAAGACCGGAAGAGCAGGCACTTCGCCGAGTTATAGGTATTGAGCGCTTCGGCGCTTGAGCGCGGCACGGCGCAGATAAGCCATCTGTCCGGCGGCATCAAACCTACCGCTGGAAGGTCGACCTACTTGGAGGCCGTCGCATTCCCCACTCTCCAAGAGGTCGTACTCCTTATGGGCGCACTGCGTCTCTCCATTCGCACCAAGCTCCTCGCGAGCTCCCTGCTGCTGGTCGTGCTGACCGGCATCGTCTCGCTGCTGGCCATTGATCGCCTCGGCGACGTCAAGAACCAGGGCTCCAATCTCTACAACAACACCTACACGCCCACCGCTGCGGCGCTGTACGGGAGCTCCTTGGCCAAGGACCTGGCCAACCAGAGCCTGACCTACAACCTGATGGCCACGAAGTACGCGGCCGACCCGGCCGCGCTGGCCAAGAACACCAAGGACGTCCTTCCGAACATCAAGAAGGACCAGAAGGCGCTCGCGACCGTCGTGCTGCCCGCGCTGGCCGAGGCCCCGGCCTCCGTCAAGCCGCAGGCCGACAAGGTCATCGCCAACGTCAAGACGTACAACACGACGCTGGCCGCGATCCTAAAGCCGGGCATCTCCCCCGCCGAGAGCGCGAAGCTGTCCACGCAGCTCGAGCAGGCGATCACGACGATCGACACGACCGCGTTCTCGATGGCGAGCACCGGCAACAAGGCCGCCGAGACCGCCTACAGCAAGATCGACGACTCCTACCACTCGGGCCGCAAGCTGATCCTCGGCGCGCTGCTGCTGTCGATCATCCTCGGCCTCGCGGTCGCGCTGGTCATCTCCGGCCAGATCAAGCGCGGCGTCAGCCGCATCCGCACGCAGCTGAAGTCGCTGCGCGAGAACGACACCGCGTCGCTGCGCCACGGCATCCAGGGCATCTCCGAGGGTGACCTGACCCGTCGCGCGACGGTCGTCACGCACGAGGGCGGGCGCACGTCGTCCGACGAGATCGGCGACATCGCGGAGATGATCGACGAGATCACCGCCGACACCGCCGTCTCGATCGAGGCCTACAACACGTCGCTCGACTCTCTCGCGGGGATGATCGGCCGCGTTGGCGACTCCGCGGACATCCTGTCGTCCGCCTCGCAGCAGATGGCCGCCACGTCCGGCGAGGCCGGCCGCGCGGTCGGCGAGATCGCCCACGCGATCGGCGAGGTCGCCCACGGCGCCGAGAAGCAGGTCAACACCGTCGAGGGCGCGCGTCGCCTGACCGACGAGATGGCCGAGGCCACCCGCTCGTCGGCCGAGAGCGCCGCCGAGACCGCGCGTGCCGCCGAGGCGGCCCGCGAGGTCGCCGTGACCGGCGCCGCGTCGGTCGCCTCGGCGACCGAGGCGATGGCGCAGGTCCGCGCCGCGTCCAGCGAGGCCACGGACGCGATCCGCGACCTGGGTGCCAAGTCGGAGCAGATCGGCGGGATCGTCTCCACGATCACGACGATCGCCGAGCAGACCAACCTGCTGGCGCTCAACGCGGCCATCGAGGCCGCTCGCGCCGGCGAGCAGGGTCGCGGCTTCGCCGTCGTGGCCGAGGAGGTCCGCAAGCTGGCCGAGGAGTCCTCGCAGGCCGCGGCCTCGATCTCCGCCCTGATCGGCGAGATCCAGAACGAGACCAAGCGCGCGGTCGAGGTCGTCGAGCTCGGCGGGACCCGCACCGACGAGGGCGCCGCCGTCGTCGAGCAGGCCCGTGAGGCGTTCGACGTCATCAACGACCACGTCCAGGAGATGTCGGGTCGCGTGTCGCAGATCGCGGCGGCCGCCCAGCAGCTCTCCGCGACGTCGTCGCAGGTCGGCCACGAGGTCGCCTCGGTGGCCGCCGTCGCCGAGCAGACCAGCGCCGCGACGCAGCAGGTGAGCGCCTCCACCGAGGAGACGTCCGCCTCGACCGAACAGATCGCGGCGAGTGCCGAGACGCTCGCGGCGACCGCCACGGAGCTGCGCACGCTGGTCGGCCAGTTCTCGCTCGCGGGCCGCGCCGACGAGGCCGCGCTCTACGACGAGCAGCTCGAGGCCTAAGCGCCCGAGCCGCACGATTGCAGCAAGTCCCGCGGGGGCGGGCGCCGGTTCGGCGCCCGCCCCCGATGTTTTGGACCCACCCACCCACCCGCCCGTTGTGGTACGGATTGGCACGTGACCGCCGTCGCTCCTGCCCGCCGTCTCGCGCCCCCTGCTGGCGCGACCCTTCCGCTCGCCGCGCTGGCCGCCTACGCCGTCGCGACCGTGGTCGCGCTCGCGCTGCCGTCGCCCGCGAAGGGCTGGGCGGTGCTCGTCGTGTCCTTCGGCGGGTGCGCGGCGCTGGTCGCGGTCACGCGCGCGCAGGCGCTGTGGGTGCTGGTGCCGGCGTCGGTCTTCCAACTCTTCCCGGACTGGTTCCTGGCGGGCGGGCTCGGGACGCTGCGCTTCCCGGACACCGGCGGGATCCGCGTCGACGACGTGATCCCGCTGGCGATGTGCGGGATGTGGGCGTTGCCGTTGTACGTGATCGTGTTGGTTGCGCGCGATTCGGTCGCGCGCGGCGCGCTCGCCGGCTTGTTGGTGTTCTTCGGAACCGAGCTGCTCGCGCCCACGGCGGGGCTGTGGGAGCCGGCCGGTGACCTGACGAAGGTGTTTGGCGTCGCGGTGTATGTGTTGCCCGCAGAAGCGGCGTTGGGCGCGGGCGCGGTGGTCGCCGCGCGCGTCGCGACGGCGGTGTCGCGGCCGGTCGCCGAGCGGGTGCTCGCGGGCGCGGCCCTGAGCACGTTCTACACGGGCGCGCTGGCGTTGTCCTGGTTCTTGATCGACGGCCGCTAGTCGCCGGAGGCCGCGGCGCGCAACAAGAGCGCGCTGACGATCGGGCGCGACTTCGGCGCGGGCTGGTCCTGCTCGGAGTACGGGCGGTTGAGGAGATGGCCTTGGTGGACCAACGTGGTCGAGCCGCCGCCATCCAAGTTGATGGCGTCGGTCGCGCCGAGGTCGCGCAGGGCTTGGGCCAGCTCCGTCATCGTCAGGCCGGCGTCGACGCCCGAGCGGCGGCCGTCGCAGGCCAGCGCGATGACGTGGTCGTCCGAGAGGCCGAGCGCGGCGCGCGGGTGGCGGCCGGCCGTGATGTCGGAGTCAAACTGCGTGACGGTGGCGCTGAAGCCCTCAGGGTCAGCGGCGTCCTTGTACACCGTCTTGCCGTTCTTTATCAACAACGGCCCGGCCTGGAGGAGGTCGCCGGGCGGATCGTCGCCGAACGCGGCGCGGGGGCCGAGCGCGATGCCGTCCTCGTGGGCGTGGACCGCAGCGCGGGCGGGCGCGTATCCGTCAGCCACCGGCGCGTGGTCGGCCGGCGCGCCGTTGCGGCGCAGCTCGCCGAGCGGGCGGAACGGGTCGCGCAGGAAGAAGCCGCCGATGATCGCCTCGGGCTCGCCCTGGGCGGCGCACCAGACGTCGAGGCGGCGCGGCTGCGGGAAGTGGGCGACGCGGATCCGGGTGCTCGCGCGCGGGTGCAGCGTTGCGTAGACGGTGGTGACGGCGCCATCGGCGAGCGTGCGCCGGGTCAGGTTGTAGGCGATGGTCATCGGGTCGCGTTCTGGGCCTTGGCGACGCCGACGAGGTCGCCCTGCTCGTAGAAGTCGGTGGCGATCAGGGAGACGGGCATGTCGCGCTTTGCGGCGCAGCGAGCAATCCGGGTGTTCAGGAAGTCGCTGGTCTGCGCGGGGCGGTTGGCGGTGGGGGAGGGCGGGAAGCGCTCGACCCAGTTGTTCAACATCAGAAACGGCGAGTCGGCGGTGCCGCGGTAGCGCGTGCACTTGGTCGCCAGCTGGGCGGCGGAGCGATTGCCCAGCGGCGTGTCCTGGATGTAGGTGAACGCGTCGTTGAGCCACGGCACGCTGCCGGTCGGCGGCTCCTCGGTGAAGACGACGAGGCGCTGGTCGTCGTCGATGAGCTCCCGGAGCGTGGGGAGCGGCTCGCCGCGCTTGAGCGTCACGGCGTAGTCCTCCGTCTTGGTGGTGGCAAACGCGCGCTGGAGGTCCTCGTCGGTCACGTAGTTCTCGAGGATCATCATGAGGACGGTGGACGGATGCGCCCGCAGGAACGTGCGCATGGTGCTGAGGGTCTCGGTGAAGCGCGTGGCGCCCAGCTCGCAGACCGTGTGGCAGAGGAAGACCTCCTTCTGGCCGCGGGCGCCGCTGCGGGCGGTGAGGTTGACGCCGAGGCGGTCGACGGCGGCGAGCGCGTCGGGGCTCAGCTCGGCGGCGACCTTGTTGGCGTTGCGGCCCTCGGCCTTGAAGTCGGTCTGGACGCGGCCGGTTGAGAGCACGCGGCCGTAGTGCGGGTCCAACAGGAACAGGCGGATGCCGTCGTTGAGCTGTCGGGCGATCGAGCGGCGCTGATCGGGGATCGACCAGCCGGCGACGTCGGCGGCGGCCATCGAGTTGTGGGTGCCGGGCCAGAGGACCTCGTTGAGGCGCTTGTCGCAGAGGGAGTCCTGGCCGTTGCAGCCGGCGGCGGGCGTGGCGGTGAGCTTGATCGGGCCGTTCTCGTGGAGGACGAGGGCGGCGGCGCCCGAGGCGGCGGCGAAGGTGAGGACGGCGGCGGCGAGGACGATGGCGATGCGGCGGCGGCTGCTGGCGCGTGGGGCGGCGGCTGCCTCCTTTGGTCGCCCCTCGCGCCCGAGCGCCGTCAGCAGCTCGGTGCTGCCCGCGTAGATGAGGGCGGCGCCGATCAGGAAGGCGAGGGCGCGCAGCGCGATCGCGGGGTCGAGCAGGACGGCGATCCCGGCGAGCGTGAGCAGGACGCCGCGGGCGCCGAGCGCCACGCGGGACTCCGGTCGGCGGGTGAGGCGGGCTGCCTGGCGCCGGATCGCCTCGGGGTCGACGGCGGACAGGACGCCGGCCGCCAGGACGAAGCCGACGACCGCGGCGATCAGCAGCAAGCCGGCGAGGTCGCCGAGGAACGCGTCCCACACGCCGCCGACCGCGGCGCGCAGGTCGGCGGTCGGGATCTCCTCGGTGCCGTCGAGGGCGCGCACGACGATCGTGCGGGCGGTGCCGAGGGCGATCTCGGCAACGGTGGCGGCGACGCCGAGGGCAAGGGCGAAGCGAGCGAACGCGCGGGAGCGGTCTTTCGCGGCGCCGATCGCGGCGATGAGGAGCAGGAGCGCGAGGACCGGCAGGACGATCGCGACCTTGCGCAGCGTGTCGGCCGCCGCGAGCGTGTCCTGCGCGAACGGCCGCTCGCGCAGGTCGACCAGCGTCGCGTCCGCGTTGGCGGGCAGCTTGGCCGCGACGTCGGGGGCCAGCGACCGAACCGCTGAGAGCACCACCGTGCCCGTGTCGGCGAGGTCGAACACGAACGCGTTGCCGTGGTCCAGCAGCACCGAGTGCGCCTGCTGCGCGGTCGTGCGGACGAGCGACCGGAACGGCCTCGTCGTGACCACCGTCTCCACCGCGGTCTCCAACAGCGGCCGCGCCGAGATCAGATCCGGCGACCCGCGCTCGATCACCCCGACGACGATCTGCCGCGCGACCACGTCCCGGACGCTCGAGTCATCCAGCGCGACGACCGCCCGATCCGCGAACCGATCGCGATCGCCGATCTCCGCCTTCAGGTACAACGCGACGATCGCGCCGACGGCGACGACCGCCGCCACCACCGCCAACACCACCGCGAGTCCATCCCTCCCGGGCCGCGCCACGCGCGCAACCGTACTGGTCGGACCGCTGTGTGGCACGGGATGGCTCCGCAACTGCATCGGTTCGGCGGAGGCGCGCGCCGTTGGGGCTGGCCGTGCCTACTGTCGCGCGCGCCCGTGTCTTCCTTCGATCCGACCGACCCACGCTCGCTGGCGCGGCGCGCCGCGACGTATGCGCTTGCGTCCGAAGAATCCGCGAATGCTCTCGCTCAGCAAGAGCGCACCCTTGCCGACCTGCGTGGCCGCGGTGCAGGGCTGATCGCGACCGCCGCTGTCGCGATGTCGATCTTCGGAGGTCCGGCGCTGGGAGGAGCGCACGCTGGGCCAGCCGTCTACGTCGCGATCGCCGCGTTCGTCGGCGCGTGCGTCTGCGTCTTGGCGCTGCTCTGGCCGCGCCACCCCATCCTGGCGAGCGATGGAGCCGCGTTGATCTCGGCGTACGCTGAACCGCACCATGTCCCGCTTGCTCTGGTGCACCGTGAGCTGGCGTTGCACCGTACGGCCGAGTTCGTCCGCAACCGCGACGAGATCAAGCGCATGACACGTCTGTCTCGGGGCGCCCTCGCATTGCTCTCGGCCGAGATCGTGGCGTGGGTTGTGAACTACACGCTGGCGCTCTAATCTCAAACGAAGGATGAAGATCTTGCGCAAAATAGCAAACTGGTTTCTCAAGCCTGTCTACTACATGTTCGGACCTCTGCCTGATCCGCCGGAGCTGGAGGACCCGAACCGGCCCAAGACGTACTACCCCTCTCCGCTGACCTACCTCGGCGACTAGACCGCAGCGGCCGCGCTCTGGAGCGCGGTGGTGAAAGCGGTGATGTCGGCCTCGGTGGTGTCCCAGGAGCACATCCAGCGGACCTCGGAGGTTGACTCGTCCCAGGTGTAGAAGGGGAAGTCGGGGCGGACGGCGTCGGCGAGGGCCGGTGGGAGGGAGGCGAAGACGGCGTTGGCCTGGACGGGGCGGGTGATGGTGATGCCCGGGATGGCCGTCACGGAGGTGGCCAGCAGCGAGGCCATGGCGTTGGAGTGCGTGGCGGCGCGGAGGTAGAGGTCGTCTTCGAGCATGGCGACGACCTGCGCGGAGAGGAAGCGCATCTTGGACGCCAGTTGAGCGTGCTGCTTGCGCAGCCAGGCGAAGCCCGCGGGCGGCTCGTTCGGGAAGACGACAACCTCGACGCCGAGCGCGCCGGCCTTGGTCAGGCCCAAGGAGATCGCGTCGGCGCCGATCGCGGTCGTGATGTCGCCCAGCGACGTGCCGAGCGCGGCGGCGGCGTTGGCCAGGCGCGACCCGTCGATGTGCAACAACAACCCGTTGGCGTGCGCGACGTTGGCGATGGCCTTGAGCTCGTCGACTGAGTACACCGTGCCGAGCTCGGTGGAGTTGGCGATCGAGACGACCCGGACCTGCGGCGAGTGCTCGTCGCCCTGACGGGCGAGCAGCGGCTCGATCTGGGCGGGCGACAGCCGGCCGTCGTCGGTCTTCAGCGTCAGCAGCTTCACGCCGGCCATCCGCTCGGGCGCTGCGGCCTCGTCGACGTGCAGGTGGCTCGTGTCCGGCGTGACCACGCACTCCCACGAGCGGGTCAGCGCGCCCAAGGACAACACGTTGGCCGCCGTGCCGTTGAAGACCAGCCACGGGCTGGCGTCCGCGCCGAACCGCGCCCGGATCAACTCCGTGGCCTTGGCCGTCCACGGGTCCGCGCCGTAGGACACGGCGTGGTCCGCGTTGGCCTCGGCGATGGCCGCGAGGACCTCGGGGTGGGCGCCGGCGTAGTTGTCGGAGGCGAACGCGCGCATGCCCGGCACGCTAGCGCGCCGCCGGGTGCAGGCTCAGGCGCTGTCCGTTCATCTTGCGCGCCGCATCGGAGTTCAGGAAGACCAAGGCCTCGGCGATCTCGTCCACGTCGGTGAACGTCTTATAGGCCTTGTCGGGGTTCTCGTCGCGCATCTGCGGCGTGACGATCGCCTGCACGACGACGACGTTCGCGGTGCCGCCGGTCTCGGCCAGTTCGGCGCCGAAGGTCAGCGTCCACGCCTCGGCGGCCGCCTTGGTTGCGGCATAAGCGCCGTTGCCGGCAACCGGGCGGGCCGCGACCGAGGAGGAGACGAGCGCGAAGCGGCCCCGCTCGCCCGCCGCCTTCAGCAAGGGCGCGAAGGCGCGCGTGGTGTGGACGACGGAACGCCACAGCAAGGACTCCAGGAACTCCAAGTCCTCGGTCGGGGTGTCCTCGATCGCGTTCCCGCCGCGCCAACCGCCGACCAAGTGCACCAACCCGTCGACCTCGCCGAGCGCCGAGGCCCACTCCGCCGCGCCCTCCGCCGTCACGAGGTCCGCGGCGCGCGCGTCGCCCGCCACGTCGCGCACGACGTCCAGATGCGCGTCGGTGCGATCGGCAGCCGCGATCCAGGCGCCGGCCTCGGCCAGCGCGCGGACGACCGTGGGGCCGAGGCCGCCGCCGGCGCCCGCAACGGCGATGCGGCGGCCGTCGAGCGTGCCGGCGCTCACGCCGCCACCGCCACCGGCTCGAGCTTTGCCTTCAGCGACGTGTAGAACATGCTCAGCGGGAACTCGTCGGGCTTGACCGCGTCGATGTAGGACCGCGGGTCCTCGACGTCGGCGTAGCTGCGCACCTCGCGCGCCCACGTCGAGCCGGACGCCGACGGGACGTACCGCGCCACCAGGTCGTGTGCCGCGCCCCATTGCGCGAGCTTGGAGCGGTCGATCCCCTCGCGGTAGAGGTTCTCCACGTCCACGCGCAGCCCGGCCACGCCCTCGGCGAGCCGGTCCCACTCCACCGTCAGCCTGTTGTCGGTCCAGTGCACGTAGCCGTGGCGGTGCAGGTACGCGAAGAGCAGCTGACCGCCGAGGCCATCGTAGTTCCTCACGCGCGCGCCCGTGACCGGGAAGCGGAAGATCCGGTCGAAGAGGATCGCGTACTGCACGTTGCGCGCGAAGGCCATGCCTTCCGCCTCGAGCTTCACGGCCTCGCCGAAGGCGGTCAGGTCGCAGCGCAGCTCCTCCAGCGAGTACATCCAGTACGGCATGCGCTGCCGGATCATGAAGGGGTCGAACGGCAGGTCGCCGCGCGAGTGCGCCCGGTCGTGGATCAGGTCCCACATCACATAGGCGTCCTGCGACAGCTGCTCGGACACCAGCAGCGCGGCCGCGTCGGGCGGCAGGTTGATGCCGACCGTGTCGGCCGCCGCGCCGACGACCCGGCGGAAGCGCTCGGCCTCGCGGTCGCAGAAGATCCCGCCGAAGTAGTTGGCGGGCTTGCCGGCGACGCTCACCGTCTCCGGGAAGAGCACCGCGCACTCGCTGTCGTAGCCGGCTGTGTGGTCGACGAGCGTCACCGGCACGAACTTCGCGTTGTCATAGCGGTCGCCTTCAAGCTCGGCCAGCCACGCCGGCCACGGCACGCGGACGATGAGCGCCTCGAAGTGCACGTCGCGGTCGCGCCCGTTCTGCAGGTACATCGGGAACAACACCAAGTGCTGGATGTCGTCGCGACGCTCCTGGTCAGGGCGGAAGAGCTCCAAGGACGTGGTGAAGTCCGGCTTGGCGAAACCGCCGTCGGCCCACGCGCGCAGGTCGGCGACCGAGGCCTTCAAGTACTCGGTCTGGTGCGGGAAGCGCGGCGCGAGGGCCTCCACCGCGGCCGCCATCGTCTCCACGAGCGGGCGCGCGGCGTCGGCGGAGGCGTCCTGGGCAAGGGAGCCATCGGCGGACTGGAGCGCACGGAGGGTGTCGGTGGCGTCGCGCAGGTCGGCCCATGACGGGTCGGCGGCAGCGTCGGAGGGCTTTGGCTCTGCGGGCGCCGCGTAGGCGCGCGCCGCCGCCCAGGACACCAGGTTGACCCACAGCGCCTCGTGGCCGAGGTCGCCGAGGCAGTCGTCGCCGAACAGGTCGGAGTCGGCAAGAGCGACAACTCGGCCCGCCTCATGCCGAACCGCGACCGCCAGCGGCGCGCCCGGGGTGGAGGCGGTCGCCGCCGTACGCGCCAGCACCTGCGCGTCGATCCCGTCCTCGACGAAGACCGTGCCCGCGCGGTAGAAGCACGCGCCGGTGACGCCGGCCAGCAGGTCGCCGCTCGCGCCGCGCTCGCCGATCGCCACGACCGACCGGACCCACGACGGCGTCGCGTTCAGGTTGTACTCGTAGTCCTGGACCGTGTCGTGCTCGATCGCCAGGCCGAAGCGCGCCAGCAGGATGTTGAGGTTGTTGCCGTACTTGTCCTGCTCGCTCTCGCCGAGCACGACCAGCCCGCCACCGCTGGCGACGAAGCCCTCCAGCGCGTCGATCTCATCGCGCGAGAGCATCGGCGTGCCGGACCCGACCGTCGCCTCCCACTTCGGCTCGCTCGGGTGGGCGAGGACGACGACGTCGGTGCCGGCCAGCGCGTCCGCGTCCAGCGGACCGTCGAGGTGCGGGTCGACCGCGATCCGCCGCGCGCGCAAGACGTCAGCCGCGCGCGCGTAGGACGCGTCGGCCGGGTGCGACGGCTGCATCCGGGCGGCGACCTCCGGGCGCACCGACCAAGCCTGTTCGTGGCTCTCGTCGAAGAGCACGCGGATCACGGGGAGCTGGGGAGCCATACCGTGAAAGCTACGGACGGCTCGGATGCAGGACAACCCCGGTATCGTGCGCGCGATGGACGATCTGTTGCGCACAGACGACACCGATCGCAAGATCCTTGCGTGCCTGACGGAAGACGGTCGAGCAACGTACGACGACGTCGGCCAGCAGGTCAGCCTGTCGGCGCCCGCGGTCAAGCGGCGGGTCGACAAGCTCCGCAAGTCCGGGGTCCTGAAGGGCTTCACCGCGCTGGTCGACCCGGCCGCGCTCGGCACCACCACCGAGGCGCTGATCGAGCTGTTCTACGCGCCCGGGATTGGCCTCGACGAGGTCCGCGAGTCGCTGCGTCCGCTGCCCGAGGTGGTCGAAGCGTGGTCGGTCACCGGAGACGCCGACTGCATCGTCCGGGTCCGCGCGCGCGACCCGAAAGACCTGGAGCGCGTGATCATGGAGCTCCAGCGCGAGGCGTCGGTCGTCCGGACCCGGTCGCTGATCGTCATGTCGCGGTTGATCGAACGTCGGGACTGATCCCCCCGAACGGGTGCAAACGCCCGCGTTCCCTGAGGGCGGGCGCGCCCAGGCAAGGCATCGTCCTTGGTCTTGGCCGGGACCGTCCTCACCCCGCAGGCGCGCCGCGCGCCGGCACCACCCTCCACCCGCACTGGTGCCGCGCTCGTCGCGGTCGGCGCCGCGTTCCCCGATGCAGAGGTCGGGACCGACGCGATCGCCGCGGGGGTGGGCGTCGAGACCGACTGGATCGTGCGGCGCACCGGTGTGGAGTCGCGGCGGCGGATCGCGGAAGGCGGGTCGCTGTGCGCGCTGGCCGAGGCGGCCTCGCGCCGCGCTTTGGCTGATGCCGAGGTTGACGCGCGCGACGTCGACCTCCTGATCTTGGCGACCATGACGCCCGACGCGATCACGCCGCACGGGGCGGCGACGATCGCGGCGGGCCTCGGCGCATGGCGCGCGGGAACGATGGACCTCAACGCGGCCTGCACCGGCTTCCTGGCGGCGCTGTCGCTGGCGGTCGGCCAGGTCGAGTCGGGCCGCGCGCGGACCGCGCTGGTGATCGGCGCCGACGCGATGTCGCGCGTGTTGGACTACAACGACCGCGTGACCGCCGGGATCTTCGGTGACGGCGCGGGCGCCGTGGTCGTGCGCGCGCTGCCGGGCGAAGCGTCGCGGGTCGGGCCGTTCGTGCTCGAGTCCGATGGCGCCGCGGGTGACGCGATCGTCACGCCGTGGCCGGCCGGACCGGTGCGGATGGAAGGGCAGCGGACGTTCCGCCGCGCGGTCGACGCGCTGGCCGACGTCGGCCAGCGCGCTTCGGCGCTGGCGGGTGTGGCGGTCGCTGACCTCGACCTCGCCGTGTTGCACCAGGCCAACGCGCGGATCACCGCGGCGGTCGCCGAGCGTTTGGCGCTGCCGACCGAGCGTGTTGTTGATTGCATCGGGCAGATCGGGAACACGACGTCGGCGAGCATTCCCACCGCGCTCGCGTATGCCGCGAGCGACGGCCGGCTGTGCCCGGGCGCGACGGTGCTGCTGGGCGCGTTCGGCGCTGGCCTCGCGTGGGGCGGGACCGTGGTGGAGTGGGGCGCGCCCTCTCGCGCACCCGAGCACGTGGCCTGAACCGACCTACTTGTCGTCCAACTTGGAGAGCCGGTCGACCGCCTTGACCCACCGCGGCGAGCGACCGGTGCGGCGAGCGGACCGGTCGGCCCAGCCGTAGGCGATGGACATCGCGCGGGCGCCGACGCGGGGGAGGGGATCCGGCGGCCAGGCCGGCGCGCGGTGGTTGACCCAGGGGTACGTGGTCAGCTCGGTGTCGCGTTCGAGGATCAGGTCGGTCATCGTGCGCGCCGCGAGGTTGGAAGCGCAGACGCCGTCGCCGTAGCCGCCCGCCCAGGCGACGCCGCGCTCCGGCTCGTAGCCGACGGTCGGCGCCCAGTCGCGCGCCGCGCCCCACACGCCGCCCCAGGCGTGGGTGAAGCGTGCGCCGGCCGCGGCCGGGAACAGCTCGCGGACCGCTTCGCGCAGCGCCGCGAAGACGCGCGGGTCGAGGATCTCGGCCTCGACGAGCCCGCCGTGGCGCGGCTGGAACCCGCCGCGGCCGCCGAGCGCGATGCGGTCGTCGGTGGTCCGCTGGCAGTACATCCCCAGGTTGACCATGTCGGCGACGACCTCGCGCCGCGCGAAGCCGAGCTGGTCCCAGACCGCGGTCGGCAGCGGTTCGGTCGCGACGACCTGCGAGGTGAGCGGCTGGATCCGGCGGCCCTCGCCGCGGATGTGCTTGGTGTAGGCCTCGGTGCCGCGGACGACGACCTCGGCGCGCACGTCGCCACGCGTGGTGCGGACGACGCCCTGCTCGATCGCGGTGACCTCGGTCTGCTCGTAGACCGGGACGCCGAGCCGCTCGACGACCTCCGCGAGGCCGCGCGCGAGCAGCGCCGGCTGGACGCGCGCGCAGTGGTGCTCGAGCTTCGCGCCGCGCGCGCCGGCGACGCTGACGCGCTCGGCGAGCGCGCCGGCGTCCAGCCAGGAGGCGACGTCTTCCCTGAAGCCCCACGCGCGCTCGTGCTCCAGGCCTTCCCACAGCGCGCGCTCCTGCTCGGAGGTGCGGGCGATGATTAGCGCGCCGCCCTTCGCGAAGCCCGCGTCGACGCCCTCGGCCGCGAGCGTCTCGCCGATCAAGGAGACCGTGTTGTAGCTCTCGCGTTTCATCGCGATCGCCAGCTCGCGCGAGGACTCCTTGGCGTACATCTCGATCGAGCCGTTGAGGTGCCCGTAGCACCAGCCGCCGTTGCGTCCCGACGCGCCGAACGACGCGATCTCCTTCTCCAGGACGGCGATCCGCAGCAAGGGGTCCGCCTGCTTGAGGTAGTACGCGCTCCACAACCCGGTGAACCCGGCGCCGACGATCGCGACGTCGACGTCGGTGGGACCCGACAGCGGTGGCCGCGGGGTGAGGTCACCGGCCTGCTCGAGCCAGAGGCTCAGGCCGCGGTAGTCCTGAGGCATCGCGGGCAACGTAGCACGCTTTCTGATAGCGCTACCACAGGCGATGTCATCAGAGCGAGCCGATAGGGTCGCCGACCATGTCCGTCGGCCGCGATCGCCCTGCGTCGAGCCCGACCGTCGCCGACGTCGCACAGGCGGCGGGGGTCTCGTTCGCGACCGCGGCGCGAGCGCTCGGTGGGTATGGGCACGTGAGCGCGAAGGCGCAAGCGGTGGTCGAGGCGGCGGCCAGCGAGCTGGAGTACCGGCGCAACGACGTCGCGCGAGCGCTGGCGTCGGGGTCGACGCGGTCGGTCGGCCTGGTCGTTGGCGACATCGAGAACCCGTTCTTCGCGACCGTCTCGCGCGGCATCGCTGACGTCCTGGAGCCCGAGGGCTACACGTTGCTGCTGGCCAACTCCGACGAGGACCCGGCGCGGGAGGCGCGCGCGATCGAGGCGCTGCGCACGCAGGTCGACGGGCTGCTCGTCGCGCCGGCGGCCAGCAGCGGGGCGGACCGGACGCGGGATCCCGGCAAGCCGCTGGTGCTGCTGGACCGGACGGTCACCGGGTTGGGCGTGGACTCCGTCACGGTTGAGAACGCCGCGGGCGCGGCGCGCGCGGTCGAGCACCTGATCGCGGGCGAGCACCGGCGGATCGGCTTGATGACCTCGAGGGCGGGCTCGTCGTCGACCGCCCAGCGGGTTCGCGGCTATCGGGCGGCGCTGAAGCGGGCGGGCCTCGCCGCCGACCCGGCCTGGGAGGCGGTGACGCCCGGGTTCGCGGCCGCCGACGCCCGCGACGCCGCGCTCGATCTGCTCGGCGTCGCCAAGCGCCGCCGGGTCACCGCGGTCTTCACCACCGACAACTTCATGACCCACGGCGTCTGGCTCGCCGCTCGCGAGCTGGGTCTCTCCGTGCCGGGCGACCTGGCGATCGCGGCCTTCGACGACGTCGACTGGCTGACGCTGGTCGATCCGCCGGTCACCGCGGTCGTCCAGCCGGTGATGGAGCTGGGCCGTGAGGCGGGCCGGCTGCTGCTGCGTCGTCTGGCCGATCCGACGGCGCCCGTGCGGCGCGTGCGGCTGGCGACCGAGCTCGTCGTTCGCGCCTCGTCGGGCTGACGCTTCCTGCGGATCGTGGTCGGGTCAGGCCGTGGCGGCGACCGCGCGGGCGAGCGCCTCGCGGCGCCCTGCGAGGATCGCGGCGGCGAGCAGGCAGCTGGCGATCCCGAAGGCGATCGCGGCCGCGCCGCCGCCCGCGTCGACCAGCGCGCCGCCGACCGCGACGCCCGCCGCGATCCCGCCGCCGATCGACGAGCCGTTCCAGGTGAAGGCCTCGGTCATCGCGCCGGGTGGGGCGAGGCGGCCGACGAGCGCGTACGCGCACGACAGCGCCGGCGCCCAGGCGAAGCCCGAGGTGTAGGCGAACACGAGCGCCTCTGGGAGCGACGCGACGAGCGTCAGCGGGACGAGCACCACGGCGGCGATGAGCATCAGCGCGGCGAAGCGCAGCTCCAGCGACGAGCGCCACGCGCGCAGCCCGAAGGCAATGCCCGCGCTGAGGCTGCCCAGCGAGCAGAGGGCGAGCAGCGCGCCGGACGCGCCGGTGTGGCCCAGCTCGTGGGCGATGCCAGGCAGGCCAACCTCGATCGTTCCCATGCCGATCCCGGCGCCGGCCGAGGCGACGAGCAGGACGGCCATCCCGGGCGCGGTGAGCGCGCCGCCGCGGGCGGCCGTGCCGTGGCCGTGGCCGTGGCGGGCGCGAACCGCGGGGGAGGAGGCGAACCAGACCGTGCCGGCGAGCGTGACGGCGGCCATCCCGAGCACCGCGGCGGACGGGCTGGCGAGCGCGATCGTGCCGCCCACGAGCAGCGGACCGGAGGTCCAGACGAGCTCCTGGACGGTCGCGTCGAGCGCGAAAGCGGTCTCGCGCGCCTGCGGGTCGGTGACGAGTTCGGGCCAGAGGACGCGGACGCAGGCGGCGATCGGTGGCAGACAGGCGCCGGTCAGCGCGCCGAGGGCGACGAGCGCGGCCGTTGGTGCGCCGGCGTGTGCGGCCGCGACGATGGCGACGAGCGCGGCGGCGTTTGCGAGCGCGCAGGCGAGGAGGACCTTGGCCTGGCCGGTGCGGTCGACGAGCCGGCCAAGCAGCGGGCCGCACGCCGAGGCTGCGATCCCGTACGCGCCGACGACCGCACCCGCGGTGCCGAAGCCGCCGGTCGCGTCGCGGATGAGCAGGAGGATTGCCAGCGACATGCCGAGCGGCAGCCGGCCGGCGACCGAGCTGAACAACAACCGACGCGCGCCGGGGGCGGAGAGGACCGGACCGTAGTTCCCCATGGTGAAAGCGCTATCAACGTATCAGGGAGCTTGTGCGCCGATCTCCTTCAACTTCTCCGCCAGGCCGGGTGCTGCACGGAAGCGGTAGGTCTTGCCGTCGCGCTCGGCGTCGAGCAGGCCACGGTCGGCGAGGCTGCGCAGGTCGGTGCGCGCGGTTTCGTGCGTGACGCCGTGAGCCTGGGCGTGCGAGGTGAAGGTGTAGACGCGGTCGGCGTCGCGCAGCGCGCCGCTGAGCAGGTCGGTCTGACGGTGGTTGAAGCCGCCCGAGCCGCGCAGCAGCTGCTCGACGTCTCGGACCTCGGCGACCTTACGACGCAGGTACTTGTGGAGGCCATCGATCGCGCGCTCGATCACCCCGAGCTGGTGGATGAGGAAGTACGTGGTGTCGCCCTCGTCGCTCTCGGTGAGCAGGAACGCGCGGTTGTACCGGCCGGGCGCGGCGCGCAGGATCTTCGAGATCGACAGGTACTCGACCAACCAATAGCCCTTGGTCCGCATCGACCACGAGAACAGGACGCGCGCGGTCCGGCCGTTGCCGTCCTCGAACGGGTGGTCGTAGGCGAGCCAGAAGTGCAGCAGGATCGCGCGGACGACCGGGTGGATGAACGTGTCCTCGTCGTCGCTGTCGCCGTTGGCGAAGTCGCATAACGCCTGGAGGCGTGCGGGCAGCTGCTCGGCCGGCGGCGGACGGTGTAGGACGCCCCCGTCGAGTCGGTCGACGACCGCGACGCGTTCTTCGTCGGGCGTCTGCAGTCGACCGCTGGCGCTCGGATCGTCGAGCGTGCCGTCGGTGAGGATGCGTTGCAGTTCGAGCACGTCGGCGGGTGTGAGGCGATCGCCCATCGACTCGTGCATGTATTGGAGTGCGAGGTAGTTGTTGACGATCATCCGCTCGCTGCGGTCGCGCGGATGGCGGCCGGTGCGCAGCAGCTCCTTGGCGACGCGCTGCGAGGTGCTCGCGCCTTCGAGCTGGCTGGAGCGGATCGCCTCCTCCATCAGCGAGTTGACCAGATACTGCTGCTTGGCCTGCGCATCGCCCGTGACGACTTCGGGCATTTTGATCTCGCCCGCGCAGCGCTGGTCGACGAGGTGCAGGCGACGCAGGACGACGTCGGGGGTGGCGTAGGTGAACGGACGATCGTCGAGGTCGGTCAGCGGGATGGCGCGAGCGACGGTGGAGCGGGTGTACTTGAGCCCAGCCCACCACTGCTCCCGCGTCAGCCCGGCCGGCGGATCGAGATGGCGGAGCTTGTCCCAATGCGGGTAGTCCGAAGGCTGCCGGACCGACAGCATGTCTTCGACCCGGTTGAGGTCGAAGTAGTCCTGCCATTTAGGCAGTGGGGCGACGTGCAGGGTCATCCAAATTCATCCAAAGAATTCCAAGTTCTTGGATTGTATCCAAATTTTGGGATAAATTTGGACGAATTTGGATATCAGCCAGACGCGGCAGCGCCGGCTGCGGCCGCTCCGCCCGCGGCGGCGGACGAGGCGTCTTCGGCGAGGGAGCGGACGATGTAGACGGCGAAGAGGAGGAGGCCTGGAGGGAAGGCCCCGAGGCCGGTGATGTCGACCTTGACGGGGCGCTTGCCCCAGCCTTTGCCTTCGATGAGGGCGAGTTCGGTGTCGGTGGTGGGGTCGGTGAGGGCGTAGCGTTGCTTCCAGGCGGAGGCGGGGCGTAGGCCGAACTCGTGGGACTGCCAGGTGAGGGTGCCGCCGCGGCGGAAGGTGCGGGGCTCGTAGGCGCCGATGGGCGTCGAGGCGGAGTCGAAGGCCTCGATGACGGGGCGGAAGAGGCCGCGGCGGGCGAACTCCCAGGAGCCCTCGCCGGTGGTGGTCTCGGCGTTCGCCGCGCGGCCGGTCCAGCCGCGCAGGCGCAGCGTGCCGACGCCGTCCAACGTGTAGGCCTTGCGGTCGTCGCGGGTGCGGGTCAGCTCGAGCTCAGGCATCGCCCGGGGACGCTATCGGCGGCGTGCGGCGGGCACCACCAGCGGGGTTCCCGTCTCGGGATCCGCGATCACCTTGCAGCGCAAGCCGAAGACCGCCTCGACCAGCTCGGCGTCGACGATCTCCTGCGGGTCGCCCTCGGCGACGATCTCCCCGTCGCGCATCGCGATCAGGTGCGTGCCGTAACGGCAGGCGTGGTTCAGATCGTGCAGCACCGCGACCAGCGTCCGGCCCTGGTCCTCGTGCAGCTCCGCGCACAAGTCCAACACCTCGATCTGGTGGGTGATGTCCAAGAACGTGGTCGGCTCGTCCAACAACAGCAACGGCGTCTCTTGCGCGAGCGCCATCGCCAGCCACACGCGCTGGCGCTGGCCGCCGGACAGCTCGTCGACCGCGCGCTCGGCGAGGTCGCTGACGCGCGTGGCGGCCATGGCGGAGGACACCGCCGCCTCGTCGTCCTTTGACCACTGTCGCAGCAGCCCCTGGTGGGGATAGCGCCCGCGGGCGACGAGGTCGGCGACCGTGATCGCGTCCGGTGCGATCGAGGACTGCGGCAGCAGCCCGAGCCGCCGCGCGACCTCCTTGGACGGCAGCGACGTGATCGCCTGACCATCCAACAGCACTTGTCCCTGGCGCGGCTTGATCATCCGCGCCAGCGCGCGCAACATGGTGGACTTGCCGCACGCGTTCGGGCCGACGACGACCGTGAACGCCCCGTCCGGGATCGTGACGTCGAGGTCGGCGGCGACCGTGCGGTCGTCATAGGACAACGTCAGGCTCTCGCCGAGCAGCCGGGTCATGCGCGGTTCCTCCGTGCCTCTTGGGCCAACAACCACATCAAGTACAGGCCGCCGAGCGCGCCGGTGAGGACGCCCACCGGCAGCGGGGTCGACGGGAATAGCCGTTGTGCGAGCACATCGCCCGCGAGCATCAGCACCGCGCCCGTCAGCGCGGCGGTCATGACGCCTGGGCCGGTCGCCGCGGTCAGGCGCCGCGCGATCTGCGGCGCGGCGAGCGCGACGAACGTCACGGGGCCGCAGGCGGCGGTCGCCACCGCGGTCAGCAGCGTGCCGACCAGCAGGTTCATCAACCTGGAGCGCTCGACCGCGACGCCGAGCGCCTTGGCGCCCTCGTCGCCCATCTCGATCATCCGCAGGTCGCGCTGCAGCAGCATCGTCAGCGGCATGAGCACGGCCAGGCAGACCAGCGTCGGCCACACGTGCTCCCAGCCGCGGCCGTTCAGCGAGCCGGTCAGCCACACCGACGCGGCCTGCACGTCCTCGATCTTGCCGCGCGTCAGCAGGTAGTTGACCGTCGCCTCCAACATCGCGCTGATCCCGATGCCTATGAGTACGAGCCGGTAACCCGACACGCCGCGGCGCCAGGCCAACCCGTACACCAACAGCGCGGTGATCAGGCCGCCGACGGTCGAGCCGGCCGCGATCGCGACGGTCCCGCCGCCGATCACCGTGATCTCGAAGACCGCGGCCGCCGCGGAGCCCGCGGTGAACCCGATGATGTCGGGCGATCCGAGCGGGTTGCGCGCGATCGACTGGAAGATCGCGCCCGCGGCGCCGAGCGCGGCGCCGGCGAGGATCCCGGTCAGCGCGCGCGGCAGGCGCAGCGTCTCGACCACGAACTCGGTGGCGCTGTCGCCCTGGCCAAGCAGCGTCTTGACCACGTCGCCGGGCGAGATGGGGTAGTCGCCGGTGCCGACCGCGATCACCAGCAGCGCGACGGTGACGAGCGTGAGCGCTACGACGACCGTGAGCGTGCGCGCTGGGGCGAACCGGCGGACCGGCACCGGGAGACGGCCGGCGACCGCGCCGATCACAGCTGGGCGATCCGCGAGCGGCGGATCAGCGCGACGAAGATGGGCCCGCCGAGGATCGCGGTCACGACGCCGACCTCGATCTCTCCCGGCCGGTCGATCACACGACCGATGACGTCGGCGGCCAGCAGGAAGGCGGGGGCGAGCACCGCCGAGTACGGGATCACCCAGCGCTGGTCGGGGCCGCACAGCGCGCGGGCGACGTGCGGGACGGTCAACCCGATGAACACGATCGGCCCGGCCGCAGCGGTCGCCGCGCCGCACAGAAGCGTGACGGCGACCGCGCCCGCGACGCGCGTTCGGCCGACGTGCGCCCCGAGCGCGCGACCCGCGTCCTCGCCGAGCGCCAGCGCGTTCAGCGGCCGCGCCATCGCCAGGGCCAGCACGAGGCCGACGATCAGAAACGGCGCGATCTGCCAGACGACGTCGGTGTCGTGGCCGCCGAGCGCGCCGACCAGCCAGAAGCGGTAGCGCTCCAGCACGCGCGTGTCGACGATCGTGACGCCGTTGATCACGGCGTTGAGCGCGAAGGTGACGGCGGTGCCGGCCAACGCCAGTCGGACGGGCGTCGCGCCGCTGCGCCCCTGCGCGCCGATCCCGTAGACGAGGATCGCCGCGAGTGCCGCGCCTACGAAGCCGAACCACACGTACTGGGTGGCGCTCGTGATCCCGAGCAGCGCGACGCCGAGGACGATCGCGGTCGCCGCGCCGGCGTTGATGCCGAGCAGCCCGGGGTCGGCGAGCGGGTTGCGGGTCAAGGCCTGCATCAACGCGCCGGCGACGCCGAGCGCGGCGCCGACCAAGATCCCCAACATGGTCCGCGGGATCCGCAGGTCGTGCACGACGACCGCGTCCTCGGAGTGGTCGTTGTGGAACAGCAGCTCCCAGACGCGATGCAATGGGATTGGCTTGGCGCCGACCGAGATCGACAACAACAGGATGAACGCGAGCGCGGCCAGCGCGAGGAGCAGGCCCAGCGCGCGGGTCGACGTGGACCTTCCGAGCGGCAACGTCAGCTTTCGTCGGCGTCGACGTCGTCCGGGGTGGTGCGGTGCTTCCAGTAGCCGATCGCCTGCATCGGGCCGATCGGCAGGCCGCGCACGTCGCGCAGGTGCTCGCGCAGCGCACGGACGGCGAGCGACTCGCCCGCGACCCAGACCTTGGCGCGGCCGTCCGGGAGCGTGGCGGCGCGCAGGATGTCCAGGAGCTTCGGGCAGCAGCCGGCGGGGTCGCCGTCGCGGTGGATCCAGGTGATCTCGGCGTCGCAGCGGGGCTCTAGGTCCTGGCGCTCGTCCGCGTCGGCGACCTCGATGTAGGCCAACGCGTGGTGGCCGGCCGGGAGGCGCTCCAGCGTGGCGGCGATCGACGGCAACGCGGTCTCGTCGCCGACGAGCAAGGTGTAGTCGGCTTCTGGGTCCGTGATGAAGTGGGTGCGCGGGCCGGCGACGCCGATCCGGTCGCCGGGCTGCACGCTGCCGCCCCAGCGCGAGGCGATCGCTCCGTCGCCGTGCAGGACGACGTCGATCGTCAGCGCCGGCGTGTCGCGGTCATACGCGCGGATCGTGTAGTTCCGGGCGTGCTGCTCGGGCGCCTCGGGCGGGAAGCGCCAGGTGCCCTTCAGCGGAAGGACGGGATCCGACGCGCCCTCGGCGGGCCAGATCAGCGTGAGGATCTCGCCGGGCTCCTCGTTGGGGTAGCCCGCGACGGCATCTCCGCCGAGCGTGATGCGCGCCATCTGCGGCGTGATCCGCTCAACCGCGGTGACGGTGGCGATGCCGGTGTGGAGGGGGAACGGACGTGTCTGCGCAGCAGAGGCGGCGGCCATCTCGTTAGGCAACCCTAACAGGGGGCGGCGGGCTCCTGCGTCGCGACAGGTCGATCGACGTGGTTGCGCGGTCGACCGGAGACGTGAGAGGGTCCCGCACCGGTCAGCGGTCCCTTCTACGAGAGAGAGCCCCCAGTGTTGAACACCGTTAGGACCCGTCTGAGCTACTCCAACGTCACGGCGACGCTCGCGCTGTTCGTGGCGCTCAGTGGCAGCGCTTACGCGGCGATCAAGCTCCCGCCCGACAGCGTCGGACCCGTTCAGCTGCGTGACAACGCCGTCAGCTCGCCCAAGGTTCAGAACGGGTCGCTGCTGGCCTCCGACTTCAAGGCCGGCCAGCTGCCGGCCGGACCCAAGGGGCCGGCGGGCTCCACCGGCCCGGCTGGTCCTGCCGGTCCGCAGGGCCCCGCCGGCGGCCTCAACGGCCTGGAGGTCATCTACGCCGCCAGCGTCGGCGGCGCCTTCACCGTCAAGTCCGCCGAGGCTCACTGCCCTCCGGGCAAGAAGGTCACCGGCGGCGGCCACGTGATCTCCGGCGAGACGAACGCGCGCGCCGTCGTCAGCGCGCCCGGCGCGGTCCCGAACCCGACCTCCTGGTACGTCCAGGCCGTCGAGCCCGCCGCCACCGGCATCGGCTGGACGCTCTACGCCTACGCCGTCTGCGCGAACGTGGCGTCGTAAGCCGGCGCGAATGCGGGGATCCGGGTCGCTTCGGCGTCGAATATCGACGCTACGGCGACCCGGATCCCGACGCGAGCGCGTCGAGCAGGCCCCAGACCACCGCCGGGTCGAAGTGCGACCCGGTTCCGGCGACGATCCGCTCGCGCGCCAACGGCTCGGGCAGCGCCTCGCGGTAGGGGCGGTGTGAGGTCATCGCCTCGTAGGCGTCGCAGACCGCGATCACGCGCGCGCCGATCGGGATCGCCTCGGCGGCCAGGCCGTCGGGGTAGCCCGTGCCGTCCCAGCGTTCATGGTGGTGTCGGACCGCCAGCGCGGCCTCCTTGAAGCCCGGGATTGCCTCCAGCGCCTGGGCGCCCCAGACCGGGTGCTCGCGCATGATCGACCACTCGGCGTCGTTCAGTGGCCCCGGCTTGTGGAGGATCTGGTCGGGCACGCCGATCTTGCCGAGGTCGTGCAGGTGGGCGGCGATGTGGAGGTGGGCCATCTCGGCGCCGGTCACGCCGACGCGGCGCGCGACGCCCTCACAGAGGTCGACGACGGTGTCTGAGTGGCGGCCGGTGTAGCCGTCGCGCAGGCCGAGCAGCGTGGCCAGCGAACCGACCGAGGCCTCCAGCGTCTCGGCCAGGCGGCGTTCGGCCTCGGCGGCGCGCAGCGCCTCGGTCGCGAGCGTGGCGAGGTCGTCGAGCGTCTCGTGCAGGACGCGGCCGCGGCGCATCCCCGGCCGCAGCAGGGTCAGCGTGCCCCAGGCGATGGCGCCCTCGCCGAGCAGGAGCAGGGCGGAGGCGCTGTCGCGCGCGACGACGAGGCCGCCGCGGTCGAGCAGCGCGCGGTCGGGGACCGACAGCTCGCCGAGCATGTCGACGTCGCCGGCTGCGGCCAGCAGCTCGTGATCTTCGGCGGCCGCTGCGGAGCGCGTGATCGCGACGGCCGCCGAAGTGGTCGTCCGGCAAGCCTGGTGGGCCACGTGCGTCAGCAGCGGATGCGTCGTCGGCTGCGTCGCGGGAAGCTGAAGGCGGGCCATGTGACGGTTCAGCGTTGCCCGTCTCATTGGATCGAAAACGGCACATGGACGACCTGACCAGCCTTTGCGCAGAAAAACTGCACGAAGTTGCACCGAAAGGGCGCTGAGTGGTCCGCAGGCCGCCCCTGGAACAATCGCCGGTACCCGTGACGACCCACCTTCCCCTGGACTACGACAAGCGCCTCATGCTCTTCGCGGGGCGCAGCTCAACCGCGCTGGCCGGCTCGATCGCCGACCTGCTGGGGGTGGAGGCCGGGCCGGTCGACCTCCAGACCTACGCCAGCGGCGAGATGTACTGCCGCTACGAGGAATCGGTGCGCGGCGCCGACGTGTTCCTGATCCAGTCGCTGGCGTCTACGCGCGACGGGACGCTGTCGCTCAACGACGCGCTGATGGAGCTGGTGCTCCTGGTCGACGCGGCCGTCGGCGCGTCGGCGCACCGCGTGATCGCGGTGATCCCGTGGTTCGGCTACTCGCGCCAGGACATGAAGTCGCGGCTGCGCGAGCCGATCAGCGCACGGGCGGTCGCGCGGATGCTGGAGTCGGTCGGCGTCGACCGCGTCCTGACCGTCGACCTGCACACCGGCCAGGCACAGGGCTTCTTCCGCGTGCCGGTCGACCACATGACCGCCATGCACGCGCTGGCTGACGCGGCGCGCGAGGGGCTGCCGTCCGACGCGGTCGTGGTCGCGCCCGACGCCGGTCGCGTGAAGCTGGCCAAGAAGTTCTCCACCTTGTTGGGCGCCGAGCTGGCGATCCTCGATCCGGAAGCCGACAACCCGAAGCACCGCGTGATCGGCGAGGTTTCGGGGCGCTGCGCGATCGTCGTGGACGACATCCTCGACACGGGCCGGACGCTGGGCGCCGCGGTGCGGGCGCTGCGGGATGGGGAGGCGCGGGCGATCCGCGCGGTCGCGATGCACCCGGTGTTGAGCCCGGGGACGCTGGACGCGGTGGCCGAGCTGGGGCTCGACGAGCTGTTGGTGACCGACACGGTGCCCTTGCCAGCCGGCGCGCCGCCGATCGTGCGGGTGGTCTCGTGCGCGGACCTGCTGGCCGACACGATCCACCGGATCTTCACCGACGACTCGGTCGCCGAGGCGTTTGGCGGGGACAACATCTAGGGGTTGCTCAGCCGACGTCCTAGGGTGGCGTGTCATGAGCGCGATCCCTTCCGTCGACCTCGGCGGCGACGTCACCATCCCGCAGCTCGGTTTCGGCGTCTTCCAGATCCCGGACGATGACACCGAGCGGGCGGTCACCCAGGCGCTGGAGCTCGGCTACCGCCACATCGACACCGCCGCGATCTACCGCAACGAGAAGGGCGTGGGGCGGGCGCTGGCGGCGTCGGGGTTGGCGCGCGACGAGGTGTTCGTGACCACCAAGCTGTGGAACGACGCCCAGGGGCGCGAGAGCGCGCCGGGCGCTCTGGCCGACAGCCTGTCGCGTCTGGGGCTGGAGTACGTCGACCTGTACCTGATCCACTGGCCGTCGGCCAAGCAGGGGTTGTACGTCGAGACGTGGGAGGCGCTGCTGGAGCTCCAGCAGGAGGGGCTCTCTCGCGCGGTCGGGGTCTCGAACTTCCAGATCCCGCACCTGGAGGCGATCATCGAGGCGACCGGCGTGTCGCCGTCGATCAACCAGGTCGAGCTGCACCCGTGGCTGGCGCAGGGCGAGCTGCGCGCGTTCCACGCGCAGGCGCAGATCGCCACGGAGGCCTGGTCGCCGCTGGCGCAGGGCGGGTCGTTCCTGAGCGACACGACGCTCGCCGGGATCGCGGGCGCACACGGCAAGTCGGTCGCGCAGGTGATCCTGCGCTGGCACGTGCAGCTCGGCAACGTGGCGATCCCGAAGTCGGCGACGCCGTCGCGGATCGCCGAGAACGCGCAGGTCTTCGACTTCGAGCTGAGCGCGGGCGAGATGGACGCGATCGCGGGGCTGGACCGCGGCGAGCGCGTCGGGCCGGACCCGGATCGGTTCGGCTGACCCTTTGGGTGGAGCGGCTGCCAGACTGGACGTTGTGTCGGGTCCGGCCGCTCCACCGCGCATCACCGTCGCCGCCGCGCTGGAGCTGCCGGCGCTGCGCCGCGGGCTGCCGGAGGTCGTCGCGGGCGCGAGCGGGCTGGACCGGCCGATCCGCTGGGTGCACGCGGGCGAGGTCCCGAACATGGCGTCGCTGCTGCGCGGCGGCGAGCTGCTGCTGACGACCGGGATGGGGATCGGCCCGCGCGCGGCCGACCAGCGCCGGTTCGTGGCCGAGCTGGCGGCGCGGGAGGTCGCGGCGTTGGTCATCGAGTTGGGCCATACGTATGCGCAGAAGCTGCCGGGGGCTTTGGTGGCCGCGGCCGAGCGGGCGGCGCTGCCGCTGGTCGAGCTGCACGCTGCGGTCCCGTTCGTGGCGGTAACCGAGGCGATCCACACCGAGATCGTCAACCACCACTACGACTTGCTCCGCCGCGCCGAGGAGCTGCAGTCGGCGTTCACGGAGCTGATGCTCGGTGGTGGCGGGATCCCGGGCGTGCTCGCACTACTGGCCGAGGCGGTGGGCAACCCGGTGGTCTTGGAAGCGGGGGACGGGCGGCTGTTGTTCCATGCGACCGGGCCGTCGGGCGTCGATCCCGTCGCGGCGTGGTCGCAGGCTGGTGGAGATGTTGGGGTTGTTGCCTCGGTGGCGGGCGGCGGGCGCGTGGTCATCCTGCCGGTGGATGGTCCCTTGGATGCTTCTTTTGCCGTGTTGGCCGCGGAGCGCTGCGCCGGGATCGTCGCGCTGGCGCTGCTGCGGACGCGGCAGGAGGAGGAGCTGCTGGCGCGCGGGCGCGGGGACCTGCTCGGCGAGCTGGCGGCGGGGCGGATCTCGGCGGCCGAGGCGGCGGCGCGGGCGCGGGCGATGGGCTTCGTCGATCGCGACGCGGTGGCGCTGCTGCCGGTCGTGGCGCGGCGGGGTGGCGACGGCCGTAGCGGCGGGGCGTGGACCGAGGTCCTGCGCGAGGTCGAGCAGGGCGTGGCGGGTCTGGGCCGTCCGGCGTTGATCGGCGTCGACGCGGGCGGCGAGGTGTTGTTGGTGGTCCTCGGGCTGCGGGCGGGCGACGTGCGCGGTGGGGTGGCCGATCGGGTGGCGGAGGTGCTGGGTACCGGCACGGTCGTCGCGGTGGGCGCCGCGGCTCAGGGTTGGGACGCGGTCGCCGCCGGGCTGCGCGACGCGGCCGACAGCGGCGCGGCGGCGGCGCGGGTCGCACCGCGGCTGTGGCACGACGCGACCGCGATGGGACTCGATCGCCTGCTGTGGCGCTGGCGCGACCGCGCCGAGCTGGCCGAGTACGTCGCGGCGACGCTCGGGCCGGTGATCGCCCATGACGCTCGGCGCAAGCACGCGCTGCTGCCGACGCTGGAGGCGCTGTGCGCTAACGGCGGGCGCAAGGCCGAGACGGCGCGGGCGCTGCACCTCAACCGCCAGGCGCTCTACGACCGGCTCAAGCGCCTGGAGGACGTGCTCGGCCGGAAGTTGTCTGATCCGCGGGTGTTGCTGGACTTCCAGGTCGCGATCGAGGCCCGGCGGCAGGTCGAGTAGACGTTCTGTCTGTTCGCGGGGCGCAGCTTGGGACGGGGCGCCTATTGCGCGATCCCGGGGGTGACCGGGAGCCTGTGGGTCGATGACCTCGACCGCTGTCCCCACCTCCACCGACGTCCGCACGCTGGCCAACTACATCGGCGGCGCGTGGGCGCCCGCTGCGGGCTCCGATGTGCTCGAGGACCGCGACCCGGCGACGGGCGAGCTGCTCGCCGTCGTGCCGCTGTCGACGGCCGCCGACGTTGATGCCGCGGTGCAGGCCGCGCGTGCCGCCCTGCCGGGCTGGCGTCGCACGTCGCCGCTGGTCCGCGCCCGCGCCGTGATGGCGCTGCGCGACGTCCTGAACGAGCACCGCGCCGAGCTGGCCGAGCTGGTCGCGCGCGACATGGGCAAGACGCTGGACGACGCGTCGGCCGAGGTGGGGCGCGGGATCGAGTCCTGCGAGGCGGCGATCGGGATGCCGCACCTCTTGAAGGGCGAGAACCTGGAGGGCGTGGCGACCGGCGTCGACGTCGAGCTCGTCCGCCAGCCGGTCGGCGTCGTGGCGGCGATCACCCCCTTCAACTTCCCGGCGATGATCCCGCTGTGGTTCCTGCCCTACGCGGTGGCGGCGGGCAATGCCTTCATCTTGAAGCCGTCCGAGCAGGATCCGCTGGCGGGCGAGCGGATCGTCGAGTTGGCCAATGGGTTGGGCGTGTTCCCGAAGGGGTTGATCAACCTGGTGCACGGCGCGCACGACGTCGTCAACGGGCTGCTCGACCACCCGGGCGTGGCCGCGATCTCGTTCGTGGGGTCGGCGAAGACGGCGCGCTACGTGGCGACGCGCGGTGCCGAGAACGGCAAGCGCGTCCAGGCGCTGGGCGGCGCGAAGAACTCCATGGTGGTCATGCCCGACGCCGACCCCAAGTTGATGGTCGACGGCGTGATGGGCTCGGCCTTCGGCGCCGCGGGGCAGCGCTGCCTGGCGGGGTCCCTGGCGGTCCTCGTGGGCACGGCCGCCGAGCAGGACGCGTCGCGCGACCGGATCGTGGCGGCGGCGAGCGCGCTGCGGGTCGGCGCGGGCCTTGATCCCGAGACCGACGTCTGCCCGGTCGTCTCGCCGGCGCAGCGCGAGCGGCTGGTGGCGGACATCGGAGCGGCCGAGGCCGACGGCGCGCGGGTCGTCCTGGACGGCCGCGGCGACGCGGGGCCGGGCGGCTGCTCGCTGGGGCCGACGATCCTCGACGACGCGCCCGAGGGGCACAAGGTCATCACCGACGAGCTGTTCGGGCCGGTGCTGACGCTGGTGCGCGCGTCGGATCTTGACGAGGCCATTGCCTTCGTCAACTCCTCGCGGTACGGCAACGCGTCCGTGATCTTCACCGAGTCCGGCGGCGCGGCGCGCGCCTATCGGTACGGCGTCGAGGCCGGCATGGTGGGCGTCAACGTCGGTGTGGCGGCGCCGGTCGCCTGGTTCCCGTTCTCCGGCTGGAAGGACTCCATCGACGGAGACCTCCACGCCAACGGCCGCGACGCGGTCGAGTTCTACACCCGCAAGAAGGTGGTCACCTCACGATGGGCGGCATGACGCACGACGAGCTCCAGCAGGCGGCTTCTGAGCACCTGCTGCTGCACTTCTCCAAGCAGAGCGTGGAGGACCTATTGGTGTTGGAGCGTGGCGAAGGGCCGTACGTCTTCGACACCAAGGGCAACAAGTACGTCGACGCGTTGTCGTCCTTGTTCTGCGCGCAGCTCGGCTACTCGTTCGGCGAGGAGATGGCGGCCGCCGCAGCGGCGCAGCTGACCACGCTGGCGTTCAACACCAACTGGGGCACGGCGCACCCGGCGTCGATCGAGCTGGCGGCGCGGCTGGCGTCCGTCGCGCCGGGCGACCTCAATCGCGTGTTCTTCACGAGCGGCGGGTCGGAGTCGGTCGAGGCCGCGTGGAAGATCGTGCGCGAGCACTACATCGCGATCGGGCAGCCGCAGCGCCGCAAGGCGATCGCGCGTGACATTGCCTACCACGGGGTGACCCTGGGGGCGTTGTCGTTCACCGGCGTGGCGCGGTTTAAAGAGCCGTTCGCGCCGGCGCCGATCGACGTCACGCACGTGTCCAACACCAACTTGTTCCGCGGCGGGCCGGACGGCGGACCGGTCGTCGACGAGGACGCGTTCACGGCGTCGTTGTTGAAGGAGATGGAGGACGCGATCGTGGCCGCGGGGCCCGACGAGGTCGCGCTGATCATCGCCGAGCCGATCCAGAACGCGGGCGGCGCGCTGAAGGCACCGCGCGGCTACTGGCAGGGCCTGCGGGCGTTGGCGGACAAGTACGGGATCTTGTTGATGGCCGACGAGGTCATCGCCGGGTGCGGGCGCATGGGCGAGTGGGTGGCGTCCGGCCGCGAGGGCATCACGGTCGACCTGGTGTCCTTGGCCAAGGGCCTGACCAGCGCGTACGGGTCGATGGGTGCGGTGCTCGCGCGTGACGCGGTGATCGACCCGATCGTCGAGGCCGGCGCGGTACTGCGGCACGGCATCACGTTCGGCGGGCATCCGCTGGCGGCGGCCATGGCGCTCAAGAACATGGACATCTTCGAGCGAGAGGGCGTGCTGGAGAACGTGCGCGCCTTGACGCCGGTTCTGGCCGACAAGCTGGCCGTCTTGAAGGACCTGCCGATCGTCGGCGACGTCCGCGGCGACGGGTTCTTCTGGGCGATGGAGCTGGTCAAGGACGATGAGAACACGCGCTTTGACCAGGGCGAGCGCGACAAGCTGCTGCGGGGCTTCTTGCCCGGGCGGCTGCGTGAGGCGGGGCTGATCGCGCGCGCCGACGACCGCGGCGACGCCGTCCTGCAGATCGCGCCGCCGCTGATCAGCGACGTCGAGGTGCTGGACGACATCGTGGCGCGGTTGAACGACGTGTTGAGCGACGCGGGCGTCCACATGGGCGTCGGCACGACGGCTGGAGTGGCCTGATCCAATGAGCACCGTGTCGATTCCCGAGTTCAAGAACCTGGTCGGCGGCGAGCTGGTCGAGGGCGTTGAAGGCGCGACGCGCGAGGTCCTGAACCCCGCGACGGGCGAGGTCATCGCGCGCGTGCCGGAGGGCGGCGCGGCTGACGTCGAGCGGGCGGTCGCGGCGGCGCGCGAGGCGCGGATCGGCTTTCGCGACACGATTCCGGCGAAGCGCCAAGAGCTCTTGTTGGCGATGGCGGATGTCTTGGACGCGCACGCCGAGGAGTTGGCGGCGCTGGAGATCGCCAACGTCGGCAAGCCCAACTCGCTGGCGGCTGAGGAGATGCCGATCTGCTCTGACGAGCTGCGCTTCTTCGCGGGCGCGGCGCGGACGATGCAGGGCCAGGCGACCGGAGAGTACGGCGAGGGCTACACGTCGTTCGTGCGCCGGGAGCCGCTCGGGATCGTCGGGCAGATCGCGCCGTGGAACTACCCGTTGATGATGGCGATCTGGAAGATCGCGCCGGCGCTGGCGGCAGGCAATGTCGTTGTGTTGAAGCCGTCGGAGCTGACGCCGATCTCGACGCTGCGCTACGCCGAGCTGGTCGCGGAGGTGCTGCCGCCGGGCGTCTTGAACGTGGTGACGGGCGACGGGCCGGGAGTGGGGCAGCACATCGTCGAGCACCCGGAGATCTCGCTCGTCTCGCTGACCGGCTCCGTCGGCACCGGCAAGAACATCGCGCGCACCGCGGCGGACACGCTCAAGCGCGTGCACTTGGAGCTCGGCGGCAAGGCGCCGGTCGTCGTCTTCGCCGACGCGGACGTCAAGGCCGTCGCGGAGTCGCTGCGGGTGGCGTCGTTCTTGAACAGCGGCCAGGACTGCACCGCGGCGTCACGCGTCCTCGCCGTGCCGGAGATCTACGACGCGCTCGTCGAGGAACTGGCCGCCGCCGCCTCGTCTTTGGTCGTCGGCGACCCCGCCGAGGGCGAACAGGTCGAGATGGGCCCCGTGATCAGCGCGCGCCAGCAGGAGCGCATCTTGGGGTTCTTGGACCGCGCGACGTCGTCCGGCGCTGAGCTGGTCACCGGCGGCTCTGCCGGGCGCGACGCCGGCTTCTTCGTCGACCCCACCATCATCACCAACGTGGGGCAGAAGTCCGAGGTCGTCCAGTCCGAGATATTCGGCCCCGTCGTCACCGTCCAGCGCCTCGACTCCGCCGACCAGGCGATCGAGTACGCCAACGACGTCCCCTACGGCCTCGCCGCCTCCGTCTGGACCCGCGACGTCGCCCAGGCCATGAACGCCATCCGCCAGCTCGACTTCGGCTGCGTCTGGGTCAACGACCACCTTCCCTTCCTCTCCGAGATGCCCCACGGAGGCTTCAAGGAGTCCGGCTACGGCAAGGACCTCTCCATCTATGCGCTCGAGGACTACACCCGCATCAAGCACGGGATGATCAAGCTGAGCTAGGCATCAGCCCTCCGGCCAGTCCCAGCTGTCGTCATCAAACAGGATGACTGGCTGCGTTTGCATCTCCGGAAGCAATGTGAGCGCTTGTTGGGCGATATCGGGATCGTCTGTGACGACCACGGCAATCACCTCGGTTCCGTCAGCCATAGGACGTCTGATCTCGACGCGTGTCATTCCCTTCGGAGCGCGCGCTCGCACTAATAGCTTGATCGCGTCGTAGGCCGCGTTGCCGAGCACACCCGTTGCGATGTCAGTGAGGACGAGTGCGATTGTCGCGATCTCGACGGCCGCGCTGAACTGGAACAGAAGCGCCGAATCGGTTGGGACGACGGCGTCGAGAAGAACCCGCGCATCTTCGAGTTGGTCCTGTGTCCACGCCGCGGGATCTGCCGCGAGTGTCACGGAGGCTTCCCGGGCTGGGTCCGACCGCACCAGGCTGCTGCTCATGCTGAATGAGAACCCGCCCGGACCGCCTTCTGCCGCCACGGCGTCTTGGACTTCTTGCCAGTCGCCGAGTTCGATCTCGACAGTCACGTCGATTGCCGTCTCCCCGTTGGGGAGTGAGACGACCTCTGCATCGATTACGCGACCGTCGAGACGATGGGTAGGATCGTGGTTGAACTGCACTGGCATGCGCCCGGACTTAAAGTGTTCAGCCAGCTGGTGTAGGACCTGAGGCGCAAACATGTAGTCCGAGTAGCGAGACGACGGACGCGTCAGCTCGAAGCGCGTTGTGATCGTCGTGTAAGGGGGCACGTCGTCAGTGTGGAGGCGTTACCGGATGCTCAAAAAATCGGTCGTGACCTCCACGGTCCCGGCGCCCGCCGGGTGGTGCGTGGTCGGTCCGAGGCGCTCGAAGAGCTTGAGCATGGCGACGTTGTCGGCCAGGACGAGGCCGGTGAAGGTCGTGATCCCGACGGCGCGGGCGCGCGCCGCGAGGGCGTCGAGGAGTAGGGAGCCGAGGCCGCGGTGCTGCCAGGCGTCGGCGATGGCGAGGGCGATCTCGGCGTGGGTTGGGTCGTCCGTGGAGCGGACGAAGCGGGCGATGGCGATGCCGTGGCCGGTCTTCGGATCCGCGGCGCCGAGGGCTTCGTGGTTGATGTGGTCGACGTCGGTGAGGTACTTCAGCGTCGTGCCGTTCAGCGTCGGCGGTGTGCCGAGGAAGCGGCGGTAAGCGCTGGCCGGTGAGAGGTGCTCGAGGCCGCGTTTGAGCTCGTCGCCGTCGTCGGTTGTCAGCGGGCGGATGACCACGGGAGTGCCGTCGGGGAGGTGGGCTTCAGAACGCAAGGGGTACGACCGACTACCAGATCTGGTGGATCCTGTCCGCGCACCGGAGCACGACTCCGGCCAGTTGCACGCCGCCCAGACGCGCTTTCGCATCGCCTTCGAGGAGGCGGGCGTCGGCATGGCGATCATCGGGCTCGACGGCAAGCTGCACAAGGTCAACCGCGAGTTGGCGGCTCTGCTGCGGACGTCGGAGGACGCCCTGCTGGCGGGCCGTGGCATGGTCGACGTCTCGCACCCGGACGACGTCGCCGCACGCAGCGACGACTTCGCGCGCCTGAGCGCCGGGGAGACCGACCGCTACAAGCGGGACCGCCGCTACCTGCGCGGCGACGGCACCACGCTGTGGGGCGCGACCACGATCTCGCTCGTCCGTGACGCCGACGGCACGCCGCTGTACGCGATCGGCCAGCTCGAGGACATCACCGCGCGCCGCGCCGCCGAGGAGGCCGTACGCCGCCGCGCCGCCCAGCAGACCGCGCTCGCCCGTCTTTCCCAGCGCGCGATCACCGAGCAGGACTTCGACGCGCTCGCCCGCGCGACCGTCACGACGATCACCGAGGAGCTCGGCGTCTCGCTCGTCGGCCTCGCGGCGCTCGAATCAGACGGCAGCGGCCTCGTGCTGGTCTCCGGCACCGGCGCCGGGCTCGCAGGTCCGGGCGACGTCATCACCGCACCGCTCGACGGCCGGCACGCGATGCACACCGTCGCGCAACTCGGCCCGGTCGTCGTGGACGACACCGCCTCCGAGACCCGCTTCGACGTCCGCGATCTCGTCGCCGCCGGGATCGCCTCGTCGGTCACGGTGCCGGTCGCGGGCGAAGGCGACGCGCTCTACGGCGTCCTCGGCATCCACTCCACCGAGCAGCGCGCGTTTGACTCCGATGACCTCGCGTTCCTGCAGTCGGTCGCCAACGTCCTGACCGGCGCGCTGCGCCGCCTCGCCGCTGAGCGCTCGGTCCGCCATCAGGCGCTGCACGACCCGCTCACCCAGCTGCCCAACCGCGCGCTGCTGCTCGACCGCCTGCGCCTCGCGCTCGCCCGCCACCGCCGGCGCGCCGAGGGCTGGGTCGCGATGCTCTACGTCGACCTCGACGACTTCAAGGGCGTCAACGACTCGCTCGGTCACGGCGCTGGCGACACGCTGCTGCGCTCGCTCGCGCCGCGGCTGTCCGAGGCGCTGCGCCCGTCCGACACGCTCGCGCGGCTCGGCGGCGACGAGTTCGCCGTCCTCTGCGAAGGCCTCGACGAGGTCACCGAGTCGGTTGCGATCGCCGAGCGCCTGCTCGAGGTCGTCTCGATGCCGGTCGACGTCGCAGGCGTGGAGCTGCGCCCGACCGCGTCGATCGGGATCGCGCTCGCCGGCCCGGGCGTGCTGCTGGACGGGGAGGACCTCGTCCGCGACGGCGGCGTCGCGATGTACCGCGCCAAGCGCAGCGGTCGCGGCCACTACGAGATCTTCGACGACCACATGCGCGCCGAGACCGTCGAGCGCGTCGCGCTCACCAACGACCTGCGGCGCGCGATCGACGAGGGCGGCCTGCGCCTTGTCTACCAGCCGATGGTGCGCTTCGAGGAGCGTCGCGCGACGTCGTTCGAGGCGCTTGTGCGCTGGACGCATCCCGAACGCGGCGAGATCCCGCCCGGTCGGTTCATCCCGCTCGCCGAGCAGCACGGGCTGATCGAGCCGTTGGGCCGCTGGGTGTTGAACGAGGCGTTGGATCAGCTGCGGCGCTGGCGTGACGCCGGCCTCGCGCTGGGCGACATGTCCATGTCGGTCAACGTGTCGCGCGTGCAGCTGTCGCGGCCGGGTCTGGCCGAGCAGGTCTTCGCTGCGCTGGACGAGCGCGACCTGGCCGCCGAGCAGCTCGTGCTCGAGGTCACCGAGTCGGCGGTGATGGACGATCCGGACGTCGCCAACGCGACGCTCGACGCGCTCACCGCTGGCGGCGTGCGGATCGCGCTGGACGACTTCGGCGTCGGCCAGTCGTCGCTGGCGTGTCTGCGCGACCTGCCGTTAGACGTGCTCAAGCTCGACCGCGGGTTCATCACGTCCTTGGCGTCGTCGCGCCAGGCGGCGGCGATCGTCCGCGCGGTCTGCGACATGGCGCGGACGCTGGGCTTCACGATCGTCGCCGAGGGCGTCGAGACCGAGATGCAGGCCCAGGTCGTGGAGTCGCTGGGCTGCGACGTCGGCCAGGGCTTCCTGTACTCGCACGGCGTGCGGCCCGAAGAGGTCCCGGACGCGGTCGAGACGTTGGACTTCCGCTTGACGACGGCCTCGACGGCGCGTCTGACGGCTGAAGTGCCGTACTAGGCCCAGGCGGCCGCGAGCACGCGGCGCCAGTTGGACCAGGCGATCTTGTTGATGTCCTCGGGTGTGAAGCCGTCGTCGGCCAGCGCTTCGAGGAGGCCGGGCAGGCCCGCGGCGTCGCCGATCGGGTCGGGGATGACGCCGCCGTCGAAGTCGCTGCCGAAGCCGACGTGGTCGACGCCGATGCGGTCGGCGACATGTCGCACATGGGCGACGACGGTGCTCAGGGGCGTGTTGGGGTCCATGGTCCCGTCGGCGCGCAGGAAGTCCACGATGTAGGGGATGCCGACGATGCCGCCGCTCGACCCAATGGCATCGAGTTGGTCGTCCGTGAGGTTGCGCGAGGCGGGCGCGACGGCGTGGGCACCGCAGTGGGTGGCGATCACCGGGCGGCCGGTCAGCTCCGCCACGTCCCAGAAGCCGCGGGCGTTGAGGTGCGACACGTCGACGGCGATCTTCAAGGCCTCGCACTTGGTCACCAGCGCGCGGCCCGCGGGCGTGAGGCCCTCGCCGGTGTCGGGGGTCGACGGGAAGCGGAACGGGACGCCGTGGCCGAAGCGGTTGGGGCGCGACCAGACCGGGCCGATCGAGCGCAGGCCCATCGCGTGCCAGGTGTCGAGGGCTTCGAGGGTCGTGTCGATCGGCTCGGCACCTTCGAGGTGCATGACCGCTGCGGGCGGCCCGGAGCCGTCGGCGGCGGCGTCGAGGTCGTCGATCGAGCGTGCGATCCGGATGTCGCCCGCGTGCTCGAGGGCGATGAGGCGGCCGGCGTAGGTCGTCGCCTCGGCCGCGGCGGCGGGGTGGGGGACTTCAGGGTCCAGCGGCACGTCATAACCGCCGCCAGGGTTGGGCGCGAAGTCCAAGTTGGTGTCCTCGCCATGGCAGAAGATCGCCCACATCGAGGCGACCAGCCCGCCGGCCGCAGCGCGCGGCAGGTCGAAGTGCCCGCCCTCGCGACCGGTGACGATCCCGGCGTGGTCGCGGTGCGTGAGCGCATCGTGGTGGCCGTCGAAGATCGGCTGAGGCACGGGCGGGACCCTATCGGTGGGGTACCCCCGGGCGGTATCGTGATCGTATGGCCGACACCCGCGGATACACCGCCTCCAAGGATCAGCTGTTGAAGCGCCTGCGGCGCGTGGAGGGCCAGGTGCGCGGCATCGAGGGCATGGTCGAGGAGGACCGCTACTGCATCGACGTGCTCACGCAGATCAGCGCCGTGCAGGCGGCGCTGGACAAAGTGGCGCTGGGGCTGCTGGACCAGCACGCGGCGCATTGCGTGATGGGGGCGGAGGATGGTGCGCAGCGCCAGGAGCGGACGGATGAGCTGATGGCGGCGGTGGGGCGGTTGATGCGGCGGGGGTGAGGGCTTTGCTGCGGGCGTTGGTGGCGCCCAGTGCGGGGCGTTGAGGGCGGTGCGGGGCGTGGTTTGTCGGCACCGAAGGGCGTGAGGCCGTTGAGGCGTGGCCGCCGCTAGCGGTGTGGATGGTCGCCTCGGGCGAATCCGGCGGCGGGGATTTACAGCGCATCAAGACATGAATGCGGGCCTCATGGGGCGTTCGTCGGCCCTGGGGTTTGAGGGTTCGGGCCCGAAGGGCGTGCGTTTGGGGGTTCGGGTCGTTTTAGCGTCGTATATCGACGCTCAATCGACCCGGATCCCGGTTTCGGGGTGCGGGTCGCTCCGAGCTGGCATATGCAGCTTTCAGCGACCCGGATCCCGGATTTCGAGGTGCGGGTCGCTTGAGCCGGACATATTCCGGTTGCAGCGACCCGGATCTCCGAAACCCTGGTCCCTCGAACCCCGGCGGTCGAGGGACCGCCGTGGGAGGCCGAGTCTGATGTCTTGATGCGCTTTTCCGCCCCGGCGGTGGCGGCACCACACGCGACGATCCACACCCCAAGCGGTCGCCACGCCACAACGGCCTCACGCCCTTCGGTGCCGACAGACCCCGCCCCGCAACACCGACCAGCGCCCCGCACTGGACGCCAGCCAGCCAGCCAGCCACCACCAACCAACCCTCAGATCTGCGGCGGATCACTCGGCGGTGGCCCCGGAGGCCCCGGCTCCGGATCCGGCGCCCCCGGAGGCGGCGTAGGCGCAGGCGGGGCCGGCGTGGGCGGTGCAGGTGGCATCTCGACCATCGCTTCTGGCTACCCGCTCAGCGCCCATCCGCACGCCAGTTGCGTTTAGTCCGAACCCCGCCAGGGCAGCCAGCGGCGGGCAGTGGCCGCCCGCGATCTCGTACGCCTGCTCGATGCCGATCCCGAATTGGGAGACGGTCTCGCGGTCGACGAGCGCGACCGGGCGCGTCATCAGCTCGTCGCGGAGGTGTTGCGGGTTGGTCCGGGACGCTGGGACGCGGCAGGGGCCGTCGACCCCGGGACGTCGCCGCTGGGGCTGCTGATCCTCGACGGCCTCCTGTTGCGTGATCTCGACCTCGGCCGGCGCGCGTCGACCGAGGTGCTCGGCACCGGCGACATCCTGCGCCCGTGGGACGCCGACGCCGCCACCGGCGAGCTGCCGTTCGCGGCCCGCTGGATGGTCCTGGAGCCGCTGCGCCTGGCGATCCTCGACCAGCGCTTCCTGGCCACCTCGCTGCGCTACCCGTCGATCGTCGACGCGCTCTTCGCCCGTGCAACGCGCCGCAACCGTGGTCTCGCGACGCGCCTGGTCATCAACCAGCTCGTCCGCCTCGAGGATCGCCTGCTGCTCGCGCTCTGGACATTGGCCGACCGCTGGGGCCGCGTCACCCCCGACGGCGTCCTCATCCCCATGGGGTTGACCCACTCCGCGCTGGCCCGCCTCGTCGGCGCCCGGCGCCCGTCCGTGACCTCCGCGCTGGGCGACCTCGGTCGCGAGCGTCTGCTGGAACGCACCGAGGACGGCTGGCTGCTGCGCGGCGACCCCGCGCACCTGGTCGACCCGGTCACGGAGCGCCTGCTCTCACCGGCGTAAGCTCCTCCGCCATGGAGGAGGGCGACGTCCAGTGGGCGCAGAACGGCGACGTCAGCCTGGCGTTCCGGGTGCTCGGCGACGGGCCGGTGGACCTCGTCTTCCTCGGCGGGATCGCGTCGCACATCGAGGTGATGCTGGAGGAGCCCGGGCTGCGGCGGTGGTGGGAGCGGCTCGGGTCGATCGCGCGCGTGATCCTGATGGACCGCCGCGGGCTCGGGCTCAGCGACCGGCTCGAGCACGGGCGACAGCTCACGCTCGAGGAGGAGGTCGCCGACCTCGACGCGGTGCTCGACGCCGCCGGTGCGGACCGCGTCGTCGTCCAGGCCTACGCCGCGGGCGGGCCGCTGGCCGTGCAGTACGCAGCGCGCCGGCCCGACCGGACGCTCGCGCTCGTCCTCTACGCCTCGATCATGGTCACCGAGCGCGACGCGCAGGCCGACTGGGCCGACACGCCCGAGGAGCGCGTCGAGCGGATCGCGCGGCTCGGCGAGCGCTGGGGCAGCGGGACCAACATCGAGAACTTGGCCCCGTCGGTCGCCGACGACGCCCGCATGCGCACGTGGATGGGCCGTCTGGAGCGCCAGTCCGCCACGCCCTCGGGCTTCCTGCGAGTCGCGGCCAACCTCCAGGGCGTCGACGTCCGGCCGCTGCTGCCCGGGCTGCGCGTCCCCACGCTGATCCTGCACCGTACCGGCGACCGGCTGATCGACATCGGCCACTCGCGCCTGGCCGCGGCCGGGATCCCGGGCGCTCGGCTGGTCGAGCTGCCCGGCGTCGACTCGCTGCCGATGGTCGGCGACCACGAGGCGCTGCTCGGCGAGATCGAGGAGTTCCTGACCGGCTCGCGCACCGCCACGTCCGGCCTGCAACGGCGGTTGATGACGATCCTCTTCACCGACATCGTCGACGCGACCGGCCACGCCGCGCGGATGGGCGACGCCCGCTTTCGCGACCTCCTCAGCGCCCATGACAACGCGATCCGCCGGGAGGTGGAGCGCTATGGCGGGCGCGAGGTGAAGACGCTCGGCGACGGCTACATCGCCGCCTTCGAAGGTCCGCCGTCCGACGCGCTGCGCTGCGCGCGCACGGCCGTCGGCGCCGTCCGCGCGCTCGGGATCCAGATCCGCGCCGGGCTGCACACGGGCGAGTGCGAGCTGATCGGCGGCGACGTCGGCGGCATGGCCGTGCACATCGCCGCGCGCGTCTGCGACATGGCCGGACCGGACGAGATCCTCACCTCTGGCACCGTCTACGGCACGGTCGTCGGGTCCGGCCTGGACTTCGAGATGCGCGGCGCGCACGAGCTGCGCGGCATCCCGGGGCCGTGGCCGATCTTCGCGCTACTTCGCTAATCGCTGAACGACACGAGTCGTTGCAAGGTGAGCAATCGCGGACACCGCACCGCAACCTTGGGCTGTCGGCCCAGTTGGTTCCTCAGACAGGAAACCAGACAGGGAGGGTTCCACCCCATGTTCCGCAAGCTCCGTTCCCGGACCGGCCTCGTGCTGTCGTCCGCGGTGATCATCGGCCTGCTCGCCTCGTCCTTCGCGATGGCGTCCGGTGAAGGCAAGACGCTGCTCCTCGGCAAGCGCAACCCCGGCGCCAACGGCTCGCAGGCGCTGTCCTCCGAGACGCAGATCATCGCCAACACCGGCGGCTACGGCACCCGCCAGTCCAACAAGTCCGACAACGGCGGCGGCGCCATCTACGGCTGCCGCTCCAAGCTCGGCGGCACCGAGAAGGGCAACGAGCCCTGCGTCCGCGGCTCCAACCTGGCCGACGGCCGCGCGTTCGAGTTCTCGTCCAACGGCGGCACCGAGGTCGGCCGCATCGAGTCGGGCAACACCAAGGCCGCGCCGTTCACCACGAACGCGACCGGCGTCGCCACGGGCCTGAACGCCGACCAGGTCGACGGCAAGTCCGCCGATGAGATCCAGAAAGCCGCGACCGACGCCGCCCACACCGACGCCGTCGCGACGGCGCAGGGCCTGACCTCGTTCGCGGCGGTCGCCGCTGACGGCACGCTCGGCGGCAAGCGCGGGGCGACGGCTGCGGCCGACGCCACGGGCGACGGCCGCTACACGGTCACGTTCGCCAACGACATCTCGGCGTGCGCGATCCAGGGGACCGAGCAGGTCATCGACAACTCCGGCGCCGTGGCGACGGAGCTGGGCGCCGACAAGAAGACGGTCTCGGTCGTCACCCGCGCCGCGGACGGCACGGTGGCCGACCGCCCGTTCCACCTCACCGTCAGCTGCTAGCGGCGACGGACGAGTAATGCGACCAGGTCCGCGAGGCCGCCGTAGAGGTGGCCGAGCGGGCCTGTGTACGCCCACGCGCGTGCGCGCGTAGGCAGCGGGAGGCGGCGGGCGGGCATGACCGACGACGGTACCCGCCGGGGGCGCGCGAGGGAGCCGCCAGGCGAGCTCGCGCACGGGAAGGCGAGCCTCCTGGGCGAGCCTTCCCCCGCTACTCTCCGAAGCCACATGGCCGCAGCAACCAACGTCAAGACCACCCTCGAAGAGCTTCCGGAGTCGCGCGTCCGCGTCTCGGCGGAGGTTTCGGCCGAGGAGGTCAAGCGGCGCGTCAACGAGGCGGCCGGCAAGCTCGGGCGCGACCTGCGCATGCCGGGCTTCCGCAAGGGCAAGGTCCCCGCGCCGGTCGTCATCCAGCGCATCGGCCGCGACGCGGTCCTGGACGACGCGATCCGCGCGGCGCTGCCGCAGTGGTACGTCGAGGCGATCGACGAGTCCGGGATCAAGCCGGTCGGCGATCCCGACCTCGAGCTGGGCGAGCCGCCCGCCGAGGGTCAGCCGCTGACGTTCACGGTCGAGATCGGCGTGCGCCCGATCGCGACGATCGGCGACATCTCCAAGCTCGACGTCGAGAAGCGCGAGCCTGAGGTCGACGACGCGGCGGTCGACGAGCAGATCGAGCAGCTGCGCGAGCGCAGCGCCCGCCTCGACACGGTCGAGAAGCAGTCTGAGAACGGCGACTTCGTCGTCATCGACTTCAAGGGCTCGATCGAGGGCGAAGACGGCGAGCGCGACTACTTCGCTGGCGGCGAGGGCCGCGACCAGCTGCTGGAGATCGGCTCGGGTCAGTTCATCCCGGGCTTCGAGGAGCAGCTCGTCGGGCTCAACGCCGGCGACGAGAAGGTCGTCGAGGTCACGTTCCCCGAGGACTACGGCTCCGCGCCGCACCTGGCCGGCAAGCCCGCGCAGTTCGAGGTGAAGGTCAACGAGATCAAGGCCAAGCAGCTCCCCGAGCTGGACGACGACTTCGCCACCGAGGCCGGCGGCTTCGACACGATCGACGAGCTGCGCGAGGACATCGCGTCGCGGATGCGCGAGGCCGACGAGCAGAAGCTCGAGGCGGAGTTCCGCGAGGCCGCGCTCGACAAGGTCGTCGAGGGCGCGACGCTGGAGATCCCGCCGTCGCTGATCGACGCCCGCGCCAAGGAGCTGTGGGACCAGATGCTGCACTCGCTCTCGCACCGCGGGATCAACAAGGAGGCCTACCTCCGGATCGCGCAGAAGACCGAGGACGAGCTGCTCGAGGAGGCCAAGCCCGACGCCGAGCAGGCGCTGCGGCGCGAGGCCGTCCTGGCCGCCGTCATCGAGGCCGAAGACCTCAAGCCGTCTGACGGCGACATCCTGGACGCGCTCCAGGACGCCGCGATTCAGCAGGGCACGACGCCCGAGAAGCTGCGCAAGCGCCTGGAGTCGCAGGGTCGCCTGGACGAGCTGGTCGAAGACCTGGCTCAGCGCCAGGCCGTGGACCTGCTGGCCGAGCGCGCGGGCGGCACGCCTGCGGCGACGGCCGACGCCGAGTAGGCGCCGTCCGCAGGAAACACCAGCGTTTGGTGTGCCGCCGTCGGTGGACCCGGCCTTTGGGCTAGGGTTCACCGAACGGTGAAGAGCGTCGCGGCGGTGGCTGGTACGGTCCCGCGCGATGTCCCGCTTCAAAACGCTCATCGCTGTCGCAGTCACGTTGCTCCTGCTCGCTCTTCTGGCGGGCATGGCGCTCGCCGCGGGAGAGGCGCCGGCGCCGGCGCCCTACGGGTACGCGCCGGGCGATCCGTGCTCGTTCTCGGTCTGCCGGTTCGTCGCCTCCGGGCGCGTGACCGACGCGGCGTCTGGCGCGCCGTTGGCGGACGCCAAGGTCACGCTCCAGCAGCGGACCGGCGACGGCGCATGGGGCCCGGCGGGCGACGTGCGGCCGACCGGCAACCCGCTGACCACGGAGGCGACGGGCCGCTTCACGTGGCTCGTGCGCGGTGGGACCGCCGATCAGGTTCGCGTGGTCGTTGTGCGCGACGGCTACGTCTCCGCCACGAGCGCGGCTCGGGCACTGCGGGCCGACGGTGCGCTGGACGTCGCGCTAAGCCCGGTGCCGGTCCCAGCGCCCGTGGTCGTGGAGGACCCCGCGCCGGCGCCGCCGCCCCTGCCGGGGACGCCCGCTCCTCCGGTCGGCGGGGCCGGGACGCCGGTGGCGCCCGCCACGCCCGCGGCCGTAAAGGGCTGCGCGTCCAAGAAGGGCACCGCCAAGGCCGCGTGCCTGCGGGCCGAGAAGCTCGCCAAGGCGCTGAAGGCGTGCCGGACCCAGAAGGGCTCCAAGCGCACGACCTGTGAGAAGCGCGCCCGCGCGCTCTCGGCCTGCGATGCCAAGACCGGCGAGAAGCGGTCCGCGTGCCGCAAGAAGGCCCTGGCGATCGGTCAGAAGCCCATCAAGGCCACCAAGAAGTCCCACCGCCGCTGAGCGGGGATCGCGGATGCGGCGACGGCTCGCGCTCGGCTTGCTGGTGGCGCTCGTCGCGGCGGCCGCGCCCGCCGCTGCGCGCGCCGAGCTGGGCATCAGCGACGCCGGGCCGGGGATCTTCACCGACTGGCGCTTCACGGACCTCGGCGTCCGGCACGTCCGGCTCGTCGTCCCGTGGGACGTCGCGCTCAATGGTTCGGAGCGCACCGACCGCTACCTGCGCGCGGCGCAGGCGGCAGGCGTCGACGTCCACGTCGCCTTCGAGCACAGCGCCGTCGACCGCTGCCCGAGCGCGCCGTGCGCGCTGCCGACCGCCGCCGCCTACCGCGAAGCGTTCGCGGCGTTCCGCGCGCGATGGCCGTTGGTGCGCGGGTTCACCACGTGGAACGAGGCGTCGCACCCGACGCAGCCGACGGCCCGTGCGCCCGCGCGCGTTGCCGAGTACCTGCGGGTGCTCATCGACGGCTGCCCGGGCTGCGAGCTGGTCGGGCCTGACGTCCTGGACGCCGACCCCGGCGTCACGGCGTGGCTGGCGGCGTTCCGCGCGGCCGCAGGCGCGCAAACCGGCATCTGGGGCCTGCACGACTACGGCGACCCCAACGGCACCGCGACGATCGGGATCGACGCCTTCGTCGCTGCGGCGGCCGGCGCGCCGGTGTGGCTGACCGAGATCGGCGGGATCGTGCGGTTTCGGACCGACGACGGCGTCGAGACGATGGGCTACGACGAGGCGCGCGCGGCGCGGGCGATCGGCTTCGCGCTGGCGCTGGTCGACGCGTACACCGGACCGGTCACGCGCGCGTACCTGCACAGCTTCACCGGCGGTGGCCGGATGGACACCGGCCTGGTCGGCCCCGACGGCGCGACGCGCCCCGGCTACGACGTCGTCCTGAACTGGCTGCGCGCGCACGAGGTCCCGCCGCTGCCGCGCCCGCCGGGCCAGGAGAAGGCGAAGGCGCCGATCTGGGACCTGCGCGGCGGCGTCGACCCGAAGACGGGGCAGACGACCGGCGACGGCGCCGCGCTGATCGGCGCCTCCCGCGCGCCGAAGCGGCTCGTGCTGCGCTCGCCGCGGGCCCGGAGGGTTGGCCGGCGCGGCGCGCGGTTGCTGCTGTCGTGCGCCGCGGGCGCGCCGCGCTGCCGCGGGCACGTCCTCGCGCGCGGCTGCCGGCCCGCCGCGTTCTCGATCGCGCCCGGCCGCCGCGCCACGCTGCTGCTGCACTGCGCACGGCCGGTGCGCCGCGGGGAGAAGTTGGCGTTGACGGTCACGCAGGCGGGCGTGAAGACGTGGCACGCGAAGGTGGCGGTGCGATGAGCGTGGCGGCGCCGGCGCGGAGCGAGGCCGCTCGGCGGGCGGCGGCGCGCTGGCGAGGCTTGGCGCCCGAGCGAGTGGAAGCGGTGCTCGCGCGCGTGCCGCTCGCGGCGTGGACGGTCGTCCTCGCCGGGGTGCTGCGCCTCGTCTACGGCGCGCCAGTCGCGGGCTATGACGCATGGTGGTCGCTGGCCTGGGGCCGCGAGCTGGCGCACGGCGTGTTGCCGAACCTCGAAGGAGCATGGGCGCCGACGCCGCATCCGCTGGCGATCGCCGTCGCCGCGCCGGTCTCAGCGCTCGGTGACGCCGCGCCCGACGCGCTCGGGTGGATCAGCCTGCTCGCGCTGGCGGCGGTCGCGACCACCGCGGCGCTGCTCGGCGGGCGGCTCTTCGGACCGCTGGCGGGCGCGCTCGCGGCGGCGATCCTCGTCACGCGGCCGCTGCTGGTGGGCGCGGCGCTGGAGGGCTCGGCGGACGTGCCGTTCCTGGCGCTCGTGCTCGGCGCGGGCGCGGCGTTGGCGGCGGGCCGCGACCGGCGCGCGCTCGTCCTGCTCCTTGCCGCCGGGCTCCTGCGGCCGGAGGCGTGGGCGCTGGCGCTCGCCCTCGCCGCGTGGCGACGCACGCCGCTCACGTTCGTGTTCGCCCTCGCCGCGCCGGTCGCCTGGCTGCTCTTCGACCTCGCCTGCACCGGCGACCCGCTGCACTCGCTGCACGGCACCCGGGAGCTCGCCGATGGCCTCGGCCGCCCGCAGTCGCTGGCCACCGCGCTGCGCGTCGCGCCCGACTACCTCACGGTCGTGCTCGGCGACGGCGTCGCGCTGCTGGGCGGCGCCGCCGCGATCGGCGCGGTCTGGCTGGCGCCGCGCCGTGCCGCCCTGCCGCTCGCGACCCTCGGCGCGGGCCTCGCCGGCTTCTTGGTCCTTGGCATCACGGGCCTGCCGCTGCTGTACCGCTACACGCTGCTGCCGGCCGCGGCGCTCGCGCTGCTCGCCGCCTACGGCACCCAGCAGGCGCTGCGCACGCGACGCACGCTCCCGCTCGCGCTGATCGGCCTCACCGTGATCGCCGCCGCGCTCGTCACCGCCCGTGCGCCGATCGAGCGCCACGCGTCGCACGCCCGGCAAGCACGCGCCGAGCAGCGCGACCTGATCACGCTCCTGCACGCGACCGACGACGCCATCGCCCGCTGCGGTGTCCACGTCACCCGCCAGCGCGCGGCGCCCCAGGTCGCCTTCACGACCGGCCACGCCCCGCGCGGCGCCGGCGGCGTCCTGCTCGTCCCGAACCCCGGCTCGGCCGCCTTCGCGGACCGCCTTGCGCCCACGGACGACGCCGGCCTCCCACCAGCCGCACGCCCCCTGGACGCTCGCGGCGCCTGGACCGCCCTGTCCACCTGTTGAGCATGCACCCCGGACGCCCCTCGGACACGTGTCTGCATGCCTCAAGAGCGGGCGTCCAGAGCCGACCCGGAAGGCCAGGGAGTGCTCCAGCGTGGGTGCTAGCCTCCACGGACCTGCGTGGCAGGATTTTCCCCCGCTGAGAGAGAACGAGCACGAGGTCACATGAGTCCACTGGTTCCGATGGTCGTCGAGCAGACGTCGCGTGGCGAGCGCGCGTTCGACATCTACTCCCGTCTGCTTAACGAGCGCATCGTGTTCCTCGGCACGCCCGTCGACGATCAGATCGCCAATCTGATCGTGGCTCAGCTCCTGCACTTGGAGTCCGAGGATCCCGACAAGGACATCTCGCTGTACATCAACTCCCCGGGCGGGAGCGTGTACGCGGGTCTGGCGATCTACGACACGATGCAGTTCATCAAGCCCGACGTGCAGACGATCTGCGTCGGCATCGCGATGTCCATGGGCGCGCTGCTGCTGTGCGGTGGCGCCAAGGGCAAGCGGATGGCGCTCCCGAACGCCAAGATCCTGATCCACCAGGTGAGCTCTGGCTTCCAGGGCCAGGCGACGGACATCGAGATCCACGCCAAGGAGATCATCGACATCCGGCAGCGCTTGGACCACATCATCGCCAAGCACACGGAGCAGACGTACGACAAGGTGCGTACCGACACCGAGCGCGACTACTTCATGTCCAGCGACGAGGCCGTGACCTACGGCATCATCGACAGGGTCATCTCCGAGCACTAGGCTCGGCAGGTCCCTCACCAGATAGAGCGAAGAGGCGGATGTAGATGGCGCGCCCCACGGATTCGAACGAACAGCTTCTCTGCAGCTTCTGCGGCAAGTCGCAGCGGCAGGTCAAGAAGCTGATCGCCGGGCCCGGCGTCTACATCTGCGACGAGTGCATCGATCTCTGCAACGAGATCATCGACGAGGAGCTCACCGCTCCGCCGTCGTTTGATCTGGAGAACCTGCCCAAGCCGCGCGAGATCTACTCCGTGCTCGACGAGTACGTCGTCGGGCAGGAGGAGGCCAAGCGCACGCTGTCCGTAGCGGTCTACAACCACTACAAGCGCGTGCAGATGATGCAGTCGGCCGACAGCGACATCGAGCTGCAGAAGTCCAACATCCTGCTGCTCGGTCCGACGGGCTGCGGCAAGACGCTGCTGGCCCAGACGCTGGCGCGCATCCTCAACGTCCCGTTCGCGATCGCCGACGCCACGGCGCTGACCGAGGCCGGCTACGTCGGCGAGGACGTCGAGAACATCCTCCTGAAGCTGATCCAGGCCGCGGATTACGACGTCAAGAAGGCCGAGACCGGGATCATCTACATCGACGAGGTCGACAAGATCGCCCGCAAGGCCGACAACCCGTCGATCACGCGCGACGTGTCCGGCGAGGGCGTCCAGCAGGCGCTGCTGAAGATCCTCGAGGGGACGACGGCGTCGGTGCCGCCGCAGGGTGGCCGCAAGCACCCCCACCAGGAGTTCCTGTCGATCGACACGACGAACATCCTGTTCATCTGCGGTGGCGCGTTCGCGAACCTCGACCAGGTCATCGAGCGCCGCATCGGCCGCCAGGGCATCGGCTTCGGCGCCGAGATCCACCAGAAGGCCGACATCGACAAGGGCGAGGTCTTCCAGGAGTGCCTGCCCGAGGACCTCGTCAACTACGGGCTGATCCCGGAGTTCATCGGCCGCCTGCCGGTCATGAGCGCCGTGCACCAGCTCTCGCGCGAGGACCTCATCACGATCTTGACCGAGCCGCGCAACGCGCTCGTCAAGCAGTTCCAGCGCTTCTTCCAGTTCGACGGCATCGAGTTGGTGTTCTCGGATGACGCGCTGACCAGCGTCGCCGCCCTTGCGCTGGAGCGCGAGACCGGTGCCCGCGGCCTGCGGTCGATCATCGAGGAGACGCTGCTCGACGTGCAGTTCGAGCTGCCGTCGCGCCGCGACGTCAAGAAGTGCGTCGTGACCAAGGAGACGATCGAGAAGGGCATCACGCCGACGCTCGTCACCGAGGCCGTCGAGGACGACGCCGCGCCCGCGGCCGAGTCGGCGTAGTTCCCGCCTCCTCGTCACCGGATCCCATCGCCTTCGGCGGCGGTGCGCTCGATCGCGCCGGCGCCCGTCGCACGGACGCGGAGTGGTTGAGCGCCGCCCGCGCCGATCCCGCCGCGCGCGCGATCGTCGTCGGCCGCGCGGGCGCGCTGGCTGAGCCGGTCGCTTTGGAGGACGGCGAGCACGACGACGCGATCTTCCTCGGCGTGCAGGAGGGCGGCGCGCCGCTGTTCGCCGTCGAGCGCGAGGGCGTCGAGCTGAAGGGGCTGCGCGACCTGGCGGTCTCCCTGCCCGCCGCGCAGCTCGGCGCGGTCGCCTACGCCAGCGGGGTGGCCAACTGGGCGCGGGCGACGCGCTTCTGCGGCATCTGCGGGACCGCGACGCGCGCGGGGGAGGGCGGCCACGTGCGGATCTGCGAGAACGGTCACCACCACCATCCGCGCACCGACCCCGTGGTCATCATGTTGGTCGGCGACGGCGATCGCGTGCTGATGGGCCGCCAGGCGTCCTGGCCGGCCGGGCGCTACAGCGCGCTGGCGGGCTTCGTCGAGCCGGGCGAGCCACTGGAGGCCGCCGTCGCCCGCGAGATCGCGGAGGAGTCCGGGATCCGCGTGCGCGACGTCCGCTACGTGGCCTCCCAGCCGTGGCCGTTCCCGGTCTCGCTGATGCTCGGCTTTCACGCGACCTACGAGTCCGGCGAGCCGCACGCGCTCGACGGCGAGCTCGAAGACGTCCGCTGGTTCACCCGCGACGAGGTCACCACCGCCGCCTCCGGCGACGACACCTGGATCGACGGCCCCGACGTCGACGGCCTCCTGCTGCCGCCAGCGACCGCGATCGCGCGCCTCCTGATCGACCGCTGGCTGGCCGAGGGCTGAGCCGGGTACGACGCGCGCCGTGCGCCACGGCCGCCGCGTCCCGCTCCTCACGCTGAGCCTCCTGATCGCCGTTGCCGTTCTGGCTGGCTGCGGCGGCAGCACCGACGACGCGCCGGTCCGCTATCCGCCCGTGCAGACCGTCTCGGCGCAGGCGGACCCGATGCCGGCCTGGGTCCCGGCCCGCTATGTCGCCGACGTCGAGCCGACGCCGGACCTGCCGGGCGCCTGCCACGTCCTGGTGCGCGGGGCCGAGCTCACCGAGGTCCCGCCCGGCCGCTGCGCCACCGCCGTGGCCGTCGCCGCGACCTTCAGCCGCCGCTTCGGCACCACCGCGATCTGCGACCAGGACTCCTGCCCGCCGAAAACCCACGTGGTCCTGGGCTGGCGCTGTCGGCTGACCGACTTCTTCGACGACGCCTACACGATCACGTGCCGCCGCCACGGCGCGAGGATCGCCTTCGGCGGCGGCGGGTAGCCTCGGGGAAGATGCCCCGACTGCCCGGCCGCAAGGCCGTTCCCTGGATGCTCCTGCTCGAGTCCGCGATGGTGCTGCGCGCGCACTGGGGCCGGCTCGACGACCACGATCGCCGCGCGCTGAACCAGATCGTGCGCAAGTCGCACGGCAACCCGACCAACCTAACCAAGAACGATCGCAGCGAGCTGCTGCGGATCATGGGGCGGCTGGACCTGCTCACCGCGGGCCGCAAGATGCTGCCGTTCCGCGGGTTCGTGCGCCCGGGGCGCTAGAAGGCGGTCGCGGCGCGGCCTAAGATCCGCGCGTGTCAGACTGCCTCTTCGTGATCATCGGCGCCGGCGCGTCTTACGACAGCACGTCGCCGGAGAACGTAGCGTCCGGCGGAGCAGGGTACGCCCAGGGCGTCGATCCGTTGGTGTCCTCACGAAACCTGCGGCCGCCGCTCGTCAAGGACCTGTTCGACCCGTGCTTCGCCGGGATCCTGAACAAGTACCCGATCGCCCAGATGGCGGCTAGCGACATTCGCCGGCGGACCGAGTCGGCCGTCGCGATCGAGGACTTCCTCCGCGAGCGCTATCGCGACTCCACACATGATCTGGACCGTCGCAAGTTTCACGCGGTGCATTGGTACCTGCAGGACCTGCTCTGGTGCGTGAGCAACTTCTACACCTCGCACCCGGACAACTACGACCGGCTGATCACCGGCTGCCTACGACTGCCGCGCGTCGTGTTCATCACCCTCAACTACGACACGCTTCTTGACGACCGGCTGCGCAAGGTTGAGCCGATCGAGTACCTGAAGGACTACATGGCGACCCATCGGACATGGGGGCTGATCAAGCTTCATGGCTCGGTTGACTGGGGCATTGAACTCGCGAGAGAGCACCAGCGTGCATCCGCCATCGCCAACCCACCGGCCGACCTCAGAACGGTAGGCGGGATCGTCCTGCGTCACGGCGTGGCAACGATCCAGGACGTGCGAAAGATGCCGGATTCGCTCAATGAGAACGGGTCCTACCTCTATCCAGCGCTGTCCGTGCCGGTTGGCACACGCGATTCGTTCTCCTGTCCGGATGAGCACGTGGCTGCGCTTCAGGTCGCGCTAGCGGAGCAGTCTGGCCTGGACGTGCTGATGCTCGGCTACAGCGCGCTCGACGAGGAGGTCCTCGATCTCCTGAGGGCAAGCGGGAAACGTCTGCGCTCCCTGTGCGTCGTCAACAAGGATCGCGCCACGGCGCACGCGGCGTCCGACCGCGTCACGGACCTGCTCGGCGGGCCGATCGCGGAGTGGATCTACGAGCGTTCCTTTGCCGACTTCGTCAGCACCGACGATCTGGACACGTACCTTTACAGGAGCCTGCCGAGCTGGCGCGCCCGCTACCCCTAGCGCTCAGCGCGCGGCGGTCAGCGTCGTGCGGTCGTGGCGCGCCACGACGAGCAGGTAGGCCGCGGGCAGCCTCACCGTGCCATCGGTCGCGCGGTTCCACTCGGCCATCAGGCCGATGAAGCGGTCGCGCAGCTCGGTATAGCGGGCGGCGGGAAGGGCGGCGCGGGCGGCGATCAGCGCGCCGAAGCTGGACTCCTGCCAGGCCACGGCGCGCTCGAGGGACTCGAACTGCCAGGTGATTGAGCCGCGAGTGACGGAGAGCCCTTTGGAGTGCGGCGCGAGGCGGTGGCGAACGGTCGTCTCGATGCCCCAGTCGATCGGGCGGTCGGTGCCCATCGGGACCGGCAGGTACTCGCCCATCAGCGCGGTGATCTGGCCGGTGAAGCCATCAGGCGTCCACGCCGTCAACCCGACGACGCCGCCCGGGCGGGTCACGCGAAAGGCCTCGGCGATCGCGATCTCCGGCCGCGGCGCGAACATCAGGCCGAACGCGGAGGTCGTCGCGTCGAACGTCGCGTCGGGATAGGGGAGCGCCTCGGCGTCGGCCTCCTCCCAGCGGATGTCCAGCCCCAAGGACGCGGTGCGCTCGCGACCGAGCGCCAGCAGCTTGGGCGCGAAGTCGGTCGCGGTGACGCGCGCGCCGGTGCCCGCCGCGACGATCGCCACGTTGCCGTTGCCGGCCGCGACGTCCAGCACGTGGTCGCCGACGCCGATGTCGCAGGCGGCGACCAGCTTCTCGGCGACCGGCACGAAGCGCTTAGCGACCTCCGGGTAGTCGCCGAGCGCCCAGAACTCCTTCATGCGGTCCTTGAGCTGTGCGACGTCGTCCATCCCTGCTCAATCCTGACCGATTTCGCCTCAGCGAGCGATGGCGATGATGTTCAGGCGCACGTAGTCGTGGACCGGATCTGGCTCCATCGCGGTGGCGACATCGTCCACAAAGGCGTCGCGCAGCGCCTCGGGCAGATGCTCGACGTGCGACCCGAGCGACACGGTGCGCAGGTACCCGCGCAGGTCCTCGACGTGCTGCGGCGAGTCGCTCAGCCACACGCGCTCGACCTCGAACCCGGCGCTTTGCAGGCGGTCCGTGGTCTCCTCGGGCCCGGCGTAGTTCCATGGCGACGGCCAGCCGGCGAAGGCCTCCGCGTACGGCCCGCGGGCCGTGACCTCCTCGACCGCACGCACGACCGTCGCGATGTTCCCGCGCCCGCCGCACTGGGCGACGAAGCGCCCGCCCTCGCGCAGCGCGCCGCGTACGCGCGCGAACAACGCGTCGTGGTCCTTGATCCAATGGAAGGTGGCAGACGAGATCGCGGCGTCGGCCGGAGGGGAGACGCTCAACGCGAGCAGGTCCTGCTGGATGAACGACGCGCGCGGGTCGTCTCCGAGCCGTCGCGCCGCCTCTTCGACCATCCGCGCGGAACCGTCGATCCCCACCACCGCGCCGGACGGTCCCAGCCGCTCCAGCAGCTGCGCCGTCACGCGGCCCGTGCCGCAGCCGAGGTCCAGGACGCGCTCGTCGCCGCGCAAAGGTAGCCGGTCGAGGATCACCGCGCCCCAGGCCTGATGTGGCGCCGCGAGGTCGTGATAAGCGCCCGCGTCCCACTCGCGGGGCTGTGCGGAAGCTTCGTCCATACACTCCGATCCTCTCATGTCGAGCCTGAAGGACCGCAAGCGCTTCGAGCCCGCCGAGGTCGAGCCGCGCATCATCGAGCGCTGGCTGACCTCCGGGCTGTTCCACCCCGATCCGGAAGGGACGCCGGACGAGAACTTCTCGATCGCGATCCCGCCGCCGAACGTCACCGGCGCGCTGCATATGGGGCACGCGCTCAACGGCTCGATCCAGGACGCGCTGATCCGCAACGCGCGCCAGCAGGGGCGCCGCGCGAAGTGGATCCTCGGCACCGACCACGCCGGCATCGCCACGCAGACCCAGGTCGAGAAGCGCCTGAAGTCCCAAGGCTCCTCGCGCGAGGAGATCGGGCGCGACGCGTTCATCGAGAAGACGTGGGAGTGGCGCGAGGAGTTCGGCGGCACGATCATCGAGCAGTTCAAGCGCCTGGGCGCGTCGCTGGACTACGAGACCGAGCGCTTCACGCTGGACGAGGGCTACGCCGAGGCCGTGTTAAAGGTCTTCGTCGACCTCTACAACAAGGGCTGGATCTACCGCGACAACTACATGGTCAACTGGGATCCGGGCTCCGGCTCAGCGATCAGCGACCTGGAGGTCGAGGACCGCGAGGTCACCGACACGCTGTACTCGATCGCCTACCCGCTGGCCGACGGCTCGGGTGAGGTCGTCGTCGCGACCGTGCGCCCGGAGACGATGCTGGCCGACGTCGCGGTCGCCGTACATCCGGATGACGAGCGCTACAAGGACCTGGTGGGCAAGACGGTGGTCTTGCCCCTGGTCGGGCGCGAGCTGCCGATCATCGCCGACGAGTACGTCAAGACCGACTTCGGCACCGGCTGCCTGAAGATCACGCCCGGCCACGATCCCAATGACTTTGAGATCGGCCGCAAGCACGGCCTGGACGAGCTGAGCGCGATCGGCGAGGACGGGCGCATGACCGACCTCGTCCCCGAGTACGCGGGGCTGACGGTCGAGGAGGCTCAGGCCAAGGTCGTCGCCGACCTCGACGCCGCCGGCGCGATGCGCAAGAAGGACCCCTACTTGCACACCGTGCCGTTCAGCCACCGCTCCGGCCGCCGGATCGAGCCGCTGATCTCGCTGCAGTGGTTCATGAAGATGGACGAGCTGGCGGCGCCGGCGATCCAGGTGGTCAAGGACGGCAAGGTCAAGATCCACCCGCCGTCGCAGTCGCGCCGCTACATCGACTGGCTGGAGAACATCCGCCCGTGGTGCATCAGCCGCCAGCTCTGGTGGGGCCACCAGATCCCGGTCTGGTATCGGACCCACCCAACCCCCGAGACCTACGTCGGGATGACCGCGCCCGAAGGCGACGGCTGGACCCGCGACCCCGACGTGCTCGACACGTGGTTCAGCAGCGCCCTGTGGCCGTTCGCCACGCTCGGCTGGCCGGACGACACGCCCGAGCTGAAGGCCTTCTATCCGACCGACGTCCTCTCGACGGCGCGCGACATCCTGTTCCTGTGGGTCGCCCGCATGGTGATGATGGGGTTGGAGTTCGCCGATGACATCCCCTTCGAGCACGTCTACGTGCACTCGGTCATCCAGGCACCGGACGGCCGCCGGATGTCGAAGTCATTGGGAACGGGCATCGACCCGGTGGAGTTGATCGAGGCTCACGGCGCCGACGGCGTCCGCTTCGGCCTGCTGGCGATGTCCTCCACCCAGGACGTGCGCTTCAGCGAGGAGAAGGTCGCCCAGGGCCAGGCGCTGGCCAACAAGCTCTTCAACGCCACGCGGTTCGTGCTGGGCAACGTCGCTGAAGGCACCACGCCGGAGCCGCGCGCGCAGACCGTCGAGGACCGCTGGATCCTCAGCCGCCTCGTCGCCGCCCGCGAGGACTTCGACGCGCGGATCGCGGAGTTCGACTTCTCCAAGGCCGCGCTCGGGTTGTACGACTTCGTCTACGGCGAGCTGTGCGACTGGTACCTGGAGCTGATCAAGGGCCGCGAGTTCGACGCGGACCTGAGCGCGACGTTGTCCTACGTGTTGCGTGAGACGTTGGTCCTAGCGCACCCGATCATCCCGTTCGTCACCGAGGAGCTGTGGGAGCACGTGCCGGGGACCTCCGGCCTGCTCGCCGCCCACGTCCGCGAGCCGATCGCCGCGCCGCGCGATCCCGAGGCCGAGCGCGACGTCGAGCGCGTCATCGGCACCGTGCAGGCCGTGCGCTCCTGGCGCGACGCCGGCGGCGTGAAGCCCGGCGCGTTCCTGGCTGCACGCCTGCAAGGCCTCGATGGCCTCGTCCCGCTGGTCTCCCGCCTCGCGCGCCTGACGCCGAGCGACGACGCCTCGGCCGAGCCCGTCGCCGTCATCCCCGTGATGGGCTGCCAGGTCGAGCTGCTCGAAGGTGTTGATCCGGCTGAGGCCGCGGCCAAGTTGGAGGCCTCGCGTAAGACGCTGGCGGCGGAGATCAAGCGCGCCGAGGGCAAGTTGAACAACCAGGGCTTCATCGCCAAGGCGCCGCCGGAGGTCGTGGCGACCGAGCGCGAGAAGCTCGAGCGGTTGAAGGCCGAGCTGGAGGCGCTCTAAGTGGAGCTGCGGGACGCGGAGCGGCTGCTGCTGTCGCTGGAGCTGTTCGGCATGCGGTTCGGCCTGGACCGCATGCGCCGCCTGCTGACCGCGCTCGGCTCGCCGCAGGAGCAGTTCGGCGCGGTTCACGTCGTCGGCACCAACGGCAAGTCCTCGACGGTCCGCATGACCGCCGCGATCCTCCACCGCCACGGCCTGCGCACCGGCGCCTACCTGTCGCCGCACCTCGTGACCTTCGCCGAGCGCGTGCGCGTGGACGACGAGGACGTGACCGGCGCGGAGTTCGCCGCCGCGATCCAGCGCGCCGCCACGGCCGCCGACAAGGTCAACCGCACCGCCGCGCCCGACGACCACGTCACGCAGTTCGAGCTGCTGACCGCCGCAGCGTTTGACCACTTCGCGCGCGCCGGCTGCGACGTCGCGGTCGTCGAGGCCGGTCTTGGCGGGCGCTACGACGCGACCAACGTCTTGCAGTCGCAGGTCGCGGTGCTGACGAACGTCGGCCTGGAGCACACGCGCTGGCTGGGTCCGACGATCTCCGCGATCGCCACCGAGAAGCTCGACGTGGTCGAGCCCGACTCGACGCTGGTGATCGGCCGCGAGCTGCACCCCGACGCGCGGGCGCTGGCCGAGGCCACCGCGCGCGAGCGCGGCGCCACGCTGGTCGAGGCGACCGACGACCCCGGCGTGGAGATCCTCGCCCGCGGCGCCTTCCAGCGCCTGAACTTCGCCGAGGCCACCGCGGCCGCGCGCGCCTACCTGGCGACGCTCGGACGCGACCTGGACGACGCCGCCGTCCGCGCCGCCGCGGCGTCCACGCTCGTGCCCGGTCGCTTCGAGGTCGTGGCGCAGCGTCCGGACACGGTCCTGGACGGCGCGCACAACCCCGGCGGTCTGGAAGCCCTCGCCGAGGCGCTGCCGGAGTTCGTCGGCGGACGTCGCCTGGTCGCCGTCCTGGCCGTCCTGGACGACAAGGACACCGCCGGGATGCTGCGCACGATCCTGCCGCACTGCGACGCGGTCGTCACGACCCGCGCCCAGACGCCGCGCGCGCTGCCGCCGGCCACGCTCGCCTCGCTCTGCGACCAGCTCGGCTTCGCCGGCGAGGTCGAGATCGTGGGGGAGGGCCGCGCTGCTCTGGCGCGCGCACGCGATCTTGCGGGCCCCGACGGCGTCGCGCTGGCGACCGGTTCGATCTACCTCATCGCCGATCTGCTCCGCCCTGCCGGCGCGGCCCGGAGCACCCTCTGATGGACGAAGACGACGGCCCGCGCGTGGGCGTCATGATCGCCATCGTCGCCGTCTCGGTGGCGCTGGTGATCCTGATCTTCTTCGGCATCGGCTACGGGTTCGGCCGCATGTTCCTCTAGCCTTTTGAGCCACATGACGCACCTCGTGGACATTTTCGGCGTCTTCGGGATCAAGAGCGACGCGCTCGACACCGCGATCAAGCTGCTCGTCTTGTTCCTGGCCGTCATCTACGTCGCGCTGATCTACTACACGTTCGCCGACGCCCGGCGGCGCATCGACGACCCGATGCTCATCGGGTGCGCGACGGTCGCGGCGCTGTTCCCCTTCGTGGGGACGATCGTGTACATGATCGTGCGCCCGCCGGAGTTCCTGGACGACGTGCGCGAGCGCGAGCTGGAGATGCAGGCCGCCGAGGCGCGGCTGCACGGCGCCGGCTTCCTGTTGTGCCCGCACTGCGACCACGAGGTCAAGGACGAGTTCCTGCGCTGCCCGCACTGCCTGCGCAAGCTGAAGGACCCGTGCGGCACGTGCGCCAAGCCGCTGGACCCGTCCTGGAAGATCTGCCCGTACTGCGAGTCGGAGATCCCGGGCGTCACGCCGCAGCCGCGGCGCCGGCGTCGTCGTCAGCCCGGCGACCTCGAGCAGGCGGCGGCGAGCGAGTCGGGCTCGTAGAGTCCGGCCTCGCAGCACCCTCTTAGAACCGCAAATCCCCCTCTGAAGGAGCATCGTCCGTGTCCCGGACCCTCATCCTCGTCAAGCCCGACGCGTTCGGTCGCGGCCTCACCGGCGAGATCCTGGCCCGCTTTGAGCGCAAGGGCCTGAAGATCGCCGCCCTGAAGCTCGTGCAGACGCCGCGCGAGACGGCCGAGACCCACTACGCCGAGCACTCCGAGCGCCCGTTCTTTGGCGAGCTCGTCGACTTCATCACGTCGGCCCCGCTGGTCGCCGCCGTGCTCGAGGGCGACGACGTCGTCAAGGCGTCGCGCCAGCTGATCGGCGCCACCAACCCGCTCGAGGCCGCGACCGGCTCGATCCGCGGCGACTTCGCGATCGAGGTCGGCCAGAACCTCGTGCACGGCTCGGACTCCGACGAGTCGGCCGAGCGCGAGATCGGGATCTGGTTCCCCGAGCTGTAGGACTTTGACCAAACTCGTCCTTGCGAGCGGCTCGCCGCAGCGCCGCGCGATCCTCGGCGACCTGGGGGTGGACTTCGACGTCCGCGTCTCGGACGTCGCCGAGGAGGACGAGGGCGCGCCGCGCGTCGTCGCGTCCGAGAACGCGCTGCGCAAGGCGCTCGCGGTGGCGGGTGCGGCGGGCGAGGGTGCCGATGAGCTGGTGATCGGCTGCGACACGCTCGTCGCGACCGAGCTCGACATCGCAGATCGCTCTTCCGGCTTCGCCGGGTGGGAGATCTGGGGCAAGCCCGCCGATGAGGACGCGGCGCGCGCCACGCTCCGCCACCTCTCCGGCCGCACCCACGACGTCGTCAGCGGCCTGGCGCTCGTCCAGCGCGGCGACGTGCGGGCGGCGACCGAGATCACCCAGGTCACGTTCCGCGAGCTCGACGACCGCACGATCGACTGGTACGTGTCGACCGGCGAGTGGAACGGCCGCGCGGGCGGTTACGCGATCCAAGGTCGCGGCGCCGTCCTGATCAAGCGGATCGAGGGCGACTACCTCAACGTGGTCGGTCTGCCCGTCGCAGCGCTGCTGGAGCTGTGCCCGGCGCTGGTCGCCGACCACGCGTCGGCGACGTAAAGGACGCGATGAGGTGGGCCGGGGCGGTCGCCGCCGCGTTGACGCTCGTTGCGGGCGCCCTCGTCGCGCCGCGCCCGGCCGTTGCGGCTGCCGCGCCCGTCTCGATCATCGAGGACGACGCCGCGCTGTTGCGCGAAGGGCCTGCGATGCGCGAGCGGACGCTGGACGACATGGCGGCGCTGGGCGCTGATGCCGTCCGGATCATCGTGCTGTGGCGCGACGTGCCGGGCGTGTGGCCGCAGCTCGACGCGGCGGTGGCCGGCGCGCAGCAGCGCGGGCTGGACGTGCTGCTGACGCTGACGGGTCCCGCGCCGGGCGGCGGCGCGCCGGATCCCGCGGCGTACGGGCGGCTCGTCGCGGCGGCGGGCGCGCGGTACCCCTCGGTGACGCGCTGGTCGCTGTGGAACGAGCCCAACATCCCCAACTGGCTGCCGCAGTCCGGCGTCGTCGCCCGCTATCGCGCGCTCGTCAAGGCGGGTACGACGGCGCTCGCCGCCACCGGCCATGGCAAGGACATCATCTTGATCGGGGAGACCGCGCCGACGACGACCGGGACGACCGGACCGCGCGCGCGGCGCCCGACATCGCCGCTGGCGTTCGTGCGCGCCGTTCTCGCCGCGGGCCCGCTGCCGGCCGCCGTCACCGGCTGGGCGCACCACGCCTACACGGGCGGCGGCTACCTCAGCCCGCACCACCTCGGCCCGCGGGCGGCGCTCGGCCCGGCGCGGCTCGGTGTCCTGGAGACCGCGCTGAAGCGCGCGCGCCTGCCGATCTGGCTGACCGAGGGCGGCTTTCAGACCAACCCGCCCGACCCGTTCTTCGGCGTCCCGCCTGCGACCCAGGCCGCGTGGATCAACGAGCTGGACTGGATCGCGTCGCGACGGCCCACGGTGCGCAGCGTCGCCCAGTACCTCGTGCGCGACGAGCGGGCGCGGTCGTCGTTTCAGTCCGGCGTCCGCTACGCCGACGGGCAGCGCAAGCCGTCGTGGGACGCCTACCGCGCGCCGCTCTGGGTCGCCCGTCGCTCGGCGACGCGCGTCGCGGTGTGGGGACGGGTCCGCCCGCGCGGGGCGAAGCTCACCGCCCTCCAGCGCCGCGCGCCCGGCGCGGACCGCTGGACCAAGGTCGCCGTGCTGCATGGCCGCACGGTCCAGCGCCGCGTCGCCGCCGGGCCGCGCGGCTCGCGCTTGCGCTTGCGCTTGGTCTGGACCGACGCCGCGGGCGCGACCCACGTCAGCCGCACCGCAGCCGCCACATGACATCGCCCGCCAATCGCGTAACTCATCGGGGATCCGCCCGTTGGCTCTCGGTGATGCTTCGCACCCGGGCCGTCGCCGTTCTCATCCTGATTGCCTCGCTGGCCGTCGTCCCCGCCGCCGCGTCCGCGAAGGCGCCGCGCCTGGACCGCTCCTTCGGCAACCACCACGGCCACTGGGAGCGCGGCGGCGCGGCGTGGGGGACGGTCAGCCGCGTCCTGCCCGGCCGCGGCGGGACCGCGCTGATCCTCGGCGACGACGGCCGCGTCGCGCGGATCGGCGTCAACGGCAAGCCGGACGTCGGCTGGGGACGGCGTGGCGTGCTGCGCGTGACCGACGGCTACTGGCCGCAGTACTCGATGCCGGCGGCGCGCTGGGGCGATCGGTTCACGTTCCTCAGCGGCTACGCGCAGACGCTGGTCGTCGACGGCCGCGGTCGACGCCTGCCGGTCAGCGACACGGTCGACGCCGCGGTGCCGCCGGTCTCCGACCCGGCCACCAGCGACTGGCTGGCGCCTGACCCCGACGGCTCGCTCTGGCATCTGCGCACGATCTCGAACAGGAGCGGGTCGCTCCAGCACATCGGCCCCGACGGGCAGCCGCGCGGCGCGCGCGTCCCGTTGCCGGGCAACGGCGCGCTGGGCGACGGCGACATCCTCGACCCGGTCGCCACGCGCGCCGGCATCGTCGTCGCGCCGTACTCGACCCCGGCCCGGCGAGTCACCCTGCGGCGCCTGCGCGCGGACGGCACGTTGGACCCGGCCTTCCGGGCGGTCGCGCTGGGCGCGCAGATCACCGCGATGCTGCCGTGGCGCGACGGCGTCGTCGTGGTCGGGGAGACGCGCGTGCTGTGGGTCGACGGGCGTGGGCGCATCGTGCGCCGCAGCCCGCTGTCCGGCGCGGTGGCGGTGTCGTTCGACTCTGCCGGGCGCCTGCTGGTCGTCGGCCGCACGCGCGACACCCTCTACGTGACGGTCCGCCGCCTGCGCGCCAACGGCACCCGCGACCGCGCGTTCGGCACCGTGAAGCTCGCCGTCCCCGGCGACGGCGCCTATCCGCTGGCGGTCATCCCGGCGCCGGGCGGCCGCATCCTGGTCGTCGGGCAAGCGCTCCTGGAGACCGAGGGGGAGGGCCGCGAGGACTTCGGGACCGAGACCTACCGGACGGTGGTCTGGCGGCTGCGCACGCGCTGACCGACCGACCACTAGTGCGGGCGGCAGATGAACGCGATCTGCTGCTCGGGCGTGCGGAACGCGCGGGTCGTGTAGACGGCGAGCTGGTCGCGCTGCTCGTCGAGCAGGTGCCGCGCCTGAGTCCGGCTCATCGCCCCGGCCGCCACGCCGCGGTTGGCGCGCGCCACCAGCAGCGACCACAGCGCGCCGCGGACGTGCGCCGCGGACTTCCCGCCGCGCGTGCCGATGCGCAGCGGCGACAGCCCCGAGTCGCGCAGCGCGCGGAAGCGCGACGGCGTCAGCCCGAAGATCGCCTTCGCGTGGCGCGGGATCGCCGGCGTGTGGAAGACGTGGAAGACGACGTGGCGGCTGAGGTGCGCTTGGGTGAGCATGTCCCGCGCGCGCTGCTCGAGCACCGGGCGCATCCGCCGCGACACGTGCGCCAGGCGCGGCGCGACCAACCGGTGAGCGATGCTCGCCGCGCTGCCCTTGACGCCGTGGCGGTGGGCGAGCGCCAGCAGCGTGCGGCGGTCGTTCAGCCAGGTGACGAGCTCGTCGTGGTCGGTCTTGACCACGACGTCCAGCCGCGCCTCGTCGAACGGCATCCAGGCCGACATCACCCACTCGCTCGTGGGCAGCCAGTCGAGGCGCGCGCCGCGCGGCGCGTGGGAGTCGGCCGCGCCCGCGGCGGGAGCGAGGGAGGCGAGCGCGGCGACGAGGAGGACGAACGTGAGGGTGATCCGGAGGCGCATGTCCTCCAGAACGGCGTTCGGGTTTCAGGAGCACGCCACCCCAGGGGTCGATCTTCCACACCTCGGTGGGACGTTTGGCACCGTTTGGATGCCAGAACGGACAACGTTGCTCCCTGGACCTTGCCTGGTCCGGTCCCATGACCATAGAGTCGCGGCTATTCAACCGCGCGCGGCCGGCAGGGACGCGCGCGCTCCTTGGGGGAGACACATGCACACCAGCAGATGGATCCGCGGCGCTGTCGCGGGCCTCGCGGCGGCCGCGACCGCCGCCGCCGCAACGAGCCCCGCGCACGCCGCGGGTCGGATCGTCGAGCCGCTCAACCAGTACGCCGTCAGCGGCAAGATCACGACCGACCAGCTCGCGCGCCAGGGCTTCGACCTTCACGAGGTCGTCTCGAAGAACGGCAAGCTGACGATCGTCGCCACGCCCGCGCAGGCCGCCTCGCTGGCCGCCAAGGGCGCGACGGTCGAGCCGCTCTCCTCGGCGCGAGGCCAAGCCGCGCCGTCCACGCCGCTGACGCAGCCGACGCACGGCTACGACGTCTTCCGGCCGTGGTCGCTCACGCCGGCCGCGTGCCCGGGCACGTGCTCCACGCCTCTGGTCCCGCTCAAGAAGTGGTACTCCGACCTGGCACGCCGCTATCCGGACCTGGTCAAGGAGGAGACGATCGGGACGTCGGTCCTCGGCCAGCCGATCAAGGCCTACAAGGTGACCGCCGGTGCGCGCTGGACGCGCGACGGCTCCAAGCCGGTCACGCTCTTCGAGTCCACCCAGCACGCGCGTGAGTGGATCTCGGCCGAGGTCAACCGCCGCCTGTTCTCCTACTTCCTGACGCACCACCGCGACCGCGAGGTTCGTAAGCTGCTGGCGCGCAACGAGATCTGGTTCATCCCGATCATGAACCCGGACGGGTACGACTACACCTTCACGTCGAAGGGCACGCGCCTGTGGCGCAAGAACCTGCGCGACGTCGACAACAACGGCGTGATCGACCCTGCGCACGACGGCGTCGACATGAACCGCAACTGGCCCGAGAAGTGGAACTACGACCTCGAGGGCTCCTCGGCCGACCCGTCGACCGAGACCTACCACGGCTCCGCGCCGGCGTCCGAGCCTGAAGTGGCCGCCGCGCGCAAGCTGCACCAGCGCCTCAAGCCGCGCTTCCTCATCGACTACCACTCCTTCGCCCAGCTGATCCTGTGGCCGGAGGGCTGGCAGGTGGAGACCAACGCCACCGACTCGCCGCTGATGGAGGCGCTGGCCGGTGACGACGACCACCCGGCCGTCGCGGGCTTTGACCCCGACGTGTCGGCCGAGCTGTACACCACCAACGGCGACGTCACGGGCGACGCCTACAACGCCTGGGGCACGCAGGCCTTCACGGTCGAGCTGTCCGGCGGCACCGGCGACGGCGTCGGTGGCACGGTCGACGGTCCCGACTCGCTGCCGCCCGGCGGCTTCGTCTTCCAGGACGACGAGGCGGCCGTCCAGGCCGAGTTCGACAAGAACCTGGCCTTCGCGCTGGACCTGGTGAAGTCGGCCAAGCGGCCCGACGAGCCGGTCTCGCACCTGGGCAACACCGCGCCGGACCTCGTCCCGACGCCGTTCTCGATCTCCACCGGCGACCCGCAGGTCGTCGAGGTCAACGCCAAGCGCTCGCTCGGCGACGTGAAGGTCTACTGGCAGGTCGGCAACGGCCGCGTCCAGAAGGGTGACCTGCGCGAGTACCGCGGCGGCGAGAAGTACGGCAAGCCGGGCAAGTACTACCACAAGCTCCGCGGCATCGTTCGCGGCGCGCGGACGGGCGATCAGGTCAAGGTCTGGTTCGCGAGCGGGCGGGGCTGGGGTCAGAGGGCCTCGTCGTCACAGCCGTTCACCTACACCCTGAAGTCCAACACGGGGAACAAGGTCCTGTTGATGCCCGCCGAGGACTACTCGGGCAACAGCTCCGACATCAGCGGCACGCCGTACCCCGGCCCGCTGTACCAGGACGACTACGAGGCGGCGCTCACGGCCGCGGGTGCCAAGTACGACATCTACGACGTGGACGCCAACGGCCGCACCGCGGCTAGCGCCCTCGGCGTGTTGTCGCACTACAAGGCCGTGATCTGGGAGACCGGCGAGGACCTCTACGTGCGTGAGCCGGGCCAGCCCGGCGGCACCGGCACGTCGAAGCTCGCCGACGACGAGGTCCTCAGCGTCCGCGACTTCCTCAACGACGGCGGCAAGGCGCTGATCGCCGGGAAGTTCGCGTTGCAGGGCGGCTGGGACCAGCTCCTGTTCAACCCGCTCGGCGCACCGCCGGCGCCGTTCTGCAAGTCCAACCAGACCGACCCCAGCGGCAACGACGACCCGCCGGGCCAGAACTTCAACTGCGTCGCGTTGTCCAACGACTTCCAGCAGTACTGGCTCGGGGCCTACCTGCCGATCGGCGCGGCCGCCGACACCGACCAGGCCGCGGCGCTGCCGTTCGAGGAGGCCGGGGCGCCGTTCGGCTCCGCGACCTTCACGGTCAACGGCGAGGACTCGGCGCAGAACCAGGACAACGTCTACTCGTTCCTGACGACGTCCTCGATCCTGCCCAAGGACCAGTACCCGCAGTTCGCGTCCGACCAGGCGATCAAGTTCGACCGCCCGCCCGCGTTCGACCCGCCGACGGGCACGCACTACGCGTTCTCCCAGGCGGCCGACGACAGCTACAAGCGGCTGTCGCGCACGGTCGACCTGACCGGGAAGACCGCGGCGAACCTGACGTTCACCGCGTCCTACGACGTCGAGCCCGGCTGGGACTACCTCGTCGTCGAGGCGCACACGGTCGGCCAGGACGACTGGACGACGTTGGTGGACGCCAACGGCAACACGAGCGACGACCTGTCGGGCAACTCGAGCTGCCCGCAGAGCCCGATCCTCGACGTGCATCCGTTCATGGCGCACTACGTCACGTTCCATCCGGAGACCTCTCCGGGCGCCGGTGACGCGAGCTGCACCAACGGCGGGACCACGGGCACGTTCAACGCGGCCAACGGGAACTCCGGCGGCTTCGTGGACTTCGACTTCGACCTCTCGGCGTACGCCGGCAAGCAGGTCGAGCTGTCGATCTCCTACATCAGCGATGAGGCGTTCCAGGGCCTCGGCGTGTTCCTGGACGACGCGAAGATCACGGCCGACGGCGCCACGCTGACCGAGACGTCTTTTGAGGACGGCCTCGGCGGCTGGGAGACCCCGGGTGCGCCCGAGGGCTCCGACGGCAACGGCAACGACTGGATCTCCACGACCTCCGTCGGCTACGTCGACGGCCCCGGCGTGGCGACCGCGGACACGCTCTACTGGGGCTTCGGCCTCGAGGGCGTGACCGGCGCCGACACCCGGGCGACGCTCGTAAAGGACGCGCTGGCCTACCTGGGCGCGTCCGGCTGACGAACCATGGCACCGGGGCGCCGCTGAAGGCGGCGCCCCGGTGGCCGATCACCCGGGACGGATGTTCGTCCGTCGCCGCTTGATCCTGCTCGCGTGCGCGCTCCCCGCGTGCGCGATCGTCCCGGCCACCGCCGCCCAGGCCGCCACTGGCGGCGCGCCGTCGCTCGGTGCGCGGCAGGTGCTGAGCCTCGGCTCCGGCGTCACCGACCCGCGGTCGCTGGCGAGCACCGACTTCGACGGCGACGGCCGCGCCGACCTGGTCGCCGGCTCGGCCAACGGCGGCACCGGCATGGTCTCGGTGCTGCGCGGCACCGGCGGCGGCGCGTTCGCCGCGCCGCTGGGCAACCCCTACGGCCTCGGCGGCGCGAGCGGCGGCGTCGGTGCGATTGCCGCGGGCGACATCAACGGCGACGGCCGCCCGGACGTCTTGGCCACGATCGGCTCGGGCACCGTCAGCAACAACGAGGTCATCCCGCTGAGCGGCGACGGCACCGGCGTGCTCAGCGCCGGGGCCGGGCTGAGCGTCCCCGGCGAGCAGCTCGCCGGCATCGCGCTCGGCGACCTGGACGGCGACGGCGACCTCGACGCGCTCACCGCCTCGACCACCGCGGTCGAGGCCGAGCAGCTCGGGATCGTTGAGCAGACCCCGACCGGCCTCTCGTCCCACGGCTCCGCCGGCGCGACCGGCACGTCTCTCGCCCAGGCCGTCGCGGTCGGCGACCTCACCGGCGACGGTCGTCCCGACGCGCTCGTCGCCTCGGCCAACGCGGGCGCCGGCAGCGCCTGGGTCGCCACGAGCTCCGGCCTCAACCTGACGCCGTCCACGCCCGTCGCCGTCGGCACCGATCCCGTCGCGGCCGCGCTGGCCGACGTCGACGAGGACGGCGACCTCGACGCGCTCGTCCTCGACGGCGCCACCAACGTCCTGAGCGTCCTGCGCAACGACGGCGCGGGCGCGCTGACCGCGACGAGCGTCCTGATCGACGGTCTGGCCGCCGGCACCGGCATCGCCGCGGGCGACGTCAACGGCGACGGCCACGTCGACGCGGTCGTCACCGACGGCGCCACCGGCCTGGCCGGCGCGCTGAGCGGCGACGGCGCAGGCGGCTTCGGCTCGCCGACCTGGGGCACGGCGGGGGCCGGCGCGCGCTCGCCGGTCGTCGCCGACCTCGACGGCGACGGCCTGCTCGACGTCGCCACCGCCGATGCCTCCGGCGATACCGTCAGCCTCCTGCGCAACACCGGCACGCCCGCGCCCGCCGGGACGCTGAGCGCCGCCTTCGCGCCCGCCGCGGTCGGCTCGACCGGCCCGGCGCGCACGGTCACCGTCACCAACCCGACGGGCTCCACGCGGCTGAAGGTCACCGGCGTGCAGACCGCTGGGGCCGCCTCCGACGACTTCCTGATCACCGGCGACACCTGCACCGGCGCGACCGTCGCCTCCGGCGGCGACGAGAGCTGCACCGTGCGCGTGCGCTTCTCGCCCTCGGCCGTGGGCACGCGCACCGCCACGCTGCGCCTGCGCTACGCGGGCAGCGGCACCTACGACGTCCCGCTCAGCGCGGTCGCCACCGCGGCGGCCACCAGCGACGACGACGACACGGGCACCGCCACGACCACGACGACCACGACGACCACGACGACGTCGACCACCGCCACGACGCCCGTCGCCACCCCCGAGATCGCGGCGCCCAAGGCCGTCACCCAGACCCCTCAAGCGACGGTCTCGACCACCTCAAAGCTCATCTTGACCTTGAGCCTTTCCAAGGTCACGGCCAGGCCCGGCGCGAAGGTCAAGGTCGGTCTCGCCCTCGGTCGCGCCGCCAAGCTCGTCCTCAGGGTCAAGCACGCGGGCAGGACCGTCGACGTCCTGCGCGTCTCGGCCCGTGAGGGCCGCAGCACGGTCACCTGGGACGGCAAGCTCGGCAAGAAGGCCGCGCCGAAGGGCACCTACCGCCTCGACGTCTACGCCGTGGCCGCCGACGGCCGCGCCGCGCGCAAGTCCGTCACGCTCACGCTGAAGCCGTAGTCATAACCGCCTCACACCGCGCGGCGCCGCGGTTTTGCAGCGCTTTCGCGCGCTGCAATGAGGCATTCGTGACAACCGGCAGGCCGGGGTGCTCCGCTACACTGCGGCACGCGGCTCGCCCGTGACGCCCCGCTCCGCAGCGGGGCGCTGTGCATCCGGCCTTCCGGGCGAACGCGCTCCCTCCCGCATGGGCTTCTTCAGCTACCTCACCGGCTTCGGTGGCCGCGACATGGCGGTCGACCTCGGTACGGCCAACACGCTCGTCTACGTGCGTGGCCGCGGCATCGTGCTCTCCGAACCGTCCGTCGTCGCGATCGACTCGCGCACGGGCGAGGTGCACGCGGTCGGCATCGAGGCCAAGCGCATGCTCGGCCGCACGCCCGGCACGATCCAGGCCATCCGGCCCTTGAAGGACGGCGTCATCGCCGACTTCGACGTGACCGAGGAGATGCTGCGCCACTTCATCCAGAAGGTCCACCAGAACCGCTGGGCGCATCCTCGCGTCGTGGTCTGTGTTCCCTCTGGCGTGACCGGCGTCGAGAAGCGAGCCGTCGAGGAGGCGTGCCTGTCCGCAGGCGCGCGCCAGGCGTACCTGATCGAGGAGCCCATGGCCGCCGCGATCGGCGCCGGGCTGCCCGTCGGCGAGCCCACGGGCTCGATGATCGTCGACATCGGCGGCGGAACCTCCGAGGTCGCCGTGATCTCGCTGGGCGGCATCGTCGTCTCGCAGTCGATCCGCGTCGGCGGCGACGAGCTGGACGAGGCGATCATCAACTACGCCAAGCGCGAGTACAAGCTTCTAATCGGCCAGCAGACCGCGGAAGAGGTCAAGCTGGAAATCGGCTCGGCCTACCCGATGGACGAAGAGGTCCAGGCCGAGATCCGCGGGCGCGACATGGTGTCGGGCCTGCCGAAGACCGTTGTACTGACCAGCGAGGAGATCCGCCAGGCGCTCGAAGAGCCCCTGTCGCAGATCATCGACGCGGTCAAGGAGACGCTGGACCGGACCCCTCCGGAGCTCGCATCCGACATCATGGATCGCGGCATCATGTTGGCGGGCGGTGGCTCGCTCCTGCAGGGGCTCGACGAGCGCTTGCGAGAGGAGACCCAGATGCCCTCGCACCTGGCCGAGTCGCCCCTCACGTGCGTCGCGGTCGGTTCGGGCCGCTCGCTGGAGGAGTTCGAAGTGATCCACCGGACGAACAAGAACTCGAGGAGCCGGCGCAGGCCGCGTTAGAAACGCGCCGCCCGGTATCGGCAATGCAAGCTTTGGAAACGCGTACAACATGTACGACAAGACGGTGCGTCAGCGCCGGGCGGTCCTCGGGCTGCTCGTCGCCTGCTCCCTGATCCTCCTAACCCAGTACTTCCGCGAGCCCGGCGGGGGCGCGCTGCACCACGTGCAGCGCGGCATCCTCGAGGTCGTGTCCCCGATCCAGGAGGGCGCCAGCCGCGCGCTCAAGCCGGTCCGGGACCTGTTCGGTTGGGTCGGCGACACCGTCTCGGCCAAGGGCGACCTCGCCCAGGCGCGCAAGGAGCGCGACCAGTGGCGCGCGGCCGCCACGCGCAACGAGGCCGCCTCGCGCCAGAACGCGCATCTGCGCTCGGCCGTCGGCCTGGAGCCCGCGCCGAGCGACATGGCCGCCTACGGCCCGCAGACCGCGCGCGTCATCGGCCAGTCGGGCACGCTCTGGTACGCGAAGATCACGATCGACAAGGGCACCTCGTCCGGGATCAACGCCGGCATGCCGGTGCTGGCCACGGATGGCTCCGGTGGCGATGACACCGGCCTGATCGGCCGCGTCGACCAGGCCGCGCGCGGCACGTCGGTCGTCCGGCTGCTCACCGACTCCAGCGTCGCGGTGTCGGCGCGGACCGTCAACGGGTCGGCGCTGGGGATCGTCAAGCCGTCGCCGGGCAACCCGCGCGACCTGATCCTCGACTACGTCAACAAGGACGACACGCCCGCCGTCGGGCAGACCGTGGTCACCGCGGGCACCGTCTCCAGGACGGACGAGCTCGACTCGGTCTACCCTCCTGACCTACCGATCGGCCGGATCACCCGCGTGGACGACCAGGGCGCCGCCGACCAGACCCCGCACCTGCGCCCGTTCGTGGACCTCCGCCGTGTCCAGTTCGTGCAGGTCCTGACCGAGAAGGTGGATCACAACCGCTGATGGCCGTTTCGCCCCAGCTCATCCTCCGCCTCGTCCTGCTCGGCCTCGCCGTGGTGATCCTCCAGGTCGCCGCCGTGTCGCAGGTCGTGCTGTTCGGCGCGACGGCGGACCTGACGCCGCTGGCCGTCGCCGCGGTCGGGCTTATGTGCGGGTCGATCTCGGGCGCGCTGTTCGGCTTCTTCGTCGGGCTGTTCTTCGACGCGGCGCTGGTGCAGACGATGGGCCTGACGAGCTTCGTGTGCGTGGTCGTGGGCTACGGCGCCGGGCGCCTGCGCGAGCTGCGCGACCCGCAGGCGACGTTCGTCCCGATGATCGTCGGCGCGCTGGCGACCGCGATCACGACCTTCGGCTACGGCCTGATGAACTTCATGCTGGGCATCGACGCGCCGGTCAGCTTCCTGCTGCTGCGCGTGATCCTGGCGACGATCGTCTTCAACGCGATCATCTCGCTGCCGATCTTCGCGCTGATCCGCCGCTGGCTCGGCCCGGCCCTGCCCGACGACCCGCGCCGCCGCCGGCGCCGCGCCTACACGACCGGCGGGCTGTCCCCGCTCTCTCGCGCCTGATGCCGATCGACCCCGTCAACGACCGGCGCCCGCCGATCACCCCGCAGCTCGCGATCCGCGTCGCGGGCGCCGGCGTGGTCGCGTTCGTCCTGTTCGGGATCATCTTCTTCCGGCTCTGGTACCTGCAGGTGCTGGACGGCGACAAGTACCTCGCCCAGGCGCGCGAGAACCGGGTGCGCACCGAGCGCATCCAGGCGCCGCGCGGGCAGATCGTCGACGCCGGCAACGTCACGCTGGTCGACAACCGCAAGGCGACCGTGGTCTCGCTGAACCCGGCGTCGGTCGACGCGACGATGCGCGACGCGATCGCCACCTACGGCCAGGACCTCACGACCCGCTCCAAGCGGCCCGAGGGCCACAAGGGCGAGCGGCCGCCGATGCCGGTCGCGACCGGGGAGCTAAAGGTCCGCTACCAGCGCCTGGCCCGCGTCCTGGGCATCAACTGGAAGACGATCAACTCGCGCGTGGTCACCGGCATCCTGCAGGTGCCCTACGCCAACGTGCGGGTCAAGACCGACGTCCCGGCCTCCCAGCGCAACTACATCCAGGAGCGCTCGGAGCAGTTCCCGGGCGTCAGCGTCGAGCAGGTCTACGTCCGCAAGTACCCGGCCCAGGACTCGGCCGCGCAGCTGCTCGGGTCGATCAACCAGATCACCAAGGACCAGCTCAAGCAGTCGAAGTTCAAGGGCGTGGCCGGTGGCACCGACGTCGGCCAGACCGGCTTGGAGTACGAGTACGACAAGTACCTGCGCGGCACCGATGGCGAGTACCGCATCGAGGTCAACGCCGCGGGCGAGCGCCGCCGTGCGGTGACGGCGAAGGATCCCAAGCAGGGCCGGACGCTGAAGCTGACGCTGCAGTCCAAGATCCAGGAGGCGGGGGAGAAGGCGCTGGCGCAGGCCGGCGGCGGCAAGCCGGGCGCGTTCGTGGCGATGGACCCGACCAACGGCGCGATCATCGCGATGGGCTCGTCGCCGTCCTACAACCCGCGCGACCTCGCCGGGCCGTTCGCCACGAAGGCGGCCTACGACGCGAAGTTCGGCGAGGAGGCCGGCTCGCCGCTGGTCAACCGCGTCGACGAGTCCGCCTATCCGACCGGCTCGATCTTCAAGCCCATCACCTCGCTCGCCGCGCTGGACGCCGGGGCGATCACGGCCAACCAGACCTTCAACGACGAGGGCTGCTTCCAGACCGGCGCGCGCAAGGTCGACAAGGCGTGCAACGCCGGCGGCAAGGCCTACGGCACCGTGAACATGGTCGCCGCGCTGAAGTTCTCGGTCGACACCTACTACTACTCGCTGGGCAAGGCGCTCTGGCAGACGTCGGCGATCCAGGACTGGGCGACCAAGCTGGGCGTCGCGCGCAAGACCGGGATCGACCTGCCCTACGAGGCCGCTGGCACGATCCCGAGCCCCGAGCACATCAGGAAGCTGCAGGCGGCGGAGCGGGCGTGCCGCAAGGAGAAGAAGAAGGCGTCCTGCGGCATCGCGTTCCTCGACTCCTCCTGGAACCCGGGCGACAACGAGAACTTCGCGGTCGGCCAGGGCGACCTACAGGCCACGCCGTTGCAGATGGCCGTCGCCTACGCCACGATCATCAACTCCGGCCGCGTGCCCACACCGCACCTGGCCGCCGAGGTCACCGACACGCGCGGCACCGTCGAGAAGATCGACGCGCCCAGCCGCCGGAAGGTCGCGATCAAGCCCGAGTGGCGCGACACGATCATGAACGGCCTGCACGAGGCCGCCAACGCCGACGGCGGCACGTCGACCGGTGTCTGGAGCGACGGCTGGCCGCGCGACAAGTTCCCCATCTTCGGCAAGACGGGCACGGCGGAGCGGATCTACCAGGGCGGCGCTGTCGACCAGTCCTGGTACGTCGGCTACTCCTACGACGGCACGCCGAACCACAAGCCGATCCTCGTGGTCGCCACCGTTGAGCGCGGCGGCTTCGGCGCCGAGGCCGCGGCCCCGGCGGTGCGCCTGATCATGTCCCAGTGGTTCGGCGTCGAGAAGAAGCTCGTGCGCGGGGAGTCCACGGACCGATGAGCGCCGCCTCGACCCCGCTGCGCGACGTCGAAGACGCGCCCCCGCGCGAGCGCGCCCGCCCGCAGGGCATGGCGCTGCCGTTCGACGTCGTGCTCGTCCTGGGCGTCATCGGCCTGGCGATCTGCTCGCTGGTCGCGATCCGCTCGTCGACCGCCGACGACATCGCCGGCGACCCGCGGTACTACTTCAACCGCCAGCTGATCTTCTTCGTCGTCGGCGGCGTCCTGTCGCTGGCGCTGATCAAGGTCGACTACGCGCGGCTGCGGCCGCTGCGCTGGTGGATCTACGGCTTCCTGATGGCGTCGATCTTCGCCGTCAAGCTGATCGGCGCGACCGCCAAGGGCTCGCAGCGCGCGATCCCGATCGGGCCGTTCCAGTACCAGGCCTCAGAGCTCGGCAAGGTGCTGATCGTGCTCGTCCTGGCCGGCTTTGCGGCCGACCGCGCACGACGCTTGCACGAGCGCGACACGACCGCGCGGATCATGTTGTTGGCGTTGGTCCCCGCTGCGTTCGTGATGATCCAGCCCGACCTCGGGTCCTCGCTGGTCTACGGCGCGATCTCGCTGGCCATCCTCTTCTTCGCCGGAACCCCGGTCCGCCACTTCCTGGCGCTCATCGCGCTCGGCGCGGTCGCGATCTCCATTGTGTTGGTCGCCGCCCCCGCCGCTGGAGTGGAGGTCCTCCACGGCTACCAGAAGGACCGACTGACGTCCTTCCTCCACCCGTCCGCCGACACCAACCGGGCGGGGTACCAGCAGAACCAATCCCTCATCGCCATCGGATCAGGTCAGAAGACCGGCCGAGGCGACCACGCGACCCAGACGAAGTTCAACTTCCTGCCTGAGCACCACACCGACTTCATCAACGCGGTCGTGGGCGAGCGGTACGGATTCGTGGGAGCGGCGCTTGTGCTCTCCCTCTACGCGCTGCTCATATGGCGCGGGTTGCGCATCTTGACCATGGCGAAGGACCTGTTCGGCGCGCTGGTCGCCGGCGGCATCGTGGCGATGCTGCTCTTCCAGGTCTTCGTGAACGTCGGCATGACCCTCGGGATCATGCCCATCACCGGAATCCCCCTGCCGCTCATGAGCTACGGCGGATCCTCGGTGGTGTCCACCCTCTTGGCCATTGGCCTTCTTCAGTCGATCTACGTCCAAGGACGTTCGTCGGCCGCGATGAAGGGCCGCATCATGAGCCACTGAATTGGTAAGGACCATAAGACTGTGAGAAAGCAAGTGCTCGTCAGCGTGGACCGCGGGGAAACCCGCGTGGCGCTGATGGAAGCAACTGGAGCGCCGGCCGCCAAGAGCGGTACGAGCAGCTCCGGGCGGGGCCGGTCGTCGTCTGCGAAGGCCGCCTCGTCCAAGCCGACCGACGGCTGGCGTGTGGCGGAGCTCTACCTTGAGCGCCGCGGCAACCGCTCGATCGTCGGCAACATCTACAAGGGCAAGGTCGACAACGTCCTGCCCGGGCTCGAGGCGGCGTTCGTCGACATCGGCCTGGACAAGAACGGCTTCCTGCACGTGGACGAGATCGTGATCCCGGGCGTCGAGGTGGCGCGCCGCGGTCGGGTCGGGTCCAAGGGCAAGTCGATCGGCGAGCTGCTGAAGCCGGGCCAGGAAGTGGTCGTGCAGGTCGTCAAGGACCCGCTGAAGACCAAGGGCGCGCGGCTGTCGATGGACCTGACAATCGCCGGGCGGTACATGGTGTACACGCCCACCGGCGAGGGCGTCGGCGTCTCGAAGCGGCTCGACGACAAGGAGCGCGACCGCCTGCGCCGCGAGGCCAAGGGCCTTGACCTGCACGGTGGCGGCGCGATCGTCCGCACCGCGGCGCACGGCGCCAAGCGCGAGGACTTCGAGCGCGAGCTCCAGTACTTGTTCAAGCTGCACGAGGTCCTGGAGAAGCGCGTCGACGAGGCCGTCGCCCCGTCGATGGTCTTCCAGGAGGCGGACCTGAGCGTCCGCGTCGTGCGCGACATCTTCAGCGCCGACTTCGAGAAGGCGATCGTCGATGACGAGAAGCAGCACCACCGGTTGGTGTCGTTCTTCTCGCGCACGGCGCCGGAGCTAGTCGACCGCGTCGAGCTGTGGCAGGACTCCAAGCCGCTGTTCGAGGCGTGGGACGTCGAGAAGGTCATCGACGGGCTGATGAGCAAGCGGGTGGACCTGCCGAGCGGCGGCTACCTGCTGATCGACTACGCCGAGGCGCTGACGGTCATCGACGTCAACTCGGGGTCGTTCGTCGGTCGCGGCAAGCAGGCCCGGCTGGAGGACACGATCACCCGCACGAACCTGGAGGCGGCCGACGAGGTCGTCCGCCAGCTGCGGTTGCGGGACATCGGCGGCATCATCGTCATCGACTTCATCGACATGGCGCGCGCGAAGAACCGCGAGGCCGTGCTGAAGACGCTGCGCAAGGCGCTGGACGAGGACCGCACCAAGACGTTCACGGCCGAGATCTCGAAGCTGGGCCTGGTCGAGATGACGCGCCAGAACGTGACCGAGGGCGTCCGGGAGATCATGTCCCGGCCGTGCCCAACGTGCCACGGCGACGGCGTCATCAAGAGCGAGGACACGATCGCGATCGAGTTCGAGCGCCAGCTGCGCGAGATCGCCTCGCGGGCCAAGCGCGGCACCGAGGCGTTCCTGGTGCAGGTGAACCCGCGGGTGTCGAGCAAGTTCACCGGCGACGGGGCGCGGGTGCTGCACGCGTTGGAGGACGAGACCGGCAAGGTCTTCCACTTCGAGGGCTCCGAGGGCCTGCCGCTGGATCACTTCGCGATCGTCCAGGAGGGGAGCTCCACGGAGATCGAGGAGCGCGCGATCCCGTTCAAGGAGGGCGACGAGGTGCTGGTCAACATCGTCGAGCCCCACATGTACGAGGTCGACGACGCCGTCGCCAAGATCGACGGCTACATCATCAGCGTCGTCAACGGCGGCCGTTTCGTCGGCACGAAGAAGCTCGTTCGCATCGAAGAGGCCGGCCGCACGGCGGCCGTCGCGACGCTCCTGGACGCCGCCGATCAGCCTCCGGAAGCCGACGTCGGCACGGCGGACGGCGGTTCGGGCGACGAGTCGCTAGAATCCAAGCCCCGGCGCCGTGGCCGCAGAGGCGGACGGCGCCGTTCGGCTGCCAAGGCCGAAGCAACTTCCGAAGCAAGAGACTGAGCATGTACGCGATCGTCAAGACCGGCGGCAAGCAGTACCGAGTCGAAGAGGGCCAGACCCTCCTCGTCGAGCGGCTGCCTGGCGAGACCGGCGCCAAGCTGGACCTCGAGACCCTGCTTTTCGCGGGCGATGAGGCGTTGTTCGGGGACAAGCTCGGCAAGGTCAGCGTGGCCGCCGAGGTCGTCGAGCACATCCGCGGGCCCAAGCTGCGGGTCAACAAGTTCAAGCCGAAGCGCGGTTACCGTCGCAAGATGGGCCACCGCCAGGAGCTCACGCGCATCCGCGTGACGAAGATCTCGAAGGGATAGGGGAGAGCACATGGCACATAAGAAGGGCCTCGGCTCCTCCAAGAACGGCCGCGATTCGAACCCCCAGTTCCTGGGCGTGAAGATCTTCGCCGGCCAGACCGTCTCCGGCGGCGAAATCCTCGTCCGCCAGCGCGGCTCCCGCTTCAAGGCCGGCGAAGGCGTCGGCATGGGCAAGGACGACACCCTTTACGCCCGCGCCGCTGGCACCGTCGATTTCAAGACCGGCCGCCGCGGCCGCGTCATCTCGATTCTGCCTTCCGAGGACGCAGCGGCTTAGCCGCTCCGCCTCACCCGCTTCTTTTCAACGGCCGCTCCCGTCTCGGGGGCGGCCGTTGTCGTTCCCGGGGCGCTTCGGGGCGCGTCGCCGAGGGGTCGGGGTCGCGTTGACCGGAATAATCCCGGTCGACGCGACCCGCATAGCGCGCAAACTCACACGGCTCGCGCGATGAGGCGATCGAGGACGATCGCCGCGTCGCGGTCGGCCGCGATCGTCGCGTCGATCTCTGCTCGCGCCTGCTCGTCAGGCTCGGCATCGCGACCGGCAAAGCGATCGATATTCGCGTGGCCGAGCTCGTACCGCCGCCTGAACAGCTGCTCGGCATGCCCCGGCGTGATCGGCACGTCCACCGTCTCCGGCGGATCGGCCGGCCGCCGCCAACCGACCGCGTCCAGCACCGCGAACGCGTCGCGGTAGATCTGCGCGAGAGCTTGCTGGGCCTCGGGGCCGAACTCGAGGATCTCCTCGAAGAAGTAGTGGTTGGCTTCGAGGGTGACGAGCGTCTGCCGTCGGAGGACGTCGGCCTCGGAGGGGCCGACGCTGACGAGGCAGGCGTCATTACGCTGCTTGGTGCTCATGGAGTCTTTGTCTCCTTGGGCCATGCCCCCGGTCGTTGGCGCGACGCGGGGGCGATTTAGTTGGGGCTGCTGCTTCAAAGCACGGTAGCGGGCTGGACGACGAACATTCTTCGTCTGCGTGTCGCAAATATCAAGCTATGTGAATCGCGCGATGTCATGGTCGATTTCGCTATTAGACTCAGTAGAGCTGCGCATAACGAACGAGCAGCGAAAATGTGACCAGTGGAGGCACAGGGCAAGCGATCCGGTGTGGAAAGCTGTCCAATAGCTCCACGTGGGCCAACACGGATGCACGGCCCGGCAAGGATCGCGCAGCTCGTCGGTGCGGACCCTCGATCGGAGGGCTGTGGGGCCGGTATGACGCATGCGCTCCGTCCCGCGGACGCTGCACCGTCGAGGTTCTGTCCATCAACATGGAGGTCGAACCTCGATGTTCAAGAAGTTGCGGGTCGCCAGCTTGGCGACCGCGGTGGCGTTTGTCGTCGCCGCCGGCATCGGAGGCGCTGCGGCGCAGCCGGCGTCGGCTCTCACAGGCAACACGTGGTACTGCTGCTCGCTCGGTTACGTCCATCCGACGTTGCCGTGGCAAGTCGCCCCCGCGGCGCACCCTCTCCAGGTCGTCCAGGCGGATCTGAACTGGTACGGCTGCGTGGACTCAATCCGCGTGAACGGCGGCAATCTGCAAGGAGGCTCCTGCCTCTACGGGCAGCAGACCCCGGCGGGCGGCTGGGTGTTCGGCTGGTACGCCGCGCAGTACGCGACATCTGTGGTGCGACCCAATGGGTCGTGGGGCACGCTGACCATCGCACAGGAGTTCTGGTAGAGACATGCGCACCAACAACAACGTGATGCGCGGCGCTGCTGCGCTCATCATCTCCGTCGGGCTTGCCTGCGGTGCGCCCGGCGTCGCCGGTGCGTCGTTCTTCGACGGCGTGGCGCCGACGGCGCTCAACATCCCCGATTCGGCGGTGCCCGCGGTTCCGCAGACGCAGGTCGAGGCGTTCGCCGCGTTCCGGAAGCCAGCGGCCGACTCCGTGCCGGGGCCGATCCAGGCGTTCTTCGCCTCTCCGGCGTCCGGCCGTCTCGCGGAGATGGGCGTCGACATCAGGCAGACACGCCGCCTCGCTGTCGGTGACCACGCGTTCTACGTCACGCCCGGAACCGAGGCGATCTGCATCTTCGGTCCGACCGGCGGTGGATGCAGCAAGGATCCCGACGCGGTGGCCAAGGACGGATTCGCCGTGTCCCTGACAGCTCCTCAGCCCGGGAATTGGTGGGAGGTGGCTCGCACCGGAGTTGGCGAGCAGCCGCAGGCCTCGATGGTGACCTATGGACTCGTGCCGGATGGGGTCACGGAGGTCTCCGCGGAAACGCGCTCAGGAACGACGATCAAGGCGGCCGTGCGCGGTAACGCCTACGTCCTCGTCAGCGGCGAGCCGCTGGCGCCCATCGCACCGACGCTGAGTCGCACGGCGGTTCGGTAGCGCCCCGTAGGCGCCCAGGCCGGCCGCGAGCCGATGGGCTCGCGGCCGGCCTCGACGCGAAAAGTTGTGCACAGTGGTCAGTGGCGGTCACAGGGATCGCTTTCGTGGATCATAGTATTTGCCCGCCCTGTCTCGGTGGGTAATTCGGCATCGAGCAGGACTAGGGAGTGGGACGTGCGCGGTTGGGTCTTGGTAGGGCGCCTACAAGGCGTCTTCGTCGTAGCGACAATCGTCAGTCTGTCTGTGGCGACGAGTAACGCCGCGGCGTCCGGCGGTGAACGACATGCCTTGCTCTGGCATGAAGCTCAGGCTCAGAAGCCTCGTTCTGAGAAGGCGAAGTCGAAGACCAGAGCGAAAGCGAAGGCGAGGGCCACACCGGTCAAACTCACCGGTCTAGGGCCTCTGGGCGGCGTTGTGCCCGACTGGGCGATTGCCGCGTTCGCGACGTTCGAGCAGCCGCGCGCCGCTTCGATCCCTCGAGACCTCGCCCACCTGTTCACGGGGCCGAAGCCTTTGCCCATCCTGCGCGAGCAGGGAATCGACTACCACGAGGCCCGGCAGCTCGACGTCGCCGGCCGGCGGTTCTATCTGGTTCCCGGCCGGGGAGCCATCTGCTTGTTCTACCCGCGTGGCGACGGCAGCGGCGCCGCCGTCTGCTTGCGCAACGGGCCGCTTGCATATCTCAACGGCATCAACGTCGATCTTCTCCCGCCCCCGAGCGAGGAGCAGGTCAACGAGTGGCTTCGCGACCGCACCAAGCCCTATCCGGTCACGGGCAGCCCGGTCGTCACGATCGGTGTCGCCCCACGCGGCGTGACGCAGGTCCTGCTCCACGCGCAGCCGCGCGAGGAACGCGTCGCCGTCCAGGTAGGCGAGGGCTACGTCGGAACGACGAAGGACATCATCTACTCTCGAACCTTCTCGGGGCCGGGCGTGCTTCCTTACAACAGCGCGCCATATACGCCTCTGGTCACGGGTACTCCGTCGGGTTGAGGCGCTAGTCGTCGAGGGAGTCCAGGCCCGGGAGCGGCGCGAAGGCGGCGAAGTTGCTCGTCGCCGCGGCGCGGACGACCATGTCCGCGAAGTTCATCGTGATGACCGCGCCGTGGATGTCGTCGCTGGTGAGCTGGAGGCTCGCCATCCCGGGATTGTCGGCCTTGTCGATCCACGCGGAGCTCATCTGCAGCACGGCGCGGCGCGAGATCCGCGGGCTGTGGCGAGGGCGGAGCGTTCCCTTGACCTCGACGCCGACGACCCGCTCGCCGGGCGTTAGGACGACGAGGTCGACGCCGTGGCGGCCCGGTCCGCTGAACTGCCACAGCAGTTCGCAGCCGGCGTCGACCAGCAGGATGGAGGCGACCGACTCGGCGACGTGGCCGGTCACGCCCGCCAGCGCTCCGCCGCGCTCGTGGCGCGGCAGTGCGGCCAGCGACCCCGTCCACGCGCGGTGAAAGCGTGCATCGACCGGATCGGAGAGGTCGAGGCAGCCGGCGACCACCGCACGATCGAGCGGGTGGGCGGTCGCGTGTCGCAGCGCGTCGTTGATCAGCAAGGGCTCCACCCGTCGGCGACGTCCACCGGCGCCGGGAAGCCTACGTTCCCTTCACCTCCACCGCCACGATCGAGTACTGCTGCCCGCTCGGCGCCGACAGCCCCACCGTCTTGCTCCCCGCCGCGCCCGCGCTCGCGTGGTAGCCGCCGTAGAACGTCCCGTGCGCCGGGTCGGTGGAGTAGGTGGTCTCCGTCAGCGCGCCCGCGCCCGTGCGCCAGGTGCGGGAGGAGCCGCTGACCGCGTTCCAGTCGACAGAGGCGACGACGATCGCCGAATTGGCCTGGGTCGTGGTGAGCGCCAGCGAGGGTGCGCCGGTGGTGTTGGTCTTCGACGACGCGCCGATGCCGCCGCTGCCGCGGAAGACCAGGACATCGCCGCCGTACTGCCCGGAGCCCGACCGCGTGAAGGTGACGGTGATGGACGTCGTCGACGAAGCGGTCGCGGTCCAGACGTAGGCGCGTCCGTAGGACGAGGTGTTGACCAGCTGCTGCTGGGTCCAGGTCAGCGAGCCGCCCGAGATGGAGAGGCCATTGGGGGAGTCCTCGGTCATGCCGTAGGCGACCAGGACGTCGCCGGCCTGGACGGCGAACGAGGCGGTGGACTTGGACGCGCCGGTGGTGGTCCAGGACGACACCTCGTTCTCGGAGATGAACGTCGGCGCGGTGATCGACCCGGCGTTGATCGTCCACGTGTAGATCGACGGCGTCGGGTCGACGTGGCTCGCGGCGTCGGTCGCGCGCACCATGAACGTGTGCGATCCGGTCGACAGCGACGTGTAGGACTTGGCCGACGTGCATGAGCTGTAAGCCCCGCCATCCAACTTGCACTCGAACGTCGAGCCCGCGTCGCTGGAGCTGAACGAGAAGGATGCGCTCGTCGACGTCGTCGGATCGGTGGGCGTCGAGCTGATCGACGTCTCCGGCGCCAGCGTGTCGACGATCCGGATCCCGCGGTCGAGGCCGTCGGACGCCGTGCCCTTGCCCGGCGAGCCCGCAGTCAGCGCGAACCCGGCTGCGGTGCTGGGGTTGGCGCCGCCGACGAACGTCGGGGTGCCGACCGCAGTAGTGCTGCCTGATGCGTTGACCGCAGTGTCGAACAAGTTGTAGGAGACGCTGCAGCTCGTGCAGGACGGGGCCGCGACGTTGAACCAGGCGTTGACCATGACGTTGTCGCGCACGATCCCGTTAGTGCTGTTGGGCGCGCCGCCGCCCTTGGTGTCCATGTTGACCGCCGTCCCGCGCACCGTGTTGTGGGCGAAGGTCGAGTTGACCACAGAGCCGAACTGGATGGCGTTGGTCGAGCCTGCGGTCGAGTCGAAGACGTTGTCGGTGACGATCTCGGTGTCGCCGCCGTCGGGCGACATGATGGCCGTGTCGAAGTTCGTGAACAGGTTGCCGGTGACGCTCGTGTGCGACTGCCCGTAGAGCTGCAGCGAGTCGATGTGCCCGGAGCACACGCCCTGGTGGATGTTCTCGAAGACGTTGTCGGCGACCGCGACGCCGTAGGCGCCGACCTGAAGGCCGTCCGAGCAGCCGCCGCCCCCGAAGTGGTTGCGGGAGACCGTCACGCCCGATGCAGTCGTGCCGGGTCCGCCCGCCCAGTACACGTTCAGGCGCCCCTCCTTGCAAGTCGCGCACGCGTCGATGCCGTCGAAAGTGTTGGAGTCGATGAGGACCCCGGTGTTCGCGTCGTTCTCGACGTCGACCGCCGACTGCGCGGTGAAGCGGTTGCCGACGATCTCGATGTGGCTGGGGTCGGTGCCGTAGATGCTGAAGCCGCCGATCGACGACGTGCCCGTGAAGCCCTCGAAGCGCAGGTAGGCGGCCGAGTCGAGCTCGGGATCGATCGTCACGGTCGCGCCCGACGCGGGCTTGACCGTCACGATCCCGGTCTTGCGGTCGGTCAGGTGCACGGTGCCGTACGTCCCGCTCGCCAGCTGAACCACGTCGCCGGGCGCCGCACCGCCGACAGTCGCGACCACGTTCGCGGTCGTCGCGCTCCACGTCGTCGCCTGCGCACCGCCCGCTCCGACCCACGGAGCCAAAAGGCCCATCGCCGTCACCAGCAGCCACTTCACGTCGCGGCGCATCGATCTACCTCTCAGCAATAAGTTGTGTCCGTGCTATGACGCGATCGTCTCATCGTGGCGCGTGCGGACGCAACGGCGGGAGCTTGCCAGTGGGGCAGGCTAGTGCTGCTCTTGCGCCCCTGGGACCTCGCCGCCGCCCCCGACGATCCGCAGCCGATCCGCTGCGCCCGTCTCCACGAACGCCCGGTGGACGGCGTCGTTGGCGGGGCGGATGACCAGCAGGACGTTGGCGTTGCGGGCGAGGGCGTCGATTTCGATGACGGCCTGGACGCCGGCGGGGTCGCAGGTGGTGAGGCCGGAGAGGTCGAGGATCAGCACGTGTGTGTTCGGCAGGACGGCCTCGGTGGTGGTCACGAGCTCGCGTGCGCCTTCGGCGCCAAGCGGGCCGACCAGGATCAGTAGGCCGATGTGCTGGGCCGTGGTGTCGGTGCGGATCTCGAAGGGGCGGGACATGGCCGGCCTCTCGTTCGGTGACGATGACTTCGAAGGCAGGTGGTCATCGCGGTACGGCGGCTGGAGGTCGACGACGTGCGGTCGGGGCGACTCATAACTGACGATCGGTCGCAACCGGACCCTGCTGCGGTCGCATGCAAGCGGTCGGGGCATCGCGTCCGCCATCACTGCGCCACCGCGTTGCTCGATGCCACGGCACGCAGCTTCACCATCGCGCCGCGGAGCACGCGCGAGACGTGCATCTGCGAGAGGCCGACGGCCGTTCCGATCTCGGATTGGGTGAGGTCTTCCTCGAAGCGCAGGCGCACGATCTCGCGCTCGCGGCGGGTCAGCGCCCCTGCGCTCAGCGCCGCGACCGTCGCCCGCGCCTCTGCGCGAGCGAAGCCGCCATCGATGACGCCGTGGCGCCGGTCGCTCTCGACGTCCCCGTCGTCGATCGCGACGATGGCGGTCAGCGAGGTGGCCTGCCGCGCGGCGAGCGCCTCGCGGGCCTCGAGGACCGCGGCGACCGACAGCTTCGCGGCGATCGCGACCTCCTCCACAGTCGGCACCCGCCGCCGGCGCGCTTCCAGGTCGTCGGTCGTCCTCGCGACGAGCAGCGCATGCTCCTGGAGGGTCCGCGGCGGGCGCACGGCCCAGCTGCGGTCGCGGAAGTGGCGGCGCAGCTCGCCGTGCATGGTGGGCAGCGCGAAAGAGCTAAAACCAGAACCATTATCGGGATCAAAGCGATCGATGGCGTTCAGCAGACCGATCGAGGCGACCTGCTGGAGGTCGTCGAACGGCTCGGAGCCCGAGGCGTAACGCGAGGCGGCGAAGCGTGCGAGCGGGAGGTAGCGCTCGGCGAGCTCCTGACGCAGCGCGGGCTCTCGCGTGCGAGCGAAACGCTCTAAGAGCTCGGTGCCACCTTCATGGCCGGCGGCGGCGTGTCCGCGCGGGGGATACAACATTGCAGGACTCCTCAAGACGAGACGTTCGCTTGTCTGCCGGGCGCGCCTAACGCTGTTGACGTCTGGCACGTTCCTGGAGTTCTGCACGTAGGTCCGACGTCGTCGCGAGGCGCTGCCGATTCCCGCCAACGAGCGTACCGCGAGCGGGCAGGTGTGAAACAGGAATCGGCGCTCAGGGACGCGGGAAGTCGCCCAGCACGCAGGTCAGCAGCGCGTCACTTCGAGCGGCGGTTCGCGGGCCGGCCAGGTGCAGCTCAACCTGCAGGCGGACTCGTCGGCAGGCCGACGAGGTCCGTGGGGGCGAGGATGAAGACCTCGCACATGAGGTCGGGCTCTTGCTGGTTGCCGCTCATGAACCCGATGACCTTGCGGCCGATGACGCCCTCGACGATCTCGCAGAAGCGCTCGCGCATCAGCTCCTGGAACTCCATGCGCTGCTGGATCACCGCGGAGCCACGGCCGCCGTCGAGCAGCGTCTGCTCGACGCGTGAGAACCCGCCGCGCATGACGCAGACGACGAGGTCGTCCTGAAAATAGGACTTCGCCCGCGTCGGGCCGCGGCCGTAGTACTCCTTCAACAACCGCACCATGCCGTTGGAGATCTCCGTGAGCATCGCCCCGGGGCCGCTCAGGTCGTCCTCCTGCGCGGCGGCGTGAAGGTCGGACGTCGGAACAGGATCGGGGTCCATCTTCCCATCTTCCTCCCCTTGCGGTCAGAGCGCGAACGCCGGTCGCGGGTCGGCCGGCCGGGGGCGCGCCACGTTGAGCCCCACTTTGGTCGCCGGCGAGCATCGGGCGCGTAGGCCGGGCGATGACCTCTCCCCGCCTCACCCTGATCACCGGCGCCGCGGGCTTCGTCGGCCGCCACCTGATCGATGCGCTGCGCGACGACGACGACCGTCCGCTGCGCGGCCTCGTCCGGAGCCATGAGGACCTCGACGCCGGACCTGGCGTCGAGGTCATCACCGGCGACCTCGCCGACCGCGACAGCCTCGCGGAGCTCCTGGACGGCGTCGACTGCGCCTACTACCTCGTGCACTCGATGGAGGCCGCCGGCGATGACGACTTCGCCGCGCGCGACCGCGAGCTGGCCAACAACATGGCCGACGCGGCGCGCACCGCCGGGGTGCGACGGATGGTCTACCTCGGTGGCATCGACCCGGCGGGCGGCGACTCCGAGCACCTCGACTCCCGGCACGAGGTCGAGGAGATCCTGGGCGGCTTCGGCGGCGAGCTGGTCGCGTTGCGCGCCGCGATGATCGTCGGCCGCGGCAGCGCCTCGTTCGACACGCTCGCGGAGATCGTCGACCGCCTGCCGGTGCTCGCGCTGCCGGCCTGGCGCGATCGGCTCTGCCAGCCCGTCGCGATCGAGGACGTCGTCGCCGCGCTGGCTGCGTCCGCCGGCCCGGACGTCGCGCCCGGCCGCTACGACGTCGGCGGTCCGGACCGGCTGACGTTCAAGGCCATGATCGAGCAGATCGCCGAGCTACAGGGCGGGAACGCGCATACGTTCAGCTTGCCGTTCTCCAGCAGCCGCCTGGAAGGCGCCGCGGCCGCGCTGGTGACCGGCCGGGACCGCGAGCTGCTCACGCCGCTGATGGCCGGCCTGGACGCCGACCTCGTCGTCGAGGACAACGCGCTGCCTGGCGTCTTCGGCATCACGCCGACGCCGTTCGCCGAAGCGGCGCTGACCGCGCTGGGCGGCGCCCCCGTAGCGCAGTAGCCGTAGGGGCCGCGCCCGATCTCAGGCGGGCTCGTCGAAGCGCACCGAGACGTGCTGGGCGTCGCTGCGCTCTTCGATCCGCGCCAGGTCCCGCAGCGCACGGCGGTCGGCGGGCTCCATCGGGTCAAACAGGCCGCGCGGCCAGAGGCGCTCGGCGAGGACGCTGTTGAGCTCGGCCGAATAGACGACGATCCGCGCGCCGAGGAAGATCCACGTCAACAGCCCAATGACGGTCGCGAACGTCCCGTAGGTGGCTCCCGCGCCCTTGACGACGTGGCCGATGTAGGCGCCGCCCACGGCCTGGACGACGGTCCACAGGATCGTCGCGGAGATGATGCCGGGCCACAGCCGGTGGGTGTCGACCTCGTTGTCGGTCAGCAGCCGGAAGGCGGCGAAGAACAACATCAGGTTGGTCGCCAGCGACACCGCGATGCCGCCGATCACCAGCAACGGCCCGCCAAAGCCGCCCGTGACCAGGCCGGAGGCCACGGTCGAGACGATCTGCAGCGTGCCCAAGATCGCGAGCAGGCCGAGCCCGCGCAGCCGGGAGAAGAGGAAGTCCGGCCGGTCGCGGTGGGGGATGCCGTGGACGCGCTGAAAGGCGGTCTGGGCGGCGAGCGTGACGCCGAGCCCCGAGAGGATCGCGCCGACCAGGCCGATGACCAGCGCCGTGGGGCTGCCGGTCAGCGACCCGGCCTGGATCTGGTCGCCGACGATCGGGATGTCCTTCAGCGCCGAGTCGACCACCGCGCGCTGGGCGTCCGGGTTGCCGTCGAGGACGAACCCGAGGCCGGTGACGAAGACCAACAACAACGGGAAGAGCGAGAAGAACCCGTAGTAGGCGATCAGCGCCGAGAGGTTGCCGCCCTGGTCGTCGGCGAACTTCTTGATCACCGCCATCGGTACCGCCAGCGTCCGATGCCGCCGCTGGAAGCGATCGAAGGCCTTGAGGGGCGCGAGGGGGTTGAAGGACATGTTTCACTTCTTTCCCGCGACACGAGCCGGTGTACCACGGAATGTCTCGTTTGCGTGGGTCCTCCGAACAGGGAACCACGACCTACACATAGGACCGACTTTGGGGAGGACCCATAGAGAAGGCGCAGCAGGCCGCGGGCAAGGCGCCGAGGACCTCAAGGCACCGCTCAGGACAACGCGCAGACCGCTCGCGAGGGCGTGGCCCGCGCATAGATCCCGAGGCGCGGCGCGGACAGGGTGCGGTCCGCGCCGCGTGTCACCTGGCTGGTCGGGCCGGGTCCGGCGTCGCTTCGGCGACGGTCGGGTTCGGGACCAGCACGACGACTGTGGCGTCATCGGACAGCGGGTCCTTGGCCGCCGCGCGCACCGCGTCCTCGATCGCCCGCAGCGTGCCCGCGGCCGACGCGAGCGGCGCCTTGGCCACCGCATCGCGGATCCCGTCCAGCCCGAGCGTCTCGCCGTTGAGCGTCGGGCGCGCCATGACGGCGTCCGACAGCAGCAGCAGGCGGTCGCCGTCGGCGATCCGCCGCTCCTGGACCACCGGTGCTTCCGGGAAGCGGCGCGCGCCGAGCTTCGGCAGCCCGCCGTCGCCCAAGACCTCGAGCTCGCCGTCGGCCGTGATCAGGATCGGCGCGTGCTCGCCGCAGGTGATCCAGCGCACGGTCGACGTGGCGCCGTTGAACGTCGCGATCGTGACGTGCGCGGTCACCTTGCCGCGCGCGACCTCGCGCAGCACCTCGTGCATCGCGGTGACGACCGGCGCCGGATCCGCGCCCGCGTGACGCGCGGCTCGGAACGCGCCGAGCAGCACGGCGCCCAGGCCGGCCGCCGACGGTCCCGCGCCATCGGTGTCGGCGGTGCCGATCCACGCGCAGTCGTGGTTCTCGGCGTAGTCGAACCAGTCGCCGCCGATGTCGTAGCCGGGCAGGACGTTGCCGGCGATCAGCGCGCCGGCGATCCGCAGGATCCGCGGCGGCAGGAGGTTCTGCTGGATCTCGGCCGCGGCCGTCGTCGGGCGGGTGCGACGAGCGGCGGCGATCGCGTCGGTGTACTCGTCGGCGAGCGCGAGCGCCGCCGCGGCCTCTGCCGCGAGGTCACGCAGCGCGTCGTCTCCCGCGCCGAGCGCGAGCAGGACGCCCATCGCGCGACCGCGGAGGTACATCGGCGCGACGGCGACGCCGGGCAGCAGCTCGCGGATCGACGCCCGCAGCGGCTCGATGCCCTCGCGCGGGATCTCGGGGCCGACGGCGAGCGGGACCGGGATGCGGTCAGGGAACCCGCCGCTGCCGGCCAGCCGCTGGAGCGTCGTCCCGTCGAGGTCGCAGAGGTAGACCGCGGCGACCGTCACGCCGGCCAGGCGCTGGGCCTCGGCGACGATCTGGTCGCCGAGCTGAAACGGCGGGACCTTGTTGAGGACGTCGGTGACCGACAGCGGCGTCGTCGCGGTGTGCGCCAGCTCGCCGGCCGGCCGGACGAACTCCCGCTCGTTGGCCTCGTCGTCGTCGCGCTCCTGCCGGCGGACGGCCTGGACGAGGTCGTCGCGGGACGGGAAGTGCCGGTAGGCGGTGCCGCGGCTGACCCCGGCGGCTGCCGCGATCTCGATCATCGTGGCGCCGGGGCGCTCGACCAGCAGGCGGCGGGCGGCCTCGACGAGCTTGGTCCGGTTCAGCGCCGCGTCGCTGCGACGGCGCCGTCGATCGCCCACCGGATTCCGGTCGCTGGCCATGGCGGCGATCATAGGCGAAAGCAAGACACGATGTCTCATCTGGTCTCACCGCGTGATCTGTCTTGTTTGTACGTGTGCGGGCCTAGGAGGTGGGGTAGCTCGATCAGGCTCTGCCCCCACCGGATCAAGGACGCTCCATGCCCAACGGCGTGATCTTCGACATCGACGGAACGCTCGTCGACACCAACTACCAGCACGCGCTGGCGTGGTACATGGCCTTCCGCCAGCACGACCTCCAGCTTCCGATCTGGCAGATCCACCGCCACATCGGGATGGGCGGTGACCAGCTCGTCACCGCGGTCGCGGGCGAGGCCGTGGAGGCCGAGCACGGCGATGCGCTGCGCACCGCTCACGACGTGCTGTACCTGGCGTCGATCCAGACCACGAGCGTCTTCGAGGGCGCCCGCGAGCTGCTCGTCGACCTCAAGGAGCGTGGGTGGAGCATCGTGCTGGCCAGCTCGGCCAAGGAGCAGGAGGTCGACCACTACCTCGACCTGCTCGATGCCCGCGAGCTGGCCGACGACTGGACGACCTCAGCCGACGTCGAGGCGACCAAACCCGAGCCCGACCTCGTCCTCGCCGCTCTGAAGAAGCTCGGGGCCGACGACGGCGTCATGGTCGGCGACACGCCGTGGGACGTCGAGGCGGCCGCCAAGGCGGGTGTGCCGACGATCGCCGTCATGACCGGCGGCTTCTCGCGCGCAGAGCTGGAAGAGGCCGGCGCGGTGGCGGTCTTCACCTCGATCGCCGAGCTCCGCGCCCACGTGGCCGAGACGCCGCTGGGCGACCAGGGCGAGCGCGCGCCGGCGGGGGCGACGGCATGAGCGCCCGGGCGAGCAAGTGGCGGCTGCTGGCGGAGTTCGGGCAGAGCGTCTGGTACGACAACGTCGCGCGGCCGGCGCTGGACTCCGGGCTGCTGGCCCGGCTGATCGAGGAGGACCACGTGACCGGCGGGACGTCGAACCCGTCGATCTTCGCCAAGGCCGTGGCCGACTCCGACCTCTACGACGAGGACATCGCCGCCGGCGAGGACGCGACGCCGCAGGCGCTGTTCGAGCGCTTCGCCGTGCGCGACATCCAGGACGCCTGCGACCTGTTCCGGCCGGTGTGGGAGCGCACCGGCGGCCAGGACGGCTACGTCTCGCTGGAAGAGGAGGCGAGCATCGCCTTCGACGCCGAGGCCGCCGTGCGCCGTGGGCACGACCTCCGGGCGCTGGTCGACCGACCCAATGTGATGATCAAGGTGCCGGGCACCGAGGCTGGGGTGGAGGCGTTCCGGCAGCTGACCCGCGAAGGCGTCAGCGTCAACGTCACGCTGCTGTTCTCGCGTGAGCGCTACCGCGCCGTCGCCGAGGCCTACATGTCGGCGATCGAGGAGCGCGTGGCCGCGGACGAGGACGTCTCGGCGATCGCGTCGGTGGCCAGCTTCTTCGTCTCGCGCATCGACGCCAAGGCCGACGCGCAGCTGCCCGAGGACTCGCCGCTGCGCGGTCGTGCGGCGATCGCCAATGCCCGCCTCGCCTATGCCGACGTGTTCATCCCCGTGTTCACCTCGGAGCGCTGGCGTCCGCTCGCGTCGGCCGGCGCGAACGTCCAGCGCCCGCTGTGGGCGTCGACCGGCGTCAAGGACCCCAACTACCCCGCGACGCTCTACATCGACGAGCTGATCGGCGCTGGGACCGTCACGACGGTGCCGGACGCCACGCTGGACGCGTTCCGCGACAACGGCGTCGCGCTCCCGACCTTGCACGCCGCTGCAGACGAAGCTCGCCAGGTGCTCGACGACCTCTCCGCGGCGGGCGTCGACCTGGACGCCATCACCGCCGACCTCGAGCGCGACGGCGTCAAGCAGTTCGGCGACGCCTACGACGAGATGCTCGAGGCGATCGCCGGTCGCCGCCGCGCGGCCGCCTGAGCGGCCTGCAGCTCCCTTCTCTCCCCACCTCCAACCGAGAACGGAAACCACCCATGGACGCATCGACCCAGAAGGTCGTCCAGTACCTCGGCGAGGCAACCCGCTCGCCGCGGCAGTGACGCTCGCCGAGAGCCTGATCGGCCAGGCGCTCGCGCTCGGCAAGACCCCGCTGGACCTGCTGCGCGGCTCAGGCCGCGAGGAGAAGGTCCTCAAGAACGCCAAGGACGCCTCTGCGACCGAGGCCCTGGAGGTCGCGACCTACACCGCGATCGAGCGCCTGGCCCGCGCGGTCGTCGACGACGAGACCGCCGAGCTGGCCGCCTCGATCCGCGCCGACGAGGAGCGCATGCTCGCGCGGATCCTGCGCGAGATCCCCAAGCTGACCGCCGCCGTAGTCGGCGCCGACGTCGGGGGCGACGGCAGCTACGACATCGCCAGCACCGGCGCCAGGCTTAGTCGCGCGCCTCGATGGGGGACCCTGCCGGACGTGCCCTCTATCGAACCTGACCCGGCCGCGCTGCTCGACGTCGAGCCTGCGCACGCGGCGCCCCGCCGCATCATCAAGGCGGGAGCCGCGCTTGCGGGCGTGCCGCTGGCGCTGTACGTCGTCGACCTGGACGGCTCGGCCGCGGTGCGGATCGCCGGCGAGGCGTCGGTGTTCCCTGAACGCATCGACGCGCCGCTAGGCATCGGCCCGGAGCTCGCGCTCGACGTGCTCGACGAGTTGGGGCGGTTGGTCACCGACGTCCTGGCCGGGTGCGAGGTGGTGCCGTTGATCGTCCGCGATCGCGCGCTCGGGTTCCTCGTGGCGCGCCACGCGCCGGGCGTGGACCTCGGGCCGTTCGCACTCCAGGCGGCGCTGGCGCTTGAGCTCGTCTCGGGCTACACCGACGTGGTCCACTCCGCTCGCCGGCGCAAGGAGGTCGCCGCCGCCGCCGAGATCCAGGAGAACCTGTTGCCGCCGCGGATCGCCCGCCTCGAGGGCGCCGCGCTGGCCGGCGGCGTCCTGCCCGGCTATGAGGTCGGCGGCGATTTCTTCGACCACGCGAGCAACGCCGAGGGCGTCTGGCTGATGGTCGCCGATGCCACCGGCAAGGGCAACGTGGCGGCCGCGCTCTCGTCGCTGGGACTTGGCGCCGCCCGTGCCGCGCGGCGCAGCGGCAAGGGGCTCGCCCACACGGCCGCGGAGATCGACGCGACGGTGCGCAGCCTGGGCGACCCGGAGCGGTTCTTAACGCTGTTGCTCGCGCTGTGGGATCCCGCCGACGGCGAGCTGCGCTGGCTGTCGTGCGGTCACCCGCCGCCGCTGGTGGCGCGGGCCGACGGGACGGTCGAGGAGCTGGGCAGCTCCCAGACCTACCCGCTCGGCGCGCTGGACGCCGGGCGCGAGTTCATGCCTGCCCGAGCGCGCCTGGAACCCGGCGACCGCCTGGTGCTCTACTCCGACGGCGTGAGCGAGCGGCGTCTGGACGGCGGATCGTTCTTCGGCGTCGACGGCATCCGCGCGGTCCTCGGACGTCCCGGCATCGAGGGCGCGGCGGCGACCGTCCGCGCCCTCCAGGACGCCGTCATCGACGCGTCGGCGGGCCCGATGCGCGACGACGCGACGCTGCTCGTGCTGGCCCGCGACCGCCCGCGCGTCAAGGGCGAGCGCGCCGGAGCGCGTAGCATGCGGCCGTGAGCAACGATCAACCACAGGTCACCGACGACGACACGATCCGCGGTCTTGTGACGCGGCTCGCGCGCCCCGGGCCCGGCGGCCGCCGGGTGATCGAGCGGGCGGCGATCATGGCCGAAGGCTCCACCGCCCCGGCGATCCTGGACTGGCTCGCCGCGGCGTCGTGGGAGCCCGAGGACATGCCGGCGGACAAGACCAGCTCCGGGTTGCACGGCCGGCGCGGCGAGTCCGAACGAGGCCGGACCCGCCCGCAGACGCCGCGGCGCTACGTCTCGCCGCCGGCCTGACCGGATCTGTCAAATCAAGGTGTAGGTGCTGGTCGGGCGTATTGCGAAGCGCGGTACACTGGTTGCTCGGGCCTCAACTGAAAGGGTCATCGATGACCCGTTTTCACTGTCCCTACCGACCGTGCTGCGGCCTACATGGCCGATAGCCACATCTCGCTCCTGGAGGCGATCGCGCGCCACCGGCAGCGCCGGGTCGACCAACTCGACGCCGAGACCGGCCACTCCGCCGGACGCCGCACCGACCTCGCCCTGGCCGCCGCGCGCGCTCGCGCTCAGGCCACAGCTGCCGCGGCGCGGCGGCGTCTGCCGACGGGTCGCTGATCGCAGATCGTCCCTCCGGCGCAGCGGGTCGTCTTGACGACCGGCGGCGCGAGGAGGAAAGTAAAAGAACAACCGAGACGGGTGACCGACGGTGCTGCAAGCGCCGGGTCTCCCGGGAAAGGGGCGCTCATGGCCCCGAATCAGAAGGCGGCTGAGCTAGCTGCCGAAGCGCGGTACGCAGCCGACCGGGTCTCGCTTTACCAGCAGCGGGTCTTCGCAGGTCGGGCAGACGGCCGACGCTTGGCAGAGCTCCAGCGGGTTGCCGCGGGTGCGGCCACGCGCGCCGCACGTCACGGCGACGTCGCACCGGCCAAGGCCGACATGACGCTCGCGGAGGCGCTGACCGACGTCTCGGTCAAGCTCGATGATCCCGGCCTCGACGCCCGCTCGCGCAAGCTGCTGTTGCAGCGCCAGGCCGAGCTCGGGGACCTCCGCGACGAGCTCGCGGTGCGCGCTCGCCGCCAGGCCATCGCGCAGCACGCCGCCGCGCCGGCGCGCTCCTAGCGCGTCGCCCGGCCCGCCCCGCCCGCACGTCGCGGGCGGGATCAGGCGGCGAGTGCCGGGCGCCGGTCCGCCCACGGTGCGGCCAGTTCGAGCTGCCGCGCCAACCGCAACAACAACTCCTCCGACCGCAGTCGCCCGATGAGCTGCACGCCCATCGGCAGGCCGTCGGGCGTCCAGTGCAGCGGCAGCGAGATCGCCGGACGGCCGGTCATGTTCGCGAGCTGGGTGTAGGGAACCCAGGCGAGATTGCGCTCGAGGATCTGGTCGACGACGCCGCCGAGGCGCATCACCCGCGTGGTGCGGGTCCGCAGCAGCAGCTCCGAGACGCGCTGCAGCGGCGCGGGCGTGTCGAGCGAGCCGATGCGGATCGGCGGCTCGCCGAGCGTGGGGGTGAGGACGAGGTCGTAGGTCGAGTGGACCCGCGCCAGCGCGGCGATGTACTCGCGGCGGCGCTCGTCGGCGGCCTGGAGCTCCAGCCCGCCGACCGCGCGGCCGAGCGCGGCCAGCAACCTGGTGTCCAACTCAAAGCCCTCGTCGCCGCAGCCGGTCTCGCGCTTGATTCGCTCGATCTCGATCGCCTGGTGCACGCACCAGATCGTCAGGAAGTCGCGGCCGAGCTGCGCGTCGTCGTGCGGCGGCTCGATCTCCTCGACCTCGTGGCCGAGCTCGGTCAGCAGCGCCGCGGCGTGCTCGATCGCGCGGACGGCCTCGGGGTGGGGCGTGGGGCGCAGCGCGGCGCGGGCGGTGAACCCGATCCGCAGCTTCTCCGGTGCCTGCTCCAAGCGCTCCAACAACGGCCGGTCGGGCAGCGCGGGGGCGTAGGCGCTCCACGTGTCCGGCCCGACGAGGACGTCGAGCATCGCGGCGCTGTCGCGGACCGTGCGCGAGACGACGCCGCTGGTCGCCAAGCCGTTGAGCGGCTCGCTGTCGCCCGGGCCGAACGGCACCAGCCCGCGTCCGGCCTTCAGCCCGACCAGGCCCGTGCACGCGGCGGGGATCCGGATCGACCCGCCGCCGTCGCTGGCCGCCGCGACCGGCACGATCCGCGCCGCGACCGCCGCCGCCGACCCGCCGCTCGACCCGCCCGGCGTGCGATCTAGGTCCCACGGGTTGCGTGTCGGCCCGAACAGCGCGGCCTCGGTGATGCCCTTGGACCCGAACTCCGGCGTCGTCGTCTTGCCGAAGATCACCAGCCCGGCCGCCTCCCACCGCTCGACGATCGTGCTCGTCTGCTGCGCCGGCCGCCCCGCTAGCGCCCGACAGCCCGCGGTCGTCGGCACACCGGCGATGTCCTGATGCAAGTCCTTCAACAAGAACGGCACGCCGGCAAACGGCCCTTCCAGCGCACCCGCCGCCCGCTCCGCAGCCCGCTCATCCAACCGCGTCGCAAACGCGTTGATCTTCGGGTTCAACCGATCCGCCCGCGCCTGCGCGACCTCCAGCACTTCAGCAGCCGACACCTCACCGCCACGCACCCGCTCGGCCAGTCCCAGGCCATCCAGCTCGACGTACTCCCGCTCGTCCATAGGGCGAGCAACCTACCGGGCGCGAAACGCCCCATCGGCCCAAGGCGGCGTGGGGCCGGTAATTGCCTTTGCAACAATGGGACGCGGTGTCCTCGACCTCCGCTGCCCCTTCCGCCGACGCTCGCGCTCGCACGATGACGCTCGTGCTGTGCTGCCTGGCGCAGTTCATGGTGATCTTGGACGTGTCGATCGTGAACGTCGCGCTGCCGTCGATCCGCGCGGACCTGGACTTCAGCGCGACCGGGTTGCAGTGGGTGGTCAACGCCTACACGTTGACGTTCGGCGGGTTCCTGCTGCTGGGTGGGCGCGCGGCGGATCTGATCGGGCGCCGGGAGGTCTTCGCGGGTGGGCTGCTGCTCTTCGGCTTCGCGTCGCTGCTCGGCGGGATCGCGCAGAGCGACGTGCAGCTGATCGGCGCGCGCGCCGCGCAGGGGCTCGGCGGCGCGGTCGTCGCGCCCGCCACGCTCTCGATCCTCACCACGACGTTCACGGAGGGCAAGGAGCGCAACCGCGCCCTCGGGCTGTGGGGCGCGATGGGCGGCGTCGGCGGCGCGACCGGCGCGCTGCTCGGCGGCATCCTCACGCAGACGCTGAGCTGGCGCTGGATCCTGCTCATCAACGTCCCGATCGGGATCGCGATCGCCGTCTCGGCGCTCGCGGTGGTGGTGCGCACCGGACCGCGCGATCCAGAAGCGCGCAAGTCCTTCGACTTGGCCGGCGCGCTCACCGTCACCGCCGGCCTGGTCGTCCTCACCTACGGGATCGTGGAGACCGACGTCCACGGCTGGGGCTCGGGGCGGACGATCATCACGATCGCGCTCGGCCTCGCGCTGCTGGCGACGTTCGCGTTCATGGAGGGGGCGCTCGCCACGCACCCGCTGGTGCCGCTGCGGATCTTCAAGAACCGGACGGTGACCGCGGCCAACCTGGTGGTCTTCTGCATGGGCTCCGCCGCGTTTGCCATGTGGTACTTCCTGTCGCTCTACCTCCAGCAGGTGCTCGGCGACGACCCGATCGACGCGGGCCTGTCGTTCGTGCCGATGACGCTGACGATCGTCGCCACCTCGCAGATCGCCTCGCGGCTGACCGGCAAGCTCGGCGCCGGGGCGGTGCTGAGCGGCGGCATGACGCTGATCGCGCTCGGGATGCTCGGGCTCAGCCGCGTCGACGCCGACGGCTCCTACCTCGCTGACGTCCTCGGGCCGAGCGTGATCACCGCCGCCGGGATCGGCTTCAGCTTCGTCCCGGTCACGATCGCGGCGACCGCGGGCGTGCGCGGCGCCGAGGCCGGCCTCGCGTCGGGCCTGGTCAACACGTTCCGCCAGGTCGGCGGCTCGATCGGCCTCGCGCTGCTGGCGACGATCGCCACCCAGCGGACGACCAGCGCGCTCAGCGGCCACGGCCCGGAGGCCGCGCTGACCGAGGGCTTCCGCTCCGCCTTCCTGGTCGGCGCCGGCTTCGCGGCGGTCGGCGCGGTGCTCGCCATGACCCTGCTGTGGCGCATCACCACGCCGCCTCGCCGGGTGGCGGCCGAGACCTCGACCCCGTAACCTTTCGCACAATGGCCGAGCGGTTGGAGGACGTGGTCAACATCGGGCCGGCACTCGCGCACGACCTGCGCGCGATCGGCATCACCGATCTCGACGCGCTGCGCGAGCTGGGCGCCGCCGAGGCGTGGATCCGCATGCACGCGTCCGGCTGCCACGACTGCCTGTCCTCGCTGCTGGCGCTCGAAGGCGCGGTGCGCGGCGTGCGCTGGATGCAGATCTCCGCCGCCGACCGCGACGCGGTCGTCATCGCGGCGCGCGAGAAGCTCGCGGCCGCGACTCCCGCGCACGCCTAGCGGTCGACTGGCGTCCAGCGCGGGCGCTTCGCGGCGTCGCTCGAGGGCGAACGAGTCGGGCTGGTCCGCGCGGTTCGGGGCCGAAGTGGTGTCGCGCGGCACGTTCGTGTTCCCATACGACACGAACATGCCGTTCGACCTCGAGTTGTGGCCCTATGAGGGCGCAAGGTCGCCCTCCTGTGCCCGCGAGCCGATCGCGGACGACACCCGACGGTGGCCACGCCAACTCGCGGGCACGCCGCGCGGCACCACAGGCGCCCGCGTTGGACGCCGCCAACGCTCGCGCTGCTACGCCGCCGCGACCGTCGCCACAGCGCGGTCAGCCCGCCTGCGCCGTGGGGCGGATCAGGATCTCGTTGACGTCGACGTGCGGCGGCTGTGAGACCGCGTACATCACCGCGCGCGCGATGTCGTCGGGCTCCAGGCGGCCCTCGGGGTTCGGGTTGTCGAAGAACGGCGTCTCGACGCCGCCCGGCTCGATGACCGTCGTACGGATGCCGGTGTCGTTGAGGTCCTGGCGGATCGACTCGCCCATGCCGGTGACGGCCCACTTGGTCGCGGAGTAGAGCGAGCCCGGCATCGCCTTGCGGCCGGCAACGGAGCCGGTCAGCAGGACGTGGCCCTTGGACTCCTTCAACGCCGGGATCGCCGCGCGGACCGTATAGGCGGCGCCGAGGACGTTGGTGAGGACCATGGAGCGCCAGTGCTCCGGGGTCTCGTTCAGCCAGCCGCGGGAGGCGCCGAAGCCGGCGTTGGCGAAGACGACGTCGAGGCGGCCGAAGGTCTCGGTGGCGGCGGCGACGAGCGCGACGTTGTCGTCCCACTCGGTCACGTCGGTCGCCACCGCGAGGGCGCGGTCGGCGCCGCCGAGCTCGTCCGCCAAGGCCTCCAGCTTGTCGGTGGAGCGTGCGCCGAGGACGAGTCGGTAGCCGGCTTGCGCCGCCGCGCGGGCGGTCGCGGCGCCGATGCCGCTGGAGGCGCCGGTGATCAGAAAGACGGGATCGCTCATGGTCCGACTACCGTATTGCCTCGGAAATGCTGTACGACAAGGCGCGCATATACGTCCAGGCGGGCGGTGGCGGCAACGGCTGCATGTCGTTCCGTCGCGAGGCACACGTCCCGAAGGGTGGCCCCGACGGGGGCGACGGTGGGCACGGCGGTGACGTCGTGCTGCTCTGCGACGACTCTCTCCGCGACCTTCAGACCTTCAAGCGCAAGGCCCATTACAAGGCCGATCGCGGGCGCCACGGCGAAGGCGCGCTGCGGCATGGGGCCGACGGCGGCGACCTCGTCGTACGCGTGCCGCCGGGCACGCAGGTGACCTCCGAGGAGACCGGGGAAGTCCATGACCTCGTCGTGCCGGGGACGCGCGTGGTGGTCGCGCGTGGCGGTTCCGGCGGCAAGGGCAACAAGAAGTTCGCGGGGGCGACGCGGCAGGCGCCGCGCTTTGCCGAGCGTGGGCTGGACGGCTCGGAGGACTGGCTCGCGCTCCAGTTGAAGCTGTTGGCCGACGTCGGGCTGGTCGGGCTGCCGAATGCGGGCAAGTCCTCCATGTTGGGTCGGATGACGCGCGCGGCGCCGAAGGTCGCCAACTACCCGTTCACGACGCTCGAGCCAGTGCTCGGGACGCTCGACGGCGACGACCGCCAGTTGGTGCTGGCCGACATCCCGGGGTTGATCGAGGGCGCCGCGGGCGGCGCGGGCCTCGGCCACGACTTCCTCGCGCACGTGGAGCGGACGCGTCTGCTTGTCCATGTCCTTGACTTGGCGCCGCTGGACGGCTCGGCGCCGGAGGACAACTACGCGACGATCGAGCACGAGCTGGCGGAGTACGACGAGCGGCTCGCGTCGCTGCCGCGGATCCTGGCGTTGAGCAAGGCCGATCTGGTGTCCGACGAGGAGGCCGAGATGGTGGCCTCGATCTGGCGCGAGCGCTTCGCGGCCGAGCTGCCGGCGCGCGAGGAGTGGGAGGAGTCGCTGGAGCCCACGCCGGTGCTGATCACGTCGTCGGCGACCGGCCTGGGTCTGGACGAGCTGCGTACCGAGCTGTTCCGGCGGGTGCCGGTGGTGGAGGAGGCGGTGTTGCCCGCCGACACCGAGGACCTCGAGGAGCACCGCACCTTCCGCCCGCAGCCGCGCCGCCGCAAGGCGGAGTTCGAGATCGAGCGCGACGAGGACGAGAACGTCTGGCGCGTGGTCGGCGAGGGTGTCGACCGCCTGATCGCCCGGCACGACCTGGAGAACATCGACGCGCTCGCGCACGTCGAGCGACGCCTGCATCGCATGGGCGTCATCCGCGTCCTGGAGGAGCGTGGGTTCGAGCCAGGCGATGACGTGGAGATCGGCGGCATCGTCTTCGAGCTGGATCCCTCGTAGGCTTCCGGGCCGCTGCCTATGGCCCGCTACGTCATTAAGTTGGGAAGTGGAATCACCGCCGCCGACGACGGCACGCTCCGCGTGGAGGTGCTGGAGGCGATCTGCGAGGAGGTCGCTGCGCGGCGCCGTGCCGGCGACGACGTCGTGGTGGTGTCCAGCGGCGCGATCATCCGCGGGCTCGACACGATGGGGATCGCGGGGCGGCCTTCGGCCATCGAGGATCTTCAGGCTGCGTCGGCGATCGGGCAGGGGCGGTTGTTCCGGTTCTACGACGAGCTCCTGGCCGCTCGCGACGTGACCGCGGCGCAGGTGTTGTTGACGTTCTTCGATTTGAGTCACCGCACCCATTACCTCAACGCCCGCCAGGCGCTGCGGCGGCTGCTGGACTGGGGCGTCGTCCCGATCATCAACGAGAACGACACGACCGCGACCGACGAGATCACCTTCGGCGACAACGACTTCCTCGCCGCGCAGGTCGCGATCCTGGTCGAAGCCGATCGGTTGGTGCTGCTGACCGGCGTCGACGGCGTGTACACGGCGGATCCACGGACGAACCCCGGCGCCGAGATCGTCCGCGAGATCACCGACTTCGAGGCGCTGTCGCAGCGCGCGGCGATCGGGGAGTCGACGAGCGCGCTGGGCTCCGGGGGCATGCAGTCCAAGGTCGTCGCCGCCGAGATGTCCACCGCCGCCGGCATCCCCGCCGCGATCGTCAATGGCCTGCGCCCCGACGCGTTGCCGCGCGTGTTGAGCGGCGCCACCGACGAAGGCACCCACTTCCCGGCCCGCGACCTCGGCATCTCGAGCTTCAAGTTGTGGCTGCGCTACGCCAAGCCCGCCCACGGCACCGTCACCGTCGACGCCGGCGCCGCCCGCGCCCTGCGCGACGCCGGCACCTCCTTGCTCCCCGTCGGGGTAACGAGCGTCAGCGGCAACTTCTCCGCCGGCGACGCCGTCACCATCCACACCGCCGCCGACAACCGCCTCCTCGGCAAAGGCATCGCCAACCTCTCCGCCGCCGAGCTCCGCCGCGTCCTCGGCCTCCAGTCAGCCCAGGTCCGCGACGTCCTGCCGCACGCGGCCGAGGAAGCGATCCACCGGGACTACTTCGTCTTGGCGTAGCGTCTGAGTCGGAACAGGGGGTTGGCGATTTTTGTGGTTTTTTGCCAACCCCTTCGGTATCTTGGCGCTGATGTCACCCGTCGAAGAGCTCGTTCACGACCTCGTGGATCTGCAGGTGGCTCAGCGGTCAAGCCGCGGTGAGCCGCGCGAACGCATGCGCAAGGTCGAGGTTCGCGTCCGCCGGCGCGTGGGGCCGTCGGTCCCCAAGACCGTCGCCGCGCGCGTGCTGCAGGTGAGCGTGCCGACCCTGGACAAGTGGATTGCCCGCGGGCGCATCCCGACGCTGCGCAAGGCCAATGGGCAGCGTGCCGTCCTGCTTCCCGAGCTCGTGACGCTCGCCGCCGCCGTAGAGGAGCTGCGGGCCGCCGGCCAGACCGAGGGCGTGGTCGCCGCCGCGCTCCTGCGTCTCGAACAGCACGACCCGGTCTTCCGCGCAGGCTTCGACGAGCTGTACGGCGACGCGCTCGACGCGATGTCGCGCGAGGATCTCGTCCCCGCTGTCATCCCAGACAACTTCGGCCCCGACGACTGAGGGTGCCGACGACGGACGACGAGCCGTTCGCGGTCGTCATCCCACCGCCGGTCCAGGTCGAGGTCGAGAAGCTCGCCGGGCGAAGCGCTGGCTATGGCGATACGCGGAGGCTTCTTGGTCAGGATCCCTGCCAGCCCGCCCTCAAGGCCTATCGGTTGAGTGGGCCGCTGGAGCCCGTCGTCTGCGGCGTTCGGTTGAAGCGTGGATACCGGCTCGCCTTCACGACCCAGCCACCGTTGGTGCCGAAGGAGGACGCGCGGAGGAGAGTCGTCGTGCTCTACGTCGGCAAGCGCGAGCCGGGACATCGGGGCGACGACGACGTGTGGGACCTCCTGCACGACCTCTTCGGCACCAAGAACCCTCCTGTGGGACACGACAAGCCGCCGTGCTGTGCGCAGCAGCTGCCAGAGATCAGAGACGAGGCGCTCGACGCGTTCGTCGCGAAGCTGCGCCGCGTCCAACGTGGCCGCTGAGTGGGCGAGACGGTCGTGTCCGACTACTCTTTCCCCATGGCCATCGCGACCCCGTCTGTGACCGACGTCTGCCGTGCCGCGAAGACCGCGAGCCGGAAGCTGGCGGCGCTGCCGACGGCGCAGAAGGACGCGGCGTTGCTTGCCATCGCCGATGCGCTGGAGGCGCGGGCTGACGAGATCATCGAGGCGAATGCCCGGGATCTGGAGGCGGGGCGGGAGAGTGGTCTCTCCGACGCGTTGCTGGATCGGTTGCTGCTCGATCCCGGCCGGATCGGCGCGATCGCGCAGCAGGTGCGGGACATCGCGGCTCTGCCCGACCCGGTCGGCGAGGTCATCGATGGGTTCCGGTTGCCGAATGGCCTCGACGTCGCGAAGACGCGGACGCCGCTGGGCGTGGTCGCCGTCGTCTACGAGGCGCGGCCGAACGTGACGATCGATGCGGCGGCGCTGTGCCTGAAGTCGGGCAATGCGATTGTGTTGCGCGGCAGCTCATCCGCGACGCACTCCAACGCGATCCTGGCGTCGATCGCGGCGGACAACGCGCCGGTCGAAGGCGCCGTCGGCCTCGTCGCCGGCGGTGGGCGCGAGGAGCTGAAGGAGCTCGCGACGCAGGACGACCTCGTCGACCTCATCATCCCGCGCGGCGGCGAGGGGCTGAAGAAGGCGCTGACGGAGGTCGCGACGGTCCCGATGATCTTCGCCGCGTCGGGCAACTGCCACGTCTACGTCGACGCCGACGCGGACCTCACGATGGCCCGCGACATCATCATCAACGCCAAGACGCAGCGCCCGGGCGTGTGCAACGCCGCGGAGACGCTCCTGGTCCACGAGGACGTCGCGGCGCAGTTCCTCCCGAGCGCCCTCGAAGCGCTCCGCGACGCCGGGGTCGAGCTGCGCGGCGATGACGCCGTCCGCGCCCTCGACCAAGCGGTGCTCCCCGCCACCGACGAGGACTGGGACACCGAGTTCCTCTCGCTCACCCTCGCGGTCAAGGTGGTCGCCGACGTCGACGAGGCGATCGACCACGTCAACGCCCACGGTTCGGGGCACTCCGAGGCGATCGTGACGTCCTCATACGCCTCGGCCAGAAGCTTTGAGCTCGCCGTTGACGCCGCCTGCGTCTACGTCAACGCCTCGACACGCTTCACCGACGGCGGCGAGTTCGGGTTCGGCGCCGAGATCGGCAACTCCACGCAGAAGCTCCACGCGCGCGGCCCGATCGGCCTGCGCGAGCTGTGCTCGTTCAAGTACGTCGTCCGGGGTGACGGGCACGTCCGCTCCTGACGCCGGGCCGGGCCGCCTAGGCGTCCTCGGCGGCACCTTCAACCCGCCGCACCTAGGTCACCTCCTCATCGCGCAGGAGGCGTTCGACCAACTGAAGCTCGACCGCGTCCTGCTGATGCCGGTTGCCGTGCCGCCCCACAAGGAGGCCCACGGCGACCCCGGCCCGGACGCCCGCTACGCCATGTGCCAACTGGCGATCGGTGCCGACGAGCGCTTCGCCGCCTCTGATCTGGAGATCCGCCGCGGAGGGCCGTCCTACACCGTCGATACGCTCCGCGCACTACATGCGACGTATCCGGGAGCGGAGCTGACGTTCATCGTGGGAGGCGACATGGCTGCGAGTCTCCCGACGTGGCGCGACCCTGCCGAGGTCGTGTCTCTGGCGCGCTTGGCGGTGGCCGAGCGCGAAGGCGCGGCCCGTGCCGATATCCTGGATCGGCTGGCGACGATCCCCGGCGCTGCCGAGCAGGTCGAATTCTTCAATCTGCCGCGCATCGACTTCTCGTCCTCGTTGGTCCGGCGGCGTGTTGCCGCGGGTCAACCGATCACGTACATGGTCCCCGAGCCGGTGGCCAAGTACATCGAGCAGCACGGGCTCTACCAGAGCCCAGTAGAGAGCCCCACATCCGCATGACACGAGAGGAAGCGTCGTCTTGCCCAGCAGCCAGAGCGTCACGATGACCGACCACCAGCACAACGAAGAAGACCTGACCCCCGAGCGCCTCGCGCAGCTCGCGGCCTCCTACGCGGCCGACAAGAAGGCGATCGACCTACAGGTGATCGACCTGCGGGGCGTCTCGTCCTACACAGACTTCTTCGTCGTCTGCTCCGGCAACACCGACCGCCAGACCAAGGCGATCCACGACGCGATCCACGAAGGCCTCAAGAAGGACCACGGGCAGCTCCCGCGGCGTGTCGAGGGCGTCAGCGAGTCGCGCTGGATCCTGATGGACTACTTCGACATCGTCGTCCACGTCTTCGTCCCCGAGGTGCGCGAGTTCTACCGGCTCGAGCAGCTGTGGGGCGACGTGCCGCGGCTGGACGTCGAGCTGCTCGACGTCCCGCAGCGCTAGCACGGCGCGCGCTCAGGCGGTCCCGGCGGCGAGCTGCTTCAGCGCCGGGATCGACGGGCTGAAGAAGTAGTCGCCGCCGGTGGTGAAGACCCACTGATGCATGTCGGTGGGGTTCGCCTGTCCCGGTAGGTGGAACTGCCGCGGCTCTTTCTCCTGGCTGATGATCGGGTCGTGCCCGTCACCGGACTGCGGGAAGTTGTCGTTGTTGACCCAGACCTTCTGGATGAACGCGAACCCGCGGCTGATCGAGGCCTGGTAGCAGAGGAAGAGCAGCCCGCGGTCCTGGGTGTCCGGCACGGGCCCGCCGCCATAGGGCTGCTCGACGCCGGGCTCGACCTCAGGCCCGTACGGGATGCCACGGCGCAGGATGCGGCGACGGTCGGAACCCGCCTGGCCCGGAGGCGCCTGGTCGCGGGGGTTGGTCTTGCGGACGTGCGCGGGCCGCGGGACCTTGTCGCCGCCCGGATCTCCGCCGTAGGTGAAGTCGTTGATCTGCGCGTCCTCGAGGACCTGGGGATGCGCGTCCTGGGACTCGTTGGCGACCGATGGGTCGGCGAGCGACGGGTCGACGCCGGCCGGCAGGGCCGGGACCGGCTCCATCGCGGCGCCGCTCTTCCACCGGCCGACGAGCTTGGCGCCGAGCTGGTCGGGGTTGAGGCCGAGGCCTTCGGACGCGCCCTTGGTGAACGCCTCGAACCCCAGGACGTCCTGACGCAGCCGGCGATAGACCAGGAACGAGCCGTCCTTCGCCCATGGTGGCATCGGCGCGGGCAGCGGCGGCGGAGGCGTGTAGCTCGACGGCGCCTCGGGCGGCGGCCCTTCCTGCTGTTCGGGCTCGCCGCTGACGTGGCCGGCCTCGTCGGCGTAGCCGATCAGGAACTCGCCGGGCTCGATCGACTTGGCCGGGTTTTTTGAGGAGGTCGTCAGCCCGCGGATGCCCGGCTGCGAGATGCCGTCCTTGTAGCCGAAGTGCTCGTGGCCCTTGAACTCCTTGGGGCGGACCTTGCCGTCCTGGACGCCGAGCTCGACGATGCCGTGCGCGTCGAGCTTCTCCTTCAGACGGTCGTAGGCGTCGGCGAGGTCGTGCTGGTCGTCGGCGCCGATGATCACCATCGCGTGAACCTGACGTTCGAGACCGGTGAACGGCGGCAGCCAGGCCTCGGATCCGACGCACCGACGTCGCCGAGCGCCGCGGCCTGCGCCGCCATGCCGAGCCGGAAGTCCTCCGGGAACGCTTCGAGGCCACTCGGGGCCAGGATCTCCAGGCCGGGCTGGGTGAACGCGATGTTGGTCCACGCGGCCTGGATGATGCCGCGCTCGCCGCCGCGACGGACGCGGATCTCCTTGTACAGGTCGTTGAACTGCAGGACCGCGTAGCCGTCGGCGATGCTGGGCTCCAGCGCGGTCAGGAACGTGCGAGCGGCGTGCTGATTGGGGAAGCCGAGGAAGACCAGGCGCTCGTGGTCCTTGTTGAACCCGATGATGTTGCCCTGGATGGCGTGGACGTCAGGCGTGGCGGATGCGGGCGGTGACTGCTGTGGGGTGCTCACCGCGCGAACGTACCAGCGGGTCCGAGCCCGGACGTGGCCGTGTGTCGGGGCTGGCGCGTTGGCGCTCGGTTGCGTAGGGACCGTGCCAGCTGGATCTGTGACACCGGATCGCGGGGCGTGCTTTGTGCCCGGGCCTACAAGTTCTCGACGGTGAATCGCGGCGCCCCGGTCAAGAACGTGAACCGGCGTGCGACGTAGGGTCGGTCGTGTCCGGGCCGCGGCTTGCAGTCCGGCGTCGAAACAGGAGGAGAGTTTCATGTTGCAGCACTCGCTGCGGCGGCTCGTTGGAGCCGTCATGCTGGTCTGCGCGCTGGGCGGCTTGGTCACCGCCAACGCGTTCGCAGACAACTACGTCGCCCTCGGCGACTCCTACTCGTCGGGCACCGGCACGCGCGACTACTCGCTGAACTCCGGCTGCCAACGCGGCCCGTACGCCTACCCGGCGCTGATCAAGGCCGACCGGCCGAACACGACGCTGACGTTCGTGGCGTGCAGCGGCGCGAAGACGACCGACGTCCTCAACAACCAGGTCCAGTCGCTGAGCACGTCCACCAACATCGTGACGATCACGATCGGCGGCAACGACGCCGGGTTCTCGTCGGTCATCACGCAGTGCGCTTACCCGCTGGTGTCGTGCAACTCCAACATCACGACCGCGAACAACTACATCAACAACACGCTGCCGGGTCAGCTCAACAGCGTGTACTCGCAGATCAAGACGCGGGCGCCGAACGCGCGTGTGGTCGTCCTCGGCTACCCGCGCCTGTTCATGGGCGTGGACTGCAACGCGGGCACGTTCTTCTCGACCGACGAGATGACCAAGCTCAACGCGACCGCGGACCTGCTCAAGAACGTGACGGCGGCGCGCGCCGCGGCCTACGGGTTCACGTTCAAGGACGCGATCCCGTCGTTCATCGGGCACGCCGTGTGCTCGTCGACGGAGTGGCTGAACGGGCTGTCGAACCCGGTCGGCGACTCGTACCACCCCAACCGCACGGGCCACAAGTCCGGCTACGAGGCGCTGGTGCGCCAGGTCATCGGCTAAGCACCGCGGCGGGCCGCGCGGCCCGCGCGCGCAGGACGACCTCGAGCTCGAAGCGCGCCTCGGGGTCGTCCAGCGCCGGGCCGATCAGGTCCCGCAGGCGCGCGAGGCGGTAGCGGACGGTCTGCGGATGGACGTGCAGGTCGGCGGCCATCCGCGGCCCGTTACCGCGGTGGCGCAGGTAGGCGAGCAGCGTCCGCTCCAGGCGGGTGCGGGCGGCGGGGGTGAGGGCTTGGAGCGGCGCGAGGCGCAGCGCGGCGAGGTCGTCGACGAGCGACGGGTCCTCGGCGAGCAGGAGCTCTAGGAGGTGATCCTCGGCGTGGTGCAATCCGCCCTCGCCTGCGACGAGACGGTGCAGCGCGCGGGCGCGTGCCCAGGAGCGGGCGGCGTGCTCGACGCCGACCGATGGGCCGACCGCGGCGGTGACGCCATCCAGCGCGGCGCGGAGCTGGTCGCGGCGGGCGGGGCCGTCGGGGTCGGGGACGATCAGACAGGCGGCGCCGTCGGCAGTGCCGGCCAGGACGTCCGCGGCTAGGCGCCGGGTGGTGCGCAGGGCTTCTGGGTCGCCGAGCGCAACGGCGGCGACCCGGCGCGGCAGCGGCCAGCCGGCCTCGCGCGCGGCGCGCTCCAGGGTGGCGCGGTCGGGCGACGGATCGGTCACCAACAGCGCGAGCAGACGGGCGCGCCGGCGCTCGGCCTCGCCGGCGGCCGCGGCCTGGGCGGCGACAAAGCCCTCGACGGAGGCGGCCGCGATCTCGTCCAGGTATGCGAACAGCGCGTCGGCCAGGACGCCGACGGTGGTGGCTTCCGCGCCGGATTGCGTCGCGATCGCCGCGATCCGACGCCAGACCACGCGCGCGCCGAGGTGGTAGCCGGACTGGAGGTCGTCGAGCGAGTGGTTAGAGCGAAACCAGCGCTCGCCGACGGCGACGTAGAGCGCGCGGTCGGGCGTCGGCGGTCGGTGCTCGATGACCGCGGCGAAGTCGTGCAGGGCGTCGGCGACGGCGCGGACCACATCGCGGCCGAACGGGCCGTCGAGTGTCCGGTAGACCGGGATCGCCGGGCCGAGGACCTCGACGAGCTCGTCGGCGATGGCCGGGATCGCGGCGCTCACCAGCGCGCCGAGGTCGTCCGGCAGCGCGTGCCAGGGGCGCGGGGTGGACCGGACGTCGGACGCCATGGCCCACTCTCGCGTAGCGGCGCTCTGGAAGGCAAGCGGGCGCGTTCGAAGCGCTCTTTGCGAACCTATGTTCGATATGGCATGGACACGAACACCTGTTCGTGTCACTCTCCATCGGGTGAGCGTCATCGACATCGAGCGGGCATGCGGTCGCCCGCCGGGACGGGCCGGCGGGGTCCGCGGTACAGGGCGCCGGCCTCAGTCGGTCGGACCGGTCGCGATGATGGCTTCGAGGACCTCGTTGAGCGGCCGCCAATCCGCGCGCGCGACGAACGTGTCGTCGCCATCGCGGGCTAGTAGGCCGGCCTCTTCGAGCACCGCGAGATGCCATCGCGCCTCAGCCTCTGAGAGGCCGAGGTCGTCGCACGTCTGCGGCGCGGCAGAGCACGCCAGCAGGATCGGCAGCCGCACGGGATGCATCGCCGCGCGGTACGCAACTTCGTCGATCACCGACCGAGCCTACGTCATATCTGACGTGGTGCGATCGGATAACCGTCAACAGGGTCGCGACGGTGCTTGATCCGCTCAGAACCTTGACCACTAATCTGCGTAGCAGACGCGCTGAGCTGGGCCTGTCGCAGGAAGCAGTGGCGGGCGAGGCGTCGATGGACCAGAGTCAGTACAGCCGCATCGAACGCGGCGAAGTCGACCCCTCGATCCGCACCCTCACGCGCGTCTCGCGTGCGCTCCAGACCACGCCGTCTGAGCTGCTGCGAGGGATCGTGTGACCGCTCGCGACCACCACGGGCCGCCTGCGCGTCGAGGCCCGCCGCGCACGGCTGCACACTGCTTCTGAGCGTTGCACCGGCTGGTGCTCTCCATCCGCGCGGTGGCCCGACCGCCGCGACGATCTCGCGCAACCGCGATCGCTCCGCGGAGTGCGACGGCGCGCCGTCCTCGACCAGCTTGGCGCGCGGCCGCTCGCGCCTGCGCGCGGCGGTGCTCAGAGGTGCTGCGGAGCGTCGTGAGGACGTCCGAGCCGTCTCGGTCAATCGACCGACGGCATGTTCGTGTCGCATGGCAACACAAACATGCCGTCGGTCGGCTGGTGGAGCGGCCCTCCCCTCGCCGCGCGGTCATGTCCACCATCATGGCGCGCCCGCCCGCATCCGGGATCAGCCGCGAAGCGGGTCAGGGATGCCCCGCGGCGCGCGGAGGCCGGCGGGTCGGCGGTCTTGGGCCGAACTACGCCGCGCGCTGAACGCCGCGGCCCGCGCCCTTGGCGGTGTACAACGCCTCGTCGGCGAGGCGCAGGAGCTCGCTGAGATCAGCGCCGGCCTCCAGGGCGGTGGCGGAGCCGATCGACACGCTCACCTGTAGCGCCGGGTCGGCGAAGGCGCCGTTGACGGCGGCCAGGATGCGCTCGGCGGCGGTGGCCGCCGGGTCCGGCTCGGTCGTGATCAGCGCGAACTCGTCGCCGCCCAACCGGCCCGCCAACCCGTTGGCCGACAGGATCCGGCCGATCTCCGACAACACGAAGTCGCCGGTGTGGTGGCCGTGGAAGTCGTTGATGCGCTTGAAGTGGTCGACGTCGCAGATGAGCACCGACGCGCCGCGCGCGGCGAGCTGCTCGCGGGCGGCCAAAGACCAGTACCTGCGGTTCAGGAGATCGGTCAGCTCGTCGGTACGGGCCTCGCGCTCCAAGCGCGACACCTGCTCGGCCAAGGACGACGGCGCCGCCGCCTCCGCGACCGCGCTGGGCAGCGCGGTGGTCGCGACCTGCTCGATGTCGGCCATCGTCAGCCCGAGGTCGTCGAGGCCCTGGCGCAGAAGCTCGTGGTCGGCCGGATGGCCGCCGATCAGCGCGACCATCGCGTTGGCGACCTGGACGCATCGCGTGACCGCTGAGTGGTCCTCTCCGGCGCCGTGGTGGCCGGCGATCGCGTCGACGATGTCGGGCGGGAGGCCGGCGGACGCCGCGAAGCGGGCGCCGGCCATCGCGTGGTCGACGCCGAAAGCATCGCGCTCGGCCAGCGGGCGCAGCGGGCCGGCGGGGGCGGACGCGGCGGTCGCGTCGACCTCCGCAGCTCCGAACGCTCCCGGAAGCACCAGCTTGCCGAGGTCGTGCAGCAGCCCGGCGAGATGCGCGGCGCCGGCGTCGGCCTTGGCGCGGCGCGCCAGCTCCGCGGCGCACGCGCCGACCTGGACGGCGTGGACGTGCAGCTGCCCGCGCGCGACACCGCCGCTGCCGGGCGCTTGCTCGAAGAACGTGCAGACCTGGGCCTCCAGCGCGATCCGGCCGACCGAGCGCCGGCCGATCAGCATCACGGCCTGGTGGATCGACGACGCGCGCACCGGGTGCGCGTTGGCCGCGGAGTTCGCGAACACCAGCAGGTTCGCGGCCAGCGACGCGTCGGACTGAAGCGCCTCGACGAGCTCGTGGGTGGATGCCTCCGGGTCGTCGGAGAGCTCGCGCACGCGCAGCAGACTGCGATCGAGGACCGGCAGGTCACCAAGGTCGGCGATGGCCTGATCGATCTTCGGCAGGGCGACTGCGCCGATGGTCGTCGACGGACTGCTCACGACCCGGTCCTCGGCAGGAGTGTCAGATGCTTGACACCCAGCGGCCGGATTGCACGGGTTTCCGGGCGCGCAGCCGCTCAGGGGTGCGTGCCGAGGGCGTCGCGCAGCGCGATCAGCCGCTCCTTGGGCATCGCCAGCGCGATCCCGGGCTCGTGCGCGGCGGTGAAGGCGTAGACGGTCGCCGTGCCGTCGTCGCCGAGGAACCCGCCGAGCGTGTGGACGCCGTGGGTCCGCGTCGCGCGGCCGTCGTCGAGCAGGATCGTCAGCGTCTCGTGGACCCAGCGCAGTCGCGCGCGCTCGAACTGCACCGCGGCGGTGCCGTCGTAGAAGACGACCGCGCGCTCGTCGACGTGGACGAACGGCTCAGCCACCGAGGCGGTGAACGTGGCCGACAAAGGTGCGTTCATGGCGCAACACTCCTGCGACGGCCGGACGGATCGCTCAGGCCGGCGCGCCCTCCGGCTTGCGCAGGCCGCCGCCGCCGAAGCGGCCGTGGTCGGCGGCGAGCTCCATGATCGGGTAGGTCGCGGTGCGCATGTCCTCCTCGTAGGCGGCCAAAGCCTCCAACAACGGGCGCTCGCCCGCGTCGGCGGCGACGAGCGCCGAGCGCAGGACGGCCGCGTTGCGCATCGCCATATTGGCGCCCTTGCCGAGCGTTGGGAGCATCGCGCAGATGGCGTCGCCGACGAGCGTCACGCGCGAGGTCGGCCACGCCGGCGTCGGGTCCAGCCTGCGGAACGGGTGGGCGAAGATCGAGTCCAGCTCGACGCGCTCGACCAGCCCGCGGATCGCCGGGTGCCAGTCGGCGACCACCGCCTTCATGCCCTCGTGCAGCGCGCGCGGCGTGTCGGCGGTCCACTCGCGCGGGTCCGGGACGGTCGTCCCGGGCTGGATGCCGCCCAAGAGCATCATGTAGGGCTCGATCGGGTCGACCCGGACGCCCGGCGCCGCCTCGCGAGCGGCCGCGTCCGGCGCCTGGCGCGGCACGTAGCCGCCCATCGCCAGCAGGCCGCCGCGGTCGTCGCGCGCGATCGTGAAGCCGGACGCCACCGTCTCCGGCAACGACGACAAGATCGCGTCGTCGACCGGTGAGCGCGCGAAGAGGTCAAGGCCGCCGACGGGCGCCGGGATGATCGCGACGTCCGGCAGCAGCGCGCGGCGCACCGCCGAGCCGACGCCGTCGGCGCCGACCAGGACGTCGCCTTCGAGCACCTCGCCCGAGCCCGCGAGCGTCACGCGCACGCCGTCGTCGTCAGCCTCGAACCGCTCGACGGCCGCGGCGTGGCGCAGCACGCCGTCGCCGAGCCCGGCCTCCAGGATCTGCCGGAACACGCGCCGGTCGATCGCGGTGTGCGGCCGCTCGCCGCCGTTGGGCGGCCCGAGGTGCGGCGCGGTCGTCAGCTCGCGGCCTTGGACATCGATCACGATCGCGATGTCGTGGCGCGCCGGGGTGCGGTGGGACGCCCGCAGGTACAGCTCGTACAGCTCGCCCGGCAGGCACGCCTCCAGCGCGTTGCCGCCGTCGGCGTCGAGCGTCAGCCGGTAGCCGGAACGCCGCCGCTGCGCGGGCTCGCGCTCGAGCACCACGCAGTCGAGGCCGGACCGCTTGAGACCCTGGGCGAGCAGCAAGCCGCTGATCCCGCCGCCGGCGATGAGGACGCGCATTGAGGACATGTGGTCAATTGCATACAGTTCGCGAAACTGTGTCAAGTCATAGCGGTAGGGTGGGCTGATGCGCGCCGCCGTCCTCCAGAAGCTGGGCCACCCGCCGACCGTCGCGGAGTTCGGCGACCCGGAGGACGCCGCGGAAGCGCGCGCGGGCGAGGCGGTCGTCCTCGAGGTCCTGGCCGCCGGCCTGAACCCGATTGACCTGCGTGTTGCGTCCGGCGCGCTGGCCGACCGCAGCCCGGCCGTGCCGAGCGTCGTCGGCTCCGAGGGCGTCGGTCGCACCCAGGATGGGCGCCGCGTCTACTTCCGCAGGACCGTCGCGCCCTTCGGCTCGATCGCCGAGCGCACGCTCGTGCCCCCAGACGCGCTGATCGACGTGCCCGACGGGATCGACGACGCGGTGGCGGTCGCGTGCGGGATCGCGGGCAGCGCCGGCTGGGGCGCGCTCACGCGCGTGGCCAAGCTGCAGCGCGGCGAGAAGGTGCTGGTCCTCGGCGCCTCGGGCGTCGTGGGCAGCATCGCGGTACAGGTCGCCAAGCTGCTCGGCGCCGGCAGCGTCACCGCCGCGGCGCGCTCGGCAGAGGGCCTGGAGCGCGCCAAGGAGCGCGGCGCCAACAAGACCGTGCAGATCGCCGACGAGCTCACCGTCGAAGGGCTGACCAAGGCGTTTCTCGACGCCGGCGGTCCCTACGACCTGGTCATCGACCCGCTCTGGGGCGCGCCCGCCTCCGCCGCGCTCGAAGCGCTCGCCACCCGCGGCCGCCTCGTCCAGCTCGGTCAGTCCGCGGACTCCGAGGCGACGTTCTCGCCGGTCAAGCTCCGCTTCAGCGAGCTGTCGATCCTCGGGTACACCAACTTCCTCAGCACGCCCGAGGAGGAGCGCGCCGCGCTTGACGCGCTCTGGGGCTACGCCGTCAAGAAGAAGCTGACGATTGACATCGAGAGCGTCGCGCTCGACGACGCCGCCGACGCCTGGAAGCGCCAGGCCGGCTCGCCGCGCCGCAAGCTCGTGATCGTGCCGAACTAGCGGGTAGCGTTGGGCGGCGATGCGCATCGCCACCTGGAACGTCAACTCGCTCAAGCAGCGGATGCCGCGGATGCTGCCGTGGCTGGACAAGCGCAAGCCCGACGTGGTCTGCCTACAGGAGACGAAGCTGACCGACGACGCGTTCGCCGCGCTCGTGGGGGAGGAGTTCTCCTCGCGCGGCTACGAGGTCGCCGCGCACGGCGAGACGTCGTGGAACGGCGTGGCGATCTTGTCGAAGGTCGGCCTGGAGGACGTCGTGCGCGGGATCCCGGACGGCCCGGGCTTCCCGGAGCCAGAGGCGCGCGCGGTGACGGCCACGTGCGGTGGCCTGCGGATCACGTCGGTCTACGTGCCCAACGGCCGCTCGGTCGACAGCGACCACTACAACTACAAGTTGAAGTGGCTGGAGGCGTTGAAGGCGATGGTCGCGCCGGACGCCGAGCGCGCGATCATCGCCGGGGACGTCAACATCGCGCCCACCGACGAGGACGTCTTCGACCCGGAGGCCTACGAAGGCCACACGCACGTCACGCCGCGTGAGCGCGAGGCGCTCGAGTCGATCAAGGCCTTGGGGTTGCACGACGTCGTCCGCGACCGCTGGCCGACCGAGCGCGTCTTCTCCTACTGGGACTACCGCGCGGGCATGTTCCACCAGGACCTAGGCATGCGCATTGACTTGATCCTCGCGGGCGGGCCAGTCGCCGAGCGCGCACAGGCCGCCTGGATCGACCGCCAGGCGCGCAAGGGCAAGGGCCCGAGCGACCACGCGCCCGTGATCGTCGACCTCGACGAGGCGCCCGACGGCGACATCGGCCCGGTCGTGCCGCCGCCGTCCGCGCCGGCCGCGCGCCGCGGCACCAAGAAGCTGCCGCAGGGCCCCGCGGCGAGCTAGTCGGCGTCAGGCTCGGAGTCCGAGGCCTCCGCGTCCTTCTTGCGGTCCGTGTCTCGCGACGGCTGGACCCGCTTGGGCTCGCCCGGCATCTTGGGGTAGTCGGGCGGATAGGGCATGTCCCCGGCCTCGTCCTTCTCATACATGTCCAACAACGGCGTCAGGTCGTGGGCGACGTCGTCGATCGCAGCATGCAGGTCCCCGACCTCCGCGAAGCGCGCGGGCATCGTGGACACCGTGAAGTCCTCGGGCGCGATCGCGCGCAGCTCGTCCCACTGCACTGGCGCGCTCACCGGCGCGCCCGGCTTGGGCCGGATCGAGTAGGCCGAGGCGATCGTGCGGTCGCGCGCGTTCTGGTTGTAGTCCACGAAGATCTTCTCGCCCCGCTCCTCCTTCCACCACTTGGTCGTGACCTCGCCCGGCAGCCGCCGCTCCAGCTCGCGGCCGAAGGCGATCGCGGCATGGCGGACGTCGGTGAACGACCAGCGCGGCTCGATCCGCACGTAGATGTGGACGCCGCGGCCGCCGGACGTCTTCGGGAAGCCCACGTAGCCGAGGTCCGAAAGCAGCTCCCGCGCCGTCGCCGCCACGCGCACCGCGTCGGCGAAGTCGGTCCCCGGCTGGGGGTCGAGGTCGATCCGCAGCTCGTCGGGATGGTCGACGTCGGCGCGCCGAACCGGCCACGGGTGGAACGTGATCGTGCCCATCTGGCCGCACCAGCCGACGACCGCGATCTCGGTGGGGCAGACCTCGTCGGCGAAGCGCCCCGACGGGAACGCGATCCGCGCGGTCTCGAGGTACTCGGGTGCGCCGCGCGGCACGCGCTTTTGAAAGAACGCGTCCCCGCCGCCGCCGCGCTCGCGCGTCGAGACCACGATCCCCTCGTGCACGCCCTTCGGCCAGCGCTCCAGCGTCGTCGGCCGCTCGCGCAGCGCCCGCATGATCCCGTCGCCGACCGCCAGGTAGTACTGCACGACGTCCAGCTTGGTGACCTCCGGCGTGCGCTCGGTGGCGGGGAAGATCACCCGCGAGGGGTTGGAGACGCGCAGCTCCCGGCCACCCGCGTCGATCGTCGTGGCCTCGGAGCTCGCCATGGGGAGAGGTTCTACCCCGAGGGTGGTTCTCCCGCTAACGGCCCAGCGCGCCATCCGACGGCGCGCGAACGCGCGGTAGCCCTCACTGGGTTCGTTTCGCCCGCCCTGGGTATGCGTGCGGCTTCGCGCAGGCGCGGGAGCCTGCCTGACCTATGGGGAGCATCAGATGAGCAGATGGAAGATCGTGGCCGGAGTCCTGGCCACGGCCTGCCTCGGCGCCGTGCCTGGCGCCGCGTCCGGAGCGGTCACGACGAAGGCAGCGGGCTCCGCCGCAGCCGGCGTCCGCGAGCTGCCGCCCGGCAAGACCTACTCGACGTCCAAGCTTGGGCTGGCAGCCGGCCAAGCCCAGCTGAAGGCCGCGCCGTCGGCCGCCGCAGCCGCCACGCCGGCGGTCGGCACCGTCCGCCAGTGGATCGCTCTGGACGACGCCAACGGCACCCTTTACCGCAAGGACTACACCTTGCGCGGCGTCGGCGACCACATCGAGGTGTGGGTCGCCAACGACCTCGCGTTCCCGGAGGGCGACTGCCGCGCCCAGATCCCGGACTCCACGACGATCACCGACGCGCAGGTCCAGCGCCTGATCACGGAGTTCGACGGCAACATGTACCCGAAGGAGACCGAGGCCTTCTCCACGCCTCCGGACCGCGACGGCACCAACGCGCAGATCGGGGCCGACGCGAACGGCCAGGGCGGCGACTACACCGGCGACGGCGACAACACCGTCGCGCTGATCGACAACGTCCGGGACGACAACTACTACACCTTCCCGGCCGCGCCGACCTACATCGCGGGCTTCTTCTCGTCGCAGTTCAACGAGCTCGTCGACCGCAACGTGATGACGATCGACGCGTTCGACTGGGCGCACCGCACGACGGACAACCCGCCCGACGAGCCGACCGACGACCTCTGCACGAGCCGCCCGGCGCGCCCGAACCTCTACGAGGGCACGTTTGCGCACGAGTGGCAGCACCTGTTGCAGTACTACACCGACGGCTTCGAGACGACCTGGCTCAACGAGGGCCTGTCGGACTTCGCCCAGACGCTGACCGGCTACGTCGACGCGTCGGCGACGATCGACCAGAAGGGCGCCGACAGCCACATCTACTGCTACCAGGGCTACGGCATCACGCAGTCGCCGTTCAACCCCAACCCGCGCGACTGCGGCGGGCCGGAGAACTCGCTCAACCTATGGGGCGAGGACCAAGGCAATGCCAATGCGGTGCTCGCCGACTACGGCAACGCCTACAGCTTCATGCTGTTCCTCTATGACCGCTACGGCACGGACGTGATCTCGCGCCTGCATCGCGACGGCGAGCTCCAGGGCCTGCCGAGCGTCGAGGCGGCGGTGAAGGCCGAGGGCGCGAAGGACCTGTACTCGGTCATCCACGACTACCAGTCGATGACGTTGTTGGACAAGCTGGTTGGCGACGCCAAGCACTCGGTCGTGATCGGGACGACGAAGAGCCGGATCACGTCTAAGTCGCTGCGCTCGTCGGTCAACCTCGCCAACCCGGACGCCTACGACGATCCGGGCGCGGCGCCCAACGGGGCGGACTTTGTCGCGCTCCGCGGTGCCAACGGCAAGGCCCTGCGCGGGCGTGACGTCAAGTCCTTGTCCTTCAAGGGCGCGACGACGCTGCCGCCGCTGCCGCTGGCGTGGACGGTCGTCACCGACGACCCGGACCGGCCCGGCAACCCGGTGCTGTGGTCGGGCAATGAGAACAACACCGACGCGTCGGCGGTCTTCAAGGCCAGCGTGCCCGCGGCCGACCCGACGCTGAAGTTCCTCGCCAAGTACGGCGCGGAGGCCGGCTTTGACTACGGCTACGTGCAGGTCTCGACCGACGGCGGCGCGACCTACACGACGATCCCCGGCAACCACACCGGCGAGGCGCCGCTCGGACCGGGCCTGAACGGCACGACGACCGGCTTCGAGGACGAGTCCTATGACTTGTCTGCCTACGCCGGCCAGGACGTGCTGATCGCGATCCGGTACGTGAGCGACGGCGGCGTCAACGAAGGCGGGCTGAAGGTGGACGACATCTCGGTCGGCGGGACGGCGATCAGCGACGGGTCGTCGCTGGATCCGTTCGACTCGCCCAGCGAGGTCCACCCGACGACGGTCCACAACTGGAACGTCAAGCTCGTCGGCATCCGGCCCGGCAAGGTCCCGGTCGTGGCCCAGGCGACGTTCGACGGCAAGGCCTCGTTCAAGGTCAGCCGCGGCCAGGCCGCGCTGATGACGCCGTTCGACCAGGTCGTGGCGATCGTCGCCTACGACGACCCCACCGAGCAGGTCCAGCAGTACGCGCCGTACACGCTGACGGTCAACGGGACCGTTCAGCCCGGCGGCGGCGGGAGTTAGACAGCCCGACGTGAGGTAGGACGCGCTCATGGCCATGAGCGCGTCCGCGGCACAGCACCGTTCGCTGCACACGTGGCGAACGGTGCTGCTCGCCGGGCTGGGGTTGTGGGCGGTCTCGACGGCGACGCTGGTCGCGACCGACGACCTGATCCTGCTGCCGGCGGTCGTGATGCTCGGCAGCTTCCTGGTGCCGGTGGCGTGCGTCTTCTGGCTGCTGGAGCACGGGCACCACACGACGCTGTCGCCTGCGCGGCTGATCAGCGGGTTCTGCGCCGCTGGCGTGCTGGGGTTGATGGCCGCGGCGGCGCTGGAGACGTGGCTGCTGCCCGAGCGGCTGGTGCCGAACCTGTGGGTCGGGCTGATCGAGGAGGCCGTGAAGCTGGCGGGGCTGGTCGCGGTGGCGTGGACGTTGCCGTCCTACCGCGTGCGCGACGGGCTGATCCTCGGCGCGACCGTCGGCCTCGGCTTCGCGTCGTTTGAGTCCGCCGGCTACACGCTGGACGCCGGGTTCCGCAGCGGCGACGGCTTCTCGGCCAGCGACCTGGTCTCCGAGGAGCTGCTGCGCGCCGCGATCGCGCCGCTCGGCCACGGCGTCTGGACCGGGCTGCTCGGCGCGGCGCTGTTCGGCTACAGCCGCGGCCGGCCGCGCCCGCGGATCAACCTGGTGGTGATCGCGACCTACTTGGTGGCCTCGGTCCTGCACGCACTCTGGGACGCGTCGTCCAATGCGGCGGTTGTCGTCTGCGTCCTAGTCACGGGCGACGAGGTCCTGAAGGAGTCGCTGCGCGCGGGGACGCTCCCAGAGCCTTCGGCGGTCAGCCAGCAGGCGCTCCTCGGCGCGATCCAGTGGGTGTTCATGGGAGCGATCGCGATCGTGGGGCTGTGGCTGTTCCGCCGCGCGTGGCGGCTGGCGCCGCCGGACTAGGATCCGCCCGCCTCCCCGAGCAGCGCCCCGAGGTGGTCGAGCTCCATCGCGCGCCCGGCGAGGAGGCGCTCGGTCCAGACGTCGTCGTGCAGTGGCTCGACGGTCATGGTGACCGTGGTGGTGCCGTCCTCCTCCTCGACGAGATCGACGGTGGTGAGGTGCTCGTAAGGCTCGTGGTCGGGGACGAAGTCGACCAGCGAGGTGTAGGCCAACCGCGTGGGCTCGTCCAGCTCGGTGAACGTCTTGCGGGACTCGGTGCTCAGCGGCATCCCGTTGTTGGTCATGAACTCGACCTGCTCGGGTCCGGTGGCGGTCATGGCGTAGATGAGGTCGCCGCCAGGACGCAGGTCGAGCGTCCGGACCTCGGTGGTGAAGCCGTCGGGCGCCCACCAGGCTTCGATGCCGGCGCGGGTCGTCCACAGCTCCCAGATCCGGGCGGCGGTGGCGGGGTAGGTGCGGGTGAGGGTGGTCGTCGTCATGCAAGCCACAATATTCTTTGCAAGGAATATTTGTCAAGAGGCATATTCTTGAGACATGGCCGATGCCGCCGCCACCGATCCGACGCCGACGCTCGTCGCGCTCGCGGAGTCCAATCGCGTGCGGATCGTCGCGCTGCTGAACGAGGCGCCACGCGCGGTCGGTGAGATCGCGGAGCGTTTGGAGCTGCGCCAGCCGCAGGCGACCAAGCACCTGCAGGCGTTGCAGCGCGCGGGGCTCGTGACGTCGCACCCGCTCGGGACGCGGCGGATCTACGCGCTGGAGCGCGGGCCGCTGCGCGAGCTGCGCGGGTGGCTGGAGCCGTTTGAGTCCGTGACTGACGACGAGGACGTGCTGGCGCGCTACGCGCAAGCGATCGCCGGTGAGACCGGCGCGGCGCGCACGCTGAGCTTCGAACGCGCGCTGCCCGTGCGGCCCGAGGCGGTCTGGGCGGCGTGGACGACCGAGGCCGGCGTGCGCGAGTGGTGGGCGCCGCGGCACTTCGCGGTCGCCGACGGCACGGTCGTGCAGGCCCGCGCGGGCGGCGCGCTGCGGATCGTCATGGCCGAGGGCGACGGGACGCGCCACGTCGCCGAGGGACGCTTCACGTCCGTGCGTCGGCCGCGCGCGCTGGCCTTCGAGCTGGCACCGCTGGACGGCAACGGTCGCCCGCTGTTCAGCGCGGTCCACGACGTCCGGATCGTACCGCGCGGCAGCGACGGCGCCACGCTGAAGATGGAGGTCCGCGTCGGCAACGTCCGGCCTGAAGCCGCGCCCGTGCTCGCAGGGATGGAGCCGGGCTGGTCGCAGACGCTGGACCGCCTGGTGGAGACGTTGACCGCCTAAGCCGCAGCGGTGGCGGCCGCCCGCGCCTGCGTCCGGTAGCGCCCCGGCGGCACCGCGCGGGCGCGGCGAAACGCGCGGCTGAAGGCGTAGACCGAGGTGTAGCCGACGGCCTGAGCGATCTGCTCGAGCGAGTCGTCGGTGTCGCGCAGGCGGCGGGCCGCGAGGTCCATGCGGCGGCGCGTGAGGTAGCCGGCGGGCGTCTCGCCCACGACCGCCGGGAAGCGGCGGGCGAGCGTCGCGCGGGAGACGGCGGTCGCGCGGGCCAGCTCGGAGGTGGTCCAGGGATGGCCGGGCGCGGCGTGGATCTCCGCCATCGCCGCGGTGACGACCGGGTCGCGCAGCGCGCGCAGAGGGGAAGGCGCGCCGGACAGCGCCTCGTCGGACGCCAGCCACGCGCGCAGCAGCTGGACGAGCAGGACGTCGACCAGGCGACCGAGGACGAGCGCGCTGGCGGGCAGCGGCGCGGCGAGCTCATCAGCCAGCAGCGCGACGGTCCCGGTCAGCGCGGCGCTGCCGCAGGTCTCGGCGCGCAGGTGGATCACCTCTGGAAGGAGCGCGAGGACCGGCGCGGACGCCGACGGGTCGTGCGCGTAGTGCGCGCAGAGGATCCGCGTGCGCGGCGCCGCGTGCGCGTCGCGGCCGATCCGGACGGTGCCGTCGTCATCCAAGCTGTAGGTGTCGAAGCGCTGCGGCGACGTGCGCGCCACCGCCGCCGGATCGCTGCCGAGCGCGTGTTCGGCGCCGCCGGGCAGCAGCAGGACGTCGCCGGGCGCCAGCTCGATCGGCGCCTCGCCCGGTCGCGCCAGCCACGCCGTCCCCTCGGTCACCGCGTGGAACGCGGCGCCGGGCGTCGCGGCCGACCACCAGCCCCAGTCCGAGCCGGCGGCGATCCGCGCGCCGAGGACGCCGCGGACCGCGGCGAGGTCAAGCAGGCCGGTGAGCGCATCATCCATCGTCGATGAGACGATAGGGCATCGATCAGCGTCAAATACGCATTGAGACGCGCATTCAGCGCCCGTAGCGTCAACGCCATGAACATCGAAGGAAGCATCGCGCTGGTCACCGGCGCCAACCGCGGCCTCGGCCGCCACTTCGCCGTCCAGCTGCTGGAGCGCGGCGCCGCCAAGGTGTACGCCACGGCCCGCGACCCGCAAACGATCGACGTACCCGGCGTCACGTCGCTGGCGCTCGACATCACCGACCCGGACGCCGTCGCCGCCGCGGTCGCCGCCGCACCCGACGTCACGTTGCTCATCAACAACGCCGGCGTCACCACCGGCGCCGACCTCGTCACCGGCGACCTTGACGCGATCCGCCGCGAGATCGACACCAACTTCTACGGCCCGCTGGCGACGATCCGCGCCTTCGCGCCGGTCCTCGCGGCCAACGGCGGCGGCGCGATCCTCAACGTCAACTCGCGCATGTCCTGGGTCTCCTACCCGGGCGCCAACGCCTACGGCGCCGCGAAGGCCGCCGCCTGGAGCCTGACCAACGGCGCTCGCATGGAGCTGGCCGATCAGGGCACCCAGGTCACCGGCCTCTACCTCAGCGCAACCGACACGGACATGATGGCCGGCTGGGACATCCCCAAGAACGATCCGGCCGACGTCGTGCGTCAGGCGCTTGACGGAATCGAGGCCGGCGCGGACGAGGTTCTCGCCGACCAGGACACGATCGAGGCCAAGGCCGCGTTGGCGGGCTGACCGGGCGTCCTACATTGAGTGGGTGAGCTTCGGCCCGATCCACGGACGCGACCGAGAGCTCCTCGCGCTAGACGCCGTGGTCGCCGAGCTGAGCGATCGGCCCGGTCTCGTCCTGGCCGGGGAGCCCGGCATCGGGATCTCCGCGCTATTGGACGCCGCTGGCCGCCGGGCGGCCGACCGCGGTGTCCGCGTAGTGACCGCCCGCGGAGGGTCCGTGACGCTGGACGAGGTGCACGGCCTCCTCGCCGCCGGCAACGACCGGCGTCAGCCGCCGACGCTGCTGCTGCTCGACGACGGCGACCACGTCGACGACCGTGGCTGGGACGCCCTCGTCCACGCGGCTCCCCGCTTCGTCGGGATGCCGTTCGCGGTGGTCGTCGCGCTTGGCGACGGCTCGCCGCGCGCGCGTGGGGAGGACCTGCCGGTCCTGAGGGTCGGCCCGCTGACCGAGCCTGCGGCGCGCGCCGTGCTGGCCGAGGTCGACACCGGCCTGCCGACGTTCATCACCGAGCGGATCGTCGAGGCCGCCGCAGGCAACCCGATGGCCTTGGTCGAGTTGGCTCGCGCAACCCCGGCCGCGTGGCGCCGCCAATGCGTTCGGCCGCCGATCGCGCTGCCGTTGTCACCGCGGTTGATCCGCGGGCTGGCCGCCGAGGTCGAACGGCTGCCGCTCGCCACGCGCGAGGTCCTGCTCGCCGCCGCGGCCAACGACTCCACCTCGTTGAACGAGGCGGTCCGCGCCGCCGCCGCGCGGCTGAAGGCCGGGATCGAGGAGACGCTCGCCGCCGGCCACGCCGCGTTCACGCACCGGATCGTCGAAGGCGACGGCGGCACGATCCGCTTCCGCAGCGAGGCCGCCCGGTCGGCGATCTACCAGGCCGCGTCGCTGCCGCGGCGCCACGGGATGCACGTCGCGCTCTCCCGGCTGCTGGCCAAGGAGCCCTACCGCGCCGCGTGGCATCGCGCGGCCGCGTCGCTGATGCCCGACGAGGCGCTGGCCGAACAGCTCTCCGACGCCGCCAACGCCGTCCGCGAGCGCGGCCGGATCCGCGACGCGCTGGCGACGATGGACCGCGCGGCGCAGGTCAGCCAGGACCCGTTCGCGCGCGTGCCACGGCTCCTGGAAGCGGCCGAGTTGGCCTATGAGATCGGCCGTGCTGACATCGTCGCCACGTTCCTGGGCCAGGCCGAGAACGCGGCGCAGACCTCCGAGCACCGCCACTGGATCGCCATGTTGCAGGGGTTGTACGACCTCTGGCGCCCGGACGACGGCGGGCAGGCCCACGAGCTGGTCGCCGCTGCGCAGGAGGCCTACGCCGACGGTGACGCGATGTGGACGCGGACGCTCCTGACGCAGCTCGTCGAGAAGGCGAAGGCGACCCGCGCCGACCGCGCGCCCAAGGCCGAGCTGCTGGCGCTGGCCGATCGGATCGGCGAGATCGAGGACGCGCCCGCGCTGACCGGACCGCTGTCGGTCGTCTGCCCCGCCGAGCGCGGCGCCGAGGTGCTCGAGTACCTGCGCGCCGCTCCGGAGGACGCCGACGGCGATCCGCTGCTGGCGCGCGTCCACGGCGATGCGGCGATGACGCTGGGCGACGCCGACCTCGCGCTCCCTTTTCTGTCGGCGTCGATCGACCAGCTCCGCGAGGAGGGCCGGCTCGGGCTGCTGCCGTTCGCGCTGCTGGACCGCGCCCGCTGCCACCTGGCCACCGCGGGGTGCGACGCGGTCGTCGCCGATCTCGACGAGGGGCTCAAGCTCGCCGACGAGACCGCGCAGCCGTTCCTGGTTGGGTGCTTCCGGGCCTTGGAGGCGCGGATCGCTGGCGCCGAGGGCGACATCGCGCGCGCCGAGGTGCTCGCCGACGCGGCCGAGCGCGCCGCCGACGGCCGCGGGGCGTTGTTGGTGGACGTGCACCTCGCGCGCGGGCGCTCCCGGCTGGCGGCCGAGGACGCCGACGGCGCGTTTACCGCGCTGACCGCGTTGTGGGACGCAGACCTGCCGCTGATGGCGGTCAGCCGCCGCTGGGCGGCGATCGGCGACCTGGCCGAGGCCGCCGCGGCGATCGGGCGCGCCGAGGAGGTCCGGCCGCTGGTCGAGGCGCTGACATTGACGGCTGCCGCGGTGCCGTCGCCCCTGCTGCGCGTGACGCTGCCCTACGCACGGGCGTTGCTGGACCTCGGCGACAACGTCGAAGGCGACCTGCGGACGGCCCGCGCCGCCGCAACGGCCCGCGGACCGTTCTCTGCCGGGCGCGTGCACCTGGCCTACGGCGTCTGGCTGCGGCGCCACCAGCGCGGGGAAGAGGCGCGGCTGGAGCTGGAGGCGGCCGTCGCGAGCTTCGACGCCGCGGGCGCGACCGGCTGGAGCACACGCGCCCACGACGCGCTGCGGACCGTGGTCGACGGGAGCCAGCGATGGGCGGGATGACCGGCGTCTGGGCGATCGAGGAGCTGCGCGCCGCCGTCCCCGAGATCGAGGCCCGCTACCCGATCGCCGCGGTGATGGAGGGCGTGGACGCGCCGGCGTTCTTGATGGAGTTGAAGCGCGCCGACGTCGCGCCGCAGCCGGCCGACGTCCACCGCCGCCTGCTCGCCGCCGTCCCGGAGCTGGGCAAGACGTACGGGCTGGACCACGTGTACGCCGAGTTGGGGTCCTTGGTCGCCGAGCGCCGTGACGACGGCGACCGCGCGTTGGTCGCGCGGGCGCTGGCGCACGTCGAGCGCCTCCACGTCGACGCGCCGCCGGAGCTGGCGGCGCAGGCCCGCGCGGCGGTGCTCGGCGACGGCAGCGGCTGGACCGCGGAGTGGCTCGAGCTGGCCGGGCCGCGGACGCTCGCCGCCCACCAGGCCGCCTAGAGCGGCGGCGGCGAGTCGACGCAGATCAGCCGCAGCGGCGCGTCGGCGCTCGCGTTGCGGAAGAGGTGCGGGCGGTCGGCGCGGTAGTAGGCCGAGTCGCCGGCGTTGAGCGTCTGGGGCTCGGAGGTGTCAACCTCGAGCAGGAGCGTTCCGTCGAGGACGTGGACGAACTCCTCGCCGTCGTGGTGGCCGCGCTCGGCCATCGACGATCCGGGCTCCAGCTCCAGCAGCATCGGCAACATGGTGCGGTTGGTCCCCGACGCGAGCAAGTACATCGTGGTGCCCTCCTCGGGGGAGCGCAGCTGGCGCGTCTCGCCCGCGCGGACGATGTCGGGATCGGCGTTCTCGGCGGACGGCAGGAGGTCGACGACGGAGATCCCGTAGTAGTCCACCAACCTGGTCAAGCGCCCGATCGTGATGTCGCTGCGGCCGTTCTCGACCAACGACAGGAACGAGGCGGAGATCCCGGTCTCCTTGGCCACCTCGCCCAGGGACAGGCGGCGAGAGCCCCTGAGCGCGCGGAGCTGCGCTCCGAGGAACTCCTGTTGGCTGGGCGGCTCAGCGGTCGACATCGTGCGGGGCAACCTTACTCAGACGACCTGCAGCTCGGGCGTGAGCGTCCCGCCGCCGAAACGCGAGGGCGACAGCGCGGCCATCGACTCCTCCATGGCGCCGGTCGCGACGCTCTCGGCGATCACGCGGCCGATCGTCGGGGCCATCATCAACCCGCGGCCGTTGAGCCCCGCGGCGACGAACAGCCCGTCGTGGCCTTCGATCGGGCCGAGCACCGGCTGGCGGTCGGGCGTCACGTCGTAGAAGCCCTCGACCAGCACGGGGAAGGACACGTACTCGAGGATCGGCAGCGTCTTGCTGATCGCGCGGCGCACGTTGCGGTGCCAGTCCTCCTTGCCCTCGCCCTCGCGGCTGCCGCCGCCCAGGTCGCTGGCCAGCACGCTGCCGTCGGCCAGCTGCTTGGCGGCGAAGTGCAGCTCGGGCACGATCACCAGCGGCTCCAGCAGCCGCTCGCGGATCGGGTCGGAGTAGAACAAGTACTTGGGCTCGCGCTCGATCGGCAGGTCGACGCCGAGAGGGGAGAGCAGCTCGGGCGTGTCCCAGGCGGCGGCCACGACGACCGCGCCCGCATGGGCGACCTCGCCGCCGCGCAGCTCCAGGCGCCAACCCTCGCCGTCGCGCACGACCTTTTCCACGCGCCGGTCCACGAACGTGGCGCCGCCGCGCGTCGCGGCGTCGGCGAACGCGCCGACCACGGCGAGCGGCCGGTCGAAGTAGCCGTCCTGGTCGCACCAGACGCCGCCGACCATCGCGCTCGTGTCGAGTCCTTCGACCAGCGCGCCCGCCTCGGCCGGGGTGACCTCGCGCGACGGCACGCCGAGCCGGTGCTGCAGCTCCAGGCGCTGGCGCTGCGCGGCCAGCTCGTCGTCGCCCAGCGCCACGAACAGGTAGCCGCACGCCCTAAGCTGAGGGTCGACCGCCGGGGCGAGCCGCTCGCCGATCTCGTTGTAGAAGGCGTAGGCCTCACGGGCCATGCGGCAAGCGACCTCGGTGCCCCACTGCTGACGCACGCCTCCCGGCTGGACCGCGGTGGCGCCGGACCCGATCCCGGTGCCGTCGAAGGCCGCGACCGAGAGCCCGCGCTGGGTGAGGTGCCAGGCCGCTGACAGCCCGGTGATCCCTGCTCCGACGATCGCGACGTCGACGCTCCCGACCCCAACCTCATTCAAAGAACTGGACATTGTGGCCAGCATATTGAATATGATGCGCACCGGCCGCCAGGGCCACCTGAACATTTGACGGCGCGGTGGGCGCCCGGAGGAGCAAGAGGGCACATGCAGATCAGCAGGCTGGGAAGGACCATCACACTCGTTGCGGCGGTCGGCGCGCTCGGTGTCGCCGGGTGCGGCGGGAGCTCCTCGACGAGCCCCTCGTCCGACACCGGCAACGGTGGCGGCAGCACGCAGGCTGACGGCGGCGGCACGCCGACCGGCACGCTCGTCATCGACAACTCGTTCGTCGACAAGGGCATCGATCCGGGGCACGAGTTCACGCCGACCAACAACATGCTGGTCAAGGCGATGTACGACACGCTCGTCACCTTCGAGCCCGGCAAGACCGAGCCGGTCCCGTCGCTCGCGAAGTCTTGGAAGGGCAGCGCCGACACCAAGACCTTCACCTTCACGCTCGACACGGCCGCGAAGTTCTCCGACGGCACGCCGGTCACCTCGGCCGACGTCGTCTTCTCGCTCAACCGCATGGTCAACATGCAGGGCAGCGGCGCGTTCCTGCTTGATGGCGTCACCGTCACCGCGCCCGACGACAAGACGGTCGTCGTGGAGTCCAAGAAGGCCAACCCGGCGCTCCTTCGCATCCTGGCCACCCCGCCGACCTCGATCCTGAACTCGAAGGTCCTCAAGGCGCACGGCGGCACGGATGCGAAGGACGCCAACAAGACCGACAAGGCGGAGGCCTACCTCCAGACGGCCAGCGCCGGCTCGGGTCCCTACGTCCTGGGCACCGCGCAGCAGAACCAGCAGTACACGCTGAACGCCAACGGCAAGTACTGGGGCGAGGCCAAGGGCTTCCCGAAGGTCGTGGTCCGCAACATGGCCGCCCCGACGCAGCTGCTCAACGTCCAGCGCGGCCAGAACGAGATCGCCCTCGACCTGTCGGCCCAGCAGGCCGGCACGCTGAAGTCCAACGGGGCGCTGCAGGTCACCACCGACGCCTCCGTCAACATCTTCGACGTGGAGGCCAACATGGACAGCAAGGTGTCGCCGACCGGCGACGCCAACGTCCGCAAGGCGATCCGCCTCGCGCTCGACTACGAGGGCTACACGCGCCTGTCGGGCGAGGGCGCCTCCCAGGCGGCTGGCCTGATCCCGTCGCAGTTCCTCGGCGCGCTGGAGTCCTCTGACGCGGTCAAGCAGGACCTCGACGCCGCCAAGGCGGCGCTGGCCGGCAAGACCGGGATCAAGCTGAAGCTCAGCTACCCCAGCGACGCGACGCCCAACGGCGTGTCGTTCTCGTCGGTCGCTCAGAAGGTCAAGTCCGACCTGGACAAGATCGGCATCGACGTCTCGCTCGACGGCCGACCGGCGGTCACGTTCCTGAAGAACTACGCGGCGGGCAAGAACCAGCTGTCGGTCTCCTACTGGGGCCCGGACTACCCGGATCCCAACGACTACCTGGTCTACGCGCCGGGCGCGTCGGGCCGCGCGGCCAACGCCAAGTGGACGAAGGACATGGCTCCGGAGATCGCCGCCTTGGGCGAGAAGGCCGGCTCCACCCTGGAGGACTCCGAGCGCGGCTCGCTCTTCCAGGACTTCCAGCGCAAGCTGAACGAGGACAGCCCGTACTTCCCGCTGTTCCAGCCCGCGCAGGCGATCACCGGTTCCAAGAACCTGTCCAACGTCGTGCTCGACCCGACGTACACCCTCAACATCCCGGCCGTTGGCAGCAACTGAGACAACGGCTGGCGTTCCAGCACCGGTACGGGCGCGTCGCAAGACGCGCTCGCACCGGCCGCTGGTGCGGTTCCTGGCCCGCCGCCTCGGCGCGCTGGTGCTGCTGCTGATCGGGATCACGATCGTCTCGTTCGTGCTCACGCAGGCGGTGCCCGGCGACCCGGCGTTGGCCAACCTGGGGCAGAACCCGACGCCCGAGGCGATCCAGGCGTTCCACGAGAAGTACGGCCTGGACGACCCGCTGCCCCAGCAGTACCTGACCTACATGGGGCACCTGCTCCAGGGTGACCTGGGCACGTCGCAGCAGACGCACCAGTCGGTCACCCACGACCTCAGCGTCTCGATCCCCGCGACCGCCGAGCTCGCGCTGTTCTCCATCATCTTGAGCGCGATCGTCGGCATCGCGCTCGGCGTGCTCGCCGCGCTGCGTCGTGACACCGCCGTCGACGCGGGCGTCCGGGTCGTCACGCTGGCCGGCATCTCGCTGCCGATGTTCTGGTTCGGCTTGTTGGCGCTCTACCTGTTCTTCTTCAAGTGGGGGATCTTGCCCGGCGGCGGCCGCATGAGCCCGACCGTCGCGCCGCCACCGGACGTCACCGGCTTGGACACCGTCGACGCGCTGCTGGCCGGCGACCTGAAGGGCTTCTGGGACGCCTTCGAGCATCTGATCATGCCCGGCCTCGTGCTCACGGCCTACAACGTGTCGTTGATCGCGCGCTACACGCGCTCGGCGGTTCTTGAAGTCCTGCACGCCGACTACGTCCGCGCCGCGCGCGCCAAGGGCCTGCCCGAGCACACCGTGATCACCCGCTACATCCTGCGCGGCGCGCTGCCGTCGATCGTCACCGTCCTCGGCCTCGTCTTCGCCTCCGTGCTGGCGGGCGCGGTGCTCGTCGAGAACATCTTCAGCTGGCCAGGCATCGGCCAGTACGCCTACAAGTCGGCCGTGTCGCTGGATCTCCCGGCGATCATGGGCGTCTCGATCTTCATCGCCTTGGTCTACGTCATCATCAACCTGATCGTCGACCTGCTGTACGCGGCGATCGACCCGCGGGTGCGGCTCTCATGAGCGCCCAGCCCGCTGTCTTGCCGCCCTCGCGCCTGGCGCGTCTGCGCCGTCGCTCGGGGACGACGTCGGGCTCGGCCTGGCGCCGCCCGACGATGATCGCCGGCTTGGTCATCGCCGGGTTGTGGGTGTTGATCGCGATCGGCGCGCCGCTGATCGAGCCGCACGACCCGCTCGCGCAGGACTTCGCGATCACCGAGGCGCCGTCCTCGGCGCATCTCTTCGGCACCGACGAGCTGGGCCGCGACATCTTGAGCCGCGTGCTCGAGGGCGCGCGGCACTCGCTGCCGCTGGCGCTGCTGCTGGTGGCGCTTTCAGGGACCATCGGCACGATCCTCGGGGTCGTTGCGGGCTACGTCGGCGGCTGGGTCGACGGCGTGATCATGCGCCTGGCCGACCTGGTCTCCGCGTTCCCCGCGATCGTGCTGGCGATGGTCGTCACCGCGTCGCTGGGCCCGTCGACGCGCAACGCGGTGCTCGCGCTGGTGATCGTCTCGTGGCCGATCTACGCGCGCGTCGTGCGGTCGCTGGTGCTGTCGATCGGACAGGCCGAGTACGTGCAGGCCTTCCGGTTGCACGGCGCCTCGGCGGGTCGCGCGATGCGCAAGGAGATCCTGCCCAACGTCGTCGGGCCGATCGTCGTGCTCGTGGCGATCTACCTCGCCGACGGCCTGTTGTTGTTGGCCTCGCTCTCCTTCCTGGGTCTGGGCGCGCAGCCGCCGACGCCGGAGTGGGGCTCGATGGTCTCGGTCGGCACGCAGTACTTCCAGAACTGGTGGATGGCGACGTTCCCGGGCCTGGCGATCTTCACCGCCGTGTTGGCCTTCAACTTCATCGGCGACGGCCTGCGCGACGTGTTCGACCCGCAGTCCTCGGCCGGTCGCGGGGAGGATTCGTGATGGCCGCGCCGCTGCTGGAGCTCGAGAACCTCTCGATCACGCTGCCGACCGGATCCGGGCCGCGCACGGTCGTCCACCGCGTCGACCTGTCGGTGCAGCCCGGGCAGATCTACGGCATCGCGGGAGAGAGTGGCTCCGGCAAGACGCTGACGATGTTGTCGCTCTTGGGGCTGTTGCCGCGCGGCGGCGTCGCGTCGGGCTCGGCGCGCTTCGACGGCCGCGAGATCGCGGGCTCCCGCAGCACGCTGCGCGGGCGCGACATCTCGATGGTCTTCCAGGATCCGATGACCTCGCTGCACCCGATGCTCACGGTGGGCCGGCAGATGACCGAGCACGCGCGTCGGCACCTGAAGCTGTCCAAGCGCGAGGCCCAAGAGCGCGCTGTCGCGATGCTGGCCGACGTGCGGATCCCGGACGGCGAGGCCGCGCTGCGCGCCTACCCGCACGAGTTCTCCGGCGGCATGCGGCAACGCATCGCCATTGCCATCGCGCTGATGTGCGAGCCGCGCGTGCTGATCGCCGACGAGCCCACGACCGCGCTGGACGTCACCGTCCAGGCCGGGATCCTGCGCCTGCTGGACCGGTTGCGCCGCGAGAAGGGCATGTCGGTGGTGTTGATCACGCACGACCTCGGCGTCATGTCCTCGATCGCCGAGCGCATGTCGGTGATGTACGCGGGGCGCGTGATCGAATCTGGCGACGCGGGCGACGTCCTCAAGGCGCCCGCCCATCCCTATACCCGGGCGTTGTTGTCCGCGTTGCCACACCCTGGCGCCGGGGCGCAGACCGAGCTGTTGTCGATCCCTGGCGTTCCGGCCAGCCCGCTGGACCCGCCGCCGGGCTGCGCGTTCCACCCGCGCTGCCCGCTGGCGATCGAGGAGTGCCGGACGGTCGTGCCGCCGCTCTTCACCGACGGCGACCACGCCGCGGCCTGCTTGGTGACGATGGGCGAGAAGGAGGCTGTGGCGTGAGCGACGCACCCGCGTTGGAGGTCGTCGACCTCGAGGTCGTCTACGAGCGCCGCGGGCGCGACCCGGTGCGCGCCGTGGCCGGCGTCTCGCTGTCGGTCAAGCGCGGCCAGATCCTCGGGCTGGTGGGCGAGAGCGGCTGCGGCAAGTCGACGCTGGCGCGGGCTGTTGTAGGCCTTGAACAGCGCGCCGCGGGCCACGTCCGCTTCGAGGGCGAGGAGGTGGCGCCGCTGACGCGCCGCGCGCGCCCGGCGCAGCAGACGCGGCTGCAGATGGTCTTCCAGAACCCGTACTCGTCGCTGAACCCGCGGCGGCGCATCGGCGCGCAGCTGCGCGAGGCGCTGGCGATGGCGGTTGGCGCCGACGGCGGGCGGGTGAGCGACGAGCGGGTGACCGAGCTGCTGGAGCGGGTCGGCATGCCGGCGAACGCCGCCGAGCGCTACCCGCACCAGTTCAGCGGCGGCCAGCGCCAGCGGATCGCGATCGCCCGCGCGCTGGCGGCCGACCCGTCGGTGATCGTGCTCGACGAGCCGCTGTCGTCGCTGGACGCCTCGGCCCAGGCGCAGATCGCCAACCTGTTGGTGAACCTGTCGCGCGAGCTGGACCTGGCGCTCGTGCTGATCTCGCACGATCTGGCGATCGTCCAGCACATCGTCGACGAGGTCGCGGTGATGTACCTGGGCAAGTTGGTGGAGACGGTCCCCAGCGGTGAGCTGTGGGCGCTTCCGGCCCATCCGTACACCGAGGCCTTGATCGGGTCGATCCCGCGCGCCGACGGCGAGCGGCGGCTGCCGATCGCGTTGGAGGGCGAGGTGCCGGATCCGAGCGCGCCGCCGTCAGGCTGCCGCTTCCACCCGCGCTGCCCGTACGCGATGGACCGCTGCCGCGTCGAGGAGCCGCCGGGGTTTGACGTCGGCCGCGGCCGGATGGCCGCGTGCTGGCTTCAGGACGGCGCGACCGAGCCGCGCCGTCCCGCTGAAGTCGCGGCCGAGCTAGCGGAGCGCGTCGGCTAGAGCGGTCAACACGGCGTCGACCTCGGCGGCCGTGTTGTAGTGGAACAGCCCGAGGCGCAGGGCGCCGCGGTCGGCGAAGAGGTCCTTGAGGCCGAGGCAGTAGAACGAGTTGCTGGCCGAGGCGGCGATGCCGCGGGCGACGAGCTTCGCCGCCACGTCGGTGGCGTCGTGCTCGGGGAAGGACACCAAGAAGGTCGGTACGCGGCCGTCCATCGTGGGACGGCCGATCAGGCGCGCGCCGTCGATGTCGTCCAGGCCGTCGAGCAGCTGCTGTCCGAGCTCCATCGCGTGCGCGTGGCCGGCGTCGGTGGCGTCGACGTCGTGCCAGTACTCGACCGCCGCGGTGAACCCGGCGAGCTGCTCGTAGGGCTGCGTGCCGGTCTCAAAGCGCGCGCCGGCCGGCGCGTCGGGGGCGGGGCGGACCTTGTAGGGCCGCCAGTCGCTCACGACCTCCGGCCGCACGTAGGCCAGGCCGAGGTGCGGGCCGCAGAACTTGTAGGGGCTGCAGATCAGCACGTCGGCGCCGATCGCGTTGACATCCACGTTGACATGGGCGGCGGCGTGGGTGGCGTCGATCCAGGCCAGCGCGCCGTGCGCGTGCGCCAGCGTGCAGATCTTCGCTGCGTCGACCAGCGTGCCGACCGAGTTGGCCGCCCACGTGAACGCGACCACGCGCGTGCGGTCGCTCAGCTGCGCGGCGAGGTCGTCGAGGTCGAGCGTGCACGTCGCCTCGTCGATGGCGACGGTCTTGACGACGGCGCCAGCGTCGCGCGCGGCCTCCAGCCACGGCGAGACCGAGGCGTCGTGGTCCAGGCGCGTGACGAGGATCTCATCGCCGGCCTTCAGGCCTTCGCGGGCGAACGCGCGCGAGAGCGTGAAGTTCAGGCTCGTCATGTTCTGGCCGAAGGCGACGGCGTCCGGGTCGCAGCCCAGGAAGCGGCCGGCGGCGGCGCGCGCGGCCGTCACGATCTCCGCGACGCGCGTGCTCGTGGCGAACGTGCCGCCGAGGTTGGCGGCGGCGTCGCGCATCGCGTCGCTCACCGCGGTCCGGACCGCGTCGGGGACCTGGCTGCCGCCGGGCGTGTCGAAGAACGCCAGGTCACCGTCTAGGGCGGCAAAGCGCGCGCGGACGGCGGCGACGTCGTAGGCGACCGCGGTCACGACGCGACGACCGGGCCGGAGGCGACCGCGTCAATCTCGATCTCCACGAGGCAGTCCTTCGGGATCAGCTCGGCGACGGCCAGCGTGGTGTTGGCGGGGTTGACGCCGGCGAAGATCTCGCCGTGGACCTCGACGGCCGCGCGCCAGTCGGCGCCGGGCGCCAGGTACACGCGCGTGCGGAAGACGTCCTCGCGCTGGGCGCCGAGCTGGGCGGCGGCGTCGAGCGCGCGGCGGAAGCACTCGCGCGTCTGCTCGGCGACGTCGTCGGCCGGCACGCAGGCGCCGGATGCGTCGGTCGCGGCGGTGCCGGCGATGGCGACGAGGTCGCCGATGCGGGTCGCGCGGGAGTAGGACGCGAGCTCCTCGAAGGGGCTGCCGCTTCTGAGGGTGTGCATGGAGCTCAGCCTATCGAGCGCTTCAATATCTTGGACGCGTCGTGCACTATTCTGCGGACATGGCCACCCCGACCGTCCTGATGTACGCCGATACGACCCGTTCGGCCGAGCTGCGCAACGAGGTCCCGCACACCGTGCACGACCCGTTCCTCTACATCGAGCACGCCGGCCAGAAGCACACCGTGTTGCGGTCGCTGGAGGTCGCGCGGATGTCGGAGGTGCCGGGCATGACCGCGCACCCGCTGGAGGAGTTCGGCCTCGACGAGCTGGTCGCGAGCGGGTTGAGCGGCGAGGACGCGACGCTGGAGATCGCGCTGCGGGCATGCCGCGAGCTGGGTGCTGAGCGCGCGCTCGTGCCGCCGGCGTTCCCGATCCGCCTGGCCGACCACCTGCGCGCGGGCGGGATCGAGCTGGACGTCGACGCCGAGCTGTTCGCCACGCGGCGACGCGTGAAGAGCGCCGCGCAGCTGGCGGGGATCAAGCGCGCGCAGACCGCGTGCGAGGCGGCGGTGGCCTCGGTCGCCGCGGCGCTGCACGCAGCTGACGCAGACGCGGACGGCGGCCTCGTCCTGGACGGCGAGCCGCTCACGTGCGAGCGGCTGAAGGAGGGCGTCGCGCTGGCGTTCCTGCGCAACGGCTGCGGCGGCGACGACGTGATCGTCGCTCACGGCGAGCAGACCTGCATCGGCCACCACTCGGGCTCCGGGCAAGTGCGCACTGGCGAGCCGGTCACCGTCGACCTCTGCCCGCGCGACCCGGAGACCGGCTGCTACACGGACATCACGCGCACGTTCGTCCACGGCGAGGTCGACGACGAGTTGCGGTTGTACTACAAGCTGGTCCGCGACTCGATCGAGCGCGTGCACACCGCGATCCGCCCGGGCCTGCCGGTCCGCGAGCTGCACCGGATCTCGTGCGAGCCGTTCGAGGACGCCGGTCAGCCGACGCGCCTGACCAAGAAGCCGGGCACCGTCCTGAACGAGGGCTTCTTCCACTCGCTCGGCCACGGCGTCGGGCTGGAGATCCACGAGGCGCCGCACCTGGACCAGAACGACGACGTGCTGGTCGTCGGCGACGTGATCGCAGTCGAGCCGGGTTGTTATAGGCAGGGCTTCGGCGGCGTGCGCTTGGAGGACCTCGTGCTGGTCACCGAGGACGGCGGCGAGCTGCTGACCGACTACCCCTATGAGTTGACGCCGACGTTGGTGTCGCGCGGGGCGCAGGCGTGACCGACTTCGTCGCGCGCGAGGCCGATCGCCTCGTCGAGGAGTGGCGCGCCTGCTGCACGATCCCGTCGGTGTCCGGCGCACGTGAGGCGATCGCCGAGTGCGCCGATTGGATCGAGGCGCGGATGAACGGGCTCTTCGACCGCGTGCAGCGGATCGAGATCCCGGATCAAGGACCACTTCTTGTTGGTGTCCTCGACGGCGCCGGCCCGGGTCGCCTGCTGTTGTACACGCACTACGACGTCCAGCCTGCGGGCGACGAGGGGCTATGGACCTCGCCGCCGTTCGCCGCCGAGGTCCGCGACGGCAAGATGTACGCCCGCGGCGCGTGCGACGACAAGGCCGACGTGACCGCGCGCCTGGCGGCGCTGGAGGCCTGGCGCGAGGCGCGCGACGGCGCGCCGCCGCCGTTCACGGTGATCTTTATCTCCGACCCGGCCGAGGAGATCGGCTCGCCCGGGTTGGAGGAGGCCTTGATCGCCAACGCCGAGCTGCTGCGCGCCGACGCGTGCCTGTGGGAGAGCTTCCTGCGCGACGCCGACGGTCGGCCGGGGATCGGCTTCGGCTGCCGCGGCAACCTCGAGGTGACGTTGTCATCGCGGTTGCTGGCCGCCGACCAGCACACCGCCTTCGCGTCGATCCTGCGCTCCGCGCCGCGCGACCTGATGCGCGCGGTGACGTCGATGACCGACGCCGACGGCACGGTCGTGATCGAAGGCTTCCGCGACGGCGCGCTGGCGCCGACCGAGGAGCAGCTCGCTTACGCGGCGCGGATCCCGCTGCCGACCGCCGCGGTCACCGCCGACAGCGGCGTCCGGCCGTTCGTGGGGGAGTCGGGCGATGATGTAGGTCTTGCGCTGCGGCTCGTCTTTGAGCCCTCCATGTCGGTCTCGCGCTTCGTCGTCGGCGCCGACGGCGTCGGCTCGGTCCCGGCCCAAGCCAGCGTCACCTTGCGCTTCTCGCTCGTCCCCGACCAGGACCCCGAGCGCGCGCTGGACGCCGTTCGCGCGCACGTCGCCGCGCGGTTCCCGGACGTCGAGGTCATCGGCGGCCGCAAGATCCGCCCGGCCGCCTCGCCGCTGGACACGCCCTTCGCCGCCGCGACGATCGCCGCGGCCGCCGACGTCTTCGGCGACCCCGTCGTCTACCCGGTCCTGATCGGCGCCGGCCCCGGCCGCATGGTCCTCGACCACCTCGGCGCACCCGTCATCTCACCCGCCGGCACCCTGCGGCCCGACGGCAACATGCACGGCCCGGACGAGCACGGCGCGATCGCCGACTATCTCGACCACATCCGCTTCACGCTCGCGCTGCTCGAACGCCTGGCGGCGACGGGCGGACCGTAGCGGCGGCCACATCCACACGGGCCTCCGCCATCCGTTGAGGCCTGCTCAGCATACGGCTACTGTTCTGGCATGGCCACCGGGACGCGGATCCCCAGGCGTGCGCTGCTCGCGATCATCGGGCTGATCGCCGCTGCCGCGATCGTTGGAGCGATCGTGCTTCTCGGCTCGGACGACGCACCCTCCGACGCGGGGCGCGCCGCCGCTTGGCTGGGAGACGGCGGACGACTGCGCCAGCGTGGCGCGGTATGAGTATCCGCTCCCGGCCGAGGCCGCCACGGTTACCCCCGACATCCCGGCGCTGACCGCCCGTGCGCGCACGTTCACGGTGCTGTCCTGCCGCACGATCAACGACGCGCGCGGACAGGCGTCGGTCTGGACGTTCGACACGCCGTCCACGCGCGACAACGCGCTGTCGCACGTCGGCGACCGCGCGCTGCGGCGCCGCCTCTGCCGCTTCGATCGCTCGGTGATCGACACCGAGGCCTGGCCGGACAGCGACTCGGGACCCGCGTTCTGCGCATCCGTCGGCGGTCGCCTGGGCTGACGCGGGCGAAAGCCGCCTCAGTTGCACGCCCCGTTGAACCCGAGCTGCTCGGTCCAGAAGACCCCAGCCGCGTTGGTCGCGCGGATGTAATAGCGGATGCCGCCGCAGATGCCCCAGCCTCCGAAGCCGGCGATGTCGTCGGTGGGGGTCGTCCCCGGCACGACGAAGCTGCCGCCGGTCCAGCAGTTGGTCGGGTGGCCATCCGGGCCGCCCGGACCGCAGTAGGCGACCCACTCCACCGTGGTGTCCAACCCGCCCGTGTGGACCCGGAGGTGATGTCGAACGGCCCGTGGTCGAGGGAGCTGAAGCAGAGCCTGTGTTAGGGTCACCTAACAATGGCCCTCCCGCTCGACCCGTTCTCTCCCCACGCCCGCACCACGCGCCGCGGCTTGCTGCTCGGCGCCGCCGGCACCGCGGCTGCGCTCGGCCTGGCCGCGTGCGGCTCCGATGACGACAGCGCGTCGAGTGGTGGCAGCTCGACCGGTGGCGGTGCGGCCGCCGGCGCGTTTCCGGTGACGGTGAAGCACGCGCTTGGCGAGACGACGATCGAGTCGGCGCCCAAGCGCGTCGTGACCTACGGGTACACCGACCAGGACCCGGCGCTTGCGCTGGGCACGGTCCCGGTCGGGACGCTGCGCTGGATCCCGCAGTGGAAGAGCGGCGTCGGCGTGTGGGCGGAGCCCAAGCTCGGCAGCGACAAGCCGAAGCAGTTCTCGGGCGACTCCATTGACTTCGAGGGCATCGCGGCCGTCCGGCCGGACCTGATCCTGATCGTCACCTACGCCTTGCCGAAGGGCGACTACGACAAGTTGTCGAAGATCGCGCCGACGGTTGCGACGGTCGGCGGCTACCCGGACTGGGGCCTGCCGTGGCAGCAGGCGACCCAGCAGATCGGCCTCGCGCTCGGTCAGCCGGAGAAGGCCAAGCAGCTCGTCACCGACACGGAGGCGCTGTTCACCAAGGCCAAGGCCGACCACCCGGGCTTCGCGGGCAAGCAGGTGCTGCTTACCGCGCCTGGCACCAACGGCCAGCTCAGCGTGTTCGCGCCGACCGACACGCGCGGGCGCTTCGTGTCCTCGCTGGGCTTCTCGACGCCCGAGGCCATCAAGAAGGTCACCGGCAAGGAGTTCTACGCCTACATCAGCGCTGAGCGCATGGACCTGGTCGACGTCGACGCGCTGGTGGTGATGGCCGACGACCCGGCGACGCGCAAGGACCTGGAGAAGCAGGCGGCCTTCAAGAACCTGAACGTCGTCAAGGACGGCCGCACGATCATGGTCGACGACCTCGACCTCTCCATGGCGCTCTCGGCCTCCTCGGTCCTCAGCATCCCGTACGCCTTGGATCGCATCGTGCCGCAGCTCGACACGGCGCTGGCGAAGCTCTAACTCCGGGGTTAACCCACCCCGGCACCGCGGCGGTCCGTGGTGCCCGATGTTTGGACCGGTTGGACCTAACCGGACTGGACTGTGTCCGGAAGGATTCTCGGGACACGGTGTTCCCGCAGACCAAGTTCCACCTCCCGCCGGTCCGCAGCGAGCACCTCGAGCGCGCGCCGCTTCTGGACGCCATCGACCGCAGCGCCGCGCGGGTCGTGGTCGCCAGCGCGCCCGCGGGCTTCGGGAAGTCGACGCTGCTGGCGCAGTGGGCGGCGCGGGCCGGGGAGCCCGAGCGCGTCGCGTGGGTCTCGGTCGACGCCGACGACCAGGGCTCGCGGCTGTGGCTGGCGGTCTTGACCGCGCTGCGGCCGGTCGTCGGCGAGGCGATCGACGCCGCCCGCGACGCCGCCGAGGCGCCGGATGCCGATCTCAGAGACGGCGTCCTGATCGCGCTGCTGGACGCGCTCACGCAGGCGCCAGAGCCGATCACGCTCATCCTCGACGACGTTCACCTCGCCGTCGCCGACCCGGTCACGCGCGACAGCGTCGACTGGTTCCTCGCGCGGCTGCCGCACGCCCACCGGATCATGCTCGCCACCCGGCGCGATCCCGAGCTGGACGCGCTCACGCGGATGCGGTCCCAAGGCGAGGTCCTGGACCTCCGCGCCGACGACCTGCGCTTCGGCGCCGACGAGTCGCGCCGCTTCTTGCGCGACGCGCTGGGTCTGACGCTGGACGACGAGGCGGCGCAGGCGCTTGAGCGCCGCACCGAAGGCTGGCCCGCCGCGCTCTACCTCGCCGCGCTGCGCCTGCGCCTGGGCGACGCGCCCGCCGACGTCGTCGCCCAGCTGCACGCCTCCGACGAGGACCTGATCGGCGATCTGGTCGACGAAGTCCTGGCCTCCTCGCCGCAGAACGAGCGCCGCTTCATCCTGGAGACCTCGGTCCTGGAGCGCTTCAACGTCGAGTTGTGCGTGCGGTTGCTCGGCGACGACGTCGGCACGCGCGCGGCGTTCACGTCGCTGACGCGTTCGTCGCTGCTGCTCTCGCCCCTGGACCGCTCGCGCCAGTGGTTTCGCTGCCACCACCTCCTGCGCGACGTGCTGCGCAACCGCCTGCTGGCGCTCGACGCCGGCCGGGCGCGCGCGCTGCACGTGCGCGCGGGGGAGTGGCTGGAGTCCGAGGGCGGCGAGGGCGAGCTGCAGGAGGCGATGGGCCACTACCTCGCCGCGCGCGACTGGGACCTCGCCGCCGAGCTGCTGGCCTGCCACTCGATCCGCTTCGTCCAGTCCGGCTCGCTCGGCGGCCGCGCACGCGAGTGGCTGGCGCTGTTCCCGGCCGAGGTCGTCGGCGCGGACGCGCGCCTGTGTTACGTCTCCGCGCTCCTGGCGGCGCTGAGCGGTGACCGCGACCGCCGCGACGGCTGGCTGGCCACCGGCGAGCGCGCGGGGTGGGAGGGACCGATGCCCGACGGCACCGCCTCCTACGCGCTGGCCGCGCTGTGCCTGGAGGCGATGCTCTGCTTCGGCGACCTCGCCGGCGCCGTCCGCGCCGCCGAGCGCGCGCTCGCTGTCCTGCCCCGCGGCGCGCCGGTGCGCGCCGCGGTCGAGGCGCTGACCGCCTGGCATCTGCACCTCCAGGGCCGCGACGCCCAGGCCGAGCGCCTCGCCCATCAAGCCCTACAAGAACAGGTTCATCTGCCCGCGTCGGGCCTGCCGCTGGTCGCCTACCTGCCGCGCGCGGTCCTCGCGTTGGTCGCGCTGCGTCGTGGCGACGTCGCCGAGGCCCAGCTGCTGACCGACGCCGCGGTCGCCGCCCGCGACAACGGCCCGCTGCGCGCGTCGCCGCACGCGCTGCCCGTGGTCTGCGCGCGCGCCCAGCTGCTGACGCTCATCGGCGAGCCGGAGGAGGCGGCGCGCCGCTGTCGCGCCGGCCTGGACCTCGCGCGCGGCTGGACGGACTCCTCGCTGGTCGTCGGCGCCGTGCAGCTGGAGCTGGCGCGCGCGCTCGCCGTTCTCAATGACCATGACGAGGCCGCCGCCGTGGTCGCCGCCGCCCGCGCGCAGCTCGGCGACGCCACCGACGCCGGGCTGCTGCCCGCCGCGCTGGAGGCCGTCCTGGCCGATCCGGAGCGCCCGTACCGCGGCACCGGTCACCTCGACGCCGCGCCCGTGCTGAGCGCGCGCGAGGTCGAGGTCCTGACCGCGCTGTCGGGCCCTGGCAGCCTGCGCCAGGTCGCCGACGACCTGTACATCTCGCGCAACACCATCAAGACCCACACCCGGACGCTGTACGCCAAGCTCGGCGTCGCCTCCCGGGCCGAGGCCGTGGACCGCGGCCGCGCGCTCGGGCTGCTGACGCCGGCGGAGGGCGAGGGCATCCTGAGCATCTCGGAGGACCGTCGATGACCCTGGCCCACTGCACCGTCTTGGTCGTGGAGGACCACGAGTTCCAGCGGCGCACGATGCTCCAGATCCTCGCCAACCTCGGCGCGGGCGCGCTGCTGGAGGCGGCCGACGGCGAGGGCGCGCTGACGCTCCTGGACGCGGGCCGGCGGCCGGACGTCATCGTCTGCGACCTCGACATGCCCGGCATGGACGGCTTTGAGTTCTTCCGCCACCTCGCCGACCGCGACCTCGACACCGGGCTGGTGATCGCCAGCGGGCTGGAGGAGCCGCTGGTGCGGGAGGCCGAGGCGACCGCCTTGGCGCTCGGGCTCACGGTCCTCGGCGTGATGCGCAAGCCGCTGACCGCGCGGCGCCTGCTGGAGGTCGTCTCCCTACAGCGCACGCCATGACCGGGCGCGCGACGCCGTCGATCCGAGGCTTGTTGAAGGCCTTGCTCGGCGTGGTCGTGGTCCTCGCCGCGCTGCTGTCGGTCGTGACGGTGCTCCAGGTCCGGACCGCGACCGCGCGCTCCCAGGCCGAGCGTCAGCGCGTGACCTCGTTCCGGCTCTCGGACGGGATGCGCCAGAGCTCCAACGACCTCACGCGCATGGTCCGGTTGTACGTGACGACCGGCGACCCGCGCTTTCGCCGCTACTACAACCAGATCCTCGACATCCGCTCTGGCGACGCGCCGCGGCCGTTGGACTATGACTCGTCCTACTGGGATCGCGTCCTGGCCGACGGCGAGAGCCAGGAGCGCAGCGGGCCGCCGGCGGCGCTGACCGAGCTGATGCGCCGCGCGCACTTCTCGCCCGAGGAGTTCGCGGCGCTGGCCGCGTCGCTGGAGGCGTCCAACGACCTCGCGCTGCTCGAGCTCAAGATGATGAACGAGGTCGCGCCGCGGATCGCCGCGGGCGTCGACCGCGACTACCTGCGCGAGGTCGCGCCCAACTACGAGCGGTTGGTCGACGACAACTACCACGCGCAGAAGCGCAAGATCATGGAGGCGATCGACCGCTTCACCGCGCTGGTCGACGCCCGCACCGCGCGCCGCGCGGAGAAGCTCCAGGGCCGCACCGACCAGCTGCTGGCCGCCCAGACCGCGATCCTCGTCCTGCTCGCTGCCGTGCTGGCGGCCGGGTTGTTGGTGTCCGCGCGTGCGATCGTCCGGCCGCTGTCGCGGCTGGCCGACGTCACGCGCCGGATCACGCTCGGCGACTGGTCGCACCGCGCCGAGCCCCACGGCGTCGCCGAGCTGACCCAGCTCGCCGGCGACTTCAACGAGATGGCCGACGCGATCCAGAACGACCTCGCCGGCCGGCGCCGCGCCGAGGGCGAGGCGCGTGAGGCCGAGAAGCGCCTGCAGACGATCGCCGACCGCGTGCCCGGCGCGGTGTTCCAGTTCCACGTCGGCCACGACGGCGGCTTCAACGTGCGCTTCGCCAGCCGCCACGGCTCGATCCACCGCACGGTGCGCAACCAGGACATCGACTTCCCGGGGATGGCGCGCGCGGTGCTGCCCGAGGACCGTGGCCCGTGGTTGGACACCATGTTGGGCGCGGCGCGCAGCGGGCAGGCGTGGGCGCACGAGTACCGCATCATGACCGCCGACGGCGAGGTCGCCTGGATGCAGGGCCAGGCGCTGACGGTCCAGAACGGCGACGGCTCGGCCGAGTTGTACGGGTTCGTCGCCGACGTCACCGAGCGCAAGGCGCTGGAGGCCGACCTGCGTCGCGCCCGTGAGGACGCCGAGGCCGCCGACCGCGCGAAGTCCGCGTTCCTGGCGATGATGAGCCATGAGCTGCGCACGCCGCTGGTCGCGGTGACCGGCACGCTGGAGATCCTCGCGCTCGACGCGCTGGACGACCGCCAGCGCGAGCTGGTCGACGTCGCGATGGGCTCGTCGCGCGCGCTGCTGGCGGTGATCGGCGACGTGTTGGACTTCTCGAAGATCGAGGCGGGGTTCTTGGACCTGTCGCCCGCGACGGTCGCGGTCGGACCGCTGGTGACCGACGTCGCCGGCCAGCACCGCCACGCGGCGCGGCTGCGCGGGCTGGAGCTGACGGTGGAGGTGGACGACGCGGTGGCGGCGGCGCATGTCGTGGACGAAGGGCGCCTGCGCCAGGTGCTCGGCAACCTGCTGAGCAACGCGATGAAGTTCACGCGCGACGGCGGCGTGACGGTCGCGCTGCGCGCGCTGGACGACGGCCGCGGCGCGAGCGGCGCGCAGCGGCTGGCGTTGTCGGTCGCAGACACCGGCATCGGGATCGCCGAGGAGGACCAGCGCCGGCTGTTCGTTCCGTTCACGCAGGCCTCGACCGATCACGCGCGCAGCAGCGAGGGAACGGGCCTGGGGCTGGCGATCTGCCGCCAGCTCGTGGAGGCGATGGGCGGCGCGGTGGCGCTGCGCAGCGCGCCCGGCGCGGGCACGACGGTGACGATCGAGCTCGTGCTGCCGGTGGGTGTGGGGGAGGACGTGAGCGCGCCAGCGGGTGGCGGCACGGGCGTTGCGAGCGGACGGCGCGCGCTGCCGTCTCGAGAGGACGCCGAGGCCGAGGGCAGCTTGGTGGTCTTGGTCGAGGACCACCCGGTCAACCGCCAGGTGCTGGCCGCGCAGCTGGAGGCGATCGGGTTCCGCGTCGACGCCGCGGGCGACGCGGACGCGGCGCTGGCGCTCTTTGCGAGCAACACCTACGGGTTGGTGTTCACGGACATCCAGCTCCCGCATGTCGATGGCTATGAGTTGGCCCGGCGCCTGCGCGAGGCCGAGCGCGCGGCGGATCGCGCCCGCACACCGCTGCTCGCGCTGACCGCCAGCGCGCTGAAGGGTGAGCTGGACCGTTGCCGAGAGGCGGGCATGGACGACGTCGTAACCAAGCCGACGACGATGGCGATCCTGTCGGCGACGCTGCGCCGCTACCTGCCGCACGTCGCGTGGCCGGAGCCGGAAGCCGGGGTGGGCGGGGCCGTTCTCCCACCGCCGGCGATCGACGGGTCGGCGCTCGACGAGCTAGTCGCCGGGGACGCCGAGCTGGGCGCGCAGATCCTCGCCTCTTATGCGGCGTCGATCCAGGGCGAGGTCCAGCTGCTCGCCGACGCGCTGGAGGACGGCGACCGCGAGGCGCTGCGCCGCCTCGCCCACCAGGTCGCGGGAGCGAGCCGCACGGTCGGCGCAGTCCCGGCCGCCGATGCCGCCCAGCGCCTGGAGCGCGAGGCCGCGGCCGGAGCGCCAGCGGAGCAGCTCGCCGCCGCACTGCGCGAGCTGCGCGACGCGCTCGTCGCGGTCACGCCGGTCAGCGGCTAGGCCACCAACTAGATCGCCAGCAGCTTGCCCGCGTCCTCGGCGCTCAGCTCCGCGGTCGCGCCGGCCGACACGACCTGGCCGGCCTCCAGCACGATGTAGCGCTCGGCCATCCGCAAGGCCATCTCGACGTACTGCTCGGCGAGCAGGATCCCGAGGCCGTCGCGGTCGTGGAAGGCGACGATCGCCTCCTCGATCTCGGCGACGATCGACGGCTGGATGCCCTCGGTTGGCTCGTCCAACAACAGGATCTTGGGCTTGGTCAGCAGCGCCCGCGCGATCGCGAGCTGCTGGCGCTGGCCGCCGGAGAGGAAGCCGGCGGCACGCTTGAGCAAGGGCTTCAACCTGGGGAACAGGTCGAGCACGTCGTCCACGTCGGACCGCTTGGCGCCCGGCCGCGTCTCCAGCACGACGCGCAGGTTCTCGGCGACCGTGAGGTGCGCGAAGCCCGTGCGCTCCTGCGGGATGTAGCCGAGCCCGAGCCGCACGCGCTCCCACGGCGGCATCCGCGTGATGTCGCGGCCGTCCAGCGTCACGGTTCCCTCGCGGGTGGGCAGGACGCCCATGATCGCGTTCATCAACGAGGTCTTGCCGACGCCGTTGCGCCCGAGGACGCAGCACGAGCCGCCCTCGGTGATCGATAGGTCGACGCCGAACAGCGCCGGCGTCCGGCCGTGGCTGGCGTGCAGCCCGGTCACCGTCAACTCCATCATGATGCCTCGGCCTCCACGCGCCCGCGGCCGTCCTTGGCACGGCCGATGTACACCTCTTGGACCTGCTCGTCGGCCTGGACCTCGGCGACGGTCGCGCCGTGGCGCAACACCTTGCCCTCGTGCAGGACCGTCACGCGGTCGGCGAACCGTCGCAGGAAGTCCATGTCGTGCTCGACGACCAACACGGTGCACCCCTGCGCTGTGAGCCGGATCAGGTCGCCGGTCCGCGTTCGCTCGTCGGGGCTCATGCCCGCGACGGGCTCGTCGAAGAGCAGCATCCGCGGCTCCTGGACCAACAACATGCCGATCTCCAGCCACTGCTTCTGGCCGTGGGAGAGCGCGCCGGCGGGGCGGTCGGCGACGTTGGCCAGGCCGGTCGTCTCCAACGCGTCCGCCACCCGCGGGTCGGTGCCGCGGCGCTTGCGCAGCATCTTGCGCAGCCCGAGCCGGAAGCTCGCGGCGAGGTCGAGGTTGTCGGCGACGCTCAGCGCCTCGAAGACGCTGGCGGTCTGGAACGTCCGCCCGATCCCCATGTGGACGATCTCGTGCTCCTTGCGTCCGACCAGCTCCTCGCCGGCGAAGTGGACTGAGCCCTTGGTCGGCTTGGTGAGGCCGGTGACGATGTCCACCAACGTGGTCTTGCCCGCGCCGTTGGGCCCGATCAGGAAGTGGACCTCGCCCTCGGTGGCGTCCAGCGAGACGTCGGTCAGCGCGTGGAAGCCGTCGAAGCTGACGCTGAGGTCGCGGATCTGGAGAAGGGACTCGGTCATGACGCGAAGCGCTCCTTGGCGCCCTTGATGACGCCGGCCAGCCCGAGCGGCGCGAACGCCACCACGATCACGAACAGCGCGCCCAGCGCGTAGGTCCACTGCGACGGGAACTGCTCGCTGAACTCCGTCTTGCCCCAGTTGACTAGCAGCGCGCCGGCGATCGCGCCCGGCAGCGACGCGCGCCCGCCGACCGCGACCCAGATCACCATCTCGATCGACGGCACGACGCCGAGCAGGGCGGGGGAGATGATCCCGACGACCGGCACGAACAGCGCGCCCGCCAACCCGGCCATGCCCGCGGCGGTGGCGAAGGCCAAGACCTTCACCTTGGTCGGGCTGTAGCCCAGGAACCGCGCGCGGTCCTCGGCGTCGCGGACCGCCAGCAGCAGCCGGCCATAACGGCTGGAGAGCAGCTGACGAGCCACCAGGTAGACGGCGCCCAGCACGACCGCGACGACCAGGTACAGCGTGCGCCGGTCGTTCTCGTCGGCGAGCTGGAGGCCGAAGAAGGACTGGATGTTGGTCAGCCCGTTGGTGCCGCCGGTCCAGCCCTGCTGGCCGACGAGCAGGATCACGAACGCCGCGGCCAGCGCCTGGGTCAGAATCGCGAAGTACGGACCCTTGACGCGGCTGCGGAATACGAGCAGGCCGAGCAGCGTCGCGATCGCCACCGGGATCAACACCGCCCCGGCTATGGCGAACCACGCGTGCTCGAACGGCTTCCAGATCACCGGCAGCTTCTCGACGCCCGACCACACCATGAAGTCCGGCAGCCCTTCGGAGCCGGCCTCGTGCAGCTTGAGGTACATGGCCATCGAGTAGCCGCCGAGGCCGAAGAACATCCCCTGGCCGAGCACGAGCATCCCGCCGTTGCCCCACGCGACCGCGATGCCGACGGCGGCGATCGCGAAGCACAGGTACTTGGCCAGCAGCCCGAGCCGGAAGTCCGACAGGAACGCCGGGGCGACGAGCAGCAGCAGCACCGCGCAGACGAGGAAGCCGATCCGGAACGTCGTCTGCTCGCGGGTCCCGCCGAGGCGGCGAGCGGTGGAGGCCAGGGCGGTCATGCCAGCCCCCGGCTCTGTTGGGCGACGATGCCCTGCGGGCGGAACTGCAGGAACGCAACGATGCAGACGAAGACGATGACCTTGGCCAGCGACGCCTGCGTCCAGTACTCCGACAGCGAGTTGATGATGCCGAGCGCGAGCGCCGCCAGCACCGCGCCGCGCAGCGAGCCCAGGCCGCCGACCACGACCACCAGGAACGCGTCGACGATGTAGTTGGTGCCCAGCGTCGGGCCGACGGAGCCCAGCTGCGTGATCGCCACCCCGGCGATCCCGGCCAGGCCCGACCCGAGGAAGAACGTGCGCCGGTCAACACCCGCGGTGCCGATCCCGGAGGCCGCGGCGAGCTGGCGGTTCTGCATGACCGCGCGCATCCGGCGGCCCTGCTTCATCCGGCTGACGACTACCCACGCGCCCGCGGTGACGGCCAGCGCGAGCCCAATGATGAACAAGCGGTTGTAGGGCATGTCGATGCCCCAGGGCGAGATCCCGCCGCTGAGCCAGCTCGGGCTGGCGACGGCGACGTTCTGGGCGCCGAACAGGTCGCGTGCGAGTTGCTGGAGCATCAGCGAGACGCCCCAGGTGACCAGCAGCGTGTCGAGCGGACGGCCGTAGAGGCGGCGGATCAGCCCAGCCTCCAGGGCGAGGCCCATCAGGCCGGCGACGACCATCGCGACCGGCAGCGAGAGCAGGAAGGCGGTGGTGACCGAGCCCGGCCCGAGCGCCTTCTGGACCTCGTAGGTCGTGTAGGCGCCGGCCATGATCAGCTCGCCGTGCGCCATGTTGATGACGCCCATCTGGCCGAAGGTGAAGGTCAGGCCGAGCGCGACGAGCAGCAGGATCGAGCCGATGGAGAGGCCGACGAAGAGCTGTGAGAGGAGTGCAGCCATGGCGGAGTGGGGACGGCGGCGCGGGGCGTCCTCGCGATGAGGACACCCCGCGCGTGCGGTCGTCTAGGCCCCTAGAGCCCCTTGGCCCAGGGGTAGGTCTTCAGGTACGGGTCGGGGTCGATCGGCCCGTCGGATTCCCACACCGTCTTGATCAGGCCGTCGGCCTGGATCACGCCGATGCGGGCGGTCTTGGTGATGTGGTGGTTCTCGCCGTTGACGGTGATCTTGCCCTCAGGCGCGTCGATCGTCAGGCCCCCGGAGGCGGCCTTGACCTTCTCGACGTCGGTCGAGCCGGCCTTCTTGACCGCGGCGGCCCAGATCTTGACCTGGAGGTAGGCGGCCTCGATCGGGTCGTCGGTCACGCGGTTGTTGCCGTAGGCCGCCTTGTAGGCCGCGACGAACTTCTCGTTCGCCGCCCCCGGGGTCGTCTGGTAGTAGTTCCACGCCACGATCTGGCCCTTGACCTTCGCGGCGCCGATGCCGCGGACCTCGTCCTCGGCGATCGAGACCGAGACGATCGGGAGCTTGTCGGCCGGCAGGCCCGCGCCCTCCAACTGCTTGAAGAACGCGACGTTGCTGTCGCCGTTGAGCGTGTTGAACACCGCGTCGGAGCCGGAGGCCTTGACCTTGTTGACGATCGTCGAGAACTCCGTGGAGCCCAGCGGCGCGTACTCCTCGCCCGTGACCGTCATCCCGTTGGCCTTGGCCCAGGCCTTGATCTCCTTGTTGGCCGTGCGCGGGAAGACGTAGTCGCTGCCGACCAGGAAGAGCTTCTTGGTGCCCTTCTCCTTCTGGAGGTACTCGAGCGCCGGGATGATCTGCTGGTTGGTCGTCGCGCCCGAGTAGTAGATGTAGGGCGAGGACTCCAGGCCCTCGTACTGGACCGGGTAGTACAACAACGCCTTATTGCGCTCGAAGACCGGGAGCATCGCCTTGCGCGACGCCGAGGTCCACCCGCCGAAGGTCGCGGCGACCTTGTCCTGGGAGATCAGCTTCTGGGCCTTCTCCGCGAACGTCGGCCAGTCCGACGCGCCGTCCTCGACGACCGGCTCGATCTTCTTGCCCAGGACGCCGCCTTCGGCGTTGATCTCCTTGATGGCCAGCAGCTCGGCGTCCTTCACCGAGACCTCGCTGATCGCCATCGTGCCGCTCAGCGAGTGTAGGACGCCGACCTTGATCGTGCCGCCCGAGGACGAGCCGCCGGTCGAGCCGGAGGCCTTGTCGTCGGAGGACGATCCACAGCCGGCGGCGAGCCCGGCCGCGGCCAGACAGGCGGTGAGCGCGGGCAGCCACGTTCGGCGGCCCCGCAGGTGGGTCAGGTGCATCAAGGGTCCCTCCCAGGGAATGTGTGCGGTGCGAACGCGGCCAGCCTGTCGCGCCGCTGGGCCGGGCTGATCGGACCGCCTGTCGGAGTCGCGGGGTGAACGCCCGACCGGCCGGTCGTGGTCCCGGGGTGAGGGGCGGGGTGAGCGGGGCGAGACCGGGGTGAAAGCGCTTGAGCGGCCGGGGTCTGAGGTGGCATGTTCGCCGCCGATGCGCCTCACCCCGTCCGATCAGGAGAAGCTGCTGCTCAGCGTCGCGGGCATGGTCGCCCGAGAGCGCCGCGGGCGTGGCGTCCGGCTCAACCACCCTGAGTCCGTCGCGCTGCTGGCGTGCTGGGTCCTGGAGCGGGCCCGCGACGGCGACGCGACGGTCGAGGAGCTGATGAGCGCCGGACGGGCGGTGCTCGGGCGTGAAGAGGTCATGGACGGCGTGCCCGAGCTGTTGGACGAGGTCCAGGTCGAGGCGACGTTCCCGGACGGGCGCAAGCTCGTGACGCTCCACCACCCGATCCCGTGATGATCCCCGGAGAGATCGTCACGGGAGAGGGGGCGGTGGAGCTCGCGCCCGGCCGGGAGCGCCGTGTCGTCGAGGTGCTCAACACCGGCGACCGACCCATTCAAGTTGGGTCGCACTTCCACTTCGCCGATGTGAACGCCGCGCTGGCGTTCGACCGCGCGGCGGCGGAGGGCTTCCGGCTGGACGTGCTGGCCGGGACGTCGGTGCGCTTTGAGCCGGGTGCGGCGCGGGCGGTCGAGTTGGTGGCCTTGGCGGGCGCGCGGCGCGTGCCGGGGTTGCAGGTGCGGGCGTGAGCTCTGTCGATCGACGGCGCTACGCCGAGCTGCTCGGGCCGACGGTCGGCGACCGCGTGCGCCTGGCCGACACGGACCTCTGGATCGAGGTCGAGCAAGATCATTGCGTTGGCGGCGACGAGGCGGTCTTCGGCGGCGGCAAGACGATCCGCGAGTCGATGTTGCAGGGGCTGGCGACGCGCGCGGCGGGCGCGCCGGACCTCGTGATCACCAACGTGGTGGTGTTGGACCACTGGGGCGTCGTCAAGTGCGATGTCGGCGTGCGCGACGGGCGGATCGTCGCGCTGGGCAAGGCGGGCAACCCGGACGTCATGGACGGCGTGCACCCGGCGCTGGTGATCGGGCCGGGGACCGACGTGGTCGCCGGCGAGGGCCGGATCCTGACCGCGGGCGCGATCGACTGCCACGTCCACTTCATCACCCCCACCTTGGTCGACGAGGCGCTGGCGTCGGGTGTGACGACGATGGTCGGCGGCGGGACCGGGCCGACCGAGGGCACGCGCGCGACGACCTGCACGACGCCCGCCGGGCTGACGCTGATGCACCGCGCGCTGGACGGCGCGCCGATCAACATCCTGCTGTTGGGCCGCGGCAACACCGTATCGGAGGCGTCGCTGGACGAACAGGTCCTGGCGGGTGCGGCGGGCTTCAAGCTGCACGAGGACTGGGGCTCGACGCCCGCGGCGATCGACGCCTGCCTGCGCGGCGCCGAGCGCTGGGGCGTCCAGGCGGCGATCCACACCGACACGCTGAACGAGGCCGGCTACCTGGAGTCGACGCTGGGCGCGATCGCCGGGCGGTCGATTCACGCCTACCACACCGAAGGTGCGGGCGGTGGCCATGCGCCCGACATCATCGCCATCGCGAGCGAGTCCTACGTGTTGCCCTCGTCGACCAACCCGACGCGGCCGCACACGATCAACACGCTGGCCGAGCACCAAGACATGTTGATCGTCTGCCATCACCTCAACCCGAAGGTGCCGGAGGACCTGGCGTTCGCCGAGTCGCGGATCCGCGCGTCGACGATGGCGGCCGAGGATGTCCTCCATGATCTCGGTGCGATCTCGATGATCGGCTCCGATTCGCAGGCGATGGGGCGGATCGGCGAGACGATCATCCGGGCGTGGCAGACCGCGCACGTGATGAAGGCCAAGCGGGGCGCGCTGGCGGGCGATGGTCCTGCCGACAACGCCCGCGCGAAGCGCTACGTGAGCAAGTACACCATCTGCCCGGCGGTGGCCCACGGGATCGCGGCCGACGTCGGCTCCGTGGAGGTCGGCAAGCTCGCTGACCTCGTGCTCTGGGACCCCGCGTTCTTCGGGATCCGGCCGCGGATGGTGATCAAGGGCGGCGCGCTGGCGTGGGCGCCGATCGGCGACGCCAACGCCTCGATCCCGACGCCGCAGCCGGTTTTTGGGCGGCCGATGTTCGCGGCGGCTCCGAGCGCCGCGCCGTCCTACTCGATCTCCTGGGTCGCCCCGGCGGCGCTGGAGGACGGCGTCGAAGAGCGGCTGGAGCTGCGGCGGCGGCTGGTCGGCGTCGCCGACACGCGCGGGGTCGGCAAGGCCGACATGATCAACAACGACGCGACGCCCGACATCGCGGTCGACCCGGAGACCTTCGTGGTCACGGTTGACGGCGAGGCGATCGCGCCCGACCCGGTGTCCGAGCTGCCGCTCGCGCAGCGGTACTCGTTCTTCTAGATGATGATGTTGGCCCTGCTGCTCGCCGACGGCCGCACACCCACCGGGGGCTTCGCGCACTCGGGTGGCCTGGAGGCCGCCGCTTTGCCGCCACGCGACGTGCCGGCGTTCATGGACGCCCGGTTGCGCACGGTCGGGCTGCTCGACGCGGCGGTTGCCGCGCGGGTGTGCGGTGGCGCGGATCCTTTGGCGCTCGACGCCGCATGGGCGGCGCGCACGCCCGCGCCCGCGTGGCGCGACGCCGCACGACGCCAAGGCCGCGCGCTGCTGCGTCTGGGCGCGCGGCTGTGGCCCGACGCGGTGCAGACCTACGCGGCGGCCTCGGCGCTCACGCCGCGCTGCGTCGTGCTCGGGTTGACGGCGCGGGCGGCGGGAATGACGCCGCGCGCCGTGGCCGAGTTGTCGCTCTACGACGATGCCGCGGCGGTCGCCGCCGCGGCCCCCAAGCTCGGCGCGGTCGACGCGCTCGAGGCGGCGGCCTGGCTGGCGGGGATGGCACCGCTGGTCGAGACCCTGGCTGAGCGGGCGGCGCGCGACGGCGCGCTGCCCGCGCTCGCCACCCCGCTGCTCGACCTCCGCGCGGAGGAACACCACGGCAACTCGAGGAGGCTCTTTGTCAGTTGAGCGAGCACTACGGGTCGGCATCGCCGGCCCGGTCGGCACCGGCAAGTCGTCGTTGGCCGCCGCGCTCTGCGGCGCGCTGGCGGGCGACATCGAGATCGGCGTCGTCACCAACGACATCTACACCGACGAGGACGCGCGCTTCCTGCGCTCGACCGGCGTCCTGCCCGCGGAGCGGATCGTGGCCGTGCAGACCGGCTGCTGCCCGCACACCGCGATCCGCGACGACGTCTCGGAGAACCTGCTGGCGGTCGAGACGCTGGAGGCGGAGGTCGGCCCGTTAGACGTGGTCTTGATCGAGTCCGGCGGTGACAACCTCACCGCGACGTTCTCACCCGCCTTGGCCGACACGCAGGTGTTCGTCCTGGACTGCGCGGGTGGCGACGACGTGCCGCGCAAGGGCGGGCCGGGCGTCGAGCGGGCCGATCTACTGGTCATCAACAAGGTCGACCTCGCGCCGCTAGTCGGCGCGGACGTCGAGTTGATGGTGTCGGATGCGCGCGAGCGCCGCGGCGACCGGCCGCTGCTGGCGGTCTCGGTCCGCGATCCGGCCAGCGTCGAGGCGATCGCCGGCTGGGTGCGCGAGGAGCTCGCGCGTCACCGGGCCGGGACGCTCGTGCCCGCCGATCCGGGACCGATGGCGCCCCATGGGCATGGGCACGGGCACGACCACGCGCATTGAGATCGGCTGCGACGCCGGTCCGGACGGGCGGACGCGGGTCGTGCGGCTCTCGGCGTCCGGCCTGCTCCGCGCGCGCGTCCTGCCTGCGGGCGCGGGCGGCGTCGCCCGTGTGGCGCTCGTCCAGACCGCGGCGTCGCTGCTGTCCGGCGACCGCGTCGCGCTCGCGGTGACGGCAGGCGCGGGCTGCCGGCTGGAGCTCGTCGAGGTCGCGGGCATGATCGCCCACGACGTGCGCGGCGGCGATGGCGCGGCGCTCGACGTCTCCGTCACGCTCGCGGAGGGCGCGCGCGTGGCGTGGCTCGGCCAGCCGCTGACGCTCTGCGCGGGGTGCGACCTCCAGCGCACCACGCGCGCCGCGCTGGCCGACGACGCCGCGCTGCTGTGGCGCGACACGCTCGTCCTCGGGCGCGTGGGGGAGACCGCGGGCCGGCTCGCGTCGTCGACCGACATCCAGCACAACGGTGTCGAGCTGCACGTCGAGCAGCTCGACACCGGGGACCTTGCGTTGTTGTCGTCCTGCGTCGTGGCGGGCGCGGGGGTGCGGGCGCTCGACACGCTGGCGCTCTACGGCCAGCGGGCTGACGACGACCAAGCGCTACAACTCGCGCGCGCGGGCACGCTGCTCGCGCTGCCCGCCGCCTCCCTGACCACCACCGCCGCACGCCTCGACCCGCTCCAGCGCCGCTGGAGTGAGATCCTGTTCCCCACCCACGCCCATGATGAGCTTCCACTGGCTGTATGACCCCGTCGAGACGCTCGACGCCTGGCTGGCCTCCGGCCTCTCTGGCGCCGGCCTGCTCGTCGTCCTCGCGCTCGCCGCGCTGCTCGGCCTGCGCCACGCGACCGACCCCGACCACCTCGTCGCGGTCACCGCGCTGGTCGGCGGCGAGCGCGACGCCGGTCCGCGCGACGCCGCCCGTCTCGGCGCGTCCTGGGGGATCGGCCACGCCGCGGTCCTGCTCGCCGTGGGGATCCCGCTGCTGCTCGCCGACGCCGCGCTGCCCGCGTGGCTGGAGTCCGCGGCCGAGCGCGTCATCGGCATCGCCATCATCTTGCTCGCGTTGCGCATGCTCTGGCGTTGGCAGCACCGCCCCGCGACCGGCGCACACACGACCCGCTCGGCCCACCAGTCTGCGCTGATCGGCGCCCTTCACGGCCTCGGCGGCACCGGCGCGATCGTCCTCTTGCTCGCCACCAAGCTGCCCTCGACCACCGACGCCATCCTCGCCCTGGCGATCTTCGCGCCGACCTCGATCCTCTCGATGACGGTCTGCACCGCGGTCTACGGCCGCGTCCTCACGCACCGCCACACCCAGCGCGCGATCCCGGCGCTGGCGGTCTTCTCGCTCGCCTTCGGCGCGTGGTACGCGACCTAGCCGCGCTGTGTCGCGCAGTTGACACAACGGGCGTCGAGGATCGAACAGACCCGGCGCCCCGGCGGCGAGAGAGTTGCTCCAACGAAACGGAGGAGGGCAAGGGGCCCTCCGCCACAGAGCCAAGGAGCAGATCTCATGAGCACCATCGCCACCCGCATCGCCGCCGCTTCGGTCGCGTCCTCCATCGCCGTCATGGGCTTCGGCGCCGCCGCCGGCCAGGCCGCTTCTTTCGACGGCAAGAGCCTGAAGGCCGGCAGCGTCACCGCCGGCAAGGTCCGCAAGGACACGCTCACCGGCGTCCAGATCCGCGAGTCGACGCTGGGCCTGGTCCCGATCGCCAACCTCGCGAACCTCGCCAAGCTGGCCGACAACGCCAAGACGGCGCAGGAGGCGGTCCACGCGGCCAACGCCGACCACGCCAAGACGGCGGACTCGGCGAAGTCGGCCGACACGGCCAAGAGCGCCGACACGGCCAAGAGCGCGGACAAGGCGAAGGAGGCCGACCACGCGACGACGGCCGACACGGCCAAGGACTCCGACAAGCTCGACGGCCGCGACTCGACCGAGTTCCAGTCCAACAGCGCGCGCGTGGTCATGACCTCCGCCGCGAACGTTCCCGACGGCTCGGGCTCCTCGCACTCGGTGTCGTGCGCCCCGACCGAGAGGGCGACGGGCGGTGGCGGCGGCTGGTTCATCCCCGGCACCGAGTCGGCGACGTCCCTGGACGCGCAGCTGGCCAGCTCCTACCCGCTGGTCTCCTCCGAGGGCGTCGTGACCGGCTGGCGGGTCACGGGCCGCAACGCCACCGGCAGTCCGCGCGACCTGCGCACCTTCGTCATCTGCGTGCCCAAGAGCGTCTAGCGCTCCCACGGCACCCCAAGCCCCGTCCGGTGCGACGGTCCGCCACGGCTCCCTGCACGGACGCAGGGGACGGCGAACCGTTGGTGGGGATCACACCGGACGGTAGACGGCCACCGCCTCGCGGCGGCCCTTGAGTTCGACCTCGCCGCCGGGACGGAACCCGGCGGCGTCGGTCGTTGCGAGCAGGTTGTAGGTCGTGCTCGCCACCAGCAGGCCCTGGCCTTGGGCCTGAAGCCGGGCCGCGACGTTGGTGGCGTCGCCGACCGCGGCGTACTCGATCCGGTGCTCGGAGCCGACCGCCCCGGACATCACGGGCCCCGAGTTGACGCCGATGCCAGCGTCCAGCGCCTGCGCCCCTGGCACTGCCGTTGTCAACCACGTGTTGAACTCCGGGAGCGCGTTGTTAAGGATCTCGCGTGCGGCGGCTACGGCGCGAGACGCGTGGTCAGGTTGCTCGAGCGGCGCGCCGAAGACGGCCATCACACCGTCGCCCTGGAAGGAGACGACGGTGCCACCGTGGTCGAAGATCGCGCCCGAGACGCCGTCGAGGTAGCGGTTGAGGACCGCGATGACCTGCTCGGCGTCGAGCGTCTCGGCCAGCGTCGTGAAGCCGCGCAGGTCGCAGAAGAGCACGGTCGCCTCGACGCGGCGGCCCTCCAGGCGCAGCTCACCACCTTCGCGGCGCAGGATCTCGTCGACGACGGCGGGGGCGACGAAGCGCTCGAAGGCCAGGCGCGTGCGGGCGCGGCCGCGGGACTCCGACACGTAGGTGATGCCGACGGCGCCGGCGGTGCCGAGGGCGAGCGCGAGCAGCGCGGGGGTGAGGGGCAGGATCTCGCCCGCCGCGACAAAGGCCAGCAGCGCGAGCGCGGCGAGGAGGACGGCACCGGCCGCGCCCGCCGCCAGCGCGCGCCACACCGCGCGGTCGCGCCGACCGGGCAGCGTCGCCAGCGGCGCCGCGAGCGCGGCGAGCAAGGCAAGGACCATGCCTACGATCAGCGGCGCCTTGCGCAGCGGGTAGTCGTCCATGATGGTCTGGATCGCGGCCGCGTGGCCCCAGACGCCCGGGATCGTCCCGACCGGCGTGGCGTGGTCGTCGCGCAGGGAGGTCGCGGTCGCGCCGACGGCGACGACCTTGCCGCGCACGGCGTCTGGATCGAGGTCGTCTTCGACGACGCTCGCGAACGGGACCTCGGTCATCTGGCGGGTGAAGTCGATCGGGCGGGTCGGGGCGTTGGCGTTGCCGCCCGCACCGAGGACCGCGAGCGTCGGGTCGGCGCCGTCGCGTGCGGCGAGGTCGCGCCAGACGCCGTCGCCGTCGACCGGGAACGTGGCGAAGCCGACCTGCACGTCGTCGCTCGCGCCGGGGAGGATCGCGGGCGCGCCGTCGGCATCACGCTCGGTGGTGCCGAGGACGACGCGTGGGTCGGCGGCGGCGTCGAGAAGCTTCGCGTCGCCCGCGGCGTCGTCGGACTTCTCGGTGAACTGCACGTCGTAGACGACGCGCCGCGCGCCCGCGGCGAGCAGCGTCTCGATCGCCTGGGCGTGCAGCGCGCGCGGCAGCGGCCACTGCTGGTCGAGCCGCTCGAAGCTGTCGTCGTCGATCCCAACGACCACCACATCGGGTGGCGGCCCGGGCGCGTCGAGCGACTCGCGCAGCGCGAAGCGCTCGTCGACGGTGGCGTCCTCGGCGCGGTCGAGGATCCCGGTCGCGGCGACGCCACCGGTCACCGCGCAGGCGGCCACGGCGACGATCAGCGCGCGGCGGACGCGGTCCATGGCGCGGAAGTGTCGCCGATTCGACAGACGGCGTGTCGAGGGCGCGCGCGACGTGTGCCGCCCGCTGCGCGATGATCGCGCCATGCGCACCCGGGTCCTGGTCATCGGCTTGCTGGTCGCGGCGGTCTTCGCGGCCGCCGCGAGCGCGGCGCAGCGCCTCGACACGGTCGCGGGATCCGGCGCCGGCGGCTACGCCGGCGACGGTGGCGCGGCGACCGCCGCGCTGCTCACGGCGCCGTCGGACGTCTCGGTTGTGCCAGGTGGCGGCGGGGCGTACCTGATCGCCGACACGTCCAACCACCGGATCCGGCGGGTGGCGGCGGACGGGACGATCACGACGGTCGCGGGGGCGGGGCCGATCACGGGGCAGGGCGGCGGGTTCGCGGGCAACGGGGTGCCTGCGACCGACCCGACCGTGCGCCTGAACTTCCCGCGCAGCGTCTCGGCGACGGCCGACGGCGGCTTCCTGTTCGCCGACACCTCCAACAACGTCATCCGGCGCGTGTCGGCGGCGGGGATCATCACGACGGCCGCCGGGATCGGCTTGCAGGCAGGCACGTCGGGCGACGGCGGCCCGGCGACCAACGCCTTGTTGAACGCTCCGCAGGGCGTGGCGGCGACGGCGGACGGCGGCTTCCTGATCGCCGACACGGGGAACAACCGCGTGCGTCGCGTGGACGCCGCGGGCGGGATCAGCGCCAGCGCGTCGCTGCCGTCCAACCCCGCGGGCTTCAGCGGCGACGGCAGCTCGGCGCTGGGCGCGCGGCTCACCGCGCCCTCGAAGGTCGCGGCGCTGCCGGGCGGCGGCTACCTGATCGCCGACACGGGGAACAACCGGATCCGGCGGGTGAGCGCGGGCGGCGTGATCGACACGGTCGCCGGCAGCGCGACGGTGGGCTTCGCAGGCGACGGTGGGCCGGCCACCGCGGCTGGGCTCGCCGCTCCGGAGGGCGTGGCGCCGACCGCGGCGGGCGGGATCCTGATCGCGGACACGGGCGACGAGCGCGTGCGCGCGGTGGCGCCGGACGGGACGATCTCGACGCTGGCCGGAACGGGCGTGTTGGGGTTGAGCGGCGACGGCGGCGAGCCGGCGGCGGGGCAGGTCTCGCACCCGCGGGCTGCGGTCGAGAACGGCAGCGGCGGGGTGCTGATCGCTGACGCGTTCAACCATCGGATCCGGGCGGTGACGGAGGTCGCGGTGCCGGCCGATCCGCCGCGGACCACGCCGCCCGCCGAGACCCCGCCGGTGGTGGGCTCGACGCCGCCGCCCGGCGTCTCGCCGCCGGTGCTCGGGCGCACCGCGGTCGCGCGGGTGACGTCGGGGACGATCCGAATCCGGCGCCCAGGGACGTCGAAGTTCGTGCTGTTGGGAGACGCCGAGTCGATCGCGATGGGGACGGAGGTCGACGCGCGTGAGGGGACCGTTGCGCTCTTCTTCGTCACGCGCGAGGACGGCAAGACCGCGTCGGCGTCGATCGGCGAAGGGCGCGTGCTGGTGACGCAGCCGCGGGAGCTCGACGGCACGCAGCGGCCGGGGCGGCTGACGCTGTCTGGCCCGCTGGTGGGCTGTCGCGCGGTGCGCCGTGCGGTGAGCGATGGGCCGCCGCCCGGGCGCCGCGTGCGGGTGCGGGCGAAGGGGCGGATCAAGACGCAGGGGCGCTACGGGTCGGCGATCGTGCGCGGGACGCGGTGGATCATGGTCGACCGCTGCGCGAGCGATGCGCATCCGGGGACGCTGACGGCGGTGCAGGAGGGTGTGGTGGCGGTGCGGGACTTCGGGCTGCGCAAGACGGTGCGGGTGCGGGCGGGGCAGCGGTACCTGGCCAAGCCGCCGGCGTCGGCGCGCCGCCGGTAGCGAGGCCTACGTGAACAGCCCGTGCGCGCGGCGGCGCAGCGCGTCGGGGTCGATGATGGTGGTCTTGCCGCGCCCGAGCTGGACGGCGCCAAGGCCTTGTTCATCTCGGAGGACCTTGTTGACGGTCGCGCGCGACGTCCCAGCCATGGAGGCCAGCTCGTCTTGGGTCAGCGGGATCGTCGCGTTGCGCTCGACGTTCCCGAACGCGGCGGCGGCGTCGAGCAGGCGGCGCCGGACGCGTGTCTCGGCCGGGACGTAGAGCGCGTCGACGAGCTGCTCGGAGAGGCGCCGCACGCGGGTCGCGAGCAGCTCGATGAGCAGGTCGTTGGTCTGCGGGCGCTCCTTGCGCAGGCGCGCGAAGTCGTGCTGGTGGACGCTGAGCGTCTCACCGCGTTCGAGGGCCGCGACCGTCGCGCTGCGCGGCGCGCCCGGCGTGAGCAGCGCCAGCTCGCCGAACGCGTCGCCGGGGCCGACGACGTTGAGCGTCGCGACGTCCCCGAACTCCGTCGTGATCCGCACGGCGAACCGCCCGGAGCGTACGAGGTGGATGGTGTCGGCCGGATCGCCCGCGTGGAAGACGACCTCGCCCGCGGTGAACGTGCGCCGCCGTCCGCTCTGGAGGAGGCGCGCGACCTCCTCCGGGTCGGCGTCGGCGAGGAGCGCGAAGCCGCCGCTGCCCGGCGCGCCGCTCACAACCCCGCCGCGACCGCGCGCAGGCGCGTCGCCGCGTCCTCGCGCAGCACCGGCCCGTGCCCGAAGCCGACGGTCCGGGGCTCCAACGCCGCGATCTTCTTGATCGACTCGCGGTTGATCGCCGGGTTCATCGTGAACGGCTTCGGCGGCTCGCGCAGCCCGGCCGCCGTCGTGATCAAGTGCATGTTGAACAGCACATCCCCGGCGATGAGCAGGCGATCGCTCTCCCGCCAGAACGCGACATGGCCGTTCGAGTGCCCCGGCACGTCCAGCACCACGAACCCGGGACCGACGGTGTCGCCTTCGTGCAGCTCCTTGAGCACCGGTGCCTTCTCGAAGCTCCCGTACCAGCGCCCGACGCCCTTCAGCGGCCCCGGCGTCTGCGGCGGCGGGGCGGGCTTGCCGCTGCGCACGTCGTCGGCGTCGACCGCGCCGACCGCGACCCCTTCGAGCCCGAGCTCCCGGCACACCTTCGCCGACCCACCAGCGTGGTCCAGGTGCGCGTGCGTCAGCGCGTGCTCCTTGACGCCCAGCTTCCGCGCCGCCTTGACCGCACCGCCCGACTGGAACTTGTACCCCGAGTCGATCAGCACCTCTCCCAACACATAGGCGTTGACCGCATCCCGCGGCCCCAGCGGGACATGCCAGACATCATCGGCGAGCTGTTGCATTGCGCGCCATTCCACTCGGTCGGTGAGCGGGCGTCAACCGGTGACGGGCGGTGCTGGGCGGGGGAGGAGCGTGGCCGAGCCGTCCACCTCCCCGGAGACCGCCCAGCGAACCCACGAGCCGTCCCGCGCGATCCCGACCTGGTCATAGATCGTCGCGACGCCGGACGCGTGGGTGCCGGCGGCGTCGTCGACCCACACGGCGACGGTCTTGGTGAGGTACTCGGGTGGGTGGCCGCCGCTGGTGTAGGTGGGAACGGTCCAGGCGACCGACCCGTGCTCGTCGACGACGATCGCGTCGACGGCCCCGTCCCAGGCGACTGTGCGCCACTCGTTCGTGAGCAGGTTGACGACCCAGATCTGCCTCGCGCTCGCGACGGCGACCCAAGGACCTGTCACGGCGGGCGTCCCTGCAGGCAGCGTCACCGAGCTGCCGGTCGCGCGCCAGCAGAAGCGCACCGTCTGGTGGGTGGAGAGAATGGCGTCGACGGTCGTCGTGCTGCCCGGGCCGGCCCATCCGCGGCAGGCGGTCCGTGTCGGCGCCGATGCGCGGTCGGCGGAGCCGTGCCTCCAGCCCAGCGTGCGGCCGCTGAAGCGCATCCGGGTCAGGTTGAAGCCCTCGTCGACGAGCCGCGGGCCATCTCCCGGTCGCCACAGCCACAGCCGCTGTCCGGCCCGCGTGATGTCCCGCCAGGCGAGCGAGCCGTCGTCGCCCATCCGCAGCGCGACGTCGAGCGCGTCCGGTGCTGCGTCTCGCGCGATCCGGCGGCCGCGACGGACCGCGTCGTCGCTGACGACGGTGTAGGAGGTCTCCTCGGTGCCGGCGTCGACGTAGCCGACGTGCGTGCCGCGCAGGAGCACCGACCGGAGCTCACGGTCCTCGTCGCCCGTCGTCAGAAGGCGGCGGGCACCGGTGCGCCGGGAGCAGCCCCAGAGCTGGTAACCCGAGTACCAGAACGGCCGGGCCTTGAGCACCACCGCCTGCGCCGAGCGCGCGACGACCTTCTGTCGCTTGCCGGGCGAGCACTTCACCGCGGCCGTCGCCGGGGCCGCCGAGAGGGCGAGGGCGAGCACCGCGACCACGGCGGGGCCGAGCGCTGCGTTGCGAATGGACATGCCGATGAGGACGGCTGAGCGGTAGGAAGGTTGCGTGGTTCGTCGATGACTTCCGCCTGCCCCCGGCGTCCTGGGTGGGTGAGCACGGATCTCGACGCAGACGCGCTGGCCCGCCGGGTCATCGATGGCAATCACTACATGACGCTTGCGACGCGGGAGCCAGATGGTGGTCCGCGGGTCTCGCCGGTGTTCTACTCGGAGGCGCGGTACCGCGACTTCTACTGGGTGTCGTCGCCCGAGGCGCGGCATTCGCGCAACGTGGAGACGGCGCCGGTGGTGGCGATCGTGATCTTCGACTCGACGGTGCGGGCGGGAGAGGGCGAGGCGGTGTACTTGGACGCGATCGCCGAGCGGGTGCCCGAGGAGCAGCTGGAGCGTGTGGTGGAGGAGGCCTTCGATCCGCGTGCGGGCGCCGGGGCGATGACGCCCGATGACCTGCGCGGCGACGCTCCGCTGCGGCTCTACGTCGCGCGCGTGACGGGATGTGAGGTCCATGTGCCCGGACGCCATCCCTCCAACCCGAGCGGCATCGACATGCGACGGGTCGCGCGTCCCTGACGACCGTCCGCGGACGCGATCGTCAGCTCGGGGCGAGCCCGGCCAGCGCCGCGTCGAGGATCGGTCCCACGTAGTCGGCGTCGCCGTGGATGCGGGCGATCGCGATGACCATGTCGAGGATCTGCTCGAGGGTGAGGTCGGCGCGGATCGTGCCGGCCTCTTGCGCGGCGGTGAGGAGCGGTGCGCCGGCAGCCATGACGCGGGCGCGGCCGCCGTCGAAGACCGGGTCGGTGCCGTCGACGTGGGTGAGGAGCTCGGCGGCGATCTGGCGCTTGCCGGTCGAGAAGGCAATGAAGCGGCGTAGCCAGGGGACGAAGCCATCGACCTCGCCGGCGGCGGCGCAGATCGCGTCGACCTCCTCGGTGTAGAGCGCCTCGAGCAGCTCGCGGCGGCCCGGGAAGTTGCGGTAGAGCGTGGCCATCCCGACGTCGGCGCGGCGGGCGACCTCGGCCATCGAGACGGTTGCGTTCGGGTCGGCGAACGCCTCGCGGGCGGCGGCGAGGATCTTGGTGCGGTTGCGTTCGGCGTCGGCGCGTCGGGGCATGGCGGTCTAAGCGGAGAGGCTATCCGCTACAGTGATACGGACAAGCTCTCCGCTTCATCTCTGGACTCTACCCAAGGAGACCTCCATGGACTACCGACCCCTGGGACGCACCGGCGTCCAGGTCAGCTCGCTGTGCCTCGGCGCGATGATGTTCGGACCGTTCGGCAACCCCGACCACGATGACTCGGTCGCGATCATCCACCGCGCGCTCGACGCCGGGATCAACTTCATCGACACGGCCGACTTCTACTCCGCCGGCGAATCCGAGCAGATCGTCGGCAAGGCGCTGGCCGGCGGGCGCCGCGACCGCGTCGTGCTCGCCACCAAGGCCGGCCTGCCGTTCGGCGAGGACCCCAACCAGCGCGGGGCGTCGCGGCGCTGGATCACCGAGGCGGTCGAAGGCTCGCTGCGGCGGCTTCAGACCGACCACATCGACGTGTTCCAAGTCCACCGACTCGATCCGGACACCGACGTCGACGAGACCCTCGGCGTGCTGTCGGACCTCGTTCACGCCGGGAAGATCCGGATGTTCGGAGCGTCGACCGTCTCCGGCTCGGAGATCGTTGAGGCGCAGTGGACGGCCGAGCGCCGCGGCCGCGAGCGGATGCGCACCGAGCAGCCGATCTACAACATGCTCACGCGCGCGGTCGAGTACGACGTCCTGCCGACCACCGCGCGGCACGGCCTGGGCGTGATGGCCTACAGCCCGCTGGCGGGCGGGTGGCTGTCAGGGAAGTACCGGCACGGGCAGGCGATCGACGGACCCGGATCGGCGGCGCGGACCCAGCGCTTCGCCGCCGCCTACGACGTGACCGCGCCGGAGAACGCCGCCAAGCTCGACGCCGCCGACGCCCTCGGCGCGCTGGCCGACGAGGCGGGGATCACGCTGGTGCAGATGGCCATCGCCTTCGTCGTCCGGCACCCCGCGGTGACCTCGGCGATCGTCGGGCCGCGCACGCGCGAGCACCTCGATGGCTATCTGGCCGCCGACGGCGTCGTGCTCACCGACGACGTGCTGGATCGGATCGACGCGATCGTCCCGCCCGGGCACACCGTCAACGTCGCCGACAACATGTGGAACACGAGCACGACCGCGCTGACCGCCGCGGCGCGCCGGCGGCAGGGGTGAGCGCGATGGTCCGCTTCGGGATCATGACCGCACCGTCGCAGGTCGGCTACGAGGACATCTTGCGCGTCTGGCGCGAGGCCGACGAGGTCGAGGCGATCGAGCACGCGTGGCTCTTCGACCACCTGATGCCGATCTTCGGCGACCCGCTCGGGCCGGCGTTCGAAGGCTGGACGCTGCTGGCGGCGCTGGCCGCGCAGACGCGCCGGCTGCGCGTCGGCGTGCTGGTGACCAGCAACCGCTTCCGGCCTCCGGCGGTGCTCGCCAAGATCGCCGCGACGGTCGACGTGGTGTCGCGCGGCCGCCTCGACTTCGGCATCGGCGCCGGCTCGCGCCAGGGCGCGCCGATCGCGCGTCGCGAGTACGAGGCCCACGGCCTCCCGTTCCACGACTTCACCCACTCGATCGAGGCGCTCGACGAGGCCTGCACGCTGATCAAGCGGCTGTGGACGGAGACCGAACCGTTCGACTTCGATGGCAACCACACCACCTTGAAGGGCGCCTTCGGCAACCCCAAGCCCGTCCAGCGTCCGCACCCGCCGATCATGATCGGCGGCCGCACGGGCCCGCTGCTGCGCGTCGTCGCCAAGCACGCCGACCTCTGGAACATCCCCGGCGGCGGCGCCGACATCGCCGACCTCCGCGAGCGCTCCGAGCTCCTGGACCGCTGCTGCGCCGACATCGGCCGCGACCCAACCACCATCACACGGTCGATCCACCTGCCGGTCGACTACGACGACCCGGCCACCACCCGCAGCGCGATCGCCGCCGCGACCGGCGCCGGCTTTGACCACGTCGTCCTCGGCCTCTCTGCGCCCTACCCGCCCGGCGTGGCGCGCTGGGTGGCGACGGAGCTGATCGGCGGCTGAGCGGCCCTAGAGGATGCAGACGTCGTCGAACGAGCGCGAGTTGTTGGTCTCGTCGCTCTCGTCGACTTCGCCGAGCGCATCGGCGGTCGCCGTCTCGGTGGCGTTTTTACACATGGTGCGGATGGTTCGGGTCGCCGAGGCGCCGGCGGCCAGGCCGCTCGGGAAGGTCCACGTGCCCTCGCCCGGGACGCCGACGCTGAAGGGGCCTGCGGCGGCCGCGCCCTGGTTGGTCACGGTGAAGGCGTACCGATCGGTCGAGTTGAAGAAGCCGATCGCGCTGATCACGAGGTCGGGCTTGGGGCCGGGCGGCGGCGGCGTCGTGGGCGTGGTGACCACCGGCGGCGGGGTCACCACCACCGGTGGGAGCGGCTGGACCGGCGGGACGACGATCGGGGGCAGGGCGGGCGTCGGGGTCAGCGTGTCGATCGTGTAGGTCACCGACGCCTTGTCGCCGTCGCCGATGCGCCCGCTGAGCTCGCTGCCGCCCGTGGCCGTCCCGCGCACGGCCGAGCCCGGGACGTAGGCGCGGACGAGGCGCTTGCGGTTGTCATAGAGGTTGAGATCGCCGTGGTCGTCGCCGCCGTAGACGTTGGAGTCCTCGTCCCACAGGTCGAGCGTCACCGGCAGCGCGGCGCCGCTCGGCGCGCTGGCGGTGAAGTCCGGCGCGCGCCAGGTGCGGTGATCGTCTTCGAGCCAGCGCTCGATCCCGTCGCGGCTGTACAGGGTCCGGCCGTTGACCACCAACTTGACGCCGCGCAGCCGCCAGCCGCCGGCGGCGCCGTCCGGCGACTTCTCGATCTGCACCCGTGAGATGTCGCCGACCTTCAGGCCGTTGAGCACCGCGGTGTCGATCGGGACGCTGTAGGTGTCGCGGTCGCCGCGCTCGAAGTCGTCGTAGAGCGACTTGTCCAATGGGAAGCGCAGCGTCGGGCTGATCCTCAGGTAGACGTCGTCGTCGGTGCCCGCAAACGTCTTGGAGCTTGTGCGGATCTCAACGGTCATCGTTCGCACCGGCTCGGCATAGCGGCTACCGACCGGGATCGACTTGATGAACTCGAACGGGGCGTAGGGGAGCCCGAAGCCAAAGCTGTCGCGGCCGTTGATCTCGCCCGACTGGAAGCCCTGGCCGGCGATCGTCGCCTTGGAGTACATGTCGGCGCGGTCGGCCAGCGTCGGGTCGCCAAGCGAGCGCAGGCCGACGCCCTTCATCGACGTGACCTTCATCTGGACGAAGCGGGTGGAGGTCTGCAGGTCCCGCGTTGAGGTCACCGGCAGCAGGTCGCCGTTGGGCGTCGGCTGGCCGAAGAGTGGGAGCAGCGACTGGAACGTCCCGCGGAAGCGCGTGCGGCCGCGGTCCTCGAAGTAGTCGTTGACCGCGCTGCGCGCCCCGATCAGGTCGCCGCCCAGGCCGTTGCGCGACCCGCACACGTTCAGCGAGAACGACGGGTCGCACGGCTCGCCCTGACCCTGCCAGTGGCCGGTCGCCATCCCGATGCGCAGCGCGCCGTTGAGGTCGTGGTCCAGCTCGCCGCCGCGGCGATCGGAGTAGCGCAGCACGCGCTGCCACAGCGCCTCGTCGCCGAGCGCCGTGTGGATCGCTCGGACCCACTGACGCGTAGCGAAATAGGCCGAGATGTAGGCGTTGGCGTAGCCGGGGCGACCGGGCCAGTCCTTGTTGACGCCCTTCGTCAGCGCCTTGTTGCCGTCCGTGTTCCAGGCGCCGTGCGGCCGCTCCTTGTGGCCGGTCGACTCGCCGATGTACACGTTGAGCTTGTCGCGGGCCTCCTTGGGGACGTCGAACCACGTCGGCGTCAGCCCGTAGCGCAGCTTGGACCAGTCGGTCCCGTCGACCCCGGGCACGCCTTGGGGCTCGATCCAGTTCGAGTGCGAGTAGAAGTCCTGTAGCGAGTGCAGGCCCGTCCCGATCACGGAGAGCACCTGGACCTCCTTGGTCGGCCCGTTGACCGACTTGATGCTGTTGAGCACCTGGGTCGTCGCGCGCTGGAGCCGGTCCCACTCGAGCTGCGCCTTGCCGACGTTGGACACGTCCCAGACCGACGCGTCGAAGTGCATGCGGTTGGCGCCGTCGAGGACCGCCTGCGGCCAGCTCTCGTCGTTCTCGAAGAACGCGCCGAGGACCGAGACCGCGGTGTCGGCGTGCCCCGACTGCGGGATCTTGGACGAGTTGGAGTACAGGTCGACGAACCAGTTGTTGACCACCACCACGTCCTGAGCGGTCGTCCCGAAGCCCTCGGAGATCAGCGCGTCGCGCGTGATGTCGGAGTGCGGTCCGGTGTCGAAGGCCGGGGCGGCGGCGGGCGCGGCCAGCAGCGCGGCGGCCGTGAGGGCGAGAAGGGCGATGCGCTGGCGGCGGACGCTCATCGCGCGACGGTATCCCGGCGCGTGTGTGGCGCCAGGGGCACATTCGACCCCCGTTTCTCACGCGTGGAGCATCAGGGACGCTCAACGTTGTCCATCCGTACAAAGACCCCGGACCCCGCGATGGGCAGTCTGGCTCGCCGCGATGATCCTGGCCGACACCTCCACGGACACCCTCGGATTCGCGGGGAAGCTCGGCGCCGACATCGGCCTGAACTCCGCGTGGGTGATGGTCGCCGCCGTGCTGGTGATGTTCATGCAGGCCGGCTTCGCGATGCTCGAGATCGGGTTCGTGCGCGGCAAAAACGCCGGCTCGGTCGTGGCCAAGGTCCTGGTCAACTTCGCGCTCGCCGCGCTGGGCTTCTGGGCGGTCGGCTTCGCGCTGGCGTTCGGCGGGACCGGGGACCTGATCGGCACGCACGGCTGGCTGGTCCTGGACGCGGCGAGCTTCCCGCTCGCGTTCCCCACCAACCAGCACGGGGTGACGGCGGAGACGCTGTGGTTCTTCGAGTTCGTGTTCTGCGCCGTCGCGCTGGCGATCGTCTGGGGCACGACGCTGGAGCGCATCAAGTTCGGCGTGTACATCATCTACGCGCTGGTCTTCTCGGCCTTCATCTACCCGGTCGTCGCGCACTGGATCTTCGGCGGCGGCTGGCTGGCCAGCACGGTGCACGTGCAGGACTTCGCGGGCTCGATCGTCGTGGACGTCTGCGGCGCCGCCGCCGGCCTAGCGATCCTGCTCCAGCTCGGGCCGCGGCGCGGCAAGTACGCAGGTGACGGCTCGCCCCGCGCGATCCCAGGGCACTCGATGCCGCTGTTCGGGCTCGGCGTCCTGATCCTGTGGTTCGGGTGGTTCGGCTTCAACCCGGGCTCGGAGCTCGGCGCGCTCGACGGCCGCTTCCCGACGATCGCGATGATCACGCAGCTGGCCGGCAGCTCCGGCGTCGCGATGGCGATGGTCGTCATGTACGCCAAGACCAAGACCTTCGACATCGGGATGGCGGGCAACGGCGCGATCGCGGGCCTCGTCGCGGTCACCGGGCCGGCCGGCTACATCGAGCCGTGGGCGGCGCCGATCATCGGCGGGGTCGCGGGCATCATCGTGGTCTACGGCGTGCTGGCGATCGACCGCCATCTCGACGACCCGGTCGGCGCGCTGGCCGCGCACGGCCTGGCGGGCGCCTGGGGCGCGCTGGCGTGCGGGTTGTTCGCCGCGCCGCGCCTGGCCGAGCACAACCTGCCGGGCAGCCACGGCGGGTTGTTCCTCACCGGCTCGTTCACGCAGCTGGGCTCCCAGATCGTGGGCGTGGCGGTCGTCGTCGCGTTCACGTTCACGGTGTCCTACGCGTTGTTCTACGTGATCGCCAAGACCTACGGGTTGCGTGTCAGTCCGCAGGAGGAGAACGCCGGCCTGGACATCTCCGAGCACGGGATGTACGGCTACCCGGAGCAGTTCATCCCGGCGCCCGAGCTGGTCGGCTACGGTGCGTCGACCCCCGGGCAGCGCTTCGGGACCGGGCCGATGTCCGACCCTGAAGTCACGGTCAACTGAGCGCGGCCCGCGGCCCGTAGGATGCCGCCGTGCTCACCCGGACGGTCGTCTGCTGCTTCACGACGTTGATCGCGTTCGCCGCCTTCGCGGTGCCGTCGGGCGCGCTGCCCGGCGATCCGCCGGTCGCGCCGCTGGCGCCCGAGGACGGGCAGTCGCTGCCAGTCGACCCGGACGGCATCCTGGTGCGCTTCGCGTGCCCGGCCTACAGCTCGGCGCCCGCGACGCCGCCGTTCACCACGCCGAGCGCGGGGTTGATCAGCGACTACGGGGCGGCGATGTCGAGCGCGCCGGACCTCGGTCCCGACGGCCGCCTGGCGCGCACGGACGGGGTCGGCGGCGTCGCCGAGGTCACGCCCGGGACGTGTGAGGCGCGGCTGGGCAGCGGCGGCTTCCCCAAGCCCCAGCTCACGCCCGGCACCTGGTACTGGCAGGCGTGGCGCGCGTGCTCGGGCTGCGACAGCGGCTGGGAGACGTCGCCCGTGCGCCGGTTCGTGCTCGCGGCCGACGCGTCGTTGCGGATCGTCGCCCCCGCGCGCGCGTACGTGGGTTATCCGTTCGTGGTCGCGGTGACGGCGTCCGGCGCGTCGCAGCTGGGCGGCGTGATCCTGGAGCGGCGCGTGGGCTCCGGCTGGGTGCGCGTCGCGGCGGTCGACGATGGCGCGGACGCCGCGATCGTCGCGCTCCCGCGCGGGGCCCAGCAGCTGCGTGCGCGGGCTGCTTCCGGCAGCCAGGACGTGACGAGCCCGGCCGTCCGGATCGCCGTCGGCACGGCCCGCCGCTGGACGACGACCGCGCGCGACGACGGCGCCTATCGCGACGCGCGCCGTCCGTCGGTGCGCTTCCGCGTGGCCGGCAAGGGGCGCCGCATCACCGGCTTCCACGCCGACGTCCCGACCCAGTGCTCCAGCACCACCAACTCCACCGGGATCGAGCCCGGCGTCAGCACGGTCGTCCTGCCGCCGGTGCGGATCGCGCCCGACGGGCGCTTCGCGGTCGCGGCCACCTACCGCGGCACGCGCGTGCGGTTCACGGGGCGCCTCCACGGTCGCGCGCTGAGCGGCGCTCGCGCCGCGGTCGGCACCGCGACGTGCTCGGGGAGCATCGCGGTCCAGGCGCGCCGCGCGTCGAGCTGAAGCCGCTCGGGTCGAGGGCGCGCCCGGGCAGGATCAGCGCTTCTTGGCGCTCCAGCCGCCGCCGATCTCGCACTCGCCGCGGACCAGCGCGGCCGTGCCCTCGCTCAGGCGCCCGTTGCGCAGACGACCGGTGACCTCCGCGACGCCCTTGCTGTCCGGCTGGCGCTTGGCGAAGCGGCCGTCCGGGGCCACAAGGACCCGCGTGAGCCGGATCACCCCGGGGCTGCGCAGCAGGATGGTCCCGCCGGTAGGGCCGGGGTTGGGGCAACCCAGCAGGACCGGCAGCTTCAGGTCGCGGATCTCGCGCCCGCCCTTGACGACGCGGAAGCTGCTGGCCTCCGGCGCGCCCTCGGCGCGGCCGGTCCAGGCGCCGTCGTCGCCGCGGGTGGTCTGGCGGCGCGCCGTGCGGCCGTCGCGGACCGTCACGCTGCGCGGCGCGCCGTAGGAGCGCTGGCCGCCGAGCTCGAACGCGACGCGCACGCTCTGCTTCCCGCGCGGCAGCGGGGCGATCACGGCCGCGCGCTCGCCGCGCGCCGTCCCACGGCCGATCGCCGTCCAGCCGCTGCCGCGACGGCGCTCGAGCACGACGTCCGTCCCGTCCGGCACGCCCTTGGCGCCGACTGCGAAGCGATGGTCGTAGCCGCTGTAGACGCCCGAGGGCTGGTCGACCGTCAACGTCACGTCGTTGCGCAGCGTGAACGACCGCACGGGGCCGGCCTCGTACCGCGGCGTGCAGCCGAGGCAGCTGCTCAGCGTGCGGACGACCTGCCAGTAGTAGACGCCGGGCGTGATCTCGACGCCGGGAACGGCCTGGTCGGACTTCATGATGCCGCCGCACGTGCCCACGGGCAGCGCGTTGCTCGGCTGGGGCGTAACCAGGTCGACGCGGGCGGTGTCGAGCAGGCGCCCGTCGGTCCCCAGCTGCGAGGATGTCGCGAACTCGGCGAAGTAGTCGGCGGAGCCGCCCAGGAAGGTGAAGGTGATGCCCTCGACGGTCTGCGGCTCGGCCTGGTTGTAGACCGGGCAGGCGAAGGTCACCGGGATGCCGGCCTGATCGGTCGCCAGCGTGGCGCCGTCGGCCGGGGTGAGTGGCGCGACGGGTGGATCGGTCGGGATCGCCTCGGCCGAGGTCGCCAGGAGCAGCGCGGCGAGGACCGCCGCGAGTGGGCCAACACGGCGGGCGAAACGCATGCGCGGATCCTATGTCAGCAATGAGCGGGCACGAGCCAGGCTGGCGCGCGCGCACCCGCGGCTGGCGATCACGGCGACGACCGCTAGCGTCCTGGGCGATCCATGACCCTCGTCGACGCGCTTCCACGACCGTCCAGCCCCGACGCGCTCTATGACGCGTTCAGCGCCTGGGCGTCCGAGCAGGGCCTGAGCCTCTACCCGCACCAGGAGGAGGCGGCGATCGAGCTGTTCAGCGACAACAACGTCGTGCTCGCCACGCCGACGGGCTCGGGCAAGTCGATGGTTGCGATCGCCGCGCACTTCGCGGCGCTGGCTCAGGACCGCCGGACGTTCTACACGGCGCCGATCAAGGCCTTGGTGTCGGAGAAGTTCTTCGCGCTGTGCGCGGTCTTCGGCGCCGAGAACGTGGGGATGCTCACGGGCGACGCGTCGGTCAACGCCGACGCGCCGATCGTCTGCTGCACGGCCGAGGTGCTGGCCAACATCGCGCTGCGCGAGGGCGCCGGCGCGGACGTCGGCCAGGTCGTCATGGACGAGTTCCACTACTACGCCGACGGCCAGCGCGGCTGGGCGTGGCAGGTGCCGCTGCTGACCTTGCCCCAAGCGCAGTTCCTGTTGATGTCGGCGACGCTTGGCGACGTGCGCGACATCGCCACCGACCTGACCCGGCGCACCGGTCGTGAGACCGTGACCATCGACGACGCCGAGCGACCGGTCCCGCTGACCTACTCCTGGTCGGTCGAGCCGCTTCATGAAGTGCTTGAAGAACTGGTCTCCGTCGACCAGGCGCCGATCTACGTGGTGCACTTCACGCAGGCCTCGGCGCTGGAGCGCGCGCAGTCGTTGTTGTCGGCCAAGCTCTGCACGCGCGAGGAGCGTGACGCGATCGCCGAGGCGATCGGCGCCTTCCGCTTCACCGCGGGCTTCGGGCGCACGCTCTCCAAGCTGGTGCGCGGCGGCATCGGCGTCCACCACGCCGGGATGCTGCCGCGCTACCGGCGGCTCGTCGAGCAGCTCGCGCAGACCGGGTTGTTGAAGGTGATCTGCGGGACCGACACGCTCGGCGTCGGCATCAACGTCCCGATCCGCACCGTGCTCTTCACGGGCCTGGCCAAGTTCGACGGCGCGCGCCACCGGCTGCTCAAGGCGCGCGAGTTCCACCAGATCGCCGGTCGCGCGGGCCGGGCTGGGTTCGACACCTCCGGTTACGTCGTCGTGCAGGCGCCCGAGCACGTGATCGAGCGCACGCGCGCGCTGGCCAAGGCCGGCGACGACCCCAAGAAGCGCCGCAAGGTCCAGACCCGCAAGGCGCCCGAGGGCGAGGTCAGCTGGACGGAGGAGACGTTCGAGCGTCTGCGCGACGCGGTCCCCGAGCCGCTCGTGTCGCGGATGCGCGTCGACCACGCGATGATCCTCAACGTCGTCAACCAGCCGGCGGACCCGGTCGCGACGATGCGCGCGTTGATGGAGGACAACCACGAGGACGAGCGCGGCCGCCGACGTCTCTCCGAGCAGGCCCAGGCGCTGGGGACCGAGCTGCTCGACGCCGGCGTCGTCGAGTGGCTGGCCGAGCCCGACGAGCACGGCCGCACGCTGCGCCTGGCCGTCGACCTCCAAGAGAACTTCGCGCTCAACCAACCGCTGGCGTCCTTCGCGCTCGTCGCGTTCGAGCTGATCGATCCGGAGTCCGAGACGTTCTCGCTCGACGTGTTGTCGGTCGTCGAGGCGATCCTCGACGACCCGTTTCCGGTGCTGTCGCAGCAGGCCTTCAAGGCGCGCGGCGAGGCGGTCGCCGAGATGAAGGCCGAAGGGATCGACTACGACGAGCGGATGGAGCTCCTGGAGGAGGTCACCTACCCCAAGCCGCTGGACGAGCCGCTGCGCCAGGCACTCGACATCTTCCGCGAGACGCATCCGTGGGTGCGCGACTCCGACCTCTCGCCCAAGTCGGTCGTGCGCGACATGTACGAGTGGGGGCGGTCGTTCACCGAGTTCGTCGCCCACTACGGCCTAGCGCGCTCCGAAGGCCTCGTCCTGCGCTACCTCAGCAACGCCTACCGGGCGCTGCGCCAGACGGTCCCCGAGCCGCTGCGGACCGCCGAGCTCGACGACATCATCGACTGGCTCGGCGAGACGGTCCGCCAGACCGACTCGAGCCTGCTGGACGAGTGGGAGGCGCTGACCGATCCGGAGTCGGTCGCCCGCGCGGCGGAGGCCGTCGCGGCCGGCGAAGGCGCGCCGCCGCCCAGGCCGATCACCGCCAACGAGCGCGCGTTCACCGTCATGGTCCGCAACGCGATGTTCCAGAAGGTGGCGCTGGCCGCGCGCGACCGCTTCGACGCGCTGGCCGAGCTGGAGGCCGCGGCGGCGGCGCTCACCGACCCACCCATACGCGTGGCCATGAACGGCGCCGCCTGGGAAGACGCCCTTGGCGCCTACTGGGACGAGCACGAGTCGATGGGCTCCGGCCCCAACGCCCGCTCGCCGCGCCTGCTGATCCTCGACCGCACGAACGCCGCCGGCGACGACGAGGGCCGGCGGACGTGGACCGCGCGCCAGATCATTGACGACCCCGAGTCCCACCACGACTTCGCGATCGTCGCGACGGTCGACCTCGACGCCTCAGACGCGGCGGGCGAGCCGGTCATCCACACCGTGTCGTTCTCGTCGGCGGCCTTCCCGGGCTAGCCCAGGACGCGGACGGTCATCCGCATGCCGGGAGCGTGCAGCGAGCAGACGATCCGGTAGGTCCCGGCGCGAGCGAAGCGGTGTGCGAACGTGCCGTGGTTGCGGATCGGGCTGGAGAAGCGCTCCGGGCCCGAGCGGACCAGGACGCTGTGGGACTGGCGTGAGGTCCAGCGCCACGTGACGGTCGTCCCCGTGTGGATGCGCACGACCGGGCGCTGGCGCTCGCGGACGAACGCGTTGTCGATGATCTTGACGGTCGGTCCGCCGTGGCTGGCGGCGCCGAGGGCGGCGGTCGGGATCAGCGCGGCGGCGGCCGTCAAGGCGACGACGGCGGCGGTGCGGGTGCGGGCGCGGGTGGTCACTTCGCCGCCTTCCCGTAGGCCACGGCCACGTCGCTGACCACGCGCGTCGTCTGCGTGGCGAGATCGCGTACGACGATCGCGCGCGTGTCGTCGCGCTTGGCGGGATCGAGGTTGGTGGCCGTCGAGGCGAACGCGACGCGGCGGCCGTCGCCGGAGATCGAGGGCGTGTCGGACCAGCCGTCGCCGAGCGCGCCGCGCGCGCCGGTGGCGCGGCTGACGGTCGTCACGGCGTCCGTCGTCGCGTGCCAGATCCGGACCTGGGCCCGGCCGCCGGCGACGACCGTGAACGCCACCGCGGTCCCGCCGTCGGCGACCACGGGATCGAGCGGGCGTCCGGCGTTCACCGGGATCTTGGTGGTCTTGCCCGCGCCGTCGAGCGCGCGCAGTGCCAGCGTGGTGCGCCCGCCCGTGGTCAAGGTGTAGGCCACGAAGCGCCCGTCCGGCGAGATCGCCGGGTTGGCGGCGAACGCGTCCGCCCGCGCGCCGGCGACGACGGTCGTCGCTCCGGCGCGGTCGCGGACGACCACTTCCGACCGCGCGGCGCGCAGGTCGCCGAGACGGCCGCGGGCCAACGTGTAGACCGTGCGCGTGCCGTCGGCCGAGATCCCCGGCTCGTAGGGGTCGCCGTAGCGTCCGCCGCCGACGCGCGTCCCCGCGACCTCGACGCGCTCGCGCCCGCTGGCCACGTCCCGGCCCATGATCACCGTGCGGCCGTCGCGGACCGCCTCGTAGATCATGCGCGTGCCGCCCGCGGCCATGACCGGGTTGTAGGCCGACAACGACTCCGGGACGCCGGCGGAGGGATCGTCGACCGCGGTGGTCGCGTGGGCGCTGAGGTCGCACAGCAGCGCGCCGATCCGGCCGTAGCGCTTGGCGAAGTTCTGGTTGCCGGCCGAGGACTCGTAGGTCACCAGGCGGCCGTCGGCGGAGATCGCCGGGTTGTAGGCCGAGACCGGATCCGGGCCGGTCTTGCCGCCCGGTGCGACGGGGCTGATGAGGTCGGTGAGGCCCGCGTCGAGGTTGGTGCGCAGGACCGCGATCTCGCCGAGCTTGACCGCCAGCGGCAGCTTCTGGCGGTAGCCCTCGTAGGCGACGAAGCGCCCGTCGCGCGAGATCGCCGGGTTGGACGCGTAGTCGCGCGGCTTCTGCACGAGGGCGCCCTTGTGCGTGAGCGGCGGCCCGTTGTAGCGCGCCTGATCCAGCCAGCGCGGCAGCTGGGTGAGCTGGCGGCGCAAGAGGATCTGGGCCTGGCGCGCGGTGATGTCGCCCTCGCTGATGCCGAACGCGATCCGCTCGCGCAGCACGGCGATCGCGTCGCCTTCGATCCGCCCGGGCGAGCGCCCGTGCATCCGGCCGATGGCCAGCGGGCTCAGCTCCTGGCGGCGCAGCGTGCGGAACGCGGCGTCGGTGACGCCGAAGATGTCCGGCGCGGCGCTCGGGATCGCGAACTGATGCAGGGAGTGGAAGAACAGATGCTGGGCGAGGTGGCCCTGCGTGATCGTCATCCGGGCGCGGCGCTCGAGCTCGGCGCGCGAGGTGCCCGTGACCTTGCGGCCCGCCACGAGCTTGGCGGCCAGCACGCGCGCGCTCGGGTAGCCGTGGCGCGCGGCGAGCTGCGCGAGCGTTCGGTGGTCGTCGCGCAGCTGCTCCCACAGTCCGTCGCGCGTGATGTGCAGGACGCGGTAGAGCCGGCCCTCGTCGTACGGGAGCCAGTGGTTGTAGACCCACGGCTCGGGCGGCAGCCAGTGCGCGGGCGCGTCCGGTGGGGCGAGGTCGTCGGGCGAGTGCGGCGCCGCGGCGCGCGCCGACGCCGCGGTGGCGAGCACCGCCAGGGTGCAGAGGGGTCCGCCGAGCCATCGTCTCCAGGACACGGCCCGACCTTACCGGGCGCTGCTAGCCCGGCGAGTGCTCGAACGGCAGATCCTGGAGCAGGACCCGCTCGGGCTCGATCAGCATCACGATCGCCGAGCGGACCGGGAAGTCCTGGCCCACGTAGCGGTTGCTCATCCGGTCCATGATCGCGATCGCCTCGTCGCCGTCGAGCTCCTCGACGACGCGGCCGCGGATGACGACCGACCGGTACGGGTTGGCCTCGTCGGCGACGGAGATCGCGACCCGCGGGTCGCGGCGCAGGTTGCGGATCTTCAGGTGCGCCTGGGTCGAGAAGATCGCGAGCCGATCCCCTTCAACAGCGATCCACACCGGTGAGGTGTGTGGCGCGCCGTCCTTCATCAGCGTCGCGACGTGCGCCATGTTGCGCGCCGTCAGGATCTCGATCACCTCGGGCGTGAGCGTCTCGGCCATGGACGAGATCCTACGAGGCGGCGTGAGGACGGCTCCGAGTGACGTCTAGTGGTGTGGGTTGAGGGTGATGGAGATGGACGGGAGCTGGACGCTGACCTGGGGCACGGTCACCGATGGGACCGTCACGACGGGGGTCGACACCGCGGGGGTGGTGATGGCGGGGACCGTGACGGCGGGCGCGGAGGCGGCGGGCGTGGTGGTCGCGGGCGGCGGCGTGGGTGCCGGCGTGGGTGCCGGCGTCGTCGTGGCGGGCGGCGGCGAGGTGGTCGGCGTCGTCGTGGCGGGTGACGACGGGGTGCTGGTGGTCGTGGTTGGCGCGCTCGTCGTCGTGCTGCTCGAACCCTGCGTGCTGGTCGACGTCGGCTTGGAGGTCGAGGTCGAGGTGGATGTAGATGTAGATGTCGTCGGGCGCGAGGCCGGCGGGGCGGGATCGCCGGCGTCGGTGTTGGTCTTGGTCTGCGCCGCCGCCGGGGTCGCGTCGGGCTGCGTGGCGGTGCCCGTTGCGGTCGACGGGTCCTGGGTGCCCTCGGCCTGCGTGGTGCCGCTGCCGTCGTCGGTCCCGGTCTGGGTCCCGGACCCCGTGCGCCGGCGCTTGGCGGTGCTGGGGGCTTGCCGCGCGGGCGTCGTCGTGGACGTGGCCGCGGGCCGGGAGGTCAGCAGCGGCGGCGTTCGGTAGGACGTCGACCGCGCGGCCTGCGTCTTGGGCGCCGCCGGCGCGGCGGCCAGGAGCGCCTTCGTCGACGCGGGCTCGGAGACCTCCGCCGCGCCGCCGTGCCCGAGCGCGATCGTCGCACCCGCCGCGGCGGCGGCCGCGGCGCCCGGTGCGAGCCCGGCGCCGGCGCTGGCCAGCAGGCTCACCGCACGCTCGCCGGCGGCGCTGAGGATCGCCGCGAAGACGGCGGGCCGGCCGGCGGAGTAGTGGCGGGTGAAGCTCGCGACCGCATCGGCGTCGAGTTGGGTGCCGCTCTCGGCGGCGAGGATCGCCAGCGCCTTCTTGTGGGTCTGCGGCTTGCGGTAGGCGCGGGCGGAGGTCAGCGCGTCGAAGGTGTCGGCGACCGCGACGATCCGCGCGCCGAGCGGGATGTCGTCGCCGCGCAGGCCGGCGGGGTAGCCCTTGCCGTCGAGGCGCTCGTGGTGGTGGCGGATGATCGCGACGATCGCGGGCTGGTCGAGGTGCATGAGCAGGGCGGCGCCGTCGACCGGATGGGCGCGGATCACAGCGAACTCCTCAGCGGTCAAGCGCCCTGGCTTGTCGATGATCTCGCGGGGCGTGTAGATCTTGCCGATGTCGTGCAGCAGCGCCGCCTGGCGGATCAGCTCGACCTGCTCCTCGGGCAGCTTCATCCCGCGCGCGATCGTCTGCGCGTGGCTCGCCACGCGGCGGCTGTGACCGTAGGTGTAGGTGTCGCGCGCCTCCAGCAGCCGGCCCATCCGGACCAGCGCGCTCAAGGGCGTGGCGTCGCGACCTGGATGGCTGTCGAGGATCTCCTGGCGCACGCGCGCCAGCCGACGCTCGGCGACGCGGCGCCGGACCCAGGTCCAGGCCATCAGGTCGGCGAAGAGCGTGTCGTGCGTGCCGGGCGTGCGCGACCACGCCGCGGCGCCAAGCCGCGCGACGGCGGTCGAGAGCGCGACGGCGAGCACGGCCGAGGTGACGAGCGCCGGCACGCCACGCGGCGGCAGGGCCCAAGCCGCAGCGAGGGCGGGCGCGACCGAGACGAGCGCGGTCGCGATCACGACGACGGGCAGTTCACGAAGGCGAAGGGGCGCGGCGGACTTCATGGGGCGAAGGATCGGTGCGCCGCGCGTCACAGCCAAGGACCATGGACAGAATGACTGCGCAAACGGCTGAGCCGAACGGCTAAGCCGCAGCGAGGCGCCGCGCCCGGCCGCCCTCAGCGCTTGAGGCGGATCTTGCGGGTCAGGACCTTCGCGGTCCCGCCGGCGGCGGGGCGGACGGTGATGCGGATGGTCACCGAGACCTTGTGGTGGCGGGCCAGCGCCTTGCGGGCGGCGCTGCGTGCCGCGGCCGGCAGCTTGACCTTCAACGTGGCCTTCGCGCCCTTGGCGAGCCGGCGGCCGCGGATCGACGTGAGCTTGTAGACCTTCGCCGCGCCCGGGGCCGACATCGTCCCCGACGCATCGACGGTGCACGCCGCGTCGGGACAGGACACGGTCACCGCGACCGAGTTACCCGCCTTCTGGGTCGTCGCGCCACCGGCCTTGGCGCCGGGTGCCGACGGCGCGGCGGGGGCGCTCGGACCCGGCGTGCCGGGATTGGCGGGCGGGGCCGTCGGCGGGGTGGGGGACGGGACCCCGGGATCCGGGTCCGGATCGGTGCCGGCGCCCAGCGTCGCGGAGATCTGGCGCGGCGCGTCGGTCTCGTCGCTCTGGTCGGTCCACAGCAGCGTTCCGTGGCCGGCGCGGTCGACGCCGAGCGCGAGGATCGTCGGCGCGAAGAGGCCGGTGATCGTCGGCACCGGCGTCGCCGCGTTCCACGTGCCGCCGGGGAAGAGATCGCTCGAGACGATCTGCGATCCGTTGACACCGGCGATGATCGCGCGCGCTTCCTGGTTGGCGCCGAGCTTGCCGTACAGCGGGATCGGCGCCTCCGTGGTCCAGGTGCCGAAGATGTCGCCCGCGGTCGACGTCAGCGCGTTGGTGGCGAGGTAGCCGCCCTTGTCGCCGCCCAGAGGGGCCGGCCCGACGCCGACGACCTGGAGGTTCGACGGCACCGATGGGCTGCGGGTCGTGGGCGAGTTGGCGACCCATGCCGTGGTCCCGACGGCGCGGGTCCAGAGCGTCAGGGTGCACGGCGCCGCGCCGTAGCAGGCGCCGATCGCCGTCGAGTCGCTCAGCGGTGATTTCGCCAGCGTGATCGCGCTGGCGTTGCCATTGCCCAGTTGCAGCGGGGTGCCCCAGCCACCTCCGGCCGTCCGCTCGTTAACCCAGAGCTCGGTGTTGCCCGACTTGCTCCAGCCGACCGCGACGTCGCCGGCGAGGTCGACGTCGAGCTTTACAAGGCCGGCGCGCATCGCGGTCGACACCCGCTGCGGGGCCTCCCACTGGCCGTCCAGCGACCGGCGCCGGGCGAAGAGCCCGTCGCCGGGGCTGTCGCCGATGCCGTACAGCTGCACGACGGTCGCCCGGCCGGCGGAGTCCATGATCACGTAGGCGCGGTTGCCCTCGCTCGACACGGTCTCGCGCGGGCCCCAGACCCCGAGGTGGCGGACGCGCGCGTAGGTCGTGGACGTCTGGGAGCCGGGGGCACTCTCGACCCAGACCACGATCGCCGTGCCCTGGGGGTCGATCGCCACCGCCGGGGACAGCCCGCCGTTGGCCGGGCTCGAGACGACCAGCGGCGTCGACCAGCTGCGGAAGTCACGGACCGACACCGCGACGACGCCGTTGCCCGACTCCTCGTCCCACGCCGCGATGGCGCGACCTTGCTCGTTGACGGCGAGAACGCCGTCGCCGGCGTCCACGGTCGGCGTCGAGAGCATCGTGGGCGCGGCCCAGTCGACGGCGGCCTCGGCAGACGCCGGACCCAGGACGCCGAGCGCCACCACGAGGAGGATCGCCGCACGGGCGCGAGCAGAGGACCGGTGCGTCATGAGAGCCGGAAGCCTAAACGGCTCGCGCGCGTACCGGTAGGGGATTTTCAGCAGACGGGTGGGGAGGAGTTCCTCGGCGGAGCGGAGGGCACGTCGCGCGGCGCATTCATCGCGGCCACGCTGAGTTTCAGTGGGTCTTGCCCGTCGCGAAGTAGCGGCGGCGGGTGTCGCGGTCGTCGCCGGCCGTGAAGTACGGCGGCAGCCACTCCGCCGTCTTGGCCTTCAGGTGCTTGGGGCGGAACGTCTCGTGCTGGTCGATCGCGATGGCCACGGCCTCGCGGAAGCCGTAGTGCGCGAACAGGCGGATGTACTCGGTGAAGTAGATGTCGGCGACGCGCCGGTCGCCGCGGATGACGAGCATGTTCTCGTCGTTGGTGTCGGTGCTGGCGTCGCTGAAGTTGGCGGACCCGGTGACGACGGTCGGCGACGCGGAGAGCGGGTCGACGAGCATGAACTTGGTGTGAACCCACTGCACGTTGTTGGTCAGGCCGTTGGCCTCGGCGAGCCAGCCGTCGAAGCCGTTGAGGGGGATCGAGCCGCCGAGCGCGACGACGACGTTGGACCGGGTCTGCAGCGCCTTGATCTTCTTGGTCTGTTCAGCCTTGGTGCGGCCGACGCCGTAGTCCTCCATCAACGCCAGGCGCAAGATGTTGTCATTGGTCCCGTAGACGCCCTGGAACGCCTTGTTCATGCCGAACGCGAACGTCATGCACAAGCCCTGCTTCGCCTGGCCGGCGAGCTCGGCGTAGCGTTGGAGGACGTCGTCGCCGGTGTGGGGCGAGAAGACGGCCGACACCGGGTCCTTCCATGCCTTGGCCGGGGGCGCGGGCGGCTCCGGGTTGTGCTTGTTGACCCAGTCCTTGATCGTCGCGGTGGGGGAGTCCTTGGCCAGTTCGGTCCAGTAGTCGAGGTAGGCCTGGGCGATCACAGGGTCCTCGACGACGTGGCCGACGTTGAGGTGCCCGAAGATCCCGTTCTCGCTGATGTTGGTCGAACCGGTCCACACCGCCACAGGCTGCTTGTCCTTCATCAGCACGAAGAACTTGTTGTGCATGATCTTGCCCTGCGTGCGCGGGGTGCAGATGTCGCCGATCCCGGCCTGCTTGATCGCCGTGGCTGACTTGGCGCGCGGCCCCGACTTGCTGGAGATCGCGTCGTAGACGACCGACACCTTGGCCTTGCGGTCGCGCGCGGCGCCGAGCGCCTCGAGCACCGACGGCCAGTTGAACTCGTAGACCGCGCCGTGCAGGGACCACCTGGAGTTGGCGGCGCGCGCGACGAATGCCAGCAGCGCCTCCTCCAGGCCATGGGAGAGGTACCGGTAGGCGGCCTTCTGAAGGTCGCCGGCGAGGTTCTTGGGGAGGACGTCCTGGAAGTCGCGCGCGTACTCCTGCGAGGCGACCGCGCCGCGGTTGAAGAAGATCGCGTGCGGACTTTCGGCGGTGGCCGCCTCCGGCTCGGTCGTGACCGTCACCGACGCCGAGCCGCGGCTGGTCAGCGCCGCCGGGGTCCCGTAGCGCGGAACCACCTCGTAGGTGTACTCGCGGCCGGGGGCGACCTCGTAGTCGGCCCACCAGAAGCCCTGAATCGGATGGTCGAACGTCGAGACGTTGGCCGCCGGCCCGACGCCGGGATCCGTCTCGGCGAACGTCTTCATCCCACGCAGCCACCGCGTCTCGCCGTTGACCGCGTCATGGCGGCTGATCGCGAACCCGAGACAGCCGGCATGCTTGCTCTTCGCCAGGTCCAGGCCGAGGAAGACGACCCTCGTCCCCGCGACCGCGTTGATGGTGATCCCGCTTTTGGCCCTCGGTTTCGCTCTCACGACGCGACGCTACTGGCGGAGCCCGCCGCTGCGCAACGCTGAGCGGTGCTGTCTAGGCATGGGATGCGGCGGCTGTGTCTGCCGAAATATCACGGTACGCCGAAATTCGGGGCTAGTGATCGAAGAGCGATTCTGCGTCATGGTGTTTCAAGCCGGGCCGCGATGGCTAAGGGGAGTGCGCGGCGCCAGTTGGGAGAGGACGGCGTCGTGGTCCATACACCTTTGGAGGAGGAACATCGTGAAGCGAGCGCTTCTCGCTGCCGTCGCCGTCTCGGCGATGGTGTCTGCTGCTGTCCCAGGCGTCTCATCGGCTGCCAAGCCGAAGAAGGACAAGTCTGAGAAGGTCGCCGTCAAGCTGGCCAACGCCGTGACGGTCAACAACATCCTGCGCCACGAGCGCGCGTTTGCCAACATCGCCGAGCGCAACGGCGGTACGCGCGTCTCCGGCTCGCCGGGGTTCGACAAGTCGCGTGACTACGTCGTCAACACGCTGCAGAACGCCGGCTACGCGGTGACCGTGCAGCCGTTCGAGTTCCCCTACTACGAGCCGCTGGCGCCGTCGACGCTGGAGCGCACCGCGCCCGACCAGCACACCTACGCCGACGACGAGTTCGGCACCTTCGACTACTCGGGCAGCGGTGACGTGACCGCCAACGTCCAGGCGGTCGACCTCACGCTGCCGCCGACCCCTGAGCCCAGCTCGACGAGCGGCTGCGAGGACAGCGACTTCGCCGGCTTCACCGCGGGCAACATCGCGCTGATCCAGCGCGGCACGTGCACGTTCGGCGAGAAGGTCATCAACGCCCAAGAGGCCGGCGCCAGCGCCGTGGTGATCTTCAACGAGGGCCAGGCGCCCGATCGCGTCGACGTGCTGGAAGGCACGCTCGGCGGGCCGGTCACGATCCCGGCGGTCGGCGTGAGCTTCGCCGAGGGCCAGTCGCTGGCCACGGCGGCCGAGAGCGGCACGGTCACGCTGCACGTCACGACCTCGACGCTGTCGGAGACGCGCACGACCTACAACACGATCGCCGACGCGCCCGACGGCGGGCGCACCGACCACACGGTGGTCGTCGGCTCGCACCTGGACTCGGTCGCGGCCGGCCCGGGCATCAACGACGACGGGTCGGGCTCGGCGCAGGACATCGAGATCGCGCTGCAGTACGGCAAGGCGGTCAAGAACCCCAAGAACCACCTGCGGTTCCTGTTCTTCGGGGCCGAGGAGGAAGGCCTGCTGGGCTCGGCGCACTACGTCGAATCGCTCGACCAGGCCGCGCGTGACGAGATCATCGCGATGGTCGACCTCGACATGATGGCCTCGCCCAACTACGCGCGGTTCGTCTACGACGGCGATGGCTCGGACTTCCCCGGTGACGAGGGCCCGACCGGCTCGGACATCATCGAGGCGTTGTTCACCAACTACTGGGCCAGCCGCGGGCTGGTCAGCGAGACGATCCCGTTCGACGGCCGCAGCGACTACGTGGCGTTCACCGACGTCGGGATCCCGTCGGGCGGCATCTTTGCCGGTGCCGAGGGCGTGAAGACCGCCGAGCAGGCCCAGAAGTACGGCGGCACGGCGGGCGCCCCGTTCGACCCGTGCTACCACCAGGCGTGCGACACGCTGGCCAACCTCAATCGCCAGGCGTTCGACGAGTTCTCTGACGCCTCGGCCTACGTCACCGCCAAGCTGGTCATGCGCGAGAACGACCTGACCGACAACACCGAGACGCTCAAGGCCAAGCGGATCAAGCAGCAGGACTACAAGGGTCCCAAGCTCATCCGCTAACCCGAGAGACCTCGTCCCCATCCCTGCCGGGACGAGACCAACAGCAGCGCGCGGGGCGGCCACCGGACTTCGGCCGCCCCGCCGCTCGTCGTGACCCGGTCCGGGCCGGCGGCCGGATCGATCTTCACCCTCGGAGCATGGGTCGCCATCACCCGCGCGCGACGTAGCTTCAGCCGATGTTCAGCGAAGCGCGGGCGTCCATGTCGGCGCGGTACGCAGGCACCGCCCGGACCAACCGCCGCGCCTAGTCGTGCGATGGACGTGCTCGCGCCGGTCAAGGCGTTCGATCGCCTCCAGCGCCGCCACGGGGTGCTGGCCGTCCCGGTCGCGGTGATCAAGAAGTTCGGCGACGACCAGGGCGGCAACCTCGCGGCGGTGATCGCCTACTACGCGTTCTTCAGCCTCTTCCCGTTGTTGATGGTCTTCGTCGCGGTGCTCGGCTTCGTGCTCGATGGTGATCCCGGCGCCCAGCAGGCCGTGCTGGACTCGGCGCTGAACCAGATCCCGATCGTCGGCGACGACATCCAGGCCGGGTCGCTGACCGGCAGCACGGCCGCCGTGGTCGTCGGCGCGGTCGGCGCGCTGTTGGCCGGCCTCGGCGTCACGCTCGCGACGCAGACCGCGTTCAACCGCGTCCACGGCGTGGCCCACCGCGAGCGCCCCGACTTCTTGATCTCCCGCGTGCGCGGACTGGGCATGCTTACAGCGCTGGGCACGATGCAGCTGATCTCGACCGCGGTAACGGGGCTGGTGACCGGCGGGCTGGGCGGCACGGCGCTGACCGTCGCCGGTCTGGTCATCTCGCTGGGCGTCAACGCGATCCTCTTCGCGATCGCCTTCCGCGTGCTCACCGACCCCAGCGTCCCCACCCGCGAGCTGCGCCCCGGGATCGCAACGGCCGCGCTGCTGTGGACGGCGCTGCAGGCGGTCGGCGGCGTCTACATCGGGCACGTCGTCAAGGGCGCGAGCACGACCTACGGCACGTTCGCCACGGTCATCGGCCTGCTCACCTGGCTCTTCCTCGGCTCGCGCGTCGTCGTCTACAGCGCCGAGATCAACAGCGTCCTGGCCCGCCGCCTGTGGCCGCGCGGCCTCTTCGACCCGCCCGAGCCCGCCGACCTCGAGGCGCTGCGCTCGCTGGCCGAGATCCAGGCCCGCCGCGACGACCAGCACATCGCGGTGACCTTCGACGACCCAGGATCGTCGCCGCGCGGCTAGGAGCTCCAGCGCGCGGTCAGCTGGTAGAGCACGATGATTCTCGCTCAGGAATCCTGAGCGCAATACGTGCTGTTGAGGTGTGTTGGGTGAGCGACGTCCTCAAAACTCGCTGTCACGCTGTGAAGTTGAGGATCGCTGAGTTTAATGGGAAACGAACTCATCCCTCGCGGGTGAGGCGGGTGGGCCATGTCGGGGCAGACACTGAAGCCATGTTCAGACGTGCGCTGCTGCTGTCCATCGCGGCTCTTGTCGTCCTTGGTGGCGGCGGCGTGGCGCCGGTGGGGGCGCAGCAGGTGATCCACTCCGATGGGCCGCTGACCGACATCTGGATCACCCAGGGCCTCGACTGCCAGGTGCGCCATCAGGCCGACGGCAACATCTACGAGGTTTACAACCCCTACAACACAGACGGCAATTGCTTCACGGGTGTTCGCGTGGACGGCACGTGGTACACGAACCGGCTCACCGCCGGCAACGTCCGGCTGGTCAGCCAGTCCGCGACGACCGGCAGCGGCACGCGCGCCGATCCGTACGCCATCGTCACCGTCCTCGCCGCCGGTGACTCGGGGATCACGCTGCGCGACCGCACGTCCTACGTGGTTGGCGACGACGCGTTTCGCGACGACGTGACGATCGTCAACGACGGCGATGCTCCTGCTGACGTCCAGCTCGGCCACGGGATGGACTGCTATCTCGGTGCCAGCGACGTCGGCTACGGCCTCGTCGAACCAAGCGCCGGTGGGCGCACGACGGTCGCGTGCACCAAGACGGTCAACAACGATCCGCCGACGCGCATCGAGGCCTACATCCCGATCGACGGCGGCAACACCTACTTCGAGGGCTACTACTACAACGCCTTCGACATCCTGCGTGGCGCGCTCGAGTGGCCCAACGGCTGCATCTGCAGCACGTTCATCGACAACGGCATGGCGATCGGCTGGGACGTCACCGTCCCCGCGCACGGGGAGGTCACGCGCTCGCATCTGACGGCGTTCTCGCCGCAGGGCCGGATCCCGGATCCGCCGCCGCAGTGCCGCGACACGGGGGCCGAGACGCAGGCGACGACGCCGGTCACCGTCGACCTGACCTGCGACGGGATCATCGAAGGCCGGGCCGTCGTGACCCAGCCCGCGCACGGGACGCTCACCGGCGACCCGAGCACCGGCACGCTGACCTACACCGCCGACGCCGGCTTCGTCGGGACCGACACGTTCACGTTCCGTGCCAGCAACGAGAGCGGCCCGTCCAACGACGCGATCGCGACGATCCTGGTCTACGCCGGTCCGCCGGCGCCGCCCGAGCCGCCCGATGAGCCGGTTCCCGACACGCCCGATCCCGGCGAGTTGCCGCCGCACCCGGAAGATCCGGCGACGTTGACGATCACGAAGGTCGATCCGGCGATCCCCGGCGCGCCGACGATCGCGGTCGGGCTGCGATGCGAGGTCGGCGGGGACGGGCTCTGCGTGGGGCAGGTCCGCGCCAACGGTCGCAAGGTCCCGGTCGTCACGACGCGCACCGGCCTCAAGCGGGTGCGTCTCGCGATCACCAAGCGGTTGCGTGAGCGCCTCGGCGGCCGCTGTCGTCACGCCAACGTGGCCATCAGCGCGGTGACCTTCCAGCCCGGGGGTCGCGCGGCGCGGACGCGCACGCGCACCGTTCGGATCGCCACGCCGGGCTGCCGCGTGCCGGCAGTCACGGGATGAGTTGAGGAGACGAGCAACGATGAGACGGCGAGCATGGATCCCGATCGTCGCGGCCGTGACGCTCGCGGCGGTGACCGCGACGACCGCGCCCGCGGTCCAGATCGACAGCGCCGGGCCGCTGAGCCGCGTGCTGGTCACGCCCGACCTCAACTGCGGGGTCGACCACGTCGGCGACACGGTGCCGGAGTTCTTCGGCGACACCGCCTGCGCGACGCTCGTCGCCACGTCCGACACGCTCTACGGCCCCGGCTACATCCCCGCGGGCAGCGGCGCCGCTCCGCTCACGGCCTGGACGCCGGTCTCGCAGACCGGCCCGACGGGCACAGGCACGGCCACCGACCCCTACACCATCACAACGGTCGTCACCGGCGGCACGCTCAGCGTGACCGAGGTCGACCGCTACGTCGTCGGCGACGAGTCCTACCGCACCGACGTGACCGTCACCAACCAGGGCACCGATCCGCAGGACGTCGTGATCTACCGCGCCGGCGACTGCTACCTGCAGAACAGCGACTACGGGTTCGGCCTGCTGGAGAACGGGACGGCGACCTGCCTGGCCGCCAATCCGGACGGCACGCGCGGCGAGCGGATCGAGGCGTTCGCGCCGATCACCAACCCCAGCAACGCCTACCACGCGGGCTACTGGGAGGTCTGGGCGGCGATCGGCACGCGCCGGCCGTTCCCGGACACCTGCCGCTGCGAGGACTACATCGACAACGGCGCGGGCAACAGCTGGAGCCGCACGATCCCGGCCGGCGCGTCGGTCAGCGTCGCCGGCCTGGTCACGTTCTCGCCGACGGGCAACCAGCCCTTGGTCATCACCAAGACCGGCGACCACGACAGCGTCGACGCGGGTCGCGCGTCGGGCTACACCATCAACATCGCCAACCCCAACGTCCGCGACGTCCCGCTGACCTCGCTCTACGACGACCTGCCGCCCGGGTTTGCCTACATCACGGGTTCGACGACCGGCCTGACGACCGCCGAGCCGCAGATCGCCGGGCAGCGCCTGACGTGGGCCGGCCCGCTGGTCGTGCCCGGCCTGACCACCGTCAGCCTGCACTTCGCGGTGACCGTCAGCACGGTGCCCGGCACCTATCGCAACACCGCGGCGGGAACCGCCGACGGCTACACGGTCGTCCCCGACGAGCAGACGGCCCCGGCCGACGTGCGCCCGCTTCAGAGCACGACGACGCCCCACCTCGAGATCACCAAGATCGCCGACGACGTCTCGGGCCTCGCGGGTCTGCGCACGGGCTACACCATCACCTTCACCAACCCCACCGACAAGACGCTGCAGCTGACGACCGTTGACGAGCGGATGGCCGACGGCGCGGCTTATGTCGCCGGCTCGACGACCGGGATCACGACCGCTGATCCCACGGTCGACGGCCAGGCGCTGCACTGGGACGTCGACGTCCCGGTCGCCCCGCGCAGCGCGGTCACGCTGCACTTCGGAATCCGCCTTCCGCTCGATGCCGACGGCATCGTCCGCAACCCGACGGTGCAGGCGACCGTCCAGGCGGCGGGCGCCGAGCCGCAGGTCAGCACGGCGCAGAGCACCGCACCGGTGCATCTGGCGTCGCGGCCGATCCGCGGCGCGCTGCGCCTGCGCAAGATCCCCTCGCGGCGAACGGTGATCGCCGGCCGGACCGTGACGTTCACGCTGATCGCCCGCGACCTGGCACCCAAGACGGCCACGACCGTGCGGATCTGCGATCGCGTCCCGGCCGGCCTGACGGTCGTCGCGGCACCGCGGTCGATGGGCAGCGGGCGCAAGCTGTGCTGGGTGAGGGCGATCCCGAAAGACCGGCTCACCGCCACCGTGACCTACCGCGCGCGGGCGAAGACCACGGTCCGCGGCCCGGTGCGGTCCCAGGCGACGGTGAGCGGCCTTCAGCGCGATCCGGCCTCGGCATCGGCCGGCGTCGTCATCCGCGGCCCGCGTACCGTGCCGATCACGACGGGCTGAACGCTCGCGCGGCCCGCCCCGGCAGCGGAAGGGCGAGGCGGTGACGGGGCGGCGCTCCTGGCCGGCGCGCCGGCGGCCTCGGCGACCGAGGTCCGCCGTCCCGTCACGAGACCCTCCGGACCCCGACGCGGCCGCCGGCGCGGAGCGTCGCGACGTGCTGATCGACCTTCTTGTTGGTGTCCTCGGCGATGGTCAGGTCGGCCGAGAACGACGGGAACGCGACTTGGCGGCCGTTGGACGAGAGCGCCGGGGAGAAGCTCGTCCGCGATCCCGGACGCCCGTCGGGCCGGCGGCTGGCGAGCGTCGTGCGGCCGCTGGGAACGTCGCGGACGTAGATCTCGCCCTCGCCGTGGGAGGGCGCGCGGACGATGTCCTCGGCGTGGGAGTCGAACGCCACGCGGCGGCCGTCGGCCGAGATCGACGGATAGCGCGAGTAGCCGTTGGCGAAGCCGCCGCAGCGGTCGCGGGAGATCAGGATCGTCCGGCCGCTGCGCAGGTCGCGCCGGAACACGTCGCGGACGCCACCGGTGTCGCCGGCCACGACATCGGGCGCGGAAGACATGAACGCCACGTAGCGGGCGTCGGCCGATGGGACGCCCGCCAGGCTGCGGCCACGCGCGGCGGCGCCGCGCGGCGTGGCGGAGACCAGGACCGGCGGGCCTCCCGCGAGCTTCAAGGCGTACACGTCCCAGGTCTTGTTGTGGTCCTTGCCCGAGCGAGCGCGCACGGTCTCGAACACGAGCGTCGTGCCGTCGCCCGACAGCGCCGGCCGGTAGGCGTCGGCGACCGCCAACCGCACCGACCCGGTCGCGAGGTCCGCGACGTAGACGCCCTCGCGCGGCGCGCCCGCCACGAGATCGGTCGCCCGCGACTCGAAGGCCACCAGGCGCCCGTCGGCCGAGAGCGATGGCGCGCGGCTGCGCGCGTTCCCGCTCGAACCGGAGCGCGTCGCGCTGACCAGGCGCGGTGGGCCGTCGGCGTCGGAGACGAAGACGTCGCGCGCGCCGTTACGGTCGCCGGCGGCCAAGCCGGGGTCGTCGGACTCGAAGGCGACGCGCCGGCCGTCGGCGCTGATCGCCGGCGCGCGGCTCGTCGCGGTCCCGGCCGCCAGGCGCGAGTCGGCGACCAGGCGCGGACCGCGGCGCACGTAGACGTCCCGGTCGCTGCCCGCGTCGGGGGCCAGCAGCGCCAGCGGCGAGTCGAAAGCGACCACGCCGCCGCCGGCGCTGATCGCCGGGCGCGCGTCGTAGCGATGCGAGACGGGACCTTCGTGCCCGTGCGCGTAGACCAGGGTCGGGCGCGCCGTGCAGGAGGTCCCGGGGGAGGGCGGGCGGTGGAACGCAGCGGGCCGGGCGCGCGGAGGAGCGACGACCGCCCGCGCCGACGCCGCCCGCGCGCCGACGGTCACCGCGTACTCCAGGCGCTTGCCCTTCCCCGCGCCGGCCAGGACCGTGTAGACCACGTGCTGGCGACGGCCGCAGTGAAACGGCCCGACCGCGCCGCGCGCCAGCGACGGCGCCTCGCCGCGGCGGAAGACCGGGCCGAGCTCGGTGTGCCCGGCCACCACGAGGTCGGCGCGCACCGCGGACGTCGCCGACCCGGGCGCGAACGTCGTGCCGACCGCGATCAGCTTGCGACGGGCCAGCCGCGCCGAGCACGCCACCGTGGATGGCGGGACCTGGACCGTGAACCCGTCGTGTGCGACCAGGCGCGCGCCGCGGGCCACCCGCGGCAGCCCGCTGCACAGCGCGCTGCGCGGGATCCAGCCCGCGCGGTGCTCGTGTCCCGCGCCGACTCCGCCGTACCACGGGTTGCGCGCCCGGCGCCGCGCGGTGAAGACGTCCCCGGCGAAGAGGATCCCGACGGCGCGGTCGATCGGGTGGTCGCGCAGCCAGACGCTCGGCGCGCAGATCCGCGCCTGGAACGGTCGCGCCAGCGCGGTCGACCGGCCGCGGCCGCCGCGACCGCCGCTATTGCGCATGGCCGCGCGGTCGCGCCGCAGCGCTTCGCGCCCGCGGGCCGACGGCGGGCAGAACGCATGCTGGACGACGTAGCCCCGGGCCGCCTTGGCGTCCTCGACGACGCCGAGCGCCCATGCGCCCCGGAACCAGTAGCGCCGCATGTCCGTGCCGCGCCGCGCCCAGCCGACGCGTGGCCCGCCGGGCCAGCGCTCCACCGCCGTCGTGGCGCACAGCTTGCGGACCGTGCCGTGCGTGCCGTGCTCGCGGCGCTGTCCGGCCGCCGCCGCGGTCCGGACGTCGAGCGCACTGACCACGAGCACCGCCAGAAGGAGGGCCGCCCAGGCGGCGCGCAGATCACCCATCGAGAGCGCCATCTTCCCGGACAACGAGGTCCGATCGTCTGGGTGACGGCGCGGTGTCCGCGGATCCTGGCGTTCACACGACAGAAACGGAGCGGGCGATCCGGTCCTGCTACGGTGCTAATCGGATCGTCCACTCCGCTTTTTCTCGACCTCCGCAGGAGACCTCTTCGTGAGCACCGCCGCAGAAACCCGCCGCAACAACAAGATCGCGCTCTACGTGCTCTGCCTGGGGATGTTGATGATCGTCCTGGACGGGACGATCGTGAACACGGCGCTGCCGGTGCTGAAGGACAGCCTGGACTTCTCCGACGGCAACCTGACCTGGGTGCTGAACGCGTACCTGATCCCGTTCGGTGGCCTGCTGATGCTGTCGGGCCGCATCGGCGACCTGATCGGTCAGCGCCGGATGTTCCTCTGGGGCATGTCGCTGTTCACCTTCGCGTCGCTGCTCTGCGGGCTGGCCGAGAGCCAGGAGGTGCTGATCGCCGCGCGCTTCCTGCAAGGCGTCGGCGGCGCGCTGGGCTCGTCGGTGATCCTCGGGATGATCATCACCATGTACAAGGAGCCGCGTGAGCAGGGCGAGGCGATCGGGGTGTACTCGTTCGTCGCCTCGGCCGGCGGCTCGCTGGGCCTGCTGCTCGGCGGGGTTCTGACCGACATCCTCAGCTGGCACTGGATCTTCATCGTCAACGTCCCGATCGGCATCGCGACCGTGGGCCTGGCCAAGCGGCTGGTCCCCGACCGTCCCGGCCTCGGCCTCAAGGAGAACAAGGTCGACGTGCCGGGCGCGCTGATGCTGACCGGCGGCCTGATGATCGCCGTCTACGCGATCGTCGGCGTCGAGAAGGAGGGCTGGGGATCGGCGCAGACCCTCGGGCTCGCAGCCGTCGCGCTCGTCTTGCTGACCGGCTTCGTCGTCCGCCAGGCCCGGATCGCTCACCCGCTGCTGCCCCTGCGGATCTTCCGCTCGCGCAACGTGACCGGCGCGAACCTCGTCCTGCTCGGGGTGCTGTCCGGCATGTTCAGCGTCTTCTTCTTCGGCGCGCGCTACGCGGGTGAGATCCTCGGCTACAGCCCGATCGAGATCGGCCTCGCCTTCCTGCCGATGACGCTGCTGATCGGCGGCGCCTCGACGCGGGCAGCCCAGCCGGTCGCCCAGCGCTTCGGGCAGCGCTACACGCTGATCATCGGGCTCACCCTGATCATCGCCGGCGTGCTGCTGCTCACCCAGGCGCCGGTCGACGGCTCCTACGTCGTCAACATGCTCCCGTCGATGGTGCTGCTCGGGTTCGGCGCGGGTCTCAGCTTCCCGTCCATCATGGGCCTGGCGATGTCGGGATCGACGCCGCAGGACTCGGGCATCGCGTCGGGCCTGGTGAACACGTCGATGCAGGTCGGCGGCGCAATCGCGCTGTCGGTCCTGGCGACGTTCGCCGCCGAGCGCACGAGCTCCCAGCGAGAGGGCGGAGCGAGCCCGTTGGAGGCCCTGAACGCCGGCTTCCACGTCGCCTATCTCATCGCCGCCGGGATCGCCGCCCTGGCGATCGTGGCCGCGGCGCTGGTGCTCCGCGACGAGCCCGCGCCCGAGTGGGATTCCGAAGCGGCCGGCGAGCTGGCCGAGGACGAGGCAGCCGGCGCACGCGCCTACGCGTGATGCCGGGCCCGGGGGGTAGGCTCGAACGATGAGCACGGTGGCCGCAGGCGGCACGGTGGGCGCGGACGACGACGACGACGTCGCTCGCCCGCTGCGCGCGGACGCCCGGCGCAATCGCGAGCGCGTCCTCGCCGCCGCCACCGCGGTCTTCGCCGAGCAGGGCGCAGACGCGAGCGTCGCCGAGATCGCCCGCCGGGCCGGCGTCGGGGCCGGCACGTTGTTCCGGCACTTCCCGACCAAGCACGACCTGCTGCTGGCCAGCCTCGAGCTCGGCTTCGACGACGTCCAGGCCGCAGTCGCCCACGCCGAGACGCTCGACGACGCCTGGGAGGCCCTCGTCCACGTGATCACCGTGTGCGCCGAGATCCAGGCGCGCGACCGCGCGTTCCTCGAGTCGGTCGGCCCCGAGCTGTTCAGGGAGCCCAGCCTTCAGCGCCGCAACGACGAGCGCATGGCGCACATGGAGGCGCTGGTCCAACGCGCCCGCGCCGCCGGTCTCGTCCGCGACGACCTGCGCGCGGAGGACCTTCCGTTCCTCGTCGCCGCCGTGGGCGGCGCGACCGGCAAATGCGGCAAGGGCGGCGCGATCGCGTCCGACCTCTGGCGCCGCTACCTCGGCATCGTCCTGGACGGGCTGCGCCCCGCAGCCGCCTCGCCGCTGCCGGTCGCAGCGCCGACGCTCGCCGAGCTGACGGCGTCGTGCAAGGCGTCCTGACGAAGCGGACGCCAGGCCGGCAGCGTCCGCGCCGGATCTAGGCCTGCTCGCCGGGCATGGAGACCCGCACGCCGTCGGACGGTTGCTCAGGGCCCGAGCCGTTCTCGCCGGGGCTCGCGAAGCGTGGCTGGGCGCCGGGCGCCGGCATGGTGTCGTCGCCCCGGTAAGGGCCCGGCTTGGGTCGAGGGTGGCCGCCGGGAAACGCGAGGCGCAGGATCGTGCGCTGCACGCCGCCGAGCTGCTGGCCGAAGGGCCCTGAGTTGTAGGGCAGGCCGTAGCGCTGGCAGATGTCCTTGACCTGGGGCGCGATCTCGCCGTAGCGGGTGCTCGGCATGTCCGGGTAGAGGTGGTGCTCGACCTGGTAGCCGAGGTTGCCGCTGATGACGTGGAAGAGCGGCGAGCCCTCGATGTTGGCGGCGCCGAGCAGCTGGCGGACGTAGAAGCCGCCGCGGGACTCGTCGGCGACCTCGTCGGGGCTGAAGGTGTAGGTCTGGTCGGGGAAGTGCCCGCAGAAGATGATGGCGTAGGACCAGGCGTTGCGGGCGATGTTGGCGGCCGCGTTGGCCTTCAGCGTGGCCCGGAAGGTCCGGCGCGCGACGTCGGCCGCCGCCGCGGCGGCGCCCGCGCGCTTGCTGCGTCGGCGCTCCCGGGCGTAGCGCGCGCCGCCGGCGACCGCGGCGCTCAGGAGCGGGAACGCGACGTAGTCCTTGACGACCTGCGCGCGCGCCTTGCCCGCCATGCCCTTGAGCTCGCGCTTGATCTGGGCCTTCGACTTCTCGCCCTTGCGGATCGCCTCGAAGTCGAGGTCGTGCACCGCCACGCCCCACTCGAAGAACATCGCCAGCAGGATGTTGTAGAGCGGCTGGAAGAGGTAGACCGGGTGCCACTTCTGGTGGGGGTCGATGCGCATGATCTCGTAGCCGAGGTCGCGATCCTTCCCACGGATGTTGGTGTAGGTGTGGTGGACGTAGTTATGGGAGTGCTTCCAGGCCTCGGCCGTCGACGCGGTGTCCCAGTCCCAGGTCGATGAGTGGATGTGCGGGTCGTTCATCCAGTCCCACTGGCCGTGCATGACGTTGTGGCCGATCTCCATGTTCTCGAGGATCTTGGCCAGGCTGAGCATCGAGGTCCCCAACAACCGCGCGGGCGGAAAGCGCGAGCCGACGAGCACGACGCGGCTGCCGACGACCAGCCGGCGGTGCAAGGCGATGATCGAGGTGATGTAGGTCCGGTCGCGTTCGCCGAGCTGGGCGAAGACCTCGTCGTGGATGGCATCGAACTCCCGGCCCAGCGCGTCGATCTCCTCCTCGGAGAGGCGGGCCAGCGGACTTTCGATCAGCGCTTCGGTCACAGGGTTCTCCTAGAGATAGATCTCGACGTCGCCCTCGGGCGCGTTGACGCAGGTGCGGACGGTCTCGCCGGGGCCGCCGGAGACCTCGCCGGTGCGCAGGTCGCGCACCTGCCCGCTGCAGAGCTTCCCGACGCAGGTGTGGCAGATGCCCATGCGGCACCCGAAGGGCAGCGTCGCGCCGGCGTCCTCGCCGGCTTCGAGGATCGGCTTGGAGCCGTCGCTCTCGGCGGTCCGGTCGCTGTTGAGGAACTTGATCGCGCCGCCCTCACCGCGCTCGCCCTCGCCGACGCCCGCGACCGGTGCGAAGTGCTCGAGGCGCAGCCGCCGCGGATCGGCCTCGCGCTCCCAGCGTTCCCGGAGCGCCTCGACCATCTCGGTCGGACCGCACAGGAACGCATCGCGCTCGCGCCAGTCGGCGCATAGCTCGTCCAGCCGCTCCGGTCCCAGTCGGCCGTCGCGCCCGCTGATCTGCAAGTGCAGCCGGTAGCCGTCCTGGCCGGCGTTCAGCGCGCGCAGCTCCTCGCCGAAGATCGTGCCGGTCTCGGTCCGCGAGGAGTGCAGGTGCACGACGTCGGACAGCTGCCGGCGGCGCTTGAGGGCGCGGAGCATGCTCATGACCGGCGTGATCCCGCTGCCCGCCGTGACGAACAGCAGCTGCTGCGGAACCGGGTCCGGCAGCACGAACGTGCCCTCGACACCGCCGAGGCGCACGATCGTCCCGGCCTTGGCCTCGCGCAGCAGGTACGGCGAGACGGTACCCGCCTCCACGAGCTTGGGCGTGATGGCGATGCACCCGTCGGCGCGCTCGGGGTCGGAGGTCAGCGAGTACGCCCGCCAGTGATGGCGGCCGTCGATGACCAGGCCGATGCGCAGGTACTGCCCCGGCTCGTGCCCCGGCCAGCGCCAGCTCGGCTTGATCGTGATCGTGACCGCGTCGTCGGCTTCGCGCGAGACCTCCTCGATCCGGCCGCGCAGCTCGCGCGTGGTCCACATCGGGTTGATCTGCTCGAGGTAGTCGTCGGGCAGCAACGGCGTGAAGAACGCGCGCAGCGCGCCAAGCGCCCGCCGATGGGCCTTCGGGACCTGCGGTTGGGCTCCTCGTTCTGCCACCTGATCGCGACCGTACCCCCAGCACGACCAGGCCACGCGAAGACCGACGCCCTGAGCGGGCTGACGGCGTCATTTGGGTCGGCGGCCGGATCCCGAAGCACCGGTGGCGCCCTGTATGTCGTCGTCCATCAGGACGAGCGTGCTGAGCGCGGCGACCGTGATGACCTCCACGACCGCCGCCAGTGTGACGGCCGGACGCAACGTCGGCTCGGAGTAGTTGAACAACACGGTGACGCGCGTGATCGCCAGCGCGGCGAGCCCGCCGAGCGTCATGGCGATGCCGGCCAGCGCGGTCAGCCTCGCGAGATCTCCGCGTACGCCGGCCAGCACAAGCGCCAGCGCGGCGGCCCCGACGGCGTTGAGCACGAACAGCGGCCCGATCGTCGGCACGGGTCGCAGTGGCCCTTCGAACTGCTGGAGGTGGATGCCGCCCACGACCAGCAGGAGCGCGACCCCCGTGTAGCGCACGAGGTCGGTATGCGTCAGCGATGGGTGGGTCATCGGACCACCACCGTCCCGTGCATGAACGGATGGATCGTGCAGATGTAGTGGTACGTCCCGGCCTTGGCGAGCGTGATGGTCCGGGTCTGGCCCTTGCCGAAGAGCCCGGTGTCGAACTGGCCGGCGACGGTGGCCGAGTGCGGTGCATCGTCCTGGTTGGTCCAGGCGACCTTCTGGCCGGCCCGCACCGTGAGCGTCTTGGGTCCGTACTTGAAGCTCTTGATCGTGTCGCGGACGACGCCGGCCGCGGGGTCCTGGGCGTTGCCGGACGTCACCTCGGTGGGGCTCAGCACGATGATGAGCAGCGACCCGACGGCGATCACCAGCGCGGTCAGCACGGCGGGGACCGTGCGGCGACGGTCATGGAGGATGGTGATGTTCATGATGGAAAGGCTCTCGTCACGGTGCGTCCATCTCGTCCATGGAGATGCCCAGTCGGAACACCGGTAGGCAGGAGGATGTCCGCCAGCCCGAACGCTCCCGGGCGGCGGGCGGGCAGCGTCGGTCGCCAGGTCGGGTCGACCGCGCGGAAGGAGGAGGGGTCGGCGTCGATGATCCCGACGAGGACTTCGCCGACGATGCGACCGCCGACCGGGCCGAGGCGGTCGCCGGCACGGAGGGCTTCGGCCTCGGCGAGGATGTACCACCACAAGGGTGTCTCGCCGGTCCAGTCATGGGTGGCTAGCCCGACCTGCGCAGGGGTAAGAGGCTTGACGCCGAGGTGGCGGGCGATCGTCTCGCCCGATGGCAGGCCGACGGCCTGTCCGCGCTGGAGGTCGCGGTTGGCCAGCGAGGCGTAGTCGGTGCCGGGCTCGGAGCCGGTGACCTGGGTCGGCAGCGCGATCAGCGGTCCGGGCAGGCGGGGGTCGATGCGCTTGGCGCGTTGGGCGGGCGGGTGGCCGGCGACGTCGATCTGCAGCGTCCAGTCGACGGCGTGCTCGGCCGGGACAGGGCCGAAGCCCATCAGGTCGGGGAACACGCGGACCGGTCCGAAGCCGCGGTTGATCATGTAGGTGTCGCGAATCTGCGCGTGCCCGTAGCGGTAGGCGGCGTCGGCGAACTCGAACGGGATGTATGGGTCCTCGGGATCCATCTTGTACAACTGCGGCCCGGTCTCCAGCAGCTCGGCCGCCAGGGGCGCGCCGATCAGCCCGGGCAGGAACTCGCGCAGGATCACGTGCTGGTAGTGCCAGGTCGCCGCACGGCGGGCCTCCGCGAACACCAGGTCCTCGGCGACCCCGTCGGCCCGCAGCCGGTCGACCAGCCGGTTGTGCATGAGGATGAACGCGACCACGATCTGGTTGGTGAACAGGTGGACGTCGTTGCGCGGGTCGCCGAGCAGCGCGAGGCCCTCGGCGTTGCGCGGCACGTCGTGCCCATCCGGAGACAGCAGCAGCTTGGCCGGGTCAGCTTTCTCATACATGAACGGCGCGCCGATCGGGCCGAGCCCGTACAGCCCTTCCAGGTCGGTCCGCGGCACTCGGACGTTGCGCAGCCGCGCGACGTCGGCGTGGTGGGCGATCGGCGAGCGGTCCGCCGTGATGTCGTGCGCGATGAACTGCCCGAAGAACGGCCACACCGCGGCGACGTGGGAGTCGACGTCGCCGGCGTCCTCGCCGAGGTCGCACGGGCCGCCCGGTGCGCCGAGCGCGTGCAGCGCCGTCTCGTCGGCGGTCAATGGCGCCAGCTCCGGGAACAGCGAGCGGTAGCGCCCGCCGAACAGCGGCGCGTCGACCCGCTCGGGAGCCAGGCAGTGATCTCGGGCGATGATCTTGATGGACATGGTCTCTCTCGGTCTCAGGGGGATGCCTCGCGGAACTGCGCGCCGAACCGCTCGAGGTCCACCCGCCGGCGCAGCACGCGCTCGCCGGCCCGGCGGCTCTGCTCGTCGGTCAGCGTGATCGCCACACCGCCGTTGGCCTCAGACACCAGCGGCTCGGTCCGCACCAGCGACGCGCGCAGGTCGGCGGGCACGAACGCGCACAGCGCGCCGGTCACGCGGTCGATCTCAGCGATGGGCGCGTCGTCGGCGGTGGCGCGCAGCACCACGCGCTCGGCGCGCGCCTCGACGCGGACGAAGGGCCATTGGCGGACCCGGTGGATGAGCTCGTCGGCGTTGCTCATGACGCTGTTCAGGGTCGCGGTCACCGGCGGTCGCTCGCATCCGGGCCGGTGCCGGGTGGGGTGCCCGGTGTGCGTGGCCTGGGGTCTCGGCGGCGTTCACCGAGCTGGTCGGCGCGGGCACGGCCTACGTCCACGCGGGCGACAAGCCGGCGCTGCGGGCGGACCTGCCGCCGTCGGGGCTCATCGCCCCGACGGCGGCGTCAGCCGCTCTCGCACCGCGTCCAGCTCACGCTGGAAGTCCCGCAGCGAGCGCCGCAGAGGACGCGGCACCGCCACGTCCTCATAGGAGCGGGCGCGAGCGCGCAGCGCGGTGACCACCCGGTCCAGCCGCGCTGCGCGCTCCTCGAGGCGATCGCGCTCGAGATGGGCGCCCAGGCTCATTGCGCCGCTCGCACGATGAGGTCGGCGATCGCGCCCGGACGCGAGGCGTACGACGCGTGGGACGCGTCGACCTCGACCGTGCGGGCGTGCGCCCGCCGCGCCATGAACCGCTGCGCGGCCGGTGTGATGACCTGGTCTTGGCGCCCGACGAGGTACCAGGACGGGATCGTCTTCCACGCCGGCTCGGTCGACTTCTCGTTTAGCGCCGCGAGCGTCACCGGCCGCTGCGCGGTGGCCATCACCGCCGCGGTCCGGGCCGGCACGTCGGCGGCGAACACCGCGCGGAACACGGCCGGGTCGATCGTCAGCTCGGTGCCGCCCTCGAACGGGCGCGGCACCAGGGCATCGTTGATCCTCGCCGGGAACCGCATGGCGATGTCGGCGTTGCTCTCGCCGGCCTCAAGGGCGAGCGCGTCGAGGTAGACCAACGCCTTCACATTGCCTACGGCGCGCGCCGCCTCGGAGATGACCGCGCCGCCGTAGGAGTGCCCGACCAGGACGATCGGGCCCTTGACCGATCTGAGCACGCCCGCGACGTACGCGGCGTCGCTCGCCGGGCCGCGCAGTGGGTTGGCGGGGGAGAGCACGGCGTAGCCGCGGTCCTGCAGGCGGCCGGTGACGGCGCCGAAGCCCGAGGCGTCGGCGAACGCGCCGTGGACGAACACGACCGTCGGCTTGGCCGTGGCGGGGGTCGTGGCCCGCGCCGGGGCCGCGCCGGCCAGGGAGGAGAGACCCAGCGTCAGCGCGGCCGCCGGCACGAGCACGCGGCGGGGGAGGGAGGAGAGGAACGACATGATGAACTTGGCTCCTCGGGATCAGGCGCCGTGCAGGACGGTGCGCAGCGTGGCGATCGCCTGGGCGATCGCGCCACGCGCGGCGCGCGTCTCACGGAGCGGGTTGAGCATCATGAAGTCGTGGATCGCGCCGTCGTAGCGGACGGTGGTGATCGGCACGCCCGCCGCCCGCAGGCGGCCCGCGTAGGCCTCGCCCTCGTCGCGCAGGACGTCGGCCTCGTCGACGATCAGCAGCGCCGGCGGCAGCCCGTCGAGCTGCGCGTCGGAGGCCTGCAGCGGCGAGCAGAACGGCTCGGCGCGCTGCGCGAGATCCGGCGCGTAGCAGTCCCAGAACCAGGCCATCGCCTTGGCGCTCAGGTAGTAGCCCTCGGCGAATTCCCGGTAGGAGCCGGTGTCCATCTGCGCGTCGGTGACCGGGTAGTACATCGACTGGTGGACGAAACGGACGTCGCCGCGCTGCTTGGCCATCAGCGCCAGCGCGGCGGTCATGCACCCGCCGACCGAGTCGCCGGCGACCGCCATGCGGTCGGCGTCCAAGCCGTGCGGCGCGCCCTCGCGGACGATCCACCGGGCGACCGCGTAGCCCTGCTCGATCGCGACCGGATAGCGCGCCTCGGGCGAGCGGTCGTACTCCGCGAACACCAGCGACGCGTGGGCGCCGAAGGCCAGCTCGCGGACGAGGCGGTCGTGCGTGCCGGCGTTGCCGAGGACCCAGCCGCCGCCGTGCATGTACAGGATCACCGGCAGCGGGCCCTCGACGCCCTCGGGCCGCATGATGTGGACGCGGACGTCGCCGTAGTCGCACGGGACGGTGGTCCACCAGCTGTCGACCGGCTCCTTGTCGACCGGCGCGGCCTGGACGTCGTCGAGGACCTTGCGGGCCTCGCCTGGGGTCAACTCGTACAGGAACGGCGGGTTCGACGTGGCCTGCGCGAAGTCCCGCGCGGCGGGCTCCAGCACGATCGGGGCGTGCGTGATGTCGATGGTCATCTCGATGGGTCTCCTGGTTGAGGTGATTGGGTTGGTCAGTGAGGTCAGGCGGCCGCGCCAACGCGGGCGGCCTCGAGGATCAGCCCGGCGGTCTGCGCCGGGTGCGAGACGGCGACGGCGTGCGACGCTCCGGCGATCTCGACCGTGCGGCGCGAGCCGGCGCGCTCGGCGAGCGAGCGCTGCAGGGCGGCCGGGATGTTGCGGTCCTCCTCGCCGATGACGAAGTAGGACGGGACGCGCTTCCACAGCGGATCCGGGCCGGACTGCTCCTCCAGCGCGGCCTGCGCGACCGGGCGCTGCGTGGCGGCCATCAGGGCGGCGTCATGCTCGGGGACGTCGGCGCAGAACTGCGCGTGGAAGCGGTCGCGGGCGATCAGCAGGTCGGCCGTGCCGTCGGCGTGCGGGACCGGCGCGAGCGCGTCACCGAGCGTGCTGCCCGGGAAGCGCTGGGACAGCTCGATCGCGCTCTCGCCCGCCTCGGGCGCGAACGCGCCGACGTAGACCAAGCTGATGATGTCGCCCGCGTCGCCGGCGACGCTGGAGATAACCGCGCCGCCGTAGGAGTGGCCGACGAGCACGACCGGCCCGTCGATGGTGCGGATCAGGTCGCTGATCTGGCGGGCGTCGTCGGCGACGCCGCGCAGCGGGTTAGCGGCCGCGACCGAGCGGACGCCGTCGCGGTGGAGGTGGGCGATGACGCCGTTCCAGCTCGACGACTCGGCGAAGGCGCCGTGGACGAGGATGACGGTGGGCAACATGGTGGGCCGTTCCTTTCGGAGGGGAGGGAGTGCTTGACGGCCATCACCGTCGCCCGCCGGGTCCCTGGCTCGCCTCGGTCGCCGTCCCCAGTCCGGACCCCAGGCGGGTGGCGGTGGGCGTCGCCCGGGACTGGGGAGACGCCTGGGGACCACACGGATGCCGTCCTCGGGGGCCGTGCATAGCGTCGGCGCCATGCTCATCTCCGACCCCGTCTCGACGCTCCGCGGCCGCCGCCGCGAGCTGGGCGACCTCAACGCGCTCGTCGGCCGCGTGCGCACCGGCGCGAGCGGCGCGCTGGTGCTCGCCGGCGAGGCCGGCGTCGGCAAGACCGCGCTGCTGGACCTGTTGACGGCGCGCGCCGGGACGCACGTGCGCGTCGAGCGGATGGTCGCCTCGGAGTCCGAGATGGAGCTGGCCTACGCCGGCCTCCAGCAGTTGTGCTCGCACATGATGGGCGGGGTCGAGCAGCTCCCGCCGGCCCAGCGCGAGGCGCTGCAGACCGCGTTCGGCTTGCGCGAGGCCACGGCGCCCAGCCCGTTCCTCGTCGGGCTCGCCGTGCTCGGGCTGCTCACCGCGGCCGCCGCGGAACGCCACCTGCTGTGCGTCGTCGACGACGCGCAGTGGCTCGACGACGCCTCGGCCCGCGCGGTCGCGTTCGCCGCGCGCCGCCTGGAGGCCGAGGGCGTCGCGATCGTCCTGGCGATGCGCGTGGTCGAGCCGGAGTTCGCTGAGCTGCCGCGGCTGGAGGTGGAGGGGCTCGATGACGACGACGCCCGCGAGCTGCTGCGCTTCTCGGTCCCCGTGCCGATCGACGGCCGCGTGCGCGATCAGCTGATCGCTGAGGCGCGCGGCAACCCGCTGGCGCTGCGCGAGCTGCCGCGCGCGCTGAGCCCGGCCGAGATCGCCGGCGGGTTCACGCTCACGGCCTCGCTGCCGCTGGAGAGCCGGATCGAGCAGTCGCTCGTCGCGCAGCTGGAGCCGCTGCCCGCGACCACGCGGCTTCTGCTGCTCCTGGCCGCCGCCGACCCGACCGGCGACCCCGGCCTGCTGTGGCGGGCCAGCGAGGCGCTCGGCCTCGGGGCCGAGGACCTCGACCGCGCCGAGAAGGCCGACGCGCTTGTGGTCGGCGCGCGCGTCGGCTTCCGCCATCCGCTCGTGCGGTCGGCGGTCTATCGGTCGGCGTCGCCGGCCGAGCGCCGTCGCGTCCACGCCGCGCTGGCGCAGTGCACGCCGGTCGAGCGGGACCCGGACCGGCGCGCGTGGCACCGTGCGAGCGCGACGCTGCTGCCCGACGAGGCGGTCGCGGCGGACCTGGAGGCGTCGGCCGAGCGCGCACGGACCCGGGGCGGGGTCGCGGCGGCGGCCGCGTTCCTGGAGCGCGCCGCCGAGCTGACGCCAGCGGCGGCGGGGCGCGTGCAGCGCCTGATCGCCGCGGCGGAGGCCAAGCACGACGCCGGCGCGCCCGCCGCGGCGCTGCGCCTCCTCGACAGCACGCGCGACATCTCGCTGACCCCGCTGCAGGAGGCGCTCGTCGGCCGCCTGCGCGCCCGCGCCCAGTACGCGCTGCGGCGCGACCGTGGCGGGCCGCGCGCGTTCCTGCTCGCCGCCGCGCGGCTGGAGCCGCTGGACCCGGCGCTCGCGCGCGACACCTACATGGAGGCCTTGGCCGCGGCGCTCTTCAACGGGCGGCTCGGCGAGCCGGGCGTGGTGGAAGCCGTCGCGCGCCGGATCCTGGAGGCGACCGCCCAGGACACGTCGGAGCGCGCGCGGGACCTGATCCTGCGCGGCCAGGCGCTGCTGGCGGTCGAGGGCCCGGCGGCGGCGAACCCGGTGCTGCGCCGCGCGCTGCGCGCGTTCGCCGAGCAGGAGCCCGACAGCATGGACCTGCGCTGGATGTGGTTCGGCTGCCGCGCGGCGATCGACGTCTGGGACCGCGACGCGCTCGCCGGGCTCGCCGACCGGCAGGTCGAGCTCGCGCGCGCCGGCGGCAGCCTGAACGTGCTGCCGATCGCGCTCACGTTCGCGATGGCCGCGCGGCTGCTCGACGGCCGGCTCGACCGCTTCGCCGCAACCTGCGACGAGGTCGACGCCATCCAGAACGTCACCGGCCACCCGCTGCCGTCCTACGGCCGGATCATCCTGGCGGCCTACCGCGGCCAGGTCGAGGAGGTCGAGCGGCGCGCCGTGCAGCTGCGCGCCGACGCGCAGGCGCGCGGGGAGGGCAACGTGCTCAGCGCGGTCAACTCGTCGGCGGCGATCGCCTACAACGGCGCGGGCCGCTACGCCGAGGCGCTGGCCGCCGCGCGTCCCGAGCTGGACCACACGCGCGAGCTGAGCTTCGCGATGCGCGCGCTGCCGGAGGTCGTCGAGGCCGCGGTACGGACCGGGGAGCGCCCGGTCGCCGAGGCGGCCCTCGCCCACCTGGAGCCGGTGGCCGCGGCGGCGGGCGGCGACTGGGCGCTCGGCGTCCGGGCGATGACGGCCGCCCAGCTGCGCGACGGGGACGCCGCGGAGGCGCTCTACCGCGAGGCGATCGAGCGCTTCGGCCGCTCGCGGATGCCGTTCCTCGAGGGCCGCGCGCGGCTGCTGCTCGGCGAGGCGTTGCGCCGCGAGCACCGGCGCATCGACGCGCGCGAGCAGCTGCGCGGCGCGCACGAGCGGCTGTCGGCCTGCGGCGCCTACGGGTTCGCCGAGCGCGCGGCGCGCGAGCTGGCCGCGACCGGCGAGACGCTGCGCGTGCGGACGGCCGAGACGCTCGACCAGCTGACCGACCAGGAGCTCAACGTCGCGCGGCTGGCGCGCGAGGGGCTGACCAACCGCGACATCGGCTCGCGGCTGTTCATCAGCGCCCGCACCGCCGAGTACCACCTGCGCAAGGTGTTCGTGAAGCTCGGCATCACCTCGCGCGCCGAGCTGAAGACCGCCCTGGCCGAGCTGGACTGACGCGCCCGCGCGGACTGGGGACCCGACTCGGGACTCACCCGGACGAGAGCGCGGCCGTGCTCCGGCAGCCTCATCGTCATGAGCACCACCAACAACCTCCATCCGAACGGCGTCGAGGTCAGCGAGGAGCTGATCGAGGTCACCGGTGGCGGCCTGCGCATCGCCGAGATCGTGATCGTCGGCCTGCTCGGCCTCCTCGTCTGCCCGCCGCTGCTGATCCTCGCGGTGATCGTGGCCGTGCCGACACTGGCCGTCGTCTTGGCGGTCGCGGCCGTCGTCGCCGCGGTCGCCGTCCCGGCGTGGCTGATCCGCAAGCTCCTCGCGCACCACCGCGCCCACCAGTCGACGCTTTTCCTGCACCGCGTCGTGCGATGAGCGCCGCCGTCCGCCATCTGCGTCCCCGCGGCGACGGGATCCGCCAGGAGACGACGACCGTCGAGCTGTTCTTCGACCTGGTCTACGTCTTCGCGATCACGCAGCTGTCGCACCTGGTCCTGGCCGACCTGTCGGCCGCCGGAATCGCGCGCGCCGCGTTCCTGCTGCTGGTCGTCTGGTGGGCGTGGATCTACACGACGTGGATGGCGAACTGGTTCGACCCCGCCTCGCCGGCGGTCCGCGGCGTGCTGACCGCCGTGATGCTCGCGAGTCTGCTGATGGCCGCCGCGCTGCCGGGCGCGTTCGGCGGCGACGGCGTGCTGTTCGTCATCGCCTATGTGGTGCTCCAGGCCGGCCGCAACGTCGCCGCGGCCGCGCTGCTGCCGCGCACGCATCCGCTGCGCGACGTCTTTGAGCGGCTCGTGGGCTGGAGCGCGGCATCGGGCGTCCTCTGGCTCGTGGGCGGCCTGGCGCTGCACGGCGACGACCGCTTGCTGGTGTGGCTGCCCGCGGTCGTGCTGGACCTCTGCGCGCCGTTCGCCGGCTACTGGCTGCCGGGCCGCGGGCGCGCGGCCACGACCGACTGGGACATCGAGGGCGGCCACTTCGCCGAGCGCTGCGAGGGCTTCATCATCATCGCGCTGGGCGAGTCGATCGTCGTGACCGGCGCGACCGCCGCCGCGGCCGGGCTGAGCGCGACCGTCGTCGTCTGGCTCGGGGTCGCGTTCCTGGAGACCGCCGCGCTGTGGTGGCTGTACTTCGGCGCGACGGCCGCGGAGCGCACGCGCCACGTGATGCGCACCTGCGAGGACCCCGGCCGGCTCGCACGCGACGCCTACACCTACCTGCACCTGCCGATCGTCGCCGGGATCATCGCGGTCGCTGCGGGCGACGACCTGCTCATCCATGCGCCCGAGCACACGCCGGACGGCATCGGCTGGGCGCTGATCTTCGGCGGCCCGGCGCTCTACGTGCTCGGCGAACGCCTCTTCCGTCGGCGCATCGCGCTGGCCATGCGGCCGGAGCGCCCGCTCCGCCGACTCCAACAACAACCCGAAGGGACGGCAACATCATGAAGATCGTGGTCATCGGAGGCAGCGGACGGGTCGGCGGCAACGTCGTCCGGCGGCTCGCCGAGAACGGGCATGACGCGGTGCCGGCGTCGCCCTCGACGGGCGTCGACACCATCACCGGCGAGGGTCTGGCCGAGGTGATGGACGGCGCCGACGCCGTCGTCGACGTCTCCAACGCGCCGGTCTGGGAGGACGACGCGGTCAAGGAGTTCTTCGTCACCTCGTCGCGCAACCTGCTGGAGGCCGAGCGCGCCGCCGGCGTCGGGCACCACCTGGCGGTGTCGATCGTCGGCTGCGACCGGCTGCCCGACAGCGGCTACCTGCGCGCGAAGGTGGCGCAGGAGGCGGCGATCGCGGAGGGCGGCGTCCCGTACACGATCCTGCGCGCGACGCAGTTCTTTGAGTTCCTGGCGCAGATCGTCGAGTCCGGGGCCGAGGACGGCGGCGTGCGGCTGCCGACCGGGCTGATGCAGCTGGTCGCCGCCGACGACGTCGCCGCGACGGTGGCGGAGCTGGCGACGGGCGCGCCGGTCGGCGGGCACGTCGAGCTGGGCGGCCCGGAGAAGCTCGGGATCGACGCGTGGGGGCGGCGGCTGTTCGCGGCGACCGGCGACGAGCGCGCGGTGGTCGGCGACCCGGAGGCGCGCTACTTCGGGACAGCGCTGACCGGCGGCGAGCTGACGACCGCCGACGGCGCGCGGATCGGCGCGACCGGCTTCGACGCCTGGTTCGCCGCGCACCAGGAGGCCGGCCGGCGATGACCGAGATCAAGGTGATCGTGACCGGCCCCGAGGAGGCCTATGACTACGAGGCCGAGCTGTGGTGCGCGAACGAGCTGATGGCGGTGACCGTCCTGCACGACGGTCGCCTCCACCTGCGCATCGACCCGCGCGCCGACGGGCAGCCGTGGCTAGCCGACGTCGGGAGCCTCGCGCGCTCGCTGGCCGAGGCCGACGAGCGCCTCGGCGCGTTCTGAGCGACATGATGGAGTCGCTCTTTCCCGGATTCCGCGTGGCGGAGGTCCCGTCGCCGCGCGGCCCGGTCCTGGCCCGGGTGGGCGGGGCCGGGCCGCCGCTCTTGCTGCTGCACGGCTACCCGGAGACGCACCTGATGTGGCACGCGGTGGCGCCGCTGCTGGCCGAGCGCTTCACGGTCGTGGCCGCCGACCTGCCGGGCTACGGCGGGTCGTTCCGGCCGGCCGTGGCCAAGGACCACGCCTCCTACGCCAAGCGCGCGCTGGCGGCGGACCTCGTCGCGGCGATGGGCGCGCTCGGCCACGACGCGTTCGCCGTCGCCGGGCACGACCGCGGCGGCCGCGTCGCGTACCGCATGGCCTTGGACCACCCCGAGCGGGTCACCCACCTGGCGGTGCTCGACGTCGTGCCGACCGGCGAGGTCTGGCGGCACGCCGACGCGGCGCTGGCGCTCGGCTACTGGCACTGGGCGTTCCTGGCCCAGCCGGCGCCGCTGCCCGAGCGCCTGATCCTCGGGGACCCCGACGGGTTCTGGATCGCGGCCGAGCGCATGGGGTTGAAACGAGGCGACCCGCGTTACCCGGACGTCGTGCTGGACGCCTACCGGGAGCAGCTCGACGACCCGGCGTTCGTCGAGGCGATGTGCGAGGACTACCGCGCGGGCGCGACGGTCGACCGCGAGCACGACGACGTCGACCGCGGCCGCCGGACGATCGCCTGCGCGACGGTCGCGCTCTGGGCCGGCGACGGCTCGCTGCCGCGCTTCTACCGCGACCCGCTCGAGCCGTGGCGATCCTACGCGCCGGACGTCACCGGCGGCGCGATCGCGGGCGCGTCGCACTTCCTGGCCGAGGACGCGCCGGGTCAGGTCGCCGCCGAGCTGCTGTCGTCCTTGGGAGCGTGAGCGCGATGTCCACCGTGTTGGTCACCGGCGGCTCGGGGTTCCTGGGGCTGCACGTGGTCCTCCAGCTGCTGGAGCGCGGCGAGCGCGTCCGGGCGACCGTTCGGTCGCGCGCGCGTGAGGATGACCTGCGCACGACGCTCGCCGTGGCCGACGCGGACGGCGATCGCCTCGAGGTGGTCGTCGCCGACCTGACCGCGGACGCGGGCTGGGCCGAGGCGCTGGGCGGCGCCGAGCGCGTGCTGCACGTCGCCTCGCCGTTCCCGGCCGGCGAGGTCGCCGACGAGGACGACGTGCTCGTCCCGGCCCGCGACGGGACGCTGCGCGTGCTGCGGGCGGCGCGCGACGCCGGCGCGCGGCGGGTCGTGCTCACCTCGTCGTTTGCGGCCGTCGGCTACGGGCGCGGCGAGCCGGGCGACCACGTCTTCACCGAGGACGACTGGACCGACCCGGACGCCGACGTTGGCGCGTACATCCGGTCCAAGGCGGTCGCCGAGCGCGCGGCGTGGGATTTCGCCGGGCGCGAGGGCCTCGAGCTGGCGACGATCGCCCCGGTGGCGATCTTCGGCCCGGTCCTCGGGTACGATCGCTCCGCCTCGGTCGGCCTGATCGCCGGCCTGCTCGGCGGGGCCTTCGCCGCCGGTCTGCCGCGGCTGGGCTTCGGCGTCGTGGACGTCCGCGACGTCGCTGACCTCCACCTCCGCGCGCTCGACGCGCCGGCCGCGGCCGGCGAGCGCTTCCTCGCCGCGTCGGGCGACGCGCTGTGGCTGTCCGACGTCGCACGCGTGCTGCGCGACCGGCTCGGCGCGGACGTCCCGACGGCGGAGATCCCCGACGACGCGATCCGCGCCGCCGCCGTGGGCGATCCGTCGCTGCGGCGCATCGCGAGCGAGGTCGGCCGTCGCCATCAGGTCAGCGCGGAGAAGGCGCGTCGCGTGCTGGGCTGGCGGCCGCGGCCGTGGGAGGAGGCGGTGGTCGCGACGGCGCGGAGCCTGCGGTAGACCGAACGCGCAGGGACCTTCACCGCCAATGGCCGTCGGTGCAACCGGGATAATGCGCCTCGACGATGCCCCACGCCGACCTTCCACCGTCCGGACTGCTCGGTCGCCGGAGCGAGCGCGAGGTCCTCGACGGTCTGGTGGAGGGCGTCGGCGCCGGGCAGAGCCGCGTGCTCGTCCTGCGGGGCGAGGCCGGGGTCGGCAAGACCGCGCTGCTCGACCGCCTGGCCGACCGCGCGGCCGCCGCCTGCCGGGTCGTGCGCACGGCGGGCGTCGAGTCCGAGATGGAGCTGCCGTTCGCGGGCGTGCACGCGCTGTGCGGGTCGATGCTCGATCGCGTCGAACGGCTTCCGGGCCCGCAGGGCGACGCGCTGCGCACGGCGTTCGGGCTGGACGCGGGCCCGGCGCCGGACCGGTTCATGGTCAGCCTGGCGGTGCTGAGCCTGCTCGCCGACGCCGCCGAGGAGCAGCCGCTGATCTGCGTCGTCGACGACGCGCAGTGGCTCGATCGCGTGTCGGCCCAGACGCTCTCGTTCGTCGCGCGCCGCCTTCTGGCTGAACGCGTCGGGCTGGTGTTCGCCGTTCGCGACCAGGCCGACGACCACGCGCTGACCGGGTTGCCGGACCTGGCGGTCGAAGGGCTCGGCGAGCACGACGCCCGGCGGCTGCTCGACGCCACGATCCCTGGGCCGCTCGACGAGCGCGTGCGCGAGCGCATCCTCGCCGAGGCGGCGGGCAACCCGCTCGCGCTGCTCGAGCTGCCGCGCGGCATGACGCCGGCGACGGTCGCCGGTGGGTTCGGGCTGCCCACCGCGATCCCGCTAATCAGCCGCCTTGAGCAGCGCTTCGTCCGGCAGCTGGAGCCGCTGCCGGACCCGGCCCGGCGGCTCCTGCTGCTCGCAGCGGCCGAGCCGATCGGCGACGTCAGGCTGCTGCGGCGGGGCGCGGAGCTGCTGGGGATCGGTCTCGACGACGCGGCGCCCGCCGAGGCCATCGGGTTGATCGACATCGGCCCGCGCGTGCGCTTCCGGCATCCGCTGGTGCGCTCCGCGGCCTACCGCGCGGCGAGCGTGGCCGATCGGCGCGACGTGCACCGCGCGCTGGCCGAGGCGACCGACCCAGAGCAGGACCCTGACCGGCGCGCGTGGCACCGGGCGCAGGCGGCGACCGGCCCGGACGAGGACGTGGCCGCCGAGCTGGAGCGCTCGGCGGGCGGGGCGCGGGCACGGGGCGGCGTCGCCGCGCAGGCCGCGTTCCTCGCCCGCGCGACCGACCTCACCCCGGACGCGGCCCGGCGCGGCCGGCGCGCGCTGGCCGCCGCGCAGGCCACGTTCGTGTCGGCGGCGCCAGAGAAGGCGCTCGAGCTGCTCGCGGTCGCCGAGCTGTGCCCGCTCGACGAGCTGCAGCACGCGCAGCTCGCGCGCTTGCGCGGCGAGGTCGTCTTCGCGCTGCGGCGCGGCAGCGACGCGCCGCCGCAGCTGCTGGAGGCGGCGCGACGGCTGGAGGCGATCGATCCGCCGGCCGCGCGAGAGACGCACCTCGAGGCGCTCGGGGCGGCGATGTACTCGGGCCGGCTGGCCGATCCAGGGGGCGTGCGCAAGGCCGCCGAGGCGGCTCGCGCCGCGCCGCGGGCCCCGTCGCCCGCGCGCTCGATCGACCTCGTGCTCGACGGCATGGCCACGCGCTTCGCCGAGGGGCCGGCCGCGGGCGTGCCGCCGCTGCGACGCGCGGTCGAGGCGTTTCGCGACGAGTCGCTCGACGGCCACGCAGCGACCATGCGCTGGATCCTGCTGTGTCCCGTCGTCCAGTCGATGGCCGTGTTCGAGCTGTGGGACGACGCGGCGTTCGGGGCGATCGCGGCCCGCGGCGAGCGGCTGGCGCGGCAGGCCGGCGCGCTCACGACGCTGCCGGTCGCGCTCGTCTACCTGTCGGGCGTTCACCTGTTCGAGGGGGACTACCGGGCCGCGTCGGCGCTGCTGCACGAAGCGGACGCGATCACCGACACGACCGGGAACGCGGGCCTCGTCTACGGCCTGCTGCTGCTCGCCGCGTGGCGCGGGGACGACGCGCAGGCACGCCAGCTGATCGACGCGGCGATGGAGAACGCGACCACGCGCGGCGAAGGGCGCGTGCTCGCGCTGGGCGGATACGCGACCGCGGTGCTCGAGAACGGCCTGGGCCGGTACGAGGCGGCGCTCGCCGCCGCCCGGCGCGCCACCGAGGACGAGGACCAGGGCTACGCCGGCGCGGCGCTGGTCGAGCTCGTCGAGGCGGCGACCCGCGCCGGGCGACCGGAGCTCGCGGAGGTCGCGCTCGCGTCGCTGGAGGTGCGAGCGCAGGCGGCCGGCACGGACTGGGCCCTCGGGATCTTCGCGCGCGCACGCGCGACGTCCGCTGAAGGCGACGCCGCGGAGGCGGCGCACCGGGAGGCGATCGAGCGACTGGAGCGCACGCGGATGCGCGTCGAGCTGGCCCGTGCCCGCCTGCTCTACGGCGAGTGGCTGCGCCGCGAGAGCCGGCGCGTCGACGCGCGCGAGCAACTCCAGGCCGCCCACGACGCGTTCGCTCGCGCCGGCGCGGAGGCGTTCGCCGAGCGTGCCCGCCGCGAGCTGCTGGCCACCGGCGGCACCGTCGCGGCGCGGACCGTCGAGACGCGCGACCTGCTCACGCCTCAGGAGGCGCAGATCGCGCGGCTGGCCGGCGAGGGCCACTCGAATCCGGAGATCGGCGCGCAGCTGTTCATCAGCCCGCGGACCGTCGAGTACCACCTGCGCAAGGTCTTCACCAAGTTGGGGATCAGCTCGCGCAAGGACCTCGGCGACGTGCTGGCCGCCCCGGCCGGGCCGCGCTGACCGCGATGGTGGACCGCGACGCCGAACGCGCCGCGCTGGACGGGCTGCTCAAAGGGGTCCGCGGCGGGCAGAGCGCGGTGCTAGTCCTGCGTGGCGAGGCCGGGATCGGCAAGACCGCGCTGCTGGAGGTCGTGGCCGAGCGGGCGGACGGGTGCCGCGTCGCCCGTGTCGCGGGCGTGCAGGCGGAGATGGAGCTCGCGTTCGCGGGACTGCACCAGCTGTGCGCGCCGATGCTCGACGGAATCGGGCTGCTGCCGGAGCCCCAGCAGCAGGCGCTCGAGGTCGCTTTCGGGATGCGCGAGGGCGGCGCGCCGAATCGGTTCCTGGTGTCCTTGGCCGTGTTGGGGTTGTTGGCCATGGCCGCCGAGGCACGGCCGCTCGTGTGCGTGTTCGACGACGCGCAGTGGCTGGACCGCGCCTCGGCGCAGGTGCTCGCGTTCGTCGCCCGCCGCCTGCTGGCCGAGCCAGTCGCGATGGTCTTCGCGGTGCGCGCCGAGCCGGGCGCGGGCGACGAGCTGGAGGGCCTGCCCGAGCTGGCGATCGAGGGGCTCGCGGACGCCGACGCCCGCGTGCTGCTGGAGTCCTCGGTGCACGGGCCGGTGGACGCGCGCGTGCGCGAGCGCGTCCTGGCCGAGACGCGTGGGAACCCGCTCGCGCTGCTGGAGCTGCCGCGCGGGCTGACGGCGACGGAGCTGGCGGGCGGGTTCGCGCTGCCCGACGCGCGCCCGTTGGCCAATCGCATCGAGGGGACGTTCCTGGGCCGGGTCCGGGCGCTGCCGGAGGACAGCCAGACCCTGCTGCTGGCCGCCGCGGCCGAGCCGCTGGGCGACGCCACGCTGCTGTGGAAGGCGGCCGAGCTGCTCGGGATCGGCACTGCCGCCGGCGGGCCGGCGGAGGACGTCGGGCTGATCGAGCTCGGCGCGCGCCCGCGGTTCGCGCATCCGCTCGTGCGCTCGGCGGTCTACCGCGCCGCCGATCCCACGGCGCGGCGCGCGGTGCACCGCGCGCTCGCTGAGGCGACCGATCCGGGCACCGATCCCGACCGGCGCGCGTGGCACCGTGCGCACGCGACCGCGGCGCCTGACGAGGCGGTCGCCGCCGAGCTGGCGCGCTCGGCCGACCGCGCGCAGCGGCGCAGCGGGCTGGTGGCCGCCGCGACGTTCCTGCAGCGCGCGACCGAGCTGACGCCGGATCCGGCGGTGCGTGTGGAGCGCGCGCTCGCCGCGGCGGACGCGAAGCTCGACGTCGCCGACGCCGCGGCCGCCTCCGAGCTGCTGGCCGCCGCCGAGCTCGGTCCGGTCGACGCGCTGCAGCGTGCGCGGGTGGAGCGGCTGCGCGCGCAGATCGTGTTCGCCCGGCGGCGCGGGGGCAACGCGGGAGCTCTGCTGCTCGAGGCGGCGCGGCGCCTCGACGGCCTCGATCCGGTGATGGCCCGCGACACCTACCTGGACGCGTTCGCGGCGGCGATGTTCGCCGGGCGGCTGCGCGCGGACGCCGACCCCGGCGAACGCGCGGTGGCCGACGCCTCGCGCGGGGCGGCGGAGCGGGCCGCTACGTCCGGCGACCCGGCCGACCGGCTGCTCGTGGCGCTCGTGGCGCGCTTCACCGACGGCTACGCGGCGTCGGTGGCGCCCTTGTCGGAGGCGATCCGGGCGAGCGCGGACGCGGTGGACGACCGCTGGCGGTGGCTGGCGTGCCGGCTCGCCCAGGACCTCTGGGACGACGAGCTCTGGCACCGGCTGGCGGTCGGCGGCGTGCGCGTCGCGCGCGAGACCGGTGCGCTGAACCGGTTGCCGGTGATGGCCAACTACCTCGCCGCGTACTGCGTCCACTCCGGGGCGTTCACCACCGCCGACGCGCTCGTCGACGAGGTCGACGCGATCACGCAGGCGACCGGGCTGCCGCCGTTGAAGTACGCGTCGCTCATGCTGATGGCGGCGCGCGGCGACCGGGCGCGCTGGCAGGCGGCGGACGCCTGGGGACGGCAGAACGCGGTCGACCGCGGCGAGGGCTCGGCGCTCGCGCTGGCGGGATGGCTCGCCGCGATGATGCACAACGGCGAAGGTCGCCACGCCGAGGCGCTGGAGGCGGCGCGCGACGGTTGCGCGCACGAGGACGTAATGGCCTACGGATGGGCGCTGGCCGAGCGGATCGAGGCGGCGGTGCAGACCGATCATCTCGACGAGGCGGCCGAGGCGCACGAGCGGTTGAGCGCGCGCACGCAAGCGGCGGGCACCCCGTGGGCGCTGGGGATCGAAGCCCGCTGCGCGGCACTGGTCGGCGGCGACGAGAGCAAGTACATGGAGTCGATCGAGCATCTCTCGCGCAGCCGGGCGGCGGTCGACCTGGCCCGGGCCCGTCTGCTGTATGGCGAGTGGCTGCGGGGGCAGGGCCGCCGCGCCGACGCGCGCGAGCCGCTCCGCACCGCGCACGCCGACCTCACCCGCTTCGGGGCGTCAGCGTTCGCCGAGCGCGCGCGCCGCGAGCTGCTGGCGACCGGCGAGACCGTCCGCCGACCTTCGGGTCGCGAGCCCTTGACGCCTCAGGAGCTCCAGGTGGCGCAGCTGGCCCGCGACGGCCACACCAACCCGGAGATCGGCGCGCAGCTGTTCATCAGCCCGCGCACCGTCGAGTACCACCTCAGCAAGGTCTTCCGGAAGCTGGACGTCAGCACCCGGCGCGAGCTGCGTCGCGCGATGACCGACGAAGCCGCCTGACGGATCGCTCGCTCCGCCCAACCTCCAGCTGCGAGCTCAGCGGCGATGAGACTTGACGAGGTGGGCGCGGAGGCGGCTGATCGAACGATCCGTGCTTGGTCACCAATAATATTTCTGATCATTGAACCTGTCGGACAACCTCAACGACCACGGCGAACTCCGCGACCCCAGCGCCATCCCCAAGAAGGTGCGCACGCGCGTGTAGAACCGCGACAAGCTGCTGACCGGCCTCAAGCAGTACGCCAACCCGCGCACCCTGCCCGCGGCGCCGCTCCAGCTCGTCACGGAGCGCGACGAGCAGGAGCGAGTGAAACGGTCCTTCATGGCCTAATGGGCATTTGGCGTATAACTTCTCTGGGTTGAGGTCGTCCGAAGAGTTCTCGTGCGCGCCCGCGCGAGAGGACGGATTCAGCGGGCGAACATGATCACGCCGACGCCGACCATGCAGATGAGCGCGCCCGCGAGGTCGGAGCGGTCGGGGTGGAAGCCGTCGAAGGCCACGCCCCAGAGCAGCGAGCCGACGATGAACACGCCGCCGTAGGCGGCCAGGACGCGGCCGAACTCGCTGCTGGGTTGCAGCGCTGCCACGAGGCCGTAGGCGGTCAGGGCCAGCGCGCCGGCCAACACGTACAAGATGCCCTTGTGCTCCTTGACGCCGAGCCAGACGAGGTAGGCGCCGCCGATCTCGGCGGTGGCCGCGGCGATGAACAGGGCGATGGAGCGGCCGGTCACGCGGCCATCGTGTCAGCCCGGCCGCCGAGCCCGTTCTGTGACCGGTGCGCGCCACGTGCCATCGATGCGGCGACCGCTGCGGCGGCGAGGTGCATCACGGCGACCAGGGCGGCGAGGATCGCCAGGCCGTTCTTGTCGATGTCGATCTGGTGGGCGACCTCGCGAGCGTCGAGCGCTCCGAACGCGAGCATCACGACGGCCACGAGCGCGAGCAGGTTGGTGTGGTGTGAGCGTTGCCAGCCTGCCAAGGCGAGCGCGAGTGAGGCGAGGACTGCGGCGATCACGAATGGCCACGCCTCGATGTCGATGCCCAACGGGCGCAGCTCGTGATCTGCGTCCGCGTCGGCGGTGGCGCGAGCCGTACCGGCGGACTCGGAGGCGTCCTCGGTCGCGCCCTCGCCGCCCTCGGCGTGTCCGTCGCTCTCGGTCTGCTCGCGGTGGGCGCTCGATGCGCTGGTCGTCTCGTGGTGGTCGGTCTCGCCCGACCGTTCGAGCGTGACGCCGAGGACGAACGTGGCGCTGGCGGCGACGATCAGCGCGAGCAGCAGGACGCGCGGGCTGAGCATCAGCAGCCGTCGCGGTGTCGGGTGCGGCGGTGCAGGACCAGGCCGACGACGGCGGCGAGGATCACGGCGCAGACGATGCCGAGCCATCCGCCGATCGCGCTGCCGGCAACCGCACCGATCACCGCCGGGCCGACCGCGCAGCACAGCACCATGAGCACGCCGCCGCCGATCAACGTCATGTCGAAGCGGCTGCGCGACTTCTCCTCGACGCTCATCGACCGACCTGCGCCTGGCCGCGGAAGGCGTCGACCAGCTCTTCGAGCACGAGTTCCGCGTCCTCGGGCGCGACGATGGTCAACACGACGGTGTCGGGCTCGTCGGTGACGGCCATGTCCAGGAAGGCGCAGCACTGCGACTCGGCGGCGACGATGGCCTCGATGCGGTCACGGACGCCGGTGCCGGCGGCGAAGCGCAGCTCGGCGCGGGTCGCGTCGGTGTGGGCGTCGATGAGCGCGGCGCGGCCGAGGTCGCTCATCTCGGCCAGGCGTTGGGGCAGTTCGGTCGCGGTCAGCGAGCAGGCGATCGGCAGGGCGTCGTCGGGCATGCGGCTACGGTGCACCTTGAACCCGAGTTGAAGTCAAGGACGGATCTCCCCATGGACGACCACGCGACGCTCACCATCGGCCAGCTCGCCGAGCGCTTCGGCCTGAAGACCTCGGCCATCCGCTACTACGAGCGCGTCGGCGTCCTGCCCGAGGCCGACCGCGAGCACGGACACCGCCGCTACGGGCCCGACACCGTCCGCCGTCTCGAAGTCCTCGACGTCGCCAAGCGCGCCGGGTTCTCGCTGGACGAAGCGCGTTTGCTCATGGAAGGCGGCGAGGCCGGCTCGCCCGCGTTTGAGTCGCTGCGCGAGCTGGCCGCACGCAAGCTGCCCGACGTCGAAGCGCTGATCGCCCGCGCCGAGGAGATGCGCTCATGGCTGCTGACCGCCACCGACTGCTCGTGCCAGACCCTCGACGTCTGCGGCCTGTTCGCGCGCGACGCCAAGGTCCATGGGGCGCCGGTCGCCGACTTCGCGCTGGGTCTGACGCAGGTGCCCGGTGCCGGGCGCCTGGCGTCAGGTGCCAGCGACCGCTGAGCTGCGCGAGAGCTCGCGCAGCGCGGCCACTCCGACGGGCGGCACCGGCTGCCAGCCGATCAGCCGCTCACCGTGTAACGGTCGGCGTGCTTGAGCGCCCCCAATCAACGGGGTATCGGCCGTTTTCAGGCACCAGTGCCTGAAAACGAACGCCTAATGCGCACGTCCCGGGCCGTGCTGTTAACAACGAAACCCCCGCGTTAGCAGGGGCTTCGTGTTAGTGGAGCCAGGGGGGCTCGAACCCCCGACCTCCTGCATGCCATGCAGGCGCTCTCCCAGCTGAGCTATGGCCCCAGGTGGATCGACATCTTAACAGCGTCGGGCGGTTAGCGGCGACCCGGGAGGAACTCGGGGATCTCGAAGTCGTCGTCGCCCGGACGTGGCGTGGTGGCGCGGGGGCGGGAGCGGGAGGTGAAGCCGGGGGAGGACGGCGTGTCGCCCCGCGAGGCGGAAGGCGCCGTGTCGATCGACGAGCCCGGGGGCGAGCTCTGATCCAGATCTGCGGTCAGACGCGCGTGCGCGAGCTTGACGTCGTTCAACAACCGCTCCGCGTTGCGGCGCAAAGACTCGCTCAGCTCGCTCAAGTGCCCCGACAGCTCGGTGCCGTCCTCCAGAACGCCGCGGGCTGCGGCGTGGGCCTCGGCGGCGATCGCGCGGGCGTCGTCGCGGGCGGCCTGGCGGGCTTCCTTGGCGTAGGAGTCGGCCTCGGCGCGGACGCGCTCGGCCTCGGAAGACGCCTCGGCCAACAGCGAGGCCTTGAAGCGCTCGGCCTCTTCACGAGCTTCCGCCGCCCGCTCGTGGATCCCGCGCACGTTCTCGCGCGCCTCGGCCTCCACGCCCGCCGCCGCCGCGCGCGCCGCGTCGACGATCTCGCGCGCCTCCGCCTCAGCCACCTCGACACGCGCGTCGACCGCGCGGTCGGCCTCGGCGATCCGCTCGCGGACGCGCTCCTCGGTCTTGCGCCGCATCTCCTCGGCGGCGCGCTCGGCGGCCTCGACGATCGCGGCGACCTTCGCGGACGCGACCGAGATCTCGCTCAGGCCCTTGCCGGCGAGGAGCGCTTCAAGTTCTGGGTCCTGGCCGGAGGCCATCCCGAGATGGTAGGCGCGATCCCGCGCCCGATCCGCAAGAACTCGGTCAGTCGACGGTGACGTCGATCACGCGCGAGACGACGTCGTCCAGCCACACATCCAAGGACGACAGCGCTGACTCCAGCTCCTCGTCGGCGACCTCGGCCGCCGGGCGTCCCGGCTCGCGCCAGACCAAGGAGAAGACGTGGTCCTGCTCGTCCTCGCCGGCGAAGACGCGCGCCTCGAACCACAGTGGCTCCCAGCCGCGCTCGACCAAGCGCGCCGAGCCGGGGTTGCGCTCCAGCCCCTCGGTCACCTCATCAGCAGAAGCCGCGCGCAGCAGCGCGGTGACGCTCAACGTGTCGCCCATAGACGGGCGAGAGACTACGCGGCGACCGCGCAGGCGACCATGAAGCGCGCGTTCGAACCGCGACGGGAACGGCGGGAGCGGAGGAGGCGGCGAAGGGGCTTGGGCATGATGGCTCACCCCGTAGATCGGCATCCCGGCCCCTCGCTGTAGCCTCCAGAACGTGGCCGAACATCGCTACGACCCGCAGGAGATCGAGCCCCGCTGGCAGCAGGTCTGGGCTGACGAGCGCACGTGGGAGGTGTCCAACGACGACCTCGCCTCCGACAACGGGTCGGACAAGTCCTATGTGTTGGAGATGCTCCCGTACCCGAGCGGGGAGCCGCACATCGGCCACCTGAAGGTCTACTCGGTCGGCGATGCCGTCGCGCACTTCCATCGCCGCACGGGCCGCACGGTCCTGCACCCGATGGGCTACGACGCCTTCGGCCTGCCCGCCGAGAACCACGCGATCCGCACGGGGCAACATCCCCGTGAATCGACCGACGCCGCGATCCGCTCGTTCCAGAAGCAGTTCCGCGAGTGGGGGATCTCGATCGACTGGTCGCGCGAGCTGGCCACGCACGAGCCGACCTACTACCGCTGGACGCAGTGGATCTTCCTGCAGATGTTCGAGCGCGGGTTGGCCTACAGGAAGGACGCCGCGGTCAAGTGGTGTCCCAACGACGCGACGGTGCTGGCCAACGAGCAGGTCGTCGACGGGCGCTGCGAGCGTTGCGGCCACGAGGTCGAGGTCCGGCAGCTGGAGCAGTGGTTCTTCCGGATCACCGACTACGCCGACGAGCTGGTCGACAACCTGGACAACATCGCCTGGCCCGAGCACGTCAAGACCATGCAGCGCAACTGGATCGGGCGCTCCGAGGGCGCCGAGGTCACGTTCCGCTGCGACGAGCTGAGCATCGACTACCCCGTCTTCACGACGCGCCCCGACACGCTCTTCGGCGCGACGTTCTTCGTGATGGCTCCCGAGCACCCCGACATCGAGCGGTTGATCGCCGGCACGGGGCGCGAGGACGAAGTTAGGGCCTATGTGAACCACGCGGTCGGCGAGTCGCTGGAGGTGCGCGGCGACGCCGACAAGCCGAAGACCGGCGTCTTTCTCGGGCGACATGTCGTCAATCCCGTCAACGGCGAGCTGCTGCCGATGTACGTGGCTGACTACGTGTTGATGGAGTACGGCACGGGCGCGATCATGGCCGTGCCGGGCCACGACGAGCGCGACCACGCGTTCGCCAAGGCCTATGACTTGCCGATCAAGCGCGTGGTCGCGGACCCGGAGGGCGGCGAGGAGCTGCCGTTCACCGGTCGCGGGCCGCTGGTCAACTCGCACCCGGAGTTCGACGGGCTCTACAAGGAAGAGGCCCTGGATCGGATCGTCGACTGGCTGGACCGTGAAGGCAAGGGCCATAAGTCGGTCAACTACCGGTTGCGCGACTGGCTGCTGTCGCGCCAGCGCTACTGGGGCTGCCCGATCCCGATCATCCACTGTGAGAAGTGCGGGATGGTCCCGGTGCCACCGGAGGACCTGCCGGTCCTGCTGCCGGACGTCACCGACTACAAGCCCAAGGGCCGCTCGCCGCTGGCCGCCGCCGAGGACTGGGTCAACACGACCTGCCCGAAGTGCGACGCGCCCGCGCGCCGCGAGACCGACACGATGGACACGTTCGTCGACTCCTCGTGGTACTTCCTGCGCTACACGGACTCCAAGAACGACGACGAGGCCTGGGACCGTCGCGTGCTGGACCACTGGATGCCGGTGGACCAGTACATCGGCGGCGTCGAGCACGCGATCCTGCACTTGTTGTACGCCCGGTTCTTCATCAAGGCCTTGCGCGACATGGGGCACTTGAGCGCCGACGAGCCGTTCGCGCGCCTGTTCACGCAGGGGATGATCACCAAGGACGGGGCGAAGATGTCCAAGTCCAAGGGCAACGTCGTCGCGCCGGCGCCGATCGTCGAGAAGTTCGGCTCCGACACGGCCAGGGCCTACATCTTGTTCATCGGCCCGCCGGACCAGGACGCCGACTGGGCCGACAGCGGCGTCGAGGGCATGTACCGCTTCCTGTCGCGGCTGTGGCGGGTCAGCGCCGAGGCGGCGGACGAGCTGCCCGAGGCGCCGGTGCCGGACACCGACCAGATGAACGCCGACGCGTTGCGGATCGTCCGTAAGGCGCACTGGGCGATCGACAAGGTCACCAACGACATGGACCAGCGGTTCGCCTTCAACACGGCGATCGCCGCGGTGCGCGAGCTGTTCAACGAGGTGACCGCCGAGAAGCGCGGCGCCGCCGATCCGGGCTCCGTGCGCTTTGCGCTGGCGACCGCGTCGTCGTTGTTGTTCCCCTTCGCACCGCACGTGACGACCGACGCCTATCACTTGCTGACGGGCCGTCGCGTGTGGGAGGAGCCGTGGCCGGCGGCCGACGCCGCGTTCCTCGAGGCCGACACGTTCGAGCTGGTCGTGCAGGTCAACGGCAAGGTGCGCGACCGGGTCGAGGCACCGTCCGGCGCGTCGAAGGACGAGCTGCTGAAGCTGGCGCGGGCGCTGCCGAACGTCGTCGCGCACGTGGACGGCAAGGACGTCGTGAAGGAGATCGTCGTCCCGGGCAAGCTGGTCAACGTGGTCGTCCGCGGCTGAGCCGTTGCACTTGCGCGTAGTCCTGTTGTAGGGGGCGTTGCGACGGTGGGCCCATGCCCACCTTCGACCTCCGCCTCCGCCGCTCCGAGCTCCTGATCTACGCCGCGTGCGCGGTGTTGGTGGTGGTCTTGGGCTGGCGGGTGCTGGCGCGGGACGGCTCCGCGCCCGCGGGTTCGCACGCCGCTGCCGGGGCGTCCTCCTCCGCGCCCGCGGTCTCCGTGTCCGCTCCGTCCGCCGCGGCGCGGCGCGCGGTGGTCCACGTGGTCGGTGCGGTCCGCGAGCCGGGCGTCTACCGGGTGAACGACGGCACGCGCGTGGAGGACACGATCGAGCGCGCGGGCGGTGCGACGGCGCGCGCGGACCTGTCGGCGATCAACCTCGCGGCGAAGGTCGCGGACGGCCAGCAGGTCGTGGTGCCGCGCCGGGGCGCGGTCGCCGCAACGTCGGCGCCCGGGACCGGCGCGGCCGGATCGCCAGGCGGCGGCGCGCCCATTAACCTCAACTCCGCGACCGCCGAGCAGCTCGACACCCTCGACGGCGTCGGCCCGTCCACCGCGACCAAGATCCTCGAGTACCGCACCGCTCACGGCGGCTTCTCCTCGATCGAGGACCTCGCGCAGATCCCGGGGATCGGACCGAAGCGCCTGGAGTCGCTGCGCAGGCAGGTGACGGTGTGAGGACGGCGGATTCCGTCGTCGTAGCGCGGCGGCGAGGGCGCGATGCGGTGGGGGAGGCGATCGGCGTTGCGCGCCGCCACCCGCGCCACGTCGTCCTGGCGCTCGTCGCGGTCGGCCTCGCGGTCGGCGCGCGCGTCCCTGCGTCGGTCGTCGCGGTCTCCGCGCTGCTGGTCGCCTTCGCCGCGCTGCCGGTCGCGCGGCGGCCCGCGATCGCGGTTGCCCTCGCCGCGGTGCTCCTCGTCGCGGCGTTGGCGGGACAGGAGCGAACGCGCGCCCTCGACGCGACGCGTCTGCCGATCGGTACGCGCGTCGCACAGGTCACTGCGACCATCCTCGCCCCGCCGCGCGCCGACGCCTACGGCGGCCACCGCGCGCTGGCAAGCGTGCGCGGTGAGCCGGTTCTGCTCCGGCTCCCGGCGTGGCTCGACGAGCGCACGCCGGCCGCGCCGCCGCCGCGCGTCGGCGACCTCGTGCTCGTCAGCGGAGCGCTTCGCGCGCCCGATCTCGCCGCCCGCGCCGTCCACGCGCACGCGACGCTCCGGGCCACCGCGCTGCGCGCCACCGGACGCCGACGCGACGGTCCGCTCGGCCTGGTCGACGGGATCCGCCGCCGCGCCGAAGCGGCGCTCGCTCGCGGCCACCTCCCGGCGACGGAGGCAGCGCTACTGCGCGGCATGGTCCTCGGCGACGACGCCGCGCTGCCTGCCGACGTCGCGGACACCTTCACCGCCGTCGGCCTCAGCCACCTGACGGCGGCCAGCGGCCAGAACGTCGCGCTGCTCGCAGCGCTGGTGCTCGCGCTCGGCATCGCGACGGGCGCCGGTGTGCGGGCGCGGTGGCTGGCGACGCTGGCGCTGATCGTGGTCTACGTCCCGCTCGCGGGCGGTGGCGCGTCGATCCAGCGGGCAGGGATCATGGGCGCGGCGACGATCGGCGCGGCGCTCGCGGGACGGCCGGCGTCGCGCTGGCACGCGCTGCTGTTGGCGGCGGTCGCGACGCTCGCGCTCGACCCACGCGCTGCCGCCGACGCGGGCTGGCAGCTGAGCTTCGCGGCCGTCACCGGGATCGCGCTGCTGGCCGCACCGCTCCGGGAGCGGCTCGTGGCGCGCCGGCTTCCGGGAGCGATCGCTGAGGCCGCCGCCGTGACGCTGGCCGCCACGCTCGCGACCGCACCGCTGGTCGCCCTGCACTTCGACCGGGCCACGCTGGCGACGCTGCCCGCCAACCTGCTCGCCGCACCTGCTGTCGCGCCGGTGATGTGGCTCGGGTTCGCGGCGGCGGCGCTCGGCCAGGTGGCGCCATCGCTGGCCGCGCCGCTCGTCGCGCTGACCGGCCCGCCGCTGGGCTTCCTCGTCGGCGTCGCGCGCACGACCGCGGCGCTCCCGGGCACCGACACGCCGCTCCCGCTCGCCGCCGTCGGGGCGCTCTGCGCGCTCGCGATCGCCGCGCTCCTCTTGCGCCGCGCACCCGACCCGCACCACGGCGCCGGCGCCGGACGACGACCGCGACGCCGCCTCGCCGTCGTCCCGCTCCTCGCGCTGGCCCTCCTCGCCGCGCTCGCGCTCACCGCCCGCCCCGCGACGCTCGCGCCACCATCGCCCGGGACGCTCCGCGTTACCGCCCTCGACGTCGGCCAGGGCGACGCCACGCTCCTGCAGACCACCAACAACGCCGTTCTCGTCGACGCCGGCCCGCCGGGCACCGACCTCGTCGCCCAGCTTCGGCACGCCGGCGTCCGTCGCCTCGACGCGCTCGTGCTCACACACCCGCAGCTCGACCACGACGGCAACGCTCCCGCCGTCCTGGCTGCCGTGCCCACGACGCTGCTCCTCGACGGCCGCGACAACGACCGCTCCGCGACCTCCCGCGCCATCGACGCGCCCGCTGCCGCCCATGCCACCCGCATCGTCCCTGCCACCGCCGGCCAGACCCTCCACGTCGGCCCGCTCACGCTCTCCGTCCTCTGGCCGCCGCCTCGCGACGCAGCCTCCGCCGCCGGCGACCCCAACGACCGCGCCATCGTCGCCCTCGCCACCGCCTACAACAACACCATCCTGCTGACCGCCGACGCCGAGTCCCCGATCCTCCAGCCGCTCCACCTCCCACCGGTCAACGTCCTCAAGGTCTCCCACCACGGCAGCGCCGACCCCGGCCTCCCTCAACTCCTCCAACAACTCCGACCCCGCATCGCCCTCATCGAGGTCGGCGCCCACAACACCTACGGCCATCCCGCACCCACGACCCTCGCCGCCCTCCGCGCCGCACAAGTCCCCGTCAAGCGCACCGACCAAGAGGGCGCCGTGCGTCTCGACCTCCGTCGTCCCGCCTCCCACCTAGACTGACCCCGATGGCCACCTGGAAGCCCGCGTACCTCATCCACGGCGACGATCACGGCCGGATCTCCGAGCGGCGTGCGGCCCTGCGCGCGCGGGCGGAGGCGGAGAGCGGCGCCGGTGGCCTGGAGGTCATCGAGGGCGACCAAGCCACGCCGGAGGCCGTCGGGCTGGCGCTGAGCGCGATGACGTTCGCGATCGGCCGGCGGTTCATCGTCGTCGGAGACGTTGAGCGATGGAAGCAGGCCGACGTGGAGACGCACGTCGTCCCGGCGCTGGCCAACCTCGCGCCGGACACGACCGTCGCGTTCTTCGCGCGTGAGGACGGCCGCGCGAAGGTGCCGGCGGCGCTGCCGAAGGCGGTCAAGAAGGCGGGAGGCGACGTCGTCGAGCAGGCGACGGTCAAGGCGCGCGAGCTGCCGAAGTGGGCGCTGGCCGAGGCACAGCGGCTCGGGCTCGACATGGACCTCTCGGCCGCGCAGGCGCTCGTCGCGCAGGTCGGGGAGCGCCAACAGCGGATCCTGCGCGAGCTGGAGAAGCTCGCGCTGGAGAACGGCCCGGGCGCGAAGCTCACCGGCGAGGACATCACCGACGCCGCCGCGGACTCCGCCGAGATCCAGGTCTGGGGCCTGGTTGACGCGCTCGTCGCGCGCGACCGCCGCACGGTCTTCAAGGCGTTCCTGGAGCTGCGTGAGCAGGGCGAGGCCGTCGGCCGCCTCATCCCGCTCATGGCCCGCCGCCTCCGCGAGGTCCTCGCGATCGCCGATCGCCTCGAAGCCGGCGAGTCGCCCGCGCAGGTCAAGTCCTCCGTCAAGGGCTCACCCTGGGCCCTCGATCGCCGCATCAAAGAAGCTCGCGCCACCGACCCCGACGCGCTGCGCCGCGCGATCGAGACCCTCGCCGACCTCGAGCTTCAGACCCGTGGCATGGGCGAGCTGAGCGACGACACCGCCGCGATCCGCGCCCTTGGCCGCATGGCCGCGGCGCACTAAACAGCGCGAGGCGCGACCCGCCCGCGCCGCAGAACGCGAAAAGGCCCCCGGTTCTCGGGGGCCTGAAGGCGTTCCGTTGGGGCGCGGCGAGCGGAGCCGCGCAGACGATCGAGTGTGGCTAGGCCGACGGCTGCCCGGCGCGCACGCGGGCGGCGCGGGACTTCTTGCGGGCGCCCGTGTTGCGGTGCAGGGCGCCGCGCTTGACGGCCTTGTCGATCGTCTTCACGAGAGCCAGGTGCTCGACGTCGGCGGCGGCGGAATCGCCCTCCGCCGTCGCGGCCTCGAGGCGACGGAAGTAGGTCTTGATGGTGGAGGTGTAGCGGCGGTTTTCCAGGCGCTCACGCTCTGCCCGGAGGATCCGCTTCTTCTGCGAGTGAATGTTCGCCATGAGCGACGGCGCATTCTAGCGGACCCGCGCGCCGGGCCGCCGTGCGGCTCATCGCCGGACGCCTTCGTAGCATGCCCGCCCAGTGACGAACGACGCACAGACCGCCGGGAGCGCCTCGCCGCCCCGCAAGTCGTTCGCCCGCAACACCGCGATCTTCTCCGTCCTCACGGGCCTCTCCCGGATCGCGGGCCTACTCCGCGAGGTCGTTGCCTCCAGCTACTTCGGCCTTACGCCGGCGTTCAGCGCGTTCACGATCGCGTTCTACATCCCGAACGTCGTCCGCTCCCTGTTCGCCGACAGCGCGCTCTCCGCCGCCTTCGTCCCCGTCTTCACCGAGCTGCTGGAGGAGGACCGCAAAAAAGAAGCCTTCAAGCTGGCGAGCACCCTCTTCCTGGTGATGCTCTGCGCGCTGGGCGCGATCTGCGCGTTGTTCATCCTCAGCGCCGGCTTCGTCGTCCCGCTCTTCACCGGCTCGGAGTTCACGCACGCGACCGACCAGCTCGCGATCGGGCTCAGCCGCGTGATGTTCCCGATCGTCCTGGTGCTCGGCCTCAACGGCCTGATCGTCGGGATCCTGCAGGCCTACGACCACTTCACGATTCCGGCGCTCAGCCCGCTGGTCTGGAACGTCGTGATCATGGTGTTCCTGATCTTCTCGCGGCCGCTGTTCGCCGACGATCTATACGCCTACGCGGTCGGCATCCTCGTCGGCACCGCCGTCCAGTTCCTGATGGCCTTGCCGGTGCTGAAGACCGTCGGCTTCCACTTCGAGCTCTCGTTCGACTGGCGCGATCCCCGCGTCAAGCAGGTCTTCATGTTGATGTTGCCGGTGACCCTCGGGCTCGGCCTCATCAACTTCAACGTCTTCGCCAACAGCATCCTCGGCTCGTACGTCTCGACCGAGGCGCCGCGCGCGATCGACGCCGCGTTCCGCATCTACATGCTGCCCCAGGGCATGTTCAGCGTGGCGATCGCGACCGTGCTGTTCCCGCAGCTCTCCCGTCTGGCCGCGCGCCGCGACTTCCCCGGCCTACGCAGCAACGTCGACTACGGCCTGCGCCTGATCTTCCTGCTGCTCCTGCCCGCGACCGCGGCGACGCTGGTGCTGAGCGAGCCGATCACCCGTCTGATCTTCGAGCGCGGCGCGTTCGACGCGTCCGACACCGCGCTCGTCGCGACCGCGCTGTTCTGGTTCTCCTTCAGCCTGCCGTTCTCCGGCGTGAACCTCCTGCTCACGCGCACGTTCTTCAGCCTCCAGCGCCCATGGTTGGTCACCTACTTGAGCGTTGGCAACCTGGTGGTCAACGTCGGCGTGTCGATCATCTTCGTCGTGATGGGCTTCGGGATCGGCGGGATCGTCGCGGGCACCGCGATCGCCGACATCGCCATGGCCGCCGCGCAGATGTACGTCCTGCGCGGCGAGCTCGCCGGTGGGTTCGACCTGCGCAAGACCGGCGAGATCGTCTTCGGGATGCTGATCGCCGCGGTCTGGTTCGGGATCGCGACGTACGTGACCTGGGCGGGCCTGGACTGGGTCTTCGGCCGCAGCCTGCTCGGCCAGGTGATCTCGGTCGGCGGCAGCCTCGTCGTCGGCCTCGCCGCCTACGTGAGCATCACGCTCTCGATGCGCCTGCCCGAGGCCGAGCAGCTCCGCGGCATGGTGCAGCGCCGCCTGGCTCGCTGACCGGCGGTTTTGCCCTCTGGGCAAATACCGCAAGCGAACGGCGAGCCGCTAGGCGAGTCGTTCGCCCTATCCTGGGCGGCCGTTTGTCCGACCAGAGCCTCATCCGCAACTTCTCGATCATCGCCCACATCGACCACGGCAAGTCGACGCTGGCCGACCGCATCCTGGAGATGACGAAGACGGTCGCCTCCCGGGACATGCGGGAGCAGCTCCTGGACTCGATGGATCTCGAGCGCGAGCGCGGGATCACGATCAAGTCCCAGGCCGTCCGCGTCTACTTCGAGTCGCGCGACGGCAACACGTACCAGCTGCACCTCATCGACACGCCCGGCCACGTCGACTTCACCTACGAGGTGTCGCGGTCGCTGAACGCGTGCGAAGGCGCGCTGCTGGTCGTCGACGCCTCCCAGGGCGTCGAGGCCCAGACCGTCGCCAACACCTACCTCGCCGTCGAGGCCGGGCTCGAGCTGATCCCGTGCCTGAACAAGATCGACCTCCCGGGCGCCGAGCCCGAGCGCGTCGCGGGCGAGGTCTCCGAGCTGATCGGCGAGGACCCCGAGTCGATCCTGATCATCTCCGGCAAGACCGGCGAGGGCGTGACCGAGGTCCTGGAGGCCCTGGTCGAGAAGGTCCCGCCGCCGGAGGGCGACCGCGACGCCCCGGCGCGCGCGCTGATCTTCGACTCGCAGTTCGACCAGTACCGCGGCGTCGTGGCCTACATCCGCGTGGTCGATGGCGTCTTCAAGAAGGGCGAGGCGATCCGCGCGATCGCGACCTCGACCGAGGCCGACATCGACGACATCGGCTTCTTCACCCCGGCGATGACGCCGGCGGAGGACCTCGCCGCGGGCGAGGTGGGGTACTTGATCACCGGGATCAAGGACGTCACCAAGCTGCGCGTCGGCGACACGCTGACGACCAAGCGCAACGGCGCGACCGAGGCGCTGCCCGGCTACCGCGAGGTCAAGCCGATGGTCTTCTGCGGGCTCTTCCCGATCGAGAACGACGACTACGCGGACTTCCGCGATGCCTTGGAGAAGCTGTCGCTCAACGACGCTGCGCTGGCGTGGGAGCCTGAGACCTCCGACGCGCTCGGCTTCGGCTTCCGCTGCGGGTTCTTGGGGTTGTTGCACATGGACATCGTGCGCGAGCGGCTGGAGCGCGAGTACGACCTCGAGCTGATGGCGACGATGCCGTCGGTGAGCTTCGAGGTGACGCTGACCAACGGCGACGTCGTCGAGGTCCACAACCCCTCCGACATGCCGGATCCCGCGCGGATCCAGGAGATCCGCGAGCCCTACATCAAGGCCTCCATCCTGCTGCCCAAGGAGTACGTGGGCGCGACGATGGAGCTCTGCCAGGAGCGCCGCGGCGAGCACGCGGGCATGCACTACCTCAGCGCCGACCGCGTCCAGCTGTACTACGACCTCCCGCTGAGCGAGATCGTCCTGGACTTCTTCGACCAGCTGAAGTCGCGCACGCGGGGCTACGCGTCGCTGGACTACGAGCTGCTCGGGCTGCGGCCGTCGAACCTCGCCAAGCTCGACGTCCTGCTCGCGGGCGACCCGGTCGACGCGCTCTCGATGGTCGTTCACAAGGACAAGGCCTACGAGATCGGCCGCAACCTCACCGAGAAGCTGCGCAAGAAGATCCCGCGCCAGCAGTTCGACGTGCCGATCCAGGCGGCGATCGGCTCCGCGATCGTCGCGCGCGAGACCGTCAAGGCCTACCGCAAGGACGTCACCGCCAAGTGCTACGGCGGCGACATCTCCCGCAAGCGCAAGCTGCTGGAGCGCCAGAAGGAAGGCAAGAAGCGCATGAAGCAGGTCGGGCGCATCGAGGTGCCGCAGGAGGCGTTCCTCGCGGTGCTGGAGTTGGGGGACGAGCGCCCCACGAAGTAGCGCGCTGACCCCGCCGGAGCTCCCGTTCCGGCGGGGCCGCGCTCCGTTGGCCTAGGCCTTGCCCTTGCCTTTGGCCTTCGGCTTCTTGACCGTCACGGTCTTGCAGGTCTTGACCTTCTTGACCTTGCCCTTGACGCGCTTCTTGACGGTCCGGCAAACCTTCTTGGTGGTCTTTGTCGCGGGCTTCGGCTTCGTCGCCGTGCCCTTGACGGGAGCGGAGGGCTTGGCGGGGGAGACGGGCGAAGCGGGGACGCTCGGAGCGGGCGTCGACGGAGCGGGAGGCGTCACGGAGCCGCCTCCGTCCGCCGGCGGAGCGCTGTGGTCGTCATCGACGGACGGAGGCGTCGTGGTCTCGCCCTCGACCGGCGCCACCACCGCGCCGCCCGCGGTCACGACCGGCCCGCTGGCGCCGCCCGTCGCGATGTCCACCGCGCCGGAGCCCGGCCGGAACGTCTGGGTCGGGAGCTGCGTGTCGCCCTTCCAGCGCATCACCTGTAGCTCGACCCCCTCGCCGACCGCCAGCTTCACCGGCTTGTGGTCGTCGGCGATCGCGATCGGCATCCCCGGGTAGCGCAGCAGCTGGATCTTCCCGGCCTCGGCGGCCGCGTCGAGCGACAGTGCGCCGTCAGAGGCGACGGCCGACGCAGCACCCCGCTTCGGGTGCGTCTGGAGGTTCTTGACGACGATCGCCGTCGCCTCCATCTCGCACGCGCCCTCGGTTAACCGCGGCGTCCGCCCGGTCAGCAGGTAGCGCTCGTACTTGTCGTTGATCTTCTCGCTCGCGCCCAGCGCCATGTGCCCGACGCCGCAGATCGCCTGGACGTGCACGTTCTCGCCGAGCGGGTCGTGGGTGCCTAGCGGACCCTGCGACGCGCTGCGGATCGGCACGGTCACGTCGCCCTGGCCGAGGTGCAGCGACACCTGCAGCTCGCCGTCGGGCGAGGTGATGTCCGAGACGTCGATCGACTCGATCGTCGGCAGGCCCGTGCCCACCACCGCCCGGACCTCGACGTTGCCGCGCGTGGTCGTGAACCCGTCGTACTTCTTGTGCCAGGCCATCGCCGCGTCGATCAGCGCGCCGTTCGAACCCGCCGTGCCCGTGAAGAAGCTGCGCACGCCCGCTTGGGACTGGGACTTGCCGCCGACCTTCAGCCACGGCCCGTAGGGATCGGACGGGACCAACCAGTACAACCCGGTCAGGTTCTTGGCCATGGCCTTGGCCGCCGCGTTGGGCATCAGCGTGTCGAGGTCGGCGATCCCCGACAGCGGGTTCTCCAGCCCGAACGTCGCGAAGTTCAAGGGCTTGGTCGCACCCCAGAACGGCGTGCCTAGCGTCAGCACGCGCGCCAGCTTCTCGGGGTGCTGGTCCTGGTACTCGCGCATCAGCAGGCCGCCGTAGGAGTGGCCGTACATGACGACCCGCGTGATGCCCTGCGCCTCGTTGTCGGGGTGGTGGATCGCCTTCTCCACCAACGCGTCCAAGCGCGCCAGGGACTCCACCGGCGCCTTGCGCCAGTCCCACGAGAAGCGCCAGCCGCGCGAGCCGGGCGCGATGCCGGTGATGAACTTGGCCTGCCCGGCGTAGATGTCGCTGCCCAGCACGCTCATCACGAAGCCGGTCGGGTCGTCGGGGTTCTCCGTCGGCCCGGCGCCCGCGCAATGGGCGTTGGTCTTGCCGTCGGAGGACAACTCCATGTTCTTCATCTTCGAGGACATGAACAACGGCGACGGGCCCCACAGCGTCTCGCCGTCGCAGCGGATCTCCGAGCCGCCGAACCCGGGGATGTTGATGATCGGCAGGCGCTGCGGCTGGACGTCGAAGAGCGAGCGGCCGACCGTCGTGTAGGCATAGCCGAAGGAGCCTTTGGAGCCCAGCCACCCGTTGACGAAGCGCTGCTTCTCGTCCTCGGGCCAGACGTCGCCGCCGGCGTCCGGCTCCTGGTACTCGACCAGCCCACCGCGCGGCATGTCGCTGCCGGGCACGCGCGCCTGGCCGCTGTAGAGCGGACCGTTGCCGGTCGTGCTCGCGCGCATGCGGGCGCCGACGCCGTCGCCGACCGGCGTGATCTCGCCGAGCGTGTCGAGCTGGCGCGCGAAGACCTTGCCGCCGTAGCGCTGGTAGTAGAAGTGCAGGCCGTCGGGCGTGACGTCGAAGTCGGCGACCTGCGCCGCCTCGGCGCCCCCGAGCTGCGACTGCGCGACGCCCGTCTGCGGGTTGATCTTGCGCAGCTGGAACTCGCCGGTGGCCTCGCCGCCGTGCAGGCCCAGCAGCGCCGTGTAGCCGCCGTCGGGGTCCGGGTCGCCGCCCCAGGAGAGCGAGAAGTACATCTGCTCGCCGTACTCGTGGGTCAGCTCGGTCGACGCGCCGCCGGTCGCGGGGACCGTGCGGATGTTGCCGCCGTCGTGGCCGTGGATCGACTCGTCCTCGCCGGAGAACTGCATCCGAACGAACGCGATCGTCTTACCGTCCGGCGACCAGGCCGGCGAGTAGTCGGCGTAGCCGAAGCCGAGCTGCTGCTCGCACGAGCACCCGGGCTTGCCGGCCGGCGGCGTCGTCAGCTGCGTGATCGCGCCGTTCTTCAGCGTCCACGTGAAGATCGCGGTGTGGGTCGCGCCGGGCGCCAGCGACGGATCCGGGACCTTGGCGGCGAACGCCAGCCGCGTGCCGTCGGGCGACCAGACCGGGGCCGACGGGAAGCCGGTCGTCATCGGCGTCTTGTCGGTGCCCTCCTGGAAGTGGAAGGTCTCGGGGACGATCAGGTCCTCCTTGCCCTGGCCGTCCATGCCCGGCGTGTAGACCTTGAGCGGGTACTCCTTGTTCATCTGATCCAGGAACGCGACCTTGCCGGGCGTTCCGGGCCAGGCCGCGTGGGCCGACGGCGCGGCCGCGACGAGGGCAAGGGCGGCCGCGGCGGCCGAGAGGAGGGAGCGGGCGGGGAGCATGGCGCCAGCCTGGACGCACGCGCGTGCACGTGCATCGGGGAGTCCCCTGGTGTGAGCCCGGGGTACGGTTTTCCGCATGGACCTGGGTCTGGAAGGGCGCGTTTGCGTGGTGACCGGCGCGAGCCGGGGGATCGGGCGGGCGATCAGCAGCCGGCTGGTGGCCGAGGGGGCACGCGTCCTGATGGTCGCGCGCGACGCCGATCGCCTGGCAGAGGCCGCGTCAGACGCGGGCGCCGAGTGGATCGCCGCCGACGTCACCGACCCGGACTGCGACGAGCGGATCGTCGCGACCGCCGTCGAGCAGTTCGGCGCGATCGACGTCCTGGTCAACAACGCGGGGACCTCGTCGCATGTGCCGCTGGAGGACCTGACCGACGACGAGTGGGAGGCTCAGCACGCGCTGAACGTGATGGCGCCGATGCGGCTGATGCGCCTGGCCGCGCCGCTGATGGCGCAACGCGGCTGGGGCCGGATCGTCAACGTGTCGTCGTCGTCCGGCAAGCGGCCGGGGCAGTCGAACGTCGCCTACTCGGTGGCGAAGGCGGGCCAGCTGTCGCTGTCGCGCGCGTTCGCCGACGCCTACGCGGCGCGCGGCGTGCTGGTCAACGCGGTCACGCCCGGGCCGGTCGCCACCGAGCTGTGGGTCGGCGACGGCGGCCTCGGCGATCAGGCGGCGCGCGCGGCCGGCACGACGCGCGAAGAGGCGCTGGCGGCGGCCGCCAAGAAGGTCCCGCTCGGCCGGATGGGCACGGCGGAGGAGATCGCCGACGTGGTGGCCTTCTTGTGCAGCGAGCGCGCGGGCAACGTCGCGGGCGCGGCATGGTCGGCGGATGGTGGCGCAGTCAACGTGATCATCTAGGGCTTGGCGGTTGGCCTAGAGCTTGGCGCTAGGACATAGCGCTAGCGCTTGATCAGGATCTCGACCGGCCCGCCCGCGCCGAGGCGCGCGCCTTCGTCGGCCGCGTGCTGGGCCAGGCGCTCCAGCTCGGCGTCGTAGGGCGCGGCGGCGGCGAGCTTGGCGTTCATGGTGGCCTCGGTCGTCGGGACCGCGACGATCTCGCCCTGGCCGAGCGGCGCGCCCGGGGTGCGGCGCAAGGCGTAGGGGAGGTCGAGCCAACGCAGACGCGGCAGCTCCAGCTCGTCCAGCGCGCGTTCGACGACAAGGTGGTCGACGTGGCCGGTGAGGCCGAGCGGCGCGAGGATCAGGTCGGGCTCGATCCGACCCAATGCGATGGCCAACACGCTGGCCGCGACCTTCGGCGCATCGTCTTCTTGTTGTAGGCCATCGTGCTCGCGGCCGGCCGCGTAGCCGCGCGCCGGCGCCGGGTCGAGCGCGAGGTGGACGACGCCCGCCAGGCCGAGCGCGGCGGCGGCCGTCGCGTCGTCGGGATCGCCGTCGCGGGTGAAGACCGAGACGACGAGCGTCGGATGGCCCTCGGCGGCGTGGTGGGCGAGGGTCGCGCCGGCCGACTGGACGGCGTCGGCGAGTGTGGGGGCGACGGCGACGATGGTGGTCATGGCGTGGCCGCGCAGGCTACGACGCCGCGACGGCGGCCAGCCGCCGCACGCCCTCGACGAGGTCCGGCGGCGGTGCGGCGCCGTAGGTCAGGCGCAGGTGCGGGCCAGGCGGCTCGGCGGCGAACCACGGGCGGCCGGGGGAGACCGTCACTCCGGCGGCGGCCGCGCGCGCGGTGAAGGCGACGTCGTCGACGCCGTCGGGCAGGCGGACCCAGACGTGCAGGCCGCCGGCCGGGACGGTGACGAGCGTCCACTCGGGCAGGTGCTGGCCGAGCGCGGCGACGAGCGCGTCGCGGCGCTCGTTCAGCGCGGCGCGCAGCAGCTTGAGGTGGCGGCGCCAGGCGGGCGAGGACACCAACTCGAGCGTCGCGTGTTGCAAAGGCCCGGCGACGAAGAAGTCGTCGATGATCCGCGCCGCGCGCACCCGGGCGCCGGCCGCGCCGCGGGCCGAGACCGCCGCGACGCGCAGGCTCGGCGCCACCGACTTGGTCAGCGACCGCACGTAGACGACGTGCCCGTCGGGGTCCTCGGCGGCCAGCGGCAGCGGCGCGGGCGCCGGGTCGATCCGCAGGTCGCGCGCCCAGTCGTCCTCGATCATGAACGCGCCCGCGGCAGCAACCGCTTCAAGAACGGCGGCGCGGCGCGCGGGCGCCAGCGAGGCACCGGTCGGGTTGGCGTGCAGCGGCTGGCAGTAGAAGACGCGCGCGCCGGTCAAGGCAAAGGCATTGGCTAGAAGATCGGGGCGGACGCCATCCTCGTCGGCCGGGACCGGGACCGCGCGCAGCCCGGCGGCGCGCAGGGCGGCGATCGCGCCGAGGTAGGTCGGCGACTCGACGAGCACCGGCTCGCCGGGTGCGGCCAGCGCGCGGAACGCGGTCGACAGCGCGGGCTGGCCGCCGTTGCAGATCACCACGTCGTGTGTGCGGGTGTGCTCGCCGGCCTCGCGCGCGAACCAGCTGCGCAGTTCCTCGAGGCCGGCGACCGGGAGCCGGCCCCAGACCTCGGGGCGCCGGGCCGCGCGCGCGGTCGCGGCGCCGAGCGCGGCCAGCGGCTGTAGGTCGGGGTGGACGTAGCCGCCGGTCAGCGGGATCGCGCCGGGCGGAGACGAGGCCAGCAGCTGGTCCAGCGACGCGGCCTCCAGCGGCGGGCGGTCGGCGAGCGCGACCTCCTGCCAGCCGAGGTCGGGCGGCTGAGTCGTCGTCGCGTGCGCGCCGCGCCGCTCGGCCACGAACGTGCCGCGTCCGGGTCGCGGGACGACGAGCCCTTCGCCGGCTAGACGGGCCAGCGCGCGCTGCACGGTGACCGGGGAGGCCCGGTGTCGGGCCATCAGCTCACGAACGGACGGCAGGCGGCTGCCCGGGGGGAGGGCACGGGCAGCCGTCCGCACGTCCTGGATAACACGGTGTTCTGTGTTACCGTCTTTCATGAGAATCGAGAGTAACGTTACTGCATCAGGCGGAGTAACGCAAACGCGCCGCGGCAAGATGGAGGACTTGGCCCTCCCGCCCGGTCTCCTCCTCGGCGCGCTCGGCGTCCTCGCGTTCTCGTTCTCGCTGCCCGCGACGCGGCTGGCGGTTGCCGACCTCGATCCGCTCTTCGTCGCCTTTGGCCGCGCGGTCATCGCCGGGGTGCTCGCAATCGCCGTGCTGCTCGCCACGCGCGCGCCGCGTCCGACCCGTGCGCAGGTCAAGACGCTCGCGCTCGTCGCGCTCGGCGTGATCGCCGGCTTCCCGGCGCTGACGTCGCTCGCGCTACAGGACCTGCCCGCGTCGCACGGCTCGGTCGTGGTCGGGATGCTCCCGGCATCGACCGCGGTCGCCGCGGTGCTGTTCGCGCACGAGCGCCCGAGCCGCGCCTTCTGGCTCGCCTCGTCCGCCGGCCTTCTCGCGGTCGTCGCGTTCGCGCTCAGCCAGGGCGGCGGCGAGCTGCACCTCGGCGACCTCGAGCTGCTCGGCGCGATGGTCCTCTGCGCGATCGGCTACGCCCAGGGCGGTCGGCTCTCGCGCGAGCTGGGCGGCGCGCGCACGATCTGCTGGGCGTTGGTGCTGAGCCTGCCCGTCACCGTCGCGATCACCGCCGCGACGCTCGCGGCCCACGGCGCGCACGGCGGCACCAACGCGTGGCTCGGGTTCTCCTACGTGTCGCTCATCTCGATGTTCTTGGGGTTCTTCGCCTGGTACGCCGGCCTGGCGCGCGGCGGCGTCGCCAAGATCGGCCAGGTGCAGCTCGCGCAGCCGGTGCTCGGCCTGCTCTGGGCGGGCTTGATCCTCGGCGAGACGATCAACGCCATCACCTTGGTCGCCGCCGTCGCGGTGCTCGCCTGCGTGGTGGCGACGCAGCGCACGCGGGTAGCATCACGCCCCGGATGACCGCACCGTCGCCGCCTGTCGGCAAGACCTACACGCCCACGCTCTACGCGGTGGGCCGCGAGAAGATCAAGGAGTACGCGCGGGCCGTGGGGGAGACCGACCCGCTGCACCTCGACCACGAGGCCGCGCGCGCGGCGGGCTACGCGGACGTCGTCGCGCCGCCGATGTTCGCGGTCGTCTATTGCTCGCCCGCGATGGGCCCGGTCTACTTCGACCCCGAGCTGGGCATCGACTTCTCGCGGCTGGTGCACGGCGGCCAGGAGTTCAAGTGGGGGCCCTTGGTCGTGGCGGGTGACGAGATCACCACCACGGTCAGCGTGAAGTCCGTCGAGGAGCGCGCCGGCAACGGCTTCTTCGTCTTCGAGTCCGTCTCGGCCAACCAGGACGGCGCGATCGTCGCGGTGGGGACGTGGACCAACATCGTGCGAGGAGCGTGAGCATGTCCTTCGAGCCCGGCCAGGAGCTTCCCGAGCTGAAGGTCACGCCCGACCGCTACCTGACCGTCCGCTACGCGGGCGCGTCCGGCGACTTCAACCCGATCCACATCGATGAGGAGTTCGCCAAGCAGGTTGGCCTGCCCAGCCGGATCCTGCACGGCCTCTGGACGATGGCCCAGGTCGCCCGCGCCCAGACCGAGGCCGCCGGCGGTCCGCACGCGCTCAAGCGCCTCTCCGTCGGCTTCCGCGGCATGGGCGTGATGGAGCAGGAGATCGCGGTCACCTCCAAGGTCCGCGCGGTCGACGAGGACGGCACGGTCCACGTCGACACCGAGGCCACGCAGGCCGGGACCGCGATCGTCCGCCGCGGGGACGCCGAGCTGCGGCCCTAGGCCGCCTAGACTCTGACGGGACGTGCTCTCGCCCCGCCAAGAGCTGCTCCTGCGCAAGGTCGTCGAGGCGTATACCGAGACCGGCCTGCCCGTGGGCTCAAAGACCCTTGCCGCCGACCCCGACATCGTGGCCGGCCCGTCGACGATCCGCCATGAGCTGTCGTCGCTGGAGGAGCAGGGGCTGCTCGCCCACCCGCACACCAGCGCGGGTCGCGTCCCGACCGACGCCGGCCACCGCTGGTACGTCGACCAGCTCCGCAGCGGCTCCGGGACCGGCCTGGTCCCGGCCGGCGAGAAGCTCGGCCTGCAGCTGATCCGCCGCGAGGTCGACGAGGCGATGCGCGTCACCTCAGAGACGCTCTCGCAGGTCACCAACCTGCTGGCGATCGTCTCCGCGCCGCCGATCGACACCGCGACGGTCCGCCACGTCGAGGTCCTGCTGTTGCAGCCGCAGGTCCTCATGGTGGTGGTGATCACGTCGACCGGCGGCGTCACCAAGCGCGTCTTCACCTTCGACAAGCCCGTCGACCCTGGCCTCGCCGCGTGGGCCGGTCAGTTCCTCGACGAGCGTCTGGCGGGCGTCGGCCTCGGCGCCCGGATGCTGTACTCGCGGTTGAACGACAACTCGCTCACCGTGCGCGAGCGCGGGTTCTTGGAGTCCTTGGCCCCGGTCTTCACCGAGCTGGCCGAGACCTCCGAGGACACGTTGTACGTCGACGGCGCCGCGCGCCTGATCGGCGAGCACCGCGTGCAGGACCTCACGCAGATCAACGAGCTGATGTCGATGCTGGAGCGCCGCGCGACGCTCCTGAGCCTTCTGCGCGCCGCGCTCCAGGAGCCAGACGTGCTGATCCGCATCGGCTCCGAGAACCAGGCCCCGGCGCTACAGACGCTCGCGGTCGTCGGCGCCGGCTACGGCCTGCCGACGCGCAAGCTCGGCACGGTGTCGGTCATCGGCCCGGTGCGCATGGACTACCCCCGCGCGATCCGCTCGGTGCGCGAGGCCGCGCATGAGCTGTCGCGCTTCATCGAGGATGTATACGGATCTTGAGCTCCACCTTGCCCAGCGACCCCTATGAGTTGCTCGGCGTCGCCCGCGACGCTGACGACACGACCATCAAGAAGGCGTTCCGCAAGCTCGCGCGCGAGCTGCACCCCGACGTCAACAGCCACGACCCGGACGCCGAGGAGAAGTTCAAGAAGGCGGCCGAGGCTTACGAGATCCTCAGCGATCCCCAGCGCCGCGCCACCTTTGACCGCTACGGCCACGAGGGCCTGCGCAGCGGCGGCCAGGCGCCGAACTTCGACGGCTTCGGGAACATCTCGGACCTGTTCGACGCGTTCTTCGGCGGGGCGTTCGGCGGTGGCGGGGGCGGCCGTGGCGGTCCGCGCCAAGGCGAGGACATCGCGATCGCCGCGCACGTCGACCTCGATCAGGCCTACCGCGGCGCCAAGGTGGAGGTGAGCTTCGAGGCGGTCGACCGCTGCGAGCACTGCCACGGCAACGGCGCCGAGCCGGGCACGCCGATCGAGACCTGTGACAAGTGCGGCGGCCAGGGGATCCTGCAGGCCGTGACGCGCTCGCCGTTCGGGCAAGTTGTCCGTCAAGTCGCCTGTGACAAGTGCGGCGGCGATGGCAAGATCCCGCAGACGCCGTGCGAGACGTGCGACGGTCGCGGCCTGGTCGTCGGCCACCGCCAGCTCGAGGTCGAGATCCCGGCGGGCATCGCCGACGGCCAGCGGATCCGCCTGAGCGGCCGCGGCCACGTCGGTGAGCACGGTGCCCCGGCTGGCGACCTGTACGTCGTGGTCCAGGTCGACATGGGCGACCGCTTCCTGCGCGACAACGACGACTTGGTGACGGTCGGCGACCTCGCCGCGCCGCTGGCCGCGCTGGGCACGACGCTGACGATCGCCCACCCCGACGGCGACGTCGAGGTCGAGGTCCCGGCCGGCACGCAGCCGGGCACGGTCCTGACCGTTAAGAGCAAGGGCATGCCGATGCTGCGCCGCCAGGGCCGCTTCGGTGACCTGCGCGTCGTCGCCAACGTGATCATCCCGCGGCGCTTGAACGCCCAGCAGCGCGAGGCGCTCCAGGCCTTCACCGACACGATCGCCCCCGAGCAGCTGCGCGCCGGGGATGAGTCGATGGTCGGCAAGCTGCGGCGTCTGTTCGGGAAGTAGCCCGTGATTCGCCTGGCGGTGCGGGTGCGGCGCGAGGACGCGGACGTCGTCCTCGCGGAGCTGCTGGCGCTCGCGCCGAGCGGGGTGGAGGAGGCGGATCTCGAGGGCGGGAAGATCGTCGAGTACGCGGTCTACGGCGCGCCGGGCGAGCTGCCGGAGCTCCCGGACGTGGAGGCGGCGGTCGGCGGCGCTTTGGTCGAGGTGACGACGAGCGAGGTCGCCGACGACTGGGCCGACCGCTGGCGGCAGTTCCACCAACCCATCGTGGTTGGCGACTCGTTGTACGTGCGGCCGCCGTGGGAGCCGGAGCGCGACGACCTGATGGACTTGGTCATCGATCCGGGTCAGGCGTTCGGCACCGGCGCGCACCACACCACGCGGTTGTGCTTGGAGTTGCTCGTGGCGGAGCCCGTGCCGGACGTGCCTGGCGTCATGGACCTCGGCTGCGGCTCCGGCGTCCTGGCGATCGCGGCGGCCAAGTTGGGGTGGTCGCCGGTTGCGGGTGTCGACCACGAGCTGGAGTCGGTTCGCGCGACCGCTGAGAACGCCGAGGCGAATGGGGTGGAGGTCGCGGTCGACCGCTTCGACCTGATCCGCGGCGGCCCCGCGCCGACCGCGCCGCTCGTGCTCGCCAACCTCCTGCGGCCGCTGCTGCTGTGCGTTGCGCGGGCGGGCTTCGCCGGCGGCGAACCGCCACGCACCCTCATCGCCTCCGGCCTTCTGACCCACGAGGCCTACGAGATCGCCGCCGCCTTCGCGCCCCACGGTTTGCACGAGACCGACCGCCGCACGTCCGCCGAATGGGCGGCGCTGGTCCTGCGCCGGACATAGACAACCGGTGCAGTCGTGCTCAAGTTGGCGCCGCGGCGGCCGAACCCGAGCACATGTCCATGGTCAGGGTCCTGGACCCGTTGGGGAGCCTCCTCGCGCGTCTGAAGGTGTCGCGCCAGCTCGCGCTGCTCGGCGTCGTTCTTCTGGTCCCGGCCGCCTTGGCCCTGCGCGCCTACCACGGCGCGCAGCAGACCCAGATCGACTTCTCCGCCCAGGAGCAGGTCGGCGTCGAGGCCCTCGGCCCGGCCAACCAGCTCGTGGTTGCGACGGTCCGCGCGCGCAGCGCCGCCGTGAAGGCCGGGCTGGAGCAGGCCGCGGTCCCGGCCGCGACGCTGACCGAGGTCCGGCGCGCGATCGCCGCCGTCGACGCGGCGGAGCGGACGGTTGGCGACGACCTCGGCGCGTCCGCGGCGTGGGCGAAGGCGCGCAGGCAGATCAACGCCTCGTTGCCCGCCCGGCCCGAGTCGGCCGGTGCCGCGCTCGACGCCTACTCGACGGCGGTCGATGCCGCCGTCGGCTGGGTCGTCGAGGTCGGCAACGCCTCCAACCTGATCCTCGACCCGGATCTCGACTCCTATTACGTGATGGACGCGCTGGTCACCAAGGCGCCCGCGGTCGCGGCGTCGGCGGGTCTTGGCGCGGACTCGCAGCTCGCGCTGTCCGGCCTCCCGGGCGGCGGCACGATGAGCGACCACATTGACTTGGCCGCTCAGGCTGGCGCGGTGTCGACCAACTTGGAGGCCTTGCTCGCGGGGTTGAAGACGACCTACGCCACGACCGAGGACACCAACCTGAAGGGCGACGTCGGGCCCGCCGCCGACGCGATGGGCGCCGCCGCCCGCGGCCTCGGCGTCGACCTCGCGCGCGCTGCGCGCACCACGGACGCCGGCGCGGCCGATCCGGTCAGCGCCGCCGCCGCGGTTGGGGCGGTCGCGAAGTTCGAGCAGGCCGCGACGCCCGCGCTGGCCGATCTGCTCGCCGCGCGCATCGATCGCTTCCAGGCCGCCGAGCGCCGCGTGCTGATCCAGTGCGCCCTCGCCTTGTTGGTGGCCTTGATCCTCTTCGCCACGCTGTGGCGCTCGCTGACTCGCGCGCTGCGCCGCCTGACCGTCGTCGCCCGCGCGGCCGCCGAGGGCGACCTCAGCAAGGACGCGCACCTCGGCCGCCGCGACGAGCTCGGCACGCTCGGCGATGCGTTCATCGCGATGGGCGAGCACCAGCGCGAGATGGTGGACTTGGCCGAGCGCGTCGCCGCCGGCGACCTCACGACGACCGTCACGCCGAAGTCCGAGCACGACGCGCTCGGGGTCGCGCTGCGCGACATGACCGGCGGGCTGACCGACGTCGTCGGCCGCCTGTCCCAGACCTCCGGGCGCCTGAGCGCCAGCGCGTCCGACCTCGCCGAGTCCTCCGGCCAGACCGGTCGCGCGATGGACGAGATCGCCCGTGCGACCGAGGACGTCGCGGTCGGCGCCGAGCGCCAGGTGCGCGCCGTCGGCGCCACGAGCGAAGCGGCCGAGGCGATGACGGAGGCTGCGACCGCCAGCGCCGCCGGGGCGCGCGAGGCCTCCGAGGCTGCCCAGGACGCGCAGGCGACCGCCCGCCATGGCGCGGAGGTCGTCGCCGAGGCGACCGGCGCGATGGTCGAGATGGGCGCGGCGTCCGCGCGCGTCGCGGAGGCCGTCGAGCGCCTGGCGGTCAAGAGCGACCGCGTCACCGGCATCGTCGCGACGATCACCGAGATCGCCGACCAGACCAACCTGTTGGCCTTGAACGCGGCGATCGAGGCCGCCCGCGCCGGGGACGAGGGACGCGGGTTCGCCGTCGTCGCCGAGGAGGTCCGCCGCCTGGCCGAGCAGACCGCGTCCGCCGCCGGCGAGGTTGGCGCGCTGGTCTCCGAGATCCAGGACGACACGACCGCCGCCACGACGGAGGCCCACGCCGGCCGCGAGCGCACGACCGCCGGCGCCGCCTCGATCGTCCAAGCCCAGGACGCCTTCTCCGCCATCGACCGCTCCATGAGCGACCTCGCCGACCGCATCGCCGCCGTCGCCTCCCGCTCCGACGACGTCGTCGCCGGCGCCCGCCAGGCTCGCGACGAGGTTGCCGCCGTCGCCGAGATCGCCGAGCGCACCTCCTCCGCCACCGAGCAGGTCTCCTCCACGGCCCAGGAGACCACCGCCTCCGGCCAGGAGATCGCCTCCGCGGCCACAGGCCTCGCCGCCATCGCCACCGAGCTCGACGACCTCGTCGGCCGCTTCACGGTCGCCTAGCCACACGCCGCCAGCGATCCGGGTCGCTTTTCCGTCGCTCAGCGACGCTAGATCGACCCGGACCCGGCGAGGAGGCGCCGCAGACGTCGCGCGGTCTCCCGACGACGACGTGTGACCTGGTTGTAGGTGAACCGCACGACGCGATAGCCCTTCAGCGTGAGCTGTTGATCGCGTTCGCGGTCAGCGTCGAAAGCGGTGCGGGTGCGGTGGAAGGCGAAGCCGTCGGTCTCGACGACGAGGTGTGCGTCCGGCCAAAAGAAGTCGACGAGGAACCCGGCGACGAGGGTGTTCACCGCGGGCATCGGCAAGTTGTAGTCGTCGCAGAGCTGGAGCATCGCGACCTCCAGTGGGCTGCGCGTGTCGGCGACGGCAGCGCCCGCGAGCCGGTCGAGCACCATCCTCAACTTGGGCGCACCGTTCTGCCGCGGATGCGCTTCAAGACATCGACGGACGGCGAAGAGATCGAAGAGCGCCAGGCGATCCATTCGCTCGATGACGTCCTCGAGCGCCCGCGGCCGGAGGGACAGAGCGAGGTCAAGCAGCGTCCGCGCGGGCGTCGTCACCGGGATCCCGTCGCGTTCCGTCTTCTCTTCCTCGGTGAGCGTCCCGACCCGATGCAATCGCACCCTCGTCCGATCCGGCTCGCGCCCCGCGCGCGCTGGAGTCATGACATGGATGACCGCGCCACGCGAAGGGAGTAGATCCCACAGCGCTGCCGCGTCCCCGTGGCTCAACACCGCGCCCTCTCCGCACGCCAGGACCGCGGCCATCCACCGCCCTTCACGTGGCATGGCGGTGTGCCCGACAGCGAAGACGCCGGGATAGAGGCGGACGAGCGCGCCTCGGCGCATGCGGCGGTTGACCTGCTCGTCGGACAGGCCGAGCCCGCGCAGCTGCTTTCGGGTGATCGGACCGTGCTGGCGGCTCGCCATGTCACCGATTCGCCGATCCAGGTCGATTTCGCGTCGCATACCGACGCCTAGGCGACCCGGACCTGAAATTCGCCCCCTCGGGTGGTCGCGGACGTCGTGCGATTGGCCTCAACGTCAGGGTGGGACTAACGTCAAGGACATGGCTTGGCACGTGGTGATCGCCGGTGGTGGCTTCGGGGGCTTTTACGCCGCCAGGACGCTCGAGCGGGTGCTGCCGCCGCAGGCGGCGCGGATCACGCTCGTCAATGACGTCAACTTCATGCTCTACACGCCGTTGCTGCCCGGCGCGGCGGCGGGGACGTTGGAGCCGCGGCATGTCGTGGTGCCGCTGCGCGAGGAGCTCAAGCGCACGCACTTGCGCCTCGGCACGGTCATCGGCGCGAACCCGGACCAGAAGACCATCGACGTGCGCACGCTGAAGGGCAGCGAGGAGCACCTGAGCTACGACCACCTCGTCGTCGCGCTCGGCTCCGTCTCCCGCACGCTCCCGATCCCCGGCCTGGCCGAGCACGGCATCGGCTTCAAGTCGCTGCCCGAAGCGATCGAGCTGCGCAACCACGTCCTGCGGACGCTCGAGGTCGCCGAGACGCTCGAAGACCCTCAAGAGCGCAAGATGTGGTTGACCTACGTCTTCGTTGGCGCCGGCTACGCAGGCCTCGAAGGGCTCGCCGAGCTGCAGGACTTCGCCGCCGACGTCATCGACCTCTACCCGCGCTGCCGCACGCAGGGCATGCGCTGGATCCTGGTCGAGGCGCGCGACCAGGTGATGCCCGAGATCCCGCGGCCGCTGGCCGACTTCGCCACGCGCGAGCTGCGCGGGCGCGGCATCGCGATCCGGACCTCGACGACGCTCGACGCCGTCACCGCCGACGACGTGACGCTCAGCGGCGGCGAGATCATCCCGACGAAGACGCTGGTCTGGACCGCGGGCGTCAAGCCGCATCCGGTGATCGCGCGGCTCGGCCTGCCGCTGGACGACACCGGGCGGATCAAGGTCGACGCCACGCTGCGCGTCGAGGGCCATGACGACGTCTGGGCGCTCGGCGACGCCGCTGCGGTCCCGGACCCCGCCAAGAAGGGCAAGCAGTCGACGCCGCCGACCGCCCAGCACGCGCTGCGCCAGGGCAAGACGGCGGGCCGCAACGTCGCGGCGGCGATCGGCAACGGCAAGATCAAGCCCTTCAAGTTCAAGACCAAGGGCGTGTTCGTGGACATGGGCCAGGGCCAGGCGGTCGCCACGACGCTCGGCATCCGCTGGCGCGGCGTTCCCGCCTGGTGGCTGGCGCGCAGCTACCACCTCGCCGCGCTGCCGGGCACCAAGCGCAAGTGGCGCCTGCTGATCGACTGGAACATCCAGCTGATCTTCGGCCGCGACGCCTCTGAGCTCGGCGGGCTGGGCCGCGCGCCCGGGCTGGGCGCCGACCCGACCGGCGGCGGCACGATCTCCTCCACCAACGGCGCGCAGCCGGCGGAGGCGCAGCCGGACGCTACGGGAGAACCCGTCGGGCCCAGCTGAACCGCTGCGCGCGCCACGGATCCAGCCGCAGCGGCGAGAGGTACACGCCCTGGCCGGAGGAGTGGATCATCCAGTCCGGGCTGAGCGCGATGCCTTCGTGCACGATCCGCGTCGGCGTCGCCTTCATCCAGAAGCGCGCGTAGCCGAAGAACACCAAGTCGCCGCCCCGGACGTCGTCCAGCCGGACCCGTGCGGACTTTACGATCTCGCCCGCCTGCGACGCCGCCGTGCGGCCGCGGATCGCCGCGCCAAACGGCAACCCGGACAACTTGAAGACGCGCCAGACCAGGCCGCTGCAGTCATAGCCGCCGTGGGTTTGGCCGCCGAAGTACGAGGACGCGGTGTCGGTCTCGCCGCCCCACACGTAGGGCATGCCAATCTTCGAGACGGCCAACCGCAGGACGCGCTTCTGGGCGACCCCGTAGGCCGGCAGCTGGAAGGACGAGAACTTCTCGCGCACCCACGCCGCCGCCGTGCTCTGCCACTTGGCGGCCACGCTGAACGAGTGCTTCGCCTCCGCCAGCGTGATCGCGTCGGTCGGGTACAGCTCGCGATCCTCGTGCGGATAGGGCTGATTGTCACGGAGTCCCAGCAATCGCGCGACGGCCTCCGTGCCGAACGTCCTGGGTGGGTTCAAGCCCGCGCGCCACGCCTCGTGCTGGACGGCGGCCGCGACGTCGCTCGCGCCGAGCTGCTCGACCAGCAGCGCGTCGAACGTCGTCACCGACACCTTCGAAAAGGGCGCCTTTACAGGGACGACGCCGAGCTGCGCCGCCAGGACGCCGAGCTCGGCGTGCAGCCGCGTTCCGGTCAGCGGAGCGTCGGCACGGGCGCTGGTCGTCGGGGCAACGAGAACCAGCAGCGCGAGCACGGTCAGGAGGGGGACACGGCGCAGGGACATCGCACGATGGCCATCGGCGTCCGGCAGGCCCGTCTTGAGCGTGGGCGTCCGGGGCTGAGGCCTACAATCGAGGAGACATGAGCATCGCCGACACCGTCAAGCAGGACCTCACCACCGCCATGAAGGCGGGGGAGAAGGATCGGGTCGGCGCGTTGCGCCTCGTGCTCTCCGAGTTGCAGAAGGCCGCCAAGGACGGCAACGACGACGAGCAGGCCATCCTCCGCCGCGAGCGCAAGCGCCGCCTGGAGTCCGCCACTGCGTTTCGCGAGGCGGGGCGCGTCGAGCTGGCCGAAGGCGAAGAGGCCGAGGCCGCGATCATCCAGGTCTACCTGCCTGCCGAGCTCGGCGACGACGAGCTGCGGCAGATCGTCGCCGACGCGATCGCGGAGACCGGCGCGTCCTCGCCCAAGGACATGGGCGGCGTGATGAAGGCGGCGATGGAGAAGACCGGCGGCCGCGCCGACGGCAAGCGAGTATCCGCCCTCGCACGGGAGGCGCTGGCGTGAGCGCGTCGCTTCGCGATCGAGAAGGGAACAGCAAGTGAGCGCCCGCCGCCAGATCGAGCTGAGCAATGACGTCGCGACCGCGCTGAGCGGCCCGCACGACGCCGTCCTGCGCCAGCTCGAGGAGCACGTTGACTGCGCGCTGTTCCTGCGCGGCAACCTCGTCACGCTCGAAGGCGAGCCCGAGGCGGTGGCCAACGCCGCCGTGGTCGTACGCGAGCTGGCCGAGCTGATCGACGGCGGCCACGAGATCACGCCGGGCACGCTCGACGCGGTCACGCACGCGCTCGACGCGCACGAGTCGCCGGCCAAGGTGCTGGAGGACGTCGTCTGGCGCCACCGCTCCGCGAAGGTCGCGCCGAAGTCGGTCAACCAGAAGATCTACGTCGACTCGATCCGCCGCAACACGGTGACGTTCGGCATCGGCCCGGCGGGCACAGGCAAGACGTTCCTGGCCGTCGCGATGGCCGCCGCGGCGCTCGCGCGCCGGGAGGTCAACCGCATCATCTTGACCCGCCCGGCCGTCGAGGCCGGCGAGCGCCTCGGCTTCCTGCCGGGCGATCTGATGGCCAAGATCGACCCCTACCTGCGCCCGCTGTTCGACGCGTTGAACGACATGTTGGACCCCGAGAAGGTCGCCGGGTTCCTGGAGAAGGGCGTCATCGAGGTCGCGCCGCTGGCGTTCATGCGCGGCCGGACGCTCAACGACTCGTTCGTGATCCTCGACGAGGCCCAGAACACGACGCCCGAGCAGATGAAGATGTTCCTGACCCGTCTGGGCTTCGGCTCCAAGATGGTGATCACGGGCGACATCACGCAGGTCGACCTGCCGCGCAACGAGAAGTCCGGGTTGATCGTCGTCGGCGACATCCTGGAGGAGGTCGACGGCGTCGAGTTCGTGCGCTTCGGCGGCGGCGACGTCGTCCGCCACCGGCTCGTGCAGCGGATCGTCGAGGCCTACGACAGCTTCGACCAGTCCCAGGCGCCGGACATCCGCGCGGCGGCGAAGCGCGCGTAGATGTCATTGGAAGTCGAGGTGCTCGACGCCGACCTGGCGGCCGGTCGTCCGGACCTGCCGGAGGAGGCGGAGATCGTGAAGTTGGTGTCCTTGGCGGTGGCGACGGCGGGCGTGCGCGACGGGCACGTGGCGATCGCGTTCGTCGAGGCGGATCGGATCGCCGAGCTCAACGCGGAGCATCGCGGCAAGGAGGGACCGACGGACGTCCTGTCGTTCCCGATCGACGAGGCGGAGGACGACGGGGTGGGTGGGGTGCCGGATTCAAGGGAGCTGGGCGACGTGATCATCTGCCCGCCGCACACCGAGAACATCCGCGAGGCGATCGTCCACGGGGCGCTCCATCTCGTTGGCATGGACCACGAGGTCGACGACGGCGAGATGCTCTCGGTCCAAGCTGAGATCCTCACATGGTGAACTTCGACTCCAAGACGCGCGCCGGGTTCGTGGCGCTGGCGGGCCGGCCGAACGTCGGCAAGTCGACGCTGGTCAACGCGATCGTCGGCCGCAAGGTCGCGATCGTCTCCGACAAGCCGCAGACGACGCGCCGCGCGATCCGCGGCGTGGTCACGCGCGACGACACGCAGCTCGTGATGACCGACCTGCCGGGCGTGCAGCGGCCGCTGGACAACCTCACCGAGCGCATGCAGCGCCGGGTGGAACGCGAGCTGGCCGAGACCGATGTCGCCTTGATGGTGCTCAACGCCGAGCAGGGCGTGGGGCCGGGCGACCGCTGGATCGCCAACGTCCTCAAGAGCGCGCCGTGCCCGGTGATCATCGCCATCAACAAGGTCGACCGCCTCGATCGCCCGCACATCGTCGAGGCGCTGCAGGCCGCGGCCGAGCTCGGCGTCGGCGACGACATCTTCCCGATCAGCGCGCGCAAGGGCACCGGCGTGGACGCGCTGGCGGAGCACCTCTTCAGCCTCGTGCCGGAGTCGCCGTTCCTGTTCGACCCCGCCGAGTCCAGCGACCTGTCGCCCTACGTGCACCTCGCCGAGCTGATCCGCGAGCAGATCCTGCGCCGGACCTTCAAGGAGGTCCCGCACGCGGTCGAGGTCGTGGTCGAGGAGGTCGACACGGCACGCGAGGACCTGACCGTCGTCCACGCCAAGGCGTGGGTGGAGACCGAGTCCCAGAAGGGCATCCTCGTCGGCGCCGGCGGCAAGATGATCCGCGCGATCGGCACCGGCGCGCGCAAGGAGCTGGAGCGCGAGCTGGGCACCAAGGTCCACCTGGACCTCATCGTGCGCGTCCGCCGCGGCTGGCGCGCCGACGAGAACCTGCTCGACCGCCTCGGCTTCGACGTCTAGCCTCCAGCGGGCATGGCCCGGACGCCCGAATCCCCCGAGACGATGGCCGCCTACGAGTCCGTCCTCGACGACGTCGCGATGGCTGGCGACGTCGAGCGCGCGGTGTGGTTCGGTACGCCCGCGGCGAAGGTCGAGGGGAAGATCTTCATGTGCTTGTGGCGTGGCGCGTTCGTGGCGCGGATCGGTGCCGAGGAGGTCGACCAGCGTGTGTTGGCTGGCGATGGCGTGCGCTTTGACCCGTCGGGCAAGGGCATGGCGATGAAGGACTGGCTGGAGTCCAACGCGGAGCCGGCGGAGTGGACGGAGCTCGCGCTTGGTGCGATCGCCTTCACCTGCGGCTAGCGCCGCTAGTTGATCAGCCGCTTCTCCATGCGCCAGATCGCGATGCGCCAGGCGATCAGGCCGAAGGCCACCATGAAGGCCAAGTGGTACAGGTCGATCCAGTCCAGGCCGAAGATCGCGTCGCGCACCAGCTGCACGCAGTGATAGAGCGGGTTGACGTTGGCCAGGATCCGCGCCCACTCCGGCAGCCCGCTGATCGGGAAGAACGTCCCGGCGACCAGGAACAGCGGCGTGATCACCGTCGAGGTGACATAGGAGAAGTTGTCGATGGACTTCATCACCGCGCTGATGAGGATCCCGAACGACGCCCAGCCGAAGCCTGCGATGAACGCGATGAACGGCACCAGCAGCATGCCCCACGCGGGGTCCAGGCCGAAGACGATCGCCACCAACATCGGCGCGCAGCCGAAGACGCCGGCCCGCGCGGCGATCCAGAGCGCCTCGCCGGTGACGATCTCCTCGGTATCGACCGGCGCGGCGAGGATCGCCCCATAGGTTCCTTGGAATTCGCGTTTGACGAACGTCCCGAACATCGCGGGGAAGACGGACGAGAACAGCACTGCGGTCGCCACCGTCCCGGTCCCGACGAACTGGACGTAGTCAAGGCCATTGACCTTGGACACCAGCGTCCCGAAGCCGAACCCGAAGGCCAACAGGTAGATCGTCGGCTCGACGGTCGACGAGAACGTCGACGCGCGCCAGTAGGACTTGAAGTTGACGACCTCACGCACGAGGACGCCGGTCAGCGCCGGGCGGTCCAGCCGTCCTGGGCGGTCACGCGATGCCATGGCTATGAGATCTCCTCGCCCGTCAACAGCACGAACACGTCCTCGAGGTTGGCCAGCCGGCGCTCGCCCTCGGGCACCTCGCCCTCCAGCCCTTCCGCGCGCAGGATCGTCACCGACGTCCCCGTCCGCCGCGTCGGCCATCCGCGGCCCTGCGCCGCGGCCTCGACCTCGCGCAGCCGCGTCGGCGGCCCGTAGACCTCCAGCGCCTCGCGGCCCGCGTGCTCGACGACGAGGTCGCTCGGCTTGCCGACCGCGACGTGCTGGCCGTGCGACACCACGACCACCGTGTCGGCCAGGCGCTCGGCTTCCTCGATGTAGTGCGTGGACATCAGGATCGACGCGCCCTCCGAGCGGAGCCGGTCGATCAGCGCCCACAGCTCCTGGCGCACCTGCGGGTCCAGGCCGACGGTCGGCTCGTCCAGCAGCACCAGCCGCGGCTCGTGCACCAGCGCCCGCGCGATCAGCAGCCGCCGGCGCATGCCGCCGCTCAGCTCGTCGACGCGCGCGCCGCGCCGGTCCTGGAGGTTGGCGATGTCCAAGGCCCGGTCGATCGCGCCCCGGCGCTCCGCGCGCCCGACGCGATACAGGTGCGTGAACACGAGCAGGTTCTGCTCGACGGTCAGCGTCGTGTCGAGGTTGTCGAGCTGCGGCACGACGCCCATCTGCGCCCGCGCCGCCTTGGACTCCTGCGGCAGCGTGAAGCCGAGGATCTCGATCGAGCCCTCGTCGGCGATCGCCTGCGCGGTCAGCAGCCGCATGGTGGTGGACTTGCCCGCGCCATTAGGCCCGAGAAGGCCGACGCAGGTGCCGGTGGGAACCGTCAGGTCAAGGCCATTGACCGCAGTGACGTCCCCATAACGCTTGACGACCCCGCGCAGGGAGATGGCGGACACCGGCGGCAGCTTACGAGACGCTCCGGCGGGCGCTGCGCCATCAGTCCTTTAAACGGGAACGGACCCGAGCAACCGTCGTCACTCGGGTCCGCACCGTGGATGTCCCCTCCGGTGGGAGGCGTATAGGTGGCGAAAGATCTCGACTCGCAGATCCTTGGCGGTCCCTGAAAGTGACGGCGCCGCGCTCCCTCCAGAAGCGACGCTCATCGTCAGGGCCGACCCGTCCGTGGGTCGCATTCGCCTGTTGTCTTGCTTCCCTATCGTCGGCCCGGGGCACGCCGCGTTGAGCCTCGTTCCTGCCCGAACGGACGTCTGTCCTAGTCCGGCTCTGACAGCCTCGCCGAGAAGTCCCGGATCTGCTCCGGCCCGAGGTGGTCGTTGAAGACGAACGGCAGCGTGCTGATCGGCGCGACGGCGTGGCGGCGCAGCCGCGCGAGCTGGCCCTGCTGCTCGCGCACGCGCTCGTAGGACGAGAGCACGGCGTGTCGCGTGCCCGCCGGTACGGCGCCGTCGAGCGCGGCGACGGTCCGGGCCTCCTCGCGCGAGATCCGCTTCGGCCACATGCCGTTGACGACGATCGCGTCGAGCCCGCGCCCGAGCGCCGTGGTTGTCGCCGCCTCGTATTCCAGCGTCTCGCCGATCGCCAGCCCGGTCGGCCGCGCGACCGCCACCAGGCGGCAGCGGCGCGGATCGACCAGCGCCTCGGCGACCGTGCGGGCCTGCCCGGCGATCGGGCCGACCCGGGCGATCCGGGCGAACGTGCCGGGCGTGCGCAGCATCCCGAGGCCGTGGCCGGAGGCGGGCGCGTCGAGGATCACGACGTCGAACGGCCGTGCGTCGCGGCGCCAGCGGTGGGCTTCGCCGAGCTCCCACGCCTTGGTGATCGTCACGAGCTCGCGCGCTCCCGGGGCCGCCTGCACGAAGCCGGCGAACACGCCCGAGCGCAGCACAGGGGAGACGAGGCGCCGTGGAACCTGGCGCGTCATCCACTCCTCCAGCGCGCTCTCGGCGTCGATCGTCGTCGCCCACAGGCCATCGGCCAGGCGGCGCTCAGCGCCTGGCGCGCCGTTCGCGGTCGCCGCGCCGTCGCCGTCGCGCGCCATCAGTCGCGGCACCTGCGCCTGGCCGCTGACCTCGCAGACGATCGCGCGCCGCCCGCGCCGCGCCGCGCCCAGCGCGAGCGCGGCGGCGACCGTCGTCCTACCGGTGCCGCCCTTGCCCGTGACCACCACGAGCCGGATTTCGTCGCTGCGGGTCATCTATCTCGGAGTTGTGTACGTAGCTCAGGCGAACGGAGAACATGACGGACATCGAGCTTCCTGACGCCTACTCGCGCTGCGCCGCCCTCCAACGCCGCCACGATCCGACGTTCCACCTCGCCACGCGTGCCCTCGGGCGCGACGTGCGCCCCGCAGTCCACGCGCTGTACGGCTTCCTGCGCGGAGCCGACGAGCTGGTCGACGGCCCGGACCGGCCACCGACCCCGGAGGCGCGCCGCGCCGCGCTGGACGCCTGGCACCGCGAGCTGACCGACGGGATGGCCTCCGGCACGAGCGAGCACCCGGTGATCGCCGCCGTGGTCGACGCCGGCCGGCGCCACGACCTGCCGCTCGAGGAGCTTGACGCCTACATGCGCTCGATGGGCATCGACTGCTCGGGCCACGTCCGTCTGCGCACCACCGAGGAGCTCGACACCTACATGAACGGCAGTGCCGCTGCCGTCGGCCGCGTCATGGCGCCGCTGATTGGCGTGCCGCGCGCGTTCCGCGAGGACGTCGCGCGGCTCGGCGTCGCCTTCCAGCTGACGAACTTCCTGCGCGACGTGCGTGAGGACTTCGCGATGGATCGCGTCTACCTGCCCGGCCTCGACGAGGACGCCCTGGCCGCCGGCCGCCCGACGCGCCTCCCGGTCGCAGAGGTGCGCCGCGCCGGCGAGCTGTTCCGCGGCTCGGTGCACGCGGTCATGCGCTCCTGCACGCCCCGCGCCCGGCCCGGGATCGCGCTGGCCAGCGGGTTCTACCGCCGCGTGCACCTCGGTCGCCTCGAGCGCCGCGGCGCGGTGGTGGCGTGACCCGGCGCGCGACGGCGCGCGGCGCCGAGCGCACCTCGCTGCACGGCGAGCGCGCCGACGTCGTCATCTGCGGCGCGAGCTTCGCGGGCCTGGCGGTCGCGCGCGAGCTGGCGTTCGGCGACGACCCGCCGGACGTCCTGGTCCTCGACCGCTACGAGATCGGCGAGCGCCAGACCTCGGCGTGCGCGGTGCCGACGCCGTGGATGGCGGCGATGGGCGTCGAAGGCGCCGCCCGCCAGGAGCTGCCCGGCATGTCGTTCTCCACGCCGCACGGCCGCGCGCGCTACCGACTGCCGTGGAGCTGGACCGCGTTCGACTACCGCACGCTCTGCGAGCTGCTGTGGGAGCAGTGCGGCGACGCGCGCTTCGAGACCGCGGTCGTCCACGGCCGCACCGGCGACGTCGTCCACACCGACCGCGGCGACGTGACCGCTCCGCTGCTCGTCGACGCCGCCGGCTGGCGGCGCGTGCTCGCCGATCCGCACGTCCAGCCGCCCGAGGCGACGCTGAGCCGCGGCCTCGAGGTCCACCCGCACGACGACGGCGGGACCGACCTCGACGTCTGGCTCGACCGCGACCTCGTGCGCCGCGGATACGGTTGGAGCGTCCCGGCGGCAGGGGAGCGGCGCGTTGGGGCGCTCTCCTACGACCCGCACGACCGCGTCAAGGAGCCGACGCGAGCGATGGCCGCCCGGCTGGACGTGGAGGCCGTGCGCTACCAGGGCAACTGGTTCCCACATGCCCTGCGCGCCGCCACCGAGGACACGGTCTTCTGCGTCGGTGACAGCGCCGGGCACTGCTTTCCGCTGTCGGGCGAGGGGATCCGGACGGCGTTCTATTTCGGCATCGCGTGCGGGCGCGAGCTGAGCGCGGTGGCCGAGGGGCGCCGGACGCGCGCGGAGGCGCTGTCGCGCTACGCCGCCTTCCACGAGCGCCATCGCCCCGCCTTCCGGCGCGCCGCGTGGCTGCAACGGCTGATCCCCGCCCTCCCGCCGCCGGTGCTGTCACTCTTGTTGCGCGCATTGGGCGCGCAGTTCCTGGTCGATCGGGCCTTCGGGTGGTATTTGGAACAGGCGCATCCGCGCGCAGCCCATGGCCGAACCCCAGCCCCCGTCGTCTCCCCGCCCCGCTGACCCCGACCGCGCGCCCGCGCTGGTGCGGGCGCTGGACGTCGCCACCAGCGGTGTGCTGGTCTGCGACGCCCGCGCGCCGGGCGGGGTCCGGATCACCTACGTCAACGCCGCCTTCGAACGACTCGTCGGCCGCACGCGCGACGAGCTGCTCGGCCTCGACCCGGCGCTCCTGGCCAGCGAGGCCGCCGATCCGGAGGACGAGCGCGCGCTCGGGCGGGCGCTGGTTCAGGAGGTCGCCCACGCGGCGACGATGACGCTCAAGCGCCGCGACGGCTCGGCGTTCCGGGTCGAGATGAAGATCACGCCGGTCCGCGACGCCGACGGCGTGCTGACCGACTGGATCGCGGTCGTCGACGACGTCACCGACCGCCTCGACGCGCTCGACCGCCTCGCGGTCGCCGAGGCCCGCTACCGCGAGCTGGTCGAGTACGTGCCCGCGGTCTCCTACGTCGCCAACTGGGACGAGCACTCGACGCTCACCTACGTCTCGCCGCAGATCGAGGGGATGCTCGGCTGGCCGCCGGAGGCGTTCATCGCCGACCAGGGCCTCTGGTACCGCTGCATCCACCCGGACGACGTCGCCCGCGTCCGCGAGCACGAGGCGCGCTCCTACGCCGACGGCACGCGCGTGGACATGGAGTTCCGGATGCTCCGCCGCGACGGCGCCGAGCTCTGGGTGCGCGACAAGGAGACCGTGATCCGCGACGCCGACGGCGTGCCGGCGTTCAGCCAGGGCGTCCTGGTCGACGTCACGCCCTCGCGCGCCAGCCAGGGCGAGCTGGCGGCCGACGAGCACCACCGCGCGCAGCGCTACCTCGACATCGCGGGCGCGATCATCGTCGTGCTGGACGCCAACGCGCGGATCACGCTGCTCAACCGCGCGGGCGCGGAGCTGCTCGGCTACAGCGAGGGCGAGCTGGTCGGCCAGCACTGGTACGACGTCGTCGTCCCCGAGCGCCTGCGCGTGACCGGCCGCGCCGCGTTCGCCGAGGAGGTCGGCGCGGGCGTCGACGACGCGGTCCACGAGTCGATCGTGCTGACCAAGGACGGCGACGAGCGCACGATCGCCTGGCGCGACACGATCGTCCGCGACGACTCCGGCGCGGTGACCGCGGTCATGTCCTCCGGCGTCGACCTCACCGAGCGCCGCGCGGCCGAGGAGCAGATCGCCTACCTCGCCTACCACGACCCGCTGACCGGGCTGCCGAACCGCGCGCTGCTGCAAGAGCACCTCGACCTCGCGCTGGCGCGGGCGCGCCGCCAGGGCGAGGCGGTCGGTCTGCTCTACCTGGACCTCGACGGCTTCAAGCTGGTCAACGACTCGCTCGGCCACCCGGCGGGCGACGAGCTGCTCTGCCACGTGACGATGCGTCTGAGCGAACGCCGTCGTGGCATGGACCTCCTGGCGCGCCAAGGCGGCGACGAGTTCCTGCTGCTGCTCGCGGATCTCGAGCGCCCTCAGGCCGAGGCCCACGCGCGTCGCGTCGCCGAGGACTTGTTGAAGGCTTTGGCCGAGCCGTTCTCGATCTCCGGCGCGGAGTTCCACATCGGCGCGTCGATCGGGATCTCGCTCTATCCCCGCGACGCGGCCGACGCCGACGAGCTGCTGCGCCACGCCGACGCCGCGATGTACGCCGCCAAGGCCGCGGGGCGCAACGGCGTCACGGTCTACAACGGCGATCCGCACGAGCCGCTGGAGCGTCTCTCCATGACGAGTCGGCTGCGCAAGGCGCTGGACCGTGAGGAGCTGATCCTGCACTGGCAGCCGATCGTCGATCCGGCCGACGGCACGCTGCGCAAGTTGGAGGCCCTGGTCCGCTGGCAGGACCCGTTCCGCGGCCTGGTGATGCCCGACGACTTCATCGCCTTCGCCGAGGAGACCGGGTACGTGGACCGGATCGGCGACTGGGTCGTCGCCGCGGTCCGCGACCAGGTCCTGGCGTGGGAGGCCGACGGCCTCAAGCCGCCGCGGGTGACCGTCAACGTCTCGCCGCGCCAGCTGCGCCGCCCGGACTTCGGCGCGCGGCTGCTCGGGCTGATCACGCCCGGCGACGTCGCGTCGCGCTTTACGGTGGAGATCACCGAGTCGGCGGCGATGGCCGATCCGCTGCGGACCGACCCCGTCCTGACCGAGCTGGTGGCCGCCGGGATCGAGATCGCGGTGGACGACTTCGGCGCCGGCTACTCGTCCCTAAGCCGCCTGCGCACGATGCCGGTTCAAGTCCTCAAGATCGACAAGACGTTCCTCCAAGGCGTCCCGCACGACGCCCAGGCGACGGCGATCGTCACCGCGATCATCGAGCTGGCACGGGCTTTGGGCATGGAGGCGGTGGCCGAGGGCGTCGAGAACGAGGACCAGCGCGCGTTCCTCGTGGAGCGGGGTTGCCCATTGGCACAGGGCTATCTGCTCGGGCGCCCCGTGCCCGCGGACGAGATCGAGCCGCTCCTGGCGCGCGCCGGATCGCCCAGCCGCTCGTAGACTTCTCTGCGTGGAGATCAACTACGACGTCAACGGGCTCGTGCCCGTCGTCATCCAGGACTGGCGCACCGGCGACGTCCTGACCTTGGCGTACGCCAACGCCGAGGCCGTCGCCAAGACCCACGAGACCGGCGAGCTCCACCTCTGGTCGCGCTCGCGCAACGAGCTGTGGCACAAGGGCGCGACGTCCGGGAACACGCAGGCGGTCAAGGCGCTGCGGCTGGACTGCGACGGCGACGCGCTGCTCGCGCTGGTCGAGCCCGCCGGTCCGGCCTGCCACACCGGCGCGCGCACCTGCTTCTTCACCGGCGACGTCGCGGAGCCCGCGCCGTTCGAGGTCCTGCCGTCCCTGGAGCGCACGCTCGTCGCCCGCCAGAGCGAGCGGCCCGAGGGCTCCTACACGGTCGAGCTGCTCGACAACCCCGCGTTCATCGGCGAGAAGGTCGAGGAGGAGGCCGAGGAGGTCGCCCGCGCCGCGCGCGAGGAGACCGACGACCGCGTCGACAACGAGGCGGCCGACGTCCTCTACCACCTGCTCGTGCTGCTGCGCTCGCGCGATCGCTCCTTGGCCGACGCGACGGAGGTGCTCCGTGAGCGCAGTCGCTGAATCGCTCGCCGAGGGGCTCGACCTCGAACCCTCACTGGACGAGATCCGCGCGCTGGCGGCCGACCACGACCTCGTCCCGCTGCGCCACACGTTCATCGACGACTGCGAGACGCCGGTCTCCGCGTTCCTGAAGCTGCGCGGCGCGAAGGCCGAGCATCCGTCGTTCCTGCTGGAGTCCGCCGAGCAGGGCACGCAGGTCGGGCGCTACTCGTTCATCGGCGTGCGCCCGCGCGGCCTGGTGCGCTGGTCGCTGGGCGACGACGGCGACCCCTACGCCTTGGCCGAGCAGGCCGCGGCGTCGCGCCAGGCGTCGTTCAAGGACGCCCCGCCGTTCACCGGCGGCGCGGTCGGCTTCTTCGGCTACGACCTCGTCCGGACGGTCGAGACCACGCTCGGCGAGCCCAACCCGGACGTGCTCGGGCTGCCGGACATGGCGCTGATGCTGTCCGACGCGCTCGTGGTCTTCGACCACCTCAAGCACACGCTGACGATCCTCGTCAACGTGACCGCCGAGGACGTCGACGCGTCCTACGCCGACGCGGTCGAGACGATCACCGAGATCCGGCGCGCGCTGGACGGCCCGGTGCCCAAGGCCGAGCGGGACATGGCCCCGCGGCCCGAGCCGGAGTTCACCTCCAACATGGACCGCGCGACGTTCGAGGGCATGGTCTCGCGGATCGTCGACTACGTGCACGCGGGCGACGCGTTTCAGGTCGTGCCATCGCAGCGCTGGAGCGCGCCGCTGGGCGGGATCGACCCGTTCTCGGTCTACCGCGGGCTGCGGGTCGTCAACCCGTCGCCGTACATGTACTTCCTGGACTTCCTCGACTTCCAGATCGCGGGCGCCTCGCCGGAGCCGTTGCTGACGGTCGCCGGCCGCCGCGCCTCGACGCGGCCGATCGCCGGCACGCGGCCGCGCGATGCCGATCCGGCCGAGCTGCTGGCCGACGAGAAGGAGCGCTCCGAGCACGTCATGTTGGTGGACTTGGGCCGCAACGACCTCGGGCGCGTCTGCGAGTACGGGTCGGTCGAGGTCGACACGCTCATGGCGATCGAGAAGTACTCGCACGTCATGCACATCGTGTCGTCCGTGTCCGGGACGCTGCGCGCCGACGTCGGGCCGATGGACGCGCTGCGGTCGATCCTGCCGGCTGGCACCCTCTCGGGCGCCCCGAAGGTGCGCGCGATGGAGATCATCGACGAGCTGGAGCCCGTCAAGCGCGGCGGCTACGGCGGCGCGATCGGCTACCTCAGCTACTCCGGCGACCTCGACACCTGCATCCACATCCGCACCGTGGTCATCAAGGACGACAACGCGCACGTGCAGGCCGGCGGCGGCACCGTCGCCGACGCCAAGCCGGCCAACGAGTACGAGGAGTCGGTGAACAAGTCCAAGGCGGTCAAGAGCGCGCTGGCGCTGGCGGCGCGGCAGCGGGGGTGGGCATGAGCACCAAGGTCCTCATGGTGGACAACTACGACTCGTTCACCTACAACCTGGTCCAGTACCTCGGTGAGCTCGGGGCGGAGATCGACGTCGTGCGCAACGACGTCGCGACCGTCGACGAGCTGCTTGAGCGCCAGCCGGACCGCGTCGTCGTCTCGCCCGGGCCGTGCACTCCCACCGACGCGGGGATCTCGATCGAGTCCATGCGCAAGTTCCCCGAGGCGGGGATCAAGACGCTGGGCGTCTGCCTCGGGCACCAGTCGCTGGCCGAGGCGTTCGGCGGGACCGTCATCCGGCACGAGCCGATCCACGGCAAGACCACCTCGATCGAGCACGACGGTGAAGGCGTCTACCGCGGCCTGCGCGGCGCGCTGACCGTCGGGCGCTACCACTCGCTGGTCGTCGCCGAGGACGACCTGCCCGACGAGTTCGTGGTGACCTCGCGCGGCGGCGGCGTCCTCATGGGCATCCGCCATCGCGAGCTGCCGGTCGAAGGCGTCCAGTTCCACCCGGAGTCGGTGCTGACCGACCGCGGGAAGGACATGCTGCGCAACTTCCTCGCCGACGGCTGAGGGCCGTCACGGCCATCGCGTAGGCTGTCCGCCTTTCACATGCCCAACGACGTCCTCACAGCGGCGATCGACGTCCTCGCCGACGGCCGCGACCTCTCCCAGGAGCAGGCCGGCGCGGTGCTGGCCGAAATCATGGCCGGCAACGGCTCGGTGCCGCAGATCGCCGGCTTCCTGATCGCGCTGCGCACGAAGGGGGAGACGGTCGAGGAGATCGCGGGCCTCGCGTCCACGATGCGCTCGCTCGCGACGCCGGTGCCGACCACGCGCACCGACCTGCTGGACACCGCGGGCACCGGCGGCGGTCGCCACACGTTCAACGTGTCGACGACCGCGGCGCTGGTCGCGGCCGGCGCGGGCTGCGCGGTCGCCAAGCACGGCAACCGCAGCGCCACGCGCGCGTCGGGCAGCGCCGACGTCCTGGAGGCGCTCGGCGCCCGGATCGACCTCACGCCAACCGCGGTCGCGCAGTCGATCGACCGCGTGGGCTTCGGCTTCATGTTCGCGCCCGCCCACCACGCGGCGACGCGCTACGTGATCCCGGCGCGCGCCGAGTTGGCGGTCCGCACGATCTTCAACTTCCTCGGTCCGCTGACCAACCCGGCGGGCGCGCGGCGGCAGGTCGTCGGCGTCTCCGACCCGCGCTACGTGGAGGCCCTGGCGGGCGCGCTGGCGCGGCTGGGCTGCGACCGAGCGCTGGTAGTCTCCTCCACGGATGGCCTGGACGAGATGAGTACGTCCGCCCCCACGCACGTCGTGGAGGTCAACGGCGAGGAGCTGCGCCACTACGACGTGAGCGCCGCCGACGTCGGCCTTCCCGAGGCGGACCCGGCGTCCATCTCGGGCGGTGGACCGCAGGAGAACGCGGCGGTCACGCGCGCGGTGTTCTCCGGTGAGAGCGGGCCGGACACGGACCTCGTCCTGCTGAACGCCGGCGCCGCCATCTACGCTGCGGGACGAGCCGACGACCTGCGTGGCGGCGTGGAGGCCGCCCGCGAGACGATCGCGTCGGGCGCCGCTGCCCGCACGCTCGACGAGTACATCCGCGTCACCGGGGAATTGGCACCGATCACCGCATGAGCAACGTCTTGGAGCGCATCGTCGACGTCACGCGGGACGAGGTCCGCCGGCGTCGCAAGGAGACCCCGCTGGCCGACCTCGAGTCCCGGCTGGGCCCGCACCGCGAAGGGCGCCCGTTCGCCGAGGCGCTGGTCCGCCCGGGCGTGTCGGTCATCGCCGAGCACAAGCGGCGCTCGCCGTCGGCCGGTGAGATCCGCGCGGGCGCGACCGTTACCGACATCGCGCAGGCCTACGAGCGCGGCGGCGCGGCGGCGCTGTCGGTGCTGACCGAGGGCCCGCACTTCGGCGGGACGCTCGCCGACCTGGAGGAGGCGCGCGGCGCGGTCGAGCTGCCGATCCTGCGCAAGGACTTCATGGTCGACGCCTACCAGGTCTACGAGGCCGCGGTGGCGGGGGCTGACGCGATCCTGCTGATCGTCGCGGCGCTGGAGCCCAAGGAGCTGGTCTCGCTCTACAACGAGGCGCTCGGCGTCGACCTCGACGTGCTCGTCGAGGTGCACGACGAGCAGGAGCTGGAGGCCGCGCTGGAGGCCATCGACATGGACGTCATCGGCATCAACAACCGCAACCTCGTGGACTTCACGGTGGATGTGGAGCGGACGTACGAGCTGCTTTCAGATGTGCCCGCAGGCAAGACGGTGGTGTCGGAGTCCGGCTTCCACACGCGCGAGCAGATCGAGGAGTTGGAGCGCGTCGGCGTCGACGCGGTGCTGATCGGCGAGACGCTGATGCGCGCGCCGGACCCGGAGATCGCGTTGCGCGACCTGTGCGGGCACGGCGAAGGGGCCGAAGAGGGCCTCTGACGGTCTGGCACGGCCGCTTTAGCAATCTTTAGATCGACTTCACCGTCGCTTCAGCGATCGTCTGGATCCTTCGTCCCTCATGCCTTCGTCCCCGTCGTCCCGTTCCATCGTCTTCCCCCTGCTCTTGGCCGCGCTGCTCGGCGGCGGCGTCGCCGCGGGCGTGACCACCGTGCTCGCGGGCGACGACGGTGACACGCACACGACGACGGTCATCCGGCAGCCGGCGGTCGCGTCGCAGGGCGCCAACAGCAACCGGTCCAACACGGCCGAGGGGCTGACCGCGGCCGACATCTACCAGCGCTACGCGCCAGGCGTCGTGTTCGTGCGGTCGACGGTGATCCAGAACACCAACAACCCGTTCGACTTCGGGTTCGGCGGCGCGCAGAGGAGCGAGGCGACGGGCTCCGGGTTCGTCATCGACGCGCGCGGCGACATCCTCACCAACAACCACGTCATCGACGGCGCGTCGAAGGGCTCGATCACCGTCCAGTTCGCCGACCACAAGACGGTCAAGGCGTCGGTCATCGGAACGGACCCGTCGACCGACCTGGCGCTGTTGAAGGTCGACCCCGAAGGACTGGACCTCAAGGCGCTGCCGCTGGGGTCCTCCCGGGACGTGCACGTCGGCGACCCGACGATCGCGATCGGCAACCCCTTCGGGTTGGACCGGACGCTGACCACGGGCGTCGTGAGCGCGCTGCAGCGCCAGATCCAGGCGCCGAACGGATGGACGATCAAGGACGTCATCCAGACCGACGCCGCGATCAACCCGGGCAACTCGGGCGGCCCGCTGATCGACGCCGCCGGCCGCGTGATCGGGATCAACTCGCAGATCGAGACCGGCGGCGGGTCGTCGGGCAACGTCGGCATCGGCTTCGCGGTGCCGATCGACACGGCCAAGGCGATCCTGAACAACTTGAAGGCAGGGGAGACCGTCGAGCGCGCCTACCTGGGCGTGACGTCGCTGACGATCGACGGGCAGCTGGACGCCTTGGACCTCGCCGCCGATCACGGCGCGCTCGTGCAGACGGTCGAGGCCGGGTCCCCGGCCGCGCAGGCCGGGCTGAAGGCCGGCGACCTGCAGGCGCAGCTCTCCGGGCAGGGCGACAACAGCGCGGTCGTGCTCGGTGGCGACATCATCACCAAGGTCGACGGCAAGGCGATCAAGACCTCCGACGAGCTGTCGCAGCTGGTCTCCAACCACAAGCCGGGCGACAAGATCAAGCTCGAGGTCGTCCGCAAGAAGGAGACCAAGACGATCACGGTGACGCTCGGCAAGCGGCCGTCGGCGTTGCAGACCGGCTAGGGGCGGAACGCTCGCCCAGGGGGCGAGGTTCCGGGCGCGAAACTCGCCAGGGGCTCCCTTCGCGCGGCCACCTAAGATGGGCGTTGTGGAGCGCGCACCGAAGATCAAGTTCTGCGGCATGACCCGGGCAGAAGACGCCGAGCTGGCGGTCGCGCTCGACGCGTGGGCGATCGGGATGATCCTGTGGCCGGGGTCCAAGCGCTTCGTCGACCCGGACGTCGCCGCCGCCATCGCGCGGCCGCTGCGGCGCAAGATCGAGATCGCCGGCGTGTTCGTCAACCAGTCGCTGGACGAGATCGAGTCGCTGGCCGACGTGGTCGGGCTCTCGCTCGTGCAGCTGCACGGCGACGAGGGGCCGTCGTTCGCCAACGAGGTCGCGCGGCGGACCGGGGCGAAGGTCATCAAGGCGCAGTCGGTGCGGCTGGCGTCTGATGTCGTCTCGATCCAGGCGTTCCACACCGACTTCCACCTGCTTGACGCGCACCGCGAGGGGCTGCGGGGCGGGACGGGGGAGACGTTCGACTGGACGATGCTCTCCAAGCGCCACTCGAGCGTGCCGCTGCTGCTGTCGGGTGGGCTGAACCCGGCGAACGTGGTGGAGGCGATCGAGGCCGTGGATCCTTGGGGCGTGGACGTGGCTAGCGGCGTGGAGTCTTCGCCCGGCGTGAAGGACCACGAGCAGATGAAGGCCTTCGCGGCGGCGGTGCGGTCCACCGCGCCTGCTGCGCCCCGCCCGAAACCGCCCGGCCGCGGCGCGCCGGTGAGGCCGGCGGCATGACCACGGGCTTGGAGGTCCGCTTCGGGCCCTACGGCGGGCAGTACGTGCCCGAGACGCTGATGCCCGCGCTGAGCGAGCTGGAGCGCACGTGGGTCGAGGCGTGGAGTGATCCGGCGTTCCAGGCCGAGTTGAAGGACTTGCAGCGCGACTACGTCGGCCGCCCGTCGCCGCTGTACCTGGCGCCGCGGCTGAGCGAGGTCGCCGGCCGCGCGATCTGGCTCAAGCGCGAGGACTTGAACCACACGGGCGCGCACAAGATCAACAACGCTTTGGGTCAGGCGCTTTTGGCCAAGCGCATGGGCAAGCCGCGGGTCGTGGCCGAGACCGGCGCGGGCTCGCACGGCACCGCGACCGCGACCGCCTGCGCGCTGCTCGGCTTGGAGTGCGTCGTCTACATGGGCGAGGTCGACATCGCGCGCCAGAAGCCCAACGTGGAGCGCATGCAGCTGCTGGGGGCGACGGTCGTGCCGGTCGCCGCGGGCTCAAGGACCTTGAAGGAGGCGACGAGCGAGGCGATCCGCGACTGGGTCACCCGCGTCGCCGACACCCACTACGTGTTGGGCACCGTCGCCGGTCCCGCCCCCTATCCCGCGATCGTGCGCGAGCTCCAGCGGATCATCGGCGAGGAGGCGCGCGCGCAGATCCTGGACAAGGAGCAGCGCCTGCCCGACCGCGTCATCGCCTGCGTCGGCGGTGGCTCCAACGCCATGGGCATCTTCGCCGCCTTCATCCCCGACGCGGCCGTGCAGCTCGTCGGCGTCGAAGCCGGCGGTGAGGGCCTGCACGCCCGCCACGGCGCACCGCTGACCGCCGGCGGCCGCCCCGGCGTCCTGCACGGCTCGCTCAGCGCCGTGATGCAGGACGAGGACGGCCAGATCCTCGAGGCCTACAGCATCTCCGCCGGCCTCGACTACCCCGGCTCCGGCCCCGAGCACGCCTGGCTGCGCGACACCGGCCGCGCGACCTACACCGCCGTCACCGACGACGAAGCCGTCCGGGCCTTCAAAGAGGTCACCCGTCTCGAAGGCATCATCCCCGCCCTCGAAACCTCCCACGCCCTCTACCACGCCCTCCACACCCCGTCGGAGTCGACGATGGACATCATCAACCTCTCCGGCCGCGGCGACAAGGACCTCGCGCAGATCATCGAGCGCTACGGCACGGGCCCGGCGGCCTAGCGCCGCCCTCGGCACACGCGCCCCAGGGATCCGGGTCGCTTTGGCGTCGTATATGGACGCTTCAGCGACCCGGATCGACCCTTCGGCCCCGAACCGCCCTCCGGCGTCCGGCGACCCTGCCTAGGCGTCGTGGTGCTCGTCGTCCTCGATGACGTCCGCGCCCTCCGCCGCGCGCCGCAGCGTCGCCAGCGCGAGGACGCCCGGGAGGGCCGGCAGCCAGACGGAGATCGCGCGGTAGGCGAGCACGGCGACCAACGCCACCGAGGCGGGCATGTTGAAGGCCGCGCAGGCGCCGACCATGCCGCCTTCGACGCCGCCGACGCCGCCGGGCAAGGGCAATAGGTTGCCCAGCATGCCGAGCAGGTAGGCCATGGTCAGCTCCCACACGACGGGGTGGTAGCCGAAGGCCCAGAAGCACGCCCAGAGGGTGGCGAGGTCGAAGACCCACCACATCACGGTGCCCCATAGGCCGGCCTCGCGGCGGTTGATCAAGTCGATGGTGAACTTGGTGCCGTCGGCCAGCGCCTGGGGCGCGGCCAGAAGGCGACGGCGCCACTGCGGACCGGTGTCCAGCCGGCGGGCGATCCAGTCGGGCGCCTGGATCAACACCAAGAACGCCGCGACGGCCAGCGCCGCGATCACCGCGGGCAAGGCGGACAACAACGGGTCGGCGCCGGAGATCGCCAGCGCGGTGCCGACCACGATCACCATCGCCATGAACACCGCGTAGGTGGCCACCAGATGCTGACTCACCTGCTTCGCCGCCTGGCGGTTGCCGTGGCCGGCCCGCGACAGCGCCCAGGTCGTCACCGCGATCCCGCCTGCGCCGCCCGCGGCCACCAACCGCGTGGCTGCGGTCGCCGCCAGCGTGATTAGCGCTGAGCGCCGAACGCCCAGCACGACGCCGTCGGCCGCGCTCACGGCCGCCATGTTCCACGCGTAGCCCAGGTAGGACACCGACTCCAGCGCCAGCGCCGCCGCCAGCCAGTACGGCGACCCGTCCCGGATCCGGTTCCACGTGTCCTCGATGCCCGCCAGATGCGGGATCAGCAGGTACACGACGAGGATCGCGATCGCCGTCGCCCCGAACCAGATCAGCGCGCGCCGGCCGGTGGGACCGGGCATCGGCAGCGCGTGCCGCACCCGGCGGCGCGCTGTGGCCTCGGTCTCGGCCTGTGTCTCGGTGTCGGGATCGGGGGTCACGACCGCAGCGAGCATAGGACGCCGCCTGGTCGTAGGCTTGAGCCGCACATGGACGGACCCGAACGCATCGCCAAAGCCTTCGCCGACGCCAAGGGCCGCGCGGCCCTCATGCCCTACCTCATGGGCGGGTTCCCGGACGTCCCGACCTCGCTGGCGATCGGCGAGGCCTACATCGACGGCGGCGCCGACCTGATCGAGCTCGGCGTCCCGTTCTCCGACCCGCTCGCCGACGGCCCCGTCGTCCACGCGGCCGGGACCAAGGCCTTGGAGAACGGCACCACGGTCGCCGACGTCCTCACCATCTGCGAGCAGCTCTCCAAGCGCGTCCCGGTCATCATGATGATGTACACGAACCTCGTGCTCGCGCGCGGTCCGGAGGAGTTCGCCCGGCGGATCGCCGCCGCCGGCGCCGCCGGCCTGATCGTCCCCGACCTCCCGCTTGAAGAGTCCGAGGCGGTCCTCCAAGCCTGCGACGCCGCCGGCGTCGCCCTCGTCCCGCTCGTCGCGCCGACCACGCCCGACGACCGCATGGCCCGCATCGGCGCTCGCGCCCGCGGCTTCGTCTACACCGTCTCGGTCGTCGGCACGACCGGCGAGCGCGCCGCGCTCTCCGACACGTTCGGCTCGCTCGTCGCCCGCACGAAGGCCTCCACCGACGTTCCGGTCGCGCTCGGCTTCGGCATCGGCAACCCCGAGCAGGTCGCCCAGGCCGCGGCCTCCGGCGCTGACGGCGTCATCATCGGCAGCCGCCTGGTCCGCGCGGTCGCCGAGGCCAAGGGCGATCCCGCCGCCGCCGTGCGCGAGCTCGTGAGCAGCTTCTCCGCGGCGTTGACCGCCTAGCGCCCTTGGCCGTCCTGCACGTCACCAACGGCTCCCACGCCGCTCACGACCTGCAGACGCTGGGCGGCGAGACGCTGACCTGGGACGACGTCCTGCATGAGGGCCCGGTCCCGGCCCAGCCACCCGAGCCGCTCAGAGAGACACGCGCCCAGTTTCTCGCCGACGCCGGCCTCTCCGACCTCGCGACCGCCCGCGCCCGCCTCGCCGCGCGCGACGCGCGCTTGGACGCCGTCGACTTCTCCACCAAGTTGATCCTCTGGTTCGAGGACGACCTCTACGACCAGCTCCAGCTCCTGCAGATCCTCGACCGCCTCGCGACCGGCGACACGCCCACGCGCCGCTCCCGCCCGCTGGGCCCGGTCCAGCTGGTCAAGCTCCCACGCGGCCCGCGCACGTTCCTGCGCGACCGCCTCGCCCGCGCCGCCTCGCTGCGCGACAGCGACCACGCCTTCGCCGCCACCGCCTGGGCCGCTTTCACCGCGCCCGACCCGCGCGCCGTCGAGCAGATCGCGATGAGCGCCGGCACGCCGAACCTGCCCGACGTCGCGCCCGCCCTCCAGCGCCTGCTCGAGGAGCACCCGTTCACCACCGACGGTCTCAGTCGCACCGAGCGCCAGCTCCTGGAAGCCGTGCAGGCCCGGCCGCTCCACGGCCCGGCGCTGTTCGCTGCCACCCAAGCGCGTGAGGAACGGCCCTTCCACGGCGACGCGACCCTGCTCTACCGCGCCCGTCGTCTCCAACCTCAGCTCTTAGATCGCACCGAGGACGGCGCGTTCGCGCTCACCGAGGACGGACAACGCGTTCTTAACGAACAAGCCGACGCGCTCGATCTGCTCCCGCCGTTGGACCGCTGGGTTGGCGGGGTCCATCACCTCGTCACACCCACTGTCCGCTACGACCCGGCGACACGTCGTCTCGCTGCCTAGAAGGATAAGATCCGGTCCGACATGGGACTCGCGTACGCCATCACCGCATCGCTGTCGCTCTGGATCGTCCTCTGGGCCCTGGGCGCCAAGGCGCTGGACAGCTTCCTGCTCGCCGCGCTGCTGATGATCATCGCGGTGACCGTTCACACGCTCTCGAAGTACAGCCCGGCAAAGCGCAAGCAGCGCTAGCGCCGGCGCCACCGCTGGCCAGGCGCCTCCGACACCGTCCCAGGTGTCGAGATCGGCCACGCCCGGCTCGTAATTTGGGGGACTCTGTAGCACCCGCACAGTGGTCAACCCACATTTCCACCTTGTGGTGTGGAGGGGTGACCATTGCGCAGCGTCGGTGTCCCTGTTTAGACTCGCGCTCTCTCCGGAATCGATCCCTTGAGGAGGGGATACGTTGCGCGTACGTCATCTGGCAGCCACGAGCTGCCTGCTGACCGCTTTGTCGTTCGGTGTTGCTGCCTGTGGCAGTGACGACGACGACAGCAGCGGCGGCAGCGGGGCCTCGACCACGAGCGAGAGCTCGTCGTCCGGCGGCTCCACCGTCACCATCTACTCGAGCCTGCCGCTGCAGGGCGACTCTCGCCCGCAGTCCGTCTCCGTGAACAACGGTGAGGAGCTGGCGCTCGAGAAGGCCGGCAACAAGGCCGGCAAGTTCACCGTCAAGTTCGTCAAGCTGGACGACGCCACGGCGGCGGCCGGCAAGTGGGACCCGGGCGCCACCTCTGGCGACGCCCGTAAGGCGGCGCAGGACAAGACCACGATCGCCTACCTCGGCGAGTTCAACTCCGGCGCCACGGCGATCTCGCTCCCGATCCTCAATGAGGCCGGGATCCTGCAGGTCTCCCCGTCCAACACCGCCGTCGGCCTGACCCGTTCGCAGGGTGCCGACAAGGGCGAGCCGGACAAGTACTACCCCACGGGCAAGCGCACCTACGGGCGCGTCGTCCCTGCGGACCACATCCAGGCCGCGGCGCAGGTCTCCTACCAGAAGGACAACGGCTGCAAGCAGCTGTTCATCCTGAACGACAAGGAGGTCTACGGGAAGGGCTTGGCCGACCAGGTCGCCCCGATCGCCAAGGCCCAGGGCCTGACGGTCATCGGCAACGAGGGCATCGACCCGAAGGCCGCGAACTACCGCGCGCTGGCCGGCACGATCAAGGCCAAGGGCGCCGACTGCATCTTCTTCGGCGGCATCACGCAGAACAACGCGGTGCAGCTGTGGAAGGACCTCAACGCCACGATCCCGTCGGCCAAGCTGTTCGGCCCTGACGGCGTCGCGGAGTCGGCGTTCTCCGAGAAGATCGGCTCCAAGGCCGAGAAGCAGACGTACATCACCAACCCGACCCTTGACCCGAAGCTCTACCCGCAGTCCGGGCAGGACTTCTTCAAGGAGTACAAGGCCAAGTACGGCGCCGATCCGGAGCCCTACGCGATCTACGGGTACGAGGCGATGAGCATCGCCCTGCAGGCCATCACCGACGCTGGTGACAAGGGCAACGACAAGCAGGCCGTGATCGACGCGTTCTACAAGATCAAGAACCGGGAGTCCGTCCTGGGCACCTACTCGATCGACGAGAACGGCGACACGACGCTGTCGGACTACGGCGGAAACCGCATCGAAGGCGGCAAGCTCACCTTCGACAAGGTCATCAAGGCCGCGACCTCCTAGGTTCGCGCGGCTTGAAGGTCGGCCGGGGCGCCACCGCGCGCCCCGGTCCGGCCTCTGCCACCGTCCCGTCCCTCGGACCCCCACACCATGGAAGCCGCATCCATCACAGAGACCGCCTCCGCGCCGCCCCCGGCACGGAAGGCCGGCGATGTCCTCAACGCCTACGCGCTGCCGCTGCTGCTCTTCGGCGCGCTCGTGGCGCAGTTCATCTACGAGCCCACCGCGACGCTCGACAACGTCAAGACGGGCCTGTCCAACGGCATGGTCTGGGCGCTGATCGCGCTCGGCTACACGTTGGTCTACGGCATCGTCGAGCTGATCAACTTCGCCCACGGCGAGGTGTTCATGATCGGCGCGTTCGTGTCGCTGTCGCTGTGGCAGACCTTCGGCGTCACCGATCAGACGAGCCTCGTGCTCATCATCGTGTCGATCATCGTCTTCCTGGCGTGCTCGATGTTCGCCAGCGCGACGCTGAACGTGCTGATCGAACGCGCGGCCTACCGGCCGCTGCGAAACGCGCCCAAACTCGCGCCGCTGATCACGGCGATCGGGATGAGCTTCATCCTGCAGAACGTCGGCCTGTTGTGGCGGCCGACGCCGGACCAGGTGCCCGACCTGATCGGGTCCCACGCCAAGTACTTCACGATCTTCGACGTCGACGTCCTGCACTCCGACGTCTTCGCCGTCGTCATCACGGTCCCGCTGCTGATGAGCCTGCTGTGGTTCGTCAACAACACCAAGCACGGCAAGGCGATGCGCGCGACCGCGCAGGACCCGGACGCAGCCCGCTTGATGGGCATCGACGTCGACCGCACGATCAGCCTCACCTTCCTGCTCGGCGGGGCGATGGCGGGCGCGGCGGGCCTGATCTACGCGCTCTACAACCTGACCGTCCGCTTCAACATGGGCTTCACGGCCGGCCTGATCGCCTTCACCGCGGCGGTCATGGGTGGCATCGGCAACCTGAAGGGCGCCGTCATCGGCGGCCTCATCATCGGTGTGATCCAAGCGATATCCGACGGTGGCAACTTCCTGGGCCTCCGGCTCGGCGAGGCGTGGACGCCCGCCGTGGTGTTCGGGATCCTGATCCTGGTGATGGTCTTCCGTCCCCAGGGCCTCTTCGGTGAGGAGACGCGAGAAGGATGAGGTCGAACGTTGCAGTCGCCAGTGGTCGACAGAAGGTGAGGCACGTTCGATGAGCAACCTGCGCAGCAGTTGGGACTCCCTCGCACGTGTCCTGCCGCCGACGGCCTGGATGCTCGTGGCGCTCGTCGTCGCGATCTTCTTCCCGATCCTGATCGGCTCGGGCGACCTGCTCGACGCGTCGATCCAGACGCTGGCCTACGTGATCATGGCCCTGGGCCTGAACATCGTCGTCGGCTTCGCCGGCCTGCTCGACCTCGGTTACGTCGCGTTCTACGCGATCGGCGCCTTCGTCATCGGCTGGTTCGGCTCCCAGCAGTTCCCGGACGTCAACGGCGGCAAGGGCATCCACATCCTGGTGTCCGACCGCTCGACGTTCCAGCCCAAGCTGAGCGGCGGCCGGCTGGACATCGCCGGCATCCACATCAACTTCTTCATCGTGCTCTTCATCGCGATGGCGATCACCGCGCTGTGGGGCGTCTTCCTCGGCGCGCCGACGCTGCGGCTGCGGGGCGACTACCTGGCGATCGTGACGCTGGCCTTCGGCGAGATCGTGCCGCGCATCTTCGAGAACTCCACGAGCGGCCTGTTCGGCATCGGCTCGACGGACTTCTCGCACGGCCGTCAGGGCATCACGCCGATCGACACCATCAACCTGCCCTTCTCGCACGACATCCTCTATACGGACGCGAATCTGAAACCCGCGTACTGGGTGGCGCTCGGCATGGTGGTGTTCACGATCTTCGTCAACCGCCGCCTGCGCGACTCGCGTCTGGGCCGTGCGTGGATCGCGGTCCGCGAGGACGAGGTCGCGGCCGCGTCGATGGGCGTCAACCTGGTGCGGACCAAGCTGTGGGCCTACGCCATCGGCGCCGCGTTCGGCGGCTTTGCGGGCGTCTTCCTGGGCTCCTACAACAACACGGTCAACGTCGACCAGTTCGAGTTCGGGTTCTCCGTCTTCGTCCTGGCGATGGTGATCGTCGGCGGCATGGGCAACATCTGGGGCGTCATCGTCGGCGCCGTCGCGTTGTCGATGATGAACCGCTACGGCCTGCCTCAGCTGAACAGCCTGTCCGAGCCGCTGGGCTTCGACGTGACGTCGATCTCGTTCGGCATCTTCGGGTTCTTCCTGCTGGTGATGATGGTGCTGCGGCCCGAGGGCCTCATCCCGTCTGGCAGACGGAGGCTCGAGCTACACGAGGCCGAGATCGAGGGGTCGGCGGAGGACACCGGCGCCGTCGGCGACATGTCCCAGATGTACGAGGTGCGCAAGTGAGCCAGCCGGAATTCAGCGCGGTCGACGAGGTCGCCGCCGACATCAAGCCGGAGGACGTGCTCCTCGACGCCGCGGGCATCTCGAAGGTGTTCGGCGGCCTGGTCGCGGTCAACGACGTCAACTTCGTCGTGCCGCGCAAGGCCATCGTGTCGCTGATCGGGCCCAACGGGGCGGGGAAGACCACGTTCTTCAACTGCCTGACGGGGTTGTACCGGCCGACGACCGGCCGGGTGACGTTCGACGGGACCGACATCACCGCAAAGCGGCCGGACATCGTCACGCAGGCGGGCATCGCCCGCACGTTCCAGAACATCAAGCTGTTCCGGACGATGACGGCGACCGAGAACGTCCAGGTCGGGATGCATCCGCGGCTCAAGGCGCGGGTGACCGGCATGATCCTCCGCACGCCATACGTACGGCGGGAGGAGAAGGCTGGGCGCGAGCGGGCACGTGAGCTGCTCGACTTCGTCGGGCTCAAGCGCCGCGACGAGCTGGCGATGAACCTGCCCTACGGCGATCAGCGGCGGTTGGAGATCGCGCGGGCGTTGGCGTCGGATCCCAAGTTGTTGCTGTTGGACGAGCCGACGGCGGGCATGAACGCCAAGGAGTCTGAGGAGCTGCGGGTGCTGATGGAGCGGTTGCGCACCGAGCGCGACATGTCGATCCTGCTGATCGAGCACGACATGAAGGTCATCATGAACGTGAGCGACCACATCACGGTGCTCGACCACGGCGAGAAGATCGCCGAGGGCGTGCCGAAGGATGTGCGGCAGAACCCGCGCGTCATCGAGGCCTACCTCGGGAGCCAGGCATGAGCACGCCCGAGACGTCGGTCACGACGACGAGCCCCGACGGCCGGGGCAAGCTGGTCCTGGAGGTGCAGGACATCCACTCCTACTACGGCGCGATCGAGGCGCTGAAGGGGATCTCGCTGGAGGTCTACGAGGGCGAGGTCGTGACCTTGATCGGCTCCAACGGCGCCGGCAAGACCACCACCTTGCGCTCGGTCTCGGGGATCGTCCCGCCGCGCCAGGGCCGGATCACCTACCAGGGCGAGGACATCACCGGTCTGGCCGCTCACAAGGTCGCGGCGCTGGGCATCGCTCACTCGCCCGAGGGCCGGCGGATCTTCCCGCGCATGTCCGTCCGCGAGAACCTCGACATGGGCGCGTTCACGCGACGCGACCCGGAGGGGATCCGCGCGGACATGGACCGCGTGTACGAGCTGTTCCCGCGCTTGAAGGAGCGCGAGAAGCAGAAGGCGGGCACGATGTCTGGCGGTGAGCAGCAGATGCTCGCGATGGGCCGGGCGCTGATGGCCCAGCCGACGCTGCTGCTGCTCGACGAGCCGTCGCTCGGCCTTGCACCGGTGATCGTGGACAAGATCTACGAGATCATCCGCGAGATCAACGCGCAGGGCGTCACGATCCTGCTCGTGGAGCAGAACGCCAACTACGCCCTGGACGTCTCTACGCGCGGCTACGTGCTGGAGACCGGAACGGTGGCGTTGACCGACAGTTCGGCCTCGTTGCGCACCGACGAGCGCGTCATGGCCGCATACCTGGGGACCTGATCCAATGACCGCTTCCTTGATCATCGCCGCGCTCGGCTCCAAGGCGTTCTGGCTGCTCTACCTGTGGCTCGGATCCGCCTGGGGCGCCTCCGAGCTCTCGGCCCGCAAGGGCTACGGCGAGAAGTGGGGCCTGGGCTGCGGCCTGCTGCTCTCGGTGGTCGGCCTCGTCATCTGGCTGATCGTGCCGCCCAAGCCGGACTCGCCCTGGGTCCAGAAGAAGCGCCGCGAGGCCGCCAACGAGGGCGAGGAGCCGACGGCGGTCTAGGCGCTTGGGGCGCTTGGCGTTGGCGGCGTTCAGCGCGGGCGGTTGCGGTGCGCGCGGCGTTGAAGAGGGCATCGAGGGAGAGAGGAGCGAGGGCGTGGCGACCGTCCTTGGCCTTCCTTGGTGCTCGTGCCGGGTCCGAGGGCGAGTTCGGGCCCGAATGAACATGAGTCGCATCCAACCCGCGCATATCGCGGGTTAGATGCGAAGCGTGTCGCTTCGGTCCCGAATCGCCCACCCGAGCCCGGCACGGCGATCGAGGCAACCCACCAGCGGTGGCCACGCCACCCACTTCTCTCTCGATGCCCCTCTCCAACGTCCCGCGGCACCACGAACGCCCCGTGCCGAACGCCGCAAGAGCCGGCGGCGGCGGCGCGCTGTTAGCTCAGCGCGTCGCGCAGTGCCGCGTCGAGATCGGCGTGGCGGAAGGCGTAGCCGCCTTCCAGCGGCCGCTCGGGCACCGCGCGTTGTCCCTCGGTGACGATCTCGGCCATGTCGCCGTAGAGCAACTTGATGGCGAAGGCCGGGACGGGCGCGAACGCGGGACGGTGCAGGGCGCGGCCGAGCGCCTTGCTAAAGGCCTTGTTGGTGACCGGCTCGGGCGCGGCGCCGTTGTAGGCGCCGGACCAGCCGTCGTCGCCGAGCGCGTGGAGGTAGAGGCCGACGAGGTCGTCGACGTGGATCCACGGCAGGTACTGGTCGCCGCCGGCGACGGGGCCGCCGACGCCGAGCTTGAACGGCGGCAGCATCGTCTTCAGCGCGCCGCCGTCCTTGTCGAGGACGACGCCGGTGCGGATCTTGACGACGCGCCGGCCGTTCTCGGCCGCCGCATCGGCCTCGCGTTCCCAAGCGACGCAGACGCCGGCCAGGAAGTCGTCGCCGGGTGGGGAGGACTCCGGCACGCGCTCGTCGCCGTGCTTGCCGTAGTAGCCCACGGCCGAGGAAGAGACGAGCACCTTGGGCCCGTCGGCCGGCCGGATCTGCCGTAGCCCCGCAACGAGGTTGCGCGTGCCGGTCTCGCGGCTCTCGAGGATGCGGCGCTTGACGTCGTCGTTCCAGCGCTGGGCGACCGGCTCGCCCGCCAGGTGCACGATCGCGTCGCGGCCGCGCAGCGCCTCCTCGGGCGCGGGGCCGGCGAGCGGATCCCATTCGATGGCCGCCACGCCCAGCAGGGCCTGCGCCTTGTCGGGTGAGCGCGACAGGACCGTGACGTCGTCGCCGCGGTCGCGCAGGACGCGGACGAGCTTGGAGCCGATGAGGCCGGTGGCGCCGGTGACGGTGACGTTCATCTTCATCGCCTATACGGATGCCCCGGCGGCCCGCGATCAACTCCGCAATTGCTCGATGTCCAGCGCCGCAAACCCGATCGTGTCCCCGGCGCGGTCCTCGCCGGCGCGGCGGGCCTCAGCGGAGACCGCGTCGGCCACGGCGGGCGCGACGTCGCGGTTGAAGACCGAAGGGATGATGTAGTCCTCGCGCAGCTCGGACTCCGGGACGATGTCGGCGATCGCGCGCGCGGCGGCCATCTTCATCGCCTCGGTGATCTGCGGGGCGCGGACGTCCAGCGCGCCACGGAAGACGCCGGGGAACGCGAGCACGTTGTTGATCTGGTTGGGGTAGTCGGAGCGGCCGGTGGCGACGATGCGCGCGTAGGGCGCGGCCTCCTCGGGCGAGACCTCGGGCGTCGGGTTGGCCATCGCGAAGACCATCGCGTCCTTGTTCATGCGCGCGAGTGCGTCGGCCGGGAAGACCTTGGCGCCGCTCAGCCCGATCAGCAGGTCGATGCCGTCGATGACCGACGCCGGCGTGCCGCCGAGGCGCTCCGGGTTGGTGGACTCCGCGTACCAGCGCTTGATCGGCGGCATCGAGCCGTCCTGGTAGTCGCCGCGGTCGACGCCCAGCACGCCGCGCGAGTCGGCGCCGATGATGTGGCGGACGCCGGCCTCCATCAGGATCTTGGTGACCGCGACGCCCGCGGCGCCGAGGCCGATGATCAGCACGCGCAGGTCGGCCAGCGACTTGCCGGTCAGCTTGCAGGCGTTGATCAGCGCGGCGAGCGTGACGATCGCGGTGCCGTGCTGGTCGTCGTGGAAGACGGGGATGTCGAGCTCGGCCTTCAGGCGGTCCTCGATCTCGAAGCAGCGCGGCGCCGAGATGTCCTCCAGGTTGATCCCGCCGAACGTCGGGGCCATCGCCTTGACCGCGGCGACGATCTCGTCGGGGTCCTTGGTGTCCAGGCAGATCGGGAACGCGTCGACGTTGGCGAACTCCTTGAAGAGCATCGCCTTGCCCTCCATCACCGGCATGGCGGCGCGCGGGCCGATGTCGCCGAGGCCGAGCACGGCGGTGCCGTCGGAGACCACGGCCACCGTGTTGCGCTTGATCGTGTACTGGAAGGCCTTGTCGGGATCGTCGTGGATCGCCATACACACACGCGCGACGCCCGGCGTGTAGGCCATCGACAGGTCCGCGCGCGTCTTCAGCGGTGACTTGTTGGCCTGCTCGATCTTGCCGCCGATGTGCAGCAGGAACGTGCGGTCGGTCGTGTCGACGACCGAGACGCCGTCCAGGCCGTTCAGCGCCGCGACGATCTGATCCCAGTGCTCCGCGCCGGTCGCATCGACCGTGATGTCGCGTAGCAGCACGTCCTCCTTGACCTCAACCAGGTCGATGGACCCGATCGACGCGCCCGCCTGCCCGATCGCGCTCGCTACGAGCCCGAGCATCCCGGGCCGATCGGCGATCTCGACGCGGATCGTGAGGCTGTACTGGGCGGACGGGGAGGGCGACATCTGCTCGGACAATACGACGGAATCACCGGCCGCAGCGGCCAGCCCGACTGTCTACTTGTATGCCAGTTGGGCGGTTCGTCCAGGACCGCCGACGCGCCATCTAACCTGATTTCGGTGAGCAGGATGCATTGGATGGGGACCGTCTTCGCGATCGGGGCGCTGGCGGCGCCCGCTTCGGCACAGGCGAAGACCGCGCCGCGGACGCCGGAGGCGACCGTGCGCGCGTACCTCGCGGCCGTGGACCGCGGCGACGCGCAGACGGTGTGCGCGATGTCCCAGCGCCCGGCGTCGGTGCCGATGGCCAATTGCCGCGGGTGGGTGAGCGGGGAGCTCAAGGCCCTCTCCCTCCGGCGCGTGCGGATCGCGCCCGTCCTGCGCCGCGGTTCGCTGGCGCGCACGGTCGTCGAGACGGTCGCGATCGAGTCGGGCCGCCCCGACGCCATCCGAGCGCGCGTGGTGCTGGGCCACGCGGGCGGGCGGTGGAGGGTCATCTCCGCGGGCGCGCTCCCCGGCACGCCGACGACGTCCACGACGGACCTCGCCCCGAAGGGCCGCGCCGCGGCGCTCCGCCGCCTGGCCGACGACGAGCTGCTCGCGCTCTCCGGGAACGACTTCCTCTGCGACCTGCTCGCGCCGGGCGCGCCGCTCGGCGGCCAGGCCGGGGCATGTCGCGCCTTTCCCACCGACCTTCCCGGCACGCTGCGCCTGGCTGGGCTGGTGGTGCATCTATCCGGGGCGAGTCGCGCGCGGTTGGACGCGAGGATCGCCATCACGCGCACGGTGCGGACCGGGCGCAAGGGCTATGCGCTGCGCACGCGCCGCACGACCGACACGCTGCAGGCCGTCCGAGTGAAGGGCCGGTGGCGGTTGGTCAAGCCCTCACGCGCCTTCTATCGCGCCGTCGGGGTCGATCCGCCCATCGATGTGGACGCGCCGACCGCGACCGCGACGTGGCCGGCGCCAGCGGCGCGGCCGTCCGTGAGCGGGCGGGCGGTGCCCGCCACCTGCCTGACCCCGCCGCCGCTCTGGTCGCGCCGGGACTGCGCCGACTTCAACACGATCGTCGCCGCGCCGCGTCCGGGCGGCGGTGCGCTGGTCGGCTGGACGACCGGCCTGAAGAACGCCGTCCGCACGGTCGTGGACGGCGCGCCCGTCGGGCCGGTCGTCGCCGAGGACGCCGATTCCCGGCGCGACTGGATGCTCGTCGACGGCGGCCTCGTCGCCCTGGCAGGCGGCCTGCTGGCGATCGAGCAGGACGTCGCGACGATGAGCGTCCGCGCGATCCCGCTCGATGCGGACGGTCACCCGCGTGGGCCTGCGCAGGTCGTCGACCGCGGCGTCAGCAACCCCGAGGACGGGGCGGAGCCGACGATCCTGGCCGCTCCCCCGAACGCGGCGGCGGCGACGATCGTCACCGGCAAGGGGATGCTGGTGCGCATCGGTGCCGACGGCCGTCGCGTCGCGGCTGACGTACGCTTTGGGGAGGACTCCGGACAGCCGGTCGTCCTGGCCGACGGGGCGCTCGTGCTCTTCGGCGGCTCGCGCAGCGGCGGCATCGCGGTCGTCCGGCTGACGGGCGACGGGCGATCGACCGGGCCCGAGGTCAGCCAGCCGCCGGTGCTCCCGATGGTCGAGACGCAGGTTGCGGCGGTCGCCGCCGACGGGCGCGTGCTCTTCCTGTGGTCCGAGCGAGGGGAGACCCGGGCGGTGGTCCGCGCGTGGGTCTACGACCCCAGCGCGCCGCTGGATCGGGCGCCGGTGACGCTGGCGGACTTCCGCCTGCGGAAGGCGGTCGAGGACGACGGCTCCAGCTTCGACGCGACGGCCCACCTGGCGGCGAGCGCGCTGCCCGGCGGCGGCTGGGGCGTCGCCTTCCTCCACCCTCAGGCTCGGGACGGCGATGGCACGGTCCGGGGCCTGCGCCTCGACGTGGCGGGCACGCCGCTCGGATCGCCGCGCGCGGTCCCGGGCGCGGTCGCTCGCACCGGGTACGGGAGGACGATGACGCTGGCCGGCGATACGCTCGCCTGGGTCGAGCCGTTGCCCGAGGTCGGCCTGCCTCAGGTCCAGGCCGCGCCGCTGCCCTAACTCGACGCCCGCGCGACGATAGGGTCAGTGGCGATGTCCGAGAACGGGTCTGCCGCTGCCCACGACGAGCTTTACCTGATCGACGGGAGCTCGCTCGCCTACCGGGCGTTCTTCGCGCTGCCGGAGTCGATCGCGACGTCGACGGGTGTGCCGACGAACGCGATCTTCGGGTTCGCGTCGATGCTCGTGAAGCTGCTGACCGAGCATGGGCAGAAGCCGACGATCGTGGTGTGGGACGCGGGGCACTCGGGCCGCAAGGAGGTCAGCGCCGACTACAAGTCGACGCGGCAGTCGCGGCCGGATCTGCTGCGCGAGCAGTGGCCGCACCTGGCGCCGCTGGTCGAGGCGTTCGGCTACAAGAACGTCAGCGTCGACGGCTATGAGGCCGACGACGTCATCGCGTCGATCGCCGAGAAAGCGCGCGCGCAGGACGTGCCGGTGGTGATCGTCACCGGCGACCGCGACATCTTCCAGCTGATCGACCCGGACTCGAAGGTCCGGGTGATGGCGACGGGCCGCGGGATCACCGACACCAAGTTGTACGACTACCAGGCGGTCATCGATCGCTATGGACTGGCGCCGGAGAAAATCCCGGACTTCTATGGCCTGAAGGGCGACACGTCGGACAACATCCCCGGCGTCCCGGGCATCGGCGACAAGACCGCGGCCCAGCTGCTCGACAAGTTCGGCGACCTGGAGACCGTGCTGGCCTCCGTCGACGAGATCTCCGGCGCCAAGCGCAAGGAGAACCTCGTCAACCACGCCGACGACGCGCGCGTCTCCAAGCAGCTGGCGACGATCATGCGCGACATCCCGGTCGACATCGACCCGGCCGCCGAGGCCGTGCGCGAGCCGGACCGCTCCACGCTGCGCGACGTCTTCCGCCAGTTCGAGCTGCGCGCGCCGCTCGCGCGCCTGGAAGAGGCGCTCGCCGCCGACGACGACACGGGCGTTCCGTCCTCGATCCCCGCCGAAGCCGCCACGGTCCGCGTGCGCGCGCGGGAGGGCACGCCCGCCGAGGTCCGCGCGCTGGGCGGCGCCGAGGCCGAGATCGCGATCGCCTTCACGGCGCCCGAGATCGCCGAGGGTCAGCTGCTGGCGCCCGACCCCGACTGGCGCTTCGGCGCGGTCGTGGGGGAGGAGGCGATCTTCGGCACGGTTGCCGACCCGGCCGACCTCGTCGCCGTGCTGGGCGACCGCCCGGTGATCGCTCACGACGCCAAGGCCTGGGGCGCGATCCCCAAGAACCTCACGCACGACACGCTGCTGGCCGCCTACCTCCTGGAGCCCGCCCGTCGCGGCTTCCCGTTCGCCGAGATCTGCGAGGAGCGCGGCCTGAAGGCCGACGAGGGCACGGAGCCGATCGCCGCCGACGCCGCGCTGCTGCAGGCGCTGGCCGCCTGGCAGCGCGAGCAGCTCGACGACCGCGGCCTGACCGGCCTCATGGACGAGGTCGAGCTGCCGCTGGTCCCGGTCCTGCGCGCGATGGAGATCGCGGGCGTGCGCCTCAACAAGGAGCGCCTCGCGGCGATCCGGGTGCGGGTCCAGGACGAGATCGCCGACCTGGAGCGCGACATCTTCGAGCTGGCCGACGACCAGTTCACGATCGGCTCGCCCCAGCAGCTCGGCGCGATCCTGTTCGACAAGTTGGGGTTGTCGCGCAAGCGCCGCGGCAAGACCGGGTTCTCGACCGACGCGCGCGTGCTGCAGGCGATCCGCGATGAGCACCCGATCATCCCCAAGGTCGAGCGCTGGCGCGAGCTCAACCAGCTCATGAAGACCTACCTCGACGTCCTGCCGCAGATGACCGACGCCGAGTCGCGCATCCACACCACCTTCGTGCAGGCCGCGGCGACGACCGGCCGCCTGGCGTCGATCAACCCCAACCTGCAGAACGTCCCGGTCCGCACCGAGTTGGGCCGCGAGATCCGCGGCTGCTTCGAGGCCGCGCCCGGCAACGTGCTGGTCTCCGCCGACTACTCGCAGGTCGAGCTGCGCGTCCTGGCCTTCATCGCGGATGAGGAGGTCCTCAAGGAGATCTTCATCAAGGGCGAGGACGTCCACACCGCGACCGCGTCGACGGTCTTCGAGAAGCCGGCGGCGGAGCTGACGCCGATGGACCGCTCCAAGGCCAAGATGATCAACTACGGGATCGTGTACGGGTTGAGCGACTACGGCCTGGCGGACCGATTGAACATCGCCCGCGAGGAGGCCAAGGCGTTCATCGACGCCTACCTGGAGCGCTTCTCCCGCGTCGCCGCGTTCATGGCGACGACGATCGAGGAGGCCAAGGAGCGCGGCTACGTCGTGACGCTCTTCGGCCGCCGCCGGCAGATCCCCGAGCTGCGGGCCCGCAACTACCAGGTGCGCACGCTCGGCGAGCGCCTCGCGGTCAACACGGTCATCCAGGGCACCGCGGCGGACGTCATGAAGCTCGCGATGATCGCCGTGCACAACGCGCTGGAGGCGTCGGACCTGACGACGCGCATGATCCTCACGATCCACGACGAGCTCCTGTTCGAGGGCCCGCCCGAGGAGGCCGAGCAGGTCAAGGCGCTGGTCGAGCGCGAGATGATCGCGCCGTGGGGCGACCGCACGCCGCCGCTGGCCGTGGACGCCGGCGTTGGGGTCACCTGGCTGGAGGCGAAGTAGGCCGATGGATCGCGGTGTCGCGGCGATCCTGATGGTGATCGCCGGAGGCTTCATCGCGCTGCAGTCGCCGATCAACTCGCGGCTCGGCCACGCGGTCGGCGCGCTGCAAGGCGCGTTCGTGTCGTTTGCCGTCGGGACCGTCGTGCTGTTCGTCGCGGCGGTGCTGGCGCGCGGCGGCCTGGGCCGGATCGGCGCGGTCGGCGAGGTCAACGCGATCTACCTCACCGGCGGCATCCTCGGCGCGGGCTACGTCACGATGGCGCTGCTCAGCGTCCGCTCGTTGGGCACCGGCGGCGTGATCGCCGCGACGATCGCCGGCGAGCTGACCGTCGCGGTCCTCATCGACCAGTTCGGCTGGTTCGGCGTCACCCAGCAGGTGATCACCCCGACGCGGATCGTCGGAGTGATCCTGCTCGCGCTCGGCGTGCTCCTGGTCGTGAAGAACTAGGCCTACAGGCCGGACTTCAGGAACAGGCTCTCGCTGAAGGCGTTGTTGTCGTTGGAGAAGTTCGTCGACCGCGACAGGAAGATCAGGCCGTGGCCGTCGGGCAGCCAGCCGCCGGTCGAGCCGTAGATCCCCCACTGCGACGAGTCACCGCTGCCGATGACGCCGTCAGGCCGCACTGAGATCACCTGGACGGCACCCGTGGCCAGGTTGCGGACGTAGACGTCCTCGCGCTGGTTGTTGTCGAGGTAGCCGTCGATCAGGTCCACCGACTTGGAGTTGAACGAGATGCGCGTCCCGTCCGGCGACCACTTCGGCACGCGGTGCGAGAACACCTTGAACTCGCCCGACGGCTTGGCCGACGCGGCGATCACCGCGCCGCTGGCGAGGTTCTTGACGAAGACGTCCTCGCCCGAGTTGTTGTCCCCGGCGATGAAGTTGTCGGCTTTGGAGTCAAAGGCGATCCGCGTGCCGTCCGGCGACCACGCGGGCCACTCGGCCGCGCCGTTTGACTGGGCGCTGGAGGGCGTCGTCGAGACGCGCGTGATCGCCAGCGTGTTGATGTCCTTGACGAAGATGTCCTGGGCGACGTTGGTGTCGCCGGCGATCAGCTGCGGGCTGTCGGACTCGAAGGCGACCTTCGTGGAGTCCGGCGACCAGACCGGGTGGTAGCTGCCGTTGGGGCCGCCGTTGGGCGTGGGCTGCACGCCGCTCTGGGTCGCGCTGACCGGGATGTGCTTGAAGTCGCTCAGGTTCAGCACGTACAACTTGGAGTCGCTCACGCCCGTGGAGGTGCACGGGGACTCCGCCGGGAAGCAGTAGTCCCCGGTTGACCCGTAGACGATCTTCGTGCCGTCGGGCGACCAGGCGGCCTGGCTGGTGGCCCGCTCGGCGAGCGCGCCCACCGAGTTGTCGTCGATCTGCTTGTCGTACAGGTACGGCGCGGAGAGCCCGCCGACGTTCGGCCCGAGGTTGGTCGCGCCGGAGGTGAACAGGACCTCGTTGGAGTCCGGCTTCCAGGCGACGGCGCGCGCCTCGCTGGACGAGGACGGGTCGTTGGAGAGCGTCCCGTCCTGCGCGGCGTCCAGGACGCGGATCGCGCCGGTGCCCAAGGTCTTCATGTACAGGTGGGGGAGGCCGTCGCTCACGCCGGGGACGAGGTTGGTCGCCGTCGACCAGAACGCCACGTGCTGGCCGTTGGGGGAGACCGCGACGGCGTTGACGTCGCCGCCGTCACCGCCTAGGCCGCTGGAGCTGGTGTCGACCTGGGTCAGCGGGCCGAACGCGACGGGCGGGAGGGTTCCGATGACGGCGCCCCCGTCGATCAGGATCCCGGGCGCGGTGCCGGGCTTGGTCGTGCCGCCCGAGCTGCCGCCGGTGGTCGATGTGCCGCCGCCCTTCAGCACGATCGCGTCCACGTAGACGCCCTTGCCGACCTTGGAGACCGTGAGCTTGACGGTGCCCGCGCCGGTGAAGCTGTAGGACTTGAACGCCGTCTTCTTGGCGTTGGTGGAGATCGACTTCTGCTTCTTGCCGTTGACCGACAGCGCCACCGTCCCGCGGCCCTTGCCGACCTGGAAGACGACCACGCCGCCCTTGGTCGCCTTCGTCTTGGCGGTCAGCGTCGCGCCTTTGCGCGTGGCCTTCATCAACGTCTTGCCTTTGGCCTTGGCGGACGTGACCTTCGACCACTTCCCGGCGTGGGAGAGGCTGCGGTCGTCGATCGTCTTGTCGGAGGACGTGGCGGCCGCAGCGGTGGGCGCGGCGATCAGCAGGGCGGTAAGGGCAAGCGCGAGGGGTCGGTGCATAGCTGACGCCTACGGTGATCCGCCTCGGGTGCGTCCGCATCCGTGGAACCTCGGATCTTGAATAGCGCCCAGGCTGCTTGTTACGATCCGCACGAGAACACACGCCACCCTAGCGTCACAGGAGGTTCCGAGTCCTATGGCTGCCGTGCACATGCCGCACCCGATCCGTGACCATCCCGGCGCCGGTCGCGCCGCAGCCGATGCGTTCTGGGTCCTGGCGATCGGGGTGATCGCCGCCTACGCGTTCTTCGCGGCGCTTGGGGCGTTCTCGCCTGGCGACGTGCTCGGCCTGACGATCGCGGTCGTGGTCCTGCTGCTGCTGTGGATCGCGCGAGCGTTCCTGACCGCCCACCGGGCGCGGGCCGAACGCGATCCACGTCTCGTCCACGCGCGCGAGCGGCGGGGCTTCTAGGCGGCGACGGGCAGCGCGGCCGGCCGCGTGAACGGCCGCGCGCCCTGAAGCGCGAACGACGGCGGCGCGATGTCGAGGTAGTGCCGGAACGCCCAGCCGATCAGCTTCGGCCGGGTCATGATCTCCAGCGCGGTGTCCATCGCGGGGTACTTGTTGATGCCCGACACGATCGACTGCACGCGCCACAGCCAGTCGAACGCCCAGCGGTGGTCGTCGCTGAAGGAGCCGTAGCGGGCCAGCGCCTGCTCGCGGGTCTGCCTGCCCTCGATCACCTGGCGCAGCTCGCGGCCGCAGGCCAGGCCGAAGTAGAGCGCGGTGCGGATCCCCTCGGCGGTCGTCGGCAGGCAGTGGCCGGCGCTGTCGCCGGCGAAGAAGATGCCGTCGCCGGTGGCGGGGCGGATGCGGTGGGGGATCCAGTTGCCCTGGTAGCCGCCCTCGGTGCCGATGCCCAGGTCGTTGGCGAGCTGGACCGTCGGCTCCTTGACGTGCAGGTGCGGATCGAACGATCCGACGCCGGTGCGCAGCTCGTCGCCGGCCGGGAACGCCCACGAGTAGCCCGGGCCGATGTACTTGGGGTCAAGCCACAGCTCGAGGTCCTCGCCGGTGGCCGGCGGGTGGACCTCCAGGCCGCGGGACAGGCGCGCGTTGGGCGGCTGGATCGCGTCGGGCTTCTCGCTCAGCACACGGCGCCAGCCGAGCGCGTCGACGACGAGCGGGGTGCGCAGGTCGCCGCGGTCGGTGTGGATGGTGTGGGCGATCCCGCCCGCCCCGCGCGTGATGCCGTCGACCTTGGCGGTCTCGAAGGTGAAGTCGCCCTGCGCGGCTAGCAGCTCGCAGAGCTGGCGGTAGTCGAAGGTCGAGAACGTCCACGGCAGCGTCCAGCGGTAGGCCTTGCCCGACGGACGGTGCACGACGAGGTCGCGGAACGTCTGGCGGATCGACTCCCCGAGCCCGAGGTTGGTCAGCCACTCGGTCGGCGCCGCGCAGGCGCTCGTCTGCCGCTCGCCGATCTCGTAGCGGTCGATGACCAGGACGTTCGCGCTGCTGCCCGCCAGCTCGCGCGCTACCGCAAGCCCCGCGAAGGAGGCTCCGCAGATGACCACGTCGTAGTCCCCGCCGAGCGGCGTGCGCTCGGCCCCTCTCTTCGTCGCGCGAACGGGCATTCGACGGTCGATCGTATCCAGCCCTCGCGCGTGGAGACTCGGCGGGGTGGGCGGGCGCCGTGAAAGTGCCGATTCGCGCTACCCTCCCTGGTCGCACATGACCCAGACCATCTCACCTACCCCCGAGGCGAAGATCGTCGAGGGCAGCGACGGCCTGCTGCTCGAGATCGACGGCCACATCGTCCCGAATTACGACGCCACGTTCTCTCCCTTCGAGGAGGGCGACGTCGTCAGCGGCAAAGTCGTCCGCATCGACAAAGACGAAGTCCTCGTCGACATCGGCTACAAGAGCGAGGGGGTCATCCCCTCCAACGAGCTTTCGATCCGCAAGAACGTGGATCCCCATGATGAGGTTGAGCTCGGCGAGGAAGTCGACGCCCTCGTCCTCACCAAGGAGGATCAGGACGGCCGCCTGATCGTCTCCAAGAAGCGCGCGCGCTTCGAGAAGGCTTGGCGCAACATCGAGGCCGCTTCGGAGTCGGGCACGCCCGTCACCGGCACGGTCATCGAGGTCGTCAAGGGCGGCTTGATCGTCGACCTCGGCGTCCGTGGCTTCCTGCCCGCCTCGCTGGTTGACATCCGCCGCGTGCCGAACCTGGACGAGTACATGGGCCAGGCCATCGAGTGCAAGGTGATGGAGCTCAACCGCTCCCGCAACAACGTGGTGCTGTCGCGCCGCGCGGTGCTGGAGGAGGAGCGCAAGGAGCAGCGCCAGGAGATCCTGGACCGCCTGCAGCCGGGCCTCGTCGTCGAGGGCGTCATCTCGAACATCGTCGACTTCGGCGCGTTCGTGGACCTCAACGGCATCGACGGCCTCATCCACATCTCCGAGCTCTCGTGGTCGCACGTCAACCACCCGAGCGAGATCCTCAACATCGGCGACACCGTCCAGGTCAAGGTTCTGGACATCGACCGCGACCGCCAGCGCATCTCGCTGGGTCTCAAGCAGACCCAGGAAGACCCGTGGCAGCGGGTTGTCGACACCTACAACGTGGGTGACGAGCTCGAGGGCACGGTCACCAAGGTCGTCACGTTCGGCGCGTTCGTCGAGATCCTCGACGGCGTCGAGGGCCTGGTGCACATCTCCGAGCTGGCCGCGCATCACGTGGAGAACCCGCGTGAGGTCGTCCAGCCGGGCGACGTCGTCCGCGTGAAGATCCTCGAGATCGACTCCGAGCGCCGCCGTCTGTCGCTGTCGATCAAGCGCGTGGAGGGCCAGATCCTCCCGAGCGAGATCCGCGCCCGCGAGGCCGGCCTGCCCGCTCCGGGCGAAGCAGCCGCTGCGGCCGCTTCGGCTGGCGACCTCGACGACGTGGCCGATCTCGGCCTGAGCGAGGACGTCTTCGCCGGCGAGGGCGACCCGGACGCGGCGGTTGCCGTGGACGACGCCGCTGCCGTCGAGGCCGAGCTGCCGGTCGAGGCTGCGGACGACGCGACGGCTGAGGCCGACGCGGACGCCGCCGCCGCCGAGCCGGAGGCTTCCGCGGAGGCCGCCGAGGCGCCGGCCGAGGAGGCCGCTGCCGAGGAGCCCGCCGCTGCCGAGGCTGACGCCGCCGAGGCTGACGCCGAGGTCGAGGCCGCTGACGAGCCCGCCGACGAGGCGAGCGACGAGCCGGCCGCCGACGAGGCTCCCGCCTCCGAGGACGACGCCGCGCCCGCCGCCGACGCCGAGCCGGAGGCCTAGGAGTCGCGGCTTGGCCGCCTCTCCTGAGAAGGACGCTTCACACGACGGCCGCACCGAAGATGGTGCGGCCGTCGTCTTTTCCGTGCCGTTCGTCGGGCTGACCGGCGGGCTGGGCTCGGGGAAGTCGACCGCGCTGGCCGCTCTCGGGCGGCTGGGCGCGGCGACGATCTCGACCGACGCCGTCGTGCACGAGCTGTACGCGTCCGACCGCGTGCTCGACGCGGTGCGGGAGCGCTGGGGCGACGACGTGATCGGCGCCGACGGCGCGGCGGACCGCGGCGCGATCGCCCGGCACGTCTTCGCGACGCCGGCCGAGCGCGAGTGGCTGGAGCAGTTGTTGTGGCCCTTGGTCGGCGAACGGGTCTGGGCGTTCCGCGTCGAGCAGGAGTCCGCCGACCCGGCGCCGAAGGCTGCGGTGGTGGAGACGCCGCTGCTGTTCGAGGCCGGGATGGATCAGATGTACGACGCGACGATCGCGGTCGTCGCTGACGAGGACGTGCGCGCCGCGCGCGCGGCCGCGCGTGGGCACGAGGCTGTCGACGAGCGCGCTGCCCGCCAACTCACCCAGGACGAGAAGGCGCAACGTGCGACGTTCGTGGTGCGCAACGACGGTACGGAGGCTGACCTGGAGGCGGCGCTGTCCTCCGTGCTTGGCAAGCTGACCTCCGCACGATGAGCACCCGCACCGCCACCAGCACGCACCGTAGCCGCCGCGCGCCGTCGCGCGTCGCCGCCCGCCGCCAGGCGCAGCTGCGCCGTCGCCGCGGCCTGGCGATCCTCGCCGCCGCGGGGCTGGCGCTGTGCGCGGTCCTGATCATCCGCCCGGCGTTCCACCACGCGGTCAAGGAGATCTCCCTGCCGCTGCGTCACGAGGACATCATCCGCCAGCAGGCGCACGACAAGGACCTCGACCCAGCGCTGATCGCCGGCGTCATCTACGCCGAGTCGCACTTCATCGACGGCCGCACCTCCTCGGCTGGCGCGCAGGGCCTGATGCAGCTCACGCCCGCGACCGCCCACTACATCGCCCAGAAGTCCGGCGGCACCGCCTTCAAGACCTCCGACCTCGGCACGCCGCAGGTCAACATCGCCTACGGCGCGTTCTACTTGAGGTACTTGATGAACCGCTACGGCGACGACATCCCGCTCGTGCTCGCCGCCTACAACGCCGGCGAGGGCAACGTCGACAAGTGGATCGCCGCCGCGCGCGCCAAGGACAAGGACCTCAACATCTCCGCGATCCCCTTCGGCGAGACGCGCAGCTACGTCACGAAGGTCATGGACGCGCGCAAGCAGTACCGCTCGGCCTACCGGCACGAGCTGGGGCTGTAGGACGTCACGCGGCGGATGCACGCGGGCGAGCGGGGCGGGCGGGCGCTGGTCCTCGGCGGCGGCGGGTCGACCGGCAACGCGTGGTTGATCGGCGTCGTCGCCGGCTTGGCCGATGGCGGGTGGGACGTGACCGAGGCTGATCTGATCGTCGGGACCTCGGCCGGGTCGACGGCCGCGGCGCAGATCACGGGCGCGCCGTTGGCCGAGCTCTACGCCGCGACCGTCGCCGCCGCACCTGCGCCCGCGCGCCCGTCACGCGCGCCGGCTGGGCCGGCCGGCCCGGTGGTCGACCACCTGCAACGGACGAGCGCGATCATCGCCGCCGCGCAGGACGCGGCCGACATGCGCCGTCGGATGGGTGCGGCGGCGCTCGACCTGGACGCGGCATCAGACGGCTCGCGGAGCGCGCGATGGCGCGAGATCGTCGCCGCTCGACTGCCCAGCTCGCACTGGCCGGAGCGCACCGTGCTGATCACCGCGGTCGACGCGCACACCGGCGAGCCGGTCGTGTTCGACCGCAACAGCGGGGTCGACCTGGCCGACGCCGTGGCCGCCAGCTGCGCGAGTGGCTTCGCCTACAAGATCGGCGACAACCGCTACATCGACGGCGGCTACCGGCGCAACGAAAACGCCGATCTGGCCGCCGGCTACGAGCAGGTGCTGGTGCTGTCGCCGTTCGGCGGCAAGACCCGGCACCCGCTGGAGTGGGGCATGCAGCTCGCCGCGCAGGTCGACGAGCTGCGCGCCGGCGGCAGCAGCGTCGAGATGATCTTCCCGGACAGCGACTCCGAGCACATGTTCGGCGCCAACGCGATGGACCTGTCGCTGCGTCCCGCCGCCGCGCGAGCAGGCCACGATCAGGGCACCGCCCTGGCCGAGCAGTTCGCCGCGCTCTGGCGCTAGCCGCCGGTCGGCTCTCCACCTCGGGCCGAGGCCTTAGAGCGCGAGCCGCTCCAGCGCGTCCGCCACCGACGCGGCCGTCTCGTCCGCGCCCGCGGCGAGCAGCTCGTCGGTCGGGTGCGTGGTCGTGATGCCGATCACGCGCGCGCCCGCCGCCTTCGCCGCGGCGATCCCCGCCGGCGCGTCCTCGAAGACGACGGCGTCCACCAGGTCGACGCCGAGCTCGGTGGCGGCGAGCCGGTAGCCCTCGGGGTCGGGCTTGCCGCGGGAGACGCGGTCGGCGGTGACGAGCACGTCGGGGACGCGCAGCGCCGCCGCCTCCAGCCGCACGTGTGCGAGCGCGTCGGGGCAGGAGGTCACGACCGCGACGGGGATGCCGAGGTCGTCGTTGAGCAGGCGGCGCGCGCCGTCCAGCAGCTTGGCGGGCGGGCCGTCGATGTCCATCTGGGAGACCGCCGCGCCCTCCTCGGCCGGGTCGAGGTGCGGCGCGACCTCGCGGATCACGTCGCCCGCCGGGCGGCCGTGGATGCGGCCGCGCAGGCGCTCGGGGTCGACGCCGCGCGAGACGGCCCAAGTTGTCCATGTCGTCTCGATGGAGTCGCCGGAGTCGACGAGGACGCCGTCGAGGTCGGAGAGGATCGCGGAGATCTTGGTGGTCATGCGGGCACCGGGGTTGGGGTTCGGAGGAGCGGCGCGCCGAAGGCGACCGCCGCGGCGGCCACGACGGCGAGGACCAGCGCGCCCGGGACGGACGTGAAGGAGGCGACCGCGCCGATGATCGGCGGGCCGGAGAGCAGGCCGAGGTAGCCGGTCGTCGTGACGCCGGCCAGCGCGGGGCCGGCGTCGGCGCCGGTCGACGCGGCGGCGCGGAAGATCAGCGGGATGATCACCGACAGCCCGGCGCCAATCGCGATGTAGGACAACAACCCGACGGCCGGGATCCCGACGATCAAGGACACCGCCATCGCGCCGGCGGCGAGCGCGCCGCCGCGGCGCGCGAGCGTCACCGGGCCGAGGCGCTCGACGAGCGCGTCGCCGCGCAGGCGCCCGGCGGCCATCGCGACCGAGAACGCGCCGTAGCCGAGCGCGGCGACCGCGGTCGTCGCGCCGATGTCGCGCAGGTGCACGGCCGACCAGTCCATCGCCGCGCCTTCGCAGAACAGCGCGCAGAACGCCAGCGCGCGCAGCGGCCAGACGTGCGCGCGCTGTGCGGCGGCCGCCGCGGCGACGGCGTGGTCGTCGTGCTCGGGCTCATCGTGTCCGACCGGCGGCCCGTCGTCGATCAGCGCGGGGGAGACCGCGGTGCCGATCAGCGCCGCCGCCACGCCGACGACCGCGAAGTTCGCGCCCGCGGAGATCTCCAGCGCGGCCGCCGCCGCGCCGAGCCCGGCGCCGACCAGCCCGCCGAACGAGAACGCGGCGTGCATCGAGGAGAAGATCGCCTTGTCGGCGCGGCGCTCGACTTCTACACCTTGGGCGTTCTGCGCCACGTCGTAGGCGCCGTTGGACACGCCGACGAAGAACGTCGCGACCGCGACCAGCGCCAGCGTCGGCATCACCGCCGGCAACACCAACAACACGCCGAGCGTCACGACCGCGAAGCGCAGGACGGTCGCGCTGCCGCGCGTCGCCACGACCCGCCCGGCGGCCGGCATCGCGATCAGCGCGCCGCCGGCCAGGCACGCCAGCGCGATCGCCAGCGCTCCCGGCCCGACGTCGAGCCGGTCCTGGATCGCCGGGATCCGTGCGCCCCAGCTGCCGAGCATCACGCCGTTGAGCGTGAACAGCAAGGTGATGGCAAACCGAGGGGAGACCTGCGCCGCGCTCACGCGACCACGACCTCGACGCCCAGCGCCCGCAGCGCGCGCAGCTCCTCGTCGGGCGCGCCGTCGTCGGTGACGAGCTGCGCGACGCCGTCAGCCGGGGCGACCACGTGCGCCGCCGTCGAGCCGAGCTTGGCGGACTCCGTCGCGACCAGCAGGCGCCCGGCGCAGCGCGCCTGCTCGCGCAGGACCTCCGCCTCGCCCGCGCAGTACGTCGTCAGCCCGATCGCCGGGTGCAGCGAGCAGACGCCCAGCACCGCGACGCTCGGCCGAAAGCGCCGGACCGCGTCGATCGCCTCGGTGCCCACGGTCGTCCGCGAGTCCGGCTCCAGCCGACCGCCTGCGAGCAGCACCTCGCCGGGCGCGTCGGCGAGCGCCAGCGCGATGTCCGGCGCGGTCGTCAGCACCTGCCGCGCGACGCCGTCGGTCGCCAGCCGCCGCGCGATCGCCAAGCACGTCGAGCCGCCCGCCAGCCCAATGACCGTCTCGCCCGCCAGCAGCTCCGCGGTCCGCGCCGCCACCCGTTCCTTCTCCGGCGTGTGCCGCTCCTGGCGGTCGACCATCCGCGACGGGGTGTCGGCCTCGCTCGGCAGCGCGCCACCGCGCACCCGCCGGACACGACCGGACGCCGCCAGCTCGTCGAGATCGCGTCGCACCGTGTCGTCGCTGACGCCAAGCGCCGCCGCGAGCTGCGTCGCGACCACGCGCCCATCCCGCGCAAGCGTCTCCAGGATCGCCTCCCGGCGCTGATCGGGCAAAACCGCAGATTCACGCATCGCACCGCAGATTACCGCAAGCGTGCGAGGGTCAACCGCGAGACGTCCGCTCAACGCGGACGGGGCGGCTCCGAAGAGCCGCCCCGTCCAAGGTGCTGCGGATGCCGGTCGCCCGACGAGTGGGTCAGACGCGACCGGAAGCCGCGCGGCCCATCCGCGCGGCGGAGTCCAGGACGACGGCGCCCAAGAGGACGGCGCCGGTCACCATGAACTTTGTGGCCGAGGTGTAGGCCAGCAGGTCCATGCCGTTTGAGATGGACCCGATGACCAAAGCACCCAGCAAGGCTGACCAGACGTTGCCGCGGCCGCCGAACAGCGACGTGCCCGCGATGACCGGGCCCGCGATCGAGTTCAGCAGCAGGTCGGAGCCGCCGCTGGACTGGTTGACGGCCAGCAGGCGCGAGGCGGCCATGATGCCGCCGACGGCGGCCATCGTGGACGCGAGCGTGAAGACGATCACGCGCACCTTGAAGACCGCGATGCCCGCACGGCGCGCGGCCTCCATGTTGCCGCCGACCGCGTAGATGTGGCGGCCGAACTTGGTCCGTCGCGTCATGAAGTCGAACGCGGCGACGAAGCCAAGCAGGATCAGCACGGCGACCGGGACGCCGCGGTCCTTGTTGACGACGTACACGAACAGGAACGCGGCCAAGGCGACGGCGCCGATGCGGATGAACACCAGGACGACCGGCGGCGCGCTGAGGCCCGAGGCCACGCGCTTCTGGTAGCCGCGCAGCGTCGCCAGCCCGTAGAGCACGACGCAGACGATCGCGACGATCCAGCCGGTGCTGTGGGCCAGGAACTTGCCGGCCAGGTCGGTCAGCAGGCCCGGCTCGAGGTTGACCGTGCCGGTCTCGCCCAAGACCTTCAACTGCAGGCCCTGCCAGCCCAATAGGCCCGCCAACGTGACGACGAACGTGGGTATCCCGAACCGCGTCGAGATGAAGCCCTGGAACATGCCGATCGCCGCGCCGACCGCGAGGCCCGCGAGGATCGCCGGGACCGGGCCCCAGCCGTGCTTGACGCTCAGCACCGCGACGATCGCGGCCGTGACGCCCGAGACCGCGCCGACCGACAGGTCGATCTCGCCGAGCAGCAGGACGAGCACGACGCCGACGGAGATCAGCGCGACCGCGGTGATCTGCAGCGACAGGTTGACGATGTTGGTGGAGCTGAGGAACCGCGACTCCTGCGACTGGAAGATGATCCAGACGATCGCGAGCAGCAGCAGGACGCGCAGCGACCCGAGGTCACCGGTCCGGATGCGGTTCAGCAGGTCCTTGCCGCTGACCGGCATCGACTCCTTGGTCGCCGCGGCAGCGCCGGGATCCGGCTCGGTCGGCGGCGGGGTGGGCGTCTCGGTGGTGCTCACTGGGACACCGTTCCTTCCGTCTTGGTGCTGTTTCCGTTACCACCGGTGAGGCCCGTGATGGCGGACACCACCTCCTGCTCGGTGGCGGTGGCGACGTCGAACTCGCCGCCGTTGGAACCCAGGCGCATGACCCAGATCCGGTCGACGACCTCGAACACGTCGCGAAGGTTGTGGGAGATGACGATGACGCCGAGCCCACGCGACTTCAGGCGCTTGATCAGCGCGAGGACCTGGGCGGTCTGCGCGACGCCGAGCGCGGCGGTGGGCTCATCCAAGATCACCATCTTGGGGTCGCCGAGCAGCGAGCGGGCGATCGCGACCGACTGCCGCTGACCGCCGGACATCGCGCCGACCTCGCCGCGGACCGACTGGATCGTCGTGACCGACAGCTCGGCGAGCAGGTCGTTGGCCTTCTTCTCCATGGTCACCTCGTCCAGGAGGCCCCCGGAGAGGGCCTCCTGTCCGAGGAACAGGTTCTCGACGACGTCCAGGTTGTCGCACAACGCGAGGTCCTGGTACACCGTCGCGATCCCAAGGCCGGTGGCGTCTGTGGGGGTGCTGACAGAGGTCTTCTGCCCTTCCCACAGGTACTCGCCCTCGTCCCCGGGATGGATGCCCGAGATGACCTTGACGAGCGTGGACTTGCCGGCGCCATTGTCACCGACGAGGCCAACGACCTCGCCGGGCATGACCCGGAAATCCACGCCGTTCAGCGCGCGAACCGCACCGAACCGCTTCGTGATCCCCCGCAGTTCCAACAGGGGCGTGGTCTCTGCCATCTCGGGCAACTCCCTCTAGTTCAGGTGGTTACTGGATGCCGGCGGACTTGCAGGCGGCAGCGTACTGCCCCTTGCAGATCTCGCTGGCCTTCCAGAAGCCATCCTTGATGATCGTGTCGTTGATGTCCTTCACCGTGATGGCGACCGGGTCGAGCAGGATCGACGGGATGTCGGCCTGGCCGTTGTTGGTCTTGCCGTTCACCGTGGAGGCGTCCGGGGTCTTGCCGTTGAGCAGGTCGTAGGCGAGCTGCGCGGCGGCCTCGGCCTCCGGCTTGATGGCCTTGTAGACCGTCATGTACTGCTCGCCGGCGACGATGCGCTGAATGCCGGCCAGCTCGGCGTCCTGACCCGTGATCGGGATCTTCTTGGGGTCGACGCCGTTGGACTTCATCGCGGCGATGATGCCGCCGGCGTTGCCGTCGTTGGCGGAGTAGACGCCCACGAAGCCGGTCTTGCCCAGCGCCGTGATGGCCTGCTCCATCTCCGACTGCGCCTTGTCCGGCGACCAGTCAGGCGTGTCGTACTCCTTGGCGACCTTGAAGCCGGAGCCGTCGATCACCGAGTGCGCGCCGGCCTTGAACAGCTTGGCGTTGTTGTCGGTCGGGGCGCCGTTGATCATGACGATCGAGCCGGACTTGCCGTCCTCCTTGAGCTTGTCGACGAGCGACTGGCCCTGAAGCTTGCCGACCTTCTCGTTGTCGAACGAGATGTAGTAGTCGGGCTTCGAGTTGAGGATCAGGCGGTCATAGGAGATGACCGGGACCTTCGACTGCTGCGCGCGCGTCACGATCGCCGCCGCCGAGGCGGAGTCGACCGGGTCGAGCACGAGCACCTTGGCGCCCTGCGTCAGCGCAGCCTCAGCCTGCTGCTGCTGCTTGGACGCGTCCTGGTCGGCGTTGGAGTAGATGATCTCGCAGTCCGCGCAGACTTCCTTGAGCTTGCGCTCGAAGTTCGGGCGGTCCTGGGACTCGTAACGAGCGGTCTTCGACTCGGGCAGGAGCAGAGCGACCTTGCCGCTCTTGCCGCCGGCGCCGCTGTCGGCCGTCGTGCTGGCGGCGGTCGAGCCGGAGCCCGAGCTGCCGCTGTCGTTGTCGTCGTCGCCGCAGGCTGCGACGCCGAACGTGAGGGCGGCGGCCGCGATGACCGACACCCACTTCGTACTACGCATGGAAAGCACGCTCCTCCTCGAGGTGCAGGGGACAGGGAATGGGGGAAGCTTGTGTGTTCACGCCTGAGCCTCGGCGAGGTGGTCGACCGGCGTGGAGAACGTCTCCGCGTCCTGGAGTACGAGCGCGAGCGCTCCCAGGACCTGCGCACGATCGCCGAGCGGTCCGTGGTGGATCTCGACGTCGTCGCCCGCGCTGGAGATCGCGTGGCGCTGGCACTCGGCGCGCAGCGGGTCGAGCAGGACGTCGCCGCACGCGGCCATCTCGCCGCCGACGACGACGCGGCTCGGGTTGAGCAGGTTCACCAGGTTGGCGACGGCGCGGCCGATGTGGCGGCCTGCGTCGGCGACGACGCGCGTGGCGGCCGGGTGGCCCTCGATCGTCAGCTCGACGACGCGGCCGAGCGTGAGGTCCTCGCCCAGCGTGGGGCGAAGGAGGTCGACCGTGGCGGCGCCGGAGGCCAGGGTCTCCAAGCAGCCGCGGTTGGCGCAGCGGCAGACGGGGCCGTGCTCGTCGATGATCGTGTGGCCGATCTCGCCGGCGGTGCCGCCGACGCCGACGTACAGCCGCCCGCGCAGGACGAGGCCCGCGCCGATGCCGGTCGCGAGCTTGAGGTAGATCATGTCCTCGACGCCGTCGCCGGCGCCCCAGACGTGCTCGGCCAGCGCGCCGAGGTTGGCGTCGTTGTCGACGCGGACCGGCAGGTTGAGGCGGTCGCTCATCGCGCGCGCGGCCGTGACCCCGACCCAGCCGGGCAGGATCGAGGTCGAGCCGACCGTGCCGGTGTCCGCGTGGACCGGGCCCGGCAGGCCCATCCCGACGCCCAAGACGCACGAGCGATCGACGGCCGCCTCGGTCAGCGCGGCGTCGACGAGCTCGGCCGCGGCGTCGAGGCCCTGCTCGGCGCGGTGGTCGCTCGGCAGCTCGCGCCGCATCTCGGCGAGGACGGTATGGCCGAGGTCCGCCACAGCCACGGTCACGTGCGACTTGCCGAAGTCGACGCCGACGGCGGCGCCGGCGCGGCGGTCCAGCGAGACGAGGACCGGCGGGCGGCCACCTTGCGCGCCGGGCGCGGCGGAGTGGTCGACGCGCTCGGCGACGAGGCCGTCGCGGACGAGGTCGCCGATCAGCGAGGACACGGTCGTACGGGACAGACCCGTGCGCCGAGCAAGCTCGGCCCGGCTGGTGATCCCCGCGACCCGGAGTGCACTCAGCACCCTCCGGCGGTTTCGCTCGCGCAGGGACTCGAGCGATCCGGACCCTTCGTGACCCATCTCACTGGTCACCCTCTCACCTGCCAGAGAGGTTTGTCAAGAGAAAGAACGAACTCCGCGTTAAGCGTCGCTGGCTTCGCTCACTCTCCGGATGAACCACCGCCCACTTGGGCTAGTCACCGCACTTGCTCCGCCCGATCGGCCTGGACGGAGGTTCGAGTCCGGTAGCGGACGCCTGGACGTTCGTCCGCCTGGCCTTCATTGGGGGCTTGGTCTTGCCGACCTGGTGGGAGTGATGCACGTCACGCCACGCAGGGGTGGACCGAGGTCTTCGCAGCCGTTCGCGGCCGAGGACGGCTTCGCGCTGATCGAGGTCATGGTCAGCGCGGTGCTGTTGATCGGCCTCGCGCTCGCCACGCTCTCGCTGATCGACAACTCGCAGGCGTCCTCGTCGCAGCAGCGCTCGAAGGGCATCGCCTCCGCGCTCGCCTCGGCCGACCTCGGCCGGATGCGGCAGACGAAGTTCACGACCTCGACGAACTTCACGACGACCGCCACCACGCGCGGCGTCGACAACATCAACTACACGGTGACCTCCAAGGGCGAGTGGACGTCGGCCGCGGGCGTGCTGACCACCTGCACCAAGCCCTCGACCGGCAACCCCGGTCAGTACGTGCGCCTGACCTCGACGGTCACGTGGCCGGGCATGGGCGCCGTCAAGCCCGTCACCGCGGAGACGCTGCTCGTCCCGCGCTCGGGCGAGGTCGCGATCACCGCGGGCGCCTTCTCGCTGAAGGTCCTCACCGCCGCCGGCAGCCCGGTCGCGGGTGTGTCGGTCGTCATGAACGGCCAGACGCTGGTCACCTCCGCCGCGGGCTGCGTCGTCTTCACGAGCGTCCCGCCCGGCACCTACAACGTGACCTACAGCAAGTCCGGCTACATCGCGACGTCCGGCGCGACGCCCGGCATCTACGTCGCCACGGTGACCAAGGGCACCACGGCGTCCAAGACGGTCGGCTACGACATCCCGGCGAAGATCACGCCGGTCCCGATGTTCCGCGAGGTCTCCGGCCTGCCGTCCACGACGCCGACCACCGCCGGCTGGACCTCCTACAGCGTGAGCGCCGGCCAGGGCGTCGACTTCCTCGGGACCTACCTGTGGAACGCCACCAACGCCGGCAGCGGCACCAGCCTCTACCCGTTCATCGGCGGCTACCAGGTCTACGCCGGCAACTGCGCGGGCAACAACCCGGCGCTCTACGACGGCGGCTTCGGGACCACCTTCCCGCTCTCCTCGGTCGCGCCCGACCCGGGCACCGCCGCGATCGGGACGGCCTACATGCGCCAGGCGACGATCAAGGTCAGCGGCGCGCCCAACAACCAGAAGGTCGGCGTGTACCTGCTGCCGAGCTCCACGTCGGCCGACATGGCCGGCTGCGACAGGGCCTTCGCGCCGACGGCGCTGCAGGCCGCCAACAGCTCGACGGTGGCGATGTCCACCACCTTCGACGCGCCCTACGGCATCTACACCTACTGCATCGACAACGGGGCCTCGACCCAGGCCGCCGGCCGGCGCTACGTCTACCCGGCCGCGTCGAACGCGTACAACAACACCCCGGCCAACGGCAGCCCGTCGCCCACCACCGCGACCCCGACCTTGGACTACACCAAGGTCAGCGGCGGCACCGGCGTCACGGGCCTCTGCTCGGTAGCGACATCATGACCTTCTTCCGCCGCTTCATCCGCGAGGACGCCGGCTTCAGCCTCGTCGAGCTGCTGGCCGCGATGGCCATCGGCGGCGTCGTGCTGACCGGCGTCATGACCGTCTTCACCACCGGGCTGACCGCGTCCGGGCGCATCCTCGACCGCGTCGACAGCACGTCCCGCGCGCGGATCGCGATGGACCGCGTCACGACGCTGCTGAACTCGCAGGTCTGCCTGATCAGCCCCGACGAGGACCAGGGCCAGGCCGCCACGCCGCCGGTCGTCGCCGGCAGCACCGCGAACTCGATCACGTTCTACGCCGATCTCGACGGCAACGCGCTGACGCCCGCGAAGTACACGCTGACCTACGACCCGACCGCCAAGACCCTGACGCAGTACACGTACCAGGGCACTGGGACCATGGGCAGCAACCTGACCTTCCCGACGACGCCGACGTCGACCAAGCGCCTGGTCGACAACGTGCAGGCGCCCGCCGGCGACTCGATCTTCAACTACTACTCGTTCACGGCGAGCGGCACGATCGACGAGACCGCGCCGCTCGCGGTCCCGATCTCGACCGCCAACGCCTACAAGGTGGTCCGGGTCAACGTGAAGCTGCAGACCAACTCCGCGCGGACCAAGACCGATGACAAGCGCCGCACGGTCGTCTATGGCCAAGGCGCGGTCGCCACGTCCGATCCCGTCGACCAGACCACGTGCCCATGATCAGTCGCCTCCGCCGCTCCTTCGCCGACGACAGCGGCTTCACGCTGGTCGCGGTCACCGTCTCGATGATGATCCTCGGGCTGTTCGCCGTCGGCGCCTGGGCCGCCGCGAACCAGGACCTGCCCTACGGCCGGCAGGACCTGGAGCGCAAGCGCGCCTACGAGGCCGCCGAGGCCGGCGTGCAGTGGTACGCCTACCAGCTCGCGACCGACACCAACTACTGGGCCAAGTGCGGGCACGCGCAGTCCAGCGAGGTCCCGGACTTCGTCCAGAACAAGGGCACGCGCAACGCGTGGCGCCTGGTCGGCGGCTCCGACACCGACTTCACCGCGACGGACACCACCCAGCAGGAGAAGTTCGCGATCGAGCTGATGCCGATCGACACCACCAAGCCGTGCACGGTCGCCGCGGCCGGCAGCCGCCTGCTCGACGACGGCGTCCTGACGATCCGCTCCACCGGCCGCTACGCCGGCCGGCAGCGCCAGGTCGTCGCGACGTTCCGGCGCTCCGGCTTCCTGGACTACATCTACTACACCAAGCGCGAGACCTCGCCGCCGGCGGCCTACACCGCACAGGGCCAGAGCGTGTCGTGGGCGGCGGCCAACTGCGACCAGCGCCGCGGCCTGCGCCCGAGCGGCTGCACGGCGATCCAGTTCATCGGCACCGACGCGATCAAGGGCCCGCTGCACACCGAGGACGACAGCCTGCTGGTCTGCGGCGCGCCGACGTTCGGCCGCACCGCGGCCGACAAGATCGAGGTCCTCGGCTCGACCAGCTCGAGCAACGCCTACGTCCAGAACTCCGGCTGCTCCGGCAGCCCGAACTGGGCCGGCGCGCTGCAGTACCCGCCGAAGTCCGTGGACCTGCCGGACAGCAACACCGCGCTGTCGTCGGTGGCCGACCGGACCTACTCCGGCACGACCTGCCTGCAGTTCAACGCCAACGACACGATGAGCGTGTTCAGCAACCTGACGTGCACCGGCACGGCGACGTCGACGGTCACGCTCGCCACGGACACCACGATCTGGGTGGCCAACAGCGGCAGCTGCTCGGTGGGCTACAGCTACTACCAGAAGTACAACAACCCCTCGACCTGCGGCGACGTCGGCGTCAAGGGCACCTACGGCAAGAACGTCACGATCGGCGCCGCCAACGACATCGTCGTGGTCGGCAACCTCACGCACTCCGGCGACGGCCTCATGGGCCTGGTGGCCAACCAGTTCGTGCGGATCTACCACCCGGTCACGTGGAACGGCAACGACTGCGGCAACAACGTCCTCAGCACGCCGGTCTCGACGGTCGAGGCCGCGATCCTCGCGACCACGGGCGCCTGGATCAACGACAACTGGGGCTGCGGCTCGGCGCTGGGCAACATCACCGTCCGCGGGGCCATCGCCCAGAAGTGGCGTGGTGCGGTCGGCACGGGCTCCGGCGGCAGCGCGTCGACCGGTTACGTCAAGGACTACAACTACGACGACCGGTTGCGCTACCGCGAGCCGCCGAACTTCCTGGACCCGGTCACGGTCAACTGGAACCTGCTGCGCGTGACCGAGCAGACGCCGGTCGGCACGTAGCGGGCGCGGGTCGCGGCCGCGCGGCGCCTAGAGCGCCGCGGGCTGCGGCTGTAGGACGGCGTCGAGGAGGCCCGGGAAGCGGGACTCGACGTCGTCGCGGCGCAGCGAGATGTGCCGGTGCGTGCCCTCGATGCGGGTCTCGGTGAGGCCGGCCTCGCGGAGGGTCTTGAAGTGGTGGGAGCGCGTCGACTTCGACACGCTCAGCGCCATCGAGCCGCAGACCTGCTCGCCGGTGACGGCCAGCTCGCGCACGATCGAGAGCCGCACGGGATCGCCGAGCGCCTGGAGGATGGTGGTGAGGTCGAGCTCCTCGACCGCGGGCTGGTGCAGTTCCACGCAGGAAAGGATAGCGCCTGGTTCGACGCGCGTCGAACCTTACTGCGGTGCGTCCTCCTGCACCCGGGAGTGGTTGCGCCCGTAGAAGAAGTAGATCAGCAGCCCGATCGCCAGCCAGATCCCGAAGCGCCACCAGGTCTCGCCCTGGAGCTTGGTCATCAGGTAGATGCACAGCCCCGCGCCGATCAGCGGGAAGACCGGCACGAACGGCACGCGGAACGGGCGGTCCATGTCCGGCTCGGTGCGGCGCAGCACGATCACGCCGATGTTGACCAGCAGGAACGCGAACAGCGTGCCGATGTTGACCAGCTCAGCCAGCTCGCTGAGCGGGATCAGCGCCGCCATCACCGCGATCAGGACGCCGAACACGACGACGATCCGGCTCGGCACCTTGCGCGGCGAGAGCTTCGACAGCCAGCCGCCGCCGGGCATCAGCCCGTCGCGGCACATCGAGAAGAAGATCCGCGTCTGGCCGTAGAAGATCGTCAGCACGACGCTCGTGATCGCCACCAGCGCGCCGATCGACATGATGTCCCCGGCCCATGGGCCCAGGCCCGCGCCGCTGCGGATCGCTTCGGTCAGCGGCGCGTCGGCGCCCGCCAGCGTGTCGGCCGGCACCAGCCCGATCGCCGCGACGGCGACCAGGATGTAGACGATGGTCACCAGCACCAGCGAGCCGATGATCCCGATCGGCAGGTCGCGCTGCGGGTTCTCGGCCTCTTCGCCGGTCGTCGAGACCGCGTCGAAGCCGATGTAGGCGAAGAAGATCAGCGCGGCGGCGTCGACGGTTCCGCCGGTGCCGTGCGGGGTGAACGGCGTGAAGTGGCCGCCGGTGAAGTGCGTGATCCCGACGACGATGAAGAACAGCAGGATCGTCAGCTTGGTCAGGACGAGGACCGTGTTGGCGCGCGCGCTCTCGCGCACGCCCGCCAGCAGCAGGAACATCGCGGCGATCACGAGGCCGGCGGCGAAGAGGTTCACGGTCCCGCCCTCGCCCGGTGGCGAGGTGATCGCCGTCGGCAGCGAGATGCTGAAGACGCTGTCGAGCAGGTCTTTCAGGTAGCCGCCCCAGCCGACCGCGATCGTCGAGACCGAGAACCCGTACTCGATGATCAGGTCCCAGCCGATGATCCACGCGACCAGTTCGCCGAGCGTCGCGTAGGAGTAGGTGTAAGCCGAGCCGGAGACCGGGATCGCCGCCGCCAGCTCGGAGTAGGAGAGCGCGCTGAAGACGCAGGTGATCCCGGCGAGCGCGAAGCTGAGGATGATCGCCGGCCCGGAGAGGTCGATCGCCTCGCCGATGATCACGAAGATGCCGGTGCCGATCGTGCCGCCGATGCCGAGCGCCATCAGGTCGAGCGCGCCAACTGCGCGCTTGAGCCCGCCGCCCGCGCCGTCCTGATTGCCCTGCAAGTGCTTGCCGCGCTTGCGCGCGAAGATGCCGCTGCGCCCCGCCACTGTCGCCATGCGCGCAGGTGTTTCCATGGTCCATGCGGGCCAAACCAGACCGCATGCCGCCCTATCCTGGTTCCTTATGCCGCCATTTCGCCTCGATGCCGCATACAGCCCGATGGCCGATCAGCCCAAGGCGATCGACGGGATCGTCGAGGCGCTGGGCAACGGCGTGCCGATGACCACGCTGCTCGGCGCGACCGGCACGGGCAAGACGATGACGATGGCCTCGGTGATCGAGCGCACCCAGCGCCCGACGCTGGTCATGGCCCACAACAAGACGCTCGCCGCTCAGCTGTGCAACGAGTTCCGCTCGTACTTCCCGGACAACGCGGTCGAGTACTTCGTGTCCTACTACGACTACTACCAGCCTGAGGCGTACGTCCCGTCCAAGGACTTGTACATCGAGAAGGACTCGGCGATCAACGAGGAGATCGACCGGCTGCGCCACGCGGCGACGGCCGCGCTCTTCGGGCGCCGCGACGTGATCATCGTCGCCTCGGTCTCCGCGATCTTCGGCCTCGGCTCGCCGGACACGTACAACGACAACCTGGTGATCCTCAAGAAGGGCGAGGAGATCGACCGCGACCTGTTGTTGCGCAAGCTGGTCACGATCCAGTACAACCGCAACGACGCCGCCCTCGCGCGCGGCACGTTCCGGGTCCGCGGCGAGGCGCTGGAAATCTTCCCCGCCTACCACGAGTCGACCGCCTACCGGGCGACGTTCTTCGGCGACGAGGTCGAGGCGCTGCAGGAGTTCGACCCGCTGACGGGCGAGCTCGTCAACGCGGATCTCGAGCACATCGGCATCTGGCCGGCATCGCACTACAACGTGCGCGAGGGCACGATGGAGCGGACGGTCGAGGAGATCGCGCGCGAGCTCAACCACCGCTGCGCCGAGCTGGAGGCCGAGGGCAAGCTGCTGGAGTCCCACCGCCTGCGCCAGCGCACGCAGTACGACATGGAGATGCTGCGGGAGATGGGCTTCTGCAACGGCATCGAGAACTACTCGCGGATCCTCGACGGCCGCATGCCCGGCGAGCGGCCCTACTGCCTGCTGGACTACTACCCCGACGACTACGTCCTGATGATCGACGAGTCCCACCAGACCGTGCCGCAGATCGGCGGCATGCATGAGGGGGACCGGTCGCGCAAGCAGACGCTGGTCGACTACGGCTTCCGGCTGCCGAGCGCGCTGGACAACCGGCCGCAGACGTTCGAGGAGTTCCTGACGATCGCCCCGCAGATGGTGTTCGTGAGCGCGACGCCGGGCCAGTACGAGCGCGCGCACAGCGGCACGGTGGTCGAGCAGATCGTGCGGCCGACGGGCATCGTGGATCCGCAGGTCGACGTCCGCCCGACGCGCAACCAGATCGACGACCTCATGAACGAGGTCCGCGAGGTCGTCGACCGCAACGAGCGCGTGCTCGTGACGACGCTGACCAAGAAGATGTCGGAGGACCTGACGGACTACCTGCTGGAGATGGGGTTCAAGGTCCGCTACCTGCACTCCGAGGTCGACACGCTGGAGCGCATCCAGATCATCCGCGACCTGCGGCTGGGCGAGTACGACGTCCTGGTCGGCGTGAACCTGCTGCGCGAGGGCTTGGACCTCCCGGAGGTGTCCCTGGTCGCGATCCTCGACGCCGACAAGGAAGGCTTCCTGCGCGGCGAGACGTCGCTGATCCAGACGATCGGCCGCGCCGCCCGAAACGTCGACGGCCGCGTGATCATGTACGCCGACAAGGAGACGGCGGCGATGAAGGCGGCCTTGGGCGAGACCGACCGCCGCCGCGCGATCCAGTTGAAGTACAACGAGGACCACGGCATCACCGCCGCCTCGATCGTCAAGGGCATCTCCGACATCGCCGAGTTCTTGCAGGGCGACTCCAAGACCCCCAAGAAGGGCCGCCGGACCGACCGCAAGAAGGTCAAGACCGACGCGATGACGTCGAGCGAGCTCGAGAAGACGATCATCGAGCTGGAGAAGGAGATGCTCGAGGCCGCCGAGGACCTGCGCTTCGAGTACGCGGCGCGGCTGAGGGACGAGATCCGCGAGCTGCGGCGGGATTTGCGGCAGATCACGGATATGGAGGCGCCGGCCTAGGTAGCGTCCGCGGTCGATGTCGCTCGCCGACGCGTTGTTGGAGTGGTACGGCCGCGAGGCGCGGGACCTGCCGTGGCGGCGGACGCGCGACCCGTACGCGATCCTCGTCTCGGAGGTGATGCTCCAGCAGACGCAGGTGGCGCGGGTCGAACCGCGGTACTTGGAGTGGCTGGAGCGGTGGCCGACCGCGGCGGCGCTGGCGCAGGCGCCGATCCCGGACGTCCTCGCCGCGTGGGTCGGGTTGGGCTACAACTCGCGCGCGCTGCGGTTGCGCGAGGCGTGCGCGGTGGTCGCGCGGGACGGCTGGCCGGACGACCTCCGCACGCTGCCCGGGATCGGGCCGTACACGGCCGCGGCGGTGGGGGCGTTCGCGTTCGGGCGCCACGAGCTGCCGGTGGACACCAACGTGCGCCGGGTGATCGAGCGAACGGGGTTCGATCCCGGCGATGCGCCCTCGCCCGACCTCGGCCAGGCGCTGATGGAGCTCGGCGCGATGGTCTGCCGGGCGCGGGACGCGGCGTGCGCGACCTGTCCGGTGGCGGCGACGTGCGCGTCGGCGGGCCGCGTGGAGATCGCGCCGCGGCGAGGTGCAGGCGCCGGCAAGCGCGAGCGCTTCGAGGACTCCAACCGCTGGGTTCGCGGCCGGATCGTCGAGGCGCTGGCGACCGGCGCACCGCTTCCCGAGGGCATTGAGCTGGAGCGGCTGGAGCGGGCGATCGAGTCGCTCGTGCGCGACGGGCTGGTGCGTCGTGGCGCGGACGGCCTCAGTCTTCCGGTCTGATCGTTACTGTTCGCGCCATGGCCCTGGACCGTCAGAGCATCGAGAAGCGCGACTTCCCCATTGGCCGCCGCGGCTACGAGCCCGAGGCGGTCGACGCGCACCTGGCGCGCATCGCCGAGGAGGTCGAGGAGCTGCGGCGCCGTGCCGGCGCCGGTGGTGGCGCGGTCGCTGCCGCGAAGTCGAGCCCCGCCTCGATCGCGCAAGCCGCGTCCGAGCAGGTGCGCGCGATCGTCGAGGCGGCGGAGTCGTCCGCGGCCGCGATCGAGCGCTCCGCGCAGGACGAGGCGGCGCGGATCAAGGACGAGGCCGAGGCTGCTGCGCGCGACACGCGCGACGACGCGGTCGCCAAGTCCCAGGATCACGTCGGCAAGGTGTCCGCCGCGACCACACAGATGCTGCAGCGCGTCGACGCGATGGAGTCCGAGCTGTCGGGGCTGGTCGAGTCGCTGCGCACCGGCGCCAACCGCCTGACCGCGGACCTGTCGCTGCTCGAGGGCGGCATGGGCGACCTGTACGAGGCGTCGGGCCGCACGGAGGACGCGCCGGCCCCGCGACGGGTCGTCGAGTCGGTCCCGGCCGTCGTGGCCGAGCCCGAGCCGGCACCGCCGGTCGCGGAGGCCGACGACGAGCTCGAGGACGACGACGTGGTCGAGCAGCTGCCGATCGACGAGCCCACGAACGCCGCGCCGACGCCGACGCCGGCCGCTGCCGCGCCGGCCGCGTCCGGTGGCGACGACGACGCTGAGGGCGCGCGCCTGGTCGCGCTCAACATGGCCTTGAACGGGACCTCGCGCGACGAGACCGACCGCTATCTCGCCGAGAACTTCGACCTCGCCGACCGCGCCGCGCTGCTGGACGAGGTCTACGCGACCGTCGAGTCCTGATCGCGGTCCGCAACTCGCAGCGCTCACCCGCGTTCGGAGCTTTGATGCTCCGTCTCGTTCTCGCCCTGCTCGCCGCGGGCGCGCTCCTGCTCGTCCCCGCCGCCGCGCCGTCCGCGGACGCGGCCGTCCCAAAGGACTTCTTCGGGGTGATGGTCAACGGGCCGCTGGACTCGCCCGCCGTCAACCTCGATCAGCAGGCCGCCGACATGAAGGCCGCGGGCGTGGAGACCTGGCGCGTCGAGATGGCATGGGACCAGGTCGAGCCGTCGCCGGGGCAGTTCGCCTGGGCGAACACCGACCGCAAGGTCCTGGCCGCGGCGCGGCAGGGGATCGACGTGTTGGGGTTGGTGCTGCGCGCGCCGGCGTGGGCCAACGGCGGTGACGCGGATCCGTTCGTGCCGCCGGCCAAGGTGGCCGACTACGCGGCGTACGCGACCGCGCTGATCACGCGCTACGGGCCCAACGGGTCACTCTGGGTCGAGCATCCGGAGGTCGCCAAGCGGCCGGTCCGGGCGTGGGAGATCTGGAACGAGCCCAACCTGAAGGACTACTTCCGCAAGCAGCCGTTCGCCAAGCCGTACGCGGCGCTGCTGCGCGCGGCCTACCCGGCGGTCAAGAAGGCCGACAAGGGCGCGACCGTGTTGATGGCCTCGATGGCCAACTACTCCTGGCGGGACCTGGCGAAGCTGCTGGACTCCGGCGGTGCGCGGTTGCGCTTCGACGCCGCAGGCGCGCACCCGTTCAGCGGGCGTCCGTCGAACGCGCTGAAGATCGTGCGGCTCAACCGCGACGTGCTGAACAAGCGGGGCTACTCGAAGGTCCCGCTGTGGCTCACCGAGCTGACGTGGTCCTCGGCGAAGGGCAAGAAGACGCCGCTCACGCAGAACTGGGAGACGACCGAGGCGGGGCAGGCCGATCGCCTGCGCTCGGTCTACAAGCTGCTGCTGGCCCAGCGCAAGTCGCTGCGGCTCGCGCGGGTCTACTGGTACACGTGGGCGACGGTCGACAACGGCTCGCCGAACTCGTTCGACTACTCGGGCCTGCTGCAATGGCGGCCGGACGGGACGTTCCGCGCGAAGCCCGCGCTGGCGGCGTTCAAGAGCGTGGTCAAGAGCGCCAAGTAGCGCCCCGAAACCCGCATTTTGCGGGTGCCTTCGTCCGCGCATGACGTGTCCGGGAACGAACGTCTGTTCCCCTGGCTACACTCGATCGACAGTGCCGCCGAAGAACGCCATCGTCGTCTCAGGAGCCCGTGAGCACAACCTCAAGGGCGTCGACCTCACGATCCCGCGGGATGCGCTGACGGTCATCACCGGTCTGTCCGGTTCGGGCAAGTCCTCGCTTGCCTTCGACACCATCTACGCCGAGGGCCAGCGCCGCTACGTCGAGTCGCTGTCGGCCTACGCGCGGCAGTTCCTCGGGCAGATGGACAAGCCTGACGTCGACTCGATCGAGGGTCTGTCGCCGGCGATCTCGATCGACCAGAAGACGACGTCGCGCAACCCTCGCTCGACCGTCGGCACGGTCACCGAGATCTACGACTACCTGCGCCTGCTGTGGGCGCGCATCGGGCACCCGCACTGCCACATCTGCGGCAAGCCGGTGCAGGGGCAGTCGGCCGAGCAGATCATCGACCAGGTGCTGAAGCTGCCGGAGGGCGAGCGCTTCATGGTGCTCGCGCCGGTCGTGCGCGGCCGCAAGGGCGAGTACGGCAAGGCGCTGAAGAACCTCCAGTCCGAGGGCTTCCAGCGGGCGAAGGTCGACGGCGAGCTGCGGTCGTTGGACGAGGACATCGTCCTTGACAAGAAGTTCAAGCACGACATCTCGGTCGTGGTCGACCGGCTCGTGATGCGCGATGGCGTGCGCAAGCGGCTGGCGGACTCGATCGAGACCGCGGTGGCGTTGGCCGACGGCATGGTCGAGATCGAGACGGCGCCCAAGGACGGCACCGGCACGCTGACCTTGTACTCCGAGAAGTTCGCGTGCATCGACCACGGCCCGGTCATCCCGGAGCTGGAGCCACGGATCTTCTCGTTCAACGCGCCGCACGGCGCGTGCGAACGCTGCACGGGGCTCGGGTCGCAGATGGAGATCGACCCGATGATGGTCGTGCCGGATCCGTCGCTGTCGCTGGGGGAGGGCGCGATCGCGCCGTGGGCCAACAGCGCCTCCAACTACTACGAGCAGATCACCGAGGCGATCGCCGAGAAGTACGGCGTCGACATGGAGACGCCGTGGGGCGACCTGCCCACCGAGCACCAGGACCTGTTCCTTCAGGGGACCAACGGCGACCGCGTCGAGGTCTCGTACCGCAACCGGTACGGCCGTCGGCGGTCGTACTCGACGCGCTTTGAAGGGATCGTCGCCAACCTCGAGCGGCGGTACCGCGAGACGGACTCCGAGTCCGTCCGCGAGAAGATCGAGGAGTACATGTCGCTCGTGCCGTGCCCGGTGTGCAAGGGCGCGCGCCTGCGGCCGGAGTCGCGGGCGGTGCTCGTCGGCGGCCTGCCGATCCACGAGTTCTGTCGCTTCTCGGTCCGTCGGGCGCTGGCGTGGCTGGACGAGGTCGAGCTGACCGAGACCGAGCAGCACATCGCGAGGCTGATCTTCCGCGAGATCCAGGAGCGGCTGATGTTCCTGGAGAACGTCGGGATCGGCTACCTGTCGATGGAGCGCGCGGCGGCGACACTGAGCGGTGGCGAGGCGCAGCGAATCCGGCTGGCGACGCAGATCGGCTCCGCGCTGGTCGGCGTGTTGTACGTCTTGGACGAGCCGTCGATCGGGCTGCACCAGCGCGACAACACCAAGTTGATCGGGACGCTGGAGCGCCTGCGCGACCTCGGCAACACGGTGCTGGTCGTCGAGCACGACGAGCAGACCATGCACGCGGCCGACCACGTCGTGGACATCGGGCCGGGCGCGGGCGAGCACGGCGGGCGGGTCATCGCCCAGGGCACGGCCAAGCAGGTGATGAAGGTCAAGTCGTCGCTGACCGGGCAGTTCCTGGCGGGGACGCGCCGGATCGAGGTGCCGACGAAGCGGCGCACGCCGTCGGGCTACATCGAGATCCGCGGGGCCAAGCAGCACAACCTCAAGAAGGTCGACGTCAAGGTGCCGCTCGGCGTCATGACGTGCGTGACGGGCGTGTCGGGCTCGGGCAAGTCGACGCTCGTCAACGAGGTCCTGTTCAAGGCGGTGGCCAACAAGCTGCACCGCGCGCGGCAGCGGCCGGGCGCGCACACCGCCGTCCTGGGGCTGGACCAGGTCGACAAGATCATCCAGATCGACCAGTCGCCGATCGGCCGCACGCCGCGGTCCAACCCGGCGACGTACACGGGCCTGTTCGACGTCATCCGCGACCTGTTCTCCAAGACGCCCGAGGCGAAGGTCCGCGGCTACAAGCCGGGCCGGTTCTCGTTCAACGTCAAGGGCGGGCGCTGCGAGGTCTGCCGCGGCGACGGGCAGATCAAGATCGAGATGCACTTCCTGCCGGACGTCTACGTCCCGTGCGAGCAGTGCCACGGCAAGCGCTACAACCGCGAGACGCTCGAGGTGCGCTTCAAGGGCAAGACGATCGCCGACGTGCTCGACATGCCCGTCGAGGAGGCCGTCGAGTTCTTCCAGAACATCCCGAAGATCCACCGCCGGCTGGAGACGCTGCGCGACGTGGGGCTGGGCTACATCCGGTTGGGCCAGCCCGCGACGACGCTGTCGGGCGGCGAGGCGCAGCGCGTCAAGCTCGCGACGGAGCTCTCGAAGATCGCGACCGGCCGCACGTTGTACATCTTGGACGAGCCGACGACGGGCCTGCACTTCGCCGACGTCCAGCGCTTGTTGGAGGTCTTGCAGCGGCTGGTCGACGCGGGCAACTCGATCGTGGTGATCGAGCACAACCTCGACGTCATCAAGACCGCCGACCGCCTGATCGACATGGGTCCCGAGGGCGGGGAGGAGGGCGGCGTGCTCGTCGCCACCGGCACGCCCGAGGAAGTCGCCGCAACGCCGGGCTCCCACACGGGCGAGTTCCTGCGCGAGCTCGTCACCGCCACGGCCCCGAAGGCCGCGGCCAAGAAGCCGCGGGCACCGCGCAAGAAGGTCGCCGCGGCGGCCTAGGCTGCGCGCACCATACGGCGCCCCTGCTGCCGGCCGCCGTTGCCTGAACCGGTTACAGCCTTTCGCGAAACTTCGTGCGAGGTCGTCAGAGCCGGGGTAGAATGCCTGTACCCGTTGGTTGAGGGCGTTCAGTGAGCTGAGCTTCGGCTCCGCTCAGTTGCGGTGCGTCCTTGGGTTGCTTTCGCTGACAGCCTTGCGCGCTCTGAATTTGCGGTTCTCCGAAACCGCCGAGACGGACAAGCGTGACGGCAAGAAGAGGAGGTTGGCCACGACCAGCAAGAACAACAACAAGCAGCAGTGCCAGCAGGTCTTGAAGTCGAAGTTCCGGAAGTTCGCTTCCGCTTTGGTAGAGACTATGTGGGCGTGTGGTTGCAGCGTGTTGGCAGCTTGCTGGACGCCCTGAGCCAACGGGTGCGGTTCCTCCGCCTACGGCACGAAGGCGGCCCGATGCGCGCTGTCCGAGCAGCGCGCCTGCGCTCAGCCGCCGAAGCGGGAGCGCAGCGCGAGCACGTTGGCGACGTACTGCCGGGTCTCGGGCAGCATGCCGATCTTCCGCACCGAGCCGAGGCCCTGGTAGTAGGCGGCGACGGCGGTCGCGGTGTCGCCGCCGGTGTCGCGCAGCAGGCGCGAGAGCAGGACGGAGCCGGCGCGGACGTTGTCGGACGGCGACGACGGATCCAGGCGGCCGGCGCCGAGCTCGTTCTGCACGTACTGCCAGGTGCTCGGCATGACCTGCATGATCCCGCGCGCGTTGGCGACGCTCACCATCGCGTTGTTGAACCCGCTCTCCTGCCACGCGATCGCCGAGGCGAGCGACGCGGGCGCGCCGTTGGCGGCGGCGATCGAGCCGATCTGCGAGGCGGTCAGCCGCCCGGGCGAGCCAGCTGCCGCGCCGGAGGACGGGACGTTGGCGGCCGCCGCCGCCGGGACGCTCGACGCCGGTGCGCCCGACGGGATCGTCAGCTTGGTGCCCGCGATGACGAACGCGTTCGGCGAGAGGCCGTTGGCGGCGGCCAGCGCGGCCGGCGTGATCCCGTTCGCGGCCGCGATGCCGGTGAGCGTGTCGCCCGGAACGACGTGATGGCCACCGCCGGAGGCGGTCGAGCTTGACGACGTCGACGCGGTGGCGCTCCCGCTGCTGCCGCCGCTCGGCAGCTTGAGCGACGCGCCCGCGATCAAAGTGCCTTCAGAGCTCAACCCGTTCAGCGCCGCGAGCTGCCCGACGCTGACACCGTGCTCGGCGGCGATCGCGCTCAGCGAGTCCCCGAGCCGCACGCGATACCCGCCGAGCGGGGCCGGCGTCGCGACGCCCGCGCCACTCCCGGAAGCGGAAGCCGCCGTCCCCGGCGCCGGGACGGTGATCGACGTGCCTTGGATCACAAACGCATCCGGCGCCATCCCGTTCGCGACCGCCAACTGCGACGTCGACAGCCCATTGCTCGCCGCAATCCCCGACAGCGTCTCGCCGGCCACCACCAGATGCGACGCCGCTGATGCGGCAGCGGGGGTGATCAATGTTGAGAGCAGAACAACGGGAACCGCGAGACGCGAGAGCATGTCAACCACCTTGCCTCGGTCGTGCGCCTACCGAACAGCACGCGCGGGATTACGTCCCCTCGCAACGCCGGGTGCAGGCGGTCAGGGGGCGGACAACGCGCGCGCCGTCGAGGATCTCGATGGCGGCGGGTGGCGCGGGCGTTGGGGGTCTGGCATCAAGGGCGTGAGAGCGGTGTGGCAGGGCGGGCGCTGGCCGGTGTGGCTCGTCGCTGGGGGCCAGGGCGGTCGTCCGTCGGCCCTCGGGAGAAGGGTTCGGGGCCGAACTGGAGATCCGGGTCGAATTAGCGTCGTATATCGGGGCTAACTCGACCCGGACCTCCATTTCGAGGTCCGGGTCGCTGAAGCGTCGTATATGCAGCTCCTAGCGACCCGGATCCCCGAAACCCGAAGCTTCGGGCCCGAATTGCCCCGGAGGTCACTGCCGTGGCCGAGCAATCGACTGGATGCGCGGTGCCCGCCAGCGCCGGCATCACCCCAGCGACGAACCACACCCCCAGCGCCGGCCCTGCCTCGACGGCCTCACGCCCTTGATGCCAAACCCCCAACGCCTCGCGCCGCCCGACACCGCCTGAGGTGAAACGCTCGGCGGCTCGCTCAGCCTTCGTCGTCGGAGTCCACCGGCGACGTGGTGGTCGTCGACGGCGGCGGCTCGGTGGTAGTGGTCGTCGCCGAAGGGGTCTCGCCGCCGGAGTCAGAGCCGGAGCTCGACCCGGAGTCGGTCGTGGTCGTGGTGGTCGAGCCAGAACCCGAGCCCGAGCCGCGGCCGGAAGACTTACTCGACCCCGATCCCGAGCCGGAGCCGGAGCCGCTCGACTCGCCACCGCCCTTGCTCGCGTCCTCGCCCTTACCCCCGCGGTGGGACGTCGGAGGCTCAGACGACGGTGAGCGGTCGCCCTTCTTCCCACGCTCCGACGACCCGCGCTTGTCGCCCTTCTCCTGCCGGCCACGGCGTGGCGGCGTGGCGCCACGATCAGCGTCGCGGCCGCGGTGCGAGTCCCGCTCGGACCGATCATCGTCGTGGGAGTCCGAGCCACCACGGCCGCGATGAGAAGTCGTCACCGGTGCGACGGGCGCCGCAGGCGACGAAACGGGCGCCTTGGCCTTCGGGCCGCCGCCGTCCCGCGGCGCCGAGCGGCGCTCGCGCCGCGGAGCCGGCGAGGACGCCTTCTTCTTCACCGGCGCTGGCGCCGCGGTCGCCGCGGCAGGCGTCGCCTCCGCCGGCACCGCCACGACAACCTCACTCGCCCGCTTGACCACCCGCTCAGCAGAGCGCTCCGCGGCCCGAGGGAGCTCCGCCGCGCCGGCGCTCACGCTTGCGCCCGACCCTCGGTGCACGACGTGCTCCGTCCCGACCGCGGCGCCGCCCACTAGCGCGCCCGTAGCGGCGAGGCCGGCGGTCAGCTTGGCCAAAGACGCCCCAGCGCCGGCGGTGGCGGCGGCGTCGACCCAGCCGGATCCGCCCGCCGCGCTCGCCGACGCCCACTCCGCCAGCCGAACCACGAGCGGGTACGGCGTCACGGCCGTCACCGCTGTGCGCACGGCGACGCGCGCTCGCATCAGGTGCTGGCGCGCGCTGCCCTTGGTCACGCCGAGCGCGGCGGCGATCTCCTCGTGCGAGCGGCCTTCGAGCTCCCGCAGGACCAGCGCCGCGCGCTGGCGCTCGGGCAGCGCCTGGAGCGCGGCCAAGGTGGAGCGGAACCGCTCGGACCGCTCAAAAGACTCGGCCGGCCCGGCCGCGGCGGCACTCGCGCCACCGCCGCGTGAAGCTGCCAACTCGTACTCATCCAAGGGCACGTCGTCTCTCACCGCACGCAGCACGTTCAGCGATGCGTTGTGGGCGATCCGGTACAGCCAAGAGCGAAGGTTGCGCACGTCGTCGATCCGTTGCAGGGCGTCGTGGGCGTTGATGAGCGCCTGCTGCACCGCGTCTTCGGCCCGCGATGGGCCGACGATCCCGGTGCAGTAGCGCAGCAAGGGCGTCCGGTAGCGATCGACGATCGCGTCGAAGGCGGATTCGTGACCGGAGCCCGCGAGCTCCGCCAGCCGCTCGTCGCTCTGCAGGCGCAGCAGCGACGCTCCCGCCAGACGGGCGGGGTGGCGCAAGGCAGACGACTTCATCGATGTCCTGACCCAGTTCCTCCGACGGCGATCACCCGATCGTACTTCCCTCAAACCCCACCCCGCCCACGGCCCGGGGGCCATTCGGGCCGCGGCGGAGCAGGATGTCGGTCGCTAGGAGACGACGATGACCTTCTTCCAGATCACCGTGTCGCCCTTCAGCGACAGGCGAGCGTCGGAGACCTTGGCTCCGGCGATGAGCTTGTCGGTGCCGCAACGGCCCTGGCTGTTATCCGGGACGGTCGCCGGCGGCGTGGTCGTGGACGGCGGCGCGGTGGTGGTCGCGTCGTCATCGCCGTGCTTGCCCTTGCCCGGGCCATCGTGCGAGGCCTTGGCGGCGGGCGTCACCGGTGCCGCTGCGGTGCGGCAGATGATCACGCTCCGGTCGGTGACGTCGGCCGTGAACGTCCGGCCGCTGGGCAGCGAGAGCGTCAGCTCGCCGTTGGCGAACGACTGAATCGTCGCGACCGCCGTGCCGGTCACGTCACGCGGGTGCTTCTTCTTGTGGTGGTGCTTCTTGCCGTGCTTGCCACCGTGATGCCCGTCGCCATGAGCGACGGCCACCGCCGGAGCGGCGAGCAGGGCCAGTGCGCCAACGGCGCCGACGATGCGGGTGCGGAGCATGTGCGTCCCCTCCTGTCTCGTGTGCGGTTCACCGTGCTGACACACCCCGCGAGGAAAGATCACGAAATCCGGCCAGGCACCCCGCTGACCGCCTGAGCGACCGGTAGCGTTGGGCGTGTATGGCAAGTGAACCGTCCGTCGTCACCGTTACCGGCCCCGATCGTTCCGCTCTGCTGACGGACCTGACGCTGCGCTTCGGCCACATCGAGCTGGTCAGCGAGCGCGAGATCGTCCTGCCCGGCGGCGGCCGCGGCCACGAGCTGACCGTGCGCCACCGGCCGTTCACCTCCGAGCTGGGCGGCGTCGTCCCACCGCCTCCGCCGCCCGCGCCGCTTCAGGCCGCGCCCGAGCCGCCGACGCAGCTGCACGTCGCGCCGGAGCCGGTCGCCGCGCCGCCGGAGCCGCCCGCGCTCGTGCCCGACCTCGCGCCGCCTGCGCCCACCGCCGTGCCCACGCCCGGCGCCGCGCCGCCCGCGCCGGATCCGGCCGCCGCCGAGCGCGCCCTTGCCGAGGCCCGCGAGCAGGCTGAGGCGCTGCTTGCCGAGGCACGCGAGCAGGCGCAGCAGGCGCTGGACCAGGGCCGCGCCGACGCCGAGCAGCTCCGCGCCGACGCCCGCAACGAGGCCGCGCGCGTCGCCGCCCTGGCCGCGGAGGAGCAGGCCGCCGCGGTTGCCGCCGCCCGCGCCCAGGTCGAAACCGAGTTGGAGGCCGCTCGCGCCGAGCACCAGCGCGCGCTCGCCGAGCACCAGGCCGGCGAGGAGCAGCGCGTCCAGGCCGCGGTCGCCGCCCGCGTGCGTGACCTGGACAACGCGTCCGACGGCCGTCGCGTCGGCGCCGAGCACGAGGCGCGCCGCGTGATCCAGGCCGCTCAGGAGGAGGCCGTCCGCATCAAGCAGACGGCCGAGAAGGACGTCACCGAGGCGCGCGTCGAGGCCCGCGGCATCACGCGCGAAGCCCGCGAGCAGGCCGACGCGCTCCTGCGTGAGGCCCGCGCCCAGGCCGACCTGGCCGGCGTCGAGTCCAAGGCCCTGTCCGAAGCGGTCCGCGACGCCCAGCACCGCCTACGCGAGCTGAGCAGCCAAATCACCTCGCAGCTCCAGGCCGCCCAGAAGGACCTCAACGACCGGACGTCGCTGCACTCCGTCCAAGCACGGATCCGCGCCGGCGGCAACGAGGGCAGCGCGGTCGAGATCGCCGAGCACCTCTCGAAGATCCTGCGCGGCGCGGGCAGCGCCGAGGAGCAGTAAGCCCCTGCTCAACCGCACCCAGGCGCGGCTCTGGGCCCAGAAGTGGCGCTGGTACGAGCAGAACCACTTCCCCTGGAACCGCGCCCGGATCCACTACGAGCTGGCCAAGCGCGAGTCGTTCGCGCGCTGGCCGATCCACGGCAACGTCCTCGAGATGCTGCTCCAGGACCGCCTGAGCCTCGGCCCCAACGTGATGTTCGAGCCCAACGTCTGGCTGACGGCGCCCGGCGACGCCCGCATCCGCATCGGCGGCGGCTCGTTCCTCAACATGGGGGTGATGGTCGCCGCGACGCACGAGGTGACGATCGGCAACCACTGCATGTTCGCTAACGGCTGCTTCGTCACCGACGGCAACCACCGCTTCGACGACCCGGAGGCGCCCGTGCCGTGGCAGGGCTTCACGTCCAAGGGCCCGACGCGGATCGGCGACAACGTGTGGTGCGGCGCCAACGTCGTCGTCACCTCCGGCGTCACCATCGGCGAGCGCTGCGTGATCGGCGCCAACTCGGTCGTCACGACCGACATCCCCGCCTTCTCGATCGCCGCCGGCGCGCCCGCCCGCGTGCTCAAGACGATCACCTACAAGTAGGCCAGACCTACTTGTGGATGATCACGGTGACGCCGAAGACGACGACGCCGACGAAGCCGATCGTCGCCGCGACGCCCAGCGCGCTGTAGGCCACCGCGCGCCCTCCGGCGCCGCTCTGGCGCGCCTCGCCCGCGCGCGCCCAGCCGACGATCATCAAGGCGTAGGTGATCGACACCGCCAGCCCTGCCAGCGGCGCGACGTACAGCAGCTCGCCGATCTTGTCCCACTCGATCGTGGCGCCGATCACGACGACGGCACCTCCGCCGTGGCCGTGGGCGCGGTGATCGCCGGGCCGCGGCGCAGGCGCGACCCGAACGCGGCCGCGATCAGGCCGATGACCAGCAGCGCGACGAGCACGACGCCGACCGCGTCACTGCCAAAGATCTGCGTCAGCCCGTAGGCGACGCCGCCGATCACCGCAGAGCACGGCAGCGTCAGCAGCCACGCCAGCGCGATGTTCCCGGCGACGCCCCAGCGGACGGCGCTCAGGCGCTTCGCCGCGCCCGCGCCCATCACGCCGCCGCTGATCACGTGCGTCGTGGAGAGCGGGAAGCCGAGATGCGACGCGGTCAGCACGATCGCCGCGCCGGAGCCCTGCGCGCTGAAGCCCTGGGCCGGGTCCATCTTGATGATCCGCGAGCCCATCGTTCGGATGATCCGCCAACCGCCGGAGTAGGTGCCGAGCGAGATCGCGCTGGCGCTGCACACCACGACCCACGTCGGCACGTGGAAGTCGTTGGCCGCGATGTCGCCGTGGGCGATCAGCGCGAGCGTGATGATGCCCATCGTCTTCTGCGCGTCGTTGGTCCCGTGCGCGAGCGAGAACAGCGAGCCGGTGATGATCTGCCCGAGCCGGTAGCCGCGGTTGACGACGCCTGGTCGCTGCCGGCCCACCACGCGGTAGGCCACCAGGATCGAGATCCCGGCGACGATGAACGCCAGCGTCGGCGCGATCAGCGCGGGCAGGATGACCTTCTCGACGACGCCGTCGCCCTCGATCACGTCGGCGCCCTTGGCGACGAACGCGCTGCCGATCATCCCGCCGATCAGCGCGTGCGAGGACGACGACGGCAGCCCGAACCACCAGGTCGCGAGGTTCCAGGCGATCGCGCCGATCAGGCCGCCGAAGACGATCGTCGGCGTGACCGCGTCGGCTTCGACGATGCCCTTGGCGACCGTCGCGGCGACTTCAAGCGAGATGAACGCGCCCGCGAAGTTCAGGACCGCGCTCATCAGCACGGCGGCGCGCGGGGACATCGCGCGCGTCGAGATCGACGTGGCGATGGCGTTGGCGGTGTCGTGGAAGCCGTTGGTGAAGTCGAACGCCAGCGCCGTGGCGACCACGATGTACAGGACGATGTCGGAGTCCATGGACTACAACTACGAGTTCTTGATGACAATGCCCTCGAGCACGTTGGCAACGTGCTCGCAAGCGTCGATCGCCTGCTCGAGGCGCTCGTAGATGTCCTTCCAGCGGATCACGACCATGGGGTCGATCCCGTGATCGAAGAGCGACGCCATCGCCTCGCGCGAGACGCGGTCGCCGTCGTTCTCCAGGCGGTTGATCTCGACCGTGTAGTGGCTGAGGTCCTGGAAGCCGCGCATCCGCGGCAGCGCCTCCGACACCTGGCGCGTCGCCTGGACCAGGATGTGCGACAACCGCACGGCCTGCTCCATCGGCGCCTCGATCCGGTAGAGGCCCATGTAGTCGGCGACCTCCTCGGTGTAGTCGATGATGTCGTCGAGGGCCGAGGCGAGCGCGAGGATGTCCTCGCGGTCGATCGGCGTGACGAACGTCGCGTTGAGGCGGTGGATGATGTCGTGCGTGATCCGGTCGCCCTCCTGCTCGCACACGAGGATGTCGCGCGCCAGCCCCTTGCGATCCGGCCAGGCGGCCAGCATCTGATCCAAGAGGTCGGCGGCGCGGGCGATGTTCTGCCCGGCCTCCTCGAAGAGATCGAAGAACTCGCGGTCCTTCGGGGCAAAGACCTGAGACAGACGGGCCACGGGCGGCAGAGTAGCGCGTGAACACGATGTGAAAGCACGCGGCCCCCGCCCCGGAGGGCGGAGGCCGCTTGAAGTGCCTAGGAGGACAGCGACGCCTTGAAGGCCGCCAGCTCCTCGTCCGGGATCGAGTAGCCGTGGTCGGGACCGGGGTAGCGCTTGGTGCGCACGTCGTCGGCGTAAGCCGCGACGCCGGAGACCATCTCGTCGAGGATGTCGGCGTAGCGCTGCACGAAGCGGGCGCCGCGACCCTCGCGGATACCGAGCAGGTCGTGGAACACGAGCACCTGCCCGTCCGTGGACGGACCCGCGCCGATGCCGATCACCAGCGCGTCCATCTTCGGCATGACGGTCTCGGCGACGGCGCTCGGAATCGCCTCGAAGACGACGCTGAAACAGCCCGCCTCCTGCAGCGCGAGCGCTTGACGGGCGACCTCGGTCGCCGCCTCGGCCGTCCGGCCCTGGGCGCGGTAGCCGCCGAGCGCCGTCGAGGTCTGCGGCGTCAGGCCGACGTGGCCCATGACCGGGATCCCGGCCTGGACGATCGCGCGGGCCCGTGCGACCGACACCTCGCCGCCGCCTTCGAGCTTGACGGCGTCCGCGCCGGCTTCCTTGACGAACCGGAACGCGGTCTCGACCGCTTGGGCATCGGAGACCTCGTAGGACCCGAACGGCAGGTCGGCGACCATGAACGGGGTGGTCAGGCCGCGGCGGACCGCCTTGGCCAGGACCATCAGCTCGTCGAGGGTCACCGCGACCGTCGACGGGTAGCCGAGGACGGTCATCGCGCCGGAGTCGCCGACCAGGACGAGGTCGACGCCGGCCTTGTCGACGGCCAGCGCCGACGGGTAGTCGTAGGCGGTGACCATGACCAGCGGCTCGCCGAGGCGCTTCTTCTCGGCGATTCGCGGGAGCGTCACCGGCAGGCGCGAGGCGTCGGCCGGGACGGTGATGCTGCGCATCGTGGACATGCTTTCCATTGCCTCCTGTGGATCTGACTCGGTTGACGCCCTCTAGCTGAGGAGGGTCGCCACCGCCGCATCCACGTCGATGATGGTGTTGGTGTCCTTCTCGACGTGGACGACCTTGGGCTCGTAGCGCTCCAGGTCGGCCTCGTCGTACTGCCCATATGAGATGACGATGATGGTGTCACCGCGGTGCACGAGACGTGCCGCGGCGCCGTTGACCTTCATCGCGCCCGAGCCACGCTCGCCCGCGATGGTGTAGGTCTCGAAGCGGGCGCCGTTGTCGACGTCCACCACGTGCACCTGCTCGTGCTCCAGGATGTCGGCTGCTTCGAGCAGATCTGGATCGATCGTGATCGACCCGACGTAGTGCAGATCGCAATCCGAGACGGTCGCTCGGTGGATCTTTGACTTGAGCATGACGCGCTGCATGAGCGCTCAGTGCCTCCCGTTCGCAGCGCCGTTCGATGACGGCGGCGCGAGGATCGTGTTGTCGATGAGTCGTACCCGTCCGACGTGCGCCGCGACCGCCAGGAGCGTCTCCTGGTCGACCGCGGACACGGGGGACAGGTCTTCGGGATCGACGAGCGCGAGGTACTCGGGCTCGACGTCGAAGGGGGTCATCGCGGCGCGGGCCGCGGTCAGGATCTGTCGGGCGTCGGCCGTTCCGGCGGCGACGGTGCCCTCAGCGGCGCGCAGCGCGCGGGACAGCGCGAGCGCGCGCTGTCGGTCGTCCGCCTCGAGACGGACGTTGCGCGAGGACAGCGCAAGGCCGTCGGGCTCGCGCACGGTGGCGCCGATCTCGATGCGGACCGGCAGGTCGAGGTCCGTCACCAGACGGCGAATCACAAGCGCCTGCTGGGCGTCCTTTTGGCCGAAGAGCGCGACGTCCGGCCCGACCATGTTCAGCAGCTTGGTTACGACGGTCGTCACGCCGTGGAAGTGCTCGGCGCCGCGGTGGGCGCCCTCGAGCGACTCGGTGAGCGGGCCGGCGACGCGGACCTGCGTCGCGAAGCCGGGCGGGTAGACCTCGTCCGGCGTGGGGGCGAAGAGGAGGTCGGCGCCGGCGTCGGCGGCCAGCTCGGCGTCGCGAGCCTCGTCGCGGGGGTAGTTGTCCAGGTCGGACGGGTCGTTGAACTGCGCGGGGTTGACGAACAGCGAGACGACGACCTGGTCGGCCTGGTGGCGCGCGGCGCGGATGAGGCTGAGGTGGCCGTCGTGGAGGTAGCCCATCGTCGGGACGAGCGCGACGGACTCGCCGGGGCGGCGGGTGGCGCGCAGCTCGGCGACGGTGCGGATGGTCCTCATGACGCCGCCAGCTCCCTGGTGGAGTCGGAGAGGGCGTCGAAGAGCGCCACCGATTCGGGGCTGCGAGCGAGGACGGCTTCGCGCTGGCGGGCGACTGTCGCCTCATCGCCGCGGGCGATCGGGCCGGTGAGCGCGGAGCGGGGGCCTTCGGCGGCCCAGTTCTCGACGGTCGCCCGGACCAGCGGCGCGAGCGCGGCCCGGTCCACGTTGCCTACGCGCTCGGCGGTCCACTCGAGCGTGATCAGGAAGTTCGAGGCGATCGAGGCGGCCGCGTGGTAGGCGGCGCGGTCGTCGTCGGCGACCTCGAAGGGCGTCATGCCGAGCGTGCGGGCGAGCTGTTCAGCGGTGGCGCGTGCGGCGTCGTCGCTGCCGGCGACCGCGGCGTGAGCGCCCTGGAACACCGCGCCGCGCGTGGTGATCGTCATCAGCGGGTGCAGGCTGAAGGCGCGCGTGTGGCCGGACGCGAGCAGCGGCTGGAGGGTCGTCGCGCCGGAGCAGTGGCCGACCAGGACGCCCTCCGCGATACAGGAGGCGGCGTTGGCGATCTCGGCGTCTGGGACCGCGAGGATCACGAGGTCGGCGCCGTCCGCGGAGGCGCCGCGACCCAGCGGGCCGTCGACCGGCATGCCGGCAGCGCGCAGCGCATCGGCGAGCGCCGTTCCGAGGCGGCCGTGACCAACGACCGCGCAGGCGGGAAGGACAGGAGTCATGAGCGAAGCGTCTTCGGTCCAGCTCCGGACGGCCCGGATGCCGGTCGCGAACTTTGCGTTCAGCGCGCAGTGTATCCACGCAGATTGCGGGATGGAACACCCCGTGGTCCGGCCATCGGTCTAGTGTCCAGGCCGTGGTGTCGGCCGACGAGCGACGCGAGGCCCTGAAGGGCCTCTTCCACGAGGCGCGCAACTGCACGCGCTGCCCGCAACTGGCGCAGACGCGCCACACCGTCGTGTTCGGCGGCGGGAACGCCAACGCCGACCTGATGTTCGTTGGCGAAGCGCCCGGGCGCAACGAGGACGAGCGCGGTCTGCCGTTCGTCGGACAGGCCGGGAAGCTGCTCGACCAGCTGCTTGGCGAGATCGGGCTGACGCGCAACCAGGTCTTCGTCACCAACGTGCTGCGCTGCCGGCCGCCGGGCAACCGGGACCCGCATCCGGTCGAGATCGAGAACTGCCAGGAGTGGCTGTTCGGGACGATCGAGCAGGTGCAGCCGACGATCATCTGCACGCTCGGGAACTTCGCGACCAAGCTGCTGCGCGGCGACCCGACGGGGATCATGCGGATCCACGGACGGGCCGAGGAGCGCCTGGTCGGGCCGCGGCGCGTGCGCCTCTTCCCGGTCTTTCACCCGGCCGCCGCGTTGTACACGCCCGCCAACGTCGAGGTGTTGCGGCGCGACTTCCAGCAGATCCCGGGGCTGCTGGCGCTGGGCGCGCCGGAGCAGCCGCCGCCGCTGGTGGAGGCGCCGCTGGAAGTGGCGGAGGCCGAGGTGGTCGAGGCCGACGCGGTGGACGAGCCGCGCGAGCCCGGCCCGCCGACGCTCGCCGAGGAGCTGGAAGCGGTCGTCGCGCCCGCCGCGTCGCCGCCACCGGGCGGGGAAGAGCCCGAGCCCGAGCCCCAGGGCGACCAGCTGGGGTTGTTCTAGGACATGCCGCGCCAGGTCGCGCTGCTGCGCGGGGTCAACGTCGGGCCGACGACGAAGGTCGCGATGGCCGACCTGCGCGAGGCCTTCTCCGAGCTGGGCTTCACGGAGATCAAGACCTACGTGAACTCCGGGAACGTCGTCTTCAACGGCCGCAAGGCGAGCCTGACGAAGGTCGAGAAGGCGATCGCGGCGATCGCCGGCTGGGACGTCCCGGTCGTCCTGCGCACCCAGGACGAGCTCAACGACATCCTGAAGGCCAACCCGCTGAAGGACGTCGCCAGCAACGCCTCGCGCTACCTGGTGCTCTTCGGCGACGGCAAGCTCGACGCATCCAAGGCCTCCGACCTCGACCCGAAGGACCTCGCGCCCGAGGCCTTCGCGATCCGCGGCCGCGAGGCCTACCTCTGGCTCCCCAACGGCGTCCAGAACTCACCCCTCGCCAAGGCCATGAACGAGAAGCGCTTCGGCGTACGCCTGACCGGCCGCAATTGGCGGACGGTCGAGAAGCTCTCGGCGCTGTAGCGGCGACGAGTGGCACCTGACCCGCGCGCATATCGCGGGTTTCACGCGTTTGGCGGGCGCTCTAGGCGTCGAAGAGCGTCCGCGAGTCCGGTCCCTGGTGGGTCTCGGCCATCGCGGTGATCGCGTCGACGGTGCGGCGGAGCTCGTCGACGTAGGGCTGGGCGGCGGGGCCGAGGCGGTCGCGTTCGCGTTCGAAGGCGGCGGCGAGCTCGCGGTAGTAGACGCGGGTCGCGAGACCGAGGCCTTGGCCGAAGCGGGCCCAGAGGTCGTCGCCGTGCGTGCGGTAGTCGGTGAGGATCGAGCGGGCGTTGTGGATCTTGTCGGCCAGCGACACGCGCAGGGCGGCGGGCGACTTGTCGGCGAACGCGTCGACGTAGGCGCGCTTGCGCTGGTACCAGCCGGGCCGCTCGTCGGGGTCGAGCGTGTCGCTGTTGGCGGCGACGATCGCGGCGACCTCGACGCCGAACTCCCGCGTGATCTCCTCCAGCGCGTCGCGCCCGCCGCCGTCTTCGACTACGTCGTGAAGCAGCCCGCCGATCGCCTCGTCCTCGTCGCCGTGCATCTCCAGCACCAGCGACGCGACCGCCAGGATGTGGGCCGCGTACGGGATCGGCGTGCCCTTGCGCAGCTGCCGCGCGTGGTGGCGCGTCGCGTAGTGCAGCGCCGCGTCAAAGCGCGCGGTCAGCAGCGGCGTGTCGGTGAACTCCTCGGGCACGGGCGCGGATCAGCGTGCCACGCGGCGCGGCCGGGCGCTGAGGTCTGCCAGCAGCGCGTCCCACGCGGCGGAGTTGGGCGGCGTGCGCGCCGGGACGCCGGGCGGGAGCGGGACGGCGTCGAGGATCGCGACGTCGGCGGGGGCGGAGGGGACCGCGGCGAGCGCCTCGCGCGCCGCCTCAGGCGTGCCGCGCGTGAGGGCGAAGACGAGCACGCCACGCGAAGCGAGCAGCGCGGCGGCGACCGGGACGGTCGTCTCCGCCTCCGTTGCGCGGGCGTCGAGGATCGCTGCGCCGCCGGTCGCCGCGGCGGGGAGGTAGAGCGTGCCGGCGACGCCGTCCTTCCACCGCCGCGCACGCACGCCCTCGGCCAGGAGCGTGCGCTTGAGCGTGCGGGACGCCGTGGCGCCCTCGGGATCCTCCACGCGGACGTCGAGGTCGACCGGGCGCAGCGAGCGCAGGGCGGCGACGTCGCCCGCGGAGGCCTTCGCCGGCGTCCACGCCAGCGCGTCGACGCGCGTGCCGCTCGCCCGCCAGACGAAGCCGTCGTCGTCGCGTACCCGGGCGCGCCAGGTCAGCGCCGCGTTGGGCGGCGCGCCGCCGACTTCGAGCAGCAGGGGATCGTCGAGGAGGCCGGGTGCGGCCCCGCGGAGTTCCAGCATCGACCCCCAAGCATGGCGGTCAGGCCTGGCGAGCGGCGTCCACGTCGCGCGAGAAGCGCTCGCCGCCGCCTCCGCCGCCCAGTGCGGGGAGGACCTCTTCGCCGTAGCGCCGGATCGAGGTGATGGGGTCGAGGTCGCCGATGCCCTGCAGGCAGATCACGCTGACGGCGTCGTCGATCGCGATCATCTCCTTGATGCGGCGGATGTGCTCGTCGACGTCCGCGCTGACCAGAAAGCCCTCGTGCGCGAACTCCTCATCGCTCATCCGCTCCTCCGCGGACCGCGCCATCTTCTCGAGGTCGTGGTCGGACTCGAGGTAGTACTCGGGGAACTGCGTGGTCTTCCACTTCTTGGTGTGCTTGATCAGCGCGGCCTCGTCGTCACCGAGCGCGAAGCCCGCCTGCAAGATGATGTCCCCGACCTCGCGCCCGTTCTCCGCGCACGCCTTCTTGTAGGCCTCGATCACCTCAGGCGCGCTCTCGGGATCGCCGAGCGTCCACAGGCCGTCGCCGTACTTGCCGGCGATCGCCGCCGCGTCCGGCCCGAACGCGCTGACGATCATCCGCGGCCGCGTCGGCGCCATGGTCATCAACTTCGCGTTGTCCAACTTGAACCAGCCGCCGTCCATCGTGACGGTCTCGCCGTCCCACAGGCGCGTGATCGCCTCAAGGCCGCTCTCGAACCGCCGCAGCATCTCGCCGGGCTCCGGCCAGTCCAGCCCGAGCGGCACCTCGCTCAGCGCCTCCGCCGAGCCCACGCCCAGCACCACGCGGCCGGGGTACAGCTCCTCCAAGTTCATGAAGTACTGCGCGACGACCGCCGGGTGGTAGTGATGCAAGATCGGCGTGACGCTGGTGAACAGCGGCTTGTCGGTGACGACCTGGCCGGCGGCCGGCAGGAACACCCACGCGGCGCTGCCCTTGCCCTCCGGGAACCACGAGTGGAAGTGATCCGACGAGCCGATCGCGTCAAAGCCTGCGCGGTCGGCGGCCTTCGCGTGCTCGAGCATCTCCGACGGGGTGAACTCCTCCGTCGCTGCGGCGAACCAGAACTGGGTCATGCGTTTGCGCTACCCGCGACGGGCGGCGCGCAAAGCGCGTAGCTGCGCCCATTCGCGGCCGGCGTCGCGGCGCAGCGCGGCTCGGCCGGCGCCGCGCGTGGCGAACGTCAGCGCCTGGGCGGCGTCGTCCAGCGAGACGGCGCGCGCGCCGAGGTTGGCGCGCACCACCTCCCGCCGCCGCACGGCCAGCAGCTCATGCGGCTCGCCGCCGTACGCAGGCCCCGTCGAGTGGCCGCCGCGGTGCTCCATCGTCACGCCCGGATGCAGGATCGTCGGGACGCCGGCCGCTCGTGCGCGCAGGCAAAGGTCTAGGTCTTCGTAGAACAGGAACTGGGCGGGATCGAACGGGCCGAGGCGACGCAGGGTGTCGGTACGCGCAGCGACGGCGGCGGCGATCGCCCAGCCGACGGGACGGTCGTCGGGCGCGTCGGCGCGCCACGGGTCGGCGGCGTGGCGCAGCGGCCCAGGCAGCGCGCGGGGATGCACGATGGCCGGGAGGAGCGCCGAGACACGTCCCGGGACCGGATGTGCGCTGCGCTGAACCGACCCGTCCGGGTTGAGCAGCCGTGGCACGTGCAGCGCGTCCTCGCGGCGGGCGTGGCGGGTGAGCTTCTCGATCGCCGTGACGTCACCGACCACGATGTCCGGGTTCAGCAGGAGCGTGACGCTCGCGTCGATCCGCTCCAACCCGATGTTGTTGGCCGCGCCGAAGCCGACGTCGCCGGCCTCGACCACCTCGGCGCCCCAATCACGCGCGAGCTGCGGGCCGTCGTCCTGGGACCCCGCGTCGACCACGACCACCTGCGGCGCGACCGCGACCGCGGCCAGCGACCCGAGCAGCCGCCGCAGGTCGTCGGCGGAGTCGTGCAGGACGACGACGATCCCGGTGCCGCTCACGGTCCGGCCGCCCCTTCGAGCACCGCGCGCAGCTCGGTGGCCGCCTCGGCCCACGTGCGCGTCGGTGGGATCTCGGAGACCAAGCGCGCGCGCTCGGGAGCGTCGAGCGCCTGGAGCGCCTCGGCCAGCGCGCCGGAGTCCCCCGGCGGCACCCGCAGCGTCCCGGGCAGGCGCAGCGTGGGGAGGTCGGAGACGATCGAAGGCGTTCCGTGCGCGGCGGCCTCACGCGGCGTCAGGCCGAAGCCCTCCAGCAGCGACGGCAGGACGATCGCGCGCGCCCCCGCATAGAGCGAATGCAGCTCAGCATCGCTGACGTGCCCGAGCAGCGTCGCGCCTGGAACTGGTTCGCGGCCCTCGCCGGCGACGAGCAGCTCGACGCCATCACGCGCCAGCCCCGCCCGCGCCCAGGCCGCCGCGAGCACGTCGAGCCCCTTGCGCGGCTCCAGCGCGCCGACGTACAAGAAGTACTCGCCGCCGCGCGCCGTAGCCGCCTCCTCAGGCGGCGCGTCGATCCCCGGCTCGACCACCCACGCGTTGACGCCCCACCGCGCGCGCACCTGCTCGGCCACCGACGGCGCATCGCACACGACCGCCCGCGCGCCCCGCGCGATCGCCGCCGGCCGCGCCGCGCGGTGCCACAGGCGCTCGTAGCGCGTGAAGTCCTGCGGCCGGTCCTCCCACGAGAGGTCGTGGACGGTCAACACGTAGGGGTCGCCGGCCGCGACCGGCGCCGGGGCGGGCAGCCACACGACGTCGACGTCGTCGCCCAGCAGCGTGTCGACCCGCGGGAACCCGGCCACCGCGCCCGCGAGGTGCACGACCCGCGACGGCGCGCGCGTACGCACGATCTCCACGCCCTCCACCGACTCCACCGGCTCGCGGCCGGGAACGAGCGCGCGCACGCCGACGCCATCGAGCGCAGCCAGGGCCTCGACCATCCTGCGCGTGAACCGCGCGACGCCGCGCCGAGCGGCCAGCGCGCGGGCGTCGACCCCGACGAGCATCGGGCCGCACGCTATCGCGACGAAGAAATCGCCACATCCGTGATCCGAGAAGCGGGGTTGGCACGAAACCCCAAGCGTGAGGATCGCCGTCATCGGCGCCGGGATCTCCGGCCTGGTCGCCGCCTACCAGTCGCATCGCGCGGGGCATGACGTCCATGTCTTCGAGGCGGGCGCGTACGCAGGCGGGCACACGAACACGATCCGGGTCGATGAGCCGGAGGCGACGCTCGACGTCGACACCGGGTTCATCGTGTTCAACGACCGCAACTACCCCAACTTCGAGCGGCTGCTCGAGCAGCTCGGCGTGGCGTGGCAGCCGTCGGACATGTCCTTCGGCGTGGGCGACGAGCGCGGCGACTTCGAGTATGCGTCGACCTCCCCGAACGGGCTGTACGCCAAGCGCGCGCATCTCGCCTCACCGGCGTTTCACCGGATGGTGCTCGACGTGCGGCGCTTCCAGCGCGAAGCCAAGACCTTGCTGGAGTCCGACGCGGACCCGTCGCTGGCGGAGTGGCTGGACCAGGTCGGCTTCAGCGAGGCCTTCGTCGAGCGCCTGATCGTGCCGCAAGCCGCGGCCGTCTGGTCGGCGGATCCCGCGCAGATGTGGACCTTCCCGGCACGCTTCCTGATCCAGTTCTTCGACAACCACGGGATGTTCGAGCTGCGCGACCGGCCGCAATGGCGGGTGATCCAGGGCGGCTCCAAGCGCTACGTGGAGGCGCTCACGCAGCCGTTCGCCGATCGCATCCGACTGAGCACGCCGGTGCGCGCGGTGGTCCGCGACGAGGACGGCGGCGTCACCGTCGACGGCGAGCGCTTCGATCACGTCGTGCTCGCCACCCACGCCGACACGACCCTGAAGATCCTCGGCGACGACGCCACGCCGCAAGAGCGCGAGCTGCTCTCCGCGTTCCCCTACGCGCCCAACGAAGCGGTCCTGCACCACGACCGCCGCCTGCTGCCGCGCCGCCGCCGCGCGTGGGCGAGCTGGAACTATCACTTGCTCGACGAGCCCTCCGGCAAGCCGACCGTCACCTACCACATGAACCGCCTGCAGTCGCTGCCCAGCGCGCGGCGGCAGTGGTGCGTGACGCTCAACCGGACCGAGGCGATCGACCCGGAGACGATCGTGCGCCGCATCCAGTACGCGCACCCCGTCTTCACGCAGGAGGGAATGGCCGCGCAGGGCCGTGTCGCGGAGATCTCCGGCGGGCGCAGCCGCACGCACTTCGCCGGCGCCTACTGGGGCTGGGGCTTTCACGAGGACGGTGTCGTCTCGGGTTTGCGGGTGGCCCGCGAGCTGGGTATCGAGACGCCATGAGCGTGGTCTACGAGGGCACCGTGCGCCACCGGCGCTTCGCCGTCCGGCCGCGCGAGTTCGCCCACAAGATCTCGATGGTCTTCGAGCCGAGCGAGTCGGCGGCGGTGCGCGAGGCCGTCGGCCCCGAGGCGGATGGCGCGATCTACGTGCTCACGCAGCGGCGCGTGCTTGGCGTCGGCTTCAACCCGGTGTCCTTCTACTTCGCCTATGACTTGGTCGGCGCGCTGCGCGCCGTCGTCGCCGAGGTCACCTCCACGCCCTGGGGCGAGACCGCGCGGTACGTCATGTCCACCGACCCGGACGCGCCGATCCAGCGCGTCGACGTCGCCAAGCGCATGCACGTCTCGCCGTTTCAGCCGATGAACCAGCGCTACGCATGGACGACGACGCAGCCCGGCGAGCGCCTCTCCGTCCACATCGCCGCACGCGAAGGCGACCGCACGGTCTTCGACGCGACCCTCAACCTCCGCCGGCGCCCGGCGACCCGTCGCGCGCTGGCCCGCCACGCGCTGCTGCGCCTCCGGGTGCTGCCGCTGATCTACGGCCACGCCGTCGTCCTGGCGCTGAAGCGCGTCCCGATTCACCCCCACCCGCAGGAGTCCCACGCCCCGTGACCGCCGTCGCCCGCCGTACCGTCCTCGCCATCCTCGCGCGCAGCGTCCGCACCGGACGCCTCACGCTCGTCGAGCCCGACGGCACCCGCCACGCCTTCGGTCGCGGCGCGCCCGAGGCGACCGTCGCCATCCACGACCTGCGTGCGTACCGCATGACCTTGCTCGGCGGCAGCCGCGGGATGGCCGAGGCCTATCGCGACGGGCTCTGGGACTCACCGGACCTGACCGCGGTCGTCCGCGTCGCTGCGCGCAACGTCGCCGGCCTGGACGCGCTGCGCCGTCGCCTGACGCCGCTGCGCGAGCCGTTCCAGCGCGGCCGCGCCGCGTTCGTGCGCAACACGCCGCGCCGCGCGCGCCAGGACATCGAGGCGCACTACGACCTTGGCAACGATCTGTTCTCGCTCTTCCTCGACCCCACCATGATGTACTCGAGCGCGGTCTTCGACCGCCCGCACATGACGCTGGAGGAGGCGTCGGTCGCCAAGTTGGACATGATCTGCGACAAGCTCGCGATCGGGCCCGACGACCACGTGCTGGAGATCGGCACGGGCTGGGGCGGGTTCGCGCTGCACGCCGCGAGCACGCGCGGCTGCCGCGTGACGACGACCACGATCTCGCGCGAGCAGCACGACCACGCGGTCGCGCGCGTCGAAGCCGCCGGGCTCCAGGATCGTGTCACGGTGTTGATGGAGGACTACCGCGACCTCAAGGGTCAGTACAGCAAGTTGGTGTCGATCGAGATGATCGAGGCGGTGGGGTGGAAGGACTTCGACACGTACTTCCGCGTGTGCAGCGAGCGGCTGGCCGACGACGGCTCGATGTTGTTGCAGGCGATCGTCATGGACGATCGCGCCTACGCCGTCGAGCGCGCCAGCCGGTCCTTCATCCGGACGCTGATCTTCCCGAACGGGTGCCTGCCGTCGCGCGAGGTGATCGCGCGCTGCGTCGCGCGGTCGACCGACCTGCACGCGGTGCACCTGGAGGACCTGACCCCGCACTACGCCGAGACGCTGCGGCGCTGGGGCGTGAGCTTCGAGGCAGCCGAGAGCGAGTTGGAGGCCTTGGGCTACGACGAGCGCTTCCGCCGGCTGTGGCGGTTGTACCTGGCCTACTGCGAGGCGGGCTTCGCCGAGCGGCGGATCGGGCTGGTCCAGACCGTGCTGGCCAAGCCGCACTGGCGCCCGGAGACATCAGCGGTGCCGGCCGCGACCGAGGTGGCGGCATGAGCGAGCGCACCGTCGTCCGCGCGCGGACCACCGCGACCGTCGCCGTCTTCGGCCTGCGGATCGCCTACGGGGTGGCGCTCGTCGCCGCGCCGGAGCGCCTGGCGCGCCGCTGGCTCGGCCCCGCCGCCGCGACCCCGCCCACCCAGGTGCCCTTGCGCGCGCTCGGCGTCCGCGAGGTCATCCTGCACGTGGGGGCGCTGGAGGCCGCGCTGAACGACCGCCCTGTCCGGCCCTGGCTGGCGGCCTCTGCCGCGGGCGACCTCTCCGACATCGTCGCGACCCTCGTCGCCCGCCGCGGCCTGCCCGGCGGAGCGCCCGCGGCGACCGCGATCGTCGCCGGCGCCTCGGCGGCGCTCTCGGCCGGCCTGGCCGCCATCACACCCCGTTGACAAATACACTCGCCGACGCATGTCGCCGTCGGAACCCAGGGTCGCGCTCGTCCACGATTTCCTCTTGGACCTGCGCGGCGCCGAGCGCGTGTTCCTGGTCTTGGCGGACATGTTCCCCGAGGCGGACATCTTCACGGCGGTCTACGACGAGGCCGGGACGGAGGGGCGGTTTGCGCACCGCAACGTCCACACCACGTTCCTGCAGAAGCTGAAGCCCAACGCGACGTCGTTCCGGCGGCTGCTGCCGCTGTACCCGTACGCCATGGAGGCGCTCGACCTGTCCGGGTACGACCTCGTGCTCAGCAGCTCGAGCGCGTGGGCGCACGGCGTGCTGCCCTCGCCTGACGCTGTCCACGTCTGCTACTGCCACAACCCGTTCCGCTATGCCTGGAACGCGCGCGAGACGACGCTGCGCACGCAGCCGCCGATCGTCCGGCCCGCCCTACGGGTCGTGCTGCAGCGCTGGCGGCAATGGGACTGGATCGCCGCGCAGCGCGTCGACCGCTACATCGCCAACTCCGAGACGACGCGGCGCCGGGTCGCGCGGTACTTCACGCGTGAGGCGGAGGTCGTCTACCCGCCGGTCGAGGTCGGCCGCTTCGCGCCGGGCGTCGTCGGCGAGCACTACGCCGTGCTCTCGGAGCTGATGCCGCACAAGCGGATCGACCTGGCGGTGCGCGCGTTCAGCGAGCTCGGCCGGCCGCTGGTCGTCATCGGCGACGGGCCGGATGCCCGGCGCCTACAGCGGCTCGCAGGGCCGAACGTGCGCTTCACGGGGCGCGTGAGCGACGCGGAGGTCGCGCGGCTGCTGGCGACGTCGCGCGCGCTGGTCGTGACCGCGACCGAGGAGTTCGGGATCGCCGCCGTCGAGGCGCAGGCCGCGGGCCGGCCGGTCATCGCGCTCGACGAGGGCGGCGTGACGGAGTCGGTGCAGGAGGGCCGCACCGGCGTGTTCTACGACGAGGCGACGCCCGCGGCGCTGGCGAAGGCGGTGGCGGCGTTCGATCCGCTCTCGGTCGATCCGGCCGACTGCGTGGCCAACGCGCAGCGCTTCTCGGTCGACGCGTTCACGCAGGAGATCCGCGCGAACGTCGACCAGGCGCTGGCGGCGGGCCCGAGCCCGCGTGGCGACCGCCGCCGCCCGGCGCGCGGCCTGGCGCTCGCCGGGCGCCGCGCCGCGTGAGGGTCGCCCTCATCGTCCCCAACAAGGACGGGCGCCGCTGGCTGCCCGGGATGCTCGCGTCCGTGCGGGCGCAGACGCGCGCGGCGGATCGGGTGGTCGTCGTGGACGACGGCTCGCGCGACGACAGCGTCGCGTGGTTGCGCTCCGAGGGCGTCGAGGTGCTGGAGCGGGGCGCGAGCGGCGGCTTCGCAGCGGCGGTGAACGCGGGCTGGCGGTTCGTGGGCGCGGACTCCGACGCGATCGCGCTGGTCAACACCGACGTCGAGCTGGCGCCGGACTGGCTGGAGCGCACGACGGTCGCGCTGGCGGCGGACGACGGCGCCGCTGCCGTCGCCTGCAAGATGGTGGGGATGGACGACGCGGGCCTGATCGATGACGCGGGCGACGTCCTGCGCCGCGACGGCGTCTGCGAGCAGCGCGGCCGCGGGCACCGGGACGCCGGCCAGTTCGACGCGCCCGGCGAGATCTGGGGCGCCTGCGCGGGCGCGGCGCTCTATCGGCGGGCCGCGGTGGACGCGGTCGGCGGCTTCGACGAGTCCTACGGGATGTACTTGGAGGACGTCGACTTGTCCTTGCGGTTGCGCCTCGCCGGCTGGACGACGCGCTATGAGCCCGCGGTCGCGCGCCACGCCGGCGCGGGCAGCGGCAGCGCGGTCGGGTACTTCGTCGCGCGCAACACCATCATCTTGGCCGCTCGCTGGTTTCCGGCGAAGTGGTGGCCCTACGTCGCCTACCGCCAGGCCTCCTGGCTCGCCGACGCCGCCCGCCGCGGTCCGGGCGCGCTGAAGCAGCACCTCCGCGGCCTGCTCGCCGCGCTGCCGCTCCTGCCCGGCGCCTTGCGCGCCCGCCACGGCGTCGCCGGCACGCAGCACGCGGCCATGGAGCGCGCCGTCCCGCACCGTCCCTGGCGCGGCCCGCTGGCCGGTGGTCATCCGGAGGGGCGGGAGTGAGCGGCGAGACGCGCCCGCGGCGGCCCTCGTCCGACGGCTTCTTCCGCGTCCACGTCGAGGCGACGCCGATCCGGCTGTTCGTCCTGGCGTTCCTCGCCTTCGCGTTCGCGACGATCGACCTGAAGGCCGGGATCGGCCCGCACGACGAGGGGCTGATGGTGCAGTGGGGGCGGCGGATCGGCGCGGGGGAGTGGCCGTACCGCGACTTCTGGTGCAACTACATGCCGGGCGCGCCGTTGTTGCAGGCGTTGCTCGGCGACTCGCTGGTCACGTGGCGGTGGGTGCGGGCGGCGATCGCGGGGATCGCGGCGTTGCTCGCCTACCTGCTCGTACGGCGTGAGACGACCAACGACCGCTGGGCGCTGGCCGCGTGGGCGGGCGTCGCGGCGGCGATGGCGTGGCCGCTGACGCCGGGGCCGAACGCGCCGGCCGTGGCGCTGGCGCTCGGCGCGCTGCTTGCGGGCCGCAAGCGCAGCGGGGTCGCGGGCGGGCTCGCCGCCCTCGCGTTCCTCTTCCGGCCCGAGGTCGGCGTCGCGGCAGCGATCGGGGCCTACATCTTGGGTGGGCGCGCGCACGGCGGGAGGCGCGTCTGGCTCGTTTTCGGCGGCGTCGCGTTGGCGGGGATGCTGCCGTTCCTGGTCGTCGCGCCCGGCGACTTCCTCTCCCAGACCTTCGGCTTTGCCACCAAGCAGCACCTGCAGCGGCTGCCGTTCCCGCTCGCGCCGCACACCATGGACCCCAACAAGATCCTGGAGCGCGACTTCCCGGCGATCTTGGTGCTCTTCACCGCGCTCTGGGCCGGCGTCTCGCTGCCGCGCCGCCCGACCGGCTGGGCGCTTGTGCCGCTGCTGCTGGTCGGTCTCGCCTACCTGCTCGCGCGCGCCGACGAGTTCCACCTCGTCCCGCTCGCCGCGGTCCTGGCGATCGCGCTGGCGGCCGGCGCGTCGCGGGAGCCGCGCACGGTCTGGAAGATCGTCCTCGGCGCCGGCCTGGCGCTGATCGTCCTGCACGGCGTCGACCGCCAGTTCGCGAAGGTCACCGACGGCACGCGCATGGGCGGGATCGACCTGCCCGCGCTCGGCGGCGTCCGGACCACGTCCGACGACGCGCACGCGCTGGAGGAGCTCGCCGCCGCCGTCGCCAAGCGCACGCGCCCCGGCGACTACATGCTCTCCGCGCCGCCGCGCTACGACCGCGTCCGCGTCGGCGACACGCTCCTCTACGTCGCGCTGAACCGTCGCAACCCGACGCGCTACGACGTCGTCCAGCCCGGCGTCGTCACGACCGCGAAGGTCCAGCGCGAGATGGCCGCCGACCTGGAGCGCACCCGCACGCCGCTCGTCGTCCGCTGGCTCGCGCCGGCCGCGACCATGACCGAGGACAACGGCTCCGGCCGCTCCAGCGGCGTCACGCTGCTCGACGACTACATCAACCAGCACTACGCGCCCGCCGGGCGCTTCGGCGACTACCTGCTGCTGGCCCGCCGCTAGGCGGTGAGGACGAGCGGTGCGCCGTCCTGGATGACGATCGTGTGCTCGGCGTGCGCCGACAGCGATCCGTCCGCGGTCTTGACGACCCACTTGCCGTCTTCGATCACGTCGCCGTGGCCGGCGGCGATGATCGGCTCGATCGTGATGACCAGGCCCTCGGTCAGCACCGGCGACGGGCCGGGTTGAGCGACCGAGAAGACCGTCGGCTCCTCGTGGATCCGGCGCCCGATGCCGTGGCCGGTCAGCGAGTGGCAGACCGAGAAGCCGCGCTTCTCGATCTCGCCCTGGACGGCGATCCCGATGTCGTTGACCGTCGCGCCCGCGCGCGCCACCGACAACCCCTGCTTCAACCCCGACTCCGCCGCCCCGACGAGCTTGGTGGCGCTGGGCTTCACCTTGCCGACCGCGACCGTCCGGCACGCGTCCGCGTAGAACCCGTCCAACTCGGCCGTCACGTCGAGCTTGACCAGCTCACCCTCGCGCAGCCGCCGCGGGCCCGGGATCCCGTGCACCGCCTCGTCGCCGACCGAGATGCAGGTCACGCCCGGGAAGTTGTAGTCCAACTGCGGACCCGACCGCGCGCCGTGCGCGGCGAAGATCCGGCCCGCCACCGCATCCAGCTCACCGGTCGTCACGCCCGGCCGGACGAGCTTGCGCAACTCCCGCAGCGTCTGGGCGACGACGCGTCCGGCGGCCTTCAGCGCGGCCAGTTCCTCAGGGGTGTCGACGGACATGGCCTACACGTTAGAGCGTCAGCGAACGTGGTTGGATGGTGGGGTGAGCACCGACGTATCCACCCCGTCCGCCGCCGACGAGTCCGAGCTCTGGGACCTCGAGACGCTGGCCGGGGCCCGCAAGCTCGGCGACTGGATGTTCGAGCAGTTCGCGCCGCTGGTGCGCGGGCGGGCCGTCGAGGTCGGGGCCGGGATCGGGACGTTCAGCGAGCGGATGCTCGCCCACGGCGTCGACGACGCGCTGCTGATCGAGCCGGAGGCGCCGTGCGCCGCGCGGCTGGAGGAGCGTTTCGGCGCGCGGCCGAACGTCGCGGTCTCGCGCGACCTGATCCCGGGCTCGCCGGCGCTAGACGCGTGGGCCGGCAGCGTCGACTTCCTGCTCTGCCAGAACGTGCTGGAGCACATCGCCGACGAGCGCGACGCGGTCGGCGCGATGGCCGAGGCGCTTGCGCCGGGCGGCGCGCTGGGGCTGCTGGTGCCCGCCCACCCGTGGCTGTTCGGCAACCTCGACCGGCGCTTCGGCCACGAGCGGCGCTACACGCGGGATCACCTGCGCGGCGTGATCGAGGGCAGCGGGCTGCGGGTCGAGCGCCTGTACTCCTTCAACATGCTCGGCGTCGCCGGGTGGATCGTCAACCGGCAACGCCGCAACCCGTCGATCGACGCCCGCGCGCTGCGCGCCTACGAGCTGCTGCTGCCGCCGTTTCGCGCGCTGGAGCGCCGCCGCACGCCGCCGTTCGGCCTGAGCCTGGTCGTCCACGCGCGCAAGCCCGCATGAGCGCGGCGGTGCGGATCTTGCCCGTCGTTGTCGGCCTCGCGCTGGTCTTCGTCGGCGTCCGCCGCGAGCAGGGCCACGACGCCTGCGCCTCCGCGCGGTCCGACACCTTCAACATCGCGCTCAAGCGCGCCCCGGCGACCGACGCGCCCGCGGTCGCCCGCCGCGTCGCCGCACACTGCCGCGACACCGCGGTCCTCTCCGAGAGCGCGGTCGCGCTGCTAAGGGTGAACCAGACGGCGCCGGCGATCGCGCTGGCCACGACCGTCACGCACCGCGAGCCGGACGTCCGCAACGGCTGGGTCGCGCTCTCGCTGGCCCAGCGCAAGGCCGGCGACGCGCGCGCCGCCGACGCCGCGCTACAGCGCGCGCGCCAGCTCGACCCGGTCGGCCTGCGCCGCTGAGGGCTCGGGCTCGTCGGTGGCCGTGGGCTCCGGCGCGGGCCGCCGCGGCCGCGGGTCCTTGAACTTCAGGATCGGCCGCTCGAGCAGGTAGTAGCTCAACGTCGCCGCCGTCGTCGCCACGCCGAAGACGACCAAGGTGTAGATGATGAAGCTGCCGTGCGCGGTCCAGTCCTGCACGCCGATGAACTTCTCGGTCAGTGGGTGGTGCCAGAGGAAGATCCCGTAGGAGATCAGCCCGAGCCAGGCGACCGGCCGCCACGCGAGCAGGCGGTGGGGCAGCGAGCGCGGCGCGGCGATCGCCACCGTCGCGGGCACCGCGACCGCCACGGCGATCAACCCGTACAACAGGTGCTCCCAGAACCAGTCGCGGGCCGTGTAGACCTGCGGGGCGGTGGTCGGCAGGCCGATGTGGGTGACGATCGCGAGCAGCCCGGCGGCGGCGATCCACGCGATCCACGGGCGCCGGTCGAGCGCCCGCAGCGCGGCCGGCCTCTCCGCACCCGAAGCGTGGTGGAAGCGCGCGCTGATGACCGCCAGCGACATCCCGAAGGCGAACCACAGGAACGTGCCGCCGATCGTCCACGAGACCGTGTTCGGGTAGGTCGAGGAGCGGTGGTAGGCCCACATCCGCGTGGCGAACGACGCGGCGCCGAGCAGCGCCAGCCCGATCAACTCGGCGCGCACCTGGACCTTCAGCGAGCGCCCCTCCAGGATGCGTGAGGCGCCGATCGCCAGGAACGGCAACACGATGTAGAACTGCATCTCGCAGGCCAGCGACCACACCGTGTTGATCCCGCCGCCGATCCACGCGACCTTCAGGTTCTGCAGGAAGCCGTAGTAGACGTAGAAGTTGCCCCAGACGTCGCCGCGCAGCCCGGGCCAGATCGCCAGGACGGTCAGCGCCAGCCAGTAGGCGGGGATGATCCGCAGCGCCCGCCGCCGGCCGTAGCGCAGGACGCCCGGCGCCTGCCGGCCCTCCAAGCGCGCCGCGACGAACGGGCGGTAGAGCAGGAAGCCCGAGATGATGAAGAACAGCGCGACGCCCATGTCGAAGCGCGAGATCACGAGGCCGAGCTGACCGTGCCCGTTGAACCCTGAGATGAACGACGTGTGGCCGATGAGCACCATCAACGCGGCCACGGCGCGGAGGCCGTCGACGAGCGGGAAGCGCGGGTTGCCGGGCGGTGGGCGGAGGGCGTCGGGGGCCTGGGCGGGATCGGCGGTCCCGGGGGTCTCGTGGCCGTGCATCGGCCGCCGAGTCTACGCTTGGCCGATGCGGTTGACCTTCCGGCGCGCGCTGCCGGCCATCGCGCTGCTCGCGCTCGTCGTCCGGGTCGTCTACGTGCTGACCAACCCGGACTTCCCGGTCGTCGGCGACGCGCTCGCGTTCCACTTGGAGGGGCAGCACCTGGCCGACGGCGAGGGCTTTCGCCGCGCGCTGGAGGACCAGCCGACGGCCGAGTACCCGCCGCTGCACATCATGTTGATCGCGCTCGCCGACCTGCTCGGGCTGCACTCGATCGAGGCGCAGAAGCTGTTCTTCTCGGTGCTCGGGAGCGGGACGGTCGTGTTGGTGGCGCTGCTGGGCCGCGACGCGACGCGCTCGGCGCGGACCGGCGTGATCGCCGGGGTGATCGCGGCGCTCTACCCGATGCTGTGGATGCCCGACGGCGCGCTGATGGCTGAGACGACCTACGGGCTGCTGGTCACCGCGACGCTCCTGGCGGCCGTCCGGCTGCTGCGGGCGCCTACGACCCGCGGCGCGGTCGCGCTGGGCGTCCTGGGCGCGCTAGCGGCGCTTACACGCGGCGAGGGTGTCGGCCTGGTCGCGCTGCTCGGCCTGCTCGTCGCCTACAAGACGCAACCGAGTTGGGGTGAACGCGCACGTTTGGTCGCGATCATCGGCTTCTCGGCGGTCGTCGTGATCGCGCCGTGGACGATCCGCAACCTGGCGACCTTCGAGGAGCCGGTCCCGATCTCGGCCAACGCCAACGAGATCTGGGTCGGCGCCAACTGCCACGACGTGTACTACGGGCCGCTGATCGGCTCCTGGAAGTTCGACTGCTACGGGGCGCGGCCGGCGGGCGACGAGTCCCAGCGCGCGGCCGAGTACCGCAAGCGCGGCATCGACTACATGAAGGACCACGTCGGGCGGCTGCCGCTCGTGGTCGTCGCGCGCGTCGGGCGGCTGCTGGACGTCTACCAGCCGTGGCGGCAGGGGGCGTTCATCAGCGCGGGCGAGGGCCGCCACCCGCGCGCGACGCACCTCGGCCTGGTCGCCTACTGGCTGCTCGTCCCGTTCGCGATCTGCGGGGCGCTGCTGCTGCGCCGGCGTCGCGAGCCCGCGCTGGCGGTCCTGCTGACGCCGGTCGTCCTGGTCTTCCTGGTCGCGATCGCGACCTACGGCTCGACGCGGTTCCGGTTCGCGGCCGAGCCGGCGCTGGTCGTGCTCGGCGCGGTCGCGGTCGAGGTCCTGCTGCGCGCGAGCATCTGGCCGGCCAGGACGACGGCGACCAGCGACAGCGCGGGCATCTCCCAGTCCCAGTCGATCGAGGCGTGGAAGGCGTAAGCGACGAGCGCCGCCGCCGGGCCGGCGGCGAGCACGGGATCGGCGCGCAGGACGCGGCGCGTCGCGATCGCGATCCCGGCGATCAGCAGCGCCAGCGCGGCGGCGCCGATGATGCCCAGCTCCGCCAGCGTCTCGATCGGCAGCGAGTGCGCGTCGCGTGCAGGGTTTGCTTCGGTGCGCTCGCGCAGCCACTCGACCGCGAAGCCGCCGGCGCCGACGCCCTGCACGGGATGGTCGGCAAACGACTCGATCGCGACGCGCCAGTACTCGTAGCGCGGCGAGTCGGCCGACGCCAGGCGGCTCGTGGAGGAGCCGAAGCGCGGGTCGACGGAAGACGGCGTGTCGCTGCCGGCGGCGATCGCGACCGGGACGACGAGCATGGCTGCCACCAGCGCGGCGGCGACGTAGCCATGGTGGCGCGGCAGCGGCAGACGGCCCAGGCGCGTGGTGCCGTCGCGCTCGACCCGGACGGCCCAGGTCTGCGTGAGCGCGGCTAGCAACATGATCGCCAGCAGCGCGATCAGGACCGCCGCGCCCTGCAAGCCGGGATGGCTGCCGTGGAGCGTCCGGACGTAGGGCGATGCCGCGGCCAGGGCCGCGCCGATGACACCGGCCTCGGCGACGATCACGGCGGCGCGCAGCTGGGTGAACGAGGGCGCGACCGCGAGCAGCACGACCAGGCCGGCGACGCAGGCGGCGATCGCGCCGCGCGAGAACGTCAGGTAGAGGCCGACGAGCAGCGGGACGGCGGCGGCTGCGGCGGCGCTGCGCAACATGGGTGCGCGCGTGTCGTCGCCCGCGAGGCGCGCCGCCAGGACCGTGCCGACCGCCGCCAGTGCTCCCACGGCGTTCCAGTAGGTCAGCGGCTGGTCGAGGCGCCCGCCGGCGCTCGGCGAGGAGACCACGTTGAGGATGTCGGGCAGCAGGCGGCCGAGCAGGCCGTAGCCGATGACCACCACGATGCCCGCCAGCAGGACGGGCTCGACCAGGCGTGCCAGCGCCCGGGGCTCGGCGAGCAGGAGCGTGGTGGCCGCGAGGGCGGCGAGGTAGAGCGCGTCGCGCTCGGCGGTGGCCCAGGCGGGATCCGAGGACGGCGCCCAGGACGTGCTGATCGCCGTCCACGCGGTGAGCGCGGCGAGACCGCCGAGCGCGAGCAGCGCGGGACGGCTGGGGATGAGGTCGCGGGCGGGCACCACGAGCGCCGTCAGCACGCAGACGAGGCCCGCGCCGACCAGCGCGACGGCGCGCGCGCCCTCGAAGTAGCCACCGTCGGCGAAGGCGATCGCGGTCGGGGCGACCAGGGCGATCAACGCGACGACGAGACGGCCCGCAGGCGGCGTCAGTCGGGGGGAGGGCAGGCGCATCGGCGGGCCAGCGTATCTTTCGCGCCGCCGCATGCGCCGTCGTCCCGTCGTCCTGCCCGTTGCCCTCGCGGCGCTGTCCTACGTCCTCGCTCTTGTCCAGCGGCCGGGCGAGGTCGTCGCCGATACGAAGGTCCACCTGTACCTCGACCCGTCGCGGTTCCTTCGCGACGTGCTCTCGCTGTGGTCGTCTTCGCCGGACCTCGGACACGTGTGGGCTTCGCAGTACGGCGGCTACGCGTGGCCGATGGCGCCGTGGTTCGCCGCGGGTGACGCGCTGGGGCTGCCGGTGTGGCTGGTGCATCGGCTGTGGCTGGGGACGATCTTCTTCGTTGCCGCGTGGGGCGTCGTGCGGTTGTTGGACGCCTTGCTGTCGCGCGAGCGCGGCGTGGTGCACGTGGTCGCGGCCGCGCTGTACGTGGTCAACCCCTATGTGACGGTCTACGCCGACCGCGCGTCGGTGACGCTGCTGGCCGCCGCGGCGCTGCCGTGGCTGCTGCTGGCGACCCACCGGGCGCTGCGCGAGCCGCGCGGGTGGCGCTGGCCGATCGTCTTCGCGTTGGTGATGGCAACGGCGGGCGGCGGGGTCAACGCGGCGACGACCGCGTGGGTGCTCGTCGGCCCGGTGTTGTTGGTGCTGTACGAGGTGGTGTGGTGCGGTGTGCGGTGGCGCGGCGTGGTGACGCCGGTGCTGGCGCGTGTGGTCCCGCTGGCGCTGGTGGCCAACTTGTGGTGGTTGATCCCGCTGCTGCTGTCGGGCCGCGGCGCGCCCAACTTCCTGGTCTTCACGGAGCAGCCGGGCACGATCTGGTCGACGACGTCGCTGCCCGAGTCCTTGCGGTTGATGGGGTTCTGGACGTCGTACGTCGGCGTCGGGTACGGCGGGGTGCTGCGGCCCTACCAGGGCTCGGCGCCGGCGATGTTGATGCTCTTGCCGGTCGTGCTGGCGGGGCTGACGTGGCCGGCCGTCGCGCTCGGGACGTTCACGTGGACGCGGCGCTGGCGGTACGCGCCGTTCTTCTTGGTGTTGCTGCTGGTCGGCGTGTTGGTGATGGTCGCGGGGTGGCCGGAGGGGACGCCGCTGCGGACGGTCATCACCGGCGCCTACTACCGCGTTGACTCGCTGCAGCCGCTGCGGACGACCTACAAGGCGGGGGCGTTGGTCGCGCTGTCGCTGGCGGTGCTGTGCGCGGCGGCGGCGGGCGTGGCGTGGGCGCGGTGGCCGCGGGTGCTGGTTGGCGGCGCGGTCGCGGTGGTCGCCGTGCTGGCGGCGTGGCCGCTGGTGACGGGGCGGGCGATCGAGCGCCAGCTTGCGTTCGACGTGCCGAGCGCGTGGCACGAGGCGGCGGCGGACCTGTCGCGCGAGCCGGACGACAGCCGCGCCATGATCCTGCCGGGCCAGTTGTTCGCGTCGTATCAGTGGGGCGGGACGGTTGACGCGGTGCTGCCGGCGTTGACCGACCACCCGGTGACGACGCGCTGGATCGTGCCGTTCGCCGACCTGCGCTCGACCGAGTTGCAGTTCACGGTGGACAACCTCGTGACGCAGGAGCGGCTGCGGCCGGGACAGTTATCACCGCTGTTGGATCTGATGGGCGTCGGCGACGTGCTGGTGGCCAGCGACGGCGACCGCTCGCGGTCGGGGGAGATGACGGTGGCGGCGGCGAAGCGCGAGCTTGCGTCCCAGCTGCCGTCGACGGGCGTGCGGACCTACTCCTCCACCTTGAAGAAGATCCCCGTGAAGACCGGCGGGCTCGTGCGGGTGTTGCCGCGCGATCCGCTGACGGTGGTCGACGGCGCGGCGGGCGGATTGGCGGCGCTGGCGTCGTTCGGCGCGCTGAACCCGGACCAGGCCTATGCCTACGCGCCGGACACCGACGTGCGCGCGGCGGCGGGCCGCGGCGCCGCGTTCGTCATCAGCGACACCAACCGGCGGCGCGCGTTCGTGGCGGCGCGGTTGAAGGGCGCGGTCGGGCCGACGCTGCCGCGCGACGAGGGCGTCAGCGTCGACGGCACGATCCTCGATCCGTTCGGAGACCTCGACCAGCGCGTCCAGACGACCGCGGAGATCGGCGGCGGGATCGCGAAGGTGACGGCACCGGCGTCGCCGCAGGTCACGCAGCTCCCCGAGCAGCGGCCGTTCGCGGCGGTCGACGGCAATCCGGCGACGGCGTGGATCGCCGACCGCGCGCTGGTCCCGGCGCGGCACACGCTGACGGTGGAGTTCCCGCGGCCGCGCGACGTCGAGACGCTGCGGCTGCTGCCCTACAGCGACTCGCGCGGGGTCGTAAAGGCGGTGACCGTCAACGGACGGCGGTACGACGTGCGGCGCGGGTGGAACACGCTGCGCGTCGGGCTGCGTGGTGTGCGCTCGGTCGAGGTCCACCTCGCGAAGGTCACCAAGCCGAAGGTGGCGCACGCGGGGGCGGGCGGGATCCGCGAGCTGGAGATCCCGGACGTGCAGGCGACCGAGACGCTGCGGCCTCCGACCGACGTCGAGGACGCGCTGCGCGGGACCGACCTGTCGCACAACGCGTTGACCTACATGCTGGATCGCACGACGACCGACGTGCCGTTGACGCAGCAGAAGGTGGTTGGCGAGCGCGGGGCGGGGGCGGTGCGCGACGCGCAGGATCCCGAGCCGGTGCTGCGCCGCGTGATCCGGCCGCCGGCGGCGCGTGAGTATGCGGTGGACGGCTGGGGGAGCGTGAGCGCCGACCTGCCGGACACCGTGTTCGCGCGGCTCTCCGACTCGCCCGACGATGCCGACTTCACCTCGTCGTCGCGGTTCGAGGGCCTTGGGCGCAACCGCGCTTCTGGTGCCTTTGACGGCGCCGGCGGGCGCGCGTGGATCGGCCAGTGGGTGCCGGGCCACGCGGCCTGGATCGCCTGGTCGACCGACGTCGCCACCACCGTCCGCACGCTCCACCTCACGCGGCCCTCCATCCGCGTGCGGGTGCCCACGCGCGTGCGCCTCACCGTCGACGGCACGGCCTCCGCGCCGCTGCCCGTCGGGAGGGACGGCACCGTCACGCTGCCCGCGCCGCTGCGCGGTCGCGTCTTCCGCCTCGACGTCCTCGCCGCGCGCTTCCCCGCAGGGACGCCCGCGCAGACCAAGCAGCGCCGCGCCGTCGGCATCGGCGAGATCACCGGCGACGGCATCCCGACCGCGTCGATCCCACGCACGGGCCGGGTCTCGCTGCCCTGCGGGATCGCCACCGCGACCGTCGGCGCCACCACCTACCGCCTGCGCGCCACCGCCGACCGCGCCGCCCTCGACGCCGGTCGCCCGATCCGTCTGACCGGCTGCGGCACGCTCGACGTGCCCGCGCGCGACACCACCATCATCGGCTCGACCAGCGCGCTGCGCGTCGACGCCCTGCGCCTCGACTCCACCGCGCCTGCCCCGGCCAAGCGCGCGGGCGGCGGCGGAACGGTGATTGACGCTGGCGAGGACGACCACGGCGGCCGCACCGGCGTGAAGCTGGATGTCGCCGGGCCGTCATACCTGCTGCTCGGCCAGTCCTATGACAAGAACTGGCGCGCGACCTGCGACGGCCGCGACCTCGGCACGCCTCAGCCCCTTCAGGGCTACGCGAACGCGTGGCCGGTCGACAAGGGCTGCACTGACGTCAGCTTCTCCTTCGCGCCCCAGAAGCTGGCCGACATCGGCTACCTGATCTCCGGGGTCGGTTGCGCGGTCCTCCTCGCCGCCCTGGGGCTCTTCGCCTTCCGCCGCCGTCGCACGGCCGCGACGCCGCACGCGCCCGATCCCGGACCGGCCTCCCTCGCCGACCCGCCGCCCGCCACACCACGCACGCCACTCGCCGCGCTCGCGATCGCCCTCCCGTCCGCGGTCCTCGTCGCCGGCGTCTTCGGCCTCCGCGCCGGAGCGGTGGCGGCACCGCTGCTGGCGCTGATCTTCTGGCGCGGGCTCTCCGACCGGACGCTCGGCTTTGCCGTCCTCGGGCTGCTTGGCGTCGTGGTCCCGGGGATCTACGCCGGCGTCGCCGCGTTCGGCGACCACGACGTCCTCGGGGGCAACAGCACGCGCTTCTCCGCGGACCGCCTCGCCGCCCATTGGGTCGCGGTCGCGGCGTTCGTCCTGTTGGTGGTGGTGTTGGTCCGGACCCTGGCGGCCGCACGCCGGCGCGATCGCCTACCGTCTGCGCCGTGAGCGCCACCGCCGTCGACCTGCCCCGCGGACCCGCGAAGTTCCGCACCCTCTGGCGCCTCTTCCGCAACGAGCGCCAGGATCCGGAGCCCTTCTACCGGCTGCTCGCGGGCTACGCCGTCGAGGACCTCGACGCCCATCACGGCCCACTCACCGGCCAGACGATCGCCGACCTCGGCTGCGGCCCTGGCTACTACACCTACGCCTTCCGCGACCGCGGCGCGCAGGTCATCCCCATCGACAACTCCACCGACGAGCTGGAGCTCGGCGGCACGCCGCCGCCCGGCTACGTCCTGGGCGACGCCGGCAACCTCCCGCTGGAAGACGGATCCGTGGACGGGATCTTCTGCTCCAACATGCTCGAGCACACGCCCTCCGCCGTTCCGATCCTCAACGAGATCGATCGCGTGCTGAAGCCCGGCGGCTGGGCCTACGTGAGCTGGACGAACTGGTACTCGCCCTGGGGCGGCCACCTCATGGCGCCCTACCACTACCTCGGTCCCAAGCTCGGCCCGCGCCTCTACGAGAAGCGCCACGGCAAGCCCGAGAAGCACGCCTACGGCGAGACCCTCTGGGCCTGCCACATCGGCCCCACCATCCGCCTCGTCCGCTCCCACCCGACCGTCGAGATCACCTCGATCGAGCCCCGCTACTGGCCCTGGGCCAAGCCCATCATGAAGATCCCAGGCCTCCGCGAGCTCATCGCCTGGAACTGCGTGATCCGCATCCGCAAGCGCTGACCCGGTCATCCGTCCAAAATCGGGCGCATCGCCTTTGCGGTGAGGCATCATCACCGCTGCATGCCCGAGTACCGATATGTCCCGCGCTACGTCGACCTCCTGATCTGCGCCGCGGTGACACTGGCCGCGCTGTGGCTCGCCTACCAGAGCGGCCTGGCCGCCGCGCTTTACCAGCGCCTGGATGACCTGGCGCCGCACTCGGCGAGCGTGCTGGTGGTGCTCGCCACGCCGCTCGCGGTGTGGATCCACGAGCTCGGCCACTGGGCCGCCGCGAAGGGCCTGGTCGGCGGCGAGGTGCAGATGTCCGTCCGGTTCTTCCACGGCAAGGTCTCCTACGGCGAGGGCGGGATCACGCCCGAGCAGCACCTCCTGGTCACGCTCGCCGGGCCGTTGGCGTCCGCTGTGGCGGTGGTCGCCGGACTGGCGGCGCTGCCCTCCTTCGCGAACGGCACCCTGGCTCACCTCGTCCTGTACGGCACGGTCGTCACGAGCGTCATCGGCGTGCTGAACCTGATCCCGTTCCGCTTTCGCTTGGACTCGAGCGAGGGCAGCCAGGTCGTGACGTCGGACGGGCGCGCCGCCTTCGACGCGCTCTTCGCCCTCTGGGCGTTGCGCCGTTAGAGGGCCTGCAGGTAGTGCTCGACCGTCGGTGGGCGGTCGGTGAGGGAGAGGACGTCGTCGAGGCGGGTGCGGTCGCGGATGGTGAAGCGCTCGTGCTGGCGCTCGTGGTCGATCCAGGAGGCGACGAGGAACTCTTCGATGATCCGGGTCGGGTCGGCGGTGTCGCGCCAGAGGGTCCAGGCGAGGGCGCCGGTGCGGCGGCGGAGCTTCTCCAGATCCGCGACGGCGGCGACGAGCTCCTGCTCGCGGCCCGGCGCGGCGTGGCGCTCGATCCGGACCTGGATCGGGCCGGACTCGGCGTCGGCGGCGGTGAGGACGTGGGGTGCGGGCTCGCCGCCCGCGGGGAGCAGCTCGTCGGGCTCGAAGCGGCGAATGGTCGTGACCAGCGACAGCAACGGCGTCAGCGCCAGCGCGACCGCGGCGCCGGCCAGGACCTCGGTCACCCCGAGCCAGCCGGCCAGGATGCCCATGATCGCGCTCCCGATCGCGGTGCCGCCCTGGAAGACGATCAAGTAGTAGGACAACCCGCGCGCCTTGATCCAGCCCGGGAGCAGGGCCTGATAGCTGCTGTTCAGGGTTGCCAGTGCGACGATCCAGCCGCAGCCGGCGACGACCAGCGCCACCGCGGCGATCCCGACCACATGGACTTCCGCCAGCACGAAGGCGGAAGCGGCGACGAGCAGCGACCCGACGGCCAGGGTGGGGTCGGGCGCCCAGCGTGCGCGCAACCGGGGCAGGGCGATCGCGCCGCCGACGGCCCCAACGCCGACGCACCCCAACAACAAGCCGTAGCCGCCGCTGCCGAGCCCGAGCGGCCCGTTGGCGATCGCCGGTAGCAGCGCCCAGAGCGCGCTCGCGCAGACCATGAACGCCGCCGCGCGCCCCAGCACGGTGCGGAGAGCCGGCGAGTTGCGCACGTAGCGCCCGCTCGCGCGCATCGCGGCGACCACGTGCTCGCGCGGCAGCGACGAGGACGACGCCGCGGGCCGCGGGGCGGTGCGCCAACGCCACAGCGTGAACACGACCGCCACGAAGCTCGCGGCGTTGACCAGGAACGTCACGGAGGGCTCGGTCAGCGCCACCACGACGCCGCCGATCGCCGGCCCGGCCGCCCGTGCGAGGTTCTGGTTGACGCTGCCCAAGGCAATGGCCTGGGGTCGTTCCTCGGTCGGCACCAGCTCGGGCTGCAGCGACTGCCACGCGGGCGACGTCCACGCCTGGCCCGCGCCCACGGCGAACAACAACGCCAACAACACCCAGGGCGTGACGAGGTCGGCCAGCGTCAGCGCCGCCAGCAACACGCTGGCGAAGATCATGAACGTGGTCGACCACATCAACAGCTTGCGCCGGTCGACCAGGTCCGCCAACGCACCCGCCGGGATGGCGAACAACAGCACCGGCAGCGACGCCGCCGACTGGATGAACGCCAAGTACGCCGCGCTGCCCGACAGCGACAACATCAACCACTGCGCGCCGACGGTCTGCATCCAGCCGCCGACGTTGGACGTGAACTGCGCGATCCACAGACGCCGGAACGTCGCGTGGCGCAGCGGCGCGAACCCGCCACCGTCGCCGCGTGCGCCGGCCATCAGGACGTCGCGGTCGAGACGGTCGCGGGCCGCGACGTGCGCAGGCCCAGCGCCAGCACCGCGCCGGCGGCCACCAGCTGGAGGCCCAGCACCACGGTCGCGAACGACAGCAACGTGAAGTCCCCGGCACTCAGCAAGAACGGCTCGATGATCGCGACCACGCCGAGCACCCACACGAACTTCAGCTCGCCCAAGGCCACCATGTACTGGACGGTCAGGTACGCGACGGCCAGCAGCGTCATCGCGACGCCGAGCACCGGCAGCGCGTCGGAGGCCAGCGTCAGATCCGGCCCGAAGGCGACCTTCATCAGGAAGTGCGGGATCAACGCGAAGATGATCAGCGCAGGCGTGGCGATCACGGCCAGCACACCTAGAGCGCGCAGCAGCGCCGGGCGCGGATCCAACCCGGCGGCCGCGCGCCGCGTCGCCTCAGGCAGCAGCTGCAGCCCGACGCCGATCGCGACCCACACCACCGACTTGGCCGCCACCGCCGCCGCGGCGTAGGAGCCGCTCGAGTCACCGCTGAACTGGTGGCGCCCGACGATCACGTCGACGTTCTGCAGCGCGGCCAGCAGCAACAGCCCGACGATCGGGATCCAGTTGTCGCCGATCAACCCCAACAACGGGCGATGCGACGCCTCCTCGGTCGGCGGGCCGAGCTCCCGTGACAGCACCCGGCTCAACCACAAGGCCATCAGCACGAAGGCCAACGGGTTGCCCAGGTACGCACCGGTGACGCCCGCGCCCACGCCGAACAGCACCAGCGCGCACACGACGCGGCCCAGCGCCTCGCCGACGATCGAGATCCCGACGGGCCCGAACAGGCTCAGCCCCTGCATCACGCCGCGCTGCAAGGACAACAACAGCCACAGGGCGCCCGTCGCGGGCAGCCCGGCGACCGCCCAAGGATGTTCCGAAACCCCCAGCAGATCGGCCAGCGGTTGGCGGATCAAGGCGCCGAACACGCCCAGCACGACCGTCGCGAGCACGAGCTGCCGCGTCCAGCGGTTCAGCGTCGCGCGCATCCGCCCGCCGTCGCCTAGGTGCCCGAGCGTCGCCTCGCGCGCCGCCGCCACCTGGATCGACTGGCCGCCGACCATCAGGATCAAGAACCCGGAGATGATCGCCGCCAGCGCGCCGTAGCCGTCCGCGCCGAGCAAGCGCGTGAACAGCACGACGAAGACGAGCTGGATCGCGTTGTTCAACAACGTCGCCGCGGCCAAGCCCGCCGCCGCGCCGGTCTCCGACCGCCGCACGGCATCGCGCAGCCGCGCGCGCTCGGCGCCTGCGACCCGGTCCAAGACCTCCAGGTTGGCCTCGGCGGTCGCGTCCCACGTGAAGCCGCGGGCCCGTGCACGGGCGGCGTCGCCGAGCTCGTCGCGGCGCACCGGGTCGGCGACCAACGCCTTGACCTTGGTCGCCAGCTCCTCCGGTGTGTCCGCCAACAGACCCGTCTGCTCGTCGACGATCGACTCCGGCAGCCCGCCGACGGCCATGGCAGCGCTCGGCGTCCCCGCGCCGGCTGCCTCCATCACCGTCAGGCACCAGCCCTCGGCCGACGACGCGGTCAGGTTGATCCAGGAGCGGGCGTAGAGGTCGCGCTTCTCCTCTTCGGACACGAAGCCATGCAGCACGACACGGTCCTCGAGCCCACGAGCAGCGATCTCCTCCTCCAGCACCGGCCGGTGATCGCCGTCGCCCGCGACCTCCAGCACCGCGTCCGGGATGCCCTCCAGGACATCGAGCAGGATCTCCAGGCGCTTGTACTGCTTGAGTCGGCCCAGGTAGAGCAACGTGGGCCGCGCCTCGCGGCGGGTCTCGACGAACGAGTCCGGCTCGACGCCGAGGTAGGCGACGTGGATGTTCGACGCCGGGATGCCCAAGGCCATCATGTCGCGCCGGGCGGAGTCCGAGATCGTCAGGAACGGGTGGTGGCGGTAGAACGTCGACAGCGGCAGGCGCTCGGCGACGAACGCCGCCACGCGGCCAGTCCAGCCCATCTCGGCGACGTAGTGATCCTGATGGACATGGTGGACGAGCGTCACGCGCGGCGCGCGCAGCCACCACCACAAGGGCGTGAAGAAGGCAATGCCATTGACGACCTCTAAGACGACGTCGGCATCGCGCCCGATGCCGCGCATCGACGCCATCGCCGCGCGCCCAAAGACCGTCATCCGCCCGCCCATGCGGTGGATCTCCAGCCGCTCGTGCGGGCGGGAGACCTTCTCGGCGCCCGGGTAAGAGCCGGCGATGACCGTGACCCGATGGCCCCAGGCCACCCATCGCGACACCTGCCCGTACAGGTTGGTGCCCGTGCCGCCGCCCTGGGGATGGGTCCAGTCGCGGTCGGTGAGCAGCAGGATATGCCGCGTGGTGCGGTTCTCGGCGTGGGGCACGGAGGCCGTCGAATGTACTCCAACACCCGGAAGGGTGGGGTCGTCCGCGAGATCCATAGAATGCGTCCACGTGCCGTCCGTTTGCCGCCGGATCGTCGTGCTGCTGTGCGCTGCCCTCCTCTGTGTGGGCGCGTTGCCGTTGAGCGCTGCCCACGCCCAGGGAGCGGGGGACCAGCAGTACTCGGATCCCTTCGGGGACAGCGACTCTGGCTCGTCCAACAGCGATGACAACTCGTCGAACTCGGGCTCCGGCTCGTCGGGCTCTTCAAGCGACCCCGAGCCGCTGACGCCCGCGCCGCAGACCTCGGGCGGTGGCTCGTCGGGGTCCTCCGGGTCGTCCGGCACGGCCGGGACGTCGTCCAACAGCACCGGCACCACGACCCCCGCGCCCGCCGCGACGCTGCCCAACACCGGCCTCGACACGCGCGTCCTGCTGCTCGGCGGCGCCATCCTGGTGCTGCTCGGGCTGGGCCTGCGCCTGCGCAACGCCCCTGAGCGGTTCTAGCGACAGCCCGACGACGGTCACCGCCGACGCGGCCGGGACCGAGGCCGCGGGCGCCGCGCTGGCGGCGACGCTCGCGCCCGGCGACGTCGTCCTGCTGCAGGGCGAGATGGGCGCGGGGAAGACCACGTTCGTCCGCGGCGCCGCCCGCGCGCTGGGTTTCGACGGCCCCGTGACGTCGCCGACGTTCACGATCGGGCGCCGCTACGAGCCGGATCCCGGCGGCGACGCGCCCGCGATCTCGCACCTCGACCTGCACCGCCTCAGCGGCTTCGAGGACGAGGATCCCGCCCTCCTGGACGACTACCTCACGCCCGACGCGATCGCGTTCGTGGAGTGGCCGGAGATCGCCGAGGACGCCGCGATCCTGCCGAACGTCAAGGCCCGAGTGCACCTAGAGCACGCCGGAGGGGATGCGCGGCGCATTACCGTGTCGCCAACGTGATCCTCGCGCTCGACACCGCGACCCCCGCCACCGTCGTCGGAGTGGCCCATGACGACGGCACGCTGCTGGCCGAGCGCCGGCACGATCCCGAACCGGGAGAGAAGCCGGGTCACACCCGGCAGCTCCTGCCGCTCGCGCACGAAGCGCTGACCGCGGCAGGGGCGGAATGGGGCGACGTGACGATCATCGGGGCAGGCGTCGGGCCGGGCACGTTCACCGGGATCCGGATCGGCGTCGCGACCGCCCGCGCGCTCGCACAGGGCCTTCAGGCCCGCACCGTCGCGATCCACACGCTGCGCGCGCTGACTCTGAACACCGGCGAGCAGGACGACGCGGCGATCGCCCACACCATCGCCGTCCTGGACGCCCGCCGCGGCGAGGCGTTCGTCGCCGCCTGGACCGACGACGGCGCTGCGATCCTCGAGCCCTCCGCATGGCGCCCCGAGCGCCTCGCCGAGGTCCCGGATCTGGCGCCCGGACAGTGGCGAGCCGTGGGCGACGGGGCGGTACGCTTCCGGGCAGAGCTGGAGGCGGCCTCCGTCACGGTGGCGCCGGACGACGCGGCCGTGCACCGCGTCGCCGCGGGGCCTTTGTGCCGGCTCGCCGCCGAGGCCGGGGAAGTGGACCGCGACGCGCTCGTCCCCGAGTACGTCCGCGCCCCTGACGCCGAGCCTCGGAAGGTCCGCCGGCTCCGCCCGACGACCGCTCAGCCGTGACGACCACGCTCCCCGCACCGACGATCCGCCGCCTGACCTACGCCGACCTGCCGCAGGTCATCGCGATCGAGCGTCGCGCGTACCCGACGCCCTGGTCGCTGGCGATGTTCGTGCTGGAGCTGTCCAAGCCGTCCGGCGTCTGCCTGGCTGCGACCGGCCCTGACGGCGCGATCACCGGCTACACGATCTGCTCGCGCTACGACACGGTCTGGCACATCATGAACGTGTCGACCTCGCCCGATCACCGCCGCCAGGGCATCGCCACCACCATGTTGCGCGAGCTGTTCGAGCGCGTGGAGGAGTCCGACCCGCGGTTCACGCTCGAGGTCCGGCGCTCCAACCAGGGCGCGATCGACCTCTACACGGCGCTCGGCTTCCGCGGCGCCGGGCTGCGGCGGCGCTACTACCAGGACAACGGGGAGGACGCCGTGATCATGTGGCGGACTCCGGCGACCCTGCGCGGGACCCTCGACGACATCCCCAACGCGGTCGACCCGTTGCGGCAGACGGGCTGAGCGGAGGCAATCACATGTCCTTGATCCTCGCCATCGAGACGTCGTGCGACGACACCTGCGCGGCGGTCGTCACCGGCGACGGCGTCATCCGCTCCAACGTGATCTCGTCCCAGGGCGTGCACGACGAGTACGGCGGCGTCGTCCCCGAGATCGCCTCGCGCCACCACCTGGAGCTGGCGACGCCGGTCGTGGAGGACGCGCTGCGGCGCGCGGACACGTCGCTCGACGACGTCGACGCGATCGCGGTGACCGCCGGCCCGGGCCTGGTCGGCGCGCTGCTGATCGGCGTGGCGACCGCGAAGGGGCTGGCCGCCTCGCGCGGGCTGCCGCTCGTCCCGGTCGACCACCTCCAGGGCCACGTCGCGGCGAACTTCCTGTTCACGGAGGACGACGGCGGGGAGCCATTAGAGCCCCCGTTCGTCTGCCTGATCGCGTCCGGCGGCCACACGTTCTTGGCCCGTGTGGACGACCACGCCGGCTTCACCGTGCTCGGCCAGACCCTGGACGACGCCGCTGGCGAGGCGATCGACAAGGGCGCGCGCCTGCTCGGGCTGCCGTTCCCGGGCGGCCCGCACTTGGAGAAGCTGGCTCGCGACGGCGACGTGACGCGCTTCGCGTTCCCGATCTCCAAGAACGTCGGCGGCCTGGACTTCTCGTTTGCCGGGCTGAAGACCGCGCTGCTCTACAAGGTGCGCGACCTCGGCGAGGAGGAGGCCACTGAGGCGCGCGCGGATCTCGCGGCGGCCTACCAGGCGGCGATCGTCGAGCAGCTCGCGGTGCGGGTGGAGCGCGCGCTGGAGCAGACCGGGCTGGATCGCCTGGCGATCGGCGGCGGCGTCGCGGCCAACGGGCCGCTGCGTGAGCGCCTCTCAGCGCTCGCCCCGACCGTCAAGATCCCGCCGCGCGCCCTGTGCACCGACAACGCCGCGATGATCGCCAGCGCCGCGCGCTACGCGGACGCCGTCGCGTTCCCGGGCTACCTGGATCTTGAGGTCCACGCCACGGGCCAGCGGGCGCTGTAAGCAGCCATGCCGGTGGTCGACCTCTACGGCCGCCCCGGCTGCCACCTCTGCGACGACGCGCGGGCGATCCTGGCCCCGCTCAGCGCCGATCTCGGCTTCGAGCTGCGCGAGCACGACATCGAGGCTGACGACGACCTCCACAAGCGCTACCTGGAGCGGATCCCGGTCGTCCTGCTGGATGGCAGCCATCTCTTCGACTTCTTCGTGGACGAGGCCGTGTTGAGGGACTCCCTCGGTAGAGTTGGCGGCGGATGAGCTTGAGCGATCTGGCCAACGGACGCGGTGCCGACCGCCCCAACGAGGCGGCGGCGGAAGTCGGCTTGCCGGAGCGGCTCTCGCTCGGTGTGGCGGCCCGGCTGGCCCGCTACCTGCAGGTCCTGACGAAGGCCAAGAAGGAGGGCAAGGAGACGATCTCCTCGCAGGAGCTCTCCGCCTTCACGCAGGTCAACTCCACGCAGATCCGGCGCGACCTGAGCGGCTTTGGCAAGTTCGGCAAGCGCGGCGTCGGCTACAACGTCGACGGGCTCGTCTCGCAGATCCGCAAGATCCTGCGCACCGCCGGCCAGCACAACATCGCGCTCTTCGGCGCCGGCCACCTCGGCCGCGCCATCGCCTCCTCGGACGTCTTCGCCGACCACGGCTTCCGCGTCGTCGCGATCTTCGACGCCGACGCCGAGAAGATCGGGATGCACGTCGGCGCGCTCGAGGTGCGCGACGTCAAGACTCTCCAGCAGGTCGTCGAGGACGAGGACATCGTCGTCGGCGTCCTCGCCGTTCCGTCCGCCGCCGCGCAGGCCCTCGCCGACCAGCTCGTGAAGGCCGGCGTGAAGATCATCTTCAACTACAGCGAGTCGCTGCTCCGGGTCCCGCCGGAGGTCACGGTGCACACGTCAAGCCCCGCAGTCGACCTCCTCTACGCGCTCTACTTCTACCTCACCTAGGCGCCCGAACCCATGAGCTTGGACACCGACCGCGCGGCCGCAGCCTTCGCGGCCTCGACCGACTGGACGGTCGGCCTCGAGGAGGAGTTCGCGATCCTCGACTCCGAGACGCTGGACCTCGTCCCGCGCTTCGAGGACCTGCGCGACACCGCCGCCGCGGGCGATCCCGTGCTGACCGAGTCGATCTCCGGCGAGCTGATCTCGTCTGAGATCGAGATCCGGTCCGGGCGCGGGGAGGACCTGGCGGACGCACTGGCGCGCCAGCGCGATCACCGGCGGCGGCTCTTCGAGCTGGCGGCGGCACGCGGCGTCCTGCTCGGCTCGACCGGCACGCACCCGTGGGCCGACTACCGCGAGCAGCCGAACATCGACACCGAGCACTACCGCCGCGTGGTCGACGGGCTTCAGTACGTCGCGCGGCGCAACAACACGTTCTCGCTGCACGTGCACGTGGGGGTCAAGGGCGCCGACCGCGCGATCCGCGTGTGCGACCGGCTCCGCGCGGTGCTGCCGACGCTGCTGGCCGTCAGCGCGAACTCGCCGTACCTCGACGCGCGCGACGCGGGCCTGCACAGCGCGCGGTCGCAGTCGTTCACGAAGTCCTTCCCGCGCTGTGGGATCCCGGACGCCTACGGCTCGTGGGACGAGTACGCCAAGTACATCGACTTCCTCACTCACACCAACTCGATCGTCGAGTACACGCAGGTGTGGTGGTCGGTGCGGCCGCACTTCTCGTTCGGGACCGTCGAGGTCCGGATCTGCGACGCGCAGGGCACCGCGGCCGAGAGCGACGCGCTGGCGGCGCTGATCGTCGCGTGCGTGGCCCAGGCGGCGCGCGACGAGGATGAAGGCCGTGCGGGTGGCATCGCCGACGGCGCGCTCTCGCGGCGCCTGTTGGAGGAGAACTTCTGGCGCGCGATCCGGTTCGGGATGGACGGCAAGCTGATCGACTACGCGACGGCCACGGAGAAGCCGGCGCCCGCCGTGGTCGCGGACCTGCTTTCCTGGACGGCACCGATGCGCGCCGAGCTTGCGTTGCCCGAGCCCGCGCTGCCGGCGCTGAACGGCGCCCAGCGCCAGCGCCGGGCGATCGAGGCTGGCGTGTCGATGGAGGAGGTCTACATAACCTCCGTGCAGGAGACCCGGCAGACCTACGCCCAGGAGGTTCCGACGCGATGAGCGACCAGCAGCAGCCCCCAATCGACCCCAGCAACATGAGCGAGGAGGAGCTGCGCGCCGCCTACGAGGCGCAGCTCGAGGAGCAGCTCAAGCAGCTGCGCGTCGAGGACGTCATCGTCCAGACGATCGTGACGCTTGTGAATTTGGGCGGCCGTCGCGCGGGGCTGGCGCCGGGCACCGAGGCCGAGCGCGACCCGGAGCAGCTGCGGCTGGCCATCGAGGGCGCGCGTGCGCTGCTGGGCCTCATTGAGGCCGAGCTCGGGCCGGACGGCAAGGCGATCCGCGACGCGCTGTCGCAGCTGCAGGTGGCGTATGCGCAGCTGGCGGGCGGCGGCGGTGCTCCGGGCGTTGAGGGCGGCGGCGAGCCGGGTGGCGGCGGCGAGCCGGGTGCCGGTGGCACGGGCGGCGCTGGCGGTGGCCCCGCGCAGTCGTCCGGGCGGTTGTGGGTGCCGGGCCAGTAGCTCCTGGCGGCATGTAGGGGCGGCGAGGAGCGTGTCACGAGGGTGGCTGAGCGCCGCCGCTCGGGGTGTGGCTCGTCGCTAGGGCGTGGTGGACCGGCGGCGCCCGAGGGGCTCAAGGCACGATCGGCGTTGGGATCGGGTAGCCGGATCGCGGCCGTGGTCGTGGTGGCAGCGCGCAGGGATCGATTCGGGTCCGAAGCACCCTGATTTGTGAATCCGGGTCGCTGAGAGCTGCAAGGTGCAGCTCCTGGCGACCCGCATCGCCGATTTCGGGATCCGGGTCGCTCTATCCCCAATAATTACGGCTAACGCGACCCGGATCTCTGATTCGGACCCGAACTTCGCCCCTGCGTCCCGGAATCGGCGTTTCGGGGCCGCGATCCGGCTACCCGATCCCAACGCCGATCGTGCCTTGAGCCCCTAGGGCGCCGCCGGTCCGCCACGCCCTAGCGACGAGCCACACCCCGAGCGGCGGCGCTCAGCCGCCTCCGTGACACGCTCCTCGCCGCCCTTCCGCGCTGCTCCCAGACTCGCAGTCGGCACGCGGACGTTCCAAATCGCAAACCGCGCCTCCGAGCGGTCTAGCCAACAGACCTTTGCAACGAAACGCACACGTCCCTCCGGGAGTCTGTTTAGGATGGCGCGGCTGTCAGGGCCCCGGCGCCCGTCGTAGCGCCTCCCAAGGCCCGCTCCACCGGACTTCGCTGTCCCGCGCGGTTCGATGGAACAACCAGACCCGGAGGAACTGCGTTGACCGATTTTCTGACCGACCATGGGGTGATCGTGGCGCTGGTATGCGCCGGGCTGGCGGTGGCTTACGGCCTCGTCACGACCCGGCAGCTGCTGGCGCTCTCCCCAGGCAACGCCGAGATGCAGCGCATCTCGGGAGCCGTCCAAGAGGGGGCCCAGGCCTACCTCAACCGCCAGTACACGACGATCGGCATCGCCGGGATCGTCCTGGCGATCGCGTTGATCTTCATCCAGGACGGCTACGTCGCCGTCGGCTTCGTCATCGGCGGCCTGCTGTCGGGCGCCACCGGCTACATCGGGATGAACGTCTCGGTGCGCGCCAACACCCGTGTGGCTGAGGCGGCCCGCGGCGGCGTCTCGCCCGGCCTCGACGTCGCCTTCCGCGGCGGCGCGATCACGGGCATGCTCGTCGTCGGCCTGGCGCTCCTGGGCGTCGCCGGCTACTACGGCATCCTCACCGCGTTCCTGGACCGCTCCCAGAAGGAGGCCGTCGACGCGCTCATCGGCCTCAGCTTCGGCGGCTCGTTGATCTCGGTCTTCGCCCGTCTGGGCGGCGGCATCTTCACCAAGGCGGCCGACGTCGGCGCCGACCTGGTCGGCAAGGTCGAGGCGGGCATCCCGGAGGACGACCCGCGCAACCCGGCGACGATCGCCGACAACGTGGGCGACAACGTCGGCGACTGCGCGGGCATGGCGGCCGACCTCTTCGAGACCTACGCGGTCACCGCGGTCGCCGTCATGCTGCTCGGCGTCCTGACCTTCGTCGGCGAGGACGCGACCGCCGCCGCGCTCTACCCGCTGGTCCTCGGCGCCGTGGCGATCGTGGCCTCGATCATCGGCACGTTCTTCGTCAAGACCTCGACCGACAACGTCGAGGGCGCGCTCTACAAGGGCCTGATCGCGTCCGGCGTCATCGCCGCGATCCTGTTCTACCCGGTCACGAAGTGGCTGATGGACGGGGTCCAGTACAACGGCGGCATCGAGACGCCGGGCGTCGGCAAGCTCTACCTCTGCGCGCTCATCGGCATCGGCGTCACCGCGCTGCTGTTCGTGATCACCGACTACTACACGTCGACCCGTTTCGGGCCGGTCAAGAAGACGGCGGCCGCGTCCCAGACCGGTCACGCGACGAACATCATCTCCGGCCTCGCCCAGGGCTTCCAGGCCACGGCGCTGCCGGCGGTCGTGATCTGCCTCGGCATTCTCGGGGCGTGGAAGCTGGCCGGCGGCGAGACCGTCGGCATCTACGGCATCGGCGTCGCGGTGATGGGCCAGCTGTCGCTGACCGGCCTGATCGTCGCGCTCGACGCGTTCGGCCCGATCACCGACAACGCGGGCGGTATCGCCGAGATGGCGGAGCTGCCCGAGGAGGTCCGGACGATCACCGACAAGCTCGACGCGGTCGGCAACACCACGAAGGCCGTCACGAAGGGCTACGCGATCGGCTCCGCCGTACTGGCGGCGGTCGTGCTCTTCGCGGGCTTCCGCTTCGAGCTGGCCGACGCGGGCGTGAGCGCGCAGACGCTCAACTTCGACGTCGGCAACCCGGCGGTCCTGATCGGCCTGATCCTCGGCGGCCTGATGGTCTGCCTGTTCGCGGCGATGTCGATGGAGGCCGTCGGCCGCGCCGGCGGCGAGGTCGTCGAGGAGGTGCGCCGCCAGTTCCGCGAGAAGCCGGGGATCATGGAGGGCACCGACCAGCCCGACTACGCGCGCTGCGTCGACCTCGTCACCAAGGCCGCCCAGCGGGAGATGGTCCTCCCGGCGCTGCTGCCGATCGCGATGACGTTCATCGTCGGCATCATCGACGTGCAGGCCCTCGGCGGCCTGCTCATCGGCGTCATCGTCGTCGGCTTCTTCTTCGCGGTCATGATGACCGCGGGCGGCGGCGCGTGGGACAACGCCAAGAAGCTGATCGAGGACGGGGCGTTCGGGGGCAAGGGCTCCGAGGCCCACGCCGCCTCGGTCACGGGCGACACGGTGGGTGACCCCTTCAAGGACACCGCCGGCCCGGCGATCAACCCCATGATCAAGGTCGCCAACATCGTGGCGATCCTGATCATCCCGATCATCACCTGACACCTGGTTCCGGGGCGGTGCCCGCTTGGGTACCGCCCCGACCATGGCCCCGGATCAGGAGAAGGACCCGCTCGACGTCGACGCCGCGATCGAGCGCCTCAACCGCGCTCTCGCGCTCCAGTACCGCTCGACGCTCGGCTACACCGTCGCGGCCGGGTCGGTGATCGGCTTCGAGCACCAAGGGGTCGCCGACCTGCTGTGGCGCTTCGCCCAGGCCGAGCTGGACGACACGCGCCGGGTCGTCGAGAAGATCGTCACGCTCGGCGGCGAGCCGGTCGTCGCGCCCGCCGAGGTGGTCCTCCACACCGCCCCGGAGGACATGGTCGCCTGGCTGGTCGAGGTGGAGCGAGAGACGCTGGAAGCCTTCCAGGACGTCATCCCGACCACCGGCCACACCGCGGACTCCGAGGCCCTGGAGCACCGCCTGGAGCACCTGATCATGCGCAAGCAGGAGCAGGTAGACGCGCTGGAACGCGCGCGACGGCGCTCCTGACCGCGCGCACGCCTACACTCCGCAGCGCTCGATGGCCGAACGCCGCCTTCATGGCCTCCAGCGCGTCCTGGGGGTCAACGCGCTCTTCTCGACCGCCTACGGAAACGTGGGCTCGTCGATCTATTACGCGTTGGGTCTCGTGGCGAGCTTCGCGCTCGGCCTCACGCCGGTGGTGTTCGTCATCACCGGGTTCATCTTTTATCTGACGGCTGCCACCTACGCCGAGGCCACGGCGATGTACCCAGAGGCGGGCGGCTCGTCGTCGTTCGCCCGCCACGCGTTCAACGAGCTCGCGAGCTTCTTCGCCGCCTGGGCGCAGATGCTCAACTACACGATCACGATCGCGATCTCCGCGTTCTTCGTGCCGCACTACCTCGGCGGCGTCGCGCACGTCGACGCGCTGCGTCACGCGCCGGGCGACATCTTCTTCTCGATCGGCTTGATCATCGCGCTGTCGTTGGTCAACGTGCGCGGCGTCAAGGAGTCCGCGGGCGTCAACATCGGCCTGGCCGTCGTCGACTTCCTGACCCAGCTGCTGCTGGTCGCGGTCGGGATCTTCCTGGTCTTCTCGCCGTCGACGCTGATCGACAACGTCCACTTCGGGCTCGCGCCGACGTGGAAGGACTTCTTCGTGGCGATCCCGGTCGGCATGATCGCCTACACCGGCATCGAGACGATCTCGAACATGGCCGAGGAGGCCAAGGACGAGGAGAAGACGATCCCGGCGGCGATCAACCGCGTGGTGATCGCCGTGTTCGCGATCTACTCGCTGCTGCCGATGGTCGCGCTGAGCGCGCTGCCGGTCACCCAGAACCCCGACGGCGAGTACGTCACCAAGCTCGGCCTGCCCGAGGACCAGGGCGGTTTTGCGGGCGACCCGGTGCTCGGCGTCGTCAAGGGCTTCGACCTCGGCTTCCTGCAAGGACCGACCGAGGTCTACGTCGGCATCCTCGCCGCCACGATCCTGCTGATCGCCTCCAACGCGGGGATCATCGGCGTGTCGCGGTTGGTGTACTCGATGGGCGTCCACCGGCAGATGCCCGACCGGATGCGCCAGCTGCACCCCAAGTACGGCACGCCCTACATCGGGATCCTGATCTTCGGGGTGATCGCCTGCATCGCGGTCATCCCGGGCAAGGCCGAGTTCCTCGGCAACATGTACGCCTTCGGTGCCATGTTGTCGTTCACGGTCGCGCACGTCGCGGTCGTCAAGCTGCGGCTGTCCAAGCCGGATGCGCGGCGGCCGTGGCGCGGGCCCGGCAACATCGAGCTCAGCGGTGGTCGCTCGATCCCGCTGTTCGCGGTCTTCGGCGGCATCTTCACGCTGCTGGCGTTCATCGTCGTGACCGCGCTGCACGTCGACGTCGCGATCGCCGGCATCGGCTGGCTGGCGCTTGGCATGGCGATCTACCCGGTCTACCGCAAGCGCCAGGGCCTGGACCTGACGACGACCACCAAGGTCGCGATCCAGCGCCCGGTGCTGGAGCACGAGGCCGAGTACGAGTCGGTGCTCGTGGCGCTGGACGCCACGCAGGGCTACGCGAAGGGCACGATCGCCACGGCGGCCAAGCTCGCGGCGCGCCGTCGGCGCGGGATCCACGTGCTCGTCTACATCGCGGTCCCGCAGTCCTCGCCGATCAACGCCTCGCTGCCGGAGGCCGAGGCCGCTGCCGAGTCGATCATCGAGCAGGCGCGCCTGCAGGGCGGGCGGCGCGTGACCGGCCACGTCGAGAAGGTCCGCGCGGGCGGCGCCGGGCGGATGATCGTCCAGGAGGCGCGCCAGCTGCGCGCCCAGGCGATCGTCGCGCCGCTGCCGCCGCGCACCGGCGGCACGCTCTTCGGCAAGACGCTGGAGACCGTGCTGGCCGAGCGGCCGTGCCGTGTGATCATCCAGTCAGACCCAGTGAAGGGGCCGATCTCCAAGCGGCCCATCACGGTGCTGGACTAGATGCGCGACTTCCACAAGAACATCTCGAACCTGCTCTCGCTCGTGCTGATCGTGCTCGGGGCGATCATCACGATCCGGACCCTGTTCGGTGGCGCTGATGGCTTCGCGCTCGGCTTCCTGCTCGGGCCGCTCTTCGTCGCGGCCGGGATCGGGCGGATCTACATCAACAAGAAGCTGACGCGCGGGGGCGAGCGCTAGGTGCTCGGCCGCGGCCTCGGCCAGCCCGCGCTGTTCGCGATCGTCTACACGGCGGTCGCCTCGTCGATCTACTTCTCGCTCGGCGTCGTCGCCGACCACGCGCTCGGGCTGACGCCGATCGTCTTCCTGGTCGCCGGGCTGTTCTTCGCGCTGGCGGCGATGACCTACGTCGAGGGCGCGTCGCTGCACCCCGAGCGCGCCGGCTCGACGGTCTTCGCCCGCTACGGCTTCAACGAGCTGGTCAGCTTCATCGCCGGCTGGGCGATCCTGCTCGACTACACGATCCTGATCGCGGTCACCGCGTTCAGCGCCACCAACTACATGGCGGCGTTCTGGGGCGACCTCGGCCACGGGTCGCTGGAGATCGTCCTGGCGCTGGGGATCGTCGTCTACGTCGCGGTCCGCAACGTCCGCGGCTTCTCCAAGACGCGCGTCAACCGCGTCACCGCGCTGGTGATCGCCGACATCGGCCTGCAGCTGCTGCTGATCGTCATCGGGCTGGCGACGTTCTTCAACTACGACGAGCTGGTCAACCCGATCCACCTCGGCACCACGCCGAAGTGGAACGACGTGATCTTCGCCCTGGGCGTGGCCACGGTGGTCTTCACCGGCCTAGAGTCGGCGGCCGGGCTGAGCGGCGAGGTGACCGCCTCGCGCGGCTCGCTGAAGCGCCTGATCGGCAGCGCGACGATCGTCGTCATGGTGGTCTACGTCGGCATCGCGCTGGTGGCGATGACCGCGTTCCCGGTGGCGGGCAACGCGACCGGGCTGTCGCGCTACTACCTCGAGGCGCCGGTCCTGGGGATCGCCGAGTCCTTCGACAACGACTGGCTGTCGGACTTCTTCAAGTACACGATCGCGATCGCGGCAACGGCGACGCTGATCGCCGCGGCCAACAGCGCGATGCTGGGGCTGTCGCGGCTGGCGTACTCGCTGTCGCGCAACCGCCAGATCCCGAGCGCGCTGGGGCGGCTGCACCCGACGCGGTCGACGCCGTTCGTGCTGATCGTCATCGCCGCGGCGATCGCGGGTGCGCTGATCGTGCCGGAGGACCTCGACTTCCTGGTCGGGATCTACGCGTTCGGCGCGCTGATGGGGCTGACGATCGCGCACCTGTCGATCATCTCCCTGCGCTACAAGGAGCCCGACCGCGAGCGCTTCTACTCCGTGCCGTTGAGCGTCCCGTTCCGTGGCGGATCGCTGCCGCTGCCCGCGGTGGTCGGCGCGCTGCTGAGCGCCGCGGCGTGGGTCTCGGTGGTCGTGACGCATGCGGGCGCGCGCTACGTCGGGTTCGGGTGGATGGCGTTCGGGCTGGCCACCTACGTGATCTACCGGCGCGTCGAGGGCAAGTCGCTGCTCAAGCGCGTGATGGTGCCCGAGGCGGCCCTGAAGCTGGAGCGCGAGGAGCTGGAGTTCGGGTCGATCCTCGTGCCGCTGACCGGGACGCCGCTGGACGACGACATGATCCAGACGGCGGGCCGCCTGGCCGGCGAGGAGCGCGACGAGGGCCTGGGCGACGAGGCCGGGTCGACGATCGAGGCGCTGTGGATCTTCGAGGTCCCGATGGCGCTGCCGATCGACGCACGGCTGCCCGACGCGCAGCTGGAGCGCGCGCGGGCGGCGCTGCGGCGCGCGAAGGCCGTGGGGGAGGAGTACGAGGGCGTGGAGGTCGCCACGGCGACCGTGCGCGCCCGGCGCGCGGGCGCGGCGATCGTCGAGGAGGCGCGCCGGCGCGGCGTGCAGGCGATCGTGCTGGCGGCCGAGGAGCCGTCACGGATCCGCGGCGGAGCGCTGCTCGGCGGGCGCGGCGGGCCGATGGACAACTTCGTGGGGGACGCGACCAAGTACGTCGTCTCCAAGGCCGCGTGCGAGGTCATCCTCACCGCGCCGCCGTCGTCCGATCCGCCGGTCGCGGAGCCGGCCCCGCCCGCTGCGCCTAGCGCGACGGATCAGGGCATCAGCGCGGCGCCGCCGCTGCGCGAAGACTGACCGCCAGCCCTCTGGGTAATGTTCGCGAGGATGTTCATCCTCATCGTCGGTGCGGGCCGCGTCGGATCGTCTGTCGCCCGGTCCGCCCTCGCCCTCGGACACACCGTCTCGGTCCTCGACGAGGACCCGCTGTCGCACGAGCGCCTAGAGGTCGGGATGGACCGCTCGTGGGAGGAGGCCGGCGGCCGCTTCACCGTCGGGCACGGCATGGAGGTCGACGCCTTGACCGAGGCCGGCATCCAGGAGGCCGACGTCTTCATCGCCTCGACCGACGGCGACAACACCAACTTGACGATCGCGCAGATCGCGCAGAAGCACTACGAGGTCGAGAAGGTCATCGTGCGCGTGATGGACCCGGCACGCGCCGCCTGGTACCGCGAGCAGGGGCTGCACACCATCTGTCCCACGCAGCACGCGATCGAGATGTTCACGTCCGCGCTGTCCGAGATCGCCTAGGTAGGGGAGAGCGACATGTACGTCATCATCGCGGGCGGCGGCAAGGTGGGGTGGAACCTCGCGCGGGAGCTGATCGACAAGGGCAACGAGGTCACGCTGATCGAGTCGCGCCGGACCCGGTACCTCACGATCGAGCAGGAGCTCGAGCACGCGATCCAGTACGGCGACGCGACCGAGCTGTGGGTCCTGGAGCGCGCGGGCATCCAGCGTGCGGACCTCTGCATCGCGGTCACGGGCGACGACGAGGACAACCTCCTGATCTGCCAGATCGCCAAGGAGAAGTACCTCTGCGAGCGGATCATCGCCCGCGTCAACAACCCGCGCAACCGCGCGTGGTTCGAGCTGCTCGGCATCCAGCCGGCGGTCAGCGCGACCGACCTGATCCTGCGCCTGATCGAGCACGAGGTCCCGTCCTACGGGCTCGTGCACCTGCTCGACCTGCGCGATGAGCAGCTGGAGATCATCGAGGTCGAGGTGACGGAGACGTCGCCCGCCGCCAACCGCGCGGTCCAAGACATGGCGCTGCCCGAGGGCGCGCTGATCATCTCGCTGCTGCGCGGCGGCCGCGGCTTCGTCCCGAAGGCCGACACGATCATCGAGGCCGGCGACGAGGTCCTGCTCGTGCTCGATCCGGGGCTGGAGGACGCGATCACCGCGCAGTTCGCCCCGAGTTCGCGCGACGCCGCCTGACCGTCACCCCGCGGCCGAGGCCCTATACTTTCCCACCGCAGTGCCCTTTGCCGGATGGTGTAATTGGCAACACGGCTGGTTCTGGTCCAGTTATTCTAGGTTCGAGTCCTAGTCCGGCAGCTCGTTTGAGAAACCGCCTCTTTGCAGGCGGTTTCGTCGTTTTATGACAGCTGCTGGTCCGCTGGGTGACCGAGCTGCTCTCGCAGTGCGCAGGCTCGTCGTTCGTCACGGGCGGCTTCGGCGTACCGGCCCACACGTCGACCGATGGAGGCACGGGATCGAAGCGATCGTGCTTCGCGGAAAGGGTCCTGAGCCAGGACGTACCAACGCAGCGCGGCATCGACATGTCGCAATGCCTCCGACGGGAGCGTTGCGGCGAGGGCGTTCGCCGCCTCATGGCGAATGAGCGCGGCCTGCATGTTGGCTTCGCGTGCTTCGGCCTCGGCCGCGAACTCATCGGCCTCCTCGTCGAGCCGTGCGCCATGACCGTCCGAGATCGCTGTGAGGCGAGCGAAGCGCCACCGCGCCGTCAGCGAGAGATCGAAGGCGTCCAGATCGTCGGCACGATCGCGGATCGCCTCGAGTTCCACGCGTAGCTTCACCGTGTCGCCGCGCTCGTCCTGTCCTTGGAGATCGGCGAGCGCCAGGCGCGCGAAGAGCTCGTGCGTCTGCATGCCGCGTTTCCGGGCCTCCTGGGCAGAAGCAGCCAGCCGTTCTGGCGCGTCTGCCCTGGAACCTTCCATCTCATCGATCACCGACAGGACGGATCGGGCATAGGCGACTTGCGGGCCCGCAGACGATTGCACGATCTCGGCGACGATCGCTCGGTCGATAGCGCCGCGGTCACGCCGGCGTGAGGCGATCCACCACCACATCATCCGAGCGGTCTCGCGCTGATCGGGCCGCACGTCCCCTTCGGCTAGGCGGTTCAGCTCCGCGCAGCATTCGAGTGCGATACGAAAATCCCCACGGTAGGAAGCGAGGTTGAGCATGGAGAGCGTGTGGTCGAAAGCCAGGGACGGGAGCCGTTTCGCAAGCGCCTCAACATCTTCCAGATGCTTGCGAGCGACTCCGAAATCGCCCCGGTTCTCTGCGAAGCGAACGCGCGTCGTATAAGCCCGCAAGAGGCTCAGCGCATCTCCGATCTCCTCGCCTAGAGCTACGAGCACATCGAGGCGCGCCGAGCACGAGCGAAAGTCTCCGCAGCCGATCTCCACACCAGCGGTGATGTGCTGCAGCTTGAACCGCAAGAACGGGTCATCGAGGTTCCCGAGGCGTTCCGCGGCGCGGACGCAGTGGGCACGCGCCGTGCGCAGCTCGGCTAGCTGGTCGGCACGAAGCGCCCGGCTCAGCTCCTCGTGGACGGCGATCCCACGTAGTGATGGGACCTGCGTGAGCCGGAGGACTTCGTCGCTGAACCCGTGCGACCGCGAACGATCGTTCTGGGTCCAGGCGATCTCGGCGCGTAGCGACAGCCCATGAGCCTCCGCTCTCCGATCGACCGGTCTCGCTGTCCGGGCGAGACCCACGAGACGCTCAGCCGTGGCGTCGGCGTCCTCAGGGCGACCGGCGTGGATCAGAGCGAGTGCCCGTCGGCCGAGCGCGGATCGTGCCGATCCGGATAGCGAGTGCTTAGTCGCGAGCGTCCACCAGCGATCGATCAGCTCAAGCGCTTTCGGCCACTGGTCATTGGCGAGCTGCTCGACTGCCGCACGCTCCAAGCAAGCACACGCGTTGGGCACCGACGCCGGTCCTTCGATTGTGTCGAGTCGCTCGATCACCTGCTGTGCCTGCCATTGCACGATCACCGCGTCGATCTCGGCGTCGGCCACGTGCTGGAAATGGCGGGCTCGGTCGTGGTCACCGGCCGTCCGTGCCAGGCGCGCACCCAAGGCGGCAGCCGCTTGCCGGGATCCGCAGACCAGATGTACCAGCGTCCGATCGACTTCGAGGAGGTTCGCGGCGACGGTCCGCTGCTCGTCCGCGGTCAACGCTGTCCGGCGCAGGAACGGGACGAGCCTGGGACGCGCGAACTCGTACATCCACGCTCCGGCCGGCTCTCCCATCCCGAGGCGACCGATCTCGGATACCAGGCCGGTGGCGCAGAGCCGGTCGTCCAACAGGTCGATGACCTCGTCTGGATCGATGCGAAGGGCGGCGGCGACCAGCTCGGCGGGGAAGCGACGAGCCCACAGAGCGGCGGCTCCTAGGATCAAGCGTGCTCGGTCGATCTCGGCGACGCCGGCATCAGGGAGAAGTCGCTGGAACAGCCCGCGGTGACCCAGATCTTCGATGGCCTCGATGCTGACGTCAGCGCACGGGACGAGGCCGTCGCAGGTCTCGGACACGAGGCCTTGAGAACGCCACTGGCTGACGAGCTCATCTGCGACATCGGCAAGGCCGCTCGACTGGACCTCGAGAACCGTCGCGAGCGCGTCTGATCCGATCCTGAGCCACTCCGCCAACGCGTCGGCGCGCACCGGGCCTACGTGGCACCAGTCCGCCATGCCCGCGGCGACGAGGCGTCGGATCGCCAGGAGCCAAGCAGGATCGTCCGGGCGCTCGGGCGGACAGCTGACTCCTCCCGGAACCATCATGTAGATGAAGACCGGAAGATCCCGGGTCATCATCGCGCCGAACTCGGCGACCAGGTCGATCCACCATGAGCCTGGCATGGCCTCCACGTCCGCGATGCGGAGCACGAACGGATCCGACCGGCCACGCTCCGCCGCAAGATCTTGCAGGTTCGCGATGGGGTCTGCGGAGCGTGAGCGGAAGGCGGCCATCAGCGTCGCGCTCGGACGACCGATGCCGATCGCCCCAGCAAGGGCACCGAGGAATGGGTGCACGACCGCGCTGCCGAGCGCGAGGGTGCCCTCTGCGAGTTCCGCGATTTGTCGCGATGTCTCTGAGGAGTCGAACCGATCCGGGGCTTCTGCGACAGCCGGCAGACGAGGTGCCGGTTTCGTCTCGGCGAGTCGCTCTCCGAGCGCGTCGAGGATCCGATGGCGTCCGCTGCCAGGCGAGCCTGCGAGAACGACGATGCGGCCGCGACCGAGCAGGCTCCTGCGTTCGTATCCGACGACAAGCTCGTCGAGCAGCGCTTGATGGGGACGGGTAAGGCCCGCGGTCATGGGCGCGGGTATTCTGCACCGAAGCACGGACGTCCGCGCGAGATCGAAGACGCTCAATGCCAGGCACGCGTTCCACAGCGGGACGGCCGAGCCGCGGCTGCGCGAGGCGTGCGCGGCCCTGCTGGCAGTGGCGAGGCAGGACGGCGCTCAGCGGTCGGCGTGCGGACCGCCCGGGAACTGTGGGCCGCGTGGTGGGCGGCCCGAGGCGCACCAGGTGCCGTACCACGTCCCGTTCGAGACCTTCAGCGCGGTGAAGGCGATGAGGAGGACCAGCAGGATCGCGTAGAGGATCTCGGACATGGCGTCGGCTCCGGATGCGGCGGTGAGTAGTTGGCGAATGGTGGCGCGTGGAGGCGGCGGGTGCAAGGTGCGACGAGCGAGTCTTGAGCGGGACGCCGGGGCGCAAGATCGGCTGGATGCGGCCGATCATCTGGGGTGCCGTGCACGAGCTGCCTCACGCTGATCCTTCCCTGCTGCCCGCGATGCGGGAGCAGGGCGGTGAGCTGGGTCGCCAGTTTGTCGACGTCTTCGTCGGCTTTCGCCTGTCCTTCTACGACGAGCGCGAGGCATACCAGTTCTCCCGGCACTTCCGGTTCGCGTCGCCGCGCAGCGCGCTGCGCGAGGAAGGCGGAGGGGTCGTCTGGGTCGGCTTCCACGGCTGGGCGTTTGACGGCGGCGATGCGCAGATGCAAGCCGCGCTCGCGATCCGGCACAGCGCGATCAAGGCGAAGGTCCGCCACATCCCCGCGGCCACCGACGCCGAGATGCGTCCGACCGGACGTCTGCTGACCAACCCGCAGAAGGCGCGCAAGGAGCGCGAGGACCTGCTGGCCAAGGTCGACGAGGCCATGCCGCACATGCTCGACACGCGCCGTACCGCGCTGGCGGGTTCGGCGTCCAAGCCGCGGCAGATCGGGTCGGGCGGCGCCGCTCCGGCCGCGCCGTCGTCGGCGGGCATGGGCGCTCCCGGCCACTCGACCTCCAAGGCACCGCCCGGCTTCACCGCGGCCGGCGCGCCCGCCGCCAAGCCGGGCAAGAAGCGCAAGCTCTTCGGACGCTAGGCCGCGCCGTCCCCGCACGGTGGTTCGGGGCCGAAGCGCAACGCTTCGCATCTAACCCGCGATATGCGCGGGTTAGATGCGATTCATCGCTGGCTGGCGGCGCCGGTCCAGCCCGCGCGGCGCGCGACGCCGCGTTGCACCGTGATCGCGCGCGCGTCGCGGAGGGTGCGGAGCTCGCGGTAGGTCGTGGCGCGGGAGGCGTCGACCAGCGCCGACAGCTCGGTGACGTGCGCCGGGCCGGAGGCCAGGCGGGCGAGGATCGCGCGACGGCGGCGCGTGCGCTTCGGTGAGCTTCCTATCGTCTCACTTTGTGTCTCAGACTGAGACGAACCAACCGCATGTAAGAGCGAGCGCAGCGGCGCCGCCAGCGCGCTCTCGTCGGCCGGCGCGCGCCAGCGGCCGGCCCCATCGCGTTGGAGCAACCCCCACGCCTGCGCGCCGTCGAGCGCATGACGCAGGCCACCACGGGCAACGCCAACACGGCGTTCCAGCTCCCGGGTGGTCCAGCCGGCACCGGGTTCGCGCGTCAACAACACGGCTTCGAGGAGGCCGCGGCGGGCGGCGGAGCCGAAGGGCCAGTCGGCGAGCGTGAGCGGATGGGGGCCTGATCGCTTTCCGTCCACAGCGGAGATATTATATCGCTCCATGTTGAGAGCCTCCCTGACGCCGTCTGACTCCGTACCGCCCTTCGCGGTCCCGACCTTCGACGATGAGATCTCCGTCTGGGACGTCCGTCGGCCCGGCGAGCTGCACGAGGCGCTCACGCTGGACCCGACCGCGGCGGCGCGGCTCACGGCGGAGGCGCTGGCGGATGGGACGTCGCCGTCGGTGGCGCTGACGGTCAAGCTGGAGGCGGCGCTGGCGGTCGAGCAGCTCCGCGGCCGCGGCATCGCCGATCCCGCCGGCCTGCTCGACGCGATCGCCCGCGCGCAGCGCCCGATCCACGCGCTCTCAACGGCCGAGGCCGACTACGCGCGCTCGCTGACGCTCGACCGGATCGGCGGCCACGCCGACGGCCTCACGATCCCGATCCGCCTCCACAGCCGCGTGCGGACGCACGACGTCGAGGCGCTGCTGGACGTCGTCGGCCTCGAGCGCGCGATCCGCTGGGAGCTCGCAGCCCTCCGCGCGGGCGCGACGCTCGGCGAGTGGGCCGCGCTGAGCGTGATCGACGCCACGGCGACGGCGACGGCGACGGCGTGGGCGCCGCCGCCCGTGGCGATCTAAGCCGCCGCCTGCTCCGCCCAGTCGCGGTACAGGCGCCAGTAGTGGCCCTGCGCCGCCAACAACTCGTCGTGCGTGCCGGACTCGACGATCTCGCCCTGCTCCAGCACCACGATGTGCCCGGCCTGGCGAATGGTCGAGAGGCGGTGGGCGATGACGATCGCCGTCCGGCCGGCCAGCAGGCGGCGCAGCCCGTCCTCGATCACGGTCTCGGTGCGCAGGTCGACGTTCGACGTCGCCTCGTCGAGCACCAGGATCCGCGGGTCGGCGACCAGCGCCCGCGCGAAGGCGACGAGCTGGCGCTGCCCGGCGGAGAGCTGCACGCCGCGCTCGCCGATCTGGGTGTCGAAGCCGTGCTCGAGCCGCTGCACGAAGTCCCAGGCGCCGACCGCGCGGCAGGCGCGCTCCAGGACCTCGTCCGACAAGGTCTCGCCCTCGGCGACGCCGAAGGCGATGTTCTCCCGCAGCGTCCCGCTGAACAGGAAGCCCTCCTGCGGCACGATCCCCATCTGCGAGCGCAAGGACTTCATGGTGACCTCGCGCAGGTCGATCCCGTCGACGCGCACCGCGCCCGCCGTCGGGTCGTAGAAGCGCGCCGCGAGCTTGGCCAGCGTCGACTTGCCGGCGCCGGTCGCGCCCACCAGCGCCACCGTCTGCCCGGGCGGGACGTGCAGCGACACGTCGTTCAGCGCGGTCTTGGTGCCCTCGGCGGTGGAGTAGGAGAAGGTCACCGCGTCGAACTCCACCTCGCCGCGCAGCGGCCGCGGCAGCTCCCGGGCCCCCGGAGCGTCGACCAGGTCCGGCTTCTCATCCAACAACGCGAAGATCTTGTCCAACGCCGCCATGCCGCTCTGGTAGGTCGTGTACACCTGCGAGAGCTGCGAGATCGGGTCAAAGAACCCGTTCAGCGCCGCGATGAACCCGACCAGGACGCCGACCGTCACGTCGCCGTCGACGACCTGGTGACCGCCGTACAAGAGGATCCCGACCGTCGCGACCGCAGACACGAACTCCACCGCGGGGAAGTACGCGGCGTTCAGGTTGACCGTCGTCATGTTCGCCGCGCGGTTGTCGGCGTTGAGCTCCGCGAAGCGCCCGACGTGCCGCGGCTCCTGGGCGAAGGTCTTCAGCACGCGGATACCGCTCAAAGACTCCTGGAGGTACGCCGTCAGCCCTCCGATCGTCTCGCGCGTGCGGCTGAACGCGTCGGCCGAGGCCAACCGGAAAGCGAACGACCCAATGGCCATAACTGGGAAGATCAAGAACGTCAACAACGCCAGCTCGACGTCGAAGAGCAACAAGATCACGATCGACCCCACCAACGTCAGCGACGCCTGGAACAACGTCGTCACCGCGTCGGTGACCATCTGCTCCAGCGCCTCGACGTCGTTGGTCAGCCGCGAGATCAGCACGCCCGCCGGCCGCCGCTCGTAGAACCCGACCGGCATCTCCTGCAAGTGGCGGAACACGTCCAACCGCAGGTCCTGCAGCGCGCGCTGCCCGACCCAGTTGGTCAGGTAGGTCTGCGCGTAGGAGGTCACCCACACGACCAGCGCGCTGATGATGAACAACACGACGATGACCGTCAGCGCGTCGGTGTCGCCCTGGGTGATGCCGCGGTCGATGGCCTGCTTGGCCAGCGGCGCGGGCGCTAGGGCCGCCGCGGTGCCGAGGACCAAGGCCACCATCATCAGGCCCGTCTGCCGGCGGTAGGGCCGCAGCAGCTCGACGATGCCGCGCAGCTTGCGCCCGCGTCCGCTGGTCGCCGCCAGGCGCCGCCTCAGATCGTCTCTGCGACTCATAGCCCCGCCACCTCGCGCTCGGGGTCCTCGCGGTTGAGGAAGACCTGGTCCGGCAGCCCCTTCTCCACGATCTCGCGGTACAGCGGCGAGACCTCCAGCAGCTCGTCGTGGCAGCCCTGGGCGACGATCTGCCCGTCCTCGACGACCACGATCACGTCGGCCAAAGCGATGGTGGAGAGGCGGTGCGCGATGACGAACGTCGTGCGCCCGGCCATGACCTCGCGCAGCGCGTCCTTGATCTGCTGCTCGGTGGAGGCGTCGACGGCGCTCGTCGCGTCGTCCAGGATCAGGATCCGCGGGTCGGCGAGCAGGGCGCGGGCGATCGCCACGCGCTGGCGCTGGCCGCCGCTCAGCGTGAGGCCGCGCTCGCCCACGCGCGTGTCGTAGCCGTCCGGCAACGACACGATGAACTCGTGCGCCTGGGCGCGCCGAGCCGCGAGTTCGATGTCCTCGCGCGCCACGGCGTCGGCGCCACCGCGCGCGTAGGCGATGTTGTCCGCGATCGTCGAGGAGAACAGGAACGGCGCGTCGTCGACGACCGCGATCGCGTGGTGCAGCTGCACCGGGTCGAGCGCGCGGACGTCGACGCCGTCGATCGACACGCTGCCCGAGTCGACGTCGTAGAGCCGACCGAGCAACTGCACCAACGTGGTCTTGCCCGAGCCGGTCGCGCCGACCAACGCCACCGTCGTCCCCGCGGGCACGTCGAGCGAGACGTCCCGCAGCGCCGGCCCAGGGGCGTTGGTGTAGGTGAACGTGACGTCGTCGACCTCCACGTGCCCGTTGCCCTCCGGCAGCGGGGTGGGAGCCGCAGGGGCGGTGATCGCCGGCCCGCGGTCGAAGATCTCGAACAGCCGCGCGCCCGACGCCGTCGCGCGCTGCGCCAGCCCGAGCGTCATGCCGAGCTGGCGCATCGGCACCAGCAGCATCAGCAGGTAGGAGTAGAACGCGGTGAAGTCGCCGAGCGTCATGTGCCCGGCCACGACCCGGCGCCCGCCGATCAGCAGCACGCACGCCAGCCCGATCTGCGGCAGGAACCCGATCAAGGGCTGGTAGAACGCGCTCAGCCGCGTCGCGACCATCTCCTGCTCGAACACGCGCCCGGTCGACGCCTTGAAGCGCGCCAGCTGCCGGTCCTCGCGGGCGAAGGCCTTGACGACGCGCACGCCGCCGATCGACTCCTCCGCGTCAGCGGTCAGCTCCGCGATCCGCTGCTGCACCGCCTGCTGGGCCGGCCGCGCGCGGCGTCCATACCGCGATGCGATCACGACCACGAACGGCACCGGGACCAGCGAGATCACCGCGAGGATCGGGTCGACCAGGACCATCGCGACGCCCGCCAGCACGATCGTCAGCGCCGACTGCATGATGAACACGAGGCCGTAGCCCAGGAAGAACCGGACCGCCGCCAGGTCGACCGTCGCGCGCGACATCAGCTGCCCGGTCTGCTGGCGGTCGAAGAACGACAGCTCCAGCGAGAGCAGGTGCGTGTACAGACGCTGACGCAGGTCGTACTCGACGCCCAGCGAGACCCGGCCCGCGACCAGCCGCCGCCCGACCGTCAGCACCAGCCGTGCCACGCCGGCGCCCGCGACCAACAACCCGTACTTGTCCAGGTCGCTGCTGTCGCCCTCTCGGATCGAGTCGATCGCCTGGCCGGTCAGCCACGGGATCAGGACGGTCGCCGCCATCGCGATCGCGGCCAGCAACGCGGACACGGCGACGCCACGCCGGTAGGGCGCGAGGAAGCCGAGAAGTCGCCGGAAGATCGCCAAGATCCTTCAGTGTAGTTGCACGGGAAACGAACTTGTGCCGGATGGCAGCGCCCGGTCCGTGTACGAGCCTGGCAAGCTCCCGGATCGATGCCGCACCCGCCGCCCACCTTCGGCCTCTGTGACCAGTGCGCCCACCAGAAGCTGGTGAAAAGCGGCCGTGGCTCGCAGTTCAGCATGTGCCTGCTCGGCCTCAAGGACCCCAACTGGCCGAAGTACCCGCCGATGCCGGTGTCCGCCTGTCCGCGCTTCGAACGCGAGGTCGGACAATCGCAGGTGTGAAGCCTCAAGGTGAGGCAATGGAAGCGGACCATGAACGACCGATTCCTCCGGGCCTTCGGGCTCGGGTGCGCGCTCAGCGCGCTGGCAGCCACCACGGCCGGGGCTGCCACCAACACATCCACGACGCGCTTCTCGGCTGACACGGCCGGAGCGCAGACGCTGGTCCGCAACCCGGATGGCGCGGTGTCGACCGCCGTCGGCTCCGTCAAGGCCAGCGCCCTGGGCGTCGCCTCCGGCGCCTCCTCCACGACGGTCGCGCGTGCGGCCGTCGACCGCTACGCCTCCATGCTGGGCCTGGGCAGCGGAGCCCAGCTGCATCAGGTGGCGTCGCGCGCTGACGCCGACGGCACGACGGTCGCCTACGACCAGGTCGCCGGCGACGTCCCCGTCTACGATGGGCGCGTGCTCGTCCGCGTCGCCAAGGGCGGCACGGCGATCAAGTCCATCACCTCGTCGATCGCCCAGACCGCGCCCACCAGCGCCGGCACCGCGACGATCTCGGCGCCCGACGCCCAGAACGCCGCCACGGCCGGGATCGAGGGCGCGGCGATCAACGCCGCTCCCAAGTTGGTGGTCTACACCGGCGTCCCGTTTGGCGCCAAGCCCGCGACGCTGGCCTACGTCACCGACGTGCGCTCGACGACGCGCGCGCTGCGCCAGCTCGTCGTGACCGACGCCAAGACCGGCGCCGTGATCGACCGGCTCGACCGCCTCGAGGCGGCAAAGAACCGCACCGTGTACGACATGAACGGCGGCACGTCCACCGGCTCGTTCGCACGCGGCGAGGGCGATCCGGCCACCGGTGACGCCGACGTCGACGGCGCCTACAACGGCACCGGCGCGACGTACGACTACTACGCCCACTCGTTCGGCCGCGACTCCTACGACGACAACGGCGCGGCGCTGCTGAGCTTCGTGCACTACGGCGTCGGCTACGAGAACGCGTTCTGGGACGGGGCCGAGATGGTCTACGGCGACGGCTTCGCGGTCCTCGACGTGACGGCCCACGAGCTGACGCACGCCGTGACCGAGCGGACGGCCGGCCTGGAGTACGCCGACCAGTCCGGCGCGCTGAACGAGGCGCTCTCCGACATGGCCGGCTGGGACGTCGACCCGGGCGACTCGACGATGGGCGAGGACCTCCCGATCGGGGCGATCCGCGACATGAGCAACCCGGGGGCCTACGGCCAGCCGGCGACCGCGTCGCAGTACGTGTGCACCTCATCCGACAACGGCGGCGTGCACACCAACAGCGGCATCCCGAACAAGGTGTACGCCAACCTGGTGAGCTCGCTCGGCCGCGCGACGGCCGCGCAGGTCCGCTACCGGGCCCAGACGACCTACCTCACGCCGCAGTCCGGCTTTGCCGATGCGCGTGCGGCGTTCGTCTCGGCGGCCGGCGACGTCGGCGCCAACGCGACGACGGTCGCCAACGCCTGGCAGTCCCAGGGCGTGACGTCCACGTGGGCGCCGTCCTGCTGAGCCACCCGACGCGCTAGCGCGTCTCATCGACCGACCGGCGTGCCTCCAACTCATACGGGTTGGAGGCGTAGCCGCGGTAGAGGTAGCTCAAGGGCATTGACAACGGCTTGTGCTGCATCTGCCAGACGTGGCAGAGCTCGTGGCAGATCAGGTCGGCGGACACGTCGGCCAGCGGTGCGCGCAGCAGGATCAGGTCCCACATCGTGTAGCCGTCAAAGCGCGAGAACCACGGCAGCCGGAAGAGCCACGGCACCGTGAGGATCCGGACCGTCCGGCGCAGGCGGACGGGGCGCGGGTACCAATCCAGTCGGTCCAGCCGCGCCTTGGCCGCCGCCAGCGCGGCGCGTTCGTCGCGCGAGGGGCGGAGGCTCAGCGTAACCGGATCGGGTTGAGCACCAAGAACAGCCGCAGGTCGGTGTTGGCTTGCTGCAGCTTGTAGGTGTAGAGCTTGTCGCTGGTGATCGACGAGACGGTCCGCGCGTCGGCAGAGCGCGAGATGCCGTTGACCGACGGCGTCTCCTTGGCCAGCGTGGACTTCAGCGGGTGCGCGAGCGCGGTCTGCACGTCAGCCTGGTCGCGGCGGAACAGCAGCGCAGTCGGCGCCGTCTTGGTCTGCGTCAGCTTGCCGGTCGCGGCGCTCTTGCTTTCGGCCACGGTCGGCGGGAACAGCACGACGGTCTCCGACACGCCCAGGTAGCGGAACGAGTAGAGCGCCAGCTCCAGCGCCTCGCGACGCACCAGCAAGCCGCGGTTCTGCGACGCCTTGCCCGGGATGTGGCCGTCGCTGGTGCCGATGCCGTTGAGGCGGTACATCACGCCGGCGCCGTCGTCGAGCAGGTCGACCGAGCCGCCCCGGGCGGCCGGCTGCTGGATGGCGATCGTCACCGGCACCTGCTCGACCTCGAGCGCGCCGCCGGTGACCAGCACCAGCTGCTTGCCGTTGGGCAGCTTGTACTGGGTGCCGACGTGCTTGGCGATCTGCTCGGCGGCGTCGACGCCGCCGGTCGCCGTTGGGCGCCACTCCGACCACGCGGGCCCGGCCTTGACGATGATTTTGGTGTCGTTCTGACCGCCGGCCACGACCGCGACGAGCAGCGCGATCGCGGCGGCTCCAACCGCCAATAGCGCTCCGAGCAGGAACTGGAAGCGCGCGGAGTAGCGCGAGTAGCTCGGCTCGTCGTCGTCGTCAGACGGCGTCGCCGCTGCGGGAGGGGAATCGACGGGCGCAGGCGCTTCGGCGACCGCGGAGAACGCCGCCGTCGCGGTCTCGCCTTCTGCCTCAGTCGCCCACAGCCGGCCCGCGGCCGCACGGGGCGTCTCCTTGGGCAGCAGGCTGTCCGGATCCCACTTCGGCTGCGTGCCGGCCGGATCCGGCGGGCGCTTGCGCGGGTCCGGGCGGTCGCGCCCGGGCGACGCTTCCTCGTCGTCCGCGGCGCGCGGCTCGTCGTCGATGTCGTGCTCGCTCACAGCTTCGGCCAGAGGGTCTCGTCGGTGGGGTCGATGGTCGGCGCTTCGAGCTCGGCCTGGTCGAGCAGCTCGAGGACCTCGTCGCCGAAGATCTCCTTGCGCTCCACGAGCACGTCGGCGATGTAGGCGACCTTGTCGCGGTTGTGGCGGACCACCGCGATCGCGGTGATGTAGGACTGCCCGATGATCTGCGCGGCCAGCCGCCGCTTGTGCGGGTCCTGCAGGATCGTCGCGATCGAGTCGCCGCTCTGCGTCATGCCGCGCGAGCGGCTGATGATCTTGAGGCCGATCTGCTCGTAGCGGTCCATGATCTTCTGCTCGGCGGTCTCGCGCTCCTCGTCGGAGGCGAAGTCGTGGGCCGACAGGTCGACCGGCACCGGGCCCATGCTCGAGAAGCCGACCATCACCGCGGCGCGCCACGTGACGTGCTGGACGTCGCCGCCCACGCCCGTGCCGTTCTCCTCGTAGAAGACGTGCTCGGCGGCCATCGCGCCCAGGCCCCAGACGACGTCGGCGACTTCTTGGTGGCGCCACTTGACGAAGCGCTCCTCGGTCTGCATCACCTGGTGGTGGCCGAGCGACCCGCCGCGCTTGCGGATCGACAGGCGCGTCGACATCACCGAGGGCATGTACACGTGCGCGGCGACGGCGTGGCCGGCCTCGTGGATCGCCACCGACCGCGTCTCCTCGGCGATGTAGTCGATGTTCTGGGCGGTGCCGGACTCGATCGTCGTCATCGCCTCGACGATGTCGTCCCACTCGAAGAACGTGCGGCCCGAGCTGTGCGCGTAGGTCAGCGCCATCGAGCAGACCTGCTCGATCATCGCCGGCGAGTAGCCGTTGGTGATGCGGGCCAGCTCGTCGCGCTTGCGCGGCGCGTCGAGCGACGGGTCGTGGTCGACGCGGGCGAGGTAGAGGTCGAAGATGTCGGCGCGGTCGTCCTTGGTCGGCGTGCGGAACCAGACGTGGCGGCCCATCCGGCCCGGGCGGATGAGCGCCGGATCGAGGCGGTCGATCGGGACGTTGGTCGCGCCGATGAAGTAGATCTGCTCCGGCCGCGGCTTCGGGGACGGCAGTCGCAACGACCGGCCGAACAGCCGGCGCGGGACGAAGTAGGAGGCGTCGACGATGTTGTTGATGCGGTTGGTCCAGAACTTGGCCCAGAACTTCGGCTCGTCGACGCCGTCCATCTGGATCAGGAGCTGGTTGAGCGCCATGCCGCCGCCCGCGCCGCCCATCCCGCCGGGCACGATGAAGTCGTTGATCCGCCCGTACATGCGCGCGAGCGCGGGCGGCAGGACCGGCACGACGCCGGGCGCGCGACTGGCGAAGAGGTGATCGCGCCAGGCGGCGTTCTCCATGACCATGTCGCCCGACGCGGAGACCGCGCCCCACGGGCCGTAGTACTGCTGCTCGACCTGCTCGGAGAACAGCGGCTGCATCGTCGAGCTGGCGCCGTTCAGCGCCTGGCGGCGCAGGCCGACCGCGTCGATCTCGTCGATGAAGATGATGCACTGCCCGCCCCACTTGCGCGCGAGCTTGCGCGCCTTGCGGATCAAGAACATCACGATGATCACGTCCATGCCGATGAACGTCTGCGCGAAGCCGGAGCCGGGCATCGTGACGATCGGCGAGTTGAAGGACGTGGCGATCGCCTTCGACAGCATGGTCTTGCCCGTGCCGGGCTGGCCGATGAACAGCAGGCCGCGCTCGGGCTTGCCGCCGGCCTTGCGGAACTCCTCGCCGCTCTGCCACAGCTCGATGACGCGGGTGACGTCCTCCTTGGGCTCGGTCTGCCCGCGCACGTCCTCCAGCCGCACGCCCCAGTCGGCGTCGCCCGGCTCGTAGCCCTTCATCTGCTTGAGGCCGAAGATGAGCATCGGCCCGAACAGGATCAGGAAGTTCGCCAGGAACAGGAACGAGAGCTGGAAGCTCATGTAGGCGCCCATGACGAGCACCTGCGGGTCGCTGAGCCCGTCGCCGATGTCGTCCAGCAGGCCGCCGATCGAGTTCCCCGTGATCAGCGCGATGATCCCGAGCACCCCGAAGACCAGCCCGAAGACCCAGACCAGGATCTTGTACTTGCCGCGCCAGAACCAGAGGCGGCGGCGGCCGGTGGCGTCATCCAGCAGCGCCTCGCGGTCGGCGCCGTAGAGGCTGGGACGGGGGATGAAGCGGTGGGCGATGATGTCGATCAGCCCGCGGAAGGCCGCGACGGACACGATCGTCGCCAGCAGCGCCCAGCCCCAGGGCCAGTTGTCGACGCTGACGAGGATCGCGAACAGCGCCGGGCTGGTCAGGACCGCGACGACGGTCGCCGCGCGCGACAGCCTGCGCCACTCGGACGCCAGCACCTGATGATGGGTGGCCGCGTCAGCCGGCCCGCCGCTCGTCCCGGTGCTCCCCTCGGACTCCATGAGCGCAGAGGGTAGTGGGGTGCGGGCCGAAGTCCAGCCGCCCGGCGGTCCGGGCGCTTTTGGCCCTTCCGGCCTGCTCACGCGCGGTTTATGGCGCGCTTCGGTCCGGCCTCAGATGCGAGGGATGCTGGGCAACCCGCGTGCGAAAGGTCGCGGTGGGTGCCGTCGCTAGATGCGCGGGATGCCCAACACCATGTGCGGGGCGGCAGAGACGTCGGCGTCGCGCTGGTCGGAGGCCGCCGGCGGGGCGGGATCCTCGTCCTTGAACTCGAGCGTGCCGCGGCACTTGGGGCAGGCGCCCAGCACGCGCAGACCCTCGGCCATGGCGGGGGTGTTCCAAGTGAACTCGCAGCTGGTGCAGCGCACGGCGAAGTCGTCGGACATCAGGAAGGGCATCGGCGGATTGGCGCTCGCCCTTGACTCGGCCGTTCGTCCACCTTTTGGGCCCGAGGCTCAAGGGCGCGGACATGCACGGCCGATCCCTAACGGTCGCAGGCAGTACGGTCCCGGCTCGATGTCGCGCCGTGTCCTGCCTGCCGTCTTTGCCATTGCTGCGTTCCTGGCGGCAGGAGCCACGCCCGCCGGAGCGCTGACGCTGGGTCGTTGCGCGAAATCTTCCGGTTTTCGGTGCGGCACATTGGCCGTGCCGCTGGATCGCACCGGGAAGGTCCCCGGGACGGTCAAGCTGAAGGTTGCGGTCGAGGCGCCGCGCAAGGGCGCAGACGGGTTCCTGCTCGCGCTTTCGGGCGGCCCCGGCCAGCCGTCGGTCCCGTTCGCCGAGTCGTTCAAGCTCTCGCTGTCGCCCGCGCTGCGCCACCGCCGGCTCGTCCTGCTCGACCAGCGCGGCACCGGCGACTCGGGCGCGATCACGTGCCCGGGCGTGCAGAAGCTCGGCACGCTGGACCCGGTCAACACCCACCTGGTCGAGGCGTGCGCCAACAGCCTGGGCCCGGCGCGGCAGTTCTACTCGACCACCGACACGGTCAACGACATCGAGGCGCTGCGCGCGGCGATCGGCGCGCCCAAGCTCCAGGTCATGGGCGTCAGCTACGGGACCTACGTCGCGGTCCAATACGCGCGGCGGTACCCCGCGACGACCGACGGCTTGATCCTCGACTCGGTCGTCGGCCCGGCCGGGATCGACGCCTACTTCCTGGACACGTTCGAGCGGCTGCCGCGCGTGATCGCCGAGCAGTGCGCGGGCTCGCGCTGCCGGACCGCGACCGATGACGCGGTCGCCGACCTCGGGACCGTCGCGCGGTCGTTGGCGGCCAAGCCGCTGCGCGGGACGATCCCGGGCACCCGCGGCGCCCCGCGCCGGACCGCGATCCACGACGAGTCTGAGCTGCTGTTGTTGATCATGTCGGGCGATCTGAACCCGTTCATGCAGGCCGCGCTGCCCGGCGCGCTGAACGCCGCGGCCGACGGCGACCCGGCGCCGCTGCTGCGCCTGCGCCGCCTCGCGCAGGGCCCGTACACGCCGGTCAAGGACTTCAGCGTGGGGTTGAACGTCGCGACGACGTGCGCCGACGTCGCGTTGCCCTACACCTTGCTGACGCCGTTCAACGACCGCTGGACGGCGTGGCTGCACGGGCCCGACGCGCTGCCGGACAGCGCGTTCGCGCCGTTCAGCCGCAAGGCCGTGATCGACACGTCGGTCGCGCACGACTGCCTGCGCTGGCCGCAGGGCGACACGCCCGCGGCGCCGTCGGCGGCACCGCTGCCCGACGTCCCGACGCTGCTGCTCAGCGGCCGCCTCGACACGCGCACGCCGGTGGAGAACGCCAAGGAGCTGCTGCCGTCGCTGCCGCACGGCCAGCTGCTGACCGTGACCGGCACCGGCCACGACGTGCTCGACAGCGACATCACCGGCTGCGCGGCCAAGGCGCTGAGCCGCTGGGCCGATGGCAAGGCGATCGGCACGCCGTGCCAGGGCAGGGACAACGCGGTGACCGTCTTGTCGCGCCCGCCGGTCACGTTGTCGGCCTACCGCCGCGCGCCGGGCGTCGCCGGGGAGCGTGGCCGTGAGCTGTTCGCGGTGCTCGACACGCTCGTCGACGCGCAGATCGCCTCGTTGCAGACGATCTTCGCGGGCTTCACCACGATCCAGGGCGGCGGCCTGCGCGGTGGGTTCTTCTCGTCCTCGAGCGACGCGGGGAGCCTGCGGCTGCACCGCTACGCGCTGGTGCCGGGCCTGCGGGTGACCGGCGCGGTGCGCTCGACGTCGGCTGGCGGCTCGGGCACCGTGACCGTCGACGGGCCCGGGACGCTGGACGGCACGCTGACGATCTCCTCCACCGGCACGGTGACCGGGACCCTCGGCGGCAAGCGCGTGCGCTACCGGCCTGGCGCCTCCGCATCCTCCGGCGCGGGTCGCGTCCCGCAGCGGGTCGCGGTGCCGAGCGCGGCGACGCTGAAGCGGCTACTGGCCGTTCGGCGCGCCGGGCTGTAGGCCGTCGGCGTCCGCCGCGCGGCGCCGACGCTGGCCGATCGCGACGACGCTGCCGACGATCAGGCCGATCAGGATCACGAACGCCATCGGCAAGATGATGCCGTCGCCCTGCTTCAGCGTGGTCGTGCCGACCGCGACCGCGAGGCCGATGACGAAGACGAGCACGCCCATGAGCGGACGGGCGCGGTAGAAGTCCAGGACGGAGCGCATCGCCCCGGACGGTACCGGTCTGCGGGCCCGTGGCGTCAGTCGCCGACGACGAGCGCCGCGTGGATCAGGCGCGTGACCGTGTCGGTCAGCCGCGGCAGGTCCTGCGCGCGGTCCTCGGCGAGGTTGAGCAGGACGAGCTCCTCCATCGCCTCGGCCAACTCGATCGCCATGTGCGGATGCACGGCGTAGCCCGGCGGCAGCTCGTCGGCGTGCTGCTCGGCGAGCGTCACCATCATCTGCGCGAACTGCTGGAGGACCGCGCGGCGACGGCGCAGCGCCTCCGGGCCGGCGCGGTGGACGTCGCGCACGAACGCGCGCGCCAGGCCGGGCTCCTCGGCGAGCGTGCCGAGGTACGCGCTGACGCCGGCGGCGATCCGCTCCTCGTAGGGACGCCCGGCGCTGCCGAGCACCGCGGCGGTGGTCTGCGCGCGCAACAGGTCGCCGCAGGTCGCGTAGGCCGCCAGGTAGCAGTCCTCGACGTCGTCGAAGTGCTGGTGGAACGTCGCGCGCCGCAGGCCGGCCCGCTCGACGACGGCCTCGACGGTGACCTCGGTATAGGTCATCGCCGTGAGCGCGTCGGCCATCCCGGCGATCAGCCGCGCGCGCTCGGAGCCCGCAGCCTCGTCGCGCAGGGCGCGGACGAAGCGGGAGCTGGCGAGGGCGGACCGGGGCACTGCTGGGTACCGTAGCGTTCCTGACCAGTCCGTGCGCCAGTTGAGACACGCGCGTCTACCTGTCCGGGTAGGGTCGGCGCGTGAGGCCCCTGGTTCTGGTCACATCGGCGCTCGTCGCGCTGCTGGCGCTGCCCGCCGCCGCGGGCGCGCGCCGCGACGACTTCCCGACCGAGGGCCGCAAGCCCGCGCCCGGCGCGACCATCAAGGACGCCACGCAAGGCGTCGTGGTGCAGTTCACCTGCCCGGACTACCACCCGGACACCAGCGACGAGATCGTCAACCGCGGCGGCGACGGCTACCACGTGATCCTCGCGACCGCGGGCGACGTCGGCGCCGACGGCCTGCTCCTTGCGCCGGACCGGATCGACGTCCGCACCGCGGTGGAGGTCGACGGCGTCGACGGGATGTGCACCGCCGCGCCTGACGCGTCTGACCGCGGCCTCATGCCGCGCGAGCCCGGCACCTACTGGTGGCAGTCCTACCGCGAGTGCCGGACCTACATCTGCCCGTTCGGGACCGAGATCAGCGACACCTACAACGTGACGGTCGTCAAGACCGTCTGCACCGTCGACCGCGCCGCGCTCGCCACGGCGCGCCGCGCGCTGACCACCGCGCGCAACGCCTACAAGAAAAAGCGCACCGCCGCGCGCCGCGACCGCGTCGCCACCTTGCAGGCGCGCGTGACGCGCCTGCAATCGCGGATCCGCGTGGTCGACCGCTGCGCCAAGTCGTAGGCCTAGGTCCTAGGCCTACGACTGGATGGCCGCGATCTCGACTCGCAGCCGCTCGATCATGGTGTCGATCCGCCGGGCGATGTCGCGCGGGTCGGCGCGCAGCGTGTCGGCGACCTCCGCGGGCGGCGTGCCGTCGACCATCATCGCCAGGATCGCCAGGTCCTCGGGGTCGACGCGCGCGCCCGCGGCCTCCAGCAGCTCGCGCGGAACGGGCGGCAGGACGCGGTCGCCGCGGGCGACGGCGCGCAGCGCGTCGAAGAGCTCGGGCGCGGGCGCCGACTTGTTCATCAACCCGTCGGCGCCGGCGAGGATCGCGGGGACGACCATCGCGCTGTCGGCGTAGGCGGAGTACAGCAGGACGGCCGGCGCGGGGACGTCGCGCTTCAACCGCCGGCAGAGCTTGAGCCCGTCGGCGCCGGGGAGGTGGTAGTCGAGCAGGATCACGTCGGGACGGGTGCGCGCGAGCATCGCGGGCAGGTCGTCCTCGGAGGACGCCGCGCCCAACGGCACGATCCCGGGCTCCGCCCGCAGCACGGCGGTCAGGCCGGCACGCATGGCCGGGTGGTCGTCGACGATGAGCAGGCGGATCATGGGGAACCTCCGGGGTGGGGGAGAGCGAGGGCCACGGAGGTTCCGTGCCCTCCGGGGCCGGGCCCGATGCGCAGATCGGCGCCGATCGTCTCGGCGCGCCCGTGCATCGAGCGAAGGCCGTGGCCCCCGGGGCGGGGCTCGGCCGGCATGCCGATGCCATCATCGGCGATCGTGAGGGAGATGGTCTCGGGCGTGGTCGCCAGGGTGACGTCGATCGCCGTACAGCGCGCGTGGCGCACGGCGTTGGTCAGGGCCTCGGCGGCGATCCGGTAGGTGTGCGCGGCGACCAGCGGCGGCAGCACCGGCAGCCGCCCGTGGACGTCGATGCGCGCGACGCCGGTCCGGGCCAGCTCGGTCGCGCGCTCGCGCAGCAGCTCGTCGACCGGCCGGCCGTCCAGCGGCGTGCGCAGCTCGGCGACGCTGGTCTCCATGTCGGCGGTCGCGTTGCGCAGCTCGGCCAGCGCGCCGTCGAGCAGCAGCCGGTTCTGCTCCTGCGTGGAGTGGCCGTCCAAGGACGACAACATGAGATGCGCGGCGTGGACGCGCTGCTTGGCGGAGTCGTGCAGCTCCCACGCGATGCGCTGGCGCTCGGCCTGCAGCGCGAGGCGCTCGGAGTGCGAGCGCGCGGTGCGCAGGCGGTCCAGCAACAGCGACGAGTAGGCGAGCGTCGTCGTCACGATCACCGGCACGAACAAGTGCGTGGCGAGCGTCTCCAACCTGATGGTGTTGGTCAGCGTGTCGGCGGGGAGCTTCTCGGTGAGCTGCGCGACCGCGCCATAACAGGCTGAGTAGCCGATGCCCCAGGCGACTGCGGCGCGCCACGGCAGCGACGTGGCGGGCAGGATGAGCGTCGTGAGGGCGAAGACGTAGAACGGGCTGCGCCAGTCGCCGCCGGCCAGGACGAGGGCGAGCGCGGCAAGGCCGTCGAGTGCCCAGATCGCCGGCGCCCAGACACGGTCCTCGGTCCAGCGCAGGAGCCACAGCGACGTCGGCGTCCACGCGGCGGTGATCAGCGCCAGCAGCGGGTCGGCGTGCGTGACGCGGTGGGCGAGCAGCAGGACGATCGCCAGCGCCGCGCCAAGGACGCGGGTCATCGTCAGCAGGGCGAACCAGCGGTGCGCGCGCAGCGCGCGCATGGCGATTCGCTCCCGTCCGGCGCCGCCGTTCACAGGCGGGAACCTTTCACGCGGACCTTAGGATCGGATGAACGCCGTGTGAGCGTCGCCCCAGAACGAGACGTATCCGCGCACGCGCTCGGACTCCGGGTACGGGTCCTCGTAGGACCAGGCGGCGTCCTCGAGCTTGGTGCCGTCTTGGAGCTCCACGGTCCAGTACGTGGCCGTGCCCTTGTACGGGCACCAGGACGTGGTCGCGGTCGGGCCGTGCAGCGTGGCGGTGACGTCCTCGCGCGGCAGGTAGTAGCGGTTCGGTACCGCGGTCTCGCTGAGGACGAGCGCGCGGGTGGAGTCCGCGATCGGCGCGCCGGCCTCGGTGGTGACGGTGGCGCGACCGCCGATGGGGCGGACGTCGACGCGGTGATAAGGATCCGGGAAGCCCTGGACGGGCTCGTCCTCGTCGAGCCAGCGGTCGAAGCGCTCGAGGTAGACGCCGGCGTAGCCGTCGAGCCAGGCGGCGGTCTCGATCGGCGTGTCGTAGACCCAAAGCGCGTTCTCGGCGACGCGGGCGCCGTCGCCGGCCGTGACCGTGCGGTACGACGCGTCGCCCTTGAACGGGCAGTGCGTGGTGTGGTCGGTGCGCGTGAGCGCGTCGGCCTTCACGTCGGCCAGCGGCACGTAGAGCTGCGGCTTCAGACCGGTCTCGTGCAGCAGGAACGCGCCCTCGGTGTCGATGACGGTCTCACCGCCCAGCTCAGCGCGCACGCGGCGGGGCAGCGGGGTAGCGAGGAGGCGGTGCTGCGGACCGTCGATCGCGTAGTTGGTGTGGCCGGAGGAGCCCGCGAGCGGACCGGGCGCGTGCGTGAGGCTCATGACCTCGACGGTAGCTCACGGCTCGATCATGTAGGCCTTGCCCTGGCCGTCGCCGATCCACAGGCGGCGGTCGGTGGCGGTCAGCGTCCGGGCGTAGGGGCCGAGCGTCGTCGTGGAGCGGAACGTCGCGTGGTCGGCGAAGCGGTGGATGGTCAGCGTGGACGAGCTGTAGTCCGCCATCCAGGCGACGTAGCGCCGCGTCAGCACGAGCCGCAGGTCGCCGGGCGCGCTGGAGATGACGCCGAGGTCGCGGACCGTCCGCGTGCCGCAGCGCTTCAAAAGCACGCGCCCGCGGCGGATCGTCACCAGCCACGGCGCGCGGTAGTAGGACGCGTCGTAGGCGGTGTACCTGTAGGGCGCGCGGTCGAAGTCGTCGTAGCCGGACACCACGTGCGTGCCGACGGCCAGCGGCGCGCAGAGCTTCACGGTGCCCGAGGCCGCGTCGAGCGAGAGGGCGCGGTGCGCGGAGGGCTTTGGCCTGACCGTGCGGCCGTCGGACAGGCGGCGGTACTCGGTCTGCTCGTCGACGTGCGCGCCGCCGGTGGTGTAGATCGTCCCGAGCGCGGCGCCGATCCCGCTCAGCTCGTAGGCCTCGCCGCCGGCACCGGAGTTCAGGAAGCCGATCGCGTTGGAGCGCAGCGCGGTCGTGCCGCGGTCCTGGAGCCAGACCCGCAGGAAGTCGGGGCTCTCGGTCGGGCAGGCGTAGGCGACGTCGGTGGCGGTCAGCCCGCCGAGGCGGCAGCCGGCGGGCGGGTGGAGGACCGCCTCGCCGCCGAGCGGCTGGTCGTCGCGCAGCACGTGGGTCCCGTCGGCGGACTGCCAGGCGGCGGAGGCGGCGGTCGCCGCGGTCGGGGCTTTGGGGACGGCGATGAGCGGCGGGGCGGTCGGCGCGACGGGCGCGGCGTGGACGGCGCTCGCGGGAAGGGCGAGCGCAAAGGCGATGGTGAGCAGGAGCGCGCGGTGCATCGTCTCCATCCAACGGGCGGAGGCGGACGGAGTTGCGCGCTCAGTCCAGCTCGGCCATGCGCGCCTTGACGCGCGTGCGGCGCTCGTCCAGCTCGCGCTCGAAGGCGGCGATCTCGTCGCGGCGGCGCGCGAGCAGCTCGGACTGGCGCTCGACGTGGGCCAGCGCGCGGTCGAGGATCTCGCGGCGGCGGCGCTTGCCGGGGTTGCCGTGGTGCCACTCCTCGCGCAGCGCGGCGCGGTCCTCCTCGGCGGCCAGCAGCTCGCGCAGCTCGTCCAGCGAGACGCCGAGCAGCTGCTTGAGGCGCAGGGCCTCGCGCAGGCGCTCGACCTCGGCGTCGCCGTAGGTGCGGTGGCGGCCGGCTTCGCGATCGGCGCCCGCGTCGCCGAGCAGTCCGATCTCCTCGTAGTAGCGGATCGTCCGCGTGGTCGTGCCCGTGAGCTTGGCGACCTCGCCGATCTTCATGCCGAGACCTTGACGGGCTCGCCCGCCGACGCCCCCGCCGGGCTCGTGCTCGGGCGCAGCAGCGAGACCAGCGCGCCCGCGATCGCGGTGCCGGCCAGGACCCACAGCGCGACGTGCATGTTGTGGATGAACGGTGCGAGCGCGGCGTCGTCGAGGCCGCTGGTCACGCCGGAGAAGATCGACAGCAGGACGGACGTCGGCACGGCGGCGGTGATGATCGCCAGCACGAACGCGATCGACAGGACCGACCCGGTGTTCTGCAACATCATCCGCGTGCCGCCCGCGATCCCGCGGCGGTGCGCGGGCACGGTGCCCATCATCGCCGCGGTGTTCGGCGAGTTGAACATGCCCGAGCCGAGGCCGTTGAGCAGCAGCCAGAACGCGGCCAGCGCGTAGGACGAGTCGGTGCCGAGCATCGTCATCCCGCCGAGGCTGATCGCCACGACGACCATGCCCAGCGCGGCCAGGGATCGCGCGCCGTGCTTGTCGGCGTAAGCGCCGGCCAGCGGCGAGGAGATCAGCATGCCCAGCGCCATCGGTGCGAGCTTGATGCCGGCCAGGATCGGGTCATCGCCCAGCGCGCCCTGGAAGTACAGGACGAAGACGAAGGTGAGGGCGAAGCGCGACAGACCGTTGAGGAACGCAGCGCCGGTGGCGGCCGCGAAGCCGCGGTCCTTGAAGAGCGACAGGTCGAGCATCGGCGACGGCGAGCGCCGCTCGACGACGATGAACGCGGGCAGCAGGACCGCCGCGGCGATCAGGGCGATGATCGTGTTGGTGTCGTTCCACGCGACGATGCCGCCGCGCGAGATCCCATAGGTCAAGCCCGTGAGGCCGATGACGAACGTGAAGGTCCCCGGCCAATCGAAGCGGTGGTCGACCTCGGGCCGGATCAGCTCCTGCAGGACGGTCGCCGCCCAGAACGTGCCGGCGATCCCGAACGGCACGTTGAACCAGAACACCCAGTGCCAGGAGATCTCGACCAGCGCGCCGCCGAGCACCGGCCCAAGCACCAGGCCGATCCCCGCGACCATCACGTTGGTGCCCATCGCGACGCCGAGCTGCTCCTTCGGGAACGCGTCGGTCACGAGCGCCGACGCGTTGGCGAACAACAACGCGCCACCGATCCCTTGGACCACCCGCCAGATGATGAGGTCCGTGCCGCCGGTCGCGAACCCGGCACCGAGCGACGCGACGGTGAAGACGGCGAACCCGGCGACGAACGCGCGCTTGCGGCCGAAGAGGTCGGAGAGACGGCCGAAGGTGAGCACCAGGACGGTGCTCGCGATCATGAACGCGAGGATCACCCAGACGAGCGTGAGCAGCCCGACGCCGAGGGCCTTCTCGAGGTCGGGGAGCGCGATGACGAGGGTGCCGCTGTTGACGGTAGCCAGGAGCATGCCGAGCGACGTGCAGCTGAGCGCCCACCATTTGTAGTGCTCGTGATCGGCGTCGACGCCGATGCGGCGTTTGCGTGGGGCGGGGAGGGCGGACATCGAGTTCGATGGTACCCGAACCTCTATTTTACGTGCACGTGAGGTTTGGAGGGCGCGGGTTGTGGGTGGCGTTCAGTGCGGGGTGTGGGTGGGGGTGCGTCGCGTTGGAGAGGGGGCGGCGAGGGAGTGAAGCCGGGTGGGCGTGGCCGCCGTTTGGTGTCGTCCTCGGGCTGTCTCCTGGGCGCGGGGCGGGCGGTTCGGGGCCGAAAGAGTAATGCGGGTCGAGTTGACCGGCACTATTGCGGTCAACTCGACCCGCATCCCGAAACCGGCCCTCATGGAGCGCCGCCAGGGATCCGGGTCGCGTAAGCGTCGTATATCGACTATTAGGCGACCCGGATCGATCCCTTCGGCCCCGAACTGCCCGCCCCGCGCCCAGCCACACGCCCGAGGACGACCGACAGCGGTCGCCACGCCACAACGCTCTCACTCCCTCGCCGGATCCTCTCCAACCCGGAGCACCACCCTCAACGCCCCGCACCGAGCGCCACCAACGCCCGCGCCCCGGCAAACGAGCGCCACCAGCGAGCGCGCCGCGCCGGACGCCCACCACGAACGTCCGGCGCAATCGCGATTTGCCGCGCCGCGGAACCGCACTCCCGCGGCGCGGAGCTTGTGAACCGAGCCGGGCCGCGCCTACGCCGGGACCTTCACCCGGTCCCGCTCGTCGACCGCATCCTCCGCCGGTCCCTCGATCGACAGGCGCGGCAGGCGCGAGTCCAGCCACGCCGGCATCCACCACGAGGCGCGGCCGAAGAGGTGCATCAGCGCCGGCACCAACACCAACCGGATCACGAACGCGTCGAACAACACGGCGCTCGCCAAGCCAACGCCGAAGAGCTTGATCGTGCGGTCGTCGCCCAACACGAACGAGCCGAAGACCGAGATCATGATGATCGCCGCGGCCATGACGACCTTGCCGGTCAGCGCCAAGCCGTGGCGGACCGCGAAGCCCGAGTCCTTGGTGCGCTCCCACTCCTCGTGCATCCGCGTCACGAGGAAGACCTCGTAGTCCATGGACAACCCGAAGATGATGGCGAACAGCATCACCGGTAGGAACGGTTCGATCGGCGCGGTCGTCTCCACTCCGATCCACGAGGCAAGGTGGCCGTCCTGGAAGATGAAGGTGATGACGCCCAACGCGGCGCCGATCGACAGCAGGTTGAGCACCGCGGCCTTGGCCGGGATCAGCAGCGAGCGGAAGACGACCGCCAGCAGCAACAGCGACAACCCGATCACGACGCCGATGAACAGCGGCAGCTTGCTGGACAAGACGTCGCCGAAGTCGACGGTCGAGGCCGTCGCACCGCCGATTGAGACCGCGGCCAGCGCGGGCGCCTCCTTCGTAACACCGGGCACCACGCGATCCCTCAGCGTCGACAGCAGGTCCTTGGTCGCCGAGTCCTGCGGCTTGGAGGTCGGGATCACGGTTAGCGTCGCCGCGTCGCCCTTCTCATTGACATTGGGTTGCGAGACCGCAGCCACGCCCGGCGTCCTCGCCAGCGCGCTTCGCAACTTCGCGAGCTGCGCCTTGCCGTCACCGCCCGTCTTCACCTCAGCCACCACCAACAGCGGCCCGTTGAAGCCCGGCCCGAAACCCTTGCTGAGCAAGTCATAGGCCTGGCGCGTGGTCGACGATGGCGAGTTGTTGCCCGCGTCGCCGGAGCCCAGCCGCATGCCGGTGATCGGCGAGGCGACTAGCAGCAGCACGACCAGCGACCCGACGGCGAACGCCGCCGGACGCCGCGCGATCAGCGCGCTCCAACGACCCCAGCCGCGCGGTTCGGCGTCGTCGGCGACCGCCGTCGGCACCTTCACCCGCTTGCCCCAGAAGCCGAGCAGCGCGGGCAGGAACGTCAGCGAGCTGATCATCGTCAGCGCCACCGCGGCGGCCGACGCGATCGCCGGGCCGTTCAGGAACGACACGCCCAGCAGCAACATCCCCAACAACGCGATAACGACCGTCGTGCCGGCGAAGAGCACCGAACGCCCCGCCGTATCCATCGCGGTCAGCGTCGCCTCGCGCACGTCGGCGCCTTCGGCGCGCTCGCCGCGGAAGCGGTTGATCACCAACAACGCGTAGTCGATGCCAACGCCTAGGGCGATCATCACCGCCAGGGTCGGTGCAAAGTCCGCGATCGAGAACGCGCCGGTCGCGGCGTAGACGAGGCCCATCGCGGCGGCGATCGCGGCGAACGCGGCGAGCAGCGGCATCACCATCGCCACCGCGGAGCCGAGCACCAGGATCAGCACGACGATCGCGACCCCGATGCCGATCAGCTCGCCGGCGCCGGTCTCCGGTTGCTCGGCCATCTGGATCGCCTGGCCGCCGAGCTCGACCTGAAGCCCGTCGCCCGCGCCCTTCTTGGCGGTATCGACCACGCGCTCCACGTCGGCCTTGTCGAGGTCGACGGCCTGTTGGTCAAACAGCAGCGAGGCGTAGGCGGTCTTGCCGTCCTTGCTGATCGTGCCGGCGTTGGCGTAGGGGCTGACGGCGCCCGCGACCGAAGGCAGGCCGGACACCGACTTGACGACGGCGTTCACCTTGGCCTTGGTCGCGGCGTCGTTCAGCGAACCGCTCTGGACGTGGAACACGATCTGGCTCGTGTCACCCGCCTGCTGGGGGAAGCGGTCGCGGAGGAGGTCGAGGGCGCGCTGGGACTCGGTGCCCGGCAGCGTGAAGTTGTTGACGTAGCCCGAGCCGACGCCGGAGGCGAGGGCCCCAGCGGCGGCGATCAGGACGATCCAGGCCGTCGCCACGAGGCGACGGTGATCGTGGGAGAAGGCGGCAAGGCGGCGCATTCCTCTAGCGAAGCACACTCCGCGCAGATTTGCAATGAGTGCAGAAATGCGCGATGTGCATATGGACACATAGTGCAGTTCTGCACTTCCATCAGCTAGACTGCAAAGGCCCATGGGTCTGCGTGAGCGCAAGAAGGAACAGACGCGCCGCAACATCGAGGACGCCGCGATCCGGCTCTTCGAGGAGCGCGGCTACCAGGCGACGACCGTCGCCGACATCGCCGCGGCCGCGGACATCGCGCCGCGCACGTTCTTCGCGTACTTCCCGTCGAAAGAGGCCGTGCTCTTCGGCGACTTCGACACGAGCTTCGAGGGCTTGCACGCTCACATGGACGAGCGCGCCCCCGAGGAGACGACGTTCGACGCGGTCCGCGCCTGGATCGGCGACCTCATCGACGCCGAGGACCACGACCACGAGCGCGAGCTCTGCCGCCGTCGTCTCATCGCCGACAACGAGGCGCTCACCGCCCACGAGCGCCACCTGATGGGCCGCTTCGAGCGCCTCCTCGCCGAGAACGTCGCCCGCGACCTCGGCGACGACCCCGACGACCTCCAGCCGCGCCTCGTGGCGGCGGCCGCGATCGCCGCGCTGATGGCGATGTCCGACAAGGGCGCCGAGGATCACAACCACAAGGGCGCGATCGACGAAGAGGGCCTGGCCCAACTCGACGACGCCTTCGCCTTCCTGCGCGGCGGCATCGCGGCGCTCCAGGCACGCCGCGCCGAGCAGGCGCGCTCCGCCGCCGCGTAAGCGAACCCAGCGGGTGCGGTTGCCCGCACTCGTGCCACCACCCGGTCAACTTGGGGGACATCCCTGATGCGGGGCGGACGTCTGACGGCGAGCATTCCCGTCGACCCGCACCCCTCCCCGAGAAGGACCTCACCTTGATCACCTCCGCCCGTCCGGCCCTCGCGCTCGACACCCTCCGCGAGCAGTTCACCGGCAACCTCCACGTCCCCGGCGACGACTCCTACGACGAGGCGCGCCAGGCCTGGAACCTCGCGGTCGACCAGCGCCCCGCGCTCGTCGCCGAGCCGTGCACCGCGCAGGACGTCTCCGCCGTCGTCCGCTTCGCCCACGAGGCCGGGCTGCGCATCGCGCCGCAGGGCACGGGCCACAACGCGAGCGCCCGCGCCGGCGCCGCCGCCGACCAGATCCTGCTCAGCACGCGCCTGATGCGCGGCGTCGAGATCGACTCTGAGAACCGCTCCGCCCGCGTCGAGGCCGGCGCGCTGTGCGCCGACCTGACCGCACCCGCGTCCGAGCTCGGCCTCGCCGCGCTGGGCGGCTCGTCGCCGGACGTCGGCCTCGTCGGCTACACGCTCGGCGGCGGCCTCGGCTGGCTCGCGCGCGCCTTCGGGTTGTGCTGCAACTCGGTCCTGTCCTTCGACGTCGTCACCGGCGACGGCGAGCACCTGCACGTCGACGCCGACCACCACCCCGAGCTGTTCTGGGCGCTGCGCGGCGGCACCGGCAGCCCGGCGATCATCACGCACATGGAGCTCCAGCTGATCGCGATGCCGGAGCTGTACGCCGGCGCGATGCTGTGGCCGTGGGAGCGCGCGAGTGAGGTCCTGCACGCGTGGCGCGAGTGGACGCTCGACGCGCCCGAGTCGGCGACGACCTCCGCGCGCATCCTCCAGGTCCCGCCGTTCCCGGACATCCCCGAGATGCTTCGCGGCAAGCAGTTCGTCTGCATCGACGGCGCGGTCGTCGGCACGCCGGACTACGCCTGCGAGGTGCTGTCCAAGCTGCGCGGGCTGGAGCCCGAGATCGACATGTTCGCCCCGGCGCCGCCCGCGGTCTTGAGCCACCTGCACATGGATCCCGAGCACCCGGTGCCCGGCATGGGCACGCACGCGATGCTCGACGAGCTGCCGGCCGAGGCGATCGACGCGCTCATCGCGGTCGCCGGCCACGAGTCGGGCTCGCCGCTGCTGGCGGTCGAGCTGCGCCACCTCGGCGGCGCGCTGTCGCGGGTGCCGGCCGGCGCGGGCGCCCGCTCGCGGCTGGAGGCGGCCTACGTCCTGTTCGCGGTCGGCGTCCCGGTGACGCCGGAGCTGGCCGCGGCGATCCCGCCGCACCTGGCCCGCGTGAAGGCCTCCGTGTCCGAGTTCCACGCCGAGCGCGTGTACCTCAACTTCGCCGAGTCGCCCACGGACGCCAGCCGCGCGTTCGATGACGACGCCTTCGCGGCGCTTCAGGCGGTCAAGGCCAAGTACGACGCGCGCGACCTGATCTGCGCCAACCACGCGATCGCGCCCGCGGGGCGCTAGCGGGAGCGCAAGCGCTCACCGCTGAGCAGGTGCGGTGCCCGCGGCGTCGAACGCCGTGGCACCATGCCTTCGCTCGGCCGAACGGACGGCGTCGCGACGCACCGCTACGGGCGCGTCGCGACCGCCACGGTGGTGGTCGTCGTCGCGACGATCGCGCTGCCGGACGACGACGTCGGCCGCGGCGTCGCGTTGATGTTGCAGGCGTTCCTGCTGACGATGGTGACGATCGCCGCGCGCGATGCGAGCGGTCGCGCGCTGACCGCGATCGCGCTGGCGGCCGCGGTGCTCGGCGCGGTCGGCGCGGTGGGCGCGGACCTGCCGACCTGGCTGGTGCTCGGGCTCAGCGGCGCGCTGGCCGGCGCGATGGTCGCGACGATGGCGACCGGCGTCGTCGCGCTGGTCCGCAGCGAGGGCGTGACCGTCCACGCGGTCGGCGGCGGACTGGGGATCTACCTGCTCGTCGGGATGCTGTTCGCCGACGTGGTCGGCGCGGTGGCGGCGGTGGGCGACAACTCCTACTTCGCGCAAGGCACCGACGCGACCTCGGGCGAGCGCATCTACTACTCCTTCACGACGCTGACCACGACCGGCTTCGGCGACCTGACGCCGGGCACCGAGGTCGGCCGGGCGCTCGGGGTCCTGGAGATGCTGACCGGCCAGATCTACCTGGTGGTCGTGGTCGCGTTGTTGGTGGGGAACCTCAGGCGACGAGTCGCGTGAACAGGCGGTCGAGGACCGCCTCGGGGTCGTCGCACAGCCCGGTGTGGATCGGCGACGGCTGCACGATCGTCGACGACGCGGCCGTGAGCCACCCGAAGCGCTCAGACTGATCGAGCTGGGCGACCGCGCCACCCGCGGGGTCGCCGGCGGCGACGCGGACCATGCCGTCGAGGTGACGCGCGAGCGCGTCGACGTCGAGCGCGGGGGAGAGCGATCGAAGCCGGTCGGAATCGAGCAGCGTGCGCGCCTTGAGGAACGAGCGTCGGCGGCAGAAGACGACGACGCCGACGTTGAGCGACTCGCCGCGCTCGACGGACGGGACGACGCGCCAGATGGCGTACTGGAAGGCATCGCGCTCGCGGTCAGGCGGCGGCACGGCGCGCCTCCTCGGCCTCGGCGGCGAACGCGCGCGGCGCGGTCAGGCGCTGCGCGAAGTGGTCGGCGTACTCGGCGCGCGCTCGCGCCGGATCCTCGCCCAGCCAGTCGTCCGGCAGCTGCGCCGCGATCGACATGATGATGTCGCGATCCAGCCGCGGCGCAAGGCGCTCGTCGGCCTCCAGGATCGACCCCGCGAACGGCAGCAGCACGTGGTCGGCGATCAGCGGGAACGTGGCGCCCGCCGCGCCTTCCGGCCACGATGGCGCGTGGTGGCGGTACAGAGCGGCGCCGTGGTCGATCAACCACAACTCCCCGTGCCAGATCAACATGTTGGGGTTGCGCGGCGTGCGGTCGACGTTCGCGCACAGCGCGTCCAGCCAGACGACGTCAGCGGCCAGCTCCGGCGTCACGCCCGTGGGCGCCGCAGGCGAGAACGGCAGCGCGCTGGGCAGGAAGTCCAGCGCGGCGTTCAGCCCGCCGCTGGCGTGCACGAGCTCCTGGATCTCGGGGTCCGGCTCGGCGTCGGCCAGCCGCGGGTCGACGTCGATCAGCACGATCTCCGGCACCCGCAACCCGAGCGCCCGCGCGACCTCGCCGACCACCACTTCCGCGATCAGCGCCTTGATCCCCTGGCCCGCGCCGCGAAACTTGACGACGTACAGCCCGTCGTCGTCGGCCTCCACGAGGCCCGGCATCGAGCCGCCCTCGCGCAGCGCCTCGGAGTACCGCGTCGCGTGGACGGTGCGCAGGTCGGCCATGAGCGGGGCCTAACACTAGCCCGCTACGGTGCGCCGCAGCCGTGTGGTTCGAGATCGACAACATGGTGCTGACGACCGCGCAGGCCGCGTGCGTCGCGCTGCCCGCGGCGGGCGTGCCGAAGGCGCTGGAGCGGTTCCGCAGCGGCTGGTGGACGCTGGTGCTGCCGCTGTGCATCGTGGTGGTGATCGTCGCGATCAACACCACCTCGACCAGCGCGGACGTGCTGACGTGGGTCGCGCTGATCCTCGTGCCGATCGGGTGCGCGCTGGCGCTGGGGTGGGGGATGCGCGGCGCGCGCTGGTGGCTGGCGCCGCTGGCCGCCGTGCTGCTGGCGATCGCGTGGGCCGACCAGGAGACGCGCGCCGGGCAGGTCGCCACGATCCTGTTGATCATGGGGTCGTGCGTGACGGTCGGGCGCTTGCTCGGCGGCGCCGCACCGCCGCTGCTGCTCAAGCTCGGCCTGATCGCGATGGCGATCTCCGACGCCATCCTCGTCTTCGGCAACACCTTGCAGGCTCCCAACGCGGTGTTGATCGCCGCCGAGCCGGGCGCCGGATTGCCGCAGTTGCAGTCTGCCGGCTTCCACTTCGCGTCGATGGGCTACGGCGACTTCTTCGCTGCGGGCGTGCTCGGCGGGCTGCTGGCGATCGAGCGCCGGCCGCAGCTGATCCCGGCCATCGCGCTAGCGCTCGTCTCGCTCGCGTGGGACCAGCTGTTCCTGGTCGTCGACACGATCCCGGCGACCGTCCCGCCCGCGATCGTGCTGATCGGCGTGGAGGTCTGGGCGCAAGTTCGGGCGCGAGGTCGCGTCGGCGCCGGCCCGCTCGCGAAGCTCTAGTTCAGCAGCGCGTGGATGCGGGCGGCGCTCAGCTCGCCCTTGGGCACGAAGCCGCTCGCGCCGCTCGCCCCGACCAGCGGACCGAACTCGCGCGGGTCGCGCGAGGACGTCATCACGATCTTCGGCGTGTCGTCGCGCTCGGCGCTCGTGATGCGCGTGGCGACGTCGAAGCCATCGAGGTCGGGCAGGTTGACGTCGAGCAGGACGAGGTCCGGGTGCAGGCCCCACGTGCGCTCAATGCCGGTCGCGCCATCCTCGGCCTCGCCGATGACCTCGAAGCCCTCGTGCTCCAGCAGCAGCCGGGCGGCGGAGCGGAAGCTCGGGTGATCGTCGACGATGAGGACCTTCATGGGCACACCTCAAGCGTGCCCATCTGCGGGGATTTTGAGCGTGCGGTTAGCCCTACTTGTCCCCGTGGGTGTCAGGTCTCCGACGCGACCGGCTATCCACCGGACAGCGTTCGGCCATCACAGGAGCCCGCGTTCGTGGGCGCGCGCGACGGCCTCCTCGCGCGATCCCGCGTGCAGCTTCATGTAGATGTTGCGGCAGTGCGTCTTGACGGTGTTGACCGACAGGAACAGCTCCGCGCCGATCTCCCGCTGCGACAGCCCGGATGGCAGTAGGCGCAGGATTGAGCGCTCGCTCGGGGTCAGCAGGGCGGCGTCGCGACCGGCGGTCGCGGCCGCGGGAGCCACCGCCGCGGCAAGGCCTGCCAGACGGCCGTGGTCTGGCGCCACGCCCAGGATCTCCCGCGCCTCGCGCTCCAGCGGCTCGGCTTCCTCGGGCCGGTGGCAGGCGCGGTGCACCGCGGCCAGTCGCAGGCGCGGCTCGGCGCGTTCAAACGGCGATCCGCCACGCGCCGCCAGCGCGATCGCCCGACGCAGCGGCGCGGCCGCGCTCTCCACCGCGCCCGCCAGCTCCAGCAGGCGGCCTTCGGCCAGGACGCCGGCGACCGCGACCGGATGCTCGCCGGCCGCCGGGTCGTCGTCGCGCAGGTCTTCCAAGCGGTCGAGACGGCGCCGGGCCGCGCTCTCGTCGCCGCCCTCGGCCGCGAGGATCGCCAGGTAACCGGTCGCGGCGGTCATCGCGAAGCGGTCGCCGTGGATCGCGGCCAGCCCCGCGGCGCGCGCGAAATGGCGATGCGCGACGCGCGGGCGGTTACGCCAGAACGCCTCCTGTCCGTGCAGCAGCGCGTCGAAGGTGTGCCAGAAGCCGTCCTGCGGATCGTGGCGGGCGGCGCGGGCCAGACGGCGGGCGAGCGCCTCGAGGTCGCCGTGGCGCAGCGCGTCATGAGCGTGCAGGAGCAGGCCGCGGGCGCGCACGGCGGGCGGGACGGCCGCGGCGTCGGCTCCGGCCAGACGCGCGGCGGCGGTCGCGTCGTCGCCGCGCTCCAGCGCCGCCCACAGCGACGCGAGCCAGAGCTCCGGCTCGTCGCCGAGCGCGTCCATCCACGCCAGGACGGTCATCCGCTCGCCGCGGCGCAGCGCACTCTCCCACGACATGGCCACGATCCCGGGATCCAGCGGCGGTGCGACGGCCATCGGTCCGGGGCGCAGCTCCAGCCGGCCGCCGAGCGCGGCGAAGCGCTCCAGCGACGCGGCGGCTGCACGCGACGGCGTGCCCTCGATGACCAGCAGCGGCGCGGGTTCGCGCAGCTCCAGCTCGGCGACCAGCAGCGGCAGGACGGCGTCCTGGAGCGCGTCCGGACCGGCGGCGAGGATCGCCTCCGCGTCGCGACCGAACCCGAGCAGCCCGGCAGTGCGGGCAGCGGCGATCGCGTCGCGCCAGAGGCGGACCGGATCGTGATCCTCGGGACCGAGGGACAGCCGGACGAGCGCAGCAGCGCCACGCTCCGGGACAAGAGCGGCGTCCACCGGCCGACCCTATCCGCCCCTAACACTCGGATGAAAGGGTGAACGGGTGTTGATCCTCGTCCTGCTGAGCGCGGTCATCGGCGCCGGGACGGCACTTAGTCCCTGCGCGCTGCCGGTTCTGCCCGCGCTGCTCAGCGCCGGCGCGGCGGGTGGGCGGCGCCGGCCGGTGGCGATCGTCATCGGCCTGTCGGTCACGTTCATGTTGTCGATCGTCGGCGGCGGAGTGCTGTTGCGTCACATCGGGCTGGGCGGCGGCACGCTGCGCGATCTGGGCATCGCGGTGCTCGTGATCGCGGGCGTTGCGGCGCTGGCGCCGGGCCTCGCGCAGCGGCTGGAGCGCCCGCTGGCCGCCCTCAGCCGCTTCGGCCCGCGCCGCGCGGGCGACGGCTTTGCCTCCGGGCTGCTGGTCGGCGCCGCGCTCGGGTTCGTCTACGCGCCGTGCGCGGGGCCGGTGCTCGCGGCGGTCGTCTCGGTCTCGGCGGTGACCGGGAAGACGGTCGTGGTGGCGCTGGCCTACGTCGCCGGATCCGCGGCGGTGTTGATGGCGATCGCGATCGGCGGGCGGCGTGTGCTGGAGCCGATCCGCCGCGCTGGGCCGCTGCGCGTGCAGCGCGCGCTCGGCGTCGTGCTGCTCGCAACCGCGGTTGCGTTCATCGCCGGGTTGGACATGGACTTCGAGACCGCGCTGGCGCGGCACACCTCCTCGGCGACGCTGACCGGCGGGCTGGAGTCCTCGGCGGGCGTGATCACGCGCCTGGACGAGCTGCGCGGCCGCGCGAAGTTCGACGACAAGAACGCCAAGCCTGCGGCGAAGACCGCCACCGCGACGCGCTCCTCGTTGCCCGACCTCGGCCCCGCGCCGGACTTCACCGGCACACAGCGCTGGTTCAACAGCGCGCCTTTGGACCTCGCCAAGCTCCGCGGCCGCGTGGTGCTGATCGACTTTTGGACCTACACCTGCATCAACTGCCTGCGCACCTTGCCCTACCTGGAGGCGTGGGACGCGCGCTACCGCGCGGCGGGGCTGACGATCGTCGGCGTCCACGCGCCGGAGTTCGGCTTCGAGCACGACGCGGGCAACGTCGCGCGGGCGATCTCCACCAACCACATCAAGTACCCCGTCGTCCAGGACAACGACTTGAAGACCTGGGACGCCTGGGGCAACCAGTACTGGCCGGCCGAGTACCTGATCGACGCCGACGGGCACGTCCGCGAGACGCACTTCGGCGAGGGCGACTACGACAAGTCGGAGGCCGCGATCCGCTCGCTGCTGGCCGAGCGCGGGGCCAAGCTGGCGGCGGCGCGGGCGCGGCCGCACGGCATCACACCGGTCGGGACGGAGGCGACGCCGGAGACCTATGTGGGCGCCGCGCGCGCTCAAGGCTTCACCACGGCACCGTCGACCGGGACCAAGACCTACACCCTGCCCGCGGGGCGCCTGCCGGTCAACGCGTTCGCGCTCGGCGGCCGCTGGAAGATCGGCGACGAGCCCGCGACCGCGGTGTCCGGCGCGACGCTCGCGGCGACCGTCCACGCCCGCTTCGTCTACCTCGTGTTGAGCCCGCCGGATGACGGCAAGGGCGGCGAGGTGACGGTCGCGATCGACGGCGGCCGGTCGAAGCGGATCGCGGTGAAGACCCAGCGGCTTTACACGCTGGCGTCGTTCGGTGCCGCCGGCGACCACGCGCTGAAGCTGCGGTTCGCGCGGGGCACGTCGGCCTACGCGTTCACGTTCGGCTGAACCTCATCCCAACGAGATTCTCAGGCTCGCTTAAGCCTTCTCCCGCAGGATGCGCGTATGAGGGTCAAGCGCTATGTCCTGGTCTCCGCCGCCGTCCTCGCCGCTGGTGCCGGCGGAGGAGCCGCGATCGCCGCTTCGTCAGGCGACGAGCGGCAGAAGACCGAGCAGTCGATCCTGGCCGACGCCGCCAAGCGGCTGAACGTCACGCCGGAGGCGTTGAAGTCCGCGCTCGGCGAGGCAGAGGACGCCCAGCTCGACCAGCAGGTCAAGGATGGCAAGCTCACCCAAGAGCAGGCCGATGCGATCAAGAAGGCGCGCACGCAGAGCGGGACGGTGCTCGGCGGGCCTGGCGTGGGCGGCCACCCGCGCGGCGGCCCGGGCGGTCCGCCCAACGGGAAGCCCGGCGGTCCGGGCGGTCGCGGCGGATTCGGGTTCGGCTTCGGCGGCCTGCGCTTCCACACCGACGCGGGCGGCGCGATCGACGCCGCCGCCACCGCGCTGGGCCTCAAGCGCGACGAGCTCGTCGACAAGCTGAAGGACGGCAAGTCGATCGCCGACATCGCCAAGGACCAGGGCAAGTCGCTGGACGACGTCAAGGCGGCGATCACCGCCGCGGTCACCAAGGAGCTCGACGCCCGCGTCGCGGACAAGAAGCTCACCGCCGACCAGCGCGACAAGATCCTGTCCGAGCTGAAGGACCATCTCGACGACCTGGTCACGCTGAAGCCGCCGACGCCGCCTAACGGCAAGGACCACCCGGCGCTGCCGTTCAGACATCCCTAGGGTGCTCGCAGCAGCTTCCGGGCAAGCTCCCAGGAAGCTCCAAGGAAACGCGCCGACACTGTTGAGCGTGATGACCACCGCCACGCCCGAGAGCCACCGCGTCCTAGTCGTCGATGATGAGCCCAACATCGCCGACGTCATCTCCATGGCCCTGCGCTTCCAGGGGTTCACGGTGGAGTCGGTCGGCGACGGCCGTGCGGCGCTCGACGCGGTGTCGTCGTTCAAGCCGGACCTGCTCGTCCTCGACGTCATGCTGCCCGACATGGAGGGCTTCGAGGTCGCCAAGCGCCTCAGCGCCGAGCGCGTGCAGATCCCCATCATCTTCCTGACCGCCCGCGACGCGACCGAGGACAAGGTCCGCGGCTTGACGATGGGCGGCGACGACTACGTGACCAAGCCCTTCAGCTTGGAGGAGCTGGTCGCGCGCATCCGGACGATCCTGCGGCGCGCGGGCCTCGCGCAGCCTGACTCCTCGAAGCTCGTCTTCGAGGACTTGGAGCTGGACGAGGACACGCGCGAGGTGACGCGCGGCGGCGAGCTGATCGAGCTGACCGCGACCGAGTACCGGCTGCTGCGCTACTTGATGCTCAACCCGCGCCGCGTGCTGACGCGCGCGCAGATCCTCGACCAGGTCTGGGACTACGACTTCGGCGGCGACGCCCGCGTGCTCGAGACCTACATCTCCTACCTGCGCAAGAAGATCGACAAGCAAGGCCCGCCGCTGATCCACACCGCCCGCGGTGTCGGATACGCGCTGCGCGCGCCGAGGACGTAGGCGGAACAGCACTTGTCCTTGCGGACGCGCCTCATCGCGGGGCTGTTGGCGCTGGCGGCGGTCGGCCTGCTGCTCCTTGCCGGCGTCACCTACTACGAGCAGCGCCACTTCCTCGTCAGCCGGATCGACGACCAGGCCCGACAGGCGGCGCGCTGGACCCAGCCGCGGGGCGCTGGCGGCCTGCCGAACGGCGGCATCGGCGGCTACGGCAACCCGCTGCCGCCCGCCGACGGCGATGACGACGACCCGGGGCGCGGCGGCGGCGGTGGCGGCCGCGGCGGCCCAGGCCCGGTGGCGGGCACGTGGGTGATCACGCGGTCCTCCAGCGGCGACGACCCGCAGTGCCTGGCGTGTCAGTACGCATCGACGGCCACGGCGCCGGCGCTCCCGTCCGGCCTGAAGGCGGGCGAGGCCAAGACGGTCAAGGCCACCAACACGGGCGACTCCTACCGCGTCTACGGCGTGACGCTGACCGACGGCAGCGTCCGCTTCTCCGCGCTGCCGCTGGAGGACACCGAGGCGACGCTGCACCGCCTACTGCGGATCGAGGGCCTGGTCATCGCGGGCATCCTGATGGCCTTGGGCGCGTTGGCCTGGTGGTTGGTCGCGATCGGTCTGCGGCCGTTGGAGCGCATCGGCCGCACCGCGGGCTCGATCGCTGCCGGCGACCTGTCGCGTCGCGTCGAACCGTCCAACGAGCGCACGGAAGTCGGCCGCCTCGGACTGGCGTTGAACAGGATGTTGGAACGGCTGGAGGAGGCGTTCGCCAAGCAGCGCGCCTCCGAGGACCGGCTGCGGACGTTCCTGGCCGACGCGTCACACGAGCTGCGCACGCCGCTGGCGTCGATCCGCGGCTACGCCGAGCTGTTCCGGATGGGCGCCGCGAGCGACCAGGAAGCGACCGAGCGCTCAATGAGCCGGATCGAGTCCGAGGCCGCGCGGATGGGCGTCCTGGTCGAGGACCTGCTGACGCTGGCGCGCCTGGACGAGGTCCGCGAGCAGATCCGCGAGGACGTCGACCTCGGCCGCTTGGCCGGCGACGCCGTCGACGACGCCCGCGCGACCGCCCCCGACCGCGAGATCGAGCTCCGCACCGCCGGCCCGGTGCACGTCGTCGGCGATCCCCATCAGCTCCGCCAGGTCTTCGCGAACCTGCTGCGCAACGCGCTCGTCCACACACCACCAGGAACGCCGGTCGAGGTCGACGTCCGCGACGACGGCACCATGTCCGTGTTGGAGGTCCGCGACTTCGGCCCTGGGCTGCCGACCGACGAGAACGACCTGCTCTTCGAGCGCTTCTGGCGCGCCGAAGGCGGCCGCAAGCAAGGCAAGGCCGGTGCCGGCCTCGGCCTGGCGATCGTCTCCGGGATCGTCGCGGCCCACCAGGGCGAGGTGGCCGCCGACAACGCCCCAGGTGGCGGCGCCCGCTTCATCGTCCGCCTCCCGCACGACGCGCCCGCGCCCTCCACGCCGCAGACCTGACCGGTCGTCCGCCCGGTCGCCCATCCGAAGGGCCAGGATGCGCAGCGACGCACAGCGCTGTGTGGTTACGGTCGCTCTATGAGCGTACGCGTCTTGGTCTGTTCCGCCGCCGGTCTCGTCGCGCTTGCGGCGGGGACCGCGGTTGCCACGGCGGACGGCAGCGACGGGCGGGCAGCGAGGCCGCCCGTCGCGCATGCCGCCGCCAAGGCCCGGGTGCCGAACGAGGTCGGGCGCAACCACCAGAAGGCGCAGGACGACCTTCAGGCGCACGGCTTCTACAACTTGCGCGAGAAGGACTGCAGCGGCCGCGATCGCTCGTTGATCTGGGACCGCAACTGGAAGGTCGTCAAGCAGACCCCGGCGGCCGGCAAGCGCGTGAGCAAGAACCGTGTCATCACCCTCTGCTCGGTCAAGTACACCGACTAGGGGTCCGAGCACTACCGCATCGGGGTCCGGGTCGAGTTAGCGTCGTATATCGACGCTAACTCGACCTGGATCGTCAATTTGCCGCCTAGACGGCCTCCGCCACCGGCGCCTCGAACGCTTGGCCCTCCTCTGACGCGGGCGCCAGCGCGGCAAGGCGGCTGACGGCCGCGTCGAGATCCTCGGGCGGCAGGGTGAACGGCAGACGTAGGTGGCGCTCGAAGGTCCCGTCCACGCTGAACGCCGGGCCCGGCACCACCAACAGCCCTTCGCGCGCGGCGGCGGCCGCCAGGCGGGTCGCGTCGGGACCCGGGAGGCGGACCCAGAAGGAGAGGCCGCCGTGGACGCGCGGGACGTGCCACGTCGGCGCGTGCTCGGCCAGCGAGGCGGCCAGGGCGTTGCGGCGAGACTTCAGCAGCGAGCGACGCGAGGCGACGACGGCGTCCCAGTCCTTGAACAACTCGACGGCGAGGAGCTGGTCCAGGACGGGGGAGGACATGTCGACGGTCGCGCGCAGAGCGGCGAGCTCGCGGACGGTACGGGCGGTCGCCCGGATCCAGCCGACGCGGACGCCGCCCCAGGCGGACTTGCTCATCGTCCCGATCGTGATCACCGCGCCGGGCGGCCCGAACGAGCCGAGCGGCGGTGGCAGCGCGGGGCCGTCGAGGCGCAGCTCGGCGCACGTCTCGTCGACGACCAGGACGGTTCCGGCGCGGGCGCAGGTCGTCGCGATCGTCTCGCGCGCCGCGGCCGACATCGTCAGCCCGGTCGGGTTGTGGAAGTCGGCGACGGTCACCGCCAGGCGCGGCGAGGCGGCGCGGATCGTGTCGGCCCAGGCGCCGGCGTCCCACCCGCGCGCGCCGAGCGGGACCGGCACCGCGCGGGCGCGTGCCGCCCGGATCGCCGCCAGCGTGCGCGGGTAGGCAGGCGCGTCGACCAGCACGCGCTCGCCCGGACCGGCGAGCAACCCCAGCACCAAGTTCAAGGCGTGTTGCGCGCCGCTGGTCACCAGCACCTCGTCGGCCGTGGTCGCCAGCCCGCGCTCGGTCAGGCGCGCTGCGACCGCCGCCCGCAGCGCCGGTAGCCCGGCCGCCGTGTAGCCGTGCCCGGCGAGGTGGCGCGGCAGCACCGCCACGGCCCGCTCCGCCGCGTGCGCCACCAGCGGGTCCGGCGCCGGCAGCGCGGCTATTGACAGGTCCAGCGACCGGATCGAGTCCGCGTCGTCACCCGACGGCAGCGGCGGCACGCGTGCAGTCGCGGCGCCGCCCGCGCTCGCCGGCAGCGTCAGCCAGCTCCCCGCGCCGCGCGCGCTGAGCAGGAACCCGTCCTCGCGCAGGCGATCATAGGCCCGCGACACCGCGCCGCGGCTGATCCCCAGCTCCGCCGACAGCGCGCGCTCGCTGGGCACACGTGTCCGCGCCGCCAGCCGGCCGTCGACCACGAGCGCCCGCACCGCGTCGGCCAACGCGTGCGACGCCTCGCCCGGACGCCGCCAGCCGTCGCCCAGCAGCGCCGCCAGCGCCGGGGCCAAGACCTCTCGATTGGCTCTACTCATAGGAGACCATTCGCGCGACCATGGACCCATGCTACTCCGGCGCCTTGCCCAGCTCTACTTCGGCCTCGTCCTCTACGGCGCCAGCGCCGCGCTGATCCTGCTCTCCGGCCTGGGCAACGTGCCGTGGGACGTCTTCCACCAGGGCCTGGCGAACCACACGCCGATCGGCACCGGCCTCTGGGTCTGCATCGTCGGCGCGCTGCTGCTCCTGCTCTGGATCCCCCTCAAGCAGAAGCCCGGCCTCGGCACGGTCTCCAACGTGATCGTCCTCGGCGTCGTGCTCCAAGTCATGGTGGATGCCTTCGATCAGCCGAGCAGCGCCACCGAGCGCACGGCACTCCTCCTCGGCGGCATCCTGCTCAACGGCATCGCGACGGGCCTCTACATCGGCGCGCGCTTCGGCCCCGGCCCGCGCGACGGCCTCATGACCGGCCTCGCGGCCCGTGGCCACTCACTGCGCGTCGTCCGGACCGGGATCGAGCTCACCGTGCTGGCGAGCGGCGCGCTGCTCGGCGGCACCGTCGGCATCGGCACCGTCCTCTATGCGCTCTCGATCGGTCCGCTGGCGAAGGTCTTCGTGCCGCTGCTAGACAGCGGCAGCCCGGCTCAGCGCCGCGACGCGAGGTGGCGCAGGAACGGGGCCGCGTCCAGCCCGCGACCGGTCGCCGACTCCACGATCGGCACCGTGTCCAGCCGCCGCCCGTGGCGGTGGACCTTGGTCCCCAGCCAGGTGCGGATCGCGTCCACGTCGCCGAGCGCGAGCGCGTCGGCCTGCGGGCCCAGCTCGGACTCCAGCGACTCCCACAGCTGAGCGGCGATCATGCAGCCCAGCGCGTAGGACGGGAAGTATCCGAACGCGCCGCCGGACCAGTGGACGTCCTGCAGGACGCCGTCGGCGTCGGACGGCACGTCGACGCCGAGCAGGCGCTTCATGCCGTCGTTCCACGCGGCCTGAAGGTCCTCGACGGCGAGCGTCCCCTCGATCAGCGCGGACTCCAGCTCGAAGCGCAGGACGATGTGCAAGGGGTAGGTCGTCTCGTCGGCGGACACGCGGATCAGCGACGGCTGCACCGCCGTGACCGAAGCGAAGACCTCGTCACCGGTCACCGCAAAGCCGGCCGCGCTCAGCTCGGCCGCCAAGACGCCCGTGAACGCCGGATGGCGCCCGACGTGGTTCTCCCACAACTTGCTCTGCGACTCGTGGATCGACATCGACGTCCCGTCGCCCAACGACGTGCGCGCCAGCTCGGGCGCGATCTGCCGGTCGTAGATCGCGTGGCCGAACTCGTGCATCGCGGCCAGCAGCGACTCGAGCTGGCCGTCGGTGTAGCGCGTGGTGATGCGGCTGTCGAGCAGGCCGAAGTTGGTGGAGAACGGGTGCGACGAGACATCCAGGCGCCACGAGTCCTCGGTGACGCCGAACTTCGCGAGCACCGCCTTCACCGCCTGCTCCTGCGCCGCGATCGGCACGTCCAGCGACTTCGGCGCCGGCCGCCCGGCCAGCTCCTCGACCAGTGGCGGCAGCTCGCGCGTCAGCTCGGAGAAGACCTCCGTGATGCGGTCATAGGTCAACCCGTAGTCGAAGTCGGCCAGCAGCGCGTCGTAAGGGCGCGCGAACTCGTCGGCGAAGCACGCCGCGTACGCGCGCGCCAGCTCGACGTTGCGCTTCAGCGCGGGGACGAAGCGCGCGAAGTCGTCGTTGGCGCGCGCCTCCTCCCAGATGTCCTGCCCCTCGGCGCCGGCCTGCGCCAGCTCCGCGGTCAGCTCGCCCGGCACCTGGCGCTGGCGGTCGTAGTCGCGCTTGGCCAAGCGCACGATGTCGACGTCGAGCTCGTCGAGCTCCGCGTCGGCCAGCGCGTCCAGCCACTCGCCGACCTCCGGCCCGGTCGCCCGCTCGTGGTGCAGCCGCGACAGCGTCGCCAGCTGGTCGGCGCGGCCCGCGCCGCCGGCCGGCGGCATGAACGTCCGCTGGTCCCACGCGGCCAGGGCGCCGAGCGCGCCGAGGTCGGACAGCTCGGCCAGGCGGGCGCGGAGCCGGGCGATGGGCGTCGTGGGCGGAGCGTCGATGGCCATGTCCCGCAACTTAGATGGTCGATGCGGAATTCGCGCGGCCGTGCTCGCACGTCGTGCGGCGCTGGATCGCCACGCGGCAGCTTGCCGATCCAACCAGGATCGGCTGCGCTGTCGCGTGGCGCCCAGCATCCACACGACGCACGATCACGACCACGCTCGATTCCGTATCGACCATCTCGCGCGCCGTGCTGCCGCTAGGCCGGCGCGGCAGCAGGCTCGGGCAGCGGCGCCAGGCGCGACCCGCCGCGCGGGATGCTCAGGAGCGCAGCCGACGCGAGCAGTGCGCCCGCGAGCGCGACGACGAACACCGCGGTGCCGGTCGCGCGCGCCGGGTCGTGGCCCGCGGCGTAGACGGTCTCGGCCGCGGCCAGCGCGATCGCGCCGCCCGTCTGGCGCAGCAGCAGGAGCGTGCCCATCGCGGCGCCGATGTCCTGCGGCGCGACCGTCCGCTGGAGCGCGATCTGGAGTCCGGACAGCGACGGTCCGACGCCGAACCCGATCAACCCCATGAACAAGAGGCTGAGCCCGTCGGGCGTGTCCGCGTCGAACGTCGCGAACCCGAGCGCGCCGAGCATGACCAAGCCCATGCCGATCAGCAGCGGCGTCCGGAACTCCAGCCGCCGAACGATGACCGCCGCGCCGACGTTCACCGAGAGCAGCACGCCGAGCAGCAGCGGGTAGATCAGCAGGCCGGAGTGCGTGGCGCTGACGTCGCGCGCCAGCTGGAAGTAGCGCGGCAGCAGCAGGACGCCGGAGAAGAGCGCGAAGCTCGCGAACGTCCCGGCCGCGCAGATCGCGCCGACGCGACGGTCGGCGAGCAGCCGCATGGGGATGATCGGCGCGGGCGCGCGGCGCTCGGCGCGGAGCAGCAGGACCGTGAGGATCAGGCCCGCGGCGATCAGCCCGCCGACGTTCCACTGCGTCCACGCTGGGAGGTCGCCGGTGACGGGATCGGCGTGCGTGCGCTCGTTCAACCCGACCAACAACAGCGACGCGGCGGCGGTCAGCAGCGCGATCCCGCGCAGGTCCAGTGGGATCTCGCGGCCTTCGCTGCGCCCGACCTCGCGGGGGAGGAGGCGGGCGATCGCGAAGAACGCCACGGCTCCGATCGGCAGGTTGACCGTGAAGCACGCGCGCCAGCCGACGTGATCGGTGAGCAGGCCGCCGATCAGCGGCCCGGCGAGCAGCGCGAAGCCCATCATCCCGGCCATCGCGCCCTGCAGCGCGGCGCTGCGCCGCCCCGCGAAGAGGTCGGCGATCAGGATGAAGGACAACGACTCCAGCGCGCCGGCGCCCGCGCCTTGCAAGGCGCGGGCGCCGACCAGCCACTCCATGGAGGTCGCGACACCGCTCAGCGCGCTGCCGACCAAGAACAAGGACATGCCGGTGAGGAGGAGGTCGCGGCGGCCGAAGCGATCCGACAGCCGCGCGTAGAGCGGGAGGGTGATGGTCGCGGGGACGAGGTAGGCGGTGACGACCCACAGGTAGAGGTCGCGCCCGTCGAGGTCGGCCACGATGCGGGGAAGGGCCGTGCCGACGATCGTCTGGTCGAGCATCGCGAGCAGGAGGCCGGACATGACGGCCGCGAGGAGGAGTCTCTGGCGAGGCATACATGCAAGTTTTGACATGTAAGAACTTGCATGTCAAGCTCGGGTTATGCTTCTTGGTCATGTCCCTGCGTCACGCGGTGCTGGGGCTGCTGACCTGGCAGCCGATGACGGGCTACGAGCTGGCCAATAAGTTCGACGTCTCGCTCGGCAACGCCTGGCACGCGAGCCACAGCCAGATCTACCCCGAGCTCGGCAAGCTCGAGGACGAGGGGATGATCGAGGTCGTCGCCCGCGGCGCGCGCAACAGCCGGACCTACGGCGTCACCGATGCCGGCAGCGAGGAGCTGCGGCGCTGGCTGGTTGACGTCGAGCCCAACCGCCAGCAGCGCAGCGAGTCCGGGGTCCGCTCGTTCCTCGCGCCGCGGCTGCTCAAGCCGAAGGACTCACGCCTTGCGCTGGAGCGCGATCTGCGCGATATCCGCGCCCAGCAGGAGATGCTGGAGGAGATCCAGCGGCGGATGGACGAGGACCCCGGCGGGAGCCATCCCTTCGCTCCCGCCGTCGACCTCGGCCTGCGGATCAACCCCGTGATCGAGGGCTGGATCCGCGACCAGCTCGCCGAGCTGGCCGACACCGCCGACTAGCTAGCTCTTCGCCGTGCCCAGCTTGGCCGTCGCCGTCTGCGACGCGCCGTCACGCGTGTAGGTGACCTTCAGCTCGTCGCCAGGCTGGTGGGAGGCGATGAGCGACGCCAGCGCGTCCGCGTCGCTCACCGCCTGCCCGTCGATCGCGGTGATCGTGTCGCCGGCCTTCAGTCCCGCCTCCGCGGCTGCGCCGCCCGCGGTGACGGCAGCCAGCTTCACGCCGCCGCTCGTGCCGTCCTGGATCTGCACCCCGAGCTGCGGGTGCTGGACCGTCTCACCGGCGATCAGCGCCGCCGCTACCGTGCGCACCGTGTCGGAGGGGATCGCGAAGCCGACGCCGTCGTTGCCGCCCGAGTCGGACTCGATCTGCGCGTTGACGCCGATCACCTCGCCGTCCTGGTTGAGGAGCGGCCCGCCGGAGTTGCCGTGGTTGATGGAGGCGTCGGTCTGGATCGCGCCGCCGATCGTCTTGTCTGACGGTGACGTGATCGTGCGATCGAGCGCGGAGACGATGCCGGTGGTGAGCGTCTCCGAGAGGCCGAACGGGCTGCCGATCGCCAGGACGCCGTCGCCGACCTCGACGTCGTCCGAGGCCCCGAGCGTGAGCGGATGCAGCTTCGACGCGCTCACGCCAGAGACCCGGACGACGGCCAGGTCGGTTGCGGTGTCGGTGCCGACGACCGAGGCCTTGGCCTTGGTCCCGTCGCTGAACGTCACGCTGACCGCGGACGCGCCGTCGACCACGTGCGCGTTGGTGACGATGTCGCCCTTGGCGTCGACGACGAACCCGGAGCCCTCCGCCTGGCCCTCCGACGTGGTGACGATCAGGTCGACCACGCCCTGCGACGCCGTCTTGTAGACCTCGCCGACGGTCTTGGAGTCCGACGAGGTCGTGGCGCTGGCGACCGCGGTCGACCCGCCGGAGGCCGTGGTGGTGGTCGCGGTGGTGGTTCCTCCTTGGGCGTCCTTGGTGGACGCCACGACGGCGCCGCCCGCGCCACCGGCCAGGGCGGCGACGCTGAGGAAGATGGCTGCTGCGGGCTTGACGTTCATGGCGTTCACCTTGCGCCCGGATCCTGCGGTGTCGCCAAGCGCTTCCTGGGAGAGCGCTGGGAGCAACGTCCTTATGAAGTCTTGGGGTTCCCTTGAAATTCAGACAAGCGAGCGGTCGCAGACTGTCTGACATGACCCTCCCCTCGAAGCTTGCCGCTGTGGGTGCCTGCGCATTGATCGCCGGCGCCGGCGGCGCGGGCGTCGCCGCCGTCGCCACCAATGGCCACGGCGGCTCCGGCACCGCGACGGCCGCTGCGCCGTCTGCGTCCGGCACCCCGCAACCGGTCTCTGAGAAGACCACCAACGACACCGCGAAGGCCGTCTACGACGACGCCAAGGACGCGGTCACCTACATCAGCGCCCAGACCAGCCAGGGAACGGCCACCGGCTCGGGCTTCGTCGTCTCCAGCGACGGCAAGATCATCACCAACGAGCACGTCGTCGACGGCGCCACCGCCGTCACGGTCAAGCTCGGCACCGGCGGCAAGACGCTCTCCGCGCAGGTCGTAGCCGCCGATGCCTCCAAGGACCTGGCGTTGTTGAAGGTCGACGGCACCGACCTCAAGCACTTGGACCTTGGCGACTCATCGTCCTTGCAGGTCGGCAACGACGTGTACGCCATCGGCAACCCCTACGGGTTGGACCACACGCTGACCAGCGGCATCGTCTCCGCCCTGAACCGAGAGATCGAAGCCCCGGACGGCACGCCCATCACCGGCGCCATCCAGACCGACGCCGCGCTGAACCCCGGCAACTCCGGCGGTCCGCTGCTCGATGGCAATGGCAAGGTGATCGGCGTCAACTCGCAGATCGCGTCGAGCGGCTCGTCGAGCGGCGAGGCCGGCAACGTCGGCATCGGCTTCGCGATCCCCGCCAAGACGGTCGCGGACTTCGTCGCCAACCCGACGACGTCGTCCTCCTCGACGCAGCAGTCCCAGCAGCAGGTCGATCCGTCGCAGCAGCAGGGCCAGCAGGTCGACCCCTCGCAGCAGGGCCAGTCCCCGTGGGATGGCCAGCAGCAGGATCCGTCGCAGGCCGATCCCTACGGCCAGGACCAGACCGATCCTTACGGTCAGGACCAGACCGATCCCTACGGCCAGCAGGCCGATCCGTACGGCCAAGACCAGCAGTCCTCGCCGTACGAGCTGGTGCCCTAAGCGCTAGCGCTCGACGAAGTAGGAGCCGTGACCCTGGCCGTCTGAGAACCAGCGGCTGGTCACGGTCTTCTTCTTCGTGAAGAACTCCACCGCGTCGGGTCCGTGCGCGTGGAGGTCGCCGAGGAACGAGTCCTTCCACCCTGAGAACGGGAAGAAGGCGACTGGCGCCGCTACCCCGATGTTGACGCCGACCATTCCGGCCTCGACTTCATGGCGGTAGCGGCGCACCGCCGCACCCGACTCGGTGAAGATCGACGTGCCGTTGCCAAAACGCGAGGCGTTGACGATCGCGGTCGCGTCGTCCAGCGACTCGGCCTTGACGATCGCCAGGACCGGCCCGAAGACCTCCTCCTTGGCAATGTCCATCTCCGGCGTGACGTCGGTCAGGATCGTCGGGCCGACGAACGCGCCGCCCTCGGCGAGCTCGCCCTCCGGCGCACGGCCGTCGACGACCACCGTCGCGCCGTCCCGCTCGCCGCGGTCGATCCACTCGCGGATCCGGTCGCGCGCCTCGCAAGAGACCACCGGCCCGACCTCCGTGGCGTCGCTCAGCCCGTCGCCCACATGCAGCGCGCGCGTCGCCTCGACCAACGGCCCCAACAACGCCTCGTGCGCGTCGCCGACGGTGACGACGACCGACCCGGCCATGCAGCGCTGGCCCGCCGCGCCGAACGCGCTGGCGATGATCCCGTCGACCGTCTTGCCGACGACCGCGTCGGGCATGACCACCATGTGGTTCTTGGCCCCGCCGAGCGCCTGCACGCGCTTGCCGGCCTTCGCTGCGCCTTCGTAGACGAGCTTGGCGACCGGGGCGGAGCCGACGAACGAGACCGCGTCGATGCCCGGGTGCTCGAGGATGCCTTCAACGATCTCGCGCCCGCCGTTGACGAGGTTGACGACGCCGTCCGGCAAGTTGAGGGAGTCGATCACCTCGAAGGCGATCTGCTGCGTGAGCGGCACCTGCTCGGACGGCTTCAAGATGAAGGTGTTGCCGCAGCCGATCGCGAACGGCAGGAACCAGAACGGGACCATGGCGGGGAAGTTGAACGGCGCGATGGCGGCGCAGACGCCGACCGGCTGGCGGATCGTCTCCGCGTCGATGCCCCGCGAGACGTCTTCGAGGATCCGGCCCTGCATCGTCGTTGGGATCGCACACGCGGCCTCGACCATCTCGATCATGCGCGCGACCTCGGCGCGAGCGTCGCCGATCGTCTTGCCCATCTCGGCGGTGACGCTGCGGGCCAGATCCTCGTGGCGCGCTGACAGGCCCTCGCGCAAGGCGAACAGGCGCCGCGCGCGCTCGATCACGCTGACCGCGCGCCACTCCGGCAGCGCCGCGCGCGCGGCGGCGACGGCGGCATCGAGGTCCGCGCGGCCGCTGAGCGGCACGCGCGCCAGCACCGCGCCGGTCGCGGGGTTGGTGACGTCCAGCGCGTCAGCCGCGGCGGCAGCCGGCGTCCAGGCGCCCCCGACGTAGTTGTCCAGCAGGCGGGTGGCGGTAGCGGACATGGAGCCGACGGTAGCACCGGGCCCCGGTCCTGAAGAGGCCGTGAAGTCGTCCTTGAAGAAGGCGGTGAGAGGCCGTTCAGCGCTTGTCCTTGCGCTGAAGGACGATCACCGTCCGCCACGTCGCGCCCGCTTCGGTCCCCGCGAAGCGCAGCGTGACGCGGCGGGCGCGGAGCTTCGCTGGCGCGACATCGAGCGTCTCGGTCTCCTCCCATCCCGGCTCGTCACCACCGCCGTGCGAGCACTCGGTGCCCAGGTAGGCGTTGGTCAGCGTCGCGCGGACGGCGACGAAGCCGACCAGTGCGTGGCCGGGCCGGCGGGCGTTCGGCGCGACGGTCAGGTCGAACGGCGCGGGCGCGACGATCGGGTAGGTCGTGTCGCCGGTCGCGGCCGTGAACGCGCAGTGGCCGGGGAACGGCGTCGTCACGTCGATCGCGTACGTGCCCTTCACGTTGATGCGGCCGCTGCCGGAGTAGAGGCCGCCCGCCATCCAGTTCATGCGAAAGCGCGACGCGCGGCTGAGCTTCCAGGTGGTCGTGGAGACGCCGTGGTAGCCGTCGGCGCTCGAGCGCTCGATGCGCGACTCGTGGGTGACCTTGACGACCTGGAAGTCGACGGGGCCGGGCGGGGGCGGGGCGATGAGCATGGCGCAGATGCTGCGCGCCGCCCGCGATCCGCGCATCGGGGAGGCCCCGCTTTGCGGCCACGAGTACGGCTAACCGAACCGTTCGGCGGTACCCTCGTTAACAAGATGCTGACCGCGACCGACCGCAGCACCGCGCCCGTCCGGCGCGTCCGGATCCTGACCGCCGGCGGCACGATCGCCATGGTCGGTGAGGGCGATGGCGCCAGGCCCGAGCTGGACGCCGAGGGCCTGGTCGCCTCGGTGCCCGGCCTGCAGGCGTTCCCGGACCTCGAGGCAATCACGGTCCTCAACAAGCCGTCGGCGCACTTGACGCTCGACGATCAGCTGCGGATCTGCCGCGCGGCGCGCGATGCGTCCCGCCGCGGGATCGGCGTCGTCGTCACGCACGGCACCGACGTCCTGGAGGAGACCGCGATGTTGTGCGACGTGTTGCACGACGCGGACGCTCCGATCGTCTTCACCGGCGCGATCCGGCCGGCGTCGGCCGCGGGCGCCGATGGTCCCGCCAACCTGGTCGACGCGGTGAGCGTCGCGGCCTCCGCGCCCGCGGCGGGCATGGGCGTCCTGGTCGTCTTCGGTGGCGAGATCCACCACGCGCGCTGCGCGCGCAAGACGGACACGACCTCGCTGGTGGCGTTCTCCTCGCCGCAGACGGGGCCTTTGGGCCGCGTCACCGAGGGCCACCCGACGATCTGGTCGCGGATCCCGCGCAACCCGCCGCTCGACCCGCCGTCGCTCGAGAAGCGCGTGCACATCATCCCGTCGAGCGCCGGCGACGACGGCACGCTCGCGCGCGCCGCGCTCGGGACCGAGCCCGACGGCATCGTCCTCGGCACGCTCGGCGCGGGGCATCTCGCGCCCGAGGTCCTGGAGGTCTGGGCCGAGGCGGCGTCGGACATCCCGATCGTCGCCTACTGCCGCCCGGAGCGGGGCGTGGTGCTGAACGCGACGTATGGCTACGCGGGGTCGGAGCGGGATTTGCGTGGGACGAAGATCATCCCCGCGGGGTTCTTGTCGCCGCAGGCGATCCGCATGAAGCTGCTGGCGTGTTTGTCGGCTGGGCTTGATGTGGACGAGACGCGCTGGGCGTTTTCGCAGGACGACGGGTAGGCGGGGCGCGGTGCGGTGCGGCTCGGGCGTTTGTGGCGTTCAGCTCGCGGCGTTGGTGGTGGTGCGTTGCGTTGGAGAGGGGCGGCGAAGGAGTGAAGCCGGGTGGGCGTGGCCGGCGCCTTCGGTCGTCCTCGTGCCGTCTCTCGGGCTCGGGGGGAGCGTTCGGGGCCGAAAGGATGGGTCCGGGTCGAGTTGACCGCAACTATGCCGGTCAACTCGACCCGCATCCCGAAACCGGCTCCTTATGGAGCGCCGCCAGGGTCCGGGTCGAATAAGCGTCGTATATCGACCATTAGGCGACCCGGATCGACCCTTCGGCCCCGAACCGCCCTCCCGAGCCCGGCCAGACGCCCGAGGACGACCGAAGGCGGTCGCCACGCCACAGCGCTCTCACTCCCTCGCCGGATCCTCTCCAACCCGGAGCACCACCACTCCGCTCCGAGCCTGAGCGCCATGAACGCGTCGCACCGGCCCGCCACCCCCGGCGCCGCATCTGAATCCGGATTCAGGTTAGGGTCCACACCCATGCGCGCCCTCCAGATCACCGAGCTGACCGGTCCCGACTCCGCCCTCCAGCTCGCCGACGACCTGCCCGAGCCCACCGAGGCGATGCTCACGCCCGGCGCTGGCGTGATCGTCGACGTGCACGTCGCGGGCGTCTCGTTCCCCGAGGTGCTCCAGACGCGCGGCGAGTACCAGTTCAAGCCCGAGCTGCCGTTCGTCCCCGGCTCCGAGGTCGGTGGCGTCGTGCGCAGCGCGCCCGAGGACTCCAACTTCAAGCCCGGCGACCGCGTCGCCGCGTTCTCCATGCTTGGCGCCTTCGCCGAGGTCGCCGCGGCGCCCGAGTACCTGACCTTCAAGTTGCCGCAAGAGCTGGACTTCGCCCAGGGCGCCGCGTTGATCCTCAACTACCACACCGCCTACTTCGCGCTGAAGCTGCGCGGGCGCCTCGAAGCCGACGAATGGGTCCTCGTCCACGGCGCGGCCGGCGGGGTCGGGACCGCGGCGATCCAGGTCGCCAAGGGCCTCGGTGCCAAAGTCATCGGCGTCGTCTCGACCGACGAGAAGGAGGCCGTGGCGCGTGAGGCCGGCGCCGACGCGGTCGTCCGCTCGGACGGCAGCTGGCGTGACGAGGCCAAGGAGATCTCCGGCGGCGGCGTGCACCTCGTGCTCGACCCGGTCGGCGGCGACCGCTTCACCGACTCGCTGCGCTCCCTGCGCGAGGGCGGTCGCCTCGTCGTCGTCGGCTTCACCGGCGGCTCGATCCCTGAGGTCAAGGTCAACCGGCTGCTTCTCAACAACACCGAGGTCATCGGCGCGGGCTGGGGTGCCTACATCCTCTCCAAGCCCCAGGTCAACGTGGAGATCGGCCAGGAGATCGACAAGCTGATCGCCTCCGGCCACGTCCGACCGATCATCGGTGCGCGCTTCCCGCTGACCGCGGCCGCCGACGCGCTGAAGCTGATCGACGGCCGCGGGGCGCTGGGGAAGGTCGTCCTCGACGTGCGCGAGTAGTCCTACACCTCGACCAGGACCGCCTCAGCGGCCTCGGCCTTCTCCTCGGGCGTCGTCGGCGGGGTGGCCTTGCGGCGTGGCAAGAACGCTGCCGGAATGAACGCCAGCAGCAGGACGCCCGCGGCGAACCAGAACGTGTGGCCGAACGCCTCGGCGATCTTCGGCGTGACCTGGTCGCGCGCCTCAGCCGGGATCGACTGCGCCGCGCCGAGGCCCTCCTCGCCGGCGCCCGGCAGGCGCGACGAGAGCTGGTGGGTCAGCACGACCGACAGGAACGCCGTGCCGATCGATCCGCCGACGCGCTGGATGATGTTCAACGCGGTCGTCGCGCGGGCGATTTGCGGACGCGCGAGCGTCTGGTAAGCGGCGCTCATCGCCGGCATCATCGCCGCGCCCATGCCCAACCCCATCAGGAACTGGGAGCCGGCCAGGAACACGAGCGAGGTGTCGGCGCCGACCTGCGTGAACCCGAGCATGCCGAGCAGCAGGAACGCGAGGCCGCCGAGGACGACCTTGCCCGGCCCGATGTCGTCGGTGATCTTGCCGGCAATCGGCATCATCAGCGCCGCGCCGACGCCCTGGGGCGCGAGCAGCAGGCCAGCGTCGAGCGCCGACTTCTCGCGGACCACCTGGTAGTAGAGCGGCACCAGGAACATCGCGCCGAACATCGCCAGTGCGAACGAGCCGGTCGTCAGCGACGACGCGGTCATCGTGCGGTTCTTGAACAACTTGACGTCGATCAGCGGCCACGCGTGGCGCGCGGCGTGGTAGATGAACGTGGCGATCAGGATCGCGCCGGCCACCATCGGCAGCCACGCCTTGGTCGCGCCGAGGCCGCCGGACGACGACGTCTCGGCCAACCCGTACACGAACGCCGCGAGGCCAGGGGAGAGCAGCGCGAGGCCGAGCGTGTCGAGCTTCTGGTGCGCGGCGGGCTCGTCGCGCGGCAGCAGCCGGGCGGCGGCGAAGAGCGCGACCGCGCCGACCGGGATGTTCACGTAGAAGATCCAACGCCAGGACACGTCGTCGACCAGCCAGCCGCCGAGGATCGGCCCGACGATCGGGCCCATCAGCATCGGGACGCCGACGACGCCCATCACGCGGCCCATGCGCTGCGGGCCGGCGGCCTGCGACAGGATCGTCATGCCCGCGGGCATGATCATGCCGCCGCCGAAGCCCTGCAGGACGCGGAACGCGATCAGCGAGCCCGCCGACCACGCGGCGCCGCTGGCGATCGACCCGATCAGGAAGAGGCCGATCGAGATCATGTACAAGCGCTTGGTGCCAAAACGATCGGCGGCCCAGCCGGTGAGCGGGATCACGGTGGCCAAGGCCAACATGTAGCCCGTCGAGACCCACTGGATCGTGGCCAAGTCGGTGTTGAAGTCCTTGGACAGCGTGTTGATCGCGACGTTGACGATCGTCGTGTCCAAGATGGACATGAACGTGCCGAGCACGACCACGGCCGAGACGCTGATCAGCGCCTTGTCGAAGACCTTGTCCTTGGCGGGCGGGGGATCTGCGGAGGTGGAGGTCATGAGGAAGTGCACCCAGGGGAGTCGGGGAGATCGGGGAGGAGAGGGGCCAGAGCGGCGCTGAGGGCGGCGCGCTGGGCGTCGTCGAGGTCTTCGACGACGCGCGCGAGACCCGCGATGCGGGCTTCGGTGATCCGGGCGACGGCGGCGAAGCCGTCCTCGGTGAGCGCGAGGCGCTTGACGCGGCGGTCTTGCTCGTCGTCGCGGCGCGACACGAGCCCGCTGCGGGACATCGCATCCACCGCGCGGCCGGTCGCTGCGGGGGAGAGACCGACGTACTGCGCCAGCTCAGACGGCGTCAGCTCGTGGTCGGAGTGATCGAGGATGTGCAGGATCTTCAACTGCGTCATCGAGAGCTCGAGCTCGCCGACGATCTGGAAGACCTCGGTCTGCGCGGTGCGCATGGCGCCCATCAGGAAGCGCGTGATCTGCGCCGCCAGCTCCTCGGAAGACACGGTCGTCCGTTGCATCGGCGCAAATAGTAACGCGCACGCAAACTTCGCGTCAACGCGGGTCTTTGCGCGGACGCGAGGAACGAGTTGCGATGGCTGGTTTGCGTACCTATGCTCAGTGGGCGATGGCACGCGCGCGGACCCGCACCCGTGACGAGCTCTTCCCCGCCGACCGCGGCCTGATGGCGCGGATGGTGTTGGTGTCGGTGCTGACGCCGCTGATCGTCGTCGGGACGCTCGGCACGCTCGCCCTGGTTCTGCCGACGAAGTTCGCGCTCGGCCTCGTGGGCGTTGGGGCGCTGGGGATCGTGCACGTCGTCCGGGACGCCCGCAGGCGGTCGGACGAGGCGCTGCTCGGTCCGGGCGAGGAGCCCGAGCTGGTCGAGATCGTCGAGCGACTCTGCCTGCTCGCGGACCTGCCGGTGCCGGAGATCGCCGTCCACGCCGAGCCGCAGGCCAACAGCTGGATCGTCGACCCGATCGGTCGGCCGCCGCGGCTGCACGTCACGCGCGGGCTGCTGGCCCTCCTCGACGCGGCCGAGCTGGAGGCCGTCGTCGCGCACGAGCTCGCGCACGTCGCCAACCGCGACGCGACCGTGATGACCGTGGTGGCGACGCCCGTCGCGGTGCTGATGCGCGGCGCGACGTCCAACGGGGCGGGCTACTGGTTCCCGATCATGGTCGGGAGGCTGCTCAGCGGCGCGATCGCGTTCACCGCCGGGTTCGGCAGCACGGCTCTGTCGCGCTACCGCGAGCTGACCGCCGACGCCGGCGCCGTGGCGCTGACCGGCCGCCCGGCCGCGCTGGCCTCGGCGCTGCGCAAGGTCTCCGGGACGGTCCCGCCGGTGCCGACCTACGACCTGCGCCTTGCCGCGGGGCAGGACGCGCTGCACCTCGTCGCGACCGAGACGCCGGGCGGACTGCTGAAGCTCCACGGGCCCACGCACCCGAAGGTCGAGCGCCGGATCGCCGCGCTGGAGCGCATGGAGCACGCGTTGGCGCACGGGCGCCGCGTCGTCGCCTAGCGCTGTCGTAGGCTGCCGCGCCATGCCCACCCTGGATCGCGACGGCGACGTCTACCTGCTCAACCTCGGCGACGACGAGAACCGCTTCAACCCGGAGTGGGTCGGCGCAGTGAGCGCGCTGCTGGACGAGGTCGCGGCGGCCGAGGGCCCGCGGGCGCTGGTGACGACCGCGACGGGCAAGATCTGGTCCAACGGCCTCGACCTGGAGTGGATGGGCCAGAACGCGGGCGCGATCCCGGAGTTCGTGCCGACCGTGCACGGGCTGTTCGGCCAGATGCTGGCGCTGCCGGTCCCGGCGGTGGCGGCAATTCAAGGACATTGCTTTGCCGCGGGCGGGATGCTCGCGGTCGCTCATGACTTCCGGGTGATGCGCGCCGACCGCGGGTTCTTCTGCCTGCCGGAGGTCGACATCAACATCCCGTTCACGCCGGCGATGGCCGCGCTGATCCAGGCGCGGCTGTCGAAGGCGACCGCGCACGAGGCGATGACGACCGGGCGCCGCTACGGCGGGACCGACGCCTTGGCGGCCGGGATCGTGGACGACGCGGTGGGCGAGGAGGAGGTCGTGGCGCGCGCCGTCGAGCGAGCGGCGGCGCTGGCGGGCAAGGCCGGCCCGACGCTCGGCGCGATCAAGGAAGGGATGTACGGGCCGGCGCTCGCGCTGCTGCGCGACACGACGCCGATCGCCCTTGGCTGACGCGCTCGACCTGCTGCGGGCGTCGCTGCGCGAGCGGCTGGTGGAGCTGCGCGGCGGCGACGCCTTGCCACCCGCGTTGCTTGACCTCAGCGTCCAGCGCTTCACGGTCGGTCAGACCGCGCCGCAGGACGTGTACCTGGTCGCACCGCGCGACTGGGAGCAGCTGCGCCATGAGGAGGGCGGCGCGGGGCGGCCGGTGCCCTACTGGGCGCGGCCGTGGCCGAGCGGCCTGGCGCTGGCGGGCGCGCTCGCCGACGCGCCAGTGCCTGCCGGCGCGCGGGTCCTGGAACTGGGCTGCGGCCTGGGCGCGCCGAGCGTCGTCGCAGCCCGGGCAGGCGCGGACGTCCTCGCGACCGACGGCGCCGCCGACGCGGTCGCCTTCGCCGCCCATGCGCTGGCGCTCAACGAGGTCACCGCCGAGGTCGCACAAGTCGACTGGGCCCAGCACGGCGAAGCCCTCGTCGCCCGCGGCCCCTTCGACGTGGTCTTGGCCGCCGATGTCCTCTACCTCCAGGCCAACGTCGAGATCGCCCTGCGGCTGTGGCCGCGCCTACTCGCGCCCGATGGCGTGCTGCGCGTCGCCGACCCGCACCGCGCGGGCACCCGCGACTTCCTCGCCGCGGCGCGCAGCATGTTCTCGATCGAGACCGAGCGCCGTGAAGACGATGGCGTGGCGCTGCACGTGCTGCGGAGGATCGAGTGATGGTGGTTGGGGTGCTGCTCGCGGCGGGCGCGGGGGAGCGGTTCGGTGACGGGCCGAAGGTGCGGGCGAGCGTCGGCGGACGCGAGCTGTGGGAGTGGCCGCTGAAGGCGCTGCGCGGAGGTGGGGTGGACGCGCTGGTGGTGGTGACCGGCGCGGTGTCGCTGGACCTTCCCGATGACGTCCACGCCGCGCCGTGTGCGGACTGGCGCGAAGGGTTGTCGGCGTCGCTGCGCGCGGGTGTGGCAGCCGCTGTGTCGATGGGTGCGGAGGCCGTTGTCATCGTCCTTGCCGACCAGCCGTTGCTCGATGCGCGCGCGGTCGCTCGTGTTCTCGCGGCTCGTGGAGACGGGGCGGAGGCGGTGCGCGCGACCTACGAGGGCGTTCCGAACCACCCGACGTTGTTGGAGGTCTCGCTCTTCGGAGCGGTCGCGGCGCTGCGGGGCGACGAGGGTGCGCGGTCACTGCTTGGCGGTGCGCGGCTCGTCCCCTGCGACGGCCTCGGCGCGCCGGACGACGTCGACACGCCGGAGGACCTAGCGCGGGTGGATCGGGTCCGTCGTCTCGCGCAGGGGTGAGCCGGGGCGTTTGTTGCGGGCGGCGATGATCTCGGCGAGGACGGAGAGGGCCGTCTCGTCAGGCGTGCGGGCGCCGATGTCCAGGCCGCAGGGGGAGTGAAGGTGGGCGAGCTGCTCCGGCGTGGCGCCGGCCGCGAGGAGGCGGGTGCGGCGGTCGGCGTCGGTGCGGCGGGAGCCGAGGGCGCCGATGAAGCCGGCGTCGCTCGCCAGCCCGGCGAGGAGCGCGGGCTCGTCGTGCTTGGGGTCGTGCGAGAACACCAACAAGGTGTCGCTCTCCCGCAACCCCGCGGCGGCGACGAAGGGGCCTGGTGGCGACACCTCGACGTCGGCGGCGCGCGCGAAGCGGTCGGCGCGGGCGAAGGCGGGGCGGGCGTCGCAGATCGTCACGTCCCAACCGAGGGCGCGAGCCAGCGGCGCCAGCGCGGCGGAGAAGTCGGTCGCGCCGACGACGACCAGACGTGGGCGCGGCGCGCGGACGGCGACGAAGACGCGGGTCGCGGTGCCGAGCGTCTCGCCATCGGCACCGTAGCGGCGCATCGCGGTCTTCGTGGCCCCGCGCAGGTCGCGGACGATGTTGGGGTGCAACTCGGCGCCGACGACCGTGCCGTCGGGGAGCGCGGTGACGCGCGCGCCGGCGTCGGGTCCGTCGACGACGGTGGCCATCGAGGCGATCGGCGCAGCGAGGAACGCGAGCGTAGACGCCGGATCGACCAGCGCGTGGATGAGGACCTCGACGGTCCCGCCGCACGTCAGCCCCGCCTCGCCTGCGAGGTCATCGGAGATGCCATACCTCCGCAGGCGTGGGCGGCGGTCGGGCGACGCGAGCAAGGCCATGGCCTCTTGGGCGACGGCGCTCTCCACGCAGCCACCGCTGACCGAGCCCTCGATCGCGCCGTCGATGTCCACCAACATGGTCGCGCCCGCCATCAGCGGCGACGATCCGTCGACGGCGACCAGGAGCGCCTCGGCGACCACGCGGCCCTCCCTCAACCAGGCGCGGGCGATGTCGTCGTGAAGGGCGGCAACACCGATCATGGCCGGATCACGCGCCCGATCGGCTCACCGACGAGCGCGCCGTCGACGAACACCGTCTGCCCGCGCAGGATCGTCCGGACGACACGCCCGTGGAACGTCCGGTCGGCGAAGGGCGAGAGCTTGTGGCGGTCGAGGAGGTCGTCCACGGTCACGGTCCAGTCGGCGCGAGGGTCGAGCAGGACGATGTCGGCATCGGCGCCGATCGTCAACGTGCCCTTGGACGGCGTCAGCCCGAAGCGCGCCGCCGGCCAGGCGGCGGTGAGCAGGGCCAGCCGCTCGAGCGACAACCCGCGGGCCACGACACCCTCCGAGTACATCGACGACAACAACGTCTGCGCCCCCGGGATCCCGCCCCAAGCGGCGAACGCGTCGCCGCCGGTCTCCTTCAGCGCCGCAGGCGAGGGCGAGTGGTCGGTGGCGATCAGGTCGACGTCACCGGCCAGCACGCGCGCCCACAGCTCCTCGACCACGCCGCGCGGCCGCAGCGGCGGCGCGCACTTGGCGGCGGTTCCGATTGCCACTGCATCGTCGGCGTCGAAGACGAGGTAGTGCGGGCAGGTCTCGCACGACACGTTGACGCCCCGCGCCCGCGCGGCCGCCACCAGCGCCACGCCACGCCCGGTCGACACGTGCACGACGTGCAGCGCGCACCCGGTCTCCTCGGCGAAGAGGATCGCGCGCGCGATCGCCTCCAGCTCGGCGACGACGGGGCGCGACGCCAGGTAGTCGGCCATCGCGGTGCGGCCCTCGGCGACGGCGCGAGCGGCGAGCGTGCTGGTGATCGCGTCGCTTTCGGCGTGCACCGCGACCGGCAGGCCGAGCGCCGCCGCGCGCGCCATCCCCTCCAACAACGTCACGTCGTCCGCGGCCTCGAACTCCTCCACACCGCTCGCCGACATGAAGGCCTTGAAGCCCACGACACCACAGGCGGCCAACTCGTCGAGACGATCGAGCGGGCCAGGTGTCAGACCGCCCCACAGCGCGACGTCCACGCGCGCCACGCCCCGTGCCGCCTCCGCCTTCGCCGCGAACGACGCCGCGTCGAGCGTCGGCGGGATCGCGTTGAGCGGCATGTCGATCGCGGTCGTCGTCCCACCCGCGGCCAGTGCCGTCGTTCCGGTCGCAAAGCCTTCCCAGTCGGCACGCCCCGGATCGTTGAGGTGGACGTGCGCGTCGACCGCGCCCGGCAACACCACCAACTCGCGCGCGTCGACCTCCTCGCGCGCGCTGCCCTCCAACTCGGAGCCCACCGCCGCGATCACGCCGTCGGCGACCGCGACGTCCCAGGCAGACGACCGCACGATCAGGTCATACATCTCGCTTCATCTCCGCCGCCCAGTCGGTGACGAACGCGTGCAGCACGTCCAGCGCCTCTTGCGCGTCCTCCGGCGTGACCGACTCGCCCGGGTGATGCGAGAGCCCGCCGCGGCAGCGCACGAACAACATCGCGATGGGGCACAGCGCGGAGATCGCGACGCCGTCGTGGCCGGCGCCGGAGGCGAGCGACGGCGCCTCGGGAGCGACCCGCGCTAGGCGCGAGGTGAGCGCGGCGTCCATGGCGACCGCAGGGTTGTCGAGCCGGACATCCCACTCCACGTCGAGCCCGCGTGTGGCGGCGATCTCTAGTGCCCGCTCGCGCAACGTCGCCACCGCGCCCGCCCGCACCGCGTCGTCCGCGTGCCGCACGTCCAGGAACGCCGTCGCGTGCCCTGGCACCACGTTCGGCGCCCCCGGCTTGACCTCCAACTTCCCGACCGTCGCCAGCAGCCCATCTGTCTCCCGCGCCAGCGCCTCGCACGCCAACACCAGCTCCGCCACCGCCGGCGCGCAGTCGCGCCGCAGCGCCATCGGCACCGTCCCCGCGTGACCCGCCAGCCCGGCGAAGCGGACCTCCGCGCGCGTCGCGCCCGCGATCCCGCTCACGACGCCCAGCGGCGCGTCGCGCTCCTCGAGCACCGGCCCCTGCTCCATGTGGACCTCGACGTACCCGAGTAGCCGCTCGCCGCGCCGTGACGCCCCGCCCGCCAGCACGCTGGCCGGATCTCCACCGAAGCCGCGCAACGCGTCGCGCACCGAGATGCCCTCGTCGTCCACCACCTCCAACAACGACGGATCGAACGTCCCGGCCACCGCCCGCGACCCCAGATACGCCGTCCCGAACCGGAGCCCCTCCTCGTCGGCGAACCCGAGCACGTCCAGGGCGAACGGCAGCGCCAGGCCCTCCGCGCGCAGGCGATCCACCAAGGCAATGGCCACCACAACGCCCAACGGCCCGTCGAACGCGCCAGCGTCGCGCACCGTGTCCAGGTGCGACCCCATCAACAACGTTCCGGCCAGCACCGACGTCCCCGGCCGCCGGCCCACCAGGTTCCCCGCCACGTCCAAACGCGCGGTCATTCCGGCCTCGCGCATCCAGGACCCGACGAGCGCGTTGGCCCGCGTCATCGCCGGCGTGGCGTAGCGGCGCGTCAGCCGCCCGCTCTCCTCGGAGACGCCCGCCAGCGCGCGGCACCGCGCGACGATCTCCTCGCCTCCCATGGTCACGGTCAGGAGCCGCGGTACGTCGAGTACGACCACGGCGTCACCAGCAGCGGCACGTGGTATTTGGCCTCCGCGTCGGCCACCCGGAACCGCACCGGGACGACGTCCAGGAACGACGTGTCGCCGAAGTACGCGCCCACCGCGAAGCGCAGCTCGTACTCGCCGATGACCAAGGCATCGGAATCCACGAGCGGCGCATCGCAGCGGCCATCCTCGTTCGTGGTCTGCGCGGAGACCAGCCGATCGTCCCGCCAAAGCTCAACAGCGACGCCCGCGGCCGGGCGACCGCGCGCGACGTCGAGCACGTGGGTGGTCAGCACGCAGGTCATTCAACCACCAACGCCCGTCGTCGCGCGGGGCTTGGACCGAACGTCGAACCATTTCCTCCACGGGGCCAAGATCTCGCGACGTCCATGCATCTAGCGTCGCAACCTTGCGCACCGACCTGCACTTCTACGCCACGGCGGCGATGCCCGACGCCGGCGCGGGAGCCCCCGCACCCCTGGATCGCCGCGTCTCTAACGACGACGTCATCGACACCTACGAGTCGCTGCAGGGCTGGGCGAAGCTGGCCGACGAGCTCGGCTACGACACGCTCTGGCTGACCGAGCACCACTTTCAGCACGAGGGCTACGAGGTCACGCCGAACCTCGTCCTCTTCGGCCTGCACCTCGCGAACATCACCAAGCGTCTGCGCCAGGGTCAGGCCTTCAACGTGGTCCCGACCTGGCACCCGCTGCGCCTGGCCGAGGACTTCGCCGCCGCCGACCTGCTGACCGGCGGGCGCATGGTCTTCGGCGTCGGCCGCGGCACCGTCCCGCGCGAGTCGATGACGCTCGGCGCGCCGGTCGCCTCGGGCGACAACGCGATGTCCAAGGAGCTCGACGCGATCAACCGCGAGCGCTTCGAGGAGGCGATGGAGGTCATCCAGCTCGCGTGGACGCAGGAGCGCTTCAGCTACCACGGCAAGCACCACGACTACCCGCCGGCTGGGATCCCGGATCGCGGCGCGACGGTACAGGAGCTCACGCTCGTCCCGCGCCCGAACCGCCCGATCGAGATCTTCCAGCCGGTCAGCTCGCCGCGCACGCTCAGCTACGTCGCCCAGCAGGGCTTCCACGGCGTGTTCGCGCTCGCGTCGCCGGACCGCATGAAGCGCTCGTGGGACCTGTTCGCCGAGGAGGCCGCGAAGGTCGGTCGCGACCTCGCGCCCGGCGAGGCGCGCGCGATGCAGCTGATGGTCCACGTCGGCGCCACGACCGAGCAGGCGATGGACCGCGTGCGTCCTGGCCACGACGAGTACGTGAAGTTCTTGTCGCCCTACGGGCGCTTCGGCCAGTACGACGGGACCGACCTGCCGTTCGACTACGCGCCGACGCTGGAGGAGACGCGCGCCGCGCGCGCGATGGCGGTCGGCTCGGTCGAGGACGTCGTCGAGGTGCTCGGCGAGTTCCGCGACAAGTTGGATCTCCAGCACGTCCTGCTGTTCCCCGAGTTCCCGGGCCTCACCCGCGAGGAGATCGACGAGCAGCTCGTGCTGCTCGCCGAGGAGGTCATGCCGCGGCTCGGGGTCGAGCTGACGGCTGCCGCGCAACGATGAGCGCGTGCCCCAAGATGATGGTCCACGGGCCGTGCGGCGGAGTGCAGCCGGACGGCGCGTGCGAGATCGGCGGGCGCCGTTGCGTGTTCCTGGCCGATCCGAGCGGGCCACTGAGCCAAAGGATCCCCGCGCCCGAGCGCGCGCCGTTCTCCCTCGGCGCCCGTGAGCTGATCGCGCTTTGGGACCGTCGCCCGATCATCACGGTGGAGTTGACTGCCGCGCCGCTGGACGTCGACGCGCTGCGGGCGAGTGCCGCCGCGGTGGCCGGTCACGCGGACGCCGCCCTGCTCGGCGACGCGCCGTGGGCGCGGGTGCAGCTGCCGCCGTCGCTGCGTGCGCAGGTCGTCGCGTCCGAAGGCGTGCGGCCGTGGGCCTCGCTGAGCTGCCGGGATCGCAACCGCGTCGCGCTCGAGGGCGACCTGGCGGGGCTGGCGGCGGTCGGCGTCCCGGCGGTCCACTGCGTCACCGGCGACCACCCGCTGCTCGGCCATCGGCCCGACGCGACTCCGGTCTTCGACCTCGACTCGACGCGGCTGTCGTCGCTGGCGGCCGAGAGCGGCATGTTGGTGTCGGTCGCCGAGTCACCGAGCGCGCCGCCCAAGGCCCTGCGTCCGGCGCGGATGGCCGCCAAGGCAGCGGCGGGCGCGCACGTCTGCTTCGTCAACCACGCCGCCGAGCCGGGCGAGGTGGAGGAGTTCGTCGGTGCGCTGCGCGAGCTGACGCCTGGCGTGCGCTGCATCGCGTCGGTCCCGCTGGTCGTCAGCGAGAAGGGCGTCGAACGGCTCGCGTCGTTCATCCCTGGCGCGGTCGTGCCGGTCGGCGCGCTACAGGCGACGATCAGCGGCGACCCGGTCGGCGGCGCGGTGCGCGTTGCGGTCGAGCGGGCGGAGGCGCTGCTGGAAGTTGATGGGGTCGATGGCATCGACCTCTCGGCTGCGGCCGGGCCGGGGGAGGAGCTGCAAGTTGCAGGCGCCTTGGCCCTTGCCGCTTCGGCACTCGGCGGCGGGAGCGCGGCGTGACGATCCTGCTGCGTGGCGGGGTGGATGTTTCGGGGGAACGGGTGGACGTCCGCTGCGATCCGACCACGGGGCGGATCGCGGCGGTCGGCCCCGACCTCACGCCGGCCCCGACTGACGCGCTGCTCGACTGCTTCGACATGGTGATCTTGCCCGCGCCGGCCGAGCCGCACGCGCACTTGGACAAGGCCTTGAGCGCGGCCGCCGCGCCCAACCCGGCCGGGGACCTGGAGGGCGCGATCGCGGCGTGGCACGCCTACCGCCCATCGCTGACCGAGGAGGAGATCCTCGGCCGCGCTCGCGCCGCCGCGCACGAGCTGATCGCGCACGGCACGACCGCGATCCGCACGCACGTCGACGTTGGGCCCGGGATCGGGCTGCGTGGGATCGCGGCGCTGCGGACGCTGCGCGAGGAACTGGCCGAGCAGCGCTTGGCGCAGCTCCAGATCGTCGCGCTGATCTCACCGCCGCTGACCGGGCCGGAGGGCGAGGAGAACCGCATGTTGTTGGCGGCGGCGCTTGAGGCGGGCGCGGACATCGCCGGCGGCTGCCCGCATCTCGACCCGGATCCGGTGGCGGCGACCGCTTGTGCGCTGGATGCCGCCGAGGCCGCGGGCGCGCCGGTCGACCTGCACACCGACGAGACGCTCAACCCGCGCATGCTCGCCGTGCGCGACCTCGCGCGGATGGTCGTCGAGCGCGGGTTCGTCACTGGCGCGGTCGCGTCGCATTGCGTCGCGCTCGGCGTCCAGCCGTCGCACGTCCAGGAGACGGTGGCGCGCGAGCTGGCCGAGGCCGGCGTCGCGGTCGTCTCGCTGCCCCAGACCAACCTGTACCTGCAGGCGCGCGGCGACGCGGTGGCGCCCGCACGCGGGATCACGGCGATCCGGGCGCTGCTCGACGCGGGCTGCGTCGTGGCCGGCGGCGGCGACAACGTCCGCGATCCCTTCAACTGCGTGGGCCGCAGCGACGCCTTGGAGACCGCCGCGCTGCTGGTCGCCGCCGCGCACCTGACGCCCGAAGAGGCCTATGAGTTGGTCAGCGCGGGCGCCCGCGCGGCCATGGGCCTGCCCGCCGTCGCGCTCGTCCCGGGCTCGCCCGCCGAGCTGATGGCCGTGCGTGGCGCGTCGCTGGCCGACGCGATCGCCCGCGGCTCCGAGCACCGCTACGTCATCCACGCCGGCCGCTGCGTCGCCCGCACCGAGGTGCGTGGCGCGCTGGCGCCCCTGTCCACCGTCCCCTCGCACCCGGTATTCACATGACCAGCCAGACCCTTCCGTCCGCCACCACGACCGCCGCCGGGCTGACCTTCGACTCTGTGGCCATGCGCTTCCCGGACGGCACGCAGGCCGTGCAGGAGGCGTCGTTCTCCGTGACGCCCGGCGAGTTCGTGTCGATCGTCGGCCCGTCGGGCTGCGGCAAGTCCACGTTGTTGAAGATCACCGCCGGGCTGCTGGACGCGACCGGCGGCGAGGTGACGATCGGCGACGGCAACCTCGGCTACGTCTTCCAGGACGCGACGCTGCTGCCGTGGCGCACGGTCCGCGGCAACGTCGAGCTGCTCGGCGAGCTGGAAGGGATGGGGAAGGCCGAGCGCCGCACCGCCGCCCAAGAGGCGATCGACCTGGTGGGGTTGAACGGCTTCGAGGACAAGTACCCCAAGTCGCTGTCGGGCGGCATGAAGATGCGCGCGTCGCTGGCGCGGTCGCTGACGCTCAAGCCCAAGACCTTCCTCTTCGACGAGCCGTTCGGCGCGCTGGACGAGATCACGCGCGAGCGGCTGAACGACGAGCTGCTGGCGCTGTTCGAGCGCGAGCGCTTCGCCGGGCTGTTCATCACCCACTCGATCGCCGAGGCGGTGTTCCTGTCGACCCGGGTGCTGGTGATGAGCGCGCGACCGGGCCGGATCGTCGGAGACTTCCCGGTGCCGTTCGCGTATCCGAGACGGCCGGAGCTGCGGTTCGAGCCGGAGTTCGCGGAGCTGTCGGGCCGCGTCTCCGAGGCGTTGCGGGGGGCCTTCGCATGAGCGCTCTCCCAACGGACGCCGTGACCGCGGGCGGTAGCGCCGCCGAGGCCGCGCCGACGGCGGTGGGCGGTGCGGGCGGGCGGATCGCGCTGCGCGAGCGCGGTGCGTCGCTGGCGAGCGTCGTGATCCCGCCGCTGCTGGTCTTCGCCGTGGTGATCGGCGTGTGGATCCTGGCGTCGCAGGTCATCCTCGCCGAGGACAAGCGCTTCTTGTTGCCGCCGCCGTGGGCGGTCGTTGACGTCGCGCTGCTGGACGGCCACAATCGCGCCGAGCTGTTCACGGGCCTGTGGCTGACGACCAAAGCCGCGATGGTCGGCCTGCTGCTCTCGATCGTGGTCGGCATGGGGATGGCGATCGCGATGTCCCAGGCCAAGTGGGTCGAGCGGTCGTTCTACCCCTACGCGGTGGTCCTCCAGACGATCCCGATCCTGGCGATCGTCCCGCTGATCGGCTTCACGCTCGGCTACGACTTCTCCAGCCGCGTGCTGGTCGTCGTGCTGATCGCGCTGTTCCCGGTGATCACCAACACCTTGTTCGGGCTGCTGTCGGTCGACCAGGGCCACCACGACCTGTTCTCCCTGCACAAGGGCGGGCGGGTCACGCGGCTGCTCAAGTTGCAGCTGCCCGCCGCGATGCCCGCGATCTTCACCGGCCTGCGGATCGCCGCGGGCGCGTCGGTGATCGGCGCGGTCGTCGGCGACTTCTTCTTCCAGCAGGGCACGCCGGGCATCGGCGTGTTGATGAACACCTACGCGTCGGAGCTCGAGTCCGAGCGCCTTTACGCCGCGGTGATCTTGTCGTCCTTGCTCGGCATTGCCGTGTTCCTGGTCGTCACGTGGCTGGAGCGCCGCGTCGTCGGCCGCTGGCACACGGCGACGCGCGGCACGCGCTGATCCCCTGACCCCTTCCCCCAAGCACGCACGCACACAGACCATGGAATGGAGCCCATGACCTTCAGGTCCAACCGCATCCCGTCGCTGTTGATGGTGCTCGGCGCTTCCGCGCTGATCGCCGCCGGCTGCGGCAGCGATGACGACAGCAGCAGCGACAGCGGCGCCGCGTCCACGACGGCCGCGACGACCACGACGGCGGCCTCGGCCGATGCGTCGGCGTCGCTCAAGGGCATCTGCCCGGACACCGTCGTCGTCCAGACCGACTGGAACCCGGAGTCCGATCACTCCGAGGTGTACGCCTTGGCGTCGCCGGACGGCACGTACAACAAGTCCAAGAAGTCCTACACCGCGCCGCTGATCTCGCAGGGGAAGGACACGGGCGTCAAGATCGAGATCCGCGCCGGCGGTCCCGCGACGGGCTTCCAGAGCCCGACGCAGCAGATGTACGTCGACAAGGACATCCTGCTCGGGTACGTCAACACCGACGAGTCGATCCAGAACTCCAAGAAGCTGCCGACGGTGTCGGTCATCGCTCCGCGCGAGAACTGGGCGCAGGTGCTGATCTTCGATCCGTCCAAGCACGACTTCAAGACGATCGCCGACATCGGCAAGACCGACACCAAGGTCCTGTACTTCAAGGCCAACGTGTACATGGACTACCTGGTCGGTGCCGGGATCCTGAAGAAGTCGCAGGTCGACTCGTCCTATGACGGCAAGCCGGCGCGCTTCGTGACCTCGGGCGGCAAGCTCGTCCAGCAGGGCTTCATCACCGCGGAGCCGTGGCAGTACGAGAACCAGGTCAAGGCGTGGAAGAAGCCGGTCTCCACGCTGAAGATCAGCGACTCGGGCTACCCGAACTACGGTGAGACGATCGCCGTGCGCAAGGAGGACGTGACCGCCAAGGCCGCGTGCCTGAAGAAGCTCGTCCCGATGATCCAGCAGGCGCAGGTCGACTACGCCAAGGACCCGTCGACGGCCAACGGCATCATCGTCAAGGCGGTCGAGGAGTACAACAACGGCTGGGTCTACCCGGCCGAGCTGGCCGACTACGCCGCTAAGGCGCAGGTCGACAACGACATCATCGGCAACGGCGCCGACGACACCCTCGGCAACATCGACGAGGCCCGCGTCCAGAAGATGATCGACATCGTGTCGCCCATCTACAAGAAGAACAACATCAAGATCGCCGACGGCCTCGCGCCGAGCGACCTGTTCACGAACGAGTTCATCAAGCAGGGGATCGGCCTGTAGATGGACGTCGCTGTGGCGCAGCCCGGGATCGACTTCCGCGATCCCGGGCTGCCCCGGCGGCTGCACACGGCGTTCCGGGGGTTGCCTCCGGTGGTGCGGCTGCGGGAGGGGTATTGGTTCGTGACGCGGTACTCCGACGTCGCGGAGTTGTTGAAGGACCGGGTGCGGTGCGGGACGGACATCCACCGCGTCCGGGGCTATGACGCGGTCCGCCCGTTCGGCGCGGGCAGCGCGCTGGAGCGCTTCCAGGAGGGGCTGCTGATCAACCTAGAGGGGAGAAGGCACCGTCAGGTACGAGGTGCGTTCACAGAGCCGTTCACGCGGGCGGCGGTGGAGGCGTCGATGACCGAGATGGTGGTCGATCTCGCCTCCTCGCTTCTCGCCGACTTGCCCGACGACGGTGAGGTCGACTGGGTGCGCGCCGTTGCCAAGCCTTTGCCGGCCGCGGTCTTCCGCCGCCTGTTCGGCTTGCCGGAGGAGGACGCCGACGAGTTGATGGAGCTGCTCCATCACGACACGGTCGCGATCGACGTCTTGTTGGACCCCGCGATCCTGTCGCCGGACGACCTCCGGCGTGGCCAGGAGGCGATGCTCGGGCTGGTGACGTACCTCGAACGGCTCGCGGTTCGCCGCCTGGAGGAGCCGGGGGAGGACCTGTTGTCCTGGCTCTGCGCCGCCTATCGCGAGGGCGTCCTGTCGTGGGATGACGTGCTGACCCAGGCGATGGAGTCGCTCGCCGCCGGCACATCCACGACCCAGACGTTGTTGTCCGGGATGGTCGAGGCCTTCGCCGCGTTCCCGGACCAGTGGGACCGGTTGCACGCCGACCCGTCGCTGCTGCGGCCCGCGGTCGAGGAAGCGCTGCGCTACGTCTCACCGGCGTTGACGATGGGCCGCGTCGCCCTGACCGACTTCGACCTCCACGGAGCGCCGATCCGCGAAGGCGACGTCCTCCAATGCGCTGTCCTGGTTGCCAACCGCGATTCCGCCGCCTTCCCGTCGCCCGACGCCTTTGACATCGCGCGCTCGCCCAACCGCCACGTCGCCTTCGGCGGCGGCGTTCACACCTGCCTCGGCGCCCACGTGGCCCGGTTGGAGGCGCGGGAGGTCCTGTCGCGCGCGGTCGCGCGATGGTCGCGGATCGAAGTGGTAGGAGAGGGCGAGTTGCACCCCACCTTGATGATCAGGACCTACAAGTCGCTCCCCGTCCGTCTGGTGGCCCGCGGGTGATCGTCGCGGGCGTCGACCTGCTCGTCGCGCCGAGCGACCTGCGTCCCGGCGTGGACGTCGTGATCGAGGGCGGCCGCGTTGCCGCCATCGAACCGGCCGCGGGACCGCGTGGCGGCGACGACGTCCTCGACGGCCGCGGCCTGCTCGCGGTCCCGGGCCTCGTCAACGCCCACACGCACTCGCCCGAGAACCCGATGCGCGGGCTCGGCGACGGGCTGGCGCTGGAGCCGTGGCTGGCGCGGCTGATGGGGGAGTCCGGGCCGTACTCGGAGGAGGACCACTACTGGTGCGCGCTGGCGACCGCGGCCGAGCTGCTGCTGAGCGGCTGCACGTCCGTTCTTGATCATGTCGGGATGACGCCGATCCGCGACGGCGGCTTTGACGGCGTCATGCGCGCCTATCGCGACGCGGGCATCCGCGGGGGCATGGCGCCGCTGTTCAGCGACCACGACTACACGGCGGACCTGGCACGGTCGCTGGGCGTCTCCGGGGTGGGCGAGACGCTCATTCCCCAGCAGGTCCCGGCGGTGCCGACGCCCGAGGCGATCGCGCTGACCGAGGACGCGATCGACCGCTGGCACGGAAGCGAGGGCGGGCGGTTGCACGTGCTGGCCGGCGCCTCAGGGATCCAGTGGGCGTCCGAGGAGTTGTTGATGGGCATGGCCGACCTCGCCCGGCGGCGCGGCACGACGATGCAACTGCATGTTCTTGAGACGCGCGTCCAGGACGCCGCCTGCCGCGCACGCTTCGGCGGCGGGAGCGGCGTCGCCGCGCTGGACCGCATGGGCGTCCTCGGCCCCGACGTGTCCATGGCGCACTGCGTCTGGCTCGATGACAAGGACATCGCCTTGATCGCCGAACGCGGCGGCGTGGTCGTCCACAACCCGGCCGCCAACACCCGCCTGCGCTCCGGCCGCGCCCGCGTCCTCGACCTCCTCGCCGCGGGCGTTCCTGTAGGGGTTGGCACCGACGGCGCAGCGTCGAGCGACGACCAGCAGATGTGGTTCGCCATGCGCCTCGCGTCGCTGCTGCACCGCGGCCCCGACGAGGCCTACGTCTCCTCGCCCGAGGCCTTGTCCATGGCCACCACCTCCGGCGCCCGCGCCCTCGGTGTCCCTGGCCTCGGCACCCTCGACATCGGCGCCCCTGCCGACATCGCCCTCCTCGACCGCACCACCTTCGGCCTCGCCGGCGCCCGAGAGCTCGAAGCCTCCCTCGTCCTCTCCGAGACCGGCACCTCCGTCCGCCACGTCCTCGTCGCCGGCGACCTCGTCATCAAAGACCGCCTCCCGACCCGCTTCTCCATCTCTGACGTCCACGCCGCCATCGCCGAGCAACGCACCCGCCGCCTCGCGGTGTCCCCAGCGCCCGAGCACCCCGCCACCCTCGCCCGCATCGAGGCAACCCGCGCCGCACTCGCCGCCCGCGACGGCCGCCGCTATTTCGCCTGATTCAGGCGCAGATTCGTTGGCACCAGAACCCTAGGGTCTCCCCGATGGGAGGCAAGCTCGGTCGGGTGCCGTCGGCGACGTGGATGGTCGAGTACCACCCGGATGCGGTTGAGGAGCTCCAACGGTTGCGCGACAGGCAGAACCAGCGTCGCGTGCTGACGATCGTGGGCATCCTGCGTCAGATCGGGCCGAAGATCACAGAGCCCCATTCGAAGTCGATCGCGGGTGCCGTCAAGCTCTACGAGCTCCGGCCGGGTGGAGGGCGAACGACGATCCGGCCGCTGTACTTCCGCTTCGACGACAGGACGTTCAAGGTCGTCGCGCTGGCGCCAGAAGCGATGACTGACCCGGCGGGGTTCCGCGCCGCTGTGGAGCGCGCTCAACAGCGCGCACGTCGCGATTACGGTCAGGAAGTGTAGATCTCGCCTGGTCCATCGATAACAACTGTGTTATCGTCTCGGCAGACACGAAAGGAGACGAGCACATGGCTGGGAAGACCAAGAAGGACATGACGCACGGCGAGGTCGTCGCTGCGGCGCTCAACCTCGATGGCGCGTTTCGGAGCGAGTGGGAGCGTCTGGCGCCCGCGCGGATGGTCGCCGCGAAACTGATCGAGTATCGATACGACCACGATCTGAGCCAGCGGGATCTCGCGACGCTGATCGGCGTCAAGCAGCCGCAGGTCGCACGCTGGGAGTCGGGTGAGTCCCTGCCCCGGCCGGAGAGCCTGGTCCGGCTCGCTGGAAAGCTCAGCATCGAGTTCGTCTTCAGCTACGCGCCTGCTGATCGTGAGCCGAAGCAGATCACCCGCAAGACCTGTGAGACGGCGGGCGCCTATGCGGAGGGCGATGGCGTCGCTCGCTTCGCAGCTGTCGCTCGCTAGGTCCCTGCCGCCGCGAGGTTGAGCGCGATCCAGCGCTCCATTGCGGCGTCGACCTGGTCGCGGTCGCCGGTGGCGAGGAGGTCGAGGAGGAGGCCGCGGGTGACGGCGATGCCGAGGCGGGCTTGGGCGCGGGCGGTGGGTTCGTCCATGCCCATGGCCATGTTGATGGGGATGACGGGCTCGATCCAGGAGTCGACGATGCCGTCGAAGAGCTCCTCGGTGCCGGGGCGGCCCTGAAGGGCTTGGCCGTAGAGCTCGAAGAAGAGGCGCTCGTTGGGCCAGAGGTTGGGGTCGCTGATGTGCTTCCACCAGGCGCGCATGGCGCCGGCGGGGTCGGCGATCGGGTCGGGCATGACGGAGGGAAACGTCGCGCGCTGGTGGCGCTCGACGGCGCGGATGACCTCGACCCATAGGCCTTCCCGGGAGCCGAAGTGATGGATCAGCATCCGATGGCTGCTGCCGATCGCGGCGCCGAGCTCGCGCAAGGACAGGTCGGTGATCCCGCGCTGGGAGATGTGCGTGATCGCGCGCTGGAGGAGGTCCTCGCGGGCGTTGACTCGGGGCATGAAGGAAGTGTACCGTGTGGTACATGACCCCTCGACCTGTCTCCGTTTCCATCGACGTGCCGCAGCCCCGTGCGGACGTCTACGCCTACCTCGACGTGATGGCCAACCACGAGCCGTTCACCGACCACATGCTGACCGACTGGGAGTACTCCGGTCCGGCGAGCGGCATCGGTTCGAAGGCGCGCGTGAAGTCGTCCTTCGGCGCGCTGACCGACACCGCCGACATCGAGGTCGTCGCGGCCAGCGCGCCCGCGCTGATCGTCGAGCGCAACGTGTCGGCCAAGGGCCGGCGCGTCGCGACCGGCACCTACACCTTGGACGAGCTACCCGACGACGACGGCGGTGGGACGCGCGTGACGTTCACGTACGCCTGGGAGAAGGCGCCGTTGCCGGATCGGGTGCTGGCGCCGGTCGTCCGGTCGGTGCTGAAGCGCGGGAACGCCACCGCGATGACGCGCCTGCGCGAGCGCCTGGCTGGCGGCGTCGTCGCTCACTGAGGATCACGCGCGCCGCGTTGCGCCCGGGCGCGCCGGAGACGCCCGCGCCCGGGAACGTCCCGCTGCCCGTGAGGTAGAGCCCGGGGACGGGCGTGGCGTAGCGGGTCAGCTCGCGGTCGCGGCCGAGCAGTGCGGCGAGCGGGCCGCCCGCGAACGAGGGCGCGAAGCCAGCGGGCATCGAGAAGTCGCGCTCGTAGTCCTCAGGGCCGACCAACCTGAAGCGCTTGACCGCGGCCAGGAAGCCGGGCTCGCAGAGGGAGGCGAAGGCCTCGAGCCAGCGCTCGGGCTCGCGGCTCGCCGCCCAGCCGCCGTTCAAGCGGTAGGGCGTGAACAACACCTCCAGGCTGAAGGTGTGGCCGTCGGGTGGCGCGACCGTCGGGTCGACGACGCTCGGCACGTTGGACAGGAACAACGGGCGCTCGGCGACGCCGCCGCGCTGCGCGGTCTCGTGGGCGGCGAGGATGCCGTCGAGGCCAGGCGCGACCACCATGGTGGCGTTGAGGACCTCGTCCACATCGAGCGCCTGCAAGTGCTGGGGGTTGATCCCGCGCGGGCGTGGGAGCGCGCCGACGACCGCGTCGACCTTCGACTCATAGCCTTCGCGAACGGGCCGCGCACGCCAGCGGTCGAGGAGCCCGCGGGCGGCGGCGGGCGGCGCGTGCAGCAACTCCAACAGCGTGCGGCGCGGGTCGCTGGCCGAGACGACCGCGTCGGCGGCGATGCGCGTGCCATCGTCCAGCCGGACGCCCGTGGCGCGGCCGCCGTCGCAGGTGATCGCGGTAACGCGCGCGCCGGTGCGGATCGTGCCGCCGTGCGCGGTCAGCGCGCTGGCGAGCGCGTCGGTCAGCGCGCCCGAGCCGCCGACCGGCCGTCCGACCGCGGTGAGATGGCGCAGCGCGTAGCCGAGCGCGCCGAGGCCGGTTCCGGGCTGTTGGGGTGGAAGGCCCCAGACCGCAGGGCCGGTGGTGGAGACGGGGCCGAGGAGCGCGTCGGAGGTGAAGTAGTCCTTCAACACGTCGGCCGCGCTGCGGCGGCTCAGCTTCAGCAGCGCGCTTAAGCCCCGGCCGCGAGCGCGTGCCAACCGTGTCGCCACGCCGCCGACGGTCGGCACCCCGCCGGTCATCTCCATCACCAACCGGGCGGCGGGGAGGAGGTCGGCGACGTACCGGCGATAGCCATCGACTTGATCCGGATGCGTCAGCGCCAGCGACTGCAGCGTCCGCTCGACCTCGGTGAACAGCAGCCACGGCGCCTCGCCGCCCCACGGCATCGCGAGATGCGCGGGGTCGAGGTCGATGTAGGACAGGCCGTGCGCGGCGAGGTCCAGGTCCTCGATGACGCCGGTCTCGCGCACGAGCGCGTGGTCGCAGTTGCAGATGTTGACCCGCGCGCCGTCCAGGACCTCGACCGTCGACGCGCATCCGCCGACGCTGTCGCGTGCCTCCAGGACACAGACGTCGACGCCCTCGCGTGCAAGGTAAGCGGCGCAGGTGAGGCCGTTGTGGCCGCCGCCGACGATGACGACCTCGTGGCGCGCGGCGATCGTCACGCGACCGCTCCGCGGCGGGTGGCGAGGAGCGCCGTGAGACGCTCGGCGAGCGCGCGCTCGTCGGTGCCGGTCAGCGCGCCGTCGCGCACCACGACGCGCCCAGCGACTGCGACGTGGCGCGGACGGCGGCCGGGCGAGGCCCACAACAAGCCCGCGACCGGGTCGGCCACGCCCGCGTCGGCGACGCCGGTCAGGTCATAGACATTGAGATCGGCGGCGGCGCCGGGCTCCAGGTGGCCGAGCTCCGGCCGGGCGAGGCCGGTCGCGCTGCCGCGGGTGGCCATGGTCAGAGCTTCTAGGGTCGTGAGCGGACGGCCGGAGAGCGGGGACGCCTGGAGCGCGAGACGCGCGTCGGCCAGCAGGTGGCCCGCGTCGTTGGAACCGCCACCGCTCGTTCCAAGGCCGACAACGACACCCGCGTCGAGCAGCGCGCCCGCAGGCGCCAGGCCCCAGCCCATCGGGAGGTCGCACCCGGGCGCGTGCGTCGCGGTCACCCCGCAGGCGGCGACGAGCGCGATCTCCTCGTCGGTCACCTCGCAAAGGTGCGCGATCGTCACGCCCGGTTCCAGCCAACCCCAGTCGCGCAGGAGCTCCAGTGGGCGGCGGCCGTAGCGCTCTTCCGCTGCAATCACATCAACCTGCTCGTTGGCCTGGGTACGACGCACGAGCCCGTGATGCAGCGCGACCTCGCGCAGCGCCTCGAACGTCGCGCGGCCGTCGCTGTGCACGCCTGCTGGCCCGACCGCGAGGCCGACCATCCCGTCCGGCGCTACCGCACCGCCGACAAAACCGGCCAACGCGTCGGCAGAGGCCGCGGCGGTTTCGGCGTCGTCGCCGGCGGTCCCGCGTACGAAGACCAGCCGCGCGCCGAGCGACCGCGCGGAGAGGACGACGGCTTCGGCCATCCCGAGGTGATCGGCGTCCGCAGGCCAGGTGAGGTGGTGGTCGGCGACGGTCGTCACGCCGTTGAGCAAGGACTCGGCGAGGCCGACCGCAGCCGCCGCGCCGCACAGCTCCGGGTCGATGCCGATCGACATGTAGGCGCCGTTCATGACGGCGAGCCACTCGCGCATCGGCACGCCGCGTGTGCCGGGAAGCGTGCGGAAGGCGGACTGCAAGAGGTGGTGGTGGGCGTTGACTAAGCCCGGTGCGACGAGGCAGCCTCGCGCGTCGATGACCACTGCTTCGCCGGGCCCGTCGAGCGATGGGCCGACCGCCGCGACGCGCCCGTCCGTGACGAGGACGTCGGCGTCGTGCAGCGTGCGCTCGCCGGTCCACACAACCGCCGCGTTCTTGACGAGCAGCGCCTCGGTCACCGCGGGAACTCGAACGCCGCGACCTCGGCCAGCGCGTCGCCGACCGACCGCTTAATGCCCTTCCACAACCGCGCGCCGCGCTCGGCGGACGCCAGCGTCGGGTCGCCGATGACGCCGTTGGCGGCGAGGTCATCCGACGACCAGCCGAACGCGACGTCGCCGCCGAACTTCACGCGCTCGCGTGCGGCCATCGCCTCGGGCACCGACCGGGTCGCCAGCGACATGTCCACCAACTCGGGCCGCAGGTGCAGGACGATCGACGTCTCGTCGCGCCCCGCGTGCACGCCCATGCCCAACTCGTCGTCGTCCTCCGTCGCCCCGCCGCTGTCGCGCGGCTGCGACGGGTGCAGGAGGAACGTCATCAGCCCATGCGCGACCCGCAGCTCGCGGTTGGCAACCGCCAGCAGCGCGGTGTTGCCGCCGTGGCCGTTGAGGAACGCCAAGCGCTTGGTTGGCAGCGTCGCCACGCAGCGCCCGAGGTCGTCCAACACCGACAACATGGTCTGGGAGCTGAGCCAGATCGTTCCCGGCGCCCATGCGTGCTCGTTGGACTTCGTGTAAGCCAACGGCGGCAGCAGCCACAGGTCGAGCTCGTCACCGCGCTCGTCCACGAGCGCCTCGGCCAGCGCATCAGCGATCAGCAGGTCGGTGGACAACGGCAGGTGCGGCCCGTGTTGCTCGATCGCACCGACAGGCTGGAGCAGCACGGAGGACGGGGTCAGGCGATCGAGGACCTCCGGAGCACGGAGGTCGGCGAGGCGGCGGGAGCCACCGCTCATCGATCGAGCACCAGCGTGATCAGACCCCACGCGGGGAACGGCGAGGTGTAGGTCTTGCTGAGCGGGTCGGCGTCGGCGGCGCCCGGCACTGGGTCATATGTGTGGTTCTCACCACGGAACGAGACCTGTGACAACGCCGGGAACTGCGCCAGTAGCCGCACGCCCATCTCGTGCACGAGCTGCTGGATCGACTCCGAGACGAAGTCGTCGAAGGTGCCGAGCACGACCTTCAGGATCTCGGCGTCGGCCACGTGCCCCGCGTCGCTCAAGGCGTCCGCCGGATCGCCGTACTTCCAGTGCACGTCGAGGTGGATGAACAGCGGCCGGTCGAGGCGTTCGGGCAGCGTCGTGTCGTCGTCGCGCGCGAACTTCGTGAACGCGCTGCCGGTCGTCTTCAGCAGCCGCAGGCCGAGGTGCCCGGCGCGGTGGTCGGCGAGCGTGATCCCGCTCTCCGAAGACTGCGCCAGCTCGATCTCCACGACCTCGTGGTCGCCGTCCACACGCCGGAAGAGCCGGCCGGTCTCCTTGATCCACGGCTGCTGCACCGCCCACAGCCGCAATCCCTCCATCTCGGGATAGGTCTTCAGGAACCCGACGCCCAGGTCGTACAACAAGCCCTCGAACGTCCCGCCGCCGTAATCGTGGGCGCGGCGCAGGATCACGTTCTTCATGGTGTCGGTCGCTACGACCGACGAGTTGTCGCCCTCCGTGTAGGCCGGGAGGAAGCCCTGGCCGAGGACCTCCATCGAGACGTCGGCGGCGAGCAGCTCCTCGCCGCGGACGAGGTGGACGGGCACCGAGAGCTTGCCGTAGGAGATCTTGGCGTCAGGCAAGTGAGGGTCCTTCCTCGACGAGGTCCGCCAGGCGCAACGCCGCGATCTTGTAGATCTCGGTCAGCGCCGTGCGCTCCTCGTCGTCAGGTTCGTGGTGGTCGAGCCGCTCGCGCGCGGCGGCGATGATCGTGTCGGCCGTGTGCTCGCGCGCGCACACGATGAAGGGGAAGCCGAAGCGCTCGCGGTAGGCGGCGGTCAGCGCGAGGACGTCGGCGTGCTGCTGCGGGGTCAGGCGATCGAGCCCCGCCGCGACCTGCTCGCGCGCGGACTCCGGCGTCAGCTCGCCGGCGATCGCGGCCTTGCCGGCAAGGTCCGGATGGGCGCGGATCAGCGACAGGCGCGCGTCGGGCGGCGCAGTGTCCACGACGCGTGTCATCGCGACGTGCAGAGCGTCCACCGACGCCCACGGCCGCGTGTCGTACGCGGCATCCGCGATCCACGGCGAGTCCTCGAAGACGCCGCCGAACGCCGCCACGAAGGCGTCGCGGTCGAGCGATGCCGCGTCGTCAATGCCCAGTCGCCGGTGACCCCGGTCGGCGACCCGGCCGCGCGCAGCGGGCGGGTCGTTCGTCATACGTCCCGCACCTTATCTGGGCTGGACGCGGTTGGTAGGTTTCCGGCACTGAGCGTCCTACGACCCACCACTCTCGACGACGCCCTCGCGGCGCGTGTGACGCACCCGGAAGCGGTGGTCGTCGCCGGTGGGACGGGCGTGCTCGTGGAGCTGAACGCGGGGCGGATCGATCCGGCGCGGTTCCTGGATCTGTCGCGGGTAGGGGAGCTGCGGGAGTCCGGCGGGCGCAGTGGCGGCGTCGTGCGGCTGGGTGCGATGACGACGTACACCGACGTGCTCGAGCGCCATGCCGACGAGCTGCCGGGGCTGGCGCAGGCGGTGGAGACGATCGCGTCCCGTCAGCTGCGCAACCGGGCGACGGTCGCGGGCGCGCTGGTGATCGGGGATCCGTCGTCGGACGCGCTGGCGGCGCTCGGCGCGGCGGGGGCTTCCGTGATCGTCGCTTCGGTACGCGAAGGCGAGCGGGCGATCCCGGCGCACGCGTTCGTCACGGCACCCGGCGAGTGCGACCTCCGTGCCGGTGAGCTGGTCGTCGCGATCGACGTGCCGGTCGCCGACGGGCCCGTCGCCTACGCGAAGGCCGGTGCGCGCAACGCGATGGCGCGCGCGGTCTGCGGCGTGGCGATCGCGCTGCACACCGACAAGCGGCGCGCCGGTGTCTGCGTGGTGGGCGCCGCGCCGACCGCGATCCGGCCCGACGTCGCCGAGGACCTGATCGCGGCGTCGTGGGACGACCTCGCGGGTGCCGCGTCGCGCTTCGGCGCGCTGGTCGGCGCGGCGGTGGATCCCGCGGCTGACGCGCGCGGCTCGGCCGAGCACCGGCGCCACGTTGCGTGCGTGCTGGCCGCGCGGGCACTGCGGAGGGTGGCGGCATGAGGCTGACGGTCGACGGCACCCTGCACGAGGTCGACGACGCGCACGCCGGGCAGTCGCTGCTGCGCGTGCTGCGCGACGTGTTGAACATCACCTCCGCCAAGAACGCCTGTGAGCAGGGCGAGTGCGGGTCGTGCACGGTGTCGATCGACGGCGAGATCCATACGGCGTGCCTCGTGCTCGCCGCGCAGGTCGATGGCGCGCGGGTGGAGACGGCGGCCGCGGGCACGGACGACGCCGGGCTCGACCACGTCCAGGAGGCCTTCCTCGCCGCGGGCGCGGTGCAGTGCGGGTTCTGCACGCCGGGGTTGATCGTGGCCACCCGCGACTTCCTGCGGCGCAACCCCGACCCCTCCGAGGCCGACATCCGCGAAGGGCTGAACGGCAACCTGTGCCGCTGCACGGGCTATGCGAAGATCATCGAAGCGGTGAAGCACGCCGCGCGGGAGGGGACGACGTGATCGTCATCGAGGGCTGCGCGATCGCGACGGTGGACGACGCCCGCCGCGAGATCGACAGTGGGCACATCGTGGTGGAGGGCGGGCGGATCACCGCAATTGGATCGGGCGCCGCTCCGGCCGAGGTGCGCGCGAACGCGACGCGCCGCATCGACGCGCCCGGCCGGCTCGCTACACCGGGCCTCGTCAACTGCCACCACCACCTCTACCAGCACGCCACGCGCGGCTACGCGCAGGAGGCGACGCTGTTCGAATGGCTCGTCGCGCTCTACCCGGTCTGGCAGCACATCGACGACGCGACGGTCGCGGCCGCGGCGCGCGCCGGGCTGGCGCAGCTCGCGCGGTCGGGGTGCACGACGTCGACCGACCACCACTACATCTTCCCCAAGCACGCCGGAGATCTCCTACAGGTCGAGATCGACGCGGCGCGCGCGATCGGCATCCGCTTCCACCCGTGCCGCGGCGCGATGGACCTCGGAAAGTCGGCCGGTGGGCTGCCGCCGGACGATGTTGTCGAAGATCGCGATGCGATTCTCGCCGCGTGTGCCGAGGCGATCGACCGCCACCACGACCCGTCGCCGGGCGCTCACGTACGCATTGCCTTGGCGCCGACGTCGCCGTTCTCCGTCACCGGCGAGCTGATGGCCGAGACCGCAGCGCTGGCGCGGGCGCGCGGCGTCCGCCTCCACACGCACTTGGCGGAGACCGACGACGAGGAGAAGTTCTGCCTGGAGCACTTCGGCGTCCGGCCGCTGGACTACCTCGACGGACTGGGCTGGCTGGGGGAGGACGTCTGGCTCGCGCACTGTGTCCACCTCGATCACGACGAGTGCGGGCGGATGGGCGCGACCGGCACGGGCGTCGCGCACTGCCCGACGTCCAACGGGCGCCTGGGCGCGGGCATCGCGCCGGTCCCGGCGCTGCTGGCGGCGGGCGCGCCGGTCGGGCTCGGCGTGGATGGGGCGGCGTCCAACGAGTGCGGTGAGTTGATCGACGAGCTGCGGGCCTCGATTGTTGTAGGCCGTGCCGCGCGCGGGCCGCGGGCGCTGACCGCGCGTGACGCGCTGGAGATGGCCACGCGCCACGGCGCGCGCTGCCTGGGCCGCGACGACGAGTTGGGGCACTTGTCCGTCGGCGCGTGCGCGGACATCGCGTTGTGGTCCTTGGACGAGGTCGGCTTCGCGGGGATGGAAGCGGATCCGGTCGCGGCGCTGGTGTTCGGGCCGACGCGCGCGGTCGACACGCTTCTGGTCGGCGGGGAGGTCGTGGTCGACGGCGGCGAGCTGCGCACGGCGGATCCGCTGACGTTGGCGGCCGACCTGCGCCGCGAGAGCGCGCGGATGCGGGAGCGCGTGGAGGCGTGACGCCGCAGCAGGGTGACCACTGGCGCGCGCAACACCCGCGGGCGGTTGAGCACACGGGGGCGGGGGACGCCGGGCAGCCCGCGCTGGACGAGGCGGTCACGCGCGACGGGCACGTCGGGGCGCGGCTGACGCGCTCGGATGGGCCCGCGAAAGTCACAGGGCGCTTCCCGTACTCGTCGGACCTGGCCGTCGAAGGCATGGTGTACGGGTCGACGGTGCGCTCGCCGCACGCGTCGGCGCGGATCGTCGGGATCGACACGCGGGCGGCGCTTGCGCTGGACGGCGTGCACGCGGTGCTGACCGCCGACGACGTCCCCGGCGACAAGTTGGTGGGCAACACGCTGCCCGATCAGCCGGTGCTCGCGTTTGACCGAGTGCGGCATCACGGCGAGCCGGTGGCGATCGTCGCGGCCGAGGACCCGGTCACCGCGCGGCGGGCGGCGGCGCTGGTGACAGTGGAGTACGAGCTTCTCGATCCCATCGTGTCGGTCGAGGCGGCGCTGGCTCCCGATGCCGTGGCGCTCCACCCGGGCGGGAACCTGTTGAAGGGCGTGCCGATCCTGCGCGGGGACACGTCCGTCGTCGGAGACGTCGTGGTGCGCGGCCGCTACGAGGTCGGCATCCAGGACCAAGCCTTCCTCGGCCCGGAGTCCGGGCTGGCGATCCCCGATGGCCGCGGCGGCGTCGAGCTGCAAATCGCAACGCAATGGCTTCATGTCGATCGCGACCAGGTGGCGGCGGGCTTGGGGCTGTCGGCCGACCGCGTGCGGCTGGTGATGGCGGGCGTCGGCGGCGCGTTCGGCGCGCGCGAGGATCTCTCGATGCAGCTGCACGCCTGCCTGCTCGCGCTGAAGACCGGGCGGCCGGTGAAGATGGCGTACTCCCGCGCCGAGTCGTTCGCGGGCGGCCACGTGCACCGCCATCCGGCGTGGATGGAGTACGAGCACCACGCCGACGCGGACGGGCGGTTGCTGCTCGTGCGCGCGAAGGTCGTGCTCGACGGCGGCGCGTACGCGTCGTCCTCGACCGCGGTCATCACCAACGCCACCACCTTGGCTTGTGGGCCGTACGCGGTGCCCAACGCCGAGCTGCTCGGGCAAGTCGTGTACACCAACAACCCGCCGTGCGGCGCGATGCGCGGGTTCGGCGCGGTGCAGGTTGCGGTCGCCTACGAGGGGCAGATGGACAAGCTGGCGGCGGCGGTCGGCGTGTCGCCGGTGGAGATCCGGCGACGCAACGCGCTGGGCGAGGGCGGGACGCTGCCGACCGGCCAGGCGGTGCGCGGGCCGGTGGCGACGGTCGCGTTGTTGGAGGGCTTGGAAGAGCGCCCGTTGCCAGCGCCGTTGGACGACGACCCTCGATCGTTGCCCGGCTCCTCCTTCCGCTCCGGCGACGGCGGCGCGTCGATCCGGCGCGGCGTCGGCTACGCGGCCGCGTTCAAGAACATCGCCTTCTCGGAGGGCTTCGACGACTCGTCCACCGCGCGGGTCACGCTGCTCGCCCGCGACGGGCGGCCGGTGGTCGAGGTCCACACGGCGGCGGCCGAGGTCGGGCAGGGCGTGATCGGCGTCCAGGAGCAGATCGCGCGGACCGAGTTGGGCGTCGCGGAGATCGACGTGCTCGTCGCCGACACGACGATCGACTCGGCCGGGAGCGCGTCGGCGTCGCGGCTGACGTGGATGGCCGGCGGCGCCGTGCGCGCGGCATGCGCCGCGGTCCGGACGGCGGCGCTGGAGCGCGCGGCTTCGCAGTTGGGGGAACGCGAGGCGACGTTGGTACTACGCGACGGTGCCGTCTGGCGCGGGGACGAGCGTCTGATCGAGGTGGAGGATTTGGTCGCAGGCGGGCCGATCGAGGCCCGCCGGACCTACCGGCACGCGCCGACCGAGCCGCTGGACCCGGTGACCGGCCAGGGCGACGCACACGCCGGGTTCGCGTTCGTGGCGCACCGCGCAGTCGTTGACGTGGACATTGAGTTGGGCCTTGCGCGGGTCGTCGAGCTGGCGTGCGCGCAGGACGTCGGCAAGGCCGTCAACCCCATGGCCTTGGAAGGGCAGCTCGAGGGCGGGTCGATCCAGGGCCTGGGCCTGGCGCTGAGCGAGGAGCTGCTGGTCGGCGACGACGGGCGCGTCCTGACCCAGTCCTTCGGCGCCTATCGGATCCCGACGATCGTGGACGCCGCGCGGGTGCCGTCGCTGGTCTTTGAGCTCGGCGATCCCGACACGCCGTACGGCCTGCGGGGCGTGGGGGAGATGCCGTCGCTGTCGTCGACCGCGGCGGTGCTCGCGGCGCTGCGCGACGCCACCGGGCGCGAGGTGACGCGCGCGCCGGCGCTGCCCGAGGATCTTGTCTTACATGAAGAAGGAGACGCATGACCGCCGCTGACCGCGGGACGCTCGGCCACGGCTACACCGTCGTGACGCCTGCCAACCACTACCCGTCGCGGCTGCCGGAGTTCGGCGACCAGCCGGTGGTCAAGCTCGTGACGCCGCGCCTGGCGCCGTCGCGAATCGGTCAGTACCTCGTGACGGTGGCGCCGGGCGGCGGCACGACCCGCCGTGTCGGCGCCGGCCATGAGCGGTTCTTCTACGTCTTGGACGGCAGCGTGACCGTGCTGACGTCCGCCGCGCCGGATGGCCGCTGGAGCCTGAGCGCCGGGGGCTACACGTACCTGCCGGCGGACATGGCCTATGAGATCCGCTCGACGGACGGTGCCCGCCTCCTGATCCTCAAGCGCGTCTACGAGGGCCACGCCGCCCACGACGCGCCGGGCGCGTTCTCCGGCCACCGCGACGACGAGCCGTTCGCGGAGACGCCCGTGCCCGGCTTCACCCGCCGCGAGCTGCTCCCGGTCGACGACCCCGCCTTCGACTTCGCCATGTCCTTGCTGCGCTTCGACGCGGGCGTGGGGTTGGACAAGATCGAGGTCCATGACGAGGAACATGGGTTGTGGATGACCGAGGGCGCCGGGTTGTACGTCTTGAACGGCGACGAGCACCCGGTCCAAGCCGAGGACTTCATCTACATGGCGCCCTACTGCCCGCAGGGCTTCACGGCGAGCGATTCTGGGCCCGCCGAGTACCTGTTGTACAAGGACACCTGGCGCGACGGGTTCTGAGCGCGCCGGATGTTCTTCTTCGTCGCCACGCTCGCCGTGGTGAACGGGATCCTCGCCGCGCGGCCCAGCGTGCCCCGCTGGGCTTCGCTCCTGCTGCCGGTCGCGATCGCGGTCGGCTACTACTTCGCGTGGCAGGACGAGAAGGACATCCACTACGGTGACCCGCAGCCGGACCTGATCAAGGCGGAGGGGATCCTGCTGGTCATCCTCTCCGTGATCGCGGTGGGAATGGGCTGGCTGCGCCGCTAGGCTCGTTCGTCATGGACGACGACCAGATCCGCAACCGCATCGAGGCGCTCGAGGCCGAGGAGCGCAAGCTGCGCGCCGAGGAGGGCGCCGCCGCCGAGACGGGCCACCCTGAGGTGATCGAGCGCGACGCCGAGCGGCTCGGGAAGATCAAGGTCGAGCTCGACCAGCTGTGGGACCTGCTGCGCCGGCGCGAGGCCGCCAAGCGGGCGGGCAACGACCCGGACGAGCAGCAGATGCGGCCGGAAGGCACCGTCGAGGGTTACCTCGGCTAGCGTCCGCCCATGGGCCTGAAGGATCGCCTTGGCTCGGCCAAGCGCTGGATGTGGTCGCCGATGACGGTGTGGATGGCCGACCAGGGCTGCGACAAGGTCGCGCACTCCGGCGGCGAGGCGATGGTCTACCTCGACGTCCGCGGCGAGGACGACGGCACGATGGAGCGCATCGAGGTCTACCTGCGCATGATGGGCTGGGCCTCCGACGGCAAGACCCGCTGGCCGTTGGCCGAGCTGCCCCCGGAGGTCGGCCGCCACGAGCTGCGCGTGACGCTGCCGACCGGCCTGCCCCCGGCTTGTGCTCAGTACGTGGAGTACTCGTTCGAGGCCGAGCTGCACCGGACCAAGGGCACCAACGACACGGCTGCGTCGATCGTCGACGTGGTCGCGCGGCCGGAGGATCTGTACTGGCCGGAGGGTCCGCGGTCCGGGCAGGACGGGCCGGCGGACGTGCGGATCGCGATCGAGTTGGACGATGACGTGGTCTCCGTGGGCTCCGCGCTCACCGGTCGAGTTGTCGTCCATCCCGTGCAGGAGCAGCGGCGCGGTCACGACGTGAAGTTGGAGTTCGGGCCGACGGTCGACACGCTCGTCCAGGTCGCGGGCAAGTCCCAGCCACAGCCGCGGGCGCGGTTTAAGCCGACGGCTGAGATTGAGCTTGCGGATCGTCGTCCGTTGGCCTCCGGCGAGCGCTTGGAGCTCCCGTTCAGCGTGGACGTCGCCGAGGGCGCGCCGCCGACGCTGCACAACGGCGGCCAGACGTCGGTGGTCTGGCAGGTGCGCGTGAGCTACGGCGATGCGGTCGCCTGGCGGCTGGTCGGCGTGCTGGATCCCGAGGCGCTGGCGGGCCGGCGCGACGAGCCGTCGCCCTCGCTGCTGAGCTTCTTGGGGTCCTTGGACACCGGGCGCTAGGCGTCATGGCTCCTGGTCGCCTAGCGCTCGTCACCGGCGCGGGCAGCGCGCAGGGTATCGGCTTCGCATGCGCGCGGTGGCTGGCGCGCGAAGGCCTACAAGTTGCGCTGACGTCCACCACGGCGCGGATCGAGGAGCGCGCCGCGGACATCCCGGGCGCGTCGGCCCACGTCGCCGATCTCACCGACCCGGACGCGACGGCGACTGTCGTCGCGGCGGCGTCAGCGGCCCACGGCGGAGCGCCGGTCGCGGTGCTCGTCCACGCGGCGGGCATGGTCCAGCAGGGCGTCGAGGCGGGCGGCGAGACGCTTGCCGACGCGACGCTCGCCGGCTGGCGCCACGACCTCGCGCTCAACCTCGACACGGCGTTCCTGACGGCGCGCGCCGTCCTGCCGGGGATGCGCGAGCACGGTTTTGGGCGGATCGTCTTCGTGTCGTCGGTCACCGGACCGTTGGTGACCGCGCCAGGCGCGGGCGGCTACGGCGCGGCGAAGGCCGGCGTCGACGGCCTGATGCGGGCGATCACGTTGGAGGAGGGCCGCCACGGCATCACCGCCAACTCCGTCGCGCCGGGCTGGATCGACACCGCCTCGGCGACCGACGCCGAGCGGGCGGCGGGGGCCAACACGCCGGTCGGCCGGCCGGGCACGCCCGACGAGGTCGCTGCGGCGGTCACGTTCTTGGCGAGCGAGGGCGCGTCCTACGTGACGGGCTCGGTGATCGTGGTCGACGGCGGCAACACCATCAACGAAGTGCATTAGCTAGGACGCCAGGCGCTCCAGCGTCCCGGCGAGAACCGCTACGCCTTGGTCGAGCTCGGCAGGCGCGGTGTACTCGTCGGGGTGGTGGCTGACGCCGCCGCGGCTAGGGACAAAGATCATCCCGACCGGGACGCGGCGGCCCATGATCATGGCGTCGTGGTAGGCGCCGGAGATCATGCGGCGGTAGGTGTAGTTGAGGTTCTCGGTCGCGGCGACGGCGGCGTCGATGACGGTCGGCGCGCAGGCGACGGGCGTGTCGGAGACGATCTCTTCGACGTCGAGCGTCAGGTCGCGCGCGACGGCGATGGTGTGGGAGGCGTCGAGGATCGCCTGGACCGTCTGCTCGCGGGCGGCGAGGTCGGAGTCGCGGACGTCGACGTCGAGGGTCGCGGTACCGGGGACGACGTTGATCGCGCCGGGGTGGGCGCTGATCACCCCGACCGTGCCGACGGTCGTGCCGGACGACGACGCGCGCGCCGCGCGCTCGATCGCGCCGACCGCCTCGGCGGCACCGACGAGCGCGTCGCGGCGGAGGTCCATCGGCGTCGCGCCCGCGTGGGTGGCGGCGCCGGTGAAGGTCAGGCGGAAGTCGTGGGGCGCGGCGATCGCCTCGACGACGCCGATCTGCTCGCCGTACTGCTCCAGGACGATGGCCTGCTCGATGTGGAGCTCGACGAGGGCGTGGACGGTGGGCGGGTCGATGACGGCTTGGCTCAGCGCGTCGGGGTCGTAGCCGGCGTCGCGGAGCGCTTGGGCCATGGAGACGCCGTTGCGGTCGACGAGTCGGTCGAGGTCGGCGCGCGTGAGGTCGCCTGCCGCGCAGCGCGAGCCCACGCAGCCGGTGCCGAAGCGCGGCTCCTCGCCGGCCCAGGCGATGACCTCGATGGTGCGCCGGGGCTGTCGGATGCCCTGCGCGCGCAGGGTCTCGATCGCCTCGATCGCGCCGAGGACGCCCAGGACGCCGTCGTAGGCGCCGGCGTTCAGCGTGGTGTCGACGTGCGATCCGGTCAGCACGCGGGGCGCCGCGGCGTCGCTGCCCGCCCACGACCCGTACAGGTTGCCCACGGCGTCGACGCGCGTCTCGAGCCCCGCCTCCTCCATCCACGCGATCACGCGCTCCAGCGCCCGCGCGTACGTGGGCGTGTAGATCTCCCGCGTGATCCCGCCCGCCGCGGGGTCGTCGTTGTAGGTCGCCAGCTCGGCGATGCGGTCGTGCAGCTTCCCGGCGCTCATGGCTCGGCCGGGACGCTACACCCGGCGCGTTCGACCGGCCGTCGGACCGCGTACCGACGATTGGTCGGGGTCAGGTCCGGGCAATGACCGCTCATGCTCGCTGCGTCGGACGTGCGCCTCGACACGAACGCCCTGGACTTCGCGATCCTCGGCGTCTACTTCGTCACCGTGCTCGGCGTGGGGTTCGTCGCCAAGCGCTACGTGAAGACGTCGCTGGACTACTTCCTCTCGGGCCGGACGCTGCCGGCGTGGATCACGGGCCTGGCGTTCGTGTCCGCGAACCTGGGCGCGACCGAGATCCTGGGCATGGGCGCCAACGGCGCGCAGTACGGCGTGGCGACGGTCAACTACTACTGGATCGGCGCCGTCCCGGCGATGGTCTTCCTCGGCCTCGTGATGATGCCGTTCTACTACGGCGCGCGCGTGCGGTCGGTGCCCGAGTACCTGCTGATGCGCTTCGACAAGCGCTCGCACCTGTTCAACTCGTGGACCTTCGCGCTGGCGACCGTGCTGATCGCCGGCGTCAACCTGTTCGCCTTGGCGCTGGTCCTGAAGCTGCTGCTCGGGTGGGCGATCATCGTCGGCATCCTCGTTGCGGCGGTCGTCGTGTTGGCCTACATCACGCTCGGCGGCCTGTCCTCGGCGATCTACAACGAGGTCTTGCAGTTCTTCGTGATCTTGGCGGCGCTGGTGCCGCTGACGGTTGTGGGGTTGGTTGACGCCGGCGGCTGGGGCGGGTTGCAGAACCACATCCGCGACTCGAAGCTCGGTGAGGCGGGCCTACACGCGTTGCAGGGGACGAACCCGGGCGACGTGACGAACCCGATCGGCGCGACGTGGATCGGGATCGTGTTCGGCCTCGGGTTCATCCTGTCCTTCGGGTACTGGACGACGAACTTCGCGGAGGTGCAGCGGGCTTTGAGCGCCCGCGACCTGTCGGCCGGCCAGCGGACGCCGCTGATCGGCGCGTACCCCAAGCTGTTGATCCCGGCGGTCGTGGTGATCCCGGGCATGATCGCGCTGTGGAAGATCCCGGGGCTGGGCGGGGGAGACGAGAACCTGGCCTACAACAACGCGATCCCGTTGTTGATGAACGAGTACCTGCCCAACGGCATGCTGGGCATAGCCCTGACGGGGTTGATGGCGTCGTTCATGGCGGGAGTGGCGGCGAACGTCAGCGCGTTCAACACGGTGGTGACGACCGACATCATCGAGCCGTACATAGCCAAGGACCGCGACGACGCGTTCTACATCAAGGTCGGCCGGTACGTGACGGTCGGCGGGATCGTGGTGGCCATCGGGACGGCGCTGATCGCGTCCGGCTACCAGAACTTGATGAACTACCTGCAGGCGCTGTTCTCGATCTTCAACGCGCCGTTGTTCGCCACGTTCATCATCGGGATGTTCTGGAAGCGGATGTCGCCGGCGGCGGGCCTGTGGGGACTGGTGGCGGGCACGGCCGCCGCGTTGGTGACCTACGTGGGGTACAAGTGGCTGGACTGGTTCACGTTCGGCTCGGACCTGGACGAGTCGTTCTGGGGCGCGGGCGCGGCGTTCGTCGTGGACGCGGTCGTGACCGTGGCAGTGACATTGTTCACGAAGCCGAAACCCGTCGAGGAGCTACAGGGGTTGGTCTGGGGGATGGCCAACGAGGAGGACGCTTCGACCGCGACGGTGCATGACAAGTGGTGGGAGTCGCCGAAGTTGCTGGGGTTCGGTGCGGTTGCCATTGGCCTCGTCTTGACCGTGGTCTTCTGGTAGAGGAGTTGATGTAGCTCATGGCTGATCAGGATCAACAGGAGACCGGAGCCCGCGAGGCCCAGGCGGCGAACCTCTTCGACCTGCGCCGGATCATCGGCGGGTTGTTCGTGCTCTACGGCGTCGTGCTGGTGATCGTCGGGCTCGGCGACAGCGACGCGGAGATCGAGAAGGCCGCGGGCGTCCACATCAACCTGTGGGCCGGATTGGGGATGCTGGTGATGGGGTTGCTGTTCCTGGCCTGGGGGTTGTTGAGGCCATTGGGTCGCCAGCTGCAGGAGGAGGAGCGCAAGCGGGAGGAGCGCTCCGGGGGCGGCGCCTAGCCGCCTTCGAGCAGACGCGCCCCGGGACCGGGGCGCACCGCGCGGGCGTCGACGGGAGGCGGCGCGTCGGGCGGGAAGAGGGCGAGGACGTGGCCACCGAAGCCACCGCCGACCATGCGAGCGCCGGCTGCTCCGCTTTTGCGCAGGCGCTTCGCCGTCGCCTCCACGCGGTCGGTCGAGGCCTCGTAGTTGTCGCGCAGCGAGGCGTGCGACTCGTCGAGGAGCCGTCCCACCGTTTCCAGTTCGCGTCGCTCCAGCGCCGCGACCGTCGCGTCCACGCGGGCGTTCTCGCTGAGCACGTGGCGCACGCGCTTGGCCAGCGTCGTCGGCAGCTCGGCCGTGTCCTCTTCGCGCGCGTCGCTGATCGTCACGACGCCGAGCCGCTTCGCTGCCTCCTCACACTCCGCGCGGCGCTCGTTGTAGCCGGACGCGGCGGACAGCGAGTGGTGGTCGCCGGAGTCGACGGTCACCAGCTGCCAGTCGCCCAGTTCCAGCGGCACGCTCGTCGTCTCCATGGTGGTGAAGTCGATTCGCAGCGCGTGGCCGTCGGTGGAGAGGAGGGAGGCGGTCTGGTCGAGGAGGCCGGTCTGGGCGCCGACCCAGTCGTTCTCGACGCGTGAGCAGATCTTCGCCAGGTCGTGGCGGTCCACGTCGCGCTCCTCCAGGCCGAGCAGCGCGAGCGCGAGCGCGACTTCCAGCGCTGCCGACGAGCTCAGCCCGGACCCGCGCGGCAAGTCACCGCGGATCTCCAGCCGCGCTCCTTGCTTGATCGCGAGCTCCGCCACGATCCCGCGCACGAACGGCCGCCATCCCTCCGCGCCGCGCGGCGGTTCGGCGACCGCGAAGCTGTCGGTCTCGCCGTCGAAGTCGTGCGCGACCGCGTGGATCTCGCCGCCGTCTGTCGCGGTCGCCGTGACCGTCACGCCCTCGGCGATCGCGAAGGGGAGAGCGAGGCCGCCGTTGTAGTCGGTGTGCTCGCCGATCAGGTTGACGCGGCCAGGGCCGAACGCCACCACCCGCTTCACGCCGCCACCTCGCCGTCACCGCGCACAACGACGCCCGCGCCGAACGTGACGTCGCCCTTCACCGTGAAGCTCGTCGCTTCGCGCAGCGACGGCGGGCCGTGCGGGAACCGCTTCTCCATCTCTGGCAGCGACTTGTAGAACTTCGGATCCAGCGAGACCACCGGCGGCGGGCCGTCGAACGTCGGCAGCATCGTCCCGCCCTCCAAGACGTACGCGTCGGAGCGCACGAGGAGCAAGTCGTCCGTCGTCTTGACCGGCGCGAACCGCGTCCGCGGTACGAGCACCGCCCGCGCGCCCTCGATCGCGCCGATCGCCGCGCCCATCGCGGTCTCGAGCTGCAGCACCTTCGTCGAGGACGGATCGCGCGGGTCCACGGTCTTGCGGTTGACGATCAGCGGCAGCTCCGGGCCGGCAGGGTCCTCCTCCAGCAACTGCTTCAACGTCTTCAAGTTCACCCAGAGGTTGTTGGTGTTGTAGTACCGCCACCGCTCGACGTCGGTGAACGAGTCGTCGCCCGGCGGCGTCTGCGCGGTCTCGCGCAGCACGATCCGCCCGTTGTCACGGCGCCGCGCGATGTGCCCGCCCTTGCGGTCCGCCGGCGTGCCGCGGACGACCTCCATCACGAAGGGGACGTCGTGCGCGCGCGCCCACGTCGGGATGCGGTCGTCCGGCGTGGCGCCCAGGTTGTCGCTGTTGGAGATGAACGCCCACTCGACGCCCTCGCCGAGCAACTCGTCCAACATGCCCGACGCCGCGAGCGAGACATAGACATCGCCATGACCAGGGGGACACCACTCCAGCGCGGGGTCATTCGGCCACTCGACCGGCCTTCGGTCGTCCTCGCGCAGCTTCGGCTCGCGCGACTGCAGGAAGAAGTGCGCGCCCACGTCCGCCTCTCGGGTGGCGGCATCCGTCGAGAAGGAGTTCATCAACACGAGCGGGCGCTCTTCCGCCTGCCGCGCGATCACATCCAGGAACGTGACGCCCGGCTTGACCTCGATCAGCGACTTCGGCCCGCGCAGCCCCATCGACGTCCCGAGCCCGCCGTTCAGCTTGACGACCGCGACCCTCGGCGCTGCGGGCTCCGCGTCGTCGTCGCCCAGGTCCTCCAGCGCCGGCACATCCTCCACCGGCTCCAGCTCGTCGCCGCGCAGGAACCCCGCGTCCGGGTCATCCAACTGCGCGAACCGCCGCTCGAACGCGGCGATCACCGCCTCCGCCGTGCCGTCCTCCTGCAGCTTCTCGACCGCTTCCCGCAACCCACCCTCGCTCACACGGCTGACGGTACCCTCCCGACGGCGTTGTCCCCCAAGACCCTCGCCATCGCCTCCGTCGCGCTCATGGTCGCCGGCAGCCTTCTCGCCGCCCTCGCCGCGCCGCTGACCCTCGACGTCATCGCCATCTTCATCGGCGGCGTCGGCTTCGTCGGCCTCATCTCCTCCGCCTTCCTCGCCATCGGCCTGTCCGAAGACCGCGCCCGCGAACGGGACACCCGCCCACCCCGCTAGAATCGGCCGCCCTTGGCTGGGTAGCTCAGCTGGTTAGAGCGCACGACTCATAATCGTGAGGTCGGGGGTTCGAGTCCCCCCCCAGCTATACGGCGTGTTTGCAGGGCTTCCGCGGTGCGCGAGGCTCAGGCGTCGTTCCAGGCGGTGATGATCGCGGCGACGTGGCGATGGTCGGTGCCGCAGCAGCCGCCGAGCAGCTGGATCGAGGGCAGTTCGTCGCGCAGGGCCGCGTTGTCGCGGGCGAGCAGTGCGGGGTCGCCGTCGTCGAGCTCCTCGGCCTCATCGAGCTCGGCGTGGCTGAGCGTCGACGCGTTCACGCGCAGGCCGCCGACGCGTTCGATCGCGCGGGCGCCGTCGATCCCGGCAGCGATGTGGGTGGGGTGCGCGCAGTTGATGATAAAGAACTCGGCCGCCCCGCCGGTTGCCTCATCAACCTGGTCGATGGCCTCCGCCACGCTGTCACCTGACGGTAGGCGTCCGTCGGTCTCGACCGTGAACCCCGCGACCACCGGCACGCCCAAGGTCGCCGCTGCCCGCACGACGCCGATCGCTTCCTCGGGATAGGAGAGGGTCAGCGCGGTGACGCGCTCGACTGCGGCTTCACACAGGACGCCGATCTGCCAGGCGTGGTACTCCATGGCCTGCTCCGCGGTCATCTGGTCACCGACGACGTAGCCGTCGCCACGCGGACCGACCGAGCCGTTGATCGTCACCTGCATCCGTCCCTCGGCGAGCTCGCGTGCAAACTGGATGGCGTTGCGGTTGACGGCCGCCAGCGCATCCAGGTCGTATCCGAGTTGTGCGCCCCAGTCGGGGTTCGCGCGCCAGGTCGCCGTGTCTAGAACGAACGGCAGCCCGAGTTCCTGCGCGGTGTCGGTG